>CXTY01000041.1 GCA_001404055.1 Roseibium album | reverse complement strand
AGGAACCGCCTTCTGGTGATTTGCAAGAACGCGTACTTATTCGCCACCATGATTATGACCAGTGTTTCCAGTCCGTTCAGTTGTTGCAGTGGAATAGTCAGGTTAAATTTAATGTGACCGTTTATCGCAATCTGCCGACCACTCGCGATTCAATCATGACTTCGTGATAAAAGATTGAGTGTGAGGTTATAACGCCGAAGCGGTAAAAATTTTAATTTTTGCCGCTGAGGGGTTGACCAAGCGAAGCGCGGTAGGTTTTCTGCTTAGGAGTTTAATCATGTTTCAGACTTTTATTTCTCGCCATAATTCAAACTTTTTTTCTGATAAGCTGGTTCTCACTTCTGTTACTCCAGCTTCTTCGGCACCTGTTTTACAGACACCTAAAGCTACATCGTCAACGTTATATTTTGATAGTTTGACGGTTAATGCTGGTAATGGTGGTTTTCTTCATTGCATTCAGATGGATACATCTGTCAACGCCGCTAATCAGGTTGTTTCTGTTGGTGCTGATATTGCTTTTGATGCCGACCCTAAATTTTTTGCCTGTTTGGTTCGCTTTGAGTCTTCTTCGGTTCCGACTACCCTCCCGACTGCCTATGATGTTTATCCTTTGGATGGTCGCCATGATGGTGGTTATTATACCGTCAAGGACTGTGTGACTATTGACGTCCTTCCCCGTACGCCGGGCAATAATGTTTATGTTGGTTTCATGGTTTGGTCTAACTTTACCGCTACTAAATGCCGCGGATTGGTTTCGCTGAATCAGGTTATTAAAGAGATTATTTGTCTCCAGCCACTTAAGTGAGGTGATTTATGTTTGGTGCTATTGCTGGCGGTATTGCTTCTGCTCTTGCTGGTGGCGCCATGTCTAAATTGTTTGGAGGCGGTCAAAAAGCCGCCTCCGGTGGCATTCAAGGTGATGTGCTTGCTACCGATAACAATACTGTAGGCATGGGTGATGCTGGTATTAAATCTGCCATTCAAGGCTCTAATGTTCCTAACCCTGATGAGGCCGTCCCTAGTTTTGTTTCTGGTGCTATGGCTAAAGCTGGTAAAGGACTTCTTGAAGGTACGTTGCAGGCTGGCACTTCTGCCGTTTCTGATAAGTTGCTTGATTTGGTTGGACTTGGTGGCAAGTCTGCCGCTGATAAAGGAAAGGATACTCGTGATTATCTTGCTGCTGCATTTCCTGAGCTTAATGCTTGGGAGCGTGCTGGTGCTGATGCTTCCTCTGCTGGTATGGTTGACGCCGGATTTGAGAATCAAAAAGAGCTTACTAAAATGCAACTGGACAATCAGAAAGAGATTGCCGAGATGCAAAATGAGACTCAAAAAGAGATTGCTGGCATTCAGTCGGCGACTTCACGCCAGAATACGAAAGACCAGGTATATGCACAAAATGAGATGCTTGCTTATCAACAGAAGGAGTCTACTGCTCGCGTTGCGTCTATTATGGAAAACACCAATCTTTCCAAGCAACAGCAGGTTTCCGAGATTATGCGCCAAATGCTTACTCAAGCTCAAACGGCTGGTCAGTATTTTACCAATGACCAAATCAAAGAAATGACTCGCAAGGTTAGTGCTGAGGTTGACTTAGTTCATCAGCAAACGCAGAATCAGCGGTATGGCTCTTCTCATATTGGCGCTACTGCAAAGGATATTTCTAATGTCGTCACTGATGCTGCTTCTGGTGTGGTTGATATTTTTCATGGTATTGATAAAGCTGTTGCCGATACTTGGAACAATTTCTGGAAAGACGGTAAAGCTGATGGTATTGGCTCTAATTTGTCTAGGAAATAACCGTCAGGATTGACACCCTCCCAATTGTATGTTTTCATGCCTCCAAATCTTGGAGGCTTTTTTATGGTTCGTTCTTATTACCCTTCTGAATGTCACGCTGATTATTTTGACTTTGAGCGTATCGAGGCTCTTAAACCTGCTATTGAGGCTTGTGGCATTTCTACTCTTTCTCAATCCCCAATGCTTGGCTTCCATAAGCAGATGGATAACCGCATCAAGCTCTTGGAAGAGATTCTGTCTTTTCGTATGCAGGGCGTTGAGTTCGATAATGGTGATATGTATGTTGACGGCCATAAGGCTGCTTCTGACGTTCGTGATGAGTTTGTATCTGTTACTGAGAAGTTAATGGATGAATTGGCACAATGCTACAATGTGCTCCCCCAACTTGATATTAATAACACTATAGACCACCGCCCCGAAGGGGACGAAAAATGGTTTTTAGAGAACGAGAAGACGGTTACGCAGTTTTGCCGCAAGCTGGCTGCTGAACGCCCTCTTAAGGATATTCGCGATGAGTATAATTACCCCAAAAAGAAAGGTATTAAGGATGAGTGTTCAAGATTGCTGGAGGCCTCCACTATGAAATCGCGTAGAGGCTTTGCTATTCAGCGTTTGATGAATGCAATGCGACAGGCTCATGCTGATGGTTGGTTTATCGTTTTTGACACTCTCACGTTGGCTGACGACCGATTAGAGGCGTTTTATGATAATCCCAATGCTTTGCGTGACTATTTTCGTGATATTGGTCGTATGGTTCTTGCTGCCGAGGGTCGCAAGGCTAATGATTCACACGCCGACTGCTATCAGTATTTTTGTGTGCCTGAGTATGGTACAGCTAATGGCCGTCTTCATTTCCATGCGGTGCACTTTATGCGGACACTTCCTACAGGTAGCGTTGACCCTAATTTTGGTCGTCGGGTACGCAATCGCCGCCAGTTAAATAGCTTGCAAAATACGTGGCCTTATGGTTACAGTATGCCCATCGCAGTTCGCTACACGCAGGACGCTTTTTCACGTTCTGGTTGGTTGTGGCCTGTTGATGCTAAAGGTGAGCCGCTTAAAGCTACCAGTTATATGGCTGTTGGTTTCTATGTGGCTAAATACGTTAACAAAAAGTCAGATATGGACCTTGCTGCTAAAGGTCTAGGAGCTAAAGAATGGAACAACTCACTAAAAACCAAGCTGTCGCTACTTCCCAAGAAGCTGTTCAGAATCAGAATGAGCCGCAACTTCGGGATGAAAATGCTCACAATGACAAATCTGTCCACGGAGTGCTTAATCCAACTTACCAAGCTGGGTTACGACGCGACGCCGTTCAACCAGATATTGAAGCAGAACGCAAAAAGAGAGATGAGATTGAGGCTGGGAAAAGTTACTGTAGCCGACGTTTTGGCGGCGCAACCTGTGACGACAAATCTGCTCAAATTTATGCGCGCTTCGATAAAAATGATTGGCGTATCCAACCTGCAGAGTTTTATCGCTTCCATGACGCAGAAGTTAACACTTTCGGATATTTCTGATGAGTCGAAAAATTATCTTGATAAAGCAGGAATTACTACTGCTTGTTTACGAATTAAATCGAAGTGGACTGCTGGCGGAAAATGAGAAAATTCGACCTATCCTTGCGCAGCTCGAGAAGCTCTTACTTTGCGACCTTTCGCCATCAACTAACGATTCTGTCAAAAACTGACGCGTTGGATGAGGAGAAGTGGCTTAATATGCTTGGCACGTTCGTCAAGGACTGGTTTAGATATGAGTCACATTTTGTTCATGGTAGAGATTCTCTTGTTGACATTTTAAAAGAGCGTGGATTACTATCTGAGTCCGATGCTGTTCAACCACTAATAGGTAAGAAATCATGAGTCAAGTTACTGAACAATCCGTACGTTTCCAGACCGCTTTGGCCTCTATTAAGCTCATTCAGGCTTCTGCCGTTTTGGATTTAACCGAAGATGATTTCGATTTTCTGACGAGTAACAAAGTTTGGATTGCTACTGACCGCTCTCGTGCTCGTCGCTGCGTTGAGGCTTGCGTTTATGGTACGCTGGACTTTGTAGGATACCCTCGCTTTCCTGCTCCTGTTGAGTTTATTGCTGCCGTCATTGCTTATTATGTTCATCCCGTCAACATTCAAACGGCCTGTCTCATCATGGAAGGCGCTGAATTTACGGAAAACATTATTAATGGCGTCGAGCGTCCGGTTAAAGCCGCTGAATTGTTCGCGTTTACCTTGCGTGTACGCGCAGGAAACACTGACGTTCTTACTGACGCAGAAGAAAACGTGCGTCAAAAATTACGTGCAGAAGGAGTGATGTAATGTCTAAAGGTAAAAAACGTTCTGGCGCTCGCCCTGGTCGTCCGCAGCCGTTGCGAGGTACTAAAGGCAAGCGTAAAGGCGCTCGTCTTTGGTATGTAGGTGGTCAACAATTTTAATTGCAGGGGCTTCGGCCCCTTACTTGAGGATAAATTATGTCTAATATTCAAACTGGCGCCGAGCGTATGCCGCATGACCTTTCCCATCTTGGCTTCCTTGCTGGTCAGATTGGTCGTCTTATTACCATTTCAACTACTCCGGTTATCGCTGGCGACTCCTTCGAGATGGACGCCGTTGGCGCTCTCCGTCTTTCTCCATTGCGTCGTGGCCTTGCTATTGACTCTACTGTAGACATTTTTACTTTTTATGTCCCTCATCGTCACGTTTATGGTGAACAGTGGATTAAGTTCATGAAGGATGGTGTTAATGCCACTCCTCTCCCGACTGTTAACACTACTGGTTATATTGACCATGCCGCTTTTCTTGGCACGATTAACCCTGATACCAATAAAATCCCTAAGCATTTGTTTCAGGGTTATTTGAATATCTATAACAACTATTTTAAAGCGCCGTGGATGCCTGACCGTACCGAGGCTAACCCTAATGAGCTTAATCAAGATGATGCTCGTTATGGTTTCCGTTGCTGCCATCTCAAAAACATTTGGACTGCTCCGCTTCCTCCTGAGACTGAGCTTTCTCGCCAAATGACGACTTCTACCACATCTATTGACATTATGGGTCTGCAAGCTGCTTATGCTAATTTGCATACTGACCAAGAACGTGATTACTTCATGCAGCGTTACCATGATGTTATTTCTTCATTTGGAGGTAAAACCTCTTATGACGCTGACAACCGTCCTTTACTTGTCATGCGCTCTAATCTCTGGGCATCTGGCTATGATGTTGATGGAACTGACCAAACGTCGTTAGGCCAGTTTTCTGGTCGTGTTCAACAGACCTATAAACATTCTGTGCCGCGTTTCTTTGTTCCTGAGCATGGCACTATGTTTACTCTTGCGCTTGTTCGTTTTCCGCCTACTGCGACTAAAGAGATTCAGTACCTTAACGCTAAAGGTGCTTTGACTTATACCGATATTGCTGGCGACCCTGTTTTGTATGGCAACTTGCCGCCGCGTGAAATTTCTATGAAGGATGTTTTCCGTTCTGGTGATTCGTCTAAGAAGTTTAAGATTGCTGAGGGTCAGTGGTATCGTTATGCGCCTTCGTATGTTTCTCCTGCTTATCACCTTCTTGAAGGCTTCCCATTCATTCAGGAACCGCCTTCTGGTGATTTGCAAGAACGCGTACTTATTCGCCACCATGATTATGACCAGTGTTTCCAGTCCGTTCAGTTGTTGCAGTGGAATAGTCAGGTTAAATTTAATGTGACCGTTTATCGCAATCTGCCGACCACTCGCGATTCAATCATGACTTCGTGATAAAAGATTGAGTGTGAGGTTATAACGCCGAAGCGGTAAAAATTTTAATTTTTGCCGCTGAGGGGTTGACCAAGCGAAGCGCGGTAGGTTTTCTGCTTAGGAGTTTAATCATGTTTCAGACTTTTATTTCTCGCCATAATTCAAACTTTTTTTCTGAT
>CXTY01000040.1 GCA_001404055.1 Roseibium album | reverse complement strand
GCATTCGCCAACATCCCGCCCATGCCGCAGCGCAGGCAAAAGCCCGTGTTCAGCAAACACCTCTACAGGGCGCGCAATCTCGTGGAGCGGTTCTTCAACAAACTCAAGCACTTCAGAGCCGTCGCAACCCGTTACGACAAGGACCCCGAAAACTATCTCGCAACCATCAAACTCGCCTCAATCCGAATTTGGATGCGATTTAATGAGTCGGTGGCCTAGCTTCCAGTCTGGAACAAGGGCGGGATCCTGCCCAGTGGCAGGAAGCCCACACGGACATTTCCCTGATCCAGCGCAACGGGAAGCTGGATTGAAGGAACGCCGTCCACTTCAACGGCCGTGGGTGTCAGGCTGTTCACAATGCCTTCGATAACCGCAAAAGAACTGTCCTGAGGCGGGAAAAGCGGTTTCAGGACATCAAGAAGTGCCTTGGCATCGCCGAGCGTCACATTCAATGTGCCTGACAAGGTCCCATCGCCATTCACAACAAGGTCACCGCTTGCGCTGACCCGGCTTTCCCCAAAAGAGGTTTCAAGCAGGACGAGCCTGACCGGCAGAGCGCCATCATTGATCATGACCAACGTCGGCAGATCCAGTCCGGCCAGCATTCCTGCGCCGCCATCTATCTGAACATGGCTTCGCAACTGAATGGATTGCTGAAGTTCGGGAAGAGACAGAAGCTTAAGACTTTCGATCGTGGCAAAACCTTCCAGCGTTTCTTTGGATCCAGGTGCCGTTCTCAGATGAACTTCGGCCTTGTCCGCTTCAAACACGCCGGAGGAAAAAGCATCTTCAAACGCCGCTTCAGGCTTGTCGATGACGGCATCAACGGCACCAAGCGAACCGGTTGCGAACTTGATGCTGGCCCGGGCAGTATCCCAGGTCATGTTTCCGGCAGCTCCCCTGATGGGTATTGCCACGGACGCAGGTGCCTTTGCCTCAAAAATCACGTGCCAGGGATTGTAGACAAGTGCGACGGCGTTTATTCCCCCTAGGGATCCCGCCGATCCTCTGCGGTCCAGCGAATTCAAGTCCTTGCAATACACCTCGTAGCGAAAAGGATATCCGGCGATGTCCAGGTCGGCGCAGGAGATCTGAAGCCCGTTCCGCGCCATTCCACCCATGTGCAAGTCGATCTGCTCTGCCAGCACCGACCGCCCATAGAACCAGGCCCCAGACCAGCCGGCGACAACGATAACGATTGCGCTGATCAGCAGGATGTAACGACGCTTTGAACCGGTAGCTGATTTGTTCTCGGCTTTGGACACTGTTCAAATTCTCTCCGCTTTGTACTCTGCCCGAAAGGCAGCATTGAATCGACAGACAGAGATTGCTATCTCCGCTCCTGCGAAACAGAAGACAGGTCGATATGAGCGATTTTTGGGTTTTTGGCTACGGGTCTTTGATGTGGAACCCCGGATTTGATCATTTGCGTACCTCGCAGGCCCTGTTGCGAGGGGCTCACCGCGCGCTGTGTGTCTACTCCTGGGTTCACCGCGGTACGCAGGAAAACCCTGGCCTGGTGTTCGGGCTGGACAATGGTGGCGCCTGCCGGGGCTTGGCCTATCAGGTTGCTGAAGATATCTGGCCGGAAACGTTGGCGTACCTTCGCGCCAGAGAGCAAACGACAATGGTCTACAAGGAACATTGGCACAACATAGAGCTCGATGGCGGCGAAAAAGTGCAGGCGCTTGTTTACATGGTGGATCACGAGCATCCGCAATATGCAGGAGCCCTGCCGCGCGAAGAACAGCTCGATATCGTGATCGGCGCGGTTGGAAAATCCGGTGCCAACCCGGAATATGTCATCAACACCGCTGCTCACCTTGCAGAAGTAGGCATTCCGGATACTGGTCTGGCGTGGCTTGCATCCCGCTTGAAGGATGCCGCCAAAGATTAGGCAATCTGAGCGGCAGATTCCAGCAGGCGAAACGAAAGAAGGGCCACGCTGGAAGCGCGACCCTTTCTTCAGATATGCACAGTGAAGTTTCTTGTTTTTACTGGTGCGGGAAACCAGCCTTGGAAGTGCCATTCCAGTCGCCTTTGAACTCCAGGATTGGCAGTGAACCACTTGCAGATGCGATTTTGGCATTGGAGGCAGCCTGCTGGCTCGCCGTCAAACGCTCTTCACCGTTGAAGCTACCTTCAACCTGCAAGATCAGCAGACGGTTGTTCTTGGCGTCCTGAAGCGCTTTCGCATTGGCAATTTTCTGCTGACGAATTGACAAAGGCTTGTCGCCGGTCAGGTCACCAACAGTGTCGTCCCGATCAAAGGCAAAGGCGCCGCCGACAGCTGCTCCGGAAACAAAAGCTGCTGCGATTACGGAAGACAGGATTTTCTTTGTTGTACGCATGATAGTCTCCACTTCGTTTGGTTGCTATTAACAGAATGCTTTCTGCATCTTGCTTACGTTATGTGAACGCTGCGAACTCAAAGTGGGTATCGAAAACCAGAAAAAAACATGTATAACACAAGCGTGAAATCATGTTTACTTAACATTACAAAATTCACGAACGCGTGTTACTTAATTGAAAAACATATTTGTACAAAAATTTAAGTAAATTAAATAAGTTTACAATATTTACTTAAGTGTAGAGTGATTTACTTAATTCAGCACTGTCTGGCTTCCAAACAAACACACAACAGAAGTTTGCTCAACGCAAACAACATCGCCATCTTGATCTATCGAGAAGCCATGCCTTCGCCAACAAGTCAGAAAACCGGAATTTTTGGGTTCGGACCTTAGGCCGGACGAGCTTGTTTTAGTGCATCCACTTTTTCAAGCACTGGCGATGGGTGCGTTGCCTGACGCGCTTCTTCAATCAACCGGTCGCTTGCTGTTTCGATCACTTCGACCATCTTCTGGTGGAACTGGTCCGCCGGAAGACCCGCTTCAATAGGCGGTAGAATCTCCACGATCACAGTCCCGGGGTAGACCTTCCAGGATGCCCTTGGCCAATAGACCCCGGCATTGTGTGCAATCGGAACAACAGGACATTGCAGGTCCTTGTAAAGATGCGCGATACCGTACTTGTATTTTGGCTCCACGCCTGCCGGACGACGCGTCCCTTCCGGGAAGATCAGGATTTGGCGCCTTTCAGCAATTGCTTCCTTGGCAGCTTCCATCATCGCAGCCAGAGCCAGGGTGCGTTTTCCCCGATTGATCGGGATCTGTTTGAATTTTGCCGTATACCAGCCGAAAATCGGTATCCAGCGCAATTCCCGTTTCAAGATGAAGGTCGGACTGGAAAAAAGCGGAATAAGAGAAACCGTTTCCCAGGCCGATTGGTGTTTCATCGCGGCGATGCAACCGCCCTCAGGCAGATTTTCACGACCGCGAACCTCCACCTTGAGACCGACTGTCAATCTCATCAGAAGCTGAAGCACCTTTGACCAGGTCGGAACAATCCACCAACCCCACTTTCGCGGCAGCAGCATGACTGGCGCAAAAAGGACCATCAGAACGAAGGTGACAGAATAAAATAGAACCTGAAACAGGGTAGAACGCAGAAGAAGCATGGCACCTGAAATCTGAATAAGGCGAGATCACCCGCCGGTGGGCAGCCGCATGATCATGAACTGACGAATGTCAGCTTACACTCTTCACGGCAATTCGAAGTCGGGCGACGATATACTTCAGATATTCACGCATGAGAAGCCGGATCGTTGCTGGCTCCCGATACCAGGTGTCCAATTTCAGATCCTTGGAGAAGACTGGATAGGCAATGAGGCTGACATCCGGCAATGCATCTGAGAGTTCCACCTTTGCCCGGGGCAGGTGATAGGCACTTGTCACAACCAGTAGCGAGGAAAACCCGTTCTTGCGGACCCAAGTAGCCGTTTCGCTGGCATTGCCGGCCGTGTTGAGGGCGTCCCGGTCCAGATCGACGCTGCTTCTTTCGAGCGGCATGTTGGAAGATGTAACCGCGGCCAGTTGTTCTCTGGTCGTGCCCGGATGAACTCCCGAGATCAAAAGCCGTCCTGCCCTGCCTTCCTCCAGAAGCCTGACAGCCTCATTGACGCGCGCCTGTCCACCCGTCAACACGACGATGGCATCCGCATTTGTTTTTCCTGGAACCTCTGCCGTGGCAATCAGGTGTGCAAACCAAAGGAATTGACCGACGGTACCGGCAACCAGGGCGATGACGGTTGCAACAACAAAAATCCGCAAACCAGATCTCTTTTTGCGTGGCTGATCGGGGTTGGAGCCTGAACTGTCTGCAGAAACCTGATCTTGTGGCGTACACGCTTGCCGCTCCGAAACATTCGGAACACCATCTTCCAAAACAGGGTCTATGGCAGTGTCAGCGTGTGTCATTTGGTGACTATGATAATTGATTCGGCCATTTTCGCGGCATTGTGAGCGAAAAATCAATCCACTTTAGCAAGATGGGCCTTCACTGCTAGGCCTGAAGTTATTGCCGTGAGTATTGCAACCAGAAAAATCACGCCAAAGACACCGAAATAACCGGGCAGGCTAACCGACACTGTTCCGAACAGTGCTGAAAGTTGATCGGACCCTGCTTGCCCTGATCCTTGTCTCGTCAGCATGTCCAACAAGATAAAGCACAAAATCGCAGCAACACCGCCCGAAACGCCGCCTTTTAGTCCAAGTACGAGAAAGTGCCGCTGGAACTCGCGTGCAATGAAGCTGTCCTCCGCACCAACGAGGTGCAGCACCGAGACAACATCCTTGTTTCCCGCCATCGCAGACTGCGTGGCGAACACCACACTGAGGACCATCGAACTCAGAACAAGAACCATGATGGCAAATCCGCCAACAACCACTGCCCCTGCCATCGCGGCCAGTCGCGATGTCCAGACCGAGTGGTCATCCACACTCGCCCCGACAATTTTTTGCGAAACCATCGACTTCAGTTGGGACAGGTTCAAAAGCGTGGGATCATTGACCGTGATCTGGATGAGCCTTGGCACTGGCAGTCCGTCGAGCTGCAGCCCTTCTCCAAGCCAGGGTTCCAACAGAGCCTTGGTTTCCGCATCCGACAGGGCACGCACAGATTCGATTCCTGAAAATTCCTGTGCCAGCGCTACGGCCTTGTCAATTTCCCGCAACATTTCGACGCCTTCGGTCGGGCGGATCTGGATGGTGATTTCGCGAACAAGGTCGTTTTGCCAGGCGTCCGCAGCGTCCCAGACGACCGAAACCCCTCCGACGGTCAGGCAAGCCAGAAAACTCATGATGGCAACCACAAGCGTAAGCGCGCGCCCTGCAACAGACTGTGGCGGCACAATTGCCGCTGCCGGTCTGAGCTTGGCGTCGTCGCTTTGCTCCCTGCTTTTTGGTTTGGGAGCGGATTTGCGTTTTAGACGTTTCGTTCGTTCCGGGCGCCGTGGCGGCTTTACGTCTGCGGATGACGCTTGCTTGTTATTGTTTTCTTCGGACTGAGCCATTCTTCCGCCTAATCAAAAATCGAGAGGCGACCGTCCGCCAGCACCATGCGCCGGGCATCCACCTGTTCCAGCAAAGCGATATCGTGCGTCGCGATGACAACGGAAGTCCCAAGTTTGTTCAATTCAATAAAAAGACGCAACAGCCGCCGTGCAAGTGGTGGGTCCACGTTACCCGTTGGCTCGTCTGCGAGCAGAACTTCAGGACGTGTGATGAGCGCTCTAGCAATGGCTGCCCGCTGTTTTTCGCCGCCCGAGAGAACCGGCGGCAAGACATGCATTCTTTCGCCCAACCCAACCCATTTCAACAGATCAACGACATCCGAGCGATATTCAGACTCATCTTTTCCGATAACCCGGAGCGGCAAGGCCACGTTTTCGTAGGTCGTGAGATGGTCAAGCAGGCGAAAATCCTGAAACACCACGCCTATCTTGCGCCGCAACTTTGGCAGTTCCTGTTTGTCAATAACGCTCAAGTCACGATCAAAGACCTTGATCAGGCCGCGTGTTGGACGCAATGACATGAACAAGAGCCTGATCAGACTGGTTTTTCCCGCTCCGGACGGGCCCGTCAAAAACTGAAAGGATTGCGGTTCGATCTCGAATGTCAGGTCCTGAAGGATCTCTGACCCCATTCCGTATCTCAATCCGACGTTTTCAAAGCGGATCACAAATTTAACTCCTGTTGATAGAGCGCACGCTATAGCCAGGCCGTTAACGGTGCATTAATCATATAATTGTCAATTAGAGAGTGGAAAACCCGTCTTTGGATTTACTGACCCTTGTCCAGTATTTCCTGCCGAGAGTCGATCCTGTCGGTTAAGCATCACAACAGTTGAGCATACCATGGCGAGAGGTCTTCGCGCATGAAGATCAAATGTCCGGACTGCAGCACGTCCTACGAGATCAAGACGGATGCGCTCGGCCCTGAAGGCCGAAGCGTCAAGTGTGCTAAATGCGGCAATCGCTGGTTTGTCGATCCGAAGGACGAAGAAGACGGATCAGTCGACTTCGCTGCCGGCGACGACACTACAGCTGCAGTCGAATCATCTGACGAAGAAACTGAGGCAAAAGACGAGGCTGATTGGGCCGCGGATTCTGAAGAAGACTCCGCTGACACCGAAGCCGACGATCCAGCGACACCATCAGATGACGCTGATGAGCCCGAAGACCTGGCAGTGCCTCCAGCTGTCTCCAGCGCCAGCGCAGATGAAGGCAAGTTTGCTGCTGACCTCGCAGATGATGACAGTGGAAATGCAGGCGACGAGGGTAGTGGCGATATTGAAAGCTCGGCGAAACGTCCGAAGATCAACGTCAATCCCAACAAGTTTCGCCGAGACCACTTTGGAGCGATCTTCAACTGGGTCCTCAAACGTAATTTCAGACGTATCGGCGGAGTCGCTCTGCTCGGTTTCGCGCTGGCGGTTTGCGTTGTCTTTGTGCTGATGCGCGATAGCATCGTCAAGCAGTCTCCGGATCTCGCCAGCCTCTTTCAGGTCATCGGCCTGGAGGTTAACCTGCGTGGACTGGAATTCCGAAATCTTCACACGTTCACGGAAATGGAAGACGGCAAGAGTGTTCTGGTAGTAGAAGGGTCGATAAGAAATCTTTTGGACGAAACAAACAGCGTGCCAGCTGTTCGTCTGTCCATTCGTAATTCAGGCCTGCAGGAAGTTTATGCCTGGACAGTTGAGCCCAGAACAAAATCGTTAAATGGGCTGGACGAAACCAGGTTCAGAACAATATTGGCAGATCCTCCGGGAGATGCTTCCGATATCCAGGTTCGATTTGTCGACCGCGGTAAACGTCAAATAGTTCTCGAGTGACCATGACAACAAATATTCATACGCTTTTCGACGAAGACGCCATTGCACTGAGGGTCGCCGCACTCGCGGAGGAAATCGGGGAGAGCAAACCCCAGGACCTTTTGGTTGTCGCAGTGCTAAAGGGAAGTTTCATTTTTGCAGCTGACTTGGTCAGGGCCATGCACCGTGCCGGACTCGAACCCGAAATGGAATTTATCCATTTGTCGTCTTATGGTGCGGGAACCGAAGGTTCAGATACCATCCGCGTTTTACGCGATGTTGAAAGTAACGTCGAAAATCGTGATATAGTACTAGTAGATGATATACTGGAATCCGGCCGGACACTTTCCTTCGCACGTGAGCGGTTGAAGGAGCGAGGCGCCCGCTCAGTAAAGATTGCGGCATTGCTGGATAAACCAGAGCGCCGTAAAGCTGCCATATCTGCCGACTATGTCGGATTTACCTGTCCTGAAAAGTTTGTCGTCGGATATGGTATGGATATGGGCCACGCTTGGCGGCAATTGCCCTTTATTGGATATGTGGTTGCCCCTGAAGAGGCGGCCTCTGACGGCAAGACAGGAGGGTGAGCATGGCTCGCATTCTTCTTACAGAAGACGATGAAGCGGTACGTAGCTTCGTGAAACGCGCCCTTGAGCTTGACGGGCATTCCGTTGAAGCAGCTGAGGACGGCGGTGAAGCCGTGGAGATTTTAACCCGCGATAAAGGCAGCTACGACCTTCTTCTGTCCGATATCAAAATGCCGGTCATGGATGGCATCGCACTTGCTCTGCACACAGCACGTGATTATCCGGATCTACCGATCCTGCTGATGACCGGCTTTGCCGACCAGCGTGAGCGGGCCAGCGGCCTGGATTCCCTGGTGCATGATGTCATTACAAAACCATTTTCGCTTGCCGACATACGAAAGGCCGTTCGCGGTGCAATTGCTGGCGACGTGCCCGCAGAAGCCAGACGTTACGCCTGAGCATTCGGCGATAATCTGCAAACGAAAAAACCCCGCCGATGGCGGGGTTTTGTTTTTTGCACATCCTCTAACGCCGTCCCGGACGACGTGAAACGTAGATCCGGGACCCGTAGCATCTGAAACCCCCGGTAAGACGTCACTGGATTCAACAAGACAAAATTGGTCCCGGCGAATAGGCCGGGGCGGCAGTGAAGTTCCGCTCAGTAGCGCTTCAAAAGCCGCTCAAGATAATCAAGTTCCAACTTCGGCCGTGAAGGATCGGAGAACCGGCGCCTGAGTTCTTCTAGAATGCGCCGCGCCCGCTGTACGTCGATTTCATCTGGAATACGTACCCGGTTGTTGAAGTCCGGACCTTCGGTTCGGCGTGGACGTCCCAGAGGGTCTTCGTCCATCGGAGATGGCCCCATGGGCGAGCCCGCACCATTTCCCTGGCCCATCATCTGTTCCGTGAGCCCCTGAGCTCCTCTCCTCAAGGCGTCCAGGGCACTTCCCTGCTGACCGAGAGCATCCTGGCCCTGACCCTGGCCCAGAGACTGCTGGGCCTGTCCCATGGATTCACCTGCTTCCCCAAGCGCCTCGTTTTGACCCATGCCATTTTGGCCAAGCTGGTCCATCAACTGTTGCAGCTGTTGCGCCAGATCGCCCTGACCTTGCTGAAGCTGCTTCAGCATCTGCTCCAACTGTTCCTTGGTCATCTGCTGACCCTGGCCTTGTTGTTGTTGACCTTGCTGCTGTTGGCCCTGCTGTTGCTGGCCTTGTTGTTGTTGCTGACCTTGCTGCTGCTGATCCTGGTTGAACCGATGGGTTTCATCCATAAGCTGCTGCTGACGTTGGATCATTTCGCCGAGCTGGTTCAGCATTTCCATCATTTCGCTGGACATGTTGTTCGGCATCATCTGCGGGCGGCCAGTCTGAAGGTTTTCCAGCATCTGTTGCATCTGCGCCAGGAGTTCTCGCGCAGCGTCACGCGACCCCGTCTTGGCCAATTCCTCAATCCGGTCAAGCATATCGCTCAGATCCTGCTGATTGAGCGTTTGCTGGTTACCGTCGAAGGGCTGCATCGCCTGCGGGTTCTGGCGCATCTGCTCAGCAAGGGCCTGCATATATTCATTCAGCGCTTCGCGCAGTTGCTGTGTCAGCTTCGCAATCTCTTCTTCGCTTGCACCTTCTTCCAAAGCCTTGCGCAAGGCTTCCTGAGCATCGCGCAATTTCTTCTCAGCCGCCGAAAGGTCCCCGTCTTCAATCGACAACGCGAGATCCCACAAGAGCGGCAACAAGGCTTTCAATTCCTCATCAGTGTCGGCGCTGACCAGTTCACCATAGGCAAAGCGCATTCCGAGGTAGTTCCGAGGCTTGAATTTAAACAGATGCGGCGCCAGCATCAGGGCGTCGAACGCCGTGATCACCTGACCATGATTTTGGGCATCCAGAGCCAGATTTCGGCGTTGCTCCACGACGGCTCTCGCCAGCGGTTTTCCAAACCGGCGCTGTGGCAGAACAATCTGGTAGGCGGGCGACAGCCCTTCCTGGCCGGCCTGATCACGCGCCATCAAAAACAGATCCACTTCTGACCCCGCCCATGGATGGGACGTCAGATCACGGATGGTTTCCGCGGTTTTTGCGGTACCGGCGCGCGGTGGCAAAGACAGAGGGAATTGAGGCGCGTCGACAAGTGGTCTCGGGGTCCGTTCGCCCTTGTCCGGATCAGGTATTGGCTTGATATGCGCTTCTGCTGAAACGACGCCATAGTCGTCATTCACCAGATAGGAAAATTTCAGAGCACCGCTGAGCTGTTCCTCCGGATCATCGACCAACCGGATTTCAGGTTCGTGATCGGGGCGCACGGCAAATACAAATTTCAACAGGGTTTGTTCACCGTTGCGCAGTTCCACTATTCCCGTGGTTTCAAATTCAAGACGACGCTCAACAGGCAGCAGTTTTTCAAGTTCCGCATCAGCGGCATTGCCACGTTCTTCAGGCTCGATGATCCGTGGTTCGGCTTCTCCCGCTCCGGAGAAAGTCATGACCAGCTCGCCAGCACCCTGGGTTCTGACAACAAGAACTGACCCTTCGGGGACAGACACAGGAGCGGCGGGGTCGCGCAGTTGGGCGCTTTCACCTGTCAGGTAAATCGGCGGTTCACTGGTATAAAGAGGTGACGTTACCCAGGCATCAAGACGGCTTGGCGGCTCTATGGTCTTGAACGGATTCTGAAAAGCCGACAGAAAACGGCCGGCATGATCACCAGTCGCCGTGGTAAAGCCAATGATCAATACGCTCGCGGCCAGAACACGCATTGCCCAGGGGTCTCGCCTGAAGGCTTGCGGGTCGGGCGCTTTTGAACGGATCGCAGTCATGGCTTCAGCGGTACGAAGCTGGTGTAACGCCCAGATCGCCTGACTTTCAGGATCACCTGCACCCACTGTCAGATCATCTTCCAGCGCCGTCAGAGGCCGGTGTGCATATCCAGATGATTTTTCAACGCGCGTCAGCGCATCTTCCCGCGTGGGCCAGGACAGATGCAAAAGGTCTCTCGCAGCCCAGATGGCCGCTGCAATAAATCCGATCAGAATCAGGAAACCCGCCCAGCGCGGCAATACAAGCCACAGACCCAACCAGGAAAGCCCGACAAACAGTCCGATGACGACAAGCAGAGGCAGAAGGGCACGCCAGAGACGCTCCAGAAACAATGCCCACCGGCTTTGCCGAACAAGACGATCAAGCCGTGTCTTGATGAAATTGCGCCACCCGAAGAGCTCAGCTGTCAGCGGTCGTTCGGGATCCTGGTTGCTGTCATTCGGGTTCAAGTGCACCTCCGGTTCATGTCCCGTAGCTGCGTTTCAGTTAAGAAACGCTGCCTGCAGGACCTGCCCACCTCTAATAAGGTGAGGCAAAGGAGCCTTTCCGGCAACCTTTTGGAGCAACTTATTGTCTACTAGTCACGTCACGAACCGTTGAGCCAATCCGGAATCCGGTCGAGTTCAAGCAGGTCCTCATAGGTTGGTCGAGGTCTGATGACGGCATACTCGTCAGAATTTACTAGGACTTCTGGGACAAGGAGCCTGGAGTTATAGGTACTTGACTGAACAGCTCCGTAGGCGCCGGCAGAGAAGATGGCCAACATATCCCCAGCATTCACCTTCGGCATGTCCCGATCCTGAGCCAGAAAGTCTCCGGTCTCGCAAACAGGACCGACAATATCAGCCTTGATTCGCTCCTGGGAACCATCGCATTCGGCAACAGTGCGAACTTCATGATAGGCCTCATAGAGGGTCGGCCTGATGAGGTCATTCATGGCGCCATCGACAATGATGAAATTCTTGTCCGCACCTTCTTTGACGTAGATAACTTTCGTCACCAGGATACCGGCATTGCCGGCAATCATCCGGCCGGGTTCGAACATAACCGTGCAATCAAGCTCGCGAACGTGTTTCTTGACCACTTCCGCGTAGGCATCGGGATGCGGCGGCGGGTTGTTGTCGGTGACATAGGGAATACCAAGACCGCCGCCAAGATCGACGTGATCAATGGCATGGCCCGCGGTGCGCAGATCCGTAATCAGCTCTCCCAACCGGGCAAAGGCATTGTCGAATGGCTCGAGCTCCGTGATCTGGGAACCGATGTGCATATCGATGCCGGTCACCTTGATACCTGGAAGCCCTGCAGCTTCTGCATAGACTTCCTGCGCGCGCTGCCAGGGAATACCAAATTTATTTTCTGCTTTTCCAGTCGCAATTTTTGCATGCGTCTTGGCATCGACATCCGGGTTGATCCGTATCGACACGCGCGCGGTCTTTCCCATTTCGCTCGCGACCCGGGAAAGTTGGTGCAATTCCGGCTCGGATTCGACATTGAAACAAAGAATGTCTTCTTCCAGCCCGTAGGCCTGTTCCGCTTCTGTTTTTCCGACGCCTGAAAAAACGATCTTGTTCGCCGGAACACCCGCTGCGCGGGCCCGGCGCAATTCGCCTTCCGAGACGACGTCCATTCCAGCACCAAGCTGGGCCAGTGTCTTCAACACAGCCTGGTTCGAATTTGCCTTCATTGCATAGCAAACCAGTGAGGGAATATCGTCGAATGCAGACGAAAACACATCAAAGTGCCGCGTAAAGGTCGCCGTTGAATAACAGTAGAACGGCGTGCCAACTTCGCGCGCTATCTCTTCGATCGCGACACCCTCAGCATAGAGCTGACCATTTTTATAATCAAAGTGATGCAAGGAACGCCCTCATGCGGCTTCAGCAATATGCATTAGATCGCCGTGCTGAATTTCGTGTCAGATCAGGAAGTCGAGAAAGAAGGAGTCACTGCGCGGCTGAATTGGCTCTTCAGTCAGCACTGGAGCAGCCGGGTCAGTGGCTGCGCTGCCTGCCGGCGGCGTTGGCGCACTCGGATCATCCAATGATCCCTTACGGCCACATGCGCCCAGGGTCAGGCTCAGGCAAAGACCGAGCATTACCAGAATTTTGAACCGGGTCGTCATACCGTCAGTGCCCTTCTCGGAATTCCTTGTTGGTCCTTCTCCTCGCATGACAGGCCGCTTTCGGCAAGTCCCGGCCTGTCATGGCGAGATCGGCTTTACTGGGTTTTCGCCAGTTCCTTAAGCCAGCGACGTGCCTGTTTGCGCACATTGACCGGCGAGGTACCGCCATAACTGGTTCGACTGCGCACGGATTTATCGACCGAAAGAACCGAAAAGATCTCGTCCGTGATATTGGGTTCGACGGCTTGCATTTCCGCAAGAGATACTTTGTGCAGCTCGACATTCTTGTCCACCGCAAGCGCGACAATCCTGCCAGTCACATGGTGCGCATCCCGGAAGGGCAGACCAAGAACGCGAACGAGCCAGTCCGCGAGATCGGTTGCCGTCGAATAACCTGATCCTGCAGCTTTCTTCAAAACCCTGGTCACGGGTTCCAGATCGCGCACCATCCCAGTCATCGCCGCCAGGGCCAGAGAAACACTGGCAAGACCGTCAAACGCCTGTTCCTTGTCTTCCTGCATGTCCTTGGAATATGCCAGCGGCAGGCCCTTCATCATCGTCAGAAGCGCCTGGAGAGAACCGTAGATACGGCCGGTCTTGGCACGGACCAGTTCTGCAGCATCCGGGTTTTTCTTTTGCGGCATGATGGAAGAGCCGGTCGAGAACTTGTCGGACAGTTTCACAAATCCGAATTGCGCTGAACACCAGATCACGATCTCTTCGGCCAGGCGCGACAGATGCATGGCGGTCAACGAGGAAGCAGCAAGGGCCTCGATAACAAAATCCCTGTCCGAAACCGCATCAAGCGAGTTGGCCGTTGGCCGGTCGAAACCAAGGGCATCAGCCGTCATCTTCCGGTCAATCGGAAACGAGGTTCCGGCAAGAGCCGCTGCGCCAAGCGGACATTCATTCATTCTTTTTCGGGCGTCGCGCACACGGCCGCGATCCCGCGCAAACATTTCCACATAGGCAAGCAGATGATGTCCAAAAGTTACCGGCTGCGCGCTTTGCAGATGTGTGAAACCGGGCATGACGTCCGCGGCGTGTATTTCAGCCTTTTCTGCCAGAACCTGCATCATTTCCGTCAGCTGATCATCGAGCGTGTCCAGCGTATCACGCACCCAAAGCCGGAAGTCGGTCGCAACCTGATCGTTTCTGGAACGTGCAGTATGCAGGCGACCAGCGGCCGGGCCAATCAGCTCGGCAAGCCGGGCTTCGATATTCATATGAATGTCTTCAAGCGCCCGGGAGAACTTGAATTTTCCGGTTTCGATCTCTAACAGGATTGTGTCTAGACCTTGAACGATCTTGTCGGCATCTTCCTGCGTGACAATCTCTTTTTCGGCGAGCATTCGCACATGGGCTTTCGAGCCGTCGATATCCTGCTTATATAGCTTCTGGTCGTAGTCGATGGAGGCGTTGATCTCCTCCATGATGGCGTCCGGTCCCTCGGCGAACCGGCCTCCCCACATGCGATTGCTCATGTCCTGTCCCTTGAAAGGCGCCTCTTGCGAGGTGTGAACGAATGAATGAACCAACTGAACCCGCCAAAAGCCCAAGGCGCGGCCTTTTTGCCGCTGGGCTTGCAGGCGCAGTGGCTGCTGTAGCGGCTCTATACGTGATCGCTGGACCAAATGGCAATATTGCCGGTGCACATAGTTGTACTGCAGCGCTCGCGTCAGCCACCGCAACCAAGCCATTTGCCAAGGGTGATGTTGCCGCTTTTTTGCCAGCAAGTCAGCCTTTGAACCTCGACAACCTTGCCTTTGACGGGCCGGACGGCGCGCAAATCACGCTAGCGGAATTCAAGGACAAGACGGTTTTGTTGAACCTTTGGGCGACCTGGTGTGCACCTTGCCGTAAGGAAATGCCCGCGCTGGATGAACTTCAGGCAGATATGGGGAGTGACAATTTTGAAGTTGTTGCCGTCAGCCTGGATCGCGGCGGACCGGTGAAACCAAAGTCTTTTCTGGAAGACATCGGCGTTGGTCACCTGACTTTCTACCAGGACAGCTCAAACCAGCTCTTGAAGGATTTGCGCAAGGTTGCGCGCGCGACGGGCCTTCCAACGACAATTCTGATCGGTCCTGAGGGGTGTGAAATCGGCACGATGTATGGCCCGGCCGAATGGGCTTCCGGAGAGGCCAAGGCTCTGATCCAAAGTGCTCTGGGAAAACCAAAAGCCTGATGGGTTGCATCCGGTCTGCGGGCAATACTCTAAGAGTTTCGATAAAATGCTTGAGTAGACTGAAGTAGCAAAAGCTCGCAAGGTTGGATCACTCCTTGGGCGGCACAATCCAGAAGCGTTCAATTGCTTGTGTTTGAGCAACCCAGAGCCGGCACTTTGGGTTGCTCAAGTTTTGACCGTCTTCAAACGGTGATATCGACAGCTTCACCCATACCGGGGATCTGACGGGATTCACGACGATCCTGTTCGGATGTCTGTGCTGCATCCAGCCGTTCCGCGACTTGACGTTCGGCCTCATTTTGATCGCGAATTGCGTTGGATGCTAGCTCGCCGCGCACACTGGCGGCGCTCATAGCTGCTGAATTGCTGTCAGATACACTCGCCATAAACGATACTCCTTTGGCGTTGTAATGAAGCGATGACCATGGTCATCTGTCGTTTGCGATTGGCAAACGAACTATTCTAAACGGAGACATCAAGACGGCCTCCCAGGCCGGTCTCTGAACTGCGCGACTCCGCACGACTTTCCAATTGCTCTGCTTGCCGACTTAAGAATTCAGCTCGATTGGAGCTGGCTTTCGCCTGCCGCTGAACTGTTTCCGCAACAGCCTCTGACTGCCGGGCCTTGATCGCTTTCGCCTGTTCCGCGACCTGTTCTGTTCGCGGCGTACCAAGCGAAGGCTGGAAGGCTTGTGAAGTTCCCTGTCCTATTGCTTCAGTCATAATCCCTCCAAATCCTGGATAAGATCTAGACGCAATAATGGACCAAGCAACTGAATCTATGGGTAAATTTGAAAACTTACTTGGTATCTTGCTGATTATTACACTTACAAGACAAGTTTCATTTATCTAAAATTCTAAACAACTTAGCGTAACCGATTGAGTTACCTGCCGTTCAGTAAAACGAATCACGACAACAACGGATAGCGTATTCTTCTACGAACTTTGAATTCTATACCCTGGAGGTATCGCTATTTGATCTGATCAAGGCAGGAAATTAATAATTCAGGTCAAAACCGTCAGACAGTCACGTCAACCTGGGTGCCGAGACCTTCAGACGGTGCAGCCTGCGCAGCTTCAAGGCTTTCAGCGCCTTGCTGAAGCAGTGCAACCAGGTTTGCATCCTGCTGGGCAGCCATCTTCATCATCTCGGACTGAAGCCCCTGAGTGGTCTGAGCCTGCATTGTCGCAGCATATGTGTTGGCAATACCAACGCTGTTCATCGAAATCTCCTGATAGCCAAGCAAGCTTAGTGCATGGCCCTTAAGCTTGCGTTAACAAAGGCTTGTGCTATCGGATAGCATTTTAGCGATTTCGGAGTGCCTGCCGTTTCACTTTACCTGATGCGGTCCGCGGCAGAGCAGCCACTATCTGGTAGGACTTGGGGCGTTTGTATTCCGCCAGCATCGAAGCCGCATATCCGGCAAGCTCGTCAAGATCAAAATCAACAACATCATGAGGCACCACAAACGCCGTGATCAAACTAACGCCTTCGCGCACGTCAACGGCGGTTACAGCCGCTTCCAGAACACGCGGATGCGCCACCAATGCGCGCTCCACTTCTTCGGGTGCGACGCGGTAGCCGAAAGCGTTCATCAGATCATCTGCACGCCCTTCATACCAATAGTACCCGTCGGCATCTTCCCGGGCACGATCACCCGTCAAAAACCATTCACCCCGAAACGCCGCCGTCGTTTCTTCGGTCCGGTTCCAGTAACCAAGCATTAGTCCCGGCTCGTCTCGGTGAATTGCCAGCAGTCCCGTCTCCTGGGGTCGAGCCAGGCTGCTTTCGTCTTCCGTTTCCTTGAGAATTGCGACCTTGCGTCCGGTTTGTGGCTTTCCTGGCGAGCCAGGTCTGACCGGAACGTCCGGCCCGCTGGACAGATACGTCGAAATCTCACTCATGCCGAGGGCTTCAAAAAGCTCCCGGCCAGTCTGGGATTTCCAATCCTTGTAAAGCGCAGCAGGAAGCGCTTCACCGGCTGTCAGACCGTGACGCAATTCCGGAAAAGCCGCGTGAGTAACATTGCCATATTTCAGAATGCGTCGGTATAGGCTCGGCACGGCGGCAAAGAGGGACGCTTTGCTGGCTTCCATGACCGCAGGCCAGACATCCGGATCTCGCGGGCCATCATAGACAATGCTTGTTGCACCGTTAGCCCAGGGATCCATCAGCCCGACACCCAGCGTATACGTCCAGTTGAACGCCCCGGCATGAAGCAATCGATCTGCAGCGGAAATACCGTACCAGCCCTGATACATCGGTTTGCGGGCAATTGCCGCCCGCTGCGCATGCAACACGCCCTTTGGGGTGCCACTGGTACCGGAGGTGTAGATCAGGAAAGCCGGGTCGCCTTGATCGGTTTGGGAATATGCACCCGGAGCAGATTGTTTCAGCGCCTGAATGTCGTCAGGCCCCATCATTCTTCCGGTCCTGTCCGGTAAAGCGGTAACGCCATCGTGGAGTGTCAGACACGCTCCGCTGTCTTCCAGAATAGCGGTGGATTCTGCAGGTGTCAGTTGCGCAGATGTCGGCACGGGCACAAAGCCGCCCGCAATTGCGCCAAAAAACAAAAGTGGGAAATCGCTGGAATGCCCGATCCGCAATAGGATCCGGTCTCCTTTTCGAAGACCGGCCGCTTGTAGGCCCGAGGCGACAGACAAAACTGCGTCACCAAGAGCCTGGAATGTCCAGGTTTCCAGAATTACGCCGCCTGGACCGACCACCTCCAACGCCGTCTTTCCCGGATCAGGCGCAGCGTTGGTCAGGCAGTAGCGGGCAAGATTCATCTATTTATCGGGTTGGAACCGGTGTCTCGCCGCGATAGTCGTAGAAACCACGATGGGTCTTGCGACCAAGCCAGCCAGCTTCAACATACTTTACCAAAAGCGGGCAAGGCCGATATTTGGTATCCGCCAACCCTTCGTAGAGTACCTGCATGATCGACAGGCAGGTGTCGAGGCCGATGAAATCCGCAAGCTGCAGGGGCCCCATGGGATGATTGGCACCCAATCTCATGGCCTTGTCGATGGACTCAACGGAGCCAACACCCTCGTAAAGTGTATAGATTGCCTCATTGATCATCGGAAGCAGGATCCGGTTGACCATGAACGCCGGAAAATCTTCCGCAACCGCGATTTGTTTTCCAAGGCGAACACAGAAGCCCTTGGAAGCCTCGAACGTTTCATCTTCAGTGGCAATACCACGAACAAGTTCAACCAGATCCATAATAGGAACCGGGTTCATGAAATGAATGCCGATAAAGCGCTCTGGACGGTCGGTCGTCGCAGCCAATCGCGTAATAGAAATTGAAGACGTGTTGGTCGCCAGAATGGCTTCCGGTTTCAGGATCGGACAGAGTTGCGAAAAGATCTTCCGTTTGACCTGCTCGTTTTCGACCGCGGACTCAATGATAAGATCTGCATCGACAAGGAGATCCAGGTCTTCAGCGGGCTTGATACGGTCCAGCGCAGCGTCCCGTGCCTCTTCCGTGATCAGCGACTTTGATACCTGCCGGGCCAGATTTCCGTTGATTGAAGCCAGACCGGATTCAATCCGCTCCATGGAGATATCGCTCAACGCCACATCGTAACCGGCAAGGGCACATACATGCGCGATACCGCTACCCATTTGACCAGAGCCGATTATGCCGACTTTCTTGATTTCAACAACCATCCTGTAAATCCGATCTTTAAAAACACCGCGACAGACAGTGTTACGGCTATTTTTGGCAAGTCTTGGGCCGAACAGCAAGAACCCCGGAGCGAAAACTGTCATTCACACCGGGGTTGTTGATCAATTTGCCGCAGGTCTTACTCCACTGCAGCCTTCAAATCCGGCAGAACTTCGAACAAGTCGGCAACCAGACCATAATCGGCTACCTGGAAGATCGGTGCTTCTTCATCCTTGTTGATCGCGACGATCACCTTGGAGTCCTTCATACCGGCCAGATGCTGAATGGCTCCAGAGATACCACAGGCAATGTAGAGATCCGGTGCAACGACCTTACCGGTCTGCCCAACCTGCCAATCGTTAGGCGCATACCCGGCATCAACGGCTGCGCGGGAAGCACCAACGGCTGCACCAAGTGCATCAGCGACAGGCATGATGACTTCCTGAAATTTCTCTTCAGAACCGAGAGCCCGGCCACCCGAAATGATGATCTTCGCAGAAGTCAGTTCCGGACGGTCTGATTTTGAAAGCGCTTCGCCAACAAACTCTGACAGACCTGACCCATCTGTGCCCGCGACCGTATCAATAGCAGCGGAACCACCTTCTTCCGCCGCAGCGAAAGTGGCGGTACGCACGGTGATTACTTTTTTCGGATCACCCGATTTCACAGTCTGGATCGCATTACCTGCATAGATCGGACGCTCAAATGTTTCAGCGTCGATCACTGCCGTGATGTCTGAGATCTGCATCACATCCAGCAATGCGGCAACACGCGGCAGCGTATTCTTGCCATTTGCCGTTGCTGGAGCAACGATCGCATCGTAATCACCTGCCAGACCAACGATCAGGTCAGCGGTTGGTTCAGCAAGCTGGTGTTCCAGCGCATCGCTTTCAGCGATCAGAACCTTGGCGGCGCCGGTCAGCTTTGCAGCAGCTTCGGCAACGCCTTGAACGCCTTTACCTGCAACCAGGACATGGACGTCAGATCCGAGCGCGACGGCAGCCGTCAAAGCTTTTGCCGTTGCATCGTTCAGCGCACCACCGGCATGTTCAGCCACAAGAAGTGTTGTCATTGTTTTTCCTCCTGCAACGCCCTTAAAGGACACCGGCCTCGTTCTTGAGTTTGTCTACCAGTTCACCAACGGAACCAACTTTGATACCAGCCTGGCGCGCAGGCGGTTCGACAGTGGTTACAACAGTGAGGCGCGGAGAAACATCGACGCCGAAATCGTCCGGTGTTTTTTCGTCGATTGGTTTCTTTTTCGCCTTCATGATGTTTGGCAGGGATGCGTAGCGCGGCTCATTCAAACGAAGGTCCGTCGTCACGATTGCCGGAAGTTTCAGTTTGACGGTCTGCAAACCACCATCAACTTCGCGGGTCACATCAGCCGTGCCTTCTCCAAGGTCGATGTTGGAAGCAAATGTTCCCTGGCTCCAGCCAAGAAGGGCAGCAAGCATCTGTCCGGTCTGATTGCAATCATCGTCAATTGCCTGTTTGCCGAGGATCACGAGACCCGGCTCTTCAGCCTCGACAATCCCTTTCAGGATTTTTGCAACAGCCAGCGGCTCAGTTGTCTCATCGGTCTTGACCAGAATGCCGCGGTCGGCACCCATAGCCAGACCGGTCCGCAATGTCTCTGTGGCCTGCTGTGGGCCAACGGAAACAACAATCACCTCAGTTGCCTTGCCGGCTTCTTTCAGGCGCAGTGCTTCCTCCACGGAAATTTCGTCGAACGGGTTCATGGACATCTTGACGTTGGCAAGATCAACTCCGGAACCATCCGCCTTAACGCGAACCTTGACGTTATAATCGATGACCCGCTTCACGGGTACGAGGATTTTCATTGGGTCTCAACCTCTTGCTGGGCCAGCTTTCACCGCACCGCATTAAAAGACTCGTCCGGCCAAAAGGACGTGGAGTTACAAATGGCAGGAAAGAGCCAATCGTGGCGCATGGCGGGGGACGGTACTGACCTGCGCGGCAGCTGTCAATTGCGCTAAAAGGTCAAAAACGGGAAATTGCCGGGCTTGGAAAAGCTTGCGTCGCAAAAACGACAGTTCGGCATTGCAACAAGCGCTCAAAAAACGCTTGTTATGGCAGTGAAATTGTCCGGCAACGTCAGATGCCGGAGGACTGCGGAGAAAACTTGTCGGAAACAGGTTCTGCAAATACGGTCGTCCAAGTTCCGTTCTGATCGCGGCAAGCCGTGCCGCGGATAGAAAGATCAAGTCCGCCGAAAGTTGTTTCCCGCAGATACTGTCGGCACCAGTGCCCACTTTTGCTTTTGTAAGTCTTGATTGGCGTAAGAATTTCGGACCAGTTGCCTTCCTGGCCGATATGGACGGGCTCACCACTCATTTTGGTTTCAAGTGCGTCCTGCACTGTCTGCGCCAACAAGATCCGTTCGGTTTCCATATGTGCGGCCAGGGACGCGACGGCGTCATCCATGCGCGACTGCATCCAGAAAGTGGTGAAGGCAAATGTTCCGGCAATCAGCACCAGCGTCGCAGCGATCTGAAGGCCCGCCCGCATCCAGGAACCAACATGTTTTCGCGGTCGTGATGAATACTGGCCGTCAAATTCAAAATCGATCGCTGCTTCGAAACGGTCCATGCTTGCTTGCGGAATTGAGGCCGATATCGCCTGAGTCAGGCGTGCATTGTCTTCCGACATTTCCTGCAAGAGCTCCTGCGCACCAGGAATCCGCTCGATCTCCGCCAGCAGCGCAACACGTTCCTCACCGGAAACGTCGCCATCCAGGATCCTGCCGATTTTTTCGGCGAGCAGGATCTGTTCGCGTTTTTCATCAAACCTCATCACACACCCCCAGGCGCGTTGCGCAACTTCGGATCTTGCGCAGTGTTACTCGTCTCAAGCCATTCCCGCAGCTTCAGGCGTGCGCGTGCGAGACGGCTGGTGACAGTCCCGATCGGCACACCAAGCTCCTCAGCTACATCCTTGTAGCTGCGCCCTTCTACGGCAATCTTCAGGAGAACCTGACGATTGTCTTCATCGAGCTGCCCGATGAACGCTTGCACTTTCTTCAATTCAATGCTGCTGGCCGCGGCCTTGGCACCATCATAACTTTCTTCGAAATCCAGCATCGCCAGATCAAACAAACGGGACCGGTTGGCATTGTCCCGAAGAGAATTGAGATAAAGATTCTGCAGGATCCGAAACATCCAGCTGTCGAGCCGCGTCGCCGGGTCGAATTGATCCAGTGACCGAATGGCCCGCTCGCAGGTTGTCTGCACCAGATCGTCCGCCTGGTCCGGATTTCGGCTCAGCCTTAATGCAAAACTCCTCAGCTTCGGGAGCAAACGGATCATCTCCGTTCTCAGTGTTTCATCTGGCAAGGAGTTCTCCGCAAAACCGCTCTCGACGTTACAACACCCGATCTGACCTTTTGATCCCGGCTTTTTTTGGGCTATGTTCGGGAAGAAGAGAGAATACTCAGGTGTTGTGAGTGCAAGAGCCGAATAAACACGGCCAATTTTTCGAAACCCAACAACATTAGTCAGCCATAGAAAGACTTAATGAAACACGCCCGGCAGATCACATTACACGACCGCCTTTCTGTAATGTTCCGCGGTCTACCGGGTGTTGCGGCCGCGGCTCTGGTGTTTTCTCTCGTCTACTTCAGCCCCTTGATTGACATGAAAGACACGATTGCTGCGGCCGCAGATCATCGCGGTGACCGCGACAGTGACAGTGATCGCGACAATGACCGCGGAGATAGAAGCGAGCGTGGTGAAAGGGGAGATCGAGGCGATAGGAGTGAGCGTGGCGATAGAGGAAACCGCGACGCTAAAGACCGCCGAGATGATGACGATGATCAAGGCTCCAATCGCAGTCAGCGCAATGCGAACAAAGAAGCTGATAACGACAAGCCCGCCAAAAAAGCCCGCGAGGAAAAGGGACGCGTAACTTCTTCCACAACAACCCATAGCGGAAATTCCAACAAAACCGCCTCAGAAAAGCCTCCTTCTGGAAGTCTGCTGAAACGCATCTTCGGTGAACCTCAATTCAGCGGTGATAGTGAGCCTTCCGGCAACGCCCTGTCAGAACGGGAAGAACGGGAGGCCATTCAAAACGGATGGAAATAGATCCAGGAGGCGGGATCGGCTTTGACACATTTAATTTCAGGAACGCTAAAATGCGCCACAGCCGCGGCGTTTGGTGCTTTTGTTTTGGCTTCTTGCTCGGTTATTTCAGCGCAGGAAACAACCGAAACAGCCACCTTGTCGACTGAACCGAAATTGGATCGCTCAGACCGTAATTTTGCCAGGAAAAACCGTCAGTCTGCTCTGGAAAATTCAGCTTCAGGAAAGCCACTGCGCTGGAAAAACCCCTCCAGCGGGACGAAGGGATCCGTCACAGCGATCAAAACATGGCAAACGGCCAAGGGAAAATACTGTCGCTCTTACAGGGAGTGGATCAAGCTTTCCTCCGGCCAGTCCCTGAACCGCCGTGGAACGGCTTGCCGGTCGGCAAATGCGGTCTGGAAGTCTGCCTGAGTTGACTTATTTCTGAAGCCCAACCTCAGGTCAAATTCTTGTCGAACAGCTGGACGCCCCTGCGGCGGAAGAAAATCACCAGCAAAGCCCCAGCCGCCAGTCCCCCTACATGCGCTATCCAGGCGACATCGCTGTCTCCGGCAGTAAATGCACTCGCAATTTGGAACAGGATCCACGCACCCAACAGCCACCGGGCAGTGAGCCGCAAGGGAATCCGCCAAAGCACCAGCACCCAGACTTTCACCCGCGGATGAAGCATCAGGTATGCCGCAACGACACCTGATACGGCGCCGGACGCCCCAATCAGGGGCACTGCAGAATTTTCATCGAGGATTGCGTAGGCAAATCCACCGGCCGCCGCGCAAAGTAGATAGAAAACGAGATAACGAATATGCCCCATTGCATCTTCGACATTATCTCCAAAGACCCACAGAAAGAGCATGTTGCCCATGAGATGCATGAACCCGCCATGCAGAAAGGCGTAGGTAACGATAGACATCCAGTCCGGCAGATATTGAAGATTTGGAGCAAGATCGCGAATATCGAAGAAAACTGCAGGTATCAGACCGAAGGATATGGCCGAACCCGAAACAGACCGGTCTTCCCCAGCACCTTGAAAGACCAGGAAAACAATTACATTTGCCGCAATAATTGAATAGTTCACATAAGGCCGGAGGACGTGATTCAGCTGATTGTGATCATAAAGCGGAATAAACATTCAGCGTCCAACCTCTTGCAAAAAAACTGATTTTTCAAATTACCGGTTTTGACCGGGCACCCATAATACGTCCTGCTCGCCCTTGTCATTCAGATATCTGGAGGCGACAAAAAAGTAATCCGACAGCCTGTTCATGTATTTGACAGCAGCCGGATTGACCTTTTCATGCGCAGCAAGGTCAACCATCAATCGTTCCGCACGACGTGAAACGGTTCGCGCGAGATGCAAGTGTGCAGAGGCCGCGCTGCCACCCGGCAATACAAATGATCTGAGAGGAGAAAGGTCCGCGTTCAGAAGGTCAATCGCTTCTTCGATTGCAGATACCTGTCCTTCTGTAACCCGAAGCGGTTCATAGCCAAGATCTTCCCCCGTCTCAGGCGTTGCAAGATCTGCACCCAGGTCAAACAGGTCATTTTGGATACGGTTCAAAGTCTGATCAACCTCAGACGCATCATCAATGTGCAGCCTGGCGAGCCCGACCACCGCGTTGGCTTCGTCCACCGTGCCATAGGCTTCAATCCTGAGATCATTTTTCGGGCGCCGCTCGCCAGACCCCAAGGCCGTCGTGCCGTCATCGCCCGTTTTCGTGTAGATCTTGTTCAAAACAACCATCTTGCCCCATCCCCAAAACTTTTATTGACCGGGGCCAAAAAAGTAGAGACCTCCCATCACCAGCACAATAACCAGAAACTGCAATCCGACACGCCAGCGCATCAGCATCTGAGACCGGTTAGCCGAGCCATTCCGAAACATATTCCATATTCCGAGCAACAACACGATCAGTACCGCGGCCATGCCAATCGGTATGAGAATATTGATGATTTCAGCCATGTCTTATCCTTGTTGAACTGGCAATTCGCCAGTCAAATATTTCTGCGGCCAGCCTTAGGCAGTCACTCCTCACCGTCGGCAGCCCAAATGCAAAACCTGTCGAGAAGCGATGTCGGCAGCACCCATTTTGCCACCGCCATGACGGTGGTGGGAATCGTGACATGATACCTTGCCTTGGGGCGTTTTGCCTCAACGGAGTGGATCAGGCATTTTACGACCGCCTCTGAAGGAAGCTTGAAAGGACCCGGGTCTCCCTTCTCCATTCGAATTCTGCGTTTCTCGTAAGTTCGCCGGTGCAGGGAAGCTTTCATACCCTCCGCGCCTATCCAGCGGTCGAAATTTGCCAAGGCGTTCTGAGTGAACCTGGTGTCGATAGGGCCCGGTTCGATCAAGGATACGTGTACTCCTGAGCCTTTAAGTTCCTGGCGCAAGGTGTCGGAATAAGCCTCCAATGCAAATTTGGATGCTGTGTAGGCACCACGGTATTTCAGAGCAACAAACCCCAGAACCGATGAACATTGCACGATGCGGCCGGATTTGTTGGCCCGCATGGCCGGGATCAATTGCCTGGTCAGATCGTGCCAGCCAATGAAATTGGCCTCAAACAGGGCACGCAGGGCCTCGGTTGGAATATCCTCCAGCGCCCCCGGCACGGCATAGGCGCCATTGTTGAAGACCGCATCAAGTTCGCCATCCGTCGCCTTGAGCACTGCTTGCGCGGTGGCCTTGATGCTTTCGGGATCTTCGTAGTCCAGACGAAAGGACTCAAATCCAAGACCTTTCAGCCGGGCGACGTCTTCCGGTTTCCTGGCGGTCGCAAACACGCGCCAATTCCGTCCACGCAGAATATGCGCTGCAACAGCCCCAATTCCTGAAGAACAACCTGTAATCAGTATCGATTTGTGCGGGGAAATTGTCGCAGGACGGTCAATCATTCAAAGCAAATCCGGCAGGGTGTAGAGTTAACTGGTAAACTCCTATCAGATTGGTTCCCCTGAAAGCAATTTCGGCACGGGCCCAGCAAAGCCTGCCGCTTCTTTGATGAAGTGAGACTTCATCCCCGGCATGCGGTCGACAATGCCAAGGCCAAAGTCCCTGACCGCGCGAAGCACGTCATTGTCATTGGAGAACAGGCGATTGAGCACATCAGTGACGACACCCATCTGGAAAGTATCAAACCGGCGCCAGCGCTGGTAGCGCTCCAACACATCAAAACCGCCAGGATCCTGTCCAAGCCGGCGGGCGTCGACCAGAACTTCGGCCAGTGCTGCAACATCCTTGAAGCCCAGATTGAGGCCTTGTCCGGCAATCGGGTGGATGCCGTGAGCCGCATCGCCAATCAGGGCGAAACGAGGCTTTACGAAATCGCGTGCCAGTTTCAATCCAAGTGGAAAAGCCTGACGTGGCCCCTGGACCTCCAAAGTTCCAAGATGGTGTCCAAAGCGGCGCTCAAGCTCCAGTTCGAAAGTAAAATCGTCCGACCGCACAAGTCGGTTTGCATCCGAAGTCCGCTCCGTCCAGACAAGAGACGAGCGATTACCCGGAAGAGGCAAAATTGCAAATGGCCCGGCTGGAAGGAAATGTTCTTCTGCCCGTCCATTGTGTGGTCGCTCATACTTTACCGTGGTGACGATACCGGACTGGCCGTAGTCCCAATTAACGGTCCGAATGCCTGCAAGGTCCCTCAGTTTGGACCGCACACCGTCAGCTGCCACAAGAAGTCGGCTTTGCAGCACATTGCCATCTTCCAGCACCAGATCGACGTGGTCTGCATGCGTTCGAAATGTTTCGGCGGAACCTGGCGCGAAAAAGGAAACACCAAGGTCTTTGGCCGCGTTGTAAAGAGCAGGCATCATGACCCCGTTTGGAACCATGTGCGCAAAGGGCTCGCCTTCAGTCGCTTCGCCGTCAAAGGTCAGAAACACCGGCCTGACAACGTCCCGCAGTTTGCTGTCCGTCACGATCATGTCGTTGATCGGTTGCGCTTCCGCTTCGATTTGCTGCCATATACCCAGCTGAGACAACATTCGCGAGGCAGCGGCTGCAATGGCAGAGGCGCGCGGGTCCTTGTGAAGGGTATCCATCGGCTTGGGATCAACAACGGCACACGTGAGACTGGCATCTCCCTGTTTCAGGGCCACAGCGAGCGACAATCCGACATACCCTCCACCTGCAATCACGACGTCGAACATGTCCGTCGTGCTTTTTGTCTTCGCCATTGCAATAAACTCCTTGCCTTCAGCTTCCCTAAAGGCATCTTGACTTTAACGTCAGGTCGCGTCCAAGAGTGCCAGGACGGCCATGTCATGCGGCCAAATCACCCGGACCTCTATCTAGCAGGGATCGCGCCGATGAACACGGCCATTGATAACCTTCTTCAAATTCTTGACCTGGAACCGCTGGAACGCAATCTGTTCCGTGGTCGCAGCCCGCAAGTCGGTTGGCAACGGGTATTTGGCGGACAGGTCATCGGCCAGGCACTTGTGGCGGCATCGCGCACAGTTGTCGAAGACCGGCATGTTCATTCGCTGCACGGTTATTTTTTGCGACCTGGAGATCCTTCGGTACCGATCATTTACGAGGTCGACCGTATCCGGGATGGCGGGAGTTTCACAACGCGGCGGGTTGTCGCCATCCAGCATGGTGAGGCAATCTTCTCCATGGCAGCATCGTTCCAGGTGCGTGAAGAAGGACTTGAACACCAGAACGATATGCCAGATGTGCCAACGCCCGACGAATTGCCGAGCGAACAGGAGTTGAAGGAAAAGTTCCTGTCGATGGCACCTGACAATGTTCGAAAATACTGGGAACGTGAACGACCGATTGAGATGCGTCCGGTCGATATGACGCACTATTTCAGCAAGAAGCCATTGCCCCCGGAGCAATATGTCTGGGTCCGCGCAACCGGTGCATTGCCCGATGACGAGCGCATTCATCAATGCGTGCTTGCCTACGCATCTGACATGACCCTTCTCGACACGTCTTTGTTTCCGCATGGCACGTCTGTGTTCAGCCCGAAAATCCAAGCAGCCAGCCTGGACCATGCCATGTGGTTTCATCGCCCATTCCGCGCCGATGAATGGCTGCTTTATGCAACCGACAGCACTTCGACTTCAGGATCCCGCGGCATGAACAGGGGGTCGCTGTTCACAATGAATGGCCAACTGATCGCATCGACCGCGCAGGAAGGTCTCATTCGCCTGAGAAGGAAAGTCTGAACAGCAGCAACTCAGCGGATCGGGCCCGTGAAGCCCGATATCGCAAGCGGGTTATCGGTCAGGACCTTTGGATCCGGCGTATCTGGCAATAGCGCACCTGTAAATGCCTCGAACATTTTACGAACAAAGCCTTCCGGTAGGTTGTTAGTGATGAACACCATGCGTGTACGCCGATCGCTATCCGGCCAGGCATCCAACGTAACGGGTGGATGAAACACATGCTGCACGCCATGAATGACCACGGGACGCTCAAGGTCGTCCGCCATCTGAACGATCCCTTTGACGCGCAATAGTTTAGGCCCGTGAGCTGATCTCAACAGATCCAGAAACATTTCCAGGGCAGAAGCCGACACCGGCCTGTCGGTCGCAAGGGTGAAGGCCCTGATCGAATCATCATGCCGGTTCATATCATGATGATGGTCGTGATCGTGATGATGATGGGAATGACCGTGCGGTGAAGCCTCATAGGCCTCGGCATTTAACCAGGCGGCAACGTCCGGAATTTTGCTTTTTGGGTCGTAAAGGCCGACATTGAGAAGAGCTTCAGGACTGGCTTCGTTCGATTGCGCATCTAACCGCAGCGCGCCCGGATTGAGGTCTGCCAGTCGCTGTTTCAGTTGCGCAAAATCTGATTGTTCTTCATCGGATTGAACAAGGTCGGTCTTGGTAAACACAAGACGGTCCGCGACCGCAGCCTGCTTTCGAGCTTCCTCATGGTTCTCGAGCGTCGACAGGCCATTGATCGCATCGACAAGCGTTATCACGCTGTCGAGCTGGTACCGCAGCATCAAGTAGGGATGCAGCATGACAGTGTGCAAAATGGGCGCCGGATCCGCCAGGCCAGTTGTTTCGATCACAACACGGCTCAGCTTTTTTGTTCTACCGTTGTCGAGATGACGTAAAAGATTCTCAAGCGTGGTGACGAGATCTCCTCGGATCGTGCAGCACAGACACCCCGACGACAGTTCAACGATGCCGTCGCCAGCCTGATCCACAAACAGGTGATCGAGCCCGATTTCGCCAAATTCATTGATGATCACGGCAGCGTCAGACATCGCCGGATCTTTCAAAATCTGGTTTAAAAGCGTCGTTTTTCCAGCGCCGAGAAATCCCGTCAGGACAGTCAGGGGAATAGGGGGTTTTGGCCCCTTTCGGCCTGCCGCGCGAGGTGTTGCTTCTGCGGAAGCCATGATGCATTTCTCCAGATATTGCCGCGACTTTCGGGCAATCGCTCATTCAAGTCCACGGGCAGATCCGATAGGTAGATCCACTGGACAAATGAGCCAAAGCACAGAGCGGCCTCGTTGGAAGAGACCGCTATCACTCTTTATGGGAATGCGTCAAAAAGATTGCAAATTCCGGTGGATTTATCCGGCGTTGAGAACTGGCTCGTCTTCAATGCCTTCATCGACAATTGCTTCGTCAGATTTTTTTCCCGCCGGCCCTTCGGAGAAATCTACAGGCGTCAGATCCTGAGCGAGATCGTCGTCTTCTGCGTCCATCTCAAACTCATCGTCAGCTTCGACAACATGTCGAACTGCGTCGGCCGCCTTGCGAAGGGTAGCGATAACTTCTTCAATCGAGACCCCTTCTTCCAGCTGATTGGCAGAAAGTTCCGCAAGGCTTGCAAGAGCCTTGATGGTGGCGTTGGATCTCGGTTCCATCATAATTCGATCTCTCGATCTGTTTGTCTCAGCATGTTCTATGCCGCAGATGACCCGGCCAACATCGCTGCAAAATATAAATACAGCATGCCAATGCCAGGAAAATGCTTACCTCAGTGTTAAGGAACAGCGTAAATAAAGTGTTAACTTCGCCGCCTCGCGAGAGTGAAGGCCTGCGCGTTATCAGGTGATAACCGGGATTTACTTCCGCGGACTTGGGGCGGGTACCGGAACGCTGAAATCAAGCCCTTTGCGGAAGATCGATCCCGGTGCACTGGTCGTTGAACCAGATGCTTCAACAGGCGCAGGTGTCTCGGTTTGTGGAATGGATCCTGCGCCGCTTGCGTTCGCAGTCTGGGCTGTCTGTTTAAGCTTCTGCCGTATTTCGATTTCAGCCCGGCGCATGGGATTGGCAACCGGCGTCGGAATATCTTCTGCCGGAATGGCTAACTCCTGCAATCCGGACGGCTTGTTCACCGAAGGCGTTGATGTCGGTTTTCCGAGACCTACCTGAAGCGGGCGATAGGCAACACGGCGAGGACCAAGCGTCCGGTCAAGGATCTTGGCCCAATCCGGTTTTCCGTTGGCAAGTGTAAAGCCGCTCGCATCCACTTTCTTTGTTTTCTTTCCCTCGGGGTCCTTGAAGAAAAGGAATCCGCCCCGGGTTTTGGTTTCCATGTCAAAGCGGGCCATGTAGCCCTTCGCACCCGGGCTCTTGTTGCGCCGGCAGTAGCCATCCGCCGGAGGATTGGCGGACGAGCCAGAAAGACTGGTGACCTTTTGACCGCGGCCGCCCTTTTTGAAGCCATTGTCGAACAATTCACGGGCAAAAGCGGTGCGCTCCAATCCGGAACCAGCACCCAGGATAACTGCGATCAACGTACGACCGCGACGCGTTACAGAAGAGGCAACATTGTAGCCGGAATTGCAGATATAGCCGGTCTTCATGCCATTTGCGCCTGGAACACGCAGCAGGAACTCCCGGTTGGCTGACCGCAGGGTTTTTTTGCCAAACCGAATTCCAGGGTGTTTGTAAAATTCCCTGGACTCAGGAAAATCTCGTCGCAGCGCCATCGCCAGAATGGCCATGTCGCGTGCCGTCGTGACTTGCCTGTTGTCAGGCAGTCCGTGGGGATTTGTAAACCGCGTATTGGTCATGCCGAGGCGCTTGGCCTCCGCATTCATCGCCGCAATAAATCTGGATTCGGAACCAGAGACAGCTTCGCCCAACGCGACGGCAACATCATTTGCCGATTTGATGAGTATGATCTTGAGCGCCGTATCGATGGTGAACCGCGTCCCAACCTTGAAGCCCATCTTGCTGGGCGGTTCTGCAATTGAATTCTTTGACTGAACGACCGCTGATGTCAGGGTTACACGCTCGTCCCGGATGGCCTTGAAGGTGACATAGGCGGTCATCATCTTGGTCAGCGAGGCGGGATACCATTTGCGCGTGGCATTCTTTTGCTCAATCACTGCGCCCGTTTTGGCATCGATCACGATATACGACCCAATATCCGCCTGCGCAGGATCTGCCCAAAGGCTCGCGATCAAGGCAAACAGCACCAGGCAAACGGATGTCAGACGGCTAATTGAGCTTACGAACACAAATATTCCTCGCTTGTCATCCCGCAAAACGAAATCGCGCTGGTAGTGGCATAAAATTTTTACTGCACCTTTAAAAAACCGGAACATTTCCTCAAGGGCAAGCTTTTCCTCACAACACCCAACTGCTGTTCAATTAGGCAATCGCCATATTTTTGAGCATTCCACGCAAAATTCGTGCTTAAGCAGCCGAAAAAAGCTGGGTATTCTCGCGAGCCAGATCGCATCGGACGACCAATAGCTCGTGGCCCGGCTTTTGCTAAGGTGTCACAAACCATCATCGTTCTTGCATCCGTCTCCGCTTGAGAACAAGTTGGAAAAAATGTCAATAAACGTCATTGCCGGTGCCCGGGGGGAATTATCCGACATGTATGATGCTGCAAGAGCATCAAATTCCAGCCCAAATCTGGAGGTGATGCAGCGGGTAAAAGGTGCTGCGCGCGTACGATTTGGCGCATCGGGTGAAAAAACGCGCCTTGAGGACCTCTATCAAAGCGGCTCGGCAAAGATCCGGCTCCCGAAGGTTTATGACAGCGCGCCCACCGCGGTTCTGCTCAACACGGCCGGTGGCCTGACGGGCGGCGACGAGCTTGCCTATGAAGTCGAGGCTGGCAACGGATCACACGCGATTGTGACAAGCCAGACCGCCGAGCGTGCTTATCGCAGCAGTGGCGGCTCGGCAAAAGTAACAGGAAGGCTTGGCGTTGGAAAAGACGCAACACTCGAATGGTTGCCTCAGGAAACAATTCTGTTTGAAGCATCGGGCCTGCAACGGACGATAAGCGCTGACCTTGAAGCAAACGCCCGTCTCATGATGCTGGAAACGGTCGTACTCGGACGTACCGCGATGGGCGAACAGGTCAGATCAGTACTGTTCAAGGACAGCTGGCGCATCAGGCGCGACAACAAACTGATATTTGCCGACAACATCCGCTTGGCCGGAGACCCGGTCAAAATACTAAAGGGGACCGCAACTGCCCATGGCGGACACTGTTTTGCGACCTTTGCCGATTTTGCGCTGGATGCGGAAGACCGATTGGATCTTGCCCGGTCCTGTTTCGAAACGCTGCCGGGAAAAACCACCCGCGCAGCGGCCAGTGCCTGGAACGGGTTGCTGGTCGCCAGATTCGTGTCCAGCGACAGCCGGGACCTGCGCAACGCTCTCATGACTTTTCTGACCAGATACCGCTCGGCAGACCTGCCGCGTGTCTGGCACTGTTGATTTGGAGGAATCCTAGTGAACCTTACGCCACGCGAAAAAGACAAACTTCTCATATCCATGGCTGCGATGGTTGCCCGCCGCCGGCTCGAACGGGGTGTGAAGTTGAATCATCCCGAAGCCATAGCTCTCATCAGTGACTTTGTGGTGGAAGGTGCGCGCGACGGTCGTTCCGTCGCCGATCTGATGGCAGCTGGAGCCAAGGTCCTCACCAGAGATCAGGTCATGGAAGGCATCGCCGATATGATCCATGATGTGCAAGTGGAAGCGACATTCCCGGATGGTACAAAGCTCGTCACCGTCCATGAACCCATTCGCTGACCGTTCCAGCACCCGATATTAGGAGTTTCAGATGATCCCCGGAGAAATTTTTGCTGCCGACGGCGAAATCGAACTGAACGCCGGTCTTGAAACCGTCACGCTTGATGTTGCCAACACGGGTGACCGGCCGGTCCAGGTCGGCAGCCATTATCACTTTGCTGAAACAAACACCGGCCTTTCCTTCGATCGGGAAAGGGCACGCGGCATGCGTCTGGATATTCCGGCCGGCACCGCTGTCCGTTTTGAACCTGGCCAGACACGGTCGGTAACACTTGTGCCCTACCGGGGCGACCGAACGGTCTATGGCTTCAACCAGAAAGTCATGGGCGGCTTGTGATCATTCAGGAGAGTCTCATGCCACGTTTCTTACTTGCTCTAATATTGCTCGCCGCCGGTAGCATTCAGGCAAGTGCCCAGGACAACGTCGACTGCAACAATGCCATGACCCAAATGGAAATGACCCATTGCGCCGGCGTGGACTGGCAGGAAGCAGACGCGGACCTGAACGTTGCATACAAATCCGCCATGACGGCGATGCGGGAAACCGACAGCTATCTTCCCGAGAACCTCAAAGGCGCTACAGATACGCTACGGGAGGCCCAGCGCGCCTGGATCCCCTACCGCGACAAGGCCTGCGAAGCCTACGGATTTCTGGCCCGTGGCGGAACGCTTGAACCAATGTTGGTGCTGAGCTGCCGTGCCGATCTCACGCGCCAGCGCACTGCTGAACTCAACGAATTGTCGAAAGGGTTTGAATAGATGATCAGACCTCTTGGCATCTCTCTCGTTCTGGTCAGTCTGTTTCTTGTGCCCTTCGCCAGCGCTCAGGAGAACGTCGATTGCGGTTATCCGCTCAACAATTCGGAACGGACCTACTGCGCTGACAAAGCCCTGAAGGAAGCCGAGACGGCGATGAATGCCGCCTATGACGCGCTTCAAACAAAGCTGACAGAAATGGACGAAGCCCTGCCCGATCATCTGAAGGGTAGTTCCGAAGCCCTTAGCGACGCACAGGAAGCCTGGAAAGTCTTTCGGGAGAAGGACTGCAAGGCCTATGGCTTTCCGTTTCAGGGCGGCACCCGCGGACACGAACTCTACCAGGGCTGCATGATCATTCTAACCATGCAGCGCACCGAAGATTTTAACGCCACGGTCGAGGACTATGGCGAATAAACAAACGATATTCTGATCGCTGATTGGAGAAATAATGGCTTATAAAATGTCGCGCGCTGCTTATGCGGACATGTTCGGACCAACGACAGGCGACAGGCTGCGCCTTGCTGATACCGACCTCATCATTGAGGTGGAAAAGGACTTCACCACCTACGGGGAAGAGGTCAAATTTGGCGGTGGCAAGGTCATTCGCGACGGGATGGGGCAGTCGCAAGCGCCTCGTTCCGCCGGTGCGGTGGATACTGTTATCACCAATGCATTGATTGTTGATCACTGGGGTATCGTCAAAGCAGATGTCGGCCTGAGGGAAGGTCGCATTGTCGGAATTGGAAAAGCCGGCAACCCGGACGTTCAACCTGACGTGGACATAGTGGTTGGCCCGGGAACCGAGGCAATCGCTGGCGAAGGCAAGATCCTGACAGCAGGGGCCCTCGACGTCCATATCCATTTCATCTGCCCACAACAGATCGATGAAGCCCTGATGTCTGGCGTGACCACCATGCTCGGTGGCGGCACCGGCCCGGCCACAGGCACCAACGCCACAACCTGCACACCCGGTCCCTGGCACATCACGCGCATGCTGCAATCGGCCGACAGTTTCCCGATGAACCTGGCCTTTGCTGGAAAAGGCAACTCTTCCTTACCGGCGGCACTTGAAGAACAGGTTCTGGCTGGTGCATCTGCGCTGAAACTGCATGAAGACTGGGGCACCACACCAGCGGCCATCGACAACTGCCTGTCCGTTGCCGATGAATATGATGTTCAGGTGATGATCCATACGGACACGTTAAACGAGTCCGGGTTTGTCGAGAACACAACGGCGTCTTTCAAAAACCGCACCATTCATGCTTTTCATACGGAAGGGGCAGGTGGCGGCCACGCACCGGACATCATCAAGGTCTGCGGCGAAATGAACGTACTGCCGTCATCGACCAACCCGACACGGCCCTACACTGTAAACACGTTGGAAGAGCATCTCGACATGCTCATGGTCTGTCACCATCTGGACAGCTCCATCCCCGAGGACGTTGCTTTCGCCGAAAGCCGCATTCGCAAGGAAACCATCGCAGCGGAAGACATTCTCCACGACATGGGCGCCTTCTCTATCATTGCCTCGGACAGCCAGGCCATGGGGCGTGTCGGCGAAGTGATCATCCGGACGCTGCAAACCGCCCACAAGATGAAGGTTCAGCGCGGTCGCCTTTCCAATGAAGCCGGTGAAAACGATAATCTGCGTGTCAAACGCTACATGTCCAAGATCACCATCAACCCGGCAATCGCCCATGGTCTTGACGAACATGTCGGTTCTGTCGAAGTTGGCAAGCTGGCGGATCTGGTGCTCTGGGATCCGAAGTTCTTCGGTGTTAAACCGGACATGGTCATTAAACTTGGCACCATTGCCGCCGCTCCAATGGGCGACCCCAATGCGTCAATCCCAACGCCGCAACCCGTCCATTACCGCCCCATGTTTGGTGCCTATGGCAAGGCCATGACAGAAAGCCGGGTCACCTTCGTCTCACAGGCAGCCTACGACAATGGCGTCAAGGACAAGGCTGGCCTCGACAGTATGGTACTTCCAGTGAAAAACGTGCGTGGCGGGATCTCGAAAAAGTCGATGGTTCTCAATGACGCAACGCCTGAAATCGATGTGCACCCAGAGACTTACGAAGTACGCGCCGATGGTGAATTGCTGACCTGCGAACCAGCTGAAGTTCTGCCGATGGCACAGCGATATTTCCTGTTCTAAGGTTCCTGTGAAAGATCCTCGGGAAGGGTAGAAATGTATAAAATTGTCGGATTTCCGCGCACGCGTGCCATGCGGGTCATGTGGCTTCTGGAAGAGCTGGGCGAGGCTTATGAGATTGAACCGGCAATGCCACAGTCTGAGACCGCCCGAGCGCTGAATCCCAGCGGCAAGGTACCTATTCTTGTCAATGGTGATGCCGCAATTACGGAATCTGTGGCGATCTGCACCTATCTTGCCGACAAGCACGGCAAGTTCACATTTCCAGCCGGGACTCTGGAACGCGCCAGGCAGGACAGCTTCACCCAGCTGTGTGTTGATGTGCTGGAAGGTGCCTTATGGACCACTTCCAAGAACAGTTATGTTTATCCGGAAGAATTGCGGGTACCCCACATTATCGACCAGTGCAGGATGGAATTCGGACGGGGCCTCGAAACGCTCGCACAGAGGATGGGCGAGGGCCCGTACGTCATGGGTGAGACCTTCACTATCGCTGACATCATTATCGGTCATTGTTCCGGGTGGGCTGTAACGCTCAGGTTCCCCTTGCCCAAGGAAGGACCAGTTTATGAGTATTTCAAGCGGCTCCGGCAACGACCAGGTTTTCTGGCGATGAAAGCGAAGGTGGACGCAGCGAAATGATCCGAATCCAGAAAATCCATTCTGCCGGCAGCTGGAAGGGACAGCCGTCTGACCAGATCACCCTGGACAGGGAAGACAGGCACCGTCGCCGTGCCGTGCTGACCGGCGAGAAGGGTCTTTCCTGCCTGCTCGACGAAGCCAATGCGATTCATCTTCACCATGGCGACGGACTGGAACTGGAAGACGGCCGGATCCTGGAAGTGTTGGCAGAACCGGAAGACCTCGTAGAGATCAACGCCAACGATACCGATCACCTTGTGAAGATTGCCTGGCACCTGGGCAACCGTCATCTGCCGACCCAACTGATGGGTGGGTCCCTCAGGATCCGCAGAGACCACGTCATTGAGGACATGGTTGCAAAGCTCGGGGGCAAAATCGTCCCGGTTTCCGCCCCGTTTGACCCGGAAGGCGGTGCTTACGGTCACGGTCAGACCCAAGGTCATGAACATAGGCATTCGCACGGGCACGCACATGGACACAGCCATGACTGAACCCGTTTCCCTGTCTGCGCTTTACCGGCTGCTGGCTTTTCTTTCGCCCGCCTTTCCGATTGGCGCGTTTACCTATAGCCACGGTCTGGAACAGGTGATCGACGAGGGCGGTGTTACTAGTGCTGATGAATTGAATGAATGGCTGGAAGACATAATGCGTTATGGAGCCGGACGAAGTGATGCCATCCTCTTGAAAGAGAGTTTTCGTGCCGCCCTGAGAGGAGACGCAGACGAAATTCAAGAGCTTCGACAACTGGGGCTCTCCCTTCAGCCTTCCAAGGAAAGGCTACTGGAATCAAGCGCGCAAGGCACCGCTTTCTGCAATGCCGTTTCCAAGAGCTGGATGCCGGTTAAAGAAACGCCTGCGGGCAACATGTTCCGCGCGCTAGTGGCCGTTGACCGGGAAGCCTGGCCTTATCCAGTTGCCCTGGGGGTCGTCTGTGCAGCTCACGATATACATGAAGACGCTGCACTGACGGCTTTTTTGCACGCCTTTGCAGCCAACATCATCTCGGTCGCTGTCCGCGCCGTTCCACTTGGTCAGAGCAACGGCCAGAAAGTACTTGCCCAACTGGAGCCCGTCATCTTCGAGGTCGCCGCAGAGGCCCGCGAAGCTGGTCTTGATGATCTGGGCACATCTACATTTCTCGCAGACATCGCCTCAATGGCGCATGAAACCCAGTATTCGAGGTTGTTCCGTTCATGAGTTCAAAAAACGGCCCATTGCGTGTCGGCATCGGCGGCCCCGTCGGTTCTGGCAAAACAACCTTGACCGACCGGCTCTGCAAAGCCATGCGGGAGACCTACTCACTCGCTGTCATCACCAACGATATCTACACAAGTGAAGATGCCGAAGCGCTCATGCGCTCCCAGGCCTTGTCGAGCGACCGAATACGCGGCGTTGAAACCGGCGGGTGCCCGCATACTGCGATCCGCGAGGATGCCTCCATCAATCTCGCAGCGGTCGATGACCTGAGCCGGTCCTTTCCGGATCTTGATCTGATCCTGATCGAGTCAGGTGGTGACAACCTGGCCGCTACCTTTTCGCCGGAATTGGCAGACCTCACCCTCTATGTCATCGATGTAGCAGCGGGCGAGGAAATCCCGCGCAAAGGCGGTCCAGGCATCACCCGCTCCGATCTCCTGATCATCAACAAGACAGATCTTGCACCTTACGTCGGCGCTGACCTGAGCGTCATGGACAGGGATGCGAAGAAAATGCGCAAGGATCGCCCTTTTGTCTTTGCCAATACGAAAGCCAGTGAAGGCCTGGGTTCCGTGGTAGAGTTCATTGTCGAAAAAGGTGGGCTGAACGCATAGATGGTTCCTGGCAAACAAGACGCCTGCGCACAGAATAATGCGCTTTGGTGTGACGCAGTTCTGAAAGCAGCCGGAGCCAATTCCCGGTATTACGCCGGTTTTTGGCACGCTTCGGGAAAAGTTCTGCCACTTTATCCTAATATCGTCACCACCTCCGCGAGACCAGATCCGGACTTGAAAACCGCGCTCGACGCTCTTCCGGAAAATGCAGCGGTCAAGGACAGCTTTAACTGTCTCGATCTTGGATCATTCGGTTTTCGAAAACTCAAGTCTGGCAGCTGGTTGTTCAGACCCACCCAATCCAGCCGAAGACCGCCTGTCACCTCAAGCTGGCAAAAGATCACACATCCGGAAGGATTGAAGAGGTGGTCGGCTGCCTGGAACAGTGATGACGAATTGCATCGGGTATTCCCGCCAAGGCTTCTTGAAAAGAGAGCGATTGATTTTGCGGCCATCTTGAACGAAGGCTCGATCAAGGCTGGCGGTATCTTCAATGCTGGCCCGACCTTCAGCGGCAAGGACGTCCTGGGATTGTCGAATGTATTCTGCCGCAAGAACTGGCTCTACAGTGCGCTGCATGAGCTCCTGGCACCTTTCCCACATAAGCCGGTTTGCACCTATGAGACCGACGATGACGTCCTGACAGTTTACCGACAGCTGGGATTTGAAGACTGTGGACGTCTCAGCATCTGGCTGAAAAACTGATCCCTTATCCGTCAGCTTCCGCTTGATCTTTGGTGCAATTCCTTCCAACTTACATCGTAATAATACGGAGGGCAGGCCATGATGTTTGATGGCGTCAATCTGATTGCGGTTGCTGTAGCGGCAGTCGGATCATTCATATTTGGATCGATCTGGTACGGCGTTTTGGGCAAGGCCTGGATGAAGGCGGCGAGCCTGAGCGAAGCGCAGACAAAGCCCGATCCGGTGACGCTCGCAATCGCTTTTGTCTGCCAGCTGGTGATGGCCTTTGTCTTCGCCGGCATCATCTATCACGCTGGTGAATCCAACATTCGAACCGGAATTATCTCCGCTCTCATGATCTGGATTGGAATTGTCCTGACCACGCAAATCATCAATCACCGGTTTCAGGGTCGCCCCTGGAGTTTGACGGTCATTGACGGTGGGCACTGGCTTGGTGTGTTAGTAGTTCAGGGGATCCTGATTGGTTGGCTGAGTTGACGCAAACGTAAATCCTTACGTATTTGAACGCATTAGACCAAGGACTCGCCGACTAAAGGACTAAAGTTTGGTTATGGACGCTTGGTCAGGCCATACGCATAATGGCCACCAGCAAATAGGTCGGCGGTGAGGGGAGACACCCGCCGCAGGCCCAATTGTGGTTTCTGGGAGGTTCTCACATGTCTGACTCTGTTTTTCCCGTTCCTGCGGAGGTTGCTGCGCGGGCGCACGTCGACAACGCCAAATATTTAGAGATGTATCAGCGCTCCGTGGATGATCCAGACGGGTTCTGGGGTGAACATGGCAAGCGTGTCGACTGGATCAAACCGTACAACAAGGTGAAAAACACCTCGTATGACTACGACAACGTCTCGATCAAATGGTTTGAAGACGGAACACTAAACGTAGCTGCGAACTGTGTTGACCGGCACCTGGAAAAGCGCGGCGATCAGCCCGCTATCATCTGGGAAGGCGACGATCCGAGCGAACACAAGGTCATCACTTACCGGGAACTGCACGGAGAAGTGAACAGGTTCGCAAACGTGCTTCTCGCACAGGGTGTCAAAAAGGGTGACCGGGTCACGATCTACATGCCGATGATCCCGGAGGCAGCTTACGCCATGCTTGCCTGCGCGCGGATCGGCGCCGTCCACTCCATTGTCTTTGGCGGGTTTTCCCCGGACAGCCTTGCCCAGCGCATAGAAGGGTGTAAATCCGAGTGCGTGATTACAGCAGATGAGGGTCTGCGCGGCGGTCGCAAGGTTCCGCTCAAGGCCAATGTCGACAAGGCTGCCGAAAAGGCTCCGGTCAAAAGCGTGATTGTCGTCAGGCGCACCGGTGGTGACATCACCATGCAGGATGGCCGCGACGTCTGGTACCACGAAGCTGCAAGCCAGGTTTCAGACCACTGCGAACCGGCGGAAATGAACGCGGAAGACCCGCTGTTCATACTCTACACGTCCGGGTCCACGGGCCAGCCGAAAGGCGTGTTGCATACGACCGGTGGTTATCTCGTTTATGCCTCCATGACCCATGAGTACGTCTTCGATTACCACGAGGGCGATATCTACTGGTGTACGGCGGATGTGGGTTGGGTCACCGGCCACAGCTACATTGTTTACGGCCCGCTTGCCAACGGCGCGACGACCCTGATGTTCGAAGGGGTTCCGACCTATCCAGGTCCTGGCCGGTTCTGGGAAGTTTGCGACAAGCACAACGTCAACATTTTCTACACTGCACCAACCGCGATCCGCGCCCTGATGGGTGCCGGCGACGAACATGTCACCAAGACTTCGCGAAAATCCCTGCGCCTTCTCGGATCAGTTGGCGAGCCAATCAATCCGGAAGCCTGGACCTGGTACTACAATGTCGTCGGTGACAGCCGCTGCCCGATTGTCGATACCTGGTGGCAAACGGAAACCGGTGGAATTCTGATCACACCGCTGCCGGGTGCAACGGATCTGAAGCCGGGCTCTGCAACAAGGCCGTTCTTTGGCATTCAGCCAGGCATCGTCGATGCAGAAGGCAAGTTCCTGGAGGGCGCCACCGAAGGCAATCTGGTCATCAAGGACAGCTGGCCAGGTCAGATGCGCACCGTCTATGGCGACCACGATCGCTTCATCCAGACCTATTTCGCGACCTACAAGGGGCTTTACTTCACAGGGGACGGCTGTCGCCGCGACGAAGACGGCTACTACTGGATCACGGGCCGTGTCGACGACGTCATCAACGTTTCCGGACACCGCATGGGTACCGCAGAAGTCGAAAGCGCGTTGGTTGCCCATCCTAAGGTCTCTGAGGCCGCCGTGGTCGGCTATCCGCATGATATCAAGGGGCAGGGCATTTATGCGTATGTCACGTTGATGGAAGGCGAAGAACCAACGGACGAGCTGAAGAAGGAACTGGTGAAACACGTTCGCGCCGAGATTGGCCCGATTGCCTCGCCTGATCTGATTCAGTATTCGCCGGGTCTGCCCAAAACACGTTCGGGCAAGATCATGCGCCGTATCCTGCGCAAGATCGCCGAAGACAGCTTTGACAACCTGGGCGACACGTCAACGCTCGCGGATCCAACCGTTGTTGATGATCTGATCGACAACCGTCAGAACCGCGGCTGACCGGCGAACAAAACACATGAAGAAAAAGCCCGCTCAATCGGCGGGCTTTTTTGATGCGTTCTATTGGGAAATAAAGATCGACTGAATTTTCTTGGCGATATTCGCAAACGCGCTGATGAGTTCGCTGGAAGACGTGGCCTGATAGTAATTCCCGTCGCTCGCACACGATTGCATATTGCGCGCGCCAACTGAACTTGACCCTGTTCCGAAATAAACCCCAAATATTTCGATACCGGCATCTCTCATGGCCGCGCACAAATCTCTTGAGCGCGTTGACGAAACGTTGTTGTACGTTTCGCTCTCCGGCATCTCGAAGTACTCGTCACAATACTCTTTCCAGTTACCCTTGATTTTGTACCACTTGCACCCGTCCTGGTAAGGGTAATACCTGTTGTTCTTACCGTCGGTCATGACGATTGCAAATTTCAGAACTTCTTCGTCGTCATAACTTTCCGGAGCGCTATCTGCAGGCCATACATTCGCGTAATTTGGCGAGAGCGAATACCAGCCCCAGGCAATCCCTGTCTGTCCTGCGGTACCACCCTGGTCTGTCAGGTTACTGATTGCCGTCAGGAGTTCGTCCCGGTTTTTCGTAAGCGGCATCATCTTGGCGGAAGACGAGCACTTGTTGCTACCACCACCAAAAAACGACTCGATCGGCGGTGTCCCTGAGCCAGAATAGTAATCATACGGCTCGTCAGTCGTGAGGACGTTGTTCCCGTCGAAGTTCCACCGCTCGGTAACACAGTCTCCGCTGACGCTATGGTGCTCGCCACCCTTCACCTTTTCAGCGTAGTTACCAAGATTGACACCCTGACTATAAGGCACCAGGGAAAGACGAACCTTGGCGGCACTTTCATCAATTTCTGACGGCAACAGGATATTCACAACCGCTGTAGAGGCTTCACGCAGTGTCTGCATGTCACTTGATGACATTGACCCGGTAACGTCTACGACCAAAGCCAGTTCAACATCAAACCGCGAATAGGACACCTGGGAATTTGTTCCGAAAGTAAAGGTTTCCGGACCAAGGTGTTCCTTCATGTACCCGCCCATATCTATGAAATAGTTATTGAGCGTTGCAGTGGAGGCTACATTCACGAGACCTTTGTCGCTGTCCACCTCGAATGAGAGGTTTTCAATGGCTTCATCCAGGAATTCAGCGCCCGCAAGATTGGCACGGAAAGAATCAGCAAGGGCGTCCTTGATCTCATCGTCTGACATGACTGACGTGGACAGGTCAGTTGCGACGGAAAGAGCCGCAGCATCGAGGGCATAAGACAGTTTTTCACGCGCATTCACTGTACGCGACACATCGACAGCGGCACCGGCGATCACGATCAACATGATTACCAGAATGCCAAACAGCGGCAAGACTGACGCTCGTTTGTCATCTGCAAATTTTTGCATCAGAAACCGGAAAGCAGTGTGCGGAAAATTGATCATCTTTGCCTCATGCAACTCAGAGACACTTACTAGAGAAAAGTACCTAAACAATTAAATCGGTCGCCAAATTTGACTAAAAGTTTAAGTAATAGAAGAACTTCCACCAAAAGATGGACTTAACACCAGCGGCAGTCCTCTGTGAAATAACAGTTCTCGATTTCAGCGTGAGCAATTTATTTGGCGATATAGATCGACTGGATCTTCTTGGCGATATTGGCAAAGGCCTGAACGAGTTCCGTTTTTGAACTTGCCTGGTAGTAGTTACCAGTGTTGGCGCATTCCTTCATGACCTTGATCGGGTCTGACTTGTAGCTGCCGAAGAAAATGGAAAATACTTCAACGCCTGCATCTTTCATCGCGGCGCAGTGCTTTACCGCCCGCTTTGACGAAGTACCACTGTATCCTCCGCTTCCATAACGAAGCCAGTATTGATTAGTTCCCTTTTTGCAAGTCTCTGTAATATATCCGTAATTTTTGTATTTCTTGCAGTTCTTTTTAGACAAATAAGCTTTATCGTAATACCTGTTGAAATCACCATCAGTCATGATGATCGCAAATTTAAGCACCTTTTCGTCAGAGTAGGATGCCGGGGTACTGGTTTTTGGCCAAAGATCTGCCCAATTGGGTGACAACGTATACCAGCCCCAGGAAATCCCGGTTTGTCCGGCCGTGCCGCCGCTGGCTGTCAATTTTTTGATGGCGGTTTCAATCTTGTTTCGTTTAGCGGTAAGCGGTTCCAGTTGAGGTGAAGGTGCACACCCGGATGAGCCGCCACCAAAATAGGTGCCCGAATCTTTGGAATCATAATCATGAGCCAGGTCTGTGTACTGGGCTGTCCCTGTTCGCTCGGTCACGCAGTTTTGTGTACCTTGCGCGCCGTTGGCCACCTTGTTTGCAAATTCTCCAAGATTGACGCCCTCGCTGTAAGGAACAATCGAAATTCGGACTTTGCTGTCTGCTTCACTGGTTCCAACGGGAATGAGAATATCCAAGGCAGATTGCGCAGCTTCCTTCAACGCGCTGACATAGGGACCCATTGAGCCGGTCACATCGAGAACCATCGCAAGCTCGACATCGAATCTGGAATAGGCAACCTGTGAACTTGTGCCGAAGGCAAAGGTCTCGGGACCGAGGTTCTCCTTCATGTAGCCGCCGATGTCGATGAAGTAATTATTCAGTGTGGCAGTCGAGGTAACCGTTATCAGGCCATTTTCGGCGTCTATTGTGTAGTCCAGATTTTTGATCGCTTCGTCTAGGAATTCAGCACTATTGAGGTTGGCTTTGAAAGAGTCTGCGAGAGCTTCTTTGATCTCTGCATCGGTCATAAGAGAGGTTGAGAGGTCAGCTGCGACCGACAAAGCTGCGGCATCAAGCGCGTAGGAAAGTTTTTCTCGTGCATTCACTGTTCGGGACACATCGACGGCGACCCCTGAGATAGCGATCATCAGGATAACCATAATGCCGAAGAGTGGTAGCACCGCACCCCTGCGGTCACCGACCAGGCGACTAATCAAGCTTCGCGAAATTGTGGATCTGAATTTTCTCATGACTGCCTCTTAGCAACAAGAAACAGCTACACGAGAAAAGTACCTAAACCTTTAAACTGTTTGTATAAACGTGAGCACGAAACGAATTTTGATCTGTTTTGAAGGGATTCAACGCCGCAAGCGCTAATGCCATATCCTTATTTTGAAAGATAGATCTGCTGTATTTTCTTCGCGATATTGGCAAAAGCCCCGACGAGATCAGATGATGATGATGCCTGATAATAATTCCCGTCATCCGCACAGGCCTGCATGACCATCGCGCCACCTGAATCATTGTTGGAGCCGAAGAAGACAGTGTAAATTTCAATATCCCTGGCTCTCATCTCGTCACACAGCGTAATTGCCCGTTGCGAGGACTCGCCATAAAACCCCCACTCTGAATACTCGATCCAGTAATCGTTCGTCCCGCTGAGACAGGACCCGGTGTATTCGTCGTTACTTACCTTGGTGTTACATTGCGATTCCGTCAGTGTCTCCTGTTCATAGTGGGTGTTGAAATCCCCGTCCGTCATGATCAGTGCGAACTTCAACACCTCATCGTCCGTATAGGGTGCTGGTGCGGAATCCATAGGCCATAGATTGTCCCAGTCAGGAGCTAAAGTGTACCAGCCCCATCCAATACCGGTATGGCCTGCTGTGTAACCATCGGTTTCGAGTGCATTGATCGAATCCATCAATACCGTTCGGCTGTCGGTCAGTGGCTGAATTTCAGAGTCGGAACAATTTTGCGACCGGAAGGTCCCGGAACCATCGCCCATGGCTTCCACGGAATAACTTGCATCAGAGTATTTCTCATATCCGTCCCTCTCAGTTGCACAACGGGAACTGAGATTGGCAGTGGCGATTTCCGCGTAATCGCCCAAGTTGACGCCAACACTATAAGGAACAAGGGAAATCTCGACCTTGCCATCGATCGTGCCGTCGGGAATGAGAATGTCGACAACAGCCTCGGATGCATCCTTCAGGTCGTTGATTTCATCGGACATTGATCCGGTTACATCCACGACAAGTGCCATTTCGACGTTATAGCGGGAGTAGGAAACCTGCGAATTTGTCCCGAATGCAAAGGTTTCCGGACCGAGGTTCTCCATCAAATACCCACCAAAATCAATGAAGTAGTTGTCCAAGGTTGCATGGGAGGAAACAAAAATGATGCCCTGCTCACTATCCACTTCAAAATCAAGGTTGGTCAGAGCGTCGTCCAGGAAACCGGCTTCCGACAGATTTACCTGAAATGAAGCCGACAAGGCCTGCTCGACTTCATCATTCGTCATAATGGTTGTCGAAAGTTCTGCCGCCACCGAAAGCGCGGCAGCGTCAAGCGCATAGGAAAGTTTCTCACGGGCATTCACTGTGCGCGAGACGTCAACCGCGGCACCCGCGATCACGATGAGCAGGATCACCATTATTCCGAACAAGGGAACAATAGCGCCTTTCCTGTCCATCAACAGACGGCGGAGCAAATCTAGCGAAAGTTGTATCTGGTGTGTTTTCATAGAGGTCTCTTTGTCAAAAGAGACAATACTTATAAAACCTAGGGTTTCACTTAATTACACGCAGGGATTTTGCTAAATTTTTATACAACTCAAATAGTAGTCAAATCTTCGACCATTCCACGCCGGAAAATCACCACAACACAGGGCTGATTACGGCTCTAGTTCAGTATCCCAATAGAGGAAATCGAGCCAGCTATCATGCAGGTAGTTCGGTGGAAACGCTCGGCCGTTGTTATGCAGGTCGTGAATTGTCGGCTGAAACGGCATGTGCATGGGCCACATGTTCAGCTGTTCACAGGACTTGTTGGATTTGCGCAAGTTACACGGGGAACACGCGGCAATGACATTGTCCCAGGTGGTCAGGCCACCTTTTGAACGCGGGATGAGATGATCGAATGTCAATTCTTCTTTTGTGCCGCAATATTGGCACTGAAACTTGTCCCGAAGGAAAACATTAAAGCGAGTGAAAGCAGGATATCGGCCGGGTTTAATGAAGGTTTTCAGCGAAACGACGCTGGGCAATCGGAATTCAAAGCTCGGACTTCGGACCGCTGCATCATATTCTGCAACGATATTTACCCGATCCAGAAACACTGCCTTTATGGTGTCCTGCCACGACCACAAAGAAAGTGGATAGTAACTCAATGGCCGGTAATCCGCATTCAGCACCAATGCAGGATGGGCTCCCGACGAGACTGCTACCGTCACCTTCCGCTCCTCACACTCAGAACATCCAGCCTTCAAGAGAAGGTGGAAGATGCTCCAACTTCCAAAACCCGATCAGCCTGCCGGTCTTCGTGGCTTGCACCTGAAAGCAGGCTGACCTGGTCCAATTGTCCGTTGTCCGGTCAATCGGACAGCGGATCATGTCCTTTTGTGACAGGAGTATTGTAGTGCCGAGGTGACAGTCTTGTGAAGCCCGGCAAAGTCATTTCTAACAGCAGTTATCGCGCAGTGTTTTCTGACAATGAATTTTCGATAAACCGATGACTTATTTAATGAAAACACGATTCAACTGCGTAAGTGCAGGAGTTTTACGGTCTAAAAAAAAAGGGCGCCGTCTGGCGCCCTTCAAAATTTGCGTTCTGCAAACGAATCAATTCACGGTCCATTGCCGAATGTCAACAAAGTGCCCGGCGATTGCCGCTGCCGCTGCCATTGCGGGCGAGACCAGGTGTGTCCGGCCCTTGTGACCCTGACGGCCTTCAAAGTTGCGGTTGGACGTCGACGCGCAACGCTCGCCTGGCGCCAGCTTGTCTGCATTCATGGCAAGGCACATTGAACACCCCGGCTCACGCCATTCAAATCCGGCTTCTTTGAAGATCAGATCCAGGCCTTCTTCTTCCGCTTGCTCCTTCACCAGTCCGGAACCTGGCACGACCATGGCACTGACACTGGCTGCCACCTTGTGATTGCCGATTACAGCTGCAGCTGCGCGCAAGTCTTCGATACGGCCATTCGTGCATGAACCGATAAATGCGCGATCAATCTTGATATCGGTGATACGGGTACCCGGCGCCAGGTCCATATACTCCAGCGCACGTTTCTTGGAGGCCCGGCGATTTTCATCGTCGATCTCGTCCGGGTTCGGTACCACGCCTTCCACAGAGACGACGTCCTCTGGCGAGGACCCCCAGGAAACGATTGGCGGCAAGTTGGCACCATCCAGCTCCACCACCTTGTCGAAATAGGCCTCGGCATCGGAATGCAGCGTCTTCCAGTAGGCAAGCGCCATGTCCCAGGCTTCGCCCTTGGGCGCCTTCGGACGACCTTCGATATATTTGAACGTTGCTGCGTCCGGCGCGATCAAACCCGCGCGCGCGCCGGCTTCGATCGACATGTTGCAGACTGTCATGCGGCCTTCCATGGAAAGCGACTGAATGGCCTCACCGGCATATTCGATGACGTAGCCTGTGCCTCCGGCAGTGCCGATCTTGCCGATGATCGCCAGCACAATGTCTTTCGCGGTCACGCCTTCTGGCACCTGGCCATTGACCTTCACCAGCATGTTTTTGGCTTTTTTCTGGATCAAGGTCTGAGTTGCCAGAACATGCTCAACTTCGGACGTACCGATGCCGTGTGCCAGCGAACCAAATGCGCCATGGGTAGACGTGTGGCTGTCACCACAAACAATAGTCATACCTGGCAGCGTAAAGCCCTGTTCTGGTCCAACGATGTGTACAACACCCTGGCGCAAATCGAGTTCGGAATAATATTCGACACCAAACTCGGCAGCATTCTTGGCCAGCGTATTGACCTGCAGCGCAGATTCTGGATCATCGATGCCATGGCGGCGGTCCGTTGTCGGAACGTTGTGGTCAACTACGGCAAGCGTCTTTTCCGGCTGGCGCACCTTGCGACCATGCATGCGCAGGCCTTCAAATGCCTGCGGGCTGGTAACCTCGTGAACCAGATGGCGGTCAATATAGAGCAGACCGGTGCCGTCAGGCTGCATGTCGACCGCGTGGTCATCCCAGATTTTGTCGTAAAGCGTCCGTGCTTTGGCCATGGGTCTCTCCTCATTCCAGCCGGGCTAGCAGCGTTCGCGTCTTCTGCTGCTTCAGTTTCCGGCATCCCTCGTCTGCAAATCAACAAAATCGCAGACAAGACTATTCAAATTACGCTAGTGAATGACGCAGCGCGGCTTCAAGGTCAAGCATTGCGAGTTGAGCTGAATTCAACTGGGATTGACTGTAAAGCGTTTCACATAAAAAAGGCGGCCCGAAGACCGCCTTTCGAATTCTTGATCTGCCCAAAAGGCTTATTCCGCTGCAGTCTCTGCAGCTTCCTGTTCAGCCTTTTTGGCTTCTGCCTTGGCAGTTTTCACTGCAACGGCTTCAGCACGAGCGACTTCATTAAGACGCTTGGAGCGAGCGTTGGTGTTCTCAACGATACGAGCGGATTTACCGCGACGGTCACGCAGGTAGTAGAGTTTCGCACGACGGACTTTACCGCGGCGGACAACTTCAACACCTTCGAGCATCGGAGAATAGATCGGGAAGACACGTTCAACGCCTTCACCGTAAGAAATTTTACGAACCGTGAAGCTTTCGTTGATGCCGCCGCCCGAACGGGCAATACAGACGCCTTCGTAAGCCTGGGTACGGGTCCGGGCACCTTCAGTAACCTTCACGTTGACGCGTACAGTGTCACCTGGAGAAAATTCAGGAAGCTTACGCTGGCCTTCAATTTTTTCCATTTCTTCAGCATTGAGCTGTTCGATGATGTTCATGGCATTTTTCCCTTTTGATTTACAAAGCGGTCAGAGCGTTCCCTGCAGGGCCGGAAACGAATTCACCAACTTTGGGCCATGTCGTCTATCCACCAGATTTTTATGAGTTTTTCAGCTCCGAAGAACCGCACTCAGAACGTAAATCCTTATGAAAAGGACAAACTTTCACCTAGCTTCGGCGCGCGTATACAGGATTTTCCTAGGATTGTCATGCGATTTTTACGGTTCACAAACAACTTCGAACCAACCAGATCACAGCGAACCCGAAGGTGCACAGACAAAAGTGGCGGCCCGAAAGCCGCCGCTGATGTTCAACATACATAAAAACAAGTCTTTTTCGCCGCCTGATTCAGATGGAACCACGTGCCGGAGACGACGGCGTTTTCAACAATGTCTATGTTACTGATTCCCTTACGTTAGATATTGGTGCATTTGCACTATGCAAATAACCAATTTTGAGTAAATCTTCGATTGTCGAATTTAAATCACCGGAAGGAAGCCTGCTGTGCACGCAGATTACACAGACCTGCTTCATAAAATTTACACTTCGGCTTTGCTCGAAGGCGGGCTTTCGGGCGTCCTGTCCGAGCTGGCGGCGACCTATCCGGACGTGCCGATTTCCTACCAGGCGCAGTGCGTCTACAAAAACAGGTTCTACGACGCCGCTTTATTCAATCACGAAGACAATATTGAAAGTCATCTGGCAAATGCGCGCTCGGCCAATCCCTTTCCGCCGATTGCCTTGAAATGTGACATGTCTAAAGTCGCTGTCACGAAAGACTACATTTCTCCGAGCGACGTGGAAAAAACCCCGTTTTATGACGAGGTCTTGAGCAATCACCGTCAGATCAACCGGGCGTTTGGCATAATTCTGCATCGTCAGGGAGAAGATTCCGCTTTTGTCGCAGCCAACCTGCCCAAGGCAATGGGAGCACGAGAAGAACAACATGTGCTGGAACTTTTCCGCTTTTTAAGACCCCATTTGCAGGGCGCCTTCAGCCTGCTTCTTGAGACAACGAAACGCGGAACGCGTATTCCAAACCCGGAGTTCTGGCTAGATCAGATACCCACAGCCGCGTGTATCGTAACCTCGGACGGCAAGGTTCAGCATCTCAACAAGCGGGCCGACCAAACGCTGAAGAATGGCGGACTTTTGCATATCGATAGAATGGTGAATCTCACTGCCCGCAACGGTATGATCCGAAGGGCGTTGGAAGCAGCACTGTCGAGAGCGTCCTCGGCGTCGGCACCTGTAGGACCAGTTTCCTTAACGCAACAGAGGCAAGGCGGACCGTTTTTCTTCGTCATGCCCGTACAGCACAAGGAGCAAGTTCACCCAGGCCTGGCTCCCTTCATCACACCGACGCAGCCCTTGCTCATAACAATCTTCGATCCGGATGAGTCACCGAAAAATTCAGAGTATATTCTTGCGGCGGCATTTGGCCTGACAGAACGGGAAAGCCTGCTGGTTCAACAACTTATACTCGGGTGTTCCTTGCGCGAAGCCGCAGAAGTACTGGAAATTTCCTATAATACCGCACGGAACCAGCTTGCGAGCGCAACGTCAAAAACAGGGTCTCATTCCCAGTCCGATATCGTTCGGCGTGGCACGCAAATTCTAGCGAAACTTGGTGACTTAAATGCCGAGGGTGATTAATCCACGTCATCCTCGTCCGCCATGTAGGCATCCCAAAGGTCTGGTCGATTTTCGCGGGTAATCCGCTCGGCCTCGGACATCCGCCATTCGTGGATTTTCTTGTGGTTGCCGGACGTTAGAACTTCTGGGATCACCTGGCCTTCAAATTCGGAAGGCCGGGTATAATGCGGGTGTTCGAGCAACCCGGTTTCAAAGCTTTCCGCCTCTGCACTTTCCATGTTGCCCATGACGCCGGGTATCAAGCGGACAATTGCATCCAGCATAGTGATCGCACCGATTTCACCGCCTGAGAGGATGTAGTCACCGATCGAGACTTCTTCCAGTTTGCGGCTATCGATCACACGCTGGTCGACACCCTCGAACCGGCCGCACACGATGATCGCTCCTGGTCCTTCGGCAAGTTTGTGGGCATGTGCCTGCGTGAACGGACGGCCACGCGGGCTCATCAGAAGCCGTGGGCGTGGATCATCTTCGGGCGCTGCGGCATCGATTGCCTTTGCCAGAATATCGGCGCGCAGCACCATCCCAGCGCCGCCACCGGCAGGCGTATCGTCCACAGACCGGTGCTTGTCAGTGGCGAAGTCGCGGACCTGGCTGGTTTGAAGCTGCCAGAGGCCTTTGTCCAATGCGCGCCCGGACAGGCTTTGCCCCAGCGGTCCCGGAAACATGTCCGGATAGAGCGTAAGAATTGTTGCGTGAAACGCCATGTCCCATCCTGTCAGTTTGCCAGATACGATATTGATTTCAGCCCGATTGCACCACGCCTTAACGGTAAATTTACCGAAGAAGCAAAATTTCCAAACTGTTTTCAAAAAGTTGGCGGAATGAAAGATCTGATTAAGCCTCTCGGCTCAAACTGGCAAGAGCGCTCCAACCGGATACCCAGCCGTGTTCAGATTTCCAATTATCCGTTTCAAATTACCCAGTTTCATCCAGCAACGTGTTGACCAGAATTATCTGGACATTTCACTGAGCCGCGTATTGCCACTCATGATCCTGATAACATTCGGCGTTCTGGTGGGGCTGGTCTTTAACACCGGTGTCGGCCATCCGTATGACAAGGTCATTCATATCGGCTTTTTTGCGATGCTCACGCTTTCCATTCACGCACTTTTTTGCTGCCGACTGCGCATCTCGGCTGTGGTCGCATTTGGAATGGGGATAGGTGGCGAGGTCATGCAAGGTTTCCTGCCCCACCACGAAATGTCATTGCCTGACACAGTCGCAAATGGCGTTGGTGTAGCCCTGATTGTTGCGCTTATCGCCTTGATCCGTTCTGAATCAAAACAGGCCGTTCGGGAAGAACAGGAAGAACTCGATCTTGGTCAAATGGGATTGGAGCCGGTGCCTACGCGCTACTTGTCCGGAGCGCCTTCTGACGGATCCGGTTTTTCTTCAGAAAAATAGTCGTCCGGCAGATCCACTGTGACTGACTTTTCAGCCAGACTAACTTTCGGAACGAAGTCCTTCGTGAAGGGAATATAGAAAGACCTGCCACGCGCTGGCCGGACCTCCAGGAGGTCCCCAGCACCAAAGTCCTGCACCGCCACAATCTTTCCCAGTGTCTTGCCATGCTGGTCGAAAACACTCAATCCATTCAGATCCGAATAGTAAAATTCGTCTTCTTCAGGGTCGGGAAACTTGCTGCGGTCGACGAAGAGTTCGACACCGTTCAACTCTTCAGCCCGATTTCGATCCTTGATCTCCTTGAACTTGGTGATCACGACCGTTTTCTTGACACGCGCGCTTTCCACCTCAAACGACAGTTTGCCGTCCCTGGTCGTCAAGACACCATAGTCTGTGAAGGAAAGCGGATCATCGCTGAATGGCTTGACCCGCACTTCCCCGCGAATGCCGTGAGCCGCGCCGATCTTGGCCATCAGGACCTTTTCCGTGTCTGACGAATTCATGTCAGCAGGTCCTTGTGTCGGGTTCAGCGCAGCGCATTTCATCATGCTTATTCAGCAGCAGCTTCTTCAGAAGCACCAGACGCAGCAGCGGCGGCTTCTTCTTCAGCCAAACGCTTGGCTTCAACGCGTTCTTTCGCCTTTTCACCCAGCTCAGCTTTTTTCGGGTTGTTGCGTGGCTCGCGCTTCAGCAGGCCAGCAGCATCCAGGAAACGATGCACGCGGTCAGTCGGCTTCGCGCCCGTGTCCAGCCAGTACTGAATGCGCTCAACGTTCAGCTGTACGCGGTTTTCAGAATCTTTCGGCAGCATCGGGTCATAGGAACCGACCTTTTCGATGAAGCGACCATCGCGCGGTGAGCGGATGTCTGCAATCACGATGCGGTAATACGGGCGCTTCTTGGAACCACCACGTGCCAGGCGAATTTTCGTAGCCATTTGTTTCTCCAGTTTGTTCAGTTGCCGGCTTCAGCGGCAATGGCTTCATGGTGCCGGATAACTTCGTGAACGATGAAGTTCAGAAATTTTTCGGCAAAGTCAGGATCGAGATTGGCGTCGCCAGCAAGTTGCCGCAGCCGTTCGATCTGAATTTTCTCCCGCGCCGGATCAGCCGGCGGCAGGTCATTGGTTGCTTTCAATACGCCCACTTTCTGGGTGCATTTAAATCGTTCTGCGAGCATATGAATCAGCGCTGCATCGATATTATCGATGGAGGACCTGAGGGCCTTCAGCTCATCGAGCGCCTGGCTTTGCCCCAGTTGGGTTTCTGCTTCGCTCATGCTCATCGCTTCTTGCTCTTGCCCATGCCCGGCAATCCGGGCAACTTCGGCCCGCCGAGGCCAGGAAGACCCGGCATTCCCGGAGGCAGACCCGCACCGCCCAAACCACCTGGCAGACCTTTCGGAAGGTCCATGCCACCTGGCAGCTGACCGGATTTGGCCATCTCTTCAAGCTGTTTCGGATCGACATCCGGCATTCCGCCGCCCATGCCGCCCATCAACTTGCCGAGCATGCCTTTGCCCTTGCCCATCTTCTTCATCATGTCCGCCATCTGGCGATGCATTTTCAGGAGCTTGTTGACTTCGGCCACCTGCACGCCAGAGCCGGCGGCAATCCGCTTTTTGCGGCTGGCTTTCAGAAGATCGGGCTTGCGGCGTTCGGTTGGCGTCATCGACTGGATGATCGCAACCTGGCGCTTGAACATCTTGTCGTCGATGTTTGAGGCCTCGATCTGCTTCTTCATTTTGCCGACACCCGGCAACATGCCCATCATACCGGACATGCCACCCAGCTTTTCCATCTGCTTCAGCTGCTCTGCGAGATCGTCCAGGTCGAAATGACCCTTCTGCATCTTTTTCGCCATCTTTGCGGCTTGTTCCGCATCGATGGCTTCAGCTGCTTTTTCAACCAGCGAAACGATGTCGCCCATACCGAGAATACGGTCGGCGATACGTTTGGGATGAAAGTCTTCGAGCGCATCGGATTTTTCACCGGTACCGATCAGTTTGACCGGTTTGCCGGTTACAGCCTGCATGGATAGCGCAGCACCACCGCGGCCATCACCATCCATACGGGTCAGCGCGATACCGGTAATGCCGACGCGTTCATCAAAGCTCTTCGCCAGATTGACCGCGTCCTGACCTGTCAGGGAATCTGCCACCAGCAGGATTTCATGAGGCTGAGCTGCGGTTTTGACATCCGCCATTTCCTTCATCAACGGCTCATCGATGTGGATCCGGCCGGCGGTATCCAGCAAGACAACGTCAAAGCCGCCGAGTTTGGCAGCGGACATTGCACGATTGGCAATTTCGACCGGGCCTTGACCTTCGATGATCGGCAACGTGTCGATCTCGTTTTGCTCACCCAGAATTTTCAACTGCTCTTGTGCCGCAGGACGGCGCGTATCGAGCGAAGCCATCAAAACCTTGCGCTTGTCGCGCTGGGTCATGCGGCGGGCAATCTTGGCAGTCGTCGTTGTTTTACCTGAGCCCTGCAAACCGACCATCATGATGGCCACCGGTGCCGGTGCGTTCAGATCAATCGGCTGCGCCTCGGCGCCAAGCATCTCAATCAGCTGGTCATGAACGATTTTCACAACCATCTGGCCCGGTGTCACGGACTTGACGACTTCGGCGCCAATAGCGCGACTGCGAACCTTGTCTGTAAAGGAGCGAACGATCGGAAGAGCAACATCAGCTTCAATCAGCGCTCGGCGGATTTCCCGCATCGCTTCATTGACGTCATTTTCCGACAGCGCACCACGGCCGGTGAGCTTGTCAAAAACTCCGCTTAATCGATCGGACAGGCTTTCAAACATCAACTGGTCCTTAAAATCATCATTTCGGGAAATCTCCCGAACCATATGGGCAACCGCCACGCAAATCCAAGCCGTTTGACCTGCACAAAGCAGTTTTGCACCCGAGGGCGCATCGCGCTGTCGGGTGTTAACCTCCGGGATCTCTTTAAACCTTTACGGGTCCCGGTCGGTGGCTCGAAATGTCAGTCACTCATATGGAGTTCGCGGGTCTATGCCTGAATGCGAGCGGAGAGTCAAGGAAACGGGAGAAATCTATGGCATATGTCAAACCAAAGATGCGCGTCAGTTAGTCATGCCATGACTTGATCATGGCATCCATGCCGCTTCCGTTCCCGTAAAACCGCATTTGAAAACACCTGAAACGGCGTGGATTGCAGGGTCAAGCCCTGCAATGACGAGTTTTTTGTTTTCATGTTCCCCTGCTTGTCACCCCGGTTTGGCGCGTCAGCGGCAAGACCGGGGTCCAGTACCCCTTGAGCCAGGAACGGCAAAAGCCTAGCAAGACTGCGGGTAACTGGTTCCCGGATCTCTCTTCCGTTGTCCGGGGTAACACCGAGGTTAAGTTCACCACTCTCGAGTGTCCCGACATTCGGCTCAGGCGATCAGCGCATTCGTACCGATCGTGATCGAAATCAAGATAGCGGCGGTGAGCAGCACCGACGCCAGGCCCAGCAGAAGACCCAAGATTACGACTAATCCGTCGCGTTCGACGATGCCGACGCCGGCAATGAACAGCGCCGTCGCCGGGAACCAGCCGCTGAGTGGCACGGGCAGAAACAACGTGAACGCGATCACGAAGAGCGCGAGCCCGAGCGCGCGCTCATTTTTCGCGGCGAACAAACTTTCGTATCGTTGGACCAGCATGCGCTCTAGCCGTCGAGTGACGGGACGCATACGCGCCATCGTTCGCCTCAGCTTCGTGTGATCGAGCGAAAGGCGCGCCAGTGGGCCGGGAAGTTTCACATGAGGAAAGCCGAGCACCATCTGGAAAGTGGTAATCAACACGGGCAAACCGGTAATGAGGGAGGATCCGGGCGGCAACGGCAAAAGAGTCAGCAGCGAAAACAGCACGATTGCCCAGCCAAACGAGGTCTCGCCCAGCGCCGACAGCAAGTTGCCGAGCGTCAGTGTACCGTCCCGGTGCTGGTCGCGCGATGTCCGCAAAATCGGTAGCGAAAGCGAAGGCCGTCGGCGTCTCTCGCCCTGCATTAAATCATCCATTACAGTCTCTATTTTTCGCAGGATCTATCATTTCGATTGCAATGAATTCAACGACAAACTGCACGAAGCGGAGCAGTTCGGCAGAGCGGTCAAGGTTCCAGCAGGTTTCCATGCCCGAGCGGATTGTCGCCGTCAGCTTCGCTTCGATGTCTCATACCTGGAAGAGACGTCATAATAATCATTGAACCCGATCCGGTCCCTGAGTTCCGCGAAATCCATAAGATCCGACGTCCGATCCTCATCCAACCTCAGCTTTTCAAGCGTTCCGACCATTGCCTTCATCACGCTCGCCATAAGCGTCAATGGGTAGGCCGCGATTGAAAACCCGATCTCCTCAAGCTCCCGGTGCGACAGTTCAGGTGTCTCACCACCTTCGACAATATTGGCCATCTTTGGTCCTGGAATGCCCCCGCAGATAGTTTGCATCTCAGCTACAGTCTTTGGGGCTTCAACAAACAGAATGTCGGCTCCGAGTTCCTTGAATTTCGCCGCCCGTTCCATTGCCTCGGCAAGTCCGTGTTCATGACGCGCATCGGTCCGTGCGAGAATGAGGATGTCTGCGCCATTTTCCTTTGCATCGTTTGCCGCCCTGATCCGATCATAGGCTTCATTTCGGGAAACAACCGCCTTGCCCGGCGTGTGCCCGCAGCGTTTCGGGGCGACCTGATCTTCAATCATGACTGCCGCAGCACCTGCCCTGGCAAATCCGGCCACCGTACGGCGTACGTTCATGGCATTGCCATACCCTGTGTCACCATCGGCGATCAACGGAACACGCACAGATTCAGCGATATTCCGCGCCTGGTCCAGAACTTCCGAATAAGACATCAATCCCAGATCGGGCTGACCGATCCTGGAGGCCGAGGTTGCAAACCCCGACATGAAAGTCAGGTCGAAACCAGCCTGCTCGATCAACTTTGCGGAAAGCGCGTCATAGCAACAAGGCATGACGTGCAGCTTGTCCTTTGCAAGCAAGGCACGGAGTCTATCGGCCGGTGACGGCATGGCAGGTCCTTAGAACTTGAATGGAATGTAGAGTGCAAGATCCGTCCAAAGATAAAGAATTGCAACGGAAATCAGCATGATGACCAGGAACGGCAAGACACCCCTGGAAACGTCTGACAGGCTGGATTTGGCAACAGACTGAATAACATAGAGATTGAGCCCGACCGGCGGCGTGATCAGGGCACATTCCACCATGACAACCATGTAGACACCAAACCAGATTGGATCGAAGCCCAGCGCCAGCGCCGCCGGCAACAGAACCGGCGTCATGATCAACACCATGGACAAGGCTTCGAATACGAGGCCCATAACCAGAAGTACCAACGAAACGACAATGATGAAGGCTAGCGGGGTATCAATGTTCTGGCCAATGAACACCGAAATATCCTGCGGTATCCGGTAAAGCGTGATCGCCTTGCCAAAAACCTTGGCTCCGGCAACGATCAGAAGGATCGCTACCGTTGTCACCATTGACTCAAATGCAGCCTCTTTCAAAGCTTGCCAGGTGAGTGTCCTTAGCAAGACGCCAGTGATGAGCAAGGCCACTGCAAATCCGATGGCCGCTGCCTCCGTGGGTGTAGCCACACCGGTGTAGATAACCCCGATCACCACCCCGGCCAGGATCATTGAAGGAAGGGCACGAACCGTGCTCCGAATGCGTTCTTCCCAATTCGAAGCCGGTTCCGGCGTATAACCACCAAACCAGCGTGCATGGATCATGGCAAAAGCGATGAAAAACACCACAAGCAGCAATCCGGGGCCAATACCAGCCAGGAACAAGGCGATAACCGATTGTTCCGTCACGAAGCCGTAAACGATCATCGGTATGGAAGGCGGAATGAGTATGCCCAGTGTTCCGCCAGCTGCGAGTAGCCCGTAAACAAAGCGGCGCTCATAACCACGTTCAATCATTTCAGGAATTGCAACTGTGCCGATGGTTGCCGCCGTCGCAACCGACGACCCGGAAATGGCAGCAAAAATGGCGCAGGAAACGATGGTTGCGACCGCAAGACCTCCCGGCCAATGGCCAACCCAGGCATGAACAGCCGCGAACAGGTCCTTACCGACGCCTCCTTTCAGCAAGATGTTCGACATCAGCAAAAACAAGGGCACGGCAAGCAGTATAAAACCGTCAAGCGTCGACAGAATCGCTTGCGGCGCCATCAGGGGTGAAAAACCACCAAGGAACAGCATCGCCAGACCGGTACCACCAAGCGCGAAGGCAACCGGAACCCGGATAAGCAAAAGCGCAAACAAGGTGGCGATCACGAGAAGAACCGTCATGACACAGACCTGTCCTTGTCGGTCGCGCGTCGCAGTGTTTCGCGGATTTCGATGAGAGTTTGAAAAAACAAAAGACCAAACCCAACAGGAATTGCGAGTTCAGATACCCAGATCGGCATATCAAGCATCGACCCGGTTGTCCTGCCGCGATCGAAGGAATCGTAAAATATTTCAGCACCCTTCCAGGCCACGACTGCGCTGAATGAGCCGATCACGATCATGGAAAAGCCCCGGCATGCGCTTTTTGCAACAGGTCCCAAGTGCTCAATAACTGCATCCACTGCGATGTGCCGATTGGCAGCAAAAAGCCAGGGCATGGCTATCATCGTTCCCCAGATCAGACAAAGCTGAGAAAGTTCTGCTGCCCAGATTGTCGGAGCAACGAATAGATACCTGGCTGTCACTTCATAAGTGAGCATGCACCCGGCACAAATGAACAGGAACGCGGACACCCAGGCCAGCACCTGCAAAATATTCAAAAAGTTTCTCATAAGTCCACCGGAAGGACCGGGCGTGAAAGACCCGGCGGTTGATCAAGCAGAAAGGAATTCATTTTCGGACTGTTTTAGGAAATGGTCTAAAACATCGCGTGGCTGGCATTACCACCAGCCACGCGAATTATCATTCGAGTCCCGGCACTGATCAAAGGTTGTTTGCTGCGTCCAGAACTTGCTTACCCAGTTGTCCCGCTTTTTGGGTATATGCGTCGTAAACTGGCTGGCTGACAGCTTTCCAGGAAGACAATTCCTCATCGGTTGGCCTGTAGACCTGCATACCGTTGTCCTCAGCCGCAGCATAAGCATCATCTTCGATCTGCATTACACGATCCCGGACGTCGGCTTCAGCCTTCAACGCTGCAGCCTGAATAATTGACTTATGCTCATCGGAAAGACCGTTCCAGAAATCTGTGTTCACAACTACAATAAATTCGATATCCGCGTGATTGGTAACGGTAATCGTGTCCATCACATCCCAAAGCTTCCGGGATTTGACGCCAGATACGCCGGTCATACCGATATCAACAGTACCGCGTTGATAAGCCAGATATTGTTCGGAACCGGAAATCAGGGTCGGAGCACCACCAGCAGCGGTCACAAAATCCCCAAGCGTCTTGCCGAAGACGCGAACCTTTTTTCCCTTCATGTCCTCAGGCGTTTTCACCGGATTACCTTTGGACAGCATGATTGCACCGCCATAGGCCTGCCACCAGAGAACTGTCGAGCCGGTATCCTTGATCGCCTCATCAAGTGGACCGCGAACAGCTGAATCAGGCGCCACAGCCGCCAGGACCTTTTCTGCGGTATCGAAGAGGAACGGCTGATAGAAGATATCAACCGCTGGAATGTCACCGACATAACGCGTCAGGGACGCAACACCCATTTCAATGGCACCCGAGCCCACAGCAGCAGGAACTTCCTTGTCTTTATAGAGTTGCGCCGAATCATAAATCTCAACAGCAATGTCGCCATTGGAGTTTTTCTCAATTTCTTCTTTGAAAAGCAGAAGATTCTGGCCCAGATGGCTCGTCAGCGGCAATTGGAGCGAAATGCGCAACGTGGTGTCAGCGGCATAAGAAGCACCAGCCGACAAGCTGAGCGCCAATGCGGCGCCCATGGCCCAAGTAAATGGTTTCATTTTTATCTCCCGGTTTATGAGGGCACTCTGGCAAACAAGCTATTTGGGGTCAATATGGCCAACCAGCTGAAAACATGAAAAAAATTCAATAAATATATGAAATGCCAAGTCGGAAATTGCCGGACTATTCAGCAGTTTGTTGTCCCATGCGCACCGACGGCTCCAGGCACTTGATTTTTCGCTGGCACCCGCAGATAAATGAAAGTTCTTCAATCTCGACAGCCGACCGTCCCGGATGTTCAGTCAATGAATTTTCGCGCCATCGCGCTGCCGATAGGACGTTTGCTTGTCCTGATTTCGGTGTTGATGATCATTCCAGCCGTGGCAGATGCCATCGCGAAGATTCGGGATTGGCAAGTCTTTCTCGTTTCTTCTCTGGTTCTGGGAATCACAGCCCTTGCCCGATATCGCAAAATGGTTTCTGGCGTTTGAGATGATACTTGCCCGGCTTGAGATCCTTGCCGGTATCCTTTTGCTGACGCCAGATTTTTGGCGAGACTGAAAATTTAAGACAAATCCAGCGAACAAAAAATATTCAAAACAAAAACCACCGCCGGCGTGACCTCCGGCGGTGGTCTTGATCAGACGGCCCGGCTGCACGCACGCACTACCGGAGATAACCGCCTGAAGCCGAATTTACGGCTGAACCGTTGCGAATTCTTCCGGATCCAGAAGGTTGTCCTGATTGACATCTGCTGCCTGAAACAGGTCTTCCGACATCGTCGGCACGGCGGCCGTGATTTCCTCAAAACTCACAAATCCATCCTGGTTACTGTCGACCGCCTGAAAAGACATGCCCTGTGCGAGCGCTGCCGAAGACACGGTAAAAGCACCAAGAAGAATAGCAGCTGTAAGACGTTTGGACATGATATGACCTCCAAATGAGTGGTCTGATGTTCCGTCCGTCCGCCAAACCCCTGCGACCCGGCAGACCGGAACGAGGGGGACTTTGCTGGTCGATCACGACTGCTAAAGGGCCGCCCTTGGGAAGAGTTGTGGCATTGTTGTGACTGACAATTCAATTCAGCCACGTACCGGTCAATTTCATGTCATTTTTGACAATATTTGGCAGATTTACGGCTAACCGTGCGCGGAAAGGCTCAGGTGTAATCCCGCGCACCAAATATTGCGGACCCAACGCGCACATGCGTCGCACCGAAGGCAACTGCGATCGGATAATCAGATGACATCCCCATGGAGAGCAGACCCAAGCCGTTGCGCTTTGCAATCTTTTCCAGAAGTGCAAAATGTTCTCCCGGCGCCTCTTCCACCGGTGGAATACACATCAGGCCAACGATGTTCAGGCCGACGACCTCGCTGCATTCCTTGACGAAGGCGTCGACGTCTTTCGGAGCAATACCGGCTTTCTGTGGCTCTTCGCCGGTATTGACCTGAATAAAGCAGGGCAGATTTCTGCTTTGTCTGTCCATTTCCGCCTTCAGTGCCTTTGCTATCTTTGGGCGATCAACTGTATGGATGACATCAAATGTCGCGACGGCTTCTTTCGCCTTGTTCGATTGCAGCGGCCCGATCAGATGCAACTCGATCTCATCGAATGCCTGACGCAGACCCGGCCATTTTCCCATGGCTTCCTGCACACGGTTTTCGCCGAAAATCCGTTGTCCCGCGAGCAGCACAGGGCGAATGTCATCCGCCTCGAACGTTTTCGAAACAGCGATGAGCTCCACCGATTCATCGTCCCTGTTAAACTCCGCCTCAGCGCCACGAAGGTCTGCCTTAACTTTCTCGAGACGGTCAGTTGCGGACGTCATGAAATTTCCCTTCAATTCAAGGAGGTCGACTGGAAGTATTCTCTCGGGAATTGCCGCTTCGCAATTTCAAGAGCGGGATTTTAGCTTGCTGCATTGTCCATACGAGGAACATTACGATTTGTCAGCCCTCGAACCGGGTCTAATCTCCACTTGAATGACTGCACGACTGCTATAGATTTTGCTACATCACCGAGAAACAAAAGGGAGACTGCAATGGACCTGCTTGGTTCATTGAGGCGCTTGTTGATCGCCTTGTTTTTATTATCGCCTCTTCCATCGCATAGCGAAACCTTCACCTTCGCCGTGGGTGAATGGCCGCCTTTTATTGGCTCACAATCTCCTGAGTTCGGCAGTCATTCAAAGGTCGTTCGCAACATCTTTGAAAGCGCTGGCCACGAGGTGGTTTTTGAGTTTTATCCATGGCAGCGCGCAATGGAATTGGCGAAGAACGGCAAAGTTCCCGCGACATTTTCCTGGGCTCGTACTGACGAAAGAGCGATGAACTTTTTTTATTCGGGAAACCCGATTGGCATAATTGAATATGTACTCTTTCATCGCAAAGATCGATTTCCAGGTGGACTAGAAGCTTTGTCCTTTGATCGTATCAAGAAGCGAAATCTTAAACTCGTGGCAGTCAAGAATTATTGGTATCAGCAAGATTTGGAAAAAGCTGGTATCTCGGCACAATACGTCATTACCGAGGAACAAGCCTGGACCATGCTCCTGCACAAGCGCGCCGATATTTACATCGAAAGCACGGCAGTCGGTACAATTCAAATGAAAGAGTTTTTAGGACCGGAGGCAGACCAGATCGCACACACTGCCCCGATACATCAGGTGCCATTATTCATCCTTTTCAGCAAAAACCATCCTGATGGACGCCGACTCCTGGAAATTTGGGAAAGAAACGTCGGAAACAGGCCGGATTCGACTACTGATTCAGCAATTCAATAGCTTTACGAATGCGGCATTGCGAAATAAACAGTCTTCTAAAGGATCATTCACGTCTCACATGTTGACCCCGGACGCGATTTCTGGTGACAGTCCGGCAGTCAATCATTCAGGTATTCCGCCGGTTCAGGCGGCAAGAACAAACGGCATAATTGATGGCAACGGAACGGTATAACGCGCGCGAAGTGGAAGCGCGCTGGCAGAAGGTCTGGAACGACAAGGACGTTTTCGTCACGCACAACGACGATCCGCGCGAAAAATACTACGTCCTGGAAATGTTTCCTTATCCGTCCGGCCGCATTCACATGGGTCATGTGCGCAATTACGCCATGGGAGATGTCGTTGCCCGCTACAAGCGCGCAAAAGGCTTCAACGTGCTGCACCCGATGGGTTGGGATGCTTTTGGTATGCCTGCAGAAAATGCAGCGATGCAGAACAATGTCCACCCGAAGGACTGGACCTACGAAAACATCGCCGCCATGCGTGAACAGCTCAAGATTATGGGACTGTCGCTGGACTGGAGCCGCGAATTCGCGACTTGTGACGTGGACTATTACACCCAGCAGCAACGCTTGTTCCTGAAGTTCCTGGATAGCGATCTGGTTTACAGAAAAAATGCCAAGGTCAACTGGGACCCGGTCGACATGACCGTTCTGGCGAACGAGCAGGTGATCGACGGTCGTGGCTGGCGCTCCGGAGCATTGGTCGAGCAACGTGAACTGACGCAGTGGTTCTTCAAGATCTCCGATTATTCGGAAGACCTCCTGGACGCCATCGACAGCCTGGACCGTTGGCCGGACAAAGTCCGCCTGATGCAGAAAAACTGGATCGGACGCTCGGAAGGCTTGCGGGTCCGTTTTGAATTTGCCGAAGCTGCACCAACCGGTGACACGACGCTCGAAATTTTCACCACCCGCCCCGACACGCTGTTCGGCGCATCCTTCATGGGTCTGTCTCCGGATCATCCGATCTCGGACAAGCTGGCGGAAACCAATGCGGAACTGAAAACCTTCATTGAGGAATGCCGCCGTGTCGGCACCTCTGAAGAAGCTATCGAAAAAGCTGAAAAGAAGGGTATCGACACAGGTCTGCGGGTCAAGCATCCGCTAGACAGCTCTATTGAACTGCCGGTCTATGTCGCCAACTTCATTCTCATGGACTACGGCACCGGCGCTATTTTCGCCTGTCCGGCTCATGACCAGCGCGATCTGGATTTCGCCCGCAAATACAATTTGCCGGTAAAACCTGTTGTCTTGCCAAAAGATGCAGACGCGAACAGTTTCGACGTTGGCACCGAAGCCTATACGGACGAAGGCACTATCTTCAATTCAGATTTCCTGGATGGCCTTTCCATTCCTGATGCGAAAGAAGCCATCGCGAAGAAACTGGAAACCAACACTGTTGAAGGCACACCGCAGGGCGAACGCCAGATAAACTACCGTCTGCGCGACTGGGGCATTTCCCGGCAGCGTTACTGGGGCTGTCCCATTCCGGTCATTCACTGCGATGCTTGTGGTGTTGTGCCGGAAAAAGACGAGAACCTGCCGGTTCAGTTGCCGGACGACATCAATTTCGATAAGCCGGGCAATCCGCTGGACCGTCATCCGACCTGGCGCGAGACCACCTGCCCTAGCTGCGGCAAACCTGCCAAACGTGAAACCGACACCATGGACACCTTCGTGGACTCGTCCTGGTATTTTGCCCGCTTCACGGCTCCGGGTTGTGACCAGCCGACTGACCCCGAGGCCGCCAATGGCTGGCTGGCCGTTGACCAGTATATCGGCGGTGTTGAACACGCGATTCTGCACCTGCTCTATTCCCGTTTCTTCACCCGGGCGATGCAGAAGGTCGGCGCGGTTGACCTGAAAGAACCCTTCAAGGGTCTTTTCACACAAGGGATGGTAACCCACGAAACCTACCGTCTGGGAGAAGGAAACGCGGCAAGCTGGGTATCGCCTGCGGAAATTCGCATCGAGGACAATGAGGGTACGCGGCGGGCCACGCTTGTTGACACCGGCGAAGAAGTAAAAATCGGCTCGATTGAAAAAATGTCGAAGTCGAAGAAGAACACAGTCGACCCGACCGATATCATCGACACTTATGGTGCCGACACGGCCCGTTGGTTCATGCTGTCCGACAGCCCACCGGAGCGTGACGTCATCTGGACGGAAGACGGCGTCCAGGGCGCCTGGCGCTTTGTCCAGCGCGTCTGGCGCCTGATTGGCGACATTGCTGAAAAGAGCGAGCCTCGCGGCGGTGCCGCACCCGATGTGTCCGGCAAGGCGCTCGACCTGCGCCGCGCCAGCCACAAGACACTGGCAGCTGTCTCCATTGATCTAGAAAACCTGGGTTTCAACCGGGCAGTCGCAAAACTGTACGAACTCGTGAACACCATCAGCAAGACCACTAGTGAGGGTCTGGATGATGCAGGAAAAGCCTATGCGGTCAGGGAAGCAGCAGATTATCTGGTTCAGATGATGGCACCGATGATGCCGCATCTGGCTGAGCAGTGCTGGCACGTCCTTGGCCATGACAACCTCATTTCAGAAGCCAAGTGGCCGACGGCTGACGAGGCTCTGCTCGCGGAAGATTCAGTGACCTATCCGATCCAGATCAACGGAAAACGTCGCGGTGAACTGACAATTTCAAAAGAAGCTTCCAAAGATGAGGTCGAAGCAGCTACCTTGGCCCTCGACTTCGTTCAGAGGACTCTGGAAGGCAAGTCACCGAAAAAACTCATCGTGGTGCCGCAAAGGATCGTGAATGTCGTTGTTTAACAACATCTTCGAGAAAATGGGTTCGTTCCGAAAGGCGGCTCTTTGCTCAACTTTTGCAGCAGCGGTGATTCTCTCCGGATGCCAGGTTCGCCCGCTTTATGGCACTGGCTCAGGTGACTTTGGCTCCACGCCATCGCCTGTCGCGGCCGAATTGGCAGCAATCGATCTAGAATCGATTTCGAGCCGCTACGCGAATGAAGATGCAGCTCGTGTTCTTTTTAATGAACTTTCGTTCAATTTCGAACGGGGTGCAGGCAGCGCTGCGAAGAATTATCGACTGAAAGTCCTCATGGACGTTAACAGCGCTGCAGTTGGCGTTGAACGTTTTGCTGACGTGCCGTCTGCCTTCACCACCACGATGAACGCCACTTTTGTTCTGAGTGACATCCAATCGGATGAAACTTTGATGACCGGCAAGTCATTCAGATCGGCTTCTTACGATTTCTCTGATCAGCGTTTTGCCAATAAGAGAGCTTTCAGAGACGCGCAGGAACGTGTCGCAAAGTCGGTCGCCGACGACATCGCTGCCCGGGTCGCGGGCTACTTTGCCAGCCAGTCCTAAACACCTGATGGGAGTCGATCGACTGTGACCGTCCTGAAAGCCGGGGAGATCGATCGATTTATTGCCAACCCTCCCGAGGCGGGTGTGGTGGTGCTCATATTCGGTCCTGACACTGGTCTCGTATCAGAAAGAGCAAGCCGTCTGGTCGCCAAGGCATCGGAAGGTGACAGTGATCCCTTCAATTTGATGAAAATTGACGCCAGCGAACTCAGCTCGGATCCGAATCGATTGATCGATGAAGTTCTGACCGTTCCTCTGTTTGGCGGACGCAGGATCATCTGGGTCAAGGATGCCAGCGGCAAAAACCTCAATCCGTCCCTGGAACCTGTGCTGAAGCTGGACGACCTGCAAACTTTTGTTGTCCTGGAGGCCGGCGACATTAAAAAGGGCGTGGGTCTGCGAAAGCTGATCGAGACAAACAGACGGGCCATCGCCCTGCCCTGTTATGCAGATAACGACCGGGGCATTGATCAACTCATCGACGAAGAAACCAGAGAATCCGGTCTGACCATCACGCGAGAGGCCCGCGCTGCCCTTCACAGCCTCCTGGGTGGCGACCGCATGGCCAGCCGTGGTGAACTCAAGAAACTGTGCCTTTATGCGCTTGGCAATGGCCGTATTGAAAGTGAAGACATTGAAGCCATTATCGGCGACGCTTCCTCATTTGAAACATCGGAACTGATTGACGCGGCCGCAACCGGTAATCTGGAAGTTCTGGACCATGGACTGGAACGGCTTTCTGAAGCCGGGTCGAAAGCTTCTGTCATCGCCAACCAGGCTCTGAAACATTTTCAGAACCTTCATCGGATGCGCATCGACATTGATAGTGGCAAAAGCGCACAACAGGTTATCGACAGCCAGCGCCCGCCAATCTTCTTCAGCCGGAAACCAAAGTTCTCGACCCAGTTACGCATCTGGTCCCAGAAGGACTTGGAAAAGTCGATGGAAATCCTGAGTGAGGCGACAAGGATTTCCAGACTGAATGACCCGCTCGGCGTACCGGTCTTGTCAGAAGCTCTGCTGAAACTTGGGCGAGCTGCCAGGGCACGAAACCAGCGGCGCTGATACAAACAACTTTTCAACGTGCCTGTGGTTATCCCCACGCTTGTTCCAACGTCTTTGCGGACTGCGTAGGTGCGTCCGCTATCGCGTCTCGACGCCAAGTTTCTTGCACAGCTCATCAAGCTGTTCCAAAGACGTATATTTGATCTTCAGATCCCCGGTTTCCTTGCCCGGTTTATGACCAACAGAGACCTTGAGCCCAAGCGTGTCAGTCAGACGTTTTTCCAGAGCCTTGGTGTCTGCGTCTTTCTGAGGTTTTTCGCCTGGAACCTTTTCGCCTTTTAGCTTTGCAAGCGCATCAGGGTCCTGGGAGATCCTTTCGGCATCCCGAACCGTCAGACCCTTTTCGACGATCAGCTCGGCAAGAGCAGCCGGATCTTCCACGGTGATCAAGGCCCTGGCGTGTCCTGCCGTCAGCAAACCTTCAGCCAGATAGTCCTTGACCGAATTGGGCAACTTCAAAAGCCGCATGGTATTGGCGACATGGCTGCGGCTCTTGCCAATCACTTTTGCAAGTTCGCCCTGGCTGTAACTGAACTCCGCGGTCAGTTGCTCGTAACCCATTGCCTCTTCAATTGGGTTCAGATCCGCACGCTGAACGTTTTCGATAATCGCAAGCTCGAGCGCTTCCTGGTCGGTCACATCACGTATGATAATCGGCGCTTCATGCAGCCCGGCACGTTGCGCTGCGCGCCAACGGCGTTCGCCGGCGATGATCTCAAAGCGATTGACTTTACCTGCGGCCGGTCGAACGAGAATGGGCTGTACAATTCCCTTTGCCTTCAGCGACTCGGCGAGATCACCCAGGTCTTTTTCCGTAAAAGTCTTACGAGGGTTACGTGGATTTGGTTCGATGTGTTCGATCGGAATTTTTCGAGTATCCCTGACGAACTTTTCAGGCGGGGCAGCTGCTTCCGGAGCCGAATCTCCGATAAGTGCCGCCAATCCTCGGCCCAAACGTTTGTTTTTGCCGTCTTTTTCCGCCATGCCGCACCTACTTCTTATTATATTTCAATACGTTATATTGTATCGGCTTTTCGAAAGACCGATACAGTCGTCATTTCAACACGGATCCGAATCTTTTCAGGCCGCTACTTTGCGCAATTCACGCTCACGCTGAATGATTTCAGACGCAAGTCGTAAATAAGCCTGGCTCCCGGCACACTTCAAATCGTAAAGCAACGCAGGCTTGCCGTAGGAAGGTGCTTCTGAAATGCGAACGTTGCGCGGAATGACCGTTTCATAAACCGCATCACCCATCGTCTCCCGGACGTCAGCGACAACCTGGTTGGAAAGATTGTTCCTGCTGTCATACATGGTCAGAACAATGCCATGGATGCTGAGTTCGGAATTGAGCGCATTCTTTACCTGCTCAACCGTACTGAGCAACTGACTCAGACCTTCAAGAGCGAAGAACTCGCATTGCAACGGTACAAGAATGGAATGCGATGCCGACAAGGCGTTGATCGTCAACAAGTTGAGAGACGGCGGACAATCGATCAGGACGTAAGAAAATCCAAGTTCCTGAAATAGCCGGGACCGGGTCAGGTTTTCAATCGCGCTCCGCATCCGGAAAGCCCGGTCGCTGGTTGACGCAATTTCAAGTTCCAGGCCGAGTAGGTCCATGGTGGAAGGTGCCACCCAGAGACGTTGCACTGCCGTTTCACGAACGGCCTCCGCCAGTGAACAATCGCCACTCAGAACTTCATAAGTGGAAAGGCCACGATCCCGGTGCTCAATCCCGAGACCCGTCGAGGCATTGCCTTGCGGATCGAGGTCGATCACAAGGACTTTCTCCCCGATGGCCGCAAGCGCAGTCCCGAGGTTGATTGCGGTGGTGGTTTTTCCAACACCGCCTTTTTGGTTTGCCAGCGCGAGAACGCGCGGCGTTTCGGGAAGCATGCTCATTGCAACGACACTTTCCTGGGCTCACACCGGCCGGGCTGAAATGTCTGAAAAGACAAGCATCCGGCTCGTAGGATCAACTAGGCTTTCCTTTTCTACCAGATCGAATGCCCAAGTGTCAGAGACTTCGTTAACTTCTCTCTGAAAATCCTGACCTTTGTGGAAAACAGCCTTTGCACCCTGCTTTGTGAAGGGTTCTGACAGTCGAAATAGCAGGTCAAGTGATGCAAGTGCGCGCGCGGACACACCATCGACAGGGCCTTGACCCCATTCTTTCGCAACCGATTCGATACGGTCCGGATAGACCGTTCCCCTGGATCCGGTTTCTCTAAGCGCCGTTCTCAGGAATGCGGCCTTGCGCTGATTGCTCTCGATCATGTGCACATGACCTGCCGGATCGTCCGCAAGCAGAATGGCCGTGACCACACCTGGAAACCCTCCACCGCTGCCAATATCAACCCACGTTCTGGCCTCTGGATAACTCCACTGTGTCTGGAGACTGTCCGCGATATGCCGCGTCCAGACGTCCGGGATCGTGGAGGGTGCAATGAGGTTTTGTGCGGGTTGCCACTTCAAAACGAGGTCAACATAGACCTGCAATCGCTCCAACGTTTCACGTGAAACATCCCCAAACTTATGCACAACCTTTCCAGAACTGTTCAACACCACTGGCCGCATCATCAAGCCGCCCCTTTCCGGCTTTTGCGTTTCAGATGCGACAGGATCAAAGTCAGAGCCACAGGGGTTATGCCATCCATCCGGGACGCCTGACCAAGGGTAGCTGGACGCACATCGGTTAGCTTCTGCTTCACTTCATTGGAAAGGCTTACAATCACTTCGTAGTCGAAATCATCGGGGATCTCCAAAGCCTCATCGCGCTTCAGCGCTTCGATGTCCGCCATCTGCCGCTCAAGATAGACAGCATAAAGCGCGTCAGTCGCAACCTGCTCAGCGATCTCCTGACTGATATCGCTCAACTCGGGCCATACAGATTGAAGCCCTTCATAGGTAACATTGGGATAAGACAGCAGATCAAAAGCTGACCGACGGACACCATCCTGATTAACAGGAAGGCCTTTCTTCTGCGCTTCGGAAGGTGTGAGGCTCAAACGCTTGAGCAATTGTTCCGCTTCCGCGATCTTTTCCATCTTGGCCGCAAAAGCTTCACGCCGCCTGACGGAAACACATCCAAGCGCAATACCGAGCGGCGTCAGTCTCTGATCCGCATTGTCTGCCCTGAGCGAGAGGCGGTATTCCGCCCGAGACGTGAACATGCGATAAGGTTCTGAAATGCCGCGCGTAACCAGATCGTCGATCATCACGCCGATATATCCCTGGGACCGATCAACCACGAACGGTGATCTACCAGCTACTTTCAAAGCTGCATTGAGGCCGGCAACAAGCCCTTGCGCTCCAGCTTCCTCGTACCCGGTCGTGCCATTGATCTGGCCCGCCAGATAGAGACCCGGACACTTCCTGGCTTCCAGCGTTGTCCGCAATTCGCGCGGATCTACATGATCATATTCGATCGCATATCCAGGCTGAATGACCTTCACATCTTCCAGCCCAGGTATGGTCTTCAGGAAAGCCAACTGAGCATCTTCTGGCAGCGACGTGGAAATCCCATTCGGATAGACCGTGTGATCATCAAGACCCTCTGGCTCGAGAAAGATCTGGTGACCATCCCGATCTCCAAAGCGGACGATCTTGTCCTCAATCGACGGACAATAGCGCGGTCCACGACCCTTGATCTCGCCGGAATACATGGCCGAACGGGAGAGATTTTCCCGAATAATCTGATGAGTTTCAGGAGTTGTCCGGGTTATGTGACAGGGTATTTGCGGCGTTGTGATCTTGTCGGTCAGCGAAGAAAATGGGATCGGGGTCTCGTCCCCCGGCTGTTCCTCCAGGCGATCCCAATGAATGGTCCGGCCATCAAGTCGCGCAGGCGTTCCTGTTTTCAGGCGACCAAGTTGGAATCCGATTTCTTCAAGCGAGCCAGACAAGCCCATGGCCGGCGCTTCGCCAGACCTTCCCGCCGGGATCTTCTTGTCTCCAATATGGATAAGACCTCTAAGGAAGGTTCCGCTGGTCAGGACCACTGCCTTGCAAGACACCACGCGTCCGTCAGCCAAATCGATACCTGACAGCGCGCGGCCTTCGCCGTCGCCCTCGTAGCGGATCTTATGCGCCTCACCTTCAACGACGGTCAGATCTTTGATGTCAGCGATTTCGCGCTGCATAGCTTCGCGATAAAGTTTACGATCTGCCTGTGCCCGCGGTCCGCGAACGGCCGGTCCCTTGCGTCCATTCAGCATTCTGAACTGAATTCCGCCCTGGTCTGCGACCCGGCCCATCAAGCCATCAAGTGCATCAATTTCCCGAACAAGATGCCCTTTACCCAATCCGCCGATTGCCGGATTACAAGACATCACGCCAATTGTCTCAGCGCGGTGGGTGACCAAAGCGGTAGAGGCGCCAGCACGCGCTGAAGCCGCAGCAGCCTCGCAGCCGGCATGACCACCACCTATAACCACAACGTCGAATGTCAGTTCCTGATCGCTCATATTCTCGCCGCTTACACAGGTCCTTCAGCAACGCTCAAAGCACCCTGTAACTTTCAGATCGTTTTTGGGATCGGTCTCCGGCGCCCTGCGCCAGACTATCATGGGCTGACCATGTCAGCACCTGTTCGTGGGGACTTATACGGCGAGCAAGGCTTCCGGTCAAAGCTGAATTCCACAAACCGAATCCGCCGCCAAGTCAATCCGCTTTGACTATCGAAGATCCAAACGATGGATTCACGTGAAACATGTTCCGGTTATGAATTGATCCTTGGATCGCCTGAATTGATTCACGTGAAACAGTTTACTTGCCGATACAAAAATCCCGGAAAATCACATCGAGCAAATCTTCCACATCAATACGACCAGTGATGCGACCAAGAGCGTCGGCCGCTCGGCGCAAATCTTCTGCTCTCAGCTCTGTTGGAAGATGATCTGAATTGACGGCGCCACCCAGTCCCGTAAGGCACTCTACCAGGTAATGCCGGTGACGCGCACGTGTGGCTAATGGAGTTTCGCTAAGCGAAATCGTTTCCGCTGCAAAACGTGTAAGAGCCGAAAAAAGCTGTTCAATTCCTTCAACGTTTTTGGTGGAACTAGCAATTTCCTGGATCGTTCCGGATGAGTCTTGTTTCGGAGGTGTCACAAGATCGCTCTTTGTTCGAACAGTCCAAACTGGAACCTTGGAACGCAGTTCTTCAGGAAGACCCGATGAAGTATCAGAATTCTCGGCCCCGTCCGGCTCAACGGCCCACAAGATGAGATCTGCTTCGTGACCTCTGGCCTCTGCTCTGCGAATCCCTTCGCGTTCTATCAAACCCTCTGCCTGACGAAGCCCAGCCGTATCTACGAGGGTTACCGGATAACCCGCCAAATCCAGATGCACCTCTATGACATCTCTGGTCGTACCGGCCTCCTCGGTCACGATGGCCACATCCCTGCCGGCAATTGCATTCAGCAAGCTGGATTTACCTGCGTTCGGTGCGCCCATTAAAACGACCTGCAATCCTGACCGAAGCCGTTCCCCGCTCTTTGATCTCTCGAGGTGGTCGCCTATTTCAGCATGAAGACTTGACGCCTCCAGCCAGACCTGGTCAGCCACACTACCTGGCACATCTTCCTCATCGGCAAAGTCGAAATCTGCCTCGATCATGGCTCTCATGTGTATGAGACGTTTGCGCCAGTCCTCATAAAGCTCACCAAGTGCCCCACCCATCTGGCGCACAGCCTGTTTTCGCTGGCTCTCCGTTTCAGCGGCAATAAGGTCACCAAGTCCCTCGACCTCAGTCAGGTCCATGCGCCCGCCATCGAAAGCCCGTCTTGTAAATTCACCTGGATCCGCTGGCCGGCAGTCCTCAAATTGTCCAAGAACTGAAAGAAGCTTGCTGACCACTGCCCGGCCGCCGTGGCACTGAAACTCGGCTACATCTTCACCGGTAAAGCTCGCTGGTCCCTTGAAGAAGAGAACAATAGCTTCATCAATCGTCTCTTTGAATTCCGGATCCCGGAGCTTGGATACCACGGCCTGTCGAGGCACAGGAGCCCGGCCACAGAGCGCTTCAACAATCTCTTTGGTCTTTGGCCCAGAAACCCTGACAACGGCAACACCAGACGGTACTGCGCCACTCGACAGGGCAAAGATCGTGTCAGCCATGTAATTCCTTTCAGTTGGCACGCCAGAGATTTAACCGCGAACCGTATCTCGTGGATGTCCATCGTCTCTTTATCAACCCGAGGCGAAAACGAAAAGACAGCCGATTGGCTTTGCCCGTCAGTTGCGTTGCATGCACCAGCGAATACACTCCAATATTCGCTCTCCGGCGCCAATTCCGTTCCGTATTCGAATCGACAAATTTTGCCGCTGAATCGTATTTGGAGACACGTTGTTTTCTGTTTCACGTGAATCATTGCAAATGAAATTGAGCCGCTGTTTCCTTCTGAAGTTCCCAGGACATGACAAGGATCTCCGGTCGAAACGAGTCCGAATCGAATTCGAGATTCACGTGAAACACCGAAACCTCCACGCGCCTATCCCTTGCCGTGAATTTACAAAGCTCAGTATCCTTCCAACGACCCTGTTTCACGTGAATCGTTCAAGGACGATCAATGCCTCCTATCAACCTGGGACTAGCGCAGATTGTCGCCATTCTTCCTTCGGTAACCGATACAGGACATGCAGAGCGATTGGGTGATCCGGAGGCAGCGCCGGATGCAGAAAGTCTCCCGTCGTGTCTCTGGTCATTCCAATCCGCTCCATGACATTTTGGGAAGGCATGTTTTCCGGAGTTGTGAAAGAGACGATTTCTTCAAACCCGATCGTTTCAAAACCGAATCGAAGCCATTCTCTGGCGGCCTCGCTTGCGATCCCCTTTCCCCATGCTGCGCGCTTCAAACGCCAACCAACTTCTATGCAAGGATCAAAAGGAAGCGGTGTTCCATAGTCCGGTTTGCTCAAGCCAACGCATCCCAGGAACTCACCTGTTTCTTTCAGTTCCACAGGTGCAAAGCTGAAGCCGTCCTTGTCGTGCTTTTCAACGCACTTGGAAATCAGAAACTCTGATTTCTCCCGCGAGATTGGCGACGGGAAATAACGCATAACTTCCGGGTCCGCACATAGTTCGGCGAGCGGGTCCAGATCATCGTCTTGCCAGGCACGCAGGACCAACCGTTCAGTTTCTAGAAAAACAGTTCTCATTGTTAAAACGGTTCCGATTCAAAAGACTGGATTCACGTGAAACATTCCTTAACAAAAAGTAAAGGCGCGAACCCTTGTGGGCCGCGCCTTTCGTAACCGACGATCCATACGGATCAGGTGTTCATACTGTCGAAGAATTCGTCGTTCGACTTGGTCTGCTTTAGCTTGTCGAGCAGGAACTCAATCGCATCGACAGTTCCCATCGGATTGAGGATACGGCGCAGTACGAAAGTCTTCTTGAGGCGTTCATGTGGAACAAGAAGTTCTTCCTTACGCGTACCGGACCGCTGGATGTCGATCGACGGATAGACACGCTTGTCAGAGATCTTCCGGTCAAGGATGATTTCGGAGTTGCCCGTTCCCTTGAACTCTTCGAAGATAACTTCGTCCATGCGGCTACCGGTATCGATCAGAGCGGTCGCAATGATCGTCAGAGATCCACCCTCTTCAATGTTACGAGCGGCACCAAAGAAGCGCTTCGGACGCTGCAGCGCATTGGCGTCAACACCACCGGTCAGAACCTTGCCCGACGATGGCACAACAGTGTTGTATGCCCGGCCAAGACGCGTGATGGAATCGAGCAGAATGACAACGTCGCGGCCGTGCTCGGTCAGGCGCTTGGCCTTCTCAATCACCATTTCCGCAACCTGAACGTGGCGCGTGGCTGGTTCATCGAATGTGGATGAGACCACTTCACCATTCACCGTGCGTTGCATGTCGGTGACTTCTTCCGGACGCTCATCGATCAAAAGAACGATAAGGTAACATTCCGGATGATTGCTGGTGATGGATTTTGCGATGTTCTGCAGGAAGACCGTTTTACCGGTTCGAGGCGGCGCCGTGATCAGGGCGCGCTGGCCTTTTCCGAGAGGGGCCGCCAGATCGATAACCCTGGCTGACATATCCTTGATAGTCGGATCTTCAATTTCCATCCGGAATCGTTCATCCGGATAAAGAGGCGTCAAATTGTCGAAGTGAACTTTGTGCCGGGCTTTTTCCGGATCTTCAAAATTGATGGAGTTGACCTTGAGCAGCGCAAAATAGCGTTCGCCTTCTTTCGGGCTGCGGATGTGACCTTCAACCGTGTCACCTGTTCGCAAGGAAAATCGTCGTATTTGCGAAGGTGAGACATAGATGTCATCGGGGCCAGGGAGATAATTTGCATCCGGAGATCGGAGAAAACCGAAGCCATCCTGGAGAACTTCAACGACGCCTTCGCCGATAATCTCCACATCCTGTGCAGCAAGATTTTTAAGGATGGCAAACATCAGCTCCTGCTTGCGCATGGTGCTGGCGTTTTCGACTTCGAGCTCTTCGGCAAATTGGAGCAGCTCTGTCGCTGTTTTTGCTTTTAGGTCTTTTAGTTTCATTTCCCGCATAGAATTTGGGTCTTGTAGTTGTTATGGATAATTGTTTGGAAGGTCGTTTTGTGCTGGCTACGAGGTAGGGACCAGACAATATCTGAGAGGCTTTTTAGACTTGTTCAGATTGTACGGCGACTACGGAGCGATAAATACGAACACAACGCCATTCGGAAGTGGCCGGAAGATACGTTGTTTTGATTTGAATCGCAAGCCCGGAAATCTGCCAGTTTTTTAGGCTCTTTCAGGAAGCTTTTTGTCAAAAAAACGGCAGCCGCGAGATCGCAGCCGCCATCAGAAATTCACTATGATCTGGCCTAAAAAGGCTTACCGATGACAAGGATCACGATCCCGATCATGAGCACGGTCGGCACCTCATTCAGGATCTTGTAGAATTTTGCAGACCGCGTGTTTTCGTCCTTGGCGAACGTCTTCACGCAACGGCTGAGATAACCGTGAACACCTGACATTATCAGCACCAGTGCAAACTTGGCGTGAAACCAGCCGTCCTGCCAAGCCTGAAGTTCATAAGCCATCCAGAGACCGAAAATCCAGGCAAGCGTCATCGAAGGATTGATGATTGCCTTGAGCAGCCGGCGTTCCATTACCTTGAAAGTCTCGGACTGTACCGATCCGACTTCAGCGTCCACGTGGTAGACGAAAAGCCGCGGCAGATAGAGCATTCCTGCCATCCAGGCGATGATGGAGATGACGTGCAGGGATTTGATCCAGAGAAACAGATCCATTGCCCTATCCCCTCTTAACCTGTTCAACCATGCGCGCTACATTGTCCGGATCAGCGTCTGGCGTGACACCGTGACCAAGGTTGAATATAAGTGGGCCCTTGTCAAATGTACTTAGAATATGTGCAACGCCCTCTTCAAGTGCTGTGCCGCCGGCGACTAGGCGCATCGGGTCGAGATTTCCCTGGATCGGAAGCTTTTTCTGGATCTCCAGTGCGACAGGATCAGGTGCTGTCCAGTCAAGGCCGACGGCGTCGACACCAGTTCCTTCGATGTAAGATTGCATCCGTGCCGACGATGCTTTTGGAAAGCCGATAATCTTGGCGTTCGGACGTTCAGCTTTTACACCGTCAATGATCTTGCGGGTTGGCTCAATGCTCCAGCGTTTGAAGCCTGCATCGTCAAGAACACCGGCCCAAGTATCGAAAATCTGAACAGCGTCCGCACCTGCGTCAAGCTGGCGGATAAGATAACGGATTGAGGCTGTGACAAGCTGATCAATGAAACGCTGCATCAGATCCGGGTCGCGATAGGCGCCTACGCGGGCAGCAATTTGGTCCGGAGTGGTGTGGCCTGCGACAGAATAACAAGCAACGGTCCAGGGAGCGCCGCAGAAGCCCAACAGGGTGGTTTCCTCTGGCAGTTCCGCTCTCAAGCGTGAAACCGTCTCTATAACCGGTTTTAGATGATCCTCAGCCCTATCCTGTTCCAGACGATCCAGAAGATCGGAAGAAAGAGGTTCCAGAACAGGACCACGTCCTTCTTCAAAGCGAACTGGATACCCGATTGCATCAGGAACGACGAATATGTCTGAAAACAGAATGCTTGCATCAAAACCATACCGGCGGATCGGCTGGAGAGTGACTTCGGTTGCAAGATCGGGCGAATAACAGAAATCCAGGAAGTTAGGGGCCTTGGCCCGGACCTTCCTGTATTCGGGAAGATAGCGACCAGCTTGGCGCATCATCCAGATGGGGGGCGGCCAGATTTTTTCTCCCGAAAGAACCCGCATAACAGCCCTGTCCTGAGAATCCATACGCTTGCCTTTCCCACATTTCAGATCCAATAAGATTCTATATTTGAATCTGTTTCTTTTATTTGAGCGTGGATTACCGGGATCATTTTCTATCCACAATCCTTCACGCGAAAATTCTCGGCGGGAAAAAAATTCAGTCCTGTTGGCTGGAATCTTTCCCCAGGAGTCAATAACAGAAATACAACATATATTACAATAACTTAATTCGTTGTTTACCTTTCGTTAATAATTTGGGCGGTAGTGGAAAATCTGTCGATATGTCACAGGCTCTTTGTGAGTCCACACATGGCAGCAACCGTTTCGGACTCAGTTTCCGCGAATTTAAACTTTGTTAATAATTCATGCTAAGCGGGCATAAACTTCATGCTAGGCACATTGATCTTCAAATGACTCCCAATCCGTCAACAGCCCTGGGGATGACATCGTGAACAAGTCGAGACACTATTTTCATTTGCACCTCGTGTCCGATTCCACAGGTGAAACGCTGATGACTGTCGCCAGGGCAGCAACCGTACAATACGAGAATGTCCAGGAAATCGAGCATGTTTATCCCCTGGTACGTTCCCAGAAACAGCTCGACAGGGTTATCAGTGAAATCGAAAAAGCTCCGGGTATCGTGCTCTATACGATCGTTGACGTGGAACTAGGGATAAGACTTGAGCAGAAATGCCGCGAACTCGGCGTTCCCTTCGTCAATATCCTTGATCCCGTCTTTGCGGTTTTTCAATCCTATCTCAATGTGACCCATGGCCATCGTGTTGGCGGACAACACGAATTGGATGCTGAGTACTTTCAGCGGATGGAAGCACTGAACTACACCATGATGCATGATGACGGCCAGATCTGGGACGATCTTGAATCGGCAGATATCGTTCTGGTTGGTATTTCCAGAACATCAAAAACACCAACCTGCATCTATCTCGCCAACCGAGGCATCAAGGCTGCCAATGTCCCCCTGGTTCCGGGTATTCCGTTGCCGGATCACGTCAAGAAACTGAAAACACCAATGATTGTTGGCTTGATCGCCTCTGTCGAACGTATTCAGCAAATCAGACGTAACCGGGTCCTCTCGATCAACTCCGACGGCTATAACGACACCTACGTCGACCGGAAGGAAATCTCGCAGGAGATCAACATGACCCGGCGGATGTGCTCCGAATACGGCTGGCCATTGATTGACGTTACCCGCCGCTCCGTGGAAGAAACGGCGGCAGAGATACTCACACTTTTCAAAGACTACAAATCCCGACAGGAAGACAGTCCTGAAAACTGAATCCCGGGAAACTTTCAGAGGATTTCATGGCACTAGTTTTGGCGAGCGGAAGCAGGATCCGCGCAGATCTGCTGAAAAATGCAGGTCTTTCAATTGATGTCGATCCCGCCGATGTCGATGAACGCGCGGTGGAAGCACCGCTTTTGAAAGCGGAGTTTCCGCCAGAAGATATCGCCAGCGTTTTGGCAGAAGCCAAGGCGAACGATGTCAGCAGCAGGCGGCCCGGTGAACTCGTCATCGGCGCTGACCAGATTCTTGCGTTCGAAGGTGAGCGCAGAACCAAGCCGGACGATATGGAAGCTGCGCGCCGCCAGTTGCTCGCATTTTCCGGCAAGACGCATGAGCTTTTGTCCGCAGTGGTGATTTCAAAGGATGGCGAGGCCATCTGGAGACACGTTTCCACGGCGCGTTTGACGATGCGGGACCTGTCTCCGGCATTTATCGGTCATTATCTGGCTGATGCAGGAGACGTTGTGCTGTCCAGTGTTGGTGCCTACCAGCTGGAAAGCATCGGCGTTCAGCTGTTTGAGAAGATCGAAGGTGACTATTTCACCGTTCTTGGTCTGCCGTTGCTCCCGCTTCTCGCGCAGCTGCGGTCGCTCGGAGAATTGGAAACATGAGCGCTGACCTGAAAAAGGCAGCCGTCACGGGATACCCTGTCGCGCAGTCTCGATCCCCTTTGGTTCATGGCTACTGGTTGAAAAAGCACGGAATTGAGGGTGACTACAGCAAACTCGAGGTCAGCCCGGATACGGCTGAAAACTTTTTCCGGCATTTCGGCGCTTCTGGCCTCGTCGGGGCCAATGTCACGGTGCCGCATAAGGAAATAGCCGCTGCCGCCTGTGATCAACTTGATGATGCGGCCAAAACCATGGGCGCGGCCAACACGCTCTGGCTGGATAACGCAGGAAAACTCTGCGGCGCCAATACCGACGGCTTGGGATTTCTGGGCAACCTGGACCAATTGGCGCCGGGTTGGGACAAGTCTTCTGGCAAGGCACTTGTTCTGGGGGCTGGTGGAGCTGCACGTGCTGTTGTCTGGGCGCTTCTTTCCAGAAACTTCACAGCTGTGTACATCATCAATCGAACTTACGAAAAAGCGCAAAAAATTGCCGATGAATTTGGCTCCAAAACAATTGCAAGCGAATGGGATAACCTGGGGAAACTACTTGGAGAAGTCGATCTTCTCGTCAACACAACTTCCCTTGGCATGACCGGAAAATCGCCGCTGCAAATTGATCTTTCTCCGCTCTCAAAATCAGCGCTTGTAACAGATATCGTTTATGTCCCGTTGCAAACGGACTTGTTAAAACAGGCGGCAGCCAGGGGAAATCCTACCGTCGATGGCCTTGGCATGTTGTTGCATCAGGCAGTTCCCGGCTTTGAAAAGTGGTTCGGCGTCAGGCCGGAAGTCGATGATGAGTTGCGAAATCTCATCTTGAAGGACCTGGGAGTAGACGCGTGATCCGCATCGGCCTGACAGGGTCCATCGGCATGGGCAAATCCACCACCGCCAAGATGTTCGCCGCGCAAGGTGTGCCGGTTCACGATGCCGACGCCATCGTGCATGCCCTTTACGAAGGACGCGCTGCGCCCCTGATCGAGGCGGCTTTTCCGGGAACCGTGTTTGAGGGCAAAGTCGACCGGACCCTGCTTTCACCACACGTGCTGGGCAATCCGGAAGCGATGAAACAGCTGGAGGCAATTGTCCATCCGCTGGTCCGGGAAGAGGAGCAGAAGTTCCTCAAAAATGCCAAGGCTGCCGGTCATTCAATTGTGCTCTTGGATATTCCGCTTCTGTTTGAAACTAGCGGCGAAAGCCGTGTGGACGTGATCGTTGTGGTCACCGCAGATCCGGAGGTTCAGCGCCAACGTGTGTTGGAGCGTCCCGGCATGAGCGAGGAACGTTTCCAGGCCATTCTCCATAAACAAATGCCGGATACAGACAAGCGAAAGCAGGCCGATTTTCAGATCGATACCGGGCTTGGGATGGAAGCGGCGGAGCAAAGCGTACGCTCCATTTTGAAAACTTTGACCGCCAGGCCCTGAAATCCCTGTGAACTGACGGGAAAAACGCGAGTCACAGCTTGAACAATACCGGAATGGCTGCACACTTGCGTCAAAGACCAATCAGGCAAGATAATGCGCGAAATCTCATTTGATACAGAAACCACCGGCCTGAACCCACGCGGCGGCGATCGCCTGGTGGAAATTGGCGGTGTGGAACTGATCAATCACATTCCGACCGGGAATGCCTATCACGTCTACATCAATCCTGAACGGGATATGCCTGAAGGTGCGTTTAAGGTTCATGGCCTGTCGGAGGAGTTTCTTTCGGACAAGCCCCTGTTTGCGCAGGTGGCTGATGAATTTCTGGAATTCGTCGGAGACGCGACGCTGGTGATCCACAACGCGGCCTTCGACATGGGCTTCATCAACGTGGAACTTACACGTGCGAAGCGCAGAAACATTCCCAATACCCAAGTGATTGATACGCTCGAGATCGCCCGGCGCAAACATCCAAGTGGTCCCAATTCGCTTGATGCATTGTGCTCGCGCTATGGCATCGACAATTCCAAGCGCATCAAACACGGTGCGTTGCTCGATGCGGAGATCCTCGCTGAGGTCTACCTGGAGTTGATCGGTGGACGGCAAAGGGCGCTTGGACTGATGCCCGACGAAGAAGAAACCTCCTCAACGTCTTCATCTGTCGAACTCGGTGAGCTCGGCACTTTCAATGCCAAAGCCCGTCCCGCGGCCCTGTCATCGCTGCTAACCGAAAAAGAGTTTGAAGCACACAAGGCTTTCCTTGAGGGTATGGGAGATGATGCGCTTTGGGGCAAATACGGCAGCTAAGTTCTATCCGTATGCCAACCATGTTGCAGTATCGAAATGAAGCTGAGGATTGGGAGAGCCAAAGGCCCAGGCCAATGTCTGACCGATCGTCCAAAGCCGGGCTCGTTCACGGTCCAATCCCAATTCTTCTGAGAGACGGTCAAGCCTGTAAAGCGTCTCCGACTTGGAATGGCCGAGTTCGGCACTCCGCACAATCGGACTCAATGAAAAAGCCGGATCGCCGATAAGCGGTTTTGGATCGATCACCAGCCAAGGGTTCCGTTCTGCCGCCAAAACGTTGTGTCCATGAAGATCCTGATGCAGCAGAACATTACTGGTCTGATCCGTGATCAATTCGTTCAATGAAGAGATTGCCAGATCCAGCAGTCGCTTGTCACAGGGTTTCTCGCCTTTCAGCCAATCTGTCTCCATTGAGCGGATCCAGAGCATTGCTTCGTCATTCAGTTTTGTGAAAGGCTGGCCTGCAGGAACAAGAAGTTTGTCGAGCAGTTCTGAAAACACCGCAAGATGATCGTTGGTGGGATCGTCCGCCAGTAAGTGTCCGGGTCGGCACCGCTCCAGCAGAAGGGCACCGAGCTCCGGCTCATGGTCCAGAATCCTGATGGCGCCATTGCCATTCCAAAGAGCGAGTGCATCTGCTTCGTGAAATGTTTCGCGGTGCACGAATTGCAGTTTCAGCACAGCGTCGATGCCGCTGGCCTCGACCGGGAAGACCAGCGAGACATTTCCGCTGTCAAAAGGGTCGCCAACATTAGTTATTTCAAACCGGCTGCACGCTGCAGGTAAAACGAGTGGGAGATTTTCAATCCAGGCACGGCCCTCTTCCATACGTTTCAGCCACAAAAGGCGGCTTGGTATGTGAAGAGGCGTACCTATGGACGATTGGGCCAAGTCGGTCTCGGCCGAGCGTCAAAGCATGGATGGAAGCACGCGATCCGGTGGGCGGTGCCCATCCATGAAGGTCTTGATATTGATGATGACCTTCTCGCCCATCTCAATGCGGCCTTCAATTGTTGCCGAGCCCATATGTGGCAATAGCACGACGTTTTCGAGCTTGGCCAGTTTCGGGTTGACCGCAGGCTCGTGTTCAAAAACGTCAAGTCCAGCGCCAGCGAGTTCATCTGCTTGCAGCATCCGAATGAGCGCGTTTTCGTCGATTACTTCACCACGCGCCGTATTGACCACGTAAGCGTCTTTTTTCAACAGCTTCAGGCGCCGTGCGGAAAGAAGGTGGAAGGTTGCCGGCGTGTGCGGACAGTGGATGGACACCACATCCATGCGCGCCAGCATCTGGTCAAGACTTTCCCAGTGAGTTGCCTCCAGCTCATCTTCGATCTCGTCGGAGACCCGGCGGCGGTTGTGATAGTGAATTGACATGCCGAAGGCCTTGGCGCGGCGGGCAACAGCCTGTCCGATCCGACCCATGCCGATAATACCGAGGCGCTTGCCCCAGATTCTGTGACCGAGCATCCACGTCGGTGACCAGCCGCCCCAATCCCCTGATTCCAGAGCTTTGATGCCTGTGGCAAGACGCCTTGGCACCGCCAGCATCAGCGCCATGGTCATGTCAGCGGTGTCTTCGGTCAAAACCCCAGGTGTGTTGGTGACGTTGATGCCGCGATTGTTGGCCGTCACGACGTCAATATTGTCGACACCATTGCCGAAGTTGGCAATCAGCTTGAGATTTTCACCAGCTTGCGAAAGCACGGAAGAATCAATTCTGTCGGTGACAGTAGGCACCATGACGTCGGCCGTTCTGACGGCTTCCACCAGTTCTGCCTGGCTGTAAGGCCTGTCATTTTCGTTAAGACGCGTTTCAAACAGTTCACGCATCCTTGTTTCAACGACTTCCGGAAGCTTCCGGGTCACAACAACGACAGGCTTCTTCTTCGTCATTCCAACTGCCTTTCGCACTGGGTTGAGGATTTATTAACCCAAACGGCTTCACCGTGACACCACACATTACACGAGCGGATAAGAGCACTCCCTTTCCTTACCAGATGGCCCGGCAGAAACAAGGGATCGGTTCTAATCACTGCGTACAACCAGCCAGCAAAAATCGGAGTGCTGGTCTTCGTGATGGTTTTTCGCTACAGATTTGCGAAGAACGAGAAAACAAAGAAGTGAATCGTCCGGCGACGGACAGCTGTCTGATCTTCACGGCGCGGCGCCTTTGAGCCAAAGTCACACGATCCGTCTTTGTTTTTCTCGCTCTGAGTAACGATCAACAACAATTGGACTACCGGACAATATGGCTCGTTGGACCCTGGGTGCCCGCTTTTTTTCTCGAACGATGATAATCCTGTGTGGCCTGTGCGCTGTGGTATTACCCGCTGCAGCACAAGGCACGACAACAGGTCCATCCGGATTACCGATACCCCGATTTGTCAGCTTGAAGTCAGATCGAGTGAATGTCCGCCTTGGTCCCTCCCGAGAGCATGACATCGGATGGACATTTGTTCAGTCGGGCCTACCTGTTGAAATTATTCAGGAATTCGATAATTGGCGCCGGATCCGCGACTGGGAAGGCAAGCAAGGCTGGGTGTTCAAATCCCTGTTGTCCGGTCGGCGGACTGCGCTGGTGACACCGTGGGAGAAAAATGATCGCACGCCGCTTCGGGCTCGGTCGCGGTCAGACGCGGATATTGTTGCGGAACTTGAGCCATTTGTGCTGGCGACCATCGCACAATGTTCGGGCGGCTGGTGCCGTGTAAACGGAGAAGGGTTTGACGGCTGGCTCGACCAGACAAGATTGTTCGGCGTGTACCCGGACGAGCCGGTTGGCGAGTAGGCCCAAAGCCAATAATGGCTAAGAAAAAAGGCGGCCAATCGGCCGCCTTTTTCGTAACTGCGCAGTTTGTGTTTGGCGCTAGCCTTCCTGAGATTTCAATTCATCCAGGCGCGGCATCGACATGATGTTGTAACCGCTGTCGACAAAATGCACTTCACCGGTCACGCCGCCGGAAAGGTCTGACAGAAGATAAAGGCCTGTTCCGCCTATTTCTTCGAGGGAAACAGTCTTGCACAGTGGCGAATTGCGTTTCTGGAAATTGAACATCAGTCGGGCATCGGAAATACCGGCACCTGCCAATGTGCGAACCGGGCCGGCTGAAATCGCATTCACGCGAATATTCTGCTCGCCAAAGTCAGCTGCCAGATAGCGCACAGAAGATTCCAGTGCAGCTTTCGCAACACCCATGACATTGTAATTTGGCATGACCTTGGTGGAGCCACCATAGGTCAGGGTCACGAGCGAACCGCCATCAGGCATAAGTTCAGCTGCGCGTTTGGCAATCTCCGTGAAGGAGAAGCAGGAAATCAACATCGTCCGCGAAAAGTTTTCTCGCGTCGTATCAGCGTATTTCCCCTGCAGTTCCTCCTTGTCGGAAAACGCGATGGCATGGACCAGAAAATCGATGCTGCCCCACTTTTCCTTCAAGGTACTGAAAACGGCATCAACGGAATCGATGTCTTCAACGTCGCAAGGCAACAGAATATCCGAGCCAACGGACGCAGCAAGAGGTTGGGTGCGTTTGCCAAAAGCTTCACCCTGATAGGTGAAAGCCAGTTCGGCGCCTTGTTCGGAAAGCGTCTTGGCAATTCCCCAGGCGATCGAGTGATTATTGGCAACGCCCATGATCAGGCCGCGCTTGCCCTTCATCAAATCAGACATTTAGAGCTCCTCAGCCGTGATATCGCGACAGCGCAAGGGAGGCATTGGTGCCGCCGAAACCGAAGCTGTTGGAGAGCACGGTATCGAGACCGGCATTGTCAACACGTTCAGTCACGATCTCGTCCTTGTTCAGGGCCGGATCGAGTTCAGTGATGTTGGCAGACGCGGTCATAAAGTCGTTTTCAAGCATGAGCAGGCAGTAAATTGCCTCCTGAACACCTGTCGCGCCAAGGCTGTGGCCGGTGAGCGATTTTGTCGAGGAAACAGGTGGCTGATTTTCGCCAAAGACGCGGCGAATGGCCTCAATCTCACCGATATCGCCAACTGGCGTTGATGTGCCGTGGGTGTTGATGTAGTCAACTTTGCGCTCGCCCAGGGTGTCAGTCGCAAGTCGCATGCAGCGCTCGCCGCCTTCACCTGAAGGTGCCACCATGTCATATCCATCGGAGTTGGCTGCGTAGCCGGTAACTTCCGCGTATATTTTCGCGCCACGTGCTTTGGCATGTTCCAGTTCTTCCAGAACAACGACGCCGCCACCACCTGCGATAATGAAACCGTCTCTGGTCGCATCATAGGCACGCGACGCAGTTTCAGGGGTGTCATTATATTTGGAAGACATAGCGCCCATGGCGTCAAACAGACAGGACAAAGTCCAGTCGAGTTCTTCGCCGCCACCTGCAAACATCACGTCCTGCTTGCCGAACTGGATCTGTTCGGTTGCTGAACCAATGCAATGCGCGGACGTGGAGCAGGCAGAGGTGATGGAATAGTTGATGCCCTTGATCTTGAACGGTGTCGCCAGGCAGGCAGAGTTGGTGGAGCTCATGCCGCGGGTTACCATGAATGGGCCCATGCGTTTCGGCGAGCCCTTTTCAATGACGATCTTGTGCGCCTGGAAAAGGTTCTTCGTGGATGGTCCGCCAGACCCCATGATCAAACCGGTGCGTGGATTGGAGACGTCTTTTTCTTCCAGACCACTATCGGCGATCGCCTGCTGCATCGAAATGTAGTTGTAGGCCGCGCCATCGCCCATGAAGCGGAGCTGGCGCTTGTCGATCAGAGAAGGAATGTCGACATTCGGCATGCCGTGAACCCGGCTGCGGAAGCCATGCTCCGCATAGTCCGGTGCAAAACTGATGCCGGATTTGCCTTCGCGCAGGCTGGCAAGCACTTCTTGTGCATTCGATCCGATGGATGACACGATCCCGAGACCGGTGACGACAACACGTCTCATTGCTGTCTCCTACTTTCTCTTTAGAGTGCGGCGTGGCGCTGTTGATTGATCTAAAGCCTGACCGCTCTTGACATAATATGCAAACCGGCGCCTCCAAGAACAAAGAAACGCCGGTCAAATTCGAATTGGCGAAAGGCTCTATTACTTGGCCAGGCAAACACGCAAGTCGGTTGCCTTGTAAATCTGCTCGCCATCAGCTTTCAGCCAGCCGTCGGCGATGCCAAGTATCAGGCGGCCTTTCATGACACGCTTGAAGTCAACACCGTACTCAACGTGCTTCACATCTGGGGTAACCATACCCTTGAATTTGATTTCGCCCGTGGAAAGCGCCATGCCCTTTCCTTCAAGGCCAAGCCAGCCGAGGAAGAAGCCTGTCAGCTGCCACATTGCATCGAGACCGAGACAGCCTGGCATCACCGGGTTGCCCTGAAAATGGCACGGGAAGAACCACAGATCAGGCTTGATATCGAATTCTGCGCGGGCAAAACCCTTGTCAAATTCGCCGCCTGTTTCGGAAAGTTCCGTAATCCGGTCAAACATCAGCATTGGGGGAAGAGGCAACTGGGCATTGCCCGGCCCAAACAACTCGCCGCGACCGCAGGCGAGGAGATCTTCATAGTCGTAACTGGAACGGCGCTCGGTCATTCAATGTCCGCTATTCTGTTTCCCGCCCTTGGCAAACCAAGGTGGAACGGGGTTTGTTTTCGGTTCGATTGAGGCGCCTTCGTAACACAGGGGAACCCTGACTGAAAGATGTCACTTGCGTGAAGTTGCAGGCTTTTTTGAAGAGATTTTGTAGTTTAGCGCCTGATCAAAGTCTCCAAGAGGTAGTTATACCTAATTGCGTGCATTGTTAAAAACTTGCATCTTTGGTGCAAGAAATGGCAGATATAGGCACAAGCAATATAAAAAGGTTTCGTGCTCACAAGGAGCATATGTAAAGAAACCCTGTTAAATCAAGACTTTGGATCTGGAACATATTGGAATGACGACAACTATGGCGACAGAAACTGCCGGCAAGGATGTGACTGACATGCTGCGGAACGCGGGTCTGCGGCCAACGCGTCAACGCGTATCATTGGCAGAACTTCTTTATTCCAGGGGTGATCGTCATATCTCAGCAGAACTTTTGCATGAAGAAGCGGTTGCAGCAGCTGTTCCGGTATCACTGGCAACGGTTTACAACACCTTGCACCAGTTTACCGAAGCCGGTCTTTTGCGCGAAGTCGCAATCGATGGCAACAAGACCTACTTCGACACCAGAGTATCCGAACATCATCACTTCTTTATCGAAGGCGAAAACCGGGTCATCGATATTCCTGGCAACGGCGTCGGCATCGGTGAGCTCCCGGAAATTCCGGAAGGCATGGAAGTGGCACGGGTGGATGTCGTGGTGCGTTTGCGCGAAAAGCACTAACCGCGCTTCAGATCTTTTTTAATTATCAGCAGCTGACAGATCACGATAATAGTAGTCGGAAGTCGCACCGATTTCACTCAGCTGGCGTTGCCCTTGTTTAGAAAAACCCATTTTTTTCAATAGTTTGCCTGACGGTGTATTGTCCGGATGCGTGATAGCGCAGAGGCATTCAAGCTTGAGTTCTGTTTGTGCAAACTCAACGACGGCTTCCCCCGCCTCACGGGCATAACCTTTGCCACGGTAGTCTTCAAGAAGGCCATAGCCGAGATCCGGGAGCTCCAGTTCCGGGCGAACCACCAGACCACAAACACCTATCGGGTTTCCGGTGTCTTTTTCCTCCACCAACCACAGTCCGACACCAAACATTGAAAACCTGGCCAGTGACTTGTTTTCGATATAGCCAACTGCATCCTCGATTGAACGCAGTCCGAGATCGGCAATAAAGTGCCGATAATCCGGCTCATTCATCAACTTCAGATAAAACGCTCCATCATCTCTTGAAGGCAACCTGAAGCGAAGCCTGGTGCTGACCGGAAGCTGCTCTGTTTGAAATCTCAAGCGATGCGTTCCTTTTCAATCTGGGCTTTTGCACGAAGTGCGTTGTCAGGTACCGCATCAAACCGTTCTTTTTCCGGGCTCTTGCACAGATCGTAAATCACGCAACGTTTGCACTCCGGTTTGCGTGCTTTGCAGATATAGCGGCCATGCAGGATCAGCCAGTGATGCGCGTGCAGGGAAAACGCCTCCGGCACGGCCTTCTCCATCGCTCTTTCCACGTCGAGTGGTGTTTTACCTGGTGCAATGCCGATCCTGTTGCCAAGGCGGAACAGATGTGTATCGACAGCAATCGTCGGATGACCAAAGAAAATATTGAGAACCACATTGGCTGTTTTCCGGCCGACGCCCGGCAGCTTTTCAAGTGCCTCCCGGTCCTCGGGAACATTGCTGGCATGATCTCTGATCAGCTGCTCCGAGAGAAGAATGACATTCTTGGCCTTGGTCTTGAAAAGCCCGATCGTCCTGATTTCCTCACGCACTCGTTCTTCGCCAAGTGCCACCATTTTCTCAGGTGTATCAGCAATCTGAAAGAGATGTTTCGTTGCCCGGTTCACACCGACATCGGTGGCCTGCGCCGACAGAACGACTGCAACGAGCAGCGTGTACGCGTTGACATAGTCCAGCTCTCCTTCCGGTTCCGGATTATCGGCATGAAATCGCTGAAAGATCGCGTAGGCCTCGGCTTTGCTGTAACGGGAACGTTTCAGCACCTTGCCTGGATTGTCGACAGATGGCGCCTTTTTGCGAGACTGGTTTGTCTTGGCTGGGCGTTGCTTGCGTTTAGCGGCTGGGGAACTCTTTGCTTGCGTCATGTTCCCTCTATAATCTTTCCTCATGAGCGAGAACAATCCGAAACCCGATAAAAGTACACGTTTCAAGGATGCGGATCAGCCCTTTTTCAAAGCTGTGCTGACGCCTTACCGGTCTTTGGGTCCTAAGGGATTCTTGATCCTGATGGTATGTTTCGGGGCGGTTTGCTTTGTTGCAGGCCTGTTTTTCCTGAGCATCGGTGCCTGGCCCGTTTTCGGGTTTTTCGGCCTGGACATCATCTTGTTGTGGTTTGCTTTCAGCGTGAACTACAAGTCCGCCAAGATATTTGAAGAAGTGGCCATTTCCCGGAGTGAAATCTCCATCCGAAAGGTTGGACCGGGGAAAAAATATCAGGAATATCGTTTCAACCCGTTCTGGGTACGCCTGTCCGTGGATCGGATGGAGGATGAGGGCGTTGTCAGGATTGAGCTGACAAGTCGGGGAGATACCGTGGACCTGGGAAATTTTCTGAACCCGGATGATCGCACGAGTTTTGCCGGAGCAATGGCCAATGCTCTGGCTATGGCCAAGGCAGGCGGTGTCTAGGTCTCTTCACTGGCGGTCGCGGGCTGAACTCTCATTGTGGCAAACAGTATGACCAAGGCAATGACGGAGGAGATGGCAGCCACATAGAGGACTGTTTTAAAATCCGTTGCGCTGGCGATGATTCCCATGGATACGCTGCCGATCATTCCACCCAGAAACAGACTGTTCATGTAAACGGCGGTCGCTCGTCCTGGCCGGTCCGGTGCGAAACTCTGTACGAAAGTGATCGAAATTCCGGCAAACAGGCCATAATAAGTTCCTTCAAGTGCCGAAATGGCGATGACATGCCAGACTTCTGAAACCTGGGTGAACAGGATCATGCTCGTGGCGGCAAGACAGGCAGCGAGCATCAGGACTTGCCGTGTACCAATCACGCGGGATAGACGCACCGAGCCAAAAATCACGAATACCTCCACCAGACATTTCACGGACAGCGACAAACCGGGTGTGGATCCAGGAAGACCGGTTTCCTGGACGAAGAATAAAGGCATCGCCGAGACAAAGAGTGTATTTGTAATGATAAACCCAAGACAGATTAGTCCGGCGATCGTCAATCCCCAATTGATGGGCGTGTCCGTTCCGTCCGACCTTGGTTTGCGCGTGGACCTGAAACTGCTAGGCACGACTGTCGATCCCAACAGCAGATAAAAGAGAGCCACGCCGAAAGCGGCCGAAAATGCGACTGAAAATCCGAACTGCGCAACCAAAGTGAACGAAACAGCAGGTCCAATCATCCAGGCCAGCGAAACTGTCATTCGAAGCCAGGAATTGATGCGAACTACGTCCAGATCCATTTTTTCGGAGTAGACCCGGCAAAAGGTGAAAATCGTGGCCGATCCCATATTGGCGAGGCCCATCAAGGGAGCAATAAGCAGGATCAGCATAAGGAGGCTGGAAACCTGCGTTAGCAACGCCGTAAGCGTGACGAAAGCGCAGATCGAGATCAGAAGCAATCGCTTGACCAGAAAGCCCTGATCCAGCCGCTCCCCTGCCCAACGGTTGGCGATCAACGTCAGTGGCATGACCAACCCGGTATAAAGACCAACCTGCCACGGCTCAGACCCAAGACCCTCGACAATGAAAAAGCTCATCAAGGGGATGAGTGAAGAGGCGCCGAGGCTGTTGGTGAATTGCAGCAATAAGATCAGCAACACCTGACGAGGCAGTTGCGGCGAAAAAAGCATGGATTGAAGCCTGATGGGCAAAGAAACGAACGGATGCCCAATGTTAGGACTGAACATCAGGGCTGTCATTAAAAAAGGGTGTTGCCTGTCGGCCCAAAATCAACAGTTGAGCAACTGGTTCAAACTCAGGGACAGGTTCGAAAATTGTCTTCGCATAATATGAAAGCAATTTGAGTGATTTGGTCATCCTCTGTTCAGGTTCATGTCGTTACACACAATCATCTCTTTGATTTTCAACTCGAAATTTGAGTGGACAGGTTTGCCGAAACGATGAAGACACTTTTGGGAATAGGCTTGATAGCCCTCGGCCTGGCCAGCCTTGGCGGATGCGCAGCAGTTTCCAAGCAGCAATGCGTGGCAGGAGACTGGTCGGAACTGGGGGAGGCTCATGCGTCTGTCGGCAAGCCGCCAAATCATCTTGATGAAGTCGTCAAAAGCTGCGGCAAACACGGAATTACCCCGAATACCGATGCCTATCGGTCCGGTTGGCATCGGGGGTTGCAGAATTATTGCACGCCGCTCAACGGCTTCACGCTTGGCAAGCAGGACAAGGGCAAATCGCCGATTTGCCCTCCGCAGATGGCAGGCGGTTTCAATGAAGGCTATCGCCTGGGTCACATCATCTGGACCGCTCGAGACGAGGTGGACCGGGCTGAATCGGAGATCAGTTCACTGGAAAGCCGGGCCTTTGATCTGAGTGAAGAACTGGATGAACTGCGCTGCAAGGACAAAAAGGGCAAAGACCGCAAGAAGTGCCGCAAAAGGCGCAAAAGACTGCGCGCCGACCTGCATGACACGGAAACCGATCTGAGCAGTGCGCGTTATGATCTGGAAGCCTTGAAGGCACAATACGAATATACGGCGGCGCGCATCAACGCCGAGGCGTCCTACCTCTTTTCGCGCAGGTAGAATTGATCAGTCGATCAGGCTCAAGGCCTCAGAAGTGAGGCCTCGACTTGTTGGCACACCCTTTGTTGCTGTCCCGGACGAAGTGAAACGCAGATCCGGGAACTGAAAGGTCAAAATAATCTTTGTAGCGCTTCGTGAAATCAACAGGAATAATATGGTCCCGGCTCGCAGGCCGGGACGGCGGCACGTGCGACGAGTTTTGAAGGCAATCCGAAGCCTCTGTACTAGGCTTTGAGGATTATTCAGCTTTCAGTGATTTCAGTCTGTAGAGCGCTTCATGCGCTTCACGAGGCGTCATGTCATCAGGATCAATCTCTTCAAGGGCGTCTTTGACCGGATCCGACCGCGCCGGATCGCCCACAGGCGCAGCCGGCGGAATGTTTGCAAAAAGCGGCAATTCGTCGATCAAGCTTTCTGCTGGAGATCTACGGTCCTGTTCTTCCAGTTGGCTCAAGACCTGTTTGGAGCGCTCAACCACTACTGAAGGAAGCCCTGCCAGCTTTGCCACCTGAATGCCATAAGAGCGGTCTGCTGCACCGGGTACAATCTCATGCAGGAAGATAACCTCGCCGTTCCATTCTTTCACCGATACGGTGGCGTTAGACAACCGGTCCAGTTTTGCTGAAAGCGCTGTCAGTTCGTGGTAGTGGGTGGCAAACAGGGCACGTGATTTGTTGACTTCATGCAAGTGTTCAATGGTAGCCCAGGCAATCGACAAACCATCAAATGTCGCTGTCCCCCGTCCGATTTCATCCAGAATGACGAGGGACCGGTCGCCAGCCTGATTAAGTATGGCTGCTGTTTCAACCATTTCGACCATGAATGTGGAGCGACCTCTTGCAAGATCATCTGCGGCACCGACACGTGAGAACAACCGGTCAACCACGCCGATATGCGCGTGTTCGGCGGGGACGAAGGAGCCCATCTGAGCAAGAACGGCGACAAGCGCGTTTTGGCGCAAAAACGTCGACTTACCAGCCATGTTCGGACCGGTGATCAGCCAGATATGTCCCGTTTCTTCAGCGTTGTCCGGGCCTAGATTGGCGTCATTGGCAACGAAGCTTTCGCCGCCAGCCTTTTTCAAGGCAAGTTCGACGACGGGATGGCGTCCGCCCCTGATATCAAAGGCACGGCTATCGTCAACAACCGGCCGGGCATAATTTTCTTCCTGGGCGAGTTTTGCCAGCGCTGCGGAGACATCCAGAACGCTTAGTCCTTGGGCAGCGGCTTTGATTGTTTCGCCAGTATGGATGATCGACTGCGCCAGGCGGTCGAAAATTTCGAATTCAATGGCAAGAGAACGTTCACCCGCACTGGCGATCTTTGATTCAAGATCAGCCAGTTCCGTCGTAGTGAAGCGCATAGCACCAGCCATTGATTGGCGATGAATGAAGCGCGCGGGATCTTCGGTCAGTTTTTCTGCCTGCGCAGTAGGTGCCTCAATAAACCAGCCAATTACGTTGTTATGCTTGATCTTCAGGGATCGGACGCCAAGCTCTTCGGAATAGTCCGCCTGAAGTTTGGCTATCACCTTGCGGCTTTCGTCACGCAGGGAGCGCAATTCATCCAGGTCGGAATTATATCCAGAGGCTACAAACCCGCCATCACGCTTCAAAAGCGGAGGCTCTTCCTTGATGGCAAGAACCAGCTCCGTGCCCAGATCATGGGGTGCCAGTTCAAGGCTCGCGCGCGCCGCAGCAATTTCCGCCGGAATGTAACCTGCACCGGTCTGCTCAAGGAGGGTGCGTGCAGCTGCCAGACCTTGCGCAATTGAAAGAATATCGCGCGGGCCGCCCCTGTTCAGCGCAATTCGTGACAAAGCCCGGGCCATATCAGGGGCACCCTTCAGCGTCTGACGCAGGCCTTCCCGCATTATCTCGTTGTCGAGGAAAAGGCTGACGGCATCGTGCCGCTGATGGATTACATCGACATTGACGAGTGGGCCAGCGAGGCGACTTGCCAAAAGCCGCGATCCGCTTCCGGTAACAGTCCGGTCGATTGTGGCAAGAAGCGATCCCTGTTTCTCGCCGGATAGTGTTCGCGTGAGCTCCAGGTTGGCCCGTGTCGCAGGGTCGATCAGCATGTTCCCCGCGCCGGCTTCACGCACCGGGGGATCCAGCGGCGGGCGTTCGCCGAGCTGTGTTTTTTCAATGTAGGCAAGAACACCGGCGGCAGCTGAAAGTTCAGCGCGGCTGAATGTGCCAAAGCCATCCAGGGTCTTTACGCCGAAATAATGCGCCAATCGGTCTGTGGCGGTGGAACTGTCGAAAAAGGCCCTTGGAACAGGAGACAACGAACCGCCAGACTGTTCAGCGGTTAAACGTAGCTCGGGTTCCTGCAGCAGGTTGTCCGGTAAAACCAGTTCCTGGGGTGAAACCTGAGCAAGATCTGCCGCGAGGCGTTGATGGTCGGTTTCCGAAACCTGAAACGAACCGGTCGACATGTCGATCCAGGCAAGACCGTAGATCGCATCTCCGCTCAAGGACCCGCCCTTCAAGCGTGACAAGGCCATCAGGTAGTTGCTTGTTCCGGCGTCTAGCAATCGTTCTTCGGTCAGCGTTCCCGGCGTGACCAGACGAACAACGTCACGGCGGACAACTGATTTTGAACCACGCTTTTTTGCTTCAGCCGGATCTTCCATTTGTTCACAGACGGAAACCCGATGACCTTTTGCTATCAGCTTTTGCAGATAATCATCGGCGGCATGAACCGGTACACCGCACATCGGGATATCCGCACCCTGGTGCTTGCCGCGTTTTGTGAGGGTTATGCCGAGTGCTCTTGAGGCGATTTCCGCATCGTCGAAAAACAGTTCGTAAAAATCGCCCATTCGGTAGAACAGCAGACTGTCCGGATTGGCGGTCTTGATTTCGATGAATTGTGCCATCATCGGCGTGACTTTGGTGTCCGCCGGGGCTGTCGTTTGCGCGCTCTGTACACTCATGAAAGATACGTAAATCAACCTGCTATCAAGTGGAAGCACCTTGGAGCAGATAAGTTGGTCGATCCAAAGGTGAAACAGCACGCGTTAGCGGCAGTCAAACGCAGCGTGCTCCGGCCCAATTGGCGGGTCATTCCCCAAAGGTGGGACTCTATCTTTGCTTGAGGCTTTATTTTCAAGGCGATAAGGTCAGGTCCCCGCTTCGAAAAGCTGGTGAATTTAAGAGGGAACGCCCGCATCATGTCCGCCGAAAAAAAATCGTCCAAAACAAGCGTCAGCTTTACCGATCAGGAAGCTCTCCAATTTCACCAGGAGGGTAGGCCAGGAAAATTCGAAATTACCCCGACTAAACCAATGGCCACACAGCGGGATCTGTCTCTGGCCTATTCACCAGGCGTGGCCGTGCCTGTGCGGGCGATCGCGGAAGACCCGAGCCGCGCCTATGACTACACCACCAAGGGAAATCTAGTTGCAGTGATTACCAATGGGTCCGCTATTTTGGGCCTTGGCAATCTTGGTGCTCTGGCCTCCAAGCCGGTGATGGAAGGAAAGTCGGTTCTTTTCAAGCGTTTTGCCGACGTCGACTCGATTGATCTTGAAGTCGACACCTCTGAAGTGGAAGACTTCATCAATTCTGTCCGGTATCTCGGTCCGTCTTTCGGCGGTATCAACCTGGAAGACATCAAGGCACCTGATTGCTTCATCATCGAGCAGCGCCTGCGTGAACTGATGGACATTCCGGTTTTTCATGACGACCAGCATGGCACGGCGATCATTGCAGCAGCTGGCTTGATTAATGCTCTGCATCTGACGGGCCGCGACATGAAGGACGCCAAAGTTGTCTGCAATGGCGCGGGCGCTGCCGGAATTGCCTGTATCGAGTTGATCAAGGCCATGGGCGTTCCTCACGACAATGTCACGCTTTGCGATACAAAGGGTGTGATCTACAAGGGTCGCGCTGAGGGCATGAACCAGTGGAAATCAGCCCATGCCATAGAAACTGAAAACCGGTCGCTATATGACGCGCTCAAGGGAGCGGATGTTTTCTTTGGTGTTTCGGTGAAGGGCGCGCTGACACCGGACATGTTGCGTGTCATGGCACCGAACCCTGTCATTTTCGCCATGGCTAACCCGGATCCGGAAATTACACCAGAAGAAGCTGCTGAAGTGCGCGATGACGCAATTGTGGCAACAGGCCGGTCCGATTATCCAAACCAGGTCAACAATGTGCTCGGTTTTCCTTATATTTTCCGCGGCGCCCTCGACGTCCAGGCAACAACCATCAACGATGAGATGAAAGTCGCTTGCGCACAGGCTCTCGCGGAATTGGCCCGCGAGGAAGTGCCCGACGAAGTGGCTGCTGCCTATCGCGGAAACCGTCCGAAATTCGGCCCTGAATATATCATTCCCGTCCCGTTCGATCCGCGCCTGATCCATGTGATCCCACCAGCGGTTGCCCAGGCGGCAATGGATTCAGGTGTCGCCAAGCGTCCGATTGTCGATATGGAAGCCTATAGGCACCAGCTTTCGGCGCGCCGGGACCCTGTTGCCGGCACATTGCAGCGCATTTTCACCAAGGTGCGCCAGCAGCCCAAACGCGTTGTCTTTGCCGAGGGCGAAGAAGAACCCGTGATCCGTGCTGCGGCGAGTTTTGTTTCGCAAGGCCTGGGTGAGGCGATTTTGATCGGGCGCGAGGATGAGATCCAATCCATGGCGGATCAGGCTGGCATCGATATCGCCCGCGCCGGCCTTTCCATACAGAATGCGCGACTTTCCGACCGAAACAGCGATTATGCGCAATATCTTTATGGTCGTTCGCAGCGCAAAGGCTATCTCTTGAGAGACTGCCAGCGAATGGTCAACAACGATCGCAACTACTGGGGTGCGATCATGGTTGCGCGCGGCGATGCCGATGCCATGGTCACCGGCGTTACCCGGAACTATTCCGTGGCGCTGGATACGGTCAAATCCACCATTGATCCCAAACCGGGACATCGGGTGATCGGTGTCTCGCTTGTTCTTGCGCGCGGTCGTACAGTCCTGATCGCCGACACGGCAGTAATCGACATGCCGACCTCGGAAGAACTGGCAGATATTGCGGAAGAAGCCGCTCACGTTGCAAGAAAACTTGGCTATGAGCCAAGGGTCGCGATGTTGGCCTATTCAACATTCGGCCATCCGAAAGGCGAACGGTCCGCAAAAGTTCAGGAAGCCGTCAAGATCCTCGACCGGCGCCGTGTCGATTTCGAATATGACGGTGAAATGGCGGCGGACGTGGCATTGAACATGGACCGTATGTCTGCCTATCCCTTCTGCCGCCTCACAGGTCCCGCCAACGTGCTGGTCATGCCGGCTTTCCACTCTGCCTCGATCTCCACAAAAATGCTGCAGGAACTCGGTGGATCCACGGTCATCGGTCCTCTCCTGGTCGGCTTTGACAAGCCGGTTCAGATTGTCCCGCTGGGCGCCAAGGATAGCGACATCGTCAACATGGCAGCCATTGCGGCGTTTAATGTGACGTAAAATGACCCTAGATTTCAAAATCTTGGGCTCTCCGGTCCCGGCTCGCACTTCGTTTGGCCGGGATGACGATTGATAGTTCATTGGACTTTCTTTTTTGTCATCCCGGACGCAGCAGAGCGAAGATCCGCGATCGGGGAGCCGAAGCGGTAGTTTGCATAAGGAGTTGTGGTTGACCGCCTGGGTCTACATTCTCGCGTCTCGTCCGTACGATACGCTCTACACAGGTGTGACGACTGACCTTGCTCGCAGGATTTATGAGCACCGCGAAGGGTTGATAGAAGGGTTCTCTGAACGATACGGTGTGAAATCCTTGGTCTGGTATGAAACCCATCAAGAGATCGATTCAGCTATCAAGCGTGAAAAGCAAATTAAACGATGGCGGTGTCAGTGGAAGTTCGACTTGATCGAACAAATGAATTCCGATTGGAACGATCTCTATCGGGCGTTTAATCAATGAGTTTTTCACCAAGGTCGCTTTCGCTCTCGCAATGCAATTCCGTTGGTTGAGCGGCAAGAGGCTTGAATTGAACGGACGGTAAATCAAATTCCCCTTTTGACAAACCCCGCCTCACCAGCGATACCCTGAGATCATGTCTGAGATACAAGTCAAAATCTGCGGTCTGTCGACTGAAGACACCATGGAAGCTGCACTGGATGCCGGTGCGGACATGGTCGGGCTGATGTTCTTTCCAAAAAGCCCGCGACACGTTTCGCTCAGTCAGGCGTGCAAGCTGGCTGACATGGCCCGTGGGAAGGCGGAGATCGTTGCGGTTACCGTGAACATGGATCTGGACGGGCTGTCGCGGATAAAGGAACTCGTGAACCCCGATACATTCCAGTTTCACGGCGACGAAACACCGGAAGCCTGCGCCGCTGCGAAGGTGATGCAGGGCACCAGGGTCATGAAAGCGGTGTCTGTTTCAGAAAAGGCGGATCTGGAAAAGGCGATCTATTATTCCATTGTTGCCGACAGCATCCTGTTCGACGCCAAACCGCCGGCAGGGTCTGACCTGCCGGGCGGAAATGGTGTCTCCTATGACTGGGAACTGTTGAAAGATCTTGACCTGAAGAAGCCCTTCATGCTTTCCGGGGGGCTGGATCCCTCAAATGTTGCAGAAGCCATCCGGTTGAGCGGCACGAAGGCTGTTGATGTCTCATCTGGTGTCGAGCGGGATAAAGGCGTCAAGGACAACGAACTTATTCGCGCTTTTATGGCAGCGGTCAAAAGCGCCTGATTTCCGGGTTTAAGGAGTATACGCGTGAACGATATGGCGAACAGCATCCGGACCGGTCCGGACGATCGCGGGCATTTCGGCATTTTTGGTGGCCGCTATGTCGCTGAAACCCTGATGCCGCTGATCCTTGATCTTGAGCAGCACTATAAAGACGCCAAGAATGACCCTGAGTTTCTGGGCGAAATTGAAACGCTGAACAAGCACTACACCGGGCGACCCTCGCCGCTCTATTTTGCCGAGCGCCTAACGGAAGAACTCGGCGGTGCGAAGATCTATTTCAAGCGCGACGAGCTGAACCATACGGGTTCTCACAAGATCAACAATTGTCTTGGCCAGATCCTTCTTGCCAAGCGCATGGGTAAAACGCGGATCATTGCGGAAACCGGCGCTGGGCAGCATGGTGTGGCAACGGCCACGGTTTGCGCCCGCTTTGGACTGCCTTGCGTGGTTTACATGGGGGCAACGGACGTCGAGCGCCAAAAGCCGAATGTATTTCGGATGAAGCTTCTGGGTGCTGAAATCGTTCCGGTGACAGCCGGTGCAGGCACGCTCAAGGACGCGATGAACGAAGCCCTGCGTGACTGGGTGACCAACGTCGATGACACTTATTACCTGATCGGTACTGCTGCCGGCCCGCATCCTTATCCGGAAATGGTGCGTGATTTTCAGTCCGTGATCGGCAAGGAACTGCGTGAGCAGATGATGGAAGCCGAAGGCCGTTTGCCGGATGCGCTGGTTGCAGCTGTTGGTGGTGGCTCAAACGCGATTGGTCTGTTCCACCCGTTCCTGGACGACAAGGATGTGAAGATCTACGGCGTGGAAGCGGGCGGGCATGGCCTTGAAGGCGATGAGCATTGCGCATCGCTTACGGCCGGGAAACCAGGTGTTCTGCATGGTAACCGCACGTTCCTTCTTCAGGATGATGATGGTCAGATCCTGGAGGGGCACTCGATTTCAGCGGGTCTCGATTATCCGGGCATCGGGCCGGAACATTCCTGGCTGAAGGATATCGGCCGTGTTGATTATGTACCCGTGATGGATACCGAAGCACTCGAAGCGTTCCAGCTTCTGACACGGGTTGAGGGTATTATCCCTGCGCTTGAACCTGCGCACGCTCTTGCGCATGTGGTCAAACTGGCGCCTCAGATGGACAAGGACCAGATCCTGGTCATGAATCTTTGCGGTCGCGGCGACAAGGATGTGTTCGCGGTTGGTGAGATGCTGGGATTTGATCTCTAAATAAGATAGCCAAATTGAATTGAACAAAGCCGTGCGCTTACTAAAGCGCACGGCTTTCTTTTATTTGATGGGCTTGTTCGTCAAGATTTCCCGCAATAGGTGTTGCCGACCTCTGGCGTCCAGCAGCTTCACCTCACATTTCATCGCCTGATCAGCGTCATTGTCATGGCAGGGTGTCTGGGTTGCACGAGCTTGCAGAGCAATGTCCAAAGTTCGCACATGGTTCCAGAGCCTTTCGACTACAGGCACTGGCGTTGGTTCGAAGAGAGAATGGGCCAATTTTGCTCCTTATTTTTCTTATAAATACAAATTAGCAATATAAGTGCACTTTGTGCACATTTATAGGCGGAAAAATTGCATACATCTGTATACGAGTTAGTCGTTTTGAGCATTGCTGCATTGCAATCATGTCTGTTGTCGTTGCGGGCCATTTGACTAGATTTGGTTCAGGAGTTTCGAGCAAACGTGCTCCCTGCTTCTATCTGGCATTCAGAAAGGAAGAAAAATGAACTTCGATATTGTGACTGGTTTTGTTCGCGACGTAAGAAAAGCACGGCGCGCTGCCAATGAAATCGAGCGTATGAACCACATGGGCGACGCAGAACTGGCCGGAATGGGTCTTCAGCGGAACGAAATTGCCAACTACGCTTTCAACAAACATTTCAAGCGCCGTTGATTGAAACGGATATTCATGATTGAGCCTTTCGATGCAGGCTTCTCTTCATTATCCGGCGTTCTTCGATTGACATAAGCTTGTCCGCTCCCCTACACCGCTTTGAGTTCAATTTTAAAGCAGGGCCGCCTCATTGGCGGCAGGGGTAGAGCTGTATGACGGAAACGCGTATCGATCGCCGTTTTAAAGCCTGTGCGGAAGCCGGCAGACCAGCCTTGGTCACATTTGTCACCGCAGGTGATCCCGATCTGCAGACATCACAAGCCGTCTTGAACGCTCTTCCAGCCGCTGGCGCGGATGTGATTGAGCTCGGAATGCCCTTTTCCGACCCGATGGCGGAAGGCATTCCGATCCAGCTCGCCAATCAGCGCGCGCTGGCGGCCGGTCACACCATGGACAAAACGCTGGACATGGTACGGAATTTTAGGAAACAGGATCCGGATACGCCCATCATTTTGATGGGATATTACAACCCAATTTATATCCGCGAACCCGAGAAATTCATTCAGGTTGCCAAGGATGCCGGTGTTGACGGGTTTATTATCGTTGATATTCCAGCGGAAGCCGACGATGAATTGTGCATTCCGGCCATGGACGCAGGACTGAACTTCATTCGGCTCGCAACCCCGACAACAGACGACAAGCGCCTTCCGGCCGTTCTGGCCAACACGTCCGGTTTCGTCTATTACGTTTCGGTGACAGGCATTACCGGTGCCAATATTTCCGATACTGGCCGGGTAACAGCTGCAGTCAACCGCATCAAGGGTCATACGGATCTGCCGGTTGCGGTTGGGTTCGGTGTGAAGACGGCCGAACAGGCGGCTGAAATCGGCAAGGACGCGGATGGCGTGGTTGTCGGCTCGGTCCTGGTAAACGCCATTCGGGACAGCCTTGACGAGGCTGGCAAAGCAACGGACAAAACGGTTCAGGCCGTTTCCGCGGTTGTTGCAGACCTTGCCTCTGGCTGCGCTCGGGCCCGCACAACTTAATCGGGCGGCTTGAATTGACGGAATTTTGGCGGACACCATATCTCCGCTGTTAGGTAACTCGAGTAAACGGACACGTTCGACGTGAACTGGATCAATACAATCGTACGCCCGAAGATCCGCGATCTTTGGAAAAAGCGCGAAGTTCCGGAAAACCTCTGGATCAAGTGCCCTGAAACCGGTGAGATGGTATTTCACCGGGATCTGGAGGCGAACCTCTGGGTCATCCCGAACTCTGGTCACCATATGCGTATTCCGGCGCGCAAACGCTTGGAGTCCTTTTTCGATGATGGCAAGTACACGCCTCTCGAAACACCAGAAGTCCAGGCTGATCCGCTGAAATTCCGGGACAGCAAGCGTTACACTGAACGCATGAAAGATGCCCGCTCCAAGACTGGAGAAAACGAGGCCGTTCATGTGGCTCAGGGCGACGTCAATCGCATGAAGTTCACGGTTGCCGTGCAGGATTTTTCCTTCGTTGGCGGTTCTTTGGGCATGGCTGTCGGCGAAGCTATCCTGGAAGGCATGTTGAAAGCCGTTGAGGACAAGACACCGTTTGTGATGTTCGCCGCGTCAGGCGGCGCCAGAATGCAGGAAGGCATCTTGTCGCTGATGCAGATGCCACGCACGACGGTCGGCATCCAGATGCTGCGCGAAGCAGGTTTGCCTTATATTGTTGTCTTGACCAATCCGACGACCGGTGGCGTCTCTGCTTCTTACGCAATGCTTGGTGATGTTCATATTGCGGAACCAGGTGCGCAAATCGGTTTCGCTGGCCGCCGCGTGATTGAGCAGACGGTTCGCGAGAAACTTCCAGACGACTTCCAGACAGCAGAATATCTTCTTGAACACGGCATGATCGATATGGTGGTACCGCGTCAGGAGATGAAGGATACGATTTCCAGGGTTTGTGGCATCTTGATGAAGCGTGAAGTGGAGCTGCCGCAAATGGCGCTCGAAGCACCGAAAGAGCCTGCCTCGGAGACAGCAACTCCAGCCGAAAAACCTGCAGAAAACGCAGAAAAGAAACCTGAAGCGGCTAGCTAGGCGGTTTTTGTACCCTAAAATGTCGTGAAAACGGCATCACTGACAAACTGAAAGCTGTTCGCTTGTCAGGCGGACAGCCATCCCCTAAAGGCGTATGTGACGTCATAAATGGGACGATGGGACCCCGCGGAGGGCGCCTTGGATCAAATCACGAAAATACTCGACCGATTGCTGGCATTGCATCCAAAGGAGATAGATCTGTCTCTGGGACGAATGCATCGCCTTCTTGCAGCGCTCGGGTCACCTGAAAAGTCTTTGCCGCCGGTCATTCACATTGCCGGAACCAATGGCAAAGGCTCGGTGACGGCAACCATGCGTGCAATTCTGGAAGCATCGGGAAAACGTTGCCACGTCTATACGTCGCCGCATCTCGTCTCCTTCAATGAACGCATCAGACTTGGCGCTGATGGCAAATTTGTCTCCGATCCAGAACTTTTTGAAGCGCTTCATCGCTGCGAAGAGGCCAATGACGGCGAAGAAATAACGTTTTTTGAAATCACGACGGCCGCCGCTCTCCTGTTATTTGCAGAACACCCAGCGGATGTTCTGCTCCTGGAAGTGGGACTGGGTGGACGTCTCGACGCCACCAATGTGGTCGAAGATCCTCTTGCCTGTGTCATCACACCTGTTTCCATGGACCATGAAAAATTCCTGGGTGAAGACCTGCCTGTAATTGCCGCCGAAAAGGCCGGCATCATCAAACCGGGCGTCCCGGTGGTTTGCGCGGAGCAGGAAGATGTCGTTCTGCCTGTTATCGAACGCATGGCTGCTCGAAACAGGGCACCGCTGGTGGTCTGTGGTCAGGATTTCGTCGCACAGCTGGATCAGGGGCGGATGGCCTACCAGGATGAAGACGGATTGATTGATCTGCCCCTGCCGCTGCTTGGTGGCAATCACCAGGTTTCAAACGCCGGGCTTGCCATCGCAGCTCTGGATGCTGTTGGCCTGTTGCCGGACGAAGATGAAATTGCCAAAGGTCTGCGATCTGTCAATTGGCCCGGACGGCTTCAACCGGTGACACATGGGCCGCTGTTGGAAATCTGCCCGCAAGGCGCTGAAGTCTGGTTGGACGGTGGCCACAATCCCGGTGCAGGTGTCTCTATCGCTGAATTTTTAGGCGAACAGGAGGAGCGCGCACCGCGCCCGCTCTATATCGTTACCGGTATGTTGACGACCAAGGACCCGGTGGGTTTCTTCCGGCCTTTCCACGGATTGGTACGCCATGTCGGAACTGTTCCGATCACGTCGACCACGACAGCGAGGTCGCCTGAAGATCTCGCGGATCTCGCCCGATGCGCAGGATTGGAGGCAACCCCGTTTCAATCACTGGACGCAGCGCTCGCAGATGTGGCAGCTTGTGCGGACAAGGATGGCGAACCACCGCGAATTCTGATTTGCGGTTCGCTTTATCTTGCCGGCGAGGCATTGGCGCGGAATGGAACTGTGCCGACCTGAATTCCTGCCGGCATCTTTTTGAGGGAGTCTGGCCAATGCGCTGGAAATCAAAACTGCCAGTTGGAATTGCCGGACTTCTTGCTGGCGTTCTTTTCTCAGTTGCGCCGGCGTTGACGCTATCTGAACAGTACGAAACACCTCCGGAACAGGATCCTTCGGTTGTTCTGGACGGCAAGCAGCTAGGACCGGGTTATGCTGTCTTGTCACCTGTCCGTAGTGACGGGTTTCTGCGGATTTACGAACTGCAAACGGATCTGGGCGTTGAACGTATCGAGGGTGACGGGCTTCTGAAACTGAGACTTGCCGAAATCAAGGTTTTGGTCGCGCTGGAAAGCTTGAAAAACGATGCAAATTTCGTCGATGGCCTGAAACAGGCGGCAATGAAACCGGTTGAATTTGTTGAAAGCAGTGTCAAAGACCCCGTTGGTACAGCAAAAAACACTGTATCTGGTGTCGGCCGTATGTTCGGCCGACTTGGCAAGGGCGTCGAAGCGGCCGTAACCGGAAAGGGCGGCTCTGCAAGCGAGATTGCAGCCTCCATCACTGGCCAGGCGCGCGCGAAACGCGAACTGGCAGTAGAACTTGGAGCCGATCCCTATACATTTTACAAACCGCTCTCAGAAAAGTTGGATGAAACAGCGAGCGTCACGACCGCTGGCAACTGGACTGTCAGCGCCATTACCGCACTGATCCCAGGCGGTATCATCGTGAATGCGGCACGCACGGCGGATAATTTTCGAACAGTGATCGTGGACAGCTCGCCAGCAGAGTTGCAGGAAAGGACTTCCGCAACATTCAGAAACGCGGGTGTTTCGGAAAAAACGATTTCCAGATTTGCTGCCAACCCGTTTTATACGATTTCAGAAAAAGCGGCGATTGCCTATCAGCTCCAGGCGATGCCGGACGTGCAGGATCTGGATCTGATCGCCTCCAAGGCCGCAGACGCCGAAAGCCGGGATATCGCCTATTTTCAGCTCCGGCGCGTGGTGTTGCTTGAAACCTATAACCGGACTGTTTCAGGTCTTAGCCAGATCAAGAATGTTGGGGGCGTTCCCGTTGCCCTGCGATCGGACGGACTGGCGGCGATTGTCTTGCCTCTTGATATGGTCTCCTGGACGAAGACTGTGGCCCAGACGTTCTCAAACATGCACGAAGGACTGGGCGGGTTGCCGTTTCCACCGTCAGGCGTTGATTTTCTGATCACCGGGGACCTGACGCCCATGGCAGCTGAACGGATTACAGCATATGGCTGGGAAATCACTGGCAATTACGCAATGCCAGCCGGGCCTGTTCACTGAGGCTTCGTACTTCCTCTGCGCTGTCCCGGCCTTGAGCCGGGACCTGTTCCCACCAGGCATCTTGGCCCCGGTTCAAGACCGGGGCGGCGGGGTGCATCAAAGGATCGCAATTCAGTCCCGAAATGCACCCTTGCCTAAACACAATCCAGAACCGGACCGGACAACCCGCTTTCCCATCCGAGAATTGCGCGTTTGCGGGTCAGTCCCCAATGGTAGCCGCCAAGTTTGCCGCCTTTTGCAAGCACGCGGTGGCAGGGGACAACAAACGAGATGGGATTGCGGCCAACTGCTGTTCCGACCGCCCGTGAGGCTTTGGGATTACCCAGACTGGCAGCAATATCGGAATAGGTCGTTGCCTGACCCATTGGAATTCTCAAAAGCGTCTGCCAGACCCGGATTTCAAAATCTGTCCCAATCATGACGATATTGAGTGGCTGGTCCTGCTGCCAATTTCCAGGGTCGAACACGCGTTGCGCATAACAGGCCGTAGCACCCTGGTCCTGGACATATTCGGCTGCTGGCCAACGGTGACACATGTCTTCAAGCGCTGCGTTTTCTTCACCCGGATCTGCAAAGCCGAGCCCTGCCAGACCCTTGTCGGTTGCCATTACAAGCACCTGTCCAAACGGAGAGGGGTGAAACCCATAAAAGATCTTCAGGCCACCACCCCGGTTGCGATAGTCGCCCGGGGTCATGGCCTCATGGGTGACAAACAAATCGTGCAAACGGGAGGATCCGGAAAGGCCGACTTCATAAGACGCATCCAGCACGCTTGCAGACTCGCGCAAGAGGGATTTGGCATGATCCAGCGTTATTGCCTGAAGAAACTGCTTGGGTGTCAGTCCCGCCCAGCGCGAAAAAACCCGCTGTAGCTGAATGGGCTGAAGCCCGGCTTCTTTCGCCAGTTGCTCCAAGGTCGGCTGATCCCGCCAGTCCCTGGTAATGCGCTCAAGAGTTTGACGGACAACAGCATAGTTTTCAGCTGCCTCCTCGCCAACAGCAAGTGGTTTGGGATCGGAAGTGAAGCTGGTCAGGTCGAGCGGTTTGGTCATGAGCGTGGCTTTTGTATCTGTTTCCGGATCGATCCTAATCGCGCAGGACCCCAGAAGCGACCCGATTCGCGAGCCAACGGGTGACAATACAATTCAACCGAGAACGTCCTTGAGTTCGCTGGCAGATGCGGCGGGCCCCTTACGGGTGTTCAAAAGCAGGTTGGTTTCAGTCCCGGTGATGCCTTCAATCAGGCGGATCCGATTAAGCGCATCGTCAAAGGCAACGAGGTCCCTGGTGGCTATGTCCAGAACCAGATCCCATTTGCCATTCGTTGAATGAATTGCGCGAACTTCCGTCATCGCGCTTAAAGAGCGAATGACCGGATTCGTATTGTGGCCATCGACCACGACAAGCGTGACGGCACGAATGGGAAGGTCCCGCCAGTCATCGCGAAGTACTGCGGTGAACCCCAATATCTCTCCGGATCCGACGAGTTTCTCCATTCTGGCTCTGACTGTTGCACGGGACACTTTCAAATCATTTGCCAAATCGGACACCGAACGTCGGCCATCATGTCGAAGTAGAGAGATTAAACGTAAGTCCAGATCATCCATGGTTTCATTCCGGTAAGCATAGCTTATCAAAATGATAAATCTGACTGAACATTTTATCAAGTCGCGGGATTTACTCCGCCGCAGTGTTTTCAGACAATTTGAGAACGCAATTCAAGTGGAGGAACAAGTGAACGTCGTCAAGAAACAGATCGCTTTGGTCGGAGCACCTGTCGACGAAGGCGCGGGCCAAAGGGGCTGCGTTATGGGTCCCGATGCCTATCGTACTGCGGGCCTTGCAGAAACGTTGCGCGCGCTGGGCCACTCCGTCGTTGATCACGGAAACATCTTTCCGGTTGAGGTGGAACGTTTCACTCCACCCAATCCTGTCCTCAAGAACTACCGGGAATACGTCTCGTGGACTCGGACGCTTCATGCCAAGGCTGCAGATCTTGGTGAAACTCCTGCATTGCCGATATATCTGGGCGGTGATCACGCCATGGCAGCCGGCACGGTATCTGGCCAGGCAAAAGCCGCTGCAGAGTTGGGTCGCCCTTTGTTCGTTCTGTGGCTGGACGCCCATTCCGACTTCCATACGCTGGACAGTACAGACAGCGGCAATCTTCACGGGACACCCCTTGCATTCTTGTGTGGCCTGCCTGGATTTGACGACTTACTTGGATCACCCCTGACCCACACGGTGAAGCCTGAGAATGTCGAAATTCTGGGTGTACGTTCAATCGACACTGCCGAGCGCGACACGCTGCTCGACCTGGGTGTCGGCGTCAGCGACATGCGACAGATCGATGAAGTCGGCATCGGCGCTCTCATGACGCCTTTTCTGGACCGGGTTCGAGCCGAAAACGGGTTACTCCACGTCAGTCTTGATGTTGATTTCCTTGACCCTGAAATTGCGCCCGCCGTGGGTACAACTGTCCCCGGTGGGGCATCATTTCGAGAAGCACATCTTGTCATGGAGATACTGCATGACAGCAACCTCGTGACATCGCTCGATCTCGTCGAACTCAACCCTTTTCTGGATGAACGCGGGAAGACCGCACGTCTGATGGTCGATCTGACCGGCAGCCTCTTCGGGCGCCGCGTATTCGACCGCCCAACAAGAAGTTTCTAGAGGATCAGAACATGTCTGCAACACAGCTTAATCTCGCACCGTCGGAACTGGCCTATGTTCCCTTCGTCAGTGTCGACAACATGATGCGCAATGTCCGGGCAATCGGCGTTGAAAATGCCTTGCGTGGTATCGCCGAGTACATCGAACAGGATTTCCTGCGCTGGGAGAGCTTCGACAAGAAGCCGCGTATTCCGGCACATGCACCGCAGGGCGTTATCGAACTCATGCCAACCAGCGACGGCAAGACCTTTGGTTTCAAATACGTCAATGGCCATCCGGACAACACGCGTGATGGCCTGCAGACCGTCACTGGCTTTGGCGTCCTCTCCGATCTTCGGAACGGTTATCCGGTCCTTTTCACTGAAATGACCATTCTGACAGCATTAAGAACGGCAGCAAATTCGGCACTGGCTGCGAAGTATCTTGCGCCCAAGGGTTCCACCACCATGGCAATCATCGGCAATGGTGCCCAGTCCGACTTTCAGTGCCTTGCTTTCAAGGATCTCGTTGGTATCACAGAGATCAGGGCGTTTGACATCGACAGTGCTGCCAGCCTCCGTCTCGCCCGAAATCTCGTCGATTCCGGCTTGAATGTGACCATTTGCAAGACACCGGAAGATGCGATCGAGGGTGCCCAGATCATCACGACGGTGACCGCTGACAAACGCTACGCCACCATCCTGACCGACAACATGGTTGGCTCGGGTGTCCACATAAACGCAATTGGTGGCGACTGTCCGGGTAAGACCGAGCTGCACAAGGATATCCTTGTGCGGTCCGATATCTTTGTCGAGTTTCCGGAGCAGACCCGCATCGAAGGTGAGTTACAGCAATTGGCCGAGGATCATCCGGTTACCGAGTTGTGGCAGGTTTTCGCAGGCAAGGCGCCGGGTCGTACGTCAGAAGAGCAGATCACGCTTTTCGACAGTGTCGGCTTTGCAATCGAGGACTTTGCGGCACTCCGCTACGTGCATGACCTTCTCCCGAGCACGGGGCATTTCGAAAAACTCGATCTTCTCGCTGACCCGGACGACCCACGTGACCTTTACGGCATGCTGCTTCGCTCAGCGTCAGCCGACGACAATCAGGCAGCGTAACGGGACTGGACAACATCAAAAGGACTGGTGGTTATTTGCTATCAGTCCCTCTCAATATTGGCGACGCAGATTTTTCAGGTTGATAATCATTACCCAAATGAGTGACGATCCCGGCACAGGCTGAATGCCGAACCAATTGAGGATCATCAATGAATTTCAAATCCATTGTCTTTGCGGGCGTAACTTGTTGTCTGGCCTCCACGGCCCTGGCTGGCGATCAGTACTTTTCTTACAAGGACTGGCACGTCCAGATAAAGACCGTTGATACCGGAGAGGATCTGCGTATCACCTGCACGATGTGGACAGGTGGCGACGGTGATCCGATTGTCGGTCTTTCCATTTCAAATGGCGACGCTCTTCCACCGGACGTTTATCCGGGCGTTCAACTCACCGAAAGCGCGGTGCGGGGATATGCGACCGTGCTGCAGAACGACCAGACCGTAAATTTTGTTTTTGACGACGGCGATAGCGCACAGGCTTCTGTTTATGCCGGAATAGACGACGAAGGCATCGCTTTCGCAGACACGAATTTTGCGTTTGAAGACAATCACAGAGTTCTGCAGGCCATGCAGAGAAATGGTCTGATCGATATTGTCGGCCCTGGTGGTCTGGTCTACAGCGCTTCGTTGAACGGCTTCTCTGCGTCTTACCGAAAAGTCGCCGAGCAATGCGGTTTCACAGTTGCTGGCGTGATCTACTAAGCGCCGCTTCTATTTCTGCAACGACGGATCTGGCAGCAGCACCCGGGTCACCCGCTTGAGAAATCGGGCGCCCGACGACAAGATAATCGCTGCCGGACCGGATGGCCTCTGCTGGCGTCATCACGCGGCGCTGGTCGCCTGCAGCGCTTCCAGCAGGTCGGATACCGGGTGTCACAATCACCAGTTCATCGCCTAGGATCGACCGCATTTTTTCCGCTTCGGTTGCCGCACAGACGATGCCTCCCATGCCGGCCGCTCTTGCGTCCCTGGCCCGTGCCTCCACGACATCGGCAACCGGACCCCTGTAACCTGCTGCCACCAGATCGTCCTCATCCATGGACGTCAAAACCGTAACGCCAAGCAGGCAGAGGTTTGAATTACCCTCCTCCGCAAGGCCCTTCACTGCTGCGCGCATTGTTTTGGGATAACCATGTAGGGTCATGAAGGTCATGCCCATCTTGGCGACATTGCGGACAGCCTTGGTAATGGTGTTGTCGATGTCATGAAGTTTGACATCAAGAAAGATCTTCTTGCCGTCTGCAGCCAGGTCACGCGCAAATTCCAGCCCGCCCGCGAACTGCAACTCCATGCCAATCTTGTAGACACCGACATGGCCTTCGGTTTGCCGAACCAGTTTTTCAGCTTCAGCAATAGTCGGGACGTCTACAGGCAGCATCAAACGATCGAGCGCGGTTATCGGGGCAAACGGGCTGGTCGGCATGGAGAGAACTCCTTATGGCGGTGGGAAGGCGTTTCGTCCTTAACATTGTCGCCGCGCGTTCGCCAGAAATACTGCTGATTGCGTTGAAACATCACCTGAATTCTTGAGATCGCAGACATCTGGGGGCTGGTGAAGTCAAATTTGCCGGAAAAACGGGCACCAACCAGGCTGATGCCGGGCAACTCGCTATTTCATTAGGCGATACGGGCTGCTACAACACCGCCGGTCTATCACCTAGCGAGGACAACAGCTTATGCGCACTGCGAGTGTATCGCGCGATACCAAGGAAACCCGCATCTCTGTCGAAATCAACCTGGACGGTACGGGCGTTTATGACGTTCAGACCGGTGTCGGGTTCTTCGATCATATGCTGGAGCAGCTGTCGCGACATTCGCTGATCGACATCAAGGCACGCGCTGATGGTGATACGCATATCGATTTCCACCATACCGTTGAGGATACCGGCATTGCTTTGGGCCAGGCTATCTCTGAGGCGCTGGGCGGCATGGCCGGCATCACCAGGTATGCCGATACGCATCTGGCCATGGATGAGGCCTTGACCCGCTGCGCTCTCGATGTCTCGGGTCGGCCGTTCCTTGTTTGGGATGTGACTTTTGATCGGGATAAGGTCGGTGACTTTGATACGGAGCTTTTTGAAGAGTTTTTCCGCGCTTTTGCGATGAATGCCGGCATTACGCTTCACATATCCAATCTTTACGGGTCAAACTGTCACCACATTGCCGAGACTTGTTTCAAGGCCGTGGCGCGCAGCTTGCGCAAGGCAGTTGAAATAGATCCGCGGCAAGCAGACCGTGTTCCGACAACTAAAGGCCAACTTGGTGGCTAAGATACGGATGGGCGCATGAGCACCTATGTTGTTATGGCTCCGCCGGAATTCGAAGATCTGGCGGGCGATCCCCACCAGACCGATCGGCTTGCCTTTGTTCCCGATAGGTTTTCTTTCCTGGCGTTTGTATTTTCGATCATCTGGCTTCTGTTCCACCGCATGTGGCTGGTGTTGCTTGGCTATTTGTTCCTGACTTTGCTCGTTGAACTGCTGGCATTGTCGATTGGCGGCGAGGCAATGGGCGTGGTGGCCTTTTTTGTGTCGTTCACCTTCGCTTTTGAGGCCCAGGCCTTGCGCCACTGGTCGCTGGAACGCAAGGGCTGGCGCGTTGTCGGCATCGTTGAAGGAACCAGCCGGGATGAAGCTGAATACCGCTTTATGCATAAGGAAGCTGGAAACCTGGCCCAGGTTCAGACACACACCGTTCGGGATCGCCCGGCTCAAGTGCCAATCATCCCAAGGGTTGGCAGTGAGCAGGTCGTGGGCCTGACGCTCGGTCCGGAGACCCGTCAATGACAATAGCAATTATCGACTACGGTTCGGGCAATCTGCGCTCGGCCGAGAAGGCATTCGAACGCGCGAGTCGTGCCCATGCACACATGCCGGACGTCATCGTGACATCTGATCCTGATCGCGTCCGAAAGGCCGATCGCGTTGTTTTGCCGGGTGTTGGCGCCTTTGCTGATTGTAAGCGGGGTCTGTGGGCTGTCGAAGGCATGCCTGAAGCACTGGACGAAACCGTGCGCAAGCAAGGCAAACCCTTTTTTGGCATCTGCGTTGGTATGCAGCTGATGGCGAGCCGAGGCCTGGAATTCGAAACCGTGGAAGGCCTGGGCTGGGTCGAGGGTGACGTGTCTGAAATGAAGCCATCGGATCCCAATCTCAAAATCCCGCATATGGGCTGGAACACCATTGATGTCCGGACAGAAAGTCATCCGGTCTTCAAGGGCATCGATACGGGCCCGGACGGCTTGCACGCTTATTTCGTGCATTCCTATCATTTCGCCTGTGCCAACGAAGCGGAGCGATTGGCGACTTTCGGTTACGCAGGCACGTTCACCGCAATGGTGGCCAAGGAAAATATGATCGGCACGCAGTTCCACCCGGAAAAAAGCCAGAGGTTGGGGCTTGATCTCATAGCCAACTTTCTGGATTGGACACCCTGACGACCGGAACCAAAAGTGAGGTTTCACGTCCGGCAGTCGTTGAATTGTCGTTAGCTGGTTCCGATCCTGAGATGGCTGCAAGCGAACAAACACAAAATAGAGGGAGTTTGAAATGAGCAAGGGCTACTGGATTGCACGTGTGGATGTGCACGACGCGGATAACTACCCGAAGTATGTTGAGACGGCGAAGCCGGCGTTTGTAAGATTTGGCGCCAATTTCCTGGCGCGTGGTGGAAAAACCGATGCTGTTGAAGGGCCGGGCCGGGCACGCAACGTCATTATCGAATTTCCGAGCTTCCAACATGCGCTCGATTGTTATAACTCCCCCGAATATCAGGAAGCGGTCAAAATCCGTCAGCAATATGCCGACGGTGAAATCGTTCTCGTTGAAGGAAGCTAAGACGACATGATCCTTTTCCCCGCCATCGACTTGAAAGATGGTCAGTGCGTTCGCCTGAAGCTTGGCGATATGGACCAGGCAACCGTGTTCAACGATGATCCCGGCGCTCAGGCCAAAGCTTTCGAAACCCAGGGTTTTGAGTGGTTGCACGTGGTTGATCTGAACGGTGCCTTTGCCGGAGAAAGTGTCAATGGCGCAGCCGTTGATGCCATTCTCGCGGCGACGAATAATCCTGTTCAGCTTGGTGGTGGGATCAGGACACTGGAGCATATCGAGACCTGGCTGGATAAAGGGATCTCCCGTGTCATTCTCGGAACGGTCGCGGTGCGGGACCCGGACCTGGTCAAGGAGGCCTGCCGAAAGTTTCCGGGAAAGGTCGCCGTCGGCATTGACGCAAAGGGTGGCTATGTGGCCGTCGAAGGCTGGGCCGAAACCTCGGAACTGACAGCTGTCGATCTGGCAAAACAGTTTGAAGACGTGGGTGTATCGGCAATCATCTACACTGATATTGATCGTGATGGCGTATTGAAGGGTCTCAACATCCCGTCCACACTCGAACTGGCAAAATCTGTGTCCATTCCAGTGATTGCATCCGGTGGGTTGGCGTCGATTGACGACATTCACAGGTTGCTTAAGCCGGATTGTGCGATCTTAGAAGGGACCATCTCCGGCCGGGCGCTTTATGATGGACGTCTGGATCCGAAAGAGGCAATGGATCTGATCCTGGCTGCCAGAGGAGCCGCATCATGACCTTGAAAGCGCGTGTCATCCCATGCCTTGATGTGAAAGACGGACGCGTCGTCAAAGGGGTCAATTTTGTTGATCTGGTTGATGCCGGTGATCCGGTTGAGGCGGCCAAGGCCTATGACGCAGCGGGTGCGGATGAGCTCTGTTTTCTGGACATCACCGCAAGCCATGAAGGGCGCGATACCATTTATGACGTCGTACGCCGAACGGCTGAAGCATGCTTCATGCCTGTTACCGTTGGCGGCGGCGTGCGATCTGTCGAAGACATTCGCAAACTGCTGATTGCTGGCGCAGACAAGGTTTCAATCAATACTGCAGCCGTGAACAATCCGGACTTTGTACGTGAGGCCGCAGAAAAATTTGGGGCCCAATGCATCGTGGTGTCGATTGATGCCAAGCAGGTCAACACGCCAGGTGAAGCCGATAAATTCGAGATTTTCACCCACGGCGGCCGTAATGCGACCGGAATAGATGCGGTTGAGTTTGCCAAGAAGGTCGTGGAACTGGGTGCCGGAGAACTTCTGGTGACCTCCATGGATCGGGATGGCACCAAGTCCGGCTACAACATTGCGCTTACAAAGACGATTGCCGACGCCGTTCCCGTGCCGGTGATTGCGTCTGGCGGCGTCGGCACGCTCGATCACATGGTTGAAGGCGTGCGCGATGGTCATGCCACAGCCGTGCTTGCTGCTTCTATCTTCCACTTCGGTGAATATACGATCCGGGAAACAAAGCAGTACATGAGCGACGCAGGCGTTCCCATGCGCCTCGATTCTTGAGTTCCTTAGGATTAGCCAAATGACCAAGTTCACACTGGAAGATCTGGACGCCATTATTGCTGCACGTGCGAAGAGTGAGGATGAAACGTCCTACACGCGCAAACTCGTAAACAGGGGCGCTGCCAAATGCGCTCAAAAACTGGGGGAAGAAGCGGTTGAGGCGGCGATTGCCGCCGTGCAGGGTGACCGAAAGGAATTGACGGCTGAAGCCGGCGATTTGTTATATCATCTGCTTGTGGTTCTGAACGTATCCAAGGTTCCGCTTGAAGATGTTATGAAGGAACTCGCGGGTCGTACGGGACAAACCGGACTTGAGGAAAAGGCTTCCCGGACGCAGCAATAAGATCGGTTTTACCTGGCAGCACCGCAGCGAGGACCGCGTTACAGATGGATCAGAAAGTTTCCACGGCCCTGGACATGGATTTGTCCCCCTATCGGGTGTTCACAGAGCGCCAGTGGTCACGCTTACGCGCCGACACACCGATGACCTTGTCTGAGCACGAAGTGGCGCAACTTCAAGGTTTGAACGCTCCTGTGTCCATGGAGCAGGTCGAAACCATCTATCTTCCGCTCTCCCGCCTGTTGGCATTTTATGCTGAAGCAACGATCAATATTCATCAGGCAACACAAAACTTTCTAGGCACCCGCTACGGCAAGACCCCTTTCATTATTGGTGTCGCGGGTTCGGTATCGGTTGGAAAATCGACGACGTCGCGTGTCTTGCGCGAGTTGCTGGCGCGTTGGCCTGCCAGTCCCAAAGTTGATCTGATCACGACGGACGGGTTCCTTTATCCCAATGCGATACTGGAAGCGGAAGGGCTCATGTCCAAAAAGGGATTTCCGGAGAGCTTTGATCGTCCAAGGCTGTTGAAATTTCTTTCAGACATCAAGGCTGGAAAGCGCAATGTACGCGCACCGGTCTATTCTCACTTCTATTACGACGTCATGCCGGGACACAATGTAACCATCGACAAGCCGGACATCCTGATCGTCGAAGGACTGAATGTTCTGCAGACAAGAGAACTTCCCAAGGACGGCCGGGCTGTGCCCTTTGTCTCGGATTTCTTCGATTTTTCCGTCTATATCGATGCCAACGAAAATCTCCTGCAGAAGTGGTACGTCGACCGCTTCATGCGCTTGAGAGAAACTGCGTTCCGGGATCCGGGATCCTACTTTCACAGATATTCCCGGATTACGGACGAGGAAGCTATCGAGACAGCGCACAGGATCTGGCAGGAGATCAACCTCATCAACCTGCGCGAAAACATTCTGCCGACCAGACCAAGGGCGGATCTGATCCTGTCAAAAAACGCCAGCCATCAAACTTCGAAAGTGGCACTCAGGAAGCTCTGAGCAAGCAAAAACGCCCGCGGTCAGTGGCCACGGGCGTCTTCTTGTCTGGGTAGAAGCGTTTTAAGCCGCAGAGCGATCACGCACGTCCTGCAAGAACGAAGCGACCTGGTCGCGCAGCATCGACGCGTTGTCCTTCAACTGCTGTGCGGAGGAATCCACTTTGTCAGCAGTATCGCGCGTATTTTCAGCGGCCGATGCAACGGCTTCAATGTTGGTTGTCACCTCGACCGTGCTCCGGGACGCCTCCGTCGCATTGCTTGCAATTTCCTGTGTCGCGGTACCCTGCTCTTCAACAGATGAGGAAATCGACGAGGCAATCTCGTTCATGTTGTTGATGATCTCGGTCACGGAAGAAATCGCCGTTGCAGCATGTTCCGTTTCATTCTGAATTGCGGAGATCTGGCTGGAAATCTCCTCGGTCGCCTTGGAAGTTTGTGTCGCCAATTCCTTGACCTCGGCTGCAACGACAGCAAATCCCTTGCCCGCTTCGCCTGCACGAGCCGCTTCAATGGTTGCGTTCAAGGCCAGGAGGTTGGTCTGTTCTGCAATTGCCTGGATAAGCGTCACGACTTCGCCAATGCGGCTGGCTGACTCCGACAGTCCATTCATGCGCTGGTTGGTCGATTCTGCTTCACCTGCGGCGCGTGCCGCGATTTCGCTGGAAGATTGAACTTGCCTGCGGATCTCATTGACCGACGCTGACAGTTCTTCTGCTGCCGCTGCAACAGTTTCAACGTTGTGGGAGGCTTGCGAAGACGCATTGGACACAAGGCCGCTCTGTTCCGTCGTTTGGGCTGCGACGCCCATCATGTCTCCAGAGGCAGCCTGAAGGTTCTGAACGGAACTGTCGATAGTATTCATCATGTCCGTGATCTGACGATCGAATTCACCGCTCAGATTCTGGATTTCTCCACCCTTGCGGGCGGCATCTTCCTGGGCGTCATGCTGCCGTTCTTCCAGTTCACGGCGTGCTGCTACGTTCTGGACGAAAACTTCCATGGCTTTTGCCATCTGGCCAATTTCATCACCGCGGTCAGCACCCTGGATGACAATGTCGGTGTCACCCTCTGCCAGCGTGCTCATGTTGTTGGTCAACGAACGCAAAGGGCGAACGAGGCTCTGGATTGCAATGAAAGCAATCGCGCCAGCAACGGCGGCGCCAGCGACCGCGAGCGAGATGATCAGGATAGCCTGGTTCCAGAAAGCAGCTTCCAGGTCATCGATATAAACGCCAGTGCCTATCATCCACTGCCAGGGCTCAAAACCTGCCGCGTATCCCCATTTCTCGATTGGCACATCGCTGCCTGCGCGCGGCCAGAGATACTGAAGGTTACCACCGCCACTCTTTGCCAATCTGACCAATTCCGGAATAATCTGAACACCATTTGCGTCCTTCAGACCGGACAGGTCCTTGCCAATGAGGCTGGCCTTGGCGTGGGAAATGGTCACGGAGTTGTTGTTAAAGACGAAAATGTAGTTCTCGCCATTCTCAAAGCGCATTGCGGATATTGCTTCAAGTGCTTGTTTCTGAGCTTCTTCCTGCGTCAGGGAACCGGACTTCTCCAGCTCATGGTATCTTGCAGCAATTTGCTTTGCAGTTTTGGTTATATCTTCGATCTTCACCAGACGCTCTTGCATCATCGCGTCTTTAAGCGAACTGAGTGAGAAACCGGCGAGTGCAACGGTAAAGATTGCAATTACGATGACGGGGGTGCTGATTTTCCAGGCCAGAGGCCAGCGTGCAAAGGACATATTTTCTTACCCAGAAGTTGATTCTTGGGCGGAGAATAAGTGTAAGATCTTAATCAAAATCCTAACGCAGCGGCAATAATCGGCTTTGTACTACGGTACTTTCGGCGATATATGATCCCTTTCCAATACATCTCTTAAGAGTGGGTGTAATATCACTAGAATACTTACATTGGTGATTTTATCGATGAGGTCGAACGTATCCTCACCGCCGAGCGCAAAATACGTCCCGTAACCCCGGGCGAGACCAGGTCGCATTTTGGATCTGCCCCTTCAGCACATGGCCCTGTGATTCATAATAAAAGCTGTTTTCACCGCCCCCGCGCTGAAGTGTGACGGCACCGTATCCCATTTCAGCCACGGCTGCGGTTTGACCGTCAGGTGAAAAGACCACATTCAGATCAATCCCTGCAGTGCACAGGTAATCAGCGACGTTTGTCCGAGCGGTCTGTTGCTGAATGACGGGTTGGTTCGAACCGCCGACGTCACCAGGAGGAACCGGACCGGTTGGAAAGTTGTCGTTGTTGAACTGGTTGTTGTTCTGGAAACCGCCCTGATTGCCAAACTGGCCACCGAAACCGCCTTGACCACTGTTACCAACACTGGTCGGACCATTGATGATGACTTCCCGATACGGCGATTTTGTCACATAGATCCCACGGCATTCACCGTTGGCTCCGCGTACAGTCCACGCGTGAGAAACATAGGTCTGCTGTTCCAGGATCTGACCAGGTTCAAGCCGTGCATAGGGCCGTTCGCCACCCCGGTAGTCGACCCAATGAACTTCTACAGGTTGACGGCTTGAGTTTCGGAAAACGATCTGACCAGGACGGACTGCTTCGACTGATCGGACACGGCCCAGTTCACTACAGGAAAGGTCTGAACCAGGTTCTTCACCTGGAGCGCCGAAAGCATCGTCTGAAACGATCTGCTGCGGCAGGGAACACGTTGCCACGAACAGGCGTACCGGTTTGGCACTGCCTTTCAGGGACACAGCATGAGTTGGCAGACCCTCCACCGCAATGGACAGTTCAGATTGCCGGATCATCGCCTCCCAGAGCGGGTCGGTCATCTCGATATTGACTTCGGGGAGTGAAACGCCTGCTTCATTTGCATTTGTCGAACCGAAAGCGTTGTAAGTTCCGGAAAAATCGCCTGCCGTGATGCGGACCGCTTGCGGCATTCCCTCAAGAAGGCCGGCAGGCGCCTGTTGGAACGTGATCTTGGCAAAGCCGGACTGCGTACTACAGTCAGCACGGAAGTCACGGTCGTCTGTCTGCGGAATTCCATGCTGCATGAAAGTAAGCGCACCAGGCTGGCTGCCCGGTTCGGCTGTCCACTGACGGCTTTCTGATGGTGTCACGAGGACTGGCTGGGTGTTTCCGGTACCGCCAGCCACTCCATTTTGAAAGTTTGTGCCCTGCTCGGTCGGGATACCTGCCGCGTCGGTCCCATTTGTGCCTGGTGTCGAAATCGGCGTATTGACCTGTTCCAAAGGTTTCAGAACACCCGGCTCTGAACTTGTGTCGGCACCAGGTTCAACGCTGGTTGTTTCAGTGTTGCTCGGCAATTGCGCTGGCGTTGTCGTAGATGGCAGCGTTGAGATTGATGGACTGGTCGTTCCCGACGAACCATTGCTCACAGGTCCTGCCGCAGTTCCCGAACCAGTGCCCACTACACGAGCGGTGGAACCGGGTTTGCCGTCGCTAGAGACATCAACAACCAGCGTGCTGCCACTGCAAATATTGGCATCACGGTGTAGAACGCGGCTGTTTTCCAAGGTTACTTCAAGCGTTACGTCGCAAGGCGGTAAAGAACTGTCGCTGCCCAATGTGTCAATGACCACACCGCTATCGTCACGGCTGATGATGGGCCTGTACTTCTTGTTCACTGCAATTGAGCGAATACCTGGCTGAGCCGGCTCCACATTAATGCGCAAAGTCTCCGGGACAGACTGGGCAAATGCATCAAGACCAGTTGACAGGAAAACGAGGCTGCAAGCCGCAAGAAGTCCGGATTTCAGCATGGGTGTAAAACAAGCATGAGCAGCAACAAGCCGCATGAGCGATCTCCACGGGAGCGCAATGGAACGATAATTAGGATTACTTAGGCAAAGTGGCAGCGAAAGGGCAACCCCGCAATCGATCTAAAATCGGCAGAACCCTCACCTTGGTGCGCGTTTTGCCAGAATTCGCTGCAAGGTTCGCCGGTGCATGTTGAGACGGCGCGCTGTTTCAGAGACATTGCGATCGCAAAGTTCATAGACCCTTTGAATGTGTTCCCAACGGACCCTGTCTGCTGACATGGGGTTTTCAGGCGGGCTGGCCTTGTCTTCCGGTTTGCGTGCAAGCGCAGCGGCGATATCGTCCGGATCAGCCGGTTTGGCCAGATAGTCGATCGCACCCAGTTTCACCGCGGTTACAGCGGTTGCGATATTGCCATAACCCGTCAGGACGATTGCACGTGAATCCGGCCGTTTCTGGCGGATGTGTTGGATGACATCAAGACCGTTTCCGTCCTCCAGCCTCATGTCCACGATAGCGAATGCCGGCGCGTTGCTGGCGATCTTGGCGGCCGCGTCCTGTACGCCATCGGCTGTCTCGGTCGCAAAACCCCGTTTCTCCATTGCGCGTGCCAGGCGTTGCTGAAAGGGCTTATCGTCGTCAACGATTAAGAGGCTCATATCTTCCGACGTGTCCATAGATGGTGTCCGGTCCATACAGTTATTCAAACTCTGGTCGCAATTTCCGGAAGACTTTCCGAATTCACAACCCGCATTCTTTGCTAGTTAGTGCCGTTATGGGGTGAAAAAGACGTTACGTCTACTCCACCATCACTTTCGAAATTTTCTCGTGGCCAGCTAACGCGAATGTGCGCACCCGATTGCGGAGGTGCCCGGTTTTCCATTTGTAGCTTGGCTCCCGTACGTTCAAGTAGCGTCTTTGCGATGAAAATACCCAACCCAAGACCACCCCCGGTTCCATCCTGTGGCGATTTACCGCCACGAATTGAAACGTATGGATCACCGATCTTGCCCAGAATATCGACAGCAAATCCCGGCCCGTCATCCTTGATCGATATGGATAGGGTGCTTTCGTCCCAGCTTGCAGATACGTCGACGCGGCTGTTTGCAAAGTCGACTGCGTTTTCAACCAGGTTGCCAAGGCCATAGCGAATTGCCGCGTTACGTGTTCCAACAGGTTCGGCGCCCTCACCCTCTCGCGTGGAATGGATGGCAACGCCCATGCCCCTGTGAGGGTCGATTACATCTTCCAGAAGTTGGGACACAGGCATACGCTGATAGGTTTGGTCCTCCTCACTGGACAAGCTGGTCAATTTTTTCAGAATGACGCGGCAGCGCTCGGATTGAGACCTGATAAGCGAAATGTCCTCTGCCCTGTGGTCACTGGCCTCAAATTCATCGCTTAGCTCCTTGGCCACCAGATAGATTGTTGCAAGAGGCGTTCCCAACTCGTGGGCCGCTGCTGTTGCCAGGCCGTCAAGGGCGTTCAGATGCTGCTCGCGTGCGAGCACAAGTTCCGTTGCTGCCAGCGCGTCTGCAAGCTGACGCGCCTCTTCGGCCACCCTGAATGCATAGATAGCCATGAAGCCAAGGGTAGATACGAGGGCGATCCAGATTCCGACCGAATAGACAACCGGTAGTGCGAAATCATCACCAACGGGCCACGGCAATGGCAGGTGAAAAACCGCCAACAAGGTTGCACTCGCAGTTGCAAGAACGCCAAGGATAATGGTGTAGCGTGCAGACAGACCCGCAGCGGAAACCATCACGGGTGCCATCAACAAGAAGGCAAACGGATTTCCGAGGCCACCAGTGAGGAAAAGCAACCCGCTCATCTGCAGAATATCGTAGGCAAGTTGCAAGGCGGCCGCCCGCTCCGACAGGCGCATGGCAGAGGGCCAGCGGATTTTCAGAAATATGTTGAGCCAGGCTGACAGCGCAACCATGGCAAACGCAGGTCCGGCGGGCAAAGGATAACCAAGACCAACATGGACAACCAGCAGCGATGCGGTCTGACCGACGACCGCAAGCCAGCGCAAACGGACGAGCGTGTCGAGTTTCAATCGCCTATGCGGCAGGGTGATGCTGGAAGTTTGATGATCCGCCATAAGACTCTTTTGAATCGGAATCGAGGATCTTGCAAGGCCGTGGGTCTTGTGCCAGCCGGTTGTAGATGGTAGCCAGCCGCTAACAGGTTTGTCCGGATTACGCGGGCCGGCGGCCGTCCGGAGGGATTCCAACGCTCTTCATTTCAGATTAGCACCGCAAAACGGATTAAAACACGATGACCGATACCAATGAAGGCGGCGCACAGCCGCAGGCGGAAGGCGCCGCCGCACCGGGCATGCACATCCTTGGCCAATACATCAAGGATCTGTCTTTTGAAAACCCGAATGCCCCGCGCTCCCTTGGCCAGGGTGAGCAGCCGAAGCTCGACATCAATGTTAACGTTGGTGCGCAGCAGATGGGCGACGACCAGTTCGAAGTTATCCTGACCTTGAATGCTAAGGCAGAACGTCCGGACATGGTGATGTTCAACGTTGAGCTGATCTATGCAGGTCTTTTCAAGATCACCAGCGTGCCGAAAGAACACATGCATCCGTTCGTCATGATCGAATGTCCGCGCATGATCTTCCCATTCGCACGCAACATTCTTTCCGAAGCGACCCGTAATGGTGGCTTCCCGCCACTGATGCTAGATCCAATCGACTTCGCCCAGCTTTATCGCCAGAACATGGCCAACCAGGCTGCAGAAGGCGAACAGAAGCCTAACTAAGGTTTTTGATTTTCCTGATTATTCAAAACCCGCGTCGGTGAAAGCCGGTGCGGGTTTTTGTTTGAGCGTCCACGCTGGGTCAAAAGGTTGAACTGCAGACACTTCACCCTTCTTCCAGCAAGTCTGCCCAGCTCTTGGGATTGTCGCCATTCAATGGGTTTTTGGCTGAGCGTCTGTACCGGATAGTCTCCATGCGAAAGCTTTTTGCATCGAACATCATCATGCGGCCGACCAGTCCCTCGCCGGTTCCCGTCAGCTCCTTGATCACTTCCATGGCCTGCATGGCGCCGATGATCCCGGTGAGTGCACCTAGAACGCCGGCTTCCGCACAAGTTGGTAGCAGGCCTTCTCTTGGTTTTTTCGGAAACAGACAACGGTAAGTCGGATTCAATTCGCCATCGGAATTGGTTTCGAACGGCCGGAGCGTTGTGATCGAGCCGTCAAATTGTCCGACCGCTGCCGTGACAAGCGGTTTTTTCGCGAAATAGCAGGCGTCGGAGACCAGGTAACGCGTGTCGAAATTGTCGGAGCCATCGACAACCAGATCATGATTGGAAATCAGGGCCAGGGCATTGTGACCGGCAATCCGTGTCGGGTGCGGCTCAACCTGCACATTCGGGTTCAGCCGGGCAATGGCCTCTGCTGCGCTGGCGACCTTGGGTTCGCCAAGCTGATCGGTGTCATGGATCACCTGACGCTGAAGATTTGACAAAGATACGGTATCGTCATCCACGACGCCGAGTGTACCGACGCCAGCAGCAGCCAGATATTGCAGAACAGGTGCGCCAAGGCCACCTGCGCCGATAACAAGCACGCGCGCGTTTTTCAGTTTCTGCTGACCTGCACCGCCTATCTCATGCATGACGATGTGCCGGGCATAGCGTTCAAGTTCCGCAGGTGAAAGCATAGTTGATCCTGTCAAGAATTGGTCTGCTTGAGAAAAGGAAAGCGTGGTGCGTGCACGTGAATACCAGCTATCCCAATATTTTGCTCACAAGCCGTGCGGTATAATCCACCATCGGAATGACGCGCGCATAATTCAGTCTGGTCGGGCCAATCACGCCGAGAACGCCGACGATGCGCTGATTGCTGTCACGGTAAGGAGAAATCACCAACGAAGATCCTGACAGCGAAAAGAGGTTGTTCTCCGAACCGATAAAGATGCGGACGCCATCACCTTTTTCGGCAAGCCCAAGCAAATCTATAAGATCTTTCTTGTTTTCAAGGTCATCAAACAGAAGCCGGATGCGTTCCAGATCCTCGACAGCATCAAGATCCGTCAGAAGGTTGGAACGGCCACGCACAATCAGCGTACTTGGATCATTGGCCCCCTCGCCGCTCCAGACGGCCAGCCCGGCATTGATCACCTTCTGACTGAGGAGATCCAGTTCCGCCTGGTCTGCTTCCCGAATGCGCTCAAGCTCAACCCGAATATCGGAAATCGTGCGGCCTTGAATTTGAGCATTGAGGTAATTGGACGCTTCCACCAGGGCCGATGATGGCAGATCTGCAGGCAGTTCGATCACACGATTTTCGACAGTCCCGTCTTCGGAAACAAGGATCGCCAGAGCCTTCTGGGGCTCGATGCGCACGAACTCAATTTGCTTCAGCCGCAGATCGGTCTTGTGGGTGAGTACCACGCCGGCACCCATTGAAAGACCGGAGAGCATCTGGCTTGCCTCCGTGAGGACCTGTTCTGTCGAGTTTGCCTGTTGTGAAGCACGCACCTGAACATCAATCTGACTGCGCTCATCCTGGGTGAGATCGCCAACTTCCAGAAGGGAATCGACGAAAAACCGAAGACCGATTTCGGTCGGAAGGCGACCGGCACTTGTGTGCGGTGAATGCAAAAGCCCCAGATGTTCGAGGTCCGACATCACATTTCGAACAGACGCAGGGGACAGGGACATGGCCAGGGTGCGGGACACATTCCGGGAACCGACGGGCTCTCCGGTTTCCAGGTAAGTTTCCACGATAGAGCGGAAGATTTCGCGGGATCTCTTGTCGAGGTCGCTGAGACTCAAGGCGTGTACTCCATAGGATTGATCGAAAACCAGGATCAAAATCGTCTTAACACCCAAGATATAGGCGCAAAATGGGTCTGGCGTGAAGCTGGGCCTTTACGCCGGATGAATTTGAGGTCTAAGAAGGCCCAAAGAAATAGGGGAAACGTTCGTTTTCCACCAGGCACCCGAAACTGAAGGTCGTCTTATTTTGCAGCGTTCTCTGAACGAACTTCAGTTTCAAAAGGGAGACTGGCAAGTTTGTGTTTCTAGTGTGGTTTTCGAATTTGAAATACGCTAGGGAGCGTGCTGTAAATTGAAGCGTATTTCAAATTCAACACACGAGCGAAGACCGAAAGGGATTTTCATGCGGCCGTCAAAACGCGCAGTCGACGAACTCCGTGCTGTAACTCTGGAACGCAGTGTCTCCAAACATGCGGAAGGCTCCTGCCTGGTTAAATTCGGCGATACACACGTGCTGTGCACTGCAAGCCTTGAAGAGCGGGTCCCGCCGTGGCTGCGTGGCAAGAACCGTGGCTGGGTAACGGCGGAATACGGCATGTTGCCACGCGCGACCGGCGACCGCATGCGCCGGGAGGCAAGCGCCGGCAAGCAATCCGGACGGACACAGGAAATTCAGCGCCTGATCGGGCGGTCCCTTCGTGCAGTCGTTGATCTTGAAGCTCTGGGCGAAGTTCAGATCTCGGTTGATTGTGATGTCATTCAGGCAGACGGCGGTACGCGCACTGCAGCGATTACCGGTGCATGGGTAGCCCTGCGAGACTGTGTTGAGTGGATGAAAGCCCGCGACATGGTGTCCGCAGAGGTTCTGAAAGACCACATCGCAGCAATCTCTTGCGGCATCTACGAAGGCACGCCGGTGCTTGATCTTGATTATGCAGAAGACAGCACCGCGGAAACAGATGCGAACTTTGTCATGACCGGCAAGGGCGGCATTGTTGAAATTCAGGGGACCGCTGAAGGCGCACCCTTTTCTGAAGAAGAGTTTGGCCAATTGATGGGTCTTGCAAAAACCGGCATTTCGCGCCTGGTTGAGCTTCAGAAGATGTCGATTCTCTAAAGAAAGAGTGACATGAGCCACCGGAAACTGGAACCTGGAAAACTTGTTGTGGCTAGCCACAACAAGGGCAAAATCCGGGAAATCAATGAACTGCTGAACCCCTATGGGTTTGAAGTGGTGTCCGCTGCAGAACTTGATTTGCCGGAACCGGAGGAAACCGGAGTGACGTTTGAAGAAAACGCCGCTCTCAAGGCGATTGCCGCTGCCGAGGCATCCGGGCTGCCGTCTCTTGCTGACGATAGTGGATTTTGCGTGGCTGCGCTGAACGGAGATCCGGGCATTTATTCTGCGCGCTGGGCCGGTCCTGAAAAAGACTTTGCCATGGCAATGCGCACGATTGAAGAAAAACTGGCTTCAATCGGAGCAACGGATGAAGATCAGAGACGTGGATCTTTTGTCGCGGTGCTGTGTCTGGCCTGGCCGGATGGGCACAAGGAGTTTTTCCGGGGTGAGGTGGAAGGACAGGTTGTCTGGCCTCCGCGCGGTACACAAGGCTTCGGCTATGATCCGATTTTCCAGCCCGATGGCCGTGAGCGGACGTTTGGCGAGATGACCTCCGACGAAAAACATGGCTGGTCACGAGAAACGCCTGCACTTTCACACCGAGCCCGCGCGTTTCAATTGTTCGCTGGCGGTTGTTTGGAAGGATAATGTAAGTGACGTCGCAAGTGTCATCAGACGGTGGGTTTGGCATCTATATTCATTGGCCGTTTTGTGCAGCCAAGTGCCCTTACTGCGACTTCAATTCCCATGTGCGTCACCAGCCCGTTGATCAGTCCCGTTTTGCCGATGCTTTTGAGCGAGAACTGTCTCATTTCGCCGATCTGACCAAGGGCAAGGTCGTGCAGTCGATTTTCTTTGGCGGCGGAACACCCTCGCTCATGGAACCGGCAACTGTTGAGCGGATCCTGTCCAAAGTGTCTGATCTTTGGACCGTGGACCCTGAGGCGGAAATTTCCCTGGAAGCCAATCCGTCATCTGTCGAAGCGGACCGGTTCAAAGGCTATCGTGCAGCCGGTGTAAACCGTGTGTCGTTGGGTGTTCAATCACTCATTGACAGCGATCTCAGGTTGCTCGGCCGTCTGCATGACGCCAAAACGGCGCGTTCTGCAATTGAAATTGCGCGGTCGACTTTTCCGCGTCTTTCCTTCGATCTCATATACGCAAGGCCAGACCAGACGCTTGCAGGTTGGGAAGTTGAGTTGAAACAGGCGCTCGACCTCGCCGCCGACCATATGTCGCTTTATCAGCTCACTATTGAAGAGGGGACGCCCTATTTCCAACTCTTTCACGCTGGCAAACTGAAAATACCGGAACCTGATCTTGGTGCCGCGTTTTATGAACTCACGCAGGACATAACCGCAAACGCAGGCTTGCCGGCCTACGAAGTTTCAAATCATGCCAAGCCTGGCGCGGAATGTCGGCATAATCTGGTCTACTGGCGTTATGGCGATTATGTCGGCGTTGGCCCAGGTGCGCATGGACGCCTGTCTGTTGGCGTGAACCGGCTGGCGACGTCAACGGAACGCCACCCGGAAACCTGGCTGGAAAATGTCGAGCACAATGGCCATGGCATGATTGAAAGCTTCGGTCTGAACGAAGAAGAACAAGGTGATGAATTTCTCTTGATGGGTTTGCGGCTGACGGAAGGCATTGACCTGACTCGATACGAGAGATTTGCCAGCAGATCGATCGATCCTCGTCGCTTGAATGATCTTCTGGAGCACGGAATGGTGGAGGAAATCGGGGAAAACCGGGTTCGAGCCACGCGAGAGGGATTTTTTGTGCTCGATGCAGTTGTCGCAGATCTTGCTGCTTAGCGACGTCAATCCGGTTTCGGAATTAACTCTACCAAATTGATTTAAATACTTTATCTGATTTTGCGCTGCACATTAAATTGCCGTGAAAACAAGTTTGATTGTGATTTCGCGCATTTACGCTAGTAAAAAGGTATTAGATAACCCTATTGCGGGCCGCTGTTTGCCTAGCTATCCTGCTGCATTGCAACAGATGGTGCAAATAATAACGGGCCGCGAAACATGTATATCATATTCGCCAGGGGGTAGGCGGCGGCCTCATAACGAAGGAGATGCGCCTTTGCCGTTTTATCACCTTTACGAGTTGAACCATGCAGCAATGGCGCCCTTCAGGGCCATGGCTGACATGACAAGGCTCTGTTTCCAGAATCCGCTTAATCCACTTACACATACAAGTTACGGTCGCTCGATAGCAGCCGGTTGTGAAGTTCTTGAACGTACGACACGTCGTTATGGCAAGCCGGAATTCGGACTGAAAGAAACAACGGTCAGTGGCGTTCGGGTTCCGGTGCGCGAACAAGCTGTCTGGAGCAGGCCGTTTTGTGATCTGATCCGATTTGAACGCGAGATCACTTCGCATCGCAACGACCCCAAAGTGCTGATCGTTTCTCCAATGTCGGGCCACTACGCAACCTTGCTGCGGGGAACGGTTGAGACATTGATGCCGGACGCCGATGTCTACATTACGGATTGGATCGACGCTCGCATGGTTCCCTTGCAGGATGGCAAGTTCGATCTTGATGATTACATCGACTACATCATTTCGATGTTGCACTTCCTAGGCCCCGATACGCACATATTGGGCGTTTGCCAGCCTTCGGTTCCTGTTTTGGCGGCTGTGGCTGTGATGGAAGACCAGGAAGACCCTTGTGTTCCCGCGACCATGACGCTGATGGGTGGACCGATCGATACGCGGGTCGCTCCAACGGCAGTGAACGATCTTGCCGTTTCCAAAGGGATCGACTGGTTCAAGAGCAACGTTGTGATGAAAGTGCCGTTTCCGCATCCCGGTTTCGCGCGCGATGTTTATCCAGGGTTTCTTCAGCTTTCAGGTTTCATGAGCATGAACCTGGACCGGCACGTGACCGCCCATCGCGACTTTTTCCAGCATCTGGTGGAAGGCGACGGGGACAACGCCGAAAAACACCGCGATTTCTATGATGAATATCTCGCCGTCATGGATCTGACGGCGGAATTTTACCTCCAGACAGTCGAAACCGTCTTTATTGATCATTCGCTTCCAAACGGCACGATGCTGCACAATGGCAACCTGATCGATTGCAGCAAGATCACGCGGACAGCTCTTCTAACCGTTGAAGGTGAGAAAGACGACATTACAGGTCGCGGTCAAACCAGAGCGGCACATGATCTTTGTACAGGCCTGGCTGAGGAAATGAAAGTTCACTACGAACAGCCAAATGTCGGCCACTATGGTGTCTTCAACGGGTCTCGCTGGCGGTCTGAAATTGCGCCACGGGTCTTGGACTTTATCAGGTCCAATCGTGCGGACGGGCCGAAACCTGCGCCTGCGAAACCGGCTACGCCAAAAATCATGGCGAAAATGCCGTCACAGCCAAAGGCGAACGCCAAGAAAAAGTCTCGGTCCAAACCGGGTTCTCTGGAAGTAATCCTTCTGAGCAAACCAAAGGGTGTCGCCGACAATTTGAAAGCGATCAGCGGTGTCGGTCCCAAACTGGAATCTGCACTGAACGAGGCCGGAATATTCCACTACTGGCAGATTGCATCGCTGACGACGGAGCAGATCGAAGCGCTTGACAGCAAACTCGATTTCCGAGGCCGCATTGCACGGGACAACTGGATAGCCCAGGCGCAGCACCTGACTGAGCCGGTAAGCTGATTAAATTCAAGGTTATAGACGCCAATTTGGCGTCTATAACCTGTGCTCCACATTCCAGTTTTTCACCATGGAGCCCGTCCAGCTATTGATTCTGCAGTTTTAGGCCAATAAAAGACCGGTCTGAACCTGCTGCCGGAGATATAGTAGTGCTGAATATTTTTATTGGATTTGATCCACGCGAAGCAGTTGCCTATCATGTGTGCGTCAACAGTTTGACGCGGCAATCAAGTGACGTTCTGGCAGTAACACCGCTCTCACTTCACAATCTCAAAACCTACCAAGAGACCCACACCGACGGTTCTAACCACTTCATTTATAGCCGTTTTCTGATCCCGAACCTGATGAACTACAACGGCTGGGCATTGTTCATGGACGGTGACATGATCGTGCGGGACGACATTGCCAAGCTTTTCGCCATGCGGGATGAAAGCAAGGCGGTGATGTGCGTTCACCACGACTACAAGACCAAGCAGTCGACCAAATATCTTGGGTCTCGGAACGAAGACTATCCGCGAAAAAATTGGTCGAGTGTCGTTCTGTGGAATTGCGCACATCCAGCCAACCGGTCTGTTACACCCGATTTTGTGATGAATGCGACGGGCGCTCAGTTGCACCGCTTCACCTGGCTGGAAGATGAACAGATTGGGGAGTTGCCGATCGAGTGGAACTGGTTGCCTGACGAGCTAGGTCCCAACGAAGACGCAAAATTGCTTCACTTTACGCTCGGCACGCCGTGTTTTCACGAATATGCCAATGCCCCGATGGCAGCGGAATGGCACCGGGAAAAACTTTTGGCGAATTATTCAGCACAACATGTGATTGATGGACCGTTCGACTAAAGAACAAATTTTAGCAATAAAAACATATGACTAGGCCTGGCTGTGTTTTAAATCAGCCGGGTCTTTTTGTTTATGGGTCCACCGCAATACTGTCAAAAATCCTTGAAGGCCGCCGTTAGAGTCACCACCTGAACATCGTGGATGTTTTAAATGGATGGGACGATGACAACGACTAAAAGTTGCATGATTAAACCTGCCTGGACACCTGCGACCATCGGTCTGATGGTACTGGGGTTTGTGGTTTTCTGGCCGCTTGGCCTTGCCATGCTCGCCTACGTTTTGTGGGGAGACCGCTTCGAGGGCCTGGCCCGCGATGCAAAGGATCAATGGCGGGGGAGCCCGCTGAAGGGAGCATTCGATCAGATGTCAAGTACAACTGGGTATGCACGTACAGGCAATGTTGCGTTCGACGATTATCGCGAGCGTGAAATGAAGCGCCTCGAAGAAGAACGCGCGAAACTCGACGCAATGCGGGCTGATTTCGATGACTTCCTCCGTGAATTGCGCCGTGCGCGCGATCAGGAAGAGTTTGATCGCTATATGGCCAATCGGGGCCGCAAGACAGGTGACGGCGACGCCGCACCAGCTTAAGGGTCTTTCCTCCCAGACCCGTCCCCAACGGTCAGACCGAGAGCGGCGCCCTGATAAGCGCCGCTTTCGTCCGTTTATTCCTCCGAAAAACTCTCTTAAACTCCGCGAAATCGATTCGTCCGGATGTTAGCTATTCATGCCCTTTCGCCTACGCAAACCGCTACCTAATCACATAGAAATCGAGACGGAGACCGATGCGGTTCGAATCCGTCTGAAGGCGAACCCGCGTGCACAACGTTATTTGTTGCGATTGCCTGCAGACCGATCCGGCCCAGTTCTCACCGTTCCCAAGGGAGGAAACCTGGCTCGAGCGGAACGGTTTGCACGTCAAAACATCGGTTGGCTTGTCGCGCGATTGCAGGATCGCCCCGATCACATTGCATTCATGTCGGGTGAAACAATTCCGCTACGCGGGGAAGACCATATCATTGTCCCGACTGGTGGGCTGCGCGGGGTGGTATCGGCAGGCCATTCTGATGATGGTTCACCAGCTCTGTTTGTACCGGGAGCTGAAGATCATCTGCCAAGAAAGCTGACCAACTGGCTCAAGGAAGCCGCGCGCAAGGACCTCACGGAGCGAGCCGACGTTCATGCCAAGAAAATCGGCAAAAAAATTGCTGCTCTCAGTATTCGCGACACCAAGAGCCGCTGGGGGTCCTGTGCCTCCAATGGGCGGCTGTCTTTTTCCTGGCGACTTGTCCTCGCACCGCCGGAGATCCTGGATTATGTCGCAGCCCATGAAGTGGCACATTTGCAGGAAATGAACCATTCAGATCGGTTCTGGAATCTCTGCGAAAAACTTGCACCGCAAACCCCTCAAGCACGCATTTGGCTCAAAGAGAATGGGGCGCATTTGCACGGATTTGGTTAGAAAGCCCGTTACAAGCGAAGCGAAATGTGGTTCGTTTTGTCCTTGATATTTTGGGGGCGGAAATGAAGTTACCGATTTTCGAAACAACCGTTCGATTGGTTTTGCAGATTTTGATCGTGCTTGGTCTGTTGTTGCCGGGTGCCGCGATTGCCGACAGTTGCTGGGACCACAATGGGTCAATCATGCGTCTGCAGGCGCAGGGAAACCAGCGTTGGTTGTCTTATGAGGTTCCCCGCAATGTCCTGCGCAACGCGGGTGTTCATAGCGGTACGCTGCTGTTTAACGGCACCAAGAACGGAAACTGGTATTCCGGAACAGCGCGCGTCTTTTCCAAATTCTGCCCTGGCAATCCGTTGGAGTACTTCGTGGAAGGGCCGGTTCGCGGCGATCAGCTTCAAGTTACAGTGCGCGGAAACCGTGAGGTTTTCAATCGATGTCAGCCAACCGGCCGCTACACCACTGACACCCTGGTGTTTACCTACAGTCACGACTGTTAAGGCGCGTAGGTATCCCTCGTGTGCGCCGGGCATTGACTGGACAGTGGCTGGACAATTGCGAAAGATAGTCATGAAGTTCAGTTTCCGCCGCGAATTCGTAAAAACTGTTTCTGCGGTACTTCTGCTATTTGGGACTTATTCACTCGCGAACGCACAGAGCGTCCATGAGGTTGTTCACTTTCCCACTGGCGTTATGCCGAGCGTAGACACATCAAGCAGCACGAACACAGAGACACCAACGACCTTGGGTGCGCCGATCTGGGGTCACCTGGGTAGGCCTGAGGGACAAGGACCACATCCAGCGATCGTGTTGCTGCATGGCTGCGGCGGTATCCAGCAGTCCCACTTCAACTGGGCAAGACAATTGAACAAAGCTGGCTATGTCACACTTGTCGTTGACAGCTTCCGCCCGCGAAGTGTTATCCGCCAGTGCGATGGAGATAAAAATTCAACGACCACGGTGGCTGGCAGGGTTCTTGACGCCTATGGAGCGCTGGAATTTTTAACCACTCAGCCTTACGTGGACCAAACCCGGGTGGGGTTGATCGGTTGGTCGCACGGTGGTGAGACGGCTTTGGCTGCCGTCAGCAAAAACGGAGTTGGTAGTCGGTTTCAACAATCATTCAAAGCCGTCGCCACATTATATCCCTACTGCAATCCCGGCAGAGACTTTTCAGCGCCGGTCATGGTGCTGATCGGGGAAAAGGATCATTGGACACCAGCATCCGAGTGCAGCAAACTGGCGGAAAACAACGCGGGTGAAATCCCGGAAGTTGAGCTGGTTTTGTATCCGGACGCGTTCCATGCTTTTGATGACCCGACGATTGGATCCGGATTTTTCATTCCTGGTGCCCTCGGACAAAGGCATTGGCTGCAATATGACCCCAAAGCCTTTGCAGACGCCAAAAAGCGCCTGATTTCTTTCTTTTCCAGCCGTCTTTAGCCGCCGCCGAATAGATTGCGCAGGAGGTTGAGCGGTCCACGGCGCTCACCTGTCTCCTCGCCGCCAATTGGCGCTGGCGGGATCGGCTCGCTTCCTGATCCGACAGAAGCGGATGGTACCGGTTTACGCGGTGCTGAGACACTGGCAGGCAAGCCGGGAACGCCTGGTAAATCGGCAGCGGGAAGGTCCTGGTGAGCCTTGTCCATGACGTCTTTCCAGACGACTGCCGGAAGGCTGCCACCCGTGGCTTTTTTGGTTGGTGAATTGTCGTCGTTACCGAACCAGACCGCGGTGGTCAAGTTGCCGGTGTACCCGATGAACCAGGCATCGCGGAAGTCCTGGCTTGTACCGGTCTTGCCACCGGCAGGCCGGCCGCTATCCAGTCGTGCTTTGCGCCCAGTTCCTGTCAGCAAAGTTTCCGACATCATAAGGTTCATGTTGCCGACCGTGCGGCGTTCAACCACGCGGCCGCGTCCGTCGCCCGCACGAGAATACAATGTCTTGCCTTCCACAGTTCTGATGCGCCGGACAACGTGTGGCAACACGCCATATCCGCCGTTGGAAAAAGGAACGTAGGCTGCCGCTATTTCCAGTGGTGTAACTTCAGAGGTTCCGAGCGCCAGGGACAGGTTCTTTTTCAGGTCCGAAGTGACACCCATCCGTTTGGCGGTGTTGGCCACGGTACCGGCACCCACTTCATGCGCAAGCCTTACCGCCACAGTGTTGAGTGACAGGCTTAGCGCGCGCGTCAGCGTAACCGGCCCATAGTGTCGTTTGGTATAATTTTTGGGAGACCAGCCGCCTATGGTGATTGGCTGATCCTGCCGAACTGTTTGGGGCGTCATGCCGTTTTCAAGGGCGGCGAGATAGACAAATGGCTTGAAGGAGGAACCGGGCTGACGTTTGGCATAAACGGCGCGGTTGAACTGGCTTTTGGAATAGTCAGCGCCCCCGACCAGCGCCTTGACTGCGCCCGCAGTATCCAGCGTAACAACCGCGCCTTGAGAAACGCCAAGTTTCTGCTGGTATTCCGTCAATGCTGCGCGCAATGCGGTCTCTGCCGCATCCTGCATGGCAGGATCTATGGTGGTGTCGACAATGATGTCGCCTTCAATGGCGCCGACAAAATGCGGCAGCACGTCCATGACCCAGTCGGCGACATAATTTTCGCTTGCAGTCGTATAGCGCCGCACGACCTTTGCAGGGGCTGCGATCGCGTTTTTCGCCTCATCGGCGTTGATGTAGTTTTCTTCGTGCATGGCCGCCAACACCAGCTGCGCCCGATCTTCGGCAAGGTCTGGATTGCGTGCCGGTGAATAGCGCGATGGCGCTTTCAGGAGACCGGCGATGGTGGCTGCCTCTGCAATGGTCAGCAATCGCGCCGACTTTCCGAAGTATCGCCGGGCCGCTGCATCCACACCATAAGCACCCGAACCGAGATAGACCCGGTTCAGATACATTTCGATGATTTCGTCCTTCGAGTATTCCGCTTCAAGCCAGAATGCGAGCACCAGTTCCTGGATTTTCCGTTTGATTGTCCGGTCCGGCTCCAGAAACAGGTTTTTGGCAAGCTGTTGTGTCAGCGTCGAACCACCCTGTACCAGTCTGCCTGTCGTCACATTCGTGTACATGGCCCTGACAAGGCCGATCGGGTCGATCCCGAAATGCGAGCGGAAACGCCGGTCTTCAATGGCGATCACTGCGTTTGGCAAATAGGGCGGTAGTTGCTCCAAACGTACAGCTTCGCCGCCAGTATCGCCACGGTTTGCAATCAGCTGTCCATTGGCAGAAACGATTTTGACATTGGGCGGTCTAGCTGGAACCTGCCATTCAGAGGTTGGCGGGAGAAAGGCTGCATAATATCCGACAACACAAACAACTGCGATGAAGCCCCAGATCCCGAGCACGGCACTCCAGTAAGCGCCACGTCTGACCAGGCGACCAAGGACCGTTGGTGCCTGGTTCCGGGCTTTGCGTTTCTGGCTTCTACGTTTGGCACCGGAGCGTCCGCCGCTATTGCCGCGCGCGGTGCTCTTGGCCTTGGGTTTTTGTGAAGCAGGACGTTTGGGTTTCGCAGGTTTTTTAGCGGGTGTTTTTTTCTTGGCTGCAGGTTTGGCCGTTTTCCGGGTTTTTGACCCAGAGGATTTTTTGCCGGAGGGCGCAGAAGATCTGTCCTGCGGCCCAAGACGCAGGTCGAGCAGGCTACTGCTCTTTTCTCCAAATGTCGGCTCTATCCTCGACTGGCGTTTCGCCCTGGTCGCCATAGATCATCCGTCCCAAATAACGCCCGGCAGATCTCCGGTTTCCCCGGTGATGATCCTAGAATGAGGCGATTTAAGGGGGCGTTAAGACTTGGGACTTTTAGCAGTAGGTCACAGCGAAAGAGCGGCTGAAGTTCCTGGTTGGTCGGAAAGCCGGTCCGTTAGCTCGCGTAACGGCCGGCGTCGGCACCGTAATAATTCACATAACGCGTGTTGAGTTCTGAGACCGGAAGGATGATCAGCACATCGGTGGTGCCGAACTGGTGATCGACCACGGCCCCATCACCGATAAAGGCACCAAGTCGCAAATAACCTTTGACCAGCGGTGGGAGCGCGCGCAGCGCATCCTTTGAATTGATTTGATCCTTAGGCAAGCGATTCATCTCGACATACTTGTCTTCAACAGCGCGCACGCGCCATTCTTGCGGTGCGCAGACATTATGGTGCAGAAACGAAAGCTGACTGGCCAACTCTTCCGGATTGGTACCTTCGATAGAGGCGCAGCCAAGCATCACATCGATCTTGTTGCGAAGCACATAGGACCAGATGCCGTGCCACAGCAGCTCAACTGTTTTCTTGTTTCTAAATGGCTTCAGGACGCAGGACCGGCCTAGTTCCATGAAGCGTTTGGCGGGATTGGCATCAATCAGTTTTTGAATGTCGTACTCACCGGCGGTGTAGAACCCATTGTGTTGATCGGCGATTTCCTGGCGCAGTATTCGGTAGGTTCCAACGATTTCAGGTTTCAAGCGGCCGAGTTTATTTCGTTTCAAAGAGGCGTGATCCACAACAAGCAGATGATCACAATAGGCGTCAAACGGGTCAGCATCGCGGCGCGTGGCCAGCGTGTTGGAGTTCGCGATTGCAGACATCTCTTCATAAAAGACTTCGTACCGCAGACGCTGGGCCTTTTTGATCTCCTTGAAATTCCGCGCCATGCGAACTTCCAGGGAACCAATTCTTCCAAGCGTTTCGCCGGTCTTGACCGGTGTGCGGATGGCATGCGCCGGAGGGCCAGCACTTGACGTCGCAGCTGCCGGGCGCATTATCGGAGTGAATTTCCGGACAAGTTCCCGGGGAGAAAAAATCCCTTGTCGCACTATGGACACTCCACCCTTTTGTATTCCATGTGTGACAATCCAGCCGTTCTTCACAGCCAACAGGCCGTTTGCTCGCTGTATTGCCATTGTCGGCTGTACCTTTGTCACGGTCAGCCTGCTTCGGAGGTGCGTAGATCACACTTATCCGACAATTGAATGACACCCGCGTTGCGCCAAAACGTTTGACTGCAGGAGCTTAGACCAGTCTTGGATATATGTGAAATTTGACAATCACGCTACTGCGCGATGGGCAAGACCAACACGAGGAAGGTCGGAAAAGGCGATTAGTTTCTGACAATTTTCGTAAGTGCGTCTGCGATAGCTTCTACCGAGAGCGGTTTGGTCAGGTACCCGGCGGCACCAACTTGTGCAGCCTTGTCACGCGCGTCTTTCATGACATCAGCGGTGACGATGAGGATCGGAACCGGCGGCTTGCCATGGGATTGTTCTGAGGCACGAATTTGCTTGATTGCCTCAAATCCATCTACGCGTGGCATATGCAGGTCCATGAGAATGGCGTCATAGGACCCGTTTGAAGCCTCCTCAACGGCCTTCTCTCCGTCAACAACCATGACGGGGACATGGCCCAGCTTACGCAACATTGCTTCACCCAACAGACGATTGATGTCGTTGTCTTCCGCCACAAGCAGACGCAAGGGCCGTGCTGGTGCCTTGTTGCGATTTGAGAGAAAACGATTGCCTGCAGGTTCGGCGCTCACTTCCCAGGCATGGTCCACGCCCTCGCTATCGAGAAGCCCGGAAAAGACCTGTACCAGCGTTTCAATTCGCACCGGACGAATGAGGTAAGCGGCATAGCCTGCGGCCCGCAGATGATCGAGCCTGTCGCGCTCGGGCGGTGTGATCAGAACCACCGCTGGTGCGGAGCACCCAGCCAAGCGGGCGGTCGCCAACCAGCCACCGCCGTCTGATAGCGCCGAATTGTCTACAATCAGAAGTTCGGCATCCGGCAGGATATCTTCCAGTCCAGGACTACCAGGGGCCTGGACACTAACCAGTGCCTCGTGTTGCTGCATGTGTTTTGCAAGCAACGGACATTCGATCTGGCTGCTGCTGACAAAAACAACCTTTTTGCCCTTCAGACTGGACAGACGCGGGTCTCTTTGGCTGGTGAGGGCTTCGGGTACTGGCAGGGATACGCGGAAAAGTGCACCACCGCCCTTGGCAGGGCTTGCCGTGATGGTTCCTCCCATCAAACCGGCCAAACGTTGCGCGATGGCCAATCCAAGGCCCGTGCCACCGAATTTCCTGGCCGGCCCGTGGTCTACCTGTTCAAACTCCTGAAACAGGCGCTCCGCCTCTTCTTCGTCAAACCCGATACCAGTGTCGCGCACTTCGATATCGAGAAAACTTCCGCCCGCCGGATTGTTACGGCCGCTCAACTCGACAGAGACCCCACCTGCGTCTGTGAACTTGACGCCGTTGCCAATCAGGTTGAACAGGATTTGCCGTACACGCGTGGAGTCGAGGGTCACTTCATCGGGAAGGTTCGGGTCTAGCGCAGTGCCGATTTCAAGGTCCTTGGCGTGTGCTTTGGGGGCAAGCAGCTCGACCACATGTTCTGCAAGCGCACCAACACGAACCGGGGTTGCGTGTATGTCCAGCTTTCCCGCTTCAACCTTGGAGAAATCGAGCACTTCGTCAATCAACAGAAGCAAGGTTTCACCGGAGGTTTCCAAAGCTTCGATGTAAGCGCTCTGTTCTTTGGTCAGCCGCGTGTCACGCAACAGGGTTGCCATGCCGAGAACGCCGTTAAGCGGCGTGCGGATTTCATGACTGACTGTTGCGAGAAACCTTGATTTTGCTTCATTGGAGCTTTCAGCGGAGTGACGGGCGGCGAGCAGTTCTTCCTCGATCAGCCGGCGGTCGGTGACATCCCGAAGGACGGTCTGCACAAGTTGGCGGTCGGTTGCGGTATCTCGTACGGGAATGTCGATACGGGAAAACCATCTGCGTCCCTGCGCAGTTTCAATATGAAGGTCCTGATAACCCGCACCCTCGGCCTTCGCCTCGAACGATGGTGTTTCGGCTTCTGCGACAATGTCATGCGGAACCAGAGGCAATTTCAGCGGACTATCCGGTGTCAGCGCATGATCCGGCCCGAAAACATCTTCTGCTGCTGAGTTCACATAGGTAATGACGCCATCCTGATCGCGGCGGATGACAATGTCTCCAAGCGTGGCAAGGATGCTGGCGTGTCGTTCGTCGGATTCCCCCAACTCCCAGGCCCTGTCTTCCAGTTCTTCGCAACGTGCCGTGAGTCGGCGGATCTTTTCATCCTTGATCTGAACGGCCTGTATCGAACGGTGCATGTCATCAGCATAAAGCCGCCAGACAGCCAACCCACCGGCAAAGAAGGCGATGCCAACTCCTAAAAAGCGGTTGAGACCATCAGCGGCAACAAAACCGAACGCTGCCACCAGACCGAGAACCAGTCCAGCCACAGCAAGATGTTGAATTGACTTTTTCGGCGCAGAAACAGGAATGTCTGTAGTCCGTCGACCACGGCCTACATCTGGTCCGTCAGAATCTCGCGAAGAATTATTGTCAATCGCTGCCTTTGAAGGCAGGCCGCTCCGCTCCTCGGTAAAAGGCATTTCCGGAGAGGCATCTGCACTCTCGACGGTTTTTGCCCGGCGCTCGCTGTTTTGACTGACCAAGATCATGACTCTCTACAAAGACCCAGTTGGGCTGAGAGTGCCGCTTAAACTTTTAGAAACCGTTTCATTTTCGGATCAAGGTGGTCTGTCTGGCACGGAATTGAAAAGGAAAACCGCCCTTTCCAACCTTTCAGCCCTCTGTGGGCCTCAAATGCCACATGCGCGACCTCGGATGCGATGAACTTGTCGCGCATCCAAGCGGAGAAGCGCGCATTCTGATGATTAAGTAAAAGGCAGGACTGACAAAAAAGCCCGGCAGGGTCCGCCGGGCTTCAAAATTCAGCGAACGTCTAGAAATCCGATAATCTTGCGAACGTCCTTCAAGACCGGTTCTGCAATTTCGGAGGCTTTCTCCGCACCTTCCTTCAGAACCGCATCGATTTGCGTCTTCTCTTCCATCAGGCGCCGCATCTCGTCGGTCATTGGAGAGAGTTTTGCAACTGCGAGTTCGGAAAGCGCTGGTTTGAAGGCCGAAAACTGCTGACCACCAAAATCCTTCAGCACGTCTTCCTTCGAGGTTCCGTTGAGCGCTGCAAAAATACCGACGAGATTGTCGGCCTCCGGACGGCTTTCAAGACCTTCGGTTTCGCTTGGCAAGGCATCAGGATCAGTCTTGGCCTTCCTGACCTTCTTGGCGATGGTGTCGGCATCGTCGGTCAGGTTGATGCGCGACAGGTCCGAAGGGTCAGACTTCGACATTTTCTTGGTGCCGTCGCGCAGGGACATGATCCGCGTGGCTGGACCGGCAATCATCGGCTCAGTCAGCGGGAAATACAGCTGTTCGGGCAACTCGGGAGAGGGGCTCGGGTTTGGAACGCCAATCCCCAGCTCCTTGATGCGGTCACCAAAGTCGTTGTTGAACTTTGCTGCGATGTCGCGCGTCAGCTCAAGGTGCTGTTTCTGATCGTCGCCAACAGGAACATGAGTTGCGCGATAAGCCAGAATGTCGGCCGCCATCAGGTTCGGATAGGCAAACAGGCCAACAGAAGCGTTTTCCCTGTTCTTGCCTGCTTTTTCCTTGAATTGCGTCATGCGGCTGAGCCAGCCCATGCGTGCGACGCAATTGAAGATCCAGGCAAGTTCCATATGTTCGCGGACTTGGGACTGGTTGAAGATGATCGATTTTTTCGGATCGATGCCTGCAGCCATATACGCAGCAGTTACTTCCCGTGTCGCATTGGACAGTTCCAGAGGATCTGGAAACCCGGCAGTGATTGCGTGGGAATCAACCACACAGAAAATCGTCGGCATCTGGTCCTGCAACGGCACCCAGCGCGAAACTGCGCCCAGGTAGTTGCCTAGATGAAGATTGCCGGTCGGCTGAACGCCGGAAAAAACACGGGGCTGGAACTCCGCCATTTTAAATCCCTTTATTAGTGCGGCCGGTTGGAAGGGCGCTGTGAACTTTTATGGGCGCGCCGGGTTTAAGCCTGCCGGGGTCAGTATGCAAGCTCGAATAAGGGGAACTGTGGCGTTTCGGTCTCAAGTGTTGCGCCGTGTCAACGCTTTTGTCATTCCGACCAGATCTGCGCCACCGCTAAGCTGGGCAAATGCACCGAAAGTCACCATACCGATAAGGATGAGAAGAGTGAGGCTCGCTGCGCGAATGGCTAGCCAGGTGTCGGTCAGATAGGGTGCTAGATAAAGGGCTGCGAAATGTATGGTAACGCCCATCAACAGGCTCGCGATCAGCACCAGCACCAGTTTTCGCAAGACAACGAGATTAGGCGTGAAGTGACCGCGGTGCCACAAAACCACGATCAGAAGCGCGGTATTGACCCAGCCGGCAATCGTCGTTGCGAGCGCAATGCCAACGTGTTTGAAAATCGGAAACAGGGCAACGGAAAGACCGACGTTGACGATCATTGCGACAACGGCAAATTTCATCGGGGTCTTGGTGTCTTCCCGCGCGAAATAACCTGGCGAAAAGACCTTGTTGAGGACAAACGCCGGTAGTCCGAAGGAAAAGGCCATCAGGGCGGCGGCAGTTCCGTCGACGGCTGCTGCGTCAAAACGTACCCGTTGAAACAGCACCGAGACGATCTCGTGTGGAATGACCGCAAGTGCGACTGCGGCAGGCAGTGTCAGCACAAGGGAGAATTCCAGTGCCCGATTGAGGCTGTGCTGATAGGCGGCAACCTCACCAGAGCGCAATTGCCGGGTGAGGCTGGGCAAGAGCACAACACCGACAGCAATCCCAATCACTCCCAGCGGGAGCTGATAGAGCCGGTCGGCAAAATACAAAAGCGCATTGGCACCTTCCTGAAGCGAAGCAATGATCTGGCCAACTGCAATGTTGATCTGGGTGACGCCACCGGCAATCACGCCGGGAACACCAAGCGCTAGCAATCGCTTTGCCGATTTGGTGTAGCGGGGCCGGAAAACCGGCATGTGAAAACCCAGTCGTTTGAGGTCGATGACCACGACAAGAAGCTGAACAATCCCGCCGATAGTGACGCCGGTCGCCAGAATGATGCCGAGCGAGGTGTTGTCATCGACGCCTGCTATCAGCACACCGGCGAGAACGATGCTCATGACCACATTCAGCATCACCGGGGCAAAGGCCGCTGCCGCGAACCGGTGATAGGTGTTCAAGATCCCACCGATAAACGCCAGCAGAGACATGAAAATCAGGTACGGAAACGCAATCCGAGCCATCAGCACCGTCAGATCAAATTTTTCCGGGTCAGCCACAAATCCAGGTGCTAGCACCCAGACCACGAAAGGCATGAAGATCTGGGCCAGGGCAGTCAGGATCAGGAGGCAGAAAAAGAGCGCGGACCCTATTTCACCTGCAAACTGCCGAGCGCCTTTTTCCCCTTCTTCCTCGACCGTTCGCCCGAAAAGCGGAATGAAGGCCGAATTGAAAGCGCCTTCGGCAAAGAGCCTTCGGAACAGATTCGGTAACCGGAATGCCACGACGAACGCATCAGCAACAGGACCGGCTCCGACGGCCGCTGCCAGCAGCACATCGCGAACAAATCCGAGGAGGCGGCTCAAGAGGGTCGCGCCGCCGACGGTCGCAAAATTTCGGACGAGGCTCTTTCCGGGCACTTATGAAGCCTGACGTTGCATTTTTCGGGCAACCGGGGCCGCCGGACCGAGATCGATGTGACCCGCCACCGCGCGGGAGAGGCGTTCGCGGATAATATCCTGGCGGCCAATGTTCGCGATTTTCTGTCCCGTCAGGTCCGTCACATAGAAGACGTCGACGACTTTTTCTCCGAAGGTCGAGATATGGGCAGAACCGATATTCAGGTTCAGAGTCGCAATTGAACGCGTCAAGTCGTAAAGCAGCCCGACGCGGTCAAGGCCGGAAATTTCAAGAACGGTGTAATCGTCAGACAGCGTGTTGTTGACCAGTACTTCTGTGGCAACCTTGAACGCCTTCATTCGCCCTTTCATCGCGTTTTTCTTGGCGATGGGTTCTGGGAGACGCTCTTCGCCGCGCAGCGTTGTTTCAATCAGCGCGGCAATCCTCTCACCACGCCTGTGCTCGTCTTCATCACCGGGTAACTCTCGCCTGACGAAAATCGTATCGAGGGCGAACCCGTCGGTGGTTGTGTCGATCTGCGCATCAACAATGTTAGCACCGGTGGAATGGCAGGCACCGGCGATGATTGAAAGCAGACGGGGGTGATCTTGGGCCATGATGGTCAGATCGGTCACGCCTTCAAATTCTCGCGGCGCAACCTCATAGGCCAAACCTTTGCCCTCCGCGTCTGCCCTGTGTAGCAGCTCTGCATGCGCGACGAGCCGGTCCGGTTCGGTGCGCAGCCAATAGGCCGGGTAATGACGTTTGAGATAAGACGTTCTGTCTTTCTTGGACCAGTGATCAAGCTTTTCAGCGAGGTCTTCCTTGGCTTTTTCGATTGACTGACTATGAGAAATTTTCGAATGACCGCCCGACAAGTATGGCTCACTGGCGTAATAGAGCGTTCTGAGCAGTTGCCCTTTCCAGCCATTGAAGACGCCTGGTCCGACGGCCCGGATGTCAGCGACCGTCAGAATAAGAAGAAGTTTCAGGCGCTCCAGCGATTGCACCATCTGGGCAAAGTCGGTGATTGTCTTGCGGTCGGACAGATCACGCGACTGGGCGATGGTGCTCATGTCCAGGTGATGCTCGATCAGCCAGGCAACCGTTTCGGTTTCGGCCTCGTTCAGACCGAAGCGCGGACAGATCTTGCGGGCAACCTTGGCACCCGCAATTGAATGGTCTTCCGGGCGCCCTTTGGCAATGTCGTGCAGGAACATCGCCACATAGAGCACTTTGCGGTTCTGCAAGGTCAGGATCAGGTCCGTTGCCAGCGGATGATCATCACCGGAATCTCCGCGCTCGATCGCAGCCAGGATGCCAATTGAGCGCAGCAGATGTTCGTCCACGGTGTAGTGGTGATACATGTTGAACTGCATCATGGCGACAACCTTGCCAAAGTCCGGAACGAACCGTCCGAGAACGCCGGTTTCGTTCATTTTTCGCAAGATTTTTTCCGGTGAAAGCCTGGACGTCAAAATCGACAGGAACAGGCGATTGGCCTCCGGGTCATTGCGCAATTTTCTGTCAACGAGCTTAAGCGAGTGCCTGATCAACCGGGTCAGGCGGGGGTGCATGTTGTAGTCGTGCTTGTCGGCAAGTTGAAACACCCGGAGAATATTGATCGGGTCGTTCTTGAAAATCGCGTCATTGGTGACGTTGAGCCGGTTGTTCTCAACAACGAAACCAGGTGTTCCTTTGACCGGTTTGACCGTGTTCGACACCCGCCCGCTGCGCAATCGGCGCATCATGCCGGAAAAGCCTTTTCCCCGCGGTTCCTTGACGTGTTCTTCTTCCAGGGCGGCGCAAATGATCCGCGTCAGGTCACCGACATCCTTTGCCACCAGAAAATAGTGTTTCATGAAGCGTTCAACATCCTTCATGCCGGGATGCTGCGTGTAGCCGAGGCGGACTGCAATTTCCCTTTGCACTTCGAAGGACAAGCGTTCCTCAGGACGACCCGTCAGGAAATGCAGATGGCAGCGAACGGCCCAAAGAAAGTCATCGGACTTCTTGAAGCGCTTATATTCTGAACGCGTCAAAACGCCTTTTTTGATTAGTTCAGACTGGCGATTGACGCGGTAGTGATATTTGGCGATCCAAAACAGCGTGTTGAGGTCTCGCAGACCACCCTTGCCTTCCTTGATGTTTGGCTCAACCCGGTAGCGCGACATGCCCTTGCGTTGATGGCGTTCATCGCGTTCCAGAAGCTTGGCGGCGATGAACTCCGAACTGGTTCCCTCAACCACTTCTCCGTCAAAGCGTTTCACCAGTTCATTGAACAGAGGTTTGTCACCCCAGACATAGCGCGCTTCCAGAATGGCCGTACGGATGGTCATGTCCGATTTCGCCAGACGAATACATTCGTCGATGTTTCTTGTGGCGTGCCCGACCTTGAAGCCGAGATCCCAGAGCATATAGAGGATGTACTCGACAACCTGTTCACCCCAGGGGGTCTGCTTGTAAGGAAGCACGAAAAGCAGATCGATGTCAGAACCAGGTGCAAGCGTGCCTCGCCCGTAACCGCCAACGGCAGCTATGGACATGCGTTCTGCAGCTGACGGATTTTTGACCCGATAGACATGTTGCACGGCAAATTCGTAAATCACGCGGATAAGTTTGTCTTGAACCTGAGACAGTCGGCTCGCGCATAGAAGGCCGCCGCCATCCTCATTCAGCATCGTCTGAATTTTTTCGCGGGACGAAGTCACGACTTCCTTGAGTTCGGCAAGAACCTTCCCGCGAATTTTCATGTTTGAGCCGTCGCCATCATAGTCCGACGTGAGCGCGCTCAATTGGACCCGCAAGGCTTCGGTGTCAATCAAACTGGAAAGTTCGTCCTGGGAGATTTTCATGCTGATCAAGAATTCCGTTCAACAGGCGCGGTCCATGCCACAATTCAGGTGCCGGTTATATAGGGCCGGTTATATAGGGAAAGCGGAATAAGGACACGTAAATGTATTTCAGGTGTATCGTTTGTCGGCGTGGTCACCTGTCGTTACACCCAATCAGGTCAGATATCGTCTTTGGCAGCCGCGACGCGAAGCTGGTGAAGGAGGTTGCGCAACGAATCCTCCGACAAACCATTGATCTTCAACGCGAGCTGGTTTGAAAGTTCCGTTGCCTTGGGATCGAGACCGGCTGTATCGATTGTGACACGCGGATCGGAAAGTTCCGCTAGCCGCTGTATCTCTTCAGCTTCGTCCCAGATGACATTGAAATAGGCGATGATCCTCTGCACCAGAAACCATGTCGGTTTGCCACGCTTGCCATGTTCGAGAGCAGACAGGTAGGCGCTGGACACGGAAAGTGCAGCTGCCATTTCCTTGAGTGAAACACCTCGCTTATTACGAAGTTCCCGAATCTTTGCGCCGAGCGGTGTCACGGTCCTATCTTTTCCTGCGTATGCGGACGTAGAGCGCCCCGCCGCCGCCATGACTCGCGTGGGCTTCTTCATAGCCTACCACGACAGAGCGCATATCGGGCATCGCCAGCCATTGCGGAACCATTCTTCGCAACACCCCCCGTTCGTCCATATAGGCCCGGTCCGGACCACCGCCCTTGCCGGTAATAACAAGGACTACTTTGTGTTGGCGCGCTTGCGCCTGGTACAGGAAACCGATCAACCGGTCATGGGCCTGATACTGTGTAAGGCCATGCAGGTCGATACGGGCATCGATGGCTTTCACGCCGCGCACGATTTTTCGCCGGTACCGGTGTTCCAATTGATGCAGCGGAGGGGGTGCTGGTGGTTTCCAGGACGGGCCAGGTGCCTTGATTGCAGTTTCTGTCTTCGGCTTTTCGGCGGACTTGGGCGGTTCGGCATCAGCCGCTTTGGCAAGTTCCTGTTCCAGATCCCGTGCCTGATCAGGTCGCAGCGGTGTCAACGTCTTGGCAACCTTGCCCCAGAGCTCCCTGTCTTCTGGCGACATTGCGCCTTTTTTGCCCCTCTTCGCCATGGTTCAGTCCACGGCCTCACTGGTGCCGTCCAGTATCATATTCGGCAGCAGGATCGTAAATTCAGCCTTGTGGCGAATGTCTCCGGCAATCTGGCCGGCCTGACTACCGGATCCGACAAAAATGTCGCCACGGGCGATGCCTTTGATGGCTGATCCCGTGTCATCGGTCACCAGGAGGCGGGCAAAGCCGCTGTTGCCCTGACCCCTGTCCGGAAACTTTGATGCAACATGCACAAGTGCACCATAGGGGAAATACTTCGGATCGATGGCAAGGCTTCGGCCTGGGATCAGTGGCAGTCCTGCTGCTCCAATAGGTCCGTCGCCCGCACTGGTCTCCGTCACTTCACGAAAGAATATGTAGGACCGGTTTTCCTTGAACAGCGCATCTCGTTGGTCCGGATTGTCCTTGAGCCAGCTTCGCAGACCCGACATCGTGAAATCGTCAGGCGTGCCTTCACCGCGCTTGACCAGCTGCCGTCCAATACCGGTATATTGATGACCTGTTTTGCCGGCATAGCCCACACGCATGACAGAGCCGTCTGCCAGGCGCAGTCGTGCCGACCCCTGAACGTGGATGAAATAGGCATCAATCGGATCTTCGAGCCAGACCAGCTCAAGCTTCTCATCATCAAGTGCGCCATCCATGATTGCACCGCGGTTCGGAAGCTCAGTGAGAGTTTTTCCCTTGCGGCGGCCATGGGTGAGATGATCTGGCCATGCCTTTGGCCTGTTCTCCGCTGTTATGGTTTCAAGGCCGGAGGGTTTTCGGTGAAGCGGAACGAAAAACTTCTCGGTCTTTATGCGTGACGCGGCAACTTCCGGCTCGAAATAGCCGGTCACGAAACCTGTCTCAGACACTTTGTAGGGTGTGAAATGTTCTTCGAAATATCGGCGTGCGGCGTCTGAAGAATTTGCTGCCCGATCTGCCGCTTTGCAGAGCTGTCCGATGGTTTCCTGACTGGGAGACAAAACCGAAGAGTTCTTGAACGCAACGGGCTTTGCGCAAAACCTCAAAAAGCTTTGCAGGGCGCTCAGGAGATCGTCCCGGTCCCATCCGGCCAGATCAGCGAAAGAGGACTTTTGAAAATAATCCGGGAGCTGCGGGTCTTGCTGCATTGCGGAGGCAGTTCCTGCAAAGAAAAGCGGCGCGGTTATCACCGCGCCCTTTGTCAATTCGATGAGCTTCCGGAAAAGATCCGGTTGCTGTTCGGTTTTCCTGTCCGTCACTCGGCGGATTCGGTCGCGACCAGCTTCCAGTTCGGATCGCGGGAGCTTGTGTCCCGGGCAAAAGTCCAGATGTCGACCACTTCGCTCACTTTGGCCGGATCGCCATCAACCACTTCGCCGTCCTTGTCTCGTGTCGCGGAAATCAACTGGCTGTGGATCTTGACGGTCACCTGAGCCGTGGTTCCCTTCAAAGCCGCCTCGACAATCTCTGCCTTGTCGATGCCGACGAAGGTTGATTCGATTGTTTCGTCACGTTTTTCACGGTCTTCGATGGCTGCGACAAAACCCTCATAGACGTCTTTGGACAAAAGGTTCTTCAGGGCTTTCTTGTCGCCTTCGGCGAATGCCATGACGATCATTTCATAAGCCGCACGTGCACCCTGAACAAAAGGTTCCGGTTCAAAGCTCTGATCAACGGACAGGATCTGCTTCAATGCGCCGTTAAGCGCAGAACCTTCCGGTGCAAACTTGTCGATCACCACATCGCCGCTCACATCAGCTTCGGGTGGAGCGTCCGGATGCGGAGCTGTCTGGTTCGGCATCGGGATCACATTGTCCGGGCCGTTTGCCTGCTCGTTGGGTTTGTCCGGTTTCGAATAAGGGTCAAAGGGAGGGCGTTCATTGCCGGTGCGTTTGCCCAAGACAGATCGAAGTCTGAACAGAATGAAAACCGCAATTCCCATAAGGAGAAGATTTAACGGGTCAAAAATCTCGTTCATTTTTTTTTGTTCCGGCTATCTTTGAAAGCCAATAGAGGTCGCTCTCTGGTCTGACGGGTGAGAGCTGCTCCACGTGCAAAGTCATTTATTACCTATTTAGGGAGTTCTTGAACCAGCATCCAGACCTAAGAGCAAGACTGAATCTCGGCAAACGCCACATTTTTGGACTGCCTGCTCGCATTTTTGTGACCTAATGTCTACCTTAGGAGCAAATAGTTTATCAGACGAAGGAGGTCCCGTGGGACTTTATATCATCGCCGGCATTCTTTTGTTGCCACTCATCGAGATCGCGGTGTTCATCTGGGTGGGCGGCCTGATCGGTGTATTTCCGACAATTCTGTTAACACTGCTGACGGCAATCGCAGGAACGGTGATGCTGCGCCAGCAGGGCCTTTCGCTGCTGATGCGCATGCAGAAGGAACTGGATGCCGGCCGCGCGCCGGGCAATGAGGTCATGCAAGGCGCGATGATCGTTCTGGCCAGTCTTTTCCTGCTTATCCCGGGCTTTGTAACCGACGCAATCGGGCTTTTGCTGTTCATTCCGCCAGTGCGTGCGGCGTTGGCGAATTTCATCATTTCCCGGTCGAATGTGGTCATTGTCCAGGGTGATGGCGTGGGCCGTCGTCCCGATGATCATGTTGTTGATCTTGATGAAGGTGACTGGTCGGAAAAAGACGGTGGACGGGCAGGCGACGACGGAAAGTCGGACCAGCCCAGAATAAGCCCCTGGAACGAAGGCTCAAACGGCACACAATCCTGAACAGGTTCCTAAACACAGTCACCAAATCGTGACAGTGACTATATGCGTAATCTTTACCAGTTAACGCTACGACTTCTCGTAGTTCTGAAACGAAACCGTTTTGACACGGGAAGAAGGTTACGGGTTATGAGTGCACAGCGCGTTGACTGGGTCGATACCGCCAAAGGCATTTGCATCATCTTTGTGGTGATGATGCATTCCGTTCTGGGCGTTGAGGCCGCCGCTGGTGAAACCGGCTGGATGCACACCATCGTCGCCTTTGCCGCGCCGTTCCGTATGCCGGATTTCTTTTTGATCTCCGGACTGTTCCTGTCCAATGTTATCAAGCGCGACTGGAAACTCTATCTCGACCGCAAGGTTGTTCACTTCGCCTATTTCTACGTGCTTTGGATGACCATCCAGTTTGCCGTCAAGGCGCCTGTCTTTGTTGGCGAACTTGGCGCGATGGGCGCGATTGAATTTTATCTCGTCAGTTTCGTGCAACCTTTCGGAACTTTATGGTTCATCTATATGCTGCCGGTGTTCTTCCTCGTCTGCAAAGTCGCTCACGATAGAGGTGTGCCCTGGCAAATCATGCTTGGCGTTGCTGCAATTCTGCAGATCGCACCGATCCATACCGGCTGGCTTCTGGTCGATGAATTCGCATCCCGTTTCGTCTACTTCTACGCCGGCTACATTTTCGCACCGCAGATTTTCAAGCTTGCCGACTGGGCCCGTGAGCGGGTCAGCTTGAGTCTGGTCCTGCTGCTGGCATGGGGTATTGTCAACGGTGGTCTTGTCTATCTTGGCTGGTCGGGCCTGCCACTCATTGCGCTTGCTCTTGGTGCTGCTGGTGCAGGTGCCATTATTCTCACCAGTGCTCTGATCGTGCAAATGGGCCGCATGGAATTCCTGCGCCATTTCGGCCAGAATTCCATCGTCATTTATCTCGCGTTCTTCTTTCCCATGGGTGTCTCCAGAGTGATACTCTTGAAACTTGGCATCCTCGATATCGGCACGATCTCGCTGATTGTCACCACCGTCTCGGTCATCAGTCCGATGATCCTGTTCTGGATGATCCGCAAAACCGGTCTCGGCTGGTTCCTGTTCAAGCGCCCGGAATGGGCCCATTTGACGGGAACATTTGGCAGAAAGCGACAACCGCAAGCGGCGGAGTAATCAACTCAGTCCTGAATTATTGAGATTGGGACTTTTCTCAAGGGCCGGGTGCGGGCATGATCCGCGCCATGTCGACGCAAGATTCTTCCCCCGCCCTCACCGCTGACGACCACCTGATCCTGGTCGACGGCTCCACGTTCATTTTCCGCGCTTATCACGCCTTGCCGCCGCTGACGCGCAAGCCGGACGGTCTACCGGTCGGTGCCGTTTCAGGCTTCTGCAACATGCTCTGGAAGCTGGTGCAAGATGGCCTGACCCCGGAGGAGGGCGACGAGCCAACCCATTTCGCGGTGATTTTCGATCACTCGTCCAAAACCTTCCGGAACGATATCTATCCGGAATACAAGGCTCACCGCCCGGATCCGCCAGAAGATCTGGTGCCGCAATTTGGTCTGATCCGGGAAGCAACACGGGCTTTTTCCGTGCATTGCATCGAACAGGCAGGTTTTGAGGCGGACGATCTGATTGCAACCTATGCCCGTCAAGCCTCGGATATGGGTGCACAAGTGACAATCGTCTCCGGCGACAAGGACCTGATGCAGTTGATCGGCCCGAAGGTCAGCATGATCGACACGATGAAGAACAAGATTTTCGGCGAACCGGAAGTGTTCGAAAAATTCGGGGTCGGCCCCGACAAGGTCATCGAAGTGCAATCGCTCGCAGGCGACAGCGTTGATAATGTGCCTGGCGTTCCAGGTATCGGCCTCAAGACCGCAGCGCTCCTGATCAACGAATTTGGCGATCTCGAAACGTTGCTGGCACAGGCTGACACGATCAAACAGAACAAGCGGCGGGAAAACCTGATCGAATTTGCCGATCAGGCGCGGGTTTCCAAGGAACTGGTGACACTGAAACAGGACGTGCCTGTCGAAACACCGGTGACCGACCTTTCCGTTGTCGACATGGATGGACCGAAAGCGGTCGGGTTCCTGAAAACCATGGGGTTCACCACGCTGACCAAGCGGGTGGCGGAAACCACTGGTGCGGAAGCTGCGAACATAGAGACCACTGACTTCGAAGTGCCGGGCTGGGATGTGCCAGACCACAAGGGGCGGATGGCTGAGCGGGTTTCCAGCGCGAGCAAAACGGATGCATCTGCTGGTAGCAGCAATGCCGATGCTGACGGGATGATGCGTCCACAAACCGTGGCAGCCGCGCGTGCCGAAAGCATCAGGGCAATTCCGGTTGATTCCAGCGCCTATGAAAAAGTGACCAGCGTTGACCGTCTGAAGGAATGGTGTGACGCGGCCTTTGAGAAAGGCTATGTCGCCTTCGATACCGAGACCACGTCGCTCGATGCCATGCAGGCGGACCTTGTTGGTCTGTCGCTGTCTGTCGAGCCCGGCAATGCGTGTTACGTGCCACTGGCGCACGTAGACGGCGAAGGTGATCTGCTTGGCGGCGGTGGCCTGTTGCCGGACCAGATACCACTGAAAGAAGCCCTGGAAGTTCTCAAGCCGATGCTGGAGGATCGCTCGGTTCTCAAGATCGCGCAGAACCTCAAGTATGACTGGCTGGTGATGACCCGCTACGGCATCGATATCGGCCCTTATGACGACACCATGCTGCTTTCCTACACCGTTGATGCAGGCAAGGGCGGCAACGGCATGGACGAACTGTCGGAGCGCTGGCTCGACCACAAGCCGATCCCGTTCAAGGAAGTCTGCGGCTCGGGCAAGTCGATGATCACATTCGACAAGGTGGCAATTGACAAGGCGACCGCCTATGCCGCCGAAGATGCCGATGTCACCCTCCGGCTCTGGCTGATCCTGAAACCACGGCTGGCCAGCGAACATATGGCAACTGCCTATGAGACACTGGAGCGGCCAATGGTGCCGGTGCTGGCACGCATGGAAAAGCGCGGCATATCCGTCGACAGGCAAATGCTCTCTCGTTTGTCTGGTGATTTTGCACAAGGAATGGCCGGACTGGAGGCTGAAATTTACGAACTCGCCGGTCAAAGCTTCAACATCGGATCACCAAAGCAGCTCGGCGAAATCCTGTTTGGCAAGATGGGCATTCCCGGCGGCAAGAAAACCAAGACCGGTGCCTGGTCTACCTCGGCGCAGGTCCTGGAAGAGCTTGCAGCGGAAGGTCACGAACTGCCATCGAAAATCGTCGGTTGGCGCCAACTGTCCAAGCTGAAGTCGACCTATTCCGACGCCTTGCCCGGTTACATCAATCCCGAGACAGGCCGCGTGCATACATCCTACGCGCTGGCAGCAACCACAACGGGTCGCCTGTCCTCTTCCGAACCGAACCTGCAAAACATTCCAGTTCGGACAGAAGAAGGCCGCAAGATCCGGCAGGCTTTTGTGTGCGCAAAAGGCCACAAACTGATCTCTGCCGATTACAGCCAGATCGAATTGCGCGTGTTGGCACACATGGCTGACATTCCCCAGCTGAAACAGGCGTTCGAAGATGGTCTCGACATTCACGCGATGACGGCCAGCGAAATGTTCGGAACACCGATTGAAGGCATGGACCCGATGGTTCGCCGTCAGGCCAAGGCCATCAACTTCGGCATTATCTATGGCATTTCAGCTTTTGGTCTAGCCAACCAGCTCGGCATCTCGCGCGGTGAGGCGGGCGACTACATCAAGACCTATTTCGAGCGGTTCCCTGGTATCAAGGACTATATGGAAGCGATCAAGAAACAGGTTCATGCCGATGGCTATGTCACCACGATTTTCGGGCGAAAAGCCCATTATCCGGAAGTGAATACCAAGAACCCGAACATGCGTTCCTTCTATGAACGCGCGGCGATCAATGCCCCGATCCAGGGTTCAGCTGCGGACATCCTGCGCCGCGCCATGGTGCGTATGGAGGATCGGCTGGAAAATGCAAAACTCGACGCGCAAATGCTCCTTCAGGTGCACGACGAACTGATCTTCGAAGTGCCGGATGCACAGGTCGACGATACCATTCCGGTCATCAAGGACGTTATGGAAAACGCATGCGATCCGGCGCTGAAGCTTTCAGTTCCGTTGCAAGTGGACGCGCGCGCCGCGGACAATTGGGATGAGGCGCACTAGAGCACCGTTCTTTAGCGCGTCTTTCCGGACTGCGTGACGCGTAAACGTCATCGCGTGATCCGGAATCCGGGGTTCAGCGTGAGCTTGGCGAGCTCGACAATTGGTCAAAGCCGCGCATGTTGCGCGAAATATCTCTGGATTCCGGATCGGCGTTCGGCTTTGCCTCACTGGTCCGGAATGACGGTGCATACTCTAACCGCGTAGCGCAGTCCCGGACCTGATCCGGGACCAATTGCCTTTGATTCAAACATCGCCGCTGGGTTGGTCCCGGCGCAAGGCCGGGACGGCGCCTATGGTTCTTCAAACCACCCCAAGTACTTTCAACAACAGCACTGCCTGGCACAAGAACCCCGCAAAGAAGGCAATCGTCCTGAGCAGCGGAATACCGAAGGCGTAGATCACCACATGCGCCGTGCGGCTCGCCACGAAGACAAGGCTTGCACTGGCTGTCAGCGCGTCTCCCATCTGCGCCAAGTGGACGATGATTGCCAGCGGTGCGAAGACGGCAAGATTTTCCAGCGCGTTGCGGTGGGCACTGGCAAGCCGGTAGGCCCAATCCGCTTCAGGACGCACATCCGGCTGGGGGTTTTTCAGAGCCGTCCAGGGGCCCATCTCGACGAGGCGATTCAGGATGAGTGGAATCCAGATGATGCCGGTCAGGCCGGCAACAAGGGCAGTTGCGAGAAGTTCAGTCGACAAGGGAAGCATTTTTTGCAGCCTTTTACTAATTCAGACGTTTGCCGGATCGGTGGCTTTCATGGCGGGACGCGTAGTAAAATCCGCGAACCATGCCGAGATCGCGGGGTTTGAGGCGCGCCAGTCGATGTCGGGCAGACGGAAGTCGAGGTAACCAAGCGCAGCACCCAGGGCGATTTGGGCAAGTGTCAGGTCTCCAACAAATGGCGTCAGATCGGCATCAACTGCAGAAATTGTGCGCTGAATACCCGTTTGCCAGCGCTCCAGCCACATTGAGGACTGCTGTTCTTCCGGGCGGCGGCGCTCCATGACGATGGAAAAGGCGGCATCAAGAATGCCGTCAGCGAGCGCCTCGGAAGTGAGGACATTCCAACGCGCCTCATCGGCAGGAATCAGCATGGTTTCCGGCGACAGACTGTCGAGATATGCGCAAATAATCGGACTGTCGAAGACAGTGTTGCCGTCATCCGTCACAAGTGCTGGCACCTTGCCGAGCGGATTGGCTTTTTTCAGATCTGGGCTTTCATCAAACGGGTTCTGAAAGACGGTTTCCACCTGGTCCGCCAGCCCTTTTTCAAGGATCACCATGCGGGCCTTGCGGGCATAAGGAGATGTGTTGGCGAAATAGAGCTTCATGTCTGTTGGTCCTGATTGAGGAGATAAGAGGGAGCATTGGAGAGAAGCCTCGCGGCATCTCGCACGGTTGTTTCAACGATTGCGGCGGCGGGTTGGATGTCGTGAACGAGATCAAGGGATTCGCCTGCAATCAGCGCCCGTACCGAAAAGTCGTCCGGATCGGCGGCCTCATAAGTTTGTCGGATGTCGTCTGCGGCGGCTTTCATGGCTTCGGGTTCATTCAGCCACGGTTTTGAAAACTCGTTCTGGATCACGCGTCCGGAATAGTTTCCGGGCCAGTCCAGTCCACGGGCGATATCAAAGAAGCTGGAACGGCGGGTGTCATCACCCCCAGAATTGACGAGCCTTGCCTTGGCAATGTCCGAGCCATTTGCCTCATGGCTTGCCCAGAACCGGGTACCCATCATGACACCGTCTGCACCCAGCATGAGGGAGGCAGCCAATCCGCGTCCGTCTGCAAGTCCACCTGCAGCCAGCACGACCTGATCCGGGCCTGTAAGATCTCGAACGGCTGGCAGGAGGGCAGACAGGCCGCGGTCCATGCCATGTCCCCCGCCGTCCTGTCCCTGGGCAACGATGATCTCGGTTCCGGCTTCAAGAGCCTGTTCGGCCTGTTCGAGCCGCTGGATCTGCCAGATTGTCGGAATACCGTGTTCTTTGGCCGCCTCGATTATCGGTTCGGCGTCGCCGAATGAGACGAATAGCGCTGCGGGTTTCCGGTCAAGAACGCGTTGCAGAAGCTTCGGCTTTTCAAGCAGGCACCAGGTAATGAGCCCAATGCCGACCGGTTGGTCACCGGCTGCCTCAAAAGCAGCATCGACCCAATCAGGGTCGCCATAGCCGGCGCCGATCAGGCCAAAACCGCCCGCGCGTGAAACTTCTGCCGCCAGGAGACCGTCGGAAATCTTATCCATTGGTGCGAGCATGACGGGGTGGCGGATGCCAAGGTGCCGGGTCAAGGGCGTGTCGATGAGCTGTTTCATGCCAGCAGACTGACAATTCTAATTGACGAAGAAAAATGATTGTATTTGGAAAATAAAATCATCAAAATAGATGGATGGATATTGTTCTTCTAAAAACGCTTGTTGCGGTTACAGACAGTGGCTCCTTTTCAGGTGCGGCGGGAGCTCTCCACTGTGTTCAGTCCAACGTGACGTCCCGCATCCGGCGTCTGGAAGAGCATTTCGGTCAGAAGGTATTTCAGCGTAGCAAGGCCGGGGCACGTCTGACGGAGTTCGGTGAAAGACTGCACGAGAAGGCCGTCTATTTGCTTCAACAGTTTGAGGCCGCCGAGCGAGATCTTCTGGATGCCGCAGGCTCCGGCGCACCGCTGTCTTTGGGTTCCATGGAAACGACGGCAGCGGTGCGCCTGCCTGCCGTGTTGAAAGACCTGAAGGACCTTTGCCCGGGCTCCGCGATTTCCCTTGAAACCGGGCCGACAGGAGATCTTCTTGCAAAAGTCTGGGACCGGAAGATCAATGCCGCTTTTGTGGCCGGTCCCGTCGACGAGGAGCGGTTCCGGAGTGTGAAGGCCTTCTCCGAGCGACTTTTCTGTGCGCGCAATGCGAAACCGGCCGAAAAAGAACCTCTGTTGGCCTTTCGCTCAGGCTGCAGCTACCGCGCCAGTGCGCAAGCCTGGCTGCGCAGCGCTGGCCGCAGCGATACTGAAGTCGCTGAAATGGGCACTCTGGAAGGCATTCTCGGTTGTGTTGAAGCCGGGATGGGTTTTGCTGTCGGCCCGGAAAGTGCGATCCTGACCTATCGCAACGCCGATCAGCTCAGACTGAGCCCTTTGCCAGCCCGCTTCTCAAAAGTCGACACCTATCTCGTCTGGCGCAACGACCACCGGCCGGTCGCTTCGCATCGACAGTTGATCGATATCTTGTCAGCGCAATCGTGAGTTTCCTGGCAGCTTCAGACCATCGCCATTACACAGGATGAGCACCGGTGCTGAGCTGTCCTGTGGCCAAAATGCAGGGCATTAAAGTAGCCTTGCTTGATTTTGCCGGAAGCCAAAAGTCAGAAAACGGCCCCGAAGGTGCTCGAAAATGTCGCTGCCGATGGCCATAACCTAATTGGATTGTGCAAAAAATCGGAGAATTATTTCGTCATCGTGTGCACATGACACCCCTCTTTTGATCGCAAATCCATTTCGTGAAGAAGGCGAATCCTTGAATTTGCGTTCGAGCCCGGAACGGACCGCACTTGCGACTATGCGTGAAAAAGCTGAGTATCTCCTTATGGCTGGTGAACCAAGAAGAACGATGGTCGTTGGTGCGACCGGTGGCATGGGAAGTGCTGTGGCTCTTGAGCGGACACGTCAAGGGGACGTCGTTACGCTGATCGGGCGGGACCTCTCGAAGCTGTCAAAAGTCGCTCAAGGGATCGGTGACGAATACGAGAAGCCTGGAGTCCTGACCGTTGAGCTCGGCGATATGGAGTCCTGTGCAAACTGCATTAAAGAGGCTGTCGCGTTAATGGACGGTCTCGACACTCTGGTCTTTTGTGCCGGCGTGCATGAAAAATCTCGGACGACGGAAGCGGACCTTCAAAGCTGGGATCACGTCTTGGATGTGAATTTTCGGTCATTTGTCCATCTTGTCCATGCGGGTATTGATCCTATCAACGTTTCCGGACGCGGTGCGGTCATCGCAATAGGGTCGATCACGCCTGCCTTCGCCGGTGCGGGGATGAACCTTGCGGCCAAGCGAGCGCTCACTGGTTTCTGCGAGACACTTTTTGATGATGTTCGTGAGTTCGGAACAAAGGTTAGCGTTATTCAACCCGGATTCGTCGCCACATCAATGTCAGCGTCACCAAGGCTTGAATCCGATTTGATGATACAGCCAGAAGACATATCTGAGGCAGTTGGATATATCCTACAAACCGCTCCATCTGCGTGCCCGACCGAAATCGTGATCCGCCCCCAAAGATCGCCCTACAAGTGAGTGTTCCAAAGGTCTCAGACCATCGCCATGACGCGGGCAGGTCCGCCCGTGCCACCCCTGTGTTTCGGAGCACCGACAATCAGTGTTGCGCCTGCGGCGGGTAAGGCATCAATATTGGCAATGCATTCAAGACCCCAACGATTGGTTGGTAGCCACGCGTAATGGACGGCAAAATCCATGGACTTGCCATAGTCGAGCGACAGGCTGTCAACGGCAAGGCCGACGACATCGGCCTCTTCCATCAACATGCGCGCAGCTTCCAGATGGAATCCTGGAAAGTGCATGACCCCGCCGTCTCCTGCATTGCGGAACTTGTACGAATTCGCATAAGCGTCCCAGCCGGAGTTCATGGCAACACAGGCGCCTTTCGGGATGTCTCCATTTGTCGCGATCCAGGCCTTGATATCGTCAGGCGTAACACGTGCGTCCGGGTCTTCTGCAGCCTTTGCCTTGATGTCGATAATGCATAGCGGAGCGACAAGATTGGCCACGGGAATTTCTGCGACGGATTGCCCGTCTGCCGAAAAGTGAAGCGGCGCGTCAACGTGTGTACCGGTGTGCTCGTTCACGCGAAGTTCGAAGAGATTGAAACCGTCCTTGGCAAAGTCAAACACCTTTTCGGCAGAAAACTGCTCTCCGCCACCCCAGGTCGGGAAGGTCTGATGCAACTCATGTGTCATGTCGGTAATCGTGGCAGGTGTCTGCGCCATGGCCGGCATTGTACCTGTCAATGTCGCCGCTGCTGCCGCGCCCGTACCAACGGCTGTTGCCTTGAAGAAGTCCCGCCGGGACAGCATCTTCTGTTTTACCGAATTGATCACACATGCATCGCACACAGCTGCATCCTCCGTTGCCATGGAAGTCGCAGCGTGACGCAACCGATTGAAACAAGCAAGCAATGGTCAGTCCTGGTTGTACCCGAATTGTCGGCGCAAAACGGCATGTTCCTAATTTGTTCTTGATGAGCCAAGGCAGATGTGCTTCCCTGATGTACATCTTGAAGTTGGGTACAGCAGAATGGTCAGCCGCATAACCACAGTTGCATTTCAGGGTATCGAGGCAGTGCCTGTTGATGTGCAGGTGCATGTCGGCCCAGGCATGGTGGCTTTCACCATCGTCGGCCTGCCGGACAAGGCGGTCGCGGAAAGTCGGGAGCGAGTGCGCGCCGCCCTGTCAGCCTCCGGTCTTGCGCTGCCAGCCAAACGGGTGACGGTCAATCTGGCACCGGCGGACCTTCCCAAGGAAGGCTCGCATTACGATCTGCCGATCGCGCTCGGCGTTATGGCCGCAATTGGGGCTATTCCGGCAGAATTTTTGGACGCTTATGTGGTGCTGGGTGAGCTGGGGCTTGATGGCACGCTGGCGCCGGTGACGGGTGTCCTGCCTGCTGCCATGGGGGCAAATGCGCTCGGCAAGGGGCTGATCTGCCCGCAGGAAAGTGGCGGAGAAGCCGCATGGGCCGATCGGGACATGGACATTCTGGCACCTCGCTCCCTGATCCAGCTCGCCAATCACTTCAAGGGTACGCAGGTGCTCAGCCGTCCGATTGCGAAGTTGCATGGTAATGCTGGCTCATTGCCTGATCTGGCTGAAGTCAAGGGACAGGAAAGCGCTCGCCGCGCGCTCGAAATCGCTGCCGCTGGTGGACATAATCTCCTGATGACCGGTCCACCCGGCTCGGGGAAATCCATGTTGGCCAGCCGCTTGCCGTCGATCCTGCCGCCACTCACACCGCGCGAACTGCTCGAAGTTTCGATGATTGCATCGCTCGCTGGTGAACTCGCGGAAGGAAAACTCACGGATCGACGCCCGTTTCGTGCACCCCACCATTCCGCTTCCATGGCAGCCCTGGTCGGCGGCGGGATGAAGGCCCGACCGGGAGAGGTTTCGCTGGCTCACAATGGTGTGCTTTTCCTGGATGAATTGCCTGAGTTCAACCCACAGGTGCTCGATAGCCTGCGTCAGCCGCTGGAATCGGGCGAAGCTGTTATCGCCCGTGCCAATCACCGTGTCACCTATCCTGCTCGCATTCAGCTTGTTGCTGCGATGAACCCTTGCCGATGTGGCCATGCAGGCGAGCCAGGACATCAATGCCGCCGGGGTGAGCGCTGCGCCAGTGAATATCAGTCACGTGTCTCCGGCCCGTTTTTGGACCGGATCGACGTGCGCATAGATGTGCCGGCTGTCACTGCGGCTGATCTCATCGGCCCGGCAGAAAGCGAACCCTCTGCCGCAGTTGCAGAGCGTGTATTGGAAGCCAGGAAAATTCAGGAAAAGCGTTTTCTTGATCTCGGCATTGCCTGCCGTACCAATGCGCAGGCTCCCGCAAGCGCTGTTGAGGCAATCGCACAACCGGATGAAACCGGTATTGCGTTTCTCCATAGGGCGGCAGAATCTCTGCAACTGAGCGCAAGAGGCTATCACCGGGTTTTGAAACTGGCGCGTACACTAGCTGACCTTGATGGCCTGGAGAGGGTCAGCCGCATCCATCTGGCCGAGGCACTGAGTTATCGCGGACAGGACGCTTCACGTCGGGCCGCTTGAGACCTTACCTGCCATGACGCTGGCACTGCTGGTCAGAAAGCCTTTATTGGACTGCTGCGGGAGCTGCGGTGCTTTCCGGATTGAAAAGGGTTTCAAGGGCATTGGGGCGGCCCATGAGATAGCCTTGCGCCATATGACCTCCGAGCATCTGCATGATCTGGGCCTGCTGCTTGGTTTCCACGCCTTCAATAATCACATCAAGGCCAAGGGCATGGCCGAGTTTGATCATCGCCAGAGTAATAGTCTGGGTCTCCCGGTTCTCCACCACGCCATGTGTGAAGGAGCGATCAATTTTCAAAGTGTGAAAGGGGAGCCGGCTGAGCGTCAGCATGTTCGAATACCCGATGCCGAAATCGTCGATGGCGAACCGGAAACCACATTTTTCGAGTTCGGTCATGAAATCACGCGCAGCCTGGATATCCATGATCAGCGCCTGTTCAGTGATTTCGAACTTGATTTGTCGCGGTTCAACATCAAGGCGTTTGCAGGCATCAATGATAAACGCCGCAAGTTGTTCATCTCGAAGGTTCTGCTCTGCCAGGTTGATCGAAAGCCAAAGCGAGGGCTCCGACTTGAGATGTGATTTTGCATCGCCTATCGCTTTTTCGATGATCCGGCGGGTGATCTGCGCGAAAAGCCCACATTCCTGTGCCGTTTTCAGGATCGTCATCGGATCTATCCATCCACGCGAATGATGGTTCCAGCGCAAAAGGGCTTCCAGTCCTACCAGTTGCCCATCCTTCAGGTCGACAATGGGTTGGAAATGAATTTCCAGATCGTCCGTCTCGAGTGTTTCCGCAAGATCGTCGGCCAGGGCCAGACGAAGCTGGTGCTCATTTCCAAGCGTGTGGTCAAAAAGAACGGCTCTCCCGCGCCCCTGCGATTTGGCAGCGTAAAGGGCCAGATCTGCGAACCGCTGGAGTTCTTGTTCGGACTGAGAATGAAAGGGGCACATCCCGATTCCGATTGAGACACCACAATCGACTTCGCGATGGTCGACTTGGATCGGTTCTGCAAAAGTTTCGAGGATCCTCTGCGCCAGGGTTTCAAGTACTTTTTCTTCTGTTTCACCCCTCGCAATGACAACGAATTCATCGCCGCCAAGCCGGGCAATGTGATCGGACTCGCGTGTCAGCGATCTGAGACGTTTTGCAACTTGTTGCAGAACGATATCGCCGGCACCGTGACCGTAGGTGTCGTTCAGGGTTTTGAAATTGTCGAGGTCGATAAAGAGTAGCGCGAACTGCTTCCCGTCGCGCTCGGCTTCATGGATCGCCAGTTCCAAGGCACGTTTGTAGCTATGGCGATTTTTCAATCCGGTGAGTTGATCGATCTCAGCCAGTTCGAGCGCCAGTTTGCGTTCCGTTTCGAGCGCCTCGGTCCGCTCAGCAACCTGGCGTTCAAGTTGTTCGTTAAGGCCTGCGAGCCTCTGATTTACCTCAAATAGTTCGAGGCTCTTTTGTTCGAGCAGCTCTTCAGCAGTAGCTCTTGCCACACGTTCCCTGTTACAGCGGCGTTGCAGCCGGTTGATGGCCTTGTCGAGATCAACCATTTCGCATTTGTTATCCAGATCGTCTCAAATGAAAGTCTACGAATTCGCTACGATCGTCCCGTCCGTGCTCGCGGGACACGTCAACGTTTTCACCAAAGTGGCTGGCTGTTGCCTGTATCAGTCCAAGTGCAAGAGCATCCATTTTTCGTGGGCTGCGATAACGGAGCACAGCTTCATGTTCCCTACGCTCCAGCATCTCGATGCTCGGCAATTCCGCGTCGGGGTAAAGCTTTTGGACTTCGACGTGAATATGCGTGTGAACGCTGGCAAGAAAGTCAAAAAGCGTGGGGGCTTCTTCGAAAAACTGACCAAACTTTTTCTGAAAAACCTCGCCGAGGTAGACACCAAACAAGCGCACAAGTTCTTCTGGCTCGGTGCTTGTGTGTTCCGCAAAGGCTTCAGTCAGTTTTACGATTTCGCCGTGGTCATATGTCCCGACGGTCGTATAGGCGCCACCACTTGGCAAATCGCAGGCTTCGATAACGTCTTCTACGGCGTCTTCACCAACAAGCTTCTCGGCGAAAGACAGATATTCGGTAAAAACAATGCCCTTCATATGCCCTAGCCCTCCCTCCGGTAGGGTTGACGTTCCCGATTTCGACACAAGAGTTTGATCGGCCTCATTTTACCCTAATCACGGCTAAAATGCTCAAAAAGCGAAAATAGCAGGTAATGAACCTATAATTTTGGCCCTGGGGCCGGACTTGCATTGAGTTTGCTGCTAGCAGGTTGCTTCGACTCACCGAGCAATTCACGATTGCATTGACCGAACGTGTTGGCATTGTAAAAAATCCCCGGAGTGTGGTGGCGGCATTTCAGAATGCTTTTCTTCCATCTGGAACCCGAGAAAAGTGGGGTAGTGGCGACGTCTCACTGGATCGACGTTCTTGCATTGATCAGGTCCGCCTCCCATGTCTCGAAAAGAAACCTGTTGGAAGGAGACCCGATATGCTGATCACAACCACAAATACTGTTCAGGGCAAGGACATTGACTACAAGGGTCTGGTAACTGGTGAAGCGATTTTGGGGGCCAATCTTTTCAAGGATATATTCGCCGGAATACGGGACATCGTCGGTGGCAGGTCGGAGGCTTACGAGCAGGAACTGGCCAAGGGCTCGCCAGATTGCGCTGGACGAAATGTGCGCCCGCGCCAGAGCACTTGGCGGAAATGCGGTGATCGGCGTCGATCTGGATTACGAAACGGTTGGCCAGAATGGCTCCATGTTGATGGTGAGCGCGACGGGAACGGCGGTCACGGTCCAATAGCGATCAGCCATGACAACTGAATTCAGCATTTCGAGCGGGTTCCCCGAAGATCAGAGGAAAGTAGCCGCCCTGCTGTTCTGGCAGGCCTTTTCCGGAAAACTCGGAAAGATCCTTGCACCAGAAGAAAAGGCGCTGCGCTTGATTGAACGCATCCTGGATCCGGACCATGCAATCAGCGCACTGAGCCCTGAGGGCAAACTTGTTGGCATGGCCGGGTTCAAATCCCCGGAGGGTGCCTTTGTCGACGGCACGCTCAAGGACATGACTGCCATATACGGACACTTTGGCGGGCTGTGGCGCGGGCTGCTTCTGGACCTTCTGGAACGTGAGACGGAGCCGGATATTTTGTTGATGGATGGGATCTTCGTCGCTGAATCTGCTCGTGGGAGTGGAATAGGCAGTGCCTTGCTTGAAGCAATTTGCGAAGAAGCGCGGAGACGGAATTTGTCGCGGGTCCGGTTGGATGTGATTGACACAAATCCGCGTGCCCAAAGCCTATACGAACGTTTTGATTTTCAGGCCAAATCCAGGGAAGAAACCGGGCCATTCAAGCGTCTGTTCGGTTTTTCATCGGCGACGCGAATGGAGAGGGTGCTGTGAGCAGGTCAGAAAACAGCAGCTGACCTGATTGCCTGAAAGGTCGCTTGCAAGGCAATTTGCTGACGGTTTGGCGATATGCACCATCTTCCCCGGAACCGAATTTGGTGTTCTAGTTACCTCCTGACTTTGCAGGAGAATTGATATGTCATCACACGGATACGAGGACGGGCGGCTCAATCTGCCCTTTGTCGGCATTTGCACGTTCGGGAAGTATCCGTATCAGCAGGACTGGAATGCAATTGACGCCGATGTTGCGGTCATGGGTGCACCATTTGATTTCGGTACCCAGTGGCGGTCCGGTGCCCGCATGGGACCACGCGCGATCCGCGAAGCTTCGACACTGTTTTCGTTCGGCCACGCCGGAGCTTATGATTTCGAGGACGACGTTACTTATCTGCCGGCGGAGACAACGCGGATCGTTGACCTTGGCGATGCGGATATCGTTCACACGGATACGATCGAAAGCCACAAGAGGATCGAATTCGGGGTTCGCAAGATCCTGGAAGCAGGCGCCCTGCCCGTTGTGCTCGGCGGTGACCATTCAGTGAACATTCCCTGCATCAACGCCTTTGATGGCGAAGCGCCGATCCATGTGGTGCAAATCGATGCGCATCTTGATTTTGTCGATGAGCGCCACGGTGTTCGATATGGCCATGGCAACCCGATGCGCCGAGCAGCTGAAAAGGCTTATGTCACCGGCCTCACACAGATCGGTATCCGGAATGTGTCATCAACGGCTAGAGACGGTTACGAGCAAGCCCGCCAGATGGGCTCGGACATACAGTCTGTGCGCCATGTCCGAAAACTTGGGATCGACGGCATGCTGGCGCGCATCCCGGAAGGCAAACGCTATTACCTGACCATTGACATCGACGCATTCGACCCATCCATAGCCCCAGGCACGGGAACGCCCAGCCATGGTGGATTTCTTTACTATGAAGTTCTGGAGCTGATCGACGGTCTGGCAAAAAGAGGGGAGATTGTCGGGATCGACCTGGTTGAAGTGGCGCCGGATTATGATCCGACCGGGTCAACCAGCACGCTTGCGGCCCAGATCCTGATGAACACGATTGGGCGTGTGCTCCACTACCGGCAACGTTAGAAAGAATGCCGCCCTGCAATTCGATAAAATCGCAGGGCAGTGAATTCTTAAAGGCCTTCAAACAAGGCCGTTGTCAGGTAGCGTTCAGCGAAGGACGGAATGATCACGACAATGTTCTTGCCTGCCATTTCGTCGCGCTGACCAACCCTGATGGCTGCAGTGAGTGCAGCACCCGAGGAAATGCCAACCGGAACGCCTTCGGTTTTTGCAACTTCGCGTGCCAGCGCAAAGGCATCTTCATTGGCAATGGTCTGGACCTCGTCATAAACGGACGTGTCCAGAATGCCAGGCACGAAGCCTGCGCCGATGCCCTGGATCTTGTGTGGTCCAGGCTCGCCACCGGAAAGAATGGGACTGTCTGCAGGTTCAACGGCGACCACATGCAGGTCGGGCTTGCGCTCTTTCAGCACTTGAGACACGCCGGTGATGGTGCCGCCGGTGCCGATACCGGAGACGAAGACATCCACACCGCCGTCGGTATCATTCCAGATTTCTTCGGCAGTGGTGTTGCGGTGAATGTCCGGGTTGGCCGGGTTCTCGAACTGTTGTGGCATTACAGCATTGTCGATATCGCGCAGAAGCTCTTCGGCGCGTGCAATCGCGCCCTTCATGCCTTTGGGGCCTTCTGTAAGCTCCAGTTCAGCACCCAGGATTTTGAACATCTTGCGCCGTTCGACCGACATGGTTTCCGGCATCACCAGGATTAGCCGGTAGCCTTTGGCCGCCGCAACAAAGGCAAGCGCGATGCCGGTATTGCCGGATGTTGGTTCCACAAGCGTGGTTTTGCCCGGCTCGATCCTGCCATCGTCCTCCATGGCCTCGATCATGGCCACGCCGATGCGGTCCTTGACGCTGGAGATCGGATTGAAGAATTCCAGCTTGGCGAGAAGATTGCCCTTCACGCCATGGGCCTTGGCAAGACGGTCCAGCCGCACGATCGGTGTATCGCCGATGGTATCTGTAATGGAAGAATAGATCTTCCCGCGGCCTTTGGTCGTCATGGTCATGAACGTCTCCCAATCTGGCCGGATCTACTTGTTGCCGGCAAATATTATTATGAAGGGGTAAGATAGTATGGCTTTTGTGAAGTTTTAAGGGGCGCAGAATGTCATCGAAGCACCGACCGTAAAACCTTTTTCCATGAATATCTCAAGTATTAGAAAAGAGCAGACCCGGCAGTTCGGACATGTGTTCAAAGAGAATGCCGCCTGCCTCTTTCATGGCTTGCCGGTCACAGGATGGGTCGTCGACAAAGGCAAAGGCGCTCATGCCGGCGGCCCTGGCCGCGGCGACGCCTGGAACACTGTCCTCGATCACCACGCAATCGGATGGCGGAAATCCCATCGTTTTCGCCGCAAGCAAAAACACATCCGGCGCGGGTTTGCCCTTCTCGCAATCCTGCGCGGAAAAAAGCTTGCCTTCCAACCGCGGCAACAGGCCAGAGCTGCCAAGCGTCACGCGCATTTTTTCATATTTGCCGGAAGAGCCGACACAATAAGGAACATCCAGCCTGTCCAACTCATCCATGACTTTTTCAACGCCAGGAATTGCCGCAACCCCATGTTCAAAGGCCTTCAGATCCAGTTCGCGCACCTGGTCCGGCCAATCGGCAGGCAGAATACGACTGGTCAGGACTTCGACCATCTCTTTCACGCTTTCAAGCGTGCGGCCCATGAAACGTTGCTGACTTTCTGGTCCGGACATTGGGAAGCCAAGCTCTGTTACCAGCTCGGCCATGATTACATTGACCATGCGTTCCGTATCGACAAGAACGCCGTCACAATCGAAGATAACAAGACTGGGGGTCATTCGCGGTCCTTGAGAAGCGATTTCAGCTGCGGCCCGTTGATCCGAAGCCACCCGAACCACGCTCGGTATCGGACAGAATGTTGACTTCCGTGATCTGAGCCTGAAAAACGGGGGCGATTATCATTTGTGCGATCCTTTCGCCCCGTTTGATCTCGAACGGTTCCTCGCCGAGATTGATCAGGATGACTTTCACCTCACCCCTATAGTCAGCATCAATGGTGCCGGGTGTGTTCAGGACGGTCACGCCATATTTCGCAGCAAGACCCGAACGGGGTCGAACCTGTGCTTCAAAGCCGGCGGGCAATGCCATCGACAATCCGGTAGGAACCATTGCGCGGCTTCCAGGCTCAAGCGACAGCGGGCTGTCTACCGCAGCAAGAAGATCAAGTCCGGCAGCCAGTTCCGACTGATAGGCCGGAAGCGGCAGGTCCTTGCCGTGGTCGAGGCGTTTGAATTCCAAAGTGACGTGCATTGAGGGGATCCTGGCTGATTTGTCACTCGCGAGTGACGATATTCGGCAACCTATGTCAAGAATGGAACGGCAAGTCGTATATTTGGCAGAATAATCAGCAGCCTACTTGAAGTCGTTGCAATCTCCTGAAACACTCTGCCGTATCGTAATGTTGTCTGGGTCGGTGACCCGGTTTGGGAGATTTACAACATGAGACGTTTGATTTTAGGATTCACGACAGGGCTATTACTGTTGACGGCGCCAGCTGCTTTCGCACAGACCGTGGGATTTGCCGACGCCATCAAAATATTGTCGGCAAGTTGCGGCAAAGACATCGACAAGTATTGCAAGTCTGCAACGCTTGCGAACAACGGCATTGGTCAGTGCCTCACACAAAACCAATCAAAAGTATCTCAGAAATGCAATGCGGACCGGGCGGTTGTTGCATCTCTTATCCAGGAGAGGATGGCGGCTCAGGCTGCTGCTCCCAAGGTCTGTGCAAACGAAGCGCGACGACTTTGCAAAGGCGTAAAAGCCGGTGCCGGTCATGTCTTACGGTGTTTGCTCAAAGCACAGCGATCCGTCAGCAAAAAGTGCAATACCGCCATTGATTTGGCAGGCTACCGCTAAATCCGGTTGTGGGAGAATTTCAATGAACAAGTTCCTTATGGCCGGTATTTCGGTCGCTTTCCTTGCTGTTTCGGCATCTGGTGCTTTTGCGCAGTCAAAACTGAGCCGCAATCAAATAATCAACTCACTTCAAGGTGCGCAGCAAAAGGTGGATGTTAGCGCGGATGCGCTCCAAAAGGCCGCGTTTGAAAATATCGCGAAATATCCCGGCGCCAACTCTCCGGGAAATTTGCCTCTTTGGGACAAACTGGCATCTCTTCGTCAATTCAACATTGAGATCAATTTTGATTTTGATTCAGCACGTATTCGTCCGGAATCGTACGAGGCGGTGGGGCTGATCGCCGACGCTCTTCACACACCGTACTTGCAGGGCCAAACCTTCTACATCGTAGGTCACACCGACGCAAAGGGTGCCCGTGATTATAATCTTGAACTTTCCATAAAACGCGCAAAGGCGGTTCGCGAAGCGTTGGTGACTACTTTCCAGGTGCCCGGTAAGTATCTGGAAGCGGTCGGTTTGGGCGAAGAGCAACTGCGTGATCCAGCCAAGCCCGATGCCGCCATCAACCGCCGCGTTCAGCTGATCAACGTCGGTTACCGGTAATCCGTTCGTTTCGAACAGACGAATATACTGGACTGATAACAAGCCGCCCCTGAGGTTATCTTCAGGGGCGTTTTGCGCCTACACATAGCGAAAACTTTGAAATTGTTGCAAGAATGGGGACGATTTATCGCCAAACAGGGGACTAATGCGCAGAATTGAAGTTGCTATCTTCGGCTTCAGGGACAATTGAATCGAAGGAATGCCACGTGCCGGAATTTCAAACCAGCATCGCACCAGTGTTTTTTGCCCATGGTGCACCGACCTTGGCGCTTGAGGACACTGCGGCCAGCCGGTTTCTGAAATCCTATGCTTCTGATAACCCCGAGCCAAAAGCGATCCTGATCCTGTCGGCGCATTGGGAAACGCGCGGGTTAATGCTCTCCGCACCCGGTCCGTTGCGCACCTATCATGATTTTGGTGGCTTCCCTTCACAGTTCTACGAGGTTTCTTATCCAGCTTCGGCAGATGAGGAATGGGTAGATGAAACCGCACGCCTGCTTGAAACCGATGGTCATGATCTGAAGCTCGAAAGTCGCAGAGGCCTGGATCACGGAGCTTGGGTTCCCCTGTCACTGGCATTCCCAAAAGCAGACATTCCCGTGATGGCTCTTTCCTTGCCCCATGGCAGCACCCCGGCTTCGGTCTACGCTCTTGGTCAGACGCTCGCCCCGCTCAAGGAAAAAGGCCTCCTGATCATTGGGTCGGGCAGCACAACGCACAACTTGCGCGAATTTCAGCCTCAAGGGTCTCAGGCACCTGATTGGGCCAGAAGTTTTGACGCTTGGCTTGACCAGGGATTGAAGTCCGGTGCGATTGACTATTTTGAGGACCTTTACGCCGGACCGGAGTTCCGCCGAAACCATCCGACCGACGAACATCTTTTGCCGTTGTTCTTTGCATTTGGTGCCGGTGGACCGGACACAAAAGCGGACCTCATGCACCGAAGTTATGAATATGGGTCAATCAGCATGAGCTATTTCCGGTTCGCCGCGTAAGGTGTGGCAAAAGAGCAGTGCTTTCAGCCGTTCAGAGCCTCGGCGGCACGGGCAATGATGCGCCGGGCAACTTCAGCCTTGTCCATCTGCGGCCAGTCCTCCACACCGGATTTGCTAACGAGGCGGATGGTATTGGCATCCCCGCCCATGATCCCGGTTGCTGGACTGACATCGTTGGCAATGATCCAGTCGGTGTTTTTCCGCTCTAGCTTCGCGCGCGCGTTTTTAACCAGGTCCTGCGTTTCGGCGGCAAAGCCGATCAGAAGCTCTGGGCGAAGACTGACATGGTGACCGATCGTCGACAGAATGTCCGGGTTTTCCCTCATTTCCAGCGCGGGTGGTTTACCGCTGCCGTCCTTCTTGATTTTCTGAGTGCCTTCCGTTGCCATGCGCCAGTCGGCAACGGCGGCGGCCATGATGGCAATATCTGCAGGTAGGCCCGTTTCAACGGCTTTCATCATTTCTGCGGCTGTTTCGACACGCACGACATCGACACTCGAAGGATCGGGTAACTCTACAGGCCCCGAAACCAGCGTTACCCGGGCACCTGCTGCATAAGCTGCTTCAGCAAGCGCGTGGCCCTGTTTGCCGGAGGAGCGGTTGGCGATATAGCGCACCGGATCGATTGGCTCGTGGGTTGGCCCCGACGTGATCAGAACATGCCTGCCTGCCAATGGCAGCTGGCCGTTGCGCGCAGCCCGATCTCGAAACAGGGCTTCAGCAGCTGCCACTATTTCGAGCGGTTCGCTCATTCGCCCGACGCCAGTTTCGCCGCGCTCGGCCATTTCACCGGATGCCGGACCGACTAAGGCAATTCCGCGTTCCGTAAGCGTCTTCACGTTCCGCTGTGTGGCTTCGTTCTGCCACATCTTCGGGTTCATGGCAGGTGCTGCGAGCACTGGCACATCGGTGGCCAGCAGGACGGCTGTTGCAAGATCGTCTGCGATGCCATGCACCATCTTCGCCATCAGGTTGGCAGTTGTGGGAGCGATTAGGATGAGGTCGTGATCCCTGGCAAGGCGGATATGTCCGACATCCTGTTCTGCTTCCCGGTCGAAGAGGTCAGTAAAGACGTTCTCCGCAGCAAGTGCTCCAACGGCAAGGGGCGTGATGAATTCCTGCGCACCATTCGTCATCACCGGAATAACGCGCGCGCCGCGTTCTTTCAGCCGCCTGATCAGGTCCAGGGACTTGTAGGCGGCGATCCCGCCGCTGATGATCAGCACAATTTCTTTGCCGCTCAACATCAAATGCTCAAACTCCCGATGGTGGCGGTTGCCGTGACCAGTATTAGAACCCGGTCCGGAAATCCCTTGGTGCCGGTGATATCACTTGCGTGCCCTGGCCGGAAATCTGGTAGACGGCAAGGCCCCGCTGATTGAGACCATTGGATTTGAAACGGAACAATCCGTCAATGCCGATAAAGCCATCCTGGTTGGTCAGGATGCTTTGTTGAAAGCGCTGCGGTCCGGCAGAGCGGATCAGACCGGCAGCCAGAGTGACGCCGTCATAGACCAGGCTGGCATTGCGTGGTGGCGCTGACCCGTAGGTGCTTTGATAGCGCTGGGCGAAGTCCTGAAAACCCTTGTCATCCGGGCCTGCAAACCAGGCGCCCGCCAGAACCGGGTTGTTTTTTACCTGCGGCGTGTCCCACTGACCGGAACCAAGCAACTTGATCCGGCCGAGGTTGGCGTTCTGGCTGACCAGCGTCTGCACAACCAATGCCGGCACACCGCCACCAGCAGGCACAAACAACGCGTCGATATTGTTCATCACGGATTTCAGCGTGCCGGTTTTCGCAACCAGATCGGACGTATCCGAGCCGTTCAGCTTGTAACGCTGGATCGTCGCGATACGGCTTCCACCGCGACCGACCTCCTGCCGAAAGGCAGCTTCCACGACTGCGCCGTAAGACCCGTCCGGAATGAGCGCCGCATAGGAGCTTTTCTGTTGGCTGTTGGCGTAGCCGATGATGCGTTTGACGTCGCCTTCGGGCAGGAAGCTCAACAGGTAGACGCTACGTGCAGCGACTGATGTGTCCGTTGAAAAGGCAATGACCGGGACACCCGTTGCCCTTGCAGCTGTCGCAGCTCCTGCAACAGCCGGTGAAAAGACCGGGCCAAGGATCAATTCAGCGCCTTCTGCAATGGCTGCTTGGGCCGCTGCACGTCCACCTTCAGCTGTCCCGCCGGTGTCTTTCACCAGAAGCTGAACGTCTGCGCTGGGAAAACTCTGAAGTGCCAGTGAGGCGGAATTCTTGAAGACGGTTCCAATGGATGTGCTGCCTCCCTTGCTGGACAAAGGCAACAGCAGCCCGACACGGACACCACCAGTTCCAATGACTTCGCCTGTTGTCTGCGGCAGGGCGCCTGGTTGTATCTGATCGCCTGGCAGCGTGCCGAGCGTTGATCCCATGCACCCGGATAGCAACATGGTGCTGGCACCACCCAGTGCTGATTTCAAGAACGCCCGTCTGCGCTGTTGCACGATTTTGCCCCGCATTCCACTTGCCATATTTTACAATCCATACATCGGAAAAGACTTACGTATTCGTTGTGGATCTGTCCAGTTTTTGCAGCGTATCTAGCGGGATTCCGCCTGATCAACAGTGGATTTACCTTGCATCGGTTGCAGTCAACGAGTAGCGCAATGGCAGAATTGGATCTCTGGTACAGGATTTCGCCGACAATTGGCCGGTGTGAAAGGAGACTTCTTGGCAACCGACTCACCTTCAGAGCCTGCGGACAAGAACCGTTACAGCCTTTCCGAACATGCTTTTTCAGCACCAAATCTGGAGCCGGCGCTCTATATCGTCTCAACGCCCATTGGAAATCTGGGCGACATCACAGTTCGGGCTCTGGAAACCCTGGCCGCCAGCAGCATCATCGCCTGTGAAGATACGCGGGTCACCGCAACCTTGACCCAGAAATTCGGTTTGAAGACGCCGCTTCTTGCCTATCATGAGCATAACGCCAACAAGCAGCGGCCCAAGATCCTCGCCGAGCTTGAAGCCGGTAGAGCTGTGGCGTTGGTCTCTGATGCGGGTACACCGCTTGTTTCTGATCCGGGCTACCGTCTCGTCCGCGATGTGGTGGCCGAAGGCTTCAATGTGATCCCCATCCCGGGAGCGTCGGCACCACTTGCCGGGCTGGTCGGGTCCGGATTGCCGAGCGACACAATTCTCTTTGCCGGTTTCCTGCCACAAAAAGGCGGACCGAAAACCAAGCGCCTTGAAGAACTGGCAAGAGTGCCTGCTACGCTGATTTTCTTTGAATCGCCACACAGAACCAGCTCAACGCTGGACCTGATGGCAGACGTCTTTGGCGGCGAGCGCGAAGCCGTTGTCGCACGTGAATTGACCAAACGCTACGAAACCTTTGAGCGCGGGACGCTCCCTGAGCTTGCCGAGCGCATGGCGGATAAGCCTATCAAGGGTGAAATAGTCATTCTGGTTGGACCGCCGGAGGAAAAACCAGAAGCCGATGCCTCTGATCTGGATGCATTGTTGGCTGAGGCGCTTGTCGATATGCCAGTGAGTACAGCCGCCAAGAAGGTCGCCAAGGCCACAGGCCTCGACCGCAACGAAGTCTACAAACGCGCCCTGGATCTGAAGGCGGGAGACTGATCTTGGCGCGCCCGAAAAAGCCTTCAGGAACGGAAAAACGACGGAAGGCACATGCCCTTGGGCTTTCTGCGGAGACCTGGGCTGCCTGGTATTTACGCCTTACCGGCTGGCGGATCCTGAAGCACCGGTACAAGACCAAGTCGGGTGAAATCGATCTGATAGCCAAGAAGCGGAAAACGGTTGTCTTTGTCGAGGTGAAGGCGAGAAAAAACCGCCGGTCCGCGCTCGAAGCCGTCACGCCTGCCAGCCAGAAACGCATTTCGCGTGCAGCAAGGATTTTCGTGACGGAACATCCCAAGGCGGGTTTCTTCACGCTTCGGTTCGATGTCATCATCATTCGTCCCTGGGCTATTCCGGAGCGGATTGAAAATGCATTTGAAGCCTGGGAGTGAGTTGGTCGGCACGAAGGAGCGTTGTTCTCAGGTCTGAACCGCTGACCTCTGGACAAAACGATAATGGGACCGCATATCTGGACCAACCGATCTAAAATATACCTGAGCGCAAGAGTGCGCCCCGCCGGAGTTGCCGCATGGCTTTTAAAGTAGCGGTCCAAATGGACCATATCTCGACCATCAACATTGCTGGCGACAGCGCTTTTGCAATGATGCTGGAGGCGCAGGCGCGTGGTCATGAACTTTATCATTATACGCCCGACAGACTTGCGCTGCGCGGAAATGACGTGTTCTGTGCGCTGGAAGCATTGGACGTGCGGGACGAAAAGGGAAATCACTTTACACTCGGAGAGCGCAGGCGTTTCGACATGCGCGATATCGACGTGGTGCTGATGCGCCAAGACCCGCCATTTGATCTTTCCTATATCGCTGCCACACATATTCTGGAAAAGATCCACCCGGACACGCTCGTGGTGAACAACCCGGCTGAGGTTAGAAACGCGCCGGAAAAGCTCTTTGTTACCGAATTTCCCGACCTGATGCCGCCAACGCTGATTACCAAGGATCGGGCGGAAATTGACCTTTTTCGGGAAGAATATGGCGACATCGTCATGAAGCCGCTCTTCGGCCATGGTGGGGCAGCGGTGTTCCGCCTCACGCAAGATGATCTTAATTACGGCTCGCTCTATGATTTCTTCGACGCGACCTTCCGTGAACCATGGGTCATTCAGCAGTTCCTGCCCAACGTGAAGCACGGCGACAAGCGCATCCTGCTGGTGAACGGTGAATTTGCAGGTGCCGTCAACCGCGTACCGGCAGAGGGCGACCTGCGCTCCAATATGGTGCGAGGCGGTGCCCCGACCGACAGTGATCTGACGGAGCGCGAACGGGAAATCTGCACCCGTCTCGGGCCTTCCTTGCGTGAAAAAGGTCTGATCCTGGTCGGGATAGACGTCATTGATGGCATGCTGACGGAAATCAACGTCACTGCCCCGACCGGCATTCGCGCCATCCGCAATCTCGGTGGTCCCGATGTGGCGGCAATGGTCTGGGATGTGCTGGAAGCGAAGGTGAAGGGCTGAAGATTGCTGTTCGCAAAAAAGCCCCCGCGCACGAAGCGCGGAGGTATAAAGTTTTGTGCTTAGACAATGCAACAGAGGGCCAACGTGGCAGCCTCTGTTTGTAAAACCCTCCTGCGCACGTATTCTTCCCGTTTGAATCAAAAAAGTGCCCGAAAAGTTTTCGAGAAAGCTACAGGAATGTGGATTGTTTCATAAAATCAGAGATTTGCGCTCAGAAAAGCAGATTGATTTTTTTTGAATTTTATAAGTCTTTCGAGGGAAGCCTGTCTCAAGCGGGTATTTGAGAGGAATTAAAAGGCCGCACTCCAGGCGGGGAGCACGGCCTTTTTCCGAAGCTACCGGGTTCGTGGGAGTTATTCAGCAGCTTCGATCTTGATGACGCCCCGGCGGACCTGGTCTTCCTCTATCGATTCAAACAGCGCCCGGAAGTTCCCTTCACCGAAGCCGTTGTCGCCTTTTCTTTGAATGAACTCGAAGAAAATTGGCCCGATGACGGTCTTGGAGAAAATTTGAAGCAGGATCTTGGTCATGCCGCCGTCGATGACACCTTCACCGTCAATCAGAATACCGTGCTGTTTCATCCGGTCGATCGGTTCGTCATGGCCATTCACCCGGTCATGAGACCTTTCATAGTAGGTGTCCGGTGGACCCGGCATGAATTTCAGCTCATTGGCGGCAAGCTGGTCGGTGCCTTCGTAAATATCATCCGTGCCAACCGCGATATGCTGAATGCCTTCACCCTTGTATTTGCGTAGGTATTCTTCGATCTGGCTGGTGTCGTCCTTGGACTCGTTCAAGGGAATGCGGATTTTACCGCAAGGGCTTGTAATCGCGCGGCTGACGAGACCCGTGATCCGACCGTCAATGTCGAAAAAGTGGATCTGTTCGAAATTGAAGAGATCCCGATAGAAGTCCCACCACTTGTCCATGTTGCCGCGAATGACGTTATGGGTCAGGTGGTCGAGATAATAAAAGCCGACGCCAACCGGTTTCGGATCGACTTCACCCAGCCAGCTGAACTCATCAGAATACGCCGAGCCCTTTTCGCCATAGGTGTCAACGAAATAGAGCAGCGAGCCACCAATGCCGACAATCGCCGGAACATTCATCGTCTTGTCGTCGCCCTCATAAGGCGTGGCGCCTTTGGCAACTGCGTGATCAAAAGCCTGTTGAGCATCAACGACACGCCAGGCCATCGCGGGCGCGCATGGGCCATGTGCGTCAACGAATTTCATGCCGTGGGTGCCCGGTTCGGCATTCAGGACATAAGTGATGTCGCCCTGGCGGTAGAGTGTGATGTTCTTGTTTCTATGTTTGGCAACGGGCACATAGCCCATTTTTCGAAAGAGAACATCGAGCTTTTCCGGATCCGGATGCGCAAATTCGACAAATTCAAAACCGTCAGTTCCCGCCGGATTTTGTGGCGTGATCTGTGCAGGTGGCGCGTCGTGCGGAAACGGACCCATTGCTGGCTCTCCTCTCGAATTAATCTTGTTGAGACCAGAATGCCGGGGTTGCTGCGCAGGGTGTGTGCAAAGCACGTGATATCGCGTAAAGTTGTGCACAGTTTATGCAGGAAATCCGGAGATGATGCATGTCAATCGCGCTTGATGGCTATGATGTGAAATTACTTGCAGCCCTGCAGGAGAATGCGGCCCTGACCAATGCAGAGCTTGGTGAGGTTATCAATCTGTCCGCTAGCCAGGTGTCTCGTCGGAGACAAAAACTTGAAGAAACCGGCATTATTCGCCGCTACAGGGCTTCTCTCGATCCGGAGTCTCTGGGTTTGACAGTTACCGCATTTGTCGGCGTTACGCTTGGGGCGCACAGCAAGGAAAATGCGCGCAAGTTCCGCAACATGGTCAAGGCCATGCCCGAGGTGCAGGAAGCGCACACGCTGACGGGCGATGTCGACTACATGCTGAAGATCGTGGTGCGGGATCTGAAGGCACTCAGCCACGTCATCAATGACGAGCTCTTGCCTCAGGAAGCGGTTCACAATGTGCGCTCATCGATAGCGATGGATACACTGAAAGACGATAATTTGTTGCCGCTTGTTTAGCGGCAGACCCCGATTACGTGTTTTGCAAGCGTTTCTGCGCCTCCCCGGCCTTGAGCCAGGGTCTTCGGATTTGAGGTCCGGGGCGGGGTTCGGAGGCATGTTGCAAGTTGGGTTGGATCCCCGATCAAGTCGGGGATGACTACCGAGTTATCAGGGCTTTATCAGGATAGAACTGCCGTTTTTCAAGGAAAATAAAAGCCGACGAAAGATGTATTGCCGGCAAGATCCCCCAGCACCTACGTGGTCATCCCCGACTTGATCGGGGATCCATTCACTTCCAGAGCGAAAGCGAATTGTTCTGCGGTAATCTGTCTCGCTGAGCCTACAACCCAAGCAACTTCATCAGATCGGTCCAGAAATCATCCCGCAGTCCGGGAAGGTCCGGCGCCGGGTTGCCATGAATGTCAGCAAGGCAGATGTCTGAATATCCCTGTTCAGCCGATAGAAGACAGCCGGATTTGCTGCCTATTTCATCCAGAAAAAAGATCCGCGTTCCCGCATGTGTTTTGTAGATCAGCGCGGGATCTTCATTCGCGTTCCTTGTTGCGAAAACATAGGTTGGGTATTCAGCTCCACGAGGCTGCCCGCGATCCTGAATGGCGTGAACGGTGATCCTTTTGTCTGCATTGGAATTATCTTCGTTTACAGGGATGGGCGGAGCGGCCTGGATACGAAAAGCGTAAAGATTATCGGTCGCACTCTCTCCAGCGTCCGCGAGCGATATCAGATAGGCGTTTAGCAGCCCATCTTGCTCAACCTTCACGTAAGCACGAGACGTATCGGTAACGCCGTCAGCGTATCCCGGTCTGGCTGTCAAAAGTGTAATCGCGGCAATCATCATGAATGCGCTGAAAAGAAGTGCGATTTTGTCTTTGTTCATTCGAATTTGTCAGTGAGACCTGGGATGCTTCCGGTATAAAACCGTATGGAAGTGTATCGCAAGCTTGCGCAGCTTGCAGAAATTCCCATTTGATAGGCAAGTTTGATTTGCCCGCTGTCGGGCCGTTTTATGGAGCCAATTGATGTTTGACGCAAAATCCCTGCTGGACCAGTTTCTGGGCGGCCAGTCCGGCGGCCAAAATTCCGGTCGAGGCGGTGCTGCCGCCCCGGGCGGAGGGTCCGGAGATCTCATGTCGCAAGGCAAGGGTTTTCTGTCTTCACAAGGCGGCGGCCTTGCGCTTGGCGGATTGGCCGGCTTGATGCTCGGCACCAAGACGGGCCGCAAAATCGGTTCAAAAGCTGTGACCTACGGTGGAATGGCATTGGTCGCCGGCCTTGCTTACAAGGCCTATCAGGGTCACAAGGCCAACCAGCAGAATGAGCCTCGGCCACAATATCCGCAGGACGAGCCTGTTCCTCTTGACGCGCCACGGGGAACTGCCTTCGATCCCAACCAGCAGCCGGGTGGGGAAAACCAGTTCGCAGTGAATTTGCTCACGGCGATGATTTCCGCAGCCAAGGCCGACGGCCATATTGATCGAGAAGAGCAGGACCGTATCTTCGACAAGATCGATGAAGCCGGTCTCGACAGCGAAGCAAAAGCCTTCCTGATGGACGAGCTTCGCTCACCGCTGGACCTCGACAAGGTTGTTGCAAGCGCAAGTTGCCCCGAAACGGCCGCCGAAATCTATGCCGCTTCACGTCTTGCAATTAGTCCGGACCATCCCGCCGAAAAAGCTTATCTCCAGATGCTCGCAGCGCGACTGGGGCTTGAAGCTGGATTGGTTGACGAGATCGAACTTGCTGTGCGTGAAGCGGAAATGGTTGGCTGAACCAATTCGCGTTTTCTTGCTGTCCCGGACTTGACCCGGGACCCGTTCCTCATGTCTCTGATGTGGCCCCGGCTCAAGGCCGGGGCGGCGCCAGTAAGGAAACCCGCTGTCATCCCATGGCTTGACCATGGGATCCATTCCGTTGGTCGCGCAACTTGCTCATCCGCAGATAGGAAACAGCAAGGATTGCCGGATTGAGCCGGGTAACGTCTTACTCCGGTTTCGGGCCCACATAGTGCGAAGACGGCCGGATCAGTTTGCCGGTTTTCTGTTGTTCCAGGACATGAGCGCACCAACCTGCCGCACGACCGGTTGCAAAGAGCGGTGTGAACAGGGAGCGGTCAATGCCGATCGCATCCAGCAGGACAGCTGTATAAAACTCCACGTTCGTATCAAGCGGCCTGTGAGGTTTTACCCGCCTGAGCGCTGCGAGCGCCGCCGTTTCGATTTCCTCCGCGAGTTGCACCTTCGGGTTTGACGATCCAATCAACTTCAAACCTGCCTTCAGGACATCCGCGCGCGGGTCCCTGGTGCGGTAAATCCGATGACCGAAGCCCATCAACCGTTCCTTGCGGGCAAGTGCTTCGGTGATCCAGTCGTCGGCGTTCTCTGGTCGTCCAATGGCGTCAATCATGTCCAGAACGGGGCCAGGTGCACCGCCATGCAAAGGCCCGCTCAGGGCGCCCATTGCACCGAGGACTGCCTGCTTGAGGTCGGCCTGGGTAGATCCGATTACGCGCGCAGTGAACGTGGATGCATTCAGGCCGTGATCCAGAATTGTCACCAGATACCGGTTCAATGCGTCTGCTTCAGAGGCGCCTGGGAGCGTGCCGTTCAGCATACGCAAGAGATCTGTCGCAGTGTCCAAAGATGGATCTGGCGCAATCGGTTGAAGCCCATTGGAAATTCGGTGAGACGCGGCCAGGAATACAGGTAAGGCGCCGCAAATCGCGATTGCTTCCGGCAAATCGCCTTTTAGGGGAAGCGCCGCCAGTCCGAGCTGCATGTGTTCATAAATCGAGAGTTCCGCCGGACTGCTTTCAAGCAGAGAAACAACGCCAAACGCAACCTGGCGTGCCTCAGCGAAGGAATTTTTAATTGCAGACAGACTATTGAAACCAAGATCCTGCCAAAGGTGCCGGACAGCTTCTTCAAATGGAACCAGACCAGCAAGATCCTCTATTTTCTTTCCTCGTATGACCAGAACACCGTTCTGACCATCTACGTTGCTGAGGCACGTCGTGGCTGCAACAACACCTTCCAGGCCCGCAATCGGGTCTTGTGACATCTTTGCGGGATTTGGCGCTTCAGTCATTGATTTCTCCTCTATGATTGTCTCAGATAGGAGAAATTAATTGCATTGATCAATGTTGATAAATAAAATCAACTTATGAACAAACCGATCTTTCTTTCCGCGCGTGAAGCTGCTGCAGAGCTCGGGGTACAGCCCGCAACCCTTTACGCTTATGTCAGCCGGGGTTTGATTTCCTCCGTTGCCGGATCCGGGAAAAAGAGGCGCTACGATGCCGCCGACGTCCGACGTCTCAAGGGACGCAGGGCTGCAGAAGATCAGGCCGGCGCGCGGCCGCTGACCGGTGATCCGGTGCTTGAAACAGAACTGACGCTCATCTCCGAAAAAGGGCCTGTTTACCGAGGCAAGCTGGCGTGCGATCTGGCTGAAACGTCTACTTTGGAAACCGTCGCAACCCTGCTTTGGAGATCGGACGTTGATCCCTTTGCAGAAAAAGCACCCGGCAGTCCTCCGCAAATGCCACCGGGTCTTGGTCCTTTGGATCGGCTGATGATGGCCCTTGCAGCCTGGCCTCTGCAGGACAAGGCTGCCTATACACAAGCACCGAAACTGCTCCAGGTAAAAGGAGCAGCACTCCTGCGGTACAGCGTGGCGGCGCTCCTCGACAAGGATCCTGTTTCGGTACCGATACACACGCAATTCGCGCAGGCTTATGGTGTGTCCTCAGGGGCCAAGAATGTGATCCGCGCTGCCTTGGTGCTGTGTGCAGACCATGAACTCAACACGAGCGCATTTGCAGCCCGTTGTGCAGCTTCGACAAGAGCGCCGCTCCACGCGGCCCTTCTCTCGGGTATCGGGGCTTTTGCCGGGCCACGCCATGGTGCCGCCCCCGACCGAGCAGCGGCCTGGCTCGCCGAAATTGAACCCACTTCTGATATCGAGACGATCCTGTCAGATCGGTTGAGCAGGGGTGAACCGCTTCCGGGTTTCGGTCATTCCGTTTACCAGGGCCATGACCCCCGAGCGGACTGCCTCCTGAAACTGCTTTTGAAGAGCGAATATAACCACCCATTTGTCGCGTGTCTTCCGGGGCTGATTGAGGTTGCGCAAGACCTGTTTGGCCAGCCGCCCAATATTGATTTCGTTCTGGCTGCTGTTCAGAAAACCTATGCACTGCCAAAGGATGCGGCGAAAACAATCTTCTGCGCCGGAAGAATGGTGGGGTGGATCGCCCACACTCTCGAACAGTACGCCTCGCCTGAAAAAATTCGTCCAAGAGCAGCATATGTAGGCGAACGACCAGAGTAGAACCGCGCCACAATCAGAAAACGAAGGTTGATTTCCCAGCCTGAGAACACCTACCGTCGGCATCAGGTACGCGCAGAACAGGGGCAGGGTCTTGGCGGAAATTTTTGGGCATGTCGTCAATGTCATGCTGCCGGTGCTTATGTGCGTGATGCTTGGCTATGGCCTGGCGGCATTCAGGGCGCCGTTCGACACCAAGCTTTTTGGTGGGCTTGTTTCCAATGTCGGCTATCCGACATTGATCCTCTCGCATCTTGCCAAGGAACACATTGAGCTCAGCACCTTCATGACTGTGCTGGCAGCAGCCACAGGAATGGTTCTGGTGTTTGCTGCACTGGGATTTGCCGTTCTGAAACTGCTGCGAATTCCGATCAAGGCCTATTGGTCACCAATGATGTTGTCCAACGTGGGTAATATCGGCCTGCCTGTTTCAACGCTCGCTTTCGGGGCAGAAGGTGGTGCGGTTGCCATAGGGTTTATCGTCGTGGTGCTTGTCGCTGTTTTTACCATCGGCATTGCTATCCCGATGGGGCGGCCGAATTTTGCGGCACTCGCGAAACAGCCGGTCATCTACGCGGTGATAATTGCCTTGGGCCTGATGGCAACCGGGTGGAAGATACCCGGGCCCTTGGATCAAAGCCTTGAGATTCTCGCTGGCCTTGCCATCCCGATCATGTTGCTGACGCTTGGCTACAGCCTCGCGACGCTGAAACTTGGCGGGCTGTCACAGGCAATCCTCTTGTCAGTGCTGCATATAGGAATTTCAGCTGTTGCAGCGCTCGCCCTGACCCATGTTCTAGATTTGAGCAGCCAGATCGAGAGCGTCATTGTTCTGCTGTGCTTCATGCCGCCGTCGGTGGCAACCTATCTTGCGGTTTCTCAGCATCAACCTGATGAAGCTCCCGGAGTGGCCGGATTCATTTTCGTCTCCACGATTATGACGCTCGTGACCCTTCCCCTCGTTCTCACCTATTGGGCAACCGGTTAACTGCCATCTCAAATGAAGAGTTGCATATGGACGATGTGCTTGTCGCCGCGTTGTTCTTCGTGTGTTTCGGAAAATCCGGCGCGTTGGTACCACGCACGGTTACGGGCCATCAGAACATTTGTGTAAAGCCGCAATTCGGAATGTCCCATTTCTTCGGCCCGGCATCTGGCCCAGTTCAACAGGAGCTGACCGCAGCCTTTTCCCTGGTGATCGGGATCAACGGTGATGCTTTCGATAAGCAAATGATCTTCTTGTTGGATGAGGACCAGACTGGCCGTTAGGGTTGTCCCAGTGCGAAGTATCCAGACTTCATGGGACCGGACCAGTTCGGCATAGTTGGCCAACATGGGCGCGGGTATCGCGTCCATGACAGGAATGAAGATCTCGTAGGATTTGTTCGCGAGACTTTGCAGCGCGCGCGCATCCTCCAGTGTCGCGCGGACCGGATCGACCGTGGCTGGATTGGGACTCATCGGTTCTCATGAGCCCTCAGGGTTTTGCCTTCATGAAGGCTTCAAAATCGATGATCCCGCTGGCGCGGTCGAAAGCGCCAAATGAACCGCCATCCTTCATGTCTTCTGCGGCAGTGATGAATGCCCCATAGGCGATGCGGGCAAGACCAGCCCCGATGGAAACGCGTGTGACCCCCATGTCGCCAAGTTCCTTGCGGGTCAGATGAAAATTCTTTCGTCCAGCCAGAATGTTCAACGGAGCATCCACGGAAGAAACGACCTTTGTAATCTGGTCTTTGTCCTTGAGTTCGGGCGCATAAACACAGTCGGCGCCAGCCTCAACAAAGGCATTCAGTCGTTTGATGGTTTCATCAAGTTCGTGATCGGTTTGAACAGGCCCTTCGCTGCGGGCTGTCAGCACAAAATCCGGCGCGATCTTGTTTTTCGCATCAACCGCAGCCTTTATCCGCTCAACGGCATGGTCCAGTGGATAATAGGGGTGTTGGGGGTCGGTCGTGTAGTCCTCGATGGAGCAACCGGCAAGGCCAACTTCAATTGCGCCTTTTACCGTTTCCACGACGTCGTCCGGGCTGTCACCGAAGCCGTTTTCCAGATCTCCATTCACCGGCAGGCTGGTCGTGCTGATGACGTCCGCAGCGTGAGTCAAAGCGGCATCCCGGCTTATCAGACCCTCCGCATCTCTGACGCCCTGTGTCCAGGCGTATCCAGCGCTTGAGGTCGCCAAGGCATCAAAACGGAGACCGTCCAGGATACGTGCAGTACCGATATCAAAGGGATTAGGCATCAAAAAAGCCCGACCGTTCTCATGAAGCTCTTTGAATGTAGCGCGGCGGTTGGCAGCAGTCGGCATGGCAAGTCTCCCTATGGTCGATACGGATCACAATGCTAGATTTGAGCGAGGTTCCAAATTTGTTCTCTATGACGATCTCGGTGGACGATGACTTTGAAAAGATTCAGTTTAACGCAAAACCCGGCACCAGTTGTGATTTCAGGATAATTCATCTGAAAGGGCTTGCCAGCAGGACACACAGTCGCGACAGTCGGCCTCACTTCAGTGCAAGATTATGAACACCCAGAAGGAGCGCAAGATGACTGGAAAAGCTTCGCCATTCTCAGGATTTACCGGGGTCATCGAAAGCGTAGCGGATCTCGAGGAATTTGCGGGAGTTGCACCGCAAAAGGTGGTCGTGAAGGAAATTGATGCACTGGATGATCTTTGCCGGGACTTTATCGCTCGCTCGCCCTTTTGCCTGATCGCCACATCCAATCCCGATGGCGTGATCGACATAAGCCCAAAAGGTGACCCTGCAGGTTTCGTGACTGTCCTCAGCGACACCATGCTGGCCATACCGGACCGTCCGGGAAATCGGAGGCTCGACAGCTATCACAACTTGATCAAGGATCCGCGGCTCGGCCTGCTTTTCCTGATCCCGAGCAAGGGCGAAACTTTGCGGGTGTCAGGAGAAGCCAGAATCGTGAGAGATCCAGCGCTCATGGAAAGAATGTCAGTGAATGGAAAAGTCCCCGCCATGGCGCTTGTCATTCACGTTACGCGGGCGTTCATGCACTGCCCGAAATCAATGATACGCTCAAAGATGTGGCAACCGGAGAGCTGGCACAGCGCTGATGATCTTGGCGACATCGGCGACGCCATGATCAAGCATGGCAAACTCAAACAAAGCCCGGAGGAGCTTCTGAAAGAAGCCACCTCCGAAGGCCTTCTGGAACTTTATTGAACGACACGAGTGACCTTTGCTGCATAACAGCCCCGACGGGCGTAATGCATGTGAATATACTCAACTTCAGGATTTTCGAAGAAACGGCCAATAAGATCGGAGACATCAGCCCCTTCGATAATGTCTGCGTCGATCATTTCATGGCGCGCATTGAAGGCTCGTACTGACAACAGCCTACTTGTGATTGATGCTGGAATGGCTCCCGGTGCGGGATGGCTTTCTTCTGCGCCTTCTTTCACGAAAATCGCATGGCTTGCGCGATACGGTGTTTCACCCGGTTGATGTTCGAAATTGAGCAGAAATACCCGTTCACCTTCGACAACATCCTCAAGTGAAACGCGGCACGGAAAACCGCCGTCCGAAATGTGTACCTGAATGTTCTGCGCAGCAAGATCTGCGTCGGACAGACCTTCCAGTTGGGAAAAACTGGTAGCGGGCAAGGGATGGATCTGAAACATGGCTCTGTCTCCTCAATTGATTTGAGGAGACCATATGTTTGTTGCCTAGTTGCAGCGACCCGATTTGCGAGCGACGGTCAAAAACAATCCACCGACAGGTCAGGCCGACGATACGGAGCTGGAAGTTTCGCCAGTTCCCAATTGCTTGCGGTGCCATCCGACCAGCAAGATCATCCCGATAATCATCAGATAAGGCAGATAGAAACGGGTTTCGTAATGAGGGAATACGAGGTACTTGGCGCAAATCGATGCGAACACCGCGTAAAGTAGAACTCTCGCACGCTTATCCAGGTTGGATGGGGTGATACATCTTGCGAAAAACAGGACTTCAGCAAAAAGCAGCGCTAGCCAGGTCTGGCTCATCAGAGACCTGACGGTGGACCGCACCAGCATCTGCAGATAGGTGACAACAGAAAAAGGCGGATCAAAATCCTTCAGCGTCGGGACATATTCCACGTGGGTAAACCACATGTGGATCCACCAGCCAGGATGGTCAGCGCCTCTTGTCAGCCAGAAATATATTGCAAAACAGACAGCGAAACTGATCGACATGCTCCAGCGCCCGGGGCCGTAGATCGCGGCAAAAACGAAAAACACGCCCACAAAAGCAAGGTGGTCAGGTCGGACAAGAAATGCGGCAATTAGGCAGAGAGCTGCAGGAATATCCATTTTCTCCAGATAAAACAACGCGGTAAGGAGGAGAAATACGGTCGCATAGAGATCTGGCGACAAAAGCTGGGCAGCCTCTCCAAAAGCGGAGCCGACAAGCAGCGCGACAACAACGGGGCCATACATGAGCGTCCGGGTTCTGGCGAGCCAGACCAGCAGAAGACCGCCGACGGCAATCACCGATCCAAGTGAAATCATGCGCAGGGACTGCACCGGATCCATGAACCGGTCGAGAACCCGTGCCGTTTCCAGGTAGAGAATCTTGAGCCTGTAAAATCCGAGCATGGTTCTGAAAGCGTCCGGGTCTTCGGCTTGTCGGATGCGGTAGGCGCGATCCTGCGTCAACGTCAGATATTCGCCGTCTGAAATGTTGTCTTTCACAAAGGCATAGCTTTGACTGTGTAGTTCGACTGTTTCCGGTATCTCCGGCTCCAGAACCGCGGCCGTATAGGCAAACATGTCCCAATTGGAAAGCGGGAATACATGGATGACCGCTGCTGTCATCGCGATGAACATGCACAGCGCCCCGGCACCGATCCAGTTGCGTATCGGGTGGTAAGCCCTGCGCGCCGTTCGGTAGAAAAGCAGGAACGTTTCTTCCAAAGTCCGTTGCACGAGATTTGCCACTGGGTGAAACTCCCTAACCTGAAACGCCAATGTTCTCGCACGACATGGTAATATTTGCGTAAACGGCATCACTGTCCGTTGAACCCGGCCGAACGACTTCTCTTCTCGGACGACTTGACCAAGCCAATTCTCCATGCCTCCATCTGCTCAGAAAATATCGGGAGGAATTATGCGCGACCTGGGTGCATGGGATTACGTTATTGTCGGGGCGGGTACTGCTGGATGCGTGCTTGCAAACCGCTTGTCGGAGAATCCGGATGTGAAGGTCTTGCTGCTGGAGGCAGGCAAGAAGGATAACTACCTCTGGATTCACATTCCGGTCGGCTACCTGCATTGCATCGGCAATCCACGCGTCGACTGGGGTTTCAAGACCGCGTCCGATCCCGGCCTCAACGGGCGTTCTCTCATTTATCCGCGTGGCAAGGTTCTCGGTGGCTGCTCGTCGATCAACGGCATGATCTACATGCGTGGACAAGCCTGGGATTATGATCAGTGGCGTCAACTTGGCCTGACTGGCTGGGGTTGGGACGATATTGTGCCCTATTTCAAAAAATCAGAAGACCACTATGCCTGGGACGATGACCTGCACAGCCAGGGCGGAAACCTGCGCGTTGAAGAGCAGCGCATGTCCTGGGAGTTACTGGATGCCTTTCGGGATGCGTGTGAAGAAAACGGAATTCCCAAGACAAAAGACTTCAACGGCGGTGACAATTTCGGTTCCGCCTATTTCCAGGTCACTCAAAAATCCGGGTTCCGTTGGAATGGCCCAAAGGCATTCTTGCGGCCTATCAAGGGCAGAGCGAACCTGAAGGTTGTTACCGAAGCGCATGTCAGCAATATCGACTTCGAAAACGGCAAGGCAAAAGGGCTCAATCTGACCGTTGCCGGCGAAGGCGCAAGCATTACGGTTGAGGGCGAGTTGATCCTGGCGGCGGGGGCAATCGGCTCTCCACAGCTGCTGGAATTGTCCGGGATCGGAAATCCGGAGGTTTTGAAAAAGGCGGGTGTTGAGACGAAGCACGAAATGATGAGCGTTGGTGAAAACCTGCAGGATCATTTGCAGCTGAGGCCCGTGTTCAAGGTCAAAAATGTGCTGACCATGAATGAGCTGGCCAATTCATGGGTCGGAAAAGCAAAGATCGGCCTGGAGTATCTTTTGAAGCGGTCCGGCCCTATGGCAATGGCACCAAGTCAGTTGGGTGTTTTTGCAAAAACAGATCCGTCCTTCGAAACCGCCAACGTCGAATATCACGTTCAGCCTCTTTCGCTGCCGAAATTCGGCGAACCCCTGCACTCATTCCCAGCGCTAACCACAAGTGTTTGCAACCTGCGTCCGGAAAGCCGGGGGCATGTCCATATCACTTCACCCGACAAATCGGTTCAGCCCGAAATCCTGCCGAACTATCTGTCCGCAGAAGCAGACAAACGGGTGGCCGCAGATGCAATTCGTCTGACCCGCCGCATCATGGCATCTCCAGCGATGCAGCCTTATCAGCCAGAGGAGTATCTGCCGGGTCCGGACTACACCAGCGAGGATGACCTTGTGAAAGAGGCTGGCAACATAGGCACGACGATATTCCACCCGGTGAGTACATGCCGGATGGGTGTTGATGAAGGCTCCGTTGTCGATGGTCGCCTGAAACTGCGGGGGTTTGACAACATTCGCGTCGTCGATGCGTCTGTGATGCCAAATATCACCTCGGGAAACACAAACGCACCAACCGTTATGATTGCGGAAAAAGGATCTGACATGATCAGGGAAGACCGTCGCCATGGAGCGCATTAGGGGCTTTGACGAATTGATCCGGGCCTCCGCCCGGATTTGCAATGGATCGTTTAGTAGCTCGAGGTCTTGATGTTTCGGCGTCTGCTCTTTTCTATCGTTCTTCTTGTTGCGTCGCTTTCTATTGCGAAGGCGCAGCCGTCTCTGACTGTTTTTGCTGCAGCGAGCTTGCAAGAAGCGATGGAAAAAATCGGTGCCGCTTTTGAAGAGGAAACCGGTGTAAACGTGGTGTTTTCCTTTGCCGGGACAGGCATATTGGCGCGGCAGGTTGAAGCCGGTGCACCTGCCGACCTTTTCGTGTCTGCAGATACGGCCTGGATGGATTATGTAAAGGAACGCGGCGCGGTTCAGGCAGATACAATCACTGAAATTGCCTCCAATGCGCTGGTCCTGATTGGTCCTGACGATAGTCAAAAATTTGATTTGGCCGAATTAAATCTGGCCAGTTTGTTGTCTGACGGACGCTTGGCCATTGCGGAGCCAGAGACAGTGCCTGCCGGTCGCTATGGCAAGGCAGCACTGGAACAATTGGGACTTTGGCAAAGCGTGACCGGGCATCTGGCACCCATGGAGAATGTCCGGATTGTCCTGACCTCGGTTGCACGCGGAGACGTTCCGGTTGGGCTTGTCTACCAGACTGACGCGCTGGTTGAGCCGGGCGTTGCAGTCATCGCGGAAATCCCGAGCAGCAGTCATCCCGAAATACAGTACCTGGCGGCAGTGACCGGCATTCGTTCAAATCCCGCCGCAGCTGATCTGCTGATCTATTTGACGTCACCCCGATCACGAGAAATCTTGCGTTCACATGGGTTTGTGACCGATAAAGTGGATTAGGCTGCCGATGTGCGGTGGCACATCAGACAAAAGACCGGGCACACGTGGATTTTTTGAACCTTCAGCCAGCCGAATGGCAAGCCCTTCTGTTGACCTTGAAGGTAGCCACTGCCGCGCTTTTTGTTGCGCTTCCCTTGGCTGTGGTGACCGCATACTTGCTTGCACGATATCGATTTCCCGGACATGGCATTGTCAATGCTCTCGTGCATATGCCACTCGTTCTGCCGCCGGTTGTTACCGGTTATGTCCTGCTGATGATGTTTGGCCGGAAGGGTCCTGTAGGTGCTTTCCTGTCAGAAACACTCGGCATCAGTTTTGCCTTCAATTGGACGGGCGCTGCACTCGCTGCAGGCGTGATGGCGTTTCCGTTGATGGTTCGCCCGATCCGGCTCTCTTTTGAAGCAGTAGACCCCAAACTCGAAGAGGCCGCCAAATCCCTTGGCGCTTATCGTGCCGTGGCCTTCGTCACGATAACATTGCCACTTGCGCTGCCCGGAATATTAGGTGGCGCCATTCTTGGTTTTGCCAAGGCAATGGGAGAGTTCGGCGCAACAATCACCTTTGTCTCCAACATTCCGGGTGAAACGCGAACTCTTGCGCTTGCGATTTACACCGCCACGCAATCACCAAGCGGAGATGTGGCGGCCTTCAGGATGACCCTGGTTGCTGCATTCGTTGCTTTTGCGGCGCTGATTGCATCTGAACTTCTGGCGCGACGTCTGCGCAAGAGACTTGGAGCCGGCCATGCTTGATGTCGACATCACAGGCCGTCTTGGTCAGCTCGACTTGCAGGCGCGATTTGAGAGCGATGGCGGTGTCACCTCTCTGTTCGGTCAGTCGGGTTCCGGCAAGACAACCTTGACCAACATGATCGCAGGGTTGACCAATCCGACTTCAGGGCGGATCAAGCTTGGAGAAACGATTCTGTTTGATGCCGATCAGGGCATCAACCTGCCTGTTCAGGCACGGCGCATTGGTCACGTTTTTCAGGACGCGCGTCTCTTTCCGCACCTGAGCGTCAAGTCCAACCTGACTTATGCGCGCTGGGCAGGGCGCCGGCAAGGTAACCGGGATCTGGATGAAGTTGTCGATCTTCTGGGCTTGCGAAAGCTCCTTTCCAGAAAGCCGGACACGTTGTCGGGTGGGGAGCGGCAGCGCGTTGCAATAGGCAGGGCACTTTTGTCCGATCCGCGTCTGCTGATCATGGATGAACCGCTCGCCAATCTCGATCAGGCACGGCGCAACGATATCCTGCCCTATCTGGACCGGCTTTGCGTAGAGGCCGGAATACCGATCCTCTATGTAAGCCATTCGATCGAAGAAGTTTCGCGACTATCCAACACTCTCGTTATCTTGTCGGACGGACAAACTCCGGCCTTCGGACCGGTTGCGGACATGCTGACAAGAACCGACCTCGGCCGAGCAACAGGCCGTCACGAAGCCGGAGCATTGGTCAATGGCACCGTTGTCAAGGTCGATACACTATGGGGTTTGACCCATGTCGATATTGGCGGAGCTGTTCTGCAGATACCTGACATGGTTGCCGAACCAGACGATAGTGTCAGATTGCGCATCCGTGCCCGCGATGTTGCTTTAGCGGTTGTCCCACCTGAAGGGCTTTCGATCCGGAATGCCTTTGAAGCCTATATCAGAAGTATTTCGGAAGAATCCGGCCCTTACGCTGAAATCCTGTGTGTGGTCGGCAAACAGACAATCCGCGCACGTATCACCCGTGCTTCAGTTGCCGATCTGGACCTGATGCCCGGAAAATCCGTAACTGTTCTCATCAAGAGTGTTGCCATTGACCGCCGACAGAGAAGTCCTGCACAGCCGCAGACCTCGCATGTCGCGCTTTAGTAGATCGCCTGACTTCACGGATGAACAAGCTCCATTATACTGGCCGGATGTTACGTGAATCCAAGCGCCGAACCTGGCGCAAGCTGAAAATGGGTATTGGAGCGGCAATGGTCCTGGCCACATTGGTGATCATGTGGCTGACGGGTCTTGCCAGTCTTCGAATTACTTTGGCCGAACTTGAAACCAGGGCGGAAGCCAACCTTGCTGTGCAGACCGCAGTATTGGAACGGCTGCTCGACAAATTTCGATTGTTATCACCACTGCTGGCAAGGGGGCCGGACATCGGTCAGCTGATCTCCGGTGACGACGCCCCTGCTGATCCTGGAATTGCTGCCGTTGCTGCAGGGATGTCGGGAGCCGAAGAAGTCTGGTTGATGGATTTAACCGGCAAGGTCATCGTTTCAAGCCAGGATGGAATTCCCGCCGGGTCGATTGGTGGCTCAACGACCATTCCGCAAGCGTTCGAACAGGCGAAACAGGGCCAGTTGGGACGCCAGTTGATCCCCGGCACACCTGGAGAACCTTCAAACTATGTGTTTGCTTCGCCTCTGCGCCGCAATGGCCAACTCGTGGGTGTTCTGGCGGTCAGGGTGAGCCTGGAGGACGTGGAACAGGCCTGGGCCCTTAGCAAGGACCCACTCCTGGCGCTTGATGATGATGGGCGTGTGGTTGTGACCAACATTCCTGATTGGCGGGGCCAACCCTGGACCGGGCTGAACTCTGGTGGTGATATTGCACAATTGTCTTTTGTAGGAAGGTTGGAACTATTGCTCCCGACAACAGCAGCAGCTGACAACTTCATGCAATTGAAAGCAAATTTGCCTGTTTTGGGATGGGAAGTCAGAACGCTGGTCAACATAGAAGACGCGCGCCAGCGCTCTGGTTGGGCCATGCTGGTTGCTCTTCTCGTTTGTGTCATCGCAGCAGGAGGTATCTGGTTTCTGATTGTGCGCAGGGAAGAATTTACGCGCCAGGAACGACGGAACAGGGCAGCCGCTCTTCGCCTTGAACGGACGGTGCAAAGCCGCACAGCCGAACTGCGCAAGGCAAATGTGTTGCTGGAACAGGAAGTGAAAGAACGCGAACAGGCCGAGGCCAACCTGCGCCTTACTCAGGCCGAACTTGTTCAGGCAGCCAAGCTGGCAACGCTCGGCAGAATGTCGGCAGCTCTTAGTCATGAATACAATCAGCCACTGGCTGCGATTCGCTCGGATGCTGAAATCGCAGGCATGCTGATCGAGCGCGGGCGTGCTGGCGAGGCTCAGACAAATCTGACCCGGATTGGCGGCATGGTCGACCGTATGGCGGAAATCGCCAAAACGTTGAAGGGCTTCACCCGAAAATCTGGGACGGATATCAAGCCTGTGTCACTGCGCCAGGTGATTGACGAGGCAATGCTGCTGCTTCAACCTCAGATCAAACAGAGTGAAGTGAAGTTGGACCTTTCTCTTCCCGACGAAGATATCATCGTCAAGGGAGGTCGAATTCGCCTTGAGCAGGTGGTGATCAATCTTCTTTCCAATGCTCTTGATGCTGTCGGCACCTGCGCCGCTCCTGAGGTGCGCATGTCTTTGCATGTAGAAAAGACGGAAGCTGTTTTGTCCGTCAGCGACAATGGTCCAGGCATTGATGCAGATGCCTTGCCGCAAATTTTCGACCCGTTTTTTACCACCAAGGATGTGGGTGCAGGCCTGGGGCTCGGCTTGTCCATTGCCTATAAAATCGTTCATGACTTCTCAGGATCGCTGAAAGCAGCGAATCGGGAAGAGGGAGGCGCTCAGTTCATCATGCGTCTGCCGAAAGCGGATAAACGCATGTTAGCGGCGGAATAGTAAGTATGGATCAGGCGACCGTCCTGTTAATTGACGATGAAGCGGACCTTCGCAGGTCCTTGAGCCAAGGCCTTGAACTTTCCGGTCAGGACGTTTTCGCTACCGGCAACCCTGAAGAAGCATTCGAACGTATCAATCGTGGTTTCTATGGTGTTCTGGTGACCGATATCCGGATGCCCGGTACGGACGGGTTCAAGGTGATGAAACAGGCTTCCGAAATTGATCCTGCGCTCCCTGTTGTCCTGATCACTGGTCATGGCGACGTGCCACTGGCTGTCGAGGCCATGCGGGCGGGCGCTTACGATTTTATGGAAAAGCCCTTTTCGGTCTCCCGGCTTGCCTCTGTTGTGGAACGTGCTTTGGACAAGCGGCGCCTGGTTCTTGAAAACCGGAAGCTCCGCGAGGAACTTGCAGACCGGACCGGGTTGGAAAGTCGCCTGGTTGGCCGGACACCGGCAATGGAACTGCTGCGTCGCAATGTCATGGCGCTCGCCAATACGGACGCTGATGTGCTCATTCTCGGTGAAACGGGCTCCGGAAAGGAAGTCGTTGCGCGTGCACTTCACGATGAAGGGCCGAGGAAGCAAAAGCCGTTTGTCGCTCTCAATTGCGGTGCACTCCCGGCTGAGATTATCGAGTCGGAACTCTTCGGCCACGAGAAAGGCGCGTTTACCGGGGCCAGCGGTCAACGGATCGGAAAATTGGAGCACGCGCACGGCGGTTCGGTGTTTCTCGATGAAATTGAATCCATGCCTTTGGAGTTGCAGGTCAAGTTACTCCGGGTGATTGAGAGCCGTACCATTGAGCGGTTGGGGTCCAACAAGCCGATCGAGTTGGATGTGCGCTTCATTGCAGCGACCAAGGAAGACTTGGAAGCTGCAGGCAAGGAAGGTCGGTTTCGTGTTGATCTTTTCTACCGTCTCAATGTCGTAAACGTGGAAATTCCACCCTTGCGGGAACGGCTTGAAGACATTCCCTTGCTGTTCCAGCACTTGGCAGTCGAGGCACGGGCGCGCTATCGGCGCGAAATTCCTGATCTTTCGGAAAAATATCTGGCGAGCCTGATGGCTCGCGACTGGTTGGGAAATGTGCGTGAGTTGCGCAATGTTGCCGACCGTTTTGTCCTTGGGCTCGAACAGGCGGCTGAAGCGCAGGACGACACGGGGTCTACGCTTTTTGAGCAAGTAGCATCTTTTGAGCGTGCGGTTATTGCAGCAGAACTCAAACGAAATGACGGTGTCATCAAGCCGACCTATGAAAATTTGGGTCTTTCCAGAAAAGCGCTTTACGAAAAAATGCGAAAACACGGATTGGGCAAGGACGACGGCCAACCGGCATAAAATTCAGACCGGGATCAAAAAAATCGAATGAAGATGTCACAAGGCGGTCAGCAGGATCGTCAACCGAGTGTAGTTCAAATTCTCTTACGGAGACACTCATGACTAAACAGAATGCCGTCAACCATTATGAAAATGTGCCTGCGATCGCGAAGTGCTTTGTTGCTGCAAGTGGCGAAATCGGCAAGGCGGATCTCGAGCCCAAGTTGCGCCACCTGATCGACCTGAGAGCCTCCCAGATCAACCAGTGCGCATATTGCGTCAAAATGCACATCGAAGAGGCGCTGAAAGAGGGCGAAAGCCTGGAACGGCTGCAACGGCTTGTTGTCTGGCGTCACGTGGATGACTTCTCGCCGGCAGAAAAGGCTGCTTTTGCCTACACCGAGGCGCTCACCAACCTTGCAACAGACACAGACTATGGAGCCTTGCGCCAAGACCTGCGGGCACATTTCGAAGATGCACAGATCAGTGCGATCACAGCCGCTGTCGCAATGATCAATCTGTGGAACCGTGTACAGATTTCGAACCACTGATATGAGCGAACATTCGGACAGCAGAATATTCGAAAATTCCAGGCCTCGCCTTCTTGGTCTGGCCTATCGGATGCTCGGATCCATGGCGGACGCGGAAGACGTCGTCCAGGATACGTTCATCAAATGGCAGGGCGTTGATCAGGGGAAGGTCTCAAATCCCGAAGCGTTCCTGACCACAGTCTGCACCAATTGTTGTCTGGATTACCTCAAGGCTGCGCATCGGAAACGGGTCGACTATGTCGGCCCGTGGATCCCCGAACCACTCCAGACCGATGCAGGAACAGATCCTGAAGCCGATCTGGAAAAGGCGCAGTCGCTGACAACCGCATTCCTGATGTTGCTTGAGCGGCTGACACCCAAGGAACGTGCAGCTTATCTCCTCAGAGAGGTCTTCGGTAAACCTTATCCGGAAGTCGCCGAGACGTTGCAATTGAGCGAAGCCGGATGCCGGCAACTGGTGTCCCGGGCCGCGCGATTTGTCCGCTCTCAATCGGCCAGGTCCGTTCCCACTGCTCAACAGCAGGATACCTTCCTCAAGGCCTTCATGTCTGCAATCGAAACAGGTTCCACCGAGCAATTGGCCGGTTTGCTGACAGATTCGGTTCAGTATCGCTCCGATGGTGGTGGCAAAGTGGCTGCCATCACCCGGATCCTCGAGGGGTCGGAGATGGTCTCGAAGTACATTGTCAAAATTCTTGGACGGATTTGGACAGAGGGAAAGGGACAGGTCTTGGAAATTGAAATCAACGGAATGCGTGGCCTTGTCCTTCACGACGGTTCAAGGATCGAGACTGCCTTGACGCTCGGTTTTTCCGAGGAAGGTCTCATTGACCAGTTTTTCATGATCCGCAATCCGGAGAAACTCGCCCAGCTGGAATGTATTGTACATTTTGATCCAAGCAGTGGGGCCTTGTGGCACTAGGCCAGTTTTGGATGGGTCGAAACCGACACATCTGACCAATTCCATGTGTCAAAGACTACCCATTTCTTACCTAATTTCCTCCAGGCATCCAGCGTGTCCAGACATTGAAGTTCTGAAAATGGCGATTTTGTGCCATTTCCAAAAGTTGGCACGTACTTTGCCATTAAGGCTCCGACCAGCCACAGTGCTGTCCGGCCGTTCATGCGGCCGCCATATTGAAATGTCTGGGAGGACATCAGATGAAAAAATTTGTAATCGCCGCTGCTGCTGCGGCTTCCTTCGCCATGTCTTCTGCTGCGCATGCAGCAGATGAGTGTGGTGATGGCGAAGTTGTCATCAAGTTCAGCCACGTTGTGTCCGCTCAGGGTCACCCGAAAGGCGAAATGGCGACGGCTCTTGCAGCCCGCATCAATTCTGAAATGGATGGCAAGGCCTGCATGCAGGTGTTCCCGTCATCTCAGCTGTTTGACGACAACAAGGTGATGGAAGCTTTGCTTCTCGGTGACGTTCAGCTTGCTGCGCCGTCTCTGTCCAAGTTCGAGTCCTACACTCTGAAGTACCGCGTATTCGATTTGCCGTTCCTGTTCTCCAACATGGACGCAGTCACCACCTTTACCAAGGGTGAAAAGGGTCAGGAACTGCTCGGCGCAATGTCCGACTACGGTTTCGTCGGTCTTGGATACGTCTTTAATGGTCTGAAGCAGTTTTCTGCGAATAAGCCGCTTCTGGTACCTAGCGATGCCAAAGGCCTGAAGTTCCGCGTTCAAACATCTGACGTGGCTGTGGCCATGATCGAAGCCATGGGTGCTAACGCCCAGAAACTGGCTTTCAAGGAAGTTTACGGTGCGCTTCAGACGGGTGTTGTTGATGGTCAGGAAAACACATGGTCCAACATCTACACCAAGAAGTTCTTTGAAGTTCAGGACGGCACAACTGAAACCAACCACCAGCTGTTGACCTATCTTGCAGTGACCTCCCAGGAGTGGCTGGACAGCCTGGAAGCTGGTACGCGTGATCAGTTCCTGACGATCTTCAATGAAGTGGCCGACGAGTACAACGCGCGTTCCACAGAAATCAATGCTGCAAACAAAGAAAAGATCATTGAAAACAAGGGTGTTGTCCGTCAGCTGACACCTGAGCAGCGTGATGAGTGGGTCAAAACCATGAAGCCGGTCTGGGGCAAGTTCCAGGATGACATCGGTCAGGACGTCATCGACGCCGCTGTTGCTTCCAATCAGGCTAGCTAAAACCTGAATAATAAGACGGATGGGCCCAGATGAGGGCCCATCTGCGCACCCAACATTTCATACCAACAAGTCGCGTCGAACGCGGCGCAAGGCCGGGCGTTACGCGCCGGTAGGGGGGCCTTCATGTCCAGCATTGGACGGTTTGTCGATTCCTTAGAGGAAAACGTCCTCGCCTTCATTCTGGCGTTGATGACCATCGTAACCTTCAGTCAGGTGGTTGCCCGATATGGCTTCAACTCCGGCTGGGGCGGAGCGCTCGAATTTACCCGGGTCCTGTTTGCCTGGTTGATCCTGTTCGGCATGAGCTACGGCATCAAGATTGGTGCGCACCTGGGCGTTGATGCGGTGGTCAATCTGCTGCCGAAACCGCTGTTCAGACTTGCAGCCCTATCGGGAGCGGCCCTGACAGTTCTTTATGCGGCGCTCCTGTTCGACGCTGGTTGGTTTGGCGCCCTGTTCGGACTTGAGAACAAGGGCTCGACGGGGGGCGCCTACGCCTATGTCGCCAAATTCTACAAGTTGCCCATTGGTATGGAAGACCTGAAATGGCCAGTTTTCGTCCAGGAGTGGTTTGACGTGAAAGAACGCGTCCCGCGCTGGATGCCGTATATCATCCTGCCCATTGGTCTCGCCCTGCTTGCTTTTCGTGCCGCGCAAGCCTTCGTGCTGATCCTCACCGGCAAAAAAGACACCATGATCGCCGCTCACGAAGCGGAAGACCTGGTGGCTGAAAACAAAGACGTGCTGAAGGATTAAAGCCAGATGGAAACAGCATTTCTCTTCCTATTTCTCTTCGGCTTTCTGTTCCTTGGTGTTCCGATTGCCGTTTCGCTCGGTTTGTCTGCCGTCCTCTTTATCGCACTGTTCAGTCATGACTCGATGAGTTCCGTGGCGGTTCAACTGTTCAATGCTTCGCAGAACTTCACGCTGCTGGCGATCCCGTTCTTTATTCTGGCGTCCAGTTTCATGTCGACCGGCGGCGTGGCACGGCGGATCATCCGCTTTTCCATTGATGCGGTTGGCTGGATCCGCGGTGGACTTGCCATTGCAGGCGTCTTTGCCTGCATGCTGTTCGCGGCCCTTTCGGGGTCATCTCCGGCGACCGTGGTCGCCATTGGTACGATCGCCATCGCCGGCATGCGCCAGGCCGGATACACCAAGGAATTCGCCGCAGGCGTAATTGCCAATGCAGGAACCCTTGGCATCCTGATTCCACCCTCCATTGTGATGGTTGTCTATGCCGCCGCAACCAATGTTTCTGTTGGCCGCATGTTCTTTGCAGGTGTCATTCCCGGCATCATCGCTGGCCTGATGCTCATGACCGCAATCTACATCATGGCGCGGGTCAAGAAGTTGCCCGCGCAACCGTGGGCTGGCTGGAAAGAGCTTTGGAGTTCGGTTTCGCAGGCAGCTGTTGGTCTGTTCCTGATGGTTATCATCCTGGGTGGCATCTATATTGGCATCTTCACACCGACGGAAGCTGCCGCCGTGGCGGCTGTCTACGCCTGCCTGATTGCGCTCTTCGTCTATCGCGACATGGGCCCGCTTTCAGGGGTCGGCTGGATCGACGACGGGGACGGACCTCTGGCCCTGACCGGGTTCAAGGCCATTACCTATGCTGTTGTTGCCATGTTTGCCTGGTCCGGTATTGCCATGCTGGTCAGCGAACGTTCTTTCTTTGAACTGGACAGTGCCATCGTTCTCATTGTGTCGCTGGTTGCCTATCCGCTTCTGCGCGGTGGACTTAGTCCGGCGGCATTGCCGGCTGCCTATGGGGCTGGTGGCAAGGTCTGGGGACGGAACCTTGGCATCATTGCCTGGAAGTTCTTCCCGGCAATGTTCCACAAGGATACCAAAAAAGTCCTGACAGATTCGGCGAAGACGACCATCATGCTGATGTTCATCATCGTCAACGCCTTGTTGTTTGCACATACGCTCACCGCGGAACAAATCCCGCAGGTGATCACCGACTGGATGGTTGAAGCCGGCTTTAACTGGTTCACCTTCCTGATTGCAGTCAACGTTATCCTATTAATCGGGGGCCAGTTCATGGAACCCTCCGGCCTGTTGCTGATCGTGGCACCGGTTGTGTTCCCGATCGGCCTTGAGCTTGGCGTTGACCCGATCCATCTCGGCATCCTGATGGTCGTTAACATGGAAATCGGCATGATTACGCCACCTATTGGTCTCAACCTGTTTGTAACATCGGGTATTACGGGCATGAGTCTTGTTCAAGTGGTAAAGGCTGCGGCACCTTTCGTGATGGTGCTGCTTGCGTTCCTGATCCTGGTGACCTACGTCCCGGCGCTCTCGACCTTCTTGCCCTATTACTTCATGGGGCCGGAAATCATCACACAATAAGAAAAACCGACAGAATACTTCAACGGCGGCCCGATGTGGCCGCCGTTTTTGTGTCTGATGCCGGTCCTGCAAAAAAAGCCGACCCCGATGGGGCCGGCCTTTAGCCCTTAAATTCCAGAGAACTTCCTAGACAATACTGCCCAGTTTCATGGCGACATTCATGTCGCCTTCCACCTGCATTTTGCCGCCCATGAACGCGGCGGTCGGGTTCAACTCGCCAGACAGAAGTTCGTCAAGATCCTCAGCGGTCATCTTGATGGTGCAATCTGCCTCGGCGTCGTCATTGCTGACATCAGAGCCCTGCAGATAGATGATACCGGCATCGCCAAGATCGAATTTGACGCTTTCTTCAATGCCGCCCGATGCAACCTTTTGGCGGACACCTTCGGTAAGCTTTTCCAAGGACATATGACTTCTCCGTTTGAACGAGGCAACGACCTGTTGTTGCCATCTTGAAGCATGCCGTTTACGTAACCGTCAAGTGAGAAAATTACAGACAGCTCTTGGAACCAAATATTTGCACCGATAAGCACGGAAGTCATCCCCAACTAGCGGGAATGACAAGGGACCAAGGGTGGATATCGCACCAATTCACCGAGATCAGTGGTTGTCCCGCGGCAAGCCCTTATGTGCAACATCCTGGTACTTCACTGCAGGTTCTAGAACCATGCCCTTGTCGAATTGACCGATCATGCCGCGCTGGATTTCTTGCCAAGGTGTCTGATTGTCAGCAATCTTGAACCCGCCGGCAGCTTCAAGGTCAGCGCGGCGCTGGGTTAGCTCGTCATCGGAGATCAAAATGTTGGCGGAGCCCTTGTTCAGGTCTATGCGCACCTGATCACCAGTTTTCAGAAGAGCCAAACCGCCCATTGCGGCTGCTTCCGGCGAAGCATTCAGGATCGAAGGCGATCCGGAAGTGCCAGACTGGCGGCCGTCGCCGATGCATGGAAGCTCCGTTATGCCACGTTTGATCAATGCTGCAGGTGGTTGCATGTTGACGACTTCTGCACCGCCTGGGTACCCGATCGGGCCAGTGCCGCGGATGAACAGCAAGCAGTTTTCATCGATACCGAGGTCAGGATCATCGAGCCTGTCGTGATAATCTTCCGGGCCTTCAAACACGATCGCCCGACCCTCAAAGGCTTCTGGATCGGAAGGGTTGGAAAGATAGCGGTCGCGGAATTCCTGCGAGATCACGCTTGTCTTCATGATCGCGCTGTCAAAGAGGTTCCCCTTGAGGTTCAAGAAGCCGGCCTTCTCCTTCATCGGCGCGTTGAACGGTTTGATGACATCTGGAAGGTCGATGGTGGTTCCTTCGCAGTTTTCGCCCATCGATTTGCCATTGGCGGTGACTGCTCCGGGATGCGGCAGTTTTCCGTTCCGCATCAGCTCGGCAACAACGGCAGGAACACCGCCAGCGTGGAAGTAGTCTTCTCCAAGGTATTCACCTGCCGGCTGCAGGTTCACCAGCAACGGCACATCGTGACCAATTTCCTGCCAGTCATCATTATCGAGTTCAACGCCCAGGTGCCGGGCAATGCCATTTAGGTGGATCGGTGCGTTGGTCGATCCGCCAATCGCTGAATTGATGACGATGGCATTTTCGAACGCTTCGCGCGTCATGATGTCAGAGGGTTTTTGATCCTCGCGCACCATGTCGACGATCCGCTTGCCGGTTTCATAGGAAATTGCGCCGCGTTCGCGGTAAGGCGCAGGAATTGCGGCAGATCCAGGGAGTTGCATGCCGAGCGCTTCAGCAAGGGAATTCATGGTTGTCGCTGTGCCCATCGTGTTGCAATAGCCAACAGACGGTGCGGAGGAGGCGACGAGATCCATGAAGCCTTCATAATCGATCTCGCCAGCTGCCAGCATCTGGCGCGCTTTCCAGACAATGGTGCCAGAGCCTGTGCGCTCACCTTTGTGCCAACCATTCAACATCGGACCAACCGAAAGGGCGATTGCCGGGATATTGACGGTTGCAGCTGCCATCAGACAGGCAGGTGTCGTCTTGTCACAGCCGATGGTCAGCACCACACCATCGATCGGGTAGCCGTAAAGAAGTTCGACAAGGCCGAGATAAGCAAGGTTGCGGTCGAGTGTTGCCGTTGGCCGCTTACCCGTTTCCTGGATCGGATGCACCGGAAATTCAAATGCAATGCCACCTGCTTCCCTGATGCCTTCTCGCACGCGCTTGGCAAGTTCCAGGTGGTGACGGTTGCACGGTGACAGGTCCGAGCCGGTTTGTGCAATGCCGATAATCGGCTTGCCCGACTGCAATTCTTCCCGGGTGAGGCCAAAATTAAGATATCGCTCGATGTAGAGCGCAGTCATACCCGGGTTGTCTGGATTGTTGAACCAGGCTGTAGAACGCAGTTTGGGTTGCTTGGTGTCGCTCATCGAAGCCTCTTTCCCTCAGCTAAGTCGCTTGAACAGGCCAATCCACGAAAACCCGAATGGCCTAGCGTTGCCACCGATAAACACCAGGTCCTGAGTGCTGTAAAGGCAAAGATTCCTTTAAGTGGTACGTAGAGAGATGAATTACAAAGTTTTGAGTGATTTACGAAGCGTGTCTGCCGTGGAAAAACGGGCAAAACCCCACAGAATGGCAAGACAAACTGCAAATAGAATTGGTGCACTCGTCAGAGGTACAAGCGCAAGCGCACCGCCAAGTCCGCCGAGTAACCAGAGCCCCATCAGTATTCGCCTTGCGTGTACTGCCAACAGATTACGACGCATTGCCAGTGCTTTGAGGGCAGGGAAAGCGCCGATATCGTCGGTGTCGCTCACAGCAATCGGCGCTTGTTCTTCCGAGCTACCATCAGCGGGAACATGTGCGCAGTCCCTGAGCTCCAGGGAAGACCTGTCCTGCGAGAGGCTAAGAACAAGCGGCGGTGTCTCCTGAAAGGTTCTGCTGGCGGCTTCCTGCGCTGTTTCACCCGGATTGGGATCCTGCAGTGTCTCGAGACCTAGCATCCCGGCAAGCGCTTCCCGTGTCTTTTGGCTGTCTCCTGTGAACAGCCAGGGAACCAGGCCCTCGCCACGAAGAGACATGCCGGCCACCCCTGCGTCCTGACGCAGGGTTCCCTCCAGGCCAAGCACGCCTACAACGCGTCCCCCAACCGCAACACGTAACACCGTCTTGCCATCGGCCTCGAGCGATCGAGCAATGGCATCCGCCGTGAAGCTGTCGATCTTGAGCTGTTTCAGAAGGTCGGTCGTGCCGATGACAACAGTCTGACCGCCGAGCAGCGCGACAACACCCAAACCTGGTGTCGGTTCAAAACGATCCGGTTGCTTCACAGCTACATGCCATTGCGACGCCAACTGCCTGAGTGCGATTGCAACCGGATGGCTGGATTGCGCTTCTGCGGATGCAGCAACAGCAAGCAGGGTTTTCGGTTCGTTGTTGAATGCCATGACATTGGTGACGATCAGATCCGGACCAGACATTACCGCTGCCTTGTCGATGACGATGTCGCGTGCTTGGGCGACTTTCGAAAATGCTCCCGGTGTCAGGTCGCGGGCACCAGCCGCATGCGCAGCCCGGTGGAAAACCTTGTCCGCGAATGCGTTGATACCATCAATCAGGTGTGGCCAGGAGAGCAACAGACAGGCAGCGGCGGCGGCAGGCACATGTCCCGGGTCAATCAACCACCAGGTGCCACCTGCAAGTCCGCTCAGTACAAGGGACCAGGAAGCTTCCTTGAGCCCGCTTCGGTCGCCACGTGGCGGCAGTGCGAAAACACCAAAAGCACGCAAAGTCATAATGAACGCTGCCGCAAGAGCAGGCATGTTTGCAGCATCGGTATGTTTTCCGGAAAGCTGGAGAATCGTGGTTACAAGTAGCAACAAAGCGCTGACGACCACGCTATACAGGGTCAAGGGTCGGCCAATTTGCGTGTTGAGTGAAAACGAAAGCGCCAAAAGCGAAAAAATCGCCGAAAACATGCTGAAAATCAGGGCGCTGTGCATGCCGAAGACATGCAGTACCCGGAAAGTTTCAAATGTTCCGGTGGCTGTTGCAGCGGTTGCAAAGCCGAGAAACAACACCGCCAGGCCGAAAAACAACAACCAGAGAATGGAAAAGAATGATGTTTTCGGCATGGCCGTTGGCTTTCGTTCAAGATTTTTTCTTTTGGTCCCGGGCGACAAAGAACGAAAAACGGATGGAAGTGCCCCCAGGTGTTGGATTAAGGGTGCTGGATCAGGGGCGTTCAGGCAATGCCGGAGAGCTTTGGAAACGGCTAGTCGATCAACGCTGGATGCAGAATCTCCGCAAATTTGTCAGGGAACTGCTCAGTGGATACTTCGAAAGAAATCGGGCATAAAACAGGCTTCACGGATCGAATATTTCTCGACCTGTTATTGGATAGAGCCCAATAAATACTGCAACCTTGAGTGAAATGAATATTGATGAGCTGATTGTTTGCAAATCAATGTTACACACCAAGTTTTTCTTGAAAATATTATTGTAAAAACTCGAAAAGGCGGACGGTAGGGCCCGTGAAACAATGACTCGCATCTTGGCAGTTTGGAATCCTTGACGCGTTTAACTGTTGACCAAACCGGATGTGGATATCGGGCGGCAATAATTGCCGGGTTGTGACTCCACTGTGGTTATTTCCGGAGGCAGATGGAGAATCGGCGATACTGCCAGAGTCAAGAGCGCGACTCGCGCGATTCCGAAAAAAGACTCATCTTCAGGGACTTAGCGATTCAGGCCCTGTCCGTTGACAGAGCCTGAGATTAGTTCGCTAAGCGCTTTCAAGATTTGCACGAGACAGAAGTTCCATGGAAGGCATCAGCTCAAGTAGCTCGCGCGTATAGGCATGTTGTGGCGCCTCGAAAAGCTGATCGCAACCGGACACTTCACAGAGTTCGCCATGGCGCATCACGCCGATCCGGTTACACATTTGCCGGATGACAGCGAGATCATGACTGATGAACAGCATCGTCAGGCCCAACTCTTCCTGAAGGTCTTTCAAAAGGTTCAGAATCTGGGCCTGAATCGAGACATCGAGCGCCGAAGTGGGTTCGTCACAAATCAGAAAACGCGGGCGCGTTGCCAATGCCCTGGCGATTGAAATGCGCTGGCGCTGCCCCCCGGAAAACTCGTGCGGGAATTTCTGTCCGGCCGCCACGCCAAGTCCGACATGATCAAGGAGGTCGTCAACGATCTGACGAACTTCTGAATTACCGGATGCCAGTTTGTGGAATTTTATGGGTTCGGCAATGATGTCGCGAACGCGCATGCGGGCGTTGAGCGAAGAGTAAGGGTCCTGAAAGATCATCTGCATCTGGCGACGCATTGCCAGAACATCCTTGCGGTTTTTCAAGGATGTAAGTTCGGTCTTGCCGAACAGGATCGACCCCCCGCTTGGTTGGTAAAGGCCTGTGACCAACCGGGCGATGGTTGATTTTCCCGAGCCGCTTTCGCCGACGAGGCCAAATGTTTCGCCTTCCTGAATGTCAAAACTGACCTTCTTGACGGCCTGAAAGTATTTTCGCCGAGAAGGGAAGATGGACCCTCTTGTCTCGAAACGCATGTCGAGACCCCGAATCTGGACAAGTGGACCTTCGACCTTTTCATAGTCGCGGGACTTGCCCAGCCAGTGCGTGGAAATATCGATTTGCTTTTGAGGCGTGCCGGCTTTCTCAATGTAATTGACTACAGGGAAGCGCTCGACGCGGATGTCGGGCCGCGGGACGGCTGAAATCAGGCTTTGCGTGTAGGGATGTTTGGGTGCCCCGAGAACCTGTGTGGTTTCACCATATTCTACAAGCTCACCGTGATACATCACGGCAACGTGGTCCGTTATGTCCGCAATGACGCCCATGTCGTGCGTGATCACCAACATGGCAACATTGCGCTCCTCGCAGAGCTTTTTCATCAGTTCCAGGATCTGCGCCTGAATGGACACATCAAGAGCCGTGGTTGGCTCATCCGCAATGACCAATTCCGGTTCCGCACAAAGGGCAAGCGCGATCACAACGCGCTGACGCATGCCACCTGAAAACTGGTGCGGATACTGCTTGATCCGTTCTTCCGGATCAGGGATGCCGACAGCGTCGATCAGTTCAACGGCCCGTTTGCGGGCTTCATTCCCCGAAAATGGCATATGGGTCCGGATGGTCTCGACCAGCTGGGATTCAACGGTCTGCAACGGATCCAGCGACGTCAGCGGATCCTGGAAAATCATGCCGATCTTGCGACCGCGCAGCAGGCGTTTATCCTTGTAGGGAAGTTGGTCGATCCGCTTGCCATGGAGAAAGATTTCGCCACCGGCAATGTGACCAGGCTCCTGCAACAGGCCAATCACTGCGTTGCCGACAGTGGATTTACCAGCTCCGGACTCGCCGACAACACCGAGTATTTTGCCAGCTTCGACGCTCATGTCGACGTCATCGACCGCAACAAAGACTGATTTGCGACCAGGGAATTCAACCGTCAGGTTTTTGATATCAAGTACGTTCATGTCGCCCTCACCGCAGCTTCGGGTTGAGGGCGTCGCGCAACCAGTCGCCCAGTAGGTTGACATTCAGAACCAGCAAGGCCAGCGCCAGGCCGGGGAAAATGGCGATCCACCATTCACCGGAGTATAGAAAATCATTGCCGATTGCGATCAGCGTGCCGAGTGAGGGTTGGGTTGGTGGCATGCCGACACCAAGGAAGGACAGCGTCGCTTCAGTGACAATCGCAAGCGCCAGGTTGATGGTCGCGATAACCATGACCGGACCCATGACATTGGGAAGAATGTGGCGGGCCATGATGATGGCTGACGGAATGCCGATCACACGTGCAGCCTGAACATATTCCTTGTTTTTCTCCACCATGGTCGACCCGCGAACGGTCCGTGCATATTGGACCCAGAACGACAACGACAGAGAGACAATGAGAATGTAGAAGGCGAATATTTCACGGTCGATCGATCCGAAGACACCTGCTGCGATGCCATCAATCAGAAGGGCAATCAGGATGGCCGGGAAAGTCAGCTGCACATCCGCAATGCGCATGATCACAGCGTCGACACGCCCGCCCATATATCCAGCGACCAATCCCAGCGTAATACCGAGAACAGCGGCAGCCGCGACCGAGCAGAAGCCGACGATCAGTGAGATTCGCATGCCGTAGAAGATACCTGAAAGCAGGTCGCGCCCCTGATCATCGGTACCGAGCAGGAAGCGTGGGTCGGAATATTCCATCCAGACAGGCGGCACCCGGGCATCCATGATGGAAATGGACGCCAGATCGAACGGGTTGTGGGGCGCCACCCAGGGCGCCAGAAGTGCCAGAAGAAACAGGAACAGCGTTCCGCAGGCTGCGACGACCGTTACCTTCGAGCGAAGGAACGAATGAAACATGTCGCTGTCCAGGATTTTTGTCAGGCGACCCGGTGCGGTTTGTTCATCCACTTTGGCATCCTCATTGGAGACGTAGGGCATAGGTTCTTGTCTCCCTTATGGCCGACCGACGCGCAGGCGCGGATCGATGAAGAAATAGAGGATGTCGACGATGAAGTTGATCGCCACGAACAGGAAGGCGGTCAGCAGCAGATAAGCCGACATGATCGGGATATCGACGTTTTGAACAGCCTGCAGGAACATCAGTCCCATGCCCGGCCATTGGAAGACTGTCTCGGTAATTGTCGCAAAGGCGATGATCGCACCAAGCTGAAGGCCGGTGATCGTGATCACAGGGACCAGCGTGTTTTTCAAAGCGTGACGGAAGTTGACCAGCCGGTCCGGCAGACCGCGGGCACGGGCAAACTTGATATAGTCGGTACGTATTACCTCCAGCATCTCGGCCCGGATCAGACGCATGATGAGCGTCATCTGGTAGAGGCCGAGAGTGATGGAGGGCAGGATAAGTGCCTTAAGCCCCGAAACCGTTAGAAAGCCCGTCGTCCACCACGAGCCGACGGGAACGACTTCGCCCCGCCCAAAGCTGGGCAGCCACTGTAAAGTCACGGAGAACAGGAAAATCAATAATATGCCGATAAAGAAGGTCGGTAGAGATATGCCGATCAGTGAGACGGACAAAAACAACTTTGAAACGGCGGATTCTCTGTTGAGACCCGCATAGATGCCCATCGGAATGCCCACAACAAGGGCAAAGAGCGCCGATGTGAAACTGAGTTCCAGTGTTGCCGGTATTCGCTTGGCAAACAAATCAGAAACAGGCTGGCGGAACTGATAGGACGTGCCGAAATTGAACTGCGCGGCCTGGGTGACAAAGCGGAAAAACTGAACCGGAATCGGGTCGTTCAACCCGAGCCGCTCCCGCAACGCTTCGCGCTCCTCTATCGAGGTCTCGATACCAACCATCTGGTTGACGGGATCGCCGACAAAACGGAACATGGTGAAGGCCAGAAGCGCCACCACCAGCATGACAATCATCGCCTGTAACAGGCGACGCGTTGCAAAACCAATCATTTCAGCTCTTTAAGTCTCGACATGAAAATACGCCCCCGGCGGTGCCGGGAGCGTTGAACACAGAGTGATCAGGTCAGTTCTTGGTCACAAAACGGAATTTGAACTGATTGTCTGCACGCTGAACAAGATCGATGTTGTCTGCAACGCCCCATGCCAGACCTTGCTGGTGCAGCGGGATGTAGTAGGCGTTGTCATGGCTGATCTTGTAGGCTTCGGCAATCAGGCCGTCGCGTTTGTCCGGATCGATTTCAACGAGAACCTCTTTGGTCAGGCTGTCGATCTTCGCGTCACAGAAACCGCCGAGGTTGAACGGTGAGCCTTTGCCGGCTTCGTCGCGGCAGTTCATCAGGTTGGACAGAACGTTCCAGCTGTCGAGAGAACCAGGGGTCCAGCCGAGCAGATAGAAAGAGGTGTCGAAACCGCCGGACGCCAGGACCTTGGCGAAATACTTCGCTTTTGGCTGGGCATTCAGGTCAATTTTTACGCCCACTTTCGCCAACATTGACGCTACTGCCTGACAGATGGCTTCGTCGTTGACATAGCGATCGTTCGGGCAATCCATACCAACGGAAAATCCGTCCGCATAACCTGCATTGGCAAGCAGCTTCTTTGCGCCTTCCGGATCATACGGATAACGCTCAAATTCACTGCCTTTGGAAAACAGGAACGGTGAGATCATGATTGCAGACGGCGTGGCAAGATCCCGCATGACCTTCTTCTTGATCGCCTCAATGTCGATCGCCTGATAGACGGCCTGCCGAACTTTGGCGTCCTTGAACGGGTTCTTGCCCTTCACATCGGAATAGAGCAGCTCGTCACGCATCTGGTCCATACCAAGGAAGATGGTGCGAAGTTCAGGACCTGTCAGGGCTACCGTACCGGCATTGTCGTTGATGCGTTTGATGTCCTGAACGGGGATCGGGTAGACCATGTCCAGTTCACCGGACAGAAGCGCAGCCACACGGGTTGCGTCGGATCCGATCGGCGTGAACTCGACAGTGTCGATATTGTGCTTGGCTTCGTCCCACCAGCCATCGTTTTTCTCGTAAACCGTCTTCACGCCGGCTTCGTGGCTCAGGATCTTGAACGGACCGGTGCCATTTGCCTGAAGAGATGCATAGTTTGGCGTCGTGTCAGAAGCAGACGTGACCTTGACCGCGTTGTTCTCGGTCGTCCAGTCCTTGTCCATCATGTAGAACGTATCCCATTCGTAATTCAGAATGGGGTTAGGTCCGGTCAACACGAAATCGACGGTGTGATCGTCAACGATTTCCACTTTTACATCAGCGCCGACACGGGTGCTGAGGTCGGAACCTTCAGAGCGAACGCGGTCGACGGAGAATGCAACGTCTTCAGCGGTAAAGTCATTTCCGTTGTGGAATTTGACGCCCTTGCGCAAATGAAAGCGCCAGCGGTTCGGCTCGACGATCTCCCAGCTTTCTGCAAGCGCTGGCTCGATTGCGAGATCGGCACCGCGGCGGGTCAACCCTTCGTAGGTGTTGCCAAGCGATGACAATGTAAATGTCTCGTTGAGGCTGTATGGGTCCAACGCATTCAGTGTGCCCTGGAAGGCATACTTAAGCGTTTCAGCTTGCGCAGATGTGCCCGCTCCTGCTGCGAAAAGCGCAGCGGCAAGCAATAGTGATCTATGTTTCATTTTTCCCCTCGTTCTTCCGTTTTACGGGATGGCCCGACGAGCACGGCTTCACCAGTCAAGCTGGTGTGCCCACCCTGTCGAAATCGACTATGACATTGTAACTGCCTGTGTTCAAACCCGATTACCTGTCAAAATTCACAAACCTTTGATCAGCCTGTCCAAAAACGCAGAACAGCGATCCAGTTCGGACAATTCTATGTATTCATCTGCCTGATGCGCCTGGTCGATGGACCCCGGCCCACAGACCACAGTCGACAGGCCGTGGTCCTGAAATATCCCGCCCTCGGTTGCATAGACGACCAGGTTACGAGCGTTGTCGCCTGTCAGGCGCCTTGCAACGGTCTCTGCGAGACCTTCTTGTTCGGCTTTCAGGCCAGGAACATTGGCCAGTTCTTGCACTTCGACACCGCAATCCGGCGAAATGGCCTGCATACCGGGTAAAACTTCCGTCTGGATGAAGGTCTTGTAGGCCGAGATCCAGTCGGCGGCACTTTCTGACGGAAGCAACCGGATATCGGTCATAAACTCGCAGTGCTCAGCTGTGATGTTGTGCGCCTGGCCACCTGAAATCGTACCGCAATGGAGTGTTGTGTATGGCGGTTCATATCCGCAATCAGGATCGGATTTGGCTTTGTTTTCCGCAGTCTTGCCGTCCAGCCACGCAATCAGTTTTGCCGCTACTGAAATTGCCGAGACACCACGGTGCAATTGACTTGAATGAACCGGAAGACCTTTTATGCGAGTCCTGAGAACGGCAATTCCCTTGTGCCCGGTAACAACTTTCATGTTGGTCGGCTCACCGACTATGGCAAACTCGGGTTTCGGGCCCTTGGCCAGAAGGTCCTGAATGAGCGGCGGAGCGCCGAAACAGCCCACTTCTTCGTCATAGGACAAGGCGATGTGGACCGGCACCTTTAGGTCCGCAGACAGAAAATCGGGAACCTTGGCAAGCACAGTTGCTGCAAACCCTTTCATGTCAGCGGCACCGCGACCGTAGAGGCGTCCATCCGCCTGCCATGCGGTGAAAGGGTCACGCGACCAGTTTTGACCCTCAACTGGAACAACATCCGTGTGGGCGGACAGAACAACGCCGCCATCAATTTCCGGCCCGATGCGTGCGTAAAGGGAAGCTTTTTCTCCGGTTTCGTTCGGAACGCGTTCGCTCTGAACACCTAATTGCCCAAGATAGTTTTCGACAAATGCAATCAGGTCGAGATTGCTGCGGTCGGAAACAGTATTGAAGGAGATAAGCTTCTCCAGCATTTCCCGCGGCGACAAGACGTTGCTCACATTTCCTCCGGCACAATTATCACTTGCTGTCGGCACCTTCGCCGTCAGGCACTAGAACCGTATCTAATCCGGTCATCGTGAATATTTGCAAGGGGATTTCTTTTCCGCGAATCTTGATTTCCGCGGTTTCTGCATCAGGAACCGTTGCTTCCGCTGCGTCGATAACCGCTTTGGAGACTGCAAGAAAGCTGTTGTGAGTCTTGTTTTCGGTTTCCAGGCGGGAGGCCGTGTTGACAACGTCACCCAAAGCCGTGAGCCCGCCGCTGGATCCTGTCGATCCGATACGCCCCAAAATGGCCGGACCAAAATGAAGTCCGATGCCCAGACGTATAGGGTCCTGGAATTGGGGACCCTTTTCCGCATCAAGAGATTTCATGATCTGCTCAATCCGCTTGCAGGCCCGAAGTGCCTGCCGGGCACCATATTTCGGGCCGGTGTCCATTCCAAAAATGGCCATGATGCCATCGCCGATAAACTTGTCCACGTAGCCACCTTCCGCCCTGATGGCGGCCGCGGACTGATCGAGGTAGCTGTTCAACAAATGCACGACGTCATAGGCAAGCTGGGCTTCGGTGATTTTCGTGAAATTTCTGAGATCCACGAACATCACCACAACGTCCTGTTCGACACCCCAGTAGTAGGCATCCTTCACGTTTTCTTTGGTGGTGGCACTGGCTTTGACCGGCACCAGGGGCTGTACATGAATGTTCTTTTGGGGTCGTATCTGACAAGCAAGCCGAACGTCGTCTCCAGCGGAGATCCGGCCAAGTACGGCTGCTTCCGGCTTGGCCGGATCGTCCAGGACGCCCATGCCTTCCAGAACCTTGACCCTGCAGGTCGAACACCGTGCCCGCCCGCCACACACCGATGCAATCGGGACATTATTCATGCGGCTGATTTCAAGCAGAGTTGCTCCCGGTTTTGCCTTGATAGCAAGACCTCCGGGATAGGTGATCGTCAGCCGGCGAGAACTCAGATTGGCGATGTAGCGGATCAAAATGACAATCAGACTGACGGCAATGAGACCGAATACGACTGCCCGAATCTGAGTGGTTGCAGCATACACCCAGTCCATTTGATCCGGTGTGACCTTGACCTTGACGTCTTTTGCCAATGCGAGCCGTCTTGCACCTTCAATGAAGCCCCAAATTGCGAGGACGGGTAATGTGATTGCAAACGCGAAGGCAGCAGATCTGAAGCGTTGATACCAGGGGTAGAGCCTGAGCCAGAAATGCAGGCCGATCATCGAGTGGGTCCACACCACCACCAGAAGCACGATCTGCATGAAGCCAAGATCAGGCCAAAGAAGCGTCAGCATCTGGTGATAGGACGGAATAAATCCGAATTCGTTGGCAAGGCCCATGGTGACGCTGACATGGGGGATCAGGGTCCAGGGTATATAGAGCCCAAGTACAAGCTGGGCGAATTCCCAGCGTGGGATTTTCAAGGTGCTGCGTTTCGCTGTTCGCCACAGGGCCAGGGTCACATGGGTCAAGGCAGCCAGTAGGAGCAGCGTCTCACCAACCGGGTTTCGCCACACCCAATAGTGCCAGAGTGAGCCTTGTTCCATCGCCGCCACTGAAATCACGCCGAGGGAATGATTGAGAAAGTGGCTCAGACAGAAAACAAACAGGACGAGCCCGCTCCAAAGCCTTAGCCGCTGCCGCCAATTGCCTTGTCCTGGCCCGGATCTGGCTTTCGCCTGCGGAGCTGCCGGTTGGGCTGAAGAAGTCTGTGTTTGCGGTACCGTCATTGGAGCTTTTGGCGTCTCTTTAGGCTTGAATGGTCAGGCGGCCAGGAAATCCCGATATGAAATCAGTGACGCGGGAAAGAAGCCGGGTCAACCCTGTGCGTTGTTTGAAGCGGCATAACCTGGCCTGACCTTGGCCAGATTGTAGAAAGATATGTTAGGTCCTTGAAAACCGGGCAGCAAAAGGCAAGGTTCTCGCCAAAAGGTTAGACAGGGAAATCACGACATGAAGGTTTATGGCATCAGGAACTGTGACACGGTCAAAAAAGCCCGAAAATTCCTCGAAGAAGCTGGCGTTGACTACACATTCCATGACTACAAGAAAGACGGTGTGAACGCCGACAAGCTGGCTACATTTGTCGGAGAATTCGGTTGGGATGCTGTATTGAACAAGCGTGGCACGACTTGGCGCCGTCTTGATGAAGCAACGCAGGACTCTGTCGTGGATGCTGCAAGTGCACTCGACGTCATGATCGAACACCCTTCAGCAATCAGACGCCCGATTGTTGAAAGTGATGGAAAGAACTTTATCGGCTTTGACGCGGTCGCCTGGGAATTGGCGATGGAACTGGGCGAGTTGAAATAACTCGCCTCACGTATTCACCAGGTCCGGCGCGGTCCGGTGTCGATATGATAATGGCCGGAGGAATAGTGCTTGTAACCGCCAACCTCCGACTGCGCTTTCAAATAAGCGATAACGGAAGACGGATTTCCACCTACTGAGAAATCCACGGCCTTGCAGTTCAGGTGATAAGAATCCTTTGCGCCGCCCTTCCACCAGTTCTCAAGCCACCAGCGTTTGGTCGAGTGGACGGTTACCTTGCCATAGCGTTTGGCAACACGGTTGAGCACCTTCTTAAGTTTTCTGGGAACACACCAGGACGAGTCGTCGTAGCTGATCGAATTATGGGATGCGGTCACCCATCCCATCCCGGTTACCCCGGCCACTGAACCACAACCTGCAAGCGTGGCGATAAATCCAAACAAGAAAATCCAGGCGAAGAGGCGCTGACGCATGACTTGCTAGCCTTGTCGATTATTGATTGCGATGTCGTCCCCCACACGCAAGGTTCCTGCAATTTGATTAAAATTCGGATGAGGAACGTGGTTAACGATGGTAAGAAACAAATGTTTCAGGATTAGATGATTTCTGATACAAATGTCACAAATCCGTTTCGGATTGTACTGAAATCACCAGTCAGGTTCCCAACCATGTCGCATGTTTTCCCTCGTCACACCAAAGCCAAACTGCCAGTCGCAGCCACCGGGGATGGCTGCTATATAGTTGATAAATCAGGAAAAAAGTATTTTGATTCCGGTGATGCCGCTGTTTCCTGTCTTGGTCACTCCGACCCGGATGTGACGCAAGCAATTAAAGACCAGATCGACAACATCGCATTTGCACACACAGGATTTTTTACCACGGAGCCAGCTGAAGAACTGGCCGATCTTCTGATTCAACACGCTCCTGGAAGCCTGAACAGGGTCTATTTCGTTTCCGGTGGATCGGAGGCCATGGAATCGGCCCTGAAGCTGGCGCGGCAATACTATCTGGAAAAAGGTCAGTCCTCGCGTCACCGAGTGATTGCGCGGCGCCAAAGCTATCACGGCAATACGTTGGGAGCCTTGGCAACCGGGGGCAATCAATGGCGGCGGGAGCCCTTCGCGCCGTTGATGATCGAAACCACCCATATTTCACCATGTTACGAATATCGTGGCCGCCAGGAAGGTGAAACAGCTTTCGACTATGGTCAGAGAGTGGCAAATGAACTGGAAGCCGAGATCAAACGCCTTGGACCTGAAAGCGTCATGGCCTTTGTGGCGGAGCCGGTTGTTGGTGCAACGGTAGGCGCAGTACCTCCCGTCGAAGGTTATTTCAAACGCGTCCGCGAAATCTGTAATCAATATGGCGTTTTGCTGATCCTTGATGAGGTGATGTGCGGCATTGGGCGCACCGGAACCTTGTTCGCTTGTGAGCAGGATGGTGTCGCACCTGATATTCTTTGCATTGCCAAGGGCCTTGGTGCCGGCTATCAGCCGATCGGAGCCATGTTGTGCTCGTCTGAAATCTATCAGGCGATCGAAACCGGGTCAGGATTTTTCCAGCACGGGCATACCTACATTGGACACCCGACGGCCTGTGCGGCCAGTCTTGCCGTGCTTAAGAAACTTGTCGGCGGCGTGGCCGACCGTGTGATGCCGATGGGTGAAAAACTGGAAGCTTCTCTTAAAGATGCGTTTGGTCAGCATCCGCATGTCGGCGATATCCGCGGCCGTGGTCTGTTTCGTGGCTTGGAATTGGTGGAGGACCGATCAAGCAAGTCGCCTTTTGATCCCAGGAGGGGTATCAACAAGGCGGTAAAAAAGGCTGCCTTTGAAGCCGGTCTGATCTGTTACCCGATGGGTGGGACGATAGATGGTGTTACCGGTGACCATGTGCTGCTCGCCCCGCCGTTTATTCTCAATGACGCCCAGGTCACCGAAATCACCGAGAAGCTGGATCAGGCACTGAAGGCAGCGCTTTAAACCATGGCAAAAACTTCAGATTTCAAACCGCTGCCGTTGATCATGGTGGCGCCGAACGGTGCACGTCGGACAAAGGCCGACCATGCGGCACTGCCGATGACAATTTCAGAAACGGTCGAAGCGGCAAGAGCCAGTTTTGAAGCGGGAGCGCGCGGGATGCACGCCCATGTCCGCAATTCGTCAGGCGAGCATGTTCTCGATGCTGGATTGTACCGGGAACTTCTGACTGAAATGAAAGCGGCCGTGCCGGATATGCTGGTTCAGATCACCAGCGAAGGCATCGGAAAATACGGTCCGGACGAACAACGAAAACTGGTGCATGACCTGCTGCCAGATGCGGTTTCCATTGCCGTTCGGGAAATGATTCCAGATAACAAAACGGCAGAAGCAGCAACGTTTTATGCCTGGGCTTTGAAAGAGCAAATCGCAATTCAGCACATTGTTTATAGTGCGGAAGACCTGACACGCTTCTTCGATCTTGTGGAAGCTGGCACTATTCCAGGCAGGGACCATCAGCTGCTGTTCGTGCTCGGACGATACGCAAATAACCAGGAAAGCGCACCCGAAGACCTGGAGCCATTTCTGCAAACTCTGACGGAACGCCGCAACACATTGGGAATTGATTGGGCAGTTTGCGCTTTCGGGCATCAGGAAACGGACTGCCTGGCCTACGCAATTGAAAGCGGGGGCAAAGCCAGGGTCGGACTTGAAAACGGGTTATGGAATCGCAACGGCACGCCCGCCAGAGACAATGCCGACAGGGTGAAAGATCTTGTGGCGGCACTGAAGGAAAAAAATCTGGCAGAGTTCAGTCAAGACCGAGCTTAGGAGACAACCGCCATCTGGGACGGTGCGGGCATGCCGTCCCGCTTCAGCTCTGAATGTACCCAGTCACGGAAGAGCCGAACTTTTCGGCTGTTGCGATGTGTGGGTGGATAACTTTGGTACCAGCTCTCGTCTTCGGCGCGGCACGTCAGTTCAAACGGCTGTATGAGTTGCCCGGTCTCCAGGGCGTTCTTGCAGAAATAGGGTGTCAGAATCGCGACGCCTTGCCCGGCAATGGCCCTGTTTGCTTCCAGGGCCTGAGACCCCATGCGTGAACTTGGCAGGTGACTGAAGTCAACGCTCGGCAATCCTGCTGCATCGAACCAGATTTTCCACCATGGGTCCTGAGGGTCAACAATCGGTAGCTTCAACAGGTCCTGTGGAGAGTCAATATTACCAATGGTTTCCAGCAGTGCGGGACTGAGCATTGGTGAGAAATTCGCTCTGACCAGTTCATAAGCAAACCACCCTTTTGGTGGAGCCTTGCAGGCCGATACAACGATGTCGGCCTCATCGAAATCCGGTTCCGCGTTAGGGCCGTAAGGCAATATCCGAACGGCGATATCCGGATTTTGCATTTGAAAATGTACAAGGCGGTTCGCCAGCCAATTCACCGCAAAGGTCGTATTGCTGGAGACCACGAGCTGACCTGCATTTTTTTCCGAAACGTCTTCGAACGCGGTGCGCAGGGTCGTAAACGAATCGATGACTTTGGCAGACAGGTGTGCCCCATGGTCCGTCAATTCGATTTTTCGCGCTTTTCGAATGAACACCGCAAACCCAAGCCTCTCCTCCAGCAGCTTGATCTGATAGCTGACAGCTGCTTGCGTCATGCCGAGCTCCTCGCCTGCCTTGGTAAAGCTCAAGTGGCGGCTGGCAGCTTCAAACGCACGGATGGCGGAGAGCGGAGGAAGGTTGTTCTTCATACATAAGGTCTCCTTATGTTATGGCGCTGATTTTTCGTTGGTAAGATCAGTGATACAGAACGATATGTAACTCGTAAAGTTAAGGAGTTGCAATAATGTCTAATCTAACGCTATGTGATCAGCAGGATGCTGTTCAAGGAAATCGAAACTTGCTTTCCTTAGTTCACCTTATCACTGCATTGGGTGGCAGTATCCTTTCAAAGCGGCGCAGGCGTCTCACGCAAACCGACCTCACGCCGGAATTGATGCGGGATATTGGCCTGGAAGAGGCGCCGCCGCACCTTCGGAGCTTAGAGGAAAACTGGCGACGCGAACTTGAGTTGCTGTCAAGGTGATTGAAACAGCAGGTGAGCGGACGCCTGGCAAAGAGCGCTCGCTATTTGAACAAAGTTCACACACCGGAAGCCCGCAAAAGTTTGCAGGCGTCCGGTGTCAAAAGGCTCATTCTTCATAGAGCTGAATTTCCATTTTGCATGCCCTGTCCCGAAACGCTTCAGTGTCCTTCCGGACAGCATATGAAAAATTGAGAACTGGCATTTTCCGACCCTGTTTTCCGGACTGGATGACATGGATCACTGTTCAAAGCGCAAGTGCCCAGACAGTGGCTGCCAGCATGGCAATTGCCATTGAGATCGTGATTGCCCGCATGATGGGGCCCTCGCCAATCAGGGCCAGGATGGAAACCCCGGCAAGCGCCCATAGAGAGTGAAAAACCATGCCGCCAAGGGTGAAACCAGCCACAAGGACCAGGGCGTTTTCGTGGATGCTCAATCCGTTTCCAGCGAGAAAGGTTGAGAAGGCGACGAGGTTCATTGCCCAGGTTTTCGGGCTGAGCGGATGTATTAGAAGCCCTTCCCAAAAGCTGGGTAAGGCCACTTCGCCCTTGGGCTTTACACTCAGAGAGACAATTCGCCAGGCAAGATAGCTCATATAGGCCATACTTAGCACATTGAAGATCGTGACAATTGTCCCCCCGCTTGCCATGACATGACCCAGACCGTACGCGACACTGAGTTTGAGGGGCAGGGAGCCCAACTGCGAAGCGACGATGACAGGAAACGCCGTGCGGTAACCTGCCGAGGCGCCGATTGCCAGGAAAGTGAGGTTTCCTGGACCAGGCGTTCCAGTCATGACGACGATGAACACCGCAAAAGCAATGAATGTGGTGAGGTCCATTAATTGTCTCCAGACAAGTTATCGATACAATCGATACAAAGCGACGGAGACACTAATTGTCTTGAGAAATTGTATCAGTCAATGATAACATTGTTCTCATGACAATGTGGATCCCGAACATCGAAGCGGCGCAGGGGCCGATTTATCTGGCAATTGCAGATGCGCTGGAGGCCGATATCAGTGAAGGCGCTCTGGTGCAGGGTGACCGGTTGCCGCCGCAGCGTGAACTCGCTTATCAACTGGGTGTGACCCTTGGAACGATCACCCGGGCTTATAGCGAAGCGGAAAGGCGCCGTCTGGTAAAGGGCGAAACCGGGCGCGGCACTTATATTGCGACGGAATCCCAGAAAGTCTCACCACTGATCCCGAAGGAAAATGAGCCAGAAACCTGTGATCTTGCCAGGAATTTTGCCTATCCGCATTTGAATCCAAGCCTTTCAGATGGGCTGGTGCGAATGGCCAGAACCGTCGGAATAGACCGGTTGAACGGGTTTGTTCCCTCTGAAGGTCTGAATGCGCACCGTGAAACAGGCGTTCTGGTGTTCAAGGACTATGGTCTGGAGGCGGACCCGGCCCGGGTGGCGGTAACTTGCGGTGCCCAGCACGGAATCCAGGTAACCTGTCAGGCTTTGTTTCGTTCAGGAGACGCAATTGCTGTCGACCAGTTCACCTATCCCTCCATCTTCAGCTCGCTGGCAGGTATTGGGTTGAAGGTCGTGCCCCTGCCCGCTCTACGCCGATCAGACGGTGGTTACGGGGCGATGGATCCCGAAGCACTGGCGCATGCGGCCAGGTCTCATGCGGTTAAGGGTGTCTTCTTGATGCCGAACATGCAAAATCCGACAACCCATACGATGTCGATTGAAGAAAGACAAAATCTGGTTCGGGTCGCCAGGGATCATGACGTGAAGATCGTCGAGGACGATCCCTATACGCCGTTCTTGCCCGAAACTTTACCGGCATTCGGCGCGCTTGCTCCCGAACGCACCGCATCCATTGCCAGTATCTCCAAGGTTTGCTCGCCGGGCAGCCGTATTGGGTTTGTCCATGTTCCGGAAGCCTTCGGCGATTCAATTCGAAACAAGATTGGCGAAAGCACATGGATGGCCTCGCCGATTACCGCAGAACTAATTGCGGGCTGGGTTCGAGAAGGCCATTTGTTCAAGACTTTGCGTTTGAAACGCAAGGCCAATCGAAGCCGGTTTCAGAGCGCACGCGATATCCTTTCCCCCTTTTTCCTGCAAGGTGATGTTACCAAGGTTTTCGGTTGGTTGCAGTTACCCGATCACGTGGACCCGGACGCGCTACAGGCAGCGCTCTCCCATCAAGGGATTTCGGTTTTGTCGTCCCGCTATTTTCAGGTCAAGGATCACGCACCAGCGCCTTACATTCGCATTACCTTCGGTTCTGAGGAGTCAGAAGATAGGTATTGCTGGGCTTTGAACAGGGTCAAGGCAACCATTGACCAATTGGCCGATTTGCCAGTTTTGACGCGCCCGGTAGGATAAAGCCTCTTTGACAACAAGGCACATCCAGTCAATAAGCAGCCCGAACAAAAATTGGATTTGGCTGCCCAGTGACGGCTGCGGCGAGGTGACATGGCGCTCTGGCCCAAAAAGAAAAATAGCGAAATAACACGCGTTTGCGATCCAGATTTGGACACCTATGCGGTTTTCGATGATGTAAGCCTTACGCTCGGCCAACGCCCTGTCTTGAAGAACCTGACACTCTCGTTGTCAGAACACCGAATTGGTATCATCGGGCTTAACGGTTCCGGGAAAAGCTCCTTTATCCGTCTCATAAATGGCTTGCGGTCACCTGATAACGGCACGCTGACCCTGTTTGGTGCACCGTCGGAAAAAGCCGAGCCAGAATTGCCACGCCACGTCGGATTTGTTTTTCAAAACCCGGACCATCAGGCGATATTTCCGACCGTTGAGGAAGAAATCGCGTTTGGTCTGACCCAACTTGGTGCTGGCAAGGACGAAAGTCGGATCCGTGCACGCGCGTTTCTCGCGCAACATGGGTGTGAGGAACTGGCAGCTAATCCAATTGCGGAACTTTCCGAAGGCCAGAAACAGCTGATTTGCATTCTTGCCGTTCTGGTTATGGAGCCGCAGCTTCTGGTTCTGGACGAGCCTATGACCAGCCTGGATGCGCTCGCAATGCGCAGGATATTTGGCAAGCTGATGTCTTTGCCACAGAAGATAATTATGGTTAGCCACGACCTGAGCCACTTTGAAGAATTTGATCGGGTTCTGTGGCTGGAAGACAGCCGAATACGCATGGACGGACCTCCGCAACAGGTTCTGGCTGCCTACAAAGATGACATTCAATTGAAATCAGGAACCAGAATGGAGCTCGCGGCGCTGTGATCTCGATCTATCTTCATGGTGAGAGCTGGGCGCACAGGTTACCTGCAAGCCTCAAGCTCCTCGTTGTGGCGATCGGAAGCCTGATCCTTTTCAGAGTCCAGGATTTTTGGGTTTTTCTTCCCTGTCTTGCGGTGGTCGTTGGCCTTTATGCGTCTTTGGGCCGCGAAGGGCTTATGCAGTTGAAGCTTCTACGCGGACTGTCAATGTTCCTTGCAATTCTATTGGGACTTCACTGGTTCTCAGGTACCTTTTTTGAAGGGGTTACGGTTGTTCTGCGGCTCATAGTCATGATCCTTGCCGCAAACTTTGTATCGATAACCACGCGTATGGACGACATGCTGGAAGCCGTGCAGCCGCTTTTCAAGCCTCTGCAGTGGCTTGGAATGTCGCCCCGTAGGCCTGCGCTTGGTGTTACGCTTGTCCTCCGGTTCGCCCCACACATGCTTGAAGTTTTCTCCATGTTGAGGGAAGCTTACCAGGCACGCAGTGGCGCGAAAAATTCGTGGAGATTGCTTGCACCTTTTGCGATTCAATCACTTCGCATGTCCGACAATGTTGCTGAAGCCCTGAAAGCGCGTGGGGGCGCCGAAGGACTGTCAAGGTAACTTAAGAATTAATACGGATAAGCCTGGCATTCCTTAAGAATATGGGCTATCCGCTTTCAAGATGGTGCTGCGCAGCATACAATAGATATGCTAGACTAAACTGCATGCATCTCTAGACACGACATAGAGAAGAAGGTTTGAATACGATATGGCTGACCGTTCACTAGTTCATATTGCATTTTATGCGGCTTTGATTGCTGCATTGGGTCTGGTTCCGCCGGTCGCAATACCTTTCTTGGGCGGCGTCCCGATCACAGCTCAAACTCTTGGTGTCATGCTTGCCGGCGTCATGCTCGGCCCGGTCCGTGGTGGGCTCGCGGTCCTTTTGTTCCTGTTTCTCGTGGCTCTTGGCGCTCCGTTTCTTGCTGGTGGCAGAGGCGGATTGAGTGTATTCGCAAGCCCATCTGTTGGCTTTCTCATCGGCTGGCCGATCGGCGCTTTTGTTGCAGGCTGGATCATGCGGGCAACCAATGACCTGAATGTTCTTGTTGCTGCTGCGATTTCGGCTACTGTTGGCGGTATCCTTGTTGTCTATATCTTTGGCATTCCTGGTGTTGCCTACATGGCTGGTTTGTCACTGCCAAAAGCGGCAATCGCGAGCGCGGTCTATATTCCAGGCGACCTGATCAAAGTCGCAATTACAGCACTCGTAACTCAAACCGTTGCGCGTGGGCTGCCTGGAGCTCTGTTCACACGTTCCTAAGAGCCTCTTGCATCGAGAGTTCGAGGGCTATGGCATATATCGGCGACAAGCTTGACGACTTTGCCAGGAACGCTCCCGATAAAACCGCGATAACCTGCGGTGTGACTAGGCTGAGTTGGCAAAACCTGGTCCTGAAAATCGAGACGGCAGAAGATTATCTTCGCCGTCACTCGCCCCGGGGCGGGCGGATAGCGTTGACCCTTGAAGATCCCCTCGCTCTCATCGTTTGTTTTTTCGCTTGCGCTCGCAACGCTCGCATCGCGATGGTGCTGGACCCTGATTGGCCCGTGGCACAACAGAGTGATGCGAAAGCTGCGACAAGTCCCGACCTTCAGATAGACAATGCGGTCTACGAAACCTTTTCAGACATCGATACCGATCAGCGGGAAAACTATGTTCCGGTTGACGGCGCTGCGCCGAAAGAAGACGACCCTTTTTATGTTGGCTTCACCTCAGGGTCGACCGGCCTTCCAAAAGGGTATTTGAGAAACCACGGTTCCTGGCTGCAGAGCTTCGTGCTGAGTGATGCGGAATTTGAAACGCCGGAAGACGCCCGAATTATCCTGGCTGGGCAATTGGTGCACTCGCTTCACTTATATGGTGCGATTTACGGTCTTGCGAGCGGGCGGGAAGTTGTCCTGCTGCACCATTTCGATCCGCGCGCGTTGCTGGCCGAAATTGCAAGATCGCAGAACGGCGCCAGTCTTTACGCAACGCCTACGCAAGTTCACTATCTGGCAGAAGCCGCAAAGCGCGGGGGCTCGTTGGATGCCCTGCGCCAGGTGCTCGTGAGCGGGGCCAAATGGCGTGAAGAGGACAGGCGGGCACTCAACAAGTTTTTTCCGGGTGCCGGGTTGTTTGAATTTTACGGCGCATCGGAAACCAGCTTCATCACGGTGTCTGGAGCTGAAGACGAAATACCTGCCGGTTCTGTCGGACGCGCTGCAAAGGGCGTCGATATTGCAATCGGTGATCCGGTGGCGCCCGCCTCGGAAAACGTGACCGGCCCGATCTGGGTGAAAAGCGATCTGCTTTTTTCCGGTTATGTCTCCGGCAACTCAGACCACACACGCTGGCAGAATGGCTGGCTGACGTTTGGTGATCATGGTTATCTGGATACTGAAGGTTTTCTTTTCCTGACAGGCCGTGCAAACCGCATGGTGATAACCTCCGGTTTGAATGTCTACCCGGAGGAAGTGGAGGCCGTTCTGGCTCGTCATCCGGCAGTTGAGATGGCAATCGTGACCGGTGTACAGGATCCGGTCCGCGGGCAGGTGCTGGAAGCCGTTATCAAATTGTCGGTGTCCTTGGCGGATGCAGAAATGGATCTTTTGCGCCATTGTAAGATGCATCTAGCGACGGGCAAAGTTCCCCGGCGGTTTCATTTTCGTGATCATCTGCCTCTGACTGCGGGTGGAAAACCGGACATCAGAGAAATTACAGCGAACTTTATGGGACAAGAAAGAGACGACGGAACATGACGAATCGGCGCCATGCAGTGATCGCAGCGGCGAGGCGGACGCCAGTTGCACCAAGGGGCGGTGCATTCTGCCATTTGCAGGCCGATGAACTGGCGGCGCCAGTGTTGTCTCGATTGATCCAGGATGCGGATCTTTCGCCAGACCAGGTAGATTACGTCATCTTGGGCAATGCGCTTTATGGAGGCGGCAACCCGGCGCGACTGGCAGCTCTGCGTGCGGGCATCCCTCAATCCGTTCCATCTCTGACCATTGATACGCAGTGCTGTTCAGGGCTCGACGCCATTCTGCTGGGCATGAGGATGATTGAGTCAGGGGCCGCAACCTGTGTTCTTGCAGGAGGTACGGAGAGCTTTTCACGTTCTCCCATAAGAATGCACAGGCCGAAGGATCAAGAGAATGAGGCGGTCGCCTACAGCAGACCCGTATTTGCTCCACCACCTTTCAGTGATCCAGACCTGGCGGAGGCCGCGGCGCGGCTTGCAGTCGGGCGAGACGTATCTCGGGAAGCCCAGGTCGAATATGCCGTGAACTCACACGCAAAAGCGCGCGGATCGGCTGAAAATTTGCAACAAAGTCTTGTCCAGCTTCAGGATGGGGCTCCTATAACAGACACCTTTACGCGGAACCTTGCAACAAAGACTGCTCTCCGCGCGCCTGTTCTGACGGGAAGTAGCGAAACGGGGTTAAGCGCGGCGACAATCGCCTGTGAGGCAGACGGTGCTGCTGCAGTGCTGTTGGTCGCAGAGCATGTTCAAGGAGAACAACAAGGGCCAGGGCTCAAGATCCTTGACGGCCTGAGCAGCGGATGTGATCCGGCCGATCCTGCGCTTGGCCCGATATCCACTGCACAGGCTCTATTGGGCAAGTTGAGCATGTCCACGACCGATATTGCCAACATAGAGCTGATGGAGGCCTATGCAGTTCAGGCCATGGTAACGATGGAAGCGTTGAATCTTGCGCCGGAGCAGGTCAACATACTGGGTGGTGCGCTTGCCAGAGGGCACCCGATTGGTGGGTCTGGCGCTATTCTTGCCGTTCAACTCTATGAAAGCATGCTGCGAAGCAGCGAGGAATGCGGCAATGCACAATCTTACGGCATGGCGCTGATTGCAGCAGCTGGAGGATTGGCGTCCGGAATGGTGGTAGAAGTCACGAGATAGAACCGGCTAAGCTACCTTTAGTGACTGTAACAAAAAGGTTTTTCAGGTTTTGTGTAAGAAATATGAGATTTTTTGAGATTATTTGAATTTGGCTGTTGACGTTGGTTTGGGTGGTGCGTATAACCCGCACATCGACGGCGGCAACGTCGCTGGCGGGAAGGTTTTTTGACCTTAATTCCTGAAAATTGGCTTGATTGGGCCGGATCTAGAGGTTCGGTATTGGGTTGATTTTGTTTGCGGGATTGGTTGGAAGCTTCGAGGAAATTTCCTCTGTTCTTTGACAATTTGATTATTGAAGGAAGGGAAGCGTAGGCGGCGTTGGTCTTGCGGAACGGCTTGGATATCTTTTGGGGTATTTGGGTTGTTTTAAGTAAGGGTTA
>CXTY01000039.1 GCA_001404055.1 Roseibium album | reverse complement strand
ACCGAGAGATTGCCAATTGGCTGGTAGCTGCCATCCGGGAGCAGAAAAGGATGCTCGGGCGTTGCCAGAACGCCATCAACATCCAGCACCTTGCGCTTGCCGTGAATGAACAAATCAGTGACTTCGCCTGGCTGAAGCGCGCCAAGGCCGTCGAACGCCATCACCTGGTCTTCAAGCTGGATTTTCTCGATGGGTTTTTCGGAGCCGTCCGCAAGAAGGATTGGGGTGCCAGCTACAAAGCAGCTCATGTTTTCAGAAAAGTCACCACCGCCGCCGCTGTACCCGTGGCCGCCACCTCCGTTATAACTATCGGAGTAACTGCCCTGATAATCGCCTGAGCTTCCACCACCTTCATAGCCTGGATTAGTGTCACCACGATCGCCATCACCATTGTTGTGGCTAGAGTTTGGATTGTCGTTTGCGTTGTTTTGAGTCTGCGCCGCGCTAGTATTTTGGATAACACCCGAAGGAGCAGCAGGCTTATTTATTGATATGTCGAAGACTTTTTCAGGACCATCAATCAGTAGACCTGATTGTGCCCCGCCAATTATCTGTTTCTTGGAGTAACCGTTACTTAGTGCGTCTTCAATGAACTTTTGCCGAACGTCACGACCTATAGCCTTACCAATCTGTATTCCCTGGTATGTGGTGCTTACGCTGGCATCGAGACCACGCATATGGTCTAGTGTTTCGGAAATATCCGAAACTGCCGTTGTGAAATATTCTTTTTTAACATTTCCGTTTTTATCAATTGTTACCCTGGTGGTGACTAGGGAGTTTTTCTCAATACCTTTACTGTGATTTTCGATTACCCTTGTACCGTTACTATTAACAAACTCTAGATATACGTCCCGGTCAGGCGACGTTATTTGGGATAACGTCTTTGGGTGATCAAAAAATCTCCCTCCCAGCCCTTGTATTTTACTATCTCCAAATGGATTTACATTTGTTATTTCTATTGGCGTAATTTCTTGTTTGCTCGGCACATAGGCGGTGCTTGGGTTGATTGTTTGAAAGCCAATGCCGCTGTTGTGGGGGAAAGACGGAGCCGGATCAGGTAGGTCTGGGATTGGCAGTGAGTCTATGACGAACGAAACCGCAACACCAACTCCTGCTGCGAAGGTGGCTGGCCACGCGATGGCAGCTGCACCTACTGTACCGACTGTTCCAGCAGCTGTTGCGGTTATTGCGGCGGCAGTTGCGTAACTCGCAGCTAAACCTCCAGAAACGGCCAGTCCGTCCTTTAAAGTAAATCCATCATCATCAGCAAAGCGAAAATAGATTTCAACAGGTGGTGCATATTTGGCAGCAAATTGACCTGCAGCTTTTGTTCCTCTTATATCGTCTAATACTCCGCCCCTCACACTTATTATATTCCCATATTGACCTTTTATTGTATCATGAAATTGATGAGCGCTTTCGGAAAGCAGACTAAATAGTTTATTATTTGGCAAAGGGCTGTATACATGAATGCCTCTGTCGGTCCAAAAAGCTTTCCCGCCACCGAATACATCGTTTATGCCGTTCAAAGCAGATCCGGTTCGCCAATAGTTCTCGTTCATAGTGACAACCCTGTTTAATCCTTAAATTGTTGGCCTATCGTCAAAATGGCGAATAGGCTTAAATACTCTTATTCTTCTGTTCCAAAGATGGTTGAAATCACCGCGTAGATATTCAAACAAGTTAGCACTACCAGCACCAAAAGAAGTTTATCTAAGTAATGAGACTCAGATCCGGCCAATTTTCCAACAATAAATACTGACCATAGTGAAATAAAACCTATATAATCCCATTTTTTTAGTTTTCGTTTCTTCATTTAGTCACCTGGATTTAAATAACAAGACCGTATGCTGATACCTTTTATTCGTCAGCCTTTTACTCTGCAAGAATCCTTGCATGCCCGGCCATAGATCGACCGTGCTCCTTCTTCAGCAAAAGATATGTCTCGGAAAATCGTGTTCTGATGCGCCTCACGTGCCAGATAACAGGCGGCCAGCCAATCGGCCTCAGAACCATTGTCCAGGCGCACAATCATGTTGTTCGGCTTGCCATCAGCGCCCGAACGATCACCTGCCGCCTCGGTCAGCGGCCGCGGCGCATCAAGCTGCGCGCGTTCCCGGTTAGCAGACGCTTGATCTGCTATCCCGGAGAGATCCCTGACGCCCCTGTCCACTTCGCTCCTTCAATGGCAACGTTCCGGCCAAACCCGCTGGCCCCGTCGCTCTTCCCTGCCGGAGCCATAAGCTCCCACAACCAATTCCCACCACCACCAGGCGCCTCTTCCCGGCAGATCGCAGAACATTAACCATATTGGTACTTATGACAAGCAACCCGCATTCGCTTTTTGGTTGAAACAAACCACCGCAAGTAAGTTACCCGCAAGTCTCGCTGGCTCGCTCGACCCATTGCACAGTCGCTCTCGCGTCTGAGGGAAGCGTTGGCGAAAAGGCAGTGGCGCGATTAGGCCTTTGCCATCAGAGCCTTCATGCATGGTCGAGGTAACGCGATGCGACTACGCGGATAATCTTGCTCGTCGTTCAGTTGCAATAGGTTGGCTGTTCTGAAGTTTTTTGTGTTGTGAGGATGGTGATTGCCGCCCAAGTAGTGTGGTTGTAGGCTTACATTCTGCGACCAATAGCAAAGAGACCAAGCATCGGAGCAATGTTTTGCGCAATTTCCGAACTCTATCTTGGCTGACCCTGGCTCTCGCGACAGCATTTTCTTCTATTGCGTCGGCCCAGGGTGCAATTCCAAAGGCCGTAATTGAGGAGTGCAGTGCTGCAGGCAATGCCTCGAAGTTGCCGGATTGCCTCAAGAAAGGGGCCGTTGCTTATGAAATGCTGGAGATTGCAAGGTCCAAAGCCTATTACGGCACCTCGGCAGCACCGGTAATCGAAATCTGCTCGGCGCAAAACGAGACAATCGCGAGCACCTGGACCTGCTTCCAGATCGCTGCGGAAAAGGCAGTCGAAACTCGAAAGCTGATCGGGCTGGAGAACATTACAGACATATGTGTTTCCGATATCTCTGATCCAGACACCTACACAAAATTGTATGACCTCTATCAGGTAAAACGTAAGGCACGTTTCCCCGACAGTTTATTTTTTGTTGGAGGTTTATATCAACCATTTCGGAGCTGCCCCGAGCAGCAAGGAAAGACCGAAAGCGGGCCCGCTCAAACTTCCGACAATCTAAAATTGCAAAGCGCAAAAAGCTCCGCGTTCGACGCGAACGCCTGTGCTGCCTATGGAGAGTTGGAACAGGTGATCGCTTCCAATTCCGCCGACGATCTGAAGGTGCTGAAAAATGAGCTCAAGGCGCTCGAGCAAAAGTCGGCACCGGAAAGTGAATTTGCCGATACCCTTGGCGTTTCCAGGAAGAGTGGGACCTACCTGTTAAGCGGAGACGAAAGCAAAGGGATGACCACGGTAGCGTTGCTCGGTGTTTTCCTGAAAGCGCATCATCCTGGTCTGCTTGATGAGTTTCTGGACAATCCTGATGTTGCGACGACCGGGCCCGCCATCGAAGGTGGCAATGCGGTAGCCCGCGCAATCATGTTTTCACTCATCGAAAAGGCGGGGGAGAGGTATCGCGTGAGCTGCGACGCTTCGTGAGAGCGGCTGAAGGGCCAGTTCGGGCGGGAGGACCATGACGAATTCGAGCGATGAACATGCTGCAGAACTAGCGATAATCGATGGGTCTACCTTTAGACACGCCTTCGAGGGTTTTGTTTTGAAAGATCCCGAAGTGGCCAAAAGAATCACGTCAGCCTCGGACCTTCGGCGTGACTTTCCGTCTACTTTGCGTGCAATAGCAAAATGGGTTGAGGCTGGCAGATGGCCGCTGGAACTAAACGCCGAAGCCTACGCTAGAGCGCTTTGCGCACCACGTCATAGAGCAGGGAAACGTGTGAATGGCAGATCTCAGTATACTTCTGCTCTGCCAGACGAATTTCGTTTAGCTTTCGAGGCTGTGTTTCGCCGTTACAATCAGTTGGTCAACCATCTTCGGGCAGGAAGAATAACCGCCGTTGGAAACGCTACTACCGGGTCACCAATCGAAGAAATTGACAGGATCTACTGGGAGTCAAACGAACTCCGAATTCATGTAATGGAAAGCCAGCTAGTCGAACGACGCAACGGACAGTGGCATCCTAAGATCGAGGCAATCCGGCTTTGGCTCTCGACAGACGCTCGAGATTCTGACGACCGGAACCCTCAATTAATGCAAGATACAAAATCAAAAGGTGGGCGCAATCCAACGTACGCTTGGGATGAAGCATTTCAACGTCTGGTGATTATTCTTGGAAATGAAGGCCATCCTGAAACTGGCGCTGAACTCGCAAGAATGTATCTTCGAGCAATTGAAGAGCTGGGAGGATTGATACCAGACGAAGAGCAAGCTCAGGCTCGTTTGAGGCACTTTCATCCCATGCTCTGGAGCCACGTCAAAAAGAATTAGAACTAGAGGGGGGAAAACGATTTTCCCCCCTTTTCACTGCCGGAAATCATCAATCTGCTGCAGCGTTCCTTTGTTTGAAACAGCAAAGGAGCGCAAACAGTGCATGCATCTGCATCAAACCAGACCGGACGACTTTTGAACGAAAAGGAAGTCGCCGAGATTCTTGGTATCAGCGTCCGGACTCTCCAGTCCTGGCGCGTTAAGGGCGGCGAATTGAAGTTCATTCGCCTAGGCCGCGCGGTACGTTATCGCCAGTGTGACCTTGATGAGTTCGTTCAAGGGAATCTCAAAAACTCCACCAGCGAAGCAGGGGCGCCATGATGAGCGCCCCATTTTCATTTCCCGTCAAACACCAGAACCGGTTCGCGCAGCTCTCTGATCAAACGGAGATGAAGAGCTGTGATCGCCGGTTTGGTCAAACGTCAGAAAAAGGAAAAACAATGCCCCATCACGCCATCGACTTCCGCCGTATTTCCGATGCAGCGCTTCTTCACGCCGATCAGCTGGTGAAGCACTGGTTGCCGGACGGACACCGGGAAGGCTCTGAGTGGGTTGCTCTTAATCCACGCCGCGCCGACCACCGGCGTGGCAGCTTCAAGGTAAACACCGTCACGGGCTGCTGGGGCGACTTCGCCACCGGTGACTGTGGCGGCGACTTCGTCAGCCTCGCGGCTTTTCTCTTCGATCATTCTCAGAAAGACGCTGCGCTGAAAATCGCAGCAATGTTGGGGGTCAATCCTCATGCATAGAAACCCCTTTGAACCGCTCGCTAACACCAGCAAAAACGAAGGCCCTGCCGGCACGTCGTCCCGGAGCGTTGTCATGCCTGTTCCTGCTAACGCGCCTGTTCCTCCCAGCCAGCATCCTACTCTTGGTGTGCCCAGCACGACATGGGCCTACCGCAATACGGCGGGTGAACTGCTCGGTTTCATTTACCGTTTCGAGCAAAAGGACGGTGCAAAGAGCTTTCGTCCGCTCTGCCTTTTCCAGCAGGGTGATGCACTCACCTGGCGTTGGGAGATGTGGCCAGCACCACGTCCGCTCTACGGTCTTGAGCGTCTTGCCGCAAATCCGGACGAACCGGTGCTCGTTGCCGAAGGTGAGAAGTCTGCCGATGCGGCCCAGGTGCTATTGCCCCAGTTCGTCTGCATGACGTCGCCCGGTGGTTCGAAGTCTGCCGCAAAGGCTGACTGGTCCACCTTGAAAGGGCGCACGGTTATCCTCTGGCCGGATGCGGATGAGCCTGGCCAGACTTATGCAGAAACGGTTGCCCGCCTCCTGAAGGAAGCGGGTGTTGAGCTTGTTTCTGTCTTGGTGCCTCCTGGCGATGTGCCGGCAGGCTGGGATGCAGCTGATGCGGTTGAAGACGGCTGGACTGCAGAACAGGCGCTTGATCTGGTCAAAGCGGCGACTTCCGTGGCGGGCAACACCAAAGCCAAGGAGCCCGACAAGCAAAAATCTGAGGAAGCCCACACCGGTAAACGTAAGGCACTCAAGCAGCGCGACGCTCTCCTGGCAGCACTTGAAGGTGCCGAATTGTGGCACTCTCCGGAGAAAACGGCTTATGCCACAATTGAGGTGAACGGCCACAAGGAACACTTGCGCATTGAAAGCGCGGCGTTTCAACGGTGGGCGATAGGTCGTTTTTATAAGGCCACTGGTGGTGCCGCCGCAGGCCAATTGCTGACAGACGTTCTTCGTGTCTTGAGCGTTCGCGCAATTGAAGATGGCCCTTGCCACCAGGCGATGATGCGTACGGGCTGGGCCGACGATGCCAGCTGGTTGGACCTTTGCGATGACGGCTGGCGAGCCATCAAGATCACGGCGCATGGTTGGGAGGTGATCACTGACCCACCAGTCAAATTCATCCGCAGTGAAACGATGTTGGCTTTTCCTGAGCCGGAGCACGGTTATCTGATCGAGGAGTTTCGCCAGTTTGTGAATGCCGAAGATGACGACTACCGGCTGATCGTTGCATGGTTGGTCGCAGTGCTTTGGGGGCGTGCGAGCGCCTATCCTGTTCTGGCTCTGGGCGGTGAGCAGGGCAGCGGCAAAACGATGATCACCCGTTTTATACGCACGCTGGTCGATCCAACGGACGTTCCAGTCTTGACCGAGCCGCGAAACAGTAAAGACCTCGTTGTTCAGTCGAAATGCGGGCTTGTACTTTCCTTCGACAATGTGTCGAGTGTGGAATCCTGGTTTTCAGATGCGATTTGCCGATTGGCAACCGGGTCGAACATCATGATGCGCAAGCTCCACACCGATGCTGAACCGTTCTGGTTTCGGGGGGCGCGACCGGTACTGCTGAATGGCATTCCAAGCCTGACAGATCGTGCCGACCTCGCGGACCGGGCCGTGACCGTGCGGCTTCTCCAGATCGACGAAGCAAACCGACAGTCGGAAGATGATCTCTGGCAGCAATGGAATGAAGTCCTGCCGGGTATTCTCGGGGCTCTGTTGGATGCAATGTCCTCTGCTGTTCGCCGCTATGACGAGACAAAAGTCGAAAATCCGCCACGCATGGCGGATTTTGCTCGCCTCGTGATTGCCTGCGAACCGGGACTTGGCTGGGAGGCTGGTGACTTCATGAAGGCCTACAACGCCAACAGGCAGACGACATCGGAGGCGGTTTTTGAGGGCGATCCGGTTGCTGTTGCAATCGAAAAGTTCATCAAGACGCAGCACCCGACAAACGGTTGGGAGGGAACGGCGACTGAATTGCTTGCAGAGCTCAATCTGATCATCGCAGATGACATGCGCCGCTCTCGCTTCTGGCCCGCCAAACCCAATGCCCTTGGCAACGCTGTCGACCGCGCGGCACCGCTTCTGAGACACAAGGGCATCCACGTGACGAGGCAGAAAACCGCAGAAAAGCGACTGATTATCTTGAAATTGGTTCAGTCGTAGGAAGCTTCAGTTGCGAATTGCAGATGTCCGGCGCCGGGTTTGAAATCCCGGCGCCGGAATTTTTTTTGATAGGAGTTGTGATTGTTTTTCAGGTCTGGACTTTGGCCGTGTGTAGCGCTTGGTTTTCCAGGTCAGGCCCTCTAGGCATCTAACCGGTCGTGCCTAAATCGGAACTGTAGCGAAGTTTATCAAATGCCTCCGGAACCAATGAGAATATCTCGTCATTGGTCGTGCGATTTTCCTGAACAATTGTCCATTTCCCGCAGGGCCCAAAGCCCAAAACAAAGATGGCCATGATCGACGAATACCAACGACTTTCCTGTAAGCATTTTTTGTTGTCTGTATTTCCGGGTCTTCAGTGAGGGCGCGGGTCGTACAAAAGCGCATCATTTCTTTGACGAGATTCCCGATTTCATCGTCGGACTTTTCCACTTCGCAGGCCAGAATCTCACTTTGCCGATCTGGTCAATATCCCATCAAATCAAATGGCCACGGGCTTTCGATTGCATCCCGACCTGATTTGCAGGCCACTTGAGTTAATTTCTGTGGGGTAAGCGCTCCGGTTGTCATTAATATCCTCCAATTTGATACTCTGAACTTGGATTATCAGCCAAATGTTGCAGTGCAAACAAACTGCGTCCAGTGGTTTTAATTCGACACAACCGCAATCATGGTTTTTGGCTGAGGCATTCACTGTCGCGGCGGAGGAGCAGACAGCCAGAATGGCAGGCACTGAATGCTCATTTCCGGCTACCAATAGATGGCCTTTTTTCCAGCAAAGCGCAGGTCGTCTGTATCCTTGTCTTTTTCGATGTAGCATTGCGCGCTTTTCGGCATGCCACTGTTGTTCTTGTGCGTTCTATATTCCACTTGATAGCCGTTTTCGCTTTCGCTACTAATCTCGGCTGCAAACTCGTAGGTGTCAGCGATACGGGAAAGTCCATTTTCTTGCAGTGAATTTTCTATACAAATCGAAATTGCTCTGTCTTTTTCATCCGCCTTTAGGTCGGTTGACGTTTCGTCAATTTCGTAGAGTTTTCTGTTTCGCAACGTTACACTTCGATAAGCAGAGATTTTCCAATCTTGAGCGCCCGACATGATTGGTAATTTGAACAGGAATTTGCCTTTGAAGTATACCCATTGGCAGTGGTGGATGTCTCTGACCGGCGTTCCATAGATATTCGCTGCGTCATAGGTAATGAACACGCTGTTTCCTACAGAGGTAAATAGCTGCGCGTCAATTTCCCGGTAAGACGCTGGCGATTTCAGTTGGCCAATTAGGTCCGTTCGACATGCCTGTATTGCCGGGTCGTCAAGCTTCCAGAGCAGGGGAGCGAGGTGGCCAGAGAAATGGAGTCCCCCCAACGCCCCCGCGCTGAGGACTGCAACGAGCAGAAAAGTCTTTTTCAGGTTCATGACTTACTTCAGGCCCACCGCATATCACCCTGCTGTAATTCAAATCATACACTTGACAGTTGAGCAAGAAACTTCCTGCAAGTGCCTCTGCTGTCAGATTGGTAAAAAATATCTGATCAGCCATGCACGGCTGGTGTGTCCGGGGTTGATTGTTGTCGCTAGAGCCATCAAATGTTCTATGTCATTCACCTAAGATTTTATGCTGCCATGTCTCCCTCAATAAGTGTCTATAAGAGTTTTTCTGACAAGCCAGATTTCGAATACATATGTCCGGAGTGTAATGTCGGATATCTTGTCCCTGATCTCACCACATTCAATGTAGTAGAGCCGCAACACTCTAAGGCGGCTCAAGAATGTGAGGCGTGGGACCCGGACTGGATAGTTTATCGATTCACGGTGACTTGCGTCTGCAACAGGAATGAGTGCGGTGAAGTTGCTATCGTCTCAGGTTCTGGTCGTGTTGATCAAAGGTATGGAGACCGTGGAGAGTCGGAATACTACGATCAATTTTCGATTAAATCGTTCTTTCCGGCGCCAAGACTCTTTCAAATTCCCGCTGAGACCCCTGAACTAGTAGAAACTTTGTTGGATAAGAGTTTCTCACTTTATTGGGCTGATGTGTCTGCTGCATCCAACGCTCTGCGAGCTAGCTTAGAAGAACTACTAAACGCACTAAATATTCCTTCTCAAGAAAAGAATAGAAAAGGCGATACTGTTCGTATGAGTTTGCATCGTAGATTAGAGGTTTGGTCCGACAAAGAGAAAGAATATGCGGATCTATGTTTTGCGTTGAAAGAAGTTGGAAATTTGGGTTCGCATGGCGAGGAGGTGAAAACTAGACATTACCTGGGTACTCTAGAGATATACGCCCATGTGCTTCGCGAACTTTTTGAAAACAATTCCAAGAAGATGAAGGAGTTGGCGCAAAGCATTCGTGATGAAATTAAGGCGAAACAGAGATCAAAAAGGCCAGACTTGCGAGCCGATATTTAGACTACCTAATTTCTTCATCGGCCTTCGATTCGGGGCATATAGAAATTATTACAATAATTATGAAGCTGTCATCGCTCATGTAGTCCTTTGTTGGCTGAGGACTATCAGTAGCACTGCTTCATGTTGTTTGGGATCACGAACTGCTGCACGTAAGGTTGCGACCGCGACCGGTTCATGGCGTCCCAATACATCGCAACGGCGACCGGTTCGTTGATCTCTGCCGGCATGAGATAGCTATAAATCGGAAACTTGGCAGTCGACTTCGCCGGGATATGGAAAGAACGCCGAAACTCAGTCTGAAGATAGTCATAGATCGCCCAGCGGATATTGTTGAGGAACTCGCCGATCTGGCTCGAGTGATACATGAAAATGTCCCCGTGAAACCATTCGAAGAAGGTTTCGACCGCAAGATACGCCTCCTGTTCGCTGATAGGATGTCCGGCCTGTTCGAGCAGCTTACGCAGATGCCTGACGTTCGTTGCGAGCCGCGCCAGATTGTGTTTAGCAATGTCACCACACATCTTGACATAGCGAAGGCGCGTGACGCGCAAATCCGCAACGACATCGATCGCGTGCAGGTTTACACCTGTCGCTGTAAACTCTCCTTCGAGCCAGCTCGCAAATGCCTCGACCGCCTCTGAAAGCCTCGCCGTATCTCCACCAAGCTTCGGATCAGCGCAAACCTGACGCAGATGAAAAAGGAACGTCAGATCGGAAGGGCGAACATTGCTTGGTACCGGTTTGAGGCCAAGGGGAACGGGCTCGCCCTTGAACGCGCGTATCTCGGAAAGGAAGTCGCCGAGCAGAATGATAAACAATCGTGCCTGTCCGCTTGTCTGAAACATCAGGTTCGACAGCTCAACCTGATCGGTTTTTACGAACACAGCCCAATTAACCATTCCATCGATCATCTCCCAAGCAGAGTTGAGAATAATTGCCTCACGCTCCGTATCGTTCATCGTCCCGCCAGCTTAGTGTTGCGCATCTTTACCTCTGTCGTGGCCGTCAGGGCCGCCGAAACCCGGATCATATATGACAAGCGAGTGGATGCCGATTTTTGTTCTACCGAACGTTCCTCTGGACAACGCGATCGGTTGTTGCATAGCGGCGATCGCCCCGGCCCACGACCGTCGCGTTGCAGTTCTAAAGCGTGCATACCCGACGTTCCGCCGCTTCCTGAACCGCTTCGCCGACAACTTCGGAGAAAAATTTGAGCCCAGCATACTGCTGCTGAATACGTCTGCCCCTCCGATCTATCGGGATGTTGGGACACTGGCGAGTTTCCGCGACCTCGTTGCGCTCTCCGCGGTGACCCGCGGACGCGCGCTCGAGCTTCGATACCCGCGCGGCATGCGTGTACTCTTCGGAGACGCATTTGCAATCTATCCATGGATGCTCGACCGCAATTATGAGGACATTATCGGCAACACCCCTGCTATTCTTGGTACGCATGAACTCGCGCGGTTCAAAGGACAATCCTCCCCTGCGGTGTTTCGCACGCCCCTTGGCGAGAACGACATCGACCAGCCGCTCCTTGCCGAGCTCATGACTCGATGGCGACGTCGTTACGAAGAATCCGAGCCGCTATGGGCGGATGTCGCTTTGATGCGCTCGCTCAATATGGCATACCAAGCGTCTCTTATGCCGGCCGGAACAGACACGACATTTTATGACGTCGGCCGGATTGTGTCACTATGGGTCAGCGCCTTCGAAATCCTCGTCCACCCGGGTGGTAACGGGCGCGCAAATCGGGACAAGGTTTTCGATCTGATCGAAAGCATGCGATGGGAAATCCCAGCGAGCTCCCAGCTTGCCCACGATACCGGTAGCAAGGCCAAGCCGGAAAAACGCACACTTGCATCTTCGCTCTATCAAGTCCTTCACGAGTCCCGGAACGACTTCCTGCACGGCAACCCAGTCGAACGCGACAATCTAGTCCTCCGGACGCCGCAGAGGTCAATCTTCGAATATGCCGCTCCCCTATACAGGATCGCGCTGACCGCATTCCTTCCGCTGAGTTACGGCGCTCTGCTGCCTTCAGCGCATGACACCGAGGCATTCGGCGCCTACATCGTCGATCACATGACCTACATGGATCCGCAGAAGGACGCCGAAGAAGCGCTGTTGACAGCCATGCGTTCACCCGAAGATCGGAGGACGCGCCGAAGCCGCGTCATACGCCCCGTCGACTAGCCGCCTCGTTCTATTGTCAATTTAGCGACAAATTGCTCGGCCAGTACCTAACACCCTGGCGACACATCTTTCAACTTTCGCCCGCCAATTCCATGCGCATCTACGCGACCAGTTCATCCTCGAGCTGGCCATCCACATACGCGTCGCAACGGGGCGCTTTCCTCGTCTTCACGTCGATCACCAGATGCAAGCCCACCAGATAGCCGCACTGCCCCGCCTGCTCGGTCTTGCCCCTGAGCTTCCAAATGTCACCGTCGAGATCCTTGTTGTTCGACTTTTTCACCTCCCATCTATTCGGTTCAATCGCGTAAAGCTGACTCAATCTTTGTTCGCAGAGTGGACTTCGGCTTCTATGAAGGCTTCCACTTCTTCCAATGTCGCTTGGAATTCGCGGTACCAGCACCCAAACACCACACTGTTTCGTTCATCAACAATCATGTAGCCTAAACCGTAGTCTGCACGCAGCCACGAGCGGGCTGGGGTTTTGTGCAGACGGTAGCCAATATTAACGAGTCTGCGCCTGGCATTGCGCTCGCGAGATGTTAAGAGGATTTCAGAGTTCATTTTCGTTCTCCGTTCAAAGCAGATACGCTTTCGCCTGCTTGGCGAATTCTACGTTGCGTTGCGATGAACGGATGCGAGATATCAAGCTGCTCGGCCCGTTAAGCTGCTAGAGCTCACTACCTTTATAAATCTGTCCTTAAATGGATACAAGTTTGTTGCGGGTCCTTCTGGGGGCACTGATGTAAGCGGGGTGGGCGGCAGCGTATGCGATACACGTATATCTTTGAACAATGAGGGTTGTTTTTTTCTTGTTGTTTATTATTTCTGGACAATGGGGTTGAATAATCAAGCGGATGTCTGTGAATTGACGGCTTGTGACAACTGATGACGGCCTTGCCTAACGCGTAAGATATTGAAAACAAAAGATCATGACGGCATTGACGACTCTGGCAGCCTGTATTCTTTGATATTGAAAAAGAAGAGGTACAGGTAGCGGGTGTTGGGGAAATGCCGAAAATCATGAAGTCACGCCAGCTGCTTACATTGTGCTTACACGGCTCGTATTGCCAAACGTGCTGACTGGCTAACTAATTGAAAAGATTGGTGACCCCGACGCGATTCGAACGCGTGACCCTCAGATTAGGAATCTGATGCTCTATCCTGCTGAGCTACGGGGCCTTGTTTGGGTCGATTAGCATGAATTTTCGATCTTTGCGAGCCCTTCTGTCTGGCGTGCGAAAGGGATGCCGAAATTCAGCCAAATGCTGAGTTGCCTGAGATTTGGCTGTTTTTTGGAGATTGTCTTGGACTTGCCTTATTCCCTGCTTAGCAAATGATCTCATCTTGATCATTTTGTCTTCGGTGCAGGCAAACAAAGCACTTGCGTATGAGCTGGTCGCCTGATTTGCAGGAATGAAGGTACGCCGAAGAGAAAGTGAAAATCAGATCGACCGAGAGGAGGCCAGGTGTCCAGGGGGTGCTGGAATATCAAACTGGATGTGAGATTGACCCGTAATCTTTGTCGGTCAGCAGGTGCGCGGTTCGCTGTCTGCGCAGTCATCTGTTTCGCCGGGCTTAATACTGTTGAGGCGGAAACTTCCGAGCGGGAGATGGCCCTTACGGCTTATGAGGCTTGTGTTTCAAGACCAGCTGCAGCAATCAGTGTCACGTGGCAACCAGCGGACGGTGTGTTTCGCGCAGCGTCCGGCGAGCGCTATTTTGCAAGTGATATTCACCTCCCAGGCTTTGGGCAGCATGCAAGTGCAGGTGACGACCTGGGCGCGAATTCAAGGGTAGATTTGCAGGCTATTCCATTAGGGCCGGCCAATCGTTGGGGACTGGTGCCAGCGTGGATAGTTCAGGTTGACGAGGAGGAGAAGCGTTTGCTGCAGTTCGCTGACCTTCAACACGGTAAGGCCCTTTATGCACCGGACCTGTCATCTGGTGTATGTGCAGGATTTCTCCGCCATGCAGAAGCGTCTGCGCGCAAGAACAAGACGGGTATTTGGGATTCCGGTTCCGGGCCCCTGGTTTTTTCTGCATCCGCGCCCAGAAAGCTCGAAAAGGCAGCCGGAGCATATGTAATTGCACAAGGGCGCATAGTTTCCCTTGGAAATACGCGCAGTACCCGTTATCTGAATTTCGGAAAATATTGGAAAACCGATTTCACAGTCACACTGAAAACCTCGGATGAGGACACCTTCAATACTGAACTTGTTCTTTCCGGCTGGCGGATTGATGCGCTGGCAGGACAAGTTGTTGAACTGCGGGGGGTCGTGCAGTTGAAGGACGGGCCTCATATCGCGCTCACTCATCCCGGGCAGCTGGTGGTACTTGAAAACAAAAGGGCAGGACGTGGCGGTCAGGACAGCAACTGAGCTCCTTGGGTCAATATTGAAGAGTGTACCGGACGGCAAGTGCCTGAAGCCGGTTGGAACCCGTCTGCGCTGGCTTATCGTTGGTGGCGTTGCTCTGACTGTGGCGTCTTGTCAGCTGCTGGGTGACGGCCCCGGCGTTGGAACGGTTGTCCCTGGTACCTTGCGACCCAATCTTGCCACCGATATCGGTGCACGCGAGCATCCGCGCGTTGTGGCCACATATGGCGGTATCTACAAGGACGATGGCGCCGTACGGGCGGTCGCAAGCGTTGTCGGCCGCCTGGTTGCCGCGTCGGATGATCCGTCCAAAAGCTACAAGATCACCATTTTGAATTCGCCTGCAATCAATGCCTTTGCGCTGCCCGGCGGATATCTTTACGTGACCCGTGGCCTTCTGGCGCTTGCAAATGACACCTCTGAAGTTGCGGCTGTGCTGGCTCATGAGATGGCGCATGTGACCGCCAGCCATGCAATCAAACGACAGCAGCGGGCGGAAGCCAAGCAGCTTGCCAACAAGATCCTGACCGACGTGGTCCAGGATTCGGAAGAGGCGCGCAAGGCGCTGATTTCCTCCCAGTTGTCCTTTGCCCGTTTCAGTCAGGTGCAGGAGCTTGAGGCAGATGCCATCGGTGTCAAGACGCTGGCAAAGGCCGGGTTTGACCCCTATGCAGCCTCCAGGTTTTTAAAATCCATGGCGGCTTTTGCGCGCTATCAGTCCGCAGACAAATCTTCTTCTTCGGCACCGGATTTCCTGTCTTCGCACCCCTCCACACCCGAGCGCCTGCAAATTGCGGTTCGCTCGGCCCGGCAGATCGGCGCACCGGGAATTGGCGAGCGTGACCGGGACCGTTATCTGAGCCAGATCAACGGCATGCTGTTCGGTGATGATCCGCTTGAGGGCTTTGTTCGCGGTCGTTCCTTCCTGCATAAGGCCCTCGGGATCGGGTTTACCGTTCCACAAGGCTATATCCTGGAAAACTCACCTGAAGCCGTTCTGGCAAGCAACGGCTCGGGAACTGCAATCCGTTTTGATGGCGCGGACGTCAGTGGCTATTCCAGTCTTGTCGATTACATGAAATCGGGCTGGATCAACGGGCTGCTTCCCGAAAGTGTCAGGGACACCACGATCAACGGATTGCCGGGTGTAACTGGTGCGGCGATCACGCAAGGGTGGTCCTTCAGGATCGCTGTGCTCAGAATTGGGAAAACCGGCTACCGCTTCATTTTTGCGAGCCGATCTCCAAACGATACATTTGGCCGGGATTTCCGGCAAACGATCGACAGTTTCAAACAGCTCACCCCGACCGAGCGGGCCAGGCTGCGTTCACTGCGCATAAAGGTGATCAAGACCAAAGCTGGCGATACACCGCGCAAGTTGGCGATCGGCATGAGTGGTGTTGAGCCGTCCCGCCGCCTGGAATTCTTCTCAATCCTGAACGATCTGAGCCCCAACAAGACCATACCGCCGGGAACCGCCATTAAACTGGTGGTGGATTAGAGAGCGGAATAACGGACGTCATTCGGCTCGGCGCGGAATCCTGGAGCCAAACCAAGCAAAAGGCAGGAGATGGAAAATCTCCTGCCTTTGTATGGACCGGAATTCAAACGCTGTAGACTGCCCTGTCGGGTTGTTCAGCCAAAAGTGCGGACTTCAGTTTTTCCATTGCGCGGCTTTCTATCTGCCGGACGCGTTCTTTTGAAATGCCGAGTTTTGTACCAAGGGACTCCAGCGTCGCCCCATCCTCTGACAGTCGGCGTTCCCGGACGATTTTCAATTCACGTTCGCTCAAGACCTGAAGGGCTGAGGTCAGCCATTTTCGGCGTCTTTCCGTATCAATATGGCCGGTGACAATCTCGTCTGGCAGAGGAGCGTCGGATACGAGAAAATCCTGACGGTCTGCATTCGAACCTTCGCTGTCGATCACGGGCGCATTCAGGGAAGTATCAGGACCGGACAACCGGGCGTTCATCAATGCCACGTCGGATTGTTTAACTCCGATCGCATCGGCGATTTTCTGGTGCAGTTCACTATCTGTCAGTGGAGTTTGATTGCTGGAAAGTTTTGCACGCAGCCTGCGCAAATTGAAAAAAAGAGCTTTCTGTGACGAAGACGTGCCACCGCGGACAATGGACCAGTTCCGCAAGATATAGTCCTGGATCGAGGCGCGAATCCACCAGGTGGCGTAAGTGGAAAAGCGCACCTGCCGTTCGGGTTCGAACCTGGCGGCTGCTTCGAGCAGGCCGACATGACCTTCCTGAATCAGATCCCCTAAGGAAAGGCCGAAATTACGAAAGCGCGACGCCACCGCGATGACCAGTCGCGTGTGAGACAGTGAAAGCTTTTCAAGCGCCTTTTCGTCTCGTTGATCCCGCCATCGGAACGCAAGGTCCATTTCCTCCTCACGTGTGAGGTAGGGGGCTTTCATTGCCGCTTGAACCAATCGCCTTTTTTCGTGAATGGACATGATCGTCGCTCCGATGTGTTATCGGGGTAATTACGTACCGATAGGTAGATTAGATCACTTCCATATTCCGTAGGGTCAGTTTTTGCGCACTTCTGCGTGAAGAGTCCGAGATTGGCATAAATAATTCAGCAATTTGCAGCGTCTCATTGCGAAGTAGCTACACTGGACATGTCCGAGGGGTGTCGCATTTGACAATAAAGTCCGGATTACGCGGTGCCTGTTTCGGTTCGCGAAGCCTGAGGGTCTTCCGGATCAATCCGTTTGCCGTCGCTTTCTTCGGTATCTGTTGGAACCGCTAATACAACGAGTTTATGGCAGATGGGGCAAGGACAACAAAAAAAAGGGCCCGGAAAAATCCGGGCCCTTTTTCGAGAGTTGCATGCAGACCAACTGTTTTAAATCAGGCAGCTACTTCCTTGTCGTCATCTTCATCCGTACCGGCTTCGGCAGCTAGTGCAGCTTCAGCAGCCTTGATCCGGCTCGGTGACTTTGCAAGATTTTGCTCGATCTGCTTGATCGCTTCAGTTTCCGAGCACTTGTTCACGGCCGCAATTTCCCGGGCCATGCGGTCCAGGGCAGCTTCGTAAAGCTGGCGTTCGGAGTAAGATTGCTCCGGCTGGCTTTCCGAGCGGAAAAGGTCGCGAACGACTTCGGAAATAGAATTCAGGTCGCCGGAATTGATCTTTGCTTCATATTCCTGCGCGCGACGGCTCCACATGGTGCGCTTGACGCGCGGACGTCCGCGAACGGTTTCCAGTGCCTTCTTAACGGCTGTCGGATCGCCGAGCTTGCGCATTCCAACAGAGGTAATTTTGGCGACAGGGACACGAAGTGTCATTTTGTCCTGTTCAAAAACGATAACGAGCAACTCCAAAGAGTGACCTGCAACGTTTTGCTCTTCAATGGCTGTAACCTGCCCGACGCCATGTGCCGGATAAACGATGTACTCGCCAGTCTTAAAACCTTGACGCTGCGCGGTCTTTTTGGTGCTTGTTGCCATACTTCAATTCTCTCCTGCGCAGTAGTTACCGGTCCTATTAGACCTTTGACGGTCCGCATTGCGGGCCTTCTTTGTGTGACACGCACCCCGTTGAGCGATCCAATGTGGAACGCCTGTTGATATACGGCGTGTCAGGGCTAGTCAGTCGTCGATTTCCACTCTAGAACCTTGTTCAGTCATATGACCTGCCGGGATCTTACGCTGTCCGGTATCAAAAAACCGGGACACGTTTTGAAAGACTCCGTTTCGGGGGTTGTTCTCGTGGTTGGCGACTATCCTGTAAATAAATAACACAGTTTTGTGGAAAATTAAAGTGTTGAGCTTTTCTGATGCGAAGACGCAACAATGCGCTCGCGCAGAGACAAAGACTCAAAAGCTGAATTTGTCTCAAAAACGCAGTGGTTTAGCTCAAAAATTTTGTGTGCGTCAGTCTGACGCAAGTCAAATTTGGGGGAATCACGACGGCGGGTTGGGAGAGAAAAACTTTTCGAATTTGTTTTCCTTGCCGTCAAACTCTTCCGCATTTGGCATCGGATCTTTCTTCTCGGTGATATTCGGCCACTTCTCGGAGTATTCGGCGTTGACCTCAATCCATTTTTCGAGACCGGGCTCTGTGTCCGGGAGAATAGCTTCGGCAGGACATTCGGGTTCACAGACACCGCAGTCGATACATTCATCCGGATTGATGACAAGAAAATTCTCGCCCTCATAGAAACAATCTACCGGGCAGACTTCAACACAGTCGGTGTATTTGCACTTGATGCAATTGTCTGTGACGACGTAGGTCATCGATATCCTCACTCGGCGCCTATTGCAGATGGCGTGTGCGCGCCATCTTGCAGGTGTTCGGCGTTCGCTTGCATGCAGCTCTTTCCCGCACGCACGCACGGTTAATTTAATTGTCGCTGTTGGGTATCGTTTTTGGGGGGCGCGTGCAAGCGCTCACGATGACGCATTTCGGGCTAGATAGAGAAAGTTATTCTGTTTTTCGGGTGCGACAGGGATTTTGCTTCAAGTGTCGGTGCGAAAGGCGTCGATTTTGCGCCGGTCCCGTTTTGTCGGCCGGCCACTTCCAGCTTCGCGTTGGCCGGGTGGGGGCGGCGGGCGGTCCTTCTTGGGTGGCGGTGGAGGGGACATGTCCTCGTAAAGCTTGCAAGCTTCTTCATAGGGTCCGCGCCGCTTACCCAGCGCTGCCACCTTGAGAACGAGAATACGTCGCTCAAGCGTAATCGTGAGTACGTCACCCACCTTGATCGTCTTGCTGGCCGAGGAGATCTTTTCCCTATTGATCCGCACATGGCCTGAAGTCGCGAGCTTTTGCGCCAAAGATCGGGACTTGGTGGCCCTGGCGTACCAGAGCCACTTGTCGACACGCAGGCTGCCGCCTGAAGTCTGTGTTTCAGAAGCCGTAATTACTTCTTGTCCTTGCTGTCCATATCAGCCTTGAGTGCCATCAGCGCTGCAAATGGAGAATTCGGGTCGATTGGTTTGTCTTTCTGCGGTCGATCACGCCGCCCGCCTTCAAACCCCTTCTGGCCGCCTTGATGTCCACCGCGATTGCGGCCCGGGCCGCCCTTGATGGCACCTTTGCCGTGCCGTTTTTCGCCCTGCCCACTCTTGTTTTGGCCTTGGTTCCTGCGATTGTCGCCCCGGCGCTGGTCCTGACGTCCTCGTGGGCGGCGGTCATGCCGGCCTGGGCGCCAGATTTCGATGGTGACCGTTTCCATCTCAGTTTCATCGGCAGTCTCTGTATCTGCCGATGCCGGTTCTGCTGATTTTTCTTCCGTCACTTCTTCCGGCGCTGACGTTTCTTCAGAAGAAGCCTCTTCAGCGGGTGCAGCGGCGGGTTCTTCTGGTTTGTTTTCACCCTCAATTGTCTCAGGGAGCTGTTCACCACCACTATCTTCAACGGCAGTTACTTCATCCTTGGACGCTTCAGCCGGTGCCTCTGCGGCCGTTTCAGCTGGCGTGTCACTGGTATTTTCTGCTGGCGTCACAGCTGGAGCTTCTGCGGCCTGCGCGGTTTCGGCTTTCTGGACGACCGGACGCTGGATTTCCTTGGACTCGAGCCTGTAACCAAGAGATTTCAAAATAGCTGAAAAGTCTTCGCCTGCGCATCCAAGCAAGGATGTCATGGCGACGGTAACCATGAAGCCGCCGCCTTTTTCGGTCGCGCCTTCGGGCGGGCTGACTTCAGCATCAAGCGGCTTCCAGGCGATCAGCGGTCGGATGAGATCCGCCAGACGCTCCAGGATGTCGACACGTACTGCCCGCGGGCCGCAAACCCGGAAGCCAACAACCTTGTAGAGCGCCTTGTCGATGGTTTCATCAACCGGGATGGACGTACGGCCCGACGCGGAAAGCTGTGGCAGCTCTGCCATGCCGTTCATGTCCAGCGAACCGTGCTTTAAGGCCCATAGCTGCGCGAGGAGCTGACTTGGTGCCGGTTTCAGCAATGCAGGCACAAATATCGTATAGGCACCGAAGCGAACGCCATGTTTGCGCAAAGACGCGCGCATATCCTGATCAAGTTGTCGGATTTCATCGGCGGCTGCGTTGCGTTCGAGAATGCCCAGTCCCTCGACAATACGGAAGGCGATTCCGCGCGCCAGTCCTTCAAGCCCTTCACCCGCTTTCAGATCCATCAGCGGTTTCAGCAGTGTGTCGACCTGGGCCTTGGTCCAGAGGTCAATCCGGTTTTGAACCGCGTCTCTGGATGGCCCGGTCAAATGCTCGTCCGCCAGCAGCAGAACCGTCGGCACGAGAACCTCATCACCTGCCACAAGTTTGGCGACCGGTTCACCGCGCCAGCGGATTGCGCCGTCAGACGTCAACACAAAGTCACTGTTTTCCGATCTGCCGAGTTTGTCCGCACGGGACTCAATTTCTGTTGTCAGGGCCTTTTGTGCGGCGGCTCGGACGGTCTTGCCATCCTCCCCTTCCGCTGCCGCATCGGGGGCAAACCGGAAGCCAAGCAAATTCCCGATGTGCTGACCTTCAACGAGCACATCGCCGCTCGATGTAATTTCTGCTTCCAGCATTGCGTTCTCTCTCAAACGTCGCATCAATACACTTGTCCGCCGATCTACAAAACGTTGCGTTAAACGTTCGTGAAGGGCGTCAGATAATTTGTCTTCAATGTCGCGCGTCACCCCTTGCCAGTGGGCCGGGTCGGCCAGCCAGTCGGGGCGATTGGCGACATAAGTCCAGGTCCGGATGTGTGCAATCCGGTTCGCGAGTGTGTCGATATCACCATCTGTGCGATCTGCGAAGGCCAATTGACTCGCATACCAGTCATCGGCAATGGCGTTATCCTGCATTAAATGCGTGTAAATGGTGTTCAGCAACTCTGCGTGGTTGGCCGGGGCGATTTTACGATAGTCCGGGATTTGACACACGTCCCATATCAATTCGACCGCGTTTTTGCCCTTTGCCATGTCAGATATTGCGGAATCGCGCAACAAATGTTCAAAAGCAGTGATGTCGTCGCCTGTGGGTGTCCTTGCGAGACCTGCTTCTTTCGGGACTATATCAAGGCTGCGGCGCAACGCGCTCACAGATGAAAAATCCAGCGCACTGTTGCGCCATTGCAGCACTTTTAGGCTGTCAAAGTGATGACTTTCGATCTGCTCGACCAAATCATCGTCCAATGGATCTACCCTGCCGGTCACACCAAACGTGCCATCCTTGGTGTGTCGGCCTGCACGCCCGGCGATCTGCGCCATCTCTGATGGTGTCAGCTGACGGTACTGATAGCCGTCGTATTTCCGGTTGCCGGCAAACGCGATGTGGTGAACATCGAGGTTCAAGCCCATGCCGATTGCATCGGTTGCAATCAGATGGTCGACATCGCCATTTTGAAACAGTTCGACCTGCGCATTTCGGGTGCGCGGGCTCAACGAGCCCAGCACAACTGCGGCGCCGCCGCGCTGGCGCCTGATCAGTTCCGCGATGGAATAAACTTCATCAGAGGAAAAGGCGACAATGGCGGAGCGCGCAGGCAGCCTTGAGACCTTTTTCGAGCCTGCATATTCCAGAACGGACATTCTGGGGCGGGTGATCACATTCAGCCCGGGAAGAAGCCTCTCCAGAAGCGGGCGAATTGTTGCGGCGCCAAGAAGCAGTGTTTCCGATCTGCCGCGCAGATTGAGGATGCGGTCGGTAAACACGTGGCCGCGATCCAGGTTTCCGGCCAGCTGGACTTCATCGATTGCAACAAATTCCGTATCGAGGTCGAGCGGCATGGCTTCAACTGTCGAGACCCAAAAGCGCGGGTTCTTCGGAATAATTTTTTCTTCACCGGTGATCAGCGCGACGGATTCTTCGCCAGCGCGTTCAGCAACCCGCCCGTAGACTTCCCTTGCGAGCAATCGCAACGGCAGCCCGATCAGACCCGATGACTGCGCAAGCATGCGTTCAATAGCGAGGTGGGTTTTACCGGTATTTGTGGGGCCGAGGACAGCGGTCACAGTACGAGACCGTGCTGACGGCGGCAACGGCAATGTTTGAGGGCGGGACATGGGAATAGTTGCGATCAGCTTTCTTTTGGCTTGGCGCCTGAAATATCGAGATCTTGGTACAAGACCTAGTGGCGCGTGTCTACCACACGCATGGCGGATGTGTCCCCATTCTTTTGGGTAAAGATGCTTGTTTGTGTTGGGAAAAATAAACTGTGGAGAACGACTCTGGAACAAACCGAAACCGAATCGCGGACTTAGGCTGATTCAGGGTTTGTTCTCTACAAGATGTGGTTCCTCAGACGTCTAGTGATACGAAATCGTGAATCTGGTCAATGGTTTGAGTCGTTCCCTTTGTTGGGAGGTGATTTACGCAGAAGTTCTGTCAATACTTAATTTAAGAAAAAGTAGCGTCTCGAGATTGGCACCTGTCCTGTTTACCAATGGGACACAGGGTGAACGAATCTTGGACGAATCGGCTATTCACAAGTGTTTCTTTTTTGTTCTCACAAGATGTAGTAGGCTGAGGGTGATCGATGTCTAGACATCTCGTAGTTGGATTTCGGCACCACGCTTCATGGTCTGAATGCCTTAACGAAGCTGTTTCAAATTGACCCGCATCGCCTAAATCCAGATTTCGAACGCCAGAATTTAGTGGCGGTTAGGAATTTATGCTGCGCTGCAAATTTTTCTAAACTGGCATTGATGGTCGGGGGGCTTATGAAATGACGTTCGTTTTCAAAGGTTTATATGGAAAGGCGCAAAAATTTTCTATAGGTGAAAAAAAGGTCATCACTTCTGCCCCTTTTCTTCTGCGTCCTACCAAAGTAGAAAACTTTCGAAAACTGGCTCCACTTTTGCGTAAAATTAGGGGGAAGAGCGTTTGGCGATAACAAAAATTCTCGTTGCAAACAGGTCTGAAATTGCGATCCGGGTTTTCCGGGCGGCGAACGAGCTCGGTCTGAAGACTGTCGCAATCTATGCCGAACAGGACAAATTGGCCTTGCATCGCTTCAAAGCGGATGAAGCCTATCAGGTCGGCCATGGCCTTGGTCCCATCGAGGCCTATCTGTCCATTGACGAGATTATCCGTGTTGCCAAACATGCCGATGCCGACGCAATTCATCCAGGCTATGGCCTTTTGTCCGAAAGCCCGGAATTCGTGGACGCCTGTGAAGCGGCAGGGATTACTTTCATAGGCCCGAAATCGGATACCATGCGAAGACTTGGTAACAAGGTGGCTGCGCGCAACCTTGCGATCGAGGCGGGTGTGCCGGTGATGCCAGCGACCGACCCATTGCCGGACGACCTGGATGAAATCAAGCGGCAGGCGCTGGAGATCGGTTATCCGGTGATGCTGAAAGCTTCATGGGGTGGCGGCGGCCGCGGGATGCGCGTGATCCCGGACGAGGCGACGCTCGCAAAGGAAGTTCTGGCAGCCAAGCGCGAAGCCATGGCAGCTTTTGGCAAAGACGAAATCTATCTGGAAAAACTTGTTCAGCGTGCCCGCCACGTCGAGGTGCAGATCCTCGGCGACGGCCAGGGTGGTCTTGTACATCTTTATGAGCGTGATTGCTCCATCCAGCGACGCCACCAGAAAGTCGTTGAACGCGCACCGGCACCTTACCTCGATGAAGCAAAGCGTATTGAACTTTGCGAATACGGTCTGAAAATAGGCCAGGCAGTGAATTACCGTGGTGCCGGAACCGTCGAATTCCTGATGGATGTTGACACAGGTGCTGTCTACTTCATCGAAGTGAATCCGCGCGTTCAGGTCGAGCATACGGTGACGGAAGAAGTTACCGGCATCGATATCGTGCAGGCACAAATTCACATCGCGGAAGGCGCTAAAATAGGAACGCCGCAAAGTGGTGTGCCGGCGCAGGAAAAAATTCGTCTCAACGGTCATGCCCTGCAGTGCCGTATCACCACGGAAGACCCGGAGCAGAACTTCATTCCGGACTATGGCCGTATCACGGCTTATCGTGGTGCCACCGGTTTCGGTATTCGTCTCGACGGCGGGACCGCGTATTCGGGTGCGGTTATCACCCGGTTCTACGACCCGCTTTTGGAAAAGATTACTGCCTGGGCACCGACTGCTGAAGATACGCGCAGGCGTATGGATCGCGCCTTGCGCGAATTCCGTATTCGCGGTGTCGCCACCAATCTGGTGTTTCTGGAAAACATCATCGACCACGCGGACTTTCGCGCAAACAATTACACAACCCGGTTCATTGATGACACGCCGGCGCTGTTCGAGCAGACCAGGCGTCAGGACCGGGCGACCAAACTGTTGACGTATATCGCCGATGTTTCGGTCAACGGTCATCCTGAAACAAAGAACCGTGTCCGTCCTCCGGAGGATGTCGCAGCACCGATCGTGCCTGATTTTGGCGACGACAAGCCTGCCGGCACCCGGCAGCTGCTGGATGAGCTCGGGGCGAAGGGTTTTGCCGACTGGATGAAGGCGCAGAAGCGGGCGCTGATCACTGACACCACCATGCGTGATGGGCACCAGTCGCTGCTCGCAACCCGCATACGCAGCCACGACATTGTCAACATCGCGGAAGCGTATTCTGCCGGGCTGCCGTCGCTGTTTTCTCTGGAATGCTGGGGCGGTGCGACCTTTGATGTGGCGATGCGTTTCCTGACGGAAAGTCCTTGGGAGCGGCTGCATCACGTTCGGGAAAAAGCGCCGAACATTCTGCTGCAGATGCTTCTGCGTGGTTCCAATGGCGTTGGTTACACCAACTACCCGGACAATGTGGTCAAGTATTTCGTCAAACAGGCAGCCGAAAACGGCATCGACCTGTTTCGTGTGTTCGACTGCCTCAACTGGGTCGAGAACATGCGCGTTTCCATGGACGCTGTTCAGGAAGCGGGCAAGCTTTGCGAAGGCGTTCTTTGTTACACCGGTGACTTGCTGGACAGCGCCCGGCCGAAATACGACCTCAAGTATTATGTCGGTCTTGCGAAGGAACTGGAAGCAGCAGGCGCTCATATTCTGGGCCTCAAGGACATGGCAGGCCTCCTGAAACCGGAAGCCGCCAGGGTCCTGATCAAGACGCTTAAGCAAGAAGTCGACCTGCCGATCCATTTCCACACGCATGACACATCCGGAATTGCTGCGGCAACTGTACTTGCCGCCGTTGAGGCGGGTGCTGATGCTGTTGATGCAGCGATGGATGCGCTTTCTGGTCTGACCTCACAGCCTTGTCTTGGTTCCATTGTCGAGGCGCTTCGTGGCAGCGAACGGGATACAGGGCTGGACGCCAAGACGATCCGTCAGATCTCCTTCTATTGGGAGGCTGTGCGCACGCAGTACCGCGCATTCGAAAGCGATCTTCGCTTTGGTGCATCCGAAGTTTATCTGCACGAGATGCCAGGTGGGCAGTTCACCAACCTCAAGGAGCAGGCACGTTCGCTTGGTCTCGAAACACGTTGGCACGAAGTTGCGCAGGCCTATGCGGACGTCAATATGATGTTCGGAGACATTGTGAAGGTAACGCCATCTTCCAAGGTGGTCGGGGACATGGCGCTGATGATGGTCAGCCAGGGCCTGAGCGTTGAAGAGGTTGAAGATCCGGACAAGGATGTGGCCTTCCCGGACAGTGTCGTGAAAATGCTTCACGGCGATCTTGGGCAATCTCCTGGCGGTTGGCCGGAAGCACTGCAGGAAAAAGTGCTTAAGGGCGAGAAGCCAATTGTTGTTCGCCCGGGGTCGCTTCTTGAAGAGGCCGATCTGGACGCCGAGCGTCAGACTGCTGCTGCAGCAGCTGGACACGAAATCAGCGACACGGAACTGGCCTCCTATCTGATGTACCCGAAGGTCTTCACGGACTTCGACAAGGCACAGCAGCAATATGGACCGACGTCCGTGCTTCCAACACCGGTCTATTTCTACGGCCTCCAGCCCGGCGATGAGATCTTTGTGGATCTTGAACCCGGCAAGACACTCGTCTTGCGCTGCCAGGCGGTTGGTGAAACAGATGAGAAGGGCGAGAAGAAGGTATTCTTCGAGCTCAATGGCCAACCGCGCAACGTAAAGGTTCCAGATCGCGCGCATGGCGCCGTCGGTGCTGCGGCCATGCCAAAGGCTGAGGATGGCAACGCTGCCCAGGTCGGCGCGCCGATGCCAGGTGTGATCTCGACAGTTGCAGTTGCTGTCGGGCAAGACGTCAAGGCCGGCGACGTACTTGTTTCCATTGAGGCCATGAAAATGGAGACCGCTCTGCATGCAGAGCGGGACGGCAAAGTGCAGGAAGTTCTGGTCAAGCCGGGCGCGCAAATCGACGCGAAAGACCTCCTGGTTGTCTTTGATAGCTGATCGAGTAAAGGTGAGCGGATCGCACGTTTGCGCGATCCGCTCACTAAGTCTAAGTAATTAAAAAGAAAAAACTCCCTGATCACGTGAAATCACATGTGATCACCGGCCATGTGAATTGAACGCGAGCGCTCCAAAATCCGATGCTTCTGCTGTCTTGCCTCATTTGAGGCGGTGGCCATGGGAGAGAATAATGAGGAAGCTACCTGTTTGGTTGGGCGGTGCTCTTGCATCCCTTGTTTTTACCGCGTCCGCGCATGCAGCCTGTGATGTCCAAAAACCCGGACATGATTTGACCGGTGATGAGGCCGAGGCCGTTTACGATTGCCTGAAAGCCGACCTTCAGGCCGGGTATCAAAAAGGTGCAAAGCGCTGGATTCCCGAAGACTTCGTGAAGGACTATCCGGACTGGACAAAGGTGAGCGCTTTCCCGGCCGCACCAGGCTTTCATGGAGGTCGATTCCTGGTGACTTATGTGAACGCGATGGGCGCTGAGGAATACCTGAAGTACAAACCGGAAAACGTGAGCATCCCGGCCGGTACCAAGATCGCCAAAGAATCCTTTGCAATCAGTGATGATGGCAAGGTGAGTCGAGGCCCCTTGTTCCTGATGGAAAAGGTTGCAGCTGGAAAATCGCCAAAAACCGATGACTGGTACTACATGATGGTCGGCCCCAACGGTGCACCGCAGGCCATCAATGTGTTCACCGCCTGCAGTGAATGCCACCAGGAAAACTATGGCGAGCAAGGCGGGCTCGGTTATCCGGTCGAGGATGCCCGGATCAAATAAAAACTGACAATCTCCGGAAGTCGTGGCGAGAGGCGCACATGTCTCGCCTCGCTTTCCCGTGCGCGCAATACTATGTTGAGATCGGTCTGGACTGGCTTATTCGTCACCCGGTCCTGCTCAAAATGGAGTAACGGAATCGCGCGCGTGAAAAGAGGTATGTTGAATCTGTCAGTCATTGTTATGTGGGTAGCGCTCGCTCTTTTTGTTGCCAGCGAAATGGTTCTTGCTGCTCCCTATTTTCATAATGTGAACCATCAGATTTTGCTCCATTCGTTCCTGTATGGATTGATGACTTCTCTCGTCGTATTGATTTTGAGCGCCGCAATCTCAAAAACAAGCAATGCTGTGTTTAAGTTCGCAGGGTTGTCGGCAATTGTTTCAGCGTCATCTGCTGTTTTGTTTCTTGTGGCTCCTTACACGCCTTGTATTGCCACGTTCGGCGGACCTGAATGTTTCTACTTAGTAAAATTGGCTGTCGTTATCGCCAGCGTAAGCTTGTCCGCAGTCTTGGGGATCTTGAACGCGTGCAAGGTGCGAAGAATAGTAATGGCGTCTTGGCATAGGGCCTCAACGCTAGCTGATCTTGGAAAACTGAAAACCTTCATCAGGTACCTAAGAAGAGCGGGAACGAACTGAACTTTTGACCTGAGTAGCTCGCAGCCAATGATGGCATGAGTTCAAGCCACTTTACTCCGCCGCCTTCAGAACCTCGTGTTGAACCGGTGCTTCTGCGGTGCCAATCCAGAGGTTTAGAAAACGATCGAGCCACTTCCTGACGGCCGGATCATAGACAAAGCGGCCGGCGAAATGATCGCGGCGCTGTTGTGCACCTGGAAGTTCCATGCGCGGGGCGCCCTTTGTTGTCCAGCGCACCATCATCTGATGGGTCAACTCCGGGTGGAATTGAATGCCGTAGGCTGCGGGGCCGACGCGGATCGCCTGGTTCGGATAGGTCGGGCCACCTGCCAGCAAATCGGCACCATTGGGCAGGTCGAACCCTTCTCTATGCCACTGGTAGACTTTTTTAGGCCAGCTCATCAAGGATTTGCCAGCCTCAGTCGGGTTTAGTGGGTAATAGCCAATCTCGACAAGTTCATCACGGTGGCCGGATACGGTTCCACCAAGATGTTTCACCATCATCTGTGCACCAAGGCAAATGCCCAGGAATGGTTTCTTCTCGGCAAGTGGTACCTTGATCCAGTCGATTTCCTTGTGAACGAAACCATCGGGATCATTGGCGCTCATTGGACCGCCGAATATAACTGCTCCTGCATGATTTGCCATCGTGTCGGGAAGACTATCACCAAAGCGCGGCCTGCGAATATCAAGCATGAAACCGCGTTTGGCGAGCTCCAGACCGACGCGTCCAGGTGAAGAATTTTCCTGATGCAGAATAATCAGAATTTTGGGGCGGTTGCTGCCGGGATCGAAGTGAAATCTCATGAGAATAATATGAGGGACGTGCCGCGAAAAATCGACCCCTTGCCGAGGCAAATTCCCAGAACCTTTCCAAACAGGGATTGCTGTACAGCGATGAACCTTTGCGTTGCAGCAAAGATCAGCCTGCCCACCGGGATACTCGGGTGTGAGCGGTTCGGGCTAAAACTAATAGGACAGGCATGAAATAACTTCGCCCGAACAGGTGGAAATACCGGCGCTTCCGGCGGTAGTGTGGAGCTTCGCTGTGCTCGCCCGATTATTCGCGCGAGCTCGCCAGATCGGAAGCCGGTCCGGGGACTGATGTCAATTCAGCAAGTGCGCGTCGCGATGCAAAGAGGAACAGCAATGCTGCAGGAAACGGTCCTGCTGTGACAGGCATCGTCAGGGCAAACCCCTGGGTCGCAAATTGCAGAAGGACAGAGGCAAGCAACATGCCACCCTCCACGCGCGTGAATTGAGTCTCTCTGTTCAGGCAGATGGCAAAAGCAAGGGGAACAGCAAGAAGAGCGAGGTCGTAGTCCAGCATGAAAGGTGTTGCCAAACATGCTCCTGCCGATAACAGCATGGCTTGCAGGTTGAAATTCTGCAGCTTCCGCCAGCAGATGACGACCCAGATAATGATCGAAATTGACAGGGATGTTTGAACAACAATGGAGATGTTTGCCGGTATCCCGAGCTGAAGCAACCAGCCAAACGGTGACGCGAGTTTTTCAGGGCTGATCAAACCCGAAACCATCGCCTGATATGCCAGGCCGGACTGTTCCAAGAATGCCGCCCAGGTGCCAAATCCAAATATCATCAGGCTGATTGCGCCGAGCAGAAGCGTTGTTGCGCTCGCTGCCGTAAACGTCCGGTAATAACCACCAGCGAGCAAAGCAAACGGTATCAGCAGGCCAAATTGCGGCTTGATTGCCAATAGTCCGATAAAAATGCCCGCAAGAACCATCCGTCTTTCGGCAAGTGCAGCCAAGGCAAGTCCGAAGAAAAAGACGCACAACAAGCTTGTTTGGCCGTGCATGACACAAAAAAGAAATCCCGGCACAGCCAGCGCGAGCCAGGAGTCCTTCAAGCTTCCGAGTATCTTTCCGATCGCAAAGGCAGCGCCTGCCAGGCTTAGGAACTGAAATACTGCGTAGCTCAAACCGTAGGGCAGCATGCCAAAGGGTGCGATCAACAACAAGAAGAAAGGCGGGTAGAAAAACGCCACATTCGAGTAGCCGAAGTACGTGTCCTGTAATGCAGAAAACGCGTTGAAATCATATGGAAGTTGGCTGTTTTGATCGAGTACGGCTTTTGCCGCAGTCCAGAAAGATACGAAGTCACTACCGATGGGGCGTACTTGAAAATAGGCCGAGTGAGCAAAATAGAGGAGCAAAATCAAAGTCGAGAAAGCAGTCAATATCAAACCGCTCCTTTTGATTTCAGGAGCGATATTCGACCTTGAATAAATTTGAGTGTTCACAAGAAAACCCATTGATTGCTGATTGGGCCAGGGTTCGAGCCCCAAGCAATCAATGTTTTAGTTTCAAATCTCTAACTAAGCAGTAAAGAGCGCAGCAATCAGCCAATTCGCGTGGCGCGTTAGACTCTAAAGTTACAGCCCAGAGGGAGCTTCAAGAAATGGAACTGCCGCTACCCAAAAGCCCCACTTTGATCCTACCGGCTGGCGTCTGAACCCTAGTTCGCGTCACTATCTTCAGGTGCTGTTTGTGCGACCTTGTGACGAAGGGTCATTCTGTCTCTTGTGGACACGCCAAGAAGCTCTGCAACACGCCAGATGGTGTTGTCTTCGAACTCGTGAACGTGACCGTCCGCGTAGACGATCTCCCACATCATTTCCACGATTGCGAGGCGTTCTTCCGCATCAGTTGTTCTTTTCAGTACCGACGTGAATCCGTAGAGGTCGACTGCTTCCTCGTCGCGCTGCTTGGCGGCTGTGATGAGTTCGCTCGTTTCTGCGTCGCTCAACTCATAGTATTTTTGCAGGATCTGACGGAGCTTGCTGCTTTCACTGTCTTCAATGACGCCGTCGACATCAATCAGGTGAAACAACAGGGCAGCCGCCGCCAATCGCTTGTCGTCTTCGGCGAATGTTTTTTTCCCACTGTCACCAAAGGTGATTTCGCGAACAAAGCTTTTCAACGCATCGAGCATGTGTGTCGTTCCTGTTGCCTGGCCTTCCATCTCGCCAGCCTTGGTATAGCTATACCAAACTTTCTTTAGCATCAAAGGGTTGATGACGACTTTAGAACTTTCAGGTGGGAAGTAAATCTGGCATTTTTAAGTCAACAATTTTGAATCGTTCTAAACTATTGATTTTTTTGATATTATTACTTGACTTTTATACTCATGAAATGATTTGTGCGACTTCTGAGCGACGCATATTGCCTCGCAAATTCATTCAGTATTTGCCTTTAAGCCGGGTCAAACCGGTAACAGGCGGTTCAAATTATTGGGGTGGACCAATGAATTCTTTCAAGCTCGGCCTTCTGGCTGCAACAGCTCTGTTCGTAACTCCGGCGATGGCCGCGGCACCGGCCGACGTCCTGTCGACCTATGGTGATGTTGCCCAGGCCAAATATGCAGATAGCCTTTCTACGGCAAAAACACTGAAAGCTGCGATTGACGCTTTGGTTGCTGAGCCGACCGAAGCAAACCTGGCAGCAGCGCGTGTCGCCTGGATCGAAGCCCGCACTCCATACCAGCAGACCGAAGCCTACCGGTTTGGCAATGCCTTCGTTGACGACTGGGAAGGCAAGGTAAATGCCTGGCCATTGGATGAGGGCCTGATTGATTATGTCGACCCTTCCTACGGTGACGAGTCTGAGGAAAATGATTTTTATGCAGCCAATGTGATTGCCAATCCAACCCTCAAGGTTGGTGGTGAAACCATTGATGCTTCCAATATCACTGCGAGCCTCCTTGCCGGCCAGCTTCAGGAAGCAGGCGAAGTTGAAGCCAATGTTGCAACTGGTTACCACGCCATCGAATTTCTGCTTTGGGGCCAGGACCTGAATGGAACTGGCGCAGGCGCAGGCAGTCGTCCGGCAACCGATTACGATCCGGCAAACTGCACTGGTGGGAACTGTGAGCGTCGTATTCAGTATCTGACAGCGGTCACAGACCTGTTGATTTCCGATCTGGAAGAAATGGCCGCAGCCTGGTCTCCGGGTGGTGCAGCGCGTGAAGACCTTGCCGGTAAGGGTGAAGCTGGCGGTCTGGCAACAATCCTGACCGGCATGGGTTCCCTCTCCTACGGCGAACTTGCCGGTGAGCGTATCAAACTCGGCCTTATGCTGAACGATCCGGAAGAAGAGCATGATTGCTTCTCCGACAACACGCACATGTCTCACTACAATGATGTTGTCGGCATCCGGAACGTTTATTTTGGCGAATACAAGAGCCCGCTCGGCAATGATGTTTCCGGTGCCTCTCTCGCCGAAATGGTCGCTGCAGAAGACCCGGCTCTGGCAGAAGAAATGAAAGCCAAGCTTGATGCAACACTGGCTGCATTTGAAGCCATGAAGGCGCGTGCCGAAGGCGGTGAAGCCTATGACCAGATGATTGGTGAGGGCAACGAAGAGGGCAATGCTGTTGTCCAGGCAGCTGTTGATGCATTGGTTGATCAGACAAAGTCCATCGAGCGTGTTGTCATCGTATTGAAGCTTGACGACATCGCGTTTGAAGGCTCTGACAGCCTTGACAACCCAGGCGCTGTTTTCGAGTAAGACTTTAATGTCAGGCGGCCTGGAGGCCCCCTGACTTTCTATTGTCTGCGAATTGGGGCTCGCAGATCACAATTCAGGATGCGATTTATGGGACTGGTCCCCGGTATTGGCACCGTTACGGGTGCCACACTTCTATTTTTTCATGTTTCAGGGTCCGTGCTGGCAAATGGTGCCTTACTACATCGAGAAGATCTGACGGTTGAAGACCGTGCAAAAGCTGCCAGCGTTCTTCAAACTCCCAAGACATTTGATGCGCCTGAAAAATTCGAGGCGATGCAAGGCGGTGCTGGAACCTCCACGCGCAAACCCAGCAGAGACTCCTTTTCACATTCGAATTCCAAGCTGACATTTGAAGAAGAACTTTCCTTCAAGGTTGGCAATGGTCTCTTCAAGAAACTCTGGACATCGTCACCTTCGTCAACGCAGGCCTCTGACGGTCTCGGGCCGCTCTATAATGCGCGCTCCTGTCAGGGGTGCCATCTGAAAGACGGCCGTGGTCGACCGCCGCGACCGGGAGAAGAGGCGGTTTCGCTGTTTCTGCGCCTGTCCATACCGCCGCAATCCGAAGACCAGAAACAGGCGCTTGAGGTGAAGAGTATCCTGTCTGTTCCCGAACCGACTTACGGCGGCCAGTTTCAGGCTTTTGCCGTTACCGGTCTGCAGAGCGAAGGCCGGTTCGATATTGAACTTGAAGACATCGAAGTGCCACTCAGCGGCGGTGAGATGGCCGTCCTTCAAAAACCGACTTACAAGGTCCGGGACCTCGGCTTCGGCGCGATGCACCCCGAAACACTGATTTCGCCGCGCGTAGCGCCGCCGATGATCGGTCTGGGTTTGCTGCAGGCCATCCATCCGGGAGATCTGGAAGCACTGGCCGACCCCGAGGACCTTGATGGGGACGGTATCTCAGGAAAAGTTAGCCGTGTACGGGATCCGCAGACCGGTGAGTTGAGCATCGGACGTTTCGGATGGAAGGCCTCCAATCCGACCATCCGGGCACAAACAGCGGGTGCATTTTCGGGTGATATTGGCATAAGCACGCCGGAGAAACCTGACAACTACGGCGATTGCACAGAAGTCCAGGCAGCGTGCCGAAATTTGCCGCACGGCGAGCAAGCCCATCTAGGGGTGTCAGAAGCCCCTGATCCGGTCATGGACCTTGTCACCTTCTATTCTGAAAATCTCGCGGTTCCGGTACGCAGGGATGCAGACGATCCCGAAGTCCTGAAAGGTAAGCAGGTTTTCCATGAAACTGGATGCGCTTCTTGTCATCAGCCAAAATATGTGACTCGCAAAGACGCAGAAAATCCTGCTCATCGGTTCCAGTTGATCTGGCCCTACACAGACCTTCTCCTTCATGACATGGGTGAAGGCCTTGCCGACAATCGTCCAGTTGGTGATGCAACAGGCGAGGAATGGCGCACGCCTCCGCTCTGGGGTTTAGGTCTGACAAAGACAGTGAATAATCACACCCGGTTTTTACATGACGGGCGGGCGCGAAATCTTCTGGAGGCAATTCTCTGGCACGGTGGTGAAGCTCAACAAGCGCGCGACAGCGTCGTTGCCATGTCGCCGGAAGATCGCCACTCACTCATCCGATTTTTGGAGTCTCTTTGATGCGACTGTTGATACTGGCGACACTTGCTATATGCGCTGCACTCCCGGCGTATGCTGATGACTTCAAATCACCTCTGGATAGATTTATTTCTGCCTACGCTCGTCCGGAGACAGCGGAATTTTCTCAGACTGCCAATGTGTTACCTGGCGCTGTCGAAGCCATCTGCCAAGATACTGGCAAAGAAACCAAAGCGGCATTCGCGTCTTCTTTTGCCGACACAGTAGGTGGATTGTCTCGCATCCATTTTCTGAGGTTTGGACCGTTGCTGGAAAATGACCGCCTCAGCCGGCTGTCCTTCCTTCCGGACCCTCGCGGTATCACGCAGCGCCAAATCCGGAAAATCTATGCGGCCAGGGACGAGAGTGTGCTTTCGGTCGCCAGCTTACGCAGCAAGAGCGTCGCCTTGCAGGGATTGACCGCTTTGCAACTTATCGCTTTTGACAGACTGGGTGCGGTTGTTCTTGGGAAAGCAGGAGACAACAGGGAATTCACCTGCGGCTATGCGCTGGCAATTGCTCAGAACGTTGCTGAAATATCGAAAAGCCTGGCTGAGGATTGGGCTGATCCAAAGGGGTTCAGCTCCGTTCTTTTGAGCGCCGGGCCGGAGAATGCAAGCTACAAGTCTTCGAAAGAAGCACTGGAAACAGTATTTAACGGTCTGGTGACCGGGGTTATCATCACCAAGGATCAGGACTTGCTCCCAGCACTTGGTTCGTCTGAAGCCAAAGCACGCCCACGGCGTTTTCCCTATTCCCGATCGGAAAATGCAGTTCCATATCTGTCGGGTGAAATTGCGGGTATTCGGGACGCGTTTTTCAGTCTGGGGCTTAAGAGCCTTACACCGGAGGAACATGTCTGGTTGCTCGATACGCTCAATTTCGAGTTTGGCAACGCACAAACCTATCTCAAGAAACTTGAACCACCCCTGAGACAAACCTTTGGTGAGGGCGGAAGCTATGGCAGCGTGAAGGCACTGACGATCACACTCGATTCCATTCGTGAGTTGCTATCCCAGGAGTTTGCCGGGGCATTGGGTCTGTCCGGCGGCTTCAATGCGCTGGACGGCGACTAGGTCAATTTCATGAACAAGAATGCCATGTTGAAGCCTTTCTCCCGTCGTGACTTTCTCGCTGCGCTTGGTGGTCTGGCCGTTGGTCAGGCCTTCACGGTTTCTACGCTGGCTGAGAGCCTTCTGACAAAAACGGACGGTGACGCTTCGCCTCTGTTTGCCAGCGCCTATCAGCTGGCCAATGGTGATTATGGAATCGGGATCGTGGATGATCTGGGCCAGATGCTTGCCCGGATTTCCTTGCCTGGGAGGGGGCACGGTGTTGCGGTCTCTCCAGACCGGACACGTCTGGTGGCATTTGCCCGGCGGCCCGGAACCTTCGCCGTCGTCATTCGACCATTTGAAAATCGTTCGCCGGAAGTTGTGGCTTCAGAAACAGGGCGTCATTTTTTCGGTCATGGTTGCTTTTCTGCTGATAGTCGCCTGCTTTACGCGGTTGAAAATGACTTTGCAGCTTCCCGCGGTGTGATTGGAATTTACGACCTGAGTGGCCATGAAATCACCCGCATCGGAGAATTTGACGCGCAAGGGATCGGTCCGCACGAAGCGCTCCTGTCTTCAGATGGCCGCACGCTGGTCGTCGCCAACGGTGGCATTGAAACCCATCCGGACAAGGGGCGCGAAAAACTCAATCTGGACACGATGGAGCCGTCTGTCGTTTTTCTAGACGTCGCAACTGGCGGCCTTCGGACGTCTCACGCGCTGGATCCTTCGTTGCATCAGCTTTCGCTGCGCCACATGGCGCTTGACGCAAAGGGTAGGGCCTGGGTCGGTGGACAGTTTGAAGGGCCGGAAGACGAAACGCCTCCGCTTGTCGCAGTATTTTCGCAGGACGATGCACCCAAGCTCCTGGCGACACCGAACCGCATTTTGTCCAATTTGAAGAACTACATTGGTTCGGTCACCGCCAACGTAACTGGTGATGTGATCGCGACGTCTGCGCCTCGTGGAGGGCAAGTACTGTTTTGGAATGTCTCAGACGGCAGGTTTCTGGGCTCACAAGCCATCGTCGATGGTTGCGGTGTTGCGCCAATCGACCTGGATAGCTTTCTTGTTTCTGATGGCAATGGAGCCTTGTCTTTTGTAAAGGACCCGACATTGCCAGCGGAAATTCTGGCGCGCCCACCGGGTATTTCCTGGGACAACCACATGGCTGCTTTGTCCTGATATTGCAATTTATTTGGTCCAGGTTGCCTATAAACCAGATTTTTTCCCGTTTTTGTCAAAATCTGCAGACATCTTAGCGTTCGGATTGGTCTACATTGGGGCCGATTCGCGGACAGGAGACGCTAAGAATGCGACGGCTTTTGATCGGACTGGGCAGCTTGATGATCATGCTGGTGACCGCCATCCTGGTGGTGCCGCTGTTTCTGCCCAAGGACGAAATCAAGCGTCAGGTGGTCGAGCAGGTGGACAATCGCCTTGGTTGGCGCGTTCGGCTGGATGGTCCTGTTTCCCTGTCGCTGTTTCCCGGATTTACGCTTGTGGCGGAAGACATCGGTGTCTCAGGTGAAGCTGGCGCGGATGGTATTGAATTTGCCAGCGCGGAGAAGATTGAATTTGGGCTGGCATGGTCCGGTCTCATGTCTGGCAATATTCAGGTAACTGGTATCGCGCTGGAAAAACCTGACATCTATCTGGAAGTCGGCTCGAATGGCGCCACAAGCTGGGAGCCTCGCAGGAGCCTTGGCGGTGAATTAGCGCCAACCTCTTCAGAACCGTCTGGAGATCAATCGACTTCTGCTTCAGATCAAAGCCCGACCATTGAAAGCGGACCATCTTCAACGCCTTCTGAAGGCTATTTGAAAAGCATCGGCGTCGACCAGCTTGAGATAGTTGGCGGGACACTCACGTATAAGGACCCATCGACGGAAAACCCGGTCAAGATCAGCGATCTCAACCTGACACTGAAAGCGCCGGACTTGGCGGGTAGTGTTGATCTTGCGTCCAGTTTTGTGGCTCAGGAGACCCCGTTTAGCGTGACTGGTTCGCTGTCAAATCCTCTCGGGCTTGTTTCAGGGGAACAGGTACCCGTCAACTTAAGTGTATCCACCGGCGAGAACACGATCGCGGTTTCTGGTGATGCAGGGTTGGAACCTACGCGAGCAGAGCTGGCCATCAATGCGTCGGGACCTTCGCTCAAAGCGTTGGCGACGTTGGTCGGTCAGGACATTGCGACTGATCCCGGTGCATTCGCGGTAGACGCCAAGGTATCCGGCTCGGAAGCTGCAGTATCAATTGCAGACCTTCATTTAATCCTCGGAAAGCTCTCTTTGGGAGGGGCAGCAGATGCTGATCTTTCCGGATTGATACCGGAAATTTCGGGTCGACTGGTTCTCAAGGATGGGTCGATTTCCGATCTTTTGTTGCTTGCCGGACAGAACCAGCCTGCCAGCGGCAAACTGAGCGCCGACCTTGCGTTTGAAACAGTGGGCCTAACGTCTGATGAACTGGTCGCCGGTCTCGATATCAACGGGTCGGTGTCCATAGCAGATGGGGAAATTGGCGGCTTGGGACTAGCTTCTGCCGTCGGTGGGGATCCGGAAGCTGACCGGCTGACAGACCTGTCGATGGACGTTGAGTTGCAAGGGCTGGAAAACCCGATTTCCCTGAGTGGTGCGCTCGCATGGCGCGGCGAAGGGTTCAGCCTGACCGGTGAGGCAGACACCGCGCGATTGCTGGCAGGTGTTGCGGCACCTGTTTCGATTACTGTCAAAGGCAATCGGCTGAGCGCCGGTTTTGATGGCAGGGCAGCAGCGACAGGAACATTGGACGGAGCGGTTCGCGTTGAAACCGCTGACTTGCGCGGCCTTATGTCCTGGATGGGTCAATCCATCGGTGCAGGTGAGGGCCTTAAGACATTCAAGGCCTCGGGGATCTTTGGCGTTGAAGGAGATACGATTTCCTTTGAAGAAACCCGGTTCACCCTGGATAGCACATCGGGTGAGGCCAACGGCAGGATCGATCTGGGTGGCAAGCCCAAGGTGACAGCCCGTTTGGCGTTGCGTGAACTCGTGCTTGATCCGTACCTGGGCGGTAAATCAGGTTCTGTCGGACAGACCGCGCCAGCGTCCGGCAACGGTAGCGGTGGAAATGCGCGCGCACCGGCTGGAAATTCGTCCGGTTGGAGCACCGCTCCAATCGACTTTTCCGGTCTTCAGGCTGTGGACGTCGATTTCAAGGTGACGACCCGGGAAATTCGCTGGGACAAGATCAAGATCGACGAAAGTGCGTTGTCCACGACCATCAAGAATGGTGTTTTGACGACACGCCTCGACAAGCTGACGCTTTATAACGGTGCGGGCACCGGAACTGTCACCTTGAACGGCACGGTGCCATCGCCTGAAGTGACGGCGAAGTTTTCTCTCGCTGGTCTTGATGCCTACCCCTTGCTGAGAGATGCGGCTGATTTCGGCTGGATTGAAGGCAAGACAGCAATCAACCTGGACGTTCGTTCAAGTGGTGCCAGTGAACAGCAGCTTGTTCAGGGGCTGAACGGGACTGCCAATTATGAGTTTCAGGATGGCGCTATCCGTGGGCTCAATATCCCGAAAATGTTGCGGGGGCTTTCCATTGAGACTTTTCTGGGCTGGCAGGAAAATTCCTCGGAAAAAACCGACTTCAGTTCTCTGGGAGCCTCGTTCCAGATCAAGAACGGTGTTGCAACGACGGACGACCTTTCACTGATCGGCCCTCTTGTGCGCATGACCGGCAAGGGCACGACGGACATGCCTGCGCAGTCCTTGAAATGGCGTGTTGAACCCAAGATCGTGGCAACACTTGAGGGCCAGGCTCCGCAGCCACGCCGGAAAGGCGAGGACAAGAAGCTTGCCGGACTGGGCGTTCCGATTGTTATCGACGGCTCGTGGAACGATCCCCGGATCTATCCGGATATTGCAGGTATTTTACAAAACCCGGAAGCTGCCTACAAACAGTTGCAGCAAACGGGCGGCGAGCTGATTTCGATCCTGCAGGGGAACAAGGAACCTTCGAAAGAACTGGTCGATCAAGCCAACAAGGTCATTCAAAAGGCAACTGGTGGAAACACTCAGATTGACGTTCAAAAGGTCATTGACGGCGAAGTCGACGATGAAGAGGTTCTGAAAGCAGTCGAGGAAGGCTTTGGTCTGCCGTCCGGCCTGCTTGGCAATGTTTTAGGAAACAAGAAAAAGAACTGATTGATCGCAATATGTTGCAATCAGTCTGAACATTGATCGAGCGCTTTCAGCATCGCCTCGACGCCTGCTTCAATTGTCCCTGTGTTTTCGATGCGGATCAGATTGGGGACGTTTTCCGGTTCCAGGTCCGCCCGCCTCAGGCGTTCCTGGATGTCTTCCCTGCTTTCGCGGCCACGGGCAGCAAGGCGGTCTGCCAGGATGTCAATCGGAGCAGTGATTAGCAGCACAATCGAGGTTTGGTATTTGTCCGAGGCCTGTTTCAGAACTTTTCGGGATCCGTTGGCAATAACGGTTCCACCCGCTCGGATGATGTCGTCGTAGGTCTGGGGAACGACGTAGCCGAGGCCATGGGCCTCCCACGCCAGCGCGACTTCGTGACTGTTAACGAGCCTATCAAAATCAACCCGGCTGAGTGTGTCATGATCCTCTGCATCGGTATCGGGTGTCCGGGTGATCGCACGGCGGGCAAAGCAGACGTCTTTTTTGCCTTCAAGTTCTTCCTTGAGAGCCAACATCAATGTGTCCTTGCCGGCGCCGCTTGGGCCAACCACAAGCACCATTTTTCCAGGGCCGAGTTTCGCAGGCGCTTCTGTCAATGCGTCAGGCAACCCGCCGCCCCTCGCGCCAGACGCCACGCACGATTGGAACATTACCGACCAGCTTGACCTGGATGAGGTCCGCCCGCAGTCCCTGTTCCAGCAATCCGCGATCATTCAGGCCAATCGCTTTGGCTGGTGTTGAAGTCACCGTTGCAATTGCCTTCGGCAGTGAAATGGCGGCGATGTCATCAGCGAGCTGGAACGCAGCCTGAACAAGCGATGCCGGTATGTAGTCGGAAGACAAAACGTCAAGGTGCCCGGCTTCTGCCAGTTCTTTTGCAGAAACGTTGCCAGAGTGCGAACCGCCACGCACTACGTTGGGAGCCCCCATCAAAACGGCCATGCCTGCTTCATGAGATGCCTTTGCAGCTTCCTTGGTCGTTGGAAACTCAGCGATTTTGGTATTCAGATCGATTGCCTCATCGACATGCGCCTTGGTGGCATCGTCGTGGCTGGCGATAGAAATGCCGCGTTTTTGGGCGATAGTAGAAAGCCGTTTGCGATTTTCCGGGGCGTGTTCGCTGGCGCTTTCCTGGCGGTGCTTGATGAAGGCTTCCATTTCCGCGTCTGAGAACCCTTTTTTGCCCTGGAAATAGATCTTGTAGGCGTCCAGAGAGACGAACTGGCGCTGGCCTGGCGTGTGGTCCATGAGCGAGATCAACCGGATGCTATCGTCATCCTCAAACACCTTGAAGGCGTTCATCACATCAACAGCCGAGACTTCACAGCGCAGGTGAATGAAATGATCTGCCCGCAGCCTATTTTCCTTCTTTCCGGTTTCAATCGCGTCCGCGAGAATACGCATGTCGGGATAGCGCAGGTCAGCGTCCTCATCCATGCCTACGCGTAGGGCATCAAAGACTGTTGTAATCCCGGCGCAGGCGATCTGCGCATCATGGGCCTGGACGGCTGCAATGGGGTTCCAGCGGACCTTGGGCCGAGGTGCGTAGTGGGTTTCCAAATGGTCGGTGTGTAGCTCAATCAGACCGGGGAGAAGATAGTCGCCATCGCAGTCATGTCCATTGACGTCAGTCGGAGATCCGATGTCACCAATCAATCCGTTTTCACCGACCGTCAAAGAACCGTCCTTAACCTCGTCTGGCAGAATGAGCGTGGCGTTTTTGAAGGTTTTCGGATGTGTGCTCATGCTTTTTCCTTGCGGGTCGGCCGGTCGGCATGGTTCTGAGCTTGCGTAGGTGTGAGATCACCTGTGAGCTCGAAAAGTTTCTTGATTTGAAACGGTGCGCCTTGTTCAGGCTCTTCATAGAGTGCGAAGTGACGGCACTGCCGAGGACGGCCCGTCACATTTGAAAAATGGGCCTTGGCGGCGCTTGCCATCAAATCGGCTTCTGCTTCGTTTTCCAGCCGAATTGAAAGTGTCATGTGAAAACGGAATTCGTCGAACACATAAGGATAGCCCCAGTCGACCAGATGGGCGTCCTGAACAGGCGTCAATCCACTTTTCCTGCGTCGTTGCAGGTCGGCGTCTACGAGAGGAGCACGAAAGCCATCGAAGTAACGAACGCACATACCCGCAAAAGCCCGAAGCTCGGGCTCTTCCTGCGTCGGCGTCAGCGCTAGAAACTTGTCCAGGCGGTTCACATCCAAACTCTGAAGCTCAAATGGTTTCAGAGTCTTTGCAAATTCATTGCACGCCGCCAGCAACGCTGCTTCGCTCTCTTCTTGCCCAAGTGAAAATGGCGCCTTGAGCGTTCCGTGAAATCCATAGCGGCGCGGGCTGGAGGTCAATTCTGAAAATCGCTGTCGTGACAATCCGGCGATGGTTGGCATCTCCAGTTCCCGACCAGTGAACGGATCACGCCCAAGCCAGGAATTGCCCAACTGGCTCAGTTGGTCATCAGCATCAGCGGCATAATAAATAGCGTAGCGCATTTTAGAGATCGCAATTTTTAGAACTGGGGGCCGAGGGACGGCGTAAAGGAGGGCGGTGACTGTTCTGTGACAGATTTCGCCCGCCTGCAAGTATTTCCGTCATTCAGATTTCAAGCGGCCGCCTCTGAGCGGAAGGCTGTGACGTCGATGATACGGTCGGCTATTTCTTCGCGCACGTCCTGATCATGCAAAATGCCCACCATGGCGACACCCTGCTTCTTCTTTTCTTCAACGAGCCGAACAACGACTGCCCGGTTCGCAGCATCGAGCGAGGCGGTCGGTTCATCCAGAAGCAGGATCGGGTAGTGTGCAATGAAGCCGCGGGCAATATTGACCCGCTGCTGTTCACCGCCGGAGAAGGTGGCGGGCGGCAGGGTCCAGAGTCTTTCTGGAACATTGAGTCGCGACAGCAACGCGCGAGCAGTTTCCAGACCTTCAGTCTCACTTGTGCCCTGTGCGATCAATGGTTCAGCGACAACTTCTTCTGCCGAAACGCGGGGGATCGTGCGTAGGAACTGACTGACGTAGCCAATTGTATCGTCGCGGAGCTTGAGGATGTCCCTTGGCTCGGCTCCAGCTACATTGACGATGTTGTCGTCGACGGTCACCAGAATCTGACCTTCATCACAGCGATAGTTGCCATAGATCATCTTCAGGATCGAACTTTTACCGGCTCCGGAAGGCCCTCCAAGCACGACACATTCACCGGCTTCAACCGAAAAATCGACGTTTTCAACGACCGGAATGACAGACCCGCCCTGCAAATGCATCGTGAAGGATTTGCCGACGTTGTTGAGATATAAGCGTACGGGCATATCAAACCTCACACTTGAAGGATGGAAGAAACGAGCAGCTGGGTATACGGCTCGCGCGGGTCGTCCAGAACCTGGTCTGTCAGTCCACTCTCGATGACATTGCCCTGACGCATCACCATGATCCTGTGCGACAGCAAGCGCGCAACGGCCAGATCATGGGTGACGATAACCACCGAGAGACCAAGATCAGCTACAAGACGGCGGAGTAGATCCAGCAAGCGTGCCTGCACCGATACATCAAGACCACCTGTCGGTTCGTCCATGAACACCAGCCGCGGGTTAGTCACCAGGTTACGGGCAATCTGCAACCTCTGGCGCATTCCACCGGAAAACGAGCGGGGATCGTCATCAATCCGGTCGCTTTCAATTTCAACCCGGCCCAGCCAGTCATCTGCAGTGGACCGGATGTTGCCGTAATGACGGTCACCGACAGCCATCAACCGTTCGCCGACGTTCGCGCCTGCCGAGACATTCATACGCAAACCGTCTGCCGCGTTTTGATGCACGAAGCCCCAGTCAGTCCGCATCAAAAGGCGCCGTTCGGCCTCGCTCAGCTGATAGAGGTTGCGCATGGATCCATCGCGCATGCGGTACTCAATGGCACCTGTCGTTGGAGCCAGCCGGGTAGAGAGGCAGTTGAGCAGGGTTGTCTTGCCAGACCCACTCTCACCAACAATTGCCAGCACTTCGCCGGGCCACAGATCGAAGGAAACTTCCGCGCAACCAACACGGTCGCCGTAGTATCTCGTGACATTGCGAACCTGCAAGAGAGGATCGTCGGACTGAAACACGCTCATCTGGCCGTCTCCTCTGGTTGAATACCACCGATGTGGGCTGCGGCAGGGTCCGCCGCCATCGGGCCAAGGTGTCCCTCGGCACGGCGCTCCTCGCAAAAGTCGCTGTCAGAACAGACGAACATGCGCCCTCCCTTGTCATCAAGGATTACCTCATCGAGATAGACATCTTCCGCGCCGCAAAGACCGCACGGCTTATCGAATTTCTGGATCTCGAATGGATAATCCTCGAAGTCCAGGCTCTTCACCTTGGTGTAAGGGGGAATCGCATAGATGCGCTTTTCACGGCCTGCGCCGTAGAGCTGCAAAGCGGCCATCTGGTCGATTTTCGGGTTGTCGAATTTTGGTGTCGGAGATGGGTCCATGACATAGCGGTCGTTGACCTTCACCGGGTAGGCGTAAGTTGTTGCGATATGGCCGTTCTTGGCAATGTCCTCGTAGAGCTTCACATGCATGAGGCCGTAGTCTTCCAGAGCATGCATCTTGCGTGTCTCTGTTTCGCGGGGTTCCAGAAACCGGAGCGGCTCGGGGATCGGAACCTGAAAAACCAGGATCTGATCTTCCCGAAGGTTCTTCTCTGGAATGCGGTGACGGGTCTGTATGACAGATGCTTCAGCTGTTTCGTAGGTCGTCCGAACACCGGCCGTCTTTTCAAAAAAACCGCGTAAGGAGACGGCGTTTGTCGTGTCGTCGGATCCCTGGTCAATCATCTTCAGGCAATCGTCCTTGCCGAGGATTGAGGCCGTGACCTGAACGCCGCCTGTACCCCAGCCATATGGCATCGGCATTTCGCGGGAGGCAAATGGCACCTGATAGCCGGGAATTGCGATCCCTTTCAGGATTGCGCGGCGGATCATGCGTTTGGTCTGCTCGTCCAGATAGGCGAAATTGTATTCACCCTGGTCAAAGATTGCAGCCGTGTCATTCATTCTGCGGCCTCCTGGGCGGCTTCGCCGTTGTTTTCCTGGTCCCGTTTTTCAAACCATTCGGCGCGCATGCGGCGAACCAGATCAAGTTCAGCCTGGAAATCGACGTAATGCGGAAGTTTCAGGTGCTCGACAAAACCGGTTGCCTGGATGTTGTCTGAATGGGAAAGGACAAATTCGATGTCCTGGGCGGGTGCGGTTTGTTCTTCTCCGAGTTCATGAACCCGCATGGAACGGTCGACCATGGCCATGGACATGGCCTTGCGTTCAACCTGTCCGAAGACGAGGCCATAGCCGCGGGTAAAGGTCGGAGCGGCTTTTGCCGATCCCTTGAACTGGTTGATCATCTGGCACTCGGTTACCTTGATGGTGCCAAGTGTCACGGCAAATCCAAGTTCTTCGGCAAAGAACTCCACCTCGACTTCACCGTAGCGGATTTCACCGGCAAACGGGTGTGTGCGTCCATAGCCGCGCTGTGTTGAATAAGCCAGCGCCAGCAAGAATCCTTCATCCCCGCGCGCAAGATTCTGAAGCCGCAGATCCCGATCTGCCGGGAAAGAAAGCGGTTCGCGGGTCAAGTCGCCGACCGGGGCGTCTTCCACGGTATCCGGGTCTGGCTCCATTAGTCCTTCGTCACCCAACAGATCGGTGACGCGCGGCATCGCATCGTTCAAAGTCGGAGCGGTTTCCACGGGCAATTCAACACCGTCATCTTCTGCTGCCAGAGCAAAATCCAGTAGTCGGTGGCTGTAATCGAAGGTCGGTCCCAAAACCTGGCCGCCTGGCAAGTCCTTGTAAGTTGCCGATATGCGGCGTTCGACCAGCATCTGGGCTGTATCTATCGGCTGGCTATAACCAAACCGCGGTAGCGTTGTGCGATACGCCCGGATAAGGAATGCTGCTTCAATCAGATCTCCGCGTGATTGTTTGATCGCAAGCGCTGTAAGTGTCTCGTCATAGAGCGATCCTTCTCCCATGACCCGAGCGACGGAATGCGCGAGCTGCTGCGCAATCTGGTCCAGCGTCAAAGACGGAACGGATGTATCTCCCCGGCGGCGTTTGGCAAGGAGCTTGTGAGCGTTGCTGATGGCTTTCTCGCCACCCTTGACGGCAACATACATAGCCTAAGCCTCCGAGATGGTGATGCGGGTTGAGCGGGGGAGAGCGACGATCTCGGTCTCTCCGGCGAAGATCAGATCTATGCCGCGTGGAAACTGCTTGTTGTTGCTGATCACCTGTTCCCAGAAAATTGGCGGGATCGGACCGGCAGCCAATCGCGCGGTGTCTTTTATACCCGGCCCTGTTAGCTTCACGGATAGAGCGTTGTTGAAATTTTGTCCGGTCAGGACGACCGTCGTCGAGAGATCCGGGTATTCGGCCGAGCCTTGATTGAAACTCGCAAGCGGGATCAGGTGTGCAGGGTCAGAAACAAGGGCAAACGCTGCCTCAATCGGCTCTGTAACGATGGGAGCACCGGTGTGAAAGCGCAGGAATGCCTTCACAGCTTCGGATGCCATCAAGGGACGGTCGAGCCAGACGGGGGTGTCATAGTCCAGCAGGGTCAGTGCAATTGCTGCGGCAGCTGGTGTGAGCGGCTTTGGGGGTTCAAGGCCGACTGACGTAACATTTTGGTGGCTTCCCGGCCGCGCCAGAGCATTCATCACAGCGCGGAAACAGGCCTGAGCGTCGTGTATCGGATCGGGGAAACCGGCTGTGAGAGGAGCATTTTTCGGGATTACATCAAGAGGCGTGCCCATCAATTGTCCCCCCTTACCATGGTGAAGAAGTTGACCTTGGTTGCTTCGGTCTCGTGTTTGACTGCGGTTTTGTCCGCTTCCTGCGCAGCTGCGAGAGGAGTGATGATGTCTGCCTCGATCTGCCCACGTATTTCGCTTCTTTGCCAAAGCGCATCAATCACGGCTGACTGCAGTGCCTTTTGCTTGTTCCGCCCCAAGCTATAAGCGTTTCCGGTTTCGCCGGTTTCCAAGCGCACGACGCAGCGGGTTACCGTGACTTCACCAAGGTTGAAGGGGCTGCCGGTTCCACCCATGCGACCGCGTACCATCACAAGTCCCGTTTCAGGCTTGCGAACCAGGTCATATGAAGGCGTCGTCAGCTGGTTGAATTTTTCAGCAACCGCTTCGGATGAGGCCGCGGCCAATATCGCCAGGGTTTTTTGCCGGGCACTGGTTGTGTCGCTGCTGGCAGGATCAGTTGAGGTTTCAGTCATGAAGCGCGCCTTCAGGTTTGGGCGGTCACTGGGAAGGAAATTCGAAGTCCAAAGTAGAATTACGGTTGATTTGTCTATTTGTCTAGACAAATAATCTAATTGACTCTTTGGTAGCGAAATTTGATGACGGTCGCATGACAAAAAACCCAGTTCTCGATCGCAGCGCAGGCATAGCCATCTGGCGCCAGATCATGGAAACGCTGAAAGCTGAAATTGTCAGTGGGGCCTTTGCTGAAGGTAGAAGGTTGCCACCGGAGGCCGAGCTTGCAGCCCGTTTCGGCGTGAACAGGCACACAGTACGCCGCGCGATCGCGGCGCTGACGTCTGAAGGTATCTTGAGGGCAGACCAGGGCCGGGGGACATTTGTTGCGTCAGCACCTCTCAGCTACCCGATTGGTCCGAGAACCCGATTTTCCGAAATCATGTCGGGGCAGGATCGGGCACCCAGCGGGCGTTTGATCGGGTCTGCTCTGGAAGAGGCGGACGCGCTGCTTGCCAATCAACTGGATGTGGCTCTTGGCACAATGTTGATCCGGGTAGAAACCCTGCGAGTGGCCGATAGTGTGCCGATGATTGTCGCCACCAGCAGGTTTGAACATGCGCGTGTTCCAAATTTTGTGGCAGACTACGCGGAAAGCGGATCAATCACCGAAGCACTGCGCCTTGCTGGTATTGAAGATTATCGACGTAAGGAGAGCCGGATAACGGCTGAAATTGCGGAAGCCAGGGATGCCCAACAGCTTGGACTGGCACTTGGGCAACCGGTCCTCGTGGTGGAAAGTCTCAATCTGGATATGGAAGGCAGGCCTATTCAGTACACCCGTGCGCGGCTTGCAGCTGATCGTATGCAGCTTGTGGTCAATGGGGATAAGTGACTGGAAATTTGACCACTGTCCACGCTGTCATGATCCAGATCGAGTGGCGACTGTTTTTTGGCTTCAAAAAATCGGCGGATTTGGGGACACATTTTGAAGTTCGAGTGCTGTAGTATGGTGTTATGATATTCGCCGCCGGGTTGAGAATAAAGGCAGTGAAAAGGAAAACGAACTGAGGACTAACCTGGCAAATTGAGAGGTGACCTGTGCGTTTTTTTCAGTTTGTCGTTCTTTTGTTGTCGATGGTAACCATACCTCCGTTTGCCAATAGCGCGAACAATCGGGTTGCGCTTGTGATCGGCAACTCTTCCTATGTACATGCGGCAGCTTTGATCAATCCGCAAAACGATGCCACTGACGTTGCCGACAAACTGGAGTCACTCGGTTTTGAGGTCACCAAGGGTATTGATCTGGATTTTTCCCAGATGCGCAGAACTATCCGGCAATACATCAACAAGCTTGATGGAGCCGAGATCGCACTTTTTTATTATGCCGGGCATGGATTCCAGGTAAACGGTGAAAACTATATGGCGCCGATTGACGCCCGTCTGGAAAACGAAAATGACCTTGAATTCGAGGCCGTGCCAATGTCCTTGGTGCTTACCTCGATGGAGAGGAATGCGAAGACCAACCTCGTCTTCCTCGACGCATGTCGAAACAATCCGCTAGCTCGCAACTTGGCCAGGTCCATGGGAACGCGTTCAGCTGCTGTTGGACGCGGTCTCGCTAGAATTGGCGTTGGTGTCGGTTCCTTCATTTCCTTTGCAACACAGCCCGGGAATGTTGCGTATGACGGAGAAGGGCGCAACAGCCCGTTTACAAAAGCGCTCGTCAAACACCTGGGCAATCCTGGCGAGGGAATTACACGCAGTATGGTACGCGTGCGCAACGAGGTCTTGCAGTCTACGAATGGTCAGCAGGTTCCCTGGGACAACTCCTCTCTTACTGGTGAAGTTGTTCTGAAGCTTAAAATTGAAGTCGATGACAGTGAGGCCAGAAAGCTGGCCGAGAAGCAGAAACAGAACGCCCTGATTGAACTTGCGTATTGGGAATCGATCAAAAACTCGAGCGAAGTTGCTTATTTCAAAGCCTATATGAAGAAGTACCCGAACGGGCAGTTTTTGGATCTTGCCGAGATCAAGATAAAAAGCATTGAAAATGAACGGCAGGCGAGTGCGGCTGGTACAGAAATGGCTCAGAGAAATGGTGGTGAGTCGGAAGGCCAGGCAGCGTTCGATCGGACAAAACTTGCAAAGCTCAATCTGTTGTCGGCTGGTACAGCGCTAGACAAAAAAGCTGCGCCCCTGTCACCCCAAGACGAAGAGGGGTTATTGCGGCTGGAACCTGAAGACTTTCAGCAGGTTCAGGAGACACTCAGTGCGCTCGGCTATGACGTTGGCAAGGCGGACGGCGCATTTGGTCCGAAATCACGAGCAGGACTTCGAAAATTTCAGATTCGAAATCGCATTGAAGAAAACGGTTATCTATCGGATAAGACACTGGCCGCATTGGTCGACAAGATCGAAAAGACGCCGTCCAATTATGATGGTGTATGGCAGCTGGAGTTCCATCGATACAACTATAGCGCCAGCGATCCGAGCGGCACCAACCTGCGTACTCTCTTGGCTAAAGCCAAGGTTCGGCTTCGCAATGGCGAATTGTTTGTTGTTTCAGATGAAATCTTTTCGTCCACCAAGTCCTTTTTCGATACTTTTCGGGGGCGCCTGTCGCCCGACGGCAAGCTGACTGTAAGCATGAGTCTCGATACTTTGTTCGGCAAAGCACAGGTTCGCGATGTTCGGGCGTCTGCAAAGCTGCCGAAACTGTTTCCATTTGGCCGGGTCTTCTCCGTCAGAGGATCCAGACTTTGGGTTAATCCGAAGAAGAGCGAAAATGTCTGGTTGCGGCTGGATATCGCCAGGCTGGAACGCTGAACCTGTATCAAACGTCTCCCAATGGGAAGCGAATTGCCGCAGGTATCTGCAGTCGGCAAGTTCCATGGACAGAATTCCAATCGCGAAGTTCGTTTATCCCTAAGAGACCCGCAAGCTGTGCTTTTCAGTCTTTCCAGACTGACGAGATCGATCCACCGCTCTTTGTGAGCGATGGACTTTTTCAGACGAGCTAATTCTCCATCACGGTAGCGCCAGATGGTGTTGCGGGATGAGAACCTTGTGACCTTCAAGCTAACCGGGGCATGGGCGCCGGTTTCGTTCCCCGACATTTTGCGGATTGAACCTGCGGAAGATTAGTTTTCAGGTATGTTCTGGTCAGCGGAAGGGATGCGTACTTTCAGGTCCAGCATTTTGGCGTGGCTCTGGTGGCTTCCCAGTAGCCTTTGGCGTGTTGCCAGCTGGATTTGCACTGCGCTTCATGCCAGCCGATCACAAATCCGATAGCCTGAGCCGTTTCCGGATCATTCCTGCCCGATGGGCTGCATGTAACTGGAAGCTGTTCAGCCATGGCGACATCATTCAGATATCCGAAGATATTCTGCAGTTTCTTCATCCGTTTGAGGAAGGGCTTGACCGTGTTCTTGGGATATAGACAGCCGAAGAATTCGATGCCGTAGCGCATCTTTTTCATTGCCTTGCGCATTTCGTGACGTTCCGGGATGGAAAGATGCTCAATACGCTTGCCGTAACCGAGTATTTTTCCCCACTGCTTTTCCAGCGCCTTATTTGCATGGACTTCGACTGGTTGCGCCAAAAGAGTAGTTTGGTCAAAATTCTCGGGATCAAGCCAGCCTCGGCATTCCGTGTAAGCCGCAAGGTCAAGGAGAAATGCGTTGACGTCCGCCGATTTCAAGTAGTCGCCCAAATTGGCGCGCGCGCTCTTTGCCCTGACAGATTTCAGGTCGTGCAGCAAGTTATTGAATGAAACGCTTGTTGGCGCTTTTTTGATCAGCGGAGACACGATTTCGTCAATCAAAACGTCCAGATCCCGTAGGGCTCCAGCTTTTGCAGCTATTATTTGCGCCATGGTATCCAGGGGGCGCGTGGAGACAGGGTTGAGCACCGGCCTGAACAGTCTGAAAGCACTGCGCAGACGGCGTAAACCGATCCGTAATTGGTGCGGGCCTTCCGGATCATTTGAAGACTGGACTGCGAGACGGTTTTCAGAAATTTGGGTGAGGCAGGAACGTAAAATGTCGCGGAACGCATGCTCAACACTGCCGCCGGCAGCGAGCGAAATTTTGCTGGCAAAAAATGGCGTCAGTTCTTCCGGGGTCTGACCCTCCGAGAAACGATAACCCCGTTCAGCCTTGCTATAGGGAGAAAATCGGAAAGGCACATCCTTCAAAAGTGCCTTGGCAGCCTCGAATACAGCGAGGCTCGGACCAGCCTTGAGCTCCATCTCCAATTCGACCAACGGCTGAGAACCACCACCGGCAAGGATTTTTCCGGTATCGAACGCCAGTTCAATGCGAGCACCGTCGGTCTTACGGATGAGCTCTCTTGTTGTCCGTTTCATCACGGTCTCGAAACATTCGCTGAGCTTGGCATCGCCAATCAGCGCCAGCAGTCGGTCGCGAACGTTGGGGTCCTCGATTACAGAAAAATCGAGTGCGCGGCCTTTTACCGGATGTTCGGCCTCGATCGGGGATGACAGGCCGCCCATGACGCCCGTGCCGAGTTTTGCGGTCTGGATCCAGTTTCTGCCCGATTTTCGAACCCTGAGAGAGATTTTCGACTTGCGCAGCGTTTGGTCAGGCGTATCGAAATAGATCGACCGGAGTGTTTTTGTAACTGCCTTGCTGGCGGTAAACCCATTTGCAGTTCTGGCGCGTTTTATGGCGTCTTGGGCCTTTGGGTCCAGCTCGAGCTTGAGCTCGATTTCTCTTGCCGATTTGCTCATCTAAAATTTCTAGCCAAGCACAGGACACTTGTCTATCGAAGGTGCACAATTTGCGCTTTTTGTTCTGAAGCTATGTTGATCTGAGCGGGCACTCGTTATGTTTGAATAGGCGAACATAAGTTACCTGAACAGTTTTCTGTGCACCTTGTTGACGGCCCTGCAGAATTTGTGAAGGTAGGTTGGTACTGATCTCTGGTTAAAAGCGATTTTCCGGACATAGTTTGGTACCGTCCAGGTGGCCTTCGAACCGTCCGGGAAGGACAGTGTCCTGCCAGGAAGGGCGTGGTATTCGATACCATTGTCATCTGTGATGAAGGCTTCCCCTTCCAGGATGAGGATCGTTTCGTCGAGCCCATAGTGCCACTGAAACTTACCTGCTGTGCAGGACCAGTGATCGACCGCAGTCCAATAGTCCCCGATTTCGGAAATCTTTTGACAATTTGCCTCCGGTGCGCCTTCCAAAACCCAGTCTGGATTGATCGGTGCGGCCTCGAGTGCGTTCTTGTCCAGAAGAGCAAGGGTAAAAACCCCCGTGACCGTTTCCGGTTGAGCAGAGGCAGGTGCCTGAAACCTCAGCTTCTCAGCCAGGTCTTCGTGGTTTCCTTGCTTCGAGCGAACCGGGTTTGTTGTTCCGGCATTTTCATTCAAGCTCATCGACTACCCCTTGAGAATTCACAGGGTGCAAATTGACGAGCTACAATTGAAGTGACGTTAATCGCGATGGAAAACCAGAAATCTATGCAGTTTTCGCCACGAATTCTGTTCTGAAGGCAAAGGGTTCGTTAACGGCGAGTTCAATTTCGAAACAAGCTAGGGCTATTGTTCCCGATACGCTGGTTTGCGAATTCGTGGAGGAGTGCATGCTAGTCAATCTTATCCGCTTGCATCCTTCAAATGCCCATGATAGGCACCCAATCCGGTGTCAGTTGCCCCTCTGGCGGAACTGGTAGACGCGCGGGATTCAAAATCCCGTTCCTTCGGGAGTGCCGGTTCGATTCCGGCGGGGGGCACCACTTTCCTTGCGCTATCGCCCCTTGGGTTACATGAGCGCGGGCATTGCGTTATGGCCTTTTGGGCTATTTGAGCGCAGTTTTCAAGAAATCGCTAAGTGACTTTTAACGTCGGGACCGTTATGGGATGCGTCATGATCAGACGCCTTTATGACTGGACCCTGTCCCTTGCCGCCGGACCACGCGCCCCCGTTGCGTTGGGGTCGGTTTCCTTTGTTGAAAGTTCCGTGTTTCCAATCCCGCCGGACATTCTACTGATTCCGATGGTGATAGCCCGCAAGGAGAAGGCGTGGTGGTACGCGCTTCTGTGTACCCTGACGTCGGTCGCGGGCGGTATTCTGGGCTATTTTATCGGTCTGTTCTTGTTTGAACAGGTGGCAATTCCGATCCTCACCTTCTACGGCAAGATGGGGTGGATGGACGAATTCAGCGCTTACTTCACACAGTATGGCTGGTGGTTTGTGTTCATCGCCGGTTTGACACCCTTTCCTTATAAGGTGATCACAATTGCCTCCGGTGTCGCGGGTTTAAGTTTGCCGGTATTTATTCTTGCAAGCGTGGTGTCCAGAGGTCTGCGTTTCTTCGTCGTTGCCGGTCTTCTCTATTTTTTCGGTCCTCCGATCAAGGAATTTATCGAGAAACGGCTGGGCCTCATGTTCACCATATTTGTGGTGCTGCTGGTCGGCGGGTTTGTTGTTTTGCGGTATATTTAAGTTGATTGGGAGTGTGATGTCTGAGGGTCGGATGGCAATAAAACTGGCTGCGCTGTTACTGGTGAGTGGATTAGCGGTTATCGCGACAGCCTGGGGGTTTCAGCTGATCGGCGGCTATGTGCCCTGCAAACTCTGTCTTGAACAGCGCGTGCCCTATTATGTTGGCTTGCCGCTGACAGCACTGGCGTTGATCCTGCTCAGCCAGAAACGAAATGGACTAGGCCTTCTTGCGCTTTTGGGCGTGACTGCCGTTTTTGCTTACGGTGCCGGCCTTGGTATCTACCAGGCGGGGGCTGAATGGCAGTTTTGGGATGGGCCCAACGACTGCGGCGGTGGCAGTGCGGCGCCCGCGTCAGCCGCGAATATGTTGCAAGCATTACAAACAACCAGAGTTGTCAGCTGTACAGAAGCCAGTTGGCGCATGCTGGGCCTGTCATTTGCTGGCTGGAACGCGGTCGCGTCAGCAGGTCTTGCGGTTCTTGCGCTTCTGTCAGCCTTCCTGTTGAAGCGACAGCCATCTCCAGCGGGCGCAAGTGCATGACAAAAAAGACTGATCCGAACGATCAAAGGCGTGATGAAGCGCTGAAGGCAATCAAGCGGGTTGAGGCAGAAAGCGAGACCTTGGTTGGGTCGACCTTTGTGCGCATGGCCGACCGTGCCAAGGATCACATGAGTGCTGCAGACAAGGATGAAAACGATCAGATTGAAGTCTGGGGCACGCGAATTGGCCGCGCTGCCGGGGCAATCTTCTTCGTGGGGCTGGTGATTTACCTGTTCGTTACCTACGTTTTGGATAAATAATACCCAACGCGAGGGATCAGAGGAACGGGAATGGCGTCGATCCATCCGGTCAGCCGGAGTAACTGGACAGAACTGAAAGCGCCCGATCTGGCGGAGTTTGAAGCGATGGCCAGCGAAACGCTGGCCACTTTGCCTGATGACCTTCTGCTGCGGTGTGGACACTTGCAGATCAGTCTTGCCGACTACGCGCCGGATGAGTTGCTTGATGCACTTTCCATTGAAGACCCCCATGATCTTCTGGGGCTTTTCGAAGGCCTCGGCCTGACAGAAGGGCGCGAGACTGACAGATCAGGTCAGATGCCGAACCGTATCTGGCTGTTTCGAAGACCAATCCTGGATTACTGGGCCGCGATGGACGAAACGCTTGGCGATGTCGTTGCACATGTTCTGATCCATGAGATCGGACATCATTTCGGCTTGTCCGATCAGGATATGGAACGAATTGAGGCCGCAGCTGACAGGTAAAAACAGCAACGGCCTCAAAAAATGGTAATTCCGTTTGTCGCCTATTCAGCTGCCAATTGCTGCGCGCGGTCAATGGATTCGACGATCAACCGCCTGGCAGTTTCAACGCCTTCGATCCCGGTGATCTTTACCCATTTGCCAGGTTCGAGATCCTTGTAGTGCTCAAAGAAGTGTTTCACCTGAGCAACTGTGATCTCTGGCAGATCCGCAATGTCGGCAACGTTGTCATAACGCTTGGTGACATTGTGGCTTGGCACCGCAATGATCTTCTCATCCTGACCGGATTCATCTTCCATCAGTAGAACGCCGATCGGGCGGCAGCTCATGATGGCGCCAGGTACGACCGGACGCTGGTTGACCACAACAACGTCGATGGGATCGCCATCACCGCATAGTGTGTGCGGGACGAAACCGTAGTTTCCCGGATAACGCATGGGCGTATAAAGGAAGCGGTCGACATACATCGCGCCAGCATCTTTATCCATTTCGTATTTGATCGGTTCACCGCCCACCGAAACCTCGATGATGACATTTATGTCTTCCGGCGGGTTCTTGCCGATCGGCACAGCGTCGATACGCATTGCAAACTCCTGTTGATCTTTGGAGCGTCTATCGCAATCCAGCAACGTAAGTGCAAGCCCTTATTTTTTGCATTGCACCTAATTGATGATCGTGCATCTATTCTGGTGTGGGCGTATATTGGAGCTAAGGTAATGTTTGAGTTTGTTTTTTGCCGTAACAAAACAATTTGGACGCTAATTCAGTTCGTTTTTGTGCTTTGCATTGTACCTCCAGCCTCAGCCGGCAACATCGATAGCGCCTACACCAAGATAAAGCTTCAGGACTGTGTCCTGATCGAGCCGGCCGCAGAAGAGGGTACATATGGTGGTGCCTTTGAATGCGTCGGTTACCAGGGCATGCAGGTTCGGGTCGCTGAAGGTGACCTGCGCATGTTCGTCTCTTTTGGCCTTAATGCCAAACAGGAACCGGCGGCGGAACAGACCCTTCCCAATTTCAATACCGTAAACGAAACGTTGGAATGGCGGTTGCGCAATGGTGTGCCCTTCGCAACAATCCTCAGATGGTTTCCAAGTGTCGATGAGAGCGGGAAAACCGGCAGCATCCTGATCGTCACTCAATTGTTGCCAGGGGGTGGCACGTGCTGGATTGCCAAGATTGACGCGCAAGCGAATAAAGATGCCAATGTTCTGGCGCGTCAGGCGGCCGATACAATGGCCGGTACCACCGATTGTTCGCAAGGCGCGATCATCCTGGGAAATCCCGGTATCTTTCATCGGGGGTGATGCTGAAATCTAGCTGCTAACCTGTGGCCATGCGTAGACGGACAGTTCCAGTCTCTCGCCGCCAATGCGGTACCAGGATCTGGCTGTCAGTCTGCCGCCTAGGGCCTTGTAAAAGGCCCTGGCAGGCAGGTTGTCGGAAAGAACCTGCACGGCCACACTTGGCATACTTTTCGCTGCAAGAGTTTCCCTGACGCTGTCGAACAGCGTGCGGCCAAACCCCAGGCCCTGATATTCAGGCTTCAGATAGAGCTCATAAATTTCGCCCGACATGCCGGTGTTGCGCAAGCGGCACGGGCCATAGGTTGCGTAGCCAGCTGGAATCTCCGCGATGCTGAGGATTTTGATGTTCACGCCTCTTGCAAGTGCACCGCGCCACCAGCCGGTTCCACGGCGCGAAACCATTTTTTGCAGATCGACACCATGCAATACGCCACGGTAGGCTCCGAGCCAGGCTTCGTTGTGAATACCGGCAAGCGCCTCACAGTCCGCGGTCCGTGCCGCGCGGAGATCGATCAGGTCCGTGGTCATCCTTCAAAAAGGATACAACATGGATCGGGTTGGAAAAGAGGCAATTGCAAGGACGCAGGTGAAAAATGACGAAATGTATTTCTGTACCTGCAAGAACTGACGATATCTGAAATCAAACGCCGGGTATTCAAATGAAAAGGGCCGGCGTGTAGCCGGCCCTTCAGTTGCCCTGATGTTTGACTCATTAAAATCTGGCGACCAATAAAAAACCCGGGGGGCTGGGGGGCTAATGCATTCCGTGCTTCTTATCGGTCTTACCCATCAGGGTATGATAGTAATATGGGAAGCTAAAATGGCTGGCCAAGGGCTGGAATGCGGCAAAATCATGGAATTTTACGCATTCTTTCTGGGCAAATTGCCCTTGCGTCCGATTTTTTGGTTTTCCCCACTGGGTTACCTGTCAAAATTATCAAGAAACCTGCTTCAGAATGCCCTTTCTATCTTTGCGGGCTTGCCATCTGCCCCCAAGACGACGCATCATAACGTTCATGTGACAAGGGGTTCCCCTGTTCTCAGGCTCTTGTTATAAGCGCAACCGCAAACGGAACGGAGGCGGAATGAGCGAAGCCGATGACATCGCGTCTCAGCGCGGCACGGGCTTGAAGCCTTTGCCGCACAGCCACCCGGCTCCCCCGCCCAGACCTGTTGTTTCATTCAACCGGCGTGAACTTGACACCATTTTACGGCTCTATGGCCGCATGGTTGCAGACGGCGAGTGGCGTGACTACGCCATTGACCTTCTGAAAGACCGGGCGGTCTTTTCAGTATTTCGCAGATCTTCGGAAATGCCGCTCTACCGGATTGAAAAAGATCCGAAGCTGACCCGGCGCCAGGGCGCCTACTCAGTGGTGGCGACTGGCGGTGTGATTTTGAAGCGAGGCCATGACCTGACGCAGGTTCTGCGGGTCCTGGAAAAGAAAAAGCATCTGCGTCTTGTCGATGCGTGAAGCTTTTATAGCGAGACTTCAACAATGAAAAAAGCCCGGCAAAATGCCGGGCTTTCTCGCATCTGACCTGATGAAGTGCTTATTCGCGGTTACCGAACAGCGACAGCAACATCAGGAACATGTTCAGGAAGTCGAGGTAGAGACGCAGTGCGCCCATTACGGACTTCTTGGTGCTGACATCGGAGCTGTCGCCTTCGTAGTACATTTCCTTGATCTGCTGCGTGTCATATGCAGTCAGGCCTGCAAACACCAGAACACCAATTACGGAAATCGCGAACTGCAGGGCGGAAGATGCCATGAAGATATTCACGATCGACGCAATGATGATGCCGATCAGGCCCATAAAGAGGAACGAGCCCCAACCGGACAGGTCCTTTTTGGTGGTGTAACCAAAAATGCTCAAGGAGCCGAAGGCTGCCGCGGTGATAAAGAACACCCGCGCGATTGATCCACCAGTGTAAACAAGGAAGATCGAAGACAGCGAAATTCCCATAACAGCCGCGAACGCCATGAACATGGTGCGTGCTGTCGATGCGCTCATGGACTGAACGCGAGCAGACAACCAGAAAACCATGCCAAGCGGAGCCAGCATAACAACCCATTTAAGCGGGCTGCCATAAAGCGTTACGCCGAGCTGGGTTAGCATCTGGCCATTTCCCATGCTCGCGACTGCGGCGCTCGGGTCAGTTGTTGTGGCCAGCATTGACGTGGCCAATGCAAAGAAACCGGTCAGCGCCAGGCCAAAGGTCATGTAATTGTATACGCCAAGCATATACGTACGCAGGCCCTGATCGATGCCGGCCTCAGCGCGCGTGCCGGCGACCGAATAGGTGCCTTGAGGTTGACGGTCAAAGGTCGACATGGTCGTTTTCATCCCTCTTTAGAAATAACAGCTGCATGCATCATCGCACGCAACACAACTCCCTCAAAATATGGGAAAATGTGGAGGCAAGCACAAGACGCGATTTCTGAAAAAACCGTAATCTTTCAGCCTTCACCCCCATAAACAGCAAATATGCTTAAATTTCAGCGATTATTTCATCGCTTTCAGCCGCGATGCGATCTGCCGATCACACGTGCCGCCAGGATTGCGAACGATTTCCTCCGCCGTGAAATCTAGAATTTCTGTTTCCTTGTCTCTCATTTGCTCCATGGATACACCCGGCTTGAACCATTGCAGAACGGCGTAGTCACCGCCGGCATCCGTTAAGAACGCAATTGGTTTGCCATCTTCTGTGATGCCCATACGACCAACGCGGACTTCTTCAATCGAAATAGCCCGGGCTTTACCATCAACGGTAATCTTGTTTTTGCCGACATTGAGTTTCTTCAGTGTCGATCCAGAAGTGCCAACCCAATTGCCAAAGAACCGCTTGCCCTTTTTCTCGACCGAGAGGCAGGAATTTTCGAAGTTGGGAATAGACAACCGAACTGCCGAAACCTCAATTGGTGCCTCACCCTTCGGCGCAAGGGTGTATTTCATCGAATTTTCGCCAGTACGGTAAACGCGAATTCCGACCGGCGTGTAGCCCGAGTCGCCAATTGTCCGGGAGAAGAAATCAAATTGATTCTGATCGTTTGTGCCCGCGCGGCGGTACAACCAGCGCTTTGGAAGGCCGTCTTCAAACACCAGCCAGTCGCTGACGACAAGTCCGCGCGGCCCAGCTTCTTCATTCAGTTGCCAGACACCTGTGTGAAAAGGGCTTTCTGCCTGCGCCAGGGTCACAAAGGACAAGGCGGCTGTTGCAGCAATCGCCGTTACCTTTGCAAAGTTTTTCAAACCGGATCGTTTGGTGATTTCGAACATGTAGTGAGCCCTATTTTTCATCATTTTCTCGGACTTTACCCGGATATCCAGGAGGAGAACAGCACGCAAGTTACACGAGCTGGGGACCGTCAGGAAAGTGCCTGTTTTATATGACAGTTTCCTGACCGGCTATTGAGACTTGAGCGGTCAGTCAGAGGTTTCTGAGAACCGGTGCCGGTTTTTCACCGAGCACTCGCCACGTTCCAATCAGACCGAAGCCGACGGTGAGGACCAGTGCGACCAGCGCTGCGCTCGCGGCCGTGACCGGCATCAGTTCAAACGAACCACCCATAATGCGGGTAATGACATACCAGGCAGCAATCCCCCCTGCGACGAGCGCAAACACCGCCGTGGTCAATCCGAGAATAGCGTATTCCAGACCGTAGGCGACGATGAGCCGGGCCCGCGTTGCGCCAAGCGTTTTCAAAATGACTGCATCGTAAATTCGGCTTCTGTGTCCAGCGGCCAGAGCACCGGCAAGCACCAATACACTTGCGATCAGTGTAATGGAGCTCGCGCCGCGAATGGCCCAGGCAAGCTGCGCCACAAGATCGTTCACTTGCGTGATCGCATCTTTCACCCGCACAGCCGTTACCGTCGGAAACGTATTGGAAACCGTTTTCAGCAATGCCAGTTCCCGCTCAGTTGGTACGTCATCATCCCAGCCAAGCGTCATCAAATGAGCATGCGGGGCGCCCGCAAAAGTGTTTGGCGAAAACACCATGACAAAGTTGATCGAAAAAGATTGCCATTCAACGTCTCTGAAGTTGGCAATTTCAGCCGAAATCTCGCGCCCGAGCACATTGACCGTGATCGTGTCGCCAACATTCAACCCAAGATCCGTTGCTGCTTCTTCGTCAATTGAAACGAGGGGGACGCCGGCGTAGTCAGTTGGCCACCAGGTTCCTTCAGCAAGTTTGGAGTTTGGTGGCAGCGTGCTTTCGTAAGTAATGCCTCTGTCGCCGCGCAATACCCAGTCAGACCCTTCCTGCGCTGGTTTGAATTGGTCAGCCGGAATGCCGTTCAAGCTGACAATCCGCCCTCGCAGCATGGGGACACCCTGCAAATTGGAATTGGGCGCTTGCTCTTTCAAAAGAGCTTCGAAAGCATCTCGCTCATGGCTCTGGATATCGACAAAAAAGAAGCTTGGTGCCTTGTCAGCAATTGTTGCGGTCAGTTCGCGGCGCAAATTGCCATCAATGAGTGCCAGGGCCACAAGAAGTGAAAGGCCAAGGCCAAGGGAGAGAACTACGGAAGGTGTCAAAGCCCCAGGGCGGTGAATGTTGGCAATTGCCAACCGCAGTTCCGTTGACCGTACACTTGGCAGGCGTTTGGCAATGAACATGATCGCCCGGGCGACCACGACAAGCAGAACAAAAGCCCCCGCGGAGGCAGCGATATAGATGCCGGCAATTGTCTTTTCGTGGGACAGAAGAATGGCAATTCCTGCTAGAGCCAATACAGTGACAGCCGTTGCAAACAAATAGCGCTTGCGCGGCAATTTTGACCCACCTGTGACGATGTCCCGAAACAGCGCTGTCGGTGGGACATCATGGGCGCGGCCAAGCGGCCAAAGTGCAAATGCTAGCGCGGTCAGCAGACCGTATAGAAGGCCCAGGGCGAGTTCTGTGGGATAGATGCTTGCTGCGAGTTGAATTGGAAGTACACCGGAAAGGGCAGCGCCGGCCGCAAACGGGATCAGCGCGCCGACCACAAGACCGATGCCGATGCCGATCAACGCCAATAGCAACATCTGAACCAGGTAGATCTGGAAAACAAACCCCCCTGTTGAACCAAGGCATTTGAAACTGGCAATCACGTCGCGCTTGGTTTCGAGATAGGCACGAATGGCGTTTGCGACCCCAACACCACCGACAACAAGCGCCGTCAGGCCCACAAGCGTCAGGAATTGAGCGAAGCGGTTAATACTGCGCTGTAGACCGGGCGAGGCGTTGGCGCGTGAACGTATCCGCCATCCGGCATCCGGTTGGTCGGTTTTGGCTTTCTCGACAATCTCTGTCAGAGCGTCAATGCCCGGTGCCGGGTTCATGCGGATCCGGTAGCGCCAACGCACCAAACTTCCTGGCTGGACAAGGTCGGTGTCAGCAATCGCCGCGTCGGAAATCATTAGCCTGGGGCCGAGTTCCATACCGCCGGCAAGCTTGTCGGGTTCGGTCTCAATGACATCGGTAATGCGAACTGTGGTGCGACCGAGAGAGAGTGTGTCACCAACGGATACATCCAGCCGCGCCAGCAAAGCCAGATCCACGACAGCACCCCACATGCCATTTTCTGAAGCAAGAGCCTCTTCAAGCGGTTGACCAGATTCCAGATCAAGCGAACCGTAAAGCGGATAGGCATTGTCCACGGCTTTCAGTTCAACAAGAGCCTGGTCACCCGTGTCGGTTCGCCGTGTCATCGCCCGCAAGGTGGCTATCTGAGATGTGTCTCCCAATCCATTCAGGAACGCGACCTGCTCTGGGTCGGCTTTCCTGTGGACCAGGGAAAAGGATAGGTCACCCCCAAGAATTGACTGCCCTTCCTTGGATATACCTTCGGTGAGCGCACGGGACACGGAGGTCACCCCGGCAATTGCTGCTACACCAAGCGCAATACAGGCAATGAAAATGTAAAAACCCTTGAGGCCGCCGCGCAGTTCACGCAGGGCAAACCGCGCTGCGAGTCTGAACGTCTGGTTACCAGAGTGTGGCCGCCCGGAGACAAAACTGCTCATGCAGACACTCCTTCAGCAACGTCTGAAGGTTTTGCGTGGGCTTCTTCGATCTCACCAGACCGAACCCGGATCATTCGATCACATTTAACTGCAAGGTTCGGGTCATGCGTAACCAGCACCAGTGTGGTGTTTCGCTCGCGCTGGGCAGTGAACATGAGGTCAACAATCTGCGTGCCTGTCGTATCATCCAGATTGCCTGTCGGCTCGTCAGCAATCAGAATTTCCGGTTCCACAACGAGTGCCCGGGCAACAGCAACCCGTTGCTGTTCTCCGCCAGACATCTGCGCCGGATAATGATGAAGCCGGTGTCCCAGTCCGACAGCGTCGAGTTCCGCCTTGGCCTTGTCGAATGCCGAGGGATCTCCTGCAAGTTCCAGCGGCACGGCAACGTTTTCCAAAGCCGTCATGTTTGGCACCAGGTGGAAAGACTGAAAGATGATGCCGACGTTTCGACCTCGAAATCTGGCCAGTCGGTCTTCAGAAAGTGGCCCAAGTTCAGCGTTGGCGACGACAACGGATCCTTCGTCTGCGCGTTCAAGTCCCGCCATGACCATCAACAAGGTGGATTTCCCAGATCCGGATGGTCCAACGAGGCCCACGGATGTCCCTTTGTCGATTTCCAGGTCAATTCCCTTGAGAATATGAACCCGGCCAGCACCCTCCCCGAGCGTCAGATGGACATTTTTCAAGGAGATTGCAGGTGAATTTGTCATCATTAGACCTTTACAACAGGCGTGCGATCGTCTTCCTGACAGATGCATGCCCTCGACAATTGGATGCTCTGCGACCATATGGGCCTGATGTGACGCGTCTTCCAGTCCTGAGAGAGTGTTAGAGTGAACCGTTTTTTATTTCTTCTGAATGTTCTTGCTTTCGTGGCCATTCCGGGCGCTGTCCAATCAGCAGATCTGAAACTTGTTGTATTGGGAGACAGCTTGTCCGCAGGCTATCAACTTGCACCGGAGGAAGGCTTTCCGGAACAGCTCCAGAAGGCTCTCGATGAGCAGGGACACTCGGTCGATGTTGTAAATGCCGGGGTATCTGGTGACACGACTTCCGGTGGACTTTCCCGGCTCGACTGGTCTGTTGGAACCGACACTGATGCGGTCATCGTGGAGCTGGGAGCAAATGATGCGCTCCGCGGGCTTTCACCTGAATTTACCCGGAAGAATCTTGAAGACATAACTAAGCGTCTTCGCGAGCGGGGTATCGAAGTGTTGCTCGCCGGGATGTTGGCGCCGCGCAATCTGGGACCCGAATACGGGGACGCCTTTGACCCGATCTACGCAGATATAGCCAGGGCGAATGATGCTCTGCTATATCCCTTCTTTCTGGAAGGCGTCGCCCTTGATCCGGACCTAAATCTATCCGACGGCATGCATCCGAACGCGGATGGCGTTGCTGTCATTGTTGAAAAAATCTTGCCAAAAGTGAACGAACTTCTGGCAAAAGCCAAATCTTCCAAGGGGTAGAGGCCGTCAGCCTCTGAGATGCCCTGCTTCAAAATTCAAAGGAATGCCTGATGGAACAACGTCGGCTTGGCCGCACGGATGTGCAAGTAAGCGCTCTTTGCCTTGGTACCATGACGTTTGGAGAACAGAATTCGGAATCCGAAGGTCACGCGCAGATGGACCTTGCGTACGAAAGTGGCATCAATTTTTTCGACACGGCCGAACTTTATCCGATCCCGTCGAAAAAAGAGACGCAAGGGCGAACTGAGCGGATAGTCGGAAGCTGGTTCAGGAATTCCGGGAACCGAGATAAGGTTGTCGTGGCGACCAAGGTTGTTGGGCGCACAGTTATGGACTGGTTTCGCGAAAATGGCGAACATGGCCAACTGAACCGCAGTCAGATCGAATTTGCGGTCGATCGAAGCCTGAAGAACCTTCAGACCGATTATATCGACCTTTACCAGATCCACTGGCCCGACCGGAATGTGACCGGGTTCGGTTCAAATCCAACACGCTGGAAACATGCTGAGCCAGCGGAAGACGAGAACAGCATTCAATCAACCCTGGAAGTGCTCGCTGATCTCATTAAGGCCGGCAAGATCCGACATGTCGGGCTCTCCAATGAGAGTGCGTGGGGGACAATGCAGTATGTAACGGCGGCCGAGCATCTGGGCTTGCCTCGGGTCGCCTCGATCCAGAATGCCTATTCTCTCGTGAACCGGACATTTGAAACCAACCTGGCAGAAGTTGCCACGAGGGAGAATGTCGGCCTATTGGCATATTCCTCACTTGCACAAGGGTATCTCACTGGAAAATACAGGGATGGTGCCTTGCCCGCTGGCGCAAGAAAAACGCTCTTTAACAAGATGCAAAGGTATGAGCATCCGCGTTCATTTCAGGCATTTGACGCCTATGTCGATCTTGCGAAAGAAGCGGGTCTTGACCCGGCGCAGATGGCAATCGCCTTTGCCAAGTCACGTGGTTTCATTACCTCGGTTATTCTGGGAGCCACTAACGTTGACCAGTTGAAGGCGGATGTCGCAGCGGCGGATCTCGTGCTGAGCGATGATGTTCTGGCAAAAATTGACGAGCTGCATCAGGAGTTTGGCAATCCAGCGCCCTAAGTTCGATGACCGGCGTTAGGTCCGGGTATCCATTTGGCGTTAGGTGATAGTGACAATCCTAATTCAACACGGACCGGCAACTGACATAACTCTCTGCTGTTTTTCCACTTTGAATTTCGGCTGCTGGTCACAAACATGGATTTTTGTCTTGCGAATTTCATGAAGTTGATTCCTCATGGGAGGTATCAGCGACAGCGGAGGGAAAACCCATGCCGCGCCTTTTTACAGGCCTTGAGATACCGTCCCAGACGGCGCTCATGCTTTCGATGCTCCGGGGAGGCCTTCGGGGTGCCCGCTGGATCGATCAGGAAAACTATCACATCACTTTGCGCTTTATTGGCGACATTGACGATCGGACCGCTGATGAAGTGGTCGCGGCGCTCGACAAGGTACAACGCGAGCCGATTGAAATTCGGCTCAACGGTCTTGGTTCATTTGGAAATGGCAGACCGCATGCGGTCTGGGCCCGCGTTGAACCGACCGATCAGTTGGCGGAACTGCAGGCCGAACAGGAGAGAATTCTGCAACGCTTGCTCCTTCCGCCTGAACGGCGCAAATACACACCACATGTCACGATTGCCCGCTGCAGGACCTCGACAAACGAGGACGTTGCAAAATGGCTTAGCGAGCGAGGCAATTTTCAAGCCCCATCCTTTGTTGCAGGACGGTTTGTTTTGTTTTCAGCCAAATCTAGTGTCGGTGGTGGACCTTATCTGGTTGAGGAGGCGTACCCGCTTGCCGCATGACTGCGCTCAAGGTGCGTCACTCGATGGAAAGGTGGGAGGCCCGAGGTTGGAAACGCCTTGAAATGTGCGCGATGTTTCGCGGCTTGCCTGACTTTTTATGGATGGTGAAGAAATGGATGTGACCTGCGGGAGTTTCATTCCTGGAAACAAAACACCTATAGGCTGTATATTGACTTAAAAGTAACGCTGGATTGCAAGTAATAATTCGATATTTCGCGAAATATTATGTAAAGCTCGTCCAACGTAATGAATAATTACAGTGTAGAATTTCAAGAAACACCAATATTGTATCCGCTTTCATCAAATACATAAAGTTTTACCAATCAAAATAAACTGCCGTAAAGAAATGCTTAGTGGTTTTGCTTCTTTTTTGACTGGATGTTGTGCTCGCGCAATGTGAGTGGCCCCATTCAAAATAATAAACGAGACCGCTATGAAATTTCTTGCAAACTTATCGATTGCCGCGCGTGTGGGCGGGTTATCCGCTATTGCGATTATAGCGATTGGTGTGCTTCTAGGTACTGCCCTTTTCAACCAGCACATCATTTCTGCAGAAATTCATAATCTGGACCAATATTCCAGCATGGACTACCAGGTTTCTCAGGTTCAGGCGCACAGCCAGACGCTGCAACGGATTCAAAAAGATTTCATGCTCACGAAAGACGCGGCTTATACCAAGGAGTATCAGGCCGAGTTTGACGGGGCACACGCAAGCCTTGAGAAAGTGAAGGCGATACCCCAGGCTGCGGCGCTTTCTGGCAGTATCGAAAAACTTCACGAGGCCATAAATCAACACAAGGTAGAGTTCGACAAGCTGACCGCTGATGCAACGGACATGGGGCTTGACGAAACCCAAGGCTTGCAGGGCACCTTGCGCAAGGCGGTGCATAACGTCGAAGAAAAGTTGAAAGCTGCAAATCTCGACGCAATGACTGTCAAAATGCTGATGATGCGCCGTCATGAAAAAGATTTCATGCTGCGGGGAAAAGAGAAATACGTCGGTCGGATAGACAAGCGCCGTGAGGAATTTGCGAAACTCCTCAAGGAAAGTGATCTGACAGCAGGTGACCGAACCGAGATCAGCACGCTGCTCGATACCTACCAGGCCGTATTCAAGGAATACGCGGCCAAGGCTATGCACATCAAGGAGGACCTTGTTCATCTTGATGAGATCTATGAGAAAATCCAACCTGAACTGATCATGATGTCGGAAACGGCGTTGTCCGGTAAGGTTACTGCGGGTGAGACCCTGTACACCGCTGAGGAAACAGCCAGAACAACTTACATGATCGTGTCGATTGTAGCGCTTGCGCTTGCTGTCGGCCTTGGCTGGTTGATCGGGCGCAGCATCACAGGGCCTATCCGTGATCTGACCGGAACCATGGGTGAGCTCGCGGAAGGCAATATTGATATTGATGTGCGCTTTACCGATCGGAAGAACGAGCTGGGGCGTATGGCACGCACTGTCGAAGTCTTCCGCGACAATGCAGTTCACACGCGTGCGTTGGAGGAAGAGCAGAACAAACAGGCTGCTCGCGCGGAAGAAGACAAACGCGCGATGATGGATGATCTCGCAAGTCAGTTCGATGCGTCCATTGGAGCAATTGTCGAACGTGTCTCAGAGACTGCAGCGAGCCTGGATCAAAGCGCTGCGACCATGTCCAGCGTTTCTGAAAATACCAGCGCACGGGCAGAAACCGCAGCAGAGGCCTCTGCGCAGACCACCGAAAACGTAAGCGTCGTGGCATCTGCCGCCGAGGAAATGACGGCATCGATCAGCGAAATCAACGTACAGGTAATTCGGGCTTCCGAAGCATCCCGCGCAGCAGCACAGGATGTCTCTCAAACAGCAGGTCAGATGGATGCATTGGCCGGCATGGCCGACCGGATCGGTGAAGTTGTTTCAATGATTTCCGACATTGCCGAGCAGACCAATCTTCTTGCGCTCAACGCGACGATTGAATCTGCGCGGGCAGGTGAAGCGGGCAAGGGATTTGCGGTTGTTGCGAGTGAAGTGAAAGCCCTTGCGAATGAAACAGCCAAGGCGACCGAGAGCATTTCCGAACTGGTGACGGAAATTCAGGCGGAAACCAAAACTGCCGTCGGATCAATTGGAAAGATCGGAGAAGTGATCAGGGATCTCGAACATTCCTCCACAGCGATTGCATCGGCAATGGAAGAGCAGGGCGCCACGACACAAAGCGTTGCGGAAAACGTTGCCCAGGCAGCCGATGGCACGCGGGACGTTTCTGAGAGCATCAAGGTGGTCAAGGACGCCTCTGTTGATGCGAGCGATGCGACCCGCCAGGTGCAGTCGAGCATCGACCATCTTACCGAGCAGTCCGGCTTGCTGCGTGACGAGGTCGGTCGTTTCCTCGGGCAGATCCGCGCAGCATAAATAAAGTGCGAACTGATTGATCGCACCAACGGTCAATCAGTTCGGCTTATTGTTCTTGAAGCACCTTTCCATAGACTTCCAGTGTTCTGGAGCACATGGTATCGACGCTGAAGTTCTGACGGACGTGGCTTTGAGCCCTGTCCGTCAAAACTTTTTTGTCTTCAGGGTTTTGGGTCAGGGCACATGAAAGCGCTTGCGCAAGCGCCCTGGTATCTCCTGGTGGCACCCGCCAACCAGTTCGCTCGTTTTCTTGAACCTCAGGCGGAGCCAGGACGGTCTCCGGTACGGCTCCAAGATCAGAAACGATCACAGGAACACGTGCTGCCTGTGCCTCGACTGCCGCGCGGCCAAAGGCTTCAGGTTCCACTGATGCTACGACCGCGACTTCGGCAAGTGCTAGCGCAGCCGGAACGTCAGCACAGTGGCCAACAAGCCGAACCTGACCTTGCAATCCGTGATTTGCGATAAGTTTCTTGAGGTCGGCAGCGTATCCGTCGCGCCCCTGTGCGTCGCCTGCCAGTATGGCTATCGGGTTCAGCTTACCTTCATCGCGCAGGAGCGCCATGGCCTCGATCAACACACTCTGCCCTTTCCAGGCAGTTAGTCTTGCCATGTTCAAGACAATGGGTGTTCCGCTTGGCACGCCCCAACTGTCTTTCAGGGCCTGTTGCCGCAAGGCACTGACATTTTCGGGCGCTAGCCCCTTCAGATCCGATCCGCGCTGGATAACGGTGATCCGGTCCTTGGCGAAGGAATGGCGTTCTTTGATGAGACCGGCAATAAAATGGGAATTTGCAATGACGCCGTCACCGCGCGCCATAACTGAATTATAGAATGCTTTCAGTGTGTTCGACTGATTGTAAGTACCGTGGTACGTCGTTACGAACGGAATGTTGGTGCGTCTGGCCGCCCAGAGCGCGGACCATGCCGGGGCACGGCTTCTCGCGTGTATCAGGCTGACTTTGTGTTTCTCAATGAGCTGCGCCAACCGACCGGCGTTTTTCCAAAGCGTAAAGGGGTTCTTGGATTTGACCGGGGCAACTATGTGTGTCGCTCCCATTGCTTCAAGTTCCGACACCATCTGGCCTCCCTGACTAACCACAAGGGCTGTGCCGCCGGCATCAACGACCGCTCTGGCAACGTCCAGAGTTGTTCGTTCAGCGCCACCGGAATTCAAGTCCGGGATAACTTGCAAGACAGTGGTTGCAGGGGGCAATTGAACCAAGTCGGTCCTCCGGTGGATCTTTTCAATGCGAGAAAGCTGTGCCAAATGGCAGGGCAGCAATAGATATCAGAACGAGAGCCATAATATGGGTGCAAGCGATCCGCAATTCATTCCGGTAGAAAAAAATGGCAACGCGCGCCGGATTGCGGTGCTGGAGGACCCCGGCAAACAGCCAACATTGCTTTGGTTGTCGGGGTTCAAGTCGGACATGACCGGCACGAAAGCAGAAGCGCTGTCAACTTTCGGCAGGGCGCATGGCCAGAGTGTGGTTCGCTTTGATTATTCGGCGCATGGTCAATCCAGCGGTTTGTTTGAGGAGGCTAGCGTTTCCGACTGGCTAGAAGAAGCCGAGGCGGTGTTTGACACGTATTGTTCCGGTGAGACAATCCTGGTCGGTTCATCCATGGGTGGATGGATTTCGCTTCTGCTGGCGTTGAGCCGCAAGGATACCGGCAAAATCAAGGGTCTTGTTCTGATTGCGCCAGCCGTTGATTTCACCGAAGAACTGATGTGGAAACATCGGTTCACAGATGAGATCCGAAACGCGATCATGACCGATGGTCGCTGGGCTCAACCTTCCGAATACGGCGACGATCCGTATGTCATCACTCGAAAACTGATCGAGGACGGCAGAAAGCACCTCTTGCTTGATAGTCCGATCCATGTCGGTGCGCCTGTTGTAATTCTGCAAGGGGCGCTGGATCCTGATGTTCCAGCGAGTCATGCGCAAAGGCTGGTTGAAGCCTTGCCACAGGATGACGTGACGTTTTCCCTGGTGCCAGACGGTGATCACCGTCTTTCAAGGCCGCAGGACATTGAATTGCTGCTGAGGGTGATCGCCGAGATGTCAGAGACCTGATTCGGTCGAAAACCTTAGGCCGGCATGGTTTCCCGGCCCTGTTTCTGCACCCGGTACCACGCCCAGAACAGCCTTGCGGCTATGGCCCGGTGTGGTGCCCAATCAGAAGCAAGAACATCGAGATCCTTTTGTGACGGTTTGTCCTCGAGCGTCAATGCATCGCGCACTGCGACCTGCAAGGCAAGATCTCCGCTTGGAAAGACATCTGGGTGACCGACACAAAAAAGCAGGAAAACATCGGCCGTCCATCGGCCAATGCCTTTTATTTCACAGAGTTGTTCATGAGCTTCGCGCGCGGGGATATTAGCAAGTTGACCAAGATCCAAACCATTTTGGCAAGACATGCAGACTGCGCGCAGGGTTCTGATTTTAGGGCGCGATAGGCCTACGCCTGCGAGATCTTCATCCGAAAATTGTTCTAGCTGCGGAACTGTCAATGGCGAGACAAGCGACTGGAGCCGGGCAAAAATGGCAGTGGCACTGGCAACCGAAACCTGTTGTCCGGTGATAATCTGCGCCAGCCCCTCAAAGTCTGCTTTACGCCGACGCAAGGGTACAGGACCGGCAACGTCTGCAATCTCGCGCAGACGAGGATCTGCCGAGATCAATGCCGTCAGGCCGGAACGTATGTCGTCTTCTGTGATAATCGGTTGCATGGATATCGGTTTGATACTGAATGCTTGCGTGGAACATGCGAGATGATAGGTAAGACTTGAAATAAAGTTCACCACCCCGTCAACCCGGTTTCGCATGTCCTGATGACCAAGCCTGTCTTTCGATTTGCGCCTTCACCCAACGGACATCTGCATCTTGGGCATGCGCTGTCAGCGCTCTTGAACACGCGTGCTGCTGTTGCCCTCAAAGGGCGATTTCTTGTTCGGGTGGAGGACATAGACCTAACGCGCTGCACCCGCCAACTTGAACAGGAAATGTTCGAAGACCTTGCCTGGCTTGGTGTTCCGCTGGACGAACCGGTTCTGCGTCAGTCGGATGCCTTTCCAGAGTACCGCGCCGCGCTGGAAAAACTTCAAGATCTTGGGCTTGTCTATCCGGCCTATCTGACCCGTGCTGAAATCAAGAAATTTGTGGCCGAGTTTGAAGCCGAAGGCCAAAAGTGGCCGCGGGACCCGGATGGAGCGCCGCTCTATCCTGGTGATGCGTCTGTTCTGTCTGAGACGGAGTGTAACGACAGGTCGAATAGCGATGCCCCGTTTACCTTGCGGCTGGACATGAAAGCGGCACTGAAACGGATCGGCCGTTCATTGTTCTGGGAGGAAACGGGAGCCGAAGGCAAGGCGTTGTTTGACAAACCCCATCAGATATCTGCCGATGCGGCGGTATGGGGGGATGTGGTTCTTGCCCGCAAGGACACGCCAACGAGCTATCACCTGTCGGTCGTTGTAGATGATGCGCGGCAGGGTATTACCGATGTCTTGCGTGGCAAGGACCTTTACGAAGCAACCAGTGTACATCGGCTGCTTCAGGAACTGCTTGGCCTGCCTGTGCCGCTTTATCGCCACCACAGGCTCATTCTGGGTGAAGACGGCCGTAAACTGTCAAAGTCCAATCAGGATACCAGTCTGCGTTCATTGCGTCAGGCAGGAGCGTCACACGCGCAACTACGTCGGCGCATCGGCCTCTAGGCCCCTTTAAACCAGAAATCCAGTGCCAGGATCCAAAGGCTCGTTGAGAGGATCGCAACCAGGGTCGTCATTGTGATCGCATTGGCGGACATCGCATGGCCCGTGCCATAACGATTGGCAAAGATATAGGCATTCACACCCGTCGGGCAGCCGGCACACACTGTTGCAACGGTTGTCCAGAGCGGCGGCAGTTGGAACACGAATGCACCTGCCGCGAAAACAACTGCGGGCATCACCAGAATTTTTATGGTGCCTAGGAGGAATCCTGGAAGAATGTTCCCGCGCATACCATACTGAACCAGGCTCATTCCCAATGAAAGCAGTGCAAGAGGAAGCGCGGTTGAGGCGATCCGGTTCAGGACATCGCTTGCGAGACCTGGTAATTCGAGACCCGTCTGGCGCCAGGCGAACGCGAGGACAATCGTGACGATGATGGGGTTTTTGACCAGGCTTTTCGCTGCTCCCCCGATCATCTTGCCAAGCGGAGGCGCCTTCTCGCCTTTGTCTATTGCAGCGGCGCGTTCCATCGCGACTGCCATGAGAACGGTCATCGTCGCAAGGTGCACCGAGATAATGAGAAGGATCGGGACGAGGCCCTCTTGTCCGTAGACCGCAGAAATGAGCGGAATTCCCACCAACACAAGATTGGCAAATGCAGCCGAAATACCGCCAATAGCTCCCGCGCGCGCGTCACGCCCGAAACCTTTGCGAATGACCAGCGCACCAAGGGACCAGGCCACCGCGATGCCCAGAAAATAGCTCGCCCACAATGACAACGGCAGGCCGCCCGACAGGTCTGAGTTAATAAGCGTGCGAAAGATCAATACCGGGACAGCGACGACATAAACAAAGTGTCCAAGCGCTTCGCTGATTGACACGCTCAAAACCTTGAATTTTGCCAGACCGTAGCCAATCCCGATCAGCAGAAAGACAGGAGCAACGACCGAGAGGGTTTGAGCGAGCATGTAAGTGTCCAGCCGAAATAGGGATTTTGAAGAAAGATGCGTGCAGAACGGGCGCGTTTTTGATTGACGAGCAGGGGTTGGATGGACAGCAGGAAGCCATCAGGGTAATCACGAGATAGATCAAAGTGGCTTGTTAATGTTCACAAGGCAAGCCCTGCTGGTACCCATCTTGGAGGAGGGCTGAGCCTCATGGCAGATCCTGTAGATGACAGTGTCAAGCTGGCACTTTTGGCCCATGACCTCAGAACACCCTTGGCGGCAATGCACCTGACCGCCGAACTCATCGGCAACGGTTCCCTGGACGTTGCACAGGCCGAACAGCTTTCAACACTCATCCGCTCCATCGATGCGCTTACCCAGATGACCACTGAGTTATTGTCCGCAGCGGAACCTGGCGCGGGCACGGAACAGGCATGGAGCAGGGTTGCGGAAATCGTCGGTGAAAGTGCTGATTTATTCAGTGTGGCCGCGGAAGCCAAGGATCTGTCGTTTAATGTTTCGATAGATGAGACTGCGCGTGAGTGCATCTCCGCACAAGGCGGTGCATTGCGGCGAGTGATCGCCTCTCTTCTCGACAATGCAATCAAATACACACCGGAAGGTGGTGTTGAGGTTGGTTTGAAGCTTCTTCAGCCTGGTGAAGTTGAAGGGTCGCCAGATGATAAAATTCCTTGGGTTTGTGTTTCTGTTTTAGACAGTGGCCCGGGAATTGACCGCGAAGAACAGGCGCGGCTTTTTCGCCCATTTGTGCGCGGTCAACACGGCAGGAATACCGTGCCAGGTACTGGACTGGGTCTTTGGGGAACCGCACAACTGATTAGCGAAATGGGTGGTCGGCTGCTGCTGGGACAACCTGATACGGGTGGTAGCCGTTTTGACGTGCAGATACCGGTGACGCTGGAGGGAACGGAGCGCCAGCCTTTGACAAAAGAAACATCTGTTTCAAGCGTCACGGATCTCGCGGGACGGCTTCCGGGACATGTTCTGATTGTTGACGACAATGACACCAATTGCCGACTGTTGGCTGCTCTGCTGGAGTCATTTGGGGTTACTTCCGAAATCGCCAAATCCGGCGAACAGGCGATTGGATTTGTTCAAAAAGCAACTTTTGAAGCGGTTCTGCTGGACTTGAATATGCCGGGGATGAGCGGGCTTGAAACAGCAGAGGAACTTCGAAATCTTCGGACTGAGTCCGACTTGCCATTGATAGCCGTAACTGCAGCACTGGAATCAATTGGTGACAAACGGCTCAGGCAGGCGGGTTTTCAAGACGTTCTGACAAAACCACTTTCTCCAGCAGCGCTTTATGAGGCGCTGGAACATGCGCGGCGTCTCAGGGATGAGAGCCACCCCAACCCCACCTGACCGTCATCATTTCACAACGATTTTCGCTGTCGCATCCACGGCCTCTTCCAGTCGATCATTACCCCAGAAAAGATCGCCGCTCGGTGTGATGAAGCTTGGTGCGCCGAAAATCCCGAGTTCTTCCGCTTTTTCTACAGTCTCGCGTAGATCGGACTTGTTTTCAGGAGACGATGCATCTGCGAGCGCCTGACGGGCAGGTGCCCCTGCATCCAGTAACAGATCAGCCAACAAGCCTTCATCGGAAATATCCATTCCATGGCCAAATTCAGCCATGTAAACCGCACGCACGAATCCGCCAACCCAGTGTTGCTCGCGTGCGGCATGCGCAATCCGTGTTGCCAGAAGGCTTTGTTGCGGAAAAGGGTAGGGCCTTGAAAACGGCAGACCAAATCGTTCGCACTGCCGTTCCATATCCCGCCACATATAGCGGCCCTTGGCGGCCTGGATGTTGAACGGGGAGGTATCCCAGCCCTGTTTTTTGAAAATCGGGCCCAGCAAGAACGGGCGCCATGCGATTTTGATGTTGGCGTCCAACGCAATTGTCTCAATCCGCATTGCCGCCAGGTAGCTGTAAGTTGACGCAAATTCGAACCAGAATTCGAGCCTCGGCAGCCCGTTGTCATTTGAAGACGCAATTCTCGTGTCAGAAGGGGGCATAGCTGCAGGATTGAGCTTGGGCATGAGTCGGGGCCTCTCTTAGACTTTCGCCGACGTTGCGGTTAGGAGGGATTGGACAGGTCTTCCGGATGCGCTAAAGAGCGATCATGAAGAAAGCAACACCTCCAGATCATAGTCGGCTTTCCAGCCTTCTCAAGGCAGGCGATTGGTGCAAGGCGCACCCGATGACAGCGGTCACCATCTATATCGTTGTTGTCTCCCTGTTCTTCCTGATTTTCCCGAGGGTCGATTTTTGGGCGAGTGGTCACTTCTATTTTGGGACAGCTGGGTTTTCTGCACAGAATGATCCGTTCCTGCGCGACCTCAGACACCTGGGACCTTTTCTGGTACGGGTCATCGCGTTTGTCTGTGTTGCTGTGCTCTTGTTGAAATTGCTTGTCCCCAGTCGCCCGCCGGTGATGCCATTGCGCCAACCGGTCTTTCTTCTCAGCACGCTCATTCTGGGGCCGGGTGTGCTTGTGAACTTGATCTTCAAAGACAATTGGGGGCGCCCACGGCCACGATCTGTGGAGGAGTTTGGGGGAGATCTGCCATTCCAGCCTGTCTGGAAAATCACGGACTACTGCGATAGCAATTGTTCATTTGTGTCTGGCGAGGCCTCGGCCGCCATGTGGCTGGTATCGGTGGCGTTTCTGGTTCCCGCTTCCTGGCGCAAGCCGACCCTGGCGTTTTTGCTGCCGCTTGGTCTCATACTGTCGGTCAATCGCGTTGCCTTTGGGGGGCATTTTCTGTCGGACACGCTGCTTTCCTGGGGCGTGACGCAATTGCTCATTCTGGCGGTTTATCGAGTGCTTTATCAAAACAGGCCACCGCTGGTGAGTGATCGTCGGCTTGACGAATGGTTCACGGTCAAAGGGCGAAAACTGCAGCGATCTGTTCGTCGACTTGTGATCAGGTGCAGACGCTACTTGCAGGGAATATTTGGCTGATCGATCCCTGATCTCGCTGACCCTCTACCTCTTGCGTGGTCGGGTTCTCTTCAAGATTCTGGCAAATTGAGGCGGGGATCTGTTTTCCAGCCACGCAATTGCATCATTCAGTGAAGGCCTGTTGCGCCGGTGCTGGCGTAAAAAGCGCGCTGCATTGCGGCTGGTTCCAACAATTATGATCATACCAACGACCAATAGTGGAACTCCGGTCGGTATAGGTAACCATACCGTTGCCAGACCGGTCAGAATTGAAACAGCCGCAAGAGACCACCATAGGAGTTTCATGGTGTAGCCATGATTTTTTGTCCGAAGAACGCTTCATACCGCAGCCCTGAAGACAATTTTATGAACTAAACCCTATTTTCCTGTCTTGCTTCAAATCACCGATTTCAAGAAATCCTCGCTGCCTGATCTGACGAGCTGATAGACATTTTCAAAACCATCCGGGCCGCCATAGTAAGGATCTGGGACACTCATAGGAGGCGTGTTCAGGAATAGCTGAATGCGTGTGGGTTTCGTGCCCGCCTTACGTCTGAGGACGCTCAGGTTTTCGTTATCCATGGCCAGGATCGTTTCAAAATTTTGAAAATCTTCATGCCTGACCTGTCGCGCTCTTTGGGCCGAAATATCAATCCCGTGTTTTGCTGCAATTTCTATCGAGCGCGGGTCTGGTGGATCGCCTTCGTGCCAGGCGCCGGTTCCAGCTGAATCAATTGTGAAACGCTTTGCAAGGCCGGCTTCCTCCACGAGAGCACGGAACACCCCTTCGGCTATGGGGGAGCGGCAGATGTTTCCAAGGCAAACAAACAAGACCGAATGAGGCAATAAAATCTCCTGATACGCGACCAAACTCACTTGCGGCGCTATCTACAAATAGGCTCTTCAGATGTGTCTGCTAGCGGTAATCTTCAAATACGGATAACGCAAGCAAGCGATGCCGGTTCTTGTGCTTTACCTCCATTGAGGTAACGTACTCTGGGGGAGCTACCTTGGAGGATCAGATGGTAGAACGGCTGAAACCGGAAGATCGCGCTGCGGGCCTGAATGCGTTGCCTGACTGGCACTTGTGTGAAGGACGGGAGGCTATCTCAAAATCATTCAAATTCCGGGATTTCAAGGAAGCCTTCGGGTTTATGACGCAGGTTGCTCTGGCGGCAGAAAAAATGAACCATCATCCGGAATGGTCAAACGTATACCGAAGTGTGGACATAACGTTGTCGACCCATGATGTTGGTGGTTTGAGCGTATTGGACTTGAAACTGGCGGAAGTAATCAATCGGATTGCCGGAGGTTCATAGTCGTTCATCAAAAATTGCGCTAGACGCCCTTTGTGAGCAGGAATTTATGTCCGGTGTCAGTACGCTCGGTGTCCAGAAGCCTGTGACCGTTTTCCTGGCAGAAATGAGGAATATCGATTTCAGCCATTGGGTCGGTGGTGATCACGGTTAGCTGGTCACCTTTGGTCAGGCGCGTCAGTGCTTTTCTGGTCTTGAGCACCGGCAAGGGACATTTCAGGCCTTTCAAATCCAATATTGTATCGGGCACCGACAATGTTCCTGAATCTGTTTTGGTGGCGGGCGTTGCCCAACATTTTTGCTTATAGACCGAAATACTCATTTGCTTCCACTCATGATTGGGATTGTACTCGTGAACGAAGTTGGCTTCAGGAATGAGCAAGTGGAGGATATCGCAATGCGAGCTTTCTTCCTTGCAAAAGATACTGAAACTCGAGTGTCCCGTCGTTGACAATATTCATCGGATTTAAACGGTTTGCTTCACAAATGGGTTCTATTCCCGGGGTAACAGCTAAACTTTCTCCTTGGTTAGGTAGGAATTAGCTCGGTTTTCTGAGCAAGGAAGTCAGCTCGACGCCATTGGAAGGCGTAGCTGCTCGACACAACTGACACAGGAAGACAGATGAAATCCGCAATCTTCACAAGCATCGTCACGGCTGTGTCGATTTTACTGATGAGCATTGTGCATGCCCAAACCCCTCCCACCCAGATTCGAATAGTAACCCAAGGTTTTGCACCTCTTCAGTGGGACAATAATGGTTCGCCCGACGGGTACGTGGCCGAATACATGCTGTCTGTCATTGAACAGGTAAATCAAATTGCGCCTGTGTCCGTGAAAGCGTTTGAATTCCTGCCTTGGAAAAGGGCGATGCTGATTGCGGAAACTGTTCCCGACGTTCTGTTCTTTTCGCTCTCTCGCACCATGGCACGTGAAGATAAATTCCACTGGCTTGGAGAAGTGTCTCCTTATGGGCAGAACTTTTATCAGTTGCGATCCAGGCCCAGGATTGATGTGGATCGGATCGAAGACCTGCGAAATCTGGATATCAAGATCGGTGTTCAAGACGGTAGCAATCTTCACACCTATCTGAATCAACTTGAATTTGAAGAAACAGGTAATCTCGTGCCGATAACCGACTACCATCAAGGCATTGAGATGCTCTATCTGGAAAGGATAGATCTTTTGCCATTAACTGGCTTTCTGGCAGAAGCGTCGGCCTGCAAGCAGGGTTTTAACGGCAGTATGCTGGAGCCGGTTATCCATATCGAAGCTCTGGCGAGGCCGCTCTGGGCTGTTTTTAGCAAAAAAACGGACCCGGAACTTGTTGAGATCTTCCAAAAGGAAATGGTGAAGTTGAAACAAAATGGACTTTGGGAAGATCGGATGAATCAACATCGCGAGAATTGGCAGAAGCTTGCCTGTGCAAATGATGTTTCCCTTAATTCCGAGAATGGAAAATAATGTTGACGTCTACTCTGCCGGTCCGAAGCCTGCCCCAGGCCAATGGTTGATGAACCGTAGGGTTCACGAAACACAACGCAGCGTGCTACTTCCCTCTCTTCTATTCATTAATCGGACAAACAGATGACTGATCAGTCGATTTCGCCATTGGATGTGCTTGATTTCTGGTGGCAGGCGGGACCGTCGAAATGGTTTGCCAAAGACGACAAGTTTGACAAGCGTTGCCAGGAAACATTCCTGCCCTCGATTGACGGTGCAAAGGCTGGTGAATTGGATCACTGGATTGAGACCGCTGATGGAGCTTTGGCGCTTCTATTGTTGCTCGACCAAATGTCCAGAAATGTCTACCGGGGTACACCCGAAGCCTTTGCTGCAGATGAAAAAGCCGTCGAAATCGCCGAAATTGCACTGAGCCGTGGTTTTGACAGAGCGTTTCCCAAGGCTGCCAGAGGTTTTTTCTATCTGCCCTTCGAGCACTCCGAGAATATCGCGCATCAAGAACGGGCCGTGGATCTGAGTAAGGCGACGGGAGACAAAGAGCTTTACCACTATGCGCTGATCCATATGGATGTGATCCGTCGTTTTGGCCGCTTTCCGCATCGGAACAAAGTGCTTGGTCGCCAATCGACTGCAGAAGAGATTGCTTTTTTGAATGATGGTGGGTTTTCCGCCTGATTTCTGCCGAATTCAAAGTGAAATGACCCGGCCGGGAAACAGAATTTTTCGATAGCCGGGTCGTGAATGCCGCAATTTTGTGCGTGTTCTCCATTTCGGTATTTTTTGCCTGATTTTTAATCACTATTACTTTTACTGTCTAATTTCTGGGCAGAAAAGCTGCCTCAATTCTCGTCAGTCTTGACCTCCCAAAACCCTGTATTTCAGCCTGAGCACCTTAATTTGCGGTGGAAACCTGCGGGTTTCAGCATCTGATTCCAAAACTGGCACGGTCTTTGATTAGTAAGCGGCGACACCGCCCCGTGGCTGCGAACCGTAGCGCAGAGACAAGACCTGCATTGGACCGTTCTTTGAACGGTCTGGAAGTCAGGCAGAAAACAGGGGCGGTCGAGCAAGCTTCTTCGACGGGAAGGGGCGCTAATAGGGGAATGGAACGAGCAATGAAAATAGTGATGGCGATCATCAAGCCGTTCAAGCTCGACGAAGTGCGTGATGCTCTGACTGGCATCGGCATCCAGGGGCTCACGGTTACTGAAGTCAAAGGCTATGGCCGCCAAAAAGGCCACACCGAAATTTATCGCGGCACTGAATATGCAGTCAGCTTCTTGCCGAAGCTGAAAATTGAAGTCGCTATCGATACTGCATCTGTCGACAAGGTTGTCGAAGTAATCTCCGGCGCCGCAAAAACCGGTCAGATCGGGGACGGCAAAATCTTCGTTCATTCGATCGATCAGGTTGTCCGTATTCGCACCGGCGAAACCGACGCCGAAGCTCTGTGATCTAGGTAAGGAAACGTATCATGAAAAAACTTGTCGCTAAGGGCGCGGCGTCACTGGCACTCTTGAGTCTTTCAGCTCTGCCGGTTCTCGCCCAGGACACGGAAGCCGCACCGGCGGTCTCTCCTGAAGTTGCTTACATCTTTAACACGCTGCTGTTCCTGATCGGTGGTTTCCTGGTCATGTGGATGGCTGCAGGCTTTGCCATGCTGGAAGCAGGGCTCGTTCGTTCCAAGAACGTTTCCATGCAGTGTCTAAAGAACATTTCGCTCTACTCCATCGCTGGTCTCATGTTCTGGATTACCGGTTACAACCTGATGTATACCGGCGTTGACGCCGGTTTCATGGGTTCCTTCGGCCCGTATTCCTTCGACGCCGTCGGTGGCAACGCCCTCGACACTGGCTATTCCACGGCATCCGACTGGTTCTTCCAGATGGTATTCTGTGCGACCACCGCATCGATCGTTTCCGGTACGCTGGCTGAGCGCATCAAGCTGTGGCCGTTCCTTATCTTCACCGTTGTGTTGACTGGCTTCATCTACCCGATCGCCGGTTCCTGGCAGTGGGGTGCCGGCTGGCTCTCCGAAATGGGCTTTGCCGATTTCGCTGGTTCCACGCTGGTTCACTCTGTAGGTGGCTGGGCCGCCCTTTCCGGCGCGATCATCCTTGGTGCCCGTAAAGGCAAGTATGGTGCAGACGGTTCCGTACACCCGTTCCCGGGTTCTTCCATGCCGCTTGCGACCCTTGGTACATTCATCCTGTGGCTCGGCTGGTTCGGCTTCAACGGTGCGTCCCAACTTGCAATGGGTACAATTGGTGATGTGTCTGATATCTCCCGCATCTTTGCCAACACCAATATGGCAGCTGCTGCAGGTGTTGTTGTTGCGGTCATTCTCACGCAGGTTCTGTACAAGAAAGTCGACGTGACAATGGCGCTCAACGGCGCTTTGGCAGGTCTTGTGTCCATCACGGCTGAGCCGCTGGCTCCAAGTGTCCTGCAGTCCGTCTTCATCGGTGCCGTTGGTGGTGCAATCGTTGTCTTCGCTGTACCGATGCTCGACAAGCTGAAAATCGACGATGTTGTCGGCGCCATCCCGGTTCACCTCCTGGCAGGTATCTGGGGCACGCTGATCGTGCCGCTGTCCAACAGTGACGCTTCATGGGGAATTCAGATCACAGGTATCGCTGCATACGGCGTGTTCACGCTCGCGGCTTCCGCAGTTGTCTGGTTCATCTTGAAAGCTTCCATGGGCATTCGGGTTTCCGAGGAAGAAGAAGCGCTTGGCCTCGACAAGGTTGAAGTCGGCGTTGAAGCCTACCCGGAATTCGGTACCGGTTCGCAGCGCTTCTAAACATCAAGCGCTGTCAAAATAATCTCCCGCGGTCTATTGGCTCTGACCGCAAACTTCGAAGGCCCGGGGGCAACCCCGGGCTCTTTTTTTGTTTTCTGTTTGTCTACCCGACTAGCCGGTGGTGAATTTAAGCCGCACAAAAAGAAGTCGAATGACTAAAAAATAATCATGCAAAACGGATGCCGGATCACGGGCTTGAAGTAGGAGCTCAAGAAAACGGCTAATTACAGCGCTTTTTGTAAGCAATTGCACTTTTGGCATGCAAATTGAATGCATGACTCTCAAAAACGCATAAGTAAACGGCATTTTGCCTATTTGGGGGTCATTCATGAGCGAAGGTTCAGTCGGCGGAGACGTCTTTTTTGTCCTGGTGGGGGCTATTCTCGTATTCGCCATGCACGGCGGATTTGCTTTTCTAGAGGTCGGTACGGTTCGCCAGAAGAACCAGGTCAACGCATTGGTCAAGATCCTGGTCGATTTTGCCCTGTCCACTGTGACCTACTTCTTTGTCGGCTACGCGTTTGCATATGGCACGTCGTTCCTGGTGGACGCGGCGACCTTGTCTGGTGGTGGCGGAGGTTTTGAACTGCAGGGCCTGACACTGGTTAAATTCTTCTTTCTGACGACATTTGCCGCAGCGATACCGGCGATCATCTCCGGTGGGATCGCCGAGCGAATGAAGTTCTGGCCGCAATGCCTGGCAACTGTCGCTCTTGTTGGCATTGTCTATCCGCTTTTTGAGGGGATGATCTGGAACGGAAATTATGGCTTCCAGGGCTGGCTCGAGGCTCAGTTCGGGGCTGGTTTCCATGATTTTGCTGGATCTGTTGTGGTGCATGCCGTCGGTGGCTGGATAGCGCTGGCAGCAGTGCTTCTGCTTGGTGCACGTCTTGGCCGGTATGACAGCAAGGGTCGGCCGATCGGTATTCCGCCGTCTTCGCTTCCATGGCTGGCCATGGGATCCTGGATGCTGTGTGTTGGTTGGTTCGGATTTAACGTGATGACCGCAGCGTCGCTGGAAGCTGCGTCCGGGCTTGTTGCCATCAATTCGCTTATGGCGATGGTCGGCGGCATTCTAGCTGCGCTGGTTGTCGGCAAAAATGATCCGGGCTTCGTTCACAATGGTGCGCTGGCCGGGCTTGTCGCGGTTTGCGCCGGGTCGGACATCATGCACCCAGTGGGGAGCCTTATCGTTGGCGGCGTCGCCGGTACGATCTTTGTAGTTGGTTTCGAGTTCTGCCAGAACAAGCTGAAGATCGATGATGTGCTTGGCGTCTGGCCTCTGCACGGTATTTGTGGGGTTTGGGGTGGTATTGCCGCTGGCATTTTCGGAGCCGAAGCACTCGGAGGTCTTGGTGGCGTCTCTCTGATGTCGCAGATCATCGGAACTGTTGTAGGTGCTGGATATGCACTTGGTGCCGGCTTTGTTGTCTACGGACTTTTGAAGGCAGTGACAGGCTTGCGGATGTCACCCGAAGACGAGCATCGCGGCGCCGACCTGTCGATCCACAAGATCAGTGCAAATCCTGAACAAGATCTGGGCCGATAAGGTCAGCAGCTGCTTTTGCCCGGATTATTGCCCCGGCCGCGCAACGCGTGCGCCGGGGTCTTTTCTAGAGTCTGGCAATTGAGCCTGTCAGATAACAGAAGTGATATCAGACCGACGCGTTGTCGCTGACTAGCAGGCCAGCCAGGTCAACGTGACTGTCGACGACCTTGTGTGCGCCTGCTGCTTTGAGCTGCTCAGCATGCCCGTCATGACTATGGCCACCGCCAACAAAACCCCAGACCGTCATTCCGGCCGCAAGTCCAGCCTTCACACCGTTGGCGCTATCTTCTATGACCAGCGACCTGGAGGGCTCAACGCTTAGGTTACTTGCTGCGAGCAGGAACAGATCCGGTGCTGGTTTTCCGTTTTCAACCTGCTCACCGGAATAGATGTGAGGATCAAAATACGAATAGAGACCCGTGTGCTGCAGTTTGTGGATCAAGCGCTGTAGGCGTGAGGAAGAAGCGACCGCGCGCGCGCCCTGATGGGCGTCCAGCAATTGCTTGATGCCGGATATCTCCGTCAGCTCCTTGTTAATTCTTTCCATCGTGGCGGCATCAAGCTCATCCCCAAATGTCTCAGGTAACGGTCCCTTGCCAAGCGCACGATGATCCATGTCGAGAGTGGCCCAGAAGTCGGTGCTTCCAAGGCCCTGAAACCTGTCCATATATTCATTCAGATCATAGTGAAGGCCGATCCTGGCAAGATGCTCTCTTTCCACCTCGACATAGATAATTTCAGAATCAACCAGTACGCCGTCGCAATCAAACAGGATCGCTTCAAATGCCATGGACCATGTGCCTTTCAGTGTGAGCCGTCGAACAGACCTTTAACAACCTGTCTTTGAAAAAGAATGACAAGCAGAGCAGGTGGCAAAATCGCAATAACTGTCAGCATCATGCCGGACAGGCTGGCGAAGCCGAAGAATTGCAGTCCCCGAACCACCGTGTAGCTGCTTTCTTCAGACGTTACGATGACCGGCCATAGATACTGGTTCCAGCCGTTCACGAATGTGACAAGAAAAAGGGCTGCTGCCGTTGGCAGGGACAGTGGCATCAAAATGTCCTTGAAGAATTTCCAGGGGCCAGCGCCATCCAGTCGCGAAGATTCAAGAAGCGTATCGGGAACGGTCAAAAGAAACTGACGGAAGAAAAGTGTTCCCAGCCCGGACGCAACCAGGGGAAGGATGAGCCCTGTGCGCGTGTTTACCAATCCGAGATTGGCTACAATCTCATAAGTTGGAAGAAAGCGTGATTCGAGCGGCAGCATCAACGTCAGCAGAAGGACTGCGAAGATGGCGCTCGCGAATTTGACCCGAAAATAGATGAGGGCATAGGCGGCAAATAGTGAGAGCAGCACTTTGAGACCGGCAAATCCCGCTCCAAGCAGAAAGGAATTCCACAGCATGGCGAGGACTGTCACATCTCCGGTGAAGCCGGAACTTGCGGTTAGAAAGTTGCTGTAGTTTTCGAGCGTACTGCTTCCCAGATCCAGCCGTGGCCGCATACGGCTGCCAGCTTCGTGCGTCGTTGAAGCAAAGTGGGAATAGACCGGCAATACCATCACCAGTGCACCGACGATCAAAACAAGATGGTCTACGAATTGGGCCCGCAGCCGCCGCCATGAACGCATCAGTGAACAGTCCCAGTTTCAGCCAATTTTTCCACTTCTCCTAAAGCACAACAATTCCGGAGTGTTTTGCCTTGTGATCCGGTTCGACATGGATGGTGATGCGTGCGCCTGGAACATCTTCCCTGATTGCCAGTTCGATGCGATCGCAGATATCGTGGGCTTCGACCACCGACATCGTGCCCGGAACGACAAGATGGAAGTCGATGAACGTCAACTTTCCGGCAATCCGCGTTCTCAAATCATGAGCTTCCAGGGCGCCTTCGCCATGTTCTGAAATCTGGACACGAATTTTCTTCAACACATCGCTGGAGGCCGCCTCATCCATCAGGCCGCCAATGGATTCCTTGACCAACTCCCAACCCGACCACAATACGGTCATACCGACCAGCACAGCCAGTGCCGGATCCAGAATTTTCCAACCGGTGATCAACACCAGAACGACACCAGCCAGGACGCCGGCAGAGGTGACCACGTCCGTCATGAGGTGTTTGCCGTCTGCGATTAGAGCAGGGGACCTGGCTTTTTTGCCGTAGCCCATCAAGAACCGTGCCCATGCGCCGTTGATGAGGGCCGCCGCCAGGTTCATTGCAATACCGGCAGGCGAGTATTCCACATTGTCGCCTGACGTGAAACCGATCCAGGCGGCATGAAAGATCGAGATGGCAGCAAGCACGATCATGACGCCAACCAGAACGGCTGCAAAATACTCTGCCTTGTCATGCCCGTAGGGGTGGTTGGTGTCTGCGGGCTTGGCGGCAAACCAAACGGCGGCAAGAGTTGCGAGTGACGAGGCGATATTTACCGTGGTCTCAAGAGCGTCGGAATACAGCGCAACCGAGCCGGTCAACCAGTAGGCTCCGACTTTAAGGACAAGCACCAGAAGACCGATGCCTATACTTGAAAGGGCAATCCGGAGCCTGAGTTTTAGGTCCATGCCTATCCCCTGTTGCGCTGGTCCAGCTTTGGCAAGGGGTAGCAGTTTTTGTCAGGGTTACAAGTCGCCTCGCGTGATTAATCCCGCGAATTTAGCCTAGGCTTTTCAATTTGATGATTTCTAGCACCGGTAGCGGATCACAAACCGCCGCGCCAATCCATAACCGCTGCACCAATGATCATGCCCGGCCCTTGCTGGTCCTCGACCTGAATCAGGATGACGCACCTGGCATCGCCTTTCAGCATCAGCTTCGATTTCGGCATGCGGAAGGTCTCGGATCCTCCCGACCACATTCCCATTGGCTGCATGTTGCGCACGACGTTCACGTATTTGACCTGTTTGCCGGCGTTTTCACCCTTGCCGATTTCCACCGTGGCTTCGTCTTCAATGCGCAGAAAGTAAACTGTCGCCATTTTGGCGCCTTTAGGCAGAACACCTTCGACATTGGCCTGCACGACCATGTCGGAAATTTTCATATCAACGGTAGCGGTGAACGGTTCAGTGCGGGCAAGTGCCGACCGGACTTCATTTTCGCGGCTCCCGACAACATGTTCCTCCCCGTTAATGACCATCTGCGGCGTATAGACCGAACGATCACCTCTTCGCGCTGCGTAGGCCCGTTGGCGTTGTGAATGAACGGGACTGGCGAATGTGTCTTTCCAGCCGAGATAGTCCCAATAATCAACCGGCATCAATACGGTCAGGACATCCTTATCTTCCTCAACCAGACGTTCTGCGAGATGGTCGGCAGGCGGACATGAGGAGCAGCCCTGGCTGGTGAAAAGTTCGATAACCTTTTTCGGCTGTGCGTTGGCCGTGTCGAAGGTGGCCACTGCAGCGGTTATTCCAGCAATTACAAAAACACTCGACCAGAAAGCTTGCCCTGCCTTCCGGGAAATAAGACCCACCATTTGGCTCAGTTCCTTTTTCCGATTGCCTCTAAAGTATGCAATCGAGCTTTCAATCGCGAGTCACGAGCCGGTGACAACAGCGGCTTTCCAGCCATTTCGCGGAATTGTGAAGTCACACTGAAATTCGGTGACCTATTCGCCGTTTATTATCTTGATGAGCTCGGGAACAAAAACCTGATTATAGGAAATCGGACTCAACGGACCGATGAACTTGTACCGGATGACACCTTCTTCATCGACGATGAAGGTTTCCGGAACTCCGTAAACACCCCATTCGATAGCGGCACGCCCTGCATCGTCTGCGCCGATGCGGTCATAGGGATTTCCCAGACTGCCAAGAAAACGGCGGGCGTTTTCGGGCTTATCCTTGTAGTTGATGCCCAGAAGCTGAATGCCATCTACCTTGGCGAGCTCCTCCAGAAGAGGGTGCTCCTGGCGACAGGGGACACACCAGGAGGCAAAAACATTCACCACCGAAACTTTGCCAAGTAGATTTTCGCGGGAAAACCCCGGAACCACTTCTCCGTCTTTCGAAATTCCTTCCACGGCCCCGAGCGCGAATTCTGGCGCCGGCTTGTTGATCAGGGCTGAGGGTATGGCCTGCGGATCGCCTCCCAGCATCAGCTGAAACAGGAAGAGGCCTGCAAGTGCCGTGAAAACAATCAATGGCAACAACACAAGAACTGGGAAACGTCTTTTGCCGGAATTCAGTTCGGGATCGCCTGGCGATCCCATGCCGGTTTCAGGAGCCGTCATCTTGCGTTTTTGCTTTCGTTTTCAGGCCTGGCTCTTGTTATGCCCTGCTCGGCCAATTCGCGCAGAGACCGGTCCTGGTGCGCCTTGTCGAAACGTACCCAGGCGATCAGAGCCAGTATTGTCAACAGGCAGAGGCCGTACGACGCGAAAATGAAACCTGCGTGACTGCCAAAATCCATCAGATTACTCCGCAGGCTGCGCCGTCGCGGCGGCGGTTCCAGGATGAGATGAGGCGGCTGCGCGCAAACGCAGAGCCCGAACGCGCCGACGCATGATTTCATTGCGCATGGCCATCAGGTGGATGACGAAAAAGAAGAGCGTGAAAGCGGTTGCCATGACCATAAGCGGCCACAGGATATCCGGATGAATGGTTGGGCCATCCATGCGGACAACACTTGCCGGTTGATGAAGCGTGTTCCACCAGTCGACTGAAAACTTGATCACGGGAAGATTGAGCGCGCCGACCAATGTCAGCACTGCTGCTGCCTTCCCTGCCTTGATCGGATCTTCCATCGTGCGCCAGAGGGTCATCAGGCCCAGATACATGATCAGAAGTACCAGGACGGAGGTCAGCCTTGCATCCCATACCCAATAGGTGCCCCACATGGGTTTGCCCCAGAGCGAGCCGGTGACCAGAGCCATGAATGTAAAGGCAGCGCCAATTGGTGCAGCGCTTTTGGCCGAGACATCCGCCAAAGGATGTTTCCAGACCAGGGTTCCGATTGAGGACAATGCCATCACGGAATAGCACATCATGCTGAGCCAGGCGGCCGGGACATGAATGTACATGATCCTTACAGTGTTGCCCTGCTGGTAATCTTCCGGGGCCATGAAGAAGCTCATATAGAGCCCGGCCGCAAAGAAAATGACGCACAATCCAACGAGCCACGGCAGCAGTACCTGCACCAGCTTCAAAAATCGCGTCGGATTTGCATAGTCCCAAAATGCCATTGGAGCCTTCTACTTCAGTCTATCCCGCCCATCAATGTACCGAAGGGTCGCAGCCTGCATTGCGCTTTATCAAGTCAATGTAGCGTGAGATGCGCCAACTGCAATCGTTTGGTTCGAAGAACAACGTCCTCTCGTTCCAATGGATCTGCAAAGGTGAAAATACTTCAGTTTGCAGCATATCAAACCGGATTATTGAATTTGTCTCCTGAAAAGTCTGTGCTGACGGAAATCAGTCGGCGGTAAATCGGAGCGCTGCCGCCGAGGCAACCGGACCGATGACGGCTGCAATCAGCGACAAGGCGCACAGGATCAGGAACGGTGTCAAGAAAGGCACCGGGTCGTGAATGGCGGCGTCTGCGGCGCTGACACCAAATATCAAAACCGGTATCGCCAACGGGATCACAAGAACCGCGAGCAGGAGCCCCCCACGCCGGAGGGACACAGTCAACGAAGCACCAATTGCGCCAATCAGGGTGAGCGCAGGCGTGCCTACCAGTAGCGTCAAAGTGACAGCGCCCATGGCAATAGGGTCAATATTGAGAAAAATTGCCAGCAGGGGCGCGGCGATTACCAGGGGTAGGCCCGTGGCAATCCAATGCGCCAGACACTTGATAAGAACCACCAGCTCCATGGGACGACCTGCCATCAGCATCAGATCAAGTGTTCCGTCATCGCGGTCCGCCTGAAACAGCCGATCCAGACCGAGCAACGTTGCCAGCAGTGCGCCAATCCAAAGGATCGCGGGGCCTATACGCGCCAGCAAATTGAGATCCGGGCCGACACCAAAGGGAATTACGGTGACAACGGCGAGGAAGAACAGGACGCCGACTAGTGCACTGCCGCCAACCCGGATGGAAAGACGCAGATCACGCTGAAAGAGAGCCATTGCCCAGCCAGTCATATCAGCATCTCCTCAGGTGCCGATGCGTCCGGGGCAACTGCCTGCAGATGAAGGATCTTTGTATTGGTCAGTGCAAGCTCGGTATGCGTCGCGGTAACAATCATTCCTCCAGCAGTCAGATGTCCGTTCATCAAGTCCAGAAGCTGTTGTTCCGATGCTTTGTCGAGCGCGGAGGTAGGCTCATCCATCAGCCAGATCGGGCGTGGGGTAACCAGAAGGCGGGACAGGGAAAGGCGGCGTTTTTGTCCGGCAGACAGGTAAGCTGCGGGCAACTGGGCCGTATGTCCTATGCCGAGCGTTTCCACGGCCTCTGCCGGTGTCATTTGTATTCCGGTGAAACCAGCCGTTTGGGCAGGGGCTGCAAAACTCTGCCAGAACTTCAGGTTCTCCAGCACGGAGAGTGCCGGTTTCACTGCGTCCTGATGACCAAAATAGTGAGCATGTTCCTGAGGCAGCTTGTCGTCTTCACCACCCTCCAGCAGGATTTTTCCCTTGGCGAGCGCTACGAGCCCGGCCAAAGTTCGCAGCAGGGACGATTTGCCGATGCCGTTTGCCCCGGTTACCACCAGCGCAGTTCCGCTCTCAAGCGAAAACGACAGGTCCTGAAACACCCGGCGTCCACCGCGGTCAATCGTCAGGTTTTCAGCAATCAGGTTCAGGGCAGGGCTCCGCAATAAAATGGACTCTGTTCTTGTTAGTTGTCCAAGCAGTTATCATGCAAGGCAAATTCGCTGCCTTAATTTTTGTCAAAGCTGCTCAGCTTCGTGAAACTCTTTCATAAAAACGGGAAAAGCGGATTTGTTGTATTCAAAATTCGCCCCTCGAACTTGCTAACGTAGCAGAAAAACAAAGGGCCCCGGCTTTTGCCGAGGCCCTTTGCAATCAACTGGCCGGGAAGCAGTCTACGCTGCCCGGATCGAAGACAGGAACTTGTTCAGTTCTGTCTGAAGGAATTCGGACTGTTTGGCGAGGTCGCCAGAGGCCTGTAGAACCTGGTTTGCAGTCGAGCTGGACTTTTCCGCGGCCTCGGTCACGGTTGCAATCGACTGGGAGACTTCAGCTGTACCGGCGGCGGCCTGCTGAATGTTCATGGCTATTTCATGCGTTGCAGAAGCTTGCTGCTCGACGGAGGCCGCAACCGCTGTGCTGATTTCCTTCACTTTGCCGATGGTTTCGGCCACACCGTTGATCGCCGTTGCCGAATCCTTGGTCGAATTCTGGATCTCGGTAATCTGATCTGCAATTTCCGTCGTGGCCCGCGAGGTCTGATCCGCAAGTGCCTTCACTTCCGAGGCAACAACAGCAAATCCCTTGCCGGCATCGCCTGCGCGGGCGGCCTCAATAGTAGCGTTCAGGGCAAGAAGGTTTGTCTGTGCCGCAATACCGGAAATGAGTTCGACAATATCGCCGATTTTCTGCGCTGCGCTCGACAGGCCGTGGACCTTGCTTGCGGCAGCATCGGCGTCAACTGCAGCTTCTTCGGAAATCTGGTTGGACGAGTCGACTTGTCCCGAAATTTCCTGAACTGACGCTGTCAGTTCTTCGGTTGCCGAGGCAACGGTTTCCACATTGTGTGAGGCTTCCTCGGATGTGTTGGCAACAGTCGAGGAACGGTCAGAGGTCACGCTTGCCGTGTCATACATTTCACGGGAAAAGCTTTCCAGCTGGCTGGCTGCGGCAGAGACCGATTGGACGATCCCGCCAACTGACTGTTCAAACTGTTCGGCCATCTGGTCAAGTTCACTAGCACGGCGTGCATCTGAGCGCGCTTTTTGCTGATCGGCTTCCTGCGTCAGCTGTGCGCTCACAGCCGATTGCTCCTTGAAGTATTGAGCTGTCTTGGCAAGGTCACCGATTTCGTCGCCCCGGTCCGTGCCCTCGATTTCAACGTCGAGATTGCCTTCGGCAAGTTCCTTGAAGGTGTGAACGATCCGGGTGATCGGTTTGGCAATGCCGTTTCGGGAGATCAACAGACCAAGGCCGATGCAGATGGCGATCGCTAGAGCGGCGATGATCACGAGATTCTGTGCGGCGCTCTGGGCATTCTGGCTGGCCAGGGTGCGTTCATCGGTCATCATTTCGGATGAATATTTGCTGTAAACCTTGACCGTGCTTGTGACAGCCTTCTGTCCTGCAAGTGCCACATCTAGGGCCTGGCTGATCGCAGTCGCATTTGCAGGGTTGCTTTCCGCAACCTTGATCATTTTTTTGATGCTGCTGAAGTATGTAACCATCGCAGCGCGGATTGCTTCAAGCTGTTTCTTCTGCTCGGCATCTGCGGACTCATCCAGCTTCGGCAGACGATCCAGCATTTCTTCGCTGCGGCGTTTGTTCTGCGTGTAATAGGCAGCAGCATTATCCGCATTAAGTGCAAGCTGGTAGGTCATGCGGCTGATGGCAACGATATCAATCCGAAGGTCCATCGCTTCACGCGCGGCTTCTTCTGATGTTCCTACCGTGTTGAACGTGGTTGTGATCGCGTTGAGCTGGCTGTGGGCGAACCAGGTTGTACCGGCGGCGGCAATGCTCAAGAGGGTAATGACGCCAAGCATTTTCTTGACGATGGATATGTTCTTCAGCACTGCGATCAGCTCCCAGATTCACAGAAACGGATTTGTATTCCGTTAGGGTTAGAATTGAATTTGCGAGCTGTTTAGAGTGAAAGTGTTGCCGAATGGTTATGAAAAGCTGTTTTGGTTAGGAAATTTATTTGGATTTCATTTAAAAATGAAACCTGTAATCTTATTAATATATTTTGAAATCTAGTATTCTTAGACGGTTGCTTGGGAGAATGATGTGTAGCCGCTCCGGTGTATCGAGTTAATCTCAAGGTTTGCGATTTTTATTTAATGATTGCAGGTGTCTCGCGAAGAAAACGGCGGCTCTGAAGCCGCCGATTCCTTGAACTCTTGTATTCCTTTACGTCAGTCAAAAACCGAGGCGATTTCGTCGACGCTGACGCCTTCCTTGATCTCACGCAGGCGGGCGTAGATGAGCGACACAAGGATACTAAGATAGCCGGCACCAAGCGTAGAAATGGCGACCATGAGGATGAGCGCTAAAATCATACCCAGGGTACCGAATGCCGCGACGACGGCAACCAATAGCATGGCAACGATCTGCAGGATGATGACGACAATAAATGCCAGAATGAGCGCGCCGACAATCGGCCAGCGATATTCTTTGGTCAGCGCCCTGCTGCGACCCATGCCGCCGAAACCTGCGCGTTCGATGACAATTACCGGTGCAAGAACACAGAAGACTGCATAAACCCAGAGGCCTGGCACAATGAAAAGCATCAGGCCGATTGTGAGCAGGATCGTCACGACGATAGTTAAAATCGCGAGCGGGATCGCGGCATTCAGAGCGGGGCCCACGTAGCGGCCTAACTGAATTGGTCTAGACAGTTTGGCGTCATAGGCCAGTTGCACCAACAGCGCAGTCGTTATGGCATAGACCACCATATTGATGACAAAGGCGACTATGTTTCCGACGACGTCGCCTGCGCTGGTAAATTGCGCCTCGGCCTGTCCAAGGGTGACATCAAATCCATTCACAAGACCCGATATCAGAACGCCGATGAGTGTCGGAACAAATGCGAGGACGATGACCTGCACGAATTTTCCAAAGAGGATTGAAAAACTCTCTCCGATAATTGATCCAACCCCGAGCGGGGTATGGGGCTGCGCGATGCTTGCATCAGTCATGCGACTACTCCGTTAAATCAATAATATTTTCAAAGATGGGTCATTTGTAATTCTTGTGTATGTGCAGCAGAGGATGAAACTTGTTGTTTATGGGGAGCCACAATAAGTATTTTCCAGTGACTGCTCAAGCTATGGGCACCGTACTGGAACGCTGGCGGTAATCTCCGGCGGTCAAAAAACGTTAGACCTGCGCGCGCCTATTCAAAGACCGACGCAATCTGGTCGACGCTGATGCCTTCCTTGATCTCCCGCAGGCGCGCGTAAATGAGCGCAATGATAATGCCGATCAAGCCGATCCCGATAGTGGATATGAGCGCATAGAGAATGAGCGGCAGGATGCCCCCTGCAATGACACTGACAATACCGCCAGCGTCACCGAGAAAGGCAATTGAGCCGACAAGCAGCATGAAGACGGCACCAATGATGATGTTAATGCCCAGATAGCAAATGGCGGTCAGAAGAAGAGTGCCGACGATTGGCCATCTGTACTGCTTGGTAAGAGCCGCGCTTCTGCCCAGGCCACGAAATCCGATGCGTTCAATCACGATAGCTGGTGCCATGACGGCAAAAACCGCAAAAATCCAAAGGTTCAATGCCGGCATTCCCAGTATGACCACGATGGCAAGAGGGCCCAGTAGTGCGCTCAAGAGGACGATGGGGAATGTTATTGCCAGCAGAATAATGAAAACGACAATACTCAGGATCGCAATCGGAGGCACGGCTGAAAGTGCTGGCTTTAAATAGCGTCTGAGCTTCACAGGACGGCTGAGTTTTGCGTCATAAGCCAACTGGGCCAGAAGGGCGGCTACAAATGCAAAGACCGCAATCTGAAAAAGCCCCACTACAACGCCAGCAACTGCAACACCAGCCGCGGCATTTGCAGGTTGTTGCTGCAGTTGTTCCAGTGAGTCAGTCGTTCCAAGACCTGCCAAGGCAAGTACCGCTATGGGGATCAGATAGCCAAAAAAGCTCGGCACGAAACCGATTATGAGGACACGGAAAAAGTTTCTGAACAGGATCGAAAAGCTCTGGCCGATGATCGAGCCGACACCGAGAGGAAGCTTCGGCTGGGGCGCTGCAGATCCGGTGACCGGCCTGCTCTGGTCTGCCACCATCGAGGCCGCAGCCGGGTGATCCTGATCTGTCAATTTTCTAACACTCGCAAATAAACAACGATCTCACAGCGACTTTAAGCCATGGGCTGCTCAAGGCAAGATCTCAAGCTATGCGTGTATCTATTCCTCAGCCTTCTAAGCCTCCTGATCATCCTTCGCATAATGTTTGTTCTCACGCCTGTCGCCAAACAGTTGACGCTGCTCAAGGTGTTCGCGCTGGGCGTTGTAAAACGCTTTCAGGAACCGAAGCCTGTCTCCATAAGGCACCGGATCAGCATATCCGATCTTCTTGCGGATCCGTTCGACAATTGCCTCGATGGTTGCGTCTCGTTGCTTGGCTGCGTTGTTTGACGGCGGTGCGTTTTGAGCGCGAAGCAGTGTCTCGAGAGTCTGCAATTCATAGGCGCCGTAGTGGTCTAATTGGTGAGTGAGAAAGATGAATTTCTTGCGCGTTTTGGAGATAACGGGCGTTTCGGTAGCCAGGTCCTTGAGCAGCAGTGGAACCGGAAGATGAATGACATGTGTGCCCGCCATCATGTCGCCGAGTCGGCGGCGATGGCGATCCATCAAAGGCACCAAAAGCCCGCCTCCGATCCAAAGAAGGGAAATTATCGAGGCAACGGGCGAAGCCGAATCGAGTGTCAAAAGGAGTGTCGCCGGGAGGAAAACCTCCGCTTCTTTCATCAGGTTCCTCAGAACCAGCGAATGCGCCGTCAATGAACCGCCATCATGGGATACGACCTTGATCTTCATAAGACGCTTGCCAAGCGTCTGTCCATTCCAGCCAAGCTCGGCGAGAATGTAGTAGGGCGTGCGGATCAGAAAGAAGATCAGGGTGCCAATAATGAATATCGTCTGCGGATTTGTACCATCGAGCATTGCAAGCAGCACAACCAGGGCTATGGCGGCAATGAGCGTGATGAGAACGTCAGTTATCTGAGCAGCAACCCGGACGCCAACGGTCGCAATTGGCAGCGTCAGGGCAACGCCTTCAGGAGGCAACAGCTCGTCAGGTGAAGGCCGCTCCTGCCTTCGTTTTCGCCAGCGCGAAAAAATCATCGGCGTCTCCTGCCGCCGAGTGCAAACCAGGCAAGCCAGAGCGCACCGACGCCCCAGCCGATGGCATAGCGTGTGGTCATGTCCTGGATCAGCTGCCTGCCAAAGCCCTCCAGCAGGGCAGCAGCCACAAGCATGAGCGCAGCAACGAGTGCAAGTTTTACCGCATCATGCCCGGCAAGGCGCAGGGCGTCGATCCGAGACCTGTCACCGGGAAAAAGCACTGCCGTTCCGAGTTTAAGTCCGCCGCCGCATGCGATGCAGATTGCCGATAGCTCGGTCACACCGTGGATCGACAGCCAGCCGCCTAGATCCACCCCCAGACCTCGTTCGACATGGAGCGCAAAGAATGCCCCCAGACCGAGACCGTTATAAAAAGTCAGGAGAATTGCCGGCGCGCAGGCAAAGACGCCAAGTCCGAAGACGAAGATCGCGATCCTGGTATTGTGCGAAAAGAGATAGGTCGCGAAAGCGCCAAGCCCCGAACCGTCCGGATCCTGATCATAGATCACCGACCGTAAGGCCTCATTTGTGACGTCTGGTCCACGTCCGCCGGCCAGTTCAGACGGCATGAAGACATAATACCAGTCGGTATTTTCAAAATAGAGCAGGTAGCCGGCCAGAACGCCGAGGCCCATGCACAGAAAACCCAAGAGGACATAGACCCAGGAACGTCGCATCGCCTGCGGTGCGCTACGTGCGAGGAACCTGGTGACCAAGCCACCGAGGCGTTCCTGCGGCGCATAAACACAAAGATATGCGCGCGCGGTCAAGGCCTCCAGGTATCCCAGCAGTGCCTTGTCGAGCGAGATTTCGCGGGCGATAGCCAGCGATGTTGTTGCTTGACGGTAGAGCGAAGCCAGATCCCGCGCATCTGCGAAACCCATGCGTTGCAGACCCTTGCGTTCCGCGGCAAGTAACAGGGTTTCCAGCCGGCGCCAGTCCGCTTCCCGCTCTTTGCGAAACCGTGCAGAACGCATCAGGTCCTGACCGTTCATCCCTTGGTCGAGGTGCCTGCCGGGCTGAGCCTGGTTCTTCTGTCCAGATGATCCCAATTGGCCGAGAGACATTCTAGATCAGCTCCCGTGCTTTGATTTCAAGGTAGGTTGAAATCAACCGTGCGGTGATGGCGCTTGGTTTGGCGTCGACAATGGTAACACCCTTTCGTGCCAGTCGTTCGAGCACCAGGCGACGTTCGTGGATGGACTGATTGGCGGCCACAAGCGTGGCAGCGCCGTCGAGATCACCCGCTGCAGTTTCAACCAGCATTTCCAGATCCGGGTCCCGGATGGCCACGAAAATCACAAGGTGACGCTTTGCGAGAATGCCGATGTTCTCGATTAAAAGCTCTGCTGATGTCGTGTCAATGAAGTCGGTGAAGACGACGATCAGACTGCGTTTTGGCGTTCGGGCGTTCAGCTCCGTCAAGGCCAATGTGTGGTTCGTTTCGCGGCTAACGTAGGCCAGTTCTGCCGTCCAGTTGCGCAGTCTTGCAAATGCACTGCGACCAGGTGCCGGTGCAGAAAAAGTTCGAGGCCGCACATCATAGGAATAATAGCCAACCAGGTCGCCGCCAATGGTGGCAGCCCAGGCGGTTGCCAGCGCTGCTGTGACGGCGTGATCGATTTTGGGAAGTCCACCAATTTCCTCACGCATCAGGTAACCGTTGTCGAGCGCGACGATCACGTGGTGATTGCGTTCCGAGCGCAGCTCCTTGGCCACCAGCGAGCGACGACGAGCGGACCGTTTCCAGTCGACCGTCTTGATGTCCATTCCTGGAACGAAGTCGCGCAGCTGCTCAAATTCAGACCCCTCGCCGATGGCGCGGTTCTCTTTGACGCCATAAAGGGCAGATTGGACCGTGGTCGTGATCTGTCCCGATTGCACAAGCCGGATGTTAGGCACGATGCGAACTTCTGCCCCAACGTCCAGGCGGGGTACAAATTCGAGCAGTTTGAGACGTGAGGTCCAAAGGAGCCAAAGATGCTCGAAACGCCAAAGACCGCGCCGTATAGCTCTGCAACGGACTTCGGCTGTAGCTGTGCCGTTCAGTCCAGGTTGAAACGCTATTTCGCGATCACCACTCACGCCAACTGGCCATTCGAGTTTTGCAACCAGGCCCTTTGGTGCGCGCTCCAGCTCCAGACGCAATGTGGCTGTTTCACCAACGAAGACCTCAGGTGGCGTCTCGAAGGCAAGAGCCCTTGGACGCCGGAACGAGAGTGCCAGATCAATTATGATCAGCACCACAAGCACCATCCAGGGCAGCACCGCAAGCTCGCGAACGGTTGCCCCGGCAACCACAGTGAGCACCGAAAGGAAAAGCGCGGCGGCGCCAAGCGCCATTAATCTTTTCGACGGCCGGATCAGCGTGGTGCCTCGATCTGATTGAGAATATTTTCCAGAACCTGTTCCGGGCTTCGGCCTTCGATCTCAGCCGCCGGACCAAGTACGATCCGGTGGCGCAGGGTCGGGATGAAGAGCCTTTTGACATCGTCAGGAATTGCGAAATCCCGTCCGTTGACTGCTGCAGTCGCACGGGCGGCGCTCGCAAGGGCGTCTGCGGCACGTGTGGAGGCACCAAATGCGATCTCGGAGCTTTCCCGCGTTGCCCGGATCAGGCGCAGGATATAGGCGAGGATGTCGTCCTTCAGGATGATGCTGTCGACCAGTGCCCTGGTTTCAGCCAGGGCTGCGGAGTCCAATACTTTTGCAATCCCTGCCGTTTCAAGCCCGGCTTCAAGCGGTTCAGCGGCATGCTGGCGCAGGATCGCCATTTCGATTTCTTCCGGCGGGAAGTCGATGACGAGCTTGAACAGGAATCGGTCAAGCTGTGCTTCGGGCAGAGGGTAGGTTCCCTGCTGTTCGATGGGGTTCTGGGTGGCAACGACAATAAACTCGCTGCCAAGCGAATGATCGGCACCATCGATGCTGACCACACGTTCGCTCATCGCCTGCAGGAGGGCCGCCTGGGTTTTGGGCGGTGCCCGGTTGATTTCATCAGCCAGCAGGACCTGCGAGAACACCGGTCCCTTTGTCAGGACGAAGGCGTTGGTCCGGAAATCGAAGATCGAAGTGCCCAGGACATCGCCAGGCATCAGGTCCGGGGTGAACTGGATGCGGCCGAAGTCCAGCGCCAGCGCCGCTGCGAAACTGCGTGCGAGGAGGGTTTTTGCCGTGCCGGGTGGGCCTTCCAGCAGCACGTGTCCACGCGCAAAAAGGGCTACGAGCAATAGTTCGATGGTTTCGTTTTGACCAAGGACCGTTCGTCCTATTTCCGCCCTCAGGGCGTCGGTCCGGTCGCGCAGGGCCTCAAGCGTCATGGGTGATATGCTCCAAAACCTGTTCCAGTTTATCAATATGATGGATTGCTTCATGAGCTGGCAGATGCGCAGGAAGCGCGCGGATTTCAGACAAGATCCCGCGAAGGTGGGGTGCTTGGGCGGGGTGCCGCCGGTCCGCATATTTTAGGAATTCACCCTCGCTGGCGTAATGGCGTGCATGGGCAACACCGAACAGTGCTTCTGCTGTTGCGGCGATCCGCGCTGCAGCGTATTCACGCGCCAAAGCCCCGTCCTGACCCGACAATCGCATGAGGCGTGCGCGGGCGCGCACCGCAAGTGACTTGCTGGCGCCGGGTGCTGCGCCATCAGATCGGATCGGGCCGTATCTTAGCGCTGCGCGCCAGAGCGCCAGCAGCAAGACCAGGCCCGCGCTGATCCAGAGCGTCAGGAAAGGTTGCTCGAAAAAGCGTAACAGATCCGCCCAGGTTCGCTCGCGCTCCGGTTCGCTTGAAGGATCGCGTAGCCAGACGGACCGGCTGTAGTCAATCACGATATTGCGGTCGTCAGCTTTCGAGCCAAGAAAGTCCAGGGCAATTTTGACATTGTCGCCGAGGCGGAGGCCGTGATTGTTCAGGAGATCGGGATCGGACAACACATAAACATTTGCGCCTGATGTGTCCCCACTTGAGCGAAGCGGGCAATCGGCGAGAAGCATGGCGTCCTCTTTGCCAATAATCGGGATGCAGTCCTTGCTCTTGAACATTTGTGCGGAATAGATTTCGGCCTGCAATTCCTTCCCTTCCGATGAGCGGTAGCTGAATTCCGAGAATGGTTTTTCTGCAAATACCAGCTCAGTATCGTTGTCTTTCATCAATTTGTTCATAGGTGACGCCGAGCCATCTGCTTCACTTATCAGCACGGGGTGGGCGCGGCCCGTCAGACGCATGCCGCTCCGCCATTTCGGCAGAACAACGAGTGTTGGTACCTTTTGTGCCTTTTCGAAAATCACCGAGGTCTTGAGGTCATATTCATCCTGCTGCTGCAGCAATTCTTCTTTGGTTTTTGGCAACGTGCGGTCTTTATCGAGGGCGGTGTCGTAGATGGGGAGCACCAGAAGACCTATCGAATTCTGGTCCATCAACCAGCCACCAGAAAAGTTCTGGGTGCTGACTTTCTTGGACGACAGCCAGACCTGCAGTCCGTCAAGCCCTGCGGGCGAGGCGCGCAACGTCTGCTGCCGCTGGGAAAGCACATACCACCCGGCAATGAGCACCAGCACGCAGATCGCTGCGATGATCAATGTTTCCGCGCGCGGACCGCGTGCGTCTGGCGAGGATGCGGTGTCGCTCATGAAACGCCAGACCCGAGGAGCTGCCGACAGCCGGCGACATGATTGCGGAATTCGTCTTCTGTTACGTCACGCCCGCCGAACTGTACGCGTTCGCTTGACAGGACCAGGGAGCGTAAAGCCTCGAGATGACTTTGTTTGTCCGGAATGTGCCGTAGGGCGTCGCGGGCCGTCCAGCTTTTCTGCATCAGAACCCCATTAGCCGCGACAGTCGTTGCCAGGGCTTTTTGCGCCAGCAGGACTAGCGCATGCCTTCGGTCTTGCATGCGCAGAATTTCATCGAGTGAGCCGAGTTTTTCAGCCCAGACCGGGGCTTGCCCCTTCTTGATTGCGCGTTCCCGGCCGGGATTCTGGGCATCTCGCTTGAGTGAGACGGCCAGACCTCCGCCGAAACGTAGAAAAATAAATGCAATCAACAACAGCAACGCACCTGCAAACAATCCGACAGTCCAGCGCGCGTTGAGGTTCAGCCCCTGACCTTGTGAAGTCGACTGGTCCTGACGTTCCTCCAGTTGCTGCTTGGTGTCCAGTTTTGGCGGAGGGGCTAACGGAGAATAATAGGTGACATCGGTGTTGATACGGCGCAGCCGGAGCGCGCGCAGGTACTCCTGGCCACTCTCGCTGATTTCATGCGGTTCAACCACGGCCTCCTGTGCCTTCAACTCTGGCAAGGGGGCAATCAGGATCAAAACTACAATAAATTGAGAAAGACGGCGCATACCCGTTTTCTTACCGGCAAGGCCAGATAGGTGCAATAGACAGCTGCTGACGAGGCGCTTTACAGGATCGTTCGCGTGTTTCCGCTCGACCTGAGAGAGCCAGTGAAGCGGAGTTCCGGGAATATGTTCTGGAACAAAGGCTTATGCCGCTCACGGCAGATAACGTGGCAGCGGCGGAAAGCCGCCGCTGCCGTTGTGCTTAAAAGTGAACCGACTGGGTATCAAGTGGCTTCTGCAGCGGCGGGGCAAATGTGGTCAGATCGATGCCTTCTACTGCCGTCTTGTACTCTTCCACTGTCGGTGTTCTGCCAAGGATCGCCGAAAGAACGACGACCGGTGTTGAAGCCAGCAGGGACTCGCCTTTCTTGTCATCGGTATCTTCGACCACACGTCCTTTGAACAGGCGTGTAGACGTCGCCAGGACAGTGTCGCCTTTAGCGGCCTTTTCCTGGTTGCCCATGCAAAGGTTGCAGCCCGGACGCTCGAGATAGAGGATGTTCTCGTAGTCAACGCGGGCAGTCTGCTTGGGTGATTTGTCGTCGAACTCAAAGCCGGAGTATTTCTGCAGAACAGACCAGTCGCCTTCTTCCTTTAACTCGTCAATGATGTTGTAGGTCGGAGCCGCAACAACCAAAGGCGCCTTGAACTCGACACTGCCGTGCTTTGCTTCGAGATTGCGAAGCATCTGCGCGACGATTTTCACGTCACCCTTGTGCACCATGCAGGACCCGACAAAACCCAGATCGACTTTCTTTTCCGCACCGTAGTAGGAAATAGGCCGGATCGTGTCGTGGGTGTAGCGCTTGGAGATATCCGCATTGTTCACGTCCGGGTCGGCAATCATCGGCTCGTTGATTTCGTCGAGGTCAACGACAACTTCAGCGAAGTACTTGGCATTGTCATCAGGCGCCAGAGCCGGTTTCTCGCCGGACTTGATCTCCGCAATCCGCTTCTCGGCAATATCGATCAACCCGCGCAGCATCTGGTTGTCGTTTTCCATGCCCTTGTCGATCATGATCTGAATGCGGCTCTTCGCGATCTCCAGAGATTCAATAAGCGTGTCGTCTTCAGAAACGCAGATAGACGCTTTCGCCTTCATTTCGGCAGTCCAGTCCGTGAAGGTAAACGCCTGGTCGGCCAGCAGGGTTCCGATGTGAACTTCGATGATACGGCCCTGGAAGACGTTGTCGCCAAATTGCTGGAGCATTTGGGCCTGCGTCGCATGGACAACGTCGCGGAAATCCATGTGATCGGCCATGCTTCCTTTGAAGGTCACCTTCACCGATTCTGGGATCGGCATGTTCGCTTCCCCGGTCGCAAGGGCAAGCGCCACAGTTCCGGAGTCGGCGCCAAAAGCCACACCCTTGGACATGCGTGTGTGAGAGTCGCCGCCGATAATGATCGCCCAGTCATCCACAGTGATGTCATTCAGGACCTTGTGGATCACGTCGGTCATGGCGTGGTAGACGCCTTTTGGATCACGCGCCGTGATCAGGCCAAACTTGTGCATGAATGCCATCAGCCGGGGCGTGTTCGCCTGAGCCTTCAGGTCCCAGACCGAGGCCGTGTGACAGCCTGACTGGTAAGCACCGTCAACTTTCGGGGACAGCACAGTGGCGGCCATGGCCTCGAGTTCCTGGGAGGTCATCAGGCCTGTTGTGTCCTGCGACCCGACAATATTCACCTTGACCCTGACGTCCGAGCCCGCGTGCAGAACCGCACCGGGTTTCACGCCGAGAGCATTGGTGTTGAAGATCTTCTCGACAGCCGTCAGGCCCTGGCCTTCGTGGAAAATTTCCTTCGAGGGTGCGAAGGCAGATTTCAATTCAACGCCAAGGGTTTCACAGGCGAAGTTTTGCAGCTTTTTACCGAAGACAATCGCATAGGAGCCACCGGCCTTGATGAACTCAAGCTTTTGCGGAGAAAAGGATGCCGACACGTCAACAAGCTCTTCGGTGCCCTCTTCGTTATAGAGCTTCCCATCCTTGATGTTGATGGTCAGAACGGTTCCCGTAGCGACGGAGTATTTTTCTTCAAGGACCGGGTTGCCATCATTGTTCAGGATCGGGTTGCCATCCGTATCAAGCTTCTTGACCCAGTTCTTCAGGTCAATGCCGATACCGCCGGTCACGCCAACCGTTGTCAGGAAGATGGGTGAAATCCCGTTGGTTCCAGCAACAACCGGAGCAATATTGACGAACGGTACATAGGGGCTGGCCTGTTTTCCCGTCCACAGGGCAACGTTGTTGACACCGGACATCCGCGAAGATCCAACACCCATGGTGCCTTTCTCGGCGATCAGCATCACGCGCTTGTCAGGATGCTGAATTTTCAGTGCTTCTATTTCCTTTTGCGCTCTCTCTGTGATCAAGCACTTGCCATGCAATTCACGGTCGGACCGGGAATGTGCCTGGTTTCCTGGTGAAAGCAAATCGGTCGAAATATCGCCTTCGCCGGCAATGTAGGTGACGACCTTAACTTCTTCGTCCACATCCGGGAGTTTTGTGAAGAACTCGGCCTTCGCGTAGCTCTCGAGGATGTCCCTGGCAATAGCGTTGCCTGCGGCGAAAGCTTCCTTGAGACGGTCAGTGTCAGCGTCGTAAAGGAAGACCTGCGTTTTCAGAACTTCTGCAGCTTGACGGGCGATGGACAGGTCATCGCCCAAAGCAAGTTCAAGCAAGACCTCGACCGAAGGACCACCCTTCATGTGAGACAGCAGTTCAAACGCGAAGGGCGCTGAAATTTCCGCAACCACGGCGTCGCCGAGAATGATCTCTTTCAGGAAATTTGCTTTTTCACCAGCTGCGCTCGTGGTGCCGGGCAGGGCATTGTAAATGAAGAAATTGAGCGAATCCGCCCGATGTTCGTTCCCGGGATCCTTGATCTGGGTGACGATTTCCTTCAGGAGTGCGCCGTCTTCAATGGGCTTGGGATGCAAGCCCTGGCCTTTGCGCGTTTCGATCTCATTAAGGTAGTCTTTGTACAAGCTCATGATTTGACGGCGTCCTGGTGTTAGTTGAAGCTTGATCACCGGGGCACTGTGGATCTGGCGAGCCGGGACAAGCTAGCTGAGCGAGGTCTTAATTCAGTATACAATGGTATGCAATATCTTTCTGCATTTTTGATACAGGAACTTTTCTGGCTTCCGCACCTACGTTCGCTAGGAATTCGAACGCCAGCGCACTACTCTATATGGAAGTGACAGTTCACCCAAATACCGACACGGTTGTTGTGTCATGTCTGGTGAATGGAACCAAAGATTGCTATAGGGGCGACGCATTTATTTGCGGCGGCGAATGAGGGAGAGGCTCTCTATCGTATCCCCGCGTAAGTTCTCCGGATGACAGAGCATTTTGGCTCGGCATTCGGAGCCTAGAGAGATTTTACCAGGTGCCGGAGCAGATTCGATCCGGCCTGAGGACCTTTAAGGAGATCGCACGTCGTGACCCAATCCCTCGACAGTTTCAAGTGTAAGAAGACGCTGACGGCCGGCGGCAAGACCTACACCTATTTTTCGATTCCCGAAGCAGAGAAAAACGGTCTGGAAGGTGTTTCCAAGCTGCCGTTCTCGCTGAAAGTTGTTCTGGAAAACCTGCTGCGCTTTGAAGATGGGCGCACGGTGACAAAAGAAGACATTCTTGCCTGTGCTGAATGGTTGAAGACCCGCAAGTCGTCCCATGAGATTGCCTACCGTCCGGCGCGCGTATTGATGCAGGACTTCACCGGTGTTCCGGCTGTTGTTGATCTTGCGGCGATGCGCGATGCTGCGGTGAAACTCGGTGGTGACCCGAAGAAGGTCAATCCGCTGGTGCCGGTTGACCTCGTGATCGACCACTCGGTCATGATTGACTATTTCGGCACAAAGGACGCATTCAGGAAGAACGTTGAGCTGGAATATGAGCGTAACAAGGAACGCTATGAATTCCTGCGCTGGGGCCAGTCCGCATTTGACAATTTCCGTGCGGTTCCTCCGGGAACAGGCATCTGCCACCAGGTAAACCTGGAATATCTGGCCCAGACCGTCTGGACCAGGGAAGAGAACGGCGAAACCGTTGCCTATCCGGATACCCTTGTTGGTACCGACAGCCACACAACCATGGTCAACGGCCTGGCCGTTCTCGGCTGGGGTGTTGGTGGTATCGAGGCGGAAGCTGCCATGCTCGGTCAGCCGATCTCCATGCTGATCCCGGAAGTCGTCGGTTTCAAGCTGACTGGTGAATTGAACGACGGCATCACCGCAACTGATCTTGTCCTGCGCGTTGTTGAAATGCTGCGCCAGAAGGGCGTTGTCGGCAAGTTCGTTGAATTTTTTGGTCCGGGCCTCGACAGCCTGTCTCTGGAAGACGAGGCAACCATTGCCAACATGGCACCGGAATATGGCGCGACCTGTGGTTTCTTCCCGGTCGACAACGACACGCTGAAATATCTGGAAGCCACCGGCCGTGACAAGGACCGTGTTGCCCTGGTTGAGGAATATTCCAGGGCGCAGGGCATGTTCCGCCAGGGAAGCGAAGAACCTGAATTCACGGATACTCTGGAACTCGACATTTCCACCGTCGTTCCGGCGATCTCCGGTCCGAAACGGCCGCAGGACCGCATCAACCTTTCTGATGCCGCAACCGGCTTTGCCAAAACCATGGCAGAGGAGTTCAAGAAGGCTGACGAGCTTTCCAAACGCGTCGCCGTCAGCGGCAAGGACCATGACATTGGCAATGGTGATGTCGTGATCGCAGCGATCACGTCGTGCACCAACACGTCCAACCCGTCCGTTCTGATCGGTGCGGGCCTTGTTGCACGAAACGCTCTGAAAAAGGGTTTGAAGGTCAAGCCTTGGGTCAAAACCTCACTGGCACCCGGATCTCAGGTCGTGACCGATTATCTGGAAAAAGCCGGCGTTCAGGATGACCTCGACGGGCTCGGCTTCACGCTGGCAGGTTATGGTTGCACCACTTGTATCGGTAACTCCGGTCCGCTTGATCCGGCGATTTCTGCTGCGGTCAATGAAAACGACCTGATTGCCTGTTCGGTTCTTTCCGGCAACAGGAACTTCGAAGGCCGTGTGAACCCTGATGTGCGTGCCAACTATCTGGCTTCCCCGCCGCTGGTCGTGGCTTATGCGATTGCCGGCAACCTGAATGTCAACATCACCGAAGATTCGCTGGGTGACGACCAGGATGGGAACCCGGTTTACCTCAAGGACCTCTGGCCGACGACGGAAGAGATCACTGATCTTATCCGCTCCTCGATTACGGAAGAAATGTTCCGTGAACGTTATGGCGACGTCTTCAAGGGCGATGAGCACTGGCAATCGATCAAGGTGGAAGGCGGCATGACTTACGGTTGGCCGGTCTCCTCGACCTACGTCCAGAACCCGCCTTACTTCGAAGGCATGACCATGGAACCGAAACCGCTTGAGGATATCAACGATGCTGCGGTCATGGGCCTCTTCCTGGACAGTATCACGACCGACCACATCTCTCCGGCCGGTAACATCAAGGCTGACAGCCCGGCTGGTGAATACCTTGCAGAGCACCAGGTTGCCACGAAGGATTTCAACTCCTACGGCGCGCGGCGTGGCAATCATCAGGTGATGATGCGTGGCACCTTCGCCAACATAAGGATCAAGAACCAGATGGTTCCCGGTGTTGAAGGCGGCGTCACCATGAAGAACGGCAAGAAGGAGTGGATCTACGACGCCTGCATGGAATACCAGGAAGCCGGTACGCCGCTTGTGGTCTTCGCAGGCAAGGAATACGGCACCGGGTCTTCGCGTGACTGGGCTGCAAAGGGCACCAAGCTGCTCGGCGTTCGCGCTGTCATCACGCAGTCTTTTGAACGTATCCACCGCTCCAACCTGGTTGGCATGGGCGTCATTCCACTCACCTTCAAAGAAGGTGAAAGCTGGCAGTCCCACGGCATCAAGGGCACCGAGCGCGTGACCATCAAAGGCATTGCGGACATCAAGCCGCGCCAGATGATGGATGTGGAAGTGACCTACGTGGACGGCACGACCAAGACCATCGAGTGCCTGTGCCGCGTCGATACAGAAGACGAGCTGGAGTACATCAAGGCCGGCGGCATCCTGCAATACGTGTTGCGGAACCTGGTAACGAGCTGAGGTTCTTTTCGAACCGTGGATAACGATTGAACGGGCCCTTTTGGGTCCGTTTTTTTGATTTTTTAGGTTCGTCATTCCGGACAAGTGTAGCGAAGCTGCGCGTCGATCCGGAATCCAGCGTGTCTGTGCGAGTGAAACGAGCGCTGATTTCTATCTAGAAGGTCGCGCCAAAGCGCGAAATATTTCTGGATTCCAGAGCGGCGTGCAACGTTGTTGCACTTGTCTGGAATGACGGTGGAGTGGTGTGGGAAGGTAAAATTTTTGCCGTCCCGGCCTCGAGCCCGGACCTGAGCGAATGGAACTGATCCCGGATCAAGTCCGGAACGGCAGGGGTAGGTTAACGCAAATTTTGGGTGCCAATATGCGATCCCTGCTGTCCCATGAGTGTTAGGACAGCACAACTATTCAGATATCAAGCCAAATGCCGCTCAGCCCTGGCAGATGTGTGAGATTGAAACTGTTGATCCCGATGGCAACGTGCTGTTGTTCGGCGAGCGTCTGGTACGTCTTGAGACGTAAAACCTCTCCGGGGTCATCCCCGACTTGATCGGGGATCCACTCGTTTCCAGAGCGATTGCAGGTCTTGCGTGAAGCGTTGCCTGAAACGGTCGGCGTCAGGTGTAGGCTGCGAGGTGGAATGGATCCCGGATCTTCGCTTTGCTTCGTCCGGGATGACCTTGGTGTGGGTGGCGGAACGACTGCGTCAATCGCAGCAGGAGTGGTTCAAGCCGACTTTGCTTCAGCCCGCAGTGCCCGTTCCTCATCGACAACTTCCTGCGGGAACTGGCTCATGAAGCAGCCGCAGATGCCCTGGTCTATCATGGTGCGGGGACCGTTGGGGTGGCCGATGTGTCGGTAGACGCCATGGCTGTGTCCGTGGTCATGCGCGTCGCCATGGTGATGGTGGCCGTGGTGAGAATGCCCGTGATCATGGGAATGATCATGACCGTCGGCACTCTGCTCGTCTTTCGGGTCACGGAATTCGGCGTGGTGGTGGTGCACGTTCACCTCGCCTTTGGCCAGACGCTCCTTGAACGAGGCCATCAGGTCCTGCGTTTCGACAATCGTGCCGGACTTCGCTTCTTCGATCCGTTCCACGAAAGTGTCGATGACATGATCCTGATCGGACAGGTAATGCGCCTTGTAGAACGTCACATCCGGCGCTGATTTGGCGACAAAGTCGACGTAATTGTAGATGCGGTCGATCAGTTTTCCGGAAAACAGGAAATACGGCGCAACGACGATTTTCTTGTAACCGAGCTTCAGAGCCATCTCCAGGCCACGTCCGACGGATGGGAATGTGACGCCGGAATAGACGGTTTCGGACCAGCCGAATCCAAGGCTTTCCGTCACGATCCTGGTGAGGCGTGCTGCTTCCGCATTGGCAAGCGTATCGGAGGTGCCACGACCGACAACGACCAGCATCGTGTCATAGAGGTCTCCATCGTGCACATGATCAACGCCAAGCGCCTCGAGAATACGTGCCTCAAACGCGGAGACCATCTGCGGGTGCAGGCCGAGCTCACGGCCATAATGGACACTCACACCCTCGTTCTTTTCCTGGTAGGTGGTTAGAACGGAAGGGATGTCGTTCTTGGCGTGGGTAGCCGCAAAGAGCATTCCGGGAACGGCAACAATATCCGTCACACCGGCATCGCGCAGGGCGTTCAGGCCCATGTGAATGTTGGGGGCCGAATATTCCAGAAACCCGTATTCCACCGGGGTGTCGGGATAGCGCTGACGCACGCCTTTTGCCAGGAGAGCAAATTCTTCTTCGGCTGATTTGGCGCGGCTACCGTGGCCGCAGATCATGATGCCCGTTTTGGACATGTGTTCCCTTTCCCAATGTGCTCCGGGGCAAAATTCCGACACTCTGCACCGGTGCGGCTCAGAGTGTTGGGATAATTTGCCCGCTTCAATAGATGATGATGCACGTTAATGCGACCAGAAATATCGCTCTCGCGATTCGACCCGATCAACGCCCTCTAGATATCGTGTGAAGGAGGGTTTTTGGAAGCAGAAAATTGACACGATAGACTTTTAGCCGACGCGCCTATGTGAGCCTCAGAGCACGGCAACGGGCAGGAAATGCATCTCTCCGTTCTGCTGCCCTCAGCTCTCAGTCCTCAGCCTCGGCCACGATACGGTGCGACGCCCTGCTCTGGAATCCAGACACCATCCGGGGCCGGGCCGGTCTGGTAGAAGACGTCGATCGGAATGCCGCCGCGTGGATACCAGTAACCGCCAATACGCAACCACTCAGGGTCAAGCAGATCAACCAGTCGCTTGCCGATGGAGACGGTGCAATCTTCGTGGAAAGCGCCGTGATTGCGGAAGGAGCCGAGGAACAGTTTCAACGACTTGCTTTCTACCAGAAAATCTTTCGGTACGTAGTCGATGACTAGATGAGCGAAATCTGGTGCGCCTGTGATCGGGCAAAGCGATGTGAATTCCGGGGCAGCAAGGCGCACCATGTATTTTGTGCCGGCCTGCGGGTTCGGCACTTTTTCCAGCACGGCCTTTTCCGGATCATCCGGCAACTCTGTGGACGTGCCGAGCTGGGTCAGGTTTTCGTAAATGCTTTTGTCGGACATGGGAGTGCTAAACGCCTCTCAGATTACCCCAGATCAGGGTATGCAATTGGGGAAGAACGGTTGCGGAATAGAGCTGGTCGGAGGTGACCTTGTCCACCAGCCAGCGCATTCGGTCCATGACACCGGCCATGTCGATTGTGCTGTTTTCTTCTTCGGGGCTCGGTGGGGTGTGGTTGCCTGGCTGCAGGAATAGCTGCAATTCCGGATACCGGGAGGCGACATCCCTGGCGAAAACGTAGTCCAGATCGTCAAAGACGACGACTTTCAGAACCGTTTTCGTTTTATGGCCTGCGGCCTCCACACAGTCAGCGAGCCGTTGCCAGTCCATGTCCATACCGCTGGAAGGGGGTTTCGGGCTCAGTGTCATGACATCGAGTTTCTCGAACCAGTCTCTTGCAATACTGCCTTGGGTTTCAAGCGCGAAACGGTAGCCTTCATTTTTGCCGAGTTCGATCAGGTAACCCAGCGGTTGAATGGCCGGATTGCCACCGGAAAGCGACACGGTGAGCGGCCGGCCTCCGGTAAGGATTTCAACTTGCATCATGATCGCCTCTGGCGTCATTGGTTGCCATTCGTCGCGATAAGCACTCTCAACGGCATGCAATGTGTCGCACCAGCTGCAGCGGTAGTCGCAGCCGCCGGTGCGGACAAAGACAGTCGGCTGGCCGATCAGGGCACCTTCGCCCTGAATGGTTGGTCCGAAGATCTCGTTGACGCGGATGGTGTTCTGGGTCATGGCCGCGCCTCGATACCTAATTGTGAGAGGGGCCGGTACTCCGCGCAGGTCTTCGGCGTTTCCTTGATCCGGACTGCAACCGTCTCGGGCCATTCGGCCCAGCACCAGTCAAACAAGTGTTTGGCGAGGCGTTCAGCGGTCACACAGTCATCGCCCAGAACATCGTTCAGATGGCGGTGGTCCAGCGTTTCGTCGATATAGGCTTTCAGCGTCTTCAGCTCATTGTAGTCCCGCACAAAGCCGATGCTGTTGAGGGTTTCCGATGCCAGCTCTACTTCGACAACATAGTTGTGGCCATGGAAGCGAGAGCAGGGGTGATCGTCACCGAGCCCCTTGAGTTGGTGCGAGGCGGAGAAATGGAACTCTTTGGTGATCCTATACATTGCAGGCCGCCTTCCAGAATTCCGGGTCAGCATAATCGGTGGGATCGATGCCTCCAGCCAGATGAAACGCCTCGCGCCGTTCAACGCAGGTGCCGCACCGCCCGCAATGCTTTTCACCCCCCTTGTAGCAGGACCAGGTCGTGCGATAGTCGATGCCAAGCTTCAGGCCCTCGGCTGCGATATCGGCCTTGCTGATATGGACATAGGGTGTAAAGAGGCTGATCTCCGCCACGCCATCCAGAGCATGGCGCTGCATGGCCTCAAAGCTCTGGGTAAAGTCGGGGCGGCAGTCCGGGTAGATGAAGTGGTCGCCACCGTGTACGGCGGTTGCGACGGTGTCTGCACCGCGCGAGGCCGCAATGCCATAAGCGATGGTCAGCATGATCGCGTTGCGGTTCGGCACAACGGTTATTTTCATGCTGTCTTCGGCATAGTGCCCATCGGGCACATCGACATCATCGGTAAGCGCCGAGCCTGTCAGCTGGCGGCCGATGTTCGCGATGTCCATCAGAATGAAATCAGTATTCAGCTCTTCGGCACAGGCCTTGGCATAATCCAATTCCTTCTTGTGCCGCTGGCCATAGTCGAAAGAGATCAGGCCGACAAGCTTATGGTCTTGCGCGATTTTGTGCGCAAGGGTGACGGAATCCATCCCGCCGGAACAGATGACAAGTGCTTTCAACGATTTAAACCCTTGTTTTCGCTGGCACCGGGTAGGCTGCGACCGGTGGTTCCCATTTTGGGAACGGGGGCGTTTTAGCAGGTTCTGATGAAAAGGGAAGTGTGCCCGAATTCAAGGCGGTTTGGACCACATTTGACATATCCATTCACTTGTATAGAAATAATTTCAGTTCAATCGTATGGAAATGGAATTTTATTTGTGGCGCGCCCAAAAAGCTATTTGGTTTCAGAAGTCGTCGAGCGGGTAACGCACGCGTTCTGGCAACATGGCTATCAGGCGTTGGGTGTCCGTGAGCTGGAAGAACTGACCGGGCTTAATCAGTACGCCATACGGACCGAATTCGGTGGCAAGGAAGGTCTTTATCTGGCCGCTCTCGAATTTTATTCACAACAGGCAATCGCAACTGCCATGTCACCAATGAAAAGCGGCGGCATTCCAGAAGTTATTTCGTTTTTGCAAGACCTTGTAACCACCGGGTCGATGACTTCCAGCAACTTTGGCTGCCTGATCGTCAACACCGGAATAGAGAATGCCAGGGTCGGAAGTCCGCGTCTGGAAGCTGCGGTGAAAAGGTATTGGGAAGCCCTGGAAGCACACTTTGCAACATGTCTAAGCAACGCAAATAAGGACGGCTTGTTGGTTCCCGGAACGGATGTTGAATCGGTCGCGAAAGGTCTGGTTTCAGGCGTCATGGGTGTTCACGCGAGTAACCGCGTGGGCAAAAGGAACGATGCCGGGGCGCAATTGGTTGATCTTTTATGCACCCAGCTGAGGAGTTTTAAACTGCAATGACTGGATCTCGTTCGTGCCTTGAAACTGTTGAAGGGTTTGAAGGCCTCTGGGCTGCAAGACGTGGCAACCTCAGCTGCGTTTCGGTGAGCTTGCAATCAGGTGGTATCTGTCTTTACAGCCCGGTTGAAAAACTGAGCGCCGAATTTGTCGGAAAGAACCCAGTGCATTTCCTGCTAGCGCCAAACCACTATCACAACAAAGCCATTGGCGAATATTCGTCAACCTTTGGCAAGGCTCAACTGGTCTGCTCCAAGGCCGCCAGATCCAGGCTTGAAAAAGTTACGTCAAAGAAGTTCTCCGGTCTTGAGGCGCTTGGTGATGAATTGCCCAACGAAGTAACGCTCATTGAACCTGAAGGGCTCAAGACCGGTGAAGTCTGGCTACGCGTCCAAAATGGCACCAGGGTCGCCTGGATTGTGACAGATGCGTTTTGCGGTCTGAAAAAGACGGATGACGAACGACCGAAAATTGGGTTTTTGAAGACTTTTCCAAAATACGGCGTACAAGATCCTGGCCTCTTCACAAATTGGATTCGAAATCGTCTGGAGCTGGAAACGCCGGACCTGATCTTGCCCTGTCATGGAGAACAGGTCCGAGGGCCTGCGCTCAAGTCGGACATACAATCCTTGATGGATACGCTCTAGTTGTTCCACCTGAAAAGTTGTCTGTCGTTACTGTAGCGGCGCTGTTCATACGGCGAGAAGGGGAAAGGCGGCGCGCAGGTTCCGGGCAATGACCTGCTCTGTCCCACCGTTCTTTTCCAATGCGGAGCAGATGCGTTGAACGCATCGCTCAGCTTCGGATCCAGGTTCCCAAGGATAGTTGGGCCAGAGTGCGTTCATCTGTTCCAGGAATATGGTGCTGATTGCCTTGATCTCAGTGGTTGAAGCAGACTTAATCATTTTTGACTGCGCTGGCTGAAGTAAATCAACAGGACCGTGACCGTTTCCCAGATGAGCATAATCCTGGAGCGCCAGCGTCAACGATATTGCCCAGACATCGCTTTCAAGCAGCCTTTCTGTTGGAAGAGAAGAGATGCGAAATTCGATGTGAATCCAGACGTCATGGTAAACTTCCCGCAGCCTTAAGAAGGTGAGAACTTCCGCAGGAACTGGAGTTGCCGTCTTGAGCAGTGCGAGGGCGGTTGGCCCAAGTGCCGGAATTTCGCCGTCGATATGCAAGGCGGGAAAATTTTTACTGGAACTGTGTTTGAGATAGGCCTTGAGCAACGCCAGCAGTGCCTCTACCGCCGCATCTGATCCATCTCGGCTTAATCTGTCGCAGAAATCAGTCTCCGTGATCTCAGATTCCTTGAAATAAACGGAAGGTGTCCAGGACGAGCTTACGACAATTTCCTCAAACCTCTGCTCAACTTCTTTCGAGAGGCGACAAACGCCGTCTATCAGGTCCGACACGGATTTTGATTTCGCGGTCACATAACCGGCCCTGGTTTTAGCAACAATTTGGTTGACCGCTTTAATTTCCAGTCGTTTTGTTTCCTTATCACCAATGCGCTCGGTGTGGGATGCCTCGGTTTCGTGCAATCTGGAGCTGCCGAATGTCACATTGGCCGGGATCGCGAATTCGATCCTGCTGTCCGGTAAATCAACGGAAAAGGCACGACCCCCGATTTGTCTAGTCTGAATGGTGCTACTCAACGCCGCGTATTTGCGGGTGATTTCCTCCCGACCCATCAAGTGCCAAGCGGGCCCAGGGCCTTCGGCAAACGAGATCTCACGGGCTGTTCCGTCTTGGCCCAACGCAAGAACGGAGTGACCGTCGTCCGACCAGATCATATTGAAAGTCGGCATCCTGGAATGAGCGCTCCAGGCTTTGAGGAAGTAATACAAAAAGCCCCTGTGCCGGTCCGTCAGGTCTTTCCATGGAATGCCTGAAGGAAAACTAGGGTTTGCTTCGAGCAACCTGTGCATCACTTTGCCGAAAAACATGGGATGTCCGCAAAGCGCGTAGCGAGTGCCTTCTGTAGGCGGATTTTCACCCGTTTCCTGTGGTGCAAAGAAACGATCTTCCCGTCGCTTAGCATGACTGGAGTGCCAATCTGCAGCCCCGCCGCTCAGAACCGTGACGAGACCAGACACGATGAGATCGATTTCCGCTTCATAGAGATGGTCTTCCTTGTATCTCGGGTTTGCCGTGTTGATCGGCAAAATCCCGTCGTTCTCGAACAGGTGAAAGGCAACCATATTTTTGAGTTCGGGCTGATCCTTCACAATGTCCCACAGTTCAAGACCATAGGCCCGTTGCAGCCGATTTCGCCGGTCGAACACAGCCCTAACAAACGGATTGGCGCTTTTTCTGGCGCCCGTAGAAGTCGCGACCGGACCCAGCGATTGCAGAACGGCATGACGACCATCCGGGCTCAGCAACCGAATGTGAGTTTCCGTACCCACGGTATTGCGGATTGGCTTATACAGTATCTGATCATTAGCAAGGTCCAGCTCCGCAACTTCTGTCCAATACCGCCAAAGATGACTTTCACCCGGCCCTGTTCGGAAGTAAATCGTGAAAGGAAGGTCTTTTTGGGCATGGCTGACGGGTGCTATTACGGTGCGTTCGTCGCGAAAGACAGGATCTGCATCACGTGAAAGCGAAATTTTTCTATAGTCAGATTCTTTGTCATTTAAATCGCTAAAAAACCTTTTGTGTTCGCGGTAAAACTCTGACTCGTTGTAATAGATAAGTTCATGCGTTTCGTTGGCGACTTTCCGAGCCAAATTGTATTTCTTTTTTTGCTCCAACTGCGGCAGTTCCAGAACAAAGAAGAGGAAACTCCTCGCTCCGTAAGCGATTGCTGTTCGGCCTTCGGGAGAGACGGCAATTTTGTCGACGCTGGCATCAAGGCGCGTCCTGGCGGTGATCTCCCGACGACTGATATCGAGAAGTGCGAGTTGATTTCTGTCGGAGGCCAGCAAGCAGGACGAATGCCCAAAGAGGGTAAAGGTTCTGATCCATGCATCTGAGAAAACAGGTATATACTGTTCTTGACCGTCTGCATCGCGCAAGGCAATTGCACCACCTACGCTGCCATTTGCAATTCGTATAGAAAAACTCATGAACCTGCCAGAAATTACACGTTTAAAGTGCTTTGAGGCAATTTGCGCGCGTCTTGTTACAAAAGCATTAAGCCCAGATCGCCATGCGCAGTCCTCTGTCATCGCGTTGGTACGTCGATGGAAACGATTCGGCCTGGCCTTTTGATATGCGCTCGGCGATAAGATTGTTGGCTGCTGCGTCCAGGAGGTCATCAGGGCCACAGCCCTTGGGCGGTTTTTGTTCCAGAAACGTACAATCCAGGCCATGCGACACAAGAAGGTCTCGCCGCTGGTCCAGACCGTTTGGGTTGGCGCGACTTTTGACTTTCTTCGGCAGGCTCATCTCGCGCTCACCGTTTAGTCGCCAGAAAGCTAGCTCCGGGTGAACTTCATAGACCCGCATTTCCAGCTCCGGTGTCATCAGCGCATCTATCTCCCGGATTTTTGGGAACAAATGAAAGCACTGTTTTGAGACCTTCTTGGGTGGCTCGGATGTTTTGAGCGCTGTCTCACAGGCTTGACTGTAATCGTCTTCATAGACGGCTGCGCGGGAAGGAACTGCGAAGACAGAAGATTGCCTCATGCCGAGATGTTTGCGTGCGGCTTTTTCAGGTCCACGGCCTCCTGTCGGGATCAGATCCGGCAAGCCAATCGGCATATCGACGGCAATGATGGAAAGGTGCGGCGCGTGGTCGAGTAGACCTGCAAAATCCGGAAAGATCTCAAGCCTTATGTCACTTGGCTCTTTGAGATTACGCAGAACAGCTGCCCATCCGGCTCTGCAGCCGTCAACGCCAGCAACCCACATGTCGGCTTTTTCAGGCACGAACCTTGGTTTCCAGAACCCGGCGGGAGGTGACCATCGCCATTGCCCGGACAACCGATTGTTGCTCTTCTGCAAAGAGCAATTCGTCCGCACCCTTTTTCACGCTGCGCGCCACCAGTTCGAAGACGGAACCAGACGCGCGTTTCAGCGCTTCCTCGTCGTCCAGTCCGCTCATGAGGTTGGAAAGGAATAGACCAGCAATCAAGTCACCGGTGCCGTGAGGCGGGTCCGGAATGATGGCGTGTTCGGCAGCGACCGCGCCGCGCGGCCCAGCTAGAAGATTAGCGATTGCGTTGCGGCGCATTGCTGGAGAAGACGTGACCAGTACGCGCTCATTGCCAAGTGCTCTTGCAGCAGAAAGGGCCTGCAATTCGCTTTGCACGTCCCGCCGTGTCAGCCAGCCGAGCTCAAAGCAATTCGGTGTGACGATATCGGCAAGGGGCACAAGCTCGTCTCGGATGGCTTCTGCCGTTGTCTTGGGCACATAAAGGCCGCCGCCAGATGCACTCATGTGGTCGCCCATCACCGGGTCACATAGGTAAGGTGCGTCCGGATTGGCCGCCTTTACTGCTTTGACCAGGCTGGCAATGGCGTTGGCCTGTTCCGCGTCGCCAAGATACCCGGAGATGATGCCGCCCAGTTCCCCCAGTTTTTCCGACTTCGCAAGATCCTCTGCGATGGCAGCAAATTCCTGCGTCGGCGCAACAATTCGTGTGCCCTTTCCATGGCCTGGATGCCAGGGCAGCAGAATTGTCGGCAGAAACCAGACATCATGACCGTTGCGTTCAAGCGCAAACGTCAGGCCGCGGCCACTGATGCCACCGCGAACCACCTGCGAAGTGATCACGAGAACCGGCTGTTTTCTTGGCTCGGGTGCCCCGGGCTGCTGCATCATCTTGGGAAAATCCATCAATTGGTTCAGGCGGCGTCAGAAGAGGATTTGGAACCGGTGCCAAAACGATTTTCAATATAGTCGATAACCATCTGCTTGAATTCATCGGCAATGCCGGGTCCGCGCAAGGTGGTCACCTTTTCACCATCGACGAAGATTGGAGCAGATGGTGTTTCACCGGTGCCAGGCAGCGAAATGCCGATGTCGGCATGTTTGGATTCTCCCGGCCCGTTCACGATGCAGCCCATGACCGCAACATTGAGGTTTTCGACGCCCGGATACTGCTCGCGCCAGACCGGCATGGAGTCTCGGATGTGGTCCTGGATTTCGCTGGCGAGTTCCTGGAAGACCGTCGAGGTTGTGCGCCCGCAGCCGGGACAGGCAGCAACAATCGGTACGAACGCCCGGAAGCCCATCACCTGAAGCAGCTCCTGTGCGACCTGCACTTCCCTGGTGCGGTCACCGCCGGGTTCTGGTGTCAGCGAAATGCGGATCGTGTCACCGATGCCCTGTTGCAGCAAAATACCCATGGAGGCGGAGGAAGACACGATGCCTTTTGTGCCCATGCCTGCTTCCGTCAGACCCAGATGCAGGGCGTAGTCGCAACGGCGTGCAAGGTCTGCGTAAACGGCGATCAAGTCCTGCACCTGGCTGACCTTGGCCGAGAGGATGATCTTGTCCCGGCCCATGCCGAGCTTTTCTGCTCGCTCTGCGGATAGCAAACCAGATTGAATGATCGCTTCGCGCATGATGGCGGCTGCTGAGAGCGGCGTGTCGCTTTCCGCGTTTTCGTCCATCAATTTGGTCAGAAGCTCCTGATCAAGCGAGCCCCAATTGACGCCGATACGAACCGGTTTGTCGTGCTTCTGGGCGATGTCGATGATCTGGGAGAATTGCGTGTCACGCTTGGCCTTGAAGCCAACGTTGCCCGGGTTGATCCGGTATTTGTCGAGCGCTGCTGCGCAATCTGGATAGTCGGTGAGCAACTTGTGGCCGATATAATGAAAGTCTCCGACAAGCGGTACATTGACGTCGATACGCGCAAGCCGCTCCTTGATCCGGGGAACTTGTTCCGCCGCTTCCGGTCTGTCGACGGTAATGCGCACGAGTTCTGACCCTGCGCGCGCAAGGGCTGCGACCTGGGCAACCGTCGCATCTGCGTCGGCGGTGTCCGTGTTGGTCATTGACTGCACGATGACGGGGGCATCACCACCAACCATGACGTTACCGACCGGCACGCCAATGGATTTGCGGCGGGGCAGGGCTTTTGCGAAATCATCAATCATGACAGGAACCAACTGGATTGTGAGCGTCATACGTCCTTGAACCTGCCCCTCATATGAGGGATTTCGGTTCGAGTTTCCAGCGCATGATTAGGCGCTGCGCCGAAAAAGGGCAACGCGGCTCCTCAAAAGCCGGGTCTGGCAGTGGAATTGAGCCTGGATTGCAATCAGAAATTTTCCCAATTACAAGCGCAGCCAATTGAAGCAGGATGAGTTTTCTTTAAGAACGTTGGGGCGAATACATGTTGAAACGGTTGTTGACGGATTCGGTGTCTCTTGTTTTTGGGAATCTGGAAACGGTTTTCCGCGCTGCCGGTACATGGTTCGTACTTCAATTCCTGCTGATGCTGCTGTTGCAGTTCACGATTGGGAGCGGCGACCAGCAAGCTGAAAACCCAAGCGCGGTGGCCATGTTTGCCCTTGTTGTGATGGTTTTTTCTATGGTCGCTTCAGCCAGTATCAGCGTTGCATGGCACCGATTTGGTCTGCTGGGTGAACGCCCCGGTATCATTCATCTGAAATTTGGCAGCCTGGAGCTCAGATTTGTTCTCAAGATGCTTCTTCTTGCTGTGATCCTGATGGCTGTCTGGTTCGCTGTGCTGCTGATACACACCCTGGTAGGTGTGCCCGCTGTAAGCGCAGTCGTTGCCATTTTGGTGTTCATTTTTTCCATTCCGGCGTTCTTCAGATTATCGCTCATACTTCCGGCTACTGCCGTGGAGCGCCCAATCAATCTTGGTGAGGCTTACGCGATGAGTGAAGGCATGGGCTGGCAACTGTTTCTTGCCACGTTCCTGCTCTCACTGCCTTTTGTGCTTGGCGGCGCGCTGCTTGAATTTGTAGTCGGGCTTGCAGCGTCCGGTCTTCCGCTGCTTCTGCTTCAGATCAAGGTGATGATCCTGAACTTGCTGGTGCAGATCATTGTGACCGTATTGGGTATCTCCGTGCTGACGGCAGGATACCGAGTGGCGATGGAACGACAGGGAAGCAATCCCGACCCTAGCGTTTTTCAATAAAAGCCCTACCTTCCGGGTTGAAGTTGAATACCGGGAGCAAGGCATGTTCATTACCGTTCTGGAGCGGTCGCTGTCGCTGGCGCAGCACAATGTCGGGACACTGCTGAAAACCGGCTGGGCCTATATTCTCCTGCTTGTGGCGGTGAATTTCGCAATCAGCTCGGCGTTGATGCCAGAGGGTGGCTTCAAGACCGTTTCCTATCTGACCGAACCGGTTGCAGCCCCGGACGAAGGTGCCTTGCGAGCGTTCGCTGCGATTGCCAATCTGATTGTGGGGTTCGGGATTGCAATTGCCTATGTGCGCCGGATCCTGATTGATGCGCGTGACTTCCCGATTGTTTTTGGCGGGCGCACCGTCAAGGTTCTGGTCAATCAGATTGTCCTGGGCCTGATCGGCGGCCTTTCCCTGCTCCCTCTATTGATCGTCTCACTACTGCTGGCTGCTGTGACGGCTGGTGCCGGATTGCTTCTTCTGTTCCTGGCGCCGTTCATAGCATTGATGGTGGTTCAGAAATTTTCCGTTGTCCTGCCCGCATCCGCAGTTGATGATCCTTTGACCTTGAAGGAAAGCTGGAAGGCGACCTCAGGCCTTGGCTGGGCTATGTCCTTTTCCGCGTTAGTCATGAGCCTTCTTGCCGCTGTGCTCGTCGGTATCTGGGCTTTTCTTTTGAGCGTCAGTGATGGACTCATGCCAGCCAACGAGCTTTGGCAGCAGATCAGGTCTGCAATCTTTCCCATGGGAACCATGTTGATCCTGGTCTGGGGGTTCGCCAGCTTGCATGCGACTTTCTATGGGCTTATCCGCGAGCGATTTGCTCAACGGCTTGGCTTGAAGGCAAAGGATTACATTCAAGCGGAACAACAAAAAGCCCTTTCCAGAGACCGGGCAAGCAGGGCGCTCGCCAGCGTGAGGCGAATGAAACGGCGCTGAATCGCAAAAACATGACTGACGGATCACTTTAACAAATCTTTATGTTGCAGTGCGGTGAAAACTGGTCAAAGGTTGTGCAAGAATTTTGATCAGTTTCCAGGAGATCCGGAATGCTTGCCAAGAAAACCGCCGTTGTCACCGGTTCGACCTCCGGTATCGGACTGGGCTGTGCCCGCGCATTCGCCGAACAAGGCGCCAATATCGTCATCAATGGTCTGGGTGACGCGGAAGAGATTGAAAAGACGCGGGCTGCGATCGAAGCCGATTTCGATGTCCGATGCACCTATTCAGCGGCAAACATGCTCAATGGTGACGAGATCGCAGGCATGATCGCGGATGCGGAGAAGGAATTCGGGTCGGTAGACGTCCTGGTGAACAACGCCGGTATTCAGCACGTCTCTCCCGTTGATGAGTTCCCGATCGAAAAATGGGACGCCATCATTGCCATCAATCTGACGTCCGCGTTCCACGCAATTCGAGCAGCGCTTCCGGGTATGAAGGAACGGGGTTGGGGCCGGGTCATCAACACTGCGTCCGCCCATGCCTTGGTTGCCTCGCCCTACAAGGCCGCCTATGTGGCCGCAAAACACGGTATCGCCGGGCTGACCAAGACAGTTGCGCTGGAAGTTGCCGAACAGGGCATCACAGTGAACGCGATCTGCCCGGGCTATGTCTGGACGCCGCTGGTGCAAGCCCAGATCCCCGACACGATGAAAGCGCGCAATATGACCGAAGAGGAGGTCAAGAAGGACGTTATGCTGAAGGCTCAGCCAACCAAGAAATTCGTCACGATTGAGCAAGTCGCCGGATATGCTGTGTTCCTGTGCTCAGATACTGCCTCTTCCATCACAGGGTCAATTCTGCCGATCGATGGTGGCTGGACCGCGCAATAATCGCCCCTAAATTCTGCGAGTGAAAGACCGAAAGGCAGGTTCCGTGGCCGCGCCCAAGAAAATCAATCTGGCCCTGCAGGGTGGGGGTGCCCACGGCGCCTTTACCTGGGGTGTGCTTGACTGGTTTCTGGAAGACAACAGGTTTTCCATCGATGCAATCACCGGAACCTCCGCCGGGGCGATGAATGCCGTGGTTCTGGCAAGCGGTCTGGAGGCCGGTGGCGACAGGGGCGCCCGCGATGCTCTAGAGGCCTTCTGGCGTGCTGTCAGCGACCAGGCCCGGTTCAGTCCGATCCAGCGGTCTCCGCTAGATGTGCTTCTTGGTCAATGGAACCTCGACCATTCGCCGAGCTACCTCTACTTTGACGTTCTTTCGCGGTTTGCTTCGCCCTATGAATTCAATCCGCTCAACGTCGATCCGCTGCGGGATGTGGTAAAAAGTGTCGTCGACTTCGATAGCGTTCATAAATGTTCCAGCGTCAAATTGTTCATTGCAGCCACCAATGTCTTCACAGGAAAAATCCGGGTCTTTAGCCAACAGGAAGTGACCCTGGATGCAGTCATGGCTTCGGCCTGCCTTCCGCAGCTCAACCAGGCTGTGGAAATTGAGGGTGAGCCCTATTGGGATGGCGGATATATGGGCAATCCGCCTCTTTATCCGCTTTTCTATGAAACAGAAACACCAGACGTTGTTCTCATCCAGATCAATCCGGTGGAGCGCAGGGAAGTCCCGCGCAGCGCCCGGGAGATCGTCAACCGCATGAACGAAATCACCTTCAATTCGACATTGCACCGGGAACTCAGGGCAATCGATTTCGTTACGCGGCTGATCGAGGAAGGGAAGCTTTCACGCGAGGATTACATGAAGGTGCACATGCACCGGATTTCTGCGGAAGAACTTGTTCCTCTGAAAGCTTCCTCCAAGATGAACGCGGAATGGGCCTTCCTGACCGAGTTGCGGGATCTTGGCCGCAAAACCGCGAAAGCGTGGCTTGATCTTCATTTTGAAGATATTGGAAAACGATCGACAATTGATCTTCGTGGTGAATTCTCCTGATGTTTCAGGACCCGATGTCAGATGCGGTTCATTAACACTCTCTTAGCCATGTTTGCAGTTGGCCTCGCAGAATGCAATGCACGAATGGTGAATAGAGTCTAAATAAAATCAGTATGTTGTGCCCTGCCTTTCGTATGATCCCAGATCTTGAAAGATCGCTGCGAAAACGACTTGGCAAGGCTTTTGCGATTGAATAGGCACGCTGATTGTTAGGTTTTGCGTCGTCAGCGCTTTTGTGGATGAAAGAGGCGGGCACCTGCGACCCCGCCTGCTTCTTTCCTCCCACTAGAATCCGCAGTTTTTCGTAAAACTCACAGAATTTGCGATTTTGACTGCACTTCTTCCTCCAGATCTCCTAATCTTTTCGCGTTATTTGGACATTCCACCACGCAATGGTCCTTAAACTGCCGTTTTGAATGCCTATTTTTAAGTGAGTTAGGAAAAAGGGATATGCGATGAGCAATAGGGTTAGCCGGCTTTTGGCAAGTTGCTTGGGCGTGATGACACTTCTGGCAGTCTCGGGCAGCGTTCAGGCAGGCAGTGACGCTGAACGCATGGCTGAGATCAAGGAAAAGGGTGGGTGCCCTCGCTGTGATCTACGGCTGGCAGAATTGCGGGCCTTGACGCTGGAGAACGCAAATTTCGAACGGACCAATCTTCGGGAAGTGGACCTGAAGGAAGCTGTTTTGCGCAACGCGAATTTTCGTGATGCAGATTTTCGGCGTGCGGAAGCTGAACGCGCTGATTTTTCAGGCAGCGACTTTACTGATGCGACCATGCGATCTGTTGATCTCGAAAAAGCCAATCTAAACAACGCAATTCTGAAAGGCGTTGATCTCAGAGATGCCGACATGAACGCAAGTAATGTCAGTGGTGCAATTTTTGATGATGCCGACCTCAGAAACGTTACCCTGATCCGATCCGTCGCCGAAGGTGCCTCCTTCAAGGGCGCGAAAATGGATGAGATCAATCTTGAGCGCGTCGACCTGACTGGTGCCAACTTTCAAGATGCCAGAATACGGCAAGGCAAACTGGACAGGATCAGGGCGCAAGGAGCAGACTTTTCCGGCGCTGATTTTACCGGAGTGCGGCTTGTCAGCTCCGATTTGTCCGGGGCCAATCTGACAGGTGTAAATTTCGAAGGCGCTCTACTGCGCAGGACGCGTCTGGCCGGTGCTGATCTGTCAGCGTCTTACAACCTTGATCCAAGCCGCGTTCTTGGTGCCTGCGGCGATGAAAACACCAAGCTTCCGGCAGGTATAGAACTAATCAAGTGCTCTTACTGAGCACCTGATCTGCATTACGACCGTATTCTGTAATGATCTAAGGAGGCTCCGGCCTCCTCAGCTTGTTGTCTTACACTCAAGCGCCGTCCCGGACGCAGTGAAACGTAGATCCGGGACCCTTGGGCGTGTTCAAGAGTGTTTTCAAGATGGTAGTGAATTCAACAAGCTAAAGCAGGTCCCGGCTCAGAGGCCGGGACGGCAGCATTTGCAACAGAACTTGTTAGCAGTCTGCGGAGGTTGGTCGCCTCCTTTTTTGATCAGTCGAACAGATCGAATGCGAAGCGATAGCTGAGGCCGACGCCAAGGCTGAACTGGTCTTTGCTACCGCCGCTGGCGATCGGGCTGTCTGCTGCATCGCCAATCAGCCGGTCATAACCGCCTTGAAGGTGCAAACGGACATCATCGTTCCAGTCATAGCTGGCGCGGCCTGAAAGGCCGACGCTTTTGAAGCCGGCGCTTGGGCTATAGGCCGTCAAGCGACCGCCACTGTTGCCTGCTTCCGAAGCTGACACACCAAAATAGGTGTCCATGTAATCTTCTGATGCAAAGTCAGCACGCGGACCAAAGCTGACTTCCCATTTGGCAGCTGGATAGATGATTCCATCGAGACCGAGTTGGCCGACCTGGCCGGTGTGTCCATTGAAACCCTGACGCAGCTCAGCAAAAGCGCGCCAATGTTTGCCGCGCAATCCACCACCAAGGCCGAGTTCAACAGCCCAGTCGACGGTTTTGGTGCCGGTAAGATCCGTGCTGTCGCTGGCTTTTCGTTCGCCAATGAAACTGAAGGACGGATAGAAGAAGACGCCGCTCTTACGCCGCCCATCAACCACTTGTCCCAGACCAGGCAGGTAGAACTTGCCTACGGAAACAATCGGAAACGGGTAGATCAGATAGGAATCTGCAGCTTCGTATTTTGGTTTCGCAATTGCGCCGATCCCGAGATCGATCACAAATTGACGACCGGCGTCCTGTTCGGACAATTCGCCGCTTTGTGCCAGAGCGGCTCCAGACACGGCGCTCAGCGAAAGGGCGAGCGCGGCACGTGACAACAATTTGTACATAAAGTCTACATCCATGATGGAATCTGTTGGTGGCAAGATAACACGAAGCAGCCTTACTCAAAGCCTAAGGATTTCGGGTTTTGTCTGACTGTTGCATTTAAGCATCGCAAGGCCTGTGGCCTATTCTGCAGACACAACAATTTGGCGTTAAATCGCGTGCTATCTTGCGGCCGGGCGACCGGGAAGCTACATGAAGACTAAGATTGAATTCGAACGGCAACGGACCAGACTATGACCGCACTTTTCAATGTCATCCTCATCGCGCTGGAGCTTTACACTTATGTGATCATCGCCAGTGCGATTTTCTCCTGGCTCTTCGCCTTTAATATCGTCAACTCGAGTAATCAGTTCATCAATTCGATTGGCAGGGTTCTGTACAATCTGACGGAGCCTGCCTTGCGTCCGATCCGCAGGTTCATGCCTGATCTCGGCGGTATCGACATTTCGCCTGTCGTTCTTTTGCTCGGTATCATTTTTATTCGCCAGATCATCATCATCAATCTGATGCCCATGTTCAGAGGGATCTGACGGCTTACGCAATACTGTTTTGATTAAAAGCTCGGGTCGTCTGGCCCGGGTTTTATTTATGCGAACAACACAATCGCGATCAGTCTTCCAGCTTCCGTGCCTCATCAGGCAGCATGATCGGGATTCCATTGCGGATCGGGTACGCAAGTTTGGCGGATCTGGAAATCAGTTCCTGTGCCTCAGCGTCGTATTCGAGTGTGGATTTTGTCACCGGGCAGACAAGGAGTTCCAGAAGTTTCCGGTCGACCGGGCGTTCGGTGGTTTCATTCATCGTTTGGCTCTTGATTTTCGGTGCCTGCGGGTGGTTCGGTCCCTTGGCAATCGGAGGGTCACTGCAGCGTCGATCCGCCTTCATTCTGGGAATTCGCGAGATCCATTTCGGTAATGGCAATAAGTGTTTCCGCCCGGGTTCTCAAGTCCCTTGCTTCCAGCAACGCCTGCTTCTCCTGAGGTCCATAAGGGCACATCATGCAAAGAGCATTGACCAGCACCTCGGTTTCGGCTTCTGAAACACTTTGCCAATCGGCTTCGAGATTGTTTGCGTCCAGATAGCCTCGCAACGTTTTCAAAAGCCCGTTCCGATCAACGTCCTCTTCACCTTCGCCACATTTCAGATCGTGTGCAAAGGCGGCAAAATCGCATTCGACTTGCCGAAATTCCGTGTAAGGCGTCAGTTCTTCACCAAGCGCAAAACGGGTAATGCCCTGAAGCGTGATCAGATATCGGCCGTCTCCGGTTTCCTGAAGACTGGTGAGACGGCCTACGCAACCCACACTTGCCAGCACCGGCTTTTTCGGATTGTCCGAGTTTCGGTCCGGCGAAGGCTGAATCATGCCAATAAGCCGATTGCCCGAGAGGGCGGCGTCAACCAGGTCGATGTAGCGCTGCTCAAAGACATTCAACGGCAATTGAGTTCTGGGCAGGAGAAGAGCTCCAGACAAGGGGAAGACAGGCAAGACCGGCGGTAGATCCGCTATTGTCTCATAAATGGCATTTCCTGCCTGCATCTCCGCGTCTTCTTTTGTTGTTTCAGTACAATGCCGTCAACAGGGCTCTTCCCGGTAATGTGTGTCAGAATCGACTGCCGTCAAGCGAACAGAACTGCCGACAGCTTGCGCCGACCGTAGGCACTCGCAGGATCCTTGAAGCCCCAGGCTTCGAAAAACTGCAGCAATTGCTTACGTGCACCGTCTTCATTCCACTCACGATCCTGTCGGACAATTTCGATGAGCTGATCCACGGCTCCGTTCTTGTCACCGTTGCCGTTCAGGCCCAAGGCAAGGTCAAACCGCGCCTGAAGATCAGACGGATCGCGTTCGATACGTTCAAGAAATTCCGCCAGGTCGCCCAGCGCCGCAGCCTGTTCAGCAAGATCGACTGCTGCTTTTGCCGATGTGTAGACTTCTTCGGAACGCTTATCTTCCGGCACGAGTTCAAGTGCCTGTTTTGCGCGGTCCAGGTCGTCAGCACCAAGATAACAATGCGCCAATCCGCAAATTGCTTTCACGTTATCCGGCTCTTTTTGCATGACAGCACCAAAAAGCTGCGCTGCCTGAGCGAAATCCTTCGCTACAAGAAGTTCATCTGCCTGCTCAAGAATCGAATCGATCTGATTGACAGGTGCAGGCCCGCCCAGCTTTTCAATGAAGGCCTTGACCTCACCTTCATGCTGCGCACCCATGAAACCATCAACTGGCTGCCCATCCTTGAAGGCAACAACCGCGGGGATGGACTGAATGCCCATCTGTCCGGCGATTTCCGGATGATCTTCAATGTTCATCTTGGCCAGTTTGACAGTGCCACCAGCAGCTTTCACTGCAGCTTCAATGATGGGTGTAAGCTGCTTGCAAGGGCCGCACCAGGGCGCCCAGAAATCCACCAGTACAGGCTGCTGGCGCGAAGCTTCCATGACATCTGCCATGAATGTCTGCGTGGTGACATCAAAAACCAAATCGCCTGCCGGGGTGTCCGCACCGCCACCATTGCCGCCGTTACCGCCAAATCCGCCGCCCTGACCGCCGCCCTGACCGCCATAGCTATCGCCCATGCTGGCGCCAAATCCGCCACCAACCTGGCCGCCGATGCTGTAGTCGCCGTTGCTCATTTGTCGTCCTCATGATGTTCGGCCTGAGCGCGTGGCTACCAGACCTTTTGTTATAACCGTCGACGGGTTGAGTTGGTTCATAACATGGAGCTATGACACCCGAAATTCAAACTACTGGCTGTCTTAATTACAATCCGGCCGCCTTAGCCTGCTCGCTGACAGACAAAACCTGGTGGTCGTGGCCGCAGGCACTCGCAAATTTCAGCAGGTCTTCCGAAGAGATTGACGTCGTGGCGTCGTTTTTCAGCGGGTGATAATTGAGAGTTTCGTGCTGCATCATCGCTGCGTCAAATATCGGCGTCACGCGGTGTGCGTCCCTGTCATTGACAAGAGAAAATGGCGTGACAGAACCGGGTTCAACTCCGAGTACTTCCATCAGCAGAACCGCGTTCCCAAATGAGACACGCCCTTGTGCGCCGATAATCTGGTGGACCTTCTTCAAGTCGATTTCGGCATCATGGAGCGCGACAATCAAAAACAGACGGCCCTTTTTGTCTTTCAAAAAGAGATTTTTGGTGTGGCCACCTGGAATTCTTTCATGCAGGTCACCGGATTCGGCAACCGTGAAAACCGGGTCATGATCAACAGTAGAGACCTCGATGCCGAGATCCTTGAAAAGGGCCATAAGATTGTCGCGGGTTGCCGGCATGTTTTTTCCAGGATTTCCGAGCTTTCGAGCTGTCTAGCCCGATTTGGGATCATGCCACAAGGTAAAAGTGACTAGAAAAGCCGCTGAATTCCGCGATTTATCGAGGGTATTCCTATGAAAAATCCACAGATAAGCTGCGTAATTTTTTTCTGTAATTTCCTTGTTGCAATCCGTCTCGGCTTAGTTCATATACTGCGCCACCAACGCAGAGGCGGCTTCGGTCGGCATGCTTGGAACATATGCGGGCGTAGCTCAGGGGTAGAGCACAACCTTGCCAAGGTTGGGGTCGTGGGTTCGAATCCCATCGCCCGCTCCAATTTCTCATCTGGAAACAGTGAGTTGAAAAAGTCGCCTTCGGGCGGCTTTTTTCTTGGGTAACTTCCAGGTAACTTCGAAGACTGCTTCATCTGTATAGAGTTCAGTTCGCGTCGCGTGATTCCAAATAAGCAAGCGGCGCAGAAACTAGGAAACCGACAGCCCAAACTGAGATGACAGGGATACTTGGCGGGCCACCCCACGACACGGTCCCGATAGCTGTTTCGAGAAGAACGGAAATAGGTGGAGCCACTAATAGCACGATGCCACTTGCCGTCCACATTTGAAAGAGTCGTCGAAAAAGGAAATTTCTGTCGAACATCCTGAAAAGGAAACGAATCAAGAGCGCAACACCAAACGCTATGCAAATGGAGTATAGGAAGCGAACACCAAACTCCCACCAGAAAACTAGAAATGTAAGGACGAATGCGACGAAGGCAGCACCGTCTGGCGCGAAGGTTTTCTCGACAATTGACTTTGGAGGAGAACTTGAATTTTCGTTCTCCTTGATAAGATTGAACACACGAAACAAAAAAGCTGTTCGAATAGCGTCGTCTTGAACCTCTTTCGATTTTGAATCTAGGATGCGAAGCTGGTGATCGCGGTCCAGATGCCTGACCTCCTCAAAGGTGGAATCCGCCTCGATTTCCCAGGTCTCTAGTTCTGGTTCAGTGCTCAACTTGACCCTCTGAAACGTAAACGGTTTCTACGTTTTGGACGGGGTCGATGTCCAGATGGTGTCCGGTGCTCTCATCCACCATTTCACGCGGGACTTCAAGCGGGCTCGGATATTGACCGATTGCGGCATTTGTAACAGGCGAAATGACGCGGTAAATCACACTGATTTGGCCGGTCGATATCATTCGAGACACTGCTTTTAACAGGTCCACGTCATTCGGAGGCGCTACAAGCTCTTTAAGACGATTGTAGGTAACTTCGCGATACGAAGCAGCATCTTGCAGCTTATGCACTTCGTAGTCCAAACGCCCCTGCCATTCGGCAGGGTTGGGTACATGCGGCATTATTCAGCCTCGTGGATCTTCAAAAGAGCGCCGAGAACTTCTTCATACTCATCACGCGATAGATTGGATGTAGTTATGATCTCGTTGGCATTCTCTGTCAGGATTATGTTTATCTTCTTAACGTCACCCATCTTATAGGACACACGGACTCGCTCGCAATACGGATCGTGTTCGCTATCTGAAAACTGGTCGATCACTTCCGGCATCACCTTCGACGAGAGAATGCCTCCGCGATCCTGCAGCGAAGATGACTGCATTCGGTCACCCTGATCATTTTTGAAGTTTGCTTCGTAAACCTCAAAATTTTCTGACACTTCGTCTTTGTTCTTGGGGGCAGATAGGAAGACCTTTACTGACTTCAAAGAAAGCTCGGGAAGCGCCGCAGTGTTAAACAGTCCATGGACGATGTTTAAAGCGGAAAGTGCAGCACCGGAGTAGGAAATGTTGTCACTTCGAGTATGTACTCTGATCTCTATCAGGCCATTGTCATGAACCTTCAAAACATCGACTGCGCGGTAAGAAACTTCATTTGCGACCCAGAACCACACTCCATCGATTTGTTTGCGCTCTGCCGGTCTCTTTCGTTTGAGAGTTTGTGCAGTCTTCAGAACAAATGCGCCTCCAGTGGCGCCGTCACCAACTCTTACTTCCGTGACCGTGGGCTTGTCGGGATACGCTTCAAACACATAGTCACCTGCTCCTGGAAATTGCTTACTTTTTGCCCACTTTTCGACCTGCGCTGAGTCAAAAAGGTGTTCTAATTCATGGAGTCTATCGAGGTCGTATTGAAAGAACAGTACATGTTTGTGGCCGTGTTCTTCGGATTCACTAATTAGCTGAACTATTTCTTCTACTTCGATTTTTCCGTTTTTAAGGCCAGGTTGGAGGCGCCTTTCGAACATTGCGTGCCAACTTGAAGCAGAGTGAGGCAAACCTTTGTCGCGAAGCATTCCTCGAACATTTTCCAACGTGGTTTGGTTTTGGAGTACTTCAAAAAGTGTGTCGATTTGGGCCTCGTCGGGCGCGGTTTTGTCCAGCATCTGATGTTCGTCCGTCTATGGCGAGCGGCCGTGCTTGGCCTGTTTCATTGCAAAAAGTAGCGAAACGAACATCACACAACCTGATTCGGCAATCAATACTTGCATCGATTGTGGATCTCAGGTCAGGATAGTAATCACATCAATTGCGTACTTGTCGTCCGGCAGATGCCCAGTGCGAACAACGTTTCCCGGTCTGTTGGCCATCGAGCCTCGTGTCGGCTCATCTTTGGACAAAGCACGTCAAAAAACACTCTGCGGTTGGGCCTGTCCGCCTTCGCAAAGATCCATCCCGTAAGGGCTAGGACTGGACTGCGTGGTGCGCCAAGCGCGTCTGCTATCTTAGATACTTCTCTTGGCGTAATTCTGTGCGGTAACGCCATTTGTGCTGAAGCGCAGGCCACAGCGGCGGCGATTGTTTTCGATGACAAATTGGCTTTGGCAGCTTGTAAAAATTCTTCGTCAGTCATCTGAATCTATCCTGTAAGATTGCTATCTCTGCGTCGAATTCAGCGGCACTTGCAGGCTCGGCAACCTTTCGGCGTTCAAAATATTGAATTTGCCTTTCTGTTCGCAAACGCGATTGTTTTTGTGTTAGCCACGCTATGAAAGGTTTGTCTCTACGAAAATTATGCATTGGCCATGTTCCGCATGCGAGTGACAGCACCGGGCTCTTCTTGTGCCCATTTAGCGACTTTGGTATCCAGTTTAGTCAGTACCATGCCGCCTGCTCTGTCGACTTGATTTTTGGCGCGGCGGACTTGTTTAAGTCTTGCCATCTCTTCTTTTGCATGGGACTGGATCGCGATGTTTCGCAGACTGTCTTGCTTCTTTGAATCCAAACCCGAAAGGAAAGCGGGTGCAGACAGGATAGCCGAAGCAACGGCGGGCTCGTTCCTAACTAGCAAGGTTATATCGTCGCGTCCGTGAACAGCGGCTCGGATTTCGCTCTGGAGATGCGGCGCAACTGGCACCGTGACACGTTGCTGAATTTGTTGTTCAAGGGCCTTCTCGGCGTCTTCCAGTCGACCTCTGGCGGCGTCGACAGCCATGGTTGCACGTTCAGTTAGGCGCGTCCCGTCCTTAGCAAGCTTGCGCACGTCCTCGGTCTCGATGGCCGCCTCTCGGATTGCGTTCCAACAATCCCTCACGGTTTTCATCGCATTGCGCGCGCCTTCCAGCGCTACCACATCGCCCATTATAGCCTCGGGAGAAATATCTAGCGGACAAACTGGAACAGCGCGTTGCTTTTGGCGCGCCGCCGTCACCGGGTCAGGGTGCGGGTTTTTCTTGGCAGCGTTTCTAGCGCTGATTACTTGATCAAGTGGCGAGGCAGACATTAATTTCTCCTTCTTCAACAAATGCCAAGAGAGGGGGTGAAGCGGGCGGGCTGTAAGCGAGCCTCCGCCAGCAAGTAGCGGAGGGCGTCTCCGCCGTGATCAGGGCAGACGGGAGTGTCGGCCCAGTCGTCGGGGTCACGCTCGTCTCGTACCGCGTTTGGCAGTGTTGCCAGCAAATATAGGCAGCGGTCGCTTACGTAGAGGTGTGGACGGGATGAGTCGCGTTCCTTTGTCGCGAGGAGTCGAGAATTGACGTCTGCCCAGCCTTCTGCCCGGCGACCTTTCTTAGGTAGTGCAACGTTCCAGAACTGACCTGTGCCACGGACTAAGCCGATGACGGTGTCGCCCTGTAGACCTCGAGCCGAATCCACAACGATGGACGGCCTGTGAATGCCATGGTTTGCACAGGTGTTGGCGAACCGTTCTGCCAGTCTGTCCGGCGGCCACTCTGACGAGCTGTTCAACGTGTCGCCGCCGAAGATTGCGTCCGTGGTCTCGTCCCAGATCACAACAGAATCTCTTGGTGCGATTTGGCTTCTGCTAAGAGCGATTGGTCGTTTCGCGACACCACCTATCAAAGCAACACTCGGGGAGGAAATTCCCCAGTCGATTGCGCCGACGGCACGAAAGTTGTTGCCGTTCATGATAGGAAGACCAGAGAGGACGTGGATGTCAGGCTCGAAAGCTGGAAACATCAGGCCCTCTCCACGGGTCCAGTCACCGAAAAGCCATTGTTGTAGCCGGACAGGATCTCCGTGACAGGCCTCGCGGAGGCGGCGGATATACGCCTGTTGATTTATGAAGGGATTGTCGGCTGGACCGGACTTGATCGTGATCCATGTCTCGGCCTCTTCAGTACCGTCTACAGGCAGGTCGTATGTGGAATGATCGCAACGGTCACGGATGTGACGCTCGAAGATACGGCCATGCAGCGGGCCACCGGGATTGCCCAAGTAAACTACTCGGGTCGGTACACCTTCTGGCGCGCGGAGGTTCGACCGGAGAAGGCGTAACACCTTCTCGCTCGGGTACTGCGTCACTTCTTCCACGATCAAGAGCGTGAAATTTTTTCCCTGAAGCTTATCGTAATCGCCAGTGCGTTCGATGGCTGCCATCGTGATGGTGCCGCCGTTCCAGCGCAGGATCTTCTCGGCGCGATTATAGACATGACTACCGCCGGAGTAACCAGTTGTGACAAGATGTAGTAACTCGTCTTCAAAGTCGGACAGCGCGCGCAGCGTGCGCCGCACGATGAGGACGCTGGCGGCGGTGCCATAATCTTTTAGGTGTTCGGCTGCCAGCATAACGGCGGCTGTTGTCTTACCTCCACCGCGTGCGCCGAGTAGCGCGAGATTTACAGCTTCTGGTGCCTGTAAGACAGATTGTTGGAATGGTGATATTCCTTCAAGCATCGCTTGCTTCCGGCAGATATCGGCGACGGTACTCTTCCATATCCAGCTTGCTTGGCAATTGGATTGTTTGTTGGCGATTGTCGTTGATGGTGATGTGCGCGGGGGTCTTGGTGCCTTCGTATCCGCGCCTTGCTTTCAGGAGGAAAATTGCGGCTGTCACAGCACCTTTACTTTCGCCCATGGCCGTACAAAAAAGTCGACTTACGAGGGCATCCTCCATTTTACTGTAGCCGCGTTCAAGCGCTTCCATGACTTCAGGTTGGCGTTTTTTGATCTCTCGAAAAGTGGACGTTGCAATGCGTAGGGTCTTGGCAATGCTCGTTTCGGAGCAGCCCTGAGACGCCATTTGTTCCACCACCTTTAGACCTCGGTCTCCGATTCTGCGGGTATGGCCGCCTTCGTTTCGAATAACTGCAGGATTAGTCACGGTGATGCGGCTCCCATGGTACAGACCTGAGGACACAGGGAGCTTCACTGTCCCGACCAAGGAGGCCGCCGGGAAGACGGAAGTTATTTGCAAAGTTACTTTGCGGCATAAGCACCTGTTGTTGCTTGTCTTTCGGGCCGAAGTTTCAACCTCGTCAGGGTTAGAGCTCTTTTTTGACGGGAGTAATCCGCCGGAACAGGAAAAAATTAACTCGAGCAGTCAGGGAACACTCGCGGAAAATTCTTCGCGAATTACCGACCACTAGTAACCGGGTAACGTAAGTAACCGCAGATAGCCCTACTGAGGGGACAGCCCGGAAAGGCGGGGTGCGCCACTCCCCTGTGCTTCTTTGGAAGGATAATTAAGCTCGAGTAGTTACTTCGGTTACCTGTTTTAATTTACTCGATTTTCCAGGGTTACAGACCGGTTACCGGGAGGTTACTCGACCGGTTACCAAGTCAATTTCCTTCTAGGGACTTCTCTTTGGGCTCTGGCCGGACGGCTGTCTACGGTAACCCGCGGTTACTTAAAACGGCGGTTCTGGCGGGGCGAACTGGTCAGGTTCTGTGGTCTCTCGCCAATAGCCCTTTGCTCGCCGTTTGCCCTTGAAGGCAATCAGCTTTGGCCCCGACCAGCCCAGATGGCGCAATCGCTCCCTCAGCAGTCTGGCAGTGTCCCGTCGGGCAATTTCACCAGAAGATAATTTCAAAACCTGTTCTATGATGTATTTCGTCGAGGCACGATCCTTGCCAGCAAACCGTTCCTCCGGCTGCATCTCTGCGAGAAATTCATCCCAGGAGTGATCAGCACGGCGCGCCGCTTGCTCTGTTGTTGCCGCTTCCCAGACAGACGCAGGCAGTATCAGAGAGGTACTCTCCACGGTGTCCGCCTCGGCTAGCAACTGATCTCGGTTGGCGCGCAGCCAGTCCAGGTCGAACGTGCCACAGCGCACGGGAAGGAACCTTCTTGCCCCAGTCGGATCGCGATTCCACTGGTCGTCGTTCGTGGTGCCGACAAGAATTCCGCGGCGGGCTCGTCGTTCCTTTCTGTGTGCGTATGCCGCGCGGTACTCGTCATGTGTCTGCGTTATGAACCTCTTGACCTCTGTGACATCCCGCTTCGACAAACCATCAAGTTCTGCGACCTCGTTTATCCAGTTTCCTTGAAGCAACTCAGCACGATCCCTGTCGCCCGACGTAGAGAAGAGCCCGGCGTCGGAAAACCATTCGCCGGCCAAGATATTGAGAGACAGGGACTTGCCCGCGCCCTGCGCACCTTCGAGAATTACCATGTGGTCGAATTTGACACCGGGGGTTCTTGCCCGGAGGCACATCGCCCGAAGCATAAGTTTTCCAACCTCACGCGCATATGGCGTGTCTGGCACACCGCAGGCGCGCGTCATCCATGTTTCCAGCCGCTCTTGACCGTCCCAAGATAGGTTGTCCAGCATATCGACCACTGGGTCGTGCCGGTTTTCAAGCGCGACCAGACAGAACGCGTCGCGAATGTGTTCTTTGCCGGGATCGAAACTCCACCGTTGGCGTGTCTTCTCCCGAAGCAGCATCAGGGCCTTGTCTGTGGCGACGCCTTCGTAGTCCTGCACCGCGTGACCACAAACCATCTCGCGGTCGCAGAACGCGTCATGCCAGATCTTAACTTCCAGGTGGCGCAGCGCCTCTTGGGCGTTGCCGAACGATGGGAGTGGCTGTCCGTCTTTAGTCACGCGGTCCCATTGCGGACCTGTCCCATTTTCTGCGTTGGCGCACTCGTGAGCCCGCTGCAGCTGTCGGACCATGTAGCCGTTCGGGTTCCGCTGGTCCAGCACGTGTCCAGAGATGAGGAAGTCTGGGTCCAGCATCACGGAGGCAATGATCTCGTCGGGGATCTTGCAGCGGACCAGCTCGCAGACCACGTACCAGAAGCACTCCGAGCGCGACGAGTAGCGGCCCGGTTTATCCGGGTCCAGGCCTTGCACGCACAGCATCTTCACGTGCTGTGGCACCTCGCCGTTCTGGTCAAGCTCGTCGATCTCTGACAGCCGGGGCAGGTTGTCGGATATCTGGACGCGGAGACGTCCCACGTCTCCCACCTCGCCCCCGTCCAGCAGAGGGGCCTGGCTGAACACCGACAGCTCGAATGTCTGGTCCTGCTGGGACACCACCCTGGCCTGGGCTGGCTCGCGGCCCTTGGCGCGCTTCTTTTTGTTCGGCACATTGATCGTACCCGGGAGGCGCATGATGCGGTCCACGTTGTGGCAATGGTCGCCGCCGAGGTCTGCTTCCACCTGTCTGTTGTATCGCTCGAAGTCGGCCCACGCCTCTTCCGAGGGGTTATCTACTTCAACCGGCTCGCTCAGTCTCCAGAAGGCTTGAAATCCTCCGCCGGAGTCGACTATCACGGACGGCGGAGGGGAGTGTTCCCGAAGTTTCTTTAGTATCCGCTTCCGCTCTATGTCGAAGGATGTGATGTCGCCTGTGGGATCGATATCCACATGCAACCACTCGGCGGCGACTATGTCTGACTTGCGGGTCTTCCGCGTAACGTTCTTCTTACCAGTGCTGTTGACCTGGAAATAGATATTCTCGTGACCGGCGCGAGCTGATAACCAATCGCGCAGCAGCTTCTCTTGGTCCACTCGAAATGTGGTGGTGGTAATCCGTCCGCCCGGCACGATCGCGGTTAATACCCACGGGCCTTCGGGACGGAACCACTTCAGAAAATTAACTGCATCGTTTACTTCTGGAGCAGGGCCAGTATCGTTGCCTTGGAATGCAGGTCCGTTTGCATTTGATACTGAGCCCCCGTTCTCTGCCAGTGGGACGGGGGTTTCCTTATGCATGGCCAGTCCCCCTCCGACGCTTCTCGAGCCAGCTCATGATGTCGCCTCGCCGATACAGGATGCGGCGACCGACACGAATGTATGGCGGAAGGTTCTTGTTGCCGTTGCTTCGGCCGATTTCAAAGTAACCGACAGACAGCGTTGTGAGCTGCGCCACCTCCTCGGTAGTCAGCAACTGGTCAGGATCGGAAGTCTGGGTGACTGTGGGTAGGAGTTTGGTCAGCTCCTCGCGGATGATCGTCCGGATGTTTTCGTCTAGCTGAGTTTGCACAATACGTCTCCAACCCCTCGCGGGGCTTTTAGGAGACGGTGCAGGTGCCACTTTGCGACGGGATCACCCCGTCAGCCCCTTCGCCAAGGGGTGCGCGCTGCTCGGGGCGACGTTTGACTGGCAGGTACGTGGCCCCGGTCCCATTATGTGGAAACGGGACCGTCAATGCGTGTTTAAGCCCTAAATATAGCCAAAAACTGCAGCGAACTAAAGCCCCATTCTTTCCGCGACCTTGTCGGCGATGCGCTGGGCCCAGTCTGCGACCACATCGTCTGGGATATTCCTCTCACCGTATATGTCGGTGACACCGCGCTTGTCACGATGGTTCAACAGTCGTTGCACAATCGGGAAAGGACAGCCTGCCTCGATCTCTGCGACGTACTTCCAGTGGTGGCGCAGAGCGTGTTCTGAGCACAGGTGTCGGATGGAGTGCGGCTTGGGATTTACAATGTGCTCCCCGGCTACCCCTCCGGGGAAGATCCAGTCAGCCTCCTTGGGCAGGTCGCGGCTCGCGTCCAGAGCCCAGGTGGATAGCGGCAGGTCGAACGCACGCGACTTGCCCCCCTTTGGCTCGGGCAGGTGCAGCCAGCCGTCCTTGAGAAGGGAGCGGCGGGCTGTCTTCGCATCGTTTTCCCGCAGGCCGGTGACAGCGACGAACTGCCAGTATGCCCTGATTATGGGAGAACTGACCGTCTGCACCTCCTGCCACCACGCAGCAGGGTCGCCGATGGTGCGCCGCTTCGGCGGTTCCGTAATCTTCAGCGGACGGATGCTGGCACCGGGCCATGGATCGGACGTGGCCGTTCGGAACACAGTGCCCAGATGGCGGAGCATGTCGTTGGCAGCGTGTTTTGACTTCTCGCCGACGCGCATTTGCATTCGGACAAGACCAGCATGTGTGATGGACGTGAGAGGCTTGTCCATCCAGTCGCCCACATGCTTCTCGAACTGCATTCGCCGGTTTTCTACCGTTCCGTCCGAACCGCCATTGAGAATGCAGCGTTCCGCCCAGAGGTCCAGCGCCTCGCGCAGTGTGGCCGCCCTTTGGCTTCTTCCCCGTTGGGCGAGGTCCGCCGCGCGGTCTCTGGCAGCCCGCAACCCGAGTTCGGGCCAGCGACCGATTGTCAGCCGGTTACCCCCGCTGCGCTGGAATATCCAACTCTTGCTGCCGGACTTAGCCACGCGGCACCCGAGTCCAGGATTCTGTTTACACCAGTGGAGGCCCGCTTTCTGGGTACGGTCCATCCATGCTTCCGTGAGTGTGATGCTGCTTCTGGTCATGACGAGTAACTTCCCGAGTAACTTTAAACCTAAAGCTCGAGTTAGCTCGAGGTATGAAAAAAGTAAATGAAATCAATGGATCACTAGCCGTGAAAAGCTCTGTTTTGCTGGATTTGGAACCTTGCCAAGGTTGGGGTCGTGGGTTCGAATCCCATCGCCCGCTCCAAATTTTAGAAAGGCTTAGGAGAAATCCTAGGCCTTTTTTCGTTCACATAAAACTCTTTTGTTCACAATAGCAGTTCCCAACTGGCAAGGGAGCGAGAGCTCTGCTCTCTAGCTACCCCTGAGCTACATCGGCCTACGGCCTCGTAGGACCACCCGCATATGTTCCACGCGTCCCAGCTAGTCTAACAAACCAGCAGCTCTCGATTTGTTTATGAGATAGGTGACGAAAGAGGCACACGCACCAATCATGAAGAGGGCGTCCGTCTCGTCTACCGATGCCTCATCATCATCAAGAAGCGGATGCCGAATCCCATTTTCATCGCTGGTGTATCCGTAAAGGCTCTTAAACCCCGCTTCCATCGAGCGATGGATATTCGTTTTGTTTGAGATGCATGCCAGTGCGCGCGAGAATTTGCCAGAATTGTCTAGGGTGCGCGCTATGGATTCTACTGCGTGAATGCTTTCCCTGATGTTATCGGCATTATTTCCTTCGCTAAGTAGACTTAAGGACTTCTTCAGGTGAGCACGAGCTCCTTGGAACTCTTTGGTTGCCAATTCTGCAAAGGCTTTTTCTATTGAGTGCAATTCTTCTTCGGAGCTGAATGGCACAATTGTTGTGTGGTCAAAGACGCGGTAAGCGGCATGGCAATAGTTCAATGCGGTGTCAATTGCGTTGGCAAATCCATGTGGCGGGTTGTTTCTTAAAACGTATTGAAGCCACCCGAAGATTTCCAGATAGTCTCCATTTGAAAAAATCTGTTTTACCTTGCTGATCTGCGTATCTGCGTGTTCTTCGTACTCGTCAATCATGCGGTGATCGCGAAAAGTGTGTGCCGATCGAAGTATTCTGTCCCATGGATCAATTAGATGTGGGCGTCTTGCATTTATCGCGAATTTGCGGTGCCGACTTAGACTATCGTGAACGATACGCCACAACACAGCCCGGAGTTTGGAGGAGACCTCTTTGAGTTGCAGTTGTTGTGGTAATGATGCTGCTCCCTCTGCTTGTTCGAACGTCAAACTCTTGCGGTCTTCCCACGGGTCATTGTCCTGCATCATATCTACTACCAATCGAAAACCATTGTTCCTTTGGGCATATCAGTGTGCGGGTGTACAACCAACACGAACGCGTCTCAGTTTCCCCAACCGGCTTATTTTTACCGAGAAAACTTTGAGCTTCGATATGCATATATGAGCAAGGGGCACCCCCCTCCTCCCCCCTATCGATTGTGTGAGGCCTGCGAAGCTGAAGCTCGTAGCTTCCGTTCGTAAAAGTATACTCAAACGGACAGATAAAGTGACGATATCGAGACGGTAAGGGTCTCGTTGGTAACCTACGAAACAGCACTGAGAAGACTGGAACGGATCTATTCGTTCTCGTTTAATGCCATCTCACGCAGATCCCAAGAATTTGCGACAGTTCCTGAGAAGTCATTTGCAATATTTATCAACAATTCGCGCAATTTTTTACTTGTTCCACTTGTCTGCCGTCTGGACCAAAATTCAAGGATCGCGTCATTGAATTGTTGATATTGGTACTTGTCCTTTGAATCTTTTTCGTAAGATATACTTGCGTACGTTTGGACTTCACCAAGCATGAAGGAGAATTCGATGTTATAGTCAGAGCCGCCCTTGCAACCAAAAGGATTGTCCGTATTAGACAAATCAGGATTTCTTGTTATCTTTTCTCCCGAAGGGCTAACTACTTCATTTGGGCCATTAATAGCTTCATAGGCAAGCAATAGACTAGCAGCCTTTGCGATTCGCCACTGCCAAATTGGTTCAAGTTGATCCAAACCGTTGGCGAATAACTCATAGTTTCTTTCAAGCACACCAGAATTTAAAAACGAATCTAAAGAGATATCATTCCTATTGTTAAAATCGTGACCATCATCCAAAACAATTCCTGATTCAGGAGGGAACTTTCCATCGCCCCATTGGGTAATTAACTCTTCATTACTCGCACCAAACATTCGTGATCGAATGGTTTTGTAAACCATCATCATTTCATGCGCTGTTTGTGCAAATTGAAGAAAATCAGACCAGTCTCTGCACGAATCCAAATATTCATCTTTATTTGGGGCATACAAATGTACTTCTTTTACGATAGGAGGACTTATGTATCGGCCTGAAGAACTATCTTGATCAAGTATTTTCAACACCCTATCTATTGCTAATTTGATGATCTCAGCCTCAACAAAAGCAGCAGCACCAGCAATCTCCTCCCTAAGTAGTTCGTTGCGAGACAGTCGAAATTGGCTGGCAGTGGGCCTAATCGCTATTGCCTCTTCTCCGGGCTTTCGAAGCAAATTAGAAAAACTATCCATTAAGTAAGGCGCGAGCGTGGGTTTTGCTTCGACAGGAGCTGTGGCGATTTCTTGTGGACCTTTGGGCTCGGCAATATTACCAAATCGAACGGAGAGACCTCGACTGTTCGGCCTATTTTCAGGTGACTTCCAAGTTCGAGGAGATAGAAAAAAGAAATCCCCTTTGCCTGGTCCAATGGGTCTAAGCCGAGGGTCTTGCTCGAAGGCTTGTGCCGCAGAGATAGCGAGGAGTTCGTTACGAACGGAACTTTGCACTTCGGTCATCGTAACAAAACCGTTTCTATCAAAATCGGCGATTCTATCGGCACCATTTGCACCCACAGAATTCAGGAACGCAGTTGTCAAATACCCGCCAGCTGCAGACCCGTTAGGCCCCGCACTTTGCGATTGGCCGTAAGAGTATTCATCTTCAGCACTCGAAGTAAGCATAAGGGTGACTTTTTGCGATAGTGAGCTTACCACGCGCCCACTCGAAGCTACTTGAGGTACAACCCCCCCTGAAAAACATGCGTCTAGTATCAATAATTGGTGTTTGGCGCTTACCGCGGCGGCATAACCGTAGATTTCACGCATGGCTATACGAGTTCCAGTGCCATCGGTTGGAGTGTTTGATAATGGCAAAAAACCTTCAGGTTTATCTGCGTTCGTTTGTCCTCCATGTCCAGACCAATAGAATACAAAACGGCCGTTATAGTTTAAACGAGATTGAACATGCGAAATAAGGTCATTTATCCTTTTGCGAGTCACTTCTCGATCAGTGATCGTATAAACTTCATCAAATTCGGAATTAAGAAGAAACGCTCTCATCCTCTTGGCGTCTTCTGTCGGTCCGCTGAGTGGAGCCCAATCATCATACGAACCAATTCCAACGACAATCGCAATACTGCGTTCAAAATCGGGAGTGGCACCCGTAATTCGTTGCAGCCAAATATTTTTTATAAGAATCCTTTGCCACCAGTTCCTTTCACCCGGGAACACATCGGCAACAAACATACCTTCCACATCGGGATCATCAACAATCCAATCCGGCACAGCCGCGTGTATTTTGCTCGAAAAACAAATAACAATCGCAATAAGTAGTATTCGGATCATTTTTTGATTTTCTCTTTGTAAACAGAAACCAATTCTTTGACTATTCCTAACAAGGCAGTCAAAGCTCCAGAGATGGCTGCAATCATGCCATAAAACGCAATACTTTCTTCTGTTGTGCCTCTTATTTCGATACCTGGTGGCGTTCTGAATGAAAAGTAAAGCGCTGCACCAAGCATGGAGACGCCAAGCGCAGAAATAATCCAATGCCTTTTCAATTTACCTGCCCCGCACGTTATTTGCTGCCCTGTAGCAACGTACAACTTATGGGAGTTAAAGAAAAGTGAGTTTACAGGAGTACAAGAAACGCACTTGCCATCATTCGTTTTTGCAGAGACAAGCACAACGCAGAATTCTCGACCTCACAAAAATGAGGGTGGACCCATGCCACGTTCGCGCACAAGCCCAGCGGGAATTTGAGGAGGTTGATGCGGTCGCCCAGCGTGGATGCTGGCAGAGTTCTTGTCACCGTCAAAAAACTGATCGAATCCAAAGTGCGATCTTTGGCGTTGGTGTCGATGTTGGAGGAATGTCAGGGTTCGACCTTTGTTCGATTTGCGCCGCATACATGACGAAGGATGTCAAACCTAGTCTCCTAGACGCGTCCGGAGTCAATATCAGATCACAGCATCGATCCGAGTTACTTGAAGGTTACAGTACCTCCAGTTTCAGCCGAGAGGCTCAAAAAACCAGCGTTCCAATGGAATGCTGGTTTTTTTGTTTAGTGCGACAGACAAAATTAGCAGCCGCAATTCAGCCGCAGGTGCCAATTTTTGCAGCAGAGCCCGTTTCAGACTTGCCGGAGCTCGGCCAAAAAATGGTCTGGCCCGTCAGTTGGCGACTTTCAAAAAACAGCCATTTTCAAGATGTGAAGACTCAGCCGCGTCAAGCGCGATTTGCAAACGCCTGCCCTGATCAAAGTCAGGTTCTGCCGGACCTTCATTGCGGATCGCTGCCACGAAGCGCTCATAGACGCTCTGAACAGGGTCCGCCTGCAAATCTGTCCAATGTGCCTCTTTCAAATCCGGATCCCGGCAAATTCGCAAACTTTCCATCTGCTTTTCAAACAGGACTTCCAACCCGCCCTTGTCACCGTAAAGTCTCAGACGAAGATCGTTCAGGTGACCGGAGGCGAAACGGGTGGCGCTGATGGTGCCAAGGGCACCATTTTCCAGTTCAGCCTGCAGCGTGAAACTGTCGTTAGCATCAAGGGGATATTCACCTATTTGGTCGCCGTCGGCTTTTTTGAAAGTTTTCAACCGGCAGGAAAGTTCGCTGATCGGGCTCCCTGCGGCAAAAGTTGCGAAGTCGAAGATATGAATGCCGACATCCCCTAGAACTCCCTTTGAGCCGTGGCTGGTGGATAACCGCCAGAGCCACTGGCTTTCGGTGTGCCAGTCTCCCCAGGCTGGCTGAGTAAGCCAGCTTTGCAGGTATGTCGCCTCGAAGTGTCTGAGAGACCCAATGGCACCATCTGCGACGAGCTGTGCTGCCTTTTGCAGGACAGCAACATTGCGGTAGCTGAGATTGACCATGCCGACCAGGCCTTTGGCGCGCGCCAGGTTTGCCATTTCAGCGGCGTCTTTCGCGTTGGTTGCCAGCGGTTTTTCACAAAGGACGTGTTTGCCGGCTTCAAGCAACTTCAAGGTTGTCGGATGGTGGGCCGCATCCGGGGTCACATTGGAAACGGCATCAAATTCGCCCCAGGCGATTGCTTCTTCCAGGCTTGCAAACCCGTGCGGAATGTCAAATTCGTCGCAAAAACCGGAAAGGACTTGTGGGCGTTGATCAACCCCTGCAACAACGCTTACGCCGGAAATTTCCCTGTATGCAGCCGCATGGGTGCGCGCCATGTTGCCCGTGCCGAGGATCAATATCCGGACAGGTGCTTTTTCAAATGACATAAGAATTCTCCGTCAACGGAAAGAATGGCGGGCTGGCGTGGCCTTGCGCCCCGGGTCCAGTGTTCGGGTGAGATCAGCGGAAACCGTCTTCACCCTCTGAATGGAGCTTAGGTCCCCGTTCCTCAATTTTTTCCGGAGCGGCTTCTACGGGTACATTTGGCGCTGCGTTAGGATCGGAAACACGTACCATTGGATTGAAAGCCCATTTGACCCCGTTTTTCAGAACGGTCTGCACATTGGCGTCATAATAAGTCGGATAGGTTTCGTGCCCGGGCCGAAAATAAAAGATGTTTCCTGCGCCGCGCTTGTAGGTCAGTCCGGACCGGAAAACCTCGCCTCCCTGAAACCAGCTGATGAAAACCGTTTCAAGCGGTTCGGGTACGCCGAATGGTTCGCCGTACATTTCTTCCATCTCCAGCTCGAAATTGTCAGGCAGTCCCTTTGTGATGGGGTGATTGCGGCTGGTCACCCAAAGCCGTTCCCGTTCACCAGCTTCGCGCCATGTGAGATTGCAGGGGCTGCCCATGAGCCGCTTGAAAGGTTTGGCGAAATGGGCTGAGTGCAGAAACATCATGCCCATGCCGGACCAGACCGCATCGCACACCCGCTCGACAACTTCGTCGGATACGTCGCCATGTGCCGCATGTCCCCACCAGATGAGAACGTCCGTTTCAGAAAGACGCTTTTCTGTCAGGCCATGCTCGGGTTCTTGAAGGGTCGCAGTGGTCGCCGAGATCTCAGCATCGGTGTTCAAGGTGTCGGCAATGCACTGATGCATGCCATTGGGGTAGGTATCAGCAACAATCTTGTTGTGCTGCTCGTGGACATTTTCACCCCAAACCACTGTTCTGATCGGCATAAAGCCTCCCCCAAATGAAAAACCTGACAGGAAACGCGTTTTTCGAAAGAAAATTCAAAGCGCTTTGAATAGCGCTATCACTGGCTTTCCAGAGTGTCAATTCAGTTGATTGTTGACCAACGTAGATCTGAGAAAACTGATGTGACGGCAAGTCGCATTGGAACAGATTTGTCCACGAGATAAACATACCATACTACATGGTATGTTTTGGAGGTTCTCATGAATATGTTTTTGGTTGCAGCGGCGGTTTTGTCCGCTTTGGTGTGCTTGATACACACTTTTGCGGGCGGACGGGCCATTGCAGGCCCCTTGTTGAAAGCAAACGATCTGCACCCGGTCCCCAAGTACGTGGCTTATTATTGCTGGCACATTGTCACCATCGTGCTGGCGACGATTTCAGTTCTGTTTGCCGTGGGCGCTATGCGGGCACAAAGTTTGGATCTGGCGTGGGTAGCAACTGCATTGACTGCATCATTTTGCCTGCTTGGGCTTGTTGTTCCTCCAATGAAAAAACAGCGATACAAGGATATGCCGCAAGGCTGGCTGTTCTTGCCGATATTCGTCCTTGGTGTTTTTGGTGGAGTTGTATGACACGGCGAAAGCGTTTTGAAAAAGAAGACTGGCTTGCCCTCGGCCTCACCCAACTATCAACAGAAGGGGCCGCTGGTCTTACCGTCGAAGCGCTCTGCAAGAATGCAGAGCGTACACGTGGGTCTTTTTATCATCACTTCAGCGACCACGGCGAATTCATCGAAGCCATGATGTCCACGTGGAAAAAACAGAACACGCTTGATGTCGCTGAAGAAACACTGCGCGAAGAGCAAGATATGCGCGGGCAAAAGCTGTCCGATCTGGCAAATAACCTCGATTTGAACCTCGAGCGTTCCATCAGGCAATTTGCCCAGTCAAATGAGACGGCCGCACGAATTTTGCAGCAGGTGGATGAGATCCGGACGGATTTCGTTGCAGGCCTGTACCAGCAGGATGGGCTTGACCCTACAAATGCGCGGGAAATTGCCATGCTTGAATACGCAGCATATGTGGGTGCGCAAATCGTCTGGCCGGACATGGTCGTGAAGGACCGGGTGAAACTCGATCGTCGATTTGCACGCCTTGTGAATTCTGAAAAAGAGACGGGTCGACGAGAAAGCTGACCGGCAGTCTTCTCGTCCGGGGCGGTAATGCTGGTTATCTTTTACTTTACCAAGTTGGCAATGAACTGGGGCGCCATAAGTCAGGTGTAACCAATATTCAATTCATTTCATCTACAGTTTTCGAACGTTCAATGGATTGGAAACGGTAGAAGATCGACATGGCCGCACTTCGTCAACCCATCACAGCAGTTGTCATCGCCTTCTGGTTTTTCTTTTGGCTTCTCAATGGTCTGGACAAGTTTTTTGCGCGCCAGGACGTTGGATTTGTTCGCTGGTGGGGGAACCACCGTGTCGAGAAGTTCTCGATGTATTTCGACAAATTGCAACTGGACCCGACCTATGTTCAGCTGACACTGATCTTTGCCGGTCTCATTGAGTTTATTGCTGCGGGATTTTTTGTATGGGCGGCCGTGCGTCTGTTTCAGGGGCGGCCGGGTGTTGCCTACCGGACAGACATTGCAATCACGGTATCCATAGTGGTGTTCCTTGGGTTCACGGTCTTTGATGTGATTGTTGGTGACCGTGCGGAATTGCTTGAACACTCAACCTATATTGGTGTCCTGCTGATATCTTTTCTGGCAGTGGCCGCCGAGAGCTTCTTCCAACACCTGCGAGATCTCGACAGCCCCAGCACATTGAACCGGCATTATCCGCCGGAAACTCAGTAACCTTCAGTCAGGGCACCCGGGCGGCGGGGATCTGACGCACCTGCCAGAACGCCATCGACGCGCATGATCGATTGCGTTGAACCCATCGCATTCTTGACATTAATCTCATGCCCGCGCGCTTCCAGAAGGTTGATTGTGTCCGGTGAGAGCCCTTCCTCGACCCTGATTTCATCCGGCAGCCATTGATTATGGATGCGCGTTGCGGCAGTCGCCTCGGCAATGTTCATCTGGTGGTCGACGACATTCAGGATAATCTGCAAAGTCGTCGTGATGATGCGACTGCCACCGGGTGAGCCGGTTGCCATATGAAATTCTCCGTCCTTGAACACCAGCGTAGGGCTCATGGAGGAAAGGGGTCGCTTGCCACCTTCGACCGCATTTGCTGTGCCGCCGATCAACCCGTAGGCGTTGGGAATGCCTGGTTTCGCAGAAAAATCGTCCAGTTCGTTGTTGAGCAGGACACCTGTGCCGTCTGCCGTTAGTCCAACGCCATAGGAAAAGTTCAGCGTGTAAGTGTTGGAGACCGCGTTTCCATCCTTGTCGACGACGGAAAAATGCGTGGTCTCATTGCTTTCATAGGGGACGGGAGCTCCAGGTTTTACTTCAGTAGACGGAGTGGCAGTTTCAAGCACAATGGTTTCAATCAACTCTGCCGCGTAGTCTCGCGAGGTCAGACCTTTGGCCGGCACGCTGACATAGTCCGGGTCTCCAAGAAATTTTGACCGGTCTGCGTAAGCTCTACGCATGGCTTCTGCCATCACATGAATTGTATCGGCGGAATTCGGACCAAACTCGCGCAAAGGGTACGATTCCAGCATGTTCAGGATTTGAACGATGTGAATGCCGCCTGACGAGGGAGGTGGCATTGAGGCGATTTCATAGCCCCGATAATTGCCAGTGACAGCCGAACGCCAGACGGGTTGGTAAGATGCCAGGTCTTCGACAGTCATGCCGCCACCCGCCGACTGCACTTTAGCAGCGATGTTTTCGGCGACCTTGCCTTCATAAAAGCCCATAGCGCCTTGTTCTGCGATCAGACGTAAGGTGCTTGCCAGGTCTGTCTGCTTCAATATTTCCCCTGGCAAAAATGGCACAGTGCTCTGCTTGTAAAATATCGCAGCACTCGCCGGGTCCTTTGTCAGGCGTGGTGCTGCTGACATTAGCGCGGCAGAAAGGCTCGGCGTTACGGTGATGCCGTCTTCGGCAAGCTTGATTGCTGGAGCAACCAGTTCAGCCCAGGTCAGATTTCCGCTTCCATACTTGTCAAAAGCCGCGGCGAAACCTGCAACGGTGCCAGGTACGCCAATGGCAAGCCCGGAAAAACGAGATTTCTGTTTGTCTGGATTGCCTTCTGCATCAAGAAACATGTCCTTGAATGCAGCTGCAGGAGCCATTTCACGGTAATCAAGCGCTGTCGTTTCGCCGCTGCCTGACATATGGATCATCATGAAGCCGCCGCCGCCAAGATTGCCGGCGCGCGGCAGCGTGACGGCGAGCGCAAAGCCGGTTGCGATGGCCGCGTCGACGGCATTACCACCTTTTTTCAAGATTTTGACGCCGACGCGGGTTGCCACAGCCTCCTGGCTCGCAACCATCCCGTTTTGCGCGGTAACAGGATGAAACCTGTCCTTGAAGGAGTAAATCGGTGTTTCCTGAGCCCCCAGAGGCTGAAGGGAAAACGTTATGAATGCGACCGCCGCGGAAATGGTACTCAGTACTGATCTCATGGTGCGTTCCTCAATTTTCCGGGGGTGTCACTTTGAAGGAGTTTGAAGCAGGATCACGAGCGTGGCAATAGAAAGCGCGTGATAGTTGCAGGTCAATTTCAGGTGATTGATTCAACGCAAGGTCAGCAATCCAATGCTCGTGCAGTCTTGAAGCTGAAATTGGAGAGATGTACCCTGCCCGGGCAGTCAACGAAGGAGGCGTAAATGGCCAATGCATCCATTTGTCGGGACTTGTCACCGTTCAGGGGAGCTCTCCTGAAACAGTTAGCAAGAACCTTGTTCATCCTGTTTGCGTTGGGTTCAGCAGGTGCGGCTCAGGCTGCAGACCCTGCATTTGGAAAAGATCTTGCTCTGCAATGGTGTTCTTCCTGTCACCTTGTATCAGAAGATCAACGGACTGCGTCGAGTGCATCGACGCCTAGTTTTTTCGATATTGCCCGGGATCCAGAATGGAACCAGGAAAAACTGGCTACTTTTCTGATCAATCCCCATCCTCCCATGCCTGACATGTCGTTGAAGACAATCGAGATTGCAAACCTGACAGCTTATATCGCCTCGCTGAAGAATTAGGTTAAAAGTGAAATTATTTCAGTGGTTTAAATGTTGAACTCGGCACGCATGGCAGCGTGATAAGAACCTGCATAGTCAGTGTCTTCAGCATCAAAAACTTCGTCAGGCAGGCCATGGTTGAAGACCTTCATGTCAACGGTTCTGTCGGTCATGGAAGCGCTGGCCAGAACATGATCAAGCGCCTGACCCAGCCCTCTGTGAATGACAGTCTGTCTCTTGTCCTGTGGCAGGGACCTGTCCAGTTGGTACAGTCTACGTGACACAAAATCGGGTGATCCGGTGTCGTCCGGGTCGGCGCGTAACAGCCGCAAAGTGCCAGTCTCACCCGTAGCATTGAAATCGCCTGTCAGGATGATCTGGGCGTTTTCATCCTCGTCAAAAAGCGCTTCTACCGCCAGCCGCAATTCCAGCGCCTGTGCAGTTTGCTTCAGAACGGACAGCTGATACCCTTCAGCCCAGGCTGAAATGCTCTTCCAGGAACGGTCAGGCAGTTTTGAACCCCGGATCATGGCTGCGATTGGCGCGCGTAAATGCACGGTGAAAAGGTGCAGCGGTTTTGGTGTGCCTATGTCAATTTCAGCCATCAGGATCGGGCGTTCGAACACGACGTTTTGTGGCTCGTCATAAGCCGGGTTCGCGGTTTTAGGCTGCCAGAGAGGAGGGTGCGCATGATGCTGAAAAAGACAATCAGAAGCCGATATCGGATGGCGCGACAGAATGACGAGATTGTGCCTGTTGTCCGGACCCAGCCCCCGTCCGCGTTCGCTGGTTGCCCGGAAGAAACTTGCATAAGGCGTGTCGCTGAGCAGCAGATCCAGCGCCGGAAACTGTCGTTTCGACTGGCCTTTCACTTTTTGGGCATTCACTTCCTGAAGGCAAAGAATATCAGCTTCAAGTTCAAGAATCTTTGGACGCAGCGCTTCCAGCCTTGGTTTCAGCTCCTCCGGTTCAAACCGGTCGAAGCCGAAAGATTCCATGTTGAAGGTTGCAAGTTTCATCAAGAACGACCCAAATCAGCAATAGAAGTCCCACCACCATAGCCGTGTGTCGTGCCGAGTGGTAGACAGCTAACCGATTTACAGCAATACAGGAATCACGATGGCTGATGGCCCATGCCCCTGCTGCAGCGGGAAAGACTTTGGAGAATGCTGTCGCAATTATCTTGATCGCAAGGCGCAGCCAGAGACTGCCGAAGCCCTGATGCGATCCAGGTACTCGGCCTATGTCCGGCAAGATATCGCTTATTTGAAAGAAACTCTCTGGCCCAGGTATCAAGATCGGTTTGATGCTCCAGGAACAGCCAAATGGGCGGCGGAAAACCACTGGACAGGTTTGACTGTGCTTGAAACAGACAAAGGTGAAGCTGAGGATCGCGATGGTACTGTGCTGTTCGAAGCAAAATTTCTGTCCGGTGGCAAACTTCAAACGCATCGGGAGCTTAGCCTGTTTCGCAAGAAAAAAGGCCAGTGGTTTTATGTTGAGGCCATTTCTCAATAGCCGAACCACCGGCTTGCCGGTGGCTCTATTGTTGCTCTAGTTTCTGCCCGCCATGACGCCACCGTCGACATCCCAGATGGCTCCCGTGACCCAACTGGCTTCAGGTGAGAGCAGGAAGTCAATCGTGGTGGCAACGTCGTCGGCGGTTCCAATGCGGCCTATCGGATGAAAGGCATCAAAGCCTTCCTTCAATGTCTTGGAAATCTGGTCCTCTGGAATGAAGGCACCATAGATTGGAGTTTCGACGACTGCCGGCGCGACGGCGTTCACCCTTATTCCTGTTTCACCCAACTCCATTGCCAGGTGTTGCGTCATTGCGTGAAGGCCGGCTTTGGCCATGGAATAGGCTGACGAGGGTGTCGCCTTGATCGCCTGGTGGGCCCACATGGATCCCAGATTTACGATTGACCCTTTGCCGGCGACTGCCATGTTTCGAGCGACGGCCTGTGTGAGCAGGAAGGTGCCACGGTTGAAGGCGTGGTAGAGATCGTAATCCTCCGCGGAATGCTCAAGGAACGACTTCGGGCTGAACTGTCCGGCGGCATTCACCAGGTAACCTATAGGCTTTCCAAGTGTCTCGATCCGCTCGATGAGCGAACTGACATTCGCTTGATTGGTGACATCAGCCTGCCAAGTCTCAACGGAAATTTCGAACTTGGTTTCAAGTTCTCTCCTCGCATCTGCCAGTTTTTCTGTGTTCCGCCCGATGATGATTAGGGGAATACCGCGTACGGCGAGGCGCCGCGCAGTTGCAAGGCCCATTCCTGATGAACCGCCCTGGATAATCGCAATCTCGTTCGTCATTCTTTCATCTCCAAATTGTCTATCTACTGATAGGTAGATTAGTGAGCGTGATATCGGGGTTGTGAATCCAGATGTCAAGATCTATCTATCAGTTGATAGGTAAAGGGACCGCGCAATGACCCGTGAAGCTGCTGAAACGCAAGTCAAGATTCTGGACCTGGCTGAAAGTCTGATCCGGAAAGGTGGTTACAATGGCTTCAGTTTTCGGGAAATTGCCGCAGGTGTGGGTGTGAAGAGCTCCAGCGTACATTACTATTTTCCGACAAAGGCCGACCTTGGAGCGAAAGTTGCCCGCCGTTACACAGACCGTTTCATGGATGCTCTTGGCGAGCCGCAAGATGCGTCGAAAATTGCTATGGACGTGGTGTCTCAGATGCATGGATCCTTTGCCGATGCGCTGGCTGATGACGGGCAGATGTGTTTGTGTGGGGTTCTTGCTGCTGAATCAGCTGGCTTGCCAACAGAAGTTGCCGGGGAAGCGAAGGAATTTTTCAATCGCACTGCGAACTGGCTGAACGTGAGCCTGCAGAATAGCGACTGGGGAAAAGGCCGGACTTCCAGTGAGATAGAAAAGCAGAGCCTGGCAGTCCTGGCCCAACTGGAAGGTGGGTTGTTGATTGCGCGTGTTCAGCAACAGCCGGACCTGTTCGACCTTCTCACACCCAGACTTCCAATGGATTAATCGGATTAAAGTGTCCGACCCCTGCAAAAGGCGGCGGGAGCAGGGGCCGGACCAAACTGCGGATCGAAGGGGAGGCAGCCCACAGAACCCGCATCAAAGCCAACAGGCTTGTTGATCATGTTTCTCAATCCGGTCAGATATACAAACGCTGACGTCTCGGTTTGAGTTTGTTCACGATATGTACCTATTTTTGGTAGAATAGGAAATAGAAGTCAAGCGCAAAATTGTGTCGCCCGCGAAGCAAATTTTTCAGAGCGTCTAGAAAGGCGATCAGCCTGCTAATAAGCCATAAATCACTTGTATTTCGGCCGCAGTTCAAAACTTCCTATCAAGCGTTCACGCAGCTGTGATGCTGCTTTTAATGCGCCGAAACATCGGCGACGGAATATTAAGGCACTCATGTCATAAATACGGAATAAAGATCACAAGGGCCCCGTACGTGCGTTTCTCTGCGACTTCATGGACCAAGCATTTGCAAAGTGCTGCCTTGCCACAGTTGATGGGCAAGGGCGCTGAGCAGATTGCTAATCTGCTGCGTGGAGTTGGTGCAGGTGAACATGCCGCCGGCCGTATGGCGGTGACCACATTTGCCGTGCGGGTTGCCGGTGCTGCACTGGCCTATTTTTCCCAAATCATACTGGCCCGCCTCATGGGTGCGCATGATTACGGCATTTATTCCGTGGCGTGGACATTTGTCATCGTATTGGGCGTGATGGCCTGCGGAGGCTTTTCAAGCTCCGCAAACCGGTTCATTCCGCAATATCGGCAATCGGGAGATCTGGAGGGGCTTCGAGGGTTCCTTCGAACAAGCAGGCAGGCAGCTTTTCTCATGGGGACGGCAATCGCGGTTCTGGGGATAGTTATCATCTATCTGCTCAGGCCGGTGATAGATCCCGACTACGTACAGCCGCTCGTCATCGCCCTGATGGCGCTGCCGTTTTTTGCGTTTGGTCTGGTTCAGGACGGAATCGCGCGAAGTTATGACTGGTCTTCTCTGGGCATGTTGCCGACATATATCTGGCGGCCACTGACGATTCTGATCTTGTTGGTTGCCGTGGTCTTGACGGGTCGACATGCCGATGCATCCACAACGGCGCTTGTTGCTGTTGCTGCTACATGTCTGATTGCGGGCTATCAGTATTTTCATTTGGGACGGCGGCTTGCACCCGATATTCCCCAAGGGCCCAAAAGAGTTGAGCTGAAGACGTGGCTGGCGATTTCAATGCCGATGCTTCTGGTGGATGGTTTCCTACAGTTGATCACCAGTGCCGACGTTATCATGGTCAGCTTTTTCCAGGACCCCGACAAGGTCGCTGTCTATTTTGCGGCCTCCAAAACGCTGGCGCTCGTTCATTTTGTCTATTTTGCAGTTCGCGCCGCCTCAGCGCACCGGTTTTCCAGCTTCACGCATAATCAGGACCAGAAAGGACTGGCAAACTATGTGCGCCAGGCAACCCACTGGACTTTCTGGCCTTCGCTGGCAGCCGGCGCAGTGTTGTTGTTGATCGCACCGTTACTGCTGCGCCTGTTTGGTAATGGATTTGAAAGCGGCTATGAATTGATCGCGCTTTTGATGATCGGTGTGCTGGCACGCGCCTCTGTTGGGCCTGCTGATGCCTTGCTGACCATGACAGGGCACCAGAAGACTTGCGCCGCAATTTATGGGGTGACTTTTGTCCTGAACGTCTTGCTAAATCTGATTTTAATTCCGCTTCTGGGTCTCGCTGGAGCCGCAATTGCGACCAGTTGTGCAATTCTATTTGAAGCCACGGCACTTGCACTTGCGGCAAAACGGAAGCTCAATATCACGACATTTGTTCTTCCATTACTTTTTGCGCCCAGGGACCTGCCGGTTGACCATCGACAAAAATAGTTCCTCTCCTTTTGAAGTTGTCTCCGTTGACCCGTTGGATGAAACGCTGGCGGGGGAGGCCTGGCAGCAACTTTGCGAAGCCTCCCTTGATCCAAATCCGTTTTTCGCTCCTGCATTTCTACGCCCATTTCTGGAAAATATGCCGGGACAGGCCGTGCGTTTGGTTGTTGTGCGGAACAAGGCTTCAGGTGAATGGATGATTGCAGCGCCGGTCGGGCGCCGACGGCTTGGTCTTGTTTTGCCTGTCAATGCGACCTGGGCAACGGAATACGCTCCTTTGGGTACGCCATTGATGCGTCCTGAAGCAGGATCGGATGCTGTGCAACTGTTCCTGAAAGCTTCTGCAGGCCCAACCAAAATACTTGCAATTCCCTATTTGCCACTCGACTCGCAAACCGCAAAACGGCTCATTGATGTGCCTTTTGCGCAAATATCGATTGCTGCTGAAACAGAGCGTGCAGGACATGGTGCCGGTCCGCAGGGTCAGGCACAGTTGGAAGAGGCGTTCAGCGGAAAAAGACGAAAAGAAATGCGGCGTCTGTTACGTCGTCTGGGGGATCATGGCGACGTCCAATTTGAAACGCTCTCGGGACAGGGCGTTCGAGCTGGATTTGACGCATTTCTGGAACTGGAAAAAAGGGGCTGGAAAGGCCGTTCCGGCACTGCGTTGCTGAGTCGGTCGCAAACATCCGCGTTTGCAAAAGCTGCGATTGAAAACAGGGCAAAGACGAATGGCGTACGTATCGACCAGCTTTGGGCTGGCGACACGCTGGTTGCGTCGCTGGTGCTATTTCGGGAAGGGGGGAACATCTATTCCTGGAAAATAGCTTTTGATGAAGATTACGCGCGTTATTCGCCAGGAGCGCAAATCGCCGTTCAGTCACTTCGGGAAAACCTGTCTCAACCCGACTTCAAAGAAGCAGACTCTCTTGCCATTCCCGGTCATTCTATGATCGAACCGCTTTGGCGTGGAAGACTGCGGACCGGTACCCTTTTGATCGGCCAAGGCTCCCTGAGTGGCGTAATGCAGGCAATGTGTGCGGCCGACCTTTCTCTGGGACAGGCTTTGCGGCAGCTGGGTCGCAACGTCAAAAAACGAATAGGAGCCTACACTTCAGCTCTTGCATGATCGCGCAGTCTGCGGCGAATGACCTTGCCCGTCGTGGTCATTGGTAGCGAGTCCACAAATTCGATCTCTCGCGGGTATTCGTGCGCAGAAAGACGGTTTCTTACGAAGTCGCGGATGTTTTTTTCCAGCGCGTCGTCGCCATCTTCTTCCGACCTCAAAACGACATACGCCTTGACGATTTCCGTGCGTAGCGGGTCCGGCTTGCCAACAGCGGCTGCCAGCGCGACAGACGGATGTTTGATCAGGCAGTCCTCGATTTCGCCTGGGCCGATGCGGTAGCCGGCGGACGTAATGATGTCATCATCACGGCCGATGAAATGCACATATCCGTCCTGATCAACCACGCCTTGGTCACCCGTGGTCATCCAGTCACCGATGAACTTTTCTTCGGTCGCTTCGGGTTTCTTCCAATACTCAAGGAACATGACCGGATCTGGCCGTTTGATCGCGATCTGACCAAGCGTATCCGCCGGAAGAGGATTTCCTTCGCTGTCGATGACCGCGACTTCATGCCCCGGTGTGGGTTTTCCGATAGCGCCTGACCGGGTTACGCCGAGTGTTGCGGCAGATCCAAGTACCGCGTTGCATTCCGTCTGGCCGTAAAACTCATTTACAGGAAAGCCAAACTCATCTGCGAACCAGTCATAGGTTTCCTGTCCGAGTGTTTCGCCCGCAGATCCGACGCTGCGCCAATTAAGTGTAAATCGCTTTCCCGGATTTTCGACAGCACGCAGCATTTTCAACGCGGTCGGAGGAATGAAAGCGTTTCGAATTCCATGCTTTTCGAGAAGATGAAAAGCAAATTCAGGGTCAAATTTTCGAGTTGCATGCGAGATAACCGGGACGCCGAGGGAAAGTGACGGGAACAGCGCATTCAGCAGCCCTCCGGCCCAGGCCCAATCTGCTGGAGTCCAAAGCAGGTCATCAGACTGGCCCAGAAAATTCTGCGAAAGTTCAATACCGGGCATGTGACCGAGCAAAACCCTGTGGCCATGCAAAACACCCTTCGGCTGTCCGGTTGTGCCGGACGTGTAAATCATAAGTGCCGGGTCGTCAGGCGATGTTCTTAATGTCTCGAACCGGTCGGAGGCGTTCGAGACCAGGGTTTGGAAGGAGCTGACGCCGGTGTCCCCTCCGTCGATCGAAATCACCAGTTCAAGATCTGGAATGTTGTCGCGGATTTCAGAAAGTTTCGCTAACCCGGAAGTATCGGTCACCAAAACCCTGGCTCCGGAATCCTGAAGCCTGTAGCTGAGTGCCTCAGTGCCAAACAGTGCGGCCAGAGGAACGGCAATTGCACCCAATTTGTAGGCCGCAATATGGGCAATGGCCGTTTGCGGGATTTGGGGAAGCAGCAGCGCGATTCTATCGCCGCGCTGAATGCCTTTGGCGCGAAAAGCGTTGGCAAGCCGGTTCGCAGTGCTGTTCAGTTCGCCGTGAGTCCAGTCCGCGTGGGACCCGTCTTGCAAGACTTGCCGTATTGCAAGCCGCTGCGGGTCTTTCATTGTCCAGCAGTCGCTGACCGCCTCGGCGATATTGTAGGTAGGTGGCAGCGACCAACGAAAACGGGCTTTCAGCGTGTCGTAGTCACTGGCGGGCAGCAGCATAAATGTCTAATCCGGTGCGAAAACTAGGGCGGCGGAGTTTAGAATGGAGATTGTTGCAGCGCAATAGAGGCCTGAGGAGTTACCTATCCGCCAATGGATGGGCACTTTCCACCAACTCGCGAAGACGTTCATCCAGAACATGGGTGTAGATCTGTGTCGTGGAAATATCGGAGTGGCCAAGCAATTGCTGGACGACGCGCAGGTCCGCACCATTTTGCAGCAAATGCGAGGCAAAAGCGTGCCTCAAAACGTGAGGCGAAATCTTGGACGCGTTTAATCCGGCCGCCGTCGCCAGTTCTTTTAGTTCCCTCGCGAAATGCTGCCGTGTCAGATGCCCGCTGTCTCCATGTGAGGGAAATAGCCACGGACTGTCTTTATAAGCGCCTTCTGCGGATCTCTGCGCGACATAATTTTTCATGGCTGCCTGGGCTGCATGAGAGAGTGGGACCAGACGTTCCTTGCCACCTTTTCCTTTGATTTCGATAAGCCGTGCGTCTCTCGTTGCTGCCTGAACAGGCAAAGAAACAAGTTCAGAAACGCGTAATCCGGTCGCGTAGAGCACCTCAATCAATGTGTGCATGCGTTGTGTCCGTAAACCTGCGGCCGCGCTTTTTTGCGGTTTTTCCGTTTCCACGCGCGCGACCTCTATCAAGGTGTCCACTTCGTCCATGGAAAGAACCTTGGGCAAGGAACTCCGTTTCTTAGGAGCTGATAAAGTGCGTGTAGGATCGTCTTCGCGCATGCCTTCAGAATAAAGAAACTTGTAGAACTGCTTTAATGCCGATAACCGCCTAGCCTGCGAGCTTTCTGCAAATCCCCTTTTTGTCAGATTACTCAAGTAGGTGGAAACATCGTTGGGATCGGCATCGGCGAGTTTGCGTTTTCCCAGAAAGTCAGAAAAATCTTCCAGATCCCGCCTGTAGCTGACAAGTGTGTTTTCTGCTGCGCCGCGCTCTGCTGCGAGCATTTCCAGAAAACTCTCAAGATCAAAGCCAGACGCCATGTGTATCTTTAACGACCAAAGCCGTCCTTTTTTACCCGGACCGTAATTTCCCGTTCGCGCGGGTCCACGAAGTTTGCAAGCGCGTAAATTGCGCCATAACCGAGCGCACCCAGCAAAATAAGTACGAGAAGCAGGCGGGTAAGCGTCGGCACATTGGTCTCCCGAAGGGCGAATCGAATTGTGGGATTGTTTCAACAAGTGGGACATTTGCGCAAGTCAGCGATTGCCAATGAACCTCTGAGTTCACCAGTGTCTTTTTTGCCGAATATGCTACAACGCCGCCATGACAGAGAATGATACGGCCCGGGACCTCGATGAGAGCGACATCGGGATAAAAGCGAAATCCGTTGATCTGGCCGAATTGGTGCGCGCGCTGGGACGCCGTTCCATTGTTCTGGTCGGTATTATGGGGTGTGGTAAATCAACCGTCGGAAAGCGGTTGGCGCAGCGACTGGGACTTGAATTTATCGATGCGGATTCCGAAATTGAGCGCGCAGCGAACATGACGGTTTCTGAAATTTTCACCGAGCATGGCGAACCCTATTTTCGCAGTGGTGAAGAGCGGGTCATCGCACGGCTGTTGGGAGAAGGTCCGCAAGTGCTTGCAACAGGTGGCGGCGCCTTCATGAGCGACGCAACCCGTTCGGAAATTACCGAAAATGGTCTGTCCATCTGGCTGAAAGTTGATTTTGATACAGTCATGGCCAGGGTTAGGCGCCGTTCAACGCGGCCTCTTTTGCAGAACCGCGATCCGGAAGGGACAATGCGCAAACTGATGGCTGACCGGGAGCCGATCTATGCAAAGGCGTCCATGACGGTGAGATCAAAAGATGTGCCGCACGAGGCGGTTGTCGATCAGATCGTGGTTTCCCTGGAAGAGTATCTTCTCGACAATGCAGGCAATTGAGCCTCGCCGAGTAAAAAACGATTATTGGAAGAATGACAGGAATGGCAGATACAGTGGTGACAGAGTGCGTTTCAGAGCAGGCAGAAAAAAACGTCAATGTTGATCTCGGTTCACGGTCCTATGACATCAGGATCGGGCGCGGATTACTTGAAACTGCCGGATCTGAAATTGCGACGTTGCTGCCGGGTGCGCGCCTTGCAGTCGTCACCGACGAAACCGTTGCTGGCATTCACCTGAAGCCGTTTTCCGCTAGTTTGACCGCCGCAGGACTGGACCACACGGTCATTACCGTTCCAGCCGGGGAAAGCACAAAGTGCTTTCGTGAGTTCGAGCACCTTTGCGATGAAATCCTCGCGGCCAGACTGGAACGAGGAGACGCTGTCGTCGCGCTGGGTGGGGGAGTTGTTGGGGACCTGACGGGATTTGCTGCAGCCGCGGTACGCCGTGGCATGGCGTTTGTTCAGGTGCCAACAACTCTGCTGGCGCAGGTCGACAGTTCCGTGGGTGGTAAAACAGGCATAAATTCGCGGCATGGGAAGAACCTGATTGGTGCTTTTCATCAACCCGCTGTTGTTCTGGCCGATACTGCAATTCTCGACACTTTGCCAACTCGAGATTTCCGGTCTGGTTATGCTGAGGTTGCCAAATACGGTCTTCTTGGGGACGCCGACTTCTTTGCCTGGCTGGAAGACAACTGGAAAGCTGTGTTTGCAGGAGGTGTTGAACGGGACGAGGCGGTTGCCCGCTCCTGTCAGGCGAAGGCCGATGTCGTCGCTGCGGATGAGTTGGAATCCGGTGGTCGCGCGTTGCTCAATCTTGGCCACACTTTCGGCCACGCGCTGGAATCCGCGGTATCTTATGAAACCGAACGCCTCGTGCATGGCGAAGGGGTTTCCATCGGCATGATGCTGGCCCATGAATTCTCCGAACGGCTTGGTCTGATTGGGCAGGATACGGTCGAGCGTGTTCACAAGCACCTGAGCGATGTCGGGTTGCCTGTTCACGTGCAAGACATTCCCGGTCAGTTGCCGCCAGCCCAGACCTTCATGGATATCATTGCGCAGGACAAGAAGGTGAGCCGGGGCGCTCTGACCTTCATTTTGACCCGTGGGATTGGTGAGGCCTTTGTTGAAAAGGACGTAGATCCTGCGCTTGTTTCGGACTTTCTCAGGGAGAAACTCGAACTATGACGGAATTGGCTCTCTGGTTGGCGATTGCCGCCATCTTCGTGCTTCTGTTCCTGTCTGGATTTTTTTCGGGCTCGGAAACGGCTCTCACGGCCGCTTCGCGCGCACGATTGCACCAGCTTGAAAAAAGAGGTGATTGGCGAGCTCGCGTTGCAAGCGGGCTGATCTCGTCTCGCGAACGGCTGATTGGCGCGCTGCTTCTTGGCAACAACCTCGTCAATATCCTGGCATCGGCCCTGGCAACGAGCGTGTTTCTGACACTGTTTGGCGATGCCGGTGTTGCATTGGCAACCCTGGTGATGACTACCCTTGTGCTGATCTTCGCGGAAGTCTTGCCGAAAACATGGGCGATCACCAATCCGGAACGATTTGCTCTGACAGTTTCGCCGATTGTACGGATTGTCGTTGCTGTTTTCGCACCGATCGTTGTCGGTGTTGAATGGATCGTGCGTCACTTGTTGAAACTTGTTGGCGTCAACGTAGGCGATGACGCCTCTATCCTGTCAGCTCACGACGAATTGCGCGGCGCAGTCGATCTGCAACACAAAGAAGGTGGCCTGGAGAAAGGCGAGAGAGACCGTCTCGGCGGGTTGCTTGATCTTGCTGACCTGGAAGTCTCCGACGTGATGGTCCATCGCACAAATATGCAGGCCCTCAATGCGGACGATGAACCTGCCAAGCTGGTCAACGCAGCTCTGGCGTCTCCTTATACGCGCCTGCCTCTCTGGCGTGGCGAGAGCGACAATTTTGTAGGTGTGTTGCATGCCAAGGATCTGCTGCGCGCATTGCATGCTGCTAGCGGAGATACAGATCAGATCAAAATTCTGGACATCGCAGCGGCGACATGGTTCGTGCCAGACACCACAAGCTTGCAGGACCAGCTCAATGCTTTTCTGCGGCACAAATCGCACTTCTCACTCGTTGTCGATGAATACGGTGAAGTGATGGGTCTCGTGACCCTGGAGGATATTCTGGAAGAAATCGTTGGCGAGATTGCCGACGAACACGATCTGGAGCTCGAAGGTTTGCGGCCACAAGCGGACGGGTCGGTCATTGTCGACGGTTCCGTTCCGATCCGCGACCTCAACCGTGCGGCTGACTGGAATTTGCCCGACGATGAAGCAACAACAATCGCCGGTCTGGTCATCCACGAAGCGAGAATGATACCCGAGGAACGTCAGATCTTCACGTTCCACGGATTTCGCTTCACCGTATTGAGCAGAGAGAAAAACCGGATAACGCGTCTGCGGATCATGCCACTTGGCCAGGCAAGATCCTTGTCCGGGAGCGAACCGCGCGCATCAGCGCAGACTGCTACGCCGGCCTGACGGTCTTTCAGTTAGTCTGCAATCCTGGCTGCGCGGGGATCCGGTTCACTTTCTGACCGGATCTCAAGTGCCAGGGCATGCACGCCGCCTGCGAGCTCGTCAGCAAGCAGATCATTGATGGCGCGATGACGTGCAACCCGGTTCATGCCATCAAACGCAGACGAGACGATCTGTACCCTGAAATGGGTTTCTCCGCCTTCGCGCCAGCCCCCGTGACCGCGATGTTTTTCAGATTCGTCAATCACGTTGAGCGAAAGCGGTGAGAAGGCCGTCGTTAGCTTGTCGGCTATAGATTGTTTTATGCTCATCTTTTTAACGTGGATCCGTGGTTTTCAAAGTTCAAGTCTATGCTGCAAGGGTCTTGGCTGATAAAGTCTCTGGCTGCTCGACCTCCAATGGTCGGTGCAACGCAATTAACTTTGGACACCGGGATATTGCAACGCCCAGTGACTTGCCCGCAGCCCGACGAACTTCGATATTTAGCACATGAAACTGAACTCAAAAATTTTCGATAGCATTCGGGTTAAACCGGACAAGGAACGTGTCGTGGAAGATCGGCATCCTGTGTGCGAACATCCGGGGTGCAAGAGGCCTGGCCAACACAAGGCTCCGAAAGGCCGTGACCGGGAAGGGCAGTTTTTTAGTTTCTGCGTTGACCATGTGCGCGAGTACAACAAATCCTACAATTATTTTAATGGTATGGGTGACGACGATGTTCGCACCTACCAAAAAGACAGTCTGACCGGACACCGCCCGACATGGAAAATGGGTGTCAACCGACAGGCCGCTGATGGGCCAGACGGATTTGATGCGCGCGAGAACGCACGTGGGAATGCGCAGCGCAAAGCTGAACAGACCCGGCGTCCGCGCCAGAGAAAACTCCTGACACTCGAAAAACGGTCGCTGGATGTACTCAATCTTCCCAAGACTGCCCGTGGCGATGAGATCAAAGCGCGGTACAAAGAGCTTGTGAAATTGAACCACCCGGACGCCAACGGTGGTGACCGGTCATCCGAAGACCGCCTGCGGGAAATCATTCAAGCCTACAATGTCCTGAAGAAAGCCGGATTTTTGTCCAACTGATCTGAGATAACAGGAATTGATGCATCTGATTTACAATTCTTGTTTGTCCTGAGGACAGAAAGCGCGGTAAGACTTCCTTTCCATTGGCACCAAGCCTGCACAGCTGCCTGAAGCGAAGACTTTGATCGTGCGGGCCGTTGAGAAAGGTCTGATGACTGCTTAGCCCGATTGACTGGCGTGAAACACCGTGCGTCGCCATGTGTCTTGACGCGTGAACCGCTTTCAGCCATCAAACAATGCTTGTTCATTTTAGCCTGCTCTGGCCTTCAGGGCCCTGCCGGCTTCCCCACTCGACCCTTCCCGAATAAGAGCGGGACTGCGGAGGACTGATGACTGAGACGACCACTACGGCTATGGCCACACCGGACACTGAATTTTCTGTAGAAGAGGTTTTTGGCTTCAAGTCCAACCTCAAGGTTCCGGCATTTTCAGCTCCCTCCGAACATGTGCCTGAACGCGATGAAGACTATCTGTTCGACAAGGCAACCACCCTGGCGATCCTTGCAGGCTTCGCCCACAACCGACGTGTGATGGTGACCGGATACCACGGTACCGGAAAATCCACGCATATCGAGCAAGTTGCCTCTCGCCTGAACTGGCCCTGTATCCGCGTCAATCTGGACAGTCACATTTCGCGTATCGACCTGGTCGGCAAGGACGCGATCGTCTTGAAGGACGGCAAGCAGATCACCGAATTCAAGGATGGTATTCTGCCCTGGGCCTACCAGCACAATGTCGCGCTGGTATTCGATGAATATGACGCGGGGCGGCCGGACGTGATGTTCGTGATCCAGCGTATTCTGGAATCTTCCGGACGATTGACCTTGCTCGATCAGAGCCGGGTGATCCGCCCGCATCCCGCTTTCCGGTTGTTCGCAACCGCCAATACTGTTGGCCTTGGGGATACGTCAGGTCTTTATCATGGCACCCAGCAGATCAACCAGGCGCAGATGGACCGCTGGTCCATCGTCACCACGCTGAATTATCTGCCGCACGACAACGAAGTTGATATCGTGCTTTCAAAGGCCAAGCATTTCCAGACTGACGAAGGCCGCAACACTGTCTCCAAGATGGTGCGCCTTGCGGATATGACCCGTAACGCCTTCGTCAACGGCGACCTGTCCACGGTCATGAGCCCGCGGACCGTCATCACCTGGGCGGAGAACACGGAAATCTTTGGCGATATTGGCTTTGCTTTCCGGCTGACGTTCCTGAACAAATGTGACGATATGGAGCAGTCACTCGTGGCTGAATTCTACCAGCGCTGCTTTGGTGAAGAGCTGCCGGAATCTTCTGTCAACGTTGTAATGAGCTGAGGTTCGAATGGCTCCAAGGCCGGGTAGCAATTCTCTTCCGGGCAACAAGCCCGCTCCAAGTACCGAACCCTTCAAGCAGTCGGTTACCGGGTGCATGCGGGCAATTTCCGGTGAGCCGGAGCTTGAGGTAACCTTCTCTGGAGATCGGCCGGGTTTATCGGGCCAAACAGCGCGCCTTCCCGAGCCGTCGCGCAAGGTAAGCGTTCGGGAAATTGCCGTGACGCGGGGCATGTCGGATTCCATGGCGTTGCGCATTGCGTGCCATGACAAGGCTGTTCATTCGAAAAATCTGCCACAAGGATCAGACGCAAGGGCGATATTTGAAGCTGTGGAACAGGCCCGATGCGAAGCTGTCGGAGCCCGGCGCATGCAGGGTGTCGCAGACAACCTTGCGCTGATGCTGGATGATCGTTTCCGCAAGATAGGCGCACCCGACATTGCCAGCCGGGAGGAGGCGCCGCTTCAAGATGCCGTGTCATTGATGGTGCGCGAGCGTCTCACGGGTGCAGAGCCACCTGAAAGCGCGAAAAAGCTGGTTGATATGTGGCGGGGCTGGATCGAAGACAAGGCTGGTGCCGATCTCGACAAGCTTGAAGCGGAAGTCGAAGATCAGAGCCTGTTTGCAGCCCGTTTTCGCGACGTTTTGAAATCCCTCGACATGGCCGACGAACTTGGCGATCAGGACGAGGACATGGACCCGGATCAAAATGAGGATCAGGGTAACAACGACGATGCCGAATCCGGTGGCGAAGAGGACGAAGAAGGCGGTGATCAGGAAGCCGCCCCGCAGGAAATGGAACTTTCCGGCGAGGAGCAGGACAGCGGTGATACCGACGCTGCCGAATCCGACATGGATGACTTCGCCGAACAGGACATGACCGAGGATTCTGAAGAGCCGGGCGAAAGTGACCGGCTGGATTCTCCGTTCTCCAACCGACCCGAGAGCGACTACAAGGTCTATACGCACCAGTTTGATGAGACGATTACGGCAGAAGAACTCTGCGATATGGCGGAACTCGATCGTCTGCGCGGGTTCCTGGACAAGCAGCTGACGCACTTGCAGGGTGCGGTCGCGCGTCTCGCGAACCGCTTGCAGCGCAAGCTGATGGCACAGCAGAACCGTGCCTGGGATTTTGATCTGGAAGAGGGACTTCTGGATACAGCCCGATTGACCCGCGCGGTGACCGATCCGATGTCACCGCTTGCCTTCAAGCAGGAGCGCGACACGAATTTCCGCGACACCGTCGTGACGCTGCTACTCGATAATTCCGGATCCATGCGAGGGCGGCCGATCACGGTTGCGGCAACCTGTGCCGATATCCTGGCTCGAACGCTTGAGCGCTGTGGCGTCAAGGTGGAAATTCTCGGCTTTACCACCAAGGCCTGGAAAGGTGGTCAGTCTCGCGAAAGTTGGATTGGCGCCGGAAAACCACCCACGCCGGGACGCTTGAACGATCTGCGCCACATCATTTACAAGTCTGCCGACGCACCCTGGCGGCGTGCGCGCCGCAATCTCGGACTTATGATGCGGGAAGGCCTGCTGAAAGAGAATATTGATGGTGAAGCGCTGCTCTGGGCGCATGACCGGTTGATGGCAAGGCAGGAGCAACGCAAGATCCTGATGATGATTTCGGATGGAGCGCCCGTGGACGACACGACGCTATCGGTGAATCCCGGGAACTATCTTGAACGGCATCTGCGTTACGTCATCGAGGATATTGAAACCCGCTCGCCTGTCGAACTTATCGCCATCGGGATCGGTCACGATGTGACCCGCTATTACCGTCGTGCGGTGACGATTGTTGATGCGGAAGAGCTTGCCGGTGCCATGACCGATCAGCTTGCAGATCTGTTTGATGACGAAGTTGATACGTCATTTCAGGGCCGTGGACGTCGCCGTGCGGGACGCAGGTAAGCAGGAGCAGGTAAAGGCATGGCGGTTGCACACCTTCGATCTGTTATGAGGCGTGTTGCTGCTGTCACGACTTTTCTTGCTGGCCTTATCGTTGGTTCTGTCCCGGGAATTGCGCAAGACCTTTTGAGTGAGGGCAAGCCGGTCAAGGTTCGGACCAAGGCATTTGAGAGCTTTCACATCGGTCATGATGACGTCCAGTTCGGAAAACTGACTTTCCTCGGTGGGTTGGAACTGATTGCTTCGGATCGCAAGATTGGAGGTCTCTCCGGACTGCTCAGCCTGAATGGCGGCAGCAGTTTCCTGGCTGTGACAGACAATGGTCATTGGGTCACCGGGCAAGTTGAGCAGGCAGAGGATGGAAAGCCTCTCGACATTGTCGATGTCCGGTTTTCTCACCTTCGTGGAAGCGATGGTAAAACCCTGCGAGCACGCTGGGGCCATGATACCGAGGCGCTGGCATTGTCACCGTCGGGCCTTTACGTGACAGCCGAGACCAAGAACGCAATTTACAGATATCCCTGGCCGATTTCTGAAGGCCAAGAGCGCATGATCGGTGAATTGTCACTGCCAGAGGACGTGCGTTCGCTGCCTCGGAATGCAGGCCTTGAAGCGTTGGCTGCTGCTCCAGATGACGGTGCGCTTGCCGGTCATCTGATTGCTGTTTCGGAAACGGCAAAAAGCGACGCGCATGATCTGGCCGGATACATTATCGGGCCCAAGGGCACTGATCGGTTTTCTATCAAAAGACACGATCGGTTTGATGCCACAGATGCGGCGTTTCTCCCCAGTGGCGATCTGATCCTGATGGAGCGGCGGTTCAACCTGCGCGACCTGATCGGCCTACGCTTGCGCCGGATTTCCGGCGAGACGATCAAGCCCGGGGCGATGCTGGATGGGGAATTGCTCGTGGAAGCTGATTTTGATTTTCAGATCGACAACATGGAAGCTCTTGCCGTTCATCAAAATGAGCGCGGCGAGACGATCCTGACGCTTGTGTCGGACAACAATCGGTCCATCCTGCAGCGGACGGTTTTTCTACGGTTTCGGTTGGAAGAATAGTGGATGCAAAAAAAAGCGCCCTGAGGCGCAATTTTTTGTTTTGCGAAAACCAACCACCTACGCAGCCGATCCATCAGGTGTCGGCTGGAAGATGCTCAGGATAATCCGGTATGGAGCCAGAAGCGCGACCGCGACGAGCATTTTCACCAAGAAATCACCGGCCGCGAGAGAGATCCAGAGCGACGTCTGAACGTCTCCTCCAATGCCGAGGAAAGGCACCGGGAAAGCCAGAGAGCCGTCGTCCATGCCAAAAAACATGTCGATGAAGGCGAAGCTTGCCGCAAACGCAATACCGAAGAACAGGACCGTATCGATTACGGAACCTATCAGAGAGGAAGCAATCGGGGCTTTCCACCAGGTCATCCGGCGCAAACGGTCGAAAATCGTAACGTCGAGAAGCTGTGCCACAAGAAACGCTGTTCCCGATGCAATCAGAATGCGGGGTGTGGTGAAAGCTTCATCAAGCGTCCAAAACAACAAAGGAACGACAATTGCGAGCGCAAAACCGGACATGACCACCCTGCGCGCCGCGTGTGGACCAAAACGACGGTTGGTCAGATCGGTCACGAGAAACGCAATCGGATAGGTGAAAGCACCCCAGGTCAGGGTATCAGCCAGGTTCACGTTCCCGATGAAATATTCAACCGGAAACTGTACCAGATAGTTGGAGGCCACAACGACAAGCGCCATCGCAAGTATCGCGATGGCGTGATGGCCCACGGAGAAACTCCAGGTATCAGTCATTTTTTTGAACCCTGGATCAAACTGCTTTCAAGCGATTACTCTTGAAAGCAGATCTATAGATCGATCTCAAGCTGCCAGCACATCTTATTGCGCTCCAATGAACGCAGGATGCTGCAGTGAATTAGGCAGCAGCGGCTGCTTCAGCCTGCTTGCGCTTGATGCTGACTTTGATCTTGCGTGCAGATGTGGACAACTCGTCGTCGGAAGCCTTCAGAAGGTATGCGTCCAGGCCACCACGGTGTTCAACGGAACGCAGAGCGTGCGCGCTGACTTTCAGCTTGAAGGTTTCGCCCAGCGTGTCGCTCAGCAGAGACACGTTGCACAGGTTCGGCAGGAACCGGCGGCGGGATCTGTTGTTTGCGTGTGAGACGTTGTTGCCTGTCATCACATCTTTGCCGGAAAGTTCGCAACGGCGTGCCATGATATCACCTTTTGTTTCGTGGCCGGGCCGTTACATGGAACCCAGCAAGTCCAAACCCGAAACGGCGCGGACCTTAGGCCCGGCGACATCGTCTCCGGCATTTCTCGGAAAAAGTTGCCTCGCTATAATCGCAGTGCGCGCGAACGTCAAGACGTCTCAGTAGCTTTGAGCAGATTCTGTGCTTTTATTCGCATAAGTGCCAATCGTTAACCAGTGAGTTACCATAATTTAGAATGATTGGCAGCGTTCAGTTGACGATTTTCATGATACTGTCGTTGCGGAACACTTTTGGCGCGGGGGCGCAAATTCGCTGTCCGATCGGCAGTGTGGAGGTTTTGAAGTGTTTGGTTTGACGTCATTTGGGCGGTTGTTCGCCCTGCCGATGATTGCCGGGGCTTTGCTGTTGACACCAGCTGAAGCCAAGAAAAGCAATGTCGGTGGTCTTTATTCAATTTCAATCGCCGGCTTTAAAATAGGCCGGGGAACATTGTCGCTCGTGCTGCAGGGCAACGCTTATTCCGCCAAGGTCAGTTTGGAACCTGCTGGAATCGGAACGCTATTTTCGACTGGCAAGGGAGGTGCGGAAGCATCCGGCTGGCTCGTCGGTTCAAAGGTCGTGCCGTCCAAATATCGTATGGCCTCCCATGCTTCCAATCTTGATTTTTATGTCAACTTGAAACAGGGATCCGGAAATATCCGGGCCATGGAAGTTGCGCCGAATTTCAAGCCGAACGCCGAGCGCATCAAAGTTACAAAGCGCCACAAACGCAATGCGATAGACCCGCTGAGTGCCGCACTGATGCCGGTGCGCCGTTCAAAGGACAGCCTCGGCCCGAAAGCCTGTTCACGCAAATTGCCGATTTTTGACGGTTGGACCCGCTTCGACATCAAGCTCAGCTACGAGGGTACCAAGGAAGTTTCCGGTCGCGGATACGATGGCTCCGTCGTTGTCTGCAAGGCGCGCTGGGTTCCTGTCGCCGGTCACCGGCCGTCGAAAGCATCGGTCAAATACATGGCCAGGGCCAACATGGAAGTGTGGATGGCTCCGATGGGCCGGGACAATGTGTTGATCCCCTACCGGATTGCAATTGACACCAAAAATGGACGCCTTCTCGTCGAAGCATCCAAACTCAGGATAGATGGTGCTGGCAGCGATCGGGCTTCTCGCTGAAATTTGTCAGCGCTGCCTTGCGGTTGAAATATGTGATATTCGCGTGAAATCATGTCCAGCTCAGAGGTTCGCAGCTCAAGCCGAGGCTTGCGCCCTCCTGCGTCTCTTGTTACAGCCGTCCTCACAATGAAATTCGGGCACGTTCAGTGCCTATATGACTGTTAATCCGGATCAGCCGCTGTTTTCTTGGTGGTACCGGCTTGTTTCAGGTAACCGAGTACATGCACAGCTATTTGGAATTCGAAAAGCCCGTTGCAGACATTGAAGGCAAAATCCAGGAACTGCGGGCTTTGGCCGCGGAAGACGGTGAAGCTGTCAATGTCGATAGCGAAATCGACAGGCTGAAAACGAAATCCGCTCAGACGCTGAAAGATCTTTACGGCAAACTGACCCCCTGGCAGAAAACGCTCGTGGCCAGGCACCCGGACCGGCCGCATGCCGTCGATTATGTTGCGGGTCTGATCGAAGACTTCACTCCCTTGGCCGGTGATCGCAAATTTTCTGAGGACCATGCCCTGATTGCAGGCATTGGGCGATTCAGAGGGCAGTCCGTTGCTGTTCTTGCTCAGGAAAAAGGGCACGACACCGAAACCCGGTTGAAGCACAACTTCGGTATGGTGCGCCCGGAAGGCTATCGGAAAGCTGTCCGGATCATGGATATGGCCGAGCGCTTCGGCCTGCCTCTGGTCAGCTTTGTCGACACCTCCGGCGCCTATCCTGGCCGCGGTGCCGAGGAACGGGGACAGTCGGAAGCCATCGCCAGATCCACAGATGCCGGATTGGGGCTTGGCACGCCATCAGTTGCCGTCGTGATCGGTGAAGGCGGCTCGGGTGGGGCGATTGCAATCGCGACTGCCAACAAGGTGCTGATGATGGAACACGCGATCTATTCGGTCATTTCACCCGAAGGCGCTGCTTCCATTCTCTGGCGCGACAGCACCAAGGCGCAGGATGCTGCGACGGCCCTCAAGATTACCGCCCAGGATCTCAAACAGCTTGGTGTCATTGACGGGATCATCAATGAGCCGGTGGGCGGCGCACACAGGGCTCGCGAGATCGTGATCGATAATGCTGGCAGTACAATTGAGGCCGCCTTGAAGGATATGTCGGGCCTGAGCCCGGATATGGTGCGCAAGCAGCGTCGTGAGAAATTTATCTCAATCGGTCGGACGCTCGGATAGTAACTGAGCTTTTTGGGCTATTTGCTTGTAAAATAAGGGGAGGCTGCAGGAATTGCGGCCTCTTTTGCCATTGTGTGGCCAGAATTTGCCGTCATTCAGGCAAACGATTGGCCGGATGGCGGGCCGGTCAAAACGAAATTGTGCTTATCACTAGAATTTGGTTCGCAGGGACAACCTGGTTTCAGTAACTTATCGTCAACCATCATTCCCTAGCCTTGGCGCGGGGGCGATACGCAGGAAATGCGAGCAGACCGCGTCGGCAATCCGCCAAGGTCCTGTGTCGCGCTCCATCTAGTTCGGGATAGTACCATGGTCTTTCGGCGTTCAATGCATATGCCATTCGGTCCTCAGGAAGGTCCGAAACGCCAAGGCAGTCGCAAAACTCTGAAAACAAGTGCTGTTCTTTTGGCGGCGATATTTCTGGCTGCCTGCCAGGGTGACGATTTCGTTACTGGCCCCAATAAGTCCAAACAACCCGTCAGCGCGTCGATAAAGCGCCAGATGACCGATCTGAACATGAGTGCGACATCGCCGATCATGATCCGGATCTTCAAGGAAGAATCCGAACTTGAAGTCTGGAAACAGTCCCGAACCGGCAAATTCACGCTGTTGGAAGAATTCGAAATCTGCAAATGGTCAGGCAAACTTGGTCCGAAGTTCAAGGAAGGCGATCGTCAGGCACCGGAAGGTTTCTATGAAATCACGCCAGCCCTGATGAACCCGAACTCCAGTTACCACCTTGCCTTTAACCTGGGATATCCGAACAAATATGACCGGGCGCATGGTCGCACCGGGTCTCATCTGATGGTTCATGGTGCCTGTTCTTCGCGTGGGTGCTACGCGATGACAGATGAACAGGTGCAGGACATTTACGCGTTGGCACGCGACAGCTTCAAGGGCGGTCAGCGTGCGTTTCAGGTGCAGGCGTTTCCGTTCCGCATGACGCCGGAAAACATGGCGCGCCATCGCAGCAGTCCGCATCTGGATTACTGGAAGATGCTGAAAACCGGCTATGATCATTTCGAGGTCACCAAGGCGCCGCCCAAGATTTCGGTTTGTGAAAAGAAATATGTCTTTGACGCAACCACACTGGTTGACGGTGTTCCTTTCCGCGCAAGCGCAAAATGCCCCGAGTATCAGGTCAGTCCGCGTATTGCCTCGGCAGTTGCTTCCAAGCAGCGTCTGGACAACAAGAAATATCAGCAGCTGGCGGCGCGTTATGATGCACGTGAAGAAAGACAGCAGCGCTGGGACGAACGTTCCAACAAACTTGCCGAAGCACTTGGTGGCGGTAACGACGCTCCGCCGGTGACTGCGGAAGCTGGTACGATACCTCCCGCCGAACAGCCGACGCAAACGGCCTCAACAACGAACGAATCTGCGCCTGCATCTACCAAGAAACCTGGCTCGGTGGTCGAAACCGCTTATGTCTCCAAGGAGAAGCCGAAAGGAAACGGCTCCGTTGGCGGGTTCTTCAAGCGCTGGGTTCCCTTCGGCCAGAAAGCGTCCGATGAAGGCGCTGGCGTCGGTCCAATTTCTACCGAAGTGGTGCCGGCTGCAAAGCCATAGCTCAAAGTCTGCTTGCTATTCAGCAAGCAGCGGCAGGCCAGTGGAGACACCTTCCTGAACAATTGAAGGGTCGTACGCCTTGCGTGCAAAAACGTCACGGACGAGGTTTTCAAAACTCTCCAACGGGTCCGTCGTGTAGTCAGGGTCGAATGAACTTTGATCCCAACGCTCGCAAAAATCCGCGCAAGCCTGAAAATGGATATGGTCCTTGAACGCGTCCCTGGCGTTCTCATCCCAGCCATAGTGGCGCCCGTAATAAAGCGTCTGGAAGATGCCGTGGTGTTCCACCACCCAGGCCACTTCATCGCGCACGAATGGCCGGATCACTTCGGCTGAAAACCGATCGTGGTTCTGCGGAGCCAGACCATCCCCAATATCATGCAGGAGCGCACCGACGATCCAGTCAATATCCGCGCCTTCTCGCCTGGCCCGCGTTGCAGCCTGAAGGCCGTGCGCCATCCGTGTAATCTTGTATCCGGAAAGCGTGTCCTCGTCCTGGCTGCGCAACTCGCGCAATATCCGGTCCGCAGTCAAGGCGTGATAGGGCCTTTCTGCTTCGGCCAACAGGTCATAATCGGCCTTGGTGCCGTCTTTCATCTGGGTGAAGGATACGGTTGTCATGGCTCACACTCCCTTTGAGATGACTGTGAGCCATTGCCCTATTTGCTGTCCAGACGATTTGCGACATCATTCGTCGATGGCGCGGTGCTGGTTCATTTCGGCATCATCGCCCAATAGTCAAAATCGAGCAGGACCTCAGGCAGGTATTTGCCATCAGCATCCTTCGCCGGGAAATCTGCACAGGAACGATTCTTGGTGGCGACGAGGCGAAGGCGCAAGGCTCCAACATCGCTGCGGCCTTCTATGTCGGCCTTATCGAGCACTTCCGACCAGGCATAAACGGTATCTCCCGCTGCCAGCGGGCCGACGTGCCGCCCACCGTTGATCCCTGCGATGTGGAATGAATTGCCAAGACCGTTGAAGGAAAGCGCTCGTGCGATTGAAATCACGTGACCACCATAGACCAGGCGATGCCCAAAACGGCTGTCCGCCTGCGTGTGTTGGTTGAAATGAACCTTGGCCGTGTTCTGGTATAGCCGTGTGGCCAGCTGGTGTTCTGCTTCCTCCACCGTCATGCCGTCGACATGGTCGACCTTTTCTCCGACGGCATAATCTCCAAAGCGGAATTCTGAACCGGAGAGCTCATTGTCCCAATTGGCCGCATCAAGCAGGGGAACCGCTGTTCCAAGCGCCTGTGGATCGAGCGCCGCTGGCAGGTCAGGCACGACAGGGTCCGGGGCAGGACTGGCAGCGTCACGTTTGTTGACCATCACCCAACGCACATAGTCCAGAACTTCAGTGCCGTTTGCGGTGTAGCCCGTTGAGCGGACATAGACGACGCCGGTCTTGCCGTTGGAGTTTTCCTTTTTGCCGATCACTTCCGACACAGTGGAAAGCGTGTCGCCCGGGAAGACGGGAGCTAAAAATCGGCCGCCGGCGTAGCCGAGATTGGCAACGGCGTTCAGCGAAACGTCAGGAACTGTTTTGCCAAAAACAATGTGGAAGGTGAGCAGGTCGTCGATCGGCGCGTGTGCATAGCCGAGGGCTTTTGCAAATGCGTCAGAGGACTGCACGGCAAAGCGGGAACCATAAAGGGCGGTGTACAGCGATTGGTCGCCGCCGGTGATAGTGCGTGGTGTCGCATGGCGGATCACCTGACCGACTTTGAAGTCTTCGAAAAAGTTGCCGCGATTGGTTTTGCTCAACGGTGCCTCCCAGTTTCGTTGTTACGCGGGATTAAAGCCTATTGCAGTGCACACAGGCAAGCTCGACCTTTAGCTGATGGCCCAATCATTAATGCTGCCGCACGACGAGTGATCCCGTATTCCTGTCATTCCTGCGAAGGCAGGAATCCAGTAATCACAAACTCTGAAAAGAGTTGTTCGGCTACGGCGTACCGGACCCCGGATCTTCGCTTCGCAGCGCCCGGGATGACACACTTCGCGGAGCCAACAAAAAAAGCCCGGGACAATGCCCGGGCTTTGTAATGTCTGTATTCGCAAACGCCTTACGCAGATGCCTTGTTGGCCGCGCGTTCGGCGCGCTTGCGCTCATGCGGGTCAAGCTGGGCTTTGCGCAGCCGGATGGATTTTGGTGTGACTTCCACCAGCTCCTCATTGGTGATGTAGGAGAGAGCCGCTTCCAGTGTCAGCTTGATCGGCGTTGTCAGCTTGACAGCGTCGTCCTTGCCGGATGACCGGATGTTGGTCAACTGCTTGCCTTTCAGCACATTGACTTCCAGATCGTTGCCGCGCGTGTGTTCGCCGACGATCATGCCCGGATAAACCTTTGTGCCCGGATCGACCATCATCGGGCCCCGGTCTTCCAGGTTGAACAGGGCATAGGCGACAGCTTCGCCCGTGCCGTTGGACAGAAGCACGCCCGTGTGACGATCCTGAATCGGGCCCTTGTAGGGCTCATAACCAGAGAAGAGGCGGTTGAAGATCGCCGTGCCACGCGTATCGGACATCAGTTCGGACTGATAGCCGATGAGACCACGTGTCGGGGCATGGAACACAAGACGCGTGCGTCCACCGCCGGAAGGTTTCATTTCCAGAAGGTCGGCCTTGCGCTCCTGCAGCTTCTGCACCACAACGCCGGAATGCTCTTCATCCACGTCGATGATGACTTCTTCAATCGGCTCAAGCCGGTTGTTGGCATCGTCATACTGATAAACAACGCGCGGACGACCGACGCCGAGTTCGAAGCCCTCGCGGCGCATGTTTTCAATCAGAATTGCCAGCAGCAGTTCGCCGCGGCCTGAGACGATGAAAGCATCCGGTTCGCCAGTGTCTTCAACTTTCAGAGCAACGTTGCCTTCCGCCTCTTTCATCAGGCGCTCGCGGATAACACGCGACTGAACCTTGGCCCCTTCGGTGCCGGCCAGCGGGCTGTCATTCACGCGGAACGTCATGGAAAGTGTCGGCGGGTCAATTGGCTGGGCCTGCAGCGACTCTGTGTTACCAGGTGCACAGAGCGTGTCCGCCACTGTTGCTTTGGCCATTCCGGCAATTGCGACGATGTCCCCGGCTTCGCCCTGCTCGATCGGCTGGCGCTCCAGTCCGCGGAAGGCGAGAATTTTTGAAACGCGACCGCTTTCAACGACACTGCCGTCGCGTGCCAATGCCTTGATCGGCATGTTCGGCACGGCAGTGCCCGATACAACACGTCCGGTCAGGATGCGCCCGAGGAACGGATCGGACTCGATCGTTGTTGCCAGCATGCGGAATTCACCCGGGTCGGATTGCGGTTCTGAAACCTTATCCAGAACCATGTCGAACAACGGGTCCATGTTGTCTTGCGGTCCGTCCGGTTCGTTAGCCATCCATTCCTGTTTGGCAGAACCATAAAGAACCGGAAAATCAAGCTGATCTTCGTTTGCGTCGAGCGCAGCAAAAAGGTCGAAGACTTCATCAAGGACTTCATCCGCGCGCTGTTCGGGCTTGTCGATCTTGTTGATCGCAACGATGGGCTTGAGCCCCAGGTTCAAAGCCTTGCTAAGCACAAACTTGGTCTGTGGCATCGGGCCTTCTGCCGCATCGACCAGAAGAATCACGCCGTCAACCATGTGCAGGATACGCTCGACTTCACCACCGAAATCGGCGTGGCCCGGGGTATCCACAATGTTGATGCGGGTATCTTTCCAGACCAGGGAAGTCACCTTCGCAAGGATGGTAATTCCGCGTTCGCGCTCGATGTCATTGGAATCCATCATGCGCTCTTCAGTGCGCTGATTGTCCCGGAACGCACCGGATTGCTTCAAGAGAACGTCAATTAGGGTGGTTTTGCCATGGTCAACGTGAGCGATAATGGCAATATTACGCAGTTTCATGAGTAGGCTCCAAAAGACAGAACGGGCCCCGGCGGACCCGCAAAATGTCTGGATGTGTGATTTCTTTGTTCGGCACCTAACGCCGAATTTGGCGCCTTTATACGTGGAGCGCCGTGATTGTGCAATGCAGTGCCAAAACTGCGCATTGACAGTGACAGGTACGCGACCTATTTCGTAAGGTATCCTTACTAATTGGAGTACCGATGGGACTTCCCTATCCGAACGTGGCTGTGACCATGCTGGTCGTGGATCTGGCGCGCTTGCTCAGACGCCGCTTTGAAGCGGCACTGGCGGACGTTGAGACCGGATTGACGGTCGGAGAGGCGCGTACTCTCTTTTATGTCTGGCGTCATCCCGGGCAGCGGCAAGCCGCTCTTGCTGAAACCATGTTTGTCGAGCCGATGACTTTGGTTGGGTATCTGGATTCGCTTGAAAGGGCAGGTCTGATCAAACGATGCTCTGATCCGAAGGACAAACGGGCCAACCTGATTGAGCTGATGCCTGAGGCTGATCCGCTGCTGGAGAGGATAGGTGGGGCTCTGCAATCGGTGCGAACCAAAGCGCTTGAAGACATTCCGGATGACAACAAGCAGGTTTTGGAAACGCTACTGCAGACAATGAAAGAAAGTTTGCTGCAAGACGTTTCCAAAGGGAAACAGAAATGAATTCCACTGGTTCAATCATGAGCGCCAAGCGCACATCGCTTTTGGGGGCGGCACTTGTCGCCATCGGCCCAATTTCAATGGCGCTTTATACGCCTGCGATGCCGGCGCTCGTGGAAGCCTATGGAACGACTGAAGCAGCCATTAAGCTCACACTGACTTCCTATTTTGCCGGTTTTGCGCTGGCGCAGCTGGTGTGTGGTCCGCTTTCCGATGCGTTTGGCCGCAAACCGATCACTCTGGTATTCCTGTCGCTTTATATTGTCTCCAGCATTTTGGCGACCTTCGCGCCGACCGTGGAATTCATGGTGATCTCGCGAGCGCTTCAAGGCGTGGGAGCGGCTGTTGGCATCTCGGTTTCTCGCGCAATTGTCCGTGACCAGTTTACGGGGCAATCATCCGCCAAGATCATGAACACCATTGCCATGATGCTCGCGCTTGGACCTGCAATTTCGCCGACAATCGGTGGCTTTGTGCTGGAATTTTCCGGCTGGCGGGAAATTTTCTGGTGCATGGTGATCTATGGTCTGGTGCTGATGGCGGCCGTCGCTTTCTTTCAGGTGGAAACAAATCCAAATCCAGGCAAGCACCATCTTAATCCACGGCGTTTGGCTTCGAATTATCTGACCTTGCTCAAGGATCCGCAATTCCTGGCACCCAGCCTGCTCATCGGCTTTGGCCTTGGAAATATCTACGCTCTCGCGACGGTTCTGCCATTTGTCCTGATCCATAATGTTGGCCTGTCACCGTCCGAATTCGGCATGACCATGGTCATCCAGTCCGGTTCATTTATTGCCGGGACAATTCTTACAGGCCGCCTGTTGCGCGTCGTGGAGGCGCGTAAACTCGTGCCATACGGGATTGCCTTGATGATTGTTGCGTCAATTCTCATGTGCGCGCTGACGTTGACGCTGCAACCAACCATCGCGACGGTGATGGGGCCTGTTGGTCTGTTCGTGTTTGCGCTTGCGTTTGTCTTGCCTGCAAGTTTCACAGAATCCCTGGCACCATTTCCGCATATGGCCGGGGCAGCGTCTTCGATGGTCGGGTTTTTGCAGTTCGGCGGTGGGATTGTCGGCAGCCTGATTGTTGCCGCGATCGGTGACCCGGTTCTGGGTTTGGCACTGGTTCTGCCGTGCATGCCGATCATGGGTGTTGTCAGCTACCTGGTTTTCAAGAACCAAATCCGGCAGCCTGCAGCAGCGGAATAGTCTTTCTGGAAAATTTCTTCTGGCGTTATCGCATTTGCTTGACCCGCTCCTGCGGACAAGGCATCAGTCGAATGGCAAGACTGAGGGACCTGAGATGGCGAAAGCCGCTGAATATCAATTGCCAACAAGCCGTCCACATGTGATGGGCATATTAAACGTCACACCGGATTCATTTTCCGATGGCGGGCGTCATAATGCCGTTGAGGATGCATTGGCGCACGCCCGTGCGATGCTTGCTGACGGGGCGGATATTCTTGACATCGGTGCCGAGAGTACGAGGCCGGGTGCCGCACCCCTTCCGTTGGAAGACGAATGGGCCCGTCTCTCACCCGTGCTTGAACCAGTTACCGGCCTCGGCGTGCCCATTTCCATAGATACCTACAAGGCGGAGATTGCCAAACGAGCGTGCGCCGCAGGCGCCGTGATCATCAATGATGTCTGGGGTCTTCAGAAAGATCCGGCAATGGCGGATACGGTCGCCGAGACCGGAGCTCATGTTGTGATGATGCACAATCGACTGGCAGCAGATGGCGCCATTGACATCATGAGCGATATCGATCGGTTCTTTGAACAGTCGATGTCTCTGGCCACAAAGGCGGGTATTCCGAGGGAAAAACAAATTCTGGATCCCGGGTTTGGTTTTGGGAAGACTGTCGACCAGAACTTCATCATTTTGAACCGTTTCGAGACACTGAAGAAACACGGACTTCCGGTACTCGCCGGAGCTTCTCGCAAACGCATGGTTGGTGCGGTTCTGGACGTTGAAACAGACGGCCGGCTTCACGGATCTCTGGCTGTACACATGACGTCGCTCTTGAAGGGCGCTCTCATTGTTCGTGCGCACGATGTGCGGCCACACGTCGATTGCGTGCGCATGCTGGAAGCAACATTTCTGGAACGGAACCCGAGCTGATATGACCAATCCCAATCTGTCTCCCAATGCTCCAACACGATGTGCACTAGGGCTGGGTTCAAACCTTGGAGACACGAAAGTCAATTTGGCGAAAGCAGTTGGGCAGCTATCCCAGACAGAAGGGATTACCCTGGTCGCCAGGTCATCTGATTATCAGACCCCGCCGTGGGGACCAGTTCCACAAGACGATTTCCGCAACATCTGCGTTGTTGTCGACACGACGCTTTCACCAGAAGATTTGCTCAAACGATGTCTTGATACTGAAAATGAACTCGGCCGCGTCCGCGCGGTCCGCTGGGGCCCGAGAACGATCGACATCGATGTTTTGATCTACGGTCTGAGAACGGTGTCGCAAGCCAATCTGGAAATCCCGCATCCGCGCATGGGGGAGCGGGCGTTTGTGTTGATCCCGCTCGCTGAAATCTGGCCGGATGCGCCTTTGGGAGACGGTCGCACGGCGTTAGAAGCGCTTGAAACCTGCCCGGATCAGGATGGTGTTAGAAAACTCACGGACGCCGACCATTAGGTCAAAATCTGAATTCTTTGATCGTTGGGAGGTTATCCAAAATTCAACGCAACTCGTTGACGAAACCTCTCCCAAAATCTCTTTTTTTCAAAAGTCACCCACAGCCTAAAGTCAAGGGTTTTACAATTTATAGGTGTAATTAATAGTCTTTTATATTTTTGATTGATATTAGTCCAAATGACAACTTTAAATTGCTCATTTGGAATTTCATCATGCAAATTTTAACTAGGAATGCAACTGTTAATAAGTATGAGGAGATGTTTTCTCGCGACGCACTTTATTTCGCGTTCGTAGCCAATGTGCTTCCCAGTGTCCCCTATTTTGTGCTTGCCTTTTTCGTTTGCCCGCAACGTTTCCAGCCGATAGTGCTCTACCTTGTTTTGGCGGTGATCGGGCTTCAGCTCAATGTGATCTTTCTTGCGGTTTTGGCGGCGTTAATTGTTGTTTTTGATGTCGTCGTGGTGACTTCCGGGATTTTCAATTTCTCTCCGGAGCTCATCCTTGACTCGGTCAAATACTCGGCCAGTCTCGACCTGTTTTCCTTCGCCGGTTACACCCTGCTTGCTTGCGTAATTGCCTTCTTTGTTGGACTTTATGTCTATCTGATTGTGCGCAATCGCCAAAAATTCAAGCAGGTCAGCCTGATCCCTGCGATCCTGATGTGCTGCGTGATGCTTGCCCTGGATTTCTATTTCAACATGTCGCCGCAGACAAAACTTGCAAGGGCCTTCCAGAACAAGGTCGAGTTCACGTCTGCCATGTCGCAGACCGGACTTGATCAGCCGGTTCCCGCCGCCAAAAAGCAAAATGTACTGGTCGTGATGGTTGAAAGCATGGGGGCCTATGCGGATCCGGCTCACCAGCGGATCCTGTGGGAAATCCTGCAGGTGCCAGAGATCGAGGCTGCGTTTGAGATCACCACGGGCCAAGGGCCCTATGACGGCTCGACAACCGCTGCTGAATCACGAGAACTCTGTGGCCGTTGGGGAGACTATCCGGACTATCTGGAAAAACTCCGGTACAATTGCTTGCCGGCCGCCTACGTGGATGCCGGCTATGAAACAGCCGCATTTGACGCTTTTTACGGTGCCCTGTTCGATCGAACGGAGTGGTTTCCGCGTATCGGGTTTCAATCGCTTTTTTTCCGTGAGCAACTAGAAGGCAGCGAACACATTCCCGCCGGCAAGACCTGTGGCCTGACCTTCAAGGGACTGTGTGACCTGGATTTGGCCGATGCCGTCGAGGCCTATCTGGATAGCCCTGGTGACAAGCCGAAGTTTGCCTACTGGCTGACACTGCACACCCATTTGCCACTGGAGCCGAACGCGACAACACCGAGACTCGATTGCGACAGTGGCGGCCCGTTTGATGACTGGACCATCTGCACCATGACCGAGATGTGGATGGATCTGTTTTACCGGGTCAAGGAAATCGCTTTGAACCCGGACTTGCAAAACACACAGATCCTGCTTGTCGGTGATCATCATCCGCCGGTCTGGACCCGCCAGGGTCGTAAACAGTTTGCACCGGGCCAAATTGCCTGGATGCACCTGAAGCCGAAGCCTGACGATCGTCGGGAAACGATTGCGTCCGCGCCGCTCCCGATACGCTCTGCGTTGCGCGACTAGTGCTGTACGAAACTTTGCATGTGAAACCGGGCGTTGTCGGGCTCGGGGGCGTGTTCCAAACCAAATGGGCAGGCACGTCTTGCCAGACAGCCCGACCAGCAATCCAGTGCCTGGCTGCCCGCAAGATGAGAGCGGCAGCGGGGAACGTTGTAGCCATTGTCCAGGGAAATGGCGTCAACGGGGCAGGCTGTGAGACAGGGTTTGTCTGTGCAGGTTTCACAGGGACCGGCCTCTTTTGGTTGTTTCAGGCCGGTTAAAGGCGCGGGAAACAGAAATACTGCCCGAAATCCGGACCATGGCCCATAATCATGGTGCGCCAAAACACCAAGCGGACTTTGCGAAAACCCACCGCATTTCAGAGCCCACTGCTGGAACGGGTGATACGGAGGGCCCTCGAAAGGGAAGATCACTTCACATCCGAATTTTGACGCGTGATCTGTCAGAATGCGTTTCGTGTAACGGTCCAGAGGATCGGTGGCACCGTCAGAAAATTCGACACCGGTCTTGAAAGCAGGCCATAGCGATGGACCCGTGCTGCCAATCAGGCAGAGATGCCTTGCGGGGCGTTGACCGGACAAGGAAGGGACGTTGTCGGCAGGGCCGGGTTCAAAGTCACCCAGACACAAAAAACCGGCGGCTGCGAGACGATCACTCAACTCAGCCGCCGGTAAAATCATGTCAGCAAACCTCAGCCAATACGGTCGCGTTTGGCGAGCGTGCGCAGACGCAATGCGTTCAGCTTGATGAAGCCCGCAGCGTCTTTCTGATCATATGCGCCCTGATCGTCTTCGAATGTGACCAGCTCTTCAGAATAAAGAGAATAAGGCGATGACCGGCCAACCAGGATCACGTTGCCCTTGTAGAGCTTCAGTTTGACCGAGCCAGCGACATGCTCCTGGCTCTTGTCGATCAGGGCCTGCAGCATTTCACGCTCTGGCGAGAACCAGAAGCCGTTGTAGATCAGCTCGGCATAACGTGGCATCAGCTCATCTTTCAGGTGAGCGGCACCACTGTCGAGCGTGATTGATTCCATTGCCCGGTGGGCGGTGAGAAGAATGGTGCCACCCGGCGTTTCATAGATGCCGCGGCTCTTCATGCCAACGAAACGGTTCTCAACCAGGTCAAGGCGCCCGATGCCGTTGTCGCGGCCATAATCGTTGAGCTTTGCAAAGAGGGTCGCCGGAGACATTTTCTCGCCATTGAGCGAAACGGCGTCGCCTTTTTCAAAACCGATCTCAATCTCCGTGACAACGTCCGGAGCTTCGGTCGGGTCAACTGTGCGCTGGAAAACGTAGTTTGGTGCTTCTTCGGCCGGATCTTCGAGGACCTTCCCTTCAGATGACGAGTGCAGCATGTTGGCGTCAACAGAGAACGGAGCCTCACCGCGCTTGTCTTTCGGTACGGGGATCTGGTGCTGTTCGGCGAATTCCAGAAGGTCGGTACGGGACTTGAAAGTCCAGTCGCGCCAGGGAGCGATGACCTTGATGTCCGGGTTAAGCGCATAAGCGGATAGTTCAAAGCGAACCTGGTCGTTGCCCTTGCCGGTTGCGCCATGGGCAATGGCGTCTGCCCCGGTCTCTTCTGCAATCTCAATCAGGCGCTTGGAAATCAGCGGACGAGCGATGGATGTGCCGAGCAGGTAGACACCTTCATAGACAGCATTGGCACGGAACATCGGGAAAACGAAATCCCGGATGAACTCTTCGCGCAGGTCGTCAACGTAGATTTCCTTGATGCCAAGCATCTCGGCTTTTTTACGTGCCGGCTCAAGTTCTTCGCCCTGACCCAGATCGGCGGTGAAGGTCACCACTTCGCAGCCCAGTTCGGTCTGCAGCCATTTCAAAATGATGGAAGTGTCCAGGCCACCGGAATAGGCCAGCACGACTTTTTTAATGTCACCTTGCGCCATCTAAAGAAGGTCCAATTCGCTGTTTTTGGCGGTCTGACCGCACGATTGAAAATTTGCCGCAATTTAGCCGGTTCTAGTTACGGCGCAAGCCCCTCAAGTTGGCTATTTCGTCGCTCTTCTTGTTGTTCTGTCGGGGCGGGTTCTAGCAGCAGTCTGGTGAGAACCAACTGAACACATTTTCGAGGGCAATTTGTTGGAAAAGTCCGTATCTAGCCGGGATGTTTGACATAGAGTTCCTGCCCGGGGTTCGATCCCAAACCTTCTTCCAGCTTGATAAGAGGTGTCGGTACAGTTCCGGTTTTGATGTTCAACGCGAAATCCCGCCATCTGTTCACGGTGTCGGCAAAGTTTTCAGGAGAACTGCAGGCGGCCTGCTGGGCTTCGCTCCGGTTGGTGAACCGGTAATGCGCAATTAATTTGTCGATTGGAATGCGCAGGTCGGCGTTTTGTGGTTCGACCGGTTGCTCACGATCTGTGTTTACGACATTCGGGTCGACGACGCGGGCAATCAAGTGATGAGAATATCCATACTCACTTTCTTCATGATCGTCGTACACTTGCAGAAGCGTGAAACGCGAGAGGTTAACCCAGTAAAAGAAGGCTTGCCGATCACCATTGAAAACTTTCAGGCCGGTCTGGTGAAGTTCCAGGTGGGTGTCCACTGGGTCATCGCCCAGAAACCAATAAATAATGGCACTGATGCACAGAACCAGGAGCAGAAAAATCAGCGGAGGGATGTGACTTCCCGGAAAAACAAAGTAGGGAATGAAGGCAATCACAAACCCGCCAATCAGCGCGTATCCGAACATGTTGCGCCGGTGTTTCGTGACGTCCGGCTTGAGGATCAAAATATCGGAGGGCATTTTTCAAGACACTTAACTTGAGAATGGATTGTGCTGGTACAGACGACGTGCAGTCCTTCAGATAGTCAGCTTTTGCTCAAATCCCATATTTCGCCAGGAACAAATCAACGCTTTCCTGAATGACCTTGTCCATTTCCTCGCGCCCCGGGACGCGGGCGGCGTAGATGTTGGGATAGAAGCTGCGTGACTTGATCAGGCCCAGAAATTGCTCTGCGGCGACAGATGGATCTTCGGCCTTCAGTTTGCCCTCATTCGTGGCACGCTCGATGAACTCGGCAAAAATCGTCAGCTTGGTCATCCGCGCGTTCATGTCCGCAGCCAGCTCGGGATCGCGGATGGTTTCGCTCATGATCATGCGCGCAAGGCTCATGAAGCAGGGATTGACCATCAATTCGCCTTCCGCCCAGCCCAAACGGACTAGGGCGTCCCGGATCGGCATGTCCGGGTCGTAAGCCAGCTCAAGAGCGGAGTTGATCTGGTCAGCAAGGCACTGGTTGATGGCCTTGAAGAGGACTTCCTTGCTCTCGAAATGATTGTAGACCGTTCGTTTTGAGACCTGGGCACGTTCGGAAATCCGATCCATGCTGGATCCGGCAAAACCTTTTTCCTGAAATTCAGCGATTGCAGCCTCGACGATCTGCTTCTTCTTCTGGTCAGATACTGCCATTCTCAGCTCGAATTCGCCCCAATTGCACTTTTGTCAGTAGACAGTTGCCCCAACCCTTTCATCTCAAAAATTGCACCTTATGTAAACTAGGGCGTTTACAGATGCGGATTCTGATATTACACTGCACGGTGTAGTTTACCTCCTTTAGCCAGATTAGGCCAGCCAAAAAGGGACGCCTCTTCATGTCTGTGACACTGAAAATCAACGGGGAAACGCGTACGCTGAACGCAGACCCCGATAGCCCGTTGCTCTGGGCAATCCGCGATGAATTGGGAATGACGGGCACAAAATTCGGCTGTGGGATCGCGTCCTGCGGGGCCTGCACGGTCCACTGGGACGGTGTTCCGATTCGGTCATGCCAGACAATGGTCGGCGACGTTGATGGCGCCGAAATCACCACAATTGAAGGTGTGAACGGCAAGGCCGCAAAGGCAATTCAAGCTGCCTGGAATGAACTGGATGTACCGCAATGCGGATATTGCCAGTCGGGACAGATCATGGCCGCCACGGCACTCCTGAGCGAAACGCCAAAGCCAAGTGATGAAGACATCGATGCGGCAATGGACGGGAATGTCTGCCGCTGTGCCACCTATGCCCGTATTCGCAAGGCGATCCATGTCGCCGCAGACAAGATGGAGGGCTAAACCATGTTGCATATGCTGCAAAAACCGCTTGAAGCTCAAAAACCCTCCCGCCGTACTTTCTTGAAAATGTCAGCTGGTGCCGTCGGTGGTCTTGTCATTGCAATGAACCTGCCACGTGCAGCCAAAGCTGCTGCCGGTTCCAGTGAATTTGCACAGCCGTTTGTCCATATCCGGCCGGACAACACGGTTATTGTTCTGTCCAAGCACCTGGATAAGGGGCAAGGCACAGCCACCGGGTTGACGACACTGGTTGCTGATGAGCTTGATGCTTCCTACGAGCAGGTCGCGGTTGAATTCGCGCCGTCCAACCCGCAGGTCTATGCCAATACGTTGTTCGGTGTTCAAGGCACCGGCGGTTCCACCGCCATGGCCAATTCTTTCATTCAGTATCGTCAGGCCGGGGCTGCCGCCAAAGCGATGATCGTGGCTGCTGCTGCACAGAAGTGGGGCGTGCCGGCAGGTGAAATTACTGTCTCCAACGGCGTGGTTTCTCACCCATCTGGCAACTCTGCATCGCTCGGTGAATTGGCAGGCCTGGCTGCTGAACAGGATGTTCCGGCTGAACCGGTTTTGAAGACGCCCGACAAGTGGGTCTACATTGGCAAGTCATTCCCGCGCCTGGATGTGAGAAACAAGACCATCGGTGCACCTAACACCTATACGATGGACTTCCAGCGCGACGATCTGCTGGTTGCGACGGTGGCAAGGGCTCCACGTTTTGGCGGCGAGGTAAAATCCTTTGACGCGAGCGAAGCCAAAAAGATGCCGGGCGTTGTCAGTGTTTTCCAGATCCCGCACGGGATTGCGGTTGTTGCCAAGTCCACTTGGCCTGCCATCAAAGGCCGTGAGTTGCTGGAAATCGAATGGGATGACAGTGAAGCTGAAACCCGGTCCAGCGACGCCATGTTCGCAGAGTTGAAGGACATGACGGCGAAGCCCGGGCTCAAGGTGCGTGAAGACGGCGATGTCGACGCCGCTCTGGAAGCCTCTGCCCGTGTCTTGGAAGCTGATTACGAGTTTCCGTTCCTTGCGCATGGTGCCATGGAGCCGCTTGATGCTGCGATTCAGTTTGACGGCGATACCGCGGAACTCTGGTTGGGGTCACAACTTCAGACTGTCGACCACAATGTTGCCGCGACCATACTTGGTATCGGGTTCGAAAAGGTCAAGATCAACACGCTATGGGCGGGTGGGTCCTTTGGTCGCCGGGCACAGGCGGACAGTCACCCGGTTGCCGAAGTCGCGTTTCTTGCCAAGGCAATGCAAGCGGCCGGAATGGATCCTGCACCTGTCAAGATTGTCTGGACCCGGGAGGATGACATGGCCGGTGGGTATTACCGTCCTATGTCCGCGCACAAGGTCAAGGTGGGTCTCGACGAAAACAACTCTGTGACGGGATTCAAATACAACATTGCAGCCAAGTCGATCATCAAGGGAACGCCCTTCGAAGCGATGCTGATGAAGGACGGTGTCGACCACAACATGACCGAAGGCGCACACGACACGACTTACGCGCTGGGTGTCATGAATATGGACCAGACTCTTCAGGAAACGAAGGTGCCTGTTTTGTGGTGGCGTTCCGTGGGGCACACCCATACGGCCTATGTCATGGAGACCATGATTGACCGGATCGCAAAGGAAACAGGTAAGGATCCTGTGGCGCTCCGTCTGGAATTGATGAAGGACGATCCGCGTAAGGCAAATGTCCTGAAGCTGGCTGCGGAGAAGGCCGGTTGGGATACACCTGCACCGGAAGGCCGGCATCGCGGCGTTGCCGTACACAAGTCCTTCGGGTCTTATGTGGCGGAAGTTGCGGAAATCTCGTTCCGTGAGGATGGCACCATAAAGGTCGAGAAGGTCACGGCGGCTGTCGACTGTGGAACACCGATCAACCCGGACAATATCCGGGCGCAGGTTGAAGGTGGTATCGGCTACGGTTTGGGGGCGATCCTGCGCAATCAGGTCACCCTGGTTGACGGTGTCGTCGAGGAAACCAACTTCGACACTTATGAGCCGCTTCGCATTTCCGACATGCCCGAAATCGACGTGCATATTGTCGCTTCAAATGAAGCTCCGACCGGTATTGGCGAACCGGGTACGCCGCCGATCGGTCCGGCCATCGCAAATGCGATTGCTGCCGCCAAAGGCGAATGGGTGACAACGTTGCCGTTGACCAAGGCAGGTCTTGTCTGACTGGTTAAAATATTGAAATGAAAGGCCGCCTCCGGGCGGCTTTTTGCTGTCGTGGCGCAATTTGAATGCATCTTCTGGTAGAGATAAAAGTTGATGTATACCTAAGACAAAAAACCTCAAAAACTATCAAATTTTGATAAATACATACAAACGGTTGTTGTTTGTGTAGTTGTTTTCAAATAATAGTTTGTCCTAAGTAATATATAAAAATTTAGTTTTTAAATTAACTACCCGAAATATTTCGAGTTAACTTTGAATAAAGCTAATTGGGCTGACCTTTACCTTGGGACATATCTAACTTGGGGAGGGTTTCATGAACCCCCGTTTCTCGAAACTCAGTTTTCGGATACCTGCAATCATATCGGGCTGCTCAGTTGTGGCTGCCCTCCTTGCAGGGTCACTTGGCTATTGGATCAGTTCAGCGAACATTACTGAACAGACCGAGCACAGGCTCTCAGCACTGGCAAAGGTACGCAGTGACGACCTTTCTCATTACCTGGAGTCAATCGTACAGGACCTTTCCGTAACTGCGGAAAGTCCCTTTGTGAAATCTGCACTGACCGAATTCGAGACAGCCTGGAACGGACAGAAAAGCGACGCGGAAGCCACACTGCAGGCCTCGTATATTCATGACAACCCGCATCCGCTCGGAGAAAAAGACGCTCTGATGACCGCCGGGGATACGCCATACGATCTTGCTCATGCAGAATTCCATCCATGGTTCCGCACGATGCTCAAGACACGCGGCTACTACGATATCTTTCTGTTCTCAGAAGACGGCTCGCTCATCTATACGGTTTTCAAGGAACTCGATTATGCGACCAATCTGGTCAGCGGGAAATACAAGGACACGGACCTTGGCAATGCGTTCCGTGCAGCGATGAAAGGTGGCAAGTCGGAGATACATTTCTTTGACTTCAAGCCTTACGCACCGAGCGCCGACGCACCCGCCAGTTTCATATCAACGCCGATCTATGAAGATGGTGAACGGCTGGGTGTCCTGGTCTTTCAAATGCCCATCGACAACATCAACGCCATTATGGCGGATGCGTCAGGTCTTGGTGCTACTGGCGAAGCAGTGCTTATTGGGGAAGACAAGCTCTTTCGCAATGATTCAGCCAAAACACCGGATACCAATGACATTCTGAAAGAAAGCCTGAATTCAGCCGTGGCCGATGCTGCGCTAAAAGGCAAAGCCTCGGTTGGCCATCTCGATGGTTTCCGCGGTGCAGACTATCTATCAGCGGCGGTCCCGCTCGAGTTTCATGGGGCGTCGCTGGCCGTTGTCGCGATCCAGGGTGAAGAAGAGGTACTCGCGCCTGTTACGGAATTGCGTAATCAGATTGCGCTGGTATGTGTCATGATTTTTGGTGTCATGACGCTTGTCGGCTGGTTCTCTGCGCGTTCCATCGTTACGCCAATCAGACACCTTGTAGAAAGCGCTGCCCGGCTTGCCGGCGGTGATACCAGCGTTGAATTTGCGGAAGCTGAACGCAAGGATGAAGTTGGTGAAATAGCTTCTGCCATTGCAGGCTTCCGTGACGGTGTGGCTGAGCAGGCCCGCCTTGAAGAAGCCAGGCAGGAGGAAGAAAAACTTCGCACTGAGCGTCAGGAGCGGATCGAGAGCCTTCTGGAAAACTTCCGTACGCACTCTTCTGAGATGCTGGAAGCCGTGGAATTTTCCATGGGCGAGATGCAGTCGAACGCAACGTCGATGATGAGTACTGCAGAAAGCGCTGCGGAAGAAGTTGGCAGCGCGGCATCAGCGACTTCGCAAGCTTCGGGCAGCGTTCAGCTCGTAGCGGCGGCAACCGAGGAATTGTCTTCCTCGATATCTGAAATTGGTCAACGTGTTGAAGAGACAACGCGAGTCATTACTGAGGCCACCAATCAGACACAGGCCGGGACACAGAAGATGGAGCTTCTTTCGACTGGTTCGGCCCGGATTGGAGAGGTTATTGTTCTGATCCAGGCAATTGCAGAACAGACCAACCTTCTGGCGCTCAATGCAACGATCGAAGCTGCACGCGCTGGCGAGGCAGGCAGGGGATTTGCGGTCGTTGCCGCCGAAGTGAAGGAACTGGCGACCCAAACCTCCAAGGCAACTGAGGATATTTCCAAGCAGATCTCGGAAATACAGGTGGCGACGGAACAAGCTGTTCAGGCCATCGAAGGGGTCTCTTCGATCATGGTGACCGCCAATGAAAACACCGCGTCAATCGCTGCGGCAGTTCAGCAGCAGGACAGTGCGACCGGTGAAATCAGTCGCAGTGCTTCGGAAGCATCATCAGGAACCACGTCGGCAAGCGACAACATGTCAAATGTCAGTTCTGCCGTTGAATCGACTTCGGCGTCCGCACAATCGGTCGACCAGGCAACCAGGAATGCATCAGAGAGCCTGAAAAGTCTCAACACTGCAGTGAATGATTTCCTCAAGGATGTCGCTGCAGCTTAAACCCCAGCGGTAACAAACCCGGAAATAAGAACTCAAAAAAGCGGCGGATCAATTCCGCCGCTTTTATTTTGAACGTCTTCTTCAAAAATGCCTGAACTCAGGAAGCGGCGAGCGCTTCCCTGTCTTTCTTGCGCATGCGCTCAGATGCTGATTTCAGCTGACCGCAGGCAGCGAAGATGTCCCGGCCGCGCGGTGTTCGGATGGGCGATGCATAACCGGCCCTGTTGACGATATCTGCAAACTCTTCGATCCGTTCCCAGTCGGAACATTCATATTCCGAACCTGGCCATGGATTAAAGGGGATCAGGTTGATCTTGGCCGGAACGCCCTTGAGAAGGCGGACAAGATCCAGCGCGTCCTTGTTGCTGTCGTTCACGCCTTTCAGCATCACATATTCGAAGGTGATGCGTTTGGCGTTCGAAACACCCGGATAATTGCGGCAGGCATCCAGAAGCGCCTCAATGTTCCACTTCTTGTTGATCGGCACCAGAACGTCGCGCAAATCGTCGCGTACAGCGTGAAGGGAAATTGCCAGCATGCAGCCGATCTCGTCTCCAGTGCGGAAAATTTCCGGCACGACACCCGAAGTCGACAGCGTGATGCGGCGCTTGGAAAGCGACAGCCCGTCGCCGTCGGATGCTATCAGCAAGGCCTTCTTCACATTGTCGAAATTGTAGAGCGGTTCGCCCATGCCCATCATGACTACGTTTGTCACCAGGCGGCCTTCAGACGGCACGATGGCGCCTTGAGGGGTGTTTGCTTCCGGAAAATCGCCAAGGCGGTCGCGGGCTATCAGGACCTGAGAGAGGATTTCTTCAGACGTCAGGTTGCGGACCAGTTTCTGGGTGCCCGTGTGGCAGAAGGTGCAAGTAAGCGTGCAGCCCACCTGGGAAGAGATGCAAAGCGTGCCACGGCCTTCTTCGGGGATGTAAACCGTTTCGACTTCGACGGGACGACCAGCACCGCGCGGTGGAAAGCGGAAAAGCCATTTGCGGGTGCCATCAACGGAGATCTGCTCTGAGACAATTTCCGGGCGTGCAATGGAAAAAGCGTCATTCAGTTTACTGCGCAGATCCTTGGCGATGTTGGTCATTAGCGAAAAATCTGAAACGCCGCGCACGTAGAGCCAATGCCAGAGCTGGGACGCACGCATGCGCCATTGCTTTTGAGGCACGCCGATTGTGCCGAGCATTTCTCCCAACTCTTCCCGCGAGAGACCGATCAGGGTCGGTTTTTCGTCACCCTGCGCAAGCGAAACTGCTTTGGGTGAAATGGTTTGCGCATTCGGATTGTCCCGCGCGATATCAAGCGTCGTCGCCATTTTGTGATCCGTTTTTCATCCGGTGCAATTCAGGGCGTTCACCTTTTGGAACGCGGCAACCGGGCCACCTGTCACGACAGGTTAAATCTCAAGCGCTCCCAAGACCACAAACTAGTCGAAAAATCAAGCTGTCCGGGCCGTATCGTTGCCATGCGTGTGGTCAAGGTGACCAAAACTCCAACCACAAGAACCCGGAATGGCAGTATTATTGCCAAACCGGGTAGATCTTGAATGACGGGTGGAGTGCCTGCCGCCTAGCGGCAAGCCTGCGCTGCAGTGTCGATTGCCGCTGTCACGCCGGAAAGAGAGAACTTGTAAGTTGTCCGCGTGCCGCGACTGGATTCGCCATTTGCGCTCATCTCGCGACCCGCTTTCATTGCAGCAACAAGCTGCGCTTCAGTGGCTGCATTTTCCACCCAGGCGCCGTCATTGTTGGTGAACAGCGTGAAGGCCTTGCCATCTACGTCGACGGATACCGAAGACTTATCCTTGAATGGATAACCTACAAGCAGGCTCGGCTCAGAGCTGACCCCTTCCGCAGGGCGAGATGTCACAAAGAAAAATACATCTCCGTGATTCCGGTCACCTGGAAGCTGCGTTGTTGGTTTGGTCAGCGCATAACATACTTTGCCGCTGCCACTTGTGAGCGCATAGGCCGCCCAGTCCTTGTGCTGCTTCAAGAGTGTCGGGGTTTGTGCGAAAGCCGCTGCACTCGAAACGGCTAGACCTGCAAGGGCCAGAACCAGCGATTTTGCTTTCATCTTCTCCACACCGTTTGGCTATGAGTTTCTGTCAAATTAAATTCAATTGCCGAATGACATATAAACGTTGCTTTAATGATAACTTAAAGCGGGTTACGAAAGGGTTGAAGCCCCGGATTCACGATTTTCTATTTTTCGGCTCGTTTGTCGTTGTACTGGCTCTTGCGTTTAAACGCGGCAACAGTGTGGCGCATCTCAATGAGTGGACAATCAGATTTAGGCTAAAGTGCTCAGGTGAAAGGGTTTTCAGGCATAAACCGGCCTTTGGCATATTTGAAGAAATGCTGCCGTTCAATAAAGTTTGGTCCGATAATGCCTCGCGCCTGGACGTTTGAGCCAGCCAATTGAGGTCAGTGAGGTGCCATGAGGTTCAGGCAATTTTTTATTGTAATAATTGTCTTGTGCAATTTTGCCAGCGCGTCCCGGGCGGATAGCTTGCCGAACGATTTTGTTTATCTGCGCGATGTGAACGCCGATATCAGGCAGGAAATCCGGTATGCAGGACCAAACAATTTCATGCGCCGCCGCCTGGCCGGTTACCGGGCAGCTGAATGTGTGTTGACGCAAAAGGCAGCAGTAGCGCTTGGAAAAGTGCAGAAAGAGGCAGTTCGGGCCGGGTACTCGTTAGTCGTTTTTGACTGCTATCGCCCTCAACGGGCCGTCGACGCGATGGTGGCCTGGGTCCAGTCAGGCAGTGGCACTGATCCGGACTATTATCCGCGTGTTTCCAGAAGCCGTCTCATCCAGCAGGGCTATATCGGCGCCAAAAGCAGTCATGCGCGTGGGTCAACGGTTGATTTGGCGCTGGAAAAGACAAAGGGTTCGGAAACTGAAGATCTTTCGTCTGTTGCCTGTGAACGGCAGGATTGGGGAACTTCGAATTTCGGTACGGCATTCGATTGTTTCGACCCCGCGAGCCAGACGAATTCAAAGGCCGTATCCCCGTCAGCTCGTAAACTGCGCCAGACGCTGGTCGAGTTGATGCAGAGTGGTGGCTTTAAGAACTATTCCGGCGAGTGGTGGCACTTCACACTCAAGAACGAGCCATTTCCCGGAAAGTCCTTCGACTTCACGATTGAGCCTCGTAGTCGATAACGTTCACAAACTCCCCCTGCCGTAAAAAATTAGTCTGCAAAAATTGGAAGAAACTCGGAAATGGCGGTATCAGTATATTTGTCTCCCGGAAATACCGTCCCGATTTCAATTTCCATCCAGCTTGTTTCGACCGGCTCACTGAAGGCAAACCGGTTAGTCCGCATGTCGTCTGGCAAACTGATTGTCTCGTTGCTGCCATCCGACAATTTTACGAGTGCAGTGTGAATGCGTGCGTTCTTCAAAAAGATGTCTTCGTTTTTTGCATAACCATTGACGATCCTGAATCCGGACAGCAGGCGCGGACGATCAAAGGAAATGAGAACTTTTTCACCACTGCCATTGCCTGAAACACCTTCAACCCAGGCCGTCGCGTTTTTCCCATCAACCAGATTGGCAGGCCCGTAGCGGTTGCCATACTGGGGGTCGAGGATTGAACTGGCGCAGAACTCGAACGTGCCGTTGTTGGTCGACGATCTGTTACAGAGACTGCGTGCATAAAGAGGTGCCGGATTGTGGCGAGTAATTGTTAAGCCCATAGACTGGTCCCCGCTCGGGCTTTGGGCGGCTGACGTGATTTGAGGGCTGGCTTTCGGTCTCTGTGATGTTCCGCCGCTTGATCTGCCGCCGAAATAGAATTCGCCAATCAAAGCTTCATTCAGCCACGGCAATTGGCGTTCACCGGTTGATGTATAGACGCTCTCGCGCACCCGTCCCATCAGATGACGAACTTCAAGATCTGGTGTGTCAATCAGTCTGGCCAATGCTTTGGTAAAGGGGCTGTTTTGGCCCGAGCCATCCAGGGCGACATCTCCGGGAGATGTTGCAAAGGCAATCATCATGCCGGCGGCATTTGCTTCCAGACGCGCCAGGCCGTTGCTCGTTCCGCGCGAGAGCGAGCGTGGCAATGGGTTGTTGCGGCAAGCATCGAAAAAGACCAGTTTCAGTCGTGCGCCAGAGGTTTCCATGATGTCGAGAAGGTCATTGGCCTTGATGGCTTGTGCCGGAAGGTCGGTGGAGGCTTCAATCTGTGCGTCCACGGGTAACAGCCAGTTGTGGCCGTTTACCTGAACACCGTGCCCCGCATAAAAAACAAGGGCGATGTCAGCCCCTTGCGCTTTGCGGCCGAAAAGTGTGAGACCGTCGTAAAAGGACCTGCGGTCTCCGTCGATGATGCGGACAATATCGAAACCGAGTTCGGACAGTTTGCTCGCCATGAGATTGGCGTCGTTGGGCGGGTTCTGAAGTGAAGGCATGGCCTGATAGCTGCCATTGCCGATGACCAGCGCAACCTTTCCCGCAGCCAGTGCTGTTGCTGGCAATGTGAGTGCCAGCATGATGAGCAAAGGCTTGAAAACTGCTGTGAAAAGACAAGTCATGTGCGTCCCCCTGAACCCTGTTCAGGAAAACGCTCCGTGGAGGGAAAGGCAAGAAATTTCTCACCAAAACTGGCCTGAATAGGCCGTTCCTGTTCACGCTCATACCTGTACAGATAATATTGGTCAGGTTCCGGGAACTTTTCGTCCCATCCGCGTCACTGGTCCCCCGCTGACATGCTTGGGAAGTTCAGAGGTTGGTGCACCAGCGGTAACCGGACGATCAGCATATCGGCCCAAGGCCCGGTGCCGATCGTACATGACGATGCCGCCGGCCATGGCGACATTGACGCAGAATTTGGTCGGAATTTTCACGACGTGATCGCAACGCTCGAGCATCTGTGGAGACAAGGATCCGCGTTCCGGACCCAGAACATATGCAGCCTGAAGCGGGTGACCGAAACTCGGCAGGTCAATGGACTCGTCGGTCAGTTCAATGCCTACAACCTGGCACCCGCGCGGCAATTCCATTGTATCGACGCTATCCCAGCTGAAGACCGGAAGGTGCCCTGGACTTTTGGAGGTATCGGATGGCGGCGCCTTGCGAATGTTCCTGGCCGCATCAACGGTGAAGAAGAAATTGGCACCGAAGGCATGAGCGGTCCGCATGAGAGTGCCAAGGTTCATCTTTTTAGACAGGCCCTCGGCCCCAATGGCAAAATATCCGCGCATGCAAATTCCCGTTTGTTCGTTCCAGTAGACTGAGGTCCAGTCCTCTTACCCGAAACAGCCCAAGCTTTGAACCATGACCTAACCGGATAGCCAATATATGCTGTTCACGCGAATTGCTATCGTCGCTAACGCGCAGGGAAAAGACCCCTGGTAATTTAATCACTGTCTGACGCTAATTGAGAGAACGCCGTGAAAGCCTGCCTCTGCAAAACACTGGGCCCTCCATCCAACCTCGTTATCGAAGAAATACCTGATCCGGAGATTGGACGTTCGAGCGTTGTTGTGCGGGTAAAAGCCTGTGCACTCAATTTTTTCGACACGCTGATCATTCAGGGCAAATATCAATTCAAACCGGATGGGCCGTTTTCACCCGGGGCAGAGTTCGCTGGGGTTGTCGAAGCTGTTGGCCCCGAGGTGACTGCTTTTGCGGTCGGTGATCGTGTGATGGGATATGTGCGCTGGGGCGCCGCGCGCGAAAAAGTTGTTGCTGAACAAGGCGATCTTGTCAGTTTGCCGGAGGGTGTTTCGTTTGAAATCGCAGCGGGTCTGACGGTGACCTATGGCACAACACTGCACGCCTACCTTGACCGTGCAGACTTGAAACCCGGAGAGACGGTTGCAGTGTTGGGGGCGTCTGGTGGTGTAGGGCAGGCCGCAGTCGAGATCGCCTCGATCATGGGCGCCAAGGTCATTGCCTGCGCTTCCTCGGAAGAAAAGCTTGCGTTTGCCCGTTCGCTAGGTGCTGAACAGTCGGTCGACTATTCGCGGCAGCCTTTGAAGGAAACACTGAAGGAGCTCACGGCTGGCAAGGGCGTAAATGTCGTCTATGACCCTGTCGGTGGGGAGCTATCGGAACAGGCACTGCGAGCAACTGCCTGGGAAGGGCGGTTTCTGGTAATCGGTTTTGCGGCGGGGGAGATTCCGAAAATTCCGCTCAACCTTCTTTTGCTCAAGGGATGCGATTTGCGCGGTGTTTTCTGGGGTGAAGCACTGACACGTGACCCCGAGGGGCACAAAAACAACATGGTGCAGCTGCTGCAATGGGTGCAGGAGGGCAAGCTGAAGCCGCATATCCATGCGGTTTATCCGCTAGAGAAGACGGCAGAAGCGCTTGAAGAAATTGCTGCACGACGTGTTCGCGGCAAGGTGATATTGAAACCCTGATCAAGCGTTCCTGCCTGCGCATTGCATGGCGGGATGTCTGCCAGGCCGCAACAAAACCAGACAGGAAAGTTTCATCCATGCATCCAGACCTTTCGACAGGCGCCGCCTGGATGGCCGGTGAGATCATGCCGATTTCGCAGGCAAGCATCCCTGTGAATGATTGGGGTCTCATCCACTCGGACATCACTTACGATGTCGTTCCGGTCTGGGATGGAGCGTTTTTTCGGCTCGAGCACTACCTCGAGAGATTTTTCCAATCGATGGAGATCTGGAACCTCGACCCGGGTCTGAGCGCAGATGAAATCAAATTGGCTCTACAGGCTCTGGTATCCGCGACGGGACTGCGGAAAGCCTATGTTGCAATGGTGACATCGCGCGGGGTGAACGTGGTGCCCGGCTCACGTGACCCACGCGATTGTCGCAACCACTTTTTTGCCTGGTGTGTGCCGTATATCCACGTTATCCGTCCCGAGATCGCCGAAGCTGGCGCATATGTTCACGTTGCCAAGTCGGTTCGCCGGATTTCTCCAGGCAGCATCGATCCAAGGGTTAAAAACTACCAATGGGGAGATTTTACCAGGGGGCTCTTTGAAGCAAAGGGAGCCGGCGCTGAGACAACAATCCTCCTGGATGGCGACGGCAATGTTACAGAAGGCCCGGGTTTCAACGTTTTTGTCGTCAAAAATAATCGGCTAGTGACCCCAGACAAAGGCGTTCTTGAAGGGATTAGCCGTCAGACCGTTCTCGATATCGCAAACGAGTTGGGTTTGGACGTTGAGGTTAGGACGTTGCCGCTTGAAGAACTTCAACAAAGCGACGAGGTTTTTATAACCACTTCTGGTGGCGGCGTGACGCCGATTACCAGGATCGACGACTATATTTTTTCAAACGGGGCCCCTGGAGAAATCACCTCCACGCTTCAAAAAACCTATTTCGAATGGGCAGAGCGGCCCGAAAACCGCACCGAAATAGACTATGCTCCATGACCGAATTCGAGAAAATCAGACCGCGAATTCTGCAATGACCGGAGCGTGATCAGATGGTTTTTCCCAGCCGCGTGCTTCACGAAGGACGGTTGTGCCCTTCACATGAGGCTCCAATGGTCCGGAAACCCAAACATGGTCCAACCGGCGGCCCTTGTCGGCCCTGGACCAGTCCTTTGCCCGGTAACTCCACCAGGTGTAGAGTTTTTCTTCCATTGGGCTGAACTTGCGCATGGCGTCCAACCAGCCGCCTGTCTCGCGCACATTTTCAAAAAGTTCTGTTTCAATGGGCGTATGGGAGACGACTTTCAGAAGTTTCTTGTGTGACCAGACATCCTGTTCGTAAGGCGCGACGTTCAGGTCGCCAACCAGAACTGCCGGACGGTTTGTCTCTTCACCCTGCAGCCAGTCCTGCATTTCGGCCATGAAGTCGAGTTTGTGTCCAAATTTCGGATTTTTTTCACGGTTCGGCTCATCGCCGCCAGCCGGAACATAGAAATTGTGCACCCTTACGCTGGACCCGTTAAAGGGTACATCGGCGGCTACATGGCGCGTATCACCCATGTTGCAGAATTCTCGTTTTTCGACATTGCTCAGTGGCAGTTTGGAAATCGTTGCGACCCCGTGATAGCCTTTTTGACCATTGATGGCCATATGCTCAAAACCGGCCTTCCGGAACGCGTTTTCCGGGAAATTTGCATCCGGGCACTTGGTCTCCTGCAGGCAAATCACATCCGGTGCGACTTCCTCGATCAGCTGTTCCACGATCGGCATGCGCAGCCGGACGGAATTGATGTTCCAGGTAACGAGTTTAAGCCGATCGGTCATGAGATCCTTGCCATGCTGGTTCCAGTCCGCCAAGTCATAAGGATTCGGCTCGTGAGTGCAATGACTTCGTCAACGATTTGACGGAATGTGGTATCTCGCACCACGCCTGTGAATTCAGGCATGAAATTCCAGTTGCGTCTTTCTGCTGCCGCAATGCAGCCCTATTGGCGCTGTTGGGCGTGGTTGGTTACGTGTTTTTGCGCAGTATTCGTAAATTTGTCCATTGTCCGTTAGGAAATCCCGCGCATTTTGAGCGGTGAAATCAGGTCATTCTTAACCTTGCCGAGGACGCCGTGCTGGCATTGATAAAGTCGTTTTGCTCAACCATCGGATTTATCTTTTTAAGCTCATGCGCAGCTTATGATTTTCCGGATCCGACACCAGAAGATTTTGCCGTTCACGGTATTGATATCTCACGCTGGCAGGGTGATATCGATTGGAATGAAGTGAAGCGGTCAGGCGTTGCCTTTGCCTGGATCAAGGCAACGGAAGGGGGAGATCATGTCGATCCCCGCTTTGTTGACAACTGGGTCGGTGCACGAAAAGCCGGTGTGCCGCGTGGCGCCTATCATTTCTATTATTTCTGCCGACCGGTCGAAGAACAGATAACCTGGGTCAAGGAAATCATTCCTGTCGACCCGCAAGCAATTCCACTCGTTCTGGACATGGAATGGAACGCACACTCCAAGACTTGTCAAAAACGACCTGGAAGGTCACAAATTGTCCGGGATATGAAGATCTTTCTGGATGAGATGGAGCGCCACTATGGCAAGCGGCCGGTTATCTATTCTTCAGTCGACTTCCACAGGGACCGCCTGGTTGGCGCCTTGAAGGGCGAGCAATTCTGGCTACGGTCTGTCGCCAGTTACCCGAACAACATTTACGACCAGCGCGACGACTGGGTGTTCTGGCAATATACAGCCGAGGGCCGCGTACCCGGCATCAGGGGTGATGTGGACCGGAATGCTTTTTTCGGGACCAAGTCGCAGTATCGCGATTGGCTTAAAGGCAAATTGAAACGATAACGTCGAGCGACTGTGGCAGCGGTCCAAAAACCGCTGCCTCTCTTTCAAGCCGGAAATCGTGACTACTGAATCTTGATCTGGTGAGCGACATCCTTGCCATTGCTCACCGTTACCTGCTTGAAGCCGATCAATTTGCAGAAATCCAGAAAATTCAAATCCTGAGGATTGTTCGTGCGGGAGAAAAGCTCTGTTGCGCGGGCCATGGACGTTAGTGACGCCAAGAGTGCTCTAAGCCGGTAGAGCGTATTGTATTGGCCATCACCGGTCGCAACAATGATGAGTTTTTCCAGATCGCCGCCCTTGGCAAACAGGTGATACCCGACTGCATGGTTCTGTTTGGAGTGTTGCGCGGCGAGGCCGATAACAAACGCAGCGCGCGAGCGTTTGTTCGCATCAGGTGCGATGGTAACTTCGGTTACATACGACTCCCGCGTTTGTGGTTCCGGATAGTAATAACCCGCATGCGCGTCAAACGCGTTCGCAGCCGCCTGTGTTGCCACAAGGAAAGCAATCGCAGTGACAAGCAGCGAAACAGTTTTTCGAATTGTTTTCATTTTTGCCCGTGCCCCTTGAAAATCCGGTTCTATCAAGCCGGGGAGGCAGGCAGGAATCAAGTCTCAAATGCGCATTGCGGTACGTCTCGCGGTGCGTTTGTCCACCTTGCTATATTTTTGCCATGTTGTGTACCCACATCTGCCGCGTGTCGGGGTGCCTAATTCGGAGAGTTAATGATGTTTATCCGCTTGCCATTGGCGTTAATGGCCGTCGCCATGATGTCGGTGCCTGCGCTTGCGCAATCCCGGCCAGCTATTGCCTATACGACCGCCAACTTGAACATGCGAACCGGTCCGAGCACGAATTATCCCGTCATCACGACAGTACCGCGCGCCGGCGGCGTGACGGTATTTGGATGCACTGCTGATTTCAGATGGTGTGATGCCGCCTTTGCAAATGCCAAAGGCTGGGTGTCTGGAAAATACCTGAGCTATGGCGGCAACGGCGCCTATTATGGTCGTCCGATCCCCAGTGCCGGTGTCTATATCGGTGTGCCGCGATACAATCGGAACTATCCGATCTATACGCGCCCGCCGGTCGCCGTGCAGCCAATCCGGCCCTATCCGCGTTACCCTCGTCGCTATTACTAAACAGGACTACTGCCCGGGTCTTGGTGCTGCCATGACGAGTGACCAGAATACCTTGTGCTTGGCGTTAGGCGAATAAGCCGTCGCTATGCCAAGGCGTGTGGCGTCTTTGGTCAACAGAACATCGTTATGGTTTGGTGATTCACGCCAACCGGAAAAGGCTTCGGCGAATGTGCGGTAGCCGGCGCTGACATTTTCCGCAGCCGCGGTTTTTGGTTCACCGATTGACGCCATGCGGGTGGCCAGCTGCTGGTTTGGTGCCAGCGACGCCTTTACCGTGCCTGCAGCTGCCATCGCTTGGGCTTGAGTCTTGGCGATTGCCGACAATTGAGGATCTGGCGAGACCGCTGAGAGCCCATTGTTGATCCGGTACTGTGAAATCATCTGGGCAGCGGTCGCAGCGTCAACCTGACCATCCACCCGCGCCAGATCCTGGTAGAAGGGCGGTGTCTGCAGGCGATCGCTCATGCAACCCGCAAGCACGAGCAAGGCCAGGGTGCTGAATGCCAACTGCAATTTCAGTTTGGACTTTCGGGAAATGAGAGGCATTGGCACCTGTCTGTCTTTGAGCGCGGAAATCGATTCGGAATGGTTTATCAGAATCTGCGATTTAATCGCAGCAGAATTGGGGCTGTTATATTTGCAGATGTCACTTCGATCGTCTGAAAAATCGGTGGGCGTGCACTCTGGCAAACCGAGTGCGAATATGAAGTCCGATGTCAAACGACCTCAGTGCGGCTTCAGAAGAGAAGCTGAATTATTTTGGCGTTCAAGATTTCCTGGAAAAACCTTTCACAAACAAACTGGTACGCATATCTGTGACGGTCTGTGTAATCATGAAGCTGTTAGTAAAATCAAAAAACCAGCCCGTGAGGAACGGGCTGGCAAGGCTGCATTGAGGCTTTTGGGTTTTGCCCAAGCCTTCGGGGAGGAACCGTAACTAGCGTTTGCAGGCTTCCTGAACGTCTTCAAAAGTTCTGAGGCCTGTTGTGGGAGCGCAAACAAGCACGGACATGTTGCCCGGCGCATGCTGGTTCTTCCACATTTTGGTATGGGCCTGCGGGATCTGATCCCATGGGAACACTTCCGACATATAAGGGTCGATACGCCGCTCGATCATCAGCTTGTTGGCAGAAGACGCCTGCTTCAGATGGGCAAAGTGAGATCCTTGAAGACGCTTCTGGTGCATCCACATGTAGCGAACATCAAACGTGCAGTTGAAGCCCGATGTTCCGGCGCAGATAACAACCATGCCACCCTTTTTGCAGACGAATGTCGAAACCGGGAAGGTTGCTTCGCCGGGATGTTCAAAGACAATATCGACATTGTTGCCTTTGCCGCTGATGTCCCAGATTGCCTTGCCGAATTTCCGCACTTCCTTGAACCATTCGGCATATTCGGGAGAATTTACCTTCGGCAACTGACCCCAGCAGTTGAAGTCCTTGCGATTGAGTACACCCTTGGCGCCAAGGTCCATGACAAACTGGCGTTTGTCTTCATCGGAAATCACGCCAATGGCATTTGCACCAGCTGCTGTAATCAGCTGGATGGCGTAAGATCCGAGGCCGCCGGATGCGCCCCAGACCAGAACATTCTGGCCAGGCTTCAATTCGTGCGGATGGTGACCGAACAACATGCGGTAGGCTGTTGCGAGTGTCAGCGTGTAACAGGCGCTTTCCTCCCAGGTCAGATGCTTGGGGCGCGGCATGAGCTGCTGCGCCTGAACGCGGGTAAATTGGGAAAAGGAGCCGTCAGGCGTTTCATAGCCCCAGATGCGCTGTGACGTTGAGAACATCGGGTCGCCCCCATTGCACTCTTCGTCGTCACCATTGTCCTGGTTACAGTGAATGACGACTTCGTCGCCAACTTTCCAGCGCTTTACCTTGTCGCCGACAGCCCAGACGATGCCGGAAGCATCAGAACCCGCGATATGGTACGGAGCGCCATGCCCGTCAAACGGGCTGATGGGCTCTCCAAGTCCGGCCCAAATGCCGTTGTAGTTGACGCCAGCGGCCATGACGAGCACGAGAACCTCGTTGCTGTCGAGTTCCCATGTCGGAACGACTTCAAGCTTCATTGCTTGTTCTGGCGCACCGTGACGGTCTCGGCGAATAGCCCAGGCATACATGTTTTTCGGAACATGACCGAGCGGTGGGAGCTCTCCTATTTCATATAGATCTTTCACCGGAGCTTCTCCCAGTGTTCGATTGTCATTTGCTTCGGCTGTTGCTGTCATTCTCCCCTCCCAGGGCTTTCATTATCCCGCAGAACTTCGCACCTGCACAAAACCAATTTGGGCGAAAACCCAATTTTGCGCAACTATTGTTCAAAAAGTTACACTGATCTATACGACTATTGCTTAACTTGCGTTTTAATGCCAAGCATATTTTGCATTGCACAGAGGGGTTTCGCAGGCGCGTAATATCCGGCACACTTCTGCCGGATGGGGAGATGCGGCGGAATGCGGGCTGAAAAGTCAGAATAAAACAGGCGGAAAAAGGCCTTAGGAGGAGAAGCGGCATGAGTGCAGCAGGTGAGACCGGATCGGAGCGCGACCGTCCCTGGATTTTCCGAACCTATGCGGGGCATTCAACAGCCGCCGAATCAAACAAGCTTTATCGGAGCAATCTCGCCAAGGGCCAAACCGGCCTGTCGGTTGCCTTCGATCTTCCGACGCAGACCGGGTACGACCCCGACGATCTTCTAGCGCAGGGGGAAGTTGGCAAAGTGGGTGTGCCTGTGGCGCACTTGGGCGACATGCGCGCTCTGTTTCAGGAGATCCCGCTGGAGCGCATGAATACCTCCATGACAATCAATGCGACGGCGCCTTGGCTGCTTGCGCTTTACATTGCGGCGGCTGATGAGCAGGGTGCAGACCGAACGCTTTTGTCCGGCACGACGCAGAACGACATCATCAAGGAATATCTGTCGCGCGGAACTTATGTATTCCCACCGGCGCCTTCTCTGAGGCTGACCACGGATGTCATCGCCTGGACATACTCCAACATGCCCAAGTGGAATCCGATGAATGTCTGCTCCTACCATCTGCAGGAAGCGGGCGCGACACCAGTTCAGGAGCTGTCCTTTGCGCTGGCTACCGCTATCGCCATTCTGGACTCAATAAGAGCCAGCGGTGCCATCCCGGAAGAAGATTTCCCCAAGGCCGTCGGCCGGATCTCGTTTTTTGTCAACGCCGGAATGCGGTTCATTACCGAGATGTGCAAGATGCGCGCCTTTACCGAACTCTGGGACGAGATATGCAGGGAGCGCTACGGCGTCGAAGAAGAACGTTATCGGCGTTTTCGCTACGGTGTTCAGGTGAACTCGCTTGGACTTACCGAGCAACAACCTGAAAACAATGTTTATCGCATCCTGATTGAAATGCTGGCCGTGGTACTTTCCAAGAACGCACGTGCGCGCGCTGTTCAGTTACCAGCCTGGAATGAGGCGCTGGGCTTGCCGCGACCATTTGATCAGCAATGGTCCCTGCGTATGCAGCAGATTGTCGCTTACGAAACGGATCTCCTCGAATATGCGGACATTTTCGAAGGGTCTTCTGAAATTACGCGCAAAGTCGAGGCGTTGAAAGAAGAGGCCCGGGAAGAGCTATCCCGGATCGAAGCTATGGGTGGGGCTGTTGCAGCGGTGGACTCCAGCTACATGAAGCGCAAACTCGTTGAATCCAACTCCGCGCGCCTTGCCGGGATCGAGGTGGGCGAACAGGTGGTCGTTGGCGTCAACAAATGGAACGAAAGCGAACCCTCCCCACTGGCTTCAGGAGAAGATGGCGGCATTCTTACCGTTCCGGAGCACGTTGAAGAAGAAGCTGTCGCGAAGCTTAAGGTCTGGCGGTGCGAGCGGAACGAGGCCCAGGCCGAAGCCGCACTGGCCGAGCTCAAATCGGCTGCCCAAGAAGGTAGGAACATCATGGAACCCTCCATCGCGGCGGCCAAGGCGGGTGTCACGACTGGTGAGTGGGGCCGGATATTGCGTGAGGTATTTGGAGAATATCGTGCTCCGACCGGTGTTGGTCAGGCGGTTCGTGACGATGTGGGTGATCTGGGCGCCGTGCGCCAAGACGTGGAAGCCGTCTCGGAAAAGCTTGGTCGTCGTCTTAAATTTCTCGTCGGTAAACCAGGTCTGGATGGTCATTCAAATGGGGCAGAACAGATCGCGGTCAGGGCCCGGGACTGTGGAATGGAAGTTGTTTACGAAGGAATTCGTCTAACACCTGCACAGATCGTCAATGCCGCGGTGGAAGAAGATGTACATGTCATCGGACTTTCCATTCTGTCCGGCTCACATCTAGCCCTTGTGCGAGATGTCGTGGACAGACTTCATAGTGCAGGTGCAAGTGATATTCCGGTTGTCGTGGGTGGAATCATTCCCGAGGAAGATGAGATTCAGCTGAGGGGTTTAGGAGTTGCTGCCGTCTACACGCCGAAAGACTTTCAGCTCACTGATATCATGGCCGATGTTGTAAGGATTGTCTCAAAAAGCCAGATGCAAGCCGCGTAATCGCTAGCGTTGTATTTGTTGGATCAATGGGTTAACGTCTCGTAAATCTTTGTTAACCCTTTGTTGAGAGAATCAGAGGGTTCCGCCAGAAGGCGGTCACTCTCTGAAAGGCCAGGAGGCCGGAATGGCGACGACGATCGAGAGGCCGCAATCGGCCCAGGTCGTGGCGCATGCGACAGAGTATCCTGCGGATCGCGACGGTGACGGGACCGGCCACGATCGCAGAAAAAAACGTAACAAAACGCAGCGCCATGATACGAATACCGGATCATCTGGGGATGAACCGGCAGTGCTTATTGATGCGCACCACCTTGAAAATCATGCCTTGGACGGCGTGGCCGCTTATCGGGCTGCGGCCCAGCAAGCGCTGGAACCTGGGATTGATCATGGGCCGGTGTATCCCTTGCCGGGGCCGATAGACAAGCTTCCCGCACAAAACGTCCGTCATGCCTATGAGGATCATGGTGATGGGGACGAGCCGCACGAAGTGAATGTTGCCACTTGAATGCTCCGGCGGCAGATACTCCCTTTCATTTGCTAAAAGTCCTTGGCCTCCAGCGTTACACCACTTATTTATGGCCACAGGATAGAGCTCCGCTGCGACACGCTTTGGAGCTCTTTAAATGATTGGAGGCATTGATCTTGGATTTTCCAGCTCATCTCATGGAAGGCTATGGCCGCTACCTGAACAAGGGTTTTGTCCGTTACAAGGAAACGCACGAACGCCTTGCGGTCTATGGACAAACACCTGATGTGTTGGTTGTTTCCTGCTGCGACAGCCGGGTAACGCCGGAAGGAATTTTTAACGTCGGACCGGGCGAACTTTTTGTCGTGCGCAACGTGGCCAATCTGGTGCCGCCCTATGAAGAAACGCAAGGTCAGCATGGAACAAGTGCGGCAATAGAGTTCGCGGTCAATGCCTTGAACGTTAAACACATCGTTGTGCTGGGGCACGGCCAGTGTGGTGGCGTCAAGGCGTTCCGCGAGAACGCCAACGCACCTTTGGCAACGGGCGAGTTCATTGGTCGTTGGATCAAGTTGCTGGAACCGGCCGCCATCGCCATGGCCTGCATGCCGATCGATAAGGCAGACGATCCGCAGCTTGCCATGGAATATGCCGGTATTCGCCAGTCGCTGAAGAACCTGCTCACGTTTCCATTTATCGAGCGTGCGGCTCAACAAGGCGCGCTGCAATTGCACGGCGCCTGGTTCGATATCGGTTCCGGGGAGTTGCGCGTGATGGATCCGGAAAACCAACGTTTTGAAAAGGCCGAGCCGGACGTGCTGCAGGTCTGAGCCTCTTCACAATACCTTGGCATGGGTTCCCCAAAGCACCACTTTGGGGTTGGCCAGCCGACTGTGCCAGTTCAGATTGGCATCCCGACTGGTATCGTTCTTTACTTTCAAGAACAGCAAATGTCGCGAACATAAAGCGGAGAAACCTCATGCCTATTTACCCGGCACTCTATCAGCGCATGGCCAAATACAACGCATGGATGACCGAAAAATCCTATGTTGCTTCCGAGAAAATGAGCGATGCCGAGCGAAAAGAGGATCGGGGGGCTTTCTTCAAGTCCGTTCATTCCACGCTCAATCATATCCTGTTTGCAGATCGCGCGTGGTTGGGAAGGTTCACCGGAACAAGGTATGAGATCAAGGGTATGGGCGTGGATCTCTATGAAGATTTCGCGGAGCTCAAGGCCGCGCACCTCGCAATAAGTGTGGATATAGTCGCATTTGCGGACGAGGTGTCGCCTGAATGGCTTTCGGGAATGCTGGAATGGACCAGTGGTGTGGACGGTGTTCCCCGCCAGCGCCCGCGCTGGCTATGCGTAACACATATGTTCAATCACCAGACCCATCACCGGGGTCAACTCTCAACCCTTTTGACACAGGCAGGGATTGATCTCGGGGTGACGGATCTGCCATTTACGCCGGATCTGATAGAGGAATATTCAGCTTGATATGGAAGCCCTAAGGCTTGTCAAAATGCTGATCGCTTCAAGTGACCCAGATCTGGCGTTAAAATCTTGTTGCGGAAAACGCGCAGCAATTCCTTATCGAGTTTTCCGCCCATCCCAAACATGATCGCAAAAGCCTGTCTGGGGCTGTAGCTGTCCTTGTATGCGCGTTTTTCAGTCAATGCTGAATAGATGTCGCTGATGGTCAATATACGAACTGTCTGCGAGATCTGGTCTGCTTTCAGTCCGTCAGGATATCCAGAGCCATCAAGAAGTTCATGGTGCCAAACAGCCATTTCAATCACTTCTTTCGGTACTTCCTTTCGGCCTTTCAATATTTCCTTGCTGTAAATCGGATGTTTATCGATGAGTTCACGTTCTTGTTCGGTAAGTTTTCCGGGTTTGTCCAGAATGGACAGCGGAATTTTTACCTTGCCAAGATCATGAACAAGAGCGCCGAGACCAAGAAGAATTTGAAATTCTTCGGGTTTGCCCAGTTCCTTCGATAAAGAAACAGCGTGTCCGGCCACCAGCATCGTGTGGCAGAAAGTGTGGCTGTGGTGGCAATGAACCGCAGAGAGCCAGTTATCCAACCCGTCCGTCTCAATTGCCTTGGTAATGTCATTGGCCGTTCTGACGAGGGTCGGCACAGGCAAAGGATCCTCAGTCACGGCAGCGATCGACAGGGTGTCCAGAGCAGAGCAAGTGGACCAGACGGACTTGACAGTTTTTTCCGGGATATTGGCTTCCAGTACGGGTCTGGAGTAGTTACCCAAAATCTCGCGGATTTTTAAAATCAACGCAGGTAATTTCTCTCGTCTGTCAATCAGTGTGAAAATACCAATTTCTTGCGCCTGAAGCACTTCCTTGCGATTCTTGAGGTCAACAATGCTCAATTTCGAAAGTTGAGGGTTGGACTTGAGGAACCTCCGCAGGAGCTCAACCTGATTGGGAGCAATGCCCTGTAAATCCACTACAACGAGCGAACAACGGATCACATGCTCTGGCGACAGATCCGAAACTGTAATTTGGGTCGTAGGATAAAGCGAAGCGATCGTGGAAAATTGCTTGGTGACCTTTTTCAGATCGGCAGAAACAATCAATACTTGCGTCATAAAAACCAACTTTTTGGTCAAAAATCGCTTAGGTAGTATTTAATTATTAAATGTAAAAAAATTATTAGTAACAACTGTCAGTTGTTAGAATTCGTATGTTTTTTTGCCAAAATTTATGATCACTGAAAAATTTGTATTTCGGTTTTCTGTCGAGGGTGCAAGGGTTGCACCGCTGGTCGTTCTTGCAATTGTAAGAGCGAGACTTTGCACCCGTTGAAGACGATCTAATGGCGCCTGTAGATATTCATCACGGCACCGTTTTCGCAGGCTTCCGACTTCACCAGCGACAACACCTTCAATTGACTGTCGTGTTCAAACAAACGCTTTCCGCTTCCTGTCACGACCGGAAAAGCCCAGATTCTAAATTCATCAATCAGATCTCTTGCGAGCAGAAACTGGATCAGTTCCCAGCTTCCATGAACCTGAAGAAGTGGCGCGTCCTCGGATTTGAGCCGTTTTATTTCTTGAGCGATATCCCCTGAAACAGTTTGGGAGTTGGACCATGTCAATTCAGATCTGTCCGAGGTGACAACGTATTTTCTTGCGCTATTCATCATCGTTGCGACCGGGTTGTCCTCGACATCAGGCCAATGAGCGCTAAACAGGTCATAGGTCTTGCGGCCAAACAGCATGTCATAGGGTGATGCCATCGCTTCTTTGCGAACCATTTCCATGACACCTTCCCAATAGGGCGCCGCCCAACCTCCCTTGTCGAAACCGCGGGAAAGGTCTTCCTCAGGCATACTGGGCGCCTGCATCACGCCGTCCAGTGTCACGAATGTCAAAATGGCGAGATCTCTCACAAGCAAGCTTCCTTTTCGAGAATGGAGACAAGATTCGTCAATGTTCCTTCCCAGCCGTCAGCATGGACGGTGCAAGCCATGTCGGACGGGATGCCCTCGTGGGTGATGATGACTTCAGTCTCATTGTCAGCCGCGATGAAGCGGAATGAGACTCTCATTGGAATTTTCTCCAGCGGATCCGGCGCCTCCCATTGCCATGACATGACAATCTGGGTCGGCCTCTCAATCTGCAGAAACTCGCCTTGAACAGTAGGCGTTTTGCCATCGGGCATAAGCCATCGATATCTGAAACGACCAAGCGATTGAAAATCGTGCTGCAGGATCTGGACCTGAATGTCCCTGTCTGGTGAAAACCAGGTCAGGAGCGAGGCAGAACACTGAAACGCCTCGAATATGCGCTCGCGCGATGCCGAGATTTTCCGTCTCACGACGAGAGGGATCTTCTGACCAGTCATTCAGCGTTCTCCCGGTCCGCTGTAGAACACACAAAATTTTCCAGCTGCTGCAATGTGCCTTCCCAGAATGTTCGATGCCTGGCGATCCAGTCTTCTGCTTGCTTCAGTGGTGCTGTTTCTAGATGGAACCGATGCACCCGACCACTGATCTCCCGCCGCACCAAGCCTGCGGTTTCCAGTACTTTCAGATGTTTTGAGATCGTCGGTTGAGCCACATTGAAGGGTTTGCGGAGCTCATTTGCGGACAGTGCTCCGCTGCTTGCCAACATTGAAATCATCTCACGCCGGGTCTGGTCGCCTAGTGCGTGAAACGCGCGGTCCATCGGTGATTGATAATTAACAGCCATTTGGCTATATATACTCTTGTTGCTTGTGATTTCAAGCGCTTGCAATCAACGCTGGCGCGGTGCGCTCGCCGATTGATTGAAAATCCGGAAACCGGGTAGTTGCAATTGTGCGGTTTTGGTCAGTGGGTGAATTCACCGCAATGGCGGGTTCTTAGATAGCGTTGCCTGTCTTCAAAGGTCGAATGCAGCGACAGGCAATATTGCAGTTTCGCAAAAGACATTTCCACGGTCATATCACGACCGTCGATGACGCCGGTGTCGCGCATCACCTTGCCGGCGGCGTAGGTGCCCAGTCTCATCCCGCCTTCAGGGCATTGGCTGACGGCAATCACCGGAACTTTCCGCTTGTATGCCTTGCTCAACGCAGCGCGCAACTCGGGAGACTCGGGCGCGGTGCCGGAACCGAAACAGCGCAAGACGAGCCCGTCGCACTGTTCAGCTGCATAGTCTATCAAGTCCGTGCAGGTTCCCGGTGTGACAGATACCACACCTACCTTGTGTTCGTTCACTGCATTCAGGAGCAGGTGGGGGGCTGGAACAAGAGGGGCAACATCACATGCCTCAGCCTCAAAGGCATCGAACGCGCGTGAGTGAGACTTGCGAACCCGCGCACCGTGCAGGCGATGGCCTGCAAATTGGACCCAGATACCAGGTGCCGCGTATTGTGCGGTCAAAAGCGCATCCTTCAGGTTTCTGGAGCCATCGTTGCCATCAACAGTCAGTGGCAACATGGAACCTGTCACGATGACAGGCTTTCCCAATCCCGCGAGGGCCAGGCAAAGCGCACCTGAAGTAAAAGCAAGCGTGTCGGTGCCATGCGTGACAACGAAGCCTTCAAATGTCTGGTAGTTGTCAAAAATAGTTTGCGCGATGCGATGCCAGTCGCCTGGCCTTGCCTGTGCACTGTCAATCAGCGGTGCAAGGGTGCGAATTTCAACCGACGTCGGGACCGCTTGAGAATTGCACAGGACGTTGACTGCTTCTTCAACAACACCTTCGCGCGGTGCGAAACCATCCTCTGTTTTATCCATACCGATTGTACCACCTGTGTGGATCAACAGAATTGGCATACGGTTTCCTTGTCTTTTTGGAGGGTCTTGGAACCCCTTTGAGTTTATGCAAAATGCGCATTATCACTTGCAGCATCAAGCTTGAAAATTAGTATCTTCAATTTGCTCCATTCTGACCCTCTGGTTCGTCGTTGGTTGAAGGACAACTTCCCTGAAGGGTGGCTGGAGACATTGAAAGCAAAACTTTTTGTTCCTCTAATGCATTCTGAAACAAGTAAATTTTGAATGCATTCAAAAAAATGAAACGTTTCATATTGACGTTTCGCCAAGGGCGTGATTTCAATATGTGGCCGGTCACCACAGCAGCCTGAGGTGAGAAGGCGTACCGTTTTTGGGAGGAAAATCATGAAGTTATTCAAAATCGCTGCCGCGGCAGCGACCGGCCTTGCTATGCTTGCTGGTACCGCTCAAGCTGATGACAAACCTGTTGTTGGCCTGATCATGAAGTCACTGGCAAACGAGTTTTTTCAGAACATGCTGGTGGGTGCCCAGGCGCATGAGGAAAAGCGCGGCGACTATGAATTGATCGCCGTCGGCATGCAGAACGAGACGGACTTTGAGTCTCAGATAAACGCAGTCGAAAATTTCATCACACAAGGTGTCGATGCAATCGTTGTTGCACCAGCCGACTCCCGTGCGATGGTTCGCCCGCTGAAAAAGGCGATGGAAGCCGGTATCGTAGTCGTTAACTTCGACGTGGCCCTGGATGCAGAAGCCAAGAAGCAGCAAAAAATCGAGTTAGCCTTTGTCGGACCTGACAACCGTGGCGGTGCCAAGCTTGCCGGCGACGCGCTCGGCAAAAAACTCGGCGAAGGCGCCAAGGTCGTCATTATCGAAGGCAACCCGGGCGCCGACAACGCAAACGAGCGCCGTCTCGGCTTTGAGGCTTCCGTTGCAGAGTACAAGCTTGACCTGCTCGACAGCCGCACGGCCCATTGGGAAACAGAAGAAGCCAACACGGTCTTCTCCAACATGCTAACCGCGCATCCTGACATCCAGGGCGTGATGGCTGCCAATGATTCCATGGCAATCGGTGTTGTCAAGGCGCTTGAGAGTGCTGGAAGAGATGACATTGTCGTCGTCGGATTCGACAATATCCCTGCTGTAGGCCCGATGATCCAGGACGGCCGTATGCATGCAACTGTCGACCAGTTCGGCACAGATATGGCGGCAAATTCGATCGACCTGGCGCTGGAAGTTGTCGGGGGCGCTGACCAGCTTAAAGGCTGGGTCAAAACGCCGATTAAATTGGTGACCGCGAACTAATCCGGTCTCCGTATGCCCCCGTCTGGTCAGTCTTTGGACGGGGGCAATCCTTTTCTTCAATCTTCAGTAACTGGATGAATTATGGCAGCTGCATCGCATTCCGCCGCGCCTGCCCCTGAGCAATCCGCTGCCTTTTTGTCCGTGGAAGGACTGAAAAAACACTTTGGCGGGGTCAGGGCGCTCGACGGGGTCAGTTTCTCGCTTGAAAAAGGCGAAATTCATGCTTTGGTTGGTGAAAATGGCGCCGGTAAATCGACACTTATCAAAATTCTGTCAGGTGTTTTTCCCTTTGATGCTGGTCGCATTTTGCTTGCAGGTGAGAGCTACCAACCGGCAAACCCGCACGAAGCCAAAGAAATCGGCGTGCAAGTTGTCCACCAGGAGTTCAACCTGCTCGACCATTTGAGCATTGCCGAAAACATCTCCATCGAAAAAATGCCGAGGACCCGGTTCGGACTGTTGGACAAGCAGGAAATGAACCGCCGGGCGCGCGAAGCCCTTGATGCGATTGGCTTGACCGATATCGATGTGAAAGCACCTGTCAGTTCACTTGGCATTGCCCACCGGCAACTTGTCGAGATTTCCCGAGCGCTTCAATTCAAGAGCCGGATATTGATCCTTGATGAGCCCACAGCCACTCTGACCGAGCGCGAAACAAAGCGCCTTTTTGACATCGTGGCTTCTATCAAGGCGGATGGCGTAACCGTGGTTTTCGTTTCTCATCATCTGGAGGAGGTGTTTGCCATCTGCGACAGGGTCACCGTTTTCCGCAATGGCAAGACGATTGCGACTGACCAAATAGTCGATACGACCCCGGAAGGCGTGGTTCAAAAAATGGTCGGGCGTGATCTCGCGGCCAGTTCCAGGAACGAAGAAGCACCGCGTTCGCCTGGAAATATTGCGCTACGTGTTGAGAGCCTCTGTACTGCTGCAAACCCCAAGGACCGCGGTGTTTCTTTCGATCTGCGTTATGGGGAAATTGTTGGAATTGCCGGTCTCGTTGGATCTGGCCGTACGGAAATCCTCCGAGGACTTTTCGGAGTTGATCCAATCCGGTCCGGTCAAATTTTTCAAGACACCAGGGATGTCCGGTTCTCTGGTCCACGAGATGCGATTGCCGCCGGAATTGGTTTTGTCACCGAAGACCGCAAAGACGAAGGTTTGATACTGGACATGCCGATTGCGGCAAACATTTCCCTGGCGAACATGCAGGCCATATCAAGATCCGGTTTGCTTCAGTTCTCCGCTGAAAACCGGCGATCCCGGGAAAGAGGCAGCAAGCTGAAACTCAAGTACGGCAAATTATCCGATCCGGTTGCCAGCCTGTCCGGAGGCAATCAGCAGAAGGTGGTGCTTGCCAAATGGCTGGCACGCAACCCGAAAGTCTTGCTGCTGGATGAACCGACACGCGGTGTTGATGTCGGTGCGAAGGCCGAGATCTACACGATCCTCAAAGAGCTTGCCCGTCAAGGTGTTGCCTTGCTCGTGGTCTCGTCGGAAATGCCTGAATTGATAACCCTGGCGGACCGGATCCTCGTTCTTGCAGAACACGAGATCCAGGGAGAGCTGCAGCGTCCCGAATTCTCTGAAGAAAACATCCTGAAACTGGCTTACGGGCAGACGGCAATGGCCGGAGAACAAAACCAATGACAACACAGACCATGACAGAACCGGTTCAGAAAACGTCGAGATTTTCCGTGCGTTCGGTATTGCAAAATGCAGGTATCGGTCTCGCCCTGCTGGCGCTCATCCTGTTTTTCTCGGTGTTCACGGAACATTTTCTGACGCCGAACAACATCACCAATATTCTGACGCAGATAACGATCAACCTGGTACTTGCAGTTGGGATGACATTCGTCATCTTGATTGGCGGCATCGACCTGTCGGTCGGGTCGGTCATGGCCTTTGCAGCAGTTGTTGCCGGCAAGGCAATCACGTTGCCCGGATTTGGTCCCGCCGAAGCCATTGCGCTTGCAATTGTTGCCGCCACGTTGACCGGGGTTGCTTGCGGCATGTTCAATGGTGTCGTCAGCGCATATTGGTCACTGCCATCTTTCATCATCACGCTTGGCATGCTCAACATTGCCCGTGGGGCGGCCCTGCATGTCTCCGACGCTCAGACGATTTATTCGTTTCCTTATGCCTTCGAAGAATTTGGGTCTGCGATGGTCTACGGCATTCCGGTCGTGTTCCTTGTCGCACTGTTCCTTGTGTTTGTGGCCTGGTTTGTCTTGAACTTCACGGTCTTTGGACGCCTGCTCTATGGCATTGGCAACAACGAGGAGGCGGTGCGTCTCGCCGGACATTCGGTCTTCTGGTACAAGGTTGCGGCTTTCACGATCTGCGGGCTGACCGCCGGGATTGCAGCAATCGTCTACATGGCCCGCCTGAACATCTCCAGCCCGATTGCCGGTATCGGCTTTGAACTGAATGCCATTGCAGCTGTTATCATTGGTGGCACCAGCCTGGCTGGCGGTCGGGGCTCCGTAATCGGAACGCTTCTGGGCGCCTTCATCATCGGTGTTCTGGCAAACGGCCTGATCCTCATTGGACTGAGTGATTTCATGCGCCAGATGATTACTGGGATTGTTATCATCATTGCCGTCGTGCTCGACTACTATCGTGCAAAGTATGCAGCAAAATGAAACGTACAGTTCTATTGAATCGCCATCTGAGTGAACTTGTGGCCTCTCTTGGTCATATGGACGAGATCATTGTCGCGGATGCCGGACTTCCGGTGCCTCAGGGTGTCCGCGTTATTGATCTTGCTGTTTCTGCGGGAGTACCAGAGTTCAAGGATCTTCTGAACGCCTTGCGCTTCGAACTCGTTATTGAGGGAGCAATCTGGGCAAAAGAAGCTTCGCCGGAGGTTTCCGCCATGATGGAGGGTGAAATTGATGCGTGGTCGTTGGAAACCGACCGCAAAATCGATGTATCATGCATTTCACATGCGGAGTTCAAGCAACGCTCTGCAAAGGCACGGGCCGTGATCCGAACAGGTGAAGTCACGCCGTATGCCAATATCATTCTGGTTAGTGGGGTGCCGTTTTGAATCCTGTTACAGTCGTCGGCAGCATCAATATCGACCTCACCAACTATCTGGATCGCTGGCCGGTCGTCGGTGAAACCGTTACGGTCCGGGAGACGACGAGTACCCTTGGTGGCAAGGGCGCCAACCAGGCCATTGCGGCCTCTCGACTTGGTGCAGATGTTACCTTGATCGGGGCCGTCGGAAAGGATGGCTTCGGACAGGATGCAAGCGCACAACTTCGCAAGTCCGGTATTCGAATTCAACTTGCTGAACTGCCTCACATTGCTACCGGGTTGGCGTTTATCGATGTCGGCCCGGACGGCGACAACATGATCCGTCTGTCAAGCGGTGCAAACGGCGCGTTGTCTCGAGCGCACGTCGAGCTTTATGCAAATGTCATCAGAGAGAGTGGTGTGGTCCTGCTTCAAAATGAAATAGGTCTTAAAGCATCATTGGAGGCGGCCAGACTGGGACGGGAAGCAGGGGCACTGATTGTCATGGATCCTGCGCCCGCTCCGGATCCTGCATGGGATACATCGGTCTTTTCATGCTTCGATGTTCTCACGCCTAACGCCCTTGAGGCTGGCATGTTGCTCGGCCAGCAACCGGTGACGTTGTCGGAAGCGCAAGCTGCGGCAGACGCCCTGAAAGAATTCGGATTACGCGGTGCTGTCGTCACGATGGGAGAGCATGGTGTTGCCTGGTCGTTCGATGGCAGTACGGGCACGCTTCCCGCGGTTCAAGTGAAAAGCTTAGATACTGTTGCAGCAGGCGATTGTTTTAATGGCGCACTGGCTGCGTGTCTTGCGAAAGGAGACAAGATTGGCGATGCCATCTCCTTTGCAATGCGCGCGGCTGCTATCGCAACCACGCGAAAGGGCGCTTCGATCTCTTTGCCCACGCTTGCAGAGTTGGAGGACTTCTACGCCCCAATCTCCGCCTGAAAGAGGGTGGACCTGAAAGAGGGTGGGCTTGATTGGATCGCGCAGGAGTGGTTCAAGAGCGGGTGCACCACAAGGGAGAAACGCGAGAAATGCCAACGATTAAAGACGTCGCCAGAAAAGCCGGTGTGTCCGTTGGTACAGTTTCGCGGGTTCTTGCAAAGAACGACACGGTAAAACAACCACTCAAGTTGCGTGTGCAGGCGGCGATGGACGAGCTTGACTACAAGCCCAACCTCGCTGCACGGGCACTCAGAACCAATTCAATTGACGTGGTCGGACTGGTTGTTCCCGATATTACAAATCCGTTTTTTGCCCAGCTTGCCAAGAATATCGAGATGGAAGCTGCCAAGCGCAGCCACTCTGTGATGCTCGCCAATTCCCATGACGACGCGGAAACGGAAAAAACGCAGATTTCTGCTTTGCTTGATCGCGCGGTTTGCGGTGTGATTGTCGTAGCGGCATCGGATGGCAGCATCACCCACAAGGCCGACGTTCCAATTGTCTCGCTCGACCGCCGTTTCGGATCTTATCCCTTGATTGCAACAGATCATTTCGATGGGTCGCAAAAGATGGCTGATCATCTCTACGGATTGGGTCACCGGCGGATCGCCTATATTGCCGGTCCACTGTCCATGGATGTCGCGCGCAGCAGGTGTGAGGGCTTCGTGTCGCGTATCGGGACGTTGTCGACAACCAGCGATCCGATCGAATTGTCCGTCCATGAGGGACAGTTCGACTATGATTCAGGTGAAGAGCTTGGCCGGACCATTCTGGACAAGGTTGCCAGCGACAAGAGGCCAACGGCTATTGCCGCTGCCAGCGACCAGCAAGCCATTGGCGTGTTACGCTGCGCGCGCGATCTCAAGCTCGATGTTCCCTTGGATATTTCCGTGACTGGATTTGACGATATCACCCTGGCTACTCTTGTTGTGCCGCGTTTGACGACCATACGGCAGCCTATCGAGGCACTCGCAGCCTCCGCGATTGACCAGATCTTCGAAACGAATTCACCCGCGCAAGACAAGGCTATTGCAGGAGAGGTTGTCAAACGAGGGTCCACGGCGGCTGTTTGATCCGCTATCGCGCTAATGTCTTGAATTTCAGTCTATTGAAAAGCCGCGCGGCGCAAATGCCCCAGGTCCGTGTCCAATACCGAATCGCGGAATGAACGCAAGAGCCCCTCGTCCAGCTTGCCTTCCATGCCTGACATGACACCAATGGCTTGCCTCGGGCTGTAGCTGTCCTTGTATGCACGCTTTTCAGTAAGTGCCGAGAAGATATCGGCAATGGTCATCATGCGTACCGCCTGGGAGATTTGATCACCACTCAACTTGTCCGGATATCCGGAGCCATCGAGAAACTCGTGATGTGAAACAGCAAGTTCCACAACTTCCTTTGGTATTTCCTCGTGTGATTTCAAAATTTCTTTGCTGAACAAAGGGTGTTTGTCGATGAGATTTCGCTCGCCCTCTGACAATGCTCCGGGCTTGTCCAGGATCGAAAGTGGAATCTTGAGCTTGCCGAGATCATGAATCAAACCGCCAAGGCCGAGAAAGATCTGATGGGCTTCCGGCATTCCAAGGCTTTTTGAAAACGCAACTGCGTGTCCGGTCACCATCATTGAGTGGCAATAGGTGTGACTGTGATGACTTTGGACGGCGGCAAGCCAGGCATCGAGCCCCTCTGCTTCAATTGTTGTTGTAATTTCCTTGGCACTCTGAGCCAGCTTGGATACCGGCAAAGGTTCATCGGTCAGGGCGGCAATCGACATTTGGTCAAAGGATGTGCAGACTGACTTGACCGTATTTACGAGTTTTTCGGAGAAGTCGCCAGAAAGCTGTGGGTTTGAGTAGTCCCCAAACATCTCCCGCAGCTTTATCAGGAGCATGGTCAAATTCCCGCGCTTGTCGACGAGATTGAAAAACCCAAGCTCTCTCGCCTGCAAAACCTGTTTACGATTGTCGAATTCGACTATTCCCAATGTCGAGAGTTCAGGGTTGCTGTTGATGGTCTTCAGGGGTTTCAACACATTTGTTGTAAGATTCTGAAAATCAACAATGACAAGTGCATCCGGATACAACTTCACTGCGCCGAGTTTCGCGACTGGTATGAGCTTTGCAGGATAGACCGCAGCAACCTGCAAAAGCTGCTTTGAAACTTTTCTGCAATCCGCTACTGCAATGTATAGTTGTTTCATGAATTCCGGCCATCTCTCTAAGGAAATGTTCTGTTATTGTTTTAGCTAATATTTGTAAAAAAAGGATTAGTGAGAAATGTCTACATATTTCTGCTAATAGAATACGGATTTTTGACCTGTAATTTATACGCAGGTGCAAGAGATTTTAAGTAAACTTACATTGCGAAATTTGCCGAGGTCGGAGCCGAGATTTCTGGCAAAATCAAGAAGTTTTTATAAGTTTCAATTAACTCAACTCGCAAAAAGAAGCGCACTTCCCGCAACGACCATTGCAGCACCAGCCCAGGCACCTGGTGCGGGCGCCTCTTTCGTGCGCCACCACATCATCGGCAGTATTATTGCAGGTGTCGTTGCTGAAAGCGTTGCAACGATACCGACCGCGCCGCCTGAGAGCGCGAAGAGGATCAGTGTCATGCCAAGGCCCATGCCGAGAAAGCCGGATACGGCAATAATGCCGAGAACTGGCATCGTCAACTTCCCTGCCGGTCTTACCCCGCTGAAGGGAAGCCTTGTCATCACCACGAGGCCGAGTGCAGCAACGCCAACCCGAATGCTTGAGGCCGCAACGGGATCTGCACCAGTCTCCATGATAGGCCTGGCAATGAGCGAGCCAATGGACTGGGACAATGCGGCAGCAAGCCCGAGCAGAATACCAACCCAAAGCGGTCCCTTGATGCTTTCCCACTTATGAAGCTGCGATTTGCGTTTACCGAAGCGGATGGCCAGCAACACGCCAAGGAAAGTCAGCGTGATGCCGAAGATCTGAAGGCCGGTCAGCTTTTCGCTCAAGAGCAGCCAGCCGAGGATCGCAGACATCGGCGCGTTGAGCGAAAATAACATGGCCGTTCGGCGCGGCCCCATGCGGTTCAGGGTCAGGAACAGCGCCGTGTCGCCCATGAAAATGCCAATGAAACCGGAGAGGATCAGCGGTACGAGATGGTCGCCTTCGATGGAACTCCATCCGGTTGTCAGTAACACCCAGACCGACAACATGAGAGCGACCAACACCATGCGTGTGCAGTTGAAGGCTATTGCGCCCAGATGTTGAGCAGGGGCCGCCGACAACAGGCTGGTGAGAGCCCAAAGGGCAGCGGCACCAAGGGCCGCAGCTTCGTAGAGGTACATCGAAATCAGGTCCGTTGAAATTCATCCCGAAGAGTCGGTTGGGACCCCGTCCAGGCAACTTCAAAAAAGGCTGTTTCCAGCGCGCTCATGTGCCGGAAAAGCTGTGCGAGTTTTTCCTGGTCTTCACATGCAAGGTCGGCTCCGACGACGTCCATCTCCTCGCGGATCCAATTGACGAAGTTTTCAAATCCGGAAACAGCGTGCAAGTCGATCCATTCGGCGAGGTAGAATTGTTCCGGTCTGGTTTTTTGAGCCTCGCGCAGGCCCCAAACGAGATAGACCCATTCTGCGCAGAGCAGGCAGGCCAGCCCATCCTCATAGCTGCCTTCGCCGGATGATGTCAGGAGAAGGTCAGAAAAAGCCCGTGTCACTGGGCCCTGGGCAGCCGCTTCATATGTTTCAGGCGATACGCCAAGCGCCTTAAATGAACGAATGAAATAGTCGTTTTCTTCTGATGTCAGCAGCGCGAGAAATGCGGACAGTCTGGACTTGGCGCGCATGCTTGGCGCTTTGGCAACCAGGTATCCCAACACAGACGCCAGATCGGTGATGAAGGTATAGTCTTCAATCAGGTAGCGCGCGTAAGCTTCGGGTGGCATGGAACCATCGCCAATCGCCTCGGTGAAGGGATGGCAGGTTGCTTGCGACCAATAGGGTTCGGCACGGGCTGTCAGCCAGTCGGTGAAACGCGCATCTGGTTGTGAAGACAGGAAGTCCTGAAAAGACCCGTCGAACGGTGTGGGCATAGCGGCGCCATGCTCCTTGGAAATCCGGAGGGAGAAAGAACGGGCGCCGGAGAGCGCCCGCCTGAACGTTTTAGGCGGCAGCCTTTTTCGGAGAAATCAGGCCGCGATTGACCAGAACTTCCGCGATCTGAACCGTGTTCAGCGCTGCACCCTTGCGAAGGTTGTCGGAGACAACCCACAGGTTGAGGCCGTTTTCGATTGTCGCATCTTCGCGAATTCGGGAGATATAAGTGGCGTCTTCACCAGCGCTTTCGTAAGGCGTGATGTATCCACCGTCTTCCGGTTTGTCGATGACGAGGCAACCCGGTGCTTCGCGCAGGATGGCGCGCGCTTCGTCCGCGGTGATCTCGTTTTCAAATTCGATGTTGACGCTTTCCGAGTGGCCAATGAAGACCGGAACACGGACAGCAGTGCAGGTCACCTTGATGGTCGGATCTAGCATCTTCTTGGTTTCGGCCAACACCTTCCATTCTTCCTTGGTGTAACCGTCTTCCATGAAGTCATCGATATGCGGGATCACGTTGAACGCTATGCGCTTGGTGAACTTGCTCGGTTCGATCGGATCGTTCACGAAAATCGCGCGTGTCTGGTTGAACAGTTCTTCCATCGCTTCTTTGCCGCCACCAGAAACAGACTGGTAGGTGGAGACAACGATGCGTTTGATTTTGGCGTGATCATGCAAGGGCTTCAGTGCCACAACCAGCTGGGCTGTGGAACAATTCGGATTTGCAATGATATTCTTTTTGGTGAAGCCGGTGATCGCATCTGCATTCACTTCCGGAACGATCAGCGGTACGTCCGCGTCGTAGCGCCAGGCAGATGAATTGTCGATGACGACACAGCCTTTGGCGGCAATCTTCGGCGACCATTCCTTGGAAACGGTGCCACCCGCGGACATGATGCAAATATCGGTGTCGGAGAAATCATAGTTCTCCATCGCCTGCACTTTCAGCGTAGCGTCGCCAAAAGATACTTCGGTGCCTTGCGAACGGCGGGAGGCAAGGGCGACAACTTCGTCAGCCGGAAAGCCGCGCTCGGCCAGGATGTCAAGCATCTCACGGCCGACATTACCGGTGGCGCCTGCAATTGCGATCTTAAAACCCATTTTAGACTTGTCCTTGTCCGTCTCCCCGCTGGACCGGCTCCCCTTTTTGATGGGTGACGCCGGCTATCGGCGCCTCCCATCCGCGGGGAGGCGGGATGAGCGGCACCGTCAAGCGGTGGTTTTGGTTGTCTTGGTTGTACGTTTAAGAGCGGTTGCGACAGTCGTCCGGGTCTCGCCGCGCATGAAAGTAGCGCTGGCAAGGGCCAGAGACATCATATCCAGAATGTCGGCCTTCAGCCGGGTCATCGGTGCTCGCAATCGTCAAAACTTGAGACGGCGGTGTTTTTGCCCGGAAATCCGTTTGAGTCAACAAGGAATGCCGAGCTTTGAGCGGATTAGTTTTCACTTTGTTGCCCGAATGCGACGGAACATGCGTTCTTTCAGGCTGTTTCCACCATTCCGGGGTGATGTTGGTAGCAGTGCAGCTCACTTCAAGTATTGAACAGACGCCCTGGTCCTGCGCTTTTTGTCGGAAGACCCGCCAGTGTCATCATGTGCCAGGCTAACACCTGGTTCGAGCTCACGACAGGTTTCCCCAAACGTTGCTCGCAGCGGTCGATCACGGCCATGGTTCGCAAATTGGTGCAGGAGGCAAACACTGCCTCGATTTCCGGTTCATCGCCGACGGCACAGATAGCTTCTTCGACGGAGTCCAAAGAAATGCGCGCAACAACAGCTTCTTCACCTTGTTCGAAGGAGCCGACCTTCGCCGGCACGAACGCGTTTTCCCGCAAGAGATTGCAAACGACTTCCGAAACTTCAGCTACATAAGGCGAAACCACACCGATTTTGGAAACGCCAAGATGACGCAAGGCGGCTATGAGCGCCCGGGCCGGGTTTGTCACGTTCGCGGACGGATGTGCTTTTTGTACGGCTTTTGAAACGGCGTCGGACCCGATCACCGTAGCGCCGGATGTACAGGCGTACCCTATGACTTCAAGTGGTTTATTCCCCGGCAGAAGGGCTGCAGTCTCGGTAAGCCGCGCTTTCATCTGCATTAGCGTTTCAGGTGTGACTTCCGGCGCGCTCTCTATTCTTGTGTGGTAAAGCGCGACACCCTTACCGTCGAAGATAGGTCGGAATTCAGCTTCAATGGTTTCGTCGGCCTTCAGTACAATCAGCCCAAGCGCCGCCGTCGAGCCGGAACCGCCATCGCATTCAAAATTCAGGTTCAAGACTGGTCGCTCCCTTGGTCAGCTGTGAATGACCGGAATGTCCGGTTCAGCGCGCACGCTCAAGAATTCGGGCTCTCCGTCACGGATGACGATGTTTTCCTCATGCACCATCATTTTGCCGTCGCCGAGATCGATGCTCGGTTCGAGCGTCAGAACCATATTCTCGCTGAGAATTGTAGTGTCAAAATCGGTGATCGATGGCGATTCCGTCAGTTGCATGCCAAGGCCATGACCGAGACGTCCGACATCACCGTCTGATTGACCAAGCGTGCCTGCCATGGCGTGGTAAAGGTCCGAACAGGTTTTGCCCGGCCGTGCAATTGCAGCTGCTGCGCTGACCGCTGCAACAAGTTTTCCATGAGCTTCCTTCGCCGCGTCGCTGGCAAAACCGAGTGCGAAATTGCGGTCGAAGTCACAAAAGTAGCCATCTTTGGTGGCGCCGGTGTCAAGCATCAGAATGTCGCCAGCCTTGAGTATCTGATCGGAGGGCGGGGAGATGACATCGCCATAACCGCCCTGACCGGCGCCGCCAACCAGATACGGCACATCGTCAGCGCCTTGCTGCAACAGTTCAATCTTGAAGGCACAGAAGGCCTCTTTCAGAGATTGATCCTCGTGAAACAGCTGGCCCGCTTCTGCAAAGGCCGCTGAGCCGATGCCGCAGATTTCACGGAGTACGTTGATCTCCGCCTCTGTCTTCACCATGCGCACGCTTTGAACGAGATCGCTGGCATTGACGAATTCCGTTCCATTCAACCAAGATTTCAGCGTGTCAAAGTCGGCGAGCGGCATGCGCAGAGAGCTCTCCCGGCCCATCGGCATGCCGATCCGGGCATAAGGGTTCAATACATCTGCAAGAAGGCTTATGCCATCATCCGTTGGATGAGGTGCCGAAAAGGTGCGGATGTCCTCAATCCAGGTGCTTGCCATGAGATGCGCGCCGATTTGAGGAATGACCGCGATTGGCTTGCCGCTGACTGGAACAACCAGAAACCACGGCCGCGTCGGGCTTTGCCAGAACAGTGTTCTGAACCCCGTGAAATAACGAATTTCGGCCTCGGTCGTGAAGAAGAGCGCGTCAAGTCTCTTATCGCGCATTGCGCGCTGTGCCTGCGCGGTCCGGGTGACAAATTCGCTTTCCGGAAAATCCTGTTCAGCCATCTTCTGGGCCTTCAGAGAGATAACAAAGGATGCGGGATTTCTCGTCCAGACCCAGGTCAGCAAAGCTGCCACTCGCGTGATGGAGTGCAGAAATGCCTGCCGCACCGGAAGGGGTTGTTTCAAGGCCGTGCGCGGAAAGCCAGTTTACTGTTTCAGACGCTTCATCGTCCGTGATCGTAACGAAGTACTTTGCTTCTTTAGCCAGATACTTCAGCGCCAGGTGCGACGGTTCCTTGCAGTCCAGTCGTCCCATGATTGAAACAGGGCCAGGTGCTGCAACGGCATCTCCAGCCGCAATACTAGCCTGCAGGGCCGGAGCGTCTTCCGGTTCAACGACAACAAGGGTCACATCCGGACCCCAGGTTTCGCGAGCGCTGACTGCGCAGGCGGCAGCCAATCCACCGACACCGGCCTGCAGAAATACATGCGTGGGCGGTGCGGGGATCTGGCGCGCGATTTCCTGGCCCATGATAAGATAACCTTCCATCACATCCCGACCGGGATCCACCATGCCAGGCCATGTGCTGTCCGGCAGCAGGATCCAATTGTTTTCAGCTGCCTGGCGCTGGGCCTCTTCCATGCTGGCTTCATAGTTCTCGCCAACGCGGACAACTTTTGCGCCTTTATCCTGCAAGCGAGCCGCAAAGGCTTCAGGAACAGTTTCAGCGACAAACACGACTGCCTGGGCGCCGAAAACAGGCGCGCCGGTTGCCAGAGACAGGCCGTGATTGCCTGCACTTGCGCAGGCAAAGGTTACGCCTTCAAGGGCGTTCTGGCTGCTACGCGCAGATCCGTCCTGAATTTTTTGTTCAGCGCGTTTGGCAATCGCATAAGCAGCCCCGAGGGCTTTGAAACTACCAAGGCCAATACGGTCGCGTTCATCCTTGATGAGAAGAGCGCCAACACCAAGTGTTTTTGCAAGTTCGGGTAGGTCCAGCAAAGGACTCTCTTTTACCTGCAGGCGCTCTTCGAACAGGTCTCTGGAGTTTCCTGGTGTTTTGGAAACGTCGCCATCAGCGAGTTTGGCAGTCGCGGGAAGGCCTTTTCCAAGCCACGGGTTGTTGTGCGATTTCATGATTTGCCCTGATCTGACTTTGGGCTCAGATCAACAGCAATATTGGAGAAAAACAAGCCCCTTTTGACGGATGGCGGATATGGGCCAAATCGCGACGAAAAGGGCTTGCTATTATCGGTTATGCGGGCGCATTGCCTTCGGGTTCCGGGCGCAGTGTGAGCAATGCCAGAACAAAGGCAGTCAGCGCACAGGCGGCGACAGCCCCAACGAGCGGCAGCGGGGTCCGATCAAAAAACGGGCTGCACGCGAGGATCATCACGCCGCCAGCAACCATTTGCAAAGTACCGCCAAGGGAAGATGCCATGCCGGCATGTTCACCATGTTCTTCCAGTGCCATGACCATTGTCGGGGCAATAACCAGACCGAGGCAGGAGTTTCCGAGAAACAGGAGCACCATCAGAACAGGTAACTGGTCATAACCCATCCAAACCAGGACAAACAGGAGACTGGTTGCTCCTGCAAATCCGCAGGTTGCCCAAAGTGCCACTTTGGACATGCCGTATTTCTGGCCGAGCCCGGCGGCGAACTGGGAAGCTGCAAAGAAGCCGATTGCGCCGCAGGCGAAAACGAGACTGAACACGGTTGGCGTCAGTTCGTAGTGGGTCATGTAGACCATCGGCGCGGAGGCAATGAATACAAAGAAACTCGCCAGTGAAAATCCACCGATAAGCGTGAGACCCATGAACTTGCCATCACGCAGCAGAAAGAGCGCGCTGCGAAGCATAGCCTTGCCGTTTATCGGGCTACGCCCTTCCGGCGGAAGTGTTTCCGGCAGTTGAAAAGCCGTCAGCAGCATTGCCAGGAGTGCAATCAACGCGAGGGCACCAAAGATCAGGCGCCAGCTTCCGAACGCAATGATTGCGCTGCCTGTCAGGGGTGCCAGGAGGGGCGAAATGCTGATCACAAGCATCACGAGAGCCATCAGGCGGGTTGCCTGGGTGCCTGTGTGCAGATCTCGGACAACCGCGCGCACGATGACCATGGGGGCGGCAGCACCAAGGGCCTGCACGAAACGCCCCAGCGTTAAGGCCGTTATGTCTTCGGCTTGCGCGCAAATAACAGAACCGACAATGAACACGACAAGCCCCATGAAGATTGGCGGTTTACGGCCGAGCCAGTCGGCTATCGGGCCATAGACAAGCTGCGCCAGACCAAAGGCGATGAAGTAAACCGTGAAGGTCAGATGTGCGCCTGCGTCATCAGTGTTCAGGTCCCGCACGATTTGAGGGGTGGCAGGAAGATAGAGGTCAATCGCAAAAGGACCCACAACAGCAAGTAGCCCCAGCACAATGGCGGAGCGGACAAAACCGATCTGCATAATAATATCCGATAAGAATCGCGCAAAACGCGCAAAAAGAAGGAAGACACTCAGCCTGTGAGATGGCCCGGCTTTTGTCCAGCCTTTTCTCATACCCGAAACGCTACCTGACAGGCAACTCACGTTTTTGGTGTTGTCACCAAACCTTCATTCAAGTGTCACCGTTCTTCCAATCGGGCTCACTAGTTTGCCGCCAACTCAACCCGAGCAAACAATAGGAGCCAGTGCAATGGCGAATCTTCGCGGGCGTTTTCTGAAAGGTGTCAGTCTTGCCGTTTTATTCGGTCTTGGTGCCACCTCTGCGGCTCAAGCCGATTATTTTGAACGTATCAACACCTACCCTGTTTATAAAACCCTGCCCGAAGGTGCTGACAAGGCTACTGAAACCGTCGCGGAAATCATCTACGCGTCCAAAGATGGGCGTACGCTAGCTTTCACGGATAGCCCGGGCGAATCCATCGTTTTCGTCAACGCCGCCAATCCGCTGAACCTTCTGCCGCTAGGCCGCACGGCTCTCGGGGGTGAACCAACCTCCGTCGCTGTCGGTGCAAAGGCCGCCTATGCAGGCGTCAACACCAGCGAAGATTTTGTCAATGCTTCCGGTCATCTGGCAGTCATCGCCTTAGACGGACTGGGCATCGCCGCAAAGTGCGATGCGAAAGGCCAACCGGACAGCGTCGCTATTTCCCCGGACGGGAAGTTCATTGCCATCGCCATTGAAAACGAGCGGGACGAAGACCTCAACGACGGTGTCATTCCGCAGGCACCAGCTGGTCATCTCGCAATCTTCGATCTCGATGATGACGGTGTTCCGACCAACTGCGACGCAGTTCGGATTGTCGACCTGACTGGCCTTGCCGAGGTCGCACCATCAGATCCGGAGCCGGAATTCGTTTCCATCAATTCTAAGAACCACGCCGTTATCACCATTCAGGAAAATAACCACCTTGCCATTGTTGATCTGGCGTCCGGAAAGGTTGTCACTCATTTCTCCGCTGGTGCTGCGACAGCTGAAAATGTTCCGGTCAAGAAAGCCCGCATGAGCGACGCCTCCGGTTCCAGCGAAAACGTGCCGCGTGAGCCGGATGCTGTTGCCTGGATTGATGACGAGCGCTTCGTTACCGCCAACGAAGGCGACTATAAAGGCGGTTCACGCGGCTTCACCATCTGGAACGCAAATGGGGACGTGTTGTTCGACAGCGGCAACCAGATGGAACACCTGGGGATGTCCCACGGCCACTATCCGGCAAAGCGCGCACACAAGAAAGGCACAGAGCCGGAAGGCGTTGCCGTTGGTCAGTTTGGCGGCGAGACGCTGATCTTCGTCAATTCTGAGCGCGGTAATTTTGTGGCCGTCTACAAGGATACCGGCGGTAAGCCGGAATTTGTCCAGCTGCTGCCGACACATGTTGGTCCGGAAGGCCTGCTCGCCATTCCGAGCCGTGATCTTTTTGCGGTTGCCAACGAAGTCGATGAAGATGGTGTGCGCTCACATATCTCGCTTTACCAGTTTGGCGCAGATACTCCAGCTTATCCGTCCGTGACGTCGGTTACTGACCCGGAACTGGGTGCACCAATTGGATGGGGTGCGCTTTCAGCACTGGCTGCCGACCCGAAAGATCCGAAAAAGCTCTATACGGTCAATGACAGCTTCTATGAAACCGGTCGGATCTACACGCTCGACATTTCTTCGGCACCAGCAAAAATCGTTTCTTATGTAAACGTGACTGGTGCCAGTCAGGAGCTCCTCGATCTGGAAGGGATTTCCGTTGCCAAGGATGGCGGTTTCTGGCTCGCCTCCGAAGGTCATCCAAAGAAAGAGCGCCAGCATCTTCTGCTGAAAGTGGACACGAGCGGTGCGGTTCAGGAAGAAATCACGTTGCCGCAAAGTCTGGTCGATCAGGCAAAGCGCTTCTCCTTTGAAGGCGTGGCTGAGTTTGAAATGGACGGCAAGCAGCTGGTAGCCGTTGCTGTTCAGCGCGAGTGGAACGATGATCCGAAGGGATACACCAAAATCGCGATCTACAACCCGGCGGATAAGTCATGGGGGTTTGTCCATTATCCGCTTGATGCACCAAGGAGTGCTGCGGGTGGCTGGGTTGGCCTGTCTGAAATCGTTTCCATGGGTGAAGGCACGTTCGCCATTTTGGAGCGTGACAACAAGGGCGGTGAAGACGCTGCAATCAAGCAGATCACCGTTGTTTCCCTTGAGGGCGTAACACCGGCGGCACATGGAGCAGCTCTTCCGGTTCTGAAAAAGCGCTTCGCCATGGATATCCTGCCGGCAATGGCAGAAGGCAAGGGCTGGATACTCGACAAACCGGAAGGCCTGACGATCACGGCTGATGGCCGCCTGATCCTACTGACCGACAATGACGGTGTTGACGATGCGCCGGGCGAAACCCAGTTGATCGATCTCGGACCGGCATCCCGTCTGAACTAGAAGGTCTCCCAAGACTTGACGATGGGCCTGGCAACGCAAGGTGCCAGGCCTTTTATATCTTTTGCACCTTGGGTATGGCGCACAAGGATTGAAACCACATTCGGCGGTCGAAATTCGAATCATGGCCGAAGGGATTCCTGAATTTCATAAAAACTCGAATTCGCACATCACGTTGAATTTACACGCAATTTTTGAAACGGCCTGTGTTGTTTTGAATTTGTTGGCATTTAAAACGTAGTTTGGTTCCGGTTCAGGTTTTTGCGATTCCGGAGACTTTTCTTGACCATCAGAAAACGACTATTTGTTCTGGTCATCGTGCTGTCGGTGCCAATTGTCGCCTGTGCGAGTTGGATAATTTTGTCTGCTTATCAGGACCTCTTGAGCGAAAGAGCGAAAATCGAGAGCTTGCCGTCGATAGCGAGCGTCTGGAACCAGGCCGTCATGTCGCCAGGTGGGGCAATTCCGAAATCAGTTGCACAGATGTATCCGGAATGCGCACCCCAGAAACCGGCAACAAAAAAGGCAAAAGCCCTTTCTCAAGCCCACAAGATGATTGCTTGCATCGGGGAAGATGCAGGACTTTCGGCAAGTACGTCTCAGGCGACCAACCTGCTGGCCGAATTGGTTTCAGACCAATTGCCGGATCTCGTGGTTCGCTCCTCCGCCGTTATCCGCAATAGCGAGAAAGTTGCCGAGAAAGACGAGCTTAGCCATTTTGATTCCATGCTGTTCCTGGTTGGTGCCGGGCAGTTCAAGGTTCTTGCTGACGGCATCAGCGCACTTACAAAAACCGGACCGGGCGACGTCGCAGAAGGTGAGCAAACCCCATTCAGCTCGGCTGCCAAGAACTATCGTCAAGCGAATGGCAATTTGCAGGGCGCCCTGGCCAAGATTGCAAAGAATGTCGGCCAGGGGTCTGACGGCAAAGCTCTGGACCTGGATCCCGTCCATGACCGTTTCAATGCGTTTCTGACCGCAATAGATGGCTTGCGCAATGCCAGCCAGAATGAGCTTGAAGCGCAGCTGAACGACAGCGCTTTTGCACTTCAATTGCGAAAGTGGATCGTTACCGCTGCGCTCTTTTTCGTATTCCTGTTGGCATTCTTTATTGCCAGACACTTCAGCCGGTCCATCCTTGGCTGCATCCAGGATCTGAATACCGGTATCCGGGATTTGGCAGATGGCGAGGGGGTTGAAGGAGAGTTGCCATTTTCCAATGGAAACACTGAAATCTCTGATATTGCTCGTGCCGTTGGCTATTACCGTGACCGAACGATTGAGCTCACAACGGAGCGCGAACGTCTGGAGGGGCAGGCTGCTGCTGACCGTCAGAAGAAAGTAGAAGAGCTGATCGCTGATTTTCAGGCGCGCATCACTGCGCTTCTGACCGACGTTGACAGTGCGCTGGGTGATATGAGCAGTACCTCAGGTACGCTCAAGGATGTTGCGCAAAACGCGGACAAGAGAGCCCACGATACGGCTGCTGCTTCCTCCGGTGCATCGGAAAATGTCGATGCAGTCGCAAGTGCTGCTGAAGTATTGGCGAACGATATCGCTACGATCAGCCGACGGGCGCATGATGCGACAGACATTGCGCAGGCAGCCAACCAAAACGCTACTGCTGCGAACGAAGAAATCGAGAGCCTTTCTGAAATTTCAAAATCGATCGGTGAGATTGTCTCGCTCATCAGCGCCATTGCGGACCAGACCAACCTGCTGGCCCTGAATGCCACAATCGAAGCGGCCCGGGCAGGCGATGCCGGAAAAGGCTTTGAGGTTGTTGCAGGTGAAGTGAAAACGCTTGCCGGACAGACAGCTTCAGCGACTGATCAGATCACCGAACAAGTGTCGCTTGTTCAGCAGCGTACCGTCCGGGTTGTCGATGCAATCCACAAGATCATTTCAGATATTGGCGAGGTGACTGGCTGCACTACGCAAATTGCCGCCGATCTTGACACGCGGCGGCAGTCGACGGATGAAATCAAAAGCAACGTTCTGCAAGCTGCCGAACAGACGCGGTCCGTTGTCGGCGACATGGCTGATGTTGAGGCCATTGCACAGCAGTCAAATGTTGCGGCTGCCGATATGGGTACTCGAACTGGTGATGTTGTCAGGCGTACAGCAGAACTGCGCGAGGAAGTTCGCGAATTCCTGAACCAGGTCGCTGCTGCCTAAAAGCTTGGAAACGGCAACCGAGTCGTAAGACGGGTTCCTACAGGAACGCAGATATCTTTGAACTTGGAAATTGGCCCGGCAGTCTCAAATTACCGGGCCTTCTTGCTTGAGGGTTTCTCACTCTGTTTTGAGCGTTGGTTGGCGAAACCTATGCCAGCCAGCTGCAATTGCGTGAAGCGCGATCAGCGACGCAAGCAACAAGTCCGCCGCGTGATGGAGATTGCGAGGTGGAAGCTCCGCGAAACCAGTCAGATTGGTCAGGCTTCCGTTGATGAGAGCACTGAATGCGCCGGACAGCGCTATCATGCCAATACCGCTGATCAACAAGAGCAGTGGCAGAAGGCGGAGTGCTGCGTGAACCAGGCTGCTTGCCAGGTTTTGTGTCTTTGACGCGATGGGGAATACCCGTTCCGGGGCGCCTGTCGTGAGCCATAGAACCACACGGATCAGCGACAGGACACCGGCAGTTACGCCCAAGCCAAGATGAAAACGCAGTAGCGTGAGCGAGAATGTTTCAGAGCGGGTTGTGGCATATCCTGATACCAGAGCGCCCAGTACAAATATGGCAATTGCCCAGTGCAACAATTGGCTGAACGAAAAGACAGTGCTGCGCATGCCTAGTCCCCCTTGTCCGTCCGGATAACCTGATAAAGGGCAGCGTGAAACACGGTGCCGCGCATGTCTGTACCCAGTCCGCTCTCGCGCATATTTTTGATCGCTTCCTGAAACGCCTGCGGGTTTGCCCACTTTGCGACATTCACAAGCTGAAACTTGGCCTCTGGCGACAGGGATTGATGCAGGTTGGTGGAAATGTAACCTGGCTGGCTCGCAAGAAAGTCACGCACCTGTTCCCAGAAGCGAATGGTTTCCTCCAGTTGGTTTTGATCCACTTCAAAGGAATTGATCAAGGTAACCGGGTTGGCTGGTTGATTGTCGTCTGCCAGTGTGGGCGCCGCCAAAAGTCCGAGCAGAACAGCGATCGCGGGCAGTTTAATGGCTTCGCGAGTGAGTGAGGTAAACATGGTAATTTCCTTTATATAGCTTGCTATGCAAATTATATAGTATGCTATGTATTATAAATACAAGGTGTGACCGGAGAAAAAGTTTCTCTACTGACAAACCGCCGATTACGTGTGCACGGCTAACTGGTGGAGGGGTGTCACTTCATCGAGCCGAGGCGAAATACCCCGGTCAGAATTCGGCGGGTTAAATCTCTGAGGAAGTTGGTGTGCTAGAGACGGGAGTTAGAAACCGCCGAAAAAACTTGCCAGAACAATGATAGCGACAAGCGCAACGAATGGCACGACGACAGCTGTCACAAAAATATCGAAGTAACTGTCCTTGTGCGTCAGTTTTGCAATCCCGAGAACAGTGATGACGGCGCCATTGTGTGGCAACGCATCAAGCGCGCCGGAGGCGACGGATGTTATCCGGTGCATGGCTTCAAGTGAGGTTCCCGTCGAATTGGCAAGTGCGACGAATGTACTGCCTAGTGCGTCGAGCGCGATGCTCATCCCGCCGGAAGCGGAACCCGTTAGCGCGGACAACGTCGTTACTGACAGGGCAACCGACACCAAAGGATTGCCATCGCTCACCGCCAACAGGCCCTCGGTCACTTTGGAAAAGGCAGGAAGAGCAGCAATGACACCGCCGAAGCCAACAAGGCTGGCGGTGTTGAAAATCGGCAAGACCGCAGCATCTGCACCCTTGTTCAATGTTTCCCGGAGATCGGGGAAACGACGAAGACTAGTCAGGATCAGGAACAGGATGGAGGCCGTCAGGGCAACAACAATGGCCCAGACACCGCGCACCGCTTCAATCGAGGTTGATCCGAAAATTGGTTCTGACAGGTAGGCAGTATCCAGACTGGGGACAACAAACTCGACGAACAGGAAGTTTACGAGAACAACAATCACGATGGGTGCAATCGCCAACAAGAAGGAGGGAGGATCCTGCACGTGTTCCGTCGGTTCAATCTCGATAACGTCGAAACCTTCGTTCTGGGCCTGCGCTCTCATGACCGTATCAGGTTCCGGCAAGTCGTCTTCGTGAATGCCATATCCTTCACCGCCAGCTTTCGCAGTTGCTGCACGCCGATTGAGCCACAGCATGCCAAGCCCGAACATGATCATCGCCGCAATGATCCCAAGTCCCGGGGCGGCAAACGCGGTCGTGCCGAAATAGGGCATCGGGATTGCGTTCTGAATGGCAGGTGTTCCGGGTAGCGCAGACATCGTGAATGTAAAGGCGCCAAGGGCAATCGCGCCTGGTATGAAGCGCTTGGGAACCGCAGCATCGCGGAAGAGCGCCGCAGCTATCGGGTAGATGGCGAAGGCAACCACAAAAAGCGATACACCACCGTAGGTCAGAACGGCACAACAGATCACAACCGCAATCATTGCATTGCCGGTTCCCAGCTTGCCGATCACCCAGCGGGCGATGGATTCAGCCGATCCGCTGTCATCCATCAGCTTACCGAAAATGGCACCGAGGAAGAACAGCGGAAAAAAGGCAAGAATGAAATCCGCCGTGTTGATCATGAAAATCTGGGTGAAGGCAGCCAGAGGTGACAATCCGCCGGACAGCACGACCGCAAGAACGGCCATGACCGGTGCAAGCAGGAGCAGGGTGACGCCCCGAAATGCAAAGAACATCAGGAGGCCAAGGGGCAGCAAAATGCCGATCAACTCGATCATGATCTATCTATGTTCCTATCGGTGCCGGGCTCAAGGTGGGCGGGTTTGAGACTTTCCTCGAGCAACGCGCGCGGACGCCAGGTGGTTTCCTTGCCGACTTTGTCGCCATTTTCAGCGAGCCAGTCCTCAGCCGTTTGTTTTCCCAGCTCGAAGAGTTGCTCAAGAAAAACTCTTTCGGCATTGAGTTTGCTGGAAGCGCCGTAGCTGGCAAGTTCGCTTTCTGAACCGATCATATGCAGATGGGCATCCCGGTATGCCGCACGGTCCAGTCCTTCGTGATGGATGACTTCCCAAAGAAAGCCAACTGAGCGCAGTTCCTTGATCAGGCTTCCGTTGAAGGTGATCTCATTCAACCGGTTCTCGATTTCAGCCGGTGTCGTCGGAATCCCGGGCCGCTCGAATGGATTGATCTGCACCAGAATGATATCGCGCGCTTCAGTTTCGTCGATCAGCGGAAAAAGTGGCGGGTTGCCCATATAGCCGCCATCCCAATAAGCCTCACCGTCGATCTCGACTGCCTTGAAAAGCGTTGGCAGGCAGGCTGAAGCCATGACCGCATCACATGTAATATCGGGCTGACGGAATATCTTGGGGCGCCCGGTCCTGACATTGGTTGCGCAAAGAAACAGCCGAGGTGCTTCGGGATGGTTGATGACATCAAAATCATAGCTGTCCGCGACGATTTCACGGAGCGGATTAATGTCCATCGGATTGAATTGATAGGGCGACATAACGCGACCGAACATCTGCGAAGCGAAGTATGAGGGGGAGTAGTCCAGCGTCCAGCGCCCCATGAGCTTGTCCACAAGGCTTCGACGGATCGGGCTGTATCGGGAAGAATCGCTGACCGCATTCCAGTATTTTTCCATCAGGGCTTTCGCCAGTGCTGGCCCGCCCTCGCATAACCCTTGTGTCAGGGCAATCGCGTTCATGGATCCGGCGCTGGTTCCCGAAACACCTTCGATTTGCAACCAGTCTTCATCAAGCAGCCGGTCAAGCACGCCCCACGTAAATGCGCCATGTGATCCTCCGCCCTGGAGAGCGATGTCGACTTTTACGCGTTTCCGCTTCGCCAATGTGTGTCACCCCTTGCTGCCCGGTCATGCCCTGTTTGGTGTTAAACAGTATCAAGCCCTGTCAGGAAATTCTGCCCATTTAACGATATTCCAGTTAAACAGCGATTGTATGACGCAGGGGCGGGCGGCAAGATCCGAGCTTTCGTCATCGTATTTGGACAGGTGCCTTACGCGCGATTGGGCGAAAAACCAAACGTATTTATATCGCTAGCTATATATCGTATATGCAAGGCATGACCTTCAAAAAAGATTCGTCCGCCGGTTATCTCGCCAATCACATGGCCCGCCTTTTCGCAGTGGGCCTGCATCGCCGCATCAAGCCGCTTGGACTGGCTACAGGCCAGTTTCCAGCTCTATTGGCGCTGTGGTCAAAAGAAGGCCAGACCCAGAAAGAGCTGGTTCAAGCATTAGATATTGAACAGGCGACACTGGCCAATACGCTGGCACGTATGGAACGGGATGGGCTTATTCATCGCCGGGCTTCGGCGGAAGATGGCCGGGTTCAGCAGATTTTCCTGACTGACAAAACAAAGGCGCTTCAGACAGAGGCAGTCGCCGCGGCAAGGTCTCAGAACAAGGCGGCACTTGCCGGTTTTACAGAGGAGGAGACAAGCCAGTTCCTGGATTTCATGCGCAGAGCAATCGCGTCGATGCAAAAAGAAGAAGCGGGATAAAAGCGACTGTCTGTGCCACCGACGCCCATGAACACCGGACTTGAAACCTGTCGTCAAACCGGACGGCGTCTATTCGCAAATTGTTGTTTCAATGGGGTTAGTGACGTTTCTTCTTATAGCGTAATCGGCCATTTTGGTCAGGCTCGAGCAGATGAATGTCCCAGCGTTTGGACTTCGACCGATCCCGTTCAAGACGTTGTGCCATCAGGATGTTCACACCATCGGTCCGCAAATTGATCATGCCGTAGTTGGCGACGCTTCTTTCAATAACGCGAAGCGCCTTGTCGATGTTTTCCTGCGCTTTTTTCTTTTTTGCCGCTGTCGCGGTGATATCTGCGAGCACTGCCTCGTTTTCCTGAAGGGTCTTGCGCAATTCTTTTCTCACAACCGCCGGATTTTTGATTGTGTCGTCTGAAGATCTGGCAAGTTCGGTACTGAAAATGAGGGGTGCGCTGCCCCGGCCGTATTTTCCCACAAGGCCGAGTGTCGCTGGTTGCGGGTGCGCATGTGGCTCGTTGTCGCCACTGGAGACCACGGTGGCCAACGGATTGACCGCTTGCAGGAATGTGGTTGAGATATCGAGGCTGCCATGATGACAGGCCTTGGTCACATCGGCCTGGAAATACTGTCGAGCGACCGACACCATTTCCTCTTCCTCCTCGGCGCTGTGGGGCGGGTAGGAGAGCCCTGTATATTTTTCCAGCAGGTAATCCTGAGACGGCTCATTCAGGTCGCCGCCCAGTTGAATGCTGACTTCACCAATCTCGATCTGCAAAACAACAGAGTGGCCGTTCTTGGTTTTTCCCGTACTGCCGAATGTTGGCAATCCCAGTTTTCCGTTGGGCAATTTCGTCGGCAACGGACCTAGAAGTTTGATGGTCATGCCGCGTTGATCATCGGGGGAAAATCCTGGAAGAAATGCCGGTGATGCCAGATCCATGCTGGCAAAGACCGCAGAGATGTCATCCACTCTTCCTGAGGTTTCGGCGGTTTTCATCATCTTTGGGAAAAACCGACCGCCTGTACGGGCGTTTGAGTTGGTGATCTTTTTGAGGTCTTCACGATCTCTCACGAAGCCGGTCAGGTGTTTGCGCCTGACACCGACCGGCCTTTCTTCTTTTCCAAGCGAGTTTTTGCCACCAACCTTCTGTTCCACGATCCCATTGTGAAACACCGATCCGAACTGCACGTTTTCATGCTCGAACAGATGCGTGAAACCATAGTAGTGATCCTTGTCCGGGTGCGTGATCACGGCAGCTTCAAATTTGAAGGGGCTTCTGAATTTTCCAAAGCGCCAGCGCAGAAAACGATAGAGGTTGTCCTCCTGGCCGGCATCAACAACGAGTGCTTTATCATCAGGGGTTTGTATGTGCGCGCCATCGCCCTGGGCAACGTCTACGAAATTTACTTCCAGAATCCGGTTTTCCTGCAGGTTTTCCTTGCGTACCCATCCACTTCTGCGGCGTGAGCGGATTTGAACCCAGTTTCCCTGGATGTCTTCGATTCTTGCCCAGTCGCCCCACAGCAGCTGGTTTATCGCTTTCTTGCCCTTGGTTTCGTTATTTTGCCCGCGCTTTTTCCACTGAACTGCAAAGGGATAGGAAACAAAATACGCATCGCCAATATTCATTTCTCTCAGCCCCCGTTTTTCAGTCCAAGCCAGCCGCTAGCAAACAGCGCACTGGAAAGGTAGCAAAGTCACTTGAATGCAACAATAAGTTTATTTTCGCTTAAGCAGGAGCAGTGGGAGTTGTTCGGATTGGTCCTGCGCACGCAGAACGTCGCATTGAAGTGGGGAACAGACCACGATATTGGATATCTGCCAACGGCTGGGCAGCTGAGGTCGTCGTTTTCAGTCAGCTTCATTTTCCGCAACACGTCAGAAGGGTGCTGCTCAACGTATGAGACAAGTTTCAGCGGTCCAGAACCGTAAGCTCGGGGTTATTTGCGCTATAGGCGTTCTTTTCATCTGGTCGGGCTTTATTGTTTTCTCGCGCGCCGGTGTCAAAACCAGTCTCACGCCAGCTGACATGACCGGCCTCAGGTTTCTGGTTGCCGGATGCATGACGTTGCCATTTGCCTATCGGTGGTGGCCGCGCGACTTGCCCTTGAAGGCAATTCTTCTCATGTCAATTTGTGGCCCAGGGGCCCTCTATTCAGTCTTGATGTATTTCGGTCTGAGTGAGACTTCCGCAGCCTACGCCGGGGTTTTTGCAAACGGTGCACTTCCGATCTTTACGGTGATCCTGGTAGCCCTTTATTCAGGAATTTTTCCCGCAAAAATTCAATCGCTTGGACTGGTGGTGATTGTTGTGGGAGCCCTTCTTTTGGGCAGTGCAGGATTTTATGGTGAGCAGAAGAATGTGGTCGCCGGCATAGCTCTGTTTCTGACTGCTTCAGCAATTCTGTCCGTCTACATCTTCGGTGTCCGCTATTGGAACATTACACCTCGGCAGGCGCTGGCGCTGGTAAATGTACCCAACGCCCTCATCTTCGTGCCGATCTGGCTGCTCTTCCTGCCCTCCGGTCTTGCCGATGCAAACATTTCAACCGTGGTGTTTCAGGCTCTTTACCAGGGACTTGGGCCCGGGTTTATTGCCGTGATCCTGTTCGCATTGGCCGCAACGCATCTCGGCCCAACTGCGACAGCCGGATTTTCCGCAGCAGTACCTGCGTCGGCTGCGCTTCTGGCCATTCCAGTGCTTGGTGAGGTGCCGGATTCACTGGAGTGGATCGGCGTCGGTATCGTTACGCTTGGGCTGGTGTTGCTGTTGGTAAAGCGCAAGTGATAGATGCTTTGAACAAGGTTTTGGCAGGGATCATTGATAGCCGGATTTCGATCAAAAATGCTCGATCAGGTCCCACTGATTGCCAAACGGATCCTTGAAGACTGCGACCTTTCCGTAGGCTTCCGTGCGCGGTTTTTCCAGAAAGGTTACCCCTGCTGCAAGCATGGTCTTGTGGTCCCGGTCGAAATCATCGGTATTGAGAAACAGGAAAACGCGGCCGCCGGTCTGATTGCCAATCGCAGCCTGCTGTTCTTTGCCATCTGCCTTGGCAAGAAGTAGCCGCGTCTCCGTGCTCCCTTTTGGTGCGACCAGAACCCAGCGTTTCGTGTCTGACAGCCTGGTGTCACCAATGAGTTCGAAACCGAGCTTCTGCGTATAGAACGCAATCGCCTCGTCGTAGTCCGGAACGACCAGGGCGACAGCTCCGATACTCTGCTTCATTTGCGGGAGGCCTTACTGCGCCTTGCGGTAAACGGAGATGTTTTTGAAACTTGCCACATCAACCAAATGAACGGTTTGGGTCACGGTCAGGGTCTGGCCATCGTCTGACAATTCCCGGTCAGCTTTCATGATCGTCAATCCGCCGCGACGCGCTTCCGAGATCAGGTTTTTGTCGCCCTGGAAAACCAGGCGCATGGCATCAACCAACCCGCTTTTGCCGAGTTTGACCTCTGGTCCGTCCGGGAGAGCTTCGAACCTGTCGTTGGTAACCTCGCCATCGGCGGCAACCTGGTTCATGGCAAAAATCGCCATGCCGAAATTGTCTTCGATTTTCATCGTAGCGCTTTTGGGTATGTCGCCCTGTTCAAAGTCGCTCTCCTCTGTGTCGAGGATCCAGGTGCCAAGAAAGGGGCCAAGTTTGTCTTCGATCATTTGATCTACTTCAGTCCAGAAATGAAAATGCCGCCAACGAGATACTCGCTGGCGGCAATATGTGCAATTGGTGATTTGGGTCAGGCGCTGAGAGCGTCCAGTTCTGCAACAATCGCATCACCCATTTCAGAGGTGGTCACGGTTGCTTCTCCTTCAGCTGCAATGTCCTTGGTCCGCAAGCCCTTGTCGAGAGCATTGGCAACGGCCTTGTCCAGCTTGTCAGCGGCTTCGACTTCCTCGAAGGAATAGCGCAGCGCCATGCCGAAGCTGGCAATCATCGCGATCGGGTTGGCAGCCCCGGTACCGGCGATGTCCGGCGCAGAACCGTGGACCGGCTCATAGAGCGCCTTGCGTTTTCCGGTTGCTTCATCCGGTGCGCCGAGGGAGGCGGACGGTAGCATCCCCAGAGATCCGGTCAGCATCGCGGCGACGTCGGAGAGCATGTCGCCGAAGAGGTTGTCGGTGACGATGACGTCGAACTGTTTCGGCCAGCGGACCAGCTGCATGCCACCGGCGTCAGCCAGCATGTGGTCCAGTTTGACGTCTTCAAAGCCGTTCTTGTGGGTCTGGGTCACGACTTCGTTCCACAGAACGCCGGACTTCATCACATTCCGTTTTTCCATGGAAGTGACGCTGTTGTCCCGCGTGCGGGCCAATTCAAACGCCACCTTGGAAATACGCTCGATTTCGTAGGTATCGTAAACTTGGGTATCTACACCGCGCTTCTGGCCATTGCCGAGATCGGTGATCTCTTTCGGTTCGCCGAAATAGACGCCGCCGGTCAGTTCGCGCACGATCAGGATATCGAGGCCTTCAATGACGTCCTTCTTGAGGGACGAAGCATCGGCCAGTGCCGGATAACAGATGGCTGGACGCAGGTTTGCAAAAAGCTGCATGTCCTTGCGCAGGCGCAAGAGGCCAGCTTCCGGACGGACTTCATAAGGAACATCGTCCCACTTCGGACCACCAACAGCACCAAAGATGACGGCGTCCGCTGCCATGGCCTTGGCCATGTCTTCTTCGGAAATCGACTGGCCGTGCGCATCATAAGCCGCGCCGCCAACAAGGCCGTCACTGGTTTCAAAGGACATGCCGCCCTTGTCGTTGAACCAGGAAATAACCTTTTTGACTTCCGTCATGATTTCCGGGCCGATGCCGTCACCCGGCAAAAGCAGAAGATTTTGAGAGGCCATGAACGCTCCATCCCGCATAAAATGAAAAACTGATTGCGCTGAGTTACCGCGTCAAGCCGGGTCTTTCAAGGCGGCGCCAGTTGCGAAGAACTCAACCAAGCCACACGTAAAGGTCAAGAACCGGCTTGCTGCTTCCCTTTGAAGCATTTCTGGATCACGGATCTTTGCTCTGAATCAACCGAGATGACAATCTGGCGCGAATGCCTTCATGCACCGGACCAGGTACTGATCGCCTGCCAGAAAAGATTGAGTGCAAGCGCGGTCATCACCCATTTGAAGCCGGTCTTGAATGATTTTTCATTCATTTTTCCAAGAAGCCGACTTCCGGCTAGCGTTCCCAGAAAACCGCTGGCAATCATAAGCACGATCAGGCCTGCCCAAGGGGCAAAGGCAAAGCCGAGTGCGCCAAAGGCGATGATCTTGAAAATGTGCATGGTCAGAGCGGTGACGGCCTGATTGGCAACAAACTCGTGGCGCGTCAGGCCAAGGGTGGACAAAACCGCACCACCGATAGGACCCGCAGCGCCGAAGAACATGGACAGAAACGTGGAGGCGAAACCGGCGGCGCCCATCGCTCGTTTTGGAGCCCTGCCGAATTTCGGCCGCTTTCCCCAGATCACCCAGAGGACGAACACGCCAATTCCGGCTTTCAACACGGCGGCTGGCAATTCAATGGCAATGGCGCCGCCAATCGCAGCGCCAAAAACGGCGCCGGTGGCAAACCACACGGCAATCAGCCAGTCGACATGCCGCAGCTGAACCAAAGCGCGCCCACCATTTGAGCCGATCTGGACAGCGCCATGGACAGGAACGAGAGCGCTTGCCGGCATCAAGGTTGCCATTACGGCAATCAGGGCGACACCACCGCCAAGTCCAACGGCGGCCGTGAGGGCTGAGGTAAAGAAACTGGCGACAATCAACAGCAGGCTCGACGCAGTGTTGATCGGATCTGGCAGGACAGCAGAGACAAGATCCATCAAATCAGTTCCAGCGGGACTTGGCGTAGCTCAAGGCTTCCCGCACATCGAGCTGGCGTGTGGAATTGCCACTGCGAACATAAAAAACGGAAGATCTGCTTTCATCCAGATAGGCAGCGCGCGGAGCAGGCCGGATGATGATCATTGCCACATCCTTCTCATTCACCCGGGCGAAAACCGTGTGAATATAGGGGCAAAGGTCACCGCCCAGGTACTTTGAGACGATGTCATTGACAGTGCGTTCAAATGCATCAAGGTCCGGGCTCTTGAGCGTTGAAAGGTCTTTTTCAAGCCCGAGTGGTTCGCCTTCATCATCGACACCAACCAGCAGGTGGCCACCATCGGCGTTGAAAAAACCGGCAATCGTCTTGGCAATGACTTTTTCCAGACCGCGGTTGATGCGGTCTTCCTTCATGTCCCAACGCAAGGATGATTTGAATTCCACGGTCTCTGTTTCACCCTGATTCATCAGGGCCGGAATCTGTGTTGTCTGTTCATCGCGCAGGGACCGATAAGCCTCTGTCGTGCGCATATAGTTCCGGGTGAAAATTCCGAATGCGAGGCCGACTATAGCGCCAACAAGTGTGTAGGCGATCGCGACATCCAGATGGCGCGGCAATAGTAGCAGCCATAGCCGGTTCGACAGAAACTCGAACAGATTTGGTGCGGTCTCGGAAAATCGGGACAATTCCCACCAGATCACGGCCAGGTTCAGCGGATGAATGATGAGGACGCCAACAAAAGCGCCAACAAGCAGATAGGAAGCCAGAAAAGATAACTTGAACGGAGAAAGAGACATCTAGGAAGGTCCAAATGAAAACGCCGGTCGAAACCAGACCGGCGCCTTCTTAACACACATTTTGTCAGGCGGCTGCGGGAAGCGCCGTTTCCACCAGTTTCACCCAGTAGGAGCAGCCAACGGGGATCAACTCGTCATTGAAATCGTAAGCCGGATGATGAAGTCCGGCGCTATCGCCGTTGCCTGCAAAGATAAAGGCGCCCGGGCGTTCTTCCAGCATGTAAGAGAAATCTTCTCCGCCCATCATCGGTGCGATGTCGCGTTGGACTTTGCCTTCACCGGCAATGCCTTCAGCAATTGCAGCCGCAAAGTCGGTCTGGTCGTCGTGATTTGCTGTGACCGGATAGCCGCGGATGAACTTCAACTCGGCACTCGCTCCAAATGCCTCCGCCGTTGCCTTCACAATCAATTCCATGCGTTCTTGCGCAAGGTCGCGCATCTCTGGACTGAGTGTACGAACAGTGCCTTGCAGGAAAGTTTCCTGCGGGATGACATTGAAGGCGTTTCCGGCCTGGAAAACCGTGACCGACACCACAACGGAATCAAGCGGGTCGGCGTTGCGGCTAGCAATGGTCTGTAGCGCATTGACCATCTGGGAACCGACAACGATCGGATCAATGGTATCGTGAGGCTTGGCGGCGTGGCCACCGCGTCCGGTAATCGAAATGCGGAACTCATCGGTCGCGGCCATGATCGGCCCTTTGCGAATGGCAAATTCTCCGACTGGCATGCCCGGGAAATTGTGCATGCCGTAAACTTCCTCGATCGGCCAGCGGGTCATCAGGCCATCGTCGATCATGGCCTTGGCGCCTGCACCACCTTCTTCAGCCGGCTGGAAAATAACAACGACCGTGCCATCGAAGTTGCGGGTTTCCGCGAGGTATTTTGCTGCGCCAAGCAGCATCGCAGTGTGGCCGTCATGTCCACAGGCATGCATTTTTCCGGGAACCTTCGAGGCGTAGGGTTTGCCGGTAATTTCTTCAATCGGCAACGCGTCCATGTCGGCTCTGAGGCCGATTGTTCTGCCCTTGCCGCCGTTTTTGCCCTTGATCACACCGACAACGCCGGTCTTGCCGATACCAGTCGCGATCTCGTCCAGGCCAAAGCTTTCAAGAAGTTCGGCAACTTTACCGGCAGTGCGTACCGTCTCATACAAAATTTCAGGGTTCTCGTGGATGTCGCGGCGCCAGGCCGTGATCTCATCGGTCAGATCCGCAAGACGGTTGATGATTGGCATGAAGGACTCCTAAAAACAGGACGAAATTGAATTGCAGGTGAGATTTTGCGGCTAACCTATCGCAAGCGGCGAAAAGCGAAAGTGGCACAAAGGAAAAAATTTTGCTTCCTTGCTTTGGCTGCAGCTTTGATCCTGAAACGGCGTGTGAGGGGAATTATTTTCCCTGAACGCGAAAGACGCGGGTGCGTTTGATCTCGTTGTCTTCCAGCTGACCAACCACGGGGACCGAATAGGCGGCAAGCTCCGTCAAACGGGGTGCAGGCAGGTAGCTTCTTCCCGGGTCGCCAACGATCACTTCAATATTTTTTTCAAGCAAACGATCCACAAACCCGAGAACTTTTTCTGCCATTGCCTTGTCGTAAAAAACGTCGCCGCAGAAAACGAGATCGTATTCAGGTAATTCGGATGCGGTTATGTCTGCGATTTCCAAGCTCAAATCGACGTCGTTCAGACTTGCATTCAGCCGCGCAGCGGTCATCGCAACGGGATCAATATCAACCCCGTGGCAGGATTGTGCGCCGGCCTTCATTGCCGCGATGCCAACAAGCCCTGAGCCGCAGGCAAAATCCAGCACATTTTTATCTGCCACAAGCTCCGGAGTGTCTAGAATATAGCGGGCCAGTCCCTGGCCGCCGGCCCAGGCAAACGCCCAGAACGGCGGAGCAAGGCCAAGCTCACCCAGTTCGTCTTCCGTTTTTGTCCAGAGCGACATGGCCTCATCGGCAAGATGAAGCCGAATTTCTTCCGCGTGAGGGACGGGTTTAACCCGTGTCTCCCGGCGGATGAACGCGGCTGGATCTTCCATGAGTGTGGGGTTTAGCATCGCAAGACCGCTTTCATCCGTGTCCTGACCTCAGGCTGGTTCTTTCAGCCCACCCATCTCACAAACGATTTTCCACTCGCCTTCTGTAACCGGCTGGACAGAAAGGCGCATGGAGGTGACCAGTGCCATTTGTGCCAGACTCTCTTCGGCTTTCACATCTGCAAGCGTTACTGGTTTCGGCACATCACAGACGGCCTTGAAGTCCACGCATTCCCAGCGCGCGTCATCGGTCGTGCTGTCTGGATGAATCTGGCTACAGACTTCAACGACACCGACAACTTCCTTGCCGATGTTGGAATGGTAGAAGAACGCCTTGTCGCCGATTTCCATGGTGCGCATGTTGTTGCGGGCCTGATAGTTACGGATACCGTCCCATTCCTCGCCGGCCTCACCCTTGGCCTTCTGCTGTTCCCAGGACCATTTGTCCGGCTCGGATTTGATCAACCAGTATTGCACTTAGTTTGCCTCCGGGTTCTTGACGACCCAGTTCCAGGGCCGGATTTCGACGCTTTCGAACAGATCTGCGTGTGCGTATGGATCTTCCTGCGAAATCGCTAGCGCTTCATCCCGGTTGGCTGCTTCGATTATGAGCAAGGATCCGGTCATGTTGCCATCGTCGTCTTGAAAAGGCCCTGCCGCTTTCAGGCCATCACCAAGACCTTTCAGAAAGTCGATATGCGCGGGGCGGTTGTCGAGGCGTGTCTGCAGCGCACTGGGCTTGTCAGTGCAAATCAAGGCATAAAGCATGAAGGCGGTTCTCCGATTGTCAAAACTTCAGAGAACCTAGGACCGGTAAAGGTCAAACTCAATGCCAGTTTGGCGAAATTGAAAAACGCCTGATTTGAGTAGCGACCTCAGAGGCGTTTCAAATCTGAAAACGACGCCAGATAAGTGAAGGTTGTCAGTCACCCCTTTTGCCCCTGATGTTCGCTAGAAGTGCGCGAGGCTTTGAGACGAACATCAGATCGGGCCGACTAGAACTGGAGATCAGGCGCCTTCTGTCTCTGCTTTCAACGGACGTGCCATCAAGATGTTGAGGGCGTCGTCGATGGAGAGGTCTTCATCAATCATCTGCGCGACAGTTTCGCAAATCGGCACTTCAATATCGAATTTTTCAGCCAGTTTTACCGCGACACGGGCTGAGTAAGCGCCTTCCGCAAGCTTGCCCCCAGAGGAAATAAGTTCGGAGGCGAGAAAACCTTCTCCCAGCCGAAGGCCGAAGGAAAAATTACGGGATTGGGTGGAAGAGCACGTCAGAACGAGATCGCCAAGACCGGAAAGACCGGTGAGTGTTTCTCCTTGAGCCCCCATCGCCATGCCTAGGCGATTGAGTTCGGCAAAACCCCTTGCCGTCAGCGCCGCCTGTGCACTGGCGCCCAGCTTGCGGCCAACAACGGCTCCACATGCAATCGCAAGAACGTTTTTCAACGCGCCGCCGATCTGCGTACCGAGAATGTCAATCGACGCGTATGGACGGAAGCATGGGGATTGCAGTGCTTCACAAAGGCTGAGCGCAGTTTTTGCAGAATTTGCGGCAACCGTCACAGCCGTCGGCAGACCGCGGGCAACATCGTCAGCAAAACTTGGTCCCGAAAGCACACCGGGTTCTACGCCAGGTAACTCTTCACTCATCACCTTGGACAGCAGCTTGCTGGAGGTCTGTTCAATGCCCTTGGCGCAAAGAACGACCGGACCGCGAACCTTGCCCGTTTTTTTCAATGCAGCGAGCGTGGAACGCGTGGACTGGGCAGGTGTGACCAGCAAGATCGCGTCGGTATCTGCGACCTCATCCAGAGAACTCGTGGGGTTCAGGTCTTCATCAAATGTGATGCCCGGCAAATAGCGCGCGTTCTGACGGCGTGAGCGAATGTCGGATACCGTTGCCGGATCGCGCGCCCAGAGACGGACTTCTCGTCCCGCACGTGCAGCGGTCAGGGCCAGCGCTGTACCCCAGGCACCGCCACCTATGACGCCGACTGTCTTAATGGCGGCCATTGACCTGCCCTTCCATGCGCGTCCGTAGTGTTTCAAGCTGCGCTCCAAAGCCATCGAAGAACCTGGTCTCGTCGAGCGCATCTTCTGAAAACAAATCAACCCAGAACAGGGCAAACCGGATTGGTGGTCCGCCTGTACTTGGTGACGTTTCGAAGTGTTCCCATTCATTAGCGGGTTTTTCACGCGTTTGGCCGTGAAAATGCCGCCGCCGATGCAATCCGGTGAGACATCTGGGCACATCTTCAAAGAAATGATCCTGGTCCGCGAACGATTCGATTGCGATATCCAATGAAAGTCCTGTCTCTTCTGAAAATTCGCGCCGGGCAGCTTGAAGATAGCTCTCGCCTGGATCAAGCGTACCACCTGGCACCTGCAAGCCGACGTCCGGATGGTTCGGCTCTGAAAACACCAGCAGTTCGGGCCCACAGGTCAGGTACACATAGGCCTTGTGAAAAAGACTTTCCGACAGATCCTTGGACTTGCGGATCATCTAGGCAGCACTCTTCATTGCTGGCAAGCGTTCGCGTAACACATCAAGCGGCGGCCCAAATGCTGCAAAGAAATTTTCACTGTTCATTGCGTCGGGGCTGAAAAGATTGATCCAGAAAAACCGGTAGCGAATCGGAGCAACCCCGCTGCTCGGAAACATTTCAAAATGATCCCACCCTTCTTTGGGGCGATGAAACAGTCGGACGTGATAATTGCGACGAATATGCTGTCCCAGCAAAGGGCGGTCCGGTGCCGGTTTAAACTGGCCGACAGGAGGGATGGTTTCAAACGGCAGGTCCTGATCTGAAAAATGATCAAAGGCTACATCGAGGTTCAGCCCGGTTTCTTCCGCGAACTCGCGCATCGCCCCATGCAAGAAGCTCTCGCCTGGATCGACCGTTCCTCCCGGGACCTGAAAACCCAAGTGAGGTGTGTCCGGCTCGTTAAACACCAGCAGGTCCGTACCGCAAGTCAGATAAACATATGCCTTGTGGTAGACGCGCATTCTCTTGAAACCCTTGTTTGCAATTCAGGTCTTGGTATCAGTCTCCCTGCCTGCACAAAAGGGCCAGTTTGTGAATTGAAGCCTATTTTTGTTTCTTGCTTGCGCGCGTTTCAGACTTTCGCGCCTTTTTTGCCTGCACCCAGAACCCCGGCATTGGCTGAATCAAGCGGCCAGCGGGGGCGGGGGGCCAGGGCCATGTCGTTGACTGGGCCGAGTTGCATACGTTCTATGCCAGCCCAGGCAATCATCGCCGCATTATCGGTGCAAAGCGCCAATGGCGGGGCAACAAACCTGGCATTCGCTTCACTGGCGGCTTGCGTCAGGGCAGAACGGATTTCCTGATTGGCTGCAACACCGCCTGCAACCACGATCACCGGTTCAGTGTCTGGATACCGCTCGCTGAACAGTGCAAGAGCCGACTTGGTGCGCGCCGCCAGAACATCGGAAACCGAGCGCTGAAATGCTGCGCACAGATCAGCAACGGTCTGGTCGTCAACCGGTTCCAGTTTTTTGGCCTGGGTGCGCAAGGCTGTCTTGAGCCCGGCAAAAGACATGTCGAGGCCTGGCCGGTCAAGCAGGGGGCGGGGCAATCTGAACCGTGTGACGTCACCCTTGGCTGCAATCATTTCAACGTGTGGCCCGCCGGGATAGGGGAGGCCCAACAGTTTGGCAGTCTTGTCGAAGGCCTCACCAATAGCATCGTCGATTGTCGTACCCAGACGCTTATAGTCGCCAACACCACGAACAAGAAGAAACTGGCTGTGACCACCAGATACCAGCAGGAGAATAAAGGGAAATTCCAGATCGTCAGTCAGACGGGCGGTCAGTGCGTGACCCTCCAGGTGGTTCACGCCAATCAGGGGTTTGCCAGCTGCCATGGCAATGGCCTTGGCGGTCATCAAGCCGACAATGACACCGCCGATGAGACCGGGACCGGCTGTAGCCGCTACGGCGTCAATATCGTCCCAGGTGCAACTGGCTTCATGCATGGCCTCTGCCACGATCCGGTCCAATATGTCGATATGAGCCCGTGCAGCAATTTCCGGAACGACACCACCAAATTCCGTGTGTTCGTCAATTTGCGATTTGATGGTGTTTGACAGTATGGCTTTTTGCAGCGGTCCGCGCACAATTGCTGCAGCCGTTTCATCGCAGCTTGTTTCAATTCCAAGGACCGTCAGATTGGTCGCATTGTTTTTTGGATTGACTGAAGTCATTGATCTTGTAGCAGTGGCCTGTGGTAAGACATGTGGTCTGAAACAATTTGCATGCCCGATGTCTTGTTAGCCGGGCGTAACATCTGGACGGTTAATCTTGCAATCAAATCCTTTGCGCATTGGAACACGGGGCAGTGCACTTGCGCTGGCGCAAGCACATGAAACCCGCAGTCGTTTGATGGCAGCCCACGGTCTTGCCGAGGATGCCTTTGAGATTGTGGTCATCAAGACCTCCGGTGATAAAATTCAGGACAGGCCACTTTCCGAGGTCGGCGGCAAGGGGCTGTTTACCAAGGAAATCGAAGAGGCGCTTCTGGATAGCCGAATCGATCTTGCAGTCCACTCTTCAAAGGATATGCCGACGGTATTGCCAGATGGTCTGGCGCTGACGGCGTTTTTGCCACGAGAGGACGTGCGTGATGCTTTTCTGTCACCCAAGGCAAAAACCCTGACCGATTTACCTCAAGGGGCTGTTGTTGGTTCGAGCTCACTTCGCCGGCAAGCGATGATCAAGCGGTTGCGTCCGGATATTGAAGTGGTGATGTATCGCGGAAACCTGCAGACCAGACTTCGGAAACTGGCTGCAGGCGAAGTTGATGCGACACTGCTTGCCGCTGCCGGACTGCGGCGACTTGGTTTGGAGGCGGAAATCACCAGTCTTTTGAGTGAAGACGAGTTTCTTCCTGCCGTCGGTCAGGGGGCAATCTGCATTGAAAGCCGCGAAGGCGATCAGGCGACATTGGAAAAACTGGCCGCGATCCATGATCCTGACACACAGATCCGACTGGATGCAGAGCGTGCTTTTCTGGCAGTTCTTGACGGTTCCTGCCGGACACCAATTGGTGGACTTGCAACGCTTGAAGGTGAAAAACTGCATCTCAGGGGCATTGTCCTGAAACCCGACGGTTCCGAAATGCATGAACTGGAAGAAACCGGCACGGCAGCAAAGGCTGTCGAGCTTGGGAAATCTGTTGGAGAACGCCTGAAAACCAAGATGGGCTCCGGCTTTCTGGCGGATCACTGATCATGCGCTTTCTGGTGACAAGGCCGCAGCCTGAATGTCGGCAGACAGCTGATTTTTTGCGCGCTGCTGGTCATGTCGCCGACGAATTGCCATTGCTTGTCATGCATGCCCAAATGCCCGAGCGGTTTGATTTGAGCGATGTGTCAGCGGTTGCATTTACCAGTCGCCGGGCTGTGGCCCTTACTACTGAGCATCAACAATTTTCTGACTTGAAACAGCTGCCGGTGTTCGCTGTTGGCAGCGCGACAGCGAAGGTCTGCGAAGAGGCTGGATTTCAATCAATCAAGTTTGCTGAAGATGGTGTTGCGTCTTTGGGGCAATTGATTCTCGATAGCCAAGAGGGGCTGGCACCAGGCTGTGTGCTCTATCCAGCTGCGCAGGAACGAGCCGGGGATCTGGAAGGAATATTGGAGGTGGGTAACGTTCAATGCAGACCGGTTATTACCTACCGAATGGATCGTTTGGGTGTTTTGCCTGACGAAATTGCGCGAGCGCTGGATGCAAAGGCAATTGACGGAGCGTTGATCTTTTCGAAGCGCACGGCAGATACGCTGGTCTCGTTGATTAAAAAAACTGGCCTTGAACACATTTTTTCCGACTTGTCGGTCTACGCCATCTCGCGGCAGGCGGCAGAGCCCCTATCTATGTATATGAAAGTGCGTGTTGCCGACATGCCTTGCCAAAGTGCACTTCTGGATCTGGTGTTAGCAGATTGTTAACCAGAACTGGGGGAGTCGTTCTATTGCAGCGCGCAAAATGTCGCTGCTGCAGCGGTGTCGCTTCATAAAGAGGCGTGTATAGTGAAGGTCTTGGAACCGGTGGGTTCAGGAGGAGAGTAGATGGCGACGGACAAAAAATCTTCTGGCGGGACATCCTCTTCGGGCTCTTCGGGCTCTTCGGGCGGTGGTGGTAAAGGACCGACCGATAAACCCGGCAGCGCGTCCACCTCCTCATCAACGAGCAGTTCCAAGCGACCGGTTACGATTGACCTGACCGCAGAAAAGGTCGATGCCAAAGCGGGAGGCTCGTCTTCAGCCGGAGCGCCGTCGTCAAGCGTTCCCAAGTCAGGTACGCCCACTTCAACTGGACCTTCGTCTGCTTCCACCAAATATGGTGCAGGCGCAAAAACAGAGAGTTCGGGCAGCAAATCCACGACTTCCCACAGTTCTACACGTAGCACCACGTCCACCGCGTCTTCCCCTCGTTCTTCCACCACTGCGCCTTCCAAGACGTCGGCTCCGGCAAGCAGCACCAAAAGTGGCGCGCCAGAAAGCAAGAGTTCTTCCAGCGCAAGCTCGGCCCGTTCGGGCTCTTCTGGTGGCAGCACGCAGCCGACCGGATCAAAATCATTTTCCAGCCCTCCTGAGGTTGAGGAAAGCGGTGGAGTTGGTGCATTTGGGGTGCTTGTCGCGGCTGTTATCGGCGGTATCCTGGTGCTTGGAGGAGGCTTTGGCCTCTATCAGGCAGGTGTTGTCAAGCTTACCCCGGAACCCAGTCCGCAACTGACACGCGCGCTATCAGCTGCAGAGACCAAGATCTCTGATCTGGAAAGCAAACTTGGTGAGATTAGCAACAGTGTGTCCAATTCGGATTCAGGCAGTGTTGTCTCCGCTTTGGAAACAAAGATCACAGTTCTTGAAGGCAAACTGCAGGACGTGGCTTCAGCAGATGTCACACCGGCAGTCGAGGCGTTGAAGACAGAACTTGGGACACTGCGCAAGGATATGGCGTCGTTGAGCGCCGGCGAAGGTGTTCCCACCGACTTGAAGCCGCTCGAAACCCGTTTATCTGCGCTCGAAGACGGTGCGCGTTCCCAGACAAGTGTTGATCTGTCTCCGCTTGAAACCCGCGTTTCAAAACTTGAAGGCGAAACAACGGCGACCAACTCTGAGGCGACCCAGTTGTCCGGCTCTGTGAAGGGCTTGACCACACAGTTGAGCGAATTGAAGACGTCTTTGTCCGAAGTTCAAAATCGCCTGCAGAACACGGAAGCAACTGCGAAGGCGGCACAGACGGCGGTATCAACGTCTGACGTGTCCCTGAAGACGCTTGCCGACAGCCAGTCAAGAGCGACTGAAACTCTGTCGAGCCTGTCCGCAGATATCAAATCAGTCGGGACTGCGAATACCGCTGCTCTGGAAGACATCCGCGCGGAGCTGACAGCCATATCCAAGCGGCTAACGCAGGTTGAGGGCACTATGGGTGATGCGACCGCACGCGAGACAGCTGCCAGGGCGCTGTCGGTGTCGGCTCTCAAGTCAGCTGTGGATTCTGGCCGCCCTTATGAAACCGAGCTTGCTGCGGTAAAAGCCGGCCTGCCCAAGGATATTGATCTGAAAGCGCTGGAAACGCATGCAAATTCGGGTGTTGAACCTGTCTCTGTCCTGATTGCCCAGTTTCCGTCTGTTGCGCGAAAAATGTTTCAGACGTTCTCCGAACCGGATCATTCCGGGGATGTGTTCGACAGCCTTCTGGCCAGCGCAAAATCAATTGTTACGGTCCGGGGGCCTGGCGATGCCGATGGAAGCGGACCGGAAGCGGCCTTGCGGCAAATGGAAAACGCAGTCTCAAATGGCAATCTGAGCGGTGCGGTAACGGCCTTTCAGAAACTACCTGAAGCGGCCCAGGCGGCAGGGGCCGAATGGGTGGCACGTGCCAAGGCGCGCGTTGAGGTCGATGCGTTGACGGACAAGGCTTCGCAGGAAGTGCTGAATGCGCTTGCTGCCAAAGACAGTTAATCGGCATCCGGAATTCCGGTTGTCCGCATGTAATATTTCCTGGCCGGCAGCGTCCGGCAGCCCTCGGGAGCGAACTTGATGATCCGCGTCCTTCTATTCTTTGCCATTTTGTTTGCGCTGGCGCTCGGCTTTGGCGAGCTGGCCGACTTACCTGATCTCGTTCGTATCGAGTACAACGGCTATTCATACGAGCAGCCCCCAATTATCATGGCGCTCGTTGCCTCCATCGCTCTGGTGGCCCTTCTTCTTGTGGTGTGGGTGATCCGTGTGATCCTGAAGTCACCGCAGATTGCAAGCCGGTTCTTTCAGCGTCGCCGCAAGGACAAGGGCTATACAGCTTTGTCACAGGGCCTGATTGCGCTTGGCACCGGTAATGTCAAACAGGCACGCCGCCACGGATTGGACGCAGACCGCATGCTTGGCGACGAGCCTGCGACCAAGCTTCTATTGGCCCAGACGGCGCAGCTCGCCGGCAAGGACGATGAGGCGCGGCAACGCTTTGAAACGATGCTGGACGATCCGGACACGAAAGCGCTTGGTCTGCATGGGTTATTCGTTGAAGCCGAACGTCACAGGGAGCCGGTTGCTGCCCGTCACTACGCAGAAGAAGCGGCCAAAACGTCTCCGGGCCTCGAATGGGCCGGAAAGGCCGTTCTCGGCTATCAGGCTGTTGCGCATCACTGGGACGAAGCGCTCAAGTCGCTGGAGCGCAACTATGCTGCCAAACTGCTTGATAAGAAATCTTACCGCCGTCAACGCGCAGTCATTCTGACGGCCCTTGCGCAGAAACTCGAAAATGGCGAACCCGAACGGGCCTTTGCCCTGGCAAAGGAAGCGCATGCCCTTGCCCTCGACCTTGTTCCTGCCGCCGTTCTGACATCTCGCTTGGCAACACGCAGGGGGGATGTCCGCAAGGCCTCCAAGGTGCTCGAAGCAACCTGGCGCCTGTCGCCGCATCCTGAGCTCGCCGAAACCTATGCGCATGTCCGCACCGGCGATTCCGCCGTCGATCGCTTGAAACGGGTAAAGTCTCTTTCCGCTCAACGCACAAATACGGCTGAAGGCGCTCTTGCCATTGCCAAGGCCGCGATGGAAGCACGTGAATTCGATGAGGCCAGGACCCAGTTGAAAAAGGCTCTGCAATCGGAACCGTCTCGGTCCGCATTCCTGCTCATGGCCGAGGTGGAAGAAGCCGAACACGGAGACAAGGGACGCATGCGTGACTGGCTGGCGCGTGCGGTCAGGGCTCCGCTGGACAAAGCATGGGTTGCTGATGGGATCGTGTCTGTCGAATGGCAGGCAGTTTCTCCCGTTACCGGGAAACTGGACGCGTTTCAGTGGGTAATGCCAGGTGGCCTGTCTGGCGATGGTGGCGTAGAGACGCTTGAAGACAGCCTGTTTGATGCGCCAGCTCTTCCGGCAGCCGCTGCTGCATCCACCGTCGAAGCAACACCGGAAACTGTCATCAGTCAGGATGTCTCCGGCGTTGAAGAAGCAACGGTTGAACTGCAGGCAGAGCCGGTTTCCAAAAAGACGGACGACAAGCCCGAGAGTGGCTCATCCAAGTCAGAGGCAACTGTTGCAAATACGCAGCCTGCTCCGACTGTAAAAAAGGGCTACGAAGGCACCACGGATGATGTGAAGTTTAGTCCCGCCGTACAGGACCTACCCGAAGGATCGGCAGGAAGTGCTGCGGTAGAAGCTGAACCTGCTGCAGAGCCAGCTTCCGACGTTTCTGTCACGGAGAAAGCCGAAGATGCCCAGCCTTCCGACAAAGCAGATCCTGCCTCCGGCAATGGCGCCAAAGCCAAGGATGATGCCGTTGAGACAAAGGCCGAAGAAGATATGGAAAAGAAAGATGATCTGAACCGGCCGATCGAATTTGCCATGTCGCGGATGCCGGATGATCCCGGGCCAGATGAAGAAGAAGAAAAAAAGAAGGCCACGACGCCGCGCCCCCGTTTTTTTAACTGAAGGACGGCGCAAAAAATACCGCTGATCCACGGTGCCGGAGCTTGGGCGTGGAGAAGGTATGGTCTTCCTTTTGAACTTGGTGGCCGGCTCTTGCATCTGCCGCCAAGCTCCGGTAATTAGCGGCGCATTCGGCCCTGGCCGGGTTTGCGCCGCAAATGGCGCTGTTTGGCACGCCAAGCAAAATGCCGCTGTAGCTCAGATGGTAGAGCACGTCATTCGTAATGATGGGGTCGTAGGTTCGAGTCCTATCAGCGGCACCAATTTCAAAACACTGATTTAACTAAACATATCTGTCTTCCGGCAACGCAGAATTTTGGTTGGAAACTGCTGTTACACAAATGGTGCCGGTGTTTTTTGCTGAACACGATCAGCAAGCGTAATAGCAAAAATCGTCGCAGCAGCAATTAAAGGACGCATGGGTCGGTTACAGCGGCATCCAGCGTGAGGGCCCTTGATGTCTGACGGGTTCGGAACCCACTGATAGCCTGATGCGGTTGGCGCGGTTATAGTTTGGTTTATCTGCTTCCAATGGGGCGCGCTGGTCGATGGGTAAATACGTTCAGAAAAAACACACCAAAATCATATTCGTGAAGCCGAAGCCCAAGCTCAACATAGCATTTGGATTCTTTCTGGAAGTTGTAGGGGTGCTGTTTATTCTATTGTTAGTGATTGGTTTTCTCTACTTAAACGTTGAAGTCAGTACTGCTGGGGTCATCATATTTTCTGTTTTAGGGACGTTATTCTTATTTTTCGGCGTACGTCTGACTTCAGCAAGATGGGGGCAGGAGTTCGATCTGGATTCAAACCGAATGATTCGTTGGAAATCCAGCGTATTTGGCCACTCGGAAACTGTCTTTGACTGCAGTCCATTGGAAGACAAGCAGTTACTGGTGTTCATGCCCAAACTCCGTAGGTACCCAAAATTTGACGTTCACCTCATTGGGCCAGGTTGTGAGCAGCATCTGTTCATCAGTGACCAAAGGGACGAAGTGCAGGCATTTTTGCTGGAACTAAAACCCCATATTGACCTCCCGGTTTTGGAATCCGTTGAGGAGTACCGATCGCTTGCCGGGTATTTCAAAGGCGACCGGGAGTTCGACTATTTTTAAGGGGACCCTAGGTGGCGCAATGTTGATGTTGCGTGCGCTGAGGCCATCACCATTCTGCAGGTCAAGTGGATCCGCATGCTGGATGGAGCACTTTGTCGCGCCCCTGAGCAGTTTAACTGCCTTATTTGTTCTTTCCGGGCGCACTTGCGCTCTTGCCCCGGGAACCGTCGTTTTGGCCCGGTGCATTTGCGCTGTTGCCACGTGATCCGTTTGAGAATCTTTCACCAGAGTTTCCGACGGCTTTGCCGTTGCCCGGATTGTTGGGCAGGCCGGCAGTTGACGGTGGTTCGCTCGGCGGTGACGGTGGTTCGCTCGGCGGTGACGGTGGATCGCTCGGCGGTGACGGTGGGTCGCCCGGGTTAGAAGGGGGATCGCTGGGCGAAGTGACCGGATCAGGTGAGTTGGATACCGGATTTGCCTGAGTTGGAGCCCGTTGTGGGTTGAAAAGCGCTCGGAAAATATTGACGGGTTGGTCCCGATCCGATGGCGCCTTGGCATTCTTTACAGTGCAACCTGCTGCTCTTTGTCGGAACTGGTTGCGCAGCTTGGTCTCATTCACCAAAAGGGGGAATAGCGACTTGGACCTGGCCCTGAGCGCATCCGAATTGAGCCGGTCTTTCCTGACACCGCGCCGACCGATGAGCGCGTAATCGCACCTGTTCCTGATGACCTGGCAACGACCGCCCCTGTCACACGCTCTTATTGCGCCACGCAAAAGCGCAATGTTGGTTCCCTGCCGCGTGATCGTGACGTCGAACGCGGTGCCGCGCACCCCAATGGTGCCGTTGGGTGTTCTGATCTTGTAGGCAGCCGACTTGCTGCGTCCACTGATAAATCGAAACGCACCGCGCGTCGCGCTGACCGTCAGTTTGGTTACGGTCTGTCCGCTGATGACAAAATCGTCGATCTTCACATCTGCGTTGGGACCGACAACTATCTTTGTGCCATCGATCAGCCTGATCTGGGCGTTCCCGCTGGCATTGGCCCGCAGCCGATCGTTCCGGAAGATGGACGTTTTGGTGACCACAATTCGGGCAGCGCTTCCCCCCGTGGCCCTGACTGTGTCATCCGCATCGATGGTGATGCCGACTTTATCTGCCAAAACGGAGGTAGAACACGCGAAAGTAAGTGCAATTGCTAAAAAAAACCGGCCACTCCTCATTGCCCCCACTCCGGTTTGATAAGGACCTTTCTTACCACAATCTTAACTATAAAACGAATCGTTACGCCTCCGAAATTCAGACACTGTCTCAATTGTCAAGCGTAACTTTTCGCGGAAATGCGTATTGTAGTTCGGAGTAGGGGGTCTGACGTTGGTGCGGCGTCTCAGCCGCCGACCAATCGCGTTGGTCAGGATCATGTCGGTGGGAAAGAAACTCTTCAACTTGCTTCGCAACAGGCACGTATTCGTGCTGGGCCTGACGCTGATTCTTCTGCTCGGCGCTTACGAGTTGCGTCTTGTAGATCCTCCCTTCATTGCGTCCCTTCGCTGGATTACATTCGACGCCTATCAGCGATTGAAGCCGCGAGAGCCGCTCGGACAACCCATCAGGATTATCGATGTCGACGAAGAGTCGATTGCCCAGCTAGGTCAATGGCCTTGGCCGCGCACCCGGATTTCCGAACTTTTGGAGAGAGTTCAGACTCTTGGTGCCGCCTGTGTGGCGTTTGACATGGTCTTCTCCGAGCCCGATCGCACAGGTCCAGCAGGGTTTATGCGCGAGCTGGAAGAACGCGGCTGGCCCGGCCGCAGTGATATCGAACCGCTGCTTGCCGAGATTCCCGACAACGATGCGGTTCTTGTCCAGACCATGGCCGGACTGCCGACAATTCTTGGCTTTTTCAACGAGCCCAGGTCGGTCATGGGCTTGCCGCAAGCCAAGGCAGGCTTCGTGGTGCTTGGTGAAGATCCGGCGCCGCTTCTGAACCCGATCAGTGGCAGCGTCATGAGCCTGACACCCTTTCAGACGGTTGCGGAGGGCAGTGGCACCATTTCGCTCGGCCAGGCAGATTCCGACGGGGTTGTGAGACAGGTACCGATGTTCATTGCCGGTCCCAACGGGGAAAAATATCCAGCCATGGCTCTCGAGGCGCTACGCGTGGCGCTCGGTGCCGGAACTTTTGTCCTGAAAACGTCAGAAGCGAGCGGCGAATTCAGCGCTGGCACACTGGCGATGACTGAATTCAAGGTTGGCCAGTTTCAGGTTCCCGTCACGGCCAACGGTCACCTGCTGATCTACTACTCCCACAATGACCCCTCGCTGTACCTGTCGGCAAAGGATCTCCTGAACCTCTCAGACGAAGAGCTGGCCCCCTTGATCGAAGGTCATATCATCCTGTTCGGGACGTCCGCCGCCGGGCTCCGGGACATCAGGATTACAGCGCTCGGCGAGAGCGTCCCGGGCGTCTTCATGCACCAGCAGATCATCGATCAGATCCTGTCCGACGCCTACCTTAACCGTCCGGACTGGGCCACTGGAGCTGAAATTGCAGCCCTTCTTATCGTCACTCTCATCATCGCGGCCATCTTGCCATCCACAGGCGCGGTCCCCTCGGCGATTGTCGGCGCGATCTTGAGTGTAGCGGTGGGCGGTGGAAGCTGGATAGCCTTTGACCGCTATGCCCTTCTCATCGATCCGGTCTTTCCCATGCTGGTTTCCGGACTTATTTTTTTGCTGACGACAATCTTGATGTTTGCCTTCGCTGAACGTGAGAAGCGCTTCATCCGAGGTGCTTTTCAGCGGTATCTCGCACCGGACTTGCTCAGAAAACTTGAAGAGCAGCCTCAATCGCTGCAGCTTGGTGGCGAAATCCGAAATATGACCATGATGTTCATGGACGTGAGAGGCTTTACGCCAATATCCGAAAAACTGCCTCCCGAAGACGTTGTCACCTTCCTCAATCGCCTGTTATCGCCGCTTTCCGAGACTATCCAGAAAAGGGAGGGTGCCATCGACAAATATATCGGCGATTCCATCATGGCATTCTGGAATGCCCCGCTCGACGTCGCCGATCATCCGGTCAAAGCGGCTCGCGCCGCGCTCGACATGATTGAGATCGTCAAGGGTCTTAACGAACGCGATGCCTTCGGATTCAAGGCCGGGGCAACCGGATTGGGGAAAGTCGGCATCGGTATCGGCCTTAATAGCGGACCCGGCTGCGTCGGCAACATGGGGTCGACTTCGCGGTTCAACTATTCGGTCATCGGCGATGCCGTCAATGTCGCGTCCAGAATCGAATCTTCCTGCAAGCAGGTCGGCTGGCCGATCCTCTTGTCGGAAACGACCGCTAAAGCCTGCCACGGTATGGCGATACTTGAAGCCGGGTCGATTGCGCTCAAGGGAAAGGCGCAGCCCGCGGCTCTTTTTGCTCTTGTCGGGGATGAACAACTTGCTCAGACTAGCGCATGGCAAGAGCTGGAAGCGCTGCACACGGAACTGGCTGTAAAACGGACCCGCGGTTGCGAAAATGCGGAGATCAAGCACCTCGTCAAAGCCTGTCTGGCTGCCGCCCCGGTTGACCTTACCACCTTCTATGACGGATTGATGCCCTCTTCCCAATTCGAAGAACTGGCCGGCGAATAGAACCGATCACCTGGCAATGCATTGAGTACGAGGTGTGTTTCACGAGACCATGACCAAGTGGCGATTGCCGATATCCTCTTAGCGGCCTCTCTCGACATTCTGCCCGATCAGTCGGCACATTGAAGGCATACGCAGCCGCTTCGGAACCGGCCCGCACCCACCTATCGATATCCTAAAAGTCTCCAACAATTGCTTTTGTTTCAGGATGAACCAGTCACCTGCAATCTGGTCTGAAAGTTAGTATGCTTCCAAAACATGTATTGAGATTGTTGGTCACGGAATTACTCAAGCGGCAAGCCAGCTCTTGTAAGAAGTCTGAACTGGATGCAGGATCAAGAGATGAAAACTGATATTGTCAGACTGATCTTTATTTTGTGCTTCTGCTTGGTGAGCCTAGCGGGTGTAATTGTCCGTCCTTCTATCTCGCGCGCAAATGATTTCACACTTTATAACTACTACCTCCCACACCGGCTGACCGCGACGAGCGACAAGCAATATGATTTGTTCCTCAATGAGGTTTTCGAAAAGGGTGATGTTCAGATCAAACGACAGACTGCACCACTTAAGAGAAGCAGCAGAAATTTTCGTGCGAACCCCAATTCCTGTGTCTTTCCTGCAAATAAGAGAGCGCTTCAATCGGTCAGCAAGAAAGGGACTTCTGACCTGATTTCCTCTATGCCCCTGGATATTGTTTCCTTGAGGCTTTACACGCGCGAGAAAAGTACCGGGCCGGTCGGTGTCGATGATTTCGCTCCCGAGCGGATCGGCTACATTCACGGATCTGGCGCCATACCGCTCCTGGGAGAAAAGGCTAAGCGTTTCGTTCCGATCGCTTCAGAAAAGCAGCTGATCGGGATGTTGGAACTGGGGCGGTTAGATGCGTTTCTGGGGCATCATCCAGATACAGCACTTGCGCTTGACGACCTGAACAAGCCCAACGCATTGCACGTAACACCACTGGCAATCTTAAATCTTCGATTTCCGGTCAGCTTTGTTTGTCATGATACCAAGCAAGCGAGAGCATTTCTGGCGCTGCTTGACCCCCGGATCGATGCAATGGTTTCCAGCGGGCGCCTTCAGGAAATATTGGGCCAGCATTCGGAAATTGACCAGCTGGAGAGTGCGGTCAATCAGGACTTCTGATCGCAAGCCCATTCCAATTTGAGGCGATTCGGGAAAAATTTCGACCGTTCCAAGTTGTCTGACAAATTTTATGTGATCATTCCAAGACGTTGATGTTTCAGTTATACGTATCCAGTATTGATATATTAGTTATATTGCCCGGTATTCGACCACTTGGTAAAATTACGAGGTAATACCTTGGAAAATTAGCCTGGTAACTGAAAATATACTTTTGTGTGTGTAATATCATTGTGAATTTCAACAAGGCTGTGAGTCTAGTTTAGGCGAAACAGAGGTGAGTAAAATTGCTACATAAAATGATACGCATTTTGGTCGCCGACGACAGCGGTATCGCTCGTGAAGTTGTCAATGAGGGCATCAATGCTCACCGCAAGAACCGGTACATTGAGGTCGATAACGTTGACAATGGCCGCGCCGCACTTGAAGTGCTCAAGAAAAAGCAAATCGATATTGCTTTCATCGACATCAACATGCCGGGCATGAACGGGCCGGAAGTTGTGGCAGCGATGAATGAGACCAAATCGACAAATTGTCTGGCCGTCGCCATATCAAGCGACATGAACGATAAGGCGGAGGCTGTTTTCAAACATTTCGGCGCGTACCACTTTCTGAAGAAGCCCTTTCATCAGGATGATGTCGCGGAGGTTGTCTCGACCTATATGTTGATGACGACGACCTATCCGATCCTGATCGTCGACGATTCGTCGACCATGCGAAAACTCACCAGAAAGATCCTGGACGGCAGCCGGTTTGACTTCGAGTTCTCTGAAGCGGACAGCGCACAGTCCGCATTAAGGGCATTGGCGTCTGGAAAATTCAAACTGGTTCTGACCGATTTTCACATGCCCGGAATAGACGGGATCGAACTCGCGGGGTCCATCCGGGATCTCTCCAGCAAAATCGGTATCTTTATGATGTCGACCAATGAAACGAGCTATCTGGAGCGCTCTGCTGCTTTCGTTGGTATATCCGGATTTTTGAAAAAGCCGTTTACTCCGGGCGATATCGACACGCTCATGCACCAGTTCCTGGAGATTGACGCGCCAAGGTTCGGGAAAGTACGTGAAATGTTCAGTTTTTCGGCTAGTGACAAAAAAGCGTGCTGATGCTTTGGGCAAACATGCAACTAGGTAATTTAAGCCCGAATTGAATCAAGATTTCCTCCGCAGAATTACCGTGCTGGTTACATTGATTTTGGATAGCTGAAACAGTTTCTTGATTTAAGCCCGCCCAATTGATTCAATAGGTGAATCAATAAGTCTCCCGAATTTGCGACAGTTTCACTGTTTGAATGCATGGAGAACGGTGTGGGCAAAACAGCAAAACTAGAATTTATGCGCAGGATAATACCGCTGGGCCTTGGCATTCTGGGTCTCGTGGGCGGCTATTTTTTCATGTCCGTGTTGAGCAGTCTCCTGTGCCTGGTCGCCGCTGCCGGAATTTATGCGGCCCTGCCGCGTCCAACCAGCCCTTCAGGCGCTGTCAAGCCGATATCCAGACCAGGTGTCGGCGCCATTGATTTCATTGGCTTCGCATTGGGCATGGTGTTTTTCCCGCTTGCTTTCATTGGCATGGGTATCTCGGGAGGCGGCTTGGCCTTGATTGCTTCGTTGGCTCTGATGCCGGCCTGCCTTTCGTTTCTGTTTTTTACTGTGGCAGTGCGCCAGGAGACGTCATGGGTGAGATTTTTCGGCAACGGGTTTGAATTCACGCAATTCGGGATGCGTGCGCGCGTTGCTTATGAAGACCTCAAGAGCGTTGAGGTTCGCCTTTGGCAGGCATCTGGCTGGGTGGCCTGGTTTCAATCCACGATTGGGTCGATCGGTCCGAGGTCTGCCGTCCTTCTGAACGGGGCAGAGAGCACCAACACGCTTGTTTTCAAACGAAAGGACGGAGGGACTTTCACAATCTCTTCCGAACTCATTCCTGACCTGCAGCGGATTTTGGTGGGCATGGACCGTGCTGGCGCGGAATTGCCGGATGGCATCAGCGAATGGCAGCGTAAGAAAATCCGCCAACGTCGTGAACGCATGTATGGCGGCGCGGAACAGAACGACGCGCAATCAGAGCAGTTGGATGTTGCCCGTATCGCTGCCTTGATCGAACACGCCAGGCGCAGTTCGAGCTAAAACGTCTTAAGTCCAATCTGGTTTTCTTTTCTCAAAAAAGGCTGAGATGCCTTCCTTTGCCTCCGCTGTCTCCCAGGTGTCTGCGAGCCGCTGGATTGTCTCTTCAATGATCTCATCGGTGATGGCCGGTCCCAGCTGCCTTGCAAGAGCCTTGGCGGCGGCGACAGCATTGGGCGCAGCAGCCAGATAAGGCTTGATCTCCTGCGCGACGACCTCATCCATTTCTTCTGACGGTACAACCCTTGCCACCAGATCGAGATCCCTGGCTTCCACGGCACTGAATATCCTTGCTGACATGAATACCCTCCGGGATTTGGCTTCTCCCATGCGGGCCAGCACATAGGGGCTGATCGTTGCCGGGATAAGGCCAAGGCGCACCTCGGTCAGCCCAAATTTGGCGCTGTCGACCGCGACGACCGTATCGCAGACACTCATCATGCCGATGCCACCGCCAAAGGCTTGTCCCTGGACCCGTCCGATCAGGGGTTTTGGCAGTTCGTTCAGGGCTTTCAGCATCATCGCAAGCTTGCGCGCCTCCAACATGCGCGTTTCGCGATCCGCGTGAAACTGTTCGCGCATCCAGCCCAGGTCACCACCAGCACAGAAACTGGTGCCGGCGCCTGTCAGAACCACAACGCGGATTGTTGCATCTGCAGAGATTTGCGCGACAGCTGCCGTCAGCTCGTTGATCATGAGCGCCGACAGGGCATTGTGTTTCTCAGGTCGGTTCAGCGTCAGCGTCGCAACACCGCGATCATCGGTGGAAACGGAGATGGTTTCGAAACTCATGTGTCGGTGCTCCGCAGGCTTTTTGCAAATTCGGCGACATCAGTCAGAACGTCAGCCTTGATCCCGGTTTCGAACCCCATGCGATGCACAAGATCGATAACGGCTTCGGTCGCGACGTTTCCTTTGGCTCCGGGCGCATAAGGGCAGCCACCCAGGCCACCGATGGCGCTGTCAAAAGTGCGTAACCCTTTTTCAAGACTGACTTCGATGTTGTCCGAAGCTCTGCCCTTGGTATCGTGATAATGGCCTGCCAGTTTGTCTGCCGGGACGGCGCCAAGAACAGCGTCAAGCATTGTTCCAATGGTCTCCGGAGTGCCAGCTCCGATTGTATCGCCCAGTGAAATTTCATAACAGCCGAGTTCGAAAAGTAGAGCCGCAACCTCAGCCACTTTTTCCGGTGGTGTCGGGCCGTCATAAGGACAGTCGGTGACACAGGATACATAGCCACGCACAGGCATGTCGTCGTGATGGGCCTTGTCCAGAAGTGGCTTGAAGCGTTCAATGCTTTCAGCAACCGAACAGTTGATATTCTTTTTGGAAAAACCTTCTGAAGCCGATCCGAAAATCGCCACTTCGTCTGCTGACGCCTTGCGGGCCGCCGTGTAACCTTTGACGTTGGGTGTTAGAGCTGAATAGACGACTGCCGGGTGTCTGTAGATGCCCTCCAGAACATCTTGTGCATCTGCCATTTGCGGCACCCACTTCGGACTGACGAAACTGGTCACCTCAATCTTGTGAAAGCCGCATTCCGACAATCTGTCAATCAGCTCAATTTTCTTTTCGGTCGGTACGAAGACCTCTTCATTCTGCAGACCATCCCGCGGGCCCATTTCAAATATTGTGACGAAGTCAGACATGGATCTTCTCGTTGGTGTTGCGGATTGGTCTGGTGAGGGCGACCAATTTTGTCATTCCGGACAAGGGAGGCTGTGCCGCGTGCTGATCCGGATTCCAGACATAATTCGCGCTGTAAGCGCGGCAATCTTCTGATCTTTCAGAGAGCTCGCTACAATCGCGCTGCCTTCTGGATTCCAGATCGTCGTGCAGCTGGTGCTGCACTTGTGAGGAATGACGTGAGGGAGAAAAAACGCTCAACCCTCCCGCTCCGCTTTTGCGCGAAGCTCGCGGCGGATGACTTTTCCAGTTGTGGTCAGTGGCAGCGCATCAACGAAAGCAACTTCACGCGGGTATTCATGAGCCGCCAGGCGTGTCTTGACGAATGCGGCAATTTCCTTTGCGAGTTTAGCTGACGGCTCAAAGCCCTGCTTCAGAACCACGTAAGCCTTGACGATCTCGGTTCGCTGCTCGTCCGGCTTGCCGACAACACCCGCCATCGCGATTGAGGGGTGCCGGATCAGGCAATCCTCGATCTCACCAGGTCCGATGCGATAGCCGGACGAGGTGATGACATCGTCATCGCGCCCAACGAACCGGATCCAGCCTTTGCTGTCACGCATGCCTGTGTCGCCCGTCAGTAACCAGTCACCTGCGAATTTCCGGGATGTTGCTTCCGGGTTCTTCCAATAGCCCAGGAACATTACCGGGTTGGGGCGTTTCACTGCAATGTTGCCAAGCGTATCTTCCGGCAATTCCTCGCCTGTGTCGCTGACGATGGTGACCTCGTGACCCGGCACTGGCCGTCCCATGATGCCGGGTCGCGCTTCCATGAGCCCGGTGCAGCTGGACACAATCATGTTGCATTCAGTTTGGCCGTAAAATTCATTGATGGTCAGTCCAAAGGTGTCGCGACCCCAGTTGATCAGTTCCGCACCAAGCGTTTCACCGCCGGAGGCTACCGAGCGCAAGTTCAACTGCCATTGGTCTTGCGGTTTTGAGATCTGACGCATCATTTTGAGTGCCGTCGGCGGCAGGAACGTGTTGCGGATCTTCTGATCCTGCAGAAACTGGAACGCGGCTTCGGCCGTGAATTTCTTGAACCGGCAAGCGACAACGGGGACACCCAGATAAAGCGCCGGCATCAGCACATCGAGAAGGCCACCGATCCAGGCCCAATCGGCAGGCGTCCAGATCCGGTCACCGGACTGCCCCAGAAAGTCGTGGCTCATTTCCACGCCAGGTAAATGGCCGAGCAGGACACGGTGACCATGAAGTGCGCCTTTGGGCTGGCCGGTCGTTCCCGATGTATAAATGATGATCGCGGGGTCATCAGGCCTGGAATCAAATGGCTGAAAGGTCTTTTCGTGGCCAGTCATATGAGTGCCCAGATCTTCCGCGCCGAGAATGTCACCATCAACACAGAAGACAGTGGCCAGGTCCGGCAGTTCTTGTCTGATTTTTTCAAGTTTGGAGGCACCGCTGGCATCCGTGATTACCACTTTGGCGCCCGAGTTTTGAAGCCGGTATTCCAGCGCTTCTTCACCGAAAAGCGTGAACAGAGGGATTGTGATCGCGCCGAGTTTCAAAGCCGCAATATGGGCAACGGCGGTTTCAGGACGCTGAGGCAACAGCACTCCGATGCGGTCACCTGGCTGCACACCTCTGGAAGCCAGCAAATTGGCGAGTTGATTGGAAAGACGTTTGAGATCACCATAGGAGTAGCTGACGGTCTCGCCACCTTCTTCGGCAAAAACCAGTGCTTCGCGATCAGGTTCCCGGTCAGCCCACTGGTCGCAAATGGCGACACCAATATTGAACCGTTCGGGGATCTCCCAAACGAATTGAGTGCGTAGCTCTTCGTAGCTTTTTGTGTCAGGCGGCAGCATCTGTTTCCTCCGCAAGAGCCAGGAGAACAGTACCATCGGTCACTTGCTCGCCCTCTTGGGCCAGAACCTCACCAACGACTCCGTCGCGAGGCGCCTTCAGTGTGTGTTCCATTTTCATGGCTTCCAGAATGATGAGCGGCTGATCCTTCGTGACGGCCTCGCCAGCCTTGACGGAAAGCACTTTCACAAGGCCGGGCATTGGTGCAATTAATTGGTCGCCAGAGCCCGAGGCTTCATCGTCTGCACTGAGCATGTCCGGCAGGTTAATCGGAAACGCGTTGCCACCGAGAAATACCGTCAGCGCCTTGTTTCCTTTCACGATGACGGCGCGTGCCCGATGTCCCTCACAATCAAAAATGAGAGCGTTCTCCGCCACGTTGACCAGTTCGTATTCCCGGACACCGGTGGCGAGATGGACCGCAAAGCGCTTATTCCCCAGGGCATGGACTTCCACGTCCCTTTTTTCACCACCGAATTCCAGAAGGGCAAACTGTCTGGATGCACTCCATATGCGCCAGCCAGCCAGCGTTTCAAAGGGATCGTTGCCGCTTGCGGGTTTAGTGAGGCCGAGTGCAGTCAGCGCTGCGAGTGCGATGGCGTCCGCTGGAATTTCCGGTTCTTCGATCAGGTCCTGCAAATCCCTGTCGATCAGGCCTGTATCGACCTCGCCGACAGAAAAACCTTCATGACGACAAAGCGCAGCAAGGAAACCGGCGTTGGTAACGCATCCGGCAACTTCCGTGGCTTCAAGGCTTGAAAGCAGTCTACCAAGCGCGGCTTCTCGCGTTGGGCCATGAACGATCACCTTGGCAATCATCGGATCGTAAAAAGGCGTGATTTCGTCTCCAGATCGCACACCGCTATCGACCCTTGCTCCGTCTTCAGGAAGTGCAAGATGCTCAAGTGTGCCAATAGCGGGCAGGAAACCCTTCGGCGCGTCTTCGGCATAAAGTCGAGCCTCAAAGGCCCAACCATCAAAGGACAGTTGGTCCTGTGTCTTTGGCAGCGTTCCGCCCGATGCTACATGCAACTGCCACGCGACCAGATCTTCACCGGTGATCATCTCTGTCACCGGATGCTCGACCTGCAGCCTGGTGTTCATTTCCATGAAGTAGAACTGATCTGCTTTCAGACCGTCGGATACATCGGCGATAAATTCGATAGTGCCTGCGCCGGAATAATCGATTGCCTTGGCCGCCTTGACGGCCGCGTCGCCCATAGCCTGCCGCATCTCTTCCGGCATTCCGGGCGCGGGGGCTTCTTCGATCACCTTCTGGTGGCGGCGCTGCAATGAGCAGTCGCGCTCGAACAGGTGGACGGCATTGCCATGGCTATCGCCAAACACCTGGATCTCGATGTGACGTGGCTTGGTCAGGCATTTTTCGATCAGGACCCGGCCGTCGCCGAAACTGGCCTCGCCTTCTCGCTGAGCGCCGCTAAGGGCTTGAAGGAAATCGACAGGGTCATCGACGCGGCGCATACCTTTGCCGCCACCGCCAGCGCGGGCCTTGATCAACACCGGATAACCGATCTGGTCAGCCTGGTCCTTCAGGAATTCCGGCTCCTGGTTTTCGCCATGGTATCCGGGCACAACCGGCACACCAGCTTCCACCATCAGCGCCTTGGCAGCATCCTTCAGCCCCATGGCGCGAATGGACTTCGCGCTCGGTCCAATGAAGGTGATGCCTGCGTCTTCGAGCGCATCGACAAAGTCAGGATTTTCGGACAGGAAGCCGTAGCCCGGGTGGACCGCCTCGGCACCGCTTAACCGGCAAACGTCGATGATCTTGTCTGTTTTCAGATAACTTTCGGCAACCGGGGCGGGGCCGATCCGATAAGCTTCATCGGCCATGGCCACATGTTTTGCCCTGTCATCCGCGTCTGAATAGACAGCCACCGTCTTGACGCCGAGTTTCCTGGCTGTCGCCATGACCCGGCATGCAATTTCACCGCGATTGGCAATGAGGATTTTCTTGAACATCAGTCTTCCGCCCTCCCAAGCGCGGTGATCAAATGGGTATGGCTTGCCTCATCGAATGCAACGAGAGTGACAAGTTGAATTTCACCCAGCTCAGCAAGTATTTGACGAATGGTGTCGGCTGCGATTTCTGCAGCGAGGTTTGCAGGGTAGCCGTAAATTCCTGTCGAGATTGCCGGAAAGGCGATGGTTCCGCAGCCGCGCGCGTTGCCGACCCGGAGTGAATTTTCATAACAAGCAGCGAGCAGTTCCGGTTCGCCTTCGTTTCCGCCGCGCCACACAGGGCCAACCGTGTGAATGATGTGTCTTGCTGACAGTCGGTAGCCTTTGGTGATCTTTGCCTGGCCTGTCTTGCAACCACCCAAGAGGCGACATTCGTGAAGCAGGTCCGGACCGGCTGCCCGGTGGATGGCGCCATCGACACCGCCACCACCCAGAAGCGATGAATTGGCCGCGTTCACGATCGCGTCGACTTCCAACCTGGTGATGTCACCGACATGTGTTTTTATCCGGTCCATGGCATCACGTCCCTGTCGGCGTGTTATCGAGGTCCTGGATGACTTTGAAGCGCTCGCAGACCAGTTCCATCTCAGGATCAAAGCCGCCGTTTCGCTGGAAGTATGCCTGGTGGTCCCGCTGCCATCCGGCCAGATCCTCGTTTTCACCTTCAGCCAGCGCAAAGTCGTCCTGTACATCGCAAAAGCGGGTGATGGTGACCTGAACGGTTTCGATGACAAGAGCTGGGGTGTCGTCCCAGTTGAGTGCTATGTCTCGGCGACCTGGAACAGGCATGGCTTCGCCGTCCTCTCCAAAATCTCGCAAGGCGCCACAAGTTGCGGTTTTTATGCCAGCACGAATGAGCGCGATCAGCTGGTCGCTGAGTTCCTGGCTGTCGCCGAACTTGAAGGTCTCGGCTCCGGGATAGGTTTTTTTGAGCTCTGTTATGGACATCGCATCACATCCTGAACAGGCCAAATCGGGTTTCTTCGATTGGCGTGTTCAACGCTGCGGATAGAGAGAGACCTAGAATGTCGCGAGTCTTGCGTGGATCGACGATACCGTCATCCCAGAGACGAGCCGTGGCATAAAGCGGATGCCCCTGTTCCTCGAACTGGTCGACAATCGGCTGTTTGAACGACTGCTCTTCTTGCTGAGACCAGCTACCGCCTTTCCGCTCAATGCCGTCCCGGCGGACGGTCGCCAGAACGCCCGCAGCCTGCTCGCCCCCCATCACCGAAATGCGAGAATTGGGCCAGGTCCAAAGGAAACGGGGCGAATAGGCGCGGCCGCACATGCCGTAGTTCCCAGCGCCAAAGGACCCGCCGACGAGCATGGTAATCTTAGGAACGGACGTGGTGGCGACGGCTGTCACCAGCTTGGCGCCATCCTTGGCAATGCCGCCGCTTTCGTATTTCTGACCGACCATGAAGCCGGTGATGTTCTGCAGAAAGACAAGCGGAACCCTGCGCTGGGAGCAAAGCTCAACAAAGTGCGCTCCCTTGACTGCGCTTTCGGAGAAGAGCACGCCATTGTTGGCAATGATGCCCACCGGCATTCCATGAATATGTGCGAAACCGCAAACGAGCGTGGTGCCATAACGGGCCTTGAACTCGTCAAAGCGCGAACCGTCGACGACACGGGCGATCACTTCACGAATATCATATGGCGTCTTGAGATCCGCAGGGACGACGCCCAGAATTTCATCGGGGTCGTAAAGCGGATCTTCCGGTGTTTGCAAGGCAACACCAGGAGATTTGGTCTGATTGAGGCTTGCGATCGAACGTCGCGCGATTGCCAACGCATGGGCATCATCGCGCGCCAGATGATCGGCAACGCCGGAGAGGCGTGTGTGCACATCGCCACCACCGAGGTCTTCAGCGGATACTTCTTCACCCGTTGCTGCTTTCACCAGCGGAGGGCCCGCCAGGAAGATCGTGCCCTGGTTTTTCACGATAATCGTCTCGTCTGACATGGCTGGAACATAGGCGCCGCCTGCCGTGCAGGATCCCATGACAACGGCGATCTGGGCGATGCCCTTGGCGGACATGTTGGCCTGATTGTAGAAAATCCGGCCAAAGTGATCCCGGTCCGGAAAGACCTCGTCCTGATTGGGCAGGTTCGCGCCACCACTGTCGACCAGATAAACGCAGGGCAGGTTGTTCTGTTCCGCTATTTCCTGGGCGCGCAGGTGTTTCTTGACCGACAAGGGATAGTAAGTGCCGCCTTTGACCGTGGCGTCATTGGCAAGGATCATCACCTCCTGGCCTTCCACTCGGCCAATCCCGGCAATCAATCCCGCAGATGGTGAAGCACCGCCATACATGTCATTGGCGGCCAACATGCCGACCTCCAGAAAGGGAGATCCGGGATCGAGCAGGCGCGAAACACGTTCCCGTGGGAGAACCTTGCCGCGGGAGATGTGTCGCTGCCGTGCATTTTCACCGCCGCCATCCAACGCCTTCAGTGCAGCTTGTTTCACGGTCTCCATCGCCGCTTCATGCGCGGTCCTGTTTGCAGAAAACTGCTCGCTTCGGGGCGACAGATTTGATTTCAGGATGCTCATGTCATCCGATCTCCGTTTGGGAATGTGCTTGTGTGGGTGCAATGGCTTTGCGCACCATTGTCAGATAGAGGTCTTCGATTTCCTGCTCGGACAGGCGTCCACCCTCGCGGTACCAGGTTGGAATACCGGTCAACATTGCGATGATCGCGCGGGTCGCGACTTTCGGGTTTTCAACGGCGTAGCGCCCGGCGGCGGTGCCCTTATCCAGTATGCCGGTCAAAATGGTTTCGTAGCGACGGCGCTCTGCCTCAACAGCGGCGAAGTTATCCGGCTCAAGATTTCGCAGCTCCATGTAGGAGATGAAAACCTCGTCTGTCCGCTCAAGGTGGTATCGAATGTGGAAGCGGACAAATTGTTCCAGGGGATCCATTTCCGGTGGAAAATGTGCCGCTCCCCATGCGGACATAAGATCTGACATGTGAGACAGCATCAGATCCTTGAGGATGTCCTGCTTGGTCGGGAAGTGGTTATAAAGCGCGCCTGGACGTACGCCGACATCATCAGCGATTTCACGCATGGAAACGGCGGCATAGCCGGATGCAGCAAAACGTTTCAAGGCAGCCTTGCGCACACGTCTGGCAGTTTCCTGCCCTTTTGCGCGGGTCTGAGGTTTTGTTGCAGTACCGACCATATGCTCCTCCTGTATCAGGAAAGTAAATGAACGATCATTCATTTACAAGAGCCGAACGGATTAAATTGAAAGATTGGGCGTGTTTCGGTCGGAAGTAGAGTTGGCTGTCAAAAAACGATCATAGATAAGTTGTTCACAATCATAGTGATGAAAATCAAAAATCTGATGCCGATTTGTTGCCTGGCAAATAATGTCAATTTCGTTTTGCCGCGTTGAGAGTGCTAGAAGGTCAGAGGATTTTTTCCGCACATCCGTCTAACGGGCAATGAAATTGGTATTCGCCTGCAACATCAGATTTTGAAGCTTTGTCCCGAGCGTGTTGCCGCTGAAACTTTAGAAGGAACGATTGATGACTGAAGACTCCGCAAAAACCTGGTTTGAGGCCGAGTGGGCGGACAGCCTTGATGAAGAACTGGAGATGGAAATTGACGACTTCCTGGTAGCCCGGGATCTCGCCTTCATCTCAGCCAAGGAGCACAAGTCTTCGCTATCGCGAAAAGCCTATTTTTACGAACTCCTTCGTCTGCAGGCCGAACTGGTCAGATTGCAGGACTGGGTAGAGCACTCCGGCGAAAAAATCGTCGTCATTTTCGAAGGGCGTGATGCGGCCGGTAAGGGAGGCGTGATCAAGAGGATCACGCAGCGTCTCAATCCGCGCGTATGCCGAGTTGTCGCTTTGCCGGCGCCGACGGAACGTGAGAAGACCCAGTGGTATTTTCAGCGATATGTGCCGCATCTTCCGGCAGCTGGTGAAATCGTTCTGTTCGACCGCTCCTGGTATAACCGATCCGGTGTGGAGCGTGTCATGGGCTTTGCCTCCGATGACCAGGTCGAGCAGTTCTTCAACGATGTGCCGGAGTTTGAGCGCATGCTCGTTCGCTCTGGTGTGCGACTGGTGAAATTCTGGTTCTCAATTACAGATGAGGAACAGCAGCTTCGCTTCTTGATGCGCGTACACGACCCGCTGAAACAGTGGAAGCTGTCGCCAATGGATCTGGAATCCCGTATTCGCTGGGAAGATTACACCAAGGCCAAGGAAGAAACCTTCGAACGCACCAATATTCCGGAAGCGCCGTGGTTCATCGTGGAAGGCAACGACAAAAAGCAGGCGCGTCTCAATTGCATCAGTCATCTTTTGTCCTTGCTGCCTTATGAAGACGTGCCGCATGAACCGATCTCGCTGCCTGACCGTCGCTTTAACCCCGACTATGAGCGTAAGGTTCTTCCCGAACACCTATATGTGCCTGAAAAATTCTGACTTTTGAGGCGTAGGTGCTCCAAGGGCCATACCTGCCCTTGCGGCGCCACTTGCGTTTGTGTCATGTGAGGGGCGTACCTCAAGACCGGGAGTAATCCAGAATGGAAAAGAACAAAATTCGCTGGGGAATCGTTTCAACCGCCAGGATAGGCGTTGAAAAAGTTATTCCGGGCATTCAGAGCTCCAAAACCGGTGTTGTAGCGGCCATTGCTTCGCGTGGTCTGGACAAGGCCCAGGAAGCGGCTAATGCGCTCGGGATTGAGAAAGCCTACGGATCGTATGAGGATTTGATGGCTGATCTTGAGATTGATGCAATCTACAATCCTTTGCCGAACCATCTTCATGTGCCTGTTACCGTTCAGGCCGTGCAGGCCGGAAAACATGTGCTGTGCGAAAAGCCGATTGCCTTGAACGCCAAAGAGGCGTCCCAGCTGCTCCAGCTTCCAAAGGACAAGCTGGTCGCAGAAAACTTCATGGTTCGGGCACATCCGCAATGGATCAAGGCCCGTGAGATCGTCCGTTCTGGTGAACTGGGCGAACTCAAGTCCATCCAGACGTTTTTCAGCTATTTCAACGACGACCCGGGCAACATCCGCAACATGGCCGACATCGGGGGCGGCGCCTTGATGGATATTGGCTGTTACACCATGCTGGCTGGTCGTTATTTCTTCGAGGCCGAACCGCAGCGCGTGGTTTCTCTGCTTGATCGGGATCCAACTTTTGGCACCGACCGGACAACCAGCGCCTTGCTGGATTTTGGCGATGGCCGGAATTTGAATTTCACGGTTTCAACGCAGCTGACGCCTTACCAACGCATTCAACTGGTTGGTACCAAAAAACGTCTTGAAATCGTTATCCCGTTCAATGCGCCACAGGGCGGCGCAGTGACCTTGAGGTTGGATGATGGGTCAGTCCTTGGTGACGGTGCCCAGCAAACGCAAACCATTGCGCCGTGTGACCAGTATGCCGAGCTTGTGGATGTATTCGGCAGGGCGATTTCAGGAGAAGAGCCATTACCATACGGGGCAGAGGATGCCGTGCAGAACATGAAAATTCTCGATGCCATTTTTGCATCCGCTGACCAGGGTGGCTGGGTTTCAGTCAATTAAGGGACGTCACCAGCAAGGTGCCACGGCACCTTGCTCAATCGCACCAGCCGGTTTTTTCAGGCTCTTCTAGGCGCTTGCCGCTGCCGCCCATTCTCTCGGGCATGTCAGCAAATTTGGGCAAATTGTCCGCGAAATCCATCACGCGTTCGCTGTAAAAAATATGCGATGCAGGCGCGAAGACGAGGCCGGAGTCCGCCAGGGTCATGGCGTAAACGACAGTCATGCTGACCCTGGGTTTGTGATTGGCAACGCAGCCGCCGCACTTTGCGCAGGAAACCCGGCCGCTGGCCTCGTTTTGTGTTGAGGTTATGACCGGGCCGCCTGATATCGTTACATCATCGCTTTTCCAGATGCTCCAGGCGTTTATCGGCGCCGCGTGCCATTTTCTGCAGGAGTGGCAATGGCAAATTGCTGAAGATTTTGGACTGCCTTTGACCGTGACCTCAACCGAACCGCAATAGCATTTTCCCCGATACACGTCAGTTTGATCACTCAAGCCTCAATCCTCCATTCGAGCGCGGAGTACATCAGTAAATCGGTGCAAGGGCAACAACACTGCTGTCCCTTCCAGGGCGGAAAAACTTGATTGCAATCAGAAAGACAGTTTTACTGAATTTGCACCAATCGTGAGAAGTTCCGCGTTTTGACAGTCAAGACAACAATCTATCTCCGCCCTTTGAATGAGGCAGACTTGAATCAGCTGGCGGATTGGTTTGCCTGCTTTGAGGATCTGGCGCTTTTCGACCGTGGATTACCGGTTCCGGTAAGTAGGGAATTCGTGGTCGAAAGCTGGAAACCGGCGTTGCAGTTCAGTGATCCTCCGAAATCCTTTTGGTTTATCGCCGAGGACAAGGACGGTGACCCGATCGGCATATGTGGCATTCAATCCATCAACTTTATCCACGGGGATGCGGTGGTTCCCTTGTTTGTTTCGCAGGAACACAGGACTAGGGGATTTGGAACGGCATTGCTTTTCAGGCTGGTCGAGTTGGCGTTCGATCAACTTCGTCTGCACCGCCTGTCTACAGTCTACCGGGCCAACAACAGTGCGACTGAAAAACTGGTCACGGCAGCTGGCTTTGTCGAGGAAGGCCGGATCCGAGAAGGCTGGTACGCAAATGACCAGCATCATGATATCGTTCACGTAGGGCTTTTGAAATCGGAGTGGCCTGACAAAAGGCGGATCATCAGGGAGCGGTTGGCCAAATCGCCATTTGAACTGGTAATGCGGTCTAGGCTTCAAGAGTAGTGGTGTTGTGGTAATGGTCGGTGAAACTCGCGATGGCCTTAAAAGGCGTCTGGCGGCAATCGTGTTTGCGGATGTTGTTAGTTATAGCCGCATGATGGGCGACGACGAGGTCGGTACCACCCTCGCAGTCAGGTCGCGTCTTTCCGAATTTTCCTCGCTTGCGAAAGAGCACTCTGGAGAAGTTATCAGCACAGCTGGTGACGGCGTGTTTCTGCTTTTTGATAGTGCCGTAGACGCCGTAACCTTCGCGGTTATTGCGCAACAGCGCGTTATTGAAATGAATAACAGAACTGGTGCAAGCAAAGCCATAGTTTTCCGTTTCGGCATCAATCTAGGAGATGTTCTCCAGGCCGATGGAGAGCTGACCGGCGAAAGCATCAATATCGCTTCAAGGATTGAGGCATTTTCCGAACCCGGACATATCTGCATATCTGGTTCGGTCTATGACAGCGTCAGCAACAAGATGTCTGTCGGTTATGAGTATCTTGGCGCTCAGCGGTTCAAGAACATCAAGGAAGAAATCGACGTCTTCCAGATTCATGAAAACCCGACCAGTGCTGCAATGACAGCTGGTCTCAGGCGTGAGCGAAAAGGTCCGACGACAAGCGATACGAGGGACCCGTTGATTGACCAGTCCATCGTTGTCCTGCCCTTCACATATCAGGGGGGCGATCAAGGTGATAGCTGGTTTGCCGATGGTTTGACCGAGGACATCACGACATGCCTTTCGAAATTTCAGCAGTTCTTCGTGATTTCGCGAAACTCTGCCTATATCTACAATGATCGCAAACTGTCGCCACAGGAAACCGCCCGTGAGCTCGGAGTCCGATATGTTGTCAACGGGTCCGTCCGCAAGGCTGGCAGCAGGATTAGAATTACCATTCAGTTGATTGATGTAATCCGCGATCGGACGATCTGGGGTGAGCAATACAATCGTGAGATTGACGACCTGTTTGACCTGCAGGATGAGATTACCCAGACAATCGTATCCGCAACTGCCGCGAAAATCGAAACGTCGGAGTTGGAGAGACTCAGGCAAACGCCGCCTGCAAATATGGCGGCCTATGGATATGTGCTGCAGGGGCAGCGGTTCATCTTCAGCTATACTCGAAACGGCGTGAGCCAGGCGAGGGAGCTGTATGACTCGGCTTTGCATAACGACCCGAAATACGCGCGGGCCATGGCCGCCAAGTCACGCACGTTGAACCTCGACTGGCGATACAACTGGACGTTGGAACCAGACATTGCCATCCAAAACGCGCTCAGTCTTGCGATGGACGCAATCGAAATGGATTCGCTGGATGCACGTGGTTTTGGCGAACTCGGGTTTGCGCATTTGTACCGCAAGGAGCACGATGCGGCGATCAGCGCCTATGAGCGTGCCATCAAACTCAATCCGAACGATGCTGATATGATGTCTGACATGGCAGATGCGCTTGCGCATTGCGGCCGGTCGGAAGAGGCTATCGAGTTGCTTGAAAAAGCCATGCGGCTCAACCCATTTTACCCGGATCAGTATATCTGGCATTTGGGAGGTGCGTACTTCAATCTGAAGCAATACGAGAAAGCGATTTCAACTATCAGAACCATGCAGAACCCATCGGAAGGCAGGCGGATACTCGCCGCAAGCTATGGGCATCTGGACATGAAGCGCGAGGCTGAGCAGGAAGCTGCCGAGGTTCTGAAAGCCCATCCCGATTTCAAACTTGAGCATTGGGTGTCTATCCAGCCGGACAAGTTTCCGGAAGATGTCGACCATTTTCTGGAGGGGCTGAGGCGCGCAGGCCTCTGATCCCTATCAGTCGCTGGCGTCGCCGCGCGCGCCGCTCAAGCGAGCTCCGGATACCCTTGCCCCGGATACACGCGCTCCCGAAACCCGGGCACCTGAAACTCTTGCGCCGGAAACGCGAGCACCCGAAACGCCCATGCCACCGTCGCCGCCGTCGCTCAGCAGTACTTGTTCAAAAGTACCGGAGTCCAGGTCCATTCGAATGGTCTGCTCGGACTTGTCGTGCGACCAGCACTGTAAAGACTTGTAAAACGGGTCGTCATCATCAAGTCCCGGCCCAGGAACTTCGACACGTGACGCAGGTTCACCCTTTCCCTGCACTGCAAACAGGACTGGTCCAGCCATTTCGTAATAGGTCCCGCCAAAACTATAGCCGTATATCCTGGCAATCGCAGGGCCATTGGGGGATGAACGGGAGGAGCCTTTTTTCTCGGGAGTAACCTTCAAATCTTCAACAATCTTGCCAAAGAGGACGACAGTAGAATGAGCGCTCAAAGTCTCGGTCATAATTGTTCCCGTCAATATTAATTAAGTTGAATGACCCAACGTCAGGAGACTAACTGCACTTATTCGGCTAGTCCAGTGGCATCAGTGTACGGACCGAATTTGCATGACTGTCCTTTTTCAAGGATTCCAGTTGCGGACCAACCTTTACCCAGCCAATGTCCCGCAAATCGAAGTTACCCCGGATCAGTTCTTGAAACCGCCCACCAGTATGTTCACGATCAACCTGTTCGAAGGCACGGGCTACATCCACGAAATTCAAATCGTTTCTGTTCAACAGCTGCCAGGTATCCGCCAGATACGTACCGAGAATGTCCCGTGCATCGATAAGCGCAAGTTTGAATTTTTCCGGCTCGCATCGGTATGCCTGATCAAACAGGTCCTGCATGACGGGCGCATAATCAGGTGTTGCCAGGAGTTTGTCTGACAGGTCTTCCATCTCAGGGCTGATACAACGGTAGTCCAGGAGGCATTCGTGGAAGATGTCGACAAGTATGTCGAAGAAGGCTCCGGTCAGTGGCTGGGACAGCTTGTGTTCCTTGATCCAGCCTTCGGCGAATTTTGAAAGCCGCACGTCGTTGGCTGCGATCCTGATTTGCTTGTTGCCGGACAGTTCTGCAATGCGATTGACGGCGTTCAACCTATAGAGGTTACCGCTTGTATTCTTGAGCAGATTTTCGACCAGGGAGTTGAAGTGCAGCGATGATATCAGTGCGACCAGGTCCGCTGCGCTCTCGTGGAAGCCAAAATACTCTCCAGTCGCATTTTCCGGGTCCGGTACGCCGACCTCGGAGTAGATAATAGCGTGTCCTACTTCATGGGCGATCACATCGAAATTCAGGCTGAAGGATTTGTAATGCCCATGCTTGCGATCGCCTCCCATTTCAAGAAAGCCGTATCCGGAATAAGCATTTTCCAGGGAAGGCAGTATCGTGAGTTCAAGGCGATCATAGTGTTTTTCGCTGTGCCAGGGAATTTGCCTGCCAAAATAGTCTTCCCAGATGTCGAGAACGAAACGCACGGTGCCAAAAAGATGTGCCGCTTCAAATTGCTCGGTTCCCGGCTCCAGATAGTCAAAATGACCCTCCGCATCCGGCGCCGCCATTGGGTGAACATCTCCCCTCCAGGGAGGAGAAAGCACATTTCCGGCATCAGCAGGCCCTGGCGCTATGCCATACGGCCGGGGTTTGTTGACCGGAAACACCGTGTACATCCTGTCGTCTGCAGGTCCCGGCTGCAAGCTGCCAGCAGGGCTTGATACAAAAACGGTTTCCGGTTCCTGGAAATTTTCGAGAAACCCGGGTTGAGGAAAAAGCCTGAAACGCGTGCCCTGCATGATTGAACTGCTCTCCTTCAGAACAACTTTCGTTCAAAGCACGCCAATGTTCAACTTCAGATGTTCAATTCGGAAATTCAACCGAAAAGCCGGAACCCGCCTGCATTTGGGTCAGCGTCGCTCTTTTGCCGCTGCTTGGCCCATTTTCGGGTGCGTTGATGCCAGAATTCCGTTTCCTCGAAAACGAACGCAGGCTGGAATGGTGCGGAAAATTCGTTGTTCAGGACAAAATCATACAATGCCTCGGCATCATGTTTCTTCTGGTCAACTTCATTTTCAGAGAGCCAGTCGGCCAGATCGATTGTTGACGTCAGACCATCAAGATCCAATGCGCTCCCTTCAAGAAGGGTTTTCCAGGTTCTGGTTTTGTAGAATTGAGATTTTGCCGTCTGCAAGATCCGGTTCGCAGCCACATCGGAAATCGTGTCGCGCTCAACAGCCTTGGCCACCGTGGCGCGAACGTTCACCATTGCGAGGCTGAGAGGAACGAAGTCCATCTCACAAGGGCCGTGCAGCAGTGCGACTTCGTCATCGTCTTCCAGCACGCCGTCGCGATAGCTTTCGTAGACAGCACCGATGCCCTTCATCCCGAAACTGTCTGTTTCCGCAGCGCGCAATGCGCCCATGCTGGCGGCACCAAGCACATGAATACCCTGGCTGAGGGCCCACAGAATTTCCTTGTGCCAGACTGACGGAACGCCATCGAAGTAACCGTCCACGATCGCAATCACGGACGGCTTCTGCAGACTGGCCATGTAAATATCGCCCTGTTTGCAGGGTGGTTTCAAGGAAACAGTCGGAGGGGTTTCTTTCTGCAATCCAGAAAAGGATGGGCCAGCAAAAATGAGCTTGTCAGCGGCCATGATCATAAAACTTCCGTGCTCTCGGGCCGATGACATACTGGTCGTCATCATGAGGGCTTTCTAGACCCGGAACGACAAGACGTGCGACAGGAATAGCGAACTCTTCCCTGCCCAGGTCAACCCATATTGCTTCGGAAATTCCAACGCGGGCAAGTGAATCAAGCATTAGACCCAGATCTTCGCTGTGGCACTGGTTCAGGAATGAGGGAATGGCGTTGAAATTCAGGGCGTGACTTTGGTCCGCCAATTCTTCGTCCGCAAAACTGCGCTTTCGCATGCGCCCATCTTCGTCATACTCGGCTGGATCCAGATCGTCGCGCGCACCGCTGACGTAGTTCAATCTGGTCTGTGCTGCCTCGGTAATTGCGCGTCTGAGCGCGACGGTGCTGGTGGGATGACACCCCGATCCCAGGCCGATGTGACCGTTCCTTTCCCTGCCATCACGCAGGATGCACAACATGGTGGGAACGCCCACATCACTGGTTATATCCCAGAGGCCGCAGACGAGCCCCGCCTGTTCAATCCGCTCGCACAGCTGGAGGCATTCGTCCTCTTTAACTGTTGCGGGATTGATACTGCGGTCCTGCTTGTAGCTTGCGTCGGCAAAGTGCCAGAGCGAAAGTGCATCGCGTTCGATCACTTCGGCAAGGGCGTGACAGGTGGCTTCGAGATTGGAGTTGCCTGATGCCAGACCATTTGTGCTTGCCGGAAAAATTCCATGCGTAGGAGCGACGGGTCGCGTGTAATCTGCATGTATCATTTCAAAAGGCACAAGAACGGAATTGCCCGAGAACAGATCCTTCCCCTCAACCCAGAGCATTTGTGTTGTGTCGCTGAATTCGGCATCTGGTTGCTTCGGCAGACGCTTGGTATCCACGAAATTCCAGTCCTGGAGCAAGTCCTGTTTTTTACCGTAGTAGACCGGGCCGGGAAAATTTTCCGCATGCCATATCTCGATTGACTCCATCATTGCGGAGACTTTTGCATGTAAAAGCGTGCTTCCCTTGCCCTGGGACACAGCAACTGACTTTGAATTTGGTCTTACTGCGATGGCAACAGGCACGCCTAATCGATCCAGACCCGTAATGTTGGCAACACGGGTAATGCCAAATTGTTTTGCAAGAGGTGAGATGCGGGAGAGCGTGTCCTCCACGGACATAATCCGATGAGATGCCTGTTCGAGCAGCTTTCGCCCGTCATCTGTAAAAACAGCGTTCATGCGAAACTCTAACTGGAGGATTGAACCGACTTCAATAGCAAGGCTCGCAATCACCAGGCGTGACACACAATCCTGCGCGACTATCGTCCAAAATATCGAAGAAATGTCTGCGTTGCCCGATAGTGGGCCGTCAATCCGGCAAAGACATGTGCCAAATGATCAGCGCGGGCCAATGCAAGAATTGGCTTAGTCTACAAATTCAGCACCGCGGGTCAGATCATTGGGTATCTCTATGTTCCAGTGTTTCAGGCTTGATCGGCTTAGAACAAGGCGTGCGTCGTTGGTTCGTTCCACGGTTATGTCATCAGGGCTTTCACCGTTCAGGATACGCACCACCAGGCGTGCCGCCTGCTCTCCTATGAATTGCCCGTCAGCAACGTATCCGCCGATGGTCTTCTCAGGTCCCACGGTTCCTCTCCAGAAGCCAAACAACGGTATCTGAGAATTTTCATGTATCCAATGTGTGATCTCTGTGAAGTCAACGTGACGTCCCGCTCCGTCCGTGACGGAGTTAAGGCCGCCCAGGAACAGCGCGTCATGCGTGGATTGTGCCGCATCGATCTTGTCTTTCAGCTCCTCAAGACTGTTGGAGAAGAAAACTTCAACACCAAACCCCAGATAGTCAGCACGGCTTTTGCCCTGAAAAAAGAAGGACTCTTCCTTGTAGAGTTTTGATGTGTTCGAAGCGTCAAACAGTATCAGGAGTTCTTTCCAGTCCCGCTGACTGATGTGTATGAATTCCAAAAATCTCTTGAGGGCTGGTCGTTCCAGGACACCAGTAATGCCCTTGGGCAGTTTGCCGCCAAAATAATCCCTTGGATTTCCGTTTATGCCAAGGAATACAGTCGGTATTCCTTTCTTTGTGACTTCTGACCCGACGAAGTTCAGCGCGTTGTCATCACCCAACATTACGATGTCGGGCTGCACTCTCTCAATTTCGGAAATCGCCAGGGCGGCACGGTCCGGGTATGTTGCCTTTGGTAAGCGCTTTGTGTCCATTTCAAAGAATTTGACGATTGCCTGATCACCAATGACGTTGGTGATCCCTCTTCTGTAGCCAGCGTCCCAGTAAAATTCCTTGTGGTAACTTTCGATGACAAGAACAATTTTCTTGCCGTCGCTTGCCAGCGTACTTGACTGGAGAGCGAACAAGGTAGCGAAACAGAATGCAATTAGAAGTAGCTTTTTCATGCTGCCACTTTCTCAGAAAAGGTCAGTTTTGATAGTATCTTGGGGTCATCAAATTTGGCAACTCCGCGGAATAGTGACCAAGTCCAAATTGCGTATGTCGGATGAGGGTTAGGTTCGACCTATTGCAGTTATTGGTGTGCTTCGCGGTGTACGAAAAGTCCAATATTCCCTTCCTCGGAGTTCGTTTCGCAACGTCCAAAAAGTTATAGGCAATTGCACCATTCATTTGAGCGAAAATTCGGAAACCCCGGGGTCAATCTTGGAGGCTGATTGACCCCGTGAGTTTGGTGCTGGTTAGATCAGCAGTTCAGCGAGTGTTTCCGGCACGGACAGCGTTGGAAAATGCCCGGATTGCAGAACATGTTCTTGCTCAACCGGCCATGTCTTGAGCATTTCGTCTTGTAGTTTCGGTGAGACCATCTTGTCTACCGCGGTGCGTATGTAGACCTTGGGAACACTCCCAAATTTTTCAGGGCTAACCTGCACTTTTGCCATAAACGGCTCTGTCGCCTGGGGAACGTCAACCAGCGGTAATGCTTCAAGAATGCGATTTTCCCTGACGTCGTGGAACGCCTTGCTGCGCCAGGTCTGCGCGGTCGCGGTTGCCGAGCTTTGATCTTCTGAAAAGACCAGTTCCGGGAGAAATTCACCATCAGGATCGCGTTGCATCGCGCCAAGCACGCTGTCGCCGTCCTTAAGCAGGAATGCCGCAACATAGACAAGTCGCTCAATCCTGTCCGGCACTTGTTCTGCCACTAACGAAATGACTGCCCCGGCCATGCTGTGACCTACAAGAACAACTTTCTGATCGTGCCTGCTGATCTCATCGAGAACCACCTGAACATAGCTTTCCATGGTTGTGTTCCGGATGTTGTCGTCGTTCTCGGTTCTGCCGTGCAAATCAACACTTGTGACGCTGTGGTCCTGTCTTTCCAATGCGGGTGCAACATAGTCCCAGCTCCATGGACCTTCCCATGCACCGTGGACGAGGATGTAATGTGTCATGATGTTTCCTTCTTGAATTTACATGTCTGAAGAACGAGCCTCCCCGACAGCGAGCGCGATTGCGCAGCACAGGGTTGAACTCGGCTTGTTGTTGGAGGTGGTTGGTTCGACTAATTACGCAGGGGTTTAGCAGGCGTTTCGATCAGTTCTATGCGGTATCCATCCGGGTCTTCGATGAACGCGATGACTTCGCGGTGTCCCGTCTCATCCGGCGCAAATGTCATGGGGCCTGGCTGTCTCACAATGTTCACACCGTGCTCTGCCAATCGTGTGCTGACAGCATTAATGTCTTCGACCGCTAGTGCTATGTGGCCATACCCGGTTCCGTGGGTGTAGTTGTTCTGATCCCAGTTGTACGTTAGCTCGATCAAGGACCCATTGGAGCGGTCGCCATATCCGAGGAAAACAAGGGTGAAGCGTCCCTCGGTGAAGGTTTCGCGGTATTGCTCTGTCATGCCCAGAACCTGGGTGTAAAACGCGAGTGACCGGTCCAGATCGCTAACCCGAAGCATTGTGTACATGACCCGCGTGGGGTGTATCTGCTGCTGATGTGAGCTTGTCATTGCTCCGTTCCTCTCAAATCAATCAGGGAGAGCGCGGCGGGCATTTGAGCGCCCGCCAGCTGTCTCAGTTCAACTGGAATGTGATGACCTTTGCCGACACTTCGTCTGAAACATTGGCAATAGAAACGCGGCTGTCTGCCGTCGGGAGCGCAAAGGTTCCTCCGGCGGATACGCGAAGGGGTTCAGCGCCTTCGAACTGCACCTCAACAATACCTTGCGCAACCAGGCCAAGCGTCGGGCTTTTTCCCGTCAATTCCAGATCGGCACTTGGGGCAATACGGTTGCTGTAAACTTCGACCTGATCGACAACTTCATCTTTCAGAGTGACCGTTGGCAGCGTCCTGCGGTCGATATGTTCCTTGGGTGCTTCTTCGAAAACGATGAAGGGTTCATTTTCCTGTTCCAGATTGAAATCGATGAAAATCGCTTCTTCGGTCGCGGATGCATTGTCAAAGCGCAATATGCGGGCATCTGTGGGTTCAAAAAAGGCGTCACCCTCACGCAGGATCTGAGGCTTTTCACCTTCAACCTGATAGATGATCATTCCCTTGGCGACATAGCCGATTGCAGGAGCGTCATGCGTGTGAATGGGGGCTACCTGACCCGGCTTGAAGTGGAAGTCTCCGGCTTCAACCTGCACAACTTGTCGGGGCGCAAAATTTGCTGTCAGCAATTTGACCTGATCAACCGACGGGTTCGCATTGGCGGTGCCAATCAATCCGCCGGCGACGACGATTGAGGTTGCGAGAGCGATGGTCTTAAGTGTCTTCAGTTGATTTTTCATGGTCGTATCCCGTTGGCTTCAAGAGTTAAATCACGTATTGCGTTTTGCAATATGTAAACTACATAAAGATACGTATTGCATATTGCAAGTCTTTTTTTTAGGATGGCGAAATGAAAGCAGAAATCAAAAAACGTGAGAGCGGGTGCCCCGTCGCATTTGGGCTCGACACATTCGGCGATCGGTGGAGCCTGCTGATCATCCGAGAAATCTTGCTGAGGGGAAAACGCACCTACAGCGAATTCCTTGCTGCAGATGAGGGTATCGCGACGAACATTCTTGTTGCGCGCCTGAAACACCTCGAGGCAGAGGGCATACTGACCAAGACACGCGATCCTGATAACCGCAGGGCGTTCATCTATGAGATGACGCAAAAAGGGCGCGACCTTGCCCCTATATTGATTGAAATCATTATTTGGAGCGGGCTGTACGACGACAGGCCCTTCGCGCTGCGTGGTGTTCTTGAAAAAATCAAACACGACCGGCAAGGATTCGAGACAGAGCTGAAGTCGGGTTAGCGCAATGCCATTGAGTGCGGGCCAATCAATGTGTCTTGCAAAAACACATCAGTAACGACTTACCAACTGGCAGTTTTGGCGGCAGTTCAAGGTGCGCGACTAGCCTGTCATTAAAACAGTATTTTTGGCCCGGTTGTTTTCGGGCTCAATTTGGCTCTCGCTCTATGTTTCACGCGTTATGTTGCGCGAATCGAAACTTTATCGATTTCGAAAAACCGGGGCCCGCTTGTGCACAAAGGCATTCATGCCTTCTTTTTGTCCTTCGGTTGCGAACGCCGCCTGAAAGTACAGACGCTCTTGCTTCAGTCCCTCTGACAGCGGTGTTTCGAGAGCTGCGTTGACTGCACATTTGGCCATTTTTACTGCCGGTGCGTTGTATCCGGCAATCGTGTGGGCAGCTTCCAGCGCCGTTTGCAGAAGCTCCTCTTTTGCCACCACGCGCGCGACCAAGCCGACCTCTTTGGCTTCCTGGGCACCAATATTTCGGCCGGTGAGAACCAGGTCCATTGCGAGGGCCTTGCCGACAGACCGGGTCAGACGCTGCGAGCCACCTATGCCGGGGAGAATGCCGAGTTTGATCTCGGGTTGACCGAATTGTGCGTCGTCCGAAGCGATGATGAAGTCGCACAGGAGCGCAAGTTCGCATCCCCCACCCAGAGCAAAGCCACTGACTGCAGCAATGATGGGTTTGGATATTGTCTTCACGGCATCCCAGGGCGACAGAAAATCGTCCATGTAGAAGTCTGCAAATGACTTTTCTGCCATTTCTTCAATGTCGGCTCCGGCTGCGAATGCGCGCGGACTGCCGATGATGACAATCGCTCCAATATCCGGATCAGCATCAAACGTTTTTAAAGTCGCCAGCGTTTCCTCGGCGAGTTGACGGTTCAGGGCGTTCAGCTGCTTTGGCCGGTTCAATGTGATCAGGCCAACCCGCTCACGCCGTTCGACAATGATCATTTCAGGTTTGGCAGGTTTTGTAGGTGACGAAATTACTTCCGAAATTTTTGTTTTTCCCGGCTTGTTCGCAATCTTGTTCATGTCATTCTCCAGTCAAGCGGCGCTGGGTTCACGCCGGGGCGCGGCGCTGCCGCTTTCATCTTCGGTTTCGCTGTCAGTATCTGCAGGCAGGTCATAGGAACCTCGGCTTGCCATGAGCTCCGCCAACAACTGTTCGCGATGTTGCCCAAGACCCGGTGCATTCATCGGGGTATTGATGTCGATTTCTTCATGGCCGGTCAGCTTGATCGGATTGCCTGCCGTTTTGAACGGATTACCTTTTTGACCCTGCACCTGGACGATCATGTCGCGCGCCAGCAGCTGTGGGTGATCCAGCAACTTGTCGATGGTATTGATTGGCGCGCAGGGCACACCCACGTCATTGAGTGCGTCGATCCAGTGCTGAACCGGTTGCTGAGACAGGATTTTTTCCATTTCAACCACCATTTCAGGACGATTCTGACAACGCAGATCATTGCTCATGAACCGTGGATCCAATGCCAATTCCGGCGCGCCCAGTGCATCTGCCATGAGCATGAACAGCGTGTCATTGCCCGCCGCAATGACGATTTTTTCGTCCTTGGCGCGAAAGCTCTCAAACGGGGCCAGCGAGGGGTGGCAGTCACCCGTGCGGCCCGGAACTTTACCTTCAACGTCATATCGGGCGAGGGCGGTTTCCATAAGAGCGGCCTGACAGTCGAGCATCCCAATATCGACGCGTGTGCCCTGTGCGTCCTTGGTGCGGCTGTAAAGCGAAGAAACAATACCCACAGCAGCAAAAAGGGCGGCGCCCAAATCGCCAAAGCTGGTGCCGACGCGCGCCGGTTCGCCGTCTGGCCAGCCGGTCAGGCTCATGATCCCGCCCATCGCCTGAACAACCATGTCGTACCCCGGCAAGTCGCCATAGGGGCCAGAGTGGCCAAAGCCTGAAATGGACGCGTAGATCAGATGCGGATGTGTTTTGGCCAGCCGGTCAGGGCCATATCCCAGCCGATCCATCACGCCGGGGCGGAAGTTCTCCACCAGCACATCAGAGGCATCCAGCAGTCGTTCCAGCAGTTCGCGATCACGCGGTGACTTGATGTCCAGAACGATGCTTTCCTTGCGCCTGTTGAAACAGGTGAAATAGGCCGATTCCTCTTCAACGAAAGGGCCGAAAGCACGCGTGTCGTCGCCGGTGCCCAGTTTCTCGACCTTGATCACGCGCGCTCCGAGATCAGCCAGAACCATCGTGCAATATGGGCCTGCCAGCACACGCGAAAAGTCCAGTACGGTTATCCCGTTCAGCGGACCTTTTTTCAGTGGGATGTCGTTGGAACTTGCCATCAGGTTCTCCTATGGGCGTCAGCCGCAATCCAGCGGGCCGCCTTTTCCGCAATCATCAATGTCGGACTGTTTGTATTGCCGCTCGTGATCGTTGGCATCACGCCTGCATCAACAACGCGAAGACCCCGAATCCCGCGAACACGCAGTTTGCTGTCCACGACCGCGCCAGGATCATCTGCGCGGCCCATCTTTGTGGTGCCGACGGGATGAAAAATCGTCGAACCGATATCCCCGGCAGCCGTTGCCAACTCTGCATCCGATTGATATTGCGGCCCCGGTTTGATCTCTTTGGGTTTGTATTGTGCCAAGGACGGTTGCTCGACGATGTTGCGCACAACGCGCAGGCTGTCGGCCGCAACTTTCCGGTCGTCTTCCGTGTCCAGATAGTTCGGCGCAATCGCCGGGGCATCCTCTGCACGCGGGGACTTCAGCAGCACCGAGCCTCTGCTGGTGGGGTTCAAATTGCAGACGCTTGCCGTAATCGCTGGGAAATCATGCAACGGTTGCCCGAAAGCCTCCAGGCTAAGCGGCTGAACGTGAAACTGGATATTCGAATGCTCTCGCGATGGATCACTCTTGGTGAATATTCCCAATTGTGACGGTGCCATGCTCATTGGACCCGAGCGCTTCAGCGCATACTCCAGTGCAAACGATGCCTTGCCCCTAAGCGTGGAGGCCATTTGGTTCAGCGTCTTTGCACCTTCGACCTGATAGACGGTTCTGATTTGCAAGTGGTCCTGCAGGTTTTGGCCGACACCAGGCAGTTCGTGCTGTACGTCAATCCCGTTTGGCGACAAATGCTTGCCTGCGCCGATACCCGAGAGTTGCAAGATGTGTGGGCTGCCAATGGCGCCGGCACACAGGATGACCTCTGCTCGCGCCCGCACCTTAAGATCTTGTCCCTTCCAGCGCAGGTTGACCGTTGAACACCGAAGCTGGCCGTCACTGTCTTTTTCAAGGCCGAGCCTGTTGACGTGCGACCTTGTCCAGATCTCCAGGTTATCGCGTCCTTTGACCGAACGCAGAAACGCCTTGGATGTGTTCCATCGCCATCCCTTGCGCTGGTTCACGTCGAAATAGGCTGTTCCGGTATTGTTTCCACCGTTGAAATCATCGGTATGTGGGATGCCAGCCTCATTTGCCGCTCGTGCATAGGCATCCAGGATTTCCCACTTCAGGCGTTGCTTTTCTACGCGCCATTCGCCGCCCGCTGCATGATTGCCGTCGGTGCTTTCAACCCGCTCGCCATTGCTGCGTGTTACTTCGTCCAGACGGTAGCTGTCTTCATGCGCCTTGAAGTCTTCAAGAACAGCATCCCAGGCCCATTCGTTTTCGCCGGTCTGATTGGCCCACTGGTCATAGTCCCGTGCCTGGCCTCGCATATAGATCATGCCATTGATGGAGGAGCATCCCCCAAGGGTCTTACCACGCGGGTAAAGCAGAGACCGACCGTTCAGACCCTTTTCATTCTCGGTTCTGAAGCGCCAGTCTGTTCGTGGATTGTCGATGCAATAGAGGTAACCCACCGGAATGTGTATCCAGTGGTAGTTGTCTTTTCCGCCCGCTTCCAAGAGCAAAACACGCTTGCTTGGGTCTGCGCTGAGCCGGTTCGCGAGCAGGGCGCCTGCGGTTCCTGCGCCTACGATGACGTAGTCATAATCGATATTCATTCGTTTGCACCCAGTATTGGGGATTTGGCATCATCGCAGCAGCCAGTACTGAAACTCGGCAGGGTGCCTCCGATGCCCATTCGTCCTGAATTGGCGTCGGTGAATGCAGACCTGCTGACTGAAACGTTTTTCATTCTCTTTGTCCCCACGACCTCTGCAATTTCGAAAAATCAGATTTATTGACCAGTTGTTTATTAAATAGCCAAAAAATTTTGCCCCGACCTACGAAGCCTTTTTAGCTTTTAGTCCATCCATGAAATCCTCTGAAAACCGATCGATTGGCCCTGCACCACGACTGAGTTTGGCTCTAAGAATGGCGCCTTCCCATCCGATCCAGAACGCTTCGGCCTTCTTTGTGCAATCAATGTCGGGGTCAATTTCACCTGCGTCCTGTGCAGCCTTCAGACAGGTTTCTGTCTTTTGTTCCCAGCTGCCAAATACATCGACCAGCCGTTGCCGGTAGGACCCTGGTAACACCGCCATTTCCTGACCGAGATTGCCAACCAGGCAACCCCTGCGAAAATCGAAACGCGCCAGGTTCTCCCGGGCATCCAGCATAAAATCGGATATGCGGTCCAATGGCGTGCGCGAGCGGTTGAGGTAGCATTTGTCCAGCTTTCGGGCGAAATACTGGGCGTACCGATCAATCAACACCAGCCCGAAGGCCTCCTTGTTGTCGAAATACGTATAAAACGAACCTTTTGGCACACCCGCCTTTTTGACGATTTCATCCAGGTTGGTGGATACAAATCCCTTTTCGGTCAGTAAAGCAACGCCCTCACGGACAAGCCTGTCGCGGATTTCGTCAAACTCCGCTTGATTCTTGGCCGGCCTACCCCTACCGCGTGGCCTTCGTATTTCGACAATCTTGCTCATGGCGTTATTTAATAGACGCTCGTTTAAAAAGTCGAGTCATCACTTGGGAGAAGGGTAGATTTACGACTGAAGAGCAAAGAAACCGGTTTTCTTCGCACCGCAAATCCGACCGGTCCGAAGTCGAATGCGTTCGCCTTGCGTTAGTCTGCAGTTGAAGAAACGACAAAATGGATGCCCCAAGTTTTGTCATTCAATATCGTGCCGCTAGTATGTTTCATCGATACAAATTCGGATTGAGCGAGTTCGGTAACGATGTACGATCCAAAGGGCAACGCCAAGGACAAAGCCGTTGAAGCCGTACAGTTTTTCGAAGCTGAACCACCCGTTCAGTTGCGGGGTATCGTCCATCGATTCCTGGAGCTCAAAACCCAGGCTCCATTGTTGGATGACTATCGGTTTCATGCCTTGCCAGATGCATGTACCTACATAATTCTGGATCAGCAGGATCCAAGGATTGCAGGCGTTACAAGGCTACGGGCGTCTTCAGAGGAGCTCAACCTGGGCAAGGTGTTTCATTTCATCAACATCCGTTTCCTGCCAGGTGTCTGGCAAAGAGACCGCGAAGATGTTTCGTATGGCATGGTGGAAGACGCGTATTCCGGAAATTTGCCGCTGGTGCCACTCAATGAAAGCCTTGCCGGACAGGATTTTGCTGCCAAGCAGGATATCCTTTCGCGATTTGTGGAGGGTCTGGTTGAGCGCAAGCTGGTCATCGCGAACCCGGTCACCGAAAAGATATTCCGGCACCTTGATGAGATCCATTCTGTCGCTGACATGGCGTCGGTATCAGAGATGTCGCCACGCCAACTCCAGCGGGTTCTGAAGAAAACCACGGGGTTTGCGCCGCACGATTTTCTCAAGGTACTGCGGCTGCAACAATCCTTGAGTGGCGAGCCGTCGTTGTCATACGCAGACCAGTCTCATTTCATCCACTCGTTTCGCAAGGCAACGGGCTATACGCCGGCGAAATATTCCCGAAAGTTCGATGTCTGATATCTACAATACACACCAACTGCGGCTTGATAGTTGTTTGGCCTAATCGACAACAAACCGGAGTTGAATATGACCAAAATGAACGCAGTTGGATGGTTTGACATCTACGTAGACGAACTGGATCGGGCCGTTTCCTTTTATGAAACTGTGCTTGGATGCAAACTTGAGCCGATTGGCGATCCCACTGGTGAAAGCCAGATGATGAGCTTTCCGACAGACATGAGCGCATATGGAGCAGGTGGTGCTTTAACAAAGTCAGCCCATGCTTCGCCCGGAGTTGGCGGCACCATCGTGTATTTTTCCGCTGAAGACTGTGCGGTAGAGGACGCGCGCGTTTCAGCCGCAGGTGGACAAATCATCAGGCCAAAGTTTTCAATTGGGGAATTTGGCTGGGTCACACTGTGTCAGGACACAGAGGGCAACATGTTCGGCATCAGCTCCATGAAATAGCGGTAGATTGTCTTGTCTTGAGCTGAAAGCATGACCTTCGACATCAATTGAGAATGCATGGGCAGCTAGATGCGCTGCCTATGCTCTACTCTCGGGATAATGTTAGGTGAGACTTTTCTCTGATGTCGTATCGTTCAACCTTTGCTCAGCAGGATTTCACGGGGGTAGTCGGTGATGTAATCGGCACCGGTTTCCGTTACAACGATGGAATCTCCGATGCGTCCGGCCGTCACCCCGTCGACCGATATGCCGCCGTCGACGGCAAAGGTCATGCCGGGCTTCAGGACTGTTTTGTCGCCGGTTTTCAGCTCGGGGGCCTCCAGATAGGCAACGCCGATTGACCGACCGGTACGGTAACCCGTCTCAAAGTCCCGCGCGCGGTAGATCTCGTTGGCGGCGGCAGCAACCTCTTCTGCCAGAATCCCAGGCCGGATAGCAGCAATGGCAGCCTGCTGAGCCTCAATTGCTGCTTCTTGCACGGTGCGGTCTGCGTCCTTCACATCACCGATGTGAAACATCCGGTCAAAGCCCAGCTTGTATTGTTTGAACTGGGCCATGTTGCAAAAGCAGAAATAGACTGGGTCGAATTTTTCATACGCCTTCACGCTGGCGCGGCGATGGACCATGGACGCATCCGCACCGCTTTGCAGGATCTGCAGGTTGTGGATCATCGGAGACACAAATCGGTCCCAGCCCCTGGCTGTCAGGAAAGATGCTGCCGTCCTGGACCCGGCCTCTATCACCGCAAGGGCTGATTCATATTCGCGGGCCCCCTCTTTCAGGCTGTCATGGGCAGCAGCCATCATGGCGCCGGCTATCTGTCCTGCCTGTTTCATCACGTCAATTTCAAAGGGTGTCTTGATTGTACGCATGGCGCCCAGGATCGGAGAGATGTCCTTGAGTTGTACGCCGGGATAGGTATCGTCCAGATGGTTGCGCACAATGGCGGGAAGGCTTCCTTTTTCCACCCAGATGTCCACCGGCTTGTCGCCGAGCGCACGCGCCAGTGCTCGCCCCCAGGTACGTTGACCGATATCTTCCCAGACCCGCACATCCTCGACCCATGTCATGGAAGATACCATTTCAGATTCCATGAGCGGCGTGATCACGACCGGCGCGGCCTCGGCGTCGACCACCAACAGGGTTGGACGACCGAATTCGATCCCAAGATAGCCCCAGAACCCGGCGAGATAGGCAATCGAACTTTCGTCGGTGAAGACGGCCTTGCGAATACCTTCATCCTTCATCCGCTGCTGGAGCGTATGAGTGCGCGCTTTGGCTTCTTCAAGCATGATGGATCTCCGGGCGAGCTTTTGCATTGGCGGGGTTATCACTTAGACAATAGGAACTCTGCGATGTAGAGCACCTCTAGACATCATGCGGGCCAACTCATCGCAAGATCAATATGCGGTCTGAACAAGTCGCTTGTGCTGAATTCATGCGACCAACTTATCTGCATAACTCCAGGTCCGGTTTGCGGCCATTCGTGCGGTGTACGGAATATTTCTGAACGCGATCCGTTATTCGCGCACGCGTGGCCTCGTTTCTTTGAATGCCAGCCTGGTAGAGTGATCGTCGCTGCTTGAGTACAAACGCTAGCTCTTTACGGTTGCAACGCAGCTATTGGTGGGCTTAGCTTGGCAATAATGGGCCTCCACTCCGGCTTTATCGGAGAAAGGCTCTGGCCAGACCGGGTATGTTAGAACGGAGCCTGTCAAAGGGCGACAGCCTTGCTTGAACTCGGTTATTTCGTACAGCAGGAAGATCCCACCTCCTCATGAGTTCCGACCAAGACCAACTGGACCCCTACAAGACACTGGGCGTCTCCAAGACAGCGACAGATGCAGAGATTAAAAAGGCCTATCGCGGGCTTGCCAAGAAGCTGCATCCGGACGTCCATCAGGGCGACGCGGCCCTTGAAAATCAATTCAAATCAGTGTCGGCGGCCTACGATTTCCTGCGGGACCCCGAACGGCGGCGGCGGTTTGATGCTGGAGAAATCGATGCGAGCGGAGCGGAAATGCCTGACCGCGATTTTTACCGGCAATATGCAGGTGCGGGGCAGAGGCACCAGTATGAGCCTGCCGGATCGGAAGAAGATCTGAATGAATTCTTTTCCCAGGCATTCGGGCATGGCGGTCGGACCGGCGCGCGCGGTCATTCGGGCCCTATCCGGATGCGCGGCGCTGATCTGCGGTATCAGCTGGATGTCAGCTTTCTCGATGCGATCAACGGCGCAACCCGCCGTGTGACGATGCCCGATGGCAAGACACTGGATATCACGATCCCTCCTGGTGTACGGGACGGACAAACCCTTCGTCTTGCCGGACATGGTCAGCCCGGCATCAATGACGGGCCTCCGGGCAATGCGCTTATCACTATCTCCGTCCTCCCGGACAAGATATTCCAGAGAGACGGGCAAGATGTGCTGCTTGATCTGCCTATTTCTATCGATGAGGCGGTGCTGGGTGGGTCGGTGGATGTTCCGACGCCCTCCGGGCGGGTCAAACTGCGGATCCCGGAAGGGTCCAGCTCGGGCCGGGTCATGCGGCTCAAGGGCAAGGGGGCCAAACCACAAAAAAGTGCGGCCGGTGATCTTCTGGTCACCTTGAAGATCGTCCTGCCGGACCCGCAGGATACAGCTCTCAAGGAAGCTGTTTCGACCTGGCGGGATTCCAACACATATGATGCTCGAAAGGGCTGGAAGGGAGGCGCATGATGATCAAGGAAAGCGAAGTCCTTTTGCAAGTCGAGGGTCTGACCGTGACCCGGCTGCATGTGTGCGTCGAACAATCCTGGGTCAAACCAGCACAAGGCGACAGCGGCTTTTTGTTTGATCGGCTCGACGTGGCCCGTTTGCGTTTGATCTGTGAACTGTCGGAAGATCTGGCGGTCAACGATGACGCGCTTCCGCTCGTTCTGTCATTGATTGACCAGAAACACAGCCTTGAACGCAGACTGCGGGTTCTTGCCCAGGCAATATCCGAACAGGACGAAGCCGTCAGGGAAAAACTGGCCGCACGGCTGCAGGACCAGGAATCGGAGTAATTTGCGCGTCGCTTGATCGTCCGTTCTTCGCAAAAATAGACCGCAAAGCGGACATTCTCAGACGTCGCAGTATGCCTTGCCTATTGGTGAACATCGTATCCGGACATTTGGCGCTGAAGGGCAGTTACCAGCGTAAGCACTTGACTCTTCTTCGCTGATGTCAGATATTTCTGTCATGACAGAAATTGCCGACATAGAAAAAGCCTCCGCGAAAGAACAATTCATTCTCTATTGGGGGGACATGGGCGGCCAGTGGGGCGTGAATCGCTCGGTGGCGCAAATTCATGCGCTGCTGTATCTCAGCACCGCGCCGTTGAACGCAGAGCAGATTTCCGCAGAATTGGGGATTGCGCGTTCGAACGTTTCCAACTCCTTGAAAGAACTTGTCGGTTGGCGTCTCATCCAGCGTGTCCCGGTCGCAGGTGATCGGCGTGAGCACTTCGTCGCGGAGCTGGATGTCTGGGAAATGGCGCTACTTATTGCCAAGGGTCGAAAAGAACGCGAGATCGATCCCGCAATCCGGGCGATTGATGTTTGTGTCAACCAGGCAGAAACGGAACCCGATCTGAGCCCTGTCATTCTCAACCGCATGCAAGACATGCAGGGGTTTTTAACGACTGCCGATCGCTGGTCGGAACAGATGTTGAGTGTCCCGAAATCGAAACTCTCAATGCTGATGAAGATGGGCGACAAGGTTCTTTCACTTCTTAAGGTCGGTAACAAGAAAACCGAATAGGTCGCATTTTTTTGTCAGGAAATTTCTCTTTATACAGAAATATCCGACACAACAGTATTAGGCGCAGCATGCAATACGATCTCCACACCACGCAAAGTCACGCCATTCCCGATTTTCGTTTCATGGACCTTGTCGGGCAACAGGCCTGGAACGCGCTTCCCCATGCGGTTCGTCGCCGCTTTGGCAAACGCCTGACGGGCGGGGCGAGTGTTGTTTATCAAGGTGTGGTGGTGGCAATGCGGTTGAACTTCACCGGGCACATTCTTGCGCAACTCGCGCGTCTCATCGGTGGACCACTTCCCTATGACATGTCCTCGGTCAATCTGCCTGCTGTTGTCTCTGTCACAGAAGACGGCGCCGGTGATGGTCAATTCTGGATCCGCCAATATGGGCGGGCTGCAGGGTTTCCGCAGGTTGTCCATAGCTCCAAGCGTTTTACGGGCCCGACCGGTATTGAAGAATACATCGGCTCGGGAATTGGCATGGCCTTGCGGGTTAGCGCCAACAGCGATGGCCTGGTTTTCGAGAGTGATCACTATTTTCTGCAATGCGGCGAGCGGCGACTGCGATTTCCTACATGGCTCAACCCCGGTGCCCTGACCATCACCCACCGTGATCTGGGTAACGCACGGTTCCTGTTTTCACTCACCCTCAAGAGCCGCTTTTTTGGCGAATTGATCCACCAGGACGCGCTCTTTCACGACAGCGAGGACTAATCATGGATAATCCCGTTCTTTGGATACTGATTTCCATTCAGGTTTTCATGGGAGCATTCGACACGCTGGTCCATCATGAAGGCAGTGAACGGTTGGCCTGGCGTGCCTCCCAGAAAACAGAATTACGTCTGCATGGCGTGCGCAATTTCTTTTATGCCGTGATCTTCCTGTGCTTTGGCTGGCTTGAACCGCATGGCGTGTTCACCGTCATGCTTGCTGTGATCCTCGCGGTAGAAGTACTCATAACGCTCTGGGATTTTGTCGAAGAAGACATGACCCGCAAACTACCCTGGACCGAACGCGTCAACCACACTCTCCTGGCGTTGAACTACGGCGCAATCCTGGCCCTGGCCGCCCCCTATTTGTGGCAGTGGTCGTTCCTGCCAAGTGCGTTGATCCCTGTCAGCTATGGCTGGTGGAGCGCGATGGCGGCACTGGCAGCGCTCGGTGTAGGTTTGTTTAGCGCGCGCGACCTGCTTGCTGCAGCGCGTAGCGATCGTCTGGATCGCGGTAATGCTGCGGATCTCGTTGCAGGCCTTCCGCCGCGCCAGCACATTCTCCTCACCGGCGGGACCGGCTTTATCGGTCAACGGTTGGTGCAGGCACTTGTTGAAGCAAATCACTTCGTGACCGTCCTGACACGCGATCCGCGCAACGCGGAGGAGCTTCTCCATCCTGTTCGCGTGATCACCAGCTTTGATCAGGTGCATAACGAAAATCGGATTGATGCGATTGTAAACTTAGCAGGTGACCCTGTTGCAAACGGGTTTTGGACTGCGAAAAAGCGTGCACGGATCATCAGGTCCCGAGTTGATATGACGGAAGCCTTGCACGCATTGATCAAACGTCTGGATCGAAAACCAAAGTGTCTGATCAATGGCTCTGCCATCGGCTGGTACGGTCTGCGCGGTGATGAAGCGCTCACCGAGGACGCGACCTCCGCCCCTGCCTTTGTTCACGACGTTTGTGACAAATGGGAGCAATCTGCGATGAAGATTGCCAAGGAAAACGTGCGCGTTGTCATCCTGCGGACCGGTCTTGTTCTTGGGGTTGATGGCGGAATGCTTGCCAGGCTCCTGACGCCGTTCGAGTTCGGCGGGGGCGGCGTGATGGGCTCCGGGCAGCAGTGGATGTCATGGATCGAACATGACGACATGGTTCGCGTGATTACCCGCGCAATTGCAGATGACGCCATCCTGGGTGTCGTCAACGCGGTCGCCCCCGAACCCGTCCGCAATGTTGAATTCACCCGCGCACTTGCACAGGCTCTGCATCGTCCTGCAGTCCTTCGGTTCCCCGGCTGGCTGCTTTCAGATGGACTTGGCGATATGGGCCGCGAAACAATGCTCGGAGGTCAACGCGTCGTGCCCTCAAAGCTGATGAAACATGGGTTCGTGTTTCGTCATCCTGAATTGGCTCCCATGCTGCGTGAAATTACCGGAGCTAAATCCGGAATTGACGACGACATCAAACAGGAGTTTCGATCCGCAGTCTAAGAACGACTTGTGAGGGTGACGTGCTCGTTGGTTCTGACAAACGAAACCATATTGCGTTCAGGTGATCGGCCGTTCGCCGGTTATCGGTCGGATCCTGAAAGCGATCGTTCAGGGCAATTCAATGGTGGGTCTGAGAAGGGCGGGAATGGACGTTTGTTGCGGATTGAACGAAGGTCTGGAATGGGCAGTTTGTTCCTTCACGCATCCAAAAAATCGATTACATTTGTATTTGTGATTGCGGCAAGCCCGCTGATTCCAAAGCGGAGAGAAACCGGTCTTGCAGCTCGCCAGACACATAGGGATAATTTTCCGCTGCCATGTTCAGATTGTAGCCAGGAGCAATGTCGAGAACGGCCTCGATTTCCCGCATGGCGGCTTCAAGATGTCCAGCTTCCCAATAAACTGCTGCCATATGGAGCCGTAGCGAGGTGAACTTTGGAATTCGGCGGCGAGCGTCTTCGTATTTTGCTATCGCCTTATTGTAGTCGCGCCGAAGATGATAAGCTTGGCCGACATGAAAGTCCCAAGACGGCGGTGCAAAAGGTTGCAATTCAAGCGCGCGTTCTGACAATTCCAAGGCCTTTTCAGGGCGTCCACCGTAGATGCAAATGGATCCGAAATAAGTATATACTTCCGGAAGCATCTCATCCAATTTCAAGGCTTTTTCAAAGAGTTCATAAGCATCCTGATGGCGTCCGCTTAACCCGTAAACCCAGGCCAGCCAGGTGTTTGCAAGCGCGGAACCAGATGAAAGCTTCACCGCCTGGTGCGCAGATTGTTCCGCCAGCCCCATAGGGTCATCCATTTCGATGAATTTCAGCGTGCGCACGGCGGTATAAAAGTAGGCGAGATAACCGTAGGCATCGGAAAATTCTGGATCCAGAGTTATCGCGGCCTTCAGGTATTCAATTGCATCTCGCAGCCCGTCCGGGGTGTAATTGAAATATCGCTCACGTCCTCTGAGATAAAGGTCGTAGGCCTCAATCACTCTGGTGCCCCGGGCGGAACTCTGCATGGTTGTCAGGCCAAGAAGGTTCTGGCTTAGAGCGGTGACGATCTTGTCGCGGATCTCGTCTTGGAAGTCGAACAATTCGTCGAGGCTGCCATCATAACGTTCGGCCCATAGGGTTTCGCCGGTCGTCGCTTCGGTCAACTCGACACTTACGCGGACGCGTTCGCTCATCTTCCGGACGCTCCCTTCCACCAGGTGGCTAATTCCCAACGCCTGTACCGTCTGAAAGCGCTGATTTCGATCGGCTCCGATCGAGAAGGCGGAATTGCGGGAAAGGGTTTTCAAATTGGGGTGTTTTGACAGATCGATGCTCAGATCCACCGCCATCCCGTTTGAGAAATAATCTTGTTCCGGATCGCCGGAAAGATTCACGAAAGGGAGAACGGCGACGGTCGGTCGGAATTCTTGGGCCGCCGACAATGGCACTTGTTCTTGCGTGCGCGGCTTATCCAAGATTTCCGCGACAAACCGAAAGCCACGACGCGAGAATGTCTTGATCACACGTTGGGCCTTGCCGTTGTCTCCCAGTGCCTGGCGCACGGAATTGATGCTGGCGTTCAACGCACTGTCCGAAACAATCCGACCTTCCCAGACATGTTCGATTAACTCGTCTTTGCTGACCACCCGGTGCCGATTTGAGATGAGAAAAACAACAAGCTCGAATACTTTTGGCTGAATGTCGATCGTTTGATCACGGCGCAACAGTTGGCGCGTTTCAGTATCGATCCGGAAGTCGGCAAACTCAAATTTCATGTTTCACCGCTCCTCACTAGAAAAAACCAACAATTTGGCAAGAGAACGCAAAGTTCTTGCTCAAGCGTTGAATCCGAAGTCTCCGTTACTGTTGCGTATCAGCCGTTGGTAACCGACAGGAGAGCAATATGACCGCGATCACACACGAAGTCGACTCTTCCAGGCGCGTGGTAACCGGGGTGGCATCCCGAAGTTATGAGACTTCGAAGCGCGCGATAGAACAAGGCGAAAAGTCCACTTTTGGGTGGCTCTCCAAGTTTTTGAACTACGCGGTCCGAATGCAAGCTCTGGATACCAGGCCCTACAAGGGGATCCTTTGAAAACCGACCGAGGGCTGGCGACAGTGAGAAGACCAGAAGGAGTAGACCATGCACATTCTAGAGAAGCAATCCGACCCTGAAACTTGGGATCCGGCCTTTGACGCGGTCGCAGCTGCCCCGGAACATCACAAGGTTCTGTTCGAAAATGACAAGTTGCGGGTTCTTGAAGTGACGCTGGCGCCGCAGGATGAAGAACCGCTTCACCACCATCGTTGGCCGTCAGTATTTGTCTTGGACGAACTCCATGACAAGGTTTGCGATGTCTCGCCTGACGGTGTCGAGCTGCCGCCAAGTCGCGATGTATTGCAAGCGATAGACAACTGGGATGGCCAAAGCAGCCTGGTTGTTCACATGGCGCCACAGCCGCTTGGGCGCGTGCTCAACAAGGGCGAGACCAACATCCATGGCATCAGAATTGAAATCAAAGGATGACCACTGTTCCATACGCTATGAATTTCTTAGCCTTCAAACGGAAGAACTTGCTGAAGCAGAACTTCAAGGCGCAGGTGCCAAACCAGCGGTGGGCAGCTGACATTACCTACATCTCGACCAAGCAAGGATGGCTCTATCTCGCGGTCGTGATGGATCTCTTTTCCCGCCATATCGTAGGCTGGTCGATGAGCCGACGGATGGGCCGGCACCTGGTGGTTGGCGCTTTGCGAACGGCCATTGCTGCCCGTCGGCCGGACGGACCTCAAATCCATCATTCGGACCGCGGTGCCCAATATACCAGCCAAGACTTCCGGGAGGAGCTTGCTCGACACGACATCGAATGCAGCATGAGCGCGGCCGCAAATTGCTACGACAATGCGGTCGTCGAAAGCTTCTTCGGGGTGCTCAAACGGGAGCGTGTGAACCGGGTCAGCTACCGAACAAGGGACGAGGCAGGGGCAGATCTGTTCGAATACATCGAGCTGTTCTACAATCAAAAACGTCGCCATGGATATCTTGGCAACATAAGTCCGGCTGACTTCGAAGAGCGGTCAGACGGATCTTTTGAAACTGTCCACTGAAACGGAGCAAGACTAGTTCAGCGTTTCTGGATGAATGTCCACTTTTGACGAAGCGCAGTCCGCATGCACGGCCTCAAGCAACACCCATCGAAAGTTGCTGAACGTCACTCCATTGCCTTGGCGACTTCCCATAGATGCGTTTGAACTCGCGACTGAAATGCGAAGGGCTCATGTAGCCCACGTCCATCGCCGCTTCATTGACCGCTATGCCTCCTGCGATCTTCATCGCTGCGTTGTTGAGGCGCATCGACTTTACAAATTGTATCGGGGCCATCGTTGTGACCTGTTTGAACTTGCGATCGAACACGGCACGGCAGTCTGTGCATTTGCGGCGTTGACACCTTCGCTCAAACTCCCTCCAGCCACCACAAAGGCACCTGCTGCGGGTACTGACTTGATAAAGTCGCGGCGTGTCGTCATTTCATCCTCCAGGTCAACGTAACATTGATGCCAAAATGGCAATGATTGTAAAGGCGCAGCCTCAAAAGGCCGGTTATCTTTCTGAAGAGGTCGACAATACCCCTCCTTGTTCAAACAGTTGTTCGATCAAGGGAAAACTATAGCTTCGATCATTTGCGTGCAGGCTCCCGCCTTCGTTCAATCGGTCACCAATAAGCTGCACAATATTTGGCGCTCGCCTGAATTTGGCGTGAGTTGAGCTGTTGGTGTTGTCGACATTGGACAGGTCGATGACCGTTACACCGAACTTTTCCAGTTCCTCGATCGATTGTGCGCCGACCCGGTTTACCCCTCCCGCAACTCTCCGTGAGAACGCGAGTGCCCGATCGTCGCTTGAAACCAACAGGTAAACATTAGGAGTGCTGGAGCCAAAATCCTTAACTTGCTGCTCGAAGACATCGGCGTCAATGTCGGCAGATGCCAAGATGATCGTTCCAAGCAGGCTGCGCTTGTTGAACTCCCCTCTGATCTGAGCCTGGACGCCCGTTTCCATCACAAGAAGATTGCCGAGGGAGTGCGCGAGAATATCAATTCCACGCGTGTCGGTCTGTTCGAGAGCTTTTAATGTTGCCTGGAAACTTCGACGTGAAACGAGCGTGCTGTTCATGTCGTAGATGTAACCAGACACTCGACCACCAGAGGGCCAGCTATACAGGACCGGCACTCCCTTGTAGCCAGAGTCATGTACAAATTGCGCGGCGCTTAAAATGGCGGAACTCAAGTGCGTGTTGTAGCCATGGACGAATACAAGAACGGTCTGGTCCTCAGAAGAACGGGTGCCGAGTTCTCCATTAACAGCAGTGATAAATTCCTTTTTCCCTTCCATTTTGTGCGGGTTTGTTATGAGGAAGCTTGTATGCGGATCGGGGGGTAAGCGTCTTGGATATTCAAGCTCTCCAACCTTGTGGTTCGGTGGAATTGAAACGTCGACTTTCGCAAAATCCAGCTTGCCACCACGTTGATCGCTGAAGAAGATGGCGGGATCTTCTGCAACTTCACGATTTGTTGCAATTATCAATGGAACGCGGGTGGCGTTCTTGACAGAATCGGCAGCTATTTCAGGATTCTCGACGCCAATCATATTCTCCGGAATTCCGGCACACGCAGCGAGAAAGCCGCAAAAAACAACCAAGTAGTAAGTCGATAATTGTTGCAGCCGATTTTTCACGCTGGCCAATTCTTTGCAGACTAAAATGTTGATCGCACCCGCAGGTCGCCAGTCCACAATGCCTCTTCAGCAGGAGTCAAGGCGGGGTTGATGATGAGCTGAGCATCCGGCGTGATTGCCAGGTTATCAGTTAAATGAAACCGGTAGAATGCTTCCAACGTGTATTGTTGTTCGAGGCTATCGATACTTGGTCTGGCCCAGCCCAATGCTAGTCCAAACAGATCTGCTTCGTCTTCAAATGGCTTAAGGCCAAAACCGACTGCAACATTTGCATCCACCAGCGTCGCATTGCCGTCCGACCAGCCTCCGCGGAGAAATGGCATGAGCTTGTCCTCTCAATTGGGCATATTGAAATATCTATGAACGGCCCAGCCAGGAACTTTACTAGCCCGCCAAGATTTTTCCTTTTTGCGCATCAAATTCGTCGCTCGAGATGACACCCTTGTCCCGAAGCGCAGCAAGTTTTTCGAGTTCATCGGCGGTTGAAACTGTGGTTACAGACTGAATATAGCTTCGTTGAGCTTCTTCCATCTTTGCAATCGCTACTGCATTGTGCTCCTGCATCTTGTCACCGCGCAGCAGGAGATAAGAAAGAACCCCAAGCCATGGAATGAGAATGACAAAGGCTATCCAGATGGCCTTGGCAAATCCGTTGAGATCCTTTGAACGAAATACATCTGAAACCACGGAGATCATCACCCAGAACCAGGCGACCATCAGGAAAATCCAGAATACCGAAAGTACAATGTCAAAAAATCCGATGCCATCTTCCATAGTGCTATGCTCCGCGTAAAATTTCAGAGTGAGAAATAAGATCAGTGATCACATCATGCGCATAGAATTGCTCAGAATCAAACGCACCCAGAGCAACCTGTTTTGTCCCGACAAGCAGTTCTGCCAAATTGGAAGTAAGCAGCCCTCCCCATATGCTCTTAATTCAGTCACCTGATTTTACGACCTAAACGTTCAAAACGCGTGCGCGTAGCAGACGTTGTTCGGCGAGTGCATTAAGGACAGCTATAGGCCGATAAACCGCAATGCGTTTGTCCGCCGAACGGCGCGATCAGTTTAGATATTTGGGCCACAGGTACATCACAGACCTTAAACCTCCGTCTCCGCAGTCAGAGGATTGAGGCTGTTGCCCACCCCGTTCAACCCATTTACGACACTTTCGGTTAGCAACAATGGGTGAGAGGATAGGGCATAGTCGCGAACGACGCCGGGAGTAAACATCATGAACGAAGTATTGGTCGTTGGTGGCAGAACTACTGGCTTGATGATGGCATGCGAACTGATGCGGCGCGGCGTACCGACGCGATGTATCGACAAGTCGTCCGGAATTGACCCCCATGTCCGGGCGAACCTGCTGCATTCGCGCACACTGGAGATCTTCCAGGGACTGGGGCTCGATGAGCAACTGACCGTTGGGTCTGTTCCCGAGATAGGATTCGTGTTTTACCGTGATGGCAATCCCGTCGGTGAAAGCCCGCATGCGCCCATCGATTCGCCATTTCCCTTTGGCATGTCGCAATCGCAGGCGCACACCGAGTATACATTGGAATCTCATCTCAATCGTTTGGGAGGCAACGTTGAACGCAGTGTTGCTCTCACCTCCCTGGACCAAGATGAAGACGGCGTCACCGTTGTGTTGAAGCATGGCGACAAGAGGGAAGAAACAGCGCGTTACCAATGGGTGATCGCCTGCGATGGCGCCCACAGCGCAGTGCGACACCTGGTCGGCGAACCGTTTCCGGGCGATTCCGACGAGATTCCGTACATCCTCGGTGATGTTCTGATTGACGGAGATGAGGACCTGGAACCCAACAAGGGGCACGTTTTTTTCCATCGCAAGGGCGAACTGTTCGCCTTCACGCGACTTCCGGGCAACAGGCATTTTCTGGTTGCCAGCCTGGCGAAAGGCACCAATCCCGGGGATGAGCCTTGTTTGGAAGACCTGCAAGCCATCGTGAATGAAAGAGCCAGGCCTTCCATGCGTTTGTACGATCCAATGTGGCTGGGCTATTTTCACATCAACTACCGGCTTGCGACCCGCTACCGGAGGAACAGGATCTTTCTGGCTGGCGATGCTGCCCATGTTCATAGTCTGCTTGCGGGCCAAGGCATGAACACGGGGATTCAGGATGCCCATAACCTGGCTTGGAAGCTGGCATTGGTCGTCAATCGCCAAGCGCCCGACGCGCTTTTGGACAGCTATGAAACCGAACGGCGCATCGTGGCAAACAATGTCATCGACATGACCCGAACCATTACGGACACAATGGAAAAGTACACCGACCTGTCACAGCAGGAGCGCGAGACGTTCGTCTCTCACCTGTTTACACCAGAAATCGCACGATTGGACGCGGCACGCCATCTTCAGGAGATTGATCTCGACTACAGTGCAAGCCCTCTCACCCTATCTGTCGATGACGACTTCGAGGATGGTCCGGCACCAGGAACACGCGCGCCCGATGCGGCCAATCTGTTCGTCGGCGGCCAGTCCACGAGCCTTTTCAAGCTGCCTGCGGACGATCAATACAGGTTGTTCCTGTTCTGCGGTACTTCCGGCGCTCCGCCCATCGCAGAGATCCAGCAGGCGGCGGATGCGTCTCTGCATCATGCTTCCTTGCTGAAGGCTTACATCGTGAGAGACCGGACGTTGGACATTGCATTCAAGCGCCACACCGTGATTGTCGACCAGGAACGAAAGATGCATCAAAATTACGCCGCAGAAAGACCCTGCATTTACCTGATACGACCCGATGGCTACGTGGCGCTTCGGAGTAAGACAATGAACTGTCACGAGGACTATCTCGCACGCATTAAGATGATCGATGGATAACGGGGCGGGTGAACCCTTGGTCTGGATTTATCATTCCAAACTGGCCACTGATGATCACCACGGTGACCAACATTTCAACGGTTGACCAAACGCCGTTGCGTAAAGGCGAAATTCTTCAAACGGATAGAGAAGAAAATGGAAAAACGCAAATTGGGTGCCAATGGGCCAGAAGTAGGGGCAATCGGCTATGGTGCGATGTCCTTCTCCGACATGTATGGACCCACGAATGAGACAGAGAGCCACGCAATCCTCGACGCTTGTCGCGATTTGGGTGTCACGCACCTGGATACAGCAAATGTTTACGGCATGGGAAAATCGGAAACCGCTCTCGGGACCTACCTGAAAGCTAATCCGGGCGCGCGGGAAGACTTCGTTATCGCAACAAAGGCAACTATTACCCGCGATCCGGAAGGCAACCGCATCTTTGACAATTCAGCGGAACATCTTGAGACTGAGCTGGACAAATCGTTGCAACGGCTTGGTCTAGAGTGTGTGGACCTATTTTACGCGCATCGCCGCGATACGCGCTTCACACCAGAAGAAACGGCAACAAATCTCGGTCGGCTCGTTGAGAAGGGCAAGGTCCGCGCAATCGGACTTTCGGAGGTCGCGCCCTCAACTCTGCGGCGCGCCATGAAAGCCTTTCCTGTTGCCGCCGTTCAGTCAGAATATTCACTCTCCACACGATTTCCTGATCTTGGACTGGTACAGACCTGCGCCGAGCTTGGTGTCGCTATGGTGGCCTTCTCACCTGTGGGGCGCTCGTTGCTGACGGACAACCCGATCCCGCGCGACCGGATCCCAAGTCTGCCGTTCCTCTCTGGCAACCCGCGGTTCATAGAGCCAAACTTGACGGAAAATCTGCGCATTTCGAAAGGTTTCCGAAAACTCGCAGCAGAGATGGGCACAACGGCGGCGGGGTTGGCGAATGCTTGGCTGCTGTCCCGTGGACCTCATGTGATCCCGATCCCTGGTACGCGGTCGGTGGATCACTTGCGCGAGTGCATCTCGGGTGCTGCATTGAGCCTCACGGAAACGGACCTCGAACGTGTTGAGGCTGTGCTGCCAGTTGGCTGGGCCCACGGCGACCGTTACACAGCGGAGCAATGGGCCGGACCTGAACGGTATTGCTGAATGGAACTGCGTGTTGGTTATTCGTGTAATCGACCGATGTGGAGACGTATTGTGGACATTGATCGCATGTCCCAAGGTGTTGGCTATGGACTGATCCTAGCGCCGACCATTTCGGTGCAAGTGTCCGCATCGCCAATTTCGTATTCCGAACCTGCCGATGAGCTTCCGGCCCCATTCTGGTCAGTTCTGCGATTCCAACTTCCCACCCAATCAAGGTACTCGATTAAGCGAAACTCACCCCAACAAAAAACCCCGCCAACTGGCGGGGTTTCGAAATTCCAAACTGTGGTGCGACCTATTTGATAGGCGACAGCACCATCACCATCTGGCGGCCTTCCAGCTTTGGATTAGACTCGACCTTGGCGATTTCAGCAGTTTCCTCACGGACCTTGATCAGCAATTTCATGCCGAGATCCTGGTGCGCCATTTCACGGCCCCGGAAACGGAGCGTGACCTTCACCTTGTCACCGTCATTGAAGAAGCGCAGCATGTTCCTCATCTTCACCTCATAATCATGGGTGTCGATGTTCGGACGCATCTTGATCTCTTTGATCTCGACGGTCTTTTGCTTTTTGCGGGTTTCTGCAGCCTTCTTCTGAGCCTGGTACTTGTACCGGCCATAGTCCAGGATCTTGCAGACTGGCGGTTTGGCATTTGGCTGGATTTCGACTAGATCCAGGCCAGCATCCATAGCGATTTCCATCGCTTCTTCTGTCGCCACGACGCCACGGTTGTCGCCTTCATGGTCAATCAACTGGACTTCGGGAACGCGAATTTCTTGGTTGGTGCGCGGGCCATCCTTTGTAGGAGGCGGGGCGCGGAACGGACGGCGAATGGTCGCAATCTCCTCTATCGTTTCAACGTAGCGTTAGGTCTTGGCTCATCACATACACAAAAGCCCTCGGAACTCATGTGCCAAGGTGCTTGCTGCGCGTGTCCTAACGCCGGCTGGTAAAATCCAGCGAAATCTGCCAAAAGTCAACCAAAATCAGTAGGATTCGCTTCTCAAACAGTAGCTTTTTCGAAGCGGTGTCACAATTGCTCCGGATCGCACGGTCGGAGACCTCGAACAACAAAAGGTTCTGTTGTATTTTGCCGGGCAAAGCGTCAGGTCAGAATTAGATTTCTCGGCTGAAGGAAGGACAAGACTTGGACGGTGGTAAGTTTCTGATGCAGCTCCTCAAGATCGTCTGCGGGTTTATCCTTGGCCTTATGGCTTGTGGGATTTTTCTTGCCTGGGGAATTTTTCAATCCGCCCATCCCAATGAGGATCCTGTTGCCTTTGCAACGATGATTGGAACCGGACTGGTTGGCGCCAGCGTTATCGGGGCGACGGCATTCGTTCCAGCTGCCTTACTGATTCTTGTCGCTGAGATAGCCCGTTTTCGCGGCATTGTTTTTCATGTTGCGGCTGCGGGGCTCGTCGCGTTTCTTCTGTGGACGCTGGGAACAACAGGCAACACCACCGAAATCAGACCAGGAAGCGCGGTCGCAGTGTCAGCCGGGTTTCTGGCAGGTGCAGTCTACTGGCTGATCGCTGGGCGAACATCTGGGTCCTGGCACGGAAACCAACGCCGAAAGACAGAACCGCCAACCGGCAATTCCGACTAGAGTTCGCCGTCCTTCAAGGCCTCCCGGGCCGCCTGGTAATGATCGTCCCGCATATGGCTGCGGATCATGGCGAATGTGGCCATCAGGATCGTCGCGTCGTCACCGAACCCGACACCGACGAGGAAATCGGGAATCGTATCAATCGGCAATACGAAATAGGCGAGGGCCGCGAACAGTGTCGCGCGGACCTTTGTCGGCGTTGCCGGATCAAGCGCGCAGTAATATCCGGCGACCACGTCCTCCATGAAGGGGATTTGACGTGCCGCCTTGCGCGCCGTTGCAAGAAGCTTCTGTCGGACAGTCTGCTTCTGCTCTTCTTCCGGGCCAAGGATTTCAGGATCAAATCCGAGATCTTCGAATGTTGTGTTCATGAAACGGCTCACGGTTGATGTTCAGCTATTAACATAAGCCTTGCCGCCCCAACCTTCAATGTGCCCGAATTAGAGGGTTGTCTTGGCAATTCCTGCAATCCATTGTGATCAGTGGTGTCGGGGCGTGGTGCGGAACGTGTGATTTTCATTATGGCTAAGTCACAAAAGCACCGATCTAGAGACTGCACGGTCGAATTTTGATCGTGCAAGGAGGAAATGATTTCATGACACTTCGCAAGGTCACGACATGTGCTCTCGCGCTTGCGGTAGCTTCAATTGCTTGCCCGGTGATGGCTGGTGAAACCCCGGCACCTGAAGGTGCGAAAGTCTACTTCATCAACCTGAAAGACGGTGACACAGTTCAAAGCCCGGTTTCAATCCAGTTTGGGCTGGCGGGAATGGGCGTTGCGCCTGCCGGCACGGAAAAGGAACACACCGGGCACCATCACGTGATCATTGATGAAACGCTCGCAGGCGATGAATTGAATGAGTCGATCCCTGCCGATGACAATCACAAGCATTTTGGCGGCGGACAGACCGAAACAAGCATCGAGCTATCACCCGGACAGCACACGCTCCAACTCGTGCTCGGCGACTGGAGTCATATTCCGCATGATCCGCCGGTCATGTCCGAGCAGATCACGATTACTGTGAAGTAGGCAGTCGGAACGCAACACAATTGTTCGTGCTGCCCCGGACCCGATCCGGGGCCTCAACTAGATCAGATCCCGGATTAAATCCGGGATTGCACAGGGGCTGCGAAAACTCGCAATGGACCCGATTTCAGCCTTGTGTCTACGCGTTGCCGCGAGTTTCTAGAAGACGACGGGCAATGACCTGTGCCTGGATTTCTGCCGCGCCTTCGAAAATGTTGAGAATGCGCGCGTCACACAGGACGCGTGATACGGGATACTCGAGTGCAAAGCCGTTGCCGCCGTGGATCTGAAGGGCATTGTCTGCCGCAGCCCATGCGACACGCGCTCCCAGAAGCTTGGCCATTCCTGCCTCAAGGTCGCAGCGCTTGCCTGAATCCTTTTGCCAGGATGAAGAATAAGTGAGCTGTCGGGCGATCATGAGCTCAGCCGTCATCATTGCCAGTTTGTCCGAGACACGCGGGAAGTTGACCAGGGCCTTGCCGAACTGGATACGCTCCTCGGCATATCGCAGCCCAAGATCCAGTGCGGATTGGGCGACGCCCAAAGCACGGGCGGCTGTTTGAATCCGGGCGCCTTCAAATGTTTGCATCAGCTGCTTGAAACCTTCGCCTTCCACCTGACCAAGCAGGTTCTCGCCCTTGACTTCAAATCCGTCGAAGGCAATTTCATACTCTTTCATGCCGCGGTAGCCGAGCACTTCAATTTCACCGCCGCTCATGCCTTCTGCCGGAAACGGCTCTTCGTCAGTCCCGCGCGGCTTTTCTGCGATGAACATGGAAAGGCCCTTGTATCCGGGCTCTTCAGGGTTGGTGCGGGCAAGCAGTGTCATGACATCGGCACGGACTGGATGCGTTATCCAGGTCTTGTTGCCTGAGACCTTCCAGCTATCACCGTCTTTCACTGCACGTGTCTTCAGTGAAGCCAGGTCTGATCCCGTGTTGGGTTCGGTGAAGACAGCCGTCGGGAGAATTTCGCCCGATGCGATCTTTGGCAGCCAGTGCTGTTTCTGCTCCGGCGTGCCACCGCAGAGGATCAGTTCGGCGGCAATTTCGGACCTTGTCCCGAGCGACCCGACACCGATGTAGGCTCTGGAGAGTTCTTCGGAGACAACACACATGGCCTCCTTGCCGAGGCCAAGTCCGCCGTATTCTTCGGGAATCGTCAGGCCGAATACGCCCAGTTCCGACATTTGCTCGACGACTTCAAGCGGGATATATTCGTTCTTGAGATGCCATTCATGGGCATTTGGCACGACTGTAGCTTCGGCGAACTTCCGCATTTCGTTGCGGATCTGCTCCATGGTTTCGTCGAGCCCGGGATCGCCGAAGGTCGAATGGCCGGCCTGATCGCGGATCAGGCTTGTGAGCTCCTGTCGAAGCTGCGGGGAATTGCCCGTTTCAATCAGCGATGCAATTTCCGTTGTCTGGAAGGTCAGGGCCTCTTCAGACGTAATGCCAAGATCGGCCAGGCGAACAGTCTCACCCTGGTTCATCGGTATGCCGCCGAAGACTTGCGAGAGGTATTCAGAAAATCCCAATTGAACGATCTTGTCTTCCAATGGCCCATAACGGCCTTCAGTGGCCAGGCGCCGGGCATAGGCGTCCAACTGGCGCAGGGATTCCACGTAAGTTGCCAGCCAGGCCAACCCGTGCGTCGCCCGTTGCTCCTGCTCCATTCGACTGGCGGAAATGCGTCCGTCCTCGACGACGCGACCGCGGACACGTTGCGCTGCGAGATCAAGCAGGCTGTCCAGGCTTTCTACGGCAGCCTGCGTTCGATCTGTCAGACTCAATGGCGTATCTGCGGTCTGCATGGCGGCAGGTGACATGGACGATCTCCGTTTTCATTTGTTGCGCAGCGGCGCTATTTGTTGAAGCTATGTTGCGTTGCACACGTCCATTTGTCGAGCCAGAAATTCTTGGTCTTTTGGAGGGGGCACTGTTTTGGCCTCTTGACGGGCCCCCACCACAAAGGCCACATCAGGTCTCATGAGCGCCCGCCAAACAGTTCTGGTTATCTATGCTGTCCTCAAGGACGCCATCGGTCACTTCACCCGGGATGACGGGTTTGCCATGGCAAGTCACGTGGCCTTGTCAGTGCTGCTCGCCATTTTTCCGCTCCTGATTTTCATAACTTCCCTGGCAGCATTTTTGGGTTACAACGGCGCAGCTGACGCCGTGTCTGACCTTGTTTTCGACGCATGGCCGGAGAAAGTCGCAGCACCCGTTGTGCGCGAAATTGAAAATGTTCTGACGGTTCGGCGAAGTGATTTGCTGACCTTTGGCGCTGTGGCGGCGCTGTGGTTTTCCTCAAATGGTGTTGAAGCACTGCGCACGGCGCTGAACCGGGCGTACCGTCAGCAAGACAACAGATCGTTTCTTTTGTTGCGCCTACAGTCGCTCCTCCTGGTGCTCTTGGGAGCTGCCATCCTGTTGGCTTATACGTTCCTCGTGGTTCTGGCGCCCCTGGCGTTGACGGCTCTGACGGCATACGTGCCGAAAGTAGAAGCTTTTCTGCTTACGATTGACGTCGCTAGATACACGCTTGCAGGATCGCTCCTGATCATCGGGCTTTTTATCGCACATTGGCTTCTGCCAGCGGGGCGAAGGTCATTTGTGGATCTCTGGCCGGGAATTCTGGCTACGCTCGTCATGTGGATCGTTGCCGGCAGTGTCTTTGGCGCCTATCTGGCCAGCTTTGCGAACTACGTCTCCACATATGGAGGCCTGGCAGGGATCATGACGGCGATAATATTCTTATATATCTGCGCCTTGGTTTTCATTCTTGGCGGCGAGTTGAATGCAGCAATTTCCCGGCAACGCAAATACTGGGAACGCCAGAAACAACGCGTTGACGTGGTGGAGCCAGTGCCGCAATGAGCACGCAGGATCGAAAGATCACGATTTTTTCGTTGTGTTCCTGATTGTCAGGACAGCACCAATCACAAGGGCCATACCGGCCATTTGGATGGGCAGCAATTTTTCACCGAAAAGAAAATAGCTTTCAACTGCAGTTGCTACCGGCACCAGATAGAACAAGCTCGCAACTTGAGATACGGCGCCTTCCCGGATCAAAAGCATGAGCAGCAGAACCGCTCCGACAGACAAAACAAGCACCAGCCAGGCCATGGCAAATATCAGATCACCGGACCAGGTGATTTGCCAACTTTCAAAAAGACTGAGCGGTATCGTGACAAGCAGTGCACCGACATATTGCCATATCGTCGCTGTGAGCAGGTTGGTTTGGGGTACGAACCGCTTCTGGTAGACGGTGCCGAGACTGATGGCGATAACTGAGGCCAACACGACGGTGACCGTGATTGCGGAGATGCCTGTACCGCTGGTGTCGAATCTGGGGCCAAGTACAAGAACGAGACCTGCCGCCCCGATTGCCATACTGAGCCAGTGTTTTCTGGAAATGGTTTCGCCGAGAAGCGAGACGGCTATGAGCGCAGTCAGCACCGGTTGCAATCCCACGATGATCGAAGAAGCTCCCGCCGGCATCCCCTGCTTGATTGCCCAGAACACGCCGCCAAGATAAATGCCATGAACCAGCATTCCGGTGACGATACAATGCACAACCATTGCGTGTGACTTAGGCCAAGACTTCGAAAGCAGCAATGCCAGGACAAGAAGAACGGGAATAACCAAGACAAATCTGATGGTTAGAAACGCCATAGGTGTGATGTAAGGCGCGCCAAGCTTGGAGCCGACGAACCCTGTAGACCATAAAAGAACGAAAATTACGGGGGCTGCTTTGGCGAGTGAATTCAATGAGATCCTCGAAAAAAAGGTAGGGAAGTCCTGGGATTTCTGCCGTAACGGTAACTTATGGTTGCTGTCTTATTAACAGTAAATTGGCAATTTTAATGGAGGCTTACAGTCAGGACAGTGTTTAAGGGGACATACGCTGGTGGCCTTAAGATCGCAATCACCAATTAATCTCTTGGCCAAATTGACGGTCAAGATAAGAATTCTCACCCTAAGTTTGTTTACGATAGTCGGTTTGCTGGCAATCGGTGGCGTCTTTTTCTGGAGCCAGAGCGAACTTAATTCCGCGTTCAAACGCATGAATGACAGCTCCGTTCTGGCCGAACAAGTTGGCGAGTTGTCAGAAACGGCCGCTTCACTGCGGCACATCGAGAAACAATACCTGAGCGCGCCCTCCTCGGAGCGCTATCAGGCTTTTGGTACAACTCTGGAACAAGCCAGGTCGAAACTGGCTAAAGTTGCAGATAACCCCGCAGCTTCAAATTATTCGGCAGAAGCCCTGGATGTGAAAGACACCCTGGAGGGAACCTTCGGCGCATTCGAAATGCTCGATGCTGCGCAACAGAAAATCGGTTATGACAGCTCGCAAGGCTATCTGGCTGTCTTGAATGAAGCTGCAGGCGCGGTGAAACATCGATTGTCAGAAGAGATGAAATTCGGTGGTGGGCCGGATTTTGAAAAACTGGCAAGAGCAATTCTGGCTGTTCAGCTTTCCGAAAAGGAGTTTACGCTGAACAGGACGCCTGCTGCAGTTGAGGTTTTTGAAACCCAGTTTGCCGCTTTTGAAAAGCTGTTGAAGAAAGTCTACATCTCCGACGCGATCAAGAAAGAACTGGCCGACAATATGGCCCGGTACAACACGACGTTCGGCGAATACAGCGTTGCGACAGCTGAAAAAGCAGGTCATGCCGAATTGGTTGAAACCCTTTTTGATCTTGTTCCGCCGCGTATCGCCGCGTTGAATGAGGCCGGTTTAACAATTCAAAAGGAAGCGTCGGGCCAGCTTGAGATGGCGCGATCAATCGCGATGTATGCAATAGGCGGTACCATAATCGGTTTGCTTTTGCTCCTTCCGGCCATCGCGCTGCTGATCGGTCAATCGATTTCACTTCCGCTCGGACGACTGCAGGAGGCGATGGAGGCCCTGGCAAGCGGGCAAACGGACCTCGATCTTCCGGAAGTCGCCGGCAACTCAGAGCTCGCTTCCATGAGCCGTACGGTGCAGGTTTTCCGTGACAATGCCGTTGAGCGTGCTCAGCTGGCTGAATCGCAAGATCTCGAAAACCGTCAGCGCTCGGAACGGGTTGAAAGGCTGGACGGTCTCATCGGACGGTTTGAAGGAACTGTATCGGATGCGCTGGTGAGCCTTGACCGTTCCAATGATGAACTGAAGCAAACCTCGCAATCGATGGAACAGTCGGCTGATGATGTTGCCGATCAGTCCAACGAAGCGGCAGGTGCGGTGAGAACGGCTGCGGAAAACGTAACTTCGGCAGCGCATTCTGCAGAAGAGCTGGCCGCATCCATTGCCGAGATCGCTGGACAAGCCAACAAATCTACGGAAGTTGCCAAGCAGGCCGTACAAAGCGCTTCTTCTACCGTGTCAACGATGCAGGAGCTGTCAGGAGCAGCAGACCGGATAGGTGAGGTTATGGGGCTCATTCGCGACATTGCCAATCAGACAAACCTGCTTGCCCTGAATGCAACGATCGAAGCCGCCCGTGCCGGAGAAGCAGGGAAAGGGTTCGCGGTCGTCGCTGCAGAAGTGAAGCAGCTTGCTGATCAGACTTCCAAGGCGACCGAAGATATCGCTACGCAGATTGAAGCGATCCAGGGATCGTCAGGTCAGGCCGTTCGCGCTATCGAAGATGTCAACAAGATCATTTCCGATATGGAAGGACTGGCCTCTGCGGTTGCTGCGGCAGTGGAACAGCAGGACGAGGCCGTACAGGCAATCAGTCACAATGTCTCCAGCGCATCGTCTCGTTCTGAAGACGGGGTGTCGCGCATGGAAGCAGTTGGTTCCGCGGCTGAAATTGCACGCACCAACGGTGCTGAGGTCGAAAAACTTGCAGAATCCCTTGGCGAACAAGGTTCCCTGATCCGTCAGGAAATCGCGGACTTCCTGCAAGGCGTCCGAACCGCTTAATCTCATTGCAAGTAACAAACGCCGCGACAAATCAGTCGCGGCGTTTTGCATGTCTGGCGAGCCGTCGATCTTCGTGCTAGGCACGGGCACCAAGCTTGAAGAAGGCGAGACGGAATGCAGGAAGAAATCGTCATTGTGGGTGCTGGTCAGGCCGGTGCCCAGGTCGCTCAGTCACTGCGCCAGGGAGGATTTGAAGGCCCATTGCGTTTGATTGGCGATGAGGCACATCCGCCGTACCAAAGGCCGCCACTTTCAAAGAAATTTCTCGCCGGTGAAATCGGACCGGAAGGTCTCTGGCTGCGTCCCCCTGCATTTTTTGAAACCAACAACATAGACCACATACCAAGCACACGTGTTGCTGCCATCGATCGGTCCTCCAAGCGTCTCCAACTTGAAAATGGCGATACGCTTTCATATGGAAAACTGATCCTGGCAACTGGAACCAGTGCGCGTTCTATTCCACTTGAAGGTGCGGACAAAAAGGGCGTGGCAACACTCCGGTCGATTGCTGACGTGGATGCAATTCGCGAAGGCATGAAAGCGTGCCAGCGCGTTGCAATCATTGGTGCCGGCTATATTGGTCTTGAAGTTGCCGCAGTCGCCAGGGCGCTTGGAAAAGACGTGAGCGTCATAGAGGCTTTGGACCGACCAATGAAACGGGTCGTCAGTCCGACGGTTTCGGATTATTTCACAGCCCTTCACGAGTCCAACGGGGTTGATCTGCGTCTCAACACAGCCGTCGAGGCAATTGTGGGAGACGGCTCCGCAGGCGGCGTCAAGTTACGTTCCGGTGAAGTTGTAGAAGCTGGTCTGGTGTTGATTGCAGTTGGTGCAGAACCAAATGATCACCTTGCCGCCGAAGCAGGTATTGATGTCGACAACGGCATTCTGGTGGATGGTGCGGGGCAGACAAGTGACCCGGACATCTATGCGATTGGTGACTGCACCCGTTTTTATTCCGGTCGCTATGAACGGTCTGTCCGCATGGAGAGCGTTCAAAATGCGATCGATCAAGCGAAAGCCGCCGCTCAGGCATTGCTTGGTCAGGATGTCGACTATGACCCGCTACCCTGGTTCTGGTCCGATCAGTATGCGATCAAGCTTCAGATAGCCGGTCTGTCGGAAGGCTATGACGATACTGTTGTTGTCGGATCGCCGGAAGACAATAAATTCTACGTTGCCTACTTGCAGGCAGGACGGCTGATAGCCGTCGACAGCATCAACTCACCGCGTTCACATATGATGGCGCGGCGTGTGATTGGCGAAAATTGGCGAGATGGGCTTCTGCCTGCCGCATGAACCGAGAAGCCGCCTTCAGGTGCGGCTTCAATTGCTGTTTGGCATCCTGGTACACCGGGTTTTGGACCAGGGTTTGAAGCCTAGGCCGCTGCTGCATTCTGCAAGATAAGTTTGATGGTCTCACTGGGAATTTCCAGATGTGGCATGTGACCGACGCGCTCAAAAATATGCGTGGCGACGGTGCCCGGAAGCTTGTGCGCCTGACGCGTTGGCAAGACCCGATCCTGCGTTCCCCAGATGACCTTGATGGGCATGGTCAAAGCTGCCAATTCATCTCGCGGCAGTGTCTTTTGTACGGAGCCATCGATGATTTCGTCCGCAATTGCTCCCAGAGTTGCTGCCGCACCCGGCCGGGCGCGGCTTTCAGCAGCTGTCTTGGCGAGAAACTTGGGTAGCCTGAATTCCCAACCAAAGAACTGTTCAAGCAGAACCTGCATTTCGCTGTCGTCAGTTGCAATTGCGTAGCGGCGCAGTAGTCGATGATTGATCTCGGGGCCGAAGCCGCCGGGAGCGAGCAGGGTCAGGCTCGCGACCAATTCCGGTTCGCGAAGGGCAACGAGACATGCAACGGTACCGCCCATTGAATGCCCGACCAGATGAACCTTTGGAAGCCCGAGTGTCTCAAGAGACTGCAATACCGCTTTGGCAGCAATGCCGGCGTGACCGATATTCGGCCAGTCAAGTGCTTCGCCATGACCAGGCAGATCAAAAGCAATGGATCGTTTTTTCGGAGAGAGTCCGGTCTGGATATTCAGCCAGGTTTGGCGGTCGCCGCCAAAGCCGTGAAGCAGAATAACCGGAGCACCGTCATCCCTGTCGGTTGCTTCCTGTTCCCTGAAAGGAAGATGCTGTCGAACGACGGGGCGAAGGTCTGTCATGTTATTCCGGTTATTCTGGAGCGAGAAAAAGTAGGCCAGCAGAGGAATACAGTGCTGAGTGGATTGCGGGTAGGGGTCTAAGGGGGTTATTCCAGCGAAAAGAGCGGTTGGCGATCAGAAAAACCACTTAACTCAAATGCTCCAACCGGCCTTGAACGCGAACCTGCATGCTTTGCTATGTCTTCTGTCATCAGGACTTCAACGCCCACAGATTTTGTCAGGCTCTCGATCCGTGCGGCAGCGTGGATGGTCTGGCCGATGACCGAAAACGTCAACCTGTGTGGAACACCGATATTTCCAAACATTACCGAGCCGACTGACAGCGCAATTCCGGACTTCATGGCCCGATCGTGAGCGGGGTCGCTGTTGATCGTGCGCAGGCGGTTGCATGTGTCGTCTGCAGCGGCAATTGCTTGAGCGACAACCTTGTTGAAATTTCCATTTTCGATCGGAAAGACACCAAGGACAGCATCCCCTATGTAGTCGAGAACTTCGCCTCCATTGTCCAGAACAGCGCCCGCTGTTGCTTCAAAATAGGTGTTCAGCCAACTCAGGTAAGCATCTGGACCAAGCGCTTCGGCGATGGCCGTGGAATTGCGCATGTCACAGAAAAACACAACGGCATCTATGGTTTCACCGTCACCGTGGCGTATCTGGCCATTGAGAACCTTGTTTCCGGCAATTTTGCCCAAATAGGTCTCGGCGATTGTCCGGCTGATCTGGCCTTCAATTGTTGCACGTGCGGCCAGCGCAAGACGTTTTTGAATGTATCTGATGGCCGTTAGTGCGTCGTCTTTGAAACCACCTTCTTCCCGGGTTGCCCAACTGACGATAATGCCTGTGCTCGGGTAATCGCCCCGGATCGAAGGAAGGTCGAATTCGGTCGGAATCACCAGGTAATCCGTGTAGCCACTCTCGGCGAGTCTCGTCAGAAGCGGAAATTCGAATGGTGCGTTGGCATTTGTCAGCCTGCGCCGCAACATCGGCTCACGGTTCACCAGGACGGCGCGGACTGGGCTTTTGAGCCAACCTTCATCTTCTTCATCCCTGTGGGCAAAGCGTTCGTGTTGAAATTCACCGCCATTTTCCCAGAATGCCATTTCCGCTTCGATCAAAGGGTGAAGGGTCGACCAGGCGAGCATTGCGCGGTCAATTGGCACACGGCACAGTCGCAGTTTTTCACACATTTGCGCGAACATTGTTGCCAGGTCAGGTCGACCGAGTGACTGGTCTATCAACCAGTCTTCAACGCCGTCTATTTCAGCCATACTGATCATGGCGCCACGTTAGAGGGCTTTTGCATCGGTTTCCAGACGGGGGCACTTGTGCAGAGCACTATTTCTCCACAATATCCGAGACTCGGCCCGGTGGAACGATCACCCAGTTGACGACAGCGTCCGGAATATTTCCGGACGTATGGTAGGTGAAAGTTTTCTTTCCTTCCCGAACAGCGTCAGGGTAGTGCCGGAGTATTTCATTGAGCGGTTGTTCGCGGTCACCGCGCCACACAATCATCAAACCCTTGTCCTGAACGTCGTTGATGTCGATCCAGGGGCTTAGTGTCCTGTTGTGCAGGTAAAACATGGAGGGGCGTCCTGGTGCATGAAGTGTCACGTTGGCGGCGGACCACATGTCACCGGCAACATATGCAAGGTCTGTTCCCATCTGCGACTTCCAGATGGATGCGAGATTCTCTGCAACCACGGCACCGGGATAATGCATTCGGGTTTGTTTTTGTTTCCAGTAAGGCTCCAGAACGGCTTGCCCAAAAATAACTGCGAGGAAAATCGCCTGAATTGCCACCGCAGCGGCAAGTGCGCGGCGTGGATAAGGCCAATGCTCCGGTAGGCAAAGAAATCTGACAGCCACAAGCCCTGAGAGCACAAACATCGGTGTGCCCCACATATGCTCGAACTCATTTCCGGTGACAATGGAGGCTAACAGTACGACGGCAAGCGGAACAAACGCGAACCAGAGCAGAAACCGGTCATCTGGTTGTTTCAACGTGTGACCGACTTTCGCGCGTTCTGCCTTGAACCGCCTCAGGCCTGCCCATCCAAAACCAGCCAGGGCAACAAGAAACAGTCCAGCGTGGTTGCCAACCTGCGCGAACAGGAAATTGAGGGGATTGTAGATGTGATCAAAGAAGGACGAAGCTGATTTGCTGCGGCTCGCAGCGTATTGCAGGGTCAGGAAGTTCGTCTCCAGAAGCCATTGGATGTGCGGCACAAGCAGGCCAATGCAAACCAGGGTACAGAGCCATGGACCCATTGACAGAATGTGCCGTCTTGCATCGGAAAAGACCAACGTATAGAGCCCGATTGTACCGATCAGCAGAAGAACGAAATACTTCGTGTAGAGGCCGAAAGCTGCAAGGGCGCCAAGGGCAATCCAGTTTATCAAGCGACCGTTTTCCAAGGCCCGCAAGAAAAAATAGATCATGCCTGCCCAAACGGGGATCTGCAGGATATTAGGATTAAACTCCGGTATCGGTAGCGTAAAATAAAACGACACGCTGGTCAGTACGAGTGCCCAGAAGGCCTGCCAGGCAGTAAGACCGATCTGCTTGCCGATTTTCCAGATAAACAGGTAACCGATTGCGGCGCTCAGGCTACTGAGCCAATACCCACCAAAATAATACCCGCCAGTCAGCTGGTAGGTGGCCTCTAGCAGCCATGCCTGCATGGGGGGATGCTTGGTATATCCAAGCTGCAATTCGCGCCCCCACGCAAACCCCTCGACAACATCCAGTGGCGGATTTGGAAACGTCAGTGTTGGAACCAATGCATAGAGCAAGCAAATGATCCCCACATACCAGAGGGCAGCACGGTTGGCGGTCATTTCAAACAGAACTCATGTTGGTGCTCATGTTTCGGCTGGCCGATGGGAAAAGGCCCAAAGCCGCGCACCCAGAAAGGACAGGGCAGGCACGATGGCGATTGAAAAAAGAAGGCCAATAAGATCTGGCCAAGGTGTCAGGTTGAGCCAAAGTGCCAGAACAGTTGAATTCAGTGCAAAGCCCGATAGCGCAATGATCAGAAACCGGCCCATGCTCCTCATGGCTCTGCCTTCCTGACGTAAATGGGCAAAGCTCCAATAGTAGTGGCCACTGAATGACACACAAAAGGCAATCAGAAAGCCGCAAATATTAGCCGGAAAAGCACTGAGGGTGCCGATTTCCAGCAGGCTGGATGCAACACCTGCATGGGTCAGTGTTGCAAGCAAACCAATCACGGCAAATTTGCCCACAGCTGCGGTCTCTGCTTTCAGCTTCTGGTGTCTTGCTTCACTTGCCATCGGAAGCTTTGTCCGCCCGGCTGGCTTTATCGGCAGCTTCGCCCTCGATGACATCCTGCAGGATATAGACGGGCCGTTGTTTCGCTTCATTGAACAGACGGGCGATGTACTCGCCGATCATGCCGATCGATAGAAGCTGGACACCGGAAAAAAACAGCAGAGCAACCATCAGCGATGCATAGCCAGGCACATCGATGCCTGCCACCAACACGCGAAGGGTCAGGTAAATCGCATAGGCAAAAGCCGCGAGTGAGACCAGCGCACCACCATAAAACCACACGCGCAACGGCAGGGTCGTGAAGGCAGTCAGGCCATCAAGCGCAAAATTCCAGAGTTTCCAGTAGTTGAACTTTCCCGTACCGGCCTTGCGCGGCGGGCGTTCATAGGGCAACGCCATGGCGGGGAAACCGACCCAGGCAAAAAGACCTTTCATGAAACGGTTGCGTTCCGGCAACTTCAACAATGCATCGACCACCGCGCGATCTATCAGGCGATAGTCGCCTGCGTTGGCAGGCATGTCGATGTTGGCGAGGCTGTTGAACAACCGGTAGAACAAATTGGCGGTCGATCGTTTCACCAGCGTGTCAGAGGACCGGTCGACCCTGAGCCCATAAACGACATCGTACCCGGCACGCCAACCATCCAGCATCTGCAGGATAAGTTCCGGAGGATCCTGAAGATCGGCGTCGATGATGACAGCGATATCGCCTTTCGCGGCTTCCAGGCCAGCAGAGAGTGCTGCCTCTTTACCGAAGTTTCGTGACAGGCCAAGCAGGCGACCAGGTAATCCCGCCTTGAGTTCGTCAGACAGAATGTCTGCGGTTTTGTCGCGACTGCCGTCATCGATGAAAACGTATTCGTATTTCAATCCCGTCTCGTCCAGAACCGGACGGGTCGCTTCCAGAAAATGAACAATGACGTCTTCTTCGTTGAAGACCGGAACGATCACGCTTAGCAGGGGAGCTGCGGGGCGCGTGTTCTCGCGTCTGGAAACATAGATTTTCGAGGCAGCAGCTGTGTTCATGGGATTTTTCTAACGGGTTGAAGTTGGCGCAAACTGCCGGAAATCTAAGAAAAAGGCCAGCCCATGTTCTGGGCCGGCCTATTTTGTCTATTTGTCTGGCGCGGGTTTACACCAACGCACCGTGGCAATGTTTGAACTTCTTGCCGGAGCCACATGGACAGGTTTCGTTGCGGCCAACTTTACCCCAGGTGGCGGGGTCGTCCGGATTACGCGCGGATCCATTTGCCAGCTGAGCGTCAGCAAGTGCGAACTCATCTTCACCGGTCATCGGGTTGATGTGGTGGGCATGCATTTCCGGTTCCGCCGGCATCTGCGGTGGCTGTTCGGTGACAAGTTCGACGCGCAACAGTTGAGATGTTGTTGTCTGGCGCAGCTGTGTCAGCATGGATTCAAACAACGTGAAGGCTTCGGTCTTGTATTCCTGAAGCGGATCGCGCTGGGCAGTGGCACGGAAGCCGATAACAGAGCGCAAATGGTCCAGGTTTGCCAAGTGCTCGCGCCACAGATTGTCCAGAGTTTGCAGCAGCACTGCCTTTTCGACCTGGCGCATGACGTCCGGCGTGTATTTGGCTACCTTCTGCGCCATGGTTTCGTCTGCCGTACGGCGAAGGCGATCCCTGACTTCTTCATCCGCAATGCCTTCCTCTTCGGCCCATTCTTTTACCGGGAGGTCGAGGTTCAGGTATTTGCGCACCTCTTCCTGTAGCCCTTCGGTGTTCCACTGTTCTGGATAGGCACGTTCGGGAATGTGGGTTGCAACCAGATCTTCGATGACGTCATGACGCATGTCAGAAACAGTGTCCTGAATCGCATCGCTGTCCATCAGTTCGATGCGCTGTTCAAAGACCACCTTGCGCTGGTCATTCATGACATCATCGAATTTCAGAAGGTTCTTACGAATATCAAAGTTGCGGGACTCAACTTTCTGCTGGGCTTTTTCAAGCGCCTTGTTGATCCACGGATGGATAATGGCTTCGCCTTCTTCAAGACCCAGTTTCTGGAGCATTGAATCCATGCGCTCAGATCCGAAGATGCGCATCAGGTCGTCCTGCAACGACAAGAAGAACTTTGAGTGCCCAGGGTCACCCTGGCGGCCGGATCGGCCGCGAAGCTGGTTGTCGATCCGACGGCTTTCGTGTCGTTCAGTACCGATCACGTAAAGTCCACCGGCGGCGAGGGCTTTCTGCTTGAGCTCTTCGACTTCTGCCCGGATCTTAGCTTCCTTGGCGGTACGCTCTTCGCCTTCGGCTATCTCATCGAGCTCCATGCTGATTTGCATGTCGGCGTTTCCACCAAGCTGAATATCAGTACCACGACCAGCCATGTTGGTGGCGATCGTCACGGCGCCAGGCAAGCCCGCCTGTGCAACAATGAATGCTTCCTGTTCGTGATACCGGGCGTTCAGAACGGCAAACACCTTGGACTTGCCATCATCTTTTTTCTGAGCGGCGGCAAAGGCTTCCGGATCACTCAGATCAATCTGCTTGTAGCCGTGTTTTTTCAGAAGGTCGGCCAGGAGCTCCGACTTTTCGATAGAGGTTGTTCCCACCAGGATCGGTTGGCCGCGTTCCTTGCAGTCATCGATCAGCTTGACGATGGCATCGAACTTTTCCTGGACCGTCCGGTAAACTTCATCGTCGTCGTCAACACGCTTGACTTCGACGTTGGTCGGGATCTCGACGACTTCCAGTTTGTAGATGTCCGCGAATTCGTCCGCTTCCGTGGAAGCTGTTCCGGTCATGCCTGCAAGCTTGCCGTACATGCGGAAATAGTTTTGGAAAGTGATGGACGCCAGCGTCTGGTTCTCTGGCTGGATACGGACTTTCTCACGCGCTTCCAGCGCCTGGTGCAAGCCTTCGGAGAAACGGCGGCCCGGCATCATGCGGCCCGTGAATTCGTCGATGATCACCACTTCGTCGTTGCGGACAATGTAGTCCTTGTCGCGCTGGAACAGTTTGTGCGCTTTCAGCGCCTGCTGCAGGTGGTGGACAACCGAGACGTTCTCCACGTCATAAAGAGAATCGCCTTTCAGGAGGCCGGCTTCACTCAAGAGTTTTTCAAGCTTCTCGTTACCTGCTTCCGTGAAGGTAGCAGAACGTGCCTTTTCATCCAGCTCGTAGTCTTCTTCCGTAAGGTTAGGAACGAAGGTGTCGACCGAATTGTAGAATTCGGATCTGTCTTCAAGCGGCCCGGAAATGATGAGCGGGGTTCGTGCTTCGTCGACGAGAATCGAGTCGACTTCATCAACGATGGCGAAGGAATGTTCGCGCTGAACCATCGACTCACGGTCGTGCTTCATGTTGTCGCGCAGGTAATCGAAGCCGAATTCGTTGTTGGTACCGTAGGTGACGTCCGCAGCGTAGGCATCCCGGCGTTCTTCATCAGAAAGACCGTGGGTGATGCAGCCAACGGTAAGGCCGAGGAACTTGTAAACTTCGCCCATCCAGTCGCTATCGCGCTGTGCGAGGTAGTCGTTCACGGTCACGACGTGGACGCCCTTGCCGGCCAGGGCATTCAGATAAACGGGTGCAGTTGCCACCAGCGTTTTACCTTCACCCGTTCTCATTTCCGAGATCTGTCCGGAATTCAACACCATGCCGCCGATCAACTGCACATCGTAATGGCGTTGGCCGAGGGCGCGCTTTGCTGCTTCCCGGACGGTCGCAAATGCCGGAGCAAGAATGTCTTCAATGCTCGCGCCGTTCTTCAACTGTTCGCGGAACTCATCCGTTCGCGCTCTCAGTGCTTCATCCGACAGAGCCTGTACTTCCGGTTCCAGAGCGTTGATTTGTTCAACCCTCGACTGGAACGCCTTAATTTTCCGGTCGTTCGCCGAACCGAAAATCTTACGTGCTAAAGCGCCAAGGCCAGCCATGTGGCGGTCCTTCCTTACCAGGTGGCGCCAATTGGCAATCTGGCGCCCACCCTTGAAATCGTCTCAATTGCTGTCCACGTTGCCGCCAGGCGCAACGCGCTGGCCGGTGAACGCGGCCGAAAACTTGTCATCCCCAGCTGCATGCAGGGACGCCCGACAGATAAGAGGGGGCTGAATGCTTGTCAACGCTGCAGGAATGCGCAAAGTACCCACACCCCCGAGATTGGGGGAATAATAATTACTGTTCCCTTACGTAAAGGACTACTTATGTTCCGATTTTCGATGCGCAGGCCAGCTCAGGCACTTGCCGTTTCGTTCCTGGCTTTGTCGCTCGGATCCGCTTCTTTGTCTGCCGCCGAACCTGAAGATGTAATTGCAAAGGTTGGCGATGCGGAGATAACGGAAGCCGATATTGCTTTTGCCGCTCAGGATCTTGGCCAGGAATTGCAGCGTTTTCCGCCTGCACAATGGCGTCAGCTGTTGCTGGATGTTGTTGTCGACATGGAGCTTTTGGCTCAAGCGGCCCGCAAGGATGGCCTTGATCAGGACCCGGACTTCAAGAAACAGCTCGAGTTCCTTGAGTTGCGCGCACTCCGCAATGCCTATCTCGCTCAGAAAGTGAATGGCGGCATTACCGAAGACGATGTCCAGGCAGCCTATGACAAGCAATTTGCTGATTTTGAAGGCCCGGAAGAAATAAACGCCCGTCACATTCTGGTGAAGGAAAAGGCCGAAGCAGAAGCCATCATCAAGGAACTTGAAGGCGGTGCTGACTTTGCCGAACTGGCCAAGGAAAAATCGACCGGTCCTTCCGGCCCGGGTGGTGGTGACCTTGGATACTTCGCCAAGGGCCAGATGGTGAAACCGTTTGAAGACGCCGTTCTTGTTCTGAAGCCAGGTGAAATCACCAAGGAACCTGTTGAAACCCAGTTTGGCTGGCATGTCATCAAGCTGGAAGACAAGCGCAATCAGGAAAAACCGGCTCTTGAAACTGTCGCAAATGAATTGCGTCAGCAGCTGGTCCGGGAGCGGTATGAAGCCAAGATGACCGAGCTCAAGGATGCCATTGCGGTTGAAATCCTTGATGAAAACCTGGCCAAATCGGCTGAGGAAGAAGAATCGAGCCAATAAGATTCTCTTCAGCGAAAAAATATGGCCCGGCAACACTCAGTTGCCGGGTTTTTCGTTTCTGGATCTTTCGTTTCCGGGTGACTGTGCTGCAGTTCCAGATTGAAAAGGCTTGCACTGGTCCCATGCTTGCGGCTAGGGAAACTTTCATCAATCTCTTTCCGGACCAGCAACGATGTCGACGACTGTTTCTCCTCTTGCACCCAAGTCATTCCCCGACATGCCGGATATCGAGGGCGTTCAGTTCTCGACCGCTGCAGCAGGGATCAAATATGAGGGGCGCACCGATGTTCTGTTGGCAACCGTTGCTGCGGGAACGACGATTGCCGGTGTATTCACAAACTCAAAATGCACGTCTGCACCGGTCGACTGGTGCAAGGCCAGGATCGGAGCAGGAAAGGCTGCTGCGCTTCTTGTAAATTCGGGCAATGCTAACGCCTTTACTGGCAAGAAGGGTTATGCGGCCGTTGAACTGTCAGCGGATATCGTTGCCAAGTCGCTCGGTAGTTCGAAGGACGAAATTTTCCTCGCTTCAACCGGCGTAATCGGCGAACCGCTTCCCGCAGAAAAGTTCTCGGACGTTGTCGACGACCTGAAAGCCAATCAAGGCAGTGCGAATTGGCTGGAGGCAGCCAAAGCGATCATGACGACCGATACCTACCCAAAGATCTCGACGGCAAGTGTCGAATTGGATGGGAAGACCGTTGCGATCAACGGGATCGCAAAGGGAGCGGGCATGATCGCTCCGGACATGGCGACCATGCTGTCGTTTATCTTCACGGATGCGGCAGTGGCGCCAGACGTGCTTCAAAATCTGCTTGCCGGAGAAACCTGTAACAGCTTCAATGCCGTCACCGTCGACAGCGATACGTCGACCTCCGATACCGTGCTGTTGCTTGCAACGGGAGCCGCAGCAGAACGCGGCGTTGATCCCGTCACGTCAATGGATGACCAGAGATTGGATGTCCTGCGCGCGGCTTTGGCGGATGTCATGGTCGATCTGGCGCATCAAATCGTTCGCGATGGGGAAGGTGCGCGGAAATTTGTCGAAGTGCGTGTTGAAGGCGCTGAAACCGATCAATCGGCTAAAAAAATTGCACTCGCAATCGCAAATTCTCCGCTCGTGAAAACAGCTGTTGCAGGAGAAGACGCCAACTGGGGACGCGTGGTCATGGCCGTTGGCAAGGCCGGCGAACCTGCGGACCGGGACAAGTTGGCTATCTGGTTCGGCGACATCAGGGTTGCGGTCGAAGGCGAACGCGATCCCGACTACAGCGAGGCAGCGGCATCTGCCGTGATGAAAGAGGAAGACATCACAATCAAAGTGGATCTGGGACTGAGCGAGGGTAAATCTTCTGTCTGGACCTGTGATCTTACCAAGGAATATGTCGCCATAAACGGCGATTATCGAAGCTAATTCTTCCAGCGTGAATTTTACGGCAATTACTCAAGTCTGCTTAATGGTTCATTAGGCTCGCGTCTCAGAACTGGACTACTGAAAATGACCAAGATCGTGCTTGTCGCGGCCTGTGCCCTTGTTGATGCCGACGGTCGTATTCTCCTGGCACAGCGCCCGGAAGGAAAGTCCATGGCAGGGTTGTGGGAGTTTCCCGGCGGGAAAATTGAAGCAGGCGAACGGCCGGAAGAAACCCTGATCCGCGAATTGAATGAAGAGCTTGGCATTGTGGTTAACGAAGCGTGCCTGGCTCCCCTTACTTTTGCCAGCCACACTTATGAAGATTTTCATCTGCTTATGCCACTTTTCATCTGTCGCAGATGGGATGGCGTGCCGCGTGGGCAGGAAAACCAGTCCCTGAAGTGGGTGCGAGCCGTCAGGTTGCGAGACTATCCGATGCCAGCGGCTGACGAACCTCTTGTTCCGCACCTGATGGAAGCGGTTTGAATTTTGGTATTACAGTCTGCGCGTAGCAGGGAGTGTTTGAGTTGAATAGGAAGTCAGCAGACTACAAATCAGCCAAGCAGTTGCTAGCCCGCTTTGTTCGCGATGAGCAGGGCGCAACCACCATGGAATACGGGATGATCGTCGCCGTTATCTGTACGATTGTCATTGTCGGCATAGGTGCCATTGGCGAAACCACGCGGGACGACATTTTTGGCGCCGTGGTTTCCGCGTTGAGTGACGTGTTGGCTACGCATGGCGATGGCGGATCGTCCTGATAGGCGCTTAAGCCTTAGTCAGTCCCTTATTTTTCGTTCTGGAACACCGAGTGCATCTGCGAGCCGGGTTTTTGCCGACCCCGGGCGAAGTGGTTTTTGCTGGCTTTCATGGGGTGCCCATCCCGAGAGCGTGACAAGTGCAAAGGTCGCTCTTATGCGACCATCCGGATCCGCATGATTTTCCGCATATAGCTCAGCTGCCCTCAACAGAACTCCTTGCGACAGGGGCACTCTGCTGCGCTCTTTCAAAACACTGGTTGCTCCCATAGCGCGCAAGTCGGCGATGAGACCAAACATGGAATCATAGCGTACAGTGACGATGTCCTGATCGGTTACCGGCAATGCAAAGCCTGCCCTTTGCAACAGGCTCCCAAGATCACGTGTGTCGGCAAAGGGAAGGACACGTGCGGCCGCACCGCCGGAAATTTCAAGCTCGGCTCGGGTGAGGCTGTCACGCAGTTCCGTCAAGGTGCCGGCACCAGGCAGTGTCGCAAGGAACAGACCGTCGGGTGCAAGCGCTCTTCGAATCTGGATCAGGCAACCCGGCAAATCGTTGACAAACTGAAGGTTCAGCGCTGAAACGATGAGGTCGGCACATTGGTCTCTCAACGGTATCAGGGCGTCGTCACAGACCAAATCGGGTGCCGGTAAACTCGGGTCAGCGGAAAAAAGATCTGCCCGTAAAAGGCTTTCGGCTTTGCCAGACCGACTGATTGCATCGGAAATCAGACCGGTGTGTCCACCTAGATCAACGGCTGTCGGGAACGACCGATTGACCAATAGCAAACGTTCTTCCAGATCATCGGCGACTGCCTTGAGAAGAAAATCTGCACCTGGTTTGGCAGCGCTCAACGCCTTGAGGCGTCGTTGCTGGAAAAGGGTGCGGTCAAACAGGTCCGGTTGTGCGCTCACGTTGAACTCGGCATTGGTTAATACACAGCGGTCACATATGGTATCTGCGTGAGAAGGTCAAAAAACGCCTCTTTCTTGCTTCAAACGGTGCCAAGATTGGAGGCCCGTCGATCTGATATTCTTTTCAGAATTCTTGTCCTGTACGGAGAAACAATTGCACTCAGGTCGCAGCAAAATTGACGCTTCTCTGCGCTTCGCAGGTCAGGGGGTGCTGAATTTTTTGCTGCCATTGCGATGTATTTGTTGTGATCAAAGGGTCGGTTCGGAGGGGAGCTTGTGCGCGCGATGCTGGCGGGACGTGCCTTTTATCGAAAAGCCTTGGTGTCATCGATTAGGAACTCCATTTTCATATGATGTCGGAGACGAGGCGTGGAGCCCTGCCGCCATTGCTGCCCCGCCTGAATTTAACCGCCTGCGATCTGTTGCGTTTTACGACGGACCAGCGCGTAGCCTCGTTCTGGCGCTGAAATTTTCAGGTCGCCGCGAATTGGCACGCTCCATGGGACGTTGGATGAGCCGGTCTGGTGGAGAGTTTCTTCACAAAGACAGCCTGATCGTTCCTGTTCCATTGCATTGGTTCCGGTTACTGTCGCGCAGGTTCAATCAGGCTGCGGATCTTGCCAAAGCTGTATCCCTGGAGTGTGGCGGGCACTATGAACCGCAACTTTTGAAACGCACCAAGCGAACCAGGCAGCAGGTGGGACTGTCGGCAAAAGATCGGCAGACCAATGTTCGCTCAGCCTTCGCCGTTGACAAAAAATGTCTTGGCAATCTCCAGGGGCGTCACATAGTTTTGATTGATGATGTACTGACGACAGGGGCCACCATTGCGGCCTGTAGCAAAGTTCTATTGAAAGCAGGGGCTGCCTCGGTTGATGTTCTGACATTTGCCCATGCAGACCCGTCCAAACGGTCCGACAGCGAGTGGCTTACTTGCTGATAAACAGTTGTGCCCTTGAGTTTTGTGAACAGCGAACGCATATAACGCCGGGATTTTGACGCGGCGCAAAATGAATGAGCCCAAACTCAAGTTATGTGAAAGGATCGGACCAGATGGCTGATGTGGTGATTTATACACGCCAACTTTGTGGATTTTGTACGGCTGCCAAGCGGCTTCTGGAAAAGAAGGGTGTTTCCTTTAAGGAGTTGGACGCAACTTTTGAACCCGGTCTGAAGAAGCAGATGGTGCAGAAGGCCAATGGCCGTTCGACATTCCCGCAGATTTTTGTCGGTACGAAGCACGTTGGCGGATGTGATGAACTTCACAGCCTGGACCGTGCCGGAAAGCTGGACGCCTTGCTTGCTGCCTGATTAAGTTATCAGGCAGTTCAATCAGAAAAAGGCGGCGGAATGGCTTCATTCACGGCAGCATGTGTGCAACTTCGCAGCGGCAAGAGCATTTTGGAAAATGCAGCCGCTGCCGAAAACCTGATCAAGGCAGCGGCACGCCAAGGTGCGAATTATATTCAGACACCGGAAATGTCGAATGTGCTGGTTCGCCGTTGTGAAGAACTTTTGGAGCGCATTGGCAAGCCTGATGCCGATCCGTTTCTGGCCATGGCGCGGTCATTGGCGAAAGAACTTCAGATCCATCTTCACATTGGTTCGCTTGCTGTTCTTGCTGATAACGGAAAGGTTGCCAATCGCGCCTTTCTTATTGGTCCGGACGGATCTGAGATTGCGACCTACGACAAGATCCACATGTTCGATGTAGACCTTGCGAACGGTGAAAGCTGGCGCGAGTCGGCGACTTATGAACCCGGTGCTCAGACGGTCGTGGCAGAACTCCCATTCGCGAAAACAGGCTTGGCTGTTTGTTATGATATTCGCTTCCCGGCGATTTTCAGAATGCAGGCGGCGAACGGTGCTGAGGTGCTGACAGCGCCTGCGGCATTCACCCGGCAGACTGGCGAAGCTCACTGGCATGTGTTACAGCGCGCACGCGCCATTGAAAATGGCGCATATGTCGTTTCAGCGGCACAGGGCGGAACTCACGAAGATGGCCGTGAAACATACGGCCATAGCATCATCGTAGATCCCTGGGGTGCTGTGATTGCGGAACTGGAAAACGACGAGCCTGGAATTGTTCTAGCTGAAGTCGATACGGAAAACGTGGTCAAGGCACGCAGCCGAATTCCCGCTATCGCCAATGAGCGGAATTTTACGTGCCACCTAGCGGTAGGCCCGAAGGAGTAACCTGGGTGATCAATTATACGCTTGTTTGCGAAGGTGCTCACACGTTTGAAGGCTGGTTCCGAAATTCCGATGATTTTGATGCGCAGTGCGACCGCAAACTGGTTGTTTGCCCGATTTGTGGTGGAACAAAAGTCAAAAAGGGTTTGATGGCGCCTGCAGTTTCAACATCCCGCAAGCGAGAAACCATGTCTCCGGTTGTCGAGGTTGAAAACAAGCCTTCGGAGCCAGCCACTGGCACGACAGTTGAAAAAACAGCTGAAAAAGACAAGGCCCCGATGCAACCTTCGGCGCTACTACCTGTCGACGTTCGCCAAAAGGAGATCATTGAGGCGCTCCGGGTGGTGCGTGCCCGCATGATCGAAAACTCGGAAAATGTCGGTTCGGGCTTTGCAGAGGAAGCACGAAAGATCCACTACGGCGAGGCTGAAGAGCGCAGCATCCATGGCGAAACAACGCCAAAAGATGCCGAGGACCTGCTTGAAGAAGGAATTGCAGTCCTTGCGCTCCCGGAACTTCCCGAGGAAAAAAACTGATTTTTGAACCCGAGGTTATTCCTGGCAATCAGGACTTCTTGCGCGCCGCTGGCTTGCGTGGCTTGGCCGATTTTGCGCTCCGAAGATTTTCTTCGGTCGCCTTGCTCAGTTCGGCAACGCTTTCCAGGGCCGTTTCATTCAATTCTTCTGCAATAGCTGCGTTTTCGGAAAAGCTGTTCCGGAACAAAGCAGCCTGTTTTTCAAAGTGACTCTGATATTCATTGGCCATCCTTGTATAAAAAGACTGCAAGGTCGCAATAGTTTCCTCCGGGGCGGTGCATTCACTCAGTGATTTTGCGCATTCAAAGTCTTCGTGCATGCGGTGACTGACGAAGTTCATATGGTCGTCGAACGCCATTTCAACATGAGACCACATTGTAACTCCGGCTTTCTGGAAACCGGCAATTGACTTTGCTTCGATGTGGTCTTCCCGTTCTGCAAAAGCCCAGTTTGACAGCGTTGGTATCTGCCAGTTTGCCATCATCGAGCTGAAATCAAAGGGGTCAATATCGCGTTTGTTGGGCATGGGACATCCTCCGCTCGTTGGGTTTCTTGTGCCTCAGTCGGCGAGCTGGAAATGAACTCGAGTAAGCAACCTCGCATTACACTCTCGAGACCTTCTGTGCTCAGCCTAGCGTCCAAACTCTAGGGTGACGTAACTGTACGCCGCCTTCAAGGAGTATCTTTGACGTAAATCAAATCAGGACGCCGATTACTGATGCGGTGCCGACCCGGCACAATAGGCCGCTAGCTGTTCAGGAAATCACGAAGCACGGTCGTCACGGCGTCTGGTTCTTCCAGCGTCGACAGATGGCCGGAGCCTTCAATGACTGCCAGCTCGCTGCCGGGGATGCATTGATGGATCTCTTGTGAGACCTCCAGGGGTGTCAGCCGGTCGCCTTCGCCTACCAGCACAAGGGAGGGGCAGGTCACTTCAGCAAGTCGCTTTCGTGAATCGACACGGTTGATAAGAGCGGTTTGCTGGCGAATGAAGGCATCCGGTCCGGTGTCCATTGCCATGTCGACGACGATCGATTTGAGCCCCTGGTCTTCTTCCCGCTTCTCGTGCACGAATCCGGGATAAAGAAGGTGCGGGATTTTGCCAAAACCCTTTTTCCGGGTGAGATTGATCAGGAAATTACGCCGTTCGGTCTGATCTGCCGTGTCTGCGCGGGCGTTGGTATCGAGCAAGGCTACCTTTCCCACGCGCTGAGGTGCCATGTGAAGAATTTCCATGGCGATGTAGCCACCCATGGAAAGACCGATCAAGGAAAACCGAGGCGGGGCCTGTTCCAGAATACTGGCCGTGATGGCTTCTATGCTTTCGTGTTCACGGTGGTTCGCCACCATGATTGGCCGGTCGGCAAAGGCGACGATTTGAGGTGCGAAGAGGGCTTCAGTGCACAAAAGCCCCGGAACAAATACGATCGGATCGCCCATCAGTCCTCTTTAGCCCTCTCGGCAAGAAGCATGTAGTTCACATCCATATCCCGGGAAGGACCCCAGGTATCGGTTATCGGATTGTAGCTCACGCCAGACCTGTCGATGATCTTCAGACCGGATGTCTGCAGCGGCAATTCGATTTCGGAAGGCTTGACCAGCTTCTCGTAGGAATGTGTGCCTTTGGGCAACCAACGCAGCACATATTCTGCACCCACGATTGCCAGGGCGTAAGCTTTCAGGGTGCGGTTGATGGTGGCAACAAACATCAGACCGCCTGGCTTGACCATGCTGCTTGTCGCTTCCAGAAAAAGCGGCACGTCAGCGACATGTTCGACGACTTCCATGTTGAGCACCACATCGAAGGTCTCTTCAGCTGCAGCAAGCGATTCAGCCGTTTCCGCCCGGTAGTCGATTTCCAGTCCCGAACTCTTCATGTGCAGTTTCGCGATTTGGATATTTGTTTCCGAAGGGTCTGCGCCAACAACTTCAGCTCCCAGTCGCGCCATCGGCTCGCTCAAAAGTCCCCCACCGCAACCAATGTCCAGAAACCGTAATCCCTTGAAGGCATCAGCCGCATTCAGGTCTCGGCCAAACTGGCGGCAAACCTCTTGCTTGATATAGGACAGTCGCACGGGATTGAATTTGTGGAGTGGCTTGAAACTGCCGGTTGGGTCCCACCATTCTTCTGCCATGGCCGAGAAACGAGCGACCTCCTCGCTGTCGATCGTTCCCTTTGTTTGTTGCGCGTTGCCTGTCATGGGACAATCCTTTCCGGGGAGGAAGCGGTCGTGCTTCACCAGACTATTCAATTGACAGCTGTCGTTCCAAGGTATTGGCCTGTTTGTCAAGGGACCTTTGATCCCGGCATTTGAACGAGGCAGGCGTGGTTGGGAGCTGCCTACGCGGAAACGCAGTGCGATTAGGCAGGAAACGTCGGTTTTCTTTGATTTACATCGGATCGCCGTCTTTCATGCCAAATCAACCTAATTTATGAGCACATGACCCAGTTGCAGCAAAGGGACGCAGCCTGTATGGATGTGCGCCGATCAATCCTGCGCGTCACGCGCTTCATGACACGAAAACAAGTTTACGAGTGGTATGGCCCGACTGGTTTTAAAATTTGGGGGAACTTCGGTTGCTGATCTCGATCGCATCCGAAATGTTGCCCGCCACGTCAAGCGGGAAGTGGAAGCTGGTCATCAGGTTGCTGTTGTGGTTTCGGCGATGGCCGGGCAGACCAACAAACTGGTGCAGTATTGCCGGGATGCGTCTCCTCTTCACGACGCACGCGAATATGATGCTGTTGTCGCCTCGGGTGAACAGGTCACATCCGGCCTTCTGGCAATTGTTCTGCAGGATATGGGCGTGAACGCGCGCTCCTGGCAGGGATGGCAAGTGCCGGTCAAGACCGATGAAAATCATGGCGCGGCCCGTATCAGTGGTATCGACGGCGAATTTCTGACGGAGAGACTTGGACAGGGACAAGTGGCTGTTCTCGCCGGTTTCCAGGGAATTTCGCCAGATAATCGAATTGCAACGCTGGGCCGTGGTGGATCTGATACCAGTGCAGTTGCAATTGCAGCCGCTGTCAAAGCTGACCGTTGCGATATCTATACAGATGTCGATGGCGTATATACGACAGACCCGCGTATCGTACCCAGAGCCCAGAGACTGGAACGTGTTTCCTTTGAAGAGATGCTCGAGATGGCGTCTCTCGGAGCGAAAGTCCTTCAGGTCCGTTCTGTCGAAATGGCGATGATACACGGTGTCAGGACATTCGTGCGCTCCAGCTTTGATGATCCGGACGCGCCTCAGGTCGGCAATGACGGCCTTCCGATTGGTACTCTTATTTGCGACGAGGACGAACTCGTGGAACAGCAGGTTGTCACCGGCATTGCCTATGCCAAGGACGAAGCACAGATCTCAATCCGTGACGTGGCCGACAAGCCCGGCGTTGCGCAATCCGTTTTCGGACCGTTGGCAGACGGCCATATCAACGTGGATATGATCGTTCAGAACATTTCACCGGACGGCAAGACCACCGACATCACGTTCACGGTTCCGGAAGGGGATTTTGAACGGGCCAAAAAGGTTCTGGAAGATAACCGCGATGAAATCGGTTTCCAGAATATTGAAGGCGCGGTTGATGTGGTCAAAGTGTCTGTTATCGGGATCGGGATGCGATCCCATGCAGGCATTGCAGCACAGTGTTTCAGCGGGTTGGCCTCCAAGGGAATCAATATTCGGGCGATCACAACCTCGGAAATCAAAATCTCTGTCCTGATCGATTCTGCATACGCAGAACTTGCAGTGCGAACTCTCCATTCGCTATACGGGTTAGACGGATAGTTTATCCGGCAGGCAGGCTCCGGACTGGATGTGAGCCACAGCTTGTCTGAAGCGGGATCAAACGGGGGCGCAATGCGCAGCAACCTAGCCGGACCGCGCCTATTGCTCCGCAGGCTTCGCGAGGTCATGGCGGAGCAGATCACGGCGCAAGAACGACTCGACAAGATCGTGGTGCTCATCGCATCGAACGTCGTTGCTGAAGTGTGTTCGGTTTATATCCTGCGCGCGGACGGGGTCCTTGAGCTTTACGCGACCGAGGGCCTGAACCGCGCTGCTGTTCACAGCGCTTCACTGCGGGTCGGCCAGGGTCTGGTTGGCTTGATTGCAGCCGAAGCCCGTCCTCTCAATCTACCGAATGCCAGTGCGCATCCCGGCTTTACATATCTGCCAGAAACCGGCGAAGAAGCCTTCAATTCGTTTCTGGGCGTGCCCATCTTGCGGGGGGGGCGGACGCTGGGCGTCCTGGTCGTACAGAACCAGTCTCATCGCGCCTATCTCGAAGACGAAGTCGAAGCTCTGCAAACGACTGCCATGGTGATCGCCGAGATGGTGGCTGCCGGAGAGCTGGAAGCGATTGCTCAAAAGGACACCGGGCTTGATCTTTCTCGCCCGATTACCGCAACCGGTGTCGGCCTTGCCGAAGGTGTAGGTCTTGGTCATGTGGTCCTGCATGAGCCGCGCGTTGTTGTCACCAATTTGATTGCCGAGGACACCGACCGGGAGAAAATTCGCCTCGACGGGGCCATCAACCGCCTTAGACTGTCGATCGATGACCTCCTGGCGAGCGGTGAAATTGCCGCAACTGGTGAACATCGCGAGGTGCTGGAAGCCTACCGGATGTTCGCTTACGACCGGGGTTGGATCCGCAAGATCGAAGATGCGATCAAAAACGGGTTGACCGCTGAGGCTGCCGTCGAAAAAGTCCAAAGTGATACGCGCGCGCGCATGCTTCGGCAGACCGATCCTTACTTGCGCGAACGACTGCATGATCTCGATGATCTTGCTCACCGCCTCATCCGCGAACTCATGGGACGCGAGCATGGGCCTGGTTTGGATGAACTTCCCCAGGACGCCATTATTGTCGGCAGGAACATGGGGGCCGCAGAACTTCTGGATTACGGGCGAGACCGGATCCGTGGACTCGTGCTTGAGGAAGGCGGTCCAACCAGCCATGTGACAATTGTTGCCCGTGCGCTCGGCATTCCAACGGTTGGTCTCGTGGAAGATGTTGTCGGTCTTGCTGATGGCGGTGATGCCATCATCGTCGATGGTGAAACAGGCGATGTGCATCTTCGTCCGGCAACTGATCTGGAAAATGCCTACGCCGAGAAAGTCAGATTTCGGGCGCGTCGCCAGGCCCAATACCGGCGCCTGCGCAACAAGCCGTCAGTTACCAAGGATGGGGTCGAATTTTCTCTGCAGATGAATGCCGGTCTGCTGGTAGATTTGCCTCATCTGGATGAGTCCGGTGCTGCCGGCGTCGGACTGTTTCGCACCGAGCTGCAGTTCATGGTTGCTTCCTCCTTTCCACGCATGCGCGAGCAGCAGGCGCAGTACAGCCAGATCCTGGATGCAGCGGATGGAAAACCCGTTACGTTCCGGTCCCTTGATATCGGCGGCGATAAGGTCCTGCCGTACTTGCGTTCGATCCAGGAAGAAAACCCGGCCATGGGTTGGCGTGCGCTACGCCTTGGCCTGGACCGTCCCGGCCTGCTGCGCACCCAGATAAGGGCGCTGTTGCATGCCGCAGCCGGACGCGACCTGAAGCTGATGTTCCCGATGGTTGCAGAGGTGAACGAATTTCTGCAGGCAAAGGGATTGGTCGACAAGGAAGTCAAGCATTTGCGGCGCCATGGCCATGCTACCCCGGAAAATATCCGCCTGGGGGTCATGATTGAAGTTCCGTCGCTATTGTTCCAGCTGGACGAATTGATGAGTTACGTGGACTTCGTGTCCGTGGGATCCAACGACTTGTTTCAGTTTCTGTGCGCAGTCGATCGCGGCAACACGCGGGTTGCAGATCGATTTGACACTTTGAGTGTCGGGTTCCTGCGCGCACTCAAACTCATTGTTGACGCTGCCAACAATGCACATGTTCCTGTAACGTTATGCGGCGAACTTGCGGGCAGGCCGCTAGAGGCAATGGCCTTGATAGGTCTCGGCTACCGGGACCTTTCCATGTCGCCTGCATCCCTTGGGCCGGTGAAGGCGATGCTGCGCACGCTTGACGCCAGCCGCTTGTCTGCGCGCCTCCAACCCAGGCTCGAACCGGGGCATGATGATCAGAACATTCGCGACGTCTTGAGGCGGTTTGCGGCAGATACGGATGTTGCGCTTTAACGCTAACGCGCGTAACCCACCTGAACACGCGAATATAGGAGAACCTGCGCGTATGCTGGCGCGTCACAAACTCGATAATTTGCTGGACCGGTTTGCTGAGATTGAACACATGATGTCGTCCAATCCGGATCCCGTTTCCTATGTGAAACTTTCCCGCGAATATGCTGGGCTGGGACCTTTGGTTGAAAAAATCAGGGCTCTCATCAAGGCAGAGGACGAACTCGAAGGGGCTCAATCGTTGATTTCCGACCCCGAGACCGACGCTGAAATGCGCGAGCTCGCGGAGATGGAGCGTGACGAGCTTTCTGAAAGCGTTGAACATCTGACTCAAAACGTCCGTATTGGGCTGTTGCCCAAGGACGAAGCTGATGCAAATGACGCAATTCTTGAAGTTCGTGCGGGGACGGGCGGCGATGAAGCAGCGCTTTTTGCCGGAGACCTCTTCCGCATGTACCAGCGCTACGCAGAACTCCAGGGCTGGAAGGTTGAAGTACTTTCCGCCAGTGAGGGCGAAGTCGGCGGATTTAAGGAAATAATTGCGTCTGTCTCGGGAGAGAATGTGTTCGCGCGCATGAAATTCGAATCCGGTGTCCATCGGGTTCAAAGGGTTCCTGCGACGGAATCGGGTGGCCGTATCCACACTTCAGCTGCGACCGTTGCTGTTCTTCCTCAGGCGGAAGATGTCGATATCGATGTTCAGGACAGTGATCTGCGCATTGATACGTTTCGCGCTTCAGGTGCAGGTGGCCAGCACGTGAATACGACCGATTCTGCTGTTCGTATCACGCACATGCCAACCGGAATCGTCGTTGCGGTACAGGACGAAAGATCTCAGCACAAGAACAAGGCGCGCGCCATGCAGTTGTTGCGTGCCCGTATCTATGATGAAGAACGCGAACGTGCTGCCAGTGAAAGAACCGAAGCACGCCGACTACAGGTCGGTTCCGGTGATCGCTCCGAGCGCATCAGAACCTATAACTTTCCGCAAGGACGGGTCACCGATCATCGGATCGGCCTGACTTTGTACAAGCTGGAACAGATCATTGCCGGTGAAGGTTTGAGTGAGGTCATCGAATCATTGATCCTGGATCATCAAGCCAACCTTCTGGCATCTGAAGAAGTCTGACCGATGCTGACCGGTCAGCTTTACAGGCAGGTTCGGGACCGGTTTCGCAAGGCGCGGCTTACGACGCCGGAGCTGGATGCCAAATTGCTTGTCTGCGGAGCGCTGCAAGTATCAGTCTCAGACCTTGTTCTAAATGAGCATGATGTTGTGACTGACGGTGAGGTGGTACGCGTACAGGTCTACGCTGACAAGCGACTTTCGGGCATGCCGGTTGGGCGGATACTCGGAGAACGAGAGTTTTTTGGCCGCAGGTTTCTGTTAAATGCCGCAACGCTTGAACCGAGACCGGACACCGAAATTCTGGTTGACGCGGTCCTGGATCGAGTTGATCCAGACAGGCCGAGCCTGATGTGCGATATCGGCACCGGAACCGGTGCAATTGCAATTTCACTTCTTGCCGAAATTCCCGCTTGTCAGATGATCGCAGTCGATCTGTCGGAAGAGGCCTTGTGTTGCGCTATTCGAAACGCAGAGCTTCACCATGTCCTGGAGAGATTTTTCCCGGTTTGCGCGGACTACTTGTCGGCGTTGCGACCCGGGTTGGACTGGGTCATCAGCAACCCACCCTATATCCGAACAGCCGTTTTGGCCGAGTTGTCCGCTGAAGTGATTCACCACGACCCGCAGTTAGCACTGGATGGCGGTGAAGATGGCCTGAGCGCTTATGGCCAAATTGTCACAGATGCAAAAAAACTGCTCCGGCATGGCGGCATGATTGCGATGGAAATCGGCTATGATCAAGCCGGTGATCTGAAAAAACAGTTGCGTCATCATGGCTTTGGAGAGATTGAAATCATTAAGGATCTTTCCGGCAATGACCGTGTTGCCATAGCTCGTAAATTATAAATCCACGGAATTGGTTCAAAGAAGAAAAAGCACTTGGAAATGTTGCGGGAAACGGGTAGGTTCAACTCGCCGAGACCGGAGATGTTAGCAGCGTTCAGCGGGGCATACGCATCCGGCAACGTGAGACAGGCGCACTTTAAGCGTTATGGAAATCGTTGCGTATCGGGCTTTCCGGATTTTCGGACTGTCATAGAATAAGACAAAGGTGCAGGCCGTAGGCCTTTAGCGCGCTGGATGTGTTTTCAATGACAGCCGCTAACCAACTGAGTTGGTTTCGGCAGGTATTTCGTGTCGGTTTAATGCAATTCCGATGTTGGGTCAGTTAATAGCTGACCGCCGTTCCGCATAGAGAAAACGGCAGGATGAGACCAGGAAATCAGAGCAATAAGCGCATGCGCGGACGGGGCCGCAAGGGTCCTAATCCGTTAACCCGGACTTACGAATCAAACGGTCCTGATGTGAAAATTCGCGGCACGGCAATGCACGTGGCGGAAAAATATCAGCAACTTGCCCGCGATGCTCATGCATCTGGCGATCGCGTGATGTCCGAGAATTATTATCAACATGCAGAACACTATCTCCGCATAGTGGCTGCAGCACAGCCGCAACAGCAACCGCAGCAGCAAACCCAGCCGTCTTCTCGTAACGAGGTTGAGGCAGGGTCTGAAACTGCGCCAGCAAATGGTGCAGGCCCTGCGAATGGTGCCGATAGATCTTCTTCAGACCGTGGGTCGGATCGGACGCCAGACCGGGTGCAGGATCGGAGCCAGGTACGAGTGCAAGATCGCACACCAGAACGGGTGCCGGAACAGGTATCTGCCGATGGTGAGGTGGTCGATGCCAACAGTCCGCAGCCGTTCATCGAGGACATGCCTGTCATCGATCAGGAAGGCCAGGTGAACGCTGCAGGTCAGAAGGTTGAGGGAGACGAGGTCGAGGCGGAAGAAAAACCGCGTCGTCGGGCTCGCACACCTCGTGCGCCTCGCAGCAGGGCACCGCGCCGTGCTGCCGCTGAAGCAACAGCGGAAACCGCGCCTGAAGCAAGTGCCGCAACGCCGGACACTGCAGAAGCCGTGAGTGAGGAAGAGCAGCCGAAACCACGGCGCAGAACCACGCGGCCGCGCAAGGCAAAGACCGCAGAAGAAGCTCCTGCTGAAACTGTAGTTGCCAGCGAATAGTCGATTTACAGACTTGCATAAATTGCAAAAACGGCGCCCAGATGGGCGCCGTTTTTCGTTTGTTGCATGGTTTTATTCGCAAAGGGCTTTTGTGATGAAAATGCAACACTATATAGTGTGGGCAGTGCTCAAAGAGGCTGCGCGGATGCCCGTGAACGGGGTCCGTATCCCAAAACGTTCCCCACGCTTCGGGTGGTGCGAACGGGTAGGAGGTATCGAATGAACTTTGAAAAATACACTGAACGTGCACGTGGTTTTGTCCAGTCGGCTCAGACCTTTGCGCTCGGGCGGGGGCATCAGCAGTTTGCCCCTGAACATATTTTGAAAGTGCTTCTGGATGATCCGGAAGGCATGGCGGCCGGTTTGATCGACCGGGCAGGCGGCAAGGCAAAGGCGCTCAAGGGAGACCTTGAGGGCGTTCTTGACAAGATGCCGAAAGTTTCAGGCGGTTCTGGTCAGCTCTATATGGCGCAGACCACAGCGCGTCTTTTCGAACAGGCAGAGAAAATAGCGGAGAAAGCGGGCGACAGCTTTGTCACCGTCGAACGGCTGCTGCTTGCTTTGGCCATGGATGGTGAGAGTGAGGCCGGCAGGCTGATGAAACGCCATGGCATCACTGCCAATGGATTGAACGAAGCTATCAATCAGCTGCGTCAGGGCCGAACTGCTGATAGTGCAACTGCAGAAAACCAGTATGACGCTTTGAAAAAATATGCGCGTGACTTGACCCAGGTTGCACGTGACGGGAAGCTTGACCCTGTGATTGGCCGAGATGAGGAAATCCGGCGGACAATCCAGGTTCTTTCGCGCCGGACCAAAAACAATCCGGTTCTCATCGGTGAGCCTGGCGTCGGGAAAACAGCAATTGCTGAAGGTCTGGCACTTCGGATTATCAATGGCGATGTTCCAGAATCCCTGAAGGACAAACAGTTGCTTGCCCTTGATATGGGATCCCTGATCGCAGGGGCGAAATATCGAGGGGAATTTGAGGAAAGGTTGAAAGCGGTTCTTTCAGAAGTTGAGGCTGCCGCTGGCAATATCGTTCTCTTCATCGACGAAATGCATACGCTTGTCGGCGCTGGAAAAGCAGACGGTGCAATGGATGCATCGAACCTGTTGAAGCCTGCGCTTGCCCGGGGTGAGTTGCACTGCGTTGGTGCGACGACGCTCGATGAATATCGCAAGCATGTTGAAAAGGATGCGGCTCTTGCCCGCCGTTTTCAGCCGGTTTTTGTTTCAGAGCCGACGGTTGAGGACACGATTTCGATCCTGCGTGGAATCAAGGAGAAATACGAACTTCATCACGGTGTTCGCATCACAGATTCCGCCATTGTCTCAGCAGCGTCCCTCTCCAACCGTTACATTACGGATCGGTTTTTGCCCGACAAGGCAATCGACCTGATGGACGAAGCGGCCAGCCGCCTTCGGATGCAGGTAGATTCTAAGCCTGAAAAACTGGACGAACTGGATCGGCGTATCATTCAGTTGAAGATCGAACGGGAAGCCTTGAAGAGTGAAAGTGACGAGGCGTCCAAAGATCGCCTGGCCAAGCTTGAAAAAGAGCTGACGGATCTTGAAGAACAATCGCAGGCCCTGACCAACAGGTGGCTCGGCGAGAAGGAAAAGCTCAATCTTGAGCAGAAGATCATGGAGCAGCTGGAGCAGGCGCGCATCGATCTGGAAATCGCGCAGCGCAAAGGTGATCTCGCCAAGGCGGGTGAACTTGCTTATGGCGTTGTTCCCGATCTGGAGCAAAAACTGTCAGAAGCAGAAGCGTCCGAAGATGGCGATGCCATGGTGGATGAGGCCGTTACACCGCCTCACATTGCCCAGGTCGTTTCGAAATGGACCGGGATTCCAGTCGACAAGATGCTTGAAGGAGAGCGTGAGAAACTTTTGCGCATGGAAGATATGTTGGCAAACCGCGTGGTTGGCCAGGCGGAAGCCATTCATGCGGTTTCAACAGCGGTTCGCCGTGCACGCGCCGGGTTGCAGGACCCGAACCGACCGATTGGCTCGTTCATGTTTCTGGGACCTACGGGTGTCGGCAAGACCGAACTCACCAAGGCACTTGCGAGCTTCCTGTTCGATGACGACAACGCGATGGTTCGCATCGATATGTCTGAGTATATGGAAAAACACTCCGTTGCTCGGCTTATCGGCGCTCCTCCTGGCTATGTTGGCTATGAGGAAGGCGGTGCCTTGACCGAAGCCATTCGGAGGCGGCCATATCAGGTGGTTCTTTTTGATGAAATTGAAAAGGCTCATGGTGACGTCTTCAACGTGCTGCTGCAGGTGCTAGATGATGGTCGATTGACAGATGGTCAGGGGCGAACTGTGGATTTCCGCAATGCGCTGATCATCATGACGTCGAACCTTGGTGCGGAGTTCCTTGTCAATCAACCAGAAGGGCAAGATTCAGATGCTGTCCGGGATGAAGTCATGTCTGCCGTACGTGGGCATTTCCGGCCTGAGTTTCTGAACCGTCTCGACGAGATCGTTTTGTTTCATCGGCTGCAGCGTTCCCAGATGGCTGACATTGTCAAAATCCAGCTTGAGCGTCTTCGCGCGCTGCTCAGTGATCGCAAGATTACGCTTAACCTGGATGAAGGTGCTCTCGGTTGGCTGGCTCACAAGGGTTATGACCCGGCTTATGGTGCACGGCCTTTGAAACGTGTGATCCAGAAGGACGTCCAGGACCCGTTGGCAGAAAAGTTGCTGGCCGGGGATATTCATGACGGTCAGACGCTGGATGTCTCGGCTGGAGCCGATCGTCTTGTCTTCGAAGTGGATAGGGCGAAAAGCGCCGCCGCTTAAGTTTCGCTGACAAACGAATGGTAACAAAAAGGCCCGCAAGACTTGTTCTTGCGGGCTTTTCTATCAAAGCATGAATGAGATCAGGTTTTGTTGAAGTGATTCATGACACTTTCGCTGAAAGTGTCCTAGTTGACCGCCGCAATCCGTGATGGCTTGCGCGCGCGGTCCAGCAGGGTGTCTACACGGTATCGCTCGGTTTCAAATGTGGTGCGCAACTCGCCTTCCAGCGTCCGCCCTTTCGGCAGCTTGATCCGCATTGGATCCATGTAGCGACCGTTCACAAGCACCTCATAGTGAAGGTGTGGGCCGGTTGACAGGCCCGTTGAGCCCACATACCCGATTATCTGGCCCTGCGTGACGCGGACACCTTCCTGCATGCCCTTGGCAAAACCCGTCATGTGGTTGTAGGTCGTTGTGTAACCATTGGTATGGCGCAGTTCGATACGCCGACCATAGCCGGAACTCCAACCTGCCTTGATAATCGTTCCATTGCCCGCAGCGATGATCGGTGTTCCCCGCGGTGCTGACCAGTCTACACCGCGGTGCATCTTGGTATACTTGTGAATCGGATGCCTGCGCATGCCAAATCCGGAACGGAATTTACCGCCATTCAGCGGTTTGCGGACCAGGAACTTTTTTGCGCTCTGGCCGGAGGCATCGTAGAAATCCGTCACACCGTCGTCCGGGGTTCTGTATCGATAAAACTCCCGCTTGGTGTTTCCGGTATTAAGTGCCGCATAAAGGACTTTGGGTGCGCTGTTCGCATCGCCCTCGGTGTAGAACAGTTCCAGTGCATCGCCCGGTTGGACGCGCGCGTTGAAATCAACGTCGAATGAAAACATGCGTACCAGGTTGTTGATGATCTCTTCCGGCATGTCCTGTTCAAGCGCGGTCTGGTACAGACTGTCATAAATTGCCGGTGTTGGGCCACCGTAGGACACCCGGTCAGCTTCAGCGAATGCACCAGCAAGAAAGGTACTGGGTTCCATGGCCCTGATGTAGTCGCCGCTGTCGGAGCGCGCGACCGTTGCCTGATGCTCCGTGTCTGCGTAAAGGCTGATCCGTTCAGGGCGCATCCGCTCAAGGTTTTCAGGAGAGGGGGCAAAGGCAATCCGCAGTCGCTGTCCCTCTGATAGATCTGACAGTCCGAAATTTGCCTGGAAGGCAGCCGCGATGGTTCGGGCTTCCACTTCTGTTGCTTCGTGATCCATAAGCAGGTCGGTCATTACCTGACCCGCTTTCACAGGGATGATGTTTTCTTCCATGCCGGCATAGCGGATTTCTTCGTCACGTTTTGATACGAACGAAACATTCTCTGGTGTAATGCGCACCGCGTAGCGTTCAAGATCCGGCTGTAGTGCGAGATTGAAATCGAACCTACCCGGGTCGACCAACGTCTTTGCGGCCATCTCTACGGCATCTATCGACAAAGTACGGGCTGTTTCACGAACCGCGAGCTCGACAGCTGCTTCCGACGGGGTCTTGTCGGGATCAATGCTGGGACTGGCGGTCGGGAACGTTGTCAGGCTTATGCTGACTTCGCTTTCAAGTTTGGCACCATATAAAGAATCTACCAGGAGAGACGTATTCGTTTCGCCAGCGCCGGCTTGACCATCATCTTCCTGATTATCGGCAAACATGTTCAGCGGGTTGAATGACGGTATCTGCTCCGCAAGATCTGGGTCTTTGCGGGTTGCAAGTGACGCGCTGACAAAAACGTGTGGCCGGACACGTATGTGGTCCCTATCGCCTTCACGCGCGACGACATTGACATCGATCACGTGCTTACTGGAATATTCAGCTGCGGTCTGAAAGACGCGATCGCCTTTGCTGCTGCCGCCGTCTTGTCCCGATAAACCACCAAGGAACCTGTCGGTCGAAGATGCGGCCTCAACACTGTACTGTCCATCCAGCGCGGCCAACAGTGCGCCGCCCATCAAAACCAGTGAAGTGACGCCAGTCAGAACCGTTCCTGCCAGCCAGCGCAGGGAAACCTGCCGCCGGTCAGACATGCCGCTACGGCCCTCGTACCCGCGCAAGGGAGGTTCATCACCGAGCTCGACACGCTGTGCATGCGAGCTTTGAAAAGGGCCAAAATGCATTTACTTCTGTCCGGTCCTTCTGTCAGCTTCATTGCTTCTGACACGCAAGCGCTAAACGATAAAGAGCGATCCGCTCGCTACTGTTGAACGTGGCAGAGCCTGCTACATGCAGCGTTTGACTTGATACGTCAAATATTTCTGCGCAGCCAGCTATTGATAACACAGGTCAATAATTCCAGAATTTGGCCGTACTGTGGTCTTGATTGCAGGGAAATTCATCGTGACATGGCTATTATAAAAGGAAAGAAATCAATACATTCAATTCTGTCAAAAAGAGAGGAGAATTGTGGTACGTTTGGGAAATCCGGGTCGATGAAACTCCTTGAGAACTGCGGGCTTTTTAGAACAATCAGCGCCATGTGAATCTTTTTTGACAAAGTCTGTTGACTCCTGATCAGGCCCTGCGTATAACGCCCTCCATCGACGGCGGCGCCGCCAACACGGCGGTCTTTGCTGTTGGTTCTACCAAACATCTCGAGAGCGACGACCTGACAACAGGTAGTGCTTTTGGTGCCTTTGGGTGAAGGCTTTTAGCCACATTCGATAGCGAATGGTTCTTTGACAATTTGATTATTGAAGGAAGGGAAGCGTAGGCGGCGTTGGTCTTGCGGAACGGCTTGGATATCTTTTGGGGTATTTGGGTTGTTTTAAGTAAGGGTTACGCAGGTACGCTGATCTTTCAGACAAGGAAGCCGATTGGGATTGATGGTCATTCGTGGCTGTTGGTTTTAATTGAGCTCCTGTCAAATTCAACGATAATGTGCAGTGATGCATATTGTTGCTTT
>CXTY01000038.1 GCA_001404055.1 Roseibium album | reverse complement strand
TCAGCAGGGGCTTTTCTTTGCCGGAGTGGAAAGTTCCCTCTTCCGGGTCTTCCTCGGTGTGATCCTGCTACTTGCCGTGATCCTCAACACCTACATCCGTCGCATGATCACAGGGGAGCGCTGATATGAGCACATCATTGATCGAACTCGTCGATATCGAGAAGCACTTCGGCCCGGTGATTGCCTTGAACGGTGTCTCTGTCTCCGTCAATCCGGGTGAGTGTCACTGCCTTCTGGGAGATAATGGCGCGGGCAAGTCGACCTTCATCAAGACCATGTCCGGGGTACACAAGCCAACCAAGGGCAAGATCCTGATCGAAGGCAAGGAAATTGCCTTTGACAGTCCCCGTGATGCCATGACGGCCGGCATTGCCACCGTCTATCAGGATCTTGCCATGATCCCGCTGATGTCGGTCACACGGAACTTCTGGATGGGGCGCGAGCCGCAGAAGAGCTATGGCCCGTTCAAGTTCTTCGACTTTGCCCATGCCAATGAGGTCACCATGAGCGAGATGGCAAAGATGGGCATTCATCTGCGCTCGCCCGATCAGGCGGTCGGCACGCTGTCTGGCGGCGAACGCCAGACGGTCGCCATCGCCCGTGCGGTTCACTTCGGTGCCAAGGTGCTCATTCTTGATGAGCCGACCTCGGCTCTGGGCGTACGCCAGACCTCCAACGTGCTGGCCACCATCGACAAGGTGCGCAAGAACGGTATCGGTGTCATCTTCATCACCCACAATGTGCGCCATGCTATGGCCGTCGGTGATCGCTTTACAGTGCTCAACCGGGGCAAGACACTCGGAACAGCCCTCAAGGGCGAAATCAAGGCAGAAGAACTCCAGGACCTCATGGCGGGAGGCCAGGAACTCGCTCAACTCGAAGGATCGCTCGGCGGGACAATCTGAGGGTCTTCCTCCCCTCCAACTTCACGCAGTGAGAACCGCCTCTCACTGCGTTTTTTTGAAGTGCACGGCGTAACCTTGGGCGCACTGGATTGTCGGCGTGCTATGGAACCACAATGTCAGCGTTGCGACTGTCTGTTCAGGTCATCATGACGTTCCCGGACGAGTGTAGGCCATTGCGCTTTGATGAAGGAAAGCACAGCGATAATTTCTTCGTCTGACAATGAGCTCCCAAATGCCGGCATGTTCGACCGGAAATCCGGATCATTGATGGCAACTGCTGTTCCGAATTTGGTGATCCTGAAAAGCAAGTCGTCCGAATGATGCCAGGTGTGGCCTGTCTCGTCATGTGGCGGAGCCTTGAGCGTACCGTCCGGATTAGGTGTCTGCCAATCAGGTTCACCTTCAAGGTCGGCACCATGACATGTCGCGCAGTACTGCGCGTATACCCTGGCACCCTGGCCAATCACCTCCGGATCATCTGGCTTAAGAACCAATCCGGTTTCAGTATTTGTGCCGTGCTTACCACCTGCTACCTGAAAGCCAATGACAGCCGCGACAGCAATCAGCAGTCCGACTAGAATGGACCAGATCAGCAGCGCCTTTTGCATCAGATCACCACAATCGGAGATCCGACCGGAACGCGGCTATGCAGATCAATGATGTCCTGATTCATGAGGCGAACACAGCCGCTGGAAACTGCGGAACCGATGGTCCAGAATTCCGCGGTTCCGTGAAGCCGGTAAAGCGTGTCCTTGTTGTCCTGGAAGATATAGAGGGCACGCGCTCCAAGTGGATTTTCCGGCCCCGGGGGCATGCCGCCGTTGCGCCAGCTCCATTGCTCCAACTCAGGTTCCCGTTCGATCATTTCATCTGGCGGGGTCCATTTCGGCCACTCGGCCTTGCGGGCAATTTTTGCTCTGCCCGACCACTCAAACCCAGCCCGTCCAAGACCAACGCCATAGCGCATGGCCATGCCGTTTTCCTGAACAAGGTAAAGGTAAAAATTGCTGGTATCGACAATCAGTGTTCCAACGCGTTCGCCTGTCGGATAGGAAACCTGCTGCCGGTAAAACCTGTCAGGCACTTTCTTCAGATTGATCTGAGGAAGTGGAAAGCGTTCCTCCGGCATGGCACGGTACATGGAAAGATATGACGGGTCCTGCGAAAGCGGCAGAGGCTCTGGCGCTGTCTGGCTGGACACACAGCCGCTGACGGCGAGCCCTGTGAGGCTCGCCGACCCGGCAAGAAAGGATCTTCTTGTAAGGTTGTTCATCTGAAGGTTATTGACCCGTCGTCATATAGGGTTGTGGTGTGTCCGTCGGCTTCAAGCCAATCGAATAGACGGTGTATTTCGCCTTAGGGTCGTCGCCCATTCCCAGCGATCCTTGCGGCATGCCCGGAACGGCGATGCCACGAACATCGGGCCTTTCTGACATCAATTTTTCCATGGCTTCGATGGGAACATGACCTTCTAGAATGTATTTTCGGTCATGACCAATCACTGCCGTGTGACATGCCTGCATGTCATCGGGAACACCGGCCTGTTGCTTTATGGCGGACAAGTCTTCCATATCTTTTACAGCAACGTGATAGCCAGCTTTCTCAATGGCATCGGTCCAGACCTGACAACAGCCGCACCAGGGCGTTTTGTAGACTGTAACCGTCTTGTTTTCGTCGGCAATTGCAGGTGCTGAAATTGCAATAAAACCAACGACTGCAACGAGCGGCAGAATGCGCTTAATCATTTTGAGTTTCCTTTTTCGCGGGTGAATTGCAGGACTTACCCATGAAACGGTGCATAACCAGATGCATGCCAAGGCAACCGAGAAGCGGCACTGCCAATAGCAAAGTATCGGCCAATGACTGTGCTGATGGCGCGGTGGCAAGCAAAAAGCCGGCACCAACGGCCATGACCGTGCAGCACGCCAGCATGAACAGACCAGGTCTGTTCAAATAGTCGAATAAATGGAAACTACGTGCCGGTTCTGCGACAGCGACGGCGACTAAAGCATCGCGTTCAGACTTAAAATTTAGGGTACCCATTGGTCTCTCACCTTTGTTTAGGCGAGCGAACGGCACATCGACACTTCTGTAGTCGACAAACCATGGTTCAACCTCGCCAGACAACTGACAATTCCGATGCACGTGACGTACCTTCGGAGCGAACGGTCAGCTCAGTCTGGGAGGATGGTCTTCAGGTTGGGGTGTCAAAGCTGCAAGCTTCGGTAGCGGAAGACTTTCACAGGTCGGGCATGCCGAAAACTGGTAGACGATACTGGCGACGAAAAACGACGGACAATCGGCACTGCAGCTGGATGTGTCGCTGCTGGGCCCGGTCTTGCCCGCCTCTTTGCAGCAAGTCATCTGTCTGGAAGAAACGACGCCTTCTGCAGCGACAGTCTCATGCTGAATGGAGACCGCATGTTCCATTCCTACAGTTTCTACATGTCCAGCACCAAAGGCTGCGGCCGAATGGACCCCAGCAATAACGAAAACCAGAAATGCGATCAGGAAACTGCGCATGACGGCTCATTACCTCAGAATGTGCGCAAAATCTATATCCGTGTGAATACGAAAGATATTGAGGTGTCCACCTTCAGGCAGCACGATAATTCACGGCTCCGGTCTTAAAATCAGACCGCAAGTGGTCTCGTACGTCTCCATGGAAACACTTGCACCCCTGTAACTGGCACGTGGGCATGCCGCTGATTTTCCGAACAAATTTGGGGTACTGACTTTCGCGCGGCTTCCTATGTAGGCATTGCAATACGCCAGCGACATGGCTGGTTTACTGCCCTGGCCGGAGAGACCTTATGGGTGTTGGTTACCAATTTTCCTGTTCACATTGTGCCTGCGAAGAAGTCGTCAGTCCGGACCGTTTCTATGTCCATAATGACAAGAAACGTGCCTTTATCTGCTCGGACTTGCGACCTTAAAGCTCCTCCAAATTTTGAGTAGAGTTCGTCCCAGTGATTGGAGACGAATAATGAGAACTTCACGTTTCAGCGACGAGCAGATCATATCGATGATCAAGGAGCAGGAACGCGGCATCCTGACAGCTGAGGTTTGCCGTAAGCACGGGATCAGCAGTGCGTCGTTCTACAAATACAAACCCAAGTTTGGTGGCATGGACGTTTCGGACGCGTGCTCCCCTGTGTCCGGAAGAATGTTACCCAGTTTGTTACACAGAGAAAGCAAAAATCTGAGAAGGAAGCCCAGAAAAACTGCCATTTTTTTTGAATTTAAAGAGAGTTTAAGGGGAAAAATGGCGGAGAGGAAGTCCGCCTAATAAATGATCTCGATTCATCTCAATAAGCTCTGATCTATGCTTAAATCTCAATGTTTTCCATAATGTTATTGTTGCTTTGAATTTCTAACGCGTATTAGACGGTCTCAATCGAATTAATCAAATCTCATGTATTGTGATGGGCCATATGATGGGCTAGCTTTGTAAAAATTTTGAAGTGCAGGCTTTTGAAGACAATGCTCACTGATGTCAAAGCCAGAAGAATAAAACCGGATGACAAGCCGATCACTGATGGGTCTGTTCGCGGCCTTTACCTGTTTCCTGGCAAGTCTCCCGGGAGAGGGAAATGGATTTTTCGTTTCAAATCCCCCATGACTGGTAAGCGTCGGGACAAGGGGCTAGGAACCTATCCAACAATCTCAGTTAAAGTTGCCAGAGATATTGCGCTTGGGGCACGAAAACAGCTTGAAAACGGTTTGGATCCGATAGAAGAGCAAAAGCGCATCCTTGATACAAAACAGCGCGAATTATCCCTTCCAACTTTTGAAGAAGCTGCTCAGAGGGCTTACGACGATCGAAAAGCTGGGTTTAAAAACAAGAAGCACCAGGCTCAGTGGATCAATACGCTGAAGCAGTATGTGTTCCCCTACATTGGCGACATTCTGGTCACCAAACTTACGCCTGCGGATTTTGCATCGGCGTTGAAACCCATCTGGTTGGAGAAACCGGAAACAGCGTCACGCGTCAAACAGCGGTGCGATGTCGTCATGAACTGGTGTGCAGCTCACGGTTTCATCGTTGCAAGCCCGGTCGGTGTCGTTAGCCAACTCCTGCCGAAACAGCCTGGTAAACGCGAACGCGTTGAGAACCAGCCCGCCGTTCCCTGGCGCGACGTTCCTGTTGTTGTCCGTGAAGTGCTACATGAAGGTTTGAAGACGCAGACCAAACGTATGCTTGAGGTACTGATCCTGACAGCTGCACGTTCTGGGGAAGTGCGAATGATGGAATGGAGTGAACTTGACCTTGAAAAAGGTGTCTGGACACTTCCGGCCCAGCGCATGAAGGCCAAGGTCATACATCGCGTACCACTTTCTCCACACTTGGTGGATCTATTTGAAACATTGAAGGAAAATGCACCCCTTGCAGATACGCCCATTGTCTTCCCATCAAGAAGGAACACACCCGTAAGTGACATGACGCTGACCAAGTGTCTTCGAGATCACAATGTTGCTAGCGATACGCCAGGGCGCACAGCGACTGCCCATGGCTTCCGTTCCAGTTTCCGGGATTGGGCGTCCGAAAACGGCTATCCACGCGACTTGGCGGAGCGAGCGCTTGCTCATACGATCAAAAACGCGACTGAAGCTGCCTATCATCGCACCGATTTACTGCTTCAGCGCAGGGAAATGATGATGGCTTGGGAAGAATGGGTGCTGCTAAACACTGGCAGTGACTTACAGGGGAAGCTGTCTACACGCGTTTGATAAGCGGGTTTCGTTTTGACTACGTTAGCTGAAGTGGCATTGTTCACCGAATGCAGAAGCAGCTTCTGACTACAGCCATGTATGGTAGTGTGAGCGTAGAGGGCGCCATCCAATGCCGACTGCCTCGACAGCTTAGCTGCAGGACCGTCAGGAACTTGAACCCCTGAGCCCTCAACAATAATTTCAGTTTGGCGCAAATATTCAAATGTCCGCTCCGCGCCCTCAATTCGGTCGCTTTTGATCGTTGTCGCCCCCAAAAAAGAGGCGGAGATCTGCATTATGTTGCCTGAAATATGGTGCGACCACATTGTTTGTTTGCAATAAAAGTTGGTTAGATGCCGAGTACCGCTGAGGACTACAACTCAAACAAAAAGGCTAGACCCGCCCAAATCGAAATCCATTGAAAGTTACATCGGCAAAGCCACGTCACCGAAAACTTGACATGGTTCCAAGAAACAACTTGGTCGCTGACAACCAAGAAATCTGCTCATCGTTAGAGGCTATTCCATTTGTGCCCCGAATGCCCGCGATTTGCAGCCAACTTGATCAGCCGGACGAGTTTCAGCATAAGCCACGGGAAACTGACATCCGATCAGTTTCCCCTATTGAGCCACCTCGCCGACCCAAGCTAGTTCTTGCCTTTTCCTTTCGCGGAGCTCGGTTTCTTCTCTGCTGCGGGTGCCTTCTCAATCTCTGTTTCCTGTGGCGTTTCGGCTTGACGTTGTGCCATCGGGGTCAAGTTGTTGAGGGACTGAAGATGGACGTAGCAAAGCTCCAACTCATCGGTCTTGGCCATTTCAGATAGCGTTTCGCCCGGTAGCGCGCGAAGTTTGTCGCGGCTGATGGTCTTGAACCCGCCAAGAGCTGCGGCATCACCACCCGGCAATTGGAACCGGGCCTGTGCCGGCTCAAGCAACCCAAGTTCAATCAGTCGTTTGACAAACAGGCTTGTCCGGTTGTGCTGCGACTGAAACTCCGTAACGAAATTCAGCATGGACTGGAGGTACTGTGTGCGCTCGCCTTCCGCGTCGAACAACCGCTCTCCTTTTCCCTCCTTGTTGAAACCGTCAAATTCTTCGTCAATGCATAAAGTGAAGGTTTGCTGATCTTCTGAGCGCATGAAAACGAAAGGATACCGCCGCAGAAACGCCGGAACATAACCGCCTGACCAAGCGCCTTCTTCGTTGACATAGGCGTTTTCTCCATCGCGCATTCCCAAGATCACTGTTGGAAATATGTTCTCGTCCTCGCCCGCAAAGACTATGGCAAACTCGGTCGCTGCCGCGACAAATTCAGCCGCCACCAGGGGCACGGAATTAATTCCACTCGCATAGCCGAAGTTCCCGCCGGTCTTAACCGACCAGTCGCGATGGCGCTCATTCGAAATCGGCACAGCTCGTTGGTAGATCATCAATTGCTTTGTCATCATTAACACTCCCCCAATGCGTTGCTTTCCTTGGTCCACCGGGTTGATGTTTTTTGGCAGGAACTGGAAAACTATGCTTTTAAATCAGTAATGTAAGAACGATACAGCGTACTTTGCCACTATTCACCTCGAAATTGTGACTACATATAAAAAAAATTGAATATTTGGCCTGTCTGTTCCTCAAAAACTCCTGCGCCAGGCATCAAATGACGTTACGGCAAGGGATAAAGCTTTTCTGCCTCATTGCCAAATTTCTCAATGTAAGCGGTGTTGAGACCCAGACACTCCGTCGAAGTGCAACTCTCCCTATGGACACATTGGTAGAAACCGTTGCGATCGAATTCCTTCCAAAAACCGGGATCAATGATCAGGAGCGGTTGCGCGTTGACCAACGCATCTCCCAAATCGCCCAGTAGACATTCAGGAAAATTTTTCACCTCAACAAAGCGGCCATACGCGCGCGCGCGCAAAATCGCTGCACAAAGGTAGGGCTGAATTTCTTCGTGCGAAGCGCAGTAATCATGCGTGTCGGTCTCGGCCATGGGCCAGTAGTTCCAGAACTCCATCTGCACCAATCGCTTCAAGTGCGAAAGCCGCTCAACCAACTCAGGTAGCATCTTGTAACTTAGTTTCGTCACCACCGTGTTGGTGAGAAGCCGAACGTCATCGCACTGATCGAGGTACTCCATTCCCGCCAGCATCTTGTCCCAAGCGCCCGGCACCTGGGTTATTCGGTCATGGCTCTCACTATCCGAACCCGTGACGGAGATGAAGAATTCATTGACGCCTGCGTCCAGAAGTTCGTCGGCGTAATTGTGCCGTGACAGGTGAACGCCGTGTGTTTGAATACGGACACGCGAAAAGCCAGCTTCGCGCGCGCGGCGTGCCAAATCCGGGAGGTCGCGACGAAGGGTGATTTCTGCGCCGGTGAGAACCATACCTTCCCATCGCTTGTGCTCGCGCTGTTCTTCCAGAACTTTGGCAAAAGCCTCCTCGGGTGCTGGCTGAAGACGATCCATGGTGTCCTCAATCATGCAGTGCACGCACTTCAAGTTGCAGCGGAACTCCATGGTAAGCGACACGTATTTCTCATGATCGCGCAGCGAGACACGTGCGCGATCCGAGTTCAGGCCTGGCGCTGTCGTTACACCGCCTCTGACACCTGGTGCAGCCACGGATTGAAAGGCCGATAGCGGATCATGAGGCCTTTTAGAGGAGGCCATAGTAACCTCCTTTCAGGTAACGTATCTCGCCATTTTCGTCGGGCAGGTAGTCGTAGCCGACATCAAAAAGGTGATGTGCGAAAGCATCGCGATTTTCTTTCAAGAACGTGCACAGGGGCGTCGGAAAGCGCAGCCTGTCCATGAAATGGAGCAACTGATCGGCCGAGATGCGAGAAAAATAGAGGCCGTCATTGTGCCTCTTGTTCGCGACAACAATGGTTTGCACACCCTCCATTTCCGGCCAGATGATTTGCTCCATCACCACCTGGCGAAAGGGCAAATGAATACTCGCCGCGACCTTTCCCCGGATGTCATCATGGTGCTCGTTGGCATCGAAAAAGAAATAGAAGTTCCGCATTTCGCAGGCGTCGGCGCTCAATCCATAACAGATCCCGGACGAGACACTGCTGCCCGGATTTCCCAGATAGATATCGACTTGATCAATCGTCTTTTCTCCGCGAGCGTGCCGGTCATCGAACTCGACGGAAAACATGAAGTAGGGCTTGGCATCGTCAGGCGGAACGGAACAGTGAAGATAGTTTTTTGTCGCATCCAGAAAGTCGGCAATACCGTGACGCCGCTCTGCCCGGTGGTAGTCGTAGAAGTAGAACTCCCAGGAAAGAGTTCCTCCTACATGTTTGATCCCCCAAACCGTATTGAAAAGTCCGAAGCGGTCCTGGATCGCATCGCAAACGGCCAACATCTTGTCCGACACGCCGGCAACGGCGAAGGAATGGAATAGCAGCGCCGAAGAACGTAGAGCCGAAGGGCCTGGTGGTTGGGGAGGCTCATAGGGCCATAGACAGTAATCCAGCGCCGGGTCCGATGGCCTGCTCTGCTTGAGACGCGGTGCAAGATCCCAAAGCATCAGACTGACCCCGCATCAAAATACAGCGTTACGAATGGCGAACCATCGCGGGCGGTGCCGGCGGCAAAATGGCCGATACGGGTTTCTCCCTCGCGTTTGAAGAACGCGTCCGTCATCTGCCCTATTCCCGCCTCGGCGAACACCGGTTCCAGGAGGTTATGAAAATCAACGAGCCGCTGGCCACTTTCGGCGACATTGATGTCGATGGAATGGCGCGGGTTTCCGGGTTCCAGAACTTCGAGAAGAGTGGCGGATTTGTTCCTTGCCGTGCGAGCGGAAACCTCCAGAATTCCAAGCGCAGCTTCCTGCGCTCTACCGATTGGCAATAAAGTCTCCACGAGCTTTTCCTGCTCGCCTGGCGACAATCGATTGCGTGACCAGTAGCGGCTGGTTGCCGATGAAGAAACACGGCCGACAACCCATTTCACGGAATGAAAGACAAGGCCCGGTTCCGGCTGGGCGTCGGGCGGAAATTCGATGTAACACTTGAAGCGTTCGCCAACCGCTTCCGGTTCATAGCCAAAATGGACGCTGACTGCAGAGGGCAGGTAGGGGAGAAGGTCTTCAAGCGCTGTTTCAGGCGCATCAAGCGCCTTGCAAACGCTCGAGAACTGTCGAGCTGGCCCCGGATAAAAGGCGTCTTTCGGCATGCTTACAAGGTAACGACCGTCGCGCAGGTCACCCGCAATCAGTTTTGCGGAACGTTCGCAAAGCTTTGGTCCGTCCAATGCGCTCAACGCATCGAAAATCCTGCCGCCGCGAAACGAACTGCGGCTTCTCGTAATCTCTCCAGCTATTGATCTTGCGCTTTCCGACATCTTCCGGCCCTCACCGGTGTTTGTAGTCCCGCAGGTATGTCAAAAGAATTCCAGCCGGCTAACCCGCAGTGCTCTCAAAAACCAGCTGACAACGATGACCGGCCGGCAGGCGATCATTGGAATTGGGTAACTCCAAACGCACACCGAACGTTCCACTCGCAAGGTCAAACATCTGATCGACCACGATGACTTTGGCTTCGTATGTCCCGATTACCGGCGGGGCCGGGCTTACCTTCGCCCGCGCGCCTAGTTGCACCTGATTATACAAAACAACCGGCAAAAAGGTTTCCACGTAGAGCGGGTCAAGCTTGATGATGCTGATCACATAGTCGTCCTGACTGACAAACTCGCCGCCCGTCAAATTACGCTCCACCACCAAACCGTCGATGGGACTTTTGATTTCTCTGAGATCCAAGTCCGCCTTCGCGCGCTTCAACTCCTTCGCCGCAACCGCGTATTCCAGTTCCGCGCGGCTCACCAGGCTACGACTTGCAACAAGTTCCGCCTCGATCTCGTCCATCGCCGTTTGAGAAGCCACCTTCCGCGCGAGAAGTTCCTTGATCCTTGCGTGGCGTTTCACGGCAAGCTTGTACCGGGCTTCCTGGGCTTCTATGGACGCGGAGGAAGATGCTCTTGTTTTCAGGAGATCGTATGTTGACCGTGCGATGCTGGAGTTAAGGCGCGCAACCACCTGCCCCTTCTCGACCCGGTCACCACGTCTCACTTCAACGGAATCCAAAAGCCCTGAAAAGGGGCTTCCAACCCTGACGGTTTCGGCTGGGTCCATCACACAGTCGAAAACCCGTTCGCTCAACTCCTGGGCTGAGAGAGGTTTAATCAGAAACACAATGGCAAGAAGCGTGGAAACCGGCACCCAGATCCGTAGCATCATGCGTTACTCCAGTTCCCCAGAAACAGCCAAGAGTTGACCAAGATTGCGGTCTGAGTCAAGCAGATCGCGTCGCATTCTCCCATGCGTTCCCTCGACCTGCTTTTGCCGAAAACGCATGCACCGCACCGCCGCGCGGCGCAAGCCGAAAGCAAAGAAAACCGTTGCCAAACGGCGAGGCAATGCAGCAGCCTGTCCCCGCATGAGTTCGTCCTCCAACGAGAGAAAAGCTTCCACGCGACCGCGCTCACCCTGACGACCGCAACGGCCTTCGAGCTGGCGGTCAATACGGCGTGAATCGTGACGTTCTGACAGGATCACATGCAGACCACCACGTTCGTTGATACCTGTGTCCAATTGGATATCGACGCCTCGACCGGCCATGTTGGTCGCGACCGTAACCCTTCCGGCCTCTCCTGCCCTTCCGATAATAGCAGCTTCGTTGGAATCCTGACTGGCACTCAAAACCTGATGTGGAATGCCCAATTGTTCAAGCAGGTGGCTCGCTTCCTCAGAGGCTGCAACCGAACGGGTCCCTAGCAGGACAGGCTTTGACTGGCGGTGAAGCTCTGCCACACGCTCGGTGATGGCTGTCCACTTTGCAGCTTCGCTCGCATAGAGGCGATCACGGCCAAACGTTCGAATGTCCGGTCGATGGGTGGGAATTCGTGCGATTGCGAGCCGGTACACAGACCAAAGCTCCCAAGCGGCATCAGAGGCTGTACCCGTCATTCCAGCGAGCTTTACATAGCGTCGAAAGAACCTTTGGTAAGTAATCCGTGATTGGGTCTCGCGCGGGGGCGTCGGCTCCAGCCCCTCTTTGAGTTCAACCATCTGATGGAGACCCTCCGACCAGCTTCGGTCCGCCATGACACGACCGGTGTATTCATCAACTATTTGAACTTCATCATCGCGCAAGATGTACTCCTCGCCGCGATGAAACAAATGCAGCGCCGAAAGCGCCTGCTTCACCGTATGTTCCCTGATGACACGCACCCGAAACGCGCCGGTGCCTTCGTCTCCCAGATCGTCGAGGAGATCGGTTCCGGGGTCGAGCAACTCAATTCGCTTCTCGTCCTTGGGAATCCGAAAATGTCGCCCTTCTTTCAGATCCCTTGCGGCTTCCATTGCTGTTTCGAAAAGAGCCGTGTCAACGCCGCCGTCGCTGGATATCTGGCCGGAAATAATCAAAGGCGTCCGTGCTTCGTCGATCAAGACGCTGTCGGCTTCGTCAACAATCGCAAAATGAAGCCCCCTCAACCGCAAGTTCGGTCGCATCGCTTCGCCGGTCAAACACTCGACCTTGCGACGCAAGTTGCCCAATCGATTTCGAACTTCCATACGGTCACGCAGGTAGTCGAATGCGAGTTCCTTGTTGGTGCAATAAACGACATCACGAGCATAGATCTGGCGCCGGGTTTCAAAATCCTGGCCTGCCTGCACGACGCCCACGCTAAGCCCCAGAAAACGGTACAGGGGTGTCATGGCCTCCGCGCCGTATTTGGCCAGATAGTCGTTGACTGTAATGACATGAACCGGCCAGCCAGAAAGTGCCGCCGCAGAGGCCGCAAGCGTCGCGCACAGGGTCTTGCCCTCGCCCGTGTTCATTTCTGCCACCATGCCCTTCATCATGGCCCAGGCGCCAAGCAACTGGACATCATGGTGGCGAAATCCAAGTGTCCGTTCTGCGGCTTCCCGGACCAGAGCAAAGGCAGGGGCAATCGCTGCTACCCCAGGTTCGCCCGATGTCATTGCGACGCGCAATGCCCGGCGTTGATCGACGGCTATTTGTTGCAGTTCTGCGTCGCTGGCGGCCCTCATTTCCTGCGCGTATTTCTTTGTCGCCGGAACGATAGCTCTCAACCGTGCAGATCTCAGCGGAACCATCCGGGTAACCACTGACGCGGCGACCCGCCGGCCCATTTGATCGTACTTGCTTTCCTGCTGATCCTGCCTCTCCGCATAAAAACGTGGTCTCGGCAGCTGAAGCCGGGGAATACCTTGAGAGTGGAGCGCCGCTTTAGACATCGAACTGCCTCAAGAAGAGCTGACGCAGCGATCGAAGAAACCTGAAGCCCAGTGGTTCATGGCCATGATCGAACCGCACGAGCGCGCGTTCTCCGATATAGCTGACAGGCAGGGGTTCATCCGGGATGACTTCAAACTGGAAGACACGTTGCAAAGTCCGCCGCCCCTCCGTATCCGTCGGATCAAGGGCAAATTCCCCCCCGGCCGAAGTACTTAGGGCAGGTGAGGGCAATTGGGCGCGGCTTTCAGGAACATTGCGGCTCAAGTGGGCCATGACCGGATGCGTAAGGTCCCGCTGCAGCAGAACTTCGACGCCCCCGGTTCGGCCCCGGACCAGCTCCGCCTGGTCCTGATCCACTGCTACCCGCAAGCGCAAGTCGGCCTGGTCCAGCAGATAGCCGACCACTTCGCCCTCCCGAAACATTCTGCCGATCATGTCGCTGGCGCCTGGCACCAGCACCCAGCCCGGGCGCCCCGCCTTCAAGGTCAAAGCTTCGCTTCGTGCCGTCGCAAGCTCGAGTTTTCCCTCGAAATGCCGGATTTGCTCGCGCAGTAGGTTTGCCTGCACAAGGTCTATCAAAAGGACCGAGGCCAAACGCAACCGTAATTCGTCCAGCCGAGCCAGCGTAATCTCAGTCTCGGAGGCAAGGACTGGGTCTTCCAATCGAAGGATAGTCTCTCCTGTTATCACCTCGCCCCGCTCGGTCACAACTTCGGCGACAAAGCCTTCGGCGCGCGCACGCAGTATCGCACGATCCTCCAACCAAACCACACCATGGGCAACGGTCGCGTAAGGAACAGGCAAAGCGAAGAGAGCAAGCGCCATGCATCCCAGCGAGGTCGCCGCCAGAACCGTTGCCCGGGTTCTCCGGCCCCGAAGCTTGGGACTGACAAACATGAACTTCAGGCCTTTGGCGACGGGCAGCAGGAAAACGTTCGATATCGCCCAAATGGCAAGGATCACCCCGATTACAAAGAACTTGGTGGCGATGAAGAGCGAAATCGCGATGGAAATGAAGATGCGATAGAAGAAAGAGGTTACGGCATAAAACAGGAGCCAGCCTCGCTCACCCTGTGCCGAAACCGGACTTTCCACTTCCGGCACGCCAAGCGCATAAGTCTGAACCAGATACCAGAAATACTTGTTGGAGCGCGTCCCGAGGTTTGGAATTTCAATGAGGTCGCAAAGCACGAAATAGCCGTCGAACCGCAGAAGTGGATTGCCATTGAAAAACAGGGTCGAGACACCACCAATCAGCATGACGTTGAACATGAAGGCAGTCAGGATTCCGGATTCTGCATGGACCCAGACAAGGGTTGCACCCGCGGCGAGTGCCAGTTCAACCATGATGCCCGCAGCGCCGACGACAATTCGCCGTCGCTTTTCCGGAAAGGCAGACGAGGTCGAGGCATCGACATAGGGAACGGGAATGAGCACCAGAAACATGATGCCGATCTCGTGGACCTCACCGCCCCAGATCTTTGCTGCATAGGCGTGCCCCAACTCGTGAATTGCCTTCACCAGCGGATAGGCGAGAGCAATCAGCAAACCGTTTTCTGCCGTCAAAACGCGGTCGGCGAGGTTGTCGGTGAGTTCAGCCCAGTGAATTGCAGCAAACGCGGCACCGGTGCCGACAAGTCCGAGCCAGGCAAGAAGCCCCCAAACGGTAAAGAACGGTCGGACGAGCCAAACAGTCGCATTCAAAAATGCATCGGGATCAAAGACTGAAAAGCGCAGGGCCAACGGATTCCTCAGGCGCGCCAGCATAGCCTGCCGTTCCTGTTTGGAATGACGACGTCCCATTTCTCCCATATCCGGAGGAATATCCCCGGCAATAAGGTCCGCCGCGTGGAGCTGGGAAAGAAGCTTTATCACTTCAGACTGGGTCGGTGGCTCATCTTCGAAACGCTCACAGGCCTCTTCCCAAAGCTCCTGCAGGGTGCGACGTCCATCCATGAGACAGACGATCAGGTTTGCCGCCGGTGTTATTCGGTGAAATTTGCCGGTGTGGTGATCCTGAACCAGATGCCAGGTCTGGCCACGAAATCGCTGTCGGTGAATTTCCACATGCGCGCGCAGCCGACACTTCAAAGGAGCGACCCTGTACCAATCCGCGCTGAGGAACGATTCACCCACCGCCTGGCCTCCTCAAACCCGGACCCAGCGCCACAACCAGACGCGGAACCAATCAATTATCGGTTCTGTCCAGATCGCAATCAGACGCCGCTCGTCCACGTTGACCTTGGCAACCCCCTCCATGCCGGGACGAAGATCCTTGGTTTCGCCGGTCAGGGAGGCCTCAACACGGAAAGTGGTGACGCCCTCCGCGTATTCGGCAACCGGCGTGATCTTTTCAACGCGCATCTGATAGGGCTCATCGGGCAAGGCCGTTACCAAGAGCGATCCTGTCTGTCCGGCTTTAACATCGGCAATCCGGCGCTCATCGACAAAGAGTGTCACGCGATAGGCGTCCAAGGGTGCGACGGTGAACAGCTGGTCTCCACGTGCAACCGCCGAGCCAATCGATTGACTGAGGTCCCCGGCAACCACCAACCCGTCAAACGGCGCCAGCAGTTGCGTTCGGGCAAGTTTTTCGTCAATCAACCCGATCTGAGATTCCGCCTGGGCAATCTGGGTCTGGCGGATACGCGTTTCCGCGCGGTCACGCTCGGCTACCGCCCGATCGAACTCGAATTTCTGTCTATCTTTCAATGTGACCAGGCGTAAGCGCTCCAAGGTAAGATCGCGGTCATCGAACCGCGCCAGTAGATCGCCCTTTGCAACCTTGTCACCGGCTCGGACAGGTGCCTCCGCCACAAAACCGTCGAAAGCTACGACGATGGCTCGCTGCACTTCACCCTCCACCACCGCATCTGCGACGACCCGGTATTCAGTACGTGCAAACCAGAAGAAAGCCACCAAGGCGACAAGAGCTATCGCCACGGTCTTGCGCGCCAGACGACCAGGCCCCAATAAGCGTTGCAGCTGGTTCCATGCTGCTTCGCTCGCTTTGGTGATCAGCCATCGGTCATTTCGGCGCTTTTCATCCAGAACCGGAGCAAGGACCGTGGATACCGCCTCCATCACCTCGGCATCTTCCTGGGAAAAGGGGCATCCGGCCGGGCGTTCAAACACAATGGAACCGACATAACGATCGACAGCAAAGAGCGGGACGGTCAAGATATGAGCGGCCCCATGACCGCGAGCGAGAATGTCGTGGCGATGCACCGCATAGATCTCCCCAACCTCCTCCGCAGGAAAGAGGATAACGGACCGTTGATCGATAGCTTCGTCCATCGCCGCACAAAGCATTTGCACGAGATTCATGCGCTTGCCGAATTGGGCGGAATTGGAAATGGCGCTGATCCGGCTTCGACCCAGACGACGAAACCCGATTGAGACCCGGTCGCATTGGAAACGGTTTGCCAAGTCCGTAGCCGCTGCCCGAGCACTTGTTGCAAAATCTTCACGTTCCGCGACACCGACCACTACATGTAGTGCGTTCACCGCCTGCGTGTAACGCGCAGCTTCCTGGCGACCTACATCGGCCCGCAGGACATCGCGCATCCAGGCCGCGCCCCACTGAAGACGGCGCATGGCCGCCACCATTGCAGTTTGCCTGGCCGGCCGCATTTCCATGCCAACCGCTCCCAACACTTTGCCTTCGACCATCAATGGAGTGATGATTGACACCAATCCACCTTCCTCAGGCGCATCAGTCGGGGACTCGTCGGGCAAGGCACCGCGGACCACGCCCCGACCCTGTTCGACTGCCGTTTCACCCGCAACCAGAAGCGCATTGCCTGGAAGACGATTTTCGGGCCAGTGCGCAGCCATGCGCAATTGGCCACTCGCTGCGTCCAGAATGAAAACAACACAGGATTCAGCAGGCGTCTCAAATTCCTTTGTCATGGCAAACATGAGCGGCGCCCATGCCTTGGCGGTCTCGTCAGGACCTACGGCATCCGAAAGCCGCTTCCACCAACCCTGTTCAAGAACGGACACCTGTTCGGGCCGATGCGCCTTCGAACGCGGCTCGCCAGTGTCCGGGCCGGTCTGCTGACCGGCCATCCCTTTATTCGAGATGACACGGTCTTTGCCAGTCACTCCTCGTCCACCTTCAAGATACCGTGGCGCGCCTCATATTCCCGCAAAACGCCAACCAGGATTTTCGACATGCGTTTGGCAGCATGTGGCGTCAGGATCATTCGGTTGGTCAAATCGACCTGAACCGGGCCGTTGGAACTAACGTTCCAGCTGCGATTGGTTCCAAAAAACAGCTCTACCTGTTCTTTCGTTCCCTGAATGTTGACGACATCAGCAAAACTCGTTTGCATGCGTTCGTCATTCCATTCAACTGTTGAGCGCCGCTTGCCTTGACGCACGCCAGCGTCGGTTCCCTGCCCCTCGGGAGCTTCTTCTCTCTTATCAACCATGCAGTGTTACTCGAAATTATCCTGTTCAATCGAATGATTTCCCTAGAAATAACTTTACGTTACGCCGGACAGCATTCCCACCTGAATCGCCCAAAAGCGTAAACGCACAGTCCTTAGGGTTTTGCCTCCAAATATGTCAGTCCTTGAAATCTTGAAAAATCTCCTATCCCTGTTGGTAAATCCAATCGTCCAAATCGCCTGAGTGTTGCTCGCCCGGCAGTTCCGACTGGCCATCAACAATCCAAAGGCCACCGTAACGATCCGTGTATGCGAACAGCATTCCGTTCTCATCGAACAATTCGTGAAGGAAAGCTGGCGAGCTGGAAGACCGTTTCTTGCCATCTTCGACTTCAACGAAGCTGCCGCTTTCCACATCGTAAACGTAGCTGCTGCCGACCCGTTCGAAAGGATCCCCGTCATTCTCGTCAAGATAGTTGATGAAAATGTCGCCGCTTCGGATGAGAGAGATCACGTCGGCCGGGCTGGGATGCGTTGGCCCGGTTGTGCCAAAGATAACATCCGACTGCTCGATTGAACGATTGGCTCTCTTCGGTTCGTTCGCAGTTGCCGCAACAGGTTCAGCATCCGCGAGTGGCAACCTGATGCCGGGCTCAAGCTGCTCGTCCATGACCGCAGCAACGGCAGGATCCTTGTCGTGTTCAAGACCCAGAACATGCCCTAACTCATGGGTGACAACGGTCAGAAGATCCATTCGACCAGCAGCATCCGTTCCGGCACGAGCCGTCAGGACTCCGTTCCTGACCAGGAACTCTTCATCGACAAGAGGCGTCTCATCGATGAACCAACCATGTCCCGCACCGTCGAGGTCGAGAGTAATCGTCTCGCCATCAGTTTCTGCGAGCCTTATTCCTGCCAGATCTGCGATCGTAAAGTCGGTGTCTTGAAGCAGAGCCAATTGCCCTGCATCGAGCAGACCACTCTCGACCCACCGGCTTTTCGCCGCGGCAACCACGGCCGCCAATTGCGCGGCATCCAGGCTGTCGAGATCCTTCGCCCCCTTGGCTGCGCCTGCTGCTCGCATGGCCTCGACCGGCGTTCCATAGGCAGGATCGCTTGTGGAGAGCGTAGCTTCGTTGAAGGATGTCGTGCCATCCCTGGACATCAGTCCGAAATCGCCGTCGACGACCACTGCGTTGTAGGCATGGCTCAGGATGAATTGCCCATTGAGCTGAACACTTACCGTCATACCGGCGAGTGTCACCTTAAGGTCGTATGTCTGATTGCTCTTGAGGTTCTTGTCGAACGCCGCATCAATCACCCAGCCGCCAGCAACTGTATAGTGACCAACAATAATCCGCTTGTTGGCTGTGTCGATACCGGCAAACTTGAAGTTCTCGTTGTCATAGTTGTCGAAGACAAAGCCGCCGATGCCTCCCGTCTTCAGAGCGGCCTCCAATTCCAGCACGTAGTTGGCGCCGATATTGAGCGGCGTCGTTGCCAGCGCAAATCCGTCCGCACCGGCAGTGCCTGTAAATTTACCCGATCCGACCTGCCAATTGCCGAGGACATAATTGCCAAACAGTCCGGCATCATCATCGAAAGTGGCGGTTTCTTCATAGGTGGTCTCGGGTGGAAGCACCTGCACCTTGACGTTGTCGATCCGTGCCTTTGAATTCTCGGCACCGATCCCGACCATTCCGGTGTTGAGCGCGTAGGTGTAGCCGTCCGGATCAACCCGTGCCTCGAAGGTGTGGATCAGGAAATCCTTGTTGTTGACCAAGAGGGTCACCGTAGTGCCATTCACCGCCAACAAGACTGTATGATTGGTCCCCGGCTTCAACCGGCTATTGTTCTGAACGTCGACGAACCAGCCGTCTGCATTGCGATGGCCAATTACCAGTTTGTCGTTGGAGACGTTAATCCCGGCGAACTTGAAGTCGTCAGGTGCCTGATAGTCGAAAATCAGATAGGCATTGGACTTAAGGCCACCAGTCGGCTTGCCGCCATTGATGATCGCCGTCACCTCGTAATAAAGCGGCAGATAGTGGTCGACGTGGAAGACGCTGACCGCATCCTCACCCAGGTTTTCCGGAGCAACTTCAAGCGTGCCGCGAGTCACTGACCAAGTTCCACTGTCGGCGGCGAAGCCTTCTGCAGTTCCTGAACTGAAGCTTGCCGAACGCAGTACGTCGCGCGCACCACCCGGGATATTTCCAGGCTGTGGATCGTCCGGCGCACCTGTCTGATCGCGCCAATCAGGATCCTTTTGAGCGACAAGTCCGAGCTCGCCGAATGGCTCGCCATTGCGATCGGCCGCACCAATGGTATCCATCGAACGGGTCATGTCGACGCCGTCGCTGAATGACTGATCATAGAGGAAATCGGCGATCTGCGGCTGCGGTGCCCGGCTGATGGTAGAAGGGCCGAACGGCGCGAAAGGAACGAGATAGCTGTTGAACTCGCCGACCCAATCGATCAGGCGGTCTCCGCCGGTGTTGGCGATCAGGACATCGCGTCCTGCCCCACCATAGGCCCGATCTTCATATGTCGGATCAGTGTCCGGCAAATCATTCTCGCCGCTGCTGGTCGTGAGGTCGTCGTCGGCGTTCAACAGGTCGTTGCCGTAACCGCCATAGAAATGGTCCTGACCCGTGCCGCCGACGATCCAGTCGTTTCCGGTGTCGCCGAAGAGCGCATCATCACCGTCATTGCCAAGACCGTCGCCAGCGTCAAAGCTGGTGAAGAAGCTGTAGGTGATTGCGTCGAGTTCGAGCGTGATGGCCCGCATAGGAGCGTACTCATCATAGACTGCGAACTCGCTGGCGCGCAGTCCTTCGTACCACAACATGTCACCTAAATTGACAGGGTTGTCGTAACCGGTCAGCACCACCTGGCTGCCCCCGATACCGTCGGAAACCAGGGCGGCAGCAATCGAAAGGGATTCGGCGCCCGAAATCGCATCGTCGCCCCCACCGCCATGCAGGAAGTCGCGACCGAGACCACCGTAGATGATGTCGTCGGCCTCAGAATCCGCTGGATCGGCCAACGGGTCTTCGTCCATGGTGAGATAGAAGGGGGTCAGATTAACGCTCTTCTTCAACTCGAGGTTTCGGTTGATGGTCTCTTGCTGGATATTGCCAGGTGTGGAGATTTCCAGATCGAGTTCACCGGCTGTAAGCGCTGCGATGCCGTAAAGCGGTTCCGCATCGCCATTGCGGCTGGTGTAGATACGTCCATCATCACCCAAAACGCCGTCCTGGCCGCTGCCGCCGGAGATCCAGTCGTGACCGGTGCCGCCGATAATATCGTCATCCTGGGCGTCACCGAAGAGCACATCGTTGCCGGCCATGCCGTAGATGAAGTCGTCGCCGGATTCACCGTGGATCTCGTCTGCGGCCCCCTGATCATCAAGCGCAGCCGGATCATAGACCTTCCCACCCTCGGTGTAGTCAAGGAGATCAGCCGCTCGCGGTGTGATCTTTTCGCCGTTGTAGTCTTCGTGGTCGCCGTAGTTGAAGCTGAGCAAACCACCACCTGCACCGACCAATCGGAAGATATTACCGTTGTCGCCGAGGATCATATCGGAATCGTTGGTATGCGAGCCATCGCCCGCATCGTTGCGACCGATGTCGGTTCCTGCTCCACCAAAGATGATATCGGCGTCGTCGGGGCGTTCATGGGTGGAACTGCTCGGATCTATACCTGGGTCTTCGTTGCCTATATCCAGCCCGAAGAGGGCTGAACTTCCGCCAATGATGTCGTCCTGGCCGAGATTACCGAAAATAAGGTCCGAACCACCGTTGCCCTCGATATAGTCGTCGCCGTCAGCTGCGTTCTCATCGGAGGCCACCACCGTCAGCACATTGGTCGTTGCGTCGCGCGACGCGCTGACAGGTGCCTTGTCGGTTTCCGCTGCTGCGGCGTCCGCCACACCGTCATTGTCGCGATCTATTGAGCCATCACCCTGGATTGTGTCGTCGCCGAGCTGACCGAAGATCGTGTCGTCATCGAAGCCACCGGCAATATAATCGTCACCAAAGAGCTCACCCGAGTTGTCGGCGATATCTGCATTGTGATCATAGAGTTCTATGACGCGTTGCTGCACGCCGGTCGGGTCGTTCTGCGCGGTTGAATCCACCAGGGCGTCGCCATCGTTCACGCCCACAGTCTCTCCATAGATGGTCGATCCGGAAAGCATGCGGTAACGCGCATTCGCCATGGAGATTGTGATTGTGCGCAGGATGGTTGCGTTGTCGCCAGCAATTGCGTCGACACCCGCCCCGCCGTCGAGGAAGTCTCCGTCGTCATAACCACCGGCAACGTTGTGTCCGCCGAGGATATCGTCGTTGTCGGCCCCGCCGAAGATCGTGTCACTGCCCTGCTGACCGAGGATAATGTCTTCGCCTTCTTCGCCTTCAATCCAATCATCGCCACCAAAGCTGTCGCCAATGGTGTTGAGAGCGACAAATACAATATTGCCCACCGTATTGGGCATATCGGCCGCAGTAATCACGCCGCCGTCGTCTTCTTCAACCTTGCCATGGTCACCGAAGATCAAATCGTTGCCGGTTCCACCGCTTATCGTATCGGCTCCGTTGCCACCGAAGATGAAATCGCTTTCCGTGCCACCGTCGATGATGTCGTCATCGCCATCCGTCGGAACAGCTGTCTCGATCTTCGTGACGTTCGCGGTCGAGACGATACGGGCCGTTCCGGCAACCTGCGTAATGATACCGTGATCGCCCAGTATGAAGTCGGTATCGGCATTACCTTCAATCTCATCGACACCGACCGTCAAAGTGTCGCGAGAGGTGTGGGTAGACGTATCAACCGTGACGAAGGTCAGAATTCTATCTTCGAATTTCAGTTTGAAATCCGTTGTCGTGCCATAGGCCGTCAGACCGCCGTCGCCGTAGATATGGTCACCGCCGCCGCCGCCAAAAATGTCGTCGTTACCACTACCGCCAGCTAGCTGGTCGCCGTCAGACCCGCCCTTGAGGATGTCGTCACCGCCGCCACCGTAAAGCACGACGCTCTTGGCCGAAGCCGAGGCATCGAGGGTGTCGTTACCCTGGGTCGCAAAACTATACGCGAACCCGAGTTTCACCGATGTGTAGTCATCCGTATAACGCTCACCGCTCTGGCTGGTATCGCCGAAGATCACGAGCGGCGCGTCGAGGCCCCGTGAATCGAGACCGCCCCGGTCGAGGACGGTGATGAAGTCGCCGCCACCGCCGCCATGGACCGCGGTGATCATTCCGTCGGCGGTATCACTGACGGTAAAGGTATCGACGCCACTACCGAGCATGATTTCCATGCTCTCCAGTGAGGCATAGGTGATGCCGGGGCCCATGCCCATTCCGGTGATCTGGGTATCGGAAAGGAAACCAGTTTCCGCGTCAATGCTGGCATCGTTGAAGATCAGGGCCGTATCTACGCTGGCGGTTTCGTCAACGAAGAAGTTGATTGAAAGTCCCGTGACGCCGTATCCATCGCCAGCCACCGGCAGACCCCACTCGGCAGCCGGTTGCCCCGGATTCTGCAACGTCAGTTGGGTCTGGCCAGACCCTACATCTGTCACCGCATTTATTTTCCAGAAGCGCGAAACGCCAGGACCGGTTGTGATCTCCAGAGTGCGCTCGACGAGGTCGCCCAGCACGCTGAGATTCGGGTCAGAACCGATAAAGTTCAAAAGATCCGCTGTCGTGACAGTCATGCTGTCGATAGCGCCACCGGCCCCGGTGCCGCTGTAAGCCACGATCGTGCCGACCGAAGGCGCAACGTTAATCTCGCCCGGCAGCATGACAGGATTGCCCAAGCCGCCCGTTGAGCCGGCGCCTGCAGCACCGTCTATGATGAGCGCGCCGGCGATGCCTGATACATCATGCGGACCTTCTTGCGCTGCTACGACGGCATCATTGGCCGCAACCACCGAGGCCGCATCACCTGCAATACTGAAGAGGTCATTCCCAAGCCCGCCAAACAGGGTCGTCGTTACGGTCGAAAGTGTTGAGAAGACATAGAATTCGTCGTCGCCTTCGGCGCCGTCGACTTCGAGGATTTCGATGCCGGCGTAACCAATTGTCCGGCCTGTCCCTTTGATCGAAACGTCTGTCACGACGTATTTATCACTGAATTCCGTACCTATGATGCGCAGGGTGTCCGTGCCGCCGCCACCGACCACTTCGAGGGCCGCGTTTGCCACATACTCGACCGTGTCGTTATCGCCTCCGGAATCCACCTTGCTGTCGAATGATCCTTCTTCAGCGAAGGACCGGATGACGAAGAGATCATCTCCGTCTTCACCATTCAGGTTGAGAATGGCCGTGTTTCTGAAGACAGTGATGGTGTCATTGTCATCCCCGGCATTGATCGTGGTCTCGAAGCTGACACCGTTGGTCAGGAAGCCGCGGGTCGTCTGGACGGTCTCCATAACGTCCTTGGGAAGCAGACCAGCGGTCGCGTCGCGTGCTGTCTTGAAGATCTGGCCGACCTGGAAGTTGTCCTCGCCGGTACCACCGTCAATCACCGTCTCGGCCCAGTTGTCGTCGAGAGTGAGCGCATCTGCGCCACCCTTTAGATTGACGAAGAGGTCTTCGATGGCCTTGTCGTAATCGATCCGCTCCACGGCGGTGCTCGGATCGTTGTGGAGTGCTGCCACGAAGGCGACACCGCCGCTGACTACATCGTCGGCGGCACGCATCAAGATGTTGTCCGCCAGCTCTGTCGCGTCGATCGTCAGTGTATCGGGTGTACCACTGGTGCCACTGTCGAAAACCTGGATGAGATATTCGGTGCCTGGCGGTGTAACTGTCGCAGGATCTGTCAGGTCGATGAGCACATCATCGGCCCCGTCCTCACCGTCGATCAGGAGGGAATCACCACTGTTCTGGGTGATCAGGTTGTAGATCTGGATATTGTCATCATCTGTGCCGCCAAAGATCGTGGCAGCGCCAGTGAAGAGTGCCATGTCCTGCACGGTGATGTCGTCTTCGCCCGCATCGCCGTCGATGGTGATCGTGACTGCGCTGACGGATGCGCCCAAAAGCGTGATGGTGTCATCGTCGTTGCCGCCGGAAATCGTGAAGGTGTCGTTGGCTGTCACGGTGCCGGTGATATCGAGCAGGTCGTTGCCGTCCTCCAGGCTTATGGAGATATCGTCACCGGAGATAGCCAGGAGGCTGCAGTTGATATCGACATCGTCGATACCGCCGCCGGTCAAGATCTCGATGTCGGAAGCGGCGCTGCTACCGCTGGAAACCAGTTGCCCACCGGCCTCGATAAGGAGCGTATCGGTGCCTTCCTCCGTGTCGATCTTCAGCAAATCGACTGCAGAAACAGTGCCCGTGGAGGCAACCGTAAGACTATCGCCGCTATCACCGGTCATTACGACCACATCGTCGCCAGCATTGACGCTGCCAGTGATGGAGATGGTGTCGACACCGGCCGCGCTGTCAATCGTCACGTCATTTCTCGTCGCCGAGACCGTGCCGATAATGTCGAGGCTGTCGCCATCGCCTTCCAGATTGATCACAACGCTGTCGCCGGCTGTAACCGCTGTATTGCCAATGATATCGACATCATCAACACCGCCACCGGTCCAGATCTCGATGTCGGCATTCGCTGTAACACCGCTGGAGGTGAGCGTGCCACCGTCTTCAACAAGAAGCGTATCGCCCCCCTCTTCCGTGTCGATCTTCAACAGGTCAACTGCGGAAACGCTGCCGGTGGAAGCGACTGTGAGAGAATCCCCACCGCCGCCGGTCATCACGTCCACATCGTCGCCGGCATTGACACTGCCGCTAATCGTTATGGTGTCGACACCACCCGCGCTGTCAATTGTCACGTCGTTTCTCGTCGCCGAGACCGTGCCGATGATGTCGAGGCTGTCGCCGTCGCCTTCCAGATTGATCACGACGCTGTCGCCGGCTGTAACTGCTGTGCTGCCAATGATATCGACATCATCGACACCGCCACCGGTCCAGATCTCGATGTCGGCAGTCGCTGCAACACCGCTGGAGGTCAAGGTGCCGCCGTCTTCAACAAGAAGGGTGTCGCCCCCCTCCTCGGTGTCAATCTTCAGCAAATTCAATGCGGTGATGCTGCCGGTCGCGGCAACAGTTAGGATATCGACGCCGTCACCCGTTGTGACAAACACTTCATCACCCGCTCCGATTAGCCCGGCAAGCAGGATCGTATTTCCATCGTTTTCGGAATTGATGGAAACATCGCCACTGGTTGCGGCGACCGTGGCCGAGGCGTTCACCGTGATGTCGCCACCACCTGCGTCGTTGTCCGCCACATCCGCATTCAGGTTGACGTCTGTCGCACCTCTGACCAGGGCGGTGCCTTCGATCACGATATGATCGCCTGCGTTCAGCGTTACGCTGCTCGACGTGGATTCGACAGTCACGCCCGCCTTGACGGTAATGGTGTCGAAGTCATCGGTCGGATCTTCTGATGCGTTGATGGTGACGCCGAGGACGGCGATTTGATCAGCCGCAACCACGACCGGACTTGAGGCCTCGACGATGATTTCACCGCCCGAAGACTGACCCGTGCCACTGCCGTTGATGTCATCGACTTCAAGCGCGCCGTCATTGGTCACATAGGTCGAACCATTTATCGAAATCGACTGAATAACGCCAATTCGAGTGAACAGATGCTTGCTCGACGTGCCGATATTCTGATTTGCAATCAGGAACGCACGCCCACCCGTGACATTGGACACACCTGTGCTGGCGCCGTTGAAAATGCCACCACCCGTTGCAGTGATAAATGCGGTGATCAGGCTGGCTCCGGTGCCGACCTGCTCGATATAGAGGTCACCCGTTGTCTCGATTATGTAGGTATTCTGAGCGCTTTGGCTCACCAACTCGCCACCCGTGCCACGTCGGCTGTCGATATCGAGTTCGTTGCCGGCTGCGCCGATAAAGCCCAGAACCGCTTCAAGGTTGATGTTGTTGCCCAGAACGTCCGTATTCAGCCTGCCGCCGGAGAAACTTCCTTCAGTGGATGTCGGATCGGTTGGGTCAGCCAAATCCACGGCGTCGAGAATGCTCACCGCTGCCTTGAGCGTGACATCGCCACCGCTCGAATAGACGTTGCGGACATTCATGTCGCCAAAGGTTTCGGTGATGACAATGTCGCTGGCGGCTGTCGCAGTCAGAAGCCCCTCACCGAGCGCCGAACCGTCGCCACGCGCTTCGATATCCAGAGCGTTGCCGGCAGCACCAATCGCGCCGCCTGCCAACAGTCGGATGTCGTCTGCCTCGAGATTGACGAAGTCCTCGTCAAGGAAATCGAGAATTGAACCAGTGACGGCATGAAGATCGATGTCACCGTTCTGCGAGAACATGTTGACGATGTTCATATCGCCGTTTTTCTCTGTCAGGACAATGTCACCCGCAGCCCGGGCCGTCAGGGTCGCGCCCGGCGCGAGGTCGATGTAAATCCGGTGATCCGCGCCTGCCATGGTCCCGATGGAACCGGTGCCAGCTTCCAGAAGAAGGTCGCCGCTGACAATATTGGTGAAGCCAGCACCGAGATTGTTCAGGATGGAACCCGAAGTCTTGATGCGAAGCGCACCCGTTACATTGACCTCGTCAAGCAAAACATCCTGCTCAGACCCGATGAATGACCTGTCACCCGCGATCGCGTCGAGAACGCCGGTCGCGCGAATGTCGAAGTCTTCACGCAGCTGCACCTGCACGCCCGCCAATTCCACGAACTCGTCCACAATGAGGTCGAGGCCGGTATCATTGGTCAGCGGTGTGCCAACCAGCGTCATGGAATTGGCAGTGGCCGATGCAATCTCATAGAGGGAGATGGAATCGTTCTCATTCGCCGGATCCCCCTTCAGAAGGATCTTCATCCCTGCGCGGAACTCGGAGAAGTCGCCACTGCCACCGGTTTTCGTCAGGGTGTTGCCGCCGGTGATATCGACCGTCACCTCTGATGTCACACCACGCGGGTCCAAAACGACGCCCGAAATCGCCACTGCTTGATCAAACTCGGTCGCAATAAGCGGCGTCTTCGTCGTGTCGATGGTGATCGTTGCACCCGACACCGTCAGAATTCGATAGAACGGGCCTTCTTCGGTCGCGTTGGCAGTCGTGCCCTCAACCTGAATCAGCATGCCGACTTTGAACTGATTGGTGTCCCAGGTGCCAGTCAGGCGGGTAATGGTGTCGGTGCTTGCGTTGAAGTTCACATCAATCTCAACACGGTCAGTTGTCAGATAGAAGACATCGTCGCGTTCAGCGGCACCGAGGATCACCTGTTGTGCCGGGGTGAGCGTCGTATTTGCCACGATGGGAATGTGAACCTGGCCATCGCTTTTCCCGATGGCACCGGACACGTTGAGCGTGACATTGACACCGACAATGTTGGGATCTTCGATATCGAGGTTCGTGTCAGTCACCTTCTTCAAGATGCCGATACCGATACCGTTGATCAGTTCTTCTTCCGACCACTCCTTGATCGAAGCGTCGATTGCCGCAACCTCGAGTGCGGTCAATGGCACCCGGTAGTTTTCGTAATAGACATCGATTGCTGTGTTGACGGTCGCAGACAGCACGCCGTCGGCATCGGCCGAACCGCCACTGTCGTCGGTGAGAAGCTCACCGTCCTGGAAGGCATCAGTGCTGGTCATGATGATCGACAATGTGCCGGTGTCAGCGCTGTCGCTGATCGAAACGATCACCGCCGTCGCCCCACTGGTCGCACCTGTCAGAGTGTCACCCACCGTGAATTCGGCCGTTTGACCGTCATAGTCGAGCGTACCGACCGGCAGCAGCCCATAGGTTCCATCCAGATCGCGATATTGCTCGGTACGCGCCGTCCGCAGGGTCAGGACACGCGCGGCCACCTCGGCATTCGCATCACCGACAAAGCTTTCGTCGATCAATTGCTGATGGAAGAAGGCGTCATAGTAGGCAATTTCGTCTGCCGAAAGTTCCAGCAATGCATTGCTGTCGAACACTCCGCTGCCCGATCGGAAGACCAGGGGATTCACGCCGAGATCAACCTGCTGTGTCCGCCAAGTCCAATAGGTCTGGTACTGACCGGTTTTGGCGTTGATCAGCGTATCCTTGGTCTCTTGACGCTTTGCAAGCGCGTCTGAGCCAACCAGGTTCAAATCGGACCAAACCGTATCGCGCAGAACTTCAATTGCACGGGTATCTTCTACGGACGTCGAATTACCATCCAGAAGATCGCCGGACGCTACTGCGACACTGACATCACCGCCGGCAAGGATCTCGTGTACGTAGAGATCGCCCGCAGTCTCGTTAACGTGGATGCCTTTGGTAGAGTAGGTGTAGGCCGAAAGCGTATCGTTCAGGGTCGAGCCGGTGTTGATGTTGATCGGTGTCCCCGGCGTTCCAATATCACCGGCGAGCGCTTCCATCCGGATCATTGCGCCCGATACGAGCAGATTGGATCCGCTGGATGGATGCAGGATACTGGTGTGCGACAGCAGCGACACGTCACCACCGGTGCCGGCCGTGATGGTGCCGACCACCATGTCGCCAAGGAATTCTTCCAGGAATATATCGCCATTTGTGGAGACTGCATCAAGCCTGAGGCCGGAAACCTCGCTCTGCAGGTGCTTGGGCCGCAGGACGTCGAACGTGTTCACTGTCTCAACTACAGCCTTGGCCAAATCGACACGAACAGGATTTGCCTCGGAGCCGATTGCTCCGCCTGCATCGAGTGAAATGGTCCGTCCGCCAATCAAGCCGGTCGCACCGCCGGCGCTCGAAACCGTGCTGATCGTCCCCAGGGTTCTGATCGTGGTATCGCCGCTCCAATTGCGGATCTGCTCCTCAACGATGACGTTTGCCGAACCGCCATCGATCAGGATCGAGGCCTCTGAAAAACCGAGGAAGCGGATATCGATGGGCCGATCGGCTTCGATGGTATGGGTATCGACCGTGGTCGCACCGGTAACTGTCGTGTACTGGTAGTAATAGTAGTTGGTGCCATACCAGGTACTCCAGGAATCGTACCCGGTCCGGGTCCGCGAAGAGTAATCGGTCACCGTTTGCTGAGAGTTGGTGTAGGGATCGGTTATCGTGGCGTCCAGGAAGAAGTAATTCGAATCCGCCACCAATTGGGCCTCAAGCTGCCGAATGTCCACTGAGTCCGGTGGGTAGCTGTCCGCCGAAAGTGCGTCGATGCCAAGCCAGTCGCTGAGGGTCCACTCTTCGATCCGCTCGGTAATCGTGGATTGACCAACGGCCCAACCATAGCGCCAACCGGTCTGCGGATTATATTGCACGGAGCTGGTCGTCGTTTGGGTCGAAGCGAAGGTGATACCTGTCTGGTCCGCTTGGCCGTATTCCTGGATTGTGATCGTTCCGTCCGCCTGCACGGTATAGATCGTGAAATGCTGCGGAGCGCTCGGACCGCTGCCGGTCTTGGCGTTGTCCTTGATAATAATGGTGCCTTCGCCACGTTGCGAAGCGTCGATCCGCCGAATGACCAGCTCGATATCATCGCCCGAAGCGCTGAAGTCCATGTTGTTGTCGATGTCAATATCGGGATAGCCGCCAAACACCCTGATCTCGCCATTACGGGTGTTCATGATGTTGCCGGTCAAATCGACATAACCGCCACTTGGTGCCAGTTCATTGATGATGACCTGGTCTTTCAGGCGGTCATACTGCACCAGGAAATCAGAATTGCCCGTTGTCAGATCGACAAGGGTGTCCGAACCTCCACGCGCAACGAGGATCTGATCCCTGACGGTATCGCCCAATACGAGGTTGTAGCTCGCGACACCACTTTGAATGACGCCATTGATATTGATAAAGGAGGCCTCAATCGTGATCCGCGCCCCGGTCAATGTGTTCGGCCCGGCCGGTTCATCGGGCGGTGTGTTGAGAAACGCGCTGGTAACTCCAGGGTAGGCAGCTGAGGTCCCGGTTGTGCCCGTCAGCCCGGGTACTTTCCAGTTCGAATAGGGCTCGCCGGCAATGTTGTAGACCGAGCCTTCGCCAAGCAATTCGATGAACACCCCACCTTGGCCACCGGCTCGAATATCCGGTGTCTTTGCATTGACCTCGGCATCCAGGATGATGTTGCCTCTCGAGATCGAGCTGTCCTTGTTATTCCAGATCTCCACTGTTCCGCCGAGATTCAACACCGGCCCGGCGATGGTGATGTTGGGCCAGGGTGGAGTCGGCGTGAGGCTGGTGACGTTGAACAGGTTCTCCACATGGATCAGGGGATCGGCCCCCGTGCCCGTGGCGAGCGTCGCGGCAGTGAAAGTCAAATTCGGGGTAATGACGCTTACGGCAGGGACTGAATCGACCGGATGGTCGTTGTCTTTCAGTACATTCGCAAGGTTTTCGTCGTAAATCGGATTGTCAGGCGACTTGGGACTATCCGGGGTCGACCCGGCGCCGTCGATGACGCTCTGTTTTGTGACTTCGTTGGTCAGCGTATTGAAGAAGACGCCGCCGTTGTACTCGGGGATCTCCAGTCCGCTGATGACCAGGAATGCCTCGGTCCTGTTGGTAATGGTGATGCTGGCATCCTTGGGCGCATCATATGTCCCCGATCCGCCCATCTGGTCTGCATTAATCCAGACACGCCCTGCCTGGGCGGTTGCGGGATCGACAGTTACGGTGAGAGCTTGAACCGTATAGGGCTCGACGACGGTGTCGTAGATCGTATTCTTTACGAGCGCAGAACCAGCACCTGAGGCTGTGATCGTCTCATTGTTCTGGAATGTCCCGCTCAGGACCGCGATCGTGAGAGTGCCGCTCGAACCGCTATCATCGACGGCAAGGATCGTTGCTGTAGCGCCACTGGTGGCTCCCGTCAGGATGTCGCCGCTGGTGTAGCTTGGACCGCTGCTCGGTGCGAAATTGGCCGTTTGGCCGTCATAGTCCAGCTGGCTGACATAGCGCGCCAACCCGTCCGCAAGCATTTGCGCTTCGAGACTGGCGATTTCGGCCTCATAGAATGCGACAAGTTCCGGATTCACCCACGAATTCGGATTGGTTGATGCGTCATAAAACGCCGGATCGCTGATCTTGTAGCGGGCAAGGTTCGTCAACGCGGAATTGAGTGCGATTTCGAGGGTTGTCTCGACATCCTCGATCGAGGTTGAATAAGTCAGTCCGCCCGTGCTTGTGGCAGTTACGTTATTCCCGTTCGCAGCAGTAATATCGAGGGTTTTCACCCGCTGCGCGCCCGTTTTGACGAGGCCGTCGTTGATCACGGTGGCGTAAGCATCGGCCAGACCTTCGCCAGGACCGAACGTTTCGTTGTTACCACCGAGCGCACTGTCGATCGCATCGCCAACCTCAGAGGCCCAATTGACCGCCTTGGCTTCACCTATCACGGTAGCGAAGCCGATCTGGTCCGCTGTTAGATCAATGTTCTGGTAGCTTTCAACTTCAGCTCCGGCGTGAACATGAATCGTGTTGGTGGCGAGATAAAGCGCACGGGTCTCAAGATCGTCGATCGGGATGACGGAGCCGGCAAAGTTGTCTACCCGGGCTTCGAGCCGGTGGCTGCCGAGCGATTGGTTCTTGTCGGTGCCAACGCTGAGATAGAGATCGCCTTCAGCGAGAACCCTCGTGGTAGCACCGGTACCATTGTCCATCACATCGATGCGGTTGATCGGCGTCACGTCAATGAAGGCTGTGCCGATGGCAACCGTGGCCGCGCCGTAGGTTTCCGACAACGAGTGCATAAAGATATCGGTGGCGCCGTTCACCTCCATCTCGATGTCGCCCTTACTCGAGACAGTCGCATCGGTGTCGATCAGAATCTGGGCCAACACGTTGTTGGCTTCGAAAGTCACAAAGGCACCTGCAGCGCCAATGGCACCGGCGCTGAAGAGCGCGATTTCGTCCACAGCCTTCAGGTCGGTGAAGGCGTTGACCAGGAATTCACCGTTTGCTTCGGTAACATTGGTCGACGAGCGTTCGTCGAATTCGACGATGGTGGAGAAGTTGACGATTGTCGTACTGACCGCGCCTGCCGCACTGGCAAGACCACCAGCATCACCGTCAATATTGGTGTCAGTGGGCGCGGGCTTATCCAGCTTGTTGAGTGCGTCCAGGGTGATGTTTTCTGCATCCACATCGGCGTCGGCACCGATCCTGGTCAATACGTTACTGGTGATCGTGTTGAGGGCCGCGGCACCCGATCCGCCGATCAGACCGAACGAATCCGTCTGCACCAGACTGTCAGGTCGCGCCAGATGGGTCGCCGCCATGGTCAATCGGCCGTTGGCTCCCGTCAAATCAACATCCGCATTGGCGCCAATCAGGGCCTCAGTGTTTGCAGTTGTTGAGGTGACCGGCGCCGCGCCGGCAAGCGCAACCAACCCGCCCGAACCCGCCGTGGTGTCGGCGAAGTTCAAGACATCTGCATCGGCAGTGACATTAAGACGGTCAGCATCGAAATTCGTGCTTGAGACGATCGCACGCGTCAGGTTGTTCGAAACCGCGCTCGAAGAAGCCTCGCCCACACCGATCAGGCCACCGGCGGTCGCATTGGCTTCTGCCCTCTGCGTGACTTGGTTGGTTGCAGTCACGTTGACTGTGCCGCTCGCGTTTACGTTGGCACCAGATTCGATCCGTGCAGTCACGGTGTTGTAATTGAAAGCGTCAGCCTCGGTCGAGGACGTGCCGATCAGCAAGCCTCCTGAGGACGCGGTCGACTTCGCCTCGCCCGTGTAACCGCCGACATTCGGATTGTCTTCCGCAGTCGCGTTGATCTGGATGGCGCGCACATTGTAAAGACCCGTCCCGCCCAGATAGGCATCGACATCGGCGTCAGTGGTCACGGTGGTCTTGTTGACCCCCATGGAAATACCGGTCGAGACGCTCATGCCCCAGGAATTGCCCAAGGCGCGGATTTGACCAATGGCGTCCACATCGATTTCGTCAGCACTGACCTCGACATCGCGGACATAGGCTTCGACGTCAGGTTGCACCGACACGACAGTCACGCCACCGCTCGCTGCAAGCGAGAGGAGACCGACAGAAACCGATGCCACACCGGTGTCGCCGAAGTAGTCTGGTGTCGACGTCGCGGTAACGTTCAGATCTCCGGAAAGCACGAAATCATCGTCCAGCCCAGTGCCATCGACATAGGCCTTGACCGAGTTGGTTCCGGTAACCTGTGTCGCAGCACCGCTGCCCGCGACCGTGAAGCCCAACGATACGCTTGCCGCAACCGCGGCGGCTTCCGAATGCGCATCCACCTCGCTGTCGTCGTCAGCAACGATTGTCACGTCGTCGGCTGTCACGTCAGCATTGTCGATATAGGCTTCGATATCGTTGTCGATGGTGTTGTCAGAAAGGGAAATTGCAATGGAAATCGATCCGCCGACCAGCCCCACCGATCCAGCGACCGAAGCCGCACCGACCCAACTGTCGATGTCGGATGTATTCCAGGCCTTGACCAGAATGTCGCCCAGACCCGACGTACTCACCGGGGCCCAGCCGTTTGGCACCGTGAACGTTTCGAGCGGCAAGACCAGGTTGGCGTTGGCACCGGTATATTGATAGACCTCGCCTGTCGAAAGCTCCACGCGATCGCCCTTGGTAACCGCCGTCGTGCTGATCTGTGACCAGCCGCCAGCTGTAAAGTCGACGGCAGACAGTACGAAAGGAGAGTTCGATCCGGTGCGCTCGTAAACCTCACCTGACAGCAACCTGACCCAATCGCCGGTATCGACCTGGGTGTTGGTGAGCTGCGTCCAAACACCCGTGTCACCGTAGTTGATTGCGCTCAGATCCGTCTCTGTGGGCGGTGTCCCTGTCAGTTGGTAGATTTCGAAAGGTGACACTTCAACGATGTCGTTGGCCACCAAGGTCGCGGTTTCGCTGCTATCGTAGTCGACCGTTATCGGAACGATACTGTCGGCGACAACGCTGTTGGGAACCACGTTGCCGAATTCAACCTGGCCGGCGTCGATACCGCTTCCGACCGAATTGGTGATATAGGCCTTGGTCCGGGTTCTGATTGTGTTGGTCGCCGTCGCGCCACTTCCCGCAGCAGCGGCTGCAACCGCCCCGCCAGCGAGGGCCACCGAAATGGCAGCAATGTCTGCATCGATAATATCGTTCGAAGTCGCGGTCACGGATATCCCGTCAGCAGCATCGACTTCAGAAGTGTTGATATAAGCCAGTACCTGTGAATCGCCGGCAGCTTCGCCGATCAGGTTGGTGGCGAAGGAGGCGCCGATGGAAACGCCCACACCGACTGCACCGCCTGCAACTGACGCGGCGGCCGAAATGACATTCGCGCTGATGTCGGAACGGCCGATACCAGCAATGATGACATCGCTGGCACTGCTGATGTCGCTGTTTTCAATATAGGCGCGCGTCTGACCGTTGATAACGTTTTTGGCGACTGCCCCTGCACCGGCAATCGAGACGCCGACGAACCCGCCGGAAGCCGCAAGCGAAGCTGCCGCGACCGTTCCCGTGATGGTCGAATTCGAATCTGCCGTGATGGAGATATCACCGCCGGTGGTCGTGACGTCGATATCCCGGATATATGCGTCCACCTCATTCTCAATCTCGTTGAAGGAGATCGAGATACCGATTGAAACGGCAACTCCAGCGATCCCGCCGACCGCGGCCGATACCGCGACCGCGGCAGCCGTGGTGTCGATGACCGAGACGTCCATTGCATTGATGGTGATGCTGTCAGCCGTGATCTGGTTGCTGCTGCCGTCACCGTCGATATAGGCCTTGACGAAGTTGCGCATGCGGTTTTCCGCACCCACGCCAGCACCCGCAAGGGCCACGCCCGCGACGCCACCTCCGGCGACGGCCGCTGAACCCGCGACAGTAGTGGCCAGGATGGTTTCGCTGCCAATGGCATCTAGGGTGAGCGCGCCCCCGGCTGTCACATCGGAATCGAGGATATATGCCTGCACCTCGGATGCATCTTGAGGCAGAACCATCCGCCAGAGTTCGTTGTCGCCAAAATCGATCTCGTTGGTCCCGACGAATTCCCAGTTGCTGCCGGTATAGTCTTCACTGGCAGCGAGGGTTTTCGAACCAATGGCCCGGTAGATCCCGCCAGCGCCGTCACCAGCGTGGTTCGCCGGTACGTTGACCAGCTGACCTGCTGTCACCAACAGGCCCGAGCTGTGGTTGACGTTGTATCGCGTGATGTTGTCGCCGATGTATTCGTAGATCTCGCCGTCGCGTGCGCCACCAATCACCTTGATCTTGTTGCCTGTGGTGAGTGATGTGAGCGACTGACCGGTGTTGCCGGTTTCTCCCGTGGCTGCCGTCGGATCCCAACCGATGAAGTTCCGCGCGAGCGAGAGGCCGACCGACGCTCCAACCCCAGCGGTTCCACCGACACCAACCGCCGCACTTGCGGAAATAACGGTTGCCCTGATCACGGAGGTGCTCGTGGCATCAAGGTCAACATTCCCGACAGTCGCGGTGAGTGCCGTTCCGTCGGCATAGGCGTTGGTCTTGGTAAGGATGATATTGCGCGCGACCGCACCTGCACCGCTAACGGCAACGCCTGCCACACCGCCTCCGGCAATCGAAACCGAGGCAGCTGCTGCCAGCGATGTGATGGTCGCCATTTCACTTGCCGAGATTACAATATCGCCTGTCGTGGCCGTCACGTTGCTGATGTTCGAGATCGAAGCTTCAACATTGTTGGAGATGTGGTTTTCCGCCAATGTGATACCGACAGAGAGCGCAACACCTACGGTTCCACCCAGAGCACCACCGATCGAAATCGCTGCGGCATTTGCGAAGATGGAAGCAGAATCCGTGGTCACCAGGCTAACGGAGTCTGCTGAAATACTGTCAGTGGAACCCGTCGCGTCGTCGTCGATAAACGCCTTCACATCGGTGGCGATCTTGTTCTGAGCGGAAACACCGGCACCACTCAAGCCAACACCTGCAGTGCCACCGGCGGCAAGCGCCACCGACCCGGCCAATGCCAGGGAATCTATCTTGCCTTCGGCCGTTGCCGAAAGGGACAGATCGTCAATTCCTGACAGTGAAGAATCGTTGATGTAGGCCTGAACTTGAGAGAAGGCACCATCGCTGTCGCTCTTGGAATTCCCAATCCAGCCGATTTGGTTGGTCACAACGGCAAACCCGATTGACGCGCCGACACCAGCAGTGCCGCCTGCCGCAATCGCAACAGATGCGGCCCCGACTTGAGCAGTGATGATCGACTGGTTGGACGCGCTGAGCGCAACATCCAGCGCACTGGTAACAGTGCTTCCCTCGATAAAGGCGTTTGTGCGCAGGTTCACGGTGTTTGTCGAGATGGCTCCTGCACCGCTGATGCCCACACCAGCAGTCGCGCCGAAGGCTGCGCTGACCGAAGCGGCGGCTGCACGCGCGGAAATGGTCCCGTCGGCCAATTCCCAAAGCTTGGTGTCGCTGTAATCCTGCTGACCCAGATTTCTCAGGTCACCATTGAAAAGAGTCCACTGGCCATGTGTCGCGAAATTGATGTTGCCAAGATAGATTTCGGCCTCGTCACCTGTGTAGCGATAGATATTGCCATCGGTGTATTCGACCGTGTTGCCTGTATGGAGCAGAATGGCATCTTCTTCCCGCTCGTTCGCGGATCCGCCATCGGTGCCATCTGCATCGAAATCGGCATTGACCGATCCGTCGTCATTCACTGAATAATCGGCAACATAACCACGGTACTTGTAGACACGCCCGCCCTGGCCGCCGTTGCTGTAAAACTCACCAAGCTTGACTGTATCGCCCTTCGACAGGGTTTTCGTGCCGGAACTGGAATAGGTCGCCGCATCGACGTTTCCTGGCATGGAGTGCGAATCAATCGTGATATCGCCCGCGGAAACTACACTTGAGACATCCTCCATATAGGCCGCGATGTCTCCGCGCACTTCGTTGAAGGCGAGCGAAAGCCCGATCGAGAGGCTGACTGCATTGCTGGCTCCGAGCGAAACGCCAAGGCTGGCAGCAAGCGCGCCGGCGCTAATCCGGCTAACGTCTTCGGCGCGGATGGAAATCAGTCCACCCTTGGTCTTGATACCGGCTGGTGCCCCAGAGGGTCCGTCGCCTTCGATGTAGGCCTTTACCGAAGTCCCGATGCGATTTTCGGTGTAGGTTCCGGCGCCGGTCAATCCGACTGCGTTGCTTGCCGATACCCCAAGCGCTGCGGAAACAGCGGTGACCGTTGCAACGATGGTTGCGGTCGACATGGCGGAGACATCGATGGAACCGTCGGCCTCGACATCGGTATCCTTGATGAAAGCGTGGGTCGCCACCACGCTGTTCGCACGTGTGCCGCCGAAAGTGGTTGGGTCAAGTTGGCCATTGGCATCGGGCGTCTGTGTGCCGCTGAAGCCGATGAAGTTCTGGGCAACAGAAATTCCGAGCGAACCGGCGACAGCATTGCCGACGCCACCTGATGCGGCAACGGACTTACTGTCGATTTGCGCCGAAATCGTCGAACTGTTGTCAGCCTCAACGACAACGTTGCCCTCATCGGAAACTTCATTCCAACCGCTGCCCTCGTAATCCTGGTTGGAAAGATCGAATGTTCCGGCGCCAGTGCGCTTGTAGACGGCTCCCGGCGTTCCGGAAGTGCCGTCATAGTCGCTGTCGAGGCGCACCCGGTCGTTGTTTGCAACTTCAACTTCGCCGTCGTTGCTGGTGTGCTCGAAACCAACCGGCGCAGTGCCCCGTGTGAAAACATTGGAGCCCGTAATATGGGCTTCAGAGCCGCCCTGGATGGAGTTTATGGCAACAGCCGCACCACCGCCGAAGGTCGTGCTGCTTCCGATTGCCAGGGAGACCGCGACCGATGTTGCCGAAGACGTTGCGTCAATCGTTGCGTCCGCATCAGTGGTGACGATAACGCTGCCGGCCTTGGCGTCGACGGTGCCTACATTCTTGATGTAAGCGCCCAGATCGTTGTGTATCTCGTTTCTCGCGACCGCCAGGCCGATAGAGACCGCCGTTGAATCGCTGACACTGGCGCTGAACGACATTGCAGAGACGGCCACCTCGGTGTCGATGATAGAGGTGTCGTCAGCCTGTATCGTGATGTCCCCTGCCCGGGCGATCACATCGTTGCTTGCAGCCGAAGTGTTGTCCACAAAGGCCTTTACATCGGTGCTGAGCTTGTTGAGCGCCAGGATCGCGCCCACTGAGACGGCGGTTGTGCCTGCCACGGAGAAGGAAGTGGTCAGAGCCGCGTTTTCTACCTCTGCCTCTATCTCTGCGTTGGACGTCGCTTTGACCGTGATCGCACCAGCTGCGTCGATGTCGGACTTCTCTATATAAGCCCGAGTTTCCGCCGGATCCTGACTGTTCAGCGGCGTATCGGCGAAGATATTGGCGATATTGAACAGGAAGTTGGTGGCTTCAATGCCAATGGTATTGAAAGCAGCGGTTACACCAACAGATACGCTGGTCCCACCGCCATAGACAGTTGTCTGACTGTCTGTCAGAGCGTTGATCACCGACGTGTTGGTCGCCATTACAACGACATCGCCGGATGCGGTCGTGTCAATTTCGCTTGCGGAGATAAACGCATTGGCGCTTGTCAACACGACGTTGGTCACGATGACCGCGTTTACGGCGACCGATGTGCCGCCGACAAAGGCGCTGCCGCCATCAGCCTGGGCAACGCTCTCGTTGGTCGCGTCGATCCGGGCACGTTCCTTGACCTCGACTTTTACCTGGCCCGCAACATCCACATCCGCATTGTGAATAAAGCTGTCGGCATCGCCGCGCACGTCGTTCAGCACGATCAATCCACCGATTGCCGTCGCTTCGGAAGAACTGACGTTCAAATTCAACTGGTCGGGAACCCAGCCCAACAGGTCGAGCGGATCAACCCGCTCCCACGCAGTGGAACCCTCGTAATCCACTGATCCAAGGTTGACGGACGTGGATGACGCGTTTTGATAGGCATAAACCGCACCGCTCAGCAGTACCCAGTCATCGGTCGTGAAATCAATCGTGTTAAGAGCCGTGCTCGCGAGCGCCGAGTCACCCACGTATTTATAGATCTTGCCGGCCTCGCCATCGCCGCCACTGCCACTGATGTCACCAATGACCTTCACAACATCGTCGACGGCCACGGATGTCGTGTCCGTGGTGTCATGATCATGTGTGTCGTAGTCAGACGCGAGATAGACCAGCTCGCCTTCCTGAACTTTGCGCAAGCCCGACTTGGTCGAATATTGATATTCGTTGACCGCCGCCTCAATGTAGCCGGCGGCAAGGCTGGCGCCACCGTCGTTGGTCGTGGTCGAAAGCGCCTTTAAGAGATTGTCTGCCGTGATCGACGGGTTGTCGTCAGCGATGACGTTTAGTCCGGCACCGGCATCAATGTTGTTTACAATAGCACTTGCAAGCGCAACGGTCGTTGCCCAGTCGCCCGACCCGTAAGAAACACTGCTGAGATCGACGGATCCGTCAGAACCCGAGTATTCGTAAATCGTGCCGCTGTGCTCGACCCGATCTCCGGTTTCGAGCCAGACCCTACGATCGCTGCTCGTGTAGTTGGCATCTCCGATATAGGCGGAGGTCAGGCTGCTCACCTTGTTGGAACTGACGATCGCACCAATGGCCATGCCGGTTGCACCGAAGAGCGCCGAGGCAGCTGAAGTTGTTTCATTGCTGATATTCGCAATGATCGAGGCCTGGTTCCTGCCGATTACGTCGATCATAGCCTCTGCGTTCACCGTGGAATTCTGGATGAAAGCTTCGACTGCGGCCGGACGTTGGTTGCTGAGCAACGGCGTACCGACGATGGCATCAATTGCATTGAAGAGAATGTTCGTGGGTTTCCAGCCAACCGAATTAAATGCCAGGTTGATACCGATAGCGGTGTCGCCGCTCGAAGTATTGGAAAGGTTCGTGGCATCGAGGGTGGAGGTGTTGGCCGCCTCGACAGTTACATTTCCAAAGTTGTCGGAGTCGCCACTGTCCGCGTCTGCTGCCGTGACGCTGCTATCCTGAATGAAAGCCTTGGCCGAGCTCAGGATCAGGTTGGTGGCAATCGTGCCGTTGACGGCAAGCGAGGTGCCGGTGCCATAAGCGCTGCCGCCTGAGGAAGACGCCGTGCTGTCAACTGTCGCATTGATTGTCGCGTTCTCAACCGCCTTGACCGTAACGTCGCCGTCTGTGGTCGCGAGCGTAGCGTCTTTTACATTGGCCACGACATCCGCGCGCACATCGTTGACCACGACGATACCGCCGATAGCGATTGAATCAGACCCCGTAACATTCAGCCCTTGCGGAATGATCTGGGTCTCTTGCACTTCTTTCCAATAGTCGAGATCGGTAAAGATCGTTCTGCCGAGCTCGGTCGTACCGGCGCTGCCGGTCCCTGGGTTGATACCGTCGTTGCCGAGGAACTCGTAAACGCTACCGGCATTGCCCGCGACTTCTACCCACTTCACGCCATCGCTGTAGTCGGTCGCAGCCAGATCGATCGGAACACCGCCCGAGCCGATCAATTTATAAATCGCACCCTCGCTGCCACCGATTTTGGCCCAGTCGCTTGTGTCCGTGTAATCGGTGTTGCCGAGATTGTCGCCAGCACCGCTGAGGTCGAGATCGGTTGTGTTGACATACTTGTACAGGTCACCGGCGGTACCATAGGTCGACCCTGCCTTGACGAGGACAACCTCGCCCGCTGTAACGGTCTGCACACCGCTTTGCGTCGTGTCGTGTTCGTTGTCCAGATATCCCTCGAGAACTTCGACGAAGTTTCCGGTATCAGGCGACTCGATGTTGGTCGTCTGGAAGGCGTCCGCATCTGTATCGAAGTCAGCAACAGCATATCCGTCGTCGAGCCTGACCCGGTCACCGAATGCCAAAGTAACTGCTGTATTGCTGGTCGTGTGATCAGCGTTGAGGAAGTCGTTGATTGTTTCCTGCAGGACCGAGGTGCCGCCGTCATTGGTCGTGGTCGAGGAAGAGACAATTTTGGTGTTTGAATACACACCGACGGTATCGTTAGCCTCAACGCCGATATGACCGCCAGCGTCCACGTCTGTCGTAGCGCTGCCGTCGCTGTCCTCGATGGTGGCCCTTGTTTCGGTGCTGACCTTGTTGCTCGCAAGAACAGCGCTTGCCGACAAACCTGTTGCACCAAAGAGAGCCGAGGCCTCGGACGTGGCCGCGTTGGAAACCGTGGCGTTCAAGCCAACCTCGTTGTCCGCATTGACGAGAACGTCCCCAGTGGCATCCACCGTGGTATCTGCAATCGAAGCGATCACTTCTGCCGGATCTTCTGTGCCGATCAGCGTATCGCCAACCAGGGCATCGACCAGATTGAAGAGGACGTTTTGCGACTGCCAACCAATGGTGTTGAAGGCAAGTGTAACGCCCACACCGGTGTCGCCGGTCGAGGTTGAGCTGAGAATCGATGCGTCGATACCCGACTGGTTCTTCGCGCTTACCGAAACATCACCACCGATCCCGGTAGTGTCGTCACCAATTTCACTGTCGGTAATCTCGGCCTTGGTCGAGCTCTGCACCAAGTTGGTCGCAATCGTGGCGTTTACGGCCAGCGAAGTGCCTGTCCCGAACGCGCTGCCGCCTGAGGAAGAAGCCACGCTGAGGATTTGCGCCTCAATCTGCGCGTTTGAGAGCGCAGAGACTGAAACATTGCCGCCCGCGGCCACGTCGGTGTTGTCGATAGCTGCATCGACATCGCTGCGAACATCGTTGCGAATTACGAGCCCGCCGATGGCGACGGAGTCCGAACCCGTTACATTGCCAATGTTGGGGATGTAGTCGGCCGTGCTCTCGGTCACCTTGACCCAGCTGGACGAACCTTCGTAGTCCACCAGACCCAAGTCGGTCGCGACGGCAGAGCCCCCCTCGTAGCGATAGACATCACCCGCATCGCCGCTGATTTTCGCCCAACTGTTGGTGTCGCTGTAGTCAATCGTATTCAGCGCAGTGCTCGCCAACGGAGAGGCGCCGACATACTTGTAGAGTTCTCCGTCCGAACCGGTACCTCCGGTGCCGGAGATGATTCCAACGATCAGAACGACTTCACCGATAGCGACTGCTGTCGTCTCGCCAGTATCGTGATCTTCAGTTACATAGTCCGACCCGATCCGGACCTTTGTGGAATCCGAAGCGCCGCGTTGCTGCCAAATCGACGTGTTCTCGTAATTCTGAGTGCCAAGATCCGCCGAGCTCAAGGAGGAACCACCGAGATACTGATAAACTGAACCTTCCTCGCCAGTAATCTCCTGCCAAAGGGCTGCATCATTGTAATCCTGCAACGTGAGATCGAGAGTCCCACCTGAAACAACGCGCTTGTAGGCGCTGCCGACTGTCCCGCCAATTTCCTTCCAGTTTGCGGTAGCGGAGAAGTTCTGCAGGCTCAGATCTGCGTTGCTAAGATCGGTGTTGTTCACAAAGACGAACCGCTTCCCGAAATTGGCGCCATCCTCAAGAACCAACACCACGTCACCCTTGGTGACATCCGCTGTGTCGTTGGTGTCATGGTCAGCCGTTCCATAGCCGTCCCCGATGCGAACAACATCGCCCAACACCACAGTGGCGCTATCGGCACCGCTGTCCGTTGTATTGTGATCGTCGCTGATCGCGTCGTAATATCCGTATTCGACCTTGACGATTTTTCCGGTTGTCACGGTCGCGCTGGTTTCACTGCTGGAGTGGTCATAGTTCGGAAGACCAACCACGACCTCGCCCGAAGCGGTTGTGAAGTCGTAGTCCTTGTCAAGGTTGGAAAGCGCGTCCTGGATCAGGTCCACACCGCCCAGATTGCTGGTCGAGGAAAGAGACGCAATATCGCTGTGCCCCTTGACGCCCG
>CXTY01000037.1 GCA_001404055.1 Roseibium album | reverse complement strand
GCCAAAGCCCGTCTTCTGGCTGAAGCGGCACGCGTCTATGATAGCGTACTCGACAGAGAAATGGATCTCTCCGAAGTCGAAGTTCTTGTCCAGTATGCCGAGCATGGTCAATTGAAATTGGCTGAACTAGCCGACGAACTTATCGATTCTGATGAATTCGAGGATCGCTACGGCACTCTCACCGACACCGGCTTCATCGCAAGGGCCTACCAGAACACCTTTGGCCGCGAACCGACTGTCGACGAGCTGGGCGAACACCTGGCCGAACTCTCAGGCAGCACTTCCCGTGCAGATCTTATTGCCGAAGTCTCCCAGTCAGCTGAACATCTTGTCGTCGGCAATGGCCATGGCGAGACCAACAACTACGACGTGTTCCTCATGCCGGTGGTGGCAGAAGATGAGCTTCGTGCGTCGTTCGGGGTTGATGGGCTGGAGATCGTCAGCGATGACGCCAAGGTTCTTGTTGGCAGTGATGGCAACAACACGCTTACCGGCAGTTCAAGCAACGAGGTTCTGATCGGCGGCGTCGGCAACGATACGCTGAACGGCGGGACAGGCGATGACACCTACGTCTATCGCCGCGGCGACGGCAACGACACGATCAACGACACGGGGAGCGGCTCAATTGGCGACACGCTTGCCTTTGGAGCCGGAATCAGCATTGAAGACCTTCGCTTTTATCATGTGAGCAGAAACGAAGTCAGACTGGAGTTTTATGCCGAAAGCGCGGCAGAGGCATCGGCAGCTGCCGCTCGAGGTCTTGCACCTCTCACCGGCTCCATCACGATCCATAACTGGAACGACGCAGCCACGCGCCCAATCGAATGGCTCACCTTTGAAGATGGCGAAAGAGTCTGGCTCGGTGGAATAAGAAACTTCGGCGGTTCCGGCGTCGACTATAACCTGTATGAACGCCTGACAGACGGTGACGACACCTTCACCTCTCCCGGCCGCGGTCCCGACGGACACACAGGCTACCAGGGTAGCTCGGACATCATTGTCGGCGCAGACGGCAACGACACCATCTACGGCAAGGAAGGCCACGATACCCTCATCGGCGGAGAGGGGACAGACCGCTTATACGGAGGTGAAGGCAATGATCGCATTGACGGTGGCAGCAGCACTTCTGGATGGCAGTATTTGAATGGCTATAAGGGAAACGACACTTACGTCGTCTCGCGCGAAGACTACCAGAATTTCATAAACACATATGCAGAAGAAGCCAGCTGGGGCACAGATACGATTATCTTTGATGATCTCAAGCTGAGCGATCTTGAGATTTCGATCCGGGACAATGCGGACGGCTATCAAAATGGAGACGAGCTGGAATTCATTTGGCGCGATACCAGTGGAAATTATGAAGGCGCCTTGAGGGTTGCCCATATGGGCAACCATGTCGAGCGTTTTGAGTTTGCTGATGGGACGAGCCTTTCGAAGTTCACTTTCCATCAGGATGGTTCGGGACGAATTGGTCTGTATGGCACTGATGATGATGACCTGATTGTCGGAACACAGACGACCAATCATATTCGAGCAGGTGCGGGTAACGACATACTGGACTCTGGAGGGTACAGCGGCTCCTGGCAGCATCTGAACGGCCAGGAGGGTGATGACACCTATCTGATCGGTCTGGATGACGGCGATGTGTGGATTACGCAGCATGGCGAGTGGGCTGGCAGCGGCACGGACACGGTGAGGTTCAAGGAGTTGTCTCTATCGGATCTGACGGTCTCGACATACAGCCATTCCGGTTATGGCGAGTCCCTGATGTTGTCCTGGGATATGGGCGGTCATCAGGGCAAGTTGTTCCTGTCTGACCTGGGCGATCACATTGAACGGTTTGAGTTTGCTGATGGNAC
>CXTY01000036.1 GCA_001404055.1 Roseibium album | reverse complement strand
TGATCACCGGAATACTCTTGGCAACGGCATTCTGGATCGGGCCGGACAGCACGTCATAGTCTGCGAGCGTCGTGATGATGCCGTCAGGGTTGGACGCAGCGGTCTGCTCGATGATGCGGGCCATGTCGGCAATGTCACCGGTTGGCGGATTGCGGTATTCAACCTCCGCACCAACCTGCTCGCCTGCCAGCGCAAGACCGTTCTTGATCGTGTTCCACCAGCTGTCGCTGTCAGGCGCATGGCTGACAAGAACAAAACGCTCGCCCTCGGCAACCGAAGGTGCCGTCAGACCGGTAAACGCAACAGCTGCTGCCGCCATCGCTAAAAGTGTCTTCTTCATATGTTCCTCCCAGAACAAATCCAGCGAACAAATTCTCCCGTCCGCGATTTCAGAAGTTGTGGTGACCATGATCGTTCAAGATCACTTTTGGAATTTAAATTCTATTTAGAAAATTTTGCAACAGATTTTTTCCAAAAATTTAGATTCTGTTTCTTTGCGCTCCCACGGAAACGGCTAAAGCGATTGCCAATGAAAGACTTGCGGACAGTGCGCGAAAGTCACCGACATCAAGTTCAGACACCAAAAGCTGAATGGCTTTGAGGCGCGCGAGCGGGCTGGTTACCACATCTGTAATCGCAACGATATCTGCACCAGAGGCACGTGCCCTTGTAGCCATGTCGAGCGTCATTTCGGTATAGGGGGCAAATGTGACTGCAATAACAGCGTCGTTTGGCCGGATCAGATGTTCCATGTTTATGTTCGCGATCCCAGAATGAAGAACCGCCGGAACGTCCATTTTTTCAAAGGCATAGGCGAGATATGAAGTGACCGGAAACGCACGCCTGAAACCGATCATGTGAATGGTTTCCGCCCGGGCGAGGACGTCAACGGCCTGTTGCAGAGCCGCAGGTTCGACCGTGGTCATGAGGTTTTCCAGCGAAGCGCGCCCAACTTCGACAAATTCGGCCAGAAGCGCAGACGGCGATTCGTTGCCATGTTCACGGAGTTTGGCAAGGCGCGTTGCATAATCCGGCCATTTCTCCGAATGGTCCAACCGAAATAGTTTTTGCATTTGTGAGAAACCGGAAAAGCCCATCTCCTGACAAAACCGCATCACTGCGGATGGCTGGACTTCGGCCCCTTCAGCCAGTTCCGAGACGGTGGATACAGCCACGCGATCGGGGTTGGCAGCGATGAAATCAGCGAATTGTTTCAGCCGTTTGGGAAGTTGGCCTGCGGTACTGCCGAGTCGTTTGAAAAAAGCGTCGACTGACTCAGGGGCATTGTTATCAGCTGTGGTTGGAAGGCGCGTGCCTGGTGTGGCATCATTCATCTTAATCTTCTTTTCCAGCTTGACACATTCCGCAGAAAGTGATTTTGGAATTTTTATTCTAAACATGCAACCCGGCAGCCGAGGCTGCTTCAACACTTAAGCTATCGGGAGAATAATCATGGCAGTCAATGTTGCTCTGCTAGGCGCCGGACGTATTGGCAAGGTACATGCAAAAGCGATAGGCGCCGCGGAAGGCGCAACCCTGGTTGCTGTTGCCGATGCTTTTGAGGAGGCTGCCACCGCTCTTGCCGATGCTTATGATGCACGCGTTGGTTCCATCGACGAGATTGCTTCCGCCAAAGATGTTGATGCCGTTATCATTTGCACACCGACGAATACCCACGCGAATCTGATTGAACAATTCGCGCGGGCTGGAAAGGCAGTCTTCTGTGAAAAGCCGATTGATCTTTCTCTGGACAGGGTCAAGTCCTGCCTGAAGACAGTCGAGGATCTGAATGGAACACTGATGCTCGGTTTCAATAGACGCTTTGATCCGCATTTCAGGGCTGTCAAGGAAGCGATTGAAAGCGGCCGGATTGGCGACGTTGAAATGGTGCACATCACGTCACGTGATCCAGGTGCACCGCCGCCAGCCTACATTCAATCTTCAGGTGGGATATTCCGGGACATGACGATCCACGATTTCGACATGGCGCGGTTCCTGCTCGGGGAAGACGTTACGACGGTCTACGCAACAGCGTCTGTTCTGGTTGATCCGGAGATCGGCAAGCTCGGAGACTACGACAGTGCGACGGTTGTTCTGACAACAGCGTCAGGCAAGCAGTGTTCCATTTCAAACTCGAGACGGGCGACATACGGCTACGACCAACGCATAGAAGTACATGGTTCGAAAGGCGCTGTTTCGGCTGAAAACCAGAGGCCGGTTTCAATCGAGATCGCAACAGAAGACGGCTATGTTCGCCCGCCTTTGCACGGCTTCTTCATGACCCGTTACACCGACGCCTATGCCGCTGAAATTACAGCTTTTGTGCATGCGATTGATCAGGACCAGTCTCCGGATCCAAATGGAGAAGATGGTCTGAAAGCACTGGCGCTAGCGGAAGCTGCGCTCAAGTCTGTTGCCGAGCGCAGAGCTGTTGGCATGGACGAAATCTGAAGACCGGACAACTACGAAAAACTTGGAAGGATCGGCGATGAACGGTCTCGGTATTGGATTGATCGGCACCGGCTTCATGGGCAAGTGCCACGCGTTGGCTTATGGGTCCGTCAAGGCTGTCTTTGGTGACGTGCCTGAAACCCGGCTTGAGGTCTTATGTGATGTTCCAGCTGACAAGGCGGATGCCTTTGCCGATCAGTTCGGGTTTGCACGCGGTACGGATGACTGGAAGGATCTGATCGCGGATCCGAAGGTCGACATCGTCTGTATCACCACGCCCAACAAGGTGCACAAGGACATGGCGATGGCCGCACTTGAAGCGGGAAAGCATGTGCATCTGGAAAAACCCATGGCCCTCACGATCGAGGATGCCAGGACAATGCTTGCCCTGGCGGAGAAAACCGGAGCCAAGACAATCGTTGGCTACAATTATCTGCACAACCCGGCCATCGCCCATGCCCGTAAGCTAATCTCTGATGGCGCTATTGGCCACTTGGTGCACTTTCGGGGCATGGTCGATGAGGACTATCAGGCCGATCCGGACCTTGCGTGGACATGGCGCGCAACAAAGGCCGACGCAGGCCTTGGCACGCTGGGAGATCTCGGTTGCCACCTGGTATCACTGGCGGCAGCAATGGTCGGACCAATCGACAGCCTGATCGCTGAAACGAAAACCGTACACGCCACGCGGCCGCTGGGAGATGGATCTAACGAACGTCGTCCTGTCGAGAACGAGGATATCGCCTCCGCACTGCTGACATTTGAAAACGGTGTCCACGGCGTTATTTCAACGTCCCGCAGTGCCTGGGGTCGCAAGAGCTACATTGGATTTGAAGTCCATGGCACGGAAGGCATGATCACCTTTGATCAGGAGCGGATGAACGAACTGCGGCTCTACCAGAACCGCGGTCCTGCGGCGGAACAAGGTTTCAAGACAATCCTGAGCGGTCCGGCGCATCCTCCCTATGGCCAGTTCGTTCCTGCAGCCGGTCATCAGCTCGGGTTTAACGACCTCAAGGTCGTTGAAGCGCACGAGTTCCTGAGGGCGATTACAGAAGACCGTCAGGCGTTTCCGTCCTTCAAGGAGGCCCTGCATTTTGAAGCAGTCATTCACGCAATTGCCGAGGCCGGTGAAACCGGGACAAGAGTGAGCCTTTCCTAGGTCAAACTGCAGACATTGTTCAACTATCGTAGACAGATAGGTTTGCCGTCGGAACCTTTCGGAAAGGGACGTTACTCCCTATAAAGCATGAATGCTCATGACTACGGCTACCAATCAGATTTGGTAGCCGTGGTCTAGAAACGCAAGGTGCACATCCGGGGGATCTATTGGCTAAAGTTCTCGTTTATTTTGCCCACCCAAGACCAGATAGGTCGGAGGTGAACTATCCGCTTTTTCAAACCGCGCAAGCGGTCGAGGGTGTAACGACAGTAGATCTATACGCGGAGTACCCGGATTTCGATATCAATGTTGACGCTGAACAAGCCCGGCTGACCACGCATGATGTGATTGTTTTTCAACACCCATTTTATTGGTACTCAGCACCCGCGATCATGAAGGAATGGCAGGACCTGGTGCTGGAGCACGGATTTGCTTACGGCCTTCATGGGCACGCGCTTGAAGGTAAGGTTTTTTTGAATGCCATTTCGACAGGTGCCAAACCCAACGCTTATTCAAGGGGCGGCATGAACCACTCCGATATCCGCGGGCTTCTGGCCCCTTTTGAAAAGACGGCTGATCTCTGTGGGATGCGATACCTGGCACCCTTCGTCATGTTTGGTGCTGGCCGGGCGGTAGAAGACAACAGGCTGGACGTTCATCGCAACGCTTATGATGACCTCCTGAAGGCGTTGGTCGCGGATCGATTTGACTTGAAAAAAGCGGCTAAAGCTGCGGTTCTGACAGATGTTCTGGACGACTACATCATTAAGGGGGAGGCAGTCTGATGGAGCTTTTGAGCGACGCCTTCGTTTATCTTGCTGCTGCTGTAATTGCTGTTCCAATTGCCAATCGTCTTGGCCTCGGGTCCGTCCTTGGCTATCTGATCGCCGGTGTTGTTATCGGTCCAATCCTTGGCGTGGTCGGATCGGAGACAACCGACGTTCAGCACTTTGCCGAGTTTGGCGTGGTGATGATGCTGTTTCTTGTTGGACTGGAGCTGCGACCCGCGGTGCTCTGGAAAATGCGCAAACAGCTGATCGGATTAGGTGGCTTGCAGGTTGTTGGTACAACAGCGGTCTTTGCCGGTGCCGGGCTGTTGTTCGGGCTATCATGGCAAAGTGCTTTGGCGCTTGGCATGATCCTGGCGCTTTCATCGACTGCAATCGTGCTTCAGACCCTGAACGAAAAGGGGTGGATGAAAACGCAGGGCGGGCAAAGTTCTTTCTCGGTTTTGCTCACCCAGGATATCGCCGTCATTCCAATGCTGGGGGTCCTGCCGCTGCTTGCAGTGGCGCATGGTGATCCGGATGCCTCAGACACTCACGGGGAGGCCGCCGGTCATGGCGGCGAGGCGCTGGCAGCTCTGCCAGGCTGGGCTCAGGCACTGATCATCCTGGCGGTCATTGCTGCAATTATTGTCGCCGGACGACATCTCCTGAGGCCGATCTTCCGCTTTATTGCAGAAGCGCATCTGCGAGAGATTTTTACCGCTACGGCCTTGTTGCTGGTGATTGGCATCGCACTGATGATGGATTTTGTCGGTTTGTCCCCGGCACTTGGAACATTCCTTGCCGGTGTGGTTCTGTCGGACAGCGATTACAGGCACGAGCTTGAAAGCGATATCGAGCCATTCAAAGGCCTCCTGCTAGGACTGTTTTTCCTGACTGTCGGTGCGGGGATCGATTTCGGTTTGCTCTTTGGGGCGCCGGGCACAATCTTCGGTCTGGCTTTCGGATTGATGGCTGCCAAGTTTGCTCTGCTTTACGCGCTTGGAACCATCTTCAAGCTGCAAGGCGCCGACCGTTGGCTTTTTGCCCTTGGACTTGCCCAGGCTGGCGAGTTTGCCTTTGTGCTTTTCGGATTTGCAAGCGGTGCGGGCGTCTTGGAACAGAGTCTGCTTCAGACGATGACTTTGGTCGTTGCGATCTCAATGCTGTTCACGCCAGCTCTTTTCATTCTGTATCAGAAAGTTGTGGCGCCGCGCGTGATTGCAAAAACGGACCGCGAACCGGATGTGATCGATAGTCGTGGCCGGGTCGTCGTTGCTGGCATGGGGCGTTTCGGCCAGATCGTCTCCCGCCTGCTCATGACCAGCGGTTATGACGTTGTTATTCTGGACCACGACCCCCAGACGATTGAAAACCTCGGACGCGTTGGCGTTCGAACCTTCTATGGTGATGTCACCCGTCCGGACCTGCTTCATGGGGCAGGCCTGATGGAGGCTGATCTTTTTGTCGCTGCCATCGATGACCGGGAAAAGCAGACCATGGTGGTCGAACATGTTGCACGTACCTATCCCAATGTGAAAATTCTCGCGCGCGCCAGGGATAGGCACCATGTCTATGAACTGGAAAAAGCCGGGGCCCATCATGCCGAGCGTGAAGTGTTCGAAGGAGCCATGTCCATAGGCCGAAAGGCACTCGTTGAACTAGGAGCGCATCCATTCAGAGCGCGTACCAAGGCAAAAGACTTCCGCAATCACGATCTAGCGATGCTGGACGATCTTCGCGAAAACTATCACGACGGCGGCGTCGACAAGTCCTATATAGATGCTATGCGTGCCCATTCGGAGACGCTCTATGAAATCATGCGTGTCGATCGCGGCGAAGAAAGCCATGAACGCACCGAAAGGGGATGGAACCCTCCGCCCAAGGGCGATGCAACGCTTTAAAAGAAGATTTCGGAAAGAGACATCACATGACGGATATGACCGACCTCGACATGGAAGAGGTGCTTCAGATCGACATTGTTTCAGATGTTGTCTGCCCCTGGTGCATTGTCGGCTTCAAGCAGCTTGAAAAGGCGATTGAACAGACCGGAGTGTCGGTCGCCATCAAGTGGCACCCTTTTGAACTCAATCCGGATATGGCTGCCGAAGGCGAGAACCTGCGCGAACATATCATGCGCAAATACGGTTCGACGTCCGAGCAGTCACAAGAGGCGCGGCAGAAGCTTACTGACCTTGGCGCCGGGCTCGGATTTGAATTCAGGTTCACCGACGACATGCGCATGGTCAATACATTCAAGGCGCATCAGTTGATTCACTGGGCTGGGCCCGAAGGCAAGGAACATCCATTGAAGATGGCATTGTTTGAAGCCTATTTTCAGGACAGGAAAGACCTCAATGACAACGAGGTTCTTGCAGGTGTTGCCGAGAGCATTGGCCTTGACAGAGCTGCTGCCTTTAAGGTGCTGGAAGATGAGATGTTTGCCGCGGTGGTGCGTCAGGAGGAAAATTTCTGGACCCAGAACGGCGTTCAGGGTGTGCCCGCCGTTGTCTTCGATCGCCGCCACCTGATCACCGGCGCGCAGGGCGTGGAAAATTACACCGCCATTCTGAAGCAGTTGGTTGAGGCGGAGTAGGCTTAGGCAGCCTTAGTGAAATTCGTTCATTTTCAACTCAATACAATTGAAACGCCCACGCCGTCATTGCAGGGCTTGACCCTGCAATCCATGCCCTTGCGCTTCGGCAATCAATGTGCCTCGACTTAAGGCGAAATGGAATGGATCCCATGGTCAAGCCATGGGATGACCGAAAGATTGGACATACTTTTTGAACCGAGCAGCGGTTCGGGGGACACTTCGTTCACAGAGGCTCAAACAACACGCCAGCCGCTTCTATGGTTCCCGCAGGTGTTTCGGCCAGGGTCGAGCCATAGTTAACCCAGATCCGATGCCCGTCTGTTTCGCGACAGCGAACGCCGCCTGTCAACTCGGTTGTCGCAATGCCAGCTGTGGAACACACGTCAGAAAAGAGGCGTTGCAGAGCCGTTTCATCGCCCCAGCCTCCGACATAGATCAGATTGCCGGACTGGAACGCCGCCGGCTGACCGTCATCTAGTTCAAATAAGACCTCGGCTGCACCCTCAAGTTCTTCGCGATAGCCAACGAAATTGCCACCACCCTTGAGTGGAATCGGCATATCGGGACGGAAACTTTCGACCCGGGAGACGGTAATGTCCAGACCCGGAAAGTCCGGTGGCAGGGGTACAGGGATAACCATGTCTGCGTTTCGAGCTGCCGAACGCGGACCCAGAACGACCTGCGCATCGGCCTCTGCGAGAGCCTCTTTCAGGTCCTGCGGCATGTATATCATGCCAGGCGCGGCAACAATCTTGTAGCCTTTGAAATCCCGGGTTTCACTCCGGAGAAAATCAACGGACAGGCCGAGTTTGCGCAGCGCCTTGTAGGTGTCGAAAACGATCTGGAAATACGTGAGCCCGGCGCCATGAGGCTGGGTTGCCCAGGCAAAGTCGGCGTCATAATCGAAGATCAGGGCAACAGGCGCCTGTGGTGCGGATACCTCGGGCGCTGATTGCAATTCATCTGCGACCTGACGGGCTTCAAGCAAGGCTGGGGCATCTGCGTTATCGGGGCGCAGCATGCCTGCATGCATATGTTCCTGTGCAAATGGCGCTTGTCGCCAGCGGAAGTAACAAACAGCTTCAGCGCCATGTGCATAGGCTTCCCAGGCCCAAAGGCGCATCATTCCAGGGAGTGGTGCCGGATTATAAGGGGCCCAGTTCACCGGCCCCGGCTGCTGCTCCATGACCCACCAGCGCCCTTTGCCAACCGAGCGGTAAAGGTCGTGGTGGAAGGCCTGGAAATCCGGATCGCCCTGACGCGCGAATGCGCGCTGGTGCTCATCGTCAGCACCGACGCGGTCTTCCAGAAACCCGAGCGGGTAGCTGTCCCAGGTGGCGATGTCGAGATTATCGCCAACCTTGAAGTGGTCGAAGTCCGTGATCCGGCCCATGAAGTTGTGGCTGATCGGAGCATCGGAATGTGCTTGAATGATATCGGTCTGGCGCTTGTTGAAGCTTGCGACCTGGTCGGAAGAAAATCGGCGAAATGTCAGTATGTGCGACGGGTTGGCATCGGTCACCGTGAGGTTTGGCAGATCAATGTCTTCGAAGGAGGCGTACTCCATCGACCAGAACACATTGCCCCAGGCGCGATTGAGCGCTTCGATGGAACCGTAACGATCAGAAAGCCAGACCCGAAAGGCGTTGCGGGCAGCATCCGAATAGGAAATCGTGGTGTCGTGGCAACCGTATTCATTGTCGATCTGCCATGCGCCGACGTGCGGGTTCTTGCCATAGCGTTCCGCGATCAATTTTACGATCCGGTCGCACTCCTGCCGGTATCCCTCATGGGAAAAACAATAGTGGCGGCGTGAGCCGAATTTGCGCGGTTTTCCGTCAGCGTCGACCGCAAGCATGTCCGGATGTTTGTCGACAACCCATCGCGGCGGTGTTGCCGTCGGCGTACCGAGCACGACCTTCAACCCCGCCTGTCCAAGAATTTCGATTGCCTTGTCGAGCCAGTCGAATTCAAGTTTGCCGGGAGAAGGTTCCAGACGCGACCAGGCAAATTCCCCGATCCGGACCCATGTCAGACCGGTGTCTTTCATCCGGCGCGCATCTGCTTCCCAGATTTCGATCGGCCAGTGCTCGGGATAATAACAAGTGCCTAGCGTGCGCTTCATGAGATCACCTACAAAATGACGCGGTGTTCAGCCTGACCGCGAACAGATGTTTGAGCGAAGTATGTTCGGCCTTCCGCTTCTTCGTCGAGATCGACGGCAGCTGTCGTTGCAAACAACGTTTGAAGGTCCGCACCACCGAATGAAGGGCAGGAGACTTGCGATGCAGGCAGCGAAACCTCGCTGACAAACTGACCGTTAGGGGCATATCGCGCGACGCGGCTGGCGCCCCACTGGGCATTCCACAAATGTCCTTCGCTGTCGACGACAGCCCCGTCGGGATAATGACCACTTAGAGAGAGGTCGGTGAACAGCATCGGTGATCCGGCGGGCCAGCCTTCTTCGTCCAGCGCGACCTTCTGGATGGTTTGTTTGTCGGTATCGGCGAAATAGGCTGTTGTTCCATCTGGGGAAAAACTGATCGCGTTGGAGATCGTTATATCGGCAAAGAGTTTGCGCAGTTCACCCTTGTAAAACCGGTAGATCGAGCCCGCACCAGGCTCAGCGTTAAAGCCCATGGTTCCGATCCAGAACCCGCCCCTTGGGTCGGCCCGTCCATCGTTGGACCGTGTAACCGCATCGTCTGCTTCCAGATCGCAGATCTTTCTGGATGTTTCGGATTCCAGATTAAATACAAAGAACCTGGACGCACTTGCTACAAGCAACTCTGTTTGGCTCACCCAGCCAGCTGCGGAAACATATTCGTCGAACTGCCAGAACTTTGGTGTGCCGTTTTCGCGAGTCAGAAGTTGCTTGTTCAGAATGTCGAACCAGAACAGTTGCTGGCGTTCCGGGTGCCAAAGGGGACCTTCTCCGAGCTGACACTGGCGCTCGTCAAATAAACTACTCATGGACATTTACTCGCTTGCGGAGACAGCTTCATCATAGGCGGAAACAATTTTCTCGGCACGGGTCTTGATTTCAGTGACTGTGAGACCGGGCTTGTACAACGCCGTACCAATACCGAAACCGGTTGCTCCAATTTTAAGCCAGTCCACGAAATTATCCGGTCCGGCACCGCCGACTGCATAAGTCGGCATTCCCTTCGGCATGACTGCCAACATGGCTTTCAGGCCGTCCGGGCCAATTAGCGACGCGGGAAAGAACTTCAGACCATCAGCTCCGGCACGCAGTGCGCTGAAACATTCGGTCGGGGTCATCACACCTGGAAAGGAAGACAGACCCTCCGCCTTGGTGGTCTTGATGACATCCGGATTGCAATCTGGAGAGACAACCAGGGTGCCGCCAGCCGCCTTGAGGTCGCGGACTTGCTGCGGTTCCAGAACGGTTCCGGCTCCGATTTCGGCCTGATCGGAAAAGGACGAGACCATCGCTTCGATGCTTTTGAAGGGCTCGGGAGAATTGAGCGGGACTTCGATGCGTGTGATGCCGGCAGCGATAAGGCACTCGGTAACGGGCAAAGCTTCTGCTGGGGTGAGACCGCGTAAAATGGCAATCAGGTTCCGGCTCATGAGTGTACCTTTGAATAGGAAGAATAAGCGAGTTTCAGGCCACACAAGGTGATGGTTTCAGCATTGAGGAGGGTTGCTGAATATCCGAGGCAATCAAGCGCCGATTGATAGGCTTTTGCGATTGCATCACTTCCAAGAAGCGCCACATGTGAAAGGTCAAATTCGTCTTTGACGGCTGCCAATTCCGAACCGATCAACAGACCAGACAAGCGGCCGCGAGCCGCTTCTGGAGACAGGCCAGCGACGAGCCCGGCTGCCCGGATGCCAAAGAGGTCCGCTGACAGTCTCTGAGGCGAGCCGAATATGGTCGTAACGGCTTCTCTGAATGCTATTGCGTCCAGATCACCGGCACTCAGTCCATGTCGCAACACGGATTGTTTGGACAACAGGGCAAAGGTCTCACCGGTCATGCAGGTACGGAAGCGTTCGATACGACCGCTTTCCAACGCGACCCATTTTGTATGGGTACCGGGCAGGCAGAGGGTGCCCGAGTAGCCGGGGTTTTCGGAAAGAAATCCCGCGATTTGAGTTTCTTCCCCGCGCATGACATCCGCAGGATCAATCTGCTTGATGCCGGGCAAAATGCTGACCGTCAGCCGTGGGTCCTGTGCAGCAACCTGTGTGGCATCCGTAAGCGTGGGAGGCGTGCAGGGCGCTGTTTTATACGGCGCTTCTGCCCAGCCCTGGCGGGATCCCGCCATGCCGCAGACAATGACCGGGGTTTTGACTTCCGGGGTAAGCAGATCGTCGGTCAGGTCTATGAGTGCAGGTTCAAATTCCTGTTTTGCAAGCGCGCCCATTCCCTTGTCGGAACTGCGGTGGGCTATCGTTTGTCCTATGCTGTCAAGCGCCCAGATCCGCAGATTGGTCGTTCCCCAATCTGCCGCAATCCAGGTCGCTTTTTCTCGCGAGCTCATCCCGTCACCACTACTCCGCCGTCAACAACCAGAGACTGACCGGTCATCGCCTTGCTTGATTTGGAGGCAAGGAACAGCACTGGATCGACTATGTCTGTCGGCTCCAGTTCCACTTTCAGGCATTGCCGGTCGATATGGGCAGCTAGTGCCTCGGGGGTCACCCACATGTCTTTTTGCTTTTGCGTCAGAACCCAGCCGGGTGCGATGGCGTTCACGCGGATGTGGTCTGGTCCGAATTCACGCGCGAGGCTGCGGGTCATGCCGTTGATGCCTGAATTGGCAGTCGTATAGGCGGCGTATCCTGCATTGCCCATCATGTAGGAAATGGAGGTGAAATTGACGATCGATCCGCCACCCGCGGCGCGCATACCGGCAATCACATGCTGGCAGGCAAAGAAATAGGCTTTCAGATTGATCGCCTGAGACCAGTCCCAGAATTCTTCGTCGACTGATTCAGTTGCATGCCGCTTGTCATTTGCTGCGTTATTGACCAGCACCGTCACGGTACCGTGTGCTTCTGCTGCCTTGTCCAAGGCACCTTTCAACGCGGTCATGTCCGTAATATCGCACGGCAGATACAAGGGCCGGTTACCGTGTTGCTTTTCCATGTCATCGCAAAATTCAGTGGCGTCGGAGCGTTGGACGAAAGCGACGTTCGCGCCTTGGGCAAGGAAACCACTGGTCAGGGCTGCGCCGATACCCGAGCCCCCGCCGGTGATGAAAACCGAGGCGCCTTTGAGATCAGGATAATTCGCGTACATGGAACGCTCCTTTTGTTCGTTTTTGCGGCAAAAGCCGAGTCGTTATCAAATGAGCGGAATGTCGCTCAAAGTTTTTGCCCTTCCAGTACCCAGATTGTTTCCGGGAACCGCCAAGGTAAAATGAGCCCATGGGACATCAGATATTGTCCACTGACTTCAAGGTCTTGTGTTTTCAGGAGTGGTGCGCCGCGTGAAAGTTTTGGCGCTTCGTCTCGATTGGTGAGGGATACCCTGTAAGAGGCTTCCGGGTCCAGTCCGGTGAGGCGGAGAGGGCGCGGCAGGATCTGGTCGGATGTGCGCAACTGGGCGACAAAAACGACGAACCGGCTGCCATCTTCAGCGAGTTGCTCCTCTGCGACTACTGCCGGGTCTGAGCTGTCGAGCCGCAGAATATCAGCTCGCATCATCCAGGTGCGATTTGACTTCCACCAGCTTGTCACCTTCTTCAAGGTGTCAGCTTCTTCGCTGGTCAGTTCCCGTGGGTCCATTTCAAAACCCATGTGACGCTGGGCAGCCGTCCAGGCTCGAAAATTGATATCGAAAACCCGGCCAGATGTATGACACTGTCGTGGACCGACATGTGAACCGGTGACAGAAGCCGGCAGGAACAGAGCCGCGTCATGCTGAATGCGCTGGCGTTCCAGAGCATCATTGCTGTCGGACAGCCAGACACGCTGGGTGCGCTCCAGAATGCCGAAGTCAATCCGACCACCGCCAGAAGCGCAGCTTTCGATCTCGACATTCGGAAAGTCTGCACGAAGCCTGTCGATCAGATCGTATAGGCCTTGTGCCTGGGCGGCGTCGGCGACCGGCAGGATCCGGTTATGGTCCCACTTGATGTAGCCGATGTCGTTGGTCTTCAAAACTCCGGCGATATGATCGTAAAGGTAGTTCTGGACGTCCTTGACTGACAGATCCAGCACCAGCTGGTGTCTGCCCCGCGGTTGGTCGGCAGGACCAAGAACCCATTCCGGGTGCGCGCGGAACAGCTCGCTGTTCTCGTTGATCATTTCCGGTTCGAACCAGATACCGAATTCCATCCCGACCGATTTGACATGTTCTATGAGAGGGGTCAGTCCATCCGGGAATTTTCGTTCATCGATGACCCAGTCACCGAGGGAGGAGGTGTCGTCATCCCTGCGGCCAAACCAGCCGTCGTCCAGAACAAATCGCTCAGCACCAAGGTCCGCCGCCTGAGACGCTATGGATTTCAGTTCAGCCAGATCATGATCGAAGTAAACGGCTTCCCAGCAATTGTAGTGGACCGGGCGAACCTGTCTCGTTTCGGCGACCAGCTGATCGCGCACATGGTGTTGAAACTTGACTGCCGCGCCGTTGAGGCCGGTGCTCGAATAGGTGGCGTAAAGTGGCGCAGTGCTGAAGGAGCGGCCCTTTGCCATTGTACCGGTGGCATGGCCGAACTGGATCTGCCTGCGACCATCGGCCAATTCTTCGGCAACCATCCTGTGACCACCAGACCAACCATAGTGGAAAGCGTAAGCTTCGCCGCTTGTATTGCTGGTACCCTTTGAACAAACGATCAGTCCGGGAAAATGCGCGTGGTCGGTTCTACCTGTTCTGTTGTCACGAACCCGCGCGCCGGGTGCAAAAGGAACTCTTCTAGTCAGGAACTCCGCACACCAGCGCCCCGAAAACTCGATCATCTCATCTGTCTGGGCAGCAGCAGGCAAAACCGGCGCTGCGAGCCATTCAACGGTTATGTCGTCCCGGCTTTCCAACCGGGACTGAAGCTTGAGCAGGGAGGTGTCTTGTGTCAGAGCAATATCGAGAGCCAGTGTGAGGCCAAGATCCTTGTCCGCATAGACGAGTTTCAAGCCATTGTCGGAAACCTCTTCGTCCTCAATACGGAACGCTGGCGCTAAAACTTCGCCGGTTACCTTTCGCGCCGACAGGCCTGCTTGACCCGGAAACGTCTGGGACGCTTCGGGAGAAAGGCTGAGCGGTGCATTTTGATCGTGCATACCGCCAGTGACATCATGTTTCGACGCCGCTGCGATGGCTTCGAACGAGTCTTGCCTGTAAAGAGGCGGACCCCAGTAAACGACTTCGGGCAGGTGGCCTGCCCAACTGGCAAGAACCATGCTCTGGTGCGCGTCACCAAGATGCCAGGTTCGGATCATTTAACGGCCCCAAGCGTCAGACCTGCAATGAAGTGCTTCTGCATCAGGAAGAACATGGCCACCGGTGGGATCGCGGCAACAATGGAACCTGCACTCATCAAGTGATAGGCGGCCCGGAATTGTGCATTGAAGGACGTGATGCCTGCGGTGACTGGCTGGCTTTCGACACCTTGTGTCAGAACAACAGCCCAGAAATAATCGTTCCAGATGAAGGTGAAGATCAGGACAGAAAGCGCAGCGATGGCCGGCTTCATCAGAGGTAGAACAACGAACCAGAAAATCCGCCATTCGGCGATACCTTCCACCCTGGCCGCTTCAATCAGTTCGAAGGGCAGGGCGCGTATGAAGTTGCGCATGAATAGCGTGCAAAAACCGGTCTGGAAGGCGATGTGGAACAACACAAGGCCGGTGATCGTGTTGTACAGGCCCATCTGCAAGGTGAGGTCGCGGACCGGGACCATAAGAATCTGGAATGGCACGAAATTGCCCGCCACGAACATGAAGAAGATCCAGATGTTGGCCTTGAACTTGTAAACGCCAAGCGCAAATCCGGTCATGCAGGAAAGCGCGACGGCGCCGATGACGGTCGGGATTGTGATCTTGAACGAATTCAAGAGGTAGTGCGGCATGTCAGAACCGGTGAAGACGAGTCCGTAGTTGGCAAAACCTTCAAAGGAAGTTGGCCATCCCCAGTAGTTAGCATTGGCGAAATCCGCATCAGGTTTGACCGAAAAGATTGCCACGGCCAGGAGTGGCAAAAGCCACAAGATCAACGCTACCGGAAGAAGAGCCTGATAGGTGAGCTGCCAGGGGCGAGACGTGCGTTCAATCGGAGTTGGAAACATATCAGCGCGCCTTCTCTTCTTTGTACATTGACCAGAGGAAGTAGGCGATGAATGCCAACATGATGAGGAAAAGAACCACGGCTATCGAAGCGCCGTAACCCATCCGGAATCCGTATTCGGACAAGGCAACTTCGAACATGTAGAAGCTGAGAACGCGGCTGGTACCGAACGGTCCGCCATTTGTCATGATCGAGATCAGGTCGAACGAACGAAGTGCGCCGATGATGGTCACGACGAAGGCAATGAAGGTTGCCGGGCGCAATTGCGGGACAATGATGTACCAGAGCATGCGCCATCCCTTGGCGCCATCAAGGCGGCCAGCTTCAATCTGCTCAGGGTCAACGGCGTTGAGGCCCGTGAGATAAAGGATCATGCAGTAGGCGGTCTGTGGCCAAAGGCCCGCAACGATAATGCCAACGGTCACCCAGTTTTCGTCACCCAGAATGTTCATCGGTGGAAGGCCAACTGCGCCGAGAACGACATTCAAAAGGCCGAAGGTTGGATCGTAGAACCAGGTGAACACAAGGCCAACGACAACTTGTGAAATCACAAACGGAAAGAAAAACAGGGATTTGTATAGTCTAATTCCGGTGACAGTCTGATTGAGAAAGAGCGCGATGAAAAGGCCTGCAGGAATGGCCGCCAGATAAAGAACAAGCCATACGACATTGTTGTTCAGTGACGTATAGAAGGCGTCATCCCAGTAGAGTTCTTCGTAATTGTAGAGGCCGACAAACTCGGCCTTGCCCAATCCGTCCCACTCGTAAAGCGAGAGGTTGAAGGACTGGAAAATGGGGAAGATGACGTAAAACAGGAAGAACAGGATACCCGGGGCCAGAAACAGCCAGGGCGTAATTTGTTGCTGGTTTTTATGCCACCAGGAACTCTGGTGTGCTTGGACAGCTTGTGCTTGGGCCATGTTCGCGAACCTTGGTGGTATGCCGGCAACGGATTGGAAACAGGGACAGGGTGCCGGGGCACCCTGTCCGGTTTCAAAGCAAGCTTCAGCTTACTTGTAGATGCGCTCTTGAGCGCGGTCCAAACGGTCCAGGATCTTGTCCAGATTGTCCGGCTTGACCATGAATTCCTGCAGGCCTTCCATGGCGACTTTCGCCATTTCAGCTGGAGCATCACGGTCAAAGAACTGGGCAACACCACCTGGAGAGTTGGTGGACAGCATTTCAAAGCCTTGCTCCAGGAACTTGTCGTTGTCGACAGAAGATTTCGCATTCACTGGAAGCTGACCAAGGTGCTTGCCGTCGTTGATGAGTGTCTGAACGTCGGCGGATGCAACATACTTCAGGAATTCGCGAGCGTTTTCCTTGTTCTGTGCATTGGTCGGAATGTGGAAAGTGTCGGTTGGAGCATCTTCCGCCATTTCGACGCCAGGGGTAATTTCTACAAACTGGTAGAAATCAAGCTGATCATCGGTGAGACCTGCATCGCGTAGCGGTGCGACTGCAAAGTTACCCATCAGGTAAGCTGTTGCATCACCCTTGACCATGAACGGCAGGGCTTCCTGCCAGCTGTAGGTCTGGTGATTGTCGATGAATGCGCCCATGTCGATAAGCTCACGCCAATTGGCGAAAGTCTTGCGGGCTTCGTCAGATGTCCACTTGGCATTGCCGGTCAGCAGGTCCATGTGGAAATCGAAGCCGTTCGTGCGCATGTTCAGATAGTCGAACCAGCCGCCAGCAGTCCAAAGAAACTTGGTTCCGATGGTGTAGCATTTCTTGCCGGCGTCGATGATTTTCTGACAGTTGGCTTTTTCTTCTTCCCAGGTTGTCGGCTCGGACAATCCCAGTTCGTCGAAGATGTCTTTACGGTAGTAAACACCCCACTGGTAGTAGGAGTAGGGAACGCCCCACTGCTTGCCGTCAATGGTCATTGCACCCTTGGTGGAGGCAAGGTTTTCGCCGAGATCCGTACCATCCCACAGATCGGATACATCTTCGAAAAGGCCAGCTTCCACGTAAGGACGCATGCGGTTCGCAGCATACCATGTGTTTACGTCAGGCGCGTTTGCCGTCAGAAAGTTACGGATCTGGGTTTTGTAGGCTTCCCGGTCAATCACCGTTGTTTCGATGGTGAGGTCAGGATTTTTTGCCTGAAACCCTGCAATCATCTCTTCCATGGTCGCACGAGGCGCCGGATTTGATGTGTCCAGGAAAATTTTCAAATCTCCGGTCAGGCCTTCAGCAGAAGCCCCTCCCATTGAAGCTGCCAATATGGCAAACGCCGCAGCGGACGTTTTCAGCATGGAACGCATGGTGTCCTCCCTTTCGGTTCCAATATGTGAAACTTAGTTTTGTATATTGATACTTTGCTGCGAACGGGTTAGGTTGTCAATAGTCGAGCAGGAGAAACGCTTGGCGGGAGGAATGGATGAACAAGCAGACTACCGGTGACGGGACGGTCGGAAAGGCCCTTGATGTGCTCGACCAAGTCGCAGCGAAAGGAAAGCCCGTGCGGTTTTCTGAATTGCTGTCCGAGAGCTCTCACCCCAAAGCCACGCTTTATCGATTCCTGCAAACGCTGTTGAGACAAGGCATGCTTGCCTATGACGACAACCAGCAGACATATTCACTTGGCATTCGTCTTGTCAGATTGGCTCACGCAGCGTGGAGCCAGAGTTCGATCGCTCCTATTGCGCGTCCGTTTGTCAAAGAGCTTTCCGAAGTCGTCGGCGAAACCGTGCACCTTGCTCAGCTGGATGGGGGGCAAGTGCTCTATGTCGACAAGCGAAACGCTGCTGATCCGATCGACATGTATTCACAAGCGGGAAAAATCGGTCCGGGCTACTGCACCGGAGTGGGCAAAGCACTGATGGCTTATCAGGATCCGGCAGAGCTGGATGAGGTCATCAAGAAACAGTCCTTTTACAAGTATACCGAAGCGACTCTGATCACGGAGGATGCGCTTCGTGCTGACTTGGAGATCATCAGGAAAGAGGGTGTGGCATTTGATCGGGAAGAGCATGAGCCCGGGATCATCTGCATTGCTGCGCCAATTCTTTCCTCCACCGGGCGACCGATTGGGGCTCTATCCATCACAACATCAACATTGCGGAATAATCTTGAAGGGCTGAAAGAGGTGCGTCCTGCGCTTCTTGATGCAGCTTCCAAGATTGCTGCTGCCGTCGAGGCCTGGCAGTTCCCCGCCTGAATAGTTTCCAGGGAGATAGAAATTCATGTCTGGCGTCACACTGACAAAAGCCGTCAAGCAATATGGCGACCTGGAGGTTATCCACGGTGTGGACCTTCAGATCGAACATGGAGAATTTTGCGTTTTCGTCGGCCCATCGGGCTGCGGCAAATCCACGCTTTTGCGCATGATCGCCGGGCTTGAGGAAACCACTGACGGCAAGATTGCAATCGGTGGACGCGATGTGACCAGAGTGGACCCGGCTGAGCGTGGTGTCGCCATGGTGTTTCAGACCTATGCGCTTTATCCGCATATGAGCGTTGAAGAGAATATGGGCTTTGGTCTCAAGATGACCGGCCATGCCAAGGCGGAGATTGCCGAGAAAGTGGCCGAAGCCAGCCGTATTCTACAGCTTGATCCTTACCTGAAGCGTAAACCCAAGGCGCTTTCTGGTGGCCAGCGGCAGCGTGTTGCCATTGGCCGGGCAATCGTGCGCGGACCTGAGGTCTTCCTTTTTGACGAACCGCTTTCCAACCTTGACGCTGAACTGCGTGTCGACATGCGCGTGGAGATCGCAAGGCTGCACAAGGATATCGGCGCAACGATGATCTATGTGACCCATGATCAGGTTGAAGCCATGACGCTTGCCGACAAGATCGTGGTGCTGCGTGGAGGTAACATCGAGCAGGTGGGTTCTCCGATGGAGCTCTATTCCAACCCGGACAACAAGTTTGTCGCGGGTTTCATCGGGTCCCCGAGCATGAATTTTGTTGAAGGTATTGCCGACGATGGTGCTGTCACTGTTCCCGCCTTTGGTGATCTCAGCGTGCCGACGTCGGTTGCATTGCCCCAGAAAGGCGAAAAGGTTCTGGTTGGTGTGCGGCCGCAAAAACTGAACATTGTTGAAAGCAATGAAGGTGCAAAGGTGGACCTTTGCGAGCAGTTGGGCGGTGTTGCCTATTCCTATCTTATCTGTCCGACTGGTGAACGCGTGATTGTCGAAACCAAGGGTGAAGAAGCGCCTATTTCCGAAGGAACGGTCGCGATCAACTTTGACCCGGAAACAGCACTTTTCTTCGACGCGAAATCAGAACAACGCCTGCGATAAGCAGGGAAACAACAAAAAACTGGCATTGTGCACGTGGCCCCGGCGTTTCGTCGGGGTTTTTCTTTTGGGGGGTGTTGAAAGCGCTGAGGAGCAAGCTAAGTGGCTTCTTTCGTGCGTGGTGCCGGTTTGTATAAGAGTTTGAGTTCTCGGGAGGTCTACTCGGCACTAAAGCAGGCATTGTCTGAACTGATCGGCAATCTTTGCGTAATGCCTGCTCAGTTTACACTTTTGAAATTCGGCACTCCTAAGTTGCAATTGTTGGATGTTGAATGGAATAAAATGCGAAACTTGGGTCGAAGTGTTTTAGTTGGAATCGTTGCAGCGCTTCTCTTATCTGCCTGCGTTGAAGATGATCCACGTTATCCGGTCTATTACCAATTCGCGGTTGATGTGAAGGTGGATGGTCAGCCGGTACGGATTGAGCGGGTAATCAAGTGCACCGGAACCTTGGTGACCGGCTCGACCTTCGCGCCGGGAGTGACCGGCGGTGGCACATATGCGAACCCCGGCCTAATTGGTGCCTATGTACCAGGAACCCGTGAGGCGGTTTATACGCCGGCGGGTGGCGCCTGCCGATGGGCTTCGGCCACGCCAGAAGAGCGAGAAGAAAACTCCAAAAAACTTCGCCGGGTATTGGACAGACCTTTTACCGAGGTGAATAAGTACCGACCGCCGAATTCCGTGCTGCCTGTGCTATGGGTCGATGATGATCGAACACTCAACGAGATGAACTTTTACGTCAGCGAACGGTCACTTTCAGGAAACAATAGCCGTGTCGAGTTTATCAAGGCCTATCCGCCTGAGATCGTCGATGAGGCGGCGTTTGTGGCTTCCGAACAACGCGCCGAAACCGAAAGCCCGGACCTGACGCCGTTTATCTTTCCGAGAGATCAGAAATCAGCTCACGACCTTCAGCTTTACAAAGACCGGTTCGGCGGTCCTGGGCACGGTTTTGTCATTAGTTCAACCTGCCATGCAGCCTGGCGTATTCCACGCGCAGAATGGTCCAAAGTGCCAGGTCTCAATGAGTGGGCCGCGTTATTGTCAAAGGACTTGATGGGATACCAAATGCCCCAAGATCTTTGGGCCAAATTCCAAGAAACCATTCCAGGGAGTGGGGCGCGAAACAATGTTTCAATTATGCCGGTCAACCGGATCACGAATACCGCCCGCGAACGTTCTGGTCGTTTCGCGACATTTGAGCAGATCCATCCGGTTATTCCGACGGCGGAGGGGGCTTATGTCGACCTCAGCCAGACCGGCTATTTCGGTTGCAATTATGACGTCTTGAACCCGGGCCGCTGGGCCGCATTGGGCGGGGGAAGGTCCTTCAAGGATTTGCCGCCAAACGGTGGCTATTCATTCAGCCTTCAAGGCCATCGTCTCGGGGCTCAATTTGGAAATTTTGCGCCAGTATTTGTTCCTGAGCTGGACGCATTTTTCGTTTTTAGATCGCTATCGGTGGGCGGATCCATCGATGAGCCCGTTGTAAAAGGCTGGAAAGAATGAGTGGTCTATCGGAAACCTTCAAAGCTTGAGTGTTGAAAGTTGCAAACGTTTTTCGGTCTGTAAAACGCCACACGATTTGATTTTCCAAATCGTGAACGATTACATCTCAGTAAACAGAATCCTTGGTGCAGTTGAAATTTACTCGCTCACGAACCACTAAATTTTTGAGTTGGTAATTCAAGGCCAGCCATCGGTTTCGTAAGAAAACCTGAGAATCTTCCCTTGACATGAATACTGATTCAGGTTTCATATATACATCAACGCAGGTCGAATGGCTGAGGAATTGCAAGTTGCGGGAGTGGCTTGAATTACCTTGGGGCTCGCGTGCTTTGGGAGGAGATTTTGATGATGAAAAGCGTTTTTCGCCTGGCATTGCCGCTCGCTGCAAGCCTAGGTATGGCTGCGGCAGGCTCAGTTGACGCGCAGGCCGAAGATATCAAGATTGCACATGTCTATGGCAAAACCGGCCCTTATGAGGCCTATGCCAAGCAGTCGCATACCGGCCTGATGATGGGTCTGGAATATGCAACTGACGGCACGATGGAAATCGACGGCCGCAAGATCGTGGTCATTGAAAAAGACACGCAGTTGAAGCCGGACATCGGCAAGGCGGCCCTCGCGGAAGCCTATGGGGACGACGAGGTTGATATCGCTGTCGGCCCAGTCTCCTCGGGTGTCGCACTGGCCATGCTTCCAGTTGCTGAGGAATATGAGAAGCTCCTGATCGTGGAGCCTGCCGTGGCAGATTCGATCACCGGTTCAAGCTGGAATCGTTATGTCTTCCGCACGTCCAGAAATTCCTCTCAGGATGCGATTTCCAACGCAGTTGCGCTTGGACAGGAAGGCGTTTCCATCGCCACGCTCGCCCAGGACTATGCATTTGGACGTGATGGTGTTGCAGCCTTCAAGGAAGCGCTGGAAGGAACCGGTGCCAATCTCGTATTTGAAGAATACGCACCGACAGATACCAAGGACTTTACCGCCAACGCGCAGCGAGTTTTTGATGCGCTCAAGGACGAGCCGGGTCGGAAATTCCTGTTCGTGATCTGGGCCGGCGGTGGCAATCCGATCAGCAAGATCCAGGCAATGGAGCCCGAGCGGTTTGGTGTCGAGATCGCGACCGGTGGCAACATCCTTGCAGCCATGAAAGCGTACAAGGAACTTCCTGGCATGGAAGGCGCCACCTATTATTACTACGACATTCCGAAGAACCCCGTGAATGACTGGCTCGTCGCCGAACACCAGAAGCGTTTCGATGCGCCGCCGGACTTTTTCACCGCTGGCGGCATGACTGCAGGTTTGGCGATCGTGGAAGCGATCCGCAAGGCTGGTTCCTCCGATACGGAAGAACTGATCACGGCGATGGAAGGCATGGAGTTTGAAACGCCGAAGGGCAAGATGATATTCCGTGCAGAAGATCATCAGGCACTGCAACCGATGTACCACTTCAAGATCAAGGTCGACCCGGATGTTGAATGGGGCATCCCTGAATTGGTTCGTGAATTGAAAATAGAGGACATGAAGATCCCGGTTCGCAACAAATAACTCCACCTGAATGCGTCGCGGCTCCATTCGAGCCGCGTGCGTGGCCCCAGAGCGCGCCAATATTGCCCGGCTGGCTTGATCATTGTCTGGCCGGGCAGCCATCCGCGACAATTTTCTCAGTCACAGGAATTTCTGCCGTGGCCAAAGAACATTCCATACTGGAAACCAGAGACCTGGCCATCCGCTTCGGCGGACATGTGGCGGTTGATCATGTTTCCTGCGCGTTTGATCGTGGCACCTTGACTGCGATCGTCGGACCCAACGGGGCCGGCAAAACGACCTATTTCAATCTGATCTCCGGTCAGCTTGCCGCCTCCAGCGGAACCGTCCTGCTGAACGGTGAGGTGATAACGAAAATGTCCGTGCCGGAGCGCACGGATCGGGGGATCGGGCGGGCGTTTCAGCTGACCAATCTGTTCCCGACCTTGAGCGTTCGCGAAAATGTCCGCCTTGTGGTTCAGGCGAAGGCCCGCAAGGGGTTTGACCTGTTCTCCATCGCCGAAAGCCACGTTGAGCTGCTGGAGCGCGCCGACCATGTTCTGGCAGAGGTTCGATTGATTGATCAGGCTGATCAGATCGTTTCCGCGCTTCCCCATGGGGATCAAAGGAAACTGGAAGTCGCGATGCTGATAGCCCTTGGCCCGCAGGTTCTCATGTTCGACGAGCCGACAGCTGGCATGAGCGTTGACGAAGTGCCGATTATTCTTGAGCTGATCCAGAAACTCAAAGCCGACATGGACCGCACGATCCTTCTGGTTGAACACAAGATGGATGTGATCCGCAGCCTCGCAGACCGGATCATCGTTTTGCACAATGGCGCACTCGTTGCCGATGGTGAACCAGCCGAAGTGATCGCGCTGCCTGTTGTCCAGGAAGCCTACCTCGGCAAGGCACCGGAGGCTGCATGATGACAGATACGCTTCTTTCGCTCAGCGGTGTTCACACGCATATCGGCCCGTATCACATCCTTCAGGGTGTCGACCTCGACGTTCCAAAGGGCGGGGTGACTGTGCTTCTTGGCAGGAATGGAGCAGGCAAGACTACGACGCTGCGAACCATCATGGGGCTTTGGAAGGCCAGTCAAGGCGATGTGCGGTTCGGCGATCATGTCATTTCCAGGCTTGATACGCCGGAGATCTCGCGGCGCGGCATCGCTTTTGTGCCTGAGGACATGGGCATCTTCACAGACCTCACTGTTGCAGAGAACATGTTGCTTGCAGCCGCAAACGGTCCGATGGATCAAAAGCGACTTGCCTGGATCAAGGACCTGTTCCCACCTATCGGAACATTCTGGAATTCGTCCGCCGGAACCTTGTCAGGTGGTCAGAAACAGATGCTTGCTGTTGCCCGCGCGATCATTGAGCCGCGTCGTCTGATCCTGATTGATGAACCAACCAAGGGTCTTGCCCCCGCGATCATCAATTCCATGACGGACGCGCTTCGCGAACTGAAGAATACCGACACCACAATCTTGCTGGTGGAACAGAATTTCACCATGGCATCAAGCGTTGGCGACACCGTGGCCGTGATGGACGATGGACGAATAATTCATGCCGGATCCATGAAGGAACTGGCTGAAGATGCTGACTTGCAGGAACAACTGATGGGACTGAGCCTGGAGGCGCATCAATGAGCGACACATCGATCAAGCCACGGATCGAGAAGGTTCCGTTGAGCGAACAGTTCTTTCAAAAGCTGCCGGTACTGCTGGTTCCCATGCTGGCTCTCGGCGGTCTCGTCGCAATCGGCAGTCCCGACAGCTGGTTGACCCTGACGGTTGCCGGATTGGCAATGGGGATGATGATTTTCATCATGGCGTCGGGCCTGACAGTGGTGTTCGGCCTGATGGATGTCATTAATTTCGGACACGGCGCATTTGTCGCCGTGGGCGCCTTCGTCGGCTTTACTGTGTTGGCATGGCTCGCTGGTTGGACAACATCGCCGAGTGTCATGTTGAACCTTTTCGCGGTGCTGATCGCAATCCTGGCAGCCATGCTGGTTACCGGCTTGCTGGGATATGCCTTTGAGCGGGTGATCGTCATGCCTGTTTATGGCGAACACCTGAAACAGATACTTGTGACAATGGGTGGGTTGATCGTTGCCCAGCAAATGATCTACGTGGTCTGGGGACCGGATGAACTGCACCTTTCCCGGCCGGAAGCGCTCAAGGGTTCGTTTGTGATTGGCGAGGCCGCGATTGAAAAATATCGTCTGGTGGCCGTCGGAATAGGGCTCGCTCTGTTTCTTGCCATGCGGCACATCCTCAAATCGACCAAGGTTGGCCTGCTGGTGCGGGCGGGCGTTGAAAATGGAGAAATGGTCGAGGCGCTTGGCTACAGGATCAGGCGGCTTTTCCTGATTGTTTTCATGACCGGATCTGCCCTTGCCGGCCTGGGCGGCGTGATGTGGGGGCTCTATCAGGAAACGATCACGGCACACATGGGTTCGGAGATCATGGTGCTGGTGTTCATTGTTGTGATCATTGGCGGGCTTGGGTCGGTTGAAGGCTGTTTTATTGGCGCTTTGCTGGTTGGCCTGCTGGCCAACTACACGGCATTTCTCGCCCCGAAAGTCGCGCTGATATCAACGATCGCGTTGATGGTCGCGATCCTGATGTGGCGTCCACAAGGGCTCTACCCGGTCGTCAAGGCGAAGTGAGAAACAGGATCTGATAATGCTGACCAAGCTTTTTTCCGGCGATACGCCGCGCAGTGGTCTTCTGACCGTTCTCTTGTTGATCGTGCTTGTTTCACTCGCCTTTGCACCGTTCCTGTTTCCAGGCACCAAGTCGCTGGAAACTGCTGCGCGGATCTGCATCTTCATTGTTCTGGTAGCAAGTTATGACTTGTTGCTGGGTTATTCCGGCATCGTTTCTTTTGCGCACACGATGTTTTTCGGCATAGGTGCTTACGGAACCGCGCTTGCGCTGTCCTCAACGGGGCCAAGCTATTGGTCCATGATTTGGGGCACTGCTGCGGGGGCGGTTTTAGCCGCTGCATTTGCGCTTGCCATCGGCCTGTTTTCACTGCGCGTGAAAGCCATCTTTTTCGCCATGGTCACGCTTGCAGTCGCGAGTGCCTTTGCGGTTCTGGTCTCGCAAATGTCCTGGCTTACCGGCGGTGAAGACGGGCTCAACTACAAGATACCCCGCGAATTGACACCTGCCTTCAAGCTGGTCAAGGAGAAGGTCCTCGGTGTCAGGATCAACGGCAAACTGCTTGCCTACTATTTGGTGTTCTTTGCTTCCGCGATCCTGTTTCTCATGATGCTCCGGATCGTCAATTCTCCCTTCGGGCGAACATTGAAAGCAGTTCGTGACAACGCTTTCCGCGCCGAAGCCATTGGCTATCGTGTGGTGTGGTACCGGACGACTGCAACGGTTCTCTCCGCTGTCATGGCTGCACTCGCAGGATCACTGCTGGCTATCTGGCTTCGCTACACCGGGCCTGCGACCACGCTTTCGATGGAAATCATGATCGACATTCTTTTGATGGTTGTCATAGGAGGCATGGGAACCCTCTATGGAGCGGTTCTCGGAGCGACCATTTTCATTCTGGCACAGACGTATTTGCACAACCTGATGGGCGTGGCGGCGGATGCTACCAGCGCGGTACCTCTTGTATCAACGCTCATTGCGCCGGAACGCTGGCTGCTCTGGCTGGGCGTACTCTTCATCTTGTCGGTCTATTTCTTCCCAACTGGAATCGTCGGAAGACTTCGGGCAGGACGGGCGTGAGCAAAAACTTGCTTCATATTCGGGATGAGGGAACTGGCAGGCCGCTGGTGTTGATCCACGGCTGGTCATGCCCGGGGCAGTTCTTTCAGACACAGGTCGAAAGCCTAAAAGCGCATGCGCGCTGTATTGTTCCCGATCTTCCCGGACACGGTAAAACTGGTGCGGCGCTTCCTCTCAGTATTGAAGCGTCCGCCGACGAACTTCACGCGTTTCTTGAACAACAGAACCTGAGCGATGTCATTCTTTGCGGCTGGTCGATGGGCGCTCTGGTGGCCTATGCCTTGATTGAACGTCATGGTGCGGACCGAGTTGCCTCCATGATCGCAATAGACATGTCGCCAAAAGTCTTGAACACGGCTGACTGGGCCAATGGGACACTCAATGGCTTGAATGCTGAGCTGAATTGTCAGTTTCTGGCGAGCATGATTGCCAGCTGGCCGAAGTTGCCCAATCGGATCGCAAATCGACTTTACGCCGACGGCCATTCGCCAGAATCCAGTTTGCTGGATTTTGCCCAGCAAGAAATTGCGAAGGCAGATCCTGCCCTGCTGAAACCAATGTGGTCTTCGCTCACAAAGCAGGACTTCCGGCCTTTGTTGAGCGAATTTCCAGTACCCTTGCATCTGGCTGCGGGCCTCAAGAGCCAGCTTTATGGTCCCGGCGTCCATCGCTGGCACCAGGAAAATGTGCCGGAGTTCCAGTTGCATGAATTTGCCAAGTCTGGCCATGCACCTCACCTGGAAGAACCCGAGCTGTTCAACCGACTGCTTCTGGACGTTTTGCAGCGGTAATTGCCGTGATGCTCGGCGTTTAATGTTTGTCGGAGAATTTCGACATGACGAAACCGATGATCCGGTCGCTGAAGGTCAGTACCAGAAACACCGCCAGGAGACCCACGAAGAAGCGGAGGTCCGTCAGCAGGGTGCCGCGCGCAAACTCGCGTGCGCCAATATTGGCGTACTTCCAGGTGTAATAGGAAATGGCAACAAGGGCTGCTGTCACGACCAGCGAAACAAGAATGGTCTGCCAGGCTGGTTTTCCGGTTGGTTCACTCATTTCAAGATCCTCGCCGTTGCAAGATCCACTTTGAAAACCATCAGATCATCCAGTTGCTCAACCTCTCCTTCTACCTCGATGAAGAGGGCGAGCAATGGTTTGATTTCATCACCCAGAAGATTTCCATCCTTGTCTGCCATCAGGAAGAAGTTCCGGTTTTCAACTGGGCCGGCGGAGACAAAAACAGGCGGTATGCCGCCGGTCAGGCACAGGTCGGCGCAGGCTTTGTGCGCCAACCCGCGTCCTGGGCGCATGGCTCCTGCGTAGCATTTCCCATCGCAGATTTCGCCAGCCAACTTCCAGCGTCCGAGTGAAACGGGTTCTGCAGGTGTGAAACCTGAAACCTCTCCCTCGACAGGCTCAACCCTGCCAACCTGGATCATGGTGAGGTCGCCGCGTTTGACAGGTACACCGCGCAGGGTCACCGAAGTGTCCTGGTTGGTTTCAGCCTGGTCGAACGCTCCGCGTTTGCCGTTACCGGTAAGCATGTAGGTGCGTGCAGGTGTTTCACTGTCTGAAGGCACCCGCAGAACCGGGTAGGGGCGGAGCTCCAGAATGCCGACGTTTTCATACCTGTTGCCCCATTGATAACTGCCATTTCCAGGGTCGTTCTGGGTTGACGACAGAGCGAGTGCCGCCAGACCAAGTCCGGCGACAAAACACAGGGCAAAAACGCCGACAAATGTAACCAGCGGTTTCGGAACGGCATTCAGATAGCCGACGAAGAACGGCGCGTCCTTGGTTTGTTTCCAGCTCATGCCGCTGCTCCAATTTCAACCGGTTCCACATGTGTGCCCGGAGGCAGGGCATTTGGATCGAGCAAGATGGTCGACCCAATCAGCTTCAGCCGATAAGTGGATATTTTCTCGGTAAAGGGTTCGGGAGCCCGGCCATCAGCCAGATTGTACTGGTAGCCATGCCAGGGGCAGGTGATGCAACCCCAAAGAACCTTGCCTTCACCGAGGGGGCCGTTCTGGTGGGCGCAGGCGTTTGTGATGGCGGACAGTTTGCCCTCATATTTGAAGATCGCAACACGTTCATCATCTGACAGCGTTACGACTTTGGCGCAATCATCATCGATGTCGTCAACTTCTCCGGCAACAAGCCAGCCTTCTTGTTGAAGTGATGCCTTGGCTGTTTCATTACCGCGTTCCCGCCGGGCTTCCATCCGGCCGGTTGCGAAATGCAGACCGCTGACCAGAATGACGCTTGCCGCAACAACACTTGTGAAGATTGGATCGGCGGGACCTTGCAGTGCGCCGAGGGCCACATGCAACACGACAAATGCGTAGGCTGCATAGATAAACATATGCAGCGCTTTCCAGATCGGTGCCCCCAGGAAACTCAGCCAGAAATCATGGCTGGTTGCGGCCAGAACGAAGAGGATGAGCAGGGCGGCAATCCCGAAACTTTCAAAAGGAAACCCGAGGAGCTGACCGTAACTGGTGTTGGACGACAGCAGCGCAACATACTTGTCGGTCGGAGAAAAGCTGAAATACCAGCCAAGCACATAGTTGGCATGTACTGCTGCGATGCCTGCTGTCATGACACCGAAGTGGCGGCGGTTATAGAGCAGTGGCAGGAAACGCCGGTCGAGCCGCGCAAGCGGGCCAATGCAAAGGATTATCGTCAACATCAGGAAGGCGCAGCTGCCAAAGGCGCGCATCCTCAAAATGGCACCATCAATCGGCTTGGTGACATCTTCAAAACCTGGTGCAACACGAATGAAGACATATAGATAAAGCGCTATGGCGATCAGCAGGACCGCGTCATAGAACATCTTGTTTCTGTTCCAGATAACCGGGGTGTACTGAACGCTCATTGAGAATTCTCCCCGGATCCTGTTTCACTCGCCGGAGCTTCGATCAGCACAGCGGGCCGGTCCGCAGGTGGTGATTGGCGCAGGGCAAGGATTGTGAAAAAGGCAAGCGGCAGAGCGATGCCGAGAACAGTCCAGATACGCGCATGCGCGGTTCTGTGAGCACGTTTCACCGGACGTCCTCCCCGTGTTTTTCAAGGACGACCCATCGGTAAATCACCAGTGGCCAGATCAGGCAAATGCCAGGAATGAGCAGAGGCCGGAACGCGTAGGAACCTCGCGCGGAGGGCTCCACCCGTTCAACACCTATGATCAGGAAAAGGGCTGCGACTACGCCACCGGCCATCAGGTAAAATCTGCCAATTTCAATCAGAAATTCTGCTGTCTGCAAGTTGGTTCCCCCAAAACCAAGGAAAGTCTCTAATACATTGCCATCCCGGCCGACGCGAAGTGGAAGGCCGGGATGGCAAATCACATTCATTCAATATCAAACCAGATCCGCATCCGTGATGATTTCCACCAGAGACGGCCCATCATGGGCTATTGCGGCACCGATTGCATCCCTGAGCTCTGAGACATCGGTCACGCGGTGGCCGTGGCCGCCGCAAAGCCTTGCGAAGGCGGCAAAGGACGGGTTGGTCAGGTTCGTTTCCCAGACGGGCCATTCACCGGACTTCTGTTCCTTGGAGATCTTCCCAAGCTGGCTGTTATTCAACAGAATATGGGTGATGTTCATGCCGTATTTGACGGCGGTGGTGAACTCCATCGCATATTGACCGAAACCTCCATCTCCTGAAATAGAGATTATCTTGCGGCCCTTGAATTCATCAAAGTCCTGCGTGGCGCACCAGGCGCCAAGAGCGGCCGGAAGACTGAAGCCAATGGAGCCGAGATATCCTGACATCAAAATGCGCTGCCCGCACGGTTCGAAATAACGGCCGAAGGAATACGTGTTGTTGCCAACATCCACCGGAATGATTGCGTCTTTCGGGCAGAGCTCGCTCAAGACTTTGAAGACGGCAGCCGAGTGAATGCCATTTCCATGATCGTCGCCAAGCCGTCTTTCCTTTTCCGCCCGCCAGATCGCCCATCTTTCGGCAAGCTCCGTGATCTGGTCCGGTGCGTCATCGGGTTTGACAACCTGATCCTGAACTAGCCCGCAGAAGGATCCAATCTCCCCCCAGATGGGTAGTGTGACAGGATGGAATTTCCCGAGCTGCATGCGCTCGAAATCCACCTGAATGATCTGCTTGTAGGGTGCAATTCCGGTGTGGTTCGCAAAAGATGACCCAAGCGAAATGATCAGGTCCGCCTCGTTCATGAACCAGCTGGCCATCGGTGTGCCCGACCTGCCGAGAACACCTGCAGCGAGGGGATGGGTGTCCGGTATGAGGCCTTTGCCCTTGAACGTTGTCAGGACTGGCGCGCCAATCTTCTCGGCAAGCGCAATGACTTTCTCCCGTACGTCCTTGGCACCATACCCCAAAACAATTGCTGGACGTTTTGCACCATTGATCAATTCGATCGCCTTGGCGACGTCGTTTGACGAAGGCGAAATTTCAGCACCACTCAATCGTCCTTCGGGATGTCCTGCGTCCTTGTCGCTCGGGAGGGTTTGAACGTCATCGGGAAATATCAGATTGGAAACATCCCGCTCGACCAGCGCTGTCTTCAGCGCCAAGGACATCAATTCGGCATGGTTGGACGTGTTCAGAACCGGTTGAGAGAACTTCGATACGGCTTCAAAAGCCGATTTCAGATCAATGTCCTGAAAAGCGCCCGGTCCGAACACCTGGGTCTGAACCTGGCCGGTAAGCGCCAAGACAGGCGCGCGGTCGACCTTGGCATCCCAAAGGCCGGTCAGAAGGTTGGTTGCGCCTGGGCCTGCAATCGTCAAGCAACCTGCGGGCTTGCCGGTCAGTTTGCCATAAGCGGAGGCTGCAAAGGCCGCAGCGCCTTCATGCCGGATACCGACAAAACCAAGATTACCCTTGTTTACCTGAAGGCGAATGGCGTCCGCCAGGCCCAGGTTTGAGTGACCAACCATGCCAAAGACGCGTTTGACACCCCAGTTGACCATTGTCTCGGCCATCACATCCGTCACGGTGCGCTCGTGCTCCGGTTCCGGTTCGATGCCAACCAGTATTTCACCGTCTTCAATCTTGAGCGGGAACAGCTTCTGGCCGCTGTCTTCGTGTCCGCCAGGAGGCGCGCCTGTCAATGGATCAAAATCCCACCCGTGCCACGGACAGCGGATCCAGCATTTGCCGTCGGACCCTTCCTCGATGGAGCCTTCCCCCAGAGGTCCGCGCTGGTGCGGGCAGTGGTTGTCCATCGCAGCCCATTGCCCGTCAAAATGTGACAGGCAGATCGATGTTGTGCGGGCCGTCACGGTTTTGACTCGGCCTTCCGGAAGGTCGTCAATGTGTCCGACCTTGATCCAATCAAGCGTTTGGGCGTCCATTTCTTCCCTCCTCAAAATTTCTGACCCGGTCAGGCAACCCCGCCATAGGCGACACCGGAAAGGTCGGCCATCTCACGTTTCCACGTGGTCAGGTCGTCCGCGCAGAACTGGTTGAGATGCGTGTAGCCACAGGCGCGTGCCATCACCTGCATCAGCTCAACGGACGCTTCGAAGAAATTGGTGAGCTGGCGTGCTGATTTCTCGATTTGCAGCCGGTTCACCAGGTTTGGCTTCTGGGTGGCGATGCCAACGGGGCAATTGTTGGTGTGACAGGCCCGCATGGCTATACAACCGATTGCCTGCATGGCCGAGTTGGAGACAGCCACTGCATCCGCGCCAAGCGCGAGAGCCTTGACGAAGTCTGCAGGCTTGCGCAGGCCACCAGTGATGACCAGTGACACATCCGAACGACCCAAACTGTCCAGATGTCTGCGAGCCCGAGCGAGTGCCGGAATGGTTGGTACGGAAATATTATCTCGGAAGATGATGGGAGCTGCCCCTGTGCCGCCGCCCCGTCCATCCAGAATGATGTAGTCCACGCCTATTTCCAGTGCAGCATCGATGTCCTTTTCGATATGCTGTGCGGAAAGCTTGTAGCCGATCGGGATGCCGCCAGTGCGGCTACGCACTTCATCGGCAAAAGACTTCACTTGTGCTCCGTCCGTCCAGTCTGGAAAGCGGGGTGGTGAGATGGCGTCTTCACCTTCCTTCAAACCGCGTACCTCGGCGATTTTGCCCTTCACCTTGGCGCCAGGAAGATGGCCGCCGGTTCCGGTTTTCGCACCCTGGCCACCCTTGAAATGGAAGGCCTGAACCTTGCCGAGCTTTTCCCATTCAAAGCCGAAACGTGCTGATGCGAGCTCATAGAAATATCTTGAGTTGGCTTCCTGTTCCTCCGGCAGCATACCGCCTTCACCGGAGCAGATGCCGGTGCCGGCAAGTTCAGCGCCGCGGGCAAGCGCGATTTTGGCCGGTTCTGAAAGCGCGCCAAAGCTCATGTCGGAGACAAACAAGGGGATCTTGAGCCTGAGTGGTTTTTGCGCATTGGGGCCAATCACAACGTCCGTGCCAACTAGGTCATCATCAAGAAGCGGAAAGCGTTGCAGCTGTGCGGTAAGAATCTGAATGTCATCCCAGTCCGGCAGCTGTGTGCGGGGCACGCCCATGGCGTCGACACGGCCGTGGTGGCCTGTCTTTGAAAGTCCGTCGCGGGCATATTGATGGATTAATCCGGTGTAAGGCTCTTCCTCGGTGCCATGACTGGTATCCGCGTATAGCCCGAGATACTGATCGCGATTGAATGGCTGTGGATTGTCCTTGGCCCAGGTGGCAATTTCGTCTTCATCGACCGATATGTCGTCGCCGTCGACCCAGCTTTGAAACTTCGGCAGCACTTCGGAGTTGTTATATTCAGACACGCCGCTGTCGAGCCTGTAGTCCCAGTAATGCAACCCGCAAATCAGGTTATCGCCGTCGACGTAACCGTCTGACATCAAGGCGCCGCGATGTAGGCACCGGCCATAAAATACCGAAACTTCCTCATCGAAACGGACAACCACCAGATCTACGCCCGCAACCAGCGCATAGTGCGGGTCTCGGTCGGGTAGTTCGCTCAACTTTGCAACAACTTGCTTGTTCATATGGTCCCCCGGCTAATTGCCCCGAATAGTTGTTTCGCGGCTTTGGCTGATTGTTCTTAAAAACTAGTCTGGTCCGGTCTCCGACCGCAATGGTGGCATTGGCATCATTTCGGCTGCGCCTTCATTATTGGACATGCGCGCGCCGTACCATTTGGCCAAAGGCACCGCGGTAGCACCATGTAGAATTGCGCTGATCCAGACCGCGTTGACGGCGAGGTTCAGAAGATGTTCGCCGATTTCGTGGTCGATCTGGTCGACAACAAGAAGCGCGAACAAGGCAGTTGCCAGGCCACGTGGCCCGAACCAACCGAAAAAAAGTTTGGTGAGCGGGGCAGCGTCGGTTCCTGTCAGTGAGAGCCAGACGGCCAGCGGGCGTACAACAAACAAGCTGATCAGAATGATGGCAAGGCTCTCAATATCAAGATGAGCAATGGCGTTTGGCACCAGAGCAAGACCGATCAGGAAGAACGCACCCCAGGAGAGCATCTGTCCTTCGCTCTCGGTAAATTCGTAGATGAATGCGCATTGTCCCTTGATGACATTGCCGAAAAAGAGTCCTGCTACGAAGGCAGAGATGAACCCGTTGCCATCCACAAGACCAGCTGCGAGATAAGCACCACCTGCCATGGCGATCGCGCCGATCCCTTCTATCGTCGCTGTGGTCATCTTGCGACGCTTCGCAGCCAGAAACAGAATGCCGCCAACAGCACCGGTTATGCCACCGACCAGCGGTCCGAGGACAAGTTGCTTGGCTCCGAAGAGCAGCCAGTTCGTGGTGTCGGGTTCCATCATTTCGGCAGTCAGGCTGGCGAACAGAAGAATGATGGGTAGGGCCATTCCATCATTCAATCCACTCTCCAGCGTCAAGGCGCGGCGAACCCGCTCCGGAACGGCTTCATTGGTCACGACTGCTTGCCCGAGTGCTGCATCGGTTGGCGCAAGCAGCGCCGCAGCGAGTGCTGCGACAATCAAAGGATAGGCAGAAAGAAACGGCGCTGCTGCGAGTGTCCCCACAGCGATGGCAAGCGGCAAGCCGATCACCAACATGCGCAACGGCCATTGGTGACGCTTGCGCATGGCCTGAAGATTAATCTGGGCAGCGTCCAGGAACAGGAGAATGATCAAGGCGAGTTCTGCAACGATGTGCAGGAGATGCTCGGCTTCCGTGAGTGGAAACATCCCGCTCTGAGCCATCAGGACACCGAAGCCGATGAAAAGGATGGGAGCTGTCAAAATGCCATTGGAGAGTTTCTTCGCCAGCAGCGTGTAGCAGACCGTGAACATTGCCAGCATCAATAGACCAGTGGCCATAAACGTTCTCTCCCCCAAAGTTCACAACAACATATGGACAGGCCAGTGCCGCTATTTCAAATCATAAGCAGATGACAGTGCTGTGTGGCCAATGTGAAGACCCGACTGGCGAATTTGGGACTTCTCGCATTTGATGTTTGCCCAGTTTGGTTGCACTACTGGTATCAATCGATATGGGCCATCTGTTGCACAATCCGATTTGCGTCTTCCGGTCTGCTTGCAATCTCTAGGATCAGCTTCTTTCTGACGGCATCGGCAAATGTCTGCGGACTATCTGCAGTAACGACGAAGGCTGCTGGTCCTCCAATGATGTCGGTGTAAAACCTTTCTTCCAGATCGTAGGTTACGGGACGGCCTGAACAATGCCGACACAGTACCGCGAGGCCGTTGATGACGATGCCTGCCGAAACCACCTTTTGTCTGGCCTCGCTGATTGTCGGGCCGTTCCAATTATTGGCACTGTCGGCAGACAGATCGATTACGCGGCGAAGGCCCTGAATGTCATTGTTGTCGATCAGATCCTTGCCTTTCAACAACGCAGCACCGATGGCATTTCGGCCATAGGCGCGCCGCGGAGCTTCCATCAGGCTGTCGGCAAAACTATGCGCAGAAGCCTTGCCGCTGATCACCGTCCAGTCGACGACAACGTCTTGCGAGAGCAGATCTCCCCATTCGACATAGGTGACTGCGATCTTGCCGTAGATGTTGCTTTCAATGGCGTTCAGCACTGACGCATCCGTGATCGCTTCGGCATAACCGGCACGCTGAAAGCGGATTTCAGCATCGTCAATCGAGCCGGTGGCGTCCGCCAGGAGCACCAGTTCGAGGTCGAGTTCTTCAGAGAAAGATGGAAAAGAGAGCAAGAGAAGGAAGGTTGTCGTGATTAGTCTGAGCTTTTGCATACTGTATCACTCCACAAACGCAGCTACTCTGATGAAGCTAGGGCAGGGGGAGAAAAAGGGAAAAGACCAGTTTCAATATTTGGTGGTGCGAGTTTTTGCCTTTGGACAGCAGGTAAGAGAAAAAGGCATCAAAAAACCCGCCCTCATGAAGAGAGCGGGTTTGAAGAAAAGCCGAATTTTTTGGATTACGCCACAGCCCGTGCCAGGGCGCATTGTGACCAGAGATCATTGATCGAGTCGACCAGGTGTTCAATGTCCTCAGGTGTATGCAGCGGCGTGGGCGTGAAACGCAGGCGCTCAGTGCCGACGGGAACAGTCGGGTAGTTGATCGGCTGCACGTAGACGCCATAGGTGTCGAGCAGAATGTCGGAAATCCATTTACACTTCTTGGCATCACCCACCATCACCGGAACGATGTGGCTCGGATTGTCCATGTGCGGGATGCCGCGCTTGTCGAGTGCTGCGCGGACCTGTGCGACACGCTCCTTGTGCGCCTTGCGCTCAAACGGGCTGTCCTTGAGATGACGGATTGAAGCCGCGGCACCTGCTGCCAATGCCGGTGGCAGGGCCGTTGTGAAGATGAAGCCGGAGGCAAAGGAGCGAATGAAGTCGATAACTGTTTTTGAGCCGGTGATGTAGCCGCCCATGACACCAAAGGCTTTGCCGAGTGTCCCTTCGATGATTGTCAGCCGATCCATCAGGCCTTCACGTTCGGCAACACCGCCACCGCGTGGGCCATACATGCCAACGGCGTGCACTTCGTCGAGATAGGTCATCGCGCCGTATTTGTCGGCAACGTCACAGAGTTCCTTGATCGGGGCGACATCGCCATCCATGGAGTAGACGCTTTCAAACGCGACCAGTTTTGGTGCGTCCGGGTCGTCCGCAGCCATCAGGCGTTCCAGGTCGGCAACGTCATTGTGCTTGAAGATGCGTTTCTCGCAGCGGGAATGGCGAATGCCTTCGATCATGGATGCGTGGTTCAATCCATCCGAATAGACGATCATGCCAGGGACTTGCGAGGCAAGTGTGCCAAGAGCCGCCCAGTTGGAAACATAGCCCGACGTGAAAATCAGGGCTGCTTCCTTGGCATGCAGATCAGCCAGTTCCTGTTCAAGGAGGACATGGTAATGGTTGGTTCCGGAGATGTTGCGCGTGCCACCGGCGCCAGCGCCGCATTTGGCGATTACGTCCTTCATCGCGCCGACGACCTTGTCGTGCTGGCCCATGCCGAGATAATCGTTGGAGCACCAGACAGTCACGTCCTGAACAGTGCCATCTTCCCGGTAGCGTTTGGCGCGTGGGAAATCTCCAGCCATACGCTCAAGATCAGCAAAGACACGGTAATTACCATTGTCATGAAGTTTGCTCAGGCGTTCTTCCAGATACGCATTCACGTCCATGATGCTGGCCCTATTCTCGCCGGACATACTTCCAGCGCCTCTCTCTCGTGTGCCGCTCAGTTACGCATCCTTGCGGCGTTCAGCAATCTGAGACCCTGACTTCAGATCTCAACCTAGCAGGTAACCTTGAGCTATTCAAAACTGCATTATCAAACTCTGTGCCTTGATCAAGGTCAATTGCACACCATGCGTCTAAACGCCATAGCCCTCATCACAACCGGATATTAGTCCGAAACCGATGCGACATGTGCACCAATGCGGCATTAAACAACAATAAATTGTAGGGTTTGAAGAAGGGACTTGCCTTTCAGAAATAAACATGAATACTGATTCATGTTTCATGAATTTCAGGAGGAGCCTAACGCGATGAGAACGGCCGGACAAGCAGAAGCGCCGCAAAAGGTGCCGGGCAATCAACCCAAAACCGCTCGCGGAGAAGCCACGCGCAAAGCGATTCTCTCCGCCGCCGAGCGGGTGATTGGCGCAAAAGGATATAACGAAGCCTCCATTGGTCATATCACAAGCGAGGCCGGTGTCGCACAGGGAACTTTCTATATCTATTTCAAAACCAAGGAGGAGGTTTTTTCCGAATTGGTGCTGGAAATGGGGCGTCTTGTCCGCCACACAATTGCTGATGCGACGCAGAATATTCAGAACCGGCTGGAAGCTGAGAAGGCTGGTCTGAGCGCGTTTCTTGAATTTGTGCGAGCGCATCCAGATCTCTATCGCATTGTTCAAGAAGCGCTTTTTGTCGACCCGGAAGCTTATCGCGAATACTATACTGCTTTTGAAGACGGCTACCGGGCCGGTCTTTCTGCTGCTGAAGCGGCTGGGCAGATTTCTGCAGGGGATGCTGAAACCCGGGCCTGGGCACTAATGGGCATTGCCCGTGCGCTTGGTGAGCAATTGGTGGTGTTCAATACCGAAAAACCGATCCCCGATCTGGTGGCTACCGCCTATGACCTCATCGCCAACGGCATAAAACCGTGAGGGGCTGAACATGAGGCTGGTTGAGACCGAAACCAGAAATGGAGCTCTTTGGTTGTGGCTCAATCGTCCGCACCGTCACAATGCTCTGGTACCAGACCTGATTTCGGAATTGCGCAGTTCAATTGACGCTGCGGCAGATGTTGAGCCGAACGCGCTTGTGTTGTGCGGCCGGGGGAAAAGTTTTTCAACCGGAGGTGATATTGAAGGATTTCTTGATTTTGCTGAATCACACGATGAATTGATTCGGTACTCAGATGACCTTGTAGGCGGTCTGCACGAGGCTATTTTGGAGATGCTCGCCTTTCCTGCACCCGTGATCGTAGCCGTAAATGGTCCTGTGACCGGTGGCGCGACGGGTTTGATGCTTGCCGCCGATCTTGTTGCCATGGCTGACGATGCTTTTGTTCAACCTTTCTACAGTGAAGTTGGATTTGCACCGGATGGCGGTTGGACGGCGCTACTGCCTGAACGCATTGGCACGTCCAAGGCGCTGGAGATCCAGTATCTGAATTCCCGCATCCATTCTGCTGATGCGCGAAACTTGGGCCTCGCCACATGCACATGCCCCCGGTTGGAACTGGAAAAGCAAATTGATAGCTGGGTGACAGAACTCGGTCGGGGATCTTCGCAGACGCACAGGGCAACTCGGCAAAGCGTCTGGGACAAGACGCGCCGTGCACAGGCCCGGTCCCGATTGGAACAGGAAAAGGCTCGGTTCTTGGAGCTGGTCGCCCGCCCTGAGACGCTTGAGGGCATGAGAACATTCACTGGTAAGCGTGCCTGAGGCACGTTTGATGAACTTGAACACCAGGTGTTGGGAGAACACATGGAGTTTTTAACGGATATGGCTGCCAAACGGGCAGAGCTGACGCCCGATGCCGTTGCGTTTGTGGATCATGAAACTGCACGCAGTTTCACATTCTGCGAAATCAACAATCGTGCCAGCCGTCTTGGCAACTTTCTGCTGGACCGGGGACTTGAAAAAGGTGACCGCGTCGCGGTTCTTTGCCTCAATCATCCCGACTTTTTTGTACTGCTGTTCGCGGCTCAGAAAACGGGAATTCTGCTGGTTCCTCTCAACTGGCGTCAGCCGGTGCAAGAGCTTTTGCCGGTGTTGGCAGCGTCCAAGGCGAAAATAGTTTTTTGCGATTCAGAATTTGCAGGAGCAGCAAGCGAACTCACTGCGGCAACGGATGTTGAACTATGCCCGATCGGTGCCACGCCAACCGCCAGCAGCGCTTTTGATGACTTGTTGAAGGATGCCAGTCCAGCTGCAATTGGCTGCGGTAAAATCAAGGCTGCGTCTCCCTGGTATCTGCTTTTTACTTCGGGAACGACCGGCCTGCCCAAAGCCGTTATTCAGACCGCTGGAATGACCTATGCGAACATGATCAATTACGGGCAGGCAACAGGGCTCTCGGTAGACGAAAAGGGTATTAATTTTCTGCCGCTGTTTCATACCGCAGGTATCAACCTGCCGACCTTGCCGATCTTCTTGAACGGTGGAACCTCAACCATACTGCGCAAGTTTGATGCCGACACGGTTCTGGATCTCATCAACGCCGATCAAGTGACGAATTTCTTTGGCGTTCCGGCAATTTATCAAGCGATTTCACTTTCTTCAAAAGTTGAGAAGACTGGCTTTTCGAGCTTAAAATCCCTTGGCTGTGGTGGCGCGCCGGTGCCCGAGCATCTGCTGCTGGAATATCAAAAGCGGGGTGTGACGATCTGCAACGGCATGGGTATGACCGAAACCGGGCCCACTGTATTTCTGATGGACCGGGCGAGTGCTGGCCAAAAAATCGGATCGGTCGGAAAGCCGCAGATCCTCACCGATGTCCGGTTGGTGGATGGCGACGGCGAGATACTGGAAGGTCCCGGAGAAGGGGAAGTTCAGTTCCGCGGTCCCAACATCACACCCGGATACATGGACAATCCTGAGGCAACAGCAGCGACCTTCTCTGTCGATGGTTGGCTCAAATCAGGGGACATCGCGCGCCGGGATGAAGATGGCTACTATTACATCGTCGACCGGATCAAGGACATGTACATTTCGGGTGGTGAAAATGTCTATCCAGCCGAAGTTGAGAAGGTCTTGCTCAGCCATCCAGTAATTCTGGAAGCGGTTGTTATTGGTGTTCCGGATCAGAAGTGGGGTGAAGTCGGTGCCGCGTTCCTGATTGCCCGGCCGGGTCAAAATATCGACCCATTGACCTTACCCGACTGGTGCCGCAAACATCTTGCGCCCTACAAGATCCCGAAGAGTTTTTCCATTGCAGATGACCTGCCCCGCACAGCGGCAGGCAAGGTGCGCAAGAATATCCTGAAAGACGAATTCATGGCCGATAAAACATCGGAGGACGCTTAACACATGAGCCTTGAAGCCAAAGCGCCCGTGAGCGCCAAATTCACCTGGGTTCCTCGTCAGGCAGATTTTGATGCCTTTGCCAGACTGTCCGGTGACGACAATCCCATCCATGTAGACCCCGAATTTTCAGCGCGGACACGGTTCGGCAGGACCGTTTCGCACGGCATGCTGCTTTATACTCGTGTCTTTGCCCTTCTTGAACAATTGTATCCTGGACGCAAGCACGAGGCGCAGACTCTGATGTTTCCAAACCCGTCCTTTGCGGACGAAGAGCTGACTTTTTCCTTTACCGAAAACCCTGAGAAAACGAACCAGGTCCTGATTGAAGTGAAGAGGTGCGCTGACAATGCCGTCACGCTGTCGGGTACCTGTGACCTGGGAGCGAAGCAATGACACTGAAGCTCGGGCAGCGTGCTGAACTTTCCCGCAGCTATACAGATCAGGACATGCGCGACTTCGCTGTGCTTTCTTGTGAGGGTGCCGATGTTCCAAAGGATGTCCCGGGTCCTCTCATAGGTGGGCTGTTTTCCTATTTGCTCGGAGTAGAACTACCGGGACGGGGAACAAATTATCTGAAACAAAGCCTGGAATTTCTAGCTCCGGCACCAACCGGCGAGGAGCTTACTGCATCAGTTACCATCACCCGGCTCAGGCCTGAAAAACATCTAGTCGATCTGGAAACGATTTGTGAGGCTGCCGACGGCACACGGATCTGCGAGGGCAGGGCGCTTGTCTACGTTGAGGACGTTGGTAAGAAGTAAGCACTAGCGGTCCGAACAACTGGGCCAAACAGCTGTGCGATTGCTGCCGAGTAAATTCATTCAACTAAATGGTTGACTGAAATTTGCCTGCGCATAAGTTCAGCGTCATGGTTGAACGATTGCCGGATGATCAAAAACTCACTGAAATACTCAAGGCTGTCAGCGAACCGCGACGCCGGGAGCTGCTGACACTGCTGGTGCAACACGGGCCGATCAGGGTCACGGATCTTGCCAGGCACTTCGATATCAGCCTCAACGCAGTGTCGAAACATATCAAGATATTGGAGGCAGCCGGGCTTGTATGCCGGCGAACGGAATGGCGTGAACACCTGATCGAGCCTGATATGGGGCCTGTCGGTGAAATCGACCGGTGGTTCCGCGAGTTGCGCTCGATCTGGGACAAACGCCTGGATGGGCTGGAAGATGTCTTGTCGAAGGAGACGGATGATGAGTGAAATGAGTGTAGTTGTGTCACGCCGGTTTTCAGCGCCGGTTTCACGTGTTTTCGAGGCCTGGCTTGATCCAGACACGCTGGCGAAGTTCATGTTGCCCGGGCCAGATATGTCAGTTCCGATGGCGACCACGGATCCTGTGGTCGGCGGCGCTTTCGAGATCGTCATGCAAGCGGGTGAGCAGCAGATGCCTCACCGGGGCATTTATCGGGAAATCAATCGCTACAGCCGTCTCGTCTTTACGTGGGAAGGCCCGTTTTCAGAGCCTGACAGTCTTGTTACACTTGAGTTCTGGGATGTGGAGGGAGACACTGAGCTGACGCTGACCCATGTCAAATTCCCGTCAGAGGAAAGCCGTTCCAATCACGAAGGCGGTTGGACAAGGATTATCGAGTGTCTCAACCAAGTTGTATCGTGAACTCAGATGTTCGTCGTGAAATCAGTCGCCTTCGACAAGGCGTGTCTTAGCCGGCCAGAACGCGTAGTGCTTTGAAAGTCGTTTCGCCATCTCGATAGGTGTTTTGTAGGCCCAGCCGATTTCTTCGCCGCTGATTGCCACGTAACTGGCATCACCCTTGATCGGACAAAATGTGGATTTCTCGACGGTGTCGAACGAAGCCTTCAGATCAGCGTCAGGCACATAAACAACCGGATCATAGACGGACTTGCCGACTTCCATGACCCGTACCGCATTCGTGCTATCGGCAAGCAATGTATCACCAGCATAAATGCGAATGCGGCGCGGAACGTCCTTGATCACCATCAGATGATTGGAATTGTCCGGATTGCGTATCGCGTCGTCGAATGCGGATGTCGCCAAAGCTGTCATGGAGTTCTCCTGTTGCCTGCTTAGAAGGTGGTAGAGAGGGTCGGTCAACGCAAAAACAAAATTCTAACATTGCTGTGAAGGGCGATTTTGGTCTGTTTTTGAGCTTTGAGAACCGAATCTGCATGAAAGTGGCTTGAAATGAACTCGGAAGATAAGCTCAAAGGGCTCAATTCTTGGTCCTACTGAAAGGTGAACTCCCGATGAGCCAGCAGGCACAGGTGTTTTTGAGGCAGTTGTTTCAACGAGCGGTTGAGGTCGCAGACCCCATGAAGAGCCTTGCTGCCCATTTGCCTGAAAAACCGGAAGGCCGTGTTGTCGTTATCGGCGCAGGTAAAGCTTCAGCCCGGATGGCAGAAGCAGTTGAATTCGCCTGGGGCCCATGCGAGGGCCTGGTCATCACACGCTACGGATATGCACGACCCTGTGAGGGCATCGAGATCATCGAGGCGGCACATCCGGTTCCCGATGAAGCTGGCCGTGACGCGACACGCCGACTGCTCGAATATCTCCAAGGCCTTGGAGAAAACGATCAGGTCCTGGCGTTGATTTCAGGCGGAGCTTCATCATTGCTGATCGCACCGGCCGGAAACATCACGCTCGCGGAGAAACAGGGCGTCAATCAGAAGCTTCTGAGCTCGGGTGCGCCGATCGGCCAGATGAATGTTGTGCGCAAACACTTGAGCAATGTGAAGGGTGGGCAGTTGGCGGCCGTTGCCTATCCGGCGAAGATGCTTGCCCTTCTTTTGTCAGATGTGCCCGGTGATGATCCTGCGGAAATTGGGTCCGGGCCGACTGTTGGTGATCTGAGCGCGGCAAACGATGCCAAGGCCATTCTTGAGCGATGGAAGATTGACGTCCCTGCCTCCGTCAAAGATGTTTTGGCTAAACCTTCAGGCGTGTTGCGTCCTGATGCTCCCGAACTGTCAAAGGTGACCAACAAGATCTTTGCAGCGCCTTCCCAGTCGCTGGAAGCTGCGCGCCAGCTTGCCACGGAAAACGGCTGTGAGGTTGAGATCCTTGGCGATGCACTGGAAGGCGAGGCACGTGAGGTTGCCGAAGCGCAGGCTGCGCTCGCACTGAAGCGAAAGGCCGAGCGAACAAGTGCCGACAAGCCACTTGTCCTGATGTCCGGCGGAGAGCTGACCGTCACGCGAAGAGGCAGTGGCATTGGCGGACCGAATGCGGAATATGCGCTCGCACTGGCCCTGGCGCTTGATGGAGCTGAAGGCGTTCACGCAATCGCATGCGACACGGATGGGGTTGATGGCGCAGCGGAAGTGGCTGGAGCTGTTATCGGACCGAATACGCTTTCCAAGGCAAGGGCAGCTGGTCATTCTCCAGAAAAGGCGCTGGCGGAAAACGATGCGCATGGTTTCTTTGACAGGATCGGCGATCAGGTCGTCACTGGGCCGACGCTTACGAATGTGAATGATTTTCGGGCGATCCTGATCCAGTAACAATCGGCGTTGGCCAGACCTCTGTTGAAAGCCTGTGGTGTTCGTGGACTGTCTTTGGCTTCAAAGCTCGGTTAAAAGTCTGAACCGTAAAGACGCTCCGCTGGTCTTCCTGTCAGGGTATTCGATTGTCTGAAGTCACCATTACACGCTCTGTGCGCATGCCTGATCCGTTTCGGATTGAGCGTTTTCTGTCTAATCCGAAATTCGGCCCAAGGCTTCTGTTTTTCAGTGGCGGCACAGCGCTTAACGGGGTTGCTCAGTACCTCAAGCGATACACGCATAACTCCTCTCATTTGGTAACACCTTTCGATTCCGGTGGGAGCTCGCAAGGCCTTCGCCTGGCTTTCAACATGCCTGCAATTGGAGATCTTCGAAGCCGCATGATGGCGCTCGCAGATGAAACTGTCCTCGGGCATCCCGATGTGTTTCGGTTGTTTACAAATCGTTTCGCGAAGGATGGGCGGACAGCAGATCTTTCAGCGCAACTCGAGGCAATGATTGCAGGATCTCATCCCCTGGTTGCTGCCATCGAGCAGCCCATGCGCATGTTGATCCAGAACCAGCTCGGCATGTTTCATGCCGCGCGTCCGAAGAGTTTCGAACTTCGCGGTGCCAGTATCGGTAACCTCATTCTTGCCGGTGGTTACCTCAACCAGAACCAGCAACTTGAGCCAATCGTATTTCTGGTGTCCAAACTTGTCGGCGTGCAGGGGACCGTACGCGCGGTGGCAGATGAAAATTTGCATCTTGGTGCTGAACTTGAAAACGGTGATTTTGTCATCGGCCAGCACTTGTTGACAGCCAAGGAACAGCCACCACTGGTTTCTCCAATCAAGGACCTGTTTTTAAGCAGTAGTCTTGTGAGCAACGACCCGACTGTGGCCACTTTCCCGAAAAGAAACCGGAAGCTTGTACAATCCGCGGATCTTGTTTGCTATGCGCCGGGCAGTTTTTACAGCAGCCTCATTGCAAACCTTCTACCGGAAGGCGTTGGGCAGTCGATTGCTTCGCGCACAGTGCCCAAGGTCTATGTGCCAAGCCTTGGCGTGGACCCTGAAACCGCGGGCATGGACTTGTTCGATCAGGTGCAAACTTTGCTGAAGTATCTACGCCGTGACACGGGAAGCTCATGTCCGACATGCCAGTTGCTTAATTTTGTCGTTGCAGATGAAAATGTTCCGGCGGACGTGATTGAAAAAATCAGTGCGCTGGGCGTCTCCATATTGAAACTTGACCTCGTCAGCCCGACATCCAGACCATATTATGATCCCAAACCGTTGTGCGAAGCGCTGGTCTCCTTGACCTGATCTGCCGCAGCTCCAAGGAGTTGAGTTAAATGAAACGCAGGCCGCTTCTCAACAGGCACTTGAGCAAGCTTGTTGCATCGCTTGGTCATCTGGACGAGATCGTCTTGGCAGATGCCGGGTTACCCATTCCTCCCGATGTCGAGGTCATAGATCTGGCGGTGTCTCCTGGCGTGCCTGGGTTTTTCGACGTGCTCGATGCACTGTCCCAGGAAATGATCATTGAGCAGGCTGTATTTGCCAGCGAGGCCGGGCCGGAACTTTCCACCCAGATTGAAGTGAAACTGGCTCACTGGGCGGCCGAAGTAGGCAAGCCGATCGAACAGTCTCGCGTTTCGCATGAGGACTTCAAGAAACAAACGATCAAGGCTCGTGCTGTTATCAGGACCGGCGAATTTACGCCTTATGCAAACCTCATATTGATTTCCGGAGTGCCGTTTTAAGACCTCCGGTGGGTTTTGCAATTCTTCTCTTTCCTTGTACCTGATCGCTCAGCGCCCTTTCTTGACCGGTAATTTGTCCGGGGTCAGGTGATGGACCGAGAGTTTTCAGATTGATTTGACGTCTTTTTCCGAAACCGTTTTTGGAAGGTTTCGTTGTTGTGTCAGCATCTTCCCGCTATGCGGAAAAACTATTTTTCTGTTCCGAAACCGATTTTGTTGACTTACAAAATCGGTTTTGTAACGCTTAAATCAACAAAAAGAGCTTTTGGGACGAATTGCCTGAAAAGCAGAAATTGTATGCGGGCCGGTCAGGCTCACGGGAGGATGAATGTCACGGGTGCGTGGTTCCGTAACCATTGATGATGTGGCGCGCCATGTCGGTGTTGCCAAGGGAACTGTGTCGCGTGTTCTCAACAATTACACGGACATTTCCGACGGGACACGCAAGCGCATTCTCAAAGCCGTTCAGGACCTGGGCTACCAGCCATCTGCCACAGCCCGGAACCTGAAACGGGGGCGGCAGGACACGCTCGGGATCGTGATTCCTGTCGGGCACGGAAATGGTGCCGATCCATTTTTAGCCGAATTCATTGACGGAATTGCCCGCGCACTGGACGCGCTTGGACTCGACCTTCTTGTGGCCACCACCCATTCCCGCGACCATATGCTCCAGTCGCTTCAGCGGCTGATCGCGCGGCGCAAAGTGGACGGGTTTATTGTCACGCGCACTGAGGTTGATGATGCTCGCATTGCCTATTTGCAAGAGCAGAAGTTTCCGTTTGTCGCTCATGGGCGCACCGGAGATCCCACTGGCTATGCCTGGTTCGATATTGACAATGAGAAGACCTTTGCCGACGGCGTGCGGCATCTCTACAGCCTGGGGCATGAACGGATCGGTTTCGTCGGCGCCTCGCTGGAATTGAATTTCGCGATCCAGCGCAGAGATGGCTATCGACAGGGTCTGGAAGACCTGGGTTTGAAACACGATCCGAGTCTCGAAACGCTGCAGGACCTGAGCGAGAGGGGCGGCTACTCAGGCGCAGAAGCTCTTTTGTCTCGGGACCTGCCACCCACCGCACTTCTGTGTGCCACGGATGCATTGGCTATCGGTGCAGTCCAGCTCTGCAAGAAGCTGGGCTTGAAGGCCGGAACTGATGTGACGGTGGTCGGTTATGACGGCTTGCCCGTTGGGGAATATCTGGATCCCCCGCTCACCACATTTTCGCAAAGCGCGCAGGAGGCCGGCGGCCATGTCGCGCGCATGCTGATCGACGTTCTGGATGGGAAAGATCCAACAAGTTTACAGGCGCTTGCAAAAGCGAACCTGATCCGGCGTGCCTCTGATGGCGCGCCGTCCAAAACACCGGAAGCGCTTGCAAAAGTGCTCCGGGACCGGCTGAACGACCAGCCATATTCTGGCAACAAGGGAGAATGATATGTTTGGGAGGAGTACTTTCCTGGCGTCGACCATTGCAGGCGTACTTGCATTTGGATTGACAGCTGTTCAGGCCGATACACTTCGGTTCTGGACAACGGAAGAGCAACCTGAGCGTCTGGCCAAGCAGGAAGAAATGGCCGCCGCTTTCAAGGAAAAGACCGGTATCGATGTCGATGTCATTCCGGTTTCTGAATCTGATCTTGGAACGCGGACAACAGCGGCATTTGCCGCCGGAGATCTGCCGGACGTGATCTATCATCCGCTGCAGTACGCGTTGCCCTGGGCAGAAGCAGGTATTCTGGACACCGAAGCTGCAACTGAAGTCATTGGTAGCCTGGGTACAGACACGTTTGCACCAGGCGCGATTTCAATGGCAGCCGTTGAAGGCGGTGTAGCCTCTGTGCCGGTCGACGGTTGGACGCAGATGGTCGTCTACCGCAAGGATCTCTTCGAAGAAGCAGGTCTTGCTGCCCCCAATAGCTACGAGGCGGTTCTGGCTGCAGTTGAAAAACTGCATAACCCACCGGAAATGTTCGCCTTTGTCGCTGCGACTAAAATTGACGAAAACTTCATGAGCCAGGTTCTGGAGCATGTTCTGCTTGCCAATGGCGTGACGCCAGTTGACAACAACGGCTTCAAGGCTCTGGACGAGAAGAAAACCATCGAAGCGCTGGACTTCTACAAGGCAATTTCCAAGGCTTCTCCTCCAGGAGACCTCTACTGGAAACAGTCGCGTGAGCTTTATTTTGCCGGCAAAGCAGCGATGATCATCTGGTCACCGTTCATTCTGGACGAGCTTGCCGGTCTGCGTGACAGTGCTCCGCCAACACTTACCGATGATCCGACTTCCAATGAGCTTGCGTCGAGGACGGGTGTCGTTACGACCTTGAGTGGTCCTTCAAATCCGGGCGGTGCAGCCTGGGGTGACGTTCGCTACTTTGGCATCACCAATGATGCAGACACGGAAGCTGCCATGCAGTTTGTCGAGTTCTCGATGGACGATGGTTACATGTCCACTCTTTCTATCGCACCGGAAGGAAAATTCCCGATCCGTCGCGGTACCAAGGACAATGCAACCGCATTCGTTGATGGTTGGGCCAAGCTTCCGGTTGGTGTCGACCGCAAGGCGCCTTTGACCGATCTTTATGATGCAGAGACGATCAAGACCATTGTCTCCGGTCTCGATACGGCCAGCCGTTGGGGCGTCAAGGAAGGGCAGCTGTCGGTGGCTTCCAAGATCATCAACAGTCAGGTCATCAACCGGTTGGTGCGTGAGTATATCGACGATGAACGCGATGCATCTGCAACCGTCGCAAAGCTGAACGAAGAACTGGCCAAAATTCAGTAACAGCTTGCTTCGGTCCCAAGCGACCGGAGCATCCCCATCGTCCCAAGAATGAACCGGGCACCTACAATTCACACCGCCCGGTTCATAACTCCCCGGCCTCCCGCGTTCCCGATCTGCGGGAGGACCGGGCAGGGCCTGCCTCGATACCGAAGATCAACCAAACAATTCGGACACGGCATAGCTGAGCTGGAAACATGAGCGCACAAGACACACAGTCTGTTTCTTCAAGTCCGCCAAAAGGCATCGGGCCCATGCAACGCCGCGAAATGTGGCTGGCATACCTGATGCTGGCGCCAACTTTCGCGATCATTTTGATGATCGTGGCCGGTCCGCTGCTTGCCAATTTCTGGATCAGTGTGAAGCCTGTTCAGCTCGCTGACTTGCGCCCACCTTCTGTCCTCGTGAATGAACGAGTGCGCGGCAAACCTGCGGCTCCGGGCGACGCAGCGACGTTGGAATATCGGCTGCGCAACTCTTCGCAGGATGAAGAAATCCGCAATGTTGTCCTGAAAGACGAAGTGCCGGACGGTTTTGACGTCAGCACCCTGCCAGACGTTTGTTCGCTGGATGGAAAGGCGCTGACGTGTTCGATCGGGACAGTGGAACCAAAGTGGCGCGAACGGCTGAAACTGGAGGGGACCGTATCAGAGGTCTTCCTTGCCGCTCACCGTCCCGAGCGCCAAAGCAAACCCGTGGTATCGGGCGACGCCAACAACATTCTTACCAATTTCGATTTCACGCTGGAGAATTTCTCCCGGATATTCAGCGCAGACGAATTCTGGTCCGTTCTTCGTGTGACTTTCTACTACACGATCTTTGGCACGGGCGGCGCGCTGGTACTTGGCCTGTTTGCTGCGCAACTCCTGAACACGGCCTTTGTTGGCAGAGGGTTCCTGCGCGGCCTGTTCTTGTTTCCCTATGTCTCTCCGGTGATCGCGGTTGCCTTTACCTGGGTTGTTCTGTTTGACCCTTTTTCCGGTACCGTGAATGCGCTGCTGACAAAAATGGGTGTGGTTAGCGATCCGATCAATTTCTTTGGCCAGCGGGCGATTGAATTTTCGGTCTTCGGGATCAACATGGAGTTCCCGCTGGCGCTGTCCACCGTGATTGCCTTTGAAGCCTGGCGCTATTTTCCACTGTCGTTCCTGTTCATTCTTGCGCGCATGCAGTCGATCAACACCGACATGTACGAAGCTGCGGAAATGGACGGAGCAACGCCTCTGCAGCAGTTCTGGTATCTGTCGCTGCCACAGTTGATGGGAATTCTTTCAGTTCTGTTCCTGTTGCGCTTCATCTGGACCTTCAACAAGTTCGACGACATCTTCCTGCTCACGGGCGGCAATGCCGGCACGAGAACCCTCACGGTTGATGTCTACGAGCAGGGCTTTGCCCTTTCAAACCTGGGGGCGGGGGCAGCGGTCGCCGTGGTGGTCTTCGTCGTCCTGGTCACATTCGCGACACTGTTCATTCGCTTTTCACCGAAGGAGGAAGGTCTATGAGACCCGGGAGTGTTTTGCTCGCCGCTGTATCCGGCCTGATCTGGGGTGTCACCGCCATGGTGGTCATTGGTGTCACCTTGACGCTGGTGACTGGCGAAGTGGCCATGCCGCAGGCCTCGGCTGCCGGGCTGGCAGGCATATTGAGTGCACTTGGTTTCGTTTGGAGACAGTCTTCAGACAGTGCAGGTGGTATTCCTGCTCGAGGCTTTTCGGCAATCATCTTGTTGCTGGTCCTCATGGTGGCGTCCTTTGCGACGCCGTTCGGTCTGCCTCTTGGAATGGCACCGGTCTGGCAAGGTTTGGCGCTGATCCTTTTTGTTTTCAGCGTCACCGCAGCCAACGCGATCTGTCTTTCTGATGCCCGGTTTGGCCCAATGAGCCGCTATGAGCGGGAGGTGATTTACATCCGCATTGCAAAAGGCATCGGCTTCGTCGTTTTTACTATCATCGTGGCGCTACCATTCTATGTGATGGTGATGACCTCGCTGAAGAGCCAGCAGGCCCTGCTCGCCAATCCCCTGGACCTGTCCATTGATTTCTCAAAAGGACTTTACGGCCTGTTCCGGTCTTATGTGGAGCTGTTCACCCAGTTCAATTTTGGCCGCTATCTGATGGTTTCCGCCTTCGTCTCGGTGTCCACAGTCGTGCTGACCCTGCTGTTTTCAGTGCCTGGTGCCTATGCCGTTTCGCGCTTGCGGTTTCCCGGTCAAGCACTGCTGGCGCGTTCTGTGCTTCTGATCTACATGGTGCCCGCCATCGTTCTGGTTATTCCGCTTTACGCGGTCTTTTCGCAACTGGGTTTGCGGAACACGCTGACCGGCCTTTTGATTGTCTATCCGGCAACCACAATACCGGTCGCGCTCTACATGTTGCAGGGCTATTTCCGAGGGCTTCCGTCGGAACTGGAAGAAGCCGGTCTCATGGACGGGCTGACGCGGATCGGCGTTATCCTGAAAATTACCCTTCCGCTGTCGTTACCGGCGCTAGCTTCCGTCTCGCTTTATGTCTTCATGATTGCCTGGAACGAGTTCCTGTTCGCTTTCATGTTCCTGGACGACCCGGACATCTTCACCTTGTCGCGTGGCGTGGTTTCACTCAATTCCTCCGAGGTACCACGGCAGCACCTGATGGCGGGCGCGGTCATCGCGACCGTGCCCGTCCTGGGCATCTTTCTTTGGTTCGAACGCTTCCTGGTGCAGGGGCTCACTGCTGGAAGTGTGAAGGGGTAGAGCCGTCAGTCAGAATTGAAACTGGGTAATTTTTCAATCGTCCAGGCAAGCAAATGCGAGCGTATCGAGTAACTCGATTGGGCTCCGAAGTTGAAGGAAAAGGTCCCAAAGAGGCCCGAAGGAGACACCTGTGTCAGACACAGACCTAGATACAACGGCAAGAACTATCCTCACCGAAAACGACCAGGGTGGTTACACCATACCGACCAAGGGCCTGTACCCATACCAGTGGAACTGGGATTCCGTTTTTGTGGCTCTCGGTTTTGCCACTTTCGATCAGGACCGCGCATGGCGGGAGATCGAGATGTTGTTTGAGGGGCAGTGGCGTGACGGCATGGTGCCTCACATCCTGTTCCGCAAGGATGACCCCAGCTACTTCCCGGGACCTTCAGTCTGGGGAACTGATGGTGGCCCACTACCGAGTTCCGGTCATTCGCAGCCTCCGGTAGCCGCCTCGGTCATACGCGACCTCGTCGACACCGATCCGAGTGGAAGCGCACTGGAGCGTGCTGCGGCTTTGTTGCCTGGATTGATGCAATGGCATCGCTGGTTTTTGTCGTACCGGGATCCGAAGAGCCAAGGCGTGTTGGCGGTTATTCACCCGTGGGAATCAGGTCGCGATAACCTTCCTGACTGGGACGACGCCTTGCGCGCTGTTGAGGTCAAAGACATCGAGCCTTATGAGCGTAAGGATACCTCACACGTGGATCCGGCCATGCGTCCTCACAAGGAGGACTATGATCGCTATCTGAGCATCATGTCGGCCTGCCGAAACGTTGACTGGGATCCTGCGAAAGTTGCAAAAACCTGCCCGTTCTTTGTTGCTGATCCGGGCATTACATTCATCTTTCTTCGTGCCAACCGCGATCTTCTGAATTTGGCCGAGCGCCTGGGCAAGACAGAAGAGGTCGCTGAAATTCAGAATTGGATTGCCAGGATGGAGACGGGTGCAAAAACCCTCTGGCATGATGAACTGAAAGCGCATGTGGCAGTGGACCAGCGGACAGGGAAAATGACCAACGGTATATCCAGTGCGTCCTTCCTTGCTCTTTACGCAGGTCTTGCGGATGAACACACAATTTCTTCCCTTCAGGCTCATTTCGACCGGATCGCAAGCAAGGTCCGATACCTGATGCCATCATATGATCCGGATCATGAAAGCTACGAACCTCTGCGCTATTGGCGCGGTCCTGTCTGGGCAATGATCAACTACATGATCGCACGTGGGTTTGCTGAAGCTGGTGACGCTGTCCGCGCGGAGAAGCTGCGGGCGGACACCGCGGCGCTGATCGAGACGAGTGGGTTTGCTGAATATTTCAGTCCGGAGACAGCGGAAGGTGCCGGTGGTGGCACGTTCTCCTGGACGGCAGCCATCTGGCTCACCTGGGCTTCGCCCTCACATGTTGAAAAAGCAGCTTAGATCTCGAGGATTAGAACATGGGAGCGATCCAGCTCAACAAGGTTGAAAAGTGGTTTGGCGATCTGCAGGTCATCAAGGGGATCGATCTGGATATCAGGGATGGTGAGTTCGTGATATTTGTCGGTCCGTCCGGCTGCGGAAAGTCCACTTTGCTTCGATTGATCTCGGGGCTTGAAGAAGCCAGCCGAGGAGCAATCGACATCGACGGCAAGGATGTGACTGGTCTTCCGCCTTCAGGCCGGGGCTTGTCCATGGTGTTCCAGTCCTATGCTCTTTATCCGCATATGTCTGTACGTGAAAATGTCGGTTTTGGTCTGAAAACTGCAGGCGACCCCAAGGCTGAAATTGATCGGAAGGTGAATGCGGCTGCCGATGTTCTGAAACTGGATGAATATATGGACCGGCGACCCAAGGCCCTGTCCGGCGGACAGCGGCAGCGTGTCGCGATTGGACGCGCGATTGTGCGCGAACCTAGCGCTTTCCTTTTCGACGAACCACTTTCGAACCTCGACGCCGCCTTGCGCGTGGAAATGCGTTTTGAAATCGCCCGTCTGCACAAGAGCCTGGGCACGACCATGATCTATGTGACCCACGATCAGGTCGAGGCCATGACGCTCGCCGACAAGATTGTGGTCCTCCAGGCAGGTCGGATTGAACAGGTTGGCTCGCCGCGCGAGCTTTATGAAAATCCCGACAATCTGTTTGTTGCACAGTTCATTGGTTCGCCAAAAATGAATGTGCTGCCTTGCGGGGTGGAGGGGGACCAGTTCTCACTTCAAGGTCATGGAGGCGGCCATTATCCGCATTCAGAGGTCGCCGGAGAGCCTGTCAAATTGGGTATCCGTCCGGAGCACATGAGCGTGGTTGGCCCGGAGGAGGGGCATTGTACGGGGACCGTGGAAGTTGCTGAATATCTGGGCGCAGACACTTTCCTCTATGTAGCTCTTGAAGGCCTCGACACCGTTCTCGTGCGGATTAATGGTAGTGACACCGTTGAAGAGGGCGCGCGCGTGGGCATCAGATTTGATGAAGACAGGATGCACTTTTTCGATGCTGACGATCAGACCGTCCGCTGAGAAACAGGACGTAAATCTCGCTTACAGCGGTGCCTTCTTGCAGGTTCAGTTCTTGCAAAGGACCTGAACCGTGTAGCGGGCAGCTTCCGCATCGATCTTGGTCGGGCTCTTGATGCTCGTGATCGTATTATAGGACGGTGCCAGTCCAAGGCTCTCCATGTAGGCGGACATCAATCGACCGCGTATGGCGAAGTTGATGTTCTCTGGAAGATCGCCTGCAACTTTCAATGTCTTGAACTTGTCCAGTCGGGACACAACCGTACCGATCAGCGCACCAGTGCGATCAAGAACGGGACCACCTGAGTTCCCCGGCTGTACCGGTGCCGAGATCATGAAATGGCGGATGTCACCCTTGATTCCAGCGAGTGACGATACAATGCCATGGGTGAAATTCAGGTTGTTGTCCAATATCTGGGCAAAGGGATAGCCGAGAACAAAAACTTCTTCGCCGCGGACGATTGGTTGCTTGGCACGGAACTGCGCAAAATGTGTCGATTGTCTGCTTTCCAACTGGATGATCGCCAGGTCATTGGCCTCATTCGCACGGATCAGGTCCGCCTTGCCATGTCCCGGTACCATCAGAGACTTGCAGTTGCTGGCGACATGGGCATTGGTTCCGATATGCCCTTCACCTGTAACGAAGTAACCCGATCCAGAGGATGAACCTGTTTCGCTCATGCCGGGAGCTAACGCGGTTTGGTCCGGTGGGAAGGAACTACCATGCTGAGGCTGGAGTGGTTGTTGCGCTGGTGCTGACGTCATGGCGCCGAGTTGGTCGGTTGAACCGCCGTCATAAACAGTCAGGCTGTTGGACATCGCAAGCGCAACTCTGTCCATGAAAACCGAATGCTTGCTGTCCCAGGTAAGAGAAAATCCTCGGCTGTCTTCCTGTGTTCTCATCACGCGCAAATAGAAATCACGTCCATCTTGTAACCCGGACACGACGAAGAAATCATTGCGCATTTTCTTGTGGTCGATGACACGTCCGGAGCGTTGGACGGTAAGGCGCTTGTAGAGATCCTTGTAGGTGGTTTCCGTTTCCGGGATGCGCAACGTCTCCAGTTCGATGCTGTCGTCGAAGGTTTGCCAGAGGTGGCCGCGTTTTGTCGACGATGGGGGATTGAATAATTTGGAGGGGACGCCAAGGGTCAGGCCAGTGGTTGCCTCATTACGTGTTTCAAAGCCTACCCGGTGAACCAGATCAAGACCATGGTTCTGGAGCGTCAACAGTTCATTGTCACCAAGGGTACCATCCTGAAAGTACTGGTTTTTCTTTTGAAACGACATGAGGGCGTTGTAGGTGTTCGGGCCGAATGCACCGTCAACGGTGGCGACATAATCTCCTGTAAACACAAGCAAAAACTGAACTCTAACCCGGTCGCGCCACTCCTTTGAATAGAACCATTCCTTCGACTGGTTGTAATCAGCCAATGCCGAATTGATGGAAAAACAGACAAAGAGGAAAACGAAAACAACCAACCGCATTACCCAGCTCCTGACGCCCGTGAACGCCTCTAACAATTTACCAAATGTTAACGATTAGGAACAGGCAGAGATGGGTTTGCCGGGGATATCTTTAGATAAACAGAAAGTGCGAAATGAGAGCACCGAAACAGCAGAACTGGTGCGCGTCAAAGTGGAATGACGTCGACCTTGTGATCTGTGGTCTGTTTGCCCGATGTCCTCAAGACACCTTTGACCGGCGCAGCGTCTCCGTAGTCCCGGCCCCGAGCAACCACGATGTGGTCCTGGCCGACGCGCAAGGCATTGGTGGGATCGTATTCGATCCAACCAACCTCGATGCCACACCAGGCGCGAACCCAGGCATGCATGGCATCGGCACCCTCAAGACGCGGCGTTCCTGCCGGGGGTATTGTTCTCAGGAATCCGCTGACATAACCAGCTGGAATGCCAACGCTTCTTAGGCAGGCAATCATGATGTGCGAATAGTCCTGACAAACGCCATGACGGCGTTCGAAGGCTTCCAGCGCGGGTGTGTCGACAGTGGTGGCGTCAGCATCAAATTTCATATCTGTGTGAAGAGCCAGGCCGATTGCTTCGACAGCTGAAATGGCACTCATTCCAGGGTTCAAATGCTCCTCCGCGTATACCGCAAATGTTGGATCCAACGGCAGGCGCGGGGAGGCGGCAAGATAATGCACAGGAGCATCTGCGTTCAGCGACTGGATGCTGGCCAATTCTTTCGAAAATGCATTCAGGGGTGGGGAGATGTCCAACTGCGCGGATGCAGTCGTGCGATCAATTCGTGCCTGAAGCCTGAAAACGAGTTCGCTGTGGGACGAGCGATAGGAGATATCGGTCACCGCATTGCCGTAGAAGTCAGTTCTGTCATCCCGCTCCGAGGACATTGGCGAGAGACTGATATTTCCATAAAGGAGGTTTTGTTCACCGGCTATGGTTGCCGGCATGAGACGCAAAGCATGGCGTCCGGAATTGGCCGGACTTTCATACTCATACGAGATCTCTAGCGTCACATCGTAAAGCAAAGGCGCCTCACACAAAACATCGTCAACAATCCTGAATGTTCAATAGGCGGACCGATTGTCCACTCGTTCGATAAGCGCTTGCTAACGAATATAGGCTTCCGTCAGTTCCACGGACAGGAAAGAAATCTGGTCACGCAATTCTGCCAGTGCTTCTGGTGTCAGGGTCTCCGGTGTCGCTATGGCAAGACTGGTGTGAATCTGGAGAACAGACCTGGAAAGTTCCGACAGGTGATTGAATTCCTTGGAGTGCGGCAGCACAGCGACGTGCTCCTTCATATCGGTGAGCTGGTAGAGTACAGACCTTGGATTTTGCGGGTCCATTGCGAGCAGATCCAGTACAGTTGCCTGACTGAGGGACACGGCATAACGCCGGCTCATCGACATGGCGCTGTCGCCTACCTCCAGCAGCAATTCCAGAGATCCTTCGGGTGCGTCCTGTTCGGTGAAGACAGACAGGAGGTCTGTCATGCGATGCGCGCGCTCCAGGGCTCTGCCGATGCTTAGAAAGCGCCAACCTGTGAACCGGTACATGTTTTCATGGACCAGTCCGGAAAAACCGGTGATCTTGCGAAGAAGCAGGCTCATGGCATGCGGGACATCGGCGTTTTCCCGCATTGCCCGCCGGGCACCACTGGCGGTTTGTGCGAGATCGTTCAAGGCCAGCCAGCCGTCGACCGAAAATCTGTCACGAACCTTGCTGGCGCTGCCCACGGCTGACTGAAGCATGGAGCAAAGGCCATCCGGAATAGGCTTGTCAGGTGCGACGCCAATTTTTTCCAGATAGTCCGCTGTTTGCGACACGAGCGGCGCTTCCAGATCTGCCGTTTCCATCAGGCGGGCGTGATACGCGCGAAGCAACCGGACGGCTCCTTCAGCCCGTTCAATATAACGGCCTAGCCAGAAAAGGTTGTCGGCTGCCCGCGACGGCAATACGCCCACCTGCGACTTGAAAAACGGAGACTCCCCCTGATGCAGCAGCGTATCCCTGACGGGTTTTTGATCTCCGACAATCCAGACATCTGCCGCAGAACCACCAGCCTGCATGGCAATGGCACTGGCGTCCTTGGATCGGCCAATGCGGGCGAAGCCACCCGACATGACCTCCCAGCCGTTTGAGGTCCGGGCCAGGAACACACGCAAGCTCATGGGACGCGGGACAAGAGAACCTTCATGATATGCCGGTGTTGTCGATAGTGTGACAGCTTCCTGGCCAACCAGTTTGTCGGCTTTTGTGTCGACCCAGGTTTCCAGAATGCCCTTGTGGAATTTTTCAAAGTCGCTGCCGATGAATTCGGTCTGGTTTGATGCAAAGGGCAGTGCCGTCGACAGGGCTGGGCTGAACATCATCGTTTCAGCGTGTTCTTTCACATAGTCTCTTGTTCCTGCTTCGCCGCACCACCAGGTCGCGACATTTGGAAGTTTGAGTGTTTCGCCCAGCAGACGCTCGCTGATACGCGGCAGAAATGCCAGCAATGCCCGGGTTTCCAGGATGCCGGTTCCCAGAGCGTTGACCAGCGAAACCGAGCCGTGGCGAACCGCCTGAAGCAGGCCGGCGGTGCCGATATGTGAGGATTCGTCGAATTCCAGGGGGTCTGACCACGCGGTATCCAGGCGGCGCCACAAAACGCTCACAGGTTTCAGCCCGGCGACGGTCCGCACCAGCAGTTGCCCGTCTTGCACAATCAGGTCTTCGCCCTCAAGCAGCATGAAACCGAGATAGCGGGCGATATAGGCGTGTTCGAAATAGGTGTCGTTCAATGGGCCCGGTGTCAGGATCGACACGCGGCTGTCAGTTTCTCCGCGCAGGTCAACCAGATGATCCCGGAACCTGCGGAAAAAACCGGCAAGACGATGCACATTGGCTTTGGCAAAATATTCGCTGAAGACACGGCCTGTGGCGACGCGGTTTTCAAGTGCAAACCCTGCCCCTGAAGGGGCTTGCGCCCGGTCCGAGAGAACCCACCAGGTTCCGTCAGGGCCCCGTCCGATTTCGAATGCCAGAAAGTGTAGAAAGTGCCCTGAATTTGGCTTGACGCCCACGAGCGGCCTTTGCCACTCTGGGCTTTGTGCGATCAGCTTTGCCGGCAGATATCCTTCCGATACCAGTTCGTTGTTGCCATAAAGGTCCGCGACGACTTTTTCCAGAAGTTGAGCACGTTGCTGCAGACCTTCCGCAATGACCTGCCAGTCGCTTTCACTGATGATCACGGGTATATGGCTGAGCGGCCATTCGCGCTCATGTGCACCGTCGTGTCCATATTGCCGGAAATATACGCCTGCGTCGTTCAGGTACTGGTTTCCGCGGGAAAACCGGTCGCTGATTTGATCCGGCGTCAGGGACGTCAAATGCTCAATAAATGGCTGCCAGACAGGCCTTACCTGACCGGCTGGATCCAGAAGCTCATCAGAAACTCCGCAAAACGGGAGATAGGAATTCAGCAATCCACAACCGTTGCCTTCTGTTGTCGCCGTTTCGTCCAAACTCATTCACTGTTTCCCAAGGAAGTTCACCTTGCACACCATCAGATATTTTGCGGTCGCCGCAGATCCAGCGTCAATGGAAACTCAGGATGCGGGTGTTCCATTGCGGGTTCATATAGGCCAGGCGTATGTCCATGCGGTACAAACCGTGCAAGGCGTCGCGCTTCGGCTTCGTTGCTGTTGACCGGAAACGTATCGTAGCTCAGTCCGCCAGGATGAGCCACATGATAGACGCAGCCGCCCAGAGCCCGGCCACTCCAGCGGTCGAAAATATCGAATGTCAACGGCGCGTCAACAGGGTGGGTTGGGTGCAATGCCATTGCCGGCTTCCAGGCCTTATAGCGGACACCGGCAACAGAAACACCATTCATTTCGGTTTTCTGCAAGGGCACCAGGCGCTTGTTGCAGGTGACGGTATAGCGTTCTGGATCGCCGGTCTTGAGTTTTACCTGCAGGCGTTCGGTCGAGCTGTCGGTGTATCGGGCGGTTCCGCCAATCGCCCCGACTTCGCCAAGCACATGCCAGGGCTCGAGTGCCTGTCTGAGTTCAAGATGGACCCCATCCACTTCAATTTCACCGCAGAACGGGAAGCGGAACTCAGTCTGTGCCTCAAACCAGTCCGGGCGCATGGCAAACCCATGTTCATCCAGATCCTGCAATACTTCCTTGAAGTCAGCCCAGACGAAATGCGGGAGCATGAAGCGGTCATGAAGCGTTGTGCCCCACCGCGTGAGATTACCTTTCAGGGGACGTTGCCAGAACCGAGCGATCATGGCCCTCAGCAGCAGTTGCTGCGCCAGGCTCATGCGTGGATCAGGGGGCATTTCAAAACCGCGGAACTCAACCAGACCGAGCCTGCCGGTCGGGCCATCCGGAGAATAGAGCTTGTCGATGCAAATTTCAGCGCGGTGCGTATTTCCTGTGACGTCCACCAGAATGTTGCGTAACAGCCGGTCCACCACCCAGGGGAACGGCGGAGATCCCTGGTCAGGGCTGTGTATCTGGGAAAGCGCAACTTCCAGCTCATATAGACCATCGTGCCTTGCTTCATCCACGCGTGGCGCCTGGGACGTTGGCCCTATGAACAATCCGGAGAAGAGGTAAGACAGGCTCGGATGCCGCTGCCATTGCAAGATGAGACTGCGGAGCAAATCCGGACGCCGCAGAAACGGACTGTCCAGCGGGGTGGCGCCACCAACCACCACGTGATTGCCGCCGCCCGTTCCGGTGTGCTTGCCGTCGACCATGAATTTGTCAGCGCCGAGACGCGTCTGGCGGGCTTCCTCATAGACCCCTTCCGTGATTGCAACACAGTCTTTCCAGCGGCCTGCAGGGTGAATATTGACCTCGAGGACCCCGGGATCCGGAGCAACGCGGATGACATTCATGCGTGGATCGGGCGGAGGTGGGTAACCTTCGACGTGAACCGGTAGACCCAGATCAGCCGCTGCGGCTTCTGCTGCCGAAACCAGCTCCAGGTAGTCTTCAACATCCTCGAGCGGTGGCATGAATATGCAAAGCCGGCCATCCCGCGGTTCAATGGCCATCGCGGTCCGCACCGTGTCATCTTCCTCCTCCCCGTCGGGCAACGCCTGTTCCTGTCTGTCTTGCTGCTGGGTTTCGCTTGCCGTGAAACTGGCGATCTCCTGCTTACGGCCAGCAGACTCCTTCTTTGGGCCAGCAGATTGCTCCACCGGGAAGTCCGGAAGCGGGCCTCTGGGGACGGTCGGGTCGGCTATATTTGTATACGGATACTGGGCGGGTGGGACATGGGGGAGAGATTCCAACGGCAGACGGTAACCCACCGGGCTGTCACCCGGTACCAAGAACAACGTCTCGCGGCGCAGGTTCCACCGCTCAGATCGCCAGCGATTGCCGGAGGCCTTTGCCTGCCAGCGTTGAATTGGCAACACATACCCCGCTGCGGTGCTAAGGCCCCGGTCAAAAACGCGCGCAATACGATCACGGGCCTCTGCGTCTTCCAGTTCGGAATTTTCCGGCGTGACATTTGCCGGCAGCTTTGCTTCCTTCACCAGCCAGACCGCAGGATCCTCATAGGCCGGAACAACATAGTCCGTATCCAGATCGATCCTTGAAGCAATCTGCTCCAGAAGATCTTTTGCCTGTTCCGCTGTCGCGCCCCCCTTTTTGCTTTTGGACGCGATCAACGCAGGGTCCTGCCAGATTGGTTTGTCGTCACGGCGCCAGTAAAGAGAATAGGTCCAGCGGGGGAGGGTCTCTCCCGGATACCACTTACCCTGGCCATAATGGAGAAACCCGCCTGGGGCAAAGCGCTCGCGCAGGCGGCGGATAAGCGTGTCAGCCAAGTCGCGTTTGGTTGGACCGACCGCGTCGGTGTTCCATTCATCAGCTTCGAAGTCGTCGATTGAGACAAAGGTTGGTTCGCCGCCCATCGTCAGACGAACGTCGTCTTGTTCCAACTGGCGGTCGATCTCTTCGCCAAGTGTATTGAGCGCAGACCAGGCATCGCTTGAAAAAGGTTTGGTAATGCGAGGATGCTCGGCAACGCGCGTCACTTTCATGTCGAAGGCAAAATCGACGACCGCATCGCTGGCCATGCCGACGATGGGTGCTGCATTGGAATAATGCGGTGTCGCGGCCAGGGGGATATGGCTTTCCCCTGCAAGCAGGCCTGAAGTCGGGTCAAGCCCGACCCAACCCGCGCCGGGAAGGAAAACTTCCGCCCACGCATGCAGGTCGGTAAAATCATGATCAGTACCGGACGGCCCATCCAGTGCTTCCAGATCGGGTTTTAACTGGATGAGGTAACCAGAGACGAAGCGGGCCGCAAAACCAAGGTGGCGGAGGGCTTGCACCAGAAGCCAGCTTGAGTCGCGGCAAGAGCCGGTTCCTATTTCAAAGGTGTCTTCGGGCGTTTGAACACCCGGTTCCATCCGGATGACATAACCGACGTGGTTGGAGACCTTTGCATTCAGCGCAACGATGAAATCAATCGTCCGCAGTTTATCCTTGGGCACGGAAGCGAGAAATGAGGTCAGATGAGGACCTGCTGGTTCCACCTTCCTGTAGATCTGAAGATCTTCGCGCAGTTCCTCCGGATAGTCGAAAGGCCAGTCTTCGGCGCTATCTTCGACAAAGAAGTCGAATGGATTGTAGACGGTCATATCCGCCACAAGATCCACTTCGATCTTGAATTCACGGACGGGCTCGGGAAAGACGAACCTTGCCAGCCAGTTGCCATAAGGGTCCTGCTGGTGATTGACGAAATGACCGCCTGGCGAGACTTTCAGGGAATGGGAGAGAACGCGGGTCCTGCTGTGCGGTGCCGGACGAAGGCGAATGACCTGTGGACCCAAAGTGACCGGCCGGTCGTAGCGGTAGTGGGTCAGATGGTAAATGCTTGCGCGAATTGACATTTAGTGACCCGTAAAAGCTGTTGGTTCAAAACGGCTCATACGTTTTCACAAAACTGCGTGTTGCACCACGAGTTTTTAATATGGTGCGCTCTTAAAGGGCTACTTTGGAGGTTGACTGGCTGCCGTCACTCGTCCGTTTTTGAAGCTCAAGACCCCGGATCAAACCACAACAATGGCTCATTGATTGGGGTGTCTTTGCTCAAATTCGGATTAGGTATCTTGAAAATCTTCCTGTCTGCCAATTTCGCCCGGTCAATATCTTCCTGATGATAGGAAAGGAAGTGTTCATCGAATGAACCGTCTTCTATCATCCGTCTCAACCCGGTTTCTATGTGTTGCGCGAGCTCCGGGTGCGCCGGGCTTACAAAAAAGTAGGTGGGCAACGGAAAGAAAAGTGTCAGATCCTGTTCAACGGCGAGATTTTTATACTCCGCCGATAATCTGCCATGTTCATTATAGGCCTCGTAAATGCCCCGGCCAAAGGTCAGGAAACGTCGTGCGGCGAGCATATTGAAAAGTGTCGTGTCGTCACTGGTCGTGACAACCTGGAATCCTGCATCTTCCAAAACGCGCCGCATTGACCATTGCGCTCCGGATCCGGTGGGGAAGGCTTTCAACTCTTCGAGCGTTGTAACCTTGGAAAGGGCAGCCTGATCTTGCTTGTTTATCAGGAACAGTCGATACCCCGTGATGCCCTTTCGCAGAGGGATGCGGATTGTCAGGAGATTTTTTTCCCAGTCCGATTTTGGTGCATGTGCCATGACGTGAACGTTTTCACCGCTGATCAATTCCTGCAGCAACCGGTCTCTGGAAAAGTCCGTGTCAGACCGCACAATATTTGCAGATACGCCCGCCTTATCCAGCGATTTTGTGAGTAGGACCTCAAGATATTCGTAAGGGCTATTGGCGTAGCCATAAGGTTTCAGGGTGAGGACTTCAAAAGCAAAGGAACTTGAGATGAATAAGTTGAGTGAAGCGAATATTGCTACTAATACTTGAGTTGCATTGTTGCTTTTGCCAGTCATTTCAATTTCCTCCGCTCTGAAGCAAGTAAACCGAATTTTTAAGTTACCATATTTGGGAATTAAGAGAATTGGTTTCTTGTAAATTGCGATGTTGATGAAAATCGCAAGAGCCGTTCACTATCATTCTTGAAACGAAGATGGGTGAATTCGTGGTGCTAGATGACGACAGGCGATCAATTTCCTTAAAAATTCAGCGAAATGTGAAGGCAATATCGAAACCATATGAACTTAACTAGAGGTGACTTAGTCATCCACAAATGTGAATTTTTGTGCGTAAGTCAGCACCGTTTCTGCACGTGATCTTTGTTAGGGCTAATATGCGTCTGGATGGATTTCAAAGGACGCTTCAGGGGCAAAGCGACTTCCTTTTAGCGAAAGTAATAGGAATATAATGGTATCTCGGTTGCTAAGTATATGGCTTGTAATGATTTTTGCCGGTGCCGTACAAGCTGCGGATTTTCGCGTCACTTTTATCAATCCGGGTGGAGAGAGCGGGTTCTGGGGTGAGGTTTCCAGTACAATGTCGGCTGCGGCAGCTGATCTCAATGTTGATCTTGCAATCCTGAATGCAAACCGGAAACCTTATGCCATGGAAGAGCTGCTGCAGCAGCGCCTGGAACATGGTGACCTTCCAGACTATTTTATCCTGGTGAACGAAAATCAGGCCGCTGCCAGGCTCATGCAACTGATGGCCGGCAAGCCGAGCAAGGTTCTTTTTCTTCTCAACAATCTGACGCCGAAACAAAAGAGCATTCTGGAAAGTCGGGACTTCGATCTGAGTGGAATTATCGCGTCCATTATTCCGGACAATGAGACTGCCGGCTATGAAATGGCGCAATCACTTTTCACAAAAGCCCGTGCACTCAATCCCGAGCGGCAGGAAATCAGATTGCTTGCGTTGACCGGTGACACCAACACGCCTGCTGGGCTCCAAAGAGAATTGGGCATGGAACGCGCCGTTGCCGATAATCGTGATGTCACCCTGGTTCATGAAATTCCGGTGAACTGGAGTGAGGACATCGCTTATGCGCGCACGAAAAATGTGCTTGACCGTACCCGGGTCGATGTCATTTGGGGGGCGAATGACGAGATTGCCTTGGGTGCTCGGAAGGCCGTTGAGGAAGCCGGTCTCGAGCCTGGAAAAGATGTTCTGTTCGCCGGATTGAATTGGTCAAAACGCGGCATGGAAGCGGTTCAAGAAAGCAAGATGACAATGACCCATGGCGGCCACTTTTTTGCAGGTGCATGGGCGATCGTCATGTTGCGGGATCATTTTTTCAAGAGTTCCGAAGGTGAGGTGTTTGTTGATGTTCTATTCAAGATGTCACCGATCAGCCCGGTGAATGTTGAAACATACCTTCACAGTCTCGGAGATCGAGATTGGGACAAAGTTGATTTCAATGCGTTCTGCAAAACTGAAACCGCGCGCAGTCATTACGATTTTTCAGCCGAGGCTATCTTGAGGGCAACCGGAAGTTAAGGTTCCGGAGCAGTTTGACCCTAGTTTTTAGGTCAACTGACGAAGTATGTTCTGAACTTGCCTTCGATCGTGGTCCGATATTGTCCGAGCCCACATGTCCCACCTATCCAAGTCGGGTTTTTCAGCGCTATAGATGCTGCAGAGAATCCGTAAGGAAACAAGGGGAGAGTGTGTGGCCGAGATCCGAAAGCCATCCGGTGCCTATAATCCGGAAAAGGAAGGCGCTGAAACTGCGTTTGCAGACAAGATGTCTTATGGGGACTATCTGGACCTCTCCAGTATCCTCAGCGCTCAGGCTCCTTTGTCTGATGCCCCTGACGAGCTCCTGTTCATCATCCAGCATCAAACGTCCGAGCTGTGGATGAAGCTCATGCTTCATGAACTGAATTCTGCACGAAGCGCCATTGCTCAAGATCGATTGCCGGAAGCAATGAAACTGCTTGCCCGGGTCAGCCGTATCATGGAGCAGCTCAATTCTGCCTGGGATGTTCTGCGCACCATGACGCCGAGCGACTATACCCAGTTTCGGGACGCTCTTGGCATGTCGTCCGGGTTTCAATCGCTGCAATACCGGCTAATCGAATTCGCCCTGGGCAATCGCAATGTGGCGATGGTCAAGCCTCACGAGCATGAACCACAGAACCTTGCACTTTTGAATGAGGAGCTTTCCCAGCCCAGCTTGTACCATGTGGTGCTCGCATTCGCGCGCAGGCAGGGTTTGGAAGTGCCAGATGACGTCATCAATCAGCCTTCGTCGGAACCGCATCGGGAAATACCTGAAATCACCGAAATGTGGCAGAAGGTCTATCGAGATCCTTCAGCACACTGGGCGCTTTATGAAGTTGGGGAGAAACTTGTCGACCTGGAGGACTATTTCCGGCGCTGGCGGTTCAACCACGTCACGACCGTTGAACGCGTGATTGGCTTCAAACGAGGGACTGGCGGTACAGGTGGCGTGTCCTACCTGAAGCGCATGCTTGAAATTGAACTGTTCCCCGAACTCTGGCGCGTCAGAACGACGCTTTAAGCTGCGGTCTTCATTTCCGTCTTTCAAGTTGAAAACCGACAGATACAGATTTTACCATTCAGTCAATTGCAGGTTTCCCATCGACGAAACTGTCGATAGAGTGTCAGCTAACGGGCTTCATCAGAGAGCCCGAATTGTCTTAAATGAGGGGATTTCATATGTTGAAAAGACTTGCTGCAGCAGCAAGCGTGCTGGCTATTTTGTCCGGAGCCGCAATAGCCGAGCCGGTCAAGGTCGGGATGATTACAACGCTGTCCGGTGGTGGCGCCGGCCTTGGTATCGATGTGCGCGATGGTTTCATGCTTGCCGTGAAACAGTCGGGCAACAAGGATCTCGAAGTCATCATTGAAGATGACCAGCGGAAGCCGGATATTGCCGTACAGCTGGCTGACAAATTGGTTCAGTCGGAAAAAGTTGACGTCTTGACCGGTATCATCTGGTCCAACCTCGCCATGGCGGTGGTTCCATCCGTGACCGCTCAGGGCAAATTCTACCTGTCGCCGAATGCCGGGCCGTCGGCTCTTGCCGGCAAGGGCTGTCATCCGAACTATTTCAACGTCGCCTGGCAGAACGACAATCTGCACGAGGCAGCCGGCGCCTATGCCAAGGAAACCGGTTACAAGAACAGCTTCATTCTGGCGCCGAACTATCCCGCCGGAAAAGACGCTCTGACAGGCTACAAACGCTTTTATGGCGGTGATCTGGCTGGTGAGATCTTCACCAAGCTCGGCCAGACTGATTATGCTGCGGAACTTGCACAAATCCGTGCATCAGGCGCAGACAGTGTCTTCTTCTTCCTGCCTGGTGGCATGGGGATTTCCTTCCTGAAGCAATATGCAGACAGCGGTATCGATCTTCCGGTCGTCGGCCCTGCATTCTCATTTGATCAGGGTATTCTGCAGGCTGTTGGCGATGCGGCTCTTGGTGTGAAGAACACCAGTCAGTGGAACAAGGATATCGACAACGAGACCAACAAGGCCTTCGTTGAAAGTTTCCAGGCCGAATATGGCCGCCTACCGTCACTTTATGCATCACAGGGCTTCGACACGGCCAACCTGCTTTTGTCTGCCTTGGGCAAGGCGGATGTGAACGATGCGGATGCGTTCCGCGCTGCCCTGAAAGCGGCAGAGTTCTCGTCAACGCGTGGCGATTTTGCCTTTGGCCCGAACCACCATCCAGTGCAGGACATTTATGTCCGCGAGGTGATCAAGGAAGGTGACGTCTTCACCAACAAGATCATTGCCACAGCACTGACCGGCCACTCGGATGCTTATGCGGCTGAGTGCAAGATGTAATTGAGCTGAACAAGTTGCGATTGAACTGAAAAGAATGCGGGGCGCTTCATTGTGAGTTGCCCCGTTTTCCATTCCGAGTGGGCAGGCCGTGATGGGCGACTATTTCTTGAACGTGTTGGCGTCGATCATCTGCTGGAACATGTCCTCCATGGACTCTTGCATTGGCCGATAGGTTACACCGAGCGCACGTTTGCTCTTGGAATTGTCCGCCCGCCATTTCACATCCACGTTTCTGCTGACGAACTTTCGTGAAATGTCACCCATGACCGGACCAACCAGCCAGACAACCCATTTCGGCAGAGAATTACGCGGCACAGGGTGTGTGTGGCCGTATTTTTTGATGAGCGCCTTGCCGAGTTCCAATATGTTGGTGTTGTGACCAGAAACGATGTGTCGGCCTTCTGCTTCGGGCGTAAATCCGGCAGCAACATGTGCCTGGGCGAGATCACGGACGTCAACTGCACCGATGCCAAGTTTCGGTGCACCCTGTTTCATGGTGCCGTCACCCATCTGGCGAACAATTTTGAAGCTTTCTGACGTCGGTTCGTTCGCAAGTGCCGGTCCGATGACAAGGGAAGGATTGACTGTGACCAGCGTGAACTGATCCTGCTCCTTAGCGATTTTCCAGGCTACCTTTTCAGCCAGTGTCTTTGAATAGCTGTAAGGCTGGTAGGAAAGGGAAGCTGTTGTATTCCAGATCCCTTCAGTCAGAACACCACCAGGTGCGTTTACGCAATCTATTGCATCTGTATTGATTGCAGCTACCGAGCTGGTCACAACAACGCGCTTTACGCTTGGTGTGGTAGTCGCTGTCTCCATTACATTGCGGGTGCCTTTCACTGCCGGATCGACCAGTTCTTTTTGCGGGTCTTTGACATTGATTTTGAAGGGGGAGGCTGTATGAAAAACGAGCGAACACCCTGCCATAGCCTTGGCATAGGAACCTTGTTCGAGAAGGTCGGCTTTGAAGAATCTGATGTCTCCTGCAGAGCAGGCCGCTATCTTGGTCAGATGTTCAGTCTTCGTAGTATTTTGAGGATCGCGAACAGCTGCATGAACAGTCACGCCGGATTCCAGAAGGTGTTTCACCAGCCAGCCGGCCACGTATCCGGTCGCACCGGTTACCAACACGGGCGTATCAGTTGAAACCTTCATCTCTTTTCCTTGCATTCACTGCCGTCGCATTTGAAGTGGCCTTCGATTGTTGCATCTACGCATAACACCTTTGGATTTGGTAGCGGCCAGCCACGCACATTGATGACTCGCTCACTCCTTCAATGGGGAAGACAAAGTTCGGTGCCAAAAAGTTCAAAGCAATAAGTGTCGATTGACTTGCAGATCGCGCCACGTAGCAGTGCGTATTGTTGATGTTGCGGTGCGGTATTGAGGATTCGATTTCGTTTTGCGTTGCGAAAGAAGGGTAAATGAAGCTTCTTGCGCATTGAAATGAAAGTCTCGAAAGTTCATTCGCGCTTCCAATTTTGCCAGATTTGTGTCACACTGAGTCTCAGAATACGGGTTCGCAGACTAAAAAGAGTGCTGTTTTTACTAAGGTGACTCGTATAAAAGCCAATTAAAAACAATTGGTTGGAAGAATTTTCCCAAAAATTGAATATCTACTAAAAAATTAGTTTGACAACATGGCGACCGTGTGTCCAAGTATGGCCAGCCGAATAGAAACGGCTCATACAATCTCACGGGAGGAGATGCAGATGCGTAAGTATCTACTCTCCGCAGTTGCAGCTGGTGCTGTACTTGCGGGAGCAGGGTCCGCTTTTGCCGACGAAGCGGCGGCAAAAAAATGGATCGACCAGGAATTCCAGCCATCCGTACTGACCAAAGATGAGCAGCTTGCAGAAATGCAGTGGTTCATCGATGCGGCGCAGCCGTTCAGTGGCATGGAAGTAAACGTACTGTCTGAAGGTATTCCGACGCACTCGTATGAGTCGGAAGTCCTGACCAAGGCCTTTGAGGAAATCACGGGCATCAAGGTCAACCACCAGATCCTCGGTGAAGGTGAAGTTGTTCAGGCGGTGCAGACACAGATGCAGACCGGCCGGAACCTCTATGACGCCTATGTCAACGATTCCGACCTTATCGGTACGCATTCCCGTCTGCAGTTGGCTTACAACCTGACAGACTGGATGGGCGGCAACGCCAAGGACGTCACCAACCCGGGTCTCGACCTGAGTGATTTCATGGGCACGCAGTTTACTACTGGCCCTGATGGTGACCTCTACCAGCTTCCTGATCAGCAGTTCGCGAACCTTTACTGGTTCCGTAAAGACTGGTTCGACCGTGAAGACCTGAAAAAGGCCTTCAAGGACAAATACGGCTATGACCTGGGTGTTCCGGTCAACTGGTCGGCTTATGAAGACATTGCTGAATTCTTCAGCAAGGACGTCAAGGAAGTCGACGGTGTCGCCATTTATGGTCACATGGATTACGGCAAGCGTGCTCCCGACCTTGGTTGGCGTATGACTGATGCCTGGTTGTCCATGGCTGGTGCCGGCGACAAGGGTGAGCCGAACGGCATACCTGTCGACGAGTGGGGCATCCGCATGGAAGCCGGTACTTGTAACCCGGTTGGTGCGTCCGTATCACGCGGTGGTGCAGCAAACGGCCCTGCGGCTGTTTACGCGATCCGCAAGTGGGACGAATGGCTGCGCAACTATGCGCCTCCAGGAGCTGCAAGCTTTGACTTCTACCAGTCTCTGCCGGCTCTCAGCCAGGGCAACGTTGCCCAGCAGATCTTCTGGTACACAGCCTTTACCGCTGACATGGTGAAGCCGAAGTCCGAAGGCAACAACACGGTGGATGACGAGGGTACGCCGCTGTGGCGCATGGCTCCAAGCCCGCATGGTCCTTATTGGGAAGAAGGTCAGAAAGTTGGTTATCAGGACGTGGGTTCCTGGACCATTTTGAAGTCCACTCCAGAAGATCGTGCGAAAGCTGCATGGCTTTATGCTCAGTTCGTCGTTTCCAAGACTGTTGACGTGAAGAAGAGCCATGTTGGTCTCACCTTCATTCGTGACAGTACTGTCAACCACGAGTCCTTCACCGAGCGTGCAGGAAAACTGGGTGGTCTGGTTGAGTTCTATCGCTCCCCGGATCGTGTAGCCTGGTCGCCAACCGGAATTAACGTTCCGGATTATCCGAAGCTGGCCCAGATCTGGTGGCAGCAAATCGGTGACGTGAACTCAGGTGCGTTCACTCCGCAAGAGGCAATGAATCGTCTCGCGGAAGAAATGGACATCGTCATGGCCCGCATGCAGCAGGCTGACGAACGTGCCAACGTTTACGGTGGTTGTGGTCCGCGTCTCAACGAAGAGTCGGATCCGCAGGAATGGCTGTCCAAGCCGGGTGCTCCAAAGGCGAAACTCGACAACGAGAAGCCGCAGGGCCAGACTGTGAACTACGACGACCTGGTCGCACGCTGGGCTCAGTAAGAACCGAGCGTTGCTCAAACAAGAACCGGACCGGGGTTTGTCCCCGGTCCATCACCGATCCGAATGTGACAGGCCGAGGGACCGAAGTTCCACAAATGGTTCCTGTACGGACGCGGGCTAATATCTATGACACTTGAACTAAAAAACGTCTGCAAGCGTGTGCAGGGCATCACTCATGTCAAAAACACGAGCCTGACGCTTGAAACCGGCCAATTCAATGTTCTCCTCGGAGAAACCGGTTCAGGAAAAACTTCGCTGATCAAATTGATGGCCGGCCTTGATAGCCTGGCATCCGGGCAGATCATCCTGAATGGCAAGGATGTTTCAAATCTGTCAGCGCAAAAACGCAATATCAGCCTGGTTCACCAGTTTTTCGTCAACTATCCGCATATGTCGGTCTACGACAATATCGCTTCACCGCTGAAAGTTTCAGGTGTTGCCAAGTCAGAGATTGCAGGACGGGTGGAAGAAGCCGCGAACATCCTGAAACTGAAGCCATATCTGAATCGCAAGCCGCATGAACTTTCCGGTGGACAGCAGCAGCGCACAGCTCTGGCGCGCGCCATTGTGAAGGAAAGCGACGCTGTGTTCCTGGACGAACCACTCGCAAACCTGGATTACAAGCTTCGCGAAGAATTGCGCGACCAGTTGCCGGAACTTTTCGCAGGCCGTGGCGCAGTGGTTGTTTATGCAACATCTGAGCCCGAAGAAGCGTTGTTGCTGGGTGGGCGCACTGCTTTGATGACCGATGGAAATGTGGTCCAGTTCGGACCTACTGCGGACATCTACCGCAAGCCGAGAGATCTCGACGCTGCAAAAGTGTTCTCCAACCCTCCGATCAATACAGCCAAGGTTACCAAGCAAGGTGACACGGTTATCCTGAATGACGCCACCCGATGGGCAGTGTCCGGGGCGGCTGCGGGTTTGTCTGATGGTGTCTACACACTGGCGATCAGGCCCAACCATGTGATGCCGGTCGAAACGCCTGAGAATTCCGTGCGTCTGGAAGGCAACGTTCTGGTGACAGAACTCAGTGGGTCTGAAAGCAGCGCTCACTTTGACATGGACGGACAGTCCTGGGTGTCACTGGCACCTGGCGTGCACCCTTACTTCGTCGGCGAAGTCCACACTTTCTATCTGGATCCGAGCCACTGTTTCTTCTTTGCGCCCGACGGCCAGTTTGCGGCTTGAGGAGAAAAAATCATGGCACAAATCAAACTCTCCAATCTTCGTCACAGTTACAGTCCCAATCCGTCGAGCGACGCTGACTATGCACTGAAGAAAATTGACCTGACCTGGGACAACGGCGGCGCATATGCGCTTCTGGGTCCATCCGGTTGCGGCAAGTCGACTTTGCTGAATATCATCTCCGGTCTGCTTGTTCCCTCCGAGGGCAAGATCCTGTTCGACGATCAGGATGTCACTGAACTGCCGCCGGCAAAACGCAACATTGCCCAGGTTTTCCAGTTCCCGGTCATCTACGACACGATGACGGTTTACGACAATCTGGCCTTTCCATTGCGCAACCGTGGTCGCGATGAAGACATCGTCAAACGCCGTGTCACGTCGATTGCCGAAATGCTGGAAGTGACCGAGATGTTGTCGACGCGGGCAGCGAACCTGTCCCCGGACAACAAACAGAAAATTTCCATGGGACGCGGCCTGGTACGCGAGGACGTCAACGTCGTCATGTTCGACGAACCGCTGACAGTGATCGATCCGCATCTGAAGTGGAAACTCCGCTCGAAACTGAAAGAACTGCACCAGCGGGTCAAGGCGACCATGATCTATGTGACCCACGACCAGACGGAAGCCCTCACCTTTGCGGACCAGGTGGTGGTGATGCAGGACGGCGAGGTCGTTCAGATCGGCACTCCGGTGGAACTTTTTGAACGGCCCGCCCACACCTTTGTCGGTCACTTTATCGGTTCTCCGGGCATGAATGTGCTGCCCTGCGAAGTTCAAGGTGGTGGTGCCTTCTTCGGCGGTGAACAGGTCGACCTGGAAGGGCCGGCGACTGGCGTCGTCGATGGGAGTGCGGAAGTTGGCATCCGGCCTGAATTCGTCTCGGTTTCCCAGAACGGCGACGGGGTGGAAGCCCACGTGCGCAAGGTTTCGGATATCGGCCGTCACAAGGTCGTTGAGGCAATCGCCCATGGCAGCCGGGTTCACGCCATCCTGGATGGCGAAGCACCAAACGCAGGTGACGCGGTGAAGCTTGAGTTCAAACAATCCCAGACCCGGCTTTACAAAGACGGTTGGCTGGCCAGCACGCAAGCGGAGGGCGTGTGATGAAAACGCAAAATCAACGCGCCTGGATTTTTGTACTGCCCGTGCTCTTGCTGGTGGCATTCAACGCGCTCATTCCAATGATGACCGTGGTGAACTACTCCGTTCAGGAGACATTCGGTGACAACCTGTTCTTCTGGCAGGGGCTGGACTGGTTCGAGCAAATATTGCGGTCCGACCGCTTTCATGCCGCTCTCGGTCGTCAGTTCTTCTTCACTTTCATGATCCTGATCATCGAAGTACCGCTTGGAATTGCAATCGCGCTAGCCATGCCAAAGCAGGGACCATGGGTTCCGATCTGCCTGGTTACAATGGCTCTGCCGATGCTCATTCCATGGAACGTGGTTGGCGCCATGTGGAACATCTTCACGTTGCCGGATATCGGTCTGCTTGGATATTTCCTGAACCATACACTGGGCATTTCCTACGACATGACCCAGGACCCTGTTGCTGCCTGGGTAACCATCATCATCATGGATGTCTGGCATTGGACGTCGCTGGTGGTGCTGTTGGCCTATGCCGGTCTTGTCTCAATCCCGAACGCCTACTATCAGGCGGCCGAAATTGACGGTGCGTCCAACCTGGCCATTTTCCGCTTCATTCAGCTGCCCAAGATGAAAACTGTTCTGACGATCGCCGTTCTGCTGCGCTTCATGGACAGTTTCAACATCTACACCGAGCCATTCGTTCTGACCGGTGGTGGTCCTGGCAACTCGACCACGCTGCTTTCCATCGATCTTGTGAAGATCGCGCTTGGACAGTTCGACCTTGGACCGGCGGCAGCCATGTCCCTCATCTATTTCGCCATCACGTTGTTCGCCTCCTGGCTGTTCTACACGTTGATGACGATGAACGATAACAAGTCCTGAGGAGAACCGTCATGCGAGCAAAAAGCCTGGTTCCCGCTCTCTATATCCTCTTCCTGATGCTGCCGATCTACTGGCTCGTCGCGATGAGTTTCAAAACGACCAATGAGATTCTGGCAGGATTCTCCTTGTTTCCGCAAACATGGACGCTGGCAAACTATATCGAGATCTTTACCGATCCGACCTGGTATTGGGGCTACATCAACTCGATCATCTATGTGACGATGAACACGGTGATTTCGGTTCTTGTAGCTTTGCCAGCAGCCTATGCGTTCTCACGCTATAGTTTCATCGGTGACAAGCAGCTGTTCTTCTGGCTGCTGACCAACCGGATGGCGCCTGCAGCGGTCTTTGCCTTGCCATTCTTTCAGCTCTACTCGGCGGTCGGCCTGTTCGACACACACATCGCCGTGGCACTTGCGCACTGTCTCTTTAACGTGCCGCTTGCAGTCTGGATCCTGGAAGGTTTCATGAGCGGCGTACCGAAAGAACTCGATGAAACGGCCTATGTGGACGGATATTCCTTCCCGCGGTTTTTCACGACGATCTTCCTGCCGTCGATCAAGGCCGGTGTCGGTGTGGCGGCATTCTTCTGCTTCATGTTCTCATGGGTGGAACTGCTGCTTGCGAAAACCCTGACAGCCGTTGCTGCCAAACCTATTGCTGCCGTAATGACCCGGACCGCCTCCTCCGCGGGCTATGAACTCGGGCTTCTGGCGGCCGCCGGGACCCTGACCATCATTCCCGGCGCAATCGTGATCTACTTTGTCCGTAACTACATTGCCAAGGGCTTTGCCCTAGGGAGAGTGTGATGCTTGGTTGGATGGCCTGGACCTGGCCGACTGCGCTGCTGTTCATTGGAATCTTTAGTGCTATCGGCCTCCTGACTGTTTTGGAAATTCGATATCCCGGCGGCGCTGCCCGCCAGGGTATCCTCAGACTGGATACAACACGTGGTGACCGTCTCTTCATTACGTTGCTCGGCACGGCCTATATCTTCCTGGCTTGGCTGGGGTTAGTAGGGGAACCGCTTTGGTGGCCTTTGGCGTTAAGTTTCGCATGGGGTGCGTTCTGTTTCTGGAAAGTTTGAGATACCCGAAGATTTTCCAACGAAGGAAATAGATATTTCCCGAAAGATAGTGCAAGAATAGATGTTGTGAGCCACATCCATTCCGCTAGTGACACAGGACTGAAATGAGAAAGCGTAAAAGCAACGAGTTTTTGACCGAAGTCGAACTGGAGTTCATGACAGAACTCTGGAAAATCGGCGAAGGTTCTGTGCGGGACATCTTGGCATGTCTTCCGCCGGAGAGAAAACTTGCCTATACGTCCTGTGCCACGATCATGCGGATACTGGATGAAAAAGGGTTCGTGGACAGTCGCAAAGAAGGCAAAACATTCATCTATTCCCCACGGCTGACCAAGGATACCTACCAGTCCCGTTCTCTTCGTAATCTCTCAGAAAAATTGTTTGACGGTACGCCGGCTTCGCTCGTCGCGCGTCTCGTCGACGAATACGAACTGTCGGAGGACGAACTGGAAAAGATTCGAGCGTTACTGGTCAGGAGGAGGACAGATGACGCTACTTAACCAGGTTTTTGATGTTTACTTCGATCTGAATATCACACTCGCCATCACGGCTTTGGTGTGGTTGGCAGTGAAGGTGTTGATAGCCCGTTTCGGAAACAAGCTTGCATTCACAGTGCAACTTGGACTTCTGAACGGGCTTTTTGCCATTTTTATCCTGTCGCCGTTCGCTGCTGTTGTCTATCAGCACATGCTGGTTTCCGAAGTTGTACCATCTGCAATGTCGGTCAACCTGGCGGACTATGCAGTTTCGCAATATTTGCGCGGTGGCATCGCCATTCCAGCAGAGGATTTTCAGTCTCTTCTTGGGCTGCGCGCCCGTCTGACTGAAAGCATTCTGACGATGGCACCGGGTTTGGGTATCGGGATCGCCTTGTTCCTGTTTGCCGGCTTTGCTTACTTCAGTCTGCGTCTGGTTTCCAGTTTTGTCCGCTTGAACCGCATGCTGTCTGGTTGTCATAGCTGGCGGCGGCTTGGGCGCGTTCAGTTGCTCTTGTCTGATTTCGCACTGGTGCCGTTTTCTGCGCGCGGTCTGTTCCGTCACTATGTAGTGATACCGTCAGATCTTCTTGCTGAACCCGACGATTTGAAGCTTGTGCTAAAACATGAGTTCCAGCACTTGCGGCAAGGTGACGTTGCATGGGAAATCGGACTGGAAATGCTGCGTCCGTTGTTCTTCTGGAACCCGTTCTATTATGTCTGGAAGTCGGAAGTGGAACGGCTCCGTGAGCTTGCCTGCGACCAGAAAGTCACTGAAAATGGTAACGTGGATCTCAGGTCCTATTGCATGTGTCTCTTGCGGGCAGCGCAATCTGGCCTGAAGAAGCGGCAGGAGCAGATTGCCCGTGATCGCACAGGCAGCGTGGCCGCTGTTGCCCTGCTTGAAGTCCAGGATCGGTTGCTGAGACGTTCGCCCTCGCAAAAGCTCCGCAGGCGCGTTGAAGCGCTGTTGGACACCGGCAGGGTTCGTCCGCATTGGGGTGTGCTGGGTCTTGTTGTTCTGCCAATGATCGCGATCATTTTCGTGTCGGCTTTGTCGATCCAAAAACCGGCTGACTGGAGCCAGGACCGACTGATGCTTTCAGCGATCATCAATCTTGAACGACTGGAAACAATCAATACGGTTGGGCAACGCCCTAACTAAGGCATGGTGTTCGGGTGGTTCCGACCACCCGACTGAACCTGACTTGGTTCAAGCTGTCTATACACTGTTCGATGATCCGGATGACCCCAACCCGGCTGAACTCAGCTTTTGAGCGAGTTGAATGGCTCCATCCAAAGGGGTTCCCTTTGGTCGCCGCAGACCTTCAGAAATGGGTTTGGGCAAAAGAGCAGCATATTCCTCTGCAAATTCGCCTATCAGGCAAATGACCTCACCTGGCCTGTACTCGAGTGTTTCAAGGCTGCGCTTGATGTAGGCTGTACCCAGACGCATCAGGTATCGGGCGTTTGGGTCCTCTTTGTGAGCTGCGTCAGTGATTGCGGGTGCAAATGTTGCAAACTCTCCCGGGCTGGCTGACTGAGCGAAGTCCATGAGTTTATCTGGCGCCCCGTCAAACGTTTCCCAGGTGTTCCGGATGATCGCGCTGGACTTAACCAGGCCGTCTTCGCAGTGGAGGACGCGTTCAAGCAGTTTTTTTCCGAGCCAGCTGCCTGAAGCTTCATTTCCCAGCACAGTGCCATATCCACCGATCAGTCGTGCTTCGCCGTTGATCTGTCGCGACACAAATGAACCGGTACCGATTGACACAACTGAACCATTTTCCGTGCCAAGTGCGCCGGTGACCACACTTCGTCGATCGTCTTCAACAACCGCGTGCTTCAAAGATAAACCTGACTTGACCGTTTCAGCATCTTGCAAGCTGTTGATACCCGATAGCCCAAGATAGGTCGGCACGTCTTCAAGGAAGGCAATATCGACCTTCGCCTTGTCTGCGAGTGATCGCAGGCCGGTCTGAATTGTTTCTATTACTGATGAAAGATCGGAGTGAAGGTCAGTCAGGTCCAGATGTGCGTCACAGCGCCTGTTGCCTGTCTGCAGCGCGAAACCGAACGCAGTTCCGCTTCCATATATGCCGATCACGTTGTCAACTGTTGCCCCACTCATATGCCGCTCTTGAAAATTTGTTTTTGTAAAAAATCGAGTTCGGTTATCTCAGCCCTTTAGATCATGGTCGCTATTCGACCAGCTAAATTGGTCCAATCATAAGATCATTCGATTGTCCCACCTTTGCGCAATTCTACTTTCTGCTGTCATGCCCACCTTTTTGAAGCCGTGGTGTTTTCAGATATCCGGCCCTGTCCCTCTGTCTTCCGTTGAAGGGTCAATTTCATTTCGCAGCGCTTCGAGGGCACGCATGCGCTCTTGTGCGCTCTGTTGATTTTCGCGGGTCACTCCGGCAATCAGCACTTCTGCGATTGCCATCAGCGCCAGTGAAGAATCCCAGGGTGAGGGGACCGCAACACGCGCTGGCAGCACGTGACTTGCAATGCGCCCAACAGGCGACATCCAGCTGTCAGTAACCAAGGCGACTGTAGCGCCCTGTTTTGCAGCGGCCTTGGCAAACTGGATGATTTCAGCCTGATAGCGTCGAATATCAAACACCAGCACGACGTCCTTCGGGCCAAGCCCGATGAGTTGATCCAGCCAGTTTCCCTGCTGGCCGGCAATATGCGTGACGTTGGGGCGGACGATTCTCAGATGAGCCGCCATGTAACGCGCCAGACCGTCAGTGAAGCGGCCACCGATCACATGGATGGCCTTGCGTTCATCGGAAAGTAGCTTGACGAGCCCCGTTATCTCGGCCTTGGGCAGATGCGCAAAGGTTTCCCGGACATTTTCCAGAAGTTGACCCACATGGGGATCACCTTTCGGGTCGTCAGCAAGCTCCGCGCTGCGTGCAAGCGGTGAGTTCAACTGGCTTTCCAGTTCACCCCGAAGCTTTTTCTGGAACTCGGCAAAGCCCGGAAACCCCAATCTGGCAACAAACCGGAGGATTGTCGGAGAGCTGACACCTGCAGCCTCTGCAAAGTTGGCAACGGTTCCCAATCCCTGCATCGGATAGTTCGCCATTAGAGCGTGGGCTGCCTTCTTTTCAGTCACGGTAAATTCGTCCAGCCGGTCCCGAATGTCGTCCAGAAGAGGGCGTTCCATATGAATGTGCCTTTTTGTGTTCCACCACGTCGAATTTCATTTGACAGCAGCTTCATCTGCGTATCAAATATTACAGATCTTATTAAAGTCGGCAATCCTGTAATAAACATTACAAAAAAATCCGGCGAAGGTTTTTCGGGGAGTGGGGAATGGGAGTGAGCCCTTTGACAGGCGGAATGGCCAGGGCTGTCACGGTGGAAAACGCAGAAGGGAAAGGCCCTTTTGTGTTGGTCTGCGACCATGCTTCGAATTTTTTTCCACCTCCCTATGATACATCGCTCGGTGTTTCGGAGGCTGACAAGTCCGCGCATATTGCCTGGGATCCGGGTGCTTTGGGCGTCGCCAAGGGCCTGTCGGAAAGCCTGGACTCGCCGCTGGTCTACACCACTGTTTCGAGATTGATCATCGATTGTAACCGGGAAGAGAGCCGTGCCGACCTGATCCCGTGTCTGAGTGAAACAACACAGATTGCGGGTAACCAGGACCTTTCCGCCGATGAGAAGGCTTTCCGGCTCAATCTAGCGCACAGGCCTTTTCACAAGGCGATCGACAAATTGCTAAACCGGCGCAAGGACCTTGGCATTCCAACCGCTGTTGTTTCCGTTCATTCCTTTACACCGGTCTATAAGGGCAATAGCAGGCCTTGGGAGATCGGACTGATTTCAGATAACGATCGCCGTTTATCGGATCCGGTCGTTGCAGATCTGAAGGCGCGCGGGGATCTGACTGTCGGTGACAACGAACCCTATGCGCCGTCTGATGGGGTCTATTACACCATCCGCCGCCACGGCGAAGACCGACAACTGCCCTGCCTGATGATTGAAATTCGGAACGACGAAGTCAAAACAGCAGCAGAAGAAGCAAATTGGACCAACATGCTGGCGCCGATCCTGGCGCGTGCAGCTCAAGCTGGCTTTGCAGACAGCAATGGAGGCGCAGATGCGTAAAGCAGCTTGCCTCTATGTTCGTCTGGTTGACGGTTTCAATCGAGGCCTGGGCAGGATCATCATGTGGGGTATCTTCGTGATGGCCGCGATTTTGCTCTGGTCGTCGATTTCAAAGACATTCTTCAACCCCTCTCTCTGGACGCTGGAAGTCGCCCAGTTTGCGATGGTGGCTTACTATATCCTCGGTGGACCCTACTCGGTTCAGCTCGGCTCCAATGTCCGGATGGACCTTTTCTACGCCGAATGGAGTGTGAAGAAAAAAGCCTGGGTTGACGCATTTACCGTGCTTCTGCTGATTTTCTATCTGGGCGTACTTCTTTATGGCGCGCTGAACTCGACCGCCTATTCCCTCGGGTATTTCGGCAAGGAACCTTTCGTTTTTTACTGGGACCTGATTGTCGCTTTTGTGACTGGCGGGCCTGAGGCCGCAGGCGAGAAGCTTGGTTATATCGAGCGCAGCCCGACTGCATGGCGGCCTTACCTATGGCCGGTCAAATTTGTCATGATTTTTGGATTTTTCCTGATGCTTCTGCAGGCCGTCTCTGAACTCCTGAAAGATATCGCCCGTATCAAGGGAGAGACGATCTGATGTCCTATGAGTTGATCGCTCTTCTCATGTTCTCGTCGATGATGCTGATGCTCCTGACCGGGCAGCGCGTTTTCGGTGCCATTGGTGCCATTGCGGCAGTCGCGGCGCTTTCGCTTTGGGGTACTGGCGGTGGAGATATTCCGTTCTCGGCAGCCATGAAGCTGATGAAGTGGTATCCGCTGCTGACGCTGCCAATGTTCATCTTCATGGGCTATATCCTGTCGGAAACCAAGATTGCCGACGATCTCTACAAGATGTTCCATGTCTGGATGGGGCCGATAAACGGTGGTCTTGCCATCGGTACGATCCTGCTGATGGTTCTGATTTCAGCAATGAACGGACTTTCGGTTGCCGGAATGGCGATCGGTGCGACAATCGCATTGCCTGAGCTTTTGAAGCGAAAATACGACAAGCGCATGGTGACGGGGGTGATCCAGGCAGGGTCGTCCTTGGGCATACTTGTGCCGCCTTCCGTCGTTCTGGTTCTATACGCAATGATCGCGCGCGCGCCTGTCGGTCAACTCTGGCTTGCCGGTATTTTGCCTGGCTTGATGATGGCAGCGATGTTCATTTTTTACATCGCTGTCAGGTGCAAGGCGCAGCCTGAACTTGGCCCCGCATTGCCTCCTGAAGAGCGCAACGCGTCGAGCCATGAAAAGTATCGGCTTCTGCTTGCGGGCATCCTGCCGATCGCAATCTTCGCGGCCATGATGGTGCCGTTCGTAATGGGTTATACGAGCCTCGTGGAAGCATCGGCCATCGGTGCGTTGACGGCGCTGGTTGCCTCGATCGTCCGAAGGCGTCTGACACTGGGTATCCTGACACTCTGCGTGAAAAACACGCTTGGAATCTCCTGCATGTTCATGTGGATCATCCTTGCTGCGCTTGGTTTTGGTGCGGTGTTTGATGGGCTGGGTGCGGTCAAGGCGATCGAGAACCTCTTTACCGACCAGCTTGGACTGTCTCCCTGGATGATCCTGATCCTGATGCAGCTGTCCTTCCTGGTGATGGGGACATTCCTGGATGATACGGCGATGCTGGTGATCGTGGCACCGCTCTATGTGCCGCTGGTCGGAACACTGGACCTGGGCATGCCGCGCGGTGACGTTTTGATCTGGTACGGCGTGCTCTACACGATCACAACACAGATTGCGTATATGACGCCGCCGTTTGGCTACAATCTCTTTTTGATGCGAGCCATGGCGCCCAAGGACATCACGATGAGGGACATCTATGGCTCAATCACGCCATTTGTCCTCGTCATGATCCTTGCGCTGGTGCTCGTAATGACTTTCCCGCAAATCGCGCTTTGGCTGCCGGACCTAGTTTACGGGCGGTAGCGGAGTTGAGGGACAACAATAACAACATCCGGATTAAACGGAGTTGAGTAAGCGGTTTAACCAGAGCCGGGAATACGGTCGGACCGCAAGGAATGTAACCGAAACTAGGGGAATTTAAGATGACCAATAGACGTGATTTTCTGAAAAAAGCTGGTGTTGGCACAGTTGCTGCCGCCGGTGCCACCACGCTCGCGGCTCCTGCCGTTCACGGCCAGACACAGATCAAGTGGCGCCTGCAGACTTATGCTGGTCCAGCATTGGCCGAGCACGTGATCAAGCCGCATATCGATGCCTTCAACAAGGCAGCCAACGGTGAGATGGTGATTGAGCTTTACACGGCTGATCAGCTGGTTCCGACCGGTGAATTGTTCCGTGCAATGCAGCAGGGCACAATCGATGCCGTGCAGTCTGATGATGATTCCATGGCGTCACCGACGGAACTGACAGTGTTCGGCGGCTACTTCCCGTTCGCATCCCGCTATTCCCTTGATGTGCCGGTTCTGTTCAACCAGTACGGGCTCAAGGAAATCTGGGAAGAAGAATATGCCAAGGTAGGCGTGAAGCACATTTCCGCTGGTGCCTGGGACCCTTGTCACTTCGCAACCAAAGACCCGATCCGTAGCCTGGAAGACCTGAAAGGCAAGCGCGTCTTCACCTTCCCGACGGCTGGTCGTTTCCTGAGCCAGTTCGGTGTTGTACCGGTTACCCTGCCGTGGGAAGACATTGAAGTTGCTGTTCAGACCGGTGAACTTGACGGTGTTGCCTGGTCGGGCATCACCGAAGATTACACTGTTGGCTGGGCAGACGTGACCAACTACTTCCTGACCAACAACATCTCCGGTGCCTGGGCAGGTTCCTTCTTCGCCAATCAGGAGCGCTGGAACGAACTTCCGGATCACCTGAAAACTCTGTTGCAGCTCGCAATGGATGCCTCTCATTATTATCGTCAGTGGTGGTATTGGGGCGGTGAAGCTGCTCTGCGCGTGAACGGTACCAAGATGGAGCTGACCTCCATACCTGACGCACAGTGGGCAACTGTTGAAGAAGCTGCGACAGCTTTCTGGGATGAGATCGCTTCTGAATCTCCGCTCAAGGCGAAAGTTGTCGATATCTTCAAGAAGTACAACGCGGACATGCAGAAAGCCGGGCGTCCTTACCGCTACAGCTAATGCAATCGTGAGCATTATTCCTGGTCCGGATCAAATCAGTCCGGGCCAGGGGCTTTGACTTTCCAACTAATGACCGCCCAACTGGGAACACTAGAAGATGCCTGGCAACCTGACTTTTGACGCACTGAAAACTCTCGTTTCTTCAGGCGAGATCGATACGGTGCTCACGTGTATCGTCGACATGCAAGGGCGGCTGATGGGCAAGCGCTTCCATGCCCAGCACTTTGTCGACAGTGCTTTCAAAGAGACACATTGCTGCAATTATTTGCTGGCGACCGACCTGGAAATGTACACGGTCGAAGGCTTTGCAGCGACCAGCTGGTCGGGCGGTTATGGCGACTATGTCATGAAGCCGGATCTGGCAACGCTTCGTCTTGTTCCGTGGCTTGAGGGAACAGCCATGGTGATCTGCGATGTGCAGGATCACCACACGCACAAGGACGTTCCGCATTCACCACGCGCGATGTTGAAACGGCAAATTGCCCGTCTTGATGAATTGGGCCTGACGCCAATCATGGCGACCGAACTGGAGTTCTTCCTGTTCGAGAAAAGCTATGACGACATGCGCAAAAGCGGTTTCCGTGATCTGGAGCCGATCTCCGGATACAACGAGGATTATCACATCCTCCAGACGACCAAGGAAGAGGACGTCATGCGTCCGATCCGCAATCATCTCTACAAAGCGGGAATTCCGGTCGAGAACACCAAGGGCGAAGCCGAAACGGGTCAGGAAGAACTCAACATAAAATATGCCCCGGCGTTGGACACGGCAGAGTTCCACACCATCGCCAAGCAGGCTGTAAAAGAGATCTCCTGGGCCAAAGGCCGGTCGGCTTCGTTCCTGGCCAAGTGGCGCAGCGACAAGGTCGGGTCTTCCTCGCATGTGCACCAGTCCATGTTCGACAAAGACGGCAACAACGTCTTTTGCGACGAAAAGGGCGAGTACGGCATGTCGGAGATGATGTGCCACTACCTGGCTGGATTGATCAAATATGCGCCGGAGTACACCTACTTTCTGGCTCCCTATATCAACAGCTACAAGCGTTTCCAGAAAGGCACTTTTGCGCCGACAAAAACCGTCTGGTCCATCGATAACCGAACGGCTGGTTTCCGTCTGTGCGGCGAGGGTACCAAGGGCTTGCGTGTTGAATGCCGCATCGGCGGGTCGGATCTGAACCCTTATCTGGCGCTATCTGTCATGATCGCAGCGGGCCTGAAAGGTATTGAAGAAAAACTGCCGCTTGATCCGCCGACGTCTGGCGACGTTTACGAGGCCAAGCGCGCCAGAGAAATTCCGCACACCTTGCGAGAAGCACGGGAAACCTTGCGGAAATCGAAATTCCTGCGTGAAGCTTTCACCGACGAAGTCGTTGAACATTACGCGCGCGCAGCGGAATGGGAAATTGAGGAATTTGACCGGGCGGTCACGGACTACGAAATCGCTCGCGGGTTTGAGCGGGCCTAACGCCGGTCAAGAGATAGAGCCAACCACTTTCGACGCGCTGCACATAAAGATGCGGCCATGAGAGGTCTTGAAAATGTCAGACGTGATCAAACTGATCTCCCCCATCGACGGGTCGGTTTATGCCGAACGTCCCGCATTGGATGGTGCAGCCGTTGAGGCCACCGTCTCGGCGGCCCGAAGTGCGCAGATCGGCTGGGCAGCCCTTTCCATTGCGGAGCGCGTTGCCTATTGCGAAAAGGCCCTGGAAGCCTTGACGGCCATGAACGACGAAGTCGTGCCCGAAATCGCCTGGCAGATGGGTCGACCGATCCGCTATGGCGGAGAACTCGGCGGCACGACGGAGCGCACGGAATATTGTGCGGCGACCGCCGAAAGCGCGCTTGCCGATATCGAACGCACAGACAAGTCCGGCTTCAAGCGCTACCTTAAACGTGTTCCGCTTGGCATCGTGATGGTGATAGCGCCCTGGAACTACCCGTTCATGACGGCGATCAACACCCTTATGCCTGCGCTGATGTCCGGCAACGTTGTCATCTTGAAACATGCAGCGCAAACCCTTCTGGTGGGCGAGCGTCTTGCCAAGGCATTCGAAATCGCAGGCCTGCCAAAGGGCGTTTTTCAGAACATCGTTCTGACCCATTCAGGCACCGAGAAGCTTCTCGGCTCCGGCCTGATTGATCATGTCAATTTCACGGGTTCCGTTGCCGGTGGCAGGGCCATCGAAAAAGCGCTTGCCGGCACCTTTGCCTCACTCGGGCTTGAACTTGGTGGCAAGGACCCGGCCTATGTGCGTGCCGATGCGGATCTTAACTATGCGGTTGAAAACCTGGTGGACGGCGCCTTCTTCAACTCGGGCCAGTGCTGTTGTGGCATTGAGCGGGTTTATGTTCATGAAAGCCTGTTCGACCAGTTTGTCGACGGTTTCGTCGACCTGACGAGCCAATACAAACTCGGCAATCCTCTGGATGTGGCGACTACTCTCGGTCCGATGGCGCAAGCGCGATTTGCTGCCTGGGTGCGTGAACAGACCCAGGAGGCCCTGCGCAAGGGTGCCAAGGGACACATCGATACCTCCACATTTGCGGAAGACAAGGATGGTTCGCCTTATCTTGCCCCGCAGGTGCTGACCGACGTGAATCACCAGATGTCTGTCATGCGGGAAGAAAGCTTCGGCCCTGTCGTTGGCATCATGAAAGTCAAGGACGACGAAGAAGCGCTGCAGTTCATGAACGACAGCCCCTATGGTCTGACTGCTTCGATCTGGACCGAGGATGTCGAGGCAGCTGCAGAAATTGGTGACAAGGTCGAAACCGGAACCGTTTTCATGAACAGGTGCGACTATCTCGATCCGGCACTGGTCTGGACTGGTGTCAAGGATACGGGCAAAGGCGGTGCCTTGTCTGAAATCGGCTTCCATAATCTGACACGGCCGAAATCCTTCCACTTCCGCGTCGAACACTGACGCGGGATCCCTTTGACTTCTAGTTTGGTGCGCACATGAGCTCACTTCCTTCTGTAAACTGGTCTTACCCGACAACCGTGCGTTTCGGCGTTGGCCGTATCAAGGAACTTGCCGACTCCGTAAAGGCAGTCGGAATGTCCAACCCGCTCCTGGTTACAGACCCGGGCCTTGCCAGTCTGCCTATGGTCGCCGAGGCGATTGCCAGCCTCAAGGCTGATGGCCTTTCTGCTGCCGTCTTTTCGGACGTCAAACCGAACCCGGTCGACAGCAATATTGAAGCTGGCGTGGCGGCCTTCAAGGAAGGTAACCACGACGGTGTGATTGCCTTTGGCGGTGGCTCCGGTCTGGATGCGGGCAAGCTGATTGCCTTCATGTCCGGCCAGACGCGTCCGATCTGGGATTTTGAAGACGTCGGTGACTGGTGGACACGCGCCGATCCCACCGGCATCGCGCCTATCGTGGCTGTTCCAACCACGGCAGGAACCGGCTCGGAAGTTGGCCGCGCGGGTGTCGTCACCAATGAGGCGACCCACACCAAGAAGGTGATTTTCCACCCCAAGATGCTCCCCGAAATTGTGATCTGCGATCCGGAACTGACAGTCGGCATGCCGCGTTTTATTACGGTTGGAACTGGCATGGACGCGCTTGCGCATTGCCTGGAAGCCTATTCCGCACCGATGTATCATCCGATGTCCGAAGGAATTGCTCTGGAGGGTATCCGGTTGGTTCTGGAAAACCTGCCAAAGGTCGCAGCTGATGGTTCTGATCTGGAAGCGCGTGGTCATCTGATGAGCGCTGCCGCCATGGGTGCGGTTGCCTTCCAGAAGGGACTGGGTGCGATCCACTCTCTGTCTCATCCGGTAGGTGCGCTCTACGATACCCATCACGGCATGACCAACGCTGTTTTCATGCCCTATGTGCTGCAATTCAACAAACCAGCCATCGAACAGAAGTTCGAACGTTTGGCTGGGTTCCTCGGTATCTCTGGCGGTTACAGGGGTGTTCTGGATACCGTCATGAAACTCCGCAGTGACCTCGAGGTGCCGCACACTTTGGCCGGTCTCAAGGTCGATGATGCGAAGCGGGACCTGATTGCCGAAATGGCTATCGTTGATCCAACCGCCGGCGGCAATCCGGTGGAGCTGACAAAAGCCGGCGCGCTGGAAATCTTCGACAAGGCGCAACTGGGGACAGTCTGATTGAATAAGGAGCGCTGCGTTGCCTTATCGGCGCTTGGCGTTCCTTATTTTTCATTTTTCATTTTTCATTTTTCAATTTCTGTTTCCGAACTCCAGGCTGTGCAACGGATCGTGAGCACTTGCCGTGAGTCGTATTAATGCGTAGCTATTACTTCCAATAGTTCAATTTTTACGACCGGAGTTGCCATGAGCGGATTGCTTGCCCTTCTCGACGATGTTGCTGCTATTGCAAAAGTCGCTGCTGCATCGGTCGATGATGTTATAGGACAGGCCGCGAAGGCTGGGGCAAAAGCTGCCGGTGCCGTTATTGATGATGCCGCTGTCACGCCCAAATATGTCACAGGTTTCAAGGCCGCCCGGGAACTGCCCATTGTCTGGCGCATTGCAAAGGGATCGCTCAAGAATAAACTTCTCTTCTTGCTGCCTGCCGGACTGCTTTTGAATACCTTTGCCCCCTGGAGTATTACTCCTCTGTTGATGCTTGGTGGCGCCTATTTGTGTTTCGAAGGTGCTGAAAAGGTCTATCACCTGTTCGTGCCACATCATCATGACGTCGACATTCCAGAAAACCTTGTCGAGAACCCGACCCATCTGGAAGAGCAGAAGGTATCGGGTGCCATCAAAACCGATTTCATTCTGTCAGCAGAGATCATGACCATTGCCTTGGCCGAAATTCCTGACAGCAACATCTGGATGGAGGCTTCAACGCTTGCCGTTGTCGCCATTGGCATCACAGTGATGGTCTATGGGTCAGTCGCACTTATCGTTAAAGCAGATGACGTCGGCTTGCATATGTCGCGCGAGAGCGATTTTTCGGTGATCCGTTCACTGGGTAGAGGTATCGTTAAGGCGATGCCTGGTTTTTTGAAGATTCTCATGACCATCGGTACAGCAGCAATGCTCTGGGTTGGGGGATCCATCATCATTCACGGATTCGACGTGTTGGGGATGGGTACGCTCTACGGGATTATTCACGATATCGCTTACGCCATTGCTCATGCCGTTGGCCAGTTTGAGGGCGTTATCAAGTGGGTCGTGACAGCTGCGCTCGATGGTGTGTTCGGCCTGGCCCTGGGTCTTGCCCTGATTCCGCTGGCAGCAAAGGTCATCTTGCCGATCTGGAACAATCTGCGACCAAAACCATCGCCACCCAGCGAACATTGAGGCACTTGATAAAATTCACATTCTCAGTTTTCGCAGTTCGAACCCTAATCCGCTGTTTGCTACGGGACTTTCTCCAGAAAAGTTGCATTGAACCAATAACTTTGTAACATTCGAATTACGCAAAGTAAGGGCGCAGTTCGGTGAAGTTTCGTGCCCTGCGTGGTTTCGTGCAAAGGCAGATGGAGTGGAAGATGACGATTGTTCGGTCCGTTTTGCCGGCGTTCCTGTTTGCATTCCTATTAATGCTACCGCTGTCGGCAGGTGCAGACGAAAATTTCTTTGAACAAGGTTGGACACTTCAGCCTGAAGCGTCTTCACTCCGGTTTCAATCAGTCAAGAACCTGACCAAGGTTGAGTCGAGCGGGTTTGTTCAGTTTGAGGGTGCAATCAACGAGTCCGGCGCAGCTGAAATCAGGATCTTTCTGGATTCGGTCGATACCAAGATCGATCTCCGGAATGTCCGCATGCGGTTCCTGTTTTTCGAAACCTTTCAATTTCCCGAAGCCGTGATCACGGCCCAGATTGATCCATCGGTGCTTGCAGACCTGCCTGTTGTACGCCGTAAAACCATTCCACTGACCTTCACTTTGGAGCTTCATGGTGTCTCCAAGACGCTTGAAAACGAAGTTGTGGTCACGCTGATGAATGACGACCTTGTCGCGGTTTCGACCGGGGCGCCGATCTCAGTGGCTGCGTCTGAATTCGGTTTCGACGGCGGAATCAAGAAACTGGAGGAAGCTGCAAATGTGGTCATTGTGCCGTCTGCGACGGTAACCTTCGATTTTATGTTTTCCAGAAACCAGGGGGGAATCCAGATAGCTGAAAAGACAGCATCGACTCCTCAACAGAAAGCTGCTGAAACGGCGCTTGAACCGGAGGGCGCGTTTGACCATGAAGCGTGTGAGGGCCGGTTCGAAATATTGTCGCGCACTGACAATATCTACTTTCCGAGTGGAAGATCGCAGCTTGATGCGCGCAGCGAGCCACTCCTCGATAGCCTCATTGACATCATCTCTCGCTGTCCGGATCTTGTTATTGAGGTCGCAGGCCACACTGACAGCGATGGCGGCGCATCCCGCAACATGGGATTATCAAAGCGCCGCGCTGCGGCCGTGACACGATACTTAACTTCTGGAGAGATATCTGAAGACCGGATTAAAAGCGTTGGATACGGAGAAACGCGACCAGTGGCAACGAACGATACCCCGGATGGCAAGCGTCGCAACCGTCGGATCGAGTTCACTATTGTCGAATAGCCTGACCATACGCCAAATTGTTGCAATCCTTGTTCCGGCATTTTTGCTGCTTGTCGCGCAATTGCCTGCATACGCAGATACTGATCCACGGCTCGCGTTGATCATTGGCAATGGCTCCTACACAAACGTCACGGCCCTGGACAATCCGGTCAATGATGCGGAACTCATGGCCAATTCCCTCCGGAAAGTGGGTTTTGACGTTACGCTGGTTACAGAGGCGACGCAGAATGAACTGATCCGGGCGATTTCAGCGTTCGGCCGCGAGCTTCGCGATGCCGGGGACGACGCAACTGGGCTGTTCTACTATGCAGGTCACGGCGTCCAGTCCTTCGGGACCAACTATCTTCTTCCGGTTGACATTGATATCCACGATGCTGCTGACCTGAGCCTAGTTGGGGTTCCGGCGCATGCTGTTCTTCGTCAGATGTTCTCTGCCCGGAACCAGACGAATATCTTCATCCTCGACGCCTGCCGGAACAATCCATTCGTGTCGATCCCGGATCTTAGCGACAACGGTCTCGCCGAGATGAAAGCACCCACTGGAACATATCTCGCGTATTCGACGGCCCCGGGTGAGATTGCCGTTGACGGTGCTGGATCGAACAGCCCATTCACCGAAGCGCTTGCACAGCGGATTTCGACACCGGGAGTTCCCATTGAAGCGCTGTTCAAGGATGTTCGTGTCGAGGTTCTTTCAGAAACAGGTGGCCTTCAAACGCCCTGGGACACATCGTCCCTGACCGTCGATTTCCAGTTTGTTCCCGCCGTGGTGCCGTCACCGGAAGATCTCCAGATCCGTCAGCTCTGGGACTCTGTACGGATGAGCCGTGATCCAGTTCAGGTGCTTTTGTTTCTGCGTGCCAGTCCCAACAATCCATATACACACGAAGCCCGCGAACTTTTGCAGGAACTTATGTCAAAGGAACTGCAGCCAAAGCCGACTGTGCCTAAGGTTGAAGCGGCTAAGCCCAAACCGGTCGATCCGGCTGATGCAGAGCGCGACTTGATCGAGCAGGCGCGCCGGGCAGGAACGGCCGAAGCTTATCAGACCTATCTCGATGCATTCCCCAAAGGCGCATTCTCGGAACTTGCACGTCTTGAACTTCAGTCAATCTTGGGGAACCAACAGAGGACTGATCCGATCGCAGACCCACCACCTGTCGTGGCGTCAGAGCCTGAAGCTTCAGAACCGCAAGACCCCGGCCCTGGGTCGTCTGGCGTAGTTGTGTTCAATGCGCCGCTTGGTGTTGGAGATCCGGAGATTGCGACGAGGAGCATTGCTGAGCTCATCACGGGCTCTCCCAGGTTCCCGCCAATTGATGGCTTGCCGGAGGATGTCTGGAAAAACAAGGACTGTTCCTCCTGCCATCAGTGGGACCAGGCCAACCTTTGTGAACAGGCACAGACCTATCTGGCAGGCGAAAAAACGGAAGTTTCGAAAAAACACCCCTATGGCGGTGTTTTCAAAGAAGCGCTTCGCGCCTGGGCACGTGAGGGCTGCAATTAGGGTTTTGTCTTGGGAATTGAAAATCCGAGCGGCTTAATTTTCGTTTTATAAACTGCATCGCGCGGGCGCCCTTATTCATCTCTGGAATAGGGGACGGCCCGGCAGTTTGGATCCTGCCGGGCCGCTGACTGACCAGAGGTCAAGGAGGTCAATGACCTCAGTCAGGAGGACGTTTCCTGATTAGAACGTTCTCTGCAGACGAACACCGAACAACAGCTCGTCAGTGTCACCGGAATTATCGATGTCGGTGTTGGCGTAACCAACGTCGGCACCGATTGCGAAACCGGAGACTGGTGTCCACTGTACAGAACCATCGATCGCGTAGCGAGTCACATCGCCAATGGCGGCATTCTGGTCCATGTCAACTTGAGCGTAGGAGCCGTCAAGCGCCAGGCCGATGGTCTGGGTTGCCTGAACGTATACACCAGAGGACAGGGAGAAACCGCTGTTGGTGTCGTCGCCAGTGTAGTCTGAAACACCTGTCGTTCCAGTGATGCCTTCACCGATATAGTGCAAAGCACCGTCAGCATAGAAACCCTGGAAGTAGATGTTCGAACCGGAGCTCGCCGTCGGCAAGTTGAACACGACACCTGCACCAAGTGCGAAGCCGAAGTTATCTTCGCCGCCAGTGGCGTTGTTGTTGGCGGTGTCCGGGTAGACCTGATGCAACGCACCAGACAACTGTGCAGAACCCCAGCCCTGGGTAACGCCCAGCGCAGCGACAAGATCCGGTGTACGCGTTCCACCGTAAGCGCCAACTTCACGGTTTGAACGATCTTCAGCAGCAATGGTTGCTGAGAAGCCGTTGCCGAAAGCAGCGGTGTAGGCAATCTGGTTCAATGTTTCATCAGACCAGTCACGGTCAACAACGCCGATGAAGGCCTGACCGGTGTAGATGTCGAAGTTTGAACCAAGACGCCCAGCAGTCAAACCGCCCCACTGAATGTAGGCGTTGTCGAGCGTAAAGCTAGAGTTGTCGCCGTTCGTGGAGGATCCATACATGGCAATATATGTGCGCAGAGTACCAAATTCGGTAGCTGTGCGAGCATCGAGGTAGAGGTAGCCACGAGCAAGCCAGGAGTAACCATCAGAGTCGCGGTCGCCCCAAGCGCCGTCTTCCGTGACGTTGTTCACAACGAACTGTGTACGAACACGGCCGCCGACGCGCAGGCAGGTTTCAGTGCCAGGAATGTAGTAGAAACGCGCGCCGTATGCATCACACACACGGACGTAATCAACCGGCTCGGGAGCAACCGGAAGGTCGGCTGCCTGGGCGGTGGTTGCAGCAGCTGCTGTCGCAGCGCCGAGCATCAAGCTCTTAAAATTCATTACCTATCTCCAACATAGAGTGTTCGCAGATCTCGAAAGGAGTGATTCGAATACTTCAAATTTTTCCATTCAAGAAACTTAAAAACTTCAAGCTTTAGGTATTTGATACCTGACTTGAATGTCGCGCTCTCTAAAAGGCAGTTTGGGATTTGATTCTCAACCCCAAAAATTTCAATTTCGAATATTGAATCGGAGAGTCATATTTATGCAACACATTGAAAATCAACAAAATTTAACGAAATTTCACAAACAGTTTAAGGGGCTTGTTATGCGAGTGCACCATACCCATATGCATCGACTCACTTTACTTTATTTTACCAATGAGTTGAATCTTGGTGCGATATTGGATTTTTCATTGAATTTAGCCATATCTCGTATGTTACGTGCATGTGAACGCAATCATTTTGAGTCTATTCATTTAACTATTTGAAATTATAAGATTTTTTTATACTCGTGATTTCTATCGCAAGCGCAAAGCGCAATGCGATGAGTTTGATGAAAAATACCTGGAGGATCCACTTTGAAAACGCGAGTAATCTCGAGATATATTTTTACTATAAATTTATTTTGGTATGGAAAAATAATACTTGTAAATATAAGTAATGATAGTAATCAAATATGAGCCCGGTCCCGGGCGACCTTGGGCCGCGTCCGTGGTTTTTCAGACCATAAAATTTTGTGTTTCAGCCAGAGTTAAGCCGAACCGATGAGCGTCGCTGCCACACTCAACCTTTCATGGTTGCCTGTCGGCCTTTTCTCCATGTCGGTTGCTTGTGCAGGTTCTAAAATTGACCGTTTGGCCCGTGCCTGGATCTCAGACTGTGGCCTTCAAATCACTCTCCTTGGTTTAAGAAACTCAGGACTTGGCATCCTGCGCCCAACACAGATGGGGACTGCAAAAAATTTCGGTATAAGAAAAAATGCAACGCGCTGGTGCAGAAAGCAGAGCACCTGACAAACGGGGCTGTAACATGGATGGGGGCTTGTACCGGAATGGCCAGTTAACCGCACAGATTATGAGAATACGCCGTGCAAGGTGGCATGCACTTAAGACCGGAACTGGCAGTATCAGGAAGCGACACGAGCTTAAAACTGTTTGTGAGGTTACTAATTTCATCTGTCCAGAAGTTGCAGGATCTCGTTGTCGATGTGGCGCGGTTCATAGTAGCCGCCTAAAAATTTGATGCGATCGGTGCCGAATGCAAAAACACCCGGCGTCGGAAAAACGCCAGGTGTTGTCTTGTCATTTGCCCTGCTTGCGGCAGTTAGTGCGCAAACGAAAAAGGCCACTGGATGGAGCGACCATTAAAGGCAGCTCCCGCGCTGATCGAAATCGGATTACTCAGGTTCGGTCGATGACCTTGAGTGTTGCGACCAGAATGATCCCATAGAGAACGTGGCCGACGAGGGCGACCCAGACGATGCCGGAGAAGTTCAGGAAGAAGGGAAGGCCTGCGAGCGACGTGATACCACCGATGGCAAACACCCAAAGGCCAAGGCCGTAAATCGCGGAAGGCAGTAACCAGTGCGTCTGGCCGACGATCCGCTTCCAGAGCGGGGCGAAGATGAACATCCAGCCAATGGGATAACCGATCAAGCCAACCAGATAGAAGTGGACGAAATACCCGGCGAAATTACCGTTTGGCAGACCTAGGCTGCCCAGCAGGCTTTTGGCCAATCCGTGCGGTGACAGGTTGGCAAAGCCAAGACCTGGGCTGATGACTTGCCCCCAAAGGTCAAAAGCAATTGTGGCAAAGAACCCTGATATGAACATGAGCCCCAGCGTATTGGCATTGATCGCTGGCAAGGAACTTGTGAGGCGTGTTTCGGAGGTGATTGTCGTCATGATCGTCATTAGCTCCCGAATGAAAAAACTGCTGCAGCGCTTACTTGGGGATGTTCTCGATCACATGGAAATAAATAAATGAGCGGTTTCCGTGACGCGTTTGTGAGGCGAAGTTTATCGCTGCTTTGGCAGAACAAGTCGCCATGGCAAACCAGATGTCGGTTCTGCTTCTTGTGGTGTTGCAGGGTCGGATGCCGGAAGCCATGAGACCCTCGGCAGACACATTCCCGATCCGCGTAATCCACACTATTTCTGGAGGCTATCAGGTTACTTCTTTAAGTTTTGCTCTAGAAATTTGACAATCCTGTCACCAACAGACATTCGCGTTCCATCGTCGCCAAGCGAAGGCGCGTTGTATGGATAAAAATGAGCAAATCCCGGAACCCAAGCCAGTTGAAAGTCTGCATGGGCTTTGCGCAGAAGCGAAATAATATTCGGCAGTTGGCCCAGCTGAGTGTGCTCGTCAAACTGCGAATAAATCAACAATGTCGGAGGTAGTTCGGTGTTCCGGGCGATGGCATCATGCTCGAAAAGAATGTCGGGACCTGAAAGAGGAAAAATTGCAGCAACAGGTGCGTTCATGCCGAGTCCGACGTTCAGAGTAATTCCACCTCCTGCAGAATGCCCTCCAAGCGCAATTTTTGACGGATCAATGTTAAATCTTGCAGCATTTTCCGAGACAAATTTGATTGCGTTGAGTACGTCTTCGGCACCCGCCATTCCCGCTTTCCAAAGGAATAACTTGTCCTCGGGAGTGTTTTCGAGTGGTTCGAGACCCATCGCATTTCGCGCTCGAACGGTTGCTTCAAAGACCTCCGGGGTAATGTAGGATTCTACATCTTCCAAAAGACCTTCTTCACCTGGTTCCAGGTCGGGCTCCGGGCTTTCTGTTGCAAGCCGATACTCGACGACAAAAACGACGTATCCAAGCGGTGCCAAAAGGCGGGCGTAATCTTCAGGCCTGGAATGCACAGCGGCTTCGAGTCTGAAGGGCTCGACCCGGCGACCACCCCTGTGGTGGGCGCCGCCGTGAACATAAATGACCGCCGGGAAGGGGCCATCATTCAATTTCAGCGACCCAGTATAATCAGCGTTTTCGCTTGATGGCGAGTAAACGTCTAACTGAAGATCGCGGGTGACAATCGTTCCATCAGGAGAAACCTTGCCTTGGCCATACACAATGTCCAACTCAATGGAGTACCCAAACACTGTTTCAGAAGCAGAGGATATTCCTGGAATCGTCAACAGCATTACCAAGAAAGTGACATGGAAAAAATTTAGTTTCATCGCAATTTCCAACACTCTGTTTTGTAATGCACTCAGTTCCGCAGACAAAGCCTGGCAGCTGGTCGCCCGGTTACTCAACATCACCATGCATCGCAACGAGATCCAGCTCAGCTTCCGGTGCTTCTATAGCTCTGTAGCTTTCGCGCACACCTTCTTCCGACAGTTCCCGCTGAACAGCCAAAAGAGTGTTTTCCGGATGGTCCGCGCAAAGGTCTGCCATGAACTTGAGCTCTTCCATTGCAACACCGCGCCCGGCTTCGAGCGAAGGCGCACCATAGACATCGACGAAATGCTGGCAGAGGCTTTCGATGAGTTCCGAATATTCGCTTTCCTCGATTGGCGTGATCGCAACGAAAGTGACGCGGCCAAAGCTCTCCAGGCCAAGCCAGCCATTGGCAAAAGCCTGCCGGGCCTTGCCGGTAAGATCGGCTTCGCTCCAGTCGGAGAATTCGAAACCGCCGGAAAGACACCATTCCCCGGTACGCGCCGGGGAGAAAAAGACATTGCGGTCGCTGTCGTCCAGATGAATGGCGCGGGCAAGTTTCATAATTGTCATCCTTCCAGCCGACTTGAGAGAGGGATCAGGATGGTATCCTCACCCGTGCGAAGCAACATGCCAAAGTTCTCGTCGGTGCCGACAAAGGTGCCGGAGTAACCGTCGACCTCGATTGGCTCGCCGAGTTCCTGTACCAACCCGCGCCATTCGGCGTGAACGGGTCTGGAGCCTTCGTCAAGCCAACGGTTGATCCAATAGAGCGAATGACGAACCCAGCATTCCACGAGTTGTTCAGCCGTGATCTCGGCGCAACCTTCTTCCTGCAGACTTGTCTGGTCCGGGTCCTCGCCAGGGTTCTTTTCCGGGCTGGTCATGGCGACTTCCAAACCAACGACCAGCCAATCGGGTTGGGTCGCCGGGTTGGTCTCTGACGCCTTGACCCGCATACGGCCGCAGACGGCACCGTTCACGCGGATTGTGCCATCCCATTGGAGATGGACAGCGACTTCAGGAGGCGCCAGCGTGCCGAGGGCGGCCTGAAATCCGAGCCCGCAAACAGGCAGCATGGCCATGGCCTCTTCTAGCGGGACTTCGGGCGCCAAAATGAGGCTGGCCCGCAAAATTTCACCTGACAGGTTGTAGACGACAGTCCCCGGATCCGTGCCCAAAATGGCCTGTGCTATGGCCCGTTCGAAGGGATCTGCTGCGCCGGTCAAAGGATCTGCCTGAAAGAGCGGCGGAAGTTGGAGCTCGCTCACGCGTGTCCTCCTTCAACCAGTGACTTGGCAAGCCGGTGGAAGGCGTCTGCCTCTGGGGTGTCAGGCGCCTTGACTGCCAAGGGCGTTCCGCCATCGCTTGCAAGGCGGATGTTGAGATGGAGCGGGATTTCCGCCAGCAACGGCACTCCGAGCTTTTCAGCTTCGGCTGCAACACCGCCATGTCCGAAGACATGTTCTTCATGGCCGCAATTTGTGCAGATGTGGGTCGACATGTTTTCGATCATACCGACAATCGGCACACTCATCTGCTGAAACATGTCGATGCCCTTGCGTGCGTCCAGCAGCGCAACGTCTTGTGGGGTCGACACAATGATTGCCCCATCTACGACGAACTTCTGGCTGAGCGTCATCTGGACGTCTCCCGTGCCCGGTGGCAGGTCGACGATCAAAACATCAAGCGCACCCCATTGCACCTGCGCCATCATCTGCTGCAGGGCGCCGATCAGCATCGGACCGCGCCAGACAACCGCCTGGTCTCCTGAAGTCATCAGGCCGATGGACATCATCGTGACGCCGTGATTGCGCAAGGGCAGGATCATCTGGCCGTCTGGAGACGTCGGGCGTCCCGAAATACCGAGCATCTTCGGTTGGGATGGTCCGTAGACGTCCGCATCCAGAAGACCGACCTTACGACCCTCTGCTGCCAGTGCGCAGGCAAGATTGGCTGCAACAGTGGATTTGCCGACACCACCCTTGCCAGAAGCAATGGCAATCACCCGTTCGATACCAGGAACCTTTTGCGGTCCTGATGTGCCTGGTTGGGCGGGGCGCGGTTTGATCGGTTCGGGAGAGGCTGGCTTTGATGGCTGGCTGGGCTGTTTGGAATGCGAAGTGAGAATGACTTGAACGGTTTCACAGCCTTCAAGCACTCCGAGTTTTTCTTCAGCCTCCACCTTCAGGGTTTCCATCTCCGTTATGCGGCCAGGATCAATTTCAAGGACGAAGCGGATCGACCCATTGTTGATCTGCAGCGCGCGCATCATTCCGGAGGCGGCGATGCTTTCACCTGTCGCCGGATCCACGACTGTGCCAAGGGCATTCAGAACGGTTTCGCGTGTCAGAGGCACTTCGGCTTTACCCCTCGATTTCGCCGGTTACCACGTGTTCGAGCCCGAGTTCCTCGATGGTGACAACGGCCTTCACCTTAAAGGTCTTGCCACCAGAGGAACCTGCATCCCTGACCGCCTTTTCGATTGCTTGCTGGGAAGTAACCCCAACCTGTTTCAGAAACTTGCGCATGGACATGTTGAAATCGTCAGACATCCTGATCTCCTTGTTATCTGCATGAGGATTGACGGCTTGGGGATTGAGAACCTACCCTTGCGGCATCTGCCGGCAACGTGAGGGAGGTGCGCGTGTGCTGCCGTTTATTTTTGGTGTTCGTGTTGAGCCTGTTTCTTGGCTTCGCATATTCTGAACCGGGAAAAGCCAATTCCAGGTCTTTCAAATTGGGTGCACCCGGCGCGCTTGTTTCGACCGGGTTCCTAAAGCACTTGCTGCCGCGGTTTTCCCTCAAGACAGGAATACGGATCGAACTTGTCGAAGAAACTGCCGATGCGGACGCCAGGTTTTCAATGGCTGGTCGCGGCACGCCGGTTTTTTCTGGTAGCGGCGATAACTGGTATCTTGAAGTGCAGAGCACGCGAAACGAGCACCTTTCCCGCTTCGAAGACTGGATAACCGGTGATATTGGGCGAAAGACGATTGAAGGCTTCCGATCAGACGGCAAGGTGTTGTTTACGGCTGCAGTTGCCACACCGAAGACCGCTGAAACTGTCGCGCTCGCTGGTGACGCGATCCGCGGCGAGCAGCTGGCTGTCAGCCATTGTGGACGCTGCCACATGGTCAATGAGGCGACACGCCTGACAACAATCGGTTCGACTCCTTCATTTGCAATCATGCGCAGTTTTTCAGATTGGCAGGACCGGTTCGAGGCATTTTTCTCGCTGAATCCCCATCCGTCATTCACCATGATAGTGGGCGTTACCGAACCCTTCGATGTTTCCAGACCACCGCCCATCGTGCCGCTTGAACTAACGCTCAACGAACTGGATGCCATTCTGGCATTCGTCTCGCGCATACCACCCGCCGACCTTGGGGCTCCCATCCAGTACCAGTGATGTCCATTCATCTGGCTCAATGATCACGCCGCTTGCTGATATAGTCGTCGGTTGTGCGCACGCGTGGGCGTTCACCACCAGCGAACGGGTTATCTTCTGAGTGATAAACGGCGTTGACCCTGCAGTCTTCGCACATCTGGATAAGCCGAGCGGCCTTGTTGTCCTTGAACATGGAGTGGTTGCCGACGAGCTTTTCGGTTAACCGCTCAACAGTTGAGCGCACGCCGAAGGGCTTGCCGCATTCAATGCAGGAAAATGGTTCTTCTTCTTTCAGGATCTGCGGTGCCAGTGCATCATCACCAAGATTGAGCCGCGGCTCGAGCGCAAGCGCTTTTTCGGGACAGATTTTCACGCAAATCCCACATTGCAGGCAGGCGTCTTCCTGAAAACTGAGTTGCGGTAGGTCCGGGTTTTCCTTTAGCGCCCCGGAGGGGCAAAGGGAGACGCAGGACAAGCACAGGGTGCAGCTGTCCAGGTTCAGATTGACAGCTCCATAGGGAGCATTTGCTGGCAGGGGCAATACGGCATCAGCTGCGACGAGAGACTTTGCTGCCAGCCGTGTGATCTGCCGTCTCGAACCAACAGGCAAGATGGTTTTCTCCCGGGCCGGAGAAGTGTTTTCCCGGAAAAGAGCGGCTTCCAACTGATCCGGATCGCTCGGTTCGATCAGATTTACCTGTGCCTCGCCCGCAATCGAATTTGCCAGGTCCACCTGAAACGGAAGGCCTTCTCCCTCCGTTTCAGGAGAAAGCAGGATCGTTACTGAGCCAAAGCCGCATGCGAGGGCACTCAAGGCTTCGGCGTGACCAAAACTGGCAAGTGCCGACATTTCCAGCGGAATGACATCGGCTGGCAGGCCTCTGCCGTAGCGCGCGCTCAAGCTGATCAATTCGGCGCCGTGACCGGTGTTGTGAACAAGCAGATGAGGGATATCCGCGCTGAGTTTGCGCCAGGTCTCTGCGAGTGTCTGAATACGCCGAAAGGTATGGGTAACGGCTGGTGCGTCGTAAGAAATCGCGCCTGAAGGGCAAACCGCAGAGCAATTGCCGCATCCTGCGCAAACCATGGCATCCACAGAGACGTGATCACCGTCCGGTGCGAGTGCGCCCGTTGGGCAAAGATCCAGGCAACGGGTGCAGCCGGACTTTTGTGCGCGGGAGTGGGCACAGAGTTGTTCGTCCAGCTTGACGTAAATCGGCTTCTCAAATGTTCCGATTAGCTGGGAAGCCTCCAGAAGTGCTTTTGTACGGGCCTCGAAATTGCCCGGGTCGGCACGTAGATATCCTTCCCGCTTGCCAGCGGCGGGAAAAAGCGGCGGGTCACGTCGTAGGTCCAGTACGACGTCACAGACTGTCCGTCCGCCGCTGCGTGGCTGGGTCCAGGCAAAATCCCCGCGACCTCCGGGAATGCGTTCCTGCAAACCATCAAAAGACAGGTTGAATTGGCCAAGCGCGCCGGTTGCCGACTTGATCTGGCCCTTGACGACATCGAAGCGCCTGTCATCTACAAGCGGTAACTCCGACAGTGGATCGAGAAGAACGGTCACGCTCAACAGATCGCATAAGTGGGCTGCGGCTGACAGCGCGGCGTCTGGTTCGCCGAGTATGAGGCACGTGCCGCTGCTGGAAACTTCAATGATTTTTGTGCCGGGTTCTTCAAGTGCCGCTTCTGCTATCAGGGCCGCCATCTTCGGCGTGGTGGAACCGGTGCTTTGTGTCCAACCGGCCCTGTCCCGCAGGTCAATGAAGCTGGGAGCACTAACTTCCAGTTCCTCGGCAAACTCTTCAAATGTTTGTCGTTCCTGCTGGCAGGCGATGATTACGTTGCTTGCCTGAAGTGCGTCTTCGACTGCAGCAGCTTCGGATCGGCACAGTTCGGAATGAACTTTCGAACACGTGATTCCCGTCGCAGCTTCCAATTGTTCTGCGTCGATCGACTGACTTTTCAGGCAATCGCACAGCAGAATCTTGCTGTTTTCCATTGTTAGCGCGTCCTCTCCCAAGACAGCTGCCTCCAGATTCTTGTTGCCGGAGGTTCAAATGTCCATGCTCCATAACAATGGTGGTTGTCCACTTACGTCAAGTACGACTTCTGCGGGGGTTGAATTTTATGCGGCTTGCTACAGCATTAGGGAAACACCAAGAAGCCGAACAAAAGGTCGGCCGGTGGGAGGAGCGAGCCGCTGTGACGAGCGAACGAAAACGCACAATGCCTGTGGGTGTTGTGGTGAGAAGATTGCCTGGCGTAACGAAGTGGCAGAAATGGGCGTGGCGCCCTGTGTCACTTCTGCCTGGTGCCAGGGCTGCGGACTGGGCTGTCCTGCGACGGGAGGGGGATGCCGTTGAGTATCATGCAGCGACGCTGGATCTGGAGCTTCATCGCACCGACACTGAAGCTTATCTGACTGCCCTGTCAGACAAAATACCGTCCGTTTATGTGGTGATGCGCCCGGCCGACGAAATTGAAAACGATATTCCGATTGACGTGATGTTGCTGACAGCTTCAGCCTACGAAGGTCAGGACTATGCCGATTCCAGTGAAGTCATGGTTGAGAAGGTTCCAATGCCGGCGGGGCTGATCGCGTGGGTGCGGGAGTTCGTCGAATTGCATCATCAGGATGAGATTTTCATCAAGCGCAAACGTGACAAGAAACGGATCGACCTGGAAGAGGACGGCATCGGGGACGCGCGTATCAGGCAGATGAGCGACGTTTACCGGGCGCCCGGCAGAAAACCGAAGGACACATTACAGTGAGTGGTCTGGGATTAGTGAACGGTATGAAACCATGAGTGGCACTGACGACACAGGTTCAGATTTCTGGTCCCGGCGGAAAGCAGCCGTGCGCAAGGCTGAGGACGCCGACAAGGCCGAACAGGAAGCAGTGGCTCAGTCTGAACTCCAGGAGAAACAGGCCGAGAAGTCCGACGAAGAGATATTGGCGGAGCTGGGTCTTCCGGATCCAGATACGCTGAGTGAAGAAGATGATTTTTCCCGATTTCTGTCGACTGCAATACCGGAAAGATTGCGCCGCCGCGCCCTGCGCAGGCTTTGGGGATTGAACCCGGTTCTGGCGAACCTCGATGGATTGATTGACTACGGCGAGGATTTTACTGACGCAGCGACAGTCGTTTCTGATCTGCAGACTGTCTATCAGGTCGGCAAAGGCATGTTCGATAAGTTCGCAGAAGTTGTGAACGAAGAAGAGCAGGCTGACCCCGAAGTGCCTGAGCTAAGTATTAGTGCGGCAGACGAAAGTAGTACTACTTCAATCGACAAAGATAATGATGCAACGCACAATGATTATATCCAAAAAGGAAAAGGTACTATTCATTTGACGCAGGGTGATGATTTCGTGCAATCTGACAATGAAGGCGCGGTCCATCTTGATTTGATATCTACTGCCCCAGTGGAAGCGGACGAAGAACCTCACTTAACGAGGCGCCGTATCAGGTTCGACTACTCATAATACTGAAGTCGATTTTCGGGCAGAAATTTGAGTTGAAACCGTGCGCGAGGGAGGAACATCGCGGATGTCCGCAGTGGTTAGGGAATATGTGATCGATCCTGAAGATCAGGCACGAGCAGATCTCTACGAATTTCTGGGATTGATACTGGCAAAGCCGGTGGAAGCGTTGCTGCTTGGTCAGATCAGTGATCTTAGAGCGGAAGACACCCCTATTGGACGTGCGCTTGGTCTTCTCTCCAGGATTGCATCCGTCACTTCACCCGAAACCGCTGAACGCGAATTCAACAACCTCTTTATCGGTCTGGGCCGCGGTGAATTGCTGCCTTATGCGAGCCACTATCTGACCGGTTTCCTGAATGAAAAACCCCTGGCCAATCTGCGCAGCGAAATGACCCAGCGTGGAATTCAGCGGTCTGAGGGAAAATATGAACCGGAAGACAATATCGCCTCTCTCATGGAGATGATGGGAGGCATGATCGTTGGAAAGTTTGGAACAGTGACATCTGTTGCCGAACAAAGAGCATTTTTCAATGCCCACATCGAACCGTGGGCCATTCACTTTTTTACAGACCTTGAAGCGACAAAAAGCTCCGTTTTTTACGGAGCCGTGGGATCACTTGGGAAGCAATTCATGGAGGTTGAGGCCGAGGCGTTCGCCATGCTGCCCAATTGACGAGGAAAGTAGCTTTTTTCGGCGGTTCCGACCGCCCTTGGGAGAGGAGGATTGCGAAAATGAAACGACCCGAAAAGGCGGACCCCAGGGAGGGGACAGGCCGCCGGGATTTTTTGAAGCTTGCAGCCATGTCGGCTCCAGTTGCCGTGGCGGCGACAGCCACAGCGGGAACAGCTGAGGCAGCCGTACCTGATCCTTCATCGGACAAGATGCAAGATACCGCGCATACGCGCGCCTATTACGACAGCGCCCGGTTCTAACTGGCTCCCCGGTTTTACTGGACTCTATTAAGACTGCCCCGGCCGATGGTTGCGTGACGCCCGATGGCCGGTTCACCGAAAACCCAGCCGTATCAATTCTGGTACAAGCAAGGTAGGGCAATATGCTTAGGAAAAAGACCAATGGGGTCGCGCGACGCCCCCAGGGTGCAAGTATCCTTAGAGACACTGCACACAAATCGGTAGATCGTCGGACATTTCTGAAAGGTTCCGGTCTCGCAGCAGGCGGTTTGGCCGCCATAACCGCGACTGGCGGTTCAGTTACCAAAGTTCAGGCACAATCGGCAAATGAGGCCGTTGACCTGGTGAAGTCAGTGTGCACCCACTGCTCGGTGGGTTGTACTGTCATGGCCGAGGTTAAGAACGGTGTTTGGGTTGGCCAGGAACCGGGATGGGACAGCCCGTTCAATCTTGGAGCTCACTGCGCCAAGGGCGCATCGGTGCGCGAACACGCGCATGGCGAACGCCGCCTGAAATATCCGATGAAAAAGGAAGGCGGAGAGTGGAAGCGGATCAGCTGGGACGAAGCCATCAACGAGATCGGCGACCAGATGATGCAAATCCGCGAAGAAAGCGGACCTGATAGCGTTTACTGGCTCGGCTCTGCCAAGCACAGCAATGAGCAGGCCTATCTTTTCCGCAAATTCGCTGCCTATTGGGGCACCAACAACGTTGATCACCAGGCCCGTATCTGTCATTCGACAACTGTTGCCGGCGTAGCCAACACATGGGGCTACGGCGCCATGACCAACAGCTACAACGACATCCATAATTCCAAGGCGATTTTCATCATTGGTGGTAACCCGGCTGAAGCTCATCCGGTTTCCCTATTGCATGTACTGCGCGCCAAGGAGCACAACAACGCGCCTTTGATCGTGTGCGATCCGCGGTTCACCCGAACAGCTGCTCATGCCGATGAATATGTGCGTTTCCGTCCGGGAACAGACGTTGCCCTGGTCTGGGGGATCCTCTGGCACATTTTCCAGAATGGCTGGGAAGACAAGGAATTCATCCGCACGCGTGTCTGGGGCATGGATCAGATTCGCGAAGAAGTCGCGAAATGGACACCGGATGAAGTTGAACGTGTCACTGGAACGCCCGAGAGCCAGATGAGGCGCGTTGCGCGGACGCTGGCAAACAACCGTCCTGGTACCGTCATCTGGTGCATGGGTGGTACGCAGCACACCAACGGTAATAACAACACCCGCGCCTACTGCATATTGCAGCTTGCACTTGGCAATATGGGTACCTCGGGTGGTGGTACCAACATTTTCCGTGGTCATGACAATGTGCAGGGCGCAACGGACCTTGGTGTGTTGAGCCACACCTTGCCGGGCTACTATGGCCTGAGTGCTGGTGCCTGGGCGCATTGGTCAAGGGTCTGGGAAGAAGATCCGGATTGGCTGAAAGCCCAGTTCGAAACCGTCAAAGGGTCCGACGGCAAGGACAAGAACCTCATGAACCTGACCGGTATTCCGGTCAGCCGTTGGATTGATGGTGTGCTGGAAGATCCGGCCAACACCGATAACCCCAATGCGGTGCGTGCCATGGTGCTTTGGGGACACGCTCCGAACTCGCAGACGCGTATGACCGAAATGAAAACGGCGATGGAAAAACTGGATACACTGGTCGTAGTTGATCCGTATCCGACCGTTTCTGCCGTTCTTCATGATCGGACAGACGGGGTCTACTTGCTTCCCGCCTGTACGCAGTTCGAAACCCGTGGCTCCGTCACGGCGTCGAACCGCTCTTTCCAATGGCGCGACAAGGTGGTCGATCCGCTGTTCGAAAGCCTGCCCGATCATGTGATCATGGCAAAATTTGCGAACAAGTTCGGCTGGGGTGATCGTCTCTTCCGCAACATCGAGATGGAAGATGCCGAAACACCGAATGTCGAAAGCATCACCCGCGAATTTAACCGCGGTCTGTGGACAATTGGCTACACCGGCCAGTCACCAGAGCGGATCAAGGCGCACATGGCGAACCAGCACACATTCGACCGGACGACGCTTCAGGCGATCGGTGGTCCGAATGACGGCGAATACTACGGTATGCCGTGGCCGTGCTGGGGCACACCGGAAATGAAACATCCGGGAACGCCGAACCTCTACGACATGTCCAAGCCTGTTGCAGAAGGCGGCTTGTGCTTCCGTGCCCGGTTCGGTGTTGAAAGGGATGGGGCCAATCTGCTTGCAGATGGTGTTTCCAACCCTGGTGCTGAAATTCAGGATGGCTATCCTGAATTCACCATGCAGATGCTGATGGATCTCGGATGGGATGGTGATCTAACAGACGATGAAAGGGCTGCTATCGAGGCCGTCGCCGGTCCGAAGACCAACTGGAAAACCGACCTTTCCGGCGGTATCCAGAGGGTTGCGATCAAGCATGGTTGTGCTCCGTTCGGCAACGCCAAGGCCCGTGCCGTGGTCTGGACGTTCCCGGATCCGGTGCCGCTTCATCGCGAGCCGCTCTACACCAACCGCCGGGACCTGGTGGCAGACTATCCGACCTACGAAGATCGGAAATTCTATCGCCTGCCCACCCTTTATGCCTCGATCCAGAAGCAGGATTTCTCGAAAGACTATCCGATGATCCTGACCTCCGGACGCCTCGTGGAATATGAAGGTGGTGGTGATGAAACCCGGTCGAACCCATGGCTTGCTGAACTTCAGCAGGACATGTTCGTCGAAATCAATCCGCGGGATGCCAACAATCTCGGGGTGCGTGACGGCGCTCAGGTCTGGGTCGAAGGTCCTGAAAAGGGCAAGGTCAAGGTGATGGCGATGGTGACCGAAAGGGTCGGAGAGGGCGTTGCTTTCATGCCGTTCCACTTCGGTGGGCATTATCAGGGTGAGGACCGAAGGGACAAGTATCCCAAGGGTGCTGATCCATATGTGCTTGGCGAGAGCTCCAATACTGCTCAGACTTATGGCTATGATTCAGTGACCCAGATGCAGGAGTCCAAAGCGACTCTCTGCAAGATCTCTGCAGCGTAAGGAGGACACACGATGGCTAGATCAAAGTTCCTTTGTGACGCCGAGCGCTGCATTGAATGCAATGCCTGCGTTACGGCTTGTAAGAACGAGCATGAGGTGCCCTGGGGTATCAACCGCCGCCGCGTGGTGACCATCAATGATGGTAGACCTGGTGAACGGTCGATCTCGGTCGCCTGCATGCATTGTTCGGATGCACCGTGCATGGCGGTGTGCCCGGTCGATTGTTTCTACCAGACCGAAGAAGGTGTGGTCCTGCACTCCAAGGACCTTTGCATTGGCTGCGGCTACTGCTTCTACGCCTGTCCTTTCGGTGCGCCGCAATTCCCGCAAGCGGGCAATTTCGGATCACGCGGAAAGATGGACAAATGCACCTTCTGTGCCGGTGGTCCGGAAGAAAACAACTCGACCGCAGAGTTCGCGAAATACGGCCGCAACCGTATCGCCGAAGGCAAACTGCCGCTCTGCGCCGAAATGTGTTCCACCAAAGCTCTGCTCGCGGGTGATGGCGACGTCGTGTCAGCCATTTATCGTGAGCGCGTGGTGGCCCGTGGCTTCGGCTCGGGCGCCTGGGGCTGGGGCACAGCTTATGGCCAAAAAGGCGGGTAATCGGTGGCTCGGCATGGCTGCCGTCTGGCTTCAAGTCAGGCAGCCATGCTCTTACTCCGCTTTATCTGACAAAATGCGAAAGCGGGGCGGCTTGGTGCTGCCTCGCTTTTCTCCAGTGATTTAAGATTTGAGGGTCCGGTCATGACACGGTTGGCATTGGCGTGTGTCGTTCTTCTTGCCTTTCTGGTTCAGGGCTTTGCGCAAGACGCTGGCGCTGACGACGCGCAGGTGCAGGCAGGCGAGCGTGCACCCACTGGCGGGGCGCAGACACTGGACGACATCATGAAACGCCAGCGCGGCGAAAAGGTGGACTACGATTTCCGCCGCAACGCGACTGGTGACCCGAATTCGGCCGCTGCCATATCTTCACAACTCGGAACACTTGGTGGGGTATCGGATCCCGAACTCTGGCGCTCGCTGCGCTATGGATCAGCGGACGTCACGGTGTCTTCCGGTGGCAAGGCCGCGACCGTCCTGATGCAGGATGGCGGCATGCGCTGGCTTGCCTGGCGGAAAGGACCATTGCTGACCTATGGCTCCATATTGCTCGCCGCAACGCTTGTTCTTCTCGCGCTTTTCTATCTGATACGCGGACGTGTCCGCATCGACGGGCAAAAAACGGGACAAACCATCACCCGGTTCAAAGCAATAGAACGCTTTGGCCATTGGTTGCTCGCCGGGTCGTTCATTCTGCTTGGTCTCACGGGGCTTCTCACGCTGTTTGGACGTTTTGCCATTATCCCGCTTATCGGCAAGGACGCGTTTGCGCCGCTCGCACTCGCCTCGAAGTGGATCCACAACAACGTTGCCTGGGCGTTCATGCTTGGCCTCATCATGGTCTTCGTGATGTGGGTTGCCCATAACATTCCGAACAAGACGGACTTGAAATGGATCGCTCAAGGCGGTGGTCTATTGAAAAAGGGTGTGCATCCACCAGCAAGAAAATTCAATTTTGGTCAAAAGATGATTTTCTGGGGCGTGATCCTTCTGGGCGCTTCAATCTCTGCCACCGGGATTTCTCTGCTGTTTCCGTTCGACTTCCCCATGTTTGCGGGGACCTTCGAGGCGTTGAATGCAACCGGCCTGCCACAGCTTTTCGGCTTTGGCACGTTGGCAACGGAGCTGGCGCCGCATGAAGAAATGCAATATGCGCAGCTCTGGCACGCTGTTGTTGCCTTCCTGATGATCGCGATGGTTCTGGCGCATATCTACATCGGTTCTGTCGGTATGGAAGGAGCCTATGACGCCATGGGATCCGGCGAAGTCGAGCTCCAATGGGCTCGTGAGCACCACGGTTTGTGGGTTGAGGAAGTCGAAGAGGCTCAAAAAGAAGCCGACGGCAAAAACGCGGTTCCAGCTGAATAGGTACGAGCGCGACGATGTGTGCCCTGACCAGTTCTGATCCCGAAACGTGTACCAGCGCTACCCCGCTGACCTTGAAATCAATGATCCGAGCAGTAGCAAGACATTTTGTAATGTCCTTGGCGGCGTTTTGTATCGTCACCCTCAGTCTACAGCACAGTTTCGCCGCCGACTTTCAAACGCTGAAAGGTCATGGTGGCCCCGTAATGGGTATCGCTGTTTCACCAGATAACGGATCAGTCGCGACTGCCAGTTTCGACAACTCCGTCGGTATCTGGGAGGGACGTTTGCCTCAATGGCTGGAAGGACACGAAGCGGCGGTAAAAGTCGTCAAATTCATCGATGGGGAGCAGATCGTTTCTGCTGGTGACGATAATGACCTGATCCTGTGGAACTTGAAGGACCGGTCGAAAGTGCGGCTCGAAGGTCACACCGCAAAAATCATGGGACTTGCTGTTTCACCCGATCGCAAGCTGGTTGCCAGTGCAAGCTGGGATTCGCGAATAGGTCTGTGGCCTATGGACGGCAGTGCGCCGAAGTTTCTTTCCGGTCACACCTCAGGGGTCAATATGGTCGTCTTTTCAGGAGATGGTGACTGGCTTTATTCAGCGTCCGTTGATGGTTCCATCAAGCTGTGGGACCTGAGGCACGCGACTGAAAAACGTATCGTTGACCGCAATGGCTTTGGTATCAACGTCATGGTTCTGGGGAGCGCGAACGGACAATCGGAGAGCTGGCTTGCATACGGATCGCAAGATGGAGTGACGCGTGTGCTCGACCTGGCAACCGGAGAACGAATGCATGATTTTGCGCTCGAACGAAGACCAATCCTGGCAATGACACTCAGTCCGGACGGTACAAAACTGGCAACGGGAGATGGGCATGGTTTTATCACTGTCTTCAACACGCTGGACTGGTCGATAGAAACGGACTTCAAGGCGGCCTTGAAGGGGCCGGTTTGGGCGCTCGCCTTTTCAAAAGACGGTGAGGTTCTTCACGCAGGTGGTATCGAAGATATCGTCTATTCCTGGCCCGTTGCCGACCTTGCTTCCTACGATCCTATGGCGACTGAAACGCCTGTGTTTTTGCAAAAACCTGAAGACATGTCCAATGGAGAACGTCAATTCGCCCGCAAATGCTCCATCTGTCACGCACTAACAGTAGATGGCGGACGCAAAGCCGGTCCGACGCTCCATAAAGTGTTCGGGCGCAGGGCAGGTACACTGCCCGGATACGCCTATTCGGAGACTTTGAACGGATCTGATATCATCTGGTCAGCAGAGACCATCGATCAACTCTTTCTGGATGGACCCGATCACTTCATTCCGGGTACAAAAATGCCGATGCAGCGGATTATCCAGTCTGAGGATCGCTTAGATCTTATTGATTATCTGAAAGCGGCAACGGCCGAAGAAAAATCTGGTAGAGGTAAACTATGAAAGCGATGCTTCTTGCCTTTGTTGCGGTCGGTGTGATTGCCGTCGGGGCCAGCCAAATCCTGAACAACGTTGGTTTTTCAAGTGAGGAGCAGGCAACCGGTGCCAGTGTTCGTTTGGGAAAATAGCTGAGACACAAGGTAGTCGGTCTCTGCAAAATCTCAGCTGGACCCCTTGCTCCCATTTGGGAAAAACAGCTGCTGATCATCGATCCTGAAAGACGCGATGGCGGCTTGTCCTTCCTTTGACAGCAACCAGTCAATGAAACTCTGGCCCATGGTGGCTTTGACATGCGGGTGCGCTTCCGGGTTCACCAATATGACGCCGTACTGGTTGAACAGTCGAGTGTCACCTTCAACGGCTATCTGGTAGTCGCCTTTGTTACCGAATGCGATCCAGGTTGCGCGGTCGGTCATGACATAGGCGCCCATGCCGGTGCCGGTATTGAGGGTTGCTCCCATGCCGGACCCTGTCTCCCGGTACCACTTTCCCGACGCGGACACTGCATCAATGTCAGCGGCTTTCCAGAGGCGAAGTTCGGCCTTGTGCGTTCCGCTGTCGTCTCCTCTGGAGGCAAAGATAGCTTCGGTCTCGGCGATCTTTTGAAGTGCCGCAACGACGTTTTTGGTACCTGCGATCTCGGCTGGGTCAGATGGCGGGCCGACAATCACGAAGTCGTTGTACATGACATCTGAGCGGGATATGCCGAGACCGTCAGTAACGAATTTTTCTTCTGACGATCTGGAATGAACAAGCAGGACATCGCCGTCGCCATTGGTGGCGTTCTTGATCGCCTGTCCGGTGCCGACTGCCACGACCCGCACTTCTATTCCGGACTTTTCCTGAAATTTTGGCAGGAGGTCGTCGAAGAGACCGGAGTTCTGGGTAGATGTCGTTGATTGAACGATAATGAAGTTCTCGTCCGCGCTGGCTGATTGTGAAGCGACTGCCGAGAGCAATGCTGAAAAAACAAATGCAAGAATAGGTCTTGTGATCAAAGTTTGCTCCCTGGGAAATCGCAAAGACTTTGAGTATTCGGACCAAGATAAATGCGCCCTTCACGCCAGGCGCGCGCAGGTTCGCTTTGCGGCTCAGTCAAGATTTTCTGCGCTGGTCCAGACTCAGCAACGTGCCCATCCTGCAGAAAAACCAAGTCTTCTCCGAGACGCCGGGCTTGCCCAACATCATGGGTGACAAGAACAATTGTCACGCCCCGCGCACTCGCGTCCCGGACGAGTTCTTCGATAGCCGCAGTGGAGGCTGGATCAAGATTTGCCGTGGGCTCATCCAGAAAAAGCAGCTCCGGATCGCAAGCCAGTGCACGCACAACAGCAAGACGCTGCTGTTCTCCGCCGGAGAGAACACGGGCAGGGCGGTTGGACAGATGGCTCAACCCGGCTGATGCAAGCGCGCTCAGGATTTTGTCGGAGCGCTTTTGGCCGCGCAATCCGCGAACGGAAAGTGCGAACTTCATGTTGGCAAATACGGAACGGCGCAAGAGTACCGGTCTCTGGAAAACCATCGCTTGTGCACGCTGTGCTTTGGCGTTGAGGGCGTTGCCTTGCCACAGCACTTTTCCATCGCTTGGTTGCAACAGCCCATGAAGAAGGCGCAGCAGCAGGCTTTTACCCGCACCATTGGGTCCAACGATCAGCGTCCTGGAACCCTGTCGGATGGCAATATCCACATTGTGCAAGAGCTGCTCGCCGCGGGCTGTAAAGCCAATGTTGCAGGCTTCCAGCAAAGGCTGCTGTTCGTCTCTTTGGCGACCAACCGATGGACCTGTGGCCATGTCAAATGCAAAGTCACGCATAGGCTGACCTCACTGCAGTGGCCCGAAGGCCCATGACACAGGCGTTGACGACAAAAGCGATGGTCAAAAGGACAATGCCGAGCGCCATGGCCAACTGCAGGTTACCCTTGGATGTCTCCAGTGCGATCGTGGTGGTCATGACCCGGGTTACATGATTGATGTTGCCGCCGACAATGATGACGGCTCCAACTTCAGCAACAGCTCGCCCGAAGCCGGCCAATGCGACGGTCAGCAGGCTGTAGCGTCCATCCCAGAGAAGGGACATCAGTCGATCCAGCGGTCCAACGCCCATTGACGCAAATTGCTCTGCGTATTCGCTGTTGAAGTCCTCAACAACCTGCCGGGTGAGCGCGGCGACGATGGGCGTCACGATGACCATCTGCGCAATGATCATTGCCGTTGGTGTGTAGAGCAGGCGCAAGGGCCCAAGCGGGCCGGAAGCAGATAGGAGCAGGTAGACAAACAATCCAACAACGACGGGAGGAAGCCCCATCAACGCGTTGAGGACCACCGACAACAGGGTGCGACCCGGAAAACGAAATGTTCCGGCTGCGGCCCCGAGCGGTAGTCCAATGAGGCAAGCGAGAAAGACAGCAGTGAGGGTGACCCGCATTGACAGGCCAATGATTTCCATCAGGTCAGGATCAAGCGCAATGACAAGACCGAACGACCCGGCAAGCGCATCCCAGAAGCTGCTCATTTTCGCTTTTTCTCCCGGCTAAGGGAAAAAATAACGTAAAACACAAAAAAATCCACACCTGAGTTGCGCTTTGTTCCACTTAGGCAGGTTTTCGGGTGCAAGCCAGGAAAACAGCGATAGGTTTGGTCTTATTCAGAGCTGTGCTCTTCGAGGACTTTCTTGGCCACTCGAAAGCATTCAAGGGATTGCGGCACGCCGCAGTAGATGCCAACCACGTGAATGATTGCCCTGATTTCTTCCTTGGTGACGCCGTTGTTCAGAGCGCCCCTGCAATGGATTTCCCACTCGGTCATCTTGCCGAGCGCGCCTATCATGGCAAGGTTCATCATGGAGCGGGTCTTGGCGTCGATCACATCATCGCCCCAACCAAAACCCCAGCACCAGGCCGTCATGGCTTCCTGAAAGGGACGCGTGAAGTCGTCTGCGGCTTCCAGGTTCTTCTCTACATATTCTGTACCCAGTGTTGCCTTGCGTTGTTCCAAGCCTTTTTCAAACAGATCCTGATCCATGATTTCCTTCGCCCTAGCATTGTTTTTTGCGTTTGCGCGGCTTTGTGGAAGCTTGGCAGCTACAGGCCAAAACCATTTCCTCTCAAGCCGTCGATTAGTCGACACAAGGCCATACTATTCACAGCGCACCGGACAACCAACATGCTTTGATTGCAGTTGGTGCCTTCTGACCTAGACCAGGCTCTCGCTTTCGTCGGGTCGAGCCTTAATAAAGCGAACGAGGTAGCCAGGTGGCGATGATCGGAAAGAGCCAGAGAATGCCGACAGCCAGGATCTGCAAACCAATGAAGGGAACCACGCCGCGATAAATCTGGCCGGTGGTGATTTCCTTCGGCGCTGCACCCCGCAGATAAAACAATGAAAAGCCGAATGGAGGTGTCAGGAAGGATGTCTGCAGGTTTATCGCGATCAGAACCGTCAGCCAGATCGGGTCTATGCCCATCAGGATGAGTGGCGGGATCAGAACCGGAAGAAGGATCACCGATATTTCGACAAAGTCGAGAAAGAAGCCGAGCACGAAGACAAACAGCATGGCAAAGATCAGCGCGCCAGTCGCCCCGCCTGGCATCTCGTTGAGAATGGCGTGGACGCGGTCTTCACCACCGAGACCGACAAATACGAGAGAGAAGAAACTTGCCATCAGGATGGTGGCAAAGATCATCGAGGTTACTGTGAGGGTTGAAAGCAGTGAGGCTTTCAGGAGCCCGTCTGAAATTGCAGCTTTCAAAATGCGTAGCACGACACCAAGCGCGAAAACGCCAAGTCCAGCATAGATGATAGCCAGGATATACCCGCCGATAGTGACATCCGAGCGTTGCAGTCGGACCGGGAGAAGTGTGGCCGCAACGGCAAGAACGAGCAGCGCTGCTGTTGCAAGGATGATCAGTCTGGTTGAAATGCCCAGACGACGCCCAGCCAGCAAAATGGCACCAATGGCGCCAACCGATGCGGCTTCATTGGGTGAGGCTATGCCGCCGAGGATCGAGCCGAGAACGGCGAAGATCAACAGGATGGGTGGAACAATGGCGCCGAGGACTTCCTTCCCCGAAGGCTTGTCGACATGCTCCTTCATGGCCGGCGCATCGCTAGGAAACAGCCGGGCGCGGACTAGAATGTAAATACAATAGACAACGACCAGCAGCAGGCCCGGCACCATGGCTGCGGCAAATGTCTGGCCGACAGAAATGGTTTCAATCGTGAATTTGCCCTGCGCATATTGCGCTTGCTGAAAAGCGTTGGACATCACATCGGCAAGAATGATCAGGAGCGTCGAAGGTGGGATGATCTGGCCGAGTGTACCAGCAGTGCAAACCATGCCTGAGGCGAGTCTTGGGTCATAGCCGTTACGCAACATCGTCGGCAGTGCGATGAGGCCCATGGCAACGACCGTTGCGCCGACAATACCTGTAGAGGCCGCCAGAAGTGCGCCGACAAGAATGACCGAGACGCCGAGACCACCATTCATTTTTCCGAACAGGCGAGCCATCGTTTCCAGAAGCTCTTCCGCTATGCGGCTTTTCTCCAGAATGACACCCATCAGCACAAAGAGCGGAATGGCCGTCAAGACCGGATTTGTGAGTACGCCGAAAAAGCGCTGTCCCATTGCGCCCATCAGCTGGATGTTGAAGTCGCCGAGCATCCAGCCAAGCAAGGCAAATCCGGTCGCAACACCCGCGATGGTGAAAGCGACCGGGTATCCCAGAAGAATAAATCCGATCAGGGCCCCGAACATGATGAGGTCGAGAGGCAGGCTCATGCGGGTGTGCCTTTCAGGCGAAGAATGTCATGGATAAAGGCCGCCAGTCCCTGGATCAACAGCAAGACGCAGTAAGCAGGAATAAGTGACTTCAACAGGAAGGACGCCGGAATGCCGCCGACCGAGATAGGGCCTTCAAGGATCACCCAGCTTCCACGAACAGAGGGCCAGGAAAACCAGATCAGGACCAGTAGAGCAGGTGTCAGCAGGAAGAGGTGACCGAACAGGTCAATCTTGGCCTTCGTCCGCTCTGTGCATTTGGCATAGAAAATATCAACCCGGACGTGCGCATTCACCAGGAACGTATAACCGGCGCCGAGCATGAAGATCGCGGCGTGGAAATAGAGAACACCTTCATCTAGAAAAATGAAGCTGTAGCCGAAGACATAACGCAAAAGTACGATCACGAACTGCAACAGGAGCATGCCAAGAGCTGCCCAGCAGAGCGTGTTGCCTATTACGAAATTGACGCGCTCAAGTGCGCTGGCCAGCTTTTCCATCGCGTTCTGTCCTGCCTAAGAAGTCGGTTCAGATCCAGTGTTACCCATAGCGGAGTTGGACCAGAAGATCTCTCAATTGTCATCCCGGACGGAGCGCAGCGGAGATCCGGGAACCAGTATGCCGCAGCTTCTTGGAAAAAGGTTCCAAGGCTTGTGGATTCTGGATCCCCGCCTTCGCGGGGATGACAACGTAGAGTAAGAGGGGCCGCATGGTCCCTCCATGTATTTGTATGAAGTTAGCCGGCTAACTTCAGTCGTATTTGTAGTCGAGCAGACGCGCGTTCATCTGGCCATTGTCTGCGTATGGCATGTATTCACGCATCAGTTTCCGGTAGCCAAGGAAGCTTTCGGTGATGCGTTGAACCAGTTCGTCGTCGCTTGCGCGCAAGTCTGCAATGACTTCGCCAGCAGCGTTGCCCATGGCGATTATTACGTCATCCGGAAGTTTGCGGACCATTACGTCATGCTCGTTGACCAGCTGGGTCAATGCCTGAGCGTGCTTGGTGTTGTATTCGGTCAGCACTTCATTGTAGAGACTGGCGCAAGCCCGGTCGACGACTTCTTTCAGGTCGTCCGGCAACTCGTTGTAGGCGTCGAGATTGACGGCACATTCTTCAGCGGAAGAAGGTTCGCCAACACCCGGCCAATAGTAGTTCTTGGCAATCTGATAGTAGCCAAGGGCACTGTCTGTCCAAGGACCAATGAACTCACCAGCATCAAGCGCGCCGGACTGCAGGGCCTGGAACATGGCAGGGCCGCTCATGGCCTGAACCGCCATACCGAGCTTGGAGCACATTTCTGAGGCGAGGCCGGTTGAGCGGAACTTCAGGCCCTTCAGATCGTCGACACTGTTGATCTCAGTACGGAACCAGCCGGCCCATTGTGGACCTGAGTTGCCGCATAGGAATGGCTTCAAGTTGAAGCGCGAATAGATCTCGTCATAAAGCGCCTGACCACCGCCATGGATCAGCCAGCCAGCCTGTTCAGGTGCCGTCAATCCGAAAGGTTGCGAACCAAACAGCAGGATGCCCTTGGACTTGGAACCCCAATAGGCTGGAACCGCGTGATAAAGCTCAGCAGTTCCCTGACCAACTGCATCAAACACGCCGTTGCCCGGAACAATTTCGCCAGCGGCAAAGAGTTTGACTTCGATCCGGCCACCGGAGAGTGCAGTGATCCGGTCAGCCAGCATCTGCGCGGCAACGCCTGGTCCTGGCAGGTTCTTCGGCCATGCGGTGACCATGCGCCATTGGCGTACGTCTTGTGCAATTGCTGGTGCTGCCAGTGTGGTTGCGGCTGCAGCAGCAGTTCCTGTTGCACCTGCTTTCAGAAAATCACGTCTTTTCATGGTGTTCCCCTTCATTTCAAGGTCTGGTTTCAGTGTGTTCTGCCGATATGTTACTGGTCGAGAATTCCCGGCAGGTTGAGCCCCTGTTCTTTTGCGCAATCGAGCGCGATCTCGTATCCGGCATCAGCGTGACGCATCACGCCCGTTGCCGGGTCGTTCCAAAGCACCCGACCGATGCGCCGGTCAGCGTCTTCCGTTCCGTCACAGCAGATGACCATGCCGGAGTGCTGCGAGAATCCCATGCCGACACCGCCGCCGTGATGCAGCGACACCCAGGTGGCACCTGACGCGGTGTTCAAAAGGGCGTTCAGCAGTGGCCAGTCGGAAACTGCATCCGAACCGTCCTGCATGGATTCTGTTTCCCTGTTGGGCGAAGCAACCGAACCGCTGTCCAGGTGATCCCGGCCGATCACGATCGGTGCTTTCAGTTCGCCGGTGCGAACCATTTCGTTGAAAGCAAGACCAAGACGATGACGTTGGCCGAGGCCGACCCAGCAGATACGCGCCGGCAATCCCTGAAACGAAATGCGTTCACGTGCCATGTCGAGCCAGTTGTGCAGATGCTGGTCGTCCGGAATGAGTTCCTTCACCTTGGCATCGGTCTTGTAGATGTCCTCCGGATCACCTGACAGAGCGCACCAGCGGAACGGGCCGACGCCGCGGCAAAACAGCGGTCGGATGTAGGCCGGGACAAAACCGGGGAATGCAAAGGCGTTCTCCAGGCCCTCTTCAAGGGCGACCTGGCGGATGTTGTTGCCATAATCGAGGGTTGGAACGCCCGCATTCCAGAAGTCGACCATCGCGGCAACATGCACCTTCATGGAAGCGCGAGCGGCTTTTTCGACCGCCTTCGGGTCGGTCTCGGCCTTGGAGCGCCATTCGGCGACGGTCCAGCCTTGCGGCAGGTAGCCGTTGATTGGATCGTGTGCGGACGTCTGGTCAGTGACGATGTCTGGTTTTACGCCGCGCTTGACCAGTTCGGCAAAGACGTCAGCTGCGTTGCCGATCAACGCAACAGATTTTGCTTCCCCGGCCTTGGTCCAGCCGTCGATCAATTCCAGTGCCTGGTCAATGGAATGCGTCTTTTCGTCGACATAACGGGTGCGGAGGCGGAAATCAGCGCTTTTTTCATCACATTCAACGGCAAGACAGCAGGCACCGGCCATGACCGCTGCGAGCGGCTGCGCACCGCCCATTCCGCCAAGACCGCCGGTCAGGATCCAGCGTCCTTTCAGGTCGCCACCGTAGTGCTGACGTCCGGCTTCCATGAAGGTTTCATAGGTGCCCTGAACGATGCCCTGCGTGCCGATATAGATCCAGGACCCGGCGGTCATCTGGCCGTACATGGCCAGGCCCTTTTTATCGAGTTCGTGGAAGTGATCCCAGTTTGCCCAGTTCGGCACCAGGTTCGAATTTGCTATCAGAACACGCGGCGCGTCCTTGTGGGTCTTGAATACACCAACCGGTTTGCCGGACTGGACCAGCAGTGTTTCGTCTTCGTCAAGTTGCTTCAGGCTGGCAACGATCCTGTCGAAGTCCTGCCATGTGCGAGCTGCGCGGCCAATACCGCCATAGACAACCAGCTCATGCGGGTTTTCAGCAACATCCGGATGCAGGTTGTTCATCAACATGCGCAAAGGCGCTTCCGTCAGCCAGGACTTGGTATTGAGCTCTGTGCCGGTCGGCGGGAAAATATCGCGGGTGTTGTGACGTGGATTGGACATCACGATCTCCTCACTGGTGTTCGATTTGATTTATGGTTCGCGCGCCGTCTGCAACATCCCTGCCAGCTTCAAGAGCCCAGCTTTCCAAAGCTCCAAGTACCTCTTTCAGGTGCGAACGCAGTTTTGATGCCTTTTCTTCGTCATAGGAAAAGGGCGTGTCTTCTGTTGAAAGGTGAGTGCACTGGGCCAATTCCATCTGAATGGCGTGAAAGCCTTCTGCAGGACGGCCATAGTGGCGTGTTGTCCAGCCACCCTTGAAACGACCGTTCAATACAGATGTGTAACCCGGCGCTGATTTGGTCAGCCTGACAACTGCGTCTTCAATTGCCGGATCGCAGGTTGAGCCGTTGTTTGTACCTGTGCTGAAGTCAGGCAGCTTTCCTTCAAAGAGAAATGGCACCTTTGAACGGATCGAGTGGCAGTCGTAGAGTATGGCGATCCCGTGTTTTACTTTCACGCGCTCAAGCTCAACTTGCAGGGCTGCGTGATAGGGGGCGTGCCAGGCGAGGCGGCGGGACTCGATTTCTTCCGTTCCCGGTTCCTGTCCCTCCAGGTAAATGGGCCGACCATCGAAATCCGTGGTTGGACAAAGAGTCGTTGTGTTTTGTCCGGGGTAGAGGCTGATACCTTCCGGGTCCCGGTTGGCGTCAATGACATAGCGGTGGAAATTGGCCTTCACCATGGTCACGCCGGGCAACAGCCCTGAATAAAGACGGTCAACATGCCAGTCAGTATCGGCAAGTTTGTGTCCGGTCGAATTGAGCCGATCCCAAATTTCTTCCGGCACATGTGTACCCGAATGGGGAACACCCAGGATTATCGGGCCATCGCCCTGAAGAACATCAACCGGCTGCATGGATGGATTCCAATTTGATCATGTGATCTTCAGAAATCACTGAAACCAGTGCACGGGATCTGACCAGGCTGGCCGCGACTTCAAGGTCCGGGGCCATGTAGCGGTCTTTTTCAAGAGCGGGAACGTCCACGCGAAGCTTGGCAATCACCGTTTGGAGGGCCGGGCTGGTCTTCAGCGGAGCCCTGTGCTCGATGCCTTCGCTGGCGCAGAGCAATTCGACACCAAGAATATGAGACAGGTTGGTATTCATCCGCGCCAATCGCCGCGCACCGTGGGCTGCCATGGACACATGGTCTTCCTGATTGGCGCTGGTTGGTGTGGAGTCTGTCGAACAGGGGTTCGCAAGGTGCTTGTTCTCGCTCATCAGTGCAGCGGTCGTGACTTCGGCAATCATCATGCCGGAATTCAGGCCCGGGTCCCTTGCGAGGAACGGTGGTAAGTCAAACGAAAGGGTCGGGTCCACCATAAGCGCGACACGGCGCTGGGCGATTGCTCCAAGTTCAGCGATTGCCAACGCGATCTGGTCGGCTGCGAAGGCAACCGGTTCTGCGTGAAAGTTACCGCCCGAAACGATCCGATCGGCCTCGATTAACACGAGCGGATTGTCCGTTGCCGCATTAGCCTCGATCTCAAGTGTTCTGGCTGCCATGCGCAACAGGTCAACACAGGCACCTGCGACTTGGGGCTGACAGCGGATGCAATAGGGATCCTGAACGCGGGTATCGCCTTCGCGGTGGCTTTCGCGGATTTCAGAGCCGTCCATGATGTCGCGCATGGCCTTGGCGACCTCGATCTGCCCGCGATGGCCGCGCAACTCGTGAATTTCCGGCAGCAGCGGTGCAGTTGATCCCATGATGGCATCGGTGGAAAGGCTTGCGGTCGCAAGCGTGGCTTCCGCCAACCGCCAGGTGTCGAAGAGCGCAACGAGCGCACAGGCTGTCGAAAACTGTGTGCCGTTGATGAGCCCCAGACCTTCCTTGGGACCGAGCACAACGGGCGAAAGACCGGCTTTCTCGAGCGCTTTCTTACCCGGCAAACGTTCACCTTCAAACTCGGCTTCGCCTTCGCCGAGAAGTACTGCAGCCATATGGGCAAGCGGCGCAAGGTCGCCAGATGCACCAACGGAGCCTTGAGACGGGATAACCGGCGTGACACCTTTCTCAAGGCAATCTTCGATCAGCTTGAGAACTTCGAAGCGTACGCCGGATGCACCTCGCCCAAGCGAAAGCAGCTTCAATGCCATCATCAAACGCGTGGTCGTGTTGTCCAGTGCTTCGCCAACCCCACAGCAATGGGACAGGATCAAATTGCGTTGAAGTGTCGCCGTATCTTCAGACGCGATTTTGACACTGGCCAATTTACCAAAGCCGGTGTTCACACCATATACAGCGTCTTCGCCGCTAGCGGCGATCGCGACCCTTTCGGCGGCCAGGTTGATGGCCGCTTCAGCGGAACGGTCGATACGAACCGGGAGCTGTTCTCTGTAAATTCGTTCAAGGTCCGCCAGCGTTGCAGAGCCTGGCGTCAGGGTGAGGGTGCTCATTCAGAGCCTCCAAATATGCGTTTATCAAGTGCGTTGAAACCAATCCGGTAGCTGAGCTCCGCCGGATGTTTGACATTCCAGATGGCAAGGTCGGCCCGCTTCCCGGCTTCAAGTGTTCCCTGATCATCCAGTCCAAGAGCTTTTGCGGCCTCGCGGGTAACGCCTGCCAGCGCCTCTTCCGGTGTCATGCGGAACAAGGTGCAGCCCATGTTCATTGTGAGCAGCAATGATGCGAGGGGAGAGGACCCGGGATTGCAGTCAGTTGCCAGTGCGATGGGCACCTTGTGTTTTCTCAAGAGCTCCAGCGGCGGCTGTTGGGTTTCGCGAAGTGTGTAGAAAGCACCTGGAAGCAGGACGGCAACCGACCCGCTTTCGGCCATGGCCTGGATGCCAGCTTCATCCAGATATTCCAGATGGTCGGCTGATAACGCACCGTAGGAGGCTGCGAGTGCGGTTCCACCGAGGTTGGACAGCTGCTCGGCATGGAGTTTGACGGGCAGGCCCAGTTCCCTGGCCGCATCGAAAACCAGGGCGATCTGTTCTGGTGAAAAGGCGATCCCTTCACAGAATCCATCGACCGCATCAACAAGTCCCTCTGCATGCGCTGCCTCTAGCGTTGGCAGGCAAACCTCCCGCAGATAGGTGTCAGGCCGTCCTTTGTATTCCGGAGGAACGGCATGTGCGCCGAGGAAACTGGTGCGAACGTGAACGGGTCGTTCGCTTGCAATGCGGCGCGCGGTGCGCAGCATGCGCAGTTCGGTTTCCTGATCCAGGCCGTAGCCGGATTTGATTTCCAGTGCCGTGACGCCTTCGGCAATCAGGGCGTCTACGCGGGCAAGGGCTGCCGAAAGCAGTTCCTCTTCGCTTGCCGCACGGGTTGCTGAAACGGTTGAGACAATGCCGCCGCCAGCACGTGCAACTTCTTCGTAAGTTGCGCCTTCAAGCCGCATTTCAAACTCGCGTGCGCGGTCACCGCCAAAAACAACATGCGTGTGACAATCAATCAGACCAGGCGTGATGAGACGACCACCGAGATCTTCTTTTGCGAGACTGGAATAGCTCTCCGGAAGATCTGAAACGGGTCCGGCCCAACCTATCCGGTCACCGTCGATCAGCACTGCACCGTTCTCAATCAAGCCGTAGGGCTCACCAGTCGCGGCAAGCGTCGCAAGGTTGGCGTTGATCAAAAGGCGCTGGGACAAGGAGCATCTCCGACTTGATTAGATTGCGTTATAAGATAATATGCATGCACATATTAACGTGTCAACGAGGGAAAAGCAGTATGTCGACAGATTCAGGCGCGACAATTTTTGCGGACAAGGCGCTGCTGCCAGATGGCTGGGCGAAAAATGTCGCCGTCACGCTGGACCTTGACGGCCGGATTTCTGCAATTGACAGGGATGCCTCACCCGCTGGAGGTCGCGTTGGCATACTTCTTCCTGCACCGTCCAACCTGCACAGTCATGCCTTTCAGCGGGCAATGGCAGGCATGAGTGAGCGGCGGGGAGCTGAAGTTCGCGACAGTTTCTGGACCTGGCGGCAGATCATGTTCCGCTTCCTGGACGCGCTGACACCGGATGACGTCGAAGCGATTGCCGCATTTGTTCAAATGGAAATGCTTGAAGCCGGTTACGCAGCTGTCGGTGAGTTCCACTACCTTCATCATCAGCCGGGTGGTTCGCCATACGACAATCTCGCTGAAATGTCAGACAGGATCATGGCTGCAACGGCGGAAACAGGCATTGGCCTGACACATTTGCCTGTCCTCTATCAGTATGGTGGTTGTGACAAGCAAACGCTCGCACACGGGCAGATCCGTTTTGGAAATGATTTTGAACGTTTCCAGAAATTGCATGACATGGCAGCGGGGTCGCTGAAGTCACTCCCCGGCGATGCCGTGATCGGCGTTGCTCCGCATTCACTGCGCGCTGTTGACGAGGCGGGGCTTGCAAGCGCTGTTGCTCTTGCAGGCAATCGCCCCTTGCACATGCATCTTGCAGAACAGGTGGCCGAAGTTGACGAAGTCGTTGCCGCAAAAGGCAAGCGGCCAGTCGATTGGCTACTTGCCAATCATGACGTGTCGCAGAACTGGTGCCTGATCCATTGTACGCAGATGACGCCTGACGAAACGACCGGACTTGCGGCAACGGGCGCTGTTGCCGGCCTGTGTCCCATCACGGAATCGAGCCTCGGTGACGGGATATTCGACGGCGTCCGTTATCTGGAAAACGCAGGTCGTATCGGGATCGGATCCGATTCCAATATTCAGATTTCCCTGTCGGAAGAATTGCGGACATTGGAATATTCCCAGCGTCTTCGCGACAAATGCCGCGCCTCCGTTGCAACGCGTGAAAAATCAACAGGCCGGGTTCTTTTTGAAAATGTTGCGTCCGGCAGTGCACAGGCAGTTGGGCGCGATGCGGGTTCTATTGCAATCGGGCAACGCGCCGATCTTGTCGCACTGGACGGCAATGCCATCGATCTGGATGGCCGGGAAGGTGACGAGATACTGGACGCCTTTATCTTCGCCGGTGACGACCGGATGGTCTCTGACGTCTGGTCGGCGGGTCGGCATGTTGTTCAGGGCGGAATTCATGTAAAAGGCGACGCCATCCGCGACAAGTATCGCGCGACCATGGCTTCGCTTCGCGATCGCCTCTAACGGGACGGCTGAACTTTGACAACAGCGGACACAAATTCCTGGACTGGTATTCGTGCTGAGTTACTCAGGCGCATACACAGCCGCGTCTGGCAACCAGGCGAACAGATCCCCCATGAGGCCGATCTCGCCGAGGAATTTGGGTGTGCCCGCACCACCGTCAATCGCGCACTGAGAGACCTGGCCGAAAGCGGTCTGGTGGTGCGTAAGCGCCGGGCAGGCACCCGTGTTGCCCTCAATCCGCCGCAACGGGCCACTTTGACAATTCCGATTATTCGCGAAGAAGTCGAGGCCCTGGGCAAGACCTACCGGCACAGCCTGCTGGAACGCGACTTCCGGCCCTTGCCGCCAATGCTCCACGGTGCTTTCCAGGTTACGCTTGGTGCGGATGTCCTGTTTCTGAAGACTTTGCATTTTGCCGACGACCGGCCATTTGCCTTCGAAGAACGCTACATCAACCTTGATGCAGCTCCTGGCGCGCGGGACATGACATTTGAAGACGTGAGCGCAAACGAATGGCTGGTGCACAGCGCGCCCTACAGCCACGGCGACCTGTCATTCTTTGCCGTCAATGCTGATGAACGCATGTCCCGGAAACTGGATGCAGCTCCCGGAACAGCCTTGTTTTCGATGGAGCGCATCACCTGGTCGGGTGCGCTGCCGATCACGCATGTGCGGCTTGTCTATGCACCGGGGTATCGGATGCGGACGGAGATTTAAGGAGGGGCTAGTGGTCAGTTGCGCGCTTGGAAGGTGTGTCCGAAAAGGGGCCGTAAGCGGGCTGGCGGGTTTGGATGCAGTTGAAGGAAAACGGATATCCATGTGCGGATGGTATGTAGTAGTTTTCGACCCACACCGGATATTGCCCGTCTTGCCGGTCAATGTCTGCTTTTCCTGCACATAGCCAAGCATGCGAGGCGATTTACCGTCGCCCCGCACAGGTTGTCACCAACAGACCTGAAACGATGCTGTGCTAACCTTCGAAGTCAGGCAGAGGCGGAAGACTTTGAAGGTAGAGCACTATCGCGCTCAGGTCGTCATCGCTCATCTGTGCCAGATAACCGTAGGGCATCGGCGGGAGCATTGGTTTTCCATCCGGACGCTTGCCTTCGGCGATCATTGTTTTGATTTCGGCGTCCGTGTAGCCAGCCAATCCATCTTCATGGCTCGTCAGGTTGGAGGCTATGGATACACCCCACGGGCCATGAAATTCAAAACCTCCCGCACCAAGATGAGTCTCCACCATCGGCCCTTTTGGGCTCATCGGAGAATGACATTCCATACAGTGCGCAACCGGACCCGCCAAGTATTGCCCATATTCGATCGTAACACCTTCCGCCGGGTGTGGCACGGAGCCCACAGGCGGTCCATATGCCGGTGGCAAAGCAATCTTGTACTCACTCTGGCCAGGGTCATTGTCGACCGATGGGATCGTGCGAAGGTAGAGGACCATGCTCATCACGTCATCGTCAGATAGACCACGATACATCGTAAATGGCATTGGCGGACCTATTAGGGATCCGTCAGGACGAAGACCTTCCCTGATTGCGCGTGCAAGTTCATCATCTGACCAACCGGCGATCCGTGACGTGGGTGTAATATTCGGAGCAATAGCTTTAAACGCGGGATTTTCTTCGACAAGGCGCCCGCTCAGATTGGCGTCCATGACTGGCCCATTGGGTCCCATGGGTGTGTGACAGTTGCCGCACCCGGCAATGCCTTCGACGAGATAGCGTCCCCGATCAACACTTGGTTCCGCCAAGCTGATGCTCGGTACGATAAAAAGAGCCAGTGCGCCAAGTATATATTTCGCTTTCATAATGTTTCCCCCTCCACAAGTTAGAAGCTTACGAGCAATGATCGACGGATAGCAAACCATTAGCCGGAGAGAGGTAATGCGGCATGGTCGGTCTAGCCAACTAAACCCAGTTCCGCGTCGGATGCTGTCCCAGCATATTTGTCTCTTGATGGCCAGGGGCGGTCTTGCCACTTTGGCTCAAAGGCGAAACTTGAAACGGCCCTGCCATCGACCAAAGCCCCGTTACCTGCTCCCAGGGCATAGTCATAGTAAAGCTTGACGATCTCTTCTTCGCTGACCTGTTTGGTAGCTGGATGTGAGATGCAGGCTTCTGACCACACACGCACCCGAGCGTATGCATTGTCGTCTGGAAGTTCGAAGCCTTCGTAGTAGCTTAGGAACCAGAAGCGTTTGAACATCGGTGTGAACACTGCCTCTGCAAGTCCGAAATCGTCGAAGAGATACGTTCCTTTCGGATTGTGCTCCATTAGAAAACCATTGATGTCCCGGTAAAGGCCAAGCAGTTTGTCACGGTGTTCTTTGCGACGACTTGGGTCCTGGTTCATGACATAAAGATACCCTGCCATCGTGAATGGGCCTTCACGGGCGATCAGCATCGACTCGATTGCATGTTCCAAAGGGGCGCTGTGCCGGAGTCCTTGCCCTTCAAGTACCTCGTCCAGATACCTTAGGATGACCAGACTTTCCTTGATAACTGCTCCTCCGGAGGTTTCCAGAACAGGTAAAGCTGTTGAACCTCGAGTTTTCGCCAGGAGCTCCGGGTCCCGCGGTTTGGTGATGTCCACCACGCGAAATTCAACGGCGTCGTCCAAGCCCCGCAAGGCCAGCAGGATCTCCAGCCTTTGCGAAAACGGACAAACCGGTATGTGATAAACAACCTGCTTTCCGGCCATGCAACCTCCCTGATAACTGACATATTTTTGCCAAGGATAGCTCGAACATGTGTTGGCCAGCAATTCGTACTGTCATGATGAAAGGATTGGCCTGGAGCAGCCGTTGATCACCAGAGCAACGAAAGACGAACGGGAGCCCAATGCGGACGATTTCGAGTGCACTCGAAACGTGCAAAACACTCCCAGAATTTTGAGAAAATTCAAGAAAGGTAGTCCACAAGACTAATGCCATTTGAGTCGAGTAGCCGCGGATCAGTTATCTTAACTTACGTTACGCTCACTCTGGTTTGGCTGGTGAAACTCTCCAGATGTTCGTTTCCTCGGCTTCTTGGCCCGCACGAATCTCCAATCAGGAAGAACCGACACTGTCACTCGTAAGGGTGACAGCGGATGTGATTTTCCGAGGCTATCGTTGCCCCATCAAGTTTGGAGGAAGCAATGGACCTGTCTCAAATCATACTTAGTCAAACGAAACGTGAAAACCGGTACACGTATGATCAAGAGGAGCTCGACAGGTCAATTCTGCGCGCAGAGCACCGTCGCCGGGTCCTATGTACACTCGCGGTTAGCAGCCTGGGAGCGATGAAGAAATGTTCCGCAGAGACCCTGCGGTGGCCCTGGGAATTCGTCCGAACGGCAACGCGTGCTCCCGTCGCAAAATGAACCACCATTCTCACGATCCAAATTCAATGTACGATGGCAGTGTACTTGCGAGGCACCGATCAATGGCACTGTCGGCAGAAGACGAAGAGATCATGCGTTTCCTGCGATCTGAACAGGATGCCTACTATCGTGGCGACTTCGAAGCATTCATTCGCCATTGGCATCATGGACATGAGGTGCGCCGCATTCTGTCAGGGCCCCAAGTGGGTACCAGAGTTCACATCGGCTGGGAGGATTTAAGGGCGAAGTTCGAGGAGGGGTTTCGACAGCACCCTCAGAACTTTGATGCCGCCAAGATCTTGAGATGGGAGAATGTACAAATCCAAAAGTCAGGCGATATGGCCTGGGTGACCTATGACCAGATTGCAACCGAGTACCACCCGGGTATGCACGTCTCTCCCCTCTCGCACGAAGTCAAGATTGTTCAAAGAATCGACGATGAATGGAAGATTGTTTGTCTCGTAGTCGCGGTTCCGGACTTAGGGCGACGCGATGTTCCGCAGATCGAAATGGACCAATACGGCAAGGTGGTAGGCTTGAACGAACTTGCAAGCGAACGTCTGCCCAAGCACAAAGGGTTGACGATCTCTGGTAATCGCCCAAGGGCGCAGAATCGCTCATTTGACAAGGTGCTTCAGGAGTCTATCACGCACTGGAAAAGTAGGCTTGCAACCAATTTACCGCGCGGTTTCTTGCGCGAGCCCGCGAGTGTCGTGCTTTTGGGCGATGACCCGGATGGATTGCCTATGTTTTGCTGGATACATTGCGAGCAGGAACATATCGTGTTGTCTTTCGATGATCGAACCAAGCTTAGGGAAAGCCTCGAAAGCGGTGGCTCCAATTTCAAACTGAGCGCGGCCCAGATAAAGGTAGCTGAGCAAATTGCATTAGGGCGCGATTTAGCGACAGCAGCTGACGCACTTGGAGTGAGTTCGAATACGGTTCGAACACAGTTGAGACGGATGTTTGAGAAAACCCAGACTCACAATCAGGCGACTCTGATATCCAGAATTTTGAACTCTAGACCCCCTGTATAGCGCCAAGCCTGATGCAGGCATGAGGCAAAGGTGGTCTTGTCTGCACAGCGGCCATTGGTTCCAGTTGCAGCGAAATCTCGCTTCCAGCCCTCACACGACATGAACATTCCGGCCCGAAGCGGTCGTTGGCAGTCCGAGTGGTCAACGCCCGTTTTAGCAGCCAAATTGGACATTCGACCGTGCTCAATCAAGCGGGGCCGATCAGTTTCCTGCAATTCAAACATGAGCCCGACGAATGGCATGAAACGTTGCCTAACTGCACTTGGGGAAATGCCTAATAGACACTTGGACTACCTATTCTAATATAAGTTTCTCTTCTTAGGGGGGATTGTGGGGGCAGAATGATCCGCATTTTCTTATCGATGTTTGTTTAGTTGGTGACCCGACCAATCCCTTAAGTTGGCAGCAATTTAACGACCAGGAGACGCAAAATGACAAAGGCAGGCGGTACATTTCCGAAGATAACGCCGGAGCTTTACGATAAACTGAACGCTAACTTGGATACGACCTGGCCCAACGATCCGGCGGTTCCAGAACTGCCGCCAATGCCAGTGACAGATGACCCGGCACGTGATCCAAACGCGTTTCTTTGGACACACTTCGACGACAATATTTATCCGCCCCAAGCGGAGGGTGTGCCGGAACGCCGGACGCGGATCGTGACAGAGGACGATCCGCTCGAAGTCGATGTCTTCTGGTCGATGCGCAGCCCTTACAGTTATCTGGCATTGAACCGGCTCGTTTGGCTGAACTCCAACTACAACGTCAATGTGAACATTCGGCCCGTCTTGCCGGTGGCTGTTCGCTCGACCAAGGGTGGTAAAGGCAAAGCCGGCGGCCTCTTCGGACTTGCCTACAAGGTCCCCGATACGGTTTGGGACACCAAACGGCAAGGAAAGTTCCTGGGGGTGCCTTTCAACTTCCCTGTACCCGACCCGATCTGGCAGGTTTGGCAACCGAGTGCAGAGAATTGGCTCGGTGTGCACCCGCCGGAGAAACAGCCGTACATTTTCTGGGTCACACGGCTGGCTTGCTATGCCTCGCTGAAAGGGAAGACAATCGACTATATTAATCAGGTTTCCTATTTGATCTGGAGCGGTGTTGTGAGCCCGAAGAGTGCAGCTGGGTCTACCGATCCCGCGAAGGGACACTGGCCGAATTACGTGAAAGAGTATATGAACCGGGCCGATGGTCTCGATTATGACGAGGCGATTGCATACATCCGGGACAATCCCGAGGAAGTCGACCAAGTCTGGATTGACAATGCCAAGGGAATGGCGCGAACCGGTCACGGCGGCGTTCCGCTGATGGTCTATCAGGACGAGCCGTTCTTCGGCGGGGATCGTTTCGAACCGTTTGTGTACCGCTTGCAAGAAAACGGAATGACCCGACGCTCGGCACCGCGCGCACCCTTCACAACCGAGCCATTGCGTTGGCCCAACGGGATCTGAGGATCCAATTTGAAGCCCACGGTTGCTCTTGGTCGTGGGCACGCTTGCTGGAGGGAAACGCTCAATGATCGAACATATTCGTGAGATTCTGGAAGGGGCGACCGCCTTTATTGAGGTGTTCGCCGTGGCGGTAATCGTCGTTGGCTTTGTTCGCGCAACAATCAAATATCCGCAGGTATTGCGTGCGGAAGATCGGGAAGTCGCATTTCACGCATTTCGCGGGCGCTTTGGCATGGACCTGCTTCTTGGTCTTGAAATTCTGGTAGTTGCGGACGTGATTGAATCCATCATCCTCGATGCCTCCTACGCGTCTTTGATGGCGTTGGCGTTCCTTGTCGTCATCCGCACAGCCGTCAGTTGGTCAACCAGCCTTCAGGTCGAAGGCCGCTGGCCTTGGCAGGCCGAACAACGGGAGACCATGCCCGATGCATGAGTTGATTGAGACCTATGTGCCTCTTGTAATCGTTTCGTTGGAACTCACGGCTGGTGCGCTGCTGGTAATCGGGTTTTGCGTAGCGACAGTAATTTGGGCCCGAGATACTTTGGGGGACAGAAATCCAGAGGCAAGAACCCGTTACCGCAGTGCCCTTGGGCGGACAATTCTGATCGGACTGGAAGTGCTGGTTGCTGCGACAATCATCAAGACGGTGACGCTGACCCCGACGATGGAAAGTATGGGCACACTTTTGGCAATTATCTTGATCCGAACGGTACTCGGCTGGACAACCAGTCTTGAGATATACGGCCGATGGCCTTGGCAGCCGGGATCGAAGAAAACTGCGCCGGATGGTTGAGCCGAGACTGGCTCGCAAACCCGATGTTCGGATCTGTTTTCTGTCAGTACCTATGGGGCCTGATAAGCTGATTGCTTAAGAGAGAGCTAGGCTCATCTTCACAGATCGGGAAATAATCGTCTGCCTGACGCGTTAGTCAATATGAATGCCCCTAGATCCGCGCGAGCCTTCCTTTTCTGAAAATGAGGTAAGGCGGCTGTGACCGGCAAAATCCGCTAAACTGACATCTGATTTTAGCGCAGTGAATGGCCGCTCGCCTGAAGGTTTTTCGATGCGGGTCGCTGGGACTTAGTCGCCGTTTTGCACAGATCGGCCCGCGTTGACAAACCTCGGAAGGAGGAAGTCGCGGGGGCTTGGCGGGTCCTCTATGGAGAAAGCTGCGGTTGCGGATCTCTAGTGTGGGCTTTGGCGGCGCCAGGAGGTGCAAATGGTCAGGCGGGACGGTGGGCTTTGGCTCTCTGGTATGCAGACCCGGCCCTGTCTTTGTGT
>CXTY01000035.1 GCA_001404055.1 Roseibium album | reverse complement strand
ACTGGTTGCCGACAGTTGCAAGAATGGAAGCCGTCGTATCGGCAGCAACATTAACGTCGCCCGCCGCATGAACCGTCGAGTTGTCGATGGCGGCAACGGTCTTGGCCGACTGCTCCGCCCCAATACTGCTGCCAAGCAGCGTGTCCAGGGCGTTGAACAAGACATTCTGAGGCTGCCAGCCAAGAGTATTGAACGCAAGCGTTACACCTGCTGCCGTGTCACCGGAAGTGGTGGCGCTCAAGTTGGTCGCATCCAGCAAGGCGCTGTTCGTCGCCGAGATCAGAACGTCACCACCGATCGGATCCCCACCCGCACCAATGGTTGAATTGATGATCTTCGCTTGTGCGGAACCAAGGACTACGTTGGATACGATCACGCCATTGACAGCGAGCGAGGTCCCGGTGCCATAGGCGCTGCCACCTGATGACGATACTGTCGCGTCCGCTATCGAGACGATGGACGAACCTGCAAGCGCGGCGACCGAGACATCGTTTCCAGCCGCAATCCGCGCAGTGTCGATGTAGGCGTCCACATCCGATTTCACCTCGTTGGCCACCACGATGCCGCCAACACCTACAGAATCCGATCCGGTGACATTGTTGCCCTGCGGAACCAATTGGGTTTCCGGCAACTCTTTCCAATAACCGAGATCGCTGTAATCCACCTGACTCAGATCGGTGGTGCTGGTGTCTTCATTTATCGGGTCGTATCCGGAAACACCGAGGTACTCGTAAACACTGCCGCCGTTACCACCCTTGTCGTAGTTTGTATCGGCGATATAAACCCGATCGCCGAACTGCAGATTGACGTTGGTATCGTCGGTGCTGTGATCTGCGTTGAGGAATAAGTTGATTGCGTCTTGCAGCTCTTCTGCACCGCCGTCGTTCGAGGTCGTGGAATTCGACGTCATCTTGGCGTTGGAATAGATCCCAGACGTGTCACTCGCCGAAACGTTGACATTCTGTCCAGCTTTTACCTCGTCTGGTGCGGCCACATTGGAAATGTAGGCACGCGAAGTGCTGGAAACCTTGTTCCGCGCGAGAATTCCGCTGGCACTGAGACCAACGGCACCAAAGAGCGCCGATGCCGCAGTCTCGGCGACGTTGGAAACCGTGGCATTCAACAACGACGCGTTATTCGCCAGAACCGAGACATCGCGACCCGCATTAATGTCTCCATTGACGATACGCGCGGTAACGTTGCTGCCCTCACCTGAAGAACCAAGGCCAAGAAGCAAAAGAGCGTCGAGACCCATCAGCGCAAGGTTTGTCCCGTTCACCCCGATCAGATTGAGCGCCGCCGACAGACCGACAGCCGCGCCCGTACCGCCCGCGATGGTCGTCGAGGCCTTGCTGCGCGAATCCAGCAGGGAGTCGTTGACCGCCGAGACAAGAATATCCGAAGTGGCACCACTTGCCGCTACGTCTGCACCGCTGATTTCGGCGGTTACATCGCCGCGCATTTCGTTGGCAGAAAGCGTACCACCGAGCGCCAGCGTATAACTCGAAAGACTGACCCCGGCTGTAATCGATTGCAAAGCAGCCGTAGTTGAAATCAGCGACATGTCGGAAAGCGCGGTCACAGATACGCCGCCACCGGTTGAAGTGACGCTGCCACCCGAAATCGACGCACTCACATCCTTGTCGATTTCGTTAATCGCACCAGCCACACCCAAGTTGATTGATGGGAAATTGGTAAGTGTTGCGCTGAAATCCTTTGAAATCGACATCAAAGAAGAGGTATCGGAGGCAGAGACAAGAACACCAAGTCCGGAGGACGGCGACACGATGACAGTGCTATCGACTATGCTTGCCGACGTTTTGCCGGTGATTGAATTAGAGGCGAACTTGGACTCAGAGGTATAACCTGTCGTGTTGGCAGCAACGACCACGAGGCCTTCATCGCTGGTCACGCTTGTATCTTCAACCTTGGCTACGACATCGTCCTTGGCCGCGTCGGTATCGGTGGAACCAACCAGGTTCGAGGTGACCTTATTGAGGACTGACCCCTCGTTCAGCGCTGATACGGCGAGCGATCCGGCCGTATTCCCACCGAATGTGGCGTCAGCCGCCAGATCGTCGCCGACCAGCGCCTGCGTATCTCGGCTGACATCGATATCGCCAAGGAGCACATCGAAATTGGTGAGGGCGCTGATGACCCCAGAGGACAGGTTCGAATTGAGGTCCAGACGGTCCTTCGCCCGCACAAGTCCACTAACGCCTTCACCGGTAACTGTTCCGGATCCCACGGTGACATCCGCACCACCCAGGATTCGCGCCTTCGTTGTGGCGTCCGTCGAAATCTTTTGCGCATAAGCGACGGCCTGTGTGATCGCGATGTCGAGGTCAATGTCAGTCGACGACTCGAGCTTGAAGGCGTCCGCCTCGATATCTGCTCCGCTGGCTATGGTTGCCAGGGCGCTTGTGGTTACATCGAACTCTGCGTCAAAATCGGCATCGAGCAACTGATTTAGGGGCGAGAGATCGGTGATTATTCCCGTAACGCTGACCGAAGACGTGATCGAGACCTCGCCGCTGGCATAAATATCGCCAGCGACACTGACAGACGCGCTGAAGCTGTCGGTTCCATCCTCGCTTGCGACGCCCACGTTCGCAGCATCGAGCGTCACGCTTGCAACCTTGGAACCTGCCGAGCCGATTGAGACCGAAGAATCGACGAGGATATGCTCCATCTCGACGGTCAGATTTCCGGTAAAGCCTGAATCAAAGCCGTTGATGCTCAACGTGTCTTCGCCGGCACCACCTCGGATGGTCAAGTTCGTCGCGTTAAATGCCAAGGATTCGAAGGTTGAACCATTTACCAGGAAATCGAACGCCCCACCGGTCGTCAAAGTAGCGTCCGCATCGTCATTGGCAGAAAGTTCGATGATCCTGTTGGCGACAACGGTATTGTCAAAAATTGGCTCCAGACCAGTGAACGCCAGTACATCATCGTCGCGCTGAATTGTTCCGCTGTCAGGGCCAGTCGCAGCGTAGACCATTGTTTCGTAGGCACCGCCCGAAAGAACCAGAGTGTCGAAGCCTCCGTCACCACCGTGCATGCCGCCAGAAAGTGAACCGTTTTTCGCGACGACGAACTCGTCCTCGTTGTCGCTTGCGCCATGTAAATGTTCGGTATCGGCGAAGGAAACCGTGACGAAACCGTCATTCGCAGTGCCGCCGTTGGCGCTGTCTACAGACCAGTCAACATTTCGGACCGTGTCAAAGAAGAAACTGTCAGTCCCCTCGCCGCCGTCCAGATCGAGAGTGAAAGGCGTCGTGTCGCCGAAGGATGTGGCGTCGAAGGTTACGCTGTCGTCGTTGTCTCCAGTAACGATGGAAACACCCGTGATGTCGGCAAGGTCGCCGAAGGCAAGGACAGCGCCCCCTTCGGAATCGAGAATTTGTACCCGCTGGACAGTCGTCTCCGCACCTTCATCGCGGACGGTCTCTTCGACCATGGTGACCAAAAGGTCATGCTGCTCTTTCTCGGGATTTAGTGCGGCGGCATCGAATGCGAGAATATCAGCGTTTAAGAGAATGCGCGGCTCAAGAGGGTCAAGCATCAGTTGGCGGGCTGCGCGCTCCAACTGATCGAAACGTTTCTTTCCACGTTTCCGCAAACGTGCCGAATTCCGACGATTGAGAGGTAATCTAGGTAACGACCCAGCTGCTCTCGTGGCGAACGGTGACGACACGACAATCCCCTTCCTGCCCTACATACTCGTCATCCTGGCATCACCGTTTTAGAATATTTGCGACTGTTGTTTGTCACCGTACGGCTATTTAGAACCCACACCAGGAACGCACTTTTCTCCCTCACTCAACCGCAAACCCAAAACCCTGCAAAAACTTACGCATTGAAATAGGTGACATCAAAAATGCCGACTTAATGCATTGTTTTTATTGATTTTACTGTTCGGCACTCATAATAAATGGTTAAGTAATCGTTAACACGTTAGCAATGATCTCAGAGCCAGCGCAACTGTAATAAATCACAATATTAGTAATTTTGACCACTTGGAAAATACTTATATTTGCCCAGTCTGCCGGTTGGGGGCTGTCTTATGAGGCGTGCTTTACTGCATCCGGGCTGTTGAGTAGTTTGATCCTGGACCGCCCTCACACAGCAGCCCCGCGTCAAAACCAACCGAGGACGACCACTTAATTGCTGGAGCTGCGAAGGGAATGACATCAAAATACTCAAGTGAGGACATCGCGGTCATCACCTATAACGTGGTGCCTCAATCCAGGCTCATGTTCAAGTACGAGCGCCTCGGTGAAATGGCCGTTGAGAACCGTCGTCAGTATTGCAAGAGTCATGGCTACAACTTCATCGACACTGTCGAAATTCCGAACGACAGGCCAGCTTGCTGGGCCAAGATCCCGGCAATCCTGAAGGCCTTCGAAACCCATCAGTGGGTTCTGTGGGCGGACAGCGACACCCTGATCTTTGATCCGTCCCGCCGACTTGAAGAGTTCCTGGTCTCCGATCACCACCTGATCGTCCAATCCCTTGATGAGTTTTTTGAATTCATCGGCATCGCCCGGGAAGCTGGTCTTACGAGGATGCCCATAAATACGGGCGTGTTTTTCATTCAGGCGACGGACTGGTCCAGACGTTTTCTCAAGCAGGCCTATAACCAGACCCAGTTTGTCGTAAACGAAGAAGTCTGGAGTGGAATGGGCGAACAGGAAGCGATGATTGAAATCCTGAGGACCAATCCCGCCGATCTCGACCGGGTCGGCTACGTCAAGTCGCTTCAGAACAATCCAAAATTCTACAAGCCGGGCGATATGTTCGTTCACTTTTATGGCCACAACGCGCGCCACCATATTTCCCTGACAGTATGTGAGGAGGTGCTGAAGAGGTGGGAGGAAGCAAATGCCACAGGTGCCCCTTTTCCCGAGGACCTAGCGCGCTTCCACTGGTGTTGCATTCAAAACAAGACGACCGAAATGCCCGTCGTACACGGCGACCTGGACCGATATCTCTACAGTCCAGCCGATATTGGATTTGATTACGATTGATAACCAATCAGGATGATTTCCCGATCAAGCCTTCAATCTCGGCTAATACTGTTTCCACCAGCCCCGAGATCGGTGTTTCGGCGTCCAGCGACAGATCAGCCAGGGGGCGAACCCGATCACGTTGTTGGGCGCAAGCCGGGCGGACTATTTTCTCATAGGCTTCGAGATAACCCGCCAGCCATCCATGGAACTGCACCAACCTGTTGGACGGGAGGCCCCGCGCTTCGCTCACAAACTGCCGAACCTTGCGGGCAAGCGCAACATCCTCTGGGCAGGTCAGCCAGACTGAGAAGTCAATCAGGTGGCTGGTGTGCGGATAGGCCCGACCGAGCTGGGTTTCAAAAACCACTACGCCGCGGGTTGCTGCAGCGTCGAGTGCTTCGGTCAATCCAGGGGTTTCGATTTCGGAATAAGGCGCACCGCGTGCCATCCAGGCATCCACCACCTCGGGTGGCTGGCGGGTCATAGTCTCGAAGTCGTCATAGCTGACTGGCGGCCCCGATCCAATTCTGTCGACCAACGCCCTGCAGAGGGTCGACTTGCCGGACCCAGGTGGCCCGGATATCGCGATCACCGGCCCACGCTTTGATAGTTGAATGTCCCCTCGTTCAATCACGGCATTTGCCCGCTGTCAGCGATCTTGGGTTTACGACCACTCACGATGTTGAAGGTCATCTCGACTTGGGCCTCTCTTACTTTGATATCCTCAAAACCTCTCTCCGCAAGCGCCGAAACATAGAAGCTCGCGGGTCTATAGAAAGGGCTGAAAACAATGTTGGCCGCCATCGTGAAAGGCAACAAGTTTTGCTGCTCATCTTCTCCTAATTCAAGCGGCATTTCGTCCGCCAAGGGGCCGCGCTCGCAAATCACGATCCGCCCGCCAGGTGCCAGCGCGTCTTTTGCGCGGTCAAGCATTAGGGCAGTATCGGGCGGCGGCCAATCATGCAAAACCGATTTGAACAGTACGACGTCGGGAACCTGGCCGGCAATATTGGGCCAGGTGTCACGACGCGCGTCGCCAGGCAGGAACTGCAAGCGAGAACGCTCAGGAAGATCAGCAGCATAAGCCTCACCAAGATCGCAGACGACCGGGAGGTCCATGATGACCGCTTCCAGCGCCGGATATTCCTTTAAAAGGCCATGAGCAAAGGCGCCTGTATTGCCGCCGATTTCTAACAATCGACGGCAATTCGTCAGGTCGATTGCAGTGATCAGCTTCCCACTTTCCGCTTCGCTCAAGGCGGTTACATAGTCGACCCAGAGGCGCGTGTGGGCAATGTTTTCTTCGGTTTTGTCGATGGCTTTGTCATACCGGAACAAGGAGAACGTCTCGGAACGTCTCATAAAGGCTGGAAGGTCAGACAATAGCGCTGGAAATCCATCGAGCAGATCTCTGGATGCCAGGAGCAGAAACGCCAGCTTTTGTTCAAGGGTTGTACGGCGTTCACGATAGACCTTGGTAAAAGCCGAGGTCAGGGCAACTTTGGGCTCGCCAGATGCTTGCTTGTCATGACATTCACAAACGCCCGCATCCACCAGCATCGCAACCAAAATTCTCGCAGAGTGAGGGGGCAAGTTGAGAGATGAAAGCGACAAGCCATCAGTCTGCGCCAGTGTGGTGATCACGCCTGTCTTCAACGCTGCATTTATTGCTATTGCCCCAAGAAAACTGCCTAGAAACGTATCTTCAGGCGGCCTCGCGCTCGTGCTCGCCGAACCTCTTGCGCCAACATCGCCATCAGTCATTGCGAACCCCTCGTTCACAGTCGCGGCCTCTACCCGTAGACCCAAAAAATTGGAAAGCAGGAGCCCGCTCCAGCCCATTGTCCCGACCAGCCTTGGACCAACATGTGACGAGATTATTGCGCGGCAGTCAACAAGCCGTGCAAACTCCTCATCATATGCGAACTCCATGATTTCTCTTTAAATCTGAATGTTTTGGCGACCGTCTCCCCTTCAAGAGATATCAGTCAGGCAACGCGAATGAAGCAGAGAAGCTGCGTCCGAGAATTTGAAAACGGTCACTGAAAATTGGAGGTCGCATGCGCTGCCTCAAGCCAATGTTTCGTCAACGAACCTTGCAGAATAGCAAGTAAAGCTGGCTCGGAATTGTGGAACTGGGCAATAGAGTTTCGTGCAAGGCTACATCTTTTTGAAGCAGCCAGTCGAGAGTCTATGCCGTGCCGTGGCCGGGTTTCGCAGCCAAAACCATTAGGAACGCATTGCTCAATGCGGCGCCAGGGTTGTACCTCTGGCTTCGTTGAGTTTTGACTTGGTGACGCTGTCACACCGGGGGCACCGTCGAAAGATCTGAAATCGCAGCGGCCCCAGTCAATTGCTTTTGCGACTTTCGACGCCAATCCACGATACCCAAGCTAATGCCTACCTAACGAGGCACAATTCAGAAAGAATGGCATCGGCTAAATTCAATCCTTCGATATTGGGAGGCTTTGAATCTAATTCTCCAAAAATGCTTCCGCCACGATGCGAAGCTGCTTTCGCTTTTTAGCTGGAAGTCGCTCAATCAGTTGGATCAAGCTTTGGTCTTCCTGTGCGTTCCAACGCTCCCAGATGTCCCGAAGTAGCTCGTATTGACGAGTTTCTGGTATCTCTCCGTAATGCTCCAATGTTGTTCTCAGGTTTTCGTGACCGAGATTTTGGCTCATCGCTTTCAGTTCTTCCAGGTTTTGTGCGTACTTATAAAATTGTTGGCCAAGCGTTGAACGAATTGCGTGAGGTATGAAGTACGGCACTTCAGCTACCTCCGTTGCGCGCTTGATGATTTTTGGAACCAACGCCGCAGATTTCAGGAATTCTTCAGAAGATGTTTTGCCTCCATTGAGGAGCGCGTTTTTCGCCTTGGGAAATACGGGATCTTCGTCAGAAGCTCCAGAAGACCGCCTTTCACGAACCCAATCGATGACTACTTTCTCGAAGTCTTCCCCCACAGGAAGCCAATGGGTTCGCATCGTTTTTGAAAATTTGGTTCTGACTTGTTTGGCGTCCTGAAAAATCAGCCGTTGTTCGACATTAACGTGTTTCAAGCGGAGACTGATCACGGCGCCATCTCTCGCGCCAGACAAATACAGCAGGGCAAGAATGGCACGGTCTCGACGTTGTGTGGCGGATTTGGCGGGCATTGCCAAGAGTGTTTTTCTGATGTCCTCGGGTGGTGGCACATGTTTTGGGTTTTGCACATGTGCCAATGCGTTCAGACGATTGGGCGGCGCGCAAAAGGTCACCACTTCAAGTTCAAGTGACTTGTAGCCTGTTTGTCCAGTAAGCCATTCGAGAAACAGTCGCACGTTGTTAAACACCTGCACGACCGTAGGCGGGGCAAGATCTGCTACGGTACCTGGGTCATCCAGATCAAACTTATTGTATGGCACCTTGAACTTCTTGATATCATTCTTCGTGAGATCTGAGAGTTTCTTGCCTTCCAGGCTGGCCACCAGTTTGTGGATGTGGCGAAGCTTGGCATCAATTGTTTTTACGTCAAGACCACCAGCTTCCCTCAGTTGATCCTGGTACTGGTAGACCATCCATGCGTTGTCGGGCTGCATGATTTCTATCCTTGATGTGAAAATATGCGCAATTTAAGTGAGGAATGAAGAGATTCCTTATACGTGTGTCTCGTCACTGGTTTTGCGTTCCAGCTGCTGTCTCAAATTGTTCAAATCACTATTTTTGATATACCGGGACACCGTCCCTCCGTGCTCAGGGCAGGAGACTTTTATCCAGACGTAAGTGCGCGTTTCGCTGACGACCTGAAACGGTTCTTCGAGAAGCGAGTGCTTCAGCTTGCAGCACAAACAGAAATATTCAGGGAAGTTGGAAGGGCGTTTTGCCTCTCGACGACGCTGCTTGTGAAATTCGTTCAAATCACGGCCTAGAAACAAACGATTTTTGGCCGCGATAGACTTCAAGCCGGAGCGCCGCCAGTTGCGGACTGTGTTCGGGCAAACCTGATAGAGGTCCTGAACGTCTTGACGTGTGTAGAGCCAATTGGCGCGTGCTTTCCTTGAGTTTTTCAAGTTTCGACGCGTTTTGGCCTGCTTTGCGTGCGGCAAGATCATCGCTTCTGCCCCCGCAACTTGTCATCATAAGCTTCCAAATCGCGACGGAACCAACGGCTCGAGCCCGGCGTGATTTTATGTGGCCGTGGAAAGTCAGGGAGTTCTTTGATCCACCGCCAAATCGTCGCAACGCCAACACCGTACCAGCTAGCTACTTCTTTGACAGTCAGGTGGTTACGTTCAGGAACGTATGCGCTTTTACGAACGCGTTTCTTACGCGAGGGAGACTCTTGCTGCGAGCCTTCAGCGCCCTCGTGGTTGGCCGCTGACGGTTCTTCATCGACAGCGTCGGGTTTGAAGGGCGTGTTATTAGAAAAGAAATCGCGTTGCGCGTCGTCGGACATGCATGCCTCCTGTTCACCCCAAAAACGGGTGAGGTTGGATTAGCAAGCACGTCCTGCGCTCAATGTGTGTGGCATGAGAGGAATTCAGATCCCGCTCACACCCAAAACGCTAGTCGGAGTTAATCTTGGTTGCAATAGGCTGGGTGGTGATTTGTATAAATGTGGACAACGCGTGGATACGATATCCGTATGATGGGCTCAATGATGGGCTGAAATTTTCGCAAAATAGAAAAGCGATTTAATTCAAACACTTAAAAAGGAAAATGGCGGAGAGGAAGTCCGCCTAATTTCACCATTAAACCATTGAATATTAGGTATTTTTTGATTCAAAAAAATAGAAGAACCACAATTCATACCACATGAGGTCTCTCGAGTTTACCGATTACCCGAATATCGTGTGTTCTGATCAAGCCAAGATCAAACGACGCTGTGTGCAGGACAGCACTAAGCTGAAGGCTTCCACCAGAACGGCCAAAATTAGTAGCTGACCTCATCAAAATATCGAAGCGGGATTTCCCAAACAACAACTTTCAGATTGGTGAGCTTGTCCAATTCCTCTTCCAGGAAGGTCTCCATGGGCTTGAAGGGGCCCTTGCCTTCCGAAGCGAGGTTGATCAGGTCCGAGCTGGTGGCTGCGCGCAGTTGCGCTTCAAAGCTCCAAAGTGGATTGGCAGAGAAGCTGGACCCTACCAGCGCGACTTCAGGGCCGCCATCACCCTCCGCGAAAAGATCGTCAAGTCCGAGATCCACTGCAACCGCATCCATCCTTGTCAGAGGCTCAGAGGGCTGTTCGAAATATTTGGAAAAAACCGAAAACTTGGCAAAATTATAAAGATCACCTTTGTGGGCAATCTCCGCCTGAGGTTTCAGCTCATAAGCTGTTTCTTTTAGGTTCACAGTGTCTTTCAGCACCTCAGCAACCGCTTCGGCCGCAACGCTTGCACCAAAGACGGTCCAATGGGTGTCCGCTTTTAGGAAAACACTTCCCTCGGACTTCGCCGTCATGAAATCGGTTTTCAGGTCAGGAACACGAAGATGTTCGACTGCCAGAAGGCGTTTACGGATCGCTTCGTAGTAAGTCGCCCTATTTGCCGGGGGCGTAATCCTGCCCAAACGGTCGCTGTAGATATCTGCCTTCTCAGGAAGAAGGACCGCAACGACAGTAATGCCCTTGTGGCTAAGATCGAAGACCGTCTCCTTAACAAGAGCCATGTGATGGTCAACCGCCTCTGTGGATTCCCGGTTCCAGGTAAATTCCTCATCTGAAAACAGCCAACCATCGCTTCCCTTCACTAGTCCTTTTCGGGCCTCGTCAAAGATGCCGAAACTGATGGCGTTCATCAGGCCTGTTGCAAAGTCACGGATTGGAAATTCTTCCTTGAAGATTTCTTCCAACGCCAACGCTTCGCGTCCCTGAATAACGTCCATAGCGTTTACCGGAACCTGCCGGTGCTCGACCATCGCTTCGCTGTTCCAGAAATGTACAAATGCATAGATTCCAAGGACACACATGGCGCCGCTGAAGATCGTGGGCAGAAATTTCAGGATCACAGCCAAAGGGTTGTCCCCCAAACCGGATGTAATGCTGAAATTGAATTGACGGATAGGCATGATCTTTCTCCTGCCGCTTAAAACTGGAAGTACAGGAAGGGCGTGTCGCTGTCGGCGACAAGTTTCAAGATAGCCAGCGCGCCAAAGGCCGTGGCAGCGATAGCCGTCGTGCTCGTGACAGGTGGATTGTCGATCTCACCGGCTTTCACAAGTTGATGCGTGCTCATGAGGTGGAAAAGCCGACGCAGCTTTCGCTCACCGAGCGCAATAGCAATACCGATCAGCAAAACCAAAAGTGAGAAGCTGGAGAACTGCCAAGCGTAATCACTACGTAGCGCAAAACCGTGGAGACCAAACATGCCTGAAAGCATGTCCATTGCCTGCCCCATGGTTTCAGACCTGAAGAACACCCAGCCGATCACGAAAATCAGGGTCGTCAACAGCCAGTTCGCGAACCGGAACGGCGCGTTCGCCTTGACGTTGAATATCCGTTCGATGATAAGCCAAAGACCGTGCCAGGCTCCCCAGACGATAAAAGTCATGTTTGCCCCGTGCCAGAGCCCGCCTAGCACCATGGTCGCCGCCAGGTTTACATAGGTGCGGCTGATGGTGATACGGCTACCACCAAGAGAAATATAGAGGTAATCCCGAAGCCAGGACGACAGGGAAATATGCCACCTGCGCCAAAAGTCGGTGATGTTGACCGAGGTGTACGGCGCATCGAAGTTCTCTACGAAATAGAACCCGACCATCATGGCTAGGCCAATCGCCATGGACGAATAACCTGAGAAATCAAAGTAAAGCTGGATCGAGTATGCAATTGCCCCGAGCCAGGCCTCGGACGCCGTCGGATTGGGAATGGCAAACGCAGCATCTGCAATGACGGCAGCTGGGTCAGCAATCAGAACCTTCTTCGCCAGACCGGTCATGAAACGAACAGCGCCATAATTGAATTTCGCCGGGTTATGTGCCCGCTCGTAGAACTGTTCCTTCAAGTCCGCAAAACGCAGTACCGGGCCGGCGATCTGGTGAGGGAAAAAAGCAATGAATGCCGAGAAATCGACAAAACTGCGCGAGGGTGTCAGGTCACGGCGATATACGTCTACCAGATAGCTCAGATTGTGAAAAATGTAGAAGGAAATGCCTATTGGCAGGATGACGTGGGGCAGACCCCATGCGTATGTTTGACCACCGTTGAAGACGAATGCCATGCTATCGGCGAAGAAGTTGAAATATTTATAGTAAAACAGCAGAGCAAGGTTGGAGACAACCATGCCGACAAGGATACTCAGTCGATAACGCGCATTGTCCGATTTGAACAATTGTGCGACTGCGATGTAGTTCACAAGCGTTGTGAAAAACATTAGGAATGCGAAATCAATGCGCCACCAGGCGTAAAAACCGTACGAGAGAAGCAGGATTACATACGAGCGGTACCTTACCGGCGTGACGTAGTAACTCGCCAGGAACAACGGCAAAAAAGCAAAGATGAAGATAACCGACGAAAAAACCATAACACTATGTCTTTCTAAGAATCCTGTTTCAGGGCCTCGGTCCCGAAACTGCATTTTCCAATTTTTCGACCCGTTCTTCCGGCGTCAGGCGCTGGTGTTAGGTGGCTAGGGCCGCTGAGGATCAGGCAGACCTTTTCAGTCTGTCTTCACCAAGTATTTCAATGGTGTTCCGTGCCTCGTAGATGGCACAGAGGATGTGATAGAAGCTGCTGGCAGGGGCCGGTTCGTCGATGAATTGACCGTCCGGTTTCAGTTTGTCGAACCAGAGCCCTTCAACAGGGGGCTGGAGAAATTTCCGGAGCGCATGAACTGCCCAAACCGCCTGGTTGAGATAGAACTCCCTATCCGACCCCACACTCTGCCGCGCAAGGATTGCGGCAGCCTTCAGCCACTCGGTCTGTGGCCACAATCTTGCAACCGGATCGGAAATCGAGAAATCGTCGTAAAGCCCCATAATCGCGACCTGGCGGTCTTCGCAGAGGCCGTGATTCACCCCAATTTCGAATAACTTCCTTGCTTTTTCCTTCGCGACCTGATCTCCGCGTCGTTCTCCCCACCTGCAAAGGAGCCAGGCCCATTCAAACTGGTGACCAGGTTCGACGATGCGTCCTTTGTCACCTTCAAACGGCGTCCAATCGTGTGAGAAGAATTCCCGGAGAGCGCCACTTTCGCTGTCGATGAACCTTGTCATCGCTAGACGCGCAATCTCATCGGCCATGGATGTCCAGGTTGCCGGATTAGAAGCTGTATCCTCCCAGGCCAGACTCGCCTCGAAAAGATGCATGTGGGGATTAGAGCAAAGCGGCAACCTGGTCGGCACCGCCTCTTCGAAACCGGCCTGAGTATGCGCGTAACTTGCCTTGAGACCAGCGAGGAGATTAGCAGCCCTCGTTTCCAGTTCTACCAAACGATCTGGAAAAGCCACACTCATTTCGGCAAAAGCGAAAAGGGCAAAGGCCTGGTTGTAAAGATCGAAACGGTCGTCGATGAGGAGCCCGTCGGATGAAGCCAGGTTTCCATAGAACCCGTCACTCCGCCGATAGACCCTTTCGAAAAAGTCGTATCCAGACCGGACAGCGTCTTGCCAGTCCCCCTGCCAGCCTCTTGCGCCAGCCGCGGCAAAACAATAGATTTGGCGCGGTTGGACACGGGCACGTCGGTTGTCCGACGTGCAAGGCTGGCCATTTTGCATTACGCGTTCGTGGAAGCCACCGTGTGAGATGTCGCGTCCCGCGTCAAGCCACAAGGGAAGTGCCGATCCCGAAAGCCACTCCTCCAGGCTTTCCACTTCATGGCGAAAGTCGCCCGGTTCAAAGTTTTTTACAATGTCAGACACGGCAATCTCCTGTCTTGCACAACCTGTTACTGTTTTCCCTTGAGATATGAGGAAGCGAACGGGTTGCCTTTGTTGGCGGCCATGGTCAGATATTTCACCGCAAGATTCTTGTCAGAACCGCCATTACCGTTCTCGAAAAGGTCGACGCCAAACTCATATTGAGACTTGGTGTCGCCGGAATCAGCCGCTTTGCGCAGCCATTTGCGGCTTTCACTCACGCTAGCCTGTTTCACGCCACCAATTGAATAGATCGAGCTGAGAGCCCGGGCCGCCTTTACGTTGCCCTTACTCGCAACCGAGGCGACCGCTTTATAAAGTGAATTGGCTTCGCTGCTGCCAGGACTTGCACGCTGAAGACGGGTGATCATGAGATCGAGAGCTTCTGTCTTTCCACCGGAATAGGCTTTCAGCAAATATTTGGCGATCTTGGCGTCACTACCGCCTGTGCGAATATAGAGATTTGCAACAACAAGGGCCGCATCCGCACTGCCCTGATCTGCAGACTTTTCAAGCGGCTTGATGATCATGCGCCGTTCTGCGTCGGTCTTTGCAGCACGGTAGTCGCGTACGATCCGGCCACTGGAAAGGCTGCTGGTTACACCTGCCGCCGACGCGACCGATTGAAGATAAGCACCGTCCTTGCCACCACCCGTCGAACGATAGACGCGTGCGGCCAATTCGCCAGCACCCTTCTTGTCGAACCTGCGTGCCCGCTCCATCCAAGCATGGGCGACTTTTGTGTTTTGCTTAACGCCTTGACCGAGGTAATAGATACGAGCCTGACGCAACGCTCGTTCACTTCGCGAAATACGGTCGGATTTTGCATAATAGGACGCGGCAAGTTTGACGTTGCCGGAGCGTTCAGCCTTTTCAGCGAGATCGCGCGATGCGCTTGTCGAACCCTTTTTGGCTGCCCGTTGCAACCAATAGCTCTCACTCTTGAACTGCGAACCTCGAACTCTGCCCTTGCCGACGAGCTCTGCCATCAGCATGTTTGCGGAGACGCTCGATCCACTGTTCGCTGCGGGAAGATAGACGTCGCGCGCCACCTTGTTCAGGTTTGATGGTCGATAGTGTCCGTTTAGATGCCCCTGAACAAGTCGGTTCTGGGAAGAACTGTCACCGGCAAGTGCTGCTGTCTCAAAGGCTTGATAGGCTTGACGTCTTTTGCCTTTCTCAAGCAGATATTTGCCATATTCCCGGTTGTATTTTTGAATATCGGATTTCGAGGTCGCCCCTTTTGCCGAGATCATCAGGAGTTTCTCGGGATCATTGGGTGTATTCACACCAGCTTTGGAGTGGGCGATGCTGATTTTTGCTTCCCGATACGCTGAGTCCGGGCTGTTCTGACAGGCCGCCAGAAGAACACCAAGCCCTCCGAGTATCAGCCACTTTTTATCTAATCCAAATTTTGCCACTTCCCCACTCCAATCCCCAGAGTTTTTATTCAGTTTTTCCAGTCCTGACCGTGACCTTCAGCGAAGGCCGGCGTTAGGCGACCGCGTCGCGGTCAAAGGTCGAAAGCAGATCGAGTCCGCTTTCCAACAATAGCTTGCACTTTTCAGGATTTTCCGCTTCGACATAGCACCGCATCTCCGGTGCGTTTCCCGAGGGGCGAAAATGAATGACGGCCCCGTCTTCAAAAGCAACGCGCAGCCCATCCAGATCGTTGACTGACGTGGGCACACCGATCGGTTGGATGAAGCTCGCCAAATTGGCGCTCGAATGTGTCAACCACCCCATCAGCGCAGCACTGTTTTCCTGCGGATAGTCTTTCAGCCGGTCTGCCGATGTTGCGTTCATACGCAGGCTGTCCTTCAGTGCAGAAAGAGAGAGCCCAGACGCGACCGAGGACGCAAGAACCACCAGAATTGGCAGGAAGCAGTCCCTTGTAGGCAAAGCGGAAAACTGACCACCTGCAACCTGGAACTCAGACGCCGTCAACGTTCCCCCATTGGCTTCAAAGCCGACAACCAACGCACCGTCAGAGCCGGCCGCAGTCTGCATGCCTGAGATAACGAATGGTGATCCCACCCGTGTTCGCGCCACTTCACCGGCAAAAACTTTTTCAATTCCGGAGTTTGAGGTGACCGGTGTGACCACATGGGTCGCTCCGAGAAATTGTGCCGCAAGAAATCCGCAAACGTCACCGTTTACAGGCAACCCGGTCTCGTCGGCGATCAGGGGCCTGTCTCCATCGCCATCCGCGGATACGATTGCGTCAAGTCCATGCTGCTCTGACCACTGTTTCAGAGCCGTTTTTGTATCAATGGATACTGCTTCTGTATCCACGGGAATAAATGTTTCAGAGCGGCCAAGGAGAACTGCTTCGGCTCCATAGTGCGCCAAAATCTCCGCAAGCATATCGCGAGCAACTGTCGAGTGCTGATAGACCCCAACACGCAATCCCTGCAGAGTATTCGCCGCCAGCAAACCGCGGTTGCGTTCCATAAACAGGGCAGCAGCCTGAGCTGCGTGGTCTTCAAACGGAACGTTGCCAGACCCGACTTCCGGTGCCTGAATTTTCTCGGAAAGAGAGGTTATCGCTTTTTCATCATTCTTCCCGATTTCACCTGAAGGCAAATAGAACTTGATACCGTTTCTGTCGGCTGGGATGTGCGACCCGGTTATCATCATGGAGCCTGCTCCGAGCTTCAGCCCATAATGCGCGAGAGCCGGTGTCGGCAACGTTCCGCAGTCGACGGGTACCAGGCCGGCCAAGGAAATCGCCCGTTTGACATTTTCGGCAATTGCAGGGCTGGAGGCCCTGAAGTCATAACCGACCAGTACTCGGTCACCGCTTGCTGCAAGCCCCTGATCCAAAAGGAACTTGGAAAACGCAGCAGCGTAAATGAATGACGGAGCCCCTTCCAGATCGGAAGACAAACCACGAAGGCCGCTAGTACCAAATTTCAAACTCACAATAACTCTCCTGTGGAACAGGTTTCTGTTCGCTATTAATTTCTGAAATCAAGGTTGTACATTGCACTGACACGACCTCCGAGCGCGGAGGAATAAAGCGGCAGCGTGTAAAAACGTCCGTATTTGGCCCGTTCTTCGGGATATTTCATGAGGTAAACCTCTAGCCAGGCAATCCGATCGCGCCGGATACGGCCATCCTCTTCACGCGGCAGCTCTGCCTGTTTAGTACCTGTCAATTCTTCGATTTCACCCGGATCAGCAATCGACGCCAGTGAGAAATGCGCGAGCCTTTTTAAGGCGTTGCCACAAAGGGAAAAGGCTTCGTAACCATTAGCTTCGGACAGGGACGCCAGCATCACCAGGGGAGCAGCTGCATGTAGATGGTAATCGCGTGCCTTCTTTTTCCGGGCCAACTCTAAAGGCAGGATACCTTCTTCGGTAACCTGACAGATGCCAAGTTTGTAGCTGTCATAACCAAATTCGAGGAAATCGCGACGGCCTACTGCGACACCTACGGCCGCAACTGCAAAACCACCCCAATACCGATGGTTCTGACGATTTGATACCCGCTCGCCGGACTCTGTGTAGACAGGGATGGTGGCTTGCGCTAGGCGTGTCAGCCAGTCTTCGATATGGGAAGTGTTTAGACCCAGTATTTCTGCAGCTGGCTTTACCTGCATGTATGCCACCGCCGCCCCGGCGATAATTCTCGTTACACTCAAATAGGACTGGCGGGTCTTGAGATCGGTGAGCGCCCCAGCTTTGGCCCAAAGATCAAGTGCTGCCAGCGCGCATGCAGCAGTGTCTAGTCTGTTTCCGTCCGTTTGTGTGTAGTTGCTCGCGTTCTTGGTGACGAACATTAGGTAGGAGCGCGTGGCCGCAATTGCCGCGTCGTACCGTTTTTTGTTCTCTGGATCGATTGTCGATCGGCTCTTGTCCTTCGAACTATAGATGCTTCCAAGGCGGAGAGTTTTGATCGGCTTTGGCAAATCTTTCTTGCACGTCAACCTACCATTGTTGTCAGCAACGTTTCGAGCCAGGGGAAATGGCACAGAATAGCCAGCTGCAAAAACCTCAACGAACATTGCAAGCGACACACCTAAAAAAACAAACAATTTCAATAAGTTGAATCGAAATCTCATTTCTTAATCCAATTTTCCGATAACAGCCGATTGCGCGCTCGTGCGCAGAGTGCGCACGAGCAAGCACTTCGGATCGTCACTCAAGGTCCGAAAGTTCTTCGAATTGTTTTTGCCAGTAAGCAGCTTGTTCCGCGTCCGGAGACAATCCCGGGACACCCACCTTGAAGGCGGCCGCCAAATCGCGTGCGGCCTTTACGTTCCCGGCTTCGCCAGATTTCGTCAGCCATTCCAGCGCCAGGGGTATGTCTTTCTCGGTTCCGTCACCAAAGAAATAGGCTTGGTAAAGCCGATACATAGAATTCGGTTCACCGTCCTGAGCGGAAAGGGTGAGCCATTCGATCACCTTCGAGCTGTCTGAGCCCCCCAGCGAGCCGGCGAGGTTCAACCGAGCCAATTTCAGCATGTACTTTCCTGGCGACTTGACTTCATCTCCAAGAAATAAGAGCAGACTTGATACCTCACCGACGTCAGATATGAACGTGCCATCTGCAATTTCACTGAGCAGCTTGTTGCCAGCTTCCTTGTCACCGAGATCGGCAAGTTTCCGAAGGTAGTCTTTTGCCTGATCTGCCGATGCTTCCTGCCAAAGTCCGTTCAGGTGCCCCTCGGCAAGATCGCGCAAGACCGAGTTTCGTCCGAGCGCCAGAGCTCCGAGAAGATATTCCTCAGCCCGAAAGCGATGATCAACACCATCAACACCGTCCTGCAGCGCCGAACCGATCGCATACAGGTCGTCAGCGTCCCGGTCGGCAATCGTCGTCGCAAGAGACATCCAGTATTTGGCCATCGTGCTGGCCTGTGGATCCGGCAACGTTGAATAGACCCTGGCGACGGTGACCATCTCGTCTACGGTGCAGACTTCGCCTGATACGGAAATTTCCGCCATTTGCCCCATCACGTCAGAGGCGCCGGGGTCCAGCAAGGCTAGTTTGGCCTTGAAATCTCCTGAAGCCGAGGCCTTTTCAAGCCAGCCACGCCCCACCGAAACATCTTGTGTCAGGTCTGACAGCAAATGCTTGCCAAGCTCGCGCTGACCACGGATATCACCCATCTCCGCAACAACGCGGTAGATATCCACAAGCTCGGTGTCATTTGCCGTACCCGCATTACGCAACATTTCAGCTTTGGCGAGATAGGCTTCCGGGCCGCCATTCTTCAACAACGGTTCAAGTTCACGAATCTGCGCTTCTTTCTCTTCAACCGTAGTGGCTACCTCAAAGCGGTTGCGCAAAATCGAAATCTTGGCTCTGGTGCGTTGAACCGGATCTTTGAGATTATCGACGAACATCGAGAGTCGTTCCGCCGCATAAGGCTGCTCCTTGAAGCCTTCGACCCCCTTCTCCCACCTGGCAACAGCGTATCCGATCGCCGCGGGACTGCCTTTGAACGCGGCCTGTTTGATGTAGACACGGCCACGCTCCCTGTCGCGTTCGTTTTCGCTCGCAAGCAGGTTCAAGCCTGTGATATAGATCGAATTAACACCGCCCAGAACGGCTGATTGGTGCAACCATTTGTTGGCAAGATCCACCGAGATCGGTACGCCCATACCGCAGGAGAACATCTTGGCCAGCATGGAAGCGCCATCCGAGTTACCCGACTTCGCAGACGTCCTGAAGTATTCGAGCGATTTCTCCAGCAGCTTTGTGTTTTCCCTGCCGAGTTGCAGATAGATTTTGGCGATTTGGTTTGCAGCATCGACGGAACCAGCATCAGCCGCCTGTTGGAGAATATCCAGAGCGTGCTGAAGATCTTCTTTGTTCCCAATCTCCGACAGAAACTCTCCGTAGACGAGCCGCAGCGTTTCCGATCTCTCGGGTTGTTTCAGCGCCTTTTCGAAGTATTCCTTAGCCTTGGTCTCGTCAGCCAAACCGCCAAATTCACCGGAATAAATCCGTGCTAGCCACTCATCGGCTGCCAGGAGCCCCTGTTTCGATGCCTGCAGAAAATAGTCTTTCGCAAGATCGAGGTCGCGTTCGACCGAAAGGCCGGCCACATAGGCTTTGCCGAGTCCGAATTGAGCAGACGCAATGCCGCCGGACGCTGCCTGACGCAGATAGTCGATCGACTTAGGAACGTCGATCTGCTCTACCTGATTGGAAATAAACAAGTTTGCAAGATAGTTAGCTGTTCTTGGATCACCTGTTTGAGCATAAGCCTCAAGCCACTTCAGAGCGACATTGATGTCCTGTTGGACCAGCACTCCACGGAGATAGAGAAAGCCGATGGTGTTCAATACCGAACAGTCACCCTCCTTGAGTTGGCCAACCATATTCAGGAGGGCTCCCAGAACAGCTGTTCGTTTCTGCTCAATGGGAGTATTGGGATCGACAACCAGAACCTGAGCGTATTCAAGAAGTCCCTGGGGGTCGGCTGACAGGGCCGATATGCGCAGGAACCGGCGGGCCTGTTCCGCGTTTCGCATTTCTGCAGGTCCGTCTTCTCCGTAAAACTGTCCTAAGGCAAGGGCTGCTCGGGTGGATCCGCTGTCGTAAGATTCCAGCAACAAGGACTCAGCCTGGTGAAAGTCATCAGATGTTCGCGCTGCAGCTTGAAGCGTGCGCGCCATGGGAAGAAGGAAAACAGACCGCCTGCCAGGGTAGGTTTCCATTGCAACTTCGAGAATCCGCCTTGCCGTTTCCGGCGAACGTGCCACCTCGCCCCGCCCTCGCAGATAGAGATGCGAAACCTTGATCGCCGTCAAAGCGTCCACACCCAGATCCATACCGTCCCAATTTGTCCAGTCGCGGTCCAGCACGATCGATTCCTCGATCTGCCTAGGTTCACAGATGGCTGCGTAGTCGAGTTGCGGGGGATCAAGAATGATTGTTGGATTATCCGCCCTGACAGCCTGCGAGGTGCAAACCATTATGGCGACGGCCGAGGCGTAGCCTGCAACCTTTCTGATGTGAGAGATTTTTTTCATTTTTGACCCCCAAAAACCGGGTTTATTTCCCGTTTATTTGTTCAGCTCAGTTGCAACCAGATAGGCACCTACACCAGCTGCCGTTTCAAGCACCACGACGTTCTGTCTCTTGTCTGCAGTCAACGAAACGCTGTCAGTTTCAAAGATGACCCCCGTGCCATTCTGGACCTGGAGACCGATATCGATTGCTGGCAGTTCACGACTGGCCATGCTGCCTGGTGCGGCGTCCTTGAAGAGGGTTCGTGTATCGCCTTTCAGTACCAGGGCGAGATCGACGGGCTGTCTGGCATAGTTGTAGAAACTCAGTGCCGATTTGGATGGGTTCTCAACCGCCTTGTCTTCAATCACGACGATGGACACACCGTCCGCGATTTCAGCACCAACAGCGACGGTGTAGAACTTGCCCGATTCCAGTTTAACATTCACGGCAGACAGTCCGTCACCGATCACGTAATCACCGTTTTGGATAATGTGATAAGCGGACAGCGCCTTTCCATCGACGCCAAATTTCTGTCCGGAAAAATCCAGCACAATGCCGTTCTTCAGCTTAGCGTTTACAAAGCGAACAAGACTTTTGTCGGCAGGAATGGGAGCTTCGTAAAGTGCGTCGTCCGCGGTAACTGATGTTACAGCACCTTGAAAAGCAATCATTACCAGAGCGACAAGAGAAAAGAATTTGGTACGCATAATACAACCTCAAATTAGTTGGATATTGGCTGGACAGAAAAGGCGTCAGCCGGATAGCGGCAGAGCTGCACATTGCCTGAGGTGACGAGCTCGTTCTCGACTTCCAATGACAGTTTCACAGGCGTCTCGCCCCTGTTTTCAGGAAAGTTCTGGTACAGTTTGTTCAGACCGCTGACACGCTTTGGATTGGAAAAGACAACACGCTCCTCACTGCCATCGGCATACTGATACGTGATACGAAAACCGGTCAGTGCTGCATTCGAAAAACTGAGATGAAGATAGTGGTCGCGCGCAAGTCCGCCTGTCTGCGGCAAGCCAAAGGAAAACCTCGCCCCCTCCGCAAAGTCGCCGCTGGCCACTTCGAGTTCACCGGCACAGGCACCAAAAATCGAGGGAACAATCACGTCTTTGACAAAATCCAGATCTTTCTGGATTTCCCGCAAATCTGAATATTCCCAAAGCAGAATTCTGGGCCTTTTCTCAAGTCCGGTCTTTTTCTGCGACCAGCTGTAAATAGACTCAGTTAGCCCTCCACCACTAACCGCGAAGTTCGAGACTTCACGCTGAAGGAACTCGCGCACGAAACCGGCGAAATTAAAGTGCAAGGCTTCATCTGAAAAGGATGTACCAACGATATGGAGAAGCTCTCGGCCGTCGCTATTGTCGTCACTGTCGAAAAGGGCATCCAGTGAATCTAGTTTGCGCTTTGTGGCAAAAGTCTCGATCGACTCTGGCGGAATGCGATCTTCACACAACTCATTCAGTGACTTGGTCAGATTGAAGCGGATCAGAACTTCTTCACCCGTGGCAGAAGTCTCGTATTCTGCGAGGGATCCCAACTCCGGCTCAATCTGGACAACCTTGTCCGCAACTGCTCTGGCGACCAGCCTCGCGCCCGCAGGCTTCCAGTGAACGTCGCCGGAGAAGGTATAACTCGCCCGATCGAATTCAGGGTTCTGTTCCAGAATTCCGTTAATGTCGATGGCATCGATTCCCGCTTCCTTGAAGGACTCGATAAACGCGCTGAATTGCGTTCCGGAGAACTCAGCGTCGTACAACATGTCCGAAAGCAGACCACCGTTCGGAATTTTATCCCGCCCCACGATTCCACGCGGTATCATCGGCACCAGAACAAGGTGAATGTCGTGATACGCTAGAGCCTGGTTGACGCTTTGTAGAGCTTTGAGGCTCTCCTCGGAGATTTCAAACAGGTTTTCCAGGTCGCGCTCGCGGAAAAACCAGCCATCATGTCCTTGGTAAAGTTTGACGCCGATCGATGATCGGGGAGATCTTTCTTGCAGATCTACGCAGCTATAGAGGAATTCTGAACCTTGGTTTTCCTGCGAAGCTGCCTGCCCCCACCACATCGACATGGCGAGGCCCGTCGCGACAACCGGCAAACGGCGCATAAGTAACGTCCATACGGTCATTTCGATTTTTCGCCTCGCTCGTCCTGCAGATAGATGTTCTTCAAGCGCCGAGCGAACTGATTTCCCAGCTCCTCCGCCCTTGAGAGCAAGAAATTGATTGTTTCGCGATTGTCTTCTTTCGAGCGGCTGCGCAGCAAAACCGCTTTCTTAATGATCATGTCGGGGACATCGGCTTCAACGAGCGCATCAAGCCACTTTTCGGCATCCGGATTGTCGTTCGTCGGGTTCTGCACGAAGTAATAATAGTAGAGCTGGATCATCGCTTCGGTGCTGCCGCGGCCGGCTGCCTTTTCGAGCCAGCCGATGCCTTTTTCGGCGTCACGAGCCGTACCGGCACCGGCGATATAACTGCGCCCGAGCTCAGTCATTGCAGTGACAGAGCCACTGGTCGCAGCGCGGGCAAAATGCGCAAAGGCACGGGTCTCGTAAACGCGGCTCTCAGGTCCCTTTGAATAGAGACGAGCCAATGACAACGCGCTCCGATTCGAACCAATGAATGCGAGATCCCGATAGATCGTCATGGCTCTTTCGCGGTCCGGCTCGACACCTTGGCCGTAATAGAATGTGTTTGCGATCTCGAACAGTGCGGCCTCGTTTCCAAGCTTGGCTGCCTGCCGTATGAGGACTTCCGCCTTTGCCGTGTCCCTCTCGCGAAACTTGCCTTGCATGTACTGCCTTGCCACAAACATGCGCAGATTGCCGTTTGTGGGCATGAACGGCAGGACGGCCTCCACCGTGTCCACCAAATAGAGGAAGTTATTTTCATCGACGGCCGTAACGTCCACGTCACGCGTGACCCTTGTCAGAGGCCCACCACGACCCCGCTCAGCATAAATTCGGCACCAGTCCACGACCTTTCTGAAATTGAGAGCCTGCGTCCGCGGCCACTTTTGCCTCAATTGAAAGGCGAGTTCTATTGCGCCAACCTGTCGCTTATCAGCGATATACGCCAGTCGTTCCAGAATTGGTTCCACAACTTGCAGATCCAGATCATCTTTCTTGGCGAAGTCAGAGATAAATGAGAGCAGTGTTTTGTCATCGCCGCTGAAGGCGAGGATAATTTCGCGCAGTTCTTGATAGACTTCCTGTTCCGTTGACAATCCCAGTTGCAGGGTTGCCTTTGCACGCAGAAACCTGGCTTGAGCGACACCATCCATTTCCGGCGTATCAAGCAGCTCAAACGCCTTTTTCACGTCTCCAAGCGTATAGCTGGTCCTTGCAAGGAAAACGTTGTCTTCCGGTGTCAGTATTCTTGGATCGAATTGGTCATAGGCTCTTGCGATCTTGACAAGTTTGTCCTTGCTTCGCGTTTCCAGAGCGTATTCGGCGGCGTCGGAACCTGCGGACAGATAGCCTTGGTCGAGCGCCTCAAGTAGAAGCAAGAACCCCCTTTCCGGATCAGAAGAGAAGCTTGGCCCCCCTTTCAGAAGCAGTTTTCCGTATTCCCGTTTCGCCCAGGGGCTGTCTTTTTCGACCAATCCAACCAATCGTTCATAATAGTCCCGATAGTTTCGGGTGATTTCGAGATTGTTACGCGTGATCTTCGCAATTTGCTCCTCAATCTGCCGCGATCTGCCTTCATTTCCATCCGCGAGCGGGAGCAATTCCTCGTAAATTTTGAGCGCTTTTGTTCCGTCTTTCGGAAGCAAGCGACCCTCTTGATAGATCTCGGCGAGTAGCGCACCTGCTGTAACGTTGCCAAGGTCATAGGCCGCTTCCAGTTCGCCAACCATCTCCCGCGCCGATAAAGGCAAATCTGCAGGTGAAACGTAAAAGCCCGAGCGATCAGCCTGCACTACTATACGGCCAATTCGTGTAATAGCTCTCGTGTCGCCCCGCGTGTACAGGTCCATGTACAAGGGAAGCGCATATTTCGCGACAAGCGCATTTGACAGGTTCATGCGAGAAAACCTGTCTGCCAGCAGCAACCTGTCGTCGCCCGACCGGGGCACCTGTTGCAACATACGTTCCATCGCCGCAACAGCGCGCACCAGATCTTGCTGGACGTGAACGCCCTGATAAAAAAGTTTCGCAATCAGATAATTGGCGCGGTAGCTCCCGACCTCTTCAAGGCGCGAGACCGCCCAAAGAGAATCCTGTGTATCGAATCCAAAGTGGTTGTTGTCCACCAAGTCCAAAGCAACCACTTCCATTGCCCGGTCAGAACCAGATGCAACGAGTCTCCAGACAACATCCCTGACATCATCACGGCCGATAATTTCAATTCTTTCTTGCAGCGACGTCACAATCGACATGACGGCATCTGACCCGCTGGCCGCTGCTAGGTTCAGGAGTGAAACCAGCGCTTCGGGATTTTCCTCAGCGTCCAGGGTGGCCGCGTACCTGCGAGCCAACTTTATTACCGAGCTGTCGCTTTGAGACATCTTGATGGTTGCAAGGAACAACATCTGGCTCCGGACTTCCGAAGCCTCCTCCACATTCCCCTGTCGCCTTAGCAAAAGCAGCAACTCCAGCGTCGCGTTTAGAGAACCTTTGGCCATACTGCTGCGCAGATGTCGCTCGAGATCTGCCTCCGTCGGAGTTGGAGCAATTTCGCCAGACCCTGGAAGATCCGGAACACTTTTGGTCTTGTCCGATTCCAGCAGCCGATCCAGCGCAGCGACTTCCCCATCGTCTACCTGGTCGCCAAATTGCAACAACAAGCTCCTCAATTCACGGACAGCTTTGATACGGATCCGTTCGTCTTCCACCTGTGTCAGTTCGCGGTAGATTTCTGCAGCCTGCTCAAGTACCGGAACGCGGATAGGATTGGTTTCAACGACGATAAGACCTTCCGCGAGAAAACGGGCATATTCGAGCCTTTTCTCGGCGTCCTCGGCAATTGCAAAATCAGCCAGCGAGTTCTGCTGTGAGACAAATTTTTTCGATGTCTCCCGCTCCAGCTTCTTTGTCATTTCTGAAGCAGAAGTGGACACCGTTGCTGCCAGCACTACCAGAACTGCTCGAAGCAGAATGATCGTAGAAAGGTGTAGGGTCTTCATCATCTACTCCACAAATTCGCCTGTGAAGGACGTCGCTTGAGGTGTTCCGGCAACGTCCACGCAGAAGTTGCCGGTCACATCACTGCCGGGTGTACCGGTTTCAGCCATGTGGGAATGAATGACACCCGAGCGATAAAGGGAACACGACTTCTCAATCGTGATTTTGGGGATACAGGTAGAGCGCACCTGAACGCCACCTTTCATGCTCCGGGACACGATATCCAGCGCGACAGGTTTAATGTCGCCACCAGCGTATTTGGGTGCCTGATTGACAAAACGGTTTTTGAAATAGGTGGTTTCGGTCGCTCCGCGGATCGATATACCGAGAGCGTTGTTTCGTACTTCGTTGCCTATGGCTGACATGGTTGCGACTGGTAGGAAGGGGTCTTTCTCAAAGTCGCGGAATTCACTCGCATCCGCGGCACGAAGGTTGTCTATATAAGCCTCAATGCCTGCCGCCCTGTTGTTGGCAACGATGTTGTTTGCAACGTGAACATCCCAGGAATTGCGAACCTTGACCCCGGCACGGTGGTTCCCAACGAAATAATTGCTGTCAACAAGAACGCATGGGCTTTCCATCGCGGCAAAACCGTCACCTTCGTTGTGGCTTGAATCATTTGCAAATACGACCGTGCCGTAACTAAGGCGGTCGAGCATGATGCCTGTGCCAGTGTTCTCGAAGGAGAGATTTCCAACAATATAGCTATCGTCAACTTCCCTGGAGATGATGATGCCGTGCTTCTTTTGAGTCCCGTAGGCCACGTTGTAAGCCATCATGAGATTGTGGGACCAATCGTGGGGGTCCAGACCATAGATCACCCCGTTGACCAGTTCGTTGCCGACAAAAACTATGTCTTTTGCATCGTAGGTGTAGAACCCGTAGAACAGGTTGTTGAACGAGTTGTTTATGAAGGTGCCCGTTGGCAGTTTCGTATGGAGCCTGCGCGAGACTGCATCTGACGGACCTGCTGACAAAGACAGGCCATATGTTCGCCCGCCAGCATAACCAAGTGCGACGAATTCCGTCGATGTTGCAAATGTCTGGCTGTTGCTCCAGCTCAGCAAAAAGGGTCGAAACTTGGGTTTCTTGCCACCATCCCAGACAAAACTTGGCTTGCCTGTCGCCTCGTCGAATGACGAGACAGTTACACCATCCAGATAAAGCGTTCCGCTGTTGACAAGAAATGCGCCCTTGTTGGTGTTGAACCGGAACTCCTTGATGTCCAGGCCACTCAGAATGAGTGTGGCCCCTTCCTTGACTGCCAAGGGAACATTAAGTGTAACAATACCGTCTTTAAGAGAAATGGCGTCGGGATCACTCGCCTGAATCTGGGAGACCAGCTCACTTGCCGTTACGGTACCTAGTGCCACAAAGATGATGCGTTGTGTCGAGCTACGTGTATTGAGAAACACGTGCTCTCGCACACCCAGGTTAATCAGCCCGTCGTAATGCTCTGACGGAAAGCGGACCAACCGTGTCGCACGGGTCTCGCCTCGCGCAGCAATACTCGCAGTAGCTCCTGCGAAATTACGACTGTCGATGACCGGGACTTTCGATGTAATCGAGCCCTCCCCCATCAACAAATTCGGCATGAATGGCACGTTTGTGCCGAAGGCATCGTCTATCGGACTCGTTTTCAGAGTTAGCTGCCCTGCATCCTTCACTGTCGGGCCGAAGCTGGGTGTGACCGGATCGCTTTCGGTTACATGAGTGGCACTGTTCAGCCAGCCTTTCCGGTCAAGTACATCCGCACGAGCAATTGCCAGCCGACGAAAGGCCGAAACACGCTCCCGGTAATTCGGGATCTGCTTGAGAGTCTCGGTAATGTGCGAGGCTCCATCGAAAACCGCGTTCGCTTCCAAAATACCGCCGCGTTCAGCAACGGTTTGGGCAACGCCTGGGTCCAGACGATTGCCGCTGGCTGCCAGATAGCGGGCATAGCGCGCCAAAGTCAGTCCCCTTGGAACCGTATCCTCTTCAATGATTCCGATTGACGCGCCAAGCATGTCCCTGAGTGGCGAGGGTTCAAGCTCAGGCAACATTCCGGCAATAATCTTGGCCAGTTCAGACCCGTGGGTTTCCGTGACATCAAACGCCGGGTTTGCCGTGATACCCAAAGCAACGACCTGACGGAGAAACGCGTCGGTGTCGCTGGCAACATAGTTTACAAGAAGGTCTCTCCGGGACTCGTGGTTCCAGAGAAATTCCGTCACTTTCGAGAGGAGGTTCAGGTCTTTAGCCGCAAGGTCGCCGACTTCACCATTTACAAGCTTTCCATTGAAGAGCGTTGCAGCTGCCGCCAGAGCTGCATTCGCATTTTCTGGAACAAATATTGGATCAGCACCGACAGGCTTTTCCACTGGACTGTCAAACGCACTGAAGATCGTAGCGCGAAGCTTGGTGCGCGAAATTCTTGTCTCAGCTCCGGGAATAGCGCTGGCAATCCCGTCTATCATGTCCGGTTCCGGCAGCACCTCAAGAGCAGTAAACAATCTCTCGAGCTGTTTATCGTCCAGGTTGATCTCGCCGGTTGAAGCTGCCTGTGCCAGTTCCTCGGAGAGCTTGGCGACGTATGTAGCGTATCCATGACCGGCAAAGGTTTCAATCAGGGAAAGATAAACTGGAAGTGCATCAACTGCGCTGACCGGGAGGTTCAGAAGTTTCTGGAATGCGATCAGTGCTCTGCCGGTTGAAAGGTCATCACGTAGTGACGCGAGTAGCTGTGCGTTGCGCAAGTTCATGTCGGGCTGCGCAGTGTAGACAAGTTCTACCGCTACAAAATTGGCCGTATTGGATGCTGTTGCCAGCAGATCCGCAGATGGAACAGACGGTTGAGCACCAGAAGCGATTTCCTGCGCATGACTCCAAGCTTCCACACTAGTGCGATGCACGCCCTCGACACCATCAAGCATGCTGCTGAGGTAATCGGGATCCAGTTCACTGAAAACGCGCTGCGCCAAGGTGACTTTCTCGTCCCGCGGTGCGTTGGACAGAACCTCACCCAGAACTCGAAGAGTGGTGTAGCTTTTCAGATGCGTTGCATTTTCTGCCGCCAGCCCAATCAGTTCCTCACGCTCGGCATCGGTTTTGAGCAAACCGAAATAGTACGGCACATAATCGGTATACGTCTCAAGAGCCATGTCCATACGGTTTTCTTCGGCAAAGCGCCTTGCCAAAACAATCGCAAGTCGGCCGGCCTCGATGTCGCCGAGGTAGTCGAGGATCAAGGCATAACTGATCTTCAGGCGTTCTATCTTGTCATCGTTGAACAGGGAACGATCCGAACCGATCAGCACGGAAAGAGCTGCTTTGCCAGCATCGCTGGCTGTTAGATTGTGTTTCAGAAAGTCTGCATGGATTTCAGCCGCGGCGGCGGCCAGTTCGTTTTCAAGGCCAACACCGGCTAGCTGAGACGCTCTTTCCAGGCTTTCAATCCGCGCGACCTCACGAAAAATCTCGAAGAAACCGTCGTATGTCTGCTGATCCGGATTGTTCATCAACGCGTTCCAGCGTCCGATAGCTTCCTTAGCACTGAACCGGAGACTGTCTACGGTGACTTCAGTTTCAGTGGGAGCCAACTGACGACGGCCGGGAAGCAGTTCGTAAACGGTCAGTTCCTGTGCTTTGGCAGAACCTGTAGAGGTCAAGCTTACACCGCCAGTGACACCGCAAGCAGCAACAGCAAACGCTATGCCGGTGAAAAAGGCTCTATGTTCAGTTCCAAATACCATTCGTCCGTAAACCTTCGATACACTTCTGTTCAGAACCAAAACCGGTAGGGATCAAGAACTCCGCTATCCCAATTGGGCTTCTTGAATTCCACACGCAGGGGCTCGCCTTCCTGAGCATGCACCCCGTCAGGTAGCTCGAATTCGAGTTCCACAAGAACAGCTCCGGTTTCATCGGAGATGAGCCGTTTGCTTTTCACGTACTTCCCATAGGACCCCGGTATCTCGACCGTTTTTCCAGTCGAAAGGAAAGTAATGTCGACCCATGGCGCTCCGAGGGCCGCGACGATCTCATCGGAGCGGACAAAAGCAGCAATGTAGGGTTCTGCGTTTTCTGGAGAAACGCGCACCAGTGGTTGGCCTTTTCTGACAAGATCACCGTTGTTGGCGGCAGCGCCTGAAACCACACCTTCGGTTGTGGCCTCCAGAAACTTTGCAAATCCGGCAGGCGTCTCAAGAACGGCGAACATCTCGCCCGCCCTCACCAAACCGTCGCTTTGCAGGTAGGTCACCTTGCCCGTTGTATGCGCTTCAAGGGGTGCACCGGCAAAGCCCACATAGGCAACCTGCGCGGTGATTTTCGAGCTTTTTTGTACCAGGATGAAAGACAGCAGCATGATCATCGCGACGGCCACGACACCCAAAGCAGCTACCTTGGCCCCTTGTACGACACCAGGACCCTTTGGACGTCTTGTATCAACCTGGTCCTCGAACCCGGCAGCGAAAGAAGGAGCAGCTCCGACATGCCACTTGAGCACGCTGGCAACGCGCTTGCGTTCGGATTTAGGGCCTGTCAGGATCAGGTGAATTTGTTCACCCTGCTGCTCGGCTCGGACATTCGCATTACCATTCCAGGCGGTGTTTTGAAAATTCACTTTCACACCAGCCCGGCCCTGATAGTTCAGAACTCTTTGGTCGAAAGGCACGACCAATGCTCCGCCGGCAACGCCAACTACGGGTAGGCGAAGACTGTCGATTTCAATGGTAGTGTCCTGACCGAAATCCATTTTCTACCCTTCCGTTAGCCGGTCTTAGACGAAACGGTCGCACTCAAGTCGACTTCCGCCAGTTGCGGGAACCAGTCGTCGATCGTGCTTTCGAAATCAGGTTTGTTGCGGATATACGTGAACTCGGCATGGCCCGACTTGTTGCGCAGCGTCACAACCTGGCCTTCCCTGAAGGACACCGGAACACCCGGCAAAAAGGGTTTGAAAATACCATCCTCACAGTACTCGGCTCCGCTATTACCGTGGGTGACCCAAACCTCCCTTTCCGCACCAGCGACGCGGTAGGTAATAGGCAGCTGCTTTTTGATGGTTACGGCACAAACCTGCCCATTCGGGAAAGTGCGATCGATCCGAACCGTTCCCCAGGTTTTTGTTGCACTGCGCGTGAACTTTACCTGCTTTGCTTTGGAACTCTTCAGGGATTTCACGATGTCCTTGACACGCTGTGTCTGGTGCCTTGGCAACACTACCACTGTGTCCTCGCTGTCGATGACGACCATGTCATCGACATGGCCAAGCACGACCTTGCGACCTTCAGTTGAGTGCACAAAACAATTCTGCGCCTCAGTAACCAGCGCATCCCCTACAAGGACATTGCGACTGTCATCACCATCTTTCTCGCCGATTTCCCAAAGAGCTGAGAGTGATCCGATGTCAGCCCATTCAATGCTGTTACACGGCACCACAGCGACACGGTCTGTCTTTTCCATGACCGCAATGTCAATCGGAACGTCATGTGGACATTTTGCAAAATCTTCGGTGTTGGGCAGGTGCACGACATGCTGCGCGAAGGGACGGTCCTCACCGTTTTCAATCGCTCGATAAGCTGCATCATGGGTGGCGGCTGCATGCCGCTTCAGTTCTTCAATTAGAACGGATGCCTTGAAGAGAAATATTCCGGCATTCCAGAGGTAACCTGCCTCGAGGAATTGCTCGGCGCGTTCCCTGTCCGGCTTTTCCAAAAAACCGCCGGGTTGTTCTACCAGCGCACCGATCTCGGCTCCATTTAGAACATAAGGCTCCCCCGGACGAATGTAACCGAACCCTGTCTCCGGCTGGGTCGGGACAATACCAAACGTAACAATCTTGTCGTCTTCGGCGAGCGGAATTGCACGCTCGACGGCCGATACAAAATTTTCTGGCTTGCCGACAACGTGGTCGGCCGGCATAGCAAGGACGAGTGCGTCGGGATCGGTCTTGGCGAGCTTGATTGCTACCGTTGCCAACGCAGCCGCGGTCCCACGCTGAAGAGGTTCCAGAATAATGCCATCAAAGCAGCTGCCGATTTCTTCTGCCTGCGCGTAAACCAGCTCAACAAAGGACTGCGTTGTCAGGAACCAGGGTTTTTCAAAGACCGAGCTCTCAACCCTTTGCAAGGTGTTCTGGAATAGGCTCTTGTCATTGGTCAGGCGCAGAAACTGCTTCGGCATATTGCTCCTTGAAAGGGGCCAAAGCCGGGTGCCCGAACCACCAATCATGATCGCAGGAATAATTTTTCTCGAAATTGCAGCTTCAACCATTTTCAATCTCCAATATAAATCGAGTTCGGTCGTCCCTAGAAATTCAGTGCTCTTCACCGCCAGGGTGCCGTGTCAAAAACCGCATACACGGGCTCACCAATTGCTGACGGGTCGAGTTCTTTGCCGGCGTCCACAATCACTTCAAGTTGGGTCGCCGTGTACTCGCTCACTTTCGGAACAGATTTGATCTGGACGTTTTCCACCTTGGAGCCATCCAGATAGGTCAAGGAAACGACGGGATTGTTGGTCAGGGTTTCCAGTTGACGGAATGGAATGCGCAACGAAACATGCGGATTGGTATTCTTAGGCACCAGGTTAAGCATCTGCGTACCTGCCCGGCCAAAATAGGAGGCCAGAGGCCTTGCCTCGGCCAGAACGTAACAATCGCACGGTGAAACGATGTCAATCACCGTGTTGCCATCAAGGTCAGGTGCATCGAGCTTGACTGTCGCCAGCTTTTGCCCAGTGCTGACCTCGCTGGGAAGGCTGAGCATCTCGACCACGCCGTCGCGTGGCTGGAACACCGTGACGACTTCTGAGGAAACACTCGCAGAAATAGCTTCGAATGTGAAAAGTCGTTTGTAGACGACGTCAAAAAGAAACAGAAATGCGGCAATCCCGACAACTGCAAAGATTGCAAGGCCGAACAGGCGCCCAACCATTCCGCCTTCCCCGGCAGACGGGGCTGCTGCAACAACAGACGACTTTATGCTTTGAGACTCGGACATGCTTTTTCCCAATACGTAAATGTTGGTGTCTTTCTGGACCACCCGTCCTGCCAGATAGAGGTCCGCAAAATCAGTGAGCGGTGCGGTTACTTTCGGGCCGTCGGTAATTTCAAGACCTGCGCGAGATTGACTGGTGTCGGTCCAGACCAGACGCGTGTTGAGGAGAACTTCCAGTGTCGACCCGTTGGTTGCCAAAAGGACTGTTACAGGTTGGCTTTCGTTCAGCTGCAGCGCTGCCGGAATGTCTGACAGACCAAGTCCGGCAATAGACCAGTCGCTGACCACAACGATCTGGCCGTTGAGGCGCGCCTTGAGCGGAACCTTGTAGCGCGGAAATTTCCTGTCGGGTCTTTTTGCCTTTGCCACCGCACTCATGGATAAGTCCTCTCAAACGCACGAGGCATTCTTGGAGGCTGCTCGGATGGCGTGTAGTTGTGGATGTTCGCCAGCAACACCAATACGGAGACAAAAACCAGAAGTGCGACTGTGTTGATTAGGTGTGAGGACCACTCTTTGAAACGCGCCTCGAAAGCCGTGTCAGTTCTTCGAAGAGCTGTTTTCTGTCTGGTCCACTTCTGCCGGTCCAACCGGAAGAAAATGATTGTCTTCACCACCGATCCGAAAACCTGATTGAAATAGAGCAGCGGGATATAGACCAGGTTGATCGACGGCCTGACCGTCAGGAAGGTCAGCGCGAGCAGATATCGGGAAACAACCACCCATAGCGCGTAAAAGGCAAGGGTCCAGGGTGTGATAAAGACAGTTCCAAGCAATGCCAGTGTCACACCTGACAGACTGGTCCACATTGACATGCGTTGATCAAGTATCGACCACCAAGTGAACGCGCCAATTTTGAATGGTCCGAGGTGTAGCGCACGCGAATTGGTGCGAAGCATATTGCCAAACCAACGGGTCATCAGAGTGTAGGCTGACTTGAGGAAACTCGGGTCTGGCGGCTGTTCAATCGTTTCAACCTGCACGTCAGGCACGTAGTGCATCCTGTAGCCGTTCTTGAGCAGCCAGAACCAACTGGATTTGTCATCGCCCGTCAGCATCTTGATACGGCCGAGACGCCAGTGATGAATGTAGTCGTTTTGTACGTGGTCGATGAAACTCGGGCTGCAAGCGACTTCGGCACGGAACATCGACATACGTCCGGTCAAGGTCAGCACCCGTTTGGCCAAACCATGCGACGACATCAGTATCTGTCTCTGCGCAAAGCGCATGGAATACCATTGTTTGAAGATTTCTGCGCCTTCGACCGTGCAGACTTCATCCGTCGTCAATGCACCGAGCTGGGGATCAATCTGGAAGAAACAGGCGCACTTGCGGATCAGATCGGGCGGAATGATGCTGTCGCCATCAATCACGGAGACCGTGTCTTCACGCGCAGGATTATACGTCGCGATAGCCCGGAACCCCTGCGCGAGCGCGTCCCTCTTTCCCGTCCCCGGAATACGGACAATTTTAAGGGTAAACGGCAGTTGCGAACCGTACATCACTTCGGCGAGCCGTCTGATGAGCCGTTCATCTCCCTTCTCAACGATCGAGCAGACCACAGTGGCGCCACTTGGCGCATTAGCCGCTGCAACGAAGGCGCCTCGGTAGACCTTCGTGGTCGTCGGAGCATCGATCCTGAAACTGGTGATTAAGAAAAAACTGTGGCCGAAACCCTCGGCTTCCGCGACCTGCTCTGCCTTCGTTCGAGTCCGGGGAAAACGCACCAGTCTGAACCAGAGGCTTCTAGCCAGGTGAAAGAATCCCCATGACCAACGCCACATCCCGATGACCCCGACGAGAAGAATCGCATTGCGGGACTTCTCGTCAAAGGCAATGTCCGGCAATAGCACTGCAAAGAGCGCTATTGCCAGGACAAACAAAACGTGGGTCAGGATAGCCACCATGGCGAGTTACCAGACAAGCCCTTCGTACTGAACGCCCTGCTGAGGCTCGATTGGCATGCGCACCAGATCCACAATGTTGGTTCCATCGCGTGTATTCTTCACGGCATCACGGATCTGATCGTTCTTGATTCCGATTACGATCGTATCGGCTTCTGATGTGACTTCTTCGGCAGAGTTCTTGATGAAACCGGCCAAATGCGGCAGGAAGTTTCGACCGCCATCATCTATTGCTGACACATTCGGATCGTAAATTGACAGTTTGTGCCCCTTGCTCATCAGACGCTCTGCAAGCAGAACCATGGGGCTTTCACGCAGGTCGTCCGTGTCAGGCTTAAAAGTCAGTCCGAAGATTCCGACATTGCGAGCGCCACCGCGGTTCACAAGTCTGAATGCGCGATCCAGCTGATAGTCGTTTGCCTCGACTGCAGCATCAAGCACTGGCGTCGCAACGTTGTTCACCTTGCCGAAATGCCGGAGTGCCCGTAGATCCTTAGGAAGGCATGATCCGCCATAGGCAAAGCCTGGCTTCATATAGGCTTTTGAGATGTTCAAACGGGTGTCTGCACACAGAACATCCATGACAACATGACTGTCAATTCCAGCTGTCTTACAAAGATTGCCGATTTCGTTCGAGAACGAGATCTTGACGGCGTGCCAACAGTTGTTCGTATATTTTACAATCTCCGCGCTGCGAATTGGGATCACGTGCGGTGTAACATCAATCTGCCCACACAGTGATTTCAGCGCTTCGATGGAGACGTGGTCATCTTCAAATTGACCAAAAACGATCGCGCCGGGCTCATAGTAATCTGCGATTGCAGTCCCTTCACGCAGGAACTCTGGATAGTAAGCCAGACCGATATCGCTCCCTACTTTTTTGCCCGATGCCTTTTCCAGTGCTGGAATAACTTCCTTCTCGACCGTTCCAGGCAAGATGGTGGAACGCATGACAACTATGTGCCGCCCTTCCTTTTCGCGAATTGCCCCCCCGATTTGCTCTGACACAAGCCTGACATAACCAGTATTGAGCGAGCCATCTTCCTGACTCGGTGTTCCTGTGCAACAAAACGAGATGTCTGTTTCCATCACCGCTTTTTTGAAATCGTCGGTCGCCGTCAGCATGCCCTCTTCGGCGCCTGACTTGATCAGAGCATCGAGACCAGGTTCATAGATTGGTGATTTGCCAGCTAAGATTGCATTGATCTTGTATTTGTCGGGGTCAACCGCAACCACTTCAAACCCGTCTTTCACGAGGCAGCCTGCAGACACGCAACCGACATATCCAGCACCCAAAATACTGACCTTTAGTTTATTCTCGGTCATTTGATCAACTCCAAAAACTTCTATTTTGCCATTAGAAAAAAATCATAATTCCAATACCATCTAATTGTTTTACTTAGATTTTTAGCTCCAAGTGAAAAACTCTATGGCACTAAACACTTCAAATTTAACGTTGACTTGCAACGTCTCTACGCAGATGCATCATTTTTTTGTGCATCGCAAAATAAACTACCAATTCCTTAAAATCTGGATTTCAATTTTCGTCAAGACAAAAAACTTCCGGCCAAAAATTTGGCACGCAAAAAAAACAGGCAATTCCCTGTATGTTTTTTTTGCTCTTAATGCGTGTGTTTTAGTCACATAAATTTGGCAGCTAAATTAAATCCCTCGAAAAGGGCTGGTTAGCCCTGGGATTAGGTATATTTCTCGAGGCTATTTTTGTGGTTATTTTTTTGTCACAAAACTGACGTCGCGTTAGGCAGACGCGCATTAACCAAGTTGCCGTGGAGTAATAAAAGTTAGTCAAAAAAAATAGTCAGGTTCCAAAATTCGCCTGCATGACCGATGAACGGATTAGAATTTTGATGAACAAATTGATTGCAATTTTTTAGATTGCATCCCTTAGGTGGTGATTGAATTGCTGGTTTTAACGAGTCTTGACAGGCAACAAACTGAAGTATTCAACAAGAATGCCTTCGTAATTTGAGATCTTGGCAGAATCGAACCATCTGCTCGCTCAATAGCGGAGCGATCATGGCACCTGGAGAAGCACACCGACAGCGTGGTCAATTCTCATGTCTTGGGAAAAATAGAGCGCAAAAACGATCGGTTGTGTTGATATTTGTTTCTCACCGGAGCGCCCGCAAATTCAACTCAAACGTGGCTTCTAGCGAGCGTCCACCGATGAATTCTCAAACGCCTAATTGAACAAGACGAAGGGCCGAAGAGTAGCTTTTCTCACTAAAATTCACCTTCTGACGCGTTCCAGAAAACTTCTCGAATTCATCAGGGTTCTGAGTCGCCCGAGCCACAGCTTGATGCAAACGTTTGAAACCATCGAAGCACTTCAGGGCGCTACCGGTTCCTTGAGCCTGATGAAGCCGTGCCAGTGCGGCCAAGGGCCGATAAGCATATATATGGTATTCAAGCGCCTTGGAGCCTCGGCTCATCTCTTTTGGAAGCAGGCCGTTTGCATCGACCTGACAAGAACCGATCTCAAAGCTTCTGTGCCCCCACGCTTTCAATTCCTCGTCTTCAAGAAAAACACCGATCGCCCCAACGGCGAGACCCGCCCAGTACCTGTGGTTATTAGTGCGCGACTTCGGCCCGAGACGCAAGGAATAGGCTTCGACAGTACTGTCTGCGATGCTGCGCAGCCAGCCTTCATACAATCCTTTGCGTTCTTTGCTGATTTCACCTCTGGCAGCAACGCTGTTCAAGGCAAGAACAAATTCAGCAACCCAACGGTCACGGCTCAACAAAGCGTCAGAGGTTTGCATCTTAGTAAGAGCATCACCCTTCGCCCATGCATCCAGGCTCTTGAGCACACACTCGGCCCTCGCCTGTGCAATATTCGGATTGGCTGACTTTGCATAAGCAATCTTCGTTAGCATTCGAACCGAATTGCGGATCGGCTGGACGAGCTTCTTTCGTTTCACCTTGGCAGACCGGTCAACGGTCGAACGGCTCTTGTCGCTCTGGTCGTACTTCGAATGGGTTTCAAGTTCTGCGGGAGGTGTCGGAACCTGAAGACACTCCGGCACGTGTGCCTTCTTTGAAGGAGCACTGTTCTGGCGCAAAAAGGCAGGTCCGCCACCGAGTAAAGCGACGAGGTGCTTTTTGGCTACCTTCGCTTCTTTAGCAGGCTGTAAAGCTGTAGGCAGGGAAGAAAATATCGTGTGTGATGTGTCAATTCTCTTGTTCAATTGCGAAGGAGCAGTGCGATGGGGTGTCGTCCCGTTCGCGAATTCCTTGGGTAATTTGCTACCCGCTTCTTTTGGAAGAAGCGTTGCCACCTGCCAAGGCTGGTCACTAGCGGCGTGCGATCCCGCGAAAGGAAACTCTTCGCCAAAAGCCGGAGAACCCAGGCAAACTGAAAACAAAACATTTGCAATAAGAATTTTCTTTGAGCTCAAATTCATAAACTAACTCCGCGTTCGACATCGAGAAGTTAGTCGCAAGACAAAAATTTCTAATTTCGCAAAAAGGTAAAATTTTATACTTCGTGAGATATTTCGATACGTTACATTACTACTAAATATATTGGTAAAGGCTCAAATATTTCCTTAACCTTCGTTTCACCATATTTTGAAAACCGGATCAGGTGATTGGTATGCGCCCATGCCTGCACCGATGGAATAGCTCGTAGCGTGGAGGTCATGATGCCTTGTTCATGGACTACACACGCAGCGACCCTTTTCAACGTACACAGCGAAATAGATGTCGGTATCCACTTGACCTTAACGAGTGAGTGGAACGCTTCGAAATGGCGTCCGCTGACACAGGCCGATAGCCTTATTAACGAGAAAGGGAATTTCTCACCTTTAGTGATGCCGAGGAAAGGCGATGATAGGCCATGTCTTGCGGACGCAGACTGGTCAATCGACGAAATCACCAATGAATTCAGCGCTCAAATCTCGCTAGGTGTTTCGATGTTCAAAACGTTTCACATGTCAGCTCGCACATGCTGAAGCCCTTCAAAGAATTCGATCCCAGGGTCGGCGAAAGGATTTCCGAACTCTGCGACGAATTCGTCTTAGCCGATGACGCGTTTGGACACGGCCTGCCGAGGATCGCTGGATATCCGAAATTTCCAAGGGACACGAGATATCGGACGTCCGCCTTCAAAGAGGCGCTGTCCAAGTTGTCTGAGGGCACTTACATCTTCATTGATCATCCTGCGGTGGGATCGGAGGAGCTGGAAGCTACCAGCCACGAAGGCTACGAAGATGTAGCAGCAGATCGAATGACCTGTTTTGAAACGTTGACGAGCGCGGTCTTAAAGGAGCGCATAGATCAACTTGGCATCGAGTTGATAAGCTATCGAGAGCTTTGATCGAACGACAGGTTTGTCCACTTGCTGGCAGTTCATGCAAAACGCAGCGAATGCCCGTTCTCTGCCCGGATTGCGCGTTGTGAAAAACGACCCCCTTCGGCATTTCCGGCCCAGACCAGTCATTGGCGCGGATTACGACCAAGGTCTGAAAAGAGCCCACTCTGGAAATCCTTTGACAGTGCGACCAAGTGTTGGTCGCCAACGAGAATTCAAATGGGAATGTAATTGACTGAGTAAGGTGCCCAATGATCTTTCCAGGGTCTGGCTTCTTCAAGTTCGAATGCCAATGCGTACAACATGCCGTCATTGCCTGTGGCAGCTTGGAACATTGACCCGATCGGCAGGCCGCTCTCGGGGTCCCAGTTCAACGGTACCGACATGGCGGGGTGTCCAGAGACATTTGCGGAGGCCGTATAGGAAAGCCCATTCTGCAAGAATTCGAGCACGGAGTCGTTTACCTGCGTCTCCGGTGTCAGGGCATCGCCATGGACCGACAAGAAGGGCATCACCGGACTTAGCAAAATGTCGATTTTCTCAAACAATTCGGCATAAGCCCGCGAAACGGTTGCCAGATACTCCAAGCCTGCTGCCGCGACACTTTCTGGGATCCCCGCGCCGTAGGCGATGAGTGATGCAGTAAATGGATCGAGCAATCCCGAGTCAGCTGCCCCACTTCCGGAAATTGCCACGGCCTGATCGTTGAACACGCTGAATTGGCCCAGAAAAGTGCCATTGTAGTGACGAAAAAACTCGTCATGGAAGATCGGAATCTCTGCGTCGACGACCTCGTGGCCAAGATCGCGAAGCAATTGCGCGGTGTTCTCCTGCGCCGCAGCAACCCAGGTTTCCACAGCGATGCCGCCCCGAATTGATGAAGCAAATCCGACACGCAGGCGACGCGTCGACGGACCGCTGACCAGACCTATCTTTTTGAAAGGACCGTTTGGATCCTCGGTGTGCACGAAGAGTGCTGCGCTGTCGCGAACAGTCCTGCTGATTGCCTGGTTGGTCTTCAATGGTCCGTGTAGGCCGCCTGTTTCGCCAGGTAACATACGGGCGCGGCTTGGCTTCATTCCAAACAGGCCCTGAGCACACGCAGGAAGCCGGTTCGATCCGCCACCATCGGTTCCATGAGCCATTGGTACCATACCGGCTGCGACCGCAGCACCTGTGCCACCGCTTGAGCCTAGCGTAGACAGCGACACGTCCCAAGGGTTTCTGGACAGGCCGAAGGCAGTGTTATTGCTGATAATGCCAAGCTGGGCGAACTCCGGCACGTTGGTCATGCCGATAATGTTCATGCCGGCTCTTTCCACACCATCGATATATTGAACGTTTTCGGCAGGGATGTTCGAGAGCATCATGCGCGACCCGTCTGTGCGTCGGACGCCGCCAACATCGATCATATCCTTGATCAGGATCGGCATGCCTGCGAATGTCGTCTCGGTGGAAATCGTCTTGGCCTTGTCGAACGCTCGTTCGTACGTGCGCGTGTTAATCGCATTAATGATCGGCTCCATCGCCTCGATCCGGCGTATGGTGATTTCAACTGCTTCATGGGCTGAGATCTCTCCCGACTTGATCAACTCCGCCATGCCTAGGGCATCATAGTCAACGAACTCATCAGCAACGCGCGGCTGAGCCGAGACGGGCAATGCTTGCACGCTTGCTGAAACACTGGCCACTGTCGCAGCAGAGGTCTTGAGGAATGCACGTCGGGATAACATCTCGGTCTCCAAGCGATAGGCTACGAATGGCACAACTCTTGAACTTTCGTAAGCGTCAACGGCTTCTCTTCCTGTGCGCTGTGAAATGCTCGACTATTCGAAACTCTTACCTGAAGGCACGCGGCAGTAACAGCATAATGCGCATGCCGATGCTGATTGTCGTAGCTTGTCGTTTGCACTCCGAAAGCAACCTCATTTAGATCAGCCGGGAGCTGGTTTGGAGTGTATCTGAGGGTTCCCGCATAGCCGACTTGGACCTGAGTGCAGAGAATTCACACTTCCCGCCCGGGTTACGCGTTGTTAAAAACGGCCCGCGTCAGCACTTTCGGCCCTTAGTTGACTTGCATGGCTAGCGCAGCGAACGACAGTTTCGAGCCCCTTGTCGACGTAGATGCAGTTTACGGCAGACGACCGCCATTGGTTCAAACTTCGCTGAGCAACATCCAGATGGAAGATTTAAACGCGCGAACAAGCCGTCTTTAGCGCAGTAGCGATCAGGCATAGGTCTGTGATCGCTGAACTTGTTTGCGAAGTCTGGGCACGGGATTCGCGAAAAAATTGACGGTCTCAAATGGGAATAGTGTTTGGGACTGATTGTTCACTACCAGCTTGCCGAGATGTACTGTGTCTCCATGAATTCCAGCATCCCCTCGTGACCGCCTTCACGCCCGAGTCCCGATTGTTTGGTTCCACCAAACGGGGCAGCAGGATCAGAAACAAGACCGCGATTTAGACCAACCATTCCGTAGTCAAGTTTTTCGCAAACGGCCATGGCGCGTTGCATGTTCTGGCTGAATACATAGGCGACCAGCCCGTACTCGGTATCGTTGGCGCGTTGGATTACATCGTCCTGGTCTTGAAAATCTTGAATGGCCGCGACAGGTCCAAAGATTTCATCCGCGACACAGTCCGCGTTAGCAGGCACATCTGACATGACCGTTGGCGGGTAGAAATATCCGGGGCCAGAGGGCGTTGTGCCGCCGCAATGCAGTTTGGCGCCTTTTGCAACCGCGTCATCAACAAACGCTGCCACCTTGTCGCGTGTATCCCGGTTGACCAACGGCCCTACATCGACTGACGGATCTGACCCGTCACCAACTTTCAGCGCTGACATGGCCGTTGTCAATTTGGTCGTGAAGGCATCTTTGATGTCAGAGTGTACATAAATGCGATTGGCGGCGGTACAGGCCTCACCCAGGTTGCGCATCTTGGCCAGCATCGTGCCCTCAACGGCCAGATCGATGTCTGCATCTTCAAAAACGATCAGTGGCGCATTGCCTCCCAGTTCCATTGCCGGTTTCAATACCTGATCAGCGGCCGAATGCAGTAGTTTCCGGCCAACCTCGGTCGATCCGGTGAAGCTGACAACGCGCACGCGCGGATCGTGCAAAAGCATGTCCACCATGGCGCCGGTTTGGCGCGATGGAATAACATTGACCAGTCCCTTTGGAACACCAGCCTCCTCCAAAAGCGGCATTAGCGCCAGCATGGTAAGGGGTGTTTCGCTGGCGGGCTTGATGATCACAGGGCAACCTGCCGCCAATGCAGGCGCGATCTTTCTGGTGCCCATAGCGGCCGGGTAATTCCATGGCGTCACCAGTACAGCAATTCCGGCAGGTTTGTGTTGCACAATGATCCGGGCACCGGATGCCGGTGCGCGGGTGATCATGCCATCTGCACGAACGGCCTCTTCGGCAAACCAACGGAAAAATTCTGCTGCATAGGCGACCTCGCCCATTGCATCGTTGCGGGCCTTCCCGTTTTCCAACGTGATGATGTTTGCAAATTCCGCCTGCCGCACGGTCATTAATTCCCAGGCTTTGCGCAGTACTTCGGATCGATCGCGGGGCGTGCGTGCGGCCCAATCCGCGAAGGCGCCCTCAGCTGCATCCAGGGCATCTTTCGCATCATCAAGCGTCGCGGATGCAACCGACGAAAGTACGGTTTCATTGGCCGGATTGACGACGTCAAAACGTTTCTCGCCAGAGCCCTCCCGCCATTCGCCGTTGATATAGAGATCGGTATGTTTCATTGTCGCTTGCGTCCTGTTGTTAGACCAGCGCCAGTAGCGGATCCGCCAATCGCCCGGTCAGTTCATGCATGAATTCAATCGCTTGATCGACGCCAAGATCAGCATCCCCGAACGTCAGGGAAAGGTTTAGATTCTGCGGGTTCTGGCTGACCGAAAGTGTGATCTGATTGGCGCCAGCGATTATGGCGCCGGTTAGGAAACCAGCACCTAGATCGCGGATTTCAAGCAGGGATCGCGCATCACTTTCATGGCCTTCGAGTGCAGACATCCGAAATTTGTCCGGATCGGAAAACACCAAGCGTTCGTTCCCAGTTGATTGCAGGGATATTGTCAGAGTTTCGACAGTAACGATACGACGGAGCGATATAGCCGCGAAAGATACGATGATGTCGGGCAAGGATAAGTCGATCCCGCCCTCTTCGCGCATTCGTACAATGAATTCGTTGTATGCCGCCACTGGTACGGCTGCAGAAATATGTGACGAAACAAGACCATAGTTGAGCGTTTCGCCGCCGTTGGCCGGCTGCATCTGGCGTAGAATTTCAATATCGGAGACGTGATAGGGTTGAGGTACCCCGGCCGCCTGCAAGCCGGACAAATCAAGCCCTGCCTCTTCTGCGAGTCGACGCGCCTTGGGCGACGCCAAGACTCGCCCGTCGGCGGCAGTTTCGCTTGGGCGGGTTGCTGGTTTGGACTGAACCGCGGGCTCAGGTTGAGTTTCCTGAACTGCAGGTGGCGGTTTTTCCGTCTCAATTTCTACAAGTGGCTCTGGTAATGCTTCTGCATCAACGGGTTCTGCCGATATCACGGCGATGACCTGGCCGACTGGGATATCTTGCCCGGCTTGCGCCTTTAGTTCGGCGATATACCCGTCGGCCCCTGCTGGGACTTCCATCGTCGATTTGTCTGTTTCGACCTCCATCAGGATGTCGTCGGCACCTACAGCATCGCCGACGGATTTTTGCCAACCGACCAAATGACCTGTGTCCTGCGCCATTCCTAGGGCGGGCATGATAACTTCAAATGTCATTTTAAAGCTCGCCTCGCACCGCGGCGCGCGCGCATGCCGCAACCCCCTCGGACGTTGGCACTGTCAAGTCTTCCAATGCAGGTGAAAACGGAACCGGAACATCCATCGCGCCCATACGTTGGACCGGGGCATCCAAATAATAAAACGCCTTCTCGCTTATGCGACTGGCAATTTCAGCCGTTACACCAAAGTTTTGGTGGCCCTCGTCAACAACAATCGCGCGACTGGTCTTACGCACTGAGGTCAGGATCGTTTCTTCATCCAGCGGGACGATAGTGCGCGGGTCGATCACTTCGGCGCTGATGTCATCCTTGGCAAGAATTTCGGCGGCGGTATTGCACACCTGAACCATCGAAGAAGTGCCGACCAAGGTGATGTCCGTGCCTTCCCGGAGAACATGCGCTTCGCCAAATGGGATGAGGACCTCGCCCTCTGGCACCGGCGCCCTGTCGTTGTACATCAACTTGTCTTCGAAAATGACCACGGGATTGTTGTCACGAATGGCTGATTTGAGAAGGCCCTTTGCCTCGTACGCGCTGGACGGAAGGGCAACCTTCAGACCCGGAATATGGGCGACCAATGCGTGCAGTGATTGAGAATGCTGCGCGGCCGAACGGCGCGTCGCGCCAAGATTGGTACGCAACACAAGCGGGACATTCAGCTTGCCCCCAGACATATAGTGCGTTTTCGCGGCCTGATTGCATAGCTGATCCATAACCAAAAACAGAAAATCGCCAAACATCAAATCCACGATTGGGCGGGTTCCGGTCATCGCGGCACCCACGGCTAGGCCCATAAATCCGGGTTCTGCAATCGGTGTATCAACAACCCGGTCTGTGCCAAATTCTTCGACCAGGCCACTTAGGATCTTGAAGGGCGTGCCAGCTTCGGCCACGTCTTCGCCGATGACAAATACAGTTGGATCGCGGCGCATCTCTTCGGCGATGGCTTCGTTGACCGCTTCAGACAGAGTAATATTGCGTGAGTTCGTCATGTTTCATTCCACGTAAACATGCATGTCGACCTCTGCCCCATCGGGATACTTGGCCTCCAGCGCATAATCGACCGCAGCTTTTGCATCCGCGCGAGTGTCTGCCTGCATGGCGTCGAGATCTTCCTGGGTGGCGATCCCCTCTTTTGACAACCACGCCCCAAATCGTTTGATCGGGTCACGATGTTCTTTCCAATCGGCCTCTTCCTCTTTTGGGCGATAATATTCACGATTGATGTCGCCGACATGGTGGCCGTGATAGCGGTAGGTCATCAGCTCAACGAAAAACGGGCCTTCGCCCTTGCGTGCGCGGGCAACGAGCTTTTGCGTCAACTCGTTGACCGCAAGAACATCCTGACCGTCGACTTGATGCGCCTCAATCCCGAAAGCCTCTGCACGCGCGGTGATCGAACCGGCAGCGATTTCCTGGGTCTTAGTGTACTCGGAATAGCCATTGTTCTCGCAGGCGTAGATGACAGGCAGGCTCCAGAGCGCTGCCATGTTCATCACCTCGTACATCAGGCCCTGTGCCGTGGCCCCGTCGCCAAAGAAACAGACGGTTACATCGTCCTTGCCCAAAAACTTCGCCGTGAATGCCGCGCCGGTCGCGATGCCCATGGAGCCGCCGACAATGGCATTGGCGCCGAGGTTTCCGTTGGATTGATCGGCAATGTGCATCGACCCGCCCTTGCCGCGGCAATAGCCCTCTTCCTTGCCAAGCAATTCACAAAACATTTCTTTGAAGCTCGCGCCCTTGGCAACGCAATGCCCATGGCCACGGTGGGTAGACGTGATTTTGTCGGAGACGGTCAGGGCCTCACAAATACCGACGGCAACGGCTTCTTCGCCGGAATACATATGGGTAAGACCGGGCATTTTGGCAGATAGATATAGTTGGTTTGCATTGTCTTCGAAGACACGAATGCGCACCATCTGGCGGTACATGCGCAAATAGTCTTCGGTGTTACTTATCGGTTTTTTGGCGTTCATTCGAACCTCAGGACATCATAAGCCCGCACCATTGGGAGTGATGGGTGGACCATAAAGGCTAGTAGCGGTTGGCGATCGGCAGGTCTTCAGCCGGGAACAGACTTATGACTTCGCAACCAGTTTCGGTCACGACGACTTCTTCCTCGATCCGTGCAGCCGAATATCCATCCGTCGCAGGGCAGTAGGTTTCCAGCGCAAAGACCATGCCGGTCTTGATCTCCATCGGGTGATCCATGCTGACGGCGCGGCTAATGATCGGGCGTTCGTGCAGGGCAAGACCTAGTCCGTGGCCAAACTGCAAACCAAAGGCCGCGTCCTCATTGGGGAAGCCAAGCGATTCCGCCGTTGGCCAGACTTCGGCCACCTTGTCGGTCATCACGCCGGGTTTGATCATCGCGATAGAGGCGTCGATCCATTCGCGCGCCTTGACGTAGGCGTCGTTTTGCGAAGGTGTCGCACGGCCCACGTTGAATGTCCGGTAGTAGCAGGTGCGATAGCCCTGATAGGATTGCAGAATGTCAAAGAAAGCCTGATCGCCGGGGCGGATCAATCTGTCGGTGAAGTTATGCGGATGCGGGTTGCAGCGTTCGCCGGAAATGGCGTTGATCGCTTCCACATCGTCGCTGCCCATTTCGTAGAGCATCTTGTTGGAAAGGGCGACAATGTCGTTCTCACGCACGCCGGGCTTCAGCTCTTCATAGATCATATGATAGACGCCATCGACCATGGCAGCCGCTTGCGTCAAAAGCTGGATTTCATCCCAGTTCTTGATCTCGCGCGCGGCCAGCATGATCTGCTGACCATCGACCACGTTGATGCCTTCTTCCTGCAGTGCGTGGAACATCGCTGTTTCGGCATAATCCACGCCCACCGGCATGTCGGCCATGCCCGCATCATTGATCAATTGCGCGATTATCTTGGCATATTTTTTCATCAGGCCGAATTCTGGAGGGATGGTGCCGCGCATGCCGACAACACCTGCAAGGCAGTGATCTGGTTCCAGCCAGTCCGAATAGCGCTTGTGATGTACCGCAGCAGAGCCGAAGTCCCAGACGTAGGGTGAATCGTCCCCTGTCAGCAGACAGAAGCGGCACATCTTGTCCCGTTCCCATTCGCCGATCTTGGTGGCAGAGACGTAGCGAATGTTGTTCACGTCGAACAAGAGCAGCGATCCGGCATTGGAATTCTGCAAAGACTGGCGCGTGCGCGCCAAACGATAGCGGCGTAACCGGTCTTGGTCGACGCGGCGTTCAAAGTCGACAGAGGTGTGACCCCAAGCCGGGATCTTGTCGCGCCACTCCCAGTTGGTTTCGAGATCCTGTGGGGTGAGCAGGTTTGGCATGAGTGCATTGCCGGGGTTCATCAGGTGCCTCCTTGGCCCCTGACTGGCAGCGACCTATTAGTAGTGTCCGTGCGACCGCATCATTTTGTCCGCTCGGTTTTGCGCATTCCCCAACGCCGTTTCGACAGTTTTCGCGCCCAACAGCACGTCGTGCATCTCTTCGCCGGCGATGGCGATAATATCTGTGATCTCGGGAACCGGCGGTCTCGGCCACATCTGCAAAACCCCGAAGCGCGCCATTTCGTCCACGATGGATATGAGTGGCGAAATTTTCTTTACTTCGGGATCCATGCTGACGCTGAAACGCGGGCTAACTAGGCTCCCATTCTCAATATACAGCTTTATTGCATTCGCGGACGTGAGCGATGTCAAAGCTGTCCAAATTGGACGAATCCGATCCGGTGCCACATTTGATGGGATTGCCAGCGCATAACCACCGACCGGTGCGATTGGTCTGGCCTTGGGACCGCAAGGATGCGGCAGGTATTCCGTCACTCCATGTGCGGGGGAATTTTCATTAAGCTCAAACATTGGGGCAAGCAGAGTTGCGCAATAGGCCATAGCAACGTGCCCGTCGGCGTAGGCCCGGGCGCGTTCGTACCAAGACATGCTCAAAATCCCGCTTGGGCTGTAGTTCAGCAACTCCAGCAAATACTCTGCGGCACTTCGCGCTGCGTCGCTGTCAAACATTGGGCGATAGTTTTCGCCCTCAACATTCTCACCATCGAAACCACCGCTGGTCCGGCGAAGGTTCAAAACCGGTTGACCAAAAGCGCCCATTATGAACAGAAAACTATGCCCAAGTGGCGTTCCTCGTGCCGCGTTCCAGGCAATTCCGGACAGGCTGCGTCCACGTGAATGAAGAATTTTTGCAACCGCAATTGTTTCGTCAATTGTCCTTGGGGCATTGAGACCATGATCGGCCAACAGATCACTGCGACACACCAACAGTTCCGGAGTTGTTTGCACGGGAATGCCATACTGTTTTCCGTTGAAACGGCCGCTCGCCAGTGCTTCTGCATGAAAATCAGCGGTATCGAGTGCGCTGTCTTCCATCAGGTGGTCAACGGGCAGAAAACGACCGGTCTTTGCCATTTCACCAAACCAAGGCAGGTCGCAGGCAATCAAATCATAGTCCGAACTTTCTTTGCTGGCGTTACTTAGAATTTCTTCGCGCAACCGATCAATCGACAATGCCCGGCTTTGTATTGGCACGCCGAAAATCGTTTCAAACTGCTTTTTGAGTACGTGCATCGCCATGAATGTCGGATCTGCGTGCACCAGAATTCGTAAGTCGCGCTGTAATGGTAATTTTGATGCCAAAACACCCGGCGGTGAAATTATGCTTCCCTGATTGTATGACGATCCAAAAAAGTAATCGTGCGCTGCGGTATCTTTGGCTTCGCCCAAACCGATGGTGCTGGTGACAAGGGCGTGAATCCGACGCGCGTATTCCTGCCATTCGCGAATTAATTTATCGGTAGGGTGGAGCGAATAGCTTTTGCCGCTACTGGTCCTGGGGCGCCGAAACAGCAAATCGCGCTCTTCGATTGACGCCATGGCTCTGACGGCTGTCCCATAGGAAAGACCTGAGCTTTGGGCCAGTGAGGTTGAGGTCGTCAGTTTGCCGGTCAGGTGATTGCGCAACAAAGTCACCAGCATCAGCGTCTCGTCATAGCCGCTTTTAATGCTCAAAGATTGGCGAGTCTCTGTTTCCAACTGCTCCACAAAATCGAGAAAGCGCGACATTTCTTCGCTGGAGACGCCAAATTGCGGGCGTCTGTCAGCTGTTTCAAACGGTCCCTCAGGACGTTTTGATGTGCGATCCTTTGTCGACATGTTCACCATTTACGGGGGCACTGAACCTGCACCGGCTCGCCGTTTTCCAATGCTTTTTCGTCGAATATCTACGTCGTAAAGTAGTTGTTTACGTCGTTGAGAATCGTCGAAAACCCGGCTGCCAGTTTGGAACATGATAACAACGATTAACAGTATTCCCAAGTAAAGCTGGACCATGAAGGCTGGTGTCACATTAAAGACCAAGCCGGTGTTTAGAAAATTGACGGTCAGTGTACCAATCGCTGCGCCGATCACGCCACCTTTACCGCCCAGTATACTCACGCCTCCAATAAACGCTGCAACGGTACCAGCCAGCAGCAAATGTTGCAAACCCAGGGCCTGAGCGGTTCCAGACCTTAGCCCGATGATAACGCCGCCCAGACCAGCGCAAAACCCGGAAATCGAGAACACTATGATCATTGGACGTTTAAGGTCGATGCCTGATGCCAGCGCCTCTTTGCGGGCTCCCCCAATCGCATAAATTTCTCGCCCGTATCTTGTGAAACTCATGAAAAGGCCCACCACCACAAACATTGCGATCACCAAAAGGCTGGCGGGTGAAAAATACCAAAGCATCTTTGTAGAAATAAAATCGGGCACCCTGAAATCGGTCAGCATCACAGTTTTCTCTTCAGCCGCAAACAAGGCGACTCCGCGTAACAACATCAGCGTTCCGACAGTAAGCACAATTGCCCGTATTCTAAGATAGGCAATGAAGTAGCCTTGGATCATGCCGATGGTCGTCGATATGGCGAGTGCTATCAAAAGCGCGTTCACCGCCCCAAGACTGTCCGTGAAGCGCACCGTGATAACGGCTGCCAATGCCGCGTTTGATCCGATCGACAGATCGATCTCACCCGCGATGATACAAAGAGTAAGAGCTAGCCCAACCAGCCCTAGGACCGCAAATCGCTCCATAACAGCGAAGGTTGTTCTGTGGGTGGCAAACAGATCGTTTGTAAGCCCGAAGTAGGCATAGACGCACACGGCCAGTAGGATGGCAAAGGAGAGATCGGGGTTGTCCGCGACCCAGTTTTTGATGCGATCAATCATTTCTCGCTCCTATTCTACGGCCCGGGTGCCGCGGCGGAGTAATGCGAAAACTATGATGGAAAATACGATCATCAGGCCAACGGCCAGCACACGCGGGCCAGAGTTGAACCCATGCAGAACCATCATGTTATCGACAGTGGAAATGAAAACCGCGCCAAGCGACGACCGTAACGTCGATCCATAACCACCCATAATCGAATTACCGCCGACCATCACGGTCGCGATAACCATGATGGTCATGTCACCGGATGACCCGAATGAAGCCGCGAAATAATTGACGTGCGCGCTTGAAACTTGAGCCGAAAAAGCGATCGCGACAAAGGCCGAACAAACCGAAGCTATGATGCAAACCTTGATTGCCAATCCAAGGTTTTCGTGCCCGGTGGCTTTGCCAGCTGCACGGTTGGCTCCTACAAGATAGACCTGCCGGCCAAAATTTGTACGTCGCAGAACAAGCTCTGCGGTAATTGCAATCAGAATAAATGCTACCGTGATGTTGGGCAGGCCAAGGAATGACCCTGTGCCGAGCCATTCGGCGCCGTGTGGACGGCGGAATGACACAACCAAATTATCAGACCACCAACTGCCAATTCCGAAAAACAGGCCGGCAGCGCCGAGTGTTACGACAATCGGGTTGCCGCCCAGCCCGATAAGAACACCTTGCAGCGCACCGGCACCGATACCGATAAGCATTGTGACCAGAAACGAAATCTCAAATCCGTAACCTGCCGACATACACGTAGCAAAGGCGATGATCGACAGGGCTGCGGTTTCCTTCATCGAAAGCAAGAAGAAGTTGCCTGACAAGGTGACAAAGGTCAGGCCGATGGCCATAATGCCCACTAACGCTGCGTCGCGAATTATGGTTTTGAAGTTGAACACGGTCAGAAAGTTAGGCGCCGTGGCTGCGCCGATCACAAAAATAACGACAAAGGCGGCGACCAACACTATGACCAAGGGGGAATTATCGCGCGCTATGCGCGCAATTAGCCCAGGGCTTTCTTCGTTTGCGTCTGCGCTCATTTAACCATCTCCCCGTGCCGACCCGTTTCGTTGAAGGGATCGGTTATCTGTTGGAGGATCCGTTCAGACGTGATGTCCGCCAGTTCAATCTCGCCGATCTGAATACCGCGATAAAAACTGATGATGCGATCTGGAAGATTTGTGATCTCATACAGGTCTGTTGAAGCAACTACGATAGATGCACCTTGGTCGGCGAGTTCGCGCAATTTCAGGTAGATTTCCGCGCGGGCGCCGACGTCCACGCCGCGGGTGGGTTCGTTCACTAGTATGACTTTTGGTTTGATAGATAACCATTTACCCAAGGCTACTTTCTGCTGGTTACCGCCACTTAGGACCCCGGCCTCTTGCGGTAACCTGTCTGGGTCTACAGTGAAATTCACAGCCGTCTCTGCTGCGAGCGTTTGTTCCCGCAGCGGCGCAATGACCCCGCCGGTAGAAACGGCCTTCAGCGCAGGCGCGGTCAGATTTTCAAAGATCGGACGGCCCAAAAACAAGCCATCGTGCTTACGGTCCTCTGAACAATACCCAATTCCGGCGGCGATCGCCTCCTTCGGGCGCTTGGGCAAGAATTCACGCCCGTCAAAAATCAACTTGCCGCCTCGCGTATTCGCAGCACCGGCCATTGCGGCTAGGATTTCCGCGGTGCCGGCGCCCAGCTGGCCGGCCAACCCCAAAATTTCACCGGGGTAGATGTCAAAATTTGCGGGTTCCAGCACACCGTCCGGCCAAAGATCGCGCACCTGCATAAGCGGATCTCTGCGGGATTGGGCGACTCTTTTCGGGAACATGTTTCCCAGTTCACGGCCAAGCATCAGCTCAACCAGGCTTTCAACATTCAGGTCTTTGGCCTCACGCGGGTCCTGGCTTTCGCCATCGCGCAGTACGGTTATCCGGTCGCAAATCTTGAAGATCTCGTCCATCCGGTGGCTGACATAGATGATAGATTTGCCGCGATCGCGCAGGCGATTGACCATGTCCAAAATGCGAATACTATCGGTTTCGCCCAACGCGGCTGTCGGTTCATCCAGAATGAGAACCTGGGGATCATGCGCCAAAAGGCGCGCAACTTCGACTAGATGCTGTTCGCCAACGGATAACCGATTTACCGCACGAAGCGGATCGATATACTCCAGCCCGACCTCTTCCATGAATGGCTTGGCTTTGTTGGCAAGCGTTCGTCGCGTTGCAAAAATCGGAACGCCCTCGCCGGCAAGAAAAATATTCTCCGCCACACTCATCGTTTTGATGAGCGATAATTCCTGTTGGGCTATCGCAATTCCAGCTTTTTCCGCGTGTGTGGGATTGTGGAACTTCAGCTTTTCGCCGTTCATCTGGTAATCACCGGTAAACCCGCTGTCGAAACCGCCGATGATTTTCACCATCGTTGACTTTCCGGCGCCGTTTTCCCCGACCAGCCCCATTACTTCACCGCGTCGCAGTTCAAATTGGGCCCCAACAAGCGCGTTGATTGCACCATATGATCGGTTGATGTCAGAGAGCTGTAGTAGAGGCTGCATCCGGACGAACCTTTGGGTCACAGGCTTTTCGTTCGAAACCAGGCGAGAACTTGGAAACCCGCCTGGCAAAACTGTCAGTTATCAGGCAGCCCTATCAGCTGCATGCCGTCTTCCTACCAAGCGCCTGAGCAAAGCTCTTCGATACCGTAGAGCTTCCCATCAAAGCCGCGCAGTGCTGTAGTTTCGATAGTGTCTTTGGTAACGGCTGGGTTCGGCGTGAAGTTGATGTACTGGGCCAGTTCTCCGGTCTCCAGATACTCTTCAACCAGTTTGATCGCCAGCTGGCCTTCATGCAGCGGAGACTGCAGTGTTGTTCCGAACTGCTTACCTTCTTCGATCAGCTGCTTATCGCCGTTACACACTGTGCCGACTGCGATGGTTTGCGTACCCATCTCAAATCCGGCCTCTTCGAGCGCGTTGATACCACCGGTCAGGATCGCGTCGTCCATGCCATAGACAAAGTCGATGCTTTGACCTTGAAGCGCAGCGATCATCTTGGCCGCACCTTTGTAGCCGTTTGCCTGACCAAATCCTTCATCAACGTCACCGATGATTGTCAGATCGGACCCAGCAATCGCTTCTTTGAACGCGTTGATGGACAAACCATAACCGCCGTAGCTGTGTGGGTAGCTCAGAACCAGAACGTTAAAGCCTTCTCCACCAGCGGCCTTCTTCGCAGCCGCAGCTTCCCGCATCATGTATCCAGCATTCCGTGCACGCAGACGATCGTCGGGGCCCGCATATCCAAATATATACTGCTTGTCCTGTTCGTTTGGCAGCTGGTTGATTTTGAGAACCGGAACGCCGGTTTTGGCCAATGCGCGCAGCGATCCAAGACCTGCCACTGCATCAGAAGGCCACCAGATGAACACATCCGGCAATACGCCTGCAGCAAGAACCTGTTGAACCTGCTGGTCCTGTTCGGCCTGATTGAATTGGTTTTCAAAAACTTTGATATCAAAGCCCTTCAGTTCGGCAGTTGCCTTGATACCCTTGATGAATTTGCCAATGTAGGCTTCACCGGCTGGTCCGTTGAACGAAACAATGGACCCTTTATCCTGCGCGAACGATGCGGTTACGCCAACGGCGAGCGTCATCGCCCCTATAAAAAAGCCGCGCAATGAATTTCTAAGTAGTGACATTTCTTCCTCCCTGGTAAGTTTTTTAGTAATTCTCTGGGGCATATTTTCAGACAGGAAAATCTTTTCAGTCAGCGAATGTGTCCAATTTGGATAATCGAGATTCAGATTGGACAAATTGACCGTACCACGGACATCAACCGAATTGCACTGTTCCTCCAACTGTCCAATTTTGACACCTGGAGGAACCCATGGATCCCAAGCGCCTATCTGGCAAAAACATTATGATTACCGGCGCTGCACAGGGAATGGGTGCCAGCAATGCAGAGTATTTTGCCGCTCAAGGCGCAAATGTCTGCATCGGTGACGTCAACGTGGACGGCGTGAATGAAGTAGCCAACCGCATCAATTCTGCAGGAAACGGAAAAGCGGTTGCTGTAAAACTTGACGTCGTCAGTCGGGAGGACAACGCCGATGCGGTTGCTGCAACGGTTGAGGCATTTGGTTCGATCAATGTCGCCCTACTAAACGCAGGTATCAATAAGCCCAGAATGTTCATGGACATCGATGAAGACAACTGGGATTCCATTATGGATATCAACGCCAAAGGCGTTCTGTTGGGAATGCAAGAAACCGCACGCGCGATGATCGCGCAAGGTCCGATGGATGATCATCCCTACAAGATTATTCCCGTCGGCTCGATCGTATCACGCACCGCATTTCTGGACGTCATTCCATACAGCTGCTCGAAATACGCGGTCCTCGCGATGATTATCGGCGGCGCAAAAGCGCTTTGGGAACACAACATCACCGTCAACGGCTATGGTCCAGGCGTGGTGCGAACCGAACTTTGGGAACAGTTGGACAAGGATCTGGTCAAAATCGGCATGTTCGAAGAAGAGGGGCAGTCGATGGATCATCTTGCCGCCACAATGATTACGATGAAACGATATTCCTACCCTAACGATGTGAAAGGTACGGCCGCGTTCCTTTGTTCGGACGAAAGCGATTATATGACCGGACAGCTGATCATGATCGACGGTGGAATGATCATGCAGTAAATCTAGACAATTTCTTCAGGTAAGGATGCGACCTTGGCCGAAACTCTATTGTACGGATTTTTCATCGGTCTAGGCGCAACCTTGGCAATGGATGTTTGGGCCATCATCCAAAATCGAATTTGGAACTTGCCCCTGCCAAATTGGGCCATGCCGGGACGCTGGTTTGCGCATCTGTTGAAGGGGACGGTCTTTCACAAAGATATCGGACAGTCCGCTGAAGTTTCGGGCGAACTGATGTTGGGTTGGCTGTTCCACTACTGCGTGGGCGTGTTGTACGGCGTTATTTTCTTGTTGCTGGTCGGCACAAACTGGATTCAGTCGCCTGATTTTTTTACGGCCTGGATATTTGCAATAGCGACGATTGCCGCCGGTTGGTTCATCCTGCAACCCGGCATGGGACTCGGATGGGCGGGGAACAAAACGCCATCACCCTGGATATCCCGCGGCCTCGGTTTGGTTGCTCATACGGCTTTCGGCGCCGGGTTGTGGGCCAGCGGACTATTGATCGGGTGAGCCTTCGCCGCCTTGCGCGGCCCAAAGGGCTCTTCGAGCTCAATTGGCTAAGTGCTGCACACAAAAAATGCTGCTTTGGCGAACAAGCTCCTGTTGCGCTTGCTGTACTGGGGGCGCGCTTCGTCCGCATTTCTGCCGTTAGTACAGAACGCGGCGAACGACAGTTTCCCGCCCGAAGCAGTAATTTGCCGTGACGCGACATCCCAAGGTTTGGTGATATTCGCTGCTGGTTGAGAGTTCAAAAATCTGGCCGGGTGCCCGTCGCTTTCCTCAAAACAATTTTTCATGTAAGCACCGCCAAGGTTCGTCTCGAGCCACGGGTCTCGATCCGGACCAGGCTCAGCTATCGAGAAAAATGGTTCTGGGGCCCCGCCGCTCCGTGACATTGCGTCCGCCGCCTCGAGACGGGCTGCGCCCTGCGGAGAAGGCTGTCGCCATCCCCGCCTGCGGGGATGGGCGGCGGCTGCAACGTCAACCCTGCCTGATGCCTTGCCACGGTGGCGCATGTATTCATCAAATCGCCTTCGTAAGGATTCAGATAGTCGGTACAGATTCGGTACAAAAACTTGATCTGCCAAATTGAGGGGCAATCCGGACGTTGGTAGTATCTTATAGGTTATTGATATTATTAAAAAACTTGGTAGCGGAGGAGGACCTTGCACCCCCAACACTCGGATAATGATTTCGCTACTCCTATCCAAACAACTGTTCGGTGGAAATTGTCGTTCGCAATAGCAAGAAATTTGCAACCGTACGGGTTCGGAAAATGGCTGCCTCCCGCCTCCTTGCTCGTCGTCTTCACACTCGCCGGTTCCTTCCGCAGTCTGCTCTGTCGGCTGACCCTAAAGTTTGAAAAACAACAAAAAAAATCGCAGGTTAGCTTGCACCGCAAATATTTATGGCGACTGCGCTGCCGCCCACCCCGCTTTCGGTCAACGGCTGGAAAGGACCCGTAAACCATGGAGGTCGCGTGTTCCTTTGTTTACATCAGACGGTTGCCAGTAGTTCTTTCATTTGTTCAGCCATCAAGGCGCGATGTTCCAAGGTGCCATTGATCCAAGTGTTTAGGATGTCGTTGGCATGGCCGCCATTGGCTTGACACGCCGCGATATTAACGTCGATCCGGTCCCTTTCTGCCTTAAAATCAACGATCTTGCACTCTGTCGGGATGCGTTTGTGCTTCTGAACAAACTCGACCAGATGGACAATCCAGTCGTTGTCGCTGGCCTCATGTGCCATCTCATCAGCTTGAGCTGCAAGTATGCGCATGGCTGCGTCTCGAGGCATTGTAGTTTCATCACCCGAAACAGATGTGTTTGTCTTCGGGCGCTCTTTTGCCAGTCGCTTCGCCTTGGCGACTTCGCACGCCCGAAAGCAGGTCTTAGGCAGCGGCCAGTTCCGGCAGTCCGCGTCGAACTTGATTTGTTTGGCAGCCTCGGCCAGGTCATCCGGATCGAAGTCGGCAAGCATCTCGGTCAGGGTCTTGTAATAGCCGTCCTCGTCGGAGCCAGGAGGCCAATAAAAAACTGCCATAAGCGGTTTAATGAAAAGGCCTTTCACATGCGATGCGGTCATCATTCTTCCTCTTCTGGGATATTGTCCAACATTGTGTTGATCCGGGTAAAATCATCGTCGATGTAGCGGGCTGGCCGAGGCAACGGCGAGTTGGCCTTGTCTTCGGGTGGTGCAAGCCGCAACTGATGGTGACGAGCGATCGGCTTCGAGAAGTAGCCAAGTGAATTTGGACGTTCGGTCTTATTCCGGTTCACACTGGCAATCGTCGGCAAGACATCCAGTTCAAAGTCATATCCAGCAGTTTCCCACTGGATCAAAAGACAGAAATCAGCTTTCCAGAGGTGATCGTCCGAGCTGATCTTCATCGCCTCACGGATGCGGTTTTCACGTGTCTCGAGTTCGCTTTGAGAGAGGGAAATGGAAGATGGATTTTGGTCCCGTAAAACACCTGTTTCACAAGCAATTTCCCTCGCGCGCGCGACCACCCCGCCTTTTGATGATTCTTCTGATGGTTCATTTATGGTTTGGGCGACTGGGAGACACCCATTTGATGACACGCAGACACCCTTGTTGGACACGGAGACACCCTTAGCCGGATCTATGGGTGACTTGGTGTCACCCTTGAGCGGCTTGTTTTTCTCGTTATTTTTATCAAGTGTTTCACGGGCTTTCTTGCCCCATTTGACCAAAGGCAGTTTTGCCAGAACGGTCAAATCAAAGTCGTAGTGACGTGGGCTTCCAGGGCCTTTTCCACCTTTAGCAACGATAACCAGCAGGCCTTCTTTGACAAAGTCCTTAAGCACTCGCTGTACGGTGCGTCTGGAAAGATTACATTCAGCGGCTGTACGCTCAATCGACGGCCAGATGCCGCATCCGTTGTCGTCGGCGCGGTCAGCAAGGCGGGCGGCTACTATCTTGCGGTGCGGCGTGCCGAAGTCCCGTTCCCAAACCATGTCGCTGCACTTGAAGCTCACGTTGACACCTCCCGTTCAAGGGTGCTGGTGAGCGGTGCGGCGATCACAAGGCTGGTGACAATGGTCTCATTCAAGGCAGCGGAGCGAACGACCTGCTGTGTAGCTAGGATGAAGGATTGAACGAGTTTTACATAGTGAGTGGAGCCAATGGTCTGCAGATGGTCGACACGCGCTTCTTGACGGTTCAAATCTGCCCAACCGACCGAGAGCTCGATGGACGTAAATGGCGCTGCCTCAGGCGTCTGCCGCTGAGCGTCGTGGTTGGTCAGGTTTGCGACCAACACGTTAAGCCGAAATTTCAGACCGGAGACGATAAGGCGTTTTGTTGCGAGGTTACGCGTACGGTCGCTATCGCAAGCGTTCAAAAAGCCAATCAGCTTGATGGTTACATCGGTCAGACTGCCCCGGTTGGCCACCGTGCCGCTTATATGAAGGCCGGGCACCATTACTTGCCGCCGGACTTGCCGGGTTCAACGCGACAAGACTGTGCCCAGGCGTTGATATCTGCACCGTTATAAATAATTTTGCGGCCGAGGCGGTAATGTGCAGGCCCCAGATTCCGGTGGCGCCATTGCGCGAGCTTTTCGCGGCTGCCGATGATCTCAAGTTCAGGGTCGCCGAGAACGTAATTTCTGTTTTTGTCGAAAAGCTCTGCCACTGATACGGCCCTTGTCGTTTGACATGGACCAGTTCAAACATCCTCAGAAGAGTTTGAAAAAATGGACTTTGTACCGTTAATCGAAGGGGTTATTTGCTGCCCCCTTCTTTCTCAATATTGATCAGTCAGTATTCGGAATTCAAGATAATGCCCTGGGTACACAAACGTGTTGCGTTGGACGTCGTACTCTCTATAGGCACCACTATCGTTCAAGTCATCGTCACTTATTTTGCCAATGGCCCATTGGGCATACGTGCTGCCACCGCCCTTGATTTCAAGGAGCTCAAACACCTTCGGTAGAGTCTTCGTATAGGTTGTTGATGGCTCTCCGGTTTCCCCAGAAGTGCCGTAGGTTGGCTTCTTTCCAGTCTCGTTCGCATACAATTTGGCCAACCGCAACGCGATAGCGCGTGCATAATAGTCAGGAGCGCGATGACCTAGGTTCCAAAAACGCTTCTCTTGATGGTCCAATTCCTTCTTTCGAGCTTCAAGCGCTGTTTGTAAGGCAAAAGTCGTCATTAGACTGGTCGAAAACCCTCCGATATCAGCAATATTGTTCAATATGAGATCAAGAGCTTCGCTTCGCTCGTGAAGCTTTTCATTTACCCTGAACTTTTCGTCAACATAGCGCTTCATGTTACGCCAAACATGTTCTTTATCTTTTGCTTTGTCTTTATTTTTGAAATTGTCTGGCAGAGCGGCCCCAAAAACTATCTTCAATCCTTCGAGGCAAGTTGTAATTGCTTCGTATTCAGCCTGAAAATCGGATTTTGTGTCGTGTTGGTTTGGTCTACTCGTATCGAAAGGTGTTTTCAGCTTGCGTTGCATAATGCCATGTGTCCGCGGCAGATTCTTGCCAAAGGGCCCCAGCATCTCATCAACGTACTCGAATAGCTTCTCATCTTTCTCTGTAAGGACGATTTCTTGCTCAAAGTCTTGCATTAAGGTTGCCTCGTGTGGACCTTCTCGCATTACAAAAGCTCTATTGAGTTGCTTCGAATTGGACAATTAATGCAGGAAGGCTTCGGCTTGGCCAGCCTTTACGCATTATTTGGATGCATTCGATTGGATTATCTTGAAGGTTTTCCACCGGTGCTCACATACTCAGACCACTCGTTCAGCAACTTCCGACGCTTCTGAAGAAGGTCAGATCGAGCGTAAGCGTGTTCAACCGCGGAACCAATTCGGTGTGAAAGACTCATTTCCGCAACTTCGCGAGGCGCATGCGCATATTCGCTGGACCAGTCCCGGAATGTGGATCGAAAACCGTGAACCGTGACACCTTCTACGTTCATGCGCCTTAGAAGCATAAGCAGGGACATGTTGCTGAGCGGTTTGTGACGTTTCTGACCTTCAAAGACGTATTCGGATTTAAGAGCCTTCAGGGGTTCAATGATCGACAACATCTCGTCGGTCAGAGGAACACGATGTTCAACTCCGCCCTTCATGCGTTCACTCGGGCAAGTCCAGACCTTTTCTTCAAAGTCGATTTCCTGCCAACGCATTCCAAGTACTTCTCCTGTACGGGCACCCGTCAGGCAGGTGAACCGCAGAGCCTTGGCGGCCATGGCGGTGCGTTTGCTGAGATCTGAATAGAACTCCGGAACGTCTTTCCAGCTCATTGCCGCGTGATGCTGCACGCGAGGTTTCACCTTGGGTAGAACGCCGGCGTTCTTAATCTCGCTGATCGGGTTTTCACCAGTCTTGAAACCTTTCGACTTGGCAACATCCAGCACAACGCGAATGCGCTGCATTAATCTGCGGGCGGTTTCTGGCTTCTGCGTCCAAATGGCTGAAAGACAAGCCAACACCTCTGGCTGCCCGATGCCATCAACAGTAAGACGCCCGATGCTGGGAAAGGCATAGTCGCGCAGCGTGTTGATCCACTGCTGCCCGTGCTTTTCATTCTTCCAGGTTGGCTTGCGATCGATGTGTACCTGCCGCGCCAGTTCCTCAAAGGTTCGAATTTCCTTGCGGGCATTAAACCGGGGGTGAAGCCCTTGCCTGGCAAGCCGCCGGTATTCCAAAGCCTGACTACGTGCATCCTGGAGGGAGACAAGATCTGCGCCACCCAGCCCGAAGTCGGTGCGCAATGGCTTGCCCAGTCGGTTCTTCTGTCCTTTGACGGTGACACGCACAATCCATCTGCGAGACCCGGAAGGGTCGACCACCAGATACAGGCCATTGCCGTCTCCATGACGACCAGGCCCCAAAGTCTGGACAGTTCGTTTTGTGAGCTTACCGGATATCATGGAACAATCGATCCAATACCACAATTCGTACCACACAGTGAACGAAGTCGAGTATAACCGAAACAGACTGAATTGAAAGCTGAAGACTTAATTAGGCGCAGAAATCTGCGAAAAAGCGTTATTCAGCGCTACTCAACAAAACTGAAAAATAGAGGGAGATGGCGGAGAGGAAGGGATTCGAACCCTCGAGACCCTTCCGGGCCTACTCCCTTAGCAGGGGAGCGCCTTCGACCACTCGGCCACCTCTCCGGGAAAACCCGTTTACGAATAAAACCCTCTGAGTTCAAGGCGTTTTTTGATCTGTTTTGATTTTTCCACTGCTGCACAGCGGGCAGCTTCAAACGCAAACAAAGAGAGAATATAGCTAGAACAGAAAACAAATTTCTGCAAACCGTCGACAGTTGGCTCCAAATCAAGATAATAGCCATGACATCCAACGGAAGACACGATCAACATCGTCCGCGACTAATTGAATACGCAGTCTACTGTGCCAATCTTCAGGTTACTCAACCATTGTGAATTTCTGAGTGCTGTCTTCTTTTAGGTCTCAACTCCTTACAAAAACCGTGTGAGCGAATTCGTTGTTTCTACTGGGAAAACACTGGCAGCAGGAACTTCGCCGCAGGATTTCGCGGGGTGTTGAATGGAGAGAGCTTGCAGAAGCAATTGTTTCTCGCGCGCATGAACTTAGAGAAACCGAACTGCCCATAAAGTGGGAAGAAGGGCGTAAAGTCCTGTTGCCGACGGCACGAAACCTTGCCTTTCGCAGCCAGAGCTTTGTGATCGCGCATGCGTTGACAGGCGATCTTTCTTTCTTGCGATCAATGCTGTCAGACGGACTGAAAGCCGCAAGTCTCAAAGACTGGAACCCGGAACACTTTCTGGACACGGCTGAAATGGCATTTGCCGTCGCCTGCATCCGTTGCTGGGCCAAGCCTGTTTCGACCCGAAACCAAATCCGGGAACTCGAAGAAACGCTCCATGAAAGAGCAGTCAAACGCGGTCTTTGGTCTTTGACGGGCGGATCTGCCTGGACCAAGAAGCCCGGAAACTGGAACGTTGTCTGCAATGCCTCCTTGATGGTGGTCGCAGAGGCGCTGTCCGGAACCTACCCGGATGAATGCAGCGACTTGCTGACAAGAGCGAAGTTGTCTTCAAAGGTCGGTTTGAATGCACTGGGTCCGGGAGGGGAATGGGAGGAAGGTGTCGTTTATCTCGACCATTCCGCGCAGTTTGCATGGTTTGCCCAGCAAGTGACTGGGTCCGGACATTTTCAGCCTTTTTTCCACAGCAACGCCTTCAGAACTGCAATGACTGGCTCGTCAGGCATGATTGCAGATTTCGGGGACGACTTGCCGGATTGCGCGCTGCCTGCCATCGGACCAACGGGGGCAACTCCGGCTGGCACATCTCCCCTCCACCTACTGTGGGGTTCAGAGGCTGAGCACATCTCCAACCGGTTCATGGGTCGAACAGTTGCATGCCTGCGCTCTTCCCGAAGCTTTCTTGCCGTCAAGTTTGGTGTGGTTCGACATCTGCATTCACACGCAGACGTGGGAAGCTTTGTCTGGGAGGCAAACGGGGACCGCCTCGTCTGTGACCCCGGTCGACTCCGTTACGATCTACCTGGCTATTTCGACCCGGCTTCCAGGTTCAAGATTTCCGGCGCGTTGGAAACCGCCCATAACTGCGTTTCCTTTCCTGATACGCCGCAAGATTCAAGAACATGGACACGTGCAGAACTTGACGGGAATGCGCTCATTGTTTCGATTATGTTCGATACAGCCAGAATCCTGGAACGGCGTTTTTTGACGGGGACCGACGGTTCGCTGACCATCTTTGACAAGCTCCTCAAATCGGCAGACGAAAAAGGCCAAGCGCTCTGGACCTGTCACTTTCGCGGGGAGCCTCTCGGCAACAACATCTGGAGGGGCTTGGAGGGTCAGTGTTTCAAAGCGACTTTTCCAATCCCGGACGACGATCAGGTGTTGGTCAGAGACTTTAGTGACAAGGCCCTTAGCGAAAGATGTTCGCTCGATCCAATTTCTCGCATTCAGTTCCCTCTCCCTTTGAAACAGCTTGAAAAAGGCATCCAAACGCAATTCAAACCCATTTAAAACTCTACGTCATCTTGACAAATTTATCTTTTGCTGGAGACTCGAAGCTTATTTTTCATCTTGGGGGGATGGAATGATTAAACATATTTCGAGCCGTTTTTATTTGACAATAGCCGCACTTTCATCAGCAGTTTTTCTTGTAGGGTGTCAGACAACCAATCAAACTCCCGAGGTTCAAAATGCCAGAGCCAAGGAAAGAGACCCGAAATGTAATGTGGACCGCAGGGACTGGGTTCGCGTGGGGTGCACGAGCAGTGACTATTGACAATCTTGTTCGGAGACTTTTTTGGACTGCTCCCTCATTGGTGCTGTTTTTTCTGCTTGTTGTCATCGCCCCTGTGCAGGCATACGCTGAACGGTTCGCCCTGGTTATCGGAGTTGCAGGCTATGACAACGTAACGCCTTTGAAAAACCCCGTAGAAGATGCGCGACTGATCGCAAGAACTCTTGACGATGTCGGGTTTGAAGTCAGCCTGGCGTTAGACACAACAGTCTCTGAGTTTCATTCTGAAGTTGAGCGTTTTGTCGCTTTAGTCCCCGAAAATTCTACGGTGCTTGTCTATTTTGCCGGTCACGGGATTCAATATGCAGGTGAAAACTATCTGATAGCAGCAGACGCCAAGATTGAAAGCCTTTCAGATCTACAAGGGGCCGGGGTCTCTGCCCAGGCGCTGCTGAAAAAGCTACATGATACCAATGCCAGATCGCTCGTAATGGTGCTAGACGCGTGCCGCAATAATCCGTTGGAAGAAATTGAAAGTGCCAACTTGTCACGCGCCATTGATGGTCTAACGCGAGATTCGGAGGCCACTCTCGGAAAGGGCCTGGCGCGCATTTCAGGAAACCGTCCCGGAACCCTGATCGCTTTTTCAACTGCCCCAGGCGAAGTTGCCTTCGACGGTGAAGGATTGAACAGCCCGTATACTCATGCGCTGGCGACTTCTATCCGCAACAAGGGAATGTCGATAGAGCGCGTCTTCAAGCAAACACGGTCAACGGTAGTTAGAAACACTTCCGGATACCAGGTGCCGTGGGAGAATTCATCGCTCCTGGAATCACTGGTTCTCCTGCCAAATGAAGGTCAGGCGGAAATCGAAAAAGCAACAGAGTGCGACCTGGCAGCTGCGCACCCAGCTGACCCAGACAGAGTTGGACCGAGTGTCAATTACAGGAGCCTTGACCCGCAACGCGCAATTCCGGCCTGCGAAGTTGCCGTCACGAGGTTCCCTCAAAATCCCAGATTCAAGGCCTTGCTGGCACGAGCCTATGACCGTGCTGGCCGCGGCCAAGATGCCTTCCGAATGAACGAACTGGCCATGACAGAAGGGTATCTTGCGGCCTGGCACAACCAGGGAAACCTTTATGCCAAAGGTCTGGGTGTGCCTCAGGACTACGCAAAGGCTTTCGAGTTTTTTCGCTATGCTGCCGAACGCGGGCATCCGGAAGATCAGCATAACCTTGGCGTCGCCTACTTGAAGGGGCGCGGTGTCGAGGTGGATTTTTCAGCGGCACGCAAATGGTTCGGGCGAGCAACCGACCAGAACTGGGCCGCGTCTATCAACCGTCTCGGGCTCATGAATCAGCTCGGCCATGGAGGCGATCCGGATCCCCTCACCGCAGCATTCCTTTTTCAAAGAGCCACCAATCTTGGTGATCGGAACGCGATGGTGAATCTTGCCAATTCCTACAGATACGGCAAGGGTATCGAGGTCAATCACGCGCGCGCCGTCGGCCTGTTCGAAAGGTCGGCTTTGCTTGGAACACGATCGGCATTCATGAGCCTTGCCATCATGTATGCCAATGGAGAGGGCGTCGAGAAAGACGCGCTGACGGCTGCTTTCTGGTACACGCTCGCTTCACGGGAAGGCGATGAACAGGCATTGTCGGAGCTATTGAAGATCAAATCCACTCTTGACGACGCCCAGCAACAGGAGCTGCGGCGGAAAATCGAAGACTGGGACGACCGGCAGTTTGGCTGAGCCTTCGCGATATTGGCGCCCCCACATTGTCTTTTCCTGGCATGGAGAACGGTTTGTATGGTGCCATATCCGCAAAAACGGTTCGTCTGCCTTGCTCCGTTTCATTGGAGAACTTCTGCAGCGCACCGACCAGCCGGTTAAACTCCATCTCCTTCCCAAGAAGCCCCGCCACTTGCCACACCTGAACGAGGTCAAGGAACTTCGGGCGGACGATCGCCTGGTTCTGGTCTACCGTGACCCGCTGGAGCGCTTTTATTCGGCATTTTGCGACAAGCTTATTGCTCAGAGAGGTGCAGAACAGCTCCTGAGCGATGTGAGCCGAAGGACCGGAAACATCGCGGCATTGACGCTCGAGACATTCGTTGCCGACTATCTCGTGGAACCTTGTTCGGAAATAGATCCTCATTTCCTGCCACAGTCCATGCACATGTTCGACGTTGACTATGCCGAGACCCTGCCGGCGACTGAACTCTATTTCTGGGTTGAAAGGAATTTTGGTCCTGCATTGGCCAACAAATTCTTCCTGGCCAAAACCAATGCATTGGAAGAAAAACGCTACAGCCTTGAAGGTGCATGGAAAACCCGAATCGGTGATTTGCAGACGCAGTTTCTGGAGACAAGGGCGTTTCCGAGACCCGAAGACCTGTTTCACCCGGAGATTCTGTTATCACTTCATAGCTTTTATGAAAGTGACCGAAGGTTTGCCACACTGGCATGAAGCGGGGCTTCTAATCCCAATTAGGTCATCCGCAATCAACCAGTATTATCGGCAAGAGTATACGCGTCCCTCGAGATCCCACTTAACAGTGAAGCAATATCCAGGGCACCATTGCTCCAGGTAAGATTGGCGGAGCGCTCCTCAACTTGCCTGGCGAAATCGGGAGACAATAGCTTCGATATTTGCTCACGCACCACCTCGACTGGCAAGTCAGGATCGGCCAAAAGGGCAAGGCCCCTTTCAACACTCCAGCGCGCCCTCAAATCCTGCCTGTCCATGTCTGGGGACGTGTTGGGCAGGAACAAGGCCGGAATTCCACCAAGAATACATTCGTGAAAACTGTTGTATCCCGGCACTGTCACACAGGCGTCGAAGGCTCTCGACATTGTAAAGGACGGATACACGCTGACCTGTTTCACCGATCCGCTTCCGACGCCGGAGACCCGCTCGCCTTCCAGGGGCGAACGAAGATCGACGATCTGAACCGGGAATTCAGCCAGCGCGTTAATCAGTTTCTGCCGAATCCCCTCTGTCCTGTCGCCGAAGGAATTTCCCAATTGCAGAGCAACTACAAGTTTGTCTTCCGGAATTCCGAGTATGCGTTTCGCGATCGCAGCGGGCTGACGCTGATAGGGATTGACCAACAGCACCGGAGGGACCACCGTGACCTGGTCCCGCTGACCTGCCGTCGGCCCTTCGTCAAGGACCTCAGCCAGATCGCCTGGCTCGATGATCGTGTCGAACAGATGCGCGCTCTGCAGGAACCTTTGATGCCTTTCCGGCCAAAATCCCCTGCGTATCCAGACCTTCCTGGCCGCGGATTTCTGCAAGGCATCGCAGTAGCAGGAAAAAACGACAGTTGAGTCAATAACAATCGCAGAAGGTTCGAGCCTCTTTTCCAGCGCAATCAGTTCAAACCCCAAGGCCTTGTTCCAGGCGTCGACGTCCATGCCGTGACGAGAGTGGTGTTGATGCCAAAGACCTGGAATTCCAAATTGCCGGACCAAGGAAACTCCGTAGGCCTGGGTATGGATAACCGGCACAATGCCTGCATCCAGCCGCGTGGCAATGGCCAACTGCCGACTCAGATGTCCGAGCCCAACACCGTTTGAAGACAGAAAAAGGATACGTCCATCGATCACGGACTCACCACCGGATTTCGGTCGGCAAAGTGCATTCTAGCATGATCCTCGACATAGGCGGCTATTTCTTCGGCACCATTTGACTGCTCCCTGGCAAAGATCGCACAAGCCTGGCGCATGGCGTCTCTTGTGTCGCGATCAAGCAATTGGGTGAGCAAAGCCCCCAAACGCGGCTGATCAAAGTCGCGCCTGCACATCAGCCCGCACCCGGACAACTCCGCCCAGATCGCTCGATTGGCTTGCAAATCCATATTCTCGCCTTCGTTTGGCACGAACAGCGTCGGTACGCCCCCCAATATGTTTTCGTGAAAGGCATTGTAGCCGGCCGCTGATACGGCTGCGTCAAATGCGTTGGAGTACCTAAAAGCCGGGAAGAGCTCGACGGGAACCAGACGGTCTGGGGTCTCCTTGTCGGCTTGTAAACCGGTGCGAATGGAAGACTTGAGATCAAGAACAAGCACATCTGGATGCTCGAGCAGCTCCCCGAGAATTTTGCTTTTCAGAGCGTCGAGTACAAAGTTGTTGCCCCCCCCCATTTGCATGGCCACGACGATGGTATCTTCCGGGACACCGAGCATCTCTCTTGCCATTTCCCTCGGCAATCTGGAATCCGGATCGATGTGAAGCACCGGAGGAACTTCCAAAACACGATCGAGCTGCGAAACCGTGGGGCCAATATCGAGTTCCGAAGCAAGATCTCCTGGTTCTATAACAGCGTCGAAGGCGTCAAGTGCCGGCAAGAAAGCACGATGAGACTCTTGCCACATTGCGCGCCGAACCCAGATGCTGAAAGCCGAACCATAGGTCTGTAACGCACGAATTGCGCCATCAAAGGCGGCTGTCGCATCATAGAGGATGACCCGGGGCCGCAGCCGCAGCAGGAGTTCAAGCAGAATTTCGGCCAGGTGGTCATTCCATTCTTCCGGTTCCATGCCGCTATTGCGGTGATGCGGCAGGAATTCGGTCGCATAGCCCGCCTGAACTGTAATCTTCATGCCATAGGAAAACGTCACGAAAACAGGCCGCAGGCCAGGCGGAAGCCGGTCGGCAATAGCAAGCTGTTGTACCAGGTGACCCATGCCGATGCCATTTGAGGACACAAAGAGCACGTTTGCGCCCGGCAGGCTTGGCAAGAAAACCGTCCCACCAGATCCGTGTCCCCATTCGGGTAACTTTTCCGCGGAATAGCCATCTTCAAATATCCGCCGCAAGCGTTGGACAAATTGCTGTTCACCATGCCATTCGGCGAACTGTCTCGCCCGGTCCGACGCGGCCTGCCATTTTTCGTCACTACCAGTAAGTTCCAGGACCGCTTCTTCCACTCCTTCTGGCTCGACATAGATCGCTGCGTCCGCAAACAAATGACGGAAATGTTCCGGCAGGATAACGGGAACACCCGTCGCCATGGCTTCAAGCGTTGTTCGCCCAAAGGCTTCGATCCATTCCGAGGAATGGAAATAGACCCAGACATCCAGGGACGCCAGGAACTCCGACACCGGTTCGCGATTAAACTCAATCAACTCCCAATGCGGTGGCAACATCCCGTATTTTTCCGACAGATACGGCCCACCTCCCAAGATCCGTATTCGCCAGTCATGGCGCTGCGGCCAGGCATCAAGGGCCTCTTCGATCGTGTCAGGCCATTTTTTCGGATCGGGACGCGAATGTCGCCCGATAACAACAGCGTCATTCCGATTGCGCATCGTCCGCCTGGGCCATCTGTGCAATTCAATCAGGTTGTCCCAGTTTTCTTCCAGTACCTTCGAACCCTTCGGTAGATTGATGGGCAGCCCATGCCTGACAACCTGTGAAACGGGAGCGAAATCAACATTCTCGGCACCAAACGCCATAAGAGCATGTTGTTGAACGGCTTCCAGCTCATATTGCTGGGCACCCGTCGCGTCCTTGATAGGATGATGTAAAACGACGATGACCCGGCTGGTTCGTACCCGTGGTCTCGGTCGCATCATATAATTGAGGATTGACGGATGGTGCACCAGTACGACGTCAGCCTGGACGTCTAAATCCGGGTCAGTCCGTTCGACCAGGCCACTCTCCAGCGCCTTGCGGATTTCGGGATGTACAGGAAATGGGTGGCCAATAATCGGGCCGCGCACCATCAACAGACCTGTTTTGTAACCGGCATTTGCGGCAACCCTCATTTCCAGCGCCAAAGCTGTCGAACTGCCGCCTTCAAATCTAGGGTCCGCAACAAAAAGAATGTCAAATCTCTGCTTCATCCGGTGCGAACTTCCTTATCTCGCGGGAATGATGGAGAAACCGATCAACGTTGGTGCCATAGGCAATTGTCTTCGCCGGTTTCCATTTGATAAGGAGCAGGTTCCACTTTTCTGCCAAGTAGTCGGCCCAATCCATCACCTCGCGATATTGCCGTTGCTCCTCCAGGGGCGGGAAATATTCCCAGGCTGCATTCTGTGCCAACAAAGGTCCGAAATTGTCTGTCGAAACCAAATAGATGATGCGAAACCCGAATGAGAACCTTTTCGAGACGGTTTCAATAATTTCCTCGTGTTCCGATTCAGGCACCTCCAGCATCGTGACCAACAAGGTTTTTTGCAAAGCCGCGTCCGGCTTCTTTTCTTCCGGGTCATCCCGTTTGAAAATAGAAAGGATCATGTCATCAACTTTCAAATCTGAGATGGAATTCTACCGCTCAAGGGTGCTCGCGTCAGAACACCTCAAACTACTTCGCCGTGTGCCGTACCAAACAGATGATCGAAAATTCCCGCGGCTGCCGCAAATAAAGTCTTACCGTAGCGAGCAGCTCTATTTTCCAGGAGTTCGTGATCGAAATTGCTTGGCCAACCCGATTGATTGACTCTTTAACTTGCTCTCCAAAACAGGTTCATTTCGGCATCTATCATCAGGCTCGATACGAACGCGTTCCGGCCGTCGTTCTTGAAAATCTCGCTGCAGTTTCCATCCCAGAGATCTATGTGATCGCCTGTCTGGTCAACTTCAAAACCAAGTTTCGACAGGGCCTGTTGTTTCTTTGTCTTGAAACTGTCCTGACTGAACAAAACACCCCTTTTCCCGTCAATGGGCGTGGTCCCGGGGTTTTTCTTGATGAATGCAAGCAGGCTGGCGCCCGAAAACCTTAGATCCGGAGGACCGTGGGTGCCGGATATTGCGTTCGCAAGGTCTTGCGCTTTCACGAAAAATCTTTCCAGAAACGGCATAGTTCTCACGTTCGGTTTGGCCGCGGTCAAACCTCGGAATGTCAAATCTTGCTCGCGAGGTCTAATGCGCAATGTCGCTCCCAGAACGAGCGCACACCTGTTCCCTTCTGAGATTTCGCCTGCCCAAGACCTAATCTCAAGCAGTCTTTCTGACAGTTCTTCGTATTTCATAGGTAAAGACATAGTTTTCCCTCAAAAAACGTATCCCCCAAAAAATTGAAAGACCCTTTTTCATAGGTCAGGTCAAAATGGCTTCATCAAAGTCATCAAAAATACCAACTTCCTCTCAGGAAAGCACAATTTTTGACGAAATGACAGGGTTACAATCGCTGCAGGGACTTTCTCTCGGGCGAGAGCAAATTTTGGGGCAAAGCAATTTTCAAAACATGCTTTTGTGGCAGATGGATCAGCTGAATACGCAGTTAGGATTCGTCAAAGCGATCCAGCCTCTGCTCACGACACGTGTGCGGGACGGGATCGAATTCCGTCACGGCTGAAAGATCTACACCGCGGATGAATCGCAATCCCCCCGCGCGTTGCATGACACTTTGCGCGTTGAAACGACCGTTCCTTCACTGTTGGGACTCAAGTTCTTTTTCTATTCGGCGTGAGGTCTTCCACGTCGCGCGCCAACGTGGGTTTACCGGTAAAAAACTGCCCTATCCACAATCAGGAAAAAGGCCTCTCCTGGCGTCGTGCTGCACAACGCCCAGGAGAGACCGTAGTCCTATCTCCGGCTGCGGGGAACAGAGATGCAAACGGAGACAGGAAACGGAGCAGCGGTTAACGGGTGCGCCAGGCCTGGGTTTTCCGCAAGATGCCCTTCGATGCAATCAGGTGAATGATACGCGCCAGCGCGTTGGTGTAGAAAATCATCATTCCCATTGCTGCGGCAGGCGCAATATCGCCAGCATCGTCCATATTCAGAACCGCAATCGAGGCCAGCGAGGTCTTGGGTGAATAGAGGAACACCACTGCGGACACCGTCGTCATTGCGTTCACAAACAGATAGATGGAGATATCCAGGATCGCAGGCAGGCAAACCGGCACAGTCACCCGCCCGAACAGTTTCAACGTGGGCTGCTTCAGCGAGGCTGAGACACTTTCAAACTCGCGATCCATCTGCTTCAGCGCGGTCACGGCGGTCAGGTGCGACACCGTATAGAAGTGCGTCACCGTACAGATCACAAGGATCGCCATGGTGCCATAAATGAAGTTCAGAGGGTTGTCCGGATTGTTGAAGAAAAAGATGTAGGCCAGGCCCAACACCATGCCCGGAATGGCCATGGGAAGCATCGCAAACATCTGGAACAGTGCCCTTCCCGTCCGAAAACCATTTGTTTTCTCAACAAGATAAGCGCCAAAGAACACGACCGACGTGCCGATGACCGCCGTAAGAAGGCCAAGCTCGATTGAGTTGAAGTAGGACGCCCAGCCGCCACCATCCATCTTGTCGAACTGATAGTTGTTCAGGCTCAGGCTCAGGTCATAAGGCCAGAATTTCACCAATGCCGCGAACTGGCACACAGCCAGCAAGCCGACAATAAACAGGGCCACCAGCGAGGAGTAGATCAGGAAAAACCGGTCTGTTTTTGGATCAGGAGAAGGCGCGTAGGGCACTGAGCGCGCAGACAACTGAGCAACCTGCTTGGACTGGACAAGCCGGTCGATGGCAAAGGCAAAGATTGCCGGAACCACCAGGACGACAGATACCACGGCGCCCATCTCAAAGTTCTGCTGGCCAATCACCTGCTTGTAGATGTCCACCGCAAGGACGTTGAACTGTCCACCGATGACCTTGGGCAAACCAAAATCGGTGATCACGAGATTGAACACGACGAACGCCGCCGAAATCAGACCATAACGCGCTCCGGGGATCGTAACCGTCCAGAACGTACGCCAGGGCGTTGAACGCAGTGATGTTGCTGCTTCATAAAGACGCGAATCTGAAATCGCCAGAGCGGTTGAAATAATGATGAAGGCATGAGGGAACGTGAAGAAAACCGACCCGATGACAATGCCAATCGGACCATAGATCGAGGCGCCAAACAGCAGCTCCTTGAGCATTCCCTGATTGCCGAACAGGTAGACAAGTGCAATCCCGGGCAACAGCGAAGGCACGAGGATCGGCATCATCGCAATCAGGCGAAAAGCCCCTTTAAAACGCATGCAGCTGCGGTTCAGCGCATAGGCGAACCAAAAGGCCAGCGATACGGTGATGACGGTGGAAATCAACGCTATGACCAGCGAATTCTTGATCGAATTGAACAATGCCGGTGTTGAAAAGTAATTGACGAAGTTTTCCATCCCGGTGGATTTCACCGGCCTGAGCTGAACGCGCCTGAAGGTATTGCTATCCAGTTCCGTCCAGTCGGTCGTGTCGTGCAGGGTCGAGCCGACCAGAAAACGTCCGCCTTCCACCATGTTCCGGATTTTGTACATCACCGGACTGCGGAAGCTGAAATCGGGAAAGAACTTGGTAACACCCAGGCGGCTGTCCGAGCTGGCGCTGAGATCAGACTGACCGTAGGCCTGTGTCTGATCATTCAATTGCGTGCCGGTCAGGATCGTTCCGTCAAATACACCTGCGTCATCGCTGACCTGAAACTCATATTGCGACAGGTTGAATTTATAGGTCGAAAAGGACTTCGACAGCATCGCCCACAGCGGGAATGCCAGGCTGATCACCAGGTAGAGCGCGATGACAACCATACCGCCCCGCATGATGATGTCATCACGGCTTAGTTTCGGCTTGATTTCGGGGCCCGGCGGCATCGTTTCGGGCGCGGTGTCGAGCGCGCTCATGTTGCATTACCCGGGCGCTCAAAGGCCATAAGCCGATCGGCAGGCAGTTCGATCACCATGTCCTTGCCCTCGCCCAGATCAAGGCGGCGGACCGCGTTAATCGAGAAATCAGCAAAGAGTTCTGCATCGCCGAAGAGCGCGTGCTGCAGCCGGCAACGCCAAAATGAACCAAGGAATTCCATTTCGTGCAGAAGCACATCGATGCAATTGAGGTTCTCGTCACTGGAAACATATCCGGCTTCATGCGGGATGACGTCCTCAGGCCTGATTGCTGCAACAACATCATTGCCATCGGCAAAGTCATGTTCACGGCAGGCAAAAGTGCGTTCACCAATACTCAGGCGGCCACCGGCGGCTACATTGGTACTGATCTGATTGGTCTCACCAATGAAATCCGCGACAAACAGATTTACAGGATCGCGGTAAATTTCAGTCGGGACGCCGACCTGTTCAATCACACCGTGATTCATCACCACAATGCGGTCGGCCATGCTCAATGCTTCTTCCTGGTCATGCGTCACCATTACGGTGGTCACACCCAGTTTCCGCTGCAACTCTTTGATTTCGTGTCTCAAATGAACACGCACTTTGGCATCCAGAGCTGAAAGTGGTTCATCCAGCAACAAAAGACCGGGATTGGTGGCAATTGCGCGGGCCAGTGCGATCCGCTGCTGTTGCCCGCCGGATAGTTGGGCCGGGTATTTCTTGCCCTGGTCCGGAAGGCCAACCAGTGACAGCAACTCCACCACGCGGGCATTGATTTCAGACTTACTACGCCCTGCATTCTCAAGCCCGAAGGCAATGTTCTTTTCGATCGTCAGGTTGGGAAACAAGGCATAGGATTGGAATACAATGCCGAAATCTCGCTCCGAAGGTGGCAGGTTTGAAATATCGTTGCCCGCCTGCTTCACGACGCCCTGCGACTGCAGGTCGAGCCCGGCGATCGCGCGCAGCAATGTGGTCTTGCCACAGCCTGATGGCCCAAGAAAACAGACGAATTCGCCTTCATTGATGCTCAGCGAAATTTCCTTGAGTGCCACGAATCCACCAAAGGCTTTCCAGAGGTTCTCGATACTCAGATAGAGTTTTTCTGGGGCGTTTGTCTGGTTCACGGCTGATGTCCCTACGTCATAGTGCTTCATGGCGATCCGGCGTCGGCAAAGTGGAAGGGGAAGGACGAATGAGGGCAACGGAGGGCAGCATGCCCCCCGTCTTCATCAGATTACTTCGCTTCCGACTTACCGTCGTAGCGTGACTGCCACTCTTTCAAAATAGCAGCGCGGTTGTTCGCAGCGAATTCGAAGTCGTTTTCGATCATCGCTTCCAGCAATCCCGCAGGGAAATGCTCAACCGGCTTTGCAACGCCCGGATAGGCTACCACGGCATAGCCAGTGTTATACATCTCGTTGGCTTCCTTGGTGACGGAGAAGTCCAACACCTTCTGCGCAGCTTCCAGGTTGGCAGTACCGGCAACGATTGCCGATGCTTCCATGTCCCAGCCTACGCCTTCGCTCGGAACGATGATTTCAAGCGGAGCACCAGCAGCCTTGGACTTGGCACCGCGGAACGCGAACGAGACGCCGATCGGAATTTCGCCGGCGGCGGCCAGCTTGCAAGGCTTGGAACCGGAATGGGTGTATCGCGCGATATTGTCGTGCAGCCCATCCATGTATTCCCAGCCGCCTTCTTCGCCGAACATCTGCAGCCAGCTGGAAACATCAAGGAACCCCGTTCCAGATGAATTCGGGTTTGGCATGATGACGTGACCGGCATACATCGGATCGGTCAGGTCTTTCCAGGATGCCGGTGGCTTCAGGCCAGCTTTTTCCGCTTCAACCGTGTTGTAACAAACCGAGGCCACCCAGGCGTCCATTCCGACCCATGCAGGCGGATTGTCACCGTCGACGAATTTCTGGTCGAGCTTGTCGACGCCGGCTGGTGCGTAAGGCTCCAGCATGCCTTCGGATTTCAGCAGAAGAAGTGAAGTTGCTGCCAGGCCCCAGATCAAGTCCGCTTGCGGGTTGTCACGCTCGGCCAGAAGCTTGGCTGTGATGATCCCCGTTGAATCGCGAACCCAGTTGATCTTGATGTCCGGATTAGTCTTGTTGAATTCTTCGGCGTAGCGCTTGAGGTCCTCCGCCTCGACCGCTGTATAAACCGTCAATTCCGTTTCAGCAGCAACCGTTGCTGTCAGCAACACAGTTGCGGCGACCGACGCCAGTAGTGTCTTTGTCTTTTTCATCACTTACTCCTCCATCTTGGTGCTAGTTGTTTTCGGAAATTCTACGTTTCCTTCTTGATTAACCGCTCAGTGTGGCGGCAACGGTTGGCGCCACGTCTCAATTACCCACAAGTTCCAGCATCTGGGCATGCAGTTCCGCAGTCGCGGAAGAGATCACGGCTCCTTCTGAGTCCATTGTTAAAGGACGGCCTTGCCAATCGGTCATGATACCGCCCGCGGCTTCGATCACGGCAGCAACAGGAAGAAAGTCATAGGGCTGCAAGTCGTAGTCCACGACAACATCCACATGACCTGCCGCCAGCAGAGCATGCGGATAGCAATCATAGGCCAGCCTTCGCGTTTGGCCCGACTTAACCAAACGGCCGAACAACTCCGGTTTGTCCTGAAAAAGCTTTTCGCCTTCATTGATAAACAAGATGGCCTGGTCGAGTCTTGTCTGGCTGGAAGCGTGGATCTCCTCACCATTCAAAGTGGCGCCCTCACCCTTTATTCCCACGAAAGTCTCGTTCAGAGCAGGCATACCGATGACACCAAGACAGGCTTCTCCCTGCACCAGATGCCCGAGCAAAAATCCAAAAAGCGGATGTCCAGCAAGAAAGGACCGTGTGCCGTCGATCGGATCAATGACCCACAAATTGTCTGACTGTTCACCCTCGATACCGTGCTCTTCACCAAATATCCCGTCATCAGGAAACTGCTCGGTCAAATAGGCCCGCAACTCGGTTTCAATGGCCTTGTCGGCCTGGGTCACTGGACTTTCATCTGCCTTAAATTCGACACTGAGCGGGCTGCGGAAAAAGTTGCGCGCGGCCTGTGCGGCGATATCTGCGATATGCGATGCATGAACGCCGTAGTCAGTCATTTTTCGCCCCGTCATCATTCGCCTGTGCAAGATCAATTGTCACTCCCGCATCGTCAAGCGATCGCTTCAACGCGCCCTCCGGAGCCACATCAGTCACAAGGCAATCCACAAGCTCCGCCTCAAGTCCGCGATGGGGCGCACGCTTCCCAAATTTGAAATGATCGAGTGCAACCAGAACACTTTCACTGCATTCAGCCGCTACGGTGGCTAGTTTTGCTTCGCCTGCATTCAAAAAGAGCAATCCGAAATTTTCAGAAAGACCGTCCGCACTCAGGATTGCCAGGTCAAATACAAAACCTTTGACCTGTTCTTCCGTAATCGAGCCGAATGTGCCGCATTCATCCTGCTGCATTTCACCACCTAGCAGATGCACTTTGTTGCCATTGTGGTTCACCAGAACCTGAGCAACACCGATCGAATTGGTCGCAACGGTCAAGCGCGCGCACGCCCGCAATTCTTCAGCAATAAAAGCCGTGGTCGTTCCTACATCCAGAAACAGGCACATACCGTCCTGCACGTGTTCGGCCACCCGGACCGCAATCCTTCGCTTTTCGTTTTTGTGCAGGGAAATCCGGTGAAAGAAACTGGGATCACTCTGAGTTCCCACCAGGTACGCGCCACCGTGAACGCGTGAAACAGTACCGTTTTTCGAGAGGCCTTTTACGGTACGCCGCACCGTTTCCTCTGACACCTCGAGCGACTTTGCGAGATCAGCGTTGCGTGCCGACCCTCCCAGGCGACGCAAAACACTCAAAAGCTCCAGTTCCCTATGGGAATGGGTGATCATTAAGCCAACCTCAACCTTCGATTTTCAATAAATCTACCCATAAAACCCACAAACACGCAACTAAAAACCGAAAATTACCACAAAACCCCTCATACTTAAACAAAGTGTGCGCTCAAGCTGCCTCGAAAACGAATTTGTATTATCGAGCCCGAAGGCCATTTTACTTGGGAATTCTGATACGATTGCCCGCAGGAAAGTGCCCTAAGCGACTATCCGCGCGTTGCGCCGATTGCTTGCTGCGATCCGGCAGGCAGATCGGCCTGCGGATTGTCACGTTCCCTCTGAAGGATCTTGCTTTTCATCCTCACGTACTCCCCTGTCAGGTATTGGATTGTTCTTTGGAAATTCTGTGTTTCCTTTTCTTATGAAAGCAGTTTGGCACGTTCTCGGCTCAAGAAAAGTCGATTATGTCTACCACTTCATAAGCACAGCCTATGCTACGCCGGCTAAGCACTGAAACTAATACAATTCCGGCACTGAGTAGACAAAGACCGTCGTCAAACGATTGAATTTAAAGCAATCTGCTCAATTGCTGAGCAGACATATAACCGGCTAGAACGGATCAATTCATGCAGAAAATCCGATCACCCGGCCCTGGGGCGCTCGTTGCGCGGATCATAGGGTGTTCGCAGCGAGGCCCGGGCAGCAAACCTGACGCCCGCTAGATCAATCTCCCACGCGTGACCAGCCAGGTATTCCGTCGTGATTTTTTGCGGCGCATTAAGTTGAACCAATGCAACTGCGGCGCCCAGCGTGTGACCGTAAGCGGCAGAGCGGACCTCACCTACTTCGACACCGTCACACAATACCGATTCACCACCCCAGAGCTGCGGGGCGCTATCCCTCAGAACCATTTGAACGATACGGGTGTTCAAGTGAGAAGGATCGACCTTTGCAGCCAAAAGCTGCTCCTTACCGATAAACCCATCCGGCTTTTCAAAATCGACAGCAAAGCTCATCCCGGCTTGCAAGGGCGTGATGTCCGGTGTCAGCTCGCGGCTCCACGCACGGAAACCTTTCTCGATACGAAGACCTTCCAGGGCGTAATACCCGGCATCACGAATACCGTTGGTTTCACCAGCCTGCATCAGGTCTTCATAAACACCCACCGTGAATTCAACTGGAACAATAAGCTCCCAACCAAGTTCGCCTACATAAGTCATGCGGTTGGCGAGGACGCTTGCGTAACCCAGATCGATTTTCTGTACTGTTCCAAATGGAAATGCGTCATTGGAGAGATCGGCCTTGGTGAGCTTGGAAAGAACCTCGCGAGACTTTGGCCCCATGAGCGCCAGCACCGACCATGCTCCGGTTACATCGGTTAGAAATACATGGGCGTCATCATTGAAATTCCTGCGTAGCCAATCAGCATCGCGCATAGCTTGAGCAGAGCCCGTGATCAGCAGGAACTCGTCATGCTTCAGGCGTAGCACCGTCAAGTCACTCTCATAGCCACCCCGTCGGTTCAACAGGCCTGTATAGACGGTTTGACCGACCTCGACATCAACGTTGCCAGCGCAAATCCGGTTTAGTTGACTACACGCATCGCGTCCCTGCACGAGCAGTTTGGCAAAGGAGCTTTGGTCAAAAAGCGCGACACCTTCACGCACAGCTCTATGCTCGTCAGCGACTGCGTCATGCCAATTCTGCCGGTCAAAACTGTATCTGGTGCCCTGCCCGGTTTCGCCAGCAAAATAGTTCGCGCGTTCCCAGCCCATTTTTGACCCAAACACCGCATTATTGGCCGCCAACCGATCATAGAGTGCCGACCGGCGGAAGGGCCTTCCACTTTCAAGTTCGCGGTTGGGCCAGGGCATTGCGTAATGCAGACCCAGCACTTCCTTCACCCGATCGTGCAACCAGGCAGGGTTGTTGTTGAAGCCGGCAAAGCGACGAATGTCTACAGCAAACAGATCCATTGTCGGCGCACCCTCGACGATCCACTCAGCGAGCGCTTTTCCTGCGCCACCTGCACTGGCAATCCCCATTGAGTTGAATCCCGCACCGACAAAAAAATTCTTCAGCTCCGGGGCTTCGCCCAACAGGTAATTGTTGTCAGGCGTGAAGCTCTCGGGGCCGTTATAAAAACTACGCACGCCGGTATCAGCCATTTGCGGCACGCGCACCAGGGCATTTTCCAAAAGGATTTCAAACTGGTCCCAGTCGTCAGGCAGGAGCTGGAAAAAGAAATTGTCCGGAATGCCATCCATGCCCCAGGGTTTGGCTTCGGGCTCAAACCCGCCCATGACGAGACCGCCGGTTTCTTCCTTGAAATAGATATATCCATCCGGATCACGCAGTACCGGCAAGTCAGGCCTGACGCCCGCAATATTCTCGGTCACGATATACATGTGTTCAGCAGAATGAAGGGGAACACTGACCCCGCACATCTTGCCGATATTTCGCGCCCATTGGCCAGCACAGTTGACGACGACGTCTGCTTCGATATGCCCTTGATCGGTTACGACACCCGTTACGCTGCCGTTCCGGGTCAGAATGTCGGTAACCTTTATCCCCTCAACCACCTTTGTTCCGCGCAGTCGAGCGCCACGCGCCAGGGACTGGGTCAAGTCAGTCGCATTGGCCTTGCCGTCACCCGGCATCCAAAGTCCGCCTTTCAGGTCATCGACCTGCATCACGGGCCATTTTTCGCTGGCCTCCTGCGGCGAGATAACTTCAACGTCAACACCCTGCGCCCTGGCCGCTGCAGCTGTGCGCAGCAGCATTGTCATACGGTCATCACTGCGCGCGACCGTAACCGAGCCGCATTCCATCCAACCTGTTGCCAGTCCGGTTTCGGCTTCAAGTTCGGAATAGAGCTGCGTTGAATAACGAATGAGATTTGTCATGGCCGGCGTACTGCGCAACTGGCCGACCAAGCCGGCAGCGTGCCAGGTGGTGCCGCAACTCAGCTGGCCCTGTTCCAGAAGCACGATATCCGTGTGCCCCATTTTTGCCAGATGATAGGCAACCGAGCATCCCACGATGCCGCCACCGATAATTACATATTGCGCTCTTTGAGGAAGTTGCATTTCGGCCATACCAAGAACTCCGCCAGCCTGAATATTCTGATGACGTGAGATTTTCACACTTGGCAAAATTTTGCAATTATTTTCGTAATTTTGCGTTTCTAAATCGCGATTTCAACCCGCGTATTTTCCAGAGCGCTTACGATTTCATCGGACGGTTGTTCATCAGAAACCAGGACCGTGCCCGGACTGCAGGCTTGCATGACGACCTGGCCTATCACACCGAACTTGGAGTGATCGGCAAGGATCATCGGCGTTTCCGCCTGGGCCAACATCTGCGCGCGTAGATCTGCAGCTTCCCTGGTGAAATCTGTAAGTCCTGCGCGGGCGCTGATCCCTCCTGCGCTAATCAGGGCAAACTCGGCTCTGTACCGGGATAGATTTTCGACAACTTCCAATCCGAATGTAGCCAACTCAGCCTGGTCCAATCTCCCGCCGAGAACAACGATTTCTTTGCACGCCGGGCCGATGACCTCAGCCAATTGAAGATCATTTGTGCAAACGCGGAGCCCCTTACAGCGCCCGACCAGAGCGCGTGCGACTTCTAGAGTGGTCGAACCATTGTCAATGATGAGAGAGGCACCATCCGGGATCTGCCTAGCAACATGCGCCGCAATCTTCGCCTTGCCTTTGGCGTTCGTCTGTACGCGATCCGATATCGGAGGCTCCTGCGTTACGATCGGTGCAGCTCCCCCCCTGATTTGCATCAGCTTGCCCTGCCCGGCCAGCGTCTCAATGTCCTTGCGTACCGTTTCACGCGACACGCCCAGCCGTTCCGTCAAAGACCGAATGGAAACAGCCGGCCGATGGCGCACCTCGTCGAGGATGATGGCGTATCTTTCATCTAACAGCATGGTAGGCACTTTCACGAGTCATTTGCGATAATTTGCCAAATTTTGCCAAACCAAGCAAGGAAACTGCAATACCAACTTTGCATTAGTCAGAACAGACAAATTCAGTCAGCATAGCCTAAGCGCATTTTTGTCAAAGACCACAGCCAAAGAAACGTAGATCCTGTTAGTTTCCGAAAACAACACCTTTGGATTGCGCGCGCAATCTCGGATCGTGCGATTTCACCAGAACCGGTCGTCCTTCCAGCATTTCCCGGCACCGTTCCAGTGTCTCGGTTTCCAGCCGTTCCATTGCCTGCTCAGTGTAGAAAGTCAGGTGGGGAGTCAGAATGACATTGTCCCGGCCAAACAGAGTGTCCAAATGATGATCGTTCAAAGCCAGCGGTTCACTGCTGAAAACATCAAGCCCGGCTCCGGCGATCCATCCCTCGTCCAATGCCCGGATCAATGCAGCTTCGTCAACAATGGCACCACGCGACACGTTGATGAGACAGGCGGTGGATTTCATTGCTCTCAGCTCGGCTTCACCCACAAGGTGGCGCGTTTTTTCATTCAGAACCGTGTGGATCGAAACAAAGTCCGATTGTGACAGCAACTCCTCGAGACTTTCGCATTTTTCAGCACCGCGCGATGCCATTTCAGCCGCTGACATCCCCGGGTTATAAGCCACGACGCGCGCTCGGAAACCGGCTCCAGCCATTCGGGCCATGCTGCGTCCGATCTTGCCCAGGCCAATGAGACCGACGGTGCTTTCGGCCAGATCGCTGCCGATCCATTCAGCTTCAGGCCAGGCCCACCCTCGCGTCTGCATCTGCCGCCTCAACGCCGGCAGTCGTTTTGCAAGCGAGATCATCAGGGCAAAAGCGCCTTCGGCCACTGTTTCCTCTGCATATTCCGGGATGTTGACGACCGGTACCCCGTGCTCAATTGCAGCAGGAATATCTATCGCATCAACACCGACCCCATATTTCACGATACCGCGCAGTTTGGGAGCCGCCTCAATCACCTGCCGCGAAATGCGCGCGTAACACATCATGAGAAGGTCTGCGTCGGCCGTTTCCCGGATAAGTTCCCGTTCTGAAACTCCGTCAGGCAAAAGAACCAACTCGTGACCGAGTTCCCGAAGAGCTGCATCAACGCTCGGAAGCTGCAATTCCATATCCGTTCGAACGATTTTCATCAGTTGTGTTCCTGACTTGGGGCTTCGGCCGAAGGTCGGCGGCGAGCATCCTTGAGGTGATTGATGTAATCCTCGATTTCCTGCTCGACCCTTGACCTGCCCCACCCCAGTGCAGGGGCAGCGGTCTCGGCAACGTGCCGTGCGCGGGACAATCCCTGATCGGGGTCCCAACCGTAACCCAGTCGGCGCATCATCAGGTCCGCGAGGCTGCGCGGCGCTTCTGTTGCGGCCTGTAGAATTTCAGCATCGCCGGAAACGCGGCGCCTGTCATAGGTCGGTGATTGCTCAGGGCGCGATGGTTTCAGGCGTTCTCTAACCCGCGCCACAAGACGACGCGCGACACGCCTATGAGTCATGATCGGGCCGCCGGTCAAGGAAAAGATGCCGGGCAGCCCGTCTGCCTCCAGATCATGTATCTTGATTTCCCGGCTTCCCAGTGGCTCTGCGGGATCAGCAGTTAGCGGGTTCACGCCTGCCCATGAATAGAGAACGTCTTTTCGGGTGAGACCAAGGCACGGGAAACAATGATTTGTCTCAGCAAGCAGCCAGTCGATTTCTTCGTCCGTAGCCGTGATCTCGGCTCGATCACCAGAATGCGGTCGCCTGGTGAGACCAACATAGTGATGCCCCCGCCAGGGAAGACAGTACAGCGGTTCGCCAAGACGATTGAATGCAAACACACCATGACCGTCGAATTCTTCGGGTAATTTCAATGCGATATGAACACCACTGATCGGCTGGCATCTTGCGGCAGCATTGCTTCCAGCGCTTGCTGAAACGCTGTCTACCCAGGCTCCGGCAAGGTTCAGCACCACAGGTGACGAGACCTGGCTTCCATCCTGCAGCGTCAGGCACCAAAGCCCGTTATCCCGCTGTAATCTTGTGACCTTCGCATAGTTGCGCAGCTCTGCCCCCAGATGACGCGCATCGTTCAGCGCATCAAGTGCAATTCGCTCAGGCCAGTCGAACATGTACTCGCGGAACGAAACCATTCCCGACAACTGATCTGCGGCGCGCAAATGACGAGAAAGCGGTGGCAGGTTTGCGGCATCAGGCCGATAGCGCTGATAGTCCAGCGCCACACCTCGAGGGCTTGTCATGCGCAGCACGGAAAACGCCAGACCCATATGCCAGGGACGGTAGGTATCTTGCCGGTAGACCGGCAGACAGAACGTCATCGGCTTCACACGGTCCGGAATACTCTGAACGATTTCGTCGCGCGCGATCATGTCTTCGCGAACTGTGTTCAATGCACGGAACAGACGCAGCGGATTACGGATTATCTCGGCTGGAGAGGTGCCATCGGCCAGGTGCCGCAATCCGCAATGAAGCAGGCGCGACGAGCGCGCACTTGCGCCATTCGCAAAGTCCCCACTTTCGGCCAAGAAAACCCGGTAACCAGCTGCCGCGAGATGTTGCGCAGCGCTGGCGCCGTTGATCCCGCCACCGACAATCGCGACATCAAAATGGTTGGAGTTGTCGGAAATCATGCCGTGGCTCCAATCACAACTATGCCTGCTGAAACAATGACAGAGGCGAGAATGCGCCGTCCTCTTGGTCCTTCGCGGAACCAGATCACACCAATCAAAGCAGCGAAAATGACAGACGTTTCCCGCAAGGCACTGACCAGTCCCAGCGGCGCCAATGTTTTTGCATAAAGCACGAGCGCATAGGCGGCACCCGACACCAATCCACCAGCAAACCCAATCCAGAGTTGTTTGGCAGGGATAGCGCGGAACCTGTCCATGCGCGTTGGAAATACGTAGAGAACGATGAGGATCTTGGCAGAAAACAGCCACCCGATATACGCCGCAGCACTTCCTGACAGACGCACGCCGATCCCGTCTATCAGGGAATAGGCACTGACAGAAACACCCACCGCAAGCGCGGCAATGAGCCCTGCGGCTGGCAATGCGCCTGTAAATGCGTCCCGGGCCAGCACCAGAATACCAATCGACACCAAAATTACGCCAGCCCAAGCCAAAGGTGGCAGAACTTCGCCCAGCCACACCTGAGCGATAAGGGCCACCAACACTGGCGCGAGCCCCCGCGCGACCGGATAAATCAGGCTGAGATCACCCAGCCTATAGGCAACGTTGAGTAGCCAGAAATACCCCCAGTGCACAACGACTGAGGCGACCAACCACGGCCAAACGGAAGGATTCGGAAGTGGAAACATGAAGACAAGCAGAAGACCGGCTGGAATATGCCCAAGGGCGATGAGACCAAGCATGATCACCCGGTCTTCGGCCCCTTTAACGAGAGCATTCCAGACCGCGTGAAATAACGCGGCTGTTAAAACTATCAGAGCGACGCCGGTGGTCACTTTGCCTCTTTGATTGCGCTGATGACAATGTCCAGCGCCTGGTCCAGATCAGACTTTTCAATCGTCAGCGGTGGTGACAGGGTCAACACACAGCCTTGAGAGATCTTGAAACTTAGGCCGGCTTCCAGACAGGCGTAATAAATCTGCTCAGCGCGCTCGATACCGGGGGTCTTTTCGGATCGATCGTCAACGATTTCGACACCGAACATCAATCCGCGCCCGCGAATGTCGCCCACGATTGATACGTTTTGAAGCTCGTTATTCAAACGGGAAATAGCGTGATCGCCAAGTTCAGCAGATCGAGCAACCAGACCTTCCTCTTCGATGATCTGGATGGTGGTCAAGGCGGCACGCGAAGTCACCGGGTTTTTCTCATGCGTATAGTGACCGATGGCGAAATCCCCGCAGACATCAAGATCACTGCGCGCAACACATGCGGCAATCGGCAGGATACCTCCTCCCAGAGCCTTTCCGACTGTCACAATGTCCGGGATGATTTCATCGTGTTCAAACGCGAACATACGCCCTGTTTTGCCGAGACCAGTTGGAATCTCGTCCATGATCAGCAATGCGCCGCGCCGGTTGCAGGCTTCCCGTACGGCCTTCCAGAAACCGGGAGGCGGTACATAGGGCACGGCGCGCATCGGTTCGGCTATTACCGCTGCCACATCGCCTTCTCGCTCCAGCACGTAATCGACCATCTTCGCACAGGCCAGTCCGCAGGTTTCAGGACCCGGATGATTATAAGGGCAGCGATAGCAGGCAAACGGAGCCACGTGCTCGGTTCCTGGCAGCAGTGGTCCTGCAATGTGACTGCGGAACGTTGCTTCGCCGCCAACACTGGCAGCACCAAAACCAGCTCCATGGAAAGCATCCCAGAAACTGACCGTCTTGAAACGCTGTGTAGCAGCCCGCGCAATTTTCAACGCGACTTCGTTGGCATCAGAACCACCAGTCGTGAACAACACCTTGTTCAAATCGCCTGGCGCGATTTCTGCCAGTTTTTCCGCGAGTCCCACCGCAGGGTCGTTGGTAAACCGACGCGGTGCAAAAGACAGGTCGTCCAGCTGCGCCTTGATTGCCGCGACCAGACGGGGATGGCCATAACCAATGTGATGAACCGAATTACCATGGAAATCCATGTAACGGCGGCCATCCATATCCTCAATCCAGATGCCCTCGGCCTTGGCAATTGTCGACACGCACGGCGACGACAGCGATTGATGCAGGAACACGTTTGCGTCCCGCTCCAGCAGCGGTGCCGAATTCTGACCGATGGACTTTTTCAACCAGGCTTTGCGTGCACTGGACGTGTTGGATTCGCCTTCTGTATGGACGAGTTGAGCCATGGTCAGTCCTCAATATATTGGCAAAGGTGGCATGTTAAGGGCCACTTTCAGGGGCATTTCAAATTCACGCATCCTCAGACCTGGTACTGGTTCAACGCGGCCAGGGCAGTGAGTAAGTCTTGACGTTGGTGAAGAACTTCATTGCCTCCAGAACGCCTTCCTTGACTGCATTGCCACTGTCCTTGATGCCACCAAACGGCGACATTTCAATGCGATAGCCCGGCTGCTCCCAGATGTTGCAAGTGCCCACGTCCAGACCATTGATATAGGCGATTGCCCGGTTCAGATCGTTTGTGCAGACGCCGGAACTCAGACCGAACTCGGTTGAGTTGGAAATCGCCATGACTTCCGCATCATTGTCGGGAACGCGAACAATGGGCACGATGGGGCCAAATGTCTCTTCCATCACCAGTTCTGAGCCGTGTGGCACCTTGTCGACGACGATTGGCGGCAACAGCGCCCCATTCCGACCCGGATGATAAAGGATCTCCGCCCCCTGCTCCTCGGCCATGAAGACACGCTTTTCAAACAGCTCGGCAGCCTGCGCATGGACGACGCATCCAAGCTGGGTCTCGGGATCCATGGGATCTCCAAACCTGATGCCCTTGGCTTTTTCCAGAACCAACGGCACGAAGCGATCTGCCACGCTTTCCTGAACGAGAATTCTTTTGACTGCCGTGCAACGTTGCCCGGAATTGCCGGTGGCTCCGGCAACAGCAATCGTCGCCGCCTTTTCCAGGTCAGCATCAGACAGGTCGTTCAAGATGATCAAGGGATCATTGCCGCCCAGTTCCAGTGCAGTGCGTTTGTAACCGGCTTTTCCCGCGATCATCTTGCCTACCGGCACACCGCCGGTGAAGGTGATGATGTCGATGTTGTCATTGGTGATCATCTCGTCACCAATGTCCTTCGGCCAACCGGTAACGATCTGGAACATTTCGTGTGGCAGCCCAGCCTCATACAGAATGTCAGCCAGAGCAATTGCCGTCAGCGGTGTCAGTTCCGTCGGCTTGCAGACCACACAGTTGTTGGTCGCAATGGCAGGCGCGATCTTGTGCGAGACCATGTTGAGCGGGTGATTGAACGGTGTGATTGCCGAGATTGCCTTCACTGGCTCACGCTTGGTGAAGATCTTGCGATCCTTGCCCTGCGGGGTCAGGTCGCAGGAGAAGATCTGGCCATCATCGAGGATCGCCATTTGCCCGGCAAGTGTGAAGACATCATACGCCCGGCCGGTTTCGTAAAGGGCGTGCTGATGGCAGATGCCCAATTCGAGTGTCAGCCACTTTGCCAGCCAATCGCGTTTTTCGCGGATCAGCTCCGCAGCACGGAACAGGATCTGCTGGCGCTCGTAGCGGGTCAGGGTCGGCTTGTAGTTTGCCGCAATTTCAAAGGCCCGGGCAGCGTGTTCAGCCTTGCCGGCTGGCACTGTGCCGACCATCTCGTTGGTGTAGGGATAATGCACCGGAACGACGTCGTCGGTGAACACCACCTCGCCACCGATACGCATTCCTTCATTCCGGATTTCAACGTTAATATTCATCTCAGAGTGCCGCCGCAGTGGTTGCAAAGTAGAATGCATCAAAATTGCGCAGAACAGGCGCGTCAGGCAGATCGACCTTGCGGTTTACGATGAAAGGAACAACCTGCTCGGTCAAACCGCCATGGCTGCGAAGAGGCTCCTTCAGCGCTGCCAGATCGTGACGGTGTTCAGAAGTGCCGATGCAGATATTCTCGCCGGAGACCAAAACCAGATCGCCGATCCTGTCGCCAGGAAGCTCGAATTCCTTGATAGCTTCTTCCTTGGTCAGAACATGGGTGATGCCCTCGGTCGCACGAAGTTTGGCAATGATGTCGGCTTGATCCGCGCCTTCAGGCAGGTAGGCAGTCGCAAATGAACCCAGAGCCCCGTGATGCACCACGTAAGGGTCGGTGATCGGCAGGATCACACGAGCCTTGCCCTCGCCCAGCCACTCATCCATAAAGTCCTGCAGATAGACCACAGCGGGTGAACCATCAGCAAGGTGCTTGGGCTTCATGCCATGGTCTGCGGTGACAACGATCGCTGCACCCAATTCGTCCAGCTCTGTCAAGTACCTGTCGAACATTTCGTAGAAGTCGAGTGCACCTTTCTGATCGGGCGCGAACTTGTGCTGGATGTAGTCCGTGGTCGACAGATACATTACATCCGGCTTGAACTCTCTCAGCAACTTTACACCGGCAGCAAAGGCGAATTCGGACAGTTCGGCCGAATAGACTTCCGGAACGTCCATGCCAAGCCATTTCGAGGCGTTGTCGATGCCGTTTTCTGCCTTGGTTGCCTGATCTGACTTCTCGGATGAGAAGCAGATCGCGCGGCCTTCGTCGAATTTCAGACCAGCACCCAGAAGTGCACGCAATTTGTCCTTTGCGGTCACAACCGCCACCCGGGCACCTGCCTCGTAGAATTTTGAGAAAAGCGTCGGCGCGCGCAGAAAACGTACGTCATTCATCATCACTTCTTCCCCGGTGTCCGGGTCGATCAGGTAGTTTCCGCATATGCCGTGCACAATCGGCGGGCGTCCCGTGGCGATGGACAGATTGTTCGGGTTGGTGAACGATGGGATCACGGAATGGGCAAGGCGGTCCGTACCTTCTTCACGCATTCTCTTGAGCGTCGGCATCAGGCCTTTGGCAATGGCTACCTCAAGATATTCCGGCTCGCACCCGTCCAGACAGATAGCAACGGCAGGCACCTTCGGGCTGGGATAGACGCGCTCGTTTGCTTCGACAGGAGTATGAATTGTCATGATGTAGTCCTTGTTATTCAGGAGGCCAGCTTGGCGCGTTCTTCAAGTGCTGCAGCGGGCGGGAGAGCCGATGCCACTCCCATCTCAGCCAGCGTTTCACTGGCGGCAGTTACGACCTGCCGCATGATGTGTTCATCCATCTGACCTATGCAGCCGACGCGGAAGCTGTCGACAGCGGTCAGTTTGCCCGGATAGATGATGAAGCCTTTTTCCTTCATGAGCTCATAGAAGCGATCGAAGACAAAATTCGGATCCACCGGGCAGAAGAAAGTCACGATGATTGGCGATAGCCAGCGATTGTCGAGCAGGGTTTCAAACCCGAGTTCTCGCATGCCGGAAACCATTACGTCGCGATTGCGGGTATAGCGTCTGCCACGCCCGGCCACACCGCCCTCAACCTCATGTGCGCGAAGCGCTTCGAGGAAAGCCGCCACCACATGGGTTGGCGGCGTAAAGCGCCACTGACCGGTCTTGTTCATGTGTGCCCACTGGGCGTGGACATCAAGGCTCATTGAATGGCTGTTTCCTTTCGCCGCTTCAAGTTCATCCTTTTTAGCAATGATGAAACCGAAGCCCGGAACGCCTTCAATACACTTGTTGGCGGAACTGACCATTGCCTCATAGCGTACTTTTGAGACTTCAAGCGGGATCGCTCCAAACGCCGACATGCTGTCGATCAGCAGCTTGCGCCCTGCCGCGTAGACAACCTCCGAGATTTCTTCAACAGGATTGAGGATGCCCGAAGAGGTTTCACAATGGATCGCAACCACATGAGAAATCGCAGGATCTTCCGCAAGGATCTGAGCGACCTCATAGCCACGCGGAGGAAGATAATCACCTTTGTCCAGCAAGGTGAAGTCCCGCCCCAGATATTCAAGCGTCTGCGCGGCCCGCATTCCGTAGGCACCATTTGCGAGCACTAGGGCCTTTCCGTCACGGGGGAGGAATGAGGCCAGCATCGCTTCGACGGAAAACGTTCCCGAACCCTGCATCGGCACACAGTCAAAATCTTCCGAACCATCGCCCAACATGGCCACCAGGCGCGAGCGCATATCGCGCGTCATGGCGCGGAAGTCGCCGTCCCAGCTACCCCAGTCCTTCAACATGGCCTCTTTGACAGCATAGGAGGTTGTCAGTGGGCCAGGTGTCAGCAGATAAGGTTCACCCAGGCGCGGCGGCTCGATCCGTGTGGTATGGGCGTTCATCGGAAACTCTCCAAGATTGGTGGTTCCCGAATACCTTTGCAGCAGTTATACCCATATGGGAAATTGCTATTTTCAATCGAAATATAGGCTCAACTTATAGCTAAAAGAAAGGGAGCACTCCGTGCGCCATAGTCAGTTGAAAGCCTTTTATCACGTGGCTCTTCTCGGCGGCTTCTCCCGCGCTGCTGAGGCACTGTGCCACACACAGCCAGCCATTTCCGAACAAGTAAGAAAGTTGGAACAGGACCACGACGTTCTCCTGTTTCACCGCGAGCGCAAGCGTGTACGCCTGACTGATGCCGGAGAAAAACTTTTCCACCTGACCAAGCAGTATTTTGAGATCGAACAGCAGATCGAGGAATACATGTCCGAGACCAGCACCACAATTGACGGTGAACTTCGCATCGTCGCGGACTCCGCCCACCACGTGACCGGCATTCTCACAGAATTCCGCAAGAAGTACCCCAATGTGACCGTCTCCCTGCGCGTCGGTAACACCAAGGAGATTGTCGAGGAGCTTCGCGCCTACAACGCTGAAATTGGCATCGCGGGTAGTGTGGATCCGGGCAAGGACATGGAAACGCTCAGCCTCGGGGCCACGGAAATCACCGCCTTCGCCGCACGAGGGCTATTGCTTGCATCGAAACACAGCCTCAGCATGAAAGAGCTTGCCGACCTGCCCCTGATTTTTCGCGAGGAAGGGTCCAAGACGCGCGCCAAGTTGGTTGAAGCTGCGGCTCTGCAAGGTATTGATCTGAAACCTTCAATCGTGGCGGAAGGCCGCGAGGCGGTGCGAGAAGTCGTCGCCTCGGGCGCAGGTATCGGTTTTGTCTCAAAGGCCGAGTTCGGTCACGATGACCGCCTGATGCAGATCAGCCTGTCAGATGCAGACCTCAACATGAGCGAGACCCTCGTTCATCTGGCGCAGAGACGCGAGGTGAAACTGATCCGGACATTCATGGACGTTGCCCGCAGAACCTTGGCTGAAAGATCGGTCTCCTCATAAGCCCATTGTCGACAAACAAAGAAATCAGGAAATTACCGGACTTCAGACATCTGCAGCGCCTCGGCGTCCACAAAATGAACATAGTGCTCCGCTTGAACTACAGCCCATGATTGTGCGGGTGCTGAAGGGTGTTTCCGGTGGGTTATGCGGGCGCTGCAGGGTTCAACGATTTTATTCTGACCAGATTTCCATGGATCTGCGCGCTTTGGCTCCATCTTGGTCTTTTTGCACTTGTTGCCGGGGTGTCGGCCCCGATGTTGGTCGATAGGGCACTTCAGGAACCCATCTCAGTCGAAATAGTGCCTTCGCCTGCCTCATCTGGTCAAAAATCCAGAACCGTTGCGCGTGCTGAAAATTCAACGAGAGATTTTCAAGCTGGCAAGCAAGCTGCACTGCAGGCACCTGAACGATTTTCTGGTGCTACACCTTCACCGATACCACCAAAGAACGAAAAACCGGTCACAGAGGCACCTCCCAATCGACCCAATTGGGTAACCGCAACGTCGTTTCACGCCAATGATGTCCTGAATGATCCAAGATCGGCGCAGGCGCGCGCGGCTCTCATCAGCCTGACTGGTATGGACCAGCGGGAACAACTTTGCGCGTTGGAAGCAATGGAGCAGGTTCGTCGACATAAGCCGGAGTTCCGACCGACGCGCCTGGCGCCCCATGCATTACGGAATTCCCGTAAAAAGGAAAACGTCCTTCACGCTCCTGCAGCAGCGCTGCGAAGCAACAGGGTCTGGTATGAGATTGCCTATAAGTGCGAACTGACAGCTGCTGGAACAGAAATCCGCAGCTTCGAATTTGCCTTGGGCGCACCGATTGAGCGCATGCTCTGGGACGAATTAGGTCTCGCCCCTGTCCACTAGCCGAAATGGCCTGTGAAAACGATAATCTTGAAGTCTGGACGCGGCAGAAATCGTAATTGCTGCCGCGTCAGAAGAAATCGCCAGGTTCAGGTGCCGTAGGGCCGACAGCCTTGATGAACCTCAATGCATTGACAACCATTCACGAGCAGAGCGCTGTGCTTCTGCAATCTCGGACGAACTCATTTCACCTGAAATTTCCTTGCGGTAACGGCTGGCTTCAGAATTTCCTTTAAGAGCGGCAATATTGAACCACTTGTGCGCGGTTACAAGATCCGTGCTGCCGTGGCGACCGCAAGCACTGTCCAGCCCCATCTGAAACAGAATGTCAGCGGTAACAGGCTTTTCGCCCATGATGGCCATGTCGGCCGAATTAATTTCAAAACGTGCCACTTGTAGTCCCCTTTCAAACCTCTGTTAGACTTCCCGAAGCATCCTGCGTTTAATTGCGTCAGATGCTCCGTCACCCTGAAAACGATCAGCTTTTCCTAAAGGCCAGGCCCGGAAGACACCGATCTGGAAACGCTAGCTTTGCACAAGCTTTCCCCGTCGTTTCTTGATTTTCACTTGATCAGGCGCAGTTAAATGGCAAGTTAAAATGTAGGTTTAACGTAATCCGAACAAAAATTTAAATAAGTCTGAAATTTACTTGATGGTAATCATATGCTTGCGATTTCCTCATAAAAATCAATGACATTCCCCGAAAATTTGACAAGTGGAATAAACACTCTGTTCACTAAGACGAGATTTTCAAACTTATTTCAAACATGGCGAATGACCACCACATGGGCTTTCCAAGGAAAACAAGCGAATGACAAAACCGCCTATCGTTCTCGTTCACGGTACCAACGCAGGTCCCTGGACGATGGAGAACTTTTCATCGCATTTCTCCGGTCTTGGGTATGAGTGCCACTCGCCTGCTTACCGGCACCATGATGAACCGGTCAGCCAGGCTCAAACAGACGCTCTTCTCGGGCTGAGCATCGCTGACTATGTGGCTGATATCGAGCAATTCGTGAGAACGCTTGACAGAAAGCCAGTTGTGATTGGGCACTCGCTGGGAGGCGTGGTGGCACAGTGGATAGCTGCAAAGGGTTTGGCAGCAGGCGCCGTACTGCTCAACGGAAGCGTCATTCACGGCGCGCTGCCAACAACTGATGAGGAACGAAGCCTCGGCAAGGCTTTCATGTCCGCCGGTCCTTTCTGGGAAGGCACATTGTTGCCTGACTTTGAAACAATGACCAAATACGGCCTCAACATGCTTGCAGAAGATGACCAACACCGCGTCTTTGACAGGCTCGGGCCAGAGTCCGGGCGTGTGCTGTTTGAGTTGTTTTTCTGGATGTATGACGTCAACCAGACCACCAACATCCCATGTGAAGCCGTGACCTGCCCCCTTCTGTTTGTGTCCGGAACCGAAGACCTCGCCATTCCGCCCAGCACATCGCGAACGATTGCTGCGCGTTATGGAGATTTGGCAACGTTTCATGAAGCAAAGGGGTATGGTCATTATCTCACGCTGGAACCCAAGTGGCGTGAGATTGCTGATGTCTGCGCTGCGTGGCTTGAGAAAAACAGCCTCTAGCCAGTAAAGGCTTCTCAGTTCCGGGCCACCTCTTGTGGATTGGCAATGTTTTGTCGCTGCTGCTGGACTCTTTTGAAACAACGCGCAGTCGAACGCCAGTTTGCCAAATCCAGTTGATTTGGCCATCGCACCGTCGCATTTTCCGATCAGTGTGCAGGGCATTGACGATTGGAATAGCGACCGGGGGCTTCCTTGCGGATATTTAAAATTGCTTTTGAACCAAAAAGAACAGGGGCACGGCTTGCTCTGATTGCACTATTGACCAGCCTGCTTCTGGCCAACGGCAGTCCAGCTCACGCTGCGCCAGACATTACCGGAAACTGGCGGACGCCCGCTGGTGCAGTTATTCAGATCAGAAACTGCGGCAACGCTCCTTGCGGCCAGATCGTCCGCTTCAAGCCTCCCAAGGGCTACACGATGAAAACCACGCCTGATGCGAACAACAAGGACGCTTCAAAGAAGAAGCGGAAGGTTCTCGGTTTAAAGGTGCTCTGGCGCCTGAAACCAGGCTCAAACAACTGGAAAGGGCGCGTATACGACCCAAGACGCGGTTTCAGTGCGAATGCGACCGTACGCAAAAAAGGTAATGCCGCTCTGGAAATTCAGGGCTGTGTTCGGGTCGTTTTCAATGTCTGTGAAAAAGAGATCTGGCAAAGGGTCAAGTAGCTCCTTGCACCATCGACGTCAGGATCAGCGCTTCACCATCTAAGCTGAAGCAAACAGCTCGTCAGCAATGCCGTATCCAAGATCGCTGCGAAAGTGTTTTCCCTTGAACTCGATCGCTGACAATCGGTCGAGCACCTTCAAACGGACTTCCTCAAGGCTGGAGCCCAACGCGACAGTCGCCGCGACCCGGCCGCCGCTCACCACAAACGCGCCATCGTCCGTTGCCGCAACGTCTTCAACAACCGTGTAACCTTCTGATAGAGCCTGCTCCAGCCCACTGATAATGGCCCGGGGCGGGGTCATTGTCTGCGGGTACCCCTCACCCATGGCGAAAACCGCTCCGCAATAGCTGTCCTCGTGCCAGCGAATATCGGCCACTGCCAGGTTTCCATTGGCAGCGTGTCGGATCAGGTCGGCAAAATCCGATTTGAGTAGTCCCAGGAGTGCCAAAAACTCCGGATTTCCTGGCCTTACATTGATCTCCAGCAGAACCGGACCATCGTCACACAACATCACTCCGAAATAGACAAATCCTCGATAAGCGTACCCTGCATTCCGGATGTGATTGAGCGCCGGCTCGATAATGCGTTCGCGCAACTGACGGTCCAGCTCCGGCGCGAAACCACGTCCACAGGCGACGGAGGCAGCGCCATAGGTATTTGGGCCTGTATCCCCGTCGCCAACCCGCTTGTAATCGCGAACCGGCGGCATCAACACGTATGTTTCACCGTCCCAGATCACGTGAACTGACGTCTCGAACCCGTCGATACGTTGCTCGATCAGAACCTGCTCGGGAGCATGCGCCAAATGCAGCGCCTCCATTTCTTCATCAACGTCCTGCAAACTCTCGATCAGAGTTTCCGGCACCATCGCTCTATGGATTGCATCGGTGATCAGCGGGTCGGTCTTGACGACATATCGATGGCCGTCGCGCCAGTTTTCGCGCAACAGAGCCTTGGCCTGGTCTGCAGAACTGGCGATCCAGGCGTCCGGTGTCGGCACACCGGCTTCTACCATTAGTTTCTTCATCAGGCTTTTGCGTCCCTCTAGAAGCGCCGCATGACGGGAAGGCGCGAGAATCTGAATTCCCTCTTTGGCCAGAATGTCCACTGTGTCGGCCTGAAGGACCAGTGCATCGGTGACAAACATCAACGAGATCCCGTCGGCCTTGCAGGCCTGCGCGAGGTCATGAGCCGACATCTGTTGTGCTGGAACGGACCAGGCCGCACGTGCCAGGGCCGGGTTGGTACCACCATCATAAAACTTGAAGTCGTCTCCCAACTCTTCCACAAGTCTGAGACAACAGATCTGATCTCGTGCGCTGCCATGGCCATAGATTCCAATCACGTCTGTCTCCTTCTGTCATGACATCTGCGCCTGACCTCCCCGAACCATAGGCAGCCACGGCATTGCGCGCAATCGAGGGATGTGCAGCCCCGTACTGCAAGCCCGGTCCAGCCGATCACGCTAGCCGACTTGTTACGGCTCCCATGCGCTTTTAAGGTGTCATTCGAAAGCTTCGACCTTCAAGTTCAAGTCATTGCCTTTTCACACGTTTCGGAGTTCCGTCGCACATGCCTCAAAAAACGACCGCGGGACAATCTCCAGATTACACCCTGCTTGAAAATGAACTGACCTGTTCTGTCGGCCATATTGGCAGCACCGCATATGAAGCCGGACGTGGCGTCTGGAACAAGCAGGCGCGCCATCGGTCACCGCTGGCAGTTGTCCGGCCTACAGGCACTCAGGACGTCGCCCGGACACTTCGCTGGGCGGGCAAGGAAGGATTGCGGGTTTCGGCACGATCGGGTGGCCATAGCTTCGATGGCTTTCCCGTTCAACCTGACACGCTTCTTGTGGACCTTTCTCTGTTGGATGATGCCAGTCTCGACAACGAAGGGGTTGCACATTTGCAGCCGGGTGCCCGCGTGCAACGACTGGCAGAAGCCTTTTCGCCAAAAGGGCGGGCGCTGCCAACAGGCGACTGCGGGACTGTTGCAATGGGTGGGCTACTCTCGGGTGGAGGCTTTGGCTACGCGTCTCGAAAACTGGGCCTCACCATAGACAGCGTTGCGGAGGCAACAATTGTTACAGGCGGTGGAGACATCATTCGGGCAAGCAGAAGCCACCAGCCAGACCTTTTTTGGGCCGCAGTCGGAGGCGGTGGAACCGCAGGCATCGCTACTGAATTTCTCATCCGCAGCTTTCCAGTCGAGAAAGTGACCGGCTTCGGACTGGGTTTCAAATGGCAGTCAGCCCATGAAATTGTCGCGGCCTACCAGGACCTGCTGATGGCGGCGCCTGCCGAGCTTGATCTGAAGCTGAAAATCCGGTCAACCGGGCCGGATCGCTTTCTGGATGTGAATTCCTGCGGTCCCGAAGGATGCACGTCGGGAGAACCATTCGTTCATGTTGACGGTCAGTTTCACGGTACCAAGGAAGATGCTGAAACCCTTTTGGCCCCGTTGCTGAACAACCCAGCGCTCAATCAGGTTGTCATCCGTGAGGAAAGCTACTTTGAGGCCATGATCGACCTCATTCCGGTGCCGAGCCTGAACGAAGCGGCGCCGGACAATGTCCGGCCACTGCGTGTCGCCAGCGACTTCGTTGCCAGAAAACTCAGTCCTGACCAAATCGATGCGTTCGTTGAATTCGTTGAAGCCGTTCAGTATTCGCCGGATTTCTGGGGTGGTTGCGCGTTGCTTGAGCCTGCCGACATAGCCGTCTGTTCCCGCGCCACCTCAGACACAGCCTTCCCTCATCGGAATGCTTTTCTGCTGGCGCAATGGGAAATGATCCATCCGGTGGAAGTAACAGACGATGTAATGACGCGTCTTGACCAACTACTTGGACGTCTGCGGACCCGTCTCAGCTCCGCTATAACCGGGGGTCGCTACTTGAACTACGCTGACCAGCTAGACACGCCGCAGAACTGGTGGGGGGAAAACGCAAACCGCCTTGCCGAGACCGCAGCGACCTATGACCCGAACCGTATCCTGGTGTCACGCCTCCATCCCCTTTAGGCCTTTTTGCCTCTCTCTACGCCCGTCAGTTGGTTTCACCTGTCGGCACCATTTTCAGAAGCGGCGACAGAGCGGGCACCGCAGCGGGCCTAGCGCGCCTTTTGGCCGAATAGAACGCTTTGGGCTTCCTTGTCGTCTTCGATAACCAGCGTCTTTTGCTGGTCTTCGCCGACAGCCAGTCCCCTTTGAACCGCGTCACGTGCCTCCATTTGCTCTCGCCAGGTTCTTACATTCGGGAATTCGGTCAGGTCGATCCCCTGCCGTTGCCAACGCTGCGCCCAGCCAAAGATAGCCATGTCGGCAATCGTGTATTGACCAGCAGCAACAAAATCACGTCCCTCCAGACGGCGGTTCAAAACGCCGTAGAGACGGTGGGTTTCGTTGAAGTATCGGTCAAGGGCGTAAGGAACCTGTTCCGGCGCATAATGGCGAAAGTGATGGTTTTGCCCCAGCATCGGACCAAAACCACCCATCTGCCACATGAGCCATTCTTCGGTTTCCACGCGTTTTCGCTCGTCCTGCGGATAGAATTTGCCGAATTTCCGGCCAAGATATTGCAGGATCGCACCGGATTCAAAGACAGTGATCGGGTCGCAGTCAGGACCTTCGGGATCGACGATTGCAGGCATCCGGTTGTTCGGAGCAATGGCAAGAAACGAGGGCTCGAACTGGTCTCCCTTGCCTATGTTGACCAGTTTCAGATCATAGGGGACGCCGAGTTCTTCCAGCATGATCGAGACTTTCCAACCATTGGGCGTCGGCCAGTAATAGAACTCGATCGGCTTTTCCTGCGAAACAGTCATGATTTCTCCTTGAGCGCCTTCGATCATTTCAGACCAGCATCTTCTTGTAGCCTAGGTGGCTCTGGTCATAGCCGAGACGTTGGTAAAAGTGGTGTGAGCCTTCGCGCTCCCGGTTGGACGTGAGCTGGATCATGCAGGCGTTCACGGCGCGTGCCAAAGCCTCGGCGTGATCCATCATTTGTCGACCGACCCCGGTTCCGCGTTGATCGGACCGCACATGTACGCTCTCGATTTCAATACGCGGACGCCCCTTGTAAGTGATGCCGCGCATGAAATGAACCTGGTAAGTACCGATCACTTCACCGGCTTCGTTCAGGGCAACATAAATATCAACTTCGGGTGCTGCGGACAGCGCATCGAAAGCTGGCCGGTACGCTTCCCAGCTCTCAAATTCCTTACCTATGCGAACACTCACTGCTCCCGCATTGATGACCGCAATAATCTCTCGGAGGTGCTCAGGGCAGGCTTTTATGATCTGAATGGATTGACTCATTTAGACACCAACTTCCGAGTTCTGACAAAAGGGACAGGAACCCGCTTAGCGGCAAATCGGATTGCCCGGATCCAGCTCTGCAACACCCCACCAGGTCGTGCGCCAATCCGGCTCCTTCCAGAGATGCGACCAACTTCCTGTTTTGTAAGAGGCTGCGACTGGTTGCTCTGCATCCCAAAAAGCCACCGATTTGAACCGTTCTACTGCCTCTACCTGTGGTTCAATCTCGCCCTGCTCCCAGATGTAAAAACACTTATCACGTGGCGTCGTTCGTGCCGGAATGGCATTGGTGACAACCCGAGCGCTCGGAAAGAGCACCCGCAAGTTGCCACCTGTGTAGCCATTATCGGCAATCAGCGTCGCGTTGGCTGCCCCCAACTCTGTAAGCGGCGTTTTCAGATCTGCATAGGGTTTCATATGACGGCACTTGCCGCCGCACCAGAACCTGTCTGGAGCCAGGATGCCTGGCACACGAGCAAGGAACACAACAGCGACAAGAGCAATAATGATCGCCCCAAGCCAGCGCCACTGTTTTTCGAAACCGAACCGCTCAAGATCTGCAAACAGAAAGATCGGCAGCAATAGCATCAACGGATGCATATGCCGTTCCTTGACGTAGGTTGCACCTGTCACAAGGATCATCAGCCCGGTCAACAGAACCATCATGAGCACCGTACGCCCGCATAGCCGGGCAACTTCATTGACCGCAAGCTCTGTTGCCGTCTTGCGCCTGATGTAACGCGGCCAGAAGAGCAGCAGCAGAATAGGCAGGAGTGGCACGGAAAAACCGAGCAACCCGAAGGCGAGTTTGCCAAGCCCCTCGCCCGCGCGCATTACATGCGACGTCTCTGCCGTAACACCCATGGTCTGCGAGACAGAAGAAAGCAGCTTCAGGCCTTCGCTCAGGATCCAATAGGCATAAGGGCTGTAGACCAATGCGGCGGCAACCGGCACCAGCAAGATACCCAGGGGCTGAATTCTCTTCCGCCAGACCGGATCGCTCGCCGCTGCGATCAACAAGGCAAGCACAAAAATCGGATAGGAGTGCTTTCCGAGTAGTCCGGCACCTGCGACCGCGCCAAACACCAGGTAGAACCCAAGCTTCCCTGTCTCCAGCGCCTTGATGAAGAAAAACGCGCTGGCGGCACAGGCCGTTGTGAGCACGACCGTGTGGGTTACCCCTTCATGCAGGTTCCAACCGAACTGGTAATAGAGCGAATAGGAAAATGCACAGAGTGCAGCCAGACGCGGATTTGAAATTGCCTTGCGCGCGATCAGGAACAGGAACAGCGCCGCTAATGATATCAGGCTATATTTGACGGAAAGCGCCGCCCATATGGTTGGTCCAAAGACTTGCTGTGCAGACCAGAGCAGCCACTCATAAAGCGGCGGCTGGCGGAGCATGTATCCCGCTTCCAGGGTCTGCACGAGCACATTTTCAAACATGTCGTCGGTGCCGAGCACCGGCGTCGACAGCGCACGCAACAATATGTGTGAGAGCCCCCAAAGGGCGACGATAGCCCATACGCCCAGTGAAGTAGCGTAGAAAGGCGTTTCGTCAGATTGGATTTTGTTGGAAGCTATCATTCGGCTCAAACGTGATTTCTTATCGTCCAGCCATTTAGCCCATCCTGGTGAAAAAGCCCAGCATCGCATGTGTTCAGGTCAATGCTTCGACTTCGGAAATATTGGAGTTACTTCCAGTATCTGCACAGCTTTCGACCAGCGCATATTTTTGAAAGGTAATCGGCTTCCACTGGAACGCCCTGTTTTCAATACTGGACGCAGCGCAGTTTCGCTAAGTCACGGCATGGATGCCATGGTCGAGCCATGGCATGACAGGGTGGAGTTTGAAGCGTATTTGCGGATGAATAAACACACTCCGTCATTGCAAGGCTTGACCTTGCAATCCATGCCGTTTCCAATCTGCTTATGAAGCTTTACTGGGTCTATATTCTTGCCAGCCGCAAAAATGGGACACTTTATACCGGTGTCACGAATGACCTTGTTCGAAGGATTTTCGAACATGAGAACGGAAGTGGATCCAAATTTACCTTGCGCTATGGTGCATTACGATTGGTCTGGTATGAGGAGCACCCGATCGCGGGACAAGCAATCGCCCGGGAAAAGGCGATCAAATCCTGGCCAAGGAAGTGGAAGATCGATCTGATCGAAACGATGAACCCTGAGTGGTTTGATCTGAAGAGATTTCTGAATTCCTAACCAACCGAAATCAGCGACAGATCAAACGTTCGTCTTTGATCTCAATCCAGAAACTTCCAGGTATCTGCACCATCGAAATGGCGGTGACCGATGGCCTCAACGGCGCCTGGAATTGCCAGCCGCAAATTGACGGCCATGCGTCCCACGGAATCGCCTTCGATCCCTTCCCAATGGGTTGAAGAACCGCAAGTCTTGCAGGTGTGGAATGCAAGTTCCTTGTCGCCGCGGGAGTAGCTCAGGGTTGCGCCCGGAGCAGCGGTTACAGAGATTTCTTCCGAGGAGCCGTGGCCCCAGACAGTGCCCAGACTACGGCAAATAGTGCAATTGCACTCCACGGCAAAGCGGGGCTGTACCTTCATTTCATAAGTTACTGCGCCGCAATGACAGGAGCCGCTGATCGGCAGCTGAACGTTTTGAGATGTCTCCTCTTCAGCCATCTCTTAGTCAATGCCAATCTTGGATTTCAGCATGTCGCTGACGGCCTGCGGGTTGGCCTTGCCTCTAGATGCTTTCATTACCTGACCGACGAACCAGCCAAGCAGGCCTGGCTTGTATTTCGCCTGCTCTACTTTCTCGGGGTTGGCGGTGATGATTTCATCCACGATTGCCTCAATCGCGCCCAGGTCCGTAACCTGTTTCATGCCACGGTCTTCAACGATCTTGGCCGGGTCACCACCTTCGGTCCAGACGATCTCGAAGAGGTCCTTGGCGATCTTGCCGGAAATGACGCCATCCTTGATGAGGTCTACAATCGAACCGAGTTGAGCCGCAGAGATCGGGCTGTCGGCAAGGTCGGTGCCTTCCTTGTTGAGACGACCGAAAAACTCATTAATCACCCAGTTGGCAGCCAGTTTTGCATCGCGGCCCTTAGCGACTTCCTCGAAGAAATCTGCAGAGGCTTTTTCGACAACAAGGATGTCGGCATCATACGCCGTCAGACCATAGTCGTTGATGAAACGATTTTTCTTTTCGTCCGGAAGTTCCGGTAAATCCGCGCCCAGTTCGTCGACAAACTCCTGCGTGAATTCCAGCGGCAGCAGGTCAGGATCCGGGAAATAGCGGTAGTCATGCGCTTCTTCCTTGGAGCGCATGGAGCGGGTTTCGCCTTTGACCGCATCAAACAGGCGCGTTTCCTGATCGATCGAACCACCGTCTTCCAGGATTGCAACCTGACGACGCGCTTCAAATTCGATTGACTGACCGACAAAGCGGATCGAGTTGACGTTCTTGATCTCACAGCGTGTGCCAAATTCACCACCAGGGCGGCGAACGGACACGTTGACGTCGGCCCGCATGGAACCTTGATCCATGTTGCCGTCGCAAGTGCCCAGATACCGCAGGATGGTGCGCAGCTTGGTGAGATAAGCCCTGGCTTCGTCGGAAGATCGCAAATCCGGCTTGGAGACGATTTCCATCAGCGCAACGCCGGAGCGGTTCAGATCGACGAAGGACATGGTCGGATGTTGATCATGCAGGGACTTACCGGCATCCTGTTCAAGGTGCAGGCGCTCGACCCCGATCTCAACCTGCTCTTCAGGCATGTCGAGAAGGATCTCGCCCTCACCGACAATTGGCTGCTTGAACTGGGAGATCTGATAGCCCTGCGGCAGATCAGGATAGAAATAGTTCTTGCGGTCGAAAACAGACTTCAGATTGATCTCTGCCTTGAGGCCCAGACCTGTACGGATCGCCTGACGGACGCATTCCTCGTTGATAACAGGCAGCATGCCCGGCATGGCAGCATCAACAAGACTGACATTATCGTTCGGGTCCTTGCCAAATTCAGTTGAGGCACCGGAAAAGAGCTTGGCTTCCGAGGTGACCTGCGCATGAACTTCCATGCCGATCACGATTTCCCAGTCGCCGGTCGCGCCCTTGATGAATTTCTTCGGATCGGGTGTGCGTACGTCGACAAGCGTCATTGCGTTAAAAATCCTGTTCTAAGTCTGTCCCGCGCTTGATTTGGCAGCCGACAAGAATTGCTGCAGCGCGAATTTGTAGCCGGTTGATGCCTAGTCGGGAATTGCGTTTCCTGCAAGGTTTTCCTTGCCCAAAAACCATTCTTTCGCACAGACACCGCCCTGCTAGCTGCTGACTTTTTGTCGCGCTTTCTGGTTATAACTCGAAATCCCGATAATCACGTCCGCTGAAGAGGTTGAACTGGAGGGCCTGAAATAAAGAAATATTAAGCGCAATCAACTGCTGCCAATTACACATTTAACGCTAACCAAACGGGTGACTACTCCGGGGATGGATTATTTTGCGCCTGCCCCGTACGCATAATGAATCCAATGAGAACCGCCACGGCCTGATAAAGTTCAATCGGGATTTCTTCATCCAGTTCGATCTGAGAAAGCGCTTCTGCCATCATCGGATTTTCCTCGATGGGAACGCCTGCTTCTTTCGCGACCTTCTCAATCTGCTCGGCAACCGTGCCTGCGCCTTTTGCAGTGACAATAGGAGCGCCATCGTCTTCGTATTGAAGCGCTACGGCAATTTTCTTAACCGGTTTTTCCTCGCTCACGATCTCCCCTCCTCCTAGGACTGGCGGTTAATCAGCGCACCGTATTTGGCGGCGGTTTTAGGAGGAAGACCACGGATAAGACGAAGTTCCTGCAAGTCCAGTCCCGCATCTGCAAAGGCAGCTTCCATGGTTTCACGAACGGCATTCAAATTGTCAAAAGTCTCCTTGCGATCAACCCACAAGCTGGCAAATGTCCCGCCCCCGCGCAGACTGATCGCAGCTTCCAAAGGCCCAGTCGCAGTCAGATCAAGTGAGAAACGCAAGCGCCAGGCCTGCTCGTCTTCGTCTTCACTATCAGAACCACTCCCATCCCGGCCGATCTGCATTTGCATCAAGGCTGTTTCCTGTCCGAGCGACAGAGGCAGTTCAACGACGAGATCCATCGGACGAGTAGTTGCCTGTGGACGGTCGTCTCCTGTCATGCCGGAGTTCACCAGTTGGGTTAGCCGGATCCGGGCAAGAGCTGAATCTGTTTCCTTTAAAAGGGATTGCAGGTTTTGCTGCGCTACCGTGCTTAAAAAACCTCCCGTCATTTGCTGTGCCTGACTTTGCGGTCCTCCTTGCCGCGTAGGAATCGCTGGCTGGTTTGCAGGTTTTGAAAGCTGGGCTTCTGCTCCCAGCTTTTGCAGCAGGGACTTGAAGGAAATCAACATGGATTTCAAATCAGGGAGCGGCTGTGTTCCACCTGATGGCAATGCCAGTTGCGCTTCCCTGAACTGGCCCGAAAAACGGACAGCCTGTTGAAAATCCTTGCCGGTTGGCATCTGGGCCGTATTCAGGCGCAATCCCAGAATTTGTTGCATGGCTTTTACCACCGGGTCCGGCATGGAAACCTTGCCGGTCGCCTGCGCCGCGGCCAGTGTTCCTACTTGTGCAAACATGTTTCCAAGTCCGGCCTGCTGCTCGGCAAGCGGTCCTTTCAGCACGGATGCCGCCTGCTGCGCGGGCGATTGTTGTGTCACGACAGCATTGCCTGCAGCGGAAGACCGGTTGGATGCGGGCGGTGCCATGTCTCGGCTGGCCGGATAAGGTTGCGGCGGGATCGCACGCGTTGCTGGCGAATTCGGCAGGTTTGGTGCTGATGGAATCTCTGCGCGTACCGAGCTTGCTGTCGAAGTGGTCGAAGCCGGAATTGCCGTTGAGGACACCGTTGGTGTTGAACCAACTCCTTGCTGGCCGGAAAGAGAAGAAGTGAGATTTGCACCGCTCTGCCCCGCAGCGGGCGTCACACTACCGGCCGCGGCACCGGAAGCCTGGCCAGCGGGGACAACTCTTGCCTCGGTCGCCGAATGTGACACTGACGATGGTGCTTGCGAGCTGGCCCCGGCAACTGCTGGCGCACTACCTCTTTGCCCAGGAGGAGCGGGCTGAAGTGGTGCTTGCCCGGTCGGGTTTGTTGCAGGTGGTAATGGCGCCGAAGATGCCTGGCTCGCAGGGGCACCAGTCCCGGTGACTGGCTGTGGAGACCCTGAAACCGTCTGGGCAATCGACGGGGGCTGGGCCGGGCTGGAAAGTGGCGCAGAGCCGGATGGCTGCGCAACAATCGGTCCGCGTCCGGATGGTATCGATGAGGGCTGCGCCTGCCCTGTTGACACATTGCCGACTGAAACCTGAGGCGCGTTACCAGATGATGCAGATGGTGTTCCAGCCGAACCTGTGGCCTGCGGCGGTGGTGTGGATACCCTGCCTGCCTGAAGTGGCGCAGTTTCCGAAGTGCGCGCAGCCGATGGTGGTAGAGGAGCCCCGGTTTCTGATGCTCTTGGTGCAAGCGGAAATTGCGCAGCGTCGGATGAGGTTCTCGACGGAAGGGATGTCTGGGCGTTAGCGCCTACTCCAGCGCCTGCTACGCCAGAGACCGGCATGGGCGGAATTGTCTTCACGGCACCTGAGGGAATGCTGGTTCCCTGCAAAGTCGTGCCTGTCGCTAAAGACGGGCTCGGCCCTGGAGGTAAACTGTTCACTGCCGTAGCTGCACCACGACCTGCACCGCCCTGGCCCGCGCTCAAATTTGGGGCAAGTACAGTACCCGTTCCTGAGTTAGCCAGACTGCTTGCACTGGCTCCCGGAGCAGTCGCTTGCGGCGAAGCGTTGCCTGCCTGGAAAAGATGGGTCAATGCAGGCGAAGGCCTGATTGCCGCTGCTGCACCACTTTGCAAGGATCCGCTTTGCGGATTGCCCGCAGTTTGAGAAGTCCCCGGGTTAGCTGACGCCTTTGCAACTTGCTGAGATGGCTGAGTTGCCTGATCCGGTGATTTTATATTGGTGATCTGAATGGAAGGATGCTGTTTGGTGCCGGTCACAGTGACTGACACATCGGCTCCAACGGGCAGTGGATTGGGAACGCGCAGATCGATCTTTCCGCTTTCCGTCGCCAGGCGGACTACACCACCTGATAGATTTGTTTCGACCTTCGCCTTTATTTCTGCTCCCGGCTCCAGCCCTTTAACGGACGAACTGCCACTTGCGCTCTGCGGGAGCGTTTGTGCGTTCACCGTCTCGACCATCACATCTTCTCCGGCACACCTTCAGTGGTGTTTGCACTTTCACAGGAATCACTATGGGTGAGTATGAACGGTTTCCATAGGCTTGCCCAGAGTTGACACGGATCAAAGCTTCAACGGAAGAACCCTGTCATTCTGGTTCAAATTTGCTTGGTAATCACCTGACGAAACCTCAGCAAATATCATGGGACCGTACCAGACACCCCACGCCCGCAGTCCCAGAAAAAGGAGAATTCGCGTGAACTGGATGGATCGACTTAATGAGCGCGCTGAGCTCATGGGAAAAATGCTCGATACTATTGGTGCCCTGGACAACATACCGACGGTCATGCAAACGGACTCCGAACTGCGTTCAGCTGCAATCCGATGCATCAATTGCCGAGATATCGAATCTTGCAAGACCTGGCTTGGGGATCATCCGGAGGGTGCTGCAAAAGCCCCGTCTCATTGCCCAAACGCCACCTTGTTCAACGGTTGGCTGAACGTCTGACTTTCTCGTGGTTTAGCTGGCGCGACGATTCCGGTTTAGCCAGTATGTCAAACTGCCCGCCAAGCTGCCGCCCAAAAACCTGAACGGAAACATCGCCAAGGCACCCGCATCCTGGGAAATTGGTAGCGGCAGCTGAAGCATGCCAACGGCGGCTTCAAGCATGAGCGACAAGGCAGCAGCTGCAAAGCCTGCTATCCAGAGCTTGCGGGACTGATCCGCTCGCCATCCCAGATATCCGCCGATAAGTAGTGCAAAAGGGTTCAATAGGCCCGAAAACCCAAATAGGTCGAGCCAAGTATCGGAAAGCATCGTCATGGCCGTCTCTTACTCTCAGGTTTATCAAAAAGCGAGTGGTAATCGACTGACTGCGATTCTCGCACAAATTTGGCCATTTTTATTAGTACGGCTTAGTATCTTGAATACTACTTAATAGTAGACTCTATTCTTCAAGAATTGATCAATTAAACCTCCAGCCATTAATATTAATCCGACCTACTAAAGTAGTCGCAGTTGGTAATATTACGTTTTTATGATAACGTTTGTTATAGCAGTGATACATATCCGCCTACGTCCCGTCGGTATTTATTTCAATCAAATGAAACGTGATCCCATTGTTAAATCCTCTTGAGGCCGACGATCCGACTATTGAAACCCTCGGTAAAACTGATCGGCGGCTCGCAATACTGTGTAGCTCCTGCGGGCGCTTCCGTTATTTGAACTCTTCGCGGTTTGACAAGGACCAAACTGTTTCAAGCGTGAGCAAGAAACTCAAGTGCGGGACATGTCATTCAGACGATGTCAAAGCAGTTGCTGTTTCCAGAAATCCAGAAAACGGCTATTGGCCCGCTGAGCACAGCTGATCTGCACATTTTTCAGAACCACCTGTCGCATTCCCGGGTTTTCCTCTGTCACGCAAATTTGCAACACGTGATGCAAATCATCGCTTACAGGGGCTTCTCAACGCTCCTGCTTGTTGATGGACGCCAACAGGCGTGTTACTTGGCGGGTGACTTATTGAGAGGTTTTATGCGCGGTTCACGCGAGTCCTGATAGTCCCCGGCTGACGTCAGCTGGGGTAATGCACAACAGCACTGCATGCGATTTGCTGCAGTGACGGGGTTTTTGCATTCAAATTCAGGTTTCTCAAAATCAATGGACATATCAAAAGCCGAGCAACGGGTTCTGCACCTGCTCGCTCAAGGTGGCTATATTCTCGTGCAAAAGAACGAGGAAGGCCGAATAGTAAACCAGGAAACAATAACCAGGGATGGCTGGTACTGGGCCGGGTGTTCACAGCATCTGTTTCGAAAACTCAAATACAAACGCTTCATCGCGTCAAAAAATAGCGGCCCCTACCGGATCACCCTATTAGGCTTGAAACGCGTGCGGTCGCAATTGGACAACCGATGACAAATTCATCGGCTTGTCTTTCCATCCATTAAGGTCGCTCACGCGGCTTTTCAGCCGATTTCAATAGTGTCTCCTGGCTTCATGCCGGGAGACACTGCCCTGCCATCATTTATTTTTCGGCAAGGATTTACGGTGTCAGGTCTCTTCTTGGTCGGCCATATCAGGAAGATCACCCATTAGGTATCTCGGCCCCCTGCCATGCCGAGAGGCCGCATCACCAGCGTTATAGAGCCTGCAGACTTTCATGGACAGACAACCACAGCCAATGCAAGCGTCGAGCTTGTCTCGCAAAGCAGTCATGCGCTTGATGCGCTCGTCAAGATGAGCCCTGAAATCTCTACTGATCCTACTCCAGTCCGCCTTTGTCGGCGCACGCCCTTCCGGCAACCGCCTCAATTGTGCGGCAATCTCCGTGATCGAAAATCCGAATTCCTGTGCCACGAGCACGAATGACAGGCGCCGGATATCAGCCCGCAGAAATCTTCTCTGCCCGCCTGCATTCCGCCTCGGGTGAACAAGGCCTTTTTCCTCGTAAAACCGGATAGCCGATACGGACAGGCCCGTGCGATCTGCCAACTCCCCAATCGTAAGAAGATCATTGGCTTTCATAACCTTCTCCAAAATATTTTCTTTTCCCTCTTGACCTCAACTTAACTTGAGGAATTATCTCCAGTGTCCACTTGAAGTCAAACCTTGAGAGGACATGACATGACAACCGCATTTCTGGAACATGTGAACGTAACAGTCAGCGACCCGGATGCTACAGCGAAACGGCTGGACGACTGGTTCGGCTGGAAAGTTCGCTGGAAAGGCGACAGCCTCGGTGGTGGCACGACTTACCACATTGGCAATGACACCAGCTACATCGCCGCCTACACACCCCCAAAGGCGACCTCAGCTGTAAGAGATGAAAGCTACAGTCATCATGGTGGCCTCAACCATATCGCGGTCGTCGTTGAAGATCTGGACGCTGCCGAAGAGCGCATCAAGGCAGGTGGATACAAGACCCGCAATCATGCAGACTACGAGCCTGGGCGTCGCTTCTATTTCAATGATGATGATGGAATTGAATTTGAAATCGTGAGTTATGACGATTGAACAGATACGGGCGGCCATTGGCCGCCCGTTCTCGTCCTTCACCAGATCAGTGACCTGAGAGAACCAGATGTTGTACTGGGAACAACAAGGCCTGAATACGCAAAAGCATTGCATGTACCAGGCCAACCGTGTCGACCGCATGTAGAAATATGAATTGCCCCGTGCCGAGCGGTTCACCAGACGTCAACCGATCATGGTTGCTCGTATAAGCGTTGACGATGCAGTTGGCACCTGGTGGCAATTCTTCCAAGCCCCCCTCATACAGGGGCAGGAGAATCGTGGTGATAGATGCTGGCTTTACTGCCTGATTTGTATCGAAGAGCTGACTTCCGGTGCTGACTTGACCTGAAGCAATTTGGGTCTGCACTTCCGAAATCACAAGCGGAATGACCTTGAACGGAACTGCAGCACAGAATGCCTCCGCCACCATACCGGGCTTGATTACTTGAGCTTCGATCTGTCCAAATCCTGCAAGGATCTTCTCGTTTTGAGCATCTTCCGGAATCAGGACGCCGGCAGGTCGCATCATTGGATTGACGATATCTCCTGGCCGCAGCGTAAATTGGCTGACCGTGCCATCAAACCCCGCATATAGGGTCATTTTCTCCAGTTCAACTTCCGCTTCTTCCAATTGAGCTTCTGCACTGTCCAAACTTGCTGGAAGTGAAACATTTATCTTGGTTTCCACGAGCGCCTGATTTGCCTGTGCTGCCTTGAGAGACCCTTGCCTAGCCGCAACCGTATTCTGCAGTTTTTCAAGATCGCGCTCGCTAACGACGTTTGCATTACGATCGTAGAGTTCCTGCTTGGTATCGAGTTCGTCCTGTGCCTGTTTGAGCAATGCCTCGGCCTGTTCAACCTGCGCCGTAGCAACCGACAACTCACCTTGGGCCAACGCAATCTCACCCTGGACTTCCGCAATCCGCTGCTTGGCAGTCACCACATCGGCTTCCTGACGACTGCTGTCCAGTGTGAAGAGTTTGTCACCAGCCTTAACTTCAGATTCAAGTCCAAGCGGGACAAAGGTCTCTTCGACCCTGCCTATGCCTTCCGGTAGGATCGGAACCGTCCGAAAGGCAGACACCGCGCTCGTCGCGGTGGGGTGATAGTAAAAGATCAATGTGATCAGGGAAACGGTAAGCATCAAGCATGTCACGATGCCGTAGCGAAGCTCGTACCAGACCGAATAGAGCGTGATCTCATAGCCAATGCGCTTGCCCTGCCCATATCTGCGGATCAAGTAGTCAGGCAAGACAGTGAGCAAGGAACAGAAAATAAGTTCAAACATTTATCCGTCCTTCTTCGCTGTATCGGCTGCAACTGCTGCCGTGGTCTCTTGCGGTTTACCTTCGGAAATCTCTCCAGCTTGTTCCGCAGCTACAGCTTCCAAAGGCGACACAACTGCTGTTGTTGCATCACTGCCGTCATTTTTTTCGTCGCACCCTTCGGTTTCATACCTTTTGGCGATCTTGCCCAAAGAGGAAGCGATCGTTTCCAAAGGCGTTGTAAAGTCGGGAAGCTGAATGAAAGCCAATAACAGTGCTGCGACCCAAAAAACGTTGTTGTGGGTGAAGAGAGCCAAAAGTCCGAGTATGGCTACAAGTTCGAACTGCATGCGTCCGTGTTTATGGGCCAACCGTTCCGGTAACGAATGCAAATGCAGATAAAACGTACCCAGGAGGACAACGCCAACAATGAGCGTAACCAGCATGACCGTCATCAATGGGTCACTCCCATCAGCCGCCGGTATGAATGGTGGCAAGTGATGGGGCGCAAGTTCATGCGCGGTATCAGTCATTCGTCTCTCCCTTATAACCTGTAACGCACAACCTGACAGGGCAGGCAACGCGGCGTTACCTTAATAAGTATATTGACGGACTGGTGCAAAAAATAGCTGCGGTGGGACACTATATGGGAGGCGGTGATGCACCGGTAACGCGCACCACCATCAAATCATTTATCTGGGAGCCATGCGAATAGCCCCGTCCAGTCGGATTGTTTCACCATTGAGCATGTCATTTTCGCAGATTGACCTCACCAGCTGCGCGTATTCCACTGCCTTGCCGAGACGGGATGGGAACGGAACTTGTTGGCCAAGCGAATCCTGAACATCCTGTGACAGGCCAAGCAACATTGGTGTCTCGAAGGTGCCAGGTGCGATCGTCATGACGCGAATACCGGACTTGGAAAGGTCTCTGGCTACCGGCAAGGTCATTCCGGCGACCCCGGCCTTGGACGACGCATATGCCACCTGCCCTATCTGTCCATCGAAAGCGGCAACAGACGCGGTTGAAACAATAACCCCGCGGCCACCATCAACGGTAATCGGGTCAAGCCCGGCCATGCCGGTTGCAGATATCGACAGACAACGAAAGGAACCAACCAGATTGACTGCAATCACCTTCTCGAACATGTCCATTGGATGCGGCTCACCACGGGACGTGGTTTTGGCGACAGGAGCTATTCCTGCGCAATTGACCAGGACCCTTTCCTGCCCATGGGCAGCACGCGCTTTTTCAAAACCAGCTTCGACGCTGGCTTGATCGGTCACGTCCACATTTGCAAACACACCTTTTATGTCGGAGGCAAGTTCTTCACCCTGGGCGGCATTCCGGTCAAACAGGGTAACTTTCACGCCCTGTGCCGCCAACATTCTCGCAGTTGCCGCACCAAGTCCGGATGCACCCCCAGTCACGACTGCGGACAAAGTTGAATCGAGTTTCATCACAACTATCCAAATTTATAATCCATTGAATTTAATGGATTTTATTTTCTTAATTGACTTAAACGTCAATCTGAAAGTCAAAATGGCCGAGAATGACAGTGAGGTCAAGTAAATTGGTACAATTGGACTGCTCTTGGGCTGAAAGTGGGTGTCGTCGCGATGTGCCGTTCTATTGGGCAAGAACCACCAGATCGAGACATCTGTTTACGCCTGCCACTTCAGAGCCCGGCCGCATTTCTGCGTGTATGGAGTGATAACCTTGAGCCTGTGCAAGTTCCCACGTGACATCGTCCGTCAGTGCTCTGGTTTTTTGCACCTTGTTGGCATCTTCCAGCTTCGCCGCCCTGTTGACGGCATCTCCGATGACCGTGAATTCCAGTCGGTTCTTGGAGCCAATCACCCCAACTGTCACGGGACCGGCAGCGACTGCCACGCCAACTTCGAGTTTACCTGTCCAACCTGCGGTTTGAAAACGCGCCTGTCCAGCCTCCACGCTTTCAACCAAACGGGATGCCGCCCTGAGCGCATCAGCGGCATATGACTTGGAAGGATGGACCGCACCAAAGGTCGCCAGGATCCCGTCCCCAAGGAATTTGTCGACCCGTCCCCCTTCCTGATTGATGACCTCGACCGCGAGGTTCTGGTATTCGGCCAGGATTGTCAGGACGGTTTCAGGTGGCAACTTCGCTGAAGTTGACGTAAATGAACGGATATCCAGAAAAAGGATCGCGGCGTCCCGCAAACTTCCCTCGCCTGCCTGAAGTTCGGAATCTGCATTAGTGATGGACGCAGCAACTTCGGGCGTGAAAAAGCGGCGCAGATCCATGGCGGCTGCATGGTCGCGTGTCGCTTCAAACAACAACGAACGGCCTCGGTATAGCGCCACTGACAGAATTATGGTGACGGCAAGAATTACCATCGTCTTGTCCAGTTCTGCGCCAATCAAGATTGAGTTAGCAGTCAGATACTCCACGTAATTCCGGGTAACGCGCATGCCGTCCATGTCGGCAAAAGCGGCATAAAACACAAGGCCCAGCCAGCCGACCATTGCAACTAGCCCGGTGGTCAGGACAAAACGCGGATCAAACCGAAGCGCCCTCAATCCTATGAAGATGAACACATACATCAGTGTTGGCGTTTTAAGGTAGAACGACGGGTGCTGATCATACTGGATATGAAACGAAAAGATCAGTCCGACCAGAAGCGCCATATCCACGCCAATCGAAATCAACAGGTACCATTGTGGCAGCTCGAACCGGTAGGAAAGGACCAACCTTAGCACCGTAAAGAGAAAATACGCACCAAGAGCGATGGGTACGAAGTTGAACCCCGCTGAGCCCTCAGCACGCGGTGCAATGGCGTAGAGCGTGGAAAAAAACAAAACCAACCCCAACTGCACCCAACTGATCAGTCGTTCGGACGAAGCTTCCCTGGAGCGGATTTCGGCGCGCACGCGATCAGGGATACCAGATACTGGCGGACCGCCGCGGAAGATGTAGCGTAATTTATCCTGAAATGAGCTCATGTTGATCCAGCTTCCATAGGAGATCCAAGTTTCCACCGTTGGAATGGAATGCGCAACGGGCTGCAAGGGAATGTGACTTGCTGTGATCAGTAAATCTAAGAGTGTTACCCGCCGCCTTGCAGCCGCAGCTGTTCAATTTTCCGAACCAATTCGCTTTGTCGCCGACAACCTGTTTTGGCCATGGCGGATTTGATCTGATTTCGAACTGTATAAATGCTCACGCGCCGTGTTGTTGCAATCTCGGCAAGCGACTGCCCGTCAGAAAGCATCAGCGCTGAAGTCGTTTCAGCCCCGCTCAATCCAAGAGCATTTTGAAGATCTGCCTGGAATGAGGACGCTGCAACATCCGGTTTGATTGCCAGCAGGACAGCAGAAATGGACTTGGTTATAAATGCCTGAAAAGGTGAACGGTCCAAATCGCCGAGACGCATCCCCATTACCCGACAGGTCCAACCCTGCCCTGACGTGTCTGTCAGGCGCCAGCTGTTCAAAACATTAATCTGCCCCCTGGCCTGCGCGCGGGAGAGGGAGAGAAACCTGTTTTGCGCTTCCTCGGACGGGAACCTGAGGCGGCGATCAATACCGGTTTTGACTACGCCCCCCAGCCCGAGAAGTTTCTCGGCTTCCTTGCAGGTGTAGTGGATCATCGTCGTTGGATCGACTACGAAGATAGCCGTCCCGGTTCCAAGCAGGTGCTGTTCAGCTGCCCATTTTTCAAAGGACAGTCCTGAGATGGCGCGGTTGATCTCAAGAGATTGACAAATAACAGGCGCGAGCCCAACACAAAGCCGGAGCCAGTCATCTTCGTAAGTTTCGCGATCTTTTGCCCTTATGTTTCCACCGATCAGAAACATCCGTTTGGCATCCAACGCAATCATCGAACCGCCACCGCCGCAAATATCTTCCATGGGCTTTAGAAGGTCCGCGTAAAAATCCGTCTTCTTCAATTTCTCAGGTGCACAAAGCTCATGGGCCGAAATTGATTCGCCAATTCCGCAGTTTTGAAAATTTGCTGCGAAAGGATTCCTGTCTGCATAGTGGGTTTCATAAAGGCGTAATATATCAGGGTCGTATCCCGAAGAATAAGCCAACGGCGCAGCTTTGGTAAGCTGGTCATAGCCAATCAGCTGAGTACACACGCGTGTTCCTAGAATCTGCCCCATTTCGTCCAGAAACGGCTGCCACTGCGCAGGATCCATCGCTGCGGCGACAGCGAGGCTGGAGAGCCCAATTTGTTTCTCTGCGGAAATGACCACACTAACCCCCTGCCATTTCTACAGTTTTTTCGCCCTCAGGCAAAAATAGCAATGTCCTCAAAAACACTTTTTACGAGACATAGTCCAAATGGATCATGCAAATAATGTATACACCCTGTAAACAACTAATGATCGTATTGGGGGTTGGTTTCAACGTTTTTTTCAAGTTGCAGCTGGCCGCATCTCGGGTGCAATCAAGGGTTTCCCGCAATCCTGTATCCGGCGGACGATAATTTTTTAAGATTGCTTTTTTTGGCGGCCGTTTGGCCGCCTTTTTTTTGCTGCACACCGAGAGCGTTTCGATTGCTCAAGGTTTCAGAAGCATGCCTTCACTGGCCACAAGTGTCCCAGGATAAGCTTTTTGTGCAGCCAACCCGATTTCGTCCAGGTCATCATCCGAGCGGCGCGGGTCGTGATGAAACAGGACCGGGGTTTTGACACTTCCTTCTTTGGCAAGTTGCACGGCCTTTTGCCAGGTGGAATGTCCCCACCCCTTGTAAGTCTCGTATTCGTCGTCCGTGAACATGGCATCATAGATCATGATATCCGTGTCCCGTACGAATTCCGGCAAGGCTGCATCGACCTCGGGATCACCGTGTTCATGATCCGTGATGATGCAAATTGACTTGCCCTGATATTCAAATCGAAAACCGCAAGCGCCACCAGGATGATTGAGACGCGTCGTCTTGATAACCAGATCATCACTGCGGGGAATTTGCTTGCCTGCAGTAAAGGTCTTGAATTCAACTGCTTTCAGGGTTTTGGCAGCGACCGGAAAGATCGGCGGAGACATGATGCGGCTGACGATTTCGACCAGATCAGTGTCATCCTGAAAATGCCCAGCCCAGGCAGTAACCTCAAAACTCGGGTCGTATGCAGGTTTGAAAAATGGCAACCCGCAAATGTGATCCAGATGCGTGTGGGTAAACAGAAGATCGAAAGAGCGCGCTCCGCGCTTGCAGAGTTCCATGCCGAGGTTTCGTGCACCTGACCCACAATCCACGAGCACCAATGCATCTCCGGCACGGATTTCGAAACACGAGGTCTCGCCACCGTATCGCAGTGTACTTGCGCCCGGTGTCGGCGTGGATCCCCTGGCGCCCCAGCAACGAAGCGAAAATTCTTCTGCCACGAGTTACTCCCTAGCTGCCGGCTGCGCCCTGGCGCGCCGCAGCCAGATCACGGGTTGTTCGTTCAAGCCTCAAAGCCAATGTCCGCATCACTTCAAGTGAGATATCCGGAAATTCTTTCAAGAGTTTCAAAAAATCATCTTTTGATACGGTTAAAACATCCATGTTGTTCACAGCAACCAGTGTCGCGGTTCTAGGCACATCACAAAGAATGGCGATTTCACCAACAATGGAATTTTCGGAAGTTTCTGCGACCTTCTTTTGGCCGTCAGGTGTATCAACAAGGACGTCTGCAGCGCCGGAAAGAATGATAAAGGCGCAATCTCCTTCTTCGCCTTGCGAACACAGGCGTTCGCCAGCCGGGTATTCCGTTCTGTCGCTGATGAATGCCAGCAACCGCAGCTTTGTTTCATCGATGCCATGAAACAGCGGCACTTTGCGGAGGGCTTCGACCTCGGTTTCCAGCGTCATAATTCCCTCCCGCACATTATTTTTCTAGTTTGTTTGTCTTTGTTCATTTGTCGTGTCCGCAAACGGTCGTTCTCCCAAACCCAAAACCGTTTTACCCTTTATCTGATATCCGTCCCTGATCCAAAACAATGCGTTGGTCAAATTCAGCAGCAATGTCGGCGTTGAACGTTCCGAACAGGAATGTCTTTCCTGCAAGTATATTTCGCAGACCATCACGCAATGCTTTGTCGTCTTCAGTCATTCCTGTCGCTATATCATCCAATATGGTGATTTTTGCGTTTTTCAGAAGACCTCGGACAAGTGCTATGCGTCGACGCTGCCCAGCCGATAGTCTTGAGCCGGACACACCTACATGATAGCCGAAGCCGGCATAGATAATCGGACGCCTTAGGCCTGTTTCTTCTACGATCGCGCGAATGACGTCATCGATCCTGCGTCTCGCATCCCTGCGGTCAACCCTTGCGCGCCCGAAGAGCAGATTATCCTCAATCGTAAGCGGTGGCAGATAGACATCCGGATCGAAGGCAACAAAGCTGCCGCTGTTCTTGACAACGCCTTCAAGGAACCGTTTGCGCGCGCCGATGATTTCTTCCTTGAGTTCATCGGTCATCACGCCGAGACGGTGACGCGCCGGCACCAGTTTGAAGGCAAGCCCGGTAAGCCTGGACCGGTCCGCATCGCTCAGGCCCGGCCGTTGTTGTCCGGACTTGGCAACACGAACGATCCGTTCGAATTCCGGTAGCTCATCCTGATTGATGAATGAATACGACCCCAAAAGACCGCTGTCTCCGGAAACGTTCGAAAACAGTTCCAACATGGTTTCGGCGATTTTCAACCCGATCTGTTGGAGCTTCTGGTCAAACCCGGTTTCAGACAGGAAGGTCTTGACTTCCTCCAGGTCCGGAACCTGATCCATCGTGATTTCCGGATCGGAGGGGACCGCAAAGAACAAGTTATCCGCGAGGCTGGCGCTGGCATTGAAACGATCCTGATGCCAGAGCTCGACGAGACCGCCGAGGGCAGGTTCATTCACGATCCGCTCAGCCAGGTTTTGCCGGACACTCAGGATTTTTTCTGCAAACGTATCATTCATGGAAGGATCGAACCGCGACTGAAGTCCGAGGCGGTATATGTCCTTGCTGAGTTGGACTGCCTCTAGAAGCTCCAGCGCTTTTTCGTCAAGTTCGGTAACGCTGCTCACACCCGCAGCTTCCAGATCGTCCCAGTCTGCTGCCAGATCATAAACCGGATTGCGGGTCTCATTGGCTTCGCTGACACGCCGCTTGTAGTTTTTCAGATCCTCACCTTCGCGTTTCGGAAGAACGAGAGGTCTGTGCCGCAGGCCGTAATAAAGATTGTCCCGAATGGTTCCGGACCACACGTGCACCGCTCCACCGACATAGGCGATTTCGCGGCCAAGTGTGGAATCGGTCAATTTGTCCAGGTCATGTTCGCCGATAAAGACCTTTCCGGTGGACGCAGATACAAGGCCCGCAGCAAGCTGCAACACCTCAGATCGACCGGATCCATCAGGCCCGACAATGGCGCAGGCCTCGCCGCTGGGCACTTTCAGGGATATATCCATGACCTCCTGACCGGCCGCACCACCAGAGAAACTCACATTGTCGAACTTGACGTCGCCGGTGAGCTTTACATTTTCATCAGAAGTCAGACGGTCAGTGTCATAAATGTCTTTCGGGTCAAAGTTCTCGACAACTGTCTGATACTTGACGCTGACATCGGCCGTCATCTGGTAGAAGGACAACAACAGTTTCCACGGGCCAGCCAGATCCTTGTAGGCCGCAATAACCGCAAGAAGGGCACCAATACTCAGGTTTCCTTCGATCACCAGATACCCGCCGATCAGGTAAAAGAAGAACGGCGTCAGCTGGTTCATGAAGTTATTCAGGAACTTGATGAGGAACTTCCGGTTAAAGATCTCGTATCGGATCTTGAAGTTCTCATAAAGGCGATCGGAAATGTCTGCTGAATGGAATGCAGCGGCATCGTTGGCATGGATTTCAGCAACACCGGTAATGCTTTCACCGACCTTGTCGGCAATCAGGCGTACATTCTTGACCCGTTTCCGGGAAAGAATGATGACCCTTTTTTGCAGCATCGGGATGACATACCCCTGAACAGGGTAGGACGCGACAGCGGCCAGTCCGAGCAGCGGATCCTGCATGAAAATAAAGCCAAGTTGCACAATCAGCATGCCACCCTGGTATGCAGGCAGTGCAAAGGCTTCCCCAATAAATCCGCCAACATCCTCAACTTCGGAAGTGATCATCGGGATAATTTCACCCGAACTGACTTTTCTGAAATGAGGAAGCCGGAAACGAAGGACGCGCTGGAAAAGCTCAAAGCGCAGACGCCGAAGCATCCTTTCGCCCAATCGACCTTTGTAAACATTCAGATAGAATTTCAGCCCGTTTGAAACCACGACAAGGCCGAGAAAAGTAAAGCAGAGCAACACCAGATAGGGAATTTGGTCGAAGTCAAACCCAAACACGCTCTTTGGAAAATTATCGCCCTGAACAGCGTCATTGACAATGAGTTTTGGCAGTTCAAGCAGGAAATAGACAACTGGGTAGGAAAGTACGGTGACCAGAAGTATGTAGATCTGCTGTCGGGAGCTGTATTTCCAAATAAAGCGAAAAAGGCTTTTTTCCATTATTTCATCCGAACAGACATGGATCAATTATATGCATGCAGATCATATTTGGTATACTAGCGGTCCAATATCGATGCGCTACCAAGGATTAGCATTTGCCACAACCACTTTAAAAGGGTTTGCTGACCCTTCATTGTAGAAAGTCACGTGTCAAGACATATCAGGGCGTGACAAAAGCCGTTAACTTGAGACATAAGGCCCACGGGGCAGCATTACAAATTCAGGGGCAGTATGAGTTCCAAAACGCCGAAGATCCTTATTTACAGCCATGACTCCTTCGGGTTGGGCCATCTCAGACGATGCCGCGCTATCGCGCAATCTCTCGTCGGCGACTTTGACACCCTGTCCGTCCTTATTCTGTCTGGCTCTCCGATTATCGGCAGTTTCGAATTCCGGGCACGCGTGGATTTTGTCCGCATTCCCGGTGTCATCAAGCTTCGTAATGGTGAATACACACCGCTGTCTCTGCACATCAATATCGACCATACGCTCGCGATACGCTCGTCCATTATTGAACATACCGCCAAGGTTTTCGATCCGGACATCTTTATTGTCGACAAGGAACCGCTCGGTCTCCGCGGAGAGGTGCTCGGCACGCTGGAAGCCCTGAAAGAACGCGACACCCGCCTCGTGCTTGGGCTCCGTGATGTGATGGATGATCCGGCAGTGCTGAGTGAAGAGTGGGATCGCAAGAACGTCTACCCTGCTTTGAAAGACCTTTACGACGAAATCTGGGTGTATGGACCGGAAGACATTTGTGACCCGTTGGAGGGTATAGCCCTTCCAGAAGGCGTCACTAAAAAAATGCGTTACACAGGCTACCTCAGACGTGAGTTGCCGGGCTCTGTACAGGATCAACCACCCCCCACGCCTTTTGGTGAAGAACCCTACATCCTCGTCACACCTGGCGGTGGCGGCGATGGCGTTGAGATGGTCGACTGGGTCATGCGTGCCTATGAGGCACGGCAGCGACCGTTGTTTCCGGCACTGATCGTCCTCGGGCCGTTCATGCCAGCAGCAGCGGCGGCACAGTTCAGCGAGCGCGCGGAACACCTGCGCGACGTCGAGATCATCCGCTTTACACCGCAGATTGAACCTTACCTGGCAAGCGCCACGGCCATTGTCGGCATGGGAGGCTACAACACGTTCTGCGAGATCCTGTCATTCGACAAGCCAACATTGATGGTTCCCCGTGTAATCCCACGGCGTGAGCAGGCCATACGCGCCGAACGGGCTGAAAAGAGTGGTCTCCTGAAGGTTCTCCCAATCGATCGCTACCCGGACCCGGATCTGATGGCGATCGCCCTGTCCGAGCTGCCGCAAATGGCCGCGCCTTCCTCTGCCGGCGTAGACAACCTTCTGGGTGGTCTGGATGTAATTTCCACGCGCGTTGGCGAAATATTTGAAGATCAGGCTTCTGAAGACGACCGCAAACTAGTCAATTTCTGATTAGCCAGCGGGCACCTTCCCTTCATACATACCCGAGTTTGAAAGCAGATTGATGTCCAGAATTGCCGTTGTGGTCAAAGGCTACCCACGCCTGTCCGAAACGTTTATTGCCCAGGAAATTCTCGGGCTGGAACAACGCGGCATAGAGATTCTGATCGTTGCGCTGCGCAAACCCTATGATCCGTTTATCCATGAATTGCACCGGCAGATTTCTGCCGATGTCATGTATCTGCCGGAATACGTGAAAGATGATCCGGCCCGGGTCGCGCGGGCAAAACGCTGGGCGGAAAAACAACCGACCTATGAAGCTGCGAAAGCATTGTTTGATGCGGATTTCGCAAAACAGCCCAATGCAGACCGACAACGTCGCTGGTCGCAAGGCTGTGTCTTTGCCCATGAACTGCCAGAGGACATCACCTGGATTTACACTCATTATCTCCATACGCCGTGCTCTGCAGCCCGCTACGCCGCGCATCTTTCCGGACGGAAGTGGTCGTTCTCCGCGCATGCGAAGGACATCTGGACAAGCCCGGAATGGGACCTGCGCACAAAGATCGATGATGCGGCATGGGGCGTGACCTGCACTGGTGTGAATGTCAAACATCTGAAGGGGTTGGCTGACAATCCTGAAAAGGTTGAACTGCTCTATCACGGACTCGATTTCTCCGGCTTTCCTGAGCCTGAATCATCGGCTTCACCGCGTGATGGCAGCGGTGAGCCCGTCCGACTGGTTTCGGTTGGCAGAGCTGTTGAGAAAAAAGGTTATGATGACCTGCTTGCAGCGCTCGCAGATATCCCGAAAGACCTCAACTGGCATTTTACCCACATCGGTGGTGGCGAGCTTTCAGACGTTCTGAAAAAAGAAGCTGCCAGACTTGGCCTGTCCGACAGGATCACATGGTGCGGAGCCCAGCCAAGAGAAAAAGTCATTTCGACTTGCCAGCAAGCCGACTTGTTCGTATTGCCGTCCAAACTCGCCAAAACCGGTGACCGGGATGGCTTGCCCAATGTCCTGATGGAAGCCCAGTCGATGGGGCTTTGTTGCCTCTCCACCAAGGTTTCGGCAATACCGGAGTTGATCCAGGACGCAGAAACGGGCGTTCTAGTTGATCCTGGCGCACCTGACCAATTATCTGAAGCGCTGGTCGGCCTTATCAGGGATCCGAAGCGACGCTTTGAATTGGGTATGGCTGCTTCAAAACACGTCCGCAGTGCATTTTCATCCAACCCGGGCCTTGACCGCCTTGCGGAAAAATTTCGTAAGGTGCTTTGAAAGCACCCCAGGACCGACTATGAAAATCGCCTTCACCGCACCCATGAAACCTCTGGATCACCCGGTCCCGTCCGGTGATAGGACCATGGGACGCCTGATTGTGAAAGCTCTGGAGAGAGCCGGACACGACGTGCAGATTGCAAGCACATTCAAGTCCTGGCGCAAAGAAGGCAGCGATCAGATCCAGGCAGAGGTCAAGAGCCTCGCGCTCAACGAGGCAGCAAAAGTGGCTGACCACTGGGTGCAGTCTGGCTACCGACCAGATTTGTTTCTGACATATCACCTTTATCACAAGGCACCCGACTGGATCGGGTCGTACCTTGCCGATCAATTTGACCTGCCCTACGCCATTGTTGAAGCCAGCCGCGCTCCAAAGCGCCAGAAAGGCAAATGGGCTTTTGGTTTTGCCGCCGCTGACCAGGCACTTGAAAGAGCTGATGCGGTCGCGGCTATTCATAATGCTGATGTGGCATGCCTGCAGGCTGTTGTTTCCGATGAAAGACTAGACGTGTTGCTACCGTTTTTGGATGCCTCTCCCTTTCAGCAGGCTGCAAGGTCACGCAAATCACCAGCTTCACCGCCTCTCAAACTGCTAGCCGTCGGCATGATGCGGGAAGGCGACAAGACAAGTTCCTATGAAGTTTTGGCTCGGGCGCTCGCCCTGGTTATTGATCTTCCTTGGACCTTGACGATCGTAGGTGACGGTCCAAACAGGGATCATATCCTTCAGCTTTTTCCGCAAGAGAAGATCAACTGGCTTGGCGCTTTGCCATCTGATCAACTCCCTGCTCAATACGCCAGCCATAACCTTCTGGTCTGGCCGGCCATTCGCGAGGCCTTCGGTCTGGTTTTTTTGGAAGCTCAGGCGACTGGAACTGGTGTTGTTGCTGGTGATACATTTGGCGTACCGGACATTGTCCGCGATGGCGTGTCGGGGTTTTTGTCGCCCGAGGGCGACCCGGAAGCTTTTGCCGCCAATCTGCGACGGGTACTTATGGAACCTTCATTAGCCGTTAAACTGGGCCAGGCAGCTGCAAGGCACATCGAACAGAAACACACTTTGGTAGCAGGTGCTGAGCGGCTGGATGCATTTGTTCACAAAGCCATCCAGAACCACAAACACCGACAAGAGGCGCACATATCTTGAGCGTCAAGGCCTTCATTCATGTGCAACATCTTCTGGGTACGGGCCACGTTGTCCGGGCCGCCAGCATAGGCAAAGCCCTCGCTGCACGGGGTGTGGAAGTGACGCTTGCCAGTGGCAACAAGATACCGCCGACATTGGACACCGGACCGCTCAAAATTATCGCACTACCGGCATGCAAAAGCCCCGATGCAAACTTCAAGAAACTCGTTACTTTAGACAATGAAGATATTGACGATGCTTGGAAATCAGCTCGCGTTAATGCATCGATTCAAGCACTTCACGCAGAAGATTACGATCTGCTCCTGACCGAAACCTATCCCTTTGGCAGACGGCAGCTCGATTTTGAGCTGACACCACTTCTGGAGACCGCGAAGGCGAAATCAAAACCGCCGCTAGTCGCCACATCCATCCGCGATATTCTTGTGCGTAAGAAAGAGCTCTGGAAAGAGGAATGGATGGCCAATCAGGCGCTCAGGTTTTATGATCGTATTCTCATCCATTCAGACCCGGACTTCATTCAGCTCGGTGACAGCTTCCCCTTTGCTGAACGGGTCGATCATCTGGTGCGCTATACCGGCTATGTCGGTGGCGGCAACCGTCCGGAAGCCGAGGGGCCCGACGGCGACGATGAAGTGATCATTTCCTGTGGCGGAGGTGCGGTTGCTGAAAACCTGCTGTCCGCAGCGCTGGAAGCCCGTCCCCTTTCCAGGCGCGCAGAAGATGCCCGCTGGCGTATTCTGATTGGTCACGACATCTCGGAAGATGCCTTTGCCATTTACAAGATGAGCGCGGGCGAAGGCATTATCGTTGAGCGGGCGCGCCGGGATTTTCCGGAACTTCTGAAACGGGCAAGGCTTTCCGTCAGTCAGGCAGGCTACAACACGGTGCTGGATATTCTGGTGGCAGGCGTGCCAGCCGTATTCGTACCGTTCGCGCAGGCAAACGAGACAGAACAGACGCAACGTGCCGAAGCTCTGGCGGCTCATGGTCGCGCCGTCGTGACATCAGAAGCAGGATTGACACCAGAACGTCTTGCCGCTGCGGTCGACGATGCTCTTGCCCTGCCTCGCAAGCAGAACCAGGTACGACTTGGTGGTGCCGAGAAAAGCGCTGAAATTCTTATTGACGATCTGAGTTAACAGAGAGACTGATTGGACCTGCTAGGCTGAGCCCCGCACCAACAGAACGGTTTTTCAAGGCGCACGCTATGGAACTTCGACATTTCAAGTCTTTGAACAAGGTCTCGGAAACAGAAGATTATGTTTCGGCGCTGGAGGCTTTTGACAGCATTCCTCAACTCCAGGAACTCAAGGCAGTTGCACGGAAAAAAAGTGGTATTTCGCAAGGTGACAAGGTTCTTGATGTCGGGTGCGGTTTCGGACTGGAGACCACCCGCCTCGCGAAACTAGTTCAACCCAATGGTGCCATCTCGGGCCTCGACCTGAGCTCAGCCTTTATCGATGAAGCAAGAAAACGGGCTGCATTGTCCGATCTTGGTATCGACTACGCGACCGGAGCGGCACAAGATCTCCCCTACGCTGACAACCGCTTTGACCATGTACGCGCCGAAAGAATTCTGATCTACCTGAGGGATTACCAACTTGCGCTTTCAGAAATGAAACGAGTCCTCAGACCTGGAGGCAGGCTGTCCCTGATCGAACCGGACTTCTCCACCAATACAATCAACCTCCCAAACCGGGATTTGGTGCGCCGCGTCATTGACCATGAAGTATCCCAGGCGGTGGAACAGGGCTGGTTGCCAGGTCCCCTTTTGTCGTCGTTGAATGATCTTGGTTTTGAGGACATTGAAGTCTCGACCAGGGTTCTGATATTTCCGCAGGACCTCGCCGCTGGATATTTCAACAACGTTGGAGACCATGCCAAGGAAGCCCACGTAATTTCAGACGATGAACTCACAGAGTGGCAGAACGGCATTGACAGTTTGCAACGGGAAGGTCAGATCTTCGCCACAATAAGCTACTTTTTGTTTTCCGCCATTTGCCCAGATCATTAATCCGGAACGATTTGTTGACTTCACCCTCTTCTTCTTCTGAATTGCAACGCTTCAAAGACGAGTTGACGACCCATCTCGACTGGTTCGCCGAGCGTGGACGAAAGGTCCGTTTCTGGTGGCGGGACGATGATGCAATTGAACCAACACATTTGCTCGACCGATTGCTTTCGCTTGCCAATCAGCACGAGGTCGACATTGCGCTAGCCGTTATCCCTAAAGACGCAACCCATGCACTCGCGGACCGGCTCGCAGCCGAACACCATGCCTGGATCCTGCAACACGGATGGCAGCACAAGAACTTTCAGCGCAAGGATAAGGGCGAAAAGGCTGCTGAGCTCGGTACCCGCCGCGATCCGAATGAATTGATGGCTCAACTTGTTGACGGCAAGGCGCGGCTTGAGAAACTCTTCGGTGAAAAGTTTATCCCGGCCATGGTGCCGCCCTGGAATCGGATCGCACCGGAAATTTCCCGGCGCCTTCCGGGCATCGGTCTATCCGGCCTGTCCACATTCACATGGCACAATTTCCCGCGCACTCACCAGGTCCAGTCGCATATAGACATCCTGAAATGGAAAAAACAGGTGCGCTTTATCGGTTGGGAAAGCGCGCGCTTGCGCTTCGACCTGCAGCTGACCCGGCGGCGGAATTCGATTTTCGAACCGGTCGGCATTTTAACGCATCATCTGGCGCACGACGAAGGCTGCTTTGAGTTTCTGCAGACGTTTCTGGAAATCGCGGCGCATCACGAGGGGGCGGAATGGCCGAGGGTAAAGGGGATGTTTGAACGCGGATGAAGTTCGCTTTGAGACGGTTCCTCAATAACTATTGTCATCCCGGACCCAGCGAAGCGGAGATCCGGGAACCAGTAACCATCGGTCTCCGAATTTGAATCTCGGCACTGCGGGGCACTGGATCCCGGTCTTGGCTGCGCCAAACCGGGACGACAACCGTGCAAGGTTGCCATTCTGTGCTTACCAGGCTACGCCGTCCCGGACTTGATCCGGGACCAGTGCCGCTTTGCTCTTGAATCACCTGATTTCTGGAACGCTTCAAGTATCTTGAACCCAACAGATGGAAATCAGAAATGCGGGATACGCTTTTTCTTCTTGCTCCGGGATTTGAAGACCCGGCATATCCCGGAGAGACCTTCTACTGCTGGCACTGCGCGCTGATGGAAGGCGTCTTGGCCTCTTTTCCGAACCTTGCCAGCAATCTCGATGTTCGGCGGATTGCATGGCCACGACCGCGTCAGGAACTCGTTGAGGTTTTAGGTGAGGAGAACCAAAGCCTGCCTGTTCTGATCCTCACTGAGGGTGGGTTCATCAACGAAAAAGACGAAATACTGAAGGCCTTGACCAAGCGGCATGGGTTTCCTCTCCCGCACCCCTGATCATGACCCGCACAATAACCAGCCAATATCAGTCAAACACCTACTTGGTCGGATAGGCCGTTCCCTCATCCTGTCCACCTGCAGCAGCCGAAGCATGCCGGTGCAGCCAGAGCCAGCCGCTGCTTTTCCTGCAAAGCGCAACGGTCCATCGGATTGGCACCTGGATTTTCTCGCCGTCCAGGACGAGGTAAATAGTGAGCGTTGTTGCAACGACAGCTGTGTCCCCGCGGACAGTTACCTTCGTCCAATGCCATTCGAATTTTTCAGCTGTTGCTTCTGCAAAATTTCGTGCGAACAACTCTCTGATCGCAGCCCTGCCCGCACAAAGCTCATCTGCACCCGTCCCGATGATGGAAATGTCATCACCTTCGTCAAACAACGCCATCAATCGATCCAGATCCTTGGCACAATATGCGCTTGCATACTCCTCTAAAGTGGCCAGGATTTCTGCTTCCATTCCGAACTCCCCCCATTCTGAAATCAGTTCCAGGTCAAATGTTGCCCAGCACGCCCCACAATTAAACAAGGCATACCACGGTAAATTGTCGCTCGGAGCACTTTTTTAGGGCTGAATTTCGAAGCAGTTTTCGGGAGAGGCTCAAAAAGGGAGCATGGATCAGAGCTTACAGACGAAGGCAGCTTGAACAACTATTCCGCCGCTGCAGCGGTCTCCCGGAGCGCGGATCCGTATTGCTTGCGGAGTAATGTCAGTTTTGGGTCAATATAGGTTTTGCAGAAAGGGCGTTCAGGCGCGTTGGCGTAATAGTTCTGGAAGCGCTCGTCCGAGGCTTTGAAATCGGCGAGCCGCAGCACTTTCGTTACCAGCGGGTCGTCGAAGCCGTGCTGCAGCTTACGCAAAATGCGCCCGACTTTCACGGCGGTTCCGGCGTCATAAACATAGATGGCGCTTCGGTATTTGCCGCGCATCTTATGGTGAGAGGTGCTGGAATGGGTGCGCAAATGGACTTCAATCAGCACTTCGATCGGCAAATCGACCGGATCGAAAGTCACGACAACAGCTTCCGACCAGCTTTCATCCGGCGGATCGGAACAAATAAAGCCCTGGTCCACTTTCGAAATGCCTGCAACTGCCTGAAAAACGGCTTCAGTGCACCAATGGCACCCACCGCCCAGCCCGATCTTCATTTGAAACGCCCAATGCCTGTTAAAGGCCGATGGTCTCGCCAGGAGCGCCGAAAGGCAAGATCAGGCAACAGGCTTTTTGTGGCAAAAGCCGAATTAACCGGGCGCGGTTGCAAACTCCCGAGCTGTCACCTCAGTGCCGGACTAAACCCAAACTCCTGGGACCGAGACGGCCTGAATGCCAAGGTTATTGAGAACGGTTGTGGCGTTTTCGTTTGTCATCCCGGCCAAGCACAGCGTGAGCCGGGATGACGAAAGTGTGTGTAGGATTAGAAGCTTAGGCTTGCCAAAACCTCTAATCCTCAAGCAGCAGCGGCCTTCGGATTTGCCGCCATATCAATCGCTGATTTCAATGTGTCCATATCACCAACCTGGTTGGACAGGATCAGGATCAGCCTGGCATTCATCCGGTTGGCTTCCTCATCGCTCATGTGGCGTTGACTGGTCACCAGATACTCGTAAAAGCCGTCCGGATCATCGAGGTTTCTATTCAAATCAAGATACATTGATCACACGCCTCCAATCGCGGTTTTCAGGGCAGCTTCCACCTTGTTGTCGTTGAAATAGCGCCAACGGGCAGCAATATGCTGGTCAGGCCGGATCAAGTAGACTGTGCCGGGTTGACCGTCATAGCGTGCGGCAAGCATCCCGTCCGCATCATCCACATCTTTGCCAACCCGCAAAACATGTGCCCTGACATTGCCAACGTCGACGTCTCGAGCCTCTTCGTCGCCAAAGACAAGTAGCGTGAAAGCCTCACCAACCTGATTGAGAAACCAGGCATCCTCTCCGTTGATGCGCACAGGCGCATCGGAACAGCAGGTCCCTGGCTGTATCTTGCAGGCAAAGCTTGATTCATCAACCGTGTTCAACGAGCTTTCCTGATAGGGCGTCGGTGTTGAGAGCCGTCCGGAGTTCACCAGTGGCTTGGCGAATTCGCTGACCTCGGCCAGATCCAGAACCGCATCGCGGAACCGGCGGGAGGCTTCACTCTTGGGTGTGATGAAGTCCGTCGAACGGGTTGAATTCAGCAGGTTGTCGTCTGCAGCAAAGGCACGTTCTTCGTGATAGCTGTCGATCAGGCTTTCGGGAGCGTCGCCGTCCATCACCAGTTTCAGCTTCCATGCCAGATTATCTATGTCCTGCACACCGGTGTTGGCCCCGCGAGCTCCGAAGGGAGAGACCTGATGCGCCGCATCGCCAGCGAATAGAACACGGCCATAGCGGAAATTGTCGATCCGGCGACAGGCGAACTGGTAGACGGAAGCCCATTCCAGCTCAAATTCTGTGTCCTCACCGAGCATCGCCTTCACCCGCGGGATGATGTTTTCCGGCTTTTTCTCTTCTTCCGGATCAGCGTTCCATCCCAGCTGGAAGTCCAGTCGCCAGACATCATCGCACTGCTTGTGCAACAAAGCCGACTGACCTTTGTGGAACGGAGGGTCGAACCAGAACCAGCGCTCGGTTGGAAAATCCGCCTTCATGATGATGTCGGCAATGAGAAAGCGATCCTGGAAAAACTGGCCGGAGAAACCCGCGTCAACCATTTTTCGGGCGTCAGAATTGGCACCGTCGCAGGCAAGCACCCAGTCAGCTTCCATGGTGAACACGCCATCTGGCGTCTCGATGGTCAGCGACGCGCCGTCATCGTCATGGCTCAGGTTGATGAGCTTGTGTTTCCAGCGGAGATCGATGAGGTTCGACTTCATGCATTCATCGACCATGTACTCCTCCAGATAATATTGCTGGAGGTTGATGAATGCAGGGATCTTGTGGCCTTCCTCGGGAAGCAGATCAAAGGAGTAGGCCAAGTCATCCTTGAAAAAGACCTTGCCGACCTTCCACTCGATGCCCTTTTCGATCATGGGTCCGGCGCAACCAAGCCGGTCCCAGATTTCCAGTGGCCTCTTTGCGTAACAAACGGCCCTTGACCCGATGGAAACGGTATTGTTGTCGTCCAGAACAATCGTTGGAATGCCGCGTTTGGCAAAATCAAGCGCGGCGGTCAGGCCGATCGGTCCGGCTCCTATTACCACCATGGGGTGGCGTTTGACCGTCCCTGTCTTCTGTTCTTCCGACTGCTGGTAGTCGTACTCCGGATATTGATAGGTCTGAAACATCAAGCTCTCCTCCCGGGCCTGCCGAGATAACTTCGAAGGTGTCGCACTTTCCACAATTGGTGCAATCGTTGCCGTTACACATCAGCCAACTCTTTGGCGTGCAGCCAGTCGGCGTGTTTGGGCGCCTTTTTGGTTTTTGACCACTCCTCCAGCATTTCCCATTTCACGTCATCCAGTTTGGCGAGCAGTTCTTCTTCCTTCGGATCCGGGCAGGCCAATTCAACGCGGTGACCATTCGGATCAAAGAAATAGATGGAGTGGAATATCGAGTGATCGGTAACACCGAGAACGTCGACGCCGTTTTTCTCAAGATGTTCCTTGAATTCGATCAGCTCATCCCGATCCTTCACCTTGAAAGCGATATGCTGAACCCACCGCGGCGTGTTTGGGTCAAAGCCCATTTCAGGTTTGGTGGGAAGCTCAAAGAACGCCAGAACGTTGCCATTCCCGGCATCCAGGAAGAGGTGCATATAAGGGTCCGGCTCATGTGTGGAGGGCACATGGTCCTCGGCAATTGCCAGGATGAAATCCATGTTCAACATCTTGCCGTACCACTCGACCGTTTCCTTGGCGTCCTTGCAGCGATAAGCAACGTGATGCATCTGCTCGATTTTCATGTGTGTGCTCCTCCTGATAATTAGTTACATATGTAACTATATACGAAACACATACAGCATGCTTTGACACAGGTCAATTGGTTACGTTTGTAACTAATCAAGTTATTTGTTCAAGGATCACTGGATACTGCGCTCCGCGGGGCTTTCGAGACCGAGCTGATCGCGGGAATTGACAGGCTGAAATCCACCGCGTCATATGGGTGTCCGCACACCTCAGGAGCCCCCATGTCCCACGACCATGATCACGATCATTCAGAGCTGTCCGACATTGAGCTGCGGGTGCGGGCGCTGGAAACGCTCCTGACCGAGAAGGGCTATATTGACCCACCGGCTCTGGACGAATTGATAGAAACCTACGAAACAAAAATTGGTCCGAAGAATGGCGCCCGGGTTGTCGCCAAAGCCTGGACTGATACGGACTATCACGCCCGCCTCATGAGCGACGCCACATCTGCAATCGCCGAGCTGGGCTTCACAGGCCGGCAGGGCGAGCACATGGTGGCAGTCGAGAACACAAGTGGTGTTCACAACATGGTCGTATGCACACTTTGCTCCTGCTATCCATGGACAGTGCTTGGCTTGCCCCCTGTCTGGTACAAATCTGCCCCTTACCGCTCCCGTGCCGTTCGGGACCCGCGTGGGGTCCTTAAGGAATTCGGGGTGACGCTTCCTGAAGAAACAGAGATCAAGGTCTGGGATTCGACCGCCGAAGTTCGTTATCTGGTTATCCCACGTCGACCGAAGGGAACCGAGGGCTGGAGCGAAGAACGGCTTTCAGAACTTGTCACCCGCAACAGCATGATAGGCACCGCGCTTGCGCTTGATCCTTCGAACCAGGAGGAAACGGCGTGAACGGAGCTCAGGATCTTGGTGGCCAGATGGGTTTTGGCCCTGTTGAACTGGAAGAAAACGAACCAAACTTTCACGCAAAGTGGGAAGAGCGGGCCTTTGCCCTCACTCTGGCTATGGGCGCGACAGGCAGCTGGACAATCGATACCTCACGCTTTGCCCGCGAGACGTTACCACCGGCAATTTACCTCTCTTCCAGCTACTACGAGATATGGACCAGAGGACTTGAGAAACTGGTGGTAGAAAACGGCCTTGTAACCCGCGACGAACTGCAGCAAGCCGAAGCGACTTCTGAGTCAAAGCCTGTCAAACGCGTGATGAAAGCTGCGGATGTTGCGAGTATTCTGGCCAAGGGAGGTCCGGCTGACCGGGCAGAGCGGCAACCGGCACGTTTCAAGGTTGGTGATGCCATTCGGACAAAACGTATGCATCCTGAACACCACACGCGCCTGCCGCGTTATGCGCGCGACACTGTTGGCAAAATTGAAACCGTGCACGGCGTTCATGTTTTTCCCGACACCAACGCCCAGGGAAAAGGTGAACAGCCGACCTGGCTCTACGGTGTTGTCTTCAAGGGCACCGACATCTGGGGACCGGAAAGCGACCCGAAACTTACCCTGCGCATTGACCTGTGGGAGCCCTATCTTGACCCTGCCTGACGCAGTGCAAGCCACCCCGCGCCTTCCACTGGACCAGGACGGCGGGCCAGTGTTTACTGCTCCCTGGGAAGCCAGAGTATTCGCGATGACCCTCAAGGCGCATCAGGCGGGCTTGTTTTCATGGGGCGAATGGGCGGAGACACTGGGAGCAGAACTGGCGAAAGACGATCCGGCCGATACAAACCCCCTGAACTACTATGATCATTGGCTGAATGCGTTTGAGAAAATATTGACTGCCAAGGATGTCACAGGAGCACACCAGTTGGCAGAGCTCAAGAAAGCCTGGGATGAAGCTGCGCGTGCGACACCGCATGGTGATCCGATTGAGCTGAGCAGAATTGGTCGTTGAGATGCAGTTGAAAGTTCCGCCGGTCGCCGTTCTCATTGTCGCCATGCTGCTGTTGTTTGCCGGGGCCCGGCTATTGCCGCAGCTGAGCGTTTCCTTTCCCGGACAAATGCTCCTTGCCATCATGTTTGTTTTTGTCGGCATTCTTCCAGGAGGCCAGGCGATCCGCTCTTTCGTTCAAAGCAAGACAACTGTCAATCCGATGGCTCCTGAAACAGCGACAAAGCTTGTCACAGAGGGCATCTACCGATTCAGCCGTAATCCAATGTATCTGGGCATGCTTTGCCTTCTGCTTGCCCTGTCGATCTATTGGGGCACGCTGACCGCATTCGTCATCTTGCCTCTTTTTGTCTGGTACATGACCGAGTTTCAAATCAAGCCTGAGGAGGAAAGTCTGAAGGAAATTTTTGGCTCATCCTATCTGGAGTATTTGTCCAAAGTCCGCCGCTGGTTCTGAAACGATAGTTTCAAAGCCCCAGATATAGGCTACTTTTTGCCTTGAAAGCATCTGCCGTGAAACGCAGAAACGACCTGATCTTGGCAACGTGTTTCAAATCCGGATGGGTCAGGATCCAGATATCCAGATACCGCGTCGGTTCCAGCCCCGGCACCCGGACCAGTTCCGGGTCAGGATCCCCCAGGAAACAGGGCAGACGACCGATCCCCATTCCAGCCAGGACGGCGGCTTTTTTGGCGATCATGTCATCCGTAACCAGAGATATGAATGCACCGGGATAGCGTGCCCGTATTTCCTTGGGAACACCCCGGCCCCACCACTTGAAGGCGACGCAGGATAACGGCGCTGTGTCATGACTGACCGACATGGTTTCCCGGAATTTACGAGCAAAATCACGAGACATATAGAAAGCACGATTTTGACCGCACGCCAGTCGACCAAACAGGTTCTCGTCGGGATTGTCCGTCACGCGCACAGCCACATCAGCCTCTCGGCGATGCAGGCTCAGTTTTTCATTGGCGGCAATCATTTCAAGTTCGATACGCGGATGTCGCGCTGAGAACTTTTGCAATACATCAGCCAGCTGGACCTGAAACAGGAGCTGAGCCGCCGTCACGCGTAGCGGCCCTTCCAATTCAGCATCCTGGCCAGCGATCCGCGTATCCAGTGCCAGAACTTCGGCTTCCATGCGCTTTGCCGCTGTCACAGCCTCTTCACCCGCAGACGTTGGCGTCAGCCCTTCCGGCAAACGTTCAAAGAGCCGGGTTCCCATCTGCGTTTCCAAAGAAGACAAACGCCGGGAAACAGTCGAGTGTGTGACCCCCAGCCCTCTCGCCGCCTTGGCAAGGCCGCCCGCCTTGGCAATGGCCAGTACAAATTTCAAGTCATCCCAATTATTCATGTTGTGCATTTTTGCACATATGAGTTGAAAATTTGATGAATTTTTAGCATTCGCTTTTTCGGATAGCGTCCAGGCATCTTAATCAGAGGAGTTACCAGATGCCCGTACAAGCTTTTGCCATGATCACCGTGACCGACAAGGAAACCCTAGGTGCCTATCGCGAAAGAGCCGCCGAGGCCCTCGCCAAACATGGCGGCAGTGTTGTTGCAGCCGACCCGGCACCACTTGTCCTTGAAGCTGCTTCAGACAAACCAGACCTCGCAGCGCTGCTGTCGTTCCCAACGGTTGAAGCTGCCAAAGCCTGGCGGGAAGATCCTTCGCTGACGGATGTTCATGCGTTGCGGAACAAAGGCGGCAAATCGACGATTGTTGTATTGCCGAGCTGATATTCTAGGCAGCCCTGAACCGTCAGGGCTGCTTATTTTCGCCTTTGTTTATTTGTTCTACGAGCGATAGTTTGCCGAAATTCAAAGTCAAGAAAGGCCGTGCAGCTACTTAAAACGATGTATTAAAATTGTGATCCCAGCGAAGGCTGGGTTCCAGTAAACGCCGAGCGGATTTGCTCTTGCTCAACGCGAACTACACGGAATACCAGATCCCGGTCTTGCCGCAGAGTGACAAACCGGGATGACAATGAGAACCCGCATTTTCCTTTTCGAAATCCGGTTTTAGCTCACCGGCTTCACAAGCCGCATGCGCCAGGTGACGCCCTTTTTTTCTGACACCAGACGGTAGTCATCGAGGACTTCCCATTTGCTCTCGTCGTCCGTTGATTCCCACAGCTTGGCAATCAGTTTATTTGCACCGGATTCCGGCTTTTTCGGGGAATACATGGACAACGCGATGATGCCATCATCCTTAAGAAATGGCACGTAACGGCTGACGACAGCTGCCGGATCGTCAGCGAAGTGAAGAACCTCATTGAAAACGATTGCGGAGAATTTCTCACCGTCTCTGGGTTCAAATGAATGCATATCTCCAGCCCGCAGAGAAGCAATTGCCGGATCTACATTGGCGATCTCGAGCGAAGCTGGGGAAAGGTCCATGCCGACGTAACGTTTGATGCCCATTGGCTGCAGACGCTCGTACAAGAGCCCCTCACCGCAGCCGATATCCAGGACTTCGTCCATGGTTTCTGTCAGGGAGAGCCACATGCCGATGATACCGTAGCGGCCGCTTTCCGGCAGAGACCGCAGGAACGCCCAGCGCCCGGCTTCATATTCTTCATCCCAGCCCTGAGCGGTGGAGGCATTTTTAGACATGGTGTTTTCCTGACAGCAGAGACGGGCCAAAACGGCCCGCCGAAACAGATACAAATTCTAGCTCATCACTTATATGGATCTGCCGCGTCGCGCAAACCATCGCCTAGGAAATTAAACGCCAGAACGACGATAATGATCGGGATAACCGGCGCCATCAGCCACGGGTATATCGTCACAACCGAAATGTTCTGGGCTTCGTTCAACAGAACACCCCAGGAGACGGACGGGCGACGTAATCCGAGATTGAGGTAGGACAGAGCGGTTTCACCCAGGATCATCGACGGTATCGACAGGGTTGCCGAGGCAATGATGTGACTGGTGAATCCCGGCAACAGGTGTCGGGTGATCACTCTTTTCGGTTTTGCCCCCATCAGCACGGCCGCCTTGGCGTATTCCTCTTCGCGCAAGGAAAGCAGTTTTGACCTGACGGCGCGCGCAAGCCCAGGCCAGTCCAAGAGACCCAGAATGATGGTCAACCCAAAATAGATCCAGACAGGCGCCCATGTGACTGGCAGTGCGGCTGAAAGCGCCATCCAGAGCGGTAACTCGGGCATGGAACGGATGATTTCGATCATACGCTGAATCGCACTGTCGAGTATGCCGCCGAAATAGCCCGCGATACCGCCAAAAAACAGGCCGAGTACGATGGAAATTGTGACACCGATCAAACCCACAGTGAGCGAGAGCCGTGCGCCATAGACAAGACCGGACAACTGATCGCGACCCAAACGATCTGTGCCAAGCAGAAACAGAGTTCCACCCTTGGCAGGGCAGAACAGGTGAAAGTCCGCCGTGAACAAATTCCAGAATTTGTAGTTCGCCCCCCGGCAGAAATAGCGGATCGGTTGTACCTGGTCCGGATTGTCCTCGAACACCCATTGCAGGGTTTCCATGTCGATTTCCGATGTCATGCCATAGACAAACGGACCAACGAATTTGCCATCATCAAAGAGATGCAATTTCTGCGGTGGCGCAAAGAGGTGCAAGCTATCGCGGGAATTTGCTGTGTATGGCGCAATTACTTCAGCAAATGGAACACAAAGATAGAACAGGATCAGGATGACACCCGACCAGACCGCAAGCTTGTGGCGCTTGAACTTCCACCACATGATCTGCCACTGGGACGCTTGGAAATAGCGTTCCTGTTCAGGTGTCATTTCCTCGGTAACGGCAGGATTGAACGGTGTCGGGTCGACGTAATGCTCAACCTTGCGGGACGTCTTGTTTTCCTCCACATCCATGCTCATGACGAAGCCCTCCCGCCAAGACGAATACGGGGATCAAGAACCGCAAGAAGCAAGTCGGAAATCAGCATTCCGATCAAGGTGAGAACGGCGACAAAGAGCAGGATGAAGCCGGACAGGAACTGGTCCTGCGACTGCAGGGCAGATAACAAAACCGGCCCAACGGTTGGCAGGCTCATGACAACGGACACAATCACCGACCCGGATACAAGAGAGGGAATGAGGTTTCCTATATCGGCGATGAACGGGTTGATCGCCATCCGAAGTGGATATTTTACAAGGAGCTGGCCTTCTTTCAGGCCTTTCGCTCGTCCAGTGGTGACATATTGCTTGTGCAATTCGTCCAGGAGATTGGCACGTAATCGTCGGATCATCGCCGCTGTTCCGGACGTTCCTATGACGATCGTCGGCACGATTAGATGACCGAGCACCGACATCGCCTTGGCGAAGCTCCACGGCTGATCGATATACTCCGGCGCCATCAATCCGCCCACGGAAAGTCCGAACCACTGGTTAAACAGATAAAGCAGGATGAGCGCGAGCAAGAAGTTCGGTGTTGCGAGGCCAAAATAGCCAATAAACGTGAACCCATAGTCGCCCCAGGAATATTGGCGCGTGGCAGAATAGATCCCGATAGGGAATGAAACGATGTAAACAAACAGAATGGTTGCGAAGTTGAGCACAATGGTCAAAGGCAGAGTTGGTCCGACCACCTCATCAACCGGTTTGTCAAACTCGAACGACCAGCCCCAGTTACCCTGGATAAGACCGTCAAGACCGTGAGGCCCTGGCCAAAGACCGACCCAGATCAGGTAACGCTCAAAAAACGGACGGTCGAGCGAAAACTCTTTGAGTTGAAACTCGAGTTTCGCGATGGAGGATTGCTCGCCAGTGGCTTTCAGTGCTGCAATCTGGTTGGAAATGTAATCGCCGGTTGGAAGTTCAATAATGAAGAACGTCATCAGGCTGATCACCAACAACGTCGGGACCATCATCAAGATCCGGCGGATAATATAATAGAGCACCTAAACTCCCCTTTGCCCCAAAACTTCCTGAGAAGCGCTCACTTACTCACTTAACAAATCGACTTTCGTTTCAACGTTATGTTGTTTTCAAAACGAGAGTCAGACCGTCCGAAAACGGCAACATGGAAATTACGACACGATAGTCCTCACGCAAACGCCCGTTGAGTGCACGAATATCATCAACAGCCGGATCGTGAACAGCCGGATCAATCACATCTCCAAGACGCAGCATATTGTCAAACACCATAATCCCGCCAGTCCGCAGCAGCTGCAGTGCAAGTTCATAGTAGGTTGTGTAGCTTTTTTTATCGGCGTCGATGTAAATCAGATCGAACGTTCCTTCTTCCCCCGCATCGACCAAATTCCGCATCGTGTGCTCAGCTCGCCCGACCCTGAAGTCGATCTTTGCGCGCACACCAGCTTCCTCCCAATGTGTTTCTGCAACTTCCTGCCAATCGTTGCGTTTGTCGATAGCGATCAATCGCCCATCCGCAGGCAAGGCAGACGCCATCCACAAAGTGCTGTAGCCGGTGAAAACGCCAAGTTCCATGACCTTCCTGGCGTTCAAGGTCTTGATCAGAAAATATAGAAGCTGTCCCTGCTCCTGCGGCACGCGCATATCTGCTTCAGGCAGGTTTTGCGTATGTCGACGGAGTTTTTCCAACGCATTGGATTCCCGAGTACCGTGTTGGCAAACATAGTCAATCAGGTCTGTCGTCATCTCCAACCGGTCGGCCATGGTTCCTCCGCGCTAATCCGGGAATCTCTTGAAGCTTCAGCCGCAGCTTACTCTGACATGTAAAATTCATCCATGCGATGAATGCCAAAATGTGCGCCGGGATCCCAACCGTAAATGCCTTCCAAAGGAACATTTTCGACGTTTTTAATCACGACCGGTTGACGGACGCCGGACACAAGACCGATACGAATTGTTTCTTCTGCATTTATTTGCAGCATTTCGTCCCAGATCTTGGTGCGCTCTTCAGGCGTCTTGGACACGAGCCAGGCTTCATAGAGCTCCATGAGCTTCGCCGCTGGTGCCCAATCAGGCTTTTCACCACCCTCACCATCAGTTTCGTAGTAATCCCCCCAGGCGTGCCAGCCCAGGAAATCACCACGGACCGGAGCAAGATCATCGGGCCGCATCTCAGACGTTGGAATACCGTTTTCCATACCCCACCACACTGACATGACAAGCTGACCCGTAATCGCGCGTTCCCGCAGGTTGTCACGCTGGCTTGGCTTGGCAAACAGTTTGATTCCAAGTGCGCGCCAGTTCTCGCCGACCAGCTCCAGGGCGTCAATTTGGGTCTGCGATTCACCAGCTGTTTCGACGATGATTTCAAGCGGACGACCGTCCGGCAACAACCGGATACCATCCTTGTTGCGCTTGGTCAGACCGATTTCATCCAAAAGAGCATTAGCCTGATCGGGATCGAATTCGGCCCATTTCGTCGTGTACTCAGCCTTGTAGAGCGGGCTGGTAGCCAAAACGGTGTCGTTACCGGGCGTTCCCAAACCAAAAAACAGAACCCGGTTCAAAAGATTGCGGTCAATGCCAAGCGACAGGGCGTGGCGGAAACGCGTATCGCGCATCAACTTGCGCCAGACCGGATCTTTAACCGTCATATTGGGCAGGATCGAGATCTCAGATCCCTTGGTATTAGACCACAGCGCTGTGACGTAATCATTCAGCTTTTCGCCCTTTTTCAGAACGGTAATGTCCGAAAAGCTTAGGTTGCGAGCCTGAAGATTAGTTTCACCAGCTTGAGCCTTGGCAGGGATCAGCTTGCCATCGGCAACAGTCATGATGACCTGATCAATGTAGGGCAGTTGCTGTCCAGCGCCGTCGACCCGGTGGTAATAGGGATTGCGCTCGAGAACAAAACGCAGATCACTGTCTTTGCGCTTGCGAATCCAGGGCTGCAACGTCGGGAGCTCGATATTGCGCCCGTTGTACATGTCGTCTTTCTTGGCATGAAGGGGGGCCCAGCTGCGCTTTTTGACCTTGGCTGCTTCCTTGGCCATATGGTCCGGATCGCCATATTTCTCGTGGAACTGCTTCAGGTAATGCGCCGGACGATAAATGAATGGCGGCCGCGATTTGGCAAGTTCTGGCAGGAACAGCGGATTGGGCTCGTCCCAGGTGAATCGCACTGTGGTGTCGTCCAGAACCTCGAACTTCGGCCCCTTGCCATTCACTTCCAGGAACGGCGGCAAGCCGGAAGGTGTCAGGCTTTCATTGCTCACGACATCTTCGAAATAATAGCGGATGTCTTCAGCCCCAAACGGATTCCCGTCTGACCATTTATGGCCTTCACGGGTATGAAGCGTAAAAATGCGCCCATCCTCGACATCGATATCTTCAAGAATATCTGGAACCAGCTCCAGCTTTTCATTGTACCCGAGGAGGCGTGCATACCCCCACACATTGATCAAGCGGACGTCCTTGGCCCGACCGATCAGTGTGTCAAGCGAACCACCCTGCTTGCCGATTTTCCGCCCTTTGGCTTCAAGATCAACAACCAGAGGCTCGTCTGGAACCCGCTGAGCTACCGGAGGCAGCGAAGCGTCCAGGCCAGGCGTCTCTTTCAGTTCAAGCGCGGCAGATGGCCCCGTAATCATGGTTGCGGTCAGGAATAATCCCGCCCCAACGGTTTTCAAAAACTTCATGCTGCTGTCCCCTCGAGTGCCCCGGTGTTCTTTAGGCCGGGTGCACAGACAAAATGATCCGGTTCCATTTCCACCAGTGACGGCTCATCGCCGTCGACAACTCGGAATGGTTCCGACCATAATTGCGGCTCCGATGCTCTATTGGCATCAAGCGCTGCAAAATCCAGTGGCGCTGACAGGTCCGGTTCAGGAACCGCCGACAGTAGCGCCTTCGTATACGGATGTAGTGGATTGCCAACAACGGTTCGTGTTTCACCCAGCTCAACCAGCCGACCGCGGCACATAACGGCAATCCGGTCAGCCACATAATCGACAACGGCCAGATTGTGACTGACAAAAAGATAAGTCAGGTTGAGATCTCGCTTCAGATCCTGAAGCAGGTTAAGAATTTGCGCCTGCACCGAAACGTCCAATGCAGAGGTCGGTTCATCACACAAGATGAACTCCGGATTGAGAGCAAGTGCGCGCGCAATTCCGATACGTTGACGTTGACCACCCGAGAACGAATGCGGATAGCGGCGCAAAAACCGCGGATCAAGCCCGACGAGGCTCATGAGATTACGCACCCGTTCAGCACGTTCCTGCGGGGTTCCGATACCATGAACTTCAAGTGGCTCGGTAAGAATATCGTTGATCGTCATACGCGGATTGAGGGACGAGAAAGGATCCTGGAAAATCAGTTGAACCCGCCGGCGATAGTCCATGAGTTCCTGACCTCTGAGACTGGCGATATCCTCAAGCCCCTTGCCCCTGTTGTAGAGGATGTCCCCCCCTTCAACATTTATCGCCCTCAAGATCGCTTTTGCCGCTGTGGTCTTGCCAGATCCGGATTCACCAACCAGACCGAGACACTCGCCGCGGCGAATGGTCAGATTGATGTCGTCAAGCGCCGTCATGCTCTTGGCCTTGCCACCGAGCAATGAACCTTTGCGCAACGTGAACTTCTTGGTCACATTGCGCATTTCGACAAGCGGCTCGCCCGGTGCAACATCGCAATGTGGGCGATTGCTTGTCAGGTCCTCAGTCTTCAGTTCAATTGGACGAATGGGAACGAGCCGCTCACTCTTGTCCATGTGAAAACTGGGCACTGCGTGAAGCAATGCTTTCAGGTAATCATGTTTTGGATCTGAAAAGAGTTGTTCGGCAGTCCCTTTTTCCAGGATTTTTCCATGATAAATCACGGCGATTTCATCGGCCATGTTGGCAACCACGCCGAAATCATGGGTGATCATCAAAACCGACATACTTAGTTCTGACTGGACTTCCTTGATCAGCTTCAGGATTTCGGCCTGTATGGTCACATCGAGTGCGGTCGTCGGTTCGTCCGCGATCAGAAGCGCCGGATGACAGATCATCGCCATCGCAATCATGGCTCGCTGCCTTAAACCGCCTGACAATTCAAAAGGATAGGTATCCAGCCCGCGCACAGGGTCGGGAAATTGAACCAGTTGCAGCATTTCCCGCGTCAGTTCACGCGCTTCGGCCCGGGAGACGTTTCGGTGAAGCAGCGCTGCTTCACCAATCTGATCGCCAATGGTGTGCAGCGGCGACAGGGAAGTCATCGGTTCCTGAAAGATAATCGCAACCCGGTTGCCACGCAGGTGTCGCATTTGCGGCCCCTTGCGCTCCAATGCTGCAATATCCACTGGAGGTTCGGCGCCCGTCGGGTCGGCCAGAACAACTTTTCCGGATGTGATGGAGGCAGCTTCAGGCAAAAGCCCCATGATTGTCTGGGAAATTACTGTCTTGCCCGACCCGGATTCGCCTACAAGCGCAACCGTCCGGTTTTCAGGAACGACGAAGGATACATCGTCGACAGCCCGGATCTGGCCTTCCGCTGTATTAAAATCGACTGTCAGTCCCTCAATTGAGAGAACATTCACTGCGCGTTTCCTCCTCGGCAGGATTGTCTGCGAGAGGCTTAATAAGCCCTCATTGTTGCAGAAAGACAACCAAATTCGCGAGGCGATAGCAATGCAGAAATGGAAGAATTGGATCTGTGACGTAGATCACACTTCCGGAAATTCTTTCTCTTGTTCAATATCCTGGTGAAGTGCGTAGTCCACCAGGTCCTACTCGGCAGCCGAAACAGGCAAGCTTTCTGCAGAATGTTGAGAAATTTTTGAATTGTAGAAGGGATCAAGCCGGAACACTTCCATGCTGCCGCGCCTGCCTCGCAAGCTATGCGTACCCACCTGCCGGTAGTGCGTTTCACCCGGTAGCCTGTTGATTGTTTCGGAGCTTGCGAGAATCACGACTTCCGGTTCATCGTCCGCTTCACGTCCCAGTGTCTGCAGCCGTTCGGCAGCATTCACTGTGTCTCCCACGACCGTATAATTCCAGCGATCGAATGCACCGACATTGCCGACAACGGCTGGCCCTGAGTGGATACCCATGCGCAACCGCATGACAGGACGACCTTCTGCTTCGGCTTTCTGGTTGGCATCGTGCTGGGCAACAGCAATACGGCGCGCCGTTCTGACTGCGGCCTCAGCATGGTCTGGTCGCTCATCAGGAGCACCCCAGAAAGCCAGCATGCCATCGCCAAGAAACTTGTCCACCGTGCCGCCTTCAGCCTCAACCGCTTCAACCAAAATTGCGAAATGATTGTTCAGCAGACCGGCTGTTTCTTCGGCACTCATATGCTCGGAGATGGCCGTAAACCCGACAATGTCCGTAAATAGAATTGTCAGGTCCATTTCGCGGGCCTCTGCTGCTTTCCCGCCACCGAGCCGCATCAGCTTGATGAACAGGGAGCGCGGTACATAGGTGTTCATTGCCTTCAGTCCCTCAACCATGGAGTTGAAGGCAACAGCCACCTGATCAAGCTCCGCGACCCTGCTGCGCGGCAACGGTTCGACTTCATTTAGCGAGAGTTCGCCAATGCGCCTGGATTGAACAGCGAGATTGCGCAAGGGCCGCGCTACTCTTCTTCCGATCCAGAACGCGACAAGCACGGAAACGATCAGCGCGCCCAGGCCTACAAACATAGACCCTGCAAGCCGCTGGACTTCCCTGGATACCGTTGCACCACGATAATACTGGCCAATTGTCCAGGGTTTGTCGCTGAAGCCACCTACTTCTGCCTTCATGACAATAAATTCGTCTTCACTGGCGTCGACAATTGAAACGCTCACGCCAAGCTCGGCAGCTTTCTCAAACTCACCCAGCGTTGTCTCGTCCATCATCGCCGTCAGAACCGGATCACCAACCGTCTGCCAGGGCATCGGCAGTTTTGCCTCAAGACGACCGCCTGTCTGCATCTCCTCCATGTCGGAATGCATGATCAGGTCGCCATCACTTGAAATGATGAACACGGTGTTGTCCGGGCCCTCGTCATGCGCCGAAACGATCGCTGTGAGGTCGTCCATTGAACTCGCCGCCGTCAAGGCACCAACGAGCTTGCCATTTTGCACGACGGGAACAGAGACATTGGAGAACAAGCCGACCTCGTGCACAACAATGGGCCCCCAGGTCGGTGGGCTCGTCATTGTCAGTTTGGGCAGATCCGGAGCATCCAGACCAGGTGGTGGCTTGGCGCTGTCAATGTGCCATATTTTTCCCGAAGGTGACCGATATACGCCAACCCTGCGGCCATCCTCATCTGTCAGTGAAACGATGGTCAGGTCGCGATTGGCCTCCAGAGCAACCGACAGATCTTCAAGAGTGCGGCTGATGTTGTTGAAACCAAGAGTGCCATTGTCAAAATAAGGTTTTAGACCCACCACAGCATTTTCGACCGACCCGAAATGTGTCGTGAGCTGCTGTTCAAGAGCCTGAGTGCTCAAAACGGTCTTGTCGTTCAACAATGAAAACGTGTTGCGGAAATTTGCAGAGACCGACAGGGCAAGAACCAGAGCGATTGCGAGCGCGACAAACGCGCCAAATCCGAGCCCGACAACAGTTGTGAGCGGCAGAATAATACGGCGACCTGATCGGTTCCGTTTCTTCATCAGGCATGGTCCTCATATCAACTCGTTCAGCTTACCTGCCAAAGAGTTGGCGTCAAATTATGGCAATTAGGTTGACTGCTGCAAAAACTCACGGGACGACCTGATCAGTTAAGGTCGTCCGTCAGTTTGCGCAAGGCCAGCTCCTGAAGAAGAATGATGGTTTTGGAATCCCTGATTTCCCCGCTCCGGATCATGCCGAGGGCCTTTTTAAGAGGAATGTGCAGAACTTCAATGTCTTCACCCTCGTCCTCTTTGCCGCCTCCTTCAGATATCTGATCCTTCATATGGTAGGTACCTGAGTAGAACGCCAAATATTCCGTGACTGAGCCTGGGCTCATATGGACATCATAAAGGTGCTCCAGTTCAGACACCTGGAAACCGGTCTCTTCCACCAGCTCTTCACGTATCCTTTCTTTCGGATGCGCGCCTTCGAGAAGTCCAGCCGGTGCCTCTATCAAAAATGGGTCGCGGCCGGTCAGCCAAACGGGCAGCCGGAATTGGCGGGTCAGCAGAACACAGTCTGTTTCGGAATTGTGGAGGAGGCAAACCGCACCATTGCCACGATCATAGACTTCGCGAACCTGCTCCTGCCAATCACCATCCTTCCGGCAATAGTTAATCCGGTACTTGGTCAGTGTGCCCCAGTTTTGCGAAAGAACGTCTGTTTCAATAACTTTCAAATAGTCTGTGTCGTCCATGCCAGGGCCCCAGTCATCAGCCTTTATTTTCGTTTCCCGGTGTCATACCAAGTTCGGCCAGGATTTCCTGCGTATGCTCCCCTAGAGATGGTGCTGCGCGATCAAGAACGAGTTCCGCGTTCAGGAAGTTGATGGGCGTACGTACGGAGGCAACCGTTCCGCCTTCGACGCCATCAGCAGGCAGATCGACTTTCAATGCCCGGTGACCCACTTGTTCATCGTTGAATACGTCTTCCACAGAGTTGATAGGACCCGCTGGGACACCTTCCATTTCCAGCGCTGTGAGCAAATCATCTCGGGCCCTGGTGGAGATTTCTGCGGTCAGGATGGGTACCAGTTCAGTGCGCGCAGCAACACGGGCGGCATTGGTTGCGAATTTTGGCTGATCAGCAAGCTCAGGCAGTCCGAGCACACTACAGAGCCTTCTAAACTGCCCGTCGTTTCCAACTGCGATGATCAGGTGGCCGTCCGTTGTGGGGAATACCTGATAAGGCACAATATTTGGATGAGCGTTGCCAAGCCTCTTTGGCGTTTTTCCCGAGACAAAGTAGTTGAGTGCCTGATTGGCAAGCACCCCGACCTGGGCGTCGAGAAGCGCCATGTCGACCCACTCCCCTTCGCCGGTTTCATCTCGCCGTCGAAGTGCTGCTAAAACACCGACCACGCCATAAAGACCTGTAAAAACATCCGCAAACGCAACGCCAATCTTCTGCGGGTCACCCTCCGGATCGCCAGTCAGATCCATGATCCCGCCCATGCCCTGGATCATGAAGTCGTAACCGGCACGATGGGCGTAAGGACCATCCTGACCAAACCCGGTAATTGAACAGTAAACCAGTTTCGGGTTGACCTTTTTCAGGCTCTCGTAATCGAGGCCATATTTGGCAACACCGCCTACCTTGAAGTTTTCGATCAGGACATCTGCGTCTTTCACGAGTTGGCGGACAATGTCCTGCCCTTCTTCTGTTCTGAAGTCGACGGTGATTGAGCGCTTGCCGCGGTTGCAAGCATGAAAATAAGCCGCGTCCCGATCCTGCCCTGCTTCATCCCTGACAAAGGGTGGCCCCCATCCCCTGGTATCATCGCCCTGAGGGCTTTCCACCTTGATCACATCAGCGCCCAGATCCGCCAAGGTCTGGCCGGTCCAGGGGCCTGCGAGAATTCGAGCGAGCTCGATAACCTTGATGCCTTTAAGCGGCGCGGTCATGATTTTGTCCTTGGTGGTTGCCGGATTAATCAGGCCTCAGAGGCTTTACGGTAGATGTGGTAGCGACCAGGATGAATTCCTGCTGGCTTTTCCAAGGTTTCGAAATTCGGCAAATCGAGTTTCAACGCTGTCAGCACAAAACCACCAACCGCCATTCGCTCATTGAGAAGCGGCGCAAGCCAGCCAACGATTGCAAGGTCATTGGTCGGGTCTGCCGAGCCGATGTCAATATGTGCAAAAGACGCCTTTGCCCCCACCCGAGGCCCGCAATATGCGAGCGTATCGCGAATATCACCCAGGATCATATGATCTGCGTCAGGCGCACAACTCGGGTGACAGTTCATCGCGAAATCAAAAACAAAAATTTCCTTGTCCGGATAAATTTCACGCAGATGATCGTAGGTCCTGCCGTTGCCGAGCCCCAGTTCCAGGACCGGACCTTCAACTTCGTTGACCTGGTCGACCAGATATTCAAGCAGAGTTTTCTGGGAAGACATGCGGCGGATAAAACTGTCCAAACGGCTCATTCAAAAGGTTCCTGTAACTTACAACGTCCTCCACATAGACAATGCCATGTCCAAGGTCAAAACCCTGAATGCGCAATCAGGTTCCTTTTGCGTGCAAAGGATGGCCGCTGGCAGTTACACAGAAACAGGACTTTGCCACGTCCGCTGATCATGGTAACGGCTAAGTCCTGCGTAACGCTGCATTCCGATTACGTATAGAAATTTCAGGAGACTTCGATGCAATCTGAAACGGCGCCGGCTATCCGGCTGGAAGATTATCAGGCACCTGTCTATCGCATCGAAGACGTTCATCTGGATATTCACCTCGACCCGTCTGCCACAAAAGTCACTGCGGTCCTGACAATCAACAGGCCAGCAGAAACAGAGCCAGGCATACCGCTCATTCTGGACGGAGACGAACTGGTTCTTGTCGGCCTGGAACTGGACGGACAGGCGCTTGCAGAGAGCGACTTTAAAGCGACAGCCGACAAACTGGAGATCACGAGCCCACCGGCGGCACCTTTCAAGTTAACAATCCAGACGGAAATCAATCCGGATGCCAACTCCAAATTGATGGGGCTTTATCGTTCATCCGGGACATATTGCACGCAGTGCGAGGCTGAAGGTTTTAGGCGCATCACCTATTTTCTCGACCGACCGGATGTTCTTGCTGTCTATACCACACGTTTGGAAGCCGCAAAGTCGGACTGCCCTGTTCTACTTGGCAACGGCAATCCCGTCGAAAGCGGAGAGATTTCCGGCACCGGGCGGCACTACGCCATCTGGCACGACCCACACCCAAAACCTGCCTATCTGTTCGCTCTCGTCGCTGGCGACCTGGCGCAGGTTCCAGACCGCTTCACAACAGCCTCCGGTGCGGAAGTAGAGCTGAATATATATGTCGAACACGGCAATGAGCGCTTGTGCGACTGGGCCATGGATTCACTCAAGCGGTCCATGAAGTGGGACGAGGAAGCCTTTGGCCGCGAATATGACCTGGAGGTCTTCAATATCGTTGCCGTGTCGGATTTCAATATGGGGGCGATGGAAAACAAAGGCCTCAATATCTTTAACGACAAATATGTTCTCGCCGACGCGGATACCGCCACCGATCAAGACTACGCAAATATTGAGGCAGTGATTGCACACGAATATTTCCATAACTGGACCGGCAATCGCATCACCTGTCGCGACTGGTTTCAACTGTGCCTCAAGGAAGGACTGACCGTTTTTCGTGACCAGGAGTTTTCCGCCGATATGCGGTCGCGCCCTGTCAAGCGCATTGCAGATGTGCGCTTGTTGAAGTCACATCAGTTTCCTGAGGATGCTGGTCCGCTCGCGCATCCGGTTCGTCCAAAAATTTATCACGAAATCAATAACTTCTACACGGCCACCGTCTATGAAAAGGGCGCCGAAGTGGTCCGCATGCTGAAGACACTCCTGGGTGCGGAGAAATTTCGTGCCGGTCTGGATTTGTATTTCGAACGCCACGATGGTGAGGCGACAACAATTGAAGCGTTTCTAACCTGTTTTGAAGAAGCCGCTTCGACGGACCTCAGTCATTTTTCCCTTTGGTATGAGCAAGCCGGAACGCCGCTTGTGAACGTGGATACGGAATACGACCCCGATAGGAAAACGTTCCATGTTTCCCTTTCGCAGGAAATTCCGCCTGTGCCGGGGCAAAAGACCAGCAAGCCAGCACTCATTCCTCTTCGCTTCGGACTTCTGGGTCCAAATGGCGAAGACATGACGTTCAGCAAGCCGACAGGTGCAAACGTCTCCGGAGACGTACTGATACTGGAAAAGACGCGGCAGGATGTGACGTTTGAAAAAATTGCTTCCATGCCAGTACTGTCATTGCTTCGCGAATTTTCAGCTCCGGTCCGCCTCAATCAGAAACTGGAAGCAGGGGAACTTCTTTTCCTTGCGGAAAAAGACCGCGACCCTTTCAACCGCTGGCAGGCAGTTCAAACCCTGGCGATGCTGGATCTGGTCCGGCTTACCTCCCTCATTGGCAGTGAGGAAACGTGCAACCCTGCGCCGGACGTCATCGATATTTTTGGTGCGGTCATCAAAGACACATCTTTGGACGCAGCACTCCGGGCGCAAGCACTGACGCTACCTAGCGAAGCAGACATCGCCCAGGAAATCGGGAAAAATGTTGACCCTGATGCGATCCATGCAGCACGCGCCCTCTTGAGAAATGCAATTGCGCGGCAACACGGCTCGTATCTTCTGGGTCTTGCGAGTGAGCTCGCCCCCAGTGGGATTTATTCACCCGATGCAACCTCGGCCGGCAAACGGGCCTTGTCAAACCGAGCCCTTCATTTTTACGCGATGTCAGGAAACGGCGATTCTGCCCAAATCGTCTGGGACAAGTTTGCCTCAGCGGACAACATGACTGACCGCCTGGCCGCCTTGACCTTGCTCGTGCACGACAACTTGCCACAAAAGAAAGCTGCGCTGACCGACTTCCAGGAACGGCATGCAGATAGTTCACTTGCACTGGACAAATGGTTCATGACGCAGGCCACGGCACCTGGAGAAGATACCCTGCAAAATATCAGGGCCCTGCTGTCACACCCCCTCTACGACGCCACCAACCCAAACAGGGTTCGCGCATTGTTGCAGTCCTTTGCCACGGGAAATCCAACCCAGTTTGCACGCCCGGATGGAGCAGGGTTTGAGTTTATAGCGGATGCAGTCCTGAGCATTGACAAACGCAATCCGCAAGTTGCATCCCGGCTTCTAACCAGCTTCAGGTCCTGGAGAGCGCTGGAGCCAACGAGATCTGCCCTAGCTGAAGCTGCACTTCTCAAAATTTCGTCATGCGAAGACCTATCAAGAGACAGTCGCGATATCGTTGATAGGACACTGCAATAGTACGCAATACTGCCCGCCTTCGAAAAGAGCGGCACAAAACAAACTTCCCATTAACCATTTTCTTCTTCACTGGGACTGGACAACATCCGTCGTTTTGATTCAAATGGAAGTGATTCGGAGGACTCTCCGGCACGGCGGTTACTGAGGCACACTTCCCATGGCGCAAGCACTAGCTGGCGACGCATCTTCGCGGCGCGGCGAGAAGGAGTCTGAACTTGAGAAGGGCGCAAGCAACAAAAGCTTGACGCTACGATCCCTGCTCGGCTCGCTTCATGACAGCCTAGCACGCTCAGACAACGTCATGCGGCGCGCCATCCCCGGCCTTGCAATCCTCTTCATCATTGTTCTGGCACTATTTCGCGCCGGTGAACTTGCAGATGACTTTTCCGAAACCGAAATGGCCGCGCAAACAACGCTCAGTTTGATGGCGTCGGTCGTAGCCGGCAACCTCAACGCATCCGAAGGCATATTGCCTGAAGCCGGTTACAGGACAACACTGAAACGAATTCTCGCAGACAGTTTGCCCGCAGGCGCCACGAGCAGAAATCGCGTATTTCTTGTAACTGATCAGTCAGGAACAATTGTCGCCTCGGCACCAATCCAGCCAAATATTGAAAGCCGCCCGATTACAGACCTGATTGGCCCGTCCCAGCCCCTAACCGTATTTGGTGCGCGTGCTGGCGTTCTGTCCGTACCCGCCAACCTTGGCGCGAGTGACGGCTCCGAGCAGGTCTTGGCAACGGTGCACCATCTCGACGGCCGCCTTGGAATGGTTGCCGTGCTTCAGCCTGAAAGCGCAATTTACGCCAACTGGAGAGATGACCTTTCAGCAAATGTGACCCTGTTCGTAGGAACCTCCCTGGTATTGTTGGCAGTCATTTATGGATTTTTCAGTCAGTCAACGCGCGCCGAACGGGCCGACGATATGTATGCCGCAACAAGGGCCCGTATCGACACAGCACTGACCCACGGCTTGTGTGGGCTGTTTGACTGGGACCTTTCCCGGGGCCGCATGTTCTGGTCGTCGTCTTTATACGAGTTGCTTGGGCGCGAACCCAAGGACGATATCCTGAGCTTTGCAGATGTCGCCGATATCACTCATCCGGATGACATTGACCTGTTGGGACTCGCAGAACATCTGCTTGAAAGCGGTGAAACTCTCGTCGATGAAACTTTCCGCATGCGCCATACCGATGGCAGCTGGATCTGGTTGCGCGCGCGCGGTGAGATCCAATCGGAACCAGGCCGTGCAGAGCCTCATCTGATTGGCATCTGCATCGACATAACAGAACAGCACCAGCTCGCAGAAAAGAGCCGCATGGCAGATCTGCGTCTGCGCGATGCAATCGAGACGATTTCCGAAGCCTTTGTTTTGTGGAACGCCAAGAACGAGCTGGTAATCTGCAACTCAAACTATCAGTCCCTTCACAGTCTTCCGACCACCGTCATCAAGGCAGGAACACCTTATCAGGAGGTTATGGCAGCAGCTTCCAATGCAGAAGTCTCACCGCAGACTGTCGACGTCCGTCAGCGTGGCGGCGCTCCTGAGGGCTCCTACGAAGCTCAACTGGAAGATGGTCGCTGGCTACAGATTTCTGAACGCCGCACCAAGGATGGTGGCTTTGTATCCGTTGGCACCGACATTACCGCGCTGAAAAACCACGAAGAAAAGCTGTTGGATTCGGAGAAACGGCTAAAGGCAACGGTAACTGACTTGCAGAAATCTCGTCAGACCCTGGAAGTTCAAGCGCGTCAACTTGTTGAAATGGCCGACAAGTACCAGGGTGAAAAGACCCGTGCAGAAGATGCGAACAAGGCCAAATCGGAATTCCTTGCAAACATCTCCCATGAGCTCAGAACACCCTTGAACGCCATCATCGGGTTCTCGGACATCATGACCCAGGAAATGTTTGGCCCACTCGGCACAGACCGTTATTCGGACTACTGCAAAGATATCTTCTCTTCCGGCACTTACCTGCTCAACGTGATCAACGACATTCTCGACATGTCCAAGATCGAAGCTGGAAAAATGACCATAGAGACGGAAGTTCTCTGTGTATCTGACGCCGCTGAGGACGCCAGCCGGATCGTCACTGGCGCAGCAACTGAGAAAAACATCACGGTCAATTCCGAAGTTTCAGATGATGCTCTCGTTCATGCTGACAAGCGGGCGCTGAAACAGATCCTGCTCAATCTCCTCGCCAACGCAGTCAAATTCACGCCTGACAACGGCACGATTACACTCAAGGCTCGGCCACGTGGTGACAAGCTACGCTTTGAAGTTACGGACACAGGGATTGGCATCTCAGACAGGGACATCGAGCGCCTTGCCAAGCCATTTGTGCAAGTGGAGAACCAGTTCACCAAAACCCATCAAGGTTCTGGACTGGGACTGGCAATCGCCCGCTCACTGGTTGAGCTTCATGGCGGCAAACTGAGCATTCATTCTGAAGTCAAAAAAGGCACGACCGTGAGCTTCACGCTGCCATTGGCTGAACAGCTGGCTGCTTAATATTATTCGAGTTTTCCGTCTTTTATTCGACACATGCAAGCTCCGCCTGCCAGAAGAAAGCTACCCTTCTACCGCTTCCACTTTGCCTACCAGCCGGACAAATGTTTCTCTCACTTTCGCCTGCAGCTCGCCAAGTTCAGCTTCCAGTCTTGTGAAGGTCGGAACTCCTGACGCTTGAACAAGGAGATCAAGAACACCCCGTGGTGCATCAGCAGGTACGAATTTTCCAGACAACGCCAGACGCAGAACCTGAGTCAGCCGGTGATAAAGACGAAGTGCTTCAAGAAGCAACTCCGCATCACCAAGTGACAGGCAGTCTGCATCCCGCAAGCGTTCGAATGCCTGTTCCGTCCCTTGTGCGAGAACTTCATGATTTTCATGTGCGTGAACCAATTGCAGGTACTGAGCGATAAACTCTATATCCACCAATCCACCTGCGACCTGCTTCAGATCCCAGATATCCTTGGTCCCTTTGTCCTTCTCGATGCGCGCACGCATTGATCGAACGTCATCCGCAAGCTTGTCATTATCGCGCGGCTGAGTCAGCGTTTCACACGTGCTGTCGAAGATCTTTTGTGCGAAATCATTCGACGATGAAGCAATCACGCGGCTTCTGGTCAGCGCCATGTGCTCCCAGGTCCAGGCTTCCTTCTTCTGATAGGCAATAAAGCCATCCAGGTTCGTTGCAAGCGGCCCGGCGTTCCCTGAAGGACGCAAACGGAAATCCACTTCATAAAGCGAACCTTCAGCGGTCGGTGCTGAAAGGGCTGTCACAAGCCTCTGTGTCAGGCGAGTGTAATACTGGCTAATCGCAAGTGGGCGCTTGCCATCTGACTGCTTGACGCCTTCAGGGGATTCGTAAAGCAGGATCAGATCCAGATCCGAGGCTGCCGTCATTTCCCGTCCGCCCAATTTACCCATCGCCACCACTGCAACGTTGCCACCTGGAACAACGCCGTGTGCCTCCCTGACATGGGCGATCACTTGCGAAAGAGTGCGGTCGACGACGACCTCGGCAAGCCGCGCCAGTGCAAAGCCGACCCTATCCGCAGAGAGCGTGTCAGAAATCAAGCGTAGTCCGATCAGAAACTGTTGTTCCTGAGCAAAAATCCTGGCGCGATCCAAGGCTTCTTCATAATAGCGTGCTTGCGCCAAGGTGCGGTCGAGACCAACCCGAAACTCGCCGACACTCGGCATAGCGCCAAAAAACGCCGGATCCAGTACTGCATCCAGAACATGCACCCGTTTGGAGACAGTTTCCGCCATTCTTGGAGCCACCCCCATCGTGGTGGCAAGAAGCGACAGGAGTTGAGGATTGGATCGCAGCAGCGAAAACATCTGCACCCCCGCCGGGAGCTTCGCCAGAAAACTGTCAAAGGCACGGAGCGCCGCATCTGCGTTGTCGGTGGCCGCCAGCGCACCGATCAGCGCAGGGTGCATTTCAGTTAGCCGCTCGCGCGCTTTCGTGGAACGGGTGCAGGGATAACGACCGAAGTGCCAGGCCTTCACGATGCTGGCAGCTTCAGAAGGCTGTCTGAAGCCCAGTCTTTCAAGCGTCTCCAGCGTTCCAGGGTCATGATCATCGCCCGTGAAGACAAGGTTTCCAAGCTCGGAGGAAAGTCCAGGTTCGTCTTCGAAAAGTTCCGAATAGTGGTGTTGGACGCGGTGTAAATGTTGCAGGAACGCGGTTTCGAATGCCTGAAGTTCCTCAAAGCCCATCAGGCTGGATACGCGCCTTAATCCATCTTCATCCTTTGGAAGAAGTTGTGTCTGCTCATCGTTCAGCATTTGTATCCGGTGCTCGACGTCACGCAGAAACCTGTAGGCCTTGGTCAGGTCGTTTTTTGGTTTCGTTCGGATCCAGTCTGCCTCGCACAGGGCGTTCAGCATGTCGAGCGTCCGTCGTCCACGCAGAGCAGTATTGCGACCACCAGCGATGAGCTGTTGCGTTTGAACGAAAAACTCCACCTCGCGGATACCTCCGCGCCCGAGTTTGACATTATGACCGGCCACCGCGATGACGCCATGCCCCTTGTGCATGTGGATCTGTCGCTTGATTGCCTGGACATCCGCGATCGCGGCAAAATCGAGATATTTGCGCCAGATGAAGGGCACTATTTCTTCCAGGAATGCCTCACCTGCTGCAATATCGCCCGCACAGGGCCGGGCTTTTATCAGCGCCGCCCTTTCCCAGTTTTGACCCAGGGATTCGTAATAGACCAGTGCCGCCGGAACCGACATTGCCAGCGGTGTTGCTCCCGGGTCGGGACGAAGGCGCAGGTCCGTTCGAAATACATAACCGTCTTCCGTGCGTTCTTGCATGATCTTGACGAGGCGCCTCGTCAGACGGACGAATTCGACGGGCGCTTCTGCGCTGCCCACCATGGGTGCTTTTGCAGGATCATAGAGAACGATGAGATCGATATCGGAGGAGTAGTTCAGCTCGTTAGCGCCGTGCTTTCCCATCGCAAGAACGATGAGACCACTATCCTTTTCAGGCTTATCCGGATCAACGGGATCGAATTTATTTCGCCGAACCAAATCGCCCAGACAATGACGGATCGCTGCGGTTAGGGCAGCATCTGCAAATCCGGCCAAGGCACCGGTAACCTGGTCGAGATCAATCGCTCCCGAAATGTCCGCAAGACCCAAGGTCAACGCCAGATCATGCTTGAGCAGTCTGAGCGCCTTCATGATGCCGGCTTCATCGTCTGCACGCGCATTTCGCGCCTCGGACAAAATTCGTTCCAACCGAATTTCCGGGACATCGTTCAAAATGCTCAAAAGGCGGGGAACATCAGTGAGCGCGAGTTCACGCAAATAGGGTGCGTTCCCGATTACGCCGCTCAGAAACCCTTCAAGCTTAGGTGTTTTCTGGAGAAGCGCCTGCAGAGACGCGCCCGCTTCAGGGTGATCAAACAGGTCTTTTAAGAAGAGAGCGGCGCGCTCTTCGTTGGGAGGGGCTGGTACAATCGTTATTCTGCTGGAGAGCGCACCAAGACCGCTCCCCTCACCGGATAGGCTAGTTTGTATTTCCGGTCGTGGTTCCTTGCCCATCTTTTGTCCCGCTGCTGACCGGTGTCACCGGCGCCAGATCGATTCGGGCTGAAAGACCCGGTGTCTCATTCTTGAAGCGCAAGTCTCCCCCATGCAAGCGCGCAACCGCCTTGACAAGGCTCAGTCCCAATCCCGTCCCCGGCTCTGATCGACTTGCCTCAAGGCGGACAAAGCGGTCCTGTACCCTGTCCAGATCTTTCTCAGGTATGCCCGGACCGTTGTCTGTGACCGTCAGAACAATACGCCCTTCCTGTTCCTGACCCGACAGGCTTATGACCAGCTCGCCGGTCTCAGGGTGACCGTATTTCAGGGCATTTTCAATGAGATTGACCAATACCTGACTGATCAAGTCCTTGTTGCATTCTGCTTCCAGATCTTGGGACACGACAATTTCCAGCCGCCCGCCCTCATCTTCAACCAGCGGCTCATAAAGTTCGGCAATTTCCGCGACCAATTTGTTGAGATCTACTGACTCCAGCACCGAGCCAGGAGCGGTGGATTCGATCCGTGCAATACGCAAGAGAGAGTTGAAGATCCGAAGCAGATGATCAGTATCATCCAGTGTCGCCTGCAAGGCCGTCCGATAACCTTCCTCATTCTTTGCATCGCGCAATGCTGTCTCGATCCGCGTTTGCAAGCGGGTAAGCGGGGTCTTCAGGTCATGAGCGATATTATCCGTGACGTCCTTCATCGACTGCATCAGCAGCTCGATGCGTTCCAGCATGACGTTGAGATTGATGGCAAGCCGATCAAATTCATCATCATTGCCGGTAATCGAAAGTCGTCTGGAAAGATCGCCGTTCATGATTGTCGTGCTTGTAGCGGAAATCTCGTCAATCCGCTTCATGACCCGGCGGCTGACGAACAGCCATGTGATCGCGCCCATGATGACCACGACGATCAACCAGAGACGAAGTGCATTTCCAAGCAAGGTGGAAAATCGCAATTGATCCCCAAGATCCCTGCCGACCAGCAGCCGAAAGCCGCCGCGCAGCTCGAAAGTGCGGACCATCGCCTGACGTTCTACATCTTCGGCATCTACGCCAAGACGTGTGTACCGGACGCGGCGCAGACCACCATCGGCTTCTTCCAGAACGACGGTTGGCAGGCGTGCGATGTTTCCAACCAGAGCATTGCCGTTAAAATCAACAAGAAGATAAAGACTTGCATCGGGATGACGTGACCTGCGGTCGATGGTGTCCACAAGATTGCGAACCCCGCCCCTCACATAAACGTCCGACAAGCCCTTCAGTTCCGCATCCACGGTCTGAACGACTTGTTCGGACATCAAATGGTCCGTGTTTTCAGCGACATAGACCAGCAAGAATCCAGACATAACCGTGAAGACGGCGATGTAGAGCAACGAAAGCTTGAAAGCTGTCGTTCTGGTAAATCTAGTGAACCGCGTCACGGATTGTGTATCCAGCGCCTCTGATGGTGTGCAGGAGCGGTGTCTCGAAATCCTTGTCGATCTTGCCGCGCAATCTGGAAATATGCACATCGATCACATTGGTCTGTGGGTCGAAGTGGTATTCCCAGACATTTTCTAGAAGCATGGTACGGGTGACCACTTGGCCAGCATGCTGCATGAGGTATTCAAGCAAGCGAAATTCGCGAGGCTGCAAGGGAATTTCAACATCCCCGCGGCGGCACGAATGGGCCATGCGGTCAAGGGTCAAGTCGCCGACCGTATAGGTCGTTTCTACCTGGCTCGCTGATTTCGGACGCCGCGCCAAAGCTTCGACGCGCGCCTGCAATTCGGTGAAAGCATAAGGTTTTGGCAGATAGTCGTCGCCACCCGCCTTCAGGCCCTTCACACGATCATCAACCTGGCCAAGTGCCGAAAGGATCAAGACCGGTGTGTGATTGGCTTCCCGGCGCAACTCCTGAATGACCGAGAGGCCATCCATTTTTGGCAACATTCGATCAACAATCATGATGTCATAACTGCTGTCGAGCGCCATCTGCAGGCCGGTATGACCGTCCGCAGCCTGATCGGCTGTGTGACCCAGTTCGCTCAACCCCTTGACCAGATAGCTGGCGGCTTCGGGGTCATCTTCAATTACAAGAATCCGCAACATGCCATCCTTTTAGCGTGACTTGACCAGAAAGAAAACGGGGACTGGCGGCGGCGATGGATGTGAGACGCCGCCACCAGACAGTAGACAAGACCGACTTGTCGGGGGTTTTGGGGCAGAGGGCAAGCCGGTCTTGCTGCCAGGTTCCGGTTCGGGCAGAACCGGTGCCTGATCAGGCCAGGTTCATAGGCAGTGCCACAAACCGGGTTGTGTCGTTGGCTTCAATCCTGAAGAGAACTGCCTTGCGGCCATCCTCTTCAGCCTTTTGCAAGGCCTCCAGAACGTCTGCCGGGTTGTTGACCTTCATACCAGCGACTTCAAGGATGACGTCACCAGTATTCAGGCGTTTTTCCGCTGCCGGACCATCCGGGTCAATCTCGGCGATGACGACGCCATCACCTTCAAGACCGGCCTCCGCTTTGGTGGTCACCACGAGCCCCAGGTCTTTCAGACTTGTTTTGGTTTCATCAACCTGGCTTGGTTTGGCCTCGGCAACCTGCTCGGTTTCCTGAAGACGGCCCAGCGTTACATCGATGTCCTGTTCCTTGCCATCGCGCCAGATCGTGACCCCAACCGTGGAGTCCGGTTCGAACGCAGCAATGATCTTGGAAAGCTCACGCGGACCTTCGACATTTGTGCCTTCGACAGCCAGAATGGTGTCGCCTGAGCGCAGGCCAGCCTTCTCAGCCGGGCTGTTTTCCTGCGCTTCCGCGACGATAGCGCCGCGGGCCTCTTCAAGGCCAAGGCTTTCCGCGATGTCATTGGTGACGTTCTGGATTTGAACGCCCAGCCAGCCTCGAACGACTTTGCCGTCATCCTTCAGCTCCATAATGACATCTTGCGCGGTCGAAGCCGGGATTGCGAATGCAATGCCGACGTTGCCACCGGACGGCGAGAAGATCGCCGCGTTTACACCAATCACCTCACCTTTCATGTTGAAAGCCGGGCCACCTGAGTTTCCGCGGTTTACAGGTGCATCGATCTGGATGAAGTCGTCATAAGGGCCTGCGCCAATATCACGGCCTCTGGCCGATACGATCCCGGCGGTTACCGAACCACCGAGGCCGAACGGATTGCCGATAGCCACCGTCCATTCTCCAACGGAAGGTGCGTCGTCAGCGAAATCCACGTATGTGAAGTCCTTGTCGCTCTCGACTTTCAGCAGGGCCAGATCGGTACGTTTGTCAGCACCAATAAGCGTGGCTTCGAACTTATCACCGTTCTGATCGATAATTGTGAATTCGGTACCGCGATCGATCACGTGGTGATTGGTGACCACAAAACCGTCTTTCGAAATGAAGAAGCCGGATCCCTGAGACATACCGTATTGACGGGGCGAACGACGCTGTTTCTGTCCTTCTTCTCCGCCTTTGCCGCCGAAGTCGCGGAAGAACCGCTCAAACGGGTGGCCATCAGGCAGTCCCTTGGAGAAGTCCTGGAAACCTTCACCACCGCCATTACCACGACCACCGAAGTTCATCATGCGCGGCTCAGCGGCCTGCTTCACCTGAACACTGACAACCGCCGGGCTGACCGTGCGCACGACATCGGAGAAATCAAACGCTGGAACGGCATCAACACGGACCGGCTCGGCTTGAGCCATTTGGCTTGGAACAACTGTTTGGGCGGTCAAAAGACCGGCAGTGCCGAGCGCGACAACTCCTGCCAGCAACTTGGCACGGCGGGACCGCAAAGGAGAGATTGACCGACGATTTTGCATATTTTCTTCCTCTGTAGACTTTCTAATTTGAAGGTCATTTCCGAAAACGCACACGGGGAGTCGCGTTCCGGTTCGAGAAAGAAAGTAGGCAATCACTCCTTACAGGCGCCTGTCGGTGGCATTACGGTTTTGTAAGGTTGTGCCCGAGAAACAGAAGAACGGCTGAACAACCGGCTCCGAATCCGATCAACCTGCTGTTTTTATGGACAAACTGAAACGGTACGCTTTTATATTCACCCGACAAATTTCTTTTACTCAGGGATCTGGGAACAAGACCGGACTGTCTCCAGCCTTCCATTTCTCCCATTTGGGCATGATGTGCCGGTACCTATCCGAATCTTCAAACGCCTTCAGCCACCCCTTTAAAGCGGTCCATTCTTCGCCCTCAAACCAATCCCTGTCCGTATTGGCAAACTGACGCACGAAAGGAAGGACTGCGAAGTCCGCCAAGGAGGCCCGGTTTCCAAACAACCAGGGTGTTTCTTTCAAGAGCTCGTTGAGGTCCCAAAGATACCCGGCAGCTGATGATCGCTCTTGTTCCTTATCCACGTCGTTGTAACGGGTGTCGTATTTGTAGCGGTCGAGATGGTGTTTGAACGGTCCATCACAGTCCTGGATCAAGGAAATCATACCATCCTTGTCTCCCTGCTCCGGACGCATCCAGTTCTCGGGGTCTGATCGGTCCAGAGCCCATAGCATGATGTCCAGGCTTTCATCGAGAATTGCATCGCGATCCTTCAGACAAGGCACTGTGTTTGACGGAGATGTCTCCAGAAACTCAGGGGCTTTGTCTCTGAGAACAATCTCACGCAATTCGACGATCAGACCACTGGTTTGGATCGCCAGTCTGGCCCGCATTGCATAGGGGCATCGTCGGAAGGAATACAGGATTGGTAATTCGGTCATTCTAGTCAGATGGCGCAAAGCAACACGCAGGTCAATACTTAGTTCAACGGAGCCGCACAACAAGCCACACATGCATTTTCACCCGTTGTAAAGGAAATCATGCGAGACTTTTGGCTATAGGAATCGCAATGACAAACTCACTTCTTCAAATTGCCAAGGGCAGTTCTTCGGAAAAAAAACACGAGCTCGCGGAGCATGTCACGGATTTGCTCGCTGCTCGGGCGACTGATTCCGGTTCAGAAGAGACCAATCTTCTCAACAATATGCTTGAAGGCGTTTATGATTCCCTGGCTCTGGACACAAAGCAAAAGATGTCCGAGCGCTTGGCAGGCGTAAAGGCGACTTCCTCGAAACTGGCCGCCGCAATGGCGAATGACGAACTGCCAGTAGCAAAGGCAATCCTTGAACAATCGGAGTCTCTCAAAGAAGAAGATCTCCAGAAGATCGCGCAAATCAAGGAACAGGGGCACCTGCTGGCAATCGCCAACCGTGACCATGTCAGCAACGATCTGTCCAAACTTCTGATCAAACGTGGCAACAAGGACGTCAGGCACACGATTGCCTCAAACCTTGGTGCTGAAATTGAGATGGCCGAGTTTGAGGTGTTGGTCAAGGACATGCCAAAACAGCTTGGCGACCGCATTCGGCATCTAAGAAAATCCAATGATGAACTCATCGAAGACCTCTTCAAGGATGAAGGTGAAATCGCGTCTGGTGTTGAACTGGTCAAGCGCACTTCCAAAATCAGTCCGAAGGCCTGGTTAATAGGCATTCGTCTAAAAAAGACGACCTTGAACAAAGCGATCTACCAATTGGCACAAGAACATAATCTGCTGGATGCGGTCGCCTTGCTCTCGTTTTTCTCCGGCCTGCAAACCAAATATGTTCACAACTTGATGGTGAGGTTCGATTCCACGGGAATTGCCACTGTCTGCCGGGCAACTGGTATTGGTGCAAAGGAATTTCAGGCGGTCTGCAAAGAGCGCTGTAAACATCTGAAATTTCCCGAAAGCACTGGCAGCAAGTGGCTTACCAACTATCACATGCTTGATGAAACCGATGCTCGTCGGCTGTTGGCGCTCATGAAAATGAAACTCAAGAACGCCAATCAAGAGCAGGCCGCTTAGCAAAATTATGCCGGGCGTTGAACTGTAACGGTAAGAAGGAGCGTTAACGGTTCGAATTGCATGCCAAGCGCTGTTACTAAGAAAACTTCACCAAGTAACAGTGTAATTTTTACCAATATCCTTCCAGCGCCCGACCTCCGAAAACTTTATTGCGAAGTGTTACTTAAATATTTTCAAGTGATTACAATTTTCCGATTGGTTTTTATCTACTTGTAAACGGTCAACCGTTAAACTCATAAAACCAAAAACGGATAGCGCAGACATGATCGACGAACTCATTAGCCTTGCCCAGGACAGTACGCCTGAAAAACGTCATCAGTTGGTTGAACATGTTACAGATCTTTTCGTCAGCGGCGCAGACCGCTACCAGACTGAAGAGATAACGCTTTTCAATACGATCCTGGAAAGCATGCTGCCTTCCATGGACGCAGAACAGAAGCAGGAAGTCTCCGAACAATTGGCGCCGATTGACGGCACCTCTCAGAAGGTCGCCAACACGTTGGCGCGCGAGGAAATAAACATCGCGCGCCCGATGCTGACGTCGTCCAACGCGCTTAATCCCGAAGATATTCTTCGCTTAGCCAAGACAATGGGGCAAGGCCACCTGCTGGCAATCTCCAAGCGTGAACATCTGGAACCCAAAGTGACCGATGTGCTGCTGGAACGCGGTGAAAGCCCGGTCAAACAATCGGTTGCGGCAAACTCCGGCGCAGAGATTTCCGATTGGGGATCCCGCCTTTTGATCAAACTTGCAGAGCGTGATGACAAGATCCGTGATGCGATGATTGAGCGCGCCGATATCACTGAAGCCGAATACGACAAGCTGATCAACCAGATGCCTGCTCAACAGCGGGCCCGTATCCTGAAGCTGCGTGAAGAAAACGAAACGCTTATACAGGACCTCTTCCACGAGGCAAGCAAAGTCGTCGCCAGCACCAAGCTGGAACGCAAGAAAACCCGGATAGACGCCAAGGCGACCTTGAAGGAAATTCGCGCTGGTCAACGTTCTCTCGGCAAGTCCATCACGCAGTTTGCCCTGTCGAGCAACCTCTTTGACATCAGTTATCTGCTCGCCGAAATGGCGGGTCTGGAACAGAAATACGTCACCAACGTGATGGTTCGTTTTGATGCCAGCGGTGTCGCGGTGCTGTGTCGTGCTCTCGGCGTGGATAACAACGATTACACTGCGCTCTGCCGCGCGCGCGCCATGCACAACAAGCAGTCGTCATCAATCGCTGAAAAGTGGGCAACAGAATATCAATCTGTTTCAGACAAGGACGCGCGCCGTCTGCTTTCCTTCATGAAGATCAAGCTCACTTCTCTGGAAGACAAGGCTGCCTGACACATTTTCCCGTTTGAGCAGGAAACCGTATCAGGCGCGCTTACTTCGTTTCAGACGTCATCGTCTGCCACTTCCCGTGTCACGACAGCCGCCCCAGCTTCCAGCGTTCTGTGAACCGGGCATTTGTCAGCTATTTCCAGCATACGAGCCCTGGTCGGCGCATCGAGATCACCTTCCAGCGTAATCAGGCGCTCGAAACGATCGATTTTGCCCCCTTTTGCTTTCTGTTCGTTTGAACATTCCTCGCAATCTGCTGCATGCACTTTGCCATGAAGAACGCGGGTGCCGATCCGATCGATCGACAAGCCCTTCCTGTCTGCATACATGCGTAGCGTCATAACGGTGCAAGCACCAAGCGCTGCAGACAAATAGCCGTAGGGAGATGGACCACTGTCCAACCCGCCATAATCAACAGGCTCGTCGGCAATCAATCTGTGCGGACCACTGGAAACGGCTGCCTGAAACTTGCCTTGTCTTGTTTCGACGACTTCGACACCCTCTTTTTCTTCAACAGCTTCCTCGCCTTGCTCCGGATCAAGATACCCGCTAACCCAACCGGCAATGACTTTGGCTGCATATGCTGCATCGCGGCTCCTTGTCAGAAGATGGTCGGCTTTGTCCAGCGATACAAAGCTCTTGGGGTGCTTGGCTGCGATAAAGATATTGGTGGCGTTTACAATACCCACTGTTTCGTCGAGAGGCGCGTGCATCACCAATAGAGCCTTGCCAAGCCTTGAAACTTTGTCCGTGACCGATTGATCCGATAAGTCTTCCAGAAATTCCTTTCGGATTGTGAATTTGCGACCGGCAAGCTCCACTTCGCTGGACCCTAGCTCCTGGATTTTCTCGACCGACCCTTGAAAATTGTGGATCACATGATCTGCATCTGCTGGTGCACCAATTGTCACCACTGCCCGTGCTTCGGGGATATCTGCCGCTACCGACAACACAGCCGCGCCTCCCAGGGAATGACCGATCAAGATCTGTGGTGCCTCATAGTTCTGTCGAAGGAAATCCGCTGCGCGCTTCAGGTCTTCCAGATTGGAAGAAAATCCGGTGTGGGAAAAATCTCCTCCACTGGCGCCAAGTCCGGTAAAATCGAACCGCAATACCGCTATACCCTCGGCACTCAGCGCGCCCGCGATATGCCTTGCGGCGGGAATATCCTTGGAACAGGTAAAACAATGCGCAAACAACGCGTAGGCCCGAATTCTCCCGGCTGGCAAATCCAGCCGCGCGGCTAGTTTTGCGCCATGAGCACCGTCAAATTCCAACTTCAGTGGACGAATAGCCATCCTTCAACCCTCCAGCAGTTGCATGTGCGAGAGGTAGGCATGCTATCAGGTCATGCAAATCACGGCTTGGTGTGAAAGCTGTGAGGGGTTTGTTGATCAGATTTTGTCTGTGTCCTCAAGCAGAGCCTTGAGCCTCCGCTCTTCATCGCAGGATAGTTTTGTTTGGGGCGCGTAAGGAACCTGCCCGGCCTGCGCGTTCCGTCTGCGAAGGGTCAGAAATATCGCGATCAGTCCTGCGATCAATGCAAGAGGCCCGGCTGCCCACAGTACCATTGTGTGCCACGCAAAACGCGGCTTTAGAAGAACAAACTCGCCATATCGCGACACAAGATAGTCGATGACTTCGCTGTTACTATCACCGGCAACCAACCTTTCGCGCACCAAAACACGCAAGTCCTTCGCAAGCGGCGCATCACTGTCGTCGATTGACTGGTTCTGACAAACCATGCAGCGCAATTCAGCTGATAGCTCCCTTGCCCGTGCTTCAAGTGCAGGATCTTTCAGAACTTCATCTGGCGTTACGGCAAACCCCGGCGCGACAAACAGGCCTGCAAGAAGAATAATGCTTGCTGCTATTGGCCGAAACATTGTTTTACTCCGCCGCTGCAAGAGATGCGGTCTTGCGCTTGGCTGCAGGTTTGGGTGCCCCAACCCGCAGGCGCCGGTCTGCCATTGAGAAAAGTGCCCCCAACGACATGATCACACAGCCGATCCAGATAAGGGTAATCAGTGGTTTGAAATAGACCCTGACGTCGACTGCGCCGTCACCGCGCCCCTCGCCCATCGACAGGTAAAGCTGCGAAAACCCGATTGTATGGATACCTGCTTCTGTCGTCGGCATCTGGCGGGCGGTATAGACCCGTTTGGAAGGATCGAGATCGGCAACATGGACACCACCCTGGCGGATAGTGAAATGGCCGACTTCTTCAGTAAAATTCGGCCCACGCCTTGGCGCTGCGCCATCAAAGGTCACCTGATAACCTGCAAGATCGACCGTGTCGCCTGGTCGCATGGTCTCGATGCGCTCTTCCTGGAACGCAGATGCTGTAACGATCCCCAGAACAGTGACACCAACACCGAAATGCGCGAGTGCTGTTCCCCAGGCAGATCCAGGTAAGCCGACGAGACGGGCAAATCCGCGTTTTGGGCCAATCTCGAAGAACTTCACCCTTGTTACGATTTCCGACACTGCACCAGCCATCACCCAAACGGCGAGGCCAACACCGAGCGGAGCAAGGACCTTTTCCATTCCCCAGAGCCAAAACGTGAAGAGGGTCAATAGCAGGGCCAGTCCCATCGCGGCATAGAGCCGTTGTGCGGCAGCCAGCAGGTCTCCCCGTTTCCAGGACAATACTGGACCAAATGGAACTGCGATCAGTAGTGGCACCATCAAAGGGCCGAAAGTGAGGTTGAAGAATGGCGCTCCGACCGAGATCTTTTCACCGGTTACAACGTCCAGCGCTAGCGGATAGAGCGTCCCGACAAAAACGGCAGCAGTGGCTGCAGTCAGAAACAGGTTGTTCAGGACAAGACCGCCTTCCCGGCTTATCGGCGCAAAAATACCGCCCTGTTTCAACATCGGCGCTCGCCAGGCGTAAAGCGCCAGTGAACCGCCGACGAAAAGGCACAACAACGTCAGAATGAATACGCCGCGCGCTGGATCTGTTGCAAAGGCATGCACTGACGTCAAAACGCCAGAACGCACAAGGAAAGTCCCCAGCAATGAAAGCGAGAAAGTAAAGATGGCCAGCAGCACCGTCCAGACTTTCAAAGCCTCGCGTTTCTCCATGACGATGGCCGAGTGCAAAAGAGCAGTACCGGCAAGCCACGGCATGAAACTGGCGTTTTCAACCGGATCCCAGAACCACCAGCCTCCCCAACCAAGCTCGTAGTAAGCCCAGTAGGATCCCATTGCGATGCCAAGCGTCAGGAAGCACCAGGCAAGTAATGTCCATGGTCGCACCCAGCGTGCCCAGGCTGCATCGATCCGCCCCAGTATAAGGGCGGCCACCGCAAAGGAGAATGTGATCGAAAATCCGACGTAGCCGATATAAAGAAGCGGCGGGTGGATCGCCAAGCCAATGTCCTGAAGGATTGGATTGAGATCGGCTCCCTCAAGTGGTGGGTTCACCACCCTGTTGAACGGATTGGATGTCGCAAGCAGAAACAGGATGAAACCGGCAGAAACCCAGCCCTGAACAGCCAAGGTCGTCGCTTTAAGATCAGAGGGCAGATTGCCGCCAAAAGCCCCAACGAGTGCACCGAAAAACACGAGGATCAGCACCCAGAGCAGCATGGAGCCTTCATGGTTCCCCCAAACGCCCGTGAATTTATAGAGTAGCGGTTTTGCCGAGTGGGAATTTTCCAGAACGTTCAGAACCGAAAAATCGGAATTCAGATAGGATATCGTCAGCACGACAAACGACATCAGCACAAGCAGAAACATGACCACCGAAACAGGTGCAGCAACCGCCATCAGGCGCTCATCTTTTGTAAGAGCTCCCCAGAGCGGAACAACCGATTGTACGAGCGTCATGGCAAACGCCAGTACAAGCGCGTAGTGTCCAAATTCAACGATCATTGTCGTCTCGCGTCCTGTTTCGATTGGCCAGCCTTACTGGTTGGCCGTTTCCTCTCCGCCCTGCCAGTGACCCTGGTCCTTGAGCGCTTCGGCTACTTCTTTCGGCATATAATTTTCGTCGTGTTTGGCCAGAACACTGTCGGCCATGAATACACCATCCGGGCCGATAATACCTTCCGTCACAACGCCCTGCCCCTCACGGAACAAATCCGGCAAAATACCAGTGTAAGTGACGGCAACAGTGTTGGCCATGTCGGTGACCCTGAAGCTAACTTGCGCGTTGTCTGAGCGAACGACAGAGTTTTCCTCAACAAGTCCCCCCAAGCGAATCCGTTGACCTGCCGGCATGGTACTTTGCGTGATGTCAGTTGGACTTTGAAAAAACACGATCTGATCGTTGAGGGCAAACAATATCAGGCCTAGCGCTACAGCAAGAACAGCTCCAGCCGAACCAATCAGCGTCAATCTTCGTTGCTTGCGTGTCATATCCGTTCCGTCCGACGTCTATTAATTCAAAACCCTGGTAGACCAAGCTTGCTGGCGGCGTCCTTGATCTGGGACAACTCGGCAGGCTTGTCAGCATATGCTGTACTCGCATCGGCAAAGGCATCTTCCGCCTTCTGTTTTTCACCAAGCACCATGTAGGATCGCATCAACCTATTCCAGTCTTCGACAGGCCCTCCCTCAGTGGACAGCTTTTCTGCCAGGCCCGTCACCATGCCACTTATCATGGCCTGCCGATCATCTGCATCCATTTCCTGAGACGCTGCAATATCATCCTGCGTTGGACCACGCGATTGTGATGCTATTGCGTCCGGATTTTCCAAGGCGGCAAGCTCTTGGCGCGCTGCGACAACCCACGCCGCCGTTTCGTCGGCTCCCGCCAAGAGGCTATTCCAGGCGTCGATTGCTTCGGCCTTCTTGCCTTCCTGACCAAGGGCAATTGCAAGGAAAAACCGAGGTTTAACTGCAGTTGCATCCATTGAAACGGCTTGCTCAAATGCGCTTTGTGCATCGGCTGTAACAAGACCCTGGTTGACCATCGTTAGCGCCTCGCCCAAATCAGTTAGCCAGTCAGGCCGTGCGCCAAGAATGCGGATTGCATTCGCGTAGGCTCTGGCAGAGGACTGTGGCTGGCCAAGAGAGAGATAGACCGGCGCAATCACGGCCCATCCCTGGCCATCTTCGGGATTGTCCGCTAGATGGCGCTCGACACGTGCGACGAGAACATCAACGGATTGCTCCTCGGCAGGGGCACTTAAACGCGCGGTGAGCGGCAAATCCGGTTCATCCGGCGATCCAAGGGCAAGATACATTCCAAGCGCAGCGGCGGGCAGTAACATCAGGCTGATCAGCTGGGCTGCTTTCAAGCGCCGACTGTCAAATCGGTTTTCCGATCTCTCGTGATACTTGTCATGCGCTGCGAGCAAACGGCGGGCAACTTCGGTTCGCGCAGCTTCGGCAGCCTCTTCATTAATCAGGCCGCGTTTCAGTTCGCCTTCAATCGCATCAAGCTGATCGCGGTAAACGGCTTCGTCTGCACTGCTGGAATTCTCAGTCAGCGCATTTCTGTTCCTTGAGAGCGGCACAAGCACTGCCAGAGCAGCTGCACCTGTCAACAGGGCTATTAGAATCCAAAACATCATGAGCGCACTATAAAACGCTCTATGAAGACAAAAGCAAGGTGTTCAGACTGTGACCGGCGGTCGCGGTGTTCACAACTTGTTGGGCGAGTTGATTTGGATCAAATTCAAGCACTTATCCGGTCAGAGCTCTAACGTTTGCCAAGTGCATTCGCCACCAGTTTTCGCTCGGGGCTCGGCCCTTTACCGGTGCCTGAATTCGTCGCCTTCGAAACTGCGGACTGGCGACTGCGGCGTAGTTGTGCTGCGTATTCTTCGCCGAAGTAGATTTCGGACAACAGGATCGCATTGTCGACCGCAGACAACTGAGCCTCAAGCTCCTGCCCCTTGGCCTTTCCAAGGTCAGTGATCAAAGACCTGGTTACAATTTCCAAAGTCTGTTCAACAGCCTGTCGCGTGCGCTTACCTACATCGTTGACCGCGAATGTTTCGGACGTATTGCGCGCCATTGTGACAACCCGCAATGTTCTGACAGCTTCGTCCAGGGCGCCCTGGTTGATCTGCAGCTTGCCGCTTTTGTCTACTTTCGGGATTTGAAGGGCACGGCGAATAGCACCGTGAGCGCTGTTGAGCTCACTGGTCACTTCACTGGAAAGACTCCTTTTGGAATCAGACAGTTGCTTGTGCCATTTCCCTGACAGGGACAAGTCCATATCGCGCTCAACACCGCGCACAAGTGAATGATACTCGGACAAGGCTTGTGAAAATGCCACAGGGTCCGGATTGTGATGCCGGTGTTTTAGAGCCAGGATCTGCAGCCGCTCTGCTTCGCTCATCACGACGTCAACAAAAGGCGCAAACTGAGAATTGGCAATTGCCTTGGGATCTTCATCGCCAGCCAAGCGTCCGGCAAAGGTGCATAGTGCCGACGGTGCCTCAGATCTTTCAACAAGGGCAGCGGCAATTACGGGGACATGGTCGGGAAACCGTGCACTGCATTTTTCCACAAGACGCAGGACATCCATGTCCTGTTTGAGCCGGTGCTCATTGATGCGGTTGGGAAGGTTTTGCAGAAACGGCAAAAGCCAGCGTTCAGCAGCAAAGATCTTATGGATATCGCGAAGTTCAGCAATTCCGCGCTCACCGCCCAGCTCAATGCCCATTCGGCGACGTTCCTTTTCAGAAACCTCGCTATCATGCAAAGCCTCGGCAATTGCCTCCACAGCACGCGTACGCAGAGCCTGTACAAGCGAATCAACCCGCTCGCCGCTGACAGCAGCATTTCCTGCTTGCTCCAGGACAATCTGCACGTCCTTTTCTATGACATCTCGGCTGAGCCACTTCCAGACCCTGTCCAGAACCGCGCGGTCAATGCGACCTTCCTGACGGGTTTGCAAGGTCTCGCTAATGAGAAAGTCTTCCAGCGGTGAGAAGAACATGCGCTGTATCTGACTGCGCCGCTGTTCCCCCCCTTGCGTCTCCGGAGTAGCGATCTGCGGTTTTCTCAGGAGCGTTACTGCTGCGGCGAGGACGAATTGAATTTGCGGATCTTCGCCTTTTTTTATCTTGGCGTGTTCCAGATTCCGAACCAGAGCTTCAACCGCCTTAGGGCTGAGGCTGCGCAAATAGGTCTGTATTTTGCTTTCAAGCTGGTCCGAGTATGTCATTCACAACGTCAACATTGACTTCCAAATTTTCTCGATAATAACTTGAAAAGGCTTAAGCAAATGTTGAGAGAACTTGTAGGTATTTGAAACACCTCACAAACTAACCTAGAATAGCCAAAGTGTTCAGCCAATAACCTGCCAGTTTCCACGTTCTGTTTCACATGCAGTACCGCGTGCCTGAAGCGTTTGTCCCTGAAGCACCATTTCGTGGGTAAACTCCCGGCAACCAGTCTCGTTGACATAATAAACCGGACCTGGACGAACCTGGCCGCTGCGCCCGGTCTTTTCATTCTGCCACGCGACGGCAACACCGAGACCTCTGGCACGCAGTGCGCGGTGTTGCGCGCTTTCTGCTGCTTTCCGGTCAGAAGGTTCCAGCGCTTCACCGAACTCGTTATTCACCAGAACAGAGATGGCCGTGTTGGCTTCGGACCCGGACACATTTGAACTTGGATCTCCCAAAAAAGACCCCCAACCCGCGGCATCCCTCGAACCTGACGTCGAACATCCGGCAAGAATAGTTACAAGGGCAATACAGATTGCGCTGCGCAATGGCATGCTTGGAAGCTCCTAAGAGGCGAGAGTGCCGATTAAACCGGCAGGCGAATCATTGTTAATTTCAATTTGTGGCCGAACTTGGCCACAGAAAGATCTTTAGTCGCGTGATTTAAATCGCACAATATCTGAGTTGGCAGGCAGCATTTTACCAACCGGTACGAATTCCACTATCCTCGGTCAAGGGCTGGCAAAATCAGGATAGCTTTGAGCCCCCCAAGATCCGAACCGTCCAATTCGAATGTGCCGCCATAAAGCGCTGCCAGATCTGCCACAATCGAAAGGCCCAGACCGGTCCCGGGAACAGTCTCGTCCAATCTCCGCCCGCGCTTGACAGCTTCAGCCCTTTCTTCAGGCGTCAGTCCAGGTCCGTCGTCTTCAACCGTAATTGAGAACATATCCCGATTTGTCGTCGGATCATCCAGCGGAGCCACTTTCACAGTTACTCTGGAGGACGCCCACTTGCAGGCATTGTCGACCAGATTGCCGCTCATCTCTTCAAGGTCCTGACTTTCACCCCGAAATCGAACTGTTTCTTCCTGGAAAAACTCCACGGACACATTCTTGTCCCGATATATCTTACCCATTGCCCTGATCAGCCTGGCCAGAACCGGTTCTGTTTCGCAGGAAACACCGATCACTCGACGCTGTGCCGCCATGCGTGCTCGCTCAAGATGGTGCTGTATCTGCGTCGACATGATCGAGGCCTGTTCGGAGACTTTATCTGCAAGCGGCCCACCAGTTGAGCGCGCTTCGTTGGAAATCACCGACAATGGCGTTTTCAAGCCATGTGCAAGATTGCCAACGTGAGTTCGAGCCCGCTCAACAATCTCCTTGTTGGAGGCGATCAGTGCATTCAATTCGACCGCCAACGGAGCGATTTCACGCGGCAGCGCTTCGTCAATTCGTTCTGCTTCACCTTGCCGAACTTCCGAGAGAGAAGCCCGGAGATGGGCGAGCGGCTTCAAACCAACGCGAACCTGCAAGAAGATTGCCAGAATGAGGCCAAGACCAACGATACAAAGCGTCAAGGTTACGAGACGGGCAAATTCCGAAATGTCGGCCCAAAACCCCGTCGTCGCGGCCCCGACTGCTAGAACATAGGAAACGTCTCCAATGGAGACTTTTTGCTGGAGGACCCTGACTTCATCGCCTGTAGGCCCGGTAATAAACCCGGCACTGGTTTCATTCTGACCGATTGGCGGCGCGTTTAAAGGATCACCAACAAGCGATTCCGAAGCATAGAGAATATCGGGACTATCCGCCCGCCGGATTGTCCAGTACCAGCCCGAAAGCGGCAGGGAAAAACGGGGATCTCCCCGGTAGTTGGGCGACCTGACCAAGGTAGTGCTTTGCTCTGGATCCGTTACGAGCATCTCGGAAATCAGCGCCTTGATATGAATTTCCAGCTGCGCATCAAAAGCCCGTTCACTTGCACGTTGATAAAGGCCTGCCAGGAAAACCCCCGCAAGCGCGAGCGCAATCGTCGACCAAATAGCTGCGACGAGAACGAGACGGCTGGCCAGTGACCTTTGTGGTTTAAGCGGCTGATGTTCTTCCGCGCCTGCAACAGTGTCAATCTTCTCAGTCTTCACCGGCCACTCCCAGCCGGTAGCCAAGACCGCGGATTGTTTCAATCATGTCAGAACCGATTTTTTTACGCAGCCGGCCGACAAAAACCTCCACCGTATTTGAATCTCGATCAAAATCCTGATCATAGAGATGCTCGGTCAACTCTGTACGGGAAATCACCTTGCCCTGATGATGGAGAAGGTAGGACAGGAGGCGATATTCATGTGAGGTGAGTTTTATCGGGCTGCCATCCACTGTGACGCGGCCTGCGCGAAGATCAAGGCGGATCGCGCCGCAAATCAACTCGTTGGACGCGTGCCCTGCCGCTCGTCGAACCAATGCCCGAACCCTCGCCAGAACTTCTTCCATGTGAAAGGGCTTGGCGACATAGTCATCTGCACCCGCATCGATGCCGGCCACCTTGTCCGACCAACGATCACGCGCGGTGAGAATGAGGACCGGCATGGTGCGCCCGTCCCTGCGCCATTTTTCCAAAACCGACAGACCGTCCAGGGTCGGCAGCCCCAGGTCCAGAACCACAGCATCATAGGGTTCGGTCTCACCCAGAAAATGACCGTCTTCGCCGTCAGTGGCGCTGTCGACGACGTAACCAGCTTCTTCCAGCGCGGTCACCAACTGGCGGTTCAGGTCTGTATCATCTTCAACAACAAGAATGCGCATGAGGTTTTCTTCTTGAATTCGTTGGCTGAGGAAACTGCGGCCCACCGGGGCAACAAACTGAAGATCTTTGTTTTATCTGTCAGCGGCTGGCGTTGACAGTGATGTTCGTCACCTTGCCGTTTTTCAGAACCGAAAGACGGTAGACATATCCGCCACCCTGTTTGCAGAGCTGTGCCTTCACGATTTCCCCGCCGACCCCGCCGGCAACAGAACCAAGCGAAGCCGCCTGACCACTTGCGACCGCCTGCCGGGCTTCCGACTGGGACAGACAAGCTGCCTGCGCAGGTACCACTGCGGCTAACATCAAGAACAAAATGACAAAAATCTGTTTCACGATTCCGATTCCGGTTCTGCCTCACGGGTTGTTGTGCAAGGTGTAATCAATTTCACCTGAACGCAAGCTGAACCACTCGTTTGGTTTCACATCATCAAGCCTATCTTCTTGAGGTCGGGTTGAACATGTCAGGCGAAACACTGCCGACTTTGGCAGCGTGGCCGAAGCAACCCTTGGAATAGCTTTGTCCAATTGATTGAGAAGCTTGTGGCTCTATTTTTCCCGCCCGGGATGCCGCCAGATTTGCATTGCTCCCAGTGAGGGGTGTTGAAAGTGAGCCTCAATCCGGGCGCCCAACCTTCGAGCAAGAGCGAACGACCGCGTGTTGTCTTCCTGGATCAAACTGATCGCTGTCGTCCAGCCGAGTTTGCAATAGGCAAATTCCCGAGCTGCGAGAGAAGCCTCGAATGCGATCCCCTTGCCTTCACCACCTTCAAAAACCGACCAAGCGATTTCGGGCTCCGGCCACCCCTCAGGATACCACAGTCCAACGACACCAAGCGGCTCACCGGTCTCCCGGTCGGTAACCATCCAGCGACCAAATCCACGAAGTATCCAATGGCCGAAAAGTTCGCCAAACTGCACGTAGGCCTCTGTACGGGTAAATGGCCCGCCAACACCAGAAGCACGGTCCGACATACGAAACTCGGCAAAGCGGTCAAAATCTGATGCAAGTGGTGCTCGAAGGAGTAGGCGCTCAGTTTCGACCACAGGGATATCAGAGAGGTGCGGTGTCATTTGTCCTCCGGAGTCGGACGGCATAAAAACAATATATCAAACTTCTGGGCCATGTCCTTCAACGGTGCTTTGAGCAGCCACATGATACTTGTGGCATTATTGGGTCCTGACCCTAGGAATTTCAATCGAAACTGCTAAGCTCCACTGATGCTGGTCAATTGTCGGTTCAAACTTACAGGTTTGAAGGAAAACAGGGTTCTCAAAAAAGTTGCCACCCGGATCAGGGCGACTTCAGCCTTGTTTGTTGCTGCAACGCTGTTTGGAACCGGCCTCGCCCATTCCTGCTCCCTCTCCCTGGTTCTTGCCATGGACGGCTCAGCCAGCGTGGATAGCCGCGAACACGATCTTCAGCTGAATGGTCTTGCAGACGCGATAAGCGACCCGGATGTTGTGCAGGCAATTGAAGCCGTTGGCGGTATTTGGGTGACAAGTTTTGAATGGAGCGGCAGGCATCAGCATTTGATGCAGCTCAAGTGGCAGCATCTGACTGATGCAGCAAGCGCTGGTGCTGCTGCTGAAACATTGCGACGGTCACCAAGGGGGTTCATCGAGTTTCCAACGGCACTCGGTTACGCTTTGGGTTATGCATCAGTGCAAATGCAAAGAGCGCCGGCACGCTGTGCCCGGAAAGTCATCGATATTGCGGGTGATGGCATCAACAATGACGGTTTTGGCCCCGACAGCGCCTACAAAGCATTCGATTTTCGCAATGTCACGGTGAACGGTCTGGTGATTGCTTCAGCCGACACCACGCCTGTGTCCTATTACAACACTAACGTGATCCGAGGTCCCGGCGCCTTCGTCGAGGTTGCGAGCAACTACGAAGATTATGCGCGGGCCATGAAGCGCAAGCTGTTGCGTGAGATATTTGGCAACGCTTACGCTTCGCTGGAAAAAGCGCCACTCGCAATTCCTTAGGTTGCGGATTTCAGGCTTTGCGACGTGCGCATTGCGCCAATAGAGCGTCCTTGAATGCCTCAAAAGACATGTTTTCATCAAGTGCTCTGAGCAGGAGTTGTTTCTGTGTCTCAGGTGCCAGCCCGCCCACTGGTGGATCTCGATCCAGATTGGTGGGGAAAGAGTATCCTTCCGCGCAAGCAGACACCGCAGCTTCGAGCGCAGTTCCAGTCAACTGGCCCGCTCTCGTTTTTTCCTTAAGGACCGGATAGAGCGCCAAGCACATGGATTGTCGATCAATGCTTTCCATTGCACGGCCGAATGCTGAGGAGATCTGCAGCAAATTTGCCATGCGTTCAATGTCTGCACTGGAGTTGGTGCCAGCAGCATGGAAGAGAGCAGGATTGAAAAAGACCGCGTCCCCTTTTTGAAGCGGCAATTGCACGTATCTGCGCTCAAAGACTTCTTTGAACCCCTCCAGCCTGTAAGCCGCATACCCGGGACGATAAAGTTGCGAAAATGGAAGCAGTTTTGTCGGACCGCTTTCTATGGGCATGTCCGTGTGCGCGACTGCCCCTTGAAGTGTCATGACCGGTGACAGATCATGCACATGAGCCGGGTAAAGCGCACAGGTTTCCGCCGTCTGAAAGCCAAGATGATAGTCCCGGTGCGCTTGTTGCGCCGCTCCGCCTGGATGCACGAGATTGACCTGTGCAGTCATCTGATAGTTAGGTCCAAGCCAGGCTTCACACACGGTATCAAGAGCAATATTGGCGAAATAGTCCACGAAGACGTCGGGAGCTTCCAGGCAGAGCTTTTGAAGCGAATTCCATACCCTTTGGTTGGCCCCTGCTGTGGCGAAATGATCTGAACCGCCCCCCGCAGCAGCCATTTCTTCCGCCATGATCCGATTGTAGACGTCAGTCGCCTTGTCGACCGGGTCCCTATCGGCATAAGCGCCTTCCAGCACCAAAACCCCTGAGAGGTCCTTGAGCACCCTGGCCCACTCCGCCATCAGACGTCGACGGGTATCCCGGCCAGACAGGGCGTTTTGCAACGTGCTGATCTTGTAGATGGGAATATTTGAGAGAATTCGATCCGATTGCGGGACATTTCCCGCATTCAAGTTCTGATCCAGCAACTGCTCGAACTCGCTAATGTCGCAACTTGCGTTCTCGAAATACCCGTCCTGCTGCACCATGAGGTCCATTGCTTCCTCCCAAATCCATCGCGAATTTAAAAATAGCAAAGCTACGTCTTGAAAAGATACTTGAGATCCATCAAGAATCCATCAAATGACCCATCGCTTTCCTGTCAAAGAAATTGCGCTCCAGGCGGGCATGAGCACCGCAACAGTGGATCGTGTGCTCAACAACCGCGCGCATGTCAGCCCGCAGACCCGAAGAAGGGTCAGTGATGCTATTGAAGAGTTGGCGCAGCAGGAAGGCCAGCTAGCGGCGAAAGGCAGACGAATTTTTGTTGATGTTGTCATGGAAGCACCGCGCCGATTCAGCCGGGAAGTTCAACAAGCAAGTGAAAATGTCCTGTCCGACTTGAAACCCGCAGCCATTCGTCCCCGCTTTACGGTTTCTGAGACAATGTCGCCTGAAGAATGCATCTCGATACTCAACCGCATTAAAAAACGTGGCAGCCAGGGCGTCTGTCTGAAGGCACGTGATACGCCCGGCATTCGAAAAGCAATTGCACAACTGATCGAAAAGAAGATCCCGGTGGTGACCATATTCACAGATATACCGGGGTCAAGTCGTATTGCCTATGCCGGGTTGAACAATGCCAGTGCCGGGAAAACCGCCGCCTACCTGATGCAAAATTTGCTAGGGCCGGATACCAACACGGTTCTCACAACCTTGAGCCAACACGCTTTTCAGGGTGAGGAAGACCGGTACCAGGGATTTCGGTCTGAACTTGCACGTCTGCGGCCCGATTTGCATCTGATCGATGCGAGCGGTGGTGGAGGCCTGAACCCGAATACCGGCAAGGAAGTTGCAGAAAAACTCCAATCCAGTGGTCAAGTCGCAGGTGTCTATTCAATGGGTGGCGGCAATATCGCCATTCTGAAAGCTCTTGAGAGTGCAGGAAAACTCCCAAGTGTATTCATTGCGCATGATCTTGATGAAGACAATTTGGCGCTCTTGAGGGAAGAACGCCTGACGCTCGTTCTTTATCACGATCTGCGATCAGATATGCTTGGTGCATTCAGGCATGTTCTGGCGTTCCACGGTATGGGTGAGCGACCTTCGACTTCGATGAGCGATATTCAAATCGTGACACCGAGGAATATCCCTGGGACCTATTCCACCACTCAGACCTGATTACCGCTTTCCATCTTCGCGTTATCAGGATTCTGACCGCCGGTACCCGTCTTCTTCCATCGCACGATAGAAGTCCTTCAGCGTTTTGCCCGGTTCTGCCTTGAACTTGTCACCGAGTTCGTCCGCTTGCGAAATGCGGTCAAGGCGGAACATGCGGAAGTCTTGCCTGAGCTCACACCATGCGACAAGCGTCCAGACTTTACCCCAGAACCAGAGACCAAGAGGGCGTATCGCGCGTGTTGAAACGTCACCTTTGCTATCACGATACTCAATGGAAAGCCGTTTGCGCCCATCGGCTGCGGCTTCAAGAGAATCAATAAGTTCCCGTACTTGCGGCGTCATTTCCGGTGCGAATGCGTGAATTTCAACTTCGTTCTGGCGAACGCGCATTTTTTCCGGAATCACGGCATCGATTTTGATCATCGCTTCTTCGGCAGCGCGCGCCATTGCGGCACCGCCCCACGCGCGGATCAGGCGCGCACCAGCCAGCAAAGCTACAATTTCATCGCGGGTAAACATGAGAGGCGGCAACTCATAGCCATCACGCATGATGTAGCCAACGCCTGCCGCTCCGTCGATTGGAACACCGGTAGACTGCAGGTCAGCGACATCTCGGTAAATGGTGCGCTCGGAAACTTCCAGCCATTCGGAAAGCTGCCGAGCCCGGACGAGCCGGCCGCCGCGCAAATATTGCACTATTTGAAATAGGCGGTCAGCACGTCTCATGACGTTTGCTCCTTACTGGGCAAACATACCAATCGAATTGCCGTCAGGATCAACCCCATAAGCAAAGCGTCCTGCTGGAATCGCGACGGGATCAGAAACAATTTCCCCTCCCGCTTTGGTGAAGCGTTCCATGGTTGCTTCGAGGCTGTCCGGGCATGCGATGTGGATGGTTGCGCCAGTTCCTTTTGCGGATGGTTTTCCTGGATAAAGATGGCCGGCGACACCGTCCTGTTCTTTCGTCGGGAAGATCGCAATGTGATTTGGCCCCATGTCAGTAATGCGTTTCAACTCGGTTTTGAAAACGCCATTGTAAAAGCCGATAGCCTTGTCCAGATCCGATACAGGTATCTCCATCCAGACATTAAAATTGGCGGGCATGAAAGTCATGGAAAGTCTCCTTGGTTGCTTTGTTCGATTGCAACCTAGCAAACCCCTCCTGACAGCCTCCTGTCAGGAGAGTACACGATCCATCCTGCATAAGCTCATGTAAGAACGGAAAAAACGAAAATCTCCCGCCTGAAGTCGATTGACAATTTGGCAGGAGCCTTCCTGCCAGCCAGCCAGCGCTGGCAAATGAGTTACTGCCAAATGCAACTGTGATTGATCTGGCTCAAGGAAATCGAGTCGCGCAGCCTTCATTTTGTGCGTCACAATAAGGAGGCATGAATGAGCCACGTTCCCCACGAACTGCACGAAGAGTTCCCTGAAGCCGCAGAGGCGCTGCACACACTGAAAACCAATGATGCCCACTTCGCTCGGTTAGCGGACGAGTATCACACGCTCAACCGGGAGGTTCATCGCATTGAAACAAATGTGGAACCCGCCGCCGACGAGGTTTTGGAAGACCTGAAAAAGAAGCGCCTTCATCTGAAAGACCAGATTGCTGTCCTCCTGACGGCTGCGGCAAACACCGCGTCCTGAGCCCCTCCTTTTTCAGGCCGGTGTTAGGGCCCGCGTCGTCCCCGTCCGACGGCGCGGGTCGCCATTTTTTGGAAGGCAGTCCGAATAATCGGCACATCAAAAGAAGGCGCCGAAACTTCCTTGAAGTCCGGCGCCAGTCTAGGGAGGAACGACCCTCATCGTTCATCATAGGATGTGGGTTCGACTCCTTTAACTTGCAAACCAAGATCATGTGAGCTTTGCGTGAGGTCGTACCGGACTGGAAGCATATAGTTAGTAGAATTTGCGCAAAACATCGAAGTTCCCCATCCAGCTGATAACTGCCAAATGTCCAAGCGACTGACTTGACGTTATCGTTCACCTGCGTTTTCCTTCCACCAAGGAAACCGTGGGACCCAGCGATGCTTTTCACCCGCCTGACTATTTGTTTAGTGTGTATTTTCCCTGTTGCCGCGCAGGCTGCAGATCATTGCATTGATGTTCAGTCAAAAAAGGGTTGGCAACGACTGACCTTGCCTCACGGCAAGATCCAGCAAATTGCCTATTCCGGGAGTTGGAGCGTCATATCCTACCAATACCGGCCCGTTGGTCCACGCGGCTATTCCGGGCAGGATGCCAAGAAACTTGGCCCGCTGTATGGCTACAAATTCGACCAGTCCTATGCTTTTGGAGAAATGTTGGTGCGCGATCAGCACGGACGCATAGTACCATTTGCGGAATTTGCCGCGCTTGCTGCCAATTCACCCGACCCGGCAGGTACCTATGCCTTCCGGATCAACGACAAGGACATTGCGCTTCCCGACAATGCCGGCGCAATCAGAGTGTGCATTTCCATGCGTTAACAGTGGTTACTCCGAACTTTCGAACGTCACTCGGACAAAATCTACCGCGCATTGAGCTTCCAATTATGGATTGCTAGCGTGGTGCCCAAATTGGGTGTCGCGCCGTCGTCACCAGATACCTTGAGGAAACATGACCAAAAATGTAGCTCTGATTACGGGTGCGGCCAGAGGGATAGGCCTTGCCACCACAAAACTCATGCTCGGTCGTGGTTGGCAAGTCGCAATGCTGGATCGCGACAGCGATGAACTGGCGTCCGCTGCAGAGGGCCTGGAAGGTGCGCGGCCCTTTATCTGCGATGTTTCGTTTGCCGGTCAGGTAGAGGAAACCTTCGCTGCTGTTCTGGAAACATTCGGCAGGCTCGATGCTGTTGTCAACAACGCTGGCGTTGCTGAATTCGGCCCAATCGAGGAAACAAATTTCGCTGCCTGGCGACGGGTGATGGAAACCAATCTGGATGGGGTGTTTCTTGTGTCCCAGGCATCGATCCCGGCTTTGAAACAGACACGCAGCGCTTTGGTCAATATTGCTTCGATTTCGGGTCTGCGTGCATCGACCCTCAGGGTCGCCTACGGCACATCGAAGGCTGCTGTTATTCAGCTGACAAAACAGCAGGCAGCCGAGCTTGGTGAGTACGGCATTCGCGCAAATTGCGTCTGCCCGGGCCCGGTTCGCACAAAACTGGCGATGGCTGTGCATAGCCAGGAAATCATCGACGCCTACCATGATGCAATTCCGCTCAACAGATACGGCAGCGAAACCGAAATTGCAGAGGTTATTGCATTCCTGTGCTCAGACCAGGCTAGCTACGTCACCGGTCAGGTCATTGCTTCAGATGGCGGTTTCGAGAGCACGGGCGTCGGATTGCCCGCCCTTCGAACGTAACCCCGCCAAGCTGCTACCTACTTCCTGAACGCGCCCTCGGGACGGTATTTGTCCATCACAGCATCAAGCTTGTCATTGCTGATTGCCGGATTGGCGCGTTGAAGGCACGGTAGGAGGATGGCCTTGTTGGCACGTTGCTGGGCTCCGGTCGGGAATTTTCCGGGCTCTGGATTGACCGGTCCGAAACACTCAATAAATACGACTTCCTCGATTGCGAGATCTGCAGCGATCTTATCGGTTGGCCGATTGGGGTCATTGTCGGCGAGTGCCGGGCTTACCGCACATAGTGCGATGACTGTCAGAATTTTCTTCACGAAACCCTCCAAGTACCGCCAGGCATGAAAGATGCCCGGAATCAAATAACTCTGAGCATCCAAGTTAGGCCCTGCGGCAGTGACCGGAGTGATTTCCGTCACACAAAGTGTTTGGCAGTATTGGCAAGACACAAATTTCGGACTGGTCCAAACTATCGATCTGCAAGGAAATGCGCGGCGACCTGTCTTTGGTGCGGCCGTGAGCGATGCTCAAACAGGTAAATTCCCTGCCAGGTACCCAGCATCATTTGGCCACCGGAGACCGGGACCGACAGGGTAACCGGCATGAGAGCCGCCTTGATATGCGCCGGCATGTCGTCCGGCCCCTCAAAAGTGTGAAGCAGATAGCTCATCGAGGGATGATCTGACGGCGGCACAAGTTTTTCGAAGAATGCCTTGAGATCCACCTGCACCTCGGGATCGGCATTTTCCTGGATCAAAAGCGAACAGGACGTGTGGCGCACAAAAAGCGTTAAGAGTCCGCTTTCGGCGCCTTCTGTGTCCAGCCACCCAACCACCGAGGGCGTAAATTCATAAAGACCCACTCCCTGCGTACGGAGCGAAATTAGTGTTTGCATCAGGCAGTATTTTCCGTTGATTGAAACGCTATTCCGGTTCTAGCGGTATTTTGCATGGATGGCATCATATGTGCCGTCCTTGTGCATCGATCCGAGCGCCTTGTTAGATTCAGCAGCAAATTTTTTCACTTCTGGATAGGTCTATATTTAGCAGGATGAGCTTAACCTCAAGCGTCGCCGTCCCGCGTCCAATGGTTGCAAATCAGGGATGGTACCGCCATTTATGTGAGGCCCATTTCACAGACAAAGTCCCACCATGCAAGACCCTAATCCCAAGATACTGATTGCCACTCTCGGGACGCGAGGAGACGTCCAGCCCTATGTCGCACTGGCAAGGGAACTCACGCTGCTTGGTGCCGAGGTCACGGTCAGCACGGGAGAAGGGTTTGAGGCGATGATCGAACATGCCGGGGCGAAAGCCCGCCCAGTGCCAGTCAACTTTCAAACGCTTTTGCAAAGCGAGGAAATCAAGGACGCGCTCTTTTCGCTGAAGGGCATGATCAAGGCAGCACGGAAAAACCTGGCGCTTCAAAAGGACATCACAAGAGCACTTTGGGCAATTGGTCTTGACGAGAAACCGGACCTAATCCTTTTCAACCTGAAAGCCACGGTCATGACATTTGTAGGGCGACGTTTCAACGTTCCGGCACTGCCATCGTCCCTGCAGCCGGTAACCGCGCCGACAGCCGAGTTTCCGCTCGGCCTGTTTGGGCTGCCTGATCTAGGCCCCTTGCTGAACCGATGGAGCTATCATGCAAGTCGCGGCCTGATGAAACTGGGAACCGCCAAGCTTGTAAAAACTTTGAGCGCAGAGGCGAGCCAAGAGATTGCCATGCCAGGCGCACATATCGACGGGTTTATGCCAGACGGAAGCAAAGCCCCTTCGCTCCAGGCTTTTTCGCGTGCACTGGTGCCTGTTCCAGCAGATTGGACAGAAGAGAATTGGCCCTGTGGGTACTGGTTGACTGAACCTGATAACTGTTACGAGCCGCAAACTGATCTCGCAGAGTTTCTGGCAGCCGGACCTTCGCCGGTCTATCTGGGTTTCGGTTCCATGCCCAGCAGAGACCCAGAGACATTGACCCATACTGTCTTGTCCGCGCTTGAGAAAACCGGAAAGCGTGCAATTCTGGCGACTGGCTGGGGCGGTTTAACCAAGGAGGCCCTGAAAGGTGACCTGGCCAGACAGATTTTCCTGTTGGAGAAAGCTCCACACACCTGGCTGTTCCCGAGATGCGCTGCAATTGTCCATCATGGCGGCTCAGGAACCACGCATGAAGCGCTGCGCTGGGGCAGGCCTTCTCTCGTTACCCCGGTCTTTGGCGATCAGCCATTTTGGGGCGATCGCGTTCACAGGATTGGCGCCGGTCCTGCCCCGATAAAGCAGAAGAAACTGACATCTGAAAATCTCGCAGAAGCCTTGCAAGATCTCGATAATCCCGCCTATCTGGAAGGCGCACAAAAGGCAGCTGAAACCATGGCAAGTGAACCGGGAGCAAAAGGCACCGCCGAACGTTTAATGCGCTTGCTCAATTAGTTCCTGAATCAACTGGATGCAATCGTGTTTCAAGCTTGAACGCGCTGCTCAAAAACCGCATGACCTGTTTTACACGTTCTATGTTTCGCAAGTCTGGATGCGTCAGCAGCCACAGCTGGTTATCTGGCGCGGGTGAAAATGCCATGCAACGGGTCAGGCCCTCCCGGCACATATCGGCTGGCAGAAGTGCCAGTCCCTCTGACTGCAGGGCAAAAGATGCCATCGGCATCAGATCATCACAGCGTATGGCAATCTGGTCCCTGCATTCCTGGTCGAGATAGACAAAACCCGGTCGTCTGGCGAGTGGACCTGTCGCGGCTATCAGCTGATGTTTCTGCAGATCTGCAATTGTCTGTGGTTGCCCGTGTTTTTGCAAATAATTTGGACTTCCATAGATGCCCCAGGGGATGTCTGCGATTTTGCGGCCGATCAAATGATCAGGCGGTGTCGAGGTGACACGCAGTGCAATTTCAGCGGCACGCGTGGACATGTTGATCTCGTCATTTGACGTGAGCAACTCAACCGAAATATCTGGATATTTCCGCCTGAAATCAGACAGATAACCGGGCAGAAAAAAATACGAAAAACTGCCTGGTGCTGTCAGACGTACACGCCCTTTCAGCTGAACATCGCGCCCTTTACCTTGTCGTTCGATATCCCCGATCGAGACAGCAACCGACTTTGCCAGACCAAGGATCTCCTCGCCTGCTTCAGTCAGCATGTACTGGCCTTTGACCTTCTCGAACACACGTGAACCGAGTGCAGTTTCGAAGGCCCTGACATGCCTGAATGCCGTGGCATGACTGATCGACAGCTGCTCTGCGGCCTTTGTCAGACTGCCTGTCTCTGCAACGGCATGAAACGTTCGCAAGTAATTCCAGTCCATCAACTTCTTTCATTTTTGCAAACAAGTTAACTAGATATGTCTATTCCTATCAAAATTGCAAATTGCTAGAACTGCTCCTCCAAGCCAACCTTTTTGAAAATGGAGCAATAAAATGATCGGATATACGTCTCTGGGAACAAACAACCTGAAGAAATCTGCAGATTTTTACGACAGGCTGCTTTGGGAGTTGAACGCCCAACGGGTGATGGAATTCGACGACTTCATCGTCTGGGCAACAGACAATGGTACGCCGGCATTTTCCATCCATGTTCCATTTGACGGCTTGAAAGCGACCGTCGGGAACGGAGTGATGTTGGCCCTTTCAGCCGAGAACCGTGTACAAGTGGACGCGATTTACGAAAAAGCAATTTCACTTGGTGCGCAAGACGAAGGGAAACCGGGACAAAGAGCCGACAACGGCTTCTATGCTGCCTACTTCCGCGACCCGGACGGCAACAAACTGAACGTTCACCACATGGGCTGACCGAAACGGATCCGGCAAAATCGTCCGGTGGCACCGTAATTCTGTGCTCGGAGCCGCTCGTAGCTCATCATTTACAAGTGGGGCGAGCAATTCACCTGTTCGCCCTTCCCTTTTCCTTTGAGGCCTGACAAGAATGCGGGAGCAAGCCTTTCAAGGAGTCACCTGCTCGTGTTTCCCGCCCGCTATAATGTTTTTGCCCTTTGCCTCGCCTTTACCTTCGTCAGTTTCGTTTTGATGTTTTCCTGGTCCGGTCACTTCTTCTGGCCGTTTCTAGTATTCGCGGTGCTGTCGGGAATTGGCTATCTGGACATGCAGCAGTCCAAACATGCTGTTTTGCGCAATTATCCAATCACGGGACATTGCCGGTTTTTATTCGAGGCAATTCGTCCGGAAATCCGGCAGTACTTTTTTGAAAGCAATCAGGATGGGCGTCCGTTTTCACGGGAGCGTCGGTCCATGGTCTATGACCGCGCCAAGAATATCGAAGACGTTCTGCCCTTTGGGACAGAACTCGATGTCTATGATGGTGCCTATGGATGGGTGAACCATTCAATTTGTCCAGAAGAGGAAAACCACGAAGAGCTTCGGGTGACGATCGGCGGCTCTGAATGTGAAAAGCCTTATTCGGCCTCTCTTTACAACATATCGGCAATGAGTTTCGGATCCTTGTCCGCCAACGCTATCCTCGCTCTCAACAAGGGCGCTAAGGCAGGCAACTTCTATCACGACACGGGTGAAGGCAGCGTCTCCAGGTATCACCGCGAAGGCGGTGGTGATCTCGTCTGGGAGCTGGGTAGTGGCTATTTCGGCTGCCGCGCCAATGATGGGACGTTTGACGCGGATAAGTTTGAAAAGCAAGCCGCAAACCCGCAAGTCAAGATGATTGAGATTAAGATGAGCCAGGGGGCAAAGCCTGGCCATGGTGGAGTCCTACCGGGTCCTAAGGTGACGGAAGAAATCGCGGAAGCGCGCGGTGTTCCGGTCGGCAGGGATTGCATTTCTCCTGCCTCTCACTCAGCCTATTCAACACCAATTGAATTGCTTGAATTCATCAAGACCTTGAGAGAATTATCGGGTGGCAAACCTGTCGGCTTCAAACTCTGTATCGGTCATCGCTGGGAATTCATGGCGATCGTGAAGGCGATGTTGAAGACCGGCATCAAGCCGGATTTCATTGTCGTGGATGGGGCAGAAGGTGGAACGGGCGCGGCCCCTGTTGAGTTCGCCAACAGGCTCGGCACGCCGCTTCGACAGGGTCTTTCCTTTGTTCACAATTGTCTGGTTGGTGCGGGTCTTCGCGATGACATCAAGATAGGTGCCAGCGGCAAGCTGATCAGTGCTTTCGATATCTCTGGTGCCATGTGTCTTGGAGCGGATTGGGTCAATTCGGCTCGCGGCTTCATGTTTTCTGTCGGCTGCATTCAATCTCAAAGCTGCCACACCAACAAATGTCCAACCGGTGTCGCAACGCAGGATCCCAAACGCCAACAAGCACTGGTCGTTCCTGACAAGGCGGAACGTGTTGCCAACTTCCATCGCAACACATTGAAATCACTGAAAGCCTTTACCGCAGCATCCGGCCTCAAACATCCGAGTGACTTCAGGCCGGAGCATTTTTTCGTTCGCGAAAATCAGCGCGAAATCCTGCCCGCCAGCGCTGCCCTCACCTGGTTGAAAAAAGGCGCTCTTCTGGACGAGGCCCATAATATTCCGGGCTATTCGACCTATTGGACCATGGCGGAAGCCGACAGCTTCCATCCCGTCCATTCGTTAGCAGCCGCGAAGGCGTTGCATCATCACAAAGGGCATCATTGAGTGTTCGGCAGATAAACAAGCAAAGCCCGGCGGTAAACCGCCGGGCCATGCATCTATGCCGCCGGTCAGGCCGAGGGCGAGCCTTCGCCGGTCTCGGAGGGTTTGGCGTTTGAAGCGCTAACTGTAGCATCTGCCTCACCCGTAGCCGAAGCATCGTCAGTGCCGGCGTTAGGAGCGGTGCCGAGGTTGGCGGTCAGGCCAGAGAGGCCCGAGGCATCCAACCCGACTTCCTTCATCATCGCGTCAAGCAACGGCGCTTGCGATCGGTACTTCAACGCTGAAGACACCATCTGGTCGGCGAGGTTGCCACCCGAACCATTGTTGGCCGCACCATTGCCGGCACCTCCAACACCACCGGTCATACCATCCACCTGGATGATCTTGATGCCGTCGATCTGCTCCATCGGCTTCACGCTTTCAGCAATAATCTGAGGCAGTTGCTCAAGCAGCTTCACCCTGACCTGCATCGCGATCTGCTCAGGAGACAACAGATTGGCTGCCTCGTTGATTGCAAGCCGACCAGCAGCTTCGACTTCGTAAAGGGCTTTTTCAGCCTCAGCGCGCAACTTGTCGGCTTCAGCGGAACCTTCTGCTTCAATCCGAATTTTGGAGGCTTCTGCTTCAGCGGTTGTCCGCACTGCATCTGCCTGATCCACAGCAGCCTTCTTCTGGGCCTCGGCACCAATTGTGATCGCTACAGCATCCATCTCAGCCGCTTTCCTGGCTTCGATCAGTTCGATCTGCTTGTCACGTTCAGCGATCTCCGTTTCGCGCGCAGTTGAAACCTGTTCTGATGCGCGCGCTGCTATTGCACGTGCTTCATCAGCTTGGGCTTCAGCTTCCGATTTTTCCCGAGATTTTGCAGCAACGGCGATATCACGATCCTGCTCAGCCAGTTCGACAAGCTTTTGCTTTTCAACATTGGCCGATTCAACACTGCGCTCCTTGGAAATTTCACGCTCGCGGACCTGCTGATCCATGGCAATCTGGCGTTCGGTTACAGCCTGATCGGATTCAATGCCAGCGTGTTTTACTTGCTGCTGCGCCATGATCTTGGCCTCTTCAGCCTCTCGTTCACGCTCTGCCTGTTGCGTGGCGATCAACGAAATTTGCTCTGCGCGGCGGATCTCGACTTCTCGCTGCTGCTCAAGTTTCGCAAATTCTTCATCGCGGCGGATTTGCAAGCGTTCCTGCTCCGCTTCCAGGTTTTTTCGCTGAATCTGGACTTCGGTTTCCTGTTCAATGTCATTGCGTTTTTTGCGACGCTCTTCGATTTCCTGCGTCAGCTTGGTCAGGCCTTCGGCATCAAACGCATTTTCCGGATTGAAGTATTCGCGGTTGGTCTGATCGAGCCCGGTCAGCGAAACCGACTCCAACTCAAGTCCATTTTTCAAGATGTCTTCAGAGACAGCAGCCTGCACCTTCTGAACGAAATTCACCCGCTGCTCGTGCAATTCTTCCATTGCCATCTCGGCTGCAACCGCACGCAACGCATCGACGAACTTACCTTCCACGAGCTCACGCAAGGCTTCGGGCTTCATTGTGCGTTGACCCAGCGTCTGAGCTGCATTGGCGATGGATTCAATGGTTGGCTGCACGCGAACGTAAAATTCTGCCAACACGTCAACCCGCATACGGTCCGCGGTGATCAAGGCCTGCTCGTTTGACCGACGAACCTCAAGTCGCAGCGTGTTCATATTAACCGGGATGATCTCGTGCAGAACCGGCAGAACCAGCGTGCCGCCGTTCATGACAACCCTTTGTCCGCCGAAGCCGGTCCGAACGAAGGAAACTTCCTTGGAGGATCGGCGATAGAGCCGGGAAATGATCAACCCTATGGCGAGAAGACCAATGAATGCCACGCCGATGAGCATGACTATGCCTACGAACTGGTCCATAATCAGGTACTCCCTTACTGTTTACTTCGAAAATTTATGAGATCCGGCGCGCCGCCTCAGCTAGCGCCGGACAAAGTCGTGTTGGTATTTCTTATCGCGGTATATTTGGCGCCCAGTTGCCGAACAATGATGATCTCAGTGCCCTGCTCGAGCACTTCATCGTCGACATCGGGTTCCACCTGGACGTAGTGGCTCTGACCTGTGGGGTCCTTCAGGCGCGCCTGAGCGGGCAGCCCCTTTTGGGCATTGCCCTGGACGATCAAAGCCGGCTTGCCAACAAAAGTCGCACGCGAAACGGCGTCGCTTTCGTCCTTGGGCATGACCTTCGACAGCCCAAGCGCGGTTACTCTTGTGAAGGGCAGAGCACCGAAAAAGGCACCGGCAGAAGCAACAACACCCGGCAGCATCCAACCGCTCAGAGAATGAACGATGCTCTGCAAGACATATCCGGCAACACCGAAACCAGTCAGGAATATCACCAGGATGATCAGTGCAGGCACGCGGCCAAAGCATAACCATCCAAGGATCCGGCCAAAGACACCTTGCCCGGCAATGGTCGCGTCGGCATTGGCTCCGACAACGTCAAGGTCTGCGGGCATGGAACCGCCTGAGATATCCGCGTCAAAGTCTGGTGCATCAAAATCAGGTACATCCACATCCGGCAGATCGACTTCCGGAAGCAGGCTGTCAATCATGCTCGACAACCCCAGACCCATCAATGTGCCGACACCTTCGGCCAGAGCAATCGCGATCATCAGACCGAGCGCCACCGCAAAGGGCGTGTTTTGATCCGCAAAGATGAAATCAATCATGCTCAACCGTCTCTCGCTGACGCCTTCAGAGCAGCGAGGCGTTCTGAGACGCGGTTTTTGCGGGCCAGATCATCCAACTCCGCCAGTTTCGTTGCATCCGCCTTGTCGGTAGACAAGCCACCCGGCAGACCCGTTGCGTCTTTCATGACCCGGTCGAATGCCTCTTCGGCCTTGCGGGTCTTGCCTTCTACACTGTCCTTCTGTGCGGCGGCACCTGCGCTGGCGCTGTCGGAAGCACTTTGCTGCTGGGAACTGCGAAAATTGTCCAGTTCCGATTCCATCTCGCGTTTCCTGGCCTGGAGCGCACTAATATACCCCTCCAGCTCCTTTTCTTCGCGGCTGGCATCGGAAACAGCAGATTCCAGCACCGGGATCTGGACTTCCAGATCCAACTGACGCGCAATTGCAGCTTCAGCAAGATCGTCGCGGCCTTCCTTGACCGCCAGAGCAATCTGCCCTTGCAGCTCTTCATGGCGAGACGTTGTGTCCCCCAGCCGGGTATTTGCAAGATGCTTGTTCGCCAGAACGCTGGCCAACTCGTCACGCACCTGATCAACAGCCCGGTCAACTTCACGGATTGCCTCCGCCATCACAGTTCCAGGAGAAGTATTTTCAATGGAATCTACCAGTTGGTTTACTCCGCCTGAGACCAGACGTTTCACCCTTGCTACAAGACCCTCTGCCATCTTCTTCACCCTTTCCGTTTGTTATCAGTTCATGAGCGTCCCGGTCGTTGAAGCCCCAAACAAAGGCGCTAGCCGGGAAATTCAAATATGGGACCCGAGCAGTCCGGAAGGCGAGGCAGTGCGCCTCTTCTCCAGGGCAACGAGGTCAGAAATTCCCGTTTCCACTCAGGTCCCGGTCTGACGCCTTTCGTCCAATATCCGGGCGATTTCCAGTATAGGCGTTAGCCTTCTGTCCATCAGTTCCGGGTCGTATGTCCGGCTTGGCGACGTCAGCCCGAGGTCAAATATCTCTTCAATCAGCGAGAACAGTTCGGCAGACAGATTTGCCTCGAACTGTTTCAAGTCCTTTTCTTCCCCTTCCGGTCCGGGTGCCGATGCAATCAACTCCGCAAACATTTCAGGCAAGCGTTCGTACAACTTGATGACAAGGTCAGACCTGATGCCCGTTGCTCGTTGCAATTGACGCAAGCCCTTTTCGGCCGGTCGCACCATGGAACGGAGCAAGTCTTCGCAGGACGTCACATCCTGCACCCCTTCTTCTCGTTCGCGAGCCGCTTTCAGAATTTCCCGAAGCTTGTCGCTCGGCGTACGAGCCCCCTGAACTTCGTAGCTCGCCAGGAATGCTACATCGTTGTCGCTGAGCCTGACGCTAATCGGAATGCTTTTCGGCATTGGTCTTTCCAAGTGTCATCGTTTGTATCGATACGTTTACATATGTATGCAATTGTTACCGATTGTCAATGATTTTCCTCGTAAATAGCGACGCAAGAGATATACAACCTTCTCCACAGGACGCACAGCCTCTTCGATAATTCATTTTAAGTATTTGTTTTCATTTAGTAAAAGTGCAAATGCAGTACTGTAGCTTCCAGAAGCCTGTATTTCTTAGCGACAATCGTTATTTTTGTCAGCGTGGAACGCCTACCCAGATGCAATCAGTCAAGAACCACCAAAATCCGAACAACATATTGGGGGCTCTGAGCGTATTTCGGGCTGATCCCTCTGCTCAGTGTTCAAAATACATGAGCTCACACGAAATGCGAAAATGAACGGTTTGACTTTGAAGAAAGGAAGGCAAGCCTTTTCACAAAAGTTCAGACACCACCCGCGAGCCCGGCCGCAAAATCGCCAGCTTCATGCGAACGTACAACTGCGTGCCGGACGAGATCATCGAAATGGCTGGAAAACAATTGAACATGGCGGGTGTTTGAAAACGTGAGGTAGCGCTGCCCGAGATAAAGCGCAGCCCATTTCTGCCCAAAAACAGTAAAAGGAGACGAGAAGCGATCGCCCGCACCAAAAAGGTGCAGCCGTAAAGACGGATAGAGGTCGGAAAGACTGCGCCCCATTGCTTCCAGCTGCTCGCGGCGCGTTTCGGTGGGCAGTCCCGACCACATGCCCTCTCCACGGGCAAAACCTTCCAGTGCTTCCTTGGACAGAGCAATTTCCATATCCGTTTCCGCACGGCCCAACAAAGCCCGCTGGTCCCGGGTTCCGGTTATCGCCTGATCGGCTGTCCGCAGGGTTTCACCGGCGTATTCATAGGCGAGAACAGCCTCTGTTTTGAGTACATCCGGCAGATTTGCCGGCACATGGCGTACCTTTGCGCCCACTGCATCCCGGTACCAGGAAAGCAAGTGTTCATCGACAGGGTGACGTTCTGTTTCGGCAACCTGAACGGCCTGATCCAGAATTTCAGCAGCAGCACCTCGGTGCGTTGACAGACCAAGCAACCAGTCCGACGAAACCCCCAATGCCGAGGAAATGGCAGCCAGTGCCTGACCGTTCGGCAGACGCGGTGCGTCTTCCGACAACAGCTGAGACACGGTTGAGCGATCAAGGTTGGCACCACGCGCCAGGTCACTTCTGTTCATGTCCCGGCTGCGTAAAGCATCGGAAAGACGTTCTCGGAACAACTCGGCGCGGTCTCTTTTATCCATGGGTGAGTATTGTCAGCCGAATTTTGGAAAATCAACAGGCGCTCTTTTTCTTTCGGATTTTTCACAGTTGATAGCAAAATCGATCTACCGGATTACTGTATTAACTCGACTGATCAGCATCATTAATCTCGATAAAAATATCGATTATCATGATTTTCCAAGAAATAATCCAAATACTACTGAATTAATTATTCGTAATAAAAAATAAATTCACTTCAAAATACAAAAACTCTTCCCACCTCCACAATATCGCAGACACATTGTCGCAGATTATTTGCGATTTGGGAGGAAGACATGACGAGAAATACTCTGAACTCCATAAATGCAAAACAGTTTGACTTTCGAGAGCAATTTTTACCTGACCTTCAAAGCTGGAATTTTCTGGACGACCAGCCAGGTTTGGACCCGACGCAGACAAAGAACAAAGCTCTGTTGACAGATTGGCTGAATGCGCAAATCGATGCATTTGATTTTGGCGCCGAACCAGATTCCGCGACCAAATTCAACGCTTCCAGTGATGGTCCACGGGACATAGACCACTGGAATGCTCCCGGTCACGGCACCCAGCTGCACGACAACAAGAAGCACGAAGCTTGGGATATCTATTCCAAGGGCACCTACACGATGGGTGACGGTGAGACCGTCTTCGACAATAAGGGCACCTCCTGGCATCCATCAGGCCCAGATCGTGGCCTCTATACACGCATCGACGGCAACGATCAGGACAATGTCATCTACGGTGGCAATGTCACCGGCATGCGCGGCGATCCCTACGCTCACGACGACATCATTTCCGGCGGAGGTGGGAACGACATCATTTACGGCCTTGATGGCAATGACAAGCTCTACGGCGATGAAGGCAATGACGTTCTCTTCGGCGGAGACGGCAACGACTATCTCGTCGGCGGCACCGGTGATGATATGCTGTTCGGTGGGTCTGGCTACGACGAGCTCCATGGCGGTGAAGGCAATGACTGGCTCTATTCCGGACCATCAGGCCATGGCCAGGGTGCTGAGATGTACGGCGGCAGTGGTCGTGATACTTTCATTGTCGGCTGGGCACCGGAAACCCAATTTACCGAAGGAACCAAACCAACCTGGGACACTGGCCTGGAAATGATGTTCGGCATCGGCTCCATGTTCGTGCCCAAGCTCAAAATTGCGCTGACCGCTGTCAATCTCGTCAAAACAATATCAGATGCTTTTTCGACCAGTGAAGGAAGTGGCTCCGTTGGAACTGCGGGACAGTCAGTTACCAAAATAAAGGACTTCAATCCGCTGGAAGACAAGATCCTGATCCCGGTCGACGATATCAATAATATCGATGTCTACCTTTCTGACGACAGCAACCCAAACGTCGTCATGACAATCAAGAACGCCTCCGGGCAGGTGATTGCAGAGATTTCCTTCGCCAGAGCAGAAGACATTTTTGGCCCGGGCACCTCGTACCTGAATTCCGATGTTCTCAAGATTTTCGTCGAACAACTCAAGGCGTCGGCCATGCTCATCGGTCAGGACGGTGCTTTTTATGGCCTCGACAGTCGGCACCCGCTGAACCTGAGCCACGAAGACCTTAGAGAACTTGGCGCCAATAACTTTCTGTTGCTGGGGGCTTATGGCAATCAGGAATTTGCCGGCAGTGCAGGCGCGGACACGGTGTTCGGCACCAACTATGACGATATCATCAGCGGCTATCAGCTCGACCCACGGGGCGGTGGCAGCGTCGAACATTTCAATCCGGCCAACGACGTCCTGTTCGGCTTTGACGGAAATGATCTGTTTTTCGGCGGTGCGGGCAACAACACGCTTTATGGCGGGGACGGCAACGACACCGCGTCCTACCAGTTCGCCAACCGTGGGATTGTCGTCGACATGTCCCAAACCTTCACGGATGCAAACGGTACCTACTATGAAGTTCTCAACGGCCACATGTACCGGCTCAACAAGAACGGCGAAATGGTGGAAGTGATTGGATACGACAAGAACTACAGCATTGAAAATATTGTAGGATCAGCCCATGACGACATCATTCGCGGTGACAACGGCGACAATATTATTGTCAGCGGCGATGGCAACGACGTCCTCTCCGGTCGCGGCGGCGCGGATACATTTATCCTGAACGGTGGGACCAACACAGTCGAAGATTTCAGCTCCGGTCAGGACCGGATTGAAATCGACATGGATGCCTACAACATGTCGGGTTGGACCGACCTGCGCATGACCAGCCCCGATGCCAACGGCAAATTCCACCTGAAAGTGATCAGCTCAGGCGAAACAATTGCGATCCTTGAAAACATGAAGAACCAGTCTCTGAACCTCTTTGGGGACATTGACTTCAGCCAGGATTCCAAGGTGACCGGTGACCCCAAGAGCAACAAGCTTCAGGGAGATGCAAAGGACAACATCCTGGACATTTCGGATGGGCAGACATTCCTGTGGGGCGGCGCCGGTGCAGATGCTTTTGTTTTTTCCGGCTCGCACGGGCACGTGATACAGGATTTTCGTGCATCGGAGGGCGACAAGATCGTGATCTCGATGGAAGATTACGGGATTACCGATCTCAGCAATGTTTTCATCGACACGTTCGAATCCACCAATTCCTATCTTTACATCACCGGAAAACAGGTCGCAGAGATAATGGACAATGAAATCTACACGCTCGACGACTTTCTGTTCGTATGAGGGGAAAAGGAATTTGCCGATGATCGACAGCCTGAACCAGCTGGGTTCCACCGACGGCATGGTGGACTACAACGAGAACTCGCTGGCCCAACAGCAAAATGCCAACAGGCACGCGTCCACGATCCGCAATCTGGCCGAACAGGTATCAACGCTTTCGAACCGTTTGAACATCACCGACTACGGTTGTGGTCCGGGTCAGAGCGCCATTGAAACTGTTCGCCCAGCTCTTGATGTCTGGAGCAATAACACGTCATCGAAGCATATTTCGGTCTGTCACGCAGATCAGCCGGGCAATGACTGGAATGCATTGATAAATCTGGCGTTCGGGCCAGACGGATATATGAGCGCGACACATGTGCCACAGGTACGAACATCGGTTGGCTCGTTTTACGGCCGCCTGATGCCTGATCGTTCCGTAACGCTGGCAACTTGTTTTGCTGCCAGTCACTGGCTCAGCAAATCCATTCGGCTAGATGCTCCCGGCACAATCTGGTTTGCCGACCTGACCGGCGAGAATCGCAAAAAGATGTGGCAACAGGCACAAAGCGACTGGCGCAATTTTCTGCGGTTACGTGCCGAGGAGATTCAGTCCGGCGGTTATCTTCTCGTCTCCACACTTGGCTCTGTTCCCGAACCTGGTGAGATAAATGGCATTGCCGCGTCTGGTCGAGGCATCTACCGCGCACTTCAACATGTCACTGCTGAAATGACAGACGAAGGTCGGCTGGACCGGAAAACCGCTGACAGTTTCGTCTTCGGACTATGGTTCATGACCAGCGAAGAAGCACGCGGCTCGATCGAGAACGATGCGTTACTTGCCGACGCCTTTGAAGTCGATACACTCGACGCCGCAAACGCGGATGAAAGCGGCGATCTCTTTTCCACCTATATCAACCAGCCTGCAGAATACGCGCACAAATATGCCGGTTACGTCCGCGCCTTCGCCTGTTCAACACTGCGAAGCCATCTGTTTGCACCATCAGCTAAAACCGACGACGAAATTGATGGGCTGGAAACCGACTTCTTTGACCGGCTGGAAACGCTCTACCGCGAAAAGACATCCGCGTATGCGTTCGAACAATGGTTCATGACCATCATCCTGAGACGCAAATAGTCAGGTTTCGGCTGCAACAACTCTCAAAGTACCGGCAATTTCATTCCGGATTGCCACTCCACACCTACTCGGCGGCATTTAACACAAGAAAGCCACCGGATTGGCGTTCCCACAAGGTGGCGTAGAGCCCGCCGCGCGTGAGCAGCTCCTTGTGGCTGCCTTCTTCAATGATCCTGCCATGATCCATCACCAGCAGCCGATCCATTGCGGCTATCGTCGATAGTCTGTGGGCAACGGCAAGTGTTGTCCGACCTTCCATCATTCGGGTCAGGTTTTGTTGAATGGCAAGCTCGGCCTCGCTGTCGAGAGCCGAAGTTGCTTCATCGAGGATCAATATGGGCGCGTTTTTCAAAAGCACGCGGGCAATGGTGATGCGTTGGCGCTGACCACCGGACAGCTTCACGCCCCTATCCCCAACGTGAGCATCGAGACTTTGGCGGCCCTGACTGTCTTTTTGTTCCTCGATAAATCCAAGTGCTTCGGCAGCTTCGGCAATCTTTCGGATTTCCGCGTCGCTCGCATCGGGCTTGCCATAACGGATATTGTCCCGGATGGACCTGTTGAGCAGTGATATATCCTGCGTCACCACCCCTATCTGACTGCGCAGCGAAGCCTGGGTGACTTCGCGGATATCCTTGCCGTCTATTGAAATGCAGCCACTCGAAACATCACGCAAGCGCATCAGCAGCGATATGACTGTTGACTTTCCGGCCCCTGACAGTCCGACCAGACCAACCCGTTCTCCTGGCGCAATCTGCAAGTTAAAGTCTTCCAGGACAGGCTTGCGATCCTCCTGATAAGAAAAGGATACCTTTTCGAAGCGGATCTCACCTGCTGTCACATCAAGTTTTGAAGCACCGACGTTGTCGGTAATCTCCGGACGACTTGTCATGATCGGCATTGCGTCCTTGATCGTCCCAAGCGTGCTTGTGATCGATTGGCCAACACCAATGAAGCGCGAAGAACCAGACGAGAGCGAGCGTGTCACCGTCAAGCCAGCAACAAAATCACCGATCGTGACCCAGCCTTCGCTCATCCCCCAAAAACCGATCCCTGCAACAGACAGGATCATGAGAGCGTTGAGCAGATAGACGCTGCTATCAGTGAGAATGTAGGAGCGGTTTTCGCTGTGGCGCGTGTCGATTGTCTCTCCGATTACCTTGCGAATGGCCCCAGCCTCTGAATCTTCAGCAGCAAACAGCTTTACCATGGCAATGTTGGAATAGACATCAGTCATGGCCCCGGTGGCACGGGAGTTGGCAGCGGCCACCTTTGCCGAGCGCCGCATGTAAGAAGGGATCGCCGCCCAGGCGACGAGGATATTTGCACCAATCCAGATGATGACCGGTATCGCCAGTGGCCAGGCCAGCGCCAGGAGCAGAAGGAAAGACCCACCGAACTGGATGACCAAGTAGGGAATGGTCTCGATCGCCAGCATCATCTGGCGATGAACCGACATCGTCACCTGCGCAATTCGGGAGGCAACCTGACCGGCAAAAGTGTCTTCGAAAAATGCAAGGTCCTGCGATTCAACGGCCTTATGTGCCTGCCAGCGCATCGCGGCAGGCAAAAGGATCCGCACTGTCTGAAACGCAAAGGTTTGCCGCAGGAGAAAGGCCAGCGGATCAACGACCAGGAAAAGCACAAGAATACCTGCCATCAGCCAGGCATGATCTCGCAAAAAGACTTGCGCACCCTGCCCGGTTACACCGTCGACAATAAAGGCGATTGCCCAGATCATCGCCAGTCCCAGACCAGCGGACACCATTGCCAGTACTGAGACAATTACCAGCTGCCAGCGGAACATCTTGGCAAAATGCCAGACAAGGTGAAGAGGGCCTGTGTCCGGCAATGGTTCAACCGGAAGATCGAGCGGTTTCAAGTGCACTTCGAAGGGGCGAAAATAGCGGTCGATCACCCGCGCCAATATCGGCTTTGCGATTGACACCCGCATAACTCCTAACTGTTTCAGAATTGATACTCAGCCAGCTCCGTGAACCGGCTCGATCTTGTAAACGCAGCGACGGTCGCCGGATAGTTGGTGCTCGGTACGCACAACTTTCACACCTGACCCAAGAACATCCTTGAAGAGGCTGAGTTCAGATCGACAGAACCCCTGACATGCGGTGGCAGCAGCACAAATGGAACAGTGGTTTTCGATCAAAAGGTAACCCTTTTTCTCTGCGACCACCTCCGCCATATACCCTTCCCGGTTTCGCATATCAGCGAGAATTTCCACTTTCGCGGCAAGGTCGGTCGCCGTTTTCAGTGCTTCGAGATAGGCCTCTCGGCTCTGCGCTTCACGGTGGGCAATGAGCTGGTCAACGCCCTCGTCACCGTAAATCTCACTCAACCCATTCAGCAATCCAAGGATCAGATTGGAATGATTATCAGGAAATTGCTGGTGTCCCACATCAGTAAGGGTCCACACGCGTTTGGGCCTGCCGACCGATCCTTTCAAATCCTCGAACGCAACAAGTTCGTCCTGTAGAAGGCCATCCAGATGTTGACGGACTGCAACCGTGGTGACGTTCAGAACCTTGGCTAGATCCGCGGCGGTTTGCGGACCAGAGGATTTGAGGGCGTTCAACAGCCGTGTGCGCGTTCGATCTGCCATGCTTGTTATATAGCGCAAATTGATTATAAAAAAATAGATAGCTTTTCTTATTATTCCTTTAGGCATCGTGCGGCGAAGGCAACATGGTTGCTACAGACCAAATGAACGCGCGGTCGCCAGCCGAACTGATATCGGCTTTCTTGTTGTCTAACTTTGAGTAAAATTATATGTGCCCAAAACCAAAACTCTCCCTAAGAGGGTACTTTTCCACTTAACACCTCTTAAGTTGTTTTTGATTTCAAATAAAAGGAATGAAATTCAAATAGACTCGAGCTATTATCTGCCAAATATCGTCAAATTTACCTAAGGTTTTACAACCTACACCATAACTATTCTTTTATCTTCCTTCCTATAAATATGACTGCGGAGGAGAAAATGGAAAAAGTAAGAGCGTTCATAACATGGATGATGATTGATCCGCGTCATCCTGAAATTGCTCAAGCTCAATACAATGAGCTCAAGACACAAATTCCATTGCTCTATGCCCTCTTGATGGTCAATGCCATCGCTGTTTCCTATACGCATTATGATGCCGCACCGTTTTACATGACGGTTGGTATACTCGCGCCGATGCTTGTTTTCACGACCATTCGCTTTGCCGTCTGGGTCAATTCGCGAAACAAGGTTCTGGGACCGGAAGAAGCCATCAAGAAGATGCGCCAGACTGTTGTTCTGGGCAGCCTTGTCGCAGTGGTTTACATCGCGTGGTCACTCAGTCTCGACGCCTATGGCGGTCCGTCGGAACGCGGTCACGTCGCGCTCTTTATTGCGATCACGGTGATTGGCTGCATCTTCTGCCTGATGCACCTGCCTCAGGCTGCGCTCATGGTCATGTTTATTGTGACCATTCCTTATCTTTATCATTACCTCAGACAGGATCAGGACGTTTACGTCGCGATGGCGATGAACATCTTTCTTGTTTGCCTGGTCGTGCTGCAGGTCTTGCTCAACAGCTATCGCGGTTTCTGCAAGCTGATTCAGTCTCAGTCCGCGCTGGCGGCCAAGCAGAAGGAAACGGAGAGGCTGAACGCGGAAAACGAGCGGCTTGCACAAACTGACGCGCTGACAGACCTTCCAAACCGTCGCTATTTCTTCAACCAGCTCGACGCCCTGATCAACAAGGTTGAAAAAACGGACGACGTATTCGCGGTTGGCGTTGTTGATCTGGACCGTTTCAAACCGATCAATGACACCTATGGCCATCAGTTGGGCGATCAACTGTTAACGGAGGTCGGCAACCGACTGAAAACTCTCAATCTTCCAAATGTCGATATCTGTCGGCTTGGTGGAGACGAATTTGGCTTTCTGCTCCGTGGCGGCTCGAACGACGCGGAACAAACTGGCCAGAAAATTTGTGAACGGATCAGCGAACCGTACAAGATAGGCGATTTACAGCTGTCGGTTGGCGCCTCCTGCGGCATTGCGCTTTATCCGGAAGCGGGTAAAACCGCACATGTGCTATTCGACCGGTCCGACTATGCACTCTACAATTCCAAAACAACTTCCCGTGGCAGTACAACGGTTTATTCCGCCGATCATGAGGCCCGTATCCGCTCTGACCGCGCTATCGAAGTCGCTTTGCAGAGCGCTGATATCGGCAAGGAATTTCAGGCTCACTTCCAGCCTGTTGTCTCACTGCCTGATCGAGCCATCGTGGGATTTGAGGCACTGGCGCGCTGGCAAAGCCCTGTGCTTGGCAATGTCGCTCCTAACCAGTTCCTGCCAATTGCAGAACGAACAGGACTGATGCACAGGCTGACAGTTCAGCTGTTCGACAAAGCCGTGGCTCAAATAAAGATGTTGCCAGGAAACCTGTGCCTTTCGTTCAACTTGTCCGCCAACGACATCACTTCTGCAACGACGGTGGAGGCACTGCTTGAGATCGTTCGACAAAGGGACATCAATCCCAGTCTGATTACATTTGAAATGACCGAGACCTCCGTCATTGCAAGCTACGATGCGGCAGAAGGATGCTTGCAAACACTACGAGCTGCCGGTGTGAAGCTGGCACTGGATGATTTTGGAACAGGCTATTCCAGCCTCGGGTATCTGCACAGACTGCCGATCGATAGCGTCAAAGTCGATCAGAGTTTCGTTGCCGACATCAATGATATTGTGGCGCGCGGGGTCATAACCTCGATCGTCAACCTTTGCCGCTCGATGCAGATCCAATGCGTTATTGAGGGCGTTGAAGATATTGATCAATTGAACACTCTGGAAGCACTGGAGTGCCACCTGGCCCAGGGTTACCATTTTGCCCCGGCCCTTGGATTTGATGAAGTTAATGATAGCGCCCATGCAAGCGGTACCGTGGCCGGGCTTCCGCTGGCGAGTTCACCTGCAACGGACGACTTGAAGACCTCTCGCGCCTAAGAGTGCCAATTTCGACATTACCCGGCTTTACCGACGTTAGAATCCGCCCCACACTCTTCTCCATCAAGAAACACGAAACCACGTGGACAAAGGCGCTAGAAAAACATGGCTGGCGGCACAAAAAGACAAAAAGGTCTGCGAAAAGCGCTCAGGGCTTTGTTGCCGAGGATCCCGATGAGGGACGCAGAGGCAATTCTGGAAGCCGCTGCGGCCGGTCACCTGAGACACCTGCCACCTTCAATTTCCCTTTGGCAAGCCACCACAAGTTATGTCCGGCATGAGCTGACGGAATATGAATCGCTGCTGGACGAGGGCTACGACCGCGACGCTGCACGTCACTTCGTTCTGGAAGACATGAATGACACACTACGGGGCTGGGGCTGCAACAGGGAAGTTTCCGAAGAAGCAGACCAAGTGACTTGATGTAACGCGTTTGGTCAACACAAGTGCGATGGATCGAATTGTGAGCCTTGCATCGATGTGATCAGGGTCGCCGAGCGATAAGATCAATCTCAACGAGCGCGTCAACAGCCAGGCCGGTGACACCGATGCAAGTCCGTCCCGGCAATTTTCCGGCAGGAAAAAACGAACGATAGGTGTCATTCATTGCCTGGTAGTCACGTTTGAATTCGGTGAGATAGACCCTGATAAACGTGACGTTTTCCAAGCCAAGCTCCAGTCCACCCAACACAAGTTTCAGGTTTTCCATCACGCGCACAGTCTGTGCTGCGACACCTTCAGGCAGGGGTGCATCCGGTGTATCGGGATCCGTCGGCATTTGCCCTGTGACAAATACCCAGCCATCTGTCTCGACCGCATGAGAAAAGGGAGCGACCGGATCAGGTGCCTGGTCAATCATGTGATGGATGGGCAGCATGGAGTTCTCCTTGGGTACGTGGCGTGATTCACCAGTCAGAGTAGCTGCTCAACCACGTGGGTAAATCCATTGCTCCGGAATTTGTGCTGTAACCTTCTCGCCAGCCTTGATCGTTCCGGGAATTTCAACATAACCGACCAGACCACGCAGACGTCTTGCCTTTTGGGGAAACAGAAGGTCTAACCCTTCGCGGCCAGGGTTGTTCGCCGCAATCGCATTGCCTGCGACACGGCATGGCGCATTGTCACCGTCCACGCGAATGACCGCGCCACCCTCAAACACCAGCCGGGTGCGCGGCGGTACCTGCGAGAAATTCGGGATCCCCGAAAAGGTGATATTGCCGCCAATCCATTCGGAACTTAGCTTGGCGAGCTCCATTTTTTCCGCAATCAGGCCAAGTTCTTCGACCGACAAAAGTGAAATCTGACGTTCGTTACACATTTCCGTCCCGCGAGCATACCAAGGTTCACGGCCACCAGACTTGCGGGTAAACCCGGCATGCCGACCGCCGGGTACACCTTCAAATGTCAGTTTCAGTGCCTCAACAGGCACAGTTTGGAAATCCTCGGGCGAAGTTGTTTGAAAGACGCCGTCCACCACGCCTTCAACCTTGAACTTCGGTGCAATTTCAAGATCGCCGGGAATTAGCGTGGTCTGGTTCATTTGAAGATCTCCTGTCGCTGATCAGCGCGATCTTATTCAGATAGTTCGATCGGCACCAACAAATCTCATTGATGGCTGTCATCGGTTTTCGCGATCAATCGAACGGCACTTGTTAATCGGAATATCATCGACGGAACGCCGGTAAATTCGTCCTCGTAAAGAAAACGCGTGTCACTTTTGCTCACTTGCGGTTTCCTTTCCGAGGCGGTTTGCTTCCGGTTAGTACTTCGAAAAGGCGAATAGGAGCGGGTGGGAAAGATGGGGCGTAAATGGGCGAAATGCGCGACCGCGAGACTTTCAATATGGACTTTTCCAGTTTTGTTGTTCTGGTTGCAGCTTTTCGGTCCGGCTGCCTCTGAAATCATTCTCGTACAGGACAATTCCTATCCCCCATACATGTCCCAGACAGACGGTCGCCCCGAAGGAATTTACGCTGTCATAATCAAAGAGGCCCAAAAGCGCCTTGAAGCAGATGAACTCGTGCTTGAGGCTGTTCCCTGGACACGTGCAACCGTTCTTGTCGAGAATGGCCACGCGCAGGGTCTTGTGGGAAGTTACTACAAGCCGGAAGACCGACCCTGGATACGACATTGGTCCGTTTCTCTGTATGACGAGGAAGTCAGCGTGTTCTGCCGCAGTGGGGTCGCAAGAAAAGAATGGACCTACCCGGACGACTACAAGGGGCTGCTGTTCGGGAACGTTGCCGGATACCGGGCACCCGGATCTCGGTTTTTCGAAATGGTGGAAAAGGGCGACATCAAACTTGAGGAAGCCCAGACCACTGAACAAAATCTGAGCAAACTCGTTCTTGGACGCATCGACTGCTACGTTGTTGAAAGGCTAGCAACCGAAATGCTGATCCACCGGAAAAACTATACCAACGTGGACATTGTTGGCACAGCTTCAATCGAACCCGCCTATATCGGTTATTCTGATAAATGGACCGGCCCAGAAGCAGATACCTTCATCAGGGATTTCGATGCAACTTTGAGAACAATGAAAACCGATGGCACGATCAACAGGATCATCGCGTCCTTCACTAACAACTGATCCTTCCCAGAAATCAGAATTGAATGATTGTTTTCAAAACGCGTGCCAGTACCGATCCGGAATCGCACGCTGACGGTCGGTCATGAGCGGATTGTCGATTTCAAAAGTCAGCCGGTCCTTCGGATTGGCATCTTCAATCACCGCACGAATAGCCGGGTGTGAATTGAAATTCTCCATGAAAGCGCCGCTTTCGTACGCCCTTCGAAGTCCTGTCTCGAGCAGGTCGCCAAGTGCCTTGTCTTGTTTGCGGACATAGAAAAGATAGTCGAAGCGGTAGCGCACCATCACATGCGGATCGACTTCCAGGTTTTCGTGTTGTGGTTTCCGAATACCGATTTCAACATAGGCCTCGTGAATGCCTCTGTTGAATGCATTGATGCGTCCCTTGGACAACATCCGCCATAGATTTTCGTAAGTTTCCTTTTGCACGGCGAAACCGGCTGCCTCGAAGATATCTGTATCCGGCCAGCCGATGCCTGATCCTACTACAGCCTGATCGATCAACGCCTCGAGTGACCTTATTTCAGCCAACTCTTCCAGGGAATTTTCGTTCGTGATGAAGATCCGATGACCCAGGAGCCCCCGCGACAAGGGGATGTCTATCTGGCGGAAACGCGATTCCCGCTCACTTGAAAACCCGCTGAAGAAGATGTTGAACGGCGCCCGGCCGGTTTCAAGTTCTAGAAAGGCACGCTCCTGCGGCATGGAGAGCGGTACTATTTCAAGTTCAACATCCTGGCCGCTGTGGGCAAGGGCGAGTTTCAACACAGAGATCTCATAGGCAAAGACCTCTGGCCCTGCGCCCAACAGGCCTAGTTGAACCTTGGTCTTGTCTTCTGCCGACACGTCTCTTGGCAACAACAGTTGAAGAAGCAAGACCAGCCCTAAGAACACGCTGCGCATGGTATTTTCTCTCTCGTCCAGCACGGCTTGCAAACCGACAATACCAATTGTCGATTGGTACTAAGAGAGAAACAGAGAACCGTGCGTTTTCCAATTGAGAAATATGCCAAGCAACGCAGTAACTGCGCATTATCCTCCATTAATCGTGCTGCGGGTCGCCCTGCAAAAAGGCCCCACAAGTTTGCGGGGCCTGGGAACCATATTGGAAAGTCTACTGTAGCTTGATGGTGCAGACCATCTGGGTATGCTGCGAGTTGATCCAGCAATTGGGCGGCAACGGTCCGGTTGGGATCGGGTAATAGTAATAGACCGGCTTGTTGGCATTCGCGATTGCAGCTCCTGTGGCGACCCCTGCGGCATAGGCAGCCCCAGGATGATAATAGGGTCCATAGGGCGGATATGGCGGGTAATAAGGATGAACCGGGTGATGCCAGGCCCGGCAGCGCGGATCCTGTGGGGAGTGATAGCAATAGGGTCCGTATGGCTCAAAACCGACAGAACCTGGCGCCGTCGCTGCGGCTCTTCCGTGATGTCGTGGCCTGGAGCTGCGATCAATGAAAAGTGCAACACCCTTGGCACTTTCCGGCAAGTCTCCCCGCAGGACCTGAACGCCATAGACAACGGAAGATCCGTCGACTTTGGCAGATGTCAGTTCGACAAGTGCCGGTGCCTTGTCAGTCTGGCTCAGGATGCTGACAACCGCGTTGGGCGGGTTGCCTTTGAAACCGTCCTGGGTCTCCCAAAAGCCGGTAAAATCTTCATTCGAGATCTGACCACCAACCCTGTAGGGGCGGTCACTGAAGTACAGGACACCGGTGTTGGCACCTGAAAGAGTAAGCGTTTTACCGTCGTAGGACATCTCGCCTGCCTGCTGGACAAAATCATATGTCGGCGGCGGCGTTGGATCCGCATTTACGGGCTGCGCGTCTTGCGCATTCGCGCCAACAGCGGCCAGGCCGGTCAACAGCCCGGCGCCAATCATTATTCCACGGGTTAATTTCATACAGGTCATTATCGAATACCTCCTACCGGGCCAAGCGGGGTGCCCGGTTGCTGATGTGCCAACCATACACACGCATACGTTTCCGATTGTGACGCAGAACACACTCTGCATCTTGGGTTGAATGGAAGTTTGACCTTAAATGCAGCCTGATCAAGGCGTGGAAATTAAATCCCTGTAAGACGCTCGCCGAGGGGTTAGCTGAGCTCCGGTTCGAATGCTCCAAGCCATGTTGCGTCCTGTCTGAAACCATCGAGACAACGAATGACTTTGCGCGCGTAGTAAAGCATGGCGACCCAGTCAGCCATCAGGTCAGGTTCATTCGCTGCCGGTGCTGGCAATGCGGCCAGCCATTCATCGGCAAGACCTGGAACTGGCTGCCCTTTTTTTCCTTGCAGAACAGCCTCGAATTCGCTCAGGACCCGCTCATCCATTTTGGCGACGACAGGTGAGATTTGAGGCTTTGCAGCTTGAATTCTCTTGCTTGTCAGTACAGATGCCCGTGCCTGACGGTAGAGAACAATATAGTCCGCCAGCACGCTCACGAGAACATCCAGACCGTCCGAACTACCAGAGAAGGAAGACCACAAGGCACGTTCCATCCGGTAGACCTTGGCAGTTGCGACCAGCCGGCCTGCCCTGCGCCGCAGGTCCGCGTATGTACGCTTGTCTTCCACCTCAGGTCTCGCTGCCGCCTTGAGGTAATCTTCGCAGGAGTTCAGATAAGCTTTTGTGAGTCCGGAGAGCCTTTTGTCCGTTCGTGTCGGAAACAGGATCCATGCAACCGAAAGACCAACACCTCCCCCTATCACGGTGTCATAGAGACGTGACCAGAGTTCGGAAACAGGTAGTCCTGCCAGCGCATGCAGGCCGATCACAACCATGAAACTTATGAACCCGGCCGCAATCGCATAATTCCGATCAATAAACACAATCGTCACTGGTATTGCCAGTGTAGCGATAACAACTCCGACAAGAGGATATCCGGACAGAACCAACCCCAGGCCCATTGCTACGAAGACACCGACAACCGTTCCAATGGTGCGCTGTAGAGTCTTCTGTACGGTTGTGCCGAGGTTGCTGCATAAAACGACGATAACCGTGAGCGTTACCCAGTAGGCATGGTTTAATTCGAAATACACGCCCACGCCATAAGCAATACCGGCAGCGACACACGCCTGCAGTGCTAGCCGCCATGACAGAAGCTGCCACCATTTGGCAGCACTTTTGTCCGCATCTTTTTCAACGAAAGCCGGAAGTGGTTCATTCCCCGCGCAGTGTAACCAGAGGCGCTTGAAGGCCTGCGCGGCCCTCATGATGTGAAACCTGTCATTTCGAGACAGATCGGTTACCCGGGTGGACCAGCTAAGATCCGGCTTGCTGGCGTCAGATCTGTGTCCGTTCAAAAGGCCGTCCTCGACTTGCTGAACCGTATTGCGGAACTCCGCTCCTTCAACAAGCCTGGTTCGTGCCTCGGTCGACACCTCAGACAAGGCGTCGCGGACAACCTCAAGCGCCAGCTGCATCATGGTTGCAGCCTCCGGCGACAATCCATGAACAGAACCGTCCGGATTGAGGAGTTCAGCGCAAAGCCTCAGCTCCTTGCGCAAGTCGACAAGCTTGGACAAGGCCTTGTCAGCGTCACCGGCTGCAAAGGAAGTATTGCCCACACTTGCCTGAAGATAATCTGCCATTGCGCGCCGAGTGGCGTTTTCAACTCTCAGGAAAGTCCGTTCCTGCGACGGACGCCACAGTCCTATGCGAATGGCAAAGGCGATTACCATGCCAATAGCTCCCATTGCTGGCAGCCAAAGGCCGGGCACCTGCGGCTCGCTCGTCATGATCACAAACAGCCAGCATATGGCAATCATGCGCCCTGCCCGCTCCCAGAATGGGCTGAGCCCATCCAGGAGAAAACCAAATGTGATGATCGCCACCCATATGACTTGCAAAGTGGAAGATGGTGAAGAGCCTGCGAATTTGGCAACAACCGCTCCGAAGCTGAAAAGCATCACAATGATCAGGCCAAGCCGCAGGATATTTGCAGCTTCCAGACGACGAGTTGAAACCGGTGTAAAGAGAAGGCAGTGAGCAGCTGCTGCTGCCGCAAGTATGGACATTTTGAACGCTGACACACCTGGCTGTAACAGCACCAGGTAATGTGCAATCACTGCTGCGCAAACCACAGTCAGCATCAAATCGATGCCACGAACCAGCCGGAGCGCGCCGGGATCGTAATTCAAGAAGCGATTGAAAGAAGACGTTACAAGCTGAAACATAAGAGAACTAAAATCAGATCCACGCAGAAGTTGCACTAGGATTCGAACCGCTCACTCCGATTCTGGTTGACTTGTGTGAGTGTTACCCCAGTCCCGCATTGCTGCCAGGATGGGACCAAGTGAACGACCGTGTCGGGTCAAAACATATTCGACCCGTATAGGATGATCTTCATATACACGGCGTTCGACTATGCCTTGTTCGGTCAGAAATTTCAGCCGCGCAGACAATGTATTCGGGCTGATACTTTCCAGAGACTCTTGAAAATCCTGGTACTTCATCGCGCCTTTCAGCAGCAGGTCGCGCAGCATAAGCACGGTCCAGCGCTCACCAATAACATTCAAGGTGCGGACAACGGGACAGCCCGTTTGCCCATAACCTGTTTTGCGCATTACAGCGGCCTCCATTCACTCACGATGTTTTGTATAGCCACAACCAAAAAGATAGTCACTATATTAAATATAGTCACTACTCACAAAGGAGAGAGCATGTCTTTCGGTTTCGAACTATTGATCCTTGCATCAGCGGTCCTGTTGGTGGTTGCCTTGCCGCTGGTCGCCTATTCGGGTTTCAAGAAAACTAATTTACCCGCCAACACAGTGACCAAGAACATGTTGTTCCTGACCGGCGCGCTGGTTGTCTGGCTGGTCCTGACCGCTTGGCTATCGTCTACAGGTATTTATTCCACGCAGCTGTTTTCCAGGGTGCCGATCATCGGTATCGCAATTTCCGTTCCCATTGTGCTCGGTGTCCTTGTCTATAGGCGCTCTGCAACAGCAAGGCTTCTCCTTCAAGCGATACCGCAGAGCCATCTGATCGGCATTCAGGCCTATCGCGCATTCGGTTTTGTGTTCTTGATCTTGTGGGGTCAGGGCTTGATCCCTGGCCTGTTTGCACTGCCAGCAGGGATCGGAGATATTCTGACCGGTGTTGGTGCCGTCTTGCTCGCGGTTGGAGTTGGAATCTTTCAAACCGGAAATCGGTTAGCGATCCGTTTCTGGAATTCCTTCGGAATTGCCGATCTGGTGCTCGCTGTTTTCCTTGGCACCATCACGTCACCGACGCCACTGCAGCTCGCAGCCTTTGACATGCCCAACGCCTTGATTTCCGCCTACCCGCTTGCGCTCATTCCAACTTTTGCAGTGCCAATTGCAATTCTCTTGCACTTGGCATCGCTTGCAAAATTGCGCCAAGAAGAACAAAGCACTGAAATTTCGGAAGTATTGGAAGAATCTGCATAGGGGCGGGTTCGCCTCAATTTTGCCCGCTGCTATGATAGCAGTCATTCAAAATGAAAACGGCGGGCAAAGCCCGCCGTTTTTGTAACTTCTTGTTCAACTGGCGCTAATCAGCGCGTTAACGGCTTGTACTTGATCCTGCGTGGATCGGCAGCATGCGCACCGAGACGACGAACCTTGTCTTTTTCATAGTCTTCGAAATTGCCTTCGAACCATTCGACATGGCTATCGCCTTCAAAAGCGAGCATGTGTGTAGCAAGGCGATCAAGGAACATACGATCATGCGAGATGACCACGGCGCAGCCTGCATAGTTTTCCAATGCATCTTCAAGCGCCGCCAAAGTCTCGGTGTCGAGATCGTTGGTTGGCTCATCGAGCAGGAGGACGTTAGCGCCCTTTTTCAGCACCTTGGCAAGATGCACCCGGTTACGCTGACCACCTGAAAGGTCGCCAACCTTCGCCTGTTGAGCGGCGCCCTTGAAGTTGAAGGACGAGCAGTAGGCGCGCGAGTTGATTTCCTTGTCGTCAAGGTAAATTACCTCAGCGCCGCCGGAAATCTCTTCCCAGACTGTGTTGCTCGGGTTGAGCGCATCGCGAGACTGGTCGACATATCCAAGATGCACGCTGTCGCCGATAACGACTTTTCCGTCGTCAGGCTTGTCCTGGCCGGTCAGCATCTTGAAGAGCGTAGTCTTGCCGGCGCCATTCGGGCCGATCACACCGACGATGCCACCGCGGGGCAGCTTGAACGACAGATCATCAATCAACAGGCGATCTTCAAAACCCTTGGAAACACCGTCGACTTCAATGACGTTTGCACCAAGACGCTCGCCCACCGGAATAAGGATCTGCTCTATGGAAGGCTGACGCTCCTCCTGCATCTCCAGCAGGTCGCCATAGGCCTTGATACGCGCTTTCGATTTGGTTTGGCGGCCTTTCGGGCTCATGCCCATCCACTCGCGCTCTCGGGAGATCGCTTTGGAGCGGGCCATGTTCTCGCGGCCTTCTTGCGTCATGCGCTTGGTCTTCTTCTCAAGATAGACCGAGTAGTTGCCTTCGTAGGGGATGCCCTGCCCGCGGTCGAGCTCCAGAATCCAGCCGGTAACGTTGTCGAGGAAGTAGCGATCATGGGTAATGATCAGAACGGAACCCTTGAACTCACGCAGGTGTCGTTCCAGCCAGTGAACGGTTTCCGCGTCCAGGTGGTTGGTCGGTTCATCCAGCAACAGCAGATCCGGTTCGGACAACAACAGCTGGCAGAGCGCCACCCGGCGTCGTTCACCACCAGAGAGATTGTCAACGGCGCTGTCTGACGGCGGGCAGCGTAGCGCTTCCATTGCCATTTCAACCTGGCTTTCCAGGTTCCACAGGTCCTGCGCGTCGATCTCATCCTGGAGCGATGCTGCCTCGTCCGCAGTCTCGTCCGAGTAGTTCATCATCAGTTCGTTGTAGCGATCAATCTTCGCCTGCTTGTGGGCAACGCCATCCATGACGTTTTCCATCACCGTCTTGGAATCGTCGAGCTGCGGTTCCTGCGACAGATAACCGATCTTCGCGCCCTCGGCAGCCCAGGCATCACCGGTGTATTCCTTGTCGAGACCGGCCATGATCTTCAGAAGCGTCGACTTACCGGCCCCGTTCGGACCCAGGATACCGATCTTGGCGTCCGGGTAGAAAGACAGGTGAATGTTGTCGAGAACTTTCTTGTCGTTATAGGCCTTGGAAAGGCCGTGCATGTGATAGATGAACTGGCGCGCCATGGGGCTCCGCTTCTCCACTTGAAAAAAGCTGATGGGAATCTTGGATTTCTGCCGCGTCTTTTAAGCGAAAGTCACGCTTGGGGCAATGGGGGAGATTGATGGTAGTAACCCGATAAGAACGATAGCCCCACACACCCATCGCATATTCACCCATTCACCCCAGCAATATTCAGCCCCACCTCGCATTGCGAAGCCCGGCTCAACTGCGTGCTACCGAATTTGAACGCATCTTCCGGCCGGAACAACACAGAACTCTACGTTAGATACAGGTAAAATATACCCATATTGCGAGCTTCAAGAGTAATCTATAGCGTATCCACTATTAGAAGACTTCAGGGAGGCTAGAATGACCGAATACAGGATCACCGAATTTACATCTTCTGATATGGATAAGGCTTTGGAAGCCGCTGAAAGCTTACGCAGCATAATCGAAACTGCTGGAGCCGAATTCATCGACATTCTCAATTGTGGTGATGGCAAAGGCATGGTTGTTGCCAAATATAGTGATCCAGCAACCATGGAAACTTCCAGCGCTGTTGCCAAACAGGCATTTGGTAAATTGATAGAGGCGGGTGTTGTTGATGGCGCAAGCATCAGCGCGCGAACAGGCAGCGTGATGATTTCATTCTAAGATCGCAACGAAAAGGCAGCAATCAGCTGCCTTAACTTTAACAAAATCAAAGCCTTATCGTTGACCTCAAGTGGGGATGGAATTGCCCCTCTTCAAATCAAAACGGCCGTTATTCTACGACACAGACAACCTTCGCATGTCTTTCGGGTGAAAACGGCTGCCTGCAAACATGTAACCTATCCGAAATGACATTGGCAGATGACGAAACCTGCCAAAGTCCTGTAGGGTACGTGCAACCAACCTGACACGCTCACCTGTTTTCACCGGATTACCATGACCAACATCGATATTCTGATGCCCCGCCCTATGCTGCCAATTGTTCAGGAACAACTGGATGCGACTTTTACCGTGCACAGGCTTTATGAAGCAGAAGACAAGGATGCGTTCCTTGCCGACATCGGCGGGAGGATCCGCGGTGTAGCTCTTGGCGGCGGACGGATAAATAAAGGCATACTGGCCAAAACGCCGAACGTCGAAATCGTCTCAAGCTTTGGTGTTGGCTACGATCATATCAATGTCGACGATTGCCTTGCCGCCAATGTCCTGGTTACGCACACGCCTGACGTTCTAACCGAGGAAGTTGCCGACACGGCTCTTGGCCTGATGCTGATGACGGTCCGCGAATTCGGACAGGCTGAAAACTGGCTGCGCGCCGGCAAATGGTCCGGAAAAGGCAACTACCCGCTCTCTGGGGCGACACTGCAGGACCGCACCCTCGGCATTTTCGGCCTCGGGCGCATTGGCAAGGCAATTGCAAAACGTGCAGAGGCATTCGGTCTCAAGGTCCACTATTACGGTCGCAACAAGCAGGACGGTGTTACCTACCCATATCATGCGACCTTGAAAGAGCTCGCGGCGGCCTGTGACACATTGATGATTGTGGCTCCGGGCGGAGCTGAAACAGAACACGCCGTCAGCACAGAGGTTCTCGAAGCGCTCGGTCCGGATGGCGTTGTGATCAACGTCGGACGCGGCTCGGTCATTGACGAGACGGCGCTGATCAAGGCGTTGGAAAACGGCACGATTTATGGCGCTGGCCTGGATGTTTTTGAAAACGAACCTCAGGTTCCAGAAAAGCTTATGCAGCTTGACCGCGTCACCCTGCTACCGCATGTCGGCTCAGCCTCTCAAGCAACCCGAAACGCAATGGGTCAGCGGGTCGTCGACAATCTCAAAAGCTGGTTTGAAACCGGAAGGGCCGTTTCCCCCGTACCGGAGATGAAGTAGGCCTTTATTGAGGCTTCTCGTTCCATCTATTCCCAGGTCACGGCACAGGGCAGACGTCGCACTTTTCCTATGGTAACTTAGCCATCTTTTGTAATTCGAAATATTGCCTGTCCGCTTCACGGGCATACCTATTCGAGTTGGATTTTTTAGATGGCCGAAGTCGACGACGATGCTCTTCCAGCCAATGTCAAGCTTATGGACTGTTTGTCAGAACTGGACAATTTACTGAATTTGCACATTTCCCAAGCCAGAAGGGATGGGATTACTGGAGATGATCTGGTGGAGCGCATTTTCGAGCTGTTTGGGGACGCAGCTCAAATAGACGCCCCTATTGAAACTTGGATCAAAAAACAGTTGCCGAAGGCGTCACCCGGGACGCCAGGAAAGCAATATCAGGCCGATCCAAAAAAAACCAAATACCGGAAGACCCAGAATGCCGGGTCGAGCAATTTTGCCTCACTCATCAAGTGCAACGGCGTATTGATGGGCGGTGACAAGGTTGGCCATTTCTTCCAGCTCGGTTACCGGATCTACCACCGCCAGAACGGCAGAAATCCGACATTTGCCCGCGAGGTTATTGAAGATCATTCCATTGCTGCCTGGAGGGCTTATAAAAATTATGATTTGCAACACATCCCGCTAATTCTTGACTTTGGTGCAAAACGGATACTTCATCGAAAACTTGGCCTCACCGCGCCACCCAAGTTCATGCAAAAAGAATGGAACCACGAAAAGGAAATGGGTTCATTCGGTATTAGAGTGACCGGTGTTTATTCTCCTGCCGATATTGCCGCTAACAATGCTGGCGCGAAGTTCTACGCTGCACTTGCCAAACTAAAAGGGGGAAAAATCTCTCTCGCAAGCTACATTGACCGCAGTTGGAATGAATCAGTTAACTGCAACAAATATTCAACGAGCGTTGGGACACAGGTTTGGGAAAACCTGTTGTTGCACCGGGATTGGGTGTTTCAGATGGACACGCCCGCCCATGACAGAAAGATCAACGCCAAATGTAAAATTACAAAGAACGGAAATACCTTCGACGCCGCGCTAATTATTCTCGACAAGCCAACAGATGGAAAACTGTCTCTGTCTCCGGTTTTCAAAAAGACCATTAAAGGCCTAATCGAAGGCGTTACCTTGAACGGTTCCTGGTCTTATGAGGGTGAAAGTGGTCAGATGACAATCACTTCCTCGCGTGAATGCTGGATCAAAGGAACATGGGGCACAGGCACATCGGATCGGGGTGGAGGAAGCTGTCTCCTGTTCATGTGATGCACTGACAAATATTTTCTCGCCAGTACCTTTTATACTTTTTGTTCGCATTTCCAACCAACGTTCCGGCTAGAAGAAATCAGTTCACGATCTCCCGATCAATGCTGCAAGCTTTTCACAAGTGCCCTGGCAATATCCGCAATCGCACGATTTCGATCTTCGAACGACGCTTTTGTCTGGGTGATATAGACCGCGATTACGACGGGGGCACGGTTTTCCGGCCATATCACGGCGATATTCGAGCGAGATCCGTAATCCCCTGCCCCTGTCTTGTCGGCAACGATCCACTCTTTGGGAAGCCCGGCGCGCAGTGTTGAAGTTCCCACCTTGTTGCCCACAAGCCAACTTGTGAGTTGCTTGCGGGAGGCGGCTGTCAATTCATCCCCAAGGAGCAGTTTTTGCAGAGATGAGGCAGCGGCCAAGGGGGTTGTCGTGTCACGCTCGTCTCCGGGAATTGCGCTGTTCAATTCCGGCTCAAAGCGATCCAAACGGGTGGTTTTATCGCCGATCCGGCGCATAAAGCGGGTCAAGCTGTCTGGTCCACCAAGTTCTTTCAGAACAAGATTGGCCGCAGCATTATCACTGATGGTTGCCGTTGCTTCGCACAATTCAAGAAGCGTGAATGGATCGCCTCCAACCCTTTTTTCGGTAACTGGGGAATAGGCGACCAGATCGCTATCGTGAACAGTGACGCTTTGTGCGAGATCGATTTCCCCCTTGTCACCTGCATCCAGAAGGGCTGCGCACAGGAACGCTTTGAAAGTGCTGTTCAATGGGAACCGCTCATCGCCCCTGTAGTTCCAGGTTCTTCCTGTTTCGGTCTCCACAACCGCGACGCCAATGCGCGCAGATAGTCTGTTTTCAACGTCTTGCGCTGTTTCAAGGAGAGGGCGAGGATCAAAATCAGCTGCATTGGTGCCCGAGGACGCGATTGAAGTTGCGACAACAAATATGAGACCCAGCAAAGACATTTTGCACAACAGCATTATTGGGATAGGGGTTTTCAAATTTTTCGAAAATTCACGACTTTTGACCGATAACCATCTCGCGTTTTCCAGCAAAACCGCTCACCTTTTCAATAACAAAGCCTGCAGCCTGGAGATTTCGTCTCACCCAGCCCGCAGACGTATAGGTCGCCAGGGTGCCGTCAGATCCTGTTAATTTTGCGGCAGCTTTCAAAAGATCCGCATCCCAGAGTTGGGGGTTTTTGGCGGGACTGAAACCATCCAGATACCAAGCATCAACGGGGGCAATCATCAGTGCTTCACCCTTGCCCTCAACAGCATTCAGCTTCAATTGATCAATGAGCTTCCTTGCGTCTCCAATCCCGAGCAGAAGCTCGGCTCCGGCCACTTCAAGACGGTTCCATCCAGGCTCAGGACCCCAGGCAGACAGAAGCTTGGAAGTCAGTTCACCGAGTTCCGGGAACGCGCCAAGCGCGCGTGCCAGCTGATCCGTATTCATCGGATGGAGTTCGAACGAGACGAAGGTGAGTTTTGGTGGCCGTTCCAGTTTTTCTATGGCCAAGAGTGTGGTCAGGAAATTGAGCCCCGTTCCAAATCCGAATTCCGCGATGGTAAAACGCTCCCGCGCCGAAAAACGCTCAGGCAGACGATTGCCAGCGAGGAAGACATGTCGGGTTTCTTCCAATCCACCTGCTTTGGAAAAGTATGTATCGTCAAAACCTTCGGCGCGCGGTACTTCGCCTTCCAGCCACTCAAGGTTCGGTGCCTCTACGGGTGTGTTTGCTGGTTTGTTTTGCTCTTGCCGTGAAGCAGACATGGGCTGCGTCTCCAAATGTTTTGCCAACACCATTGCAATCTCATAAGAGGGCTTTTGAAAGCAATCAATCAAAAGGGCCACCCCGTAAATGGCATCTTCAACAGACCAACCATTTGACCTTGCCATTGCCGGTGCCGGGATTTTCGGTCTTTCCATTGCACATGCAGCCATCAAGGCCGGGTTGAATGTGGTTGTTCTTGAGGCGAAAACCGTTGGAGCCGGATCCAGCGGCGGATTACTCGGCGCTCTCATGCCGCACATGCCTGCACGCTGGAACCCGAAGAAAGAGTTTCAGTTTCAAGCCCTCCTGAAGCTTGAAAATCACATCCGCAAGCTGGAAGCGGAAACCGGTCTGACATGCGGCTATCGCCGCTGCGGACGCATTTTGCCACTCACCACAGCAGACAAGCTTGAACATCACCTTGAACGTGCTGAAGAAAGCAAGCTGCGCTGGCACCCGGAAAATACTGGGTTTTCTTACGCTGTCGAACCGTCAGGTAGCCGGTCTGACTGGCTTTATGCCGCTTCTGCGCCCTATGGCATCGTCTATGAAACGCTTGCTGCCCGCGCTTCCCCACGTGGGTATCTCAAAGCCCTGCGGTCGTTTGTTCAAGACAATGGCCACTTGGAAGAAGGTGTTAGCGTTGTTGGGTTCGACGAGGACACCAGTGAGGTCACCCTTGAAGGACGCTTGAGCGCGGTCAGCGCGAAGCGGCTCGTCTTGTCCGGCGGTTTCTCCGCATTTGACCTGATAAAGCAGTTTACCGGGGAAAGCGTTGGGCGCGGTGAAAAGGGCCAGGCTCTCTCTCTGGAGGGCAAGGGACTTGAAGACAAACCGGCGATTTATTGTGACGGGCTTTATGTCGTTCCCCACGAAGACGGCACCGTTGCAATCGGCAGTACGTCCGACAGGGACTTTCAGGACACGGCCCCTTCCAGCGAAAGAACAACCGAATTGTTGCAACGTGCGACAGCTTTTTGCCCGCAACTGCAAGGGCGAGCCGTTCTGACGGAATGGGCAGGCATCCGCCCCCGCTGCAATAAACGTGATCCACTGATCGGCAAGCTACCGGGCTTCAACAAGATTTACGCTGCGACCGGTGGCTTTAAAATATCGTTCGGTATCGCTCATCTGGTAGCTGATTGTCTTATAGCTGAAATCCTCGGACAAACACCGCAACACCCTTTGCCTGAAACCTTCCGGCCAGACCACCATTTTGGCCGCAATCGCCTGGATGCTGACAGCCGGGCATAGTGTTTCGCAGGACAAAACATGCACTTTCGAGGTTCTGCAAAATCGGGAAAATAAGGCAACTCAGGAGCGCCTAGCTATACCGTTCGGCTAGCTACTTGCTTCTGTTCGACCAGATACCAGCCCTAAAGGGCAACAACCACGGCATATAAGCCGTAGAGACTTAGCAATACGGATCCCCAGAACAGGAGATTTTTCGCCAACATGGAAGGCAAGTTCATTGTCCCACCCCGATGCGCTGCCAGCACGGCCTGTTCCTTCCCCTCCACCTCGGGGTTGCAAACGTCAGTAGCGGCTGTCATGGCCTTGGCCATTGCGGCAATCCTTAAATGACACCATCTGCGGAACAATTGGAAACGACCTTCCAGTACCGCACATAGTAACTCTTAAGTCCCGGTGGGTTAAAACCCGATTAATTATACTATGAATGCATTCCTAATTTACACCATGATGATTTTAGCTATATGCACAATTAGATGCCGAGGCTGTTGATAATTGCATGATGTCTCTGTTTCCAGCCTTCTAATCCGCAGTCAGACAATGAAAGAAAACCGGAATGAGCCTTGATAGTGTTCGAGACCATCTCGCCAGTGCAGCCCCCGAGCTTGAGGTGATCGTGACCGACGACAGCAGTGCGACTGTTGATCTTGCTGCCAAAGCCCACGGGGTTGTCCCTGGCCAAATTGCAAAAACGCTTTCCTTTCAGGTGAAGGACCGTATCTTTCTGGTTGTCGCACGTGGCGACGTGCGTATGGACAACAAAAAAGCGAAAGCGGCTTTTGGTGGTAAAGTGAAAATGCTGGGCCTGGAAGAAGTGGAAAACCTGACCGGACATCCTGTTGGTGGCGTCTGTCCGTTCGGGCTTGCTCGGCCTCTGCCGGTTTATTGCGATATCTCGCTAAAGGATTTTGATGTTGTCATTCCAGCAGCCGGTGCCACCAATGCTGCAGTGAAAGTCGCGCCAGATCACATGGCTGAAATCACTGAAGCCCAATGGGTCGATGTCTGCCAGCCACCAAGGGAAATGACGTAGCACCTAGTATGACTATTCTCAGGAGATCACTGAGGTCAACCGGATACCGGCAGGTGTCGCCGTCCCGGACGCAGTGAAACGAAGATCCGGGACCTTGAGAGCGGCACACCTTCGACAACGGCAAATTTCAATTCTTGAGAAATAGGTCCCGGCTCGCGCTTAGCTTGGCCGGGACGGCATTTCTGATTTTGACGTTGTCAGTGGCGAGTGAACGACACTTCCAGGCCCCGTATGTCCTGGGTCAAACCCGATAGTACTCGCGGTACCAGTCAACAAAGCTGGCAACACCATCCTGCACGGTTGTCTTTGGGCGATAACCGGTGAGCGTGTGCAATAGGTCGGCGTTAGCCCAAGTGGCAGGAACGTCGCCGGGCTGGATCGGCATCAGGTTCCGCTCAGCCTTCTTGCCCGTCGCAGTTTCAATAGCTTCAATGAATTCGGTCAGTTGCACACTTGTTGAATTGCCGATGTTGACGACACGCCAGGGCGCAACGGGCGAAAGACTGTCGCCTTCCGAAACCTTTTCTCCCTCTTCAAGGCACACCGGAACAGCCTCCAAGAGCAGGCGGATGCCTTGCACGAGATCTTCAACATAGGTGAAGTCGCGTTTCATGTTGCCGAAGTTATAAACATCAATCGGGTTTCCTTCGAGGATCGCCTTGGTGAACTTGAAAAGCGCCATATCCGGTCGCCCCCAGGGGCCGTAGACTGTAAAGAAACGGAACATCGTAACTGGCAGATCGTAGAGATGGGCATAAGAATGCGCCATCGACTCCGTTGCCTTCTTTGTCGCTGCATAAAACGACATCTGATGATCTGCCTTATCCGTTTCTGTGTAAGGCATTTCCGTATTCGCGCCATAGGCGGATGAGGTTGACGCCAACAGCATGTGTTCAGGTGGAAAAGCCCTCGCGGCCTCGAGAAGCTCGAACGTGCCGCAGATATTGCTTTCCAGATAGGACCTCGGCGCTTCAATCGAATACCGCACCCCTGCCTGAGCTGCCAGATGAATGACAAAATCCGGTTTTTCGGACTTGAAGAGCGACATGAGCAAGTCTGGTGCTTCAACGCGGTCGTTTATTGCACTGAAATGCTCGTGTTGCAGAAGCATCTGCTGCCGCCGTTCTTTCAGGCGGACATCATAATAATCCGTCATCGCATCCAGGCCGATAACGCGAAACCCGTCCTCAAGCAGACGCGTGCATAGATAGTAGCCAATAAATCCCGCAGAGCCGGTGACCAGAACGGTTTTCATAATGCAGCCGAAACCTTTCAACCAATTGTTTCAAAGTCCTGACCGGTCTTAGAAGGCTTCGCGGTGGTCGGCAATGACAAAGTCGCACCTGACGCCGACTTGAATTGCATGGCATGGCAGTCGGGGCCGCATATCACAATGCTGTTTCAGATCGGAAAGTTCATTTCCACGCTGGCGTTTATGGTTCGGCAGACTTTCAAAGTTGTTAGTCTGCCGAACACACATTCAAAGCAGTCCTAAATACCTTCCCCATCGGAGGAATAGCTGCTCAGGAACCCACGATCGCGCAGATAGCCGATGATTTCTTCGGCCACATCTTCCGGGTCCCGGTCGACGTTTTTGACGTGGATCTCCGCGTTTTCCGGCGCTTCATATGGGCTGTCAATGCCGGTGAAGTTCTTGATCTCACCTCGATCTGCCTTTGCGTACAGCCCTTTCGGGTCGCGCTTGCGGCATTCTTCGATCGGCGTATCGACGAATACCTCGATGAACTCGCCCTCGCCCATCAGGTCACGCGCCATCCGGCGCTCGGACCTGAACGGAGAGATGAACGAGACCAGCGTAAGCATGCCTGCCTCTGTGAAGAGCTTGGCAACTTCGCCTACACGGCGGATATTCTCCACGCGGTCGGCATCGGTAAACCCGAGATCCTTGTTGAGACCATGGCGGACATTGTCGCCGTCTAGCGTGTAGGTATGCCGACCATCGATATGCAGTTTCTTTTCGACAATCGATGCAATCGTTGACTTGCCCGAACCCGAAAGCCCCGTGAACCAGAGAACTGCAGGTTTCTGGCCAAGCTTTTCCGACCGCGCCTGCTTGTCGACAGCAAGAGCCTGCCAGTGAATATTGCTTGCGCGGCGCAACGCAAACCAGATCATGCCAGCGCCAACAGTCGCATTAGACATGCGGTCGATCAGGATGAAGGATCCCGTTGATCGGTTGGCCTCATAGGGATCAAACGGCACGGAAGACGACAGGGCAAAATTGCAGAAGGCAATCTCGTTCAGTTCCAGCGTTTTACCAGCCACATGTTCAAAGGTATTCACGTTGATCTTGTGTTTGATCTCCGACACGGTTGCCGTCACGGTCCGCGTACCGATTTTCAGGAGATACGAACGCCCCGGTAACAGAGGTTCATCAGACATCCAGATGACATGGGCAGCAAACTGGTCGGCGACATCGGGACGCGAGGCCGTGGAAGACAGCAAGTCCCCTCTCGAGATGTCGATCTCGTCTTCCAGTGTGATGGTAACGGCTTCGCCGGCGCTGGCACTGTCCACTTCTCCACCTGCACCGATGATCTTTTCGACCTTCGATGTTTTGGCCGGACCGGCGACAACAAGTTCTTCACCAACGTTCACGCGGCCACTGGCAATCGTGCCTGAGTAACCGCGGAAGTCGAGGTTGGGCCGGTTAACCCACTGCACCGGGAAGCGGAACGGTGCTTCCAGCGCGTGTTCGCCAACTTCGACACTTTCAAGATGTTCCAGCAGCGTCGGGCCGGAAAACCAGGACATCTTTTCGCTTCTGGCTGAGACATTGTCGCCGTAACGGGCGGACATCGGGATCGCCTGCAGGGTTTCGAAGTCAAAGCCATTGGCAAAGGTCTTGAATTCCTTGCGGATCTCTTCAAAACGCTCTTCAGAATAGCCAACCAGGTCGATCTTGTTGATCGCCAGAACCACATGGCGAATTCCCAGAAGAGAGGCAATGAACGCATGTCTGCGGGTCTGAACCATCAAGCCGTTGCGGGCATCCACCAGAAGGACTGCCAGATCCGCCGTAGACGCACCGGTGGCCATGTTCCGCGTGTATTGCTCGTGACCTGGTGTATCGGCAACGATGAATTTGCGCTTTTCCGTGGCAAAGAAACGATAGGCCACATCAATGGTGATGCCCTGCTCGCGTTCGGCTTCCAGACCATCGACGAGCAAAGCCAGATCGATCTCTTCGCCAACAGTGCCATGCTTTTTTGAATCCCGCTCGAGCGAGGCCAGCTGATCCTCAAAAATCAGTTTCGAGTCGTAGAGCAGACGACCGATCAGGGTCGACTTGCCGTCATCAACCGAGCCACAGGTGAGAAACCGCAGCTGATCCTTGGTTTCCTGCGCGAGGATATAATCGGTGACCGATGTCTCAGTGTTTTCCTGGATGTTCACGTTCGTCATCTTAGAAATACCCTTCCCGCTTTTTCTTCTCCATTGATGCGCTTTCGTCCTTGTCGATCAGGCGACCCTGACGCTCGGACGTGCGGGCAATCAGCATTTCGCGGACAATGGCGGGTAATGTGTCGGCATCAGATTCAATGGCACCGGTGAGCGGGTAACAGCCGAGCGTGCGGAAGCGGACCAGTTTTTCTTCAATGACTTCGCCGGGCTGAAGCTTCATGCGGTCATCATCGACCATGATCAGCATGCCATCACGCTCTACAACGGGGCGTTTGGCCGCCAGATACAATGGCACCATCGGGATATCTTCCGTCAGGATGTATTGCCAGATATCCAGCTCGGTCCAGTTGGACAGCGGAAACGCGCGGATGCTTTCGCCCTTGGCAACCCGGGCATTGTAAAGGTTCCACAATTCCGGACGCTGGTTCTTTGGGTCCCAGCCATGGTTTGAATTGCGGAAGGAGAACACGCGCTCCTTGGCACGAGACTTTTCCTCGTCGCGGCGTGCGCCGCCAAAAGCTGCATCAAAGCCGTATTTGTCCAGGGCCTGTTTCAGCGCCTCGGTCTTCATGATGTGCGTATGCACCGAAGATCCATGCGAGAACGGGCCAACGTTTTTCTCCAGGCCTTCCGGGTTGGTGTGGACGAGAAGATCCAGACCAAGGCGCTTGGCTGTCTCGTCGCGAAACTTGATCATCTCCTGGAATTTCCAGGTTGTGTCGACATGTAGCAGCGGGAACGGTGGTTTGGATGGATAAAACGCCTTCATTGCAAGGTGCAGCATGACGCCACTGTCCTTGCCGATTGAATAAAGCATCACCGGATTGGAAAATTCGGCCGCCACTTCGCGGATGATATGGATGCTTTCCGCTTCCAGACGCTTCAGATTACTGAGGCGTTCGGGCGTGATCCCGTGAGATTGCATGTTCATTTCGCTTTTCCGTTTAGCCGGCGATCCGGCCCTTATCTGATTTTCTGCTTAGCCCTGCATTCAGAGCCGAATATTCAGGCAGCCGGTGCCATGCCCGGCAACAGGGATCTACAGCTCACTGCAATGAAATGCGGGTTTCTGAGATCGTCCTTTTTGGCATTTTCAGGCAATCGGTAGACAAAATCTTTGCCGCTGTCGGCAAAAACCACGCTGCCACCCGCAGCACGCACCACAGCGTCGCCCGCAGCGATATCCCACTGCATTGTCGGCGCCAGACGCGGATAAAGATCCGCCCTTCCGGCTGCCACCCAGCAGAGTTTCAGGGAAGACCCCACCGAAAGCTGTTCGGCCACACTCAAACGGTTGATCAGTTCGGCCGTTTCTTCTGACAGGTGGGACCGGCTGGCAAGCACGCTCAGTCCATTGTCTGGAACTTCGCGAACCGAAATCGGCTGCACATCGGTTACTGTTCCGTTCTCGATCGCCCCTCTGAAAGCCTGTGCCCCAGACCCGTCAACCGGACAGGATCCCCAGAAGATCTCGTCTAGCGCAGGCGCAGCCACAACGCCGAAGACCGGCGCGCCATTGTCTATGAGAGCAATATTGACCGTGAACTCGCCATTTTTCTTCAGGAATTCCTTGGTCCCGTCAAGCGGGTCAACCAGAAAATACCGATCACCTGCCTCTGGCAGGCTGCCGGCTTCCACGGCTTCTTCAGCTACGACCGGCACGCCCGGAAACAACTCTGCCAGACCTGCGAGAATGATCTTTTCCGCAGCTGCGTCGGCTATCGTCACCGGCGAACCGTCCGCCTTGTTTTCAACCTCAAAAGGTTGAGAATAAATTTTCAAGATCTCCTCGCCAGCGCGGATCGCAAGCTGGTTCAAAAAGGATATCTGTTCTTCCGTCATTAACGCCTCTAATTGCGCCTTCTACTATCGAAGGCAGCACGTGTTTCACTTGTCTGACTTGCCCGTAAATAAAAGAAAGAATGTGTATCAATTCAAGGAATGGCGTTCCACGATTTCTCGGGAAAAGAAAACGGTAAGGTTCTTCTGACCACGGCATAAGGGGTTTTGTTCCGTATCTCAAGGGAAGTACATGCCCAACAAAATAACGAGTCTTCAATTGGATTCACGGATTGGCAACGCCTTGGCTGGTAGATTTAGCCAAATGGGCACCAGCGCCCACATGTGTATGAGTAGATGTGAGACTGAATAATGTCTGAGGCAATCCCAGCGCCGCAGGATCCTGCATCAGCAGATGCAACAGAATTTCCTGGCCGCCCAAAGCGAGCACGCGTCTTCAAAAAAGGTAAAATGGTTTTTCAGAACGGCCTGAGATCCATACCCTGCATGGTGCGCAACATCTCCGAAAGCGGCGCAATGCTTGAATTTGAAACCGCCTTCATTCTTCCCAAGGAATTCAATCTCTATATTGATCTGGAAGATTATGAAGTCACCTGCGAGAGGCGTTGGGAAAAAGGCCTGAGATGCGGTGTTCAGTTTATTGGCGAAAAACGTCACAAGAGCGCACAGCGTGCCCAGGTGCTGAAGACATCGGAAGAAGCACTGACCAGGGCTGAAGACACGCCAGAAACGGTGGACGGATTCTTCTCTTGTAGGCGGTCAGGCGAATCCCGCCGGACAGTGGAAACACCCCAACCTTCCCGCACACCCCGTCCAGCTGGCGGAAAACAGGGATTTGGCAAGCGCCGGTAACCCGGCGCTCACGCCTCTTTCTATCAAGCTGCGACTTCTTCTCGCACAGCTGTTCGTTGAGCAGCCGGGCGTTCTCTGCAACGCGCGACCCAGTCCCGGATCGCCTGATTGTCCGGCGTGAATTCCGGCATCCAGATGAAGGGGCTGCTGCAGAGAAGGTCAGCAGCAGAATACCGGTCACCGAGTAGATAGGGCTGTTTATCCAGGCACTCTGCCAATCGCTCTGCCATTGCTCCAAAATCTCGGAAAGTTGCCTCAAAGGCCGGATGAGATAGTTTTGTCCAGTGCAGCACCAGCACAGGCTCCATCACGCCCTGATAATAGAACAACCACGACAGATAGGCCGCCCGCCCCTGCTCCCCCTCGATCGGCCCCAGTCCCGCCTCGGGGAACTTGTCTGTAAGATAGAGTGCAATCGCACCACGCTCCCGGACTTCTTCAGTGCCATCAACAAGATAAGGCACTTTCTTTTCCGGATGTGGATTGACCGGGTCCGGCCCACCCGTTCCGTCATGACGCGGGATCGAAACCTCACGGATTTCGACGTCGGCTCCGAGTTCATCAATCAGTGTCGTAATGGAAGAGGAACGGCTGTTCGGCGAATGATACAGCGTTATCATGGTAATTCTCCTTTCGGTCTGATGTGAAAGGGTATAATTTCCCCCTCCTGACAATTTACGGCAGGAGCCATGGCCCGCACCGACAGATTGATGCGCCTGATGGACACGATCAGGCGCCTTCCCCAGCCTGTAACCGCAGAGCGCCTCGCCCAGGAATCCGGCGTTTCTCTACGTCAGCTTTATCGTGACATTGCAACGCTTCGTGCGGGAGGTGCTCTCATCGACGGGGCTGCGGGTGTCGGGTACACGCTGACCGAAGATCCCGCCCTGCCACCGCACAGCTTCACCCGCCTGGAGATTGAAGCGCTCTCGCTGGCCATTAGCAGCCTGGAACACATCTCTGACAGTGTGCTGAGCGAAGCTGGAACAAATGCCCTGGCACGTATCATAGCGACCCTCCCGGACGAGCAGGCCCGGCAGGCCATGCACACGGTGACGCGCACCTGGCGTCGACCTGACACGAGGCCGCCGGTAAAGATCGATATGAATCTTCTACGGGAAGCATGTTGGGAGGAATTCAGCCTGATCATCACTTACCGGGATATTCAGAACAGGATCACCAACCGGGTAATCTGGCCGCTTGGTATGTCCTATGGCGACGACGTATTGCTTTTACTTGCTCATTGCCAACTTCGAAACGACTACCGCCATTTTCATGTTAGCCGGATAGAAACGATTGAGCGACACGCAGAAAGTTTCAGACCCAAACGTGTGGCCTTGTTGCGGGACTATGTCGCCCAGCGCAAGAGGGAACCTGCAAGCCAACAGGATGAGGGCGACCGCGTCCTCGGCACACGATCCGGTCACCCAGGATAAATCATACAGCCGTCTATCAGCAGTCGACGGATTGGGGTTGGGCTTCCAAGGGAAGAACGACTTGAAGGGTTTCAAAGCGGGTAAACGCGGCAGCGCAGGCAGACCATTCACAGGCGCTAATACACAAACAAAAAGGGTGCCGGTTTTCACCAGCACCCCCCTGTTACAGAGTTAAGACACTTGTTTTTGCGGTACTGCCCAAGAGCCGAACTGCAAAATCGATCTTGATCTCCGTGACCAACGGTTCTCATTCCTGAGGCCTTTGGCCCGCGGGTACGCCGCCTTTCGGTAGCGAAACTCACGCCGATCATACGGATAATCCGCCGTATACCAGTTCACCGGAGCGCCAACTGCGTCACGTGGCCGCTGAAAGCACATTCCATGTGGTGTCCCCTAAACTGAAACTTACTCTTGTAAACAAGAACGCATCCCAACCGGAGCATGGACTACTGATAACTCCAGTTTGGCGACCCGCTTACCAGGGCGGAACCTGTCTGGCTCAGTAGTTGATATGATATTGCTTGAATATTTACTGCACGTCTACTAGTCAATTTACTTTTCAACATCTACGGCACTCATGTTGATAAACTGTTAGTATCTCTCTAAGTAATTGATTTTCTGGAATTCATGTAATTTCACATGCAGTTTTATTGCAATGCAGTACTTAATTTACATGACACGGGCGCAAAAATGGAGTAGTGGGCGGGTCGCCCGGATTTACCCTGATAAGGAAAGAAATCAATTAATCCCCCCTGCTGGCATTGACGCAGTGGTCAGGGCCGCAAAGAGCTCTCGTATTCTAGACAGAATGCTGTCTTTCATATCAGGGGTCATTTCCGGATTGATGGCCGACATCAGTTCCACGTCCGCTGTACAGGCGTTCAGCCCGTCTTCCAAAAAGGTCTGTGGGTCCGGGGTCTGCTGAGCTGCTAGCAGGACCAGCCGCCCCAGGATAATATCAGAAGCGTTTGCCTGGGCCTGCAATCGCCTGAACGCCTTGGATTGGGAAAGCTGCTTGTCGAAATCACTGGTCATGGTCGTCTCTGGTCTGCTTGAAATTGGATGCGCACGGAGAAGGGTTGTAATGGGAATTGGGTAAAATTTGCAAAGCGCAACTCTACGGAGGGCTTTCGGGCTCCCGGAGCAATCCCGTCAAATCAAGGAAATTCTGTCTATTTCCCTCAGAACCGCCCTTTCCAAACCGCCAGCCAGTCGTCATGGTGCGGACATGAGCGCTATGTTTGAAGAACTGGATTATGCACCCACGCCTATTGGCCCGATCTCACTGCGCCGACGGCACATATTGGCCCTCAAAACCGACGTCTTTGAAATATTGCTCGGTGAGGAACATCTGATGTCGAGCCTGTTCACCGCGTCCGAAGTGGCGCTGGCTGATATGGGGCTTGCTGCGTTGACCGGCGGGGATCTGGATGTGCTGGTGGGCGGGCTTGGTCTGGGCTACACCGCCCAGGCGGCATTGGCACATGATACCGTTGCCCAACTCACCGTTGTTGACCTCTTGGAGCCGGTGATCCGCTGGCACAAGGAAGGACTTGTGCCGATGAAGACCGAGCTGGCCACCGATCCTCGTTGCCAGCTGGTGCAAGGCGATTTCTTTGCCTTGGCATCCTCGGACAGCGGCTTTGACGCACATCAGCCTGCCCGCAAATATGACGCCATTCTCATCGACATAGATCACACGCCGGAGCGGTTGCTGCATGGCGGGTCGAAGGGGTTTTACACTGCCGATGGTTTGCGCGGTTTGCAGCGCTTCGTGAAACCCGGCGGCGTTGTCGGTCTATGGTCTGATGAGGCGCCGGACGAAGCAATCACAGCATTGCTTGGTGAGGCATTTGATGAGGCCTGGGCCGAGCCGGTTGTTTTTGCAAACCCCTTGCAAGACGGGCGCGAAGTTACCCAAGCTGTGTACCTCGGCCGCAAGGCCTGAAACTGATATCCGTCCCAGATTCTCTTGGTCTCTATCGACCGCGTCATTTAACAGCCGTTTCTACAGCTCCTAAACTGGACGCCAAGTGAAGTTGGTAAGGGGCGAGAACTGATTTTCGCGGCAAAGCCAACCTAAGTCGGGTTTCACGCATAAACCGCCATCGCGCTCAGGGCCCATGTTGCATGGCAGCACTGGATGTGTATGTTTTGGGCCAAATCATCAGAGACAGAATGAAGAGAGGACAAGACGCTGGCCCAGGACACAGTGACGACAAGTGACAAGGCGATCGAAAGCGCGGAAGACCTCTCATCAATTGCATTCGGCTTCATGGCATCCAAAGCCCTGTTCGCAGGGCTCCACGTCGATATATTTTCAGTACTTGCAGACGGCCCCAAGTCGGCCGAAGAACTGGCCAAGGCCGCCGACATCCCGATCAACCGTGTTGTCATACTGACGACGGCACTTGCCAGTGTTGGACTGCTCACTATCGGAGATGACAGGAAGATTGAGAACTCTCCTGCAGCACAGAGCTTTTTGTCGAAGCAGTCGAAATACGATTTCGGCGACTACCTGCGCTATCAGATAGACCAGCAGATGTATCCGTTCCTGCTGCAGCTCAACGCGGTGATGAAAGACGACCTGTCCGAAGATGCGATTGCGTCCTATCGGCACTGGATGACGGACGAAGAACAGGCGTCAGTCTACTCCGAAAGCCAGCATGCCGGGTCGCTCGGCCCGGGACGGACGCTTGCCCGGAAGGTTGACTTGAGCAATGCAACCTCCCTGCTGGACGTCGGCGGCGGAACCGGCGCGATGACAATAAGCCTGTGTGCAGAATACGAGAACCTGCTCGCGACAATCATCGATTTCCCGAACGTGGCGGAGATTGGCTGGCGCTTCATTTCCGAGGCCGATCTGGTCGACCGTGTGCGCTACATTCCAGGTAACGCCATCGAGGTTCAGTGGCCGGGCAACCAGGACGCTATCCTGATGTCCTATCTGATGAGCGGCGTGCCGGGCGACGACGTGGAAGGGCTTTTGCAGAAGGCGTTCGAGGCACTATCTCCCGGTGGCAAGCTGATGGTGCATGATTTCATGGTCGAAGAAGACCGGCGCGGCCCTGCCCTTGCAGCGCTGTGGCAATTGCAGCACATGGCATTTACGCCCGAAGCCCGTTCGCTCTCGGTTGGGTGGTTGACGGAAGCGGGCAAAAAAATCGGTTTTTCCGTCGACGACGTCGACAACCTGATCCCCGCAATGACCAAGCTGGTCGTCTTTTCAAAACCAGCCTGAGCGCTGGTGCCAATTTGACGTTAAATCTGCTTGCAGAACCGATTCAGAGGGGTGGTCTGCACTCGACGGGCAAAGCGCCGTGTTCGGTTGCCCCCTCGGTTCATCACAGCCAATCGCAAATAAGAAACGAAGATGTCTGTGTGCCGTGATCGGCGTGCAACAGTGTTGCCACAACATCGTTAGTGTGCCTAGTCTTGCCTTCAGGCTAGTCAGCATTGGGAAATTCAGTGCGCAGTTGCCAGCGGCCTGTTGCCCCGCACTCGGGCTTTAGATCAGGCAAGAACTCGGAGAATACCGCATGAACCTCGAGAAACTTTCAAATCGCGTATCACAAGAGCTGGACACTGCCCTTTCCAACGATGTGCCTGCGGCCGAGCGGGAAGTCATTCTGGACATCGTTCGTCGGGCAATGCTGGATGCTTCGAGCCGAACGCACCGCGAAATGAAGGAAACTGCAGTTGTCTGCTGTGGCCCGGAGGCGGATCTGGCTCACAAGATACAAGAAGAAATGGATAGTAAACGCGACATGCTGATCTCCAACCTGATGGCCATGCGGTAACGAGACGAAGCCAAGTGAACTGTTTGACCGATTGAGGCTGATCGAAACGCGGAACGACTGCCCGAAACACAGGTTCGCCGGAGTTCTCGCAGATCGAAATGGGCGGCGAGCGAGTGTTATCCACGCTGATGAACGGATCATCCGGGAATATGCACCCACATTGAACACCCGCCCACGGCTTTCGAGGAATTGCCGCAAAGTCCCACGCTGCGATCACTCTGACTTCAATAATGCTGCAAGAGGCAATATAGGCCAACAGTCAAAAGCCGCCCGCCCCTCGCTATAACTTCATGTCGTAGGAGGTGGGGCCATCTGGACAATCAGTTTTTCCCAGCCACTCCGAAGGGTAGCAGATTGGAACTGCCGCTGAATTTTGCGGCTTCTCTTTTGATCCCTTGACAGAACCATCAGAGTATTTGGCAATCAGCAGGTCTGACAGCTGCCACCAACGCCGCACCAGGCCGTTGGAGAACTCTTTTGCAGCTTCGGTCACTGCACGACGGTCCCCGTTCCCCTGCGCATGCTGATCCCACTGCGACAGCGCCTGCTCGCCTCTTATTTCAAGTTGCGTTTGCAATTGTCGGATATCCACATGGCACCATCGGCGCAGGCGCCTTTGGTGATGATCATGGTCGTACACATCAGGAACGCCCTCCCCTAAGTCAGCGCGAATACCAGACGCCTATTTGCGATCCGATGTTGGTGACATTGCCACCAGCGCCCGCGCTGCTTGTCGCCGTCTCTGGTCGCTGCGGATAGTGCTTGCCGTCAGCGTCCATGAAGACGAGCTGTTTGTCGGGAAGGTTTTCGTAAATTATGACAAAGGATGAGCCACCATAGTTGAACATGCCCATCTCCTGCCCCTTGTTGACTTGCGCCCCTGCGGTCATTTGATCGTTGAAGGTGATCGACGAGACCTCGCTCATGCCCAGTGGAATGCAACACACACGGCCATAGTCCTTGGTTTCAAAGACGATAAGACCCCGAGCGTTGACTTCCGTCAGATACGGTAGCGAGGCCGTCGTTGCCCCACCAAAATCAGGCAATACCAACTTGTTGAAAAACGCCCCTGGGATGCAGATCGGGTCAAAGAGGATTGTTCCATTTACCGGCACCCACCATCGGTGGAAATTATAGGGATTCAGATAGGTCTGGAACACGTACCCACCGGTGAACATGTCGACGAGCCCATGCGCGTCGATCACCGCTTGCTGTTCCGGAACCGTTGAACTCAGGATATCTCGCAAGGAGTAGTTCATATCCTTGAACCAAAAGGTGTCGTCCGCAGCAACGTTCCATTCCCAACGGAAAACGGACCCATCATTGGGGCATATTGCTGTTTGATTTGAATCCGGATCAGCAATCGGCCGTGCGGTATTCCGGTCTTTAAACTGACGCGTGAAGAAGGAGTTCCAGGAATTCCAATAGGGTAGCGTCGGGTTGTCCTTTTTCCAAAGATCGAACTGGTAGGTTTCCTTGGCTTTTGGCGATAGCCACTGTTCGCCTTCGACCGTGAAGCCTTTCGCCGACTCAAGTGTTCCCAGAAACTGATGCCACTTGTTCAAAACAGCGGCCATCTTCTCGTTGAATTGCGGCAACCCAAAGAGTTGCGACCCGGGAAGCGTAGGGTCGATGCCGACAGTAAAACCTGAGAACGGCAAGCCAACGAGGTCGTCGTCAATGTAACGCGGCCACCAGGTCAGAAGGAAATTGCAGACAAGAGCGAAATACTCCGCACTCGGAATGGCCGGTATCGGGACCCCGTCGGTATCCAGATCCCGCGTGTTTCGCATTGTTTCGTTCTGACGGCAGGCAGACGCCATCAGATAAGCGACGATCGGGTTGCCTTTCAGGAATTCCAGCAACTCCTGAACGCTTGGATCCAACTCCGCTTCCTGGGTCTCCACAGCTTGAGAGACTTCCTCATGAAACTTACCCCAGCTTTCACTTCCAGGTTCTGGCAACCAACCGGTTCGATAACTGCTTGGAAAAGGACGGTGCTTGGAACTGCTGTAAGAGATTTGCATTTTAACTCTCCCCGGAAGTGCTTGACCTCCTCCAAAAAATGGAAGCCTGCGGCGTTCGTGGCGCGCAACCCAGAAGAGCGTAGATTTGATTTTCGCGCAACTTAAAGTTTGTTACAAAACAAGAAAAGCAACCAGGAGATTAGCATTTGCAGTGCTTCGTTTGGATTGTTGCTCGCCCCTTTTCTCACCATTGCAATCCAGCCCAGCCGGAAGGATCGGGCGCAAGCCGCCGAGGCAGGTGGCCAGGTCGGAGCATTGCAAACTGACCAGACAAACAGGCTCTGACGGACGGCAGCTGGACCGTCTAATTGCCCATTTTGTTATTCATCACACGCTCGTCAGTTTATTCAGCACCGTGTCGAACAGTTCTATTTTTTAAGCCGCGAGGAGTCTTGCCGGTAAATCGTCGAGATGACCCATTGTTCCGCCAAATCGGGCAAAGGGGTCAGATTGAGCGAGCGGGCCGCCTGAGCGATCTACCCATGTTCAATAACGGTTATCAAACTTTGGAGAAATCGGCTATCCAATACTTTTCCTTTAGGTGACGACAACAATTACATCCTAAAAGATTTGAAGTTCAAGCACTAGGATTGTGTTCAAACTGGTCGCTTCAAGGAAACAAGATGCTGGGATTTAACGAAAATCTGCTAAACGAAATCCGCGCGCGCTTCGCCCATGTTGATGCATGTCCGTTTCAGGGTGAACGTGTCTTCTTTGAAAATGCGGGAGGTGCACTCACCTTGAAGTCGGTTGTTACGCGAACAGCGGAGTACGCCGCAATCCCCGATAATCAGGGCCGCGATAATCCCGCCTCGCATGAACTGATGCGCGTTATTGATCAGGCCCGCAAAGATATGCACCTGTTCCTCAACGCCTCGTGCGGGCAAGTGTTCCTTGGTGAAAGCGGCACCGAGGTGCTGTTTCGGATGATCAGCACGGCGTGTCTGGGAACCGCACCAGGCGGCAATGTCGTCAGCTCAACGGTAGAACATCCAGCCACCCGAAGCGCTGCGACACGCTGGGCCGGGATCGCGGACAAAGAACTGATCCGCGTTGTCCACAATGATGAAACGGGTGATGTCACCGCGCAGGATTATGCGGGTGTTGTGACCAAGGACACCCGCGTCGCAACGATACTTCACACGTCTCCTGTCACTGGCATTGGCAATGATGTTGGCGAAATCAGCAAGGTGATACGTGCCGTTGCACCTGATTGCATCATCATTGTCGACGGCATCCAGCATGCCGCGCACGGGCTTCTTGATGTCGATAGCTACGACATCGACGGCTATGCGATTTCGCCATACAAGATGTTTTCGCGCCATGGATATGGTGTTGGCTGGATCTCCGACCGGTTGACGGAATTGCCGCACAATGTGTTGCTGGATGGCCCGCCGAAACAGTGGGAACTGGGCACCCGTGACACCGGCGCTTATGCCACTTTGTCAGAGGTAATCCGCTATTTCGAATGGCTGGGTTCTGAAGTTTCGGAAGAAAGCGATCCGCGGGCAAAGATTATTGCCGCGGGGAACGCCATCATTGCGCATGAAGAGACGCTGACAAACGCGATGCTACACGGCACCGGCAACCTGAAGGGGCTGGCGGAAATGGAAGGTGTCACGGTGCTTGCCAGCATTGAAAACCCACACCGCGAAGGCCTGGTCTCCTTTACGATAAATGGACGGACTGCGGCTGATATCGTTGCCAATCTGAATGAACACGGAATACGCACCCATGTGCGCAAGGCCGACCATTATTCGGGCAATATCCTGACGCCGCTAAAACAGGACAGCTGTGTCCGGGTGTCATTCTGCCATTACAATACAGAACAGGAAGTATCCCGTTTCCTGACCGTCATGACATCACTGGTTGCGTAAATAGAAGAAGAGGTCTGATGGAGATTGTTGGCTCAAAAGCGAGCTGGTGGTTTATCTCAATCTGTAACGCTCAAGAACGGGTCGCAGAAAGAGCTCTTCCAGGACTGGGTGGGACAATCCGATTTTTGCCGGAGGACTTGTAAGCACAGCAGAAAAAGGAAAAATATGAATACAGCTTCCCCAAAATCGGGGGTGTTGTTTAGGGGGATACTAATGATCAAACGAAACCGCCCACTTTTTGCAGTGCTGATCGACGCCGACAACATTCCGGCAAACTATGCTGAATCAATCCTAAAAGAGATCGCAACGTTTGGTGAACTAGCGCTGCGAAGAGTTTATGGCGATTGGTCTAGCGAGCAACTAAGAGGCTGGGCTGAAACCGTTCGCGAACACGGGTTGGTTGCACATCAAGAAACTGCAAATACTAAAGGTAAGAATGCTAGTGATATCGGCTTGGTAATTGATGCCATGGATATTCTACATGCAGGCCGCTTCGATGGGTTTGTGCTAGTTAGTTCTGACAGCGACTTTACTGCGCTTGCCAATCGTATTCGAGAACAAGGCCTAGAGGTTATTGGCATTGGTGAACGTAAGACCCCTGAAAGCCTGCGTAACGTCTGCAATCGATTTGTGCTTATCGAGAATATCATAGATGAAACTGTGCCCTCCAAGCCTGGAACGCAAACAAAAAGCAACAAGCTTCCTGCAAAGGACGCAGTTCCACTGATCACTGCAGCGATGGACAAAATCGAACAGGATGATGACTGGTATTCGCTTTCGGCTCTAGGTACGCATATAGTTGCTGCAAATTCCGATTTTGACACGCGCACCTACGGGTACAAAAATCTGAGCGAACTTGTTCGCAATCTCAAACGGTTTGAAATCCGTAAGACAGGCCAAATTCTATCTGTTAGGCGGGTTGGCTAAGCTAATTGACTTTAATCATTTATATTTTCTCACACCAATACTGGGGCTTTGTAAAGGTATTGACCCCAACGTAGTTAGAGCCGGGATTACCTTGTTCTGCCAGCCGACTGGACGCCAGAATCCCGAACGCGCCATTCGCCACACCGACGAGTTTTGTAGGTATGGCCCAAACTGTCAGGCCATCAGCGGGCATTGGTAAAAGGGAGCCGACCACTTCATAGGCAAAGCGGTCGGCTGCCATGCGGACAAACCTGTCGTCTGGATGACGTTCGGAATGTCCGCAATGAATATCTTACGTTCTGTTTTTCAAAGCTTCGGCAAGCTTGTCAATCGCCTGGTTCCAGCCGCCAGCACCCGCAGAACCTTCCGGAACGCCGACATGAACCATTGTCATAACGGTTTTGCCGTCGTTTTCGCTGAGTTTCACAATGACTTCAGTGATATCCGGGTGGCCTTCTGGCATTCCCATGCTTTGCGGTGAGATGATTACGCCGTCGGCGTCACACATGCTCTCGGTGTAGACAAGCCGTGAGGGGCGATTGATCTCTTTATAAACACCGGTGAACCACATGCTCATTGTGCGCTCCGGGGATTTCATTTCCATGCAGATTTTGCGCGTACCGCCAATGACCACGTCCATTTCAGCTGTTGGTATGCTCATTCCCTTTGGGCCGTACCATTGCTTGAACAGATTTGGGTCTGTCCACATCGCCCAGACAACATCAATAGGAGCATCAAATTCGCGCTGTATTTCCACCCAGCTTGGCTGATCAGTCATTATTGGTATCCTTCATTGCTTCTATCAATTTATCCATCACATCGAACCTGGCTTCCCAGATATGCCTGTATTGATCCGTCCAGTGGGCGACGGCCTCCAACGGCTTCGCATTCAACATGCAGGGCCGGAACTGTGCGTTCCGGCCCCGTGTGATCAGCCCGGCGTTCTCCAATACCTGAATGTGCTTGGAGACGGCCGGCAAGCTCATCTCAAAGGGTTCTGCCAGTGTATTGACCGTCGCCTCACCGCGCGCGAGGCGTGCAAGGATTGCCCGGCGGGTCGGGTTGGCCAACGCGGCGAATGCCGCATCAAGTTGCTCTGCCTGTTCCATGATTTGTTATTAAGTCATCCAGTTAATTAATCAAGTGGTTTAATTAGTGCTGGTTAATAATCGCGCCGGCATGCCGGTGCCCTATCGGCGTAACATTGTTGTTGCAGCGGGCACACTCATAACAAGGTCGACCGGAAGCCGATGCCGGTGCGCCGGTAATCCCGACCGGCTTCGAAGCGGCAATCGCTTCCATTGAATGGATTGCCTCGGTGATCACCCACGTGATCGAACCAGGCGAAGGCTGGATAGTGGAAACAAAGTCGTGAGCGCCTTGCGCGATCGCTAAAGGACGGTCTGGACCGAAATCCAAACGGTGGGCTTCAATCGCCAATCATGTAAAGAAGGGCGGATTTCGGACCTTCGCTGCGCTTGGCAAGAAGGTCTACTCCTGAGTTGTTCAACTTGACGCCTATGCTATCGTCACTTCAAATCGAAGATGCAACGACCTTGGCGAGATACCATGACCACTACAGTTTTTAACCGCCGGAAAGCCCTGGCTCTTCTCGCGGGAACTTCCGCCACGGCGATTACCTTCGCGACTTCAGCTCTGGGTGCATCGGCGCTGCAAGATCTTGGCGGGCAGCTTAAATTATTGCCCGAGATTACCGTCTACACGGCCCGAAGGGTCATTACGATGGAGGGCAACGAGCACGATATCGATGCGGTTGCTGTCGTCGGAGATCGGATACTGGCAGCTGGCCCGCGCGCAAAACTTCTGGAGCGGATTGGAGATCAGCCCTTCCGAATTGATGAGACCTTTGCCAACAAGGTGATCATCACAGGTCTCATCGATCAACATGTACATCCTTTCCTGGCTGCATTGACGCTCACGGCAGAGATCATTTCAATCGAGGACTGGAACATACCGACCGGTCTTTCAAGGGCGGCGATAAACGCAGAAGAATATCGTGCCCGGCTCGAAGCCGCGGAAGCGGCGATGAGCGAACCCGACACGTTGCTGCTCACTTGGGGCTATCACCATTTCTTTCATGGAGAAATCAGGCGCGCGCAACTCGATGAAATCAGCACCACGCGCCCTATCGTCATATTGCACCGGTCGGCGCATGAGCTCATCCTGAACACAGCAGCGCTGGATCTTCTTGGTATCACCGAAGCGTTCGTGAATGGATTTGAGGGCATTGCGCGTGAACAATCGAGCTTTAGGGACGGTCACTTCTTTGAGGCGGGAATGTTCGCGGTGGTGCCGGCGGTCGCACCAGTTCTGGCAACACCCGAGCGCCTCGGCGCAGGATTGAGGTTGACCAGAGAATACATGCATCGCGCAGGTGTGACCGTGGCGGCCGAACCGGGTGGTGTGCTGTCAAGGCCGCTTCAGCAAGCGACGAATGCCGTCTTCTCGGTGCCCGATAGTCCGCTCCGGACTTATTTTATCGCAGACGGCAAGTCCCTTGCCGCCTTGCACCTCGAAGACGGAACAATGATCCAGGAAACCGAGAAGCTGCTCGAATGGGGCGAAGGCAAAACCGCGTTCTTACCGAAGCAAGTGAAGCTTTTCGCCGATGGAGCGATCTACAGTCTCGCCATGCAGGTCTCTGAACCCTATGTTGGTGGCGACTTTCACGGCGAGTGGATCATGGAACCGGGCGCGTTCAACGCGACCTTCGATGCGTATTGGGAGGCCGGATATCAGATCCACGTACATCAGACAGGCGACCTCGCCGTCGACATGATCCTGGACGCCGTCGAGCGGAACATGCGCCGGATGCCGCGGCCAGACCATCGCACGACTTTGGTCCATTTCGGATACGCTCGAGACGACCAGGCTGACCGGATCGCCGAACTTGGCTGCATCGTTAGCGCCAATCCGTATTATGTAACCGCCTTGTCGGATCGTTACGGAGAATTGGGTCTTGGTCAGGAGCGAGCGGACGACATTGTGCCTGTCGGCCCGATCAAAAAGAACGGCATACCGATCTCGTTTCATTCCGATGTACCCATGGCGCCGGGAGAGCCACTGTTCCTCGTTTGGGCGGGGGTGAACAGGACAACCGTCTCTGGCCGGGTCGCAGGCCCCGAACACCGGCTCCCCGTCGAGGATTGCTTGCGTGCTGTGACGATCGATGCCGCTCAATCACTGCGACTTGAGACGGAACTTGGCTCCATCGCACCGGGTAAGTTCGCCAATTTTACCATCCTGGAGGAAGATCCGTTTGAAGTGGCACCTGATGCAATCAAGGACATTGGAATTTGGGGTACGGTGCTCGAGGGCGAAGTCTTTCCCGTCGGCGACACGCCTAAAATAGACAAGGCCTCGTTTTCTCCCACAAAGAGAATTTTTCAAAAGACGACCGCGCGGCTCAATGCTTCTGCCGACATCTCGCTGGTTGCGCAACGTGGAAGCTTGGCTGGGTGCTCCTGTTGCGCAGCACCTGCGTCTTTTGCATGTGCACCGACTTTGGCAAGCCAATCCACAACAGTTAGCTGCTGCGGTACGAATGCACTCGGCTGGGCCGTAATTGCGGAGTGGGCGACACAGGTGTAGCTGTCGGAACACTCCCGGGAACGCAGTAGCTTTGCAGCTTTAGAGCCTGTCGCGTTAAATTGCATTCAAAGAGAGAGCCAAACCTAGTTGCAAGACCACGTGGCCAAACGCTCAAGTTCTCCGCAGCGCAGAAAATTCAATTCACTTTTGGGGATCAGGAAGAAAGCTGGCTGGGGTGGCAGGATTCGAACCTGCGAATGGCGATACCAAAAACCGCTGCCTTACCACTTGGCCACACCCCATCGCTGTGGGAATGCTGTATAGCGATCTCGTTTCAGATGCGCAAGCCTTCTGCCCCCCAATCTTTTCACCCAAACGGGAGGTTTTCCCCAGAAGCGTTTTCTGCATTCTCCAAACCCGCAGGTTCCAGCAAAAAAAGAGCATTCAAACGGGCCTTTGGCTGGGCGCAATTTGATTGCCTGAAAGAACTATCCCCTTGGCGATATTCACAATTTCAAAAAACCACGGAGCGCTGGAGTAAAGGTCTTGCGGGATCTGGTCCGCTTTGCTAAATGACCCTCCACGCAGCGCGGCCTTGCCTCGTTGTTCCCGTTGGGTTTACGCTGAACCCAGACATGTCGGAGTGTAGCGCAGCCTGGTAGCGCACCTCGTTCGGGACGAGGGGGTCGGAGGTTCAAATCCTCTCACTCCGACCAATTATTTCAATAACTTAGCTATTTTAACTGACTGCCCCACTGGCCATCCCCACAGAAACGCCACAGTTTCATCCTTTGCTCTCTTGCCATCAGCACAATGCTTTCCGAACCAGGAGGCTACGCTTTGAGCCTCTGCAGCTTGCGCGCAAACGACCTAAGGCATTGATTTCGAAAGATTCCACTGCGCACGCATATCGATGATTTTTTGGAGATATTGATTGGAAAACTGCTTCAACAAAATATTTTGACTTTCAGCGTTCCAATTGGGAACGCGGCAACGCAGAGCGTTTCATCAATGCAGCTAATCAATAAACGAAATGATGTCACCAACGGTCCTATCGAGAAAAACAGTCAGTCCGCATAGCAGTCACCAGAGCGAAATGCAGCGAACCGCCGATCTCCGTCCTTAGTGCAAATAGTGCATCCAAACTGAAGGTCTTGAAAGGCCGGCAACGGTTTTTCCGCGCTTGGTAGTCGGCTGGAAAGGCGTTCGACCAAATTACAAAGTTTGAAGTTAGGGCTCGGGGAATGGATCCTCAAGAAGCACGTCTACTCAGAAACAGTCATTTCTTGAATTATTTGAATTGAGAAGTATTTGCTAATGGGAACAGTCTCAATTACCGAAATGCGTAGGGCAAGTTAAAATGCGGTTGATGAGTGCCGCTGAAATTTATCCGGGGGGAGAATATGCTGGGTTATCGTATTTTTGGTGGATCAGGACTTGCGGTCTTCTGTTTGTTGCTCTTGTTCCTGACGTTTCCGGAGAATGCAGATGCAAAGACACAAGCATCGGCAACGGAGCTCTCTGAAAATGCGGAGAAGCAAGTTGCGCTTCTTGTACGGGCGGCTAGACGCTCCAACGACCAGTCACTTGCTCCCAAAACTCCAGATGCCAAGCCATTCTGGGTGATGTGCCTCCCGAAAACGCCCTCAATATGAGTTAGAGTTTTCCGCGACGAATTTCCTGGCTGGGAAGGAGTGGAAGACGATGAAAGCGTCGAAGTTTTCGGATGCTCAGAAGGCATTCATTGTAAAGCGCGGGGTAGAAGGTGTGCCGGTTTCGGAGATCTGTCGTGAGGCTGGGATCAGCCAGGCGACTTATTTCAACTGGCGCAAGAAGTATGCGGGTCTGCTGCCCTCTGAGATGAAACGGCTCAGGGAATTGGAACACGAAAACGCTCGTCTAAAGAAGATCGTCGCGGACCTGTCGCTCGATAAGGAAATGCTTCAGGACATCGTCAAACGAAAGCTCTGAGGCCTGCTCGGAAGAGAACGCTGGTTGATGAGATGCGGCTGGACTGGTCGGTGTCCATCCGTCGTGCCTGTGCGGCTGATCCTGTTTGATCCGAAGACCTACCGGTACAAGTCCCGTCGACCCGATCAGGCCGCTTTGGAACAGCGGATAAGAGAGATTTGCCAGACGCGTGTTCGGTTCGGTTATCGCCGTGTGCATGTCTTGATGCGCCGGGAGGGGTGGATGATCAATCAGAAGAAAACGCGTCGGATTTACAACGAATTGAGCCTGCAACTGAGGAACAAGCATCCCAAACGCCGGGTAAAGGCGAAGCTTCGGGAAGATCGCCAGAATGCCGTTGGCCCGAATGATGTCTGGGCAATGGACTTTGTGCACGACCAGCTCGCGACCGGTCGCAAGATCCGGGTTCTGACAGTGATCGACACATACTCCCGCTATGTGCCGGTGCTTGACCCCCGCTTCAGTTACCGGGGCGAGGACGTAGTGAGAATCTTGGATAGGGTGTGTTCTCGAATTGGCTTCCCGAAGACCATCCGCGTCGACCAGGGCTCAGAGTTTATCTCACGAGATCTGGATCTGTGGGCGTATCAGAGAAGGGTGACGCTGGACTTCTCCCGGCCAGGAAAACCGACCGACAACGCCTTTATCGAGGCATTCAACGGAAGGTTCAGGGCGGAGTGCTTGAACGCCCATTGGTTCTTGAGCCTTGCAGATGCGGTCGAAAAATTGGAGAATTGGCGAAAGGACTATAACGAGCAACGACCTCACAGTGCTATTGGCAACAAAGTACCAATAGACCTGATGAAACCGGAACACGCAGCCAGCCCGTGTTCCTGATTTGGTCCGGAAAACTCTAGCCCGTACTGGGGGCAAGTTGGGTCGCACACCAAAGAACCGACAAACTCTCCGAATAACCGGAGGAAAGTTGGGTCTCAGGTCAAGGGCGGCATTGAAAAAACTCAACAGTTCTGTGACGTTGCTTGGCAATGGTGCCAGCTTGAACGACGATAGTTTCCACAAGGGACTGGCAGAAACCGTCGGTGCCACTGCAGCAGCAATCACGGCGTTTGAACTCACCGGGTCAAAGAATGCGACCGTTGCTGAAGGCCTCAAGCGACTGGAAGACACAGTCGGTGTTCTTCAGAAAAATTTCAGTAAGGCTGCTGCCCGTGAAAAGCAGGGTGGCATGCTAACTGCAAAGGAAAAACAGAAGCTGGAGGCCATCAAGGAAAAGCAGGCTGTTCTGGAAAAACGACTGAAGGCTATTCATACCGGACATCAAACCAACGTTGGCTTTGTTCCAAAGGAATCAGGGAACTGCCTTAGTGAGTTACTTGAAGCAGCAGTTCAGAGTGGAGATTTTGATCCTAAAGAACCCGAGAAACACGCTGAGCAACCAAAGTTGAAGTCTCTTGTTTTGTGCAAATTTTTCCCGAGAAAGTGGTACAATATTTCGGACGAAAACTATGTGGCGAGAAACGCCCACGCCCATGACTTGAAGACCCCGAGTGAAAGCCATTGGCAAATTGTAGAGATTGACCGCAAAACTAGCTCCCTGCTTGAAATCTTCCTCGATGCCTATCAAAGTCGCTCCAAGTTTGGAACTCTCTCCTCAATCGCGAATACAAACTCTCCGGCTGTTGTTCAGTATCTCGTCCACAAACTGGAGGAACGCGCTCGAAAAAAAGACAACACGTTTACTCATCATCTAAAGGAATGTTTCCGAATTGCACTTGTTACAGTGAAGTGTCACTTTTCCAAAGGCGTCAGGCTATCTAAGTAATTGATTTTATTAAATCTAAATTCGAGAGAGAGAAAATTCAAGTCTCTCCGACAGCACCATAAAAACCCAAGTAAAATCAGTTCTTAATAGAATTTACATTCCAAGAACCCGCGCAACATTCAGCGGCATGTGAATGCCGCTGAACAAGAATTTTCACATCAACTGCTGACCACCAGCTTCAAGAAAGCCCATCGTATGGCCGGCACCGGCGATCTCGGCACCTTCAACCAGGTCATTTTGCGTGATGCCCTTGGCGTCCGCGCAAGCTTTGCAAACCCAGACAACGCCGCCTTTTTCCCGGTAGCCTTCCATAAGTTCCTTGATAGAAGCATAGCCTTCGGCCTGCCACGTATCGGCCTTGCCCTTCAATGCCAGGTCAAGTGCTGAGTTGGTCAAAAAAATGCGCGCATCGCCCCTGCCCGCAGCGGCGTTACCGACAACGAGTGCTACCGTTGCCTTTTCGAGGTCATCGTTTCCCCAGGCGTTGTTGATCAAGAATGCCATGTTATCTCTCCTAAACTCGTGTGTTTTTCTATGAGACTGTTTTGCCCCACTGGTGTGAGACCGGAGTGAGCTCCGAACTAAAAAAGCGGAGAGTTTTCCGTGAACTGCGTGAATTAGGCGTGAGCATCTGGAGCTGCACAAAAAAGACCGGCCTCCAGGACCGGTCCAATTCCGTTTAACGGGTTTGGTGACTAGGCGATAGCCTTGGCAATCGAGGCAACCACTTCGTCTACTTCTTCCCGGGTGTTTCCATCACCAAGCGAAAACCGGATAGTCCCCAATCCATTCTCTGTGGATTTGCCCATGGCAATCAATACATGAGACATGTCGATACACCCGGCGTGGCAGGCGCTGCCGGTTGTCGCTGCAACGTGAGGCATCGTTGCAAGAATTTCTGCGCCTATTTTTCCAGGAAAGCTGACATTAAGCGTGTTTGGGACCCTGTTTTTCGGATGCCCGTTCAATATAACCTTTTTGCCGAACGTTTGAGAAAGGAAGTTCCAGAAATAGTCCCTCAATGCACGCACTCTGGTGTTGTCTTTTTTGGCAGCCTGTTCGGCTGCCGCTCCCAAACCTGCTGCGAGAAGCGCACTTTCTGTCCCTGCCCTTCGCCCGCCCTCATGTCCGCCGCCATGCAAAAGGGGCGAAAGCCGTGTTCCCTTTCGAATGAACAGGGAGCCAACGCCATTCGGCGCGCCAAATTTATGTCCGGCAATGGAAAGCAGATCTACGCCCAGAGAGTCGATATTCACCGGAATTTTTCCTATGGCCTGAGCCGCATCGGTGTGAACCGTAATTCCGTATTCGCGGGCAATGTCAGCAACTTCCGCAACAGGCTGAACCGTCCCTATCTCGTTGTTTGCCAACATTATGGAAATCAATGTCGTTTGTTCGGTGATTGCCCGGCGGACAGCCTCCGGATCGACGATGCCATAATCATCGACAGGTACGAACGTCACCCTTACGCCCTTGAGTTTAACGGCTCGAACTGTCTTTAGAACGGCGTCATGTTCAATTGCACTCGTAATTATGTGGTTGCCCAAGGGTTTCGGAAGGCACCCCTTGATTGCCAAATTGTTTGCTTCCGTTGCGCCTGACGTAATCACGATCTCGCCTGGTTGCGCACCTATCAACCTGGCCACGCTGGCACGCGCCTTTTCAACGGCTGACTTTGCCGGATCGGAAGCCCAGTGCCCGCTGGAAGGATTGCCAAACGCACTCACCAAAAAGGGCATCATTGCGGTTACAGCTGCAGGATGCGTCGGAGTACTACCGTTGTGATCCATGTAAATGCGGCGCTGCACGTGCGTGATCTTTTGCGCCGGTTGAATGTCGTCTGGTCGAAGTTTTTGCGCGAGCATATCAGGTCTCCTCAGCTAGCTGTTTGCGGACCAAAGAACCTCCTGCCGCGTATCCAGACGTCGATTTTGCTGTGAAGGCAAAGTGATTTCGCCGTTACCCCATGTCCTCACACACCATTTTCCAGGATTGGACTATCGCCTCAGCAAGATCATCTGCGTGACTGGTATCGATCCCATTCGAGATGAACGAAAGGCGTAACACCGACCGGCCTTTCCAGACTGCAGTTTTCACAAATACCTGGCCGGATTCATTCAACCGCGTGGCAAGGTGCTCGGCCAGATCATCGGCTTCAGCCAGCTCATCTGAAACATGTATGATAACCTGGTTGAGATCAGGGGGACCGTCGACCTCCAATCCGGGTACGTCCGCAAGCCGTTCGGCGACTCTCTGTGCGGTTTCACAATGACCCGCAACCAGTTTGCGAACGCCGGTTTTGCCAAGCGACATCAAGACCGCCCAGGCCGAAAACCCACGAGCACGGCGCGAAAGCTCCGGATTATATTCTGTCGGATTCCGCCCGTCGTCGGGCCCGATATTGAGATACCCTGCAGAAGTATCCATGGCGCGTTTATGCGCTTCAGGATTTCGCACAATGGCGAAACCTGAATCATACGGGATCTGTATCCATTTATGGCCATCGACCGACCAACTGTCGGCCAATTCCAACCCTTGTGTCATGTAGGATTTATCCTGTAGCACCCGTGCCCACAGTCCAAAGGCGCCATCCACGTGAAGCCAGGCGTTGTGCGTACGCGCCAGTGCCGCCAAGCCCACAAAATCCTCGAATGCGCCGGAATTGATATGTCCTGCCTGCCCGATAATCATCTTGGGGCCCTTGGTCTTGTCCATCTCACGCCCGAGATCGTCAACTGACATCAAGCCTTTGGCATCAGAGGGAATACGCACAAGATTGGTGTCTCCGAACCCCAGATATCGCAATGCTGAATGGTTCGCGACGTGAGCATCGTCACTTAGATATATGCGGATCAAAGGCGCATTTTGCAGGCCGCTTGCCTCAAAATCATATCCCGCGCGATGAAGCACCTCAGATCGTGCAGCAGCCAATCCGACAAAGGTTGCCATGGTTGCTCCGGTGACCAGACCAACCGAACTGTCACGGGGCAAATTCAGTAGCTCCAGCAACCAGCCCGCCACCGCCTCTTCGGCAATCGCGGCAGCAGGAGATGTCTGGAAGATTGCAGCGTTTTGTCCCCAAACCGATGTCAGAACATCGGCAGAGACACCAACCATGTCAGACCCTCCCATCACCCAGGCAAAGAAATTGGGATCCGTGTTCCCAACCAGGCCCGGTTCGGAAGCTGCAATCAGCCGGTCAATCACATCATCGCCAGCGGTCGGTTCTTCCGGCAAAGGCACACAGAACGCCTGCCTTAGTTCTTTCGTGGTTGCTTCCGGGTGCAAAGGCCGGGGGGAGTGACGATAGGCCAATCCGTATTCCGCGACCCTCGAAAGCACGCTGTGCGCAGGTAAGAAGGCACTCTCCGGTTTCATCTCGGATGCAACCATGTTGGCAGGAAGCTATAGGCATCTTTTGTCATTTCGGGATCAAAATTGATGCCGGCCGCTGACAGGCGTGTCTTCAAATACCCGTCGTTGAATGCATCGAAAGTCTCCGTTGCACCACCGATGTGTTCCCCAGCCACGAAAATCTGCGGAATAGTGGGAAGACCCGTCAAGTTGCACAAGGCAACACGGATTTCGCCGCCAAGATTGTCCTTTTGATAGGCAACAGAATCCAAGTCGACAGTTTCATAGGCAATCCCCGCCGCATCAAACATCTTGCGAACCGACCAACAAAACTCGCACCATTCGAGCGCATACATAACGACCGGTTTCTCTGTGATCGTCTTGTCGACCAACGCAGCAATTTCCGGTTTTGCCGGCTCAACGATTGTGGGCGTTGCGGATCCGCCGCCGGTCACATCAAAGCGAAAGCCACCAGTTGACTGCGAGATCTCGATTTCCTCCTCCGACATGGATTTCTCGATCCCGTCGAAAAGGGCTGTCGTCATGTACCTCTCGCCGGTATCCGGAAGCATCGCCAAAATTTTCGAACCTGCAGGTGCCTTCTCGGCGATTTTCAACGCCGCAGCAAAGGTGGCACCGCTGCTAATACCGCAAAAGATCCCTTCCTTCGTCGCCAGGTCCTGGGACGCCTGGAGCGCCTCAGATCCTGCAACTGGCTGAAAAACGTCAATGAGTTCCAGCGCTTGAGCGTCTTCGGCAAGCTTGGGAATGAAATCGGGCGACCATCCTTGCATGAGGTGAGGCCGGAACATCGGGTGACTCTTTGAAGGCCCACCATCTTTCGCCCTTTCCTGGGCAATTCCACTTGATAACAACGGAACATTGTCCGGCTCTGTCACCACAATGCGGGTTTCCGGGCTTTCCTCTTTCAGCACCCGGCCGACACCTTTCAGTGTGCCTCCTGTACCAAATCCAGTTACCCAATAGTCAAGTCCGAGTTCTTTAAAATCGCGGAGGATCTCACGCGCTGTTGTGCGCGAATGCATGTCTGCATTTACTTCATTTTCGAATTGCCGAGAGAGAAACCATCCATGTTGCTCTGCCAATTCCTTGGCCTTGGCAATCATGCCTGATCCCTTCTCAGAAGCTGGGGTGAGCACAACCTTGGCACCCAGGAAACGCATCAGCTGACGTCGCTCGACGCTGAAGTTTTCTGCCATTGTTATAACCAGAGGATACCCTTTTTGCGCACAGACCATTGCAAGACCAATACCCGTGTTACCGCTTGTTGCCTCAACAACGGTCTGGCCTGCCCTGAGCGTGCCATCTTCCTCTGCAGCTTCAATGGCCGCCAATGCAAATCTGTCTTTGACCGAGCCAAGGGGATTAAAAGCCTCGATTTTAACGAAGAGTTCGACCTGCTCCGGACCAATATTGTTGATCCGCACGATAGGCGTATTGCCAACTGTATCGAGAATGGAAGACTTGAGTGAAGGCATTTCGGTCTCCAGCCGTTGGTCAGCTTCATCCCGTTTATTCTGGTCGGTGTTTAAGATAGGCACAACTAAAGTCATTGGTTAAATCCTTTTGGCTTGGCGGACCCAGGCAGGTCGAATTCAGAAACAGCGCGGACGAAGCGCCTTGTGAGGCCGGCCCAAAAATTGTTTGCACCCCAGCAACTTCGGTGACATTGAATAGGCGCCCACGAAGTCAGAAGGTGTTTTGGCGCTAAGGGCTTTGCAATTTCGTTTGAGCCATAGCCTCGGGTCTCTGCGATCATGTTCTTGATGACCGTTTTAGCCATGGAAGTGGCTGTGGGACGTGAATGTGGCGTGAGCTAGGCCGTGATCTCGCCATGAAAACTTATAATTGGCTGGCCTTTCTGAAAAAAATGCGGGAATTTCTTTCTAATTCGTTGGAGCGTTCCACGCGGCGGGAAGGAAACAACAAGTGATATCAATAAGACTCTTCGGGAAGCTTTCGGTGTCATTGGAAGACGGAACGCTTATTTCGATTTCGGGCAGCAAGTCTCAAGGATTGATCGCTTACCTGGCGCTGAATACCGAAATGCCCCCTTCCAGAGACCGACTGATGGCTCTTTTTTGGGGGGACAGGTACTCAGAGCAAGCCAGGCAAAGTCTGCGACAGGCAATCGCAAAGTTGAAGAAGAACATGTCTGCCGGGGGCGACAACATCATTTTGACGGAAAATGACCATGTCGGCTTGAACCCCGATGCCGTGGTCGTTGACGTTGATGAATTCACAAAACTTTCAGAAGACTTGTCACCCGCCGCAACCGCCCAGGCTGTTTCCCTGCTTACTGCACCAGTTCTTGACGATCTCTATGGGCAACAGGCCGATTTTGAGGACTGGATGGTCTCAGAGCGACAGCGTCTTTTAACGCTTTCACTTAAAGTCCTTGAACGCGCCGTTGAACAAGATCTGAGAAATGGAGATACCGGGTCCGCCATCAATCTGGCTCGCCGGATCGTCGCGTTGGATCCCCTGCGGGATGCTGGTCAGGTTGTTCTGATTCGTATCCTTGCACAGCAGGGCGAACGTGCAGCGGCAATTCGGCAGTTCAACGCCTACGAGGCAACTTTGAAAAAAGAACTCGGTGTCGGTGCGGGCCCTGAACTCGTCAAACTTATTGGGGAAATAAAGGGGGAGCAGTTCTTTGTTGACGTCGACCAACCCACGACAATTGCTGCTGCCAACTCAGCGACCAATTCCGCTGAAGGGCGAACATCCGTTGCCGTTGTTCCATTTGGATCTTTGGGGGGCGACCCCAAGGAAGCATTTTTGGTAGAAGGCTTGACCGAAGACATCACGACCAACCTGTCGAGGTTTAGCTGGCTTGATGTTCGAGCCAGTATTGCAGGCGGCGGATTGCGCCTCACAAACACACAGATGAGCGAGATCGGCCGTGACCAGGGTCTTGACTACATTGTTCATGGGTCCCTACGTTCCCTTGGAACACAAGTTCGGCTGACGGTGCAATTGGCCGAGCCTACAAGTGGCAGGTATCTTTGGGTTTCCAGATATGATCGCAATTCGGAAGACCCTTTTGCACTCCAGGACGAATTGGCCGAAACGATCGCCGCTTCAGTTGAGGCCGAGATTGAACGCCTAATCGGACGCAGCACTCGAGCAACCGTATTGGAAGATATGAACGCGTGGAAATGCTACCATCGCGGTCTTGCGATCCAATATGAGTTCAGTGCTGAGACCAACCAGAAAGCGCAGAAGCATTTTGAGCGCGCTATTGAACTTGATCCCAATTTCGGTCTCGCTTATGCGCGTCTCTCCTATGCATTGGTGATATCGGCCATCTATTTCGAGGCTGAAGATGTCCCCGAATTGATGGACCGCTCGCTGGAATTGGCAATAAATGCAGCCCGATTGGAACCGGAGGATGCGGTCGCCCGTTTTGCATTGGGGCGCGTGCACCTCGCTCGTGGAGAATACGACCGGTCGATCCAGAACCTCAGGATCGCAATTGAACTTAACCCGGGAATGGCGCAAGCGCATTGTGGCCTCGGTGACTCCATGGCCTATTCAGGCCAACTCGATGACGCCATTGGATGTTTTGAGGAGGCGGTTCGGATCAGTCCATCAGACCCCTACCGATGGGCGTTCCTGAGTTACGGTGCCACAGCCTTTTTATTCAAGGGAGACTTTGAAGCGGCTGAAAAATGGGCATCCATGGCAGAATCCGTGCCGAATTCACACTATTGGCCATCGGCCATTCGGGCTTCAGCATTGGGACATTTGGGGGAGCTAGAAAAAGCCGGTGAAGCCATCACTCATTTGAAGAAACTCCGCCCTGGAATAGACAGTACATTTGTGCGAGAGCGCCTGTTTTATCTCAAGGACCAGTCGCAGATCGACACTTACGTTTCAGGGCTGGAGAAGGCAGGGCTGGCGTGATCAGCTGAGGAAGGGAGCCTGAGAACGAACCGCTCCCGGGGGCAACTCAACTGACCTTTCATCTGTTCTGTGCTCCGCTTTGCAGCTTCGAAGAGTTTGACGTTGGAACAAAAAGGCTTGCACCTGAGAGAAGATATAGAGACCCGCGCGACTAACCCCGTGTCCCGTTTCCATCAAACATTGCTTATGAAGTGTTTCTCGGTATTTACAAGCAGGACACCAACCCGTTCGTGAGTGCAATTGGACCATGAACGCCAATACTCAGCAAGTTTTGGATCGCTACCATCTTTCTGCTATCCGACCTTCAGTTGACGGCTTGCATCAAAATCTTCGAGTGTCTGGTAAAAGGAGTCTGCGGGCCCGGCAATTTTGGGGTCTGGCTCGAGGTTGATCTCCGTGTCCGCCGCCGGATATGGCAACGACCGGATAAAATACCGCATGCGGTTTATCCGCGCTCTTTTCTTGTCGTCTGACCGCACAACAGTCCAGGGAGTGTCCGCAGTGTGGGTATAGAAAAACCTGTTCTCCTTTGCCTCAGAGTAGTCGTCCCACATATCCAGGGACGGACACCCTTCCTTTTTGAGTGAAATGCAATTAATCGCACAGAGGGCTGGACGAAGGTCTTGGATGAGGCCGGGAACTGACTGGCAGCATGCGTGCGTTCGGAGAGCGGAGCAGACATTCGTCGACCCTGGATGCGCAGGCGATTCTGGCCCAAAGCTGCCCGCGAGGAATTTATGATTCAATATCCGCGCCGTTCCCTCAGTTCAGAAATTCCTTTTGTTATAACGACTTTCCGAAACCTGACATGATCGATGCGGTAGGGTGGCGATAAAGAAAGGTTGTTCATGCAATCAGGCTTCGAACGCCTATGAGCGCAGAAGCTCAGACAAGCAAACAACCATAGCCCTCATAAATGTGCTTGACCTTCCAGCCCGGGAACCCGGCAAAACGTTTAGGGAACATCAAAACAAGAGGGCTCCAAATTGCTTGATCAAATAGATGAAACAAAAAGTATTTCAACACTTGTCCGGGACTGCAAAGAAACGCTTGAGAAGTTGAGGGACACGTGTTGCCTGGCAGAGCGTAGCGCAAAGATGGTCAATCTTGGCGAAGAGATTGAAAAATTGAGCGCAGTATCAAAGGAACCTAATTCAGACGATCCCGAGAAAATTGACGCGTACATCGACGACGTATCCCGCGTCGGGGCCGCGCTTGGATCGCTTTATGCAACATGCTGTACTCACACCAGAGAAAAGCTGTACATCTCAATGTTCAAAACGCTCGGAGACATTCACACTCAACTTTGGCGTCTCAAGGGTTTTGAACACTGACAGGAGAGAAGAGTACATGATCCGGAGCGTAACTTGATGTCAGAAGTCCAACTATTCCTTTGCAAAACCTGTAATTCAAAGGATACACATGGGACTATCCATTCTGAGCATCGAAGCGCCATCGAAGACGCATTGGGGCAAGCCGGACTGGCGGCGCAAATATCTGTGGCGTCAGTGGATTGTCTAGGGGCCTGCGAGCGGTCTCAGACCCTTGCTATCAGGGGCAAGGAAAGCGCTGCTTTGCTCTTTGGTTCACTCGAACTTCCAAATGATATTCCCGACATAATATCAACTTGCCGGGTTTACCTAGATGCTAAAGGTGGTTGGATCGAAGATGCGCGTGGCTGCGGCAGGCTGAGGCTCTGTCTTATCGGCCGCATACCGGGCTGATAAAGGATGCGGTGGCAGCACCGCATCCATTCATGTGTTCACATCAGACAGGGGCCTGCTCCTGGCTCGCCTTTTCAGCCCTGGCCCATAAAAAGCCTATTACGCAGCCAAGAACCGACCAGGCGAAAAACCCACTTCCCAACGAACGCGCCGCAAAGAGTGCTGCGACCTCCGGTGGAGCAGTGCCAGCAAAGTAATCCGGTTCCGGAGCTCCATAAAGATGTGGCGCGAACAGCAAAACTGCGGCAGCAGCCCAAGAAGTCCAGCCTTTGCTGAATGCAATCAACCAGAGCGCGACAGCAGCGCTGGCAACCGTCAGTCCCCACCAAACCTGTCGGTCGTAAACATCCCCCGCTGCGACACCAGGAACTTCCGGTGCAAGGGAGAAAGCCGGAAGCATCTGGACGACAACGAACCCAGCTATGCCCCAAACAATCCCTGTCCGGCCGTTAGGCACGGTGCTGCGTCCTTCAGCAAGTGCCATTGCAGCAACGAGCAAAAACCCATACCCGCAATAAATCAGGATGTTGAACAGAAGGCTCAATCCGTCCCGGGTCAATTCAAGGACTGGAACTGCTGGGTTCGCAGGAGCCGACGCCCCGGCACCGAAGTGAACAAGGGTGCCGACCTCATACAGTTCAGCGTGAAGCAGAACCGGTTGGACAAACAAAAGCTGAAGCAGACCTGCAAGCAGGCCTGCCGCTCCTCCAGCGAACAACGCGCTGGAAATCAATTTCATGTACATGTCAGTGGCAGGGGAAACCCGTCGCATGACGTACGTCATGCGCGGCATCGTGCAGAACGTGAGCTTGCCCGTGACCGGCAATCGCAACTATCCCGATCCCAAGAAGGGCAGCCAGCAAAATAGGGCCAACCTTTGCGGACAACGTCGCCGCAGAACTTCCAGTGAGTGCAGTCATTACAATAATCTCCTAACCGTCACACCCGACGGTGGGTTGGTGTACGCTTGGCAGGTCTCCTGGCTCGCGGATCGTTGCGGCTACCCACCTTCCCCACTTTCCAGTGAGTGGTTTGTCGGATAGTCGCTAACCGCATACAGTCGCGGGGGCGGCTTTGGCATCAGGCACCCGACTTGGGTCTGCCCTTCCAAATTCCCTGTTAGGCCCGAGTGCTTTGCACTGCTTGAGGCACCAATCGTCTCAACAATAATGCAAGGTGTTCATACAGCAAAGAGAAAATGGGAACCCTGTCTTAAAATTCGTCCAGACGCTGCTCCACCTTGCAGGCGGCTTAGGGTCGCGAAGGGATCCCGCAATTTGGAATTAAGGCTTCCGTAAATACAGTTATGGAACATTAAGATATCAAAATTTCTCTGCGTGGTTCTCGAAACAAAAGATCTTTCACAGGTTGAAGTGATGACCGCCCTACAGATTGGAATACTTGCGGAAAAGAGTTCCAGGATTTTTGATTGGGTGGCGACCCATTCGGTCCTGCGCAATTCGAATGCCGAGCTAACTTACTTCGTTGAATGCCCGCAAAACCATCTGAGACGGAATTGGCGTGCTGTACCCGGCAAAGCTGCTTGGCGCGTGCTTGAAAAAATCGAAGCCCGACGCTTTGGAAAAATGGACGTTTATGCTCCCCCGGAAGGGGCTGTTTCACTTGAATGCGAGTTCAAGGGACATTTCAAGGTTTTTGCAAAGTCTGAAATCGACAAAATCCAAAACGCAAAGATAGACCTCATCATTCGGCTCGGTGGTCGCGGCATTTACAAGGGAGATATCCTTTCTTGCGCCAGACTAGGGCTGATCTCGATACACCACGGAAACAATCGCGCCTTCAGGGGTGGTCCCCCGGGTTTCTGGGAAATACTCGAAGGAGCCAAAACTGTTGGATATGTCGTTCAGCGACTGACTGAAAAACTGGACGGGGGCGAGATCCTGGCGCGCGGCGAACTGCCGACCTCAAGGTTTGCCATCCAAAACCGAACGCGGCTTTTTGAGGCGGCCGACAATTCTTTGGCTCAGGTTATTGGACATGCCCTGAAATACGGAAAGCTTCCAGATCCGGAACCAAAATCCGAAGTGCTTGGCAAAATTTACTTTATGCCCAGGTTGCCCGACATCTTCAGATATCTGAAGATTTCCCGGCTATCCGGAGCTAATGATGCGGGTGACAGCTAGAGCACCCAAAGCACCCAAATCCGTCAATAAATATCATTCACCGCGCACTTTCCACGCCGCCGCTTTCAAGGGAAAATCGGCGGCGCTTGTCCGTATGACAACGTCCTTCGGTTGCGAGCCTAACCGCCGGCTGCCCGGGCCTCATCAACAGCAGCAGAGAGCTGCTCCAGGGTTGGCAGTCCTGGCAGAACTGTGTCGCCGATTACAAAAGACGGGGTGCCATTGATATTCAAACCTTCAGCCAGTTGCATTGACAGTCGAATGTGGCCGTTAACCTCATCAGCCTGCATATCTGCCTGAAGTTTATCAATGTCGAGACCCACATCTTTTGCAATTTCAAGAACTGAAGCTTCTTCTGCCCGTCCTCTGAAGCCCATGAGCGCCCAATGGAATTCCTCATATTTGTCCTGTTGGCGTGCGGCCAAGGCAGCGCGAGCCGCATAGACAGATCCTTCCCCCAGAACAGGCCATTCCCGGAACACGACACGAATGTTGGGATCGGCTTTGAGCAGTGCTTCAACAATGGGTTTCGCTCGCTTGCAGTAAGGACAATTATAGTCGAAGAACTCGACCATCGTGATGTCACCATCGGGATTGCCGAGTACCGGAGCGTTGGGGTCTTGTTCCAGGTCAGAACGCCGCGCCTCGAGCGTTGCCATGACGGCCGCCTGTTGACGTTCCTGCTGGACTTGCTGCAAACGCTGGATTGCCAGTTCGATGATTTCCGGATTTTCAAGAATGGCTTCAAGCGCCAGTTCCTTGACCCTTTCTTCTGAAAGTGCCGCTGTGTCAGCGAAAGCAGGAACCGCGAACGATGCGGCAATGAGCAGCGGAATAAGGAATTTCAAAATCAGGCGTTTCATTGGTTTATGTCCTTCGCGCGTTCATTCATCATGTCGTGACGGTCTCTGATCTTGTCCGGCCATTGGGCCTTTACCCAGGAAAGCACAGCGATGATTTCCTGGTCGGTCAGAGTGTCTTGGAAAGCGGGCATGTTTGATTTGAAATCTTCGAGACCCAAGGCATCTGCGGTTCCGAATTTTGTGATCCGGAAAAGCAAATCATCAGCATGGTGCCAGGTATGGCCAGTCTCGTCGTGAGGGGGCGCCTTGAGCGTGCCGTCGAGATTACCCGAGCGCCAGTCTTCTTCACCTTCCAGGTTGGCACCGTGACAAGACGCGCAGGAAGCGGCGTAGACTTTTGCACCTTGACCGATCAATGCCTTGTCATTCGGGTGCAGTTCCGCACTCGTACTCTGCCCGCTGTTGAATATATAAACACCAGCGGCCGCGATCAGGATTGCAGCACTACTCAAAAAGGACCATGTCCTGACTGATCTGGCCATCACAACACCATGATCGGTGTTCCAACCGGAACCCGTCCATGGAGGTCAATGATGTCCTGGTTCATCAGCCTGACGCATCCGCTGGAAACGGCATTGCCAATGGTCCAGTACTCTGCCGTCCCATGAAGTCGGTAGAGCGTGTCCTTGTTCCCCTGAAAAATGTAGAGAGCTCTGGCCCCGAGTGGGTTTTCGAGACCCGGTGGCATGCCCCCGTTACGCCAACTCCATTTTTCCAGTTCAGGCTCCCGCTCGATCATCTCGTCCGGAGGGGTCCATTTGGGCCATTCCGACTTCCGGGCGATCTTCGCCCTGCCGGACCATTCGAAACCGGCACGGCCCAGACCAACGCCGTAGCGCATGGCCTTGCCGTTCTCCTGTACAAGATAAAGGTAGAAATTCCGAGTATCGACCACCAAAGTCCCCACTCGTTCACTGGTCGGGTAGTCGACCTGCTGACGGTAGAAACGATCCGGCACCTTTTTGAGGTTTATCGCCGGCAACGGAAAACGTTCTTCCGGCATTGCCCGGTACATAGTCAAATAGGCCGGGTCGGATGAAGGTGGAAAAGTTTCTGGAGGTGAAGTGCTGGAGACGCAGCCGCTGAGGGCGAGCCCGGAAAGGCTCGCCGACCCAGCAAGAAAGGTTCTCCTTGTCAGGTTAATCATGGAGAACTACTGGCCAGTTTTCATGTAGGGTTGAGGTTCATCAGAGGACTTAAGGCTAAGCGAAAAGACCGTATATTTCGCGTCTGGGTCGTTGCCCATGCCCAAAGACCCCTGAGGCATTCCAGGGGCCACTATTCCGCGGATGTCGGGACGTTCCGACATCATCTTGTCGATTGCTTCGAGCGGCACGTGACCTTCAACGATGTATTTGCGATCACCACCTATTACAGCCGTGTGGCACGCTTCCATGTCTTCGGGAATACCTGCCTGCTTTTTGATGTCCGACAGATCTTCCATATCTTTCACCAACACATGATAACCGGCATTTTCAACGGCATCGGTCCACACCTTGCAGCAACCACACCAAGGTGTTTTGAAGACTGTGACGGTTTTGTCTTCGTCAGCGATTGCTGCGCTTGAGACCGAAATCAATCCAGCCAGGGCAAGCGAAGCGAATATTTGATTAGTCATTTTTCTGATCCTGTTTTGTGCTGCCGTGACACGACTTGCCCATGAAACGGTGCATGACGAGATGCACGCCAAGACAGCCGAGAACCGGCGCGGCAAGGAGGAGTGTCTCTCCCAGCGACTGACTGGCTGGAGCTGCCGCAATAACGATCGCAGTGCCCGCGACCATGGCGACACAACAGGCCATCATGAAAAGATTGTGCCCGTTCAGATGTTTTCTGGTGGAACTTTCCTCAGAACCCGCGACCTTCACGCAAGGTTCGGACGTTCGAAGTTGTGTATTGTCTTGAATGCTCATGCGGCATTTGCCTATTTCTCAAGGCGAACGGTGCCGAGCCACAAATTCAGCAGATATCGGAAAATCACCGCTCACCCTTCCAAACCATTGACATATCCGGAGCGCGAATAATCACGCTCCCGCTCGAAAGGTCAGAGGCGTTTGGGAGGATGGTCCTGCGGTTTTACTTGCAAAGCAAAGAGCAAGGGGGTGCCGAGCCGTTCCACGGTCAGGGACGATGAAATCGAGACTTCCATGCCACTCACGACGAATGAAACGCAGTCTGCACTGCAACCCGGATTTTTTGAGCTGGAACTGGCGTCGCTCGCTTTTTCGCAGCATTTCATCTGATGAGACATCGCTTTGTCAGCAGAATCCACCTGATCGTGATCCATCACCGTCGAATGTTCCACGTCGCTCGCTGCCATATGAGCAACGCCAAATGCGGCGGCCGTATGGACCCCCGAGAATATGACAATCAGCAATGCGACAAACAAGCTACGCATGAAGCGTCAATACCCTACATTTGCCACCAGTTCCACTCTTCGCCGGACACAGACAGGTGATCTAGACGACTTCGAACCAGGTGTTCATTCCAGCTGCGGCGTGTTCCAGCATGTGGCAATGAAATAGCCACTTGCCTGGATTATCTGCCACAAAAGCAATTTTGACGCTTTGATCTGGCCCAATTACGAACGTATCTCTCCAGGGCTGGCCATCGTCGATTGTCGCACCTTCCCGTTCAATGATGCGGAAATGATGTCCATGGACATGCATGGCGTGCAGGAATGCCGTGTTATTGACAACTTCCAAAATGACGTTCTCACGGCGCTCAATTGAAAAGAACGGGTCTTCGGCGAGGTTGGCGACACCGTTAAAGGCCCAGAGCTGACCCGTTCTCGGAAAATCCTCACCGGACAAGACTTTGCCTTTATAGACAGTTTCCACCATGCGGCCCATGGCACCTCCGGTCATGTCAATCTTGTATGACTTCGCCTTGCTCAAATCCGGCTGCGGAATGGGATTGGGAGCAAGTTTCCCAATGCCCGTTTTGGGGTCCGACCCTTCTTTCACCTTGAAGTAGGCGAATGGATATGGATCGTCGCCGGACATCTCTTCCAGGGCGAAGTCTCGCTCCGGTGTTACCAACAGATCCATTCGTTGCGCTGGTGCGAGCAGCAGCGGCGCGTATGCTGGAATTTCAGGTGCAGACAATGGCTGACCGTCATATGCCAGTACCTTCGCTCCGAATTGCTGGGGATCGATTTCAAAGATTCTGGCATTTGCGGCATTGATCAGGCGGAGCCGATACGCTTCTCCCTTGTTCAGGGTAAATTCCGGTCGGCTGATACCATTGACCGTTAGCCAGTTTCCAAATCGCCCACCATGGCTCCAATCCATCAAGTGTCCGAGACTTGCTAGATCGAGTTGGCCATCGTTGCGAAGTCGCCAATCGTCGACAACAACCGTCAGGTCATGATCGCGATCAAAGACGGGAGATCGCTCATCCACGATCAAGGGACCATAGAGACCGCGCGCGACCTGGTTCCAGCTCTTGTTGTGGGCATGGTACCAATAGGTTCCTGCGTCCGGGACCACGAAGTCGTACTCGAAAGTCTCTCCGGGTTGCACTGGATCCTGAGTCAAACCCGAGACACCATCCATATCGTTGGCAATCCGGATACCATGCCAGTGAATTGAAGTCGGCTCTTCCAGATTGTTGATGAGCCGGATTTTGACACGCTCTCCGGCGATTACCCTGATTTCCGGACCTGGCGTAGTTCCGTTGTAAAGCCACAGATCAGAAGCTGCCGCATCCTCACGATAGAGCTTCTTCTTCGAGGGCCCTGCTGTTATTTCAAGAAACCCATCATTGGCCCAGGCCTGTTCAAAAAACGCTGGTGCGGCGAGGACCGCCGCACCTATTCCAGTCGATTTCAGCAATTTGCGTCTGCTAATCATAAAGTTACTCGTCTTTATTCAAAAGATAAGTTGCGATGGCTTCGCGGTCGTCATCCGAAAGAAACGCGGTTCCGTCCCGAACAACTTCGCCCATTGAGCCACCGAAGACATCGCCGTCCGGCATAACCCCGGTCTGTAAAGCATACTTCAACGTACTTACGGTCCAACCATTCAGCTTCAACGCGCGGCTCGTTATTGGAGGTGACTTACCTCCATCAGGCAGCTCGTCGGCACCATGCAATGACAATTCTGCCTGTCTCGCTCCTAAAGCGTTTCTTGGGGTATGACACGCGGCGCAATGGGCTGGGCCTTCTACAATGAATTTGCCACGGTTCCACAATTCACCTTTTTCCGGATCCGCCTCATATGGTTTGAAGTTGAGAAAAAGCCCTCGCCAGACTTTTAGTCCGCTTCGGACATTAAATGGCGGCATCATCTCATGAGGTTTTGAGGGTTCGGCGACCGGTGGAACCGTCTGAAATGCAGCCCAGAGGTCAGCAACGTCCTGATCCGAAAACTTCGTATAGAACGGATAGGGGAAAGAGGGATAATAAGGTTCGCCCTCAGGTGAAATCCCTTGCCGCACTGCTTTGGCAAAGTCTGATATCGACCAGTTACCCATTCCGTGCTCGGGATCGGTTGTCAGATTAGGCGAATAAAATGTTCCAAAGCCGGTCGGCAGTTTCAGGCCTCCGGCAAGCGGTTTTCCACCGCCTTCCGACGCAGTGTGACATGCAATGCACCCTGACATCCGCGCCAGATAGGCGCCGCGTTGTGCATCTCCTTGAACAGCAGAAAGTTTCTCTTCTTTCCCGATGGGCCAATAGGATAGCCCAGCCATGCCCGTTCCTGCTATCGCAAGAACGGCCAAAGCAGCTATAAGCCACTTTCGCATGGGCTACTTTTTCTCTATGCGGAATTTGGTGTGGCAGGCAGAGCAGGTTTGGGCTGTCATATTGAATAGTCCTTGAACCGGCATTTGGGCGAGGATCGCGGGATCTTCCATATGAGACGCTTCGCCCATCATGGGGGAAGCACCCATCATGCCTCCGCTACCCATCATGCTGCCTTGACCCATCATGCCACCTTGACCCATCATGCCACCTTGGCCCATCATATTGGCACCTGGGCCCTTATGATCAAGACCATTTTCAGCGGCAGTGCTCATGGCGGTTGCAAACAGTTTCAACTGATCTGACATGTCGGAAAATTCCTGCCAATTTACCCAAATGTCAGGTTTGGCTTCAGAAGGCCCTTGAATACTACCTTCCGGAAATAGTTTGGTCAGTGCTTCGCCAGAATGAGCCGCAATGGCATTAGCCCCTTGGCGGACCGTCTCGGCATCGTAGTCAGTTTCACCACGCATCATTGACGCAAGCGTTTTCATGACCTTGCCCATTGCACCCATGGCATCCATTCGTTCTTTAACGATGCCTGTGGCCCCTCCATGAGCGATTGCTCCCCCGATGCTGGAAATAACTAAGGCACCGGAAATAAACATGATTGATAGTTTCATTGGATTTTCTTCCTGTATCCAGAACGTCTGGCGGTCGAGCCGCCGAAAAAAGTGACTAGGACATGGAAGAAGAGCGTGGAGGCGGCGGATCGACTGGCGTGATATTTGGCAGGATTCTAAGCGGTTCAAGAGCGTCAGGAGCGCTGTTTTTCAATTGTAGATCTGTTGCGATTTCACAAGTCATTGCGAGCAGGTTGGCGCCACAATGAACCGTAGCAAGTTCTGAAACGAGTTGGTTTCCGTCAACAGGGTCAGCGTGTTGATGATCGGCAATGCTCTTATCCTGATGGACATGATTGTCATGGCCACCGAAGGTGTGATTGAACAACCCGCCAGCGATCAGGAACGTCAGCAGTGCAACTGACATCACCAATCTGGAAAAGAAAACTGATAGGCCGCGTCTCATTGGTTTCCTAGTTGATCCCGTTCGCTCTTTGGAGGAAGCGAACATATGCAACAATCTTCGCAACGTCCTCGCTGGTCAAGCCCTCAACGGGCGGCATGTTGCCAAATGGCCAGTGGTGCGCCCTGACACCTCTTGTCACTGCAAGCTGGAACGAGCCATCCGCATGATGGTTCGGTTCGTAAATTTTGTGTACCAATGGCGGGGCAACACCTTGCTGACCTGCCGCGTTCTCTCCATGGCAGCTTGCGCAATTTTCATTAAAGAGACGTTCACCCAATTTCGTTTGCACGTCCAGCGCGGGTACGGAGACTTCCACCATAATTTGTCCGTTTCCAGTCTGGTCTTTTTTGTCTCCGACGCCCAAGGCATATATTGCGAGTAAAATGACGGCGAAAGCAGCAATCACGAGAAATACAGGACGGCGCATCAGTTTTACTCTCCCGCCAGGTCTTCAAGAATGGGACAGTCGGGCAGGTGGTCTCCTGCACACTCTTCTATGAGGTGAGCGAGTGTTCCGCGCATGGATTGAAGTTGCGCAATCTTTTGGTCGATTTTCCGCAAATGGCCTTCAGCAACGTTTTTCACCTGAGCACTCTCCCGGCCGTCATCCTCATAAAGAGCCAACAAGGTGCGGCAATCCTCAATCGTGAACCCCAGCGCCCGTGCACGTCCCAAAAAGGCCAGTTTGTGCAACTCGATCTCACGAAAGGTCCGGTAACCGTTCCCGCTTCTGGGAGGTTGCACCAGGCCAATATCCTCGTAATAGCGGATCGTCTTGGCCGGAAGGCCGGATCTGCGGGAGACATCACCGATATTCATCGTACTCTCCATTATTCTGCTGCGGCAGGAACTTGAGCTTTCTCACGCAATTGAGGAGCCTCGGTTTCGTCCATTGACGGTTTGACAGCCCGCAGCCGCAACGCGTTGGTGAGAACAAACACAGACGAGAGCGCCATTGCACCGGCAGCAAGCACTGGTGACAACAAAACACCAAGGGCTGGATAAAGGACACCGGCCGCTACCGGAATAAGCGCCGTGTTATAGGCGAAGGCCCAGAACATGTTTTCCTTGATGTTGCGCATCGTTCGCCTCGAAACTTCGTAGGCGTTGACCACGCCTCGAAGGTCTCCGGACATCAAAACAACGTCTGCTGATTCAATTGCAACGTCCGTCCCGGTACCGATGGCAATGCCGACATCCGCATGAGCCAATGCCGGTGCATCATTGATGCCGTCACCCACAAATGCGATTTTTTTATTCGCGCTTTTCAAGTCATTCAGGGCGGCGATTTTGCCATCGGGAAGCACGCCAGCGACGATAGTGTCGATGCCCGTTTCAGCCGCGATGGCTTCGGCAGTTTCGCGCTTGTCACCTGTGATCATTGCTACCCTCAAGCCCTGAGCATGTAGAGCGGCAATGGCATCCTTGCTTGACGGCTTAACAGGATCGGCGACACCGATAACGGCTGCGACCTGCCCATTGATGGCAGCAAAAAGTGCCGTTCTGCCACGCCGGGCGAGGTCGGTCTCGTGATCACTCATTTTGCCGACCTCGATGCCTTCTTTGAGCATCAGGCGATCTGCACCAACAAGCACCTGCTGACCTGCAACATCCGCGCGGACACCGTGTCCGGTGATCGACGTGAAGTTTTCTGCTTCCATGCGCTCTGAATCTTCAGCAGCGGCTGCGCGCACGATCGCTTCAGCCACCGGGTGCTCCGAACGACTTTCAACAGCCGCAACCACGCTAAGGACAGTTTCACGGTCAAATCCCTCTGCGAGGACCAGGTCGGTCAACTCAGGACGTCCCTGGGTGACAGTCCCGGTCTTGTCCAGTGCCACGACATCTACTTCTGCCAGCTGTTGAAGTGCGTCTCCCTTTCGGAAAAGTACGCCCATTTCAGCGGCACGGCCTGTGCCAACCATGATTGAGGTGGGTGTGGCCAACCCCATAGCACATGGACATGCGATGATCAGAACGGAAACGCCTGCAACAAGCGCCAGCGTTAATGCCGGTTCCGGGCCAAACAGCAACCAGGCAACAACAGTCAGCACAGCCACCAGCATCACAGCAGGCACAAACCAAAGGGTAATTCTGTCAACAAGACCCTGGATCGGAAGTTTCGCGCCCTGTGCTTCTTCAACCATCCGGATGATCTGCGAGAGTGTTGTATCGGCACCAACACGGGTTGCCTTGAATTGAAGGCCTCCGGATCCATTGATCGTGCCTCCGGTCACGGGCATTCCAGTCACTTTCTCAACGGGAATCGGCTCACCGGTTATCATGCTTTCATCGACATGCGACGAGCCTTCAACGACATCGCCGTCCACTGCGATCCGCTCACCAGGTCGCACGACAATGATGTCGCCGATTGCGAGTGTCTCGATTGGCACTTCGACCTGTTCATTGTCGCGCAGAATTCTGGCCGTCTTTGCCTGAAGACCCAGCAGCTTTTCAATTGCTGCACCTGTTCGTCCCTTCGCCCGCGCTTCCAGATAGCGTCCCAGCAGGATCAAAACCACGATGACGGCTGCCGCTTCAAAATATACCGCCCTCACAGCGTCTGGCATGAGTGTGGGCAGAAATGTTGCCACAACCGAGTATAGGTACGCAGCGCCCGTTCCGACCGCGACGAGGCTGTTCATGTCCGGCGCCCCTTTCAAGAGCGCTGGAAAGCCTTTCGTATAAAAGCTCCGTCCAGGACCGGCCAGGACAATAGTGGTCAACACAAATTGCAGCATCCAACTGGTCTGCTGCCCAATCGTTGCGTTGATCCAGTGATGCATTGCAGGCACGATGTGGCTGCCCATTTCGATAAGAAACACAGGCAATGCCAGCAGGGCGGCAGCAACCATCTTTTTGAACAGTTCGCGTGCCTCTTCGGCTTTGCGCTCGCTACGGTCCTGAGAGGCGCCTGATCGTGCAACAGTTGCCGGGTACCCTGCAGCGGTTGCTGCATTCACCAGATCCCGTGGCGTCGCCAAACCTTCAGCGTAGGTGATCATCGCGGTCTCGGCGGCGAGATTGACACTGACATCGACAACACCAGGAACATCTTCCAGCGCTCGGTCAACGCGGCCGACACAAGACGCACAGGACATCGATTGCATGTTGAGCGTGATCGTTTCCGTGCGCGCTGGATAACCCAACTCATCGAGCTTGGCGATAGCAGCAACCGCTTGTGCCGGTTGCTCGATGGTCAGGTGGGCGCTTTCTGATGCCATATTGACGGTGACGTCTTCCACGCCATCCAATCCGGAAAGGCCGCGTTCAACCCGGCCAACGCAGGAGGCGCAGGACATCCCTTGAATGGAAAGTGAAATACTCTGTTTCGAGGACATGTGTCGTTCCAATGTGGCTTTGACTGTTGCTTTTCACATGGGGCTTCCAGCTACTGGAAGGTCAATGCCTGCACTCAATTTTCTTTGTAAGTAGTTCTACTTGCTGACTTTCCAGCTATTGGAATAACTTTCTTGCGACCTAGTTACAGGGGGGAAGCGTGATTGAGAGCGCAGCACGACCCGGTGCGCGCGAGTACAAAAGAGCCGCACTGCTAGCGTGTTGTGAGTGTTGAACAGGGTAAACTCTAGTTTGCGATGCTCGACAAAGGCACGACAAAATCTATGCGAGCTGTTTAACGCAAACAGGTTTCTGATAGATGTTTGATAGTCCAGGCGCAACTGACGGATTTTTAGCAAGACAAATCGGTTGCAGGCCGCTTTGGCAAATTCCCTATTCTTTTCTTACGCTCGCCTTGGGCGCAATTCTCGCTGGAGCTGCTGTTGCCGGCTCAGATGCCGAGTTTGCATTCGAACACGGACACTGGGTGGGTAATCCGAAATTGTCGTTGGCGGGAGAAATCGAAAGTTGCATGATATCCACGCACAACGATCTCGATGAACTATTGATCTTGCGCTTAGATACAGAAGAAAAATTGACACTGGGTGTCTTCGAAAAGCGTTGGCCTACAAACGCGCCGACTTCATCTAAAGTGCTGATACTTATCGATCATTCGGTTTTGTTTTTCGGGAGCGGGTTGTTTCATTCGAAAACAGAGCTGGTAACAGTCATTGACGACAGCGAACATAGCTTGAATTTCTTGGGTAATGGGCGGTTAATCAGCGTGAGCGCATTGGAGACCTCGGCCGTGTTTGAACTAGCAGGCTCAACCGAGGCCATAACTTACATAAAAGAGTGCATTTCAAGTCCGGGAATGAGGCTTTAGCCAGACCCCATTTCACTGAAACAGGTCCCGGCCTATCCAGATCTCTGCGTTACCAGTTTTTATCAGCATCAATCCGGTCGATTACAATGAGCATGTTCCAAGTCAGTTCATTGTTAACAGAATGCCTGTCGACTAATGAGGGTTCTCACCGCGCGCAATCGCAATGTGATGTGATTGATGATGCATTCCGAGTGTCATGATACCAATAAAACCAAGCCCCTGGATCTTGTTCGTATCCTCAGGCATGCCTGTTACTGACAAAACAGCTCCCTGTGGTGCCTCTTCGGCACTTAGCATCCATCCGTATGTCCCCGACATTTCCAGACCGTGTGCAAGAACCATGTTCTTGATCGACTGAGACACGTACTCTTGCTGAGATGTCACTGTAAAACGGGCTCCACTTGCGAGACGATCCATTTCCACGTTTGATCGCAGCGTGACATTGTCCATGTCTGCAAGATGAGAGCGCAGCGCTTCCAGGTCTACGCGTGCCCAATCTGTATTCGGATCTTCGAGCAAGAGTTCAACAATCTCCTGTACAGAGGCAAACGCACTCTGACCTGGCTCAGCAGGTGTTACCACGCTCGAAGACTGATGCTGAGGCATGTCCGAATGCGTGTGGGACGCCGCTTGTGCCAGACTTGGGCCGGACACCAGCGTGAGAATGACGGTCAGCGTTGCTGCGTATTTCATATTGTCTTCTCCATGTTGCGGTCTTTTGGGTCTATCCGGATTGCACAAGGTCTCATATGATAACAATCATGTTTGATTGGCTTTCCCAGTTGTTCTCCGACGCCGCGCCGAGGTCTTTTGAGAGAGGTCGGCACCTGTTTCATACCGACGATGCCGTCTCGAATGTCTTCCTGGTTCTGGAGGGGCAGATCGACCTGGTTCTGGTAACACCATCTGGAAATGTAATCACACTGCAAAGGGCGAGTAATGGCGACGTCCTGGCAGAGGCATCTGTTAATTCCAATACCTATCATTGCGACGCAGTCGCCCGGACCGAGAGCAAGGTTGCGCAACTGGGAACAGTGACGTTCAAAGACCTGTTGGCAACGAACCGGACTTGGTCAGAATGCTGGACGGCCAGTCTCGCGCGTTCCGTTCAACAAGCGCGCCTGGATACGGAAGTTCGAAGCTTGAAAAAGGTCTCGGACCGTCTCGACTTCTGGCTGTCTATCCATTCGAAAAATCTAGATAATCAGCAGGTTAAGGACATTGCTGCGGAAATTGGTGTCTCCCCAGAAGCGCTTTATCGAGAACTTTCGAAGCGGCGGGAAAAAGGTGCGTGACTAACCTGCGAGGTGGATAGATCTTTCGCTCCCCAATTGCGAATCTAAATTGAGGCAAGCTGTGTCGGAAGGTTCAAGGCAACTGCCCGAAAGTCTTTTCATGCTTGCGATAAATAGGAAATCTACCGGGAGAAGACTTTCGTTCATTCCGCAGCAATTCCCTGAAGGTTTTTCGATGCGGGTCGCTGGGACTTAGTCGCCGTTTTGCACAGATCGGCCCGCGTTGACAAACCTCGGAAGGAGGAAGTCGCGGGGGCTTGGCGGGTCCTCTATGGAGAAAGCTGCGGTTGCGGATCTCTAGTGTGGGCTTTGGCGGCGCCAGGAGGTGCAAATGGTCAGGCGGGACGGTGGGCTTTGGCTCTCTGGTATGCAGACCCGGCCCTGTCTTTGTGTCGGTTTCAACGAT
>CXTY01000034.1 GCA_001404055.1 Roseibium album | reverse complement strand
CCTTCACGATTGCCACCGCCGTAACCGCCGCCACCACGGTAACCGCCGCCACCGCCTTCACGATTGCCGCCGCCGTAGCCACCGCCACCGTCGCGATTGCCGCCGCCGCCTCGGTAACCGCCACCGCCGCCGTAACCGCCACCGCCTTCACGATTGCCGCCACCGCCGTAACCGCCGCCGCCGTCACGGTTGCCGCCGCCGTATCCGCCGCCATAACCACCACGACCGCCGCCGCCGTCTCTATCGCCGCGGCCGTGGCCGCCACCAAAATCATTGTCGCGTCCACCCCGGTAACCACCATCACGGCCACCGCCCTGGTTGCCACCGAAATCGCTTCCGCCAAAATCACTGCCGAAGTCTTGCGGACCGCCAAACTCGCGCTTGCCGCCGCGCCGACCACGCGACCTCCGGTCCGAATCGCCATCGTGCATTACGTATTCACCCTAATCTCTGTGCTTAATTCAGCACATACCGACCAATCTCACCCGCCTTCACAAGTCGAGTTGCTTCACCAAAGGTGCACAAAGTGCACCTCCTCAACATTCTAGGAGAGGGTTGAAACACACCTGCCACACCCCTTTCCAGCCGCTGCAACTTCATCATAAGGGCGGGTTGGGCAAAATCGCAAGAATTTCCTTGGGTCCGCCGCTAATTCGGAACGTTCTTGACTGGCCATGTGCTTGACCAATTGGACAAGTCAGGTGCGGTTCCGTCGCACGTTTTCCTTGTCGCTTCTTCCAATAGAACGAGGCCGGTCCCGTTCCAACTCCAGCGATTCCACACGCCGCATTCACCGACGCCAGAGGCCTTGAAATAGCTGACAAGTTGTTGATCTGCAGGTATCCACCTGGCATTGTAGATAAGATCGGTCGCGACGGGTCCCTTTTCCGACATCCGTGAGACGTGGACCTGGCGTGCTCCGCCATCCTTTCCGGAAAGGACTGCGACATAAGGGCTGTTGTAGGCTGTGGGAGCACCGCAAGGGATGATGTAAAGCGAGGCGTTGTCGGCCAGCGGTACGCGCACAGCGTTCAAACTGGCAAAAATGGCCGGGTCGATTTCCGAGCACAGCCGATTTGCGGACCATACCGCAGCGACGTCCGGTGGGAGCTGATCTGAACTCATGAGCGGCAGCGCATGCGGTGCGTCTATGGCAGGCGCATCTCCGGGCGCTACAATTGCCGCCACAGTGCCGGTGCGGTTCTGGCGATTATCCAACCACAAGAGGCTGGCTTTCAATCCCTGCATTGAAATGGGAACTGCAACCGGATCGGTTCCCTGTACTCCTGGCAGATGGACTGTCAGCTCCTTGCCCTTCTGCATTGCCAACAGGAGCGTCGAGGAAGCAGGTCCCGTCGGATACCAGAAGCCTTCACCACCAAGCGGGCGAAATCCGGCGGGTGCATTAATGGCTGACTGCATTTCGCGAAGCTGTTCGATCGGCAGCGCCTCAATGGCATCGCCGTCGACTTCGAAACGCAAGGTGCCATCCTGGGGAAGCTCCGTATTTGTTGTGACCCGGATCAGGGGTTGAGCTTCAGCCTGCCAATCGCGAATAACGCGAACATCAACCCAGACTGACTGAGCACGGGTAAATGAAGAAGCAGAACAAACGCCAGTGTTGCCGCAATCGACTGACCAGCCCTCAAAATTGGGCGTGGTGCGGCCTGGCTGGGCAAACGCACCAAAAGCAGTTGTCAGCATTGCCACAGCACAAATCAGGAGTGTCAACAGTCTTGGCGTCATTAGATCCGGTTACCCGATAATGTTTGCCTTCTTCTCAGAGGGCTTTACATCTTGTACGAAATGCGCGCGGCAAGGTGAAGCCGCAAGACAGCAGAAACACGACACCGGCAGGCTTTGTCCCGTAATTGTTACAATGAAGTGCCGAGTTTTCGCAAAAGGAGATGTGCGTGCCGCAAGAAAATTCAAATCCCGGTTCGGATGACGCGCAACAGGATAACGGCGCTGACACGCCGCCAATCCAGGTTATGGTGATCGCTGTAACGACTTTCCAGCAAAACTGTTCGCTAATTTGGGATCCTGTCACGCTTCGTGGGGCGGTTATCGATCCAGGCGGCGATGTTGATCGTATTCAGGCGGCTATTGAAAAACAGGGCGTGACAGTTGAAAAAATTGTACTCACGCATGGACATATTGATCACGTCGGTGGAGCTGCGGATCTTGCTGAAGCGCTTGGCGTGAAAGTGGAAGGCCCGCACGAGGCAGACAGGTCGCTTATTGAGCGTGTTGCCGATCAGGCGGCGCAGTTTGGAATGGAAGGTGTGAAGCCGGTCACACCGGACCGCTGGATGGTCGAAGGTGATCAGGTGGAAATCGCCGGCCGCCAATTCGATGTGTTGCATTGCCCTGGGCATTCTCCGGGTCATCTTGTCTTTTTCGACAAGGAACTTCGGTTTGCCATTTCAGGTGACGTGCTTTTCCAGGGCTCTATCGGCCGGACAGATCTACCGGGCGGGGACCATGAGACGCTGATAAAATCCATTCGGGAAAAAATGCTGCCGCTTGGAGACGATGTGTCGTTCCTGCCAGGGCACGGTCAGGCGTCAACGATAGGACACGAACGTCAGACAAACCCGTTCCTGACATAAGGGAGCGGGTCTCCTGAACTGCTGTGACGGCGCCTGCTCATTCCGAAAGAGCTTTAGAATAACGCATTCAAGTCATCGATCCGGTCATTGACCAGCCAGCCATAATAATTTTCGCGGGGCCAGGAGCGGCCGGTCCTGCGGAACTTGGCCGCTCTGCTCCAGGGGTCGCCGAGGTTGTAAAGGGTCGCGGTTAATCCAGGATTTTTGGAAATATCGACCTTGCCGACAGATTTGTAAGCGGCAATTGAGTCCTGAATGATCGCTGCCATGTAATGCAGCGAGATATTCGGATCCATAGTCGCCTTGTAGACGGCTTCCGGATTGGACGCCTTCAGCTTGCGAAAGTTACTCGTTCGGGAAACCCGGTCAGTCATTTTCAAAACAGTCAGCGGGCTTAATTGGCCCAGACCGAAGCTTTGCCCTGCGAAGAGCGGCTGGAAAAAAGCTTCATTGAAGCTCTTTTTAGGGTAGCGAACACCATCGACTTTTCGGCCACGGAACTTGCTGCTCCAGACATTTTCATAACAGGACCAGCGCCGGTCACTGCTCTTTTGAATATGCTCTTTGCGGCAACGGTCGAACTGAGGCCGTTCCACAAACGTGTCGACATGTTCGCCGTTCAGCTCGAAGTCAAAGCTGATACCTGCATAGGAAAGCGCCTTGACGTAATATGACTGCGCACTGTCAAGCGTATCGTAATTGTAGGTGTGCTCTCCAACGATGGAACCAACGATGTGAATCGGGTCAACACCATAGCGTTTGGCAACACGTTTAATGGATGACATCAGGCGACGGTCTCGCTTCAAAACGGCGAGAACCTTGTCGAACTTGGCGTCGTAGGAAGATTTGGATGCCGAAGTGCGCCGCGAGGAGGAATACGGAATCTTGGGTTGAGACCTGAACCGGTTTCCTTCCGGAACACTGCGAACCGATTGTGCCTGCACCTGTTGAGTGAAGGATAAGGGCGTTGCAAAGGGGCTGATGAGCATTCCAAATAGCAGGCAGCCTGACACCAAATGGGATCGAAACCTGAACGGCCGAAAATTCCTGCACATCATTATTGCTCTGCGCCTGGCTTTGTTGTCGAACACGCGCCTGGCACTGCCCCTGGCACCAGCGAACCTAAGCAACAGCAAATAGTCCGCGTCTTGCGACTGTAAATAACTCATTTCGTAAATAGCCCCCCGAAAAAAACATCGCTGCGCAAAAGATGCAACCGATACCTTTCTCTAGTCCGGGGACATCAACAAAGAAGTGATGACTGTCACATATGTATCAATCAGGAAGCCTCTTCAATATTCTGCCGATGACTGCATGCCAGAAGGCTGTTTTTCGGTCCCATACTTAGCCGAATTTCTTTTGGTATCTGCAAAAAATCATAAAAGGCCTTATGTTGGCGCAGGCCGCAGAGTTCACGTTGAATTGTAACGTGCCAGAGCGCTTCTGCTGCTTCCGCCAGCAGTTGCAATCTTTCTTCGTCAGGAAGAGAAGGGGTGTCTTTGCTGTCTTTCAAAGTGGAAAGAGCACGTTCCAGCTTTTTGGTTAGTCGCGATAATGTTCCTGCCTTCTCGCTGAGAATTTCCTGTTCCAGCGCGGCTGACAGTGGGTCCTTATCCTGGTCCAGAAAAAACTGAGGGGCGCGTACTGACATGATCCGTTCCGGCAAAGAGTTAATCAGAGCACAAGATCATACAGCAGAAGTTTTCATGACAAGGTTTTTTTCAAAGTAAAAAAGTCCGCACAAAGCGCCCAGCTTGAAAACGCAGGGGAGGCCCGCATAGATCAGGGTGAGCATATAGCTCAATTCCACATCCGCGCCTGCGCTCGGGTGATACCCCATGATGCCCAACAGCGGCAATGCCAACCCAGTCGCGATCGCTAACGCGGATTTTGACAGAAATGCCATAATTGAAAACAGGCGGGAGGCGTCTCCTTCGCATTTATCGTCTGCAATGTGGTCTGCAAGGATTGCAGGTGGTAATGCAAGGTCTGCCCCGAGGGCCATTCCGGAAAAAGCGCAGATAAGCGCATATTCCACAATGTCGCCTTGTTGTAAAAAGGTTGCCCAACTGAAAGTGAATATTGCGGCGGCCAGTGAGATTTCCCAGGCCCTGACTTTTCCAAATTTGCGGGCAAATCGAGTCCAGATTGGCATAGAGAGCGCTCCGGACAGGAAATATATCAATAAAAATAATCCCGTGAAGCTTTCTGCACCAAGCCTGTCTCTAATGAAAAACAAAACAAGCACTGCGGGAATGGCGCTGGCAAATGTATTGAGAAAAAACAGGCCGAAGAATATGTGCCGCCAACGGTGACTGAGCAGCTTCCACCAACTATTTTTTAATGGCGATTTTTGCGCATGCGATGGCAAACGCAATGAGGCCGAGTCCATCCAGTGGAATAGCAACCAAGTGGCGATGCCGAGAATCGGCAAGTAGCCCAGTGTCATCCAATGAAATGCAGCGGCGGACCCTCCTAGACCTGCTAGAAATGCGGGGGCGGCGGCCGCAATCAGAAGGCCAACCAGGCCAATGGCTTCGCGGCTCCCGGTGACTTTTGTCCGATCTTCCTCGCGAATTCTCCAAAGGCCTCCAAGCGTCTGGAAGTTGATCGAAACAACTGAAAACCCGGTCGTGCAAATCAGAATGGAAAGAGCGAACCAGGCAAGCGGAAATTGGGGTAACGGGTGAAACAGCATCCAGAACCCCAGAGCCAGCATCAAGACACCGAAAATCAAAACGCGCCTTCGATAAGTGTGAAACTTGTCGCTCAGGTAACCAATGACCGGATCTTGAAGAGCATCAAATAGCCGTAGTGCCAGCAAGACAGCGCCCAGCGCCGCCAGCGACTGTCCGAAGCTGACAGCATAAAAGTCGGGTGCGTGCAGATAGATGGGCAGGCCGGCGAACGCCAACGGGAAAGACATAGCGCCATATGCCGAGAGATTAAAAGTAGCGAGTTTTTCATACTGGGCTGATTGAGCTCGGTTGGCCGTCAGACCATTGGTTATCGGCGTTTGCTTTACCTCGCTTAGCAGTGTCACGCCCCATTCCCGACCAGCTTGGAACGCAGTCGGGGGTTTCGGGTTTTCTGCCCAAGCCAAATTGAGAAAAACCGCCGTGCAAAGGCCGCGTCCTTTATTGCTCCAATCTTGCGGCCACCGAAGTAAAACACTGCGTGACCTGAGGTTGTTCGCACACCTGTGATTGACTGTCCCGATGACACGTCTGGAAAGATGGACGTCATCTGCTTTTCCCAGGAAGCAAGCTGTTGTTCAGATACACCACCCTGTCGTTTTATTTCCTTCACAGAACTTCGGGTGATTTCCCCACCTTTGAAATTTCGCAGATAGATCAGTTTTAGCGCAAATGCGTCTGACGGCCGATATGTGCCACCTGGAGCGTATAGTTCCGCGTCAAAAACTTTGAAGCCCAGGTAAGTCATTCGACCCTGGCCGACCAACTCGGCTGATGGCATCGATTTCGATGCCGCACCCAGCGCTTCTTGTGAAGCATCTGCGAAAGCCGGCCAGGCAAATAACCAAAGGGTCGCAGTCAGTATGGTGAAAAATCGACGTGAATTTATAGAAGGGATGCACATCCTCTAGCTCTCCGGACCGTTGTATAAATTGCATACGCAGTCGGAAGGGCTTCGGATTGATCTGCTTCCAATTTTCGGCGACTAATGAACAGGACGCGGGCGACGAAAGCACCTTGGTGCACTTGAGGCTCTGCTTATTTCAACGGTATCTAAGTGATCGCAGGCGATGGCGCAGGTGCGGCAATTGGCATGGTCATGTTTTCTTCGAATTTCCGGTGCATTGTGATATGCACTTTCATTGGCGTGATCTCCCGACGCTTTTCTACGTCGAGACCAAAGATCAGTATGATCAATGCCAGATGGCGTGAAGCCGGGCAGAAGATCCGGCAATGCTTCCAAAATGACCGGGTGACATGAAATCCTGTCACACCGGGTGACAAATTCGGCAATGCAATGAGCAATATCGATCTAAAACCCAAATTGCAGCAGAAGACCAAGGTACAAAAACCGAAGCTCTACAAAGTTGTCCTTTTGAATGACGACTTTACACCGCGGGAATTTGTAGTCTTGATCCTCAAAGGAGAATTTCGGCTCGACAGCTCGCAGGCGGAGGTGGTCATGCTAACCGCCCATCAAAAAGGTGTTTGCGTGGTATCCGTCTATCCAAAGGATGTTGCCGAAACCAAGGCAACCCGTGCGATCGATGCTGCCGGAAGACTTGGCTATCCGTTACAATTCACTGTCGAACCTGAGTAATCCTGTCATCCTGAAAAGGACTATCTGTTGCTGGGATCGGGAACTGTCATTGCGTCTGATCATGGCAAGATCACAATCTTACCATTTGCTTGATTTGCCTCCATGCAAGCGTGAGCTTCGACGATTTCATCAAGTGCAAAAACCTTCCCGATCTGAGGCTTGAGCGTTCCTGCTTCGATCTGTGACACTAGATCCTGAAGCGGGGTTTGATTGAAGTCTTCTGCTCCACCGGAGTAGCTCGTCAGGTTTACGCTTGTGGGGATCGCCCCCATGGGGCTGAAGTCCTTAAGCGTCCATTGGTTGCCGACCATACCTGTCATGCAGACAGCACCATTTCTTCTTGCACACTGCAGGGAGTCCAGGAGTGTCGTCGTTCCCACCAGTTCCAGAATTTTGTCGACCCCGTTGGGGAATATTTCCCTGACTTGTAATGCAATATCGCCAGTGTCGACAAAGACATGGTCGGCACCGTTGTCCCGGAGCAGCTTTTCACGTTCCGGTTTGCGCGTGGTTGCAGCGACTGTTGCCCCGAAGTTTTTCGCAATAGCAGCTGCCGCAAGTCCTACTGATGTCGTGCCGCCGCGTATGAGAAGTGCGTCGCTTTTTTCAAGCCTGAGCGCTGTGAAGAGCGAACCCCAGGCGGTTTGCAGCATCTCGGGAATGGCGCCCAGCGTTTCCCAGGGCAGGTGGGTTTGCAGTTTCTGTACCTGGGAAGCCGGAACACAAGTGTATTCCGCATAACTGCCGTCAAAGGCGCGTCCCATGCCTCCCATGGCGGTGGCGACGATGTCACCTTCCAGGAATTCGCCACTTGAAGACGCCACAACGCCGACAGCCTCAATACCAAGTATGCGCGGAAAACCGACTGCCGACTTGGGGGAGTGTCCCTGACGGGTGAACAGCTCCGATCGGTTCAAGCCGAATGCCATGACCTTGATCAGCAACTCGCCCGCAGCGGGGTTGGGTACCGGACGATTTTCGAGCTTGAGGACCTCAGGTCCGCCAGCATCGTAGATGACTGCAGCTTTCATGGTATCTGCCATGGATTATGCTCTTTTCCGTACTGCGAGAAACTGATCGACACTCAGGTCGTGACTTCCCACTTTTGCAAAAAGGAGAAGGCCACCTGCCATGGCAACATTCTTGAAGAACATGATCTGTTGAAGCTGGTCGCTGAAGTTCGCATGGAATATCAACGCCGATACAACCGAGAATCCAGCAAGAAGCAAAGCCGCAACTCGCGTTTGGAAGCCGAGCAAGAGCGCAGCCCCTGCGCCAATTTCGAACAAAATTGTGGGTAGAAGCAACACGCCTGGAATGCCAAAGGCTTCCATATAGGCCTGGGTGGCTGCGAAGGCGGATATTTTGCCGAAACCGGACAAGACAAAAATCGCAGCCATGAAGCCTCGTGCGGGCAACTCAGCAAATCTGGTCAGGAAATCAATCATTTATCGAGGCCCTACTTGCGTGGTAAGTTGGTTGTCGTGAAGACGTATCGAGCTATCTTCCATTCTTTATTGGCCTGCCTTTGCAGAACGAAAAGCTCCTGATTGGCTTCTGGAAATTGTTCTCCGGTGGCATTCAAAGTGACGATACCTGACGATTGGGTCCGCGCTATCGCCCAGTCCGGTGAGACTTGAAGGGTCTCGTCAATCGTAAAGTCGATGTTGAGCGCGATTGTTTTAAAGACGCCCTCATAGGCCATGCGCACAGCTTCGCTGCCAACATTAGGCTTGCTGTGCTGTGGCATGAACACTCCGTCGTCTGCGTAAAGTGCCATGATGGCGTTTGTGTCAGCTTCGTTGAGTGCCGTTTCATATGCCGTAAGGACAGCGAGTATCGAGGCCTTGTCGGTACTCGCTGCAGCGGCAACAGCTGTCGATGTGATCACCTGAGTGAGGATAGCAGCAGCTACCAACATGAACTTTGATCTCATTGCATTTCCTTTGTTACAAGTTTTGGTGAATTTCCCGACAATTTAGAAGTTTTCATTTTTGGGATTAGCCGGTAATTTCAAGAAATATTATTCTATAAATGGGAAAGTAGTTTGCCTGATCTCAACGCACTTCGAGTCTTTGCAAAAGTCGTCGATGCCCAGAGTTTTACCGAGGCGGGGAGAAGGCTCGGAATGCCTGTTTCAACGGTCAGTAGAAAAATTGCTGAGTTGGAAGATCGCCTGGGGGTCCGCTTGCTTGAGCGCTCGACACGACAGTTGAAGCTCACAGACGTGGGAATTGAAGTACTGGAGCACGCTCAAAAAAGTGTCGAGATCAGCGATGCCGTTGAAGGCGTTGTGTCTAGAACCCGGGAGGAAGTCAGCGGTACGCTTCGCCTGTCCGCCCCTCCAAATATTTCGGACAGTTTACTCGTGCCAATCGTGACCTCATTCCAAGAGGAGTACCCCGAGGTTAGTGTTCATATTCTGGTCACTGACAGATTTGTCGACCACATTGCAGAAGGAGTAGACCTCGTATTCAGGGTTGGCCCCTTGGATGATTCAAATCTTGTTGCGCGCAAAGTCCTACGATACCGTCACCAACTGGTGGCCAGTCCGAAATATTTGGAGAGTCATGATGCACCGGCCAAGCCATTGGATTTGCTAAAGCACCGTCTTCACGCGTTCTCATTTTGGTCACCATCTAACCGCTGGACATTCGTTCATGGCGGAAAGAGTGAAACAATCAAATTCAAACCCTGTCTGGCCATGAACGACTATCTTGGGTTGGCGACCGCGTTGGCGGCAGGTGCTGGCATTGGAGATTTGCCCCCGGTGGTCTGTCCAGAACTCATCAGGCAAGGGAAACTTGTTGAAGTCATGCCGGACTGGCGGTTCCGCACGGAGGATGTCTCCCTTGTACATCTCAGTAACCGGCATATTCCAAAACTGGTGAGACTGTTCAAGGAATATACGACGCGAAGAGCTCCCGCTTTGTTTCAAGACCTTCCAAATTGAAAGAGCCAACATCGCTGGTTTCGACACGCCTAATCCTGAATGTTCCTCGTTGCCTTGTCGCGTTGGGGCATGAGCGAAGGAGTGGCACGAATTCTGCTGAGTATGCAGTAACTTGCATCATGAACGCGGAATTGTACCAAAATGGCGCAGCTAGAAAGCTCACCTGATCCGAAACAGAACACTCCCTTCCGGAAAATTCTCGTTACCGGTGGTCTCGGGTTTGTTGGCTCATTCGTTTGCAACCGTTTATTGCAGCTAGAGAGCAAACCGGACGTGGTCGTTTTGGATCGCTTCTCCTATGCAGCAGACCATCGCCGACTGGAGCGCCTTGGATCGTTGTTAAAACCAGTCCTCGTTCGTGGTGATATTCGTAGTGAGGACGATGTTGAGCTGGCGCTTGAGGGCTGCGATGCGGTCGTTCATCTGGCCGCTGAAACGCATGTCTCTCGTTCGTTTATGGAACCCAGGCACTTCTTCGATGCGAACGTGACAGGAACAGAAAACCTGCTGAAGTTGGTTCAAAGGCAAGGTGTGAAGCATTTCGTTCATGTAAGTACGGCTGCAGTCTATGGATCTGTCTCCGGCGAGGTAAATGAAAACGCACCTCTGAATCCGATCAGCCCCTACGCGATGTCAAAGGCAATGGCGGAAGAAGCTGTCATGCAGGCTTCGCAAAATGGATTGCGAGCTTCAATCCTGCGCCCGGCAAATGCGGTTGGCGTTGGGCAAAATCCAGAAAAACTGTTTCCGAAGTTTTTCATGCAGGCCATGAAAGGCCAGCCTCTGACAATTGAAGGGTCAGGCTTTCAGGACAGAAGCTTCCTGCCTGCAACTGATCTCGCGACCGCTGTCGAATTGGTGCTCAACAATGAGGCCTCCGACCGACTTTCGATCTTCAACGTCCCGGGGCAGGAACAATTGTCTGTTCTGGAAGCTGCAGAGGCTGTTTTTGCCGTTACCGGCCGAAGAACCGGCGTGGTGCATGTAGCGGACCGTGCACGCAGCGATAGGTCTCTTCGAATAGATGGCAGCAAACTGAGCGCGCTCGGTTACGAGCAGCAGAGCTCGGTGAAACAGGAACTTGCAGCAATCCAAAGGGACTTTCTCTCACGCGCCTGGCTTCAGCCGGGGCGGTATTGAGCGCATTTTCCCGAAAGACTTGAACGCACTATTATTCGATTTTTGCTGAAGATCAGTACTTAAAGCTATCGGATAGTTCTGCGCAAACAATTGGGGCTGCTCGCGCAATCAAAGCTCGAACAGCCCCACTTGGAAAAATCAACTCAGTCTTGCGAGCTAGAAACTAGTCGCGCAGCTTGACGATCTTGTCGTCACCGCCTTTTGGAGCGTCATCGTCTGGTCCGTCTTCCTCGGTAGACGGTGTATCCGCTTCTATTTCCATAGGATCCAGATCGGACGTCAACGGTTCGGTGATGCCCATATCGCTTGCCAGGTCATAACTTTCTGTAAGACCGAGCTCTTCAGCAGGACCTTTGCCTTCCATGGCCATCTGGTAGTTGGTGATGACCGATTTCAGCTGGACGATCTGCTCATTGGCGGTGTCGACCTGAATCTTGTAGCGCTGCAGGCGTTTGTTTTCATCGACCAGATCTTCCAGGTTATCAGCAAACTTCTGGTTCTGATTACGCTGGTGATTGAGGTCAGTGAGTGCAGAATTGTAGCGAAGATTGACTTCACGCAGCTTGGCAGTTGTTGCCATGAGCTCGGTGCGGTCTTTCTCGTGGTTCTTCTGAGCGCTGTCGAGCAGGTGTTCGATTTCCTGCATGCGTTTCAGAAGATCGCGACTGCGTTCCTTCATCGTCGAGTTTTCGCGAGCCATCTCCTGCAGCGACTGCGCGCCAATACGGCGCTGTGAGGAGAGGTTCTCGATCTCGGCATTCAGCGCATAGACCTCGTTGTCATGTTTGCGCTGCTCTTCTTCCAGGCGGGATTTGGCATAAACCAGTTCCTGGTTTGCCACATCCAGGTGCGACTTCAGATCGATATTGTCATTGCGGAAATCGCCAAGTTCACGCTTGGCTGACTCCAGGTCGCTGGAGGCCTGATTGTTCTTGCGAACTTCGTCTTCCAGAAGTTTTGCGCTCTCGGAAAGATTCTGCTGCAGTTCCTTCTCGCGATGCTTGACGGCTTCAAGATCGGCGCTGAGACCTTCTGCATGCTTTTCAAGCGTCTCGAACTTGGCGGACAGATCGTTCAACTGGCCGCTCAGTTCCGCAGCCTGGGCATTGGTTTCCACCAGCTTGGCGCTTTGCAGCCGGTATTCGTCGTTGATCTTCTTGTTGTTGTCGCGGATTGAAACAATGTCGTTGCGCGCAGTTTCAAGCGCTGTGCGCGTTTCAGTTGACCGTTTGCGCAGGGAATGAACTTCCGCCTGAGCGTCTTCGAGCTGCGTAGTGAGCGTTTTCACCTTGTGCTCGGCGTCCAGAAGATCGGTTGAAATCTTCGCATTTTCAGATTTCAGGCGCACTTCAGTTTGAACGCTCGACCTGGAAATTTCCACGTATTCAGCCATCATGCGGATGCTTGTTTGGCTTTCCGCAGCAAAGGCCGCCATCTGATCGAAAGTCTGATTGAGACCGCCGACACGGGCCTTCAGACCGTCCAGATGGTTCATCTTTTCCTGCATCTTCAGGGCGAAGGGCGAAAGGTGTTCCACATTGGTATTCTGTTCAGTGGCCTCGCCGGAGTCCGGTGCTGCAACTGATGCTGTTCCGCTCTCGACCTGCTGCTCCTGGTCTTCGCCCGGGCGCGAGGATTTCGAGAAAATGCCCATTCCTGTCTCCTGACTATCGCGCCGGCTCCTCCCGGCGAGAGATATGCAAAAAATTTACTCTTTCTTAACCCATAAGCCCCGGTCGTTTCAACGACTCACGGTGATCTGCGTTCATAATACTACGTTTGCTGTTAGCCCCAAAACGTAGATATCCCCGAGTTATCAGGGAAATTGGCCTATAGTTAACGGTGGGCGGTAGTGACGTCCTTGGACAGTAACGCCTGAACACTAACGGCTAGGTTGCGAGAACGTGTCATGACACCTGCTTATCTGGTCTTTCTGACCTTCATGACCCTGGCATTGGTGTTGATGATCGCTGGCTATATTCGCGTGCTGTTTTTCGCGAAACGCTGGAGGCTACTTGCCGAAGCAGGCCTCAATCCAGTCAAAGGTGTCATTCTGTGGAAGCGGATTTTCACGATAAACGGGTTTGGCGAAGAAGCTGAACCCGGCAGGCGGAGTGTGGCCCGTCTTTATTATTCAGCGGTTGTTGCGTTTATCGTGGCGATAGTATTGTTTTTTGTCTTGCCGGGAATGCCCGGTTAGCTCTTGCCCATCGTGCAATTCAGCGCCTGGCCAACACAGGCTGGTCGTTGGTGACGCAGTGAATGCCTCCGCCGCTGTCCACGATAGACCAGGCATCGATCAGGTAAATCTGCCTGCCGGGGAAATAGCGTTTCAGATGTGCTTCCAGTTCCGCGTCGGTCATGGCGCTGAGTTCACTGAGCGCAACGACATAGCCATCCCCGACCAGCCAGTTGACGTCGCCTGGATACCATTCGACCTTGTAGTCTGCAGCCTCAAGATCCCTGGCGAGCCTGAGTTCTGTTTCATCTTCGGTGTCTGCTATGGCGACAGTTGTTGCATTGACAAAGCGTGCCGAGCCGTCGATGTGCCCGGTCGTGAGATCATCAGGATGGTGGCCGTAAGACCAGATGATCTGCGTGAGGCCAAGGGCTTCTTTCAATATGCGTTCGTGTTCTGCTTTCGGCAGGTCCGGGTTGCGCTCGTCCTGGCAATCCCAGCCCAGCATGGCCACGCCTTCGCCGTTGACCTCCAGATTGCCCTTTTCAAGCACATAATCCGAGCGATCTTCTACTTCCAGACCAAGCAACGCACCGACGTGATCAGGGACTTTTGTATCACGTTCATAATCGGCAGCGGTCGTGTTGTCCCATCCGGTAAACGCCCAATTCTGAACCCAGGTTTGTGTGCCGTCTGTCAGGTAAACGGGGCCGTTGTCGCGCATCCAGGCATTGTCGACTGGTATCTGGTGCCAGGTGATGTTTTTCGGAGAGACGGCATGTTTTACCAAAAAGGCTTCTGCCGCCTTTTGCTGCTTTTTTGAATTGGCCAGCAGATGAACTGGTTCATGGGACTGAACTGACCGGATGATCTCGGCAAACGCGGGTCGCAGCTGAGCTTCGTAGTGTCCGGGCCATTGCATCCAGATGGCTCCCTGGGGTTCCCATTCTGCTGGCACCCGGAAGTCGGCTGCTTCAGACATGGCTGGCAGCAGGAGCACTGATAGCGCCAACGCACTTTGGCAGAGGGATTTTAATTGCATCTTGTGTCTCGTGCATATCTCAAGGTCCGAACCCTGAATTCAGAAGGACTGTTCTTCCAGTATGGCGCTTTACCAGTCTTGGCAAATTATTCTCATTTATAGAGGGTCGACTTTTTGGGTGCTCGGGGCAGATGGGAAATGGCCAAGCATTGGGACGTGCAAGGTTCTGTCTTAATGACGTTGTTGAATTGGATTGACGCTGCTGGCGGAATACGCCGAAACTTGAATCTCGATATCTAGAAAAATTTCCGGGGCGAATAATGCGACAATTTCTGATCTTGTTTCTTGCCATCTTGATTTTGGCATCAGTCACGGCAGTCCCACTGTCGGCTTATCAGCAATTCATCACCTACCGCATTGCGGGCAAGGACATCCTTTCCGTCACGGAGGGTGATCATGTGGATGAAGATCCGTGGGTGCTGACACTGAAAGTCATCCCGTCAGGAGGAATGTCCGATGAGATCCAGCTGGAGTCTGACGGTGGTTTTGAGGAATGCAAGCAGAACCTGGAATATATCATTGGTTCCAAAACCGAATATGCAGAAATTATCATCGACATGAACGCTTCCACGATGAACGGCGTGATGATGATCCAATGCGCAACGTTTCACGGGTTGTTCGGGGATGGTGGGTGAACGCAGGCCTTTGTTCCGAGTGAATTAGAATGAGAGAAAAAAGAAGTGTTCGCGTTCGCTCACGCTGATGTCTGGATACCAGATCTGCGTGCAGCTCTGCTGCACTTGTCTGGAATGACGAACAAGTTTTTGTCTTTTCTGTAGTCATTCCGGACAAATGAGGCGGAGCCGAATGCTGATCCGGAATCCAGATATATTTCGCGCGTTCGCGCGGCCCAAGTTCTTTCAAGACCAAATTTGTATTGCTAAAGCGTGGAGCGCACGCAAAAGTTGAACCATGTCCGCATGTGTCTACATTCTAGCGTCGGGTCGAAATGGTACTCTTTACATCGGCGTAACCTCAGACTTGCCGCGGCGTCTTTATGAGCATCAGCATGGTCAGACTGACGGCTTCGCAAGTCGATATGGCGTTACGGTTTTGGTTTATGCGGAAGCCTTTGAGAGAACTGATGAGGCAATCATCCGTGAGAAGCAGCTGAAGGGCTGGAATCGGGCTTGGAAAATCGACTTGATCGAAGAGAGTAATCCCGATTGGTGTGACTTGGCGTAAACGGGTTTGTTTTGATTGCAGGCGGTTAAATTGAAATGAAGTGTTCGCATTCGCTCACGCTGATGTCTGGATTCCAGATCTGCGTGCAGCTCTGCTGCACTTGTCTGGAATGACGAAAGAATTTGTAGTTCTTTACCGTTCGTCATTCCGGACAGCGTGGCGCAACGCGCCATCGCGTGATCCGGAATCCAGGGTTATATGCGAGCGATGGCGAGCCCGAATACATCGATGTGATCGTTATGCTGCTCACCCACCCATCTCATCAATCGTCCACTTCAGCGGCCAACCTTCAGCTGGACCTGTCACACCGTCGCAATCTGTTTTTTCCAGATATTCCATCAGCGTGTATTTGCCAGACTCCGCTTCAATTTCGTGGCGTTCGAAGGTGCCGCAGTCGTAGTTAGGCGAGAAATAGGTGGTGCCGGTGACTTGCTCTGTATCTTGGTCGTAGAACAGGTTGTTGACCAGCGCATGGTTGGGCTGGTTGAAATCCGGCGGCGTTTCAAATTCCTGCCATTCGTCAAGCGACGGGTTAAAGGGAATATGCGTTGCCATGTAGTAGGGCACGTTGGCATCGGCCATCTGACACGGCACGATCCAGATTTCGACGTCGCCTGCCGCGAAATATTGTGCACCAAAAGCTGGGACGGCCTCGTCCAGCTGACAGTCGAGCACCCTGTATCCCATCATCTGAATTGAGTCCGGAATATCGTTGAGTGAATAGACCAGATTACTTGTCGGGTCGTTCGTATCCCTGGCTTCGGCTCTTGGGGCAGGCGGTGGCTCGGCGCGGGAGGCGGACGTTTCTTCCCCGGACGCAGAAGCGGCGGCTACGTCGGATTGTGCGGCTGAACTTGAAGGTGTCGGCGGTGCCGATGTTGCCGAAATGTCGATTTCTTCACCGGCAGTTACACCGCCCCAGGCGACAACAGCATCCAATCTGCCGACGCGGTCCTGCTCCTCGTCCATTTTCAGTAGCGCGTGGACCATACCCTTGAGGGAAACCTGATAGGTCAGCGTTCCGGCAGAACCGCCGAATTCGATCTGGATGGCAGCCTTCTGGCCAAGCCGAAGGTTCGCCAAAAGGTCCCGGTTGGCAGGCCCGCCGAAGGTCATTTCGTTGCCGGTGTAGATTTTGTCGGCAAGACCGAAGAAGCCATAGTTGTCTACCTTGCCTTCAATCTCGATCCGCGCACGTGTGCCGACTTCCAATGCGGTTTTCGGTCGGTAGGTGACATAGACCTCGCTACCTGCCTTGGCGCCGCGCTCGATCTTCAGACGAAAAGCCTCGCCGTTGGAGCCTTTGGTACTGGTCTCGGCTATGCAGTAATTCTTGTCGTCACATTGCACCGTCCAGTCGGCATAGCTCGTCTTGGCAAGCTCCGCGGATGCGCTTCCTGAAGCGAGGCCGGAAACAAGTATGGAAAAACAGGCGGAACACAGAAATCGATTATTCAAACCAGCCCCCTCTGGCTGCGCCAACGAGTATTCGTGGCGTTTCAAATCAGAATGGCGTGGGAATTTGGGAAGTCAATTGGCGTGTTTGTTGTTACCGGGTATCTGCCTCGTCAAAAATACCTATCCAGCGTTGACAATCCTGCTCTTGGAGGGTCTTGTTTTCGCAACTGTCGGCAGATTGGTGGTGGCGCCGGCGGGATGGACCGGAATGAACATTCGGATTGAGCAACATCACGACTGCAGTGTCTCTCGATCCGAAACGCGCCACATAAAACATAGGAAACTCCGATGAGACTTTCAGCACCTTCCTTTATTGTATTCCTGATTTCAGTTGTTCTCTTCATCTTTGCTGTCTTGCCGCTTGCGGGCGTCGCGGTACCAAGCGTCGGCATTGCGACGATCTGGATTTTGGTTGCCTCCTATGTTGTCCTTGCGGCGGGTGTGCTGTTCAAGGGAATTTGAATCCTCGTTAGCGCGCCTGAGCGATCAGGCGCTGAACAGGGGCTGTAACTGGCTTCCCCGGCCCTGAGCCGGGGTCTGCAGGGCGTCATTTGCATAGGTCCCGGATCAAGTCCGGGACGGCGCTTGACGGAGGCAAACGGAAGGCGTCGGTCCATTTTCGGATTTAACGCCTGTGAACAAATTGACGCGTTGGTTTTGATTTGCAGACACCGCGAAACTTACAGTGGTCATCCCCGACTTGATCGGGGATCTATTCGTTTCCAGAGCAGCGATAATTTGACCCCGGTGGTACTTTAAGCGATCGCACGATTACCCATTCCACCAGATCACACCGGCAATAATCAGGACCACAACCACACCGATTGCAATCAGGGTCTGGGTGTCGGGACCGGAACTTTTCCCTGGCGGCGGCCTGAAATAGGCTTCGTCCGGGTCTTCATCGGGATCAGGGGCGGCCACGGCTTCGGGCCGGGTTTTCGGTGGCATAAGCCGCAGGATCAGAAACAGGGAAGCAATGGCTGTGATGATGGCCATCAGTGGCCCGACGGTTAATGCAACCCCCATGGCAATGCCACCATTCATGTCGCGGCCCTCGATGGCGACGAGGATCGGATAGACGACAACAAATGCGGCGATGTAACCAACTACCGCCCCGACGATGGCTCCGAGAATTGCCAAAACTGCCCGCATTGATCGCCTCCTAGTGCTGCACGCGAGAAAGACTAGCCGGATAAAAAGCAAGGTGGAAGCAGAGGAGATACAACAACACTGTTTTCATTCCGGACGGTCTGCAGCGAAGCTGCATGGCCAGATCCGGAGTCCAGACATCATTTGCGCCATAGGCGCGGCCGAATGTAAGCAAACTTTATAAGGAAACCGGAGCTCGCTATTCTCGCGCTGTCAGCTGGATACCCGTTCAAGCCGGGTACATGTTCCCGATTACGCGATGGTGCTCGCACGCCACGCTGTCCGGAATGATGTGCAAGTGCGAATGGCTTTTTGCTGTTTGCGGTCATCCCCGACTTGATCGGGGAACCATTGGTTTCCAGAGAGTTTCCTCTTTCGCACAAAGTGGCCGAGCTCGACCCAATCAATTTCCGTATAACAAGTATCGACGTGGATTGGATCCCCGATCAAGTCGAGGATGACTTCAGAACGGAAACCAGATTTTCACCACCTACGGCATCAATATGGACTTAAACCGAGGACTTTTCGGATCCAAAACTCCTGTGGGGTCAATGTTAAGTCGCCTACTTTTCTTTGCGCACAATTAGATAGTTAATAAACGCAATTCATGGCACTGAAACCACGCAATCAAATTCGGTGGCCTTTTTTATTTTGGCACATTGATCTTTTGCAGTTTCTTCGCTTTCGAAACCACCGGTTTGAACGCGGTAATAAGTTGAACCGTTAATCGACTTTGCTCGAATTTGCCATACGTATTGAGAAGCAACCGCAGGGTATTTTTCTCTGAATTCATTTAGGTAATTCAGCGCGAAGGCATCTGATTTGTCAGAAAAAATCTGAATAAAAAAATCTTTTGCTAATTTGGGAGGCTTTTGAGGTTCTTCTAGCGGAATAACCGCTCCACTACCATCGCCTTGGCCTTCGGAACCCGATTCGGTATTAGGTTGAGTCGGCTCGCTTGGCTTTGGACCATGGGTTGTCGTTGGGTTTTCCGGGCCTGTATTTGGCGTTGGAGTAACGCCACCATCGCCATCGACTTTGGATCCTCGGAAGGTTGAGCATTCCCCTCCATCTGTAAAAATGCAAACTAAGCTGGCCTGGACCCGTGGAAACAAAGCAAAAATAAGCATCGCCACAATAGCGACAAACCCTAAAGTCAACGCTGTTGTTTTTCCTTCGATCTTTAGTCCGAAAATATTGGCTTTCTCATTTTCGTTGCTCATTTGTGATTTAGGAGCCTCTGTTGATCCGCAAAGTCTCCTAAACCTAGGGTTAAGGAGACAGTTCTGTCTATTGCTCTTGATTGTTTTTTTCGATGTGAAAGTTAACCAGTGTGCTTTTGCCTGGTGTTGGGCGGAAATAGGCCTCGTTCGGATCAGGCTCCGGTGCGGGTTGCGCCTTCGGCTTCACCAACTTGAGGACCAGAAACAGGGAGGCAATGGCCGTGATGATGGCCATCAGCGGCCCGTCGGTTACTGCAACCCCCATGGCAATGCCACCATTCATGTCGCGGCCCTCGATGGCGACGAGGATCGGGTAGACGACAACAAATGCGGCGATGTAACCAACTACCGCCCCGACGATGGCTCCGAGAATTGCCAGAACTGCCCGCATTGATCGCCTCCTTGTGCTGCACGCGAGAAAGATTAGCCGGATAAAAGGCAAGGTGGAAGCAGAGGAGATACAACAACACTGATGTCATTCCGGACGGTCTGCAGCGAAGCTGCATGGCCAGATCCGGAGTCCAGACATCATTTGCGCCATAGGCGCGCCTTCAACCCAATTCTGAGAGCGCCAATGATATCGGAGCTCGCTGCACTCGCACTCATATCTGGATTCTGGATTCCGGATCACGCGATGCCGCTTTGCGCCACGCTGTCCGGAATGACGGTAGATGTGGATGGCCTGGGTGCGTTGAAAAGTGTGGGGGCTAAAACACAGATGTCACCCCGGACTTGATCCGGGGTCCAATCATTTCCAGAGCGGTGGAACAAATTACTGCCCCGGCCGCCCACTCTTCTTCGGTCGCCCGCGTCGTGTCTTCTCATCAGACGGATCTTCATATGATCCCGCACCAATCTTGCCGCGTGCAACGGGCTTGCCGGGTTCACTGTCACGGCCAAGCGGCACTTCGGTTCGCCCAACCGTCATCTCATCCAGCGTGTTCTTGCGGACTTTGTTTGAAGGGGCAGGGGTCTTGCCCGCGTTCTTCTCTTTTGCAGCTCTCGCCCGGTCAGTAGCCGTCTGTTTCTTTTTGCCACTGGCGCCTTCCTTGGTGCCGCCAGCTCCGAATTTCTTGTCACCCCTGTAGCCGCCGGTTTTGCTGTCGACCGCAGATTGCCGTGCCATGGCGTCGTCGGCAACGGCGAGTTCGGTTTGCTGCAAGCGTTTGATTTCGTCGCGCAGGCGCGCGGCGGTTTCGAAGTCGAGATCGGCGGCAGCATCGCGCATCTGTTTTTCCAGATCCTCGATGTGGCTCTTGAGATTGTGGCCGACCAGACTGCCTTCTTCGGCAAAACCTGCATCCACCGTGACGTGGTCCTGCTCGTAGACGCTGTCGAGAATGTCGGCGATGTTGCTTTTGATACTTTCCGGGGTGATGCCGTGCTCGACGTTGTAAGCCTGTTGCTTTTCCCGGCGACGGTTGGTTTCGGCAATGGCCCGCTCCATGGAGCCGGTCATGTTGTCCGCATAGAGGATAACCTTCCCGTCGACGTTACGCGCCGCGCGGCCGATGGTCTGGATCAGTGAGGTTTCCGAGCGCAGGAAGCCTTCCTTGTCCGCATCCAGAATGGCGACCAGCGCACATTCCGGAATGTCAAGACCTTCACGGAGCAGGTTGATACCCACCAGAACGTCAAAGGCGCCGAGGCGCAGATCGCGCAGGATCTCGATGCGTTCCAGCGTATCGATGTCGGAATGCATGTAGCGCACACGCACGCCGTTTTCGTGCAGATATTCGGTCAGATCCTCGGCCATGCGCTTGGTCAGTGTGGTGACCAGCGTGCGGTATCCCTTTTGTGCGACTTCGCGCACTTCGCCCAGAAGATCGTCCACCTGGCTGGTGGCCGGGCGGATTTCCACTGGCGGGTCGATCAAGCCGGTGGGGCGGATAACCTGTTCGGCAAAGACACCTCCGGATTCTTCCATCTCCCATGAGCCCGGTGTTGCCGAGACCGCAATTGATGGTGGTCGCATCGCGTTCCATTCCTCGAAACGCAGCGGACGGTTGTCCATGCAAGAGGGCAGGCGGAATCCATATTCGGCGAGCGTCGCCTTGCGGCGGAAATCGCCCCGGTACATCGCGCCGATTTGCGGAATGGTGACGTGACTCTCGTCGGTAAAGACGAGTGAATTGTCGGGCAGATATTCAAACAGCGTGGGCGGCGGTTCACCCGGTTTGCGGCCGGTCAGATAGCGCGAGTAATTTTCGATGCCCTGACAGGAACCGGTGGCTTCCAGCATTTCCAGGTCGAACATGGTGCGCTGTTCCAGGCGCTGGGCCTCCAGCAGGCGGCCATGATTGTTCAGCTCTTCCAAGCGGTGTTTCAGCTCGGCCTTGATCGACTTGGACGCCTGGTTCAACGTCGGTTTGGGCGTGACATAGTGCGAATTGGCGTAGATCTTGACGCTTTTCAATTCGCCGGATTTCTGGCCGGTCAACGGGTCGAATTCCGTGATGTTCTCAATCTCGTCGCCAAACAGGGAAATGCGCCAGGCGCGGTCTTCATAGTGGGCCGGGAATAGCTCGATCGTATCGCCGCGCACCCGGAAAGTACCGCGCTGGAAGGCAGCGTCATTGCGCTTGTATTGCAGGGCGACGAGGTCCGTTATCAACTGACGCTGGTCGATACGTTCGCCAACCTCGATGGCGAAAGTCATCGCCGTATAGGTTTCAACCGAGCCGATACCGTAGATGCAGGACACCGAGGCAACGATGATGACGTCGTCCCGCTCCAGCAGCGAACGTGTTGCCGAGTGGCGCATCCGGTCGATCTGCTCGTTGATTGAGCTTTCCTTCTCGATGTAGGTGTCCGTGCGCGGCACATACGCTTCCGGCTGGTAGTAGTCATAGTAGGAAACGAAATATTCGACCGCATTGTCCGGGAAGAAGGACTTGAACTCGCCGTAAAGCTGGGCAGCGAGAGTCTTGTTGGGGGCGAGGATAAGCGCCGGGCGCTGCGTGCGTTCGATCACCTGCGCCATGGTGTAAGTCTTGCCGGAACCGGTGACGCCCAGCAGCACCTGGGTCTGCTCGCCCTCTCCGATGCCGCCCACAAGTTCCGCTATGGCTGTCGGCTGGTCACCCCGTGGTTCATAGTCTGATTTCAGGACAATCGGCACGCCGCCTTCGGACTTGGCAGGGCGCTCAGGCCGATGCGGTATCCAGGCCTCGCCGTTCTTGTGCAGTGGATTGCCGGATTCAATCAACGCAGACAAGGCTTCTACGGTCGCCGTGGCACCCTGGTTTCCGGTCAGCTCACCGAACTTGCTTTCCTTTTTCTTCTTCTTGTTGTCCTTCTTGTGTTCCTTCAGCTGCTGTTCGAGTTTCTCTGCATCTTCCAGGGAAATGTCGAGACCGGCCACAGGATTGAGCCCGCCCGCCGCACGTTCGCGAACACTATCTGCCTTGCCAAGAGAGGTGCCGCGGGCCGACTTCGCCGGCTTGGGTTCTTTTGCGCTTACGGTCGCGCCGGCCTTGCGGCCTGACCTCCGCGAGGACGCGCCATCAGGCGCGGCGCCGGCTTGGGCTTGCGGGCTTGGGGCCCGTTCCTTTTTCCCCTCACCGGTTGAATTTGGCGCTGGCTTTTCGGCTTCTTCCGCGATCTCCGCTGCCCAATCGCTGATCGAACCGGACATGGGTGAGCCAGACAGGGGCTTTTGTGGGGCTTCGCCGAAGCCGTCGGGAGAATTGGTGTCGTCGGAACTGGATTTGGTCGGGCGCTTGCTCATGAGCGCAATATGGTCTGGTTCCACGCGCGAGGAAAGAGGTGGGTTGCGGCTTTGTTCCACTTTCTGCCACTTCCTGCCAGTCTCCTGACAGTAAGGTGTCAGGAAGTCCCTCCGCTGTCAGGTCCACCAGAGTCGCAATATTTCCTGGTGTTGGCAAAAAACAGGACTGAACGCCTAGTCTGTTAAAGGGCATCCGATCTAGCGTTTCTCGACTACCGGGCAGATCAGGGAATGTTCGAACTACCGGTTTTGTGCTACTATTCTGCTTCATCGGTCGCACATGAGAAAACACCATCTTGCGCAGGGGAGAGGCGAGAGATGAACGCCCGGATTTCGCTAAATATTACCTCGGTTGTAATTGCCTTCGGATTTATTGCCCCGGCATCCGCAGATCCCTTCAACGCCCGCACTGGCGCTAACATGACGGCAGTCGAAATCATTCAGGCAAACCTGCACACGGATCTTGAAGTTCCCGTCTTGCCAAATATGTCACCCCGGATCTCGACACCGGAGTTCGTGTTGGACAACGGGCCTGATCCTGCTCCGCTTATTCAGGTCGCTGGACGGTGCGGGTCGTCGAACTACTACTGCAATGAATCCGGTTTCACATATTGCTGCGGTAACTCTTCCGACGGTTTTTACTGCGCTGCCGATGTGAACGGGTGCACAAAGTAGAATTTGTTTGGGAGCGAGCTTTTGATCCGTCATCCCTGTCAAATGCGTTGCGAACCGGATCACTAGGCTGCATTTCTCCACTCTCGGCAAGCTGTGCCTGATAAGATCTGATGTCGCACCTCACGGCCAGTATGTTGTCATCCCTGCTAATGCAGGGACCCAGTGCACACAAACACTGCGGAGTACTGGATCCCGGTCTTGGCTGCGCCAAACTGGGATGACAATGCGCTCGCCGTAATTGCCATTGCAGCATTCAACCGCTTGTTTGATCCAGGTCTGCATGTGCGCTCATCTGAGGCATGTGGAAAGTCCCAACTTGTCGCTGTTTTGACGATGAGAAGTCCAACTGGTCGCCAGTTTTGCCAAATTGTAAGTTGATCTCACGCGCGATTGTGATGTGATTGGGCTTTGCAAAACTGGAGACAAAGGCAACATGATACTCGACCGCAGACAATTGATGAGCCTGTCGGCAGCTGGCGTTGCCGGCGTGATGATGTCTGGCTTGCCAGCACGGGCACAGGGAAATTCAACTTCCACTGAATTTCTTGATCATTTTTCTGCGAAAGGGTTCGAGAAGTTGAAGCCGCTCAGCCTGTTGACAGAATTCGGCTTCAATGGCGGCCTCAGGTACGACGACACGCGCTCCGACTACCCTGCCGGACCATCGGTTTGCGTCCAACCCGCGTGCAGGATCGATGACATCGGAAAGGCAAAAAAGCCGGGCGTCCTGGCGCTATTCAATATAATGGTGGTGAATGTGCCGGACGCATCGCTCGCGGGTACAACAGCAGAACAGCTTCTGGAATTTGCGATTGAACATGCGGGGCTCGACCCGGCAAAAATTGTGTATGTCTCAACCGACCTGTTCGAGCCGTATCTTAAGGACAGCGCCTTGTTGCAAAAAGGTCAATTCGTGCGTCGGGAGCGCGGCGAATCCATGACTACTGGCGAAGGATCCGGCTTCTTCGCGCCTGCCGGTCATCCGCAAACACCCGGGTTTCCAACCGTCAGTATCCACTATCCCATAAATGCCGACGCAGAGCCCGAGATGAATTTCCCATTGCCGGATCATCTGGAGATCGGCGAGATTATTCTGGAAGACCAACAAGCTGGACGACCAGGTCCTGTTGGTGGTGGGTTTGGCCTGGAAAGACTGGCGCTTGCCAGCGGCAAGCCGGCTCCTGACTTCACGGAGAGTCGGGTCGAATTCTTGAGACTGGCCAGACTTGAGGCAGAAGAGACGGGTCGTAAACTACCCGAGGGCTATGCGGCCTATTCGACCTTATAGCCATCATTTTGTTCGTCACTCGCCTCGCGGATATCTCTGGCCTTCTTCCACGTCGTTCAAGTCCATATGGTTGCGCATGTAGCGCTCCGAGGCTTGTTGCAAAGGCTGGTAGTCCCACGGGAAATAGGCGCCGTTTCTGAGAGCTTCGTAGACAATCCAGCGGCGTGCCTGGGACTGCCGGACCTCGCCGTCGAACGCTGCCATGTCCCATTTGGCGCGGACAATTTCAGCGAAACGCGCGCTCACGTCGACATGGGCGGGGTCTGCCGCGAGATTTGTCAATTCATGCGGGTCGTTCTCGAGGTTGAACAGAAGCGGCGGATCGAGTTCGCAGTGAACATATTTCCATTCGCCTTCGCGAATGCCGGCCAGCGGCGCATAGGAAGCTTCAGCGGCGTATTCCATGAAGACTGGAGTAGAGCGTTTGGTTCCGCCAGCCAAAGGAACGAGGCTTTCGCCATCGGTCCAGGGCATGATTTCACTCATGTCGATCCCGGCAATATCGCAGATCGTCGGCAACACATCGAGTGTGCTGACAGGTGTCGAGATCTTTGAAGGCGTGAGATCCTTGTCAGCAATCATGAGAGGCACGCGTGATGACCCTTCAAAGAAAGTCATTTTGAACCAGAGACCTCGCTCGCCCAGCATATCGCCGTGGTCGGAGACGAACAGGATCGTGGTGTTGTCCGCAAGATACATTGCTTCCAGCGCAAACAGGATCTCACCGATCTTGTCGTCCAGATAGCTGATATTCGCAAAGTAAGCGCGCCTTGACCGGCGAATATCTTCTTCGGTGATATCAAATTTGCGCCAGTCGTTGGCGTCGAAAATGCGTTTGGAATGAGGATCGTGATCCGCATAGTCCATGGCCGGGACTTCGGGCAGCAGATGCGCACAATCCTCATAGAGGTCCCAATATTTCTTGCGCGCCACGTAAGGATCGTGCGGGTGCGTGAAGCTGGCCGTCAGACAGAATGGCCGGTCATACTTGCCACGGCCATAATCGTAGATCTTGCGAACGGCCTGAAATGCGACGTCGTCATCGTACTCCATCTGGTTGGAGATCTCAGCGACACCAGCACCGGTGACCGAACCCATGTTGTGATACCACCAGTCGATACGTTCACCCGGCTTGCGATAGTCCGGGGTCCAGCCGAAGTCTGCCGGATAAATGTCTGTCGTGAGGCGTTCTTCAAAACCGTGCATCTGGTCCGGACCGACAAAATGCATCTTGCCGGAGAGGCACGTGGTGTAACCGGCACGGCGCAAGTGGTGCGCATAGGTTGGAATGTCAGAGGCAAATTCGGCGGCATTATCATAAACGCCAGTACGGCGTGGCAGCTGGCCGGACATGAAACTTGCTCGGCCTGGCGCACAAAGAGGCGAGGCGGTGTAGGTGTTTTCAAAGCGGACGGATCGCTCGGCCAGCTTTTTGAGATTTGGGGCGTGGAGAAAATCCGCGGGCCCATCCGGGAACAAGGTGCCATTCAGCTGGTCAACCATCAGGATCAGGATGTTCTTGCGGTCCATGATTGTTTTCCCCTTTGAAGCTTCGGAATTCCCATTCCACCCGTTGGTCCGATGATGATGTTTTTTTAATTGGCTGATCAATCAAAATCGACGCGGGATTTCTGCTTTGCGCCAATTACGCAAATTGACGCCATTTAATCTAACAAGGATTGGGTTAGCCGGGCTCGCTTTGGGCAAGAAGACCGCTGACAATCGGAGCGATTTTTGGAACCGCGTCGTAGATGTAATCAAGTAATACCCGGACACGGGCGTTGGCCTTCAGATCCGTATGGGTCAGTATCCAGATGTCCATGTCAGGCATCGGGTCGTGGTCGGGCAGTCGGATCAAATCAGGATCGGTGTCCCCCTGAAAACAGGGCAGGACGCCAATACCGTGACCTGAGCGGATCAGCTGCGCGGCGGATTGAAGACTGCTAGCTGTAGCGACAACGCGGGCAGGCAGGATTGGTGTCAGGGACGGCCCGTAATCCAGTGCCACCCATCGATCAAGTTTTGGCCGATTTGCAAGGTACCTGGGCGCAACATAGGCACACAGGGGACTGGGAGAGAGTTTTCGTCCAATTGCACTGTCTGGTGGTTTGTTGGTGATCCGAATGACGACGTCGGCCTCACGGCGAGACAGGCTGGACAAGGCGTCCGACATGACGAGATCCAGCGAGATCATCGGATAGTGACGCAGAAAGTCATCAATCACCGAAGCGAACACATTCAGGTAGAGCCCCTCTGAAACAGACAGGCAGACAGGTCCGGCAAGGGTCGTGTCCTCAGCAAAGGCAGCCCGCCTGATGGCAGCAGCGTCATCTTCCATCCGTTCGGCCATGGGCACGATCCGGCGGCCAAGGGGTGTCAGTACACGCCCTTCCGGCCCAGGTTCAAACAAAGGTCCTCCGAGATCTGCCTCGAGCGCTTTCAACTGCCGGGCAACGGTGGAATGTGTGGTGTTCAGGGTTTTGGCTGCCCGTCGGACGGAACCTTCCCGGATGAATGTCAAAAAGGCGCGCAGGTGATCCCAGTGCATCTCAAATATCCAGATGGACAAAATACGAAACGGTTTTTAGGGATAATGGTCGAAATTTGTTCCAGTGCAAGCGTTGTGAATTGGCACTCGAATGTGTCTATATCGCTTGGAAGTCCGGAAAATTTGGCTGATCAGGCAGATTTGTCCAATTCTGCCTGATCAGACTTTGTCTTAGGCAGCGGCCACATCATGTAGGAAACGATCAATTCGCGTTGTGACGTCCGTAAGTTGCTGGGTCGCGGCATCGGTTATTTCTTCGACTTCCCGGGCGGATTGGCTTGTCTCGCTGGACCCTTTGGAAAGATCGCCAATGGTGGCCGTCACGCTGCTGGTCTGCGTGGCCGCCTGGGAGACTCCCGTGGAGATTTCGCTCGTTGCCGCAGCTTGTTGATCCACGGATGCAGCCATGGCAGCAGCTGTCTCGTTGACATCCTCCATCATGCCCATGATTGCGCTGATAGCTTGAACAGCGCCATCCGTTGAAGTCTGGATTTCGGAAACCTGACTGGAAATTTCATCCGTTGCCTTCGCGGTCTGTCCGGCAAGCGATTTGACCTCGGAGGCGACAACGGCAAAGCCCTTGCCTGCATCGCCGGCACGAGCAGCTTCAATTGTAGCATTCAATGCAAGAAGGTTGGTCTGTTCGGCGATATCCTGGATAAGCTGGACAACGGTACCGATACGTTCAGCCGCGCTTGCAAGGTTTCTGACCTGATCATTGGAAGTGCGCGTCGCGTCCGTTGCCTTGTCTACACGTCCGAGTGTGTCATTGACCTGACGTCCGACTTCCTGGACGGATGCGCTGAGTTCCTCAGTTGCGGCAGCCACGGTTTGAACGTTGTCGCTTGCCTGGCTGGATGCGTTGGCAACGTCCTCGCTTTTTCCACTTGTTGTCCGCGCAATGCCCGACAGGAGTTCCGCGGTCTGGTCGAGTTGCTGCATGTTACCGGTGACGGCGGAAAGCGCGGCTTCGATGTCCTGCCGGAAATCGGATACCAGGGTGTCCACTTTCTGTTGACGTTCACGGATTTCTTCCTGCCCGGCAAGGCTCTGCTCCTCGAGGCGTAGCCGTTCCTGCTCGCGCTCGCAGAAGGTGGCAACCGCTTTTGCCATATGGCCGATTTCATCCTTGCGATGTGCGGCTGGAAGCTCCAGGTCGGTGTTGCCTTCCTTCAATTTCTGCATGGCGGTCGTCAGGCTTCCAAGCGGGCGGATTATGGCGCCTGACAGGAGAACCACGAAGGAGATACCGAGCACGAGGGCAAGTGCAAGCGTAATGATAATTTGTGTCTGTGCAGCGCCTGCACTGGAAACAGCTGTTTCACCCGCATTGGCACTAAGCTCGGCTGCCTGCTCGGTCAACGTGGTTGCCGAGAGGCTGAATGTCTCTTCACTGATGCGGAGCGCATTCATAGCGGACTGAACCTCTGCAAAGGCCTCGTCAAGTTTTGGCAGGGCATCGTGCCCGACGGACACCAGCGCTTTCAGCGGGCCGTTGAGTAGGTCGTTCAAAACCTTGTCATTGCTATTTTTTGAAGCCGACGTTCGAACGGCTTCAAGGTTTTCCAGCTCCGTTTTGGCGCCGCCAAGATAGAGCCCGAAACTTTCGGCGGCGGCGTCGGATGGCGTCATGAGATAGTCGGAATAGGCGGCGCGTACACCCAGAACATTCCGGGCGATACTCTGCGTATAGTTCGATAACAGGGCAATGTTCGCCGAGGCTTTTTCGAAGTTTCTCAACTCGTTGGTGAGCTCGTCAATCGGCTTCTTTGCGTCTTCGGCAATCGTACTTGCCAGGGTTGTCAGGTCCTGAACCAGCGGCTTGAGCTCGGTGTCCCAGAACCCGTCAACAGGACCCCTTTTCAGGTGGGCCTTGAGATGTTTCTCAAATTTCTTGGCTCCCCTGGTGAGTTTCTTGACGTTGGTCTTTATGGCCTTGGTCTTTACGGTTCGCCGGACACCCTTGACGTCCTTGTCGAGTGCCTTGACGCGTTTGCTCAGTTTTTTCGCCAGGGAAGCGTCGGGGTTGGCAGCAAAAGTTTCCGCTTCCTGTGCCAGAACGCTGACCGTGATGCGGATGTTGCTGAGCCGCGGGGCGACTGATGCAAGATTGTTCATCTTGCCACTGTTGTTGAGAGCTATGCTCGAACGATAGATTTCCAGCGCCTTGTAATCGTGAAACGCCTTGTCCGTTGTCGCGACCAGACTGGCAGTCAGATCGTTCAGGCTGGTCACCGAGACGTCTCGAGATTGCCGGTTGTCTATCAGGTCACCGAAGCTGGTGCCCAGATCGGCAACAATCGTTGAAATTGCTTCGGCTGCGCGAGGGCGATCTTTGGCAAGCTGCGCGCTCTCGCTTTCGAGCAGGTCAATTTCCATTCGAACAGCCTGTGCTGAGGCTTCGCTGCCATCCCTGGTAAATGCTTGTGCGTTGCCGAGGAGCCTTGGGACAGTTCCAAGGAGTTCATCCGCCGTTTTTGCAACCTTCACCGAATTTTGGACCTGGGTCGCAGCGATCAGTCCGCTTGCTCCCACACCAACCGCCGCCAGCAACATGGCTCCAAAGCCAATTTGCAACTGAGTCTTGATCGGCCAGTCAAAGAAAAAACGTTGCTTGGAAAAATTGTTCGAGCTTGTTCGAGAAAATGCCGATTTTTTGCGGTTTTTCTTCGAAATCGAGAACTTTGGAAGTTTCATTCTTCGGATCCGAATTTGTAGAGATCGGAAGACGGTGCCGAAAATTGATTAATAAATAGGCAAAGGAATTTGGCCATTTGCGACATGCTGTGGTGGAATTCCGAAATCAATTTTTTTTATCTGGTAAAGGTATTTGCTAAGTAAGATTTAGATCCAGAAATTGATGCGGCATTTGCATATTGTGGATGATTTTTGCGACGCCTGTTCGCAAAATTGGGTAATTTTTGTTACCCAGTAGATGAGTTACTCAATCTGTATTCCAAAAACGGAGTACAGGAATGACCTACCAGATCAATCTTCTTCATGCCGATATCCCGCAACCCATGCAGGGCGACATGCGACTCGCACTGGTTCACAAAGGGGACCAGGTTGCTGAACTGGAATACCGCTGGGACGACAAGCAGTTCACCGCGGTCTTTATTGGCAATGCACCTAGCCTGCCACAACCCGCCCATCCCATGTTTTTGCTGCAAAAGCCGATTGCCGCGATCCAGGCGCTCAAAACCGATGACCATGTCCTTCCGACGGATGTCTTCAAGGATCATCAGGTTTCTATCGAAGTGGAGTGAATGCTATGGGCATTTTCAAGAAATACTATTTGGCAGCTTCCAGTCTTTTGCTGGCTTTCGGTACGGCAGAGGCTGCCGACGGTCCGATCGGTGTGTTGGCGCTTTTGGAAAGCTATCCGTTGAACCTTGAGCAGTCTGTCGGTGAACATGGCTGTATCGTCAAAAGGCGAGGGGTCGTTCTTGCAAGGCAAGGCAACATGGAGCTCCCTGAAGCGGAAAGCTTTGCGTTGTTAAGCTGCGAGGAAGGAATCCTGCAGCATCCCGAAAATGTCTCGGGTGTTTTTGGTGGAGTGTTACCAGCAGTTATGCTGGAAGGTGCACTGACTGATTTCGAGATCCCAGCAGGAATGTCAGCACCGCGAGACAGGCAATACCTGATCAAGCTCAGCTACTATAACAACGCCGATCTTGCCGGCAGGTCCTCAGATCTTGAGGAACTGCAGACGCTGGTCGAACCGTTAGCTGATCCATATCGCAACGAAGGTTTTCTTGAGGTTCATCGCGCGTCCGGCATGCGTACACCTGATGAAGCTGTAGTTCTTTATTACGACAGCCCGGCGGCGGGAGACCGTTTCCGCGAAAACAATCAGGCGGTGCTTGAAAAGGTTGGCGCTTTCAACAAGCAACACCTGGTTTCCTTTGTTTACCTCGTCGCGAAGGCGGACTGAGAAAACACAAATGACAGGCGGCCGGATACGGCCGCCTTTGCCTTATTCCTCTTTGCCGGCCCTTGATGTGGTGTCCCTTGGGGCTTCCAGCAGCCGGAGCAGTAGAGATCTGAAAATTTCCAGATCCTCTTTGCCGAGAACTCCTACCAGTTCAGCCTCCAGCTCACGCAGCAGACCGCCAACTCTGGCTCTTGCCTGTTGTCCTAGCTCAGTCGGAACCGGCAGCTTGTCACGTTTGTTGCCGGGAACCGGTTCCAGCCGGATCGCACCGAGTTCCACAAGTCTCGAGACCGAGGCGTGAACCGCCTGTCGGCTGACACCTTTGTCGCGCGCCAGTTCCGAGATCGTGCGCGGGTTCCGGCTGATCATCATGAAGAGATTGGCATCCGCAGGTCTGGCCGCATCAAGGTCTGTGCCCTTGCGCAATTGAACCATGCGCTGATCCAGATGTTCGTTCAGATCCGCCACCAACCCGCGAATATTGGCGAAATGCGGTTGAGTCGGTTTTTTGTCACTCATGCTTGACAGTTTCGGAAGTGGTCCCCACATTGTCAATTGTCAACTATGATTGACAATATGGAGGATGTGATGCGTTTTGGAAACGGGGTCTGTGGTGCTGCGTTGTTTGCAGCGATTTATCTTGGCGTTTTGCCGCTTGGGGCACAGGAGATTGACGGCACACGCTTTCGGGCGCCGGAAGAAGGGACCTGGTACCATTCGGTCGAGCCGGACAGCTGGGTTCACATTGGTGGAGACCGAAAGGAAATAGAGGCGGTTCTGACCAGAATTGCGGTAGCAGGAGCAGACAGAGAACTGCCGGATGATCCGGATCACCAGGGTGCGGGCAGCTGGATCGCGGAATGGAGTGACGCTGGTGCAATAGCCTTGGCGGAGGGCCGTGCCTTGGCCGCGGCGGGTGACAAACCAGAAGCCATCAAGCGGCTGAAAGCCGCCATTTCATATTTCTTGAGGGCGTCTTCGCCGCATACAGACAACCCGGCACAGAGAGCTGCCTTGAAACAGGCGCAGGAGAGCTATCGATTACTCGCTGAGAACCATCCACTGGATATACGCGAAATTGAAATTCCTTTTGATGACCAGTCATTCAAGGCCTGGCTGCATCTGCCGGTGTCCGAGGAACCTTCTCCGGTGGTCGTTGTTTCCATGGGTTCCGATGTCGCCAAGGAAGAATTGCTACCCTATTTCGAAAAACAGCTGTCAATTCGCGGCATTGGCATGCTGTCACTGGATATGCCTGGCATGGGTGCATCAGCTGATTGGCGGTTCTCTCCGGATCTCGACAAGATGCATGTCGCAGCGGTTTCGTATTTGAAAACCCTGCCGGAAATTGATGCCCGGAACCTCTTCGTGCAGGGCGCTAGTTTTGGTGGTCATCCTGTTGCACGGGCCTGGCTCGCGCGGCCGGAACTTGATCTGGCGGGCGCCATCTTCATGTGCGGCCCGGTGCACAGTGCATTGGTGGCTCCTCCCAAGGTCTATGGGCATTTCCCTCAATTCACGATGGATGGTGTTCGGACCCGGTTTGGATTGGCACCGGATGCCGGATTTGATGAGATTTCAGATTTTGCCAAAACCCTTTCGTTGAAGCGCCAGGGGTTGTTCGATGGTCCCCCTATCGATACGCCGATCTTCGCCATTCTAACCAATGACGATCCGGTCATCCCTTTGAAGGATGTTGATGAGCTGCTGTCGCGTGGGACCAACATCAAGAAAGTCGTATATGACACGCCCGGCCATTGTCCGGAGCGGGACTCGCGCGAAGCCATGGCCGCGAGCTGGGCGCAGGATCAGCTTCGGTAACGCTTCTGCCTTCTAAGAGTTTTTCGTTCTGAAAACCGATCTCGCGCGCATTTGCAAAGTCGCGGGGCCGGTGTTTCTCATTCGTTTTAATCGTCAGGGAGAAGACACCTTTTAATCGAATTTATTGTTCTAACTGGAACTTTCGGAACGGTCAGAATGGCCGAGCGGTTTCTCAGGCCAGAGCTGATCTCGAAGTCGTTGTTTCAGAATTTTTGCTTCCGGAAAGCCACCATCTGTCTTTCTGTCCCAGATCATGTCTTCATTGCAGGTGATTGTGAACGTGCCTCCGGTGCCCGGAACCAAGGTGACTGCGCCAGTCTCTTCAGAAAAGGTGGTCAGGATTTCCTGGGCCATCCATGCAGACCTCAGCAACCAATTGCATTGGCGGCAATAGGTGATGATGATATGGGGCGAGGGGACCTCGGTCATGCTGTCCGCTTTCTTCTACAAATCAAACTCTTATGCTTGTGCCACAAACGAACAACAAAATTCCAGATAGCGAATTTCCAGAAATTCAGGATGCGTTCAAAACGCACCCGGAATTGTTGGACCTATGCGGCAAACTGAAACGCGTATTGCCACAAGAAGGACTAACCAATCGGGTGTTTCGGCTGGACGCGGAAAAAGGGGCCTTTTTCCTGCGATTGCCGCGCCAGGAGACGGCCGGGATTGTTGACCGGGAAGCAGAAGCGGCGAACCTTTCGTTGGCCGCAGAGCTTGGTCTGGCTTTACTACCGCTTTTTTGCAAACCATGCGCAGGTGTGCTGGTAACAGGGGCAGTGGATGTGGTCGGTGACGTACCGCCTGATCTGCCGCAAAAGCTTGGAGCCTCCTTGGGGCGTTTGCATGCGTCCGGGGCTCAATTTGAAGGCCAGCTTGATCCAGACGCGGTCTATCGGGCGCAGCGTGACGAACTGGGTTCAGTGCCAGATTTCCGAGCCGAGATGGCGCCGCTTGATGAAGCTCTGCAAGATCTTTCCAGGACGATGAGGCTGAAAACGGAAGACGTTCAACTGGTGCCCTCTCACGGTGATCTTTCTCCGGGAAACTGCCTGTCGACAGCAGAAAGGCTTTGGCTGATCGACTGGGAATATTCCGGAATGTCAGACCCGGCATGGGATATTGCGTATGCCGTGCAGGAACATGGTTTTTCCCAAGACGAGGAAAGTCGGTTTCTGAAAGCATATTGTGGAACTGATGCAGCAGACTTGCTTCCCGACATCAAAAGGCTGGAATTGATGAAAGCCAGATGTGATGCGGTGTCGGCACTATGGGCTCTTGAACAGGTCGCCAAGGGCCGCGATCCGGAGATCTTCCTGTCTTTTGCCCTGGCGAGGAGGGACAGGGCTCTTGAAACGATAGGACGTGCTAATTGAGTTGAGCGGGCTTGCTCTGTGGCTCAGCCAGACACAATGCGTATCTGTTGTTCATCTGGCTTCGTAAGGACTGGTTGCCGGGGTCTTCCGTCAGCGCCGTCCAGACCCTGTCAGATTTCAAATGGTTCAGGGTACAGCTGCAGGCTGCCTCGCAGATCTCTGGTGTGCCACCAGTGGCCTGGCAGCTTTGCGTACAGTTACGGACAAAGGCAATTCCCGCTCGGTCAATGTCAGGCCCCAGTTGAACTGCCAGCCAGACAAGACCGAACAACACGGGTTGATGCAACAGGTAGATTGGCAGCGAATGGCGACCGAGAAGTCTGGTGAAACGGCCGAGTGGATCGCTCAACAAGATGGCCGACAGCCGCTCCCAAATACTCAGAGCTCGAAAAGCCCTGGAGGTTGCAAGGCCGGCGAATGTCGCGCCTGCCCAGGGCGCGAGGGGAACATAGTCGACACTGCCATAGTCAGGCGTGCCCAACCCTGTCCATAGCCAGATCTGCCCGTCGAATTCATGCGAACTTGCCCAAAGTGGCAATGTGAGAAAGAAGACAGCCGCCAGAACTGAGCTCCAGACCGGCAGGCGGGCAAACGGCAATACCACCAGGCTTGAAAGAGCGATACTGTGCAGGATGCCGAAGCGGACAAATTGGTTTCCAAAGGCAAAGTAAGTCACCAGGGACACAGCCGCAGCGGCGAGCGCGATGACGGCAAACCGCCTCCAGAACGCGCGCCAGCGAATTCCCTTGTGGTGGGACAGATCCAGGCCGATGCCGGAAAGAAACAGAAAACTGCTGGCAATTGACGCGGCAAAAATGCGCCAGCCTAGGCCATGCGTAACCGGCCAATCCACAAAGCTGAACCAGGAGAGATCCCAGGAAAGATGATAAATGGCCATGGTGACAACGGCTAGGCCACGGGCAAAATCAAGCACGGCCAAACGTGTCGCAGGCATGAGAGGCTTTCTAAGCGATGATTATTCCAATCGCTAAACGATTGACAGAGCCGTCAGGAAATTCAACTGAAAAATGGAAAACGACTAACTACCAAAAGCAACGACCAGTGTCGTTATCAACGCCGTCGCGGCAACCATGGCGCCGACAAATGGCCATGGTGATGGTCGATGAGCTGTAAATACATCGCGGTTCGCCGGGTCTTGCAGCATTGCCCTAAACTCCCTTGGTCCCACCATCAGGACGGTGAGAGTGCGGTAGATTTTTTGTGGCGGAAAGATGGAGAATCAAAACTGTCCCCGTTTTCCCAAGGAAAATGGCAAATTGCGGAGTTTTTTTAATGGCGTTGTTTTGCCTGTTGACTTGGCTAACTCGTTGTAAACGATCTGGATCTTTCGTCTAATTGTCAAATATCGACTAGAAAAGGCCAGAAGCTGAAAACAGGCAGATCGAACAGATTTGCGAATAAATGACCCTACTAGGGGAATCGCTGACACAAAAAAGACGACAAGAACACTGTCTCGGCCAATTGTTCAATTTCGCCGCGTCTCTTTGAGGCTCACTTTCCCATGGAATGGGAAATAGCGGCCTCAGCGAGGATATCCAAGCTGTCAATGACCCGGTGACGTTGTCTCAACTCGTCGGCCAGAAGTGAGAATTCGGTACATCCAACCAGCAGAACGTTGCAGCCGGTTGCCGATAATTCACGGGCCGTTGTGATAACGGTCTCAAGTGCAGTGGGATCACTTGCCGAGATCTTGAGCGCCCTGATTGCCGAAAGAAGAGCGGCTTCGTTTTCCGGGTAAGTGGGTGTCAATCCTGCCTGCACCAAGGGCGTTTCATAAACCCCTGTCGTGCGAACGGCGGGTGAAGCCAGCACTCCAACGCGCGCTCCGGGAAAATCCCGGCTCAGGCGCTCGACCGTCAAATCGACCATCGACAGGAACGGGATTGTCACGGCGTGACGAATTTGTTGGTGATAGTTGTGCGCCGTGTTGCATGGCATCACCAGCGCTGATGCGCCTGCTGCCTCCAGCCGCTTCGCCATAGCAGTAAGCGTTAGCCCAGGGTCTTCGCCTGTTTGTTCAAGCAATGCCTTGATGCGCGAAGGGACTTGCGTGTTGTTGTCCACGATCAGGGGCACGTGATCAGCATCGTCCCTTGCAGGGACAGACTGAACAATCTTTTGCATGAAGAGTATGGTTGCCTCCGGCCCCATTCCCCCCAAAACGCCTATGGTTTTTTTGCTTCTATTCATGCCGTACCAGAGATGACGTGCTGACTGACGGTGTGTGCGATCAAGCCGGCGATTTGCTCACAATCCTCCAGCGAGAAGCTGAGCGGAATACGCATGTCGAAAAGTCCGGAGAGGACCGTATCGGTTTTGGGAAGTGTTTGTTCTCGTACGTATTTCCAGCTGTGGTGATTCGACGTGAAGGCGACCGGATTGTTGTCGCCGAACCATTTCAGCTCAACGCCGAGCACCTTGTTGGCCGCAACAAAGCTGTTTGCCAAGTCCGGACCGATCCCGGGGAGGAGAAATTGAATGGAACTGCCGACGTAGAATTCTTTTCCCGGACGGTACGGGAGCTGAATTTCAGAAACTTCGGAAAGGCGGTTTGCAATCAGGTCGTAACGCTCGTTCCAGCGGCGAATGTTGTCATCCAACATCGCCAGCTGCGGGAGCAGTATTGTGGCGCGAAGATTGTCCATGCGACCTGACATGTTCGCAGTTTCAAGTCGGATGGTTTCGAAGATCTCTTCCGGCGGGGCTGCACTGTGGCACCCATAAAGCATGTAAGAACCCGACATCATGATTGCGCGGGCCATGAATTCCGGATCATCAGATGTCTGAAGCCCGCCTTCACCGGAATTCAGATGCTTGTAGGTCTGTGTTGAAAAACACCCCGCCAGTCCATAGTTTCCGCTGAGCCGCCCATTCCACTTTGCCCCCACTGTGTTGTAGCGATGCAACCGCCCATTGCGCAGAACCTCTACTGCCGCATCTATGGCCTCGTCCGGCAATGCTTCCTGTTGCGTAAAAACGCCTCGAAACGGTTCCATATTCTGCTCCGCTTATTCGGCAGTCTGCTCAACCGGTTTGTCATAGCTGAATGCGTCTGTGTAACCAAAGAGCGCGGCCGCACCTCCAGTGTGAAGGAAGACGATGTTTTCGTCGCCTGAAAAGGCCCCGGATTTCACCAGATCGATGAGACCCGCCGCGCCCTTGCCGGAATAGACGGGGTCAAGGAGAAGTCCTTCAAGCTGGGCAAAAAGCTCAATTGCTTCAAGACATGCCGGTGTTGGGATGCCGTAGCCGTCGCCGACGTAATCAGTGTTGGCTTCGATATCTTCACGGCTTACGACGCTTGGGCAGCCGAGCTTTTCCGCCGTTGCCTCGGCAAGCTTGAAGACATTTTCCTCTTGTTTTTCTTTTGGAGCTCGGACACCGATGCCAAGCAGCGGAATGTTTGCGTTGATTGCCTTCAAGCCGACAACAAGACCGGCTTGCGTACCTGCGCTGCCGGTTGCATGCACCAGGCGGTCAATTTTCAAGTCCATCGCATTGGCTTGCTGAACAAGTTCCATGGCAGCATTTGCATATCCGAGAGCGCCGGTCGGGTTAGATCCGCCACCGGGAATGGTATAGACCTTCAGGCCTTTCGCACGGAATTGCTCGGCAACGGCTTCCATCTCTGCATTCATGTCCTGGCCGCCCGGCCGTTTCTCCGCGCTTGCGCCGTGCAAGAAGTCGAGAAAGACATTGCCGTTATAATTGTAATTGGGGTCGTTCGACCCTGTGCGGTCTTCCAGGAGAATGTGGCATTTCACCCCAAGGCGGGCTGCAAATGCTGCGGTTTGCCGGGCATGGTTGGACTGGGTTGCGCCCTGCGTCATCACCATGTCGGCTCCCTCGGCCTTTGCTTCGGCCATCAGAAACTCGAGTTTGCGGGTTTTGTTTCCGCCCGTTGACATTCCCGTGCAGTCATCTCGCTTGATCCAAATTCTTGGTCCACCCAAGGTTTCGGAAAGACGGTCCATGGGTTCCAGGGCTGTTGGCAAATGCGCCCAGTGGAGGCGGGGAAAACGTGAAAAATGCATGTCCTGTGTCTCCGGAAAAAATTGTTGAGGCAAGGTTGGCATGACAATTTCAAGTGTTCAAATGCATTCTTGTTCGGCTATCTTGCAAGTTCTGCATAATCAGCTGAAGTTGGTGAAATGAGAATTGATTGGCTTGAAGACCTTGTCGCGCTTCTGGACACCGGCTCTGTTGTAGAAGCGGCGACTTCGCGCAACATCTCTCAATCTGCGTTCTCACGGCGTATTCAGTCCCTGGAAAATCTGTTGGCTGTCCCGCTCATTGATCGCGAAACGAAGCCCAACCGGCCAACGGCAGCTTTGAAAAACCACCAAGATCAGTTGCGACAAGCTGTCATTCAACAGCGTCGGCTCATCAATCAGATACAAATGGACGATCGATCAGGTTCACATGTTGTGGTGATTGCGTGCCAACACGCAATCACCACATCGCTGGGACCGCGGATCGTCAAGATGGTGTCGGGGCTGGGTAATGCCCATGTGAGGCTTCGATCTGCAAATCTCGACGAATGCGAAGCACTTCTGATGACCGGTCAGGTTGATTTTGCCATGACGTATAGCCTGCGGGCCGAAAGTCCGGGCAATCAGACCATGTTGACCGAAGGTATTCGGGTCGCTGACGAAAGGCTTGTTCCGGTCTATTGCGCTGACGGATCGGGCGGGATTTCCGATGTGATCCGGTCGGATCGTCTGGATATCATTGCCTATCCACCAGACGTATTTCTTGGCACTACGATGAGCAAACATGTTTTGCCTGCGGTTGAGCGCATGGGAAATGTCAATGTTGTTGCAGAGACCGCGCTCACGGTTGCCGCTCTTGAGATGGCAAAGGCGGGTGTCGGCGTCGCCTGGGTGCCCGAAGCGTTGGTGTTGGACGACCTGCGTTCGGGGCGGTTGCTTGACCTGCGGAGCCGGCTTGGCTCTGTCGAGATGGATATTATCAGTCGACGGCGACAGGAAAATGCTCCGCCTTTTCACGCACGGGTATGGGCAGAATTCGGTCGATTTGCCGAAAGTGCACGGTAACATTGGCTGGTAACTTCAGCCGAACGTCAAAGGTCGAGGGCGTCCAGACCTGCTTCCAGATAGTCTGCGAAAAGCGGCATGCCGAGCAGATATTTTGCTGTTGAACCCACAGCCCGCTCCTTAGCTTCTACAACGGCCTGGTCGAAATCTTCAGCGTCAAAGTCACTTCTGCCGATCCATGTTATTGCAACGAGTTCAGCAGATTCATCAACATTGAGATCTTCGATCAGTTCACGTAGTTCTTCATCGGAAAGATCATCGTTTTCTTCCTCGGCAAGACCATCGTGGTTGTGGCTCTCTTGCAGCGTGTCTTTGTCGAATTCCACATCGCCTTCATGGCCATCTTCAAAGGTGTCTTGAAGGGAAGAGGCAACAGCTCGGGCTTTCTGCGCGAAAAGGCGGATTGTGTCCGCAGAGAGTGTGAGATTGATGTCCATGGTTGCCTCCGACAAACCTGTCCTTCCTTTATCAATCCACTTTTCTTCATTAGCAATGGTCATAATGCGAATTCCCGGCTGCAAGTCTCCAAGATCTTCCCCAGGGTTATCCCCGATATTCAGGTCGTATCAACGAGCTTCGAGTTAAGCGTTTGTCAATTTTCACCAGCGACCTCAAACTTTCTTGCAGGCCCAATGGTGTCTTGCTTTACTTGGACGACAAACACTTTTCTGTCTTTGACCCGGATCAACTCCACAAGCACTCTTGTACAGCGACCTTGGTCGCGTTGTCTGCAAGCAGTGTTCTGGGCCAGTTTTGACAGTTGATAGTTTCCGGGGGCGGACCGGGCACTGGGGCTCGGCATTCATGCAACAGGCAGGATGCCGAGCCCTTGTATTTGTGCGGTTTGCACGCCCTTTGCACCGCACAACCAATCCGTCCGAGGCGATTATAGACCTTTGTAACTGGCAAACCAAACAGGTTAACGGTCGTGGGCGGCAATTGTTTGAATCCGCATATTCAATCGTCACGCAACTCGGTGCGGGTGACCTGCTGGCACTCCGCCGCAGGCGCACCGGCGATCCGTTTCATAAGAAGGTCAGCGAGCACGCGACCTGCTTCAGTCCGTGAAAAGTAAGAGTTGGAAATTTGCGACCCAAGATAGGCACCAAGGTTGGTCCCCGAGCGTATCGAGTAACCTAGTTTTTCCGCTTTCGCGCCCAGTTCCCGGCGCGCACCTGCGCGCGCGCCGAGAAAGGCAAGCTCGTTGACACACACAAATGCGTCTGCTCCGCAACGCACAAGGTCGATTGCTGCCTGGCTCGCGTCGGAAGCGTTCATTTGGATGTGGCGCATCAAGTCTGGTTCGACGGGGAGCCTCGCCTCAGCGTAGGCTTGCCGGTATCCTTCGATCCGTTGAGACACAAAGGCATAGCTTTTGTCAGCATCCAGGAGGGCGATACGCCGATAGCCCTTTTCCAACATGGCTTTTGTACCTTGGTAGGCTGCAAACACATTGTCCAGGTCAAAAAATGCATGGTGCTCGGACATATCTGTCTGTCCAAACGTTACGAAAGGCATGCCGGCATCGAGCAAGTATTTCACCCGTTCATCCTGCGGTGTCGTATGATCGAGAATGATGCCATCGGCGTTTCGCCCAGTGACGACCTTCTTGACCATTTCGAGACTGCTTTCTTCCATGGTCACCGGCGCAGCGCGCACGGAATACTCCGTGCCGGCAAGCCGCTTGTGAATGCCATTCAAAAGCCCGACCGATCCGGAATCACCGATTTCCTCGTCGGATGTGAAACTCAGGAAGGTCATGACCACAAATGTCTGACCAGTGCGAAGTTTCACCGCGTCCAGATTTCGCACGTACCCCAGACGGTCAGCTGCCTCATTGACCTTGCGCACCATTTCGCGGCTGATCCGCTCGCCCCCTTTCAGGGCCCGGGCAACGGTTGTCACTGACACGCCAAGTTCATCGGCGATGGATTTCATCGTGACGGGTGTACCAGGTGCCAAGGCGGTCATCCTTTCAGGTGCCACAGTTTCTTTGAGGTATTATCGAAAGCTGCTCCGCGATCTCTGACGACCTTCAGTGTCTTGGGGGTTCCGGGTAAAATCGTGAAGCAATTGTCGTCATAAACGGTCTGTCCGCCATGGTCGAATGTCACGAAGAGCGCTGGTCGGTCAGTTGTGATTACGGTCTCGGCTCCACGTTTTTCGACGCTGAACGTGGGCGAGCCCAGGTCGTATTCCTTTGGGCGTCTGGGCAGGAAGTCGTTTTCGCCCCGGTGTATCCCGTCCGCATCTTTCCATTCAAAATACAGGAATTCGTCTGCAGCAAGTTGGCCAGACGCCAACCGGATTACTTCAGTTGAACGGCCCGGCGAACAAGTCACATTGATCGTGTCCAGCGAGCGGGCGGGACCAGAAAAAGCGACACGCTTCAGCTCGAGTGTCAGCGAAACCACTGCAGGTGTGTCGTTGACGGCATAAAGGATGATTTCACCAGAGGCGCTGCCAGGCTGCGCCGTCACCATAACGGGGGCAAAGAAGCGCCGTGCCAGATAATGGGTCGTCTTCCAGCCACCGCCGTATTCCAGGCTCGACCAGCTAGCCACAGGCCAGGTGTCGTTGAGTTGCCAGTAGAGAGTGCCCATGCATCTGGGGCTATTTGCGCGCCAGAATTCGATGGAAGTTTTCATCGCCAGTCCCTGGCTGACCTGGCTGAGATAGACCATGTCTTCGAAACTGTTCGGGAAACGGAAGTACCGCTGGAGCGTTTCGACAATGCGTGCGTTGCCTCCGTCGTTTCGCTGATGGATGTCCAGCACTCTGGAGGAGACATTCCGGTCTTCGGGTTCTGTAAAACTCTCTATGACCTGCATGGAGGGGAACGACTGGAAACCGAATTCAGAACAGAAGCGAGGCCGGACGGTCCGGTAGTGTTCAAACTCCTTGGCCGAGTGCCAAACGTCCCAGAAATGCATGTCGCCGGACGTGTCAATATGCCAACCGTCGCCAAAATTCAATCGGCCAACGGAAGGTGATGATGGCCAGAAGGGAACATCCGGGGCCTCATCCTCGATGGCTTCTTCAAGTGCGTGGTTCAAGCGGTCATAGATTGCCAGGTAGCGGTCCCGGTCTTCGTTGGAGTCCTTGTACCATTTCAAAGCGCCAACGAGCTCATTGTCTCCGCACCAGAGGGCCAGGCAGGCATAGCGTGACAAACGGCGGATCTGCTGGCGAGCCTCTTTGCGCACAAGGTCGAGCCATTTGCGCTGGTGTGCTGGATAGAGATTGCATGCAAACATGAAATCCTGCCAGACCATCAGGCCCAGTTCATCACACAGCTCATAGAACCAGTCGGGTTCATATTGACCGCCGCCCCAGACGCGGATCATGTTCATGTTGGCATCAATTGCGGATTGGAGGAGGTCGCGTACGGTTTCGATTGTGCCGCGCGCTGGCAAGGCGTCGGCGGGTATCCAGTTGGCGCCGCGCATGAAAATGTCACGGCCGTTTATCCGGAACGCGAACCGATTGCCGATTTCATCCGGCGAAGTGTCCAATTCGACCTTCCGCAGGCCAATCTTGAAACGCCGGTTTTCGCTGCCTATCCGGACAACCACATCATAGAGATGTTGCGCGCCGTGGCCTGCTGGCCACCACAGCTGAGGATCTTCGATCAGAACCGTTAGCTTTAGGCGGTTTTCACCGGGATAGAAGTGGCGTTCGGTTTTTGCCGTCTGTGCTGCAATTGACAGGCTTGCGTCCAGTTCCACGGCTTCAAATGCTTCAAAGACAAGTTCAGCATCGAGTTCCACCGATCCATCGATGTGGTGGTGCTGGCGTATAATCACATCGTCGAGACGGAATGCGTCGGTCCGCCGGAGCAATACGTCGCCATAGATCCCAAGTGGCGACAGGGCGATATTCCAATCCCAGCCTGCATGGCACTGGGTTTTGCGCAAAAAATTGAAATGCGGCAGGCGATTGTTCTGGGAGATATGGGGGATCGGAATTTCCGATTGGGCAGCTGCTTCTTTGGCTTTCTTGCTGTTTGACAGGAACAGCACTTCCAATTTGTTTTCCCCGGATCTGAGAGCTTCGGTTACATCGAAGTCCCAGCGGTTGAACTGGCTTTCACAACGGCCTACCTCGAGGTCATTCAGTGAAACAACCGTGTGGCAGTCGATTGTTTCAAAAGTAATTGTATAGCGGACGTCCAGCTCAGGAGAGGCATCAAACTTCAGCTCAGCAAGCCATTCGCTTTCATGGATCCAGTCGAGGTCTGGTTCAGTGTCGCGCCAGTAGGGGGCCGGGATCAGTTTTTCAGCCAAAAGCGCCGAATGAATGTCTCCTGGAACAGAAAACGGCACCTTGGGAAGTTTGCCGCCCACTTTCGACAGCATCCAGCCGGTGTTCAGGAGAATAGGGGTGGAAGTGCTTCTCATTTCCATGTTCACAAAAGTCATCCATTTGTCGGTTCAGGGCGGTGTGCAGGTTTCTTCGGGAAGCTTCTACAATGGAACACCCAAGTAACGAGTGGCGGTGTAAGTGCCTCTAGATATGCTGTAAAGACGATGATGAAACCAAAGCGTCCAGCCCGACTTTCGCAGAACTTTTAGTGCGCAATCGATAAACCAGTCAAGGTTTATCGTTAAACCTGGTCAATTTTGGCTAATTAGAGCCGCGAAGGGTGAGGTCCGCACAGATCCTGAAACGGCTGCTTCGACTCGAGATGAAAGAAAAGAGGCTTGTTTCTTGCCTCCTCACGCGAGTGTGAAGCTGGTTGTATAGGTTTTGTTAGTTTGCTTGGATATTTTGTGGAACATGTTTCGGATTCTGCTCATTGTTGGACTTTTGCTCTCGGGCACGCACCAAAGCTTGGCGCGTGGCAATGTCGAGCTGTCTCATGATGAAGCAGTCGTGTTCGTGACGATGGACCTGGCTGTCCAGGCGGTCTTAACCGGAGAGCCCGTTCAAGAACAGCCTGCCACGGAAAACAATCCTTCTTATTGCAAGTCTTCGGACTGCAAAGCCGTGATCGCTGGTGCCAATTCAACACCTTTTCGTCTTCTGCAGGAGCCTGACTGGGGTGCAGAGTTGGGAAGGCTTTCTGTGCCGCAAAGATTGGAGCCCCGTCCACCAAATTCCTGATTTTCCGATTTTGATCGGCGGATCATTCGATCCGCGCTGAAGTATCGTGAAATCAGGAGAAATCCAGTGTTTACCAGACGAAAACTGCTGCTTGGCAGCGCGGCTGCGATTGCATTCGCACAACCGTTTGAAGCATTTGCGCACCACAGCGCGAAGTTCAAGAAGACGTTCAAGCTCGATCCTAAATACGTGCCGCAGCGCGTGCACTTTTCAATGAAATATGCTCCCGGCACGATTGTGGTCGATCCCCGCAATCACTTTCTTTACCTCATGGAACGCTGGGGCAAGGCACGCCGTTATGGTGTCGGTGTTGGTAAAGCCGGCTTGGCATTCAGGGGTAACGCTTCAGTTGAACGCAAGGCGGAATGGCCGCGTTGGACGCCGACCAAGAACATGATCCGGCGTGAACCGAACAAATACGCCCGTTACGCAGGCGGTGTTCCAGGTGGCATCAACAATCCTCTGGGTGCGCGCGCCTTGTATCTCTACAAGGGTGGACGGGACACCTACTACAGGATTCACGGCACCACCCAGCCGTCATCGATTGGCCGGTCGGTATCGAATGGATGTATCCGCATGATCAACGATCACGTGGTCGATCTCTACGAACGTGTTCCGCTTGGAACACAAGTAGTGGTTCTCTAGCCCAGCGATCTGGATACAACTTCGATGCAAAATGACGTCACACGTCGGCAGGTTCTGCGCGGCGGACTTGGCATGACAGGCTTGTTGCTTGCCGGGTGCACCACCACGACCAAGGCGCCCGTTCCGGTGCAGCCGCAGCCCGTGGTCGACAAGAATTTCGTGCTGAACTACGGGTCCATGCCGACAGAGCAGTTCCCGTTGCCCGCAATCGATCCACGTGTACTGGCGCCTGAATTCCGGCGTCAGCGCGTCTCCTATCGCACGCAGGAGAAGCCCGGCACACTTATCGTCGACACGCGCAACTTCTATCTCTACCTGGTAGAGCCAAGCGGAACTGCAATGCGTTACGGTGTCGGTCTTGGCCGGCAGGGGTTCGAATGGTCTGGACGTGCCAACGTCGCCTGGAAACGCCCCTGGCCGACGTGGACACCGCCGGAAGAGATGATCGCCCGCCAACCCGAGCTGGAAAAATACAGCGCAAAAAACGGTGGCATGCAGGCAGGGTTGGGCAATCCGCTTGGTGCCCGCGCCTTGTACATATTCCAGAACAAGGTCGACACACTTTACCGCCTTCACGGCACGAACGAACCAGCTTCTATCGGTAAAGCGGTGTCTTCAGGCTGCGTGCGCCTGATCAACCAGGACGTGATTGATCTCTACGACCGCGTCAGGTCTGGCGCGTCCATTGTCGTGTCCTAATCCCATTGAAGGGCCAGGCCTTTGAGGCGGTCCTGAAGCATATCTGCGGGCAGCTTGCTGAATACTCCAATCGAATTCAAACAGGTGAATTATGAAGAAACAGAGGAAGTCCAATAAATCGTCGAATGGAAGATCCAGGTCCGGCAATACTTCCCAATCGGAAGCACCTGCGGATGCAGGACGGCGTAAATTCCTCGAGCTGGCCCGTAACCTGACGATCGGTTTTGCTGCGGTTGGAGGTACGGGCTATGTCTTCGCTCAAAGTTTCAAAAGCACCATGCATGAGCATGATCTGACGCGTGTTGAAAACGGTCGTCCCACGGTGGTGCAAATTCACGATCCGAATTGTTCCATGTGCCTGGCCCTGCAGCGAGAGACACGCAAGGCCTTGGAAATGATGGAAAGTGAAGAGCTGGATTATGTGATCGCCAACATAAAAACGCAAAAGGGGCAGACTTTTGCCAATCGCTATGGCGTCCAACACGTCACGCTATTGTTGTTCGACAAACGCGGCGAGTTGCAGGGCGTCCTGCAAGGGCAGCGAGGTTCCTATGCGCTACGGGACGCGTTCAGGGATTTGGTGTCCAGTTAAAGACCGCCAGAAAAATGGTGATCTGCAAATTTTCCATTGCAGATCACCGGGCAGTTAAAGTGCTGCTATCGATGCACGAAGATGGCATCGGTCCCGCGCTTTTGCCTATCAGTCTGCAGACGCTATCTTGCTTTCAGGAAGCTCGATTTGACCAATTTCATTCAGGTCAAATGGTGTCGTCTGGTAGACGTCATTGATCCAGTTGCCGAAGAGCAGGTGAGCATGGCTGCGCCAGCGATTTTCAGGTGACTTTTGCGGGTCATCTCCCGGGAAATAATTCACTGGCAGTTGTTCGCCGCCATCCCGGGCATATTCTTCTGCAAGCGTTTCAGAGTCATATTCAAAGTGATTGAACATGTGCAGCATGCGCCTGTCTGCATCGTGAAGGAGGCAAAGACCGCTTTCTTCGCATTCGGCCAAAATCGAAAGCCCGCTATTGTGCGGAATATCCTCGCTGCGAACTTCGGTCCAGCGAGAAACCGGAACGCAGAAATCGTCCGAAAAGCCGCGCAAATATGGCGAGGCAGGTGCGAGGTTCTTTTGCCGAAAGACACCGAAAATCTTGCTGGGTAGAAGGTATTTTTGCATGTCATGAAAATGATGAACTGCCGCCTGTGCGGCCCAACAAATCATGAAAGAGCTATGGACATGAGTCTGTGTCCATTCGAATACTTCAGCCAGTTCCCGCCAGTAACCGACCTCCAGGAAAGGCTGCCGTTCTACTGGGGCGCCTGTGACTATAAAGCCGTCGAATTTTTCATCCCGAATGTCAGACCAGGGCCTGTAGAACGCTTCCATATGATCTGAAGGCGTGTTCTTCGGCACGTGATCCGTCATGCGCACAAGGGTCAACTCGACCTGCAAAGGGGTGGCACCCAGGAGTCGCGCAATTTGCGTCTCGGTTTTGATCTTGTTCGGCATCAGGTTCAAAAGACCAATGCGCATCGGCCTGATGTCCTGGCGCATGGCATCAGCATCGCGCATGACGATGACGCCCTCGTCTTCGAGGAAGCGGCGGGCAGGAAGTGAGTTAGGAATCTTGATCGGCAATTCGCGTAGTACCTCTTTTCGGGAACGACGCGTGTGGCTTGATCCGCTTGCTTGCCGGGTCGGCCACATCCTCCTTTCGGAGTGCCACCTTGCTCGGATGCGCAGGTTGGCGTTGGGCGTCTTCCCAACTCTTGATGCGAAACAACTTGTATTGGAATAGACCTGCTTTGACAACGACTTTGTAGGGACAGGTCTGGACGATTACGCAATGGTGATCGGACAAGCTGGGTGCTGATCAATGTTGTTTGAGACCTAGGGTCAGGACCCATTAATTTGGATGAAATGGTAGGAGTGAATTTATTCAGATACGAGGCGCAAAACTGCAGGAAACCGCATGGTTTTCAAAGATTTGCAACGACGTTGCTGAGCAAATTCACCCTATCCCAAAGGGACGCAAAAACGGCTTCGATCTGCTGCGTGAAACCGCTCATCCGGGCAGAAAGCCCGCTTGTCGCGCTTTTCCTTGCAGCTCATTGCCGTTTGTTGCGCCATTTCAATCAAATTAATGGGTCCTGACCCTAGAATGGCTTGACCGTGTAGGGCACAATCCCGCGCTGTCCCGGTTCGATAAATGGATCCTTGTCGAGGGCCGGGAAAGCGCGCTGATCGCAATTATCACGCGGACAGATGCGGCAGTTCACCCCGATGGGTTCAGGCGTTGAAATCTCGTCCAGCGCAAGCCCGTCCGCATAGACGATGGCATCGGCGTATTTGACTTCGCAGCCAATTCCCAGCGCATATCGTCGTTCGCCGGTTCCATGGTCGGTTGTGTGTTTGGTGACACTGGTCGCGACACACAGATACTGTACGCCGTCCGGCATCTGGGCGATTTGCGAGCTGAACTTGTTGGAGTTCTGCTCAAAAGCCTGATGAACGTTCCAGCGCGGACAGGATCCTCCAAACCTTGCAAATTGAAAACGCGTTGCCGAATGCCGTTTGACCACGTTTCCGGCCCTGTCGATTTTGACGAAATAGAACGGCAGTCCATTGGCGCCAGGTCGCTGCAGAGTGGACAGTCTGTGGCAGATGGTTTCGATACTGGCGTCCATCTGGTTGGACAATAGCTGAATGTCATGCCGGCATTTGGCTGCTGCCCGCAGGAAATCCTCATAAGGCAGGAGGAGGGCGCCGGCGAAGTAGTTTCGCAGCGCCAATCTGGAAATGCTTTCGGCAGATTTCGATTTGAAATTCGCCCGTTCGATTTCTTCAGAAATGAGGTCCTTCATGCAAAGTTCTGCGATTATGGAACCGAGCAGGAAGTTCTTTGTCGATTCCGGTATAGCGCTGTAAATCGTGATCTTACCTGAGTAGCTATCCTGCCTGATCAGCGTGCCCTGATAGTCCCTGTTTTGTGCAACAGCGATGCCGAAGCGGTCTTTGAGCCAGGTCGTCAGGCTTACGAATTTCGAGGTTCCAGCCTGCAAACCAATTTCAACAGCAAGGCTCTCGGCAGCACGATCAAGGGAATCGATGTAATTGTCCCGGTAATGAAAAAAATCTCTAACTTCGTCATAAGCTGATTTTTTTAGGTTTAGCCCTTCTTCGGCTGGCCCGTTCAATTGAACGAGTTCGTCTTCAATGACGTCACGGTCGTGGAAATTTCGAAGAGATCCATAAAGATCCATGATCGCCTTGGTAACGCCGGGTGCGCGGGTGGCCAGTTCATGAAGTTCCAGTTTGCTGATGGAAGCGTTGTGAAACTGGGTGTCTGCAAAGATTTCTTGCAAATCCTGGACAACACGATCCAGGTCGTTCTTCTCAAATGCCGCCAGATCAACACCAAACATGCGGTTGATGGACAGGAGGACGGAGGCGGTGACCGGTCTGTTGTTGTTCTCCATCTGGTTTACATAAGCAGTTGAAAGGCCGATCTTTTTGGCAAAATCAACTTGCGACAATTCGTGGTCGGATCTGATCTGCCGCAGTGTGTGCCCGGAATAGAGTTTCTTGCTCACTGACCGCTCCATCAATCAAATTGCAAATTATTAGCAATTTTCAATATGCACTTTAACATTTTACAAAGCCGTCGTCTTGAGGAAATATCGTCTGATCGAAAACAGAACTCGAAGAACGTGGGACAGGGTCATGACAGCTCATTTTGCATTGGACACAATCTCCGCCGCGGATGGACGGGCCAATCAGGCTGCAAGCAACATTCGCTGGCCGCTTAACTTGAGCGAGATGGTCACCCCCCGTCAGCTTGAGATCATGCTTCTTCTTTGCGAGGGCAGGGTAAACAAGCAGATCGCTTATGACCTGAATGTCACGACAGCGACGGTCAAGGCTCACATTCGCAACGCGATCACTAGGCTTGGTGCCAAGAACAGGGTCAATGCCGTGGCAATTGTGGCTGCCAACAGCGCAATATTCCGGAACACGACACACTGACATCCCTAGCCAGGCTGATCTGAAATCATGGATTGGCTCAGCTTGTCAGACTTTGCAGTGGCCCCATCGCTTTAAAGACTGCACCCAAGCAGCAGCACTGCAAACCACTTGAGATAGACGTTGTCCTGGTTGACGCACTCACTGAATTTAAGGTGTGCGTCAATTGATTTTCTGTTAGGTCAGACTGTGATTATTCCCGGCTTTTCAGAAAATGTCCCGCCTTTCATGCTGTCATTCCCTCCTTTGGTTTCCCGTCCATGAGTGCCAGTCTTTTGGGGCTTTTTGGCATTTCCTTTCTTGCCGCAACGCTGCTGCCCGCCCAGTCTGAGCTCAGTCTCTCCAGCCTGATCTATTTGGATACTGAACCAGTCGTTCTGTTGGTTCTTGCCGCAAGCCTGGGCAACACTCTGGGATCTGTTGTGAACTGGGCGCTGGGCCGGGGGGCGGTCCACTTTTCAAACGCGGCCTGGTTTCCAGTCAAGGCAGACAAGCTGGACAAGGCAACAGCCTGGTATCATCGTTATGGCCGCTGGAGCCTTCTGCTGAGCTGGGCGCCTGTTGTCGGTGATCCGCTGACTTTGGCCGCTGGTGTGCTGAAAGAACCCTTCTGGAGTTTCCTGGCACTCGTCGCGATCGCAAAAACCGGGCGATACCTGATCGTGGCACTGATCACGCTAGGTGTTCTTCAATTCTAGTGCAGGACAGTTCTGCGGAATTTTACGGTTTGGATACATTCAGGCTGATAGCCGTGCTATGTAGCCGAGCCTTAATAGGGAAGCTGAGTAGGCTGCGTCGGCTGGTGAGATGAGGACGGTTTCTCTTGAACTGGCGCGTTTTGCGCGCCGCCTTGTTCATGACCATCAGGATTTGCCATTGCCGCGGCAGCGACCAGTGCTGTTGCCAGGGCCATTCCCAGGAATATTGCCTGCAACAGCGGGCGCGCCTCCCGCAGATCGCTTCTTTGGGTGGTTTTTCTTTTGGTTTTTGATTTATCCGCGTTCAACATGTTCAGCGATCTGTGGTTTGAATTCCAAAATTGTAAAGTCGCGAAGAGAGTTTCTCTCAGTCGGTTTGGTCAGTAACTCCGGTTAGTTCTTCGTAGAGCCGGAGGCCCAGCAGACGTGTCAGTGCGGCCATTGCAATGAAAGCCAAAAGCGGCAGGCCAAGCCCAGGTTCCAGAACGATGGACATCAACGTCAGAACACTTGCCGCCAACAAAAACAGCGCAGTGGGTCTGACGCTTGTGTAAGGCCCTGGTTTTGTTAAGCCGACTGATCCAAGCATTTGCATGGGTACCTCCATCCTCTACGGTTTCAGAACCTTCCCCTGAAATTGCGCCGTCACGCAGACGTCAATCAGGCTGTAGATGTATGTTTTCGTGACTTTTTTGGGGCGTATGTTCAAACGTTATCAATCGACGAAGCAAAAGAATTCGCATAATTACTAATTCGTAAAAACTACTATTAAAATGTGTCTTGATTTGAGGTTGCGGTCCCAAAAACTTACAAAATACGTTGTTCTCGAGAGATTTTGAACGGGAATTTTAATGTTTGTTTGTAATTGTGAAGGATACTTCTTTGCAGAAATGATTTGTTACCAGCAGGCTGGACACGGAATGACACTCAACGCAATGCAGAGCGCTGCGGTTCAGAATTCAGATAACCCTGACGCGCCATCTGAGCAACCGCAGAAGGCTGTTGGTGAAGCACCCGCCCTGTCTCTGTCGGGGCTTCAGTTCTTCATTGCTGACATCAGCGGAAAATCAATTCTGTGGCACGAGGTCGGATCTCAAAGTTTCAATAGTGAAGTCAAGGATCTGCAACACGCACCGTCCAACCAGGCTTTGCGAAATCTCGCACCTGAAGATCGCAAGACCATCCTTCATTTGGTACAGGGTGCCATCAAGGAAGGAAAAGCAGGTCCTTTTGATGTTGGCGGTGGGCCGGATCATCGTATTCCAGGCGTTCCTCTGGTTGCGCAACGGTACGAACTTCCCGGTGGGCGCATTATCGCCGTCTGTTTTCCTTCAATCGGTGAGGATGACAACAACCCGGGGCGGATCGCTCTGGGACTCGCGCCAATACTTCAACATTTCGTCTCTGCGTCTAACAGGTCGGTGCTGCTCGTCGACACATTCGGTTATGTGCGATTTGCCAGCAATGGTTTCCTCAAGAATTTTCAAGTTGAAGACGAGCGACTGATCCTTGGTCGCAACATTGCGCATATCCAGAACAGGGTTGGCCGGACTGTTATTTCGCTGGCTTTGGGAGCCCTGACGCGTCGCGCGAGTGCTACCGGACGCGGCAAGTTTCTCTTGTCAAACAACGATAGTCTCGATCTCAATTACGAAGCCATGTATTTCTGTGTCGGTGGAACTGTCGGCGGTGTCTTGTTTTCCGCCGGCCGCGCTGGGGGCGATGTTGATTTTTCGGCGGTTTTCGAACTTTGCAGTGCACCCATGCTGGTGGTAAATGCCACGTCGAGGATGATTGTCGCGGCGAACAAGGCAGCCATGAAATCGTATCAACTGACGCCGGAAGTTATTGACACCAAGCAAGTCACCGACTCGCTATTTCATCCGGACAACTTCACAGCCCTTCTGGCCGCCGCGAAACAGGAATCAGAGGTGCCAATCTCCATTCCAGTGACCATTTCGAATGGAAATACCAAGAAGAAGCGGTTCAAGTGCTCCCTTGTCGATGAAGACAGGGACGAGCCCAAACTGATCCTGGAGACCCGGAGCTAGCGTTCCTTCAAATTCCAGGCGCCTCGCTTCGCGGGGAGACCTTGCTGAAAAACTGCTTTGACGGCGTGCTAGATGCCTGATTAGGTCTTGTCTTCCGCAGCGCACGGTTCTACGGTCCGCGCGCTGTTATTTCCGTTTCCCCCTGGAGGATATTATGGGCTTTCTTGCTGACGCATTGGCGCGTGTTCAACCTTCTGCGACCATCGCTGTCACCAACAAGGCGCGCGAGCTCAAAGCCGCAGGCCGCGATGTAATCGGTCTCGGTGCTGGCGAGCCTGATTTCGACACGCCTGACAACATCAAGGCAGCGGCCATCAAGGCCATCAACGACGGTAAGACCAAATACACCGCTGTTGACGGCATTCCTGAGCTGAAAGCCGCGATTGTTGAAAAATTCAAGCGGGAAAATGGGCTCACTTACGAAACCAACCAGATCACCGTTGGGACCGGCGGCAAGCAAGTGCTCTATAACGCACTTGTTGCGACCCTTAACCCCGGTGATGAAGTTCTCATTCCGACGCCTTATTGGGTAAGCTATCCGGACATGGTGCTCCTGGCAGGTGGTGAACCTGTGATTGTCGAGGCTGACAAGTCGACCTTCAAGATCACTCCGGAAGCGCTAGACGCTTCCATCACCTCGCGCACCAAGTGGCTGATTTTCAACTCCCCGTCCAACCCCTCGGGTGCTGCCTACACGAAAGCCGAATTGAAGGCTCTGACAGATGTTTTGAAGAAACATCCTCAGGTCTGGATCATGACCGATGATATGTATGAGCATCTGGTCTATGACGACTTCGAATTCACCACGCCTGCGCAAGTTGAACCCGCACTTCACGATCGCACTTTGACGGTCAACGGTGTGTCAAAAGCTTATGCGATGACCGGTTGGCGCATCGGGTATGCCGGTGGACCCGTTGAGCTGATCAAGGCCATGGCCAAGGTACAGTCACAGTCCACGTCCAACCCCTCCTCTATCGCACAGTGGGCCGCTGTTGAGGCACTGAGCGGAACCCAGGACTTCATTCCAAAAAACAATGAAGTTTTCAAAGGGCGCCGGGACCTTGTTGTTTCCATGCTCAACCAGTCAAATGGTATAAGCTGTCCAGTGCCGGAGGGGGCGTTTTATGTTTTCCCTTCCTGCGCGGGAACAATCGGCAAGACTGCACCGTCCGGTAAAGTGATCGAAAACGATGCCGACTTCGTCACGGAGCTTCTTGAGACAGAAGGCGTCGCGGTTGTGCCTGGCTCAGCATTTGGCCTCGGCCCGAACTTCCGCATTTCCTATGCGACTGCGACCGAAGCATTGGAAGAAGCTTGCACCCGCATTCAGCGCTTCTGTGGCAATCTGAAATAGTAGCGGGAACAATCTGGATTTTGGAAGGGCGGCTTTTGCCGCCCTTTTTTTTGTTTGGCGACCGCTGACACGGACTGTGAGCTCGCCTTTTTGAGCTGAAGAAACCGAAAGATCGCAAAGGTTTCAAATTGCTGCCGCGATTTGGACGCGATGCATGCCCATATCTGCTGCGTTCCAGCGGTTCTAAGAAACCGCATTATTCCGCAAATGATTGGGAGTTACTCCAAATGCGATTTTTGAGCATGGCTTGCGCTACTGCAGTTCTATTCGTTGCTACGCCGGTTTTGGCATCCGAAAACAGTCCCAAGGTCGAGATCGGCACCTTGAGCTGCCTTGTTGAAGGCGAGCACAGCTTTATTGTCGGCTCATCAGCGAAACTCGGCTGCAGCTTCAAGCCAGCTGGCGATGGTGCCGTTGAATACTACAGCGGGAAAGTTCGTGATTACGGCCTGGACATCGGCAAGACCAAGGAAGCGACGCTGGTCTGGGGTGTGCTGGCACCGTCTGCCAATCGAAAGCCTGGTCTTTTGGCCGGAACCTACGGTGGTTTGACGGCCGGAGCCAGCCTTGGTGCCGGGATCAAGGCCAATGCGCTGGTCGGCGGTTTTGATCGTTCGATTGCTCTCAATCCGTTCAGTCTGGAAAGTCAGACCGGAACAAATCTGACGCTCGGCGTCAGCAAGATGACGCTTGAGCGCATCAACTGATTGCTGACGCAAAATTGCATTTCGGATTCAGCGGGTTAACTCGCATTATCCGCTGAATCCGATTGTTTGGTTGCGAACAGAAATGAACTACCTCGCGCTCTGACAGGCCGTATTTGCACTGGGGCAGGGCGCGAGTGTTGTACCGTTTTGCGAATTGAGCCGGTTGATCTGGTTCGTTCGGTTCAGCCGATTGTTGCTGTCAATCCGCTGCTGGGTTGAAAAGCCGGACCGTTGCTGATTGAGGTTCTGGTTGAGCTGTTGCCGCGCAGACGGCAGCCGAGATGTGCCCGGCTGTGACAGACCGCGTAGCTGATTGTTTTGCGAGAAAGCTGTATCCGCAAACAGCAACGACAAGGTGGCAGCCAATAGGAACTTGCAGACCATCATGGGTATCGTCTTTCGGAAACCGGCAAACATCTGTTTGCAAGGGTAGGAGTTGGGCGATGATAAGTCACGAATTTTGAGATCATGCCTGAGATGATTTTCGCAATGAGAATCTCAGGCTTTCATCGATCCCATAGCTTGCGCGGTGTCAACTACGGCACGTTTTGCTGCGTTGCGGTGAAAGAAACCCTTGCGTTCAAGCTGTGATCGGCGCGACGATGAGAAACCGCCCCAGGTCGATGTGCCACGTTGTTTGGGGCTTGGTACTAAGGAGTGCCAGGTTTAGTGGCCTTCGATCCCATAAGGGCGAGACGCGGCGGACCCGCGTCCTTCACCGCCGGCCGCGCCGCGTTGTTACGAGGATAACCTCGAGCATACGGGAGACGGATAATGGCAATCGGTACAAACGGAAAGGGTTCTGTAGGCGGCACTGCGCCGCGCTGCATCGCCTTGGTTGGTCCGTTCGGCAGTGGCAAGACAAGCCTTATGGAGGCGCTGCTTGCACGGACGGACAAGGTAGCCCGTCAGGGAACAGTGGCAGAAGGAAATACGGTCGGTGATGCGTCGCCGGAAGCACGCGCACACAGCATGAGCGTTGAGCTCAATATTGCGGATGCCGACTACCTCGGAGACAGGTTTGTCTTCGTCGATTGTCCGGGATCCGTTGAATTTTTAAGTGAAATGGATGGTGCGATCGGCGGGGTCGACCTGGCCGTTGTGGTGGCCGAGGATGATGAACGCAAGGTTCCAGCCCTGCAGCTCATTTTGAAAGCCCTTGAAGCCCGCGCCATTCCGCGGGTTTTGTTTTTGAACAAGATCGACAAAAGCACACGCCGCGTCAGTGATGTTCTGGGCGTATTGCAGCCAGCGTCTTCCGTGCCATTGGTCCTGCGGCAAATACCGATCTGGGAAGACAGTCAGGCAACGGGGTTCATCGATCTCGCGCTTGAAAGGGCGCACGTCTATCACGAAAAGGAAGAAAGCACGCAGATCGATATGTGCGATGAAGACCGGGCACGTGAGCATGAGGCCCGCTTCACCATGCTTGAGCATCTCGCCGACCATGACGACGATCTGATGGAAGCGCTTTTGGAAGACATTGCTCCGGACAGGGATCGCGTGTTTGCCGATCTGGTCAAGGAAATGCAAGACGGATTGATCTGTCCGGTGTTCTTCGGTTCTGCAGAGCATGGCAACGGTGTTAGCCGTTTGCTCAAGGCATTGCGGCACGAAGTGCCAGGGGTTGATCTGCTTGGAACCAGGATCCTGGACAACCAGAAACGTGTTGCGTTGCAGGTCATTAAAACCATGCATACCCAGCATGGCGGAAAACTGTCCATAGCCCGTATTCTCGATGGTCAGGTATCTGATGGTGACAGTCTTTTCCTGAACGGGGAAGATGAAGTCAAAGTGTCTGGGCTGTTTACTGTCTTCGGGCAAACTGCGAGCAAAATCGCCATTGCCGGCAAGGGCGACCTGATCGCCTTGGGCAGGCTGGACGGCGTTCAGACTGGAGATCTTCTCAGTCAGGATCCCGGCAATCTGAAAGGTGGTTTCGACCCTGACCGGCGTAACCCGGTGTTGGCCACCGCCATCGCCGCAACACAAAGGAAAGACGAAGTACGTCTTTCAGCGGCACTGGCAAAACTCCTTGAAGAAGACCGGGCACTCACCACCAGTCAAAACCAGACGACAGCGGAAACCATTCTTGCAGGGCAGGGTGAAATGCACCTGCGCGTTGCCCAGGAAAGGCTGGCTGGCAAATATGGCTTGGACGTTTCTTCAGCGACACCACACATTCCTTATTCGGAAACCATTCGAACAAGCACCAAGGTGCGCGGACGCCACAAGAAACAATCTGGTGGCCATGGTCAATTTGGTGATGTTCTTTTGGAAATCGCACCGCTGCCCAGGGGTGAGGGTATCCAGTTCAGCAACACGATCACAGGCGGTGTCGTTCCCAAACAGTATATCCCATCAGTCAGGGATGGCGTGCTGGATGCGTTGACACGCGGGCCGCTCGGGTTCCCTGTGGTCGACGTCTCCGTCTGCCTGACCGAGGGCTCCTATCATTCGGTAGACAGCTCTGACCAGGCGTTCAAGATGGCAGGCGTGCTTGCTATTCGCGAAGGCTTGCCTGATTGCAAGCCGGTGCTCCTGGAACCAATCCACAAGGTGGTGATTGCCTGCCCGAATGACGCGACTGCCAGAGTAAATGCGATTGTATCAACCCGGCGCGGTCAGTTGCTTGGGTTCGACGCACGACCCGATTGGCCAGGCTGGGATGAAGTACAGGCGCTGATGCCGGAATCGGAAATAAGCGATCTCATCATTGAACTGCGTTCGGCTACGGCTGGTGTCGCCAGTTACACAGATGCGTTCGACCACATGGCGGAACTCTCCGGCAAAGCTGCGGAGCAGGCACTGCAACGATCAGGAAAACAAGCTGCCTGATAGGCAACTATTGGGTCAAGTTATCTTTGACAAGAAGGGGGGCTACATAGCCCCTCTTTTCATTGGTCGGCATGACCAGTAAAAATTGTCATCCCGGTTTGGCAACGCCAAGACCGGGATCCGGTAACCACTGGGCTGCCGTGTTTGACCGTACTGGTCTGGTTACAATCGTCATGCTCGATGCCTGCGATTACTGGATCCCAGCCTTAGCTGGGATGACAAACCGAGAAATTGCGTGTGGCATTGCTTTCAGTTTGTGCGTTTCCGGTTACCGATCACGAAGTGGGCTTTCTTGCTCACCAGGGCGTTATTTGCCATTGAAGACCGATTCCGGTTCTCTCTGGGCAGATCGGGAGTTTGAAAATGAATTTTTTGAAGAAACGCAGTTGGGCTCTTCCTGAGCGGGAAGCGACACCCGAACATGTGTTCTTGAACAGAAGGCAGATACTGGCGGGTATGGCTGGTACAGGCGTTCTGCTGGGAACGGGCCTTGGTGCACGCCCGGCGTTCGCGGAAGAAGATCCAAGTGCGGGTCTTTATCCGGTAGAGCGCAATGCGGCCTTTACGCTGGACCGGGACCTGACGCGAGAAGAAGCGGCTTCCAAATATAACAATTTCTATGAATTCGGTTCACATAAGCAGATCTGGCCGGCAGCCCAGAAGCTGCAGATCCGGCCTTGGACGGTGACGCTGGATGGTCTGGTCGATAACCCGCAAACGCTCGACATCGATGACCTTCTGACCAAGATGCCTTTGGAAGAGCGACTCTATCGTCACAGGTGCGTTGAGGCCTGGTCCATGGCTGTGCCCTGGTCAGGGTTCCAGCTTTCCGATCTGGTGAAACTTGCAGGCCCGCAAACAGGTGCAAAGTACCTGCGTTTCGAAACATTTCTCGACCCTTCCGTTGCCAGCGGTCAAAAACAAAGCTGGTATCCGTGGCCTTATGTTGAAGGCTTGACGCTGGATGAAGCGACAAATGAGTTGGCGTTCATGGCTACGGGTGTTTATGGCAAACCGCTTGCGAAGCAGTATGGTGCTCCGATCCGGCTGGTGACGCCCTGGAAATACGGGTTCAAGTCAATCAAGTCGGTTGTGCGTATTACTTTCACCGACCAACGGCCAGTCAGTTTCTGGGAAGAAATCCAGCCCAAGGAATATGGTTTCTGGGCAAACGTAAACCCGTCTGTTCCGCATCGTCGTTGGCCACAGGCCACCGAAAAACTGTTGGGCACCGATCAACGTCGAGATACCCTTCTTTATAATGGCTATGAGGAGCAGGTAGCAGGACTCTACAAGGACATGAAAGGCGAGATGTTGTTCATGTAGATGCCTGTTTTTTGCGCTGCACCAAGGTAAAAGCAAAAAAAATGCCGGGTCTCAAAGGACCCGGCAGTTTGAATTGATTCACTGAAAACAGTAGAATCACCTTCCAGAGGGGAACAGCTGATCACGACATCGCTGGGAGGAGGGTGCGACGTCCTGTGATCAACCAGTGATGCTTATATGCGGTGCACAACCTGCATAAACAAGAGGCAGGGGCGCAGATCTGCTATGCAGAAAACGCAGAGCTTTACGCGAAGGTCACTTTGATTTCGAAAAACCATTTAATTACAAAATATTAACTTCACGGGGTTCACTAAACTGCACTTCAAAAATTGTCGAATTCCGAAAAAAATAATTGAATTTCATCTACGGGGACCCGTTTTTGCGGTTCGATAGTCTGTCGGTCATCTAAAAATCGGGCATTTCGGACAATATGGTTCACTTGAGCAGGCAGTGTTTTTCGATTTGCTGATTGAAAACCTGCAGCTGGAACGAGAAAGCAGTGCGTCGGCGGTCGCAGTCGAACTGAGGACAGCCATTGGTACAAGAGGATCAAGTCTGGGTATGCGCCACGGCTTTTGATCACTGGACTCAGTTTTGGCGAGCTGTAACCTGTCCATTCCACTACAGGGTGGGAAGCAAAGGGAGGGTACCATGTCAATTCCCAGCACGATGCGGGCCGCGCTTTTGACTGGTCACGGTGGGCCAGAGATGTTGAAGGTGGTTGAGAATTGGCCAGTCCCTGAAGTTGGGCCAGCTGAGGTCCTCGTGAAAGTCGCCGCGTGTGGTGTCAACAACACGGATATCTGGGTTCGGGAAGGAGCATATGGCGCTGCTGATGATCCCGATGAAGTTGCATCGTTTGGTGACAGTCCGATTCAATTTCCGCTGATACAAGGGGCAGACATAGTCGGAACGATTGTGGCCACCGGCACCGAGGTTTCATCTTCGATGTGTGGTGAACGGGTCATGGTGGATTTTGGTATCTATGCCAATAATAGCGATGAGACCCCCAGTCATGATTATCTGGGATCCTTTAGACCTGGTGGCTTTTCAGAATATGTATCTGTACCGGCCGAGAATGCGCACTGTGTGAGCACCAGTCTAACTGATGCGGAGCTCGCCACTTTCTGTTGTGCATATATCACAGGGGAACACATGCTGCGACGGGCGCGGGTTGCGGCTGGAGAGCGTGTGTTGGTTACAGGGGCCTCGGGGGGTGTTGGTTCAGGGGTAATCCAGCTTTGTCGTGCCAGGGGGGCAATTCCATACGCGATCGCCGGGGCAGGAAAAACAGTGGCAGTGAAAGGGATTGGGGCTGAAGATGCCGTCACACGACAAGAAGGTGACCTGATCGCAGCTTGCAATAAAATGCTGGGTGGCCAGGAAATTGATGTGATCGTTGATACGGTTTCGGGGCCAATGTTGCAGGACTTGCTTGAAATCCTGAAACCTCAGGGGCGCTATGCCACATGCGGTGCAATGGGTGGGGCAGTAGTCGAGATCGATGTTCGACGGATTTATTTGAAAAACCTGGAGTTGGTTGGTGCGACACAGGGCGCCCGAAAGGATTTTGCTGCGGTCCGTGATTACGTCTTGTCAGGGGAAATCAAACCGCTGCTTGCCGGAACGTTTCCATTGGAAAAGCTCGGAGAAGCTCAGGAGAAGTTCAAGAAAAAGGACTTTGTTGGAAAGCTGGTCGTCGTGATGAACTAAAGGTCGTCTTTCTCGATGTTGCTCTCGCCTAGTAGACCCAGTTTTCCGCACTCCTCAGGAGAAACTCCCTGAAAGCAGTCACGCGGGCCGTATTTTTCAATTCCGCAGGATAGACGAAATATGTGTCAAATGAAGGCACCTTGTCTTCCTGCTCGGTGAGAACCGGCACGAGGTTGGTCGCCTTGTCTATGATGTAGTCGGGCAGTATCGCAATACCCACGCCAGATTGAACAGCCCGTTTGATAGCAACAATGTTGTTGACTTTCAAAACGGAGCGGCGTGGGTCCGTCGCGGTTCTTCCGGCTGTTTCCAGCCAGTTCATGGACCGCAGATAGGCTGGGGCCTGTTCACCGAACATGATGATCCGATGATTGTCGATGTCGTCGATGGTATTTGGTGCGCCGAAACGCTGGATATATTCCGGCGAGGCGTAAACGTGAAAATGAACAGTGAACAGCTTTCGCTGGATCAGGTCGGGCTGTGTCGGCTGGCGCAAGCGAATGGCGACATCAGCCTTGCGCATGCCCAGATCGAGTTCATCATCGTCGAATATCAGATGTAGATCGACATCCGGGTAATAGTCGATGAAGTTCCTTATGCGTGACGTCAGCCAGGTCGAACCCAGACCAACTGTTGTGGTTACGCGCAAGATGCCGGAGGGCTTCTCCTTGCTATCTGTCAGGTTCGACTGGACAGCTTCCAGTTTCATCAGAACATCGTTGGCGGTGCGATAAAGCAATTCGCCTTGTTCGGTCAGAAGCAAGCCGCGTGCATGGCGATGAAAAAGGGGCACGCCAAGGTCGTGTTCCAGTGCACTGACCTGCCTACTGACGGCAGATTGGCTCATGTGCAGGGAATCGCCTGCATGCGTGAAACTGCCGGCTTGGGCAGCGGCATGAAAAATACGTAACTTGTCCCAATCCATGCGTGCCCCTCCATCAGGACAATCAGGCCAGCTTACTCAGCTGCCACTCGTGTCGACGCAGCTTCATGTTCGGCCAGAAACTTCTCCGCTTCAAGGGCTGCCATGCATCCCATTCCAGCAGCTGTGACCGCCTGACGGTAAATATCATCGGTGACGTCACCCGCCGCAAACACACCGGGAATGGAGGTTTTTGTCGAATCCGGTTGTGTTTCCAGATAGCCGTTTGACTTCAAAGTCAGCTGGTCCTTGAAAAGTTCAACCGAGGGAGCGTGTCCAATGGCAACAAAAACACCGTCTGTGGAGATCTCTTGAAGTTCACCGGTTTGCGTGTTCTTCAAACGCACGCCTGTGACCCCCTTTGGAATGCCGCCACCCAAAATTTCATCGACCTGGTGATCCCAGATCACTTCGATTTTCGGGTTCTGGAACAAGCGGTCCTGCAGGATTTTTTCCGCACGCAGGCTGTCACGACGATGCACCAGTGTCACCTTGCTCGCCAGGTTTGCAAGGTAAAGTGCTTCCTCGACTGCCGTGTTACCACCGCCAACGACAACAACTTGCCTGTTGCGGTAGAAAAAACCGTCACAAGTTGCGCAAGCCGAAACGCCTGCGCCCATGTAGTCCTGTTCTGAAGGCAGGCCAAGCCAACGCGCCTGCGCACCTGTTGCAATAACCAGTGTGTCTGCGGTGAATACGGTGCCGCTGTCGGCTTCAAGACGGAACGGGCGCTGGGACAGATCGGCTTTGACAATTGTGTCGTGTACCATCTTGGTACCGACATTCTCTGCCTGCTTCTGCATCTGTTCCATCAACCACGGCCCCATCACCGGATCGGCAAAACCAGGATAATTTTCGACATCCGTTGTGATTGTCAGCTGTCCACCTGGTTGAATTCCGGCGACCAGCGTTGGTTCGACCATCGCACGGGCAGCGTAAATGGCCGCTGTATACCCGGCAGGGCCGGAGCCAATGATCAAAAGTTTGCTGTGTTCCGTATTCATATGCGCACCTGTTTTCCTGTTGCTGGTCCCGGTTCCGGCTCTTTCATGTTTTAGCCAGTCCCGGGACTTATGTCTCGCTGCCGAAACGCCGCATAATCGGTCAGGATGCGATCTGCGATTACCGGCGTGGCGTCTATCGGCTCGTAGGTAGTGGTTTTCAGTGGACCTGGAAAGGGGTGAATGACACCCTGATGCTGTAAAGTGTCCAAAAAACGGGTGATCTTTTTGTGACCACCGTTTGGGTGGAACACATGAACGGGTTTTCCTGTGGCTGTAGCCTCACCGATCATATTGGTTGAATCAGCCGTTGTGACGATGGCGTCAGCCTTTGCAAGGTAGTCGCCAAGTGGGTTTGGCACACTCCCGGTCCAAAAAAGGTGATTGCCGGATTTTGCGAGACTTGCCAGCCCATAGGTAAGGCTGGGTGGCGTGCGGCGCGAGGCGGTAATCATCAAACTGGCACCCTGATCATGAACAATCTGTCTCAGGCCATCGAGCAGCTTTTTCTGATCATTTTCGGTGAAATTGTGATGACGGCTGTCGCCACCAACCAGTACAGCAACGCGGGGATGGGCCAATCTGCGGATGTCAGGATCATCTTTCCGGCGAAGTACCGCCAGCGCACTTGGTGAAAAACGATGCGGTGAAGTCGGGGTCACCAGGACATTCCGGCCCCGCAATTTGTCGTGCTCGGGAACCCAGATCAGGTCGGCCGCATCCGTGCCGGTCCTTGGATCTTTCAAAAAGACCGTGAACGTTCTTCCCTTTGAGACACGTTTTATCCGCCGCAGGTAGGCAGCAGCGCGACGTCCTGATGCGAGCGCGATATCGGGAAAAGGCGGGGAGATTGGACTGGAAGGCTTCGTTTCCCATTCTCCAGGGTCTGTCGGCCCATAAGGAAGCCACCAGGAAAAAGGTGGTCTGGGTGCAATTTTCCGCAACTCGTATGGGCAACCGAGGGCCTCGGCTACACCTGTGCATTGGGTGATATCACCGGCCTTGCCATCGGTGAGAACCCAGATCGAAGATGGGACGGGTACCCGCGGGCTCTGCATTTGAGAAAGGGTTCCCCTATCGTAATCTTTCGAAATCGTGCGCAATTTTGTTATAGTCTTGCACAAACGCGCAAAAAACCGTAATCCGGCACCGACACACAGGTTAGCGCGACGTATTTTGGTCACGCATCATGTCTTAACCGATTCGGTGACAGCTACCCACATTTCAGCCTCTGGTTTGCGCCGGGGCGGAACGCGAAGGAGACAGGTTTGAAAGCGCGGCTTGATGCCATTGACTGGCATATCCTGAAGGAGTTGCAAGACGACGGACGGATGACCAACGTGGAACTTGCCCGCAGGGTTGGCATATCTGCTCCACCATGTCTGCGACGGGTTCGGGCGTTGGAAGATGCGGGGCTTATTCTCGGCTACCGCACGCTTCTGGATGAAAAGCAACTCGGCTATGACGTGACCGCCTTTGCCATGGTCGGCCTACACAGTCAGACCGAAGCGGATCTGATCGCATTTGAAGAAACAGTTCAGAAATGGCCGCTCGTGCGCGAAAGTTTCATGCTTTCAGGTGAAGTGGATTTTCTGTTGAAATGCGTCTCACCTGATTTGCAGGCTTTCCAGAATTTTGTGATCCGGGAACTCACTGCAGCGCCGAATGTCGACAGCGTGCGAACCGCATTGACGATCCGTCGCACAAAGGATGAACCCGTGGTGCCGATCGATCGGTAATTCCGCTTCTGCCCTGATTAACCGGCGACTTCTTGCCGGCTATGCATGCCATCCACTTTCTTGTTCAAACGGCGGACAACAATTATGTCCCGAATTGCCGTAGCGACCAATGTGAAGGCTACGCTCAGAAGCACACAGGTTGTCAGGATCGCAACGGGCAATAGCTGGTCGTAGTGAAATGCGTCCAACGCGTGGTCAACGGGGTCCACGCCGGAGTAAAGCCGGTTTCTCATGGTGTCCCGATAGGCACCAATCTGAAGCGACCCATGCTTCAGGAATCTTAGTCCATAGACAAGAAGAATTACTGCAACAGCAAGCGCGACGAGAAATCCGAAAATCCGAGCGCCAAAGGCGAACGCATTTTCGTATCTGTGTTTGAGCAGTCTCTTGAAGATGAGCCGTTCCCGGCTATTCAGCTTGGAATAGACAAACCAGCGATAGATCCATAGAGGGATCGCCGCTGCCAGAAGCCACATACCGATTATATGAAAGACCATCAAACGCTCTCCGACACATGCCGGTTGCTACTTTAGCGATTGCCCGGCAGGCGTCAAAGGAGAAAGCGTATCTTTGGAGAAGTTTGAAAGGTCAGATGAATTTGACTTCCACGATCTCGTAGGAGTGGGCTCCGCCGGGGGCGGCCACTTCCACGCTGTCACCAACGGATTTTCCAATCAGGGCACGGGAGATCGGCGACGAAATCGAGACCTTGTTCTGTTTTACGTCTGATTCGACATCACCAACGATCATGTATCGTTTTTCTTCTTCCGTGTCCTCATCGATCAGAGAAACGGTGGCGCCGAATTTGACGACATCGCCGGACAGTTTGGACACGTCGATCACTTCAGCGCGGGACAGTTTGTCTTCAAGTTCCTGAATCCTGCCTTCGTTGTGGCCTTGTGCTTCCTTGGCAGCGTGGTATTCGGCATTTTCCGAGAGGTCGCCATGCGCACGTGCTTCAGCAATCGCATCGACGATGCTCGGACGCTCGACCGTAGTACGCTGCTTCAGTTCTTCCTGAAGCATTTTGTTCCCGGCGGAGGTCATAGGAACTTTTTCCATGGGTCTCAGACCTTCAACTTATTGGGTCCTCCTCTATTGAGGACCGCGCTTTGCAAAAATAAACCAAGCCGGAAAAGGTGTGCTTTCCCAGCTGGTCAATGAACATAATAGCCCTAGCCGAAGTAGGATTGTAAAGGCCTTACTTCCAGGGTCCCCGCTTTATGGGCAGCGATGCCTTTGGCTGCAGCAACCGATCCTGCAAGGGTCGTGTAATACGGTACCTTGTTCAACAAGGCAGCACGTCGCATGGACCGGCTGTCGGCAATAGCTTGCGCGCCCTCCGTCGTATTGAATACGAGTTGGACTTCGCCGTTCTTGATGACGTCAACGATGTGCGGCCGTCCCTCGAGAACCTTGTTGATCTTCTTGACTTCGATGCCGTTGTCTTCAAGGAACTTCTGTGTCCCATGCGTGGCGATGATGGCAAAACCGGCCGCTTCAAGGTTGCGCACGGCCTCAACCACACCTTCCTTGTCCTGATCGCGCATGGACACAAAAACAGTCCCTTTTTCAGGAACTCCTGTGCCCGACCCGATCTGGGATTTTGCGAAAGCGGTGCCAAATGCCGTGTCGAGCCCCATAACTTCGCCCGTGGAGCGCATTTCCGGTCCGAGGATCGTGTCTACGCCAGGGAATCGTGCAAACGGGAACACGGCTTCCTTTACCGCTATGTGGTCGAATTTCTTCTCTGTCAGTCCAAAAGAAGCAATGCTCTCGCCGGCCATTACCCGACTGGCAATCTTTGCGACCGGTACACCAATGGTCTTGGCGACAAAGGGAACCGTTCTGGAGGCGCGCGGGTTTACCTCAAGGACGTATATGTCTCCGTCCTTGATCGCGTATTGAACATTCATCAATCCAACCACTTCCAGCGCAAGCGCCATGGCTTTGGTCTGGCGTTTCAGTTCTTCAAGCACGTCTTGCTTGAGTGAAAACGGCGGAAGCGAACAGGCGCTGTCGCCCGAATGGATGCCTGCTTCTTCAATGTGCTCCATGATGCCACAGACAAAAACGTCCTTGCCATCGCACAGGGCGTCGACATCTACTTCGATGGCACCTGCAAGGTAACGGTCGAAAAGAAGCGGATTCGTTCCAAGAACCGTATTGATCTGACCAGTCTTGTCGTTCGGATACTTGGCCCGGACTTCCGCTGGAACCAACTCCGGCAATGTGCCGAGCAAATAGGAATTCAGCGCTTCCTCGTCCCGGATGATCTGCATGGCTCGACCACCAAGAACATAAGACGGACGAACAACCAACGGCAGACCGAGCTTGCCCGCAATGAGCCGACCCTGTTCCACAGAATAGGCAATGCCATTTTCCGGTTGTTTCAGGTTGAGCTTGATCAGGAGTTTCTGGAACCTGTCCCTGTCCTCGGCAAGATCGATCATGTCCGGGGCGGTGCCTAGGATCGGAACGCCTGCCTTCACCAGTGACTGTGCAAGTTTCAGCGGAGTCTGGCCGCCGAACTGGACGATAACGCCGTGCAAGGTGCCGTTTTCCTGTTCCTTGCGAATGATCTCCAGAACGTCTTCTGGGGTGAGCGGCTCGAAATAGAGCCGGTCGGACGTGTCATAGTCGGTGGAGACGGTCTCAGGATTGCAGTTGACCATAATCGTCTCATAACCTGCATCATCCAGTGCGAACGCAGCGTGACAGCAGCAATAGTCAAATTCAATTCCCTGACCGATCCTGTTTGGACCACCGCCCAGGATGACAATTTTCTTTTTGTCCGAGGGCTGTGCTTCACAGGCAGGAACACCCATGAAGGGAGCTTCGTAGGTGGAATACATATAGGCGGTAGGGGACGCGAATTCGGCAGCGCAGGTATCAATGCGTTTGTAAACCGGATGAACGTCCAATTCTTCGCGCAGCTTCACCACATCTTTTGCATCCACGCCAGACAGACTGGCCAGCCGGGCGTCGGAGAAGCCCATGGATTTCAATTTGCGAAGGTTGGCCGCATCGCTTGGCAAGCCGATGTTTCTGACCTTGGCTTCCATGGCAACAATGTCTGCCATCTGTTCCAGAAACCAGGTGTCGATACCGCTGGCCTGATGAATTTCATTCACGTTCATACCCAGGCGCATGGCCTGCGCGACATTGAGCAGCCGGTTGGGTGTCGCTGTGGAGACAGCAGCCCGCAGCGCGTTTCTGTCGTCACCCTGGTCGAAGCCGGGAATGTCGGTTTCATCAAGCCCGTTCAAGCCGGTTTCGAGGCCGCGCAGCGCTTTTTGAAGGCTTTCATTGAAAGTTCTGCCGATCGCCATGACCTCGCCAACCGATTTCATGGCCGTGGTCAGGTTTGATTCAGAGCCTGGGAACTTCTCGAAGGCAAAGCGTGGGATCTTGGTGACAACATAATCGATGGTCGGTTCAAAGGAGGCTGGTGTGGCGCCGCCGGTGATGTCATTTTCAAGCTCATCAAGCGTATAGCCGATCGCAAGTTTGGCTGCGATTTTGGCAATCGGGAAACCGGTTGCTTTTGATGCCAGTGCCGAAGACCGAGACACACGTGGGTTCATCTCGATGACGACGAGGCGACCCATCTGAGGATCGACGGCGAATTGAACGTTCGACCCACCGGTTTCAACGCCAATTTCACGCAGCACCGCAATCGAGGCGTCGCGCATGATCTGATATTCTTTATCAGTCAAGGTGAGCGCCGGAGCAACGGTGATGGAGTCACCCGTGTGCACGCCCATTGGGTCAACGTTTTCAATCGAGCAGATGATGATGCAGTTATCCGCTTTGTCGCGGACCACTTCCATCTCATATTCCTTCCAGCCGAGCAGGCTTTCGTCGATCAGAACCTGCCCGACCGGCGAGGCGTCGATGCCAGACCGGACGATGGTTTCAAACTCTTCGCGGTTATAGGCAACGCCGCCGCCGGTACCGCCGAGTGTGAAAGCGGGGCGAATAATCGCGGGCAGACCAATTTCATCAATCGCGCGCATGGCTTCCAAATAGCCCGCATTACGATCGTAGCCGACGATCTTGCCGTCTTCGTTGCGGATTGCCGGAGACGATGCGATGCAGGCCCTGGGATTTTCAAGGCCGATTGTGTCCATGGCCGCCCTGAACTTTTCCCGGTCCTCGGCCTTTTCAATCACATCCGCGCGCGCGCCGATCATCTCGACGCCATACTTTTCCAGAACACCCATCTCTTCCAGGTCGAGCGCGCAGTTAAGTGCCGTCTGGCCGCCCATGGTTGGCAGCAGAGCGTCCGGGCGCTCCTTTTCGATGATCTTCGCAACCAGCTCGGGGGTGATGGGTTCAATATAGGTGGCGTCAGCGAGATCCGGATCGGTCATGATCGTGGCCGGATTCGAGTTCACCAAAATGATACGATAGCCTTCTTCGCGCAGCGCCTTGCAGGCCTGGGTGCCTGAATAGTCAAATTCGCAGGCCTGACCGATGACGATCGGACCGGCACCAATAATCAGGATGGAAGAGATATCTGTACGTTTTGGCATCTCGGCTCGCAGCTCGCAGCGGCCAATCCAGAAAAGCGGCGCCCGCTATTCGGTCTGGCTCGGTCCTAAGGTGAATGACAATGTTGGCTGAGCGCGTCTTATAGGGAAAAGCTTCGCGGTAGGAAACCCCAACTCGTCGTCAAGATAACGTTTTCCGTACTGGAATGATCAATTTATTCGCTGTCGGAAACTTCTGTAGATGCTGGCGTGGTGAATTGGCCATCAAAATCGCCAATACCCTCTGACAATGCGTAGCATGCAAGTCGTATTGATTTTGGTATTTCAACCGTTCGGCCGTCGCGATTACCCTTTTCATAATACTGGATCATTCGCTTTTTCAAACCGAGCCGGTCGGCCGCATCTTTTTGCTTTAGTCCAAGCGTGCGTCTCCATAGACGAAATTGCTGAGGGGACATGCCGGGCACAGAGTTTTTAGGTTTTGATTCGGGCATACAGTTCTATTCCAGAAAGCCTTGGGTCCGAATAATCGGAGAGGTTTATGTGGTGCCAATTGGCTGACAGAAATAACCTTGCTGCTAAATTGTCAATCAAGAAGTGCACAATGTGCCACTTTTATCCGGGTTTCAACGCTGTTTCCTTTGACTGAGCCTGTCGTGTGACGTGTCTCACTGAGAAGAATTGCTTGGTGTTTTACGCGGCAAACAGCAAAAACACGTCTTTAATGTGGATAGATTGGTTTTGATTGTTCCGCAGCGTTACACGCGGAGGATGCGCCAGTTGCTGGTAAAGGTCGCGTCGATTCATCCTCGGCGAGGTGTTCAGTTTCTCCGGATATAAGTAATGTCCAAAATGTGATAGCAAACCGTAATAAATGTCAGGGGTCAGCAAAGAAGTTAAAGTATATCGATTTAACAAAGTGCCGTGAGGTTAAGAAAATTTGGCTAGATTATTCATAGATTTTATTTTTGTTTCTATTTGCATATAATTATCGATAATAAATATTCCGACGTTTTTTTCCGGGTTTGCATTCGATCAATTATCCATAGTTGTAAGCTCTTTCTGGGGCAGGTGGAGTTTTGATCGTCAATAGACTGATGCTAGTGTAAAAAATGGTCAATAAATCCATTTTTTCCGTAGATTTTATCTATCGATCCAGTGTATTAGTCCTTCTGCTTAGTCTCAAGTGAGTTTGGTGTGGGGATTCTGACGCAATTGGCGAGATGCTTTCTGCCGAAGATTCCGTAATCATGATGCTAGTGGGACCTGATGACCTGGATGTGGGACCAGGAAGTCGGGAGCGTTGCGATACCAGGCCGGACTATGAACAAAAAAAGACAAGATCGGGCTTAAACTATGAATAATGTAGCTACCAAAATGGTCGTTCTTCCGGACATTGCTGGTCCAGCGAAGGACGTGGTAATGGATGATCGTGCTCTCGCGATCTCGGAAATGTCGGAGCTTTTTGAAGTAACGCTCCGAACCTTACGCTTTTACGAAGAAAAAGGCCTTCTGAATCCGGTTCGGAAAGGCGCACGCCGCTTTTATGGCTCTAGGGATATTTCCCGTATGCGGGTCATTCTGCAAGCCAAGAAGATAGGCCTGACGCTTGCCGAGATCCGGCGGGTCATCAAGCTTGTCGAGGGAAACACGGATCGTACCGAGCAGCTCAAAGAGCTCCAGGAAATGTGCAAGGGTCAGCAGGAAATTCTTGCTGAACAAAGCCAGATGCTGGAAGAGCAGATCGCAGAGGTCAATCAGATCCTGACGGTATTTGATGAAGTCATAGGCTGATCCGGCCCATATCGCGTTTTTTAAACCCCGGTGTACTGCTGTACGCCGGGGTTTTTTGTATTCTCTGCAGAGAAGATTTGACGCTGCCTGTGCAGTGAGGGCGGCGGAAGAGCAGGTCTTGCGCCGCCGCTAGCTTAGGCTTGTGCTTCCGACTGCATCAGATCTGTAAACCGCTTGAACAGATAGTGGCTGTCCTGAGGGCCGGGTGACGCTTCCGGGTGATACTGAACGGAAAACACCGGTTTGTCTTTCATGGTCAGCCCGCAGTTGGAGCCGTCGAACAGGGACACGTGGGTTTGCTCGACATTTTCCGGCAGGCTTTCTGCGTCAACTGCAAATCCGTGGTTCATCGATGTGATTTCGACCTTGCCGGTCGTGTGATCAAACACCGGATGATTGGCGCCATGGTGACCCTGGTGCATTTTCACGGTCTTTCCGCCCAATGCCAGAGCGAGCATTTGATGGCCAAGGCAAATGCCAAACGTCGGAATGCCCTTGTCGACGACTTTCCTTATCATTTCAACGGAATAGGTTCCTGTCGCTGCAGGGTCGCCTGGGCCGTTGGAGAGGAAGACGCCGTTTGGTTCGTAAGAGAGCACTTCTTCAGCGGTAGCGTTGGCCGGCAGCACGGTTACATCGCAGCCCGCATCAGCCAGAAGCCGGAGGATATTCCGCTTGATCCCGAAATCGATGGCAACAACCTTGAACTGGCTCTGGTTCGCCTCGCCAAACCCTGCATCCCATTTCCAGGTCGTTTGAGACCAGGGATGGGACTGTGTCGTGGAAGCGCCCTTGGCCAGGTCCATGCCGACAAGGCCAGGCCAGTTGGCCGCAGCTGTTTTCAGGCTGTCGATATTAAATTCGCCATCGGGAGCGTGCGCAATTACGCCGTTGGGTACGCCCTTTTCGCGGATCAGGCCTGTGAGTGCCCGGGTGTCCACACCGCTGATGCCGATGAGATTGCGGCTCTTCAGCCAGGCATCGAGATGCTTGGCCGCCCGGTAGTTGGACGGATCGGTAATTTCAGCAGCCAGAACAACACCGCGAATTCCGCTCTCCGCAGCCATGTTGACGGTTTCAATGTCTTCATCATTGGTGCCGACATTGCCGATATGCGGAAAAGTGAACGTAATTATCTGACCGGAGTAAGAAGGGTCAGTCAGGATTTCCTGATAGCCGGTCATAGCTGTATTAAAGCAAATCTCGCCAACAGCTTGGCCGGTGGCACCCAGGCCTCGGCCCTCTATTACACTGCCGTCGGAGAGTACAAGCAGGGCGGTCGCCGGGGTCTCAGACCATGCGTCTGCAGTCGTCATGTCTTGTTTCCAGAGTCTGTTGGTGACATCATGCGCTGCAGGAAGGGCGTCTGGGGCTAGCTAAAAGCCAGCAGTTAGCCATCTGCATTAAGCGCGGGACTCTATGGGAAGCGGCTGGGATCGTCAATATTGATCCTGAGAAAAAAGATCTTTAAAATTCAATGGCTTGGCTGAGTGGTGTGAAAGGTGTTAATGCACCCGGGGGCTCAGTGTGGCAGGGATAGGTAAAAAAATGCGCGAAGTAATGCGCGACAGAATCAATGCTGCTCTTAAGGTAGCGCAGGATGAAGGGGACAAACGTCGCTGTGCGACCTTGCGCCTTGTTCAAACCGCCGTCAAAGATCGCGAAGTGGCCGCAAGGGAGCATGGTGAAGACGGAATAACAGAAGATGAAGTGATTGAAATAATTCAGAAAATGATCCGTCAGCGTGAAACCTCGGCTGTGGAATTTGAAAGCAGTGGGCAACTCGAACTTGCTGAACAGGAGCGGATTGAACAGGAAATCGTCCGGGAATTTTTACCTACCAAGCTTAGCGATGAGGAAGTTCGCGCCCTGTGCGAAACCACCGTCAAGGATATCGATGCACGTGGCTTGCGCGATATCGGTCGCTGCATGAGTGAGCTCAAAGCCCGTTATCCAGGTAAAATGGATTTTGTCCAGGCTTCCTGTTTTGTGAAGGACATGTTGCGCGCAAGTGGCAGCAATGGCCACCAAAATGGATCAGACGAGGCAAAACAGGGATAGGCGTTTCAGGATCCCAAGGCTTGTTCCATATGCGCCAGTTCTGATCCGACTATCAACAGATCCAACAAAATCAGCTTGGATCTTTGTCAGGCACTGGCATCGTCTCTAAAGACTCCGTATTTTGTCACATCTCCCGGACAGCACCTCGCAGTGTCTGTGGGAGCGAGACCCAATAATTGTAACGGATTAATTGCGTTCCATGCGTTTTGAACCACGCCTTCTTGATGAAATCCGAGCCCGGCTAACCCTGTCGGAGATTGTCGGTCGACGGGTTTCCTGGGACAGGCGTAAAACGCAGCCCGGTAAAGGCGACTATTGGGCTTGCTGCCCGTTTCATCAGGAAAAGAGCCCGAGTTTTCATGTCGATGACCGGCGCAATCGCTACAAGTGCTTCGGCTGTGGGGCTTCGGGTGATCACTTTAAGTTCCTGTGTGAAACGGAAGGCTTGAGTTTTCCAGAATCCGTTGAGCGGTTGGCGGAACAGGCTGGTGTCGGCTTGCCGGCACCTGACCCGCAGGCAGCCAGAAGAGAGAAAAAACGCGCTGGACTTGCAGATATCTGTGAAATGGCTGCGCAGTTCTTTCAGATGGAATTTGCAGGGCCAAGAGGTGAACACGCGCGCAGCTATTGCGTGAAACGTGGACTGGCGCCCGAAACCCTTGCAGAATTCCGTTTCGGATTTGCGCCCGACAGCCGGAATGCCTTGAAATCATATCTTGCAGCGCGCGACGTGCCGGAGGCAGACATGATCGAGGCTGGCCTCCTCATCAAGCCTGAAGGAGACAGGTCGACCTATGATCGCTTCCGCGGGCGGCTGATGATTCCGATCCAGGACGACAGGGGCCGGGTGGTGGCTTTTGGAGGACGAACGCTGGATCCTGATGGACAGCCTAAGTATCTGAACTCACCGGAAACGCCTCTGTTTCACAAGGGCGTCATGCTCTTTAACGCGCACCGGGCGCGGGAGCCGTCTTTCAAATCGGAACAGGCGCTTGTTGTTGAAGGTTATCTTGACGCGATTGCCCTGTGGCAAGCCGGCATCCATCACGTGGTCGCGTCTCTCGGTACGGCTTTTACCGAGGACCAGGTACTGCGCTTGTGGAAATTCGCGGCTGAACCGGTGATCTGCTTTGATGGAGATGCAGCAGGCGTATCTGCGGCTCACCGCGCCATCGACCGGATTTTTCCGGTGCTGAAAAGTGGGTTCTCCTTTCAATTCAGTTTTTTGCCTGACGGCATGGACCCGGATGATCTGGTCAAGCAGCGAGGCGTTGAGGGATTTCATGCAGAAGTCGGCAGGGCGCAGACACTGTTTGAGGTGGTGTGGGACCGCGAAATTTCCGTTGCCCGCCTCGATACGCCTGAACGCAAGGCTGCCCTCGAAAAACGCTTCGATGACCTGATTGGTTCCATTCGTGATGAGCGCGTGCGCAGGCGCTATCAACTTGATCTGAAATTCAGGCTGTCCAATCTGTTTTTTGAGCAGGCGCGCCAAAACCGGAAGGGTGGCAAAAAGGCTGGAGAAGACACGGGATCGCTTGGCAAGGCGCGTGAAAGGGTCTCTGCAAGTGACGACTTCGGCATGGAGAGGCTGATCCTGGGCATATGCATGCGCTACCCGCACTTGCTTGACCGGAATTTCGAGCGATTTTCCAGAATGCCCTTTGCAAACGACCTCCATTCGCAACTTCGCGATATCCTTTGCCGGATCGTCGATGAACTGGAAGCAACACCAATTGCTGATCTAACCAGCGCGTTCGATGAGCCTTTGCGCGATATCATGTTTGAGATGATGCTGGAAACGATTGGTCTTCAGGAACAAAAAGGAGCGGAGTTTTCAGCTTTGAACCACAGGTTCCCGCTGCTGAAATCAAATCCACCCGAGGACTTCGTCGAAGCAGCGTATCTGCATTTTCTGGATGTTCTTGAACTGAACGCTCTGGAGGAGGAACTTTCTACCGAGCTTACCAGCGCAGATGAGCAGTTGGAGGAACAGTCCTGGATGCGTATCCAGGCGCTCTCGCAGGACCTTGCCAGACGACGGGAAGAGTGCGCGCGCGATGAGGCTGACCTTGCCGAGCGCGCCAAGAGAATTCGAACTTCCGGAACACAAGCCGTGACCGAAAATATTGCCGCCGGGTAATTTGAAACAAGGCACCTGAATTCCATTTCGCTTACCATCCGGTCGCAATAGTCCATTGGGGCGTAACATTCGCAGCCGCTACCATGAGCCCAGATCCTATTGAAGCATTGAGACTATATCGTGCTTGGGAGAGCCGGCCTGATCCTGATCCATCCAGAAATGCCAACCTTGCGAAAAATACCGATAGTACGCCTATCTGACTGAAATATTTCAAATCAGAATTCCGCAGTCCCCGGATCGCGGACAGGTAGTGAAGCTGGTGAAATATCAATTATTGGGTGTGTATAATGTTAAAAAATGCTTTTTCCGATTGACCGGTGACGAATCACACTTGCGAATCGTGCGTATCGAGCTAAATAGAAGTTTTGCAGCCCTCATGCGCCGCAGCGAAAAGCTGAAAACGGCCAATAGTCTGAAAATAGCTGCAAACCCGAAAAAATACCTACTCCGCATTTGCGCTTGCGCTTGCGAACTAAAAAGGCCGTGCAACCTTGTCGATGCAAATTTTGTCAATGTCGATGAGCGTACGGTTAATTGGGACTTAAGGGACACGGCTTACAAACTATCCAGAGTGATTCTTTTAGACGCCGCCGCATGTTTATGCTGGCGCGCTGAGAGCAATTTGGGTTGAAGCTAAACAAAGGGCGCGGCGTGGCCGACATGGCCACGAACTGGAGCACGATATGGTAGCCAAAGCGACACAAGCAGACGAAAACCAGGAATCGAGCACGGATGGCCCCGATGGCCCGCTGCTGGACCTGTCGGATGCCGCTGTCAAAAAGATGATAAAAGCCGCCAAGAAGCGCGGCTATGTCACTTATGACGAGTTGAACGAAGTTCTGCCCTCTGAACAGGTGTCTTCCGAAAAGATCGAAGACACGATGTCGATGCTCTCCGACATGGGGATCAACGTGATTGATTCAGAGGAGGCAGACGACGGCCCTGATGAAGTTGATGGCGGTGAGATCGTCGCTGCCAAAAGCTCAGCCGTTGCCAAGACGACAACGACCAAGGAACCGGCGGATCGTACCGATGATCCGGTTCGTATGTACCTGCGCGAGATGGGTTCGGTAGAACTTCTATCCCGCGAAGGTGAAATTGCGATTGCCAAGCGGATTGAAGCTGGCCGCGAAGCCATGATCGCGGGCTTGTGTGAAAGCCCGCTTACATTCCAGGCGATCATCATCTGGCGTGACGAGCTTAACGAAGCCCAGGTTCTGCTGCGTGACATCATCGATCTGGAAGCAACCTATGCCGGTCCGGATGCCAAGGCAGGACCGGCTGTTGCCAACGATGACGTTGCGCCGGGTGAGGGCTCGGCTGAGGGGCAATCGCCAAATGGGCAATCGACAGACGGTCAGTCTTCAAACAGTCAGCCGGCAAATAACCCGCAGGCAAATGGCCAGCAGACCGGCGGCGTGTCTGAAGGCACTGAAAATTCCGAACAAGGTGAAGGCGACGGCGATGAGGAGGATGACGATGAATTTGAGTCCAACGTCTCCCTGTCTGCCATGGAAGCCGAACTGAAGCCGGGTGTTCTGGAAACATTCGACAACATTGCGGATAACTACAAGAAACTGCGCCGTCTGCAGGATCAGCTCGTTGAAAACAAGCTGGCCAACAAGACGCTGTCTCCGAGCCAGGAGCGTCGCTACAAGAAGTTGAAGGAAGACATCGTTGTCGATGTGAAGAGCCTTTCGCTCAACCAGAACCGTATCGATGCTCTGGTGGCGCAGCTCTATGACATCAACAAGCGTTTGATGGGCTATGAAGGCCGTCTCCTGCGCCTGGCCGACAGCTACAATGTCGACCGCACCGACTTCCTGAAACAATACCAGGGCGCTGAGCTTGATCCGAACTGGCTGCGCAAGGTGGCCAACCTTTCTACCCGCGGGTGGAAGAATTTCATCGCCAAGGAAAAAGAGAACGTCCGTGAACTGCGTCATGAAATTCAGACGCTGGCCACCGAAACCGGTCTTGAAATCACTGAATTCCGCCGCATCGTTGCAATGGTGCAGAAGGGCGAGCGCGAGGCACGCATCGCCAAGAAGGAAATGGTCGAGGCCAACCTGCGTCTCGTGATTTCCATTGCCAAGAAATACACCAACCGCGGCCTGCAATTCCTGGATCTCATTCAGGAGGGCAACATCGGCCTTATGAAGGCGGTGGACAAGTTCGAATACCGGCGCGGCTACAAGTTCTCCACCTATGCGACCTGGTGGATCCGGCAGGCGATTACCCGGTCGATTGCTGACCAGGCACGTACGATCCGTATTCCGGTGCACATGATCGAGACGATCAACAAGATCGTCCGGACATCGCGCCAGATGCTGCACGAAATCGGCCGTGAACCGACGCCGGAAGAATTGGCTGAAAAGCTGCAGATGCCGCTTGAGAAAGTCCGCAAGGTTCTGAAAATTGCCAAGGAGCCGATCTCTCTTGAAACACCGATTGGTGATGAGGAAGATTCACACCTCGGCGATTTCATCGAGGACAAGAATGCGGTTCTTCCGATCGATGCGGCCATCCAGTCGAACCTGCGCGAAACCACGACCCGCGTGCTTGCCTCGCTCACCCCGCGCGAAGAACGTGTTCTCAGAATGCGCTTCGGCATCGGCATGAACACCGACCACACGCTGGAAGAAGTTGGACAGCAGTTCTCGGTTACCCGCGAACGTATCCGTCAGATCGAAGCCAAGGCACTCCGGAAGCTGAAGCACCCGAGCCGCTCGCGGAAACTGCGTTCGTTCCTGGATAGTTGATCGCGCTTTTAAAAATCTTGGACTAATATGCAAAAGCCCGGCGCTCCTGCCGGGCTTTTGATTTTTTAGATTTGTGCGGTCATTTTGACTGCCGAATTGTGAGTTGAGGCCTACCTTTTGGCGCTAGTGGCAGAAAAGAAAGAACCGGTTGATGAAACGCAGGTTTCTGACCGGCGATTTTTCGGTGCCGGATTTGCCTTGTCTCTGCTTGTTCATGTCGCAATCGCGATCATCCTGATTGTTGGTGTTCGCATTCCGACCTACGAACCTGAAGTTAGTCCAATCGAGGTAGAGCTGGTGCCTCCGCCAGAATTGGAAATTCCCGAACCGGAAGAACCGCAGGCCGCCGAACAGGCGCCAGCGCCCGAACCTCCGCCACCTCCTGAAGAACTGGCAGAAGCTGAGCCGGAGGTTGAAGACGAACCTGCTGAGGTTCCGATATTGCAGCCGGTCGAGGAATTTGGTGAAGAAGACAGCGCGCCGCAACCTGAGGAAGAACCGCAACAAGAGGTGGTTGAAGAAACGCCTGAACTGCCGGTGGAAACTGCGGAAGGTGAGGTCGTGGAAGAGGAGCTGCCGGACGGCGAACCGGAAATTGCCGAGACCGAGCCTGAAGAGGTTGACTTGCCTGAAGTTGCCGAAGCAATTTCTCCAGAGCCAGAGCCAGAGCCAGAGCCAGAGCCAGAGCCAGAGCCAGAGCCAGAGCCAGAGCCAGAGCCAGAGCCAGAGCCAGAGCCAGAGCCAGAGCCAGAGCCAGAGCCAGAGACCGAAACCGAACCTGAAACAGATCTTGCGCAGGACCCTGGGCTGGAGCCTGGACCGCGCCTTGATCCCACACCTCAGCCCAAACCGGTACCAGAACCTGAAGCAGAGGTGGCAGCGGTAGCTGAACCTGAAGCAGAGGTGGCAGCGGTAGCTGAACCTGAAGTGACCGAGGAGCTGGTCGAGCCCGATGAGCCCGAGGAGCCTGTTGACGACGAGGAAACTGGCGAGCTGGAGTCAGAAACCACCGACTTTGGCACCATAGGTCCGATCACGACTTTAAAAACCCCGACGCCGAAACCGGCTTCAAGGCCGACGCAGGTTGCACGGACAAATTCCGAAACGCCAAGTCGCCCAAGAGGTAATCTGATCCAGGCCCGTGAGCTTTATTCAAGGACCATTCTGGACGATCCGCGCGCGCGGACAGCCATGAGAGGTATGCCGGAAGGTCAACGGCTGAACTTGTTGTGCATGACTGAGCTTCGTGCCCAGTTGAGCGTAGTCAGTCCGGTGCCACCGGAGTTGCTGCCTTCTTTCAGGCCGAGGGGCGGCAATGTCCTGGAGCCTCGCATCGCCGCTTTCCGAGCCTTGGGCAGATGGTATGACGTGGCCTTCCGGTGCGAGACAGACGGTGGTGTGAAACGGGTTGTCAAATTCGGGTTCAAGATCGGTGAGCCGATACCCAAGTCCCAGTGGCTACAGCGTGGTTTGACGGGGTTCTGATAGTGGTCCGACCGAATTCTCAAACGTGGGATCCCCATAATGGTAGATGAAGAAACCATACGTACCTATGACGCCAAAGCTGGTGACTACGCAAAGCGTTTTGCGCGCGATGAACCCAGCGGTTCCTTGAAGAGCTTCATGACACTGGTGAAGCAAGGCGGGCGCGTACTTGATTGGGGATGCGGGCCGGCGGCGGCCTCTTTTCACTTGCAAGAAGCCGGTTTTACGCCTGATCCCATCGATGCTTCTCCTGAAATGGTGGCACTGGCGAACGAAAGATTTGGCCTTAAAGCGAGGCTCGGTACGTTTGACGAAAGCCTCCCGGAAGAGAGCTACCATGGTGCCTGGGCAAATTTCAGCTTGCTCCATGCGCCTCGTAGCGATTTGCCGAAGCATTTTCAGCAATTACACCAAGCGCTCCTGCCAAATGGTATTCTTCACATCGGCATGAAAAGAGGCGCTGGCGAAAACCGAGACAAATTCGGTCGCTTTTATACGTTTTATGAGACAACCGAGCTGACCCGGCACCTTGAAAACGCCGGATTTGAAATAATCAATATCCATGAGGGTGAAGAGGCCGGACTTGCCGGGACCCTCGATCCGTTTGTTCTAATCCTGTCGCGAAAAGCATGATTTGCTTCAGGTAAACGACTGTAAAGCGGGACAGTACTTATGACGGCCTGGCAAACACTGGCGTGAACTTACGGGACTGATAGCCGCTCTACGGCGCACCCAAATGTCTGGTGTTGCAGCTATCCTTTGCGCAGCCCCTCAGGGAAGAACCTGTCGTCATTGAAGCCAACTTCCTTGGCGATCATGCGGTTGAGCAAAGCGTTCATGCGCATGATCAGTTCGGCATTGGTCTTTGTATCTACAGCAAGGTTCACAAGTTCGTCCGGATCGGTATTCAGGTCGAAAAGTTCCAGCTCGTTGTTTGCAAGCAAGTCTTCCAGCGTATCGGGTGTGTTGAAGTTGTCCGGGGCGTAGTAGCGCGCGAACTTGTGCCTCCCGTCAAAGACAAAGCTGATGAAGCCTCGGCGCGACATATCGGGCTTGGCAACGCTGAAGGAGGGCGCAAATCGGCCCTCGGCAATGTCACCGCAAACCCGCATCATGTAGAGAGAATCGACTGTCTGCAGACCGACATAGTTGAAAAGCACGGCTTCTCTTATGGCGTTCGCTTCAGCCGCGTCCGGGCTTTTCAGAAGGGGCGAGAAATCATTCCCCGGCAAACCCGAGATCGCCGCGTCGCGCTTCGCTCTGTCTGCATTTGTCAATCCAATGAGCGTCGGGACGAGATCGACGTGGCTCGTCAGCGCGTTGCAGTTGCCGCCGCCCGGATGCTCGGGATGCACGATGACAGCGGGAACATGCACTTCCTGTTCATATGGCAAGGGCCCCTTGCCACGCAATCCGCCATGTGAGCCACCAAGTTCCCCATGGTCGGCCGTTCTCATGACGACCGTTGATTTCCACAGGTCGAGCGCGTTTATCGTCTCCAGGAGTGACTGCAGATTTCGATCATTGTCACGCACAAGGTTCAAATAGAAATTGTAATAGGTATTCCACATCTGCGTTTCATGATCCGGGATTTCGCCGAGGAACGCCGACCAACCGATCATGTAGGATAGATGTGCTCGCGGTCTGCCGGGCGAGTCCATTCGCTCCAGTGCACTTGGCGAGGGTTGAAAACTCCATTGTGCCGTAAAGTGTTTGTTGTCGGGAGGCGGGAGGATTTTCATGCCCACCTGGGAAACCTGCACCTTTTGGCCCGGATCGTTGACTTCCGCATACATGATGTCGTGCGGCGAGACGAAACTGACGATAAGACACCAGGGTTTGCCCTTGCGATTGATCTCTTGCGCATTGGTTCTCAACCAGCGAATGGCCGCGCCTGCAGTATAAGTGTCTGTGTCATATGCCTGATCGGGGGCTCCAACCTTGTCACCATCGGGCGCAAATGTATCGAAGCCATACTCCTGCAAGGCATCGGTATAGTTCACCTCTGGGCTGGGTGAAATAATGTCCTTGCGCAGTTCGAACTTGCCGAAATAGGCGGTCTCGTATCCCAGATCCTTGAAGATCGTGCCAAGGCTCGGCCGATCTGTCCGCAGGCTCGGCACGTAGCCGAGTTCCATTTGGTCGAAGACGCCGTTGATCTGTGGTGGCTGACCGGAAAACATCACACCGCGCGATGGCGTGCACATGGCAGCGCCAATGTAGTGATTGTGAAACGTGGTTCCCCGCCTTTGGAGCTCCGCGCGGGCGGGCGTTGAGAATCCCTCCGCCGGACGCAGGTGGTAGGCTTCCTCGTCCGAAATGAACAGGATCATATTGTAAGGATGGTCTGCGGGTGTGTCGCGACTGGCTTCCTGGGGGCCAGGCTCTGCTGGATTAGAGGTGTCTTCAGTTTGCGCAGCTGCAGATGACAGTCCTGCGAAAGGTCCAAGTGCCGCTGCGCCCGTGCCGGCCTGCAACACCTTCCTTCGGCTTACGCCCTTTTGCTCATCGGTCGTTCCGGATTGTTTGTTGGAAGACGTCTCGCTCTTCTTCATCAGTCCCACCTCTGTCATCACAAAAGAAACGGTTGGAGCTGCTCCTAAGGGTAGAGCGTAGATCAGACATTGCGGAATTGAAACCTGGTCACCCCAGGCTTGGTTAAACCGGTTTTGCCGGAGAGTGAAGCTAGCCAATTCCCTCTTGTCGCAGGATCCGCAATCTCAACGCAAGGTCGTAAGCGCCGGAACGCGCGTGATGGCGGCCATGATGTAAAACAGCGAGGAACCTGCTTGGTCGATCGCACCATCGGTGACGATGCCGTCGCCAGCAGGGGAAATCAGACCGACCTGAATGGCAAGAAGACCGGTCCGAAGTTTTCGTAGGCTGTGTAGAAAATCTGCTGCTAAAGGCCTGAAACGGGCGAGAAGTCGTCAATTGCTGCGGACTGTAGGGACATTCGTTACTGCAGAAGATTCAAACGCGAGATCCCCATAATGGTAGATGAAGAAACCATACGTACCTATGACGCCAAAGCTGGTGACTACGCAAAGCGTTTTGCGCGCGATGAACCCAGCGGTTATTTGAAGAGCTTCGTGATGCTGGTGAAGCAAGGCGGGCGCGAACTCGATTGGGGCTGCGGGCCAGCGGCGGCCTCGTTTCACTTGCAAGAAACCGGTTTTACGCCTGATCCCATCGATGCCTCACCTGAAATGGTGGCACTGGCGAACGAAAGATTTGGCCTTAAAGCGATGCTCGGTACGTTTATTCTAATCTTGTCGCGAAAAGCATGAATTGCTTCAGGTAGCCAACTGCAAAGCGTCGCAATCCTTGCGACGGTTAAGCAAACACTGGTGTGAATTGCGGGACTGATAGCCGCTCTACGGCGCGCCCAAATGCCTGGTGTTGCAGCTATCCTTTACGCAGCCCCTCAGGGAAGAACCTGTCGTCATTGAAACGGACTTCCTTGGCGATGATGTGCACCACCAAGTGCATCATGGTGGGCCGTTCTCGTGACGTCCGCAGATTTCCGTAAGTCTAGCGCGGGTTGACCTGGTTCTGAACTGGAACTGACCATGGCGCAAAGGCCTTTGAGACGCTTGCCACGGTCAGATGGTCTGGCTGCATGATTGATCATCAAGCTTGTTATTGATGCATAAGTTGTCTCGGTTCAACCGTTGACATTTGCCTGAGCGTCGTGATTTCGGTTCGCTATTTTACTTAAGAATTTATTGGTTTGGCGATAATTACAAGCTCCCCTGTCAAAATATACTAGGTTCAAATTGATCCTGTTAATAAGTTTTGCAAGTTATTCGTTAGATGGCTTGATCGATATGGGAATAAGGTTTCTTATTGTACTCTCCTGATGCCGCGTTTTTGCAAGGGGGGCAGCTCGTGAAGTTGAAATCTGTATTCCTTTTTCTTGTTCTGCTTCAATTCAGCTGCCCGCTCGCTATTGCCAAGACTTTAAGTGTTTCGCTGATTGGTGGGGGTGAAGCCCGGACCGCCTACCTCATGATTGGTGAATTGTTCCAGAAAGAAACAGGAACAAGGATTGTCTGGAACGTCAAACACGACGCGGACTACAAGGATGCCCTGGAGAACTGGTTCCTTGGGGACGGCACTCCAGACGTTGTTTACTGGCAAGGTGGGGAGCGGCTCTTTCAATATGTGAGAAAGGGTTGGGTCGAGCCGATCACTGAATTTTGGAATGATCGGGATTTTGATCACTCCTACACCCCAGGCATCAAGGGTACCGTTGCCCTTGATGGCGACGTATACGCAATTCCCTTCAGCTACTATCACTGGGGCTTCTATTTCAGGAAGAGTGTCTTTGAAAAGCTGGGTATCTCACCACCAGCAGATTGGGATGATCTTCTGGCGATGTGTTCGGTAATGAAGTCCGAGGACATGGCGCCGATCGTGATCGGAACCAGATACAACTGGCCGTCGGCAGCCTGGTTCGACTACCTGGATCTTCGTATCAACGGACTGGAATTTCACCGGAAGCTGACCCGTGGAATGGTTCCATACACAGATGCCAGGGTGCAGGCCGTATTCGAACACTGGAAGCAGCTTCTGGAAAACGACTGTTTTATCGATACTGAGACGCATCGGGCAATGACGTGGAGCGAACCGCTTCCTTACATTTACCGTGGCATGGCAGGCACGGGGCTTTTCGGAAATTTTGTGACAAACGAAATCTCGCCCCAGTTCGTCGATGATTTCGGTTTCTTTCCTTTTCCGGAAATAAACGACGTTCCCTCTGCCGAAGAAGCGCCGACCGACTTGTTCCTTATTGCAAAGAAAAGCAGAAACAAGAAAGCCGCATTGAAGTTTCTTGACTTTATTGCGCGGGCGGACGTTCAGGAAAAACTGAACAATACCATGGGAACCATTTCGACAAACAGACATGCCTTGATTGGCGACGATCCGTTTATTGGTCAGGGGGCGAAGTTGCTGCAGTCCGCAGAAGGCGTGTCTCAGTTCTTTGACCGCGATACGCCAAAGCCAATGGCGGATGAAGCTGTAAAGATCTTCACCCGGTTCCTGGAAACAGGAGATGTAGGCGAGGCGGTAAACGCCCTCGAGAAGGTCAGGAAATCCGTTTATTGAGCTGTCGAACCTGATAACTTCCCGCGGAATTTCAAATCTATCAGTTCGGGATTGGGCGTTCCGGATTCGGTTTTTGAGCCTGTTTTTGGAGCATGCACTTTACGAACTTGCCTAAAAAATAGTCTTGATAAAAAAAATTGCATATTTAGATTTCTCTCTCACGAACTGTCATGAACGCGCGTCGCCAGTTTGGTGTTGCGCTTGGCTTGTGCCGAAGAAGTCTCTGGAGAAATTCATGTTTTACAAAAAGATCGCAGCCGCCGCCCTTGTGGCGTTCGGAACAACAGCCGCGGCAGCGAGCGACAAGACCGCTGTGCCTTTTGCTCTGGACTGGAAGTTCGAAGGTCCGTCCGCTCCCTATTTTGCCGCCATCGACAATGGTCACTTTGACAAAAAGGGCCTGGATGTCGAAATTACTGCTGGCTCGGGTTCCCTGGATGCCATTCCGAAAGTGGCGACGGGCGCATTTCCTGTCGGCTTTGCGGACATCAACAGCTTGATCAAGTTTCTTGACCAGAACCCCGGTGCACCCGTCATTGCGGCGATGATGGTCTACGACAAGCCTCCTTTTGCAGTCATCGGCAGGAAGTCTCTGGGTGTCGAAGGGCCGGGGGATCTCGCTGGCAAAGTCCTGGGTGCTCCGCCTCCGGATGGTGCCTGGGCGCAGTTCCCGATTTTTGCGGCGGAAAACGGCATCAATATGGATGATATCAAGGTCGAGCCTGTCGGGTTCCCGACGCGCGAGCCGATGCTGGCTGAAGGCAACGTGTCGTCCATAACCGGGTTTTCGTTCAGTTCCTATCTGAACCTTGTTCGTCTGGGCGTGCCGGAAGAGGATATCTCAACCATTTTGATGGCCGATCACGGACTTGATCTCTACGGCAATGCGGTGATCATCAACACGGACTACGCCAGCAAGAACCCGGACGTCGTGAAGGGGTTTCTTGAAGCAGTTGCCATGGGCTGGAAAGACGCAATCGCTGATCCTGCTGCCGTCATTCCGTCCCTCGTTGAGCGCAATCCGGCAGCGGATGCAGCTCTCGAGCAGCGCCGTCTGCAACTTGCAATCGATGCCAATGTCCTGACGGATTATACGACCGCAAACGGCATGGGAACTGTCGATCCGGAGCGTATGGCCAGCGCGATCGAGCAAATCGGTACGGTCTACACCTTCCAGAACGCGCCGGACGCCAGCCTCTACTACACTGATGCGTACCTGCCTGAAGGTGGGTTCTCCCTGAAATAACAGCGCGTGGGGGTGCTTCGCCCCCACACTCAAGGGTCTTATGACAGCACTGATTGATATCAAGGGTGTGCGCCATGCCTATGCGACAACGGCTGGCCCACTACCCGTTTTGAATGGACTTGAAGTCTCGATCGAAGAAGGTGGATTTTGCGCGGTGGTGGGGCCATCGGGCTGCGGGAAGTCGACACTGACGCGATTGATTGCCGGACTGATGCGTCCCGACGAGGGCGAGGTCTGGCTGCATGGCGAACAAGTCCGTGGTCCGCGTTCAACCGTAGGCATGGCTTTTCAAAATCCGGTTCTGCTCGAATGGCGATCAATCTTGAAGAATGTCATGCTGCCGCTCGAAATCGTCCCGAATGGATTAAAGGGCAAGGCCGCCGTTGAGCGCGCGCGCCATCTTCTCTCTCTGGTCGGTCTGGAGGGGTTCGAGGACAAGCGCCCGTCGGAATTGTCTGGCGGCATGCGCCAGCGCGCCTCTCTCTGCCGGGCGCTGGTCCACCAGCCGGAGGTTCTTGTCCTGGATGAACCTTTCGGTGCCCTGGACGCATTCACGCGGGAAGATCTCTGGCAAACGATGCATGATCTGAAGGAAAAGGAGCCCTTTACCGGTGTCCTCATCACCCATGATCTGCGTGAGGCAATTTTTCTGGGGGACCAGGTCGTGGTGTTGTCCGGGCGTCCTGCTCGAACGCAGTATGTCATGAACATCGCGCGTTCAGCCAAGGCCAGTCGTGAAGACCTCTACACCGCCGAAGCGTCGGAGCGCCTGACAATTCTGCGACACCAGATCGAAATCGCTCAGGGTCGTGTTCCCAATGAGGTGGCGTCATGACCGGGCGTCTGCGCAATTTCCTAGTGCCGCTTGTGGCGATGCTTGTGTTTCTGCTTTTGTGGGAAGCGCTGGTCTGGGTAAATGGATGGCCCAACTACAAGATGGCCTCGCCGAGTGACCTGTGGCCTGCCTATGTGCGCTATTGGGAGCTCTTCCTGGTGATGGGATGGCAGACCTTGTGGCGTACAATTGTCGGGCTTTTTCTGGCCGTCGTGGTGGGGACGGCTTTTGGCATGGTCATGGGTTTCTCGCGCACCATGCGCGAAGCGCTCTATCCGCTGCTGGTCGGGTTCAATGCAATTCCAAAGGCGACGGTGGTGCCAATCGTTGCGCTGATGTTTGTCGGCGCACATGATTTCAACACCATACTGATCGCCTTCATGATCTCCTTTTTCCCCATCGCTGTTTCCGTTTCCATAGGGCTATCAACTCTGGAGCCGGAATATCGGGACATACTGAGGTCGCTCGGAGCGTCACAGACAACGATCTTCTGGAAGATCGCCCTGCCAAAAACGCTGCCGGAGTTTTTTGGTGCGCTGAAGGTTTCGGTGACCCTCGCCTTTATCGGGACCAACCTGATGGAGATTGTCAGCCCGCACGGACGGGGACTGGGGGCCTTGTTCGACAGCGGCAAGACGAATTCGGACTACCCACTGATGTTTGCAGTCCTGATCGCCTTGGCACTGCTCGGCATCGTGCTCTACTACATTGTCGTCGGTCTTGAGAAGATCTTCGCAGGCTGGGCCGAGCGCACGCCGGGATAAACGCAAATTCGCGTTTATCCATGCTGTTACGGGGTTCGTGTCAGGATGACCCCTTCCTGCCGCAAGATCCGTGTTCGCAAGACGAACATCGCGGCAGCGGGGATCAGCGTAATCGCCGCCATGATGTAGAACAGGATTGCGCCAGCGTTTTCGATCGCCTGATAAGTGACCAGTCCGTCATTTGCCGGTGAAATCAGGCCGATCTGAATGGCCAGAAGGCCGGTCAGACCGCCGCCGACGGCAGCGCCGGCGGATGACAGAGACGGCAGCATAGCGGACACCAAATCGCGCTCGCTTTCCTTGCTGCCATACATCAGTGACCGCGTCATGATTTGGCTGCTGACACCGTGCCCAGCTCCGTTGACGATGGAGGCTGTCATGAACAGCCACAAGGATTTGGTGTCGACGGCAAGTCCGGCAAGGGCAAGGCCGAGAACGATCAGGATCGGGCCGCTGATCATGAAGACCATCTCTGCCGTCCGATTTTTGGCTCTTGCCGAAATCCAGGCAAAGACCGTCCAGGACATAGCGAGCAACGCGGCCACATAGCTCGCTTCCGTGACGCTGAGACCCCACAGAACCTGTCCAAAGGTGGCGACGAAGATCGCACGCACTGCAGCTGTGACCGAGATCATCAGGACAATCCACGTGCCAAGCCCGATCAATGTTTGCGGCCGGAAGGCTTCCAGCGGGAGCAGTCTAGCACCACCCGATCGGTCAGCTTTCAGGAACAGCACTGCGGTGAACAAGCCTGCTCCAATGGTCACAAAAAGCATCAAGGGTTCGCGGACTTCGCCGATTGCCGTCAGGCAGAGGACGCACAGAATGAGTAAGGTCAGTCTTGTGAAGAGGCTGTGCTTTTTACGTTCCTTTTGTCTCTGGTCCTGTTGGTGTCTTGACGTAGACCACCCTGGAATGGAAACAAAAATAAGTGTGCCAAGCAGTATGGTCAGCGGAATATTGACCAGAAACGCCGCGCGCCAGGACCAGAGGTCTGTCATCAGTCCGGCCGAAACCGGTCCGACGGCGGCGGCAATTGCCCAGATGCCGGAAAGAACGGCAAAAACCCGGGCGGCCACCCTTCGGGGATAAACATCGGGGATGAGGGCGTAACAGATCGCGATAACAACGCCTTCGCCGAAGCCTTGCAGCGTCTTGCCGACAATCAATCCCCAGAAGACGGGGCTGAAGCCTGCGATGACGGATCCCGCGGCGAGTACCAGGGTCGCGATGAGAAAGGGCGCTTTTGCGCCATATCTCATTTTGGCGGCGCCAGTTAGAAATCCGGAAAGGATGGCTGCCATCTCAAATGCGGCGAACAACCAGAATGCCTGGTCCTGACCACCAAGATCGCGAATGATGTCAGGTAACACCGCCACGGTGACAAAACGGTTGACCGCATGAGACCCCACGCCAAGCGCCAGAGCCAAAGTGACCGGTGCGCGTTCTTTCGTGAAAAGAGAAAGAGAAGAATCTTCGGCGCTAGTTATGCTGGCGGCATCAAGGCTGGCGGACAGGGACATCGTAACCTCAATAAAAAAAGAATTATCTTTTTATATGTAGGTGAGAAAATAAGAAAAGGAAATTGTTTTTTTATTAAAGCTGCCTGTCACCCGTTTTTGACAGTCAGGAGCTTTGGCGAAACGGAAGCAGTGAGCCACACGCCATTTGCTGTTTGATAAAATTCATGGGCTTCCTGATACATCGTGTTCGCCAAAATGGTCAGAACAACTGGACTGCCATGCCTTGATAGAGGAGGTCAGCTGGTGTTTTGGCTGTCTGACCTTTGGATCTACCAACCGATACAAATTTGGAGTCGATCCAGTGCGACTTCGTAAACCCAATTCCAGAGAGTTTCTTGCGCGCAGGCGGAGCAAAAGGCACACTTGCTGTCAGACGAAATTCAGCCTCCGAGAGGTCCAATGCCCAACAAGCAATCCCGGTTCCTGATCGACACCTATTTTGCAGCCTTCAATGCGGGTGACACCAAAAAGATGGAGAGCCTGGTTGCTGACGATCTGGTTCATGACGTCAATCAGGGTGAACGCAGGATCGGCAAGGATAAGTTCTGGTCTTTCAACGTGCACATGACGCGCTGCTACAAGGAGCGCCTCACTGACATTGTCCTGTTCATCAATGACGAGGGGACACGGGCGGCAGCGGAGTTTGTGGTCCACGGTACTTACATCGGCACCGATGAAGGCCTGCCCGAAGCAGACGGACAGACCTACAAGTTGCCTGTGGGCAGCTTCTTTGAAATCCGCGACGGCAAGATCGCCCGCATCACAACCTATTACAATCTGCAGAACTGGATTAATCAGGTCGGTAATGGGGTGGGCACCTAGGGACCGTGCCGTGGTGTGATGGAAACCCGTCCCCGCCGGCTCGGAATAGGGTTCTGAGCCGGCGGGGACGTAGGAGAGCTTACTCTGCGGCGTCGGCGCGAGCGCCGAAGTGGCGGGCAAGCTCGTCTGCAATATCGGTTCGCTCCCAGCCGAAACCGCCGTCGGTCTCAGGTGCGCGGCCGAAGTGTCCGTATGCGGCCGTGCGTGCGTAGATCGGTTTGCTTAGGCCGAGAGTATCGCGGATACCACGTGGGGTCAGGCGCACCATCTCGCGCAGAGTTTTCCCAAGTGCGACTTCGTCAACTTTGCCTGTGCCTTGCGTATCGACATAGACCGCAACTGGTTCTGGAACACCGATGGCGTATGCGAGCTGAATAAGGCATTTGTCTGCAAGACCTGCTGCAACAACATTCTTGGCAAGGTAACGGGAAGCGTAGGCGGCCGAGCGATCAACCTTCGTCGGGTCTTTGCCGGAAAACGCCCCGCCACCATGGGGAGCGGCACCACCATACGTATCGACGATGATCTTGCGGCCGGTCAGGCCCGCGTCGCCGTCAGGCCCGCCAATGACAAAGCGTCCGGTCGGGTTGATGAAAATACGGTCCTGGGGAACGGACCAACCAACCGGTAAAGCTTGCAGGATGAATGGAAGCACAGCTTCGCGAACTTCCTCTTGCGTGATCGTTTCACCATGTTGTGTCGAGACGACGACCGCGTCTATGCCGACCGGGCGACCGTTTTCATATTTCATGGTCACCTGGCTTTTGGAGTCAGGGCCAAGCCGCGGTTCCTTGCCTGATTTGCGTGCCTGTGCCATCTCGCGCAAGATCTTGTGCGACAGAAGGATCGGGGCTGGCATCAGCTCTTCTGTTTCCGTGCAGGCATAGCCAAACATGATGCCTTGGTCTCCGGCGCCTTCTTCGCCTTTCTCGCCTTCATCAACACCCATTGCGATATCCGCAGATTGCTGGTGCAGACGGTTGACCACTTCCATCGTACGCCAGTGGAAGCCGTCTTGCTCGTAGCCGATGTCCTTCACGGCAGCTCGAACGAGGTCCTCAACATTGTCCAGGACTATCTGCGGGCCGCGTACTTCTCCCGCGACAGTGACGTGGTTGGTCGTTGTCAGGGTTTCACAGGCAACACGGGCCTGGGGATCTTCGGCCAGAAAAGCGTCAAGGATCGTATCCGATATACGGTCGCAGACCTTGTCGGGGTGACCTTCGGAAACGGATTCACTTGTAAACAGCCAGGACTTCTGCGTCATTGCGCACTCCTTGGTTTTGGAAAAATCGACCCTGCCCAGGATCATTTTCACCGCCTGGGCAGGGTGCCAGGAAAGAAAGGATTATTGGGGCTTCCGGAACAGCTGAATGCCCCAGGCCAGTTGCCCTGCATCCGCAGCATCAACCCAATTCATGAGACCTTGAGCCATCTTGTCGAGATACTCCGCCGACGCCCCTTCGGACCGCAGTTGGTCGTAGTTGGCAAGCAGCTCTTCGCGAACGCGATTGTAGTGGTTCCTCAACTGGTTGGTCATGACCCGCTGTTCGGTGATTTCAAAGCCAACCGACACCGCGGCTTCTCTGTAAAAGCGGAAGGAGCCGAGACTGTTGAGTTGCAAGCGGTCATAGACAGCCTGGAGCGCGGCCGGGTCGGCATCATCGGCCTGCATCGGGTCGGTGAAGATGAAATAGCCACCCGGTTTCAGAACACGATACACTTCCTTCAGTACCTGATCGCGCTGGTCTGAGTGCAGAATTGCATCCTGGCTCCAGACGATGTCAGCGCTTTCCGGCTTTTCCGGAATGTCCTCAAATACCCCGTGGACGACGCGGATTTTGTCCTTGAAGCCCTGTTGGACATTTCGGTGCCGGTTGGTGTCGTTCTGAACGTCGGAGATGTTCAGGCAAACCGCATCGCAGCCGGTTGCCTTGACGACTTTGCGCATGGCCCCGCCATAGCCGGAACCGATATCCAGAACATTTGCTGTTTTGTCCAGGTTCGGCAACATCTTGATCATCTCGTCGATGGTCAGGTCCGAGGCTTCCCTGATGTTGCTGGTGTCGTCGTAAAGACCAATGTGAAGATCCTGACCGCCCCAGACGATGCTGTAGAAGGTGTCGGCGTCGTCGCTGTCATAGTAGGTCTCGGCTACTTCGCGGATGTCCTGCTTGCCTTCATCAAGCTGAGCACCGCCCCAACGTACGAGATGCAGGCTGGATTTTTCGGCAATATGAATGAAGAAGTCCGGGTCGCTTTCGGCGAAGGTCTCCTGGAAGTCGCCGTAGGTCCGCACACGTTCAAAACCCGCGTCCGAGAGCAGTTGACGCATGTAGTTCTTGCGGATCGGGCTCATGTTGAGCGTGAATTCCGAACCGTCCGGAAAGTTGTATTTGAACCTTGCCAGACCCTCGTCAACATGAACCGGCTCGGCCTTCACCTTCTTGCCGGCATAATAGTATTTGTGCTGGTTGGAGTAATCCTCGTTGTCGAGCATTGCATCATAATTGCGCTGATCGATGATTAGAATGCCGTCATGCTTCAAGGCAGCATAGAATTCGGCGAGCGCCCGGCGACGGTCTTTTTCATCATGAAGGTGGGTAAAGGAATTCCCTAGACAGATGATGGCGTCATATTTTCCCTGAATGTCCCGGTTGAGCCAGCGCCAGTCCGCTTGCACGGTCTTCAGGATCATTCCGCGTTTCCGTCCGTTCTCGAACGCCTTTGCCAGCATTGCTGCAGAACCGTCGGCAGACGTGACGTTGAAGCCTGACCGGGTGAGGCGGACAGAGTGAAATCCGGTGCCTGTTGCGACGTCCAACACCGTTTCCTTGCCGCGAGCTCGCAGCACGTCCATGAAAAACTGGCCTTCGCTGTCAGCGCGCGCATCCCAATCAATCAGCTCGTCCCACTTTTCCACGAAGGACATGATGTATTCGCCGCGATAAAGATCGGTTTCCCGGTCTGCAATCGGATCTTGACCATAAGCCTGCTCGTCCAGTTGTAACTCTGCGTTTGCGGCCAACTGTTCTGCCTGCATGGTATCATTCTCCCTTTTCACTCAACGCGGCTCATGACAAGCCGCTGCGCGCACGCGCTCATGCACCGCCCGATCATCGCGCGGTGTAAGTCGGAACTGTTCTGTTTAGGGTCCGGCAGAAACGTGCGAGGTGCACATGTTGGTTTTGCAGTAGCCCCTTCGAAGGAAAGGGCGGTCGCCGGACCATGCGGCAAGAGGCGCGCGGGGTGCAGCACAAGGTGGCCGCAGTCAGGGAGCAGACAGTCAAGTCGGTCGCTCAGCCCGTTGGCAGATCGGTGCGCGCCCATCAGCCATTTGGTGGCGGGACATTAACAAACAGCTGGTTCAATACAACCGCAAGGATGGGAAAATTGCCTATGGCTGTGATTTTTGGCCTTTAACTCGTTGAAATAAAAAGAAAAAATTTTTGTAAAAGTTTTTTGACAAACCGATTTGAAGTTGCTGGTTCCGTGAAACTTTCCTTCAACGGGAAGCGTGAAGGACAGCCTCGCATCATTTCAGGTGGTTTCACCGGGTCGATTGTCAGGGTGCGAAACGCTCTTTTCAGCGATCCAATCCAACGCCGCGAAAGCGGCGCGAGATTGTGAAAAAAGCGCCAATGTCGAGTAGCGGGCGCGGCGGAATAAAGGACGCCGGAACTGAAGCCAGACAATCGTTGATGAGGTCGTTTTCAGCACCTCCGGCGTAATCGGCCAGTGCGTGGCCGAAGGCAGTACCACGGCTGACACCGGAACCGTTGTAACCACCAGCGACAAATACGTTCCTTGCCATCTCGCCGAAGAAATTTGTGCCATTGCGGCTGATGCCTTCCACGCCGGACCAGGCGAATTCGAAAGGGACGTGGGCAAGTTGCGGAAAGCGACGCTCGAAGCTTGCGCGATGGGTTGCTTGTCGCTTTGCCAATTCGGTGTCGCTCAACAAGTGGCCGCCGCGATATTCAGCTGTGTTGCGAAGGCTGATGCGGCCATCGGTCGTAAGACGGACGGTGGCGCCACCGCTGTGCAGGGACAGGACGCCCCAATCATTAAGCGATCCCAGGCTGGCGCGTTCTTCCTCAGACAAGATCCGCGTAAAGCTACCGGACAATGTGGTCGCGCTCAGGCGCCTTGCCAGGAAGCCGAGTTTCGGTGCCTCGAAATTCGTTGCGAGCAGAACCTTATCGGCAAGCAATGCGCCTTTTGGCGTGAGCAGGCGATGCGGCGTTCCGTGGTCAATTCGCACCACAGGGCTGTTTTCATGCAGGCGCACGTTGGCGGGCAGGGTGTCGGCGAGACCGCGCACCAGTGCTGCTGGCTGAACGAGCGCTCCTTCGGGGACATGAACGCCGCTTTGGTAAGTCTCGGTGCCGAGACGCGTGGCGAGTTCTGCCTGGTCGAGCGGCGTGTGTGCGATATCGAGGGCATCAAGGTATTGTCGAAATTTATGACATTCGGCCTGCGCGCGGCTGTCGGCTGCAGCATGGTAGAAGCCCTGTTCGCGCCACTGGCAAGTCAGGTTGTCTGCTTCGACGCGCTCCCGCAACAACGCAAGGCCGGCATGATTGATGCGATTGACCCGGCGGTATTCGCCGAGTTCCTTGGCACTCAAACCTCCGCTGAACTGGCTGACTGCGACGGCATATCCGGAATTTCGTCCCGAAGCACCTTGACCAACCTCGCGCGCATCGAGGAGGACGACTTCCTCACCTGGCCTGCTCTCGGCCAAGCGGCGTGCCGCTGCCAGACCCGTGACACCGGCGCCGATAACCGCCCAATTTGCGCGATGCTCGCCGCTGATAGGCTGAGTTACCCGTCGCGGGGACAGAAGTTCCGCCCATCCATGTCGGTCGGTTTCGAAAACGCTGCTGTTCACTGAATTTCGGTCCTGTTTGCGCCGACCATTGTGAGTGTCGTTCTTTCCGACATTTCAATTATCACCTTCAAACCAGCGTGGACCGTAGTTCAATCGGTTTACAGACGGAAGAGAATTTGCGCTGTGTTCCTGCGACAGTTTCGACATGCGATCTGGTTGCCTGTTAAGCCCGCAACGCCACTATTTTTGTGACCCGAACCCACACGTTTCTTGAACTTATTACCGGGTTTTCAATGTTCGGACTTGCCTGGAACAATTGCCGACAGCGGCTGCGGTTGCTGGTTCAACAGCGATTGCCCGTAACGCAACAATTGCGCACAATCTCATTGTTCTGACAGCAGTCATCCATCAGATAGCGGGTCAGGGCGCCCATGGTTTCAAAGTTGACCCGGTAGCTGATCTGTCGGGATTGGCGGTTTGAAATCACCAATCCGGCATCGGCCATATTGGACAGGTGAAAGGACGCCCGTGAAGGCGTTGCGTCAACGAGCTCGGCAATTTCCCCGGCGTTCATTCCTTCAGGACCAGCGGTTACCAGCCCTTTGAGGATCCGCAATCGAGTCGCGCTCGATATGGAAGAAAATGCAGCCAGGGCATCGGTTTCATTCATATTTCAAACTTTCTTGAAATGTTATTCGATGTGTGTCATATACTATATTTCAAACAATATTGAAATGAAAGGATCGACTGATGACACCAGAGACACTTTTGAACCGCCTGAAGGGAATGCCCACGGACGCACCACTTGTTTTTCAGAGCGAGCAGGGAGAGATCGGCAGCGGCTATCATGTAACCGAGCTCAAACTCTCCCGCATCACCAGCATTGACTGCGGTGCACGTGTGGACGAGTGGGTGGAAGCTGCCTTGCAGTTGCTGGACGGTAAAGGGCGCGAGCACATGCCTGTCGGTAAGTTCGCCGGTATTGTGGCTCAAAGCATTGGCAAGGTTCCGGGGCTGCGCAATAGCCCGATGCACGTAGAATTCTCCCACAACAACAAGGGCATGCGTATTTATGAAGTTGGCGAGCCGGATTTTAATGACGGACGGGTGACGGTGTCATTGAGCGAGGAACGTGCCCATTGCAAGCCGGCATTGGAATATGCCGCAAAGAATGAGGGGGCAGCGTGTTGCGGAACCGGCGCAACCTCGTCTCAGTGTTGTCAGTAATCAGAACTTGAGTGTTTGATTTCGCGAAAATCTAATCCGCGGCTGCCATTTTGGATGGCAGCCGCGTCTAATATTTTGAGACTCTATTCTGCCGGTTTGACTGGTTCCGGCCCGGCGACTGAGCCTCCTAACACGACGATCAACCCGGCAAGTGCTGCGAGAATAAGGAATGCGGCAGGAAGGGACATCGCCTCTGCTGCAAATCCGATGACAGGTGGTCCCAGCAAAATTCCGCCATAGCCAAGCGTAGATACGCTTGCGATCGCTGCACCCGGCGATAATTCCGGATCATTTGCAGCGCGTGAAAACGCCAGTGGCATGATGATCGCGTAACCTATGCCCATCAGTGCAAACCCGGCCAATGTCATGGCGTAAGTGCCTGGAATGACGGCAACAAGAACGCCAGAGGCTGCTGTCGTACCTGCCAGCCGTGCTGCGGTGACTGGGCCAAAGGTCAGGGTAATCCGATCACCCAATAGGCGGGTGGCTACCATTGCAACGGAGAACACGGAGTAGCCGAGAGCAGCCTGTGCTTCGTCAGCTCCGGTAGACAACACCAGAAGAATGGCACTCCAGTCAGCCATTCCACCCTCTCCGATTGATGCGCAGAAGGCGATGGCTCCAACGAAAAACAGTGGTCCTTTGGGCAAAACAAAGATCGGTCCAGGTATTTGGGTCCGCATGGGGTCGGGTTGCCATCCGATGGAAGCGAAGGGAAGCGTGACAACCGCGATCAACAGTCCGGCAGCAATGAAGTGAGGTGTAATTTCAAAACCATTGGAAGCGGCAACAAAACCAGAGGCTGCACCCATTCCCGCGCCCAAGCTGAACATGGCGTGGAACGAGGACATGACCGGACGACCAATCCGTCGCTCCGCCTCACCAGCCCAGGTGTTCATGGCAACGTCCATGGCTCCGTGAGTTGCACCAAACATGAAGAGTGCGATGGCAAGAGATAGAAAATCGGGAGACATGGCAATCAGGAAAAGCGCCGCGATATAAAGGAAGGCCGTTCGCCATGTTGTCCTGGCAGCACCATGATTATCGGAAAGCTTTCCTGCCACTGGAAAGGCAACGATAGCGCCAGCCGCCATCAACAACAACAGCCCACCGAGACTTCCCGGGCCGAGCTCATGGCGCTCGGCGACAGCTGGTATGCGCGATGCCCAGATGCCGAAAAGCGCACCGTTGAGAATAAACATGGCAGCAACAGCTCTCCACGCAGTGCCAGGGGGCATGAAATTCCTTTTCCTTGTCATGCGATTTCGGGAGCAGGTTGAGATTTGAGGTTTACTTCTCGTTTCGAACCGGTGCAGGTGCCCGCGTCGGTGTCAGGAACGCGCGAGATTTCGACCAGGTTGCCGTCAGGGTCGGTCAGCATTGCCTCAAAGTAGCCGTCGCCGGTTGCGTGTGGTTCCTTGATGATTTTGCAGCCTTTTTCGCGTGCGTTTTCGGCGAGGTCTCGGACCTCAGTATCCGTATCGACTGCGAAGGCAAAGTGATGTAGTCCGACATGATGTATGTCATCATGGTCTGGCGTTGCCCGGTCCAAAACACCGGGGATCTGCATCATTTCAAGGGCGCACCCTTGATTGAAAGAAACGAAGTAGGAGCAAAAACCACGCTCGTCTTCGTATCGGTCGCCGGGTTTGGCGCCAAATAGTTCAACATAGAAATCCTTCAGGCGCTCGACGTCGTGTGACCAGACAGCGATGTGGTGCATATGAAACATGTCTGTTCTCCGCTGGAAATTGGTGTCAGGAACAGCCGGTATTGCTATTGACGAGATCTCACTTGAGCAACAAAGTTTTATGAACTAGTTTTTCAAATATGAATGATGTGAATTGGGATGATATCCGCGTTTTCCGTATGGTGGCGGAGCTGGGAAGCCTTTCCGGGGCTTCCAGAAAATCCGGAATATCCGCTGCTACCGTCGGTCGGAAAATTCAACGCTTGGAACGAAAGCTCGGGTCCGCGCTGTTTGAAAAGACGCAGACCGGATACGTGCTGACTTCGTTCGGCAGGCAATTGCATGAGCGCACACGCACCATGGCGATCACCGCCAGCGAGCTCTCGATCTGGCGTGACCAGGTGCTCGACCTGCCGTTGATTTCGATTGCTGCTGCGCCGGAAATTCAGTGGCTATTGTCACGAAACATTCGAGAGTTGTGGGCTCCGGAAGATCCTTTTCGCATTTCATTTGAAGAGGCCGTGCTGCCACGGCACCTCGAACACGAAAAGTCCACGCTGCTCATCACGTCAACCCGCCCGGAATCCGGCAATTTGAAAGTGAGCCAGATCGGTATGCAGCAAGAGCAGGCTTATTGCTGCAAGGCGTTCGATCAAGTCAAGGATTGCAACTGGATCGGGTATCGGCCCAATGCCGAGGCTGCGGTCGATAACCATTTGGAAAGACTGGGAGAGGGAGCCTGGGTGACAATCTGGGCGTCGTCATTCGAAGCGCTTGTCGCACTTGTCCAAAGTGGAGCAGGACGGGCTGTTCTTCCTAATGTGATTGGAGATGCAGACGAGGGCCTCGTTGTTGCAGATGGTTTGAACCCTGCGTCCTCAAAGCCCCTGTTCCTGGTCAGTCATGATGATGAAAGCGGACGATCCGAAATCACGACGCTGAAAAGACGGCTAGAGAAGCTCTTGAAGTCTTCGTTTTCAAAAATGTAGGGCGGACTGACGACAAGCAGCGTTAAAACTCTACTTACTGCGGTATCGCCAGAAACCAGAGCTCCCGAGGAATATTCCGGAACCAGCGGCTACTGGAGGGGCCGTCTCCAGCATCCCGTTCGCCGGGGCCGTTGTAATTCAACCGGTCGTTCATGACCCGGGACCCATCCCAAAAATCTATGTGATCGCCAGCGGTGCCGTCGGTACGGCGGAAACAGTCTTCGAAATAGATGATGCCCGGTCGACCGGAGAGCGTTCTTTCAATCTGGTCAGCGCTCAGTGCTCCTGAGCCGCGTTTGGAATAGCGCTGGAATGTCCAGACGCCCCTGAGATATCCAATCAAACGGGAGGCACTGGTATTATGGGCTGCACCTGTTCCACAGCGCCGATTTGATGCGCTGTGGGTATAGCGGATGCGGGTGCGATCAAAATAAAACCCGATATCGGCACGCATCAGCGCGACGCTCATGCGCACAGCACATTGATTTGTTATGTCTTGTCCGCAAGGCAAACCCTGGATTTCACGAAACCTTCTGTACTCACGCAAGAGGACCGACGCGCTTGGTAGCTGGATGGCTCCGGGCCCCAGCGTTTCGGCGGTCTCTGCCCTTGGCGTCACAACCGGCGTGGGGGTAACACTGACAGGAACGGGTTCCTTTGGAGCGCGCTCGTCAAGTGCCAGCCAGGTCAATCGTCCTGCAATGCCATCACCGTTCCTGCCTTCGTCAGCCTGTCCGCTCATTGCCTGAAAACGCCCGACGGCTGCAACAGTTTCGCCGCCGTAGTCTCCGTCCAGAGAACCGTCAGAACGGATGGACCGCCGCATTGTTGCGGCTCCCACCCCTATCAGCGCGTTTTGCAAAATGCGCACCGCTTCTCCGTTTCTTTCGCCACGTCTCATGGGAGGTGAGTTCTCAGCGGCATTTCGAATGCGGCTATTGTTCAAGAACATCGGATTTGTAAGAGGCATGAACTTGGTCCTCAGCAAGAAAACGCTGCAGTAGCGTGGTTGTTTCACAGTCATTGCAACTATCAGGCAAGGGTTTTGATCGCACCGTGATGGCCATCACGGGTTGGCTGTATTTAGTCTATTTTTGGCGTTTGATCGGATTTCACGAACATGCGCAAAATCTGCACATTAGCTAATATTTGACTGCAATTTTGGTGACTAGAAAAATGCATATGACCCAATCATATTCAAACTCCTCGACCGCCCCACGTCTTGCAATTAGATCAGTTTTTCTGGTGCTGGCTTCCTTGACCTGGCTTTGCAGAAACGGATTGAGCCATATTCCCAAGGTACAGACAGGCCGATTGAACGGTCACATTCCACGCAGGAAGCCGAAGACAAAGTTGGAGCTTGACCCGGCTCTGCCACGCAGCCTACGCAAAGATGGCTGGTGGCTGGAAACGTAGAAGTCGGCTATTTCTGTTGCTCCTGCAGCGCTTTCGATTGATGCTGCAGGAGCTAGTTATTTGAGGCAAATGAACTTGCAGACAAATACCATTCTCGTTGTCGATGATGATCCGCATATTCGGGACGTCATCTGTTTTGCGCTCCAAAAGGCATCTTATTCCTTCGAGGTTGCGACCAATGGCAAGGAGGCGCTGGACAAGGCGGCTCTCTTTGATCCGGCTCTGATCGTTTTGGACATTGGCCTGCCGGAGCTGGATGGTCTCGATGTCTGCCGTCATCTTCGCAAGACGTCTGAAGTGCCCATCCTGTTTCTGTCAGCGCGTGACGATGAAATCGACAGGATCGTCGGTCTGGAACTTGGTGCCGATGACTATGTCACCAAACCCTTCAGCCCACGTGAACTGATCGCGCGCGTCGGTGCGATCCTCAAACGGTACGGTTCACCGTTTACTGATGCTGAATCTCAACAGGAAACGACACTACGTCAGGGAAATCTAACGCTTGAAAAAGAGCAGCGCAAAGTTCTGGTGGGCGATGCTTCCGTCGAACTCACTGCCATCGAATTTGATATTTTGACGACCATCCTCGGGCGCCCGAAAATTGTGTTCACGCGCGGACAGATCCTTCAAAGAGCCTATAAAGACAACATTCACGTGTCTGATCGGACCATTGACAGCCACATCCGGAATATTCGTGCGAAATTGGCTTCAGCAAATTGCCAGGATGCTGTCGAGACGGTTCATGGTGTTGGATTCCGTCTTGGTCCCTGCCTGGGTGGCGACGGATAATCACCGAACATGCTTCTTTCACGATCCTTCAGAGATAAATGGCGACCTTCGCTGAGCCTGGTGGTGGCATTGGTTCTGGCTATCATGCTGCTAGTACCGCTCGCCGGAATTGCATTCTTTCGTGTTTATGAAAATCAGCTCGTTCAAGCCACGGAAGCCGAATTGATTGCCCAGTCCGCAGCCATAGCTGCGCTAACAGCGCAGCGGCTTTCGGAAACAAACAATGAGGTTCTTCCGTTAGGAAGGACCGTGCGCGAACAAGCACCAGCATCAGATTATCGCCAGAGCTTTGGAAACTGGTCGCCGCTGTTGCCAACGTTGGACCTCAACAAGACAACTGTTTTGACTGCGCGGCCAGATGCCATGCCACCAGACAAACCAGCGCATCCGGCCTATGCCCAGGTGGGCGAGCAAATCGAACAGGTCCTGCGCGAAACCCAGAAACGGACATTGGCCGGCTTTCGGCTATTGGATTTCAACGGTGTTGTTGTTGCCGGACGGGATGAAGTCGGAAAGTCTCTTGCTCATGTAAAGGAAGTGAAAAGGGCGCTTGGCGGGCGCTATGCCAGCGTTTTGCGTGAGCGGGTGGTCGACAACCCTCAGCCGATCTATTCGATCAGCAGAGGGACTGCAGTCAGGGTGTTTACCGCTGTTCCGATCGAGTTGGATGGACGGATCGCCGGGGTCGTCTATGCGTCCCGCACACCAAGTAACATCCTGAAAGAAATGTTCTTAAAGCGCGAGGCAGTCCTCTGGGTGCTGGCGTTTATCCTTGGGGCCACATTCATTGTCGGATACATCTTCGTGCGCGCGATTTCCGGACCGATCAGGGCGTTGACCGCTCGTTCTCTCAAGATTGGAGATGGGGACCGAGGCGCCATGGAACCTCTTGCAATCCACGGCAACAGGGAAATCCATGCCCTGTCGGAGAGCATGCTCGACATGTCTCGCAAGTTGTTTGAGCGCAATGACTACATCAACACATTTGCAAATCATGTGTCCCATGAACTGAAGTCTCCGCTGACCGCAATTCAAGGCGCGGCGGAACTGTTGCAGGACGATGCAGGTGACTTGAGCGATGAGGACCGGGCCCGGTTTCTGAACAATATCCTGAAAGACACTGAAAGAGCGTCATTGCTGCTGACACGCCTGCGCACGCTTGCGCGCGCTGACAGTGTTGAAATCAGGGGGGCTTGCCAATTGGCCGAAGTGCTTCAGACCGCCCGCGGTCGTTTTGAGGGTGTTTCCATCAGTTGGTCGGAAGACTGCACCTTGCCGATGTCAGAAGAAAACGCGCGGATCGTCTTTGAAAACATGATCGACAATGCGGCAAAGCATGGTGCTGATAAGGTTCATTTCTCGGTCGGCCAATCCGGTGCAACCTTGCGAATTGAAGTTGGTGACAACGGCAGCGGCGTATCTGAAGGCAACGCTTCCCAGATTTTTGATCTCTTCTTCACGACACGGCGTGAAAGCGGCGGAACCGGCATGGGCCTTGGAATTGTCCAGGCGTTGCTCAAAGCACACAATGCGGCGATCCGCTTTGTTCCAGGTTCTGACAAAGGCGCTGTATTCGAGGTCCGCTTCGATCCGCCTCAAGGCACATAGGTTCCAATCTCCCACTCTACAGCTACATGAGCCAGCGCTCTTGACTTCGTCAAATAAACTATATAACTAGAAATATAGTTATATTAAGTGAGGCGAAAATGGATCTCGAAGAAGTTGCTCAAGGGTTCGCTGCGTTAGGGTCTGAAGCCCGGTTGCAAGTGGTGTTGACACTGGTGAAGGCGGGACAAAGTGGGCTTACGGTTGGGGATATTCAATCCCGGAGCGGGATGCCTGCCTCAACACTTGCCCACCATCTGAAATTTCTCTCCTCCGCTGGACTGGTGCTCCAGGAAAAAGACGGGCGGTCAATTATCAACCGGGCCGCTTTCGATCATCTGGAAGGTCTTGCCGGTTACATCCTCAAGGAATGCTGTGTGGACGAGAAGTGGCAACAAACGCTTGGTCTTGAGAAGGGAAATGCGGATGTCTGACACATTGGAAAATCTGGAAACAGCGGGTAATGGCGGGGCGGCCACCTGCTGTGCCTCTGAGACGACTTGCTGCAGGGAACCTGAGCAGAAGTGGTCCTGGAAAAATTTCCCTGGACGCAAGTACATTCTATCTACCTGGACCATTGTGATTGCTGGGCCACTGCTGGTTCTCGTTTTGGACCAGCCCCAGTTTGTTGCCTTTGTCTCATTCGCGCTTTCAGCGTTTGGGGGCACCTTACCCTATATCGCCTTTGCCGTTGCACTTATCGCCTGGTTGAAGGCGTCCGGTGCCGAGGCCTATGTCGGCAAGGCCTTTGAAGGACGGGAAACCCAGGCGATCTTCCTGGCAGCTCTTTTCGGTGGGCTGGCACCGTTCTGTTCATGTGAAGTAATCCCGTTCATCGCCGGTCTGCTTGCCGTTGGCGCACCGCTTTCCGCGATCATGGCATTCTGGTTGTCGTCTCCCTTGATCGATCCGCCGACACTTCTGATTACTGCTGGTGCATTGGGTTGGCCGTTTGCCATTGGCAAGGCAGTATTCGCGGTTGCGCTTGGCCTTTTCGGTGGTGGGCTTGTTGCGCTGGCCCGGCATACAGGTGCTTTTTCAAACCCGGTTAAAGTTGGATCATCTGCGAGCGGTTGCGGCTGTGGGTCTTCTCCCAAGACGGGTCGCCCGGTCTGGAAGTTCTGGCATGAGAGCGAACGGTCGGACAGGTTCGTCACCGAGTTGAAGGCAAACGCCGCCTTCCTGATCAAGTGGCTGGCATTGGCTTACGTTCTGGAAGCTGCACTTGTCACTTACGTTCCTGCCAATCTGATTGCCGGGGTTGTTGGTGGTGAGGGGCTTGGGTCCATCGTGATCTCAGCACTTGTCGGAATGCCGGCCTACCTCAACAGCTATGTTGCTCCGCCTTTGTTGGCAGGGTTGATGGATCAGGGCATGAGCGTCGGTGCCGCCATGGCCTTCATGATTGCAGGTGCTGTCAGTTCCATCCCGGCCATGGCTGCGGTCTGGTCACTGGTGAAGCCGCAGGTCTTTGCCATGTATCTGGGGCTTGGATTTGTCGGTGCAGTTCTGTCGGGTCTGATATTCCAGGCCGTGGTTTAGAAGGGCGGGAGACAGGTTATGTTGACACATGTCACGGTAACGGTGGCACCTCATGAGGATGCCACCAGAAAGCTTCTGGTCCCGGTGGGGCTGCCAACCCCGCATCAATTGCCGGTACATTTCGATATATCGGGCGGTGCAGTGTCTCTCACCGGGGAATGTACCACCGGTCAGATGGCGGCGCTTGTCAGTCCTGAAAAAGACCGACCCCTCTCGATCCGCTACACCTATCGTGATGGCGGACCGGGGTATCCGGAAGCAATGTTTGAACTAAGGGCAAACCGGTTCACACAGGCTGCGAATGATCTTGTAGAAGATGCCGTCAGGATTGCTGAAGCGGAAAACGATGGCCCTGCCGGCATCCAGGCACTGGTCAATGTTGCTGCCGAAAAGTTTCGTTATGCCCACCCGGAGGTCCGCTTTAATGATGGCTCTGAGGAAATTCCCTATCTCTCCTGTGGCCTGACCGAAGGCTCGTGCGTGGACATCAACACCTATCTGATCGCTTTACTCAGATCGGCCGGTTTCGAAGCAGGATATGTCACCGGCTATTTCTTTCCGGAAGAAAAGCAGGGTTACTGCGAAGACATGCATTGCTGGGTGGTAACCCGCCACAAGGGCGTGGTGCTTGAATGGGATATTGCCCACCATCTGAAGATGGGAACACGTCAGGTCCGCTGCGGGCTCAACCCCAAACCGGGTGACCGGGTTGCTGTGGCTCACTCCATGGGCCTGACGTTTCCTGAACTCGGCATTACTTGCGAAAAACTGATCGCTGAACCGACCTGGATTTCTGCGAGTGGGCAATTGGAGGAAGTGGATTTGGAAATTCGGCAGCAAAAGATTTCGAAAAGCACAAACCGCCTGAGAGAAAACAGCGGGGGTGCAAGCAGTTCCAGGAGAGGTAATGTCGGCCTGGTTTGAACGTTTGACAGTTCGATACCTGTGTCCGCCAAGGCTACCAAAAGTCATTAAGCTTTTCATCAATCCCCCAAGGTGCTAGGGTTTTTACTTAGGCTCTTACTGCAATTGCTCTGATTTATACTGCAATTAGTTTGGTTCGGAGGGTTCGGAATGCCCACGGAGACTTTTCACGTAATTCTAATTCGTCCCAGCAGGTACGATGATGACGGTTATCCAATTCACTGGCACAGAACGTCTATCCCGGCAAACTCACTTGCGTGTCTTAACGGCATCCTCCGCGATTGTGAAAAAAGAAAAGTGCTGGGGCCCGAGGTAGAACTGGCCATTCGTAGCATCGACGAGGGCAACACGCGCGTCCAACCGGAAAAGCTTGTCAGAGAAATACAGGAATCTGGTGGAAAAGGGTTTGTCTGTTTCGCAGGTGTGCAAAGCAACCAGTTTCCGCGCACTGTTGATCTTGCTCGACCGTTTCTGAAAGCCGGTGTTCCCGTCGGGATCGGAGGGTTTCATGTGACCGGATGCAAGGCGATGTTGCCTGAATTGCCAGTTGAAATTCGCGATGCCTTGGATTTGGGAATTTCTCTGTTTTTCGGGGAAGCTGAAGGCGGGCGGTTTGACGCCGTCCTCCGTGATGCCTTCAAAGGAAAAATGGAACCGGTCTACGATTATCTGAAGGACCTGCCTTCTTTACCCGGCCAACCTCTTCCTAAAGTCGAACGAACGCAGATTGAAAAAACGACACTGGGTTACGGTAGTTTTGATCTTGGACGTGGGTGTCCGTTTGAGTGCAGCTTCTGCTGTATCATCAACGTGCAGGGGCGTGGCAGCCGATTTCGTTCTGTGGAAGACCTTGAAAATATCATCCGTGAACATGCCAGGATTGGCGTCACGAAGTTCTTCGTTACGGACGACAACTTTGCCAGAAATCGAAACTGGGAAGCGTTTCTCGACTGTTTGATCGAATTGCGGGAAGTCGAAAAACTTGAATTTACCCTGATCGTCCAGGTTGATACGCTTTGTCACAAGATACCGAATTTTATTGAAAAATGTGTCCGCGCAGGGGTGGATCAGGTGTTTATCGGTCTGGAGAACATTAATCCTGACAATCTGGCCAGCACAAAAAAGCGACAGAACAAGATCACCGACTACCGGGAGATGTTCCTGGCCTGGAAAAAACACCCCGTGATCCTGACAGCTGGCTACATCATCGGATTTCCCAATGATACGCGTGCGTCTGTTCTTCAGGATGTTGAAGTTATCAAAAGAGAGTTGCCTGTTGATATTCTTTCCCTGTCCATTCTGACACCGTTGCCGGGTTCAGAAGATCATCGGGACGCGGTTGCAGCTGGCGCATGGATTGATCCTGATCTCAACAAGTATGATCTTGCCCATTGTGTCTTCAAGCATCCAAATTTTTCGGGCGATGAACTCGACAAGCTATACCGTGATGCGATAGCCAGTTTCTATTCTCCGGAACATTGCCTCACGATATTGAGGCGTACGGCTGCCCTGAAGAGTGAAAAGAAAATTGCAACCATGAACCGGTTGCTTGTCTACGGCACCGGAGCGCCTCTTCACAATGTCTATTCGCTCGATGGCGGCTATTTGAGGAAGATGTATCGGCGTGATCGCCGACCCGGTCTGCCATTGGAAAATCCGCTCACATTTTACGCCAACTATTACAGCAGTACTGTGAAGAATACGGCGATTTTAACGATAAAACGATTAAAATTCATGAAATTTATCAAGGCTCTATGGTCTGATCCAACCCGCTTTGAATATATGGACCACGCCATCGCCGAGACACACCAGAATGAGTTTGAAACGCTCGATCTTTATACTGCCACCAGAGGCGGTAAGGAGGCCGTAGCTTCGCACCAAAAGATGGAGCACATCAAACAAAGGGCGCGAAGCAAATCAGCCGCAGGAGTTTAATCAGTTTCGAAAGTTCGATTTTTCTGGTTTTTAGCTGCAGCCAACAAAGTTGAAGTGGAGGGCCCAGACAACCTGAGTGGCGCTTTCGCAATACCTCAGAGAGGCTGGAGCTGGTTCAGGATGCCGTGCCGGCGAAATCCGATCAGCCGCGCTTGCGGCTAAACACCATTTTCTGGTTCGCAAGTCTTTCCTGAGGACCTGTCCAGGCATACGCGAGTAACGCAGGTTCCAGCTTTGAGACTGTGATGCGGTGCGTGTGCTCCGGCGGGTTGAAAATCATGGATCCGGGTGAATAAACACCCTGATGATTTTCAGAAACGGCACCGGAAAGGCAGATGTAGCTTTCCGAAATGCCGGTGTGTGAATGTGCTGGATAAGTACAGCCAGGTGCAAAGAGGACGAGGCCGAGGATCACTTCATTTGTCAGGACGGGGCCATTGGGTCCGCAAACCTCTGCGTAGGCAAAATTCTTGTCGAGACCGCGTGGAACTTTCTCATAGCCGTATTGCCAGATGAGGTGGTCTTGAACGCTTTCAACAGCGCGGATCAGCGGAGCCGTGCGTTCCAGACGACCTTCATCGAATGCGCGTTTCAGATGTGCCGTAACCGGCTTGTGCGCTGGCGCATCGAAACGGATTTCAGCGTTGGCCCTGGTGACACGGCTGACTGCTTCCCGCACAGCCCGTTGATGTGCGCGGATCTTGTCGCTGCCGCCAGACGAGAGAAAGCGATACACCTCGTAGAATTCGCGCAGCAGGTATCCCCAATCCGGATAATCGGACAGCTGTCTTTGTGCCAGCGTTGTTTCGGCAGCCAGGGTTGCTTCCTGCACGTTCGACTCTCCAGAACTTAAAGGAGCGCCGAAATTAGCTGAAGCTACCATGCCGGCACGTCTGCAAGCGGCAGATGACAGCACATATCCGGCATGTGTTGATTGCGTTAGAAGGTCTCTTGTGCGTGAACAATGCATGGCTAATCTGGCGGTTCACACCGTAGGATGGTTTCAATGTCGATTGTTGTTGTCGGGGCCGGTATCTCCGGTCTTTCCACCGCCTGGGCGCTCACCAAACGTGGCGTATCGGTTACGCTTCTGGAACAGGGGCCCATACCCAATCCCCTGTCTGCGTCTGGCGATCAGCATCGCATCATTCGCCGTGCTTATGGCGGTATGGGCGGCTATCAGCGCCGCATTGGCGATGCCTACGCTGCCTGGGACGAAATGTGGTCCGATCTGGGGAAGAAACATCTGGTTGAAACCGGTTTCATGCTGCTGTCCCAAGAACCCGGAGATGGTGGCGAAACCTATCGCAATGGTCTGATCGAGGGCGGTTACACGCTTGAAGAATATTCGCCTTCAGAGACCGCGGAACGATTCCCGTTCGTTGATCCAGGAACCATTCGCTTCGGAGGGGTTAGTCCAGAAGGCGGTGTTTTGTTATGCCTGAAAATAGCATCTGATTTGCGTGATTGGCTGATCGCGAACGGTGCCGATGTGCGCGAAAATTCCGAAGTGACTTCTGTTGATGCATCAAGTGGCTCGGTCACTCTTGCTGACGGATCTGTTGTCAGTGGTGATCATGTCATTGTCACTGCGGGAGCGTGGACGCTTGGCTTGTTTCCGAAGCTTGCCGTCAAGCTGACGACCTATCGAACAGCGGTGGTTTACCTGACGCCGCCAGCGGACTTGCGGGAAGCTTGGGAGCGAGCGCCTGCTATCCTTGATCCGGGCGGGAAAACCGATGGCTATGTGCTGCCGCCGGTTCCAGGAACGGGTCTGAAATTCGGAGCCGGTACTCACAGATACAAGGCGGCTCCTAATCAGGACCGGCAAGCCAAACCGAGTGAGGGCGAGATCCTGCGCAACTATTTCTCACCGCCCTTTGCACGGATTGAAGACTATCGCATCGATGATGTCGTGACCTGCGCCTATACGTTCACTTCTGATGAGCATTTCTTTGCGACGACCGAGGATAAGGCGACCGTTGTTTCAGCTTGTTCCGGGCACGGCTACAAGTTTGGTGCCGTCGTTGGTCAGAAACTGGCAAAGGGAGTTGTATCGGGGGATTTGGACAGTGCGCGGAGGTGGCTGGAGGCGCGGGACTGAGTAAAAAAGGAGGGCCAAAGACCCACCGTAAATGTATTGCGAAGAGGTAAAAAGGTCAGGTCTTTGCCCGGCCCTTTTCCACCGCATCCAGAATGAACTTCGGCAATGCAAAAGCCGCAGCGTGGACGTCTGGCGTGTAGTAGCGGGTCTCGAAATCGGCGGCTTTGAAGCGCTCTTCCAGAACCGACACGGCCTGTCTGCGCAAGTCCGGATTGTCGGTTGCCCATCCAAGGGTCATGTGACCGCCGAAATAGGTCGGGATTGCTGCGATATAGGCCGCTGCATCCTTGAATATCCGAGAAAAGCGCTCGACGCTGGTCACCAGCTCTTCCTCTTGCAGGAAAGGAACACCATTCTGGGTTACCAGAACGCCGCCGGGTGTCAGCATGCGATGGACGTTGCGATAGAACTCTTCGGAAAAGAGTACCGCGCCGGGACCATGTGGGTCGGTGCTGTCAACGATTACCACATCAAACCCACGGTCGGTTTCGGCCGCGAATTTCATGCCGTCTGCGATCACCAGCTCAAAGCGTTTGTCTTCCAGAACACCTTCGTTGAAATCACCGAAATGTTCCTTGGAAAATTCGACGACCGACGCATCGATTTCCACCTGCACCAGGGTTTCAACGGTTGGGTGCTTCAGCACTTCTTCTGCCAGACCACAGTCACCACCACCGACGATCAACACATTCTTGGCAGAGCCGTGGGCAATGATCGGAACGTGGGACATCATTTCGTGGTAGATGAATTCGTCCTTCGTCGTGACCTGGGTCACGCCATCCAGCATCAGCACCTTGCCGAAAACCGGATTGGTGAAGAGCACCAGGTCCTGGTGCTCGGTTTTTTCCTGATAAAGGATCTCGTCGCAGCTGTAGCTGACCTCAACCCCCGGATAGAGGGTTTCATTGAACTTCAGGCCGCTGCTCATTCTGCTGCTTCCATTGTGTGCGGCTTGGACAGCTGATTGGCGACTTCGCGCCCACGCAGCAGCTCCGACACGGCAGTTTTGCCGGGATTAAAAGCCTTGCGCAGAACTTCGACGCATTTTTCAGGCTGTGCATCACCGCACATGAACACGTCAAAGGCTGCATAACCGGCTTCCGGCCACGTGTGGACAGAAATATGGCTCTCCGCCAGCACGGCAACACCCGAGACACCCGTCGGTTCGAACGGATGCAGGTGAATGTGCAGTAGCGTCGCGCCGGCTTCCTCGACACATGTGCGCAATGCCTTTTCGACATAGTGCAGATCGTCCAGCCGTTCGGCGTCATAAAGGTCAATAATCAAATGCGCACCAGCGCAGTGGATCCCTTCCTTCTGAATGAAGTGATCCAGGCGGTCGTCTGCAAAAACTGCAGCGGCCACTGTTGAAACGTTTTCTTCCCTCTGGGTGGTGCTTCTTGGCTCGGCAACGCTAAAAGCGTCTTCTGCTACACGAGCCTCCAAGTCCATCCCCAGTTCGAAGAGGGCGTTGCTTTCCATTTCGCTCTCCCAAACCAGCAGATGTACCCGGTGTCTTTTCCGGAGCGCACTCCTTACAGATAAAGTTCTTCAATCTCAATGGGAAATTTGCGAAATTTTTCCAGGTGCCTATCAGCAGGAGTGTCGTTGATCCTGTCTGTTGGATGGCCTTGAGTAAATTATCCTTTCAATAGAGGGAGTTAAGGATGCCGATCGAGATCGTAACCTTAACGGGCGAAGCGCTGAAAAGGACCTTGGATAGCCTCGCGCAGCTGCGTATTTCGGTGTTTCGCGACTGGCCGTATCTTTATGAAGGTTCGCTGGACTACGAAGCTGAATACCTACAGCGTTACGCGGAAGCCGACGGTGCCGTGGTTGTTGGTGCCTATGATGGCGACAGGCTAGTCGGGGCAGCAACCGGCGAACCGCTTGGTGAAGAGCTGGAAGAGTTCAGAACACCTTTTGAAGCGGGTGGATACAACCCAAATGAAATCTTCTATCTGGCGGAATCTGTTCTGGAACCGGCCTACCGCGGGCAGGGACTAGGTCATCGCTTCTTTGATGCGCGGGAGGCCCATGCAAAGCGGTTGGGGTATCGTCAGGCTGCTTTTTGTGCGGTTGTTCGGCCAGAGAATCACCCGTTGAAGCCCGCGGAGTACAGGCCCCTGAACGGCTTTTGGCATAAGCGCGGTTATAAGAAACTGGATGGCATTACGGTAAACTTTCCCTGGACCGATATCGGTGAGAAGGAAGAAAGTAAAAAAGTGATGCAAGTCTGGTTTCGAAAATTGTGATATTTTTCAGGTAATTAATGGTTAATGAAAACAAAATCTTCGTATGTTTAGCAATTGTGTATTTGAATATGTCGTTTTCTAATCTTAGAGAGTTCAGTAATTGGTAACTGACTAGCTTCAAACTCACGTGAATAACAGTGGAAGTTTTAGTTGTGGGTGCTATCTCCACAATAACCTTAGGTTGCGCTTAGGCAAAAGCAAATGAATATGTCGTTACTTCAACAAAAACCAAACGATCCTGCAGGCTATTTGCACTTTTTAAAAGTGTATCTGTCGGCGGTTATATGCTGCTTGATTATATTACTGTTTCCGCAAAACCTAAGGGCGGCGCAGGCACAAGAACTTCGGCTCGTCACTTCTCAATGGCCTCCATCCAACTATGTTGATGAGCAGGGTGAGCCGACAGGCTTAAGCGTTGAGGTTGTGCACGCGCTCAAGAAAATCTTGAATGTCTCGACCCCGGTCGAAGTCCTTCCTTGGGCAAGAGGCTACCTGACTGCCAAATCAAAACCGAATGTCATGTTGTTTACCGCCGGACAGACCCAGGAACGGCGCGATATGGGGTTTCAATTCATCGGCCCGGTCGTCATGTGGAACCACGTGCTCATGGCTGCGAAGGAATCTTCGCTGGAATTGGCCGAACTTGAAGAGGTTCTAAATCAGGACCTGACCGTGGCGGGTGTACGCGGTTCCTGGCAATTGAAACTTCTGCAAGACGCCGGTGTCAAGACCGTTGCAACCGAAGGTCATGAAACCAACGTACGGATGCTGATGGCCGGTCGTGTTGACCTCTGGATAACGTCGCAGCTTCAGGCTTCAGTCCTGCTACGTGAACTTCAAATTCCACAGGAAGCTGTCAAACCGGTTTATACAGTACGGCGGTCCCCATCATATCTGATGCTATCAAAAGGGTCGGATCCACTGCTCATTGCTCAATGGCGTGCCGCATATGAAAAACTCCTGCAAACGGATTTCTTTGAAAAAACCGCGATGAACTGGAGTGGGAAACTGGGTATTCCGCTGCGATTTGAACCGTCAGAGGGGTTTTATGCGGACACGCAGTTGACGGAAAAAACGGGCTCGTAGATTAAAATAAAAGCGCAGTTTCCAATGCCAGTATGTTGGTATATGGAATACTGCGAAACCGGTTTTTTAAACTTTTGGATAGTGTAGTTTTATGAATAGCCTTTAGTTTTAAACCAATTACCTCATATGGAATTAGCTTTGACTAGGTTATTTACTTAAATTGCGGGTGAATCGTTTTGAGTCTGCTCCGGCTAATAATTCTCTTTGCTGGGACTTCGAAGCATGGTGAACAATCTTGTTCTTGTTTCTTTTGCTGTTCTGAAAAGAGCTACCGGCTGGTTAAGAATCCTTGTGCCTCTACTACTTTGCGCGAGTTTCACTGCAAAGCCTTCACTGGCTTCTGAAATACGGCTTCTGACGGGCATCGAACCGCCCACGAACTATCTTGATGATCGCGGTAAGCTAACCGGTATTGCCGTCGATATAATCGAAGAGCTCAAGCGGTCGCTGGATGTGGACGCCCAAATAGAGGTTTACCCCTGGGCGAGGGCTCTGAAGCTGGCGGAAAGCAATCCGGATGTGGTGCTTTTCACTGACACAAAAACACCCGAGCGAGAGGCTATGGGGTTTCACTTTATCGGCCCGTTCGTCACCCGTCGGCACATGGTTTATTCGCGCGCGAGTGATCCAACCAAACCCCAAAACCTGAAAGAAATTGCCGCGAAGAAAGCACGCGTGGTCGGAATGCGTGGCGACTGGCGGACACAACTTTTCAAACGAGACGGTGCTGCAATTGAAGAAACGCCGCAGCATTTAGATTCCGTGCGAATGTTGCTTGCAGGCCGGGCTGATTTCTGGTTGTCGTCAGACTTGGAACTTCCCCTGATGCTCAAGTCCGCCGGTGCAGAACCGGACGCTGTTAACGAAGCGTTTCTGATCCGCGAAGCCTCGAGCTATCTTCTTGTGTCACGCGGGACGGATCCGGCGCGTCTTGACGCTTGGCAGCGCGCGTTTGCCAACCTTCAGACAACTGGTTTTTTCGAGCAGCTGGCCAAAAAGTGGTCCAGGAAACTCGGCGTGAGTTATGAGTATTCAAAAGCCAAAGGCATGCACCTGCAAGAGGTCAGCGACTTTGGATATTTCAGTTATTCGTTGTGCAGCCACTGCGGCACACGATTTCGTTGATCGGGTCTACCTGCCCGCGTTTTCCGAACAGGCCGTGATTAGCCTCCCGAAGCTTCTTTCATCAAGCTAACAAATTGATATTTCGGGCAACTTTAGGCCTGGAAGGGAAGGTTCTGTAGGTGGGTATGTGTGGGGTTTTCCATTTCAAAACACCTTGGAATATGACCTCGTATGCAACCGTCTGAATGCGGCCAGGTCAACTTGATCGATCTCACCTGATTAAAAAATATGGAGAGACCGTCACCTTTTGAGCTCTTCAAGCGTCGTTGGGAGGAAAACCTCTCGAAGTGGACCCTGGACATGACGCAAACGCTCGAAGACACACGTATTTTGCCGCCCCGGTGGCGCGACCTGGTTGCACCTGACCTGCTTTCCTACTCAATAATTTTGGCCGGGGGCGTGGTGCTCCATGCGATGAATGTTTTCATCTCTGCCACGATCATGCCTTCGGTGGTCCAGGAGATTGGTGGGGTCGCCTATTACGCATGGGCCACGTCGCTCTTTGTCATGTTTTCGATTGTCAGCGCGGCATTGACTGCGCGATTGCACAACTGGCTCGGCCCTCAAAAGGCCTATCTGTTCGCCTTTGGCGTATTTTGCGCCGGGACGATAATTTGCGGCCTGTCTTCTAACATCGGGGTGTTCAACGCAGGGCGGGCTGTGCAGGGCGCAGGCGGAGGTTTTCTTTATGCCTTGGCCTATATCGTCATTCGCGCCGTGTTCCCGGAACGGCTGTGGCCTCTTGCCATTGGTCTCATCACCTTGATGTGGGGTGTCGCAACCCTGACAGGTCCTGCGATTGGCGGTATCTTTGCAGAACTCGGTGCATGGCGATCCGCGTTCTATGCCTTGCTGCCGATTGCACTTGTCTTGAGTATCTTGTGTGTACTGGTGTTGCCTGGTCGGACCGATCAGGAACACCGAAATAGCGCCGTGCCCTGGGTGCAATTGATTTTGCTGGTTGCGATTGTCGCTGTGGTTTCTGTTGGCAGTACTGTGACCGGCAAACTATCAACTGGAACAACTCTGGCTCTCGCTGCCTTTCTGCTGGTCGTGCTCTATCGGGTTGAGAAAACCGCCACAGGCCGGTTGCTTCCATCAGGAGCGCTTTGTTCCAAAAGCAATCTTGGATTTCATTATCTCTTCCTGGCTTTCATGATGCTTGGAATGCAGCCAGAGGCATTTGTGCCTTATTTTCTGCAAGTGTTGCAGGGGCTGTCTCCGCTGGTTGCAGGGTATATGGGGGCGTTGATGGCGTTTGGCTGGACACTTGCCTCGGCACAATCCGCCAAATTCACCGGTAAACGCGCCGACAATACCCTGGTTCATGGAGCTGTTTGGAGTTTTTCAGGTCTGGCAATTCAGGCTCTTCTGCTGCCCACTCCCATGAACTCCTGGCTTGGTATTGGCGTTCTGGCCGTTGGTCTGGTCCTGGTTGGATATGGCATAGGGTTTTGCTGGCCACATCTAACGACAAAAATCTTCAAGACAGCTGAACCGGCTGATCAGGATACGGCAGCTGCTGCCGTCACGACTGTTCAGCTGTTCGCCACGGCTCTGGGCGCCTCATTGGCAGGCATGATCGCAAATGCGGGCGGAATGACAGATCCAGGAGGGCAGGCCGGGGCTTCGTCCGCCGCGTTCTGGTTGTTTCTTGTTTTTCTGCTGGCGCCGGCAGCGGCACTGCTCTTTGCCCGAAGAGCACTCCTGCCCGCAAATTGACTTCAAAAACAATGCTTTGGGATATTGCCAAGTGAAGTCGTCCTGTTGGCCGACTTCACCAATCCAGACGAGCAAAAAAACGCATTTCCAAAAAAAATCTGGTCGCTTGTCACGTTTCAAAGGGCTGTCCCGTCGAGTTATCGAAACACGCATGAAAAGGAATCTGAAAATGACACCGGAAAGCAAAGCAATACAGTACGAAACCGTCATTGGGGACGTCTTGGGGCACCTTGGAAAAACACATGTGCTGATGCATGAAAAAGGCCTGCCACCCAAGCTGTCACATCTGATTGAACTGAGAATTTCGCAGATCAATCAATGTGCCTATTGTGTGAAAATGCATAGTTCAGATGCCCGCAAGGACGGGGAGACGGACAAGCGGCTGGACAGGCTTGCAGTCTGGCGTGATGTTGCTGACTTTACGCCTGCTGAAAAAGCAGCCTTCGCCTGGGCGGAGTCTCTAACCTATCTCGACCGGGGAACAGACTATGGTGCCTTGCGCGCAGAGCTTCGGGCGCACTATTCGGACGAGATGATTTCGCTGATCACCACCTGTGTCAGCATGATCAACCTCTGGAACCGGGTTCAAGTCTCCAGGCACTGAGTGGATGAGATGGAAACATACGACAAGGCAAAGGCTTTCGAAACGGCACGCCCCCAACTCCTGGGGGTTGCCTATCGCCTGTTGGGCACGCTCGCAGAAGCCGAGGATGCTGTTCAGGATACCGCCTACAAGTGGTTTTCGAACACCGGCACACTTCCAGACAATGCAACAGCCTGGCTGACTTCAGTTTGCACCAATCGTTGCCTCGATATCCTGAGGTCGGTCCATCGAAAACGGACAGATTACGTCGGACCCTGGTTGCCTGAACAATTCCAGTCGGATTTTGCTGAAAGCGCGGAAACGCAACTGGAAGTGGCCTCAAGCCTGACAACTGCTTTTCTTTTGCTTCTTGAAAGGCTCACGCCCCGGGAAAGAGCGGCCTATCTGCTGCATGATATCTTTGGGCAGCCCTTCAGTGATGTTGCAAGTGCACTGGGATTGAGCGTTGAGCATTGCCGCAAGCTCGCTTCACGCGCCAGGCAAATGATTGCGCAGGAACGGGTGCGTTATGTGCCCAGCCAGGACCAGCAGGGGCAATTGCTCAAGACATTCAAAGACGCTCTGGCGACCGGTAACCCTGGTCCGCTTGCAGCCGTTTTGAGCGCTGAAGTCGACCTGCGGGCAGACAGCGGTGGCAAGGTGACTGCCATTCAGCACGTCTTGAATGGACGGGAAGAGGTTCTGGCGTTCATCACTGGTGTTCTGTCGGGTGCGTGGTCGGATCTTCAGCTTCTGTCGGCAACCGTGAACGGGTTGGCCTCTCTTGTGGTCACGAGAGGGGAAGTGCCCGAGGCGGTGGTCTCATTCGCCTTTGCTGAAGACGGCAAAATTCGAAGTGTTTACATCCTGCGTCACCCGGAAAAACTGCAGAAATTTGTGAATACGACACTGGCATCAGAAGGCGCGGGGCTGGTTATGTCTGACGGCTATCACTGAGCTGTACCCGGTGGCCAGAAGGAGATTGTCCACCGTTCTCCTCAAAACAAGAAATCCCGGATTGCCGAGCGGAAATCCGGGATAATTTGTTTCAGGACGTGGTCCTGGAACGTTGCCGCGGGGAGACCGTTATTTCAGCGTCCAGCGGATGGTCACGTTGGCACCAATGGTTTCCTGACCGGCTTCAACCGGAACAGGCGCGGAAGCCATCATCATGCCTTCGGCGCGCATCATGAGTGGGCGCGGCATTTGCGTACCGGTTTCGGTGATGGCGGCAATGCTGCCAAGTTCAACACCGGCAGCTTCCGCAAAGATCTCTGCCTTGTGGCGCGCTGCTGCAACGGCCTTTTTCCGGGCTTCGTCCAGCTTGTCCTGCGGGTCGCTTACTTCGAAGCGAATGCCATCGACAGAATTGGCGCCGCTTTCCACGACAATGGTCAGCAGGTTGCCGAGCTTGGTCAAATCACGGACATTGACCTCAACGCCGTTGCGGATTTCGTATCCGATGATATTCGGCTGGCGGTTGGAGCCGTCGTTGATCCGCTCATAACGCGGATGGATGCCAAAGCCACTCGTCTGAATGTCCTTGACCTCAATGCCTTCAGCCTTGATGGCGTTGATGACTTTGGCGATGGAGTCAGAGTTTTCCGCCAGAACCTCGGCAGCTGATTTGCCGGTGGTCACGACATTGGTGGAGATCACTGCCATGTCAGGTGCGACCGCAACTGTGCCTGTGCCTTCCATCGTGATCGTTCCGGCTACTGGTGCTGCCTCCTGCGCATAAGCGGGTGCTGCAACGACGAGCACCGCTGAAAGACCCGCGGCAAGGGCAATCTTGCGTGCAAAGGAATTCGATGGGCTTGGCAACAAACGGATCAAAGACATCATTGAATAGGTCCTTTCTTGAAACTCTGATTTGCGATGCAACATCGCGAGCCATTGCGGCAGGGTTAAGACCAGCCGGTTCAGCTTCCGTTCATCTTCGTCAGTCCGATTTGGCGAGTGAAATCGCTCAATTTACGGAGAAGCGAAAGCAGGTGTCAGTCGTGGTTCAAACCGACATCGCCAGTTTCCGAAAGCAAGACGGCGACGGGCCTTGAACCTTCAAAGCGGGCGCAGACAATCACGATCATCACCGTCAATGGCACACATAAAACCATGCCGACCACACCCCACACCGCACCCCAGAATGCAAGCGACAGCATGATTACCAGGCCCGACAGGTTCAGGTTGGAGCCCATCAGCTTGGGTTCAATCAGATTGCCGACAACAAACTGGATCAACCCCAGTCCTGTCGCGATGGTGATGAACGGTCCCAGCGTGTCGTAATAGACTATCGCCAACAGGCTCGGAAAGATGACCCCGATCAGTGAGCCGATTGTCGGGATGAAGTTCAAGAGGAAAGCGATAAAGCCGAAGAGGGCCGCATATGGTAGCCCGATGGCTATCAGGACCAGGCTCGTCATAGCGCCGGTCGCGAGCGATACGGCGGTCTTGATCGTGAAGTAATGCATGATCGAGCGGTTGATTTCCGCACGGAGCGCAAAAGCCTCCTGAGCCCGTTCGGGATTCGAGAACAGACGCTCGAACTTGCGGTCGAAGGTGGATTGTTCCAGCACAAGGAACAGGACATAGATGAACACAAGGCTTGCCGAACCGGCTATCGTGGTTACCAGGCTGGCTCCGGCTGTCACCATGCGCGGTACGACGGAATCCGGGAAAAGATCTTTCAATTCAATCGGGTCGTTCAGGTGGAACAGTGAAGAAACCTGGTTGAAGAGTTCTTCCAGGCGACGCTGATAAGTCGGTGCGTCCACTGCGAGCTGAGCCAGATTTGCTGTCACGATGTCCATGACAATCGTGCCGACCGCAAAAATCGTCAGAAGCGAGAGCGTAAAGGAGACGAACCAGGGCAGGCGCCACCGGCCAATCGGGACCTTTCCAAAAACTCTGGCCAGCGCATTGATCATGTACCAGACGATCAGGGCAATGACGAAGGGCAGGACGAGAGACCGGCCAATGACAAGTAGCCAGCCGATCATGAACACCAGCAGCACACTCAGCGTGACAGTAAGTAGCGGTGATCGCATGGTGGCTCCGGCAAAAAACTAAAGATCAAAAAGGTTTCCCAAAACTGTTAGAGCAAAAGCGGGAAGAGAACGGAACCGGTTTTTTGCTGTGCGCCTGTCTGGCTCACTCTCTGAGGGCATGCCTGTACCGTCTTTCCAGACCTTTTTTCCAAGTTGGCTCTAAAGCACTTGCCCCGGAAAAATGCCATGGTATAGGGAACATATTGCGCAACACCGCCGCTTCTGGCTGTCCGATTGCTCAAGGGCCTGTAGCTCAACTGGTTAGAGCCGTCCGCTCATAACGGATTGGTTGGGGGTTCGAGTCCCTCCGGGCCCACCATTCTTCTTTCATGTTGCCAGTCACCACACGCAGTTCGCGTTGAAGACTGCGCTGGCGCCAGTTCCAAACTTGAACGCTCTGGGCAGGAGAAAAAGGTCTCTTGCTTTCAATGGCTTCTCTGGCGTTTTAAGTGGCCGTTCCTAAAGCCCCGGCAACCACAAGGCTATTTTGGGAAACAGCACCAGCAAGGCGACCAGCAGGAGCGAGCAACCGATGAATGGGAAGGCTGACGTATAGATGGTGCGCATGGTTGTGCCGGGCGGGGCAACCCCCTTCATGACGAAGAGCAGCAGTCCGAAGGGCGGTGTCGTGAAACTGATTTCCAGCGCCAGCAGCATGATCAGACCGAACCAGATCGGGTCAAAGCCAAGACTCATGGCGAGCGGGAAGAAGATCGGCACGGTGAGGAGCATCATGGAAATCTGCTCCATGAACATGCCAAGCAGTAACAAAACGGCAAACATCACCATCAACATGGCAATCGGTGCCATCTCGAAGGAAATGGCCCAGTTGACGAGACCTCTTGAGGCGCCGGAAAAGGCCAGGAGCTGACTGAAAGTCGCCGATCCAAAGACGATCAGATATGCCATCAGCGTGACCTTGAGCGCACCGGTGACGGACTTGCGCATCGCTTCCCAGGTCAGGCAGCGGAAGATTGCTGCCAGGATCAGCACGCCCAGAGCACCAAAGGCGGCCGCTTCGGACGGGGTAACGAAGCCGTTGATCATCAGGATGATGATCACCACCATAACGCCGACCATCGGTACGACTTCCCGCAGAAGCAGGGAAATCTTGCCCCAAAGGGAGAGCGGTTCAACGTCATAGGCAGGTGCAGCGCTCGGGTCGAGCCTGGTCTGCAACCAGATGGTAGCGATATAGAAACCGGCCAGGATCAGGCCGGGAATGACCCCGGCAATCAGGAGCGCGCCGACATCGATCTGCGCCAGCGTGGCCAGGAGAACCGCCAGCGCCGACGGCGGAATGATGATGGCAAGGCCACCGGTGCCCAGGATCGGGCCGATGCTCATGTGTGGCTTGTATCCGCGTTGATTCATTTCCGGCACCATCAGCGAGCCGAGCAGGGCGGTGGAGCCCATGGATGAGCCGGAAAGCGTTGAAAAGGCCGTGCCTCCCAGGACGGTGACATAACTCAATCGGCCGGAGAGACGACCGAGCAACTTGTCGATGGCGTTGAACATGCGCCCACCGAGGCCAGTGTGAAAGAAGATTTCGCCCATCAGCAGGAACAACGGGATCGGCACGAGCGCAAACTTGGTGAGCGACCCGAGGCCGTTGTTCAGGAGCTGACCAATACCGCGTTCACCGCCCATGAAAACCCAGGCGCCGATAATATTGGCAGCCAGAAACGCCAGGGCGACGGGCATGCCCATGGCCATGAGGAATACGATCACGCCCAGAAGCAGGGCAAGAGCTTCGTACCATTCCATTATTCGTGTATCCCCGCTTCACCGGAATGCATCAGCTCCGAACCGGCGACAAAGCGCATGAATTCAACCGCCATCAGGCCGAAACTGAGCGGAAAGGTGATCGTCAGCAGCCAGCGAGGGTAATAGTAGGCGCGCGTGTCGTAATCGCCGCGCTCGATGTTCTTCAGAAAGAGTTCCAGCCCTTGCCAGGCCAGGATGACGCAGACGAGTACGCAGGCAAGCGCCACCAGTCGGCTGACAATGCGCCTTGGACCATCCGGAATGGCAGAGGTGACCAGCTCGATATGGACATGTCCCTTTTCGCGGACCAGCCACGGGGCGCCGAGCATGGTCATGTACAAAAGCCCGTATTCCGAAGAGGTAAACAGCCAGGCAAAGGGCTGCAGGCCCAGATTGCGCATAAGGACCGAAACCACCACGGAAACCATCAGCCACACCAGTGTGGCCCCTGCCACCACCGCCATGGCGTCGATCAGAAATTTGTAGAATCTGAAAACAGCCGTCATGCACACGCCCCGGATCGGCAAGTTCAGGCCCGCCGGAGGGCGGGCCTGACAGTTCAGTTACTTTGCCGCATTCAGATCGTAGAAGAGTTCGATCAGCTTGTCATAATTGCCGGTGCCGCCCGGTTGTTCGGCCATCAATCCTTTCATGCGCTCCCAGGTCTTTTCGCGCGCAGCCGCCAGATAGTTTGCCTTGGCTTCGCCTTCCAGCGAAATGGCGGTCATGCCTGCAGCGTCCAGTGCAGCAAAGTCCTCATCCCGCTTTGCGCGCAGTGCGGTAACGCTGTCTTTTTCATGCTGGATGGCAACATCCTGCAAGATCTTCTTGGATTCATCCGACAGGGAATTCCACTTCTCCATGTTGATGATGACACCGAGGTCGGTGGAGAAGAAACAGGGCTCGATCCGGTAGTTCAGGAATTCGTTCCACTTCAGGTCGATCAGGCCGATCTGCGTCCAGCCGGTGGCGTCCACAACACCGCGCTGCAGGGCCGAATAGACTTCTCCTGTCGGCAAGTCGATGACCTGGGCGCCGAGATAGTTGGTAAAGAACGCGTTGTAGACGTTGTTGCCGCGCAGTTTCAGACCTTCGACTTCGAGATTGCCGCTCGCGTCAAAGGTGGGCTCGTTGCGGGTCCAAAGATTGTAGCAGACGCCGCTGTCGAACCAGCCGAGATACTTGAGGCCCATCTTTTCCTGATGGATCTGGTCGATCAGCTCGATGCCGCCATTCTCGCGGGTCTCGACCGCTGTCAGGTTGGAAGCAACCATGGCGTCCTTTTCAGGCAGGGCACCGCCGTAGAAGGAGCCCGGCGTATAGACCATGTCGACTATGCCGTCGCGGACCGCGTCGGGCTGCTGAAACATGCCAATCGCCTCGGGCCCACCGCGCACGTCGATCTGCACCACGCCCTTGCCGGCCTCGTTTACCTTGTCGACGAAGGACAGGAAGCTCTTGGTGTAGATCAGCGTTTCAGGAAAGGCATGGACGGCGGTCAGGGTGTCTTCCGCCTGTGCCGTTGCGCTGAACAGTGTCGATCCGGCAAGCAGGCCGGCCAGTATTAACCTCTTCATAGTCTCACTCCACTTTGCGGGCGGCCTGTGCCGCTTCCCTCTGGTCTTCAGGATCTGTCCTGAGGCTTTCTGCTCCTGTTGGATCAGGAATTCTTGGTGATTTGCGCGGGCCGTATCCACGGCGCGCGCTGCTTGAGCACTTGAGAATGTCGATCGATCTCGGTCCTGTAGGTCAGGGTCAGATCGATGTCGTCCCAACCGTTGATCAGCTTGGTGCGCCAGCCCGGATCGAGGTCGAAACCGATCCGCTGGTCACCGATCTGAAGGTGGCGCTTTTCCAGGCAAACTTCCGCAGCCAAAGCCGTGTCGGCGAGACCCTGGAACAACAGGTTCATTTCCTCTTCGCTGATCCGGGCGGGCAAGAGGCCGTTGTTGATGGCATTGCCGGCAAAAATGTCGCCGAAACCCGGTGCGAAGACCGCCCTGATCCCAGCATCCACAAGGGCGTAAACAGCTGCTTCGCGCGAAGAACCGCCGCCAAAATTGCGCCCGGCGACCAGGATACTCGCATGGTCGTGGCGGTTCAGCGGAAAGTCCGAATGTGTTTCGCCGTGTGCATCCCTGCGCAGATCGTGCAGCAGAAACCGGCCATAGCCTTCGCTTCTTGGTGTCGACATGAAACGCGAGGGGATCAGCTGATCCGTGTCGACATTGTGGATTGGCAACGCAACCGCGTGGCCCTGGTGCTGGCTCCAACCACTCATGTCGCGCGCCCTTCCAAAAGTGGACGCACATCCGTGATCGTGCCGGTAATTGCTGCGGCCGCAACCATGGCCGGGGACATGAGGTGTGTCAGCGCACCGGGACCCTGACGGCCCCGGAAATTACGGTTGGTAGAAGAGGCGCAGCGCTTGCCGGGTGGAACCAGATCGCCATTCATGCCGACGCACATGGAGCAGCCCGCGTCTGCCCAATCAAGACCGGCATCGACAAAGATCCTGTCGAGCCCTTCTTCCTCAGCCTGTGCCTTGACCAGTGCCGAACCCGGGGACACCAGCCCGGAGACTTTTGCTTTCCGGCCGGCAAGGACGGCTGCAGCGTGGCGCAGATCCTCTATTCGACCGTTGGTGCAGGAACCGATAAACACCTGGTCGACTGGCGTTCCCTCAATCGGACGCCCGGCGGCAAGCCTCATGTAGTCGAGCGCGTCGCGGGCTCCTTGCGCCTTGCCATTTGCCAACGTGTTCGGATCGGGGATCGTGGCTGTGACGGGAATTGCCTGTTCCGGGCTCGTACCCCAGGTCACGGTCGGCGCGATCTCCCTGGCATTCAGATGAATGTCCTGGTCAAACGTCGCGGTTCCGTCAGTGATCAGTTTGGCCCAATTCGCAAGGGCTGCTTCCCAGACAGATCCCTGGGGCGCATAAGGGCGGCCTCGCAAATAGGCATATGTGGTTTCATCGGGCGCAATCAGACCGAAACGGCCGCCTCCCTCGATGGAGAGATTGCACAACGTCATGCGGCCTTCCATGGAAAGATCGCGCACGGCGCTCCCGGCATATTCGATCGCGTGACCCTGAGCGCCATCGGCCCCGAGACGGGCAATCCAGTTGAGTGCAATGTCCTTTGCGCTCACTCCCGGGCCAAGTCTCCCTTCTATCCGAATGCGCATGGCGGCCGGTTTCTTTTGCCAGATCGTCTGGGTGGCCAAAACGTGGGCGACCTCCGTTGCACCAATGCCGAAGGCAAGCGCGCCGAAGGCTCCGTGGGTGGAGGTGTGGCTGTCACCGCAATTGATCAGAAGTCCAGGCAGCGTTAGCCCCTGTTCAGGACCGACTACGTGAACGATGCCCTGTCCAGGGTCCTTGAGATCGAAAAGGCGCAAGCCATGGCGATGCGCATTCTTGCGCAGGGTCTCGACCATGTATTTGATTTGCGGATCGGCAATCCGGTCGCGCCCGCGCGTCGGCGCATAATGGTCGACCACGGCAAAGGTAAGGTCGGGTTCGGCCACCCGTGCGCCCCGTGATGCAAGTTTGCCGAAGGCATGATGTGAGCCTTCATGCACCAGGTGTCGATCGACCCACAATAAGGACGCGCCGTCCTCGCGCCGCACGATTTCATGAGCGGTCCAGAGCCTGTCGAGGAGGGTGCATGGTGCCGTCATGACGGTTCACCCGGCGGTTTGCCGATGGCCGGCTGCCAATGGCGTGCGCTGCCGTCACCGACCCTCGTCAGAGGCATTTCGACACGGAACATGTCTGGCCGATAAAGCGCAGAGAGATATTCCACGCCATTGTCATTGACGTCGCGCACCACGCGACGCAGCGACAGCAAGGCTGACCCCACGGCAATGCCCAGAGCTTCGGCGACATCGGGTCCGGCCAGCGTTGCCGAAACGGACTGATGCGCATCCTTGATTTGCACGCCACTCAGTTCCAAGAGTTTGAACAATGGTGTCGTCGCCAGATCGTTTTCTGAATAGTTCTCGGCAATGCCGGCGGGAACATAGGTGGTCAGATGCGAGAAAGGTGTGCCGTCGGTGCTGCGGACCCGGGTTGCGATCTGGACCTGTTCTTTCGGTTGCAAGTGCAGGGCGCTTGCGACAAATTCCGGCGCTGCGCCATAGGAAAAGGACAGCAGTCGCGCCGTCGTCGTCTGTCCCATCTCGACCAGCTGCGGCATGAGGGTCGCAAGGTTCATTGCCATAGGTTGCCCTGCCTGACCAGAGGTCCTTACCGTCGTGCCGCTGCCTGCGCGGCGAACAACCAGTCCGGCGGCGGCCAACGCATCCAGAGCCCGACGGATGGTGACGCGGGAGACGCTGAAAATCTCGGCGAGCTTTTGCTCGGGCGGGAGGCTGTCGCCGTCTTCCAGGCGGCCGTCAGCAATCTGGTCGCGCAGGGACAGATAGACCTGCCGCGCCTTGGCACCTTCTGGAAGCAGTGATTTTTCAGGCTTGTTCACGCCGGAATTTCCTCCCTAATCCGTACCTAATGTTACCGCCGGCTTCAAAAAGATCAAGCTTCTGTACGAAAAATTTGTCTTTTTTTGTATTAGTAACATATAAAAATCTGTATTATAAAAGATACAAATTTTGGGAGAGCGGTATGCCGATCGTCGAGCTGCATCTTTTGCAGGGCTATGGGGCCGAGGATAAGCGCCGACTGCATGAAGGTCTGACAAATGCCGTGCGCCTGGTGGTGCCGGCTGGGCCCGAGGCTATTACGGTCATGATCCACGAAATGGACCACGCGAACTATTCTCGTGGCGGCAAAAACCGCACGGGCGCGCCTGCGCTCAAGGATCCGGTGGGGATCGTAAAAGATTTTTTGGAAGCCATGGAAGCCAGGGATCTCAAAAGCGCTCGCGCGCTTCTCGCAGAAGGGTTGGTCATGCAGTTCCCGGGCGCAGCTCCCATGCATGCGCTTGAAGAACTGATTGAATGGGCCGGGCCCCGCTACCGCTTCGTCAAAAAGACATATCATGGATTCGAAACGATGCAGGACGCCGGTCCGACAGCGCTGGTCTATTGTCGCGGCACGCTGTCCGGTGAATGGCCAGACCGGACACCCTTTGACGGCATTCGTTTTATCGACCGGTTTGAAATCGAGAAGGGCAGGATCACGCGCCAGGATGTCTGGAACGATCTTGCGGAGGTGAAGGCTACAGCATGAGCGAAATTGACCCTATCACCCTGTCGGTCCTGTCAGGCCGCATGGAGCAGATTGCCGACGAAATGGACGCAACTTTGTTTCGGGCCGCCTTCAATCCGATCATCGCAGAAGCGCACGATGCCAGCCACGGACTTTACCACGCCGCAAGCGGTGACACGCTTGTTCAAGGTAAGTCCGGGCTGCCGATTTTCGTTGGCGTGATGTCCTTTGCCGTCAAGGCGGTGATCGAAAAGGCTGCTGCAGATGGAGATTTGGCCGACGGTGACATCTTCATCTTCAACGATGCGCATATCGGCGGCACACATCTGTCCGACATGCGCCTCGTCCGACCCTATTTTCGCGACGGTAAACTCTTTTGTTACCTTGCCTCGGTGGGTCACTGGCATGATGTCGGTGGCGCGGTTCCGGGCAACTACAACCCGGCGGCCACCGAGGTCTTTCAGGAAGCCTTTGTGCTGCCGCCTGTCAGGCTGGCCCGGGCCGGCATCATCAATCAGGACATCATCGATATCCTCCTTCGCAACACGCGTTTGCCGCAATCCGCCAGAGGGGATCTGAATGGCCAACTGGGAGCGCTTGATCTCGGTAACAGGCGTATGGATGAATTGCTGGACGAATATGGTGCGGCAACAGTGCGTTCTGCACTGGATGCGCTCGGGCATCGCGCAGAAGCGCTGATGCGGGCCGAACTTGACGATCTCCCGGACGGCCGCTGGGAGGCGGAAGACTATCTTGATAATGACGGTATCACGGACGAGCCGCTTGTCATCCGGGTGGCGCTGGAGATCAAGGGTGACATCATGACCCTGGATTTTGCAGGGTCTGCCCCGCAGTGCGCCGGTCCTGTAAACATTGCACTGCCAACAACGGTCGCAACGGCCTATGTGGCGATCAAGCACATTTTTCCGGATCTGCCGGCCAATGCCGGTGTCATGCGCCCTATCAACGTCGAAGTGCCGGAAGGCTCCCTTTTGTCTGCAGAGTTTCCGAGTCCCACCGGCGGCTACACAGAAACGATCCTGCGCATGATCGATGTCATCTTCTCAGCCTTTGCAAAGGCAGCCCCGGACCGCGTTGTTGCCAATGCCTATGGCACCATCAACGCGCTGTCGATTGCGGGCAAACGTAGCGACGGCAAACCTTGGGTGATGTTCAGTTTCTACGGCGGCGGGCACGGGGGCTCTTCCGAAAGCGACGGCTTGAATCATGGTAACGCACCGATCTCGACCGCGACCATCCCGCCGATGGAAATCCTTGAAGCGGCCTATCCGGTCATGTTCCGCAAATGGGCGCTGCGCCCGGACAGCGCCGGGGCAGGCAAGCATCGTGGCGGCATGGGAGCCGTCTACGAGATCGAAGTTCTGGAGGAAAACGGTGCTGAGGCATTTCTCTTTGGAGAGCGCGGGCGCTTTGCCCCCAAGGGCATTGCAGATGGTGAGGACGGCGCGCTCAACCGGTTTTCGTTCGAGCAGGACGAGGGTTGGGAGAGACCGCCTCTCGCCTCGAAAATGCGCGGCATCAAACTGCGGCAAGGCCAGGCGGTTCGTCTGGAAACCCCGGGCGGGGGTGGCTACGGCAAGCCGGAAGAACGGTCGGCAGCCGATGTCGCCCGGGACGTGGCGCGTGGGCTCGTTGCTGCAGAAGCAGCCGATCGACACTATGGATCATCGTGGCGGGAGGTATCCCAATGAGCACACGCATGATTGGCGTAGATGTTGGCGGTACGTTTACCGACATATTCGTGTTGAACGAGACTGACGGAACCGCGTCCGTCGCAAAGGTGCCGACAACGCGTCCGGACCAATCGGGCGGATTCCTGGACGGCATTTCACAACGGGTTTCGGATCTTTCGGAGATTTCCGTTGTCGTTCACGGCACGACCGCCGGCACCAACGCGCTGTTGGAGCGTAAGGGCGCAACAACCGGGGTCATCTGCACAGAAGGCCTTCGCGACGTCCTGGAAATGCGGCGTCGGGACCGGCCGCGCACTTGGGGGCTCAGAGGCGATTTCGAACCGGTCGTCGACCGGCGCAACCGTCTGGAAGTGCCGGAGCGCACATTGGCCGATGGCACCATCCGAAAGCCGGTTGATCTTGAGGCGGTGCGCGTGGCGGCCAGACAGCTTCAGGCACAGGGCTGCGAAGCTGTCGCAATTCTGTTTGCCAATGCCTATGCCAATCCGGAAAACGAAGTGGCGGCCGTCGCAGCCGTACGTGAGATCTGGCAAAGCTCTCATGTGTCGGCGTCTTCAGAAATCCTGCCGGAAATTCGCGAGTTCGAACGCTTTTCAACCACTGCGCTCAACGCCTATCTGCAGCCGGAAGTGTCCGGTTACCTGGACCGGTTGGAGCGCGCGCTGACCTCCGGTGGGTTCGACGGCGAATTCATGATCGTGCAGTCCAATGGCGGCGTCATGGCGGTCGACACGGCTTGCCGGCTGCCTGTCAGGACGGCGCTGTCAGGCCCGGCGGCAGGGGTAATCGCGGCCGGTTACATTGCCTCTTCGGCGGGCTTCGACAATGTGATCACCGGAGACATGGGCGGCACGAGTTTTGATGTCTCCCTGATTTCGGACGGGCACTCGATGCTGTCGCCGCAAACCGCCATCGATTTCGGCATGGTTGTGCGCACGCCAATGATCGAGATCACGACCATTGGAGCAGGTGGTGGATCTATCGCCTGGGTCGACAAGGGGGGGCTTTTGAATATCGGGCCCGAAAGCGCCGGATCCAATCCAGGGCCGGTCGCCTATGGACTGGGCAACACCCGCCCAACCGTGACGGATGCCAATGTCGTTCTCGGGCGCATCGACCCGGACAATCCAATTGGCGGCAAGCTTGAGAGGCTTGACGTGGAGGCTGCATCCGAAGCTATCGATCAACATGTGGGACGTCCGCTTGGTATGGACACGGTTCAGGGTGCGGAGGCTATCCTGCGGGTGGCCAATTCCCGTATGGCCGGTGCGATCCGGCTTGTCAGTATCGAACGTGGCTTTGATCCCAAACGTTTTGCCTTCATGCCTTTTGGCGGCGGCGGTGCCTTACATGCCGGCGCCATGCTCAAGGATGTCGGTATCGCCCGCGCCATCGTCCCGCGCTATCCCGGTGTCACCTCTGCAATGGGCTGCGTAATTGCGGACATGCGCCAGGACTTTGTTCAGACCATCAACTCGCTGGTGGATCAACTCGACACAAACGCGCTCACGGCCCACATGCAGGCACATGTGGATCAGGGACTGGTGATGCTCGATGCGGCTCGAACACGCTTTGAAAGCCGGGAGCTGAGTTTTGAACTGGACATGGCCTATGTTGGCCAGACACATACGGTTTCGGTCCCGCTTAGCGTCCGGACAGAGAAGGAAAAGGTACTGCCACCAACTGCGGCTGAGATTGAAGCGGCCTTTGATGCAGCCTATGAAGCGACCTTCGGCCGGCTTCTGGAAAACGGTGTCCGGCGCATCTTGAACCTGCGCAGCGCGGTAACCGGGCTCCGTCCCAAATTCGATCTCCGGGCGCTTGCACCAATAGGTGGGTGCAAACCCGAACCCAGAACGAAGCGTGACGTCCATTTCGGCACGAAGTGGCACGAGACAGCAATCTACGACCGGCTTGCGCTTCCTGTCGGTACCGTCATTCAGGGACCTGCCATTCTGGAACAGCCGGACACCACCGTGCTGGTTGAACCGGACCTGCAAGCCCGTGTCGATGACTTCGGCAACACTATCATCGAGCCTTCGGAGAACCTGTCATGAGCGAACCGACCACTTGGGACCTGTCCAGGACAGCCATCCTGACGATCGATCTGCAAAACGACTTCATTCATCCGGAAGGGGCTTATGGTCGCGCCGGTCAGCGCTCGGACAACATAGCAGTCCTGCCAGAGCGGATCGCACCGCTGGTCGCAGCGTTGCGTCAGCGCGGAGGTCACTACATTTCGGCCCAGTTCACGCTTGTGCCCGATGCCAAGGGCGAACCGCTGATCGCCCCACACTTGAAAAAGTTGCGCCCTTTTCTCGGGAAGGGGGATTTTGCGCCGGGCAGCTTTGGCAACACGTTGGTCGATGTCTTGTATCCGGCTGACTTCGTCGTCGAGAAGGTCGCCTATTCCGCATTTTATCAGACCCGCTTGGAATACATCATGCGGGCTGTCGGCATCGACAATCTGATCGTCGGCGGTATCGTGACCAACGGAGGCGTGGCCTCGACCTTACGCGATGCGCATTTGCGCAACATTGACACCGTACTCCTGACCGATGGCAGCGCAGCCTTTAAAACCGATGTCCATGAAGCAACGCTGTTGTCGCTGGCAACGGTGACCCACGAAATGAACTGTCAGGACGTTCTGGCCTGGCTGGAGGCAGCATGATGAGCCTAAAGCAACGTCTTCAAAAGAAAGATATCCTAATAGCGCCCGGCGTCTATGACGGGCTGACCGCGTCCCTGGCAACCGCAGCAGGCTTCGAAGCCCTGTACCTGAGCGGTGCGGCGGTCGCGTATACACGCCTCGGGCGGCCAGACATCGGCCTGACGGCCGTGACGGAAATGGCCGATACCATGTCCTTGATTGCCGATCGGTCCGAGTTGCCGGTTATCATCGACGCGGACACCGGCTTCGGCAATGCGCTCAATGCGCAGCGCACCATGCGCCTTTACGAAAGGGCAGGAGCATCGGCACTTCAGGTCGAGGACCAGACGTATCCCAAGCGCTGTGGCCACTTATCGGACAAGTCTTTGATCCCGTTCGAGGAAATGGCAGGGAAGGTCAAGGCGATGGCCGATGCGCGCGGTACAGACGAGACACTGATCATCGCCCGGACGGATGCCATTGCCGTCGAGGGTTTCCAGGCAGCAATCGACCGCGCCGAAACCTATCTGGAGGCTGGTGCCGACGTGCTCTTTATCGAGGCGCCACAATCACGGGACCAACTCTCTGACATTGCCCGGCGTTTTGCAGGGCGTGTCCCGCTGCTCGCCAACATGGTGGAAGGCGGAGCAACGCCGACCACCGGCGCTGAAGATCTGGAAGAGCAGGGCTATTCCATTGTCATTTTCCCGGGCGGCATCGTTCGCGCCCTCGCGCGTACCGCGAAGGACTATTACCAGAGCCTCCACCAGCATGGCAGCAACAGGCCCTTTGCCGACCGAATGTTTGACTTTGACGGTTTGAATGGCGTGATCGGCACAGCCGAGATGCTGGCCAAGGGCGTCGCCTATGACCGCAATGAAACCTGACGTCGCGCCGACGCTGGAAATCTTCGACCTGACCTGCGAAACCCTGATCATCGGCGCTGGGGCGGGCGGCCTCGTGGCTGCGCTTGCGGCCCAGGAAGCTCGTCAGTCGGTTCTGGTGATCGAGGCTGACCCCGTGCCGCAGGGGTCCACGGCACTCTCTGCCGGTTTGATCCCGGCCGCCGGAACCATAGCCCAGGCTGAGGCCGGGATTGAAGACACAGCCTCGTTGTTTGCAGCTGATATCCAGGCCAAGGCCGACCACGAGAACGAGCAGGCTCTGGTCGACAGATTGGCCGCTGCATCCGGTCCGGTGATCGACTGGCTGTCCGAAACCTTTGAACTGCCGTTTTCGGTGGTGTCCAATTTTAACTATCCGGGGCACAGCCGCAGGCGCATGCATGGCCTGCCGTCGCGCTCGGGGGCCGAACTGATCGACAGGCTGCGCGCGACTTGCGAGATCGCCGGTATTGACATCATTTGCGAACGCCGCGCCCATCGTCTGTTTCTAGATGATGACGGTCAGGTGTCCGGTGTTGCGGTCACGCGGCCTGACGGCGGCGTCGAGACAATCGGTTGCGACAAGCTCGTGTTGGCCTGCAACGGCTTTGGTGGCAATCGGGATCTGGTGCATCAGTTCATGCCAGAGATCGAAAACGGCGTTTGGTTTGGTCATAACGGCAACCGGGGCGAAGCGCTGCTCTGGGGCCGGCAGATCGGCGCGGATCTTCAGCACCTGAGCGCCTATCAGGGGCATGGCAACGTCGCCCACCCTCATGGCATCCTGATAACCTGGGCAGTGATCATGGAAGGCGGTGTTCAGGTCAATCGTGAAGGCCGGCGTTTCTGGAACGAGGCCAAGGGCTATTCGGAAGCCGCGCGGGCGGTGCTCTCACAGCCAAACGGTGAAGCCTTTGCCATCTTTGATAGTCGTATCGCCGAGATTGCACGGCAATTTGAAGATTTCAAACAGGCAGAAGCTTCTGGCGCCATCAAGACATCGGAAACGCTTGAAGGGTTGGCAGGAGATCTGGGACTGCCGGTCGATCCGTTTCTGCAGACGATGAGTGACATTCGAACTCAAGGTCCCGATGCTTTCGGCCGCGACTTCAAAGGTCCGCAGCTGGAGGCACCTTTTTTGGGTGTTAGGGTCACCGGGGCCCTCTTTCATACACAAGGCGGACTTCGGACAGGTGAAATGGCAAAGGTTTATCGTGCTGACGGCACGGTGTTTCCCAACCTCTTTGCCTGTGGCGGCGCTGCCTGCGGTGTCTCCGGTCGCGGCGACAGCGGCTATCTCTCCGGCAACGGTCTATTGAGTGCGGTGGTTCTTGGCAAACTCGCGGGTGAAGCGGCAATGCGTTAGTGGTGTGTTTGAAGAAATCTGACGTGCTCGTTTTTGGCTCAGAGCTACTCCAAATTACTACTCCACTTCAATTATTACGCGTTGAAATATATAAGTTTTCCTGTTTGTTGGCTTCTCCCTCCGGGCCCACCACTCTTCTTGTGTCTGTTTAAAAGGTCTTTATTTTCAAAAGGCTAAAGATCTGCTGTGTCCTGCAAAACCAGTTCTTGGTCGGCGTGGGGCACTTTTGGCAATCCACTGATGCTAGCGCGTTCGTCGCATCGGCGGCCAAACGGCACCGCTCAACCCCTTTTATGTAGACTTCTGATGTCTTCGCCCGGGCGTGTCCGTGAAGGGACATATCTGGTATTGGCGCGCGGCCAACAGGTTGCTCGTTACCTTCCTGATCCCATGGCTTGAGAGGTTGTGGAGACGGGTAGCAGGCCACTATCAGCACTATTTGTTTGCAGAGGGGACCAATAATTAGTTAAACACTTCAAGGTCATGAGGTGCTCATTTTGACTATATCGGTCAAATCTCCCCAGGACCTTTCCTAGACGCAAGATGAACAACGGCCACATTCAATTGGAGATAGAACACCATGGCACGTCAGCCACGCAGACCGACCAGCGCCATGGATCAGGCGGAAGCACTGTTCAAAGCCAAAACCACCAAGTCGGAGGAAATTGTCGAAAAACCGATGATTCCAATCGGAAAGGAGACCATCTCGATTAGCATCGATCGGGATGTGTTAGCGCATTTTCAGGATGATGGCCCTGGCTGGCGGGATCGTCTAAACGCCGCTCTTCGCAAGGCAGCTAACCTGAGTTAGGTGTTTTCTAGCGTTGCAAGCTAAATGCGGCGGTCAGCTATGACGGTCGTATGCCTCTGTGACACCTCCAAGTACAAAGCGACAATGGTAGGCAGGTCGCGAGCTGGACAACAAATCAAATTGAAGATGGCTGTTTGTCCACTTTGCCGCCCTGTATTCAATCAATGTTCGCATAGAAAATGCGCAGCACAATGGCCTCTGTGATCATCAATGTTGGCTGTGGGGCGATTGCGGACCGAAGACACCGCTGCCTCCGATCATTCGAGCATCCGCACAGTAGTTTTAAGTGCGTGCCGGTTAGTAGAAGTCGTTGGACACTTTCACCAATCCAGTGACGCCACGGCCCGAGTGGTCGCGGAGTTAGGCGCAGCAACGAGGGATTTTTCAATCGAGTTACAAACGCAGTCAACTGCAAATTTCCCTTTTTATCAGACGGAAACCCGGGTTCTATCCACCCAGTCGAGGATGGGATCAATTTGTTCAGGGGCATTGAGAGTGGGCGTGTGGCCGACGCCTTCGAATTCAATAAACTCAGCATGGGTTGACGTTTGATCATCTTTTCCCAGAACTTCCACAACTTGAAATGCGTGAACATGAAGTCGTTGCGGAAGTTTTGCATGATGCCCGGATCATGGTGCGAGTGATATCTGTCCGAGGTCAGGAAGCTGCTGGTCCTGGCCATGCGGCTCCAGTCCTTATCGGTCATCGGGCAGAAGGGATTTAGGGTTTCGCACCATTTCTCGACCATCTCGCGCGCGCACGGACGGTAGTCGATCCCGGCCCGAAACAGTTTGCGCTGTGCATCGAGGAAAGCATTTGTCCGCTGCGCGGAAATCAACTCGTCATTGGCAACCTCCTACCACCGGTTGGTCACTGCACGTGTGCCCGATTTCCAAAGGTCGGGTTGATCGATCACTTCCTTGATGAGGCGTTGGAATGCACGTCCCCAGGCCTTGGCCGTCACGGTGCGATATTTCGCACTGGCTTCGCGCAGCTTGAGCCATTCCTGCGTGGCTTTCAGTCCCTGACTGCGCGCCTCCGACCACAACTCTTCGGCTGTGGAGGTCATGTCAGGATTGCCGGTCAAATTCACGGAGCTGGCCATCTGGTTCCAGAAAGGAGCCTGTGCCTCAAGCATCTGGGCTTGCGTCCGCATCCACGTATTAAAGAACGGGTTGTCGCTTATGGATCACCTCACAATGCTTTGGAGTAGATGTCGTGCGCCGCTTCGTAGGTCATTTCCCGAGGATTGTTGATCAGCAGACGTTCCTGCTTCAACGCATCTTCGGCCAACATCGGCAGATTGTTATGGCTAACCCCCACCTCCGTAAGGCGTGATTGCATGCCCAGATCGGGACCCAGTTTCAGGAAACCTTCCACTAGGCCTTCAGCCCGTCTTGCTTGTGATTTTCCGGCCAGTTCCGGGAAGATGATCGGCGCCAACTCGGCATACATCGCTTCAGCAGCCGGCATGTTGAATTCCAACACGTAGGGCAAGACCAGTGCATTCGAAAGCCCGTGAGGTACGTGAAAATGCCCGCCCAACGGATAGGCTAATGCGTGCACGGCGGCGACCGGTGCGTTGGCAAACGCCATTCCGGCCAACATCGAGCCCAACAGCATTTCACCACGTGCATCCCGGTCCTGTGGGGTGAAGCAAGCCGCGCGGATGTTGGTGCCTAGCAGTTCAAGCGCCTGCTTGGCCAGGCAGTCCGATACTACGTTCTTGAGCCGTTTCGAGGTGAAAGCCTCGATCGCGTGCACCATGGCGTCAATGCCGGTCGCGGCGGTGACAGCAGCTGGAAGGCCGACAGTCAGCTCTGCGTCAAGTATCGCGAAGTCAGGCAACAGTTGTGGGGCAACCACGCCTTTCTTCTCGCTGGTGCCGGTGGTGACGATCGAAATCGGTGTCACCTCAGAACCGGTGCCCGCAGTGGTTGGCGCCAGGATCAGCGGTAAACGTTCGTCCCTTACCAGATTGACGCCGTACATATCCGTCAGCTGTTGATCTGTGTTCAAGAGCACCGCGATCAGCTTCGCGGTGTCCAGCGATGACCCACCGCCTACGGACACAACGCAGTCGACCTGCTCCGCCCGCGCTTGTGCTGCCGCGTCCAGGATCATGGCTTCGGGTGGATCAGGCTGCACGTCGGAAAATGTCCAGACATCCAGTCCGGCACGTCTGAAACCGTCCAGTGCTGCATCGGCCAGGCCAAGCTTAAGGATCATCGCGTCGGTGATGAAGGCCGCTTTGCGGCAGCCTCTCGCGGACAGGAGTTCCCCGATCTTCGACGTTGCTCCCACTTCTGCCAGAACGGAACGTGTTGTCTGAAAGCTAAATGACTCCACTGGGATCTCCTTTTAAATCGGGCTCTTGAGAGAGCCAAGCTTATGCGTAAGCTTCATGTTCTCACGATAGTCGACTGGACAATCGATGATCGATACCGTGCCATCGCCAAGCGCTGTGCGTAAAGTAGGCAGCAGGTCCCCGGTGCTTTCCACCCGGTAACCCTTGGCGCCGAAGCTTTCAGCGAACTTGACGAAATCAGGGTTGGTGAACTCGATCTTGGTGGAGCGGCCGAAGTGGCGTTCCTGATGCCATTCGATCAGCCCGTATTTGCTGTCGTTGAAGATCAGGACCACGATATCGAGACCAAGCCGCATTGCGGTTTCGATCTCCTGATTGTTCATCATAAAACCCGCATCACCACAGACCGCGACGGCTTTCTTGTCAGGGTACGCAAGCTTGGCCGCAATCGCGCCCGGCAGTGCAATCCCCATCGAGGCAAAACCGTTCGAGATGATACAAGTGTTGGGCGCCTCGGCCTGATACATCCGCGCCATCCACATTTTGTGGGCACCAACGTCGGAAATGACGATGTCTTCCTTGTCGAGTGCCTGGCGCAAGTCCCACACGATCTTCTGCGGTTTCACCGGAAACTCTGTGTCTTCGGCGTATTCGCCAAACTCGTCCTTGACGATGTCATGCAATTGGTGAATTGGCGTATCGGGGCGGCGGTGGGATTTGGCTGCGACGCGTTCCAGCGAATCTTCAATGGCCCCGACAACCCCAGCCTCAAGAATGTAATGCGCGTCGACCTCTGCCGGGCTCTCGTCGATGTGGATGATTTTCTTGTCGTAATTCGGGTTCCACAGCGCCGGGGGGTATTCGACCATATCAACGCCGATACAGATGATCAGGTCAGCCTGATCAAAACCAAACGAGACGTAGTCATGCGCCTTCAGTCCGATAGTGCCGAGGCTCAGCGGATGACTTGACGGGATCGCCCCCTTGGCCATGAAAGTCGTCGCTACGGGGATGTTCAATTTCTCTGCAAAATCGATTACCGACTCTGACGCACGTTCGCGGATCACACCATTGCCGACCATGATCACCGGGGCGTTTACCTGATTGATGAGATTGGCCACACTGGCGCATTTCCCAGTTGGCGCGGTCGCGGTCATGGCACTCTGCTTCTTCAGAGGAACCATATCCTCGATTTCTGCGCCGGCGATGTTTTCCGGCAAATCGATGAAGGAACAGCCCGGTTTTTCAGCCTCTGCAGTTTTGAATGACTTACGAACGATCTCCGGAATGATCTCGGCGATGCGGATCTGAGTGGAGAATTTTGTTATAGGGTCAAACAGGTTGACCAGATCCAGGATCTGGTGGCTTTCCTTGTGCATCCGCGCGGTCGAGCCCTGACCGGCAATCGCAACCATCGGCGCGTTGTCCATATTGCCGTCAGCCACTCCGGTGACAAGATTGGTCGCGCCCGGGCCCAAAGTCGCCAGGCACACTCCGGCCCGCCCGGTCAGGCGGCCATAGACATCGGCGATAAAGGCGGCGCCTTGTTCATGGCGCGTGGTAACGAACTCGATCTTGCTGTCAATCAGCGCGTCCATCACATCGATGTTTTCCTCGCCTGGAACTCCGAAGATGTACTCGACTCCCTCGTTCTCAAGGCATTTTACAAAAAGCTCCGAGGCCTTCATATTCGCCTCTCCCTTATTCTAGCGTCCCACATCCAGATGCCACCCTCCGCAGTTGCCACGGGTCCAGGGGACTTCGAATCCAACTCACACTTACTGATGCAACCTTGCGTGCCAAATCTTTTCAGGTCGCTTGGGTCAGCAAATGACTACTTCCTTATCATTGATCATGTTGTATTCCCTTTTCGCGACGAGTTTCCTGGCTTGGTAGGAATGGAAGGCGATGAAGCGCAAATTGCGCCGGATAAAGAAAGAGACTAGAACGTCGCGATACGCAGGTATTCCGTTTTCCAGGAGAGTTGGATGGTTCATCTAAGGGAAATGAGGGCCGACGAGTTTTCGGGTTTTGTCACCTATTTTGTTCCGGACTATGCTGCGGAAATCTCTTCAAATTACGACCTGGATCTTGATGCTGCACGCGCAAGAGCGGAACGCGAATTAAAAGAGGATCTTGGGATGGGTGTCGAAACGCCCAATCAGGCCCTTCTCTGCATCGTCAAAACCGGCGATGAAAGCGATACACCTATCGGCTACCTCTGGTGCAAACCCGATAAGTTGGGCGAATCTGTCTTCATCAGTGATTTTTGTATTCTGCACCCGCACAGAGGGAAAGGGTATGCCCGGTCGGCCTTGACGGCGCTTGAGGCCAAGTTTGCCGAAGCGGGATATTGCGAGGCCCGGTTGCGTGTGGCGACTGATAACATAATTGCCGAACGCTTGTACCTGGCAGCGGGGTTCCGACCCACCGGAACCAACATGCGAAAAGCTTTCGAAAAATCTGAGCCTTGAGCGCTTTTGCTGCGTGAGAGACAGCAACATATGGAATGTGTCCGGACCCTAACTTCGCAGTCCCTTCCATCACCCACTTGTATCAGCCGTGATTTTTGGTTGTTGATTGTATTTCTCCCTTAAGCCACTCCCGTAACCTTTCAAATCGATTGGTTTCAGCGAAGCCGGGAGAACAGACCAACCAATATCTGGAGCGCATACGAACCGGTGATCCCAGCAGGTTGAGATATCCGGCCTCGACATCTTTCTCGATCAGAAGAGTTCGACCCAGGCCTATTCCCATGCCGCCTATTGCTGCCTGAAGCATCAGGTCGGTCCGGTCAAACTGGAGGTCGGGTTCGAACTCACTTGGCGGTTGCTCTGTGTCGGCGAAATAGTGTTGCCAACTGAAATCGGTTTCATCGTTTTCGCCGCGGCGATCTGCGAGAAACGTATTATCCGGGCGAGTCAGAATTGGTGCGTCACCTTTTCTTTCGGCAAGATATTTTGAACTGGCGACTGGCTGTAGCCAGCAGTGCGCGAGATGAGAAGCGTGCAGTCCAGGGTATGGTCCGGGTCCAAACCGAATAGCGGCGTCTGGCCCGTTTTTGCGAAAATCAATTGTTTCCTCGTTGACCTCAACGGAAATATTCAAGCCCATTGCCTGGGCGTTTGGTAGTGAGGGGATCATCCATTTCATTGCCAGGGAAGAGGGCATGGAAAGTCTGATCAAATCTCCAGATCGACTTTGTTCCAGCTTTTCCAAAGCCGTATCCCAGTTTGCGACGGTCTCGATTGCCGCATGACACAGAATTTCTCCGATCTCGGTCAACCGCAGGTGCCTGGTGGTTCGGTCAAACAGCGTGTTGCCGAGCGCTTCTTCAAGTGATTTGGCTCTGTGGCTCACCGCTGACTGATCCACATTCAGACGCTCGGCGGCTTTGGTGAAACTCGATTCTTCTCCTATGGCCGCAAGCATCGGGGAGGCCTGGATGAGTTTGAAAATGACTTTATCACGATCCGTATTCATGAAATTTTCTCATGTCTTTATGAGTTCCTCGACGAGGCAATCGCCTGTATTTATCGCCTTAGAAAATTCTATCAGATTTGTTTTGGAGAACAACATGAACAAAACTCAGGTATTTGAAAATTCGATATCCGCACAGATCGTCAATGGATTTGTTACGGATGACCGCGGTGGCAATCCGGCAGGGGTCGTTCTTGACGCCGATAATTTGAGCGATGCCGAAATGCTCACGATTGCCGCGAATATTGGTCTGTCTGAAACCGCGTTTGTATCATCGTCGGCTACAGAAGGGTTCAAGCTCGACTTCTTCACACCTAACCGCCGGATTGCGCATTGTGGCCATGCAACGATAGCTACTTTCTCTTATCTCGCAGAACTGGGGCGTGTTTCCGATGGAGAAACCTCGAAAGAAACCGTCGATGGACCGCGCAAGATATCTATCAAGAAGGGAGCTGCTTACATGGAACAACTGGCGCCCAAATACAGGATGCCTGCTGACTGGGAAAAAGACGGCGTAACAGCGGCAGACGTTCTTGCTTCACTTGGAGTGTCCAAGAGTGATCTGGATATCAGGGTAAGCCCGATGCTCGTGAACACCGGCAACAGTTTTATTGTCATCGGTGTAAAAGACGGATCGGTGTTGCGTGACCTGAAACCCGATTTTGATCTCATTTCTGCCATCAGCGAGAAGCTGGATCTTATCGGCTACTATGTTTTTACGACAGACAATTCGGTTACTGACAAGGACGCGACAACGCGAATGTTCGCACCGCGTTACGCAATCGAAGAAGAGTCCGCCACCGGCATGGCAGCTGGTCCATTGGCATGCGTTCTTCACGATTACCTTGACGTCAGAAAGGACACTCTGATCATCGAGCAAGGGATTTTCATGTCCCCGGCATCACCAAGCCGCATCACAGTGGAGCTCAGCCTGGTAAGTGGTCAAATTCAAGGGTTGATGGCAGGCGGACACGGCAAGGTATCTGAGAACCTCCACATCAATTACTGATGTGGAGTGGCAGCGGCCCGTTTTGTCTCCTGGAAATTCGATGACCTGCGCTTGTCGGCAGACCAACGTTCACATCGCTGCGTCTGCTGGCAAGGCATTAAATTATCCAACCAGCGTGGTTCTAGGAGCGCCCCGCAAGCACGTCTGCCCGTGCGGCAATGCGTGACTTTATGAAATCGGAAAATACTCTGACCCGCTTGATCTTGCGTGTTTCGTCAAGCGTTAACAGCCAGATTGTTCCATAATACTGTATTGCGCTGCCCGGAACCCGAACAAGACCGGGGTCTTCATCACCAATGAAACATGCCAAAATCGTTGCGCCCATCTCTGCCTTGGCTGCTGCTACCTGGGAAGCAAGATCATTCACGATAACCGGCGGCCGTTTTGATCCGAGCTTAGAAGTGGCAGCCCAATCCGGCGCATTGCCATCCTCTTCCTTCAAGATCCAGCGGATGTCCGATAAGTCATCAGTTTGTATGGTATCGAGAGCAGATGAAGCGATGTAGACGCCGCGATAGACATCCTGAAGCCGTGTGCCGATCAGGTGTTGAGGCAGGTTCATCTGGTCAAAGACCAGTCGTACGGCAATATCCGCTTGCCGACGGGTCAAGTTCACCGTGTCATAAGATGAAATGATTTGCAGTTCGATCGCCGGATGTTGGCGGGAGAAATCGGCAAAGTCCGGCATCATCAGGTCTGTTGCCAATGATGGTGGCATCGCAACTCGCAACGCCCCTGACAGACTTTGGTCGCGCGCAAAAATCTGAGCCTGCAATTGCGACGACAGGCTTTCCATCGATCCGGCTAGTTCAACGATCTCTTCGCCAGCGGGTGTGAGCACGTAGCCCGAAGGCAGCTTTTCGAACAGGCGTGCGCTGAGCTGAGCTTCAAGCTGCGACACGTGTCGCAGAACCGTCGAATGGTTCACACCCAATGCAGATGCTGCCGCTCGCACTGACCCTGAACGCGCGACCGCCAAAAAGAATCGAATGTCGTCCCAATTGTCCATTGGTTGATTTTTGCACCACCCTTCCGGAAAAATCCAGAATAGTTGCGGGAACAGAAAGGCCCCAAATTGCAAGTTCCGGCACAAACACTCCGTTTGCGCACCACTTCAGGAGCATTGCAATGCTTGACCTATATACCGATGCCACTCCCAACGGCCTGAAAATTTCCATCGCGCTCGAGGAAATGGGCCTCGATTATGCGACCCATCAGGTATTTTTGGGGGGCGACCAGCAGACTCCGGAATTTACCAAACTCAATCCCAACCAGAAGATTCCGGTTCTTGTCGATGACGGGAAGATCGTAACTGAGTCCGGGGCAATCCTACTGTACCTCGCAGAAAAGACGGGCAAGTTCCTTCCCACCGATCCGACACAACGCACTGCAACGATCGAGGCGTTGATGTTTCAGATGGCATCGGTTGGTCCGATGTTTGGTCAGTATCTGGTTTTTGCCGCGGCCTGGGGTGACAAATTCCCGGAAGTTACCAGCCGGTATTTCACCGAAGCCAGCCGTATCATGGGTGTACTCAATACACGGCTGGAACGTCAGGACTATTTGGCAGGGGATGAATTTTCCATCGCGGACATGGCGGTTGCCCCGTGGATACGTCTTTGCGGAGTTCACCCGGCATGTACAGATCTGCCTCTGGAGGTGAACAGTAATTTGAACAACTGGTGGCGCCGCGTTTCGGCACGCCCGGCTGTTCAACGCGGTTTTGATAACCCGACCCCTTATGCGCCTCAAAAGCAGTTCAAAGCCTTCGTAAGCGCTGTTGTCGGGCTCGGAGAGCTTCACAAGGCAGCGTAGTGGCTTCGTTGTTTAAGTATCGCTGACAAATGCTTCTGCCGACCGCCCAAAGAATCTGGCGGTCGGTAATTTTTCCGGCCGAACTTCCTGCCGGTCCTTAACGCCCTGCCACGGAAGATGTGATCTTGTGGAGGGTGGCTTTTGGGCCGTGGCCGACGCCGATGAGGATTTTTTTCTCGTGAAGGTCGAGTTGAAGGGCGATGTTGCGGGAGCGATCGTACAGGTACACCGACCATTCGTCGCGCCCCTGTTCCGAAAATTCATGGGTGACCTGACCGCGCAACGTGGTCTCCTGCCAGCTGCTACCGCCAACATGCTTGTATATTCCGCCAAGATGCTGGACCTGGCCAACATTGTAACCCTTAACGGTGACCGGGTTTCCACCCTGGCCCGGGTTGCTTCCAGGCACGTTCGAATTCGCAACGGCGTTGGTGATGTTGTAAAAATCGACCCGGGGCTGCCCCGCAAGACCAACGCTGATCTTCTTCCGGTGCAGGTCCAGCTGAACAGAGACGTTCCGGGAGGCGTCAAAGAGATAGACGGACCACTGGTCCCGTGAATTTTCTACGAAATTGTAGCGGACACGTCCGCGTGCATTCGTTTCCTGCCATTCGCGCAAGCCGGACTGTCTGAAAGCCCCGCCTGGATAGTCGGTCCGGACCACATTTGTGCCGTTGACGTTGGCACTGCCGTTGATCGTCAATCCGTTGTTCACGGCAGGGCGATTGACGCGGACCTGCAAACCTTCACAGGTCTTGTAGATGGTCGGGTAGGGGGTCTTCGAGCACATGATGCCGCCCCACTGAAAGCCAGAGCGTCCGTTTCGATAGCGGATTTCAAACCACTCGTATCCGTTCATCATCACGCCCGTGCCGCTCATGATGCGAATTCTGTCGCCCTCGCGCAGGCTTCCGACCTGTTGGTATTGCAGTCCGGGGCCGCCACGAACCTTGCCGCCGTAGGATTTGCCGGGTTGTGGAAAGTCTACGTCGGGAGATGCCATGGCTGGAGAAAATGCCGTAAATATCCAGATCAAGATTGTAAATGAAAACCGTTGCACGAAAAATCCTCCAGAATGTTCAATTGCCTGAGTTTAAATGGTGTTCGTCTTGGCAAGACTGATAAATGCAAGTGTTACAATAACCACGCTGAACCGAAAATGAACGGCAATTTTCGAAGAGATAAATAGCCAAGCCCGGATGTAACGCTGATACATCGGATCGAGTGATATCAGGTCCGCGCCTTTTCAAAAGCCGACCAGGCCGCTTCGAATTTTTCGAAATTGAAATCAGGCTCGCTGGCTGGACCGAGCACAAGCTTTTCCGTTTCCAGTAGTTTGCGGATTGCAGCTGCTAGGTGATCCGTGATGTCTTCAGGAACAACGAGCGCTCCGTGGCGGTCCGCGTGGACGAGTTCGCCAGGGTGAATGTCGAGGCCGAAGATCTTCACTGGCGTGTTGATCTCTTTTACATGTACAAATCCGTGGCTTGGGCCGATTGATCCAGCGATGACGGGAAACCCCGGAGGTAGATCGCCAAGGTCGCGCATGACGCCGTTGGTCAGAGTGCCAGATAGACCAAGACCTTTATGGACCGTGGTGTTGATCTCACCCCAATAGGCGCCAATTGCATTTGGGTAGTCGACATCTTCAACGACAGTCAGAGCCGGGCGAGTACCCTCGGACATGTAGCGGTAGTAGTCCATCCTTCGTGCCTTGATGACATCCGCCGGTTCCGTTGGTGGAGCGAGTGCCGATATCTTCGCAGTGCGCGCATAGCCGACAATCGCTCCACCATCCGGATCGGACGACAGCATTGTGCCACGCGTGAAACGGTTGAAACCGCGCTTGCCTTCCGCCACTTCAATTGCGTTGCAGACGGTCGGCGTGTCGACGGATTTGAGGAGATCGAGAAGCTCAGTGTTCATGTGAGGTCCAGCCATGTCATGAGAGCGCTATTGACGGCGTCAGGTTGTTCCAAAGTTGGCAAATGCCCGGCACTTTCAACGATTTCCAATGTCGAGCCTGATATCAGCTCATGCATCAGGTCGTGGCGGTCGCGTGGACACAGGCGATCCTCCTCGCCCATCAGGATCAGTGTCGGAACAGCGACAGACTTCAGCGTTTCCTGTTGATCGGGGCGGGATTGCAAAGCGCGGGACTGACGCTCAAAGACGTCTGGTCCGAGATCCAGCGCCATGTCCATGCAGAGATCCAGGACGTCCTGCCGACGTGGGCTGTCGGCCAGGTAATTCGGTTTCAATTCGTCCCGCATAATCTCCTTCAAACCGCCGGCTTGCACCTTTGCGATCTGGGGTTCACGGTTTTGTTTGACGGCCTCAATTTCTGCGCGCGGGTTGGTGTCGAGCAAAGCAAGCCTTTCGACACGATGCGGTGACCGGCGCAAGATTTCCATGGCAACGATCCCGCCCATGGACAAACCTGCAAGTGCGAAACGGGGAGGGGCCTGTTCCAGAACATCAGCTGCAAGTAACTCAACAGTGCCGTGTTCGGTGATTGGGGCCAGGTGGATAGGAAGCCGCCCGGAAAACGCTGCGATCTGCGGCCCGTAAAGCCGCGCATCGCACATCATGCCGGGCAACAGAACAAGAGGCGTCACGCGCGCCCTCCTGCGAGAGCTGCCCCTTCCGCCAAAGCGCCCAGTTTGGCAAATGCGATTGCGGGATCGACCGCGCCAAAACCGGCAAAAGTTCCGAAGCCGCAATCGGATCCGGCAATAACCCGATCCGCGCCGACGATGCCGATGAACCGTTCCAGGCGTTGAGCGACCACCTCAGGGTGCTCGACGAAGTTCGTGGTGGTATCGACCACACCGGGAACCAGGATCTTGTCATCCGGTATTTCCGATTTTCGATCTCTGAAAACCGTCCATTCATGGGCGTGGCGCGGGTTAGAGGTCTCAAAGAGTACGTAACTGGCGCGTGCCGACATCAATGTCGAGAACACTTTGTCCATGGAAATGTCACAGACATGCGGGCCTTCGTAATTGCCCCAACAGATATGAATGCGGACCTTCGCCGGATCGATATCAGAGAGCGCATGGTTGAGTGCCTCAATATGGCTCGCAGCGATCTTGACGAATTCCTCGTCTGTAAGGTCCGTGAAGAGCATGTGTCTTGAGAGCGCCAGGTCGGGGCAATCGAGTTGCAAGTCAAGCCCGGAGGAAACGATGGTCTCGTATTCATGCTTCATGACGTCGGCGAGCGCCTGCAAATAGGCTTCGCGCGTCGGGTAATAGTCGTTCTGCAGAAAGAGGGAAATCACGCCAGGCGACGCGGCGTTCATGAAACCGCGCTCAGCGTCATGCTCCTTCATTGCCGCCTTAAGGTGAGCAATGTCCTTTTCAAGCTCTCCCTGGCCCTTGGAACGGACTTCGCCGGTACACATCGGACGGGCGTATTTCGGCGTGCCGCCGCTTTCGGCGATCTTCTTCAAGAAAGTCGGAAATTGTTTCAGGTCAGCGGGTGCTTTGCGGGGACTGTCTCCGGAAAAACCTGTGTAGCGGTCCTTCACGTAGGTCGCATAAGAGATCTTCGAGGTTTCACCATCGCTGACGATGTTCACGCCTGCATCGACCTGCTTGCGCACGGTTTCAGACACAGCCGTTGCCATCGACACGTCGAACGCAGCCTCGTCATAGGCCTCACCGTTTTCGCGGGCGAAAATGAAATCGACGACTTCTTGGGTGCGCGGTAGTGAACCAACATGGGTAACAGCAATCTTGCTCATGACTTTCTCCCGTCAGGAGACAGGAGAACCTGTCCCATTTTGTCTTGTCAGCCGACCCAGGTGGCGCCTGCAGTGTCTGATGTGTTCATCACCCGGAACACGCTTGCCTCGCCGCTCATCGACGGTGCGAGGCTATGCTCCAGTCCTGGAGGAACTGCGCAGGTGTCGCCGGGAGCCAAAGTCTTTTCACTATCTGACCATGTCAGTTTCCAGTGGCCGCGCATGACCATCAGGATTTCATGGCAATTCAGGTTGTAGTTGGTTTCGGGAATGGAACCTCGGGTCAGAAATTCGACTTCAAAGCCCGGTTTGTCCTTCAGAAGCGCATCCTCGCCGATCACCTTGCATGGCGTTTTTGCAGCCAGCGCCATCATGTCCCAATAGCGGGCGACGTAATCGCGGACCACGGCATCGTTGCCCGGCTCTGGATAAGCACTCAACTCCGCATCTGTTAGAAGCGGCATGGGAATGACGCCGTCAGGCAGAACCTGGTCTTTCTTGGTATCGTAAAGAACGCCGTTCTCACCCAGTACCAGGCCGTGATCACTCGCATCTTCAATCACTTGCGGAGCCCAGGTTACGCCACCGCCGGCATCATCGCCGCCCAGGATTGCCATGATCATTCCGTAGTCGGTACCGATGTTTTCAAAGCCACGGAAAATGCCGGTTGGAATGTTGAAGATGTCACCTTCTTCCAGAACCACTTCACCTGCCGTTCCCCAGCGACCCCAAAAGAACCGCCACCGGCCCTTGAGTACATAGAAAACCTCGGCCGTCGTGTGCGAATGCAGCGAGTTCCGGCATTTAGGGGGTTGTCCGGCGGCACCAATGTTGAAACCGGGCGTCTCTTTGATATGGACGTGCTGGTCCGGACTTTCCGATACGCCGCCGCCGATGATCGTGAAGTTTTCCTTTTGATCGGAGCCGGGTGTGTGGGCATCGATAAAGGCAGTCCGGCACGGTTTCAGATCGCCATAACGAACAATCCGGGTTTCCATTTCTGCAGGGGTCATGGCGAGGCTTTCCAGGAGTTCGGCTTTCTCAGCCTGTCTTCAGTGCGATCTGCTTCCAGATCGACGTTTCATCAAAAAGAACAAATTCACGGCGCAGCCCCCAGGGACCAAATTCTGCATGGGCAGCGCCCATGACGTGAACTTCAGCACCTGTCGGCTCGCCGAACACGCCCCAACCGTCGTGCTTGCCGGTGAGCGACCAGCGCAGGGCTGCACGCGGCGGCATCAACGGGTCGTCGCGGCCAATCTGGTGCTCGATCTTGAAGCTTGCCGACGGGAAACTGGCGCGAAGGCCCATCCAGAAACGGTCCGCATCGCTCCAGGAATATCCCTCGACGCCTCCGGGATAGGCGAGCTGGCAAGCCCGGTCGTATTCGGCTTCGATCGCTGCCATGTCCGCACCCATGATGCGGCCCAGAATGTCGGCGTATTTCGCACCCCATTCGTTGTCATTGCCCTTGCTCTTGTAGGGCCCCGGCTTGTCGATTGCCGGAGTGTAGGGATGTATACTCTCGTCTGGTCCGCCTTCTCGCTCGATCAGATCCCTTGCATAGTCCAACGGGTCCCATCCCATCTGACGGACAATCGCACCCTGGTCCCGGATCAGCCATTCGTCATTGATCTGGTTGTTGATCGCGTGGCAATCGGCAATGATCCGATAACGGAGCTTTTTGCCGCTGGCCTTGCCGTAAACACCGTCGCCGGAATGCGTGGCTGTTGAAATGATCCGGTGCGAGGACAACATCCCTTCCTCCGGCGTGCCGGACCAGATCACGTCTTCACCAAGCAAGGTTCGGTCGGGGAACTCAGCCAGTGTCGCCATCGTTGCGCCGATCACACCCTTGTTGCCAACGACGACTGAGCCAGGAGACCGAACGACAATGTCGTCAGAGTAATAGTGATGCAGTGTTGCGATCTTGCGCTCTTCCCAGATCTCCCTTGTTATCCCGATGATGTAGTCGGGGAAATCCTTCCAGCGGGCGTCAAAGCCTTTCATCGGGCCATCCTTCGGGTATGCGAGCCGAACCGCGGATCATCAGTGGTCCGTCAATCTTGATTTTCTGAACTTTGTCGCTGCCTTCCTCGATCCATTCAAGCAAGGTGGAGACCGTTGCCTCCACCATTCGGTTGGAGGGTTGGCGCAATGTGGTGAGGTTGTAGGCAGGCCAGGATGCGAGCGGCACATCATCGTATCCAACGACGGACACATCTCCGGGAACATCCAGTTTGAGTTCAAATCGAAGAACGTCCATCACAGCGAAGGCCATATGATCGTTACCGACAAAGACTGCGTCTGGCCGATCAGCCCCGGAAAAGAGTGCGCGTGTGGCTTCGGCTGCGGCTTCACGTTTGTACATGCCGTCAATACTGGCCATCAGCTCAACCCCAGCCTGCTTCAACCCGGCAAGGAACCCGGCCTTACGGTCGCGCCCGGTAGAAGATCCGGACCAGCCTGCAATATGGGCAATCCGCTTGTGACCGCCGGCCACCAGGAATTCTGCAATCTTGCGGCCACCTTCAAGATTGTTCGACGTCACCTGGTTGAGGCGCTCGTCGTCCTGCCCACGGTTGAAAAGGACCACTGGGACCCCTGCAGCCGCGCACCTGCCGGTCAGGGCGTTCGACATCCCGACCGAGGCGGTGATGATGCCGTCGACCTGATAGTCGAGGAGTTCACCCATCACCTTGTCAACGCCATCGTCGTCGTTCGTCACCATGAAGACCAGAATGTGATAGCCGTGCGCCTGAAGCGCATTGGAAAGTCGTTCCAACGCGTCCGGATAGAACTGGTTTTCCAGATAGGCGACCACCAAACCGATAATCCGGGAGCGTCCGGTGATCAGAGATCGCGCCAATACGTTGGGGCGGTATCCCAGGTCATGAGCAGCTTTCAGGACTTTCTCAGCCATCTTTGGCGAGACGGATGCGCCTGGCGTAAAGACCCGGCTTACGGCTGACTGGCTGACACCCGCCCTTTTGGCAACTTCGATGGAGGTGACTTTTTCGCTGACCATCAGTCCGCCGTCCAACCTCCGTCAACAAGAATAGACGTTCCTGTCACCAGCGATGAGGCATCGCTCGCCAAATAGAGCGCCGCTCCCATGATGTCTTCGACAATGCCGGTTCTGCCCAGCTTGATTTTCCCTTCGACCCATTCCACTAGTTCGGGATTTTCGAATGTTTTCTCGGTGAGTGCCGTGCGGATGAAAGTCGGGCAAATCGTGTTGATGCGGATACCGGCTGGTCCGAATTCGATCGCCATCGCCTTGGTAAAGCCCTCAACGGCAAACTTGGACGCGCAATAGACAGCACGGTCAGTGCCACCAACGTGTGCCATCTGGGAGGACATGTTGATCAGCGAACCTGGCTTGCCTGCCTTCAGCAGGCCCTTTGCGACACAGCTCGTCAGGAAATAGGCACCACGCAAATTGACATTCATAACCGCGTCAAAATCTTCGGGTGTTGTCTCAGTTGCCGGTGAATGCCGGCCCAAACCGGCGCTGTTAACCAGCACATCGAAGGGGCCGTGCCGTTCAACGTTTTCCAGAACCTGGTCTACATCTCCGACATCAAGCTGAAGCGCCGATGCTGTCCAACCCTTTGCCGTGAATGCCTCGACAGCTTCGGCCAGTTTGTCCTTGCGTCTGGCGGCGAGAACAACGTCACCACCGACCTCTGCCAGAGCGGTCGCACACGCCAGGCCAATACCGGAGGAAGCACCCGCGACCAGCACTTTCTTTCCTTCAAGGGAAAAACTCGGGGTTTTGGGAAGATCGATCATATCACTGCAACTCCGGATTCAGGATCAAAGCCCACACGGGCCTTATTGAAATCACGAAGTCTGTTGAATACGTCAACGCCCAATTGCGCATAAGCGTCCAGAAGATCGACTAAAACCCAATTTTCCCGGATCAATCCGTTCTCAAGGCGCCAGAAATCCAGGCTGCGCATGGTGATCTTCTTACCCGACGGCGCAATTCCCATCCAACCATCATGCGTGACCGTCTGGATCATGTCCGGCCATCCCGTCACAGCGGCGTAGTTGCGGTCACCGAAGAAGTGATAGTCGATCTCGTCGACATACTGGCCGCGGTCCGGCATGCCCTTCAGAAACGGGATCTGGTGCCAGTTGCGGAAGCCCTTGATGCCACGTCCGGTGCCAATGCCCGAAGGGCCATACCAGCTCATGCGCGGGTGCCAGAATTTTGGCATCTCCATGACTTCCGGCCCACCCCGGGACGGGTGTCGTTTCAGATGCTCCAGCATGTCGATGATCGTCTGACATGTTGCCCGGCCAGCCTGTTCGTCATAGGGGCCTGGAACATACCCGTCTTGGGTTGCCGGTCCGGGCACGTGCCATTCGCGGCCAAGTGTCGGTGCCATGGGCCAGGCATCTGCCTGGATCATGACTTCTGGAATATCCCAGAGCGCCTGGAACTCGACAACCTTGCCATCTACGAACTTGTAGAATTCATGGAAGCGCATCGCGACCTGGTGGCCAGTTGCCGGAATGTCGAGCCAGGGTTTTTCAAAGGACCCGGTGTAATAGCCACCGCAGCCGACCCAGTCGTGGCCTTCCGGAGTGGGACCGGCCATAACTATCGTGTCACGGCGTTCCAGGTCCGGAATGGCCTTGAAGAGTGGAGCGTAGGCCTTGTCGTAAAAGGCGTCGGTTCCGACCGTGTCACCAAATGGGTGGCACAGCCGGAAAAGGACGTCAGGCGTACAAAGGTCTGCCATGGCCTTGCGGACAGAATTTTCCTCAAAGTCGTACATCGCCGCCCGGAGAGGGTCGATCAGTTTCTTGTGTTCGGTATGCTTGTCCGTCGTCATGCACCGGGAACTTTCATGCCTGAAAAATCAATCATCACGAATTCACGATAGGCTGGCCGGTGGCAAAGGGCGTTGTAGTAAGCACGAAGCTTGGGCAGGTCGGCCCGGTCGAAGTCGAGCTCGTAGTAGCGGTAAAGAAGACTGCCGATCTGGAAATCAACAAGATTGAGCTTGTCGCCACCGATGAAGGGCCCCTTGATCAGATCCTGAACAATTGTCATGGCCTGTTTCAGGGCCGCTTCGGCATTCGCCATGGCCGCAAGGTTGCGGTCTGCAGATGTTGTCCGGATGAGTTGCCAGAACAAGGTCGGGATCAGCGGCACATATATATGCTGCCGTGACATGTCCGCCCATCGCTCGATCTGTGCCGCCGCCATCGGATCACTGGGGTGTCCGCCATAACGGCGCATGAGGTAGCGAAGGATGGTCATTACCTCAGATAGCGTCTGGCCTTCTTGCTCCAGAACCGGAACGAGACCCAAAGGGTTCATTGCGAGATATTCCGGTGTGTCGTTGCCGCCAAAAGGACCACCGATATCGAGTCGCTCATAGTCTACGCCCAGCTCCTCAAGGCACCAGGCGACCGGTTGAACGTTAGCCGACGTGATACGTCCGTGTAGCTTTATCATTCTGCTGCTTCTCCATAAGGCACGTTGCCGCCTCCATAGCGGCGTACCCGGATATTGGCCTGTTCGGCGTGGCCGACAAACCCCTCCAGCAAGCAAAGACGTGAACAATAGGCGCCAACTTCGGCGGCAGCCTCATCCGTGAGGACTTTCTGGTAGGAATGGGTCTTCAGGAATTTGCCAACCCAGAGACCTCCCGTGTAGCGACCGGCCTTTTTTGTTGGCAAAGTGTGATTGGTGCCGATGACCTTGTCGCCGTTGGCCACATTGGTGCGGGCACCAAGGAAAAGGGCGCCGTAACAGGTCATGTTTTCCAGGAACCAGTCGTCCCGGTCGGTCATGACCTGAACGTGTTCGGAGGCAATATCATCGGCAACGGCGAGCATTTCGTCATAGCTGTCACACAGGATGACCTCGCCGTAATCCTCCCAGGATTTCGACGCCGTGTCTGCCGTTGGAAGGATTTTCAAAAGCCGGTCGATTTCTGACAGCGTTTCGGTTGCCAGCTTGCGGGAATTAGTGACAAGAACGGCGGGTGAATTATAGCCGTGCTCGGCCTGTCCAAGGAGGTCTGTCGCGCACAGCTCCGCATCGACCGTTTCATCGGCAATGACCATGGTCTCAGTCGGTCCGGCAAAGAGGTCGATGCCGACCCGTCCAAACAGCTGGCGCTTGGCTTCAGCAACAAAGGCATTGCCTGGCCCGACAAGCATGTGCACCGGATCAATGGTTTCGGTACCAAGGGCCATGGCGCCAACGGCCTGGATACCGCCAAGCACATAGATCTCGTGTGCACCGCCGAGGTGCATTGCAGCAATCACTGCCGGATTGGGAGCGCCCTTGAAAGGAGGGGTCGCGGCAATAATGCGCGGAACTTCAGCGACCGACGCGGTTGCTACGGACATATGCGCAGAGGCGACCATTGGGAATTTTCCACCTGGTACATAGCAGCCGACGGACTGGACCGGAATATTCTTGTGGCCCAGGATCACTCCCGGCATCGTTTCCACTTCGATATCAACCATGGACGCGCGCTGGGCTTTCGCAAATTTGCGAACCTGCTCCTGCGCAAATTTGAGGTCTTCCATGTCCCGGGTGGACACGCTGTTCATGAGGGCTTCGATATCCGAGGCTGACAGCCGGAAGGACTGTGGGGCGTAGTTGTCGAATTTCTCCGATAGGTCTCTGACGGCTGCATCGCCACGAGCTTCAATTTCCGCGAGCGTTCCTTCCACGATGGAGCGAACCTTGGCATCGTCCTCGGACCGTTCGGCTTCCGGTTTGCCTCGCTTCAGATATTCAATGGCCATCGTTCATTCCTTTCAAAGCGCCGGTTGAGGATCCTTTTCTTGGGATCTCGGAACCCTTTGCGCTCCATCTGCTTTGTTAGCATTTGCATACGTATGCATGATTTGCAAGTAGCTCTCCTAAAACGTCGGGGACTACTTATTACCGTTAAGCCGCTTTTTCTGGCGCGGGCGGAACGCGCGCGCCGCGATCAAAGGCTTCCCAGCCTTCACCTTCGAAAACATCCTTGCCGAGTTGAGCCAGGACATGCGGAAAATCGACCATCACCCAGTTGTCGACAATCTTGCCATCAACGACCTTCCAGAAGTCCATGTAGCGGATCTCGACCCGCTTACCTGTCGGCTTGATCCCCATGAATGTGCCTGAATGGGTTGCTTCCTGTCGGCCGAAGGCAGCGGCCCATTCGCCCATGTAGAGCCTTGCTTCATCGACACATGTCTTGTCGGAAAAGGCAGCCTGAAACGGTTTTTGCCAGTTATTTTGAAATTCCTGCAGGCCGGTCTTGGAGCCGCAACCGGTATTGCCCATCCAGCGGAAGCCTTCGGAAAAAAACTCTCCGATGTCTGCAATACGGTGGTCGTTCAGTCCGTCTACCATGCCTTCGATGACACGACGGGTTTCTTCGGTTTTGCTCATATCCGTATCGCGGCTCAACGCCGCTTGCTCTGGACGGGAACCTTTCATGTTTCACCTATGTATTGTGAGATTGAAAACGACATGGCTCATCCCTTAACGGCTCCCGCAGTCAGACCACCGACGATCTGGCGCTGGAAGAACATCACAAGGATGAAAAGTGGAACGGTGGCCGAGACCACAGCCGCAACAGCGAACATCACATTGCCCTCTGTCTGTGTCGTGCCAAGAAAGGCCGCGATTGCAGGCACCATCGTACGGTTGCTTTCGGACAGCAGCATCGCACCGACCGCAAAATCGTTATAGGCAAGGAGGAAGCTGAACAGGCCCGTGGTGATAACACCGGGCCACATCACCGGAATGATCACGCGCCGGAAGGCCTGGAACTGGTTGCAGCCGTCAACTTTGGCGCTCTCGTCCAGTTCACTGGGTATGTTCTTGAAGAAGGAGTGCAGCATCCAGAGAGTGAAGGGCTGATTGATCGCAACCAACACAATGATCGTGGTTGGCAAAATGCCCCACACGTTCCATTCAAAGAACGGTAGAAGATAACCCGCAACCAGTGTGATCGGCGGCATAGCCCGAAAAATCAGAGCCGTGATCAGCAACCAGAAGGTATAATTATAGCTCGAGCGCGACAATGCATAGCCGCCCAATGTTCCAATGGTCAGCGAAATCGTGACCACGAAGAAACAGACGATGCCGGTATTTAGGACGTTGCGCCAAAACTCCTCCTGAATCCAGGCGCCTGCGTACCCGGTCAAAGTAAAGGGCGAGCCATAGACGGCTTCGGTCCGTTCACCAGTGATCGCATTCGTCCAGTCAGCGATTGAAAAGAAATCAAGCTCGACCTTGAACGAACCCCACACTGTCCACACAAACGGAAAGGCGGCCAGGATGAACCAGAGGATCACGAAAGCAGATGAAGTGATCCGCAAGCTTTTAGGCATTCTTTGTGCGCGGCCGGCCATATTACCTTGATCCTTTAAAGTCGCGCCAGGTTCGCACCAGCACAGGCGACAAGAGAATTGCGACCCCGATAATAGTGATCACAGATGTTGCAGAAGCTGAGGAAAGCTGGCGAGTTTCACCGCCAAGGTCGTTGTAAATAAACGAACTGAGTGATTGCGCATGCGCGGCCGCATTGAATCCAACGATCGGCTCAAAAACCTTGAAGTTGTCCATCAACTGTATGAGCGCGACGAATGTCACAAGCGGCATCAGATGGGGGACAATCACGTATTTCACCTGCTGCCACCGTGTCGCTCCATCGATCTGGGCAGCTTCAAGCTGGTCGGCAGGCAAGGTTTGCAGTCCGGCATAAAACACCACAAACGCAAACGGGGCCGCGTGCCAAACACCATAGACCATCAACGCGACCCACATCAGTCCGGTAGAGGCTTTCAGACTGAAATTCGGATCACCGGCCAAAGCAACAAGAGCAGAGCCAATCACACCACGACTGTCGACCATCCAAAACAGTATTAGCGACCCGATCAGAGGCGTAACAATCATCGGCAATAGTGAGAAGAAGATCATTAATCCTTTGAGATGCCGGTGCAGTGAGTTGATCGCCAGAGCGATCATCAGTCCCAGAACGATGGTCAGGGGTGTAACCACGGCGACAAACGTCAGAGTGAAAGCCATTGCCCGATAGAAGGGAAGGTCGCCCAACTCTGAGAAAAACGGACCCCAGCCTTCAAAGTTGGTCCAGATTTTGCCGACTTCCTGGATGGCGACGTGGCCACGGTCGAAATAGATGTCCAGGCCGACAAAACGGCCCAAGGGCTGCTTAGCACGCAGTGCAGCGGTAGCTTCCTGATCGATGGTGGTTTCAGTGGTGCATCCGACAAGTGGAGTACAGTTCTCAACTTCCACCAGAACCGCAGGGTGGGGCGCAAAAATTGATTGGATCAGCACTGAAACTATGGGCAGTGCAATAAACAAAAGCATTGCAAGCCCTGTAGGCAGAAAAAACCAGAAGAATGTCTTATGGCGCATGACGATGTCCCAGCGTGAAGGTGTGTGTGGGCAGCCGGATTGGCCGCCCGCACATAGGCGTCTTACTGCAGGAAGCCTTTTTCAATTGCCGCGGCGCGATAAGCTGCTTCGACACCGGTCAGTGCTTTTTCAGCCGACTCCTTGCCTTGCATGAAATCGGCCAATTCATTGCCAAGGGCGCTGTGCAGCAGACCCATATAGGGCAGCATCGGATAAGCCGTCGTGCCCATCTGAGCTGCAGCAAAGACGCCCTGCGCCGCGTCGGTCGGCTCGTAACCTTCGATTAGCCAAACCGCCAGCGGGCTGGTTTCGTCATTTAACATGTCAGGGCGAATGCCATGCTTCATTGCAACAAAGGTCGCCTCGGCTTCTTCATCAGAAATGTTCTTGCCAACGGTCCAGCCGTCCCACCACAGGGTCGATGCCGGTGTTGTGCCTCCGCCGACTGTCAGAGGTGGCGCAATGGCATGACCATTGATGACTTCTTCTAAAACGCCCTCGGTGGTGGTTTGCTGCGATGCACGCGAGCCCCACATGTTCAGTATCGCCACGTTGCCTGCGCGATATTCAGCGTTGGTCGCGTTGGAGTCATGAGTGAGGAAATCGGGATTCATGTATTCCGAGAGCGCCTTCATCATGTTGAGCGCTTTAACACCCGCCTCGGTGTTGATGTTTGGTTCCGCGGTACCCGGCTTGAAGTGGGTGCCGCCGTAACCGAGAAACATATTGTTGAATTCTTGAGCCAAGTTCCAACCGGCAGCATATGCACCGCCGACAGGATTCTGCATGATGCCCTGTTCGCGGATTGCCTTGGCGACCTCAAGCATTTCCTCATAGGTGGTCGGGATTTTAACACCCGCTTTTTCAAGCACGTCCTTGCGGTACATCAGATGCTGCGCATTTGCCATGAATGCCACAGCCATTATGTCGTCACCGATCTTGATCAGCTGACCTTGCTGTAGACCGTCGCCGTGTTTTGCAACCAAATCATTCAATGGGCGGATGACGTCTTCGTTCATCAAAGCCACAATCGAGCTGTTTGCGATGACTGCGGTTGTGTATTCGGACGGGTTGCCCGACAGGCCAGCAACGTTGATGGTCTGGTGCTCGGATGTCAGGTTGGTTTCCACCGGAGCGCCGGTGCATTCCTGAGCGGCAGCTCCGACAGCCTGAATCGCAGCAAATTCGTTACCAACGATGCTGACCCGTGCGTCGATTTCACAGGCCGAACCAGCACTGACGGCAAAGACGACCATCGACCCGGCCAGGGCTATTTTTTTCAGAAACATGCAAGTTCCTCCCTTAGATATAGAGTGCATCTTCGAAGGTTGCACCCGGATGTGACCCGTCGTGGCGGGTGTGGATACGAGATATCAGCTCTTCAACCGTGCCCCGGTTTGCGCATCAAACAGGTGGCAGTGATCAGAGTGGATGTGCAAGGAAACCTGGTCGTCGATCTCGCCTCGATAGGACTTGTCGGCCTTGACCGAAACCAGCGCGCCGCCTATTCGAACCGATACCATGGTGCTGTCGCCCAGGAGTTCCTGAGTGTAGATTTGCGCATTTATCTCACCACCGGTTTCGACAACATTCGCGTCCTCGGCGCGGAACCCCAAGGTGATTAGACCGTCCTTCGCGTTCAGCCCGCGCACCTCGGTGTTCTGGGCGCGGAAAACACCGCCTTCGACATTGCCGTCTATGAGATTCATAGCCGGATTACCGATGAAGCTGGCAACGAAAGTGTTCGCGGGCGTATCGTAAATGTCCGTGGGCGAGCCAACCTGCTGCACGATACCATTCTTCATAATCACCACCCGATCCGCCAACGTCATCGCTTCGATCTGATCGTGAGTGACATAGATCGTTGTGACCGCAAGTTCGTGCGACAAATTCTTGATCTGGGCACGCGTCGAGACCCGCAGTTTGGCATCGAGGTTGGACAGCGGCTCGTCCATCAGGAAAACGTTGGGCTCGCGCACGATCGCCCGAGCCAGGGCTACACGTTGTCTCTGACCACCTGAGAGTTCAGCGGGCTTGCGGTGCAAAAATTCGTCAAGTTCAACCATGCCTGATGCACGTCGAACTTTCGCATCGTGCGTAGACGAATCCACACCTCTGACTTTCAATGGAAAACGAATGTTTTCATAGACATTCATGTTCGGATAGAGGGCGTACGACTGAAACACCATGGCGACATCGCGATCTTTTGGCTCAAGATCGTTGATCACTTTGCCATCGACCAGGATTTCGCCGTCGCTCGGGTCCTCCAGGCCTGCGACCATCCGCATTGTCGTGGTCTTGCCACAGCCGGACGGTCCAAGCAGAACAAGAAATTCGCGGTCGGCAATCGTCAGGTTGAAATCGTCAACGCCAACAAATCCACCCCAACGTTTCGATACGTTTTTCAGCTGAATTTCAGCCACGCTATCCCTCCCAGAACCGATCGCTGATGTAGTTCTTGCATTCCTATGCAAAATAGGTAGACACACTTATCTTTCTTTGGCAATGATTTTTTGCATACGAATGCAAAAATGTTAATGTGCTTTCACTCCAACCAGATCAACAGGTCACCAAATGCCCGACTTCCGGCTCGCTCCGCATCGCTTTCTGAATACGATTTTGAATGTTTCATCCGACGAGGCAAAAGCAATTGTTTCAAGTAACTTGACGGAAAACGTAGTGTTTGACGTTGCGTATCCGGTGAACCGGCTAGAGGGAAGGGAAGGCATTCTGGAAGGCTTTTATGGGCCGTTGAAAAACGCGCTTTCAAATGTGCAGCGGCGTGACGAGATTTTTATTGGTGGTCCAAACAGACGGTCGCCGGGTGGCCATTGGGTGTCGAGCGTCTGTCATTACGTCGGCAACTTTGACGCGCCTCTGTTTGGCGTTCAACCATCAGGCCAACTGGCATTTTTAAGGGCAGGGGAATTTTACCGGGTCGAACCCGATGGACGGATCTCGGAAGCAAAGATCATTGTCGATCTACTTGATCTGATGCGTCAGTCAGGCCGGTTCCCGCTGCCAAAAATGCTGGGTACTGAAATGCTGTTTCCGGGGCCTGCAACACACGACGGCGTCCTGCCAGAGGGTCAAGCTGACGGCGAAAAGACGCTCGATCTTTGTGAAGCCATGCTTGCCGATCTGAAGGCCTTTGACCCTGAAAACTTCACGTCAAAAGGACAGACCGGCGATGAGGGCTACTGGCACGACGACATGCTCTGGTATGGACCGGGCGGCATCGGTTCAAATTACCGCTGGAGCGGATTTGAAAAAGACCATCGCGCTTCTTTCCTGACGGCTTTCCCCGACCGCGTTGGCGGCAATCACTATTGCCGTGTAGGTGATGGCAATTTTGCTGCTGTCAGTGGCTGGCCTTCCATGACCATGACACACCAGGGCGACTATCTGGGTGTTGCCGCGACCAACAAGCCCCTGACCCTTCGTGTCATGGACTTCTACCGCTGCGCGGACCGAAAGATTATGGAAAACTGGGTGCTACTGGACTACTTGGACTTGTTCCAGCAAATGGGCGTCGACCTGATCGCCGAGCATGCGGAAATGGGCAATTGAGTTTGTTGCTGCGGTGAAGAAGGAAACAGTCAAAATGTATTTTCGACATCGCGTACTTTGATGAGAGACGGAAAGTTTCTTTTTCATCATATGCTCGCGACGATTAATGCTCAACTTTATCCTAGGTCTTCAATCGCGGCAGCGAGTTTCAGGAGGTCGGCAGCATAAAACCCGGCTGCGTTGAGGCAGTTCGTTTCAAGGAGTTTCAACCCTTCTTCAGTGCGGCAGACATCGATCACATAGGCTTGTGCGTAGTCGGGACTGAGATCGACCATATGTTGAGCGAACACGTGTGCGTCGTCATCAATTTCATGGCGGTAAACAACACGGGCGCCTTCCTTGTAAAGCGAGTAAGTAACGACGTGCCCTTCAACCACCCAAACACGCCATTCGCGAAGGATGCGAACGGGTTTGGTCAGCATCAGGAGTGTGTCGTGCCGAAGTGAACCATTTGGTATTTCGTTCTCGTCAAGCCTAAGAACCCGATCCGCCATACCGAGAATCTCGTCCGTAGATTTGACGTTTCCGGGTTCTTCCTTGCTGTCATCCACGGGGCGCAAGAACCACTCCCTGCCATCGTCGTCCAAATGTTTTGGTAAATCCCGGAGGGTTAGAAATAGCGCGTCTGCTCCATTAAGGAGGTAAGGGTGCCAAGCTTGTTCCTGGACAAAGGGATTCAGTTTGAAAACGCCAGGCTTGTATGAGTTCGCCTTGGCGTATCTCCAAAGCGTGTACGAGCCGAACATGACGACTGAATTTGGATCAACAACGACTGGAGTGGGAACAAGGTCTCCAACAAACGGAACGACCTTGTGCCAAGTGTAAGGAATTTCGAGCCGGTCAAGTGCTTCGGCCAGCTTTTGCGTGTCTTCGAATTCCTGGAGTAGCCATTGCATTCAGCTATGCACCTGTATTCCAATGTGTTGTTCGTTCACTATGCTGCTACCACCAGTTGGCGCTTATGGCGAGCTTTGTCAGCACGAGTAAGCTCAAACATTGTTCGTACCCAAACAACAAGTACTCAATTCGCTGCGTGTATGAACGAAGCAATGTTGGCAGAAGACCGCCGCACAGCATCTTTTAGCGCCTTCACCGCAGGTGTTTCTGCAATTCCGTTTCGGGTGAGCAAACCAATAGGGCGTGAGACTGTCGGATTGGTGAAGCTTTTGAAGATGAGCCCGCCGCTATGTGTGGAGTTCATTGCGGAGCGAGGCAGCAATGCGACCGCCGTGCCGCGATTGACGAGTTCCATCGCTGTTGTTGAGCGGTTCACTTCGTAAGTCCAGTGGGCCGTTGTTCGGCTACGGGCCATGGCTTCGTCGATGAGAAGTCGATTGCCCGTGCCACGGGCGGGGAGAATAAGCTCAACGGATTGCAAGTCGCTCCAGCTGAGTTCATCAGAACGCGCAAGGGCATGATGACGGGGAAGGGCCGCAACGATCTGATCGTCAAACAGGGGTTCGAAAAGCGTGTTTGGTTCCAGAGACTCAATGGAACACACGCCGAAGTCCGCTTCTCCCTGAGACACGGCCTCGGCAACTTCATTGGCGGCAAAATCCAATAGACGGATACGGGCATTGAAGCCTGCACTTCGGAAGTTCTGGAGTGCGGGAGGCAGAAGGGATGCGACCACGGTCGGGATCATCGCCAACGTCACGACCGTACTGCGTTGATGTGCAAACACCACGCTTTCATCGCGCATTGCCAGGGTTGTTTCTTGAGCGCCTTCAAGCATCGCTTCGGCTCTGGCCTGAAGTCTTTTGGCGGCCAGCGTCGGCTTGACCGCGCGGGTTGTGCGTTCAAACAGGGTTGATCCCAATACCTCTTCCAGCTTCTGAATCCGCCGGGTTATCGCTGATTGGGAAAGGTTCAGACGTTCGGCTGCGTGGTGAAAGGAGTTGGTTTCCATCACCGCCAGAAATGCGTCCAGATCGTTGAAATCAAAATTAATGCGCATAGCGCAATAATTGGAGAAAAAGCGTCAATAGTCAAATCAATGGGCGGGATGATAGAAAATTCCGGAGAGGAAATCTGACCATGACCACCCACTATGACATCGCCGTCATTGGCGGCGGAAACGCCGCATTGTGTGCCGCCATTACAGCAGCGAAACAGGGCGCGAAGGTTGTCATTCTGGAAACCGCACCGAAAGCCTATCGCGGTGGAAATTCCCGGCACACCCGCAACTTCCGCTGCATGCATTCCGGTCCGCTTGGTCCACTGGTAGATGATTACAGTGAAGAAGAATATTTCGAGGATCTGTTGAAGGTCACAGACGGCAAAACCGACGAAAAGCTAGCCCGACTTGCCATCCGCACCTCTGATGAATGTCTGCCCTGGATGCAGGAGCATGGGGTGCGATTTCAGCCGTCGCTCTCAGGCACGCTTTCACTGGCGCGTACGAATGCGTTTTTCATGGGGGGCGGAAAATCGCTGGTAAATGCCTACTACCGAACTGCTGAGAAGTTGGGAGTGAAAGCGCACTACGAGGCCAATGTCACACATCTTGAGCTCGACGGTGATCGGATTGTCCACATCGATTACACGAAAAATGGCAAGACGGAGCGCATTACGCCCAAGGCTGTCATCGTGGCGTCGGGCGGGTTTCAGGCGGATGTCGACTGGCTGACCCGTGCCTGGGGACCACCTGCACAGAATTTCCTGATCCGCGGGACGCCCTATAATCGGGGCGTTGTATTGGCCGACCTTCTAGAGCAGCAAGTGCAGTCTGTCGGAGACCCGACCCAGTGCCACGCGGTTGCGATCGACGGCAGAGCGCCAAAGTTTGACGGTGGCATCGTGACCCGCCTGGACTGCGTACCGTTTTCGATCGTCGTCAACAAGAATGCAGAACGGTTCTATGACGAGGGCGAAGATGTCTGGCCGAAACGCTATGCGATCTGGGGGCGGCTGGTTGCCAACCAGCCAGACCAAGTCGGCTATGTGATCATTGATGCCAAATCCCTGAACCTGTTCATGCCGTCAGTTTTTCCGCCGATCAAGGCGGACACCCTGGAAGAACTGGCGACTAGGATGGGGTTACCGTCTGAGAAACTGCGCGGCACGGTCGACGCCTTCAATGCTGCCTGCAGCGATACTTCCAGGTTTCATCCAACAGAACTGGATGGTGTTGCGACATCAGGTCTGACGCCGCCAAAGACAAACTGGGCCCGTCCCATCACCGAACCACCGTTTTATGGTTACAGCCTCAGAACCGGGGTGACCTTCACTTATCTGGGCCTGCAGGTTGATGAAAACGCCCAATGCAGCACGACAGATGGCTTGATCCAGAACCTTTGGGCCGCCGGAGAGACCATGGCCGGTTCAATCCTGGGACAGGGTTATCTCGCTGGTTTCGGCATGACGATCGGAACCGTTTTTGGACGTATTGCAGGACGGGAGGCCGCAGCTTATGCAAACTGATCTATTACAGGAAGCCCGCCGCCAGTCCGAGATTTGCAATGCCTGCCGCTATTGCGAGGGGTATTGTTCGGTGTTCCCGGCTCTGCATGAGGAGCGATTTTTCACCGACGCCAACCTGACCCAGCTTGCCAATCTCTGCCACAACTGCCGGGGGTGCTATTATGCCTGTCAGTACACGGCGCCCCACGAGTTCGACCTGAACTTGCCAAAAGCACTGGCGGAGGTGCGTCAGGACAGTTGGGAGAGCTTTGCGTGGCCCGCGCCTCTGGCTCGCTGGTTTCAGAAAAGCGGTGTCATGATTGCGCTCGCGACAATTCTTGGATTTGCCGTTCACTTCCTGGCGTTTCGTGCGCTTGGCTCCAGCGGCGGCGAAGGTTTTTATGCGGTGTTGCCGCACTCGGCGATGGTCGCGATATTCCTGCCTGCTTTCCTCTTTCCCCTGTTGAGTATTGCAGTCAGTCTGCGCCGGTATTGGCAGGCAACTGATGGCGCGAGGGTAACCGTTACGAACGTCGTTGATGCGTTCAGTTCAGCGGCAAAAATGAAGAACCTCGCTGGCGGCCATGGAGACGGCTGCAATTTTGAGGACGAGGATCGCTTCAGCCACACACGTCGATTGTCGCATCAGGCCGTCATGTACGGTTTTCTCCTGTGCTTTGCTTCAACTTCGGTCGGCACGTTGATGCACTATCTTCTTGATTTGCCTGCGCCCTATTCACTGTGGTCGCTGCCCAAGTTACTCGGAATTCCGGGAGGAATTTTGATGGTCGCAGGCACAGTGGTGCTCGCGACCTTGAAACTGAAAGCCGACAAGAACCTTGGTGCGCCGTCAGCCTGGGGAGGAGAGATGGCGTTCGTTTTACTTCTCTTCCTTGTCGCGTTCAGCGGGCTTCTGCTCTACGCGTTCGGCAACACAGCAGTGATGCCAGCGATGTTGGCCATACATCTTGGCTCGGTGCTCAGTTTCTTCCTGCTAACGCCGTACACAAAGATGGCGCATGGATTCTACAGGCTGGCGGCGCTGGTCCGCGATGCCCAGAGAAAGGCGGCTGGGTAGTCAAAATCCCTGCCTTCAAAGTGGAAGCGTGAAACGCGCTTCCAGTCCCGGTTGCTTTCCCTCGAGCGTGAGGTTGCCATGATGCCGCTCCGCCACCCGCGCCACTATCGGTAGTCCGAGACCGCTGCCACCACCGGTCTCCGACACCTGGCCAAAGCGTTGAAGTGCTGTCTTGATGTCGGCATCATCAAGACCACGCCCGTCATCTTTTACAATGATCGTCAGGGTCGTTGGGTTGCTCTCAGTTCTGACGGTGACCGCAGAGAGCGCTGAACCACCATACCGGAGCGCATTGTCGATGAGGTTGGAAATTGCTTCCCGGATCATGGTTTTGTCGCCTGATACCGTGATGTCTTCAGTCGAGGGCTCAAAAGAGACTTGAGCCTTGCTCAAGTTTCTTTGCTGAGATTCGTGTATCAACCCGTCAAGCAATTCGTTGATTGAAAAATTCTCCTTGGTGGACGCGGGACTGATTGATTTTGCTCGCTCATAGGTCAACAGCCGTTGCGCGAGCTGGCTTGTTTCCTTGGCGGCTTTCACAAGATCATCGGCACGTTCACGGACGGCTTCCTCGTCCTTGGCAGAACGAACCGCTTCAGCAAGTGACAGCACACCTGCAATCGGGTTCCTGAGCTGGTGTGCGGCGTTTGAAATAAACTCACTTTGGGTTGCCATGGCGTCGGTGACCTGGCCGAGCAGCCGATTGAGCGTTCTTACAATCCCTTCGACTTCTATTGGTACGGCTCTGCGGATCGGTTTCAGGTCCTCTCCAGAACGCAGATCGATGGCCTGTTGAAGATCGTTCAATGGTCGAAGTCCAATTCGCACGCCGAACCAGACAATCAGGGCGAGGGACGTGATGATCGACGAGATGGTCACAAGGGAGCGAAGCATCAGATCCCGGACGAAGTTGGACCGGATCGTCACATCCTGCCAGACAGTTGTCGTGAACACGCCACTCACTCTGTCGATTTGCATTCGGGTGCGCATGCGATAGCCGCGCACTTCCCGCCCCAGGTATACGCCGTTGAAATAGATCGGACTGAGATCATTGAGGGTTGCTTTCGGGATGCCGGCCGGGGGTGTGGCGTAGCCAGCCACAATGACCCCGTCCGGAGCGTAGACATGATAATAAACCCGGCCACCAGATGTATCTGAAAGAATATTCCGTGTGCTGATTGCCAGCGCGTCTCCGTCTGACAGGGCGACATCATTGGCAACGGAGAGGGCGGCAATCTGAAGGCTTCGGTCAAAAACGTCACCAGCTGTCAGACGAGCGTTGTTGAGCTGCCACAGCCCGGTTGCAACAGCTACGAATAGTAGTGGGATTAGGATGATCAGCGTCAGGCGAATGCGAAGGGAATAGGTCCTCTTCATGCTTCTGCCTTGCCAAGTGAATATCCGATACCCCGGTGAACCTGGATGTGAATGTCATAAGGTGACAGACGTTTACGCAGCCGCGAAACATAGACTTCGATGACCTTGTCGTCGGTCTCGCTGCCAGCTCCATAGAGTTGATCCAGAAGGCTTGCCTTCGAAACCGTACGTCCATGTGCCTTTGCAAGCGCCGCGAGTAGGGCAAGCTCGCGTCTTGGAAAATCGAGTGCCACGCCGTCTTCCTGCAGCTGCAAGGTGCCGATGTCCAGATTAAGCGGGCCGACTTCAATCGTCTGGACCGGGGCAGTTCCTCTCCTGCGACTGAGCGCACGAATGCGTGCCGCCAATTCTTCCATTTCAAAGGGTTTGACAAGATAGTCGTCAGCGCCTGCGTCCAGCCCGAGTACCCGGTCCTGGGTTTCCGAGCGGGCTGTAAGCAGGATGACAGGTCTTGGGTCACTGCGGTCACGCAGGCTGGAAAGCAGGTCCATTCCGCTCTTGCCCGGCAGGTTGATATCAAGAATAACCAGGTCGCCTTCTTCCTGTTTGAGGAAGACATCCGCATCGTCACCATGGTGCAGGACATCCACCGAATGACCGGCGTCCCTCAACTGGTAGGCTATACCCTTCGCCAGGCTCACATTGTCTTCGATCAGGGCAATCCGCATAATTTTTCTTTTTCGATGAAAGCTTGGTGCAAGCTTCGCAGGGAATTCTGGATGCATCAAGCCGCGATTGAGCGGTCTGACAGTGCGGTAGTCAATTTCAGCTGCCGGCACCTTTGGGAGGAAAAAATGGTTTCGAGGAAACTTGCGCGCCGGTTGGCGCTGAGTGTTATGTGTGTTGCCGGTGCTCTTGCTCCGGCCCAGGCCCTTGCAGAGGGTCTCGACCTTTCCGGCAAGACTGTGGAGTGGGTTATTCCCTTCTCCGAAACAGGTGGTTCTGCCAAATGGGCAAACTTCTATGCGCCGCTCCTGAGCGAAGCGCTGCCGGGAAGTCCAACGGTTGTTGTCAAGTTCATGCCGGGTGCGGGATCGACCAAGGGCGCGAACTGGTTCCAGAACCAGGAATTCGCTGACAGCGAGGGCACACTGATCTTCGGGTCCTCCGGTTCAACCCAGTTCCCCTATCTCCTCGGTGATCCGCGTGTCCGTTATGAATACAAGGACTGGAACGTGGTCCTGGCATCGGGCACGGGCGGTGTTGCTTATCTGCCGCCAGATCTTGCAGGAAAGATGAACGGCAATGATGCCAGCGCCTTGCGCGAAGTCGATTTCATTTATGGGTCTCAAGGGGCGACGCGCCTCGACCTGGTTCCACTTCTCGCTTGGGAAATGCTCGGGCTGAACGTTGAACCTGTTTTCGGCATCAAGGGACGCGGTGACGGCCGTTTGATGTTTGAGCGCGGCGAAGCCAATATCGACTATCAGACCTCCTCATCCTATTTGAAAGGTGTCACGCCTTTGGTGGAAGAAGGCAGCGCTGTACCGATGATGAGCTGGGGTGCGCTTAACCCTAATGGAGAGATCGTTCGCGATCCAACCTTCCCGGATATGCCGACTTTCAAGGAAGTCTGCGAAGCGACAGATGGCTGTGAAACAAGCGGCGAGAAATGGGATGCGTGGAAAGCCTTCTTCATCTCCGGGTTCCCGGCGCAGAAGATGGTGTTCCTGCCAAACGGCGCGTCTCAGGAAGCAATTTTAGCTTATTCGCAGGCGTTTGAGAAGGTCAAGGCACGTAGTGATTTCCCTGAAATTTCCGCGGGACGCCTTGGTGTTTATCCTCAGATGACTGGCGCTAAAGCAGCAGGTGCTTTGAAGAACGCAACTGAAGTGCCTGATAGTGCAAAGGCCTTTGTCGTTGACTGGCTGCAGGAGCGCTACGGCGTTTCTCTGAAGTAACGACAACGCCCCATCGACCCGCCCGGTTTCTGCCGGGCGGGTAATTTCAACAATCAAATTAAGAGACGATCCAGTGGATATCCTCGGTACCGCTTTGCCGGCGCTCGCCCAGGCGTCAGAGATGATTTTTCAACCCGCCGTGCTCGGGTATCTGCTGCTCGGCGTTGTGATGGGCCTTTGTATCGGCGTTTTTCCAGGTCTTGGAGGTATTGCAGGTCTCTCGCTTCTGTTGCCTTTCATGTTCGGCATGGACCCGGTGCTCGGTCTTGCGTTGATGATCGGCATGGTCGCCGTCGTTCCAACTTCGGATACCTTTGCCTCTGTCCTGATGGGAATACCCGGATCGTCTGCCTCGCAGGCGACAGTTCTGGACGGCTTTCCGATGGCAAAAAAAGGCGAGGCGGCACGCGCGCTCTCCGCTGCCTTCGCCTCATCTCTTTTTGGGGGACTTGTTGGCGCGGCGTTTTTGACGCTGTTCATTCTTGTCGCTCGCCCCATCGTTCTGGAGTTCCGTACGCCGGAACTGCTGATGATCACACTGTTCGGCCTTTCCATGGTCGGCATCCTTGCAGGGCAGGTGCCCATCAAGGGTATCGTGGCAGCTGGTCTCGGCCTGATGGTTGGCACTATCGGTGAAGGTGACAGTGCGGGCGCGCTCCGCATGGCGACCTATGACATGCCATATCTCACCGACGGCCTGAAACTTGTTATCGTCGGGCTCGGCATATTTGCGATTCCGGAAATTGTCTCGCTGTTGCGGCAGGACCGGGCGATATCCGAAGGATCCATGCTTGGTGGTGGGTGGCTGCACGGCGTGCGTGACTGGTTTGCCAATATCTGGCTAAGCGTGCGCTGCTCCCTGATTGGCGTCACAGTCGGCGTCATTCCGGGGTTGGGCGGATCGGTCGTCGACTGGATCGCCTACGGCCACACTGTGCAAACTTCCAAGGACAAATCCAAATTCGGCAGCGGGGATGTGCGCGGCATCATCGGTCCGGAAAGCTCCAACAATGCCAAGGAAGGCGGCGGACTTGTGCCGACCCTGTTGTTCGGCATTCCCGGCTCCGGGTCGATGGCGGTCTTTATCGGGGCGGTTGCCCTGCTTGGTTCGGGGCAGATCGAAGTCGGTCCGTCGATGCTGAAAAACAATCTCGACGTGACCTACGCGATTGTCTGGCTGCTCGCGCTTGCCAATGTCGCTGGCACGCTAATCTGCATTCTGGGTTCCAGCGGGATCGCTCGTCTGACGACAATTCCGTTCGCGTTACTCGCGCCATTCCTGTTCATGATCATTTCCTTTGCCGCGTTTCAGTCCGGCCAGAATCTCATGGACCTAGTTGCCCTGTTTGGCATTGGTCTTCTTGGAATTCTGATGCGCCGGTTCGACTGGTCACGGCCCGCATTCCTGATTGGTTTCGTACTTTCCAATCCGGCCGAGACTTATACCAATCAGGCAGTTCAGATCGCTAGATCCCGGTTTCGCAAGGGATTTGAGGAAGGGCTGGAATACGTCTTCTCGCCGATCGTGATTGTGCTCATTATCATCACGGTGATTTCCGTGGTCGTCGGTCTGCGCCAGTCGAAGAATATTCGTGCAGAAGGCGATGTGCAGTTTGGAACCAAACGCGCTCCGCTGATCTTCCTGGCTGCAATCTTCGGCTATCTGGTGTTTGCCTTTACCAACGCAACGCTTATTCCAGATTTTGCTGCCGCCGACCGTGTCTTCCCGCAATTCGTCGGATTTGTTTCGATTGTGGGCTGTCTGGTGCTGCTCATTCAGATGCGCTTCAGGTCTGAAATGGACCCGCTTTTCTGTGACAGCGAGGCGGGGAATTCCGAGGGCAATCAACACGGCCTCTGGGAAACGCTGGCATGGTTCGCAGCGCTTTTGATCCTGACTTCCCTCGTCGGCTTCATACTGGCGCTCGCTGTTTTCCTGGTCGCGTTCATCCACTTCCGGGCAGGACGTAACTGGCCATACGCCCTGCTTTATGGCGCCAGCGGTATCGCCTTCATGTGTGCCATGGCCTGGGTGCTCAATCGCGATTTTCCACCAGGACTATTGCAGAGCTTCGTCAAGCTTCCCTGGCCACTGACTTGAGGACACGGCAATGACGCAAACGCTCTTTTGTCCAGACGATATCCTGACCAAGCTCATTCCGGAGGTGTCCAGATGATCCAGACCTCGACCCCATTCATTTTCATGCGCGGCGGGTCCTCAAGAGGGCCTTACCTGAGACGCAAGGATTTGCCCGAAGATCTCAATGATCTTTCCAGGGTCCTGGTGTCCATGGTGGGCTCCGGACACCCGATGAACATTGATGGAATAGGCGGCGGAACCGCCGTCACAACCAAAGTTGCCATGCTCTCGAAGTCCGATGACGCGTGGGCGGATGTCGATTATTTCTTTGCGCAGGTGGGGGTGGAAGAACAGCTCGTTGACTTCAAACCATCCTGCGGAAATATCCTTGTTGGTGTCGGTCCTGCTGCTCTTGAAATGGGGCTCGTGGAGCCAACCGGCGATGTGACTGAAGTCAGGATCAGGGCGGTGAATACCGGCACGCTGGTTTCAGAGGTTGTGCAAACACCAGGTGGGTCCGTTCAATATGATGGCGACGCCGCAATCGACGGCGTGCCGGGTACGGCTGCTCCAATCCAATTGCAGTTCATGAAGGTTGAGGGAAGTCTGACCGGCGCACTGTTCCCGACCGGCAGCGTCCAGGAAGAGATCAATGGGATCTCCGTCACTTGCATGGATGTGGCGATGCCCATGGTGATCGGCCGTGCTGCCGATTTTGGAGTGAGCGGATATGAAACCGCTGCCGAGTTGGACGCGAACAACGATCTCCTTGAGTGTATGGAAGCTATCCGTTTGATTGCCGGGGAGCGTATGGGGCTGGGCGATGTCCGCAAGTCCGTGACACCGAAATTCGGTCTGCTCGCTCCCGCGCAAGACGGAGGGTCCGCGTGCGTACGGTATTTCATGCCCTGGAAGTGCCATCCGACGCTTGCCGTCACAGGATCCCAGTGTCTTGCTTCATGTCTGCTTGCGCCCGGGACGATTGGCGAGGGCTTGCTGAGCGGTCCAAGTGCATCCCCGGCGACGATCCAGTTGGAGCATCCAATGGGGAAAATGGAAGTCGTGATAGATTATGAGACCAGTGACGGGAAGTTTTCCGTAAGGTCAGCCGGGCTGCTGCGCACAGCGCGCAAGCTTGCAACGGGCGAGGTTTTTGTACCGGGTGATATCTGGACTCGGAACTAGGGCCCAGACCCTAGTTTGGTAATTTGACGACGAAATGCCGAGCGAGGTCGATGAGAATGTCTGTGCGATTAGAAGACGCGTTAAATGGTGCGGTATTGTCGCTTGAAACGGCCAAGCGCCTCATCACCACTGAGATTCGGGAGTATCCAACGCCGGTGTCTGGGTGTGATATGCAATACAATCATTTGCTTTCTAAACGATCCCAGGTTTCGAATGCCCTGGAGGCGCTACGCCGGGACGTGTTCGTTCCGACGCCCCGGAAACTCTCGGAAGGGAGCGGTGTCGAAAGCCGATGAAAGTTCATATTCTTGACGACTGGTTCGATACGCTTGGTGGATTACCATGTTTTTCGAAATTGAATGATCACGACGTCACGGTCTGGACAGACCACGTCGCGGACGTGAACCAGCTTGCCGCGCGCCTGGCAGAAGCCGAAGTGCTTGTGCTGTTTCGGGAGCGCACGAAGATCACAGCTGAGCTGATCGAGAAACTGCCCAATCTCAAGTTGATCTCACAGCGAAGCGTCTACCCGCATATCGACGTGGAAGCGTGCACCAAAAACAACGTGCTTCTATGCTCCAACATGCATTCGGATACCCCGTCCTATGCTGCAGCCGAGTTGACCCTGGCGCTGATGCTGGCGAGCTTTCGGCAAATCCCGCAGCAGGTCAGCTCGATCAGACATGGCGATTGGCAAATGGGCGTTGGTCGGACATTGCGAGGGCGTACCCTTGGTCTCTACGGCTATGGCCGTATTGCCAAGGCAGTTGCGACTTACGCCGAAGCGATTGGAATGCAAGTACAGTGGTGGGCGTCCGAGGCGGGGCGTCAAAGAGCTGCGAACGACGGCGCAAAGGTTGCAAATAGCCGGGAAGCATTTTTTGCAAACTCCGATATTGTCAGCCTGCATGTACGGTTGAAACCTGATACGCGCGGGATCATTACGGCTGCGGATCTGGCAGCTATGAAACCCAGGTCTCTTTTGGTCAACACGTCCAGATCAGGTCTCCTGGATCCGGGTGTGCTGGAGGCCGAGATCCAAAGGGGCCGAATATTTGCGGCGGTCGACGTTTTCGATGAAGAACCCCTGACAGAAGCGGATAATCCGTTGTTGTCGCACCCCAATGTGCTGCCGACGCCACATATTGGCTATGTCACTGAAGACGAATTCGACCTGCAATTTTCCGACATTTTTGATCAGGTGAATGCTTACTCCGCGGGGCAGCCAGTTCACATGATCAATCCGGATGTGTGGTTAGACCAGAAATAGTCAGGTGAAACTGAGACTTTAAAAGAAAGGCCGTGCTGAATGCACGGCCCTTTCTTTTGGCAAGCACTTCTCGAAGTGCGTCTTACTGATGTGGGAATCCCTTCTTGGCAGTTCCGTTCCAGTCGCCCTGGAATTGCAGGATCAGCAGATCTTGTCGGTCTGCAATTGAATTGTCTCTGACCTGCTGGCGGACAGGTACAGGATTGTTGCCATTCAGATCGCCAACTGATTGATCCGGAAAATCTGCATATGCCGCCCTGGAGGCTTCACTCTGCGGTTTCAGGGTCAAAAGACGACCGTTGCGCGCCGCACGGAGAGCCTTTTCATTGGCGATTTTCATCTGGCGAATAGACAGGGGTTTGTCACCTGTCAGATCTCCTACTGAATCATCAGGATCCAGCGCAAAGGCGTTGCCAACAAAGGCACCAGACACGAAAACAGCTGCTATTAGGGAAGACAAGAGTTTCTTGTTCGTAGTCATGTTCAAGCTCCGTATGTTTTTACTGTTGTCCAATTTGATGCTTTGGTTTTGATTTGCATCGTTCTGACAACATAAAAACGTATTGGCTTGAGATTGGTTCCGAATTTTTTCAGAAAAACTCAATATATCTGAATATATATACCTATTTTGCAATCGTTATTATTATAAAAATCGAAATTATTCAATTTTTATATTTTATAGTATTATTCGTGTTGATCTGTTCTGATTATTTATTTCAGAAGTATTATTCGAATTCATGAATAGCGGTAATGTCAGTGCTGAACGCATTTAACGTTTTCATCTGATTTATCCGTCAATCGTGTTGTTGCTGATATTGTGATTTTCTAAATCACTTCAAGTAACGGTTTCGTCAAAATAAGTAGTATCCACGTGTTTGTTGTAATAAGTCGTTCAACTCCAGATGAATTTGCTTTGAGGTCTATAAAATTTCCAGTTCTCCGGACTTACATGCAGAACACCGCTTTTGCTGCAAGGGAGGGCCAAATGACCCGCGACGAAGAAAGTTTCACACAAGACCTTAAGTCCGAAATTCCACATCTGCGCCGCTATGCCAGATCCATTTCAGGTTCCAATGAGACCGGCGATGATCTGATGCAAACCGCACTCGAACGAGCGCTTCGAAACAGGAGGCAATACACGAGTGGAACCGAATTACGTCGGTGGTTGTTTACGATTGCTCGAAACGCTTACCTGGACGAATGCAGAAAGACGGAGCGCCGCGGCTACCATGTGCCAATTGAGGAATGGTACCAGGAAACCCATTATGCGCCGGCGCAGGAAACGCATGTCGAGCTGGCTGACGTCGCAAGAAGCATTGAAGGTCTGCGTCCTGAAGAACGCAATGTTCTTTGGCTTTGCATTTTTTCAGATCTTTCTCACGATCAGGTTGCCAGACAGACGGGCGTTGCCGTCGGCACAGTAAAAAGCCGGTTGTCACGGGCGCGCCAGTCACTGGCATCTTGAAGTGGGAAGCCGTCTTTCGTTGAATGCTAAAAGGGTTCTCGGAGCGGTGTTTCACTCCTTCGATCTGCCAAAACGGGCTGCATAAGAGGATGGAGGAACGCCCTTGGACTTTTGGAAAACCCGTCTGAGCGTTTCTTCGCTGCGGAACCCGACGAGGGAGCAAATCGTCTTAAGAGGCATGTCTTCATCTTCGAGAAGTCTGCAGGCGTCTTCCACCCGGCGTTGTTCGACATAAGCTGCTGGCGTAATACCGGTTTTATTCGTGAATACCCTGGAAAAGTTCCGGCCGCTCATATGGGCGCGTTCTGCCAATTGCTCAACACTCAGTGTGAGCGCCAGATTTTCATCAATCCATGCAAGAAGCCGGTCGAGATCGTCATCGGCCAGTGTCAACTGCCTTTGCAAGTGAGTGCTGAACTGGGTTTGACCTCCCGGGCGTTTCAGGTAGAGAACAAGAACGCGTGCAAGGCGAAGTGCCTCTGGTCGCCCCAGGTCCTTTTCCACCATCGCCAGTGCCATATCGATGCCTGATGAGACGCCCGCCGACGTCCAGAGGTTTCCGTCCACGACGAAAATTGCGTCGGGGTTGACCTGAGTGGTTTTCTCTTTTTGGCTCAAGGCATGGCAGTGCATCCAGTGTGTCGTTGCCTTGCGACCTGACAAATATCCGCCAGCTGCAAGAATAAAGGCACCAGTACAGATTGAGCTGATGCGTTCGGCGCTCTCTGCCAGACTACGAAGCCCCTGCTGAAGTGGTTCGTTCTCTGCAAACTCCAGTGCAACAGCACCACCGGAAACCAAAACAGTCTGAATTGGCTCGCCCAGGAGCGAGCTCAACGAAACAGTATCGAGACTGATGCATGTGTCAGTTTCAATGCTCCCACCGGTCACGGAAGCCAGTGTTATTCGATAAGCGTGATTGCCTTGCGTATCTCTGGCGTCTTGAAAAACCTGAAGAGGTCCTGCGACATCCAGAAGTTTGGTTCCCTGAAAAACGACCAAGACGATATGGTGGTCAATTCCAAGTTTCGAGGTTTTGGCAGAATCTGAGGGCATAAAGGCATTTATGCCAAGTCAGGATTGAAATATCAAATGGGGGAACAGGAGATACGAGATGCTTGAACTCAGACCAAACTGCGAACTTTGTGATTGTGATCTGCCACCAGCGTCAAAAGACGCATGTATTTGCAGCTATGAATGCACTTATTGCGCAGAGTGCGTTGAAACCATCCTGCACAATGTTTGCCCGACGTGTGGAGGTGGATTTACAGCCAGGCCGATCCGTCCCAAACGGGCCTACCGTGCCGAATTGAAACTTGGATTGGAACACAATCCCGCTAGCGAAAAGCGAAGGTATTCGAAATTCAGCAGGCCAGACATCGACAGTTTTGTTGAGGCAATCAGAGCAGTTGATCCGTCAGAACGCTGACCGTCAGAATTTCCTCTAATTAGTTGATGAGGCGATCCTTCCGCGTCAAAACGCAGTTCTGTCGCCGCCTTTCAGGTCGAGCATCTCGCGGGCCTCATCGGGTGTGGCTACTTCGCAGCCGAGATCTTCGACGATGCGCCTGATCTTGGTGACCTGCTCGGCGTTTGACTTTGCGAGCTTGCCGCGCGCGATCATCAGGCTGTCTTCGAGGCCGACACGCACATTGCCACCCATCTGGCTGGCGGTGGTCGCGAAAGGCATCTGGGCCCCGCCTGCACCAAGAACCGACCATTGATAATCGTCACCGAAGAGCCGGTCCGCTGTGCGTTTCATGAAGATCAGGTTGTCGATGTCCGGCCCGATGCCGCCCAGAATGCCGAAGATGAACTGGATGAAAACAGGCGCCTTGAACAGGCCGGCGTCCATGCAGAACTTCAGATTGTAGAGATGGCCGACGTCATAACATTCGTGTTCGAACTTTACGCCGTGGGCGCCGCCCAAGTCGTTGGCGACGTAGCGGATGTCGGCAAAAGTGTTGCGGAAAATGTAGCCTTCAGAATTCCGTATATAGTCTTCTTCCCAGTCGTATTTGAAGTCCTTGATCTTGTCCGCGATGGGATGGAAGGAGAAATTCATCGATCCCATGTTCAAGGAACACATTTCAGGGGAGGCTGCTTTGGCCGGAGCGATCCGTTCTTCCATCGTGTTGACCAGACTGCCGCCAGTGGAAATATTGATAACGGCATCCGTTGCCTGTTTGACTACCGGCAGAAACGCCTTGAAATGATCCGGCGAAATCGAGACGGCACCATTTTCCGGGTTGCGGGCATGTAGATGCAGGATGGAAGCACCAGCATTGGCGGCCTCGATAGCCTGATCCGCAATGTCTTCAGCCGTGAAGGGCAGCGCATCGGACATGGTTGGCGTGTGGATCGCGCCTGTGATGGCACAGGTGATGATTGTCTTTTTCCGATTGCGGGCCAAAACCGCCTCCTAGTTTTCTGATTTCTGGTCGACGACCCGCCGCGACAGCGGGAAAAGTTCAATGCCGTACCTGGCCTTGATGAGGCCCCAGATGCCCTTTGGTGCTTTCAGCATGACGACAATCGCCACAAGACCGAGGATCAGCAGATAGGTTGTCCCGAGGTCTGCCAAGGTTTCCCGCAAAAGAAAGAAAACGATCACACCGATGATCGGTCCTTCGAGGGTGCCGATGCCACCAATGACAACGATGAAAATGACGAAAGCGGTCCAGTCGTTCACGTTGAAGGCAGCGTCTGGTGAAATGCGGAGCTTTTGAAGAAAGATGAGGGCGCCAGTGGATGCTGTAAGTCCTGCAGTGACAACGTAAACGACGAATTTGTGCCGCCAGATATCAATGCCATAACTGCTGGACGCCAGTTCGCTGTCACGGATAGCGGTCAGTGCAAGTCCGTTGCGGGACCGCAGCAGCAGGTAAATGACTACAAGCACCAGGACTGCCATTCCCAATGCCAGCCAATAGGTGGTTGCCTCCCGCATTGATCGGCTGGACGCCATGGAGCGGACGATGCCGACTGGGATACTCGTTCCGGAGCCACCGCCAAGAGACGAAACTTGCGCGAAACTCAGGCGGAAGACTTCGGCAATCACCCAGGTTCCGATTGCGAAGTAAGCTCCCCGCAGGCGGAAGATGAGGAAGGCCACAGGCACCGCGATCAGAGCGCCGAGGAGGCCGGCAAGGGGAATAGCAGCAAGTGGTGATATCCCGGCAAACATGGCCAGTGCGAACAGCATGTAGCCGCCGAAGCCGACAAAGGCCTGCTGACCGACAGAAACCAGGCCAGCATAACCGGCGAGCAGGTTCCAGAGACAGGCAAGCGAAAGATAGAGAAAGATCTCGCTCAAGAGGCGCATGTCCGCCCGGCCAGCCCACCAGGGTGCTGCGACCAGGGCTATAAGGAGAATAACCCCGATGGTCGCTGCGATCCGGCTTGCCGGAGATGATCTGGAAATCGTGTAACGCGAAGAAGACATCAGTCGATCCGTGGAAACAGACCGCGCGGCTTCACCGCAAGCACGATCAGAAATGCAATGTGACCAGCAAGAAGTTGCCAGCCGGGATTGATCTGGGCGCCGATATTCTGGCTGACGCCGAGTATGATGCCGCCGATCAGCGTGCCCCAGAGGTTGCCGAGGCCACCAATGATCACCGCTTCAAAACCGAAAATCAGGCGTCCGGGGCCTATCGAAGGATCAAAACTGGTTCGGATGCCGAGGAAGACACCGGCAATGCCGACGACAGCGAGGGAAAGCGCCATGGCAAGACCGAAGACATGGGCCTTGTTGAGTCCGATGAGCTGGGCAATGTCCTGTTTGTCGGAAACAGCCCGGAAGGCGCGGCCCAGGGCAGAGCGATAGAAGATCCATTGCAGCCCTGCGATGACCGCGACCGCGACCACAAACATCAGGAGCGGCAGTACGCCAATATGCAATCCGCCAGGAACTGCGACGCTTGCGGTTTCCAGAGCACCGGCGTTCATTTTCTGGGGGTCTGCGCTGTAGATCTCCAGCAGGCCGTTCTGGATGATGATTGACAATCCGAAAGTGACCAGAAGTGGGGGCAGAATGTCATCGCCAAGCGTCTGGTTGAGGACGCCACGCTGGAGAACATAGCCTATGCCGGCCATGATCGGGACGACAAACAAGAGCACCGTCAGTGGGTTTACGCCGAGCGCCGTGGTGAGGGATAGCCCGAGAAACGCCGCCAGCACGATGAAATCGCCATGGGCGATGTTGACGAGACGCATGACGCCAAAAATCAGCGACAGTCCGGCAGCAAAGAGCGCATAGAGACCGCCCAGAAGGACACCTTGAACGATTGCGTTGATCCAATCCATGTCAGACTCCGAAATAGGCTGCGCTGATTTGCTCACGGCTCAGCTCGTTTGAGCGGCCCTCGAGCGAAATCCGGCCTTCCTGCATGCAGTAAACACGCCTGGCGACACTCAGCGCCTTGGCGATATCCTGTTCGACGATGATTGCACTCATGCCGTCACCGATGATGTCTGGAAGTGCGTCGTAAATTGACTTGATGATGATGGGGGCAAGCCCAAGGCTGATTTCATCGAACAAGATCAGATCCGGGTTGGACATGAGTGCCCGCCCCATAGCCACCATTTGCTGCTGCCCTCCGGAGAGCGCGGTTGCTGGCACCGAGCGACGCTCCTTCAGGATAGGAAACAGCTCAAAAATCTTTTGAAGATCCCAGGACCCTTTTCGGCCCATCTGTCCGCCGATGACCAGATTTTCCTCAACCGAAAGAGACTGAAAAAGCTGGCGGCCTTCCGGCACCATGGCGATGCCTTTTCTGGCAATCAGATCCGCACGCAGACCACCAACGGCGTCGCCGCGATAGGTGACCATATCCGGTGCGTTAGAAAGCAGACCGGTTATGGAACGCATCAAGGTGGTTTTACCCGCGCCATTCGAGCCAATGATTGCAATCACTTCGCCAGGATGAACGTTGATGTCCACACCGAAGAGAGCCTGAAAATCACCATAATGTGCGTCAAGTCCTTTTGTGGAAAGGAGGGGATCAGGCATCTGCATCCACTCCCATGTAAATCTCCTGCACCGCCTTACTCGCCATGGTTTTCTTCGGATTGCCATCTGCGATCTTGCGGCCGAAATCGATAACGATCAGCCGATCCACCACGGACAAAAGCGCATGGACAATATGTTCGATCCAGATGATTGATATTCCGGTGGTCCGGATCGTGTTGATCGTTTCAACCAACTCGTGACATTCTTTTTCAGTCAGTCCGCCAGCGATTTCATCCAGAAGAAGAATCTGAGGCTTAGCGCAAAGCGCGCGCGCCAACTCAAGACGCTTGCGTCCCAGAAGAGTGAGTTTACCGGCGGTGTCGTTGGCCTTGCCGATCAGCCCGGTGAGCTCAAGCATATCAAGGCAGTATTGATTGGCTTGAGCACTGGGCATTCCCGCACCATGGGTTGCTGCGACAAGAACATTTTCAAACACGGTCATTCCGGTAAAGGGCTGCGGGACCTGAAACGAACGGGCAACGCCCAAGCGGCATCGTTTGGCAGCAGAAAGCCGCGTGATGTCCTTGCCATTGAAAAGCACAGAACCCCGGTCCGGCTGAATGGATCCGGTGATGAGGTTGAACATGGAGGTCTTGCCAGCACCATTGGGGCCGATCACACCAAGTGCTTCTCCTGAGCCAAGCTCAAAGGAAAGACCGTCAGCAACCGTGATTGCTCCGTATGATTTGGACAGGTCTCTCAATTCAACGACAGGCGCCATGAAGTTCTCTCTGGTAGTAGAGCGGTGCACGGTGACAAGCCGTGCACCAAAGGTGACTTACGACAGTAGCTTCAGCGTGCCCGTTTTGGGAACGAACGGCGCATTTCTGTTTGCCGTGATCACCAGATCGAACCCGTCTGGCCCTTTTTGCCATTGTCCGGCAACGAGAGGCGTCTTGGTGACATTGGGCACTGGACCGTTGCCCCAGTTTACCGGACCGACCACGGTTGACAGTTTGGTCTGCTTGATCGCCTCCAAAATGGCATTGGTGTCGTCAAGGTCGGCACTGCGCCTGATTACATCTGTCGTGACCTCGAAGAGGGCGTGCTTGAAGCCGATTGGCTGTGTCCAGGGACGGCCCGATGCTTCGGTGTAGCCATCTGCCAACTGTTTTGCGCTTTCACCGGTGAGCGACGATGAGAACGGGTGGTTGGGAGACCACCAGATTTCCGAACTCAACCCATCGCCGCGGTCACCCAGAGATTCAATGACGGATGGGAACAGCAAGGCCTTGCCGATCGTGACTACCTTTGGATGAAAACCCTGTTGGGCGGCTTGTGACCAGAAAGTCGCGAAATCCGGCGGGATCATGTTTCCGGTGACAATCTCGCATCCGGCTTCCTTGAAAGCAGAAATCTGGGCCGAGAAGTCGTCCGTCAAAGGCTGGTACCGGCCGGGATCGACAAGCTTGAAACCCTGGCCCTCCAGGACCGGCGGGAACCCATGAATCGGGTCGCCCCAGGCATTGCCGTCGGCGTCATTGGGGAACAGTCCACCTACGGTCTGGGCGGCACCACTTTGTTGCCACAGATCCAAAAACGAATTGATGACATCTTCCAGGCCCCAGAAGAAATGATAGGTGTAGTCAAACCCTTGGGCCGGATCGCCATTACGGCCGAAGAAGTAGGGTTGCCACGGACAATCGGTGCTGATGCAGGGAACTTCGTTGAGTTCGGCCTGGTCCGACACGGGGTTTGTGGTGTCCGGAGTGGAGGCTGCGAGGATGATGTCGACTTCTTCGCTAAGAATGAGCTCCGAGGCAACCTCGGCGGCACGGTTGGGGTTGGATTGGCTGTCCTTGGAAATGATCTCGACCTGATAGGTCTTGCCGTTGTTTTCAATGCCGCCGGAAAGCGCTTTTTGAATGCCTGCCAGTACATAATCATCCGCCTCGGCAAAGCCTGCGAGTGGTCCGGTGCGCGGGCTGACATGGCCGAGCTTGATGACCGGGTCGGCAGCATAGGCCCGTGTTCGGGTGAGGATAGCCGGTGCGGCAAGTCCGACCGATGCCCCGGCGATAAACCCGCGGCGTGAAATACCAAATTTCTTCCCGTTGAACGTCATCGTTTTTCCTCCCAGATGCGCTGTTCATGGTCGCAAAATGCGTCAGCTCAATATCGTTTCCAGTTTGCGTAAATGAGCTGCAACGCACTGGCGGACTTCATCCGCTTTTTCAGGCGTCCAGTTCTGAAACCCTTCTCCGCTTTTCATTCCGAGTTTCCCTGCCTCCACAAGGTTACGCAGATAAGGAGAAGGCGACGGCCGATTGTCTAGATCGGCCAAGATGTTTTCATGGATGTCCAGTGTCAGGTCGGTGCCAACCAGATCAGCATTGGCTAGCGGTCCGAGGACCGACAATCGCCGGCCAAAACTGGCATTGACCACTTTGTCGACGTCTTCGGCGGAGCAAACGCCTGTTTCAACAAGATTGATCGCTTCGCGCCACATGGCGTGTTGCAAGCGATTGCCAATGAAACCGGCAACGTCCTTTTCAACCCGAACCGGTGTCTTTCCGGCAGAGGCAAGCAACTCGAACATGACGTCCATGGTGCTGCCTGCCGTCCACTCCGTTCGGATCACTTCAACGAGTGGGATCATGTGCGGTGGATTCCACCAATGTGTACCCAGCGCGCGCCATCGGTCGCTCAGGTCGCACATGATGGTGCTGATCGGGATTACCGAGGTATTGGATGCAAAGATTGCGTTGACCGGAGCGTGTTTTTCCACGTCCGCAAAGAGCGCGCGTTTCAGCTCCGGTTTTTCAGGCGCCGCCTCAAAGACGAAATCTGCGTCCTGGACGCAATTTGAAAGATCTGGTTCCGGTGCAATTCGTGCGATGGCGTCATCTGCGTCTTTTCCTTCAACACCGAGCGATTTCAGGCTTTCGCGGACCCTGCCAGGTAACGCCTCAAGGCCTTCCGGATACGCGTCATATACTTTCACCAGATGACCGGCGCGGGCAAAGGTCAGAGCTATGCCGTGCCCCATGAGTCCAGCGCCGAGAACAGCTATTTTTTTGGTGTCTGCCATCCGTTATCCCGCCGTATAGCCGCCATCGGCATAAAGAATGTGGCCGGTATAGAATGCGGACGCGTCGGAGGCCAAAAACAGTAACGGACCGATCAGGTCTTCCGGTTCACCCAGGCGGCCCTTTGGAACACGTGCCAAAAATCCGTCGCGGAAGCCTTTCGCCTTGTCGTTTTCTTCAAACATCCAGCCTGTCAACGGCGACCGGAAAACTGTCGGTGCGATGGCGTTGACAGTGATGTTGTCAGTTCCCAGTTCACAACCGAGCGCCTTGGTGATGCCGTCGACAGCTGCCTTTGAGGCGCAATAAGCGGTGTAACCGGCGGGGTGGCCCAGCAGGCCACGTGCTGAGGAAACAAGAACAATCTTGCCGCCCTTAGGCTGTGTCATCATCTGTTTTGTGGCTGCGCGGGCCAGCAACCAGGACTGGGTGACATTTGCATCCATGACATTTGAAAAATCTTCCGGTGTCAGCTCGTTGATCTTCGCGACCTTGTTCATGCCGGACGCCACCACAAGAATATCAAGCGACCCGAAGCTTTCGACAGAGGCCTCAACCAGTGCGTCGCAGACTTCGCTTGTCGTCGGACGTTGTGCAATGGTTTTGACCGACGCGCCCAAGGCTTCACATTCTTCGGCGACGGCACGCAGGGCGTCTTCGTTGCCTGCTGCAAGCACCAGCTTGCAGCCTGCTCCGGCAAGCGCCTTGGCAGCAACTGCACCGAATGCACCGGACGCACCGGTGATCAGGGCAACTTTGTCCTTGACGTCAAAAAGCCCGAGCGGATTGGTCCAGGTGTCAGCCATCAGCGTGCCTCCGGCGGGTAGGGGATAACAACCAGCATCGTGCAGGCGTGGTTGGTGCGGTTTTCAATCGTGCGCACCTCGTCCGGAGCAATTGTACAGCTGTCATATTTTTTGAGTACGGTTTCGCTGCCGCCGGTCATGACAGTCATTTCGCCTTCGAGAACGACATAGACTTTTTCAAATGGCGTAGAGTCCGGTCCTGCGCCACCACCAGGCAAAAACTGGCTGAGGCCGACCCATTGATTTTGCGGTCCGCCATCTTCAAAGCCCTGCAAACGCAAGCCTACGACGTCCCTGTGGTTCGGAGCCTCATAGGGCTCAGCGTCTTCGAAACGCTTTACATGCATGGCTTCCTCCCAGACGCGGCATGCCGGGCCATCCTAATGACGGCCCGGATTTCTTTAAAAGTTCTCACCTGCTTCGATGCGGTACTGTTGGCCACGGTCGATCATGGCAACCAGCCGGATGATGCAGCCGTCGCCACGGTCCCAGTTCCAGGGGAAGAAGGCGAAGGTGCAGCGTTTGCCGGTCACGGCATCGAGGTCACCGCCGACATTTTCAATACCGAGAATGCCATTGCTGAAAAGCTTGTTGTGCACGGGTTCCCACTCAGGGAAGTCGTCCTTCCAGTCCCTGCCGCCGGACCACTCCCGGTATTCATCTTCAAGATGAGGAAGGATGGGGCCATTGCGCTGTGGGCCAATGGCGGTGGCAAGGGGGTGGTCATTGGCTTGGGTGTCGTGTCCGACAACCTTGATGCCTTTTTCTACCATCCAGTCGGCTGCTGAAGGAACGAGGCCCGGGCAATACGCAAAATAGTCGCCGTCTTCATATTGCTTGTGCCAGCCGGTGTTGATGAGCAGCACGTCATTCTTGCGGATGGCATGGCCGCAGGCCTTCTCCAGATCGTCCCCGGTGATCGGTTCCCACTTTTCTTTCGGGATGGAAACAACAAGGCCGGAGCCAAAGAAATGCGGCAGCGGAACTTCATCGATAAAGGGAGTTCCCTGAACCACGTGAGCAGGTGCATCGATATGCGTTGTCACATGCATTGTGGTCGTGATGGTCTGCGAGAGCACACCTGACTTGGCCATGTAGTGCTTCCGCTCGATCTCCACGTCCTTGAAATAGGGCCAGTTCGGGCACTGAAAGCCATAGCGGTGGGAGAGGTTATAAAACTCCACGCCCATGTCGTTGTTCAGGTTCTCCTGAAACTCGAGTCCGCGAATAGTCACTGACATATATGTTCCTCCCGTCAGTCAGTGTATCACTGTATTGCTAAACGGTACATCTGCATCGTATAGTGGTCAAGTGAAATTCTCGACAGGCAAATGAAATTGGCCTATATGCAGAGTTCAAGCGTTTGGATTTGATTTGGATAACTGGCGGATTACAGCGGGCAAGAAATGGTTTTGACAATGGAATTAGAAAAGAAAAGTCAATCAAATCAAGGTATTCAAGTCATATCGCGCGCTACCGAGATCTTGCGTGTCCTCAAACAGGACAATTCCGGCTTGAGTCTGGGTCAAATTGCTGAGCGTGTACACTTGCCCCGCTCTACGGTACAGCGAATCGTCAATACTCTCCTGGCGGAGCGTCTTGTCATGTCAGCGTCAGCTGAAGGGGGACTGCGGCTTGGTTCGGAAATTCAGTCGCTAGCAGCAGCTGGTCGCATCAACATGGCGGAGCTGATGCATCCGGTGCTGGTAGATCTTGCCAAACGAACCAAGGAAACCGTCGACCTGGCCGTTTTTCGGGACGATCACATGGTGTTTGTTGACCAGGTCGTCGGTACACATCGCCTCCGGACAGTGTCAGCAGTCGGCGAGGTTTTTCCGATGACAGACACGGCGAATGGCAAGGCGGCGTTGGCGCTCATCGAGGACGACAGGGTTGCAGTGATTGCCGGTCAGGAACTCAAATCCACCGGAGAAGCGCGCCGTCCCTTGTCCGATTTCCTGAAAGAAGTCGAAGGCATCCGGGAAAACGGCATTGCCTGGGACCTGAACGAGCACACCGAAGGCATTTCCGCTGCCGGCTTCGCATTTCAAGACCCGGTTGGACTGATCTATGCAATCTCGGTGCCGATTCCCACACACAGGTTCGACGGCCTCAAAGGCAATCTCGAAAACCAGCTGCTTGAAGCGCGAAAGGAAGTCCTCAAACTTGTTTAGCGTTCTTCAATTTTGAGTATACCATTGAGCGGAGCGATTTTGGTTTTTAGCCTTGTTCACTGAAGAAGGTTTCCGCGAGAGTTCAGTTGACTTCGTTTGCGGATTTGTCGGAACTGTCTTCACGTGCCTGTTGTTCCCGTATTTCCCTAAACGCTATCTGAAATCGTTCAACGACCAAGTCCGGTGTTTTCAGGCTAAAGGCAAAGTTCAAGCGTACGGTGTCCGCAAGAAACACCGGTTCAAATTCCGAAGGATCAATACCAGCTTGGGTCGCGAGTCTTTCAAAATTCGCCCACTGTATCGGTATGAAATCAATTCGGCTGGCCGCCAGCATCTTGATATTCAAAATGCCCTGACTATTGAAAGTCGTGTTTGCTTCAGGAATGCCGTGACGCTTGGCGAAGATCGCACTTGCACTATCGATGACAACACCGACTTTGTACTGATGCAGGTCTTCAGACTTCTGAATTTTATAGTTTCTCTCCTTCTTGCCGATAAAGTAGGAGTCGAACTTGAGGATTGGTCCCGCCCACTTGAACAGTTTTTCCCGCTCGGGTGTGCGGCTGGTTGAGAACAGGACCGTGTTCGGCTCAAGCTGTGCTTGCCGATAGGCCCTGGCCCAGGGCAGAAAAACGATGTCTTCGCGGCCCTGACTTGATCCGACCTTCTGCAGAATACTGACCAGAAGATCGACTGTTTGCCCCTTCACTACACCGTCTTCTACAAAATGGTACGGTTCCCACTCCTCGGTTAGAAGCTGGAGTTGCGGGAAGGCCGTTTCTGCCTGAACTGCCGATATTTTGAATAACGGTGCGGTGAACATGATCAGGCAAGCAAAGACGACTGGTTTTAATCGAGCGGCCAAGCCGTTCGCAAACCCTTTTGGGGATTTTGGAGCTGGCATGTTCAAAATCCGTCCCACTGTGCCTAGCAAGCAAAAACCGGCGACCCACGAAAAACCAATGTGTCTTTTTTTCGAAAAGTAATTGAAGATTACCGTTCGGTTTTATATTGACACGCAAACTGAAGCAGCTCGATCAACAATAAGTGAATCTTGATGTGTGTCCAAGCTTTTTTGGTGTCAGTTTAAGTACATTTTTAAGTTTTACTACCTGTGGGTGGTAGTTCATCTTGCGTCTATCACCCTTACGACCCTTGCATTGTCGACCGTAAACCGGGCCGTGTTAGATCTGGGGCCTGAGCGCCTATCGGAAAACGATTTCGAGCATGTCGCAAAGAACATTCTGGAATAACTGACTGGAAACAAGTCTCCGAACATCACAGTTTGTCCATGTGCCAGTGTCACATCTTGATGCTTCTGGGCGGCGTTCCTATTGAAACAGGCATGTGGGAGGACTTGCGTGCATCGGTATCGTGCATTTCACGTTTCCGAATATTCAGGAGAATTCCCTTTCCCCTCCATAAAGCTACGCCAGGCTGGCGTTGCCGTGGCACTTGGGGTTGGCTATCCCTCTACCGCTATTCAAACAATGATGAAAACTCGGTTGCGATCTGGGGGAGGGACTTGAGAATTTCTCTCAGGTGGAGCTGCATGGCTTCTGCCGCCTGATCCGGCGAATGTGCCGCTATAGCGTCGACGATATTCGCATGTTGGGCGACTAGTGTCTTCATAGGGGTCGCGTTGGGAAGGCTCAAGAAACGAACCCGATCCATCTGTACTTTCAGATCTTCAATCACCCGCCAGGCCCTGGCGCAATCGACGCTTGCTGCGATTGCAGCGTGAAATTTTTCGTCAGCCAGCAAGAACTCCGAGTGTTGCTCTGCTTCGGCAATTTTGGTCTGTTGCAAGATCAAATGCTTCAAGTGTTCGATCGTTTCGGAGCTTGCATCAAGCGCAGCTTTTCTGACCAGGGCGACTTCAATTGATTCCCGGATGAAACGGGTGTTCTCGACTTCCTTGCGCGAAATCAGAACAACGAATGTTCCGCGCTGCGGTCTGATCTCAACAAGGCCTACTTCCGCCAGTTTGATAAAGGCTTCGCGCACGGGCTGCCGCGAGACGCCAAGTCGCTTGGCAACATCCGTTTCCGAAAGAGAGTTTCCCGGTTGCAGCTTCAGCTGAACAATCGCCTGCTTCAGTGTCAGAAAAACGCGGTTTCCGATTGACGTTTGGCGCTGAGCGGCGGTGCCTTCCGACAGCGTATTTAAGTCGAGTTCTATCTTCATATTGACTCTACAATACTACCATACTAGTGTCCCGATCATGCAAAAGCGATCGTTTGGGAGGTCGCATGCATAAACGGGAGGAATTGATCTTGAGACGCATAGGTTCTTATTTTGCCGCAGGTTTACTGGCTGTTTCTTTCAGCCTGGAAGCGGTAGCCGCTGAGTTCACGTTGAATGTTAACACAGCATTGACGCAAACAGATCCGCTCTTCAAGGGGCTTGAGGCTTTTCGCGATAACGTTGCGAAGCGCACAGACGGAAAGATTGAAGTTCGTATTTTCCCAAGCTCTCAGCTTGGAAAGGACGAGGACGTTCTGGAGCAGGCGCGCGCCGGCGCCGGTGTTGCCGTTGTTGTCGATGGCGGTCGCCTTGCGGTGTTCGAAAAGGAATTCGGCGCTCTCGGTGCTCCGTTCCTTGCAAGTGGATACGACGGGATCCGAAAAGTGGTTGTCTCCGACCAGTTCAAGGAGTGGGTCGACAACTTGCACGACAGTGCCGGGCTTCAGGTTCTGTCTTTCAACTGGTGGCAGGGCGAACGGCATTTGCTGACCAACAAGGCGATCAACGGGCCGGCTGACCTCGAAGGTGTCCGCATGCGCACACCGGGCGCACCTGTCTGGATGGAAACCATCCGTGCCATGGGCGCAACGCCAACACCCTTGGGTTGGACGGAAGTTTACAGCGCTCTTCAGCAGGGGGTCATCGATGCAGCGGAAGCTCAACATCCTGCAACGCTAGGATCCAAACTCCACGAGGTCGTCACGCATATCACCAAGACCGGGCACATCAACCTGATCACCGGACTTGTTGCAAGTGCAGCCTGGTACGACAGCCTGCCTGAGGATTTTCAGGCGATCATCGACCAGGAAGCCCTGAAAGCAGGCGATATCGCCTCTTACGGAACGCGCGATGCACTTGCCGAGATTGAGAAGGAGCTGACCGCCAACGGTGTAACCATCTCCGAAATCGACACTGCAGTATTCAAGGAAGCAACCGCCCCGGTTTACGACAAACTCGGCTATGGCGAATTGCGCGACCAACTGCGCGCGATTGCAGCAAACTAACGACAGACGTAGCGAAGGGCGCGGAGAACACCGTGCCCTTTTCTGTTCGCAGAATTTGAAGGCATTTTATGACAGCACATCTTGCTAGGCTCGAGTTTGTTCTCGGAACCGCCCTCATGTCGGCAATCGTCTTTCTGGTCTTTATCGCGGCGGTCATGCGCTTTGCAGGGCACCCGATCATCTGGTCAGTGGACATGGCCCAGCTGTTGTTTATCTGGTTGTGTTTCCTGGGCGCTGCCAAAGCCTTGCGTGCCAAGGCGCATCTCGGGGTGGACCTATTCGTTCGGCTTCTTCCGCAGAAAAACAGACTGACACTCGAACTTCTTCTTGCGCTTGTATGCTTGGTGTTCCTGACATTTCTGTTTTTTGAAGGAATTGACCTGACGTTGCTCAATCGCGAGCGACTTTTCGGCGACAGCGGGTTGTCTTATGCCTATGTCACTATCGCTGTGCCTGCGGGGAGCGTGATGTTGGCACTGGCGATCCTCAACAACATGTTTGCTGCCTGGAAAAAACGTGAACAAGGCATGCTGGTTTTCTCGCGGTCGAACGGATCGACAGGCGGAGGTGAGCGATGACTGTTGTTGCGCTCGTATTTCTCGGCTTCATGCTTCTTGGAATGCCGGTCGCTTTTGCAATCGGGATTGCAGGGTTTCTGTTTTTTTTGATGTCCGACGTCATGCCGACGTCAATCGGCGTTCAAAAAATTGCCAGTGTGTCTCAGAGTTTTCCGCTTTTGGCCGTGCCGTTTTTTGTTCTTGCCGGCCATCTGATGAATGAAAGCGGCATCACCGAAAGGCTGTTCCGCTTCGCCAATATCACCGTGTCCTGGATGGCTGGTGGACTGGCGCAGGTGTCCATCATCCTGTCGACCCTGATGGGCGGTGTTTCTGGGTCGGCCGTCGCAGATGCAGCCATGGAAGCGCGTATCCTTGGCCCGACCATGATTGAAAAAGGCTATTCACGTGGCTTTTCAGCTGCAGTGATTGCCCTGAGTTCCCTGATCACCGCAACCATTCCTCCAAGCCTTGGCCTTATTCTTTATGGCTATGTGGGCAACGTATCGATTGGAAGGTTGTTTCTGGCGGGCATTGTTCCCGGCGTCCTGATGATGTTGTTCTTGATGGTTGCTGCTTATCTGGTCGCGCGCAAACGTGGCTATGTCGATACGGCAGCGAAAAAGCCGACTGTCCAGGCGGTCTTGAAGGCGATCTTTGACGCAAAATGGGCGCTTGCCTTTCCGATACTCCTGGTTGTTTCCATCCGCGGCGGTCTGTTTACGCCCTCTGAAGTCGGCTCGTTCGCCGTTGTATATGCGGTTCTGGTGGGTTTTTTTGCACATAGGGATTTGACATTCAGCCAGGTCTTGCGCGCCGTCGACCATGCTATCCAGGACGTTGGCATGATCATGCTGATCATTCTCATGTCCGGAATGATCGGCTTCGCCATCATCTTCGAACAGGTCCCGCAGTCCATCGCGGGCTCCATCTTGTCCGGGATTTCGCAGCCGCAATTGATTGTCGCAACTATCCTGCTGATGCTGTTTGTGGCCGGGCTGTTTGTCGAAAGCACCGTATTGGTTCTGTTGCTGACGCCGATATTTGTGCCGATCATCAAGCAGGTCGGATTTGACCCGGTCCACTTCGGCATTCTCATGATGACCATCGTTACACTCGGATCAATGACGCCCCCGGTGGGCGTTGCCATGTACACGGTCTGCAGTCTGATCGACTGCCCGATAGAAAGCTACATCAAGGAATCCGTTCCCTTTTTGCTGGCAGTCCTGGCTCTTGTCGCCTGCCTCTTGTTCATTCCGCAACTGACCCTGTTTTTGCCGGGCCTTGCATTTTAATCACGGAAACAGATCGATGGATCGGCTTCAAACATCAAAATTCTATCCAATCGTGGCCCGGTTCCAGGAGGTGCCGCGATGAGGGCAACCTGGCGATGGTTTGGACCCAAGGACCGGGTAACGACGAAGGATGTTCGGCAGTCGGGAGCGCTGGGTATCGTCACGGCCCTGCACCATGTTCCAGACGGTGAATTGTGGACCCTTGAGGAAATCACCAAGCGAAAGTGCGAGGTTGCAAGCTATCCGGATGGCGCGCCGAGCGGTTTGAAGTGGGAAGTGGTTGAAAGCCTGCCGGTATCAGAGGGAATCAAGCAGCAAACCGGTGATTGGCGGACACATCTGGAAAACTACAAAGCCAGTCTTCGAAACCTTGCCGAAGCCGGCATTTCGGTCGTCTGCTACAACTTCATGCCGGTGCTGGACTGGACCCGCACCGATTTGAACTGGCGCTTGCCAAGCGGGGGCACCTGCATGCGTTTTGATCTGGTCGATTTTGCCATGTTCGACGTTTTCATGGTCAAGCGTCCCTCAGCCCGGGAGGAATATCCGGAAGAGGTAGTGGAGACCGCTGCGCGGCACTATTTCAGCACACCGGAATCCAAGCTTGCGCTGTTGTTGACAAACATCACTTTCGGTTTGCCCGGTGCCACGAACACGCTTTCACTCAATGATGTTCGGGACCTTCTTGCAAACTACAAAGACCTTTCCGCAGATCGTTTGCGGTCGAACCTGATCGATTTCCTGGAGGAAGTCGTTCCGGTTGCCGAAGAATATGGCCTACGGCTTTGCTGTCACCCGGATGATCCTCCGTTTCCGCTGCTCGGGCTCCCACGCATCATGTCTACCGAAGCAGATTACGCGGCCATCCTGTCGGCCGTGGACAGTCCCGCCAACGGGGTGACGCTTTGCTCCGGCTCTCTTGGCGTGCGGTCTGACAATGACCTGCCCGGGATGATGGACCGACTGGGTAACCGGGTTCACTTCCTGCATCTGCGCAATGTCGCGAGCGATCTGGGTTTAGGGAACGAAGAAAAAGCCAGACTACATTCATTTCACGAGTCCGAACATCTGGAAGGCAACGTGGATATGATCGCCTTGATTACTGCGATCCACCGGGAAGAGTCCCGCCGCCGCCGCCTTGCCGGCCGGCCCGACACCGAAATCCCGATGCGCCCCGATCATGGACAGGACATTCTCGATGATCTTGGAAGTCACACTCAGCCTGGCTATCCGAAAATCGGCCGAATGAAGGGCCTCGCGGAGCTACTCGCCGTAGATCGCACACTGACACAGCTGGCGCTTGCGACTTGAGGTGGTTCGTTGTTATTCGCAATCGAAGGGTTTGAACCCCTCGATTGCCAATATTTCCAAATCAGACGAACAGAAAATCATCTTGATGTAGATCGTCTATTTGAACATTCTGCAGCTCGATAGATGTGTTGGCATCAATGGTGATCACCGTATTTGAGCCGACATCTGTTGCAGCAGCAAGCACTGCCGCATAGTCCGCAAAAAGGGATGTTTCAAAGGACAACAAGTCATCTGTGGCAGCACCTGCGGTAAAATCGGTAACCGTATCGTGCCCGGTGTCACCACCTCCGAATACGAAGGTGTCGCTACCCGTTCCGCCCGTCAGAACGTCGTCACCGGCAGCTCCAGTCAATGTATCGTTTCCAAGCTGTCCGTCTATCGTGTCGTCGGCCTCACCGCCAACCAGTGTTTCGCCAGCACTTGAACCAGTGATCTTCAAAGCCGCAGATCCCATGTCAGTGGGTACTACCGATATGCCTTGGTACACTGTCCCATCAGCGCCAACGTAGTCACCGTTTTCGTTCGGAATAAAGGTGTAAACAGCACCGGTATCACTGAGACTACCGTCTTGCTTATTCGCTCCGAAGGAGACGGTGCCGTCATTGTTGATGGATACAGAGAAGCCGAAGTAATCGTACGCGCTACCGTCATGAGCGGTGAGTTTGAACTCCGAATAGCTACCGTTTCCATCTGGAACATAGACGAAGGCGGATCCTGAATTGATGCCATTGTCGTCGTCAGAGTCCGCCCCCACAACAATGACGCCAGAATCGTTGATTTCCACGTCTCTGCCGACAAGGTCGTTTGCAGCTATGCCAGTTGGCAGGATCTTGTGAACAACATAATTGCCATTGCCGTCAGGCTCGTAGACATAAAACGCTCCTGCATTTGTACCGTTGCTATCGGCTGCGAAGGCGCTGACGACAACTGTTCCGGTTGCATTCACGGCGCCGCTGTTGCCGAAATAGTCGCTGCTTTCCGGATCTGGTTGAAGCAGTTTGCTTTCCGTGTAGCCGCCCTGACCGTCAGGCGTATATAGATAAGCGGCCCCAAAGGTTGTTGCGCCGCCGTAGTAGCTCGAGGCACCAACGAAGATGACGCCGTTGTCATTGATGTAGGCCGGATTGCCGAAGTAATTCCCGATGCCTCCATCTGAGGCGGTCAACTTGACTTCGGAGTAGCCACCCATTCCATCGGGCGTGTAGACGTAGACAGCCCCGGGGTTTGAGGTTGCTGATTCAGGGCCAGGTGCGCCAACAGCAATGATGCCGTTTTCGTTGATGGAAAGACGGGTGCCAAAACGGTCATTGCTCATACCGTCGGACGCGGTCAGTTTGACTTCGTCGTACCCACCGCCGGCAGAAGGCGTATAGACATAGATCGATCCCGAATCGGTGCCATTGTCGTCGTCAAGAAATGCGCCGACTGCGACCACACCGGCGTTGTTAACCGCAAGAGACCGGCCGAAAACGTCGCTGCC
>CXTY01000033.1 GCA_001404055.1 Roseibium album | reverse complement strand
AAGTTCAAGGCTGAGGCTTATATCCTCACCAAGGAAGAGGGCGGTCGTCATACTCCGTTCTTCACCAACTACCGTCCGCAGTTCTACTTCCGTACGACCGATGTGACTGGTGTTGTTTCTCTGCCGGAAGGCACTGAAATGGTAATGCCGGGCGACAACGTCTCTGTTGACGTTGAACTGATCGTGCCGATCGCCATGGAAGACGGCCTGCGCTTCGCTATCCGCGAAGGTGGCCGTACCGTCGGTGCCGGCGTCGTCGCATCCATCATCGAATAAGATGGAAATTTCGTTGCCGGGCTTGTGCTCGGCAACGTCTCCTCTTAAGTCTTGCGATAAGCGGCTTCAGAGGATATCAGGAGCAAGATCGCAGTGCGGTCTTCTGAAGGGGTATAGCTCAGCTGGTAGAGCGACGGTCTCCAAAACCGTAGGTCGCGGGTTCGAACCCTGCTGCCCCTGCCAATTTGCTCTTGATTAATCTGCCTCGAGGGCTTAAGAGTTCCTTCGAGTGAGGCGCGCGGAGTATTTTCGCGCGCCCACTCGTATTTAACAGACCGGAATCGGAATGGCGAAGACCAATCCCTTTAAATTCATTCAGGAAGTGCGCTCTGAAACGTCGAAGGTGACGTGGCCTACGCGCAGAGAGACCGCCGTGACCACTGCCATGGTGTTTGTCATGGTGCTGATCGCGTCGATATTCTTTCTCGTAGCTGATCAGCTAATGAGTATTGGAATTGGCTATCTTCTAGGCGTCGGCGGCTAGTTTTAAGACCGACCGTCCGGTTTGAAGACAAAGAAAAAGAAACGGAACTGAGAACCATGGCCCAGCGCTGGTACATTGTGCACGCCTATTCCAATTTTGAGAAAAAGGTCGCCGATTCCATCCGCGAGAAGGCCGAGCAGAAAGGTTTGTCCGATCTGTTTGAAGAAATCCTCGTTCCGATGGAGAAGGTCGTTGAAGTGCGCCGTGGCCGCAAGGTGGACGCAGAGCGCAAGTTTTTCCCAGGTTACGTTCTTGTGAAGATGGACATGACCAACGAAGCGTTTCACCTGATCAAGGATACGCCTAAGGTTACCGGTTTCCTCGGGGCTGATCAAAAGCCGATGCCGATCCCGGAAAAAGAAGCCATGCGCATCATCAATCAGGTTCAGGAAGGTGTGGATCGTCCTAAGCCGTCTGTAACCTTTGAAATTGGTGAGCAGGTTCGTGTTTCCGATGGTCCGTTTGCATCGTTCTCCGGTCTGGTTGAAGAAGTTGATGATGAGCGTGCTCGTCTCAAGGTGGCTGTGTCGATCTTTGGTCGCGCAACACCGGTAGAATTGGAATTCAGTCAGGTCGATAAGCTCTGACTGGTTTTGCCTCCCTGCGGGGAGGTGTAAGTGCCTGATGCTTGAGCCTACTTTGGGTGATGCGTCAGGATCGAACAGGTGGAAGGTTCAGATGCTCTTCGCCGGGCATCATTAAAGGGGCCGCACCACCAGCTCCCAAGTGGCTGAAGTGTCCTTCAGCTGCAGATAACTGGAGAAAAACATGGCGAAAAAAATTGCCGGGTTCCTGAAGCTTCAGGTGCCAGCAGGTTCCGCTACTCCGTCGCCGCCCATCGGGCCGGCACTCGGTCAGCGTGGTCTGAACATCATGGAATTCTGTAAAGCGTTCAACGCGCAAACACAGGATGTCGAAAAAGGCGCGCCTTGTCCGACCGTGATTACATACTACTCCGACAAGTCTTTCACTTTCGAAGTGAAGACAGCTCCGGTCAGCTTCTTCCTGAAGAAAGCTGCCAAGTTGCCGAAGGGTTCGGGAACGCCGGGTCGTGGCACAGTAGGTTCCGTAACCAAGGCTCAGGTGAAAGAAATCGCTGAAGCCAAGATGAAAGACCTGAACGCCAACGATGTTGATGCAGCAATGCTGATGGTTGAGGGTTCCGCCCGTTCCATGGGCCTCGAGGTTAAGGGGTAAGATCATGGCGAAGGTAGGAAAGCGTATCAAAGCAGCGCGTGAAGGTCTCGACCGTAACAAGCTGTATTCACTTGGCGAAGCTGTGAGCCTCGTTAAGGGCCGGTCCAAGACCAAGTTCGATGAAACCATCGAAATTGCGATCAACCTTGCTGTCGACCCGCGCCACGCAGACCAGATGGTTCGCGGCGTGTGCGTCTTGCCGAACGGTACAGGCAAAAACGTCAAGGTTGCCGTGTTCGCACGTGGCGACAAGGCTGACGAAGCAAAAGCTGCTGGTGCCGACATTGTTGGTGCAGAAGAGCTGGTGCAGGAAGTACAGGCCGGCAAGATCGAATTCGATCGTTGCATTGCAACTCCTGACATGATGCCGCTGGTCGGTCGTCTCGGCAAGGTGCTTGGTCCACGTGGACTGATGCCGAACCCGAAGGTCGGAACAGTAACTCCTGACGTCAAGACCGCTGTCAACGACGCCAAAGGTGGCGCTGTTCAGTTCCGCGTTGAAAAGGCCGGGATCGTGCATGCCGGTGTTGGCAAGGTTTCTTTCTCTGAAGAAGCTATCGCTCAGAACTTGAAAGCTCTGATTGATGCTGTTCAGAAAGCCAAGCCTTCTGGTGCAAAAGGGTCTTACCTGAAGCGCATCGCCGTGTCCTCAACGATGGGCCCGGGCATTAATATCGATCTGGCAAGCGTTGCCGGTGAATAATCCGGTTTCCGGATTGAACAAGAATTTCAGCTGAAAGGCTGAAAAGATCCGGCGGTTCGCCGCCGGGTTGCCCTGTCCGAGACTGCAGGTGCCGTAAACCGGCTTAAGCCAACAAGGCCTGCATAGATGGGTGAGAACCGAATTTTCCGCTTAGCAAGGCGGACAAACCAGGTTCGAACCAGACCTTGCCGCGCGTCTAGGCGTGTAGGTGAGGGGACAGGACCCTGAGCGTCGTCTGACCAGGCGGTTCCGGGTTCGGAACCTTCGGCCAGGCGGCAAAGGTAAACCGGTGGCGGAAACGCCATCAAATGGAGAAGGCAAGTGGAAAGAGCGGAAAAGCACGAGTTCGTGACGTCTTTCAACGCCGAGCTGGGTGATGCCAGCGTCGTTGTTGTCGCGCACTACGCAGGTCTTTCGGTTTCTCAGATGACTGCATTGCGGTCGTCAGTACGTGAAGCCGGTGGCACTGTGAAAGTAGCAAAAAACCGCCTTGTGAAACTCGCCCTTCAAGGCACTGACCTTGAGCACATCTCCGACCTGTTTCAGGGCCCGACCGTACTCGTCTATTCCGACGATCCGGTAGCCGCTCCGAAAGCAGCCGTCGATTTCGCCAAGGCAAACGAAAAGTTTGCAATCCTTGGTGGTGCTCTTGGTACGACCAACCTGAATACCGAAGGGGTCAAATCACTCGCAACCATGCCGTCGCTCGATGAGCTGCGCGCGAAACTGGTTGGCTTGATCCAGACTCCCGCAACGAGAGTTGCTCAGGTTGTCAACGCACCGGCCGGGCAGCTTGCCCGCGTCTTCGGCGCGTACGCCAAGAAGGACGAGGCCGCATAAGGCGTCCAAACACACTGTCTGATGTAACCAAATATTGGTTCGAACTTAAGGTACTAAAAAATGGCTGATCTTGAAAAGCTCGTAGAAGAACTGTCTGCACTGACTGTTATGGAAGCTGCTGAACTCAGCACGCTTCTGGAAGACAAGTGGGGCGTTTCTGCTGCTGCTCCTGTTGCTGTTGCTGCTGTTGGTGGCGCTGCTGGTGGCGAAGCTGCTGCAGAAGAGAAAACCGAATTTGACGTTGTTCTGTCTGCTGCTGGCGACAAGAAAATCAACGTCATCAAGGAAGTCCGCGCGATCACCGGTCTTGGCCTGAAAGAAGCTAAAGAGCTCGTAGAAAGCGCTCCGAAAGCTGTCAAGGAAGCAGTTTCCAAGGACGAAGCTGAAGAACTGAAGAAGAAGCTGGAAGAAGCAGGCGCTTCTGTAGAGCTTAAGTAATAAAGGCTTTTGCCTTTCGAGCGGTCCCGGTTTGCCGGGACCGTTTCATGCCCCGGCGGGTTTAACCCGGTTCCGGGGCGTACGTCCCACTAGGGGGGACGGTTTTTCGAAGCGCCCGGGCGGTATGCCCGATTGGATAAGGGGCGTTTCGGGAAGCCGTTACCCGGCCGATACGAGGAGCGACAATGACCCTAACGTTCAACGGTCGCAAAAAAGTCCGTAAATATTTCGGATCGATCCGCGATGTCGCGGCTATGCCCAACCTCATCGAGGTTCAAAAAGCATCTTACGACCAGTTTCTGCAGGTCGACGAGATGCCAGGCGGCGGTCGCAAAGTTGAAGGCCTGGAAGCCGTTTTCCAGTCCGTATTTCCTATTTCCGATTTCGCAGGGACTTCCCTGCTGGAATTTGTTTCCTTCGAATTTGAAGCTCCCAAATACGACGTCGATGAGTGTCGCCAGCGCGACATGACCTTCGCGGCTCCGCTGAAGGTCACGCTACGACTGATCGTATTTGATGTTGATGAAGATACTGGCGCTAAGTCGGTCAAAGACATCAAGGAACAAGATGTCTACATGGGCGATATGCCGTTCATGACAGACAACGGCACCTTTATCGTCAATGGTACCGAGCGCGTTATTGTTTCCCAGATGCACCGGTCTCCCGGCGTGTTCTTCGATCACGACAAAGGCAAGACCCATTCATCCGGAAAATTGCTGTTCGCTGCACGTGTAATCCCTTACCGCGGTTCCTGGCTCGACATTGAGTTCGACGCAAAGGACATTGTGCATGCGCGTATCGACCGCCGCCGCAAGATCCCGGTTACATCGCTGCTGATGGCTCTTGGCCTTGATGGCGAAGAAATCCTCAACACTTTCTACAAGCGTGTTGACTACGCCCGTCAGAAAGACGGCTCCTGGCGTATGCCGTTTGACGGCGCTCGTTTGAAGGGTACCAAGGCTTCCTACGACCTCATCGACGCAGACAGCGGCGAAGTGGTTGTCGAGGGTGGCCGCAAAATTACGGCGCGTACCCTCAAGCAGCTTGGTGAGAAGGGCGTCACTGCCCTCAAGGTCACTGACGAAGATCTGCATGGCCAGTATCTCGCAGAAGATCTCGTCGATGCGCAGTCAGGTGAAATCTACGCCGAAGCTGGCGCGGAGATTACCGGCAAGTTGCTCGAAGAGCTCGTTGAGCGTGGCTATCACGAGCTGACAATGCTCGACATCGACCATATCAACACCGGTCCTTACATTCGCAACACACTTGCGGTCGACAAAAACGAGTCTCGTGAAGACGCGCTTTTTGACATCTACCGTGTGATGCGTCCAGGTGAACCGCCCACCATCGATTCTGCTGAAGCAATGTTCCAATCGTTGTTCTTCGACGGTGAGCGTTATGACCTTTCTGCTGTCGGCCGTGTGAAGATGAACATGCGTCTCGACGTCGAGTGCGAAGATACGGTCCGGACCTTGCGCAAGGATGATATCCTGGAAGTTATCCGGGTTCTTCTGGACCTGCGTGATGGCAGGGGTGATATCGACGACATCGATAACCTCGGCAACCGCCGTGTCCGCTCTGTTGGCGAACTGATGGAAAATCAGTACCGCGTCGGCCTTTTGCGTATGGAGCGTGCGATCAAGGAACGTATGAGTTCTGTAGAGATCGACACGGTCATGCCGCAGGACCTGATCAACGCGAAACCGGCTGCTGCCGCTGTTCGTGAATTCTTCGGTTCTTCTCAGCTGTCGCAGTTCATGGATCAGACCAACCCGCTTTCAGAAGTCACGCACAAGCGTCGTCTCTCTGCGCTTGGCCCAGGTGGTCTGACACGTGAGCGCGCGGGCTTTGAAGTTCGCGACGTGCATCCGACCCATTACGGCCGTATCTGCCCGATTGAAACGCCGGAAGGCCCGAACATCGGTCTGATCAACTCTCTTGCGACCTTTGCTCGTGTAAACAAGTATGGTTTCATCGAGAGCCCGTATCGGAAGGTGAAAGATGGCGCAGTAACCAGCGATGTTGTCTATCTTTCTGCCATGGAAGAAGCCAAACACTATGTGGCTCAGTCCAATGCGGAATATGATGCTGACGGCCGGTTTACGACAGAATTGATCACCTGCCGCCACGCTGGCGAAAACATGATGGTTCCGTCCGAGAAGGTCGACCTCATGGACGTGTCGCCCAAACAGCTCGTATCCGTTGCTGCCGCGCTCATCCCGTTCCTTGAGAACGATGACGCCAACCGCGCTCTTATGGGATCGAACATGCAGCGTCAGGCCGTACCGTTGGTACGCGCTGAAGCGCCGTTTGTCGGTACCGGCATGGAAGCAATTGTGGCAAGTGACTCGGGTGCTGCCATTGGCGCACGCCGTGCTGGCATTGTTGACCAGGTGGACGCGACCCGTATCGTTATCCGTGCAACCGAAGAACTCGACCCGGGCAAGTCCGGCGTCGATATCTATCGGCTGCAGAAGTTCCAGCGTTCCAACCAGAACACCTGTATCAACCAGCGCCCGCTGGTTCGTGTCGGTGACCGGGTGCACAAAGGCGATATCATTGCTGATGGCCCGTCTACCGAACTCGGTGATCTGGCTCTCGGTCGTAACGTGCTTGTCGCGTTCATGCCCTGGAACGGTTACAACTTCGAGGATTCGATCCTTCTTTCCGAGCGCATCGTCTCTGACGATGTCTTCACCTCCATCCACCTTGAAGAATTTGAGGTGATGGCACGTGATACCAAGCTTGGACCTGAGGAAATCACCCGCGATATTCCGAACGTTTCTGAAGAAGCGCTGAAGAATCTCGACGAAGCCGGCATCGTTTACATCGGTGCAGAGCTGCACCCGGGCGATATCCTTTGCGGCAAGATCACACCGAAGGGTGAAAGCCCGATGACACCGGAAGAAAAACTTCTGCGTGCCATCTTCGGTGAAAAAGCCTCAGACGTTCGCGATACCTCTTTGCGCCTGCCACCCGGCGTGGCTGGCACCGTTGTCGAAGTTCGTGTCTTCAATCGCCACGGCGTGGAAAAAGACGAGCGCGCGATGGCGATCGAGCGTGAGGAAATCGAACGCCTTGCAAAGGACCGTGACGACGAACAGGCGATTCTTGACCGTAACGTCTATGGCCGCCTGGCCGAGATGCTCATGGACAAGACTGCTGTTGCCGGACCGAAGGGTTTCAAAAAGGACACGCAGCTGACCGGGGACGTTCTCAACGACTTCCCGCGCTCGCAGTGGTGGCAGTTTGCCAGCGATGACGAGAAGTTCATGTCCGAAATTGAAGCCTTGCGCGGTCAATATGATGACAGCCGCAAGCGTCTCGAGCAGCGTTTCATCGACAAGGTCGAGAAACTGCAGCGTGGTGACGAGTTGCCACCGGGTGTGATGAAGATGGTTAAAGTCTTCGTTGCCGTGAAGCGTAAGCTTCAGCCGGGTGACAAGATGGCTGGACGTCATGGTAACAAGGGCGTCGTTTCGAAGATCAACCCGTGTGAAGACATGCCGTTCCTGGAAGACGGTACGCATGTTGACATCGTGCTGAACCCGCTTGGTGTGCCTTCGCGCATGAACGTCGGACAGATCCTTGAAACCCACATGGGTTGGGCCTGTCGGGGCATGGGCTTGCGCATAGGCGAGATGTACGATGAGTACCGCAAGACCGGTGAGATCGACAATCTGCGTGGCAAGGTCATTGAGATCTACGGCGACAACCTCAAGGGCGACAACGTCAAGGAGTTCGATGACGAAGGCATCGTTCGCCTGGCGGATGAACTGAAGAAGGGCGTGCCGATTGCGACGCCTGTCTTCGATGGTGCTCGTGAGCCTGATGTCGTCGATGCGCTCAACATCGCCGGTTACAAGTCATCCGGACAGTCGACACTGTTTGATGGCCGTACCGGGGAAGAGTTCGACCGTCAGGTGACTGTGGGCTACATCTACATGTTGAAGCTCCATCACTTGGTCGACGACAAGATCCATGCCCGTTCGATCGGTCCATACTCGCTTGTTACCCAGCAGCCGCTGGGTGGTAAAGCGCAGTTTGGCGGACAGCGCTTCGGGGAGATGGAAGTTTGGGCGCTTGAAGCTTACGGTGCGGCCTACACGCTGCAGGAAATGCTCACTGTCAAGTCGGATGATGTGGCCGGCCGTACGAAGGTCTATGAGGCCATCGTTCGCGGCGACGACACGTTCGAGGCGGGCATTCCGGAAAGCTTTAACGTGCTTGTGAAGGAAATGCGGTCTCTGGGTCTCAACGTTGAATTGCAGCGAATTGATGTGCCAGAGAATGCCGAAGAAAAAACTGCGGATGCCGCAGAATAGCTCCGGCAACGGACCCAATATGACTTGGAATGCCGGTTATGGGGAGGGGCGACAAAGCCTGCTCCTCAGCCGCGCATCGAAGGAGATGGACCATGAATCATGAGGTCATGAACCTGTTTAATCAACAGGCTCCCGCACAGACCTTCGACAACATCCGGATTTCGCTTGCGAGCCCGGAGAAAATTTTGTCTTGGTCATTCGGTGAAATCAAAAAGCCGGAAACCATTAACTACCGTACGTTCAAGCCAGAACGCGACGGGCTGTTCTGCGCACGTATTTTTGGCCCGATCAAGGACTATGAATGTCTTTGCGGCAAGTACAAGCGCATGAAATACAAAGGCGTTATCTGTGAGAAGTGTGGCGTTGAAGTCACCTTGTCGCGCGTACGCCGCGAACGCATGGGCCATATTGAACTGGCAGCGCCAGTTGCACATATCTGGTTCCTCAAGTCATTGCCGAGCCGCATCGGTTTGCTGCTCGATATGACGTTGAAGGATCTGGAGCGCGTTCTTTATTTCGAGAACTATGTGGTTCTGGAACCTGGTCTGACGCCGCTCAAGCAGCATCAGCTTCTTTCAGAAGAAGACTACGTCGCTGCTCAGGACGAGTACGGCGAAGATGCGTTCACCGGAATGATCGGCGCTGAAGCGATCCGCGAAATTCTGATGAGCATGGATCTGGAGCGCGAAAGCGAAAAGCTACGCAAGGAAATCGCCGAGGCGACCACTGAGCTTAAGCCGAAGAAACTGGCCAAACGCTTGAAGGTCATCGAAGCATTCATGGAATCGGGCAATCGCCCGGAATGGATGATCATGACCGTTGTTCCGGTCATTCCACCGGATCTTCGCCCGCTGGTTCCCCTGGATGGCGGACGCTTTGCGACATCAGATCTGAACGATCTCTATCGCCGCGTAATCAACCGTAACAACCGTCTGCGCCGCCTGATGGAACTGCGCGCTCCGGACATCATTATCCGGAACGAGAAGCGTATGCTTCAGGAGTCTGTTGACGCCCTGTTCGACAACGGCCGCCGTGGCCGTGTGATCACCGGTGCCAACAAGCGTCCTTTGAAGTCGCTGTCCGATATGCTGAAAGGCAAGCAGGGCCGCTTCCGTCAGAACCTTCTTGGCAAGCGCGTTGATTACTCCGGCCGCTCGGTTATCACCGTTGGTCCGGAACTCAAGCTGCACCAGTGCGGTCTTCCGAAGAAGATGGCGCTTGAGCTCTTCAAGCCATTCATCTATTCGCGCCTCGACGCCAAAGGGTTTTCTTCGACTGTCAAACAGGCGAAGAAGCTGGTGGAAAAGGAACGCCCGGAAGTCTGGGATATCCTGGATGAGGTTATCCGCGAGCACCCTGTTCTTTTGAACCGGGCTCCGACGCTTCACCGTCTTGGCATTCAGGCATTTGAGCCGACCCTTATCGAGGGCAAGGCTATCCAGCTGCATCCGCTAGTCTGTTCAGCGTTTAACGCCGACTTCGACGGTGACCAGATGGCTGTTCACGTGCCGCTTTCGCTGGAAGCCCAGCTGGAAGCACGTACGTTGATGATGTCCACCAACAACATTCTGCACCCGGCGAACGGTGGCCCGATCATCGTACCGTCGCAGGATATTGTTCTGGGTCTCTATTATCTGTCGATCATGGCGGAAAATGAGCCAGGCGAAGGCATGGCGTTCAGTGACATTGGTGAGATCCACCATGCGCTGGCCAACAAGGTCATCACGCTCCACACGAAGATCAAGGGTCGTTTCAGGTCCATTGATTCCGACGGCAATCCAACGTCTGAAATCAATGAGACAACACCTGGCCGGATGTTGATTGCGGAGTTGCTGCCCAAGCACTTTGAAGTTCCGTTCGAGGCTTGCAACAAGCTGATGACAAAGAAAGACGTCTCCAAGATGATCGACACGGTTTACCGTGCCTGCGGTCAGAAAGAGACTGTCATTTTCTGTGACCGGATCATGCAGCTCGGCTTCAAGAACGCTTGTAACGCTGGCATCTCGTTCGGCATGGACGACATGGTAATTCCTGACACCAAGCAAAAGCTGGTGGAAGAAACCTCGTCGCTCGCGACCGAATATGAGCAGCAATACAATGACGGTTTGATCACCCAGGGTGAAAAGTACAACAAGGTTGTCGACGCCTGGGCGAAATGTACCGACAAGATTGCTGACGAAATGATGGCCCGCATTAAAGCGGTCCAGATTGATGAGGAATCCGGGCGTCAAAAGCCGATGAACTCGGTTTACATGATGTCGCACTCCGGTGCACGTGGTTCACCTCAGCAGATGAAGCAGCTGGCCGGTATGCGTGGTCTGATGGCCAAGCCGGACGGGTCGATCATCGAGAACCCGATCATTTCGAACTTCAAGGAAGGCCTGTCCGTTCTGGAGTACTTCAACTCCACCCACGGTGCCCGTAAGGGTCTGGCAGATACGGCCTTGAAAACAGCGAACTCCGGATACCTGACCCGCCGTCTCGTTGACGTGGCACAGGATTCCATCATTCTTGAACCCGATTGCGGTTCTGAGCGTGGGATTACCGTGGCACCGATTGTTGACGCTGGTAACGTGATTGCCACCCTCGGCATGCGTGTTCTCGGTCGGACGACTGCTGAAGACGTCTATAACAACAAGACCGGCGAGTTGCTTGTTCCAAATGGTAAGCTGATCGACGAGAAAGATGTTGATGCTGTTGAGGCAGCAAAGGTTCAACAGATCAAGATCCGTTCGGTTCTGACCTGTGAAACCGAAACCGGCGTTTGCGCGACCTGTTACGGTCGTGACCTTGCTCGCGGTACACCCGTGAACATGGGTGAAGCGGTCGGTGTTATTGCTGCTCAGTCCATCGGTGAACCGGGAACCCAGCTGACCATGCGTACCTTCCACATTGGCGGTACAGCACAGGTTGTTGACAGTTCCTTCATCGAGTCCAACGTTGATGGCAAGATCAAGATCCGCAATCGCTCTGTCCAGCGCGATTCCGATGGAAACTTGATCGCGATGGTCCGCAACATGTCGATCGTTGTCATCGATAGCGACGACAATGAGCGTGCTGTACATCGTATCGCCTATGGTTCGAAACTACATGTCGATGAAGGCGACAAGGTCAAACGCGGTCAGCGGATTGCGGAATGGGATCCATATACCCGTCCAATGCTTGCTGAAGTTGATGGCGTTGTTGACTTTGAAGATCTTGTCGACGGTGCATCCGTTCAGGAAACTGCCGATGAAGCGACTGGTATTACCAAGCGTATCGTCATTGACTGGCGGTCTTCTCAGCGTGGTGCTGATCTCAAACCTGCAATCGTCGTCAAAGACGACAAGGGTACGATTTCGAAGAACTCACGTGGCCTTGATGCTCGTCTGATGCTCTCTGTGGATGCGGTTCTGTCCGTTCAGCCTGGCTCTATGGTCAAGGCAGGTGACGTGCTGGCACGTATTCCGCTGGAAAGCGCCAAGACCAAGGACATCACCGGTGGTTTGCCGCGTGTTGCGGAATTGTTCGAAGCCCGTCGTCCGAAGGATCATGCGATCATCGCAGAAATCGATGGCACGATCCGGTTCGGTCGGGACTACAAGAACAAGCGTCGTGTCATTATCGATCCAGCGGATGATGGTGCGGAACCAGTGGAATACCTCATTCCGAAGGGCAAACACTTCCATCTTCAGGAAGGCGATGCCATTGAAAAGGGTGAGTACATTCTCGACGGTAATCCGGCGCCACATGACATTCTGGCCGTTAAAGGCGTGGAGGCCCTGGCTGCCTACCTCGTCAACGAGATCCAGGAAGTCTATCGTCTGCAGGGTGTGACGATCAACGACAAGCACATCGAAGTGATTGTACGTCAGATGCTGCAAAAGGTCGAAATTACCGATCCGGGCGAGACCGAGTTTTTCTCGGGCGAGCAAATCGATAAGCTCGACTTTGAAGAAGCGAACCAGAAAGCTGTCGACGAAGCACGTGATCCCGCCAAGGGTGTGCCGGTGTTGCTTGGCATCACCAAAGCATCTTTGCAGACACGTTCGTTCTTCTCAGCCGCTTCCTTCCAGGAGACGACACGCGTTCTTACGGACGCAGCTGTCAACGGCAAGACCGATCCGTTGGTCGGCCTCAAAGAGAACGTCATTGTTGGCCGCCTCATCCCAGCCGGTACTGGCGGGGTAATGAAGCGCATCCGTAAGATCGCAACACACCGGGACGATCTTATTCAGGAAGCGCAGCGTCAGCAGTCATCAAAAAGTGCTGCAGAAGGCCTTTTGGAAGACATGACCGGCGCCGCTGAGTAAACTGCGTCACAACAAAGATCCGAAAGGCCGCCTCCGGGCGGCCTTTCTTTTATCTGGACCAGGAAGTGAGATAGACATGAACGATAATGATACAGAGCTTGGGCCAGTGGTTTACATTGTCATTGGCAGGGTTTGGGAAGACGAAGATACCGCACCGCAAAAAGCCATAACGATCCACGCGCTACTCACCGCGCCGGATGATGATGATGCTGTTCGTAAAACGCTGGAAGCTCTCTCGGCGCAGGGCTACGTGGAAGCAGAACTTGACCAGGTCGGTGCTATCGACGGTGAGCCAGATGACCCGGTTTACGAAGGGGCGTATCAGGACGCCCTGTCCGGGAATGTTGCGATCGTGACTCTCGCGCCTTGAAGTTTGCTGCGTGGAAAGGGTTTCGGGGCAAGAATGGAAGGTGCGAGTTCCATCAACGATCCAGCGTCTGCGTAGGGGCGAGTTACTGGGTTGGAAACACGACGTGGCTACTGCAGGTGTTTCTTTGAATCGCAAATTTCGCATAGCAGCTAGGCGACTCGGGAATCGCCGCATAGAATCCGGTGCTTCAGGAACGATCCGCCGCTCGCAATAGCCTTTTACTGCCAGATCAGGCGAAATCACACTGACTTTCTGGACATCGACTCACGATGCCAGGGACAGGGTCGATACCGCCAGCGTAAGATTATTTCAAAACGGCTCGGGATTGTTTTTGATAATAGCCGTATGTGCCGGAAATCATGTAGAAAATTCAGATTGTCTATATGTAATCGGCGGCAATGCGGTTTTTTCTACAAAGCACTTGACGCAAAGGATGCATGTGAGTAGGTTCCGCGCATCCCAAGGGCAGGCGGTAAGAGTGAACCGTCCAGCGCATTCAAGGCGCAGGACCCAATCCTTTTAAACGCTGCCGGGTTACATAGGCGAATACGCGTCGATTGCATGACCGCGAGGCAACTCGTGGTCCTCTGGTTTTTCGCAGCGCCTGCCGCTCATTTGAGAGCGCGCGGGCGCGATTTTGCATGTCTGAACGGCATGTTTGATCTGCGAGCAAGCCGGTTGCATACGAATTTTTGGATGGACAAGGTAAAGGGCAAAAAATGCCGACCATCAACCAGTTGATCCGCAAGCCGCGGAAAGATCCGCCAAAGCGGAACAAAGTGCCGGCCATGGAGGCCTGCCCTCAGAAGCGTGGTGTTTGCACCCGCGTGTACACGACGACGCCTAAGAAGCCGAACTCGGCTCTGCGTAAGGTGGCAAAGATCCGCCTGACGAACGGCTTCGAAGTTATTGGTTACATCCCGGGTGAAGGTCATAACCTTCAGGAACACTCGGTGGTGATGATCCGTGGCGGTCGTGTAAAGGATTTGCCGGGTGTTCGCTACCACATCATCCGTGGTGTGCTCGATACCCAGGGCGTTAAAGATCGTAAGCAACGCCGTTCGAAATACGGCGCTAAGCGGCCGAAGTAAGGAGCACATTAGATGTCCCGTCGTCACCGCGCTGAAAAACGCGAAATCAACCCGGATCCAAAATTCGGGGACACCGTCGTAACGAAGTTCATGAACTCCATCATGTACGACGGTAAGAAATCAACAGCCGAGCGCATCGTTTACGGTGCTTTCGACGTTGTCGAAAACAAGACTCGTGAGAACCCGATTGAAGTGTTCCATGCAGCTCTTGAGAACGTTATGCCGCAAGTGGAAGTTCGTTCCCGCCGTGTTGGTGGTGCGACATACCAGGTGCCGGTTGAGGTTCGTACCGAGCGTCGCCAGGCTCTGGCAATCCGCTGGTTGATCTCAGCTGCACGCAACCGCAATGAGACTACGATGGTTGGTCGTCTCTCCGGTGAGTTGCTTGATGCGGCGAACAACCGTGGTACCGCAGTTAAGAAGCGTGAAGATACGCACCGGATGGCAGATGCCAACCGCGCGTTCTCGCACTATCGCTGGTAATTTGTGACTTCGAAGGGCAGACGTTATGTCGCGCACGCATAAAATCGAGGACTACCGCAACTTCGGCATCATGGCTCACATTGATGCTGGCAAGACCACTACGACGGAGCGGATCCTCTACTACACTGGCAAAAGCCACAAGATCGGTGAAGTCCATGATGGCGCAGCCACCATGGACTGGATGGAGCAGGAGCAGGAGCGTGGCATCACGATCACATCTGCTGCGACGACCGCATTTTGGAACGATAAGCGCCTGAACATCATCGACACTCCGGGTCACGTTGACTTCACGATTGAAGTTGAACGTTCCTTGCGTGTTCTCGATGGTGCTGTTGCTCTTCTGGACGCAAACGCCGGTGTCGAGCCTCAGACTGAAACCGTCTGGCGCCAGGCCGATAAATACAACGTCCCGCGGATGATCTTCGTCAACAAGATGGACAAGCTGGGCGCTGACTTTGATCGTTGCGTCGCCATGATCAAAGACCGTCTCGGTGCGACGCCTTTGGTCATGCAGCTGAACATCGGTGCCGAAAGCGAATTTGCCGGTGTTGTCGACCTTTTGAAAATGAAGGCGCTGATCTGGCAGTCTGAAAACCTCGGTGCAGCTTGGGATGAGGTTGATATTCCAGCTGAGCTTGAAGATCGTGCGAAAGAAGCGCGCGACCTTTTGATCGAGACTGTCGTTGAAGTAGACGAAGCGGCTATGGAAGCTTATCTGGAAGGCGAAGAGCCTTCTGTTGAAAAGATCCAGGAACTGGCCCGTAAGGGTACGATCTCCGGTGAGTTCGTTCCGGTCTTCTGTGGTTCCGCGTTCAAGAACAAGGGTGTACAGCCACTTCTTGATGCTGTTGTTGATTACCTGCCGAATCCTATCGAGGTTCCGGCCATCAAGGGTATCGACCCCAAGAACGAAGAAGAAGTTGAGCGTCAGTCTTCTGATGAAGAGCCTCTTGGTCTCCTGGCATTCAAGATTGCCAATGACCCCTTCGTTGGATCGTTGACTTTCTGCCGCATCTATTCCGGTGTTCTGAACAAGGGTACGACCTTGCTCAACACTGTAAAAGACAAGCGTGAGCGCGTCGGCCGCATGATGCAGATGCACTCCAATTCCCGTGAAGACATCGACGTGGCCTATGCAGGCGACATCGTTGCGATTGCTGGTCTTAAGGACACCACAACCGGTGACACACTGTGTGACCCGCTGAAGCCGGTGATCCTGGAGCGCATGGAATTCCCAGAGCCGGTTATTGAAATCGCTGTTGAGCCGAAGACTAAGGCTGACCAGGAGAAGATGGGTCTTGCCCTGAACCGCCTGGCTGCTGAAGATCCTTCCTTCCGCGTGAAAACTGATGAAGAATCTGGTCAGACCATTATCGCCGGTATGGGCGAGCTGCACCTGGATATCATCGTTGATCGCATGAAGCGGGAATTCAAGGTTGAAGCCAACATCGGTGCGCCGCAAGTTGCTTACCGTGAAACAATCACCAAACGGGCTGATGTGGATTACACCCACAAGAAACAGTCTGGTGGTTCTGGCCAGTTTGCTCGTATCAAGCTGACCCTCGAGCCTGGCGAGCCTAATGATGGCTTTGTCTTCGAGAGCAAGATTGTTGGCGGTAACGTTCCCAAGGAATACATCCCTGGTGTTTCCAAGGGTATCGCAAGCGTCATGTCTTCCGGTCCTCTGGCAGGTTTCCCGATGCTCGACATCAAGGCAACCCTGACTGACGGTGCATACCACGACGTTGACTCTTCTGTACTTGCCTTTGAGATTGCCGGCCGTGCCGGTTTCCGTGAAGGCATTCAGAAGGCTGGTCCGAAACTTCTCGAGCCGGTTATGAAGGTCGAGGTTGTCACTCCTGAAGACTACATGGGTGATGTGATTGGTGACCTGAACTCCCGTCGTGGCCAGATTGCTGGCACCGAAAACCGGGGTGTTGTTACGGTCATTACGGCAATGGTTCCGCTGGCCAACATGTTTGGTTACGTGAATAACCTGCGTTCCATGTCTCAAGGCCGCGCACAATACTCGATGGTGTTCGATCACTACGAGCAGGTACCGCAGGCCGTCGCCGAAGAGGTTCAGGCGAAGTACGCCTGATCCCAGCCTCTTAACGTCAAAAGAACTAGAGAAACGGAGTAATCCGATGGCGAAAGCAAAATTTGAGCGCACGAAGCCGCACGTTAACATTGGCACGATTGGCCACGTTGACCATGGCAAGACGACGCTGACTGCTGCAATCACAATGACGCTGGCTGAAGCTGGCGGTGCTGAAGCAAAAGCCTATGATGAGATTGACGGTGCGCCTGAAGAAAAGGCACGCGGGATCACCATCTCCACGGCACACGTTGAGTATGAGACGGAAAACCGTCACTACGCTCACGTTGATTGCCCAGGTCACGCCGATTATGTGAAGAACATGATCACCGGCGCTGCGCAGATGGACGGTGGTATTCTTGTTGTGTCTTCAGCAGACGGCCCGATGCCCCAGACCCGCGAGCACATCCTGCTTGCACGTCAGGTTGGCGTTCCGGCACTTGTTGTCTTCATGAACAAGGTTGACCAGGTCGACGACGAAGAGCTTCTCGAGCTCGTCGAAATGGAAATCCGTGAGCTTCTGT
>CXTY01000032.1 GCA_001404055.1 Roseibium album | reverse complement strand
GTCGCCAAGCAGAGCGTCGAGCGTGTTGAACAGCAGGTTTTGCGGCTGCCAGCCGATCGTGTTGAAGGCGAGGGAAACGCCCACAGCAGTGTCGCCCGAGGTTGTCGCACTCAGAACTGCTGCATCAATGGTGGAGCTGTTATCCGCATCGACCGTAACATTGCCGACATCGGTCCTGCCACCTGACAGATCGCTGGCGGTCGCGGTGCTGTCGGTAATCCGGGCACTTGCCGAACTCAGAACCGTGTTGGTGGCAATCGTGCCGTTGACGGCAAGCGAGGTGCCGGTGCCATAGGCGCTGCCACCGGACGAGGAAGCTGCGCTTTCCGCCGTGGCGTTGAGCGACGCGGCTTCGCTCGCCATGACGGTGATATCGCCGTCAGCAGCATGGACGGTTGCGTCGTCAATCGAGGCGTCAACGTCACCGCGCACGTCATTGCGCACCACGAGGCCGCCGATACCGACGGAATCCGAACCCGTCACATTCAGGCCGCTCGGAATGATATTGGTGTTGTCCAGCTCCTTCCAGAGCGCGTAATCGCTGTAGTCCTGATTGCCGAAGTTCACAGACCCGTCGACACCCATGTACTGGTAGACGCGCCCCGCCGGATCCACACCTGCATCCACCACTTCGGTAAAGCTGTAGTCGTCAGCCACGCGCACGCGCTCGCCGAAGGAAACCGCCCGCGTACCGGAATTGGAGGTGAACTGGTAGTCGTCAAGAAGCGTCTGCGCCAAACCATTCAGAATTCCGGCGCCGCCATCGTTGCTGGTGGACGAGGCGGAAACGATCTTGCTCACGGCATCGATCGTGGCATTGTCGCTCGCGGTAACCCGAACGCCGTCCGTTCCGGTCC
>CXTY01000031.1 GCA_001404055.1 Roseibium album | reverse complement strand
CTGACGGTGCATGCCAGCGACGAGGCGGGCGTCAAGGGGCACAGCGATATTGCGTCTCTTTCCTCGACCAGCAATCTGGGCGGTGTGGACCTGATCCAGGACGCGCTTTCCAACCTTGACAAGGACTACGACTTCACAACCGCTTCGGGCGAGGTCGTGGTTGGTCTTCCGAACTATGACCACTCCAGCAGTGAAACCAGCGCGACCGTGACAACCGGAAAAATCGTCAAGGTCGAATACGGATATCTCCTTGATGTCGTCGCGGACAACGATACCGACGACGGCAGCACTGCGATTTCTGTTGGCGATATCGTACGTGTATTGGCAGGCTACGGCGCTCAGGATTTTGAGACGACTGAAACCACTGATGTCGCCGTGGGTGAAATTGTACGTGTAGGCAACGATTACGGTACAGCAAATCATGACACAGACGACGGCAGCACGTCGGTTACGACGGGCCAGGTTGTCGAGATCCTGACCGATTATCTGGCAGAAGATCATAATACCAATGACACAACCGATGTGACGGCGGGTGAAGTCGTCCTGGTTCTGACAGGATCTGCATTCGACACGGTTGGAGAGCGTTACAAGTTCATTGGTGGAACCGATCTGACCGGACAAGACCTGAGTGTTGTCGACTACGTTGGGTCATCGGATTGGGTGAAAATTGGTGGAGTCGAAGGCGATAAATACGAGTACATCGGTGCAGGCGGGACCGAGCATCTTGGTCGGCAAGACTATAGCGACACGACAAAGTGGGCAGTTGTCGGTGGTCAATACAAATACGTCGGCGGCAGCGCGCTCACCAATCAGGACCTTAGTGTCGTCGACTATGTCGGTTCGTCCAACTGGGTGCGGATCGGTGGCGAAATCGGTACGGCCTACAAGTTTGTCGGCTCAGCCGGAACACTGGATCTGGACGAACAGGATTACCGAGACGCGACCAAGTGGCAGGCGATAAGCGGTGATGAAGGCTCCGTCTATCAGTATGAGGGGTCGTCCGATCTTACCAGCGCCGATCTAGGTACGCAGAACTATGAAGACAGTTCGCTCTGGACAAGACTTGGTGCGGGCGAAACCACCAAGGTCCGGATCGGGTCGGATTATCTAGCCGAAGATCATGTCACCGGCGATACGACGGCAGTCGCGCATGGTGAAGTTGTTCTGGTCGTTGGAAGTATCTCCGGCACCGGAGGAACCGGTTCTGATGGAGAACTCTACAAATACGTCGGCTCCTCTCCCTTGGCGAGCACTGCGCTGAATACGATTAACTACAGCGACACCAACAGTTGGGCGAAGATCAGCGGCGATGCCGGCGATGTTTACAGGTTCGTGGGTTCACCGGGAGGCCTGATGGATCTCGGGCTCATCGACTACGAAGGGTCTGACTGGGAGAAAGTAACTGAAAGCACGGCCGACTACATTCCCAACATCGGTAATGTAACCGGTTCAGACTCCGTTGCCATCGGTGGCCTGGTGGTGCGTAATGACGTGCGTAGCGATGTCGATGCCCTTATTGACAATACGGATGTCGCTGTCGGCGGAAATGTCAGTGTTTCGGCGCTTTCGGATGCGTTGATCCAAGCGACGGCGTTGGCCGAGGTTTCTTCTTCTGGTGGTAGCGCCTTCGGGACGGGCACGTCCCTGGCAGTCAATGCCACCATCGCGACCAATCTGGTTCAGAGCTCGACCGAGGCGAAGATTTCAAACAGTGAAATCGGCGACGACACAACTGCTGTGGGCGGCAACGTTTCGGTCACCGCAGTCAATTCCTCGGGCATCGATGCTACGCTCAACAGTTCCACTTCCACGGGTGACACGGCAGTAGGTGTTGTACTCGCGTTCAACACTGTCGGCTGGGCATCCCAGAACATCCTTTTCAATGCGATCGATGCGCTTTTGGGTGACACGCTGATCGGGAGCGAACAGCCTGCGAAAACTGTTGCGTCGATTGAGGATTCGACTTTGGACGCGACTGGCAACCTGACGGTGAGGGCGGAAAACCAGTCCAAACTGAATTCGACTGTCAGCAATGCGGCAGTTTCTGAAGCGTCAGCCCTCTTCGGTGCAACCGGTATGAGCGTGAGCGCGATCCTCGCGTCCAACAAGGTCAGCACAAAGACCAAAGCTTTCGTTGAAGACCTTGTCAGCGGTGGTTCAACCAGCGTGGACGTCCTTGGCTCCGTTAATGTTGAAGCCTTCGACAATGCCGAGGTGAATTCCAACACCAAACTCGTGTCTTCTTCGACCACGACCAATGACGGTGGTGCCTCGGTCCTGCAGGAAACAATCAACGACTTCCTCAGTGCTGATCACGATACCACCAGCACGGCAGTCGACTTGCAGTTCGGTGACCACGTGCGGCTCGACGACGACTATGACAAGGGCGGTGAGAAAGGTGGTGTATACGAATACCTCGGCGTTTCAGGGTACGACCCGGTAGATGCCGACACCAGCGCCACCGATTTGAGTCAGGTGGATTACAGCGATCTCGGCTATTGGAAGCTTGTCCCCTTGACGCAGTTGATCCCGCAGGGGAACAACGTGACAGGCTCTGACTCCATCGCCGTCGGTGGCATCGTGGTGACCAACGACGTACGTGCCGATGTCGAAGCTATCCTCCGCGACATGACCCTGGATGCCGGTGGCAACGTGTTGGTGAATGCCGTTGAGAATGCGAAGATCGTTGCCCGGCTGGATTCAACTGTTTCCTCCTCGGGTGGCAGCGCTTATGGCACAGGCGTGTCGCTTGCGATAAACGCGGTGATCGCAACCAACACGGTGCTTGGCTCTGCTCATGCGATCGTTGAAGACAGCACGCTCGGTTCGGCCGGTGCACCGCTCGGCGGCAATCTCGATGTAACCGCCACCAATACGTCCACCGTTGAAGCGGAAAACTTGAGCGCCACCACTTCCGGTGACACGGCAGCAGGTGTAACGCTTGCGTTCAATACTCTTGGCTGGCAGCCTCAGAATGTCTTGTTCAACGCCCTGGACACGCTGCTTGGCAGCAGTATTGGGGCGGAGCAGTCGGCCAAGACCGTTGCCGCCATCGACAACTCGACGGTTCATGCGGCGGGCGACGTTAATGTTGCTGCCGATACGACGGCTTCCATTCTTGCA
>CXTY01000030.1 GCA_001404055.1 Roseibium album | reverse complement strand
CCGCCGACACAGTCTCGCTTCGGCTGGTGATCACCGAGCCGTCATTGGCCAATTCGCTGATCAGAATGGTTCGGCTGCCGTCGGCATGTGTGGTGCGCACTTCCCGCTGGTCAAACCAGCCGCCACCCATCGTATCGCGCTTGATGGTCTCAACATTGCCATCCGCACTGGTGGTGGTTTCCGTGCGTGAAGTCAGGACAGCGGTAGATTCAATGCTACCGGTATAATTGCTTTCGGTTTCCGTCTCGCTGTCATCAGCGTTTTCCACCGTGACAATGGTCTGGATCCGATCGGTCACCCCGTCGCCATTGTCGTCATAGCGGTTGGTGATCGTATGACCATCAGCACTCGTCACCGAATGGATCTCGTATGCCTTGCTGCCGTCAGCCGCATAGGCGGTCGAGGTCACTGTGCGCTCGCCAGCTCCATCGACGGTTTCTACTTGCTCAACCCGGTGTCCCTGGCCTTCAGAGGCCAGCAGCATGTCGCCAACCGTGCCGGTCGTGCCGTCTGCCCACTTGAACGTCGTCTGGCCGGTGATCACCGAGCCATCGGCAAGTTCGATCTGGGTCGCATCCGCTGTCAGGTCGATTTCCGTAATGCCAAGCTCGGCCAGGGTCTTCGACGTCGTCGAGCCGTCCGCATTCGTCACCAGAAGCTTGAATTTCTGGAAATCCGCATCATCAGCACTCAGGACACCGTCGCCGTTCGAGTCAAACACAGACGCCAGCGCTTCCAGGTCACTCGTGGCCGTCGGGTCCCACTCGGTGAAGACAAACTGACGCTTTTCCGTGATCTCGTCACGGCCGTCAGGGTCGAAGTACAAAACCCCGTCGCCTTCACCGGCCCAGGCCGTGCGATGCAGAAAACCATCGCCGCCCGTGTCCATGAAGATGGACGACTGGTCCAGCTTGGTGACGTTTATGCCGTTACCGTCGAGGTCGAGGATGATCGGCTTGATGTTGTGAACGCGGAACCCGGCTGCGACATAGGTGTGCAGGCCTTCAACGGTGAAGTTGTAGACCGTATGAACACCGTTGACTT
>CXTY01000029.1 GCA_001404055.1 Roseibium album | reverse complement strand
TCACAAGATCCTGCCAACTGGCATAGCTGCAAACGACCTTGTCGGCAGAGACGTGGAAATCAACGATTCTGGCGTCATTGTTGTGGGGGCGGACTCTGACGACGACAATGGCATCAATTCAGGATCCGCCTTCGTCTATGTTCCAGATGGAAACGGTAGCTATTCGGAGTTCAAACTCACCGCTCATGACGGTAGCGCGTACGATTACTTCGGCTTCTCTGTATCCATCAACAATGACGGCGTGATCTCAATCGGGGCAAACAAACAGCACAGTAGCCTGAATGATACAGGCGCCGTGTACACTTTTGTTCCAGACGAAAACGGCGATTATGAAGGATCGGACGGAAGCATTTATCAGGCGAATGGTACACCAACCATCCACACATATTCTTCCTCGAACAATGGCACATGGGATCCGTTTGCTACAAAGCTGACAGCATCAGACAGCACTCGTCGCCATGAATTTGGATTTGACACTGAAGTGAATGACAACGGCGTAGTCGTTGTCGGCGTCAGATTGGATCACGACAAGGCCCCGGCTGCCGGCTCCGTTTACGTATTCACACCGAGCGGCGCGACATATCAGGAGACAAAGCTGGTTGCCTCGGACGGTGGTGGCAGCGACGTTTTCGGCCGGTCTCTTGCGGTTAACAACGCCGGTGTGGTCGCAGTCGGCGCATTTCTTGACGACGACAATGGCACCGATTCGGGATCGATCTATGTCTATACGCCTTCTGCCGGCGGTGGGTACGACGAAGTCAAACTGACCGCGTCCGACGGTATGAGCAATGACCGTTTTGGCACCCGTCTTTCCATCAACGAAAACGGCATCATTGCTGTTGGCGCACC
>CXTY01000028.1 GCA_001404055.1 Roseibium album | reverse complement strand
ACATAAGCGCTCACGGCCGCATCGGGCTTTGCCCTGGCCTCCGCGAGGGCGGCCAAAAGTGGCCGACGCGCTTTGCGCTTGCCTTCGCTGCGCTTGGGAACATACGTTCCAATCCAGCGAAATCAAATATTGAGCATCTCCAAAACGGAGCAGCTCCCGCGACGCCCGCAGATCCAAAGGATCGAGGACGCGCAAAACAATGCCCATCCAGGATACTTCGGTACCCCGGGGACAAAAAAATAACGCGGGATGGAGCAGTCCGGTAGCTCGTCAGGCTCATAACCTGAAGGTCGCAGGTTCAAATCCTGCTCCCGCAACCAAATACTAAAACAGCCTCAGCCCATTTGGGTTGAGGCTGTTTTAGTATCTGGAGAGTGGATACAGGAGAAAACCTCTCGGGCCCCATCAAGAAGGGCGAAGCCAGACGCAGATGGGCAAAAATGACAAATCCTGCTCCCGCAACCAACAAACAACCCGGCCTCGTGCCGGGTTTTTTGTTGGCTGAGGCGTCGCTGATTTTAACATGACAGGGTCCCCGAAAGGAGGACAAAGTCCGACGTAACCGGGCAAAAACAATCAAATCCTAACCCCGAAAACCAAATCAAAAAACAGCCCGCCAGTAAAACGGCGGGCTGTTTGCGTTACTGAAAGTGAAATTGGGGGAGTCCGAAACCCGCATTAACAAATTAACGCTTCAAACAACGCGGCTGACAAATGCTTTGCCCGATCGAAAGCCGTACCTAAGGCATTTCCAGTTCAATGATGGTCCGACCCTCGATATTGATCTTTTCAGGATCATAGACATCTGGATTGGCCTGCTTGAGGATTTTCAATAGCGTTCGGTCTTTCTGCGAGATTTTCAACGCCCTGGTCAGTACGTCGTGCAGTTCCTTGTTGGCCCTGGTGACGTAGAACCGAAAATCATTGGCGTAGACAAGACCAATATGGGGCTCGATAACCAGATTTGGGTGAAGTGCGGCCTCGCCACCGATCTCGATGATGCCTCTGGGGAAGTAGTCGATGCCGCGGTCACCTATTGCAAGTAGTTGATAGATTGCCGGATTCCAAACCCCCTTGAATTCCTGCAACTCCAGAGCGTTGCGCCGCCAGACGTCAATATCATTCCAACCAGCACCGAGCGCTGCTACCGTTCCAAGTGCCTGAAACTCCTCCAGCGATTTAACGTTACGATAAAGCGCGCGATCTTTGGGGTGAATCAGCATCACCCTATAGCCCTTCAGCCCGCTGGCGATATCGATTTCCACCTCAAGATGTTTCTACTTGAGCTCTGGGTTTTCCCCGCGCCAAATCAGATCGAGTCCAGCGCCGGACACAAAAAGCACCATCTGCCATGCCATGTTGAAATTCGCGTCAACACGAATGAATTCAACGCTTCGCCCAATCTTTGCAAAAGATGCGGTGAGAAGGTCGACCACATAATCTGTGGTGCTGACATCTGGCACATGCAGCTTGATCGGGTCGGCTTTTGCGGTCGTCTGGCACAAGATGACTGCTGTGGCCCAGATTACCAAAAATGCAATCCGAAGTATCTCACTGCTCCTGTGAGCTTAGTTTAGTTCACGCTCCAGATGGAATTTCTGATGTGATGATGCTGCCATATTTGGCCCAGATCTCCAAACTCGAATGCCCTTGCAATCTGGACTGGCCTTTCCTTCACGGACGATGGCAACGAAAGGAGTATTGACCGAGAGTTTTGCTGAACACCGGACATAGTTCGGCGTTACCGCACACCACGCTCAAGATAGTGCGAGCGGAATTCGGCACCTCTTGCGTCAGGCGAGGCAGTTCATGCCAGAACGAAACATGCCTAAAATCCGCGTGGGCAGGCGCAGAAAAACAGAACGACGTTTAGGTGGATTGGACTTCTCGTGAACTATGAAGCAAGAGATCTTCAGTTGGATCGGCAAAGGCGAGAAATCATACCGGCACAAGTTAGAAACTGCCCGGAAGCACAAGGATGACAAAGGTTTTCCGCTTCAGCATGAAGTCGTTTCCGTCAATGGCCGGTGTTCCCCGCCGGCGCCCATACGGGCAGTGCCAGGGGGGAGGTATTTGATTTTGATCATGAAAAGGTCATCGTCTTTTGCGGTAGACAAGTTCAATAAAGTTATGCAACATAATTATAATGAAAAATAATTAAGAGAGATTCCCCTCAAAGTGAGAGTGGCTCAGGTGCGGATAAAAAGATATGGATCATAACAATGATATTGCGAACTGAATTGGAAGCGGCGTGATGTTGGTGTCGGGGCAAACAGCCCTTGTGACCGGTGGTGGAAGCGGGTTGGGCGCTGCAACTGCGCGCCATTTGGCAAAGCAGGGTGCGAATGTCGTCATTCTCGACTTCGATATTGAACGTGCTGAAAACGTTGCGCTGGAATTCGGTGGTTACGCGGTAAAGGCCGATGTGTCGGATCCTGCGGCCGTGGATGCCGCGCTTGATAATGCTACTGAGCGACTGGGTGGAAGTCCGCGGATCGTGGTCAATTGCGCCGGTGTTGGATACGCCGCACGGATTGTCGGCCGGGAAGGCAAGCTTTCGTTTGATGTTTTCGAAAAAACACTGCGCGTGAACCTTTTCGGGACCTACAATGTCATGAGCCATGCGGCTAAGCGCATGATGGAGCTGGAGCCGCTTGAAACCGGCGAACGCGGCGTGATTATCAGCACAGCCTCCGTTGCCTGGGAAGACGGGCAACTTGGCCAGGCAGCTTATGCTGCTTCAAAGGGTGGTATTGCCTCCATGTGCCTTCCAGCGGCCAGGGAATTTGCGCGCTTTGGTATTCGCGTCATGGCGATTGCACCCGGCCTGTTCAAAACTCCGATGATGGAAGGGCTTCCCGAAGAAGTCGCCGAGACAATCACTGCCAACATTCCGTTTCCGCCCCGGCTTGGGGAACCGGAAGAATACGCCCTGTTGGCAGAGCACATTGTGACCAATTCGTTCCTGAACGGAACAATCATTCGTCTGGATGGAGCCGTGCGTTTACCGCCGCGCTAAGGAATAACTAATGAGTGACCCGATATTGACGATTGAGTTAAGCGAAAACATCGCGACACTCACGATGAACCGCCCCGACAAACGCAACGCCATGTGTGATGAGCTGCTTGGCGCCCTGGATACCTTTTTTTCAAATCCGCCTTCAGAGACAAAGGTGGTTGTAATTGCCGGTACTGCTGGCCACTTCTGCTCCGGGCTTGATCTCAGCGAACAGGTTACCCGGGATGCGGAAGGCACAATGCGGCATTCCCGGGGATGGCACCAGGTGATGGACCGTATTCAGTTCGGCGGCCTTCCGGTCGTCTCGGCTCTTTTCGGTGCAGTTATTGGTGGTGGGCTGGAACTTGCAGCGTCCACCCATGTGAGAGTGGCCGAGCCGACCGCATTCTATCAGTTGCCTGAAGGCCGTCGCGGCATATTTGTCGGTGGCGGAGCTTCGGTCAGGGTGGGGCGCATTCTGGGAGCTGACCGGTTAACCGAGATGATGCTGACCGGTCGCAAATTTGATGCGGAAGAAGGATTGTCGCATGGACTGGCACATTACAATGTCGGTGAAGGTGAGGCTTTGTCCGAAGCTCAGAAACTTGCCCGCAAGATTGCGTCCAACGCGCCACTTTCCAATTACATCATGATCCAGGCACTGGCGCGGATCGAGGACATGTCCAAGGCCGACGGTCTCTTTACCGAAAGTCTGTGTGCGGCAATCACCCAGACGAGCCCAGACGCGCAAGAAGGTCTGGCGGCCTTCCTGGAAAAGCGCAGTCCCAAATTCAGGTGATTTCATGAAAAAAGCAGCTCTTGAACTTGAGGCAAAAAGCGGACCTGTAGCCGTTGGTGACAAGACCCTTCGCGCGTTTCACGGTTATCAGATGAAACGAACATTCAACGTCATCCAGTCGGATTTGAGCAGGACTTTAAAACCATTCGACCTGCGGATGCTGACCTATTCCGCGCTTGTACTGATCGTCGATAACCCTGGTTTGCGTCAGTCGCAATTGGCCGAAGCAATGGATATCGAACGACCGAATCTGGTCCTCATCGTGGATGAGCTTGAACGCCGGGATTTGATCATCCGTGACAGGCTGCCAAACGACCGAAGAGCTTATGCGCTCAAGGTGACGCTGGCCGGGCGACAACTTTACCAGAAGACGATTGCTGCAGTTAAGGCGCACGAGGAGATGCTTCTGGAAGGGATCGGGGACGACGCTCTGGCAACTGCGATGGATGTCATGCGCCGCATCGAGAAAAATCACCGTCGGGTTGGCTGAATGCGCGTTGGGAGATTTCAAACATGAAGCGCACCGCTGAATTTCAGCAGCATGACGTCATACGGGAAGCCCGCGCGGACGGATCGATCCTGTTAAGGTCTAACCATACGCTCAGTCCTGCTGTGGAGCGAACGGGTAACTGGCTGCGGTACTGGGCGCAGGCTGCGCCAAATCAGGTGTTTCTCGCAGAAAGAAGCGGGCCAGGTTGGCGCAAGGAAAGCTACAGCAGCGTACTGCAAAAAGTGCATGCAATCGGAGAAGCATTGCTCTCCCGCGGGATGGGGCAGGACACGCCAATCCTGATCATGTCGGGCAATGGCGTTGACCACGGTTTATTGTCGATGGCAGCGCAATACATCGGTGCGCCGGTCGTGCCGGTGGCCGAGCAGTATTCTCTGGTTCATGGTGCGCATGGACGTTTACGTGAAGTCATCGAGCTGATCCAACCGAAGATGGCCTATGTCGAAGACGGCGACCGATTTGGCGAAGCCCTGGACCTTGACCCGCTTCAATCCGTTGAAATTGTTGCAAGTCGCCCCGGTAGCCGGAACGTTAAGGCGTTTGCGGAACTCTTGAAAGGCGATGGTTCTGTCGATGTTGAAACGGCGTTCCAAAGGGTGACACCTGATACGGTTGGCAAGATCCTGATGACCAGCGGGTCAACATCCAGTCCAAAGGGTGTGCTGACGACCCACCGGATGATGTGTGTGAACCAGGCGCAACTTGCGGACGCCTTGCCGTTTTTGCGGGAACGGCCACCGGTGATCGTGGACTGGTTGCCGTGGAACCATGTTTTTGGCGGGTCGCACAATTTCAATATGATGCTGGCCAATGGTGGAAGTTTTTACATAGACGATGGAAAGCCGGTAAAGGGTCTCTTCGATCGCACCCTGGAAAATCTGTCGCTGGTAACCGGTACGCTGGCTTTCAATGTGCCACTTGGGTTTGGCATGTTGCTGAGCGCGCTGAAAAAAGACGCGCACCTGCGTCAGCGTTTCTTTGAAGACCTGGACCTTGTCTTTTATGCCGGAGCTTCCCTGCCACAAGATGTCTGGGCCGGTTTTGAACGTATGGCGATGGATGTGAAAGGCGAGATCCCGCTGATGACGTCGTCCTGGGGCCTGACCGAGACGGCGCCCTCCGCAATGATGCAGCAGGAGCCGGCACCTCGTTCCGGAATTGTCGGTGTTCCGGTGAATGGCGTGACCATCAAGCTCCTGCCGGATGACGACATGCGCTGCGAGGTTCGTGTCAAGGGCCCCAACGTCATGCCAGGCTATTTCAAGGATCCAGACAAGACAGAAGCTGCGTTTGATGAGGAAGGTTACTTCATTACCGGCGATGCGATGGTTTTCCTCGACAGGGACGATCCGAATAAGGGGATGCGATTTGATGGCAGGATGTCGGAGGATTTCAAGCTGCAATCAGGAACCTGGGTTCGGGCGGCGCAGCTAAAACTCGACATGCTGTCCCGACTGGGCCCGCTGGCTTCTGACATTGTCATTACAGGTGCGGACCAGAAACAGATTGGTGTGATGATATTTCCGAATGTCGCGGAATTGAACCGCGAAGGATTTGAACTCCAGTCTGAAGATGGCGCCTATTCCTGTCGGCAGCTTCAAAGGGAAATTCACCATAGACTGAGCGAACGGGCGCGGGAAATCAGTGGCAGCTCGACGCTGGTCTCTCGGGCTATCGTTCTTGCTGAACCACCTTCTATGCCGGATGGCGAAATGACCGCAAAAGGCAATCTTAACGTCAGAAAAGTTCTGGTGAAGCGCGAGGCGCTTCTGAAACGGCTTTATAGCGACAACGACCCCGCAGTGGTCACAATTTGAGGTAGCCAGGTAATGGTCGACATTTCCAAGGTCCGGGCGATTGATATTCATACCCATGCTGAAGAGCCCTGCGGTTGTCATTCCGATGATGGTTATGACGACTTGCAAGCGACCATGGCCACGTATTTCCGGGCGCCCTGGAACCATCCCCCAACGGTTCCAGAGACAGCTGCCCATTACAGGGAACAGAATATCGCCGCAGTGATTTTCCCGGTCGATGCAGAGCGCGAAACAGGTTATCGGCGCTACAAGAATGAGGAAGTCGCGGAGCTTGCCGCCGAAAACGATGATGTCCTGATACCCTTTGCGTCCATCGATCCGCACAAGGGCAAGATGGGCGCGCGGGAAGCGCGTCGACTGATAAAGGAATTTGGCATAAAGGGCTTCAAGTTCCATCCGACCATGCAGGGCTTTTACCCAAATGACCGGATGGCCTATGGTCTCTATGAAGCCATTGCCGAAGAGGGTGGGATCGCCCTGTTCCACACGGGTCAAACTGGTGTTGGCAGCGGGATGCCCGGCGGCAATGGTATGCGGCTGAAGTATTCCAACCCGATGTTCATGGATGATGTGGCGGTCGATTTTCCAGACATGAAAATCATTCTGGCACACCCGTCCTTCCCCTGGCAGGAGGAGGCTCTTGCAGTTGCCCAGCACAAACCGAATGTCTATATCGACCTGTCGGGTTGGTCGCCGAAATACTTCCCGGAAATCCTGGTCAAATACTGCAATTCGATCCTGAAGAAAAAAGTGCTGTTTGGGTCCGACTGGCCGATGATCACGCCCGAGCGCTGGTTGTCGGATTTCGAGAAGATCGCGATCAAGGACGAATTGCGTCCAGATATCGTCAAGGGTAACGCGGCGAGGCTGCTGGGGCTCGCTTAAGCGGCCCCGAAAGTGCCACCAGATGCTTCGAAAAAAGTCAGTCAGGCGTGTTCTTGAACGGCGCGGAGCTGACCCACAATTCCACCGACTCTTCGTTGCCTAGTACTTTCGAGAAATGCGGCTTGCTGGTGTTGTGATGGATCGTGTCCCCCGGGGACATGATGAAAACCTTGTTGCCCAAGTGATACTCGAGACTTCCTTCGAGCAGGTAACAGAACACCTCGCCTTCGTGCTGCATATGTTCCGACACATGTCCAGGCGGGCGGTGAATGATACAGGGATATGTCAGCGCACCTGGAAAACCGGGGCCGAGCTTTTCATAAAGCCGTTTGGATTTGCCCAGGATATAGGTTTGCCGATCATCCTTGGCGACATATTCGGAAAACGGCTCAGGCACCTTGATGAGCTGTTCCAGGCTAGTCTGCAAAGCGCTGGCAATGCGCATGAACGACGACAGTGACGGTGAGCTGATGCCGCGTTCCACCTGGGACAGAAACCCGATTGTCAGGTTGGTCGCCTTTGCGACGTCATCCAGTGTCAGGCCAAGTGCCTTGCGCCGTTGCCTGATGACAGGACCATAATTAGGCGTGTCCTGTTCGGCTTCTGACACCGTCGTCGGCTCGCTTGCTGTCATAGATGTCCTCCGTTCCAGCGCCCAGTTATATCGCCCCGGACTTCAGAAGACCACCCTTGGGCAAATTCAGTTATTTATCAATACTAAAATTTTCTTTAGTAGAATGAAATCTACCGAAATACGTAAATTACTTAGAAAAATTAGTCGCTTAGAAAGTGAATATTTTTTTAGTAACAGCTCAAAATATGTAAAATTTGGAAGTTAAACTAAAAAAATGACTTGCGGAGCGAAATCGTTTGGCTAATCTCCAACGCCTCATGACATGTGCATCTGGGAGGACACACCATGAAGGCTGCAGCACTTGCCGTTGGTTTCGCACTAAGTACGGCTCTCGGCTCTCTTACGATACAAACTGCCGACGCCGTCGAACGCGGCGGAACTCTAAATTTTGCCCGCTATGACGGATCAAAGCTTGTTGATCCAATTTACGCGGATCGCAATCCGGACATCTGGATGGTCGGAAGCCTGTTCAGCACGCTTCTGGAACCAAGCGCAGACGGCAAGGACCTTGTCGGTTCTCTTGCTGAAAGTTACGAAGTTTCTGCTGATGGCAAGACCGTTTCGCTCAAGCTTCGCAATGGGGCCAATTTCTCTGATGGCTCCCCAGTCACGGGCGAGGATGTCGTCTTTTCGCTCGGCCGAGCACGTAATCCGGACCTAGGCCCCTGGGCGGGTCTCCTGTCAGCGGTTTCTTCGGTTGACGCGAGTGGTGCGGACATCACCATTTCCCTCAGCAGCCCGGATCCGGCGTTGCTGTCGATGCTCGCAACCTTCAATACGGCAATTGTTTCCAAGAAAGCGTTCGACGCGGCTCCAGGTGCCAATGACCAGGAAAAATCTGCGGCTCTGTTTGCCAAGGGTGGCCCTGGTCTGGGATCCGGCCCCTTTTACCTGAGCGGATTTGAACAGGGCACGTCGATGACCTTTTCTGCAAACCCGCATTACTGGAAAGAGGGAGAGGACGGGAAGCCATTGCCATATCTGGAAGGGGTTCATTTTCAAATCATCCCGGACGATGCAACCCGTGTGTTGAAGTTGACGGCTGGCGAAGTCGATGTGGCGGAGTTCATACCATTCTCGCGTGTTGCGGAACTGGATGCCGACCCGGCAATCGACATGAACCTCTATCCGTCAACGCGGATCATCTATTCGCCGATCAATACGCGGGACACCCGGACTGACGGATCAGCTAACCCGCTAGCTGACAAGCGCGTCCGGCAGGCGATCAACTATGCAACCAACAAGGAAGCGCTGATCGGGCTGGTGTTGCAGGGGGCAGGAAAACCGATGTCTTCGCCCGTGATGTCGTCTGCCACACGGCTGGCCACGGACATGAGCCCGCTTTACGGTTATAACCTCGACAAGGCCAAGGCTTTGGTTGCCGAAGCCGGTCTCAAGCCGGGTACGGAAATCACGCTGACCACATTGGCGGGCTCCGCAGATGATGGAACCATCTTTGCCGCGCTTCAACAGATGTGGGCACCGCTCGGTATCACACTGGTAGCAGAGCAGGTAGATGGCGCAACGCGCGGTTCCAAGAACCGATCGGGCGAGTTTGACATCCATACCTATGGCTGGGTTGACGATGTCAACGACCCTAGCCAGGTCACGGGCTGGCTTGGCTACTACCCGACCCGAAAAGCTGTCGGGACCGGTTGGAACAACGCAGAGTTCAACGCGCTTTACGAAGCATCCTCTTCGGAAATGGACCCGGAAAAGCGAGCGGACCAGTATCATCAGATGCAGGAGATCTACGCCGAAGCTGCGCCGCTCCTCTTCATGTATGAGACACCATTTGCGGTCGCTGTTTCTGGAAAAGTGGATGGTTACCTTCAGACACCACTCGGCAACAACGTTTTCGAACGGGTGTTCCTGGAGCGTTAAGCAGCGCTCCACTTCATGACCGGCAAGAAAGGGGGCGTTGCCAGCTTCCTTTCTTTTCCTGAAGCCTCGTAAAAGTGCTCAAAATGGCTGGTGTGCAATATACGTTGAACCGTCTGGTTCTGATGATCCCGACTTTCCTGCTGGTCATGATCATTATTTTCCTGCTGGTGCGAATGCTGCCGGGCGATCCAGCAGTGGCGATTGCAGGCGACAAGGCGTCCGATGCTGACATTGCTGCAATCCGTGACAAACTGGGATTGAACGCCCCGCTCTGGACTCAGTTCTGGCTGTTCCTGACCAATACGCTGCAGGGCGATCTCGGTCGCTCGATCCTGATGCGGGCCCCTGTGCTCGATGTCATTATTGCGCGCTTGCCAACGACGATCTTTCTCGCGGTTTATGCGATCAGTCTCTCAATTCTGATTGCCGGTCCGCTGGCGTTCATTGCGGCTATAAACCGGGGCAGATGGCAGGACAACGTGATCCGGGCCGTGTTCCAGGTCGGGCTTTCAATGCCTGTATTTTATATTGGCCTGCTACTTCTGACGTTTCTGGCAGCTCAGTTGAGGCTGTTCCCGGTCGGCGGCTTTGGGGAGACATTCCTCGATAGGCTGTATCACCTCTTTCTACCCTCAGTGACCGTTGCGCTTTATACGTCAGCGATCCTGATGCGGAACCTGAGAGCGGCGATCATCGAAGTTCTGGATGCAGAATATGTCCAGTTTGCCCGGGCCAAGGGATTGCCGCCGCGCCTCATACTCGGGCGGCACGTTCTGAAAAACGCGCTCATTTCGACGATCACTCTGCTGGGACTTTCCATCGGGCAGCTGATGAGTGGCACGCTGGTGACAGAAACCGTATTTGCCGTGCCGGGAGTCGGACGGTTGATGCTGGAAGCCATCTTTGCTCGTGACTACCCGCTTATTCAGGGCCTGACACTGACTTTTGCCGTTCTGGTTTCCCTCGTCTTTTTAATGACTGACCTTTTCCAGAACTGGCTTGATCCGAGGATGCGCCTGTCATGACCGATTTGTCGCTTTCTTCCGAAATCAAACCCAGTCGGCGACCGAGCCGAATGCAGATTGCGCTCCGTAAACCGGGATTCATGGCCGGCGCTGCGATCATTGGTGCGTCGACGGTGCTGGCGCTTTTTCCGAATGTCTTTGCGCCGCATGATCCTAATTTCATCGATTATCTGGCGGTCCGGCAACCGCCGAGCTGGCAACACCCATTCGGTACCGATCTTCTCGGACGGGATTCGCTTTCCCGCGTCATCTGGGCGTATTCCATCAATATGCAGATGGCAGTTTTGGCAACCGTCTTTGCACTGACCATAGGTGTCATTATAGGCGCACTGGTTGGTTACTACCGGGGCATCGCCGACATGATCTTCGGACGGGTGGTCGACGCGATCATAACCTTCCCGTTTCTCGTTTTGGTCATTGCAGTCGTGGCGGTTCTCGGACCAGGGTTGATCAACATGTATATAGCGATCACCCTTGTCGGCTGGGTCTACTACGCCCGGTTGATGCGCGCGGAGGTGATCTCACAAATGACAAATGACTATGCCTCTGCAGGTATCGTGATGGGATATTCCGACCTGCGTATCATTTTCCGACACCTGCTGCCCAATGCACTGACACCGATCATTGTCTACTGGATGACAGACATGGCACTGGCAATTCTGCTCGGCTCTTCGCTCGGCTACCTGGGCCTTGGAGCGCAGCCACCCCAGGCTGAATGGGGTGTCCTGATTGCCGAAGGACGCAACTTTATAACAACCGCATGGTGGCTCAGCCTGATGCCAGGCATCGCCATTGTCCTGACTGGCCTCGGTTTTTCGCTGATCGGCGATGGCCTGGCAGATCTGTTGAGGCCACGCGGATGACACTCAAGAGCGTTCACTCACCCATTCTTCAGGTGGAAGACCTCTGCACGACCTTCGGTTCGGGTATTGCAACGATTCCGGCAGTGCGGGATGTCAGCTTTTCCGTCAACAAAGGTGAAATTCTTGGCCTTGTCGGTGAAAGCGGTTCGGGAAAAAGCGTGACGTTGCGCTCACTTCTGGGGCTGTCACGTCGATATGGTGAAACCACCGGGTCAGTATACTGGAAAGGAGACAATCTGGTTGTCAGGTCCGAGGCGGATATGCGCCGGATCCGGGGCGGCGAGATCGCGATGATCTTCCAAGAACCAATGACATCTCTCAATCCACTGCTGACGGTCGGTATGCAGATTGATGAAACGCTGAAAGCTCACACCGCGATGAATGCTTCCGAGCGCAAGGCCCGAGCCGTCGAAATGCTTGATCTGGTTGGCATTCCCGCGGCCCGTTCGCGGCTGGGCGAATATCCGCATCAATTTTCTGGTGGCATGCGTCAGCGGGTGATGATTGCCATCGCCCTTGCTGCGCGCCCGCAACTCCTTTTGGCGGACGAGCCGACAACCGCCCTTGATGTCACCATCCAGGCGCAGATTCTCGATTTGATCCTGTCGCTGGCAAAGGATTTCGACATGGGCGTGGTCCTGGTGACGCACGATCTGGGCGTCGTGGCGCAGACCTGTGACCAAGTGGCCGTGATGTACGCTGGCAGGATCGTGGAACAGGGCGCCGTACGTCAGGTTCTGCGAGCCCCGCAACACCCTTATACGGTTGGGTTGATGCGATCAGTTCCGGAAAATGTACCTCCGCGTACACCGCTTTATTCAATTCCAGGCACGCCACCAAGCCTGTTGTCGCTGCCTGAGGGATGCGCATTTTCGGCTCGCTGTCCGCAGAAAACAGTACTTTGTGAGCAATCGCGACCGCATCTGACAAACGAAACGGGCGAGCGCGCCGTTGCTTGCTTCAGCCGTGTGGAGACGCAGGGAGATGCAGTTGCATGACTGAAGCCGTTCTCGAGATCAAAGACGTCAATCTTGCATTCAAGGGCAAGCGCACGGTTCTGGATGTTCTTTCCAACCGGCCGTCACGCGACGTGCATGCGCTCAATGGTGTCAGTCTCGACCTTCGGCGCGGTGAAACTCTGGGAGTGGTCGGGGAATCAGGGTGCGGCAAGTCCACACTCGCCCGGTGCATCGTCCGTCTTTACGAGCCAAATGATGGCGAGATTCTTTTTCAAGGCAAGGATGTATTTGAGGCTTCGGAACGAAAGGACAGATCTTACAATCGTCGCGTCCAGATGATGTTTCAGGATCCGTACTCTTCCCTCAATCCGCGCATGACGACGCGCCAGATCCTGAGTGAAGCGCTCAAGGTGCATGACATGTGCAAGGAGGTGGACATTCCCGAAAAAATGTCCGGCCTGATGGACCTGGTCCAGCTTCCCGAAGATGCTCTCGACAAATATCCGCATGAATTTTCAGGTGGACAGCGTCAGCGAATTGGGATTGCACGGGCACTTGCCGTTGAGCCCGAGGTGCTGATCGCCGATGAGCTTGTATCCGCCCTGGATGTCTCGGTGCAGGCGCAGATTGTGAATCTCCTGCTTGACCTGCAAGAACGCCTGCAGCTGACCATCCTGTTTGTGGCGCATGACCTCAGGCTGGTGCGCCATGTTTCCAATCGGGTGGCTGTGATCTATCTCGGGCGGATTGTCGAAATCGGCGACAGTGAAACGCTTTTTGCCAATCCGTCGCATCCTTATTCGCAGGCGCTTTTAAGCGCTGCCCCGTCGCTTGATCCGGATGACAAGGGCAAGAAAATTCATCTGGAAGGTGAGCTTCCGTCGCCATTGGATATCCCGCCTGGCTGCCCGTTTCACGTTCGTTGCCGCCACAAGACACCAAAATGCACAACAGAACTGCCAAGGCTTCGCCCGCTCGACGGGCGCGGTTCCGTGGCCTGTCACCATGCTGAAGAGATCGAGAATGTCTGATACCCGCCGAACAATCCTTGTGAGAAGACTGAGCGCTCTGCGCCAAGAAATGAACACTCTCGCGCTGGACGCATTGATCGTGCCGCGTTTCGACGCGCATCAGGGCGAATATGTAGCCCCTCACGACGAACGTCTTGGGTTCGTGACCGGCTTCACGGGTTCTGCGGGAGCAGCAATCGTTACAAAGGAGGGCGTGCGTCTGTTCGTCGATGGCCGGTACACGGTTCAGGCCCAGAACCAGTGTCCTGCTGATTTGATTGACCGTGATCATCTTTTTGAAAATCCGCCCGAAAACTGGCTCGCTGGTATCGCGGAAGATGATTGGGTAATTGGTTACGATGCCATGCTGTTGCCGCCCAACTGGGTCAAGCGGTTTGAAGGCGCTTTTCGATCCACCAAGGCTGTCCTGACGCCCCTTGTACAAAACCCCGTTGATAACGTCTGGCCTGATCAGCCAGCTGAACCCTTCGGTAAGATAACCGCATTCCCACTACAATTTGCTGGCGTTTCAGCAGAAGGAAAACGTGAGTTTCTTCTTGGCGTTCTGGCGCAGGAGCGAGCTGACTTCATCATTGAAACCCAGCCCGATAACATTGCATGGCTTTTGAACGTGCGGGGTGACGATGTCGCCTACAATCCGATGCCACAGTCGTTTCTGTTGATGGACGCGAAGGGCAACGGGCACTGGTTTGTCGATCAGGCGAAATTCGAAGACGGGCTTACCGATACCTTGCCTGGCTGGTTGTCTATACATGCCAAAGATGCGTTTCTTGATGTGCTTGAACGGGAAATTGGAGAAGGCGCTAATGTGCTTCTTGATCCAGATTTTTCGCCTGCTGCCGTAACGCAGCTGGTTGTCGCTTCGAAGGCGTCAGCGTTGCATAAGGCTAGTCCGGTGACACTCGCCAAGGCCCTTAAGAACATGACAGAGTTGGAAGGCCTGCGCGCCTGCCATATGGAGGATGCCGTTGCCTGGGTTGAGTTCGGTGCATGGCTGCAAACTTCAGTTCCTGCCCGTGCTGCCGCGAATGATCCGATTTCAGAATTCGAGGCGGAACAGAAGATCCTGGCCTGCCGCCAGGCGCGGCCCGGCTTTCTGAGCGAGAGCTTCCGGACGATTTCCTGCGCCGGTTCCAACGCCGCCATGTGTCATTATGCGGCAGATCCCCAGGCGTCCGCATCGATCCTGCCCTCCGTGCCGTGTCTGCTGGACAGTGGAGGACAGTATGAAACCGGCACGACCGATGCGACAAGGTCCTACAGCTTCGGAACCTTGCCGGAGGGATATGCCGAAGCATACACGGCAGTCTTCAAGGCGCTTGTTGCACTGGCTACATTGCGCTTTCCCAAAGGCACGCAGGGCCATCATATCGATGCAATCTGCCGGCGTCCTCTTTGGGACCTGGGGCTGGACTATGACCATGGCACCGGTCATGGCATCGGCCATCGTCTTTCTGTTCACGAACAGCCCCAGCGCATCGGAAAACCGCATAATCCGGTCGACCTGGCATCAGGCATGGTTCTGTCCATCGAGCCGGGTTTTTATAAAGCGGGCGCCTTCGGGATACGCTTGGAAAACCTCTTTGAAGTTCAGGAAGACGACGACGGTTTCCTGTCTTTCAGAAACCTGACCTGGATTCCGATCCAGACCGACGCGCTTTTGCCGGACCGACTGAGCGAGGGCGAGCTCGACTGGTTGAATTCTTATCATGCAACGGTCGCGGACGTCGTGGGAGCTCGGTGTTCAGATGAAGCAAGGCGTTGGTTGAATACCGCCTGCAAACCAGTTGGCCAGATGCGTCCCGGTTGGCAGAATGCAGTTTGAGGGACCTATTTTCGGCAGCTCGGTTATGCGATCAAATCCAGCGCAAATTTTGGAAAATGTAACCCAAGTCCCAACCAGTTTTGCCGTATTCACGGATGACGGGTGACCGACCGCTGGTGTTCAAATGTGGACGCTCATTCTCACAGGCGTAATTGCAGCAGAAAGAAGCTGGCTGTCTGGTTCGCATTTTTCGGAGACGCAGCGCATCGAAAGTCCTACCGTGCAGGCTCCTCCCATATCGATATGGAAGGAAATCAGTGCGGGTCTTTGCAAACAGATCATCGCTGAAGGTAGCTATGAGGGTGTCGATGCTGAAGGTGTGTCTCTGACGCTTGAATGCCTGTTTGGCGGGTTCTGGCTCAACACCTTGATGTATCCGGAATAATTCAATCGAGAAGACGCAGCGGACCGGGTTCAGGCTTATCTGAGCACGACCTTTCCGGATCACTTTGCTCTCGGGTGACAAGATGAAGCATGACGCTCATGGAATTTATGTTGCCGCGAACGAGGAGTGTGATCGGTCTATGTGCCTTTGCCAACGCCAGAGTGCAATTGATCCCGGTCAAATCATGCGCGGTATGATGGTGTTAGCATTTCCACTATTCCAATAGAGCAAGTGGCTTTCTGTCCTGTTGCGGTTGCGTGGCAAAGCGAGGGTGCCAATGCGAATTGAGCAGACTGCGTCAACGCCTGAAGACGATTTGAAAAATCAGCCAGTAATCCGATCTTTACGGGTACTAAGTTCTGGCTGGGGAGAACAGCATCGGGAGCATCGTTATGGAAGCTTGAAGCCTCGGCTCTGGTGGGCTCTGACCTCTCGAAGCTGGGTCAAGGTTCCAATCAACTACTTCCTCATAGAACATCGCGACGGCCCACTGCTGTTCGATACTGGCCTCGATCCGGCAATTGTCTCAGACCCGCAGTATATCAACAGCGCTATCGGGCGCTTCCTGATGAAACGAATATTCAGGCTGCACCTGAGCGAGGACGACGGCCTGGACAAGTTATTGGCGAAGGCAGGCGTGTCACCGCATGCCATTGGCTGTGCCGTGATCTCCCATCTTCATTTCGACCATGTCGGTGGGATAAGGCATATCCCGCAAGCTGAGCTGCTGGTGAGTGAGCGCGAATGGGCACAGCTCTCAGAACCGCATCCGGAGCGGGAGTGGGTCCTCAAGGAACATATTGAGCGACCGGAAGCCAAGTGGACGCCGTTTGTCTTTTCGCCGAGCAACGACCCGCTGTTCGAGGGTTTCGCAGGTACGTACGACGTTGCCGGAGACGGGTCGATGATCCTTATTCCGACGCCCGGTCACACACCTGGTTCAACTTCGATGCTGATCCGCCGCAATGGTTGGGCACCTATCCTTCTTGTTGCTGACCTGGCCTACGAGGCTACTCTGATAGAAAAGAACATCGTGCCAGGAACGGGTGACAAGCAAGCGCTTCTCAGCTCTTACACGAAAGTCCGTCTGTTGAAGGAACGATTACCAGACCTCGTGGTTATCACCTCACATGATTTTTCTGCGGCGGAAGCGATATCCAGAGCGATTGGCAAAGAGACTGCCTGAAAGTGAAGAGACTTTGACGAGAATTCGGAACAGGTCGTGCATTCGACAAGATTGACTGTAGAGTGGCGTCCTGGTTTCGTTCGTCAATCGGAGCAAACTTGGCGGCAATTGTGACGCTGCGGGTTTGCGGAGAAGAACCTCTGGAGGCTCACCATGATTTTCAGGCAGCTTTTCGACAAAACCTCCAGTACCTACACCTATCTACTAGCGAGCCGGAGCGGCGGCGAAGCGCTTTTGGTCGACCCCGTCCTTGAGCAGACCGGTCGGTATCTCAAATTGCTTGAGGAACTCGACCTGAAGCTGGTCAAGGTCATCGACACCCATATTCACGCCGACCATGTCAGTGCCATGGGCAAACTCAGAGACGCAACCAGATGCGTCACCGTGATGGGTGAACAATCGCCGACGGATGTTGTTTCCATGCGGGTGAGCGACAACGAAAAACTCACTATTGAAGGTCTATCGCTGACCGCGCTCCATACGCCGGGACACACGAGCGAGAGCTACAGCTTCCTAATGGATGACCGGGTGTTTACAGGTGACACCCTGTTGATCAGAGGCACCGGCCGCACCGACTTCCAGAACGGCGACCCTTACGACCAATATCATTCGCTTTTTGAACGCCTGCTCAAACTACCGGAAAACACGTTTGTTTATCCGGGTCACGACTATAAAGGCGACACCGTGAGCACCATTGCGGAGGAAAAGGCCTTTAATCCGCGGCTCAACGTTTCCTCCGCAGATGAATACGCGGAGATCATGAACAATCTGAATCTACCCAATCCGAAACTGATGGACGTTGCGGTTCCGGAAAACCTGAGACTTGGGCTGCAGCTGGATGCACAGCACCGCGTGCCGTCAATCGAAGTCGAGGAATTGATGGAGGCCTGGCCTGACCCTCAGGTGCAACTGGTTGATATTCGCGAGGACAACGAGCGAAAGCGCGACGGGGCCATCCCCGGATCCATTCATTTGTCCTATGGACGGTTCGCGTCTCATTGCGCTGCAACCGGCACGCTTCGCAGCCTCAGCAAGAATGCAGACCTGCTGATTTACTGCGCGGTTGGCGAACGCTCCACGCTGGCCGTCGAGATCGCAAACGAGCACGGGCTCAAGGGACTGGCGCATCTGCCCGGTGGCTTTCGTGCCTGGAAAGCAGCTGGCGGAGAAGTCGACGTGATTGAGTAGCGTTTCTGCGCCCCAGATGTTCGAAAGAAAATGCTGTGCTGACTTGAACGATCTTGCACTGTCCGGTTGAAATCCGACGTCCAGGAAGATGATACTGCCGCTGCTTGATGATTAGAGTCGCACAGCTGGATCAGAAGGCTGCTGTCGGTATTCTGCCAAAAGCAAAAACAAGAAAGGAAAGCCGGGGATGCATGTACTTGTGATTGGCGCTGCCGGTATGGTTGGCCGGAAGCTGGTGGAAAAACTGGCGAGCGATCAGGGCGTCTTCGGTTTCGAGGTCAGCAAGCTGACGCTCGCCGATGCTTTTCCAGCGCCTGTGCCACCGGCCCTTCAGGAGATAGCAACGGCGCTGACCCTAGGCCACGTTCTCATAAACGGGATTCCTTTTGAGTTGCGAATGTGATTCAAACTCCTAAAAGGAGTTTTCCATGGCGCGGTTTGATCTGAGCGATTTCGAGTGGTCTGTCATCCAGCCACTTCTTCCGTCCAAAGTGCGTGGTGTTGCGCGTGTTGATGACCGGCGGGTTCTGAATGGCATTTTCTGGCGGTTGCGCACCGGTGCGCCTTGGGCGGACGTCCCGGAGCGAT
>CXTY01000027.1:5000-72155 GCA_001404055.1 Roseibium album | reverse complement strand
GATATCGTTGAAGAGAAGATCGTCTGACCTCTAAGGGTTCGCCTTTAGAGTTCTATGATAAAATAGAGGGCTAGCTTGACCGCATGGCCGTTAGATTGATCTCGTGAAACTGGTCTTAATTAAAATTGATGGTCTTTTTGCGTTTGAGCGAATGTCGGTTTTGAGTGTTGCAAAAGGCGCTCGAAGTTCACTGGCATGTCTGTGTGATCACACAGCGTTCAATTGGCCGCTTTGCGGTAGCGCGAGAAGAAGATCTTTTAAGGTGCTTTGCACTTTTAAGAGATGAACATTGATAATGAGAGTGATCAAGTGTCTTAAGGGCGTTCGGTGGATGCCTTGGCGACAAGAGGCGATGAAGGACGTGATACGCTGCGATAAGCCATGGGGAGCTGCGAATAAGCTTTGATCCGTGGATTTCCGAATGGGGAAACCCACTCCGTATGGAGTACCCTTTTATGGGAGCAAACCCGGGGAACTGAAACATCTAAGTACCCGGAGGAAAGGACATCAACCGAGACTCCGCTAGTAGTGGCGAGCGAACGCGGACCAGGCCAGTGGCTATAGAGTAAGAACCGGAACCGTCTGGAAAGTCGGGCCTTAGTGGGTGATAGCCCCGTACGGGTAGAAAACTTTATAGTCCTCGAGTAGGGCGGGACACGTGAAATCCTGTCTGAACGTGGGGGGACCACCCTCCAAGCCTAAGTACTCCTTGTCGACCGATAGTGAACAAGTACCGTGAGGGAAAGGTGAAAAGTACCCCGACGAGGGGAGTGAAACAGTTCCTGAAACCGGACGCCTACAAACAGTTGGAGCCCGCAAGGGTGACAGCGTACCTTTTGTATAATGGGTCAGCGACTTAATTTAACGAGCAAGCTTAAGCCGGTAGGTGTAGGCGCAGCGAAAGCGAGTCTGAATAGGGCGTTTTAGTTCGTTGGATTAGACCCGAAACCGAGTGATCTAGCCATGGCCAGGTTGAAGGTGCGGTAACACGCACTGGAGGACCGAACCCACGCCTGTTGAAAAAGGCGGGGATGAGCTGTGGCTAGGGGTGAAAGGCCAATCAAACTCGGAAATAGCTGGTTCTCCGCGAAATCTATTTAGGTAGAGCGTCGGATGAATACTCTCGGGGGTAGAGCACTGGATGGGCTATGGGGGCTTACCGCCTTACTGATCCTAACCAAACTCCGAATACCGAGAAGTACTATCCGGCAGACACACAGTGGGTGCTAACGTCCATTGTGGAGAGGGAAACAACCCTGACCGCCAGTTAAGGTCCCTAAGTTATGGCTAAGTGGGAAAGGATGTAGAACTCCCAAAACAACCAGGATGTTGGCTTAGAAGCAGCCATCATTTAAAGAAAGCGTAACAGCTCACTGGTCTAAATAAGGGGTTCCGCGCCGAAAATGTACCGGGGCTCAAGCCATACACCGAAACTGCGGGTGCATCTTTAAGATGCGCGGTAGCGGAGCGTTCTGTAAGTCTGCGAAGGGGGACCCGCGAGGGCTCCTGGAGATATCAGAAGTGCGAATGCTGACATGAGTAACGATAAAGAGTGTGAGAGACACTCTCGCCGAAAGTCCAAGGGTTCCTGCGCAACGCTAATCGGCGCAGGGTTAGCCGGCCCCTAAGGCGAGGCCGAAAGGCGTAGTCGATGGGAATGCAGTTAATATTCTGCAGCTTGTGGGTAGTGACGGATGCCGTGTGTTGTATCTCCTTATTGGATTGGGGGTGCAGCGAAGGTGTTCCAGGAAATAGCTCCCACGTATAAACCGTACCCGAAACCGACACAGGTGGACTGGTAGAGCATACCAAGGCGCTTGAGAGAACTATGCTGAAGGAACTCGGCAAAATGCTCCCGTAAGTTCGCGAGAAGGGAGACCTCAGTTCGGGCAACCGGATTGGGGTGGCACAGACCAGGGGGTGGCGACTGTTTATCAAAAACACAGGGCTCTGCGAAGTCGCAAGACGACGTATAGGGTCTGACGCCTGCCCGGTGCTGGAAGGTTAAGAGGAGGTGTGCAAGCACCGAATTGAAGCCCCAGTAAACGGCGGCCGTAACTATAACGGTCCTAAGGTAGCGAAATTCCTTGTCGGGTAAGTTCCGACCTGCACGAATGGCGTAACGACTTCCCCGCTGTCTCCAGCATAGACTCAGTGAAATTGAATTCCCCGTGAAGATGCGGGGTTCCTGCGGTCAGACGGAAAGACCCCGTGCACCTTTACTACAGCTTCACACTGGTATTCGTCACGACATGTGTAGGATAGGTGGTAGACGTTGAAACCTTGGCGCCAGCTGAGGTGGAGTCACCCTTGAAATACCACCCTTGTCGTCATGGATATCTAACCGCGGTACAACAATATCCGGGACCGTGTGTGGCGGGTAGTTTGACTGGGGCGGTCGCCTCCCAAATGGTAACGGAGGCGCGCGAAGGTGGGCTCAGAGCGGTCGGAAATCGCTCGTTGAGTGCAATGGCATAAGCCTGCCTGACTGCGAGACTGACAAGTCGAGCAGAGACGAAAGTCGGCCATAGTGATCCGGTGGTCCCTCGTGGAAGGGCCATCGCTCAACGGATAAAAGGTACGCCGGGGATAACAGGCTGATGATGCCCAAGAGTCCATATCGACGGCATTGTTTGGCACCTCGATGTCGACTCATCACATCCTGGGGCTGGAGCAGGTCCCAAGGGTTTGGCTGTTCGCCAATTAAAGTGGTACGTGAGTTGGGTTCAGAACGTCGCGAGACAGTTCGGTCCCTATCTGCCGTGGGTGTAGGAGAATTGAGAGGATCTGTCCCTAGTACGAGAGGACCGGGATGGACGTACCTCTGGTGGACCTGTTGTGGCGCCAGCCGCATTGCAGGGTAGCTATGTACGGAAGGGATAACCGCTGAAAGCATCTAAGCGGGAAACCCACCTCAAAACCAGTTCTCCCTGAAGAGCCGTGGAAGACCACCACGTCGATAGGAAGCGTGTGGAAGTGTGGCAACGCATGAAGCTTAGCTTTACTAATAGCTCGTTTGGCTTGATCCTCTCATTAGTCAATGTTCATCTTTTAAAAGGCGCATCGTGCGCTTTTGAAAAGGTTGGTTTGTTTGGCGCTCACGCGCGTTCGCCCTTTGGGCTGCGCTCCGCGAGGGCACCGCATAAGCGGCGGCGGCCATTTGGCCTTGCCTCGCTAACGCTCGGAACGCATGTTCCTTGCGAAACCAATCAAAAAACCATCAATTAAGACCAGTTCACAACAAACTGCGCTTCGCCGGCCTGGTGGCCCCAGCGGGGAGCCCCCACCCGATCCCATCCCGAACTCGGCCGTGAAACTCCCCAGCGCCAATGGTACTGCATCTTAAGGTGTGGGAGAGTAGGTCGCTGCCAGGCCTGCAAAACGCAGTTTGAATATCTCTTCGACATAAGCGCTCACGGCCGCATCGGGCTTTGCCCTGGCCTCCGCGAGGGCGGCCAAAAGTGGCCGACGCGCTTTGCGCTTGCCTTCGCTGCGCTTGGGAACATACGTTCCAATCCAGCGAAATCAAATATTGAGCATCTCCAAAACGGAGCAGCTCCCGCGACGCCCGCAGATCCAAAGGATCGAGGACGCGCAAAACAATGCCCATCCAGGATACTTCGGTACCCCGGAGACAAAAAAATAACGCGGGATGGAGCAGTCCGGTAGCTCGTCAGGCTCATAACCTGAAGGTCGCAGGTTCAAATCCTGCTCCCGCAACCACTGAAACTTGAAGGCGCTCGAAAGAGCGCCTTTTTGATTCTAGCTCCGCGTTTACACGCTCGATAAACGCCGCTTCCTCAGCATCCGTCTTCAGGTCTCCGGCTGCGCACCTCTCCAGATATTCCTGCTTGTAAGTCTCCGTGAGGCGATCTTCTTCCCTTTGCCAGGCTTCAAGGGTTGCAAGGATTGTTGCCAGAGGCCCATGGATCATCAGGTCGACCCCTCTGACAGGGTTGGGGGCAATGACGACTTTCTGGATCATGCCTTGAATGAGTGCATAGAACGGATCGCGGTATTCCGCATCAACCTTGGACATGTCTACTGTTGCCATCGTCTCAAGGGCTGCCCGGAACACCTGTGTGGGGATTGCCAACTTGTTGATGTAGCTCGGCTTTGGTAGATGGCTGTGATGTTTCAGAGTTCAGATTTTCCTCGCCTTAAGGGCTTCCGTTTTCCCAGGTCGATCATTTCCTACGCGGTTTGGGCGTATCATCGCTTTGCGTTGAGTGCGGCAGACGTTGAAGACCTTCTGGCGGAGCGGGGTGTTTGTGTCAGCCGGGAAACGATCCACAAATGGGTGAACCGGTTTGGCCGGCATTTCGAGCGCTGCATTCGCCGGGACCAGCCAAAGCCAAACAGCAAATGGCACCTGGATGAGATGGTGATTATCATTGGCGGTGTGAAATACTGGCTCTGGCGGGCCATTGATGGCGATGGAGACGTGCTCGATATNCTGGTTCAATCCCGCCGAAACGCAAAGGCGGCCAGGCGCTTCTTTGGCGCATTAGTCACACAATTTGGCGAACCCAGGGTCGTGGTGAGCGACAAATTACGCAGCTACACCAAGCCGGTTCAGGCCCTTGCACCGGATGCTGATCATCGCGCCCACAAGGGGTTGAACAACAGGATTGAGAATTCCCATCGCCCGACACGCAAGCGGGAGAAGATCTTTGGTCGGTTCAAACCACCCCGCCAAGCGCAGCGGTTTCTGTCTGCCCATGATCAGATCAACACGATCTTCCGGCCGCGCCGATACAGACTGACGGCAGCCTCATACCGGCACGCAAGGGCGGATGCATTCGGACTTTGGCAGGACTACACCGGCGAGATGAACGCCTGAAATCCGAGAAAAACGGGAACCCATGCAGGCCTGACAAAATAAGTTGGCAATGCCCTCCGAACAGGCCTCCGGCGACAAACTGCTCGGCCAGTTCCCGCATGCAAGGGAGATGGTGGATTTCGACATCAATGCTGTCTGGATCGGATAGAAAACTATCTAACTGATAGCCGCACTCGCCAACGGCAAGGATCAGCATTGTTTTTTCAAAGCCTTCCAACTCACCAACGGCATCAAAAAACTGTCTCAGGTTCGCTTTATTGACACCAAAGGCCTTTGCCAGTTCGCAATCGATATCTTCGCCATCGATAAACTGAATCTCGAATTCTTCGACTGGCTCACCGTAGTGATTGACCGCTTTTGCAGCTTTCTCACTGTAATCTTCAAAACTCTCGAAATAGAAACCGTCTGCGGATATGTCGTAAGGCTGGGCGTAGAAATTGGTCATCTTAAAAATCCTCCAAATGAAAGTGGGTTGTTCATGCAACCCTGCTTCCGGCCGAGGATGGAGATGGGAGGGGACAAGGAAAATCGATGCGCGTTGGTGCGGGCGCAAGGCACTGAGCCACGGTTCGCGTGTCTATTTTACTTGTGGGGAGAAAGAGGCAAAGCCGTTTGGCTTCTCCTATCTGGAGAAAAGCGCTGCAAGCAGCTCAACATTCAAATGTCAGGGATGAAATTACATAATCCATAAGGGTTCTTGATCATAATTTGGATCCAGATACATCTGATGCTTCGAACTTCCGACGAGTTGACCTCAGAGGAACGTGTAACGATCAGACGAGTTTTCTTCGCTCTTAATGTTGCCTCCGTTCAGCACCCCTGCCCGATTTTGCCAGCAAGCTATTTGTCTGAATGTCCAACACAAATAGCCTCGTTAAATCACAATTAAAAGATGCGCCTAATATTTTCGCAATTAAATTGACCAATGCAACCAAATTCTCGCTCTTTTCCCGTTTAGGTTGCTTGAGCTTTAGTTTATATTTCCTAACGTCACGCCGCTGCGAAAAATAACAAGGTAGAAACCGACGATGAACTGGTATTTCGCTGTTTTTTGAACCACTTGGTCAAAGCCGTTTCAACACAAAAATACTAAAAATTCAGTAGGTGGGCGATGCCCACCAGTGGTTGCCTATGACAATTTGCCAATCAAATGCGGTTCTGATGGCTGAAGAGACCTCAGCTTCAAATTGCAAAATTCAGCTTAGGCTTGCATCTTGCCAGGATGATTTGGATGCCCTGCGTCCGCTTTCAACGGCCTTTCACCAAGAAAGCCGGTTTTCCAAGGTGCCGTATAGCTTTGATAAGCGTGACGCTTTGTTTCAGCGAGCGCTCGACACACCTGACTTCTCCGCATTGATCATCGCGGAACGGCAAGGCAAGCCAGTTGGCTTCCTGTTCTGCACTGTGGGTGAGTACATCGTTGGAACAGGCGATCTCTTCACTACCATTCATTCATTTTACATTTCAAAGGATCTGAGGAACACGCTTGCCAGCGGCCGGGCCGCGACCCGCCTGATAAAGAGCGCGATCAAATGGTCCAAAATGCGCCAGGTCCAGGAGATCATGGTGCATGTCACGTCAGGGCTCGACCTAAAGCGAACAGATCGCTTTTTCAGACATGCTGGATTTGAAGTTATCGGCGGTAATTATGCGCTTGCCCTTTCCGCGCGCCCTGGAGCTCGGGAATGAGCGGGCTGACCAGAACGGACATGCGAGCTCTGGTGGCTGCGCGCAAGCGACCGCTTTGTGAAAAGCTGGGTGATCTCCCATTCGACTTGCAGCGGCAACTGATCGATTTTCATCGTCGGAACGCACAAGCAAATATCGTCGAAGAAGCGTTGAAAAACCGAAGTCAACGGAGATTGTCCGTTGAGAACCCGGACTATTTGTCAGGCGCCTATGCCCAAATTGCCTTGCAGATCCACCCAGATGGACAGTCTTCAACAGCAAACGCAGACAGGCGCACATTTGTTCAGCCTGTCGACGTGGAGCTTGTCTCCGGAGTGAGTGCACTCATTGGACCATCCTACCGCATGCGCATAAGCAGTCTTGCTCCGGGCGGATCCATCCCGCGCCATGTTGATGATCCAAGACAGGTACGTGTGATCTCGTTGCTTTCCGGGGAGCAAATATTTGATTTCTACCAAGGTGACAAAGTCAAAACACTACAAATGAGACCGGGTGAACTCTGGCTGATCAATACAGCGTTTGAACACTGCGTGCATAATCCAGGCAAGACCCCGCGCCTTGCACTCCTGGCAAACCTGTTCGCGATCCCCAATAGCGAGACAGACACATCCGGTCTTGAGAGGTCAGCGTGACTGTACTTGCAAAACTGTGTCCTAGTGATAACACGTTCGAGACAATTGTCGTGGACGTAACCCATCGCTGCAACATGGCCTGCGCTAATTGTTACCTGCCCGACCGGACAAAACCGGACATGGATATAGGCCGGTTGTTTGACTTCTTGCAGGCCTTGCCGAGCCGAACCAACATACGGATTGCAGGAGCGGAACCAACGCTTCGCAAGGACTTGCCGATGATCATCGCGATGGTGCGTTCCACAGGTCACAGGGCTGTCCTCTTGACCAACGGCTTACGATTGTCGCACCGAACCTATGTTGAGGAACTCAGATGTGCAGGGTTACGTCATGTGTATCTGTCCCTCAACGGGGCTGATCAGGATGATTGGTATGAAGAAATCGACGGTATGGCCTGCGCTTACAAGAAGCTCCGCGCACTCGATCACCTGATGGACGCCCGCATGATTGTAAATACAGGCACAATCCTGGTTCGCGGCCTGAACGAAGGCGCCGTTCAACGATTGATCGACAGGGTGTTGAGCTACAGCCCCCGGCATGCCCTATTACGGTTCAAGAACATCGGCGCGCTTGGACGGTACGACCAGGAAGCTGAAACCCGCAACCTTAGCCTAAACGAGATGGAACAGATTGTCGGACAGGTCATTGGTCAACCTGCTGAGAGGATCCGCCACTACAATCTCTTTAAAGGGCAAGTGGAGCCAGCAACCCGTTTGTTCCCTGTCGACATGACTTCCAAACCCGGTCAGGGCCTTTGGATCAAGCTCACTGATTGGCAAGCGACGCCGGCAGGACGAGTTGATCCAGGGTCACGGCGTAGAGGACGGGTTACCCATGACTTCAAGGTCGCGCCCTTCTTTGAAGATGTGAGGGTGAGGGAAGACCCATGACGGATAGTGAAAATAACACGAAGCGTTGGCGACGCGAAGCCACCAGATTTTCAAGAAACAACAATCGCACAGGGTTTTAACGTTCCGGAGGATCAATTGCCCTATCTCATTCGTTCTACCGACATTGATGAAGATGCAATTCATAAAAAATTTGTTCCCGACTTTCCAATGTCGGAACGAAGACCGTTTCTGAACGGTGTTGATTTCACGCAGGAACAGATCGACGCAATCCCACGCACGTTGCTGGTGAGTGCCCCGGAAGGCGGCAAAGGGCTGCCAGAGCTGACGGGTTGGGATAACAGCCTCAAAATCGTTGCCCCGTTGGTCAAGGAATTTCTGGAACAGATCGAACCCGACGTTCACGAATTTATTCCGCTGCACGTCAAACGCGATGACGAGTCAGAAGATTACGGCACGTATTACCTGATCCTCATTCGTCAAACGCTCGATGCCCTCATTTTTGAAGAGACACCGTTTGGTGCCAACGATTATGGCTTGGGAGGAGCGAAAAAAAATCGTTTCCAAATATCTAGGTTCGGAAGCCCCGTTCTGCGCCGCTCAGTCTGTGAGGGCCGGCATTTATGGCGTGGCGCTGGCAAATTGGCTGATCACTATTTTTGCTCCAACAAATTTGGCGAATTCATAAAGAAAAACGCGTTCCGTGGGTGGAAACTCGACGAGTGCGTCATGCGCCCATAGTTCGCGTTCCCAATTTCACAATTCAATTTATTAGACCAGCAACTTGCATGGGTGCTGGAACGAGGAGATAGCCTCATGTCCACTGGAACTATTGAAAGTGTTAGCAGCACCAGTTTTGATGATGTAAAATTTCTGCCGACGTTAACTCTCGAGGATGGAACAGAAGTCAAATTCCAAGGTCACCATATCGTTCCCAAAACAGCGATCAAAGACAACGAGTTTATTGAAACTCTTTCTCAAAAAGGTCTTTGGAATAACAACAATTTTGCTCTCAACGGAATTGCCCTTCCGAGTAACAATGCAGATCTCCTCGGATTGACCCAGCATTCCGGCGGGCATACGGCATATAATGGTGCTCTTAATTCCATTCTTAGTAGTTTTGATCGAGCGTTTAGGGATGGCGATTTTGGCGGCAAGAGCGAGGCGGAATTTCTGGAAGATGGCGCGGCGAGCCTGAACGGGCTTGTCTCTCACCTGAAGTCCGAATTTACCAACCCAGCTTCCGATATTGTTTTGCATTCCACGGATGAGGTGAAAGCTGCCCAGTACTGGAATGAATTTGTCGAACAGAACTGGAATGCCGAAAAGCTTGATTTCAAGGAAGGCAGCAAGGTTGCCGAGAGCACCTTCTTCCAGGCGGGCAAAGAGCTCAAAGCCGATCACCCCAAGCTGGATCTGACACCTTGGGGTGACTTCACAATCAATGGCAAGGATATCAACACGTACGCATCCAAGGAGGCAGTGAACAACGCGATCAAGTCCGGGTCACCTATCGAAGTCGATTTCTCCGCAGGCGATTCACTTGTTTCGAAGGTTGAAGGTCTTACCGCTGAGCTGGACAGCGTTGCGTCACGAGCGTTCCGCCAAGCCCTTGGGTATGGTGAGGAATTTCTCTCCTTCATGGCCAAAGTGAGCAAGATCATACCTGGTTTGAGCGCTTTTATGTGGCTCGATGAATCTGATGCCACTGAAGCGCGGGCCAAAGCGCTGGTAGCGCAAGGCGATCTTGAGGAAGCTACTAAACTTAGAACTGAATTTAATATCAAATCGGTCATTGAAGAACTGACCCCCCTTGGCATTGTCACAGGTGTTACCGAGATCGTCACTGGTTTTAATCCGGCACAGGGCTTGGCCTCTTTTGCCTCCCTTATGATCAACGATGCTGCGGCGCGTCAGACTGTGCTCAGTCTTATTGAGAACGATGTAGAGGCATGGAATGCGCTAACGGTTGCAACCTTCGGCCGGGACTATGAATTACCTGAAGTGCCAGTCAACTTCGTCGGCTCAGATGTCTTCCGAGGGCTCGATAGCTATCGATATACACTGCCTGATGGCAGTACGATGGTACAACAGGTCAAGCGTTCAACTGGTGAAGTGACCAAAACCACCTATTACGATCCTGACGGAAAAATCACACAAGAGGATGTTCCCCACAATGGTGGCTTCAAAACTGTCTACTACGAGGACGGTGCAGTCACCAAAGTCAACAAGGCTCCAAAGGACGCAGGGTTCCTGGGAACACTCGGAAACACGATTGACAAAGCCCTCGACAACTATGGTGAAAGCGGAGATCGGGCGGGAGATGTCATCAGTGGTGCTTTGAACGGCATTGAGGATGCCATTGACAGCGTTTTTGGTGGATTTTCATGGAATGGTTCCTATGGGGTTGTTGGTAACCTGGATAACTTCGTCAGCTCCTTTGATGATGCCATCGCCACAACTGGCTCTTTGATCGGCGACGCCTTCAGCTGGGCGAGCGATACGTTCGGATCTTATGTCAGTGAAGCCATTGACGGCGGCTATAGCGCAGGTGACTTGACTGATAGTCCGACCGGTGGCGGCTCCGGCGGTGGTGGGGACTCTGGAGGTGGAGGCTCCGCAGGCGGTGGAAATGGTGGTAACGGCGGTGAAGGTGATAACACCGGCGACGGCAGTGGCGGCTCCGGCGGAGGATCGTCTGGTGGCGGTGATACGGGCGGAGGAGACACCGGCGGCGGTTCCGGTTCCGGCGGCGGCGGCGGTGGTGGTGGCGGTGGTTCAGGCAAACCGCTTGTTGTTGACCTCGACAACGACGGCCTTGAGCTGACACTTCTGGAAAATTCTTCTGCCCTATTTGATTTTGACAATGACGGCTATGATGAAGCGACGGCATGGGTTTCACCCGACGATGCGCTGCTCTTCTGGGATGCAGAGGGTGATGGTCAGGTTCATGGCGCCTCGCAGATCGCCTTTGCCCAGCTGACAGCGGATAATCCAGCAGATACCGACCTCGAAGCCCTGGCAACTGTCTTTGATAGCAACCAGGATGGTGTGTTCGATGCGAGTGACGAGCGCTGGTCCGAATTCCGGCTGTGGCAGGACGCGGACAGTGACGGAGTGGTCGATGACGGCGAACTAACCACCCTGACTGAGCGCGGCATCACAAGCATTGGCCTAAGCTACTCCGACGCCACCACAACGGCTCTGTCAGATGGAACCGTCATTCACGGTACTGCGGATGCCACGACCTCAGACGGTAACACCCTGAGCGTTGGCGATGTTTCTTTTGCCCATGAGACATGGGGTTCCAACACTACGGTTGATGGCGACGGCGTCTTTATCGAAGCAGATAACGGCCGAGATGCCTTTATTGCCACCAATGACAGTGGTGTCAGCCGCAGCTTTGCCCGTTCAGCAATTGTCACCGGTGCAGCGGGCAACGATGTCTTCGATGCGGCCAGTTCTTTTGGTTCGATGTTCATGGACGGCAAAGGCGGCAATGACAGCCTGACGGGTGGTTTCGCCAACGATGTGATCCTTGGTGGGATTGGCAATGATACGATTGAAGCTGGCTCCGGCCAGGATGTCATCTTCGGAGATCAGGGCAACGATCAGATCGATGGTGGTCTTGGGTCAGACACGGTTATCTATTCACAATCCGGCTCCGGTGTTTCCGTCAATCTGGCAACGGGAACAGGGTCAGGCGGCGATGCTGCCGGCGATACGCTGACCAATGTTGAAAACATCGTAGGCTCCGAGCACGCCGATATCCTTGTGGGCGATGAGAACGACAACGCCCTCGAGGGACTTGGTGGCAACGACGATCTGTCTGGCGCAAGTGGTGACGACATTCTATCTGGTGGCGCAGGCGCCGACCAGCTTGATGGTGGTGCAGGTGATGATGTTGCCGATTACACCACATCTGGATCTGCTGTTGAGATCGACCTAACGGATGGCACTGCTTCAGGAGGCGATGCAACGGGCGATGTGCTTACAAGCATCGAAAGTCTGTTTGGATCTGGTCATGACGACCGCCTACGCGGTGATGGCAACGCCAACCGGCTTTATGGTCTGGATGGTGACGACCAGCTCCGCGGCGAGAGTGGCAATGACGTTCTTTCTGGCGGTGCTGGCAATGATGCACTCCTGGGTGGGGCTGGCGATGACACTTACGTCGTCGGCTTCGGTCATGAGGCGATCGGCATCTATGACTTCGACATTTCGACATCGGTCAATGAAGAGCAGTATCTGGCTGGATATTCGGGACAGACGGCAGTCTATGGCACAAGAACCACAACGACGCATACGGCGGTTGATGGTGGCAACGACACGATCCAGTTCGAATCTCTTGTCTCTCCAGATGACCTGTCAGCCCGGCAAGATGGTGATGATCTCATTCTGACGCTGAACGCGGAAAATGAAAGCGGTTCGGTTGCTGTCAACACGGTGATCAACATTCAGGATGGATTGCAGTCCGACTTTGCCATTGAAACGCTCGCCTTCACCAGCGCTCTACCGATCGACATTTCCGGTGCGATCATCGGCGACGGCAGTGCCTCAATTTCCGGCACGGCGGGCTCCGACACAGTTCTGGGCACAGATACTTCAGAAATCATTTCGACTGGCGATGGCGATGATGCCGTAATTGCCGGGCTCGGCAACGACACTGTGACGGCAGGGTCTGGCAACGACCGTGTCTGGGCCGGCTTTGGCAATGACACAGCCCATGGCGGATCTGGCGAAGACCTGCTTTCCGGCGGTACCGGCAACGACCAGCTCTTCGGGGAAGCCGATGACGACATTCTGCAAGGCGGCGATGGCGATGATCTGCTCGACGGTGGCACTGGCGACGATCTTCTGATTGGCGGCACCGGCGATGATGACCTTGTGGGTGGCGCAGGCGCCGACATTCTGGTTGGCGGTAGCGGAACTGACCGTGCTGATTATTCTTCTTCGAGCGCAAGTGTCAGCGTTGATCTTTTCGCAGGTGCAGGTGTTGGCGGGGAGGCTGAAGGAGACACCTTGACAGGGATCGAATATCTCACTGGGTCTGCTTACGCTGACAGCTTGACAGGTAATGCTGCCTCAAACCGCCTTGATGGCCAGGCGGGGGATGACCGGTTGGCGGGTCTTACCGGAGCCGATGAGTTGATCGGCGGTGCGGGTACGGATACGGCTGACTATTCTGCATCGGATGCGGGCGTTTCCGTAAGCCTTGCCGCCGGAACTGGTTTCGGAGGCCATGCCGAGGGTGACACTCTTTCTGCCATTGAAAATCTGGACGGCTCAGACTTCGACGATGATTTGACAGGCGATGCTGCCGCGAACCGTCTCGATGGCAAATCGGGCAATGATCGCCTGGCGGGTCTTGCCGGGGCTGATGCGTTGATTGGCGGCGATGGCACAGACGTTGGTGATCACACTGCGTCCGACGCAGGCGTCGTTGTGAACCTTGCGACGGGCACCGGGTCCGGTGGTCATGCCGAAGGCGATACTCTCTCAGAAATCGAGAACCTTGACGGTTCTGCCTTCAATGACGTTTTGACCGGAGATGCCGGATCGAACCGTTTGGACGGCAAAGCAGGTGATGATCGCTTGGCGGGTCTCGGAGGTGCCGATGAGCTCATCGGTGGTGAAGGCATCGACACAGCCGACTATACGGCTTCCACAGCAGCAGTGACTGTCAACCTCACCAGCGGTGAAGGCATCGGAGGTCACGCCGAAGGCGATACGCTTTCCGGCATTGAGAACATCGATGGATCCGCTTTCAACGATCTCCTCATCGGCGACGCAGGCTCCAACCGTCTTGACGGCAAGGCTGGCGATGATCGTCTGATCGGCCTCACCGGTACGGATGAACTGGTTGGCGGAGACGGTATCGACACCGCGGATTACACTGACTCCGATGCCAGTGTCATTGTGAACCTGACCACCGGTACGGGCTCTGGCGGTCACGCTGACGGCGATACCCTGTCTGGTGTCGAAAACCTGGACGGTTCCGTATTCGACGATGATCTGACCGGAGACGCAGGCTCCAACCGTCTCGATGGTAAGGCGGGAGATGATCGTCTGGCTGGTCTCGCCGGCGCAGATGTCCTGATCGGCGGCGATGGTGTTGATACTGCTGACTACACAGCATCCGACGTTGGTGTTGTTGTAAACCTCACTTCTGGAACCGGATCAGGTGGTCACGCTGAAGGCGATACGCTGACAGAAATCGAAAATCTCGATGGTTCTGCCTTCGATGATGTGCTGACGGGAGATGCTGGGTCGAACCGCCTAGACGGCAAGGCAGGCGATGATCGACTGGCAGGTCTTGAAGGCGCAGATGAGCTGATCGGTGACGCTGGGGTTGATACTGGCGACTACACCGCTTCGGACGCTGGTGTCACCGTCAATCTGACAACAGGGACTGGTTTTGGTGGTCATGCCGAAGGCGATACATTGTCAGGTGTCGAAAATCTCGATGGGTCTGCGTTTGATGATCTTCTCATTGGTGATGCAAGTTCCAACCGACTTGACGGTAAGGCTGGCGATGATCGCCTGATCGGTCTGGCTGGCGCAGATGAGTTGATTGGCGGAGCCGGGATCGATACCGCAGATTACACCGACTCTGATGCGGGTGTCATTGTGAACCTGACCACCGGCACGGGGTCTGGAGGTCACGCTGAAGGCGATACGCTCTCAGAAATCGAGAACCTCGATGGTTCTGCCTTTGATGATGAGCTGACCGGTGACGAAGTTACCAATGTCATTCAGGGCTTTGCCGGCAGTGACCAGCTCTCTGGTCTTGGTGGTGACGATCTGCTGGACGGCGGCACCGGGAACGACAGCTTGTCAGGCGGTATTGGCGATGACTGGCTGATCGGCGGTCCGGGCGCGGATGCGCTCGATGGCGGCGAAGGCATCGACACTGCGGACTATTCCGCTTCTGATACCGGTGTCACCGTGGATCTGGTGACAGGTATCGGTCTTGGCGGTCATGCCGAAGGTGACACGCTTCAATTCATCGAAAACCTCGTTGGCTCATCTCACGACGACATTCTGTTAGGCGATGCCCTCGCCAACAAGATCGAGGGTCTTGCGGGCAACGATCATATCGACGGCCGCGAAGGGAATGATCTGCTTCTGGGTGGAGCCGGTTATGATGACATCATTGGTGGTCGTGGTAACGATGTGATTGAAGGCGGGGATGGCAACGATGTCATCGATGGCGATCTGACCCTGCCTTCGGAATATATCGTCAATGGTGGCTTTGCCTCGGAAGACCATTGGTCTCTTAACAAGGGTGCGAAGCTGCACACGTCCGGTGCCGGTATTGGCGGGACCAATACGGACAGGGCAGCCCTGAACCTTAAATCTGGCAGCTCGGCAACTCAGACGGTCAGCGAAGCCAATGCAGGTGATGTTGTTCGCCTGACGTTTGATGCCTCCGCCTTCAATGGCGGAAATAAGAGCCAGCCGAGCTCCATCGATGTGCTGGTGAACGGACTGGTGGTCGCTACCTTCCTGCCCGATACTGCGTCAGCGGACTACAGCGTTGAATTCGAAGTTCCGGCCTCAGGCATCTTCGACCTTTCCTTTGAAGCCGATGGCAAGGGGAATGGTCAGGGCGTTCTGATCGACAATGTCTCTCTCGCACCGGTCGATCTAGCCGATGGCGCGGATGATGTGATCGATGCCGGAAGTGGCAACGATGTGGTCTATGGCAACTTCGGCGCGGATGACATCGAAGGTGGTGCTGGTAACGACTATTTAGATGGCGGAAGCCGTGATGACACGGTTTTCGGCAGTACCGGTGATGACATCCTGATTGGCGCTTCCGGCAACGACCAGCTTACTGGTGGAGACGGCAACGATGTCCTGATTGGCGACAGCCTTGCCAAGAACCTTCTCATCAATGGCGACTTCGATGCAATCGGTCCGCTCTACACTGATGATATTGCAGGCGCCTGGGACATTGTTCCGGAGGGCAACGGCAAGTCTGGTGTCTTCGGTCCAGGAGAGCCAGGGGCTGGTCATACGCTCAAGCTTGGATCGAACGCTGCACAGTCGGCCAGCCAGACCATTGACGATCTACCTATCGGGCTCGATCTTCAGATTTCCCTGGAAGTGGCCAGTCTTAATGGAAAGCTGCTTGAAGATGGACCGGAAGCTGTCGTTTGGTGGAACGGAGAGGAAATTGACCGGATTTCTTCATTCAATGATTGGGAAACTCTCACTTACGATGTCAGTAGTGCCGATGGCGACCAGTCCGGCACGATTGCCATAACCTATGCCAATGACGGCAGCGGCAAAGGCAACACCGCTATCCTGATCGACAATGTCTCGGTTGACCTTAAGACAACAGCTGGTTCTGGCGATGATGTTCTCATCGGTGGTGACGGCGATGATTGGATGTTGGGTGGAGCCGGTGCTGACACTTTTGTCTTCCAGTCCGGTGATCAGGGCCATGACACGGTGAAGGACTTCTCGTCTGGAGAAGGCGATGTTCTTCAGATTGAAAGCTCAGTCTTCGCCGATTTTGCCGAAGTCCTGGCCGCAGCAACAGATGATGGGGCAAACACCGTTCTCACCATAGACGGCAATACGAACATCACGCTTGAGAACGTTCAGGTCGCCGATCTGACACAGGATGATTTCCAGTTTGTCTAAGCTTTTTGAGTAATTCCCTAGGTCACTTCCAACTCATGTGACCCAACTTCCCTCGCCCTGAGCGCATGGTCCGGGCGGGGCTCTTTTCTTCATTCGAATTAGAAAGGAATTTTGGAATGACAAATCGTTTTCTCTGTGTAGCTGCGGCATTCGCTTTTGGGCTTAGCCTGACGTCGCCGTCTTTGGCTGCTTCCGTTTCCCCAGACGAAGTCATCGGCAAAACCTGGTTTTTCCAGCAAGGAGGTGCGGAAGGCAAGGTCACTTACAACAGGACCAGTGTCAAAGTCCGTTCGGGTGGAAAAACCTTCAACGGCACTTTGCGCGTCAGCGGAAACAAAATCTGCACAAAGTACAAGACACTTCGTAATGGCAAGGAAAGCTGCTTCACTGTGAGCAAGACGAAGACAGGCTACAAAACCAGTTCCGGCGGAAAGCTCTGGAGATAGTCGGAATGCTCATCGTGAAATCAGTAAAGCACTGTTTGTCGTGAAGTAACTTGAGATACCTGGCGGCCTGACAAAAAGAAGATCTGGCGTAGTAAGGTTTCAAACGCCTAGCAAATGACCACGGCGCTCTTCGGTGAACCTGACTTTCGCGCAACCTAAAAGGTATAAACTCAGCAGTTAGCACCAGACCTGGACCAAGGGCGCCAAATTGCTTTTCTCCACGATAAGTTGTACTCTGATGTAGTCGTTTCTAGATCAGGTTACTAACCGTGACTGAAGCCGCATCTGAAACCAAAGGCAGCAAATATCAGAGCTTTATACTGGGTCTTGTCGGCCTAGTGCTTGGTTTCCTTGGCGGATCCGGCGGAATGGTAATTGGCTTTTATGATCGGCTGTATCCTGAAAACAAATCTCCAACGGCGAATTTGGTGGTTCACCCCGACAAGGGCGAAGCGCCTCACCAGGCTTTTTTGATCGCCTCCGGGTCATCCGATCCCGAAGGCGGCACACTACAATTCGATTGGACGATCAACTCACAACCCATGAATACGTCGGAACCCGTCATTGAATACACGTTTGATAAACCGGGAATATATGCCGTCAATGTAATGGTTCACGATGCGGCTAAACTTGAAGCCAGCATGGCTAAGGTAATCGAGGTGAAAGAAGCATTCGACCGTCTTTCATTTCTTCAAACCTTGGACGGAATCCATAAATTGATCCAAATAGGGGATTTTGTTGGCGCAATCGATATTGCGAATTCTGTACGATTCGCCTGCGGAAACCGAATTCCGAAAGAAGAATGCGCAAAAATTCACCAACTCGCCGCCGAAGCCCATCGCAATCGCGGAGAATTTGCCCATGGTGTTTCAGCCATGGAAAACGCTCTGGAGCTTCATCCGGCTGATGTGATCTATAAGGTCGACATGGCGATCCATTACCTTCTTGTCGGCGAAGGCGGCAGGGCGATTGAGCAGTTGGAGCCGCTTCTTGCCGAGCGCAAGGGCGGACCGCGTGTGGCCTTTTACGCGGCGCTGGCCACCGCAATGGAGGCGGAATACGATAAGGCCATGGATCTCCTTAGCCCGGTGCGCAATCAACCCGGTCGACTCAATCAGGTTGCGAATTTCACACATCTAATCGTGGATGTACTGTCCAGCGGAGCAACAGAGTTCCTCGAAGCTGACAAAATGCGCGCCATTCTTTGCGATCAGCCCCACCTCAAACAGTTGATCATCGCCAGCGAACATTTTGAAGACGCTCATGTTCAGAGCCTTCATGTGATGATCCACCAATTGAGTATGCAGGACCAGTCACGGCTCAAAACAGCATTGGAGAATTCGCGATGCACATGAGCCGTCGAGTTTTGGGTTTTGTCCTCCTAGTGTGTAGCAGTCTCTTCGCTTCTCCCGCCCTTTCCGGATCCAGTGGTGACAGCTTGCGGATCGTCCACACCTTCCCGGTCAACCATCCTGCATATCTCCGTTTGAAGGAGATGTTGCCGGAGCTACAAGCGGCAGCGGATTACACTGTGCGGTTCGAACTCTATTCCGCGCAAGAACTTGGCGGGTGGCACCGGATCGTGCCAGATCTGTTTGAGGGACGGTATGATTTCCTACTCAGCCAAGCCAGCCTGCTTGCGTCAAATGGCATTGATGTTGGGCCTCTGGAGAGGAGCGATCTTTTTATCAATTTCGACACTTGGAAGAATTTGCCTGAAAGTGAAGGCGAAGAGGCTATCAGAGATCTTTTTGCGGAAAGCAATCTCGAATATCTTGGCGCAACTTGGTTGACCTCTGATTATCTGGTCTTGCAGACCAAAGTAGATAAATTATCGGATCTTAAAGGACTTGTTGTACGGACACCGCAAAACACGATGTCCTTTGATTTTTATGAGAAACTCGGCATGTCGCCAGTCTCAATTGGCCCGAAGGAAACCTTCTTGGCATTGGAAGCGGGAATGGTGGATGCCGCTGTTATGACGGCCTCAGATTCCTATTGGACCGCATATTGGGACGCGAGCGCAAAGATATCGGGTTACGGCAATACCTTGATCAGCGACCGGGTCGGCGGTCAAGTCGCGTGGCTTGTAGCGCGCGACAGTTGGCGCATAGGGCTGGATGATTTCACGATCGTACAGGTTGAAAAGGCACTCGGCGAGGCAATGCAGCAGCTCGGCGCGGAACTGCACGCATCGCAGCAAAACCTGCTCGAAACTGTATCCAAGCAAGGTGCAACCCTTACGCAGTTCAGCGACAGTGATCGGAACACAATGATAGACGCGGTGCATGGGGCCTGGCAGAGCAATTTTTCGCCACGCGACCGACTTATCGCTGAACGGCTCGTAGGCAACAAGTAACCCGCATGAACCAGGTTACTTGATCCAGAATTTGCTATTCATGACTTCGCACGAAAGATAGTTTCTCAGGGGCTGACAATCGAAATTTATCGCTACGATTTGCATTGATACACACTTCTGCTCACGCCTGGATTACAATTGTAGCTGAGCTTTTAAGGAAAATCGGAAGTCCCTTAATCAATGGGTGCAGGGAGAGAGAATTCTCCTGCGCTTGATCCATCAGTAAGACGATGGCGGCATCCAAACCGCGAAGGGTTGGTCTCGATGAAATTGCCTTGGGGGTCTTGGGGGAGCACGGCGGCTCCTTCCCAAGTGGTGGTGCAGCGGCCAAACGCCTTAGAGGGCATTGCCAACTTATTTTGTCAGGCCTGCATGGGCTCCCGTTTTTCTCGGATTTCAGGCGTTCATCTCGCCGGTGTAGTCCTGCCAAAGTCCGAATGCATCCGCCCTTGCGTGCCGGTATGAGGCTGCCGTCAGTCTGTATCGGCGCGGCCGGAAGATCGTGTTGATCTGATCATGGGCAGACAGAAACCGCTGCGCTTGGCGGGGTGGTTTGAACCGACCAAAGATCTTCTCCCGCTTGCGTGTCGGGCGATGGGAATTCTCAATCCTGTTGTTCAACCCCTTGTGGGCGCGATGATCAGCATCCGGTGCAAGGGCCTGAACCGGCTTGGTGTAGCTGCGTAATTTGTCGCTCACCACGACCCTGGGTTCGCCAAATTGTGTGACTAATGCGCCAAAGAAGCGCCTGGCCGCCTTTGCGTTTCGGCGGGATTGAACCAGAATATCGAGCACGTCTCCATCGCCATCAATGGCCCGCCAGAGCCAGTATTTCACACCGCCAATGATAATCACCATCTCATCCAGGTGCCATTTGCTGTTTGGCTTTGGCCGGTCCCGGCGAATGCAGCGCTCGAAATGCCGGCCAAACCGGTTTACCCATTTGTGGATCGTTTCCCGGCTGACACAAACACCCCGCTCCGCCAGAAGGTCTTCAACGTCTGCCGCACTCAACGCAAAGCGATGATACGCCCAAACCGCGTAGGAAATGATCGACCTGGGAAAACGGAAGCCCTTAAGGCGAGGAAAATCTGAACTCTGAAACATCACAGCCATCTACCAAAGCCGAGCTACATCAACAAGTTGGCAATCCCGGTCTCTGAGGTTCGTGGTTGAAAACATGGAGTTTGGAAACGCCTTCAGAACGCGTTGTTCCAGGTCCTTCCGGGAAATGGTTCGCTCGTTGTCGCAACCCAGTTTGTTTTTGTGTTTGGAGCATCCATACCGTTCTTTGGCCATGACAGCGTAGGTGCCGCCGCACTCCGCGCATTCCAGTCTTCGGCTGAGCAGGTATTTGGGGCGCTGTGTGGCGTTTAAGGGATTGGTTTTTGTTTTTCCGTAGGTCGCGGTAATTACTTCCTGTCGTTCCTTGACGCGGAGCCAGAGTTCCAGAGGAACAATCTCGAGGTCCTCAATGTGGACCTGAGTGAATTCTATCGTAACAAAACCTTCAAAAAATTCAGAATGCTTTTTCAAGATGTACTACTGAAAACCGAAGGCGCTCACCGTTTCCTGCGCTGTCTGTTTAACGCTGTCTGGACCAGTGCGACTGTAAGTGGCCACGTGGCAGAATAAGCGGCGGCTGCGGTAACACGCTGCAAACTGATGCGATTTTTGAAGCCAAGCTCAACCACCGTGAGTAGCATGAAACCTATGGCAACAAGCCAATAAAAGGTAGCTCCAACATTCAATGCCAAACACGCCAAACGTAACGCCCCAAATCGATAAAATTTTATCTAAATTCAAAGTACCAAGAATTACGCTCCTTCGTAAGATGCAGAAGGCATTTCTGCAAGTTAGAGTTAACAGCTGTACGTGACCGAAGAGTGGATCAAGCCGAAACTGTTTTCCTGATCAGAGACCAAGAATATCAGAGCAGAAATCTGGTTGAGCGGTAGACAACAGCGTCATCGTTTTAAAACACCAATTGGAAATCGGGGGATTGTGCGAGCTCGGTCACGAGCTCATCCAAGGCCGGAGAAGTCTAATTTCCAACCCATTGGATATTGGGGATGATTACCCATCTAGGGCAACGAAAATTTATTCATTAGAAATTATGGTCTATTCACAATTCGTTTCAGCGCCGTCCTCAAAGGTGTTGTATAAGCAAACTTTATAAAAACTAAAATTCTAAGTATAGATGCGTGAAGAGGATACGTATTTGAGAAGTGAATTGAAGATTCTAACTGAAGACGAAACTCAGTTCTTTAAAATGGCGCAGTTTTTTGTAACAGCTGTGGCTTTATTAGTATTAACTCTGAGTATTTTTCGAGAATTTTATCTGTTGACCTTGGGGCGAGAAACCCTTTTGGGGAATTTGAAACCTTTCGAACTCGACAATGAAAAAAATATCGGCACTTGGTTTAGCTCGGTGCTGATTGCTTATTGTGCTTTGCTCACATTTCGGTGCTGTTTCGATGGGCACAAAAGAAAGGATTACTATGCAAGGAGAAACTGGTTTCTTCTTGGACTCGTTTTACTTTCTATGTCCATGGAGGAAATTGTAGGGTTTCATGAGAGGACTACAGGGCCGCTGCGCGGGCTTTTGAACGCGGACGGGCTGTTATACTTTACCTGGGTTGTCCCAGGAATTCTGGTCGTATTTCTTGTTTCGTTGTATTTCATACCGTTTGTGTTGAGGTTTCCATTAAAAACAACAGTTGGTATAGTATTTTCAGGTGCCATTTACGTAACGGGGGCAGTTGGCATGGAGTTGATCTCCGGCTCAATCGCGTCCGGTATTGGTTTGGAAAATAATTACTACATTATGGTCACAATTATTGAAGAAACGCTCGAGATTTTAGGTTTCATATGCTTTTCTTGGGTAATCGTTGATTATATGAGTGCATCTCAGTTCCGCAAGTCCCCTGCAACTTGAAATAGACCAGTCTCGATCAGGCAATTTAACTGATTATCCAGTTTAATCGTTTACTCTGGTCATTTGTGAGCGGGACTGGCTGGAAAATGAAATGACATTGTTACTTTTGCCAATTACGTGCATATAGACCCGTCGATAAGTCCTGCGGCCCGCCTGCGATTGGATACCGGATTAGATCGAAAAGAGTTTGTATGAATTATCGTCGCGAAATAGATGGTTTGCGTGCTGTCGCGGTGCTTCCAGTAGTCCTTTATCATGGTGGAGTTGAATTCTTTTCCGGCGGATATGCCGGTGTCGATGTCTTCTTTGTCATTTCCGGATACTTGATCACAGCGATAATTATTTCAGAGTTGGATCAAGGCGTTTTTTCACTGAAAGGGTTTTACGAACGCCGGGCACGAAGAATTCTACCCGCACTGATCACCATGGTAGCGGTCAGTACGATTTTTGCTCTCTTGTGGATGCCGCCGAGCCAACTGGTCTTCTATTCACAGACACTCGTCTCGATTGCACTTTTCTCGTCCAACATTTTCTTCTGGAAGAACAGTGGGTATTTCGAAGCAGCTGCCGAATTCAACCCACTCATTCATACGTGGAGCCTATCGGTAGAAGAGCAGTTCTACATCCTCTTTCCATTGGCACTGATGCTGTTTTGGAGGTTCGGCCGTAATCGGATTTTCTGGCTTCTGGTTCTTGGCTCGTTGGCTAGTCTGCTCCTGACCGAATACGGTTGGCGTTATCATACTGGGGCGAATTTCTATCTGCTGCCGACGCGCGCCTGGGAGTTGCTTGCAGGGTCCCTGTGTGCACTCGCGCTTGCAAAGCGCCAGTTCCAGCCGAACTCCGCGTTGGCCTTCGTCGGACTCGGGATGGTTTTGTGCAGTTTTTACCTGTTCGACAGCGAGACCCCTTTTCCCTCCTTTTGGACCATACTGCCCGTGGCCGGGACCGTTCTGATTATTCTGTTCGCATCAAGTGGGGCGCTCGTCGGTAAAGTGCTGGGCGCCGCGCCAATGGTCGCCATCGGCCTCATCAGTTACAGCCTCTATTTATGGCACCAGCCGATGCTGGCATTCACACGTATTCGCATGATGAATGAACCTCCTGAGCTTGTCTTGTTGGGGGTCGCGCTTGTGTCCCTAGCTGTCGCCTATCTGAGTTGGCGTTACGTTGAACTACCGTTCCGGAAAACGGCGACATCTCCTGCCAGCAAAGCATCAACCCCAAAAGTTCTTGCGACCTCCTTCGGTGCTCTGTTCCTTGTAGGCGTGGTGGGGCTCGCCGGAATCCTCACCGACGGCATGCGCTTTCGCTACGATCCCTTGCTGCTTGCCATTGATGACAGCCGTCATGACGTCTCGCCATTGCGCACCGCGTGTTATGTCGAACCAAGTGGCGGGAAGGCCGTGATCGGCTCACTTCCCAGGCGGGACTGTACTTTCGCAAATGAGAGCGGTGGCGTCGACGCCATCATTCTCGGTGACAGCTATGCCGACGCTGTCGCCTATGAAGTGATCCGTGAGCTGCAGGAAAGAAATGTCGGTGTCACCACGCTGGCGGTGGCGACATGCGTGCCATTTGACGGGTATTGGCACCGTCGTGCACGTTGCGATGAAGTAAGTCAAAAACTGAACGATTATGTTCTCAATAGTGATATCGAAACCGTTGTCATCGTCGGGCGTTATTCGCTCTATACGGATGACGGCGCCTTTGACAATACAGTCGGTGGCGTTGAGACAACTCTAATGGGCCCGAAGAATTTTTTGGATCCGGTTGCTGCCGGCAGGAGCGAAGAAGCAACGATTCTGAATGGACTAAACATCTTCGAAAAAGGCATACAGCGGTTCCTGGACGCGGGCAAAAACGTTGTTCTGGTGTATCCAATACCGGAGGCTGGCTGGCATGTTCCGGACCGCTATTTTAAACAGCGTCTCTTCCATCCGGACAACGATCAACTGGGTTTACCCTATGCCGCCTATCTGGCTCGCAATGGCAGGATCGTCGACCTATTCGAACAAATGTCAGACGCCAACCTCTGGCACGTCAGACCGCAGGACACTTTGTGTTCGAAGGATAGCGGGACGTGCCTGAATGCGGCCGGGAACGAAGTCTACTATTTTGACGATGATCACCTGTCGGGCGCGGGTGTGCGCCTGATTGCCGATGAAATCGCAGACGTCGTCAACGTTACCCTAGCCAGGCCACAGCAAACGACCACAAACATCGAATCCAAATTGTAAGGGCAGGGCAAACTTGATTGTCAGCTTCGGGTCGATTGCGAATTGGCCCGGTGGTCGGCACGCACCGCCATAAGCCTTTGCCGAAGGCATTGGACTGAACAAGGTCAGCCTGGCCTCTGCAGAGCTAACAGAACTGTCCCTGTTCTGGACGTCATCCCGTCGGAGCTTTTTCGCACCCACTGATCCCGGCTTTGACTATCATGCAAGCTTCGATCGTGGAGGCAAGGTCAGCTTTCCTTGGAATCCTTTGCACCATCCTCTTTTTTCACGTAATGGGCGACCGCAAACCAGCAGCAGGCAACGAGCAGGATCTGGAGAGCAATCCTGCCAAGAGCAGCGCCAAATATGCCGTCCCAAACAGCGCCATAATACACGACCGGAATCATCAGAAGCGCTGTCGACGTCAGCAACGTTATGCGGACCTTCTGTTTGCCAATGGCGCGCAATGTGTCGGCCGCGATCCCGGAAAGCCCCATGAGCAGCGGAAACAGAGACAAAACCCTGACAATGTCGACGCTTCTTTGGTACTCTTCTCCAATGAGCATTGGAATAATGTCGGCGAAAGCGATCAGAGAGAACGCAACAGTTCCACCAAGCCCCAGTGCGTAGGGAATGAGGCTTTTTCCGAACTGAATCGTCGTTGCCGAATTGATCGCCGCATTTTTGAAGTGTCTGGTGTAGGTCGCATAGAGCAGGGCGCGGACCGGTGCGCTGGCCGCGTTGACAATCTTGAATGCCGCGCCATAGATACCGGCCAGTTCCGGGCTAATTGCCGCCGTGACAGTGGGCTTGTCCATGTCCGCAACGCCTGCTGTCGCGAGCGATTCCAGACAGTATTGGAAACCGAGAACAATGTCTTCCTTGATCAAGGTGAAGACCGGTAGTCCTGACGTTACAATCACCAGAACAACTGCTTGACTGGCACTCAGCGCTGAAGCTGCGAAAAACCACCAGATCCAGATTTCGAGCGTAATCTCATCCTGGTGCACCAAGATCGCAGCGATGAGAAAGAGCGCTCTGGAGGCTGACAGAAAGACATTTACCCAGAGCTGCATGCGAGGCCGGTCAAAGGCCATGAACACATTGGCGCAAAAGGTGTTGATCCGGGCGAAGATGATGTTCGAGGCAGTCAGGACTAGCAGACTTTGCAGCGCCATTTCCTCGCCCACCATGGCATAGCAAACGGCCAGAGTGAGTAGTGCGGCAAACGGAAAGACTGAAGCCGCAAGAATGACTGCGTGACCAAAATAGCGTGGAAACTGGTCTCGGTTCACCGCAACCCGCTGGATCATCAGTTGGTCGCTGCCAAGACCGATAAGGAAATTCGCGAAGGCATTGATCGCACTGACCGTGATAAACAGGCCATAGCTGTGTGGACCGAGATACCGGGAAACAAGGATGAAATAACCTAGCTGAATGAAGAGTTGCAGTCCGAAATTGACTGTATAGGTCAAGGTGCTTTTCGCGAGCGTCGAGTTTAAAAGCTTTTCAAAACGTGTTTTTAAAGATGGCATTATTATATCCGTTGCGGAAAATATGATGTTTTGATTTGGTTTCGAATTTGTTGGCTCGGTGTTTGCTTATTTCACATGGCCCTGTGTTAATACTTCCGCGAGGAATTTTGCATTAGAAGGGTGATACCAACGTAATCCGAGGGGCGCATGCTCACGAACTCACTGTATATTACCTTCCATGGCATAGGCGAACCCGCGATTTCAATCGAGAAAGACGAAGCTCGCTACTTTGTATCGGAGAAGGTATACAAAGAGATTATCTTGTCCTTGACAGAAATCGAGGATACGTATGGCATCAAAATTCACGTAACTTTCGACGACGGAAATATTTCCGACCTTCAATGCGGTCTGCCGGCGCTCGTCGATGCGGGAAGAACAGCGGCCTTTTTTGTCCTGGCCGGTCGCATTGACGAAAGAGGATACCTTCACTCAAGCGACCTTCGCACGCTCCTCGATGCAGGAATGATGATCGGCACCCACGGCTACGACCACGTTGACTGGCGGGTGCTCGATGATAAGGGGCGTCAGCGGGAGTTTGTCGAAGCCAGAGATAGAATTTCCCAGATCATTGGCAGACCGGTTCAAGACATTGGCCTTCCTTTCGGTCGATTTGATCGAAACGTTCTGTCGCATTTGAAGGCACTCGAATACCGGCGGGTCTACACGTCTGCGCGGGGCACGACGACGCCAGGATCCTGGTTTTGTCCGCGAACCTCGATTACATGTGACTTTGATCCCAAACGAGATTTTGCGGCTCTTTGCTCCAGGCAGGCGCGTCTTAAGGGCTGGCTGCTCGCACATGCACGGAAGGTCAAATATGGCCACTGACCGGATTCGCCCAAAGGTGAAGTTGGCCGTAACTCAATTAGTTTTGCCTTCCTGAAAAGGTCATTCAAGAACGATGGACACGGCAAATACACTCAATCAATCGGCAAGTGCCTTACGTGAGAACGCCGGCACATCAGGCGCCGTGCAAAGTGGCTACTTGTCTTTTGTACCCGTGCATCTCCATGTGGCCAAGGGCGCGCACGGAGTGTTGATGATCAGCCCCTGGGGCATTGAGGAACTTTGTGCGCGCAAGACCTATCGGCGGCTTGCGGAGCGTTTGGCTGACAAAGGATATCCGGCGCTTAGGTTCGATTTCCCAGGCACATCCGATGCACGTGGCTACTCGGCGACCGAAACCTGGTGGGCCGCCGCTAATGGAGTTCTGCAGAGTTTCATAAAGCAGAATAATCTTGCATCGGTCACGGTGCTTGCTCAGGGAGTTGGCGCACTTCTCGCTGCGCGGCTTGTTGCTGAACATTCTGCCGTGACGGGATGTATCTTGCTGGCGCCTGTTGCAACTGGCCGCCATTACCTGCGCGAACTGGTGGCTTGGTCCAATCTTATGAAGGAGACCTATCGGGACGAGACCGTAAAGGGGGAAGACGGTTCCCTAAGGTCGGCGGGTTTCACGCTGTCAAGTGGCATTCAGGCTGAACTGAAGAGCCTGTCCACGGCAAAGCTGCTGGCGTCTGCAAGTGCCGCTGTGCTTCTGCTCCAGCGCCCCAACCATCCAGGTGACGAAAAACTTGCCGACGAGTTTGCGCAAACCAGTCTCGATCTAACACGTAAAGACTTTGACGAATTCAGCAAATATGTCGGCGATCCGACACTGTCGGAACTGCCAGAGCGCACTCTGGATACGATTGAGCGTTGGCTTGAACAGAAGAACTCACCGGAAAAGAACACGGTAGGTTCGGTCATCGAGGTCGAAGCACTCTTAAAGTCATTGTCTCTTTCGCACACGAAAAATGCTGCAACAGAGGAAATGGTGCGATTTGGCGCTGGTCATGCCTGTTTCGGTGTTTTGACGTTGCCGGGAACACCGCTTAGCGAAACTGGGATTATCTTTCTCAATTCCGGTTATGATCACCATATCGGTTGGGGCCGTTGCCACGTAAAATTTGCTCGCAGTCTCGCCGAAGAAGGACATCTGTCGCTGCGCATCGATGCATCCGGTGTCGGAGAGGCGGAGCTTCATGACGGCCAGAACAGTCAAATTCTGTATTCGGAAAGCCAGATACCGGATGTTGCCGCCGCAGTTGATGTTCTGAAAGAGCGCGGTATGAAGAAGATCGTGCTGGTGGGCCGCTGCAGCGGTGCTTATCTCGCCTTTCTGGCTGCGAGTTCGGATTCACGAGTTTCGACAGTCGTGCTGGTCAACACACGACGCTTCGCCTGGGACCCACGGCAGGAGGTCGATGTGGAGATCCGCAGACCTGTCCAACCGCTTGAAAACTATCAGCGCAAGCTCAGGGACTGGGGCACGATCAAGTCCGCGTTGACCAGTCCGCAAAAGTTCCGAACCGCCCTGACGAAACTGATGCGGGGCCTTTACCGGCCCCTCAAAAGGACAGTTGAACGGCAGCTAGGGTCTCTATCGGTTTCAGGCCGGCTTATAGGGCTTGTCCACCAGCGCATGAAGTCGATTACTCAGCACGGCTCGAAAGTGGTGGTCCTTTTTGGAGATGATGATATGGGCCGATCAGAACTGGAATACTATTTCGGGCCGTCGGGGCAGGACCTGGCTCGCTATTCGGGCGCTCGTGTTGAATTCATTTCCGGTACCGACCACAACCTGACATCCGAGACATCAAGCCAGGCTTTCTTATCGACTTTGCGTCATGCGGCCCGCGAATAAGGGGCAGCGTCCAAGAGGCTTGAAAAGGAGCATAGGCCCGCAGACAGCGGGTTAGTCTTGCGCGTTGTGGGAAATCAACAGGCTGCCGCTGCCTCTGTCCTGAGTCACATTCAGGCTGCAGTCGGCAATCGATGTAAAGGGAGAACGCTCTTCCTGATCTGTCTGACCCGCCGCAATGACCAAGAGGTCGTAGGCACTGGCAAGACGATCCAGCTTGTAGATCTGTTGCTCCGAAAGACTGAACTCTTTGTATTTTTGGAGTTTGTCGACCAAAGAAACAAAATCCAGTTCCAAACCGTCTAGCCCGTCGTCTTTATCGGTGAAATAGGCCCCCAGGCGACCTCCCGCCGTTTCGACCACCCAAGAGAGTTCCTTGTTTTGCGGATCGCCATCGATCAAAAGAACACGGTTGCCATGTACCGCAGACGCGCAGGCGATGCTGAACGCAGCGAGGTGGAGTTCTTCCGCATTACTCTGCGTGGTTAAGAGCAGCGTGGAACCCGCGCTTCGTCGGAGGCTTCCAGTGATCGCTTCTTCCAGACCTTCGACCGCTTCGACGAACTCACGGCCTTCGCGTGGCATTTGTCGATCGTTTTCTGCTGTCAGGTAATCGAATGCTGTTTCATAGGTCTCGCCGAAATTGAGTACCTGATACGTCGAGATCTGAGGGCCGCCGAGGCTCGGGATGCAGCCGAGATTTGAATCTCTTTCCCTGCGCCTGCCCAATCTTGCCGAGCGCCTGACCGGCCGCGGTTGGAGTGGCGCGGGAGCCATCGCTGCGGCACGCGAAGGTCTCGCCGGCTCGGTGCGTTTGAGCCCGCGAGCCATAAGGTGGCCTCGGAGCAGAGAGGAAACCATCTTGAAGGCTTCGAAGGCCAGAACTGTGCCAATTCCCAGGAGGACACCAAAAACCCCGGAAGCAGCCAGAATGAGTTTCTTGCGTGGCCAGCTTGGGTTTTTGGGCGTAAAGGCGGGTGAAATGATCTGGGCGATCGGAATCGAAAACTGCTCCAGATTGGCGACTTCCTTGGATTTGGCGAGGACTCTCTGATAGACTTCTCGGCTGGTCTCTGCATCTGCCTCCAGGTCGCGGAGGGTAATCAGAAGTTCTTCATCCTGACTTGAGTTCGTGCGGGTCCTGTCAAGCTGGGCTTGGATGTTTTTCACACGGTTTTCCGCAACGTCACGCTCGACCCTTTTGGACTCGCTAAGCCCAGACAATTCGTTCCGGATCAATCGTTCGAGGCGAGCGATTTGGGCGCGGGCCTGCGCCAGAGACGGATGGGAAGGCAAAAGCTCGTTGGCGAGTGCGGCTTCATTGCGAACGGTTGTATTGTATTGGTCCAGCAGCTGATTGATGGATTGCGAGACAACAAGATCACCTAGCGAGGAAGGTGATAGTTTTTGTTCCAGAAACTGTTGTAGCTCGTCATAGCTGGCTTGGGCTTGCGCAAGGGTGGATTGCGCCTGAACAAATTGCTGATTCAGACCATCAAGTTCGCTTTCAACAAGAAGCGTTCCGTCCGCAGCATTCTGCAGGTTGTTGTCCGCCCGGAACTTCTGGACTTTTCCTTGTGCTGTTCGAACCTGATCACGAAGCGCGGCCACCTGTTTATCAAGGTCATTGGCCAAAGCACCCGATTGCCCGTCAACCCCATTGCTGGCAACGTTGAGATAGGATTGTGCGACTGCGTTGGAGAGGATGGCAGCGGTATCCGGTCGCGTCGAACCGACAGTTATGTCGATGACATAGGTAGACCCCTCGCGCGATACGCTCAGAGCCTCTCGTAATGCTTCAATCGTATCGATAATTTGGCGTTCTGAACTTGAACTACCGGGCTCGGACTGGAAAAAACTTCCGAATAGAATGTCCATCAGTATTGAGAACGGGCCCGGACGGTCGGCGCCGGTCCCAAATTCCGGGTCATCGATCAGATTCCGTGAAAGCACCACGGGTCTCAGCACCGATGCCGACGAGACAAGGGCCACCTGACTGTCGACGAACACCGGATCGCGTCCAAGACTGAACGCATTGGTCGGATCTTCAAAAAGCGGCCTTTGCTCCTGGTTCAGAAGCACCTGAGTGGTCGCCCGATAGATAGACTGCGTTTGCAGGAGATAGACGAGTGTCAGGCCCACCACGATCGCAGCGATAACAGCAACAATCCAGCGTTTTCTGTACAGCGCCAGGAGAAGCTCGACAGGATCGAGCAGACTCACACCCTCATTGTCCACAGGCAGCTCTTTTAGTTCGGAAGTTTTCAAGTAAATGGCCTTTTGAACCGTTCCCCTGTCAGGATCCCCGGCCCTATTTTATAGTTATCAAACCTTAAAAACGGGTTTCCAGCAACTTAAGTTGTTGTGCATTTGGTAGCTGCGGCCGTCAAAGGATCTGACCATGGAAGCCGGTCAAACGGGCCGGCCATCTCCGCTGGATTGACAAATGTCGTTTGAGCCTTCTAGGCGCGCCTTTTCGGCATTGCGATTTACAGCCTGGATTTCTTCCCGGTTTTGGATGCTCCCGCGAAGGCGATGACGAGAAGGAGCAAAATCCAAGTCAGGGCATATCCTCGGAAAAGGCTGCTTTCCATAAAATTGTGCACCAGCGCCAGCAACATTGCGGACACCATCAGCCAGAGGTTAAGCCGATGCGAAGCCGGCAATCTGCCGAGCAGGAACAACGCCGAACAAATAAGCAGGAGAACGATTATAAGACCGACCACACCAAGTTCCACGAGCACATCGAGGTAACCGTTATGGGCTTGAAGCAGCTCTGCAATGAATCCCGGGGCTTCTTTGATGACAATCGAGTTGTCGCCGATGCCCCAAAAAGATCCAAAGCCTTGACCTAGGAAAGGCGCCCTGTTGATCACGTCGGTAACGAAGTCCCAGATCAAAGTTCTCCCGGTGAAAGTCGGGTCACCAAACACTGCCTGGGAGATTTCGGAAAAAGGCACTTCGAAGACTTCAGTTACAAATAAATATAGAGAGACAATGAAAAATAAAAAGAAAAATAAAATGAAGACAATATTGAAGCCTATGAAGTAGTTCAGGGCAATCAACGAAAGAGATATAGCTGGAATCAGAATGCTCAACCCAAGAGATGTTTTCGATTTGCTTACAATGAGTTCAAGGATGCAAATGACGACGCTCGTTAAGGCGAAGAACCTAAGGGTGCCCTTGAACCGAAACGTTCCATAAATCATGAACAGGAACGCAAATGCCACAATCAGGCCAAACATGTTTTTGTGGCCATAGATACCTTCGTGCCCGAGTCTGCTCGTCGGCAGCAACACAACGGCGAGCAAATTCACCCAGATCGTTGCGGCGAACACCCAAAATATTCGGTCAATCTGTCTCTGGTGGTCTTCTGCGGCCGCAACCGGAATGATGATGCAGATCACGAGAATGATCTGAAGAACCGTGCGCCGGAAGGCGATGGCAGGCACGGGCGACCACATGATGCTCGCCAGCGCCAGAGCGAGGTAGATACAAAGCAGGATGACCGTTGGTTGCTTGATGATATCCAGAAACTTGTGCAGCTTGTCGCGTGAACTGATGAGCACGACGCCAGCCAAGGACAGCCAGAAGAGCTGATTGAGCGTATTTGAGCTGGCTGAAGTGGCGGGTTCTTCCTGGCCACGCGTTATGAACAGCGGGGAAAAGACAACTATATAGAAGATGATGATTGCGGGAGTCCAACCGAGGAAGCCGTCCCGTGCCCCAGCTGTGGTTGCTGTGGGTTGTGTCAGGTGATAATTGGTGGTGCCTACCTGTCTTCGCAACCTAATTTCCTTGCTGCCGCCGGGGGCGGAAAAGATCAGTTCCTCAATCCAAGGGCGTCGAGCGCATTTGCATCAAGTGTCCTGGACGCGTTGTCTTTCACGATTCCAAAACCAGTATAACCTGCTCCGGCATGGTAATCCCAATAGGCAAAGCCAAATCCAAAGCTTTCAGCCAGTTCGCGCACATCTCTTATCCAGTTGTAACGGGCGGTGTTTTTCGGCAGCTGCTTTGGAGCCCGCGCGGCACCGAACTCGCCGATGAGGATTCTGCGCGAGGAGAGACCTTGCTCCACCCGCCAGTTTTCGATCGGGTCGAAACGCTTTCTGAGATACAGTCTGTCCACTTTGTCGGTCAGGTAGTATTTGCGAATGCCCTTTTCCGCCTCTTTCAACGCGTCATTCGAAACGCTTCGGTTTTGCGATCTGCGCAATGCAATCAGGTCTTTCGAAAGGGAGACCGTCCCTTCAAGCTCATCGACGGCGGCCGGATACTCAAGACCTGCAACATAGCGGGCCGGTGAGGATGCGAAGGGCAACGACTGGTGTGTGAATATATACGGTGTGTAGAAGTGAAGGTCGATGAGCGTATTGTCGTCGAAGAGACTCATGTCGAGGTGTGTTAGTCCTCGATATGAAGACCAGCAACCGGTGGTGACGGCGATCGTGAGATCGGGTGCCGCTGCTCGGACGGCCTCGAAAAGAACCGGCTGAATATCGGTCCAGTCATTGCCCCAACGCTTGTAACAATCGATCTGCGGTTCGTTCATTAACCCCATAGCAGACAATTCTGAGGGGCGTTCGCGTAGACTCGTGGCCAAACTCGTGATCCAGTTAACATAGGCCATGAACGTGTCATCACCGGGACTGTCCAGGATGGACAAGGCACTGAAGTCTTCTTGGCGATGGGTCGGGTGCGGGTCAAGAAGCACCGCCAGGCCTGCCGATTGGAAGCGGTCGATCGTCTTGAACAGGCCGTCTTCGAGTTGCTGCCGGTCTTCGTGCGATACGGTCAGAAATGGTCTTGGCGCGACAGGTAGCCGAATGAAAGTGAAGCCGACGTCCCTCAGCCGTTTGATTTCCTCATCAGAGATTTGGGCAAGATCACCCTGAAAGGGGGGCCACAGATATTTCAACCGATCCTGTGGATCCCTGATGGGCAAGTTGTGCAAACGTGCGATATTGATGCCCTTGCTGAACAACTCGGAGACGCTCTGTGCGTGTGCAGCTGTTTGACCACTCACCAAGAAGAACAGCATAACGGCAAACAAGCATCGCAAACTGGCAGGCATCAGGTCGGAATCCTCAGTAGTGTTGTGAGCTGCTCACCCGCTGCGGCTTTGCCGGAGAAGATGAGTTGAGACGTTGCCATCTTGATGCCGAAGTTTGGCGAAATCCAGCCGAGACCGTCTTCGGTGCCGGTCACAATCTGTGCGTTTAACTGCTGAGGTGAACTGAGATGGAGATAGTCCTCGTCTTCGGATCGGAATGCGAAAGCACCGTCGTCCGTCCGATGGATCTCAATGCCCTCTCCGGCGAGAAAGGAAATTTCGACATCAAGTAAGGTCCCGACCGGGCCTTCCAACCAGTCGGATAGTGTGAATGTTTCGCCGGCCGTTCTAAAGATCTGCCTGTGGGTCTGAACGCCGAAGCTTTTCTGATAGCCGTCGTGACGCACGTGTAAGGAAAAACCAGTCGGGTCGGAGTGAACGTCGACCAGATCTGCCCTGGCTTTGTCTGACCAGTTGAAGGCACCGGAAATGCGGCTTGAATTCCGTTGAGCAATGCAGAGCGTATTGTGAAGCCTTGTTCCGCGGAAGCGATCGCGCCACTGGCCGCCGGAATGATAGAGATAGGTACCTGCATCGGCCAGAACCGCCTTGCCGTTGACGTGGAGCCAAACAGCCAACGCATCAGCATGTCCATGCGCGGCAATGCCGAGATATCCGACCGGCCCATGATCAACGTAAAACTGCAGGTCCCTGTCGCCAAGCTGGTCCCTGAGTACAGTGTAGCCACCTTGCCGGAACACCTTGACGCCTCGCGGCTTTATTCCTGAGCCGGTGGACCTACCAAGAAGCAGATTTCGCAGATGTTCTGCCTCTGACAAAGCATCCGTCGAAATTGGCGCGTCCGGACCGCTGAAAGCCGCATCGACGACGGAAGCGACATAGTGCCGGTCGAGCATCGCGGCATCGTAAATTATCCGCCCCTCGTCATCGTCGCCGATCCTCGGAGGCAGTCCGGACGCATCTAGGAACCAGCTTAGTGCTGTCGCAGCGAGCTGAACGCGCCGGTGATACTCCGGTGAAAAACCCTCTCCGGCGGTTTCACCGACCTGCTGCGCGATGAGCAACATTTCCAGGGAAAACCCCGTATAGGTCGGCGACTGCTCTACCCCGATGCCATCATCAAATATCTGGTTGATGGCTTCTTCTTCGAGAATACATTGGCCCGTGCGCATCCACTCCCGGGCCTGAGGATGACCCGGTAGAGCACAGCCAATCACAAAAAGCCCGAAGCCTTCCGCAATCAGATGGTTGTTGGCCGATGAGAACCGGGATGGATACCGGTGCAGCCAGAAGGCGGAAGCCGCCAGAAAGGCATCGATCTTCTTCACCTGTGTATCCGTGAAAGCGTCCGGTCCCAAAAGACGGATCGCAAGCAGCACAGAAAAGGCCCGAAGCGCGAGCTCGATGCCTGAAGGCCAATGCACGCCATTGAAGGGCGGGTTTTCGTCAATCCAATCTTCGATCTCGCGGACGACAAATTCTTGGTGGTCGCTGTTGCCAGTCGCGGCCGCAAGCGCTGCAATCGGTTGCAGATACTGCAACCGGTTGACTTCCCAAACATATTTGACATCGCCATAGCCATCGGCATGTCGGTAATTGATGTTGAAGCAATAGCGGTCACGCGGCCACTGCTGGCCGGAAACCGGATCAAAATACCAGAGGCAGGCGTCACTTGCAGCAGGCCAGTCCCGACCCAAAAAGGAAAAGCGGCGCCTTTTAGCGTGGTCGGCCAGCTGTTCCCAACGCTTTAGGTTGTCGTGGCCGACATTGTCGAGGTTTATGTCCAAAGGCAAATGCGGCAGGGAAGGAAGGTCGCGCTCGAAACGAGCCCAGCCCAGTTGCCACCGGCTGGCCTGTTTTTTGAGGACAAGTTCCCAGACTCTATGCAGCACCTCTGCGGGGCTCATAGAGCGCAGGCGATTGAAATACCATGTGAGCCGTTCGATCGCTTGCTTGCCCATAAGTGTTATCCGCGACCCATCTTTTGGTACAGACGATCATAGGCGCTCAGCAGCACGGGCATTGAGTGGGTCCAGGAGTACATGTCGAGAATGCGTTTGCGGCCGATTTCGCCCATCGATGAGCGTTTTTCCGGATCTTCCAGCAGCTCAACGATCTTGACCGCAAAATCGGTCGTGTTGTTCTGTTCGGCGTAAAGCGAAGCCTCTCCGGCCGAGACGCGCCCTTCCTTAAGGTCGAACTGAACAATCGGTTTTTTGAGCGTCATGTATTCCAGAATCTTGTTCATCGTGGAGAGATCGTTCATCACCGTGTAACGGTCCGGATTGACGCAGACATCGGCCGTGTTCAGCATGTCGAGAAGCAAATCATCCGGTGCCCGGCCGGTAAAAGTGAAATACGGCTCCAGGCCACGGTTCTTGACGTCTTCCTGGATGATCGGCAACTCGGGACCACCTCCGACAACGCCGAAATGGATATCGGTCCTTCCCATCGTCTTGACCAGATGCTCGGTGGCGTCGATCAACAGGTCGAGGCCCTCCTGAGCCCCAATGACCCCGACATATCCGACCAGATATTTGAAACCCTTCTTGAGGTCTTCCTTGGGCGGACGCAGTTCCAGCTTTTCGATTTTGGGTCCGGACCGAACCACAAATACATCCTCCGGCGCCATCTTGCCTCGCTTGATGGCAATGTCGCGGTAGGATTCGTTGGTGGCAATTGAAACGGTTGCGCATGCAAAAGTCAGGCGTTCGAAAAACCGCGTTACGGAATAAAGCAGGCCGCGTTTGCCGAACTTGGCTTCAAACAATTCCGGGCAAATATCGTGGTGATCGAACAGAAACCGGGTGCCAAACGGTCTGAACAGCAGCGCGATCAGAAAGATCAGATCCGGCGGGTTGCAGCCATGGACGACGTCAAAGCCGTGTTTGCGCTTGATCTTCAACGCCAGCCGTGCCTCGTGGAAGAGGGCGCTTGAATACTCCCTGAGATATCCGAGCGCGCCGCGGGCATCCAGCGGCAGTTTGTGCCGATAGATGTAAATGCCGTCGATGACCTCGTAACGCTCCTCAAACCCTTTGCCGGTCGGGCAGATGACGGAAACCTCGTAGCCGTTGGCCTTCAGCGTGGTGGCTTCCGACCAGACCCGGCGGTCGAAGGGCACAGGCAGATTCTCGACGACGATCAGAACCTTGCGTGCCTGTCCTGTGAGCACCGGAGCGGCTTCGGCTTCACCAGTTGACACCTTCATACCCCCCTTGCGCCTTTCCGGCTTCTTTGACCCTTACGAGGTCGAAGATTTTCTGGTCCGAGCGGGAGCGGCTCGGAATGGCGTCGAATTCCGGGGCAGAGTTGCCAAGCACTAGCACATCACCATGGGACAGAACCTCATCGAAATCATCGATGAGGATGTCTGAGATATGTGGAATGTGATTCAGGATATAGTCACGATTGGCGCCGTATAGCCGAGCAAAATTGACAAAGCGATCGTATATTTTGATGTCCATGCCCTTGCCGAGAAGACGCTCAACCAAGGCAACTTGAGGGCTTTCTCGCAGATCGTCGGTGCCGGCCTTGAAACTGATGCCGAAGATGGAAATTCGGCGTTCGCCGTAAGACAGGATCGCGTCGAACGCCCGGTCAATTTGTTCCTCGTTGGAACGCATCAGACTGGACAGAAGCGGCAGTTCAAGATCCAGTTCCCGACCTTTATAGGTGAGTGCGCGGACGTCCTTTGGAAGACAGGATCCTCCAAAGGCAAAACCCGGGGTGAGGTAGCGCGTTGAGATATTGAGCTTCTCATCCTTGCAGAAGATCCGCATGACCTCGTGACTGTCGACACCAACCGCCTTTGAGATGTTGCCAATCTCATTGCCGAACGCCACCTTGGTTGCATGCCAAGCGTTGTCGGCATATTTGACAAGCTCGGCAACCTCAACGGAGGTAAGAAAGGTTGGGGCCTCGATATTGTTATAGATCCTTGCAATATCCTCCGCAGCAGCGGTCGTCTCGGCACCGATCACGATCTTCGGCGGATTGTCATAGTCGTAGACTGCGGTTGCCTCCCGCAAGAATTCCGGGTTGTTGCCGATTTGAAGACCGGCGATATGCCCGGCATGCTCGCGGATGATCGGAATGACCACGTCTCGCATGGTGCCCGGCAACACCGTGGACCGGAGCACAACGGTGTGAGCGCCTCCTCTTTCCGCAATAGCCTTGCCGATCTCCTCGCAAACGCGGGAAACGGAATCGGTGTTCAAAGAACCGTTCTTGCGGCTTGGTGTCCCAACACAGATCAGCGACATCGTGCTGTTGTCGATCGCTTCTTGCACATTGGTCGTGGCAGTCAGTAATCCGGAGGCTACACCTTTTTCAATCAATTCGCCGACATAGTCCTCGACAATCGGTGTGCGACCCGAATTGACCAAGTTGACTTTGACCTGCTGGTTGTCGATGCCGACTACCTTGTGACCATCCCGCGACAGGCAGGCTGCGGTAACGATGCCCACATAACCAAGACCAAATACTGAAATTTTCACTCAGAATATCCCCCAAGAGTGATCGTGTGTTTGCACGGTTATGGCAAAGGAAAGCTGCGCAACGGTTAATCGTTAAAAGAATCTAAGGCAGATGAGCGGATTCGTGCGTTTCCGTTCATGCGATCGAGACGGCTTCGATGCTGCTCTCCAAGTTCTTGACGCCCAAAGGCAATTTGGGGTGCAAGGGATATGATTCCGATCTCTCAATGGAGAATGGTTTGCGCGATTCTCGGAAAACTCAGCATCTGTGTCACCTTGCTTGAACGTCGCGAGAATCCGACTTTTCAAGAAGTCCGGTCATGAACGTGTCGAAACTGCGCACCATGTGATCCATTCTAAGGTTTTCGCGTGTCTTGAGGGCATTCGCCGCAAGCGTTTTTTGCCGCGCTTCATCGCGCACATATTCGGCCAGCTCTTCACAAAAGACGTCGTCCTTCGCAGACAGGAGAAGCCCATCTGTCTTGTCTGTCAGGTAGTCGATCTCTGGACTATGAAAGTCGTGTTTCTGGGTGATCACGGGCCGGCCGTGCGCAAAGGCGTGGTTGATCGCCAAGCCCAGGAAACCGGGAATGACGACAGCCGCGCAAACACGAAAGGCACGCGCAATCTTGGGATCTGAAGGATCAAGTGCACCCAGGAAATGTATCGTACTACATCCCTGCGCCTGAGACACAAGCTGTGCACGTTCCGCGCCATCGCCTATGATAAGGATCTCTATTGTTTTGCTGTTGACTTGAGAGTGTTCGAGACCAAACTTGATGAGAAGGTCGATTTTCTTTTTGGTGATCAGTCGCCCGATGTACAAAAGCACAATACTGTCGGGCATCAACCCCAATTCTTCTCGGATCTCGGCAGAAGGGCGTGCAGCCTCCGCGTCCGCGAGCGCTATCTGTTCTTCTATGTCGATTGTGTTGCGCAGCACCTGGACCCGATCCGGCGGCATACCAATATCGACCAGATATGATTTTCCCGCATCCGTGTATGCCAGGTAACCGTCTCCCAGAAGGGCCAGTTTGTCAGATGCCCATTTTGCCAATTTGTCTTTTTTGCTCGGCTTTCCTCCCTGTTGCCACGCCACCAAAGCTTTTCGGTAGCCAAATCCCCACCACACAACAGGTCGCCGCAACAGTTTGGAAAAGAGAAGAATAATCAGGTTGGTCAGAAACTTGAACTCGTGACCGATCACGGCCGCCTTGAAGCCCCCGAAAAGGTATTTGAAGACAACAGGCTGGTAGACGATGATGCTCTTGCCAAGCTTCAGTTCTCGATTTGTGACTTTCGTGTTGCCGAAGACAAAAGGGCCTTGTGCAGCCTGCAGTGAAGTGTTGGAAGGAGGGTTTCCGTGAAACACATGGTAGGGTGTGTCGTAAGTAGTGCTTAGTCGCTCAAAAAATGCCCTGCGATAAACAGGCACGCAGCCCTGATGCAGAATGGCAACTTTCCCTCGGTTTGTCGTTTCACTCATGATTGTGTCTCATGATTGGCTTGATAATAGTCAGTGCGGTACCAGTATGTGAGCTTTCCGAGTGCGGAGTTCAGGTGTAGCGCGCAGGCGGCGAACCGTTGCCGGTCGAAGGAATAGGTGCCGAGTGCCGGCAGTGCAAAGATTGCCAATTGAACCAGCGATTTTGCCACCAGTGCGACAATCGCAGGGAGCTTCTTGGGCGATGCACCGATGCGAGCCCTTGTGGTGTTGCGTGCGGTTACGCGTTTGCGTCTTAAAAAGGCTGACAGGCTGGATTTTTCCGCCGGCCAGAATTCCTGAACATTAGCGTCCGTAACCCAGATGATTTTTCTGCCAGCCAGAAAGAGCCGATGGGTCAGTTCAGTGTCCTCACCGCCGGACTTGCCGAAGGATGGGTTGAAGGGCGGCGTGCCATTGAAACAGGTCGAGACGCGGAACAGGATATTTCCGGTCCGCGCGGAGTCCCGATGAGCGCCGGTCGGCAGTTCTTCGCGGGCACCGTAGAAGAACGGTGTCGGATCCCAATCGAGCGTATCCTTGTCTTCGAATACCGGATGCACCGGGCCTGTTCCAATATCCGCCCCATGAGTTTCCAGGGCCTGGTGCAGACTGGACAGCCAGTCAGGCGCTGCCGTTTCATCATCATCGAGAAACGCAAGAAAGTCGCCGTTTGCATTGAGAATGCCGATGTTTCTGGCATGGGAAATGCCTGGTTCGGCTGCGTGAATGTAACGGATCCTTGGATCTTGGCCTTGCAATGCCATTATCCAGCCTTGCGCATCCCGATCAGCTGTGTTGTCGACAACCAGAACTTCCAGGTCTCCGGAGTGGCTCAAATGCTGTGCGAGCACGGATTTCACGCTGTCTCGTGCGTGCGGCGACCTGTTGACAGTGCAGATAACGACGGAAAAACGGGGCAAGGCACGGTCTTTAAATTCGTGGGCAGGGGTGGAGACATCCTAGCGAACATAGGTAAAACAAATGCTACTCACTCAAACCAATCTTGCACACTGGACCACGCGACGCGTTGGCTATGGACATACAACTGACCAGCCCAACATGGCCATCGGCGGCATTGCGCCCGCAATGAAACAGAAAACAGCTGCATGAAATCCAGTGTTCAATCCCATGAAAAATGGGAGGATTACCGAATTATCTGGATGATCCCGGAGAGCTCTGCTAACCACGAAGTGGTTCTTTACCGTGCGGCAGAGTTTCCGCACCGCTGGGAACGCCACTCAGTGCTGCTAACCGGCATTGAGGCAGCAGATGCGACTGTCGTAGAGTACAACGGCCGACTATGGATGTTTGCAGTTACGCGCAACGGTATTGGCGGTTACTCCGACACACTGAACATCTATTAGGCAGATGACCTGACAGGCCCTTGGGTGGCGCACACAGGAAATCCGGTTCTCGTAGATGATCGCTCTGCCAGACCTCCCGGACACTTCTACTGGCAGGACAACAAGCTCTGGAGGCCGGTTCAGGATTGCCGCAACGGCTATGGCGCCGCTCTTGCGCTTGCTAGTATTGACGAGCTGACCGTGTCATCCTTCAAGCGGACTGTCCACGCGACACTCACTCCCGGAGAGATGTGGCCCGGCCGTAAACTGCACACTTTGAATAAATCCGGTGATTTGGAAGTCATTGATGGATGCACGTATCATCCAAGATCCAAACTAGCGGCAAAGTTGTTCAGGAAGCATGCATTTAACAGGTCACGGTGATGAATTCATATTCGGTTTCTTGAGGATCGGGACCGCCGGAAATCACCATCGCCGATAATCTCTTGTTTTTGAATGCGCCGGTATCGATTGCGATACGGTTTTGAAATGCTTCCGGTGATCCGCTGCCGGTGATCGTGTGTCCGTGGACAACTATCTTTTCGAAGTTTTCCTTTGAGGACAGAAAAGGCTCCCGTATCCAGCGCATGTCCTGCGGCTCTTGTTCACTGAGTGGAATGCCGGGACGCACGCCTGCGTGAACCAGTATGAATTTGTCCAGAACGACGCATGATACGGCATCGCTAAGCATTTTGTAGTGTTGAGGATACTTCGCCTTGATCCGATTAGCCTCAGTGGTTTCGTTGGCTTCCATATCAATTTCGTAGGACTTGATTGTCGCCAAGCCTCCGTAGGTGAGCCACAGATCGCGGTGTTTCTGATCGAGCGTTCCGGTTAAAAACCTGAAAAAATATTCGTCATGATTTCCAAGTATGAGGCGACTTTTCGGCTGCGTTGAAAGGATTTCGGAGACCAAATCCATCACTTCGATATTGCCCGGCCCACGATCAACGAGGTCGCCCAGGAAAATTGGAACCGGAATAGCTTCACGCGTCGCGGCATGGTCCCGAATCTGTGCCCACAGGTCATCAAGAAGCTCAGACATGCCATGAACATCGCCAATGGCATAAGTGATTGTTTTTTCAGTATTTCCGGACAAAAAGCACTCTCGCAGATAGGGCAATCAAAGAGACCAAATTTACATAAATGCAGGGTCAAAAGACCTGCATTGACACTGTTCTGATCACCGTGAAATTTTCAGTCGTTGGGGAACTTAGGATAACTTGAAGCCGAAATTTGTGGAAGCCCGTCACATCAGAAAGTCGCGTAAGGGCTTGTTGATCGCGAACCGAGACCATCGGCCCCCGACGCACATCAAAAGGCGTGCGGTCGTGCTCCAGGAGCGTGACGGCGCGCCAATTTGTTTTCCAGGCATGTATCCCCTTTGGCGCATCGTTGAATCTGCCAGTCGATGTCCAAATCCGCAGGTTTCTTCTAGTTTTAAAACGAAAAGCTATTGTTTTCATGCGGTTATACGGTCTGTGCTGATTGATGTTGGTAGGGGCAAAGGCTTTTTTGCCGTAACAAATGTACGATCGGAGGACCAATAAACTGAAATATATTTCACTTTCGAATTTTTCTACCAAAAAATGTTGCGCCTCGTTTGAGCTGCTCCTATCCATACCGACGCGGGATTTAATCCGGCACTTGATATTTCTTGCAGATAAGAATTTTTCAAATATTCTGATCTGCAGGACGTGGAGGAGTTGCTCAATGGAGGAAGCTATGAAAGCCTTGAATTTGAAGAGCATTTTGGCGTCAACAGCGTTGACTGCAGCCGTACTGACAGCAGCGCCTGCAGCTGCAAATGGACTGAAGTGTGAACCGGGTGAGACCTACATCATGAATGTCATGGTCTCCAGCCACCCATATTGGGTTCCGGTTTATCAGGGTTTCAAACAGGCAGCGGAAGCGTTTGGGTGTGAAACCGTATTCTCCGGTACACCGGACTACGATATTACCAAGCAGATCGCTTCGTTCGAACAGGACATGGTCAAGCAGCCGGCAGGTGTTCTGTTGCATCCAATGCAGTCCGATCCGTTTATCGAGCCGATCGATCGTGCGATCGAAAGCGGTACCGAGATCGTAACATTCGCAGCGGATTCTCCGAATTCCAAGCGCACGGCCTACATTACCTCAGACAACCTGGCTGAAGCCAAATTCGCAGCTGAAGAGATCGTCAAGCAGATCGGCGACAGCGCAGAATTTGCGGTTCTGGAGAACCCGGGCCAATCCAACCATGACCTTCGCGTTACGGCGCTGCTTTCGTATATGGAAGACAACTATCCGAACATGAAGTTGGTAGGTCGCCAGGCAACCAACCAGGACAGCAACGCTGCTTACCGGGCAACTGCCTCCATTCTTCAGGCTAACCCTAACCTCGGCGCACTCTGGATCCCTGAAGCAGGGTCCGCAGAAGGTGCTGTGGCTGCCGTACTGGAGGCTGATGCCAAGGTTCTGATCATGCACGCTGACGTGACACCAACCACGTTGGAGCACATCAAGGCCGGTAACATTCATATGGCGCTGAACCCGAACCAGGGCATGCAGGGTTTCATGGGTTTCATGGCGACTTTCCTGGCTGCGCACTCAGATGTCTTTGATCCATTCAACGACTACAAGGTCTCTGGCTACAACCCGGTTCAGATCCCTTACGTGGACAATGGCTTTGCTGTTATCACCAAGGAAAATGCCGATAGCTTTGATCTGAACGCCTATATGGAAGGCCGTGACCCAAGCTAACTTCCCGGGGTATGTAGTGCACCCCGACACTGGGGCTGCCTGTGGAATTGCAAGCGCGCAGGCAGCCCGACATCCTTCGAAATTCAATGGGTAGGTTGGCTCAGTCATGACTGATGACGTGATCCTGAAGATCTCAAATTTGAGTAAGTCGTTCGGACCGATTCATGCGCTGAAGGGCGTTGACTTCGAACTTCGCAAGGGCGAGATCCATGCAATCGCTGGTGAAAACGGCGCCGGAAAATCCACGTTGATGAATGTGATTGACGGCATATTGCAGCCGGACGGCGGGGAAATCATCTTTGACGGTACGCAAGTAAAGATCACGTCACCTGCGATGGCACAGAAACTCGGTATTGGCTTTGTCCATCAGGAGATCGCCCTGTGTCCGGATGTGTCTGTCTCTGAGAACATCTTCATGGCCACGACAAATATCAGCCGGTCTTTCCTGATGGACTACAAGGCGCTGGAGAAGAAAGCCGCCGATGTCCTCGGACAGCTGAGCGACATCAAACCCTCAACGCTCGTACGCAACCTTTCGATCTCCCATCAGCAGCTGGTTGAGATCGCCAAAGCGTTGACGCTCGATTGCCGGATATTGATCCTTGATGAGCCGACAGCTGCACTTACGGAAAAAGAGGCGCAAATTCTGTTCGGCATCATGCGGCAACTGGCTGACAGGGGCATATCCATTATCTACATTTCCCATCGTATGGTAGAGATTTTCGACAATTGCGATCGGGTCTCCGTCTATCGAGACGGTAACTACATCACCACACAGAAGGTCGCGGACATTCAGCCGAGCGACGTGGTCAATGCGATGGTCGGCCGTGTGATTGACGATCTGTACCCGCAAAAACAGGCGGAAGCCGAAAAGTCCGGCGAGGTAATCCTGGACGTACAAAACCTGACCGAGAGTTCACGCTTTCGGGACGTGTCCTTTCAGTTGGAAAAGGGTGAAATTCTCGGCGTCGCCGGACTGATTGGGGCCGGCCGCAGTGAGATCGTCAAGGGAATCTGCCAGCTAGAAGGCGAGGTCACCGGTGACGTCACGCTTAACGGCAAAAAACTACAACTGTCCTCTTACCGCGACAGCATCGCGGAGGGAATTGTCTATCTGTCAGAGGATCGCAAGGGCGACGGTATTTTCCTCGACATGTCAATCGCTTCCAACGTCTCGGCATTGAAGCCAGAACAGGTGGCCAACGGTCTCGGTCTTATCCAAAAACCAAGGGAAGACGAACAGGCCCGGGAGTTGGGTGAGAGGCTCAACTTGAAGTGCGGTACGCTCTCGGACCCGGTGTCGTCACTATCTGGCGGAAACCAGCAGAAGGTCGCCATTGCAAAAATGCTCTCCGTCAATCCGAAACTCATATTTCTTGATGAGCCAACACGGGGCGTTGATGTCGGTGCAAAGGCAGAGATCCACCGCATCCTGCGCAATCTTGCACGCAACGGGGTTGGCATTGTGGTCATTTCTTCAGAATTGCCGGAGTTGATTGGCGTCTGCGATCGCGTGCTGGTCGTCCACGAAGGCCGGATCAGCGGCGAAGTCGCTGGCGATCAAATGACCGAAAAAAACATCATGCACCTGGCGTCGGTCGGCGATGCCCAGGCAACAAAACACTAAGTGTGGGGATACCATGGAAGACACTGTCTCCCTGACCGAAACACCTGATGCCAAGAGTGAAGGCGGATCTCTCATTCGCCGGATCCTGCGAATGCGTGAAACCGGACTGATCGCGATCATTCTTCTGCTGTTTATCGTGATGTCCTTCGCCTCACCCTACTTTCTGACCTGGGTGAACATGCGCGCGATGACGATGGCGTTCGCTGTCGAAGGCATTGTCGTTGTCGGTATGACTATCCTGCTCATTTCGGGCGGCATCGATCTTTCAGTCGGGTCCGTAACAGCGCTGGCCATGGTGATTGCGGGTTGGTTGTTCCTGAACGGAGTCGACCCCTGGGTGGCATCAGGGATTTCCATAGCAGCTTGTACCGGTGTCGGTGCATTCATGGGCTTTTTCGTCACAAGGATAGGATTGCACCACTTTATCGTGTCACTCGGCGTCATGGTGATTGCGCGCGGTATCTGCCTGCTTGGCACCGGAGGCAGACCGCTAGGTCTCTATACGCTTCCACCCGAGTTCAAGTTCATCGGGCAGGGTTCGATTGGTCCGATACCGGTCGTGATCATCCTCTTTATTGTTGTTGTCGTCGCCTTCGACTTCATGCTGCGCCGCACGACAATGTTCCGGAAGGTTTTCTATACGGGTAGCAACGAAAAAGCCGCGGCGTACTCGGGCATTCGCACCAAGAAGGTCGTGTTCCTGACCACGACGCTGTGTTCAGCCCTGTGCGGTTTTGCCGGGATCATCTACATGGCCCGCTTCGGCTCGGCGCAGCCGACTTTCGGCATTGGCATGGAACTGAATGTGATCGCAGCTGCGGTCATCGGCGGGGCGAGTCTGAAGGGCGGTTCCGGTACGATCTTCGGCGCGATCCTAGGAGCGGTACTCCTGTCCGTCGTTTCAAGCTCGCTCGCCCTTTTGGACGTGTCGGTCTATTGGCAAGACATCATTCGCGGATCGATCCTGCTCGCTGCAGTTTCCATCGATCATTATCTAGTCAAGAAACGTGCCTGACCCGGCTTGGAAAAAGAGGTATTTCTGATGGCTGGCAAGAAAAACGATATCGAGCTGATGCGCCAGATGCACACGGTGCTTGTACTTCACTTCCTGGAGGGCAAGAAGCAGTCCGAGATCGCAGAAACGCTCAACCTGTCCACGTCGAAGGTTAACCGGCTGATCACGCAAGGCCGGAAACAGGGCATGGTGAAGATGGACATCGAGAATCCCTTCCAGAGGTTGACCGATCTTGAAGACTTGCTGGAAAAGAAAGTTCCCTTGTCCCGAGCGCTTGTTACCTCAGCGGTGCCAGGTAGTCCCGATACGACGCTTAAGCAGGTTGGTCTCGCAGCAGCAAACCATCTTATCGAGACTGTTCGCGACGGCGATGTCATTGCCATTTCAGGTGGTAAGGCCGTCAGCGCGGTTGTCCAAAATATTGAAACGGACCGACAATTTGATGTGACGGTTGTTCCTCTCACAGGTGGTGTTCAGGGGAAATTTTATACGGACGTCAATCATCTGGCCGCGCAGCTGGCAGATCGCTTGGGAGGCACTGCGGTGCTCTTGCATGCGCCTCTGTTTGCCGAAAGCCGGGAACAGCGCGACATGTTGATGAATGTCGCATCCATCAAACAGACATTTGAAATCGCCCGCAGAGCAAATGTTGCTCTTGTTGGTGTTGGGTCTATCCAGGCACCTGGGTCCAGCTATTACGACCTGCATCCCATGCCGGATTCCGATCGCAAGATGCTTGTGGGTACGGGCGTAACTGCGGAATTCCTGGCCCACCTGATGCGGCCGGACGGAACGGTTGCCGATTATGCGCTCAACTCGCGCCTGGTCGCCTTGAAGCCGGAAGAGTTGAGACAGTGCAAACGGGTTATCGGTGTCGCCTCGGGCGAGGAAAAAGTCATGCCGATCCGCGCGGTCCTGAACGGCAATCATATGGATTCTCTCATCTTGGATGAAAATACAGCCAGCGAAGTTCTGGCGACAACGGAAGGTGCTCAAAATGTTGCATGACATGTTGATGCGTAAAATCGGTCAAACCGACATTGAAACCTCTGCCATCGGCCTGGGGACTTGGGCCATTGGTGGCTGGATGTGGGGCGGTACCGAGGAAACCAAGTCAATCGCAGCAATTCAGGCTTCGATAGACGAAGGCGTCACGCTGATTGATACGGCACCTGCCTATGGAAAAGGGCTTGCCGAGGAAATCGTCGGGAAGGCACTCAAGGGTCGTCGTGACAAAGTGGTTCTGGCGACCAAGTGTGGTCTGGTCTGGCATGCCCAGAAGGGCAATCACTTCTTCGATTACGACGGACCGGTTCACAGGTATCTCGGCAAGGAAGAGATCGTTTACGAGGTCGAACAGAGCCTGAAGCGGCTCGGGACGGATCATATCGATCATTACATCACGCACTGGCAGGATCCGACGACGTCCATCGAGGAAACGATGGAGGCGCTGGAAACGTTGAAAACCCAGGGCAAGATCCGATCCATTGGTGCCAGCAACACGTCGGTGGAAGAGGTGAATGCCTACATCAAGGCGGGGCAGCTGGATGCCATCCAGGAAGAATACAGCATGGTGAAAAGAGACATTGAAGCCAGCCATGTTCCGGTTTGTCTTGAGGCAGGCGTTTCCGTTCTCAGTTATTCCTCACTGTCACTGGGACTCCTGACAGGCAAAATGGGACCAGACAGGACCTTTGAGGGTGACGATCAGCGCAAGGACAATCCGCGGTTTTCTTTGGAAAATCGGCAGAAGGTTGCACGCCTTATGGAAACTATTTCACCGATTGCCGAGGCGCATGAAGCCAGCAAGGCACAGGTGGTGATCGCCTGGACGTTGCAACAACCCGGGATCACCTTTTCGCTCTGCGGAGCGCGGGATCCGGGGCAGGCAATAGAGAACGCCAAGGCCGGTCGTCTTCGTCTTTCTCAATCCGATCTTGAAACCATCAGCAACGCTGCACAAACCCATCTGACCCAACTGGCAGCCTGATCCAACAGGCGCCAGGCGCCCGCTGAAAACAAGAACAAAAGGACGCCGAATCTGGTTTCGGCGAACAGGAGAACTATGTCCGATCAACGGCAGCAAAATTGGGACGGCCTGCGCAGCGACGGCGCGTTCGATGTCATTGTCGTCGGCGGTGGGATCAACGGCATAGGTGTCTATCGCGAGTTGGCGCTGCAGGGGGTGCGTGTGCTTCTCGTCGAGCGGAATGACTTTTGTTCGGGGTGCAGCGCGGCGCCTTCGCGTATGATCCATGGCGGGCTGAGATATCTGGAGAATGGTGAATTTGACCTTGTACGAGAGTCACTGCGCGAGCGGGATGCTTTGTTGGAGAATGCTCCTCATCTGGTGCGTCCGTTGCCGACGGTTATTCCGATAAAATCGGTTTTCTCAGGGCTTTTGAATTCTGCTGCCAGCTTTTTTGGATTGTCGGGCAAACCCTCCAGCCGCGGCGCTCTTCCGATCAAGCTCGGTCTTTCCCTCTATGACTGGGTGACACGCACCCGCCGCTTGCTACCCAAACACACGTTTCAAAGCAGAAAGAGCACTCTTTCCAGTTGGCCGAAATTGACGCCAGACTTGAGATTTTCGGCCACCTATCATGATGCCTGGATAAGCCACCCGGAACGGCTTGGTATTGAGTTGCTCACCGACACTGCCCGACAGGCGCCCGCCTGCGTTGCCATGAATTACGCCGAAGTTAGCCCGCAGGCTGGTCGCTTCCAGATTGCATGCAATCGTACTGGTGAAAAGGCTGTTGTTTCAGCCCGCGTCGTCGTCAACGCCACAGGGGCTTGGCTCGATGACACGATTGCGCAGATCAGTGGCAGTCCTGACCGTGAGAGACTGGTTTCGGGAACAAAGGGATCCCATCTCATCATTGACAATCCGGAGATGGAAGAGGCTCTGGCCGGTCATATGGTCTATTTTGAGAATGCCGATGGCCGGGTCTGTATCGTTTTTCCCTATCTCGGCAAAGTCCTGGCCGGGTCCACCGATATTCGCGTCAATTCGGCCAAACGGGTCCGTTGCGAAGACGCGGAAAGAGATTACATCCTGGAGTCTCTGCGCCTGGTTTTCCCGGAGATCGACGTGCCGATTGAGGACGTTGTCTTTAGCTACGCTGGCATTCGTCCGTTGCCAAAAAGCGATCAAGACTTTACCGGCCGGATTTCGCGAGGGCATTACACAAAGCGTCTGGATGGGGACGTCCCCCAATTGTGTATGGTCGGCGGCAAATGGACAACGTTCCGCGCCTTTGCCGAGCAGACGGCTGATGAAGTCCTTCGCGAACTTGGACAACCGAGGAAGAAGGACACGTTGGCCCTTCCGATCGGCGGCGGAAAAGATTTTCCGAAAGAGCGTCACGCGCTCGCAAAAACGCTCGAAAAGGAATTCGGGATCAGTTCGGATCGTTCAGCTTATCTGGCACAAACCTATGGAACAGCGGCTGCTGAATTGCAGGAGATTTACAGCGCCCGGGAGCCGGACCAGCCAATTGTCGGTAGTCAGCTTACGGTGAACGAAATTCTCTACCTGCTTCGCAACGAGTTTGTTGAAACCGTCTCCGATCTCGTCCTGCGTCGAACCTCTTTGGCGATTGATGGAAGCGTATCGATGGAGGCCATCGAACAACTCACATCCCTGATCCGACGCGAAAGAAATCTCACCCCTCAGGAGGCCGAGCAGCAGCGTTCGGATCTCATTCAGGAACTCAACGACTATCACGGTGTTTCCAGGCAAATGCTGGAAGCTCGGGTACAAAAAATTGGAGCGAAGAATGCGTGTTAGTACAAAAGCCCGCATGAACCGGATGTTCACGCACGGTGGCTGTCTTGATGTAGCGATTGACCATGGCGTGTGTAACGAGCCGAGTTTCATGGTTGGCCTTGAAGATATGGCGGGTGTCGTTGGCACCTTGATCAAGGCAAAGCCCGACGCGATCCAGATGGCTTATGGGCAAGCAGATCTGCTGCAGAACTGTCCGGAAAAGGACAAGCCAGCGCTTGTGATGCGCATCGATATGGGCAACCCCTACAATGATCATCGCCACCGGATCATGTGGTCCATGCTGCAGAACGCGGATGAGCCGATCATCGGCGCCTTGGAAATGGATGCCGCTTGCGTGGTGGTAAACCTGTTCATGTTGCCCGATGAGCCTGAGCTCTTCCGCCAGTGCGTTGAAAATATTTCCCGTGTACGTGCCGCCTGCCACAAATACGGAATGCCGTTGATGATTGAACCCCTTGTCATGCTGCCAAACGACATCAAGGGCGGTTACCAGGTTGACGGCGATGCGGATAAAATCGTCACCTTGGTCCGGTTGGCAAGCGAGATGGGAGCGGACATCATCAAGGCGGACCCGACCGAGAGACCGGAAGATTTTCATCGCGTCGTCGAAGCCGCGCGGGTGCCTGTCTTGGTACGTGGTGGCGGCAAGGAAGACTTGAAGACAGTCTTGAAAAAATCGGCAGCGCTCATGTCCCAAGGTGCAATGGGAATGGTTTACGGCCGAAATATCTATCAGCATGACAATCCGAAAGCGGTGGTGTCTGCGCTCATGGCCATGATCCACAACGGTGCCGAGGGAGAAGAAGCTTGGGACATCTATAACCGTGGCTGACGAAAGCAAATATTTGCTGGGGCTTGATGCCGGCAATACGGTGATCAAGGCGGTGCTCTTCGACCTGAAGGGACGCCAGATTGCCATGCATGCGTTGGATGGACAGTCGTCAACTCCCCAACCAGGGCATGTCGAGCGCGATCTCGGTGAGCTATGGAATAATGCCAAGCTTGCGATCAGGCACTGCATTGAAAACGCAGGGATCGATCCGAAACAAATTGCCGCGATTGGATGTGCCGGCCACGGCAACGGTCTGTACTTGCTTGATCAGAATGACCAACCATTGGTAGGCATCCAGTCGCTCGACACAAGGGCAGCCGACTTGGCAGCAAAATTGCGTGCGGCCCATGGTGAAGAGCTGCATGCGCTTTGTCTCCAGGAGCCCTGGCCGTCGCAAACGCCAGTACTTCTGGCGTGGATAAAGAAATACCGGCCTGATCTTTACGAGAAGGTCGGGACGGTCCTGTTTTGCAAGGACTTTATCACCTTCAAACTAACCGGACAGCGGGTGAGCGAGATCTCCGACATGTCGGGGGCGGGTATGACACGCATGCCTGACTGTTCCTATGATGACGACCTTCTTGCGCTCTACGGGCTCCCGGATACCAGGAAACTACTGCCTCGTCTGATTCACCCGACTGATGTAGCAGGTGAGATTACTGCCGAGACCGCAGAACTTACCGGTCTGACAGAAGGTACGCCTGTCGTGGGTGGCTACTTTGACGTTATCTCCAGCGCGATCGGCTCCGGCGTGGTCAATACCGGCGAAGCGTCGATCATCGCGGGCACCTGGAGCATTAATCAGGTGTTTTCAGAACAGCCCGTGGTCAACCGTTCCATGTTCATGGCGTCCGGGTTTGCGCCAGGCAGATATGTGAATATCGAGGCAAGCGCAACTTCTGCTGCAAATCTGGAGTGGTATGTGCGTGAGTTCGTTGAACGCGGCAAACATCACGATGATCCGTTCGGTTACTGCAACGAGCGTATCGCGGAAACGCAGCCGTCTGCTGACGACCCTTTCTTTCACCCGTTTCTCTATGGCTCGGGACAGGGGGCGGACTACCGGGCCGGGTTCTATGGTGTCGCCGGTTGGCATACCGAAGGGCACATGCTGCGCGCTCTTTTTGAAGGCGTGATGTTCGAGCATCGCCGTCATATCGAGGTGCTTCAGTCGTCCGGTGTGCGGTTCGATACTGCGGTTCTCTCCGGTGGCGGGGCGCGCAGCCCGGTCTGGCCACAGATGTTTGCCGACTGCCTAGGCGTGTCTATCGGCGTCGCGGAGGCACGTGAAACAGGCGCACTGGGAGCGGCCATCGGTGCAGGTGTCGGAACGGGATTGTTTCCCGCATATGAAGATGCGGTCACCTCGATGACCCATGCCAAACAGACGTTTCAGCCTGATTCCACGATGAAGGCACATTACGACAAACGATATCAAACCTATTTGAAACTCGCCGAGGCCATGCGGTCTTTCTGGAACGAGATTTCAAAACCCAACACACCAGGAACATGATCCCATGAAAGCTGTAGGATTTTTCAATTCCCTGCCGATCGACCATTCAGAAAGTCTTCTGGACGTAGACTTGCCAGACCCCGTGACAGGTGAGAACGATCTCCTGGTTGAGATCGAGGCAGTTTCGATTAATCCGGCTGATGCGAAGCGCCGCATTCGAACTGCGGTTGATACACCTCACGAAACCGCTTTTGTGCTCGGTTATGATGCTGTCGGAATTGTTCGCTCCTGCGGGAGCAGCGTGACCGGTTTCAAACCGGGTGACCGGGTCTGGTACGCCGGCGATGCGTCGCGTCCCGGCTCCTATGCCGAACTACAAGGTGTTGATCATCGCATTGTTTCCCTGGCCCCGAAAGGCGTCCAACCGGAAGCCGCCGCATCCTTGCCGCTCGTTTCTCTCACTGCGTGGGAAATGCTGTTTTCCCGCCTCCAGGTACCAGCCGATGAGCGGGCTTTCTCATTGCTGGTCATAGGTGGCGCAGGCGGCGTTGGATCAATAACGACCCAGATTGCGCGCAAACTGACGAATGCAACTGTGATCGCCACCGCGTCCCGCAAGGAGTCTGCGGATTGGTGCAGACAAATGGGCGCTCATGAAATTGTTGACCATCGGGACCTTGTCAGTGAGACCCGCAAGGCAGGGTTCGAAAACGTCGGCTACATCACGCAATACGCCGATACGTCCCAGCACTGGGATGCCATGTGCGAGTTGATTGCACCTCAGGGCCGTATCGGGACGATCGTTGAAACACCCGACAATCTGAATGTTTCAGCGCTTCAGGGAAAATCAGCCGCCCTGATGTGGGAATTGATGTTCACACGTTCCCTGTTCGGCACACCGGACATGAGCCGTCAGGGTGAGATCCTGGCCCGCATGGCGCGACTGGTGGAAGACAAAGTGGTTTCGACCATCGAGACACGGGTGTTGAACGGGCTTTCAGCTGCGACTTTGAAAGAAGCGCATATGATCATTGAAAAGGCCGCGACGATCGGGAAACTTGTGATTAAATACTAAGAATTTGTCTGGGCAGGTCGGCCACTAGAAAGATCGATCTGTCCAGGTGAAATTGCATTATCATGTTTGAAATGCAGGAAATTTGCCTGATCAGACCTTGCCTTTGTAAGAACGGAATTTCTCATGAACCGGCCAGAGAAACTGGATGGAACCTATGATTACATCATCGTGGGCGCGGGCACGGCTGGATGTGTGCTTGCGAACCGTTTGACGGAAGATCCTTCCGTCAGGGTATTGCTGCTGGAAGCCGGTGGATCGGACAACTACCACTGGGTTCATATTCCCGTCGGTTACCTTTACTGCATTGGTAATCCGCGTACCGACTGGATGATGAAGACTGCGGCGGAAAAGGGTTTGAATGGTCGTAGCCTGGTCTATCCGCGTGGCAAGGTTCTGGGTGGCTGTTCGTCTGTTAACGGCATGATCTACATGCGTGGGCAGGCCACTGATTACGACCACTGGCGTCAGCTCGGCAATGTCGGTTGGGCTTGGGAAGATGTCCTTCCCTATTTCATGAAATCAGAGGACCACCATGGTGGTGAGGGTGAATTGCATGGAAGCGGCGGGGAATGGAAAGTTGCCAAGCAACGCCTTGAATGGGACATCCTGCGCGCGGTTCAGAACGGGGCACGTGAATTCGGCATAGACCCACGTGAAGATTTCAATGACGGCGATAATGAAGGAAGCGGGTTTTTCGAGGTCAATCAACGCGGTGGCGTACGTTGGAATACCGCAAAAGGGTTTTTGAAACCGGCACTCAAGCGTCCAAACTTGCGATTGATCACGCACGCGGAGACCCGGAATATCCTTCTAAAGGACAAAAGTGCTGTTGGTGTGTGTTTCAGTCACCAAGGTGAGGACAAGACGGCGCTGGCCTCAAGTGAAGTGCTGCTGGCTGCCGGGTCGATCAATTCGCCGAAGATACTCGAACTCTCGGGAATTGGTTCTGGCGAGGTTCTTTCTGACAATGGGATCGACGTTCTACACGAAAGCGAAGGTGTTGGTGAAAATCTTCAGGATCACCTGCAAATCAGAACAGTTTTCAAGGTCCAGAATGCGGAGACGCTGAACACCAAGGCCAACAGCATTGTTGGCAAGGCCAAGATCGCGCTTGAATATGCCTTCAAGAGGTCCGGACCGATGTCCATGGCGCCTAGTCAGTTTGGCATGTTTACGAAGTCCGATCCGGCGATGGCAACACCAGATCTCGAATACCACGTTCAGCCCTTGTCTACTGATCGTCTCGGTGACCCATTGCACCCGTTTCCGGCAATCACTGTTTCGGTTTGCAACCTGCGGCCCGAAAGCATTGGTTCAAGCCATATTGCAACCAGGGACCTCAAACAGCAGCCTGATATTCACCTCAACTATCTTTCAACAGAGAGAGACAAGGAAATCGCGATCTCTTCGGTGCGTCAGGCGCGCACGATCATGACCGCCAAGGCGCTTGCTCCGCACCAACCGGAGGAAATTCTACCCGGTCCTAAAGTCCAGAGTGAGGAGGAACTGCTGAAAAGCATCGGAGATATTGCGACGACAATATTTCACCCGGTCGGTACATGCCGGATGGGTGCGGATGAACAATCGGTTGTCGATACGCAGCTACGTGCGCGCGGATTGACGGGTCTCAGAGTGATCGACGCGTCGATCATGCCGAAAATAGTTTCAGGCAACACGGCCTCGCCGGTTGTCATGATCGCCGAAAAAGCTGCGGATATGATCCGTGGACGCGGCATGGCGTCAAAGTCCATCAATGATCTTGAAAGAACTCTGGCTTGATTTGAAAGCACATTTCTTTGTCAGCAGTATTCGTTTTTTGTCTTGGCGCCTTCAAAACGCTGATTTTTTGCGTTAGCACATTTTTTGGCGCTGGCTCAAACGAACCACCTGGTTTTCAGGTGCGTGTCACGAGCGATTGATGCATTTGAGCTGGCGATTTTGGTGCTAAGCGGTATGTTTCATGCGCCAATAGACACAGGCACCTGAAAAAGGATTCATTCAAATGTCACTTCGTATCAATGACCCGGTTCCCAATTTCTCGGCTGAAACCGATCAGGGAACAATCAATTTTCACGAGTGGATCGGAAACAGCTGGGTAATCCTGTTCAGCCACCCGAAGGATTTCACACCCGTCTGCACCACGGAGTTTGGTGTAGTTGCCCAGTTGAAAGATGAATGGGCAAAGCGTGGCACCAAAGTTATCGGTGTTTCCGTGGACAGTGCTGAAGATCACCGGAAGTGGAAAGGTGACATTGAAAAGGCTTCGGGTTCCACACCGGACTTTCCGATCATTGCAGATGACGACCTTAAAATCTCCAAGGCGTTCGACATGTTGCCGGCAGAGGCCTATTTGCCGGACGGACGTACGCCCGCCGACAGTGCAACCGTACGCTCTGTCTTTATCATCGGTCCGGACAAGCAGCTGAAGCTTTCCATGACTTACCCGATGACAGTCGGTCGTAACTTCGCCGAGATCGTCCGTGCTCTGGATGGACTGCAGACTTCTGCCAAGGGTGTTGCAACACCAGCCAACTGGCAAGTCGGTCAGGACGTGATTATTCCGGCGACCGTAAGCAATGAAGATGCAAAGGCAAAGTTCGGCGAATTCGAAACAATTCTGCCTTACCTGCGCAAGACAAAGGCACCGGCCTAACAACATAAAGCGGAGCGGGGTAGCAACCTCTGCTCCGCTCCTCAGGCACGGATAGTGTTTCTAGTTTTTGCAGAAAATTTTGTCAGGAAGACGTGTTCGATAATCTCTATATAACGCCGCTCTCTGGATCCATCTTGATGGTTCTGGTTGTTGGCTTCGGCCATCTTTACCGCGACAACTGGAAGAAGCAGCCCGAGGGTTGGCGATTACGCGCCTGGCTTTACGGCGTGCCGGCTGGACTCGGTCTGCTTGTACTGGCGTTCCTGCCGCTCAAATATTGAGTTCAAATAGAAAAACCGGCGAGAGATCGCCGGTTTTTTGTTTGTAAAATTTACAATGTTTAGCCGCCGAAATCGTCCAGCATGATGTCTTCGCGATCAACGCCCAGCTCAAGCAGCATGTTGATGACCGAGGAGTTCATAATCGGGGGGCCACACATGTAGTATTCACAATCTTCCGGTGCCGGGTGGTCCTTCAGATACTCGTTGTAGAGCACATTGTGAATGAAGCCAGTGTGGCCATCCCAAGCCTCGTTCGGAGCCGGATCAGACAGAGCGACATGCCAGTCGAAGTTCTCATTTTCTGCAGCCAGCGTGTCGAAGTCCTCGACAAAGAACATTTCACGCTTGGAGCGGGCGCCGTACCAGAAGGAAATCTTGCGCTTGGAATTCAGGCGCTTGAGCTGGTCGAAGATGTGGCTGCGCATTGGGGCCATGCCTGCACCACCACCAATGAAGACCATCTCCTTTTCCGTGTCGCGGGCAAAAAACTCGCCAAACGGACCTGAGATCGTGACCTTGTCGCCCGGCTTCAAATTGAAGATGTAGGACGACATCTGGCCAGGAGGAATACCTTCAGAGCCCGGTGGAGGAGAGGCAACCCTGACATTGAGCATGATCATGCCCTTTTCTTCAGGGTAGTTCGCCATGGAGTAGGCGCGCTCAATCGGAACATCAACTGTCGACTTGTATTGCCACAAGTTGAACCTGTCCCAGTCCTCGCGGTACTCCTCTTCGACATCGAATTCCGTATAGGAAAGCGTGTGCGCCGGGGCTTCGATCTGGATGTAACCACCAGCGCGGAAATCGACGTTTTCGCCCTCGGGAAGATCGAGAACCAGATCCTTGATGAAGGTTGCGACGTTTTGGTTGGAACGCACGGTGCATTCCCACTTTTTCACACCGAAGACTTCTTCAGGAACTTCGATGTCCATGTCCTGCTTGACCGCGACCTGACAGGACAGACGGTCACCACAAGCCGCTTCACGCTTGGTGATGTGGCCCTCTTCGGTTGGCAGGATTGACCCGCCGCCCGAATGAATCTTGACGCGGCACTGGGCGCATGTCCCGCCGCCTCCGCATGCAGATGGAACAAAGAGTTTCTGTTCTGCAAGGGTCTGCAGCAGCTTGCCGCCTGCCGGTACAGCAATGGTTTTTTCGCCATTGATGGTGATGTTGACGTTCCCGGTTGAAACCAGCTGACTGCGAGCCACCATGATGATGGTCACCAGTGCCAGCACGATCAACGTGAACAGGACGACGCCGAGGCCGAATGTTTCCATTCCGATCGTCTCCCTTAAAGCTTGACGCCGCTGAATGACATGAAGGCCATGGCCATCAGTCCAGCGGTGATGAAAGTAATCCCCAGGCCTTGCAAGCCATCAGGGACATCCGAGTATTTCAGCTTCTCGCGTACACCGGCCATGGCTGTGATTGCCAGGGCCCAGCCGAAACCGGACGAGAGGCCGTAAGTCGTCGCCTGTGCGAAATCGTAATTCCGCTCCACCATGAAGAGTGATCCCCCGAGGATCGCACAGTTCACAGTGATCAACGGCAGGAAGATACCGAGCGCGTTGTAGAGCGGCGGGAAGAACTTATCGAGGATCATCTCCAGGATCTGAACCATTGCGGCAATGACGCCGATATATGAGATAAGTCCCAGGAAAGTCAGATCGACATCCGGGAAACCGGCCCAGGCCAATGCACCGGGCTTCAGGAGATAAGTCAGCAGCAGGTTGTTCATCGGCACTGTGATCGCCTGCACGACCATCACCGAAATGCCGAGACCGATCGCAGTCGAGATCTTTTTCGACACGGCAATGAAAGTACACATGCCGAGGAAGAAGGATAGCGCCAGATTTTCAACGAAAATCGCTTTGACGGCGAGGGAGATAAGGCCTTCCATCAATGAGCCTCAACAGTTTGGATTTTGTATTCGCGCTCTTCAACCTGCTGTGGTTTCCAGGCACGGAACGCCCAGATCAGCAAACCAATTACGAAGAATGCAGACGGTGGCAGTAGCAGCAGCCCGTTGGGAACATACCATCCACCGTTGTTGACGGTCTCAAGGATGGTTATGCCGAACAGCGATCCTGCCCCGAGGAGTTCTCGGACGACGCCGACCAGCATCAGGATAAGGCCATAGCCAAGTCCATTGCCAATACCATCCATGAAAGACGCGACTGGCGGGTTCTTCATGGCAAACGCTTCCGCGCGACCCATCACGATACAGTTGGTGATGATGAGGCCGACAAAAACCGAAAGGGTCTTGGAGATCTCGTAGGCAAATGCCTTGAGGATCTGGTCAACCAGGATAACCAGCGAAGCAATGATCACCATCTGCACAATGATCCGGATGGAACCCGGAATATGATTGCGCAGCATGGAAATGAACATTGACGCGAACGCGGTCACGGCAGTCACCGCCAGCGCCATCACGAAAGCGACCTGGAGGGAAGAGGTAACCGCCAGCGCTGAACAGATGCCGAGCACCTGAAGCGTGATCGGGTTGTTGTCGACCAAAGGATCGATGAGCAACTCTCTGTGCTTGTGTGCCATCAGACCTCTCCTGCTTGAAGGTTGCTCAGGAAGGTTGCGTAACCCTCCTTGCCCATCCAGAATTTCACAAGGTTATCGACGCCGCGAGATGTAAGTGTCGCGCCGGCAATTGCATCGACATGATATTCAATGCCGGCTGCCGGAGCAGACTTGTCGACGGTAATCTGCAGGTCGCCATTTTCGTCCCGCAGCTTCTTGCCGCTCCAAAGGGCTTTCCAGCGCGGGTTATCGACCTCTGCACCAAGACCCGGTGTTTCCGCATGCTGGTAGAACTGCAGGCCGAAAATGTCGTTACCGTCGGCTTCAAGTGCGATGAACCCATAAAGTGTCGACCAGAGGCCATAGCCGTGAACCGGCAGGATAACCTTGTCGATTGCGCCATCATCGGTGCGCAGAAGATAGATGGTCTTGAAGTTCGACTGACGTCCAATGCCTGCGGGGTCATCTGTCAAGCTGCGGCTCAATTCCGGATTCTTCGAAGCAGCGCGATCATCAAAGGTAGCCGCGTCAAAGTCATCGGTGAATTTGCCGGTTGTCAGATCCAGAACCTGAGGTTCGAAGGCCTGGAAAGCCTCGCGAACATTCTGGCTTGGATCGTAGACACCGGCGACCTGCAGGATATTGATCCGTTTGTCCCGGAGCTTGTTTTCCTCCTGAATCGGTCGCAGCGAGACCGCTGCGATGGATACGATCATGGAGGCGAACAGGCACAGAGTTACAGCAACAAAAAGGGTTTTCGGAATTGAGTCCGTAGGAAGATCCTGGAATTTCCGAAGGAAGCCCTTTGGGGCCTCGGAACTTGGAGATTGATCAGCCATAACGGCGCATCCTCCGCTTGATATTCGCCTGCACGACGAAATAGTCGATCAGCGGTGCAAACACGTTTGCAAAAAGAATGGCGAGCATCATGCCTTCCGGAAATGCCGGGTTGATGACGCGGATCAGCACGACCATTACGCCGATGAGGGCTCCATAGAAGTACCGCCCGACATTGGTGTGAGATGCCGATACAGGTTCGGTCACCATGAAAACAAGGCCGAACGCGTAGCCCCCGACAACAAGATGCCAGTACCACGGCATGGAGAACATCGGATTGGTATTGGAACCAATAGTGTTCAGCAGAAGCGAGAAGCCGATCATGCCTGCAAGACAGCCGACGACCAGACGCCAGTTAGCGATCTTGGTGGCAAGCAGGAATACCAGGCCGAGCAGGCATGCGAGTGTCGATGTTTCACCGAGACTGCCCTGCATGAAGCCAAGGAAAGCATCCATCCAGGTGATGCCGGCAGCTGCCAGATCCTGATACCCCTGCGATGCGCTGACGGAGAGCGCTGTTGCCCCGGAAAACCCATCGACGGGTGTCCAGATAGCGTCCCCCGACATTTGTGCAGGATAGGCGAAATAGAGGAACGCACGGCCGGTCAGGGCCGGGTTGAGGAAGTTCTTGCCGGTTCCGCCAAAGACTTCCTTGCCAATGACAACGCCGAAAATAATGCCAAGCGCAACCTGCCATAGCGGCGCAGAGGCCGGCAGGATAAGCGTGTAGAGCATGGAGGTGACCAGGAAGCCCTCGTTGACCTCGTGGCGACGGACTGTCGCGAAGATAACTTCAAATATACCGCCAACAACCAGCGTCGTTATGTAGATGGGGAAGAAATAGAGCGCCCCATGGAACATATTTGCAAAGATGCTGGACGGATCAAGGCCAATGCTGAAGGCCTTCAAGAGCCAGATGCGCCAACCGGTTTCGGAAGCTGCACCAAGCGTTGCGATTGCCGAATTCGCCTGCCAACCCGTGTTGTACCAGGAGAAGAATATGCAAGGGATCGTGGCGATGACCACATAGGTCATGATCCGCTTCATATCGACGTAACTGCGCACGTGTGGTGCGTTCTTGGTTACGGTCTTCGGCGTGTAGATGAAAGATTCCACCATCTCGTAGATGGGGAACAGTTTCTCGTATTTTCCGCCCTTTTCAAAAAGGGGTTCGATACGGTCAAAGAGATTGCGTAGCCCCAAAGGATCAGCCCTCCTTTTCAATCTTTTCAAGGCACTCGCGGAGGGCAAGGCCATATTCATATTTCGCCGGACAGGCAAAGCCGACGAGACCCAGGTCCTCTTCATCGAGTTCAAGAGCACCCAGCGCTTGCGCTGTGTCTGTGTCCTTGATCAGAAGAGCCCGCAGCAATTGGGTCGGCAGATAGTCCTGTGGCATCAGTTCTTCAAAGGTTCCCGTTGGAACCATCGCACGCCGCCCACCATTCAGATTGCTGGTTAGTGCATAGAGTTTCTTGGAGAACGCAGAGCCAAGAACCGGCTGGACAGCATATTTGCTTGGCATAGGAAGGATCCAGCCGAGCGTAATTTGCTTGTTGTCTTCCTCTATGAGGGAGACCTGCCGGTGATAGCGTCCAATATAGGCAAGAGGACCGTCAGCTTCACGGCCGCTAAGAACAGAGCCTGACAACACCCGTGTGATACCGTCGCCCTTGATCTCACCGTCGATCAAATCTGCTGTCGAAGCCCCAAACACGGTTCTGATAAGCCGCGGGCGTGCCGCATAAGGTCCACAAAGGGAGATGACGATGCTGGGATCAAGATAGCCTGTGCGTGCCAGCGCGCCGATGGTCAGGACATCCTGGTAGGAAATTGTCCAGACCGGTGCTTCGGCCTGCGGTGGCGTCAGGAAATGCATATGTGTGCCCGGCAACCCGGATGGATGCGGGCCAGAAAATCCTACCGCTATCACACCGCTGACCTTTGAGCCGTCAAAGGATGGTTTGCCGGACTGGCAGAGATAAGTCGGCCCGTCGGTAAGTTTCGAGATGGCCAGAAGGCCTTTTTCGAAATCCTCGGCACGCTCGGCGATGATCAAGTCTGCATCGGCTGCGAGCGGTTCGCTATCCAGTGCCGTTACATAGATCGCGAGAGCTTTGCTTGAGCGGTGAGGGATCTTGGAATAAGGCCGTGTTCTGAAAGACGTCCAGAGCCCTGCGGCACAAAGTTTATCAGTGACCTCTTCAGCGGAAGCATCGTCCGCCAATGTGCCGAATTCAATTCCCTTGTCTTCGGCGTCATCAATGTCGATGACGACACTTTGCAGGACACGCCTGGCACCGCGATTGACAGCGCGTACGCGGCCAGTGACCGGCGACACGACGACAGCCTCGGGATTGTCCTTGTGAAAGAACAAGGGCGTGCCGCGTTTGACCTCTTCCTGATCCTGAACAAGCATCTTCGGCTTGAGACCAATTTGGTCCAGTCCGATCAGGCCGACAGAACCAAGCTTGGGTCCCTGGTGTATTTTTTGTTCCGGAGCGCCTTCGATGGGCAGGTCCAGACCTTTTTTAATCTTTTTTATATCCATCTCAAACCTGCTGCGACATTGTACTTAGGGCCGCAGTTTAAAGCGTCAAAGTGTGATGGTGAGACTACAGGCCGCAAAGCAATTGGCTGGCTTCCACCATTAGGCCGTCTCCTCAGCGTTTATTGCAATTTCAGCGGAAAAACAACTGGCGTTTCAGCCGAAAAAACAGTATCAGCCGGTTAATTCATACCTGCGACCGTCTGTAGCCGGACTATGTACCGCGCTAGGTTAACGCTCTCTTGGCATTTGTCGCCTCGGGACCAAAAAGATCGAAATTGGACATCATGAAAAAAGTTGTCGCTCTTCTTGTAACTTTGGTCCTGTCTGCATGCATGGCGGAAGAGGCTCCCAAGGTCCTGAATTTGTCAGGAAAAACCATGGGAACCACTTACAACATCACGGCTGTAGGTGTTCCCGATGATGTTTCCGAAACCGCTCTTGCGGCTGACGTTGAAACGGTTCTGGCCGACGTCAATTCCAAGATGTCGAATTGGGACAAGAAGTCCGAGGTGACCCTGTTCAACGTTTCCAGCGAAACGGGGCCGGTAAAAGCGTCGCAGGATTTCGTGACCGTAATGGCCGCAGCGAACGACGTTCATCGTCTCAGTGACGGAAAGTTCGATGTGACTCTGGGCCCATTGATCGAGCTCTGGGGGTTCGGTCCCCGTAAGCCTGAAGATCCCGTGCCTTCCGACGATGACATTTCATCTGCGTTGAATTTTGTCGGCCAGACCGAAGTTTTGAACCTGGATTCGGAAGCCTCCACGATTTCGAAATCTGCTGCTGAAGTGGGCATCAACCTGTCAGCAATCGCCAAAGGCTTTGGCATTGATGCGGTGGCTGCCAAGCTGAAGGCGCTCGGTATCGAAAACTACATGGTTGAAATCGGCGGTGATCTTGTTGCAGCCGGAAACAATGAAAAGGGTGAAGCCTGGAAAATCGGCATTGAAAAGCCTGAACCGGGCGAAAAGACGGTCGAGCTTGTCGTGGCGATTGAAGACCGCGGCCTTGCGACGTCCGGCGACTACCGGAATTTTATCGAGCATGATGGTGTGCGCTATTCCCACATTATTGACCCGACAACCGGGCGGCCGATCACGCACCAATCAACGTCCGTCAGTGTTGTTGCCGAAAACGCGATGATGGCAGACGCCTGGGCAACAGCCATGCTGGTTCTTGGCAACAAAAAGGGTCTTGAAGTTGCGGAAGCCAACAATATTGCAGTTTATTTCATTTCACATGGTGGAAAAGACGCTTCTGCTCCATATGTAACTGAGACGAGCAGCGCGTTTCAGGCGCTTATGAACGAGAAATAATTTGGTAATCGGCTTCTTGTAGAAAACCTCATGGCAACTTTTATTCTCGCCTTTGCAATTCTTATTCTTGTCGTCACCGGCATGTCGCTCGGCGTCATGTTCATGGGAAAAACGATCAAGGGAAGCTGTGGCGGGCTGAATGCTATTTCCGGTGCCGACAAATGTGTTGTCTGTCAGAAGGATGTCGATCCGGACAGCCCCTTGCGCGACAAGCTGCAATGTCCGAGAGCACGCAAGATGCTCAAGGACATGGAAGAACCTGTGAAGGCTGCCTGATCGAAGATCTGGCACTGTTATTCATTTCTTGATTACATGCGTGAACCAATCTCCCGCGTTGTTTACAGCAACCCTGAAAACCGTCAGCTTTATTAGTACATTGAATTCATGGTCGAGCGATGGAACGAGGCGACCTATGGCGATCAGAAAATCGGGATCTACGCCAACGCTCAACCTAGCACATAGAGTGTGTTCATGCAGCTGATGCTACCAGTACTCTGGACCTGAGCTGCTTCAACAGCTCCAAGCTGGAAGCATTCGAAGAATTCTGCGGAACGTTGAGTTGCCGATTATATTCTTCAACGCAGACCTCTATCATGAAGTCTAGAGCGCATCGGTCAAGTGCGTACAAAGCCGCTATGCCGATGTAGATGTGATACTTATTCAAAGGTAATATCTAGATCACAGGGCTACTGGAAGTGGATAAAGTCAACGAAGCCCAACGGTTGTTTCCGCGCTTCTGCATTTTCGTCACGATACAAACGAGAAAGACAAGATGCGATGATTGAATGCTGGCGCTGGTTCGGTCCTGAGGATCCGATATCCTTGAAGGATATCCGCCAAACCGGTGCAACCGGTATTGTCACCGCCTTGCACGAAATCCCCAACGGAACTTTTTGGCCGGAAGAAGAAATCGCCGCACGCCGTCAGATGATAGAAGACGCAGGGCTGACCTGGACAGTCACCGAGAGTATTCCTGTTCATGAAGATATCAAAACAGGCGCGCCGGGTTGGGAGCGCTGGGCTCAAAACTGGGCTGAGACAGTCAGGGCGCTTGCAAGGCAGGGCGTCAAAACGATCTGCTATAATTTCATGCCGGTGCTGGACTGGACCCGAACGGATCTGGACTTTGAACTTGCCGACGGAGCAACCGCTCTGCGTTTTGAATTTGCTGCCTATGCGGCGTTCGATCTTTTCATATTGAAGCGTGAAAGTGCCCAAAGCGACTATTCGGCAGATGAGATCAAGGCTGCTGAGACTTGGATCGCTGTGCGCGATGAAGTATCGCGTGAAAAGCTGACGGCCAATATTATCGCCGGTCTGCCGGGATCAGAGGAGAGTTATACTCTTGAGAGCTTCCGGAACGTCCTGGAAACTTATCGGGATATTGACCGGGAACAGCTGTTTGAAAACTTGAGAAACTTTCTTGAGATCGTCGTTCCGGCTGCGGAAGAGACGGGTGTAATGCTCGCGCTTCACCCAGACGATCCACCACGCTCCCTGTTCGGATTGCCACGTATCGTATGTTCGCAAGAAGATCTTTTGCGAATTTTTGATATGCACAAGTCTCAGGTGCACGGTTTCACGCTTTGTACCGGTTCTTTGGGTGTACATCCGGACAATGATATCCCTGCCATTATAGAGACCCTGGGAGATCGTATTCATTTTGCACATTTAAGAGCGACAAGAAGGGAAGCTGATCCGCGCAGTTTTCACGAAGATGCGCATCTGGAGGGCAACATCGATATGGTGGCGATCATCCAAGCATTGCGGCAGCTGGAAACCCGTTCCAACAAGAAGATCCCGATGCGGCCAGACCATGGACACCGTATCTTGAACGACCTCCTCGGTTCCACGACACCCGGATATCCGGCCATCGGGCGTTTGCGGGGATTGAGTGAGTTACGCGGTGTGACACGGGCCGTCGATGTGTTAACGCAGGTGGATACAACGGCAACCAATTAATTCTGCGAAAAACATCAGGCAATTGACGAAGTCACCGAGGTGGCTACCACTGTTCTGGAACAGAAACAGCCTGGACAGGACCGGATTGGCTATAAGTGCCAGCGCTTTTAGAGTGGTGCATCAATTTTATCTGAATTGATTGATTGCACGACTTGGTCAATCAAGACTGTTGTTGTTCCACTCCACTCAGCAGGAAACTCAATGTCTGAAGCCTTTGGAAACCCGCACGCGCTCAAAGAGAACGGTCAGGATGTGATCCTGATTGATGGGCTCCTGATACCTGTACATATAGGTGTGTTGGAAAGCGAAAAGGGGCAGACACAAGCGGTTCGCTTTGATGTCGAGATCCTGACGGTTTCAGGCTACCGGCAAATCGTTCGGGAGACCGGCTCTTACGTGTCCTACGCGGATACGGTGACTTTCATCCAGGAGAAGGCTGCGAACGGAGAGCACATTGAACTGGTGGAGGATTGGGCAGAAGCCATTGCGGAATTCGTCCTTGAAAATCCGTTGGCGGAGCAAGTCACCGTCAGGGTTACCAAACCAGAGATCTTCGAAGACGCTGCCGGCGTGGGCATTCGCATAAGCCGCAGGCGGACCTGATATTTCGTACCCAGATGTTGATCTTGCCTAATTGCCCGAAAACTGACTGACTTATGGGGCCGTATTTTAGGAGCTTTGTCTTAGAATGATTTCCGCTGACCGCCTGCTGCCACTGTGGCTCAAATATCGTGAGGCGCTAGAGACGCCTATCCAGACATTCGAGTTTCCAAAATTCGGTCGTCGCTTCGAGGACAAGACCTATCAAATGGGTGTTCTCAACCTGTCTCCAGACAGCACTTATCGCGAAACCGTTTGTCACACGTTCGAGGCAGCGCTTTATCGCGGGCGTCGCATGACACTGGAAGGTGCTGCGATGGTGGATATCGGTGCGGAATCGACTGGCGATACAGCAGACTTGGTTTCGGTAGAACAACAGATCGACCGCATGAGGCCCCTTGTGAAGGCACTTGCGGCAGATAACATTCTGGTTTCTGTCGAAACGTATCATCCTGAAGTTGGTGTGGCGCTTGTGGAAGCTGGTGCTGGTGTTGTCAATCTCACGGGCCGGGTCGACGATCCTGCGTTTTATGAAGCTGTTGCCTTTCATCAGGCAGGCGCCGTTTTGTGTTACACGCCAGGCGAAAATGCCCGATCCGATGATTATCTTCCGCCGGTGACCGATATATTCGATCACCAACTGACTTTCTTT
>CXTY01000026.1 GCA_001404055.1 Roseibium album | reverse complement strand
ACTCGGTGAAGACAAACTGACGCTTTTCCCTGATCTCGTCACGGCCGTCAGGGTCGAAGTACAAAACCCCGTCGCCTTCACCGGCCCAGGCCGTGCGATGCAGAAAACCATCGCCGCCCGTGTCCATGAAGATGGACGACTGGTCCAGCTTGGTGACGTTTATGCCGTTACCGTCGAGGTCGAGGATGATCGGCTTGATGTTGTGAACGCGGAACCCGGCTGCGACATAGGTGTGCAGGCCTTCAACGGTGAAGTTGTAGACCGTATGAACACCGTTGACTTTGGATATATTCTCGATTGTGTGTTGCGAACCGTCCGCGCGGACAATCTTGTCACCTACCGAGAGATTGCCAATTGGCTGGTAGCTGCCATCCGGGAGCAGAAAAGGATGCTCGGGCGTTGCCAGAACGCCATCAACATCCAGCACCTTGCGCTTGCCGTGAATGAACAAATCAGTGACTTCGCCTGGCTGAAGCGCGCCAAGGCCGTCGAACGCCATCACCTGGTCTTCAAGCTGGATTTTCTCGATGGGTTTTTCGGAGCCGTCCGCAAGAAGGATTGGGGTGCCAGCTACAAAACACCCAAAACCGCCGTCTGAACCGCCAACATTCGTGCTGCTCGTGCTTGGACCACTGCTTGTGCCACCAGCATCAGAATTTCCGTAATCACTGCCACCAGAGCCATTTCCTTCGGAGCCGGGATTAGTTTCACCACGGTCGCCTCCGCTACCACCGGCGTTGCTAGGTTTGGAAACGGGACTGGGTATCGAATTGTTTTGCTGACCACCACCAGTTAATTCAGCTATTGGCGAATGAGCAGACCCGGGGATGTCAACAGCGTGCCAGCCGGAGCTGCCACTGGTTTGAGATTGCGCAATGGCAGCGCCTCTGTTTGCTGCAGAGGCAGCGGAGAAATCTATCGTTCTTCCAGGTTCGTGATCTTCAAGATCACGTCTTCCAGCGTCAATTTGTCGATGGCCAAAACTATTCTTTAGCGCTTGTTCTGTGGGATTGCTGGGCACGCCATCTTTGTATGGTGTCAATCCAGCATATGGATTCCCGTAAGCGCTCCCACCATCGCTTTCGTTCTTAGGCTCGTAATTATTGTAGGGATGACCAGGCCTGGTAAAATAGCCATCGTCGGTTAGTTTTCCGCCTGCCTTCAAGTGATCGGTTAATGCCTCAACAGACGCCCCTTTCTTCAGGGCTTCGTAAATTCCATCAACTTCGTTGCTCGAGGAACTAATTCCTAATTCCTCGAATGGTATCAGCTCGAGGTCCATGGCTGCGATTGACTTCCAACCATATATGTCTTCGTAGAGAACTGCGCCCGCAATGCCGCCGCCAGACGATCCTGCTAACGAACCAATGCCTCCGCCAAATACTGTCCCAACTGCCCCACCGACGACGTTACCGCCCAATTCAAAGGCGTCTTTTTTCGTAAATCCTTCGTTGTCAGATACCCGATTGCCAAAGTTAAAAAGACCATCAACTGCATAGGAAGTTGCTGTTAGGCCAACCTTGCCGTAGATTCCTATCCCCGGCATGGACGCTGCATAATCAAAGATACCAGACGAAGCGGCACCCGCAGCGTCGAAAACAACTTCTTGGAACGAATCCCAAAAGGGCAGATGTGAAATTAGTGAATCGATCGCTTCTTTAGCGGGACGAGATGGGCTATTCAAATCTGCCATTTATTTCTTTCTAATCTCAACAATAATTTTAACAATAAAAACCAATACAGCCGCCGCAATTGCAAACATTCCCAAGTTAAAATGCCGCTGATCACCCCTCGCGTCCGCAATTACGGTAAATATAACAGCAAAAAAAAGAGATCCTATTATTTGTCCGTACGTTGAATTAAACAAATTTACTTAACCTTTTTCACTTTTTGCCATTCACCGCTTATTTGGCAACCATATTTATTATTGACGATTGCTGAGCAAGATATCTACGGCCGTGGGCTAGCTCCTCAAGTCGCACAAAACCAGCCATGTGCTAAAGCAACGACAAACTCAGAATCGATCTCGTTGTGAAATTCCGTCCTTTCACCGCCCGTGCCTTCTCTTCAGCAAACGGAATGTCCCGAAAAATCGTGTTCTGATGCGCCTCACGCGCCAGATAACAGGCGGCCTGCCAGTCGGTCTCAGAGCCGTTGGCCAGGCGAACAATCATGTTGCTCTTTACGCGATCCGCACCTGAGTTATCACCTGCCGCCTCGCTCAGCGGCCGCGGCGCATCAAGCTGCGCGCGTTCCCGGTCAGCAGATACCTGATCCGCCGTCCCGGAGAGATCCCTATCACCCCTGTCCACTTCGCCCCTTCAATGGCAACGTTCCGGCTTAAACCTTAAGCCCCTGTCGCTCTTCCCTGCCGGAGCCACAAGCTCCCACAACCAATTCCCCACACCACCAGGCGCCTCTTCCCGGCAGCACGCAGAACATTAACCATATTGGTACTTATGACAAGCAACCCGAACTCGCTTTTTGGTTGAAACTTGCACGGTTTCAGAGTTTTGCGTGGAGGTTTTGAGGTGCCTGACAACTCAGGCAATGGTAAACGTGGCGACATGGCCTCAGACGCGCGATCCACTTTGAAACGCTCGAAACCTTGAGTTTCTGTCAAATTATTCTTCATTCCTTCAGAAGGCTGGACACAGATCGCGTGCCCTTGCCAGCTTGGCTTTTCAGTTATCAGCTGCCCCGCTCTGGAACACATTTGCTTTTACCGATAATCTACGCACCCAAAAGTTGAAAACGTTGGGGATGTCTATGCGCTGGTTTCTTGTCGCGGCATTGGTCGTTAATATTTTAACGACAGCAGGCTGGGCTCAGGATGTGAACACGCCAGCCGAACAAACCACGACAGCAAACGCCGATAATACAGACCTCACAAATACCGTTTCAGACATTCTCCCGCGTCTTAATGCGATTGTCGGTCAGTTCTACGCAGACAACGGGCTTGATCAGCAGCAAGCAGGGCAAGTCTTTTATGAAGACCTGGCTGGCCTCAGCGAGGAAGTCAGCACCTTGCTTCTGCCTGCGCTTGAGCAATTCACCGATGGAGACCTTGACGAGCGTAACGCACAGATCGACCGGGTTTGGCCGTTCGTTGAATTTACTGTCACAGTTGTAGCCGTGATCGCGGAAAACCTGGACGCCTATGTCAGCCCTGACGACGAATGGAAGCTGGCCTCTGTGAGGCGCATGATCCGGGATGCCAGATCCGTCTGGTCGAAGACGATACCCGAGCTTTTTGAACCAGTTGCTTCAGGAGAAGCCGAACGCCAACTTCTCACGGATCTGATGTTCTTCTGGCTACTGAGCATTGACAGTTTTGACCTGGAAGAAATCGGTCAGGCGCTGATGCCCAATCCGGATGGAGACGTTAAAAATCTCGACGCATCGCAAACGCTGCGGCGGGACCAGGTGCTGCTGATGCTCAGCGATTTTGGTCTTGAAGGCCTGCCGGGCAGTTATATTGCGGCTGCGATGGTTGCGGATGACCCGGCGCTGTCTGAAACACTGGACAGGCTGACATCACGGTTGCTGATCCTGACCGCAAGGTTCTGGCCGGATATTCAACGCGCGAGTCGTGACGGTGACGGCGAGGTCCTGATCGGCAATCTCGCGAAATTCGTGAATGATGCCGGACCAGTTCTTGGGAATGGCCTGCAAGAAATTGCCGGTGCACTCAAGCAGGTGCCGGATAATGCCGCCAAACCTGAGACTGACACCCAAGCGTCAACGAGCGGGACACCGGAGAACGCAGCCACTGAGGCTGTGCCGGACCCGGCGCCTGTTCCTCTGGCTCTTCTGCCGGAGGCGACAATTGCCGAGCTACGTCAAAGTCTGGCTCCGGAAGATGGTCGTAATATCCATGATGACAAGATCGACGAGATTCTCGCCCGCTTTTCGGGTGGTGGCCAGGACGACACCCTGGCCGTTACCCTCGTTTACCTTGCGCAGACAGCGACAGATGACCGGTTGTCCGAAGCCGTTCTGAACGTGCTGGCACGGATGGATATCAGTGTCCTGACTGCGGAAGAGGTTGTTCGGGCTTTCATGGCAGTCCCCGACCTTGAGCAAAACAAGGCGGACCTCGCCAGAATATTCTTATATGCCGGGGTCGATCTGAGTGTCCTGGCTGCCGGGCTCGTGGAAAAGATTGAAAAGGGTGAAATTTCGGATTTTGACAAGCGCGATGGCCTGAGACTTCTTGGAGCGACCGGCCCTTCCGCCATTCCGCGCATTCCATGGTTTCTTGAACTTGCTGTCTCGCCAGAGAGTTATAACCGGTCTGCCGGGCTCGAAATCCTGAAGGGCCTGGTGCCCAAACAATATCCGAGGCAATCTCCAGCCCATGAGCTGGAGTACAGCCAAGAGGCCTTTGAAAGCTACTACAAGGCTTATTTTGCAGACAATCCAGATCAGGCCACGGCAATCAGGGCCAGGCTCGAAGAGCTTGTCGCGGAGGGCCCCTGGAATATAACCCACATCTGGCTACTCAATGAAGTAGGCGGCGACAGTGAAAAGGTGGCCGATGCGCTCATCGCCCTTGCGGAAAAAGTCGAAGACGAAAACCTGTACAGGTACCTGTTTCCCTTCTCTCATTTGAGATTGTCAGACGCAACCGCCAGTGGGGCGGCCGGATTTCTTACCGGTTATCTGGGGCATCAGGACGATAACATAAACTATGCTGCCGCATCGGCCTTGATGCTCCCGCATTTCTCAGGGCACCTTGCGTTCCAAGACGTGAATGCACTTCTTCAAAGCAATCGTGTTTCAGTCTGGTCAGCGGGTGCAAGAATTGCCGGGGCTCATCCGGAGCTTGCAGGAGATCTTGTGAATGAGCTCGCTGCTTTGCTTGAAAGGCCCGATGCCGACCAGGGAAAACTCTACCCGGTCTACAATGCAATCGAAGCTGCCGGGGACCGGGCGGCAACGGTGGCGGAAGGTCTGGCGCTGAAGTTTGTAGAAGCAGATGCTGAAAACTGGTCCGCGAGACGCATTCTGGAGGCTCTTGGTGCTGAAAAAGCGGCGACGGCCCTTCCAGTGCTTGAGGCTGCCGTTGCAGACCCCGGCAGGGCAATGGCCGAACGGATCAAGGTAGCTTCTCTTCTCGATGGCATGGCCGGCGAGGAGACGCAACGGGTTATTGATCTGTTGGCTTCCGCCTCTCCCAACGATCTGAAAGGCATCTCGGATGCGCTGGACTGGCAGGTCTTGCAGGTGCTTGGAAACAAGTCTCCGTTGACCCAGACGAATTTCGAGGGGTTGAAAGTTCTCGTGCTGGACACGACCGGTTCAGTGCAGGTCCAGGCCATTGAAGCCCTGGTCAATTTCTTGAAGCGAGCTACCGGTCCTAACAAAGAAATCTGGAGCGCCGAGGCGGCAAATTTTCTGCTCACGCTGCCGCCCGTCGAGCGTGAATTGGTTGTCGTTCAGGCATTCGCTACCTTCAAAACCGATGATCTAAAGGCTTTCGAGCGGGGACTGGCCCTAGCGGAAAGAGAACTCCGGGACACCATCAGCGATCCGCCGGGCACCGACAGCGAACGCTATGTGCTCTTCTCTGAAATTCAAGCCCTAGCAGCACTTGCCGCTCTGGAACCTGACACGGGACCCGACGATAGACACACGAAAGCCGGAGCGTTTTTTCTGGCTGCGATTGAGGCTTTGCCAAACAACCGGAGTGCGGAACTTCTGGATAAGCTCGGTGACCTCGGCAGGTTCGAAGCTCCTGTAGAAAACAAGGTTTACCAGAAGCTTGCCGCCCTTGTGGAAAGTTTGCCCGACGATGGACCGGAACCTCTCCCTTCGAGATCCACTCCATATGTTGCTGCCGAAGCCTTGATCCGTATTGCCGCAAATTCTCCAAAATTCCTACAGCCGGTGCTCAACCAAATCGACACGAAATACCTCGGGAGCAAACCGGAGCGCGAAAAGCTGCAAGATATTCTTCAAAGCCTCGCTGGGGCAGATCAGTCGGTCCTGCGCGCGGCGGTGGATCCGCTGGCCGAATTTTATCTGACGCCGCTCGGGGACAAACCGGATTTCATGGTCAGGATGACACTGGCGGGCGCAACCAAACCGATTGCGGCGCTTGGCCAGGCTTCTCTACCCCTTTTCGCACGTTTCGCAAAAGAAAAGGACACGCTTGAAAGCCCCTATTTTGATGACCTGCAAACTGCGGTGAATGCGACACAAGATACGTTTACTGGCATGACGCTTGGGGACCTTGATAGTGCAGTCGACCAGTTCCAGGCAATTGTCTCGGCGCTCGCAGAGCGAAGAAGCCAGCAGGAAAACAACCTCATTCCGCCATATTGGGAGGAAGCGAATGATACTTTAGCGCGGGCCATTTCATCCGCCAGAGACAAACAGGTCGTCATCAGGGCAAACTGGCTGAACTGGCTCAAGGAAACGCTGACCACAAATCCGTATTTGATCGCAGTTGTTGGTTACCTGTCAGCCTTGCTTGCGGTTTTCCTCTTCAGCACAATCGCACCGCGTTGGGCGCTTGGCGCCTACCAGCTGCTTTCAAAATTCACTTTGGGGAATCCAAAATTCCTGGGGATCGTGCAGGCGCCGCTCTTCTTGAAATGGATCCTCATGAACCCGAGGGTGCTCAGGGCCTGGACCCGGCGAAACGCACCAAAAGCTGCAGACTATTTTCAAAACCTGCCGACTGTTTGGGAAAGACGCATTTATTATCCTCTGCCTGTCATCTGCAACGGCGAGCACCTGACCGAACGGCCCCTGGAGGAGCTTAGGGGCCGCATAGCTGACGTGTTTAGAGGCAAGAATATCGCCCGGTTTGTGATCCGCGGAATTGGTGGCAGCGGGAAAACCAGCCTTGCCTGTCAGCTGGGCCTTGCCGCGCTGAATGAAAGCATTTCTGGCCAGAAGATGATCCCGGTCTTTATCGAAACCGAATTCGCCAGTCTGGAGGACGCAATATCGGCGACGCTCAAAGAGATGCTCGATCTCCGCCAGAATATCGAAAAACCCATCCTTCATGCATTGCTCAGATCGAGACAGATCCTGGTAATCGTGGATCATTATTCGGAGCTTGATAGCAAAAGCCGTGCAGCCTTCGACAAGGAAATTACCAGTCTGGATCTGAATGCACTTATCGTCACGTCCCGGACAGATGTTTCAAGCCTCGGCGCGGCTGAAACTGTCGAACCCATGCCGATCAGCCGGACCCCGGCACTTTCCGCATTTCTGGAACGGTATCTGACGAGCGCAGAACTGAAGTGTACCGATGACGACGGCGTCCCCGTTGAAGTAAGCGCCATTGACTTTCTCGCCGACGCGGACCTTTCCGAAGCCTGCGCACATTTGCAAAGGGTATCCCGGCCCGAAGGCTCGACTGGCAGCGGCAAGCCAAATGAGGAGCGGCTTGAGGGCGATGTCACACCCCTGCTTGCCAAGATTTTCGCAATGCAAATCGTGAGCCGGATCCAGAAACGGATTGAAGCAGACGGAAGCATTGAGAAAATCGACTTCAGTGATCTCGCACCGAGTGTTCCCTCGATTTATATCAGTTATGTGGAAGGTCTGAGACATGGCGCCCCCTCTCCGGAAAGCGTCAAGAGCGACCTGGAAGGCCTGGCGTGGCAATCCGTCGGAACACACTATTCTCCGCGGCCGATACCGGTCAAAGAAGCGCACAAGGCATTCGACGACCAGAAACTGAGCCAGGCGGACAAGGAAAGCCGGATCGCCTATTACGCCGACAAGATGGGGGTCTTGCGCAAAAAACAGCCGGGCGACATCGTCGACACACTCTCGTTCACACATGATGCCGTCTCTGAATATCTCGCCGCGTCCTGGCTGGTAAACAGCTGCGGTTCCGATGAAACGAAATGGCGCGAGCAACTGGATCGCCTGGACGAAAAACTGGAAGACCCGAAAACACCGAGAGATTTCGTACAAGTTCTGAAACTCACAGCCCAGGCAGCCCAAACCAGTGTCGATATCCCGGATGGGGTCAAAGAGAGGATAGAGTCCTTGAGATCGTAGGATGTTGAGGCAGACAAAACGGCTTTTCGAAGTCTGGCCGGTTTGTGGATTAACACTTCCTTGGGGTAGTCTTTGAGTGCTGGAGACAGGCACATGAAATTACCCACTTCAAGCTATTTCCAACTGTATGCCGCCAGAAGCAAAGTCATTGCGTTATTGCTGATGATTTTGTCGCTGCTCTGCAGCTCGTTCCAGCGTTATGCCTATCGCCTGTTTGTCTGGATATTTCTTTGTGTCGGAAGCGTCTTCAACACGGCCTGGGCAGCTGACACCGTATTTCAGCAACATCTGATTTGGGGCAATGTCAGAGACTTTTATGTCTATTACAACAAGGACTTGCTGTCGTGCGTTCTGGAAAAATACTACTCCGAAAACGACCGCCTGTTGCTGGGCTATAGCTATGACCTCAATCTCTATCTCTTTGGGTTTAACAGTTCGGCGACAGAAAGTTTTTCGGAGGATGTTGAATACGAGGTCACCATCAGTTTCGACAATGGTGAAACAATTAGCGGTTCAATGAGCGGTATGGTGTCGTATGGCCGAATGTACCTGTTCGGTACGTTCAGCGATCACCAGAACCTTCGAAGAAATATTGCTGACAGAAGCACGATGACGTTGCTTCACGACGGGCAACAGCTGGCCAGCTTTTCTTTATCGGGTACAAAATCTGCGCTTGAGTTCGCTGACGACTGTTTGAACAACCAGCTGGTGAAACTCGTTGAAGAAAAGTGGCAAACGGCGACCGAGCATCTCAGAGCAGGCCGTTTTCATGAAGCCGCACCGATTTACGAACAGCTGCAAAACTTCATGGCAGCCAATTCGAACGTGAGCAGACTGAGCTATGCAAGGCTTCTTGCCGATCGCGCAGAGGTCTTGAGCGCGGTGCAAAGGCATGAAGAAGCCGAAACACTGTTGCTGGAAGCAGTTTCACTCCTGGAAGCAACCGATGACGAAAGAAAGCTTGGCTACCTGTCAGGCGTGCTGAACACCCTTGCCTCGCAATTATCCAGTCGCGGTGAGTTTGAGCAGGCCACCGAGTTTGCCAACCGCGCTTTGGCGGTTGCACGACAACGTTTCGACGGAAACCGGGAAACGCTCGCTATTACTTTGGATACCCTTGGAAGATTGCATCACGACCAGCACCAATATGAAAAAGCTGAACGCTACTATCGTGAAGCTCTTGAAACCGCGGAAGAACTTTACGGTAGCACAAGCCGAAGAATTGTCGCCCCCATGCTGGGCCTTGCTGCGATCACATCCAATACAAATCAAATGGATATCTCCGACCGGCTTTATGGACGTGCAATATCCATCCTTGGCGAGCACTTGGACAAGGACCATCCCTATATAGCCTCGGCGCTCACCAGCTATGGAAAGTTGCTGGTCAGAATGGGCAAGAATGAAGAAGCTCTGCAAGTTTACCAAAGGTCTTTGGAAATCCAGAAAGCAAGTCTTGGCTTGGATCACCCGTCGACAGCTTCAACGCTCAAAGAGCTGGCGGTGTCCTATTTCTCAAGGAAAGATTACGGGCAAGCACTTGCGTTTGCGCGACAGGCAAAAGCTGCACCCAATCGCGATGTTTATCTGGCGTCAGGCTATTTCATGAACCGGGAAAATCTTGAGCAGTTTCTGGAAGAAAGCTTCGAGGTCTTTCAACGCTCTACCAGCTCATCTGCAGCACTTGCGTTGCGCAATCTGGACGCACGGATTGCCGCTGGTTCTGATGCAATGGCAAAACTGGTTCGCAAGAAACAGGATAACGAACGCGAACTCTCGCAAATGCAATCAAAATTGCTGGATGTGCTATCAAAAGATCCAGCCAAAAGATTTGCCTCCGACGAGACCGCGATCCGTTCTAAACTCTCAGGCGCGCGCGACACACTGGGCGAGGTCAATGCCCTATTGGATTCAGCCTATCCTGACTATGCGGAGCTGAAGAAACCAACTCCTTTGACCATCCGGGAAGTTCAGTCCCATCTCGATCCTGATGAAGCCATGATCGTGGTGGATAGCGGAGGCGTTGGCGAATACGTTTGGGTGGTTACCGATACCGACGCTCGTTGGCAGATGATGGCTGGGGGCAAAGACACTGAAGAGCTCGTCGCCGAGATACGAAGCCACTTGAACATTCAGAACCGCAACCGGACGCCACTCACCCCTCCCGTACCGTATGAACTTTATCGGAAGCTTTTTTGGGATGAGGCGCTCGAGGGATTGTTTCGTGAAAAGAAGCATCTGCTGTTTGTGCTGAACGGACCAATTTCATCACTACCACCCAGTGTCCTGGTATCAGACCCACTTTTCAAAGAAGGTTGGCCGATTTTCTGGCTTGGACTGACCCATTCGATTACGGTCTTGCCGAGTGTCAGCAGTCTTAAAATCCTGCGGGATGGAAATAGAACAACCCCCAATACCAGGAAAATCAAAGGCTTTGGCGATCCGCAATTCGGAACGCAGAACGCAAAGCCCGGCGAGAAAAGAACGCAAGCCTACACAGCCTATTATCGCAACAGCTCCGTCAACCTCGAAGCAATGCGGATCGGGTTGCCTCCGTTGCCAGGCACGAGAACAGAGCTCCAATCCGTATTTCGAAACCTGGAGGCCCCGGAAAGCGATCTTCTGCTCGGAGCATCCGCGACTGAAGCCGCTGTAAAGACTGCCGATTTGACCCCCTATGAGATCATTTATTTTGCGACCCATGGCCTTGTTTCCGGAGAGGTAAAATACCTCGCTGAAGAAATTGCCGAACCTGCATTGGCGTTTTCGATCCCCCTAGAGGCGACAGAAACCGATGATGGTCTGCTGACTGCATCAGAGATTGCCCAACTGAAATTGAACGCCAATTGGGTGGTTCTATCTGCCTGCAACACGGCGGCAGCTGAGCGCACCGGCGCCGACGCACTATCCGGACTGGCCAGCGCATTCCTATATGCCGGATCACGATCCCTTTTGGTCAGCCATTGGGTCATCGACGATGCTGCGACATCCCACCTGATGTCACAAACCTTTGCATTTGCTGCGAACCAGCCAAATGGCCGGGCCGCCGATGCTCTCAAGCACGCAATTGAAACAATGTTCTCAGATGCAGACCATCCGGAATGGTCCGACCCTGTCTATTGGGCGCCATTCATTTTGGTCGGAGAACCGCTGGTTCAATAGCAAGGCAAAATGGAACAGGCACCTTTTCGCTTTACCGACGATTTCCGCAGTTAGAAAACGAGGCGATTTGCGGTTGGTCCTGACATCGAACCAGAATTGATCGGCATTCAGCCTCAGTCCAGTGGTGGGCTGAGGCTGAAAGTAACAATGAGCGTTTGAAATATCGAACTCAGTTGACCATCAACTGAACAGGAAATCCCCTTGATCAAGATCGGCTAGTTGAACACCATCGAGCGTGATTGTTGTTCCGCCGAATTGGACCAGAGCATCGGAACCCGACGCTGCCAGGATCAGATCAGCAAAGGCAGATGCACCGCTTTCGATATGGATCAGGTCTTCGCCGTTGGTGAAGTCGGTGACATGATCGTTGCCGCTATTTTCGGAGAAGACGAAAGTGTCGGAGCCTGAGCCACCTGTCAGATGATCAACGCCGGATGTTCCGCTGATCCGATCATTTCCAGAAGTACCTATCAGTTCGGATGAACCGTCGGGCCGGATACCAATCTCCGAAAGAGATGTCCCATCGGCAAACTCAAAGCGCTCGATGTGGCGGCCCATGTCATAGATCTCAGCAGACCCGTATTCTCCCTCCTTGGACCAGCTCATGCGGATCGTTTCGCCGTTTGGCTCGCTGAAGGTGCTGAAGGTCAAATCGGAGAGAGACAAGTCCTTAAAGACAAAACGATCATTTCCCCACCCTTCGTGCTCTGCGTTGTAATTCAGTCGAACGCGCCCGCTCTCCATTCCGTAGTAGTAAATGTCGTCTCCAGCGCGTCCCTCCAGAAATTGCACATCACCGGAATGGCCTGCGGCATCAAGAATGTCGTATGCCGTCTTCTGCTTGAAAA
>CXTY01000025.1 GCA_001404055.1 Roseibium album | reverse complement strand
TATAATACGGAGCCAGATGTTTGCGAAGGTCGGACAGATCAACAAACCGGTCAATCGACCGCAGTAGATGGTCATTCGGGACATGATCATCAATCGAGAATTCGTAGAACAGCGCGCTTTGCGCTTCCTGCTTCGGACCCATCATCGCCCATATCTCCCAAATCAATAAGGAGAGTGAATCAGCGTTCGGCACTCAAAACAACAGGAGTTTTTCAACGGAATAAGCCCAATCCGGCCCTTCGCTCGAAGCGCAGCGAATTCACACTTCCCTCCCAGATTGAGCGTTGTGAAAAACGGCCCACATCGGCACTTCCGGCCCTCAGCCGACCTTGGTTCATTCCATCGCGAAAGACGTTTCAGAGCCTGAAGGCGACATTGCTGATGCTATCGGGCGGAAGCCTCTAGCTGTAAGACTTCGCTAGGGTCTTCCTTGTCGCGCCGGTAAAGCCAGTTGCTCATGGTGCGCTCGAGCAGAGCGTCGCCACTGACAAACAGCCTTCCTTCGGCCTTTTCGCGCTCGATCGTTGTCCGGCTCAACAATATTGAGGCCAGCGACACGCGGTCGGTCTCTACAAACAGATCAATGTCGTAACCGGGGATTTCAGAACAAATCTCAGTAGGGCATCCAGGACGCAACAACACCCAATAGGTGTCGAAATCGAGGCCTGGATCACTGAAGCGGAACTGCATCACAATCTGGCGCTTCGGCAACTCCTCGGAAAAAATCAGGCCACGCATCTGCCACATGAGCGTTGAAACATTGGCGCTCAGCATTGCGTCGCGGGCCTCGATATTGCATTGCGCCCAACTGCCCAGTGCATCGAGTACCGGTTCCAGCGCGATCGCACGTTCGGTGCGGATGTAATCAACCTGCCCGTTCGCGGGGTTCTCGATACGCTCGATCAGCCCATGGGCCTCCAACTCCTTCAAACGCCGTGACAGGAGCGCTGTGGAGATGTTGCCGACACCTCTGCGGATGTCGTTGAAGCGGGTCGAACCGCCCCACATCTCGGAGAGAATGGGGATCGTCCAGCGCGGCTCCAGAATGTTGCAGGCATGGGTGATGGGACAAACAATTCCATAGGGTGCAGTGCTCATGTCTCTGACCTCCTAGGTCCTGATCCTAAACAGCGCATCCTTGGCAGGCCAGTTCATAATCTGAAGTGGGGGCGCTTCACTTTTAAATCTACGTCAACGGTGAAGTTCCATGCCACGTTTTGGGAGCCGGGCAACACGCACCTGCTTTACAAGCCAACCATTTAGGAGAAATATCATGCATCGTTTTATCATCGAACGGGAAATTCCTTCGGTAGGCTCTTTCGACAGCGGTCAGCTTCGCGACGCTTCGAAAACCTCGAACAACGCGCTCTCACAACTTGCCCCGCGCGTTCAATGGGAACATTCCTACGTCGCCAGCAACAAAACTTTCTGCGTCTACCTCGCCGAGGACGAGGCTGCCATTCACGACCACGCCAAACTCAGTGGCTTTCCCGCCAGCCGGATTACTCCCGTCTCTTCGATCATCGATCCGACCACGGCCAACTGAGTTGTGCGACCGGCCTTCGTTCATCGCTCGTCGGTCGCAACGCTACGAAGTCCGACCGCTTTGTCCTGTGTGGATGGCTCCCTTATTGCAAGTCCTTTCTGGTGATTTAGATTTGTCAGAAGCAGTCTTGTGTTCGGCCTGTTAGCGCGACGCACATGGCCGCTGGCCCTGATGGTTTCCACCAACCAAGTCCCATTCCGCACATCGAACAGCAAGCGTTCAGGACAAAGCACGGGGCGTCTTGATTTTAGGGCTGACAAAGTTCCATCACTTCATTGGTCTTGCAATCTCTTGTTTTTAGG
>CXTY01000024.1 GCA_001404055.1 Roseibium album | reverse complement strand
AGCTTGACGTTATGACCCAACTTGATCAATTCACGCGCCCAGTGGTGGCTCGTTCCACACGCCTCAATACCGATCAAACATGGCTCGAGGCGTTCAAAAAATGCCAGGACTTGACCCCTTCTCAGAGCGCGGTTGAATGCAACTTCACCATGTTCATCAATACCATGGACCTGAAAAACGTTCTTCGCCAAATCAAGGCCGATTGTTGTAACTTGCATTGGGTGGCTCCTCTCATAAGCAGTTCATGACAACTGCACTATGGCGCATTGCGACGCCGGATGATGCAGGAGCCATCCACCCCATCCGCTTAGCCGACGTTTACGATTACGCGGATTCAAACCCTATTCGGGTTGTGATTCAGGTTGGCAGGAGGACTTGCCCATGTCTAATTGTTGCTGTCTGACCGGAGCTCAATTATCAAATCAGCTTATGCTCGATACAGGATAGGTCAGGCGACTTCCTTGGCGTGCGGATTGTCAACAATCGGCCAGATCGGACGGCTTAGATTTTTGTATTTGTTCCGGCTGGGATCGCTTGGGTATGGCCCCTCAACGGCGCAATAGAGGATTTGCGAGGCAATCGGTTCAAAGGCGCCGTGGAAATGATTGGTAGACTTCACCACCAGAGCCTTTTTTCCGGAAATATCAATGTCGAGATTTGTGAAGAGATCCGGCGAAAAGGCTTGTGCCCGGTTGGTATTCAGGACCACATCAATCCCGTCTATTTGAACAACGGCACAGTCCCCAAGAGGGACAACGGACGTACCAAAACTTTGCACGGCGTTTTTCTGTGTTTTGATGACAGTGACCTTGCCATCGATTGGGTCACCGGCCATCGCGGAGGTTTTTCCACCAAAGCGAAGATTAAGCTGCGCACCTTCCCCGGCTGCATGGCAGATCCTGACGGCCATTGGGTCCCAGATTGTGCCAAAGGCGAAGTCCGTCAGTCCGAGAGACAGGGCTTCGCGCAGCAAAATGGTTGAATCTCCGGCAACTCCGCCGCCCGGATTATCCCAGACGTCGGCGATCACGACCGGCCCGGTTACCTGGCGCTCTGCTGTTTCAAGGGCGATTTTGGGTGTCAGAAACTCCGGGCGCGTCGTGCCTCGGAACGAAAAAAGCTCAAGTCCCAGGTTTTCAGCCAGCCGATCGCCAGTTGGTTTGTCATTATCGGTGATTACCAGCATCTTGGCCCCAAGGTCGGGAGAGTCGCCCGCCATGAACCCGTGGATTGTCGAGATTGAAAGTGCGTCTCCAGACTGCTCCATATCAATGATCTTGTCGACGAAACCACGCATCGGTGGGCGGCTGGTCGGTAGAACCTCCATCATCCGAACATCAAAGACAGATATGACCGGGTCAATTTCACCGCGCGTCGCGCGCAGAGTGAGGTCGACGCAGGCTTCTGCGGTTTCTGTAAAGTCTGTGTGTGGGAATTCCTTGAAGACCGTGATGACGTCGGCGTTCTGAACCCGCTTGTCGCTCAAATGGCTATGCGGGTCGAAAGTCACGCCGATCCGTGTCCTCATCCCAACGATCTCACGTACGGCTTCAATAAGCTCACCTTCGCAATCGATGCAGCCGTCAGCAATCATCGCACCATGGAGGCCAAGCACGACGGCATCGACTGGCAGCGAGGCGCGCAATTGTCCGAGTACCTCATCGCGCAATCTCTGCCATGTATCCTTGTTGACCAGACCGCCGGGTTCTGCCCAGGTAGCAGTGCCCTCTGCCAACGAGATTTCGCCACGCCTTGCACGTTTTCGGAGCGACGGGAAAATGCCGCTGCAAAGCGTCGGCGTTTCCGGATGGTCGCCGGGTGCCGCGTAGAAACTTTCTTCAAAGTCGGAGAAGTCGGTTCTTAAGGGAGAAAATGTGTTGGTTTCTGTCGCGATGGAGGCACAGAAGACGCGCATTGAAAATTCCTGTCTCGCTTGAAACGCTGTTCTTATTTATCTGTCAGAAACCGGCGGACCTGAAGGCCCGCCGGATAGGTTGCTGACCCGCTGGCTTAGTCCAGGTAGGTGTCAGCGTTGGCCGCTGAGACTTCCTTCTTGAACATGGTCAGAAGCTCGACTGCTTTTGCGTCGAGGTTCTCGTTCACATGCTTTTCAAAGGCTGGTTGTGTTGCACCGGCCATTGCAGCGCGTTGTGCATCCGTAAGCGCAGTCACCTCCATCGCATCCATCAGACCGGCGAGACCGCGGTCGGAAGATTCAATGATCCGTGAGAGGCCACGGCTCGCTGTCACGCAGTTTTCCGCCGCTGCATGGAGCGTTGCACGCTGGTCGTCGTCGAGCCCATCGTAAAACGGCTTGTTGATCATGAAGGTGTACGGCGAAAACAGGTGGTTGGTAAGCGTCAGGTAGCCCTGAACCTCGGCGAAGTTTGCAAAGGAAATGATCGGAACCGGGTTCATCTGACCGTCGATCACACCGGTCTGAAGACCGGAATAAACCTCACCCCAGGACAGTGGGTATGCTTCTGCGCCAAGAGCCTGAATGATCTTCTGGTGGGAAGGCAGCGTCATGGTGCGAATGCGGATACCTTCAAAATCTTCCAGGTTTGCAATCGGACGCTGGGAGTTGGTCACCGCAAAGAACCCGCCTGTATCCGGGAAGCCAAGCACAACGACATCGCCGAGTGCTTCTTCAATATCGGCGGCAAGCGCCTTACCGAACGGACCGTCAAACACCTTGTAGGTTGCTTCATTGCCAGCAAAGGCAAATGGCAGGTTCAAGACATCAATGCGTGGATAATAGCTGGCAAGGGCGCCCGTTGACGTGAGCGTTGCCTGGATCACACCGTCCTTGACCTGCTGCACGTGTTCTGCGGCTGAGCCGAGCTGATTTGAGCCGAAGACTTCCACTTTGACGCTGCCGTTGGTGCCGGAGTCTACCAGATTGGAGAATACCGCCGTGCAGGCATGTGCCGGGTTTTCGAATGGATCAGTCTTGTTGTCATGACCGAATTTGATCACCCCACCGCCTGCAAGCGCAGCTGTGGCGGTCATTGTCGCGGCAAGCGCCAGTCCGGTTGTCAGTAGTTTCATCTGTTTATTCCTCTCTAGGTTCTTTTTTGGGTTAGTTGGCAAATCCGAAGGCGCGGGGCAGCAACAGCGCCGCGTCCTCCCAGAAGGCGAAAATGAAAAGGATGGTGACCTCGGCCAGCAGGAACGGCATGAGTTTCAGCGAAATGCGTTCCAGCTTTTCACCCGTCACCGACGACAGAACGAACAGGCAGGCGCCCACCGGCGGCGTCATCAGAGAAATGTTCAGCGCAAGGACGAAGATGATGCCAGCGTGAATGGGCTCCAGACCCACCTGCTCGGTCAAGGGAACGAGTACGGGTGCCAGGATGATCAGGATCGCGGTGATATCCATCACCATGCCGACGATCAGGAGAAGGCAAATGATAATGGCAATGACGGCGTAGCGATTATCACTGAGATTGAGCACGCTTTCCGCGATCAACTGCGGGATGCGTTCAAAACTCATCCACCATCCGAGGATACCGGCAAAGGCGATGATGACGAAAATGACGCCGGTGATCCGCGCGGTGCGGACAAGCATCTGGAAGAAGTCTTTCAACTTCAGTGTTCGGTAGACAAAGAAGCCTATGAAAACGGCATAGGCAACTGCAATCGATGCTGCCTCGGTCGGCGTTACGATGCCCCCCAGAATACCACCCAGAATGATGACAGGCATGGCAAGTGCCGTTAGCGACCCGACAAATGTTGACGCAACTTCCCGTAGGGTCGCACCGCGTGCGGCCTTGGGCAGGTTTTCCCGATTGCCACCAACAACAATGACGCCCATGCAGACAAGGCAGATGACCAGTCCGGGGAGGATGCCCGCGGCAAACAGGCCTGCAATGGAAACGCCCATCAGGGAGCCGTAGACCACCATCAGTCCGGAGGGAGGGATTGTCGGACCGATGATGGACCCGGCTGCGGTTACCGCACAGGCGTAATCCCGTTTGTAACCTTCCTTGACCATGGCAGGCACCAGTGTCCGACCGAAGGCCGCAGCATCTGCAGTTGCCGATCCGGTGAGACCGGCAAAGAAAACGGATGCGAGCATATTGGTGTGCGCGAGCCCACCACGGAACCTGCCCACCAGAACCTGCGCCAGTTTGACAAGGCGGTTGGTGATGCCAATGCCGTTCATGACTTCACCTGCAAGGATGAAGAAAGGCATTGCCAGGAACGGGAAAATATTGAGGCCGTTGAAGATTTTGCTCGGGCCGATGGCAAGAAACTGCATGCCGCCCATGTCGATCAGACCGACGACGCCTGCGAGCCCGATGGCAAATCCGATCGGCATGCCGAACAGGATGAGGATTACAAAAGCGAGACCAGCAAGCATTACGCCGTCTCCCCTTCGACCGGGAGTTCAAGGTGTGTTCCAAGGTCCCGCAAGAGAACCAGGAGCAGCTGCACGGAGGCGATTGCCGCGGAGACAGGAATGGCAGCGTAGAAGGGTTCCAGGCTAAGCCCGAATATCATCGCGTGTCGGCTGGCTCCACTTTGGGCAAAGCCAATCCCGTACCAGGTGACATAGAGGAAGAGCGCAAGCGCCAGTACATCCATAAGGATGAGCACAAGGCGGCGGAAAGAAGCCGGCCACATGTGCAGGAACGAAGTCAGGCCGATATGTTCCCTGCGGGCGATGCCGCAGGAAATGGCCAGCATGGCCGCCCAGATCATCAGGTATCGCGCCATGACTTCCGGCCACGGCAGCTGCCAGTGAAAGTAATACCTGTCGACCACACCGAGCCAGACATCAAGGACAAGCAGCAACATTAAAACGGCAACCAGTGTCTCGATCGCTGTATTGATGCGTGCGCTTGTCATTCGCGCCCAAGCTTGCATTCTTTCCTCCCGAAGAAATGTAACTTAAGTACATTGTGAGGACAAAATTACACCAAATCAAGCGAAAAATATAATTAAAGTACAAAAATATACCTTATTGAGGTGTCGTATGTGTAATTGTGCTCTGGATTTTGTTTTGTTTTGTACCTAAGTTACAAATCTATCGAAGCGAAACAGGAGAGCAAAATGGTTGGCGACCGCCCCGAAAGCACAAACCTGCCAAATCGTGGGCAAGCGGCTGTCGCAGATATCATTTCCGCCCTGGACCGGGTCGATGGCAAGCTTGCTGCCCGCGAGCAGCGTGTTGCTGATTACGTCAGGCAGAACATTGACCAGATCAGCACCATGACGATTGCCGAGCTGGCTTCGGCCGCTGATGTGTCTACGCCGACTGTCATTCGGTTCTGTCGTTCGCTGGGGTGTGACGGTTTCAAGGAGTTCAAGCTGCGGCTTGCTCAGAACCTTGCCGTCAGCCTTCAGTACATTCAGGCCGACGTCGGAGACGAGGCACCGGCCACGGACAATGCGCTTGACCGGGTTTTGAGCGCGATCTATGCGACCGCGAATGTGATGCGTCAGCAATTGGATACTGAACGTCTTGAGGAAGCAAAGAAAGCAATCATCGGGTGCCGCCAGCTGCTCATCGCCGGGATCGGCGGCGGATCGTCCATGCTGGCCCAGGAAGCCGCAAATCGCTTTTTCCGTCTGGGTATTGCTGCAACCGCCGTCAACGACAGCTATATCATCCAGATGCGTTCCGCCACGCTTGGCCCCGGGGACGTCCTGCTCCTGTTTTCTGCCAGCGGCGAAACGGATGCGATTGTCGGAGCTGCGAAAGTTGCAGAAGCCTATGGTGCGACGACTATCTGCGTCTCCAGACCATATACACGGCTGGCCAGCGCGGTTTCCATTCCGATTGAAGTCGACCTGCCGGAAAACCCGGACATCTTCAAACCAACCGCCTCACGCTACGCCTATCTGGCGATCCTCGATACGCTTGCCATGTCCGTCGCCTATGAAACCAAGGACGCCACCAGTGAAAACCTCCGCCGCATCCGTTCGTCCCTGACGGCATATCATGGCAGGACTGGTCCACAGCCGTTGGGGGATTGAGGAAAATGAGGCTCAAAACTCATTTGTAAACTGTGCCCACCGTCATCGATTGACGCAAGGTGCAGGCAGACCAGAACGTAATCCCAATACGTTTTGGTTTCACAACGAGTATCAACCACCGCTCCTTGTCGTCCCGGACGCAGCGCAGCGGAGATCCGGGAACCAGTAATCCGCAGTTTTCCTGTTTTTTTCAGTCACCAGCCACACGGAGTACTGGATCCCGTCCTTGTCGCTGACGTATCAAACCTGGACTGTTCGAACCAGTTCCGACCAAGTGGTTATGCGCAAACAGCGTTGTAAAAATTGATAAATCGCCACTTTGTGTGTTGTCTTTTGCTATCGAAGCTGGTGATTTCGCGAACGCGGGTTGGTTCGAAAAATTTGGAGAATTCATTTGATTGGTTACGTGACGCTTGGAACTAACAACTTCAACACTTCAGTTGAATTTTACGATCAGCTGCTGGAAAGCGTCGGCATTAAACGCTTATGGGCGCACGGGACAATGGCTGCCTGGGGACGAAGCCGCGAAGAACCTGCACTGTGCATTACACTCCCGCATGACGGAGCCACTGCAACAGGCGGCAATGGCGTCATGGTTGCACTCAAGATGGCCGACCGCGATCACGTCAAAACTCTTCACGCAAAGGCTCTGGAACTTGGCGGATCGAGCGAGGGCGACCCGGGGCCTCGCGGTGAGCACGGTTTCTACGGCGCTTATTTTCGGGACCTGGATGGCAACAAATTATGTGCGTATGTCCCGGCCTGATAAAGTCTGCGCGTGGAAAGGCACCACAATTATTGTCCTTCAGTCATGGTTTTTGCAAAAATACTCTTGAAGCTATAGTGACTAGAGGTCCTATTTAGGGTGGGTTACGAAATCTCGGAGCCTAAAATGTCCCAAACCGTCCAGGCGTCAACCTGCGCATCCAAAGCAAATGACCACTCAAAAGGTGGATGTTGTGGCTCTACTGCTGGCATCGCCAATCAAGCCCCGCCAGTGGGTGCAGGTCGCAGTTTCCGGGTGAATGGCCTGGACTGCGCCGAGGAAGTTGCGATCCTGAACAAGGTTCTGGGGCCGAAGCTGGGTGGTGAGGACCATCTGGCATTTGATGTCCTCAATGCGCGGATGACGATACTGGACAGCGCTGCGCCGCTGGCCGATGAAGCAATCATAAAACTTGTTGCCGGCACGGGCATGTCGGCAAAGGAATGGGACGCTGACAGCGCCGACGCGGATCACGCGGACCATCTTGCGCGCCAGAAACGGTTCACAGCTCTTTCGGCTGGTTTCTGGGCATTTGGATTTGCTTACCACATTGTAGAAACAGGATTATCCGGTGCCATTGGCATTTTCTCAGGCCATGGTGACAGCACGATGCCTGTAGTTGAAGTCGGTAGCTTCCTGCTGGCGGTTGTTTTCGGTGCCTGGCTGGTCGCGCCCAAGGCGTGGTCAGCGGCGCGGCGCCTGTCTCCTGACATGAACCTTCTGATGATGATCGCTGTTGCCGGGGCGATTGCCCTTGGTGAGTATTTTGAAGCGGCCACTGTTGCCTTCTTCTTCGCGCTTTCCCTGGCGCTGGAGAGCTGGAGTGTAGGCAGAGCACGCAACGCGGTCTCAGCGCTGCTGGATCTGGCGCCGCCAACCGCACGCGTTATCTCCAAAGACGGAACGGAATGTGATGTTACGGCAGCCGACGTTGTCATCGGCGACCGGTTCGTCGTGCGTGGTGGTGACAGAATACCGCTCGATGGTGATGTGATAGCCGGGACCGGTGCAGTCGATCAGGCCCCGATCACCGGTGAAAGCGCGCTGGTCGCCAAGGAAACCGGCGACGAGGTTTTCGCCGGCACGATCAACGGCGAAGGCTCGCTGACCATTCAGGCGACCAAGCTGGCAACCGACACTGTGCTTGCCCGGATTACCCGGATGGTCAGCGATGCGCATTCACGCCGCGCCAACGTGGAACAGTGGGTCACCAAATTCGCACGGATTTATACGCCAATCATAATGGCGCTGGCGCTGGTGATCGCGGTCATGCCACCACTACTCTTCGCAGCTCCCTGGTCAGACTGGTTTTATAATGCGCTGGTTCTCCTGGTGATCGCATGCCCCTGTGCGCTGGTGATCTCGACACCGGTCTCGATCGTTGCAGCCCTTGCTGCCTCCGCCCGCAGTGGCGTGTTGATCAAGGGCGGGGCCTATATCGAAATACCAAGCCGCCTCAAGGCCCTTGCGATGGACAAGACCGGCACGATCACCGAAGGCGAACCGGAAGTCGCTGCCGTCTACCCACTGGTAACAGATGAGGCTGATCTGTTGTCGGTCGCCGCAGCGCTGGAAGCACGGTCTTCTCATCCTCTGGCGCGAGCGATCCTTGCCCGTGCGGGCGATACCATGCCAGCAGAAGACACGAGAACGGTTCCAGGACGCGGTGTGGAAGGCATGGTTGAAGGTCGCGCAGTCTGGCTCGGGTCCAACCGTTTTGCGACAGAAAAGGGCGCCGCGATCCCCTCAGACTTAAAAGACAGGATCGAGAAGTCCGGCAGCACTTTGGTTGCGATTGGTGACAAAGAAGGATTGCTGGGCGTTCTGGAGCTGCGCGATCGCATCCGTGCTGATGCGAAAGACGTCATTGCACAGCTTCATGCAAAAGGCATCGAGCGCATCGTCATGCTGACCGGCGATAACGAGCGAACCGCGCAGGCCGTTGCCAAAGAAGTTGGCATTGACGAAGTCCGCGCGGAACTCTTGCCGGAAGACAAGGTCACTGCAATCGAGGAGTTGACCCGCGAACACGAAGTCGTCGCCATGGTTGGCGACGGGGTCAACGATGCGCCCGCCATGGCGCGAGCGAACTTTGCCATTGCCATGGGCGCTGTCGGCTCGGATGCCGCCATTGAAACAGCTGACATCGCCTTGATGAGCGATGATATCGGCAAGCTGCCTTGGCTGGTCGATCATTCCCGTCACACCATGAATATCATTCGCCAGAACATCACCGTCGCGCTGGTTACAAAAGCGCTCTTCGTTGGATTGACTGCGTTCGGCATGGCCGCCATGTGGGGCGCGATTGCCGCCGATGTCGGTGTATCCCTTGCGGTTGTCGCCAACGCATTGCGATTGCTGAAGGTTAAAGAAGTGAGCTGATCGACAGGCCTACCTGTATGGGCGCATTGGAGCTCAAAGACTATTGTTCCAGACCGGAGAGCAGCCGTTCGACCAGGCTACGGTAGCCGTCTCCAAACAGGCGCAGATGCACAAGCGCTGGCCAGAGCTGGTAGATGTTTCGCCGGATCTGCCAGCCGTTATCCAGTGGGCCATAGGCCGACCAGAATCTCCCCGGCGGTGAACCGAACAGCGTCAACATGGCCAGATCCACTTCCGCGTGGCCGAAAAAGCACGCCGGATCTATCAGCCACGCCTTGCCCTCATCAGTGAAATGAACGTTGCCGGACCAGAGATCGCCATGCAGCAGGCTGGCGGGTGGTGTGTCGGGCAAGGCATTCCTGATAACTGGTTTTGCTGCAGACAACCGCTGAACAATCGCTTCGGGTAGCTGGTCCACATCAACAAGCAGCCGGTTCTCGATCCAGAACTCCGCCCAGTTCGCAAACCGGCGATTGCGGATCTGGACCGGGCCGAAGGCATAGTCATCTTCCCAACCGTAGCTATCTCCGGTCGATGCGTGAAGCGTGCGCAGCGTCTCACCCAGCTGTTGCCAGCAGCGCTCTGAACCCGGCACTGAAGGTCCAAGGTCTTCAAGGATCAGGATGCTCGAACTTGATTTGATTGGCGCGGGCGCATTGGCCCCTGCCGCAATCATCGCCCGCAGCATGTCGGCTTCACGCTCAGGGTAACGACCGGTCTTGGCAACGAATGTGTGGCCCGATGCCATGCTCAGTCTGACAACCTCGGAAAGGCCCCCGCCGTGCAGCTGGGTCGTTGCCACCACTTCCTCGCCAAGCAGCCGGGAGGCTTCTTGTGTTAGTGGAGTATCGGTCATGCCTCCTGCGCCTCCAGAATCTCACTCGTCATCCCAGGTGCAGCGTAGCGAAGATCCGGGAGCTAAAGAATCAGAAATCAAAAATAGTACGTCATTGCCGGACTTGATCCGGCAATCCATGCCGTGATCGCTCAATAATAGTGGCGTTCTTGAGAAGTTCGGCGCAACAGCATGGATGCCATGGTCAAGCCATGGCATGACGGATGTGTTTATTGGAGCAGTCTCTTCGATTCCTAACAGGCAACGTGCCGCCGTCCCTTGCTACGCACTTCATCCCAATTGCTTTTTATCCGACGCCAAGCCTTAATCGGCAACGACAGGTGGTGATACGGAAGCAAGTGGAGACATGCATGCGAGCCATGGTGTTTGACGGATCGAGCTCAAAGCTCGACTTGAAGGAGATGCCGAGTCCATCGCCAGCCATCGACGAAGTGCTGATCCGCATCGAGGCCTGCGGGGTCTGCCGAACGGATCTCCATGTGGTCGATGCGGACCTCACCGAACCAAAACTTCCACTTATTCCCGGACATGAGATCGTCGGCAGGATTGAAACCGTTGGGCCAATGGTCAGGGGGCTGTCTGTCGGACAGCGGGTCGGCGTGCCCTGGTTGGGGCGCACCTGCGGGGCCTGCGATTATTGCAAGACCGGCCATGAGAACCTCTGCGATGCACCCGGCTTTACCGGCTACACCATCAATGGCGGCTATGCAGAATATTGCGCCGCCAACGCCAGATATGTGTTCTCACTTCCCGAAAACGCCGACCCGGTTGCGCTCGCTCCGCTGCTATGCGCCGGGCTGATCGGTTATCGCAGTTACAAGCTTGCAGGCGACATCAAGAAACTCGGCATTTACGGCTTCGGCGGCGCGGCCCATATCCTGTGCCAGCTCGCACGGCATCAGGGTGTTGAGGTCTACGCCTTCACAAGAGACGGCGACGAAGCCGCGCAGGAGTTCGCATTGAGCCTCGGTGCCGTGTGGGCCGGAAATTCCACGATGCAAACTCCAGTCTCTCTTGATACGGCGATCATCTTCGCGCCTGTTGGCGCGCTGGTACCGCTGGCTCTCAAGGCCGTGCGAAAGGGCGGGCGCGTCGTCTGCGGCGGCATCCACATGAGCGACATCCCGGCTTTTCCCTATGCGGATCTCTGGGAAGAACGCTCCATCCTCTCCGTCGCCAATCTTACCCGCGCCGACGGCGAGGAATTCTTCCCGCTGGCGGAGGCTGCCAACGTCAGGACCGAAACACTTGCCTACCCGCTCGAACAGGCCAATGAAGCGTTGGATGATTTGCGGCAGGGAAGATTGCAAGGGGCGGCGGTGCTGGTGCCTTGACGGGACAATAGCGCCTTATGGCGAGGTCACCCGTTTGCCCAAAGTTCGTTTTCGCGATTTAATGGCTGCGAATGAATAGAGCCGATAGAGTGAATGCCGGGATTTGTATTTAGGTCTAGATTTCAATGAGTTCAGAAAACGAAGAACAAAAAAATGAAAAATTTATTCGCATTATTCTGCAGGGATTAGTTTTCCTTTTTGCTGCGTTTGTCGCCTATTTGTTAGAACGTTTTTTGCCAGAACACTTTAGCGATTTCTTGCCAGGAGTAGTTTTTGTTTTGTTGTGTACGTTCGCTATCTGGAAATTTAGGTAACTGTTGGAATGAGCTTGGGAAGTTTCCAGGATGCTTTTTGGAGCGGGTGAAGGGAATCGAACCCTCGTCTTAAGCTTGGGAAGCTTCTGCTCTACCATTGAGCTACACCCGCTTATCTTCGATATCTGCGCCTTGCGTCCTTCTCTGTCAAGCAGACGGGTTTGAATTTCCTTGCCGTCGTGATCTTGCGCTTTCGGGAAGAAATCGCCATGTTCCCGCCGACGCGGTAACGCGGTTTCAAAAATAACAAACTCCAGGTCAGATTTATGCGAAATCGGGTCAAGGCACTGGTTGCTTCTCGCAACTGGGAATTCTGCATCATTGGCATCATCGTTCTGAATGCGATCACGCTCGGGCTGGAAACCAGTTCGCTGGTCATGAATGAGGTTGGCGGGCTGCTTGTCTTTGTTGACCGGGTCATTCTTGCAATTTTCGTCGTTGAGCTTGGGCTCCGGCTGTTTGCCCATGGCCTGAAATTCTTCAAGGATCCCTGGAGCATCTTTGATTTTCTGATTGTTGCCATTTCGCTGATGCCGGCCAGCGGCGCCTTCACAGTGCTTCGCTCCCTGCGCATCCTGCGTGTGTTGCGCCTGATTTCCGTTGTGCCGTCGCTCCGCCGGGTGATCGGCGGGCTGGTCGCTGCCTTGCCGGGCATGGGCTCGATTGTCGTGCTGATGGCGCTGGTTTTCTATGTCTTTGCCGTGATGGCGACAAAGCTATTCGGCGCTGCGTTCCCCGACTGGTTCGGCGACCTCGGCAAGTCGCTCTATACGCTTTTCCAGATCATGACACTGGAAAGCTGGTCCATGGGTATCGTGCGCCCGGTCATGGAGCAGTTCCCGCTGTCGTGGCTGTTCTTCGTGCCGTTCATTCTGTGCACGGCTTTCACGGTGCTGAATCTCTTCATCGGTATCATCGTTTCCGCCATGCAGGAGGAACATGATGCTGAGGCCGATGCCAACCGCCAGGCGATCCAGGACGATACGGGCACCATCCTGGCAGAGGTCAAGGCGCTCAGGGCGGAGCTGAAGGAGCTGCGCCTCAACGTTGCCGAGAAATCGGGCTAGGCAGTTTCCAACAACCGTGCTTGCGTTTCGCTGGATCGCGTGATTTTTCATAAGGTCATGAAAAGAGATCCAAAAGGCACGATTGCAGCAGGTCATCAGCTGACGGCAGATGCGGGCGCTGAAATGCTGCGCGAGGGCGGAAACGCCTTTGATGCAGCCATTGCCGCGCTTGCTGTCGCCTGCGTGTGCGAGCCGGTTCTGGCGTCTCCCGGCGGCGGTGGATTTGCAATGATCCGCAACGGCCGGAGCGGGAAAACAAAGCTGCTCGACTTTTTCCCGCAAACACCCAGACAAAAGCGTGGCGATTGTGCCAGGGGATATCGGAGCATCACTGCCGATTTCGGATCGGCAACACAGGTCTTTCATATCGGACCGGCAACTGTCGCCGCGCCAGGTTTTCTGGCCGGATTGACAACGCTTCATGAAAGTGGCGCAACCTTGTCTCTGGCTGATCTTTTCGCGCCTGCGATCAAGATAGGCAGAAACGGGCACCGGGTTACCCGTTACCAGCATTATCTGTCGACGGTGGTCCGACCGATCCTGACCGCAACAGAGCCTGCCCAAAAACTGTTCGCACCTTCCGGTGAACTGCCTGCTGCCGGATCAGTTTTCTTCAATCCTGGCATTGCCGAAATGTTCTCGGAACTCGCGCGTGTGGATTGGCTGCGATCCGGTGTTGCCGACCAGATGCTGGCAGAACAGCGCGAGGGCGGTCACCTGACCCGCGAAGATCTGGAAGGTTACGATGTCAGGGCGCGTGAGCCGCTTTGCATTGATCTTGAAGGGGCTACGGTTTCCCTTAATCCGCTGCCTGCCGCCTGCGGCACGCTGATCCGCTACGCGCTCACGCATCTTGAAACCTGTGACATGCCTGGTATGGCCAGATCTCTGCAATTGACTGATCAGGCACGTCTCTCGGCCAATGGCGACCTCGCGAAGCTGCTGGACCGTCCGATGCGGCAAAAGGGAACAACCCATATCTCTGTGGTCGATGCCAAGGGAAATGCCTGTTCGGTGACGGTCTCCAACGGAACCGGAAATGGTGAAGTCGTGGGCGACTACGGTTTCATGCTGAACAACATTCTCGGCGAAGAGGACGTGAATCCTTATGGCTCGGCAGACTGGCCAACGAACACAAGGTTGGCATCCATGATGTGTCCGACCTTGATCGATGCCCCGGACGGGGCCCTGGTCGCGCTTGGGTCAGGCGGGTCCAACAGGATCCGTTCAGCGATCTTCCAGGTGGTCGCGCGTATCTGTCTCGAAAACGCCGAACTTGAGGAAGCCGTCCGCGCGCCGCGGCTCCACGTGGAAAACGGGCATTTGGACGCCGAGGCGCCCGGGGCCGACAGCGAGATATCGCAATTGAAAGACCTCTTTCCGGATCATCGGATCTGGCCGGAAAAGAACATGTTTTTCGGCGGTGTGCATGCTGTGCGCACCGACGGGAGCGGTCGGTTTACGAGTGTTGGAGATGCGCGCAGGGAAGGCGTCGCGGTGATCGTCGCGTGATGCTTTCTACGCTCTAAAGCGTTGACAGAGCCTCTTCCGGCCCTTCCACAGTCAGTGTCACCCCGTCCTCGGTGTAGTTCCGCGCCAGCACGCTGAGGTCCAGGCTCTCGATCTGTCGTTCGAGCTCTGAGCTGGACGCAAAATCGGCGCTGACGGTCCTGGTCAGGATTTTCTGAAATGGTATCAATTCTGCATTGTGGATCGCGTCCTTCGCCGCGCCCGAATAGGCCCTTGCCAGCCCACCACCACCCAGCTTGGTGCCACCGAAATAACGCACAATCAGAACCGCGCAATTGATCAGCTCAGCGCCTTGCAAAACGCGCAAGGTCGGCATGCCGGAGGTGCCAGCAGGCTCGCCGTCGTCCTTGCCGCTTTCCTCGATCCGGTCATCATCCAGAAGACGGCGATGCGCGGTGACGATGTGATTGGCCTTTTTGTGCTCCTTGCGCAGGTCATCCAGCCGCTGGTCGAACTGGTTAAACGGAACCAGATGCGCCAGAAAACGCGACTTCCGGTCCTCCAGAAATCCTTCGTATTCGCGGGTGATCGTCTTCAGAGCCATCTCGTGCAGCGTCAGGCAGGTGCCTTGAAATGTTTTGACAGTTTCAGCGCCTGACCTTGGTAGTTGGAACCAATGCCTTCGCCGTAAAGCGTTGCTGGGCGTTCTGCCATGTGTTCATAGACGAGCCGGCCGATGGTCTGGCCGTGTTCAACGATAAAGGGCACATCATGGGAGCGGACTTCCAGAACTGCGCGTGAACCGATGCCCCCTGCGCCAGCATGGCCGAAGCCCGGATCAAAGAACCCGGCATAATGCACCCGGAATTCGCCGACCAATGGATCGAACGGCACCATTTCGGCGGCATAGTCCGGTGGTACGTGCACCGCTTCCTGGCTGACCAGAATATAAAACGCATTTGGATCGAGGATCAGCTCCGCGTTTTGGCGGCGGTAGATTGGTTCCCAGAAATCCAGCGGGTCCTGCGCGCCAACCACATCGACATCAATCAGGCCTGAATGGTGTTTCGCGCGGTAGCCGATGAGGCTGCCCGGTCCGCTGCCTTGAAGATCGATGGAGAGCTGAACACCGCCGCCGATCCGTTCATTGCCGCCGCTCATCAGGGTGTCAGACTTGTGAATCTCTTCCAGCGTCGCGTCAGGTATCAGCGACTGACCACGCCGGAAGCGGATCTGGCTGAGTCGCGATCCGCTGCGCAAAAGGATCGGGAAGGTCAGCGGCGATATTTCTGCATAAAGCGGCCCGGTATAGCCCGCCGGAACAGTATCGAATGCCAGTCCGTTGTCGGTGATCACGCGGGTGAAGACATCAAGACGTCCGGTCGAGCTCTTCGGATTTGCTGTCGCGGAGATATCGGGTGCCAGTGCAAGGCTTTCCTGCAAGGGTACGATATAAACACAGCCGGTTTCGAGAACAGCACCTTCTGACAGGTCGATCGTATGCAGTTTCAACTGTTCAAGCCGGTTCGCTACCTTGATGTCGGGGCCAGGTAGAAAGCTTGCTCGCACACGGTAGGCAATCGGGCCAAGGCGCAAGTCGAGACTTGCGGGTTGTACTTGTCCACTCACTGGCGGCTCTGCTGCAGAGATCTCGCCAGCGGCAAACATGGCGTGAATGATACGTTCGGGCAAAATGCCATTTGCTGAAAGAGTTGCGCTTCCGTTCAAGGCCTGACCCGCTGTCACGTTCATTGAAATATCCCGTAAATTCCTGCTCTATGGTCCTTAACGGATGAGACCGCCCACGCCAACAGGGTTTGTGAGACAAACCGCCCATTTCGAGTGGTTCTGAGTGCGGTATTTGTAATTGTTTGAATATCTCTCTCCTCGAATGTAATTGACCCCCAGAAGGTTTTCGCATAGGAGAAAGGCACTTCGTGGTGATTTGGGCCGGCCGGCTTGCAGCCACGTTAAACAAGTCGCTAAATAGGTCGGAGGTGTGAACCCCGGTCTTGAGGCTGGGGTTTTTTGCGTTTGGAGCGGAATGAAATGACTGAGAACACCAAGACCGGAAAGAGGAACTGGCGCCCGGCAACGACTTTGGTGCACGAGGGCGGCATGCGGTCGCCATTTGGTGAAACCTCGGAAGCACTTTATCTGACACAAGGGTTCGTCTACGACAGCGCTGAAGCTGCCGAAGCCCGGTTTAACGGCGACGATCCGGGATATGTCTATTCCCGCTACGCCAACCCGACCGTTTCCATGTTCGAGGATCGCATCAAGGCCCTTGAGGGCGCGGAAGCAGCAAGAGGAACGGCCAGCGGCATGGCCGCTGTCAACCTGGCGCTGATGGCCTCGGTCAAGGCTGGGGATCATGTGATTGCCGCAAAGGCGTTGTTCGGGTCCTGTCGTTACATCTGTGAAACGCTCCTGCCGCGCTTCGGTGTTGAGAGCACGCTGGTTGATGGGACCGACATCGACCAGTGGAAAGCGGCCGTCAGGCCCAACACCCGTGCGATGTTCCTGGAAAGCCCGACCAACCCGACACTCGAAGTTATCGATATCGCGGCCGTTGCCGAGCTTGCAAAGAACGCCGGCGCGCGCCTGATTGTCGACAATGTCTTTGCAACACCGCTCTACCAGTCGCCATTGGAACTGGGCGCTGATGTCGTTGTCTATTCCGCGACCAAACATATCGACGGGCAGGGGCGTTGCCTTGGCGGTGTGGTCCTTTCCGACGAAGAATGGATTGCCGACGAGGTCATGCCCCTGGTGAAACATACCGGCCCGCACATGAGCCCGTTCAGCGCCTGGGTGATGCTGAAGGGTCTTGAGACCCTTCCCATTCGCGTTGCACACCAGACAGCGAGCGCCGGTCAGATTGCCGACTTCCTCGCTGGTCAATCCAAGGTCACGCGCCTGATTTACCCAGGCCGGGACGACCACCCGCAGGCTGATGTCGTCAAACGTCAGATGAGGGCTGGTTCAACCATGGTCGCCCTGGAAATCGAAGGCGGCAAGGAAGCCGCCTTCCGCTTCACCAACGCGTTGGAAACGATCAAGATTTCAAACAATCTGGGTGACGCCAAGAGCCTGATTACGCATCCGGCGACAACGACACACCAGTCGATTGGCGAAGAAGCACGCGAGGAGTTGGATATCAGTGATGGCATCCTGCGCCTGTCTGTCGGTCTTGAAGACCCGCTTGACCTTCTTGAGGACATTGAAAAGGCGTTGAGCGCTGTTTGAACTGAAAGCCATTTCTTGAAATTGAGCCCCGGTCCCTGTGGCCGGGGTTTTTATTTGGCGAGCGCCATGAAACCGGCGGCGCTCATCATGGCTGTTCCGCTGAAACGGTTCAGCAGGCGGGGGTGTTTTTTCAGGAAACCAAGCAGTCCCTTGGCGCCAAGGGCGTAGAGCATCACGAATGCAAAATCCATGAAAGCCATGGTTGGGCACATTAGCGCCAGTTGCGGTGCAAGCCGTATTTCCGGGTCGATGAACTGCGGAAAAAATGCGGTGAAGAACACCAGTGCTTTCGGGTTGCTGATGGCGACAAGAAATCCGGCGGCAAAAAGTCTAACCGGTTGCGCCGTTTTGGTTTCAGCGCTGTGATCCTTCAATGTTGGTTTTGAGCGAAACAGCTTCACGCTCATGACCAAGAGAACGAAAACACCACCCCATTTGATCATGACAAAAGCAGTATCGGATGCGGCAATCACCACACCCAGGCCAATGGAGACCAGCAGCATCTGGATCATGTTCGCGGAGATGTCGCCGAGTGCAGTGAACAGCGTTTTGCGAGCACCGAAATTGAGCGAGTGAACCATCCCCAGAACGATGCTGGGGCCGGGGGTAATCGTGAGTATGAGTGTGGCGGCGACAAAGGCGAACCAGCTTTCCAAAGACATTACGACATCCATGAGAAAAAAGAATTGCGATGCCTTCAATTGAAGGAAATGTTTCACATAGAAAAATAACCTGAAGTTATATAATATGACCAATCATGACCCAGAACGACATCCCCCTCACAATTGCGCGTGCGCTGAACCTCATTGAAGAGACGGGCAGCCTTTCAGAGGCTGCGCGGATGTTGAGTGTTACCCAACCGGCCATCAGCAAGGGTATTGCGCAGTTGGAAAAGCGGCTGGGAACGCCGGTCATGCGCCGTGGCTGTCGGCCACTCGACTTGACCGAGGAAGGTAAGGCGTTGGCCCAATACGCCGTCCAGGCGGATCTGTTGCGCGACAGGGCACTTCGGGACCTGACCGACGCCAGAAGCAGCCGCACTGGCACCGTGCGCTTGGGGTCGTTCGGCTCATCAGCATCGTTTCATATTCTTCCCGGTGCGCTCGCAGCTTTTGCCCGCCTTTATCCGCGGACATCGGTTGAGGTCGTGGAGTATCCGGACACTGAATTGCAGCAGGCTCTGGAAGATGGCCTTGTTGATCTCGCCGTCATGACAGTGCCAACGCAGGAAAATCTCGAAGTCCTGCCCATCGCAACCGACAAGCTGGTTGCCCTTGTGAGTGCCGATCATCCGCTAGCTGACCGCAAAAGCGTATCGGCAGTCGATATGGCGCAATATCCGTTTATCATGACCAAAGGCGGTAGCGGTCCATTGGTGGAAAAGTGGTTCGCGTCGGCCGGGCAGGAACCAAAGATCGTGCATACGATCCTTCAGGTGAATTCGATTGTTGCGCTTGTGGAAGCTGGTCTTGGCGTTTCCATCATCGCCGAGCTGGCCCTTCCAAAACCGTCTCTTGATTGCCAGACCCTGCAACTCAGCCCAAAGGCACCACGCTCCATTGGATTTGTCAGGACCGAAAGGACCGCCAGATCAAGAGCCGTGGAAAGGTTCTGGCAATTTTGCGCTGGAATTGAACGCTGAAGCTGAAGGACCTAGCTGTTTTTCAAGGCCTGAACACCAATGACCAGCCGCGAGAGCGCAGACACTGTACAAACGGCGGCAAACCCCCAGGCAAGAACCGGAAACCATCCCGGCATCAGAGCCATCAGCAAAAACAACGTGATTGTTTCCGTCCCTTCAGCAAGGCCACCGAGATAATAAAGCGACTTTGATCCCTGCGCCTCAGTGGTGAAGCCTTTTCTTTCCGCCATGATCGCAAAAGCAAGGAACGCAGATCCGTTGGCGTAGAAGCTGGTGAGAAGGGCCGCTGCCGGTAACGCATTTGTTCCCGGGTCCTGAACTGCGAAGGCGAGGGGTATGGCGCTATAGAAGAAAAAATCCAGGGTAATATCCAGATACCCGCCAAGATCGGTTTTGCCGGCGGCCCTGGCGATCGCACCGTCCAGCCCGTCTGCAAAGCGATTGGCGGCGATCAGCACCAGCCCGATCAGAAAGGCGCCATTTGCAATGGCAATGGCAGCTACAATTCCCAATACAAACCCGAAAAGCGTGACGCTGTTTGCACTCACGCCCAGGCGTGCAAGTTTTTGACCCATCCAGTTGAGAGGCGGGTCGATCAGCGGGCGCAGGCGGGCATCAAACATGTAAATGGCACACAGGTTAGCGAGATTTAGGGGTGTACATGCAAAATCCGTCAGGAAATCACAAGTAATACTCTTTCACGCGTCCGTCATTCGCCCTATAAGCCCCACCTGAAGTCACAGACCAGGGTCTGACAAACAAAGGAACAATCGTGTCTGGCAGTTATCGCGCCACCACCGAAGGGATCGAAGTCTCGGTCGAGCCGTTTTATCTGGACGACGAATCGCAGCCGGATGAAAGTGCGTTTATATGGGCGTATATGGTCGAGATACACAATGGCGGTGCCGAGCCCGTGCAGTTGAAAACACGGTTCTGGCAAATTACCGACGCCATTGGTCGGCTGGAAGAAGTCCGAGGCGACGGTGTTGTCGGGGAACAGCCGGTTATTGAGCCAGGTGAGACTTACGAATATTCCTCCCATTGTCCGCTCAAGACCGATTCCGGCATCATGGCCGGCACCTATTCCATGGAGCGTCCTGACGGCTCTTCATTTGAAGTGATGATACCTGCTTTCTCGCTCGATCTGCCGGATGCCATCCACAGTCTGAACTGACGCCAGCGCGCCTCTCAAGCGGGTGACCTTGATTGGAGGCGCGCCGGGACAATCGCAGGATTGCGCAGCTAACCGCCAGACTTGAACTCTCCGACAGGACGGCGATAATTCCCGAATGAAACGGGAATGCAATGCGGTGCGGTCCGCGCTTTCAAACCTGATCAGGTGTCTTCTGTCCTACGGCCAGTTGGAACTGGCTGCGCTTTGCCGATTGCTGTTTGGTGCCCTGCTTGCAAGTACCGCTGTGTCTCAGGCAAAGGCCTGTTCCCTGGCACTCGTCATCGCGGTCGATGTGTCTGCTAGCATCAGTGAAACTGAATATGATTTGCAGCAGCAGGGGATCGCCAATGCGCTGAGACACCGCGAAGTTGTTGATGTAATCGATGCTGTTGGCGGCATTTGGCTGCACAGCTTTGAATGGAGTGGGCGTTATCAGCAGAACACGCTTCTGGGTTGGCGGTTCTTGTCGGATGAAAGAAGCATTTATGCCGCTGCAAGGGAGATTTCAGAACACACCCGTGACCACAGGGAGTTTATGACGGCCCTGGGCCACGCGCTTGCGCATGCCTCGGACGTTCTGGCAAGCGCGCCGGAGATATGCAAACGGAGGGTCATCGACGTGGCTGCAGATGGCACCAATAACGAGGGATACGATCCGCATATCGCCTATGTTTCCAAGAATTTTACTGATGTGACAGTGAACGCCCTGGTCATCCGCAAGGAAGATCGGACATTTTCCTATTTTGAAGACAAGGTGATCAGAGGGCCGGGGGCATTTGTTCAGGCGATGAACAGCTATGAGGATTATACCGAAGCGATGATCAGAAAGCTCGTGCGGGAAATTCTGGGATACGGACACGCCGCGCTACAGCAATAGAACGGGAGAAGTCCGGCCAAAATGAAAAGAGCTGCTCCGCACGGGAACAGCTCCAGCCAAAAAATTTCGTCATTGCGTGAAGCGTCAAGGCATGCGGTGACGCGCAATGGCTCCGCGCTCTATGGCGGCAACTGTCAGCTTGTCGAGGCTGAAGCGATCGCGAAGCAATTGAAGAATACGCAATTCTTCCTGTTCGACATGCAAATCGGCAGCAGCCACCTCAACGGCCAGCGCATAGGCCGTGTCGTACAGTTTGGTTGGAAGGACATCGCCAACAAGTTCCAGAACGAGGAAAAGGCCGTTTTCTTCCTGGAGAATATCGCCGCAGCGCTGAGCCGCAGGAATGATTTTGTTGGTGTCATAATCCTGGAAAACAGGCAGCATCTTGATCATGTCGCCGATGGTGGCAAGTTCCTTGTCGGTCATCTGATTGTCCGACGCCGAGACGATGACCATCATGTAAATAAGGGCTTCCTGAACGCTGATCGGCTCATTCTTAGACACTATTCATTCTCCAGTGGCGCCAGTTAGGGGCTGTTTGAAGGCCCGGTTTATAGCGTTGGCGGCAAAGCTTCAAGTCAGGGAATTGCGACAATTGATTGACTGACGCCTCGTGCTTTTCTAGTGTCGCGCCGCAACATACGGGTTGCAGGCTGTGATGCCTGCCTTAATCGCCCTGTTTCTTATCACTTCAACAGAACGACAACCGAACATGACCGACCAATCCCTGCCTTCGCTTGACCTTTCGCAAGACTTTATCGAGGCAGCCAATAAATCCAAAGCCTGGCCGTTTGAAGAAGCGCGAAAACTGGTCAAACGGATTGAAAAACGGGGAACGGAAAAACCAGTGCTGTTTGAAACCGGCTATGGACCGTCAGGATTGCCGCATATCGGTACATTTGGCGAAGTTCTGCGCACAACCATGGTGCGGACGGCGTTTCGTTTGTTGACCGAAGACAAGATCCCGACCCGGTTACTTTGTTTTTCCGATGACATGGACGGCATGCGCAAGATACCGGAAAATGTTCCGGATCGTGCGGCGCTCGAGCCTTACCTGCAAATGCCACTTAGCGCAGTGCCGAACCCTTATGGCGGCGACTATGACAGCTTTGCCGCGCACAACAACGCCATGCTGCGCCGGTTCCTGGACACGTTTGGCTTTGATTATGAATTCGCGAGTGCGACCGAATATTACAAGTCCGGAAAATTCGATAATGTCCTGATCAAGGCTACCGAGAAATACCAGAAGATCATGGACGTGATGCTACCGACGCTTGGCGAGGAACGCCGCGCGACGTATTCGCCTTTCTTGCCGATCTCGCCAACATCCGGCCGTGTGCTTTACGTTCCGATGAAGGATGTGAATGCCAAGGACGGCACGATTACTTTTGAAGATGAAACAGGTGAAGATCTCACCGTTTCGGTCACGGGCGGCAATGTAAAACTGCAGTGGAAGCCGGATTTCGGCATGCGCTGGGCCGCACTCGATGTCGACTTTGAAATGTTCGGCAAGGATCACATGACCAACGCGCCGATCTACGACAAGATCTGCAACATTCTGGGTGGCAAGGCTCCGGACCACTTTGTCTACGAACTGTTCCTGGACGAAAACGGAGAGAAGATCTCCAAGTCCAAGGGGAATGGCCTGACAATTGACGAGTGGTTGACCTACGCGTCCCCAGAAAGTCTGGCACTCTATAATTTCCAGAAGCCCAAGACCGCAAAGAAGCTCTATTTCGACGTCATCCCGAAGGCGGTCGATGAGTATTACACCTTTGTTCAAAAGTACGACCAGATGCCGGTCGAGCAGAAGCTGCAGAACCCGGCCTGGCACATCCATTCAGGCAATATTCCCAAGATGGACATGCCTGTGCCGTTTGCAATGCTCTTGAACCTGGTGTCGGCTTCGAACGCGGATAGCAAGGACGTTCTTTGGGCCTTCATATCGCGTTACGCCCCTGGTGTGACAGCCGACAGCCACCCGGAGCTGGATGCACTGGTTGGTTATGCGATCCGTTATTTTGATGACTTCGTCAAACCCACCAAGTCTTTCAAGTCACCGGACGAAATCGAGCGGACAGCCCTCGAACAGCTGGATGCAAAATTGGCGGCCCTGCCGTCGGATGCCGATGGTGCTTCCATTCAGGATGTCGTTCTTGATGTTGCGCGTGCGATCGAACGCTACCAGGACCCGAAAAAGAAGGGCCCGGACGGTGGTCCGGGTGTTTCCGTAGTCTGGTTCTCAGCGCTCTATCAGTTACTATTGGGGCAGGAAAAAGGACCGCGCTTCGGATCCTTCGTGGCACTCTACGGCATCAACGAGACACGCGAGATGATCCGCAAGGCACTTGCCGGAGAGTTGGCTGCCTAGCTCCAAGTTAGACATGGTGGCACTTTCAGGTGCCGCCATGCTCGTCAAATCCTAGATACGCCAAATTCAGTGGTCAGCGATTGCGGCCAGCCGCACGAGCGACAGGAACTCAGATCTGTAGCCATTGCCGTCAGGGCCGAGATTGGCCTTCGCAAGGTCTTGCAGATCTTTTGCGCTCCAGTTGCCAAGATAGTCGGACTTCTGAAGCAATTGCCCAAACCCGGCGACAGCTGCTGCGAATAGTGTTTCGCTTTCTGGAACATCAGAGGATGTCAGTTTCACTGGCGTCGTTACAAGATTGCTTACGGCTTTGCCGGGTAGCTTGTAGCGCAGTTTGACGAAGGCTAGTTCCTTTGCAAACGGTGCCTCCTGATCGGGTGTCTGCAATTCTGGGGGGGCTTGATAGCGGAGTTCCTCTAGACGGATCGCTGGTGATCCGACCGGTGTCACTTCGTAAAGTGCAGTGACGGTGTGACCGGCGCCAATATCTCCAGCGTCAACGCTGTCGTTGTTGAAATCTTCCCGTTCCAACAGTCTGGTCTCATACCCGATCAAACGGTATTCGGCGACTGTCGCAGGATTGAACTCAACCTGGATTTTGACATCCTGGGCAATTGTCGAGATGGAGCCTGCAATTTGCTCAACAAGAACTTTCCGCGCTTCGGAATAACTGTCGATATAAGCGGCAATTCCGTTTCCGTTTTGCGCAAGCGTTTGCATAAGTGCATCATTGTAGTTGCCGTGGCCAAACCCCAGCACAGACAGGAAAATTCCAGCCTGCCGTTTATCGCTGATGTAACGTTTCAAGGACTGAATATCGGATAGTCCGACATTGAAATCGCCATCTGTTGCCAGAATGACCCGTGTTTCGCCACCTTCTTCCTGCATTTCGCTTGCGAGTGCATAGGCCATTTGTAACCCTGCATGCCCTGCAGTGCGTCCGCGCGGTGACATCGCGTTCACTGCTTTTGTGATAGCTTTGGTATCTGAAGCCCTGGTCGGTTGCAGTGCGACAGTAGCTTCCAGTGAATAGGTTACAATCGCAATTGTGTCATCGGGTCTAAGTGTTGAGATCAGCAAGCGGAGCGCCTTCTTGATCAGCGACAATTTGTTCGGTTCTGACATCGATCCCGAAGTATCGATAAGAAAAACAAGGTTCTTAGCCGCGAGACTTTCCAGCGGAACTGAATAGCCTTGCAACCCAATCTGCAGAATTTTGGTGTGAGGATTCCAGGGGGTTTCCACCACAGATACGTTGGTTGAAAACGGCTGGTCTGCCTTATCAGGCAATGGGTAATCGTAGTTGAAATAATTGATCATTTCTTCGGGCCGGATTGCATCCGGTCGGGGCAGTACTCCCTCAACAAGTTCGGATCTGACATAGGAATAAGAGGCGCTGTCAACGTCGACTGAAAAGGTAGAAACGGGTTCATCCATGACGCTTTTCAGCGAATTTTTCTCAACTATGGAAAACTGGTCTTTCGCAAGCGGCGATCGTTTGGCACGAATTGCATTCGAAGTTTGAGAGCGCTTGGGTTCGTGTTCAACACCTGCTGCAATGTGGGCATTTGTTCTTCGGTCGGCGGGCGTCCCGCCCTGCATCCCGACAATGCTGGAATATTCGACAGGGCCGTGACTGTTTTCGCTGGATCGGCGTGCTTTGGGTGACCTTGAGGGTTTTGACGAGGGAGCTACCAGATAGGCTGTAGACCCTGAATCGTCAGGTGTTTCCAATGGCACTAGCGAGGCGTTTCCCCGTTCAAGTGCGAAAGTACTTTTTGTTCGTTGAGCAAATTTGGGATCGTTTGGAGAGCTCGATGTAAGAGCTGCAGTTTTTTCCCTGGAAGAGGCTGTTGAACCCGTTGCATGCTCGGGTATCAAACCGTCGACAAACAAAGATACTTCTCCAGTGCCGCTTGAGCGGGAAATCTCAGAGTCGGGCACTCTTCTGGAGTCATGGGGCTGTGAATCCTGTGCCGTTAAGGCCTCGACGGCGTCACCACCAGTCGACAACGACTGACCTCTCCGCTCCAAGCCCGCGTCGGCTGAGATATTGGTTTTGGAATTGAACATCCCGCTAACTGAAGTCTCGGCAGCATCTTGCAGCAGAAAGCTGAATGCAGCGACTGCTAAGATCGAGACTCCAATAAGTGCGATGAGCAGAAAATTCTTTGACGGCGGAAATGTCACGGCTGGCTCCTGAGTTCAGCAGCAAAAATTAATTGGCGTCCCGGTTGTAGACCAGGCCCAGGACTCTAGAAAAGTAGAAAATAAGGTAGATTTTGAGAGCGAAATGAGTTGGCAATCAGACCTTTTGTAGGCGTGAAAGTGTCCATCCAATTTGCGATGCAATTAGTCGTCAACTGTGAAACTGGGAAGAGCTTGGAATTAGCCGAAGAACCTGCGGCAACACGCTTATTGAGATGGTGGCGGGAGAGAATCTTCGTCTTCGACAGCGAGGAGATCTTCAGGCGGTTGCTCCAGATCGCTTCTCAGACTCCACTCGACAATTTCCGGCGCAAGGTCTTCCAACCCAGAGAGCAGAGGCTCATCCCGGTTTTCCCAGTCGCTGACAGGAAGATCGCTTAACCACTCCGATTGCCACTTGCCTATCTTGTTTTCTTTCGCCGTTTGAGCGAGCTTTTTGAAACGTTTCGGAGCGTCAGAGGCAGGGTCGGCCCAACCATAGCGCACCAGGCGAGCACTTAACTCGACCTTGCCACGGAAGCAGTTAGCAAGAATCTGATGTGGTCCAAGGTCCTCGATTTTCTCGCAAGTGATCTTGAACTGGCGGATAAGGCCTCTCAGAAATGTTCGTGCGCGCGTACCACACGGCCAAGACCCTCCGAGACGGGACAGGCAGGTTTCATCCAGCGTCAAGGGATCAATATGTGCGAGCTTGACCGTCAATCTGTCCGATTTGATGTGACCGCTGTCCAGAACCTGCACGCGTCTCAGTTCGAGCGGGCCATCGGGAATTGCTTCAATGGGCGGGTTTTTGAGTTCCAGATAACGCTCTGACGGTTCAACACGCTTCAACCCGCCATTGACCGATGGCGCGGTCACGCCTTCGGGTGAAACATCGCGAATATCATCCGGGTTGGGGGCTGCTGCAACGGCGCGTTCAGTTGGTGTTTCAGCTGCTATTGCCGTCGAGGTGTTTTCAGGAGTGCTCTTCGCAACTAGTTCGGTGTCAGCCGCGCTTCTTTCCGAAGGCTGCGGTGGTTCTGCAAACATCAGCCATGCCAACAAACCGCCCGATGCGGTCAGTAAAATTGCAGGCACCAAAAGAGGCCGAAGCTTCATCGCTGAATTACTCGTTGTTGCTGGCTTGGGGGTCGAACCCTGGGTCAATAATACGGGCAAGACATAGGATTGCCGAGTGCGAATTGGTCTTCTGGAGAAGTTTGTCCCCGATTGAGCTGTCCTCCGGCTCGTCGGTTGGGCACTAGCAAGTCAATTTTCGCTTGCAAGAATTTGGCTTCAATGTTGCTGATCCACTCCAAAGAGGGGGAGATTGCCTTGTTCCCTCGATTTCATCCGAGTAGTGTCCGCGCAAATTGTGGCCTGCTTCAAAGACTGGAGAGGCTGAATGTGACCTTAGGACCAACCAGGCGCGCATATGACATTGATCTTCAAAATTGTTCCAAAAACACTTTGGCAGGAGGCTGTTGAAGTTGGCCTCTTCAAGGGAGCGCCGATCGATCTGACAGACGGCTACATTCACTTTTCGACAGCTGAACAGGCTCGCGAAACTGCCTCAAAGCATTTTACCGGAATGTCGGATCTGCTGCTCGCCGCCTTTGATGCTGAAGCCTTTGGCGAAGACCTGAAATGGGAACCGTCACGAGGAGGAGCGCTCTTCCCGCATCTTTATGCCAGTTTTGCTCCCGGATTGGCGCTTTGGGTGAAAGAACTTCCTCTCGATGATAATGGTGTTCATGTGTTTCCGGAGCTGACCCAATGAATTTGCCGTGGCTTGAGAACGCTGCCTTGAAGGGCCTTCAATGTCTGGATGCCGAAACCGCTCATCGCGCAACTGTTGTCGCCCTGAAGTCGGGCTTGATGCCGGGGCGCAAGGCGCTGCAGGACCCTCGTCAAGCCGTAAAACTATGCGACCTGACTTTCCCGAATCCACTGGGCATGGCTGCTGGATTTGACAAGAATGGTGAAGTGCCAGATGCGCTGTTGAACCTCGGTTTTGGATACACGGAAGTGGGCTCCGTTACGCCCAGACCACAGCCCGGAAACCCGAAGCCACGGGTATTTCGCCTGCCGGAAGATCAGGGCGTCATCAATCGCTACGGCTTTAACAACGAAGGTCACGATGCGCTGCGCAGGCGCCTGGATGCACGGAAAAAGCTGAGCGGAATTGTCGGTGTCAATGTTGGTGCGAACAAGGACGCTGATGACCGTATCGCAGACTATGTCGCAGGGATCTACAGGTTCGCCGACATGGCATCTTATTTCACCGTCAACATTTCTTCTCCCAACACGCCGGGTCTCAGAGACATGCAGGCCCGCTCTGTGCTGGCCGATCTTCTCACCAGTGTCATTTCGGCCCGTGATGAATGCACGCGAAAGATTGGGCGACATGTGCCGGTTCTTCTGAAGATTGCGCCGGATGTGGCGGACGAAGATCTCCAGGACATTGTGGAAGAAGTTCTTGCCAAGAACGTTGAGGGCCTGATCGTCTCCAACACAACAATCAGCCGTGAAGGTTTGAGCGGCTCTACTACTGACCGGGAAGCCGGTGGTCTGTCGGGCCGGCCATTGTTCCGTAAATCGACGATCATGCTGGCACGGGCGCGCAAACTCGCTGGCCCGGATCTGCCAATCATAGGTGTCGGCGGCATCGACAGCGCTGACACCGCCTGGACCAAGATTGAAGCAGGTGCAGACCTTCTGCAACTCTATTCGTCCCTGGTATTCAAGGGACCTGCGCTTGTTGAAGAGATTATTTCAGGACTTGCGCGAAAGCTCGACACGCACGGGCTTTCCTCGCTCAGAGAGGCAAGAGATACGAGCGTCGAGGACTGGGCAGCCAAGACCACCTAGGCTGTGGCAAAGGTTTTTGCTGCCCGCTTCTGGCAGACCGCCAGGAGCGACAAGCCACGAAGACCAAGGAATAATTCGAGCGAGAGCCAAAGCCCGTGATTTCCAAGAAGTGGAAACAGGAGATAATAAGCAGCGATAAACACTGCGAGTGACAATACCATCATGTTGCGCATTGTCTCCGACCAGGTCGCGCCAATGAAAACACCGTCCATCTGGAATGCCAGCACCGCGACAAGCGGAGCCACAACGGCCCAGATCAGATAGGTGTTACCGAGTTCTCGAACTTCCGGGGCCGTTGTCATGAATGCAATCATGGCCGGGCCAAGGATATAGAAGATCAGGGCAAGGCAACCGGCCAAAACGAAGCTCCAAAGCGCAGTCAGCTTCAGTGTCCTGTCAAACGCGGGTCGGTAGCGCGCGCCAACGGCGCGGCCTGCCAATTGTTCTGCAGCCGTCGCCAAGCCGTCCAGGAAATAACCGGAAACCAGGATGAATTTTTCCAGCACTGCATTGGCGGCGAGCATCGCATCGCCCTGGTCCGCCGAGCGCGCCATGAAGAAGGCATAAGCATAGAGAAGCGCGAATGACCGGATCATGATGTCTCTGTTAAGCGCCATCATGCGCAGAAGAAGCCGCCGGTCGAATACAATCTTTGCAGATGGCCAGGTTCCCCGTTTGGTGCTTGCAAGGACCAGCGCAAACCCCAAAAACGTTGCTGCGATTTCACTCAAGACCGTCGCGAAGGCTGCTCCTTCAACACTCCAGTCGAGGCCGACCACGAACCAGACGCTGAGTGCGATGTTCAATCCGTTCAGAAAAAGCTGAAGCACAAGACCGGTGCTGGCACGACCGAGCCCGATAAACCAACCAAGAATGGCATAGTTGGCCAACAAGAACGGCGCACTCCAGATGCGGACATCGAAATAGCGGGCGGTTGCAGACTGAACTTCGGTACTGCCGCCCAGAAACCACAATCCGGCTTCGCGGACGGGAGCGTGGATGCCGATCACGGCAAGGCCGCCAATTGCGGCAATGACGAAAGCGCGCAGGAGCGTTGCCTTGATTTCCTCCTCGTTGCGAGCACCGACGGCTTGCGCGGTAAGGCCCGTTGTGCCTGATCGCAGGAAGTTGAATGTGGTGAAGACCAGATCGAAAATGATCCCGCCCATAGCGATGCCACCAAGCAGTGCCGCATCGCCAAGGCGACCGATCACAGCCATATCCACGACACCCAGCAATGGCGTCGACAGATAGCCGAGCGTCATTGGGATCGCGATGGCCAGCACGGAACGATGCGTGACCGAAAAGGCAAGATCGGCAGGATTGCGGGTAACTGGTTTGGACATCAGAAGCTTTCTTGAAACAGCAGACCTTCTTGTCCGGCAGCGCTGCATTCGTCAATCGATTTTGTGTAGGTTGTTGAACTCTCGCGTTCTTCACTGGCGACCGAGCACTGTCAATATCCGATCAGCTAGCAAGAAAGATTGAGTGCGGTATAGTGCGCAAAATGAAAATGCCTATCGTTCATCATCCGGCTTATTGTGCCGAACTTCCTGCAAATCATCGGTTTCCGATGGACAAGTTCCGGGCTGTTGCCGACTTGATCCGCGAAGAGGGACTCATGCATGAGGACGACTTTGTCAGACCGCGTCCTGCTCCCTTCGAGTGGATCGCACTTGCGCACGACCCTTCATATGTTGACCAGGTTTTCAACGCTCAGGTGCCGGAAAAGATCGCCCGTGAAATCGGCTTTCCGATGCGAGATGATATTGCCATGCGTGCTCGATGTGCGACGGGCGGCACGGTTCTGACAGGGTATCTGGCATTGGAGCATGGTCTTGCCTGTAACACCGCTGGTGGCAGTCACCATGCGCGCCGAGCCCATGGCGCCGGTTTTTGTGTTTTCAACGACGTGGCGGTCGCTATCAGGGTCATGCAGGCGGACGGCGCAATTCGAAAGGCACTGGTAATCGACCTGGACGTGCACCAGGGAGATGGAACTGCTGATATTTTCCAGGGCGATGCTGACGTATTTACGTTTTCGATGCATTCGCAAAAGAACTATCCGGTTCGCAAGGTACCTTCTGATCTGGACATTGGACTACCTGATGACACGGGAGACAAATTCTATCTGGGTACGCTCAAAGAGGTGTTGCCGAAATTGCTCGCTCGTGACGTTTGGGATCTCGTTGTCTTCAACGCTGGTGTGGATCCCTACATGGAGGATCGCCTTGGCCGTCTTTCCCTATCCAGGGAAGGGCTGCGCATGCGCGACCACTATGTGATTGAAACGGTTCGCCGTGCCGGTTTTCCATTGGCCGGGGTTCTGGGCGGCGGCTATTCAGACGATATTGATGAGCTTGCCGATCGTCACGTCACGCTTCATCGAGCCGCTGTGGCGCATGTGCAATCTTCGTTTGCAGCCGGCGGCGAAACAATCGCCCCTAGGCAATAGCGTTTTACCGGGACTTTCCCATCGCCAGCACGCGTGTCAGCAGCCAGATAGGCACGACTACAATTGCGCCGATGACAAGGTAATTTCCAAGACGGCCAATGGCATGAAAGCCCATGTTCCAAAGCCGTTCGAAAAAGTTGATCGTCATATGAACAAGATCGAGTGGATCTAGGTTCAACGCGGATAGGACAATTCCGACAACAAAGGACAGAAACACCAGGCGCAATAGCACCTGCGCAGGTGAACCTCCCAAAAAGCGGCTGAGGCCGGTGTCGGACATGATTTACTCCAAGGTCGCGTAGGATTGTGTCTGGATTGGAAGTTAGGAACATTCAGTGGCAATTACAATGCGGGCAGGAGATTTGCCCGTTTGCGGGTCCCGGTCGTAAATATTTGTACATTCGCATTGTTGAAAATACGGATTAATTACACTTGGTGTCGTAAATGGTAAATTCCTGTAGTTCTCAAGCCAAAGACAACAAAAACGGCTTGGCATAAAAATGAGCCAGGAAACAAATCCTGGTGTAAGCGAATACCCACAATCGCCTGCAATCGGACTTTCCTCTACCGGCAATGAAAGACAGGTAGCGTTCCGTCAAATTAGCGGAGCCTGCATAACAGACGATCACGTTGCAGGATGGGCTTGAAGTTAGTTGCATTTGGACGGTTCTTCGCTATCAGCGCGTCCTTAAGCTACCAACTAAAACAGGTGTCCAAACGGGAGTTTTGGCATCTGTCAGGCAGATGAACAATTTTTGGCACGGTGGTTGTGATGCCCGAATCCGCCCCGTGCCACAATTCTCCACCAGCTGTGCTTCAAAGTAATTCCGTGCTTTATCGCTCACCCGTCTACTTGGCATCTGCCGTTTCCTTATGCGGGCCCTGCGTTGGTGTGGCGATCCGCGAAACATCCAGGCTTCGGGTTTGAGTGAAGGGGGCAGGTGCAGTTTCAAATGCGCTGGTTTTGGAAGGTCCTTCTCGAACTTTTCTTGGCGAGACGCCGAACCAGGCCTTTACCGCCCGCGAGAATGTGCTGAGTTCAGAAAAGCCCAGCAAAAATGCAATTTCTTTCATGGGCAGGTTTGTGCTGCGCAGATATCGCTCTGCAGCTGAGCGCCGAATTTCCTCGCTGAGTTTGCGGAAGTTCGTGCCTTCTTTTTCCAACAAGCGCTGAACTGCCCTTTGAGACATGCCCAGTTTTGCCGATATTTGCGGCAATGTGCAGCTTCCGTCGGTCAGGCTGGAAGCAACTTCATTCGCGACCCTGGAAAGAGGGGCTTCCATCCGACCAAAACGGTCAAGCTCACCCATCGCCGATTTCAGGATGATTTCATAAAGGTGGGAGTCGTTGCCGCGCAAAGGGCGTGAAAGGAGCGTTTTCGGAAAAGAGATCCGGTTATGCGGAGCCCCGAATTTCAGGCGGCCCTGATATTTATTCTGGAATGCTGAGGTGTCTTTGGGTGGCGTCGTGGCAAGCTCTATCATGATCGGCGGGGATGGCATGTCCAAAGCATGTTCAAGCTGCTGGGTTGCCCATCCAACACGCGCAAACATGTTCTGCCGCCATTCTCCACGTCCTTCCAATATTGGCCACTGCACATATCCGCTTGTTTCGGTTTCCTCGAATATCATCCGGTAGGCATTGGTGCGGATTGGAATGAACTTGACCCAGGCCTGACAGGCATCTCGCAGAGAAGGAGCGCAGGAAAACAGATAATCGAAGATCGAAAAACACCCGATGTCGATGTTGTTGAACAGGTCAAACATGACTGCGTCGTTGCCAAGAGAGGACGCGACATGTTCAAAAACACCGTGCCATGCCGTGATTGGAACGATGCCTTCAGGGTTTTCGAGGCTTTCCAGATCAAAGTTATAAAGTTTGGCTATGTGAGGCCAGTCCAAATCTTCATTTGAACAAATATCACGCAACACACGAAATACATCTGCGCGTGCCCATTCGCCACCAAGCGGCATCTTCTTCTCCAGCCGACTCGTCATGCCCTACTCTTCCATTAGATGGTGCATGACTAGTCGTGTAGGATCAAGTTTTGTCGCAATATGCTAACAGCAATTCGTCGTGCCATCCACGGAATTGCAAACCGCCCCATTTGAGGGCGGTTTGTTGGTGCTTGATCAGGCCGCGTCTTTTTCCTTGATTTCGGCTTTGGGTGGAAATCTTCCGTAAAAGGACTGGTTCTCTTTCGCCATATCACGGAGCAGCTTGTTCGCCTTGAATCTGGGACCCCATTTGCGCGTGAACTTCTTGCAAAGATCAACAAATGCGGGCGTGCCCATCATGTCGATGTAGCTGAGTGTACCGCCTGTGTAGGGTGCAAAGCCAAAGCCGAGGATCGAGCCGACGTCAGCTTCGCGAACATCCGTGAGGCATTTCTCCTCAAAGATCCTCGCGGTTTCTAGAGCCTGCATCACCAGAAGGCGTTGCTTTAGCTCTTCAATGTTGAAAGTCTCCGCCGACTTGGGCTGGCCTGTAACGTCAGGAATACCCGGCCATAAGCTCTTGTCCCTGCCTTTGTAATCGTAGAAGCCCTTGCCGTTTTTTCGTCCGAAACGTTCCTGGCCGACTACCATCTCTTCCAGGATGTTGTCCAACGGTCCTTCGACATATTTCACGCCAAGGTCTTTGCGCGTGGCCGAAACAATTTTCCAGGCAAGATCCAGAGCCACTTCGTCACCCAGCGACAACGGCCCGACCGGCATGCCGGCCATTTTTCCTGCATTTTCGATCATTGCCGCAGGTACGCCGTCTGCCAGCATCATCAGACCTTCACGAATGTAGGTCATGACAACGCGGGACGTGTAGAAACCACGGCTGTCGTTGACAACGATTGGTGTCTTCTTGATCGCCTTGATGTAATCCATGGCCATTGCCAGCGCCCTGTCGGACGTGCGCTTGCCAAGTATGACCTCTACAAGCATCATCTTGTCGACAGGTGAGAAGAAGTGAATGCCGATGAAGTTCTTCGGACGCTTTGACGCCTGAGCAAGCGAAGTGATGGGCAGGGTTGAAGTGTTGGAAGCATAGATTGCACGAGACTTCATCACCGCTTCGGCTTGTTCTGTCACCACCTTTTTGATTTCGCGGTCTTCAAACACTGCTTCGATGACCAGGTCACAGTCGCCAAGAGCCGCGTAATCGGCCGTTGCTGTGATCTTGGAAAGCAGTTTTTCCTTTTGCTCTTCGGTAGCCCGGCCACGCTTGATGGCTTTGCTGATCAGTTCATCGGAATGGGCTTTGCCTTTGTCCGCTGCTTCCTGGTCACGGTCGATCAGAACAACGTCGATGCCCGCCTTTGCTGTGACGTAAGCGATGCCTGCGCCCATGAAACCGGCACCCAGAATGCCAACTTTCTTGATCTTGTTCGGGCGTTGGTCGACCGGTCTGCGTGCCAGCTTGTTCAGTTCCTGCATGGAAACGAAAAGCGATCTGATCATATTGGCAGCTTCGGGGGTCTGTAGCACTTTGGCGAAGTAGCGGCTTTCAACCTGTAGAGCGAGGTCCATTGGCAACTGAAGGCCTTCGACCACCGCATGCAGCAGATAGCGGGCGCCAGGGTAGTTGTCGAACGTTTCGCGGCGATAGATTGCGTTTGCTGCCGGCCAGAACTGGAAACCTGCCGGAGAATAGATCTTGCCGTTCGGAAGCTTGTAGCCTTTCTTGTCCCAATCCTTCACCGGATCGAGGCCTGCTTTCAGCATCTTCTTCGCAGCCGCAACCAGCTTCTTCGTACCGGTAACCTCGTCTACGAGCTTCATCTGCTTGGCTTGCGGCGCGCGCAAGGTGCGCCCCTGTAGCAGAAACTGCATGCCCTGCTGACCGTCAGCCATGCGCATGACACGCTGGGTTCCGCCAGCGCCTGGGAACAGCCCGACCTTGACCTCCGGAAGACCCATTTTCAGGCCTTCGTCAACGATGCGTCCATGACAGGCGAGCGCCAGCTCCGTACCGCCGCCCATGCAGGTGCCGGCAACAGCTGCTACAAACGGTTTGCCGCAGGTCTCCAGCTTGCGATAGACCATCGACAATCTCCGCGAACCTTCGAAAAGCGATTTTGCGGCAGCTTCCGTGTCATTTCCGCGCTTGATGTGAAAGTCCTTCAGAAGACCTTCCAGCATTGTCAAATCAGCACCACCGGAAAACGCCGCCTTGCCGGACGTTATGACAGCCCCTTTGATTGCCGCGTCACCGGCAACTTTCTCGATGATCGCGTCGAGTTCGTCCATGACAGTCAGATCAATGACATTCATTGATTTTTCTGGCATGTCCCAGGTGATCAGGGCGAAACCGTCTTCATCTGTTTCGATGGTGAAATTCTTGTAGTTCATTTGAAAATCTCCTCGGATCAGGCGCCGGTGGAGTGGGAGGAGGAGGGCTGCAAATGGGCGCGCTGCTGCGCTGCCGACTTTGTGCCTTCCACGACCACGTCGCCAGTGTGTTTCGTCTCTGCGGGTTCAAACAGCATTACCCAGCATTCGTCTTTCGCGAGCGGATTGTGTTCAACGCCTTTCTGCACAACGTGCATGTCCCCAGCGTTCAAGACCACATCGTCCCGGTCACGGTAGCGAATGGTCAAGCTGCCTTTGACGATGAAGAACAATTCGTCTTCGTCTTCATGATCGTGCCAGACGAATTCACCCTTCAATTTGGCAAGTTTGACGCTTTGATTGTTGACGTCGGCAACCACGCGCGGCGACCAGTAGTCCGTAATCTTGGCGAATTCCCTGTCTATGTTGTTGATCATGAATCAAACCCGCTCGATGATTGTTGCTGTACCCATGCCGGCACCAATGCAGAGCGTGACCAGTGCTGTATTGAGATCGCGCCGTTCCAGTTCATCGAGAACTGTTCCCAGGATCATCGCGCCGGTCGCGCCTAGCGGATGGCCCATCGCAATTGCCCCGCCATTGACGTTGACCGTCTCTGAGTCCAGATCGAAAGCCTGCTGGTAGCGCAATACGACAGATGCAAAGGCTTCGTTGATCTCGATGAGATCAATGTCCTTCATTTCCATTTTTGCGTTTTTCATCAGCTTTTCAGTGACGTCCACTGGACCGGTGAGCATCAGTGCAGGGTCGGAACCGATGTTTGCAAAAGCCTTGATCCTGGCTCGTGGCTTGAGACCGGAAGAGCGCCCAGCCGTACTTGAGCCGATGAGAACCGCAGCGGCGCCGTCGACAATGCCAGAGGAATTACCCGCATGGTGTACGTGTTTGACAGTTTCGATTTCCGGATGAGCCTGAATCCCGACAGCACTGAACCCGCCCATGCTGCCCATCATCTCAAAGGAGGGATTGAGGGAAGCGAGCGACTGCATGTCGGTTTCAGGTCGCATGTGCTCATCACGATCCAAAATGGTGATGCCGTTGAGGTCTCTGACCGGCACCACGGATTTTGAAAACCTGCCTTCTTTCCAGGACTTGCCAGCCCGTTTCTGGCTTTCCACGGCATAGGCGTCGCAGTCATCCCGCGAGAATCCGTATTTGGTTGCGATCAGATCTGCCGAAACCCCTTGCGGCATGAAATAGGAGGGAATGGCGACCTGCGGTTCGATCGGCCATGCACCACCTGATGCACCGATGCCGACCCGGCTCATGCTCTCGACACCACCTGCAATCACTAGCTTATGCTGGCCAGACATGACTTGTGCGGATGCCATGTTGACGGCGTCAAGACCTGAAGCACAAAAGCGGTTGATCTGCATGCCGGGAACCGAGGTGTCATAATCAGCTGCAAACACTGCCGCACGGGCGATATCACCACCAGCTTCCCCGACCGGGTCTACGCAGCCAAGCACGACATCGTCCACTTTGGCTGTATCGAGGTTGTTACGTTCGCGAATGGCTTCCAGTGCCGTTGCTGCGAGACGGACAGAGGGCACCTCGTGCAACGAGCCGTCCTTCTTCCCGCGGCCACGCGGGGTCCGCACGTGATCGTAAATATAGGCTTCTGGCATCAGATCCTCCTTTAAATCAGGACGTCCTCATTTAGCGTCCGGCATCGGATGGCCGGGCATGAGGTCATAAGGGTGTTTCCAGCCGGGCAGGGATTTGATCCGCTCCAACCAGGAGATCACATGAGGGTAAGGCGTAAGGTCTATACCGAGTTCCCCGTCGTAATAGAGGTAACTGCAGAGCGAAAGATCTGCCGTTGTCGGTTTGCCGCCGATGGCAAAATCGTTCTTCTCGAAGTGCTTGTTCAAGATGCTAAGTGCGCTTATTGAACGGCCATGCAGGAATTTGGTGACATCGTTCTCACCGGTTTTGGCAAGCGTTCGCATGAACCGAAGCGGGCCGATCAGACCGGAGACCTTCTGGTTGTCGAAGATGGTCCAGCGCAGTACTTCACGCCGTTCGTCAGATGTATCCCAACCGTATTTGCCGAATTTTTCGAACAGGTAATCCATGATGACCGCTGACTGGGTCAGGGTCTTGCCATCATATTCCAGAACCGGGACTTCGCCCATTTCGTTCAATGTGCTGCGAAACTCTTCCGTACGTGTTTCCCCATTGAAAAAGTCCACCCAGCGCGGCTCCCAGTCAGCGCCGCAAAGCTCCAGCATCAACGCCACTTTATATGAGTGGCCGGACTGGGCCATGCAGTGAAGAACGTATTCAGCCATATCTTGAAAATCTCCCTGGCAAATCAAATCTGGTGCGAGACTATACCGGCAAGATCAAAATTGCGCGGGTGGTATTCCGTCCCGACAGGCGCCGGGCCGGGCGGGATCAGAACGCTTCTGCGTCAACAGACATCATGACGTCGGAGCCAGAAGAAATTCGGGCCAGATGGGCGGCGGTTTCCGGAAGTGTTCGCTCCATGAAAAACGTGCCAAAGGCCAGTTTGTTTTCCAGCCAGGCGGCTTTTTCACCTGCGCCATCAGCCAACTGTTCCTTGGCTGTCATGGCAATTTTAGTCCACATGTAGCCCAGCGCAGCAAGGCCGAATAGGTGCATGTAATCGACCGACCCGGCACCGGCATTGTCCGGGTTTTTCATCGCATTGTTCATGAACCACATGGTGGCAGCCTGAAGGTCGTCCATGGCTTTTTTCAGCGGATCTGTGAACGCTGCAAGGTCTTCGTTCTCTTTGTTTTCCTTCAGGAAGGTGTTGACCTCGTTGAAGAAACTCATGATCGCACGTCCGCCGTCAGCAGGCAGTTTGCGACCAACAAGGTCAAGCGCCTGAATGCCGTTGGCGCCTTCGTAAATCATTGCGATACGGGCATCGCGCACAAACTGTTCCATGCCCCATTCGCCGATATACCCATGACCGCCATACATTTGCTGCGCGTTGACCGCATTGGCAAAACCAGTGTCTGTCAGGACGCCTTTTAGAACCGGTGTCATCAGTCCCATCATGTCATCGGAATATTTTCTTGTGGTTTCATCGTCTGAACGGTGGGAGACGTCGCCATGCATCGCTGTCCAGATAATAAGTGCACGCGCGGCTTCGTTGAAGGACCGGATCGACATGAGTGTGCGACGGACATCGGGATGTACGATGATCGGGTCCGCGGGTTTGTCCGGATTCTTCGGTCCGGTCAGTGACCTGCCTTGAAGACGGTCCTTGGCGTATGTGACCGCATTCTGATAGGCGACTTCAGATTGGGAAAGACCCTGCACAGCGACTCCGAGGCGCGCCTCGTTCATCATCGTGAACATGGCCCTGAGGCCTTTGTTTTCCTCACCAATCAGCCAGCCGGTCGCATCATCGAAATTCATCACGCAAGTTGCGTTCGCGTGGATACCCATCTTGTGTTCGATGGAGCCGCAGCTAACGCCGTTTTTCGCGCCGACCGTACCATCCTCGTCGATCTGGTTTCGGGGCACGACGAAAAGCGAAATACCTTTGGTGCCTTCTGGTGCACCCTCGATACGGGCCAGGACCAGGTGGACGATGTTCTCCGACAGGTCGTGTTCGCCGGCAGAAATGAAAATCTTGGTCCCGGAGATCTTGTAAGAACCATCTGCCTGTGGTGTTGCCTTTGTGCGGATAAGACCGAGATCCGTGCCACAGTGTGGCTCTGTCAGGTTCATCGTGCCGGTCCATGTGCCTGCGATCATGTTCGGCAGGAATTTCTGCTTCTGATCGTCAGTTCCGTGCAGCGTGAGTGCCGCCACTGCGCCGGCGGTCAGGCCTGGATACATGGAAAAGGCCATATTGGCTGAAGAAGCGAATTCATTGAAGATCGTTGCCAGCGTATGTGGCAGGCCCTGGCCGCCGTAATCAGGGTCGGCAGAAAGCGTGCCCCAGCCATTTTCGCAGAACGCTCTATAGGCCTCTGAAAAACCATCTGGCGTGGTAACCGTGCCATCGTCGCTTCGTGTGCAACCTTCCTGGTCGCCGGTCTGGTTCAGCGGTTGCAGGATTTCTTCTGCGAACTTCCCGCCTTCGCGCAGAATCGCTTCCACCAGATCCAGAGGAGCGTCTGAAAAACCAGGCAGGTTGGTGTAGCGCTCGTACCCTAGAACGTCTTTCAGTAGAAAAAGCGTTTCATCGACGGGAGCGGTATAGCTCGGCATGGAAATCCTCCCAAAAACTGCCGTTTTAATCTTGACCTTACGTTTCCGTAAACGTCAGTTCATGCGTTGTATACGCGTCTTAGATTCGTCCGGCAAGTGGTGTCCCTAGGGAAGGGATGACAAAAAATTACGCCCAAAACGCGCTTTTGGAAATGCTTTTGAAGGAAGTGTGGCACGAAACCGTGAGTTGATGCGCAAAAAATGGGAATTTCAGCAGGTTCCGGCAGGCCGCAAGTTTCTTGGGTGACATCGAATTTGAAGCCGTAGACAAAACGAAACCGCCGGTTTTGGAAACCGGCGGTTTATGCATGGGAACTATTAAGAAAGGTCAGCCTTCTTCGGTTTCCTTGTGCTTCAGCATTCCGGAAACAATCTCAACCGTGCGGGAGAGTTCCTCAATTGCCTGTTCAATGTCCTTGCGCTGGTCTTCAAGAACCGAAATCTGTTCGTTGAACTTGGAGAGGGCAACGCGGAGCTGAGTAACCTGACCATCACGTAGATCGTAAAGGTCGAGCATGTCGCGGATTTCTGAAAGCGAGAATCCAACCCGTTTGCCCATCAGGACCAATTTTAGTCGTGCGCGGTCACGGCGGCTGTAAACCCGGTTCAGACCATCCCGTTTCGGATTAATCAGGCCCTTGTCTTCATAGAACCTCAGCGTCCGCAGAGTGCAACTGAACTCCTTGGCAAGGTCGCCGATCGTGAATTGGGTCTTCTTGGTGCTGTCATCCCTTGCAGAGACAACATCGACGAGATCGTCTTCATTGAGGATTGAGAGGGCTTCGCTCATAGCTGTTCATTCTCAGTCTATAGCCGTTATCCGGCGTATTGTTGATGTGTTGCGGTTCTTTGAAACCGGTGCTGAAAATTTTGTGTTCTACAAATTTCCAGCGGATACGACCTGGTACACAGCACGCAGCCGACTTCTTCGTCTCTATTTAGCTTACGTTTGCGTCAAGGTCCAGTGGCGGGCGGCTTGTGTTTGAAATTCCGTTAATAGCGATTTACCGATTCGCCGGACTACAGACCAGGATTTGGGGAATTCCCCCGTGAAATCGGCCAGTTTTTGCAATTAGCAAGACCAATTAACGCCCTGTTTACCCTAAGTCGACAAAGTCTCATAAAACGCTGCGCCTTTTCCATCTTTGTTGGATCATGAGGTACAGGCAGCTCCATCTGCGGTCTCGAAGACCGTAAGCCCAGGGTCAAGATATGCCGGCTTGGAAGAAAACTGAGGCAGGACGCCGAGGTCGTGATGTGTACGAAGGCGACGACTATTACGACGCTCCGCGTCGCGAACATGCGCGCCATCGCATTGAACGGCTCACACGCACAGCGACAGCGCTGGGAAGCGGCTATGACCCACGATTGGCGGACGAGCCCGACGAAGACCTGAATGCCGTTGCTGACGAACTGGACAGATTGCTTTCCGAACGCGGTGGAGCCAGACCCCAGAGAGCGAGCAACGTAAATCGCTCTGTTCGCGGTGAACCGCAACGCCGAAGCCACATGCGCGATGATCGCGATGGTGAAGTCGACGAAATCATGGGTGCTTTGCATCGCCTGGATGAACAGGTGCAGGGTCTGGGTAGTCGTGAAACCTATCGTGAAAATCGAAATTCCCGCAGGCAGCCAGGCGGCTACGCCATAGATAGTCTTGATAGTAACGCTGACTATCATGACAGTGATGATGCATATTACGACGATGTGCAGGAAGATGCTTATGGTCACGACCGTGGCTATGGTCAGCAGCCGGATCATTATCGTGAACGCGGCCAGCGGGCACGGCGTGACGCCTCCATGCATATCTACAAGGACCTTGGCCGTCGTATCGATGCCCTGAGGGCTCCTCAGGAAAAAGCACTAAACCATGTTCGCGAGGAAATAGGTTCGCTGAAAGATGCCCTGGGCGGCTTGTCACGCGGCACCAGCGACACGGTAGGTCGACAGAATACTGAACTGCGCCGTTTGGCCGATATGGTCGAGCGTCTGCGCGTCGACAAGAAAAACGATCAGCTTTCCAAGGATATCCGGAAGGAAGTTGCAGACCTCAAGACCATGGTTGGCCGCACAAATGTAGAAGGTTCGCTTCAGACGCTGGAACATGGCTACGCTCATATTCTTCAGCGCTTGGATGAGCTCTCACGTGCTTCAGTTGATCCACGCGTTCTTCGTGGTGTGACTGTCAGGTTGAACGAGATTGAGGACGCATTCGCTGCGCTTCCGCGCTCCGAGCACATGATAGTGCTTGAAGAGCGCGTCTCAAGCATCGCCGAGCGCATGGAGGAATTGCTACAGCGCAAGGGCCATGAGGAAATCGAACCGCTGCGTGCTGAAATCAAGGAAGTGCGCGGCTTCGTCGAACAGATCGACATCAAGGCTCTCGTTGACGGTATCGACGACCGGATGAAATTTGTGTCCAGCCGGTTGGACGATATTGAAGTGCTTGCGCGCGAACAGCGCGGTCTCAACACGCGCTTGTCCGCCATGGAAGAGCGCATGCCGGAGCCCGAAACAATCAACCGCCTTCAGGGCCGGCTCGAAGACATTGTCGGCATGATGTCCGATGATCGCGCCAGTCCGGTGGAAACGGAACATCTTAGCCAGGTCGACCAGCGCCTCAACGATATCGTTGATCGCCTGGAACGCATGGAACAGAAGCCTCCATTGCCAGCAGCCGATGCTGGTGCCTTTGAGGGGCTGGAAAAGCGTCTGGAGAAGATCTCCGGCAAGATCGATGCGATCGAAAAAAAGACCTCGCGTCCGGTTCCTGTCCTTGACGCAGCTGCCATGAAAGCGGGCAATGCGCCCGATAACAAGTTTCTCACCCAGTTGCATGACCGCCTGAATGACCTGAGCGATCGTCTCGATCAGCCCAAGGATACAGTCACCACATCCGATCTGGACAAGTTGCGCCAGGAAATCGGCTCAATGCGGGCAAGCGTTGCTGAACCTGTTTCAACCAAGGCTCTTGAGCAACGTATCTCTGATTTGGCGCAGGTTGTCTCCGAAGGTGCTGATGTAACCGACGATGGTCGCTTTGAAGACCTTGGCGCCAAGGTTGCAGCTCTTGCAGAACAAATTGAAAGTACGTCTACCAAAGCTCTGACAGTTGAGCAGTTCTCTCCCATATTCGAACGGTTTGAAAGAGGACTGGAACAGACGAGATCAGATGTTGCCGGGATCGCCAAGGAAGCAGCACAACAAGCGGTCGCAGGCTCGCCTGCACCAAAAGACTCTCAGTATGACGAATCCATTTCGGCCCTTCAGGGAGATCTCAAACAGCTACTGGATGCAGCTGAAGGAAGCGACGAACGGACACGTAATACATTCGACGGTGTAAAATCCGTTCTGGGATCGCTGACCGAACGTCTCGACAATCTGGAAAAAATCGAAACACCTGGCTCTGCCCCTGCTGCTAGCATCTCAGCGGTTGCGGTTGAAGAACCAGCACCTGTGTTCACGAAGCCACAAGTTTCCAAAGAACCAAGTGTGAAACAAAACACGCAAGGCGGTGTTGAGGCCGGAAGTGTTGAAGATCGTGCAAGAGACCGCAAGGCTGACTTCATAGCGGCCGCGCGCCGGGCGGCCCAGGCCGCTACTGCGGAAGCTGCACAAATTGAAAAAACTAAAAAGGTCGATGCTGCACCTGGAACAGCTGACGAGGTACGCGGCAAGGAACGCGTTGGCTGGCTGCGCAACGTATTGAAGCGGGACAAGTCGAAAGAGCCGGTAATCTCCGAAGAGCGGATTGAGCCGACTGACGATTTGGAGCTGACCTCTGAAGATGCTGCTGATATGGCCTTCGAAGAGGAAGACGCAACAGTGTTGCCCGGAGATCGTCCGGCACCCGAAGTCACACAGGCTTCAGGTGGACGCCGCAGGGCCATTATTTACGCTGCCGTTGCCGTTGCACTAATGATCGGCACTCTTCAGGTCTACCGTCTTGCGACAGGTTCTCCTGAGGGAGATCAGGTTGCCGCAAATTCTCAGGACACGGTGGAAACAGCAGAAGTACTGCCTGCACCAGATAACACCAGTGCCTCAGTTGCGCCGGTACCGGCCGCATCTGACCCGAAGGTGGTGCCTGGTTCAGAGACCGTTCCTGATCCTGTAGCGACCGAGACTGTCGCCGCTCCGCCGACTGCCGGCCAGGTTGCCGTTGATGTCAAGGCACCACAAGTGCCACAGGTTCCTGTTGCACCGGTATCCGCACCGCAAGCTTCACCCACGGCAGTGTCCGATACAATGCCAGCCACATCGGCAACCGCGACGCTGGCGCCAGAAGCCGAACTTGCATTCGCGCCACCATCTGGTGTTGCCGGCAGCTTCGGCGCACAGGACCCGGAAACAGCGACTGGTTTTCAGCCTTCTGAAACCATAAAACCGGGCGCAGAAAGTGCTCCCTCAGCACTGATCGCCAACCTTCCACCCGAAGGTGTGGGGCCGATGGCGCTCCGCAGCGCTGCAGCAAGCGGCAATCCGGCAGCTGAATTCCTGATCGGTGTGAAATTTACCGAAGGCAACGGTGTTGCCGCGGATTTGGCAAAAGCCGCAGTCTGGTACCAGAAAGCTGCCGACAAAGGCCTCGCCCCTGCCCAGTACCGTCTCGCCAGCCTCTATGAAAAAGGCCGGGGCGTTGAAAAGGATCTGCCGAAGGCGAAGGCCTGGTATGGCAAGGCAGCTGAAGCTGGCAATGCCAAGGCCATGCACAATCTCGCGGTTCTGTTTGCTGAAGGTGGCGGAGACCAGCCTGACTATGCAGCGGCAGCGAAATGGTTTGAAGCTGCAGCGAACTACGGGGTAAAGGACAGCCTGTTCAACCTGGGTATTCTTTATGCAGGTGGTATCGGTGTCGATAAGGACCTTGTCGCCAGCTACAAGTGGTTTGCAATTGCAGCCGACCAGGGTGACCCGGAAGCAGCCAAGCGCCGTGACGATGTTGCGAACATGATGGACCAGGAAACACTCGCAAATTCCCGGTTGGCTGTTGAGAGCTTCAAGCTCAAGACACCGAATGCCGAGGCGAACAAGGTCACGATGGAGCAGGGCTGGGCCGATAGCGCATCCGTTCCCACATCAACGGCATCCATCAAGGCCGTCGACAACTCGGCAATGATCCGCGAAGCGCAGGACAAGCTGAACTATCTTGGCTTTGAAACCGGCACACCGGACGGTCAGATGGGTCCGCGAACCCGTAGCGCGATCCGCGCCTTCCAGCGTAGCCTTGGGTTGCCGGAAACCGGATCAGTGGATGGTAAGCTGATTGAAGAGCTGAAAAGCCAGGCAATCTAACCAAATATTTCAACAAGTGACCGAATCAGGCCCGCTGGCTGGTTGACACACCGGCCAGCACGGGTCTTTAACCATTTGACTATAGTTATTTACGCAGTCTTATCTGCAACCTTTCCCGGCGTGATCCTGTGCAATTATACCTGCCCATAGCCGAAATTCCGGTCAATATCTTTGTGATATTTGCTATGGGCGGTGCTGTGGGCTTTCTTTCAGGCCTGTTCGGCATCGGTGGCGGCTTCCTTTTGACGCCCCTGCTCATTTTTTCCGGGATCCCTCCAGCGGTTTCCGTCGCGACAGTTACGACGCAGGTAGTGGCCTCTTCTGCCTCCGCAGTTGTCAGCTATTGGCGCCGAAAAGCCATCGATTTCAAACTGGCGACGATACTGCTGGCAGGCGGTGTCTTCGGGTCTCTGGTTGGTGTGATCCTCTTTGACATTCTGCAATCGGTCGGGCAGCTGGACCTTGTGATATCGCTCTCCTACGTGACATTTCTGGGAGCGATTGGCGGGCTTATGCTGTTTGAATCCGTGCGTGCTATCCGTCGCCGAAAGGCCGGAACGGCACCGTCAGCGCGCCGACCCGGACAGCACAACTGGATCCATGGTTTGCCTTTGAAAGTCCGCTTCCGGCGGTCGAAACTCTATGTAAGCGTCATTCCCGTCGTCGGTCTTGGAACAATCATAGGCTTCCTGGGGACAGTCCTGGGCATCGGTGGCGGCTTCATGATGGTGCCTGCCCTGATCTATCTGCTCCGGGTCCCGACCAGTATCGTGATTGGAACCAGCCTGTTCCAGATCCTTTTTACAATGGCCGCTGCAACGATATTCCATTCCATAGGAACAAAGACAGTCGACATAGTTCTGGCAATGACACTGATGATCGGCGGCGTCATCGGTGCGCAATTTGGAGCCCGTATGGGACAGAAGTTGCGCGGGGATCAACTGCGTCTTTTGCTGGCCCTTCTAGTGCTTGGTGTGGGCATGCGGTTTGCTGTCGACCTGCTCCTAATACCCGACGATTTTTATTCCATCGCAATCCGCAAAGGAGCTGGCTCATGATCCGGCTTCTTGCGTTCCTTGGAGTGTTCCTGTTTGCGGCCTCTAGCGCAGGTAACGCTCAGAATGCGCGTGATCTGGTCACTGCGCTGTCGGCAAATGTGGTTTCGATCCAGTCGAATTTTACCGGCACGGAAATAGTAGTTTTCGGACAGGCAAGTCACATAGCACGGCAGCCGAACGCCCCTGACGGATTTGAACTTGCAATTGTCGTCGAAGGCCCGCCACAGGATATCACCACCCGCCGCAAAGGTCGGTTCCTGGGTGTCTGGGTGAACCGCGAGGCAGAACGTTTTCAAGGCGTTCCTTCGTTTTACGCGGTAGCAAGCACGTCCAATATTGGAGATATCGCGGACAGGAATGTGCTGGACGATCTCGGCATTGGTCTGAACCATTTGAACCTGGCGGTTTCCGGTGTTTCCAATGTTGCCCTGTCTGACCGCGACGATTTCCGCAGGGCTTTTGTTCGCTTGCGGGAAGAAGCCGGGCTTTATGCTGAACAGCAAACGTCGATAGAATTTTTAACTGAAACCATGTTCCGCACGAACATTCCATTGCCGGCCAACATTCCGGTGGGCGACTACAAGGTAAAGAGCTTTCTGTTCAATCAGGGCAAACTTGTTTCCCAGACGGAGGAAACCCTTGCAGTTGCCAAGATCGGGTTTGAGCAGATTACTTTCGAACTCGCGCAGAACTATTCGCTGCTCTACGGATTTTTGGCCGTCGCCCTTGCGATCTTTACAGGCTGGATGGCCAGCATCATCTTCAGAAAAGACTGAGGCCCGCCCGGCAGTCCACACCGAATTGATCGCGGATGACCACCGTGGATGTTCGTGGGCGCGAGCCACAATTTCCACTGGAATTTCAGCGACCTGCCGTTATGCTTCCAGCGCGTTCATTACCCAAATCGACACGGCAGAGGCAGCATGGCCGATCAATCTTCTCCCGAAGCTTCCAAAAAAATTGCAAGCACTTCTGAGCCCACCGTTGATGCCAGGGTGATAGACATCGCCATTCGGCTTGGTGTCCTGGGATTGTTCGCATTTCTCGCTTTGCAGCTTGTCGCGCCGTTTTTTCTTTTCCTGCTTTGGGCCGTGATACTCACCGTAGCGTTATATCCTGCTTACAACTGGCTGGCTGAGAAGCTCGGAGGGCGCAAGGTTCTGTCGGCGGTTGTGATTACACTTGTTTGTCTGGCTATTGTTGTTGGCCCGGTTGCTGTACTCGTGGTCAGCCTCGTCGAAACGCTCCAGGGATGGTTTGAAAACATTGCTGACGGTGTTTTGAAACTGCCGCCTTTGCCGGAGAAACTGGCAAGTCTGCCGTTGGTCGGCGAAAAAATCGCAGAGCTTTGGCAACTTGCCACCCGTAGCCTGGAGTTGTTCTTCACCAAAATCGGCCCGATGCTGGTTCCCGCCGGCAGTCATATCCTTTCGGCACTGGCCTCCTTGAGTGGCAGCGTTCTGTTCTTCGTGGTCTCAATTATCCTGTCAGGGTTTCTGTTCGTTCCCGGCCCCAAACTCGCACATGGCGTAAAGCGTTTCGCGGATCGCATTATTGCACCGCGCGGGACTGAATTTGTCGACCTGTCAGGCGCAACAATCCGCAACGTGTCGCGCGGCGTGATTGGCGTTGCCATCATTCAGGGGCTGCTGACCGGAATAATCCTGATGGCCTTTTCCGTGCCGCTGGCTGGTGTGTTGACCTTCCTTGCCCTGATCCTCTGCATTATCCAGATTGGCCCTGCGCTTGTTATCTTACCAACCATCATCTGGGCGTGGAGTTCCTGGGAGATATTGCCAGCGATCCTGTTTACCGCGCTAATGGTGCCCGTGATGCTGGTCGACAATGTTCTGAAACCCATCCTCATGTCACGTGGGCTGGATGTCCCGATGCTGGTCATCCTGATTGGTGTCCTTGGCGGCACGATTGCCTACGGGCTGATCGGCTTGTTCCTGGGTCCCGTCGTGCTGGCGGTATTCTATGAACTTGTGATTGCCTGGGTGAAGGTGAGGGAGGACCCGCTTGAAGAAACTACCGATCCTCCCAACTCCTAGACGTTTTGAAAATAGCCGGACACAGGATCGTCTTTCAGGTGTTCAGCAATAGCAGCCCATGTTCCGTCCGCGATCAGACCGTCTATGTGAGACTGGTGGATTTCCTTGCTGTCCCAGGCCTCAACAAGTGTGAAACGACATGTGTCTTCCGAATTTTGAAGCACCTGAACACCCTGGCAGCCGACTACGCCCGGCAGGTCTTTTACGACTGAGCGCATGATGCTCTCGAAGGCTTCTCTAGTGGCTGGCAAGGCGTTGAATTGAACGACAACATTAATGGACATGGTTTTTCCTTGGGTCTGCGTGTTTACAGAGCAGGGAAATAGAAAATGGGTATTGCCTACGATAGATCAGATCCTGCCGAAAGATTGACTGATCCTGCTAAACCTCAAACTGGAGATGTCGAGGTTTCAGATGATCTTATCGCATCGGCATACTGGCGCGGTGCAAGTCCGAAAGCGTTTTTGAAGTCCCGTGTGAACTGTGACGGATTGGCATATCCTGCAAATTCCGCTGCGCCTGCTATTGTTGTTTTCTCTTTTAGAAGATGCTGTAGCGCACTCTCCAACCTTACCTGCTTGCGGAATTGCATTGGAGACTGGCCGTAAAGGGCAGTGAACCTGTGCGCGAAATGCGACGGGCTCATGGCTATTTCCGAGGCGACTTCGGCAACGGTGATTTCCCGATTGGCATGCGTTTCAATGAATTGTGCCGCTCTGACCAGCTTTGTATCAGCGTCTGTTATGGACGCTCTTAGCACCGAGAAGGCATCGGACCGCAAGAGGCGGTAACAGATCTCCTGCAGACACAGGGGTGCTATCACATGCGCATCAGCTGGATCCCTGAAACTTTCCAGCAATCGCAGTAGCGGGCTTGCGAGGGTATCGTCTAGCGGCCCACAAAAAATGATAGCGCTTGAGTTTGCGGACAGGGCTTCGGAACCGGTCTCAGCAAGCTTGATCAGCGAAGAAGCCAACAAGTCCGGTGGAAATTGCAGTTTCAGAGCGACATAAGGTTCTGCTGGTGAGGCCTCAACCACTGCGTCATAAGCCGTTTCCCCATGCATCGCGATCAGGTGCCCGCAGTCGTTGATCACCTCTGTCTCGCCAAGACTGACGATCTTCTTGCCTGAGACAGCGACGGCCACTGAAAGCCCTGCATTTAGCCCCCTGTGATAGGGCAGGCTTTCGGACATTTTCAACGCCCAGACACTCGTAAGCGGCGAAGGGGTGATCCCGTCTTTTCGCGCAAAAGTATTAACTGCGCGTGCCAGTTCCGTCAGAACAGGAGACGTGAAACGGTTGGAATTCAGTTCATGAGAGTGGGATTGATCAGCCATCAGGACGTTCGCATATCTAATCTTGGGAGATTAAACAAGCGTTGGTGCTGCGCGTCAGTCTCCGACCAAACGGCTAGCCGTAAACGGAAACAACCGATCATTGCCGAGCATGAAAACCGAGAACTTGCGGCGACGGAAGATGAGGCTGTAGGCTTCATCCGTCACATTGAGACCGCCGGTGAGGGCACCAAAGGCAGGGAGCACAAGGCGTGTGCCATCCGTGGCAAAACACGCCCGGCGGATCGAGCGGCCAAAGCGTCTTATGCGCGCAGCCGGGTGCAAATGTCCGCAGATCTCGCCTGCCGTTTCCTCAAATCCGATCTTTTCAATCGGCTCATGACGGAAGGAAAGAGGTCCAAGCGTGATTTCGTCCACTGTTTCTCCGCACAGTCGAACAGGTGCAATCGGATCATGGTTCCCTGTGACCCAGATCCATTCCCGACCGAGTTGCAAGGTCGTCAGCATGGCGCGGTATGTGGCAGGCAACCTGTCGGACCCACCGGTATCATGGAAACTGTCGCCGAGGCAGATCACACGGGCAGGATCAAAGGCGTCCATAACGCCGGCGAGCTTTTCCAGCGTCGCACCTGTATCATAAGGCGGAAGCAACACACCGCGGCGGGCAAAACTGGAGCCTTTTTCCAGATGAAGATCCGCCACGATAAGTGTTGATTCATCCGGCCACCACAACACACCGCTGTCGTGCAATCCGACCAGTTGGCCGTTGATCTGAATGTCATGACACACTGGCGCAACAGAGTATTTGCGCAGGTGCGACGTGAGTGCATTCATTTCAAAGCCTCCAGAACCAATTCTTCAGCCGCCTCTTCCAGCAATGAATCCATTGCCTCGCCGTAAATGGCTTCCTTGCCTATTTCCAACAAGATGGGAACCGCGAGCGGTGAAACGTGCGGAAGCTCAGTATGGGTGATTCGTCCGCGAATTCGGGCAAGAAGTTCTCCAATTCGAGAGATATCCAGAAGTCCTTCAGCGGCATCATTCCAAGTTGCCTTGAGAAGGATGTGATCGGGTTCATGTGCGCGCAGGACATCATAAATCAAGTCGGATGAAACGGTGACTTGCCGTCCGGTTTTTTCCAGACCGGGATGACGGCGCTCAATGAGCCCGGCAATTACGGCGCAATTACGGAAGGTGCGTTTCATGAGGCTGGACTCCGCCAGCCAGGCGTCTAGATCGTCACCCAGGATATCCTGTTCGAACAATTCATCGAGTGAAATGCGTCCGGAAGAAAACTGCAGTGACAGGTCGCCAAGGCCCCAGACTGATAGGGCGTAGTCATTGGCCACGAAACCCATGGGACGCGCGCCGAGTCGCTCCAGCCGCTTGGTCAGCAACATGCCAAGGGTCTGATGCGCCAGACGTCCCTCGAAGGGATAACACACCATGTAGTGTTTGTTGGAGCGCGGGAAGGTTTCCACCAGCAGGCCATCCTTGGAAGGCAGCAAGGATTTGTCCTGCTGGATTCTGAGCCAGTCGCTCACCTGGTCCGGCAGGTGTTTCCAGCTGGACGGCGTGGCCAGCATGCTGCGCACGCCTTCTGCCAGGTAGGTGGAGAGTGGAAACTTGCCGCCCATATACGACGGGATCATCGGATTGTCGGTCTTGGCACGGGACACATAGGCTTCACTTTCGCGGATCGCTTCGAACCGCAGCACCTCACCACCGAACAGAAACGTGTCTCCTGGTGCCAGTTGTTCGATGAAATACTCCTCGATCTCACCCAAAAGGCGGCCCCCACGTCCTACCGGCGTCCTGCGCCCGTCCGCCTTGGAGCGCACAAGGCGAACCTTCAGCATCGGCGCTTCGACAATCGTGCCAACATTCAGCCGGTATTGCTGGGCGACCTTTGGGTTTGAGATCCGCCAGAGCCCATCCTCTCCCTTGCGCAGCTTGGCGTATTGATCGTAGCTCTTCAGCGCATAACCGCCAGTCGCGACAAAATCGAGAACCCGCTCAAAGGTTTCCCAGTCAAGGTGCCTGTAGGTTTCTGAAGAACGAACTTCCTCGAAAGTGGCAAGCGCATCGAGTGGTTCAGCGCATGCGAGCCCCAGGAGGTGCTGCGCCAGCACGTCGAGTGCGCCCTGGCGCAATGGTGGCGTGTCCTGGTCGCCTCGCTTGGAAGCCACCAGTGCTGCCTGGCACTCCAGGACTTCAAACCTGTTCGCTGGGATCAATACAGCCTTGGAAGGTTCATCCATTCGGTGGTTGGCCCGGCCGATCCGCTGTGCCAGCCGACTGGCCCCTTTTGGCGCGCCAATGTTGATGACGAGGTCGATGTCTCCCCAGTCGATGCCCATGTCGAGAGAAGATGTTGCGACAACTGCACGCAAGGCGCCTGAGACCATCGCCGCTTCCACCTTGCGTCGTTGCCCCACATCGAGAGAGCCGTGATGAAGAGCGATTGGCAAGGTCTCGTCGTTGATGCGCCAAAGTTCCTGAAACACCATCTCCGCCTGACTACGGGTGTTCACAAAAAGCAATGAAACATTATGCGCCTTAATCAGGCTGTACATGTCTCCGACAGCATAGCGGGAAGAGTGCCCGGACCAGGGCAGCCTTTCTTCGGAATCGAGGATTGCAATATCCGGCTGCGCTCCTCCGGATACCTCAACGGCGTGTGAGAATGCTCTGCCTTCAGGGTTCGGTTGATCGACCAGATAGGCGCGCAGGTCTTCTGGCTCAGCCACGGTCGCGGACAGGCCGATTGTTCTGAGGTCTGGCGCAAGGCGTCGCAGCCTTGCAAGGCCCAAGGCCAGCAAGTCTCCACGCTTGGAGGTTACCAGGGCGTGCAACTCATCCAAAATGACTGTTTTGAGAGATGAGAATAGCCGCGCGGAGGCAGGATCGGACAGGAGGAGCGCAATCTGCTCAGGTGTCGTCAGAAGGATATCGGGCGGGTTCAGTTTCTGCCGCTGCCTTTTGTGCGAGGGCGTGTCGCCGGTGCGGGTTTCAAGCCGAACGTTGAGGTCCATTTCCGAGACTGGCGCTTCCAGGTTCCTGGCGATGTCGACCGCCAGAGCCTTAAGAGGCGAAATGTAGAGCGTGTGTATGCCGCCGCCCGCTTGTCCCGGCTTGCGCTTGCCGCGTGCTTCCAGTTCCACGAGGCTGGGCAAGAACCCCGCGAGCGTTTTACCCGCGCCGGTCGGAGCGATCAGAAGTGTGGAATGACCCTGCGCCAGGTGGTCGATCAATTGCAGCTGATGCGGCCTCGGGGCCCAGCCACGAGAGGCAAACCAGCTTTGGAATCGGTTGGGAAGAAGCGGCGCGTCCATTGACCTGTTTTAGGATAGGAATTTTGAAAAGGCGAGGGCAGTCTGGTAAAATGTTCCTGATGTGTTCTTTGGGGGTGTTTCTAGGTTTAATACGCACAGGATTCGAACAACCTCTTTGAAGAGCCATCACTTTGGAGCACTGTTGTCATCAGGCATTCCGTCAAGATGACCTGTGTGGCAAGAAATTTAGGCGAACAGATAATTGATGTCCGAACTTCTATCTCTTGCGCCAGAAGGTTTATTTTGCGCTGACGCTGGCGCCTATATCGATCCGGTCCGGTCGGTTGAAAAGGCAATTGTCACGCATGGACATGCCGATCATGCGCGCGCCGGGCATGGTGCGGTGCTGGCAACGCAGCAAACGCTGGACATCATGAAAATCCGCTACGGTGCCAATTTCTGCGAACAAGCCCAGGCTGTTCACTACGGCGAGGTACTGAAAGTTGGAGGTGTCGAAGTATCACTTCACCCTGCCGGACATGTTCTCGGGTCAGCGCAGGTGCTCTTGAGCGCCAAGGAAGGGCGCACGGTTGTTTCGGGCGACTACAAGCGTCAGGAAGACCCAACCTGTGCGCCTTTTGAGCTGGTAACTTGTGACACGTTCATTACGGAAGCCACATTTGGTTTGCCGGTCTTTCGGCATCCTCCAGCCCGCCAGGAAATAAATAAGCTATTGGATTCGTTGGAGCTCTTTTCCGGACAGGTACATCTTGTCGGTGCCTATGCGCTAGGAAAAGCACAAAGAGTGATCGGCGAGCTGCGCGCCGCAGGCTACAGCAAAACAGTCTACCTGCATGGCGCATTGGAAAAACTGACCGCCTATTACCAGAGTCAGGGAATTGAACTGGGCGAACTGGAGCCGGTTGGTGAACGTGGGAAAGAACTCAAGGGCGAAATCATCATATGCCCGCCCGGACAATTGAACGCCAGTTGGGCAACCCGTTTTGACGACCCGGTCTGTGCAATGGCATCCGGCTGGTTGCGGGTGAGGGCACGCGCCCGTCAAAGAAGCGCTGAACTTCCCCTTATCCTTTCCGACCATGCTGACTGGGACGACCTCTGTCGCACCATCGTGGAGACCGGAGCAGAGCAGATCTGGGTAACCCATGGAGCTGAAGAAGCTCTTGTGCACTGGTGCGAAATCAACGGAAGAAACGCCCGTCCACTCAATATGATCGGCCGTGAAAATGGCGAAGAAGCAGCCGTCTGACTCCTTACGCCATAGCTGGCCTTATTGCTTTTCGACGCGAACAGCCGTGTAGTGGACCAGATCAAAACGGACTTGAACGTTGATAGCGCATGGCACCTTTGCCGCGCTCTGCAGGAGACCAGCAAGTTTTTGCCCCAGTTCATTCGCAAAGGCATCGTCTCTGTGGTCCTTTGGCAACATGGATAGACGCAGCAGGATGTGACTGTGGTGGTAGTCCATCGCCCTGTGCGCCCGTCCCTTGCAGAGACCCGAGGTGTCATCGAACTTGCGGATTGTTTCTTCAATATTCGAGAGGAGGCCTGCTGCGTCCAGTGTTTGATCCGAGGTGAAATAAAGGTCGGCCTGCGGCACCTGAAATCCTTCCCATGTTGATGCGTTTTTCTGGATGATGATTGGAACGGAGACGGTGCGGAAATTTGCCGGTTCGCTGGTGCAGGTGTGGCGGAGTTAATGTCGTTTGACCTTCGCCCATAACATCAGTGAATTCTCTGCAGTGGTTATAGACGAAACCCACGTCTGTTCAATATGATGAAGCGTGACACGATAGGGATGACGACGAGGCCAAACGGGTGCTGATCCTGATCGTTGAAGGAGGCAGTCATGTCGGGTGACGGGGAAACTTCGGGCACGGGTAGTGGTCAGGCGAATGAAGCCGATGCCGACAGCGGTGATGAAGCCGAAACTGCCATCGCACAGCTGTTCGACGACTATCAGGCGGGATTTAACGACTATGATGCCGACCGGATTTGCGATTGTTTCGCGCTACCGGCAGTCATCTGGCAGCATGAAAAAGGACATGTTTTCAACGACGAAGAAGAGCTGGTTGAAAACATAGAGGCCTTGTTAAAGGCGCTGGGAAAGGAAGAGGTTACGCACTCGGACTTTCACGTTGCTTCAAGCCATGTCAGCGGATCGGCTGCCCTGGTAACGCTGGATTGGTCACAGGAAACCTCCGACGGGGAAGCCGTTTTCGAATTCACATGCCATTACCAGCTCATTCAGGATGGTGACCACTGGGTTATCGCTGGTATCTATAATGAGTAACGTCAGTTTCTAAGACGCGGTGCATAGAAATAGTGGCCATAAAGGATGCTCCGGATAATCCGTTCGGAGTGACCCATCGTCATTGAAGCACTTTGAAGGTCACTGCGTTGAACAGAAGCTTGTCGATACCGGTTGCAGGCATCCAAGAATTCCGTCAGCAAGGTGGTCCAGGATCTGATCACGATTTTCCACCGCCTTACCATCCTGTACTGCTGCGTGCATGATCGATTTCACCATGTGCATGATGACAAAAACAGCAGGCTTCACGTCCTCTCCAGCCCGAACTTCCGGTCTGCTGTCCAGGTAGCTTGAGACCGTACTCGCCATTTCCCTATGAAAACCCTCGCGATCCACCAGTTTTGTCTGGGTAGGGATCCATTCTTCAAATGCTGCGTGCAATTGTGGCGTGCTCAGGTGAACGTCCAGATTGGCACCTGCAATCGTCCTGATGGCCTCACGGATTGGCAGGGTTTGAGTTCTTTCCATGGCTGATTTTATTACTGTCAGGACTTCATCATGGTGGGTCTTTTGAACTTCCAGAATGAGTGAATCCTTGTTTGGAAAATACTGATAGAGCGAACCAATGCCGACGCCGGCACGATCCGCAATCTGATTGGTCGTCGTGGTTTCAAAGCCGTTTTCTGCAAACAACTGCCGTGCTGCCTCCAGAATGGTTTCCACCATCAAGCGGGATCGCAACTGCTTTGGATGACGTCTTTGTCCGGGTTCCAATTGCACGGGCACCTGAAATTCCTTCTTTCAATTCATTGGTACTTATACGGGGGAGAGATTGGTCAAAATTGTGACCGGAATGCGAGTTGCTGATTGAGGTGTTCAGCGAGTTTGGAACATATACATGTTAAATTTTTAAATAAAAACAACGAGATAAATGATTTTTAGGAGAAAGTTGAGAACCCAGAATTCTTCGATGCAAATGCGAGTTTTTGAAAGTGCTACCAGCGCGCAAAGTCCATCCGCCGCGACGCGTTCCGTAACCAACGGACAGTCTCCATCAGCGGCCAATGATTGGACGGAGGTATTGAATTGCGTAATTGGAGGGGTTTTCTTCTCGCAGCCGGGTTTCCGCTGGCTTTGTCGGGTTGCGCGGTGGCGCCAGCCTGGTCAGCGGACCTGGGAGATCAGGACGATGAACCAGTGGGTGGGCTGCATGGCTTTGTTGTTCTTGGAGGTGGTGTCGAGCCCGACTATGAGGGGGCTTCGGAATATGCAGCAACACCTCATTTTTATGCCAACTTGACAGCTTTTGGCTTGGGTCTGGAGATTGAGGGGCCGCAGGCAACCTTGAACATTCGGCCTGATGCTGCGTTTCAATTCGGACCTTCAATTGGTTATGACCTGGGCCGGGACGGAACCACAAACAAGGTTGTTGATCGTCTGGACAAGATTGACGGCGCCTTTGAAGCCGGTGGCTTTGTGGCCTACCAGTTCAATGCCTTGTTGGCGCAATCCGATGTTCTTGAAATTTCGGCGGATTTGATGGCAGATCTGTCCGGTGTGCATGATGGCGTCAGCGGTTCTTTCGGGGCGTCCTATTCGATCGCGGCTACAGAGCGGTTGCGTCTCGGTCTCGATGCTTCGGTGGGTCTTGCAAGCGATGGTTACATGAACACCTACTTTGGTGTCGCGACAGCTGGAGCTGCACGTTCCGGGCTTGCTTCCTATACCGCATCAGGCGGTGTCAAGGACGTCGGGATTGGTGCCACCGCGAGCTATAGTATCACCGAGCGATGGGGAATTGTTGGTCGCGCGGAGTATTCAAGACTGTTGGGCGACGCAGCAAACAGCCCGATCGTGAAACAGGAAGGCTCTCCCGATCAGTTCGAAGCAGGTATCGGAATTTTCTATTCCTTCTGACGTTTAACCTTCAAAATGAAAAGAGCCGGTGGAATTTCCACCGGCCCTTTCTCAGTTTTTGGTCTTAGCCGCTTTTCGCTCGGACCGCGAAGGCTTGTTCTTCTTGGTTGCCTTCTTTCTCGGAGCAGCTTTCGCTGCTGACCTGGTTCTCGGCTTTTTGCGCTTATCGCCGTCTTCAGACTTGTGGTCTCTGTCAGGCCGGGAACGCTTGTCGGCTCCTCCATCAAGATCCTGAGCCAGTTTTTTCACATCAAGAGGTTCATAGGCCGGGTGATTTGATGCGTTGCCTTCGTCATTGTCGGAACGCCGATGTTTCTTGCCTCGAGGTCCATCAAAATCCCGTTTCGGTCCGCGCTTTGGACGATTGGGTTTCAACGTGTCTTCGCGGCCAAGGTTTTCATAGTCCGGCGCATCTTCTCTTTTGCGGTCACGTCTGGGACCGCTGTTTCGTTCCCGCCGCTGGAAGGTCTCTTTTGGTGGGCTTGGAATTTTGCCGCCGCGCGCATCAAGCAGCGTAATGGTGACGTTTTCTTCACCTGAGCCATCTCGTTTGATCACATCGGCAAAGCGCTCACCGTGGCTTCCGGCAATCTCGAAATAGAGCTGGTTCTGAAAGATCTTGATTGCACCAACTTCTTTTTTGGTGACATGGCCTGCGCGGCAGATCATCGGCAGGATCCACCGTGGTTCCGCCCGTTGACGGTGACCAAGAGAAAGCGAGAACCAGATGCCGTCTTCAAATTTGCCGGTGATCTCCGCGCTGCGTCCGCCGCGTGCACCCGCATCACGCCCCTTCAGGGATGATTCATTGAGGTCCGAGACATCTTCGGGTGCAGGGAGGCGCGACTGGCGAAGTTTTACAAATGCAGCAGCCAATTGCTCCGCGCTGTGCAGGGCCAGGAGCTCCACAGCAATAGCGCGTTCTTCGTCCTCCAGTTCGGCAGACAGGACCGGATCGTTCAGCAACCGCTCCTTGTCCATGGCCCGGATATCATCTGCAGTCGGCGCACCCTTCCAGGTGGCTTTGATGCCTGCAAAATTCAGAACCCGTTCCGCCTGGCGGCGGCGCGGAAAAGGCACCATCAAGACGCAAGTACCTTTGCGACCAGCACGTCCGGTTCGACCGGAACGGTGTAGCAAGGCAGATTTTCCGGTCGGCAGATCCGCGTGGATCACCAGATCAAGGTTCGGCAAATCGATGCCGCGGGCAGCCACATCGGTAGCAACGCACACCCTTGCGCGACCATCCTTTATGGCGGCCAAAGCGTTCGACCGCTGTTCCTGACTGAGTTCTCCAGAAAGCGAAACAATCGAAAAACCGCGGTTGGCGAGGCGGGATGTCAGACGGCTTACAGCTTCACGCGTGGAGCAGAAAACGATGGCTTTTTCAGAGTCGTGCAGGCGCAGCACATTGATGAGACCGTTTTCACGCTCGTTCGGGGCTACTGGATGGGCAATGTAATCGATATCGACATGCTGTTCCTTGGCGTTGATCGTTGACAAGCGAACAGCGTCTTTTTGAAAGCGCTTGGCAAGCTCCGCAATCTGGCGCGGAACAGTTGCGGAAAACATCAGCGTGCGACGGGTTTCTGGCGCAGCATCGAGAATGAATTCCAGATCTTCGCGGAAGCCCATGTCGAGCATTTCATCAGCTTCATCGAGCACAACGGCTTTGATCTCGGACAAATCCAGCGCGCCGCGTTCAATATGATCACGCAATCGACCAGGTGTACCAACGACAATATGAACACCGCGATCGAGGTTGCGCCGTTCGGTTCGTGGATCCATACCGCCAACACAAGAGGCTGTGACCGCTTTGGCTTCTCTGTAAAGCCAAGTGAGTTCTTCCTTCACCTGAAGAGCGAGTTCGCGGGTCGGTGCAATCGCAAGTGCTATCGGGGCACCCGGTTTTCCCAAATGCTCCTGATCACCAAGCAATGTCGGTGCAAGTGCCAGGCCGAAGGCGACTGTTTTACCGGAGCCAGTTTGTGCGGATACCAGAAGATCAGCTTCCGGTGGGGTGGCGTTCAAAACGCTTTCTTGAACGGGAGTGAGGCTGTCATAGCCTTTTTTCGCCAGCGCGGCCGAGAGGGCCGGGGCGAAGGACGTCAAATCAGTCATTGGTATCTTTCAACTGCTCCGGATCATCTGCATGCCATTCAGCAGTCTACCGGATCGGGCTGTCACATTATCAGCCACTGGATGGGCGCGGCTTATACAGGGAAAACCTGATCACGTCCACTCCCGCCAAAATTGGGTGGTTTTTTGCTGTTCGTGAAAATCAAACAGGCATTGAGAAAGACTTGTTTCAAAGCAGTTTTCACGGTTTTCTTGCCTCATGTATGCATTCGCACAGTTGATCGACAGGCTGTCATTCGAGCCAAGGCGTCTCGCCAAGGAGACGCTGCTGGTACGGTATTTTCGGGAAACGTCGGATCCAGAGCGCGGATATGCTCTTGCTGCGCTGACGGGCGAACTGAAATTCAATCCCGCGAAACCCGCGCTTTTGAGAACCCTGATCAGCGAACGTGTCGATCCAAAATTATTTGCCTTGTCGTATGACTTTGTGGGGTATCTGCCGGAAACGATCGCGCTGATGTGGCCGAAAACTGAGAATAATAAGCAGGACCAGCCGCAGGCTGTGCTCACATTGACAGGGTTTGTGGAGCAGCTTGTCGGTGCTGGAAAAACGGACGTTCCAGGATTGCTGAGCGCTTGGCTGGACGAATTGGATGAAACAGGTCGATGGGTTCTGTTGAAGCTGGTGACTGGCAATCTGCAGACAGGTATCTCAGCACAACTGGTTAAAACAGCGCTGGCACGTCTTGGCAATATTGAGTTGTCTCAGATCGACGAGGTATGGCACGGGCTGAAACCGCCTTATGTCGCCTTGTTCGATTGGCTTGAAGGCAGAACCGGTGCACCTGTTATCGATGATCCAGCCTTGTTTCGTCCCGTAATGCTGGCGAATTCACTGAACGAGGAGAGAGACTGCGGTCTGCTTTCCATTTCTGATTTTGCAGTTGAATGGAAGTGGGACGGCCTCGGTGTTCAGGCCTCAGCTGGATGGACCCAAAACGGAGAACCCGTCAGACGGCTATACAGCAGAGCGGGTGAGGACATCTCCGAAGCCTTTCCAGATATTGTTGAATTGCTGGACTTTGATGCCTGCATCGACGGTGAACTCCTGATTATCTCAGAAGGGCAGGTGCGGCCATTTTCTGATTTACAAAAACGATTGAACCGAAAAAAGGCTGGGCCAAAACTCCTCAAGGAATACCCTGCGGGTATTCGTGCTTATGATCTACTTTCTCTTGCTGGAGAAGATCTTCGGAACCTTCCATTTTGCGAACGCCGAAAGAGGTTGGAGAATTTCATTGCATTGCTGCAGGAAACGCGGATCGATTTGTCGCCCATGCTGAGCACGGATAGCTGGAATGCAATGGGAAATGCACGTTCGAACCCCCGCTCGCTTCTGGAAGAGCATGATGCAGATGCAGTCGAAGGGGTGATGCTGAAACGTTGGGAGGCACCCTATCTTGCCGGACGCCCGAAGGGGCAATGGTTTAAATGGAAAAGGGACCCGTATCTAATTGATGCGGTTCTGATGTACGCGCAACGAGGTCATGGCAAACGGTCCTCGATCTATTCCCATTACACCTTTGGTGTCTGGAAATACACGGAAATGGAGCGCGAACTGGTGCCAGTGGGCAAGGCTGAATTTGACTTGAGCGACGAAGAGTTCCGTGAAATTGATCGTTTTGTGCGTGACAATACGATCAACCGATTTGGGCCTGTCAGAGAGGTTGTGCATGCTGCAGACAAGGGCCTGGTGCTGGAAGTGGCATTTGAAGGTCTGAACCGATCAGGGCGGCACAAGTCTGGTGTCGCGATGCGCGCTCCCCGAATTTCGAGATTACGAACAGAAAAGCTTCCAGCGGAAGCAGGCCGACTTGAGACACTTGAAGCAATGTTGCCAGGATCAAGGGATACCTAATTGATCAATCCCGAAGTAGATTTTGATTAAACGGCATTTAGTCGTGCTTTGGCCACGGAATCGTGGCATCGATCAGGATAGAATTCGATGTGAACTCGTGCGATTTGTAGGTTCGGACGCTTGGGTCCTGCCTGAACACGCATTGGACATCAATTGGAGATGCATCATGACGATCGGCAAAGACCTGTCTTCTTTATTGTTCACCAGTGTGGCGGCAGTTCTTCTCTTGACGGTTTCTGTCGCTGCCCAGGATGGCGTTGATCCCGATTTGGTGGATATCGTCACCGATGGTCAACCCGACCGGTATTCACTGGTAGCCGTTGATGGCGACATACTGAGAGTGGATCGGCAAAACGGGACGGTGTCCGTTTGTCAGGAACAGAACAGTTCCTGGCGCTGCAGTCCGGTTCCTTTGGCAGAAGACGCTTATCTCGCGGAGATCAACGAACTTGCAGAAGAAGTCGACCGGCTCACGGCTCGTTTGGAAGAAATTGAATCCGGCGATACCGGCAACGAGGAAATGCAGTCTCCTGAAACGTCCGAAGTTCAGCCAGAAGCAGACGAGACTCCGGAAAAAGATAGTCCCAAGCTGAGTAATAAGGACGAAGAAGAGCTGGAAAAGGTTCTGACGTTCACCGAAAGCGCCATGCGACGGTTTTTCGGCATGGTGCGTGACCTCCAGAAGGACTTTGACGGCGACAACAGCAGCAACTGAGGTGCGCCTGCTACGCTTCTCCTTAGTCGATCAGCATCTTGCTGATGACTTGATGGGCGTCTTCGGGAAGAGCGACGGCCTTCCTTGATGTCAGATCCATTGTTAGCGCAACGACATCCAGAGTTGCGGCAAGCCTGTTTGTTCGGCTTTCGAACAGGTGATGGCGCATGGAAAATGTTTTGGAGGTCACGGCCGTGAAACCCGTCGCCACGGCGACGGTGTCACCGCTTTTCAAAGGTGTTGCCCAGGTCAGCTTCATTTCGACCGCGACACGGCCATATCCATTTTCTGTCAGATAAGCATGTGTCATTGGGGTTCTTTGCCAGACATGGGCAACAGCATCAGTGCAGCAAGACAAAGCATAACGGTCATCTGCCTTGCCATCCGTCGCAATATCGCGCGGCAGGACTGTGCCGCGAAAACAGATCCCGGCACCATTCGCCTGCAATCCGGAAAGCGAAGCTTTCAAACTTGAAGGCCCGGTCTGTATTCCTTTGGGTGCCGCTTCCGCGATCATAGGCGATTGAAAATCCTTGAACCTTTGTCGAAGGGTTTTGGCTGAATTTACGTTCGGCTCGTAGCCGTCAAGTGCGGTCGCAGCGAGCGTACCTGTGCTACTTTCACGCATCTCATGAACGACAGTCAGCATGTGAGGACCGTCAAAAGCAATGCTCGATTGAACGGTAACAAGGTCTCCTGTGCGCAACTCCTTGTGATATCGGACATGACGCACGCGGCGCGCCCCGACCAATGTTTCGCTCAGACTGGACAACAGCCGGAACTGGCGATCTGCTTCCTCAAAACGGCTAAAGTAAAACTGTACGTTGAGATGGTCGTTCTCATCGCATTCCCAGCGGTTCACAAAGGAAAACAGAGTCGCTTGAAGTGTCATTTTATAGTTTCGCGTGCCCAGAACTGATTGAATTATCTCAAAATATCATACAAGTTCATTTGTTACTGTCTTTCGATTAATTATCAATAAGAAATGTAGTCTGTGGAAAATTTAACTAATTCGACCAAGAGCCGCAGAAAGTCGAGCGAAAGTCAGTGTAATTGGATTTAGTTACTCTTTTGGTTGTGTTATCGGGAATGTACGTCCCCTTGATTTATTAATAGCTTGGCGGATAACGTCTGTATCGTGAAATATTGAGGGGCTGCTGCTTTGGTCGACCTTGCCTATCCTTCTTGGTCCAAAGCATCGTTTGACTTGAGCGCGATCCTTGAGGCAAACATAGACGACGATAGTCCGCAACACAGAGCTCGGTGCCCGACAAATATGGCTTTGAAGCGCAACGGGAGGCTTCGGCGCTTGGTAAAGCTGGTCGTGAGGCGGGATCAAGGCCGTTGAGGGAGGAATAACAACGTGTCGGCGACTTCATTTAAGTTCATCATAGCAGATGACCATCCCCTGTTTCGGGGTGCTTTGCGTCAAACACTGGAAACGCAATACCCAGAGGCCACTATTGTGGAAGCCGGCGCGCTTGAAGACGTGACAACGCGTCTGGAGCAGGATGGCGACGTCGATCTGATTTTACTGGACCTGTCCATGCCCGGAATGCGGGGATTTTCCGGTCTCATGTACCTACGCGCTCAATATTCAGGTGTGCCGGTGGTTGTTGTTTCGGCCAACGAAGACCCGCAGGCGATCAGGCGTGCAATTGAATTTGGAGCCTCCGGATTTATTCCCAAGTCACACGGTATTGACGTGATCCGCGAAGCCCTCGGTGAGGTTATGTCCGGCAACATGTGGACGCCGCCCGACGTCGACCTTGCTGCCGATGATGGCAGCGGAGACCTTGTTCAAAGACTTGCAACCCTGACACCTCAGCAAGTGCGTGTTCTGATGATGTTGTCGGAAGGCTTGTTGAACAAGCAGATCGCCTATGAACTGTCCGTGTCGGAGGCGACTGTAAAGGCGCACGTATCTGCAATTTTGCAGAAACTCGGCGTGGAAAGTCGCACTCAGGCAGTTATCGCTGCTTCGAAAATTGAAGCAGGCCAATGGCAGATTGGCGGTGAAGAGACGGAATCCGAGGAGGTTTAGGTGCTGGGGGCGCGCGCAATCGGTAGATCAGGTTTCGCAAAGACTTTGCAGTAGCTGATTGGGCGTGTTTCCAGAACTCCTAAGAACTGACGACCGCGTGAACGGGTTCAGCTTACTCAGCAGCTTGCCCCGTTTGGCAGCGCGTTAGATGTGCCCGCAAGGCCGCCGGTTTGATCGGCTTGTTGAAGAACGTGATTTCCTTATCGCTGGCTTCAGTGCGCACTGCCCGGCTTCGATCTGCTGTTATTAGGATTGCCGGGATCTGGCTTCCAAACTTCCACCTCAATTTGACAATCGCTTCAATTCCAGTGCCGTTATCCAGGTGATAGTCAGCGAGAATGACGTCCGGCGTTTGGCCAGCCTTGTTCAGCAAGGAGGCTGCCTCAACTTCATCGGCAGCTGTGAAGACATCGCAATTCCAGTTGGAGAGCAAGTGGCGCATACCGCTCAAAATGTCGGGCTCGTTGTCAATGGCCAGCACGCAGAGACCATCGAGATGCCCCACCGAAGCTGGCGGATGTTGAAGCGGCTTGAGATCAGGCATAGCTGCAGAGCGCGGCAGCTCAACGGTAAAACAGGAGCCCTGGCTCATCTTTGATCGCAGTTTAACCGGATGATTGAGGACATGGCTGATCCGTTCAACAATGGAAAGGCCAAGACCTAGGCCTTTTGCAACCCGCATGCCGTCATCCAGTCGGTGAAACTCCTGGAAAATTACCTTTTGTTTGCTTTGTGGAATACCCATGCCCGTGTCATGAATCTCGACGATGACGCGATTGTCAGATCTGCGGCATCCAACAAGAACGCGCCCCTTCTGTGTATATTTCAGAGCATTGGAAACGAGATTCTGAAGCAGTCGTCGCAATAGCCTGCGATCTGTTCGTACCGAGAGCGAGGTTGACACGATTCTGAGGTCAAGTCCCTTTTCCTCGGCGACGGGCTGAAAATCCAACGCCAGACCACGTAGAAGTTCGTCCAGCCTGAATACTGTTGGTTCGGGCTTCAAGGCACCGGTGTCCAACCTGGAAATATCGAGCACCGCACCCAAGATGTCCTCTACGGATTCCAGCGCCAGTTCGACATTTCGAACAAGGTCTCCCTCATGACCTTCCTTGAGCTTGTCGACCAGAACGGACGCGTATAACCGCGCAGCATTCAATGGTTGCAGAATGTCGTGCCCGGCAGCAGCCAGAAATCGGGTCTTGCCAATATTTGCCTCTTCGGCAGCGTGGGTTGCTTCAACGAGCCGCTCGTTGACGTGGGTAAGTTCTTCGGTTCTTTCGCGGACACGGCGCTCCAGGGTCTCATTGGCACGGGCAAGTGCTTCTTCTGCCATGACCCTTTCAGTGATATCCGTGTAAGTGGTGACGATGCCACCGTCAGGCATTGGACTGATGCGAACCTCAAAAACGGTGCCGGTTGATCTCAGACGTTCCTGAAAGGTCTCTTGAATAAGAACAAGTTTTTCGATGCGGTCTGCGACGATTGTTTCAACAGCACCCGGGCCATGTTCACCACGTTCGGCATTGAAGCGCAAAATGGCGTCCAGCGTAGTGCCGACCTGTCCATAATCTGCGGGGAGACCGAGCAGGTCACGGAACTGCCGGTTCCAGCAGATCAGTCTCAGGTCGCGGTCAAATACGCCGATTCCCTGCCGGACCTGATTGAGTGCGGTTTGCAGGAGATCGCGGTTGTACTGGATGGCAATCGAAGCATCATCAAGGAGCTTCACAGCTCCCTTTGTCGACGGATCGTGCCGTTTCATCATCAACGTCAGCACGAGGCGGGATGAGGCTGCGCCAATTGCACTCGCCAGGAGCTGTTCAGAAAATCGCAGGAGATTTGCATCAGCCTGTGTGTTTGGATCAAGCGATATAGCGCGCTCGCTCGCAAATCTTTGGAAGGACCGCTCGGTTCGCTCTTCACCAAGGTAGCGTGCCACGGTTGATTGCAGGTCGCCGGACGTAACCTCGGTTCGCCAGTAGCGCAGGCTCGGGGATTGCGTAAATTCGGCGGGAACAAAGACATTCGCCTGCAGGGTTTCCGCTGGGAGCGGTTTGCGCAAGAAAGAAAACCCGACGAAAAGCACAATGTTGATGAGCAGGCTCCAGAGAGTGCCGTGGATGAAAGGATCCATTTCCAGCCCAAGCAGGGACTGGGGGTTCAGAAATTCGATGCCGAATGGCCCGGTTTCAAGGATACCAACTGATACGAGACCCGACTGGGCAAACGTCGGCAACAGAAGCGTGTAGCCCCACAGGAGAAAGCCGCCGCACAGGCCTCCCATGGCGCCTAATGCCGTTGCGCGTCGCCAGATCAAAGCACCCACGAACGCCGGTGCGAATTGTGCAATCGCAGCGAACGACAGCAGACCAATTGAGACAAGCGCAGCTGTATCTCCGGCAGCGCGGTAGTACGCATAGGCAAGCAGCAGGATTCCAAAGATCGCAAAACGGCGGATCGTCAGAAGCTGGCGGCTCATGTCGCGCCCGCTCGTATTGACGACTTCAGCCTCGCTGCGCCTGCGCAACAGCAGCGGCACCACGATGTCATTGGAAATCATGATTGCAAGGGCAACAGTTGCGACGATTACCATGGCTGTTGCGGCAGAAAGGCCGCCAATAAACACAAACAGCGCCAACCAGTGTTGCCCGGCATCAATTGGCAGTGCCAGGACGAATGTATCCGGGTTGATGTCCTGCCCGAAGCGCAGCAATCCGGCAGCCGCGATGGGAATAACAAACAGATTGATCAGAACCAGGTAGACCGGAAACATCCATGTGGCGCGACGAAGCTCAGCGTCGGAGTTATTCTCTGTCACGGTGACGTGGAATTGACGCGGTAGAAGCAAAATGGCGAATGCCGACAACATGGTCAGGACGACCAGGTTGCTGACATCGATGGGTCGTTCGAAGATTTCAGCAACTTCCGGTGCTTCCGATATTGCCCGGACAAGATCGAAGGGGCCATCGAACAGGGCGTAGGTGACCCATATGCCGATTGCCAGGAAAGCGATCAATTTGACAACGGCCTCTGCCGCAATCGCGAGCATCAGGCCTTCCTGGTGTTCGGTCGCATCAATGTGGCGGGTTCCGAACGCCCAGCTGAAAATAGCCATGCCTAATGCAATAAGCAGCGTGATGTCGTCAAACACCGGGGTAAAAACGTCGCCGGGTGTAATGAGCGGACCGACCATCGTCGTGATGGACAGCGAAACAGCCTTGAGCTGAAGGGCGATGTAGGGAATGATTCCAATAACGGCAATCAACGTCGCAAGGGCCGCAACTGACTGGCTTTTACCGTATCGCGCACCAATGAAATCCGCGATTGACGTGATGCTCTCGGCTTTGGAGATCTGAATAATGCGTCGCAGAAGCGGATAACCAAGCGCAAAAACCAGCAGGGGCCCGATGTAGATCGCCAGGAATTCAGCACCGCTTCGACTGGCGTAACCGACGGAGCCAAAGAACGTCCACGAAGTACAATAGACAGACAGGGAGAGCGCATAAATAATTGGGCGCCCACCAGCGCGCGACGAGTACTGTCGCGGCATGCGGTCGCCATAGCTTGCAATCGCAAACAAAAACAAGATGTAGGCCGTTGCGGCCAGTATCACGAGCCATCCGTGCATCATTGTTTGGTTTACCGTCCTCCCAAACGGTTCTAGCTCCGGTGCGTATCATCCGAGGCATGATCATAGCCCTGTCGGTAGAAACCTGTTCCGTTGCTTTTCAGGATCGGATCACAGCTGACCCGCTATGTCCATTCGCCTTGCGAACAAGACAAGATCTATCGGCGTTTTGTGCTTCGGGCGATGTGCCCGATTGATCACTGATTGTGAAGTTGGCTTCAAATCCTTTCATAAATCATCGCGCAATAAATCAAGTAAGGTGGGCCAAAGCCGTGAAGAGGGATATGCCAAGTGACCAGCCTGATCAATCGACTAAGCCCTGAAGCTAGAAATGCGCCGGAAAGCGGGATCGTCGAAGTGTTCAATGCCGGGTGGGGACGCGAAGACCTGATCCCGTTGTGGGCGGGCGAAGGCGATTTGCCGACGCCGGACTTCATCTGCAGGGCTGCAAAAGACTCAATGGACCGCGGTGAGACATTTTACACCTACCAGCGTGGCATACCGCAACTGCGCGAAGCTCTGGCTTCCTATCACGGCGAGCTTTATGGCAAAGCCTTTGCCCCTGAGCGATTTTTCGTGACCGGCTCGGGCATGCAGGCGATCCAGCTGGCTGTGCAGGCTGTCTCCGGTGCTGGCAAGGAAGTCATTGTGCCGACACCAGCCTGGCCGAATGTTACAGCCGCAGTCGAAATTCATGGTGCCCACGCGGTGTGTGTGCCGATGCGCGAAAGGGATACAGGCTGGGAACTGCATGTCGAGGACATCGAAGCCGCAATTACACCGAATACGACGGCTCTCTTTTTGAATTCGCCTTGCAATCCAACCGGATGGGTCGCAGAGGAAAGTGTTCTCAAGGAATTTCTTGCCCTTGCCCGTAAACATAACCTTTGGATTATCGCTGACGAGATTTATGCGCTCTTCTACTATGGCGAGGGCCGCAGAGCGCCATCGTTCCATGATATTAGCGATGAAGAAGACCAGGTCATTTTTGTCAACTCGATGTCGAAGAACTGGGCGATGACCGGCTGGCGCATCGGCTGGATTTCCGCGCCGGCTGTGCTGGGGCAGGTGTTTGAAAATCTGATCCAATATTCAACGTCCGGTGTTCCTTCCAGTTCCCAGTGGGCTTCGGTTGCAGCTTTGACAGAAGGCAAGGCGTTCCTTGCAAAGCAGGTTACCCGGGCGCGTGAGGGCCGCGAGTGTGTCCTCAATGGTCTGCAAAGCCTGAACCGGGTGAAGGTTCAGCCACCAAAAGGCGCTTTTTATCTTTTCTTTTCAATTGATGGTGTCACGGACACACGCGAGTTCGCGCTTGATCTTGTTCGCCAGACAGGTGTGGGGTTGGCTCCGGGAACTGCGTTTGGACCTGGCGGTGAAAACTACGTGCGTCTTTGTTATGCCAGAAGGAAAGATCACTTGGAGGAAGCTGTTCGTCGAATTAGCGCTTGGTTACCAGAGATTTAGCTGTCTTGACGGGTTGCTGGTCTAAGTGATTACCCTTAAAGCTTAAATGGAAGTGGATTTCATTTGGGTGCGGGAATGGCCGAAGACAGTGTTTTGGATCGCGAGGACGCTATTGCGGCTGTCACAGAAGCACGGCTTGCCAGCGTCTTCGATACGGCAGTTGACGGCATGATCGTGACTGACGATCGGGGAAATGTACTTGCGTTCAACAAAGCCTGCGAGCGGTTGTTCGGATATGAAGCGTCTGATCTTCTCGGCCAGAATGTAAGCCGGATCATGCCGCGCGAATATGCCGGTGCTCATGATCATTACGTGAAGAATTATCTTGATACGGGCGAGAAGAAAATCATCGGCATCGGCCGGGAAGTGAAGGCCAAGCACAAGGATGGCACAGTCTTTCCGATAGAACTGTCAATCGGTGAGGCAAGTACCCAGGGCGGCCGTCAGTTCATCGGTATTTTAAGAGATCTACGCGCAAGGAAGCAGATCGAAGATCGTCTTGCCAAAACCCAGGCTCAGCTCCTGCATATGACCCGTATCAGCGCGCTCGATGAAATGGGAGCGGCAATTGCTCATGAGCTCAATCAGCCACTGACCGCCGCACTGCTTTATCTTCAATCGGTCTCACGAAAAGCAAAGGCTGATGGGTCTCTTGATCCCCTGCTGCTCGATGTCATAGGCAAGGCTGAACGCGAGGCTGAACGGGCTGGTGAAATCATTCAGCGCATGCGGCAGCTTGTTGAGAAAAAGGCGCCGCAGCGCGAGACGATTGATGTTTCTGAGCTTGTGAAGTCTTGTCTGGAAATGGCTGAACTCGGCATTAGTGAGGACGAGACTTATCTTCAGTCAGACCTGGAAAACGGATTGCCGTCGCTACAGGCTGATCCTGTGCAAGTCAGGCAAATCCTCATAAATCTTCTTCGCAACGCGCGGGAAGCTGTCGCGGATCAGGTGGTCAAGAGAGTCATCTTGTCAGTGAGCCGTGCCGATGGGTTTTTGGAGTTTCGCGTCAAAGACAACGGACCGGGCGTGCCGGACGCGCTTGTTGATGGGTTGTTCAGGGCGTTCACAGGTGCCAAACACAAGGGTGTTGGTCTGGGATTGGCTATTTCGCGCTCGATAGCTCAAAATCATGGCGGTGACCTGCGACTCGAAAATGGGCCTGGTGGAGGAGCTTCTTTCATCTTGACATTGCCGGTCGGAGAACCAGAAGAAGATACTGTCGAATTGTGAATTCGTCGCGGTTGCAGATACAAATGAGGAATAGAAAGCAATGAATGTGGACGCAGAAGCCATTTACATCGTTGACGACGACCCTGCTGTACGCGACGCCCTTTCTGTCTTGTTCAACATGGAAGGATATGTCGTCGAAACTTTTTCAGATGGCGACACTTTCGTGAAATCCGCGAGCAAGTCAGTGCCGGCCTGTGTCATGCTGGATGTTCATATGCCGGGGCGCTCAGGAATTGAAATTCTCAAGGCTTTGAATGCGGAAAATTACCCTGCACCGATTTTCATCATTTCCGGGCAAGGTGACATTCCAATGGCTGTCGAGGCCATTCGCAATGGAGCGTTTGATTTTATCGAAAAACCCTTTTCTGCCGAGACCGTTATCGAGCGTGTAAAGGAGAGCATCGCCGCGATGAAAAATCGTGCGGCAGAAGATACGACCTATTCCTTCCAAGGAGCAGAATTGCTGACTCGCCGGGAATTGGAAGTCCTGAAAGAGATCACGGACGGTGCCTCAAACAAGGAATCTGGCCGCACGCTTGGAATCAGTCCACGAACGGTTGAGGTTCACCGGGCCCGCATTATGGAAAAGCTCGGGGCTCGTAACGCAGCCGAACTGGTCAGGATAGTCCTTGGTCACCCGACAGCAGGGTAAAATACCTACAAGTCTTTAGGCGTAAGTAGTCCTACGACAAAGTGTTTTTGCGTACATTCGTATCCGGGTTTGTGCCGTAAAATCATCGTTTGGGGTGGTGATGCCGTAGTAGCCTAAGGATATGTCTAAGTGGTCGTTCATATAGTTGAAGACGACGCCGCAGTCGCGGATGCACTGGCGATGGTAATTGAAGATCTGAACCATCGACCTGTGACATATCCTGACGGTGAAACATTTTTCAATAAAGCAGAGGTTTCCGGGAACGATTGGGTGATTGTCGACCTCGGTTTGCCTGGCATGAGCGGCACCGATGTCGTGCGTACGCTGAAAGACCTGAAGGAAACCCCCAGTCTTATTGCCATATCCGGAAAGTCCAGAACCAAACTGGTGCGACAACTGAGGGAATTACCAGAATTACGGATACTCAGAAAGCCGCTCTCGATCGATATGCTCGCTGCGGCCTTGGCCTAAAGTCCTGCGTCGCTTTATCTCATATGTAGTTCCTCTTACGCAGTCGACCGAATTTCCCAAATAGAATCCTGACTTTACTGTTCACCCTGCAACAAGCGAAGTGTCGGACGGGGCACTTGGCATCAGCGTTGTATCAGGTCTGCCCGCACCATGGACGAGACGAGGTGAAGGCAGTTTCCATCCGCTGAGTTTGCTCTTGAAGGCCGTGCATATCTGCACGAAGGAGGGTTAAATGGCATATCTGGACGTTGGCACTGTAGATCAAGGTGTGGCGGCAAGTCACAATGGCGCGCGCTTGTGTACACCAGGCAAGGCGTCCTTTTCGGAATTTGGCGGTAAGGGCAGCCGACACCAAACGCATTCAGTGATCTTCTTCGAAGGTGATCCTGTTAAACGGCTTTATGAGTTGGTCTCTGGATCAGTGATGCTCTACAAGCTGTTGCCGGACGGGCGCCGCCAGGTCGTTGAAATGCTGCGCCCAGGCGATATTTTCGGTCTCGCGGGTGGCGAAGAATACGATTGCACCGCCGAGACCCTGACAGATTCAGAAGTTCACGAAATCGACTTGAGGCAGGTTGAAAGATCTGATGATCTGCAACGCACTCTCACAAAATGTCTGACCAATCAGATGCGTGTTCTTCACGAACATGCGGTTCTTCTTGGACGTAAATCTGCGATTGAACGCGTGGCGAGTTTTCTCATGCACCTGGTGCCAAACCGAGGTGGTGTTGTATGTACCGGGCCGCGCGAAGACGGTGAAGACAGCTACGATCTGAAACTGCATATGACGCGCCAGGAAATCGCTGATTACCTCGGTTTGACCATCGAGACCGTCAGCCGGGTCGTCTCTGACCTGAAGCGCAGAGGTGTGATCAGGGTCGACAAGGCCGACAAGATACACCTCAATCGTGTTTGCGGCCTGTGTCAGATGACCGGAATGCACTAGCTCCTTCGAGCGCCCCATTGATAACAAAAGTGTTTTGACCAAATTCAAAGCAAAATAGAGAGGCTGCGAGACGATCGCGGCCTCTTTTTCGTTTTCATGAAATCCAACAGAAAATGGTGGTGCAGGTGAATAGCGTTGGCATGCAGGCGCCTCATTAATTCACCCAAACCCGAAGCGCTCGGTGGTTGACGCGAGAATTTGTCATACGGCAGCAGAGTGGCGCGCTTTTCCAGTGTTCAGACTTTCCGCCAGGTAGGCGTCGAAGGCTGCTGCTGCGAGGCGCACATATGGCCGCCCGGCTTCCGTGACCTGAACCCTGGCGTTGTCATTGTCTCCAAGCTCAAGCTGAACCAGACCGTCTGTGACAAGGTCTTCCAGTGCAGAAATAGCATCAGCAAGATCATGTGTGGTCAAGCCATAATTCTTGCAAACTGGCGACAGGTCACAAGCGTAGTTGGTCATCAGTTCTTCAATGATCCGCCCGCGCATCCGGTCGTCGGTCGAAAGTGCCAATCCCTTGGCAATCGGCAGTTCCCCAGCATCCACACAACGTTTCCAGTTGCGGACATCCGAGTGATTTTGGGCAAAGCCCTTCGAAACCTTACCGATAGAGGAGGCGCCCATGCCGATCAGCTCTTCACCCTGATCAGTTGTATAGCCCTGAAAATTCCGCTTCAGCGAACCGTCGTCCAGTGCAATTGCCATACTGTCATCAGTACGGGAAAAATGATCGAGACCGATCGCGACATAACCGGCTTTCAGAAGTTCTTCGCGAGCAAGATCCGCAAGCTCAAGACGTTCAGCAGCAGATGGTAATGTCGCTTCGTCGATAAGGCGTTGATGCTTGCGCATCCAGGGAACATGCGCATAACCAAACAAGGCGATGCGTCCGGGCGCGAGGGAAACGGTTTTCTCAACTGTGTCGAGAATAGTTGACCGTGTCTGTCCGGGCAAACCGTACATGAGGTCGAAGTTGAGTGCCGTCAGGCCGACGGCGCGCAGTTCGCTGGCTGCCTTTGCCACGACGTCAAACGGTTGAACGCGGCCGATTGCCTTCTGGACATTCAGGTCGAAATCCTGAACGCCAAGGCTCGCGCGGTTGATGCCGACCATGGCAAAGGTTTCGGCAAGTTCAGGCGTCACCAGACGAGGGTCAAGCTCGATCGCATGTTCCAGATCCGGTGAAAGATCAAATAGCGCCCGCAGTAGTCCGGTCAGCTCGATAAAACTTTGCCGCTGCAACAGGCTTGGCGTGCCGCCGCCCCAATGGATGTGTTTCACCGGACCCGCGTCGCGCAAATGGCTGCCAACCAGTTTGATTTCCTGGCCAAGTGTCGTTGCATACGCTTTCAGCGGCGCTTCCTGGCGTGTCGCCTTTGTCTGGCAGCCGCAATAGTGACAGAGTTCCCGGCAAAACGGCACGTGCAGGTACAGCGAGAGCGTATCATTCGACTTGATCGCGCTCAGCCAGTCCGCATAGGTCTTCGGTGTCACACCTTCATGAAAATGTGGTGCGGTCGGATAACTGGTGTAGCGGGGAACATTGCGCAAAGCATAAGATAGCGGATCATTCATCATGGGCGTATCTACGCGGAATTTGCGGGTGAGTGCCTTGATCTTTCTCAAGACGGTATTCAGGAAAAAGTTGGAGCATCCACGTGAGCGAGTTTGAGCGAGTAATGACGCAAGACAGCATACTTGATCGCTATCGTTTGTACGGGTCGCCGGACAGCGCAAATTTTGTCGTTCGTATGGTTCTTGAAGAGCTTGGGGAGGCTTATGATTATGTTCCCGTTGACCGGCTCACATCACAGCAAAAATCGGCAGGCTATCGTCAGCTCAATCCGCAGGGTTTGATCCCCGTGCTGGAAGCTCCTGGTCAGAAGACACCTCTGTTTGAAACGGCCGCAATCATTCTCTTTCTTTGCGACCGGCATCGGGCGCTCGCTCCTGATCATGATGCCCCTGACAGGGGCTGCTTTCTGAAGTGGTTGTTTTTCATTTCAAACACACTGCATTCGGACCTTCGAATCTTCTTCAAACCAAAGAGATATCTGCCTGGCGAAGAACAGCAGGGACCATTCGGTGAGACCTTGATGAGACGAATATCAACCAGTTTTGAGCATCTGGACCATGAACTGAATGCCACCGGCGGGCCCTTTCTTTTGGGGCAACATATGTCATGCCTCGACATCTATCTCGCGGCGTGCGCGCGCTGGGCTCAGATCTATGGAAGTTCCGGGCGTTGGAGCCTAAACAACACGCCGCATCTTACGCGACTGCTTGAAATTTTGGAGAAAAGGCCAGCCATTCGAAAAGCCTGTGAATTGGAGCAAATTGAAGGTTCGCCCTTCCTGAAACCTGTGCCTCCCGCGTTGCCAGGTGTTACATCGTGAAATCAACAAGATTGTTCATATTGATCCATGCAATCAATAATGATTTAGCTCGCTTGAGCTTCTATAGAATCGGAAATCTTTTGAGATTTTACGGTTCCAAATGAAAATCACCTTTCCTGACCATGCCATTGGACGCTTTCTAATCACTCTCTTGATCGCAGGTTTCGGCGGCGCGGTATTTCATATGCTTGGATTGCCAGCGGCTTGGCTCTCCGGTGCAATGGTCTTTGTCGCGGTTTCTACGCTGGCCGGCGTCCCGGTATTGTTTCCAAACCGTATTCGCGATGCGCTTTTCATTGTCATTGGCATTTCAATGGGAGCCGGCGTGCGTCCGGACGTCGTCGAACGTATTGACGAGTGGCCTGTCTCAATGTTGATGCTGGTTGCTGTCGTTGTCGGCGTGACCTTTGCTGGCTACGCAGTGCTGCATTTCGGAGCAAAATGGTCAAAGGAGACGGCTTATTTTGGCGCTATCCCGGGAACGCTATCTTACGTGATTGCGCTTGCAACCGATAGAGGAGCCGATTTGCCTCGGATTGCCTCCAGCCAGTCCCTGCGGCTGTTCATTCTTGTAGCGATCCTGCCGTTTGCAGTGGTGTCTTCCAGTGGCGGCGTGGATGGGGAGGGTAGTCTGGCGCCGACATCAAGTCTGCTCGAAATTCTTGTAGGATTGCCGCTATGCCTTGCAGCCAGCATGTTGGCCGTCAAGCTCAGGGTTCCTGGTGGCTGGATGACTGGCGCTTTTTTCATGAGCGCAGGATTGAATGCTTCCGGCGCATGGACGCTTGTTCTGCCAGATTTCGTGGTTTTGCCATGCTTCGTCATGATGGGTGCCATGATCGGCAGCCGCTTCGGTGAAATGACATTCAGGCAGTTCGTCAGTGTTCTTGGGGCGTCTCTCGCAGCATTCAGCGCCGCGTTTCTGACGTCCATTCTAGGGGCATTTCTTGTGTCCGAATTGGTTGGTATTCCCTTCGGACAGGCTCTGCTTGCTTATGCTCCAGGTGGGCTTGAAGTCATGACCATGCTGGCCTTCATGCTCGACCTTGACCCAGCCTTTGTTGCGGCTCATCAGATCGCCCGGTTTACCGGAATGGTCCTGCTGCTCCCCTTGGTAACAGGCCTGGTTCTTGGCCGACGGTGACTTGCCTGGGGCGGAGCCCGAAGCCGAGAAAGACGCAGGCAAGTCCAGTATTTCAGGCGTTGATGTAATGCAGTTTGTCGAAAGTCCTGCGCCATTCTGAGGCGCGGCCCGCCATCGCCTTTGGGTCGTTGGAGCGCAAGGCCTCGGCAATGAGATCCGCCAGACGGGCCATGTCTTTTTTCTCCATGCCCCAACGTACAAGTTCGGGTGTCCCAAAGCGCAAACCGTTCATGTCGCCATCTACTGGGGCGATGGGAAGGCCGATGCCGCACGCCAGAAAGCCAGCCTCTCGCAGTTTTCTGGACGCAGTCTGGCCTCCGCCGAACGCGGCAGCCTCAAGCGCAAACTGATGCGAAGCCGTGTAGCCTTTCGAAGTTCTGAACACGGGCAGACCATTGTCGGCCAATGCTTCGGCCAGGCTTTTGGCGGTTTCAGCCATAGTGCTGGCATAGGAAGTTCCAAAATCCCGCCAGTCGAGCAGGCTCATGGCAAGAGCTGCCGATTTTGCGACATCGAAATTTGCCGTCAGGCCGGGAAAAGCAATTGCATCCAGCTTTTCTGACAGGTCAGCGTTGTTGGTGACGATGAGGCCACCTGCTGGTCCTCCGAGGCTTTTATAGGTACTCATTGTCATCACATGAGCGCCGTCTGCCAGCGGATTGGAGAAAACCTCGCCTGCAATCATGCCGCATTGATGCGCGGCATCGAAAAGGACATATGCGCCAACCTCATCGGCAATCGTGCGAACTTCTTGAACCGGGTGAGGGAAGAGGTTGAGGCTCATTCCAATCGTGATAAGTTTCGGACGTACTTCGAGTGCAAGTTTTCGTAAACCTTCCAGGTCGACCGTGTAGCCATCTTCACTAACCGGCGCAGAGTGGATCTGAAGACCGTAAAGTCCGGCGCAACCGGCTGCATGGTGGGTGACATGACCGCCGACAGAGGCAGGCGGCGCGATGATGGCATCTCCCGGCTTTGCAATCGCCATGAAAGCATAAAGGTTCGCAAGTGCTCCGGACCCAACCCGAATTTCTGCGTATTTTGCCTTGAAAACCTCTGCTGCCAGGTCTGCCGCGACGACTTCGATTTCCTCAATAGCTTCCAGACCCATTTCGTATTTGTCGCCAGGATAACCAAGAGAGGGACGGGAACCGAGGCCACTGGCAAGCAGTTTCTCGGCCTTGGGGTTCATCACATTGGTCGCCGGATTGAGATTGAAACAATCCCGCTCATGAATGGTCCGGTTTTCTTCGGCCAGGTCGAACAGCCGGTTTGCTATTGCGTCTGATGCCATGTTGCGGGTTTGACGTTGAATGTCATCAATTCGGGCCGCGGTAGCATCCGGGAGCCAGGGGCGCAGGTCATGAACGGTCATAATGTATCTCCAGACTTGATTGCCGCTATTTGAGATCAAGACTTGCCTTGCTGCAAATCAGTTTTTAGAATTTTGAGGGCTAGAAAAATTAGGTCTTGTTTAATGCCCGTTGCACCACCGATCCCGCGATTGCCATCGCTCAATGCACTCCGCGCTTTCGAGGCTGCTGCCCGCTTGGGTGGCATTACGTTGGCTGCGGAAGAATTGAATGTCACTCCCGGGGCTGTCGCAGCGCAAATAAAGACGCTGGAGGATGATATCGGGGCAAAGCTGTTTGAGCGGCACGCAAAAGGCGTCCGATTGACAGCACTGGGTCAGCGGACAATGCCGGGGTTCGTCACCGCATTTGATGCGCTGGGACAAGCCGTCGGAGACCTTAGTCGCGAGGCGGCACCATGGAAGATACACATTGCTGCGCTTCCGGCGCTCGCACAACTCTGGTTGGCTCCAAGACTGCCAGAATTGCGGAAAAGGCTGCCCAATATGGATGTCTCAGTGACGGCGTTGGAAAAACCACCCAACCTCAAACGCGTTCCCTTCGACATTTGCCTGTTTTACAGTGAGAAGGCACCGTCAAATGGCGTGCAGCTGGATTGCGATGAGATCCTGCCAGTCTGCGTACCGGGCATCGCAAAAACGCTTGAGAGACCGGAAGACCTGGTCGACACCATTTGTCTTTCGGACACGAGTTGGGCGAATGACTGGAGTGTCTGGGCGCAGGTAGTGATGCCAAATTTCGACTTTGTGCCGCAAGGCCCTGTATTCTCACTTTATTCACTGGCGGTTCAGGAGACACTCAACGGTGCTGGAGTTCTCATGGCGCACAAGTCACTCGTTAAATCGCACTTGAAATCGGGTGAACTGGTCGCTCCTTTCAGCGCCTCCGTTCGCTTATCAAAAAGCATCTCGCTCTGGATTGTGCCGGGAGGCAGAAGCAATGATGCGGTCAATCAAGTCATGCAGGGGTTAGCTGATGTCAGTTTGCTGGGAGACAATTAGGTCGTCACAATAGGCAAACCTGTTCTTGCCGCGCGCCTTGGCCCGATACATGGCTTCGTCAGCAAGGCGCAAAAGGTCTCGGATGTTTGTTGCATGCGTGGGATAAGTCGCGATGCCGATGCTCACGCCGATATGAACCGGACTGTTCGCGATATTGAATGGTTTCTCAATATTCGACAGTATCTTTTCCGCAATATACTCGCGTTCGTTTTCTGAATGATCGTGCGAAACGATGAACAAAAATTCGTCTCCGCCGATTCTTGCGACCATATCCTTCTCCACTGTGCCGAGATATTGTCGCAGGGTCGTTTCTCGAGACTCCAGTAAAGCAAAAAGCGTTGCCTCGGTCTGATCATATAGCGCACGCGTTGACTGGAGATAAGCGATGGCGCCCGTGGCGATAGCTGCCATTAAAGCGAACGAAATCAAAATTAGCGGAAGTTTGTGAACCAGCTGGACGTTTTTTAGCATTCACATTGCGCCATGATATTTTGCGTGAATAGGCAAATCGCTTGAATTAGGAGTGATTCCTCTTAACGTCTTACATAGATTAGTACATTTGGCGCGTACGTTGAATTTGGTGAAGTTACCAATAGTCCAATGAGTAATATTTGCGCGCGCTGCGTTGTGCAACGATTTTATACAATCAAGTACTGGTTGTGATGGTCGGCGTACTTGAAGGTGCTTGTGCTCTTGTCGTTTGCATCCGTAATTTATCGAAGAGCCTGACTTAAATATTTTGATCCTTCAGTTTGAGCGACGTGTCGGGACCTGCATAGATCGCTGACCGCTCTTGACCGATGTTAAGGACGCGCTTTTCATTAGAGGCAGACTGCGACACTGCGCCCCCCGGCCTGCGACGATCTGTAAAGCGCAATAAAAGTTCAGGACCACTAAACCGCTCTTGATATGAATCAACGCGGCTCAATTGTGTCGTGTGCATGTTCGTGCAATCGTTGGCACCTTGTAACGATTTTAAACTCTGGGGCGCTGTAAAATGGCAAAAAGTAATGCCAAATTGATTTCGCTCGAGGAAGGCGGTTTTGCCCTCTTTCTCGTGCTGCTCGCCTTTGTTTGCCTGATCGTGGCAGGCAAGACCTTTGATCAGGTCATGGCATTTCACGCTGGCATTGGCGCCTTGTTCGCCGCCGCCAGTGTTTTTCTGATCTTCAAAAACTACTTCGATGATGGTGGGGAAGTGATTCCTGCAGAAATCGACGGGAAACCTAACTACAATTTCGGTCCGGTAAAATTCGGGTCGATCGCGGCAATGTTCTGGGGCGTCGCGGGTTTTCTGGTTGGGTTGATTATCGCGATGCAGCTGGCTTGGCCGGCACTGAATTTCGATCTACCCTGGACCAATTTCGGACGGTTGCGTCCACTGCACACCTCTGCGGTGATCTTTGCCTTCGGCGGCAACGTTCTGCTGGCTTCGTCCATGTATGTGGTCCAGCGTACCTGCCGCGTTCGCATGCCAGGCAAAATTCTGCCCTGGTTCGTGATCCTGGGTTACAACATTTTTATCGTGATCGCAGGTACTGGTTATCTGCTGGGCGCGACGCAGGGCAAGGAATATGCAGAACCGGAGTGGTATGCCGATCTGTGGCTGACCATTGTCTGGGTCATGTATCTGCTGTTGTTCCTGGGCACGCTCTGGAAGCGTAAGGAACCGCATATCTATGTGGCCAACTGGTTCTATCTGGCGTTCATTGTCACGATTGCGCTTTTGCATGTGATCAATAACCTGACGATCCCCGTGTCGATGTTTTCGACCAAGTCCTACATCGTCTGGTCAGGTGTTCAAGATGCGATGGTTCAGTGGTGGTATGGCCACAATGCGGTTGGTTTCTTCCTGACCGCCGGCTTCCTCGCCATCATGTACTATTTCATCCCGAAACGCGTTAACCGGCCGGTCTATTCCTACCGCCTGTCCATCGTGCATTTCTGGGCGCTGATCTTCCTCTATATCTGGGCTGGTCCGCACCACCTGCACTACACGGCTCTGCCGCAATGGGCTTCGACACTGGGCGCGACCTTCTCGATCATCCTGTGGATGCCTTCCTGGGGTGGCATGATCAACGGCCTGATGACGCTTTCCGGAGCTTGGGACAAACTCAGGACTGATCCGGTTCTGCGTATGATGGTTGTCTCTCTTGCCTTCTACGGCATGTCGACTTTCGAAGGACCTCTGATGAGCCTGCGTTCCGTCAACTCCCTGTCGCATTATACCGACTGGACCATTGGTCACGTGCACTCCGGCGCACTGGGCTGGGTTGGCTACATCTCCTTCGGCGCGCTCTACTGCCTGATCCCGTGGTTGTGGAACAAGAAGCAGCTCTATTCACTGAAACTGGTGAACTGGCACTTCTGGCTATCAACGCTTGGTATCGTTCTCTACATCACCTCGATGTGGGTATCGGGCATCATGCAGGGCCTGATGTGGCGGGCATACGACGCCCTCGGTTTCCTGGAGTACTCCTTCGCGGAGACCGTTGAAGCGATGCATCCGTTCTATGTCATCCGTGCTCTCGGCGGCGCACTCTTCGTGCTCGGCGCTCTGATCATGGCCTACAATCTTTGGATGACCATTCGTCATGGCGAGGCTGAAGAAGCCGATGCCACGCCGGTTGGCTCCCTGGCTCCGGCCGAATGAGGGAGAGACAGATGTCACTTTGGAACAAACACCAAATCTTTGAAAAGAACTCCTTCATTCTGTTGATCGGCATTGTCGTCGTGATCGCCATAGGCGGGCTCGTCGAGATCGCACCGCTTTTTTATCTGAAGAGCACGATCGAGAAGACTGAAGGCATGCGGCCCTATACGCCGCTGGAGCTTGCCGGGCGCGATATCTATATCCGTGAAGGCTGCTATTTGTGCCACTCGCAAATGGTTCGCCCGCTACGCGACGAGATGGAGCGTTACGGGCATTTCTCACTGGCTGCAGAAAGCATGTACGACCATCCCTTCCAGTGGGGCTCCAAGCGGACAGGTCCGGACCTTGCGCGCGTCGGCGGAAAGTATTCCGACGAATGGCACGTCGAGCATCTGGTCAATCCGCGCTCGCTGGTTCCCGTTTCAATCATGCCCGGTTACCCGTTTCTGGCGGAAAACAGGCTGAACACGCGGGATATTCAGTCAGCATTGTCGGTCAATTCCATCGTCGGTGTGCCATATACCGAAGATCAGATCGAAAATGCTTCGTCGGATATTCTGGGGCAGGCCATGCCGGACACGGAAGCCTCCGACGGCTTCGAAGAACGCTGGCCATCAGCAACCATTCGAAGTTTCGACGGCAATCCGAAGATAGTCACCGAAATGGATGCGCTGGTCGCCTATCTACAGGTGCTCGGCACCATGGTCGACTTCTCCATCTATGACGACAAGGCAAACTCGAGGTAAGGGCGATGAACGAAACGTATACCGCTTTCGCAGGCTTCGCACAGACTTGGGGCCTACTCTACTTCATGATCCTGTTTGGCATCGTACTGGCCTATGTTTTGTGGCCGAAGAACCGCAAAAAGTTCGACGATGCTGCTCAGATCCCGTTCCGGGAGGATTGATCCATGGCAGAACCGCATAACAAGGAAATCGACCAGGTCTCCGGGGTCGAAACGACCGGCCACGAATGGGATGGTCTGAAAGAACTCAATAACCCGCTCCCGAAATGGTGGCTGTATCTCTTCTACGTGACCATTATCTGGGCCGTCGTCTACTGGGTGCTGTATCCATCCTGGCCGCTGGTATCCAGCTATACCAAGGGTGTCTTGGGGGCGAACCAGCGTCAGGAAGCGATTGCAGCATATGACAAGGGGGTCGCTGACCGCTCTGAATTTGCAGACAAGATCGTTGCCACCTCTCTGGAGGATATCGCCAAGGATCAGGAACTTTTGCAGTTTGCCCGCGCCAATGGTCAGGCTGCATTCGGTGACAATTGTGCACCGTGCCATGGTTCCGGTGGTACTGGTTCTGAAGGCTATCCGAACCTGCAGGACGATACATGGATTTGGGGTGGCACGCTGGATGACATCCACACCACGCTTCAATACGGTATCCGTACTGACAATGACGATGCCCGTATCGGAGATATGCCAGCCTTTGGCCGTGACGAACTGCTGAGCCGCGACGAAATCAATCAGGTTTCCAACTTCGTGGCATCGCGCGCAGGTGTCGAAACGGACGAAGGTGTCGATCTTGCGGCAGGTAAGACACTTTACGAGGACAATTGCGCCGCCTGTCATGGTGAAAACCTGGAAGGCATTCAGGAAGTCGGTGCGCCAAGCCTGATGTCTGCGAATTTCCTTTATGGAAAGACGCTGAAAGACATCAAGGCTCAGATCGCCGATCCGCGCAACGGCGTAATGCCGGGATGGGTCGATCGTCTTGATCCGGCAACCATCAAGTCGCTGACCGTCTACGTCCACTCCTTTGGTGGTGGTCAATAACAGCTGCCTTGCAGCATAAGACGCATAATTGCGTGGTTTGATCCGGCACATTTCCAATCCACTTGTGCCGGGTCGTTTTGAGGGCAGAACGGGCCAATTTGGCCCGTCAGCTCGACACAGGTCCTATTGGGGCAGGACCTTTTCGCAAGAAGGACGGGCGGTATGTCTGCGGACACCGAGACGCATGTGAGCGGAAATTCAGAACCTTTGTTCGAATCCGCCAAGAAAATTTACCCCATGGCGACCCACGGCTTGTTCCGCCGTATCAAGTGGGCACTGCTTTTTGTTACCCTGGGCATCTATTACTTCCTGCCGTTTGTACGTTATGACCGGGGCCCCAACGCACCGAGCCAGGCTGTTCTGGTCGATATGGAACATGCTAGAGGCTATTTTTTCTTCATCGAAATATGGCCTCAGGAAGTCTACTACCTTACCGGCCTGCTGATTATTGCAGCAGTTGCCCTGTTCCTGATGAACGCTGTCGCAGGCCGCCTCTGGTGCGGATATCTGTGCCCGCAAACCGTCTGGACAGACTTGTTCTTGTGGGTTGAACAAAAGGTTGAAGGCGATCGCCGCGATCGTATCGCGCTGGACAAGGACCCCTGGACTTTCGGTAAGATACGCAAGCGGGCAACCAAGCACTTTTTCTGGCTGATGATAGCCTGGTGGACGGGCGGCGCATGGGTGCTTTATTTCAATGACGCCCCGACACTCGTCTGGCAGCTGCTGACATTTCAGGCGCCAATGGTGGCCTATGTCTGGATCGGTATCCTGACGACAACGACTTATCTTCTGGCTGGTTTCATGCGGGAGCAGGTGTGCATCTACATGTGTCCCTGGCCCCGGATCCAGGCAGCCCTGACGGACGAAAAAGCACTCAACGTGACCTATCGTTGGGACAGGGGAGAGCCGCGTGGGTCGTTGAAACAAAACAAGAAACTGGAATCACAGGGCTTACCCGCAGGCGATTGCGTCGACTGTTTCCAGTGTTTTCAAGTCTGCCCAACCGGCGTCGATATTCGCAAGGGCATGCAGATGGATTGTATCCAGTGCGGTCTGTGCATCGATGCCTGTGACAATATCATGAACAAGATCGGTAAACCCACCGGCCTGATCGCCTATGACACGGATGAGAACATAGAGCGGCGCATTGAAGGCAAGGAACCGGTTTTTGAAATCGTTCGCGTCAGAACCGTTGCCTATGCGGCTATTATCGCGATCGTCGGGGCGATCATGCTGTTTGCGCTGTTGAACCGCGACTTTGCCGACATCAGCGTTTTGCACGACCGCAATCCCGTTTTTGTGGAACAGTCCGATGGAACTATCCGCAATGGTTATACGGTTCGCTTTTCCAATAAACGCCGCCATCCCCGCAGCTTCATGTTGCATGTGGAGGGCATGCCACCGAATACGCTTGTTGAGGCAGTTGGTGTGGACGCGATTTTTGCCGGTCGCCCAATTGTTGAAGTTGGACCGGACACGACAAGGGAAGTTCGTGTTTTGGTAACATCACCGCCTTGGGTGGATTTGCCACACAGCACCCCGGTTACTTTCCGGATCACAGAAAGCGTGATGGGAGAAGTGGTTACGACCGAGGATACATTCAAAGCGCCAGGAAAGCCTTGAGGGACATAGAATGACGATGGTTCAATCGAACATGAAAGATCCAAAGGCAATTACCGGTAAAACGGTTTTGGCATGGTTTCTCGGCTTCTTTGGCCTGGTATTCGCCGCAAACGCTGTTTTTCTTTATTTTGCGTTCGGGTCCTTCCCGGGCGTGGTAGTGGACAGCTCCTACGAAGCTGGCCAAACCTATAATCAGGAAATCTCCGCTGCCAGGGAACAGGCAAAACTGAACTGGCAGATAACGAGCGAGATAACGCCGGGAAATGATGAGGGTGGCAGGTTACTTGTGTCCGCAGCCGATGCGCAGGGTACGCCTCTTTTCGGGGTAAACATTCACGCCACCTTGCGTCACCCAGCGCAGGAAACAGCAGATTTGGAGATCTCTTTGCGTGCCGATGGCGGTGGGCGTTACCTCGGGGAAATTGAAGACCTTCCCGAAGGCAACTGGACGCTGGTTCTGGAGATCGAACAAGATGGCGTACGGAAGTTCAAATCTGAAAATCGAGTTTTCGTGAAAGATTGAGGCGCGGTCGGTGACAGCTCATCAGCGAGACTGGCAGGCATTTGTAACGGCAGGTGAAGATGGCGCTGTCCACATGGATCTCGCCGTTGACGGCATCACTTGTGCTGCCTGCATGGGCGAGATCGAACGCGGACTGAAGCGCTTACCCGGTATCCGCAAGGCCCGCGTCAACCTGACGAGCCAGCGTCTGGCCGTGGATTGGCTGGAAGACCAGACCGGTGCGGACGAGATCGTTTCAGAACTTGCGAAGCTAGGTTACACCGCGCATCCCTTTGATCCCGCCAATCAGAAAGAACGTCAGGACAAGACCGGCAAACAGCTCTTGCGTTGCCTTGCCGTTGCCGGGTTCGCGGGTATGAACATCATGCTTTTGTCAGTGTCCGTCTGGTCAGGTAATGCAACGGATATCACACCAGAAACAAGGGACTTCTTCCACTGGCTATCTGCCCTGATCGCACTGCCGACGGTTGCCTATTCCGGCCGCCCTTTCTTCAACAGCGCATTCAGGGCGCTGGCGGCTGGTCGCTTGAACATGGATGTGCCGATCGTGATCGGTGTTTCTCTGGCCGTCGCGTTATCTGTGGTTCAAACGGTGCAGCATCAACACCACGCATATTTTGAATCAGCCGTCATGCTTCTGTTTTTCCTGCTGATAGGCCGATTTCTCGATCACAATATGCGTGGCCGAACCCGCTCATTTGCCGAAAATATTGCTGCACTGAAGGCTGAAGTCGCTGCACGGTTCAATGCGGATGGCAGCGTTCGTGAGGTTCCTCTGTCCAAGATCAACACTGGTGACCTTGTTCTGGTCTCCGGTGGAGAGCGGGTTCCCGTTGACGGGGTCGTCGAAGCGGGTAGTTCGGAGATTGACCAAAGCCTCGTCACCGGGGAAAGCGCCCTTGTGCCTATCAAGACCGGTCAACGGGTCTACGCGGGAACCCTGAATGGAGCAGGCGTTTTGCAGGTCCGCGTGCAAGCAGCTTCTGGTGCGACCCTCCTGGACGAGGTCAACCGCCTGCTGGAAGCCGCTTCGCAGGCCAAATCCAAATATGTTCGAATTGCTGACCGTGCCGCACGCCTTTACGCCCCGCTGGTTCATGGCGCGGCTGGACTGACTTTCCTTGGTTGGTTGCTGGCAGGTCTGGAATGGCAGCCGGCACTGGTGATTTCCATCTCCGTTCTGATTATCACGTGCCCCTGCGCACTCGGGCTCGCAGTGCCTGCGGTTCAAGTTGTTGCTTCGGGGCAGCTCTTCAGAAGAGGTATTCTTCTCAACTCCGGTGATGCGATTGAACGTCTGTCTGACGTCGACACAATCCTGTTTGACAAGACGGGAACCCTGACCCTGGCAGAACCTGAGTTATGCGGTTCAATCAACCCGGCCGACGAAGTGACTGCGCTTGCCGGACGTCTGGCCCTGGCAAGTCGTCATCCACTTTCGACTGCCTTGGTCAAGGCGACCGGAGCTCTGGTCCCGCTTCCTGATGTTATGGAAGTTTCAGGAGCTGGTCTTGAAACTTCGGTCGACGACAAGCGCCTACGCCTTGGAAGCCCACACTTTTGCGGAGTGTCCAATCATGAGATTGAGCAAACTTTGACCCGGTTCCCGGGGGCGTCCCTTCTGGCTATCCGCCATGGGGGGCAACCCGCACGACTATTGCCGTTCAAGCAAAGCTTACGGCCTGATGCAAGGGAGGTCGTGGACCAACTTAAGCGTCAGGGCCTGGCAATCGAAATACTCTCAGGGGACCTGAGGCCTACGGTGGAAGACTGCGCAAGGGCGCTCGGTATCGACGCTTGGCAGGCCGGGATGAAACCGGCACAAAAAATTGCTCGTCTGGAAAAACTGCAGAAGCAAGGCAGGAAAGTCCTTATGGTTGGTGATGGGCTCAATGACGCGCCGGCGCTCGCTGGCGCTCATGTCTCGCTTTCGCCGGTTTCGGCTGTTCATCTCAGCCAGGCTGCGGCCGATGCGGTTTTTCTTGGAGACAAGTTGCAGCCGATCGTCGATGCCTTGCGGCTGTCCAGGAAGGCTCGTGCTGCCATCGAACAGAATCTCTGGATCTCCGCCGGTTACAATGTCATTGCAGTCCCGATCGCAGTTGCAGGATTTGTGACCCCGCTGATGGCAGCTATCGCGATGTCCGCCTCTTCGCTGGCCGTGACCGCCAACGCTTTGAAACTGCGTTGGCAGGATGGCCGCCCTGACAGCAACACAGTTTCCTGACATAGGGTGCTGCTGGTGCAAGGATAGCTCGCAAATGGACGTACTAATCTATCTGATCCCGGTTGCCCTGTTTCTAGGTGGTCTTGGATTGGCAGCTTTTCTTTGGTCGTTGAAGAACGGGCAGTATGATGATCTGGAAGGTGCCAAATGGCGCGTTCTGGATGATGACGATCTGCCGGAGAAAAAGAACTAGCATTCCGGTTCCCGAACAGATCAATTTGTCCTTTTGCTGACACATGATCCTGGGAGTAACAGGAAATGGATCGATTTCCGGAAGAGCACGAACCGGGCTATGCGGTCTATTCCAAGGCGTCCCTTGCAATCTACGACGCGCTTGTTCTGGGGCTTTCCAACAGATTTATCTGGAAGTGCCCGAGCAATCATTTGACAGCGCTTTATCGTGAGCAACTTGGTTCCAGGCATCTCGATATTGGTGTTGGAACGGGCTATTTCCTGGACAAGGCAGCCTTTCCTGATTCAAATCCTGATGTGACACTGCTGGACCCCAACGAGGAATGTCTCAAAGCTGCAGCAGCCAGGATAAGCCGGTACAATCCGACATCCATCAAGGCTGATGCGCTTGTGCCCTGGCCGGAAACGCTCGGGCAGTTCGCTTCCATCGGGCTCAACTACGTTCTGCACTGCCTTCCGGGCACCATGGCGCAAAAATGCGTCCTGCTCGACCATCTCCAACCACACCTCCGGAAGGAGGGCGTAGTTTTTGGTGCAACAATTCTTCAAGGTGGCGCGCCACGCTCTGCTCTCGCACGCAAACTCATGACGATTTATAACCAGAAGAGTGTCTTTTCGAATGAGAACGACACGCTAGAAAGTCTTGAGGCGGAGCTGTCTGCCCGCTTTGACGATGTGGAAATAGAAATGATCGGGTGTGTTGCGCTATTTTATGGACGCATGCCCAGATCTACGGTCCGGGAATGAGATTTTAAGACAGCACGTTGTTGAGCGCCATTCCAGCAGCAAACAGCACAAGACCGAAACCGGAAAACAGAAGAAGATTTTCCTGACGCTTCCCTCTTGGGCCAGACACAGGGCTCCTGCGGCGAAGCGAGAGCGGTTGCTCCTGCCTGAAAATCTTCTGATTCCGGCGTTTGTTCTTCAAAAAAATCGGCAACTGTGTCTCTTCAAATGTTGTTTGCATCGTAGCAAAATGACCCGTCAGGATTGAATGACGCGTTAATTCCGGTCCCGACAAAAGATTAATTCGCGGCAATATTACCAATCTCTGAAACCTGTGACCAAACTTCGAGGTTGTTCTAAAAGGCTGAATTCAGAGAAATTAAAGACAAGCCTGCCTGCAGGCAGGTGAAGGATGCAATTGAGTTGCCGCCTCATAAGGCTAACTCATTGTTCAGATTTTCATGTCAAGACTGTGGGAAACAAGGAGGATTGGGTGAGCCTAGATCTTGCCTCTCTGACATTTTTGCTGGTTGAAGACAGCGCCTACATGCGGACGATCCTGCGCACAATGCTGCAGGGATTCGGAGCGCGGCGTATTGTCGAGGCCGAGGACGGAGCCTCGGGCCTAGAAGCTATGGACCGTGCAAACCCGGACATCCTGATACTAGACTGGGTCATGCCCATTCTGGACGGGGCCGATATGGTGCGCATGATTCGCAGCCCTAACAACCCGTTTGCCTACATTCCCATTATCATGGTGACGGCTCACACCGAGCGCAGCAGGATTGTGGAAGCGCGGCGGCTTGGCGTGCATGAACTCCTGTCCAAGCCGATTTCGGCGAAATCACTGTATCAGCGGGTTTCGAGCGTTATCATGCAGCCTCGGGATTTCATCAAGACAGCTACCTATTTTGGCCCGGCACCGCGGGAAATTCGAAATCGTCAGAAAATCTGGCAGGGCGGACCTGGGCAGCCCCAAGGTGAGGAATCCGAGCAGGGGCAAAGTGAAGCCGAGGACGATAACAACCTCACCGCAATCGGATAGTCACTGGCAGAAATCACGCAGCGGATTGAGCGCCTGTTGCGGTCTTCTGATCCTGCAAGGAACCTTGCGTTGCTTGCATGCTGGAGCTGGCTTCAAATGCATCAGCGAATTGCGCAAGTACATCCAGATCAACGGTGTAGTGGTCCAGCAAGAACTGGGATAGAACATCAATCGGAAGATGATGATAGCCGTCAATTGCTGCCATCAGAGCTTCTAGTGTGTCCAGTCTTTCACGAAGCTTAATCATGATATTCCGCTGATTTGTTTGTTCTGGGAACTGGAATAACATAGTTAATAATGCGTAAACCCTATCAACGCAAGGGTGTATAAAGTTGCTCGCGTTGTAAATTGAAGTGTTCCACAATCTATTGGCGTAAAGTGGCAGTATTACTGGTAAAATTGACCTGATAGTTGCATTGTTTCTGAGCAGTTTAGAGGATCCCGCGTATGTCAAAAGTCATCTACATCCTGAATGGACCGAATCTCAACCTTCTCGGAAAACGGGAACCTGAGATCTACGGCTATCAGACGCTGGATGATGTCCGTGCGCAGTGTGAAGAGCTGGCGGGCGAGCTTGGTCTCAAGACAGTCTTTCGTCAAAGCAATGCCGAGCACGATTTGGTCGACTGGGTGCAGGAGGCACGGGAGGCCGCAGACGGCATCATCATTAATCCGGCCGCCTATTCACACACCTCGGTCGCTATTTTGGATGCTTTAAGCGCTTGCACTTTGCCGGTCATCGAGGTGCATGTTTCCAACATCCATCAACGAGAAAGTTTCCGGCATCATTCCTATGTTTCGGCCAGGGCGGACGCCATAATTGTAGGATGTGGTGTTGAAGGCTACCAACTTGCCGTTCGGCACATGGCAACGCGGCTTTCAGATTAATCCATAGCCGGGCTATTTTCTAAAGAGAAAACACCGGGGTTTCGATCAGAAGTTTGCGCGCCAACAATGCAAGCAGGCAGTTGACGGATCTTAATAGCCGTTACCGGTGAAAAATTCGTAGGCTATTGTTTTAAAAACTATTTTTACGTCGAGCATCAAAGACCTGGTTTCAATGTATTTCAAGTCAAGCTCGAGGCGCATGCTAGCTGCAAATTCGTCCTTGGTTTCACCCCGAAACCCATGGACTTGCGCGAGTCCTGTTATGCCCGGACGAACCTGATGGCGATCCATGTAGCGCTTGTCGAATATTTCGTAGGGCATTCCGGCAGCTAGCATTCCCGGAACATGCGGACGCGGCCCGACCAGTGACATGTCCCCTTTCAGAACGTTGATGAGCTGCGGCAACTCGTCAAAATTGCTCTTTCGAAGAAAGGTTCCAACGCGGGTTATCCGGGGGTCGTTAGCAACTGTCTGCTCAATGCCCGACCGATCACAAAGATGAGTGTGCATGGTGCGAAACTTGAGCACAGTGAAAGGAACCCCGTTCAGGCCATACCGCTGCTGACGGAAGAAAACGGGTCCGTTGCTCGTGAGTTTGATGGCGGCACAAATCACTGCAAGCAAGGGGAGTAGTAATACGGTTCCAATACCTGCACCGATCAGGTCGAATGCTCTTTTGAGGAGCCTCGCGACGGATCCTGATTTTCCTATCCTTTGGAAAGGAACATGATTGTCACGCTGTTCTCGATTGATCCAGTGATCCCAATGCGATTGGTCGGCACTATCAATAGCTTTCCGGCGCGACGCCTCGGTTTCATATGTGACCGTTTCATTCGTCAAATTTTTCCAGCCTCAACCCAGTACGCACAGACATTAGGGCCCACAAACACATCGTACCCAGTTGCTCTCCGGGACGCTACTTCGTCGTTAATAATTGGTTAACAGGATAGAGAAAGTTAATTTCACTAAAGAATTGGTTACCATGCGATTTTGTTTCGAACAACAAATATGCCGCATGGTCATCATGAAATATTTGTAATGTTCAGTAGTGCGGTGGGAGAATAAAGCGTCAGTGCCTATATATTAGAATGATTACTTGTGAGTTTAATAGCTGCGGCCAACGCTTGTGTATTCAAAACCATGTGAAATCATGTAGTCATCTTTGTAAATGTTTCGCAGGTCAACAACTTTTGGAGCGCTCAACAACGATTTCACTCGGTCCAGATCGAGGGCGCGGAACTGATCCCATTCAGTGACAATTACGACCACGTCTGCGTTTTCGATCGCATGATAAGGTCCGTCACAGAATAAAACGTCCGACATGTATTTGTCGGCCTCTTCCATGCTCGCCGGATCAAAGGCGCGAATTTTGGCGCCTGCTTCCTGAAGCTTTTGAACGATGTCGATACTGGGTGCTTCGCGCATGTCATCTGTGTTGGGCTTGAATGCAAGGCCCAGCAGCGCAACGGTTTTACCCTGGACGTCTCCATCCATGAAATCGATGACTTTCTGCGCCATTTTCTTCTTTCGCGCAGAGTTCACTTCGATCACGGAATCAACAATTTTCAAATCGGACCCAGCGTCCGCGGCAATCTTGGAAAGGGCGAGCGTATCCTTTGGGAAACAGGAGCCGCCATATCCTGGACCTGCGTGGAGGAACTTTGATCCAATGCGGTTATCGAGCCCAATGCCACGGGAAACTTCCTGGACGTTGGCTCCGACCTTCTCACAGAGATCCGCCACTTCATTGATGAATGTGATCTTGACCGCCAAAAACGCATTTGCAGCATATTTGGTGAGCTCTGATGTCCGGCGCTTGGTGACGATGATTGGCGTTTCGTTGAGATAGAGCGGGCGATAGAGCTCCTGCATCACTTCAACAGCCCGCGCGCTTTCGGTTCCCACAACAACACGGTCCGGGCGTTTGAAGTCGTTGATTGCCGCGCCTTCGCGCAAGAATTCCGGGTTGGAAACTACGGCGAAATCAGCGTCCGGTCTTGTCTTGCGAATGATCGCTTCAACTTCATCACCTGTTCCAACGGGAACAGTGGACTTTGTAACAATGACAGTGAAGCCGTCGATCAGGCCGGCGATTTCTTCCGCGGCAGCATAAACATAGGACAGGTCAGCGTGTCCATCGCCACGACGTGTCGGCGTGCCGACTGCGATAAATACCGCATCGGCCTGCTTGATTGCTTCTGCCGGGTCGGTTGAGAAAAACAGCCGGTTTTCATCGACGTTTTTTGCAACAAGGTCCTGGAGGCCCGGCTCGTAAATCGGGATTTGGCCGTTATTGAGAGCGTCGATTTTCGAGGCATCCTTGTCGATACAGGTCACGACGTGACCAAAATCGGCAAAACATGTTCCGGAAACGAGACCGACGTATCCGGTCCCAATCATTGCAACGCGCATTTTAAAATCCAGTTTCTCGGCAAAGCATCTCACAAATAGAGAGAGCAAAGACGTTTTGATATTCAAGCGGCTTCAAGCTGCACAGCCCCTACCACGACTGCCGATCCGATTGCTACCCTCTTCAGGGCTGCGATTGGCACAGAACGTCGCATAAAGATTGTTGCCAGCAAGCTAATCGAGAAACTTTACGCTTATACGGTCAAGAAGCGTCGGACTTCGGTTTCTGAAAGGTCCGCGCCTGACCCGGACAAAACGATTTCGCCTCGGTCCATCACCGCATAGTCGTCGGCCAGGTCACGTGCGAATTCAAAATACTGTTCGACCAGAACAATGGCCATGGTTCCCTGGTCGCGTAGCCAGGATATTGCGCGCCCGATATCCTTGATTATGGACGGCTGGATGCCTTCGGTGGGTTCGTCGAGAACAAGCAACTGGGGCCGTGTCACCAAGGCACGAGCGATTGCGAGTTGCTGCTGCTGCCCGCCCGAAAGATCACCGCCTCGTCGGTTGAGCATGTCGAGCAGTACCGGAAACAGTTCAAAGATCGTCTCAGGCAGAAAACGGTCCTTGCGCTTAATTGGCGCGTACCCGGTTTCAAGGTTTTCTTTCACGGTAAGCAAGGGAAAAATCTCACGGCCTTGCGGCACTATTGCAACGCCTTTCCTGGCACGGGCATGTGCAGGCAGCGATGAAATGTCTTCGCCATTCCAGAGGATCTTGCCTCCGCTGATGCCGTGTTGACCGGCAATGGCCCGCAACGTGGAGGTCTTCCCGACGCCGTTGCGGCCCATCAGGCAGGTCACCTTGCCGGTCTCTGCGCTCAGAGACACGCCTTTCAAGGCCTGTGCGGCGCCATAATGCAGATCGATGTTTTCAACTTTCAGCATGGTTCAGCGCCCCAAGTAGACTTCAACAACCCGCTCGTCGGCGGAGACGTGATCGAGAGATCCTTCGGCAAGCACAGACCCTTCGTGCAACACCGTGACTTTGACACCAAGCGAACGGACGAACACCATATCGTGCTCCACAACAACAACCGAATGATCCTTGGCAATGTCTTTCAGAAGTTCGGCAGTTTCGGCGGTCTCAGCATCTGTCATGCCTGCCGCGGGTTCGTCGACCAACAGTAATTTGGGATCTTGTGCGAGCAGCATGCCGATCTCAAGCCACTGTTTTTGGCCGTGGCTGAGATTCGCCGCAAGCTCGTTACGCTTACCGCCGAGCCGAATGAGATCCAACAGAACTTCAATCCGTTTCTTTTCAGCCCCAGTGATCACGTGGAACAGCGTGGAAAACGGACCTCGCGGTGCTTTCAGCGCCAGTTCCAGGTTGTCCCAGATCGTGTGACTTTCAAACACAGTGGGTTTTTGAAACTTGCGGCCGATGCCAAGTTCCGCGATGGAGGCTTCGTCTTCGCCGGTCAGGTCCACTGCGCCATTGAAGTAAATCTCGCCGCTATCTGGCTGCGTCTTGCCGGTGATGACGTCCATCATGGTGGTTTTACCCGCACCATTCGGTCCGATAATGGCCCGCATTTCTCCTGGTGCGATGGTCAGCGATAATTCGTTCAGCGCTTTGAAACCGTCAAAGGAGACCGAAACGCCATCGAGGTAGAGGAGGCTGGTTGATCTGGCCATGATCTTACTCCGCTGGCTGTGGTTCGGCAGCGCCAGAGACAGGCGCAGATGGCTTGGGAATTGTCACATTTGCGGGTGCGCCGGGTGAATGCGGAGGAGCTGTCGGCGGCTCATCCGAACCTGCCTCATAGGCTGCAGAGATTTTTCGTTGCCGAAGTGCGGTCCAACCCTGACTGAAAGTGCCCACTATGCCTTTTGGCAGGAACAGCGTGACAAAGACAAAGAGGCCGCCAAGCGCAAACAACCAGATTTCAGGCAGCGCGGCGGTAAACCAGGTTTTGGCAAAATTCACCAGAACAGCACCAATCACCGCACCGACAAGTGTTCCGCGACCACCAATGGCAACCCAGATAACCACTTCGATGGAGTTCGCCGGTGCGAACTCACCCGGATTGATGATGCCGACCTGAGGAACATAAAGCGCACCTGCGATTCCGGCCATCATCGCGGACAAAGTCCAGACGAAGAGCTTGTAGTGTTCAACCCGGTAGCCGAGGAAGCGTGTTCGGCTTTCCGCGTCGCGGACCGCGACCAGAACCTTGCCGAGCTTGGAGCGGGTCAGCGCCCGGCAAATGAGAAAACACACGACCAGCGCAAGGCCTGAGGCTGCAAAGAGACCTGCACGGGTCGTGTCGGCTTGAATGTCAAAGCCGAGAAGGTCCTTGAAATCCGTCAGGCCGTTGTTTCCGCCGAAGCCCATGTCGTTGCGGAAAAAGGCCAGCAAAAGAGCGTATGTGAGAGCCTGGGTGATAATCGACAGATAGACGCCCGTAACCCTTGAGCGAAAGGCGAACCAGCCGAATATGAAGGCCAGAAGTCCAGGAACAAGCACCACCATCAGCGCTGCAAACCAGAACATGTCGAAGCCGTACCAATACCAGGGAAGCTCCTGCCAATTGAGGAACACCATGAAGTCCGGCAGGATCGGGTCACCGTAAACCCCGCGGGTGCCGATCTGCCGCATGAGGTACATGCCCATGGCGTAGCCGCCGAGTGCAAAGAAGGCAGCATGACCGAGTGAAAGAATGCCGCAGTAGCCCCAGACCAGATCCACCGCCAGCGCAAGCAGCGCATAAGTCAGATATTTGCCCATCAGGGTGACGGCATAGGTAGGGACGTGAAACGGTGAGGTTTCGGGAACCAGAAGGTTGCCTGCGGGCACCAGAACAATGGCCGCTCCGAGGATCGCCATGAAGATCCCGGCGCGGGCATCCATGGCGCGGAAGAGGAATGAGGACATCATGCTTCGACTGCCCGGCCCTTGAGGGCGAACAGGCCCCGTGGACGCTTTTGAATAAAGAGAATGATGAAGACGAGCACAAAGATTTTACCGAGCACGGCACCGGCATAGGGCTCTAGGAACTTGTTAACAACACCAAGGGTCATGGCCCCGACAAGCGTGCCCCACAGGTTTCCGACGCCGCCAAACACCACAACCATGAAACTGTCGATGATGTACCCCTGTCCAAGGTTCGGTGAGACATTGTCGATCTGTGAAAGAGCGACGCCGGCAATACCGGCGATTCCGGAACCAAGGCCGAATGTAAGCGCATCTACCCAGGGGGTGCGAATGCCCATGGAAGCCGCCATGCGGCGGTTCTGGGTCACGGCACGGGTGTTGAGGCCAAAGGATGTTTTCTTCAGAACCAGCATCAGCCCGGCAAAGACGAGCATCGCAAAAACGATGATCCACATGCGGTTATAGGTGATGGTCATCTGGCCGAGTTCGAATGCGCCTGACATCCAGTCGGGATTACCAACCTCGCGGTTGGTTGGCCCGAAGATTGAGCGGACTGCCTGCTGCAGGATCAATGAAATGCCCCATGTCGCGAGCAGGGTTTCAAGTGGGCGGCCATAGAGCCAACGAATGACGCCACGTTCGATAGCGATTCCAACCAGCCCAGACGCGAGGAAGGCGAGGGGAAGAGCGATAAACAAGGAGTATTCAAAGAGACCTGGTGCGCTCGTGCGGATCAGTTCCTGAACGACAAAAGTCGTGTAGGCGCCGATCATGACCATTTCGCCATGGGCCATGTTGATGACCCCCATCACACCGAACGTAATGGCAAGGCCTATTGCAGCCAGGAGCAGAACGGACCCGAGCGACAGCCCGTACCAGATGTTTTGAGCTGAATCCCAGGCCGCGATCGACTTCTCGATCTTCTCAACGGCAATCGTGGCTGCGTCCCTGACGACGCCTTCGCTCGACGACTGCACATTGATCAAGAGAGAAAGAGCGTCGCGGTTGCCCATTTCCGAGAGGGTTTCAATGGCATTGATCTTTTGTGCTTCGTCCATGTCCGAGTTCAGAACAGCCGCCGCGCGAGCCTGTTCCATGATCAGCTGAACGCTTTCATCGGTTTCAGATGCCAGCGCAATGTCCAGAGCTTCAATGCTATCGGGATCACGCGCCTTGAAAACGGCCTCTGCCGCAGTTTTTCGTACCTCTGGATCGGGTGCCATGAGTGTGAGGGAGCCAAGCGCGGCTCGGATGACCCGGCGCAGCTTGTTGTTGACCTTGATTTTCTTGACTTCCCGCTTCCCGGCTTCGCCTTTGGCTTCAAGTGTAAGCGGGTCGGTGAGTTTGTAGGTCTTGCCCGCTTTTTCGGTAATGAAGACCGAACCGTCCGACTTGCGGTAAAAAAGAACACCTGCGCCGAGAGCTTCCAGGGCCGGTGCTACGGCCGGATCGCCAGTTGCAACCAGCGCACCAATCTGCTTTTCGGTTTCGGCATATTTCCCCTTGGCGAGTTCGTTGACCAGCGGGCGCAGGGACTCCGGGTCCGTTTGCGCAATTGCAATATTCACAGAGAAGCCTGCGATCAGGCCGAACAGCAGAATAAAAGTTCTAACCAAGGACATTGTGTCCGCCTTGCAGGTTTGAAGATTTACAACGGCTCTTCAGCCGGTAACTCGTAGTGCGGGGCAGTATTTTCAGAATGCAAAAAAGAGGGACGGGCTTTTTGAAAGCCCGTCCCAATTTCGTATTGTCTTACGAACCGCCACACTTGCCAGTGGCGGTGTTGAAGTTGCCGCAGGAAAGCGGAGCGCGCCAATCGGCAATCAGGTCCTTGGAACCATCCAGGAAGTCTGACCACGCGTCACCGACAACCAGGCCAGACGTTTCCCAAACAGTTTCGAACTGTCCATCACCCTGGATCTCACCAATCAGAACAGGTTTGGTGATGTGGTGGTTCGGCATCATGGTGGAATAGCCGCCGGTCAGGTTCGGGACGGATACGCCAACAATCGCGTCGATTACTGCGTCTGCGTCAGTGGTGCCGGCTTTTTCAACGGCCTCAACCCACATGTTGAAGCCAATGAAGTGAGCTTCCATCGGATCGTTTGTCACGCGTGCTTCATCACCGATAAAGGCGTGCCAGGCTTCGATAAATTCGGCGTTGATGTCAGTGTCTGCGGATTGGAAGTAATTCCACGCAGCCAGGTGACCGACCAGTGGTTCAGCGTCGAGGCCTGCAAGTTCTTCTTCGCCAACAGAGAATGCAACGACCGGAATGTCTTCTGCCTTGATACCGGCGTTGCCGAGTTCCTTGTAGAACGGCACATTGGCATCACCATTGATGGTGGAGACAACGGCAGTCTTCTTGCCAGCTGAACCGAAGGACTTGATGTCAGACACGATCGTCTGCCAGTCGGAATGACCGAACGGCGTGTAGTTGATCAGAATGTCTTCTTCAGCGACACCCTTGGCCTTCAAGTAGGCTTCGAGGATCTTGTTGGTCGTGCGCGGATAAACATAATCGGTTCCCGCCAGAACCCAGCGCTCAACACCTTCTTCGTTCATCAGGTAGTCGACAGCCGGAATGGCCTGCTGGTTCGGAGCAGCACCCGTATAGAAGACGTTGCGCTGCGACTCTTCACCTTCGTACTGAACCGGATAGAACAGCAGCGAGTTCAGTTCTTCAAATACAGGAAGAACGGACTTGCGGGAAACGGAAGTCCAGGCGCCGAACACGGCGTCAACATCGTTCACTTCGATCAGCTCGCGTGCCTTTTCGGCAAACAGCGGCCAGTCTGAGGCCGGGTCAACAACAACAGCTTCAAGCTGCTTGCCGAGAAGGCCACCTTTTTTGTTCTGCTCTTCGATGAGCATCAGCATGGCGTCCTTCAGAGTGGTTTCTGAAATCGCCATCGTGCCGGAGAGCGAATGAAGAACACCAACTTTGATGGTTTCTTCAGCGGCAGCTCCGCCGATCATTGTGGACGCCATCAGGCCTGCCACTGCGAGCTTGGTAAAGGTCGTTTTCATTAAGAGTTCCCCTTTGCATGACGTCACCGGGCTTTGGGCCGGCGCTTGGCGGCTGGAAGGTCTGCCGCTGTCGGGGAAGGATGGTGCGATGGATGTGGTGCACAGCAACATACGTCAATTGACGTAATTGCTAGTCGAATTGCCAATGTCGAGCAGCGCAGATCCGGCACGATTTGTGCTGAGTGATCCGATTGAACTCTGAATTGGGGCTAAGTAGGCGGATTGAATGGACATTTGCCACATTAATAGGCATGTGATGAAAAATGGGGCCGTTGCGTTTGGCTCCATGCTTGCGGAAGTTTGCAGGCCTCAATGGGAAGACGCTGCCCCTGTGGTAATCGTTGTATGACTGCCCGTCAGCGTATTCTGCCGATCCGGCGCCAGTACAACAAATGGGTCAACAATCAGACCCTTGAAGATTACGCCCTGCGTTTTACCGCCAAAAGCGCGCGCCGCTTTTCTTCGCGAGCCATTTCACAAACGGCGATCGGTGCTATTTCCTTCTTGGCCCTGGAGGCCATAGGCGGAGCGATCACGCTGTCACACGGCACAGCAAATGCGTTTCTCGCCATTCTGGTTGGTAGTGTTGTATTGCTAGTTGTCGGCCTGCCGATCAGCCGCTACGCGATGCGTTATGGGGTGGACATTGATCTTCTCACCCGGGGTGCAGGCTTCGGATACATAGGCTCAACGGTCACGTCACTGATTTACGCCAGTTTCACATTTATTCTCTTCGCCATTGAAGCATCGATAATGTCGAGTGCGCTGGAGTTCGCATTCGGCGTGCCGCTCTGGATTGGCTATATCATCAGCGCCGTTGCAGTCATTCCTCTGGTGACGCATGGCATCACCTGGATCAGCCGCTTTCAGCTTGCAACACAGCCCTTCTGGATCATCCTGAATATCCTGCCGTTTGTTTTCATTGCTTTCACCGATTGGCAGGCAGTTGGTAATTGGTTGAATTTCTCAGGGATTGATCCAGTTACCCAGGCGCCGCGGGCTGAGCCGGGTGGCCTGAGCAGCATTAATCTCGTGAGCTTTGGTGCTGCTTCTGCAGTTATCCTGGCCCTGATGGCGCAGATTGGTGAGCAAGTCGACTTTCTGCGGTTCTTACCCGCGCAGGACTTTGGCCGACGCCGGCATCGGTTGGCGCTCTTCCTGGCCGGACCCGGCTGGGTGGTGTTGGGCGCGCCTAAAATGATCGCGGGATCGTTTCTTGCCGTGCTGGTTCTTTCACACGGCGTGCCCGTCGAACATGCGGATGAACCCTCTCGCATGTATACCGTTGCCTTCGGCTACATGATCCCAAACGAAACAGTTGTGCTTTTGTTGATGGCAGCTTTTGTTGTCGTAGCGCAGCTCAAGATCAATGTCATGAACGCCTACGCCGGGTCGCTTGCCTGGTCAAACTTCTTTTCACGGCTCACGCATTCCCACCCGGGAAGGGTGGTCTGGCTGGTCTTTAATGTGGGTATAGCCCTGCTTTTGATGGAACTGGGTATTTACCGATTGCTTGAAGAAACGCTTGGCGTTTTTTCCATCATCGCCATGGCCTGGCTTTCGGCAATCTCGGCAGATCTCTTCATTAACAAACCGCTTGGACTGTCGCCGCCGGGCATTGAGTTCAAGCGGGCACATCTATTCGACATAAATCCGGTCGGAACCGGTGCAATGTTGCTTGCTGCCGGAGTCGCACTGGCCGCGCATTTTGGTGAGTTTGGCGAGACAGCCTCTGCGCTGGCAACTTTTCTTGCAATGGCAATTGCATTTGTGGCTGTCCCGGCCATCGCATTTGCCACCAAGGGTAAATATTATTTGGCGCGCAAGCCGCGCAAGAACTGGCAGGACAAGGATCAGATTGCCTGTTCCATCTGTGAAAACCCTTTCGAGCCGGAAGACATGGCGTACTGCCCGGCTTATCAGGCACCCATCTGCTCGCTTTGTTGCTCTCTGGATGCGCGCTGCCATGACTCCTGCAAACCCCACGCTCGCGCTTCGCGTCAGGTTGGCGCCGTGGCTGCACTGGTTCTGCCGGAAAAGGTGCTCGTTTATTTTCGATCGCAACTTGGACGCTACGCCCTGGCATCGGTATTCTCGATAGCTGGAATAGGTTTGATGCTCTGGCTCATTCATGCACAGGCAGCCAGCCGTCTGGGCGATGCCACTGGTTTCATCGCACAGACAGTTACGCTGATATTCTTTGTGTTTGCTGTTGTCGCGGGGATTGCCTGCTGGTTTCTGGTCCTGGCGCATGACACACGCCGGGTGGCCGAAGAAGAATCGGCGCGCCAAAACGCACTGCTGCAACGGGAAATTGACGCACACGGCGTCACAGACGCTGCCTTGCAGAAAGCCAAGGAAGACGCTGACGCGGCCAACCTCGCCAAAAGTCGTTATGTAGTTGGTCTCAGTCACGAACTGAGAACACCGCTGAACGCAGTTATGGGATATGCGCAGGTTCTGGAACGCGACGAAACATTACCGCGAGAACGAAAGCCTGCCGTCCGCACAATCCGCCGCAGCGCAGAGCACCTTTCCGGGCTTATCGATGGTCTCCTGGACATCTCACGGATTGAGGCCGGGCGGCTTCAGGTCTATTCAAACGAAATCAACATTCACGAGTTTCTCGATCAGATTGTCGACATGTTCCAGATGCAGGCATCGGCAAAAGGATTGGAATTTGAGTATGTTCAGGCACCCAATCTGCCTGCCTTCGTCAGAACAGACGAAAAGCGATTGCGCCAGATCCTGGTGAACCTGCTTTCAAATGCGATCAAATTCACTGAGAAGGGCACGGTGTCGCTGTCTGTCAGTTACCGTTCTCAAGTCGCCCGGTTTGTCGTGCAGGACAGCGGTCCCGGCATCCCTCTTCAAGAACAGTCCAAGGTGTTTGAGCCGTTTGGTCGAAGCAAAATCGCAAATGGTCACCATACACCTGGTCTTGGTCTTGGGTTGACGATCACAAAACTCCTGACGGAAACAATGGGAGGCGCAATCGCGCTAGCAAGTGAGCCGGGCAAAGGCACTTCCTTTGAAATCCGACTTATGCTCGCTGCTGTTGATCATCCTGTTGATGCCATTCGGCTGGAGCGCCACGTTCGTGGTTATGAGGGCGCGCGAAAAACAGTGGCTGTCGTTGATGACAATCCGGATCATCGCGCCTTGGTGAGCGATATTTTGAACCCAATCGGCTTCACGGTTCTGGAGGCGGAAAGTGGGGCCGCGTGTTTGGAGAGGGTCGTCGATCTGAAGCCGGACCTTTACCTTGTTGATATTCTGATGCCGGGTATGAATGGCTGGGAACTGGGCAAGGCGCTGCGGGAAAACGGGGTTGTCGCACCAATCGTCATGCTTTCTGCAAATACGGGCGATCAGGCGCTACGTCCGGAAGGTCCGGTCCATCACAACGCAACACTTGCCAAACCCTTTGATATTGGCCAGCTGCTCTATCTGTTACAAAAGCACACGGGTGTTGTGTGGACGGAAAAGCCGCAAGTCCTGGAAGAGGAGGCAACCTCAATTGGTCCTTTGCGCTCTCCCGGTGCCGAACATGTTGCAGACCTGATATCTCTATCGGAAATCGGATATGTCGAGGGAATTGAAGCGAAACTGACGGAACTTGCAACAAAACCAGAAAACCAGCCTCTGATTGATACCTTGCACGGTCATCTCAGCCGGTTTGACTTCAAAGCCTATCGGGACGTGTTAAGCGGATTGGAAACTCATGACGGATGAACGCCGCGAAACCGTTCTGGTGGTGGACGACAGCCCGGAAACGCTCGGGTTTGTCACCGAAGCACTGAAAAAGACCGGTGTTGCAGTTCTGGTCGCGACCAGTGGCGAGGCGGCACTTTCCATTTGCAGCAAAGTCACACCTGACACCATTCTCATGGACGCCGTGATGCCTGGTTTGGATGGCTTTGATACTTGCAGGCAAATCAAGGAAAGCCAGGCCCTCCAGCACGTGCCCGTGATCTTCATGACCGGTCTTTCGGAGACAGAACACATCGTCAGGGCGCTGGAGTCCGGTGGCGTTGATTTTCTGACCAAACCGATCAACGTCGATGAACTGAAAGCCCGGATCAAAGTGCATCTGAAGAACGCACGATCAGTGCAAAGTGCTCATGTTGCCCTGGACGCGGCTGGTCGGCACCTGGTTGCGGTCGCAACTGGCGGGACAATCCTCTGGTCGACACCTCAGATACAGAATCTTCTGGCAAAAACCGGGGCGGCAGAGACCAGTCTCATTCAGCTGGGCCGGGCGCTCGGTGAATGGCTGGATGCTTCCCAGCTCAATGATGCGCGCCGTGGGAGTTTTATGCTGGGGCTGTCAGAAAACCTTGCAGTACAGCTGCATCCGCTTGGACGCGTTGGTCCGGATGAAAATCTATTCCGGGTAACGGCTGAGGATGAGGCCGGGCAGATGACGGCTCTTCAGGACAGGTTTGAACTGACACAGCGCGAGTCCGAAGTATTGATCTGGATTGCCAAAGGCAAGGCCAACAAGGACATAGGTGAAATTCTGGGCTTGTCGCCGCGTACGGTAAACAAGCATCTGGAACAGATTTTCATCAAACTGGGGGTCGAGAACAGAGCCTCCGCAGCTGTGCGCGCCGCTGAAGTAATCTACGCATATTGAGCACCAGGATTGCGGCAAGGCGTCACATTGGACGCGACGTTAGCCAGCTAACTCGACAAGTGCATCCCCTTGGCCTATGCATGCATTAATACCGAGCGGTAGAACTCGGAACATGTCACGGCAAGGCGAGGGGGAGCCGAAATATGCCGGAATTCAAAGAAGTGCGTCGGGCATCGTTACTGCCTGACCGCATCGCAGCAGATATCCTTTCTAAAATTAACGACGGTGAATTGGGGCCTGGGGACAGCCTGCCTACGGAGCACAGTCTTGCGGAAACCTTTGGCGTAAGCCGAAATGTTGTGCGCGAGGCGATTGCAAGGTTGCGCTCAGATGGCGTCATCGTGTCCCGGCAGGGACGCGGCGCCGTTGTCATGCCGCTTTCAGAGCGTGAAACTTTCCGGGTGGACATCAGTGCGCTCGACAAATCCGGCAATCTGGCCGACCTGTTCGAATTACGCGGTCTTCTGGAAATCGAGGCTGCAGGGCTGGCAGCCGAACGGCGTAGCGAAACCGACTTGACGGAAATGCGTGCTGCATTGGCAGCAATGGATGGACATCGGAATTTTGATGAAAAGCGTCTGGAGGCTGATGCGGCATTTCACAGGGCTTTGGGTATTGCTACGGGAAATTCCTATCTCTCCGTGATCATTGGCTACATATCCTCTCGCCTGAAGGATACAACGCGAGCAACCGCCGAGATTTATGCCAAGCGCGACCTTGTGACGGTGACCATCAATGAACATCGTGAAGTTTTGAAGGCCGTTCATGCCGGTGATGTTCCAGCTGCTCGCGCTGCGATGGCCCAGCATATCCGAAGTGCCGCTGAACGCTTGGAAGTTCCAATGAAGGGAAATGAGAGCGATTAAACTCTAGGGTCAGGATCCATTAATTTGGATGAAATGGTAGGAATGAACTTGTTCGGATACGAGGCGCAAAACTTTAGGAAACCGCGTGGTTTTCAAAGATTTGCAACAACATTGCTGAGCAAATTCACCCTATCCCAAAGGGACACAAAAACGGCTTCGATCTGCTGCGTCAAACCGCTCATCAGGCAGAAAGCCCGCTTATCGCGCTTTTCCTTGCAGCTGATTACCGTTTGTTGCGCCATTTCAATCAAATTAATGGGTCCTGACCCTAGGACATTAAACCCAGTCGTCCGTCTGCAAATGACTCTATCCTGGTGTGTCCAATCGAGCATTGTCTGAATTAGAGCGTTTCGGAATCCAGCCTGGATCCAATTTCTTTCAGCTCGTAGCTGCAAATCATTCGCAACTGGGTTGACAGTTGCGAATGATTTGCAATATCACTTGCAAAAGAGTTGATCCCTCATTGGGCCTTCAGGAGATAGCAATGTTCAGGACTTTGGTTTTTACGGCTTCATTGTCGGCAATTGCTGCCAGCATGTCCGCGCAGGCGTTCGCCGACGACAAGATGAAGGTTGTAACCACCTTTACCGTGCTGGCAGATATTGCCCGCAATGTTGCTGGCGACACCGCAGAAGTGGTGTCTATCACCAAACCCGGCGCGGAAATCCATGGCTATCAACCGACCCCGCAGGACATTGTGCGCGCCTCTGATGCCGACCTTGTCTTGTGGAACGGAATGAATCTGGAGCTTTGGTTCGAACAGTTCCTGTCGAACCTTGGCGATGTTCCTTCGGCTACATTGACTGAAGGTGTTGATCCGATCTCAATCAAGTCCGGTTCTTACGAAGGCAAACCTAACCCCCATGCCTGGATGGGGTTGGATAACGCGCTGATCTATATCGATAATATCGTCGAGGCGTTTGCCGAACATGATCCTGACAACGCCGCAGCCTACGTAAAGAACGCAGGCGAATACAAGGATAAGCTGCGGGCAACCATCGAGCCGCTTCGTCGGGCAATTGCCGAGATTCCGGAAGACCGGCGCTGGCTGGTGACATGCGAGGGAGCTTTCAGCTACCTGGCGCGCGACTTCGGCATGAAGGAACTTTATCTCTGGCCAATGAATGCCGACCGGGTCGGTACGCCGCAGCAGGTTCGTTCTGTCATTGATGGCGTCAGGGAAAACAACATTCCGGTCGTTTTCTGCGAGAGCACGGTCAATACAGCACCTGCCAAGCAGGTCGCCCGCGAAACCGGTGTAAACTATGGCGGTGAGCTTTACGTAGATTCCTTGAGTGAATCCGATGGTGAGGTTCCGACTTATCTCGATCTTCTAAGGGTTACGGCTGGAACAGTGGCTGATGGCCTGAAATCAGCAACCAACTGATAGGTGAAATCCTGACGGTCCTTTATGGCAAGGGCAGCGGGAGCAATTGTGAACGCGTTGATTGTGCTCTTTAATGGACTGACCAAATGCTGAATGTCATCAGGGACCCTGAAATGGACGTAACCTCACAGGTGGATGACACTGGTCTTTCCGCAGAAGATGTCACTGTAACCTATCGCAATGGCCACACGGCGCTGTGGAATGCGAGTTTTGAAATTCCCTGTGGCACGGTAACCGCACTGGTTGGCGTGAACGGTGCAGGTAAGTCGACACTGTTCAAGGCGATCATGGGATTTGTCCCCGCAGCAAAGGGAAAAATCCGCATTCTCGGCATGCCGGTGCGCGATGCCTTGAAGAAGAACCTCGTTGCTTATGTGCCGCAATCGGAAGAGGTTGACTGGTCCTTCCCGGTGTTGGTCGAAGATGTCGTGATGATGGGACGCTACGGCCATATGGGGTTCCTAAGACGTCCCAAAGCTGCCGACCATGAGGCAGTTGACGAGGCGCTGCGCCGTGTGAACATGCAGGAATACCGTCATCGTCAGATCGGCGAACTTTCCGGCGGCCAGCGCAAGCGTGTGTTCCTGGCAAGGGCACTTGCCCAGGACGGCCAGGTCATTTTGCTCGACGAGCCTTTCACAGGTGTCGACGTCAAGACCGAAGAGCAGATTGTTGCCTTGCTCAAGGAGCTCAGGGACGAGGGCAGGGTGATGCTGGTTTCAACGCACAATCTTGGATCTGTCCCGGAATTCTGTGACCGGACAGTGCTGGTGAAAGGCACTGTCCTTGCTTACGGCGAAACGGCAACGACCTTTACACGCGAAAATCTGGAACAGGCCTTTGGTGGTGTCCTGCGGCACTTCACCATCAGTGACGAGACCCTGCATACGGACGGCGACCCGCGCAAAGTGACCATCCTGACCGATGACGAGCGTCCCTTCGTGCAATATGGCGACGAGATTCAAACCCAGGAGACGCCCAAATAATGGAGCTTCTGCTTGAACCCTTCACCTACAATTATATGACCAATGCCATGTGGGTTTCTGCGCTAGTGGGTGGCGTCTGTGCCTTTCTTTCGGCCTATCTGATGCTCAAGGGCTGGTCCCTGATCGGTGATGCATTGTCGCATTCCGTCGTTCCGGGCGTGGCGGGGGCCTATATCCTCGGGCTACCGTTCGCACTGGGTGCATTTATAGCCGGCGGTTTGGCCGCCGGTGCCATGTTGTTTCTGTCGGAACGATCCGGCCTGAAGGTGGATGTGATCATCGGGCTTATCTTCACGTCCTTTTTCGGCCTTGGGCTGTTCATCGTCTCGGTCAACCCGATGTCCGTGTCCATTCAGACAATCACCATGGGCAACATTCTGGCGATCACGCCTGAAGACACGCTGCAATTGGCCATCATCGGATTTGTGTCACTGGCAATTTTGCTTGCCAAGTGGAAGGACCTGATGGTGACCTTCTTTGACGAGAACCACGCCCGCACCATCGGCTTGCGGCCCGGCCTTTTGAAGGCGGTTTTCTTCGTCCTTCTGTCGGCGTCAGTGGTTGCCGCAATGCAGACTGTTGGCGCCTTTCTGGTAATTGCCATGGTGGTGACACCCGGTGCGACGGCTTATCTGCTGTGTGATCGTTTCCCTCGCCTGATCATGCTGTCAGTCGCTATCGGTTCTGTGACAAGTTTCACCGGTGCTTATGCAAGTTATTTTCTCGATGGCGCCACCGGCGGCATTATCGTGACGCTGCAAACGCTGATTTTCCTGATCGTCTTTCTACTGGCACCGAAACATGGATTGCTGGCGGCAAAACGCAAGGCCGCTCTGGCCCTGCGTGATGGGCCGTCAGACACCTTGGCGACGATTGACGGTCTTTCAGACCGTGCCAAGACAGGGGAGACCGCGTGATGGATCTTGATACGCTCCTTCTGCCCTTCAAATTTCCCTTCATGCAGAACGCCTTTCTGATCTGCATCATCGTCTCGGTTCCCACAGCGCTGCTCTCCTGCTTCCTGGTCATGAAGGGCTGGGCACTGATGGGGGATGCCGTCAGCCACGCCATCCTGCCGGGTATCGTGCTTGCCTATATATTCGGGATCCCGCTTTTGATCGGAGCCTTTGCCGCCGGCATGATCTGTGCCTTGGCAACAGGGTATCTTGCCGGCAATAGCCGGGTGAAACAGGACACGGTGATGGGTGTTGTCTTTTCAGGCATGTTCGGGCTTGGCATCGTTCTTTACGTCTCGATTGAGACCAATGCACATCTGGACCACATCCTGTTCGGCAATATGCTCGGTGTCGGGACCGGGGATCTGCTGACCGCGGGCATCATTGCCCTGATTGTCGGTGGTGCATTGGTCCTGAAATGGAAAGACCTGGTCCTGCACAGTTTCGATGCCGCCCAGGCGCGTGCTTCAGGCCTGCCGGTCAATCTCTTGCATTACGGCCTGCTGGCAGCACTCTCGCTCACGATTGTCGCGACGCTGTCCGCTGCCGGTCTTATTCTGGCGATCGGGCTGTTGATTGCGCCAGGTGCGATTGCGTTTCTTCTGGTACGTACCTTCGGACGTATGCTCTGGGTGTCCGTCCTGGTCTGCATGGTGTCGATGCTTGCCGGTACCTACGCAAGCTTCTTCCTAGACAGTGCCCCGGCTCCAACCATCATCCTGATCCTAACCGGGATTTTCATTGTCGCTTTTATAAGGCGGATGGTACTGACGCGGCAGACATCGATGCAACGGATGGAAGCAGAAGACCAGGCAGTGGGCTGACAACAACAAAGAGATGCTGGGGCGAAACCAGCATCCCTCCTTGTTCCTATGTCCCGGTCGAAAAGACCTCATTGCCAAAGCCGCTTTTGAGACTTTCCCCGGCAAACCCCTTCACACCTTGCGCAAAGGTTGTGAAGAACGCCTGCGACTGCAACGCCTTTAGCGTTTCTTCCGAATCCCAGCGACCGATGTGAACTTTGCGTCCTTCCGGCATGCTGAAGACCTGATAATGGAAGTGCCCTTTCAGACGGGTGTCGGCTTCAACCGCATTTAAAAAATCAGCGATCAGTTGCTGCCAGGCTTGTTCATCGCCTGTGTAAGTGCGCTGAGGCTTGAGACCAGTTGGCTCTCAAAGGTGTGCTCACGTTTCGCCGGGGTGATCGGCGTCCCGGTGGTGAGCTGACCTGCGAACCATTGGTGCAATTTTGAACTTCCCAAACAAGGCGGGAACGCAGGCTGGCCGCAAGAGGTCCCTGATCCTCCGTTTCCTACTATAAGGGTGGCCAATTCAGTGGGGGAGGATCAAGTTGACATACTTTCCATAGCTCCACTGGAACAGGCAAATAGATAAGCCTTGCTGTTTCAACAGGTTATAGATTTCATTGAGGCTTGAATGGTGCTGCCGGAGAGATTTGAACTCTCGGCCTCTCCCTTACCAAGGGAGTGCTCTACCCCTGAGCTACGGCAGCATCTGGTGGGCGGTTTGTCCTGGTGAGACAGGCCCTGCATCAGGTGAAACGATCAGAAAATCGAGAGTTTCAAGACGCAAATATTCGTGCCGATCAGCAGTGCCGACCGGATTGAGGGCGCTTTTGCCATAAGAGGTTCCGGGACGCAAGCAGTGTTTCAGCTTTTTTTAGGTGCCCGGTGGTGAGAGGTTCAGAAACTTGGCCAGGCGGAGAAGGAAACTGCTGCAGACCTGTCCGAAAATGGTGAAATTGTGGGTCTGAATTGGTTTGTGGATATTGGCTCAAACCGTTCAAATGAATAGCGGTGGTCAGGCTAAGTCATTGATCTTTCGTCGTGTCGGGAACAGGTTTTGTCATAACAATAGCTGATACCACGCGCTCAAGCAGGTAACCCGCAATGTCGGGCTTTGCAGGGCGGGGTAGGATTGCTAAACATGCTGCAATGTTCAAGGTGAATAAGAACGCATGAGCGAAAAAGATCCAAAGGCAAATCCTGGAAAGTCGCCGCAGAGCGAGACGCCTCCGGTGGAGGAAACAACGTCATCTGCCAAGGCGCCCAAAAAGTCCAAGGAAGACCGGTTGGCGGAGGCGCTTCGGGCAAATTTGCGCCGCCGGAAAAGCGCAGCAAAGACGCGCAAGGACGGTTAGCCAGTCTGTCGGGCAATCTGGCGAGCCGCGAAACAGTGGCCGTGTCATGAATTTGCCGGCTTATCGACCGCTTGCTGCCTTGCATGGGCCATAAGTTGCGTGTAGATCGCTCGGCGGATGTGAGATTTAAAGGAAGACTGCAGAATTCTGCTGGTCTTGTTCGGGGAAAGATATGGATAGTATCAAGGTTGTTGGCGGTGCTGAGTTGAACGGAACAATTCCGATTTCCGGCGCAAAAAATGCAACCCTGCCGCTGATGATTGCCTCGCTCCTGACGGACGAGACCCTGACGCTCACCAATGTGCCGCGTCTGCGCGATGTGGCGCAACTCATGCAGATCCTCTCTAACCATGGCGTCGACTATTCTGTCAACGGCAAGCGAAGCGGACAGGATGAGCTTGCCGGCCAGACACTGAACCTTACCGCTCGTGAAATTGTAGACACCACGGCACCCTATGAGCTGGTCTCAAAAATGCGGGCCAGTTTCTGGGTCATCGGCCCGCTGGTCGCGCGCATGCATGAAGCCAGGGTATCGCTGCCCGGCGGTTGCGCCATTGGCACGCGGCCCGTTGATTTTTTCATCGAAGGCCTGGAAGCGCTCGGTGCGGATATCGAAATCGACGCAGGCTATGTGGTCGTCAAGGCACCCGGCGGGCTCAAAGGGGCTCGCGTTGAATTTTCAAAAGTTTCCGTCGGCGCCACACATACCGTCATGATGGCTGCGACACTGGCCAAGGGCGAGACGGAAATCGTCAACGCCGCGCGTGAACCCGAAGTGGTTGACCTGGCCAAATGCCTGAAGGCAATGGGCGCGAAAATCGAAGGCGAGGGCACTTCAACCATTCGTATCCAGGGCGTGCCGCGTTTGCATGGCGCTCGTCACGCAGTGGTTCCCGACAGAATTGAAACGGGAACCTACGCCATGGCGGTTGCCATGACCGGAGGTGATGTTCTGCTGCAAGGTGCACGTTCCGATCTTCTGAAAGAGGCTTTGGAAACGCTTCGCCAGACAGGCACCGAGATCACCGAGACGGAAGACGGCATCAGGGTCTACCGGAATGGCAACGGTATTCAGCCGGTCGATATCACCACGGAACCGTTCCCGGGATTTCCAACAGACCTTCAGGCGCAATTCATGGCGCTGATGACAATGGCTGGTGGCAAGAGCCAGATTACCGAAACAATTTTTGAAAACCGCTTCATGCACGTCCAGGAGTTGGCGCGTCTTGGTGCGCAGATCCAGATCGATGGCCGTACGGCGACTGTTGAAGGCGTCTCTACCTTGCGCGGCGCTCCGGTGATGGCGACAGACTTGCGTGCATCTGTTTCGCTTGTCATTGCAGGCCTTGCTGCCGAAGGCGAGACCACGGTCAACCGGGTCTATCACCTTGATCGCGGCTTTGAACGGCTGGAAGACAAGCTTACGCGCTGCGGTGCGCAGATCGAGCGCATTTCGGGGTAAGCACGCTTACGCGTATTCGAGACATCAGCGCTGTCCCGGACTTGATCCGGGACCTTCGCTCTAACTCCCAATTGACCCCGGTTCAAGGCCGGGGCGGCTCTGAAGGAGGGGGGAGGTGGCGTCACCAGCGCTAGGGATATTGCCTCTCGATCACCCGCCCTCTCGACGAAAAAGACGGTCCAGGCCCGCCGCTGCCGCTCGTCATGATCGCTTCGGCAATCGGACTGAGGGCCGGTTGATCGGATGTCCAGACAACCAGGAAATTTGCACCGACACCGCCTGAGGTGTCGTTGATCGGGATCAGTACTGTTTTCGACTGCAAAGGCGCAAGTTCAACGGGTGCTTCTAATATTCTGCGTAGGAGCTTGCCTTCTCCGTCGTGATAATCGACGCTTTCGAGCGTCAGCGGAGTTGCTGGGTTGACGTTGTGAACGGCGAGTGTTGCAGCCAGCAAGTCGGACCGGTTTGGATGCGAGAAAATCCTGGAATATGCGGGAACATAAATGGTTTCGCCGAGGACTTTCTTCAGGAGGTCCTGTGCGGAAGAGGGCGCGGCCGTAAATGTGCTCAGCAGCAGTCCAATACCAACTAATTGTTTCAGCATAGGGTTCCCGGTGAGGTAAGGGATGTTTCTCTATCACGTCCACTGTCTGAAATGCCCGGCGGGATTGCAATAGGGTTGCCGGTCAGAAAAACATTCTCTGGATCGTGGCAGCCAGCTACAATTAAGCCAAACTACTTTATGGAGACGTCCGTGGGCGCACAAACCATTCGATTTCTGATCCAGTTTGCCTTCGCGCTGGTCGCCATGCCAGTCGTGGTATTCGTGTCGCCTCCTTACGGGTTAACGTTTGGCTTCTTTCTGCTGGTTTTCGGGCTTTGGCTTGGCCGCCGTGTGTTCAAGCGCATCGCGACGCTGGATGAGGTCAAGGCCGACCTGCGCCAACGGGTGGATGACGGGCCATGAAACAGCGGTAATTCAGGTTTCACAGCATTCAACATTGCCAAATCTGTCTTTCCCCTTTAGGTCATCAGGCTTGGGACACAGGCAGACTTCACCTATATGCGGTTTGCTGTAAAACGACTAACCGGATCAGAATTCGACCATCATGGATCAACTGAAACTCGCTGCCCTCGACCTGGAAGATCTTCAGGTCCTCTCCACCCATCTTCAGGATGCTGTTCTGACGATTGCCGACATCCGCTATCTGCCGAAAGAAAAGAAGGTGGTATTCGTCGTGAATCGCTTTGTCTGGGACAAGGAAGCCGACAAGCGCTCAAAGGAACACGAGCGTCGGCGGTCGGCATTGGCCTTTACGCAGGTCACGGGTATGAAAGTCCAGAATATCAAGCAGGAAGCCAAAGGTGCTGTCCTTGAATTGCTGGCGGTTACCTTTGAGGCCGGTGAAGAGCCAGCCGGAAAAATCCAGCTTGCCTTTGCAGGTGGCGCAAGCCTGTTGCTGGAAGTTGATTGTATTGAAGCTCAGCTCGCCGATCTCGGTGCTGCCTGGTCAACGCCAAATCTGCCGCAACACGACCTCAGTTAACAGTCAGTTTGATTTATCCGGCACTTCTCGCCGATGACGATGGAGATACGGGTGGCACAGCGCCTGAGCAAAACCGACGCCGCGTTTGAAGAAAAATTCAAGACACTACTGGCTGGAAAGCGAGAAGTTTCTGAAGATGTCGATCATGTTGTCCGTGACATTCTTCAAAAGGTTGAGGTGGAAGGCGACAAGGCCGTTCTGGACTACACTGCCAAGTTTGATCGTCTGGATGCGGCCAGCATGGCTGAGTTGACCGTAACCGATGCCGAGATCGAGGCAGCGGTCAAAGAGGTTCCGGCCGAGACGCTGGAAGCGCTGCAGCTCGCCCATGACCGGATTTTTGCGCATCATTCAAGGCAGAAACCCAAAGATGACCGCTATACGGATGCCATTGGCGTCGAGCTTGGTTCGCTCTGGACGGCTATTGAAGCAGTCGGAATTTATGTGCCGGGCGGAACTGCGAGTTATCCGAGCTCTGTCCTGATGAACGCGGTTCCTGCCAAGGTGGCGGGTGTGGAGCGGATCGTCATGGTCGTACCAAGCCCGGATGGCGTACTTAATCCACTTGTTCTGGCAGCTGCCAAAATTTCAGGCGTGTCGGAGATTTATCGTATCGGCGGGGCGCAGGCCGTGGCTGCGCTCGCATATGGCACGGATACGATTTCGCCGGTTGCAAAGATTGTCGGACCTGGCAATGCCTTTGTCGCTGCCGCAAAACGCCGGGTGTTCGGCACCGTCGGCATCGACATGATTGCCGGCCCTTCTGAAGTTCTGATTATCGCAGACGGTGACAACAACCCGGACTGGCTTGCCGCTGACCTTCTGGCGCAGGCGGAGCACGACACGGCGGCTCAATCAATCCTTATCACGGACAGCGCGGATCTGGCCGAACAGGTGGAAAAGTCCGTTGAATTGCAGCTCAAGTCTCTGCCGCGCGAAGACGTGGCGCGCGCCAGCTGGCAGGATTTCGGTGCCATTATCCTGGTGGATGATCTTGAAGAAGCCATGCCGCTGGCAAACCGGATCGCTCCGGAACATCTCGAACTGGCCGTCGCGGATCCTGAAGCGCTATTGAAAAAGGTCCGTAATGCGGGAGCTGTTTTTCTCGGTCATTTCACGCCGGAAGCAATTGGCGACTATGTCGGCGGATCAAACCATGTGTTGCCGACCGCACGTTCTGCCCGTTTTTCTTCCGGCCTTTCCGTGCTGGAATTCGTCAAACGAACTTCGGTCCTGAAATGCAATGCAGACAATCTGCGGGCTCTTGGGCCGGCTGCAATGGCATTAGGAGAATCGGAGGGCTTGTCGGCGCACGCGCGCTCTGTTTCCATCAGGTTGAACCTTTAGGACGGATTCGAAAAAGGCTTCGAGCACATGAGCGACACGCAACCGGAAACCGAAACGCAATCTGCCGGCGGCAAGTTGGTGAATGTTGTTTTGGACGAAGGCTCCATTGCGCGATCCACGCCGGAAGTGGAGCACGACAGGGCAGTCGCTATTTATGACCTGATCGAAGACAATCGCTTTCAGCCTGTTGGTCATCCGTCTGTAAATTATGTTCTCAATATATCTGTCGTCGAAAAGAGACTGGTCCTGCAGATCAGGACAGAAGACGAGCATGAGGTTGTCACTCATGTTCTGTCGCTGTCCCCATTGCGCAAGATCGTCAAGGACTATGATTTGATCTGCGAGAGCTACTACGAAGCAATCAGGCACTCGACACCCAGTCAGATCGAGGCGATCGATATGGGCAGGCGCGGAGTGCACAATGAGGGGTCGGCGGTTCTGATGGAGCGTTTGGAAGGCAAGGTCGAGGTGGACATGCAGACAGCAAGGCGATTGTTCACGCTCGTTTACGCCCTGCACTGGAAGGGCTGACGCTTGTGACCGGGCCGGGCCTTCGTCCGACTGCGGTTTTATTTGCCTGCGGAATGAACTCCGTACGATCACCCATGGCCGAAGCCTTGACCGAAAAACTGTTCCCCAGCCAGATTTATGTGCGTTCCGCAGGTGTTCGCGAGGGCAAGGTCGACCCGTTCGTCGACGCGGTCATGGCCGAAATGGGCGTCGACATGAGCACGCACGTACCCAAGACTTTCGAGGAACTTGAAGAATCCGGTTTTGATCTTGTTGTCACACTTGCCCCGGAGGCTCACCACAAAGCGCTCGACATGACACGGACCGATGCCGTGGATGTCGAATATTGGCCGACAATGGACCCGACGCTTGCGACCGGCAGCCGCGAACAGATCTTGAATGAATACAGAGCCGTCCGCGACCAATTGATGATGCGCATCAAGAAGCGGCTCGACTGGTCACCAACGGCAAGCGACTAATGTTGTTCTTAGAGTGTTGGTATGCCTGAACTGACTTATCCAATCGAAACCGAACGGCTTTTCTTGCGTCCAATTGAACTCGCCGACGCTTCGCCTATCCACGCCTACCATTCGCTGGAGGCGGTCGCAAAATATCAGTTTTGGGATCCCAGAACGTTGGACGATGTAATGGTCGAAGTCCAAAAATGGGTTGCTTCGAAGCAGATTGACGGGGAAGGAGAGCTGGCGCTTGCAGTCGCGTTGAAGACCTCGGGCGAACTGATTGGCGATCTCTTTTTCAAGATTACGGATGCTGCTGCCCGGCAGGGAACAATTGGCTTTTCGTTCAATCCCATGGTTCAAGGCCAAGGCTATGCAACTGAAGCAGCGCATGCCCTGCTGGAATTAGGCTTCGATACCTTCGGCCTGCACCGGGTTTTTGCAAGATGTGATGCCCGTAATACTGCTTCCTGGCGCGTCATGGAGCGCCTTGGCATGCGCCGGGAGGCTCATTTTCGTGAACATGCTGTCTTCAAGGGGGGATGGGACGAGGAGTTCTATTATGCTGTTCTGGAGCGGGAGTGGCGCCGGCAAGGGGGCAGGAAAATAGGGCGGAAAGCCTGACGTTCTGCAGCGCAGCTTAAGTGATTTGTGCAAGGTTGCGCTTTCTTTGGTTGGTCAACGAAAGAAAGGTTCACTTTTTCGACCCAATCCGTTAGTTTCCGCCGCACCCGCGGGCAGGTCCCGCTTTAATCAGGAATTCAAATGGCCAAAGAAGAAGCTCTGGAGTTTCCGGGCGTCGTAACAGAACTGTTGCCGAATGCGACGTTCCGCGTGAAACTCGAAAATGACCACGAAATCATCGCCCACACCGCAGGGCGTATGCGCAAGAACCGGATCCGCGTCCTGGCTGGCGATAAAGTTCTTGTCGAGATGACCCCGTACGATCTTACCAAGGGGCGGATCACCTACCGCTTTAAATAAGCGGTTTTATAGGTGACGCCAGCTTTTAGGCTTGCGCTTCCATGACGAATGCCCCTCAGTTGATCCTGGCTTCCGCCTCACCGCGCCGCCTCGCGTTGCTGCAGCAAATCGGGCTGGAGCCTGATCATCTCATACCCGCTGACATTGACGAGACGCCAAAGAAGCACGAAACGCCTCGCAGCCTTGCAATAAGGTTGGCAAGGGGAAAGGCTGAAGCAGTCCGTCAGACAGCAGATAGTTCTGAAGACCTGCAGTCCGGCGTTGTTCTGGCGGCAGACACTGTTGTGGCCGTTGGACGCCGGGTACTGCCAAAAGCGGAGCTCACAGACCAGGCGCTCATGTGCTTATCATTATTGTCAGGCAGGGGACACAGGGTCTTTACCGGCGTTGCCGTTGCCGAGCCGAACGGCAAGGTCCGCTCAAAGCTTGTCGAGACACGTGTGCGCTTCAAGCGTCTGTCGCGCAAGGAAATGGATGACTACATCTCGTCGGGCGAGTGGCGCGGCAAGGCTGGCGGTTACGCTATTCAAGGACTTGCCGGAAGTTTCGTTGTCAAACTGACCGGGTCTTATCCTGCCGTCGTCGGCTTGCCGTTGGTTGAAACCGCCGTTTTGCTAAGTTCGGCGGGATATCCCATTCATCAGGGATGGGCGACTGCGGCTGCCTAGTTTGCAAATGTGTTTCGGAGACGTCTGGAGGCAATATGACCAAACCCGACGATGACAAACCTCAGCGGCGCATGCGCGCCTGCCCGATTTGCTCGAAACTGTCCACGCAGGAAGACTATCCCTTCTGTTCAGACCGCTGCGCGAAAGTCGATCTGAACCGCTGGTTTTCCGAAGGTTATACGATACCGGTTGCCGAGACCGACGATATCGATGAAAATAATATCCCAGACGAGTGATGGCTGCGCTGCTGCCGCCCTTTGATGAGTGTGCCTGACGCGAAACTTGCAGATTTGGACCTCTGTCCGCGTTCCTTTGAAAATCAAAAGCTTTTCAGCCGCACCCTGTCGCTCGGGTGAGTGATATCCATTGGGATGTGGTGACATCATGCGTTTTAATCGAATTGGCTTGAAAGCGTCAGTGACAGCAGGCTCGTAATATTTCGGGAGGAAGTGCAAAAATATTTACCGAGCAAAATTTTTTTCAAAAAGCTGCCTTCCAGCTCTTGCGGCTGTCATAAATCTACACCAAGATCACCGAATACCGGCGATCCTGGCTCCGTTCCATCCGGTTGCGTGCGGAAAAATTGACACTTTGTGTTGAATTGCGGGCTGGGATCTCGAAGAAAACTGGGACGCCGAGAACAGGTATTAGCCTTTAACTCGGCAGCGATAACCAATCAAAGGGCGAGGATCCGATGAACAAGATAATTCTAAGCGCCGCGGTGCTGTCTGTGACCACAGCGCTGTCGACAGCTGCTTACGCTGATTATTCGCTGACGATTTTGCACACCAATGACTTCCACAGCCGCATCGAGCCGATCAACAAGTACGACTCGACCTGTAAGGCGGAGGATAATGCTGAAGGCAAGTGCTTTGGTGGTACAGCTCGTCTGGATACCGTGATCAAGGACCGCCGCGCAGCCAGCAACAACTCTATTCTTGTGGACGGTGGTGATCAATTCTCGGGCACGCTCTTTTACACCTACTACAAAGGCAAGGCTGCCGCCGAATTCATGAACAAGCTTGGTTACGACGGCATGACCGTCGGTAACCACGAATTTGACGATGGGCCTGAAGTTTTGCGCGGTTTTATGGATGCCGTCGATTTCCCGGTTCTGATGTCCAATGCTGACGTCTCCAAGGAACCGCAACTGGCTGATGTCTTGAAACCTTCAATTGTAATTGAACGTGGCGGCGAGAAAATCGGTCTGATTGGACTGACACCGGAAGATACTGATGAGCTGGCAAGCCCGGGAAAGAACATCACTTTTTCTGATCCCGTCGCTGCCGTTACCAAGGAAGCCGAAAGGCTGAAAGCTGAAGGCGTCAACAAGATCATCGTTCTCAGCCACTCAGGCTATAAGGTCGACAAGGAAGTCGCGGCGAAAGCTCCCGGTATTGACGTTATTGTCGGTGGCCATTCCAACACCTTTCTTTCCAACACGTCCGATAAGGCACAAGGCCCGTATCCGACGATGATCGAGGGACCGGATGGTACGCCGACTGCTGTCGTTCAGGCCTATGCCTATGGCAAGTTCCTCGGTGAATTGAATGTCACGTTCGACGACAATGGCACGATTACCGAGGCCGTCGGAGAGCCGATCATTATTGATGGCAAGGTGGTTGAAAACCCGGAGCTTGTTTCTCGCATTCAGGAACTGGCTGAACCTCTTGATGAGATTCGTCAGGAAGTGGTTGCGCAGGCAAATGCGCCAATTGGTGCGGAACGAGAATTCTGTCGGTCTCAGGTTTGCGAAATGGGTGTCTTAGTCGCCGACGCCATGCTCAACAGAGTGAAAGATCAAGGCGTCCAGATTGCCATTCAAAATGGTGGTGGGCTTCGTGCTTCAATTGACGCGGGTGAAATCACCAAGGGTGAAGTTCTGACCGTTCTTCCGTTCCAGAACACGCTGTCTACGTTCCAGCTCAAAGGTGCTGACGTTATTGCCGCTCTTGAAAACGGAGTGAGCCGTGTTGAAGAAAACAAAGGCCGTTTCCCACAGGTTGCAGGTCTGACATACGCATTTGACAAGTCCAAGGCAGCTGGCGAACGCGTTTCCGACGTGATGGTTCTGGAAGGCGACTCCTTTGCTCCGATTGATGCGGACAAGGTTTATGGTGTTGTATCCAACAACTTCATGCGCGGTGGCGGCGATGGTTATGACATCTTCGAAACCAACGGCATGAACGCTTATGATTTCGGACCGGACCTCGCTGATGTTGTGTCGGAATATCTGGCCGCTCAGGACGGTTACACCGCTTATATCGATGACCGGATCACTGTGAAGTAATCTGTTTCGATCTGACGTTTAGGATCGACAGGAAAGCGCGCCTTAATTCGGGCGCGCTTTTTTTGTTTTGTGTGCCAAGGGCTCTTCCGAAGAACCGGGATTGCCCAAAAGGTAAATGAAAATTAAGATATGCGGTCGCTGCGGATAGCTGACAGCGGATTTTGAAAACGATCGATTTTTCAGTGGTGTGTGTACTCCGCATTTTGAGCAGGAGATGAGTTGTTTGATTTGCGATAAGCAATTGGGAAGACCTGAGCGTTTGACGCGTCTTTTTGGGGCGCTCCTGATTGCATTCCTGATTCTGATTGCAGCGGCTCCTGCGAGTGCGCAGACGACCAACGCGTCGTCTGTCCCGCAAGCACCGGAAGCTCTGGCGGCAAGACAGGCTTCCCTGCTTCAGGTCATGCTCGCTACGCCGGAGGATCTGGATACCGCATTTGAATATGCGATGGTTTCATCTCTGCTCGGCGATTACGAGGCCGCCGTTTCCACTTTGGAGCGGATGCTGATTTATGCGCCAGGTGTCCCGCGCATTCAGCTTGAGCTGGGCGTTCTCTATTTCCGTCTGGGGTCTATTGAAACGTCGCGTTACTATTTTCAGGAAGCGCTGAATGCTCCCAACGTCCCGAAGGAAGTCGAGGCGCGGGTTCACGCTTACATGGAGACCCTGTCCAAGCAAGAAGATCCAGCAAGCTTTCGTGCGTCCGTTGTTACAGGCGTGCGTTATCAGACGAACGCAAACGCCGCACCGGGAAGCCGGAGAGTGGATCTGAATGGCGGTACATTCCTGCTTGATGATACGGCAACGGGAAAAGCCGATGTGAATGCCTTCCTGGCAGGACGCGCCCACGGCTCCTACGATCTGGGCTTGCAGGGCGATTTGTTCGAAACGGATTTCGTTTTTTACGGAGCCCGCTACGCTGATATCGTTCGTCTGGATACAGCGCTGGCCGAACTCACTTTGGGGCCGTCACTGAATCTGGAGCGGTTCAATCTCGATGACACCAGGCTTGGGCTTTATGCCATAGCGTCAGGTATCCGTCTCAACCACGCCAATTACAATGGCGCTCTGGGGTTTGGTGCCAGGCTCGTATCGCAGATTTTTCCAACCGTATTTATCGACAGCAAGATCGAGTATCGCCGCCGCTGGTACAACGATACGGCTGAATATCCGACTGTGTCAGATCGAAATGGTTCGTTCCTGCGTCTTGCAACAACGATTTCACGGAAAGTGTCTCAGACCATTACGCTCAGAACGCTGATCCTCGCCGATTTTGAGGAAACCAAGCAGGTCTGGACGCAAAGCTGGGAGGCAGGTGGCGGCATTGGCGGAACCATACAATTCGCCTCGCCTATAGAGCAGCTTCAGCACCCCTGGTCCCTTGACCTTGAGGCCGGCTATATCTACCGCGAATATCAGGGACCGGACCCATTTGTCGATCCGACAGTCAGTCAATTTGATCATGAAGGCTGGATGCGAGCCGGCTTGTCTGTTCCCCTGCGAAATGATCTGGCGCTTGGATTTACCGGTGAATTCCGGCGCCAATATTCCAATTATGACCTTGGTACCTATTCTAATGCGTCGGCGCTCGTTTCGCTGACCAAGGCCTTTTAGGAGCGATGGTTATGGCAATGGCCTCTAACCAGATTTTAAGAAGGAATTTTTGTGCAGCAGGTGCAGCGATGCTGCAGGTGACGGTGCTTGTAACGGGTATCGGAACCGCAGATGCTGCCCAGGTTGGCGTCGCAGCAGCCGTCAACTCGGATGCCTTTGGAACGCCGCCCGGCGGCGCACGCAGCACCAAGGTTCTCGGCGATAACGTGATTTACAACGAGCGCATCGAAACCAGTGGATCCGGATTGGTTCAGGTTTTGCTCGTTGACGGCTCGACTTTTACAGTCGGCGCGAATTCCAACCTGGTGATTGATGAATTCGTTTATGACCCGAGCAGCGGTTCGGGAAAGCTGGTGGCGACCTTCGGTAAGGGTGTTGCCCGGTTTGTCGGTGGCAAGCTGAGCAAGAAACGCGGCGGCGTCACTGTGAACACGCGCGTCGGCACGATCGGCATTCGGGGCGGAATTGCAAACTTCAATTTGACGCGAAATTCTCCGGTTATTTCTCTTCTGTTTGGCAAGGATCTCACCTTCACCAGCCCTAATGGGAAAACCGCCCGCGTTTACAAAGCTGGCTATACGATGGAAATCGGTCCAGACGGCACAGCTCGCGTCCGGAAAACGACGCAGGGCGATCTTGGGTCCGTGCAGGCAGGGCTGACGGCCGGTCGCCAGAACGGGGGGATTGGAAACCCACCGACTGACGGCCGCATTGCGGGATCGGGCATTCCGGAGGTCAATTCGCGGCTGGGCAGGATTAGCGTAACGCCCCCGGCCAAGCCCACCACGGTACAGGCAACGCAGCTGCAGGAGGTGGATGAAACGCTTGTCCAGACGTCGCAGTTGAACCAGGAAAAGAACACCGAGGAATTGAGGCCTCAGGTGGAAGCGGCGTCTGCAGAGACCGACAACGTGCGTGTCCTCAGGGCAGGCACGTCTTTTCCAAACAATGTAACTGCATCCGGTCGCGACCCGGGAATGCAGGGAATTGCCGCTGGGTACAATGAAGTTGTTGTTTTTACGGAGCAATCAACTTCTGAAGGATCATCTTATCGTTTGTGGTCGGGAACACCCGATAGCACTGAGATCTACGTTTTCGACCCGCAGTCGGAAGTCACTGAATATTATACCCAATCAGTGAATTCAGACGGTGACATCGTCGAAGACTACAGCACAAGCTCGATACCGGACGCACCGTCTGTTTCCGGCATACTTGTTGGCAATGCGCGCGGTTTGAGAATTACGGACGAGGATTTTGGCTTCTATACGCATTTCATTGCGACGACAGCCGGGAGTGATCCGACCTTCAATTACGGCGGAACGGATTATTTCTACGCGCTTTATGGAAACCAGACTGATTTCTCGAGTTATGGCACCAGCACGGATGCTGAGCAGCTCAAGATATATACGCTCTATGGGGACGCCCTGACGGCCTTCCAGCTTGCGTCTGACAATAATGTCGGCACCTTTTTGCCCGCAACCTCCCTGGCACTGTTTCTTAATCCCGCAATTGCCGAAGACCTGGGAACGACTTTTCTGTCTGGCGTTGGTTCAACCGGTTTGCAAGTTCTCGAGCAGTCACCTGAGACTTTGGAAGATGCCAAATATCTCGCGTCTTCATTCCATATTTCAGGCACGCAAAATGATCAGAAGTCTTTTGTTTCGCTGAGCCTCGGCTTGATAAAGGACGACAATGGAACGCTCAAACTCTCTGGTGAACGTCAGGGCGGGCACAGAACATCGGCGTCTCAGACCGCCGGTCTCTACGGAGGTCCTGTCGAAAGCCTTGAAGGCGGAAACGGAGGTACATTCTTCGGTGATAACGCCAACAACCTGGTTCTCAGTGTCGGAGATCTGGAGAACGACAGCGTCTTCACTGACGGCTATGCGCAGGTCCCGTCGGGGATCAGTTATGCAGACCAATTGAGCGGAACCATGCATGCTGCCAAATTGACGGGCGAAACGGCTGTTTCCTCGCTTGACCGCCAAAGCGCTACTTTGTCGGGGTATGGCGCAGGTGTGTTGGAAGCCTACACGAACTATAACCCGGTTGGTGGACCCTATGCCGGGCCGGTGGTTTTTCGAAGTGCGGAAGTCGGCGAATTTTCGCTTGAGTTCAACAGCTCGCACGAGACCATCTCCAGCAGTATGAAACTATTTGACGTCACCGGATCGGATGATGACGTTTCCGATTACACCATCGGTTTTGGTGATACATCGGGTAGCGCTGGAACGGGCAACTCGATCTATGTCGATGGCGACACCTTCGCTGCGACGGACAGTGCAGCCAACTCGGACACATTCCTGGTAACGGATAGAGCCGACACCGTTCAGCAGAAGAGCGGCACGTCGGCTGAAAGTTATCTCGTCCCGAATGATCTGGTGAGCAGCGCCGACAGTGATCTGTTTCAGGCTTCAACCAAATGTACATGCGCTTTCATGGAGTGGGGTTACTGGGGCAGCAAGATGGAGTTCGATGACTCAAACCTGAATCAGGAAGAGCGTTTCGACACATTCCACCTCGGCACTTTTGTTGCGGGAGTGGTTACCAACTCCTCCGATCTACCATTCACGGGAAGCGCGTCTTATGCAGGTCATGCCGTTGGCAATGTCATTAACAATGGAGACCAGTATCTCGCTGCCGGCGATTTCAATATGAGCATCAATTTCTCGGATCGAGCTGGGACGGCAACAATCTCGAATTTTGACAACCGCACATTCAGCGCAGTGGTCAATGAAACCACAGTCGCGAACGGCAACATGTTCACAGGCACGCTCTCAGGCGGTGCTTCCGGAACCTTGAATACATCCATCGTTACCGGCCCCAATTCGAACCATGAAGGCGTGATCGGCAATTTCAATGCTGCCAACGGGAATTGGCAGGCTACCGGTATTGTCGCTGGCGAGCAGAATTAGTGAAACGATGCACGCTTCAAGTAGAAAGAATTCGCGACCCTGCCACCCCAAGAATTGGGTGCCGAACGCACAATTCTGTCTCAACTCAATGAGCAATCGTGCTTGGTGAAAACCGGGACTGGTGGAATATTTGCCTGACCAAGGGATGATTAGTTTAATTGTATGAAAAATATAATGTTTTTAGTTTGAATTGCACATCGAACTTATCCCCAGACAAGCGATGAAATAAAGGCAAAAAACTTTGCTGAGGCGCTGGACAAGCCCAAACTGAGCCTCTATAAGGACCGGGCTTTCAGCGAACGGGCACAGCCCTGACGCAAGAATGAAGCAAGCCCAGATAGCTCAGTTGGTAGAGCAGCGGATTGAAAATCCGCGTGTCGGTGGTTCGAATCCGCCTCTGGGCACCACTTTTTATCTCCAAAAAACAAAAAAACATGGTTCCAGCTTTGCTGAGTAATTCCCGTTTGTGTCTGGAAGTTCGCAACGGTCGTAGTCTCGTTGGCTTTGGAACGTCTGTCTTTCCAATATTTAAGGCCTCTCTCCCGGACTGCGGGTGAGAGGCCTTTTGTTTTGTGAGGCTACTAGGAATAGCCCAACCAGTTAGGCAAACAGGCTGTCGCTGATCTGCTCTTCACTGAGTTGCTGATCTAGAACCGTGAAGTCGAAAATGGTTCCGTCGAAATGATCGTTGGTCCAGCCGATTTCGCCCGTTGGGCTGCCCCATCCGTTTGCGCCAATCATCAGGTATTCTTCATTACCAACCCAGTCTGACTGGAACTCTTCATCGGCGGCAACCTCTATGCCGTCAATAAAGAGGAACACGCCGTCATCACCGAAAGTCAGAGCGAAATCGTGTTCGGTTCCAGCTTCCACTACATCTTCTGCCTTGAGCCAGAGAGAGTTGCTTTCATTCTGGATACGAACTTTGACATCGCCCCATTCCGTGACCCAGGCGGTAACGTGACCGCCGGTGCCATAGCCGCTTGCATCCTTGGAAAAGAGAGCGTCGTAGCCCGAAATGCGATCGGCCTGGAATGAGAGCGCAATCGTTCCTTCCGAAATTGCCATGTCTTCGGAGTGTTCAATGGCAATCTGTCCTTCACGGCTTCCATTAAGTTCCAGTGCACCCGCAATAGCAAACACCGGAGTGGCACCCTCTGGCAGAGGCAGGTCGTCGACGCCCGGCAGGTCTGCCGGTGGCGGAATATCCTCTCGCTCGGTTCCCATCTCGATCGGCTGCAGTGCTTCTTCGAGATCGGCGATGGATCTGACGATGCCATAGGCCGGTTTGGCGGAGGTGGAGATATCGTTCTGTGTCACCAGATCGCCGTAGACGGTGATGGTTCCCAGATCATCGTTGTTGTGAGCACCGCCGCCTGATCCCTGATCGGAATAGAGGGAGATGACGGTGTGATCGACCACGCCATCGCCATTCGAGTCGCCATATGTAATGGAGCGGATCTTTGTTGTGTGGCCCTCGATGACGATCCGGTCGCCTTCTTCGCGGTTGAAGTCGGTGATCGTGTCATGGCCGATCTGATCGACCCAATGGTCGTGGATGTTGGCGTTCTCGCCAGCCACCCCGTTCCATCTGATGGTGCCGTCATCCTGTGTGTGTT
>CXTY01000023.1 GCA_001404055.1 Roseibium album | reverse complement strand
AACTGCATATGCCGCTTCATCTCCTCGCGCCCGCAGGTCACGCCGAAAAAGAACCTGAGCGCGACGATCCGGACATTGAATGTCGACGGCGACACCCCCGCATTCGTCATGTGCAACTGATAGCCGCGCAGCTCTTCCGGGCTCGCCTTGTCGGGCGAGTGGCCAAGAAATGACGCAAAATCCTTGATGGCCCGGATATGGCTCTGCTGAGCCTTCTCGCCTATGCCACGGATGCGCATGTCTTCGATCATACGCGCGCGCAGCGGCGTGGTTCTCTCCTCCGTCATGGGAACCTCCTGTCTTATGATTGAGAAGACCTCAATCGTCAGACAGAACTCCCCGCCCGCAAATACTCGGTGCCAAATCAGTGCTCAAAACAAGCCACGGGCGCCAGTGCCGCGCGAGCGGCTTAGTCCTCCCGCCCGACCTGTGAATTCGCTGCGTCCGCGATGAATGTCAGCTATTTAGATGAAGTCGTGACCCGGAGAACGTCCAGTTTAGGGGCGCAAATCAGACGTCAGCGGACCTTGCCCCATCAAGCAAAAACGCCCCCTCCGTCGGGAGAGGGCGTTTCGCGTTTTTAGGAGAAGCGCTGCAATCGGTCGATGGTGGCGTCCTCTTCGTTCATAACAATGTGGCGCATGCAGGCCTTGAGGACGTTGCCGAGACTGATCTGAACCGTAGAACCCAAAATCACTCAGGCACAATCGGGTATTTCATGCCAGCAACCTCTTGCATCAAGCGGATCACCTGGGTGCTGTAGCCCGCTTCGTTGTCGTACCAGACGTAAAGCACGAGGCGATTGCCGTCGACGATGGTGGCCTGGCTGTCGACGACGCCGGCATGGGTGGAACCGACCAGGTCGGAGGAGACCAACTCGGTCGACGCGGTGTAGTCGATCTGGTCCTGCATCGCGGATTGAACGGACACCCCGCGCAGGTAGTCGTTCATTTCCGCGTCCGTCGTCTCGCGCTGAAGGTTCAGGTTCAGGATTGCCATGGAGACATTGGGAACCGGCACCCGCACCGCGTTGCCGGTCAATTTCCCCTTCATTTCAGGCAGGCACTTTGCCACGGCACTTGCCGCGCCTGTGCTTGTCAACACCATGTTCAAGGGTGCGGACCGGCCCCGGCGATCACCCTTGTGGTAGTTGTCGATCAGGTTCTGGTCGTTGGTAAAGGCGTGGATGGTTTCCACGTGACCGTTCTCGACCCCGAACTCGTCGTTGATCACCTTGAGCACAGGCGTGATCGCGTTGGTGGTGCACGAGGCGGCGCTCAAAATGTCATCATCTTCAGTAATGTCACCATGGTTCACGCCATAGACGACATTCTTGATGTTGCCTTTTCCCGGCGCAGTCAGAATGACTTTTGAGGCACCCGGACATTTCAGATGTTGACCGAGCCCTTCCTCGTCGCGCCAGATCCCCGTGTTATCGACGATCAGCGCATTGCGAATGCCGTATTCGGTGTAATCCACCTCGGCTGGCGAGTTGGCGTAGATCACCTGAATGGTATTGCCGTTGGCGATTATGGCGTTCTGCTCTTCGTCAACCGTGATCGATCCGCTGAACGCGCCATGGACGGAATCCCGTCGCAGAAGGCTGGAGCGTTTCTTGAGATCAGCATCCTTGCCACCGCGCACGACAATTGCGCGCAGGCGCATCTTGTTGCCGGCGCCGACACGTTCTATCAGCATGCGAGCGAGCAGACGGCCAATGCGCCCGAACCCGTAAAGCACCACGTCTTGCGGTTCTTGCAGAATGGAGGCCTTGCCAGTGTTGATGCTGGCAAGCTGTTGCTGCACGAAGCTCGAAACATCGCCGCCCTCTTCCATGAAGCGGTGGCACAACTTGCCGAGGTCGACGCGGGACGCGGCGAGGTCCATCTCGAGCATCGCCTTGACGATTTCGAGACTTTTGGAAACTTCCAACTCCTGCCCGGTAATCTGCAAGGCATAACGGTGTGCCTTGATGATCTCGATTGCGGAGTTGTTCAAGAGGCGCCGTCCGAAAATCCGGATATTGATACCGTAATCCCGGTAGAGGTGACCAACCAGCGGGATCATCTGCTCGGCGGCGGACTGTTGTTCCTTCCAGTTATCGAAGTGATTATCCGTAGCCGCCATTTCCAACAACTCCCTTATGGTCTTTCCAGCGCACTGATTGGCAGGTTTTGGGGTCCTGACCCCAGCCTGCGCCCGGTGTTTATCTCTAGTGCAAATGCAATGTCCATAAGCAGTTTGAAGATTAATCGATTGAAATTTGAGGAAGTGAATTGGGCAGCGTCCCGGCCACCTGGAACGCCACATCAAGAGACTTGCGGATACTCAGAAATCAACCCAGAGAGACCTGGGTTGATCGCAAGAATGGAGGGCCGATCCGGGTAATCCCGGACATCATCGGGTGTGGCTGTTGAAATTTGTTTTTGGCTTATTCCGTTGAAAAACTCCTGTTGTTTTGAGTGCCGAACGCTGATTCACTCTCCTTATTGATTTGGGAGATATGGGCGATGATGGGTCCGAAGCAGGAAGCGCAAAGCGCGCTGTTCTACGAATTCTCGATTGATGATCATGTCCCGAATGACCATCTACTGCGGTCGATTGACCGGTTTGTTGATCTGTCCGACCTTCGCAAACATCTGGCTCCGTATTATAGTTCAACCGGTCGTCCTTC
>CXTY01000022.1 GCA_001404055.1 Roseibium album | reverse complement strand
CAGATGATTTTCGATCAGGGCGCATTCGCCAACATCCCGCCCATGCCGCAGCGCAGGCAAAAGCCCGTGTTCAGCAAACACCTCTACAGGGCGCGCAATCTCGTGGAGCGGTTCTTCAACAAACTCAAGCACTTCAGAGCCGTCGCAACCCGTTACGACAAGGACCCCGAAAACTATCTCGCAACCATCAAACTCGCCTCAATCCGAATTTGGATGCGATTTAATGAGTCGGTGGCCTAGTCAGACTCTCGAACGGCAAACGGCCCGCTTGCTGCAGGCACAGTATCCAGATCCTTGACCATGCTGACCCGCGCAAAGGTCGGCCCGTGCCAAAGCGCATCCAGCATGTCCACAACCGTGTCAGAGGGACCGGTGACAACGGCCTCGACCGCGCCAGACTTCAAGTTTCGCACCCAGCCGGACAGACCGCGCGATTCGGCTTCACCAACACACCAGGCTCTGTAACCAACCCCTTGCACCCTGCCCTCGATCAGAACATGAACGGTTAACGGATCGGTAGTCATGGAGTTCTCCTGGATGACATTCTCTAACGAGCTTAATGCAAGATCCGCCGAACGGGAATCCACATAAGTGAACGAAGAGCGATTGCTCCCTAGCTGGTGACGGCCGCCGCCCGTGCCGCGCGCTTCTGCTCGTCGATCATCACCAGCAACGAAGCACCTACAATCACCAGTGCTCCGGGCCAGAAAGCACCGGCTGGCGCAAAACCAAATGCGAAAAATCCGACCGCGATATTCAATGGCAACTTCAGATGATCAAAAGGCTGCACGAAGCCTGCATCTGCTTTCTGGTAGGCAAGCGTCAGAAGGTAATTCGCAACAACGGTCAGAACGCCCGCACCGATCAAGATCCAGATAGCAGCAGCAGATGGCACAATGCCACCATCGCCCAGCGCCAAAAGAGCATTCACAGGCGTCAACAACAGCAACAGGTAGACCGTAATGGAATCTGCATGTTCCGTCGCCGTCAGTTTTTTGGTGACAAGTGAGGTACCTGCCCAAAAGGCTGCGGCCCCGACTGGGAGCACAGCCGCCCAGTTGAACGCTTCGGTCCACGGCTCAAGGATCACCATTCCTCCGGCAAAACCCGCAAGTGTGGCCAGCCAACGCACAGCGCCGACGCGTTCACGGAGAAACAGTTTCGCCCCGATGATGACGAAGAACGGCGACGTCATGACCAGTGCGATTGCCTGCCAGATTTCGACTTGCGCCAGGCCGGCGACCCAAAGCTGAATCCCAACCACCGCAAGCGCGGCGCGCAGAAGGTGCCAGCCGATCTGTTTGGTTTTCAGCGCAGCAACGCCGCGTCTCAATACCCATGGGAGCGCGACAAGCAAGCCCAGGGAATATTGCCAGAAGGCTGCAGATGTCGACGGAACGCCGAGCTGCATTGTTGAAGCCTGCAGGGCGCCGTTGACGAGCGCAAAGGAAGCCCCTGCCCCAATCATTGCCAGGGCCGCCAATAGAGGTTTTTGTGAGAATTGAAGAGAAGTAGATGCCATTTGCCCAAGTCCGTTCCAGTTACACACCCAGAACAGTCTCAAAAAGACACGCACCCACAGACCCCGAAAACGGGACCCGCAGCCAAGTTCTCTATCATCCGGACTGTAACCGTCGGCTCCGGCATCTCACCGGATCTGCTGACCCTTAAAAACACATTCGCTCTTAAGGCGCTCGCGGGCTCCAGGTTTCCCTGATACCGCCGGTGGGGACTTTCACCCCGCCCCGAGAACTGTTCTCTGCAATTGTATCTAGCGATGACCAGCCGCTTTGGCAACGCTTTTAAACGTGATTTTTCAGTATCGCTGAAAGACTAATGTAGAGACGCTATAGGTATTGGCACTGCCACACATTGGATATTGAGGTCACCCAATCAGATTCTGCTCATTCATGCCTGACCGACAACTCTCAAAATCTGGTGAGCCTCCCAGTCTCCGGGTGGTTCCATTTTTTGGATGAGATTCGAGAGCACATTTTCAGGCACTACGGCGTCCCTATTGCGATTTTGCGTTCGAAGCCTGGAGAGTGACGGCTCAATGTAAACGATCTCGATTTGAGCATTGTAGTCCCGGAACAACTTAAATGGCTTGGCACGCAACTGCGCCGTCACGTTGGTTCCGTTCCAGACAAAATCCTGCTCATTCCTCAGATGCTCACGCGCCCTTTCGTAAGCCGCCTGAACGACCCGTCCCTGATTACCTATTGCGGTCACCCCCAGTTCGTCACGCAGCGCATCAAGACTGACCACAGGAACGCCCTGCCGGTTTCTCGCAATCCACGTGTCCTTCCCCGCCCCTGGCAAGCCAGACATAAAGGTTACCTTGCAGCGAAAGGTTTCGAACGCAGCATAGTTTGGATCGCGACCGGGCCTTTCGAAAAAGGCTACACGACTCTCATTGTTCGAGAACGCAAACCGCTGGGTCAGACAGCCCTCGTCTTCAAACACTTGGCGGGCCAAAGCGACATTATCCAACACGGCATTCTGATCTTCACATTCTCTGCCCAGCGCGTCTGCCTTTGCATGCAGGTAAAGCAAATCGGCTGGACACCTCCATGATGATTCAATGGCGAGCCGTTCAGGGTCAGGCCGTTCGATCAACCAGAATGGCAGCTGATGTGCGCTTATGATGCCGCAAAGCTGCTCTCTCCAGTAGAAAGGCGTTCCTGCATGCCACAGAAGCTGCCGAGCAATGGCAGCCCCCACGCGAGAATGACCACGCGAGGTTATTCTGCCATCTTCCTCAGTCTTTGTTGTCGCGGGCTTTCCGACATCATGCAGAACAGCAGCCCAGAAGAGGCAGCCTTTCGCCGCCTCGTCCAGTTCCTTCCATTCCTTGGTCCCGACAAGTGCTTCCACGACCATGCGGGTGTGTCTGCCTACATCGCCTTCTGCGTGATGAATAGGGTCCTGCTGACAGGCATCCAGAACTTGCAACTCGCACCACAGCCCCCAAACAGAATCCCAGTTTATGCTCCAGTCCGGACTGGCCGGTACAAGAGCCTGCAAGTCGGCAAAAGAAGGCCCATCATATCGATGAACAGTCATCATATGCTCCTTTCACGCCCAATGTTTCTGCAAAGATGTCTACTCCATCGGCCAACCTGTTCGGAAGGATTGGCCGGGACTGCCAGTGTCCGTCGGACGCTGCAATCGCCTGGACGAAGTCAGCCCGGACGAACTTGAACCGGCCGACTACATTCCGGTCGTCTTCAAGTTTGAGATAAAGGCCTTCCGAAAGATCGGAATCCTCGGTTTGCTGCTCCACCATTTCCATTCGGTTCCCGGAAATCTCGGCAGCTTCCTGAAGGCTTTGTCGCCATTGGCTGGATTTGAACAGGGATGATCTCACCAGGCTTCTGACCTGTTCAACAGAGGCGACTTCGCCTTTGTGAACCACTGGCACAGGCATAACCGGCAATCCGAACAGAACCTCCCTTCGCTGAGCCGTACTCAGGAATTGTTCTGAAAAACGGTCGTACAGATCGAACTCCAGAAAATAGGAGGGCAACTGATCATAAAAGACCGTGTGCTTGGCATACATCCACTCGCCATACATGATGTATCGACACCCGAGAGCCTCAAACAGCCGGGCTGCATGAACAGAAGCCCAGGTCTTAAAGAGATCGAAATGCCTTTCTCGATGTCCTCCGGTCAGGAAATGCCCACGACTTTGCAGCCGCGGAATCGCATCCGCCTCATAGGACAGGGCGCAGTTTGCACCATCCACTTTTTCTTCAACGATCAATAACTTTCCAGCCAGGTCGGCAATTCTCTGATCGTCAGACAGGTCACCAATCTGCAGACGCGACCCTTCCAGGTGCCGCGTACGCGGGTACTTGATAAGTTCCATGATAATTCTCGATGTTATCCGGTCACCGTCATTGCGGTTCCGACAATTGCACATGCGTAAGGCTCCGCAGACGCGGATACGCTTTATGGGTATTGCAATGTGCGAAACGGATTACATCGAATTGGCCGAAGAAGTTCGGGTTGGCAATCTCACCTTGGTAAACCCTAAACCTGTTTGAACAAAGTAAATGTTTTTCAAAAATCTGGTTCAATCAGTAGCTGAGGCGATTAGGCAACACCCCAGCTCAACAATTGCTGTATCAATCAGGTTCAGGAACCAGTCGCTTTGAAATGTTCAACTAAATCTACCGGAGATCGGGCAATTAGAACTGGCTCCTCGGCCTTGAGCTCTTCATGACTGCCGTAGCCCCACAACACACCGATTCCGGCAACATCATTTGCGTTGGCGCCGATGAGGTCATGCTTTCGGTCACCGATCATGATGGTTTCAGAAGGGCCAATGCCTTCCAGGTCCAGAATGTGTGAAATAAGCTCACTTTTGGCTGACCGCGTTCCATCAAGTTCAGAGCCGTACACTTTTCCAAAAAAGGGCATCAGCTTGAAATGTTCGACGATTTTGCCTGCATAAGCATGAGGTTTGGACGTACAGACATGCATCTTGAACCCGGCAGCACTCAACGATTCCAAGGTCTCTGGAATACCTTCGATGAGCGTATTCTCAAAAAGTCCTGTCACAGTAAATCGCTCACGGTAGAACGCAACGGCTCGGTCCAACTCTGCCTTGTCGTCAGTTTCAAGCAGAACCCGGAAGCTATCCCATAGCGACGGCCCGATACACCATCTGAGGTCTTCCGTTTCCGGTACACGGGCAGACATCTTCTCCAGTGCATATTGAATCGAACGTGTGATGCCCTCGAAGGGATCAGTCAGTGTTCCGTCAAGATCAAACAGGATGGTGGAAAAGGACATAAGGGCTCCCGGCTGGCTGAACAAAAAACGGCCCATGGCAGATTCGCCATGGGCCGATGCACTAGCGTTCGAAAGCGCGTGCTGTCAATGGGATCAGAACTCAGGAGAATTCCATAATGACAGCGTCCACTGCAAGGCTTTCACCTGGCTCGGCCTTGATCGCGGAGACCACGCAGTCCCGCTCGGCCTTCAGAACATTTTCCATTTTCATGGCTTCAACCACGGCCAGCTGTTCACCTGCCTTGACTTCCTGTCCTTCGGCCACAGCGATGGAAACAACCAGTCCCGGCATAGGGCACAGCAGCATCTTGGACGTATCCGGCGGCAGCTTTTCGGGCATCAACTCGTCAAGTTCGGCAATTCTCGGTGTCATCACCTTTGCAATGACGGAATAGCCTTGCCAGTCCAGCCTGAATCCGCCGGTAACATTACGCACCTGAACCGTAACCTGTTGTGACCCGACCTTGCCTGACCAGAGCGGTGATCCAGGCGACCAATCCGATTCCACATTCATGATCGGGCCGTCACCGATTGCAACATCCAGTTCAACCGGTGTTCCGGGATACCCTGCCGCAAGACGGATTGGCACATAGGTTTTGTCCAGCTTGACCACCCAATCTTCTCGGATAGAACCAGAGTGCGGACGTAGACGACCAGGAAGGTGATCCAGTCTCTCAAGTCCGAGTGCCCCCATGGAAAGGGCGACTGCAGCGAGCACCGCGTATGCGGTCTCATCAGGTACTGCTGGCGTAAATCCGTCTGGGTACTCATCGGCAATAAAACCGGTCGCAAGATCACCCGATTTCCAGCGAGGATGATTCATAAGCGCAGTCAGAAACGGTACATTGTGCTGGATGCCGTCCACGTAAAACGCATCAAGTGCTGTACTCATGGCTTCGATCGCTTCAGCGCGAGTTGGAGCATGGGTGACAAGTTTTGCAATCATCGGGTCATAGAACATCGAAATTTCCGAACCCTCGACCACGCCCGTATCGTTGCGGATTGTCAAAACATCTGTCGACATTTCCTCAGGTGGCTGATAGCGCACCAGGCGACCGATGGAAGGCAGGAAGTTCCTGTAAGGGTCTTCAGCATAGATCCGGCTCTCAACCGACCAGCCGTTCAGCTTCACATCATCCTGTTCAAGAGCGAGTTTCTCACCTGCAGCAACCCGGATCATTTGTTCAACGAGATCCACGCCGGTGATCAACTCAGTGACCGGATGTTCAACCTGCAGACGCGTGTTCATTTCCAGGAAGAAGAAGCTCTTGTCCTGCCCGGCAACAAATTCGACCGTACCAGCGCTGTCGTAATCAACGGCTTTTGCCAGGGCAACCGCCTGCTCACCCATCTTTCTGCGGGTTTCCTCATCGAGCAGAGGAGAAGGCGCTTCTTCAATGACCTTCTGATTTCGGCGCTGGATCGAGCACTCGCGCTCTCCCAGGTAAATGGCGTTGCCATGTTTGTCGCCAAGCACCTGAATTTCGATATGGCGCGGATTTTCTATAAACTTCTCAACAAAAACACGGTCGTCCCCAAAGGAGGATGCTGCTTCCGACTTTGATCGCGTGTAACCGTCTCTCGCCTCATCTGCATTCCAGGCTATGCGCATCCCTTTGCCGCCGCCGCCTGCAGAGGCCTTGATCATCACCGGATAGCCTATTTCTTCCGAGATTTGTACGGCGTGATCGGGAGATTCAATGACACCAAGATATCCCGGAACGGTGCTCACATTGGCATCATTCGCAAATTTCTTGGATTCGATCTTATCGCCCATTGCCTCGATGGCGCGCGAATTGGGGCCAATCCAGACAATGCCCTCCTTGGCAAGCGCCGCAGGAAAGCTCGCACGCTCCGACAGAAACCCGTATCCAGGATGCACCGCCTCAGCGCCGGTTTCCTTGCATGCCGCAATAATCTTGTCGGCAATCAGATATGATTCAGCAGCTGCCGCCGGTCCAATGTGCACAGCTTCGTCTGCCATCTCGACATGCAGGGCATCGCGATCGGCATCTGAATAAACCGCAACGGTTTTGATGCCCATACGGTGCGCGGTCTTGATAACCCGGCACGCGATCTCGCCCCTATTGGCGACAAGAATTTTCGAGAACATTGTTTTTCACCTGCTGGATCGTTTCTTTGTTTTTAGGGCGGGCCTGACAACTGCGCAACTTATCCAAAGGGCGAGACGTGTTTATGCGGACCATCAGGACCGATTTGAAATTTTGATATGACATTGAGCCAAAATCATTGCCAAAAACGCCCGTTTCACAAGGTTTTATCTGATTGTTAACAAAGCTATTGCAAGAATTACTTATATAAATCGGGAGGATGATTTATGAAAAGATCCTTTGCACTCGCATTCATCGCATCAGCGTTGTTTGCAGACGTCTCTGTGGCAAAAACAATAGAGAAATGGAACAGCGGCGAAATCAACGGCTTTACCCGGTATTGGACCACTAACAATGTCGGTGCAAATTTTGTTGTCTGGTGCCATCCAAGCCGACAAATAAACGGCACGCTGTTGCATGTCGAAATAGAAGGCAAAACACCCAAGCCCAATACGCGGATCAAGTTGATTATCGACAGGAACGTTCTCGATCTGCCGGTCAATGAGCAGGGTTACGTTGACACCAGTTGCGCCACCTGCGCAGATAGCTTCGGTTATGTCTGGCACAAACTGCGATCTGCTCGCACTATTGCAGTCAAGTTCAACGATCTCAGTTACGCTGGTTTCTCGCTTAAAGGCGCTCAACAGGTTTTGCCTGGTTCGGTCTGCCCAACAGATTGGGAAAAGAAAAACTCGTGATGCAAATTTGCAAACACGACAAATAGATTACTTTCCCCTAAGCAAGTACAATTACTGATACATTTCCAGCTTAAGTACATCTTAATTTCGATACTTTAACTTCCCACGATGAGGTTTTCGTGGGGGATACCTGAGATGTGGAAGAGGAATGTCTTTCTAGCCCTGATACTTGCGCTGGTGCCGTCGCAATTGCTTGCCGCTCAATACGGCAAGTGGAACAACGACGAGGCTCACGGTTATGAGCGTTATTGGACCGAGAATGCCAAAGGCGCCCGGTTCACAATCTGGTGCCCACCCAATCACGATGCGCGCGGCGCCCTGCTCAGTATCGACATCAAAGGTCGGCATCCTTCTCCGCGCTCTCTGGTGCACATCGAACTCGATCGAAAACTCATAAAATTCAAGACTGACTCCAAGGGTTTTGTTCGCAACGACTGTGCAGCTTGCGTCGATAATATGACTTACTTCTGGCACCACCTTCGGGTGTCGATGAAATTCGCCATACAACTGGAAGACAAGCGCTACGCTGGCTTCTCGCTGAAAGGCGTAAAGGAAGCCATTCCAAAATCCGTCTGCTCACGCCAGCTTGCCGGCAATTCCCGGTAGACATCCCGTCATTCAAGCACAGCATTTGGAATGCGACCTCGTGTGGTCTCAATCACACGTGATCAACTCTGCCTGTTGCACACTCCCCTTGTCACATCCCCTGACGTAAGTTCTTATATATAAGAATTGACAGATGGATCTGATTGTCCTTTTCCGCCAACCAAGGCCGGATTCAACAGGAGGCAGATATGCAAAGAAGTAAATTAATAGCCGCGGTGCTCTGTCTTGCAGGTATCAGCATCACAACAGCAGCCGAAGCCCGCCCGGATCTTCGCAAAATGACCTGCTCGCAGGCACAAAACATGGTCAGGCAGCATGGCGCTGTTGTTTTCACGACAGGCCAGCACACTTATTCGATGTTTGTATCGAACCGAAGTTACTGCGACTACAATCAGGAACTCTTCACGCAATACGGACCGACGCGCGACGCCCGAAAATGTCCCGTGGCATTTGAATGCAGGGAACCGCTGTTCAAACGTGGTTTCAATCGCTGGAACTGATAAAAAGGGCCGGTAGAAACCGGCCCCAGATGAAATCCTTCAACTGTATCGATGATCAATCGCTCTACAGCGGGATATTGTCGTGTTTCTTCCAGGGCAATTCGGCCTTTTTTGACCGGAGCAATGCAAGGGCTTTTGAAACACGCCGTCTTGTGGAGTGTGGACGGATCACGTCATCAATGTAGCCACGCTCAGCTGCAACGAAGGGATTTGCAAAACGGTCTTCATAGTCTTTTGTCCGTTTGGCAATCTTGTCCGCGTCTCCAAGTTCGGACCGGTAGATAATCTCCACCGCCCCCTTTGCACCCATGACCGCAATCTCGGCTGTTGGCCAGGCGTAATTGATGTCCCCGCGAATGTGCTTTGAGCTCATTACATCGTAGGCACCACCATAGGCCTTGCGCGTAATGACGGTCACCTTGGGCACTGTGGCCTCAGCATAGGCAAACAACAGCTTTGCACCGTGTTTGATAAGCCCGCCATATTCCTGGGAGGTGCCTGGCAAAAACCCGGGAACATCGACAAATGTCACGATCGGGATACTGAAACAGTCACAGAAACGGACAAAGCGCGCCGCCTTGCGACTGGCATCTGAATCTAGCACTCCGGCCAGCACCATCGGCTGATTGGCGATGATACCGACGGTCCGGCCCTCGACGCGGCCGAACCCGGTGATGATATTGCCAGCGAAATTGCTCTGGATCTCGAAGAAATCGCCTTCGTCGACCGTCTTCAGAACAAGTTCCTTCATGTCGTAAGGCTTGTTCGGATTGTCCGGGATCAGCGTGTCCAGACTGGTGTCGATCCGCTCGGGATCGTCATAGTTGGAAAGCTCCGGCAAGTCCGCCTGATTGTTCACTGGCAGATAGTCAATCAGCCGGCGCATTTCCTGCAGCGCGATGACATCATTGTCGAAGGCACCGTCAGCGATCGAAGACTTGGTCGTATGGATTGAGGCACCGCCAAGTTCTTCCGCCGTGACGGTCTCGTTGGTCACGGTTTTCACGACATCCGGGCCGGTGACGAACATGTAGGACGTGTCGCGAACCATGAAAATGAAATCGGTCATGGCTGGTGAATAAACGTCCCCGCCTGCACATGGTCCCATGATCAGCGATATCTGCGGGATCACACCCGATGCGAGAACATTGCGTTGGAAGACCTCACCATAGCCACCTAGTGCTGCGACACCTTCCTGGATACGGGCACCACCTGCATCAAACAGTCCAATGATCGGTGCACGGTTTTGCAGGGCCATGTCCTGCAATTTGGTGATTTTCTCGGCATGAGCCTCTGAAAGCGACCCGCCCAGAACCGTAAAGTCCTTGGAGAACACATAGACCGTACGACCGTTGACAGTGCCCCATCCGGTTACGACACCATCGCCAGGAATATGCTGTTCATCCATACCAAAATCGGTACAGCGATGCTGCTTGAACATGTCAAACTCTTCAAAGGACCCTTCGTCCAGCAGAATTTCGATCCGTTCACGCGCAGTCAGTTTGCCCTTGGAATGCTGTGCATCGATGCGCCGTTGCCCGCCGCCCAACTTCGCCGTTTCGCGGCGCTGTTCCAATTCGGCCAGAACTTCCTTCATCCGGTCCTCCTAATTCTTCTTGTAGTAGGCCGTACCACGAACCCGGACACCGGCAAAGTCAGCAGATGGGCCTATGGTGAAACTACGTCCACACTGCGCACCGCTCCGGCGGCGCAATATTTGCCCTCGTTACTTACCTAGCGTCACAATTCCTGTAAGCTACTCCCATTCGGCTTGGTCCATGGGCGAATACCATGGCGATATTTCGCAAAAAATTCTCTGCTGAAGACGCGGTCGTACCCCGTCAGCCAATGAAGCATTCTTAGGAGGATTTGTAATGACTTTATATAGTCCCGACACCACCTGGATGGCCCTGCTAGGCGGCGGTTTTTCCGGATCAGTACTCGCAGGTGGAAGCGTTTTTCAATTTGACCTATGGAATTTGGGGGCGCAGAGGCTCCCAATTCAAGTGCTCGTGACGGGCAAACGGGCCGGCGTAATGGCCGAAGTAGGGACGGCATTTGCGCTCCTTCTGGTCACCGGCTGTCGAACCGAAAGAGAAATGGATGGCATTACGTCCTCAGGTATCGATTGGGAATTTTCCTTCGGCGGTGACGCTGACGCGGTCGCAAAAACAGGGGTCAAACTTTTCAAGGAAGTCATGAAAACGGCAGGTAAAAAAACTGGCGAATGGGCACTGAATGAATCTGGGAAACGCCTGGCGCAATATATTGTCGGGGACTTGGGTGTCGTCCAGGCCGGCAAGCAGTTCAATTTGCTACCTACGCCGCTGTCGGTGTCCGCCGGGGCAGGCATTTTTTATGAATGGCAAAAACTTCACGTTCTGGACGGTAAAATCGGCTGGAATTACTTCTCACCCAAATATTCGGTCGTAAATCGCTCTGGCTCCGTATTTATGACGATGAAAGACATCCCTGTGAAAAATGGGGCCACTATCCACCTCGGTTTCGGCGTTGACGAGTGGTTTTCAATCGACCCGAACATCAAGTGGGTTCAGACGCCGTCCGGCCCACGGATAGGTCGAAGCAAACTGCACATTGAATGTGCTGTTTATGGCGGAGAGCTCTATCAGACACACAACCAGAACAGTGCGCCCGGCATCAACCTGAGCCAGCTGCAGCCAGCCGGTCGCAGCGAGGCCGGCATGCTCACAGTGACTGACACAAAGGAAGTCAAGAAGAGCGGCAAACTCACGATTTATCCGCGAATTTTTGAATTCACCAATTATCCGCACTGGTCCGCAGACGACACGATGACGGTCCACGTAGACGGCAAAGGAAGATTCACGAAAGTCGACGGAACCAGCGGTTTTCGCGATTGAGGGCCAGTGCCGGAAAAAAATGCAAACGCGACGTAAGTTTGGTCTTTGACACAATTGAGAAATTTGCCATGATCGCCAAAGAACAAAACACAATAATGGGGGGGCAATGGCGGACGATCGCAATTTCTTCAATGAAATGCTCGACGAAACCGGTGGGCCGCGCCAGCCATATAAGCGGCTCGCAAAGTGGCTTGAGGACAAACCCTCCAATTTTCTGACTAAGAAAAGCCGAGACGCCGAGACAATTTTCCGCCGGCTTGGAATTACCTTTGCGGTCTATGGTGCGGACGAAGCCACAGAACGCCTTATCCCCTTCGATCCTATCCCACGCATCATTTCAGCCTCAGAATGGCGCCGTCTGTCGGCAGGCATCGATCAGCGCGTGAGGGCCTTGAACGCCTTCATGCATGACATCTACCATCGCCAGGAAATTTTGAGAGCAGGCCGTGTACCAGCCGATCTGGTATTGCAAAACGAGGCATTCCTGCCGGAAATGGCTGGATTTACCCCTGCGCGCAAAGTCTATGCTCATATTATCGGCACGGACCTGGTACGGGTTTCTGAAAACGAATTCTATGTGTTGGAAGACAATACGCGTACCCCCTCCGGCGTTTCCTATATGATGGAAAACCGGGAAACGATGATGCGTCTCTTCCCGGAACTTTTTCAAACACACCATGTCTCGCCGGTTGAACAGTATCCCGAACTTTTACGGCGAACACTGGAAAGCGTGGCGCCAGACCTTACCAAATCAAACCAGACGATCGTGGTGCTCACACCTGGGATCTACAACTCAGCCTATTTCGAGCACGCCTTTCTGGCCGACTCCATGGGTGTGGAACTGGTTGAAGGTCCTGACCTGTTTGTGGATGCAGGCAAGGTCTTCATGCGCACCACGCGCGACCCGAAACAGGTCGACGTGATCTACCGCCGCATTGACGACGCGTACCTCGACCCCCTGACCTTCAACGCTGACAGCATGCTTGGTGTACCCGGTCTGTTTGACGCTTACAGAGCCGGCAATGTCACCATCTGCAATGCGCCGGGAACCGGGATCGCGGACGACAAGGCAATCTACGCCTATGTCCCTGATATTATTGAGTTCTACACAGGACAGAAGCCGATATTGAAAAACGTTCCAACGTGGAACTGTTCCCGCCCGGACGACCTGGCTTATGTGCTCGACAACTTGCAGGATATTGTCGTGAAGGAAGTCCATGGTTCAGGCGGATATGGAATGCTGATTGGGCCAACCGCATCCAAACGCGAAATTGCACAATTCCGCAGAATACTGCAGACCAATCCGTCCAACTATATCGCGCAACCCACCTTGGCCTTGTCGGCATGTCCAACGCATGTCGCCTCAGGTGTCGCTCCGCGTCATGTGGACTTGCGCCCGTTTGTCCTTATTGGAGACCAGGTCCGCATCACACCGGGTGGCCTGACCCGTGTCGCTCTAAAAAAAGGCTCTCTTGTCGTCAATTCCAGCCAGGGCGGCGGCACCAAAGATACTTGGGTACTTGAGGACTGATGACCAGATGCTAGGTAGAACAGCTTCTTCACTGTTTTGGATGTCGCGCTATCACGAGCGCGCTCAAAATACCGCCCGACTGCTGGATGTCGCCTATCGCGGGGCCATCATGTCTCATTCCGGCCAGGAAGACGGAACCCATTGGACCTTCGCCCTTGCCAATTCGGGAACAGAAAGCGGATTTCATGAAAAATACGATGAATTGAACGGTCGTAACGTTTCTACCTACATGGTTTTTTCAAAGGACAACCCGGCCAGCGTTCGCAATAGTCTTGAACTTGCCCGCAACAATGCAAGGGCGGTTCGAACGGGTATAACCGCTGAGCTTTGGGAAGCGATAAACACCACCTGGATCGATTTTATCGACGTAAACCCGCAAACCATCACCCATGAAAAACTCCCGGAATTTCTCGCCTGGGTCAACCAGCGAGCACATTTGTTCAGAGGCGCATTGCTCAACACGGTCCTGCGCGATGACGGTTATTGCTTCAGCCAGATGGGCAATTTTGTAGAGCGAGCAGACAACACAGCCAGGGTACTAAACACCCAGTACACTGCCCTGCTTCCGGACATCGATATTGCAGATGACGGTTCCAAGGAACGCTACCAATGGTCTGCGATCCTGAGAGCCTTGTCAGGGCGGAGAAGTTACCGGTTTGCCTACCCGAACGCGCGGCTGAAGGCATTCAATATTGCCGAATTTCTAATGCTCACGAAAGAAATGCCGCGCTCCTTGGCGCATTGTTACAATTGGATAGCAGATACGTCTGAAGATCTTTCACAGTTCTACGGCTCGCGAGAGCCAAGCCTTGATCTTGCGTTTGAGATTTCCAATACACTTTTGGAAAAGCAGATGCGGGACATTTATCAGGAAGGCCTGTTTGAATTCCTGACGGATTTCATTGGCAAGAACAACCAGTTCGCCAAGCAGCTTTCCGAAGACTACAACTTCGCCTGATCCCTGAACCCCGCTGACCCGGTGCCGCATGCGATTGACAGTTCGACATACCACCCGATACCGCTACGATGCGCCTCTGGCCAATGCCATGCAGCAATTGCGGCTGACGCCGGAAGACGGCCCGACCCAAAAAGTCATTGAATGGTCGATCGACGCTCCCGGCATCGAGAGGGCGACAACCTACAAGGACGCCTTTGAAAATCAGGTTCACATGGTTTCAAGGGGCGAACCGGTTGTCGACGTGGAAATCACAGCGACCGGCGTGGTTGATACGCTCGATACAAATGGCATTTTGGGCCATGAACCGGAAGCCGGAGCTCCTCCGCGCCTCTACACCAGGGTCACACCTTTAACCCAGTCCAACCAGGCTATTCGAAAGCTCGCTTCTCACGCGGAAACTCATGACAAGATTGCCGGCTTTCATGCGCTCATGCACGCCATTCGCGAAAAAGTCGAATACAAGGTCGGTGTTACGGAAACACACGCATCGGCGGCCTCCGTGCTCGCGACGGGTGAAGGTGTTTGCCAGGACCATGCCCACATTTTCATCGCCGCAGCACGGTCTCTTGGGGTTCCGGCGCGCTATGTCTCGGGATATCTACTGCTGGAGGAAGAGCAGGCCTCTGAAGCGCATCATGCCTGGGCAGAAGTCTATATCAACGGTCTTGGATGGACTTCGTTTGATATTTCCAATGCAATGTGTCCGACAGATCGTTATATCCGCTTGACAGTGGGCCTTGATTCCCGGTCGGCAGCGCCGATCCGCGGAATTCGCTTTGGAGGTCTGGAAGAAAATTTGCAAGTTGAAGTCGACGTTGCACAAGCGGCTCTTCAACAACAGCAATAGGTTCTTTTCTTCAGGACACCGAAATCAGTGGCCCATAGCGGTGTCGCAGGAAGAAACCAAAGGGCAACGGAATGACCTATTGCGTCGGCTTGAAGCTGGATCGTGGCCTCGTATTCGCGTCGGATACGAGAACCAATGCCGGTGTCGATAACATTGCCACTTTCAAGAAATTGCATGTCTGGGAAGAGCCCGGCGAGCGCGTGATCACGCTTTTGTCTGCCGGCAATCTCGCGGTTACACAGGCTGTCATCTCGCTGTTGAGTGAACATATTGCAGCAGCGGACGGCGACCGCGCAACGCTGATGACCGCAAAGACCATGTTCCAGGTTGCACGCCTGATTGGCAGCGCGGTGCGCGAAGTCGAAGCAATTGATGGCGAGGCGTTGGAATCAAATGCGGACAACTTCTTTGTCACCTTCATTCTCGGAGGCCAGATCAAGGGCGAGGAACCACGCATGTTCCAGGTCTATGCTGCGGGCAACTTCATCGAGGTTGGTGAGGACACCCCATTCCTGCAGATCGGCGAACACAAATACGGCAAACCGATCCTGGACCGGGTGACACGTTCCGACATGCGGCTTGGAGAAGCTGCCAAGCTAGTGCTTCTGTCTTTCGATTCAACGCTTCGGTCCAACCTCTCGGTCGGAATGCCGATCGACATGCTTCTCTACAACAAGGACACGTTTTCGACCGACCGGCAGGTCCGGATTGAACAGGACGACGATTATTTCCAGAAGCTTTCGCACGGCTGGTCCGACAAGCTGCGAGAGGCCTTTGCCGACATTGAAGAATTTGAGGTGTAATTGGCTCGGCTGAGCTGTCGGCCAATCGTCACAATCCGCCAGTAGAAGCGGTTCCGTCGAAATTGAAAGTGACCTCCCATGAGCAATATCAACGCTGCGCCAGAGCTTGAAACACTAACCTGGACTCGTGAACCGGCTCAGGAACCGCTGGAGGTCAACGAAGCACCTTTGGATGAGGTGCGCGACATGATCAAGGACGGCAAGCGCGCTGAAGTGGTGGAGCTGCTCAAGCGCTGGGATCCGGTCGATGTCATGCAGCTGCTAATCCGGCTGCGCCTGAAACATGCTCGCAAACTGTTTCACTGGTTACCGGCAAATCCTTCAATCAAGGTTGTTGCAGAGCTGCGTCCGGAGTTCCGCTCCATCTTGATGGAAGATTCCACGCTTGATCAGTTCAGGGACATTCTTGCCGGGCTTGATCCCGAAGATGCCATTGAAATCCTGAATGAATTTCCAGATGATGTTGCCGATGAGTTGATTGCCCGGCTGCCGGATGTGGAAGATATCGCCAAACGCGGGTCCTATGCCGACGATACGGCGGGTCGTGTCATGGCCAGCAAGTTTGTTGCCTTGCCAGAGACTTGCACTGCGGAAGACGCGGTCAGCCAGATGCGCGCGGAAGCCGGACGAATTCGCAGGATCTTCACCGTCTATGTGACAGGTCTCGATGGCCGGCTGGCTGGCACCGTCGAAGTCGGCAGGCTGCTGCTCGCCCCAAAGGATACACCGCTTGGAAAGCTGATGAACCGTGACGTCATCGCGGTTTCCGCAGATACGGACCAGGAAGAAGTCCTTCGCCTTGCCCGCAAACGTGACATGCGCACGGTACCGGTTGTCAATGGCGACGGTCAGCTGATCGGCAGGGTCACGCCCAAACAACTGACCCGCATTGCGTCTGATGAGGCCAACGAAGATATGCTGCTGATGAGCGGCGTATCGGCCGAAGCGCGGTCCGATGACACTGTCTTGAGGATTGTGCGCGGACGCCTGCCCTGGCTGCTGGCCGGTCTAGTTGGTGCCAGCGTGGCCGCAACGGTCGTTGGTTCTTATGAAGACCAGCTTGCAGAAGCTGCCATTCTCGCGGCCTTCATCCCGGTCACCATGTCGATGGCCGGAAATGCCGGGCTACAGGCCTCAGCTGTTGCTTTGCAAGGGATCGCGACCGGTGCGCTCTGGTCCGGCGATATCCTGTTCCGGCTGATGAAGGAATTCTTTGCCGCTCTGCTCAACGGTACAATTGCAGGCATTATCCTTGGATGCCTGGTCTTGATCGCTTCGCTGGTGGTTCCGCTTGAGGCCCCTCTCAGCCTGGCCATAGCAACATCGCTGTCCCTGCTCTGCGTCACAACGATTGCCGCGATGGTCGGCGCTACGATCCCAATCATTCTCAACAAGATCGGCATTGATCCCGCCATGGCCATCGGCGTCTTCATCACATCCTCGAATGATGTTCTCGGTGTGCTGATCTTCTTCCTGATGGCAACGACGTTTTATCTGGGATGAGTTTTCGCTCGTTCCAGCGTTGGTGCAACTGAATGCACACCGGACTACCAATATTACGCGTCCAGCTTAGCTAAAATCCTGCAAAACTGAGGTTCCTTAGTTTTCTGCTGAAATATTGATCAGATTCTGACCATTGTTTGTGCCTTACATATATTTACTTTCTTTACGTTACGTGGTCATATTTTTTGCATTGCAACATACGCGATATTTTTTATGCGCCCCGAGAGTCCCCTAGGTAAAGGCTCTTGGGGTTTTTCAATCTCCAGTGCACCAATCGCACTGCAAAGATCGCTCCTTATGAGTCACAATTTATTTGCACCAACCAATTAAAAGGACGCCGGAATTTCACGTACAAAATTGGCGGATGACAATGCTGAAATGACTTACTTTTTCGAGCGCTTTCTTAGCAGGAGAATGACCCAATACCCGGTAAGCAAGATGAGGAAAAAAGTAACTTATCGAGATAGCGAGAAGTTGATCCATTCAACCAATACGTCGAATAATACGCCCATCCAAATACATAAACGATCAGTGCAAGAATCCGGCCGAAATTATCTTGCTTCATCTAAAAAATGCCAAATCGGCTCCTTATGAGTCACAGGCAAAATACCGGTGCATTTTGCTGGATTGCCTTTATCGAGCCCAAGACACCAAGTGGTCCAGAATATCAACGAAACGAGCAAACCAACTTTTTTCCACGCGATCCTTCAGATAGCGATACTCATTTTTCGCCTTGTCAGGTTCGCTATTGTTTGCGCTCAATTCCGGCACCTTCGATGGCTCCTTATGAGTCACGCTTCTTTTGAAAATGAGATGGAACTTAGTACATGCAGCCAGCCAATTACAACTGTAGGTGAAACCAGGCTGCCCAAAATCATTGTGAAGCGGCAACCCACCATTCTCGATCCAAACTCAGGCGAGTATCACCGAGAGCGCGAGCGCGGAAGCAAGTCTATTCCGTCGCGAAATCATCACATTGGCTCCCTTGGAATTAACCCTAGTTTTAATTCTTCTTTTTTTGCACCTTACGGAAGGCAAGCCAATTTGATAGTTCAAATTTGGATAAAACTTTAACAAACTCAAGTTTTTTGGACATTGCGTAAATGGGTTGTTTTTCGAACATCGGCGCTGCAACTTATTCGATAGTCGCTTCTTTTTTCTTCATTTTCACCGTAGCGGAGCTTAATTGTACCAACCGACTTAGTGCCTTACGAACGATTTGCACTGCCCTTCTTGCTGCCCTCTGGCCGGTTACTACCGTATACGTTTACAGTTTGATTTTAAGGACGCGAAAGACATAGCACCCCTTACATCCAACCCACTACCCTTCCAGTAATATCAACGCCGCAGCTTTGAATTCCATGTGCTTGTAGGCTCTTAGCTGAGCAGCTTCGGCGTCTTCACCCCAGCGCTCGATGTTAAAATCTTCCTCGACATGCGCCGTCTTCCAGACGGTATCTGCGTCAAGGCGCCGTTCCTTGAGCGCAAGCGCCAGTAGTGCGGAGCCGGTCAGGCTGGTGGCGGTGTGGAGCGCGGCGAGCCTCAGCGGTGTTTCATCATCCAGACGGGAACGGTAGGCCTTCAGAAGATCGTCAGGCTGTGGCATGTGCATGATGCCCTCTATCAGTACGAAACGGCCACCCAGCAACTCGCCAGCCCAGTCCACGACCGGGTCCCAGAGCTCTCTTTGTGTTTCAACCAGGCTCTCAGGGTCGTCGGCCCGATAACAAAGCGCATCGTTGCCAGCGAACTTCGTAATGTCGTCCGCCACTTCTTCAAACCGTACCGAAACAGCATCCTGGGCGGAATTGGCCATCCGTGTCAGCGGCATGTTGGCTGGGTTGATTTCCTTTTCCTGCGCATGCCACTCCTTGGCAACAGCCACCCCAAGCGCCTCATTTGGCAGGAGTAGTGTGGCTTTGCCGGGGGTCTTTACCGGCCTGCCATCCAGATAGATCGCAAATCCGTCCTCAACCGCCACATGGGTGGCTTCCTTGTAAAACCGTTTCGGCAATTCGCGCCTGGAAAGCTCTCTGGCTCTCTGTTCCGGGTCTTTGGCGGCCTCTTCATGCAAGACATCAAGTAAGTCACGCATCACACTGTTTCCTCGTTGATATTGAGACCTTCCGCGATCGCGCGATCAAGGTCCTCAAAATTGTGAATGATCTGGTCCGCGCCATCAGCCATCAGGCGGGAATGGTCATGATAACCCCATGTAACCCCAATCGCATGAGCACCGGCCTCCTTGGCCATCGTCATGTCAAAGCCTGTATCCCCGATCATGAGCGTGCGGGTCGCATCGGCACCTGTTTCAGCCATTGCACGGTAGATCATGTCGGGATTGGGCTTTGAAGGAGACGTGTCGGCGGTCTGTATCGTGACAAACCGGTTCTCCAACCCGTGTGTTTCCTGCATGTGCCTCACACCGCGCAGCGCCTTGCCCGTAGCAATGCCCAGCAGAAGATCTTCTCTGGCATGCAGACGGTCAATCGCCTCTTTGGCACCAGGATAGAGAGGGTCGATATCCAGACCCTGTTGGCGGCGCGAGATTTTCGATTGCCGATAGGCGTCGGCCATCAGGTTGACCTTTTTCTGGTGTGCTTCGCCGACAAGGTCGGCAAAAGCCTCTTCCAGAGACCTTCCTACGATTGAAAGTGCAGTCTTGCGATCAGGCATCGGTAGACCGACAGCTTCAAAGCCGACCTGCAAGCCATGCAATATGGTGTTCTGGCTGTCGACCAGCGTTCCATCAACATCAAAAATGATCAGATACATGAAGGGCCTTTTAAGCGCGAATGCCTTTGACCCCGCATGTGCCGGGTTTTGGTTCAGGGGTCAAGAGCTGGTGGCTTGGGATCAAGACTGGACCGGAATCGAGCGCAACTCGGCAACACTTGCCGCATCTTCCAGCTCGCTAGGCACAAATTCCACAGACTGCGACATTTCGACATTCAAACTTTGGATATCGCCGTTTTCACACGAGCGCCCGAAAATTGCCTCCTTATGGTGATTTCCGGTCTCCAGATTTGAAAGAGCACCGGGAACAACAGCGAGCAACACGCCGCAATCGTTAACCCTAACGCTTTATGATCCGGAACGTTGGGGCGGGTTTGTCACCCAATTCGAAACAAATAACGCGACCGCATGGGCGCGGCCTGAGAGTGGTTTTGCCTGAATGAAACAGAAAAACAAAAGAGAATTCCTGACCAACCCGCAAGCAACACGGCTTTATGATCGCCTCTTTGTCGTCGTAATCGCTTCCACTGCCCTGCTGCTTTCCGCGTTGGCATTCACCATTCTCCTGAATGGCTCGTTTGAGCAATCGACTGCAAACCTCAGCAGTACATCGTCGCCTAAAACTCTGAAGATGTCCTTTGAAGACAATCAGATTGCTTCAGCGCTCGTGCAGGCTGAACCGGTCATCAATAAAAAGCCGGTCGAACGGAAAGAGGCAAGACAACTGGCGCCAACCGTCGTTCTCACAGCGACGCTGGAAGCCGCTCGCCTGGAGAGGCATGCCCAGGCTGCCAAGGCCAACCAGCTGATTCTCGCTTCAATGCCCCGGACGGTTCAGGCAGCTGTCGCACCCCCTGCCCCGGCGCCTCAATCTACAGCAAGGTCTGTAGCCTCGGTTGAATATAAGTCTGAGGAAGATGTGAAGGCGAAGGCCGCCGCTGAAAAAGCAGCCAAGAGCCTTCTTGCAACCAAGTTGGCGCTCTTGCGACCGACCAGCCAACAGCTCGCAAATCTTGCAAAAGCAAATACCCAAAACAAAGAAACCGCCAAGCCGGAAAAGATCGTGGCGAATGTTCCTTCCGAATTGGCGCCACGCACGCATCACCCGGAACAGATCGCGTCTCTTGAAATCACGCGCAACGCGCCCCTCGATCAGGTAGCTTCACTTGCTAAACCAGGTGCAATCCAGCCACCGGTGCCGGGCGCCAAACCCACGCCTCCACAACGCCCTGCGACACTTGCCTCGGCGGATAAAAACCAGTCCTCAACGCCCACACTTGCCTATGCAGCACCTGGAGATCCCTCCGATACTGAAAACGGAACCTTCAGCGGAATTGGCAAACTGTTCAATGGCTCCAGGAACGGGATGCCGAGTGCAGCGAGAGGAATTGCCGTTTATGACATCAGCGCTGCAGTGGTGCACATGCCCGATGGAACCAAGCTTGAAGCCCATTCAGGGATCGGCCACCGGAAAGACAATCCAAAGCACGCCTATGTCAGAAACCTGGGCCCGACACCGCCGAACATCTACAAATTGAGAATGCGTGAGCGCCTGTTTCACGGTGTGGAGGCCATCCGCATGTTGCCGCATGACAGGGCTGCCATGAAGGGCCGCGACGGCATGCTGGCGCATACTCCCTTGCTGCGTCGCTCCAATGGTTCTCATGGCTGTGTTGCGTTCAAACATTACGCCAAATTCCTGAAGGCATTCAAAGCCGGCAAGGTCAAGACGATGATCGTCGTTCCCTCCATGGATGAGCTGCCGACCTACATGGCGGCACTGGACCAAAAGACGAAGGTGTAAGCGGCTTGCGAATGGGCGTGAGATTGGCTACGCAAGACACGGCCACTTTCACCCGCCCGGAGCACTCACTTGACCAAGATCGTCGCAATCCTGTTGTTCCTGATCGCAGCGATCCAGGTAATCAAGCCGCTCGGCTGGCCTGGCCTGAAAAAACGCGCCGATGCCTGGAAACTGGTCGCAGGTGTCGTTTGCGTGACATTTGCATCGCTGGTGTTGAGTGCCCTGTTTCAGGGCGCTTGAGCTGCTGTCCCTATTGCACCTGCAGGCAGCCCGCCCATTTTGTCTAAAAAGTTCCCCATGAACGAGCAAACAACTCTTCATCTGCTTTGCGGAAAAGTCGCCTCGGGCAAGTCAACCCTGGCCAAATCACTGGCCGCAGCTAAGGGGACAATCCTGCTTCAGGAGGACTTCTGGCTGTCGAACCTATTCGCCGATGAACTCGCGACGCTTTCAGATTATGTCCGATGCTCTGAACGACTACGAAACGCGATGGAGCCGCATATCGTGGATCTTTTGCGGTCAGGCCTCTCCGTTGTTCTGGATTTCCAGGCAAATACCGTCGAGACAAGAAATTGGATGCGGCGGATTTTTGAAGCCGCTGGCTGTCTGCATCAATTGCATGTGCTCGACGTGTCAAATGACATCTGCAAGGCAAGGCTGCGGGCCCGCAATGCGTCGGGTAGTCATGAATTTCAGGTTTCGGACGACGAATTCGACAGGATCAGCAGCTATTTCGAGCGCCCAACAGACGAAGAAGGCTTCAAACTGAAAATTCATACAGCCCTGACATGACGGCACTTACCCGGGTTACGGCTCTTAGCGCTTGATCAGTGTCTCATCCGGGTCATCGGCTTCCGGATCATAATCCGACGCGTCAAATCCAAGCAGGTTCCAGGTCTGCTGCATATGCGGTGGCAGCGGTGCGGACACATCTATCGTGCCATTGCCGGACGGATGCGGAATCTGAATACGCCGGGCAAGAAGGTGCAGCCGGTTCTGAATACCGCCGGGCAATTCCCAGTTTTCGATATTGAAGTATTTGTCGTCGCCGATAATCGGATTTCCGATATGGGCAGCATGGGCTCTGAGCTGATGCGTTCTGCCGGTGATCGGCTTCATGGTCACCCAGGAGAGTTTCTGGGCGGACTGCTCAAATACCGAATAGAGCGAAACGGCGTGCTGGGCATCGTCTTTCCCCTGCCGCACGACCTGCATCCGCTCCTCTTCTTCGTTCCTGGCTAGGAACGTAGAAATCCGGCCCTGCTTTGGCTTGGGCACGCCAGCAAGCATTGCCCAGTAGATCTTGCGCGTGTTTCTGTGCCGAAAGGATTTGGTGAGCGCCTGCGCCGCCTGACGGGTGCGAGCAACGAGGATTATGCCCGATGTTTCCCGGTCGAGCCGGTGAACCAGACGTGGCTTGTTGCCTTTCTGGTCGGTGAATGCGTCCAGCATTCCGTCCAGATGGCGTTTCAGGCCGGACCCACCCTGCACGGCCAAGCCGGCAGGCTTGTTGAGAACCATGACCTGGTTATCTTCAAATAGCAGCATATCCTCAACCGCCCTGCGGTCATCGGAAGTCAGCTTGGTGGATTTTGGCCTGGCATTTTTCTTGTCGTTTGCCGGGAGCTCCACGCCCAGAGGCGGAATGCGCACCGTCTGCCCCTTGGCAATACGGGTACTGGATTCCACGCGCTTGCCGTCAACACGCACCTGCCCGGTGCGCAGAAGCTTCTGCAACCGGCCAAACCCCAATCCCGGGTAATGTGTCTTGAACCATCGGTCGAGGCGCATGCCCGCCTCATCAGCGGTCACATTTTTCTGTTCAATCGCGGACATGTTTTTCTCAAATCTGGCTGCAGGCAATGTCTGCCTTGCGCCTCAAGTGCCCCGCAACGGTGCGCTGGGGCGAAATTCGTTCCGCAGCGTATAGGCGGATTTGACCGGAAAGGAAAGAAGAACTTAGGATCCCACCTGGCGCATGATCATCAGGCCGGCAAAGACCGCACCAATCGACAGAACCACAGAAGCGAGCACATAAGTCAGGGCCAGATGTGTATCGCCACGTTCCCATAAAACCGAAGTATCGAGCGAAAACGCGGAAAATGTCGTGAACCCGCCGAGAAAGCCGGTCGCCAGGAAGTAGCGAAGAGATTGAAGATGTGCTGCTTCGTGCTTTACCAGCCAGCCGATAAAAAGGCCCATAATCAGTGAGCCGACAACATTGACTGTGAGCGTTCCGATTGGAAATCCGGGTCCGAAATATCTGAGTGTTGCCATTGAAACCAGATGCCGTCCTCCGGCGCCCAGTCCGCCGCCGAGCATTATCAAAAGCAGATGTTTCAAGTCATAGCCCCAATTTCAGTTCCTCTTGTAATCCCCGCCGAAGTGTATTGCAGAGCCCAGAACCAGAACGCCGTGAAATCTGTTGTTTTTTGTGTATCAGGGACTTGACGGTTACTGGCACCTGCCTTCGCAAGGATGACAAGCAATAACCTTTTCTTCGCTTGTTGTCAGGATGCATGCGTCCAAACTCCTGTGTGAAACAGAAGTTCCAAATCACCAGAAAAACAATTGAAGGAAACTACTCCCCGGGAGCCGTTGTCTTTACCTTGGTATCCTGACCAAGTTTCTCAAACACCTTGACCTGCTCATCGTATTTCGGATCGATAGTTCCGCAGACCCGATCCCAGAACGAAAAGAAATTGGCAAAATTGTATTTGAAGCGCGAATGGTGCTGATCGTGGAAGGTAACACACACCATTGGCGAGGGCATGCGCGACATCGGCGACGCCCAGAACTCGAACCCGGAATGCCCGATCGTGCCGTTGAAGTGATCCCAAAGCCGATGAAGGATAAGAACCTCTACCGGAATTGGCAGGAAAATCACCACCCAGAGATAATAGCTCTGCATCACGAAGGCATCGATCAAATCGTCGGAATAGGTGCTCCAGACAGTTGGCGCAACGGACCGATGATGTTCAGCATGGAAACGGTACAGCCACTTGGTATGCATCATGCGGTGACCCCAGTAGAACCAGGTATCAAAGGCGACGATGGAAACCGCAAACATCAAAATCGCCGACCACCAATTGAGTTCAAGCGGCGCAACCAGCGTCCAGCCTTTCAGCGACAGGAAAATACCGCCCGCAAGGCACCCTGCTGTAACAGTCAGTGAAGTGACACTTGCCCGGATTTCCTTCCACATGCGTTTCTCGCCGCGGCGATGTTGCTGAATGCGCCGTTCGGGATGACGGTTCTGGATTTTCACCAGCACCCAGCCTGTTGCGAAATAAAGGAAGACATTGATCGCATAGCAAGCCGCGTAGATCGGCAGAAATTCAAGCAATACTGTCAGCGCCTGATCGAGCATGTTGTTTCTATTTCCAGTTATTCGGTTGGCTGACACACATGATCGGCTTAGCCGGATGCCTTGACCTTGGTGTCTTCCGTATCCGGAATTTCACCGGTTTCTTCCATGTTCTGAACCAGATCATCATATTTTGGATGAACTGTTCCGCAGACCCGATCCCAGAACGAGAAGAAGTTACCGTAGTTATAGTGAAACTGCGAATGATGCAGATCATGAAAGGTCGTACAAATCAGGGGTGACGGAAACCTGGACGTTCTGGACGCGAAATATTCAAACCCAGAATGCCCCACCATTCCTGAAATCTGATCGAACAGACGCAGCGCAAAGACACTGAGCGCGGGCACCGGTAGGAAAAACCAGACCAGAAAATAGAAGAAATGCTCGATCAACGTGTCAACGAATGTTGAGCTGTCATTGCTCCATGCCGTTGGCGCAATCGAGCGGTGATGCGGGACATGAAACTTGTACAGCGCCGGCACATGCAGCAACCGGTGGCCCCAATAGAACCAGGCATCAAAAAGCACGAAACACACTGCGAACATCAAGGGGAACGACCACCAGGAAAGCGCGAGCGGTGTGACAAACGTCCAGCCTTGCAATTGCGCAAAATAGCCGGATGACAACAGGACTGAAGATGTCGCAAGCGCTCCCAAAGAGGCGCGTATTTCTTCAACCTGGCGTTTCAGGCCATCCCGGTGTTTTTGTATGCGCCGCTCCGGGTTTCGGGCATTGATGGCCATCATCGCGAAGCCGGTCACAAAATAGACCGCCAGCATGGCTGTATAAGTCAGCGCCAGGATGATGAGATAATCAGTGAAAACCTTCATCTGCGCCTAGTCCTTCTTACCGGCATAAAGCTCTTCAAACCCTTCAACCTTCTCATCGTATGTGGGATGAATAGTGCCGAAAAGCCGGTCCCAGAAAGAAAAATAGTTGGCGTAATTGTAGACGAAATACTGGTGATGCTGGTCATGGTAAAGCGTGCAGAGCATGGGCCAGGGTTTGCGCGCCGTGGGGCTGGCAAAGTGTTCGTAACCGCAGTGACCAATCGCCGCCGACACCTGATCGAACAGGCGATGCGCCAGAAAAACCAGCGCCGGCATGGGAAGCACGAACAACACCAGCGCATAATAGGAATGCGCAAAGAACGTATCGACACTTGAACCTGCATCATTGGACCAGACCGTTGGCGTGATGGTCATGTGATGGGGTTTGTGGAACTTGTAAAAGTACTTTGTGTGCAAGATCCGATGTCCCCAGTAGAACCAGGCATCATGCAGGATCAGCGATAGAACAAAAAAGAACGGGACGGACCACCATGACAACGCGACCGGTGCAAACAAAGTCCAGCCACGCATTTGCGCAAATAGCCCGATCGCCAGGCAGCAACTGGTAATCGAGAGCTGGACCATGGAGGATTTGATGTCACGAATGGCACCATGCGTGGGTTGGCGATTCTGAATTTTCCGGTCCGGATAGCGCTTGTTCAGCGCAGTCATCGTCAGGCCCGTTGCAAACAACACAACGAGACTTGCGCAGTACAGACCGGCGAAAAGCACCAGAAAAGCACCTATACCGGTACCGATATAGTCAGCCAGAAAGTTCATAATTCCGAAATCCGTTTGCAAAGAACAATTGTTTCGCACGTGCGTAACGAAACCGCAAACCTCACGTCAAGAAATCACTTTGAAGTTTCAGAAAATCTTGCGCCTAGACTTCTTCTGCAACATGCGCAAAGTCTGGATAAATTGACCGGATCAGGGTATCAACCCGCTCAATTTCTTCAGGAATTTCAGTGAGTTTGTCTCGCTCCTCCTCCAGAACCGCCAGAAAGATCCGCGCGCGCGCCTGATTAACCTCGTGCTGCGGCAATGTGCCTTCACCTGCTGCCGACAAGACAATACTGACCAGCCGGTCGGCTGCATTCAGCCGCCCCCAAAGATAATCGTGTTCGCGCCACCCCCTGTTGAAAAATGCTCCGAAGGAGTTCAGCGCCTTTCCCTTTAGCTCAAAACCTTCCGTGTAAAGACTGTTGGCATCTCTCGGACTGATCCTATCAACCAGAATTTCTGTAACCTCAGAAAAATCGTTTCGCTGCAACACAGGGAAAGTGATCAGGTCGTAATACGGAAACCCGATATAGGTCCGCATCAATGCTGTATGGCGTTGCTTGTCGAGCAGGTCTCGCGCGGTCTCGGTAAAAAGGTCATCCTGAAGCTTGTCCAGATCCGACAGTCCCATCATTTGAGCGAGACCTTCCAGCAACGGAACGACGTGTTTTCCAGCTGAGAACCTATGGAACTCGATATCGGTAATCAGTTTTGAGGCAAGTTCCTTGTTTTTGTCGCCAAAGAATTGTTCTTTCCAACGCCAACCCAGATGATCAATCTGCTCGTAGAGCAACGCTTTCATGTGATCGAGTGCTTCCGTGTCCGGCGGCGAAGCATCGACATCCGATTGATGATGATAAAAACTGTTCAATTTGCGGATCACGAACCGCAAACGTCGGATGCGGTAATCAACGTCCAGGCCACGCAAAATCGAAACCACTTGCGGGTCGCTGCGACCGAGGTCTTCTTTGCTATCAGCTGTCAACTTCAGGAAATGTTCTGAGAAAAGCCCCAACACGGCTTCTTCCCGTTTTTGGGCTTCCGTCGCATTGCAAAGACACGTGGTCAATCCGGCAAGCCGCTCCGCCAGCGCATGTAGTTTCAGAGACTGATAGTTAAGGAATGCAAAGCCAGCCTGGTCAAATGCAGCCTTCGTAGCGGTTTTTCTGCATTTTGAAAGGATCTCCGGTGAGACAATTCTCCAGTTCGGTAGCAGCCCCTTGACGGCCAACTCGACCATCGGACCTGCTGCGTCGATCATTTGCGACAGCCAGCGGCTCCGCCGATTATTCTGTTCAAGCTCCCGCAGGTCATCCCCGATAGGCTCGTTACGCGGAATATGGGCGAGCGATGCCAGGATAACCCTGAAAAAACCGGGAAGTTCAACCGGTCCAACCCTAGCTTCTTCCGGTTCAACAGGCGCGGGATCAACATAGATCAGCCGCCTTGCGACCTCTCTGACTGCCGGCCGTTCCTCAATCACTTCGATCACGGGTGCAAATGGCTTGTTCATGACAACACTGCCATCCACGAAACAGTGCTGTGACAAAGTCTCGGGAGTTAGCTCAAGACCTTTGGAAAGGAACCGATCGCGGTGGTGCCATGCCCGCTTTTGCTTTGAAAGCGCGCGCTCCATCTCTGCGACGGTCGCTGGTGGAAAGGCACCGGGAAACGACGACGTGGCTCGGGCGGCGAAAACCAGTTCGGGGATGTTCTCAAATGCAAGCTGGCTGTCAATATTGCCGTGTGTGCGATGAGCTGCATGAAATTTCAAGATGCGTCGGTGATCCCACTCTTCAACATATGCAGGATCATCGAGATTAATTCGGCGTTTCACACCATTGTAGTCAGTGATCGTAACAAACAGGTCCAGAGTTTGTCCGCGCGGGATCAGCGTCTGACCCTCCTCACCCCTTTCTTCCATTTTCTGGCAGGCATCAAGCATCCATCCGATAAACCGCTCACCGGAAAACGGCGGCGAAAACCACCTGGATTGCATGAATTGGCGCAGTTTTTCCTTGGTTTCAGTGTTCTCGATTTTTCTGTCCAGACGGGAGGAAATAAGCTGATCAAGAACCGGAGAGACCGAGAGTTTCAGATAACGCGAAAAACCGGATTGCGGCCTGGCCAATCGCGTCACATCCGCGTTTTTAAGCCACATTTCACTGTGATCATCCAAGGGTAAGTCATGAGCAATCGCTCTGGCCAGCATGATGCCATTGACACCACCTGCCGATGCGCCTGCGATTGCATCAATCACCACCCGGATTTCTGCAACTGGTGAAAGCAGATCAAGAAGATCTCTATATGCGCTCTGCACTGGAGGCAGCTCTTGGGCAGTGCTTCGCCTTCGCGGTCCGCTGGATCTACGGTCAAGGCGGAGGTTGGATGCGCGCACAAGGCTCAAAATTTCTCGGCTTACGCCATGCATATAAATGGCAAGCGAAACGCCACCATAAAGAACGAGCGCGAGTCTGAGTTCAATTTCTTTCATGGTCTGGTTTCAATGCCCGCTACCTGGCGCCCCTCAAAAGTGATGGTCACAGTCAATGCGGCTCTCAAACCATTGAGGCAAAGAACCCAGATATTACAATATGATCATACTTGACCACGCGTCCGGTGCTGTAAATTGGAAATCAAATTTTACGGCATTTTTTCAAGTCAAAAATTGCGACAATTCCTCCTAACCGGTGAAATAAGCCAGCTAGGAGAAAAGGCACTCACAAAGATGAATTTGCTGTAGGCGACATTGCCCAAGGGACTTCGATATGTGCAGTCAGCGATCAGAGGTAAACTCTCGTGTGCCTAAACTCATCAAACCGCAGACCTGGGCTTAAGGCTTGTCGATCACTCACGTTCTTTTCGCAGCTTTCCCCAGTAATCCAGTCTTTTTCTGAGCTCCCGCTCAAACCCACGTTGCGGTGGGTCATAGTAGCTCTTGCGGCCCATCTGCTCGGGAAAATAGTCCTGACCTGAAAATCCGTCTGGGGCATCATGGTCGTATTGATATCCCGTCCCGTAGCCTTCTTCTTTCATCAGCTTTGTCGGTGCATTCAAAACGTGTTTGGGCGGCAGCAGCGACCCGCTGGTTTTTGCATCACGCATAGCAGATTTATAGGCCATATAAGCGCCGTTCGATTTCGGAGCCGTAGCCAGATAAATCACAGTCTGGGCCAAAGCCAACTCTCCTTCGGGAGAACCGAGCATCTGATAAGCATCCCTGGAAGCATTGGCTTGTACCAACGCATTGGGGTCTGCCAGACCAATGTCTTCGACCGCCATGCGGATGAGACGGCGCGCGAGATACATCGGATCCTCTCCGCCATCCAACATGCGACAAAACCAGTAAAGGGAAGCGTCCGGATCCGATCCACGCACGGATTTGTGTAATGCTGAAATGAGATTGTAGTGACCGTCGGCACCCTTGTCATAGATCGGGGCGCGTCGCTGAACAATTTCCTGCAATCGTTCCGCGTCAAAGATTTCATCTTCAGCCGCAGCCCGCCAGACATCTTCTGCAAGGGTCAGTGCGGATCGGCCGTCGCCGTCGGCCATCCTGATCAGAATCTGACGAGCTTCCTGGTCCAGAGGCAATTCTCGCTCCTCACCCTCCTCTGCCCGGCTCAGCAGCTGACCTAACGCATCTTGCGAGAGCGAGTGAAACGTCATTACGTGGGATCGGGAAAGAAGAGCCGCATTCAGCTCAAACGATGGATTTTCAGTTGTAGCGCCGACAAGCGTAATTGTGCCGTCTTCCATGACCGGCAGGAAACTGTCTTGCTGGGCACGGTTAAAACGATGGATCTCATCGACAAACAACAAGGTAGCCCGGCCACCCATGCGGCGCACGCGGGCAGCTTCAAATACCTTTTTCAGATCAGCAACGCCGGTAAAGATCGCCGAAGTCTGTTCGAAGGCGAGATCCGTCTCATTTGCCAACAATCTGGCTATTGTTGTTTTCCCGGTCCCCGGAGGCCCCCAGAATATGAGCGATCCGAGTGTCCGGGTTTTCAGCATGCGAGAGAGCGTACCCTCGTCACCAAGGAGGTGATCCTGGCCAACAACATCAGAAAGTTTGGCAGGGCGCATCCTATCCGCCAGTGGCCTTGGACCGGATTGCGCCAAACCAGAGGCTTCAAAGAGGTCGCTCACCGATTGCCCTAGCGGAGCGAAAGTTTGTTGATGACGCCGTCCCGCTCGATTTCGAGGAGCCAGACCCGCGGCGGAGTCTTTGTCACGGTCTCGAGCATTCTCGTGGACGTTACCTGTTGGTCGTTAATCGTACGAACGATGTCGCCCGGTTTCATCCCCACACGATGAGACTGGCTACCACGGCTCACGGACACAATCACAACGCCTTCAAACTTTCCTTCCACACCTAGTTCCGTCGAAACCGCAGGCGACAGATTCATCACCGTCGCTCCTTCGAATGGCGAAAACTCGAGCAACTCGCGTGTATCTCTGGGAACGGTTTCCGGTGCAGGCTTAAGCGACACATAGATCGTAACCTCCTCGCTTCCGCGAACGATGAGGAATTGTGAGCTTTCGCCGATCATCTTCGTCGCAAACCGGTACCCGAAGGAGTTTGGATCAGTCACCTCCTTGCCTTCAATCGCAACCACGAGATCACTGATCTTCAGACCAGCCTCCTGCGCTGGTGAACCATCAAAAACAGCAGTGACGAGCACGCCGCGAGGACGATCAAGCGACAGGGACTCCGCAATTTCTGCGTTGACCGTCTGAACGGTTGCTCCCAACCAGGGGCGAAGCACCTTTCCACCTTGATCCGCCGCACTCGCGACAAACCGCGCCATATGCGCAGGAATGGCAAAGCCAATTCCATTAGATCCACCAGAGCGCGAGAAAATTGCAGTGTTAATCCCAACGAGGTTGCCAGCCATGTCAACCAGCGCTCCACCCGAATTGCCCGGGTTAATCGCTGCATCGGTTTGAATGAAAAACTGAAAGTCTGTTACGCCAACCTGGGTTCGCGCCAATGCAGACACAATGCCCTGTGTAACCGTTTGACCAACACCGAATGGATTTCCGATTGCGAGCACGATATCACCGACTTCAAGACTATCTGACCCGGCGAAGGTCACATTATCGAAAGGCCCCTCACCCTTGATCCTCAAGACGGCAAGGTCGGTGCGTTCGTCCATCAGCACAATATCGGCGTCGAACTCACGGCGATCGCTTAACGCAACGCGGACTTCGTCCGCCCCCTTGATCACATGATGGTTGGTGATCACGGTGCCATCTGCGGAAATAATTACACCTGAACCCAGCGAGGACTCAACGCGCTCCCTTGGACGATCAAGACCTCCACCACCTTGTTGTCCGAAGAAACGACGAAAAAACGGATCATCAAAAAACGGCGAATTTCTTTGGCGTTGAACAACTTTGCGTTTCGCGTAGACGTTCACAACCGCAGGAGCAACGTCCTTGACGATCGGTGCGAAAGACAACTTGATCTGGGTTGCGCTATTGGGGACCAACCTCAGATCCGCCGGCGATGGCTCGGCGGTCTGCGCTGCTGCTGTCAAACTACCCGACAGGCCTGCCAGAACTGCGCAGACCAAAGATATTGTTTTACTTGATTGCGCTAAGCGCATAGCCGGAACCCTTTGCTTCGATTCTCTTCAATATGGTTCTTTGATACAAGGCAGATAGGGTAGAACCGAGGCAAATACAAAGGAAAAAGCCGCCGGGAACCCGGCGGCTTTTCAATTTTACCTGAACTTGCGAATTAGGCGGAGCGCACCTGATCCAGGAAGCTTCGAACTTCCATATCAAGCTGCTCAGCTTCTTTTGCCATGTCAGCGGCTTCTTCGGAGAAGTTCTGTGCTGCCATGTTGGTGTCATTGGAGAGCGAGGAGACATTACGGATGTCCTCAGTCACCTTGGAAGTACCGCCAGCAGCGCGCTGTGTATTTTCAGCGATGCCCTGTGTTGCGTAGCTTTGCTCCGTAACAGCAGCGGCGACTTCACTCACAGACTTGGTGATTTCATCGATGGTACTTTGAATATCACCAATGGCATCGACGGCGTCGTCTGTCGCACCGCGGATTGCATCAATCTGCAGCTGAATTTCACCAGTTGCCTTACCAGTTTGAGCAGCAAGATCCTTGACCTCGGACGCAACAACCGCAAACCCCTTACCGGCTTCACCAGCTCGCGCCGCCTCGATAGTAGCGTTAAGCGCAAGCAGGTTAGTCTGGTCTGCAATGTCACTGATCAAGGTGACAACCTCGCCGATCCGGTTTGCTGCCTCAGCCAAGGACTTCACTGTGTCATTGGTTGTTTCCGCACGTTTGGTAGCAGCCGCAGCAACGCTTGAGGACCGCTCGATCAGTGTTGAAATTTCCTGAATAGAGCTCGACAATTGATCGGACGCAGCCGCGATCGATTCGACCTCTGCCAATGTCTCTTCCGACATTGTGGCGGCATTGGTAGACGTTTCACCAGCAGAGTCCGTCATGGTCCGCATGTTGGAAGCTGATTCCCGCAGAGAGTTAGCAGCACGTGCCACTTTGTCGACAACTGTACCAACAGTTGCTTCAAAGTCGCCGGCAAGGCTGCCAAGCATCTCTTGACGCTGTTCGGCCTGTGTTCTTGCAACATCAGCTTCTTCAGCTGCACGGCGTTCGTTTTCTTCCGCAGCGTTTTGCCGGATCTGCAAGACAGCTCTTCCGATGTCGCCAATTTCATCCTTGCGTTTGGCAGCTTTGATTTCTGCGCCAAGATCACCTGAAGCAATGGCGTTCAACGCATCTACCAATGTGGACAGCGGGCGAGTGATGGAGCGTGAGAACAACAACGCAATCACAGCAGCTATGGCAATTGTCACAAGCGACCACATGAACATCTGATCGCGCATATTGGTCACGGCTGAAAGCGTTTCTTCAATGCTCTTTTCAGCCACGATTGCCCAATGTTGACCCTGGAAGGCCATCGGACGGGCAACCAACAGGTCATCCACTCCGTCAGCGCCAGTGACAATCCCGGCAGCATCTGAACCACCAGCCGCAGCAAGAACGGGTTCATCAGAAACCGTGGTCACAAGAGCGGTAGACTCTGCTGACAAAGGCATATCGCTAAGTACCAGGCCATTTTGATCGGCAACATAGACCTGCCCGGTCTCGCCAAGGTCATCGCGGCTGGCAACGACATTGTTCAAGAAGGACGTATCAAGCCTTACGACAACAACGCCGTTGAGGCTGACCGCTCCAAAGGAATTCATGTAGACCGGAGACGCCAGAAAAAGAGACCCTTCATCACCCGAAGGTGCATAAGCTTCAAAGGCACTTGAGGCGACTTCGCCTTCGGCCAATTCCTTCGCGCTATTAAACACAGCCTCCAGGCTGGTGCCTTCGGCGGAGCTACCCTCTCCCATTTTGGAAAGAAACTCATCACCCTTTGTCACGGAATAAAGAATGAGGCCCTCAGGGTTGATCATGTAGATGTCTGCATAACCACCATTCTTCCAGACATTGAAGAACGCCGGATGCGCCTCTGAATGACGCCATGCATACATGGTCTTCTGTTCTGTACCTGTGATACTCGCGCGCTCTTCAGGAGTTTGAGGCGCATGAAACAAGCTGAGAATCTCGGCCTTTTCCTTGGAAAGGTTCATGGTGGCGTTTCCAAGATTACTCAATGGATCAGCCACGCTTGAAGCCAGATTGACGATCTCCGACTCAGCAGATTTCAGCTTACTTTCCAGCAGAGCGGACCTGGCGGTAATCACCATGCCAAGTTCAGCTTCGGCTGCCTTTTGCAAACCGTCACGGCCGGTCATGTATCCAATAACGCCTACTGCTCCACAAGCAGCAACCGTAACAACAATCATCAGTGCTGGAATTACAAAGGAAAGACGAAGGGAAGGTAAAACCTTCTTCGATCCCGATTTCTTTTTGCCTATCACAGTGATTCTCCCCAGAACCCAAATCATTCCTTGAGACTTGAGTCTAAAGTAGAGGGAGTTTCTTAAATCATTGATAATCCACCCAAATGCTGGCGACACTTAATCCATTTAAATCATACATAAAAAAAAGGCGAGCCAATAGGCCCGCCTCATTATTAGATCATTGCGTGAATACGCTTACGCTGCGTTTTCAGTCGCTTCTTCTGCTTCGGCACGCGCACGGTCATCAGCACCACGTGCTTCAGGGTCACGGTCGACAAGCTCGATAACAGCCAATGGTGCGTTGTCACCATAGCGGAAACCGGCCTTCAGAACGCGTGAATAACCGCCGTTGCGTTCCTTGTACCGCTCACCGAGCGTATCAAAGAGCTTTGCAACCATGGCCGTATCGCGAATCTGCGAAATGGCCTGACGGCGTGCATGCAAATCACCGCGTTTGCTCAATGTAATGAGCTTGTCGATGATCGGCTTCATTTCTTTAGCCTTTGGCAGTGTCGTCACGATCTGTTCGTGCTTGATCAGCGACGCTGCCATGTTTGCGAACATAGCCTTGCGGTGGCTAGAAGTCCGATTGAGCTTGCGGCCGGATTTACCGTGGCGCATGGCCCTCTCCTTTTTCTTTCAGGCAGTCTGCTTGTCTCTTCAACGCACTTGCCTGGTTGATCCTGCAGGGACGCGTACGCCCCTTAGTACTGATGGTCTTCGTAGCGCTTAGCGAGGTCATCAATGTTCTCTGGCGGCCAGTTGGCGACTTCCATACCAAGATGGAGACCCATCTGGGCGAGAACTTCCTTGATCTCGTTGAGCGACTTGCGGCCAAAATTCGGTGTCCGCAGCATTTCCGCTTCGGTCTTCTGAATGAGATCGCCAATATACACGATATTGTCGTTCTTCAGGCAGTTTGCAGACCGCACAGACAGTTCCAGTTCGTCGACTTTTTTCAAAAGCGCCGGGTTGAACGCAAGTTCCGGGACAGTGTCCTCGGCAACTTCGCGCTGCGGCTCTTCGAAATTGACGAAGATGGAAAGCTGATCCTGCAGAATGCGTGCAGCAAATGCCACGGCATCATCCGGCTTGACGGAACCATCGGTTTCGACACTCAGGGTCAGCTTGTCATAGTCAAGAACCTGGCCTTCACGGGTGTTTTCCACCTTGTAAGAGACCTTCTTGACCGGTGAGTAGAGGCTGTCGACAGGAATAAGGCCAATCGGAGCATCTTCCGGACGGTTACGATCCGAAGAATGGTAGCCTTTACCGGTGTTGACAGTGAATTCCATACGGATTTCAGCGCCTTCATCCAAGGTGCAGAGCACCAATTCCGGATTAAGCACTTCCACGTCGCCAACTGTCTGAATGTCGCCAGCCGTCACAACGCCAGGACCCTGCTTGCGCACAACCATGCGCTTGGGACCTTCACCTTCCATGCGGATGGCGATTTCCTTGATGTTGAGAACAATATCGGTGACATCTTCCCTGACACCCGGGATCGACGAGAACTCGTGCAGCACGCCATCGATCTGAACGGCAGTCACAGCGGCACCCTGCAGAGAAGAAAGCAGAATGCGGCGCAGTGCGTTGCCCAAGGTCAGACCGTAGCCACGCTCGAGAGGTTCAGCAACAACAGTTGCCAAGAAGCGCGGATCTTCACCCGGCTTGATCTCGAGTTTGGTCGGCTTGATCAGTTCTTGCCAGTTTTTCTGAATGGTCACGTATTCGTCCCTTCGGCTATCCCGCCTGACGCTACAAAGTCAGGCCATTCTTTGCCATTTGGAGAAACAGGTACCTAAAGCTGGAAAGCCTTAGACGCGGCGGCGCTTGCGTGGACGGCAGCCATTGTGCGGAATCGGCGTCACGTCACGAATGGACGTGATAAGGAAACCGGCGGCCTGCAAAGCGCGAAGCGCAGATTCACGACCTGAACCTGGACCACGTACTTCAACTTCCAGAGTACGCATGCCGTGCTCGGACGCCTTCTTTGCAGCATCTTCTGCAGCAACCTGAGCAGCATACGGTGTCGACTTACGCGACCCTTTGAAACCAAGTGCACCAGCGGACGACCATGAGATCGTATTGCCCTGAGCATCGGTAATCGTGATCATTGTGTTGTTGAACGTAGAGTTCACATGCGCAACGCCAGAAGAGATATTCTTGCGCTCGCGGCGACGCACGCGCGTCGTATCTTTAGCCATTCTTCAATCCTTGTTTTGATCTCGTCACTGCCGTAATGCCGGCAGCTCCACCACCAATCGCAAGCTGATAATTATTTCTTCTTACCAGCGATCGGTCTTGCCGGACCCTTACGGGTACGTGCATTTGTATGCGTCCGCTGACCACGAACCGGCAGGCCGCGGCGATGACGCAGGCCGCGGTAGCAGCCAAGGTCCATCAAACGCTTGATGTTCATTGCCGTGTCACGGCGAAGGTCACCTTCAACCATGTAGTCGCGGTCAATGGTTTCACGAATCTGCAGAACTTCAGCGTCGGAAAGCTCATTCACACGGCGAGCAGGATCAAGTTTCACCTTTTCGATGATTTCCTGCGCGAATTTCGCGCCAATGCCGTGAATGTACTGAAGCGCGATTACAACGCGCTTGTTCGTCGGGATGTTAACGCCAGCAATACGTGCCACGTTTGTCTCCATGTTTGAGCGACTGACCAAAATGATCTCGCCGCGATGAACGAAACCCGCGTCCGGTGGAGCCCGGCCCTTGCGGGGTATGAAAATGCCGGGTCAGCCCCGGCACAGAGAATGCCGGTCCCACATACATGGAACCGGCTAAACTGTAAGGTAGAGCGCGTCGTTTACCGGCTCTAAACCTTTTCGTCAAGACCTTCCAATACGCTTTCTATAGAAGCAGACACTTCATCTATGGACTGCATGCCATCAATTACAGAAAGATGGCCTGTTTTCTCATAGTAAGGGACTACAACTGCAGTATCACGATTGTAAGCCTCGAGACGCTGCTTGAAGACATCCGGGTCGTCGTCCTTGCGAACAGGCTGACCGGACGACTTCGCATCTTCAGCGCGTTTGATGATCCGGTCCACAAGCTTGGTCTGATCGACGCGAAGCTCTAGAACCGCATTTAATTTCAGACCACCGGCAGTGAGCATTTCATCCAGGGCTTCTGCCTGTGCAATGGTTCGCGGAAAACCATCAAGAATGAAACCGGTTGTAGCGTCTTCTTCAGAAATCCTGTCGCGAATGATGCCAACAACGATCTCGTCAGAAACGAGACCGCCGGCATCCATCACGGCTTTGGCCTTGATGCCGATAGGCGTCTGTGCAGCAACCGCCGCCCGAAGCATGTCTCCGGTCGAAAGCTGGGGAATGGTGTACTTCTCTACAAGACGTGTTGCTTGTGTACCCTTCCCCGCTCCTGGCGGTCCTACCAGAATTAGCCTCATCGACGTTTCCCCCTGAGTTTCGATTTCTTCACCAGACCATCATACTGATGTGCAAGCAGATGACCCTGGATCTGAGAAACAGTATCCATCGTCACACTCACAACAATCAATAGTGAGGTGCCTCCGAAATAGAACGGAACGCCCGTGGCCGAAATAAGGAATTCGGGTAATAGACAAACGACGGTGATGTACAACGCGCCAACAACGGTAATCCGCGTCAAGACATGGTCGATGTACTGAGCCGTGCGCTCACCTGGACGGATACCCGGAATGAACCCACCGTGCTTCTTGAGATTATCCGCTGTATCGCTCGGATTGAATACGATCGCCGTATAAAAGAAGCAGAAGAATATGATCATGGCAGCGTAAAAAACCATGAACAACGGCTGACCGTGTCCAAGAGCAGCCGTGATGTAAGTCATCCACTCATTGCCGGAACCCTGCCCAAAACCAGACAACGTCGCCGGCACCAAAAGAAGCGAAGACGCGAAGATTGGCGGGATCACACCAGCTGTATTGAGCTTAAGCGGCAGGAACGAGGAGTTGCCCTCGAACATGCGATTGCCCATCTGCCGCTTCGGATACTGAATAAGCAGACGTCTCTGCGCACGTTCCATGAACACGATGAACGCGATCACAACAACAGCCAGGATGAGAACAGCCAGGATTATCCAGGTCGCAAGAGAGCCCTGACGACCAAGCTCAAGCGTCTGAACCAACGCAGCCGGGAGGCCGGCGACAATACCCGCGAAGATGATGAGCGAAATGCCGTTACCGATGCCACGCGCAGTGATCTGCTCACCGAGCCACATCAGGAACATGGTGCCGCCAACAAGGGTAATCACGGTCGAAGCACGGAAGAACCAGCCTGGATCACTGACGACGTTGGCAGCCCCTTCCAGTCCCACGGCGATGCCGTAGGCCTGAAACGCGGCCAAAATAACCGTGCCGTAACGCGTATACTGGTTGATGACCTTCCGGCCCTGCTCACCTTCCTTTTTCATCTGCTCGAGAGACGGCACAACCGTCGTCATGAGCTGCATGATAATGGAAGCAGAAATATACGGCATGATGCCGAGGGCGAAGATCGCCATGCGCTCAACCGCACCACCTGAAAACATGTTGAACATGCCGATGATGCCGGACTGGGCCTGACTAAAGGCCTGCGCGAACGCTTCCGGATTGATGCCGGGCATAGGAATATATGTGCCCAGTCGATAAACCAAAAGCGCCCCCAGCGTGAACCAGATGCGCTTTTTGAGTTCTTCAGCCTTGGCGAAAGCTGAGAAATTGAGATTTGACGCTAGTTGCTCGGCGGCCGATGCCATGCCCTACTCCGGTCAGAATACTTGCCCACAGACGGGAAAAGCCCAGGCTGTTAAGCCTGAGCTCCCAGAACGGCAACCTTGCCGCCCGCTTTTTCAATTGCTGCAACAGCGCCCTTTGAGGCACCGGCAACTTCGAAGGTCACTGCAACGGTGAGCTCACCATTGGCAACGATGCGAACACCATCGCGGACCCGCTTGACAACACCTGCTGCTTTCAGCGCTTCGACGGTAACCGTCTCTTTCGCATTAAGCTTGCCGGCATCAAGTGCCTTTTGAACACGACCAACGGACACAGTTGTGTAGTCCTTGGCAAAAATGTTCGTGAAACCGCGCTTCGGCAACCGACGGTGAAGAGGCATTTGACCGCCTTCAAAACCCTTGATTGCTACACCGGAACGGGATTTCTGACCCTTGACACCACGTCCACCGGTCTTGCCTTTGCCAGATCCGATACCGCGGCCAACGCGTGTGCGCTCTGGAGCGGCACCTTCGTTGTCACGAAGTTCATTGAGCTTCATGTTTTTCTCTCCTCACCCCGTCCTTATGCGTTGTCTTCGACGACGCGAACGAGATGCTGAACCTTATTGATCATGCCGCGCACTTCAGGAGTGTCCTTCAGTGTGGAGCGGCGGTGCATCTTGTTCAGGCCGAGACCGATCAACGTCGCGCGCTGGTCCTGAGGACGGCGCAGCGGGCTGCCGACTTGTTCGACCGTAACAGTCTTTTCGGTGTTCGCCATGGAACCTACCCTTATTCAGCTGGGGACCGGAGCCGCTAAGATCAAGCCTCAGCAGCAGCCGGAGCCGCCTCTTCGTTGTTGTCACGACGCCGGGACTGCAACACAGAGACCTTAAGGCCACGGCGGGCAGCAACAGATCGCGGGCTGTCTTCCTTGGTCAGCGCGGCAAATGTAGCGCGTACCATGTTGTAGGGGTTTGAAGTCCCCAAAGACTTAGCCACAACGTCCTGAACACCGAGTGTTTCAAAGACAGCACGCATCGGACCACCGGCGATAATACCGGTACCTGCCGGAGCGGCACGCAACAGCACTTTACCAGCACCGTGACGGCCTTCCACATCGTGGTGCAGAGTCCGACCTTCGCGCAGCGGCACACGAATCATTGTGCGCTTTGCTGCCTCAGTTGCTTTACGGATAGCTTCCGGCACTTCACGTGCCTTGCCATGACCGAAGCCGACACGGCCCTTCTGGTCACCAACCACGACAAGCGCGGCGAAGCCGAAACGTCGGCCACCCTTGACCACTTTCGCAACGCGGTTGATGTGAACGAGCTTGTCGACGAATTCGCTGTCTCGCTCGTCGCGATCGCGATTTTCATGTCTCGCCATTTTATACGTCTTCCGTTCTTAAGAGCGCCAACGGGCGCTGGTCAGAATTCAAGTCCACCTTCGCGGGCTGCATCAGCAAGCGCCTTAACACGCCCATGATACATGTAACCGCTCCGGTCGAACACGACCTGCTTGACGCCAGCGGCAGAAGCGCGCTCGGCGACAAGCTTGCCAACGGCTGCTGCTGCAGTTACGTCGGCGCCCGTTTTCAGGCTGCCCTTGAGATCTGTTTCGATCGTAGAGGCAGAGACAATTGTTTGTCCCTTCGCATCGTCGATGATCTGGGCGTAGATCTGTTTCGACGAGCGGAAGATAGAAAGGCGCGGACGACCGTTCGCGGCTTTCTTGATCGAACGACGCACGCGATCGCGACGGCGCTCGAAAGCTTGTTTGCTGTTCGCCATGATCCTGGTCCGTTACTTCTTCTTGCCTTCTTTGCGGACGATAAATTCGTCTGCATAACGAACGCCTTTGCCTTTGTAAGGCTCCGGCGGGCGGAAATCACGAATTTCAGCAGCAACCTGACCAACACGTTGTTTGTCGGTGCCAGTGATGCTGATTTCCGTCGGTTTCGCACATTTTACTTCGATGCCGTCCGGGATCGGAAAGACAACATCATGTGAGAAACCCAATGCCAGCTGAAGGTTTTGCCCCTGGACCTGCGCACGATAACCAACACCTGTAATTGCGAGGTCTTTCTTGAAGCCCTCGGTAACACCGGTGATCAGGTTAGCTACCATAGTCCGGCTCATGCCCCACAAGGAGCGAGCGGTCTTTGTAGCAACACGCGGATCGAGTTTAATTCCATCATCCGTCATTTCGGCCAGAACCAGATCATTGAGAACGAAAGACTTTTCGCCTTTCGGTCCCTTGATCGTAACTGTCTGACCGTCGATCGATGCCGTTACCCCGCTAGGCACGGGGACTGGCTTTTTGCCAATACGAGACATTTGACCAACCTTGTCGTTGTTTCAAACGTGAGGATGCCGCATCAGAAGATGCGACAAAGAACCTCACCACCTACGTTCTCATCCCGCGCCTGATGGTCGCTCATGACACCACGCGGTGTCGAAATGATCGACACGCCCAGGCCATTAGAGACATGCGGAATATTTTTAACCGATGAGTACACGCGGCGTCCCGGCTTTGATACCCGCTCAATCGTGCGGATAACCGGCTCACCATCGAAATACTTCAGCTCGATCTCCAACTCGGACTTGCCGCCCTCATATTCGACCGTGCTGTATCCACGGATGTAACCCTCTTTTGCAAGCACATCAAGTACATGTGCGCGCAATTTGGAATTTGGTGAACTGACCTTGTTCTTGCGACGCATTTGCGCGTTGCGAATCCGGGTCAGCATATCCCCCAACGGATCAGAAATTGCCATCGGAGTTTCTCCTTACCAGCTCGACTTAACTAGGCCCGGGATCTTACCCAGGGAACCCAGCTCACGAAGCGCAATACGCGACATCCTGAGCTTGCGGTAGTAACCGCGCGGACGGCCGGACACTTCGCAACGGTTGCGAACACGGTTCGGCGCGGAATTCCGCGGCAGTTTCGCCAGCTTCAGGCGGGCAGTATAACGTTCTTCCAGTGACAGGCTTTCGTCTTTAGCCATCGCCTTCAGAGACGCACGCTTCTCAGCATATTTCTTTACAAGCTTCTCGCGGCGCTTGTTTTTCTCGATTGCGCTTTTCTTCGCCATCGTCGTTCCCTTCCTTGCCCGTTACTTCGTGAACGGGAAGTTGAACGCGCGCAGAAGCTCGCGCGCTTCGTCATCGTTCGGCGCCGTAGTGCATACGATCACATCCATACCCCAGATCTGGTCGACCTTGTCGTACTCGATCTCAGGAAAAACGATGTGTTCTTTGATACCCATGGCGTAGTTGCCACGACCGTCAAAGCTCTTCGGGCTCAGGCCCCGAAAGTCACGAACACGCGGGAGCGCGATGGTGATCAATCGATCCATGAATTCGAACATTTGCTGACTGCGCAGTGTAACCTTGACACCAAGCGGCATGCCTTCGCGAACCTTAAAGGTCGCAATCGACTTCTTTGCCTTTGTGATGACAGGCTTCTGACCAGCAATAGCTGCCAGATCTTCAGCTGCAATACGCGCCTTCTTGGAGTCGCTAACAGCTTCGCCAACGCCGATGTTCAGCACAATTTTTTCCAGCTTCGGAACTTGCATAACGTTCGCGTACTGGAATTTCTCAAGAAGCTGTTTACGCACAACTTCTTCATAATGCGTCTTGAGACGCGGCACGTTTGTGGTCTCAGCCATCGATCAGGTCTCCCGAACGCTTGGCGACACGAACCTTGGTGCCATCGTCCTGTACTTTGAAACCGACGCGTGTCGCTTTACCGTCCTTGGGATCGGCCAGCGCAATATTGGACATCTGGATTGGCGCCTCTTTGGACACGATTCCAGCTTCCTGCGTCTGAGTCTGCTTCTGGTGGCGGCGAACCAGATTGATGCCGCGAACCAGGGCTTTGTTGTCGGCCGGTTGAACCTGAATGACTTCGCCGGACTTACCTTTGTCGCGGCCTGTCAGAACAACAACCGTATCGCCTTTTTTAATCTTCGCGGCCATCAGAGCACCTCCGGCGCGAGCGAAATGATTTTCATGTGGTTCTTTGCACGGAGTTCGCGCGGCACCGGTCCGAAGATACGGGTACCAACTGGCTCCTTGTTATTATTGACCAGCACGGCCGCATTGCGGTCGAACCGGATCACGCTGCCATCGGGACGGCGGATATCCTTTGCCGTGCGCACGACGACAGCCTTCATCACGTCGCCCTTCTTAACGCGGCCCCGCGGAATAGCCTCTTTGACGGAAACAACAATGATGTCGCCGACCCTGGCATATTTACGCTTGGAACCGCCGAGCACTTTGATGCACATGACACGACGAGCGCCGGAGTTATCCGCGACGTCGAGGTTTGTTTGCATCTGAATCATGACTGGCTGCCTTGTTCTTCTACTGGCGCACGACTGACGTGCACCGGATGCTCACTCATGGAGCGTGGTCACTGAGCGACCACGGTCCAACGTTTGTTTTTGGAAATTGGTGAACATTCTTCAATCTGAATGATGTCACCAACTTTGTATTTGTTAGCTTCGTCGTGCGCGCGGTACTTTTTGGTCCGTCGCACTGTCTTTTTCAGCAGCGGGTGTGTGAAACGACGCTCCACATTTACCGTCACCGTTTTGTCATTGGCGTCGCTGACAACGGTACCCTGCAGGATACGCTTTGGCATTGCCGTCTCCTTAAGCGTTCGCCGTCACGCGCTTTTCGCGCATGATCGATTGGATACGCGCAACGTCCCGGCGGATCTGCCGGACTCGCGCAGTGTTTTCGAGCTGGCCCGTAGCCTTCTGAAAACGCAGGTTGAACTGCTCTTTCTTCAGACCTTCAAGCTCTGTTCGTAGCTCGTCGAGGGACTTGGCCCGTACATCGGTCGCCTTCATGGCTCTAACTCCTCGCCTGCCCTACTCGCCGATACGCTGAACGAAGCGGCACTTGATCGGCAGCTTGGCAGCTGCAAGACGCATGGCTTCACGAGCCACGTCCTGCGACACACCGTCGATTTCAAACATGATCCGGCCAGGCTTGACGCGGCAAGCCCAATAATCCGGAGAACCCTTACCCTTACCCATGCGGACTTCAGCAGGTTTCGAAGAAACCGGGACGTCCGGGAAGATACGGATCCAAACTCGACCCGCACGTTTCATGTGGCGGGTCATAGCACGACGGGCCGCTTCGATCTGACGCGCTGTTACGCGCTCTGGCTCCAGAGCCTTCAGACCGAATGCGCCGAAGTTGAGGTCAGTGCCTCCCTTCGACAAGCCGTGAATGCGGCCTTTGTGCTGCTTGCGGAACTTTGTGCGCTTCGGTTGCAGCATCGTTCTTCTCTCGTCTTTCTTATCTTACGAGCGGCAGGCAGCTCAAATTAAGCTGCGCGCTCGCGGCCCCGATCCCGGCGTCCGCCGCGATCACCCTGGTGTCCTTCAGAAGCAGCAGCCGCACGACGTTCAGACGCCATCGGATCATGCTCGAGAATTTCACCCTTGAAGATCCAGACCTTCACACCACACACGCCATAAGCCGTGTGAGCAGATGCGACGCCGTAGTCGATGTCTGCACGAAGTGTGTGAAGCGGCACGCGGCCTTCACGGTACCATTCGATACGCGCAATTTCTGCGCCACCGAGACGACCACCACAGTTGATCCGGATGCCCTGTGCACCGAGACGCATGGCGGACTGAACAGCCCGTTTCATTGCGCGACGGAATGCAACACGGCGTTCCAGCTGTTGTGCAATCGAAGCAGCAACCAGGGTCGCATCGATTTCCGGCTTGCGTACTTCAACGATGTTGATGTGCACTTCCGAATTGGTGATGTCGGCAATCTTCTTGCGAAGACGTTCGATGTCAGCACCTTTTTTGCCGATAACCACACCCGGACGACCCGAGTGAATGGAAACGCGACATTTCTTGTGCGGACGCTCGATAACCACCTTGGATACCGCTGCCTGCTTGAGTTCCTTCATGAGGAACTCGCGAATGCGGAAATCTTCATGAAGAAGATCGCCATACTCGCTTTTGCTAGCGTACCAGCGCGAATCCCAGGTCCGGTTGATCCCGAGGCGCATGCCGATCGGGTTTACTTTATGTCCCATCAGGCAGTCTCCTCAACTTCGCGCACGACGATGGTCAGGTTAGAGAATGGCTTCTCAATCCGTCCTACCCGTCCACGTGCACGGGCCTGGAACCGCTTGATGACAAATGCTTTGCCAACATGTGCTTCGGCAATCATGAGATTGTCGATATCCAGGTCGTGATTGTTTTCCGCGTTCGCAATTGCAGACATCAATGTCTTCTTGACGTCTTGTGCGATGCGCTTCCGGGAAAACGTCAGGTCCGCAATCGCGGAACCAACTTTTTTGCCACGGATCGAAGCCGCAACGAGGTTCAGCTTACGCGGAGATACGCGTATCATCCGGGTCATTGCCCGAGCCTCGTTGTCAGCGAGCGTCCGCTCACCCTTCGACTTGCCCATCGTTACTTCCTCTTCGCCTTCTTATCGGCGCCGTGTCCGTAATAGGTCCGGGTCGGCGAAAACTCACCGAACTTATGACCAATCATCTCTTCAGACACCATCACCGGAACGTGCTTTTGACCGTTGTAGACGCCGAAAGTCAAACCGACGAACTGCGGAAGGACTGTTGAACGTCGGCTCCAGGTCTTGATGACCTCATTCCGGCCGGACTCACGGACTTTTTCCGCTTTGTTCAGAAGATACCCGTCGACAAACGGACCTTTCCAGATCGAACGTGCCACGATACCTGCCCTCTACTTCTTACGCGCGTGGCGGCTGCGGACGATATACTTATCAGTCTGCTTATTACGCCGCGTGCGCTTGCCTTTGGTCGGTTTACCCCAAGGAGTAACCGGATGACGACCGCCAGAGGTCCTGCCTTCACCACCACCGTGTGGGTGATCGATCGGGTTCATGGCAACACCGCGAGTGTGCGGACGAATACCAAGCCAGCGGGAACGGCCTGCCTTGCCGAGATTGATGTTACCGTGGTCCGGATTGGAAACGGCACCAATGGTTGCCATGCAGGTACCAAGCACACGGCGCTGTTCACCTGACATCAGGCGAAGCGTTGTGTAGCCTTGGTCTCGGCCAACAATTTGAACAAACGCGCCGGCAGAACGAGCGACCTGGGCGCCTTTACCCGGTTTCAACTCGATATTGTGCACGATCGTTCCAACCGGAATGCGAGCCAATGGCGCGGCATTACCCGGTTTAACGTCAACATTTTCACCAGCAACAACAGTGTCGCCAGCTGCCAGGCGCTGAGGCGCCAGGATATAGCTCAATTCGCCGTCTTCGTAACGGATCAATGCGATGAATGCGGTCCGGTTCGGATCGTATTCCAGGCGCTCGACCGTTGCCGGCATGTCCCACTTGCGACGCTTGAAGTCGACAAGACGGTAGGACCGCTTGTGACCACCACCGCGGTTCGGTGAGGTCAGACGACCGGTGTTATTACGACCGCCGGACTTGGACAGGCCTTCGGTCAATGTCTTGACCGGCTTGCCCTTCCACAGACCCGAACGATCAACCTGTACCAGCTGACGACGGCCTGGGGACGTTGGATTGAATGTCTTAAGTGCCATTTTCTTAAAGTCCCCGCCTTAGAGCCCGGTGGTCACGTCAATGCCGTGACCTTCCTGCAGCGTTACGACGGCCTTTTTGAAGTCAGATTGACGGCCAAGACGTCCGCGGAAGCGCTTAACCTTGCCCTTGCGGACCAGGGTGTTCACTGCCGTGACCTTGACACCGAACAGCGCTTCAACTGCGGCCTTGATCTCAGGCTTCGTTGCATCGTTTGCAACTTTGAAGACAACCTTGTTCTCTTCAGAAGCCATCGTCGACTTTTCGGTGATTACCGGGCCGACGATTTTGTCATAGTGAGGAAGTTTGCTCATTTAAAGCGCTCCTCAAGTGCGGACACTGCAGCTTTGGTCAACACCAATGTGTTGGCCCGCAGAATGTCGTAAACATTAATTCCCTGAACCGGCAGCACATCCAAATGCGGGATGTTGCGTGATGCCAGCGCAAAGTTGTTGTCAACTTCGGCACCGTCGATAACCAATGCATTGGAAAGGCCGAGTTTGCCCAGCTGTTCCTTGAGTGCCTTGGTTTTGGCTTCGGCAGCCTTTGCGTCTTCGACAACAACGATGCTGTCAGCTTTCGCTTTTGCAGACAGGGCATGCTTGAGGCCGAGTGCGCGAACCTTCTTCGGCAGATCATGGCCATGATCACGCACGAGCGGACCAAACGCCTTACCACCGCCGCGGAACTGCGGAGCCTTCTTGTTGCCGTGACGAGCACCGCCGGAACCCTTCTGGCGGACGAATTTCTTCGTCGAACCAGTAACTTCCGAACGCTGCAGCGTCTTGTGTGTACCCGCTTGACGCTTGGCAAGCTGCCAACGCACCACACGGTGGATCAAATCGGTGCGCGGATCGAGACCAAAGATCTCGTCAGACACCGTGATCGAACCGGCCGCCCCGCCTTCGAGGGTTTTGACCTGGAGTTCCATCACTCGCTCTCCTTCCCGGCTGCGCCAGTCGCTTCAGATGCCTTGAAAGCACCTGGAACCGGAACATTTTCCGGAAGCGCCTTCTTGATCGCATCGCGGACCTGGATCCAGCCGCCCTTGGCGCCCGGAACAGAGCCTTCGATCATGATCAAGCCGCGCTCAACATCAGTACGCACAACCTTCAGGTTCTGCGTGGTCACGCGTTCATCGCCCATGTGACCGGCCATTTTCTTGCCCTTGAACACACGACCCGGGTCTTGACACTGACCGGTTGAACCGTGTGAACGGTGCGAGATCGAGTTACCGTGAGTAGCACGGCCGCCACCAAAGTTGTGGCGCTTCATCGCACCGGCAAAACCTTTACCGATGGATGTGCCGGTTACATCAACAAACTGTCCATCAACGTAGTGGTCAGCGGTAATTTCCGCACCAACGTCGATCAGGTTGTCCGCGGTAACGCGGAACTCAGCGACAGTCCGCTTCGGCTCAACCTTTGCGACAGCAAAGTGGCCGCGCAGTGCTTTCGGCGTATTCTTAACTTTACGGCTACCAGCACCAAGTTGCAGTGCGGTGTAACCATTTTTCTCATCAGTTCGGTGGGCAACCACCTGGCAATTTTCCAGCCGCAAAACCGTCACCGGTACATGCTCGCCCGCATCGTTATAGATGCGAGTCATGCCCACTTTCTGAGCGATCACTCCAGAACGCATGGATGTGTCCCCTTCGACCCGGCTTAAAGCTTGATCTCGACATCAACACCAGCAGCAAGGTCGAGCTTCATCAGCGCGTCCACTGTCTGGGGAGTCGGATCAACGATGTCGAGAAGCCGTTTATGCGTACGCATTTCGAACTGATCTCGGCTTTTCTTATCGATATGCGGTCCGCGAAGTACAGTGTACTTCTCGATCCGCGTCGGCAGTGGCACGGGACCCCGTACCTGAGCACCGGTCCGCTTGGCCGTATTGACGATCTCCTTAGTGGAGGCGTCCAGAATACGGTGGTCAAACGCCTTGAGGCGGATCCGGATATTCTGACCGTTCATAGTTATTGTTCCCAATATGACTGGCGGGCCTGCCCGCGTTGTTGTTCACGAGTGCCGGCAGGCCCGGCTGTCGACTATTCGATGATGGATGCGACGACGCCGGCACCGACGGTACGGCCACCTTCGCGGATAGCGAAGCGCAGGCCGTCTTCCATGGCGATCGGCACGATCAGTTCAACGTCAACAGAGACGTTGTCGCCCGGCATTACCATTTCAGTGCCTTCCGGCAGAGAAACAACACCAGTCACATCGGTCGTACGGAAGTAGAACTGCGGACGGTAGTTGGTGAAGAACGGAGTATGACGACCGCCCTCTTCCTTGGTGAGGATATAAGCCTCA
>CXTY01000021.1 GCA_001404055.1 Roseibium album | reverse complement strand
CGTCAGGCCGTCAGCGCTGGTGGCAATGATCGTCGCAGCCCTCAAAAGGCCGTCCTGGTTGCGCGTGGAGACAGTTCGGGTCGAACTGCCATCGGCGTTGTTCACCGTGACATCAGTGACCTCGGAATCCGTGTCACCATCACCGTCCGCATCTGTTGTTGTGGTCCGGTTGAGGCCGTCCGCACTGGTGACAGAAGTCACCACTGCATTGATAGAACCATCCGCATTACGCGACCAGTTTGTGGCGGTTCTCTCTTGAGTTGTAGCGTCGACCACGACTGAAGACACCAGGTCGCTAGTCTCAAAACTCCCGTTCTGGTTCAGATCGACATACGTCTCGGAGGTCACCTTGTCCGCGCCAAGGGTTTCCTTGCGCATGGCACGCAAGGACCCGTCGCCGTTCTCCTGGGTCACCAGCCGTTCCCGGCTGCCGTCAGAATGCACCGTGGTCGCATCGATGGTTTTCAGGTCAATGTCGCCATCGCCATCCAGGTCCTGTTCGGTGGTCTTCGTCAGTGCATCAGCCGATTGAACCGTGGTCGAGGAACTCTTGAGAGAACCATCGCCATTGCGCACACTCATGGT
>CXTY01000020.1 GCA_001404055.1 Roseibium album | reverse complement strand
CAACTTCAAAACGTGCATCGTTGACGCAACGGCAAACTCCATTGCAGAAGATGCATCTGCCGGTGCCCAGGTTGGTGTCACCGCGCTGGCAACAGACTCTGATGTCACTGATTCAGTTAGTTATTCCGTCAACGATGCACGTTTTGAAGTTGCAGCAGACGGTACAGTCACGGTCGCAACTGGCGCTTCGTTCGACTACGAAAGCGAGCCGACGGTGACCCTCACCGTTACGGCGACTTCAACTGACGGATCGACATCTCAGGAAACCTTTTCCATCTCGGTATCCGACGTGGCTGAATCTTACCAGATGAGCGGAAGCACATTCACCGATATTGGAGTTTCTGAAACAACAATTACGGGGAACGTGGGTGCCGACATTTTTTTTTCAAGCAGAAGACGGCATACGAGATACAGCGGTGCAGGCGCCGATTTGGTCTATGGCGGTGCCGGTGATGACACCATCCTATACGGTGAAGGTGCCGATACCGTCTATGGCGGCGGCGGAAACGACTTTATCGACGACGTAGTTGGTACTGAACCCAATACAGATAACAACTATCTGGATGGCGGCGAAGGTAACGACACGATCTATGGCGGTGGCGGTGATGACAATATCATCGGTGGCGAAGGTAACGACTACCTGAGTGGCGAAGGCGACAACGATACACTGGAAGGTGGTGCCGGAAACGACAGCATCGACGGTGGCGGCGGAACTGACTATGCAGTTTATTCCGGCAATCGCGCAGACTACACGATTACCGAGTCCAGCGGGACATACACAGTCGTTGACAACCGTACGGATTCACCGGAGGGGACCGATACGGTCACCAATGTAGAGTTTTTCAGCTTCGCTGATGGGGATCACGCTGCAGCAACAATCGTTATTCCAACCGATCTCGAGTTCACTGGAAATACCGATCTAACAATCGAAAATGACTACGCACTTCAATTGAATGATAGTGGCGCTACGACTGAATATGCCAGCGTGTCCAGTTTCGATGGCTTCAACAACAACTCATTTACCTTTGAAATGTCGTTCACGATGAACGACACCGGCAGTACTCAGTCCTTGGTATCCTACGCAGACAGCTCTTACGCCAATGAGTTCCTGATCTTCTATGAGACCGATGGAACAATGACGGTGGCGTTGGGTAACGAGCATTTTTCGATTGGCTCTGGCCTTGATCTGGCTGACGGATCTCAGCACACGGTTTCTCTTGCTTTTGATGAAACCATGAACTCTGTTTCACTCTACGTAGATGGTGCTCTGGCGGACACTGAATCCGGTCTCAGCTTCCTTGCAGAGGTGAGTTCCGGTGGGACACTCATGTTCGGTCAGGAACAGGACAGCGTTGGCGGTTCTTTCGACAGCACGCAAATTATGTCCGGAGAGATCTATGAGGCGCGAGTCTGGAGCGATGTTCGCACAAGTGACGAAATCTCAAGTAATTGGGATAGTCAATTGTCCGACCCTGGATCTGAATCCAATCTGACAAGCAATTGGCAGTTCACAACTGGGTCGTCTAGCGACCTGGCCGGATCAAATGACATTTCGCTTGCCAATGGCGCAGAGCTTGCGGTCACAGCTTCCACTATTCAGTCAGGATCTGTCGTTGCCAGTGTGTCTTCTGTTATTGATACGGATGCAGGTGACACACATACTTTCCTGCTCACCGACGATGCAGGCGGAAAGTTTGCAATAGATACAAACTCCGGCGAGATCAGCCTGGTCGGAAGTCATGATGCCTCGTCCGTCTACAGCGACACCGTAACAGTTCAGGTAACAGATGGTGGTGGCAATACGTTTACAGAAACTGTTGGAATAGAGCTGGGCACCAACAACGCTGACACGATCACCGGTTCTTCAAACGATGACGTCATTTATGGTTTCGATGGAAACGACACCTTGAATGGCGGCGCGGGCGACGACTCCATCTATACCGGTTCGGGTGGTGACACGGTAGATGGCGGCGAAGGATCAGATACGATCATGCTCGACGACATAGATGGTGGTAATACCAACACCATCGTAGATACAGGCACCAGCGGAACAGATACCATTGTTCTGGGCACTGGGTCGGGCACTTATAGGATCCAAGGTGATTTCTCCTCAACCAGTGGCATAGAAGTTATCGACGGTTCCAGCGCGACCGGTGATCAACTAGGTACAAATGACGCTCAGGCTAATTTTGATTTTTCAAACGTCACACTCACTGGCGTTGACGAAATTATCGGAACCAGCAACAACGACACCATCGTTGGTTCATCTGGAGACGATACAATTTCTCTGAACAGTGGCGATGATACCGTAACCGGCGGTGCCGGCGACGATATCATCGATGGAGCAAGCGGAACCGACGCAGTCGTCTACTCAGGTAATTACGCTGACTACACAATTACTGACAATGGTGACGATACCTACACGGTAGCTGACAATGTTGGCACGGATGGCTCGGACACGATTTCGAATATCGAAACGTTGAGATTTGCAGATGGTGACCAATCAATGTCTGACCTATTCGGCTCAGATATCGGAGCTGTATCAGATGCTGATGTCTCATCAAACAGCATTCACGAAACCGATGCTGCCGGCACACAAATTGGAATCACTGCATCAGCAACGGATGTTGATGGCGATACAGTGACCTACACGCTCAGCGATGACCGATTTGAAGTTGACGATAGCGGTGTTGTCACAGTTGCGGATCACGCCTTCTTCGACAGCCAGGTCGAAAGCTCCATCGACCTGGCTGTGACTGCAACGTCTTCTGATGGTTCTACTTCGAGTGAAACATTCACGGTTTCCGTTGACGGGACTTATGACAACTCCTTCACCGGCACTACAAGCAGTGGTTATTTCGACCAATCAAGCGACACTGCTTCGCACTCGGTCGACGGCGTGGGTGGCAATGACACAATCTATACCGGTAGTGGTGACGACCGCATTGAAGGCGGCAGCGTTAGCGGCGATGACGCCATTTCTGGCGGCGGTGGTCGCGACCTTCTCTTCGGTGAAACCGGTACCGACAACATCAGTGGTGGGTCAGGTGATGACGTGATTGTCGGCGGTGAAGGTTCCGACTACATGAATGGCGGTGATGGATCTGATCTCTTTATGTACGGCCTGGGAGACGGCAGTGACACCATCAACGCTGGCAGTGGAGTGGCTTGGACCGACGTGATCGACCTTGGCGGTGGGCCAGGAATAACAGCTGCTGGCGAATATGGCACCGACTGGACTGTGACCGTCACCAATGGTTCTATTGACAGCGTAGACACTGAAAATGGTGTTATCGATCTTTCACAAGATACCGACGGCTACATCGATTTCGCGGATGGAAGCCAGGTGATCTTTGCAGACGTTGAAGAGATACGCTGGTAGCTGATGTCACCGGACAGCGGTGACTGAAAAAAGCCCCTCTGGAAACGGCGGGGCTTTTACTTTGTGTATTTTCTGCAATTTGTTAGGAACAGAGCCAATTGGCAAATCGCTTGCGAACTACCTTTCGCTTAGCGGGTCCCCAATAGCGCGTGTCACCGGCTTGAGCATGTATTGCATGACGGACTTCGATCCAGTGACAATCTTTGCGTCAACAACCATTCCCGGCGAAATTGTTTCTGCCTGCGAGCCCTGACCAATCTCATTGGAGCTCAATGGGATCTTCGCCCTGAAATAGTAGTTCCCCTGGTCGTCCCTGAAACTTGAAGCGGAGATAACTGATACTTCTCCCTGCAATGTTCCCTGAATATTTGGATCAAAAGTGGTGACTGCAATTTCGGCCTGATCACCTATTTCAACGTGACCGATGTCCCGTGGTGAAATTCTCACTTCGGCAATTAGCTCGCCACCACTTGGTACAATTTCCGCAACCACATCACCGGGAGCCAGCACGCTGCCAGGACCCTTGAGGTAGAGCGCTTTGACGTGTCCACTCGCGGGTGCCCGAATGAACAGACGCTCAAACCTGTCCCGCTGCTTGTCTGCCTCAAATGCCAGTTCACTGTGTTCCTGAACGACACGGCTGCGTTCTTCGGCGAGTTCTTCTTCCGCCACCGCGATGGATCGTGCTAACCCGGCGTTTGCTTCTGCCAATTGCGCCTCTGCGCGGCCTTTCATGCCTCTGAGTTCACTCATTTCACTTTGAGCATTCTGGAGGGCTGACTTCGCGTCCAGATATCTACGCTTCGAAGTGTAGCCTTGCTTGAACAGCGATTCCTGGATCGAGAATTTTTCCTGTTCAATCTCGACTTGCGTTTCCTGTAATGCGATCCGCTCAACAAGATTGGCAACCTCACCTACCTTTTCGGTAACGCGGGCTTTCAGAGCATACTGTTCCTGCACAAACGCCATTTGTTGCGCTTCCAGAGCTGCTTGTTGCGCTTCGCTGAAACCATCTTCGCCGGTTAAGCGCAAACCTGTATGGTCAGCCGTTTCGGCTTTTACAGCAAAGCGTTGTGCTTCACCGGCCAAAAACCTCAATCGCGTGCGAACTTTTTCGAGGTCACTGGACGTTGCCGCTTCCTGAAGCCGGACAAGCGGTGTTCCGACTTCAACAAGTTGACCTTCCTGAACCAGTACTTCCGCAACGATCCCGCCCTCAAGGTGTCCAACAGTCTGAATTTTTCCAGCAGGAATAATCTCTCCGGAGGCTTTCGCGACCTCGCGAACTTGACCAACAACCGACCATGCAAGAAATGCAGCCGCACTGAACGAGAGAACCTGCAGTACACGCTTGTAGGCGTGAGACGGCGGTCCTTCCTCCAACTCCAGAGGCATATCGAGAGAAATATTTTCAGCGGCGGATCTACGGCTAAACATGACGTCCTGATGCTGGCAATGATCGTTGATCGCAAGGATCCGCGCTTAAGGTAAATATCAGCTGAATCATGTTGTTAATATTGGATTTTTTTATCAAATTGGGATTCCGTGCTTTTTCCAGTTTTCTTGCTTTGACCAGTGCCTTCAGTCGTGCATTAATGTCACAAGATTCTCGATAAAGAGAAGTTTGTTGTGATGCTTTGGGAGGGGCGCATGGCCGACGCAAAGCCAGTTTTGACGGATTATCGTGACGGTATACTTCAGATAACGCTGAATCGCCCGGAACGATTGAACGCATTTAACGAAGAAACGCATCGTTACTTGCGCGCTGCCCTCACACAGGCGCAGGAAAATGCCGAAGTCAGAGCGGTGTTAATGACCGGCGCAGGACGTGCGTTTTGTGCAGGACAGGACCTTTCGGACCGTGACATTCGGGCCGGCGGAGAGGCTCCTGACCTGGGTCACACGCTTGAAACCCTTTATAATCCTCTGGTTCGTCAGATCCGAGAGCTTCGCTTGCCGGTGATTTGTGCAGTCAATGGTGTTGCAGCCGGTGCCGGTGCAAATATTGCACTTGCCTGCGATATCGTTCTGGCCGCCCATTCCGCCAAGTTCATTCAGGCGTTTTCAAAGATAGGCCTTGTGCCGGATTCTGGAGGGACGTGGTTCCTGCCCCGCCTGATCGGAGAAGCCAGGGCCAAGGCACTGGCCATGACAGCCGAACCGGTAAGCGCCGAGACAGCCGCTTCCTGGGGCATGATCTGGAAGTCGGTTCCGGACGCAGACCTTATGAAAGAAGCGTCAGTCCTCGCAGAACAGCTCGCCAACGGTGCGACGGCGGGTCTGGCTTTGACGAAGCAGCTCATCCAACAGGCGTCTCAACAGCCGCTGGATGCCCATCTTGATTCTGAACGGGATGCACAAAGGACAGCTGGCAATACCAATGATTATCGCGAGGGCGTGACGTCATTCCTTGAAAAACGCCCAGCCAAGTTTAATGGATCCTGACCTCAGTTTCGGAGCACCTTATGACCCCTGAAGCACTCGCGGAAGCCTGTTCGCAGCGGATGTGGGCGCAAGACACAGCGTCTCAAAATCTTGGCATGAAACTGGATCTCGTCCAGCCAGGTCAAGCAAGAATAACGATGGTCATTACAGACAACATGACCAACGGACATGGTATCTGTCACGGCGGTTATATCTTCACACTTGCCGACAGCGCCTTCGCGTTTGCCTGCAACACCTATAACCAGGTGACCGTCGCCCAGCATTGCTCCGTCACTTTTCTGGCACCTGCACATTTGAACGACCGGCTTACGGCAACAGCATGTGAACGATGGCGCAAGGGCCGGTCAGGGCTTTACGATGTTACGATCACCAATCGGAACGGTGACACAATCGCCGAGTTTCGTGGCAACTCAAGAACAACAAAAGGCACAATTCTGCCAGAGTGATCAAGGCAACCCGCTAAGGTCTGCTTCAAGGGAGGACACAATGGAAGACCTGGCTCCACACCCCGGAGATCTGGATCCCATCGAGAAGGCGTCACACGATGAACTTCAGGCGCTGCAACTTGAACGTCTGAAGTGGTCTCTCAACCATGCGTATGAGAATGTTCCGCTTTTCAAATCCAGATTTGACGAAAAAGGTGTTCACCCATCTGATTTGAATACGCTTTCAGACCTGGCCAAGTTCCCTTTCACAACCAAAGCCGATCTCAGAGACCAATATCCATTTGGCCTTTTTGCCGTTCCACGCGACAAGATCCTGCGCATTCATGCTTCTTCCGGAACGACTGGACGGCCAACGGTTGTCGGCTACACGGCCAATGATATTGAAATGTGGTCTCACCTCGTCGCGCGGTCGATCCGAGCATCAGGAGGCCGCCCCGGCGATATCATCCACGTTGCCTATGGGTACGGACTGTTCACCGGCGGCCTTGGTGCGCACTACGGCGCTGAGAAACTGGGCTGCACCGTTGTGCCTGTCTCAGGTGGTATGACAGAGCGCCAGGTGACGCTCCTTCAGGACCTGAAACCGCGCATCATCATGGTAACGCCGTCCTATCTGCTATCCATAATTGATGAGTTCCGCAAACAGGGTATTGACCCCAGAGATTCTTCGCTCGCGGTAGGCATATTTGGGGCAGAACCCTGGACAAATGCCATGCGTTTGGAAATCGAAGAGGCCTTCGATATGCATGCGGTCGATATTTATGGCCTGTCCGAAATCCTGGGACCAGGCGTTGCCAATGAATGTGTGGAAACCAAAGACGGCCTCCACATCTGGGAAGATCACTTTTATCCGGAGATAATTGACCCGGAGACAGGTGAAGTTCTTCCAGATGGAGAGGTTGGGGAGCTTGTCTTCACGACCTTGACGAAAGAAGGCCTGCCGATGGTGCGTTACCGGACGCGAGACCTGACAAGACTACTTCCCGGAACTGCCAGAACCATGCGCCGGATGGAAAAAGTCACCGGACGGTCCGATGACATGATCATCTTGCGCGGGGTCAACGTATTCCCGACCCAAATCGAGGTCCAAATCCTGAAATGTGACGGGTTGTCACCTCATTTTCAGATTGAACTCGGCAAATTAAACCGGTTGGATGTCATGACGGTGCATGTGGAAGCTGCTCCCGGATCAACGTCCAGCGATCAACGCCAGGCTTCAGCGCGCGAGCTCTCCCATCACATCAAAAGCGCCCTTGGCATCTCAGCAAAGATTGACGTTGCAGAACCGGGTCAGGTTGAACGATCGGCCGGCAAGGCCAAACGCGTCGTCGACAATCGCTCAAAGAAATAGTCGACATTCCAATCAGTTGGTCCCGATTAATAACCGGGACCATTTTCCTCTCAAAACACTATTTGGCTATCGCTGTTTTGTCCTTGGCGACCAAAGTCAGAACGTCATATTGCGCCACGGCTTCATCTTCCTGATTTGTCACGAGGCAATCCCATCGAACTTCGCCGTAGTCGGCAGCAATACGCGGAGAAATCTCTTTTGCCGTGAGCTGGACCTTGAGGGCGTCGCCAGCATTCACGGGTGTCATGAATCGCAGGTTGTCGACGCCGTAATTGGCAAGCACCGGCCCTTCATCAGGATCGACAAACAATCCTGCTGCAAAAGACACAATGAGGTAGCCATGCGCCACACGTCCTTCAAAGAAAGGGTTGCGCAGGGCAGCAGCTTCATTCATGTGAGCGTAAAAAGTGTCGCCTGTGAATTTTGCGAAATGTTCAATATCTTCAAGCAACACAGTTCTGGAGCCAGTGGTCAACTGATCACCTATCTTGAGCTCGGCAAGCGATTTCCGGAACGGATGTCTGGGTTCACTTTGCCCGTCTGCACCGCTAATCCAGCGGCCCGTTACAGCGCCCAGCAATTGCGGTGTTCCCTGCACTGCCGTGCGCTGCATATAGTGTTTGACCGACCGCAGCCCCCCCAGTTCCTCGCCGCCGCCAGCCCGGCCCGGACCTCCATGCACCAACATCGGCAAAGGCGAGCCATGGCCGGTGGAGCTTTTCGCGCTCTGCCGGTTGCCAATCATCACACGACCGTGGAAGGGCGCTATTCCCAGGACCATCTCTTCGGCAACTGTCGTGTCATTGGTGAAGAGTGAAGCGACGAGCGAGCCTTTGCCCTTGCGCGTCAATTCGATCGCTTCTTCCACATCATCGTAGGGCATGAGAGTCGCGACAGGTCCGAACGCCTCAATGGAATGAACAGCGTCGGATGTCATGGGGCTTTCGCAATGAAGCAGAACGGGCATCGCGAATGCTCCATGCTCCGGCAATTTCGAAGATTTCTGTGAGACCATTTCGGCCTCTGCATTGAGCTCCGTGACACATCTTTGAACTTCTTCCTTTTGTCCCTTCGAAGAGAGAGGCCCCATTGAGACGCCTTCCGCGCGAGGATCGCCCAAGACCTGGCGCCCCAAGCGTTCGTTCAAGGCATCTGCGACTGCCTGAACTGTTGCGCGTGGTGCAATCACCCTTCGAATTGCGGTGCATTTTTGCCCCGCCTTTACTGTCATTTCCCGGGCGACTTCCTTGATAAACAGATCGAATTCCGGCTCACCTGGCTTCGCATCCGGGCCAAGTACGGCGGCGTTCAAACTGTCCGCTTCCATGGAAAACCGAACCGAATTCTTGATGACGGACGGGTTCTGCCGCAACATTTGTCCCGTGGTTGCTGATCCAGTGAAGGTCACCACGTCTTGCCCGTTCACGTGGTCGATCAAATCGCCCGCAGACCCGCAAAGCAGTTGCAATGTTCCCTCAGGCAAAATTCCACTATCGACAATATGCCGTACCATGAGTTCGGTGAGATAGGCCGTCTGGCTTGCAGGCTTTACCAGGCAAGGAACGCCTGCGATTAAAGCGGGCGCGATCTTTTCAAGCATGCCCCAGCAGGGAAAGTTGAAGGCATTGATATGGACAGCAATGCCTTGCAAGGGCGTCAGTATGTGTTGTCCGGAAAATGTATTGTCCCGAGAAAGCGGTTCCACGGCGCCTTCGACAAAAACGCGCGTATTCGGCATTTCCCGCCGCGCCTTTGAGGAATACGCAAATACGGTTCCGATACCGCCTTCGATGTCGATCCAACTGTCCTTGCGGGTGGCGCCTGTCGCAAAACTTTCCTGATAGAAGACTTCTTTTCTGTCCATCAGGTACTGCGCAAGGGTTTTGAGCATCAATGCGCGTTCATGATAGGTCATCGCGCGCAGTGCTTTGCCTCCGACAGTTCGCCCGTAATCAAGCGCTCCTTCCAAATCCAGACCGGAGGCATCAATCTGCGCTACAGGTTCGCTGGAAGAGGCATCCAGCAACGTTGCCCCTGCCCCTTTGCCCGTTTGCCAACCACCAGACAGATAACTTTCCAGAACGCGAAATTTTCCGGGAACAACATTCATGAATTCAATTCCAGTTGAGAGATAACGGAAACCTGCCGATCAGGTGTCGTAGGTCAAAACAAGACGTTTGGTCATGGGACGCGACTGACATGTGAGTATGTAGCCGTCGCGGATCTCATCGTCTTCGAGTGCGTGATTGGCTGCCATTTCCACCTCACCCTCAAGCAGTTTCCCGCGGCATGTTGAACAAACACCAGCACAACAGGAATAAGGTGCATCAATGTTGTTCCTGTGAGCCGCCTCCAGAATTGACTCGCCGGCTTCCATGTGGATTTCGCGTGTGGTGCCATCAATGGTGAGCTTCAGGTCAGCCTCTTTAGCTTCGTCAGCATCTTCAGCTCGCCTAACCGTTGTAGGCAATCGCCCTGGTTGATCCGATTTGAAAAGTTCTTGTTTGATGTTCTGAGACGAAACTCCGGACTTCTCCAACGTCGTTCGCACCGTTTCCATCATGCCGTGTGGGCCGCATAAAAATGCAATATCGATATCCTGCGGATCGATCAGAGTTTCAAACAGCTCATCTAGTTTTTCTTCATCGACCCGGCCGGTAAAGAGGTCAGAGTCCTGGGTGTCGCTTTTCAAGACGTGAATGATCTGCAGGCGACCAAGAAACCTGTTTTTGAGGTCCTCCAGATCTTCTCGAAACATGATCGACGATATCTGCCGGTTCGCGTAGACGACCGTGAACCGGGACTGTGGCTCTCGGGTCAAAACAGTCTTCAGGATCGATAAGATCGGTGTTATTCCCGAACCGCCAGCAAAACCGACATAGTTTTTGGATTTTTCAGGCTCGATAGCTGAATTGAAACTGCCAAGCGGAGGCATGGCTTCGACAACATCCCCCGGCTTCATGTTTTCGTTGGCCCAGCAGGAAAACGCGCCGCCGTCGACACGTTTGATGCCAACTTGCAATTTGCCGTCTTCGGTTCCAGCACAAATCGAATAACAGCGTCTGACTTCGTGTCCGTCAAAGTCCCGCCGGAAAGTGAGGTATTGACCTTGTGTAAAACGAAAAACGTTCTTGTCTGCGGCCGCTGGCTGCAGCGTTACAACAACTGAATCCCGGGTATCTGGAACCACATCTGTTACCGTCAGAGCATGAAACCGAGACATGAAACTCCTCCCTAAACCCGCGCGAACGGGGTGTTAGTGGCACTTGAAGTAGTCGAATGGTTCCAGACAGGACTTGCAGCGGTAAGCCGCCTTGCAGGGCGTGGAACCGAATTGGCTGATTTTTTCCGTATTTTCAGAATCGCAGCGCGGGCAGGAAACCGACGACTTGCTGGCTCCGGTCATTTGCAGAATTCTATCAGCAAGTGGCCGGGTATCTTTTACGGCATCCACGGGCGGCGCAATTCCATAGTTTTTCAGTTTTTCCCGGCCCTCGGCACTTAGCCAATCCGTGGTCCAAGGAGGGCTGAGTTTTTGTTCCAGCCGCAAATCCTCAACGCCGCAGGTGCGCAGTTTTGTTTCGATATCGAGGTTGATGACTGCTGTTGCGGGGCAGCCGGTATAGGTTGGTGTCACCGTAACCACCAGAGTGCCTTTCTCCCATCGGACATCCCTGATCACGCCGAGATCGGTCAGCGACAGCACGGGAATTTCGGGATCCGGGATTTCGGACAACCATTGCCAGATTGTATCCGTCGAAGCCTGCTTCACGTTACCAGGTTGCACCGGGATAGGCCCTTTGTAGGAACTGCATGTCAGCGAGAAGATGCCCAAGGTGCTCAGAATGGCGACCGCTCAGACCACCTTGATGAGCAAAGTCAGATTGCGGGATTTTCAGCGTCGCCTGATCAAGAACCATGTCGACGGTCTTTTGCCATTGCGGTCGCAAATTTTCAGGCTTTGGCGCAAGTGACGCATCAAACATTGCTTCATCGACCGCATCGCCCGCAAACATCTCACCTGTATAGGCCCATAGCATATCGAGCGCGGTCTGCATTCTCTTGTGACTTTCCGGTGTCCCGTCGCCAAGCCTGATAACGAGATCTGCAGATCGATCCAGGTGATAGACAGCCTCTTTGCCTGCCTTGGCAGCAATCTCCGAAATTCTTTCGTTGCCAGAGCTTTCCAAGGCGGCAAGAAACGGTACCTGGTAGGCGTCAATCAGGAATTGCCGCATCAGGGTCTTACCGAAATCCCCGTTGGTTTGTTCAGCCAGAAGGAAGTTCCGGAAGTCCCAGGCGTCTCTTAAAAAGGCGAGCTCATTTTCGCCGCGTCCCTTGCCTTCCACCTCACCCGCATAGGTGAGCCACAAGCGCGACTGCCCGATTAAATCGAGCGCGACATTAGCGAGCGCAATATCTTCTTCCAGCACAGGAGAATGGCCACACCATTCTGATACCCGGTGCCCGAGTATCAGAGGTGTATCCCCTCGGCGCAAAAGCCACTCAAACAGAATATCGTTCGCGATAATATCGCCAGACATAGCCATCACATTTTTCCAACGTCTTCGGGAATGTCATAAAAGCTCGGGTGCCGATAAATCTTGTCTTTCGAAGGCTCAAACAGCGAATCCTTGGATCCAGGGTCTGAAGCTGTAATCTGCGTTGACGGGACTACCCAAATTGAAACGCCCTCCCTGCGGCGGGTGTAAACATCTCTGGCGTTTTTGAGTGCCAATTCGGCATCTGGAGCATGGAGTGACCCGACGTGCCTGTGGTTCAGGCCATGCTGCCCTCTAATGAACACTTCCCAAAGCGGCCATTCTTTTTTCATTGTTCTAATCTCCACATCCGGCCGATCAGGCTGCTGAACCGGAACATTGCGCTGATCGCCAAAGATTGGCTGATTTGACGTAATTCCATCCAAAGGCATGGTCAGAAGGCCCGTGTTTGTTGAGATATTCGAGCCTCTGCCAGGCTTCAGCCAACGAAGGCTGATGTCCTACTGCCACGGGCCACATGACAAAGTGCATTTTGTCCATGACATCGAACCACTCTGCTCGGCGTGTATAAAAACGCTTATGAACGGTTTGGAAGACAAAATGTTCAAGTGAGGCGACATCTTCCCACACAGAAAGGTTCGGAATTATCAGCGGGTCGTCAGAAACGGACATAGACAAGGAGGAACCGGCCTCATCCTGCAATCGCCAGATAAATCCCTCGCTGCGTTCAGCTGCCGCATTTACACGGTTCAGGTTGTTGACGAAATCCGCGACCCTCGGATCGTTGATGTCATGTTTGAGACGACCAACGTTCAATTCTGCAATATGAAAATCCGACATCTATTAATCACTCCGCAGCCGTTCTGGACGCATGGCGTTTTTCGGCATGCGCCATCAAGCCGTCTCGGACCCACGCACCATCATCCCAGGCCTTGACCCTGGCCTCCATGCGCTCCCGATTGCAGGGACCATTGCCCTTCAGAACTTCGAAAAATTCAGTCCAGTCAGGTTCGGAAAAGTCGTACCCGCCCTTGTCTTCATTCCATTCCAAGTTCTCATCGGGAACGGTTAGGCCCAAATATTCTGCCTGCGGAACTGTTTGATCGACAAACTTCTGACGCAACTCGTCATTGGTGTTGATCTTGATTTTCCACGCCATGGACTGCGCGGAATGGACAGATTCCTTGTCAGAAGGACCGAACATCATCAACGAGGGGTACCAGAACCGGTTCAGCGCATCCTGTGCCATGTGGCGCTGCGCAGAATTTCCATTGGCCATCTTCATCATGATGTCGAAGCCCTGACGTTGATGGAAACTTTCTTCCTTGCAGATGCGAACCATCGCGCGTGAATAAGGTCCAAATGAAGTCCGTTGCAGCGGAACCTGGTTCATGATCGCTGCACCGTCCACCAGCCAGCCGACCGCGCCGATATCTGCCCAGGTAAGCGTCGGATAATTGAATATGGACGAATATTTCATCTTGCCGGCGTGGAGGAGCTCGATCAGCTCGTCCCGGCTCACACCAAGTGTTTCTGCCGCACAATAAAGATACAACCCGTGCCCAGCCTCGTCTTGAACCTTGGCAAGCAAGATCGCCTTGCGCTCTAGCGTTGGCGCGCGGGTAATCCAGTTGCCCTCAGGCAATTGACCCACGATTTCGGAATGGGCGTGCTGGCCTATCTGGCGGATGAGCGTTTTACGATACCCGTCCGGCATCCAATCAGTAGGCTCAATCTTTTCGCCGCGGTCTATTCGTTCCTGGAAGGCACGTTCTTCATCGGTCATTTCCGAAAGGTCGCGCACCTTGCTGGAATCGGTTTTTACCATCTGGGCATACATGACGCCTCCTCTCGTCATGTTGAAGTCCCGAAGAGGATACCGTACAAAGCGTCACAAAAAAAGTAGAGATACAAATTTTTTTGTGATGCTTTTGAGGCCAATATTGGCGGTCGATAATACTGACGGCAATTAAAGGACTTGGCTTCTCTCCACCAGAGACTTCAACCGCGAATGCACTGCTGGAGGCTGGGCGGGTAAAGGTCCGTCAATGGCGAGAAGATGATTGCCTATGTAGGCATCGGCGAGGAAAGATAGCTGGCCATAAACATCTGCGAACAAACGATGTGCTATGGCACCAGGCCATCCGTCAGGTAGTGCGGAAGCTGGAAGTCTGGGATCGCGCAGTCTGATATTTCGATAGGCGTGAACAAGAGCAAGTCGGAGAAATAAAGCGTTCTGTCCGTCTATCGTCTCGTTCACAGCGTTCTTCATTTTGTTCATGCGTTGGACAATGTCTGCGTATTCGATCGAAAGCGCTTCAAGACCAAATGTCGAATGCAGCAACTTTTTCAGTTTGCCGCCGTCCTGATTGATTGCGACTGAGCGAAAACTCGTACCGGGCAACGGCCGCCCTGACCTGTCGGCGGCAATATACATTCCCCCGCCAAGGGGCGCGAAGCCGTTGGCCGTCAACTCAAGCTGTTCCCCTTGATGCAGGCTATGGACAAAAAGCCATTCGCATTCATCGTCAGCCGGGCCAAAAAACAAATCTGCTGCCGAATGATATTCGGCACTGGCAGTTGAGGTCAGGCCGTAGAAGCTGCGACGCCCTTCTCTTTGCCCGCTTAGTTGATCTTTCGAAACAAGACGCGAAACGGCTGTTCGAACAAGAGACTCATTGACCCCGAACCCTGAACACAGGCTGATCAAATCCCCCATCCACAGAACGCCACCGCGAGGCTCGACTATATCGCCATAAATTGTGACGATCAGCTGTGCGGCTTTCGGTGGATAGGTGTTGAGAAAGTTGCTTACTCCAAATTTTGGGGCTGGACGCATGAACTGTTTGATCCGTCAGAGTTTTTTTGATCTTAGCCGCACCAATTGCACATTCCAAGAGCCAACGTGGCTATGAATGAAAGAAACCGAAAACAGGGGTTGAACGCCAAATATACAAACGTTATACAATTACACGTTATAATGTAACATCAAATTGGATGTCTGCCACATGCTTCCCTTCTCCACTGCTTCGTTCAACAAGTTTGAACCGGCAAAGAAAGCCACACGCCTTCCTATTGCTTCCGCTATTGCATTGTCTGCGTTTGCAACTGCCTCGCTGGCTGATACGCCGTCAGTTGTCACAAGTATCAAGCCGATCCACTCCATTGCGTCTGCCGTAATGGATGGCGTTGGAAAGCCATTTCTCTTAATTGATGGTGCCACTTCTCCTCACGGGTTTGCGCTCAAGCCCTCGCAGGCGTTTCTTTTGCAGGGTGCAGACACCGTATTCTGGATCGGCCCGGGTCTGGCCTCCTCCCTTGCCAAACCGATTTCATCGATGGCTGGCGATGCTTCTGTTGAACTGATGGAAGCGGAAGGCATTGAGCATCTTGGTCTTCGCGAAGGCGCCACTTTTGATACCCACGATCATGACCATGGAAGCCACTCGGAGGGTCACGAGGAGCATGAAGAAGCTGGCCATGACGATCATGGACATGATGACGGCGAAAAAGAAGAACATGCGCACGACGATCATGCGCCCGAAGGCGGCGAACGTGATGCCCATATCTGGCTGAATCCGGACAATGGAATTGCAATAGCCGGAGCAATGGCTGAAACACTTGCACAGGTTGATCCAGCAAATGCTGATATTTACCGCGCAAACGCAAAGAAATTCAGCGAGCGTATTGAAGGTCTTGAAACGAAGATCTCTGCAAAACTGGAACCTGTATCAGGCCAGAAGTTTATTGTATTCCATGATGCCTATCATCACTTTGAACATCATTTCAATGTCGAGGCATCTGGTTCGATAACTCTGACCCCGGAAGCCATCGCAAGTGCAGACCGGCTTTCAACAATACAGGACACTATTCAGGATCTGGACGTTTCTTGTGTTTTTCAGGAGCCTCAATTCGACTCAAAAATTGTGAATGTTGCCATTGAAGGTAGCAAGGCGCGAATTGGTACGCTCGACCCACTTGGCACCGAAATCGCCAATGGTATCGACCTTTACCCAACGTTATTGATGAACCTTGCGGACAGCCTGGCTGACTGCCTGGGAGGCGAATAACGAAAAACGCCGGAGGAAACTCCGGCGTTTTAATTCGGACAATTCGTCTGTGATCAGGACGCTCTGGCTTTTGCCCGGGCCGCTTCCGTTTTTTCGATCGCTTTCAAGAGATGGCGATCGCGATCATAGACGTCCGTGTAGTAGGCGATGCCACCTTCAAGGTCTGGCCACGCAGTGAAATAGGAAACATAGACAGGAATATCGCCTGCTACCTTTTCCTGTTCATTGCGCCCTTCTGAAATTCGGGACGTCACATAGTCCTTTGATTTACCGAGAACAGCGGCGGCCATTGCCTTGGGATCATGCAGCCGAACACACCCATGGCTGAACGCCCGTGCATCCTTCTTGAACAGACTTTTGGCCGGTGTGTCGTGCATGTAAATATGATGCTTGTTCGGGAACAGAATCTTCACTTCGCCAAGCGCATTGGAGCGTCCGGGATACTGTCGCACGTTGATTGACTGTTGCTTGGCAGCGACTGCATACCAGTCCACTGCAGACGAAGAGACCTTTCGTCCACCTGGTGTCGACACTTCGTACCCGGCCCGATCAAGATAGCTTGGATCCTGAGCAAGTTTCGGCAGCATCTCATTCACGATGATCGAGTATGGAACACCCCAATAAGGATTGTATTCAACGATTTCGATCTTGTCGTAAAAGAAATTGGTCTGATTGGATTTCTTGCCGACCACCACCCGCATCGATAGCGGCAATTCACCGGCTGCGGTATAGGTCGCGGTGTACGCCGGCTGGTTGATGAAAACTTTGCGCTCACCGAGCTTTTCCGGAAGCCAACGACTGCGCTCCATTGCCAATTCAACTTTTGCAATCTTGGCGGCATTCGTTTCACCCACCATCGCCTTGATGGTGTTTTTGCCAACAATCCCGTCAGGCGTCAGCTTTGCTTCTTTCTGAAAACCCTTCACCAGATTGACGATTTCAGGCGAATAGAGATCGGAGCCATCGTATGCCGACAGAGTATCTGCATGCGCTGTGCGCAATTCGTCGGAACCATTTTGCTGGATCGCGGCGACGACGTTCTTCAGTTCCGAGCTTGATTTTCCAGCTTTCAGGAACGTGCCCGGAGCGATTACGATCTGGTCCGCTTCCTTGTCCTCAGCTTTCAAACGTGCCCGCTCGGCAACCAGTTTCTTGAAATGATCATTTTGTGGCTGATGACCGGCAAGCTCTGCATCAAAATCGAAAGCAGACGACAGCTGCTCAAGGCCGGCTACAAGATCAACCTTATGCCTTGGCAGATCATGGTACTGGGAGATGCGGTTAGGATCGACCCGGCCGCGCGTTGCATCCAAAATGTAGGTCAACGCTGCAGCACTCAGTTCCATTTCGAAGCGCATTGCAGCCGCATCGCGTTCTGCTGCATCGAGACCCGATGTGGCCGGAAGCTGAACAAAATAGTCTGCAGGGTTCAAGGCAAACTTGTCAGCGTTGCGCAGCGCTCTGCGCAGCTTCGCCGCGCTAACGGTGGGCTTTCCGTCCTTGATCCATTTGAACTCCGGATGAGCACGGTAAAACGCGATCAGCGACTCACCAACTTCCGGTAACATTTTCAATGACATGCGGTCCAACGCAGGACGTGCTTCGTCAAAGGCCGTCAAAACCACTGGCGCTGCGGGCGCGATGGATACAGCTTCGACTTCTGAGGAATCTGTTGCTTCCGGATCCGGTACAACCGGTGTCACTTCGGCAGTTTTCTTTTCAGACAGCGGCGACAGGGAGATATTCTTCCAGCTGTCTGGCGAATAGTTCAGGTAACGCGGTGCGGAGACTTTAACTTGAGTAGCCTGTTGACGAAGCTGGTCCTGCCTATCGCGCTCTTGCTGCCTTCGATGGTTTTCCGGATTGAACAGACGTTGAAAGAAGCCCTGGGCCGAGGCTGTGTCTACGCTCACGGCACTGAAGCCGGACGCTAAAACGGTTACCATCAGGCAAGCCTTGATTGAAGTTCCAAGGACCTACTGACTGCGCGCGACCGCTGCATCTGTGCGAACCGATTGGCTTCGCTCAAGTCGTTTCATTTCATCTGCTCGCATTTTTTTAACCCGCAATCATAAAATTGTTTGACCCTGGTACTTGGCCCTCAAGAACCAGGTGATTTCATCCCCTGCCAAGGAGTTGTTTTGCTCAGCGTGTATTTGAGCCCAACAGCATCTGCCGTGTTTCTTCCTGAAACAAAAAGCGCGATTCGACAAACAAGCTAAACCGCAGACGGCAGTAAGGTTAATACTATAGCAGGCTTCTTAATATCGTTAAGAGCAGTGGTCATTCACATATTTTGAATTCAAAACAGTGTGACGAATATGCCTCTCCCGCCTTGCCTCTCGTGATCCAAATGACGTTTCCGCCAGTTCTGTACACTTTGCGATGTAAAAAAATGTGCCTGCGGCAAAAAATGACCGTCAATGATTCACAAAAATCAGCAGGAACACGGCCTTTTTGGCACGACTGAAAACTGGAAGTGGGCTCCATTTCAAATGATTGGACCAGGCTAGGCCATTTTTCTGAAAGTTCCCAAAGATCGAACCGCATAATTGGTGACCTTCGTCACGTTCGTTTTCTCTCAGCCTTCCTATAACCCTTCACGAGATCGTGAATTATTGACTGAGGGATTATCATGCCATTCCAGTTCAACGTTGGAGACCACTCATCGCCGGTCGCCAATTACAGCAGCTTCAATTCCAGCCAGTACAGCAAATTGAAATGGGCACGAAACAAGCTGTTCCGGATGGTCAAGAACAACCCATCCTGCAATGCCCATTTTCGCACGCTGCCAAATGGGCGCAGCCTGTCCAGCATGATCGGGGACAGCAGTATCTGGGTTAACTACGGCTCAATGATTGCCCCATTGCACGGTGAAATCCACGTCCCGACAGGTGAAATCGCCATCGGTGACCGCGCATTCAATATGGGAAGATGGATGGTTCTTGCGACCATCATACACGAATTTGCGCACCACAATGGCGCCCCGATTACGGGTGGCAACACGCTAGCGGAAGAAGCGGTGTATCATTGCGGCCTTGGAACTGCGCAAGAATATTACGACGGCGTCGATGACCCACGCACACCGTATGACCCCAACGTCGGAGGTTAAGATCGTGGAACGACCAAGGGGAGCCCTGAGCAAGAACTCCCCCTTGTAAACAATTGTTCTTAGAACGGAATCTCGTCGTCCATCGGGCCAGAACCGCCACCGGATGGGCCGCCAAAACCGCCACCGCCGCCGGAGCTGCCACCTGCGCCACCACCAGAGCCGCCGCCGTAGCCACCTCCTCCGCCGGAACCGCCTCCAAAGCCGCCGCCACCCTGGGAGTCATTCCCGTGGTCTGGCAATGCGCCAGGCTGACCACCGCCTTCGCCGCGGCCATCCAGCATTGTCAGGTTAGAATTAAAACCCTGAAGTACCACTTCCGTGGAATAGCGGTCTTGTCCGGACTGGTCCTGCCATTTGCGGGTCTGCAGTTGACCTTCCAAATAAACCTTTGAACCTTTGCGGAGGTAGCTTTCAGCGACCTTGCACAGGCCTTCATTGAAAATGACCACACGGTGCCATTCTGTCTTTTCCCGGCGTTCTCCAGAGCTGCGGTCGCGCCAGGATTCTGAAGTCGCGATCCGCAGATTGGCGATTGGCCTGCCGTCTTGCGTCCGGCGAATTTCCGGATCAGCTCCAAGATTGCCTACCAAAATAACTTTATTGACGCTGCCCGCCATTCTGCACTCCTGTTTGTTTAACGCGACCTGTCAGCCACTATTGGTGCTTCTTTGGCACATCAGCAGCTTTTCATTCGCGCAGCATGTTCTGCTGCTAGAAAGCAGAACCCTAAAGGGACGCCAACAGTTTCGCCTTCATTTTTGTCCAACTGCTCCCATTTTCCACAGGGCAAGGTACAGACCCCGGGTCATCAGAAGCTGCATTTCGGGCAATTGCTCGAGTAAGATCTGTGTTTGCACCCAAGGGGTTCTGAATTTATCGCGTGAAACTATTGCGTCCCTGTCTCTCACAATTCTCCGTTGGTCACACGTTTATGAACTTCCTGCAACGCTTGTACTTGTTTTGTTCTTATCATTTCTGTAAAACCGATTCAACCGACCCTGGCAATCAAGACGCCTCTATTTCCGGTGACAAAAAAGCCTCACTGGAAGCTCCGGATTAAACTGCTATATCGGGGAAATGGCGCACCACAACGAAGGTCGCACCAAAACAGTTTCAAGCACGCATTGGCTCCCGAATAGCCCATTGCATGAGGTCAGGAAGAGCGAGAATGACGACATCCAAGGGCTCACAGTCGGACGACTCCTGGAAAAACGACCGTACCAAGATGATTAGTGTAAAAGGCGCCAGAGAACACAATCTGAAGGGCGTCGACCTTGACCTTCCACGTGACCGGCTAATTGTCATGACCGGCTTGTCCGGCTCAGGAAAGTCATCACTTGCCTTCGATACAATATATGCGGAAGGGCAAAGGCGGTATGTCGAAAGCCTGTCGGCCTATGCGCGGCAGTTCCTTGAAATGATGCAAAAGCCGGATGTCGATCAGATAGACGGTCTATCTCCTGCCATCTCGATCGAGCAGAAGACAACATCCCGCAATCCTCGCTCAACCGTCGGCACAGTGACCGAAATCTACGACTACATGCGGCTCTTGTTTGCGCGCGTAGGCATCCCCTATTCGCCAGCTACCGGCCTTCCCATCGAAAGTCAGACCGTCAGCCAGATGGTTGATCGCGTTCTCGAAGTGGAAGAAGGCGCGCGACTTTACCTGCTGGCCCCCATGGTCCGTGGGCGCAAGGGTGAGTACCGCAAGGAACTGGCGGAGCTCATGAAAAAGGGCTTCCAGAGGGTCAAGATCGACGGTACGTTTTATGAAATTTCAGATGCCCCTGCCCTCGACAAAAAATACAAGCACAATATCGATGTTGTCGTGGACCGCCTTGTCGTGCGCGATGATATCGCAGGAAGGCTTGCTGACTCTCTTGAAACAGCTCTCAAGTTGGCTGACGGCATTGCAGTTGCGGAATTTGCCGACCAAACGGAAGAAACCGGCGACCCGAAGCGTTTGATTTTTTCCGAGAAATTTGCGTGTCCGGTTTCCGGGTTTACAATTTCCGAAATTGAACCACGTCTGTTTTCGTTCAACAATCCATTCGGTGCTTGCCCGACTTGTGACGGACTTGGAACCACCCTTGCGTTTGAAGAGGATCTGGTTGTCCCGGATCATTCTTTGTCTTTGCGCGAAGGCGCGGTTCTGCCGTGGGCCAAAACTGGCTCCACGTCTCCTTATTACGCTCAAACGCTGGAGGCGTTGTGCAAACATTTCAAGATCGGCATGGCGACCCCATGGAAGGATCTTCCCTCGGAGGCTCAGGACGCCATCCTGCATGGAACCGGCAAAACGGAAATCGAATTTGTCTATGATGATGGTGTACGCAGCTACCGGACTGAAAAGAACTTTGAAGGTGTCATCGGCAACATCGAGCGCCGTTGGCGGGAAACTGAATCCACTTGGGTCCGTGAAGAACTTGCAAGATTTCAATCTGATCATGCCTGCCCTGTGTGTAGCGGCTTCCGCCTGAAGCCAGAAGCATTGGCAGTCAAGATTGCCGGAAAGCACATTGGCCACATCACAGAGTATTCAATTCGGCAGGCGCGTGACTGGTTTGAAGAACTACCAGCAAAACTGAACGACAAACAGACGGAAATTGCCGGCCGCATTTTGAAGGAAATCCGTGAACGGCTGAAATTTCTCAACGATGTCGGCCTGGAATATCTGACACTTTCCCGCGCCTCTGGCACGCTTTCGGGTGGAGAGAGCCAACGTATTCGCCTGGCCTCTCAGATTGGTTCTGGCTTGACCGGTGTTCTTTATGTTCTCGACGAGCCATCCATCGGACTTCATCAGCGCGACAACGCACGACTGCTGGAAACATTGAAACACCTGAGAGACCTCGGCAACACGGTCATCGTTGTGGAACATGACGAAGACGCTGTTCTGACAGCAGACTATGTGGTTGATGTCGGCCCTGGTGCTGGTGTTCATGGCGGCCAGGTTGTCGCCAAGGGCACGCCCTCAGAGGTCATAGCCAATCCAAACTCCCTGACTGGGGAATATCTTTCGGGTACCAGAATGATTTCCCGACCCGACGAGCGCCGTAAAATCAACAAGAAACGGCAACTGTCTGTGCGCGGAGCGCGGGGCAATAACCTCAAGGACATTGATGTCGACGTCCCATTGAGCACATTCACCTGTGTTACAGGTGTCTCCGGTGGCGGCAAGTCCACGTTCCTGGTTGATACACTCTACAAGGCTGCTGCGCGGCGGTTGAATGGTGCCCGTGATAACCCGGCTCCGCACGACCGGATCGAGGGCCTGGAAGTCCTCGACAAGGTGATCGACATTGATCAGTCACCAATCGGCCGAACGCCACGCTCAAATCCAGCAACCTATACCGGCGCATTCACGCCAATCCGGGAGTGGTTCGCCGGCATGCCGGAAGCGAAAGCGCGTGGCTATCAGCCGGGCCGGTTTTCGTTCAACGTCAAAGGTGGTCGGTGCGAGGCTTGCCAGGGTGACGGTGTCATCAAGATTGAAATGCACTTTCTCCCCGATGTTTATGTCACTTGCGATGTCTGCAAGGGCAAACGCTACAATCGCGAAACACTGGAAGTCGAATTCAAGGGCAAGTCTATTGCAGACGTTCTCGATATGACCGTTGAAGAAGCAGCTGACTTTTTCTCCGCCGTACCAGCAGTGCGAGACAAGATGAAAACGCTGGCGCGTGTTGGTCTCGGTTACATCAAAGTTGGCCAACAGGCGACCACGTTGTCAGGCGGCGAAGCGCAACGGGTGAAACTTGCCAAGGAGCTTTCCAAACGCTCCACTGGTCGCACGTTGTACATTCTTGATGAACCGACGACCGGTCTGCATTTTCATGATGTTGCCAAGTTGCTGGACGTACTTCACGAGCTCGTGGACCAGGGCAACACGGTTCTCGTGATCGAGCACAATCTGGAAGTCATCAAAACTGCAGACTGGATCATCGACCTTGGACCGGAAGGCGGAGACGGCGGTGGAACCGTCGTTGCCAAGGGAAGACCCGAAGACGTTGCAGAGGTCAAGGAAAGCTATACAGGCCATTTCCTGCAAGAGCTGCTATTGCGCCGACCTCTGCGCGCAACGGACGCTGCCGAGTAAAACCAACGCTGCAATCCACTAGCCTCTTCTAGTGCGCCGCACCAACTGGTCGGCGCACTTTGTTTTTATTAACTATATTCGAATCAGCGTGAGTATTTATCTTCGCCTTTTGTTGCATTGCACAAAACGCATGTCAGGCATGCAATCTTGGCACTTCTTATAATTTGGCTGGTGAATTATATCATGATCAACAACGTAGCGAGACGCATTGTCGGATCGCCATTCAAGGAATAAGAAAATGTTCGGCAATGTTCGGCAAAAATACAGCAGCTGGGTGAGCTACCGCCGTGCGGTTGACGAATTGTCCCGCCTTTCATCCCGCGAACTTGACGACCTCGGCATCAGCCGTAGCGACATCAAATTCGTCGCTCGTCGTTCTGCTAACGGCTAACAATATATGGAAATCGCGTCCTAAGGCATCCTCCTCCCAGCCGATGGACGTGTGACACGCAGGGCATCCTCCTCCCAGCCCTGTCAGTCGAAACGACGCCCGCCAGTACCTCCTCCCACTGGCGGGCGTTCGTTTATCTAGAATTCCCTCTTTACATTGTTCCTTACCAATTGTGCTGTCTTCCAGCATGCTTTCGCATGCGCGAAGAACCAAAACGTTCGCGCATGCATGAAGTGCATTTCCATGCGTGTATTGTGCCGCTAACAATTTGATGGCTTGCAGTTTTTGCATATCTGCTGCGCGATTTACCCTCTACCTCGCACTGCACAAATTCCCTATCTTGCAATTGTAAGAGATGAACGGGCCAAACGCCGATCCGGGTGCGATGGCCATGAGATAGCGAAAGGCCTAATAAAATGATCGATACAGTAGTTCGCAAATACAACACTTGGAAACGCTTCCGTCAGACCTACGACGAGCTGTCCATGTTGTCGAACCGTGAGTTGACAGACCTGGGTATTGCACGATCTGACATCGCGCATTACGCACGCCAGTCTTCCAAATAAGAATACGCTGTCTGGGGGTCTCCTCCTCCCATCCTCCAGATCGCGGATCTCTGCAATTAACGCAGAGGATATAAAAACGCCTGCCGGAACCTCCTCCCTCCGGCGGGCGTTTTTCTTTTTTGGGCGTCGCTCTGCCAATTGAAAGGGCTACTAACTTGGGTGGGTTTTGTTTCCTTCATCGGAAGTCTGATTTGTTTGCTCAAGACGTTCCCCGAACACATCCACAGACATTGCGAAGCTCGCTCATAGGCTATAATGAAGGCCGTGAGACACGGGTCAGATTTCGCAACACTCGGTTTGCTTGAAACCACCTGCAGACATCCCAGGGAACAAAGAAAATGCCCATTCATGTTATTGGCGGCGGCCTTGCCGGTTCTGAAGCTGCCTGGCAGGTTGCCCAAGCGGGATTGGATGTCGTGGTGCATGAAATGCGCCCGGTCCGCAAAACCGATGCGCATCAAACGGATGGTCTGGCTGAACTTGTTTGCTCCAACTCATTCAGGTCGGATGATTCTGAACAGAATGCTGTTGGCCTGATCCACCATGAACTGCGCCAGTTAGATTCACTGATCATGGCATCTGCTGATGCCCATCAGGTTCCTGCCGGAAGCGCGCTTGCTGTAGATCGCGAAGGATTTTCAAATGCGGTCACACAAGCACTGGAAAACCACCCTCGGATATCCATAGAACGCGAGGAAGTGGCCGGTCTGCCATCAGAAGACTGGGACAAAGTCATCATTGCCACCGGGCCGCTCACCTCGCCTGCGCTATCTGCAGCTGTACTTGAAAAAAGCGGAGAAGACGCTCTCGCCTTCTTTGATGCAATTGCGCCAATCGTACATTTCGATTCTGTCGATCTTTCCAAAGCCTGGTTCCAGTCACGCTATGACAAGGTCGGCCCGGGTGGCACTGGCAAGGATTATCTGAATTGTCCGCTGGACAAGGACCAATATGAGGCCTTCATCGATGCGTTGATTGCCGGAGACACAGCTGATTTCAAGGAATGGGAAGCTAACACACCCTATTTTGACGGCTGCTTGCCCATAGAGGTCATGGCCGCGCGTGGTCGCGAAACGTTGCGCCACGGTCCCATGAAACCAATGGGACTGACAAATGTTCATAATCCGGAAGTGAAAGCCTATGGTGTTGTACAGCTCCGTCAGGACAATGCCCTTGGCACGCTCTACAACATGGTGGGCTTCCAGACGAAACTGAAATACGGAGCACAGGCTGAAATTTTCAAAATGATTCCCGGGCTTGAAAATGCGCAGTTTGCGCGCCTTGGTGGCCTGCACCGCAATACATTTTTGAACTCACCAAAGGTTCTGGACAAATCCTTGAGATTGAAAGCAGATCCACGCCTGCGTTTTGCAGGTCAGATTACGGGTTGTGAAGGCTATGTGGAATCCGCAAGTGTTGGCTGTATGGCGGGACTTTTTGCGGTTCTGGAATCGCGTGGGCAGGACATTATTGCACCACCCGACACGACAGCGATGGGCGCTCTGCTTGGTCATATCACGGAAGGCCATATTTCCCGAGACGATGGCGCAGGCAAGCCAAAGTCATTCCAACCGATGAATGTGAACTTCGGTCTGTTTCCGCCGGTCGATGCACCAAACAAGGACGAGAACGGAATACGGTTGAAGGGCAAGGACAAATCCAGAGCCAAAAGATCTGCCCTGACCAACCGGGCAAAGGTCGATTTTTCTGCATGGCAGACGAAACTTGGTTTGCAAAAGGTCGTCGCCGCTTAGCGAGCAAACCTAATTTTGAAAAGTCTGGCAAACAAGTTGTCTGCCGCGCTATCTCAAATCCTGGTCAAAACGCTGCCGGAAGCACGCCAAAGTATCCATTGGCGGCGTAGCTGCGATATTTCCGCAACCTGTTTCAAGGGGTCGAATTCTGGCGCTTCGAGTTTCTTCAGATAGGGCTCAACCAGCGCCAACGGCAAAAATGCAGCCTGACACGCTTTGGGGATATCTGGCGCGGCTTGTCTAACCCGGGCCAGATGATGGCGAACATGCTCACGCATTTCTGTCAACACAGCGCGAAGTTCGGGCGTTGTTTCACCGCGAAACACAGTTTCCGCATTCAGGTTGTGTCTTTCCTGAACATCTTTAGGCAAATACATCTGATGCCTCGATGCATGCCAAGGCAATGCCCGTATCAAGCCGGTCAAGCCATAGGCGACCCCAGCGTGCCCGGCTGCAGTCGCGGTTTCCGGATCTGTTCCATCGTTGAGAATGAGGCAGGATAATTGCGTAGGACCTGATACGGTCTCTCCGAGATATCCTTCAAGGTCATTCAGGTTGGGCATAGGGTCATTGTAGAGATCGAAAACGCGCGCTTCGACCATCGCAATGAGACCCTGTTTCTGCAGCTTGTACTTTTGAATTGTCTCTTGCAAAGCGCTGGCAACCGGATTGGCAGCAACGGCGCCATGTTCAGTGCCCTCGAGGAAGTCCCGCCACCATTGAAGGCGGACTTCACCGGGTAATGGCTCTGAGACAATCTCCCTTACCCGCGCAACCTCCGCATTGAATGCATATATCGCCATCAACCCAGGTCGATAGGATTCTGGTGCAAGGAGAGCACTCAGGTAGCGATCCTTGTCATACCGTCGCAAAAGATCAGCAGTATGGTCGATATCAGATGTCATATGCGCCCATTTGGCCTGCGCCAGCTTTTCAGTCTACAGCCAATAGTGCGGCAGCAACGGCTCTACCTTCAGAAAGCAGCACATTGAAAGTTCTGACGGCCGCACCTGTCGACATCGGATCAGCCATGATCCCAGCTTCACGAAATTTTTCTCTCAGATCTGCCGGAAGCGGACGCAAGTCCGAACCAGAGCCAATCAGAAGAACCTCGATATCCTCATGCTCTTCGAACACCCGTTGAAAGGCCGCAGCTGAAAACGCGGCTGGGTCTTTCAAGTCCCAGCCGTAGATCCCGCTGGGAACGCACAGCAAGGACCCATGATGAGACATGTTGGCAAACCGGAAGCCGCCATCGCCATAAGCATCAAGCGGCGCCCGGCCCGGAAAATGTGCTTTCCGGATTTCCATCTATCTTGTGTCCTCAGGTCGTAGCCTGCGCATCAGAGCCCTTTTCACCGTCTTCATCCTTGGGTGACAGAGCATCAGGACGCAGGTTGAAGAGGATCAGGAACGGCGCGGCCATGAAGATTGAGGAATATGTACCAATCACAATTCCGAAAATCATTGCGAGTGTGAACGACTGAATGACTTCTCCGCCGAACGCATAAAGCGCGATCAGAGCCAACAATGTTGTGACGGATGTCATCGTTGTCCGCGACAATGTCTCATTAATGGACTGGTCGAGCAGTTCGGTCAGCGGCCGCTTTTTATATTTGCGCAGGTTCTCACGTATTCGGTCATAGACCACCACGGTATCGTTGAGCGAATAACCGATAATCGTCAAAACCGCAGCGATACTCGACAATGAAAAGTCCAGTTGCAGCAGCACAAACAGGCCGATTGTGATGATCACATCGTTGGCCGTCGTCAAGATGGCGCCAACGGCAAACTGCCACTCAAATCGAAACCAGATGTAGATCAGGATCGCAAATAGCGATGCACCAACAGCGATGGCGCCGGCCTGGGCCAGTTCGCCGGACACACGCGGGCCAACAACCTCAACCCTGCGGAAATCGACATTGTCGTCAGCAAATATTATTCTGACGCGTTGAACGACGGATTGCTGGGCAAGTTCACCGCCCGGCTGTTCTTCCACACGGATCAGAATATCATCTGATCCGCCGAACTCCTGAACCTGAACGTCGCCCAGATTGAGCGACGAGAGTTCAGATCGGATAGCACCGATGTCGGCCGGGCCATCTGTCTTGATTTCGATGAGCGTGCCGCCCTTGAAATCAATACCGTAGTTCAGGCCGACGAAGAAAAACCCGGCTAGGGATACAAGGACCAGAACCACGGACAGCGGGAAGCTGGCCTTCCTGAGCCACATGAACTTGATATGCGTGTTGTCCGGAACGAGTCTCAGCAACATTTGGTATTCTCCCGGATCAGATCGGCAACGTTGACGGACGGCGGCGACGAACCCATAGGGCCACCAGCAACCGGCTGAACGTAAAGGCTGAGAAAACGGTGGTGAAAATCCCGATAGCCAATGTCACGGCAAAGCCGCGAACTGGACCGGAACCAAGCTGGAACAGGATCACAGCAGCAATCAGCGTGGTGATGTTAGCATCGAGGATAGTTCCTAGCGCTCGGCTGTAGCCGGCATCAATCGCGGATATGACCGCCCTTCCCGCTCGGGATTCCTCACGGATCCTTTCGAAGATCAGCACGTTGGCATCCACCGCCATACCGATCGTCAGAACGATACCTGCAATACCCGGCAAGGTTAGCGTTGCCTGCAAAGTCGTCAGTGCACCGAATATCAAAAAGAGGTTCGCCATAAGCGCAAGATCGGCAATGATACCAAAGCGTCCATAGGCCAGGATCATGAAGACAACAACGGCCACACCTGCAATGATCGAAGCAAGTTTACCAGCCTCAATCGAATCCGCACCAAGGCCAGGGCCGATGGAACGCTCTTCGATTACCGTCAATTTGGCCGGAAGTGCACCTGCCCGCATCAGAACGGCGAGATCATTGGCACCTTCCACGGTGAAGTTACCGGAAATCTGTCCTGAACCACCCGTGATCGGCTCGCGAATGACCGGCGCTGAAATTACATCATCATCCAGAACGATCGCAAATGCATTGTCGATGTTCTGCTGCGTGATGACGGCGAATTTCCGCGCACCTGACTGGTTGAACCTGAACGTTACCACTGGCTCATTGTTGCGCTGATCGAAGCTGACCTGCGCGTCCACAAGATCATCTCCACTCAGAAGAGGAACTTCTTCCAGAAGGTATGGAAAGGGCGGGTCATCGATTGAATTCAGCACAACCGTGCCCGGCGGCGGACGGTTTTGCAGAGCCTGCTCGCCGGACATGGAATTATTGACCATATGAAAAGAGAGTTTGGCCGTAGTCCCGATAACGTCCTTGAGCCGCTCAGGGTCACCTTCGCCTGGCGCCTCAACAAGAATACGCTCTGAACCCTGGCGCTGAATGTTTGGCTCGGTCGTACCAAGTTCATCAACACGGCGCCTGATCACTTCAATGGACTGCTGAACGATAGCCGTCATGCGATCAGTCAGCCCTTCATCGGTATAGTTGAACCGAATCAAGCCGTCGTCTGAAGCAGTCATCTCAAATTCGTTGATAGGCTGACCACCGAACAAGTTGGACGCAAGCGGATTGACCAGAGGTTCCAGCCGTTCCTCAGCTTCGGCAAGCCGTGTCAGGTCCCGGATACGAACCTGAGTACCATCCCCCTGCACGGCAAGGCCCGTATAGCCAATGCGTGGATTTTCCCGCAAAACAGAACGGATTTCACTCTGGAGAGCCTTAAACCGCTGTTGCATGTAGTCCTGCTTGTCAATTTCATAGAGCAGGTAGGCGCCGCCTTGAAGATCGAGGCCCAGCACCATCTGGTTTTTCGGCAGAAAGTCTGGCCAGCTTTCAAGCTGCTTTGCGGTAAAGAAATTCGGCAATGTCGTGAAGATGCCTGTGGCAACCAGAAGCACGATCAGTGCGATTTTCCAGCGGGCGAAATAGAGCATGGTCAAGCCTTAAAATCTGCCAGGCCGATAAAACCGGCCCGGCAAAGTCATCAAATTGGCGTTTCGGAAGCTTAAGCGTTGTCTTTTACAGGCTCAGTCTTGGAACGGACTTCCTGCACCATTGAGCGGACAACACGTACTTTGACACCTTCCGACAGTTCCACCTGAACTTCACCGTCGTCTACCACCTTGGAGACCTTCCCGATAAGGCCACCGGTGGTCACAACTGTGTCACCACGGCGCAGATTTGAAATCAGTTCCTGGTGCTTTTTCATCCGCTGACGCTGCGGGCGAATAATCAGGAAGTACATGATTGCGAAGATTGCCACGAAAGGCAGCAGTGACATCAGGAAATCCGGGCCCACTGCTCCGGCGGACTGCGCATACGCTGGGGTGATCAACATTTAACTCTCCTAAGGTGCGTTCTTGTTTTCCGAGGGCTCATTTGACTGCCCCAGGCAAAAACGCTCAAAATCTGGTGGCGCGGACTATAACGTTGACGCGCTTCATTTCAAGCACTGCAAGCGGTTTCCTGCGTACCGGTATCGGAATAACTGACGTTTTCGTGTTTATTCCACCGTGTTAGTCCTGCCTCAACTTCTTCAAGGCCAGACATGGGCCTTTTTGACATGGGTTACAAGAATTATGAGTGCGCAAAACGACGCTGCCGCTTTGAATGCAAAACTCGATTCCCTGATCGAGTTGATCAGCCGTGCAGTTCCTGCTGTGCCAAAGGTACCAGACTGGTCTTCAGCTGACGCTTTTGTCTGGAATCCGGAGCCAGGTAATCTCCACGCAGTCGAGAAAGTGAACCGGGTCGATATTTCTCTGTTATGCGCCGTATCCCATGTTCGGGACCTGTTGATGGACAACACAATTCGATTTTCAAAAGGTCTGCCGGCCAACAATGCCTTGCTCTGGGGCGCCAGAGGCATGGGAAAATCGTCCCTTGTTAAAGCGGCGCATGCCGCGGTCAACGACGAAGTTGACGCTGTTGCTCTGAAGCTGATTGAGATTCACCGGGAAGACATCGAATCTCTTCCCAAGCTCATGGCGCAAATTCGCCCTGCCCCCTTCAGGTTTATCGTGTTCTGCGACGATCTCAGTTTTGATAATGACGACACCTCCTACAAATCCCTGAAGGCCGTTCTTGAAGGCGGGATCGAGGGACGTCCGGAAAATGTCATTTTTTACGCGACATCGAACCGCCGCCACCTTCTGCCGCGTGACATGATAGAAAATGAACGCTCAACCGCCATAAATCCGGCAGAGGCTGTGGAAGAGAAGGTGTCACTATCTGATCGCTTTGGCTTGTGGCTCGGCTTCCACAAATGCAGTCAGGATGACTATCTGGATATGGTTCAAGGGTATGCCGAACATTTCAAGTTGAAGGTCGAGGAAGCAGAAATGCGAGCTCAGGCACTAGAATGGGCGACAACACGCGGCAGTCGTTCTGGCAGAGTTGCCTACCAATTCATCCAGGACCTCGCAGGCCGCCTTGGGAAGTCGCTCGACACTTGATCCTAAAATGCAAAAAACCCGGCAATCAACCGGGTTCAATGTCATTCAGAAATGCGCTTGGTGCTTATTCGCTCTAGCGCTTCGGCATGTACTTGAGCGGGTCAACCGGTTTGTTACCTTTACGAAGCTCGAAGTGAACCTGTGGCTGGTTGACCGAACCGGTGGCCCCGGCAAGTCCGACAACATCACCCCTGCGAACCGTATCGCCGCGTTTCACCTTGAGTTCACTGTTATGAGCGTAAGCAGAAACCCACCCCTCGTCGTGGCGCACAAGGATGAGGTTTCCATATCCCTTGAGCTCATTGCCTGAGTAAATCACGGTACCGCCATCGGCAGCCTTGACTGCAGTCCCTTCCGGCACTGCCAGGTTCACACCTTCGTTCTTTCCACCACCCGGTTTGGCACCGAAATCGGAGATGATGCGACCACGCACCGGCCAGCGGAATTTTGAAGACGTCGTGTCAGCGTCTTCCTGAATACTGGCAACTTTCGTTGGTGTCTTGATCGGCTCGGTTGGACGAGCTTCCTGCGTCAATGCCGGCTGCGGCAAAGCGTTTTTCTCGACCTTGCCAGACGGTGCTGCAGCAACGGCGGACGGTACGTCAGATGTCACTGTCGGCTGGCGACGCGGCGCAGGTACATTTGCCCGATTAGAATTCGAGGATACTGACGCTGTGGTCAATGATTGACCTGCACCACCGGGCTTTCTCTTCGGCATTGTGCTGATCTGTACAATTTCAACATTCTCAACAACAACGTTCTCACGGCTGATTTCCGCAAAGCTCGGCTGGCTAATGGGTTTACGATCTGGCCGAGCCACGGACCCAACTGAAGTTGGAACAGATGCTGTCGTCAGTTTGTCGTTCTTGGTTACCTTCGGAAGTTTGACCCGGCCCGTTTCGCCTTCAGTCGCACTCGAATGACCATTTCGATCAGAATAAACGTAAGTCGGGATTACAATGCTCTGACCAGGGCGAACGCTTTTCGGATTTTCAATACCGTTGACTGCTACGAGCGCCTGGATTGGCACGCCATAGCGACGGGCAATTGAGTTTAGATCATCACCCTGGCGCACTTGGACCCTGGTTCCGCCTGCAGACGTCCAACCCTTCCAGTTTTTCCCGGACACTTCTGGTGCGGGCAACGTTGCGACTGGCGTCGCCTTGACGGGTTTTGAGTTGGATACCGTGCTGCTTGTAACAGGAGCCGGGAGCGGTGCGGATTGCACTGTGCTGCTCGATTTCGGGATCGAGCCGGTTGTCACAGGTTGAGTGGCGGACTGCGGCAAGCCTGCAGTCGTCCCGCCAGGACCGTTGACGATATCCTTGTAGGTTGGCTGCTTGGGTGCGCCTTCCAGGATGTCGCGCTGATTTTGGGTATTCCCCGTATAGTACGGAGGTTCTCCAAACCGTTCACTTGCGCTGGAACATGCTGCAACAGATACAGCAACCAAAGAAATGGTTGCTACCTTGCTTAGTAAATCCCTGCGGAGGGTACGCATCCGCTTCATCATCGCCTTACTCAAACCGCTGACTGTGGCTGTTATGGTTAAGAGTAGACGGCAGTAAGGTTTATAAAGACTAAAGGCCTGCGCAAATTTCCGCGAAAATCCCTATTTTATCAGCACTTGCCTAAGCGCAATTCGGGATATTCAACGTACTTATAGTAAATTTAGGGGTGTATCGATCGCAGGGAATCACGCTTGAAGCCAGTCCCGCGATAAGGCACTAGAGTTTCTTGGCCAATCCGGGCTGTAACATAACGGTTCTGACCGGCATCAGGTTTTCTGCCGTCATGACATTCTCGGTTTTCTGAAATCGGATCAGTGACTGGACTTCCTTGGGTCTTCCAATGGCCGCAACCAGGTAACCACCCGGTTTTAACTGCTGTACCCAGCTGTCTGGCACTTCTGGAACAGCTGCCGTCACGACGATTCGGTCATAAGGGCCTTTCTTTCTCAGGCCCTCAAACCCATCCACTTGCCGGGCTTTGACATTTTGCAGTTTGAGAGCTGAAAATCTCCGGCTGGCAAGATCGGTGAGTGTCGCGAATCTATCGAGTGTTTCAACGCGCTTTGCCAATTGTGCAATGACAGCCGCTTGATAACCGGATCCTGTTCCTATTTCCAACACGGCGTGTTCTGACGCGATATCCAGCGCCTGAACAGTGAAGGCGACCTGAGACGGGGCGGAAACAGTCTGACCACACTCAATCGGAAGTGCCGCGTCTTCGTATGCAAGACCGTGATGTCGCGCTGAAAGAAAAAGGCGTCTGGGCACTCGCTCTATGGCAGAAAGAACATCCCTCGCACCGACTCCGCGTTGGCGAAGCCCCAGAACGAGGGCGGCGCGGGCTTCCGTTTCATCAGGCAAGGTAGAAGAACTACCATTCTGATCGACAGAGGGTGTCGTGCCCGCCATGAATCCTCCCCTTCCGGGACTACTTGAGCGCCCCTGCCAGGCTGCTCACCAGATCATGGGCTGTAAGATCTATGCGTAGCGGCGAAACGGAAACATATCCATCCGCAATTGCATGGAGGTCTGAATTATCAAGAACGGATTTGCCCCGATCCTGAAATCTCAGCCAGTAATACGGATAGCCACGTCCATCTTGCCTTTCCTCAATCGAAAGACCGCTTTGTTCATGGTGACCCTGAACCGTGACCTTAAGCCCCTTAACTTCCTCTGCCTTGCAAGCTGGAAAGTTGACGTTGAGAAGAGAATAGGACGGAAGATCAAAATCGATCAGCTTACGGAACAATTCAGGCGCATGGGCTTCGGTTGTGGAAAAATCAGGTTCGGACGAAACATCCCAGCCATAGGCCTGAGAAACGGCAATCGAACGGATCCCGAGTATCGCACCCTCCATCGCGCCGGCAACAGTTCCCGAATAGGTCACATCTTCAGCCAGATTTTGCCCCCTATTGATGCCCGACAGCACCAGATCCGGCAAACCAGGCAAAACCTTCCGCACTCCCATGATGACGCAGTCTGTGGGTGTTCCCTTCAAGGCAAAATGCCGATCATCTATCTGACGTAACCGCAGCGGATCGCTCAATGTCAGAGAATGAGCGACGCCGCTCTGGTCGGTCTCTGGCGCGACCACCCAAACGTCATCCGACAAAGTCCTGGCTATTCGCTCCAAAGAGGTCAATCCCGGCGACTGAATACCGTCGTCATTCGTGATCAAAATACGCATGCGCCACCCGCCGTGTGAAATACAACTGAAATTTGGCCGTGCTCCCGCAGGTGTATCGCTGAGGGAATAAAGTCAGTCTTGGTTGACAGCCATCAAACGATAGCCGCCCACGCAAGATAGTTACATTCCAGGCTGCCTGACCTGGCAGCAGAACCAGGTCATCAACCAATCATTTCAAGGCCACCCATGTAGGGCCGCAAAACGTCTGGAACGGTGATCGTCCCGTCGCCATTCTGATAGTTTTCCAGCACCGCGATCAGCGCACGACCGACTGCAATGCCAGATCCGTTTAACGTGTGAACATGAACTGTCTGCTTGGCATCAACCGGACGATAACGTGCGTTCATGCGCCGTGCCTGAAAGTCACCGCAGACAGAACATGACGAGATCTCGCGATAAGCATCCTGTCCCGGTAACCAGACCTCGATGTCATAGGTTTTACGCGCACCAAAACCCATGTCGCCAGTACATAGCGTCATGACGCGGTAGTGTAGCCCGAGTTTTTGCAGAACCTTCTCAGCACAGCCAAGCATGCGTTCAAGCTCATCCAGTGAGTCTTCAGGCTTCGTTGCGGCGACCAGTTCGCACTTCTGGAACTGGTGCTGTCGGAGCATGCCACGTGTGTCACGTCCTGCAGATCCGGCTTCAGATCGGAAACAATAGGTCAGTGCAGTGACCCGGAACGGCAATTGATCCTCTGCAATGATTTCGCCTGCAACAAGGTTCGTCAAAGGCACTTCTGCAGTCGGAATCAGATAATGATCCGTCGTAGTCTTGAAGAGATCTTCTTCAAACTTCGGCAGTTGGCCGGTGCCGTACAGAGGCGCGCTATTTACCAGAAGTGGCGGAGATACCTCGGTATAGCCATGTTCTTGCGTGTGCAGATCAATCATGAACTGGCCTAATGCGCGTTCAAGCCGTGCGATCTGCCCTTTCAGAACAACAAAACGAGAACCGGAGAGGTTTGCTGCGCGGGCAAAATCCATTTCTTCCATGTCTTCGCCGAGTTCAAAATGTTCTTTAGGCGCTTCATTGAACGAGAAAACCGGCTTTTCACCCTCTGTTTTCAACAGCACATTGTCGTCTTCATTCTCACCAACCGGCACATCGTCGTGCGGCAGGTTGGGAATGACGGCCATGGCCTCTTCCAGGTTGGTGACCAGTTTACGCTCTTCTTCTTCACCGGACTGGATAAACGCCTTGATCTGCGCAACTTCGTCAATCAGCTCCTGAGCGCGGGCATCATCGCCCGTTCCCTTTGCCTTACCAATTTCCTTGGAGGCAGCATTGCGCCGTTCCTGAGATTCCTGAAGTTTGGTGATGTGAGATCGCCGCGATTCGTCCAACGCAATCAATTTGGCAGAAGAAGCTTCATAACCTCTTTTGGCCAGCGACTGGTCAAAGGCATCTGCGTTTTCCCGAATCCACTTAATATCAAACATCTTGGCTTTCCGAACGGCGGGTGTTGTAAATGACTTCCGTCCGCCAGACTGGCAAGCTGAGAAACAATGCGGCTAGGCTGCAGCGTCTTCGGCTTCGCGTTCCGCGTCACGTTCGGCGCGCTTTCGCTCCACCAATCTCACAGACAGAATGGAGACTTCGTAGAGAAGCAACGTTGGCAGCGCAAGACCGATTTGCGAGATCGGGTCTGGGGGTGTCAAAATTGCAGCAGCTGCAAATGCGCCAACAACCGCATATTTACGTTTCGACTTAAGGCCGTCGCACGACACGATTCCAGCGCGTCCAAGCAGTGTCAGCACCACTGGGAGCTGAAACACCAGACCGAACGCGAAGATCAGGATCATGATCAAACCAAGATATTCACTGACCTTGGGCAAAAGTGAAATAGCCGCTTGACCGGCTTCGCCCGCCTGTTCCATCGACAGGAAGAAGCCCATCGCCATAGGCATGACCAGGAAATAGACGAGACACGCTCCGATCAGGAACAGGACCGGTGTCGCTAGCAGGAACGGCAGGAAAGCTCCGCGCTCATTCTTGTACAGACCCGGTGCTGCAAACATGTAGATTTGACTTGCTATCACTGGAAAGGCGAGGAAAAGCGCGCCGAAAAGAGCAAGTTTCAACTGCGTGAAGAAAAATTCCTGCGGAGCGGTATAGATCAGCTGGATCTCGCGCGTATCGCCTGCGGCTCGCTCATAGGGAACGACGAGAATGTTGAAGATGTCGTTCGCAAAATAGAAGCAAATGATAAACATCACCAGGATCGCAGCAACTGACCACATCAGGCGCTGACGCAGTTCGATCAAATGTTCAACGAGTGGTGCTTTTGAATCGTCGATATCTTCCTGGCTCATGCTTTCACATCTTCCGTAATCGACTTGCTCGACGGTTCTTCGGCGGTTTCAGCCACACTTGATGGTGCTGCTTCGGACTCAGCTGGCTTCGAAGGCGCAGCTGGTTCGGTTTCTGTGGCCTTGGAATTCACTGCTGGTTCAGATTTTGCCTCGGGTTCTGTTTCCGATTTCGTCGTAGCCTCCGTTTTTGCCGGAGTTGACTTGGCTGTGTCCTTCACCTTCGCCATATCCTCTTCGATCGACTTTTTCAGATCACCAAGAGGATTGAAATTTGCGGCATCATCGACTTGCTTCTTCATGTCGGCGATATCTGCGTGTTGTTCAGCATCACGAAGCGCGTCGTTGAACGTCGACTGGAATTCACGCGACATTCGTCGCACTTTCCCCATTGTCTGCCCAAGCGTGCGCAACATGCGCGGCAGGTCTTTTGGCCCCACAACGATGATCGCCACGCAGGCGATCACCAAGAGCTCGGTCCAACCGATATCGAACATAAGAAATTTCGTCCCTTAAGGAGACGCGATGCAGATTGAGATCAGCTCGCTTTGGTCTGATCTTCAGCTTTCGCAGACGGTGCTTCTTCGTTGGCCTGGTGGTCGATGGTCTTCTGAGAATCCTCAGAATCGTCTTCGGCCATGCCCTTTTTGAAGCTTTTGATTCCCTTGGCAACATCACCCATGAGGTCTGATATTTTGCCGCGTCCGAAAAGCAGAACCACCACCACTGCGATGATCAAGATCTGCCAAATACTAATGCCCATACGCCAAACTCCTGATAACTGGCTTTAATGCCCTTTCGGCCCTTGTACAAAAACGGCCCTTAACCTGCAACATACACGACGAGAACATTTTCAGCTCTTAGACGGAATGATTAGCGAAACCAGTTCCAACTAGATTTGGGCCTGTTAACGCGGAAATACAAGAACGTCTTTTGGATCAGTTGTAACCGACACGTCCATTCCCTGCTCCCACGGTGTTCCCGCACGCACTCTTGCCTGCAGGAGATTGGTCATGCCGTCAACCACGATCGTGAGAAGTTCGACCTCACCCACGAATCGTTTGGCACGGATACGGCCTGGAACTCCGCACAAGCCCGGCCGGCCCAAGATAACGCCCTGGGGACGTACGCAGACATCAACGGCAGCGCCTGTTTCCAACCCATCACCTGGCAACAGACCGAGCGCAGTCTCGACACCATCCGAGTTCGCACGCCCTTCCAACTGATTGAGTTCAGAAAAGAACCTGGCGGCGAACAGGTCTGCGGGGTGATTATAGAGATCAGAAGCACTGCCGTGCTGAACGAGGCGACCTTGGCGCATAAGAGCAATTTTGTCTCCCATACGCATTGCCTCTTCCGGGTCATGCGTGACAATGATGCAAGTCGCACGGGTTTCTCGTATGACAGCCAACGTCTCGTCGCGCACATTGTCGCGCAAGCGCTTATCAAGTCCTGAAAAGGGTTCATCCATCAACAGGATACCGGGTCTTGGCACCAGAGCCCGTGCAAGTGCCACCCTTTGCTGCTCTCCCCCGGAGAGTGCATGGGGATAGTCGTCAGCATAATCGGTCAGGCCCACCCTCCCAAGTGCACCCATTGCAGCGGATTTCGCTTCGTTTCTCGACATGTTCGTCAGACCGAACATCACATTTGCTAAAATACTCATGTGGGGAAAAAGGGCGTAGTCCTGAAACATCAGTCCCACACCGCGTTTTTCCGGCGGAAGAAAGATGTCATCTCCGGCAACTTCGCTTCCATTGATCAGAACCCTGCCATGGCTCTGACGTTCAACACCTGCAGCGATGCGCATGAGAGTCGTTTTGCCACAACCGGAATGTCCGAGCAGGCACAAGATTTCTCCTGGTGCGATCGAAAGCGACATGTCCCGGACAGAAGTAACGCCGTCATAATCGTGAGAGACATTTTCAAAGACAAGACCCGCGGCAATTGTCGCACTGGCCGTTCCGGGTGCACCCCAGCGCAGCTGGTGATTGTTCCCGTTGGAATACGTCTTCTTGTCTTGTTTCGACATCAGGCCCCGGCGGCATCGTCCGCATCGTCATCAAACAGAGAACCGTCTTCTAGCGGATCCTCGTCCTCGGTCAATGCAACATCGTCATTGGGCGTCGGCACCAGAAAGGAGGCAGGGACTGCGCTGTCCAGAAGGCCTGCACCTTTTAGCTCCTCCAGGCCGGGCAGGTCTTTGACATTTTCCAATCCAAAGTGAATTAAAAAATTGTCCGTCGTACCATAAGTCACCGGTCGTCCCGGTGTTCTGCGTCGGCCTCGCATTCTGATCCAGGTAGTCTCCAGCAAAACATCCAGTGTACCCTTGGACGTTGAAACGCCGCGGATCTCTTCTATCTCGGCGCGTGTCACTGGTTGGTGATAGGCGATGATCGCCAGGGTTTCGAGCGCTGCCCGTGAAAGTTTGCGCTGCTCCTCAACATTGCGATGCATCAGATAGGCAAGATCTTCGGCGGTACGAAAACACCATTTTCCGGCAACCCGAACCAGATTGACGCCACGTGTTGCGTAGACCTTCTGCAGATACTCCAACAAGCCAAGCACGTCACTGCCCTCGGGCAGACGCAAAGTCAGCTCTTCCAGAGATAAGGGTTCGGAGGACGCAAACAGCAGTGCTTCGGTCATGCGCAGTCCGGAATGATCCGGCTGAGTGTCGGCCTCGACTTCTTGTTGCACATCTGGCTCCAGGTCCAGAAAACCGGACTCATTCGCTGTCATGTTCCGGCTCCTTTTCTATGGAACGGATATAGACCGGAGAGAAAGCTTCTCCCTGACGAATTTCAACCTTTCCTTCGCGCACCATCTCCAGGCTTGCTGAAAAGGTACTCGCAACAATGGTTGCCCAGTCCTTGTTGTCGTAAAGATAGTCGCGCAAATAAGCGTTCAGCGGCGCCCATTCGCTTACGCGCCCGACCAGTTTGGTCAGTAGTACCCGCGCCTCCTGGAGCGACCAGACAGTCCTCTTCAAAACACGCACAGAAGTTACAGATTGGCGCTGCCGCTGCGTGGCATATGCGGAGAGCAAGTCGTAAGTCGAAGCGTCCCAAATACTTTTGTGTTGTACCGACATGGTCTCCGGAGCGCCTCGGTGAAAGACCTCCCGGCCCTGCCGGCTTCGGATCATGAGTTTTTCGGAAACTTCACGCATTGCCTCCAAACGGCGTAATCGAAATGCGAGCGCCGCAGCGAGTTCCTCACCCGTTGGCTCATCTTCGTCCCTTTGTTCCGGCAAAAGCAGCTTGGATTTCAAAAAGGCCAGCCAGGCAGCCATGACCAAATAATCTGCCGCCAGCTCAAGGCGCATACGACGCGCCTCAGCAACAAATTCCAGATATTGTTCGACCAGTTCCAGAATGGATATTTTGGTAAGGTCCACCTTTTGGGTCCGAGCAAGTCCTAGCAGCAGATCCATAGGGCCTTCAAAGCCTTCAACATCAACAACCAGTTGAGGATCAGAGACCGCACGTTCCTCACCCGAGTTGACGGTACTCAGGAGATCAAAGGAGCCATCCTCTGCAATAGGTTTATTTTGCTCCAATTCCGCCATGCCTGCTCCGGTTACACTCCTTGCCAGCCCGTCAGAGACTGAAACTCTTTCCAAGCGCCATCTTTATCAAATCCCGGTTCCGGACGGTGCAAACCATTTAGTGCTTTCTCACAGCGCCGTTTCGCATTGCCGGAAAGCTCCGGAACAACCCCTGAGACTTCAAGCATCTCATTCATATCGCCATTGCAGTGCAGAACGATATCGCAGCCCGCATCGACAATCTTGCGAGACCGTTCCGCAAACTCGCCACCAAGTGCATGCATCGAGATGTCATCGCTCATCAGACAACCATCAAACCCGATATTCTTTCGGATCACGTCCTGCACTATTTTCGAACTTTGTGTTCCTGCATTATCGGCATCAATCCCTGCGTAGACAATATGAGCTGTCATGCCCAATGACACGTGAGAAAGTGCCTTGAATGGGCGGAAATCCACGCTTTCCAAAGAAGATTGGCCTGCTTCGACCCTTGGAAGCTCCAAATGACTGTCAACACAGGCCCGTCCATGACCAGGAATGTGTTTGATTACCGGCAGCACGCCAGACGCATTCGCGCCGTCAACCATCGACTGGCCAAGCGCGATCACAACTTCAGGATCAGCTGAGAACGCTCGGTCACCAATCGCATCCACAGTTTCGGGAAACCGGACATCAAGGCAAGGCAGGCAATCAATGGTGATCCCGACCTCATAGAGATCAGCGCAAATCAGTCTTGCCCCAAGCCATGCGGCACGCATGGCTGCATCAGCATCTTCTTCGAACAAATCGCCAAAAAGTTTGGGAGCGGGATATTTAGGCCAATGCGGCGGCTTCAAACGTTGAACACGTCCACCTTCCTGATCGACCATAACCGGCGCATTCTCCCGGCCGACGGCAGTCCGAAAGGTAGACGTCAATGCTCTAACCTGATCTGGAGTGTCAATGTTCCGAGCAAACAGGATCAATCCCCAGGGATCATGATCCTTAAAAAACGAAATTTCTTCAACGGTGAGTGTCAGTCCGGCGCATCCGGAAACAAAGGCCTTGGTCATGATTCTGGCTTAGCTGCCGCCGGGACTCTCGTCAAGAAAGGGCACCCTGCATCCTTGACCTAAATCCCAAATTGTGCCCTGAAAAGAGTTTGGCCAGACTTATTCTTTAGGAGCTATCAATGCGCGCGCGCCTAGACATTCCAGCCGGCACACTCCACCGGATTTCGCATAGATCCGAAATACTTGGTCACAACCGGCTCGGTGACACGGCGACACGTGAAATTATAGTCTACACGCCCTGTGGACATGATGGCAGTACCTTGCCTTTGCTGGTCGACATTGTCGGGTTTACTGCCGGTGGGCCAGCGCATGTCAATTGGAAGAACTTCGGCGAGAACGTCCCTGAACGACTCGACCGACTCATTCATGATGGTGAGCTTCCTCCTGTCGTTGTCGCTTTCCCAGACTGTTTCACGCGACTTGGTGGCAACCAGTATATCGACAGCCAGGCGATGGGGCCCTGGGCAACGTGGCTAACGACGGAAATGCTTGAAGAAGTCGAGGGTAGGTTTCGCTGTGGAGGAAAAGGGAAACGCGGAATTTTCGGCAAGTCATCAGGGGGCTATGGTTCAATAATTCACGCTATGAAACACTCTGATGTGTGGTCTGCAGCAGCGTGCCATTCCGGTGATATGGCATTCGACCTCTGCTATCTTCCAGAGATGCCGAGCGCGCTTCGCGCAATCAGCAAGGCCGGTTCCATTGAAGCATTCATAAGAGACTTTGAAAGAGGCCCAAAGTTCCCTGGAAATGCTCTTCATGATCTCATGACCTTCGCCATGGCGGCAACATATGATCCGGATCCTGATCCGGATGTCTTTTGCGGCATTCGCCTACCCGTAGACCTTGAAACCTGCGAACTCATAGAGGAACGCTGGAATGCCTGGTTGCAGTGGGACCCGGTTCACATCGTTGACCAGCATTTGGACGCATTACGGTCCATGAAAGGTCTCTGGATCGAATGCGGCGACGTAGATCAATACAATCTTGTTTACGGGTCACGTCGTCTCCATCGCAAACTGGATGCAGCTGGCGTGACCCACGTATACCAGGAATTCAAGGACAACCACTCAAGCGTCGACTACCGGCTCGACGAGAGCCTGCCGTTCCTTGTGAACAGCCTTTTGGACTGATGCAAAACGAACAGTAGGTCTCTATCAAGAAACTTGTTTTGTTTTTCGGAAGGAGGCAGGCAAGGTCAAAATTGCGCCCCCGGCAATGATCAACAGCGCACCAAACGCAGCAATTGGCGCTGGCACCTCCCCCCAAAAGACAAATCCGAACATTGCCGAGAGAACAACTGATCCATAGTAAACCGGTGCAAGTGTTGCAGCCCCGGCGCGTCGAAATGCGGAAATGTTCAAGGACTGGCCGACAATAGCCAGCGGCCCCAGCCAGGCAAAAGCAACGAGGCTTTGCCAAGCGATATCCTGAGACACAATGATCCACAGGACAGGGCCAGTCAGCAAAACAGTTGCGAACACATTGACATAAGCGAGGATCGTTACCGTGTCTTCACGTTGTGCGATATAGCGCATGATCAGCACCTCGCACGCCATGAATACGGCGCCTACAAGTGCTGCAAGCACACCGCTGATCGCAAATTCGGCTTCGCTTGCATCTGTATCAACCGACCTTACAACAAGATAGGCCCCGACGGCGCAAAGTGATCCTGCCACCCAATGCCTTCCAGTGATGATTTCCTTGAGGATCAGACCAGCCAACACGATCGCAATGATGCCTTTCGTAAGGCCTATTGCAGTGGCGTCGGCAAGCGGGAGAACGCTCGCCGCATAGATCGAGCAGCCCAGTCCAGCCACACCACAAAATGCACGCATCAAATGTAGCTTCCACAACGGACTGACACGATTGTGCAGCTTCACTCGTTTGAACTTGGCAACCGTCAATATTGTGAATGCGCCGCCCATGAAACGGAGCCAGACCAGCACCGCGACCGGTAACAAGCCATCGGCAATCTTTCCTGCAGCGAAAATAGGCGTAAAAGCCGTCATTCCGGCAAGTGCCAGAAAGAGTGCCAACACTGTATTTTCAGAGCGTGCATATTGGGAATGTGGCAACATCAACTGTTCTCCAGGGAAACGTTGGTGCCACTGGTCTATCAGTACCGCAACGCGCAAGGCAGACATAAATTTGCCATGCCGGGTATGTATTTTTACATCACATTGCTAGCCCTCAGGTATATTGGTATACCTATAAGCATGAACTGGGATGACTTGAAACTGATAGATGCTGCCGCTCGTATGCGGTCGCTTTCAGGTGCGGCACGCGCATTGAACCTGAGCCAGCCTCAATTGAGCAGACGGCTCAAAGGTTTTGAAGAAAGAGTTGGTGCACGCCTTTTTGACAGAACGCCAACCGGCCTGAAACCAACGGAGGCCGGTCTGCGCCTTATTCCCCTGGCTGCAGAAATGAGAGACAAGGCCGATGCCGCCAACCGTGTCCTGCCTGACCTCTCTAATGCAGCGCTCAAAGTTGTGCGTGTTGCAGTTGATGAGGTCCGTGCCAGAATTCTGACCGACCGGTTTGGCGAACTCACTACCATGTTGTCAGGCGTGGAATTGGAGATAATTTCCAGCCACCTCCACGTCGACCATCAAACACGCGGAATAGAACTTCAGATACGAAATTGCTTGCCTGAATCAGATACGCTAATTGCGCGAAAAGTCGGCTGCCTTGCGTATGGGGTCTATGCGTCAAAAGCTTACTTGAGCACTCACCCGGCGGCCAATACAAACAATCGGTACTCCAACTGTGATTGGCTAGGGTTTGCGCCTGATGATCTCTGGTATCCATCACACGCCAGATGGATGGAAACCCGGAAGGTCAAGCCGCCTAAACTACGAACAAATACAATGACAACATTGTTGAACATGACGGCTGCAGGTTCAGGCCTGGCTTTGCTACCGGCATTCATGGCAGACAGCCATCCTGACCTCATCGCGCTTACAGGACCGCTGTCCGAACTGACTTACCCCGAACATATTATCGTTCACAGGGATGTTCGCCGGGAACCGGCGGTACGAAGAGCAATTGATGCAATTGCTCAAATTTACAAGGACATGGCACCATTACTGGCTGGTAGCGGAGCCAGCAACGTGATCGTCGCTGCAGAATAACTGGCCTTTATGACACAACCATACTTCGTTTCAGCAGCGCTAATTTTTGGGAAAGTCTCAGCTTAGGGTGAGCGGCGCACAAAGCAGTCGCCACCAGCACCTTTCAGGCTTTCGCAAAGCGATATTGCCTCGTCACGCGATCCTGTCGGGATACGCGCTCTGTAGAACACACCTCGATCATCCAGGTTCGCAGATACGATGACGGCATCACGGTTCCCAAGGATTGTGGGAAAGCGACGCTGAAGGCCTTCGTACGCACCGCTAGCCGCAGCCTCGCTTCGCTGAGAGGTTACCTGGACAATGTATGTGCCCGCAGGAATATTTCCTGAAGAGGTTGTCGCAATGGGCTGCGTATTAGCAGCAGGTGCACTTGTTGGCTGTGCCAGGTTTAACGGTCCATTCGACTGGTTGGTCGGCGCAGGTGTCGTCTGAGTGACCGGTGCACTTGCGACCTGAACCGGAGCATCCGGTTTCTTTCTCGGCAAGACAGTGGGAACAGGCACCACAGGTTCGGTTACCAAGGCACTATCTGAATTTGCATCGACGGTTTCCGCTAGAATAGTTGCAAGCGGCTTGGGAGCTGCTTCCGTACCAGCAGTCGCGTTGACAGGTTCAGGTGTATCAGGGTTTGGTGCTTCCTGGACCGGGGCAGTTTCTGTCGTTTGTACAATTGCTGGAGCCGCCGGTACTTGCGCCGGTGATGCAGGCTGCGTGACACTTTCACCACCAGTCACTGGAGTTGTCGAAACAACCCTTGGTGCGTCAGTGCCATCTGAATTTGTTGCAGGTGCTGCCGGTGCCGGAGCCGCCGGAACCGGAGTTGATGGTGCGCTTGCTGCGGTCGTCGCGTTTTTACTTTCCGAAACAATCGTTCCATCAGGACGTACGATGTAAGTCGACACGCGTTTGGGTGCGCCTGGAACCAGATCCGCACTACTGCCCGTTCCAGCGGGCGCAGGCGGCAATTCTGCCGGTTGCGGTGTTTCTGGAGAAACCAGGCGATCTGGCCCTGCCTCACCTGAACCGTCGACGCGGTCATAAATTAGTTTTCCAGCCTGATCGTTGGCGGCGGTCTGCTTTCCGTCCGGATAAACCTTGAGCGGGTCTTGCAAACCACTGATCACTGGCGGCGGTCCGCTTGGAACCTGAACCGCATCACCATCAACAAGATAAAATCCTGCTGCTCCAACCATCGCAACGCCCAGAATTCCTACAACTACAAACAATCCGCGCCGAGATTTTGCCTGAGACTGGGGGACTGCTTTCTGCTCTGACGCCGGATGAGGTGGAAGCACACCTGCCCCGCTAAGGCTTGGATCGCTCTCCTGCATAGCGCGCGCGACTGCATCCAGATCATACCCTTCAGGCGGAGGTGGTGTTTCATCCTCACTTATTCGCGGTACGGCCGACGCGGCAGCAGGCCAGGTCATGTCATCTATTTCTGCAGCACTGGTTTGTTCTTCAGGTGTGCCTGCATGGGTTTCAGGTGTCTCATTGTTCCGTTCAACGGGATCTGGAAAATCGAGATCCGCAAAAAGCGCCTCAATGCCCGCTGCTTCGCCACCGTCGTCAACGCCAGAGCTCTCCGGCTTTGTGGGATCAAGCGCCGCAAGAAGATCGTTTTCGTCAATTGCAGGGCGACCAGGCAAGTGGCGCGCAACCGAACTGGAGAAATCGTCTTGGTGAGGCGCAGCATGAGTGGCCGGTTTAGGCTCAATTGGACGACCCGCCAGATCAGTCAAGCCAACGTTACTTTCCAAGGGATTGGCAGCGTCTGAAAAGGCAGATACGGATTTCTCAGCCGCACCATCTACGGAACCGGTTTCATTCCGGTTTGGATAGTTGAATTCTGGTGTCGACCGCACATTTGGCGCTTCAGTGGATTGACCATGCAAAACCGGAGAAACCTCAGGTATCTCGACGGATTGTTCCAGAGCCTCGGGCGTATCATCTACAGACTGTCGCAAAGCTCCTATGAGCTCATCCTCAAGCTCAGCAGTCAAATTCTGCTCAAGATCAAGCGCGACAGAGGGGTTGAGGTGCGTTTGGACATCGGCACCTTGATGAGCCGGCTGAACGGTATTCGCATGAGGATCGCTGAAGGATTGAACTGGCGGTTCGACGGGAGGTTCCGCTAGCCTGTTCACGGCTTGCACTGCAGACTTCACCGTTGCCTGAAGCTCGGTTATTTCCGGCCGCAATGGCGCTGCGCGCCCCTGATGGCTTTCAAAACCCTCATCTTGGTGACCAGTTTCTGACGGCTGGAAGGCGGGAGTATCCTGCAACTCAACCGGCGCGGTGGGTGCCTGTTCCTGGCCGTGGTTCTGATTATCCGCTGTTGGCTGCGCTGAACCGAAGGTTGGTTCCACCCGATTTGGCGACTGTTCTGAGGAGGCTTCCTGATCAAGAGCTACATCTTCAAGTCCGGCGAAGTAGTCGGTATTGCCGACGCGGCCGCTATTCACATTCGCCCCCGATTGCTTGTTCTTGTGGACAATCCGCGCCAATTCGACCAGCGGGTCTTCCACTGCCGGTCGTTCACTAGCTGCTTCCTCAGCACGCCTTTGTGATTCTGATCGCTCTGTTTCGTAATCTTCAGACATGTGCCTTACGAAAACCGGTCCTGTTCAACTACGGATACATCAAACTCTTGGCCCCGATGGCCGTTAAACTTAACTAACGCATTTCTTCAGGAGCATTCACACCAAGAATCGCAAGACCTGATGAAATTACCGAAGATATACCACGAACCAATGCAAGACGTGCCAGGGTTAATTTCACGTTACCAGGAATAATAAAACGTAAATGAGGCAGATCCTTGCCTTTATTCCAATGCGAGTGCAGTGAACTTGCGAGGTCATGCAGATAAAACGCAATTCTGTGCGGCTCATGTGTTTCGGCAGCAGCCGCAACCAACTTGGGCCATTCGGCCATCTTTGCGATTAGTTCAAGTTCACCGCTGTCTTCCAGAAGCGTCAAGTCTGCAGCGTTCAGTGAATTGTCACTGAGATCCAGACCCGCCAGTTTTTCATTCGCCTCTCTCATGACCGAACAGCACCGTGCATGCCCATATTGAACATAAAAGACCGGATTGTCCTTTGACTGTTCGGTGACCTTCTTGAAATCAAAATCGAGCGGTGCATCGTTCTTGCGAAACAGCATCATGAAACGGACCGGATCGGAGCCCACTTCATCCACGACTTCTCTCAAGGTGATGAAGTCTCCTGACCGCTTGGACATTTTCACGGGTTCACCGTCGCGCATCAGCTTCACAAGCTGACAGAACCGGACAATGACATCGGTTTTACCGTCAGAAATCGCTTTGCCGACTGCCTGCAAACGTTTTGCATAACCGCCGTGATCAGCACCCAGCACATATATTGTTTCCTGGAAACCACGTTCAAATTTGTCCTGGAAATAGGCTACGTCCGCAGCAAAATAAGTATAGGAACCATCGGACTTTTTCAAAGCCCTGTCGGTATCATCTCCAAAGTCACTGGCACGAAAAAGCGTCTGTTCCCGGTCTTCCCAGTCGTCGGGTACCTGCCCCTTGGGTGGCGGTAAGGTTCCCTCGTATACGAGTCCCTTTGACCTGAGACCGTCGAGCATATGATCGATCCTGGATTCGTTTCCGTTCGCGCGTTCGTGCAAGGACTTCTCAGAGAAAAAGACTTCATGCGATACACCTAATGCCGCGAGATCTTCGCGGATCAAATCAAGCATAGCTGCCATCGCGCGCTCTTTCACAATTGGGAGCCAATCGCTTTCGTCTTTTTCTTGCAGTGAAACGCCAAATTCTTCCTTGAGCTGCGCTCCTACGGGTTTCAGGTAATCACCTGGATAAAGTCCGTTGGGAATTACCCCGATTTCCTCTCCCAAAGCTTCGCGATAGCGCAGGAATGCACTGCGCGCCAGCGTTTCAATCTGTGACCCGGCGTCGTTGATATAGTATTCCTTGACGACCAAATTTCCAGCGTATGTAAGAAGGTTGGCCAGGGCGTCCCCAACCACCGCCCCGCGAATATGACCGACATGCATGGGACCAGTCGGGTTTGCTGAAACATATTCTACATTGACTTTCGGTGCGGACGATTGCGCCGGTGCCCCGAATTGATCTCGAAGCGCCAAAACATCCCCAAGCACCCGGTGCCAAACCGCAGGAGCAACCCGCATATTTATGAAACCTGGCCCAGCAATTGCAGTTTCGGTGATATCAGGATCTTCGTCGAGTTTTACAACCAGTTGTTCGGCGAGATCCCGCGGCTTCATGCCAAGAGGTTTGGCAAGAACCATCGCTGCATTTGTTGCAAAGTCACCGTGCGCAGGGTCACGCGGTGCCTCAACGACCACACGCGAAAGATCTGGAGCAGCGCCACTGGCATCTTTTAGATCAATTGCTTGCAGCGCGTTTTTAACGCGAAGCGTGAAGTCTGCGAAGATATTCATAGATCACCGGTCGGGTCTGGTCTTTTAAACACAAAGTCCCCGTGCGCAGCGAAGGAAAAGCCCTCGGCGCCACAGGGTCGTAAAGTTGTCCCTGCGCCTACCCTAAATCAGGAGTGTCGTCAAACAATCTGCGATGTTCTTCAATTGCATACCGATCTGTCATGCCAGCGATATAGTCACACACGCGTCGCGCCACAGCACTTTTGTCGACTGCTTCAAGACCGACGTTCCATGGTGCGGGCATCGTTTGCGGTTCGGACTGAAATTTGTAAAAAAGTTCGCGAACAACTCGGGCGACTAGCCGGCGAACTGCCAACACGTCCTCATGACGATAAACCCGCGAAAACAGGAACTTCTTAACTTCTTTTTCCGCAATGGCCATTTTGCTGGAAAACTGCACAAGGCAACGATCCGCCAACCGGATGTCTTGCGCGCTTCGGGGATCAAGGTTCTCGATATTTTGGATCGCTTCACCGATTACGTCTTCCACCATTCTGGTAATCGACCGTCGCACGATCTCGTGTATGCGTCGGCTTTCTTCCAACTCGGGATATTTGTGATCAACCTCTGAAAGGATTTCCGCTAGAAACGGAACCTCCCGCATATCTTCAATTGCAAATAGTCCAGCCCGCAGACCATCGTCCAGGTCATGGGCGTCATAGGCGATGTCATCGGCTATCGCCGCAGCCTGCGCTTCTGCGCTCGGCCAGGTATTCAATAGAAGGTCCTGTTTTTCAGCATAGTCACGAACGGCAAACGGCAATTCTCCACCCTTGAATTTCCCCAAAGGTGCACCGTGGTCACTGACAAGTGGTCCATTGTGCTTGACCAGCCCTTCAAGCGTTTCCCAGGCCAGATTGAGACCATCGAACTCAGCATATCGCTGTTCCAGGTGCGTCACCACCCGAAGCGATTGCGCGTTGTGATCAAAACCACCAAAGGCCGCCATGCATTCATGCAGGACATCTTCACCTTCATGGCCGAATGGCGTGTGGCCCAGATCGTGGGCCAGTGCCAGACATTCTGCAAGATCTTCATCCAGACGCAAAGCGCGCGCCAGAGAACGGGCGATCTGCGACACTTCAATTGTGTGTGTCAGGCGTGTTCGAAAATGATCGCCTTCATGATAGACAAAAACCTGGGTTTTGTGTTTCAGACGCCTGAAAGCTGATGAATGAATGATCCGGTCTCGATCCCGTTGAAACGGCGTGCGTGTACGGCTTTCCGATTCCGGAAAAAGCCGTCCCCGGCTTTCACCAGGATCCTGTGCGAAAACAGCACGGGTCTGCGCACCAAATCCAATATCTGAGTTCTTCATATTTCAGCCATCACTTACAGAGGTTTCGTTTTATAACCGACCTGCGTCACCTCCTCTGCATTGACGCGGGCGGTTCCTAATCTTACTTATCTGAATAATTCAGATTAACGCTCATCTCGATCAGATGAAGCTCAGCGAGTCGGTAGAACATGACCGAAATACTTGAAAGTCAGGTAACAGTCAGTGATCGCGCTGCCAAGCGTATTGCTACAATTTTGTCCAAAGAACCAGATGGCAGCATGCTCAGGGTGAGCGTCGAAGGCGGCGGTTGCTCCGGTTTACAGTATCAATACGACGTGGTCTCAAACAGTGAGAACGACGATCTGGTAATAGAAAAACCTGGTGCAACAGTGCTGATTGACGCCATTTCGTTGCAGTACATGGGTGGATCAGAGATCGATTTTGTTGATGATATCATCGGACAGTCCTTTCAGGTCAACAATCCCAATGCGGTCGCCGGATGTGGCTGTGGGACTAGTTTCACGATCTAACATCGACGCAAACCGATGCTCCAGCCGGTTGCCCCGGCTTAACTGAAGTCGAGGCGACCTCTGCATGAAAATCGCGACCTGGAACATCAATGGCGTGAAAGCCCGTATTGAAACGTTGCTGGAATGGCTGAAAGAAGCCTCTCCCGACGTCGCCTGTCTTCAGGAAATCAAATCAATCGACGAGAATTTTCCCCGTCAACCTTTTGAAGACCTTGGTTACAACTTGGAAACCCATGGGCAAAAGGGATTTAACGGCGTCGCCCTTTTCTCAAAGTCCCCACTTGAAGATATCCAGCGCGGACTTCCGGGCAATGCTGAGGACAGTCAGGCCCGTTACATTGAGGCCAGTGTTTCTGCAGAGGCTGGATCCGTTCGTATCGGGTGTCTTTATCTTCCCAATGGCAATCCTCTTGGAACAGAGAAATTTCCCTACAAGATTGAGTGGATGGACAGACTGATCGCTCACGCAGAAAAACGCGTTGCGGAAGAAACGCCATTTCTGCTTCTTGGCGATTACAATGTTATTCCGGACCCAGTTGATGCCAAAAACTCAGAAAACTGGCTTGATGACGCCTTATTTCAACCAGAAAGCCGACAGCGGTTTAGAGCACTCACTCATCTGGGTCTGACAGAGGTCGTCCGCAGTTGCACCCAAGCAGATGAGACCTACACTTTCTGGGACTATCAAGCTGGCGCCTGGCAAAAGAACAATGGCGTTCGCATTGACCATATTTTGACGTCTCCACAGGCGACAGACCTCATGATTGGATGTGGAATCGACAAGCACGTTCGTGGATGGGAAAAACCCTCCGATCATGTGCCTGTTTGGGTGAACCTTGCGGCCTGACGGGGCTGGCTGACCGAGTATTTCATAGGTTTCAGATCTCTTCGATTTCCACCAACTTACCCCTCTAGGCCACGTTCTCATAAACGGGATTCCTTTTGAGTTGCGAATGTGATTCAAACTCCTAAAAGGAGTTTTCCATGGCGCGGTTTGATCTGAGCGATTTCGAGTGGTCTGTCATCCAGCCACTTCTTCCGTCCAAAGTGCGTGGTGTTGCGCGTGTTGATGACCGGCGGGTTCTGAATGGCATTTTCTGGCGGTTGCGCACCGGTGCGCCTTGGGCGGACGTCCCGGAGC
>CXTY01000019.1 GCA_001404055.1 Roseibium album | reverse complement strand
TCGCTCGTTGAGTGCAATGGCATAAGCCTGCCTGACTGCGAGACTGACAAGTCGAGCAGAGACGAAAGTCGGCCATAGTGATCCGGTGGTCCCTCGTGGAAGGGCCATCGCTCAACGGATAAAAGGTACGCCGGGGATAACAGGCTGATGATGCCCAAGAGTCCATATCGACGGCATTGTTTGGCACCTCGATGTCGACTCATCACATCCTGGGGCTGGAGCAGGTCCCAAGGGTTTGGCTGTTCGCCAATTAAAGTGGTACGTGAGTTGGGTTCAGAACGTCGCGAGACAGTTCGGTCCCTATCTGCCGTGGGTGTAGGAGAATTGAGAGGATCTGTCCCTAGTACGAGAGGACCGGGATGGACGTACCTCTGGTGGACCTGTTGTGGCGCCAGCCGCATTGCAGGGTAGCTATGTACGGAAGGGATAACCGCTGAAAGCATCTAAGCGGGAAACCCACCTCAAAACCAGTTCTCCCTGAAGAGCCGTGGAAGACCACCACGTCGATAGGAAGCGTGTGGAAGTGTGGCAACGCATGAAGCTTAGCTTTACTAATAGCTCGTTTGGCTTGATCCTCTCATTAGTCAATGTTCATCTTTTAAAAGGCGCATCGTGCGCTTTTGAAAAGGTTGGTTTGTTTGGCGCTCACGCGCGTTCGCCCTTTGGGCTGCGCTCCGCGAGGGCACCGCATAAGCGGCGGCGGCCATTTGGCCTTGCCTCGCTAACGCTCGGAACGCATGTTCCTTGCGAAACCAATCAAAAAACCATCAATTAAGACCAGTTCACAACAAACTGCGCTTCGCCGGCCTGGTGGCCCCAGCGGGGAGCCCCCACCCGATCCCATCCCGAACTCGGCCGTGAAACTCCCCAGCGCCAATGGTACTGCATCTTAAGGTGTGGGAGAGTAGGTCGCTGCCAGGCCTGCAAAACGCAGTTTGAATATCTCTTCGACATAAGCGCTCACGGCCGCATCGGGCTTTGCCCTGGCCTCCGCGAGGGCGGCCAAAAGTGGCCGACGCGCTTTGCGCTTGCCTTCGCTGCGCTTGGGAACATACGTTCCAATCCAGCGAAATCAAATATTGAGCATCTCCAAAACGGAGCAGCTCCCGCGACGCCCGCAGATCCAAAGGATCGAGGACGCGCAAAACAATGCCCATCCAGGATACTTCGGTACCCCGGAGACAAAAAAATAACGCGGGATGGAGCAGTCCGGTAGCTCGTCAGGCTCATAACCTGAAGGTCGCAGGTTCAAATCCTGCTCCCGCAACCAACTTAACTTGCCGATCATCAAAATCATCAGCTCTTGAAGCCCTAACCGGCTCCAGGAGCTTTTTGTGTTTGAGGATCGCTGTCTCGTCCACTTTGGACAAGCTTGAAGCCATACCTGGCGCCAAGCCTGAAGAAAGAGACTGGTTGTCTGCCGAAATTGCCAGGATCCCGGCAAGGTCACCGTGAAGATCAACAATCAGACGGTTCTCGCGTTCGTCCGGTGTCAATACGATCTTCTCGATGAGTGATCTGATCAGTTCTGAAGCCTCTGTTCTGCTGTCTTCAGCATAGAGAGCGTTCAGAAGGTTTTTGACTTGTGTGTGATAGCGCTCGGCCATGGATGGATGCAGGAGAGGCGGAGCCACTTCAACATCCTGGAGCATGGCTTCCAGTTCAATGCGCCGTGCTTCCAATGCATGCATTTTGTCTTTGATCGGTGCGACAGGCGCGCCTTCCGATATCGCATCGACCATTTGGTCTAGTTTTTTCTTTGTTTGCTGCAGTTCCTGCCTGTGACCCTCCAGAGAAACGTTGTGGGTCCGGCGCAGTTCGTTGAGGTGCGCGGTGTATTCCTGGCAGAAGAGTTCGCAAAGATCCGGATCCATCAGGTGGGAACGGAGTGCTTTGAGAACGTCCTGGTCCAACAGGTCGCGCTTAAACCCCTTGCGGTTGTCGCAGGTGCCTTTGTTGCGGGCGTTGGAACATCCGAGGTGCGTTTGAGAAATCATGGAATAGCCGCCACCGCAGCATCCACATTTGAGCAGACCAGAAAAGAGGTTCTTGGGGCGCTGTTTGGCCCAGAATGGTTTTGTGTTTGCGTTGAGCTTGCCCTGGCGGTCGCGTACGGCCTGCCACAGGTCTTCGCTGACAATACGAAGCTCAGGAACGTCCTGGATGATCCAGTCTCGTTCCTCATTGAGCTTTGAAACCCTTTTACCGGTCTGCGGGTCTTTAACGTAACGCAGCCGGTTCCAGACCAGTCTTCCGATATAGAGTTCATTGTTTAGAATACCGGTACCGCGATTACGGTTGCCGTTGATGGTGCTTGGTCCCCAGCCTTTGCCGGTTGGGCCAGGCACACCCTCCTTGTTCAGCTGATGGGCAATGGCCTTTGGCGATTTGCCCTCTGAATAATCCTGGCAAATCCGCCTGACGATGGCAGCTTCCATCTCATTGATGGTTCTGCCGCCCTTTTCCTCTCCGGGAATAACGTCATAGCCATAACATTTGCCCCCGCCTGACTTACCCTGTTCAACGCGGCCTCTGAGGCCCCGGCGGGTCTTGTCAGCAAGGTCTTTGAGAAAGAGCGCGTTCATCGTGCCCTTCAGACCAATGTGCAGCTGAGAAATCTCCCCTTCCGACAAAGTACAAATAGACACATCTGAGAACGACAGCCGCTTGAAGATCGCCGCAATGTCTTCCTGATCGCGGGACATCCTATCCAGCGCTTCTGCGTAGACAGTGGTAAACTTCCCAGCAGACGCATCCTGCATCATCATCTGAATGCCAGGGCGCATCATGGATGCCCCTGAGATGGCATGGTCGGAATAACAGTTGACCACATCATAGCCGTCCTTCTCTGCCCGCTCCTTGCACATGCGGATTTGATCCTCAATGGAGGCATCGCTTTGCATGTCGGTTGAATAGCGGGCGTAGATAACGGCGTTTGGCATGGCTTAAAGGTCCTTCTCAAAATCATTTGTGTCGGACCCATCCATAGCGGCAACTTCCTCAGCAAAATCTGCTTCCGCTGCCGTTCTGGCCAAGAAACGAACAAGGTTCTGAAGCTTTTGACGCTTTAAATCCCCATCCATTGGCCCGGCTGCGCGCAGCCAGATCTGGTCCGATAATCTAACCCTCATAATAAACGCCTTCCGACGTAAAGTGAACAATAAAGTAAAAAACAAATAAACAATACATATAACCTATGGTAGCATTATGTATAATAAGAATACAAACTTTGGGATATAATATATCTGTAACAATTGATGCAAAGACGTGCATTTAAACCTCCTGAAGTACTACAGGTAAGGGTAACAGCAGCTCAACTATAACGCGGGCAGATTGGGTCGAATCAAAAGGAGATCAAGAGCAGGCGGATGACTGTTTTTGTCACAAGAACTAGCCTAAGGGTCGCCGATCGGGGCGCTCTGGAACACTTGGCTAGGAAACAATTGGGCGGTTGAGCTGCTGGTTGTATAAGAGCCAGAGTCTCGAAAAAAAATTTCAATTAGAAATTATGATTCATCATCAATGACTTGGGTAAGTTTTACTGACCTATTGATTCACTAAATAGAATCAAGGCCTTGAACAATTGGTCAAAAAAATGTCACGATTCGAATGGGAGTCGCGATAAATCATTAAGAAACCGTTAAGATCGCGAACCTGCCTGATAATGAAGTAAATAGGCGGTGCAAAATGACAAGCTCAAAGGGACCAATCTACGTTCTCTCAAACCACCACTTCGTAAACAAGGTAACCTACACGCATTATGCGTGGCTACCTGCAAATCGCGTAAATGAGGAGATGCCGGGACGCGCGTCCTGGTTGGAAGCTTTCGGTCTAATCTATGAGTATAACGATCGCCTCTACTTCAAGAACGGTAAGAAGTACAACCCGGGCGATATCGATAAGGCGTTTCCGGATCCTCAAAACCGCTGGATGACCAACTTCCTGAAAGCCGATGAAACCGGTAGGGGCCCGGCCAGCTATTCCTGGCACTACGAACGACTTCGCATGATCGAACTCTATTGCAGAATTCGAAATGAAGACCCTTGGCCACATGCTCCGGAGCAGTTCGAATTGCCGCTGTGAAAAAAACTGTCGGGCCCAGGATGATGGGCCCGACAAGATAAACACGCATAAAGGTGAATTAGAATGACTGGTTCCAACTCAAAAGGTCCTATCTACGTTTTCTCGGACCATCACTTCGGTGACAGGAAAATTTATGCAACTTATGTGTGGCTGGCAGCAAAACGCGTAAGTGAGATGCTGCCTGGACGAGCATCTTGGTCGAACGCTCTGGACCTCATTTATGAGTATGCTGATCGCCTCTACTTCGAGGATGGGACGAAATACGATCCAATCGCTGTAAATGAAGTCTTTCCAGATCCACAGAACCGCTGGATGACCGACTTCCTGAAAGCAGACGAGACTGGTCGTGGACCTGCCTACTATTCCTGGCAACATGAGCGGCTTCGAATGATTGAGCTCTATTGCCGTTTGAGAAACGATGACCCTTGGCCATTTCCGCCCATCGATCCGGACGCAACGCCTCCCGCTGCCGCTGTAATGCAACAAGAAATGGCGCAGTGATTGAAGACACCGCCGCAAGTCGGCGGGTTTACATCAAAAAATATGAATAGCAAAAAACAGGCGAAACAGAATGACCAATTCCAATTCAAAAGAGCTTGATGAGGAGCAGCCGAGGTGCGCACCTTGGCTACAGGCTCTGGTACTTGTTTACAAGGATTCTGATCACTACCTCGGCAAAGACGGGAAGAAGTACATTCCAATCGACATCGATAAGCATCTTCCCACAGATAACCCAGATTTTATGAATTACTTTTTCCAGATTCCTCCTCGCTAGTTGCATCGCGGGGGCTAAGACCCGACGTTGTACTGCGAAACAATTGCACTGTCCTGCGACCCGCAGGCATCCTGAATATCGCCGATCGGTGTCCTACGAACTTGATTCAGCTGGAAGCGAAGTGGACGCTTTGAAACCTGAACCACTATCCCACTCAATTTGGTTCGGGGGAGGATGATGGGGTATTATTGAAAACTCGATTGTCGCAGAGAGGACACCCTTCGCCCAGAAAAGCTGGGTGTCCTCATCTTCTAGGTTCAAGTCCGATCCCTGACAATACCAGGTCAGCCTGATGGTCTCGAACATTGCTCGTTCGTCCTCCCAACTGATGCTAGTCGGAGGCCTACGAAACTAAATCCCACCTCTGAATTTAGATCACCGTTAAAACTACCGATTACACAGTCCTGCCTGTACATCCATCGGAACCCATGTGGAAGTTGTATATTTTTTTTAAAGACAGGCAGCCCGGATCGGCGTTTGACCTTGACCACTCCGGGTACGCCGAAGGAACATTAAAGTCTGGACCTGTTACCCACATGATCCGGTTCAGAGAAAGATGATGGTGTTTTTGCAAAAAAGCCGATTGTCGTTGTGAGGACATCCGAGGCCCTTAAAAGTTGGATGTCCTCATCCTCCCAAGACGATTACAACACTGCGACTATTTTGGCGTTGCCCAACCCATCATTATTCTGACGAAGATCGCCAGGCCCAGCCAAGCTTCCGGGCCTGGCAGATCGAACCAGTAAGGCAGGCTGGCGATGCCCAACCAGACAAGCAGCCCAAGAAGATGCTCAAGCGTGCTTTTGTGATGGACTGGTTGCCGCGCTACCCGCTCTCCCCGAACCAGGCTTGTTCCAACACCGAGTTGCGGATTTGATGCCAGTAGCGCCATCTTCCGCCAGGTGCGCACCTTTGCGAGCGAATAGATGGTGGCAAGTAGCTGTATAGGTGGACCCGCCACCATCACTACCGTGATGAGTGCCCCGTGGAAGAGTGGCAGATCGATATGATAGTGCCAGGCGATGATGACGGCACAGCCGTAGGAAAAGAAACCGACGACACTCGTCATGAAGATCATTTTGACCATATCAACCCACCTTCAAATGCTCTGCCAAGACCGCATCCAGATCCAGTCCGGGTGTTGTGAAATCAATTGAGCGCTGAACAGGTTTGTCTGTGTGATGCGGATGAATGTCGTAAAGGGGCCGGTCGTACTGATCGCGGTAGCGGCGATCGAGGAAATAGACTGGCCGGTAGCCAATGAACGGACGGCAAGCCGCAAGCTTGACGACCTGAATGCTTGGATGAAGGCTCATGAGCTCATCGGGCGCAATCAGCTGGCGCCCGGCAAAGCCATCGCTCATGGAGCGGAAGCCATCTATTCCAAACAATTTGGCGCGTTGTTCTGCTGAAGAATAGGACGTCCGCTCAACGGTCCCGACGCCACCGAGTTGGGAGAGATATTGCGCGGTGAAGAAGTCGTTGGTCCCGAAACACTGCACACTTGCCGAGTTGGCAATGAATGTCTCCCAGCGATCCTTGTAGAGATCCTTCAGCTGCGTGAAATCCTGCACGACGCCAATGATCTGCAGGCCATAACCTGCCATCAGACCAAAACTGCGCTCAATGATCTCCAGGCGCTCGAGTGCCGCCATCTCTTCAATCAGAAACAAGACAGCAAGCTCTGGCTTTTGATCGAGCGCCGTGACGGCATTGATCAGGGTGGACAGGAGTACACGCAGCCAGCGCTTGGCCGAGCGAATGCGTCGCCCGGGCAGAACGATATAGATGGTCGTGTTCTCGCCGATCTTCTTAAGGTCAATGTCTGACGTTGAGAGACTGTTGGAAAGGCTTTTGCCTTCCAGAAAGTGTGTGTTGCGCTGTGCTGTCGAGATCACCCCGGACAGTTCCCGGTCTGACTTGTTGGATATTCGACCGGCTGCATCCCTGACGAGCTCATAGGGGCTGTCACCCATGTCCTCAATGAGCTCGGCAAAACGATCGGCATTACGATTGAGGTTCTGCCGGACACCATTGAGTGTGCCAACCAACTGCGCCTGTTCGAGCAGAAGACCTGCGATCAGGGCCGATGCTTCACCGCTCCAATGGCTCTCGCCATTGCCATCTGGAATGACACAGGCATCAGCCAAGAGAAGCGCTTCATCGAACGGATCATCTCCTTCCAGGTCGATGATCTGCATGGGATCAAGCCTTGCAGGCTCGATGCCGAGCTTTGAACAGACGCAATCAAAGGGGTCGATGATGAAAAGGTCTTGTCCGAGTACATCACGACGATAGCGTGCCGTGATGAGTGCAAGCTCGCCGTCTTTGACATCGAGCACAACGGCCCCGCCCGGATGATCGAGAAGGCGTGGTATGGCGCCTGAGACACCTTTACCGCCCCGTGTTGGGGCAGAGATTAGTTCATGCCTTGCCCCACCATAGGTAACAGGCATGGTACCGACATCTGAATATTCTGAAGGAAAATAACCGAGAAGGTGATGACCTGTCGGGCCATACCCGCGAGAGGTAAGATGGGCGGCATCCGCCCACCTTGCCGACCCATGCTGGTATGGATCTGAGATCCATTCCTGGGTGGTCCTATGATCCCGCATGGATTTATGGCTTTGGTTGCTGTGCCGGACACTGCCGCAGCTTCAAAACCGTCTGCTTGCGGTAGGCTTCGCTCACCACATCGAAGTACCGCCCAAGTTGCTGCGACACCTCGCCGGTATGTTGCAGATAGTTGTCTGCAATGCCCTTGAGCCACCGGTCCTGCCGGGATCCAAGGAAATAGACAAAGGTCGGTGCGCCGCCTTTGTCCGCAAGCACCCTGGTGCCCATGTCTGTGTTGTCGGTAACAGCGCCGTCCGTCAACAGGATAACTGCCTTCTGATGGTTCTGACGCGAGGGGGCGTTCAGCCACTGGTAGCTTTTACTCAAGGCAGGGAAGAGATTGGTGCTGCCGCCAATCCCCATCTTGGCAAGGTCGAAGTTTTGCGGCTGACAGGAATTGGTTCCAAGGCCCTCTGCCGGATCAAAGCTGACATCGCCTGCAAATGCTCCGACTGAACAGGTTGCAGTATCTGGCAAGTTGTCGATGAAGGACAAAGCAGACTTGCGCACATCGTCCATCACGCCGCTCATGGAGCCAGACCGGTCCATGAGAATGACAAACGACATTGGAAAGATCTTTGGTTGGACCTCGATTGTCGTGCGTTCAAAGCAGAGAGCCTTGCCAGCTGTTGTGTAGGCAGCCAGCTGGGCCACCGGGGGAACGGTAATGCGCCCCTGATGATCTTTGAAGAGACCGGCAACAACCAATCCTGACGGTGTTTGCTGCACCTTGGATATCTCGGTAGTGCCGCCGGACCAGCCAATCACGAGATCATGCTGCGCATCAATTGCGTAACCACGCTCGATCTTGATGCCTGCGCCGTCCCTGATGTCGATGGATTTGACCAGCTCCAAGACCCGGGCAGGAGGTACTAGCCTGGGATCGGTGCGCACATTCAACGTGACTGTCTGGGAGAACTCGATCAGCCGTTCCAGATCGAACTGAACGTCTGGTGTAGTGGTCACCTGCGGGATGATGGTGATCTTGGCCGCGGACGGAATGGTGGAGAGGGACAGGAGAGTGATGGCTAGCGCCATCACCCCCTCTCGAAGGTGCTTCATCTTCATATCAACGCGCCTCCAGGATTTTGCCGTTTGCTGCGCGCGTGCGCGCAGCATCCATCAGATCAAAGTCCAGCTCACCCTTTTGGGCACGTGCTGTAACGCCCGCCCTGTCCAGATAAGTCAGATAAACCTCGTCCTGATCGGCATGGACATTCAGCAGTTTGATCTGGGTGGCTTCCTTGGCGAGTTTGGCGAACTTCAGACCGTTCGGTGCTGGCTGTGGCAGCTTGATGGTCGTATCGCCTTCATCGCATGGAAAGCTGGCATTGATCATCGGGCCGATGCCGATCAGCCGAACTTCGTCGGGCATGGTGATCCGCTTGGTCAGATCCACCTGGTTCCAGGCAAGCACCAGATCGGAGCAGGTATCCTTGAACTTGATCAGTTCAAGAACTGAATGCCCTTGCTGGAACAATTGCTCCGGGGTTCCGGACCAGGTCACTTCTGTCGGGTTGGCCGACAAGATGATATGGACCAGCGCCTTGCGAGTGGCCTTGCGGCGGCGGAGTTTGATCAGTTCGCCGAGCAGGTAGTTGACCGAGGTCTCTGCTGCCTTGCGGTCGGTGACAACACCGCCATTTTCGATCACCACGAAAATGGCAATGTCGTTTTTGTCTGCTGCAATTGAAGGGACGGGTGAAAGGCCGATCATTGCAGCAAGGCAGATGGAGGAAAGAAGCTTACGCATGATCATACCCCCGCCAGTTTTGCTTTGAGGGTATGGGCTGCACGCACTGCCAGAAGCCCAAGGACCGTATTAACGATCGCAACCGTTCCCGCCACGAAAACACCCAGGCCTTGGTTCTGCGCAAGAAACGCCATCAAAGGATTGGCGTCGTGGGTTTTGAACGGGCCTTCTGCCACTTCCTGAGCAATCAAGGTGTAGAGATTGACTGTCTCGAGCGTGAACACCAGCGCATAGAGCGCCAATGCAATGATCGCGTAGATCTTGTTTGTTGGGTTGGAAAGCCAGGACTTGGGGTCAAGATAGATCTCCCGGCTAAGCACCTCAGACCAGAGGGCCATTGGCACTAGGATCGAAAACACCGCGAGCAGAAACGCCAGCAGATGAGAGACGGTCATCTCCTCATCAATCATGCAGAAGACGCCACCGGCACCGGGCAAATCGCAGAGATAGACGTCAGACATCATGCCCATCGTCTCCGTGTAAGTCCCGTAAAGCAGAAGCAGCATCATTGCTTCAATCGTTAGTGCGGCAAACAAACCGATGGCAGCGGGGATAGGAGAGCCGCTCGGTAAAAACGGTGGCTGACTATTGCGATTGAATTTGGGTGGCATGGGCCAACTCCTCTTGGCAGAGCCCCGGCTCAGGATGAGTTGGGGCGTGCCTTGAGGGTGCAGTAGTGTGGAGCCAGGTGCCCGCGGGAGAGGGCCGTCAAATGGCAGTCTAGTGGGAGATTTTCGGGAAATTCTGGTTGGTTGGCTAATGGTGCAATGAGTTTATGTGCGGTCGCTATTCAGTACATGTTTGCGAAAGCTGACGCTAATCGATCTCGAAAAGATACTCGTACTTCAAACCGTGATCGGCGCACCGCTTACAGTAATAATTTCTTTTTTTGTACCCTTTGCAGCACGCCCCGAGGCGGCTACCACACGCTGTCGAGGTGTATGGGGACAGTTTCGTTCTTTGAGTTCTCGAGCTTTTGATTTGATTTTCACGTGATCTACAGTTGTTTGAGAATTCATTTTCCGAATGGTTCGGTTTCTCATTAAAAGAGACCGCGGCAATTGAGCCGCGGCCAGTTGGGGAGGAAACACACCCGCTGCATAAAATCCATAAATGAAACTGTGGCCTCCTATTTTCCTTGTGAAAGAGATGCGGCTTGAACCCTCTGCGCTGCTCGATGGCTAAGCCGGGTGTAATATTGATCCAGACCAACTGCGAGCATTAAGACCATGCCTTTGATAACAAGCTGCCAATAGTCTTGGACGTTAAGCAAAATCATTCCGTTGCTCAAAACCCCGATTACAAAAATGCCAAATACAACTCCTGTAAATCTTCCTTCACCTCCAGAAATACTAATGCCGCCTAGAACCACTGCGGTGATAACATCCATCTCAAATCCCGTAGCGACATTTGGCTGTGCCGAATTCAGGCGAGACAGCATAATGATCCCGGCGATTGCAGAAAAAACGCCTGCAATTACGTAGGTAATAATCAAGTTGAACTTTACTGGTATGCCAGACAGACGTGCGGCTTCAAGATTACCTCCGATTGCATAGATGAATCGGCCGTATCTAGTCCTGTTTAAAATCAGCCAGCCGATGATGATGACTGCAAACATGATTGTTACAGGAACTGGAACATATCCAACCATACCACGACCAAGGTAGCTGAATTCCTTTGGAAACCCATAGACAGGAAGGCCACCTGTGAGAATGTAAGCAACACCTCTCACTGCAGTTAACATCGCCAACGTAGCAATGAGTGGTGGGATTGAAAAAATTGCGACCGCGGTTCCGTTTATGAGGCCAACGGTGGCTCCCACAACAAGTCCGAGAGCGCCAGCTGAGTAAATGTCGAGCCCAAGTGCAGTCATAGCAATTGCGACAACAACGCCTACAAGTGCGATGGTGGAACCGACTGAAAGGTCAATGCCGCCGGTTAGGACCACTAAGGTCATACCAACAGTGGCAATTCCCAGCATTGCGACCTGACGAAACACGTTTGTGAGGTTTTGCTGTGTGAGAAAAAACTCCGAAAAAATGGAGAAGAAAACGATTAGTCCCACTAGGACTACAGCCATCCCATATTTGGTGACAAACGATTGTAGATTGAACATTTTGTCTGCCTTAGGTACAGGCAAATCGAGCTGTTCCTTGGTTTCAGCCATCTGCATTTTTTGAACCTCAATTAGTGTGCCGCGTAGTCCAAGACACGCTCTTGGGAGAACTCGCTTCTGTGCAACTCGCCTCTTATTCGGCCGCGTGCCATTACAAGTATTCGGTCCGATACGCTTATGAGTTCGGGCATGTCGGAAGAGATCATGATGATTGACAGCCCCTCCTCGGTTAACTCTCTCATTAACTTGTAGACTTCCTGTTTTGCGCCTACGTCGATCCCTCTTGTTGGTTCGTCGAGAATCAAAACGCGCGCGTTCGTTAGGAGCCACTTGGCAATGACAACCTTCTGCTGATTGCCTCCGCTAAGCAGGCGTACAGCTTTGTCGATAGTTGGGGTTCGGATGCCAAGTTTGGCCACGCTTCGGCCGACAACCTGTGTTTCGCGGCCCAAGTTAAGCAAACCGAGGTTTTGCAATTGAGGTAGAGATGCCAAAGTCGAGTTCTCTCTAACGCTCATAGACAGCAGCAGACCTTGCTGCTTTCTGTCTTCGGGGATTAGTGCAATTCCTTGCTCTGTAGCGTCTCTAGGCGACTTCGGCTTGTAGGCCTTTTGCCCAATCTTCATTGTCCCAGATTTGATCTCATCGGCACCAAAAATTGCTCGAGCAACTTCGGTGCGTCCCGCACCCACAAGACCCCCGAAGCCGAGAATTTCACCTTTGTATGCTGTGAACGAAACGTCCCAAAATCGAAGTCCGGAAAGTCTTACAACCTCGAGTAAGGCTTCACCTTTGGGTGCTTCGCGTGCTTGAACTGTTTCGGAAACTTCCCGACCAACCATTGCAGAGATTAAGTCGGCTCGCGAAGTTTTCTCGGTAGCGACCGTATGAATGTATCGACCGTCGCGTAAAACAGTGATTTTGTTCGTGAGTTCGAAAATCTCTTCCATTCGGTGGGAGATATAGATGATAGTAATCCCACGTTTTTTAAGTCGTTCGATTATTTGATAAAGTTGCGCTACTTCTTTTGTCGACAATGGCGCTGTAGGTTCATCCATCACGAGAATTTTTACATTCTTGGAGACTACCTTCGCAATTTCCACCATCTGCTGATACGCAACCGTCAGTTCGCTTATTTGCGCCGTGGGGTCGATGTCCATCTCGAGATCATCGAGAATTTCTTTGGCCGCTTTGTTGGTCGCCGAGGGATTGGTAAAAAGTCCGAATGAGTGCTCACATCCAAGAAAAATATTATCTGCGACTGTCATATACGGAACCAAATTGAGTTCCTGGTAGATGACACCTATTCCCAGGTTGATGGCCTGCTTGGGATCCAATGATGTGTATTCTGCGCCATCAATAAGCAGAGTGCCTTCATCAGGCACAATTGCGCCGGCTAAGACCTTAATAAGCGTAGATTTGCCGGCGCCGTTCTCTCCCATGAGGCCGTGAACTTCACCCTCTTCAACGCTCAACTGAACATTGTCCAAGGCGTTCACGCCGGGATAGAATTTCGAGATCCCACGCATTTCCAGAATTGTTTTAGGCATTTTTCTTAACTCCACGCCTGGTCAGCAATGCTGACCAGGCGCATTTGGGTATTATTCTTCGCCCGTGTAGTTTTTCACTGGGATAATTTGGCGATACTCAAGTTCTTCGCCGTTGATCAACTTCATAGCGAAGTCGACGTCCATGATCCCGTTCTCATAAGGAACGTTGTCCACACTTGCGCGGAACGCTGTCTCTGATTCAATCTTTTCGCGCGCTTCAGGTGTGGCATCCACGCCACCGATGAACATATTGCTCGTGTCGACACCTGCAGACTCAACAGCGGCGAGCGCGCCCAAAGCCGACGCGTCGTTGATGCTGACAATTACGTCCAAATTTGGATTGGCCTGCAGTACTGATTCAGTCACTGCCATGGCTTCTGCAGTGTTGATCGCAGCCTGGTCGGCGACGACTTTCGCGTTCGGAGCATTTTCCTTGATACCTGCAACGATTCCTTCCTTGCGGGCAATCATTTGAGGAATTCTATCGTTGTTCAGAACGAGAACCGAGGCTTCGCCTCCAAGCTTGTCAGCGATCCACTTGCCAGCCTCGATCCCGATGGTGTTACCCATGTCAAATTCGTCGGCAGAAGCCCAAATGTCAGCGACTGGCGTTTCCATTGACTGAGCAATGATTTTCACTCCAGCGTTTTTTGCGTCAGTCAAAACACCTTCAGTCGAGGCCGGATCTAGAGCGGCGAGGATGATCGCCTTACAGCCAATGGTGATGAAGTTTTCAAGCGCGGAGATTTGCTTGGTATTGTCGTTCGCTGGATCGTTTACGATCAATTCAGCGCCAACTTCCGCAGCTCTTTCTTTTGCGCCGTTCACCAAATTGACCCAATAGGGGTTGGTCAAATCGAATGTGCTCACGCAGATCTTTGGCGTTTCAGCTTGCGCGCTAGACGCGAACATAAGGGCTCCGGCGAATGCCAGAGTTTTCAGAGAGTTCTTCATAATTTCTCCTCCCGATAGGGGTAAGTGCGAGCGTGAGCCGTCAAGATATGGCTCCACATCTCCTCCAAAAGTGCCCGTTGGCGGGCCTATTCAACGGTCCACATTTTCCTCCTTGCGGAACCGAGAATTCTATGTAAGTAATAATTTTGTTCACTTAAAGCTCGATATGAATGAATGTCAAGGGCCTTGAGCTCAAATTTTCGGAGGAACGTTCGAATGGAATTCGACTACATCGTCGTGGGGGCAGGATCAGCGGGTTGCGTTCTTGCTGCTCGCTTAACCGAGGATCCGAACGTGACGGTGTTGCTGATTGAGGCGGGCAAGAAGGACCACCATCCGCTCGTTCATATGCCGGCGGGATTTGCGAATTTGATAGGTGAGAAAACCACTTGGGGTTGGTCCACGACACCACAGCAAAATCTTGATCAGACTGTTTACTGGTATCCGCAAGGCAAAATTTTGGGGGGAGGATCTTCGATAAATGCTCAGGTCTATACTCGGGGAAATCGGCGTGACTATGAAGGCTGGAAAGAACGCCATGGTTGTAAAAATTGGGGATATGACGACGTACTGCCGTACTTCAAGAAAGCTGAGGACAACGAAACATTTTGCAACGACTTTCATGGAATCGATGGGCCGCTGGGCGTGTCGGATCCAATAAGTCCCCTGCCAATTTCGAAGGCATTTATACGAGCAGCTCAACAGGTTGGAATTGCCCACAACAAAGATTTCAACGGGGAACAGCAACAGGGCATCGGTCTATACCAAACCACAACTCGAAAAGCGCGGCGCTCTTCCACTGCTTCGACATATCTTAAATTTGCCAAAAATCGGCAAAACCTAAAGACGGTTTCAAGTCAACAGGTCGAAAGGCTTGTTTTGGAGGGAAACAAGGTCATTGGTGTTGAAGTGTCCAATGGTAACGATAAGGGAAGGAAGAAAATTCTCTGCCGCCGAGAAGTCATTGTTAGTGCGGGCGCAATTGGATCGCCCAGGTTGCTGATGCATTCTGGAATTGGAAACGGTGAAGATCTGGGGAACTTAGACATTCCCGTAAAACATCACTTGCCTGGCGTTGGTCAAAATTTTCACGATCACTTTGACCTCTATATTGTCTGCGAATGCAATGCTGATCTGACTTATGACAAACATAATGGGCTATTCAAGAAACTGTCCGCTGGATTGCAATACATTTTCTACAAAACGGGCCCTGTAACGTCCAATCTTTGTGAAGCGGGCGGTTTCTGGACCATTGCTGAAAATTATGATCATCCCGAAATCCAATTCCATCTCATGTTGGGTTCAGGCATTAACGCAAAAGAAGACAAGCTTGAAAACTGTGGACTGACCCTAAACACAGCTGTCATGCAACCGAAATCTCGCGGAAGTGTCAAACTTGCTTCTAACAAGCTCGAAGTTGCTCCTCTAATAGATCCCAATTTTTGGGGCCATCCCGATGATGTGAAAGCATCGATTGCTGGCTTGAAACTTGGCAGAAAAATACTGCAGCAATCAGCAATCGCGCGTTTTCTCAAAAAAGAGCACTTGCCGGGGAGTTCTGTGACCAGTGATGACCAAATCGCAAATTGCGCAGATTCATTTTCCAAAACGGACTACCACCCCGTCGGCACTTGTAAAATGGGAGTGGATGAAGATGCCGTGGTTTCGCCAGAAACTTTAAAGGTTTACGGCCTTGAAGGGTTACGAATTTGCGACAGCTCAATAATGCCTGAGGTCGTTTCCTCCAACACAAATGCTCCAACGATTATGATCGCTGAAAAAGGCGCCGACCTGATTAGATTCGCTGCCTAGCATTGCGGCAAAAAAACATCGAAAGGAAATCTAATGACGAGTATTTATTTGCCGAACGCTAGCGGAAATATTTTTGAATACAACATGAGTGGTAACGCATGTGCTACCCCGAGAAAGACCGGAAACTTCAATAGAGTCGCGTATGCTGCAGCTCACGTTGTTGCTGATCCAAAAGGGCGTCAGCAAAATGACCTTTCGGTACCAATTGACTTTGAAACGACACTCAAATTTCGAAAGTACTTATGGTCGCTTGGATTTGGCATTGCCGAAGTCATGGACACCGCTCAGCGAGGTATGGGTCTAGCTTGGGAAGATGCCAAGATCATAATCTCGAACACCATTTCTGAATCAAAACTGTTAGATGACGCAAAAGTTGCCTGCGGAGTAGGAACCGACCAACTAAAAACAGCACCAACCAATCTCGATGAGGTGTTGAGTGCATATGAGGAGCAGCTCGACTTTGTCGCGCAGCTGGGTGCAACCCCTATCATCATGGCAAGTCGAGCACTTAGACAAGTGGCTGATTCTGCGGAAGACTATCTTTACGTCTACGAGAGGCTGCTTTCGAATTGTCCGCAAGGTGCAATTTTGCACTGGTTAGGAGCCGCATTTGATCCGGCACTCTGCGGCTATTGGGGGAGCGCGAACATCCCCGTTGCCAATGTGACGGTTCTAGATTTGATAGAGCGGCACCAAGATAAAGTTCAAGGGATCAAAATTTCGCTTTTGGATAAGGATCATGAGATTGCATTCCGGCGCGAGCTGCCTGGTTGTGTGAAGTTGTTTACGGGTGATGATTTCAATTATCCCGAGCTAATCAATGGTGACGATAAGGGATACTCTGATGCCCTGTTAGGTGTATTGGATCCGATCGCACCGGTGGCATCTCAGGCATTGGGCCATTTGGCGGCTGGAGAAACAGAAGAATACTTTTCGCTTATGAACCCAACGGTACCGCTTGCGAGGAAAATTTTTGAAGCTCCAACACAGTATTACAAAGCGGGAGTTGTTTTCCTTGCATGGTTGAATGGTCACCAGAATCACTTCGACATGCTTGGTGGTTTTCAGACCAACAGAAGTGCGATCCATTTCAGCGAAGTATTCCAACTTGCTGACCAAGCTAACCTATTCCTTGATCCGGATAAGGCGAAATCACGCATGAAGTCATACCTAAATGTGAATTTCTCACAGGTGGCTTAACCATTTGTTTTTAAAAACACTCGAATTGAATGATCCCCTTCGCAACAAGGTGGATTGTCTAACTTGCGCAATAAGCAGGACTATCGATGAACAGATTTGTGTCGCTCGTAGCTCATTGTCTATTTCTAGCTGGCTGTGTCAGCGCTGGCCCGCCGCCCATTAGCTTTGAGGAAAGTGCAGGTTTCGCTGGTAAGACTCTCGCAATGACAATGCGTACGAATCCTCCGTTCGTCGCTATGACGGCAAGTAAGGGAATGTTCGCATTGGTCGGGGTTGGAGTAGCCGTCGCGGCCGGAAACGATTTAGTCCTGAACAAGAACATTACCGATCCAGCAAATGCTGTCGCACAAACCGTCGCTGCTGACTACGGTTCGAGGTATGGCATGAAGGTCGTCGAACCCGTTCATTTAACAAGTTCGCCGAATACATCCGAACTCGCTCGGTCTACCGGAGATACAGACTACATATTGGACGTGGCCTCAACGGGGTGGGGCTTCAACTATCTACCGTTGAAACTCAATCAGTTTCGCGTCGTCTATTCTGCCAAGATCCGGCTGATCGACGCGAGCGTCGGCAAAGTGCTGATCAGCGATACTTGCCTCTACGACTCGATTTCGATGGGAAAGTCGCCAGTTTCACACGAGGAGCTTCTAGCCAATGATGCAACGTACATAAAAGCAATTCTCTCTGATGCAGAGAGGTACTGCGCTCAGAAATTCATTTCTAACTAGCCTCACCGCTACAACGGGATTGCAGATGCGAATTTCAACTCTCAGTTCAAAATTGGTTGTGTTACTTGTTCTTAGCGTGAGTTGTGCATTCGCGAAGGATGAGAAGGTAAATGAGCCGCTTGCTCCGCGCTTCGCCGCAGTGTTTGCAAGTGAGTTTAGCGAGCCCTCGGCTGCGAAAGCAGCTTGGGACGCCTTTGGTGGTTCTGTTCTTGCCAAAATACAAGACGATGTTTATCCACCAGTGGAATTTGAGCTCTTCCGAGACCGAGCGCTGGAGCACATACGCCGGGCTAGGAAATCCAGGTCAAATCTGTCGCCAGAGCTCTTGTCGTTCGTTGCGCTGAACGGTCTTGCCAGAAAGTCAGGGCGAAGTGTCGCCGTAAAAATCGTTCGTGATAAGACAACGTCCGCGCCGCAACATTTTATTCTAGGCTCGATCGCGAGTGAAAATATCTCCGCGTCCAAAGAGAAGATGATTCAGGAAGCAAGCTACCATGATGCAGCGTTTGAGTTCCCTGTTCCGATACTTGAAATTCCAGTCCTCAAGCGTGACGTCGTTTCCAGTTCATTACATAACGCACTGGCAAGCCACAGCGGACCAATCATCGTAGATTTAAGGGGAAACGAGGGCGGATTGTTGGCAGAGGTGCCCGTCCTGGCTGCGCTTTTCCTGACGCCTAACAAGACGGTTCTCGTCATGGAAACAAAAAACGGGGTAAAACAGAAGCTTCGGACGGATGCTGATACCCATCCCATCGACACAGTGAGGATACTCTTGCTGATCGATGAAGAGACCAATGCGGGCGCACTTGCCCTCGCGGCCGCGTTGCATGAAATTGCCGGGGCGAAGATCGCTGGCACACGAGTTCAAGGGATAGTGGATGGTATCGAAAGCTATGTGCTGCCGCCAATCTGCCCGCCGTCAGTCAAGGAATGTGCTCTCCGTCTGCCTACAGGCAGATTATTGGCGCCTTCGGGGAGTACTCTCGAAGAAGCAATCGAAATTGATTACCCGGTGGATTGGGAAATATTGGGAACGGAAGCGCGTGTTGCGAAGAAATGGCTCTCCGATAGCAACTAGCCATCCATTTGGAGGAGCAAATGTCCGGGCAATCGACGCAAAAAATGTTTGATGTTGTGTCTCTGTTTGTCGTTGAAGCACACGTCTTCAAGAATGGCAAGCTTCTAGTCATCCGACCAACACGGAATCTTTCCTTTAGATTTAGACAAGGCGAATTCACGCATGAGGCCATACCAGGATTTCAATTTTCAACAAGTGGCTTGGCCAGCCGCTATTGAATAAACTTTGGAGCAGATCGACTATGTGGTTCTATATTTCACCCCGAGGCCGCGCGAGCAGGTCAGATTACTGGATTCGGCTCGTGCTACCTTTCACAGCTGTGCTGTTGGTTATTGGTGCATTGGGTGCAAAACTCCCTGAATGGGAACCTGCATTGTAACCGGTTCTAGCTGTATCTATTGTCTTATCAGTTTGGCCGATAATTGTAGTTGCAACTAAAAGGTTACACGATCGGAACAAGTCCGCTTGGTGGCTATTTTTGTTAGCAATACCGGTGTTGGGTTCAATATGGTGGTTTGTAGAAGGCGGCTGTCTACGTGGAACAAAAGGTCCCAATCGATTTGGTGATGATCCACTGGATCTGACTGCCTATTGATCGTCGATGGTTTCCGCACGATCCATAGTACTATGTATCTCATCAGTATAATATATTCTGAATTGTATTGATGCGCTTCGACTAATGAGTGTATCGTATTTGTTTTGAATTACTTCAGTATGTCGAAGGTTTCGTTCCCATATGCAGCTTGACAAATGAATTGAAATCTCACGGCCAATAGTTTTAGTTGGCCGTACTTTCTGGGTTTACGCAAGTAGTCAGCCCAAACTTTCGAGCTATCGATATGATAAACTTTAAACGGCGACCAAGGTGCCAAGAGTGAAGTCAATAATGTGCTTTTTTCTCTCAGCCAAAAACGACTCTTCAGCGATTACCGGATCGAAAACCGTTGCCAGGGTATACCTATGTGCGATCGCGAAGTAACACATTCCAACAATATCAAAATAGAAATGCATCGCGTTGGGAGTGTGTTGGAACGCACCTGTATCACGCCCGCGACGAAAAATGTCTTCGATCATGAGTAGCAGAGGTCGCTGTAATTCCTCTATGTGAGGGATTTGCTTGACGAATTCGCCGCCATTTAAATTTTCCTGGTTCAATAGACCCATGAAAGATGGGTTTTCTATGTAATAGTCAAACGTGAAACTGACAAATCTCTCAATAGCATCAACAGGTTCAAGGTGCGTCAGTTTAAGTTGCATCTCTGAGGTGCGAATTGACTGATAGGCATATTCAAGAGTTGCCAGGTAAAGGGTCTCTTTACTGTCAAAATAGTGATAGAGCATACGATGCGACAAGCCAGCATCTTTGATGATATCGACAACTCTAGCTCCGTCTAAGCCGGCGCGACCAAAATGCACCATAGCTGATCGAAGGATCTTGTTGCGACTTTCAATTGGGTTGCGTTTTCTAATATTGCCTTCTTTGCGAGCCATCTCAAAATCCAAATAATATCAACAGGATTACCATCTTAGTTACACAATTCTGTGTAATCAAGAATGAAACTCTATTATCCGCAATGTCTGAGAATATTTGCTTGTGTTTCGAAAATATGAGTGTCGCGTAAGGCCGAACCTAAGTAGAGGGCGAATTAGTCTTGTGTTTAGCTGACCTAGCCATGTCGAACTATCTATTACGATTTAGCGCCACGCCTCTTCATGTTTCATTCCTTCTTTAGTGCCGAAGTCTCTCGGAGAGATAACGGCGTGTGATCCATCTCGGTCGATTAGATTGGAATAGAAAGAGTGTTTACTCTTTGAAAGTATGAGTGAAGTATGATATAACTCACTAGAGAGTTACATATAAATTGTATCCATTCTGTGTGGTTGAAAATATGGAGGAGTGGGAATGAATTACCAACATCGCCAAAGGCCCTTTGCATTTACACAAACCGATGGTTACAGCAATTTCCTGCTCGGTCCCAAAAACGCGCGCCGAAAAATTCATCTCTTGATTTTGATATGCTTGCTTTTCGTTTTCACTGAAAGCCAAGTTCTGTCATACGAACTGCAAAGCGACACAGAGCCAAAGGAAATTAGAATTGCCTGCGGTCCATTGCCTGCTGAGTTTCTTGACAAACAAGGTAACAAGTTTTCGAGCAGAAGTTATCGGACGGCCGTCGTTCAGTCCCTTGCAAACCTTGGGCTCAAAGTAAACCTGATCGATGTACCCTGGGCGAGAGCGAAAATTGGTGTCAAGAACGCTGTCTTTGATGGAATGTGTGCCTGCGCCGGCACAATGCCAACTGAGGAAAATATGATACATTCTGCAGTTGTCGGTCGGGCATCAGTCAGCGTCATCTCCAATGTTAGGGGCTTAAAGCGATTAAAAGTATTCCCCGGAAGAAAACTCGCTGTAGCAGGTCTGGCAATCGGGTCAGCCATCGAGGACTTTTCTCCTGACAATAAACTCCATTTGGTGGGAGCCGACTATGTCCTGCCGTTGGAAGGCTACGAATCCGCGCACAAAATGATCCATCTTGGGCGGCTTGATGCAGTGATTGCCTACAGTTCCATAATGCAGGTTGAGTTGCCAGAATATGAGCACAGAAAAACTGTGTTTTTTCAGGAGCTTTGGAAAGAAGAATTTCGGTATTGCCTAGCGAGTAGTGTAGCAGGGGTTGACCGCAACAATGTTGAAGGGAACTTGCTAGCATTCAAATCAGCGGAACATAGGCGATCCAAATTGTCCAATATGAAGTAGAAGCCTTTTTCCGTTTCGCTTGAAACAAAAGCTGTGCATCCCATTCAGGGGTTAGGCGCGCCATTTACGAAATCAGAAAGCGGAGTGCCACCTTTTTTCAGTCCGTGTCTTCCTCTAATTCCAGTGTAGATAGTTTTAGATGTGTGCCTTCTAAAGCAAAAAGTGCCTTGTCTTGAAACAGCTCGGCTTCAAGTTGAAAATTATAACGCTCTTCAAAAAGACCAATATTTAATACCAACAAATCAGAGTTATGGTGAAAGTATGAAATATGGGTGCCACATTGACCGCAAAAACTGCGTTTCGCTTCCCTTGAGCTTTCAAATGTCGAGATAAATTCATTCCCGCTGAATTCAGCAGTCTTTACAACAACACTACAATGCAATCCCGAAGACCATTTTTGACAGATATCGCAATGGCAGACATAGAAATTTCGTCCATTTGCTAGTGCTTGAATTTCTATCGCACCACAAAGGCACTTCCCAATCAAACGCAATCTAAGCCCCTTTGTCGTGAGTTACTTGGGGAGTTACGAGAATGCACCTGAAATCATTGAGGTTATTGTAGGTTGGGCCCGTAATAATCTCATACTCCGAATTTTCGAAAAAACCTCCGGAGTCGTTGGCGCACAATGAACTTAGCGCGAGGTCTTTGTTCTCGTGACTTATGCTGGAAGAGGCAACGATAGCGCCGGCAACATCTTTACCTCCTGAATTTGGCGCACCATCTGCTCCATCGCTATCACACGCGATAGCACAAAATTTAGGGTCCCCATCAAACTCTAGCGCAAGAGCGAGCGCGTACTCTCTGTTTGGGCCTCCTCGGCCTGTTCCTGATATTTTAACCGTCAATTCGCCGCCAGAAAGAATTGCAACAGGTTTGCCGTGGGCAGAGGCGCGTTTGGCGATGCCCGCGTGAACTTTCGCGATTTCTCGCGCCTCACCTACAACTTCATCACCCAAGTTTACAACGTGGTATCCCGAAGTTTCGAGCAGCGTCTGGGCTTGGCGCAACATCATTGAAGGCGTAGCTATGAACTTGAACCCTAGAGTGTGCAGATGAGTTGGCTCGAGCTCGGACCTTGATCTGGTTTGCCTTTCCAACAAGCGCCAAACGTTTTCAGGCACCTCAAGTTTGTGTCTGAGTAAAACATCGAGAGCATCTTGAGCCGTTGTGAAATCCAATACCGTTGGGCTCGAAGCAACAGTATGGATGTTGTCACCAGGAACATCAGAAATTGCCAAAGTGAGCGTTTCTGCCGGGAAAGCCGCAATGGCAAGTTTACCGCCCTTGATCGCCGAAAGATGTTTTCGAACGCAGTTTATTTCTTCGATAGCTGCGCCGCATTTTAACAGAGCTTTGTTGACCAGAATTTTGTCTGAGAGCGAAATGCCATCGCTCGGCAGGGTCAAAAGTGAGGAGCCTCCTCCAGATAAAAGACAGATTACAAGGTCCCCTGATTGGGCTTCGCTCACGAATTCATGTATCTGATGAGCTGCGGCGACACTCGAATGGTCTGGAATAGGGTGGGCCGCCACCAAGACTTTTATACGGTTGGTTGGAACTGAGTACCCATATCGCGTGACAACAATTCCTTTGTAGTCCCACTGCCAAGATTCCTCAAAAGCTAACGCCATTGATGCGGCAGCTTTGCCTGCGCCCACAACAAATGTTCTTCCAACTGGTTTGTCAGGAAGGTGCGCCTCCAAATTCTTGTTCGGATGCAGCTGTTCCAAGCACTTGGTGAACACCTCTAACAGAAAGGCTGGTCGGCTATCTTGATGCGTAAATTCTGCCATGTCTCACGATGCTCTTATTGTTCAACATGCAGCAGCTATTTCCGGGCGATGTAGATCTTCAAACACCGACTTGGGCATGGTCGAGAGATCAGCAAAAGCCGGTGTAAAATCCATTTGCTGCAAGATATCTCTTTGAAGGTCCAGCCCAGGCGCAATTTCTGTCAGTACCAGACCATCTTGCTGTAACTTGAACACGGCACGTTCGGTTACGTATGTGACATCTTGCCCACGCGCCAATGCTTCTCGTCCACTGAAAGTGATGCCTGCGACTTCATTCACAGCCTTTTTGATCAGGCCTTCGCGCTCCACTGTTACTCGGCCGTTCTGGTAATCAAGACACATGCCTTTGGCAGTAAGTGTTCCGCAAAAAACAACTGACTTTGCACCTTGAGAAATGTCGATAAAGCCACCTGGGCCGCTCGTGACAGAACCTATATGCGATACATTGACATTGCCTTGAGCATCAAATTCAGCCATTCCCAGAAAAGTTTGATCAAGGCCGCCACCAGAATAGAAGTCAAATTGGTCAGACGATGAAACAATTGCCATTGGGTTTCTGGCAATACCAAATAAATCGCCCTCCATGAGCGACCCATTGTGGATGCCTTGTTCGATTGTTGACCAATAGTTCAGTTTGGGAAATTTAGCATTCGCTACGCCCGCAACGTCGGCGGAAACACCAAATCCAAAATTGACAATTGCGTCCTTACGCATCTCAAGTGCGGCTCTGTTGGCGATAATATGCCGAGCTATGTCCTTATTGAGCTGCGATTGAGGATGAGCTTCCATATGATCGATTCCAGCAAGACTTAAGTCATATGCGCCGCGATAAGTTTGTGGCTGGTCTGGCACTACGTGAACGAAGTCTATCAAGTTGCCAGGTATGGCAACTTGTCGAGCGTGAAAGTCGCTATTGCTCCGATGTTCCCTGACTTGTGCAAATACTTTTCCGCCAGAATTTCTTGCGGCCAAGGCAATGTTGTAAATGTCGAGATCTGCAGCCTCTTCCGTTGCATAGATGTTTCCAAATTCATCCGCATAAGTTCCGCGAACTATTCCAGCATCTACGCCAAAGGGGAGATATCGAAGGTAGGTTTCGGTTCCGATCTCGATTCTTTCAACCAAATCTTCTTGGGCGCTCTCGTTGCACTTTCCGCCATCGAAAATTGGATCGACAAAGGTTCCAAGTCCAACCTTTGTTATTAGACCAGGACGCTTCGCTCCAATCTCTCTCATAAGATGGACAATAACGCCGCTCGGGAGCGAATATGCTTCAATCTTGTTCTCTTTGGCCAACTCAAGCATCGCCGGGGACCATGTCCAATGTCCGCCTATGACACGACGCGTCATTCCTTCATGCGCGAAATGATTTGTACCTGAATTTTTTTTGTTGCCTAAGCCCAGTGCGTGAACGAGCGTCAGTTTTGTCGGTGACCTACCTGAAAGAAAGGCAGCCTCAAAGGCGCCTAGTACTTCGTCGGGTTCGAGCAATCCGCCACCTGAGCCGGTGGTTGCTACGACTGCACCGTCACTAAGTTTAGAAATCTCTTCAATCAGTTGTGCGTCGTCGACAAATCGCGCTGACATTTTTCGGCCTTTTCTTTGGATCGCTTTGGCTTGAGCGGGCTTTTTAAGTTGAAATCGCGCGCTCAAGACTATAAGTAACAATATTGTATAATTAAATTCCGCGAAAAACGCAACACATTTGGGTTTTGGTCGTGTCTATGGAGGAAGTGGTGTGAATTACTGGGTGAAAGGCGTGCCGACTGAGGTGTTGCACAACAAACAATTCATCGACGGCAGTTGGGTTTCTGACGACGGCGATCGTTTTGTAAGAGATAGCCCAGCCCATGGTGTTCCAGTTTCAACGATCCAAATTGGTCGTAGTGATCACGTTGAAAACGCAATCACTGCAGCACGTTCTTCCTTTGAAAAGGGGGCTTGGTCGAAAGTCCCCGCTGCCGATCGAGCAGAGCTTCTTCGCAAAGCCGCTAGCAAAATCGCAGATAGGCGGGAAGAACTCGCATATTGGGAGACATTGGAGACTGGTAAGCCATATCAGCAGTCACTCAATGAGGTCGATGGCTCTGTGGAATTGTGGAACTACGCGGCAGGCCAAGCACAAACAATACACGGTGAAACATTTGACAATTTCGGGGACGGCAGTTTGGGGTTCGTGCTTCGCGAGCCTGTAGGGGTTGTGGGGTTGATAACGCCCTGGAACTTCCCTCTTTTTATCTTGTCTGAGCGACTGCCATTCATTTTGGCGTCAGGAAACAGCGTCGTTGTTAAGCCGAGTGAATTCACGTCCACAACAACAATTACGATGGCTGAGATTCTCAATGATCTTGGCATGCCAAACGGAGTTTTGAACGTCGTTACGGGCTTCGGAGATCCTGTTGGGTCAACTCTGCTGGAGCATGAAGACGTCGACATGGTGTCCTTCACCGGCTCGACACGTGTTGGCCAAATCGCAATGAAGGCAGCTGCCAAAAACATCAAAAAACTAAGTCTGGAGTTAGGTGGGAAGAATCCCGTTGTCGTGCTGCCAGATGCTGATTTGGATAAAGCTGCAGATGGTATCGTCTACGGTATTTGTTTCAATGCTGGCCAGTGTTGTGTGTCGGGAAGTCGATTGATCGTCCATGAGAGTATCAAAGACGCATTGATAGAGAAGATTGTCGCATTGTTAAAAAACGTGCGCGTAGGTGATCCATTCGAGCCTGGTGTTCACATGGGGCCAATCGTAAACTCGCAGCAGATGAACCGAATACTGGATCTCATCGCTTCGGGCTCAAATCAAGGTGGCAAATTAGTGCACGGAGGAAACAGAACAGGTTCCGAGTTAGGGCATTTTGTTGAACCCACGGTCTTTTGCAACGTAGAAGAAGATATGTGGATTGCAAAAGAAGAGATTTTTGGGCCAGTGCTCTCGGTGTTCACATTTGAGAGCGAAGATGAGGCTATCCACCTTGCGAACGCAACTGAATTTGGATTGTCTGCAACTGTTTGGACGCAAGGCCTAGACACAGGGTTCAAATTCATGCGGAAAATCAAAGCTGGTCGTGTTTGGGTCAACACGACAATTACCGGCGGTCCAGAAATGCCAATTGGCGGTTATAAGCAGTCTGGGCTGGGTCGGGAAACCGGCCTTGTTGGTGCGATTGAATATACCGAAACAAAATCGGCCATCGTGGATCTTGGGGATCGCAAAAGCTGGGTCTAATTCGCTGGCCTAGCCCACCTTTTGACGGGGGTGGTCTGACGAAATATTGGCAGAACCTCAAAAAACCACAACGGCAATTTCTACCAATTGACAAATCGAATGCGCTAAGTAACTCTACAGTGAGTTACAATTGATGTATGCGGTAAACAACCGCTCGGAAGGACTTCAAGAATGGCTAAAACAGCAATCATCACTGGGGCTGGCCGTGGAATTGGTAAAGCCATCGCTATTGCGATGTCGGAACATGGTTTTGACCTTGTCTTGAATTCGAATGAAGAAAACTCAGAAATCCGTGAAGTCGCTGACGTTGTTGAATCAAACGGTTGCTCCGCACTAGTCCACATAGCCGACATCTCGGATTTGGATAGCCATGAGAAAATACTTGGAGCAGCGGAAAGTCGGTTTGGAGTACCAACAACTCTGGTTAACAACGCAGGCGTTTCTGTGCTGTCCCGTGGTGATCTGCTCGATGTGTCAGCCGAAAGTTACGATAGGTGTCAATCGGTCAACACACGTGGTGCGTTCTTTCTGACACAGCTCTGGGCCAAAAAAGTGCTGGAAGGCAACAGGCGTCCGGATCATCATTATTCGGTATTGAACATTTCTTCGGTGAATTCGGAAATAGCTTCTGTGTCCAGAGGAGAGTATTGCATTTCGAAGGCCGGGACTGCGATGATTTCAAAGCTATTTGCGGTCCGTCTTGGCGAGGAAGGGATATCCACTTACGACGTTCGCCCTGGAATTATCGAAACGCCTATGACGTCAGCTGTGAACTCAGAGTATCAACAGCGGATAAAACGGGGGCTCACCCTCTTTCCAAGAATGGGCGATGCTAGTGAGGTGGCGGAAGTTGTAGCGGTGCTCGCTGGTGGCCAGTTTCCTTATTGCACAGGCCAGACCGTGTTTGTTGACGGCGGCATGCACATCCATAGGTTTTGATCTGGCGAAGATATGATTAGTTTACCTTTAGACCACTCACCAGAGCGGTGCCTCGATCGTTTGTCTTTCAACACAGCGACGGTTGGAAACAACCAGGAAGAAACCCTTCACGATTGGCCGATTGAAAAGCTTATCGACATTTGCGCTGAGAAGGGATTTTCTGCAATAACATTCTGGAGAAATGACCTGAAAACTGGGCCTAATTTGGTTGCCGACAGAGCGAAATCGGCGGGGTTGAAAATTTCAGGGCTTTGTCGGTCGCCGTTTTTGATTGGACCCTTGGCGTCCAGTCCCACAAAAACCAATTTGGAACTTCGCCATTCATTGGAAGACGCGGCGGAACTCGGGGCGCCGGCTCTAACTGTCTGCGTAGGAGGCATAGTCCCAGGCACCAAAGGTATGGAGCATTCCTTTGGTGTTCTAGCAGAGTTACTTGCCTCAGGCGCGGAGGCTGCTTCTCAAGTGGGAGTACGACTAGCTTTGGAACCGCTGCACCCAATGTACGCGGGAAGCCGATCATGTGTCGTAACCACAAAGGATGCCATATCGCTTATGAAAAAGATAAACCATCCAGCAATGTCTATTGCGTTGGATGTTTATCACATCTGGTGGGACCAAGATCTGGAGCGTAGCGTTTCAGAAATCGAACCAGGAAAAATTGAAGCCCTGCACCTGTGCGATTGGCTACCAAACACGCAAGATTTATTACTTGATCGCGGAATGATGGGCGACGGAGTCGCCGATCTCCCGAAAATTAGAAAAATCTTATATTCGCACGGGTTTTCGGGTTTTGAGGAAGTAGAAATCTTCTCTGCAAACAATTGGTGGCGGCAGGACCCTAGCACAGTGTTGGAAACCTGCGTCAACCGGTTTTTGAGTGCTTGCTAGGCCCAATTGAAGGCGGGCCTAGTTCCAGTAAGTTCTGATCACATCAGCCGCTTTTTCGGCTATCATTATCGTCGGAGCGTTGGTATTTCCGCTTACGAGAGACGGCATGATGGAACTGTCGCACACTCTCAATCGTTCAATGCCGTGAACCCTAAGTTCAGGGTCAACAACTGAGTTCGTTGCACTAGTGCCCATTTTGCAAGTGCCGACAGGGTGATACCCAGTTCTACCATTGCTCCTGCAATAGTCTTCGAGGTCAGATTGATTGTCTGCATCTCCGAGTGTTGAAACCATACCTTCTACTTCAGAAGCCAAAGAATTTTGACTCATGACATTTGTCATCAATTCGACACCGCGGCAGGTCGCAGAAAGATCTTTCGGCTCTTGGAAAAAAGCCGGATCAACAAGAATCGGGTCAGATGGATTAGCGGAACCAAGTCTCACGCTGCCTCTGCTTTTTGGGCGGAGATAGTAACAATTCATCGTAACGCCAGCTCCGACGTTCACGTTGCCAATCCCTTCTTCAACCCCTGCACCAGCCAAAAAATGGATCTGAACGTCAGGAACAGATCCTGAGTTGTCTGAAGCCCAAAATGCGCCTGCTTCAACAATGTTTGATGCTGCAGGGCCTTGCCTAAACAGCAGATATTGTAGACCTGCGAGCATTTTGTATTTCAGTTTTTTATACTTGTCATAGCTCGCATCTGTCTTGAGCTGATAGACAACATCTACATTGACATGGTCCTGCAAGTTTTGCCCTACCAAGTTGTTCGCTATCTTAACTTTGATGTCTAGGCTCCGAAGATGTTCACCCGGTCCGATACCAGAAAGCATTAGCAGTTTGGGGCTGTTGAGCGCACCTGCACATACAAGTATTTCCTTGGTTGTGTCGGCCTGATACATCCGCCCATTCTGCTCATACTGAACTGATTGAGCTTTTCCTTCAAAAATCTGAATTTCATGGCAAATGGCATTTGTTTTTATCGTCAAGTTGTCACGTGAGCGGGCGCCTTTCAAGAAGGCACGCGCAGTGGAGCTGCGAACCCCATTCCAAGTGGTAGTTTGATAAAAACCGGCTCCAATTTGTTCGACCCCGTTGAAGTCAGGATTAAATGTTAGCCCGGCCTCTTGGCAGGCTTGCACGAACCTTTTTGATATTTGAATTGGATTGCCCGAAGAGACGCCAAGTTCACCAGTTGTACCATGAAATGTATCGCTGAAAGTGTCGTTTCGTTCAGATTTTTTGAAGTACTCAATTACATTTTCGTAGGCCCAAGTTGTGCAGCCATGCTCAGTTTCCCATCGGTCGTAGTCTGAGGCATGACCCCTGATGTAAACTTGGGCATTTATTGAGCTTCCACCACCTAAGACGCGGCCTTGTGCCAACGAGATTCTTCTATTGTTGCAGCTGGTCTGCGGTGTCGTTTCAAATCCCCAAGTGAGTGCTCCGCGTGCGACCTTGTAAAACCCGCCTGGCATGTGAATAAAGGGATTCCAATCACGGGGTCCCGCCTCGAGCAAAAGGACCTTCCAATTCGGGTTTTCAGAAAGGCGGGCGGCCAAGACACACCCAGCAGCTCCACCACCGACTACAATAAAGTCGAAGACACCCACGCTTGTGATGTGCGCATTATTCGTTTTCATTTTTCATCCTTGGCTCTTCAGTAGGTCGTTAATTTGCGGGATTGACAACCCGGAACGAATAAAACGATACTAACTCACCAGTGAGTTATATTCAACATGAGACCTACATGACAGACAATAAACACCTCCCGGCAGGGAGATATCACTATGAGGACATAACCGTCGGAAACTGGTTTGAAACTGGCCGAATGGTCATTACAGAGTCCCATATTGTTCAATTTGCTGGTCTATCCGGTGATTTTTTCGATATTCATATGGACGACCAATTTGCTAGGGACGATGGGTTTGAGGGAAGAGTGGCTCACGGGCTGCTCGGACTTGTCTTGGCAGATGGTTTGAAAAACCGGGCTTCTACACAGTTGGCTGCAATTGCCTCGCTTGGGTGGAACAGCTGGTCTTTCAGAAAGCCAATTTACATCGGCACTACCATTCAGGCCCGTGTCGAAATTCGTAGCAAGCGGCTAACGTCAAAAGGTGATCGTGGAATCGTTGGTTTGGGGTTCAACCTCAAGGACTGCAAGGGTGACACCATCCAAGAAGGCGACAATCTTTTGTTGATGCGGGTGTGAGATGAGACGCGAATTTGCTCATAAGCCTCCCCAAAAAAGTCCATTGGCCGATACAGAACTTTTTCTTTCAGAGATTGGTTTTGGGACTGCCCCACTGGGCAATCGCTTCAAAGCGGTGACAGAACAAACGTCACAAGACCTTCTTTCACTGTCCTCACAATTAGGTATCAATTTCATTGATACAGCGCCAATGTATGGTCAGGGATTGGCTGAGCAGCGGGTAGCCAACTTTCTACGTCGGGTCGATCGATCCGAAATAGTGCTTTCGACGAAGGTTGGCAGACGGCTAGTGCCCCAAAACGAATCTTCGGTGTCCCTGCCAGATCATGTTGATCCCTTGCCTTTCGAAATTGTTTTTGACTATTCGTATCAAGGAACAATTCGCTCGATTGAGGACAGCCTACAGCGGCTCGGAACAAACTACATCGACATCGCTTTAATTCATGATTGCGACTACTACACTCACGGTACACGACAGGCCATCGCTTTCGCTGAAGCAATAAATGGAGCACTAAATGCTCTCTCTGATTTAAAGCGAAGTGGATTGGTAAAAGCTATCGGACTTGGCGTAAATGAATGGCAAGTTTGCGATAGATTGCTTGATTTGGCGCAGGTTGATTGTTTCCTCATAGCCCGAGAGTTGTCTTTACTCGGTTCCAGGTCTATAGAACCGTTCCTGGAGCGCTGCGTTGAAAGGAATGTCTCTTTGATAATCGGAGGTGTGTTCCATGGAGGACTCCTTGCCACGGGGGGTGATTCAAGGCGGTTTCTGCAAGCGCGCGCTGGCGGACAGTCAAAACAAAGTCAAGCGCTTGCGATTCAAAAGATATGCAACGAGTTTGAAGTTCCGCTGGCAAATGTCGCGCTTCAATTTGTGCAGCGACACCCAGCAGTTGCCTGTGCGGTTCTTGGAGCCAGTAGTGAAGCACAACTCGAGCAATGTGTTTTGAGCGCCCAAAGTGTCATCCCCGTCGATCTATGGCAGAGACTCCGAGATAAAAAGTTAGTCGATATTAGTGTCGACCACATGTTCGCTTCTTGAGGGGACGGAATCATACAGTTAACTTCGCCTGAGTTCCCGTAGTTTATGATTTCAACGCGAGTACGGATTTAATCTCTGGTGAAGTCAGCACGATCAAAGAGCCAAAATGCCCCAGCAAAAGATTGCTTCTCCCAACAAAACCATTCAAGCGCGGAAGCGATCGAAGAAACAGATCCGAAATGCAGAAGCTGCGACCAAGGATCTGATTGCCGTTGCTGAAGTTGTTTTTGCTGAAAATGGTTTGAGCGCAGCCAAGGTTGATGACATCGCGGAACAAGCGGGTCTCAATAAGAAAATGATCTACCATTATTTTGGTTCGAAAGAGGCACTATACATTGCTGTATTGGAGAATGCCTATCACGGCATACGCCAAATGGAAGAGGAGCTTTCACTATCCGAGTTCGACCCCGTTGCAGCAATATCGCAGTTCATCGAAGCAACTTGGAAGTATTTTGTTGAACACCCTCATTTTCTCGCATTGATAAACCAAGAAAACCTTATGAAAGCAAGATATCTTCAAAAGTCGTCGCTGGTTAAGAAAGAGACTGGTCAGCTCTATAGAACCATAGAACGAATTTTGAAGAAGGGCGCAGACGAAGGCATTTTCAGAAAGAATGTAGATGTCGTCCAGCTAAATCACTCGATCGCTGGGTTGGGTTTCTACTATTTGAACAACAGGTTTACCAACACTGTGATTTATGGCTACGATCACATGGCTCCAAACGCCCTTGAAGAGCGCAAACAGCTAATTTTGGAGATGGTGTTGGGATACCTGAAAGCTAAGTAACCTTTCATTGAAAATTACGAACGACGTACAATAGTTGAGCTGCTTTATGCGTAGGGCAGGCCCAATGTCCTGTTCTGATTTCAAACGGCGCCAACCTTCTCGATTCGAATAACCCTAGCAGAAGACATCTTTTTTCATTCAAAGGTTAGCTGAAAAAGCCCTCTCTGGAATTTGCGGGGACCAGAGAGGGCATAGTGGGCCAAACATTTGTTCAGCTCTGGGAGAACCATTGCAAGTTTTTTGCAGCAATGGGCTCAATTGAGAGGCACTTTGATCAAACACCCTACCCAGGGTCTGAGCAGTCGCTGTAGGTGTCAGGAGTTAGGTAACGCTCAATCTCGCTATAAGTAATAATATTATTACTTAATTGATTAATGGTTAACAAAACCAAAGTTCCTTCCCATCTGTTAGAACCAACGGCAACCCGTTTGTATGCTCCACATTGAGCCAAAAAGTGAGCTAAAGCAAAGGCATAGTAGGACGTGCGAGAGCTTGTTAAAACCAATTCGAATTCTTGCGAGGATTTCCTCGCCGACAAAATTTGCCCCGCACCGAAACTTACGATCCGGAACACGGGGCGAAGAGTGAGCGCTAAGACGACGATTTATAGTGCAGCAACACCGTCCAAAAATTCGCCGACTTCCTTGCGCAATCGGCTCGTGTCATTGCTCAAAAGCGTTGAAGCAGAGAGAACCTCGCCAGCTGAGCAGTTCGTCTTTTCAACCGCTCCAGAAAGTTCTCTAACGTCGACCAAAACATGATTGGTGGAATGCGCTGCTGTCGAAACGCTCTTTGAGATTTCTTCTGTTGCGGACGTCTGTTCCGTGACTGCAGATGCTATTGCAGTTGTATGAGATTCAATTTCTTCCATTATTTTTGTTATCTCTTCAATTGCCATGACTGATTCAGACGTCGCATCCTGAATTGACGTAATTTGCTCACTGATTTCTTCAGTTGCCGTTGCGGTCTGGTTTGCAAGTCCCTTGACTTCAGCTGCAACCACAGCAAATCCTTTGCCAGCTTCGCCTGCGCGGGCTGCTTCGATTGTTGCATTTAAGGCAAGAAGATTTGTTTGTTCAGCGATGTCTTGAATCAACCGGACGACTTGTCCTATCCTCGTCGCAATTGCTGCAAGTTCTTCGACTTTTTGATTGGTCTTTATCGTTCCCTCGTTCGCTAATTGAACGATATCCGATGTACGTGTGACCTGCCTGCTAATCTCCCCGATTGAAGCTGCGAGTTCTTCCGAAGCGCTTGCCACAGATTGTACGCTTTGTGTTGTGTCTTCCGTCATGCCGAGTGTCTTTTCAGCTCGTGTCGAACTGTCGTTAGCCACAGACGTCAAGGAGTGCGCAGTGTTATCGAGCGTTCCAGCGGTTCTTTCTACTGATTCAAGCACAGCTAAAGCAGAAGGTTTGAAGGTCTCGATGAGCTTTTCCATTTCTTGTTGTCTGGCAAATCGAGACTGTTCTTCGGCTTCATGTTGTGCTTGCAGTCGCTGCTTTTCCTCAGCGTTTTCCTTAAAGACTCTAAGAGTGTTGGCCATATCGCCTGCCTCATCACGACGACCGTGATAGGGAATTTCAACTGAAATGTCGCCGTCTGCTAATTGAGACATAACAACGGTTAGTTTTCGAATGGCTTTGGTGACAACCTGTGTCAGTAATATAGCAATCAGCACCCCAAAAATTACAGCAACAAGAATTGTTGCGTAAATTACAACGTCGGTTAACGATTTTGCGCTCTCTGCTGCCATTGCCTCGGTTCTTGCATTGTCCAAAACCGTGCCCTTAATGGCATTCGTAGTAACTAGAAGCGCCTGCTTTTTCTCCTTGAACGAAGCACGGCTAGCAACTAGGCCTTCAAATGATGCTTGGAAACTGTCAATTGCGCTATTCAGAGCAACATCGTCTAGTTCCACAAGGCCGACAGAACCGGACTGTTCAAGCAAACTCGCGACTGTCGTGCGGAGCTCTACAATGAGTGCTTCAGTGTTCGAACGAGCTTGCGCCTCCTCGCCCATTACGAAATAGAATGCGTTTGCCTTCGAATCTATTGAGAGATTGCTAAGTCGTGCGGCTGCGTCTGAAAGTTGTGAGACAACAATGAAGTGGCTCTGGGCGCTTTCAATCGTGTCTTGAGCTGTTTCAACACTGGACCCAACAAGTTTCTCAAGATTTGCGATATCCTGCCTCAAGTTTATCAGTAGGTTCTTGAGGGAAGAGAGGTCTGTTCTAGTGCCATCGTTCGCTTGGGCGAATTTTCCAATCGCTTTTGCTTGGCTATAGAGCTTTGCGAGTTTCTTAGGGCTGACGCCATCCAGGCTTTTGTACTTTAGTTTTTTTGCCTGTTTGAGAACTTTCTCTGCGCTAGCTTTGAGCGTGAGCTGTTTTGATATATCCGCGTAAACTTCGTTTAACGACGCATCAATACCCTCAAGGCCCGATTTGATTTCTGATGTGAGTTCATTCGCTTCCCGGGCTTTTTCCATTTTAAGACGAGCGCTTTGCAAAATAAGAGTTGAACGCCCTTTCTCCTCCGCCGACGCTGCACCAATTTCTTCTGAGATGCTGTTCAGATCGCGAGAAACGCCAACAATGTTTGCAATCTCTGTGTCTTCGCGAGCAACTGCCTGGCTGATTTGAAGGAAAGAATGACGGTAGTCTTCCACCTTGCTTGTCTGTATTTGTTCGCCAGACCCTGCTTTCTCCTTCACGCTCTCAAGGTTCTCGGAAAGTAGGGAGATTTCTTGAAGGGTCCTATCTGCGTCCTCGGCAGATCTAGACGCAAGATAGGCATCCTGAGCAGACAAGACATCCTGCAAATTTGCAAGTATCTGCGAAGACTTTTCTGTAGCAGAGATTCTATTTCCAAGCGCAGTTGCAGCAATCAACCCCACTGCACCGACCGAAATTGTCATCAACAAGATAGCGGCTAGCCCGCCTCCAAGCTTGAAGCCAAACTTCATATCCTCGAACAACCGAATGAGACGTCGCATGGTATTGTTACCTAGTTTGTTAAATGTGTAACTAACAATATTATTACTTATTTGAAGAAATCATTAACATTAGATCGAGGGTGTATTCCTCCAATTTTTCAGATATTTGAGCGTGCGATGGTCAAATATGGTCCTTCTTCCGGCGCAACAAGAAGTGGCAATAACTGGTTGTTATGAGGATTATTCTTAAGCGACGCCGTAAATTCGAATTGAGGCGCATGAGAGATCAATAGGGAAAGGCTAGCGCTCTACAATGCGGCGAACTGCTCCTTCAGTAAGCGAAATGAAGTGTTGAATGGGCTGAAAATCCAACAGACTATCACGCAGTGCTAGACCAGTTTGAATTGTATGAACGCCCTGCAACTCGGTGAGTTGCGGAAACCCTTTTGCGCTCAATTCATCTCGTAAGGCGTCTACAGCAAATATGATTTGATTTGTGCGGGCTGCAACAGCCATCATCGAGGCATACGGTCTTTGCCTTTTGATAGCTTCCGCAATTGGTGGCTTGAACGTGAAAGACGTACTGAAGGACGTAGCAATCATACTTGTCCCGATGTTGATAATTCTCGGCCTGGTTATCGCCTTTAGTCAGATTTCAACAGCGCTTCCACAATTGGTCATGCCTAAATTTATGTGAGAAAGGATCTAATCGGACTACTAAGATGGGGCAGGTCAGGGGAAAATGCTGGCCCCGGCGGGCAATCGACGCTTGTCCGTCACTTCCGTGTCGAAAGCGCAAATACTTGCGCTGGCTTGTGATAAAATTCACAGGCAGGAGTTTCAGAAACTCCGCAAGGCGTGCGTTTCCTAAGCGATAACGCTGAAGGCAAGATGTGGTTTGTAGTACAAACCATCTTGGCAAGGGGACCCGCTGCGCGTCCCCGTTGCATCCCCCCGGCCATTGGCTCTTCCTGGGCATTGCACCCATTCCAGAGCCAGCAGAACGTATCACCGTTCAATCTCTCGCAGGCGTTTGGCCGCTGCACCACCACTTGGGAAGGAGCCTCCAAGCTCCCCCAAGACCCCCATGGCAATTTCATTGAGACCAACCTTTCGCGATTTGGATGCCGCCATCATCTTGTTGATGGACCGCGCGCGGGAGATGTCACTCTCCCTGCACCCATAGATCAGGAGGCTATCGCGCCGCCCTGAACCCGCTCGCAGGACTTGGAGATTTGCCTCCGGTAGACGTCAAAATGGACACCATGAATCGCAATAACTGAGATTCCTAGCCGCTCGAGCTTCACGCCGTAGACCTGCTCGATCAGTGCCGGGATTAGGAACATCTCGGCAGGCCCTTCTACCAGCATGACCTTGCGAGCATAGAGCAATGCACTCTTGGTCGCGTCAAGATAGCGTTCGAGATCGGCAGTCTCTGGCGCGGTCAGAGCAGCATTGAGCGCGAGATTGCCGGCGGCAATAGTCGCGTCCTCGCGCTTGGTGAGCGATACAATACTGCTTAGCGGAATCTGCGAGGTCACCTGAGTGCTATGACTGGTCAGGATGGTTTGCACACCGATCGCGCGCAGTGCCGCGATCAGTGAGAATTGCAGCTGGGGATGGAGATGCGCTTCAGGTTCCTCGATTAGGATCAACTGTCCGGCCGAGCGGTCGAGTGCAATCCGTCGCTGTAGATATTCCATCAGGATCGCAATGTAGAGGATGTTGTTCATGCCAAGACCGTTGCGGCCCGGTTCGAACGAGGTGAGTGATAGGTCCGACAGAATGATTTTCAGATTACGGATGATCGCGCGGAAAGTCGCGGCGGACAGGCCGAGCGCGGCATCCATCTCGAACGCTGGGCCAGAAACTTCTTTGAACTTTGCGTCTATTGCCCTTGCTATCTCGGCGATAGTCGCTGAATTCGCGATCTCCTGATTAGCCTGATCGAGGACGGCAATCAGGGCATCCTGCTCGGTTGCATCGATTTCGAACGCCTCGATTAAGCGGATGAGTGGTGATTGTCGGGGATTGCGCAGGTCGTTCTCAACATCGCGGAGCGCAGGCAGATGAGCGAGAAGATAAGATTGCAGATCGGCGAAGCGCACGGACTCGCCAATCCCGTCGTCGTCCCATGCAATGTCCGTGAGATCGATCGCAGGGTCGCCGCCGCCGCGGATTTCCCATTGATAGTCCTCAAGGGTTAGCGTCCCGGGCGCTATATCGTCACTTGCAAGCTGCTCCCGGACAGCTGGCCGCGGACGGAAGCGGTAGAATATTCGCGCGCGATCCGCAGCGGTTTTCCAGGTACTAACCAGCGCCTCTTCGTTCACCCGTCCCTCGAAACCAGTCAGTTCAATTCCTATTAGAACCTGACTTGGCTCAGCGATATCGATCGCGGAGTGGATGTCCTCCCGCATGAGAGTCCGCAGATTCGACGGTAGCATATTGTCTAGACAGATTTGGATTGCCCGAAGGATCGCGGTCTTGCCAGTATTATTCTCTCCGATGATGCAGCACAGATCATCAGCAACATTCACGTCGAGTGACGCGAACGTACGAAAATTCTGGATTACAATTCGAGTTACACGCACCATTCACCTCTGAATATCGAGTTGTCAAGTATATAAATCTATGGTTGCATTTGGGCGGGGTCAAAACAAATGTTTATCAATCTCGCATCGCCTCGGTTTATTGCTTGGATCCTCTGATTACTCGTTCAATAGCGTTGCCCGACCACCGTTCGCAGAACGATAGCCGACGAGTTGGCATCGAAGCACGGAGGTCAACCCGAGCGGCTAGCTGGTGTTCCTTAAGCCTGAACAGGCAGGTACTTCGGTAGGTCTAGCGTTCCACGATTGGTCCTTCTGGTTTTCAGTATTTATGTCGAGCGCCGCCACGTTCGCGGACGTTCGTTTTTAGTATGAGGCGGCGAGCATTTGAACGGTAGTAATGGTTCCGCATTGCAGCGGAAACCATGCTGCTAGCTAGTTCCGCTTTCAGGCGCATGCTCTACTACAGTCATAGGAGACGCAAAGCAGACTTTGCCATATAGGAGAGTTGAATTGATCTCGGAGATGGTGGGGCTTTGGCTGTTCTGTACAGAATCTCTTTATTCGTCTGGAAACAGTCCCGACATCCAACGTCCCGCCAGTTTTGCAGGAAACGCCAGTACTAGCGGTGCCCGGCTGCTTGTCGACTTTAGAGCTCCAGAATCTATGAGTGCCGACGTAACACGCCGCGCTGTACGCTCGCTCCTTCCCAATAATTCGACGACTTCACTTCTGCCCAACTCACCTCGGAAAAGGACAGCCTTCAAAACCACATCGGATTTTGCCGGCAAAGTACCCGCTCGGATTTCCTCCTCCGCCCAGATCATGATCCGGTCACGCAACCGGTCCGGCTTCATCAAGCCTTCCATGAAGTTCACCTGATCTATACAGATTGTCAGAAAGAACTCTGTGAAGGCGATCAGAGCGCTCTCACTGAGATTACCCCTGCCATCCCGGTCGCCACGCCGTGGTTCGTCACAAGCCTGCAAGTGTCTTTTGTATGCGGCTTCGTTTCTTGCCAGACCACGCGCAATCGACCAAAGCCCACCCGTGTTGAGCGACTGGCGCAGCATCGCGTAAGACATCAAACGTGCGACCCTGCCATTGCCGTCCAGGAACGGGTGCACCCATAACAAACGATGGTGCGCGCATGCGGCGGCCAAGATGGAGTCGATCCGGCCCGACCGAAGGTAAGCTTCATCAAGCCTATCCAGAAAACGCGGCACCGCACCCGGACTGATCGCAACATGCCGACCGACCACAACATCACTTTCACGCAGTTCACCCGGAACAACCGGTAGCCGCTCACCCGTATCCGGGTTTTCGACATAAAGAAGATCTTCGGGTAGCAATTCACAAAACCGCCTATGGATTTCCAGCAAACTTGCTGGTGACGTTGGCTGCTCTGTCAGACCGTCACCATCAATCCATTTTTGAACTTCTATGTGGGCTTTGGCCTCAAGCTGTAGATCCCGTTTTTCCGGATCAGTGCTGTAGTCACCCAAAAGCGCTTTCTCAATATCAACAGGGTGGGTGTTATGACCTTCAATCAGGTTGCTGTAATAGCAATTCATGGAGCGAATGAGATCGGCAAGGGCTGATGCGGTTGATGCAGGAAGGCTGCTGCGAAACGCAGCGCTACGCGTCGCCAGGTCGAGTGCCAAGTCATTGAGCGTCGATCTGTGTTTTGACCCCTCGCTGATCATCAAGGGCTCGAACAGAGCTATCGTTTCGCCGTCATCTCTTATAGTAGTCATAATCTCGTTTTGGCCGCTTTATTGACCGTGTTTCTGATTAAAATATATTATATAATACATATAATTATGAGTTTTGTCACGTGTTATTGGCCTGGTAAATGGCCGCTTCAGTGGCCGGTTAATGCCTGCTTTGATCTTTGCGTCCGGGCGGGCTGTATTGCGCTGGGCACGTACCTTGCCGAGCTTCACCGAACCCACAAATGGTTTCGTCCCATTCGGGTGACCATCCCTGACGATCGAAAGTTGAGCTGCATCGCAGCGCTTTTCTCCAGTTAGGGAAAGCCAAGAGACTTTGCCTCTTTCTCCCCACAAGGAAAATAGACACGCGAACCGTGGCTCAGTGCCTTGCGCCCGCACCAACGCGCATCGATTTTCCTTGTCCCCTCCCATCTCCATCCTCGGCCGGAAGCAGGGTTGCATGAACAACCCACTTTCATTTGGAGGATTTTTTAAGATGACTATTCTATTTGCACAGCCCTACGACATTTCAGCCGACGGTTTCTATTTCGAGAGTTTTGAAGACTATCAAACCAAGGCCGCAAATGCGGTAAATCACTACGGTGAGCCAGTTGAAGAATTTGAACTTCAGTTTATCGATGGCGAAGATATCGATTGCGCACTGGCAAAGGCCTTCGGTGTCAATCAAGCCAATCTGAAACAGTTTTTTGAAGCCGTTGATGAGTTGGAAGACTTTGAAAAAACAAAGCTGATCCTTGCCGTTGGCGAGGGCGGCTATCAGCTGGAGACTTTTCTATCTGACCCAGACAGTATCGATGTCGAAATCCACCATCTCCCTTGCATGCGGGAACTGGCTGAACAGTTCGTTGAAGAAGGTTTGTTCGGTGAGATCCCCGAAAGCTTGCAGTTCTATATCGATCATGACGCGATCGCGCGTGATCTGGCGGTGGATTACTCCGAAACCGTGATCGCCGGTGAAACCCTCATATATCGCTGTACGTGAGGGGAGGCGATCATGTCGACGACAAAACCATCAAGCGTTGCGCTGAAGCACTCTCGCGAACCCATGCCTCAAACTGCCTGTCAGCAACGCCTTCCAAATGAAGTCGGGTTTGGCGAACTGCATCTTCCAGCTCAATCAGTTCAGCCATGAGATCGATCATCTTGTCAATTTGAGCTACTGGATCTTTGGTTCTGTTCATGATGCCAGCTCCATCCGTTTGAAGGCGCGATCCAAGGTCACTGGATTGACACCATATTGCGCAGCAATCTTCTCCCTTGGTTCACCCCGTTGATGGATAGCTGCATGAGCGCAGGTGATTTGCTGCGGGCGAAGACTGTAGGGGCGGCCAATATGTTTGCCGCGCCGTCTTGCGGCTGCCATGCCAGCAAGAGTGTTTTCGATAATGATGTCCCGCTGGAATTCTGCAAAGGCAGAAAACAGATGGTAGACGAGCTTGCCACCAGGTGTGCTCGTATTGATCGCTTCGGCAATCGAGCAGAAATGAATGCCCTCTTTTTGAAAGCGGACCAGTAAGTCTGAAAGATGCAGAACTGAGCGGCCCAGGCGATCCAGCTTCAGAACAACGACAGTATCTCCGGCTCTGAGCTCCCTCAGCATGTCGTCCAGGCCGGGGCGTGCGGACTTCGCACCGGATACGCCATGGTCCGTATAGATCTTATCGCAGGGGAGTGAGGTTAGGGCGTCCAGCTGTATTCGGAGCTTTTGATCAAACGTGGAAACACGGGCATATCCGATCTTGCGACCAGTGCATTCTATGAGTGGCCAATTGGAGTTCATATCGGCCTCCTGTCATGGACAAAAGGGAACCCTTTTGTGTGAGTGCCAGGAAGGGGTGTTTCTGGTGGGGGGTGAAAATCAGAACCGCATAAACGCGGTCTTTCTTGCTGCATTAATTCCATATTTCTAATCCAAAATAATTATAACAAAATCCTTCCCTTATGTTTGCTGTAAATCGCTTGAGCGCTGCAAGCTTTATCGCGTTTTCGGTGCTTTTGTGCATGCGCGGGTATGCAGAAACAGGACTTACGTCAAAAGAGTTCCTGACCTGGAGTGAGAACAACAAAAGCTCCTACGTTCAGATCTCCATGATGTCGATGAATATGATTGCGCTGGAGAATGACCAGAAACAGTCGGATTGCATAGGCGCTTGGTTCACTTCGGATCGGCGCGCCGGTGAGCAGTACATCTACGAAGTCATGCAGAAGGCACCTGACTTTCATCCGGTCGGGGTGATTATGGCTGTGCTGGAAAAGAAGTGTGGCCCATTCAAGTACCGCTGAATCTATATCTCGGGCTTCATAGCCACCAGCGGTTGGGATGACGTCTGTTCATTGTCATGGGACTGTGCGTCAAAACGGGATTCAATTTTTTGAACTTGGCTTTCAATTCCATCCAGGTGAGTGACAATTTCTTCTTGTTCCATTTGCAATGACTGAATTTTGTTCTTAGTCGCCGGATTGTCTTCATCTTCAAGAGTGTTCAGAATCTCACCAAGTCGCAGGCTGTGGCCTTCGCTCTTGGCGTTCAGCTCTTCCAGCGCAGCGCTGTCTTCTACTAAAGAAAGATAAGCCTCATATTCAGGTCTGCCTGACCAGTCGATCCCTTCAGTGATCGCAGGAGCAACCAAGTCACCGTCGATGGTGAAAGCTTGGCCGGTCTTGCTCATGAAGGCATTACGGCCATCCGGGAGTGTTACGGCTTGATCTAGAAGCCCATCACTCCTCTTGCTCAGCTTTGACATTACCCGGACAATGCTGTCCTGCAGTTCCGTGACCTTGGCTTGCGCAGCGCGGTTGTTTTCAATCGCGGCCTGGTGCATGTGCGCATATGCGAGGTCGTTCAGAAGAAGAATATCGAGCGCAGACAGTTTCCCAGACGAACGGGATTTTCCTGTTTTGGCTGCGCGGGCATCCTTAAAAGCATCCCGGCTTAGAAACCGTTGCATGCGCCCGGTCTCATTGCCGCTGCACTCGTTGTTGAAGTCCTCAAGGTCCTGTTGCCGGGCACGTTCTTTCTGAACCCCGGCTATCTCGTTGAACGCGTCTGAATGATGAAATGACAATGTAAAATCCTATAAATGTATAATTCAATTAATGTATACATTATAGCATAGTGCAGGCCTTAGATGCAAAAACTGGAGGCTGAGTACGAAGTCCTTGATTGGTAGGAACGTTCGGAATGTGGCCGGGAGCGGACCTATGCCTGGATTTGACGGGCAGACGATATCGGCCCACTGCCGACCTTCGAACAATTTGCAGCGAAGGTCAGGAACGAGCCCAAAGTGTCAATCTTCCGCAATGCAGCGAACGTTCGCTCTACAGATATCCCCGTCTATTCGACTATGGCTCGTTGCAATTTTTCCAGATGATTGTCCCATCCCACTTTCAGAAACAGCAACATCTCCATGGCCGCTTCGCCAGATGCTTTGGCGATACCCTCGTGGGTCAGCGAAACACGCGATCCGCCAGCAGCTTCCTTTAGAACCCAAGTCAGCTTCGTTTCAATTCCGTTGAACGGCGCAATGTTGAACGTTGTGATCAAAAGTTGGGGCCGGTTCATTTCAAGGACCCGCCCCCAAATTATTTGCTTATGATCTTCGCTGCTCTCTTCAAAAAGGGCATAGTCCTTGTCAATTGCCAAGTCGCGCTCAGCAGGGTGATACCATTCACCGAGCTTGTCCTTGTCGACCAGATATGACCAAACCGTTTCCCTTGACGCTTTGATGAAGACTACCCTTGTGATCGTATCGCTCATGGGCGTTTCGCTTTGGTATTGGCACGCTCTTCTTTTTCGACAACTTCCTGCAATTTGCCGAGCTTTTCGTCCCAGAACTGGTGGAAATGTGAGAGCCAGTCATCAACCTGTTTGAGACCCAGAGGTTCCAAACTGTTGATCCGCTCGCGACCTCTTTGTTTGACAGAAATCAGCCCTCCCTTTTCCAGCATTACGAGGTGTTTTTTGATCGCCCCCCGCGTGATGCTGAATTGATCCACGATTTCACCGATGGTCATGTCTTCTTCTGAAAGCATCGACAAAATTGACCGACGCGTTGGATCCGAAATCGCCTGAAATGCGGCCTGTGGCTGCGAAAGTTGAAGGCTGGACTGCCGCATTGCTTTCCTCTCTCAGACTATGCTGCTTGGGATGGTCCAAACGGGTTGCCTTGCCCGGTCGTCAAGTAAGCCTGAAAGCTATCCAAAAAGAAGTGATCCCAACCACGCACGCAGATGTCGTGACATTGGAGGGTCTCATTCAACCCCACATGGGTCAACGTGACGTTCGTAGTGCCACCGTCAAGTTTCACATTCCAAACAATTCGCGTTCCAACCCATTCTTCTGGATTGCCCACATCGGGATGGAGCAGATTTGCCGCTGTACAAATCCAAGCAATCTCAAAACCACTCTCAATGGAGGCAGGCAGAATGGTGTTGAAGGTCTTTTTGGTTTCACCAAATCCGATTGTGAAAGAACCTTCATGAACAGCCAGTTCTTCGCTCCACCATAGGCTGATGTCTTTCGTCAGTGCCTGATGCGCTGCGTCGGGTGTTGCGTCGATAGTAATGGTCTTCGAATAGTCCATGTTGCTCTCCTGTGGCGTTGCGAGTGCCGATATCACGATAGGCATATAGTACCTATGGGTACTATTTAATATGATACCCACAGGTGCTATGTCAAGATGTATCGACGAATAAGCCTGGTGTCTCCTAATAAGGTTTTCGGGCGATCAGGGATCAAATGACGAGATATGGGAGCTCTTGAGCTCACTTGTTGGTTTTAACAATGTTGCTTGTGACTTTCCTCAAGCGGCCATTGGGGCAGTCGTGGAGAACTCACACTTCGTCCGCATTGCCACCATTGGTTTCCAGCGCAGCGAATTCACACTTTCCGCCCGACCAGTACATTCACTGCATCGGCGGTGAATGTCGGCATTGGAGATGGAGCCTCAGACCACCAAACGAGTGAATTGAAGGTCGTAAGACGGCATACAGCTCGTTAGAAACCGAGCATTCCATCTAGAGCTCCGGCTCCAAATCATCGTCACCACGATAAAGTCCACGATTGCGCGTGAATTGTTGAGACTTCTTGTTGGTTTTCTGCTGGGACTTTTGAGGTGACCGCGCATTGAACTCCATATCCAACCCCTGACGAAGTTCCTTCTTGGCTTCCATCCGCCCAGCGATCTCTCGGTGTAATTCAACACGCTCGACTAGCTGCTGCTGTCTTAGCCGTCTTTTGGTCTTTTGAAGCGAGGACCGTTCTTCCAGGTGTTTGTTGATCTGCCGGTCCTTTTCCGCCTCGTCCCGCTTGAGCGCTCCCCAAGCCTCATATTCATTCTGTTGTCTGATCTTGGCGTATTTGCCAGACAGGCGGCTCCAGATACCACCAAGCCCGCGCGGTAGTCGTTCTGACCGAATTCTGTTTTCTTGGTCCGAGCGCTTCTGTTGGCTCTCTTTAAGTGCATGTCGTTCTTGCTGCTGGCGCTGCTTGATCTGATCCAGCTTCTGATTGATTGGCTTGTTTTGGCGGGTGTGTTTGGTGTCCAGATCATCAGAGAGTTTTTGAAGCTTCTCCGTCCATCTGGCATTGACCAGTGCCTTGGTCTCTTCAACGCTTGGCAAATCCTTGGGTGCCCCAAGCTTGCCAGTGAGCTCTTTGGCTTTAACGCCCGTGGTGCGGGAGAGGGAATAGACTTCTCCTTGAACATCTACGGCCACAAACCCTCTGCGATCACCACGGGCAAGGTGGTAGCCGTAGTTTTCCAGTGCTCCACAAAAGGCTTCCTTGGAATCGGAACCCTGCCAGCACTCGCGCATGACAGCCTTGATCAGGCGAGGGTCTTGTTTGGAGCGCTGCGCTTGCTGCCATTCGCTCAAGTCAAAGTTCAATGGGTTCTTGGCAGATCGATCCAGAATGCCTTGGGGGACATCCCAATCTCGCTCCAGAAAGAGATCTCTGGAGATATCCATTAGTCGGTTCTTGAAGAATGGCATTGGAACGGCCTTCATCTCTTCACTGTCTATCCGGTTCCAAACCGCATGACAGTGCCGTCTCCCGTCCTTCTCATGGAACACAATGGCTCTTGGAACCTCTTCAAGCCCGAGTTCCGCCTCTATGCGATCAACAGCCTCTTCGAATTCTTCAATGGAGACCGTCTCATTGGCTGGTGGGTTGAGGCTCAAGGAGAACAGGTGCTTGGTGCAACGTGTGCCCTTGGCCAAGCATTCGGCTTCAATCAGAGCATCAATCAGGTCGTCGCTGGCAAAGCCACGAACCTCGTGGACTTCGGCATGTTCGTTGTCAGACACCTTCAAGAGGTGACTTGCCAACTCACGCGCACTTCCTCTGATGGACCCTTTGAGGATCATTCGGCACCCGCTGACTGAACACCGAGCGCCCTTAGGAGCTCTTCTCGTATCTCGTGAACAGCGTCGCAGGCTTCTTGGAGTGATTGCTCCGTATCTGGCGTGACCGGCAGGGAACCAGTGTTCACCGCTCTTGCGAGCTGATTGAGATTGCTCGACAGACGGGATTGGCCCAGTGCACCCAAAACCCTGCCCAGGGCGACATGGTCTTTGACCGGATGTTTGCCACGTGTCTTGCGCGGCTTTGCATCCTTGCCGAAGACCTGTTTGCGAATATACGCCCCAAGCGGCATTCCAGCTGCCTGGTGTTCGAGGTTTGCACGTTCTTCGAAGGTCAATCGAAGTGAAAATGGAACATTGATTAGAGTTTTAGCCATAGCGAGTCCTTTCCGGACCCGGTCTGGCGGCGAAAACAACTCTCTCAACACATTCAATGTGTTAGGAGACGTAACGCCATCCCGAGATATCTGTTGCGAATAGTAGTAGGCTAAGCTGGTTGCGAGCTCCCGCAACCAAAAAACAAAACAGCCTCAGCCCATCAGGGTTGGGGCTGTTTTTGTATCTGGAGAGTGGATACAGGAGAAAACCTCTCGGGCCCCATCAAGAAGGGCGAAGCCCGACGCAGAAGGGCAAAAATGACAAATCCTGCTCCCGCAACCAAATAACAAAACCCCCGTCGGGGAAAACCGACGGGGGTTTTTGCGTTCGGAATCCCCGAAAAGAGCGCCAAGCACGACGCTGAAGGGGAAGAAAATGCAGGCGAAAACAAACAAGAGGGCGAGACAGGCACTGAAGCGGTGTGAACATTGAAGCAAAATTTGGGTTCTTCTCCACGTCTTATTTTCGGCCGGTGGCATCGTCTATGCTCAGTTTAAGCTTACCCATTGTTTTGCTCGAACGTGGGAAACTTTCGACAAAAGAGATAGTTACCGAGAAATTTGCTGCTCCCTGTCGGGTCAAGGACGATTCAAGACAATTTCGCACGGCCTTTTCCACTTCACTTCGTTCAGAATCTGTTTTTGGTACGATTATGACTTTCAAAGATCCGGTTTCATACATGTACTGAAACTCGATAACTTCGGGGCATTCAGACAGGCAATAGGAAACAACCATGGGTGAAATCGACACGCGTTCACCGTGCGCACCAGTCATGTGAATGACATCTTCTGTCCTGCCGCCAATATTTGAAAACAACGGGAACGGCCGCGTACAACTGCAATTCCGGTCTGCAGCCGTAACAATATCGGTAATTTCATATCGGATGATTGGTTGAACGAATTTGTGCAAGTTCGTGAGCAATACCTTGTGTCCGGGCGTTCCGGGAGGCACTGGATTGTTGTGTTCGTCCACGATCTCAACGATGGACATGTCGGAAAAATGGTGGAGACCCATGTGGGCCTCGCAGTCGGCTGCGATCATGACCTGTTCGGCTGCACCGTAATGGTTGAATGGCGTTATGTTCCAGGCCTGCAACACTCGCCTGAGCCGGTCGTCACTCATGATTTCGCTGAAAGTCGCTATGACTTCAGGCTCAATCTTTAGACGGCCTTCGATTTGTTCGTTGGCAAGCAGGGAAATCATTGATGCATACCCCATCAACAATTGGGGCTGGTAGTCGTTCAGTTGCTTAGTAAGGTCCGCCAGGGACTGGGTCGCATCAAGCATCAGCAAATTGCGAATGCCAAGGTTCATACTCTGCCCTAGCCTCGACGTGGCATGGCCGGAACTGTCTGCTTTGATCGAGGCTAGTTTCTTGTAGCCCAACTCCACGGGTGAGATCCCAAACATTTCCGCCCAGCGGAATGCCGCAGCTATCACGATAGACCATTCATTCCTGTCATAAACAAATATGCCGCGAAATCCGCTTGAACCACTGGTTACGACCAGGCGGTATTCACCGAGGTAATATTGTTCGTCAGGGTCAGCCTCCAGCTGGTGTTCGATCTTGCCGATCTGGAGCCTTGGGTCCGTTACCCATTCATCGAAATTGTCCATCATGAGACGTTTGTCGATGACCGGAAGATCGAGGAGGCTGATGTCTGCTCCCAGATCAAGACCTTTGCAGAGCCGACCGTAATAGGGTGAATTTTGTACGGCGTGCCGTACGATCTTGTTCAATTGGATCTGCTGATATGTCTTAAGAGCTTCCGGGGTGCCGCGTTCAATACCACGAAAATGCAGATGGTATTTCAGCGCCCGTGCAATGTCCCGAAGTTGCCCAAACCACGGTTGCATTTCACACTCTCCTGCCCTGGGCTGGAACGAGAGCGTCCCTTATAGGCGCTCCGGCGCAACAGGACTTCTATCCATTAAGTCATTTCAGAAGGGTAACGCAGAGTCATCTGCCGATCCAATGACGTAGGTCAAGTTGGCAGTCCCGATTTCTAGGCAAGCTCTCATGGATGGAGCGCTTCATACCCTGCGGCTGACCTGTTTTCGGATCCAGGACAGAAATTCATTGGCCGGCGGATTAAGCTCGCCTGTAGGCAGGGCTACATAATAATTTTGCCCAGAACCGTCTGCAACATCTGCAAGTTGGACGAGAGCGCCGGAGCCAAGTTCGGTTTCAATCAGATACGTCGGTAGGATCGCGGCTCCCATGCCGCTCACCGCAGCTGCAATGACCAAAGAAAACTGATCGAAGTAGCTGCCCTTTTGAACACTGGTGTTGACGCTTGGAACTGTCTTTTGAAAAACCTGCCACAAGTGCGCGCGCGACGTCATGTGAAGAAGAGGCATGTTGAAGATATCTTCGGTACTGGCTACGTGGCAGGTCTCGATGAGTGTTGGAGATGCGACAACCACAAGGTCTTCCGGACACAGCGGCGTCAGCTTCGCGCCTGGCCAATCGTTTGTGCCAAAATGGATTGCAACATCGATGCTCTGCTCAACCAGGTCGAAGGGTTCCGAACGGCTGTAGACCATAACATCCAGGTTCGTTCGCTTTGCCTTGAAGTCTCCTAACCGGGGAACAAGCCACCGGGTCGCAAATGTTGGTAGGGCTGCAATGGAGAGAAGCTCCTGGGTTTCACCAGCAGCGACAGCTTGCGATACGGTGCGTCTCAAGCGCGCGAGATCGGAAAACAGCCCATCTGCAAGAGATTGACCTGCGTGGGTCAGACGGATGCCGCGACCTTCCCTTCGAAACAGTGCGGCTCCTATCTGGTCCTCAAGTTCCTTAACCTGGCGACTGACGCCGCTTTGGGTGAGGCCGAGTTCTTCCGCTGCCGCCGTGAAACTCTGGTGTTTGGCAGCAGCTTCGAAACAGCGGAGTACGGAAATGCTCGGAATTGGAATGTCGTGTTTCACAGGCCACCTTTAGATGCATGAGTTTTAATCATGGATATAACTATTTTTCAGGTGTTTTTGTGCAGGTCAAGTCGCGTTATTCTTGATGCCAAACGCGTTTAGGGAAATTCGACATGCAGAAGATAGCAGTTCTCGGTCTCGGGAAGGTTGGCACGCTTGCGAGTGAGCTCTTGCACGAGGCTGGTTTTGAAGTGACGGGGTTCGACACGCGGACTGATAGGGGTCTTCATTTTGAAACGAGGCAGGTCGATGTCAGCGATACTGCCGCCCTCAAGGTGGCTTTGGAAGGCTTCGATGCAGTTCTTTCCTGCTTGCCGTTTTTCCTGAATGTCGGTGTCGCCAGTGCGGCTCACGATCTTGGTCAGCATTATTTTGATCTGACAGAGGATGTGCCGACGACAAAGGCGATCATGGATCTTGCGAAAACATCCAGGGGTTTGATGGCACCGCAGTGTGGGTTGGCACCGGGATTTGTCGGTATTGTCGGCGCACATCTGATCGGGGAACTTGATACCTGCAGGTCCTGCCGCATGCGCGTTGGCGCTCTGCCGCAGAACCCGACGGGCCTGATGGGTTATTCGTTCAACTGGTCACCGGATGGTGTCGTGAACGAATATCTCAATGATTGCGAGGTGCTGGAAGGCGGTGAAATCAAATGGGTTTCACCGATGGAATGGATCGAGAAAATCGTGATTGGCGGCATTGAGCTGGAGGCATTCACGACTTCGGGCGGTCTCGGAACCATGTGCGATACCTACAGAGATCGCGTACCGAACATGGACTACAAGACCATGCGGTATCCGGGTCATGTGCAATTGATGAATTTCTTTTTCCATGAGCTGCTAATGCGCGACCGGCGCAAGGAAGCGGGTGAGATACTCGTGAATGCGAAACCTCCCGTAACCGACGACGTTGTCTACATTCATGTTGCTGCCGAAGGTGATGTCGATGGACGCATGCAGCGCAGCGAATTCGTCCGCGGATACAAGCCCGTCGTAATTGCAGGCAAGGAGCGCACAGCCATTGCCTGGACCACAGCGTCTTCGGTAGTCGCAGTCGTTGAAATGGTGCGAGACGGCACACTCCCGGCACATGGTTTCCTGAAACAGGAAGATGTCTCCCTGGAGGCATTCTTAAAGACGAAAAACGGCGCCCGCTACGACGGGTAAGCAATTCGAGCTCCGCCGGATTGGGAACGCTTGCGCGATCCTGTCGGCATGTCGAGTTCAAAAAATCAGATGAAACGGTGAAATCACCGAACTCTCACAGGAGAAGAACATGGAACACGCACAGGTTTTGAGTGCGCTTGGTTTCGATCAAAATGAACTCTCCGGCGGATCGCTTGCTGTTCGCTCGCCGATTGATGATGCAGTTGTTGCAAGGATCGTTGAATCACAGGCGAATGAACTTGAAACAGCGATTGCTAAGTCAAAAACAGCATTCGAACTCTGGAAAACTGTTCCAGCGCCCCGCCGCGGCGAACTGGTTCGTTTGCTTGGCGAAGAACTGCGCGCGGCAAAAGACGAACTTGGCGCGCTGGTAACGCTCGAGGCCGGCAAGATCACGTCCGAAGGGCGTGGTGAAGTCCAGGAAATGATCGACATCTGCGACTTTGCGGTCGGCCTCTCGCGTCAGCTTTATGGACTGACGATTGCCTCTGAACGCCCCGGACATAAGATGTCGGAAACCTGGCACCCCCTGGGTCCCTGTGGTGTCATCACAGCCTTCAACTTTCCGGTCGCGGTGTGGTCGTGGAATACGGCGCTTGCGCTCGTCTGCGGCAACCCGGTTATCTGGAAGCCTTCAGAAAAGACACCGTTGACGGCTCTGGCTTGTCAAAAGATCTTCGATAAAGCGATTGTCCGTTTTGGCGAGGACGCGCCGGAAGGTTTGATGCAGGTTGTTATCGGTGGTGCCGAAATTGGTGAAGCGCTTGTAAATTCGCGCGATGTTCCAATTCTGTCGGCAACCGGCTCAACCCGCATGGGCGGCATCGTCGGCCCGAAGGTTACGGCACGTTGGGGCCGTCCAATTCTTGAACTCGGTGGCAACAACGCCATGATTGTCGCTCCGTCTGCAGACATCGAAATGGCCGTTCGTGCAATCGTGTTTTCTGCGGTTGGAACGGCTGGCCAGCGCTGCACTTCCTTGCGCCGTCTCATCGTGCACAAGTCGATCAAGGACGAACTGGTTGCAAAGCTCGTGAAGTCCTACGCCAGCTTGCCCGTTGGTGATCCGCGCGATGAAGGCACGCTGATTGGTCCTTTGGTCGACCGGAAATCACTTGATGCCATGCAGACGGCCCTCGTCAGTGCCACCGGTGAAGGCGGCAAAGTTCACGGCGGCGAGATTGTTGCCGAGGGTGTCCCGGGTGGGGCCTATGCAACGCCTGCACTCGTCGAAATGCCGGGTCAGACGGAAACGGTTAAAACCGAAACCTTCGCGCCGATCCTCTATGTCATGGAATATGAGAACCTCGAAGAAGCCATCACCATGCAAAATGGGGTGCCGCAGGGACTGTCTTCCTGCATCTTCACGCTCAACATGCGCGAAGCGGAAACCTTCCTGTCGGCATCCGGGTCTGATTGTGGCATTGCCAATGTCAACATCGGTCCATCGGGAGCAGAGATCGGCGGTGCGTTCGGCGGCGAAAAAGAAACCGGCGGCGGCCGCGAATCCGGCTCCGATGCCTGGAAGGGTTACATGCGTCGCCAGACGTCGACGGTAAACTACTCCGCTGAGTTACCGCTTGCTCAAGGTGTGAAGTTCGATATCTGAAACTAAAGGAGCCCGCAAGTTTTTGTGGGCTCCCTCTGGTCAAAGACGACCGCAACTGGGCACATGAATTCGCGTTGCGCACGCTGATGTCTGGAGTCCGGATCAGCGTTCGGTTTACACCTCACTTGCCCGGAATGACCCTTTGGAACAACATTTGCAGACGCTCAAAAGCGTTATCCTGCGGGTATTTCACCGACTTTCTTTGGCACATGATAGCCTTTCTGTACGGCGGGCCGGGCGGCAAGACGCTGATACCAGGCACGAACGTTCGGATAGTCGTTCAGGTCTATCTTCTGCCACTCGTAACGTGAGATCCAGGGCCAGCAGGCCATGTCCGCGATGGAATACTCGTCGACAATGTAATCCCGTCCCTCAAGGCGTTTGTCCAGAACGCTGTAAAGTCGTTTGGCTTCTGCACTGAATCTTTCTTCGGCATAGTCTGCCTTGCCAGGATTGAAGTGAACGAAGTGATGCACCTGTCCGAGCATCGGGCCAAGTCCACCCATTTGCCACATCAGCCATTCGATCGTTCGGGTGCGTTCATCACCATCTTTGGCGAGAAACTTGCAGTATTTGTCGGCGAGATAAATCATGATCGCGCCGGATTCCATCAGCTTCAAGCCAGTGTCCCGATCGACAATAGCCGGGATCTTGTTGTTCGGGCTTATATCCAGAAATTCCGGCGTCTTCTGGTCGCCTTGTCCGATGTTGATCGGGTGCGCCGTGTAGTCAACGCCAAGTTCATCCAGGAGAATGGAAACTTTGCGACCATTCGGCGTGGTCCATGTGTAGAGATCGATCATTAATAGCTGCTCCAATTGAAGATATGAGACTGCGTGATCAGTTCAGCGGTCGGTAATTGCCATATCGAGGGTCGGATCGTCATTTGCCCAGGGACTGAAAGGCGCCGGGACCAGGATCTTGTTTTCCTGGCTGATTTGCAGAGGCCGGACTTTTTGCACATAGGCCTTCCAACGCTCATCTGCGCCAAGTACTGCGCGCCGCTCCGTCCGTTCTTCCATGTTTGTGTAGGCCCACATATGGACAATTTGGTGAAGCGCTCCGATATCGGTCGAAAAGTAACCCACCATCCGGCCGAGAATTGACCGTTGAATCGCGAGCCCTTCATTCTCATAGAGTTTCAAATACTCCGGCACAGCGCCAATTTTGAGAGAGTAAATCCGTTGTTCGACGATCATTCGTTTATCCGGTTTCTGTAAGCGGCAGGATTATTGTTTCGCATTCGCATTTTCACCCTGCGCGCGTGCTGCTGAAAGAGACTGTGTCGGGGTAAGGGCTTCCGGGTCAACTACGATCTCGATCATGTAGCCGCCCTTGCTATCTCGAGCCCGTCCGAGTGCATCCGGAAACGCCTCAGTGGTTTCAATCCGTTCACCTGCAATGCCGAACGAAGCGGCATAGGTCACGAAATCTGGATTGACCAGATCTGTCGCAATGACATGGGCCGGGTGGTGGCGCTCCTGGTGCATGCGGATCGTGCCGTACATGCCATTGTTGACGACAATGTAGATGATATCGGCGCCATGTTGACGGGCAGTCGCCAATTCCTGTCCGGTCATCAAAAAACACCCATCGCCGGCAATGCTCACGACCTCCCGTTTCGGGTTCTTTAGCTTGGCTGCGATTGCAGCAGGGACGCTGTAACCCATCGACCCACTGGTTGGAGCCAATTGCGTGCGGTATTTCCGGTGTTCGTGAAACCGATGAACCCAGACCGTGTAATTGCCTGCACCATTCGTAATGACTGTGTCGGTTGGCATTGTCTCTGTAATGTGTCGGATCACGCGGCCCATGTTGACCTTGCCGGGAACTTCTGTCGGCTGAAGATACGCCGTGTAGTCATTTCGCTGCTCTGAACGCCATTTCTGCCAGCGCTCTGTCCCGCCCTTGTTTCCGATATTTGAAGCGGCATCAAAAAAAGCCTCAGGGTCTGACACGATTGACAGATCGGGCTGGTAGACCTGACCAAGTTCTTCTGCGGCAGGGTGCACATGCACGAAGGTCATGCGTGGGTTCGGAATGTCGAGCAGTGAATAGCCTTGCGTGGTCATTTCGCCGAACCGTGGTCCAACCGCGATCAGCAGGTCCACGTCCCGAAGCATTCGCTGTCGCAATTTGGGCAGGGGAGCGATACCAATCACACCGACATAATTGTCGTGGTCGTTGTCAATGTAGTCCTGGCAGCGGAAAGACGTAGCGACAGGCAATCCGGTCTTTTCAGAAAACGCCACGACTTTTTCAGCGCAACTCTCATTCCATGACGGGCCACCGATGACCAGCAATGGATTGTTGGCCGTTTCAATCATCTGACCGAGTGTCGATATCGCGTCGGGGGTTGGTGCGGCCTTGGGCAACGCAGTAGGTCGAAGATCCTTGCACGCGATTGCTTCTGTCAGCATGTCTTCAGGTAGCGCCAATACAACGGGACCGGGACGGCCAGAAATAGCCGTCTTCCAAGCGCGGCCAAGGTACTCCGGAATTCGCCGGGCATCGTCAATCTGGGCAACCCATTTGGCCATTTCGCCAAACATCCGCCGGTAGTCGATTTCCTGGAACGCTTCCCGGTCCATCATGTTTCGGCCTACCTGTCCGATCAGCACGATCATCGGAGTCGAATCCTGATACGCGGTATGAATCCCATTGGAAGCGTTGGTTGCGCCCGGCCCCCGCGTGACAGCACAAATGCCAGGTTTGCCTGTCAGCTTGCCGTAGGCATCCGCCATGTTTGAGGCACCGGATTCGTGACGGCAGGTCACGACTTTTATCTGATCCTGATGAGCGTAAAGCCCTTCAAGAAGTCCAAGAAAGCTTTCACCGGGAACGCAGTAGAGCGTGTCTGCGCCAAGCAGGCGCATCTGGTCTGCCAGAATGCGACCGCCGCTGCGCAAGCTCTTGTCTTCCCGTGCCACTACTGACTGCATTTCCAGAACGCTGGACATCACTGTTCCCTCAATCAGATGCTTTTGATCATGCCGCCGTCGACGCGGGTCATTTGACCGGTCACGTAGCCTGCCGGTTCACTCAGAAGAAATGCAGCCACACTGGCAAATTCGTCAGGACGACCGTAGCGTTTCGCAGGCAGCGAGGCGGCAATCTCGGTTCTGACCTGCTCCAATGATTTGCCTTCCCGGCCTGCACGTGCGGTGTCGAGCTGACCAACACGATCAGTGTCGATTTTGCCTGGCAGGATCATGTTCACAGTGATGCCATTTCCGGCAACTTCATTGGAAAGTGTCTTGCAAAACCCGGCCATTGCTCCTCGGATGGTGTTGGAAACTGCCAGATTTGGTATCGGTTGAATTACGCCGGAGGACCCGATTGCCAGGATACGGCCCCAGTTGCGTTCCTTCATGCCTTCCACGGCTGCTTCCGTAATCTGGAACAGGCTGAAAAGTAGTGTCTGGGCCGAACGTTGCCAGACATCGCCTGCAACACCAAGCGAGGGCGAAGGTGGAGGGCCGCCGGCATTGTTTAAAAGAATGTCCGGTTTGAGTTCCTCCCGGATGCGCTGGCAGAAAACTTCAACTGCGCTTGCGTCCGATAGGTCGAGCGCAAGAGGCGTCGCCTCGACACCGTGGTCATTTGCCAGTTGTGTGGCAAGTGTTTCCAGCTTGTCTGCACTGCGCGCTGTCAGAAGAAGGTTGGCCCCTTCGGCGGCGAGTTTTTCTGCGATTGCGCGACCAAGGCCCTGAGATGCGCCTAAAATCAACGCGGTTTTTCCGCGAATGCCCAAATCCATGAGGTTAACTCCTGAGGTAAATCTAGTCAGATGATTGAGTGGGTTCCGCCTTGAGCGGATCGTCACCGTTTCGCAGCCGGTAGAGAACCATCAGTCCTCCGGTCGCGGCCATTGCAATGGCGAGCGAGGGTCGGATTATGCCAGGCATCATGAACACTGGAACGGCCTGCACGATCATCAGTGCCGGCACAAAGAACCGGGTCCAGGCCTTCTTGCCAATGTTCTTTTGGTAGTAGGGGAAAATCAGCGAGAAACACCCGAGTAGTAGAAAGAACAGCGACCAGGGGCGGCTGATGAAAACCATGATGTCGTCGGAGCGTGCGAAGACCTGGGAAAGCCTGCTTTCTGCAATTCCACCCAGAACCACACCCAGAACCATCGGCACAATCGGGAACCCGAGCCCGCGCAGAGCAAATCCGATGATGCCGAAGATGAACAGCGTCCACATGTCGTAGGTGATGTTGTTGAGCGCGAATATGCCGACGGAGCAGTAAAACAGGATGACCGCTGCCAGCATGTACATCTTCACCTTGGTGATGAGCACAAAGCCGCGCAGCGTGAACGACTGCAGGAACAGCATCATGAAATTCGCGACGAAGAACGCCAGGAAGATCGAATAGGCGATCTGAGGTTCGTCGGATATGAAGGACGGGCTCGGGATCACATCGTGGATCAGAAGCGCACCCAGCATGATGGCTGTCATGATGTCACCTGGCAGTCCAAGTGCCATCATGACAATCAATGCGCCGCCTGCCGTCGCGTTGTTGGCGGATTCCGGTGCGATGATCCCGTCAATGGCACCCGTACCGAACTTATCGCCTTCCTTGCTCGTTTTCTTGGCTTGATCGTAGGCAAGAATGTTGGAGATCGTGCTGCCCGCAGCTGGCAACACGCCGACAAAAACGCCAATCAACGACGAGCGCATGATGTTGCCCCAGCGGCTGAGCACTTCCCGGGCTGATCCGAGATAGTCAATGTGGACCGCATGGGCCTCTTCACCACCTAAACGCTGGTGCGCCTTTTCCTTTGTCCGCACGTCTCCCAACAAACGACTGAAGGCAAACAGTCCGACAAGAACCGGCAGAAAGGCAAACCCTTGCGCAACGGAATCGACACCAAATGTAAAGCGTGGCTGGCCGAACACGACATCGCTGCCGATGGTTGCCATCAGCAGGCCAAGAAGGGCAGCCATCAACCCTTTCAGGATCTGGTCACCAGCCATGCTTGCCGTTACCGTCAATGCGAACAGAATGAGCGAGAAATAATCGACCGGCTGGAATTCCAACCCGATCATGGCAAGTTGCGGTGCGACGATCATCAGCACAACAGATGCAATCACGCCACCGAAGAAGGACGCCCAGACACCGATACCAAGAGCAAGGCCGGGCTTGCCGCTTCTGGCCATTGGGTAACCGTCAAATGTGGTGGCAACCGAAGAGGGTGTGCCGGGAATTCCGGTCAGGATACCTGACATCAACCCACCCGACAGACCACCGACATAAACCGCGATCATGGTCGCCAGACCCTCAACCGGGGTCATGGAGAATGTGAAGGGCAGAACCAGAACAACGGCCATTGCGATTGTGAAGCCGGGAATGGCGCCAGCGATCAGGCCTGCCATTGTGCCGACCATCATCAACAGCATTGTCTTGATGGTGAAAAGCTCGGGCGCAGCGCCGGCAAGATTCTCAAAAAGTCCCATGGCCTAGTACACCCTCAGGATTTCGCCTTCGGGCAGCAAAACGCCCAGGAGCTGCGTGAAAACAGCCCACATGCTGACTACAGAAACTGCTGATATCATCGCGTGAAGGGCAAGCTGTCGAGGCTTCCAGCCGCCGAGAACATTGAGTGTCAGGAACACATAAGCCAATCCACCTAGCAGCATACCGGCAATGGGCATCGTGACCAGAAACAGGAAAAACAACGCAAAACAGATGAAGGGGTTCCTGTTGAACTCGAGCCACTGGCCAACGGTTTTTCTTTCCGTCTTCTGTGGGGCACGCTGAGACTGGTAAAGCAGTGCCGCTGAAAGTAACGCCAGGGGGACGAGGATCAGGCGTGGCCAAAGCGCAGAAGACAATTGCCCGAACATGGGTGGAGGCAAATCCATCGATGCGACGAACATCACCGCGCACAACAGCAAAAAGAAGACTGCGACAAACGCATCCCGATTGAGTGTCATTGTTGTTTTCCGAGGGAATTCGGACCACGCCTCAGTGCGAGGCGTGGTCCTTTTGGTTCTTGTTAGTTAAGTCCCGCTGATGCGAGGCCCGTTATTGGAATCGCCCAACTTTCAGTGACTTGGCTGCATCGAGGAACTCTTTTTCAGTTCCTTCCCACCATGCGGCGTAATCCTCGGGACCAAGGTAAACCACTGAAGTTCCCTTCGCGGCTTGTGCATCAACGAATTCCTGGTCCTCTGTCGGGGCCTTGAAGACAGCTGCCCAATAGTCGACGATTTCCTTTGGAGTGCCTTTTGGCAACATGATGCCCCGGGTCAGGGAGTAGGTCATGTCGATGCCTTTTTCCTTCAGTGTCGGCACGTCGGGAATAAGCGGATTGCGCTCTTCGGCAGCGATCGCAAATGCCTTCAGTTTGCCATCACCGCGTTGGGTACGTGCTGCGGCCATGTTGATACCGCCAAGGTCAATGGAACCGTTGAGCAAGCCTGTTATGCGCCCGGCTGTACCACCCTGGAATGGAACATAGGCATAGTCAGTGCCTGTCTTTGCGCCCAGCATGATCCAGAGGAAATGGCTGGTTGCACCCATGGAGACGCCCGTCGGTATTTCACCGGGTTTTTCCTTGGCAACAGCAAGCATGCCTTCAAGGTCTTCGTAAGGAACGTGCCCACCTGCACCGATGATTTCAGGCGTATCGGTCAGCATGGCGACCGGTTCGAAGCCATCCCAGCTGAAATCTGTCACGCCGTTGATGTAGTTCACGGGCAGGTGTTGGTGGATCGCAAACAGTGTGCAGCCGTCCGGTTTGGCGCCATGCGCTTCTTTCGCGCCCTTCGCGCCACCCTGACCGGGTACGGTCACGACCTTGACTTTCACCGGTGCGTCGGTGGCGTCAATTGCCTTTTCAAAGATACCGAAGATGACGCTGGTGCCACCTCCAGCGCCCCATGGCACGATGAGTTTTGCCGTACTGCAGGGTAGCTCAACCGCCGAGGCGCTCGTTGCACCTCCAACTACGCTTGCCGCAGTCAGGGCAACGCCACCCAAGAGATTTGTGATTGTCTTCCTGTCCATCGAATTCCTCCCAGAACACAGAGCTTGGAAACGCTCAGAAATTATTCGCGATTTTTTTATTAGTTGATCCAAAAAAACGATTTAAGGATCTGTTTATTGTTTTTATCAGTCTAATTGCGTTTTCCAGTAAAACAATATATTGAAAAAGAACACTTTGTTGCATGGGTGGAACAATATGGATCCTGAATTGCTAACGGATATGGCTGTTTTCGCGGCGGTGGTGGAACACAACGGTTTCACGTCGGCAGCCAGCGTCCTGAATATGTCCAAGTCCAACATCAGTCGGCGGATCTCTGCACTGGAGGAACGGCTGAACCTCAAGCTGATTCACCGCACGACGCGGAAGATTGGCGTGACGGAAAGCGGACGGGTCTACTACGAGTATTGCGCCAGGCTTGTTGCGGAAGGGCGGGCTGCCGATGCTGCCATGATGGCGATGAATTCATCTCCGAGCGGGCTCTTGAATGTCAGTCTGCCGGAAACGCTGGGGCGTTCCTTCATATTGCCGCTCTTGCCGAAATTTCTGGAGACCTATCCGAACATCCGTCTCAACGTGACGTTTTGCAATCGGAAGGTTGATCTGATTGAAGAGCGTTGCGACGTGGCTGTTCGCAAGGGCGCTATCGAGGATGATACCTTGTGTGCAGTTCCGCTCGGGGAATCCTGCCAGTATCTGTTTGCAGCACCTGATTATCTCGGTGCGTCTGACGAAATTGGTCAACCTGCCGATCTGGAAAGTCACGCCTTTCTGGCCAGTCGAACAGGGTTTGGTCCGCTTCAGGTGGAATTGACCGGGAAGAATGAATTTTCTGCCGTTACCGTTCTCCCGCGCGCGGGCGTAAAAGACCATGAGGCAGTTCTGAGCCTGACACTTGCCGGAATGGGCGTATCACTGTTGCCGGCCTGGCTTGCGCGCAAACATGTTGAAAGTGGCAATTTGCGAGCAGTTCTGCCGCATTGGCGCGGGCCTTCAGTCACTTTCAATGCGGTTTTCCATCCGCACAGGGGCATGGCGCCAAGTTTGAGGGTGTTCGTGAATTTCTTGAAAGATCACTTCAAGGCGCAAAGACCCTTTGAAGAAGGCGTGTTGATCCAGGCGATTAAACCGCGCATTGCACTGGTGACCTGAAGTTTTCTTGACGAAGCGCTTGAAACAGGCAGCGCCTCCCCGGCACCGCATTTGCTGTTAAGCTTGTTCGCTGTTGTTGAGCAGTTCATCGACCAGTCTTTTCAGGCCAGGGGCATCCTGTGATGCAGAGGTTGTAACAGCGCGAATTGGCCAACGGAGTTTTGCGCTCAATGGAAGCCTGGCCACTTTTGCACCCTGCGTCGCGTTTAACGCGGCTTCATCGGCAATAGCCCGACCCGCACCCTGCCCCACCAGCCAGATGAGACCCGTTTGTGTTCTGGCTTCCGCTCTTACCTGGAAAGACACACCCGCATCGTCGAACATTCGTTCAACCGCATGACGAAACGGGCTGTCGGCCGGCAGCATGATTTGGGGCGTCCGGGCCAGTTCGCTTGGGGAGATGCTTGTTTTATCAGCAAGATCGTCATCCTCTGAAAGGATTGCCACAGGTGCCAGGTCCGCAAGGCGGGTTGCATTGATGCTCGGATCACCAGGGTCTGAAGAGATGATTGCACAATCCACTTTTCCCTCCCTGAGAGCTGCCAGAGAAGCCTGTTCGCTTAGAACATCTAAGTCGAACCGAAGGTCGGGATAGCGTGCCATCAAACGTCCCGTTGCGACCGCGACCCTTGTGTCTGCTGTGGCCGGAACGGTTGCCACGCGAATAACGCCACCCGTTCCCGTCGAAATTTGTTCGGCGGCGTCAAGGACCCTTTCAAGACCCTGGTAGTGCCGCTGAACCGCCTTGTTCAGACTGTGGGCAGCAGCCGTTGGCTCGAATTTGCGACCCGACCGGTCAAAGAGAACAACGCCGATTTCCGTTTCAAGCTCCGAAACCGCACGGCTGATTGCCGGTTGTGTGATGTGCAATGCTTCAGCAGCCCGCCGCGTAGATCTCTGCCTGTAGGCCATTTGAAAGAGTTCGATTTGTCGGGCTGTAATGCGCATATCTTTGGATAACAAAATTGCATCAATCAATGCAAGATTATGATTTTCATTTGATCAATAAACGGGTTACCCATTTGGGGAAGATCAAGGCGAAAGAAATGATGTTGCCCTTAGATGCTGCCACTTTGCTGATCGCTGTGTTTGCCGGTTCCATATTACAGGCCGGCGTGGGGATCGGCTTCAGCATCGTTGTCGCACCGTTCATGATGATCATGCTGGGAACCGCGACCGCGGTCCCGCTTCTCCTGCTCCTGAACACGCTGGTCTCTTTGGTCGCTCTCGACCGGGCAAGCTGGCGAGGCGAAACAGAAACAATACGCTTGTCCATTGTCGGCGCACTGTGCGGTATAGCCTTTGGCTTGGCCGTCTATTCGCTGCTATCGGAAACAACGCTGCTCCTTCTGACAGCTTCTTTTTTGCTGGTTGGCCTGCTGCTCAATCTTCTTCCGTCTCTACCGGTCTTCGGTCGCAACAGCGTTGTGGCAATCTCAGGTGTTTCAGGACTGACAACCGCTTGGGCTGCGATGCCAGGGCCGCTGATGATCATGGGCTTGCTGGCCAGTGGCCGGACGTCGAAAGAAGCGCGTGTGTTGGTTCAGCCGGTCGCTTTTGTCGCCTATGGGGTGGCGTTTGCCCTTCACGGCCTCATCAACTGGAACCTGGTCGCGCATGCGCCATGGCTGGTTGGTTTTATCGGCTCAACACTTGTGGGCGCATTTGTGGGCCGGGTTATCGGGCCGTATCTGCCGCAACAATTCATCAAATATTCGATCTGCGTGATTTCGGCGCTGGCCTGCATTGCGCTGGTACACCGGGCTTTTCTACTGGGGTGAAATCGTGAGTAAAACCAAGACCGTTGATGACCATCTCGCAACGTTTCCTCGCGCCAGACTGATGACTGCGGTCACGCCTGTTGAGCGGCTCGCACGACTTTCGGAGGCGCTCGATATTGATCTCTGGATCAAGCGGGACGACCTGACCGGTCTTGGTCTGGGTGGAAACAAGACCCGCCAGCTGGAGTTCTATTTCGGCGAAGCACTAAAACAGCAGGCAGACACCGTTCTTATCACCGGGGCGGTGCAGTCAAATTTCGTACGTTCCACCGCCGCCGCGGCTGCGCTTCTCGGCATGAAGGCAGTTTTGCAGCTGGAAGAACGCGTATCTGGTATGGGCGATCCATATTATCGCTCGGGAAATGTTCTCCTGGCCAAGCTGCTGGGAGCTGAACACATGAGCTATCCCAAAGGGGAAGACGAGGTCGGCGCTGACAATGCCTTGCATGAGCGCGCCGATCAGCTGCGCGCCGAGGGCCGGAACCCATATGTTATCCATCTTGGACTGGCTCATCCGCCATTGGGCGCGCTTGGATATGTTGCCTGTGGTGATGAACTCTCCCGCCAATTGGAAGATTTTGATGTTGCCGTTGTTCCTTCTGGCAGCGGCGCGACCCATGCCGGTTTTCTGACTGGTCTGCGGTTGGCCACGCACCGGGCGGATGTGTTTGGGATTTGCGTTCGGCGTGATCAGGAAAGTCAAAAGCTGCGATTGCAGACCATGCTTGAGAAATTGTCGGGCCTGTTGAGGCTCGAAAATGGAATAGCTTCAGAAGACATCATTACGTGGGACGGTGCGCTTGCTCCAGGCTATGGGCGGATTGGCGAAACAACCCGCAACGCACTGTCCCTGATGGCAAAAACTGAGGGTGTGTTTTTGGATCCGGTTTACACCGCCAAGACGTTCGCGGGCCTTTTGGGCCTGCTGAAGGAAGGGCGCATCAAGCCGGGGCAAAAGGTTGTCATGGTTCACACCGGCGGAATTCCCGCTCTGTTTGGATACCAGGAGGAGCTGGACGTGGCCTGACGTTATTGGGTGTCAATCCGGACCTTTCTGCTGGATCGAAAGCCCAAATTCACCCTGAAGCGAAGCCGTTTATCAAACGGCGCAAATCAAAAGCGCACAGGACCTACACGTAAATGCGTTCCAGGAGGAGAGAACGATTAAACGGAAATACCTGTCAACACTCGTATTGGCTTTTGCTATGGGGACTGCCAGAGCTGCAGTCAGCGGATGTTTTCCCTTCCGGATGTTCCAATCGGAGGTCATTTTGTCTACGGAAACTGGAAACGACTTTTTCAATTCCTGCATTGTCAATTTGGTCTGTTTGGTTAGCCTGTAAGTCCAGTCGAACAGAAAATTAAGGCCAGACATGGCAATCCCAGCAGAAACCTTTTTTATCAAGCCGGACAATGAATCGACCCTGCAGCAGCAGATTCAAAGGCTTGTTGTCGAGGCCATTCTGTCCGGCCGTTGTTTGCCAGGCGAAAAAATGCCGTCAACCCGCAAACTGGCGAAGCATCTCGGGATTGCCAGGATCACGGTGACAATCGCTTACACGGAGTTGGTATCCAACGAATATCTCGTTTCCAGAGGACGGTCGGGTTACTTCGTCGCCCAGACAGCACCAAGCCGTCCAAAGTTTGACTTGCCGGACCATGCGGTTCGGACGGAGGTAGACTGGTCGCGTACCATCGGACAGCGATTTTCGGAACATGTGACCCTGGTGCGTCCGGAAAACTGGCGCGACTACAAATACCCCTTCATCTATGGCCAGTCCGATCCACGGCTTTTTGACCATCACAATTGGCGTAATTGCGCGCTCAAGGCTGTGGGCCGGAAAGATTTCGATACGCTGGCAACAGACTACTACGAGCGTGATGATCCGATGTTGGTGGAGTTCATCCTGCGTCAGATTCTACCGCGACGCGGAATTGACGCCCGGCCGGAAGAGATCCTCATCACAATGGGTGCGCAGCACGCCCTCTGGATCACGGCTCAGATCCTGTTGACCCAGCGACGCACGGCCGTGATGGAGAATCCTTGCTATCCAGGGCTGCGTCAGGTACTTGCCCAGACCCGGTGCAACACCGTGTCCGTTGATGTCGACGGCGCCGGACTGCCTCCGGAAAACCTGCCTGACAATCTGGACGTGGTATTCACAACACCGAGCCACCATAGCCCAACCAATGCCACCATGCCTTATGACCGCAGAAGGCGTTTGCTGGAAAAGGCCGCGCGTGATGGTTTTATCATTGTTGAGGATGACTATGAGTTTGAGATATCCTTTCTCAAATCACCTTCTCCGGCCTTGAAGTCGCTCGATCCAACGGGGTCGGTGATCTACATCGGTTCTTTTTCAAAATCGATGTTTCCTGGTTTGAGGCTTGGCTACCTTGTTGCACCAGAACCGTTTATCCGCGAGGCGCGAGCGCTACGCTCGCTGGTGCTGCGCCATCCGCCGGGACTGATCCAGCGCACAGCTGCTTATTTCCTGTCATTGGGGCACTACGATGCCCAGATCACCCGGATGGGCCGCACCTACCGCAAGCGCCGATCGACGATGGAGCACAGCTTGCGAGAGCACGGTCTTTCCCAACCGGAACAGGACACTTTCGGCGGGTCTTCGTTCTGGATGAAAGCGCCTAAGGGAATAGACAGTTCGGAATTGGCGATGCAGCTTCGAAACGACGGCGTGTTGATCGAGCCGGGCCGCGCGTTTTTTGCCAGCGAGAAAGAGCTTCCTGGCTATTACCGCCTGGCTTACTCCTCCATTGCTGCTGCTCGTATACCGGGCGGCATTTCTCTGATCGCAGAGGCGATAGACAAGGCGAAATAGCGGTTGGGAGATTGACGCTGCTATTTCCTGACGACTGCTGCAAAAAAATTCGACCTAGAAAAATCGGGCTGTTTTCTGCCTGTTTTGACGCGTCTTCGGCAGCACGTTTGCGACCTAATTTCACTTGGGTTTTACCAGCGTGAGATTTTCATTGATTTTTTCATTTTGCTGTATGAAATTATCTTTCAAATTTTCATGGGCGGATCAGCATGACTGAAAAATGCAGTTTGGGTGAAGACCTCCGAGCCCTGCGAATTACCCGAAAGATGACGCTCGAAGAGCTTGCACAGAAGCTTGGGCGGTCGGTTGGCTGGTTGTCACAGGTCGAACGGGATATTTCCGTCCCGCGCTTGTCTGACCTGCGACAGATCGCAGATATTTTCGGCGTTCAGCTTTCACTCTTCTTCGGAAACGCCAAAGCCCCGGAAGTCGAACAGGGACGCATTGTCCGTGCCGGGGCACGTCGCATTATTGGTGAACGCGACAGGGGACTGGTCGAGACACTGATTTCGCCGGACCTCACTGACAGTTTTGAGATGATCCACTCGACCTTTCAGCCGGGGTCCCGCCGCAAGGAGTCGATGTCACGTCCGACGCAGGAGGTTGCCTACATTGTCTCCGGCAAACTCGATGTCTGGCTTGATGACGACATGTTTACGGTTGAGGCCGGCGATAGTTTCCGCATTCGTGAGGCGACTTACCGATGGGCCAATCCCTATGAAGAACCTGCAATCGCCGTCTGGGTGATTTCCCCTCCGGTTTACTGACTTCTGCATCAAAGGAAGCCCGAATGTCCTTACCTTCAACAGCCCGGGTTGTCATAATCGGTGGCGGTATCGTTGGCGTCTCGGCGCTGTATCACCTTGCCAGAAGCGGTTGGTCCGATTGCGTTTTGCTTGAAAAGAACGAGCTGACCGCAGGTTCGACGTGGCATGCCGCCGGCAACTGTCCGAACTTTGCCATGAGCTTCGGCGTGATGAACATGCAACGTTACGGGTTGGAGCTCTACCGCAGCCTGGCAGATGAAGTCGACTATCCGATCAACTATCATGTGACTGGCTCCGTTCGTCTTGCCCACAGCCATGAACGGATGATGGAATTCGAACACGCTGCAACGATGGGCGTCCACATGGGGTTGAAGATGGATGTCTGCACCCCGGACGAATTGTTGCAGCACTATCCGTTCATGGAAACGCACGACCTGGAAGGTGGGCTCTGGGATCCGCTTGATGGTGATATTGACCCGGCGCAGGTCACACAGGCATTGGCAAAAGGCGCGCGTAACCTGGGTGCAAAAATTATTCGTTTTACGCCTGCAACCGGCGTCAGCCGCGAGAACGGCGAGTGGATCGTTCATACCGAAAAAGGAGACGTTCGCTGCGATTACGTTGTCAACGCTGCGGGCTATTATGCTCCGCGCGTTGGGGAATGGTTCGTCCCTCACGGTGGAAGACCAGTTCCAGCCGCCGTCATGAGCCATCAGTATTTTCTGACAGAACCTGTTCCGGAAATCGCCGAATGGAGCGAAAGACACGGTCGAAAGCTGCCGTTGTTACGCGATGTGGACACATCCTATTACCTGCGCCAGGAAACCACAGGCTTCAATCTTGGCCCTTATGAACGCAACTGTCAGGCAGCCTGGGTCAGACCGGACGATCCAATGCCGGACGACTTCAGTTTCCAACTCTATCCGGACGATCTGGACCGGCTGGAATTTTATATCGAAGACGCCATGGCCCGGGTGCCGCTTCTGGGAACGCAGGGCGTCAGCCGCAACATCAATGGACCTATTCCTTACGCACCTGACGGACTGCCGATGATCGGGCCAATGCCAGGTGTTCCCAACGCATTTGAGGCCCATACCTTTACATTTGGCATCGCTCAAGGCGGTGGTGCAGGCAAGGTCGTCGCGGAATGGATCATGCACGGACAAACCGAGTGGGACATGTGGTCCTGCGATCCGCGCCGCTATACCGACTATACCGACCCGCAGTACTGCATCGACAAGGCGATGGAGGTCTATGGTCACGAATACGCCATGCACTTCCCACATCACAGCTGGCCCGCAGGCCGCGACCGAAAGCAGTCCCCGGTTCACGCGAGAGTTTTGGAACTTGGAGGCCAGATGGGCGTTTACAACGGGTGGGAACGGGCCAACTGGTTTGCCAAACCAGGCGACGACACGTCCGAGGAAGCAACCCAGACCTGGAAACGCTCGGGTCCTTGGGAACCACGTATCCAAGAGGAATGCGAAGCCGTTCGTGATCATGTCGGTGTTCTGGATTTGCCGGGGTTCTCCCGGTTCAGTCTGACCGGCGAGGGCGCGGCAGAATGGCTACGTGGCAGGATTACCGGCGCTCTGCCCAAAGCGGGTCGGATGAACCTGGCTTATTTTGCTGACGTGCGCGGGCGCATTCTGACGGAAATGTCGGTCATCCGGCATGGTGATGACGATTTCACGCTGATTACAGCCGCTGCCGCCCAATGGCACGATTTCGAAGTTCTGAAATTCAATCTGGCAGATGGATTGACGCTCACCGACCGAACTTTGGAGAAGGCGACACTCATTGTGACCGGGCCGAAGTCAAGGCAGCTGTTTGAGCAGATTGCCGAAGCTGACCTCACTCTTGGATGGCTCACCCATCAAAAAGCTGTTGTTGCTGGCAAGGCCGCGATGCTTGTCAGGGTCTCCTTTGCCGGAGAGCTTGGCTGGGAAGTACATGCAAGCTTTGACGACATGCCGATCATCTACGCTGCAATTCTGGAAGCTGGTGCCAAGCCGTTCGGCATGTACGCGCTCAATTCCCTGCGCCTTGAGAAGGGCTATCGCGCCTGGAAGGGCGATCTGTCGACGGACTATACGCTCTTCGAAGGCGGCCTCGATCGTTTCGTCAAGCTGGACAAAACGCAGGATTTCCCGGGCAAAGCGGCATTGATGAACGAGAGGCAGCAGGGTTCAGTCAAACGGTTTGTCACGCTGACTGTCGATGCGGATGATTGCGATGCACCTTACATGTCCGCACTGTTTCAAGGGGACGAACCGGTTGGCGAGATCACCTCAGGTGGTTGGGGCTACCGGGTAAATGCCTCAATCGCGCTGGGCATGGTGCGGGCGGATCTTGCCGAGCCTGGGACAGCGTTGGAAATCGAAATCTACGGCAGGCGCTGCAAGGCCATTGTTCAGCCGGATCAGCCGCTGTGGGACCCTGAAAACACACGATTGCGGGCTTGACAACCGTTTCGGCGGTTCCGCGCTTTCTCGGACATATTGGAGGATTGTTCATGACCGGGAGTGAATTGAAGCAACGCCGCCGCTCCGGTGGCCGATCTGCTCGCACCGCTGCTCGCTCGCGTCCACTGGACGCTGCAGTGCGGCCAGTCTGGCCGGGCATGCCTGGCGGGCAATTTCGACCGTTGAAGGAAGCGGATGTCCAGCGCATCCACGAAGCGGCGATGAACGCGCTGGAAAAAATAGGCATGGGTTCAGCGCCTCCTTCAGCACGAAAATACCTCACCGATGCTGGTGCCATCGAAGGCGATGACGGCCGTATCCGGTTTCCCCGCGCACTCGTTGATGACATGCTCTCCAAGGCAGCGCGCAACATCACGCTCTGCGGTCGGGAGTCTCAGTTTGATCTTCATCTTTCAGGATCCAAAGTGCATTTTGGAACGGCAGGCGCCGCTGTCCATATTGCTGATCCACATACCGGTGAATATCGCAATCCAACGGTGCAGGACCTTTATGACGCGGCACGCATTGTCCAGCGTCTCGACAATGTTCACTTCTTTCAGCGCCCGCTTGTCTGCCGCGAATTTGAATCGCCTCGCGAGTTGGATCTGAACACCATTTATGCCGCTTGCGCGGGGACCACCAAACACATTGGAACCTCCTTCACCGAAGCTGCCAACGTCGCCCCGGCGATCGAAATGCTGCACCAGATCGCGGGTAGCGAGAAAGCCTGGCGAGAGCGGCCCTTTGTATCGAACTCCAATTGCTTCGTTGTGCCACCGCTGACCTTCGCGGAGGAAAGCTGTGAAGTAATGGAGACCTGCATTCGGGCGGGCATGCCGGTGTTGTTGCTGTCGGCCGGGCAGGCAGGTGCAACCGCACCAGCGCCGATCGCTACTGCAGTGGTTCAGGCCGTCGCCGAGTGCCTTGCTGGCGTTGTCTACGTCAACGCAATCAAACCTGGGCACACCGCGGTTTTCGGCACCTGGCCATTTGTCAGCGATTTGCGCACCGGATCGATGTCCGGTGGCAGCGGTGAACAGGCGCTCTTGAGTTCCGCCTGCGCGCAGATGCATCATTTTTATGGCTTGCCGGGCGGAGCAGCAGCCGGCATTGCGGATTCCAAACTCCCTGACATGCAAGCGGGCTGGGAACAGGGAATCAGTAACGTCATGGCGGGGCTTTCGGGGCTGAACATGGTCTACGAGGCCGTTGGAATGCATGCCTCATTGCTCGGTTTCTGCCTGGAATCACTCATCCTGGGTAATGACATGCTGGGCCAGGTGCTCAGGTGTGTTCGAGGCGTTGAGGTCAAGGATGAGTTTGTCGACATCGAGGTTATTCGCTCTGTCGTGCTCGACGGTCCGGGTCATTATCTCGGACATGACCAGACGTTGCAGCTGATGCAGAGTGAATACATCTACCCGGACCTGGCAGACCGCGCGAGCCCCAAGGAGTGGGAAGAGAAGGGCAAGCCTCGTTTGCTGGATAAAGCAACAGAAAGATTGCACAGCATCCTGGCGGAGGACGGGCACAAGATCGACCCGGAGACTGAGGCGGCGCTGCGCGCGTCTTTGCCACTGGCTGATCTTTCCCGGCCCTGACATTTGAAGACACGGTTCAATTTTTCGCCACCATCGATATCATTTGCTTTCGATGGTGGCGGTGAAGGACTTGTCGGCTGATGTCAGTGATCAGATCTTAACCCGCTCGGATTTCGGGTCGTACATGGGCTTCAACGAAGCTTCGGATCTCACGCGGTCACCGGCCACATCGATTTCATAAGACGAACTCAGAATTTGATCAGGGCTTTCGCCTTTGCAAGGTACGTAGCCTAGGCCAATGGCTCCGCCGAGCGCATGACCATAATTACCGCTGCTCAGATACCCAACGACTTCGCCGTCTCGCAAGATCGGCTCGTTGTGGTAAAGCAGCGGCTCTTTTTCGGTTAGTCGAAACTGCACCAGACGCTTTTCGAGCCCGGTTTCCTTCTTGCGCAATACAGCGTCTCTTCCGATAAAATCTGGCTTGTCGGTTTTGACGGCAAAGCCAAGCCCGGCTTCCAGCACATGATCCTCACATGTAATGTCATGACCGAAGTGGCGGTAGCCTTTTTCAATGCGGCAGGAATCCATCATGTGCATGCCGCAGAGCCTGCCAACCAGAGCTTTACTGGCGGCGAGAAGCGTCTCGAAAACGTGCGCGGCCATGTCGGATGACACATAGACCTCCCAGCCAAGCTCACCGACATAGGTTACGCGGTGGACACGGGCGAGTGCCATCCCGATTTCTATCTCCTGGGCAGTGCCGAAGGGATTGGTGCCGTTGGTGAAGTCGTTGGGGGAGACAGCTTCCAGCAGTTTGCGAGAGTTTGGCCCCATGACGGCAACCACAGCCTCACCGGGTGTTACATCTGTGATGACAACATTGAAGTCTCCGGCATTGCGGCGTAGCCAGGTCTCGTCGGCAAGGCGTGTTGCAGCGGGTGTAACCACCAGATAAGCCGTCTCGGAAAGACGGGTGACAGTCACGTCCGCTTCAATGCCTCCACGGCTATTGAGAAACTGCGTATAGACGATCTTGCCGACCGGAACGGAATAATTGCCACCGCCGACATAATTCAAAAACCGCTCTGCATCGGGGCCTTCCACCCTGATCTTGCCGAAGGACGACATGTCGTAAAGGCCGAGGTTTTCGCGAACGGCCATATGTTCACGTTTGGAATTTTCAAACCAGTTCTGTCGCCTCCAGGAGTAGCGATACTCCCGCTCCTGACCTTCATCGGCGAACCAGTTTGCGCGCTCCCAGCCAGCCAGCTCGCCAAACACGGCGCCGTTTGCCTTGAGCTGTTCATGCAAAGGCGTGCGGCGTATGCCGCGCGCGGTGGCCTTTTGTCGGAATGGATAATGATCGGCGTAGAGCAGACCCAGAGTTTCTTTCGATCGTTCAAACAGATATTGCCGATTTCCCTGAAACGGCTGCATCCGCGAGATGTCGACGTCGCCCAGATCGAATGGTTTTTCGCCGGTATCCATCCATTCTGCCAGTGCCATTCCGGCACCACCGGCAGATTGAATGCCGACGGAGTTGAAGCCAGCGGCGACCCAGACATTGTCCATCGTCGGGCCGAGGCCGAGATGATAGGCATCATCCGGTGTGAAGCTTTCCGGGCCGTTGAAGAAAGTGTGAATACCGGCCTCTGCCAGCAGGGGAAGCCGGTTGACCGCCGCTTCCAGGATCGGTTCAAAATGCTCGATGTCTTCCGGAAGCTGATCGAATTCGAAACTGTCGGGAATGCCGTTCATGCCCCAGGGCTTGGCATTGGGTTCAAAAGCACCGAGCAGGATCTTCCCGGCATCTTCCTTGTAATATGCACATTCGTCTGGAACGCGCAAAACGGGGAGTTGAGTCAGTCCGGGGATACTGTCCGTCACGATGTAGAAGTGTTCACAGGCATGAAGCGGTACGTTGACGCCGGTCATCCGGCCCAGTTCATGTCCCCACATACCGCCACAATTGACCACATGATCGCACGCGATCGTTCCGCTTTCTCCCTCAGACTCCCATTCGACACCCGTAATCTTGCGCTCTTTGCGCGTAACTCCGGTGACCTTGACCCGCTCCAGAACTTTTGCGCCAGCGAGCCGCGCGCCCTTTGCAAGCGAAAGAGCAATATTTGATGGATCCCCCTGTCCGTCGAGCGGCAGATAAAGACCCCCTACGACGCCGTCCATGTTCAGGTGTTCATAGCGAGCCCTGATTTCAGTTGGGCTGATCTCTTCAACCTCAACACCAAAAGCACGCGCCATTGCCGCCTGACGAAGAAGTTCTTCCTGACGCTCCTCGGTCAAGGCAACCGTGATGGAACCGCAACGGCGAAAGCCGGTGGAAACTTCGGTCTCGTCTTCCAGCCGCGCGTAGAGTTCCTGACTGTATTTGGCCAGCCGCGTCATGTTCTGGGTGGCGCGAAGCTGAGCGATCAGGCCGGCTGCATGCCAGGTCGTGCCGGATGTTAACTGCTTGCGTTCCAGGAGAACAATGTCAGTCCAGCCCTTCTTCGCAAGGTGGTAGGCTACTGAGCACCCAACAACACCGCCACCGACGATGACAACTCGTGCTTTTGAGGGAGGTACTGGCATTGAGTTGTCCTGTTATGTTGGTGACGGTGTTGTCGAGGCGTTTTTCTGCCGGAATTTCCATGAATTCTCGGTGCCGTCGAATGCATCTCATCGCAGCTCCGTGAAAATTTCCTTATTTTTTTCACGAACACCGTGAAAGAGTCAAAGTATTTTTCACGAAAAGTCATGAATTGGCTTGGAATGACAGAAAGAATTCAGCAGTCTGACTAAAATGGCGCAATTGATTTGAGCGGTCGGAAAAGGCGGTTAGGTAAATTCCTGAATGCAGATGAATGTTCCAGCAGGCCAGACTTTGCTCGCTTGTGGATTGATTGCGGTGCCCGCTTCGCAATCCGCATGCGAGAAAGGCAATGGATCGGATCAATGCAGATCAATAAAATCACAATCTGGACTTATCAGTTGAACATATTTGGCCCTATTCGGCATGTAGTCCCCATGCATATGTGAAATCAGAAAACCAACACGACTGGCGTGCGCGACACGGCCAGATTGGGAGAAACGTTGTGGAAGCTGTTCTTTCGAAAAACGACATATCCGATATTGTCGAATCTGACCGGGCGCATGTCTGGCATCATCTGGTGCAGCACAAGGCGCTTGAAACAACCGATCCTCAGATAATTATCGAAGGAAAGGGAATGCGCGTCTGGGATGCGACCGGCAAGGAGTTTCTTGATGCGGTCTCCGGCGGTGTCTGGACGGTCAACGTTGGTTATGGCCGCACGAGCATCGCGGATGCCGTGCGTGACCAACTCGTCAAGATGAACTATTTCGCCAACTCGGCAGGCTCGATTCCGGGTTCCCGCTTTGCAAAAAAGCTGGTCGAAAAAATGCCGGGTCTGAGTCGTGTATTCTATTCAAATTCCGGATCGGAGGCCAATGAAAAGGTCTTCAAGATGGTGCGCCAGATTTCGCATCGGCGTCACGGCGGGCGAAAGAACAAGATCCTTTTCCGAGAGCGGGATTATCACGGAACAACAATCACGGCTCTGTCGGCTTGCGGGCAGCCGCAACGCGCGGCTCAATACGGCCCTTACACGCCGGGCTTTGTGGAAGTTCCACATTGCCTTGAATACCGCAACCAGTTCGACAGTGCAGAAAACTACGGTGAACAGGCCGCCAACGCCATTGAAGAGGTAATTCTGCGCGAGGGGCCTGACACGATCGGTGCGATCTGTCTGGAACCGATTACCGCCGGTGGTGGCGTAATTGTACCGCCCAAGGGCTACTGGCAGCGCGTGCAGGAAATATGTGACCGGCATGACATTCTCATTCATATCGATGAAGTTGTGTGCGGGGTTGGCCGGACAGGGAAATGGTTCGGCTATCAGCAGTATGGCGTGAGACCGGATTTTGTCACCATGGCCAAGGGTGTTGCGTCCGGCTACGCGGCGATTTCTTGCACGGTAACAACGGAAGAGATCTTCAATCAGTTCAAGGATGATGTATCCGACCCCCTCGGATTTTTCCGCGACATCTCAACATTTGGCGGATGCACTTCAGGTCCGGCAGCGGCTCTGGAAAACATGCGCATCATTGAAGATGAGCAGTTGCTCAACAATACAGCTCGCATGGGCGAGCGTTTGGTGGACAATCTCATGGCACTTCAGGATCGGTATCCCGTGATGGGCGAAGTGCGTGGCAAGGGACTATTGGTTGGCGTCGAGCTGGTAGCTGATCGTCAAACCCGTGAGCCTGCGGACGAGGCAAAGGTGCAGGCCGTTGTTGCCAACTGTCGGCAGCAGGGTGTGATCATTGGCATGACCAACAAGTCACTGCCAGGCCTCAACAACACGCTGTGCCTGGCGCCGGCTCTGATCTCCACACGAGATGACATCGACGAAATTTCTTCTGCGATTGGCAACGCCATCGCAACAGTGTTCGGCTGAACACGGCAACAACAGACAATTTTTGAATTCAGCGGAGTATCCGACATGAAAATGACGACCGAAGAAGCCTTTGTCAAAGTGCTTCAGATGCATGGGATTGAACATGCATTCGGGATTATTGGTTCTGCATTCATGCCGATTTCTGACCTCTTTCCTGAAGCCGGCATCAATTTCTGGGACTGTGCCCACGAAGGTTCCGGCGGCATGATGGCGGATGGCTACACCCGTGCAAGCGGGAAAATGAGCATGATGATCGCTCAGAATGGGCCCGGCATTACGAACTTCGTGACTGCGGTAAAAACCGCCTACTGGAATCACACGCCGCTGCTGCTGATCACGCCTCAGGCCGCCAACAAGACCATAGGACAGGGCGGGTTCCAGGAAGTCGAGCAGATGGCGCTCTTTAAGGATATGGTCGCCTACCAGGAAGAGGTTCGCGATCCCTCGCGTGTTGCTGAAGTGTTGAACCGGGTGATCATGCAGGCAAAGCGTGCCAGCGCACCGGCTCAGATCAACATGCCACGTGATTTCTGGACGCAGGTGATCGACATCGATCTGCCGGCAATCGTTGAGTTCGAGCGTCCAGGTGGTGGTGATACGGCAATCGCAGAAGCTGCAAAACTTTTGAGTGGAGCCAGATTTCCCGTAATCTTGAATGGCGCAGGCGTTGTTCTTGCCGGTGCTATTCCCTCTTCAATCGCCTTGGCGGAACGTCTGGATGCACCGGTCTGTTGTGGGTATCAGCACAATGATGCATTTCCTGGTTCGCACCAGCTTTTTGCTGGGCCACTTGGATATAACGGCTCCAAGGCAGGGATGGAGTTGATAGCGCAAGCCGATGTTGTTCTTGCACTTGGCACACGTCTCAATCCCTTTTCGACACTGCCCGGATACGGCATTGACTATTGGCCCCGCGATGCGAAAATCATCCAGGTGGATATCAATCCGGACCGGATCGGATTGACGAAACCCGTTGCGGTGGGAATCGTTGGCGATGCGAAGAAGGTTGCTGATGCCATCTTCGAGAACCTGGCTTCAGGTGCAGGCGATGCGGGCCGTGAAGAACGCCGACATTCAATTTCGCAGACGAAATCGCGCTGGGCACAGCAGCTCTCGTCGATGGACCATGAGGACGATGATCCCGGTACAACATGGAACGAGCGGGCCCGCGCTGCAAAGCCGGATTGGCTCAGCCCTCGCAAAGCGTGGCGTGCCATTCAGACCGCGCTGCCGAAAGAGGCGATCATCAGTTCCGATATCGGCAACAACTGCGCCATCGGTAATGCCTATCCGACATTTGAAAGTGGCCGAAAATATCTGGCGCCTGGGCTCTTTGGACCTTGTGGATACGGTCTTCCGTCAATTGTAGGCGCGAAAATCGGCTGCCCGGACACGCCTGTCGTAGGTTTTTCTGGAGATGGTGCTTTTGGCATTGCAGTCACCGAACTCACTGCGATTGGCCGCGGCGAATGGCCGGCGATCACCATGGTGGTCTTCCGCAACTATCAGTGGGGTGCTGAGAAGCGCAATTCGACGCTCTGGTACGATGACAATTTCGTGGGTACTGAATTGGACGAGGATGTCAGTTACGCAGCTATTGCAAGTGCCTGCGGACTGGAGGGCGTCCAGGCGCGAACGATGTCAGAGTTGACCGAGATGCTCGACAAGGCCGTCGATGAGCAGATGAAAAATGGTAAGACGACACTTATCGAAGTTCTCATCAATCAGGAGCTCGGTGAACCGTTCCGGCGCGATGCCATGAAAAAGCCGGTGGCGGTTGCAGGTATCTCGAAGTCGGACATGCGACCGCAGTCCGGCTCTTGATGGGCTAGTCTGCAGCCCATGGGAGATATCCTTGTCCTGAATTCGGGGTCCTCTTCGATCAAGTTCGCCTTGTTCGCCGAAGATCTTTCAAAAAAGACTTTTGGAAGTGCCACCGAAATCGGTGGCGCTTCAAGTCTGACCGTGGACGGTGCCGAAGAAAAGGTGCGTCTCACAAGCCATGTCTCTGCCATGGCTGCGATTCTGAGTGCTTTGCAATCCAAGGGGATTGATCCTTCCAGGCTGACAGCGGCAGCGCACCGTGTGGTGCATGGCGGACCAAACATGAGTGCTCCGCGGCTGTTGTCGCAGGACGTTCTGGAGGAAATTGAACGCTGCTGCCCGCTTGCGCCACTCCACAATCCACACAATCTGTCCGCGATCTACGCCTTGCAGCAGGTTGCCCCCGAACTACCGCAAACTGCGAGCTTCGACACTGCGTTTCATGCAACTAACCCCGAACTGGCTCGGCGTTATGCCATTCCAGATAACGTGGCTGACAACGGTGATGTGCGGCGTTATGGATTTCACGGGATCTCCTATGCAGGTCTGGTGGAGCAACTTCCTGGAATTTCGGGTGAGGGTGTACCGGAAAGATTGCTTGCCCTCCACCTTGGCAATGGGGCGAGCCTTTGTGCCATCCAAAGCGGAAAGTCGGTCGCCACGACGATGGGGTATTCGCCGCTCGAAGGTCTGACCATGGGAACCAGATCGGGAACCATTGATGCGAACGTTGTACTCCGAATTGCTGCGGAACATGGTCTTCAGCGGACGTCGGAAATTCTCAATAGTGAAAGCGGCTTATTGGGGCTGGGTGGGCACTCAGACATGCGCTGTTTACAGGCGCTAGACACCCCTAAATCACGTTTTGCAGTTGAGCATTTCTGCTATTGGGCGGTTCGCCATTCCGGGTCTATGATCGCGGCTATGGGGGGACTGGACGGCATCGCATTTACAGGCGGTATCGGTGAAAACGATACAATCGTTCGGGGGCGAATTCTCGAAGGACTGGCTTGGTGTGGCATCGCTCTTGATCATGAGGCCAACAATGCTGGGTTGCAAAATCTGCATAGAACAACGTCGAGAGTGCCGGCCTGGATCGTGCCGGCTGAGGAGGAATGGATGATTGCGCGTGATGCCTTGTCTGTCATGGAGCGCGGTTGATGGCTCCACGTGAACCAGTTCTCGATACGTCGCCAGTTGTCTCCGACGAGATTCGCAAAACCACGTGCTACATGTGCGCTTGCCGGTGTGGCATCAACGTCCACCTGAAAGACGGCAAGGTCGCCTATATCGAAGGCAATCGCGATCATCCGGTGAACAAGGGCGTGTTATGCGCCAAGGGTTCGTCCGGGATCATGCAGGTCAATGCGCCATCGCGTCTGCGTGCACCGATGAAACGAACCGGGCCACGCGGCTCTGGAGAATTTCAGGAAATTGGCTGGGACGAAGCCCTGGAAATCGCGACCGGCTGGCTCGAGCCTCTGCGCAAGTCATCACCGGAAAAACTCGCGTTCTTTACCGGGCGAGATCAGTCGCAGAGTTTCACCAGTTTCTGGGCGCAGAATTTCGGCACACCCAATTATGCGGCCCATGGTGGATTTTGTTCCGTCAACATGGCGACCGCCGGTATCTACACCATGGGCGGCGCTTTCTGGGAATTCGGCCAACCGGACTGGGATCGAACCAAGCTGTTCATGATTTTCGGTGTTGCTGAAGATCATGATTCCAATCCCATCAAGATGGGCCTTGGCAAGCTGAAGGGAAATGGCGGCAAGGTGATTGGCGTCAACCCGATCCGTTCAGGCTACAATGCCATTGCGGACGAATGGGTCGGTATCACGCCTGGTACGGATGGCCTCTTCATTCTGTCACTGGTGCATGTGCTGCTCAAAACCGGCAAGGTTGATCTCACTTATCTGTCGCGTTTCACCAACGCCCCATGCCTGCTGAATGAGGACCCAACTTCGCCTGAGCACGGGTTGTTGCTGCGCGATGCCGATGGCAAGACTCTCGTAATCGACAGGACAACGGGCAAACCCACACCGTTTGACGCCAAGGGTGTGCGCCCGGATCTGGCCGCGCAATGTGAACTGGATGGATACACGCATCGTACTGTTTTTCAGCACATGGCCGAGCGTTACCTCAGCGATGACTATCGTCCTGAGGCTGTTGCCGATCGGTGCGGCGTTTCGGCGGGCCGCATCCGCGCAATAGCGGCAGAAGTGGCACGCGTTGCCTTTGAAGAAGCTTTTGAACTCGATCGATCCTGGACGGATTTTCGGGGCGAACGGCACGAGAAAATGACCGGCCGGCCGGTCAGTTTCCACGCAATGCGCGGTATTTCTGCGCATTCCAACGGCTTTCAGACTTGCCGTGCACTGCATGTCCTGCAGATTATCTTGGGCACAGTTGAGGTCCCTGGAGGATTTCGGTTCAAGCCGCCCTATCCCAAACCCGTAGAAGCGCACCCGACGCCGCATTGCCACTCAAAGCCGGATTGTCCGCTTGATGGTCCTCATCTTGGATTTGTGCGCGGCCCGGAAGACCTTGCGCTGAACGAAGATGGATCGCCCGCCCGCATCGACAAGGCATTCACCTGGGAAAACCCGATGTCGGCCCATGGGTTGATGCATATGGTGATCTCCAATGCCCATGCCGGTGATCCGTACAAGATCGATACGCTGTTTCTCTACATGGCGAACATGGCGTGGAATTCCTCCATGAACACGCGCGGCGTCATGGACATGCTGACGGACAAGGATGAGAACGGTGACTATGTCATCCCGAAAATCATCTATTCGGATGCCTATTCCTCAGAAATGGTTGCTTATGCCGACCTGATCCTGCCAGACGCGACCTATCTGGAGCGCCATGATTGCATCAGTCTGCTCGACAGGCCGATCTGCGAAGCCGATGCAGCGGCAGATGCCATTAGGTGGCCAGTTATTGAACCCGACCGGGATGTGCGCGGCTTTCAGTCGGTGCTGGTGGATCTGGGCTCACGACTTGGCCTGCCTGGCTTTGTCAATGAAGACGGCAGCGCCAAATACGAGGACTACGCGGATTATATCGTAAACCATCAGCGCCGCCCGGGTGTCGGTCCCCTCGCCGGTTTCAGGGGTGATGGAACAAAGTCGGGCCGAGGTGAGATCAACCCGGATCAACTAGATCGCTATATTGAAAATGGCGGTTTCTTTATTGAACACGTTCCCGAAGAAGCATCGTTTTATAAGCCGTGGAATGAGGCCTATCAGAACTGGGCGGTCAAACTCGGTTTCTATGACAAGCCACAACCCTACCTGTTCCAGCTTTATGTCGAGCCGCTACGCCGCTTCCAGTTGGCTGCTGAGGGTCACGGAGAGCGGCAGCCGCCTGAGCATTTGCGCGCGCAGATCAAGGACAAGATGGATCCATTCCCGATCTGGTATCCGCCCTTGGAAGACGCCTTTGCTGACGAAAAGGACTACCCGGTTCACGCGCTGACCCAACGGCCGATGGCCATGTACCATTCCTGGGGAAGCCAGAACGCCTGGCTGCGTCAGATCCACGGTCACAATCCGCTTTATGTCTCGAGCAAGATCTGGACGGAAAACGGTTTTCAGGACGGGGACTGGGCAAAGGTGACATCGATCCACGGTGAGATCACCGTTCCGGTCGCTCACATGGTGGCGCTCAATGAGAACACCGTTTGGACCTGGAATGCGATTGGCAAACGAAAAGGTGCCTGGGCACTGGAAGAAACAGCACCGGAAACCACCAAAGGCTTCTTGCTCAACCACCTGATCCACGAATTGTTGCCGCCCAAGGGCGACGGATTACGTTGGTCCAATTCTGATCCGATTACCGGACAGGCAGCCTGGTTCGATCTGCGGGTAAAAGTTGAAAAGGCAGATCGGCAAGCGGAAAGTCAGCCAATGTTCAAGGGTCAAAGGTCGCCCGTAGACCCGGGACCGGAAATCGTTCGCCAAAAGGTGCGCTCATGACCCAGTTGCCCGACCAGACTGACAAAAAACTTGGCCTCGTCATCGATCTGGATACCTGCGTTGGCTGCCATGCCTGCGTGATCGCTTGCAAAGGCTGGAACACCGAGAATTATGGCGCACCGCTCAGCGATATCGACGCCTATGGCGGCGATCCGCAAGGGTCATTTCTGAATAGGGTTCATTCGTTCGAAGTGCAGCCGTGCGAAGGAGCGGCCCAGACAGTTCATTTCCCGAAATCCTGTCTTCACTGTGAAGATGCGCCCTGTGTCACTGTCTGTCCGACCGGCGCCAGCTACAAGCGAAGTGAAGACGGCATTGTTCTGGTGAATGAAGACGCCTGCATCGGCTGTGGCCTGTGTGCCTGGGCATGTCCCTATGGCGCGCGCGAGTTGGACCAGGCGGCAGGCGTGATGAAGAAATGCACGCTTTGTGTGGACAGGATCTACAACGAGAACCTGCCTGAAGAAGACCAGGTCCCGGCCTGTGTGCGAACCTGTCCGTCAGGCGCGCGGCACTTCGGAGACTTCAGCGATCCTGACAGCAATGTTTCACGTCTTGTGGCAGAGCGCGGCGGCATGGATCTGATGCCTGAACAGGGAACCAGACCTGTCAACAAATATCTGCCGCCCCGACCCAAGGACAAGATGCGAGACCTTGAACCGACCGCGACTGAACTCACGTCTGTCACCGAAGGGCCCAAGGGCTTCCTCGGCTGGCTCGACAAGGCCTTGGAGGCAATCTGATGCATCCGGCCCCGTCTGTTATCGTATTTACCGTTCTGTCAGGTCTTGGGTTTGGCTATCTGGCATTTCTTGGCCTTGGACTTCCAACCGTGACCGGGTGGAGCGCGTTTTTCTGTTTTGCACTTGGCTATGCCATGGCGATTGGTGGGCTCGTCGCCTCGACTTTTCATCTTGGAAACCCCCAAAGAGCGCTCAAGGCCTTCAGTCAGTGGCAGACCAGTTGGCTGTCGCGTGAAGCTTGGCTTTCAGTAGGCGCGCTTGTTTTCATGGGGCTCTACGGATTTTGCGCGGTGTTTCTTGGGAAGCTGATTGCGCCACTTGGCCTGATCGGCGCTGCGTTAAGCGTTGCAACTGTATTTGCAACGGCAATGATCTATACGCAACTTGCTACGATCCCCCGCTGGAACCACTGGCTGACACCGCTGCATTTGGTAAGCCTGTCCTTGGCTGGAGGCGCGGTGCTGGCCTTGCAGTGGCGCGCGGCTTTCATGCTGTTGGTAATCGCTGGAGTAGTCCAGATCTTACATTGGGTTCTGGGTGACCGACGCTTCGCGGAGCGTGGGCACACCATTGAAACAGCCACCGGACTTGGTGACATCGGCAAGGTGAGGATGTTTGAGCCACCACATACGGGAACCAATTATCTTCTGAAGGAAATGGTCTATGTGGTTGGTCGCAAGCACGCACAAAAACTGCGCGTGATTGCCTTTATCGGAATGATCGTGCTGCCTGTGGCCATCGTATTGATCACGCCTGCCAGTCCTTATTCCGCTGGAGCTGCAATCCTCTGCTTCCTGGTGGGAACTTTTGCTTCCAGGTGGCTGTTTTTTGCAGAGGCCGAGCATGTGGTTGGGCTGTATTACGGCAAAAGGACGGAACGCTCCCAAGCTTCCAACGCGTCTTGAGGAGCGATTTAGCCCGTTCGGATTTCAGGAAGCCAAAACCTGGGTGCTTTCTTGCAAGGGATAGGAAATGGCCTTTCCGCCCTTCTGGGCCCGCCCGGCCACGTAAACCTCGTCAATAGTGCGATCATCGCCGAGCATCTGGAGAACGAACAGCTCTTCGCTGAGCGAGTTTGCCCGCTCCATGCGCAAAGACATTGCATCGGTTGCCCTGGCGTTCAGAACAACGATGTCGGCCTCGGTTCCCGGCTCCAGCGTTCCAATCTTGTCTTCCAGGCCGAGTGCAATCGCATTGCCCCTGGTGATCCAGTGAAACGCCTGCAAGGGATGCAGCTTCTGGTTCTGTAGCTGGAGGATCTTGTAGCCTTCGTTGAGGGTCTGAAGCATGGAATAGCTGGTTCCGGCTCCGATGTCTGTTGCAATGGCGTTGGTTATGCCTTTTGCCTTGAGACCAGCGTCGTCGAACAATCCGCTGCCGAGAAAGAGGTTGGACGTCGGGCAGAAAACCGGTCGTGCACCCGTTTCCGCAAGAGCGTCGATTTCACGATTTTCAAGATGGATCGAATGGCCAAGCAGCATCTTCTCGCTAAGAAGACCGTATCTCTGATAGACGTCCAGATAGTCACGCGCTTCTGGGTAAAGTTCCAGCGTGTAGGCGATCTCATTGCGGTTTTCTGACAGGTGAGTCTGCACAAAACAGTCAGGGTGTTCTGCAACAAGTACCCCGGCCATGACCATTTGTTCTGGCGTCGAGGTGATGGCAAATCTAGGTGTGATTGCATAATGCGCGCGGCCTTTGCCATGCCAGGAGTTGATCAATTCCTTGCTGTCGTCGTATCCGCCTTGCGGTGTATCGCGCAGTCCATCCGGCGCGTTCCTGTCCATCAGAACCTTGCCACCGATGACTCGCATGTCGCGTCGTTCCGCCTCTTGAAAGTAGGCGTTGGCTGAGCCCTTATGGACTGAACAATAAGCAACGCTCGTCGTGGTGCCGTGACTGATCAGGAGATCGAAGAAACGGGACGCCATGGCAGCAGCGTGGCCATCATCGGCGAAGCGTGTTTCTTCCGGAAATGTATAGGTGTTGAGCCAGTCGAGAAGCTGCGCGCCCCAGGAAGCAATAATCTGAACTTGCGGAAAGTGGATGTGCGTGTCGATGAAGCCAGCCGTCAAAAGATGCGGTCGGTGATCGACGACCCTTGCCTCCCCGGCTTCTGCAATAACATCGTTGTAGGTGCCTCTTGCAAGGATCACCCCACCGGCAATCAGCAGGGCACCGTCTTCGATATATGTGTAGGCAGAAGTGTCATCCGGTGATTGAGGTTCGGACCGAAAAGTGAGAATGCGTCCGCGGAGCAGCAAGCGATCAGATTGCATCGAGATTATCCAGATTGTGAGGTTTTCGGGGCGGAAGGCCCACCCCGAATGGTTTTTGGTTTGCCGTGTTATTCACCCGGATTGAGGTGAGCATCCGGTAAAGGTTGAGCGTCCTGAACACCTGCTTCTTCCTTGTGGAAGATCGGATAGATGAGCAGGAACGCTGCGGCGATCAGGTAACCGAGACTGACGGCGCTGAACTCAGGCCAATGCAGCGTTGCGGAGTGGACGATACCAACGGAGGACATGACGAATGCCGCGAAGGCAAAACCTCCGGCGTTGCGGAACCGACCGTCGATTACACTTGCAACAATCGCACCCCAGATAAGTCCGGTCAGGATCGCGCCCTGGCTCAGGGCAAGATGACCTTCATAGTGGGCACCCTGCTGCAATAGCGCTGCTGTCAGTTCCGGATTGCCCAGTGGCAATACACCTTGAGCACCCGTCGCTGCGAGCGCGCCCATCAGTGAGCCCCACTTGATGACCAGGAAGCTGGAGACATGCGGCATCATCGCAATGGTAACAGCGGCCATGTGTTCGGTTTTAACAGCATGGGCCGTGTTGGTGATCAGGCTAAGGGCCACGAACACTAACACAGGTGCAGCAGCGGCGACCGGGATCAGATTGCTCAAGAAGGCAAGGAACCCGAAGAACGCTGCGAGCGGGATCACGAGACCGACACCAATTACATAACCGGCATGGGCACCCATGCGCTTGTACGCCGGATGACCGATATAGGCCGTGGTCGGGAACGGTGAGCCGAACAATGCGCCGATCATTGTGCCGGCACCATCGGTGATCTGGCAGGTCGCGACCGGATAATGGTCACCAGCTGCTTCGGCGCTCTCCACATTGTTCATCGTTTCGATGAAGTTGTAGATCTGGACCGGTACGAGGACCAGGAACAGCTCCGGGTTCGCAAAGAGATGCTGGATACCAGCGATCAAGTCACCAAAGTAAGGGACCGGAGGATAAAAGCCGACGCCGTCCAGGCTGACGGAAGACTGGCCAATCAGGATCGCAACCACTGTTCCGACGATGAGCGCAAGCAAACCGGCCGGGATGTTGAAGGGTAGGCGGAACCTGCCGACCAGACCCCACAGGATGATGATCATCGAGGCAAAGCCAACGAACGGGTTTTCGAAGACGGTTGCCAGCGGAACCGTTCCGATGAAGACCAGCGCGATGCCACATAGGGTTCCGAGCATGCCGGCGCGCGGGGTTACTTTCTTGAGCCATGGGCCCACAATTGCACCAAGGCCTGCAACAATCCCGCCCATGAAACCGGCGCCGATGCCGACTTGCCAGGCTAGTACGGGATCGTTTGTCGACCAGTAGATCGGCCCGATCACACCGAACAGATAGACAAACATGACGGGTGTCGAGATGCCGTATGGCAACGCCGTCACGGCTCGGCCATGTCGCGCTGCAGCCCGCTTGGCAAGTTGCACATAAACGATAATACCGGCCAGAATAGCGATAGCAGCGCCCGGCACGATGCGGCCATAGACGATTTCTGCCGGCATTTGAAAGACGAACTGACAGATGCCCGACAGCACCATCAGATTGACGAGGTTATCGGTAAACAGCGCCCAGAAGGCACTGAAATCCCCGCGCGAAAACAGCTTGTAATCGTAACTCCCAACCCGCATTTCGGGTCTCCTTTCCAGATTATACCGGCGGATCCACCTCATCTCCCGCGATGGTGGAACGGCCATTTTTTCACTGCGCGGCTTCAAGCAGCGCAGCATCCTCCCTGCCGTCGATCGCCTGATTGCCTTCGGTGAGGGCTGTCAGGACTTCGGCGGCAACAAATGTGGCGATCAGCTCAGGTCTCTTGTCCCGGCTTCCGGTCGCTCCAATGGGGCAAGTCAGATTGTCGATTGACAGTCCGTTGCAGTGGGTTCGGCACCAGGAGCTCAGTTTGGCGCGTTTGGTGGCCGAACCGATCATTCCGACATAGGCAGCGTGGCCGAGTTCGAGCGCTGCTGACGTCAGAAGAAAATCGAGGCCGTGGTCATGCGTCAGCACGACAAAGGCGCTACCCGGGCGCGCGTTGAAGATGTCGACTTCCGGGATGGCCCGAAGACGCTTGTCGACATCAGCAGAACAGTTCGCCAGTTCCTCTTCGCGCATGTCGACAAGGACACACTGCACCGGGGCATGTTGCAGAAGGTTGGCAATGGCACGGCCCACATGACCCGCACCCATGATGAAAACATGTGGCTGATCAACCTGTTGATCCTGAATGCGCTGTTGCGCACTTGTCCGGTCGTTATGGCTCATCCGGGTCAGCTGAAGTTCCACCCGGCCGCCGCAGCATTGTCCGATTTCCGGTCCGAGCGGTAGATCGAGATGCGTGCTCAGCGTGCCTTCGGACAGCATCATACGCGCCTGGGTAATGGCAATGTGCTCAAGATGACCACCACCAATCGTACCCAACAGGCTCGCCGACGAAACAAACATCTCGGTTCCCGCTTCCCGGGGAGACGATCCGCGAACCCGTGTCAGTTTAACGCGCACGATCGGACGATCTGCGGCAAGGAACTCAAGGGCGATGGTGGTGGAGCTGGCCATGATCTCAGCTGCCTGCTCTCAAACGCTCGACTGCGAGCAAGACCCGCTCCGGGGTTGCTGGCGCATCCAGACGCGGGCACTCGCGGTACTCAGCGACACTGGCAACGGCCATGGACAGGGCTTCAAACACGGAAATACCGAGCATGAACGGCGGTTCTCCGACGGCCTTTGACCGCTTGATCGTTCTTTCCTTGTTTTCTGACCACTCGGCCAGGCGAACATCAAATTTGCGAGGCCGGTCGGACGCAAGCGGGATCTTGTAGGTGGACGGCGCGTGGGTACGCAGTCGACCGGCCTTGTCCCACCACAGTTCTTCCGTGGTCAGCCAGCCCATACCCTGTATGAACGCGCCTTCGACCTGCCCCTTGTCCAGGATCGGGTTCAGCGATCTGCCGACGTCATGCAGGATATCGGTCTGTTCGATGCGGTACTCGCCTGTCAGCGTATCGACGGAGACCTCCGAACACGCCGCGCCATACGAGTAGTAATAGAACGGACGGCCTTTTCCGGCAGCGCGGTCCCAGTGAATCTTGGGCGTTTTGTAAAAGCCGGCAGCGGAGAGGTGGACGCGGGCCATATAGGCCTTGCGCACCAGATCGTCGAAGGAAACGGCTTCCTGTCCGATCTGCACCATGTTGTTACGGAACACCACTGTGTCCGGCGATACGTTCCAATTTTCTGCGGCAAAGGCCACCAGCCGCTCTTTCAGCTGCTCGGCAGCGTCCAGAGCGGCCATACCGTTAAGGTCCGATCCGGAGGATGCGGCCGTCGCCGACGTGTTCGGAACCTTTTCGGTAGTGGTCTTGGTGATCTTGATTCGTTCGAAATCGACCTGAAGAGCGTCGGCGACAATCTGAGCGACCTTGGTGTTGAGGCCCTGGCCCATTTCCGTGCCGCCGTGGTTCAGGTGGATCGAACCGTCATTGTAGATGTGGATCAGCGATCCGGCCTGATTGTACCAGGTCGCTGTAAAGGAAATGCCGAATTTCACCGGCGTCAGTGCAATGCCCTTTTTGATTATGGTGGAGCGGGCATTGTGCTCGAGGATCGCCTGGCGGCGCGCCTGATAATCAGAATTCGTTTCCAGTTCGCCGATCAGCCGGTGAAGAATGTTGTCTTCAACTTCCTGATGATAAGGCGTCAGGTTCCGACCATCGGTCCGATCTCCATAGAAGTTTGTCTTGCGGATCTCGAGGGGGTCCTTGCCAAGGGCATAGGCGATCTCTTCGATCATGCGCTCTGCGGCAACCACGCCCTGTGGGCCACCAAAGCCACGAAAGGCGGTGTTGGAAACCGTGTTGGTCTTCATTGGCCGACTGGTCAGGCGGACATTGGGATAAAAATAGGCGTTGTCGGCATGAAACAGTGCGCGGTCTGTTACCGGACCACTGAGGTCTGAGGAATAGCCGCAGCGGGCGGCGAAACTTCCGTCGACAGCCTGAATGCGCCCGTCGCCATCAAAAGCAACGTCATAGTCGACAACGAAATCGTGGCGCTTGCCCGTTGCCGTCATGTCCTGGTCGCGGTCGGGGCGGATCTTGACGGGGCGGTTCCATTTCTTTGCGGCTATGGCAGCAACGACGCAGAAGAGGTTCATCTGGCTTTCCTTGCCGCCAAACCCGCCTCCCATACGCCGGACATTCACAGTTACCGCGTTGGATGGAACACCTAGAACATGGGCCACCATGTGCTGGGCTTCACTTGGGTGCTGGGTGGAGCAGTGCACGACGACATCGTCGTCTTCCCCGGGCAGGGCAAAGGCGATATGGCCTTCCAGATACATGTGGTCCTGGCCACCAATGTTCAGTTGCCCCTTGATCCGGTGCTCTGCAGTTTTGAGAGCCGCCTTCGAGTCTCCACGCTCTAGTTTCAAAGGAGCCGTAACGAACGGATAACCGGCTTCAGTCGCCTCCAGCGGGTCAAGTGCATGCGGAAGTACTTCATAGTCGACGTTGGCAAGTTCAGCTGCGCGCCGGGCTGCCTCTCGTGTTTCGGCAATCACCGCAAACAGCGGTTGACCAAAGAACTCGGTTTTTTCGGTCGGGAAAACAGGCTCGTCGTTCTGGCCGGTCGGGCTGATGTCATTGCTGCCGGGAACGTCATCTGCTGTCAGGACACCCACAACACCAGGAGCACTGAGAACCTTTGAAAGATCCACATTGCGGATCAGTCCGTGTGCGATGGTCGATACACCAAGATAGGCATGCAACGTGCCATAAGGCTCGGCAATGTCGTCGCAATAGTCTGCCTGGCCGGTTACGTGTTTCTCAGCGCTGTCATGTCGGCGGTCTGTCTGAACAGCGCCGCTGATTGACTGGTCTGTTTCGGTGATTTTGTCGTGTTTCATCATATGCTCACAGTCACGCGGAAAGCAGTTCAGCCGGCTCGGCGGTCTGATCGTCCATGGAAAGGAAAAAGCGCTGCATCAGGTTGCGCGCGACGCTCGTGCGGTATTGTGCTGAAGCACGCCAATCGGTCAGCGGCGCGAAGTCAGTCTCAAGTGCCTTGCCGGCCGCTGCAAACGTTGCGGCATTCCAGGGCTGGCCTCTTAGCGCAGCTTCAGCCGCTTTCGCGCGCTGCGGTGTGCCCGCCATGCCACCAAATGCAATGCGGCAATCGGTAATTAAGCCGTTTTCAACGGTCACACTGAACCCGGCTGCAACTGAAGAAATATCCTCATCGCGCCGCTTTGAAATCTTGTAGGCAGCATTCAGCTGACCAGAAATAGGACGCGGAATGACGATGGTTTCAACGAACTCGCCGGAAGCGCGATCTTGCTTGCCGTATTCGATGAAAAAGTCTTCCAGAGGCAAGGAGCGTTGTTCTTGCCCCCGGCGCAGTGTGATTGTTGCACCAAGAGCGATCAGAACCGGCGGCGTGTCACCAATGGGCGATCCGTTGGCGATATTGCCGCCGATGGTCCCCATGTTGCGGACCTGCTGGCCTGCAATGCGATCCCAATAGGCTTCGAGATGCGGAAATGCGTCCCGGATTGCATCCTGCGCTTCGGAATAGGTGACACCTGCACCAATTTCCAGCGATGTGTCAGTCAGCTTGATCGACTTCAGGTCATTCAGGTGGTTGATGAAGACCGCCGGGCTGATCGGTTTCATGAACTTGGTGACCCAAAGACCCACATCGGTTGCCCCGGCAATGATGGTTGCCTCGGGTGTCTCAGTGAGGACCTCGGCAAGGTCTTCAACATTTGCCGGAATTATTGCGCGGTTGTCTTTCGGACTGGTGACGATCCGGCGACCGTCGTCCAATGCAGAAAGTCGCTGCGTAATTTCCTCGCGCTCAAGTGTCAGAAAGTCATTTGCAGGTGTGCCGTATTGGTTTGCTGCCATTGCTGCTGCAACGATCGGCTGGTAGCCGGTGCAACGGCACAGATTGCCCTGAATTGCGGTTTCGACTTCTGTTTCCGTTGGCGAAGGGTTTTCCATCCAAAGCGCGTAAAGCGACATGACGAAGCCTGGCGTGCAGAACCCGCACTGACTACCGTGAAAGTCGACCATCGCCTGTTGAATGGGATGCAGGCCGCCGCCCTCTCCCCTCAAATGTTCGATGGTGACGATGTGGCAGGCATTGAGTGACGCAAGAAAACGGATGCAGGCATTGACGGTTTCATATTTCAGGACGCCATCATGCAACCGACCGACTAGAACCGTGCAGGCTCCGCAATCGCCCTCTGCACACCCTTCCTTGGTGCCGGTCAGTCGCCGTTCCAGCCGAATGTAGTCCAACAGGGTCCGATCTGCAGGAACATCCCGCACGGCCACATCGGCACCGTTGAGCAAAATCCGGATTTCATTGCGGTGTGTCATCACGTCCTCGGAGTTCTCTCTCTTCACCAGGGGACGGTACTGCCGCGAACGTTTGCGAAAAATCCGGCTAATCCAGAAATTATTTCAACAATTTGTTGAAAATAGCCGAGCCACTTCCATGCGAAACTACTAAAATGCCAAGTGTACAGTTCCGGCTAACATTCGGTGAAACAAAGCGTTTTTGTTGAAAGAGAGGACGTGAGATGGCGTATTTGGAAAGCCTGCGTGTCTTCACACGTGTTGTCGAACTGGGAAGTATTACGTCAGGTGGTCGCGATCTTCGTCTGACACCAGCCGTTGCCAGCAAGCGGATCAAGGAGTTGGAAAAGCATCTTGGCGTCCGCCTGTTCAACAGAACCACCCGTTCCCTCACGCCAACCGAGGTCGGCAAGGTTTTTTATGATTATGCCTGCAAGGCGCTGGAGTCGATTGAAGATGCCGAGGCCGCTGTTGCCAGTTTCTCAGATGCGCCGCGTGGCGTGATCCGGGTTACCGCGCCACTGGGCGCAGGCCGCAGGATCATCGCGCCGCTTGTGCCGCGTTTTGTCGAACAGTTCCCGGCAACCGAAGTCCACATGCGTCTGTCTGACAGAAAAGTTGACCTGATGTCCGACGGTCTGGACCTCGCATTTTTCATCGGCACACCGCAGGATTCAAATCTCAAGCTTCGCAAGATCGCGGATTGTCAGCGCGTGCTTTGTGCTGCGCCGGACTATCTGAAGAAACATGGAACGCCGAAGAGCCAGGATGATCTCCTGAGCGACGATCACAATTGCCTTTTGTTGCGCTATCCGCATTCACCTGAATATTTCTGGGTGCTGGAAACGCCGGAAGGCCCTCGAAAACTTCAGGTGTCGGGAAAGTATGATGCCGATGACGGCGACGTTCTGACCGATTGGGCGCGGGCTGGCTACGGCATCGTCAACAAGCCCCGCTTTGACGTTGCTGATTACCTGAAAAGAGGCGACCTGGTCGAGATCATGAGCGATACCCCGCCGCTACCCACAATGTTCGGCTGCCTTTACCCGCATCGCAGATTGCAGGACCCTAAAATCCGGCACTTTGTGGATTTCGTCATCAAGAATGCGGATTTGGGAGCGTAGGACAAGCTGCGGAATTCAGCTAGCTGCCGTCAAATCACATTGGTTATTGTAAACCGCTGCCACAGCGTCATTCCAGACAAGTGCAGCAAAGCTGCGTGCTGATCTGGAATCCAGAAATCAGTGTGAGCGATGCGAACACAAAACAATTGTCGCGCAAAAGCGCGGATTAACCCTGGATTCCGGATCGGCGTTCGGCTTCGCCTCACTGGTCCGGAATGACGGAACCGGTTTGGTCAGCGGACAAGGAGCCCGTTGGGCACCTCGTCAAATGCAAGCTTAAACTCACTGCAAAGCTACCCCAAACGGCAGGTCCTTTGACGCCTTGCGGTACCATTCGATGATCTTCCTGCGCTCGTCTTCCTCCATGAAGGACACGTTGGCAGGCGGCATGGCGTTGGTCACACCGGCTTGCAGGTAAATCTCCTTGGCCGCCCGCACGACATCCGCCTTGGTCTCCAGAAGAACGCCCTTGGGTGCCCAATGGATACCCTCATAGAAGGGCTCTCGTGAATGGCACATGGAGCATCTGCCGGGCACGATGTTCATGACATCGTCAATCCCGTCGGCATTGGCAAAGATCTGCTCTGTCGGTGTCAGTTCACGTGTCTCGGATACCTCGTAACTGTCATCTTTCCACATGGGTGCCATGCTGAGCTGGATGATGATGATGAACAGGATCGCTGTGGCCAGCCAGGTCCAGGTCGGGCTCCCGGCACCTGCATGCTTTGTATTGAACCAGTGCCGGATGGTGACGCCCATCAGGAACACCAGGGCGGCAATCACCCAGTTGTACTCCGAGGCAAAGGCGAGCGGATAATGGTTGCTCAGCATCAGAAAGATGACAGGCAGGGTCAGGTAGTTGTTGTGGGTCGAACGCAGCTTCGCAATTTTCCCGTATTTCGGGTCCGGTGTGCGCCCGGCCTTCAGGTCGGCAACCACGATCTTCTGGTTCGGAATGATGATGAAAAACACGTTTGCCGTCATGATGGTCGCCGTGAAGGCACCCAGGTGCAGCATGGTGGCTCGACCGGTGAAGATCTCGTTGTAGCCCCAACCCATCACGACCAGCAACGCGAACAAGAGCACCATCAGGAGAGTTGGTTTTTCACCCAGCGGAGACTTGCAGAGGAAGTCATAGACCAGCCAGCCGATACTCAGGGATGCCGCCGAAATCAGAACGCCCTGCCAGAGTGAAAGGTCAGCCTTTTCCGGGTCGATCAGGTAAAGTTCACCACCTACCCAGTAGATGATCATGAGCAGGCCCGCGCCCGATAGCCAGGTCGAATAGCTCTCCCATTTGAACCAGATGAGGTGGTCCGGCATGTTTTCAGGTGCCACCAGGTATTTCTGAATATGATAAAAGCCGCCGCCGTGAACCTGCCATTCCTCACCGTGGGCTCCAACAGGCAAATGGGGAACTTTACGAAGTCCAAGATCCAGCGCGACGAAATAGAATGACGATCCGATCCAGGCCATCGCCGTTATCACGTGCAGCCACCGGACAGCGAATGACAGCCAGTCCCAGATAATGGCAATGTCCAACATGATATCTCCTCCAAATATCTTTCCGTGAAACTAATCCATCTTTCAATTTTCTGGTATCTCGGCATAATGGCGAGCAGTTTCAAAAAATCCGGAATAATGAATCTATGGCGTATCTGGAGAACATTCGCACCTTCCTGCGCGTTTATGAACTGGGAAATATGTCCGCCGCAGCGCGTGACCTCAGGATATCCTCAGCAGTTGCCTCATCGCGCATTTCACAGCTGGAAGAACATTTGAATGTGCGCCTGTTTCAGCGCACCACCCGGGCGCTCAGCCCGACAGAGCATGGCAATCTCTTCTATCACGGCGCCACCAAGATCATCGAAGCCGTTGAGGAGGCAGAAGCGGAAATCAGCAATGTGACCTTGTCGTTGCGCGGGACGCTGTTTGTCGCTGCGCCAATCGGTATGGGACAGCGGTTGATTGCGCCTGCAATTCCGAAATTCAAGGAAGCCAATCCTCTGATTGACATCCGCTTGCGCTTGTCTGACCGGAAGGTGGATCTGACCGGGGAAGGTCTGGATGCAGCGTTTTTCCTTGGCTTGCCTGAGGATTCAAACCTAAAGATCCGCAAGATCGCCGACTGCAGCCGGCTTCTTTGTGCCTCACCGGACTACATTGCGCGAAAAGGGGCGCCGGCGAGCAGCGACGAACTGGCCTCAGGCAATCACGATTGCCTCAACATGCGCTATCCCGGCGCACCGGAGTTCCAGTGGCCATTGCAAACGGAAAGTGGTGTCAAACGGGTGGCGGTCACAGGCCCGTTTGAATCCGATCACGGTGACGTCCTGACCGGTTGGGCATTGGAGGGGCACGGCATTATCTTGAAGCCCGCGTTTGAGGTTGCCGAATATCTTGCCTCCGGCAAGCTGGTTCCCGTTCTGGAAAACGAACCGCCCATTCCGGTCCAAATGGCTTGCCTCTACACGCATCGCAGACGCCAGGATCCGAAAGTGCGGCTCTTCATTGATTTCATGGTGGCACATATCCAGGCGTCACTTGCGGCGACGTCTGCAGGGAAAGAGGGAAAGCCCTAACTTCCCCGATACGTCGAATAACTGAACGGTGAAACCAGCAGTGGGACGTGGTAGTGCGCCTCTTCGGACATGCCGAAGCGAAGCGGCACGGTGTCGAGAAACCGGGGCTCGCCGGATTGGGTGCCAGTCGCATCGAAATAGCTGCCGACGTGAAAGATGAGCTCGTAGGTGCCGGTTTTGAAAGCGCTTTCCGGCAGGATCGGGCCGTCCGTGCGACCATCGTTGTTGGTTGTCAGGCTGGTGACGTAGGTGCGTGTTTCGCCTGATATCTCGTAAAGGTCGACCTTGATGCCTGCGCCCGGGCAGCCACGCGCTGTGTCCAGAACGTGTGTCGTCAGATATCCAGCCATCCGGCTCTCCTTGATCCAAATTTTCGTGAGTTTTGAATTTTGTCCATGATGATGTCAGGCTTTGGCAAAGAGCATACGTAGTTCTCCGAAAGCACTTTCTAAAAAAGCCTGAAAGTCATCGGCTTTATTTTGTTTTATAAGAAGAAAAATGACGGAGGTCAGTCTTGAATCGCTATCCTCGTAACTTGCGTGGCTATGGTCCCGTTCCACCGAACCCTCAGTGGCCCGGCGGCGCCAAGATCGCTGTTCAGTTCGTACTCAACTACGAAGAGGGCGGCGAGAACTGCGTGTTGCACGGCGATGCGGCTTCCGAAGCATTTCTGTCCGATATTCCAGGTGTGGCTCCATGGCCCGGCCAGCGGCACTGGAACATGGAATCCCTTTATGAATACGGCGCGCGCGCCGGTTTCTGGCGGCTGCATCGGCTGTTCACCGAAAAGGACATTCCTCTGACCATCTACGGTGTCGCGTCCGCACTTGCCCGCAATCCCGAGCAAGTTGAGGCGATGAAAGAGGCCGATTGGGAAATCGCCAGTCATGGCCTGAAATGGGTTGAACACAAGGACATGCCGGAAGACGAGGAGCGCGCGGCAATTGCCGAGGCGATCCGTCTGCACACCGAGGTTGTCGGTGAGCGTCCGCGTGGCTGGTACACCGGCCGCTGTTCGGAAAACACGGTGAGGCTGGTCGGCGAGGAGGGCGGCTTTGACTACATCTCCGACACCTATGACGATGATCTGCCGTACTGGTTGGAGATTGGCGACCGCGACCAGTTGATCATTCCCTATACGCTTGAAGCAAATGACATGCGCTTTTCCGTTTCACCGGGCTGGAGCAGCGGCGAGGATTTCTTCAACTACCTGAAAAACGCCTTTGATACGCTCTATGCCGAGGGCGAGGCAGGTGCGCCGAAGATGATGTCAATTGGGCTGCACTGCAGGCTGATCGGGCGGCCTGGTAAAATCGCGGCCCTGCGGAAATTCATCGCGCACATTGAAGCCCATGACGCCGTGTGGTGTCCACGCAGGATTGAAATTGCAAGGCACTGGGCAGCAACGCATCCGCCTCAGGAAACCATGCGACCAAGCCGGATGGCAAAGCAGGAGTTCGTCGAGAACTTCGGTAGCATTTTCGAGCACTCACCCTGGATCGCCGAGCGCGCTTTCGATCTTGAACTTGGACCCGCGCACGACTGCGCTGCCGGGGTTCACAATGCGCTCTGCCGGATGTTCCGTTCAGCCAGCGAGGAAGAGCGCCTTGGCGTTTTGACCGCACACCCGGATCTCGCAGGTAAATTGGCTCAGGCCGGACGCCTGACATCCGAAAGCACATCGGAGCAAGCGAGTGCCGGGCTCAATCTCCTCACGGACGAGGAGCGGGAAACGCTCACGCACCTGAACACCACTTACGTCGAAAAACACGGGTTCCCTTTCATTATCGCAGTCAGGGACCACGACAAGGCATCGATCATGGAGGCGTTTCACCGCCGGATCGACAACGACCGTGAAACGGAATTCAGGGAAGCATGCCGCCAGGTTGAGCGCATCGCGCGGTGGCGGCTGATGGATGTGCTGCCGTGACCAGTACCATTTCAAGAACAATAGCCCCAACGCCACTCACGACTGAAGGGTTTGCCGACTATGGGGATGTCATCGAGAACGCGGGCGATCCTGACAAGATCATAAACCAGGGCAAATGCGGCCGGTTTCACGACCGGGCGAAGCTCGATTTTGGAACCGGTCAGGCCGGCATCAGCCTTTTCGAGGCCGAAGCACGCACGCTGCCGTATGTCGTTGACATGGTTGAGCGCCATCCGGAAGGAAGCCAGGCCTTCATTCCGGTCGATGGCGTTCCGATGCTGGTTATTGTTGCAGATGATCAGGTCGGGCATCCGGTCAATCTGAAAGCTTTCATCAGCCAGCCAGGCCAGACGATCAATCTTTATCGCGGCACATGGCATGGCGTGTTGGCGCCGCTCGGCAATGCGGGGCGTTTTGTCGTTGTAGATCGTATCGGGGACGGGGCCAATCTGGAGGAGTATTGGTTCGACAATCCCTGGCACGTGGAGGCGCTGGACGACTGAACAGCGTTTCTTTTTGCGGGCGATCCCTGCCCAGACAACGAGGCGGGGAAGCCTGAGGTGGAATTCGGAGGAGAATAAATTGAATACATCAGCGATAGGGACCGCAGAACAACTGCGCGATCCCAATTATACCCCACCCTTGACGAAGGCGATCCCGCTCGGGATTCAGCATGTCCTGGCAATGTTCGTGTCCAACGTGACGCCGGCCATCATCGTGGCAGGCGCTGCCGGTTTTGGTTTCGGTTCAAATTCAGCGGACTTTCCAGAGCTTCTTTACCTCATTCAAATGTCCATGGTTTTTGCCGGTATTGCGACACTGCTGCAGACCGTCACGCTGGGACCTATCGGTGCGGCTTTGCCAATCGTTCAGGGCACGTCCTTTGCTTTCCTGCCAATCATGATCCCGATTGTTGCCGGCAAGGGCGTCGACGGGCTCGCCGCTCTCTTTGGCGGTGTGATCATCGGGGGCATTTTTCATGCCGTGCTGGGTCTCTTCATAGGGCGGATCCGCTTTGCGTTGCCGCCTCTGGTTACGGGGTTGGTCGTTACGATGATCGGACTGGCGCTGGTGAAAGTCGGTATTCAATACGCTGCAGGCGGCGTGCCGGCGATTGGAAAGCCTGAATATGGATCACTAATCAACTGGGCGGCGGCATTGGTCGTGATCGTGGTTACGCTTGGCCTCAAATTCTTCGCAAAAGGCATGTTGTCGGTTGCCGCTGTGCTGTGCGGGCTGATCGCGGGGTACATTTTTGCGCTCTTCACCGGCATGCTGACTTTTGACGCTGTTGCAAGTTCCTGGGCAAATGCATCTGCCTTTGCTTTGCCGCAGCCTTTCAAATACGGCTTTGAGTTTTCCGCAGCTGCTGTCATCGGCTTTTGCCTCATGTCGTTTGTGTCGGCGGTAGAAACCGTTGGCGACGTTTCCGGTATCACCAAGGGTGGCGCGGGCCGTGAAGCGACTGACAAGGAAATTGCCGGTGCCACATACGCAGATGGTGTCGGAACAGCAATTGCCGGGTTCTTCGGCGGTTTTCCGAACACGTCGTTCAGCCAGAACGTCGGCCTGATCGCCATGACCGGCGTCATGAGCCGACATGTGGTCACCTGCGGTGCGATCTTCCTGATCGTCTGCGGCCTGATCCCGAAAGTCGGCAGTGTCATCCGTACCGTGCCAATTGAGGTTCTGGGTGGTGGCGTCATCGTCATGTTCGGCATGGTGGTTGCTGCTGGTGTTTCCATGCTGTCGGACGTCAACTGGAACCGGCGCAACATGGTCATCTTCGCGATCTCGCTATCGATCGGTCTCGGCCTTCAGCTGGAACCGGGTGCCTTGCAGCATGTACCTGATACCGCCCGCATTCTGCTGACGAGTGGATTGCTGCCGGCAGCACTTCTCGCCATCGTTCTGAACCTCATTCTTCCGGAAGAGCTTTCCGGTGAATCCACCGAGGAAGTTTCAGGCGGCATGGCAGGCCACGGACAGGGTTCGTTGCCTCACGACGAAAAAGTCTGATTTTTCATCGCTACGAAAACGAAAAGGGCCGCATCTGTGGCCCTTTTTCTTGCAAAACTCAATTTCAGACGGTCATCCCCGACCTGATCGGGGATCTATCTTCTTCCTGCACAGTGCCCCAAAACGGCATCACAGAAGTGGTCTTTAGCGCACAAGAAAACCCGCTTTGCCGGACTGCCAGATCATGTGGAGGGGGGCACGTGGATTGGGTCCCCGATCAGGTCGGGGATGACTCAGAGATTGCGAGAATTCCTGAAACCGGCACCAGAAGCTAACTGGGGCGTCAGCCGAGCGCCGCTACCTCGCCGCCATCAAGCGCGCCATGTCGATCATGCGGGCAGAAAACCCCCATTCATTGTCGTACCAGCCAAAAATCCGAAGCTGATGGTCATTGGCCTCAAGTGTTTCGGGTAGCGCTATCACGAGGGACTCCGGTCTCGCACGCATGTCCGTTGAGACAACGCGGTCTTTGGTGAAACCAATTATTGGGTTGTCAGCGAATATGTCCTGCAAGGTATCGTTGGCGGGTTTATCTATCGGCTTTGCCAGTGTCAGGGTCAGATCGACGGCGGACACGCTGATGGCCGGAACACGTACGGCGGCTCCAGTCACCTTGCCTTCAAGTTGCGGCAGCACCTTGCCGACAAGCTTAGTGGCGCTGGTCGTGGTAGGTACCATGGAAACACCCCCGGCGCGGCTTCGCTCAAGCGGACCGCGCGGCGCGTCAACCATCGGCTGGCTGCCGGTGTAACAATGGATCGTGGTCATGTGCCCGGTTTTGATGCCGATGGCGTCATCTATGCCGCGCAGCAGCGGTGCTAGCGCGTTGGTTGTGCAGGATCCGTTTGAGATAATACGGTGATTTCCGAGTTTGTCTTCATTTGCGCCCAGCACAAGCGTGACTTCGGCAGCAGCGGAAGGCCCGGAGATCAATACGTTCGCTGCACCGGCCTTCAGACCTCTCTCTGCTACGTCAATGGTATCGGCCTTGCCTGTACACTCCATGACCACGTCGACATCGGACAGATCCAGCGTGGAGAGGTCTTTCTCGGCAGAAAAGTGTATCTTTCTGCCATCAACCGTCAGGCTCTCCCCACCGGAAGTGACGGTGCCTGGATAGGGCCCAAATACGCTGTCATATTTGAAAAGATATGCGCAGGTTTCCAGTGAAGCGATGTCGTTGATCCGCACCACTTCAACCGCGTTTGCTTCAGGTAAAGAGAGGATCTGACGCAAAACGGTCCGGCCGATACGGCCGAACCCGTTGATGACAATCTTCATGCACACAATCCGTATCAGGTCTTAGAAAGCCACTTCGATTGCAACGCCCTTCTGAACTGCCAGTTCAACCGCAGCCGAGGCAACGGCAAGATCCTGAAGGCCGACGCCGGTGCCATCGAAAAGCGTGATTTCACTCTCCGAAGTCCGGCCGGAATGTGTACCATTAATGACTGCGCCGATCTCATTTATATTGTCCCTAGAGACAATTCCGGCGGCAACCGCATGTTGGCATTCGCCGATTGTTGCCGATTGTGCGACTTCGTCGGTGAAGAGTGTCGCCCTTGCCACCAGGCCAGTATCGACTTCCTGTTTGCCCTTGGTATCGGTACCCATGCAGGCGATGTGCGTGCCCTGTGTCACTTGGTCAGCCATCAGGATCGGATCGAAGCTTGAGGTGATCGAAATGATCACATCTGCTTCCGTACCCATACGGTCGAGATCAACAGACTCGTAAGGAAGGCCAAGCTCGGTGGCAGTTTCTTCAAGTCGGGAAAGCATCTCCGGGTGGAAGTTCCAGCCAATTACTTTTTCGAACTTCCGCTGTTCGACAGCAGAGCGCATCTGGAACGCAGATTGATGGCCCGCACCGATCATGCCGAGGACTTTGGCGTCCTCACGCGCTAGGTGCTTGATGGAAACAGCTGATGCTGCCGCAGTGCGCAGTGCGGTCAAGAGATTGCCGCCAACAACAGCTTTGGCCTGTCCGGTGTCTGCATCAAACAGAAACACGGTCGACTGGTGATTGGTCAGGCCTTTGTCAGCATTTCCGGGCCAGTAACCGCCAGACTTCAATCCAAGGGCTAGCGAAGACCGGTCAAACCCCGACTTGAAACCGTAAAGCGCGTCGGCATGGCCGATGGCTTCCCGGATAACCGGGAAATTATAGGCGGCCCCACTCGACATGGCGGCGAACACGTTTTCGACGGCCTCAAAAGCCTCCACGCGTCCGATCAGGCCAGCTATTTCCTTTTCAGGAACGATGATCATTGAGTTCTCCAGAAATAAGGGCAGCGGTCGAAGTGACCTGATGCTTAAACCAATCTTTCGTCATCCCGGACGAAGTGAAGCGAAGATCCGGGATCGGTGAGCCGAGATCTGTCGGAAAGTTTCCGAGACTCAATTCGCTCTCCGATCCCGGCTCGTGCTGCGCTTGGCCGGGATGACATGTCTTGGGGTGTACCTGGATACAGACCTCAGTAGGCCTTGCCGCGCGCAGACACCGGCCAGACGGTTTCAACCTTGCCGCCACGCACGCCGACATACCAGTCGTGGATATTGGCGGTTGGGTCACAATGGCCTGGAACAAGCTTCAGCTTTTCGCCGACTTTCAGGACACCCTTGGGATCTGCGATCACGCCATGCTCATCAGAACATTTGATATATTCCACATCGTCCCGGCCATAGATAAACGGCAAGCCGCTATCGACTGATTGGGCCTTCAGACCGGCATCGCAGATGGCCTTTTCGGCTTTGGCGTGGCTCATCACCTGGGTGAGGATGAAAAATGCATTTTCCCACTCGCCCTGGTCGATACGTTTGCCATCCTTGTCCAGGATGCGGCCGTAGTCTGCATCCATGAAGGCGTAGGAGCCGCATTGCAGTTCGTTGTAGACGCCGGAGTTGGATTCAAAATAGTAGGAACCGGTTCCGCCACCTGAAACGAGTTCAGGCTCCAGATCGGCAGCCGTCAAACCTTCGACAGCGTCCTTCACCATTGCAATGGCAACATCGAGTTTTTCCTTGCGCGCCTCATAGCTGTCGAGATGCTGCATGGCACCCTGATAGGCCTGGATACCGGTGAATTTCAGATTTGCCGCAGCGTCGACGGCTTTGGCGATCTCAACGACAGCTTCTGTTGTTGTGACGCCGCAACGGCCTGCGCCACAATCGATCTCGATGAAGACTTCCAGCGTCGTGCCGTGCTTTTGAGCAGCGGCTGAAAGGTCGGCGACATTGGCAACGTCGTCAACGCAGACAATGATCCGCGCGCCAAAATTCGGTAGGCGTGCAAGGCGATCGATCTTGGCCAGATCACGCACCTGATTGGACACAAGGATGTCCTTGATCCCACCACGGGCAAAAACCTCTGCTTCACTTACCTTCTGGCAGCAGACGCCGACGGCGCCGCCGAGGCGTTCCTGCAGTTTGGCGACATCAACGGACTTGTGCATCTTGCCGTGTACCCGGTGACGCATACCGTGGGCCTTGGCGTAGTCGCCCATCTTCTTGATGTTGCGCTCAAGTGCATCGAGATCGAGCACGAGGCTGGGGGTCTGGATATCGGCTGCATCCATGCCCGGAACAGCCGGAACATCGTAGCCTACTTCGAGTTTTTCAAAACCGGTTTGTGCATTCATGGGTCAGTCTCCCGTGTTCGCTTATTGTGTCCAGGGCAATTTGTTCAGGTCGACATTGCCGCCTGTAACGATCACGCCAACGCGCTTGCCCTTGAAGATGTCTTTGTTTTTCAAGATGGTCGCCAGCGGCACCGCCGACGAGGGTTCCATCACGATTTTCATCCGCGCCCAGGTCAGACGCATCGCATCGATGATTTCCTGATCGGAAGCCGTCAGAATGTCGCTCACATGGTTGGAAACGAAGTGCCAGGTCAGTTCCTTCAGCGGGACTTTCAACCCGTCGGCAACCGTTTCAGGCGCGTCATCTGCAATGATATGGCCGGCCCGGAAGCTACGCGCGGCATCGTCCGCCTGTTCCGGTTCTGCGGCAAATATTTTCACTTCAGGTGCCAGGTTCGACAGGGTCAGGCAGGTGCCCGAAACCATGCCGCCGCCTCCGATAGGCGCAATTACCATGTCCAGGCCATCGGTCTGCTCCATCAATTCCTTTGAGCAGGTGCCCTGACCCGCGATCACGCGCGGGTCGTTATAGGGATGCACGAATTCCGCGCCTGTTGCGGCCTGAACCTCAGCAAAGACTGCCTCACGGCTGGACGTAGAGGGTTCGCATTCGGTGATGATCCCACCATAACCACGAACGGCGTCCTTCTTGGCCTGTGGTGCTGTACGCGGCATTACCACGTGGCACGGTATGCCCCGACGGCCTGCGGCATAGGACAGGCTTAGCGCATGGTTGCCGGAACTGTGCGTGGCAACACCTGCTTTCGCTGTTTCTTCATCCAGGCCAAAAACGGCATTGGACGCGCCCCGCACTTTGAATGCCCCGGCTTTCTGGAAGTTCTCGCACTTGAAGAACAGCTCTGCGCCCGTCAGGTCATTCAGAAATGACGATGTCAGAACCGGTGTTTTGTGGACATAGGGCTTGATACGCTCATGGGCGACCAGCATGTCTTCCAGTGTCGGGACCTCGATGTTGGAAACGTCGGCTTTCACGCGGCCTCCTTGGAAGCAAGTGCTTCCTCGTTTCGGTAATATTCCTGGGCGGCGGCAACACCGGAGCCCAGCTTGATGTCGAGGCCGAGATCGACCATGACCATTTCGGCAGTGGCGAGACCCGACAGTGTCATGACGTCTGTCAGGCTACCAAGGTGGCCTATGCGGAAGGCCTTGCCTGCCACTTCCCCGAGGCCAACGCCAAACGCGACACCGTATTTCCCGGCTGCATGGGTGACGATATCGGTGGCGTTGAAACCCTCGGGTGTGTAGATAGCGCTGACGGTGTCGGAATAAACGTCCGGTGTTTTTGCGCACAGCTCCAGGCCCCAGGCCCGAACGGCAGACCGGACACCCTCGGCAATGCGGTGGTGACGGGTGAAGACGTTCTCCAAACCTTCTCCCAAAAGCATGTCGCAGCTGGTCTTCAGTCCGTTCAGCAGACCGACGGCGGGCGTATAGGGATATGCGTTTGTCGCGTAGGCCTTCATCATGTCGCGGACATCGAAGAATGTGCGCGGCAGTTTCGCCGTTTCAATTGCCGCCTGCGCTTTCGGGGACAGAGCCACGATTGCAAGGCCAGCCGGCAGCATGAAGCCTTTCTGTGATCCGGTGACTGCCGCATCGACGCCCCATTCGTCCATCCGGAAATCCATCGAGGCAATGGAGCTCACACCGTCGACCAACAACAGGGCCGGGTGCTTGGCAGCGCTCAGCGCGCGGCGAACGGCGGCGATATTGGATTTGACGCCTGTTGCCGTTTCGTTGTGCGTCGCCAGAACCGCCTTGATTTCATGATTCGTGTCGGCGGTCAGAATCTCTTCATATCGGTCGGCAGGCAGACCTGCTCCCCATGGTGTTTCGACGACTTCAACTTTCAGGCCGTGACGCTGACACATATCGATCCAGCGATGCGAGAACATGCCGTTGCGCGCCGCCAGTATCTTGTCGTCTGCACTCAATGTGTTGGTCAGGACTGTTTCCCAGCCACCGGTACCGGTTGAGGGAAAAATGAAAACCTCGGCGGTTTCCGTCTTCAAGATTTTCTTGACGCCAGCCAGGACCGGGCGAAGGATCTCTCCAAACAAGGGAGAGCGGTGATCCAGGGTCGGCATGTCACAGGCTTTGCGCAGAGCCTCGGGCATATTGGTCGGACCTGGAATGAAAACAGGGTTTTGAAAGCTCATGGCCGTTTCCTCTTGGAGTTTTCAAAAAGGTACCGGAGAAGGTCATGAGTCAGCAATTTTTTTAAAAAAATTTTTCAAAACCCGAAAAATGTGAAAAAGTGAGTATTGTCAGGTATTTATATTTTTCATATGGTGAATTGATTTTTCACATTTTGAAGAGTGTGTCTCATGCCTGACCCGAAAATGGAAGCAACTGCCACCCGAAGGGCGCGTGGCCGACCCCGGTCATGGGATGACAAGTCCGGCCAGAACACAATCAAATCGCTCGATCGCGCAATGAGTGTGTTTGAGCATTTGAGTACGCAGCGCGGCGTTTCCCTGTCGGCGCTTTCAGATCAGCTTGGCGAATCCACGGCAACGCTCTACCGCATCCTTTTCACGCTGGAAACACGCGGTCTGGTCGAGTTCGACCAGGCCGAACAGCTCTGGCACATCGGCTCTGGTGCCTTCATCATCGGTGCACGTTTCCTGCGAAGGACAAGTCTGGTGGAGCGAGCGCGTCCAATCCTGAGGAAGCTGATGGAAGATACGGGAGAAACCGCGAACCTTGGTGTCAGTCAGTCCCATCAGGTCCTTTTTGTCAGTCAGGTGGAGACACATTCGAACATTCGGGCCTTCTTCCCGCCGGGCACACTGTCACCCATGCATGCATCCGGAATTGGCAAGGCCCTGCTGGCCTTCATGGATCCCGACCTTTGCGAGCGGATCGTTTCGCGTGGGCAGATGGAGCGCTTTACCGAACACACGTTGTGTGACGCGGAGGGGTTGATGGCGGATCTGGAGCAGATCCGTAAACGTGGCTATTCAATTGACGGTGAGGAAAAGAATGTCGGTATGCGTTGCATCGCGGCACCGGTATTCGACCATTTCGGCGAGGCCGTTGCGGGCTTGTCGGTTTCCGGACCGACAAGCCGCGTTTCTCAAGACAAGATCGACACGCTCTCCGTCGGCGTGATGGCAGCGGCCGAGGCGCTTACCTCGGCCATCGGAGGAGACGTTACTCGGCAGCGTTCCTGAATGCCGACTGCTGAGAGATCCCCTGACCTGCCGCCGGTCGCAAAGACATGTGCCGGTTCACGTCCTTGTAAAGCAGATAGCGAAAGGGACCGGGACCGCCTGCATAACAGGCTTGCGGGCAGAATGCGCGAAGCCACATATAGTCGCCAGCTTCCACTTCCACCCAGTCCTGATTGAGCCGGTAAACGGCCTTGCCCTGAAGTACATAAAGACCGTGTTCCATAACGTGAGTTTCTGCAAAGGGAATGACAGCGCCAGGTGCAAACGTCACAATATTGACGTGCATGTCGTGCCGTAGATCTTCAGGGTCAACAAAACGGGTTGTCGCCCATTTTCCGTCTGTACCAGGCATTTCGTTCGGTGCGACGTCACTTTCGTGGGTGACGAAGAGTTCCGGCCAGTCCAGGCCGTCGACCGCCTCATAGGCTTTGCGTACCCAGTGGAATCGAACAGATTCGCTTCCTGTGTTTTTTATCGACCAGTCGGTTTGCGGTGGAAGATAGGCATAGCTGCCCACTCGCAGATCATATGACTGTCCATTGGCAGTGAGGACCGCAGTGCCTTCGACAACGAACAGAACACCCTGTGCCATGGGGTCTGTTTCGGGCCGGTCCGAACCGCCTCCGGGGGCGACTTCCATGATGTATTGGGAAAAGGTCTCGGCAAAACCCGATAACGGCCGGGACAAAACCCACAATCGTGTACCGGTCCAGAAAGGCAGCGCGCTGGTAACGATATCACGCATGGTTCCACGCGGAATGACAGCGTAGGCGTCCGTAAAAACAGCACGATCCGTCAGCAACGTTTCCTGACCTGGATGCCCGCCTTTGGGTGCATAATATGATGGAGATCCGTGTGAATCTGACCCTTTTGCTTGTGACACAGGCAGCCTTTCTTTTTTGAATTGGTTGCCTGTGACTATGGCGCTCAATTGCTTTGACGACCATGGGCCAACAGGAAAGAGATCCTTTCGGAAAATCAAGAAAATGGGAGAGGCATTTTCTGTTTCTTCAAGTGAATTCGGAATTTGATGTGACCCGTTTTCAACCCGGAATGAAGAAGCAAGGTGATCAAGATGAAATACCTGTCGATTGTACTAAAGTACTACCAAGCCCTTAATTTATTTTAAGGTTTCCTTTGAAGAAGGTTCATTTTAAGCAAAAAAATGAATTAGTATCTGTTTATCTTTCGAGTCGCATGATTGTTCCTGTGAAAACTTGAGGTTGGGAAATCTATCATGAGAAAGATCTATGCGGCATTTTTAATGTTGGTCGCTATTACAACGAATGTACCTGCAAAAGAAGCGCTTACACTTGGGTCTGGCGACAGTTTACCTTTTGCCGGTGTTGGCGCCGATGGTGCACCTATTGGCGTTCTGGGGGACACCAGCGGCAAACTCCTGCAGGATATGGGTTTTGACGCGAGGGCAAAAAAGCTGCCGTTCGCCCGGCTCTACAACTCCATACACAATGGTGAAGTGGATGTAGCCATCGGTGTTCTGCGTACCGACGAACGCGCATCAATGGCGCTTTACAGCGAACCGATCCTGACGGAATACGCCATCCTGGCCGTCAAGAAAGGCAATGCCTTTACCTATAATTCCATTGCCGACCTGAAGAACAAGAAACTTGGTGGCCGCCGTGGCTTTGCTTATCCGGCGCTGGATGCCTCCGGTATTGATATCGAACGTGCGAACGATCATGACACAAACATCAAGAAGGTGATTGGCGGCCGCATCGATGCGGCGATTATTTCCTCGATCGCCTATCTCTCGCAGCTGGATCAGACGGAGATGCGCGACAAGGTGGAATTGCTGCCCTTGGCTGTCGGCGTCGTTCCGCTTGGCATAGCTTTGGCGGACGAGAAATTTTCTGCGGAAGACGTTGCAAGGTTCAACGAAAAACTGAGTGGTCACAAAGCCTCGGATGCCTATTCGGCAGTGCTGGCGAAATACGGCATCTCTGACTACGTCAAAGACTGGCCGCTGGCGCAGTAATCGAACGCTGACACGCGGGCCGTGATCGAAATCTGACCAGTTGAAAATCGTTTCTTTGTCCATTTTCGTCGCTTTTCGATCCCACCGCGACGGGGCGACGAAGTGAATTTCGACGGTCTTTTCCTCCGGCCCGCGTCACCAATCGTCGAAACATCGAGCACGGTGCAGAACGCCGGACGGGCGGCTTGCGCAGGTATTGTTCACACTGGATAGCGTCACGCAAAACCTGGGCTGAACTATCTTCGTTGTGCCTTGGAACCTTGATCACCGATACAAATCGGGGGAAACCATGAAATTCTGGCAATCTGTAAAATTCACCACGACTGTTCCCATTGTCATGGTCGTTGCCATGGCCTTTGTTGCCTTCGCCTACATTTCAGGAATGCAGCGTGTTTCCGCTGTCCAGGAGGCATACGAACAGCAGATCGCGATGAGCGCAAACCTGACCAAACAGGCACTCGGAAATGCCATCTGGGATTTTGACCAGGACCTGGCTGACAGTCTGCTCGCGCCTCTTCTCGACAACAAGGATTTTGCCTGGGCCGTGGTTCAGGAAGTAAACGGTACGATTTTTTCCTCGCTGATCCGGCAAGAAGGCGTTGAGGCGACTGGTCTTGTCGATAGTGTTCCGGAGGAAATGCGTGGTGAGGGCGCGCTGGAGAAAACGGCGTTTTATGCCGATGCAGCCTATCAGATCGGTATGAGGCCGATCACACGAATGGATGGCGACGAAGTCAGCACGCTCGGCTACTTTTATATCGGCTTTGACATTGCCGGGATCGAAAGCGCACGCAATGAGGCTCTGACAACGGCGCTGATCATCACGTTGATTGCAGTCGTTGCCGTCTCGTTGGTGCTGGTGGCGCTGATCAGAAGGATCACCGGTCAGATTGGTCGTTTGTCCCAAACCATGTCAACACTTTCCGATGGTAATTACGAGATAGCCATTCCTTATGTGAGCCGTGTCGACGAAATGGGACAAATGGCTAGAACTGTTGAAGTTTTCCGGGACAGTGGTTTGCGTCAGCGGGAACTTGAAGAAGAGCAAAAGCAAAGTATCGAGACCGAGCGAAACCGTCAGACTGGCCTTGAGCAATTGATCGCAGAGTTTCGGGACGATTCTCAAAGGCTGCTGGAACCAGTTACCCAGTCGACAGACAATATGGGTAACATATCTGGTGCCTTGATGGATCTTTCAACGGCCAATACCGAACGTACGGCATCTGTTGCTGCGGCAACCGAGCAAGCCTATTCGAGTGTTCAGACTGTTGCGTCCGCTTCGGAAGAACTGTCTGCCTCCATAACTGAAATCTCGCGTCAGATAGCGGAAACGAGCGATGTCGTATCGACCGCCAACACCAAGGCCACATCAGCAAATGATCAGGTGGCAAGCCTTGCAGCGTCAGCCCAGAAAATTGGCGCTGTGCTCCAACTGATCCAGGACATCGCCGAACAAACCAACCTTCTTGCGTTGAACGCTACCATTGAGGCTGCCCGCGCGGGTGAAGCAGGCAAGGGATTTGCCGTGGTCGCGGCGGAAGTCAAGGAACTGGCAACCCAGACATCCAAGGCGACAGAGGAAATCTCGGCCCAGATCAACGCGATCCAGGGAGCATCGTCGGATTCGGTTGTCGCGATCGAAGAGATCGCAAGTATCATGGTGCGTGTGAACGAATTCACGGGGTCCATCACCGAGGCGTTGGAACAGCAGGGGTCTGCAACAGCGGAAATCAGCAGCTCCATTCAGGAAGTCGCATCAGGAACCCGGGAAATCAGCGAAAACATGACCGGTGTGAAGGCGGCAGTCGACGAAACCACTGCGTCTGCGGCAAATGTTTCGCGAACGTCTGCAGAAGTGGCCGACAACACCCATCAGCTCGCCCTGAGAATCGATGGATTCTTGACAAGAGTTTCCGCAAATTGATGGCTTGATGGACGGTTCGCAAACGCTGTAACCCCGCGTCGATGACGCGGGGTTCTTCTGTCCAGTCCAACTTTCAAAACACCTGAAAACAGGAGGCAAGCAGGCGCAAAGGATCGCGACGGTCTCCCGCGCTCTCAGAAGTCTTCTATCGAAGGTGCCAGCCCGGATAGTTCCTCAAATGCCCCTGGACCGGCAGCCAGGACAGGGGCTCCTTTGCACAGGGCTTCGCCTTCAACCGGGAAAGGGAGGTACGCACCGCCGGCTTCCTTAACCAGGCAATAGCCTGCAAGGCAATCCCATGCATGCATGTAGGGTTCGTAATATCCGACAAGCCGGCCAGCGGCGACAGATGCCAGCATCAGTGCGCCTGATCCGGTGCGCACAAAATTTCCACCGGCTTCCAGCAAAGACGTAATCACTGTTCCTACCATCGCAGGTGGTACATGCGAATTTCCACCAATTCCGGTGAGTCCGTTTTGTAGCGTTTTTGACTGATCAAGTTTCAAAAGCGCCCCGTTCAGGCTCGCTCCGCTGTCCTTCATCGCGGCAAAGGTCTCCGCATCGCAAGGTGCTCTGATGACACCAATCACGGGTTCACCATCTGCCAGAAGCGCAATGGATACGCACCAGCTGGTCAAGCCATTGACGAATGGTGCTGTTCCATCAATCGGGTCGATGACCCAGGTGTAGCCGCTTTTGCCGGTCTGATGTCCGAACTCCTCACCCAATATCCCATCCTCAGGGAACATGGCTTCAATGCGTTGTCGGATAAGTGTCTCGACATTGCGATCTGCAATTGACACGACATCCTGCAGGTCGCGCTTGGTCTCGATCACCAGTTCATGACGGCGCTTGAAATAGTCCAGTGCCAGGGCTCCGGCTTCCTCACCAATTTTCAAGGCTAGGTCGAACCGGTATTCCAAAGTATCGGCAACACGAGAAGCTGACTTGATTTCGCTGTTCATTCCTATCCCTCGATCAAGGCCAGTCCGCGGTTTCTAAAACCAAGCGAGACAGCAGTTTTGGGGGAAAGGGAGCGTTCAACAGTGTGATCAATGACAAAGAAGTTTCCAACCGGCGTTTCGACTTCATATTCGACGTGATCTCCGAGATAGGCCGAGGTCAGTATTTCGCCGCCGAGGCCGGAATTTGCATCGGGGTCAAGAACAACAGATCCGGGCCTGACAGCCAGCTTGGCCTGGCCAACTTTGCTTTGGCGGGACGGCAACCTGTGCTCAAGTCCACCAACATCAATAACGGCCTGGTCTCCCACATGTTCGATCACGTTGCAGGCGACGACGTTCGCTTCACCCATGAAATCGGCAATGAAGGCCGAGACGGGCTCATCATAGAGACACTGCGGCGTGCCAGCCTGGGCAATCTCGCCATCCTTCATGACAACGATCCGGTCGGATACAGCCAGCGCTTCATCCTGGTCGTGGGTCACATAAACTGCCGTGAAACCAAGTCTTTGCTGCAACTCGCGGATTTCAGTCCGCACTTTTCGCCGTAGCCTTGCATCAAGGTTTGAAAGGGGTTCATCCAGCAGAAGAACCTGCGGCTCAAGTACAAGAGCCCGGGCCACCGCAACCCTTTGCTGCTGGCCGCCCGACAGCTCCGCTGGCAGCCGATGCCCCATGTTTGCAAGCCCAACCTGTTCCAGGCCGTCTTCCGCGCGCTCCTTTGCTTCCCTTTTGCTGAAACCGGACGACTCAAGCCCGTAGGCAACATTCTCAAGGGCATTCATGTGCGGGAAAAGGGCGTAGGACTGGAACACCATTGATACGTCACGTTCATGGGCGGGCAGCATCGTCACGTCTTTGCCGCCGATGAAGATCCGACCTGATGTCGGGTGTTCCAATCCGGCCAGCATACGCAAAGTTGTTGTCTTGCCGCAGCCAGATGGTCCGAGGAGAGTCACCAGGGTGCCGGGTTCGATCGTCAGCGACAGGTCGTGTATGGCGGTGAAAGAACCAAAGTTCTTGCGCACGTTTTTAAAAACGACGGAACCGGGTGTCATGGAAGTCATGCAGTTTTCTCCTGCGTCAAACGAAATTTACGTGTCTTGGTGAGGCCGGACACCGGTTTTCCCGTCGCAGGCGCCTATCTCCAACCAGAAGCTGGAAACAGGTTATCACCGTGATCATGACGACGATCAGCATCGAGGAATAGGCAATCGCGATGCCGTATTCGCCGTTCTCGACCAGCCCGACAATGTAAGACGTGGCCATGTTGTATTCCGCGCTCACCAGGAAGATGACGGCGCTGATTGAGGTGATTGCCCTGACAAACGAGTAGACCAGAGCCGCAGTGATCGCCGGGCGTAGCAGTGGCAGGATCACCTTGCGCAATGTGCGTGCACTGTTTGCCTTCAAGGTAAGAGAGGCTTCGTCCAGGCTTTTGTCGATCTGGCTCATGGCTGCGATGCCACCTCGCACGCCAACCGGCATGTTCCGGAAGACAAAACAGGCGACCAGGATCAATGCCGAACCCGTCATTTCGATCGGTGGCAAGTTGAAAGCCATGATGTAACTGATGCCGATAACGGTGCCCGGGATCGCAAAACTCATCATCAGCGCAAACTCGAAAGCGCTTTTACCTGCGAACTTTTGACGGACGATGATATAGGCGGTCAGCAAGCCAACAGCAGCGGTTAGTGGCGCAGAAATGAGCGCGATTTCCATTGTCGTCCAGAACGAATTCCAGGCAACGCCGGTCCAGGCCAGTGCTCCATTTTCAAAGCTGACGGAAAAGGCACGCGCATAGTGTTCAAGCGTCAGGGAGTGATCGAGGCCCCAGGTTTTCACAAAGCCGCCGAAGATGATCATGCCATAGACAATGACTGTGAACATCATCCAGGGAACGACAATGCCGTAGACTGAAATTGACAGGCTTTTTGGCAGACCGGCGTGCGCACCGCTGTCACCCTTGCCGGTCACCGTGGCGAAATTCTTGCCGGACAGCCAGAGCCGCTGCGCGAGAAATGCGGTCAGCGTGAAGCTGAGCAGGACAATTGCGAGGACAGCAGCGCGCGACGGATCAACCTGCGAGCCGACAACGGCGAAAAAGATCTCGGTGGATAGAACCCCGTGGCTGCCGCCAAGAACAAGCGGGTTGCCGAAATCTGCCATGCTCTCGATGAAGCCGATCAGGAACGCATTCGCCAGGCCGGGTTTCATCAGCGGCAGCGAAACCTTCCAGAATGTCCGCCATCTGTCGGCGCGCAACGTTTGAGAAGCTTCTTCCATGGATGGGCTGACGCCCTCGACCACGCCGATAAGCACCAGGAAGGCAATTGGAGTGAAAGAGAGAACCTGCGCTATCCAGATACCGGTCAGGCCGTAGAGCCAGCGGCTCGGTTCGATGCCAAAGAGGAAATGAAGGCCTTCTGTGACAACGCCGGCGCGGCCAAAGAGAAGCGTCAGTGCCAGACCGATCACGAACGGAGGCGTGATGATCGGTAGCACCGTCAGGAGGCGCAGACCTTTTTTGAACGGGAAATTCGTGCGTGTTGCCACCAGCGCGAAAGCAAGACCCAGCAGCGTTGAACCCGCTCCGGATAGCAGAGCCAGAAAGAGTGTGCGCCAGGCAACACCACAGCGTCCGGCGCCGACAACGCAGTTCAGGCTCCAGATCGATGGGTCCTGCATGTTTTCGATGAAGCCGTCCGGTTTGAAAGAGCCGTCGAAATCCTGGACGGAACCCACGAACATGCTGCCGATCGGGTAGAAAATAAACACGGTGACCAGAAACACGAGCACCGAAATCGAGCCGACAACAAAGGCGTCGCCCTTCATCACACCGCGTTCTGCAAATCCAAAGGCGATGAAAAGCACAAAGACCAGCGAAAGCAGAATCGCGCCGGCGCCCATGGCGGGTTGACCCATCTGCAGGGAGCCAAAACTGGTATCCATGATCGTCCAGGCCCAACCGTTAAAGCTGATCGCCAGACCCTGGAAGGTCATGTAGAGGATGCCAAGGGAGCCCGCGACGACAAGCAATTTGCCACGCTTGTCCGGGTCGTCGATGAGACGTCCACCGGCTCCGAGAAGAAAGAGCGCAAGAGCAAGCGCTAGCCAGCCGCGTCCTTCTGCAAATATCTGAAGGATGCCAGGGACAAGATCAGATGAGGAGAGGAAGCCGGACAGCCACTCGAAGGCAAAGAAGCCGCCTTCTACCCGGTACCAGGGTAGAGCAAGAAAAGAGAGCAGCCCCATTATCAGGAGATAATCCAGCCGTTTATTGCCACGTTGCATGGCGACCCCTGTCATTTGATTTTTTTAGATTAGGCACAGGGCCCGCGCCAGAGCCCGAAGGCTCCGGTGCAGGCCCGTTCTGGGAGCTGTTTTAGTTGGCGATGGAGCCGACTTCGCGATCCCAACGTTCCAGAAGCGACTTGCGGGTTTTTGGGTCACCGTAAGTCGCAAAGTCATAATCAATCAGCTTGATGTTTTCGAACTTCGGAGCTTCCGGTGGAATTTCCGCAGATACGTTCGAAGGAAGCTGGAAGGACTTTGCGTCTTTCATGCGAGACTGAACTTCAGGGGTAAGTGCCCAATCGTACCAGACCTTCGCGTTGTCCAGGTTCTTGCTGCCCTTGACGATCGACATGGAGCCGATTTCATAGCCTGTTCCTTCACACGGAGCGACCGCCTGGACCGGGAAGCCGGAAGCCGCCTGCGCGATCGCGTCATGCATGAAGACGATACCAAGGCCAGTTTCGCCGCGTGCAGCAGCTTTCACCGGTGCAGAACCGGATTTCGTGTACTGGGAGATGTTGGCGTTGAGTTTCTTCAAATACTCGAAAGCCTCGTCTTCACCCATGATCTGGACAAGAGAAGCGAGCGTTGTGTAGGCCGTGCCCGATGAGTTCGGATTGGCAACCTGGATTTCGCCCTTGAGTTCCGCGTTCAGAAGGTCGGCCCAGCACAGAGGCTCCTTGTAACCTTTGGCTTTGAAGATGTCGGCGTTGTAGCCCCAACCGAGGGCGCCAGCGTAAATACCTACGGTCTTGTGGCCAGAGCTTGCTGCCTGCTTTTGAGCCCACTCATGAAGATCACCCAGCTTCGCGGACTTGTATTCCTGGGTCAGGTCTTCAGAAGCAGCCTGAAGATGTGGATCGCCAGTACCACCCCACCAGATATCAGTTTTTGGATTACGGGATTCTGCCCGGATCTTGGCATAGCTTTCGCCTGATGACAGGCGGACCATGTTCACCTTGATGTCATGCTTTTTCTCAAAGTCGCCTTTGAGCTGTTCGCAGATGACGACATCGGCAGAACAGATAACATTGAGGCTTCCAGCTGCCTGGGCCTGAGAAATGGTGAATGCAGCGCTGGTGGCGAGCATCGCAATAGAAAGAGCTTTCAGTGACATGTTTTCCTCCACATTTGGCTTATCGCCTGGTGCCTGCTGAACATTTGCAGGTCTTCGATTTCAGCCTTTCGGCTGGGTCGTAACCGGCATTTGGGCATAGTTTTCCCGTTCGGAGCCGTGATGACGGTCCGTTGCCGATCAGATTTGAATTCCTTAAATTCCTGTCCTCTAGTTCATGGTCGCTAGCTCGTCATTCGAGCGCACCTCACCATTGAAGCGTTCCAGCAACCTGTGCCTTTGCTCAGGCGAGCCAAAGGTTGCAAAGTCGTAGTCAACCATTCTGATCAGCGAAATGTCTGGAGCGGCAGCTGGTAGTGCTGCTCTGGCATTCGATGGAATCTGGTTCTGTCCGGAAGCTGCGCCTGTTGCCTGGCCTGCAGGGCTCAGCGAAAAGTCGACAAATAGGCGTGCAGCCTCAAGGTTGCTTGCGCCTCTCACGATGCTGACGGCACCGATTTCATATCCAGTGCCCTCGCAAGGCGCGACAATCACCAGGGGCGCACCGGCATGTTTTTGCGTCACCGCGTCGTGAATGAAAGAAATCCCGATCCCGGTTTCCCCGCGTGCTGCCGCCTTCACCGGCGCAGCGCCCGATGTTGTGAATTGCGAAATGTTTTTGCCGAGCTCCACCAGATACTGGAAAGCCTCTTCTTCACCGAGAAGCTGAACCAGCGTTGCAAGGGTGGTGAAGGCAGTGCCGGATGTGTTTGGATTGGCCATTTGCACCAGACCCCGGTACTTCGGATCCGTCAGGTCCTTCCAGCAGGATGGGGTCTCAATCGCCTTGTCGGCCAGGATGTCTGAATTATAGGAAAACCCAAGCGCGCCAGCGTAGACACCAGACGCCATTCCACCTGACATGAGATAGAAATTCTGTGCCCAGGGAAGAACGTCGTCTTCATGCTGTGACCGGTAAGGCTCCAAAAGGTCTTCTGCGACCGCTTGAAGATGTGTGTCGCCTGTTCCGCCCCACCAGACATCGACTTTCGGATCCTCGCTTTCGCCGCGGATCTGATTGAGAATTTCACCGGTGCTCTTGCGCACCATCGAAATCTTCAAACCTGTTTTTTCCTCGAACGCCACTTCCATGGACTGGCACCAGTCCCTGTCAACGCCGCACAGAACGCTCAGGTCCTGTGCTGAAGCATTAGTGAGCGTAGCGCAAAGCCAGAAGGCTGCGCCCACTCCGAATGGCGTGACAATTTTCATGTTTCCTCCCAACCCGGCGCACAAGCCCCGGGTAGGTCTTCAGCATGCCAGAAACAGCCGGATCCGCAACTGTAGTTTGGTTACCGTTGTTTCGGTGCGGAAGAAATATTGTTGCAAATATTACAAACCTTACAATTCTGACAAACATAAGGAAAATCAGTACTTTGCTAATTGAAGCGCCATGCATATTATGTCTGTTGGGAGGAAGTCGTTTTGCTCAATGAAGGCATCAGTATCCTGATCGTTGAAGACGATCCGGATATGGCGGAGCTGATATCGGATCTCGTGGAAGCTGAAGGCTGGATTCCGGATATCGCGGGTTCGGCAGAAGAGGCTGCCAGAACTCTGGCCGGGCAGACGTTTCATCTTGTTCTGGTCGATCACAACCTACCGGGAATGTCCGGTAGAGTATTTGCGCAGAAGCTGCGATCCCAGGCGGACATCGGTATCGTGATGGTGACCGCTGCGGGAAGCGCTGCAGAGCGTGTGTTGGGTCTCGAGACCGCGGCAGATGATTATGTGGTCAAGCCGTTTGAGCCGATTGAGCTGACTGCGCGGATCAAGGCTGTCCTCAGACGCATACACCCGGCCTTGAAGAGCGAAAAGGAATTTCCCACCGTTCAGCACGAGCCGTCGGCAATACTCCTTGGTGACTGGGTCATCGACCTCACAAATCGCAAGGCGATCTGCAGATCGGATCCTGCGAAGACGTTGACGACTTCTGAATTCTCCCTTCTCGAAATTCTTGCGGCAACTCCGAACGAACCTGTCAGTCGCACCCAGATTCTGGAGCAGCTGGGCGCGGAAACGGATCGTCTGATTGATCGAAACGTCGACGTTCTTGTCTTGCGGTTGCGCCGAAAAATCGAGCGCAATCCAGACCTTCCGCGTCATATCAAAACCCGAAGAGGAAAAGGCTACATTCTTCACCGGGACAACGCCGATACACTGTCATGATTTCTCGCCCCGTCCTTTCCTCAATCGCCTTCCGGCTGCCAGCGGCCATCGTCTTGATATGCGCCGTGGCTTTCGCGCTGTCGGCTATCGCCATCTATGGCTTGCTGAAGGCGCGGGAAGAAACGGCGGCTTATGGTCTTCAAGCCTATTCCAGCCTTGCAGATTCCTCACTTGTCTCCCGACAAGTTTCGGACCTTGTCTCAAGTGCGCCCTTTTTGATGAACGCGACCTCGCCATACCGGGTTTCAAGCAAGAGCCGTGCGCTGGTTTCCCAGGTTGACGAATTGCTGCGTACCATTCCGGAATACCCGCCTGGCAAGGAAGCTTACCGGGCCGCGAATACGCGAATTTTTGAACTTCTGGAGGAAATCAGGTCTCAAACGCTGGATCTTGCCAGCAAGGCGGAAACCGCCCAGACCTACAAGGAACAGGTGGCGTCGGCGCTGGGCGAAATCGCCGTTGGTGAAACCGTGAAGCAAAAGGAACTGCGGCAGCGATTGAACGCCATGGTGCATTCCGTTTCCAGTTCCGGAAGTCTGTTTCAGCTTGGAGAGCTACGCCGAAGATATGTTGCTGAAACCTCACCAGACAACGACAGCCTCTCTTTGATTGGATTGCTGGAAGAGGCAGAGCTTGAACCTTATGAACGGGTGTTTTCCGCTCAGACAAACTACCTGCTGGAGATGTTTGCAGTCCGCGCCTCCGTTGCAGAATTGCATAGTGTGGCGCGAGAGCTGTCGCTTGCAACTGAGACTCAGTCCGACATCGTTACCCAGACCCTCAACAGGGACTTCCAGTCGACGTCGGAAACACTGAAGAAGCTTTTGGTCATTGTTGCTGTGGCTTCACTTCTGGTTTTGACGATTGCTGTTCTTTCCATTCGGTCCGCGATCCGTGTCTCTCGGGGAATCGTTTCCCTTGCAAGCGGCATGAACGCGCTTGCCAAGGGTCAGAAAGATGTTGGACCTCCGGTCTATCAGGGCGATGAAACTGAACTTCTCGATCTTCAACGGGCGTTCCAGGCCTTCAAGGAAAGTGGCGACCGGGTGGCGCGTTTGCGCAGGACCGCTGAAGCCGCTGCACGGACTATTCGGTCCACTTTCCGCAGTATGAATGAGGGCATCGCGATTTTCGATGCGTCCGGACTGCCGATCACGATGAACCGCAGAGTAATTGAGCTGATGGGCCACAAGGGGTCTGCACGCAAATTGCCGCTTGTCGAGTTCCTGTCACCAATTCCGGAAATTCCGGTTGATACCTTGCCCGGTGGGATGAATGCGCGTCCTTTGACAGAACCCGTCTCGGTTCGGCATCGCGCAGAAGATGGAACTGTGACCGAAATATCCTTGTCCCATCAGAGTGATGACGGTGTTGTATTGCTGGCACGCGACGTGACGCTGCTCGACAAGCAGGAAGCCGAAGCTGCCAAGGCGCTACGCCTCGATGGCATCATGCGCCTCACTCACCAGCTGAGCCACGAAGTCGGCAACATGATCGGAATTATTACCGGAAGTCTGGGGCTCCTGGAAAATGATGAAGGCTTCAGCAAGAAGCAGATGCGCCATATTGCCCGCATCCGCAAAGCAGCTGACAGAGGCCGGTCGCTTGCCAGCAGCATGCTGACCATTGGTCAGCAGCAACCGATAAATTCCAGCCTGATCGAGCTGTCCTCGGTGCTCCGGGGCATGGCGGATATCCTGGAAATCGCGATTGGCGAAAACTGTAGCCTTACGCTCGATCTGGAAGACGATCTTCCGCCAATGGTGCTCGATCCAGAACTGCTTGAGCAATCAGTGCTCAATCTTTGCTTGAATGCCGCTGCCGCGATGCCGGATGGCGGTGTGATTTGTGTGAAGGCGTGCCGGCAGGGCGACGACATCGTCGTCGTTGTTAAGGACAAGGGTAGTGGCATGAGCCGGGAAGAGGTGGACAAGGCTTTTGAACCCTATTTCACCACGCGCGCGCACCTAGGCGGAGCTGGTCTGGGGTTGGCGGTTGTTTACGGTTTTGTTCGGCAAAGTGGCGGGGCTGCCAGTATCTCGTCTGAACCGGGCAAGGGGACCGCTGTCGAACTGAGATTTCCTGGTGAGCTGCAGTTGGAAACCAAAATTGCAGCCCAGGTTTGATTGAGATCTAAAAATCAACGTTGGAGATCGAGCTGATAGGCTTCGATAGCGTTTTGGTACCAGACGTGATCCACTTCGTTGGTCGTCAGGCTGCTGAGTAAGTGTTCAGTTGCCGAAACCCAGTCCGCAAAACCAGCTGCAAGTGTGCATACAGGCCAGTCGCTTCCCCAAATGAGACGCTTCGGCCCAAAGGTCTCCAGAAGGTGGTCGACAACGGGTTTCAAGTCGTCGACTGTCCAATCATCTGCAGCTTCCGTAACCAGTCCTGACAGTTTGCAATAGGCCGAAGTGTTTTTGGCCAGCGCCGCGATGTCGCTTGCCCAGCCGGAAAATTCTCCAGAACGGATATCCGGCTTTGACCCGTGGTCAATCACAACACGCAAAGTTGGGTGACAGTCGAGAAGTTTCAAAAGATGTTGCAGATGCCGTGGCAGTGTCAGCGCGTCGAATGTCAGAGACCGGTGTTCAAGCGCTGAAAAGGCCGGGGTCAATTCTGGCTTGAGCATCCAGGCATCGTCGGGAATATCCTGGATCATCGGTCGAATGCCGACAAGCGCGCGATGTTTTGAAAGTCGTTCGATCTGCTGCGAGGCTTCCTTGGCTTCAAAGTCGACCCAGCCAACCACTCCCTTGATGAATGGTGCCTGATCTGCAAGCGATAGCAAATACTCGGTCTCGGCAATAGTGGGGGCTGCCTGAACGAGTACGGTTCCTTCTATGCCGTGTTCTTTAAGCAAGGGTGCCAAATCACTTGGAAGAAAATCCCGATAGAGTGGCTTCAATTCGGGCGTCAACCAGCCATAGTCGCCCCGGGCGGTCTTCCAGAAATGTTGGTGTGCATCGATCCGGCGGCGATTGGAGGTCATGAGCCAATGACGCCTTTTTTCAAAATGATGTTGCCGTAAAGACGGGTTTCACCAGTTTGCAGGATGACAAAGGAGGTCATGGACCGGAGATAAAACTCGTTGCGTTCCAGGCTGGAGATTTCTGCGCGATTGTCAGCGGTTCGATCAATGATTTCCTGAAATTCAGCGACAACAGGCGGCGTTTCCGATGGGTTGCCAACAACCTGCATTGTGAGCGCAGGGTCCGGGACGAACGTGTCCAGCGGCATAACCTGGAGAATGGCCTCAAGTGCTGCAGTTGCTGATATGCCATCAAGGCGCACCACACGTTTGGCATTGCTTGTTGCAGGGAAATTTGCGTCAGCAATCACGAGGTCATCGCCATGCCCCATGGCGCGCAGCGCATGGAGCAAGTCTGGGGACAAAAGAGGATTTATGCCGCGGAGCATGAGCGTACCTCCGGCATCGGGGCATCGTCGCGCACCAGGCCGCTGGTGCGCAGGTCAGACCAGAACGCATCCGGGATAGGCGCGTTGAGCAGGTCAAGGTTGGCCTCAACTTCGCGCGCATTGACGGCACCTGGCACAACAGTTTTTACGCTTGGATGCCCGAGCACGAACTGAAGTGCTGCCGCGATCAATTGGACGGAATGTGCTGCACATATTTCCTCGATCTGGCGAACCCGATCCATGATTTCAGGCGGGGCGTCTGCGTAATTGTACTTGGCACCAGGAACGGCACCGGTTGCCAGAATGCCGGAATTATAGGGTCCGCCCAGAATGATGCCGACATCACGCTTCTCGCATAGCGGTAGAAAGCTCTCCAGGGATTCCTGTTCAAGCAGCGTGTATCTGCCTGCAAGCAGGAAACAGTCGAAGTCTGCCAGCCCAAGCAATTTCTCGCAAACCTGCCATTCATTTACGCCTGCGCCAATCGCGGAAATCTCGCCTGCTTCTCGCAGTTCTGTTAGGGCGCGATAGCCGCCAAGGTCGAACAGTTCCCGCACGCGCGCGTCGCTTTTTGCCTGAGAGCCTTGTGAAAATGCGCAAACGTCGTGGACGAACAGGATATCGGCCTTTTCGACTTCCAGTCGGGCTTTGCTGGCCTCGTAACTGCGCATGACCCCATCGTAGCTATAGTCAAAGACAATTCGCTTTTGCGGCACGTCGACAAAGGCTTCGGGCGTCACTTCATCAGGCTCGCAATCCAGCAACAGCCTGCCGATTTTTGTCGAAAGCTGAATACTATCCCGGTCAAAACGCTTGATAGCCTTGCCAAACCGTTCTTCAGACCGGCCAAGGCCATATTGTGGGGCTGTGTCGAAATACCGGATGCCGTGATCATAGGCGGCCTGCAATGCAGCCTGTGCATCTGATTCTGAAATCTTTCGATAAAGGTTGCCAAGGGGAGCGCCGCCAAATCCCATTTCTGTTAGCTGAATTTTCTTCGCCGTCCGGTCGTTGAGAAGACGCATTCCAAGGCCAGTCATTTGTATTCCTTTCGAGAAATTGCGGTGGATGCGCCTTGCTTGCGCTGACTGAGCTAGTCGAACAAGTCCGGCCGTTCCTTGGCCAGCGGTTCCAGCCGTGTAACGAGAGAACTCAGATGGTCCTGCATGGCTTTTCGTGCGGCTTCCGGATCCTTGGCGATAATGGCGTCAATGATGGTCTTGTGCTCTTCATAGGCGCTCTCGGCGCGGCCTTTCAAAGGCAGGAGCAAAAGACGTGCCCGGTTCACCTGGATCCATCCGGTGGCCGCCAGTGCATTGAGTTTAGGATAGCCGGTGAAGGCGAAAATGAGTTCGTGCATATGCTCGTCTTCCCGATAAAAACCGGCTTCGTCGTGATCTTCCAGATAGAGAGCCTGCAGCCGAAGATTTCGGGTGAGTTCAGACAGCTGTTCTTCGGTTCGCTCCGCGGCAACCTTGGTGACCGCTGCCAATTCAATGGCTTCGCGCAGGAACGCGCCCTCGTAGATTTCCGACATGGAAAACCGCGAGACACGTGAACCGGATTGAGGAATTACCTCCACCAGACCTTCGCCTGCAAGCTTGGTAATTGCCTCGGTTACCGGGGAACGGGAAACGCCGAGTTGTTCACAAATCACCTGCTTTTTCAATGGTGTACCAGGTGGCAGGTCCATTTCAATAATGGACGTTCGCAAGGCTTCATAGACCCGCTGTGCAAGCGAGCCGGTGAGCTTTCCGATGTCCGGCAGGGCAATTTGCTCAATGACTTGATCGTTCGTTGTTGTCATGACTATCTCTATTAGAATGCTAACATGTTAGTTGACACAGTTCGTCTGTCAAGCTAATCGTGTTGGCAAGGGCGGCCTGCTGAATGGCTGTGAGGGAGTAAATACGTGCTGCAGACTTTTGCCAATTCGATCCTTCTGAACGCGGACGATAATGTTGTTATCGCGCTTCAGGACATTGTCGCTGGCGCAAGCGCAGAATTCGTCGATGTTCCGCTGCTGAATGATATTCAACGCGGTCACAAGGTTGCCAGAAAACCGATCGCCGCCGGAGACGCGGTCGTTCGCTATGGCCAGATAATCGGTCAGGCCAAGTCCGACATTCATCCGGGTGAGCATGTTCATGTTCATAACCTCGGCATGATGGATCGCGGTCAGGACCATCAGTTTGCTGTTGCCTCCGCGGCTTTGGACCCGATTACCGAAGAGCGGACTTTTGCCGGATACAGGCGCTCGACCGGCAAGGCCGGGACCCGGAATTACATTGGTATCCTGACATCGGTAAACTGTTCCGGATCTGTCGCCAAGTTCATTGCCAAGGCGGCGGAGAAATCCGGCCTGCTTGACGAATTTCCAAATGTGGACGGCATCGTTCCTATCGTACATGGCACCGGTTGCGGCATGTCCGCAACGGACGAAGGCTATGCTACGCTGTTCAGAACGCTATCGGGCTACGCGCAGCATCCGAATTTTGCTGCGATCCTGCTGATCGGGCTCGGGTGCGAAGTCATGCAGATTGCAGATCTGGTCGGTGATCGCAAGATCCGGCCAGGTGGCGACCTGCGTTACATGACCATCCAGCAGACTGGCGGAACCAGGAAAACAATCGAAGCGGGTTTGAAAGAGCTCAGAGAGCTGGCAGAGATAGCCAATTCGGCCACACGCACGCCGGTGCCGATTTCGGAAATCACGGTCGGAATGCAATGTGGAGGCTCGGACGGCTACTCCGGAATTACCGCCAATCCTGCGCTTGGCGTCGCCTCTGACTTGCTCGTTCGCCATGGTGGTACCACCATCCTGTCTGAAACCTCAGAAATATACGGTGCAGAACACCTGCTGACCCGACGGGCGGTCTCGGTTGAAGTTGGTGAAAAGCTGCTCGAGCGGGTTCGCTGGTGGGAAGACTACACAGAACGCAACGGTGGGGAGATGGATAACAATCCCTCACCGGGAAACAAGCGCGGTGGTCTCACCACAATCCTGGAAAAATCCCTGGGAGCGACCGCCAAGGGTGGCTCGGCTCCCTTGGTCGACGTCTACAAATTTGCACAACCCATCGACAAGAAGGGGTTCGTCTTCATGGACAGCCCCGGATTTGACCCGTGCTCGGTTACGGGGCAAATCGCCTCTGGTGCAAACATCGTGGTTTTCACCACCGGGCGCGGCTCGGTTTCAGGTTATATGCCAACCCCCTGCATCAAGCTTTCCACCAACACTGAAATGTACAGCCGCATGTCCGAAGACATGGACATCAACTGCGGCGATATAGTTTCAGATGATGTGAGCCTTGAGACCAAGGGCCACGAAATCCTCGAAGAAATCATAAGCGTTGCATCTGGCAAGAAGTCCAAGAGCGAAGAGCTTGGCTATGGAGACTGTGAGTTTGTTCCCTGGCAGATAGGTGCCGTGATGTAGCAGGCGCCACAAATTTCCAAACTGAAAAACCGCACAAGCATCGGGAGGCTTATCAGTGCGCTTGAAGGACAAGACAATATTGGTGTCCGCAGCCGGCCAGGGTATTGGTCGTGCCAGCGCGATTGCCTGCGCGAGGGAAGGTGCAAACGTTATTGCGGTGGATATCAATGAAACCACCCTGTGGACGCTACCCGATGAATGTCCGGGCATCGAAATTCACAAACTGGACGTCTGTGACCGCGAACAGATTGTGGAACTTGCCGGCAAGTTGCCTGCGCTGGATGGGCTCTTCAACTGCGCCGGATTTGTTCATCACGGCACGATCCTGGATGTCAGCGAAGAAGACTGGGCATTCAGCTTCGATCTCAACGTCACATCAATGTTTCGCATGTCCAAGGCTTTTCTTCCAGGCATGTTGGAGCGGGCAAAAACAACTGGAACAGCCTCTGTTCTCAACATGTCTTCCATGGCTTCCTCCATCAAGGGGTTCCCGGTTCGAACGCTTTATGGCGCGACCAAAGCCGCAGTTATCGGTCTGACAAAATCAATCGCTGCCGACTACGTGAAAGAGGGTGTTCGCTGTAACGCGCTGTGTCCTGGGACAGTCGACACGCCGTCTTTGCGTGGTCGCATCGCTGCCGCTGATGATCCTGCTGCAGCGGAGAAAAACTTCATCGCCCGTCAGCCGATGGGCCGGTTGGCAACCGTCGACGACATGACACCCATGGTCGTCTACCTGCTTTCCGATGAGAGCCAGTTCGTCTCCGGACAGGCAATTCTGGTCGACGGAGGCGTCACTATCTAGGTGGCGAACCTGTTGCAGTTTGGGAGGATTGCACTATGACAAATCTGGTCTCGATGAAAGGGATTGAAAAGCGGTTCCCCGGTGTTCACGCATTGAAGAATGTCAGCTTTGAGCTGAACGGCGGAGAAGTTCATGCCCTGATGGGCGAGAATGGCGCCGGCAAATCAACACTGATGAAGGTCCTGTCCGGTATCTATCCCAAGGATGGAGGTGAGCTCTTCATCAATGGCACAGAAGTTGAGCTCGATGGACCCCGGTCGTCGCAGGATCTCGGCATTGGCATCATTCACCAGGAACTGAGCCTGATGAATGACCTGACGGTCGCCCAGAACATTTTTATCGGCCGGGAACCTCGTCTGCGATTTGGTCGTCTTGATGAGGCTGCCTTGAATCGCAAGGCGGTCGAGATTTTCCAGTCCATGAATCTTGATTTGGACCCAAAAACCATCGTTGGCACCCTGACAATCGCCAAACAGCAGATGGTCGAAATTGCAAAAGCTCTGTCATATCGCTCCCGGGTTCTCATCATGGACGAACCGACGGCAGCTCTAAACGACGCGGAAATCGCAGAGCTCTTCACCATCATTCGCCGGCTCAAAGCCGATGGCGTTGGCATCATCTACATCAGCCACAAGATGGACGAGTTGAAGCAGATCGCCGACCGGGTGACGATCATGCGCGATGGCGCCTATATCGGCACGGTAGAGGCGGCAGATACGCCTGTTTCCAAGATCATTTCCATGATGGTTGGCCGTGAAGTCACCAACGATCCTGTCGTCATTCCGGATCTTTCCGAGGCAGAAGCGTTACTCGAGGTTAGCGGCCTCACGAGAGGGCGCGAGATCCAGGACGTTACGTTTTCGGTCAAGAAAGGCGAAATTCTTGGGTTTGCCGGATTGATGGGTGCCGGGCGAACGGAAGTTGCGCGGGCAATTTTTGGCGCTGATCCCAGAGAAGCAGGTGAAATCCGGGTTCATGGCAAAGCATGCTCCATTTCAAAACCCGCTGACGCAGTAAAAGCCGGTATCGGGTACCTGTCAGAAGACCGGAAGCACTTCGGACTTGCCACGGGTATGGATGTCAGGAGCAACATTGCGCTTGCCAGCCTTGACCGATTTTCCAGCCGCTTGGGCGTTCTGCGCGAGAGCGAAATGCGGGACACGGCACAGGACTATATCGGCAAGCTGGAGATCCGGACGCCGTCCGACAGGCAGGAAGTCCGGCTGCTGTCCGGCGGCAACCAGCAGAAGGTCGTCATCGCCAAATGGCTTTATCGGGATTGCGACATTCTCATCTTCGATGAGCCGACACGCGGCATTGATGTCGGCGCAAAGTCCGAGATCTACAAGCTCTTGAAAAAACTGGCGAAAGAGGGGCGAGCCATCATCGTTATTTCCTCCGAATTGCCGGAAATCATGCGCCTCAGCCACCGCATCGCGGTCATGTGCGAAGGCCGCCTCACCGGCATTTTGCCGGGCGGCGAAGAAACCACCCAGGAAGACATTATGCATCTGGCGACGCTTAGGGCGCCATCCATGCAGCCAGAGGGATACCCGCAATGACAGTCGTCAACTCAACGTCTACCCCGTCGCTATTTGCGCGGTTGATCGACACGGGTGCCCATCAGAAGCTGCTCGCTTTTGCCAGTCTTGTTCTGCTCCTGATCGGTTTTTCGATTGCTTCACCCAATTTCATGCAGACGTCGAACATGATCGCCATTTTGCAGGCGACTTCGGTTAATGGGATTCTGGCTGTTGCGGCAACTCTGGTCATCATAACGGGTGGTATCGACCTGTCAGTCGGTACGTTGATGACCTTTTGCGCAGTTATCGCTGGCGTTGTGCTGACCAATCTCGGTCTGCCGTTACCGCTTGGTGTTATTGCTGCGATCGGTGCTGGCGCCTTTTGTGGACTGTGTTCGGGAACTTTCGTCTCCAAGATGAAAATCCCGCCCTTTATCGCAACGCTTGGGATGATGTTGATCCTGAAAGGGCTCTCGCTAGTGATCTCCGGCACCCGGCCAATCTATTTCAACGACACGCCGGGATTCGACCTGATTTCGCTTGGGTCCATCATCGGCGATTTTTTTCCAGCGCTGCCAATTCCCAACGGTGTCCTGATCCTGTTTCTGGTCGCTGGTATTACGTCCTGGATCCTGAGCCGGACTATACTCGGCCGGTATTGTTTCGCCCTTGGAAGCAACGAAGAGGCTGTGCGCTTGTCTGGCGTCAATACCGACCGCTGGAAGATAGCCATTTATTCGTTGGCAGGTTCGATTGTCGGCATAGGCGGTCTTGTGATGGCTTCTCGCTTGAATTCCGCCCAACCAGCGCTGGGGCTCGGATACGAGCTGGAAGCAATCGCTGCAGTTGTCATCGGCGGAACATCGCTTTCCGGTGGTCGCGGCACAATTGTCGGCACGCTAATCGGTGCGCTGATCATGGCCGTTCTGACCAATGGCCTGCGCATTCTGTCTGTCGCTCAGGAATGGCAGACGGTTGTTACCGGGTCGATCATCATTCTTGCGGTTTACGCCGACATGGTGCGCCGGAAGAAGGCCTGAGTTTCATCAACCAAAAAGAGGGCGACGACGCCCCACTAATGGACCTAGTCCGAAACCCGAAAGGAGAGGAATATGCTCAATAGACGTCATATCATCGGAGCAGCCAGCGCGGTCGCGTTCGTGTTGTCCGGAAACTTTGCCCTTGCTGAGGACAAACTATACATTCCGCTGATCTCGAAAGGCTTTTCGCATCAGTTCTGGCAGGCTGTGAAGCTTGGCTCGGAACAGGCCGCCGAAGAGTTCAACGTCGAGGTTACTTTTGAAGGACCCGACAATGAAGGCCAGGTTGATCGTCAGATCGACATGTTGGCCGCAGCGTTGGCCAAAAAACCGGCGGCAATTGGTTTTGCTGCGGTTGATAGCCAGGCGTCCATCCCGATGCTGAAGAAGATCGACAAGGCAGGCGTTCCGCTTATCGCCTTCGATAGTGGTGTCGACAGTGAAATACCTGTCACCACTGCAACGACCGACAATGTTGCCGCCGCTGCATTGGCCGCCGACAAAATGGCTGAAGCCATTGGCGGAGCGGGCAAAGTTGCTGTGATCTCGCATGACCAGACCAGCCGCACAGGCATCGATCGGGTTGACGGTTTCGTCAATCAAATTGCCGCCAAATACCCGGATATCGAAGTGGTATCGGTTCAATATGGTGGCGGCGATCACTTGATCTCGACCGAAATCACCAAGTCGATCCTGACTGCTAACCCGGACCTCAAGGGCATGTTCGGCGCCAACGAAGGCTCTGCCATTGGTGTGGTCAACGGCGTAAAGGAAGCCAAAGCCGATATCGTAATCATCGGCTTTGACAGTGGTGCAGCCCAGAAAGAAGCTGTTCGCTCGGGTCTCATGGCTGGTGCGATCACGCAGAATCCGGTGGGCATCGGCTATGAAACCGTGAAAGCGGCTGTAGCGACAATCAACGGAGAATCCGTTCCGAAAATCATCGACACGGGTTTTTATTACTACGACAAGAACAACATGGACGATCCTGAGATCGCCGCAGTTCTGTACGACTAATTGAAATGAAGACCCAGGAGCCCGGCCACTCACCTGGCCGGGCTTCTTCATGTGAGGACACCAGAGAAATGAAACTGCTGCGATTTGGCGCTCCGGGCCAGGAAAAGCCGGGCCTGCTTGATGCCGACAACCGGGTTCGAGATCTGTCATCGATCATTCCTGATATTACGGGCGCTGCCCTGCTACCTGAAAGCATCGAGCGGCTGAAGGCGCTTGATCCGTCTGAGTTGCCGCTCGTTGAAGGCGAGCCTCAGGCCGACTTGCGCGTTGGACCATGCGTCGGTTCGATCGGCAAGTTCATCTGCATTGGGCTCAACTATGCCGACCACGCAGCCGAATCCGGTTTGGAAGTTCCACCCGAGCCGGTGATATTTAACAAGTGGACGTCAGCAGTTATCGGCCCGGACGACGACGTGAAGATCCCGCGCGGATCCGTCAAGACCGACTGGGAAGTCGAGCTTGGTATCGTTATTGGTAAAGGCGGAAGCTACATCGAAGAAGCCGATGCCATGAGCCATGTTGCTGGGTTTTGCGTGGTCAACGATGTCTCTGAGCGAGAGTATCAGATTGAACGGTCGGGAACCTGGGACAAGGGTAAGGGTTGCGACACCTTCGGCCCGACCGGGCCATGGCTTGTGACACCGGATGAAGTTGGTGACCACGACGACCTTGCCATGTGGCTGGAAGTCGACGGGCACCGTTTCCAGGACGGTTCGACCAGAACGATGGTCTACAAGGTGCCGTTCCTGATTTCCTATCTGAGCCGTTTCATGAGCCTGCAACCGGGTGATGTCGTGTCGACCGGTACTCCACCAGGTGTCGGCATGGGGCAGAAACCACCGGTCTACCTGAAGGGTGGTGAAGTCATGAAACTGGGCATTGAGAATCTGGGAACCCAGACCCAGAACGTCGTGAAATAAGTCCGTGGAACGTCATCTCGGTTCAACTCAAGCAACTGTTCCAGATGTCTCGCGATGAAAGTTGATTGCAGAAATGAGAAGCCCCGCCATAAAGCGGGGCTTTTTCGCGTTCATCAAGCCGATTGCAGCGCGTTAGTCGAACAGCGAAGGCAGGAACATGGATATGGCAGGCACATAGGTTACCAGCATCAACGCTGCGAACAGCGCCAGATAGAAGGGCCAGATTGACTTGAGGGCCTCTTCGATCTTGATCTTTCCCACGGCACATCCAACGAACAGGCAGGTGCCAACCGGAGGTGTGCACAGGCCGAGGCCCAGATTGACCAGCATCATGATGCCGAACTGAACAGGATCCATACCGAGGTCCCGTGCGATGGGCAGGAAGATCGGCGTGCAGATCAGGATCAGAGCCGCCATGTCCATGATCATGCCCAGCATCAGCAGCATCACGTTGATCATCAGAAGAATGGCAATCTTGTTTTCAGAAATGCCTAGCAGGAACTCGCTTAACTTGGTCGGAACCTGATAGAGGGCCAGCAGATAGGCAAAGGAACTGGCAAATCCAATCAGGATCATGACCATTGCCGTTGTTCGCAACGCAGATGTCACGGAGACAACAAATTCGTTCCAGCCCAGCGTTCGGTAACAGACAGCCGTTAGTACAAGGGCATAGATGGCCCCAAAGGCACCGGATTCAGTAACGGTGAAGACCCCTGAAAGCACACCACCCACGATGATGACGGCTGTAATCAGGCCAGGCACCGCTGTGATCGCTGTCTGTGCAACGATCCTCCAACCTGGAAAGGGTTCAGATCCATAATTGTGTTTCAGCGCCACAAAGTAGGCGGCGACTGCCAGGCAAAGGCACATGAGAATGCCGGGGACAACACCTGCCAGGAACAGCTTGGAAATGGAAATGCCACCGCCGGCTGCGACCACGAAAATGATCATGTTGTGGCTTGGCGGAATGACAATACCGGCTATGGACGAAGTAACTGTCACGTTGACGGCGTAATCTGGGCGGTAGCCCTTTTCCTTCATGACCGGGATCAGCAGTGAGCCAAGGGCGGAGATATCAGCAATGGCGGATCCCGAAATGCCGCCAAACAGCATGCTGGAAAAGATGTTTACGTTGGCGAGGCCACCGCGAATGTGACCAACAAGTGACGAGGCAAAACGCACAAGACGTACCGCGATGCCGCCGTGAAGCATCAATTCTCCGGCGAAAACGAAAAACGGGATAGCCAGCAGTGAAAATGTGGTGACACCAGAGATTGTCCGCTGGAAGGTCATCAGCAGGGGGAAACCTTCGTACCAGAAGGCGGCCGCGGCCGAAATACCCATGGCAAACGCGACAGGGACGCCGAAAATAACACTGACGCCAAAGACGCCCAGCAAGATTGCGAGACCCATATCAGTTTACCTTTGCTTTGTTTATGTAGATCTCGCCACGAAGGGCGCAGAGACCACGCAGGACGAAGCGCGAGCCTGCAAAAATAACCATCAAGCCACCACAAGCCACTGCAGCAGCGGTACGCACGCTTTCGGGCACGTTGAGCATGGGAAGAAGGGTCGACCAGCCGAAATTGAAAAGTTCGAGACCCGCGACCAGCATAACGCCACCAAAGATGGCAAGCACCAGATCGGTCAACAGCAGAAGTATCTGTCTCAGTTTTGCCGGAAGAGCATCGCGTACGAGCGTCACACCCAGGTGAGACTCCTCATGAATTCCGATGGCAGCGCCAATAAACGTGATGTAGCAGATCAGCAGGAGTGCCAATTGTTCAACCCAGGTTGGCGTCTGGTTGAGCACATAGCGTCCGAAGACCAGCCAGCCAAATGTGGCGACCAGTACAACAAGGGCGATCGACCCAATTAGTACGCAAACACGTTTCAACCGAGCCAGCCAAAGCTCAAGCTGGTCCGGGATGGTTCCGGGGTGCGACATCAACTTCCTCCAAAAAAAAAGGGGCCGCGCCGGAGGAGACGGCGCGGCCCCAGGGATTTTATTATTCTGCGTTCTTGAACATTTCGACAAGACCAGCAAGGTCAGGGCTTTGAGCCAGGAACTGTTCATAGACAGGAGCCATTGCCGCCTGGAAGGCCGCCTTGTCAGCGATCTCGTTCACGGCAACGCCACCTTCTGCAACTTTGGCCATACTGGCGGCTTCCCGCTCCTGCCACAGCTTGCGCTGAAGCTCAGTGCTGTTGCGACCAGCTTCCTTCACGATTTTCTGCTGCTCAGGTGTCAGGGAATCGAAGGTTGTCTTGCTCATGCACAGGCATTCCGGAATGATCAGATGCTGTGTCAGTGAGTAGAACTGCGCCACTTCAAAGTGGTTGGTGGACTCGTAGGATGGTGGATTGTTTTCCGCGCCGTCCACAACACCGGTCTTGATGGCCTGGTAAACTTCAGCAAAGGCCATCGGTGTGGCATTGCCACCCATGGAGTCAACCATGCCAACGAAAAGGTCATTGTTCATGACCCGGATCTTCATGCCGGTGAGGTCAGCAGGTTCACTGATCGCCTTGGCAGATGTGTAGAAAGACCGTGCGCCAGCGTCGTAGAAACCAAGAGCAACGAGACCCTTTGCTTCCAGGCCTTTGCTGAGAGCAGCTCCCGGCTCTCCGTCCATGACTTCATACATCTGCGGGACGCTTTTGAAGATGAACGGCAGGGAAACGACGTTTGCTTCCGGAACAACCTGACCCATCGGCCCAAGGCTGAAGACGCCGAAGTCAATCACGCCGAGGCGTGTCTGCTCGATTGCATCGGGCTGAGAACCCAGAACACCAGCGTGGAAGACCTTGCCGGTCAATTCGCCGCCTGTCTTCTCGTCAACTTCTTTGAGGAATGCTTCCATGCCGTGGGACACTGGATAGTCTTCGACGTGAATGTTCCAGCCGCGAATGTCGCGGGCGTCTGAAGCTACTGTTGCGAAGGCGATGGTTGCGGCAACAACTGAACCATACAGCGAGCCGACTTTAATCGAATTCAATAGGGTCATTGGTTCCTCCCTTTTGACCTGAAGCTACGATATGTATTTTACAAATTTTTACAAGTTAAAAAGTAAATAAAACAAATTTTGCGAAAAATTATTTTTAAGCGCCTGTAAATAAAAAGAAAAAATTCTTGGGAAGCTTTCGAGTTGTGAATTACAACATCGAAAAATATGAAAATTCGTTTGAATTGATTCTCGAATTTGATCTGAAAGAGCGCGGGGCCGAGTAGTGGCCCCGCTTCGAATGTCTCGATCAGGAGAAGAGCAAGCCGCCATTGATGTCGACACAGGCGCCGGTGATGAATGCGGATTGGTCGGAAGCCAGGAAGACGGCAAGGTTGGCAACGTCTTCTGAAGTCCCTTCCCGCTTTAGCGGAGTGACGCCTGCCACGTGCTGGCGCACCTCCGGCTTGGTGAAAATGTTATGGAAGTCCGTATCGATCATGCCGGGGCACATTGCATTGACGCGAATGTCCGGGCCGAGTTCCTTGGCCAGGCCGCGGGTCATCGTCATGATGGCACCCTTTGACATGCCATAAGCAAGAGCACCCGGACCGCCGCCATCACGTCCTGCTTGTGATGCCATATTGACGATGGTTCCGCCGTTTTTCATGTGTGGCAATGCTGCCTGGATGAGAAGCAAAGCCGATGTGGTGTTCAGATCAAAGACTGCCTGCCAGTAGTCCCTGGAAATTTCAGCCAGAGGTTTACGGGCAATGATGCCACCGGTGATCGGCATGGCAATGTCGATGTTGCCAAACTCGGTAACAGTCTTTTCGACAAGTGCTGCGACATCGGTCTCATTTGTCATGTCGCCTTGCAGGGCAAATGCTCTGCCGCCGGCAGCCGTGATTTCAGAAACGGCACTGTCCGCCCCTTTCCCGCTGCTGAAATAGTTTATCGCGACGTTTGCGCCCGCTGCTGCAAGCGCCATGACGCAAGCGCGGCCGATGTCCCGGCCACCACCGGTCACAATCGCTGTTTTTCCCTTAAGGTCCATGGGTTGATCTCCTTGATCAATTGAAAGGTGCTACTGGATACCGCGAGCTGGAGAGGAGGTCTCGTCACTACCTGGCCTTCAGTCTTGCCAAAGCGCGGTGTTGAGAAAACGGATACACGACCGCAGGGGCATCATGCAATACAAATTTTTACAAATTATTGACAAGTTGAGGTGGCGTCGCTAATTATCTGGCGTAAATTAAGGGAGAGAAATTTGCACTGTGGAGCACACATCATGGCCGGGCTGAACGAGCAAACACATGAAAAGCTGATGCGAGTCAGCACGGCGACACTGACCACGGCGATGTTCAAGCGTGGGCTCAGGAATATTTTTCTTCAAGGCGTTCAGCGACTTCGTCCGGGGCCAAATATGGTTGGTGCGGCCTATACGCTCAGGTATATTCCGGCCCGGGAGGATCTTGATAACCTGGATTCCTTTGCAGATCGGGAAAACGCGCAACGCAAGGGTGTTGAAGAATGCCCGCCAGATGCCGTGTTTGTAATCGATTCACGCCAGGACGCATCTGCAGCGTCCGCAGGATGTATTCTGGCGACACGTTTGCAAGCCAGAGGCTGCAAGGGAATCGTAACTGACGGTGGTTTCAGGGACACGCCTGAAATTGCCGAACTGGATATGCCGGGGTATCATGCAAGACCAAGTGCCCCGACAAACTTGACAAAGCACCACGCCGTAGCAGTGAATGAACCAATTGCCTGCGGCGGTGTTTCGGTGTTCCCGGGCGACATCATCGTTGGAGACAACGAAGGTGTTGTCTGCATACCGTTACATATGGCAAATGAAGTTGCAGACGAAGCTGCAGAGATGACAGTCTTTGAAGACTTTGTGTTGGAGATGGTAAAACAAGGCGCTTCGACATTCGGGCTCTACCCCCCGACCGATCCGTCTACGAAGGACAGGTTTGAAACGTGGCGGCAGGAAAAACGCAGGTAGAGCAAACACCTGCATCAGAACGGCAGGTGCGGGACCGTACGCTTTCCGACAAGGCGTATGAGAGTATTCTTGCCAAGATAATGGACGGTGACATACCGGTTGGTGGCAAACTGCCAACAGAACACATTCTGTCTGAGGAACTTGGCGTTTCCAGGCCTGTATTGCGGCAGGCTCTAAAGCAGTTGCGTGAAGATGATGTAGTTGTGTCCCGGCAGGGTTCGGGGTCATTTGTGAAGCGCCGTCCGGAAGGCGCGGTGCTCGATTTTGCGCCTGTCGGTTCCATCGCCGATATCCAGCGAACGTTTGAATTCAGGGCTGCTGTCGAGGGCGAGGCTGCTTATCTTGCGGCAGAGCGGCGTACGGATGCTGATCTGAAGGAGCTGCGGGGTGCTCTTGAGGAGCTCGACCGTTGTATCACTGCTGGTGAGCTCGGGGTTGCAGCCGATGAAGTTTTCCATGTGGCGGTCTGCAATGCTGCGGACAACAAGTACTTCGTTGCAGCAAGGTCCTCGATGAAGTCCAACATTCTGACCGGGATGAACCTGACCCGTAATCTTTCTCTCACCAAGCCGCAGGACAGAATGCGCCTGGTTCAAGGCGAACATTACGCGATTTTTGACGCTATTGAGGCGCGTGACAGCGAGGCAGCCAAAATTGCCATGCGTGAACATGTGGAGAACGCACGCAAGCGGATTTTCGAAGGCTGATTTGTTCGCGTTCTGGACTGGAAGTGAAAGGTCGGGATTTTTTCATTCGACGCGCCCCGGGAGGCCCTCCGTGAAGCGAAGCTACGGGCATCGCCTCACGAAGGGATAGAGCATGCCCCTTTTGACGGGTTCGCCGCAAAAGCGCTGGTGGGCATGCCCCAATTCACGCCCCGAAACTCAGCTGACAGGCCAGCCGTGAGCTTCAAGAAAATCGTCGCGGCGCGGTGTGAAAGCGTCGAACAGACTTCCTGCTTCCTCACACACGCATGAATGAACCGCGTTTGAGGGAATAAGCATCGCATCGCCGGGTCCGAGGACCTTGGTTTCACCTTCAACTGTGAATCGGAACTTGCCTGACGAAACATACGTTGTCTGCGTGTGCGGATGGTTGTGGGGTTGGCCTTCGCCGCCCTGCTCAAAGCGAAACTCAACCATCATGATGTCTTTGTCTTCACACAATATTCGCCGTTTTGCACCCGGGCCGGAATCCATCCATTCAGAAGCCTTGTCGGAGTGCACGATCATGTTTGAATCCGGTTGTTAATTTGTAATAAGATTTGTAATATTTGTAAATACTATTGTTCACAAAGAACGTCAAGCATGGTGAAAATCACGATCAGCCAGGACGCTGATCGCGATAAGGTAGGGCAGCAGAAAATAAGGTGAATTCCAGGCAGATTTCGTGGCCGGAACCATGTTCGTTTTAAAGAGTGACAATCGCCTTGATCAGCGTGTCCCGGTTTTCAGAGAGTTCGGCAAAGCGTTTCTTGAAAGCATCAAAAGGCACAGTTTCCGAACACAGAGCATCTGTGTTGAGCTGCTGGTTTCGAATTGCTGACATCACTGTCTCAAAATCTTGCCCAGTTGCGTTCCGGCTGCCAATGATCTGGCTTTCGCGTTTGTGAAATTCCGGATCACTGAAACTGATCTCGTCCTTGACGACGCTGACGAGCACATATTTGCTGCCGTGTGCCAACAATGGGAACCCGGCTTCAATTGCCTTGGCACTCCCGGTCGCATCGAAAACCACGTCAAAACCATCCTCGAGCGAACCAGTCAGGATGTCAGACCCGACAAGGTGTGTCTTATCAAGCCCGAATTTGTTTGTGGCCTGTGCGAGCCGTTCCTTGCTCAGATCAAGCAAGTGAACCTCTGCGCCTGCGAGTTGAGCGAATAGTGCTGTCCCGATACCGATTGGTCCTGCCCCTGTCACCAGCACGCGGTCTTCTTGAGACAGGGTAGCGCGACGAACAGCGTGCGCGCCAATTGCAAGGAACTCGACCATTGCGGCCTGAATTTCGGTCAGGTTATCCGCGCTGTATAGATTTTCCGAAGGCACAGCAATGCGCGAGCAGAGGCCGCCATCCCGGTGCACACCCAGAACCTCGATCTTAGAGCAGCAGTTCGGTTTTCCCTTGCGGCAGGCGCGGCAACTACCGCAGGAAATATAAGGATTGATCACGACAAGGTCGCCGGTGGTCCAACGCCCTTTGCTTTCGGCAATTCGTCCACTCAGCTCGTGACCAATGACACGCGGATATTCCAGAAAAGGGTGTTTGCCTTCAAAAATGTGAAAGTCCGTACCGCAAACACCCATCGCCTTGATATCGACGAGTGCCCAGCCTTCTGGAGCTTTCTCCGGCCGTGCCATTGTTTCGATTGCGAAGACACCCGGTTCGACGACTGTTCCGCAGTCCATAGTGGTATTTGAAGAATGTTGTTTTTTTGGTTCAATATTCATTGGGTCTTTTCCTGGCTCCTTGGGACCCAGTCATGTGGCAATTCGCCTTTGATTATCAGGCTCAGGACGTCGTCTTTTGTTACATCTTCGATGGGGTGAGAGCCAACGTTTTGTCCCTTGTTCATGACTATAACGCGATCGCAGAGTTCAAACACGTCATGCATGTCGTGGCTGACCAGAAGTATACCGATCCCCTCAGCGCGTAGTTGTTTGACAAGTTCGCCGACCATTGCAGTTTCCGATGGACCCAGCGCAGCAGTTGGTTCGTCCATGATCAGAATTTTTACGTCAAAATAGATCGCACGTGCAATCGCGATAACCTGCCGTTGTCCGCCTGACAGACTGGAAACGGGGTCATTCAGATTCTTGAAATTCGGATTGAGCCTTTTCAAGATACGGATCGTCTCCGACATCATTTTCGTATCGTCGAGGTTGCCGAACCTTGTTTTGAGTTCGCGTCCAAGAAACAGGTTCGATGGTGCGTTCAGGTGGTTGGCCAACGCCAGTGTCTGATAGATGGTCTCAATCCCCAGGTCGCGAGAATCATGCGGATTGTGGATCTCGGTCGTCTCACCGTTCACCTTGATGCTGCCCTCGTTGGGGATCATTGCACCGGAAAGAATGCGCATGAGGCAGGACTTGCCCGCTCCGTTATGTCCAAGCACGCCAACGACTTCACCTGGATAAAGGTCCAGCGATACGCCATTCACAGCTCGGATTCCGCCGAAGTGTTTTTCAATGTCGATCATCTGCACAAGCGGTGTTGCAGATTGGGTTTGCGGGGTCATTGTCCGGATCCTGTACTTAAAAAAGTGCCGGAAGCCCAAAGTGGGGAAGCTTCCGGCCAAGTCTCACGTTCTAGTAAAGTACGTTCTGCACCGCCGGATGGTCGATGTTGTCTTTGGTCGCGAGCACGACACCGGTGTCAATGAAGTTCGGAACTTCTTCACCATTCAGCAGCTTCAAGATGGCTTTCACTCCAAGTTCACCCATCTGGAAGGAACCTTGAACGGCGGTCCCGGCCAACGTTCCATCGCGCACGAAATCCTGCAGGTCAGTGTTGCCGTCAAAACCGAGCGCAGTCAGGCTGCCAGCCTTGCCTGCTTGAACGATCGCGCGACCCATGCCGATTGCAGTTGGTTCATTCGCACCGAAGATACCGACCAGGTCGCCATTTGCGGCCAGAATATCGGTGGTCTGGTTCAAGGCTGTTGCCATCTGGGACTGAGAGTAAAACGGACCGACGATTTCAATGCTCGACTGGTCCTTGATGCGCTCTACGAAGCAGCCCACACGGCCGACTTCCGAACCGACACCCGCGACATAGGACATGACCGCAACCTTGCCCTCCTTGCCGACTTCGGAAATCATCTTGTCAGCGACGAGCTGGCCAGCGGCGCAGTTGTCGGTCGAAAGGAACGACTGGTAGAAGTTCTTTCCGTTTTCGGCCAGACCAGAGTCGACGATCACAACTGGAATTTGGTTTTCAAAGGCTTTTTTGACAGCCGGTACCAGGGCCTCGGGGTCAGATGGGGCAAGAACGATACCTGCGACACCGCGGTTGACCGCGTTCTCAACCAGGTTGACCTGGTCCGCAATAGCGGATTCTGCCGCCGGGCCGTTGAACGTCATCGTGTGGGCGCTCTGGCCTTCAATGGCTGCAGATGCGCCCTTGTTCACGTTTTGCCAGAAGTTGGAATTTGTGGTTTTCACAATAACCGCGATTTCTCCGGCTTGTGTCGCAGTTGCGGAAAGCACAAGGGCACTTGCCATCATTGCGGTGGTAATCAGCTTCTTCATTTCGTTCTCCTCCGTTTGAAGATTTGCCGTGTTGGATTAGTTCCAACGCATCAGCGCTGGTTTCTGATCTGATCGACATAGACCGCCAGAATGACGATGAAGCCGATCACGATTTGTTGGATGAATGCGGACACGCCGGCCATGTTCAGGCCGTTGCGAAGTACGCCTATGATGAAAGCGCCGATCATGGTGCCGGAGATGTTGCCCACGCCGCCCATGAGGGAAGCGCCGCCAATCACTGCGGCTGCTATCGCATCGAGTTCGTACATGACCCCTTCATTGGGCTGCACGGTCACGAGGCGAGACATCAGGACATTGCCTGAGAGACCTGCAAGTGCGCCGGATAGCGTGTAGGCGAATATCTTGGTGCGATCGACAAGGACACCGGAAAGGCGAGAGGCCTCTTCATTGGACCCGGTCGCATAAATGTGCCGGCCGGCCTGTCGTTTGTTCAAAAGAAAAGCAGCGAGGATTGCAACAATCGCAAGCAAGATGACCGGATAGGGAATGCCGGGAAACACCACTTTTGGAAAGATGCCGCCAGTCTTTTCAACAATGCGGAAAAGGGAACCGTTTCCAAGAACGCCGAAGGCTTCTCCAAGCCGGGAAATTGGCGCGGCTCCTGTGAGCTGCAGTGCGACACCTCGTGCAATCAGCATCATGCCGAGTGTGGCAACGAAGGGTGTGATGCGCATCTTGGTGATGACGAAACCGTTGAACGCGCCACATGCTGCGCCAGTTACAACGCCTAGCACCATGGATGGGGCAACAGGGATGCCCGCCTTGACGCTTAAACCGGTAATTGTTCCGGAAAGCGCCAGGACAGAACCGACGCTCAGGTCGATGCCACCAGTAATGATTACAAGCGTCATTCCTATGCCAAGCAACCCGATGACAGACGTTTGCAGCAGGACGGTCAGGCCGTTGTTGACGGAAAAGAAAGCGGCATTGCCAAAGGAGAACACTAGGATGAGTGCAGCCAATGTCAGCAAGGCTGACAGTTTGTGAAATGAACCAGCTGTCAATTTGAGTGTCCAGGGGGCCGAAGCCACACCCCGATCAAAAACCGCCATAGTACCTCCCGGGCTGGTTTTGAATTTAATTATTAAAAACAATATGACTCTGACAAGGATTGACGTCAAATGTTTTTTATAAAAAAATACAAACTAAAGGAAATTGTTCTATGATTTGGATGTGTTAGGTTGCGCGAATGGCCAGGACAGACGATCGCTTCAGAAGCGCATACAACAAATTGTTGGATATTTGCGACACAATGGGTGTTGGCGACCAACTCCCTCCGGAAACGGCACTGGCCGACAGGATGGAAGTCAGCCGCACAATTGTGCGCTCTGCTCTGCAGAAGCTCGATACCGAGGAGCTAATTCAGTGGCAAGGACGGCAAAAAACGCTCATCAGGAAGCCAGAAAAGAAACATCGACTGGCGCAAGCAGACAATGTGCTGTCGACTGAGGAACTTGAAAAGAAGTTTCTTGAATGGATCCTTCGGTTTGACGTTCCTGAAGGCACCTCGCTTAACGTTGCCCAACTCTCCCGTCAATTTGGCGTTCCGGCTCATAGTCTCCAGGAATTCCTGGCAGGGCTTAGCCGTTTTGGTCTCGTGGAGCGGCGCCAGAAGGGCGGTTGGACACTTCTCGGATTTACGGCAGAATTTGCAGTTGAACTTTCAGAGTTCAGGTTGGTGCTGGAAATGAACGCTGTCCGTCAGTTGCTCGCACTGCCACCGGACCATGAAATCTGGCTTAAGCTCAAAGCTTTGAAACAGGAACATGAGGCGCTCCGAGAAGTCCTGGAAACCCGCTACCACGATTTTTCCATGTTGGATGAGAAGTTTCACATGACAATCAACAGCGTGGTGAAAAACAGGTTTGTGGTCGAAGCGCAGAAGGTTATCACGTTGATTTTCCACTATCATTATATGTGGGACAAGGCCGACGAGCTTCAGCGAAATGCGGCTGCCATCGAAGAACATTTAAGCTGGTTGAATGCGATGCTGGCCAAGGATGAAAAGCAATCCGAGGCTGCGGCTTTGAAGCATTTGCGCACATCTAAAGAGACTTTGTTGTCTTCTTTGAGAGGGCACAAGCTCGTATGATGCGTTTCCTTTTTCACATCATACGAACAAGTCTTTGCAGCCCTGGGGGATTTCCTGAGCAAGGGCGGCGAGGTTCCGTTCAAGCGACGAAATTTTGGCTGTTCCGAGCAGAACGGACGCCGATGCCGGATGGGAGCGAGCAAAGTGAAGTGCCGCGGTGGCAAGGGGCACACCACTTGCTTCCGCCTGTTCAGCCAGTGCCCTGACCTTTGCGAGAATGTCTTCCGAGGCCGGTTGATAATCAAACCAGGCTCCTTCGACTGGACCGGTCGCCAGAATGCCGGAGTTGAATATTCCTCCTAGCACCAGGCTTGTCGCCTTTTGCCTGCAAACTTCGACCAATTTATCCTCGGCTTCCCGGTCCAATAGCGTCAACCGACCAGCCAGAAGAATAGCGTCAAGTTCAGCAGCCGCCAGGATGTCGAGACAGACCTGGACCTCGTTTACGCCAAGGCCGAATGCACGGATTTTTCCCTGTTCCTTTAGCCGACGCAATCGGTCGAGACCAGACCCCGTCAGGTCGGCCATATGGGCCGCATTTTCTGGGCCATGTGTATAGGCACCGATATCGTGGATATAGACGATGTCGAGAAAATCGGTCTGCAGCAGTTCAAGACTGTGTTCCAGAGACGCTTCAATACCATCTCCTGAATAGTCGTAGCGGACGGTGTTCGGCAGCGGATTGAAAAACCCGTCTGCTTCTATCAAAGGATTACCAGCCGAAAGAACGCGGCCAACTTTGGTGGAGATGACAAAATCCTGCCGGGACTTTTGTTTCAGAAAATTGCCAAGCCGTTGTTCGGAGCGCCCGCGTCCGTAGTGAGGAGCGCTATCAAAGTAACGGATGCCAGCATTCCAGGCATGTTGTAACACCGCTTCGGCCTCCGCATCTGATATCACACGCCCCATATTGCCGATGCTCGAAGAGCCGAATGAGATATCAGTTACAAATACGTTGGTCTTGCCAATTTGCTTGCGCTTCATGCGGCACCCGCTTGAGTTTCAGATTTCACCAAAGCCTCGAGCCGGGGCATCTGCGGGTGCAGATCAGAGCGTTTCGCAAATGCCACGAAGGTGGCAATGCGCCTCGCCACTTTTTCGCGGTGGTTCTGCGCAATGTCTTCGAGCTTGTGATCGAGGAAGGGGTTCTTGAACCTGTCGATGGTGGTGTTGATATAGGCCCTGGCCTCGTCCTCCCGGCCATGGCTTGCGAAAACCGGAACAACCTCTTGTTCGTAAAGATCCGTCAGATCGTCCAGATATTCGGGGTCCTCCATCAGCTCGCGTACGAACTGCCATTTTGGTTCAGGCGAAGATAACCATCGTGAAACAAGATAGGTATGGCCGAGATTGAGAATAAAGAGCTTCAGGGTTTCGAACTGATCCAGCTCCTTGACCAAACGCACGTCTGGATGGCTGCAGGGAAGGATGATGCCTGGCTGATGCTCAATTGCCCAAAGGCCATAAGGTTCAGCCACCGCACCGGCCGGTTCCAGTGGCTCAGAGACAATGCGATCAACCAGTGAATTGACCCAAAGCACCTTTGTCTCGAGCCAGCTTATGAAATCCGGGGAGTATATCTCAGCAATTGTCAGAACGAGGCCGCGCAGCACGTTACCGTTTTGCGGGATGAGCTCAGCGGGCATGATCTGTATTGGATCACCACCGGACTTGAAACGCTGAAACAGAAACCAGGTCAATTTCGCCGGATAGGACATTTTGGAAGAAAATTCCGTCGACTGGTCTTCCAATTGAGACTTGAAACCAGCGTCGGCCGTATTGGAAATGAGGACCCTGGCTTCATTTGAAATGATGTCAGCAACAGCCGAAAGATCTTGAGGCAAAGAACAGGCGCGGATGATGCTTTTGACAGTTTTCGAGGCGTCCACAAGCTCGCCGTTTTCCAGCCCCTTGATCCGGACTTCGTAACCCGCAGGGTCAGCGAGCGCCTGAAGTCTCCTGGATCGGGAGGGATCGCCACTGGTTTGAACAACGGTAACGGGTCCGAGCGCATCCCCGGATTGGAGGGCTTCGGAAATAAAAAGATCAGCGTGTGCCTGAAGAAAACGGCTGGTTCCAAACTGAACAATAGGTGTTGTTGACATAAAGCCTCCCTTGACGTTATTTGTTTTTTATAATTAAGAACATTATTGGTCAATCCTTTTCACCGCGTTCGCATGAAAATTGATTGAGCCAGCACCAGGAAGCGGGAAGCAGTATGATTGTCGACGCACATCAGCATTTCTGGAAGATTGACCGGGGCGACTATTTCTGGATGGATGATAGCGTTTCGCAAATCCGCCGAGACATCTTGCCACCAGATCTCAATCCGCTTGCAGAACGCTGTGGCGTGAGCGCATCTATCGCCGTCCAGGCCGCCCCGACGATCGCTGAAACCGAGTATCTTCTTGGTCTTGCCGAAGTCACGTCCCTTGTGAAGGGGGTTGTCGGCTGGGTCGATCTTGAGTGCCGCCAAACCGCAGCGGTTCTGACAAAGCTGGCAGGCAATCCATTCTTCAAGGGCGTGAGGCCCATGTTGCAAGACATCGAAGAAACCGAGTGGATTTTGACCCCAGATGTTGTTGCCAATCTGGAGATTGTCTCGGAGCTTGGACTAACCATTGATGCGCTTGTCCAACCCAGACACCTTGGCGTGCTGGAAAAACTGGCAGTGGCACTACCTGACTTGAAAATAGTCATCGATCACTGTGCCAAACCAGACATTGGAGGCGGCGCGGACCCTGGCGAAGACTGGCGGCGCGGGATGTCTTTTCTGGCAGAACACCAACAGGTCTTTTGCAAGTTGTCAGGCCTTGCCAATGAGTACGGCAGTGGATGGTCTCAACAGTCACTTCAACCTGTTGTCGACCACGTATTGCAGGCATTTGGTCCCGAAAGACTGATGTGGGGCAGCGACTGGCCGGTTCTCGAACTTGCGGGAACCTACGAAGACTGGTTCGCCTGCGCTCAAGCAATGACCAGCGAACTGGCTGAAAAAGATCGCGGGAAGATTTTTGGTGAAACAGCGGCTGATTTTTATCGGCTGTGATCGGCGGCACACAAAACAAACGACAATTGAGGATTACAGATGCAGCGCATGGGGATGGTTATTGGCATCAACCCGGACAACATTCCGGAATACAGGAAATTGCATGCGGATGTCTGGCCGGACGTTCTTGAAAGGCTGCGGCAGTCGAACATCACCAATTATTCGATTTTCCTGAAAGAACCTGAAAATCTGATGTTCGGTTATTGGGAGTATCGGGGTAACGACTTCAAGGCAGATGACGCGGCAATCGCTGCTGATCCGGTTACACAAAGGTGGTGGGAACTATGCGGCCCGATGCAAAACCCACTGGAAACCCGGAAAGACGGGGAGTGGTGGGCGTCAATGGAAGAGGTGTTCCATCTCGACTAATTGCAAGATGATCATGCGCTGATCGGTGTTGCTCCGATAAGGTCGTTGACATCGATCACAGGCATACCTGCAGCGTGAGCGGCCTCAACTCCCTGCGGACTGTCTTCAAAAACAAGACATCCGGCTGGATCAACACCCAGTCTGGTTGCGGCCTCCAGAAATAGATCCGGAGCCGGTTTGGCTTTTTCCACCGCGTCTAGCGTGACGACGGTATCGAAGAGGGGTAACAACCGCGACGCACGCAAGGAGGACATCACAACAACCTCCGGTCCGCCAGACGCGACTGCCATTGGTTTCAAACTTCGGAAACGGCGCGCAATGTCAGCGATCAGGGATATCTCGGTGACTTGCTCCATTCCCTGGAGCGCAGATCGGCGCATGACCTGAACAACGTGCTGTCGATCCAGCTTCACGCCTCTCATCATCTCGAACGCATCCAGAAGAACATGCTCAGACATGCCGGCCCGTTCGTGATACCAGGCAGGCTCCATGTCCTGTCCTGCTTCGGCGAAGGCTGTCTGCCAGGCCTTGGCATAGACAGCAGGCGTTTCGACAAGGGTTCCATCGCAATCAAAAATGAGCGCCTGGGCATCAGTCAGAAGGTTTTCGAGGTCGGGCAATTCTTGCACTTTCAACAGGGTTTGGCAGGCAGTCACGTTGGTCAATGTGTTCCGAGACTTGACTGCCGTTTAATCAATTCGACGCTGTAGCGCTTGTTATCAGGTGGGCGTTTGCCGTCAACGATCCAGGCGAGCATCGCTTCCGCGGCGTTTTTGCCAAACAGTGCGGAATCACATCTGACCGAACTCAATCGCGGATAGACAAGCGAGCATTCTTCGATGTCATCAAATCCGATGATCTTGAAATAATTGCCAGCCTGAACGCCGACCTCTGCGAACCCGCTCAGCATTCCCAATGCTACAAGATCGCTGAAGCAGATGGCCGCTTCAACGTCCTTGTGCTCTTTGAGAATTTCCAGAGCAATTTCGCGCCCAAAGGCACGTGAAGGCCGTCCGAAAAAGGACTGCGGTTCCAGGTCGTGGGACTTCATCACTTCAAAGTACCCAGACATTCTCTCAAGGGTGATCGGCCGATCCTTGAGCCCGCCGACAAAGGCGATTTTCTTACATCCTGTCTCGATCAGGTGTTCCGTCGCTTGCGCACCACCAGTGATGTAATTGTGTGAAGCAAACGGAAAGATGTCCGTTCGGTCGTCCTGTCGCCGCAAGACCTGCATTGTCGGAATTCCGGCGCGCTCAATCCTGTCAAACGCCCCATCGTCGTCGCTATAGGTAGGCGATATGACAAAGGCTGAAACACCGTGCTCAATCATGGAAGCGATCACCTGCGACTGGATCTCAGGGTCTTCATCGGTGTTGGCGACAACGGTTGAATATCCGCTGCGCGCGAAAGTCATCTGCGCGCTGGCGGCAAATTCGGTGAAAAACGGGTTACGAAGATCGTTGATGATCAGCCCTATCAGTCCTGATTGGGCGCCTCTGAGGCCGGCAGCAGACCGGTTGTAGACATAACCGAGTTCTGCCATTGCCTTTTCAACGTCTTCACGCGTGGTCTGCTTCACCAGCGATGAATTCTGCAACACAAGCGAAACAGTTGATTTGGAAACGCCTGCTTGTCGCGCAACATCCAGGATCGTGGGACGTTTTTTCATTCCTGTCCTTTGCTATGCGATACCGTGCAACTTCAACAGAAGCTGCATTCTTTCTACGGCAACATCTGGCTTTGACAGCAAACGGGCCTTGTCTGCAAGTCTGAAAACCTCCGCGTAGTGTGTGATCTCGCGCGAGGACTGAAAACCGGCAGGCATGATGAAGTGGCTTTGCGCATCGTTCAGCCACGCCAGAAAGGCAATGCCGGCCTTGTAGAACTGGGTCGGTGCCTTGAAAATTTCACGGCTAAGCGGAACCGTCGGCGCGAACAGATTGTGATAGGTTTCCTTATCGTTTTCTGCCAAGGCCTCCAAAGCCTGACACGCAACTGGCGCGATCGCGGCAAACGCGCCGAGCAGAGCGTGTGAATACCTTTTGCCATCGCCTTCAATCAGGTCGGCGTAGTTGAAATCGTCGCCGGTATAAAGGCGGACACTTTCTGGCAACCGTGCACGAAATGCTTCCTCATGTGCCTGGTCAAGAGTTGAAATCTTGATGCCGTCGACCTTTTCGACGTTGTCTGCGATGATTGAGAGCACCGCATCTGAGGCTGCACTGATATCGCTCGATCCCCAATAGCCCTTGAGAGCCGGATCAAACATGTCGCCGAGCCAATGGAGGATCACCGGTTCTGAAGCCTGGTCGAGCAGACGGCCGTAAACTTTCACGTAGGTCTCTGGTCCAGCTCCGATGGCGGGCAAAGCACGCGTCGCCATCAGGATCAACTGACCACCTGCTGCTTCAACCGCCTCCATTTGCTCGGTGTATGCGGCCAGGATAGCGTCGGTATCATTCAGCTCTTCCAATGCGACATGGTCTGTACCGGCGCCACAGGCAACGCGGGGCCTCAGCGGGTGGGCTTTGGCCTCTTTCATGGTGCGTTCGATCAATTCTTTCGCAGTCTTCCAGTCAACACCCATGCCGCGCTGTGCCGTATCCATGGCTTCGGCAAGCCCAAGTCCCTGGTCCCAGAGCCAATGTCGAAATCTTAGCGTATTGTCCCAGTCGACCGCTGGCGGGCCGACCCAGGGATCGCGTTCCGCCAAGGGGTCCGAGACGACGTGGGCTGCGGCAAACGCCGTTCGTGTCAGGGGGACGCGTGGCGCGCGCGGTGTCAGGGCGTTGCCGGAAAGCTGATAGGATTCCAGACGATTGTCCTTTGTAGGAAGCGTAAGTGTGGGAAGCGTCAACATGGGAGGTTCCTAAAATGTGCTGGCCGGTCAACTTTCAACCGGGATATCCAGGACGAGAATACCGTCAAGGCCACCGATAGCGTTGGCGACGAGCTTTGCGCCAAGCGCCTTGTGGGCCGGATGTAACTGGTAGGCCTCGAGCGTGTCCCAATCTTGAAAGTCGGCCACAAATCCATGCATGTAGCCGCGTTCAATTTTCTCCGGGCTTTCGCTGCGTCCCGAAGTGATTTCGAGAACACCTGGGACCACCTGTTGGATGGCGCGCAATTCCTCAAACAGGTCCGTGATCGTTTCTTCCCTGATGTCGGGTTGGAATTTGATGAGAACGATATGTCGGATCATGAAAGTGCACCGTGGTCTTCGCGGATCATGTCGGACGCTTTTTCGCCGATCATGATCGCTGCTGCGTTGGTATTGGAAGAGATGACGTTTGGCATGATAGAAGCGTCGACAATGCGCAAACGTTCAATGCCGTTGAAGCGCAGACGGGGATCGACGACAGCCTGGTCATCTGATCCCATCCGACATGTTCCCGCTGGATGGTGGGACGTTTTTGAATGTTCGCAAATAAACCGAAAATACTCCTCATCGGTCTTCACATCCGGGCCAGGCAGATGCTCAGCCTTGATGTATTTCTTGAGGGGGCTTTGCGAAAGGATCTCCTGCGTGAGTTTCAGTCCGCGGATCGACATCGTGCGGTCTTGCGGGTCATCGAGATAGTTCGGGTCAATCAGGGGAGCGCCGGTGGGATCGGAGCTTGAAAGTCGAACCGACCCGCGTGAACGCGGTCGCAGGTAACACGAATTGAGCGTTACACCTCCGTCCGGCATGGCTGCGACACCGGACTCAATCCCGGTCCCAAGCCCCAGATGAAATTGCAGGTCCGGTGATCGGGCGTCGGGATTGGCGTACCAAAAGCCGCCGGTCTCAAACAGACTGGAGGCAACCGGACCCTTTTTGGTCAATAGATACTGAAGCCCGGCGAGCGCCGACATATGCAGCTTCGCATAGCGGTCATATGTGTAAGGCCCGCTGACTTCACAGATACAATAAAGGTCCAGGTGGTCCTGAAGGTTTGAACCGACACCCGGCTGGTCAAAGACCACCGGAATGCCGAGGTCTTTCAGATGATCTGCAGGGCCAATTCCGGAAAGTTGCAGCAGGCGGGGCGATCCGATCGAACCGGAGGACAGGATAACTTCGGATGTTGCGGTCAGTCGTGTGCCGTCGAGAAGCTCAACACCCGTGGCGATGCCATTTTCAACCACAATCCGTTTCACTTGAGCGCCGGTTCGGATGTGAAGATTTGCGCGGGTTTTGTTGGGAGCGAGATAAGCCATGGCCGCTGAAGACCTGCGCGCATTTCGCTGTGTCAGCTGGTAGTAGCCGACACCATCCTGTTTTTCACCGGTCAGGTCGGAATTGTGCGGAATGCCAAGTTCACCGGCAGCCTCGAAATAGGCTTCGCAAATAGGGAGTGGCGCACAGGGTTGTGAGACGCCAAGAGGGCCACCCTTGCCATGGTATTTGTTGTCGAATGTGTCGTTGTCTTCGGCCTTTTTGTAGTAAGGCAGGACATCATCGTAGCCCCAGCCTTCGCAGCCCATCTGACGCCATTCGTCGTAATCGAGTGCATTGCCTCGTGTGTAGATCTGCGCGTTGATGGCAGAACCGCCGCCGATAACCTTTGCCTGGGTGTAGTTGAACACCCGGTCCTGCATGTTTTTCTGCGGTACGGTTTGCCATCCCCAGGCACCGATGCCCTTGGTCATCTTGGCAAAGCCTGCGGGAAGGTGGAAAAAGGGATGCCAGTCGCGACCGCCTGCCTCCAGAAGCAGGACTTGCACGTCCGGGTTTTCCGTCAACCGGGCAGCGAGAACCGAACCTGCGCTGCCACCGCCGATAATGATGAAATCGTAACCGTTTTCCATAGGTTCACTCTTAAAGGCGTGGGATCGACAATCCGCCATCAAGCGAAATGACGGAGCCGGTTGCAAAAGCCATCTGACCTTCGGCGATAGGAACAACTGTTGAGCCAATATCTTCGGGCTGGCCCCAACGTTTTGCGGGTACCAGACCGTTTTCTATCCGCGTTGTGTATTTGTCCTTAACGCCTGCAGTCATGCCGGTTTCAATGATACCGGGGCGAATTTCGAAAACACCGATACCGTGTGGAGCCAGGCGAACGGCAAAAAGCTGTGCCATCATCGTCGCGCCAGATTTTGAAATGCAGTATTCGGCGCGCTCAATGGACACCATTTCCGCGCTGACCGAGGTGATGAACGAGATTGAACGATAAGTTTCTTCAGGCAGTTTCAGCATTCTGCGTGCCGCTTCCTGTGCAAGGAAAAACGCCCCCCTCAGGTTGACACCCAGTACGAAATCGAAATTTTCCGGCTGAAGATCAAGCATATCGCCGCGCATTTTTGCCGGAACACCGGCATTGGAGACGAATGTGGTCACTGGTCCGAGCTCTGCCTCTACTTGGTCCATGACGTCGCTGTGGTGGTCGACATCCCGAATATCGAGGGAATAATAGGAGGCATCGGGGCCAAGGCGTTCAAGGGCCTCTGTGACGTCCCTGGCATCCGGGTTACTGAGGGATACAAGAGCCACCTTGTATCCAGCGCCAATCAAGGCTTCAGCTACGCCCAGGCCGATGCCGCTTTGTCCTCCGGTGACAAGTGCAATTTTGCTCATCATGAGAGTTCCTGTTTGATCGTATCAGCGGCCCTCAGTGAGAGTGCTGCAACAGTGAGCGCGGGATTGACAGCAGCCGAGGTTGGCAATGCGCCAGCGTCGGTCACGAATAGGTTGGCATGATCCCAGGACCGGCAATCCGGGTCGACAACCGATGTTTTCGGGTCATCGCCCATGTGCAAGGTTCCGCATTGATGCGAGGGCACGCGCCCATCAAAGAGGCGCGACAGAACAATCGGAAATCCTGCCTTGCGCAGTGTCGCTTTTGTTTTGGCAACGAGCTTTTTATGCGCGGTCATGTTTGACCTTCGCCAGATCAATTGCACATTGCCATCCTTCCAGATTATCCGGCTTTCCGGATCGGGCAAATCTTCGGATATCGCATAAAAATCGATGGCATGTCCCGACATCCATCTGGCAACAGGTTTGGGAAGCATTGGTACCTGGATCTTCAGGATGTCGGGTGTTACGCGACCCAGAAGCTGAACATTGCCGAGTGGCATGCCACCATTCCCATCGGAGAGATACCAGTCGTTGATGCCAAACGTTTTCTGGTAGACAGCATCGTTACGAAAGCCCGGATCGATGGCAATTAGCGCTGAGGCATTGTGGTTCATGAAGCAACGCCCGACCTGGTCGGAACTGTTGGCAATACCAGAACGCAGAAACAGAGCAGCTGATTGAACGGCACCTGCGCAAACAGCCACTATCCTGGGTGTCAAATGGATTTCAGCGCCATCTTTTACATAAACAACCTTGTTGATGTGGCCAGTTTCGGGGTCTGCTTTCAACGACGTTACACGCGCACCAGTGACCAGTTCGACGTTTTCATACGCGAGCGCGGCTGCCAGACCGCAAGTTTCAGCATCCATCTTCCCGCATCTGAGATCCGGATAACCATCCCAGCCAGTATTGCCAGCTTTCAACCATCGCTCCACATCCACACCCAATGGAAGGCTGAAAGGATTTGCACCTGCTGATTCCAACCTTTGACGCACCGACTTTATTGCATGCTCGTCTGGAACGGGCGGGAAAGGGTAGCCGTTTGAATGAGGTGGTTCCGTGGCATCGGAGTTTGCATCGCCTCTGACCTGATAAAGCGCTTCGGCGGCGTCATACCATGGCGCAATTTCGTCATAGCCGAACGGCCAGGCAGGGGAGGTGCCATCAAAATGTTCGAGCTCTCCAAAATCTTGTTCCCGATACCTGATCAGAACCGCGCCGTAGAGTTTGGAGTTGCCGCCGACATTGTAGTAGTTGCCGGGCTCAAACGCATTGCCGCGCTCGTCCAGCCAGGTTTCCTTCGAACGGAAGGCACTGTTTGTGTAAATCCGCCAGGGATCCCTGGCAGGGGCATCGTCCGGTATTTGATGCCCGCGCTCCAGGATTGTAATTCTCGCACCCGTTGGAGCAAGACCGGCAGCAAGACTTGCACCGGCCATGCCGCTTCCAACAATCACAATGTCTGGTGCCATGGTCATGCGTCAGGCAATCCGGTTCTCGCTTTGAGGATCAAAGGCAACAGCCTTTTCCATATTGAACGCAAATGGGAACACGTCGCCAGCACGAACAGATACATCAGCCCGGAATCGCCCCGTTACGTCCTTGCCACTCACCTGGCTGACCACGAAAGTGTCCGATCCTGCAGGCTCCGTCACTTCTACCGGGGCTTCCACGACGTGGATGGCACGCGAATTTCGGTCCGCACCGTCCTGGTCAGTAATTGCTTCAGGCCGGATGCCGAGAATGATATCGCGGCCAACACTGGAAGACAGCGCTTCGCCTGCAAAAGGGATAGCTGCCGTTGAGCCGGTTGCAAGCCTGACTTCAGCGGCTGGCCTTCCATTTGAAGAAACAACCTTTGCCGGGAACAGGTTCATCGACGGTGATCCCATGAATCCTGCCACGAACATGTTTGCCGGGTTGTCATAAATCTCCTTTGGTGTGCCGAGCTGCTGCACGTACCCGCCAAACATGACCGCGATCCGGGTCGAGAGCGTCAGCGCTTCGATCTGATCGTGCGTCACATAGACGATGGTGGTGCCAAGCTTCTGGTGAAGCTTCTTGATTTCCGTGCGCATGTCGACGCGCAGTTTTGCGTCCAGATTTGAAAGTGGTTCGTCGAACAGAAAAACATCCGGCTCACGGACGAGCGCCCGGCCCATGGCGACGCGTTGGCGTTGACCACCAGAGAGCTGTCCCGGCTTGCGGTCCAGCAAGTGGGTGATCTGCAAAAGATCCGCAACCTGGTCAATGCGCTTTGCGCGCTCGGGCTTGGCAATTCCATGCATTTCCATACCGAAGGCAATATTTCCGCTGACCGTCATGTTCGGATAAAGCGCATAGGACTGGAACACCATCGCGATATTTCGGTCTGCGGGTTTGACCCCGTTCATGCTCCGCCCACGGATTGCAATCTCACCGGATGTGATCTCTTCGAGACCGGCGATCATGTTTAAAAGCGTTGATTTTCCACAGCCGGAAGGGCCGACGAGAACAAGAAACTCGCCTTCTTCGACCGAAATGTTGGTTTCATGAAGGACCTGCATGGATCCATATGATTTCGTTGCGTTTTTGATGTCCAGGAAACCCATTATCTTATCCCTTTACGGAGCCAGCCATCAAGCCACGGACGAAGTAACGGCCCGCAACGATGTAGACGAATAGAGTTGGCAGGGCGGCCATGATCGCGCCTGCAAAATGAACGTTGTATTCCTTAACCCCATGTGACGACTGAACCAGGTTGTTGAGCGCTACCGTCATTGGCTGGCTGTCAAAATCGGAAAACGAGGCCCCGAACAGGAAGTCGTTCCAGATGTTGGTGAATTGCCAGATGATGCAGACTACTGCGATCGGCCCGGAAGAGGGCAGCAGGATCCTGTAGAAAATCCGGAAGAACCCGGCACCATCGATCTGGGCTGCACGGACGAGTTCTGTCGGGAAAGCCGCATAGTAGTTGCGGAAATAGAGTGTCGAGAACCCGATGCCATAAACCAGATGGACGAAGATCAACCCGGGAACCGTGCCGGCAAGACCCATGAGGCCCAGCATGCGTGCCATCGGGATCAAAACCATCTGGAAAGGGATGAAACAGCCGAATAGAAGCAGTCCGAACAGGACAGTTGCTCCGCGAAATGTCCATTTGGTCAGAACATACCCATTCAATGCCCCAATGATGGTGGAGAGTGCGACTGCTGGCACAACCATGACAATGGAGTTGATGAAATAGGGGCGAAGACCTGTTGCGTCGACACCGATTTGTGCACTTGACCAGGCGGACAGCCACGGCGCGATCGTCCACTCCTGAGGCAGTGCCATCATGCCGCCGGCAGTAATCTCCGACAGTGGTTTCAGTGAGTTCGTCACCATCACGTAAAGCGGCAAAAGGTAGTAGATGCTGAAGAGGCCGAGCAGAAGATACAATATGATCCGGGCTGGTTTCACTGCGTGCAGCCAGGTTCTCTTTTGTGAGTCTGCGTTGCCGGATTGCGCCGGATCGAAAGTTGTTGAATTGGGAGCAGTGCTCATCACTTTTTCTCCCTGAGCTCAGACCAGAGATAAGGCACGATGATGGCTGCAATCGTCATCAGCATGATGACTGCGGACGCGGCGCCAATGCCCATCTGGTTTCTGGAGAAGGTGTAGGAATACATGAAGGTTGCCGGCAATTCAGTGGCAGTTCCGGGGCCGCCGCCTGTCAACGCAATGACAAGGTCGTAGGACTTGATCGCCATATGGGCGAGAACGACAAACGCGGACATGAAGGCCGGTCGAAGCTGCGGGATGACGATCCGGCGATAAAGCGAGAATGTGGACGCGCCGTCGATCTGGGCTGCTTTCAGCATTTCACTGTCGATACCGCGCAGACCGGCCAGGAACATCGCCATCACGAAGCCGGATGTCTGCCATACGGCGGCAATGACAATCGTGTAGATGGCGAATTCACGGTCCTTGATCCAGTTGAAGCGGAAGCTTTCCCACCCCCAGCCCTGGACAACAGCCTCCAGGCCGATGCCCGGATCAAGGAACCATTTCCATGCGACCCCGGTAACGATGAAGCTGAGGGCCATCGGATAAAGATAGATAGTTCGAATGAAGCCTTCTGCGCGGATTTTCTGGTCAAGAAGGATAGCAAGCAGCAAACCGAGCGCACAGCAGATTGATATGTACAGCAGGCCGAACACAGCGAGGTTCGAAACAGCCGTATCCCAGGCCCGGATGCGGAAAAGGTTCTCAAAGTTTGTCCAACCCACCCATCCAAAAGAGGGCAGGATCCGGCTATCCGTGAAAGACAGATAAAATGTGAAGGCGATGAAGCCGTAGACAAAGACAGCAACAATGGCAACCGTTGGGCTGAGTACCAGCTTGGGTAGCGCATCGCGCAACCTGTCGGCCACCGAACCACGCGGGTTCGCCGTTTCAGAGAAAGACATCTAAGGTCTCCGGACCGGAAGAGAGCGGTGAAGGATCACCGCTCTCATTGGTCGTTACTTGTTGATTTCAACTGCAGTTACGAGCTCGTCAACGGCTGTTGCACTGTCATATTCGCCGTTGAAATGCGCGGTCACAACGTCATAGATCGCGTTCTTGACGGAAGCCGGGTTGGCATGGCCATGGGCCATGGAGCCGTAGAGGTTGCCGCTTGACGCGGCTGCTTTCAGATCGGCCATGCCTTTTTTGCCACAGGCGTCAAACGCCTCGTCAGAGACGTCGGTCCGCGCGGGCACGGAGCCTTTGACAACGTTGAAGGCTGTCTGGAAGCCTGGCGACAGAATCGCGGTGGCGAGCGCCGCCTGTTCCTTGCCAACTTCAGGACCCTGCGCAAACATCGCAAACTGATCGGCGTTGAAGGTTACCTGGTCCTGGGTTCCCGGGAAACGGAAGCACAGGAAGTCCTCATCAGGCGTCTTGCCTGCGTTCAGGAATTCGCCTTTTGCCCAGTCGCCCATCATCTGGAAAGCGGCATCGCCGTTGATGACCATTGCGGTCGCCAGGTTCCAGTCACGGCCGGAGAAGTTGTCGTCCACGTTGTCCCGGATAACGGCCATCCGATCGAACGCTTCTTTCATGGTGTCCGACCCGAGAGTATCCGGATCGAGATCAATGAAGGCCTTCTTGTAGAAGTCCGGTCCACCGGTCGACAGCGCAATGGCGTCGAACACGGTCGCATCCTGCCAGGCCTGGCCACCATGTGCGATCGGTGTCTTGCCAGCAGCTTTCACCTTATCAAGAGCAGCGACAAACTCGTCCCAGGTTGTTGGAACGGCGATCCCGAGCTCATCAAGGACAGCCTTGTTGGCCCAGACCCAGTTGGTGGAGTGCACGTTCACCGGTGCAGAGACCCACTTGCCGTCATGTTTGGCAAATTTCTGAAGAGCCTCGGGAACGACATCGTCCCAGCCTTCCATCCCGGCAAGGATATTCAGATCGGCCAGGGCGCCTTCGTTGGCCCAGTCCAGAATGTCAAAACCGAGCATTTGAACCGCAGTGGGTGGATTGCCGGAGGTTACACGGGCACGCAGGACGGTCATGGCCTGGGTGCCGCCGCCGCCGGCAACCGGCATGTCCTGCCAGCCAATGCCCTGGCTCTCGAGATCCTCCTTCAGGACGTTTAGTGCGGCCGCTTCACCGCCGGACGTCCACCAGTGCAGAACCTCCACTTCCTGCGCCTGGATACTCGAGCTAGCAGCCATCAAGGCAGCTGCCGCAGTCATCATTGTCGTTAACTTACGCATGGATTTCCTCCCTAACTTGCGTAACAAACTTCTGAAAATCGCGAGATTTAGTCTTCCCGCGGGTCAACCCAAGGCGCGCGCGTGCGGCCGATCCGCATCGTCACGGTTTTCGCCTCGAGAAACTCATCAAGTCCGTATTTGCCTAATTCACGGCCCTGGCCGCTTTCCTTCACGCCGCCGAAAGGCATCTCAGGGAATCCGTCCATCCAGGTATTGGTCCAGACGGTTCCGGCCTGTGCGCGCCGGGCGAACTCCAGGCAGGTGTGAACGTTTTCGCTCCAAACGCCCGCAGAGAGGCCGTATTCGGCATCGTTGACCAGCTCGATGGCCTCATCGAGCGTCTTGAAGGTCAAAACCGAGAGCACCGGTCCGAAGACCTCTTCACGCGCAATTGGCATGTCGCTTCGAAGATTGGTGACAACGGTTGGCTGATAAAAATGTCCGGTGAGGCCAGGCACTGTCAGCGCCTCACCTCCCAACCGGACATCTGCTCCGGAACTCACCGCGTCACGAACATATTTGTCGATCTTTTTCTGATGTTCGGACGTGATGATTGCGCCGACCTTGGTCGATGGGTCCAGGGGATCACCAAAAGGAACCTGGCGGGACAGGGCAACTGTTCGGGCCAGGAATTCTTCGGCAATCTCTTCGTGCACAATGATCCGGGAACCTGAATTGCAGCATTCGCCAGCATTGAAATAAATGCCGAAGACAACGGCATCAACGGCGCTTTCCAGATCGGCATCCGGGAAGATTACCTGCGGGTTCTTGCCGCCAAGCTCCAGCGAAACCTTTTTCAAGGTTCCGGAGGCAGCTTTCACGATGGCTTTGCCAACGCCGGTCGATCCGGTGAATGTCACCATGTCCACGCGGTTGTCTGTCGTCATCGCGGTGCCGACCGGGTCGCCATATCCCAGAACGATGTTGACCACGCCTGCCGGCACGCCAGCTTCAAGGCAAAGTTCACCCAGAATGACGGTTGTCGCTGGTGTCATTTCGGATGGCTTGATGACCGCCGTGCAGCCCGCTGCAAGGGCAAACGGCAATTTCTGTGAGACGATCAGGAAAGGAAAATTCCAGGGTGTGATGATTGAAACGACCCCGATCGGCTCTTTCAGAACCACTCCGAGCATGTCGCTGCCCAGGGAATTGTGGCTTTCACCATGCATGGTTCGGGCAAGCGAAGCGGCATAGCGCCAGAGATCAGCGGCTCCTTCGATTTCGGCCTTTGCCTGGCTGATCGGTTTTCCCGATTCAAGCGTTTCCAGGAACGCGATCCGATCCCGTTCCCGGTCGATCAGGTCCGCAACTTTCAACAGAAGCGCCGCTCTTTCCTTGCCGCTGGTGCGGGACCAGTCTTCCTTGTCAAAAGCCTTCCGTGCCGCGCTTATGGCTGCGTCAACATCCTGCGGACCGCCTTGGCAGGCTCGGGTGACAACAGTGCCGTGAGAAGGGGACACACGTTCGAAGGTTGCGCCATCTGCACTTTTGCACCAGGTGCCGTCGATAAGATGACGCGCCTCAAACGGCTCTGCGGGAATTTGCGCTTCGCTAATGGAAACGACGTTCAGGTCACTCATGGCTACTTTCCAGAAAAATTCGGTTTGCGCTTTTCGCGAAAGGCGGTAACGCCCTCGGTTTTGTCGTCGGTCGGGACGATCATTCCGGCACCGAGGGCTTCGATCATTGCGCTGCTGTCTTCTCCGGCAGCAGCATGGATCATGTATTTGGCGATCTCGATTGAACGGGAGGACCTGGTTGAAAGCCCCTCGGCAATCTCGAAGGCTGTGGCGCGAGGGTCGTTCGAGATCTCTGCGATGAAACCGGCCGCATGGGCTCGTTCAGCGGAGATACGCCGGCCGAAGAGTGCCATTTCCTTGACCAGCGGTTCGCCGAGCAATCGCGCTAGTCGTTGGGTGCCGGACCAACCCGGAACGATGCCGACGGCAGCCTCGGGCAGTGCGAGAGTTGCATCCGGTGACATCACCCTGATATCGGTCGCTGCGGTGAACTCGAGCCCGCCACCAAAGGCGTGACCGTCAATGGCGGCGATAGTCGGCTTGGACAGGCGTGCAAGACGATCAAAGATCCGGTGTCCTTCGCGAACCCAGTGCCGTGCAAAATTGGCGGCATCCAGTTCAGACCAGGCACGGATGTCGGCACCGGCGCAAAAAGCGCGGCTTTCCGCTGCGGTGATAACAACGGCCCTGATGGCGTCATCTCTTTCAAGCTCGGCACAATAGGGCTCGATTGCACCCAGCATTTCGACGGTGAAAGCGTTGAGCTTGACCGGATTGTCGAGACGCAATTCGGCAACAGAGCCGTGCGGGATCAGATGCAGGGCGCTCATAGGTCCAGCTCCATTGCACCGTTTTGGAGCAGTGTTTTGGGCATCAAAGACGCATTTCCTGCAAGTTTCACCCTACCGTTTGAGGCTTCGACGATGTCCTTCTGCGCATTGATCCCCGGCATGATTTCAGTTGCCAGAAGACCCTCGTCGGTCAACTGAATGACGCAGCGCTCGGTGATATAAAGAACGTCCTGCCCAAGCTCCCGTGCGCGGCGACCAGAGAAGGTCACGTGTTCGACTTCATCGACCATTTTCGTGAACTTTCCGGGTGACCTGACAGTCAGCGCCTCTTCGGTCAGATCAAGTTGCGCGCCGGCTTCAAAGAGTCCTGAAAAGACGATCTTTCGGGCGCTTGCCGTGATGTCGACGAACCCACCGCATCCAGCGGTCAGATAGGGTTTCTTGCCAAGCTTGGAGACATTGACATTGCCTTCAAGGTCCACCTCCAGGAAGGACAGGAACGAGACATCAAAACCGCCCCCCTGAAAGTAAAGGAACTGCTGAGGCGAAGGCATATAGGCATCAGCATTTGATGCGCATCCGAACGCAAATCCAGTGAGTGGCATACCGCCGGTAGCACCCTGCTCGATGGCCCAGGTTACCGCTTGTTCTCTGCCTGCCTCAAGCAGAACCCGAGGAACCATTGCCGAAATACCGAAGCCCAGATTGGCCGTTTGCCCGGTACGTAATTCCATGGCTGCGCGGCGCGCGACGATCTTTTCAATGCTGCGCTCAGCGTGAGAGAAACTCGACCAGGGGCGCATGACTTGCCCGGAGATGGCCGGATCGTAATTGGTTTCCGTCGTCTGACGCTGATCCGGGTCGACGACGATCAGGTCGACAAGATGGCCTGGTACGCGCACATCATGGGGACGAAGCGATCCGGAGGCCGTGACACGTTTTACCTGCGCAATGACAAGACCGCCGTGATTGCGTACGGCAATGGCCTGTTCCAGCCCACCCAGATAAGCACCTTCATGTTCATAGGTGAGATTGCCGCGTTCGTCGGCCGTGGTCGCCCGGATGATTGCAACGTTGGGAACGATGTTCGGAAAGTGCAGCCAGGTTTCGCCATTCATTTCCATGCGGGAAACGATCGGACTTTTTGCAGCCGCGTCATTCATGGCGCAGCCCTGACGAACAGGGTCGACGAAAGTGTCGAGACCGACCTTGGTCAGAACACCGGGGCGGTTTGCGGCCGCATCGCGGTGCATGTCGAATAAAATACCGGACGGTACGTTATAGGCTGCAACTCTGTTATCGACCAGCATCTGCCAGATTGCGGGCATCGGCAGGTTTGACGGACCAGATGGATACGAGCCTGCGATAATTGTCGACAGGAGCCCATCCTTGGCGATGTGATCGATGCCCTTGATGCCGTACATGTCACCGGCAGCAATCGGATGCAGCGTCGTAAGGTTCCTCGGATGTCCTTCACGGTCGAACCTTGCGCCAATGGCCTCAAGGATCTTGTCCGGACACCCGAGGCCGGAGGAAGAGGAAACGGTAACAACTGCACCGTCGGCAATTTTTGCGGCGGCGGCGTCCATGGAAACGATCTTGGACGACATCTCAAAATCCGCCGTAATTGACAGGGGTCAGTTTGCCGGTCTGTGCTGCTTCGCGAACGGCCAGGGCAACTGCCAGGGATTTGATGCCGTCAACACCGTCCGCTGATGGGTGACCGGTTCCGGCCACGGCATTGGTGAAAAGGCCGAGCGAGCGGTGGTAGAGATTGTGGTTCTTGTAATCGACGGGTGTTTCACCGTTTGCATCCACGAGACGGATCGCGCCGACAGGCTCCTGGGTCATCACATTGCGTGCAAAGATCGATCCTTCGGTCCCATGAAACTCGATGCCGGTACCTGCAAATCCATGCGTAAAGCTCTCGTGTGTTTGCACCATGGCCCCGGAGGGCATTGACCAGACGGACATGACACTGTCTTCGACGCCCTCTCCCATTCCGGAAGTTCCAGCCTTGGCAACAACTTCGACAGGGTCTTCGTCCAGATGGAAACGGATCGTGTCAGCATCGTGGACTGTTATGTCCGGGATCACGCCACCACCTGCAGCCGCGTCGTTAATGCGCCAGCCTCTGAGATGTTCCGGCAAGTTCACTGCGTGAAAGACGCGGGCGCTTAGCACATTGCCAATTCGCCCGGACGTGATCAGGTCCTTGATGGCAAGATGCGTGCCTGCATTGCGCAGGTGATGATTGGTTGCGAAAGTCACACCCTTGTCGGCTGCTGCTTTCACCATTTCGCAGGCATCCGTCAATGCCATCGCCAGGGGTTTTTCACAAAGAACATTCTTTCCGGCAGCTATAGCCGCCAACGCCTGGGCGTGATGTTTTTCGTTTGTTGTTGAAATGTAGACGGCGTTTACGCGGTCGTCTGCCAGCAGAGAGTCCAGATCCGTATAACTGTCATTGATCCTGTTCTCGCTGGCAAAGCGCTCACCACGCTTTTGGTCGGAACTGAGCACGGACAAAACTTCCGCGCCTTCCTGGGCCCTCATGGCATCAATGATGTAGCTTGACGCAATGCGGCTTGCACCAATGAGACCCCAACGCAGCATTCCTTGTCTCCCAGTCATTTTTGGAACGTTCCAAATTTGTGTAAAACTAAATACTGGAACGTTCCAAACCTGTCAAGCAACTGATTCGCCCTGTAATCGGCCTCAATTGTTAGAGAATCGAAAAAGCGATGGAAATTTAAAGATTTAGGTCTTTAGGCCGGAAAGAAAAACAATTTTCTCAGCATAAAAACTGAATGCTAGACCATGGTGTTTCTTTCAATGGCAATGTTCAACAGGACTTGCCGCTTCTCCGTTGTCGCAACTTTGATGGCGCGATCGAGTGCCGCTGGCAGGTCGTCACCGCTCGTAACCGTCTCTGTATAGGCCCGGCTGGCTTCTGCAGTCTTGGTAAAATCGGGACTTGGCCTCAGGGAGGTCATCGGAACCTCATTGGCCTGTCTGGCGAGACCTTCTTTGTAGAGGCCTTCCACCGACTGCCGCACGGCGCCCCACTCTTCGTTGTTGAGCACAAGCGTGATGACCGGAAGCTCCAGCGCCTCGGCAACCTGATGACAAGCAGTCGGATTGGCAAACATGTAGCTGCCGTCGCCTATGGTGGCAAAGACAAGCCGCTTGCGGTCTGCCAATTGCGCACCAAGGGCAGCTGGCAAGCCCCAGCCAAGACCACCGGAATGCGGTTCTTGAAAATAGCTGTTGTGATTTTCGAGGTCGAGCTGGTCCAGCGGGCAACCGAGTTCATGGAATACGGTAGCTTTACGTCCCTTGATTGCCCGGCCAAGGCAAAGGCTTACCCACTCCTTGGTCATCGAGCTTCCATTGCCGCGTTCGCCCTGTCGAATGGCGGCCGCGCGGTTTGCGGCAGATATTTCACTGATGTTCTGCCGACGTTGGGCGAGCGTATCCTCGTTGCGTGATTTTCCCTTCATCTCGTTGATCAAAGCCAACAGCGTGTTCGACAGGTCGCCAGCCAGCGTGATGTCAGCCGGAAAATTTCTGACTGGTGTACGGCTGAAAAGAGGGTCAGGACCGAGTTGAATGACTTTTACATCTTCGCACAATGTCACCTTGTCCGGGAACCAGGGCGCCAGAGAATTGATGACGAGAATGACGTCCGCTTCCGCCAGCAAAGCCTCGGGTGATGCACCAACTTGCATAGGGTGGGACAAAGGTACGGACAGCGTGTTGGCCCAGTAATGCGACAGGGGAATTGCCCAGTCGGTCAGGAATTCGCCCAAAGCATCAAAGGCTTCTTCGGAGCCGGTTCCCCTTTGACTGATGATGAGTGGATTTTTCGCACCGGCCAGTGCTTCCGCCGCAGACCTTAGCGCCTCGGGTTCCGGCGCGGTGATCACCGGCGCCATTCGCGAAGGCGCGTCCAACCCATCGGGTGCGATATGCTCACACAGGATTTCGCGTGGCAGGCTGATATAGACCGGACCCTTGGGCGTAGAATTGGCAATCGCCCAACCTCGGTTGAAAAGGTCAGAAATCTGTTCCGGAAAGCGGAGTTCGTAGTCCCATTTGGTTACTTCGCGCACAAGTGCCGTCTGGTCGAACATCTCCTGTCCCCAACCGATGGGGACCGTCCTGGCACCAAATCGCTTGCCTTCCATAACCGGCGTACGCCCGGACATCAGCAGCATCGGGATCTGATCGCACCAGGCATTGATGGCGCCCGTGGCGGCATTTGATAGACCGACATTCGTGTGCAGCATCACCGACTGGATCTTGCCGGAAATCTGGTAGTAGCCGTGGGCCATGCCGATTGCGACGTGTTCATGTGGCACCGTTAGGGGGATCGGCAGGTCAATCCCGTTTTGTGTCGCTTCAATAAGCCCCTCGATGATTGGCGGATAATCTGTACCGGAATTGGCGAACACATAATCAATGCCGAGCGCCTTGAGCTTACCGAAAAGAGCGCCACCTGCCGTGATCTCAGACCGGTTGTCGTTGTCAGCCATGGTTGTTCTCCGAAGGGTGATCCGGTTTTGGAAACGAACCGGGAAGGGAATGCGTCAGTCTGAAAGGACAGCGCCAATTGGCTGAAATGGGCTTTTCGAACCGGTGGAATTAGGTGTTTCACAAAAACGGTAACCCAAAAGTCCGCTCATGCAAATCCGGTATTTTTGTTGCCAAAAATAGAAAGTATCTAGGCTGATATCTCATTTTACATTCCCAAATTAATTAGTGAAGATGATTTTTGGAGGAGTGAATAATGTCGGCAGTCCTTCCAAAAGGCCATCTGAGGGGCCTTTTGAATTTGCAGTCTGGGCAGACTGCGGTCAGACTGATCGCAAGCAGCGGGCGAGATGCAAATCAGAGAGCAATTCCACCAGATTGGAAACTGAATAACTGCCGGACAACGTGAAATCGCTTGGAGGAGGAAATATGAGACACATTAAGGAAGCGGTACTTGGAGCGGCAATGATTGCGCTCGGTGCCACGTCTGCGACAGCCGCAGATTATGAATTCAAGCTTCATCACTTCCTGGGTGAAAAGGCGCCTGCGCATTCAAAGATGTTGGTCCCCTGGGCCAAGCAGGTTGAAGAGAATTCAGGCGGCAAAGTCGCAATTGAGTTCTACCCTGCGATGACCCTTGGCGGTCGCCCGCCGGAGCTGATCAACCAGGTGCGCGATGGAGTTGTAGACCTGGTCTGGACCGTCAACGGCTATACGCCAGGCCTGTTCCCGCGCTCAGAAGTGTTCGAACTGCCGGGTGTTCACACCAATGACACGGTTGCAACCAATCTTGCGTTGGCAGACCTGTTCGAAAGCGACCTGAAGGACGACTACAAAGGCGTGGAAGTCATGTTCCTGCACGTGCATGCAGGTCAAGGCATCCACATGACTGATACGGAAGTGCGTTCTCCTGCCGACCTTGAAGGCAAGAAGATGCGTATCCCGACCCGCACGGGTGCCTGGGTGATCGAAGCATTGGGCGCAGCCCCTGTCGCCATGCCGGTTCCCGAACTGCCGACTGCGTTGCAGAAGGGTGTGATCGACGGTGCTCTGATCCCTTGGGAAATCATTCCACCTCTCAAGATCCAGGAGCAGACCGAGTACCAGATCGAGGGAGCGGACAAGGAACGTTTCGGAACCACTGTATTCCAGGTCTCCATGAACAAGGACCGTTGGGAAAGCCTGCCTGACGATGTGAAGCAGGCGTTTCGTGATGCCTCTGACCGCGAGTGGATGAAAAAAGTCGGCGAGTTCTGGACTGCTGGTGATGATTTCGGAATTGGTCTCGCGACAAAGGCCGGGAACACACACATCACATTGACACCGGAAGAAACCGCAGCTTTCAACGAAAAGCTGGCGCCAGTTGTTGATCGGTGGGTCGATGAAGTTTCCTCCAAGGGTATCGATGGAGCAGGCCTAGTCGACAGAGCCAAGGCAGCCGTTGCAAAGAACGCTTCCAACTGATGCCAGACACCTTGCAAGAAAGCAGCTCCGGGTTTACCGGGGCTGCCAGCCGCCTGATAACACTTTGGGCGCTGCTCGGCGGTATTACCTTGCTGCTCGTGGTCGGCATAAATATGCTCTCCATCATCGGGTCCATATTCGGCAAGCCTTTTCCGGGAGATTTTGAACTCACCGAAGTCGGCGTTGCGATCGCCGTTTTTGCGTTTCTTCCCTATTGCCAGCTGGTTGGGGCGAATGTTTCCGCGGATATATTTACAGCGTCAGCGTCCAAACGGACGATAGCATTTTTCACGCTGCTCGGGTCGCTCGTGGCGCTCGGGTTTGCCTTGCTTCTGATATGGCGCATGTACTTTGGCATGATTGACCAGAAGAAGTACGAGTACACAACGACGATCCTGCAAATACCGCACTGGATGGCATTTGTGCCGATCCTTACCTCGCTTGGTCTGCTTGCCCTGGCGGCCTTTGTCACGCTGAAACGTGACATGAACGCGCTGTCGAAAGGATAACCGACAATATGACAGACGCACTCGTTCTGGGTTTGGGCGCGCTTGCCGTTCTGATTATCCTGATCGCGATCCGCATCCCGATCGCCTATTCAATGATACTGGTTGGCGGTGTCGGCACCATGATGCTGAACGGCCCGGCACTTGTCTTCAGTCAGCTCAAGACGCTGGCCTACGGTCAGTTTTCGATCTACGACCTTTCCGTTGTGCCGATGTTCGTGCTGATGGGGGCGATAGCCTCCAAAACGGGCCTCAGCCAGGCCCTGTTTCGCGGAGCCAATGCATGGCTCGGCTGGTTGCGCGGCGGCACAGCCATGGCAGCGATTGCCGGATGCGCAGGTTTTGGCGCGGTTTGTGGTTCATCGCTGGCAACAGCTTCGACGATGGGCAAAGTCGCCCTGCCGGAATTGCGGCGCTACAATTATTCAGGTGCGCTTGCAACAGGTACCCTGGCTGCAGGTGGCGTGCTGGGCATTCTGATTCCCCCCTCGGTCGTCCTGATCATTTATGCCGTCATCGTGGAAGCGAATATCGTGACCATGTTCATGGCGGCATTCCTGCCGGGAATTCTTGCTGTTATCCTGTTCCTTCTGACTATCGCAATCTATGTTGCGATCAAGCCGGAAGCCGGACCCAAAGGCGGTGTTCCGAGCCGAACGGAATTCGTCGAGGCCACAGCCGGCATGATCCCGGTTCTGGTCATATTCGGGCTGGTCATCGGAGGCATCTATCTCGGATTCTTCAACCCGACACCAGCTGCCGCTGTCGGTGTTTTTCTGGTGCTGTTCTTTGGGCTCGTGCAACGCAAGCTATCTGGTCACGATTTTATCGCCGCGCTCAAGGAGACAGCTTCCACGTCCGGTATGATCTATCTGATCATCCTCGGTGCAGAGCTGTTGAAGATCTTCATGTCGCGGGTCGGCCTGCCACAGGAAACAGCCGCCTGGATCTCGAATTCCGGCCTTGAACCGATGACTGTTCTGATCATCTTGCTGATCGCGCTGATCGTGCTTGGCTGTCTGATGGACAGCCTCTCCATGATCCTGCTTGTCATTCCCTTTTTCTGGCCGGTTCTGGTGGAAATCAACGGTGGAATCTATCAGGGAGCAGAGGGTGCCGGATACGGCATGAGCACTGAAGACCTGAAGATCTGGTTCGGTGTACTGGCACTTATTGTCGTTGAATTGGGTCTGATTACGCCGCCCGTGGGCATGAACGTCTTCGTGATTTCGTCGCTGGCGAAAGACACGCCGATGATCGAGACCTTCAAGGGTGTCGCGCCTTTCTTTGGCGCAGAACTCATTCGCGTCGTCCTGCTTGTCAGCTTCCCGGCGCTCACGCTCTGGTTACCGCAATTCTTGAGTTGAGTGAAAGACACTCAAAAAATGACGTGGATATTGTGAAACACAGTCTCTATCAAAACCGGTGAGATTCGGAGTGATTGATGTCCAGTGTGTTTCTCTACTTCAAATACCGTTGGCCTGAAAAGTCAGTGCCAAACGGTGAACCTGCCTGGATGCATTATGAGGTAATCGAAGCCACAGATGTTGTCACACGCACCGTCGATGTCTACCCGACTGGTCACGCTATTCGTAATAGTGTCGAACTTGCCGGTCGCGAGGGCATTGACCAGCGCTCCCCAGAGCACCGGTCGTTGGTACACGGGCCCTTTCTTGGATCTTCTGAGGAAGAATTAATTCCTACAAATGATGATGAATTTGAGGCCTTGTGGGAACACACCCAGGATAAGCCCTGGCCGCCGGAGTGCCGGAATTCCGGTTAGACTGGCACCCTAATTTTCGTCTTGCAACTGACGCCGTGCGAAGATTCTTGCAGACATCGCCCGGGACGGATCAACAGCCTCCTGCAGGTCAAGGGCAGCCTGCCAGTCGATTTCAAGAGTGCTCAAATCGCCAAGGGCGTCAGCGAATGGGCGGTCGCTAGCCGCCGCTTTGGCAACAAGCTCCTTGGTCTGCGTGCGCGCGATACCGTTCTTTGCCAGAATGAAGCTTGCCGCTTCCGCCATGATTTCCGGATTGGCTGCAAGGGTTGCTTTCAGGTTTTCCGGGTTTGGCTGGATACTGTCGGCCAACACTTGCGCATGGCGCAGGGCTACACCAGTAGCGATCAGCATTTGCGGCAAGAACATCCACTCCAGTGGCCATTTTGCACCGTCACGTTCTTCCACCGGACTGGCCGCAGTTGCCAGACCTGTCTGCGCATTGATAGCAATCTGGTTGAGAACCAGGATCGTTTCGGCCTGAACCGGGTTTGCCTTTTGCGGCATGGTGGAAGAGCCGCCACCGATGCCGGCAGAAACTTCTGCAATATCCGTCCGGCCCATGAGAACAAGATCGCCGGCCATCTTTGCAAGCGCGGCGCAGATTTGTTGCAGCCAAGCTGCAAGGGATAACACGGAAGACCGGTTCGAATGCCAGGACGGACTGTCCTGAAGTCCAAGTTCCTCTGCCAGTTTTGAAGAGACTGAAGATCCGTTCGGTGCAATGGCGCCATTGATGCCCGATGCCCCACCGAACTGAACAATCAACGCGGTTTTCTTCAAAGCAGAGAGCGCGGCCTCTGCATCGATGAGCGGATGCGCCCATTGCGCAATTCGATAGCCCAACGTGATCGGGGTTGAGATCTGGCTGCGTGTACGCCCGGCCATGATCACTTTTGAAAACGCGTTGCTTTGCGCTTCCAGTCTGTCGACGAGGTTGCGCAATCGGGCTTCGAGAATGTCCAGGCATGCTTTTGTCTGCAGCACCTGCGCGGTGTCCATGACATCCTGGCTTGTCGCGCCCCAGTGGATCCATTGACCGTCTTCGTCGCCAACATGATTTCTAAGTTCGGAAACGAGAGCCGGGACAGGAATACCAGCCGATTGGGTGCCGGATTTCAACGAAACCGGGTCAACCGTCACCTGGTCCAGTTTTTGGGCGACACGCTGCGCGGCCTCAGCCGGAATGACACCCAGCTCACCTTGCACTTTTGCAAGAGCCCGCTCGAACGCGACCATGGCGGCAATGTCGCTTGCATCATCCAGCAGATCGACAAGCTGGTCGTCCGCAAAAAGACCGGAATAGATCGCGCTTGAAAACAGGGAAACTGGCATGGTGCTCATGTTTGTGGGACGGGCTCTTTATTGAGCGCCAAGAAGGGAAAGCCGTCAAGCGGCTGCAGCTGGAAGTTCCAGTATCTCGCGGGCCTGCTGCCAGGTGGCGATGGGCCGCTCGTATTTGTCGCAAAGATCTGCTGCGCGTTTCACGAGAGCCGCATTTGACGGGGCGAGCCTGGCCTGATCAAGACGAACATTGTCCTCAAGGCCGGTCCGCGTATGTCCACCCGCCGCTATGGACCACTCGTTGACCGTGAGCTGGTACCGGCCAATTCCAGCCGCGCACCATTGTGCATCCGGCACCAGCCGTTCCACTGTCTTGATGTAATAATCAAAAACGTCTCGATCCACCGGCATGGCATTTTTGACGCCCATGACGAATTGAACATAAAGCTTGCCTGGAATGCGCCCGTCCTTGTTCAGCGCGGCCGCCTGGTGAATGTGACTGAGATCAAAGGCTTCAATTTCGGGTTTCACGTTGTAGGTCCGCATTTCGCTCGCCAGCCAGTCCACCAGATCCGGCGGGTTCTCATAGACCCTGGTCGGAAAGTTGTTTGATCCAACGGAGAGCGAGGCCATATCCGGTGAAAGAGGGAGCATACCACCCCGCTCCTGACCCGCTCCGGATCGTCCCCCGGTCGAAAACTGGATGATCATGCCGGGGCAGTGCTTTTCCAGACCTTCTTTCAGGCGCGCGAATTTTTCAGGATCGGAGGAAGGCGTCTCGTCGTCATTGCGCACATGCGCGTGGACAATCGAGGCGCCGGCTTCAAACGCTGCATGAGTGCTTTCCAACTGTTCGGCAACCGAAATAGGGACAGCAGGGTTGTTTTCCTTTCTCGGAACCGAGCCGGTAATCGCAACACAGATAATGCAGGGTTTAGTCATATGGAGGCTCGCGATCAGATATCGAAGAAGACGGTTTCGTCCTCTCCCTGGAGTTTGATGTCAAAACGATAGACGGTTTTGCCGTCCCGTTCGGTTTTTCGGGCAAGCAATGTCTGCCGACGCTTCTCCCACTCAATCAGGTTTATCACAGGATCCTGGCTGTTGGCGTTTGCCTCGTCCTCAAAATAAAGCCGTGTGTGGAGCCCGATATTGATACCGCGGGCGACGATCCACAGACTGATATGAGGGGCCATGACCTTGCCACCATCGTTGACTGCGCCGGGCTTGATCGTTTCGAAAGCCCACTCGCCTGTCTCGAAGTCAGTGATCACACGGCCCCATCCCTTGAAGCCGTCTTCCACGCTGCCTTTGTGTTCCGGATGGGCGTAGATGCCATCGGCATTTGCCTGCCAGGCTTCGAGTAGAACATCCTTGATCGGCGATCCCATACCGTCAATGACCGTGCCTTCGATCCGGATCCGCTCACCTTTTGCATTCGGGCCCGCTATGTCCCAGCCAAGTTCCTGCCGGTAGATATCAAATCCGGCGGCCCCGGGCGCAAGGCCGATATGGACGTAAGGGCCTGCAGTCTGGGAAGGTGTCTCTTTCAGGTACTCAAGTTGCTGGCGCATGATCAATTGCCCTCCAGACGGTTCTCGAACAATGTGGACCGGCGTCCGCGCAGGACCAGGTCGAGTTTGTAGGCGATGGTATCCAGCGGGATCGTCGCATTCAGATCCAGGATGGCAATCAGCTGTTCAATGGCGTCAGGGTCCGGGATCGTGTTGACGATCGGACATTTGGCAATGAGAGGATCGCCTTCAAAATAGCACTGGGTAATCAGTCGTTGTGCAAAGGCAGTTCCGAAGACCGAGATGTGGATATGGGCGGGACGCCAGCTGTTCACCCAGTTACGCCATGGATAGGCGCCGGGCTTCACGGTGCGGAAATAATAATAGCCATCTTCATCAGTAATCGTGCGCCCACAGCCGCCAAAATTCGGGTCAATCGGCGCGAGATAAGTATCTTTCTTGTGCCGGTAACGCCCGCCGGCGTTGGCCTGCCAAATCTCAACAAGGGTATTGGGCACAGGCTTGGCGTTTTCATCAAGAACCCGGCCATGCAGGATAATGCGCTCGCCGATCGCGCTCTCACCTGGCTTAGCGTAATTGGTCAGCAGGTCCTGGTCGAGAGGGTCAACATCATTGTGACCAAATACCGGGCCTGTTGCCTCGCTGACAGTCGTTTCCAGACTGATCATGGAATACTGCGGTGAGCGGGAGACGCTGGTTTTGTAGTTCGGCGTCAGAGCTGGTGGCTGTGATTGCCGGTCCCGCTGATAAAATGGGCCTGGTTTCATGTTCTCTCCCTTCAGCTGATCTGAACGTCAGCGATCAGCCTGAGTGGTGTCCTGTTCCATCTCGGCAAAAGTTTCTTTTGCAATCTTAAGCGCTTGGTTGGCGCGGGGAACCCCCGCGTAAACCGCAACATGCTGAAAAGCTTCCAGAACGTCCTGTTTGCTGGCGCCTGTGCGCGCAGTTGCCCGGACGTGCATGGCAATTTCTTCGAAATTTCCAAGGGCCGCGAGAAGTGCCAGCGTCAGCATCGAACGCTCTCTGGGGCTAATACCGTCAGATGCCCATACAGTTCCCCAAGCCCCTTCCGTAATCAAAGTCTGGAAGGGCGCGTCAAGGTCTGTCTTGGCCGCTTCAGCGCGGTCGACGTGATCTTCACCAAGCACGGATTTTCGGACCTCGGTCCCGCGTTCAAAGCGATCCGGCATTGAGATCCTCCTTCAAAAAAGTCATGAGATGGCGGGAAAATTCATCCGGCGCTTCGACACAGGGCAGGTGGCCCGCGCCCTCAATTTCAACGTAGCGACTGCCCTGGATTGACTCCGTCGTCGCTCTGACCAGGGCAGGAGGACTTGCAAGGTCCTCAGATCCGCCAATGCCCATTGCAGGTAACGAAAGTGCCGAAGTGGTTTGAGTGAGATCCGTCCTGGAAATCGCCTCGCAGCAACCGATATAGCCTTCCATCGGTGTGCGCGTGAGAAGATGGCGCCAGGCGATACATTCGTTGCTTTGCCGGAATTTTCCGGAAAACCACCGTTCCAGAATGGCATCTGCCAGAACTTCTATGCCGCCTTCGCGGATCAGTGAGATCCGCTCCTGCCACATCGCAGTCTCGCCCATTTTCGAACCAGTATTGGCAAGAACCAGGCCTTGAACCAACTGCGGCTGACGATGTGCAAGCAACTGGCCAATCTGTCCACCGATAGAAAGCCCGACAAAGACACAGCGTTCGATCCCGAGATGATCCAGGAGATCTTCAGTGTCCTGAACCAGGTCCTCGAGTGAATAAGGGGATGGCGGGCAGCTGGACAGGCCATGCCCTCGTTTGTCGAAGCGGATCAGGCGAAAACCGTCCTGTGGCAGTCGGTCGATAATCTTGTCCCAGAGACGCAGGTCTGTCCCGAGAGAATTAGCAAAGACTACGGGCAAGCCGATGGAGTCGCCATCTTCGCGCCAATGAAGGTCAACAGATGAGAGCCGCGCGATATTCATCAGTAAGGAAGCCCCACGTAGTTTTGTGCGAACCACTTCTGAGCTGTCTCGTTGTAGTGAAGGGACTCGATTTCAGCCCGTTGCATCTTGAGGTCAAACTCTGATTGATCGGGAAACCGGTGCAACATGTTGGTCGTTGCCCAGCTGAAACGCTCGGCCTTCCAGATCCGTGCCAGCGCTTTTTGCGAATAGGTGTCGATGCCTTGACTGTCGTTGTCCTGGTAAAACTGGATAAGGCCTTCATAGAGATAATGAACATCCGAGGCGGCAGTGTTGAGGCCCTTCGCCCCTGTCGGCGGCACGATGTGGGCTGCGTCTCCGCACAAGAACAGGCGACCCCAACGCATGGGCTCGCTGACGAAGGACCTCAAGGGCGCGATGGATTTTTCGATGGACGGACCGGTGACCAGCTTATCTGCAATGGCCTCTGGAATGCGGCGTTTCAGTTCTTCCCAGAACGCTTCATCGCTCCAGTCAAAAATGTCGTCACTGAGGTCGCACTGAAGGTAATAGCGGGACAGGTTCTCGTTGCGCATCGAACAAAGAGCAAAACCACGCTTCGAGTTTGCGTATATCAACTCGTCATGAACCGGTGGTGTTTCGGATAAGACACCAAGCCAGCCGAATGGGAAGACCTTTTCATAATCCTTGCGCACGGTGTCCGGGATCGTCTTGCGGCTAACACCATGGAAACCGTCGCAGCCGGCAACGAAATCGCAATCGATCCGTCTTGCACTGCCATCAACGGTGAAGGTGACAAAGGGCGCATTGCTGTCAGCATCGCGAATTTCCACATCTTCGACTTCGAAGATGGTCTGGCAACCCGCCGCATCGCGGGCGTCATAAAGGTCGCGGGTCACTTCGGTCTGGCCGTAGACAATGACGCTCTCACCGATCAACTCCTGGAAGTTGATGTCGAACATCTCGTTTTCATAAGAGATACAGGTGCCGTGATGGACAAAACACTCCTTGTCCATGCGCTCCGCAACACCGGCCTCGCGCATCATTTCAACGAGCCCTGTTTCCAGAATGCCCGCACGGATACGACCAAGAACATATTCGCGCGTCTTGCGTTCGAGGACGACGGCTTCAATGCCCTTCAGGTGCAAAAGCTGCCCAAGCAACAACCCGGAAGGGCCTCCGCCGACAATGACAACTTGAGTACGCATTCATTTCTCCTCTTGTTATCTACATATTGAATGTCCAAAAAAGAGAAGTAAAATGAGATATTCGGCCTCTTTGTTTCTGAAAAGTGCAACTAAATGATCGATCGGCGTATCAAGTTCCGGCATATCCAGTGTTTCGTCGAGATTGCGCAAGAGCGCAGCCTCAAGCTGGCGGCCGATAAACTTTTCCTGACCCAGCCTGCAATTTCCAAAACACTCAAGGAACTCGAGGAGATAATCGGGGCCACCTTGATGACGCGTAACAGGGCAGGCATTTCATTGACCAAACAGGGCAAGGTCTTTCTGCACTTCGCCCAGATCTCGCTGGCAAGTCTGCAACAGGGTCTGGACGGTGTCGAGAAAGAAGGTGAACACGCCCGCGCAACGCTAAAAGTGGGGGCACTGCCGAGTGTCGCGGCAAGTTTCATGCCTCCGGTCGTTCGTGAATTCACGGACCTTGCACCCAATGTCATGCTTCAGATCATGGACGGTCCCCACGGTTACCTGATTGAACGTTTGAAGCTTGGTGATCTGGATCTTGTTATCGGCAGATTGGGCCGCCCGGTCTCAATGGAGGGGGTTTCGTTCACCCAACTCTATTCCGAACGGGTCGATCTGGTGGTGCGCACCGGGCATCCGCTTTTGGAAAATCCGGATGTCAAACGCATCGTTGACTGGCCGGTGATCTATCCACCTGAAGGTTCGGCCATCCGGCCCCTTGTTGAGCGTTTCATGATTGCCAACGGTGTCGGTGAAATACCCAACCGCATCGAGACCGTGTCAGGGGCATTTGGGCGTGTTTACACACGTCGAACCGATGCCGTCTGGATCATCTCATCGGGTGTGGTGCAAAACGAAACAGCAGATGGTCATCTGGTCCGTCTTCCGTTTGACAGTGACATTACAAAGGGGCCCGTCGGTTTGATGACCCGCCCGGACACCCAACCAAGCGCGGAAGAACAGGTCTTCCGGCTTGCGGTGCAAACCGTCATTGACGAGATGAAACTAACCTCCTGACCGTGAGGCTGGAGCGAGTTTCTATCTGCCTGCATTCAGTTACATGCGTGCCGCACAGCCAGCCAGGGCGGCGAAATCGTCGTCAAGCAGGTCGACCGAAATGCCGGATACCAGGTCGCGTTGACGACCCTTCGCGCAAAAGGCAGCTTCAAACTCCGGTTCATTCAGGAAACGGGAGAGTGAGCGGGTAACACCGCCAGTCAGTACAATGCCACCGAGCGAGAGGAAGACCAGCGCAAGGTCGCCGATGACACGGCCGAGAAACGTGACCCATTGGAGCGCAGCGGCAACGCAAATCGGATCAGTCCCCTCATTTGCAAGACGCGCAATATCTGCAGGTGAATAGGTTTTGGCAACTTCACCATTATCCAGGCATTGCCATTCATAAATTTCACGCAGACCGTTGCCTGACAATGCCCGCTCGACAGAAGCTCGGGCTCTGTTGCGGGCAAGATATGTCCAAAGACGAAGTTCGTCCTCGCTTTCAATTGGGAGTGTGCTGTGACCGCACTCTCCGGTGCCAACGAGATCAACCCCGGACGAACGGAACAGCGCAGCAGCGTTGAACCCCGTACCCGCGCCGACTACGAGCCGGGTGGCATTGCTGCGCAGTTGTCGTTCTGGGGAAAGGACCGGCTTCAAACGCGACGGGTCAATCGTGTCCAGGGAGTAGGCCAACGCTTCAAAGTCGTTCAGAAACTGAACCTGAGCACCGCCGAGAACCTTGCCGATGCAGCGCGCGTTGAAGATCCAGGGATGATTGGTCATCCGGATGGCGGTGCCATCAATCGGGGCGGCAATTGCGATAACGGCAGATCCGCAGACAGGATGCCCTGCAGTCGTCAGATAGGTATCGATTGCAGCTTCAGGGGTTTCGAAATCGGCATTGCGAAACCGAACTATTGTGTCCTCGCAAACCTGCCCGTTTTCGACCAGTGCCAGACGCGTGTTGGTGCCGCCGATATCTGCAGCCAGTCCCTGTACGTTGCTCATAGGCGGTTTCCCGACGTGACGTCGAAATACGAGATCTTTGATAGGTCGAAGGTGATTGGCGACATTTCTCCAGCTTGAACCGGAGCATCTGCGGAAAGCCGTGCAATGGCTTCGGTTCCGCCAAGATGGACGACGGCGTAGGTGTCCGCGCCCGCAGGCTCGACCACTTCAAGAAGGCAATTTGCAGTCTGAAGATTTTGCCCGTTGTTGAGTTTCTGATCTGTCATGGCCTCTGGTCGCAATCCGATCAGAACTTCTGTTGGCCCATTTGGAAAAACCTCTGGCGCGGTCGTTGTGTCGACAAGTTCAATCGGAGCACCTTGTGGCGTCGGAATTTCCAACCGTATCCGACCTTCGTCGGGTGTCGCCGTTCCGCTCATGAGATTCATGGAAGGAGAACCCATGAAGTCGGCAACGAATGCATTAACCGGTGTGTTGTAGATCTCGTGAGGTGTTCCGATCTGTTGAATGACACCGTCTTTCAGCACGACGATGCGCGTTGCCAGCGTCATCGCCTCAATCTGGTCGTGCGTCACATAGACGATTGAAGCACCTGTTGCCTGGTGAATACGTTTGATTTCCGTGCGCATTGTGACGCGGAGCTTTGCATCCAGATTGGAAAGCGGTTCGTCAAAGAGGAAAAGTTTGGGATCGCGAACCAGCGCGCGTCCCATTGCAACACGCTGTCGCTGACCACCTGAAAGTTCCGCTGGTCTGCGATGAAGGAGATGTTCAATTTTCAGAAGATCTGCAACGTCGGCAACTTTCTTCTTTTTCTCCGCATCGGCCACCTTCCGGACTTCAAGCCCGAAGCCAATGTTCCTTTCAACGCTCATGTTCGGAAAAAGCGCGTAGGACTGGAACACCATTGCAATATCCCGGTTGGCCGGTTCTGCATGTGTGCAATCCTTTCCACCAATCTGGATCGCACCAGAAGATACTTCCGTCAGTCCGGATATGCAGCTGAGCAATGTGGACTTGCCGCAGCCGGACGGACCGACCAGCACAAGAAATTCCCCTGGCTCCATGGAGACGTTGATGTCTTTGAGGACTTGAACGTCACCGTATTTCTTTTGAAGATTGTCGACAGACAGGATGTGTTGTTCCGGCATGACGGCTCTGTATTCCTTCTTTCGTTCCACGCGGCTGCGGTCAGCCTTTGACTGACCCGGCGACGAGCCCCGAGACGATGAATTTCTGGAAGCAAATGGCGAGAATTGCTGGCGGAAGTGTCGCAAGCACTCCCACTGAGGCAATGACGCCGTAATCTGTGACCCGGCCTGCGGAAAAGTCCGCGATCGCAACGGGTAGTGTCTTGGCGCTGAGATCATTGGTGAAAATCAGCGCGTAGAAGAATTCGTCCCACGCAACAAGAAATGAGAGCATTGCTGTCGCGGCGATTGCCGGAAGCGCGAGCGGCAGGACGACCGTCCGGATCGTGTAGGCCGTGCTGGCGCCTTCCATGAAGGCAGCCTGTTCAACTTCCAGCGGCAGCACATCAATATTTGCCTTCATCAGCCAGGTCGCAAAAGGCAGTAGCATGGCGGTGTAGACGATCACCAATGTGATGGTCTTGTTCAGCATGCCGAGCGAGCTGAAGGTTGAATAGAGCGGCAGGATATAAGTGATCGGCGGCATCATGATTGTTGCCAGGAAGGCAAACAGGAGCACCATTGAAGCATTGCGCCTGGAAAACGAGTAGGCAGCCGGAATGGCCAGAAACAAAGCAATCGCTGTTGCTCCTCCAGCAGTCAGGATCGAATTTCTGAGAGCGCTCAGGAACCGTTCCCCGCTGCCACCGTCAATGTCCAACAGGGCACCATAGCGGCTGAAGTCGAACTCCGAGGGGATCCAGCGCAAAGGGACTTCCGTCAGGTCGGTTGGCGCGCTGACGCTCATCGTGACCAGCCATAAGAGAGGCCCTGTTGTGAAAATCGCGACTGCGAAAACACAGGTGTAGAGAAAGACGGATTGCAACAAGGTTCGTCTCATGCTGTTGCTCCGGAAGCCTGACGCTTGGCGTTTGAATAGTAGAAGAGGATCAGGACCGCGCTAATGCCTGCAACCAGCACCGCATAGGACGCCCCGCTGCCGCTGCGCAGGTAGTTGAAATATTCCTGGTAGACGAAAAAGCTGGCTGTTTTGGTTGAATCTGCAGGACCACCACCGGTCATCACATAGATGATGTCGAACACGCGGAACGCTTCGATGGTCCTGAGCACCATGACCACCATCAGCGGACCGGCGATCCATGGCAGGGTGATCGACCAGAAACGTTTCCAGGGACCGGCACCTTCTATTGCCGCAGCCTTGTTCAGATCACCGGGTACGGTTTGCAGGGCGGCCAGCGCAACATAGGCAACCAGCGGAAAATTCTTCCAGACATCGGCGAGAATGACCATGTTCATTGCCGTCGACGGATCGCCGATCCAGCTTCGGTAATCGCTGATAAAACCAAGCTGGAACAGCAGGGAATTGAGAGCCCCGTAGTCGGGGTGATAGATAAGGCGCCAGGCAACGGCATTGACGATCGTCGGTACCGCCCAGGGCAGTATGATCAAGGCCCTCAGGATCAATTGGCCGCGAAATTTCTGATTCAGAAGAACCGCCACGGCAACACCAAGGATGCCTTCCAAACCTACGGACACAATCGTGAAGTAGAGCGTCCGGTAAATGGAGTCCCGAAATTCGGGATCAGTAAAGGCGTAGATGTAATTTTCAAGTCCGATGAAACGCACGGGCGTTGGAAGTGCCGAAATGCGCGTATCTGTGAAGCTCAGCCAAAAGGTATTTGCCAGCGGGGTCAATGTGATCAGGGCAAGCACCAGAATGGCCGGCGCCAGAAGTATCCATTTTTCTTGTTTCCGGCGTCGGCCAAACATGGGTCAGTCTCCTGTCAGTCGCAGCAAAGCTTAGCGAATACGTTCCACACGGGCTGCAGCCGCATCAAGCGCTTCGTCAACGCCGGTCTGACCGAGCAGGACTTCGTGGATATTCTTCTGAAGAATATCGGAAACCTCGGTATAGGAAGGAACCAGCGGCCGCGGGTACATCACGGAAATGCTCTCCTTGGCTGCTGCAATCAGATCTTCCTGACCTTCGATGACCTTGGGTTCGCTATAGGACGCTTTCCAGATCGGCAAGCTCAGCTTGGCGTAGTCGTCCTGGATGTCTTTCTGCGTGATGTAGGAAATATACGCCCAGGCTTCGTCTGCATGCGGGCTGTTTGACGGAATGCCGAGACCCATGGAACCGTTCACGCTTGACGCAACCGATTTACCTTCAACGCCAGGAGCCGGAGCGACCTTGACCTTGCCTGCAACCTTACTCTCCGCAGGATCGTTGGCGAGCGCGTTCATGTAGGTCCAGTTCAGGGCAAATGCCGCTTCCCCGTTGGAGAATACCCGTCGGACATCTTCTTCAAAATATTCACGGGACGCAGGGTTGGTCAGCCCTTCATCCAAAGTGGCCTTCATGAATTCGACTGCAGTTTTCGCGCCGCCTTCCGTGAATGCCGGCTGACCCTCGTTGAAGAATGCGCCGTCATTAGCAGCCGTCAGTGTGGTGAAGTCACAGATCATTGCTTCTGACTGCGACCAGCTCCAGACAAGCGGGTATTCGACAAGGCCCTTTGCCTTGATCTGGCGCGCCTGATCGGCAAGTTCGGACCAAGTCTTGGGAGGAGATGAGATCCCAGCCTCGTTGAGCATTTCTTCGTTGTAGAAAAGATACTTCGTGTCGAGAATCCACGGCATGCCGTAACGCTTGCCGCCGTATTCAACGGTCGTCCAGGCGCCGTCAAATACTTTGTCGGTGTAATCTGCCGGGATGCGGGACGTGACGTCCGTCAGAAAGCCGCGGGTCGCAAACTCGGCAGGCCAGATAACGTCGAACAGGACGACGTCATAACCATCGTCGCCAGCACCTGCCGCAGCAACGATCTTGTCGTGCAGCGCTTCATAGGGGACAAATTCCAGGGACACTTTCACGCCCGGGTTGGCTGCCTCAAATTTGTCGGTCATGGATTTGATGTCGTCTTCGCTATAAGCCGCCTGGCTCATAAACAGCGCATTCAATGTGGTGTCGGCAAGGGCCGTAGATGACATTGCCAGGGTCGCTATTGCGGACCCCAAAATCAGTTTCTTAATCGCTTTCATTTCGCCCTCCGGTTTTTATGTTGAGCGAGGGCATATTATGTCGATTTTTTATTTTGTCAAATTGATATAAAAAATAAACTCTGATCTATTGACTGCATGAACGATGCACCAACGATCCCGGTTTCCTTCCGTACAAGTGGCACAAACCTGAAGCGGGCAAAGACCCACAATCACCGTGTTGTGCTTGAAGTCATCCGGACAAGAGGCCCGATTGGCCGTACCGAAATATCTGAAATCACTTCGCTTTCCCGGCAAACAGTGCAAAACATCGTTGCCGAGCTGGAAAGCGGTGGCATCGTTGTCATGCATGCCGGAAAGGCGTCGGGTCGGGGACATCCGGGCATGAACGTTCAGATCAAGGCGGACCACGCGTTCAGCCTCGGTTTTCATGTTGACAGATTGTCGGTGACCGCAATCGTCTGCGATCTTCTGGGGAAAATTGTCTGGGAAAAAAGCGTGAGTCTGACCGCGTCATCTCCTGATGCGGCCAATGCCCAGATCATTCAGTTGGCGGAAGATTTCCGGGTATCAAACGACGAAATTGCTGGTCGCCTGTTCGGTGTCGGACTGGCCGCTCCAGGCCCCTTCGAAACGAATGAAGGCAATGTATCCGGTGCTGATGCGACCAACTTTTCCGAATTCGGATCGGAAGAAAATCTTGAGCGGTTGCAAGAAGCGCTAGGCTTGCCTGTCGTGCTCCAAAACGATGCGTCGGCAGCGGCTCTTGGAGAGCACGTCTACGGCATCGGTCGGAACTTCAATAGTTTTGCATTTGTTCAATTTGGCATGGGTCTGGGAGCCGGACTTGTCTTGAACGGCGCCCTTTATCCCGGTGCCACAAAGAACGCCGGTGAAATCGGCCATGTTTGCGTAAATCCGGTTGGACCGGAATGCACCTGCGGCAACCGGGGATGTCTGGAAAAATATCTCTCGCTCAATGTGCTGTGCGAAAAACTCAAATTGGAACCGACGGCTCTTGCCTCGGTTGCAAGGATTGAAGAGCTATTTGACCAGAACAACCAGACTGTTCTGGACTGGATGAGTGACGCGGCCCCGTATGTTCGGCAGATGGTCAGCATAATCGACATGATGCTCGACACGGAAGCCATTGTTCTGGGGGGCATTATCAAACCAGAATTTCTGGAGGCATTGCTGGAGCGGGCGGCTCCCTTGCCCAACCCTCCATATGGTTCTCGTGGAGAAACCAACCGGATCAGGATTGGAACGTCCGGCGCAACGGCAGTTGCGCTTGGTGCAACAGCGGCCGCCGTCGATGCCCTTTATGCGCCGCAGGTCTCGCATCTGCTGCTTTGAAGTTCACGGTCAGATTCGCTATCGGCAATTCTTGTCACTCAGATGCCAGCGTACCAATCATAGCCTCGGTCTTCCCAATAGCCGCCCTTGCCGCCAGCAATTGAAGTGAAGTCGGTGATCAATTCGATTTCGCGGACATAATTGGCCATTTTGTATCCCAATTGACGCTCGACCCGCAGCCGCACCGGAGCGCCATTGGCAATTGGCAGTTCTTCACCGTTCAATCCGTATGCGAGGATCGTTCAATTTGGAAAGGCGCCTGGGTGGCGCCCTTTCAGTTATTGCTTTTCGCATATGAGTTCACTGCACCCTCACGGCGTTCAGCTCAAAGGCCGAGCATCTTGCGGATTTGAGCCTGGTCGGTGTCACCCCCGGCAAAATCGTCGAATGTCTTGTCTGTGACTTCGATGATATGGCTTTCAATGAACGGTGCACCTTCCGCCGCACCCTGTTCGGGTGACTTCAGGCAGCATTCCCATTCCAGCACTGCCCAGCTGTCGTAGTCATACTGGGCGAGTTTGGAGAAAATACCGGAGAAATCGACCTGACCATCACCGAGTGAACGGAACCGCCCGGCCCGGTTGACCCAACTCTGGTATCCGGAATAGACACCCTGTCGTCCGTCCGGATTGAACTCCGCGTCCTTCACATGGTAGGCGCAAATGCGCTCGTGATAGATGTCGATAAAGGCCAGATAGTCCATTTGCTGCAGCAGGAAATGAGACGGATCGTAGTTGATCTGGCAGCGCTTGTGATCGCCAAGGGCTTCGAGGAACATCTCGAAAGTTGCGCCATCGAATACGTCTTCGCCCGGGTGGATTTCATAACCGACATCGACACCATTGTCTTCGTAGACGTCGAGGATCGGCCTCCAGCGTTTTGCCAGTTCCGAAAATGCCTCTTCAATGAGACCAGCTGGGCGCTGTGGCCAGGGGTAGAGATAGGGAAACGCGAGGGAGCCCGTAAAGCTGACCGAAGCATCCAGGCCCAAAGTCCGGCTGGCCTTGGCCGCTTTTTTCATCTGATCGACAGCCCACTCCTGACGGCCTTGCGGGTTGCCATGCAAATGGGCGGGTGCAAAGCCGTCAAAGGCGAGATCATAGGCTGGATGAACCGCCACCAGTTGACCTTGCAAATGGGTGGAAAGTTCCGTGATCTCAACACCAGCGTCTGAACAGATACCCTTGATCTCGTCGCAATAGGCTTCGCTCTCTGCGGCCTTGTCGAGATCAAACAGGCGGCTGTCGAAAGTCGGTATCTGTACACCCTTGTAGCCAAGATCCGCGGCCCATTTGGCAATCGAGGGCAAGGAATTGAAGGGTGCGTCGTCACCGGCAAACTGGGCCAAAAAAATTGCTGGTCCCTTGATTAGTCCCGCCATGGCTAACTCCTTTGTTCAAATAAGTTGTGACGCGTGTTGCCTCACGTGCCCTCAGGGGCATAGGAAAACGTGCTGAAATCAGCGGTCCTACCCTGACCGGTGATGTCAAATGCCAACATGCCGACGAATGCGCCGGTAAATGAGCCGTGTTCACCCCGGCCACCTTCATCCGAAATCACACTGGCGTCCAGCTCTGGGCCAAACGGATTCCAGTCGCCTCCTTGACTGTTTTCCAGTCGCCAAAAAAACTGCTGCCGGGCACCGTCGACTTCGACTGCCAGTTCAATGGGACCGTCGCCGACGGCAATAGGGGCCGCGGGGTATGACAGTTTGCCGTCCGGCCAATCTCCCGCACAGGACATCAGCGTGAGGCAGCGACCCAGCTGTTCGTTCCAGCTGACTGCCAGAAAATGAAACTTGTGCCGGTTGTAATAGGTCGTCAATCCAGCCGCCTGCTGATAGGTCGTTGGGTCAAACGACGTGACAGTGGTCTCGGCGCGATAGGTCAGGTGCTCCTGCCGCCGGGCGACCAGGGACTGCTCATACCAGCTTCCAGCGCTTTCCCGTCCGATCAAGCGCAGGGCCGATCCCGTCAGCGTGAAAAGCCTCTCAGGGTAGGGCGTTCGTAGCCACTGGAACTCTTCTGGTAAGGTTGATCCGGTAAAGCTGCGTTCAATTTTACGGGGTGCGCAAGGCGTTGCGTCACTCAGACCAGGAACGTTGATTTCGGGCAGTGGCCCGCCGTTTTCAAGGTATAGCCAGTCGTCGTCCCGCCACTCGCATTTCTGGATTGATGTCTCACGTCCAAGAGGTGAAAAACGACCGGGCAACGGCCGGGAACACAGATGCGTATGATATGACTGGCCGTCCGGCGTCTCGACGATCTGACCGTGGCCGTTTCGCTGCAAGGGACAGTCGGGATCGTCTTTCGCCGTAATCAGATGCGTGTCGGGGTGGATTTCATAGGGCCCATAGATCGACTTGGATCGGGCCATGGTTACTGCATGGCCGTAGCCGGTGCCACCTTCGGCGACAGTCAGATAATACCACCCATTGCGTTTGTAGAGATGCGGGCCTTCCGACAAGCCATGCGGGCTGCCGGAAAAAATTTTCTGCGGCGTGCCTATCAACCCATCGGTTTCAGACCACTCCTGCAACAGAATTCCGTCAAAGGCCGGATGACGTGGCTGGCCGCCCACGGAGTTTGAAATGTGGTTCCACTGCAGCACCAGGAACCACTTTCGCCCGTCGTCATCATGGAATAGTGAGGGATCGAAACCGTGTGAGGATACATAAATCGGATCGCTCCACGGCCCCTCGATAGAGGGGGCCGTTACAATGTAATTATGTGCGTCCTTGAAGTTCCCATCCAGCCGTTTCACATCCGTATAAACCAGCCAGAACCGACCGTCGGCGTGGCTGAGGCATGGTGCCCAGATGCCACCGCTGTCCGGATTGCCGCGCATGTCGAGCTGACTTGGGCGGTTAAGAGGGCGGCAGGCAAGATCCCAGTTTACCAGATCTGTTGAGCGATGGATTTGGACGCCCGGGTACCATTCGAAGGTGGAGGTGGCGATGAAATAGTCCTCGCCAGCTCGGCAGATCGATGGATCAGGATTGAAGCCCGGCAGGATGGGATTGCGGATCATTTACGAGCTGGTCCTTTACGCTCTGAGGAGGCAGCCCAGAGATTGACGTCGGCTTCACGGGTGGTTTCCTGAATTTCCTGAAGTTCTGCGTCAGTGAAATCCAGATTTGAAACAGCCCCGACGCAGTCCCTCACCTGACTGGCACGGCTTGCTCCGATCAGGGCGGTCGTAACCCGGCCATGACGCAACACCCAGGCAAGCGCCATTTGTGCCAATGTCTGGCCACGCCTTTCAGCAATCGCGTTGAGTGCCCGGATCGTTGCCAGATTTTCTTCGCTCAGGAATTCGTTTTGCAGAGATTTTCCCTGCGTCGCCCGGCTGCCTTCCGGAATGCCCTTCAGGTACTTGTTGGTCAGCATTCCCTGCGCAAGTGGTGTAAAGGCGATGGAGCCGATACCAAGGTCGTCAAGCGTATCGAGCAGACCATCTTCTTCCACCCAGCGATTGATCATGGAGTAGCTGGGTTGGTGGATCAGGCAGGGGGTGCCCAATTCCTTGAGAATGGCGACGGCTTCGCGGGTGCGTTTTGAGTTGTAGGAGGAAATGCCGACATAAAGTGCCCGTCCCGACCGCACGATGTGATCAAGCGCCATCATGGTTTCTTCCAGCGGCGTATCCGGGTCGTAGCGATGGGAATAGAAGATGTCGACGTAGTCGAGGCCCATTCGCTTCAGGGATTGGTCGCAAGACGAGATTAGATACTTCCGGCTTCCCCATTCCCCATAAGGGCCAGGCCACATTCCGTAGCCGGCTTTTGAGGAGATAATCATTTCGTCCCGGTAAGGCGCGAAATCGGTCCGCAAAAGGTCACCGAAGGCGGTTTCGGCAGCACCTGGTTCCGGGCCGTAGTTGTTGGCCAGATCGAAATGCGTGATGCCGAGGTCAAAGGCGGTTCGGGCAATCTCGCGTTTCAGGGCACGCGGCGTATCATCGCCAAAATTATGCCAGAGGCCGAGGGAAATTGCGGGCAGTTTCAAGCCCGAATTTCCGCAACGGCGATATTCCATAGTGTCGTAACGTGTTGATGCTGCAGTCCAGCTCATGATCGCTCCAGTTAGGCAAGAAGCTCCTGTGCCGCTTTGGGCCCGAGTGCTGCGGGCTGGTCACAGGTGGTTTGAATATCAAGAAATTTTCCGGTTTCACCAGAAGACAGGATGGATGTCATCACATCCACTACATGCAATGCAAATTCAAGGGAACATCTGTGAGGACGGTTTTCCAGAATGGCTTGTGCCATGTCGGTCAGGCCCGCAGTTCGGTAGTTGGCACGTGCACCGTCGTTGGCCTTTGAGAATGGGTGATCCCAGTTTTCCGAGATATTCACGAAACTGCTCTTGTCTGTCATGCGTACTTCGCCGCCGAAGAAGTTCGGGTCCGGCACATGAAGCGTTCCATCCCGGCCATAAAGTTCCATGTTCGAATGGCCGTGCTGCCAAACGTCCCAGCTCGCGCAGTAGGTGATTTGAGCGCCGGAATGAAATTGAAGAACGGCATGTACCGTGGTCGGCGTTTCTACCTTGATCTTTTCGCCGTTGCGAGGCTCGGAGGTAATTGTCCGGTATTCGGAACCCGAAGAACTCATCGCCGCAACGCGTTTGACCGGTCCCAAAAGCTGCACCAGGTTCGAAACATAATAGGGGCCGAGGTCAAGGATGGGCCCGCCACCGGGCTGGAAGAAGAAGTCCGGGTTCGGGTGCCACATTTCCATACCCGGGCTTTGTACGAAGCATGTACCCGATGTCACTTTACCAATGGCACCTGCATCAACGAGGTGCCGTGCTAGCTGATGCGCTCCGCCCATGAAGGTGTCGGGAGCAGAGCCGACTCGAAGGCCCTTTTCGTTTGCAATCGCTGCAAGGGCCTGACCTTCCTCGACGCTCAGAACGAAGGGTTTTTCAGAAAAAACGTGTTTGCCTGCACCCAAGATGCTCTTTGAGACTTCGAAGTGCGCAGCAGGGATCGTCAAATTGACGATAATGTCGATGTCGCTTGCTTCCAGAAGACCGTCGACGGTTTCAGCCCGCAGGTTAAACTCTTCCGCGCGTGCCTTTGCTGCCGTTTCATTAATATCTGCACAGGCGCGAACTTCGATGCCGCGAAAGAGCGGCGCGAGGCGCATATAGGCAGCCGAGATGTTGCCGCATCCAAGGATGCCGATCCCAAGTGTCTTGCTCATGGTGTGTCCTTAAAACGTGCGAAATGCTTCGATTGAACGGCTTGCAAAACGGTCGTAGTCAGATGGCTTGTCATGTTCCATGACAAACAGGTCGACCCCGATCTTGCGCAATGCAGCCATGATTGTCGTCCAGTCCAGAGTGCCATGACCGACATCGGCCCAGCCGTCCTCGTCTGTGCATTCTCCTTCGGGCGCGATATCCTTCACATGAGCTGCAGTAATGCGATCGGCATAGCCTTCGATCCAGGCAAGCGGGTCCTGACCGCCTCTTGCGATCCAGGCAACATCCATTTCCCATTCGATGGAAGGGGCGTGTTCCAGAATGATCTCCATCGGGAAACTGCCGTCTTCAAATGCCACAAACTCAAAGTCATGGTTGTGCCAGCCAAAACCAAGGCCGGCTGCTCGAATTTTGGCCCCGATTGCCTCGAGACGTTCTGCAACGCTTTTCCATGCAGCCTTGTCCGCTGAACGCTGTTCAGGCGGTAATGCAGGACAATAAAGCTTGGTCATGCCGAGCGTTTTTGCCTTCTCGATGACCTCGTCGATGTCGTCTTCAAATTGTTCCATCGGAAAAAAATGTCCCGAGGGCATGGTCAAGCCGTTGGCATCAAGCATTTTTTTGAAGCCGGCAGCGTCTTCGAAGTTTCCGCGAAAACCCTCTACCTGTGTGTAACCAAGATCCGCAAGGCGTTTGAGAACGCTCTCCCATGGGGTGAAGTCACGGGCGGAATAAAGCTGGAAAGAAACGTCCATTTCTGTTGTCCTGAAGATCTGAGAAACCGGATCAGAGCCGGTTTTCTGTTGTTTTGTCGAATATATTTGCACGGGCCGGGTCGAAACCGATCGTGATGGCGTCGCCATCCGATATCGACACCTGGCCATCAAGACGAACCCAAAGCGAGTGGCCTTCAGCCGATACACGCGCAAGTGTATCGGAGCCGAGAGGTTCTACCAGTTCGACCTTCCCTTGCATGCGGATTGGAGCGGCTTCGGCTTCCGCACCGTTGACCATGTGCTCCGGGCGAATGCCCAGCCAGGCTGGACCCTTGGGAGATGTGCCCTCCTTGAACCCGTAACCTTCAAGTGGGAAAACCTGTGCGCCGGTGCTGAACTTCGAAGAGCTGTCGTCAATCTGCCCATCAAAGAAGTTCATGGAAGGCGAGCCGATAAACTCTGCAACGTATTTGTTGACCGGCTTGTTGTAGATCTCGTTGGGTGATCCAAGCTGCAGAATGAGACCTCCACGCATGATCGCGATGCGGTCAGCGAGTGTCATGGCCTCGATCTGGTCGTGCGTGACGTAGATCATTGTGTTTGAGAGTTTCTGGTGGAGCTGCTTGATTTCCACCCGGAGATCAGCGCGAAGCTTTGCATCAAGGTTCGACAAAGGTTCATCGAACAGGAATACATTCGCATCGCGGACCAGCGCCCGGCCGATCGCCGCACGCTGACGCTGACCGCCGGACAGTGCAGCCGGTTTCCGCTTTAGCAGCGGTTCGATCTGCAGGATTTTTGCAGCCCGGTTGACCCGCTCCTCAATTTCAGCCTTTGGCAGCCTGGCGTTTTTCAGTCCAAAACTCAGGTTTCCGGCGACCGTCATTTGAGGGTAAAGCGCATAACTTTGGAACACCATGCCGATGCCCCGTTTGGACGGTTCCTGCCAGGTGACATTGCGCCCGCCGATGAAGATCTGGCCGTCCGTGACATCAAGCAGTCCGGCAATGCAGTTCAAAAGCGTGGATTTCCCACAGCCAGAAGAGCCAAGCAGTACAAGAAACTCGCCTTGGGCAACCTCAAGATTAAGGTCCTTCAAAACTTCCAGAGCGCCGAAACTCAAAGCCAGGTTTTTGATGGAGATACTAGGTTCCATGATATTTAATCAGCCTTTCACAGCGCCAGCGGCGATTCCACGGACAAACAGCTTTCCAGAAAGGAAGTAGACGATGAGCGGCACGAGGCCGGTAATGATCGTGGCTGCCATGTTGACGTTGTATTCCTTCACGCCTTGTACGGAATTGACGATGTTGTTGAGTTGCACCGTCATCGGATACGTGTCGGGTTTGGTGTAGACGACGCCGAACAGGAAATCGTTCCAGATGCCGGTGATTTGCAGAATGATCGCAACAACGAATATCGGCAAAGACATCGGCAGCATGATGCGCAAGTAGATGCCCCAAAAGCCGGCACCATCAACGCGTGCAGCCTTGAACAGCTCCTCGGGAACAGAGACAAAATAATTCCGGAAAAGGAGCGTCAGGATAGGCATGCCGAAGATTGTATGAACGATCACCAGTCCCGTCAGCGAGCCGTAGACGCCGAGTTCCCGCAGCACGATCACGATGGGATAGATCATCACCTGATAGGGAATGAAACTTCCGAAGATGAGGATCGTGAAAAAGATCTCAGAACCCTTGAAACGCCAGTTGGCCAGCGCGTATCCGTTCACCGATGCGATTGCGATCGAGATGATCACAGAAGGCACGGTGATACGAACGGAGTTCCAGAAACCACGGCTCAACCCGTCGCAATTTAGCCCGGTACAGGCTTCCGCCCATGCCTTTACCCACGGTTGGAATGTAACTTCCACTGGAGGAGCGAAAATGTTGCCCAGTCGGATTTCCGGCATTCCCTTGAGCGATGTCACGATCATCACGTAGAGCGGCAGCAGATAGTAGACCGCAATTACGATCAGTGTGCCGTATAGTATGATGTTGCGTCTGGACAACATTGGCCTTGGGCGCGGCCCGCGTGGGCCACTGGTCTCAAGACCTGTTGAGGTGTTGTTGGGCAAAACGTCAGTATCAGCCACGGCGTTTACCCCCGAATTCAAGATAGGCCCACGGGATGACTATCACCGCGACAGTTACAAGCATCATGCTTGACGCGGCGAATCCCTGACCAAGGTTTTGTGATTGGAACATGTAGTCGTAGACGTATTTCGCGGGCACTTCCGAGGCGATGCCAGGACCACCTCCCGTCTGTGCGACCACAAGATCATAGACCCGGACGATGCCTGACGTAATGATAACGATGGTGGTGATGAACACTGGGCGCATCATCGGGATGACGATGTAAAGATAGGTCTTCCACATCGGGATGCCGTCAACACGCGCAGCTTTCCAGATGTCTTCATCAATGCCGCGCAATCCGGCCAGCATCAGACACATCACAAGGCCCGTACCTTGCCATAGACCGGCAATCAGCACGCCATAGATGACGATATCTGCATCATAAAGAGGGTTGAAGCTGAAGCTTTCCCATCCCAGTCCCTGGACCACGCTCTGAACGCCGAAGTCCGGGTTCAGAATCCATTGCCAGACCAGGCCGGTGACAATGAAAGAAAGCGCAAAAGGATAGAGAAGGATCGTGCGGAATGTGTCTTCGAATCTGATCTTCTGATCAAGCAAGGCTGCAAGAAGGAAGCCGATGATCAGTGAGAAAATTAGCGAAAGACTTCCGTAGATCACAAGGTTTTCAATGGAAACCAGCCAACGGCGTGTGGACCAAAGACGTTCGTACTGATCAAATCCGACAAAGTTTGACTTTGGCAGAAGCTTTGATTTGGTGAAAGAATAATAGATCGTCCAGATCGTGCAGCCGATAAAGATTACCAGCGCCGTAAGGATCATCGGGATCGATGCGATTTTGGCGTTCAGGTTACGGAACGGCTGAAATGGACGGTCGCTCGTCGCCATTGCTTCATCCTAGGGAAGAGTGCAAATTGACCGTGGAGCCCGGTCGGGCTCCACGGCCACTGGAGGAAGGGAACTATCAGTCCCCTTGCGCGATGATGTCGACGAACCGCGCCTGGGCGTCTTCAGCCGAAATGCTCTCGTCGTTGAAGAACTCCACGAACAAATCGCTGAGCTGCGTATTTGTATCTTCGGTATTGAGCTGGTTCACATCCGGGAGAATGTTGCCGGATGCAAGGATCTCGAGACCTTTTTTCATGCAGTCATTTGCAGCAGCAAGGTCAACATCCCCGCGGATCGGCAACGATCCTTTTTTCAGGTTGAAGGCAACCTGAACTTCCGGCGATACCATCAGCGAGGCCAGTTCATCCTGGGCCTTCTGTGTGTCCGGATCGTCGTTAACCGGGAAGTAGAACGCGTCACCGCCTGTGGAGATCACTTCGTTTACGCCGAGACCCGGCAGACACGTGTAGTCTTTGCCTGCGACCTGACCGGCTACCTGGAACTCGCCCTGCGCCCAGTCACCCATGATCTGCCCGCCGGCTTTACCGGTGATGACCATGTTAGTTGCCTGGTTCCAGTCCTGAACGTTAGAACCCTTACGCATCCGGCGAGCGTCTTCGGCTGCCTTGAACACGCGTGCGATTTCAGGACCTGCTGCAACTTCGGCGTCTTTCGCGCCATAAACCTTTTGAAGGGCTTCAGGGCCTGCGAGGGTTACGAGCAGAACGTTAAACAGTCCGGAGTTCTGCCAAGGTTGCTGACCGAGCGCGAGAGGAACAATGCCGGCAGCTTCAAGCTTCGGCGCGGCGGCAACGAATTCATCCCAATTCGCAGGAACTGCTACGCCGGCTTTCTCGAACGCGGCGTTTGACAGCCACAGCCACTGCCAGGAATGAATGTTCACAGGCACGCAATAGACGCGGCCATCTACGGTGCAACTGTCAAGCAGCGAAGGCGGATTGATAAGGTCTTTCCAACCTTCGGCTTCCGCAATATCGGTCAGGTCACGCATCAGACCGGCTTCGATCAGCTCTTCGGTCTGGCGGCCATGGTTGAACTGGGTCGCGCCCATTGGATCGCCACCGATGATACGGCTCACCATGACAGGGCGGGCTGTGCCTCCACCGCCGGCGATGGCGCCGTCAACCCAATTGTGGTCGGTTTTTTCGTTGAAGGCTTTAGCAAATTCTCCAACTGCTGCGGCTTCACCGCCGGAAGTCCACCAATGGGTTACTTCAAGATCAGCTGCGTTTGCGGCTGTTGCCGCACAAAGTGCTGTGGTCGCTGCAAAGACTGCGCGTAGTGCTTTCATATTTTCCTCCCATCGAACGGTTCTCGTTCGAGTGTCAGTTCCATGCGGCCTCCACCGCAATTTGTAATCGATTACACTTGTCAAAAGAAAATTTGTATGTAATCGATTACATCAATCATTCTAGGGAAAGGCCTTGGAGTCAACCCGGAATTTTCATGAACAAAAAACAAAAGCCTCGGAGAAGGACTTGGTTCAAAAAAACGTTAGAATCAGGGATGTTGCAAAGGCTGCAGGTGTGTCGACCGCAACCGTTAGTCGTGCGCTCAGTAATCCCGAGCTTCTGACAGAGGCAACGCGAGAGACGGTTTTTTCCGCTGTCCGGTCTACTGGTTATCGCGTGAACAAGGCTGCGCGAAACTTGCGAACGCGGCAAGCCCGAGCCGTGCTCGTCCTTGTTCCAAACCTCGGCAACCCGTTTTTTTCTCAGATAATCGCAGGCGTAAATGAGTCCTTCGATGACCGTGGATATTCCGTTCTCATTGCGGATACAAAAGACCATTCGGCTGCAGGGAAATTGCTAGTCGACTATTTCCTGGACGCCCAGGTCGACGGAATGATTTGCCTGGATGGTTCGATTTCAAACAAGGAATTGCTGGAGTTCGACGAAAACAGCGCTACCAGCCGGATCGTTTTTGCCTGCGAGTGGGTGCGTGATTCCAATTTACCTTCCGTTCGTAGCGATAATATCGAGGGCGCTCGACTTGCCGTTCGTCATCTATTCGAACTTGGCCACACGAAAATTGCTCACGTGACGGGGCCGCAGGACAACGTACTGACCCATGCCAGAAGACAGGGAATGCTGGAAGAGAGAACCCGTTTGGGTTTGCCAGCCCAGGATCAATGGATAATACGCGGTGACTTTTCCCTGGAATCTGGGCGGGTTGCTGCTGAAAAAATAATTCTGATGGACGAAAAACCAACCGCTGTTTTTTGTGCCTCCGATCAGGTTGCCTTCGGTCTCATGTCCACGCTGACTGCAAATGGATTGCGTGTTCCTGAAGACATATCCGTGATTGGCTTCGATGACATCGAACTGTCGGAATATTACGTACCTGCATTAACGACCATTCGCCAGGACAGGCGCGGACTGGGTAAAAAAGCTGCTTCGCTGCTGATGGAATGTATCGACAATGGACTGGAAAGTAGGCGCTTGTCGGCACCGGTTATGGTTGGTGTCGAATTGATTGTTAGGCAAAGCGCGACCGCTATGCGCGGGTAGGAAAAATGGTATTTATGATTGAAAGTCAGAGATTTAACTCGCCAGAAAATTGCAATTGAAGCAATCGCAAAGAAATAACTTACCTGGCCGAAGTTCAGCGATTATCAAAATTCCGGAAAAACTTGAGGTGCATTTCAATTAAGCAGCAGGGGGTTGAAAATCACATCCTCAACGTTCTGAATGACTTGCAGGAATGTCACAAAGATGAGAATGGAGAGACAACTATTACATGTTGAGATCGATAGTAAAACCTCAACGCAATCATCAATTGAATAGAGGTTGTATTCAAATAGGCAGATTAGGTTCGCTTTATGCAATCACTTCATAAATGCTGTAGGCAATATTTTCCCGCCTAGGCATTTTTTTCGATGCACTGTGGCAGGAATAGTTGGGAATTATCTCGACTCTATTTGATGTCCAACAAATTTATACATGTTTATCGTAATTTCTCCCAGTATTTTAGCCTTTGATTAACTTGAAGAGGGTATTTCGTATATATCTCAAATATTTGGTGGTTTAGATGCGGAATTTGGCTTTTGTTTTTGCGTTGTCTTTCTGCGTTATGTGTTCACAAATTCCCGCGGTAACAGCGCAGTCAGGGCTCAAGGTTGTTGGAACTGGCGACGGCCTTGAAATGCTCAAGGAAATGGGTCGGGGATTTTCCAAACAATATCCCGATATCGACCTTTCAATCCCACCCAGCATCGGCTCTGGTGGGGGCATTGCGGCAGTCAGTTCCGGCGCTGAGCGACTCGGACGAGTAGCGCGCCCCCTTAAAGACAGCGAAGTCGAGCATGGTCTCGTCTATTTGCCGATCGCAAAAATCCCCAGCGCAATCTTTACACATCCGTCCACTGGCCTGGTTTCGATCACGAGCGAAGATTTGGTGAAACTTTATTCTGGCGCTATATCGAACTGGTCTGAATTGGGCGGACCAGACATGCGAGTCCGGCTTGTACGGCGTGAGGATGCTGATAGCACCTTGCAGGTGCTTCGAGATTCCATGCCTGGCTGGAAAGACCTTACGCTGTCTCCTCGATCAAAGACGGCGGTCACAACCCAGGACGCAATTGCGACCGCCCGTCAGGTGGAAGGTGCCATTGCCTTCGGACCTTACTCGCGCCCGTTGGAAAACGGACTTTCCATACTCAAGATCGATGGTGCTCATCCAACAGACGAAAAATATCCAAGCGCCGTAACGTTGGCCCTGATCTACAAGGACGGCACAATGGACGAGCAAATGGAGGCGTTCATCGATTTCAGCCAATCTAACCAGGCGCACGAATTGATAAAAAATTACGGTGGAGTGCCGCTCAAGAACTGATGCGGCAATTTTAACATGATCCGGCAATCCTCCCTTTTTTGGAAGTACACATATGGCGCTGTTTTTACAGCGCTATGTGCGTTTGCCGGTTTGATTGGCCTGGTTGCCTATCAGCTTGATGTCAGCATGGCCCGCCAGGAGAGAGAGCTCCTCGCGTTATCGAAATCCCGGTTACTGGAGACATTGACCGCTGATGTCAGGTTGGCGGGAACGCGTCTGGAGTTTCTATTTGAGGACAGGCTTCGGCGCGTCAACGCGATTGCGGAACGATCTGACACACTGAACGCACTGGTTTCCCGCAACAATGTTGCCATATCCGAATTGCTGAGCCCGGCGGCTATCGAAGCTGATGTGGACGGCATTGTGGTGCTGGATGAAGCCGCACGCGTCATTGGCGCATCGTCGTATGATGCGGACCTTGTGACCCTCGGTGCCAAGATCAGAAGTTTCAGCTTTTACAAAGACATCCGAAAAATACTGAACGAGAGTTTCCCTGGTGAACATCTATCGTACTCGAGCATCCTGTCTTTAGAAGAAACAGGGACGTTTGTTCCGGGGAACAAAGGCAACGCTATATCGCAGGTATCTTTTGTTCCTGTTTTCGACGAATTTGGCTATGTCGTCGGTGGACTTTTGACGCAACGCTGGTTGCGTGACCAGGAACCCATATTGGTCGATTTGGCTAAAATTGAAGACCTGGAACTAGCGATTGTCTATGAAGACAAGGTTGTTTCCAGAGCGAACTTCGATGGCCACCAATCCCAGCTACACCGCTCACATGATGCCTCAAATATAACGTCTGATGGCGAGCGGTTTATTGAGTGCGGTGCACCCGTTTCGTTGATAACGGTGTGCGCAGCTCTTCCCATTGAAGCGCTGACAGAAACCCAGAATGAACTTACCAGGATCGGCAGCGAAGAAGAAGCAAAACTGCTTCAAGGGCTGGGGATTATTGGATTTTTGGCGCTTGTTGCCTTTGCGTTAGTGGCTTTTCTACTGTCCAGGCATATCACGCGCCCGTTGACCGATATCACCAAAGTGCTCTCGGGAATTGCTGAAGGCGATTATGAAAGCAAAGTGGTCGGCACCGAGCGCCATGACGAAGTCGGCGATATTGCCCGTTCGGTCGTGTCGCTACAGAGGTCGGTAAAGGAGCGCGATGCTCTGCGTGTCCGCGTTCATCAGAAAAACACGATGTTGAGATCGCAGGAAACGCAGCTTCGTGAGCAGAATGTTTTGTTTGATGCTGCGCTCAACAACATGTCGCACGGGCTGTGCATGTTTGACGCAGACGGAAACCTAATCGTCTCTAACAAACGATACGAGGAACTTTTCGAACTGGCAGCAGGCCAGATCAAGTCCGGCATGTCGACTGCAGAAATCGCGGCACTCCTGGATGTCGAAGTTCTGGAAACCGAAGTGGTGGAAGCGCCTGGGCTCCATATCCTGCATCCGAGAGCCTCTGCAGGGTCACACAGCACGGAGATGGTTAAAACAGGCGCAGATCGTATTATTCTGACAACGCATCAACCTTTGACCGACGGTGGCTGGGTCGCAATTTCCGAAGATATCACCGAGCGACAGGAGGCCCGTGACCGGCTGGCATTCCTGGCGCGCCATGACATCTTGACCCAGCTTCCCAATAGAATTGAATTCAGGGATCAGATGGAAGTGCTGCTTATCCGGCAGAAGGAAGAAGGCAGTGAGTTTGCAATTCTTTGCCTTGATCTGGATGAATTCAAGACGGTCAACGATTCTCTTGGTCACCCGATCGGAGATGAGTTGTTGCGTCAGGTGGCCGAGCGTTTGAAAGTGCTCAGCGGCGACAATGAACTTGTCGTTAGGTTGGGAGGTGACGAATTCGCGATATTGACGGACCTGCCGGTAAACAAGCAGGAAATTGAAGAGCTTGCCCAGTCGATTATCTGGCAACTGTCCCAACCATTCCAGATTGCGGATCATGAGATCGTGATTGGTGTCAGCATTGGTATTTCAGTTGCAAAGGGCGATGGAACCAAGGGCGATGAACTTTTCAAGCAGGCAGACTTGGCCCTATATCGTGCAAAGGAAGACGGTCGCAGTACCTACAAGTTCTTTGAAGTTGACATGGGCACGGCCGTGAACGATCGCCGTGAGCTGATTACCAATCTGCGCAATGCGGTTCCCAATGGGGAAATGGAACTTCATTTTCAACCACAATACACGCTGAAAGATCACTCGATTTCGGGGTTCGAGGCCTTGGTGCGCTGGAACCATCCGACGCGCGGCATGGTATCTCCCGGGGAATTTATTCCGCTGGCAGAGGACACCGGCCTGATCATTCAGCTTGGTGAATGGGTGCTCAAGGAGGCGTGCCACATTGCAGCAAGTTGGCCCAAACATCTCAGGATCGCCGTAAACCTGTCGCCCCGCCAGCTACGCGGACACGCATTTGGTCCGGTTCTGATCGATGCACTCGTCAAATCAGGTTTGAGAGCTGATCGTCTGGAACTTGAAGTAACCGAAAGTGTGCTGCTTACTGACTCCGAGGAAGTTCTCGATGCACTGCATCAGGCTAAAGGTTTGGGTGTGAAGGTCTCGATGGATGATTTCGGAACAGGGTATTCCTCTTTGAGTTATCTGAGGCGGTTCCCATTCGACAAGATCAAGATTGATCAGTCCTTCGTGCGTTCAATGGCCTATTCCAGCGATTCCATTTCGATTGTTAAGGCTGTCATCGAACTTGCGAGAAATCTCAAGATGACGACCACAGCCGAGGGCGTCGAGACCAAGCAGCTGCTGGACATGCTGACCGAAATTGGCTGCACAGACGCGCAAGGGTACTTCTTGGGTCGCCCCATGCAGCTAGGTCAGGCCGAAGAGTTGATTGGCACCTCGCAAAAGGCTGTGGCAACCGCAGCCCGGTAAGTTCCAACAAAACCGGCGGCTATCCGACTGTTGCGGTATCGGCCGGGGTTTTGACTTTTCGAATGAGCGTACTGGCTAGCGTGAATATGCTTTTGCTGTCTTCGGCTACATAGAACGGATCAGCATAAAATGTTGCTCCGGCTTGCAGAGCAAGTTCCCTGGTCGCATCCACATGCGAGGGTGCGCCCGCTGAATAAATGATATGGTCGGGCGACAAATTACCTAAAAGCTCATAAGGCCTGGCCGTCATGACCGTTTCATTGTCGCCGTCGCTCGCCGTCAAAGTGACAGGTATTCCCTGGTTGCGAAGCCAACGAACCGCATCGCGCATATAAAGTCCGTCCCGGGTTCTCGATCCAACGACAAGCCTTATCTCCCGGCCCGGTTGACCTCTGTTTGCAGCAACTGCAATTGACCAGATCGGAGCAAATCCGGTTCCGGTCGAAGTCAATACAATTGGCTCTGGCTGTCGCCGCAGAAAGGCGTTGCCGAAAGGTCCACGAAGCTTGACGCTGTGTCCCTTCCGGATTTCAGAACCGAGTTTTGATGAAACGATACTGTTTGGATAGACCTTGATGTGGAAGACGACATAACCCTCTTCAGCATCGAGGTTGAGCGGCGTCGTGGGGCTATAGTCCCGGGACGGAAACCCGCTAAATGTCGCGCGCAGGTATTGACCAGGGAGCCAGGGGATTGTTTTGAAGACCTTGACCCGGACTTCGAGGTAGTCCTCCTTGATCTTCCTGATGCTGTCCACGATACCTTTTGTCGTTTTCACGAGCGGGACGGGGTCATAGGATATTTCGGCATCACCTTCGAGTACGGCCAAACAGCCAAGAACGGTGTTTTTTTCACGCGTGCCAAGATCATCGACCTGACCTTCCAGAATGCGCACGCGGCAGCTTTCACATTGGCCGGAACAACAATCGTGTGGCAGCACCAACCGGCCGCCGAGCCCGGCGTCAATCAACGTATCGCCAACATTGGCCTTAATTTTCTTGCCGTTGATTGTAACGGTGCAGGTGCTCTTTGACATGTGGCTTGTCCGTTATTGAAGCATGCGTGAAATCAGTTGAACGTCAGTCTGACGGGGCGGGAGTGTCTTGTGTGCCGGGTTTGGTTGTGATCAAACACCGATAGCCAGACGAAAAGCCCGTCTTCCATGGCAAGGTCCTGGTCATGTCCTGTGTCCATGTCCCGGACCACTTCGAGTGTCCAATAGCCTTCGTTCCATTTTGATCCGCCACTAAGATCGGCCCGGCTGCCAGAATATTCTCCCTGGATCAGGACCCCTGGAATGACAGTTCCAACAGGAATTTCAGCGTCTTTTTCAGTGGAGTAAGGAACGCTTTCTTCTTCAAACATCCACCATTGCGAGCCTTCGGCGTCGCTTGCTTCTACTGACAGATCAACCACTCCCATGTGTGCGGCTGTTGCCTTGTGGTCAATTGGCAGGCGCTTGACGCCAACAGTGCCTTTGTACCCGGTGTCTGGAGATCCAACGTAATTGTAGACGTAGAAAGATTTGCCTTCGTCTGCACCATAGCCGGCGCTGTAGCGTTTTTTGCCTGCGGCCTGGCCCTCGTTTGGCTCAAGCGGTGTTCCGAACCACATGTCATCGACCTTGCCCAGCATGCCGCCGCGCGCAGCCTTCCATTGCCAGACATCAAGCAAGCTGCCATCGGTCGTGTAGTGCAGGCCGCGGCCGTGGAACGATGCCGGTTTGTTGCCTAATGGTTTGGGGCCCATATGGGTGGACCCGCCACCGCCAAAGGCGTCGGTCCTGGAAAAGGCGACAGAAAATTTGTCTTCGTAATAAGCGGTCTCGTCTGACATCTCGGCGCGATTGTTCAGCATGTGCCAACCGTCCGCGCGCTTGACCAGCGGATGCCTTTTCAAGGAGCGCGTGCCATCTGTCCACCGGAAGGCGAAGGCAATCTTGTCGCCGACCTGAACCGCGCGAACCTCGACAGTGGATTCGCCCGTGCCGTTCAGGTTTGATCCTTGTTGCGTCACGACAAAAACCGGCCTGGCATTCTGCCACACGGGATCATCGAGATTGCCGTCAAGCACAGGCAATTCTTTCGCCTGGGAAACAATCAAAGCATCCCTTGTGCCAAAATCCAAGGCAACTGCGCCTGCCAAAATCACCGCGCCAAGCGCTGTGGCTTTTGCTAGTGGATAGGTGCCCATGCCGGGGAGTTGGCGCAGCGATTGAGGCCTGAACAGGCGAAGCAATTGTGCCAGGCCGCCATACCAGTAATGAAGCACAACGTGCGCAAAGATATAGGTCAGAACAACCAGAGCCGAGGTGTAGTGAACTGTCACCCAGACACCGCCATGCCCCAGATAGAGCATTGTTCCCGTCGCGGTCAGTGTGAGTACAGCTGCGAACAGGATCCAGTAAGCAATAACATTAACCGCAGCGACCCGCAGTTTCGGGCTCGCCGGGAGCGTCAGCACGACCATTTTTTTAGATGAAACGCGTCGCTTCAGTCGCGCAAGCGACATATACGCGGCGTAGGCAAAAATAAGTGCCAGCACGAAGATCGCGGAAACGTAATGCCAGGTCCAGATTTCGCCCTGGGGCAGAATTGGCTCCAGGAGTTTGGCAAACCAGGACCCTTCAGCGTCTGACGATAGCCGGAGCCCGGTTAGCAAACTGACAAATATCGCGATAACCAGCGTCCAGTGGAGCAGGATTGTACCGAGGTCGCTGCGTATCGGTGCACTGTTCTCACGTGGTCTGCCTGCCGGTTGCCGGGAATTGCTGGCAGGTATCTCAGGTTTGCTACGTTCGGAAATTTTTGGCGGAGAAGTGAGCTCCAGGTGATGGTCTGTCACTTGATCCGTCAACTTTCCCTCCAGATTTCTAAAATCGCCCAACTCAACTGTCTGCCAGCGAATCACGACAGTAATATTAATAGAGATTCCATTTGCTCAGATAAAAAATATCATCAGAAGACAAAAGGGAAGCAAAAAGGACAAGATTGAAATCTATTTTGTCAGAGTTAACCACACAATGCATGCATTGAGAGCCGGATTCGTGGTGAGGTATTGTATAAAAATTACGATTATATTTTATAAAATGGATTTTAATCTTATAGGTTGATGTCGGGTTGTATAGATTAGTTGGTGAAGTTGCAGGATCTTTGGGAGTATATCAGTAAATTTTGCGATGGAAGTTTTTGCAGTCTGCTGCCAAGATACAGCGTTTCCATGGTTTTCCGCGAAACTACCATCCTCAGACAAGACAATGTGTGACTTACCCTACGTGTCATTTGAAGCGGCGGTTCAGTGATAGGCTATTGAAGAGCGCAAATTGACACTGCTCTTGCGTGCACATTGACCAGGGAATTCATCGCAGAAAATGCGTCCTCTCCCAGTCCAGCGGTAAAAAGGAGTGTTTCGTCTTCTAAAACGAACCGCCATTCCGCAGAGAAAAGGTCATTGCCGCCATTGTGGGTAAAGACTGTTTTGCCACCTTCAAAAATCTTGACCATGCCAAATCCATAGTCTTCAGACGAGGGTTCGTCTTGCGTGTCGCGAAATCCGCTATGAAGCAATTCACGACTGACAATCCGTCCTGAGAATAGAGCATGCAGAAAATTCGAGAAATTTTCAGGCGAAGCAACCGCACCGCCGTTACCGACAAGATTCCAGCCGACTGGCAGACCGCCCCAGCTTGCCTTGTCGATTGGTGCTTTTTGAAAATGCGTAAGCCAGGATCGACCGCTGATCGCGGAACGGGTTTCGTCATAGGCAAGTTCGTAGCCGATCGGATCTAGGTTATTTGGCGCAAGAACGACGGAATGCAGGTAGGTCTCATAAGACGAATTGGAAACCTGTTCGATAACGGCGGCAAGAAGCGAATATCCAACGTTGGAGTACCGGTAATTTTGGTCTGGCTGTGACAGCAAGGGTGTCGCAAATAGTCTTGAAAGATAATCCTCTTTCCCGATTTTTTCCTCATCGGAACCGATTGATTCTGGAAAACCGGCCCGGTGGGTTAGAAGTTGCCTGATCGTGATCTGCGCCTTGTCGGCAGGAATGTCTCTGAACACCTCATCAAGCCTCGTGGACAGTTTGATTTGATCACTTTCAACAAGTGTGAGCAGGGCTGCTGCAGTTACAGTCTTTGTGATCGATCCGAGGTCCACTAGTGTCTTTACGCCGCTGAGCCCATCTTCAGCAAAAGTCCCGAACTCCTCTTGGCAGCTTGGGCGGCGGGCAGAAGACACCGCCACGATGACCGATAGCCCCTGTTCGGAAATTTCTGCTGAAAGTGAATCAGTTAGTTTTTGTGAGAAAGCCAAATCCTCGGCCGTGGCCAGCAACGGCTTCAGGCCGAAAAATGCGATAAACGCCAATCGCAGCATCTTGTGAGCAACGGGTGCGAGGATAATGCGGGACAATTTTCACTCCCAGGGAAAACAACAAAAGGAATATCGACAGACCTTCCAGACATGGAGATTAGATTTGAGCATGCAAGATTTCTGACCTACCTGCCTGCGGTCCCTAGTACGATCAACAGAACCGCATTGGGTCGGGGGTATGGGTCAAAATGCAGGGGTCAGCATGGTTGAGCACTGTGATCAGCGTGCTGGTGGCGATGCCAAACTCTCACCGGTAGTGCTTCTCCCAGTCCCAATATTTCGACCATTGACTGAATTGCGAGGTGTTAGGCAATCTGGAACTTCAGCCAATTCGCACACAACTCATTCGCTTTTTGCCAATTTTGAGGAAAATATTGATGGTAAACCGCTCTGGCTAAAAAATAACCTTGCCAGTTACGTGGCAGCTTTCTAAATTTTCTTGACCAATTGGTCAGGGAAGATCGTTCAGAAGGCAAAATGCCCGGCGTTCTTGCTGCGGCCATATTGCCAAGGTCCAGATTAAGCGGTTCGGGAACCGCGTAATATTCGGGTCAGCAAGGGTTTAAGAGTTTCAGAGACGGGCCGCCGTTTAAGGTGAGCCCATAACCAGTAGGGGAATGGCAATGAAGGCATTGAAAAGTCTGGCGCTTGCGTCCGTTTTAGGAGCAAGCCTGGTGTCAGGTGCCGCAGAAGCTGCGGACGAACTGACACTTCAGCTCAAGTGGGTCACGCAAGGCCAGTTTGCTGGATATTATGTGGCAAAGGACAAGGGCTTTTACGAAGAAGAAGGCCTGGACGTGACGATCAAGCCAGGTGGGCCGGACATCGCACCACCTCAGGTTATCGCAGGTGGCGGTGCTGACGTGGTCATCGACTGGATGCCCTCCGCTCTGGCCTCACGTGAAAAAGGCGTTCCGCTCGTCAATATTGCGCAACCTTTCAAAAAATCCGGCATGATGCTGACGTGTCGCAAGGATACGGGTATTTCGATCCCGCCGGATCTGAAAGGCAAAACGCTCGGCGTCTGGTTCTTTGGCAACGAGTATCCGTTCCTGTCCTGGATGAGCCAACTGGGCATTCCGACAGACGGCAGTGATGGCGGTGTCACAGTGCTGAAACAGGGCTTCAATGTGGATCCACTGCTTCAGAAACAAGCCGATTGTATCTCCACAATGACCTACAACGAATACTGGCAGGTTATCGACGCGGGTATCCCGGCAGAAGATCTGGTCGTGTTCAAGTATGAAGACCAGGGTGTTTCAACGCTGGAAGACGGTCTCTATGTCCTGGACTCCAGCCTGGAAGACCCGGCAATGGTTGATAAGCTGGCAAGGTTTGTCAAAGCATCCATGAAGGGTTGGGCCTATTCAGCAGAACATCCTGAAGAGGCTGCTGAAATTGTTCTGGAAAATGATGCTACCGGGGCACAAACCGAAAAACACCAGATCCGCATGGTTGGTGAGATCAACAAGCTGGTTGACGGTTCTGACGGCAAGCTCGACATGGAAGCTTATGAGCGCACTGTGAAGTCGCTCTTGAGCGGTGGTTCCACGCCGGTCATCACAAAATTCCCGGAAGGTGCTACTTCCACTGTCGTAACCGATAAGCTCTAAAGGCCGTTCGGGTTTCACAACAATCAACGACAAGGCCGCCTACTCAGGCGGCCTTTTTCAAATCAATAAGCTATCTTGCGCAACTGCACCTTCAAGCAAAAGGTTTTGCAGATGAAAAAAGCGGTTGTCCTCGGAGCATATGGATTCATCGGAGCTGCCTGCGTCAGTGCATTGCAGGATCAGGGATTTTCTGTATGCGGTGTTGGCAGGAACAGCGAAACTGCGCAGCGGACATTCCCGGATCTGGTTTGGATCATCAGGGATATCACCGCGACCGCCGTGGAAGACTGGCAAGACATCCTGGGTGATGCGGATGTCGTGGTGAATGCGTCCGGTGCGCTGCAAGACGGTGCGAGAGACAATCTGGTTGCGATCCACGAGACCGCGGTGACCAGGATTGTTGACGCGCTGGATGGATCCAGAACAAGGTTCATCCAGATTTCAGCCGCAGGTGTCTCTGAAGACGCTCCGACCGAGTTTTTCCGAACAAAGGCCAAAGGCGATCTGAAAATACAGTCCTCAGGTATCGAGTGGGTCATCTTGCGGCCTGTGCTTGTTCTCGGAGCTCAGGCCTATGGTGGCACTGCACTGCTCCGCGCAGCCGCAGCTCTGCCATTGGCTGAGGCAAATGTCTTCCCAAACGCCCATGTGCAGACAATCCATGTCGACGACCTCGCCAACGCGGTCGCCCAAGTGGCAAGTGGCGAGCTCGGCAGCCGCTTTGTTGCAGATCTGACGGAGGACGGAAGCCAGTCTTTTTCCGCTTTGACTCAGAGCGTCCGTGCCTGGTTGGGGTTTCCGAAGTGGCGCAAGCGAGTTGCGGTGCCGGGCTGGGCGGTCAATCTGTTCGGCAAAAGTGCAGATATTTTGGGAAGGCTCGGATGGCGGTCGCCGCTGAGAACGAATGCGCTCCTGTCGCTTGAAAATGGAATTTCCGGTGCCCCGGAGGAATGGAGACGGCGTGGCGGCATTCCGTTCAAGCCGTTGCAAGAGACATTAAACAAGATGGCGGCGACCTCTCAGGAGCGCAGCTTTGCAAGACTGTATCTGTTGATGCCGTTGGCAATCGGCTGCTTGTCTCTGTTTTGGATCTTGTCCGGGATAATTGGTTTTTTGTCGTTTGACGTTGCCACGAACGAGTTGACAGCGAATAACGTCACTCCTGGTATCGCAATTGTGTTTGTCGCCTTGGGGGCGGTCGCAGATATTCTGCTTGGCGTAACTGTGTTGTGGCGCCGTTGGACGCGTTGGGCATGTCTGGGCATGATCGCGGTATCAATCACTTATCTCCTTGGCGGGACGCTGTTGACGCCAAATCTCTGGATTGATCCGCTCGGTCCATTGGTGAAAGTGTTCCCGGCTATCGTTTTGGCCGCAATGGTAGCACTGCTCCTGGAGGAGCACTGATGCTCTACGAATTTCTGCGGTTCGCTCATGTAATCGGCGCGTGTGTTCTGCTGGGGACGGGCGCAGGCATTGCCTTTTTCATGGTGATGTCCAACCGATCACAAGACCCGGTCCTGATCGCACATGTCGCGGGCATTGTGGTGTTGGCCGACACGGTCTTCACAGCAACGGCGGCCATTCTTCAGCCGATAACCGGTTATTTCCTGGCGCAAGAAGTTGGATGGCCGCTTCTGGATGGCTGGATTTTTCTTTCGTTGTGTCTTTACGTGATTGTCGGGATCTTCTGGCTACCTGTTGTCCGGATCCAGATCAAGATGCGCCGATTGGCAAGGGAAGCGGCGCAGGCAGGCACAGCACTACCCGATGCCTATCATCAGCTCTACCGAATCTGGTTTATCAGCGGGTTTCCGGCCTTCCTTGCAGTTCTCGCCATCGTTTGGCTCATGCTCACAAGGCCGGAGCTATCGTTTTTTGGACCCTGAATAGCCGATCATTTATTGTCGCCCGGCTCCTTGCGGAGGATCAGCCAGATCATCGCGCCGATGAAGGCGAAAGTGATCAGGTTCAATATGGTATCAACTGGATCACCGATCAGCATGGGAAACTTCCTTTTTGCTGTCTTGAAGAAGCGCCCGCACAAGACACGCCAGCAGCATTACCGTGATGAAGACAAAAGGCAGCGCGCCGAGCGCAATCAGGGTTCTGACTGCCGTCATCGATCCGGAGAGGATCATCGCCGCGCCGAGAACGCCAAGAAGGCCGCCCCAGATCACCCGGATTTTTACGCTTGGATTGGGATCGCCACCCGTCGAGAAGGTTCCCAGCACGAAGGCTGCACTGACTACGCTGGTGACGATGAAAAGAAACGCCGCCAGAACTGTGGCCAACGTCGTCAGTGTTGACAGCGGCAACCTGTCAAGCAAAGCAAATGTCATGCGCTCCACATTGGTCTGTGTGAGCGCCAGCAAATCGCCGTTGCCGTTGAGGGCATCGAAAATGCCGATGCCGCCAAATGCGCCGAACCAGATAGTCGAGAATAGCGTTGGTCCGATGAGTACACCAAGAACGAATTCACGGATGGTCCGCCCCTTGGAGATACGCGCGACGAAGACACCGACAAAAGGACCCCAGGCGATCCACCAGACCATGTAGGTGAGTGTCCAGTCCCGAAACCATTTGCTGGCTTCGTCACCAAAGAAGGTGAAAGTCACTAGTCCGCGAGGAATGACGACCGCGACGTAGCTACCGATCCCGCTGATGATAGAATTCATCAAAAACTCGGACGGTCCCAGGACAATCGTATAGACCACAAGAAGGATCGCCAGTGCCATTGCGATGTTGGATAGTTTCGCCATCCCGGCGCCGAGGTCGACAAGGAGCGGCGGGATATAGGCTGCAATCATCAGGACAAACACAATGCCGATCAGCCACGAGGTGGTCTCCTCGTTACCCAGCAGCACGGTTACCCCGTCGGCAACCTGAAACACGCCCATGGCGACGGACCCGGCGACTCCGATTGCAATTGCGGCGATCGCCATGAAGTCGGAGAACCAGCCGATGATATTGGCCCAGGCTTCGCCGGGGAAAAGGTTTTTCAGCGGTGCGCTCACCATCATCGGGGTGCCGCGGCGATAGCTGAAATAGGCAATCGCCAAAGCAGTGGTGCCGTAAATCGCCCAGGCGTGGATGCCCCAGTTGAAGTTGGCGGCCAGTAGAGCCTGTTCCGCTGCGATGGGGTCAGGCAGAAACTCCTTGGCGAAATGAAAATGTGTCAGAGGCTCGGCGACGGCCCAGAACAAGAGGCCGACCCCCATACCGGCCGCGAACAACATCGCGATCCAGGTCGGTGTTGAATATTCCGGCCGGTCAGTATCTGCACCAAGCCGGATATCGCCAAATTTTGTCAGCGTCAGGCCGAGGCAGAACAGCAGCATGATCGTCACCGACAGCATGACGAACCAACCACGGCTGATGAAATATTGATTGACCACCGAGCTTGCAACGGCTTGCAGGCCTTCGGGATCGGCAACGCCCCAGATGCCGATTATGGCGCACAGGCCTATGGATGCTGCCAGAAGCAACTGTGAACTCGTCATTTAAGTCTAACCTTTCAGCACACTCACTGCAGACTAGAGACGCGACGAAGGCAAGGCAAAGCCTATCTCCGACTGCACAAACAAAAACGCACGCAGACAAAGTGGGTTTGTCTGCGTGCGAGTTGGTATCGGGCTTGCTTTATTATTCAGCGGCTTGTTTTGCCGCCATTGGGTTATTCGGGTGGGTTGTCCAGTTGGCGTAATCCTTCTCGACAACCTTTTTCGTACGTGGATCGATGCTCCCTGCGGCCATTGGCTCCAGAGTAATACAATCTTCCACCGGGCAGACGTTGACACACAAGTTACAGCCGACGCACTCTTCGTCGATCACCTCGAACTTGCGTTCTCCATCCACGATGTTCGTGATCGCCTGGTGAGAGGTGTCCTCACAGGCAATATGGCAACGACCACACTGGATGCACAGATCCTGGTCGATCTTTGCTTTTGCGATGTAATTCAGGTTGAGGTACTGCCAGTCAGAGACGTTTGGCACCGCACTACCGATGAATTGATCGACAGACGTATAACCCTTTTTATCCATCCAGTCGCTGAGGCCATCAATCATATCCTCAACTACTTTGAAGCCGTAAGTCATGGCGGCGGTACAGACCTGAACTGATCCTGAACCAAGCGCCATGAATTCTGCCGCGTCGCGCCAGGTGGTTACGCCGCCGATACCGGAAATCGGCAAACCGTGCGTGGCCGGGTCACGGGCAATTTCGGCAACCATGTTGAGCGCAATCGGCTTGACGGCCGGCCCACAATATCCACCGTGCGCGCCTTTCCCGTCAACGACAGGCGATGGGGACAGGACGTCGAGATCTACACCCATGATCGAATTAATGGTGTTGATGAGCGAAACCGCATCGGCGCCGCCCGCCTTGGCCGCTTGCGCAGGCTTGCGAACATCCGTGATGTTGGGTGTCAGCTTGACGATGCATGGCATGCGTGAGTGTTGTTTCACCCAGCGGGTGACCATCTCGATATATTCCGGGACCTGACCGACAGCAGCGCCCATGCCGCGTTCGCTCATGCCATGCGGGCAACCGAAATTCAGCTCGACGCCGTCCGCTTCTGTCTCTTCCACCCGCTTGAGTATATCGATCCAGCTCTGTTCCTCACACGGCACCATCAGAGAGACGACCAGTGCGCGGTCAGGCCAATCGCGTTTCACCTGTTTGATTTCGCGCAGATTTACCTCTAGGGGGCGATCCGTGATCAGCTCGATGTTGTTAAGCCCAATCAGTTGCCGGTCCTTGCCGTGAATAGCGCCATAGCGCGGTCCATTGACGTTGACCACGGCCGGGTCTTCGCCAAGGGTTTTCCAGACAACACCGCCCCAACCGGCCTTGAAGGCGCGGACCACGTTGTATTCCTTGTCCGTGGGTGGCGCAGATGCCAGCCAGAACGGGTTCGGCGATTTGATGCCGACGAAGTTTGTGCTCAAGTCAGCCATTGTGGCTCTCCCTCAATTCCGTGACACCGAGCGCTCAGGCGCTCAAGGCGGCGTTGATGCTTTCAGCGGCAATCTTTCCGTCTTCAACGGCAGCAACCGTGAGGTCTTCGCCGCCGAGCACGCAATCGCCACCGGCCCATACATCGGCAAGGCTGGTCTTGCGGTCCGCGTCAACCACAATGCGGCCCTTCTCAAGTGTCAATGCACCGCCCAGATCTGTCTGGACAAGCGTCTGGCCAACGGCCTTGAACACCATGTCAGCCTGAAGCGTCACGATTTCACCAGTTCCGGTCAGGGCGCCATTCTGCTCCTCGGTCCGTTCCAGTTCAATTGCGGAGATTGCTCCGTTTGTCGCCACCAACGCTTTCGGCTGCGCCCAGGTCATGATTTGGACCCCGCTGGTCTGCGCAAGGTGTTGTTCAAAGTCGGACGCGTTCATTCGATCCTGATCACGGCGGTAAGCAATCGTAACATCTTCTGCACCGAGCAGTTTCGTTTGGACTGCGATATCGACAGCTGTCATCCCACCGCCAATGACGACGATCCGACGACCCACCGGAAGTTTTGAAAGGTTCTCGGCCTGGCGCAGGTCGGCAATGTAGTCCACTGCGTCGATCGACCCTTCCTTGTCTTCACCATCAAGGCCAAGCGAATTAACGCCGCCAAGACCAATGCTCAGGAACACAGCATCGTAGGTTGAGCGCAGCTCGCTCAGGTCCAGGTTGTCGCCAAGCCGGGAGCCCGTTTTCATATCGATGCCACCAATCGAGAGAATGAACTCAACTTCACGGGCAGCAAAATTATCGACAGACTTGTAGGAGGCGATGCCGTATTCATTCAGGCCGCCAGCCTTTTCTCTTGCGTCAAACAAGCTCACGTCATGGCCATGAACAGCCAGTCGATGGGCGCAGGAGAGCCCCGCAGGGCCTGCGCCGACAACCGCAATTTTTTTGCCGGTGGCCGCACCACGCACAAACGGCGTGGCGTCGTTTTCTTCCATGTAGTGATCGGTTGCATACCTTTGAAGTTCGCCGATTTTTACCGGTTTGCCTTCTGCAACTTCACGAACACACACTTCTTCACAAAGTGTCTCAGTCGGGCAGACACGAGCGCACATTCCGCCAAGGATGTTTTGCTCAAAGATTGTTTTGGCAGCCCCTGATGAATTGTCGGTCGAGATCTGGCGAATGAATTGTGGGATATCGATGCTAGTCGGGCATGCCTGCATGCAAGGTGCGTCATAGCAGAAATAGCAGCGATCGGCCTCAACTCGAGCTTCATGGGGCTCAAGCAGTGGATGGAGGTCGCTGAAGTTCTCTGCGTACGCGTCTTCAGGCAAGCGCCCGGTGGCAATATCCGGACTTGCTTTGGTCTGGGTCATTGAGATCTCCGGAAGGTTGGCGATCAATTTCATGGTGGCCTCCTTCGTTTATCGAGGAAGCTCGTTTGTCTATTGGAAGAAAATTTGAACAGTTAGTCAAATTTTTTTTAGAACAATTGTAAACTTGAGGGAAATAATCAGAAATAAAGTTGCTGAAAACCCAACTGCTTAGGCCCAAAAAAGCGCTCTGATTAATTAATCAGTCGGCTGTAAATCAGGCTGCCAAACAGCTGAGTTTACAAGGTAAAGCGTGTAAAGCGCGAGAATATCGACAGATTGGACAGGGCCATAAGTAACGATAAGTGGCCATTGCGAGCTGCAGGATCACAAACGCGATATTTCGGCTGGAGAGATTTCTCCGTATTAAGGGCAGCTCTCAATCGACCTTCATTCAGGGTACCAGAGCCGCGCTTTTTCGACTCCGCGTTCGATGATGACATGGCCATTGGCGAACACTCGGTAGCCGTGGCTCCAGTCGCCGTCCGGCCATTTGATTCGCACATTTGCCCGTTCTGCGACGCCAAGCCCAAAATGGACAAAGCCCATTTGGCCAGAAGCATGACCGGCGCCGACCTGAATATCTTTGACAACGGTCCGATTGCCTGTCTTGACGCTGATTTTGGCCCCGACGGCACGGCTGTTTGCCTTGCCAGGTTGACGAATATCGACTGCCAGCCAGTTGCCGAGAGGTTTGGACTGTTCAGACGTTCCTGACCCCAGATTCCGGAAAAGACTGACGGGTGCCGCCCGGTTGACCACAACCAGGTCCAGCAGTCCGTCAGCGTTGAAATCGGCAAGGCCAGCACCACGTCCCCTGCGGTCCGTTCCGATTCCTGCCTTGTCTCCGACCTCAGCAAATTTTCCGTTCCACTGGCCCAGCAGCAGGTTGTCGGGGTCAATATCGGCGAAATCCGGCATGGCCTCTACATTGCCCTTTGCAATGAACAGGTCCCAAAGACCGTCGTTGTTAACGTCCTGAAACTCGGAATGCCAGCCAGTGGAGGGTTTCAGGTCTTCACCTGAATAGGGGCGATGCGCCGTGACGCCGAGGTCAAAGGCGATATCCTGGTAGACCGGAACGGTTTCATCCGATTCTCCGTCCAGCTTTTGCAGTTTCGTGTCACCCATACTGGTGAGTGCATATTCAGGGAAGCCGTCGACATCCAGATCAATGGATGCAATGCCCATGCCCCAGATTTTTAGGTGCTGCCAGCCGTCAGCCTTGCGATAAGGTCGCGGCGGACGGCCCGGCGGGACAGCCCAAAGCTGTTCTTCGCCGCCACGATAATAGTGGCGATCATTGGAAACTCTCAGCGCCGGCTCGCCTGAGCGATTCCAGTCCGTGAACAGGATCGACAGTGTGCAGTATCCCGGCGACAGACGGGTGGCATCCGGATAGGTGACATGGTTGTTTTCGCCAGCTTTAGGCCGGAAAAGGAAATTGTCGTGACAGGTGCCCCAAGGCGCACCGGGCTTTGATCTGTCAACGTAGTTGCCGAATGCGAGAGTGGGGTAGTCCAGATCGGGTTCGAAAATGGCAGAGAATGCGGTTGTCCACTCTCGTCCACCATCAAAACCCAGGCTGCGATTGGAAACTTCGAATTTGCACGCGCCCTGTCCTTCAAGAAGCAGATTTTCACCCAGGCGCAACACAACGAGATCCAAAATGTCGTCATTGTTGAAATCCAGCGGATAGGCACCCAGCACTTTACCGGATTGCTTTGCTCCAAGGCCGGTATCAACCGCGGTGAATTTAAGCGCGCCTCCGGTTGGGCTCACATTTTGAAAAAGTTGAGCCTGATTTATTCCGCCTGCGACGAATAGATCGGGGCGCCGGTCACCGTTACAGTCGAATATCGCTGTACCGCCACCAACGAAGAACTCCCACGCACCATCGTAGGTATGGTCAATCCCGGCTGACAGGGCTTCTTCGACGAAGGCGGGAACAGGTGCAAGCGATCCACTCCGAGCTGTTTCGTCTGCCTGGGCTGAATTTGCCGCCATGCCGACAGCTAAAAAAGCGCCTGAAATCGTAAAGCTGAGTTTGTTCATTTGGCGATCTCCAGGCTGCGGAGGAAGGCAATAATGGATTGGCGGTCAGGCTCAGCAAGCTTTGAATAGGCTTTCCGGCTTTCCGTGGCATCGCCTCCATGGGCCAGGATCACTTCGTTCAGCGTGGTAAGGTCACCCCTGTGCCCGTACGGCGCCGTGCTGCCGATTCCCCAAAGCTCAGACGTGATGAACACATCCCGCGCTACAAATCGCTGTGCCAGGAGCTCGTTCCCGAAGGTGTCGTTGGCAGCGTCGGCGATCTTGTGGCGTTTCAAATCACCAAACAGCGGAACCAGAACGCGCCCTTGATCGTCGCGTGGCAGGGATTTGACCCAGTCCAGGGTGGACAGGTCGAGCGCCAGTGGTGTTTCGACATCGCTTTGGCGCAAAGTACCGGCCGTGTCGAAGGGCCCCGGATCGTAAAAGACCAGGCTCTCCAGCGGCAAAGCGGGAATATGGCATGAGCTGCAGTCGATTTCCCCAAAGAGTTCTTCACCCTTCTGGGCAGCTTGTTGCCAGATATCGGGCAGGTTTTCCTTGCGGGTCGGGGCGGGCAATGTTGCTTGCCAGGCAACAAGCGCCGAAATCTGGCCCGGCGTCATTTCTGTGGTATGTCCGTCAGCGTCGAAATCGTCGGTTCCGGTCCATTTTGAACCAAATCTTTCGGTGGATTGAATGCCGTGGTGCGCATTCATCGCATTGACAGTGAACTGGCGGAGTGAGGGAAAGACGCCTTTCTGACTGAAGGGACGCAGTGTCAGGTCATCATCGATACCATCCAGTTCAGAGACTTCCAGCGTCCCGTCCGGGTACGCGGTCAATGAACCGAAGGAAACGCCTTTTGTTTCCAGCGCGATCTGTTCTGGACGCCCGTTGGCTCTTGCCTTTGCAAGTACATTTTTTCGCTGTTTGCGCAATTCGGATGTCATTTCCCGTGCGAGCAGCTCGATAAGACCAGCGCCCTGGATCGCGTTGGTGTTGCGTTCGTTGGAAAACTGAGGGTCGATCGTGTCGAAATCCGCGCTGGTAAATCCTTCAGAAACAAACACGTTGGCAGTGAACGCCCCTGAACCGCCCGCAACCGGCTCGTTGTGGCAGGAAGCACAGGCATTGGCGTCCAACCCGGCCAGACGCTGAAAAGTCAGATGGGATTGACGGCGCACCTTTGTTGGCACAATGGCACCAGTTGCGTCCGGCCTTCCCGCACCGTCCAATGTGGTGAACTTGGCGGAAAACAAGCGTTCTCCAAGCGGCTGCAGAACAGCGATCGGATCCTGACCGGAAGCCGCGAGCGCTTCAATGTCCACGTCTTCCTGAATTGCTTTTTCGCTCCAGGGCGGCAGATCAGGGTCTGCATGTGAGATCTGCGATAGGGCCAGTCCCAAAGTTAATGCGAGCGTTGCCCTGCAAAAATTACGTATCATGCAGGCACTTCCTTGCTGTCGGGCCGTCCAGAGAGATTTGTGGAGCGAGAGGCCTTGCCAAGAAAATCCTTGTCCAGGCGTTCCATGGATTGGGCGATCAGGCCGCTACGGATGAAGTCTTCGTTCCATGGCATCACGTCGAGCGCAAAATTATTGCGCAAGTCCTCAACGAGCGCTTCTTCCAAACCCTCCCACATGCCCTTTTCCATAAAAGAAAATGCACGCATTGCTGCACCAGTGAGCACAAGTCGCTTCGGGTCGATCATGGCAATCACACGCGCAACACCGTATCCCAGAACACGTCCGGCTTCGTGAAATGCGTTACGCGCGTCTTCGTCGCCGGAACTTGCCAGTTCGATGAGCCTTGCAAGCCCCCTTACGCCGGCATTAATGGAGATCGGGTCAGTGTTTTCCGGTAAATGCGTGGCGGCACGAACCAGAGCATAATCGGAAAGATAGGCTTCCAGACATCCGTTCTTGCCGCATCTGCATAATGCACCGCCAGGAATGTGATTGGCATGCCCGAATTCGGCTGCTGTTCCACTGGCGCCGGAGAACAGCTGGTTGTTGAGATAGAGCCCCATTCCGACACCGTAATCAAGCATGATGACGGCAAAAGTTCCACTGTAGCGATTGGGGTCTGACCAGTGCAGCGCTTCGGTTATCATATTGGTATCATTAGAGATATAACATTCAGCGCTAAACGCGGACTGCAGCGGTTCGACAATCGGAATTTTCCTGCCGGCAAAGGCGGGGCTCCAGGCGACCAGGCCTGTTTCCGTCTCCACGACGCCCTGCGCAGCTACGCCGATTTCCCGCACCCGCGTCGCGCTGACACCGGCCTCTTCCAGGAACGCGTGAATGGCCTCGACAAGATCTTTCGGAAAACTGTCGGCATCTGCGGCAGCGCTGTCGAATTTTACCCGCTTGTCTTTCGTGACCTCACCGGCAAAATTGACCAGCGACATGTCGATATTGTTGACCGACAGCCGAACGCCGATTGTGAATACCGCGTCCGGATTGAGTATCAGCAGGGTGCGCGGACGACCGCGCGCCAGGGGGGCTTTCGGTTCCTCGCTTTCCAGACTGAGGATCAACCCCTGGTCCAGAAGGTCGGATGTAATGGCCGTTACGGTTGCCGGGCTTAACCGTGTCATCTGGCCGAGATCGATCCGTGCCATCGGACCGTTCCGGCGCAGGGCCTGTAAAATGATACTTCGGTTTTGCCGACGTATCTGATCCCGGTCTGCCTTGCGTGTCATGTTCGCTCAGCTCTTCCCAAGGTGTTTCCTCCGTCCGGGTTTTTCCCGGTTCTCCGCCCTCTTTTAAGATTTTTTGGTCTCACGGGGCAGAGTTTTGCAAAACCATGTTGACAGGAGCGACGCTTTCCTGCAACATTTTTTTCGGACACAAAAATAAATAACAACAAGGCTGTCCTAATTAAGGCGCCCCAACGGCGCTTGCGACATAAACGCATTTTCGGCGCAGCTCCCTGGAGGGGGTTGTGTCAACTGGAGGAAACATCGCGATGCGTAAAATTACCACTTTGCTGGCAGGTGCTCTGCTATCCGCAACTGCTATTACCGCCGTCCAGGCAGAAGACATTGTTGTCGGCGTGAGCTGGTCCAACTTTCAGGAAGAGCGCTGGAAAACTGATGAAGCAGCCATCAAGGGTGCTTTGGATGCAGCCGGCGCAAAATACATCTCGTCTGATGCGCAGTCTTCTTCTGCCAAGCAGCTTTCAGACGTTGAGGCACTCATTGCGCAAGGCGCCACTGCACTGATCATCCTGGCTCAGGACGCTCAGGCCATTGGCCCAGCTGTTCAGGCTGCTGCCGATGAAGGCATCCCGGTAGTTGGCTACGACCGCTTGATCGAAGATCCGCGTGCATTCTACCTGACATTCGATAACGTCGAAGTCGGTCGCATGCAGGCTGCTGAAGTGCTGGCTGCTGCGCCGAAGGGCAACTACGTCATGATCAAGGGCTCTCCGACCGACCCGAATGCGGATTTCCTCCGCGGTGGTCAGCAGGAAGTCATTCAGGCAGCTGTTGACGCTGGCGACATCAAGATCGTTGGTGAAGCTTACACCGATGGCTGGCTGCCTGCGAACGCTCAGCGCAACATGGAACAGATCCTGACTGCCAACGACAACAAGGTCGACGCAGTTGTGGCATCCAACGACGGCACCGCAGGTGGTGTTGTTGCAGCGCTGACGGCTCAGGGCATGGACGGCATTCCGGTTTCCGGTCAGGATGGCGATCATGCTGCGCTGAACCGCGTTGCCAAGGGCACCCAGACAGTTTCCGTCTGGAAAGATGCACGTGAACTCGGCAAGGCTGCCGGTGAAATCGCTGTTGCTCTTGCTGGTGGTGCTGAACTTGGTGAAGTAGACGGTGCCAATGAATGGACATCTCCGTCCGGTACCGAGCTGACTGCCAGATTCCTGGCTCCGATGCCGATCACCAAGGACAACCTCAGTGCTGTTGTTGACGCTGGCTGGATCTCCAAGGCAGATCTTTGCCAGGGTGTTTCCGGCGGCCCGGCTCCTTGTAACTAATAGCAGTACGCTTTAAGCGCGGCCCCGGTTATAGTTTAACCGGGGCCTTAATGAAGGGTCAGCTGCGAATTGCGGCCCCCGGGATAGGCCACCCGATGCGAAAGCGTAATGGTCTCCAAGCAGGAGTAACCTCAATGTCAGATACCGCTCTGCCTGGGTCGAAAAACCCGGCAGCACGAAATCTTTTTGCCGCGTTGCAGCTGGATACACGTCTCTTGGGCATGATCGGGGCGTTTATCGTCCTGTGTCTGGTGTTCAATGTGTTCACGGACGGTCGTTTCCTAACACCGCGCAACATTTTCAACCTGACGATCCAGACCGTTTCTGTCGCCATCATGGCGACCGGCATGGTGTTCGTCATTGTCACCCGGCACATCGATCTGTCGGTTGGCTCCCTGCTGGCAACTGTCGCGGCCATCATGGCGGTTGTACAAACAGATATATTGCCACCCATTCTGGGTCTTGGTCACCCGGCAATCTGGATCATCGCAATTATTGCCGGTATCGCAGCTGGCGTGTTGATTGGTGCTTTCCAGGGCTGGATGATCGGGTATCTCAGCATTCCTGCGTTCATCGTAACCCTTGGTGGTTTGCTGGTTTGGCGCAACGTTGCGTGGTTCATCACATCCGGTCAGACAATCGGGCCGCTCGATGACACCTTCACCATGATTGGTGGCATCGGTGGCACCATGGGGGAAACGGCTTCCTGGATCTTCGGGTTCCTTGCAGTTGCAGCAACGCTTTGGTTGCAAATTGCCTCCCGTCGCCGGAAAGCGTCGCATGGCTTCCCGGTCAAGCCGGTCTGGGCTGAAGTGACAATGGGGGTCGTTACCACCGTTGCCATTCTCGGATTTGTGGCCATCCTGAACGCCTATGATATCCCGACAGCCCGTCTCAAACGGATTTTCGCAGCCAGTGGTGAAACACTGCCGGAAGGTCTGACGATGGGATATGGAATTCCGTATTCCGTGCTGCTCCTGATCATAATTACAGTTGTGATGACTGTTGTCGCACGCCGCACAAGGCTGGGACGATACATCTTTGCTACTGGTGGAAACCCGGACGCAGCAGAGCTCTCAGGTATCAATACCCGTTTCCTGACCGTGAAGGTCTTTGCGCTCATGGGTGGATTGGCTGCCTTGGCAGGTGCGGTTGCCGCCGCCCGTCTCGGTTTTTCGACCAACGATATCGGAACCCTTGATGAACTGCGGGTGATTGCTGCCGCTGTGATCGGCGGAACTGCTCTCGCTGGTGGTATCGGAACCATCTACGGCGCCATTCTTGGGGCCTTGATCATGCAGTCCCTGCAGTCTGGCATGGCCATGGTTGGCGTTGACGCTCCGCTTCAGAACATGGTGGTCGGCACAGTACTCGTGCTCGCCGTTCTGGTTGACATTATCTATCGCAAACGTACGGGAGACTAAGTGATGGCAACGCCTCTCGTTGAAATGAAAGACATGTGCATCGCCTTTGGTGGGGTGCACGCCGTAGATCACGTGACTGTTGATCTTTATCCTGGCGAAGTTGTTGGTTTGCTTGGCCATAATGGAGCCGGTAAATCGACCTTGATCAAGCTCCTGTCCGGAGCTTACAAGGCCGATAGCGGAGAAATCCGCATCAATGGCGACGAAGTTCATATCCATTCGCCGCGGGACGCGCGTGTGCAGAATATCGAGACGATCTACCAGACACTGGCTTTGGCAGATAATCTTGATGCTGCATCCAACCTGTTCCTTGGCCGTGAATTGACTTCGCCGCTTGGATTTGTCGATGACGACCGCATGGAAGCGGAAACCCGCAAGATCATGGGCCGGCTCAACCCGAACTTCAAGAAGTTCAACGCGCCGGTAAAAGCCTTGTCAGGTGGGCAGCGTCAGTCCGTTGCCATTGCGCGGGCGGTCTACTTCAACGCCAAGATCCTCATCATGGATGAGCCGACCGCAGCGTTGGGTGTCCATGAAACGCAAATGGTGGCGGAGTTGATCCAGGAGCTCAAGAAGCAGGGCCTTGGGATATTCCTGATCAGTCACGACATTCATGACGTGTTCCAGCTGTGTGATCGGCTGGCAGTGATGAAAAACGGTCAGTTGGTCGGCAGCGCGAAAACCACAGATGTGACCGATGATGACGTGCTTGGCATGATCATCCTCGGAAAGTGCCCTCCTGGTGCGACACCGGGTCCCGGCGCTCTTGTCGACGACACAGTCGTGGGCTAAATCAAGCATTCCCGCGGGTATTTTACCCGCGGGATACTGCAATTCGGACAACGTCTAAAAGCGTATTCCGACCAGACAGGCATCGCGCCGAGACCTTTGTAATGGGGCTTGGCATCTTTTTTGAAGCTTTTTGAGGAACGCACCTCATGTATATCGGTCTCGATATCGGCACGAGTTCAGTCAAAGCCATTCTGCTCGGTGAAGATCAGTCCCTGATCGCCTCCGCAACAGCGGAGCTGACCGTCGAGCGCCCGCATTCTGGCTGGTCTGAGCAGGATCCCGATAGTTGGTGGACTGCCTGCGAAAGTGTTCTGGACGCGCTCAGGAGCCAGGCACCCGGGGCGCTGGCCGCTGTCAAGGGAATTGGTCTTTCCGGACACATGCACGGTGCGACGTTGTTGGATGCAGCTGGGAAACCTTTGCGTCCTTGCATCCTTTGGAACGATGGGCGGTCGGGCAAGCAGTGCGCCGATCTGGAGGCCGCCGAGTCCAAGTTTTTGAAGCTTGGTGGTAATCGCGTGATGCCCGGTTTCACGGCTCCAAAATTGCAGTGGGTTCGGGAAAACGAGCCTGAGATCTTCGCCAAAACCGCTATGGTTTTACTGCCGAAGGACTACGTTCGCTTCAAGCTGACGGGTGAATATGTAGGCGACATGTCCGACTGTGCCGGTACGCTTTGGCTTGATGTGGCCAAACGGGACTGGAGCGATGAGCTCCTGGCGGCAACAGGCCTGACACGTGAGCACATGCCGCGTCTTGTTGAGGGATCCGAGAGCTCCGGAACGCTGAAAAAAGACCTTTGTGCGCGTTGGGGGTTTGACGCACCTCCTGTTGTTGCTGGTGGAGGAGGCGACAATGCCGCCTCTGCTTGCGGCGTTGGTGCAGTTGATCCGGGTTCTGCGTTCGTGTCGCTTGGAACTTCCGGGGTTCTGTTTGTCACCAATGACAAGTTCTCACCCAACGTTGAGAGCGCGGTTCACGCGTTTTGCCACGCTGTTCCCGACACTTGGCACCAGATGGGTGTGATCCTGTCTGCAACCGACAGTCTGAACTGGCTTGCCAGAACGTTGAAAAAGTTGCCGGGGGATCTGACTACGGAAGTGCGGGGCATCTCCGCTCCTTCGCCGGTCTCCTTCGTGCCCTACCTCGGTGGTGAACGTACGCCGCACAATGATGTCGACATCCGGGCCGGTTTCTTCGGGATCTCCCACGAAACGGATGACGCGGTTCTGACACATGCGGTGCTCGACGGAGTTGCCTTTGCGCTGAAGGATTGTCTGGAAGCGTTGAGCGTAGCGGGCACAAAAATTGACCGTGTTCTCGCCGTTGGTGGCGGTTCGCGGTCGCAGACCTGGTTGGAAATTATTGCCAGTGTCCTGAACGTACCGGTGGACGTGCCGGTCGATGGTGATTTTGGAGCTTCTCTGGGTGCTGCCCGCCTTGGTCAGGCGGCAGCCCTTGGAACAACGGACGGGATTTTTGGAAAGCCGGCCTTGAAAGCCAGCATTGACCCTGTCCCGTCCCTGACTGAACCCTATGCCGAAGCCTATGGCCGCTGGCGCAAACTTTACCCGGCGCTCAAGCAGGCCGGTTTCTAAGGAGAATTTGTTATGAGCACTGGATTTTTCGGCGATCTGCAGCCGATCCAATTCACTGGACCCGATAGCCGCGATCCATTGACGTACCGCCACTACAACAAGGACGAAGTTGTCCTGGGTAAGCGGATGGAAGATCACCTGCGCCTGGCGGTCTGTTATTGGCACAGCTTCTGCTGGCCGGGCTCTGATCCATTTGGCGGTGAGACTTTCAATCGGACCTGGATGGCAGCCGGCGGCGATCCGATGGAGCAGGCAAAACTCAAGGCAGATGTTGCCTTCGAGATGTTCCAGATCCTGGGCATGCCGTTTTTCACATTCCACGATCGTGATGTTGCACCGGAAGGCAAGACGCTTGCGGAAAGCAATGCCAATGTGAATGCGATTGCCGACATCTTTGAAAAGAAGATGGCCGACACCGGTATCAAGCTGCTCTGGGGCACGGCCAACATGTTCTCCAACCGTCGCTTCATGAGCGGCGCGGCCACCAACCCTGATCCTGACGTTTTTGCATATGCTGCTGCTCAGGTGAAAAACGCCATGGACGTCACCTACCGCCTGAAAGGTGAGAACTATGTTCTTTGGGGTGGTCGTGAAGGCTATGAAACCCTGCTCAACACAAACATCAAGCAAGAGCTGGATCAGTTCGGGCGCTTCCTGAATATGGTCGTCGAGTACAAGCATAAGATCGGCTTCAAGGGTGCGATCCTTATCGAGCCGAAGCCACAGGAACCCAGCAAGCATCAGTATGATTTTGATGTTGCGACGGTCTACGGCTTTCTGAAGGCTTATGGTCTGGAAAACGAAGTCCAGATGAATATCGAGCAGGGTCACGCGATCCTGGCTGGCCATTCCTTCGAGCACGAACTGCACATGGCGCGCTCGCTTGGTATCTTCGGCTCGGTCGACATGAACCGCAACGACTATCAGTGCGGTTGGGATACCGACCACTTCGGCATGAACGTGCCGGAACTGGCGCTCGCCTACTACGAGATTCTGGCAGCTGGCGGTTTCACAAGCGGTGGCACGAACTTCGACGCTAAATTGCGCCGTCAATCACTGGACCCGGTCGATCTGATCCAGGCCCATGTTGGTTCTGCCGACGCTATTGCACGTGGTCTCAAGGTCGCAGCCGAGATGATCGAAGACGGCCGCATGAAGGGCTTCGTTGACGATCGCTATGCGGGTTGGTCAAAGCCGGAGAATGCCGACATTCTCAAAGGCGGGTCCTCGCTTGAGGCGTTGGCCGGTCGGGTTCACAAAAGTGATCTGGAGCCACAGCCGAAGTCTGGAAGACAGGAATACCTGGAAAGCCTGGTCAACCTGTTTGCCTGAATTCATCTCCCAACCAGGCCGACTTTTTAGGTTTCTGGTTTACTGGCCGCGGACTTGTTCGCGGCCCTTTTTTTGGACCTAAACATTTGGGTCTGAGCGCGTTTCAAAGACCCTGGTAAAAGCGTTTGCCATCAGGATCAGAAAGATCATGCAACCGATTTGCAGCGTGCCGCGCAAATCTCAGCGTGACCGATTTTCGTGTGGCTGCCGCTATCTTGTGTTCCGGCGCTTCACGCAGGACTTCCGCACCGAAGCCGTCAGAGATGATCAGCCCGGCATCTTCGGGAAATATTTCAACCGGCACATCTGGATGTGTCGCGAAATACAAACGGTCACAATGGATCCGGTAATCGGGCCACTTGTTGTCGGCCCTCAGATCCGCAATCGAAGATTTGACTTCAACGATCCAAAGCTCGTGTTTAGGGCCTAGCGCCAGGAGATCGGCTCTACGCGCAGATGCAAGCGTGACTTCTGGCAGGCAGGCAAAATCGCGTTGGCGAAGTAAGCGTGCTGCTCCCCGCCAAACCTTGAGAGCTGTTTCGGACTGACGTCCATCCTTCAAGGGATCGCCGAGTTCTATCCTGCCACCAGCGTGCTGTTCCTCGTGGTTCATTGCATTTTTGTTCCACTTTTGTTCGAAAAATGCAAGCGGTACTAACGTAGAAGTTGACCTTCGGCTGCAAATTGCGTGTTCTAGGCGAAAGATTGCATATTCAAGAGTGAAGCAGTCAATCCGGGAGGGGCTGATGCGGCTGAAGCTGCTAGGGAAAGGGTTGTTGTTGATCGTGCTGCTTGTTGCTGCAGGCGGGACGGCGCAAGCGGGTAAGGGAGACCTCAAGGTCGTGGTCCCAAGGTCAGCGCCGTTGCTCCAAGGCAAAACGCTCGACTTGCGGTTTGCAAAATTTGCGCAGGGGATCTGGGTGCGTGACCTGAGCAATTGCCCGGCGCCCAGAATTGACCGGGCCGCCCCGGGAACAGCGCTTGCAATCTATCGAGGCCTTTACGAAACATCCAGCCGGATCTGTCAGGTCTACGGCGCCGAAAAAGGCGACCGCAATACTCAGCGCGCTGCCTTGAACTGCCTATTGACGGACGGTGGTGAAGCAATTGAGCTGGTCACCGTTCAACCGCGCGGCACAAAGGGTTTGATGGTGCAGGAAGGTGAACGTCCTCCGGTGCACTTCCGCTTTTGTGAGAGGATCATCCCGATTCTACAGGCTGTTGAAAGCAATTGATCCGGCCCGCGCCGTCAGACTTTTCGATATCCTCAGATCTCTGGACCGACCCAGACGTTTGACTTTGCAACTTTTTTGGGCGTCCGGGATTCAGAAATATGTGCGGTCAACGGATCGAGTGTGCACAAGGCCTCATATTGGCTAAGAAATACCTGGCCGGTCAGATGATCCAGGAAGTCGGTTTTCTTCAATCTGTCCATCACGGGTCCTTTCACTTCGGAAAGGTGGAAGGAGACACCTGAATCAGACAGTCGATGATTGATTTCCTCCAGGCTCTCCAGCGCGCTCGCATCAATCTCGTTTACCGCTGGGCACATCAGCACAACATGTTCAATCTCCGGGCGCTCGGCCACCAGTGCGTAGATTTTGTCCTCCAGAAAACGCGAGTTGGCAAAGAACAGGCTTTCATCGACTCTCAGGGTGAGAACGCAGTCTCCGGTCACGACCTTGTGCCGTTCGACATTTCGGAAGTGTTCAGTGCCTGGAACCACGCCGACGATTGCCATATGCGGGCGGCTGTTGCGGTAGAGATAAAGCGCGATAGAGAGTGACACACCAGTCACAACGCCTATTTCTACACCTAGGAACAGCGTCACCAGAATGGTCGCGGCCATCGCCGTAAAGTCACTTTTCGAATAAGCGTAGGTGCGTTTTATGGCTCCAACATCAACCAAAGAAAGCACCGCCACGATGATCGTCGCGGCAAGTGTTGCCTGAGGCAGAAACGTCAGAAGCGGTGTCAGGAACAGCGTGGCAAAAGCGATGCCGACCGCAGTAAATGCACCGGCTGCAGGTGTTGCGGCGCCTGCATCGAAATTGACCACGGAGCGGGCGAAACCGCCGGTTACCGGGTAGCCGCCGGAAATAGCCGAGGCGACATTCGAAGCACCAAGCCCGATCAGCTCCTGATCAGGATCAATACGCTGACGTTTTTTCGCAGCCAGCGTTTGTGCCACCGAGACAGATTCAACGAAGCCAATAACCGAGATAAGGAGCGCTGGGCCGGCGAGTGCCATCCAGAGCTGACTGTCAAACCCCGGAAGTTGTGGCATCGGCAGACCCGAGGGAATGTCGCCGACAAGACGAACTCCCCTTTCACCCAGAGCGAACGCAGCCGAGAGCAGTGTTGTGGTTGCGACAGCGGCAACTGGTCCGGCTTTTGTGAGTACATCAGCGAAAAAGGGCTGCAGACCGAACCCGAGGAGGCGTTTTTTTAGATCCTTGCGAACCCAGAACAGGAAGGCCGTTGTCAGGGTGCCAATGCCAAGTGTGATCCAGTTCACCTGGTCGAGGTGGTCAGTCAAAGACAGCAGGATCTCGTAGAGGGTGTGACCACTGGCGGGAACGCCAAGAACATGTTTGAGCTGACTGGATGCAATCAGAAGACCCGAGGCAGTGATGAAACCGGAGATTACCGGATGGCTTAGCAGATTGGCCAGAAATCCCAGACGAAATAGGCCCATTGCGATGAGCATCAAGCCGGAAAGAAAAGCCAGAACAATTGCCGCGCCGAGATATTCCGGTGTTCCCTGCTGTGCAAGTTCGCCAACAGCAGATGCTGTCATCAGAGAAACCACGGCAACAGGACCGACGGCCAGAGCTCTGCTGGTGCCGAAAACAGCATAGGCAACGAGGGGAAGAATGGAGGCATAAAGCCCGACTTCCGGCGGCAATCCGGCAAGAAGCGCGTAAGCAAGCGATTGCGGGATCAACATGATGGTCACGACAACAGCGGCAACAAGATCACTCGTTGCCGTTTTCCTGTCGTACCGCTTCCCCCAGTCGAGGACTGGAAGATAGCGCTTAAAGAGGTTCATAAAGTTGGTCCGTTGGATAAGTCGGCTTGAAGCGCAACTATGATCTTTGCCGTACTTTTCAAAGCTCGTTTACCGGCACTTTGAGGAAGGTCTTCCCGCTATCGTCGGCTGGAGGCAGTCGTCCTGCTCTCATATTCACTTGAAGCGACGGAACGATAAGCTTCGGCATATCCAGTTTCGCGTCGCGCTCTGTGCGGAACTTGACGAACTCTTCCCTGGTCTTGCCATTGCCAACGTGGATGTTGTGCTTTTTTTCCGAACCAACGGTGGTCTCCCACTGAATGTCGCGGCCGTTGGGTCCATAGTCGTGGCACATGAAAAGGCGCATTTCGTCCGGCAGCGCGAGTACTTTTTGGATGGAATCAAAAAGGGTTGAGGCATCACCACCCGGAAAATCAGCGCGTGCAGAGCCGCCGTCGGGCATGAACAATGTATCGCCGACAAAGGCGGCGTCACCTATCACATGCACCATGCAGGCCGGTGTGTGACCGGGGGTGTATATGGCAAATGCCGTCATACGACCGATCTGATAGATGTCCCCATCCTGGAACAGCTTGTCGAACTGGCTGCCATCGCGCTGAAACTCGGTACCTTCGTTGAATATCTTTCCGAAAGTCTCCTGAATGACGGTAATCTTGTCACCAATCCCCAGTTTCCCGCCGAGCTTCTGTTGAATATAGGGGGCTGCTGACAAGTGGTCCGCATGCACGTGTGTCTCGATGAGCCATTCCAGCTTGAGATCATTGTCTTGGATATAGGCGATGATTTCATCGGCATGGTCATAGGTGATACGGCCAGCGGCGTAATCGATGTCCATGACGCTGTCGACAACGATGCAAGTCTTGGAGGAAGGGTCTTTGACAACATAGCTGATGGTGTTTGTCGCAGGGTCAAAAAAGGCCTTCACTTCCGGTTTGACGGACATGTCGACCGGGTAGTTTGAGCTGGTCATTATTGTCTCCGAATTGAGTGGCCAGTGAGCATTCCTATCAGGCTTTCGCCGGGCGATCGCCATAGTTCAATCGGATCACTGTTCTGGCCACAAGAATTCCTGCGGCAATGGATATAGCTGTCAGCAAGGGCTCCATCATTCCAATACCAAGAACCGGAATGAGGCCACCCGGGCAAAAACCGCTCAGCCCCCAGCCAACACCAAAGACCGCCGATCCACCGAGCAATTTTGCATCAAGTTCCTGTCTTGTCGGTAGACGGAACGAGGAGGCTTGAAGCGGCTGCTTCATTCGGAAAATCAAATGGTAGCCGATTGCGGTGACTGTGAGTGCACCGCCCATGACGAACGCGAGACTGGGGTCCCAGGTTCCTGCAAGATCAAAGAAATTCAGGACTTTGGCCGGGTTCCCCATTCCAGAGATCAGGATGCCGCAACCAAAAATGAGACCGAAACCAAAAGCAAGAACAATACGCATCTGATCACCCTCCCAGAACGTGACGAACAACAAATACGGTCATGACGGCTGTTGCCATGAAGGTGATGGTTGCCATGATTGAGCGCACGGAAAGCCGGGATATCCCACAAACGCCGTGACCGCTTGTGCAGCCCGAACCGAATGTCACGCCAACGCCTGTCAAAAAGCCGCCAACGACCAGGAGCGCCGGAGAGGAGGGCACGGAGATTTCGGGAAGTTGACCCGTCACTGCGAGCAGTACGAGCGGGCTTGCCACCATGCCGGCCAGAAACGCGGCTCGCCATGCCCACTCCTGATCAAATTTGGTGGTCAAGGCTCCGGCAAAAATTCCGCTGATACCGGCAACCCGTCCGTGGACGGCCATCAGGGCAACTGCGGCAAGACCAATTAATGTCCCACCGGTAAAGCTGAGAAGGGGTGTGAAGTCTGTCATGATCAACCTTTGAGTTCTTATATTCGAATATATGAAACTAATGGCTCCTATTCAAGCTAAAACCTCGGCAACCGATCGATCAGATTTTAGAAAGATCGCACTGGTCTTGCATTTGAAAATGTCCCACTCTCCTGAAAATCGATTTTGAGGGGGGCGGTATGAACGTTTTCACGAGAGTTTTTTGGTCGGCTGTTTCACTAACGCTGGGTCTTGGCGTTGCGCACACGGCATTTGCAGAGGATGAAGATGTTGAGGTCGCACTCAAGCTCTTCGGAAAACAGGATATTGAACAGGGAATTGCTAAATGCCGCTTTTCGATATGGCAGCATAATCGGAATCCGGATATCGACCGCTATGCATATCTATTGCATTCAAATATCGGGGATGACGGGCTGCCTGGGCCTGCGCGGCTCAAGATCGGCAAAAAGGTCTATTCCCTTTATGAATTGGTTCAAGGTGGAGAGCCGATTGACGGGCTAGCCTCACATTACCTCTATGCTTCTGAAGACAGAAAAGTCCGCGTACATATCGAGCTTGAGGACGTGAATCTGCAAGCTGGTGAATTTGTTATTGGCAAAGCTGACCTGACTGTTTTTCAAAAAGGAAAAGTTCCATTTGTTGCCAACGCAAAGGGGGTTAGCGGTTGTTCGGCGGAAAACACCGCTGTCGCCGGTTCGGGATCTTCCGGTTCGGGTGTCTCAGGTGGTCTTCCTGCCGGTATTCCAATTGGCAAGGAGAACTATCTGAACGACAGTTCCGAAGTCCCCTATGCACTTATCCAACTGATGCAGGATTATGCCTCCGATGACTGCGACGTTGGTGGATATGCGCCATGGGCCGGCGCAAATTATGTCATCAACGAAAACTATTTACTTTGGCAACTTCCCTGTTTTTCAGGGGCATATCAGGCGTCTGGCGTTTTCGCCGTTACCCAGAACCCTCCGCAAGACTGGGGTGAACTGCTGACACTGCCAAATCCTCCGGGCCTGGAAGGCAATCAGAATTATGGGGCAATGAATGCAGACGTTCTTGGTCCGAAAGGGTTGATTAGAACCACCGCATTCGGTCGTGGAGCCGGAGACTGCGGCGTCTATCAGGTTTTTCGCCTAACCGATGGCCCAGGCGAGGTTCTGGAGCTGGAGCTTCTTGAATATCGCGAGAAAATCGACTGTGACGGCAACGCTACCGAGCCTGAGAGCTGGCCTCTGGCTTATCAGTCCTACTAGCCTCTGGGCCTGTCCCGGGGGCTAGTCCCAGGACGATTTTCGTACCGCCAAGCCGGGTGCGCGTCACTGCGCCCGGAACCAGCAGTGCCGGGTTGTCTGCGACGCCTGGAACGTCACGATCTGTTTTGGGACCTGAAAACTCACCCATGGGACGCAGGATATCTTCGTGAACGACGCTGCCGAGATAAAGCGCGTGCAAGCTGCCACCTTGCAAGATTTCGTATCGACTCGGCCACAGACGCAGGACCCAGCGGCCGCTCTTGTCTTCGTCCGGGTCCTTTCTGATCAGCACCAGCTCCGGCTGGCGTCCATTCTGGCTGCGCGGCAGGATAGGTAGGGAATCGGGTGGCGTCTTTCCTTCCACAAAACCACCTGCCGATGTCAAAGACCATTTCGGCGGGCGTCGCCAACCATCTTTTTCTGCAAATTCGGCGAACCTGTTCAAAGAACCTGAGTACTGAATGACCAGAGGCTCCTCCCTGTCGCCATTGAGCTCCACTCTATGGGCTGGCAAACCCTGCCAGCCACTTTCCCGCCAGCCTGTCGCAGTGAGAATTTCAGTGTTGGTGCGCGGCTGGTATGTGAGGAGCGCCTTGTCAAAGCTTGTTGAAAGATGCCAGCCTCCGAAAACGGAAAGCGTAACCAAAACAATGGCTGCCAAAGTCGTTCGACCGATTTTCTCGTTGTGGATTGGGCCGAACACGAATGCGAAGGCGGCAACCATGGCTGTGCCGAAGAACAATCCAGCCAGTACGTCCGACATCCAGTGAGCGCCGAGATAGATCCTGGAAAAGCCGATGGTGATCACGTAGGTCGCAAAGACCGTGAAGATGCTGGCTTTTGCCCAACGGCTGAGATCATGTGCAATGAGAACAGCACAAATGCCGAACAATACGGTGTTCAGCGTCGCATGCCCGCTCGGGAAGCTGTAGGCGTCTGCACCTGCATATAGTTCCATCGGCCGCGAGCGGTGCAGGAGCAGTTTGAAGAGGGGAACGAACATTGCCGTTCCGGCCATTGCTATGACAAATCCAATACCCCGGCGCCAGGCCTTTCTCGCGAAAAGATAGGCAGCAACGCCAATAGTTACACCGGCGACTACAAGGCCATCCCCGAGCGATGTCATGAAGACCATGATCTTGTCGCCAATCGGCGTACGAAGACTGTCAAAGAGGTTCAGGATCGCAATATCCGCACGCACCATCGGTTCACCCGGTGCGACCTCTCCCATCAGCCAGAAAAAAGCAGGAACGGATATCAGCAAAAGTAACGCCGATGCGAGCATGCCAGCTGATCGCGGATGCGCGGGGTCGAAGTTCCGCGCGATCCATTGCGAGACACGATCATCACGCCTGTCGAACCAGCCGACAATGGCTGCGTGCGTGTTGGGGAAGAGTGGCAGAATGATCAGTATCAACCATCGCCCTAACAAGACGATCAGAAAGATAACCAGCAGCAATGCGCCCAAAACGAGCGCCAGACGACCGCTGATCTGACCAATGGCCCCGAGCGCGGAACCGGCGATGATACCGGGCCCTATATGCACGATCGTCCAGGCAAAGGCTGAGGTGACATTGACGATTGAGAAACGGGAGAAGTTCATCCCTGCCATCCCGGCGATCCCGGGAACAACCGATTTCACACCAGGAACAAAACGCCCGATGAATACACTCTTGCCACCGTGGTGTTTGAAAAATTCCTCACCGCTCTCGATGATGTGGGCATATTTGCTGATCGGCCAAAGGCTTTTGATCTTGTCCTTGAACGTGTAGCCGATCCAATAGGAGATCGCGTCACCCACCGTTGCGCCAAGCGTCGTCCAGAAAAACAGCGGGACCGGATCGAGTTTACCGAGCCCGACAAGCGTGCCGGCACCCACAAGAACAACCGTGGTTGGGACAAACAAGCCAATAATGAACAGGGCTTCGCCCATGGCGGCAAGAAAACAAATCAGGCCTGCAAGCGAAGGATTATCCGCGATGAAGGTCAAAATGGGATCAATAAAATCGGTCACGGACGTGCGTCGGGTTTACCAAAAAATTAAACTCAAGGCCCAAATCCGGTCGCTAAGGCTTTCCGGATCAATTGATTACTGCTCCATATAAGGGTGCTTGCCGTCATCCAACAGCGAAAAATCAGTTTCTCTGGTCATTCGTGAACATTGACTTGAGACATGGCCTTTTTCACTGAGGTGTTTCAAGATGCTCACAGAACTTCATTTCATTGAGGCTTTTGATGTTTGAATCCGCCCGTTTGCCACAAAAAATGGACAAGAAAACATTCAAGAAGCTGGAACCGGAACTCCGGGAAGCTCTGTTGTCGGCTCAACTGCCGGTCATCGAGAATAAGCCCTTTTCAACCTTGATATTGGTTGATGGTTTGGATGGGGCGGGGAAGGGCGAGGCTGTCGCACGCCTTTATGGTTGGATGGACGCCCGTCATCTCGTCTGCAATGCCTACGGTGAACCGATGGACGAAGCGCGCCTGCGCCCTCCTTTGTGGCGCTACTGGCGGGACCTTCCGGAAAAAGGTGAAACGGCAATAGTCTTCGGCAGTTGGTACCAATCGATCTTGCGCGACCGTATTTATGAAAAGATCGATGACAATGCCTTCGAGAAGGCACTTTCCCGTATTCGCAAGTTTGAAGAGATGCTTGCCAACGAGGACGTGTTGATCCTGAAATTCTGGTTCGTCCTGCCCAAGGACGTGCAGGAAGAACGGCTGGCGAAGATCAAGAAAAAGAATGCAGCGCGTCACGTGCTGGCGGACTGGGCAGCTTTGAAAAACCACAAAAAGGCAAGCGAAACCGGTGAAAAGCTGATCTTGGAAACCAGCAAGGGATACGCTCCGTGGTTTGTGATCCCGTCACAGGATCCAGAGTACAGGGATGCGGCACTGGCACAAACGGTTGCTGGTGCCATGTCCCTGAAACTGAAGGATGGCGAAGCACAGGCAATTTCTGCGCCGCCCGTGATCGGTGGTCTTCAGCGCGAGACCGCCGTAGACACGATTGATCTGAGCGCCAAGATTGAAAAAGATGAATACGAGGAACGCCGGGACAAATATCAGAAGAAGCTCTCGGATCTCTCGGATCAGAAGTCCATGTCAAAAACAGGCGTCCTGCTGGTATTTCAAGGCAATGATGCTGCCGGTAAGGGCGGCGCCATCCGCCGGGTAATTCGACCGCTCGATCCGCGAGTTTACAAGGTCCACCCCATTTCAGCGCCAACCGACGAAGAAAAGGCACGGCCTTATCTGTGGCGCTTCTGGCGACGTGTTCCCCGCAAAGGGCACATCGCGATTTTCGACCGGTCCTGGTACGAACGTGTGCTTGTTGAACGCGTTGAGGGATTCGCCGGACATGAGGACTGGCTGAGAGCCTATAACGAAATCAACGAATTCGAGCAGGAACTCACCGACTTCGGTTACATTGTCTGCAAGTTCTGGCTGGCAATCTCGGAAGAAGAGCAACTGCGCCGTTTCAAGGCGCGTGAGGAAACAGCCTACAAGCAGCACAAGATCACTGATGACGACTGGCGCAACCGCCTGAAATGGGACCAGTATGCCGTTGCCGCCGGAGACATGATCGACCGAACTTCAACCAAATATGCACCCTGGACGCTGGTTTCCTCAGAAGACAAGCGGCACGCACGTATTGAGGTGCTGAAAACGATCTGTGAGCGCCTTGAAAAGAAACTCTAGAACAAACCCGGAGTTATGAGCTCAGTTCAGAGCGCTTCCGCCAGATAGTCGATTGCGCCTTGGACACCGCCAGCTCCGTGTGGAATGCCCAGTTTCTTGAAGCCAAGCTCAACCGCTGACAGCGTACCTAGAAGCATGACAGCATTCACGTGACCCATGTGTGCGATCCGGATACCTTTTCCTGAAAGCTCGCCAATAGTTCCGCCAACAGTGACGCCACAAGTCTGCTTGGTGAAATCGCGCAACGCCGCCGCATCGCCTTCCTCAAAGCGCACCACGGTGACACTGTTTGATCGAGCGCTCGGGTCGCTGATGTTGAATTGCACGGCACCTTCGCTGGACCATGTCTCAACCGCACGCCGTGTGGCCTCCCCAAGAAGCGCGTGACGCTGCCAGACTTGCTCAAGGCCCTCGCCAAATAGAAGTTCCAGCGACTTGCGAAACCCGAACAAAAGATGTTCGGGTGGTGTTCCGCAGTATTTTTGGTAATGCTCAGTGCCTTGCCGGAATGTCCAGTCGGTATAATTGGTTCGAAGGTCGGCGGTCTTGTGTGCGCAGTCGGCCTTGGGGCCAGCGGCGACAAAGGAAAGGCCAGGTGGGCACATCAGCCCCTTCTGAGATCCGGTGAGGGCAACATCAACGCCCCAGGCGTCCATTTCAAAAGGCATGCAGCCCAGCGACGCTATGGTGTCGACCATGTAGAGCGCCGGATGCCCTGCGGCATCAATGGTGCGCCGGAGTGCGGCAATGTCGTTCCAGACACCAGAAGCAGTATCGACCTGGACGACAAGAATTGCGGCTATCTCATGCGTGCTGTCCTGTCTCAGCCGTTCTTCCAGCTTTACCGGATCGACACCCTTATCCTGATCCCCCGGCAGGATCTCGACATTCAGTCCTGCAGTCGCTGCTGCTTCGCCCCAGCCAAGCGCAAATCGTCCCGATTCAAGAACGAGGATCTTGTCACCTCGGTTCAACGTATTGCAAATCGCTGCGTCCCACGCTCCGTGACCGTTCGCAGCGTAGATATAGGTTTTGCCTTCGGTCTGGAACAACCGCTTGAGACCGGCCATGCAATAGTCCGTCGTTTCAAGCAGGGGGCCTTCGTAAATATCGACTGCTGGCCGATGCATGGCCCGCAACACCTCCTCCGGTACATTGGTTGGACCGGGGATCATCAAAAACTCTTTGCCATTGCGGAGTGACATGGCGATATCCTTATTCGAAGTGCGAAGCCGAAGGTGATTTGTGTGGCCAAGGCAAGCTGACCGGAAGGAGTGCATTGTTGAAAATTGCCTTAATACACACCGCCGTCAAGAGAGAGTTTATTTGCTGTTTGACGGCCGGTGTGAACAATCCAGAGTTGCAAGATGAAATTTGGGAATATACATAGTTTAGCTGATTTCGCTATGACGTTATCGAAATTCTGATCTATCTTTTTTAACTCAAGCATATGATAAATATAGATAAAATGACTATCGTTGGATTTTTGGCTTCTATATTTAAAAGGCAACAGCAACGAATGAGTCTTGTTTCCGTTAAGTAAATTCTTCAAGCTGGTGCGGTTACTTACCGACGGTTAGCCATCGCATCATGATCTTGGTCGAAGAAGGAAAAAGCCCACTCATTCTGTGCTTGCCTCATAGCGGTACGGAAGTGCCTAATGTTGTGCTTGGCCAATTCAATGCGACCGGGCGTCTGCAGGCCGATTTGTCCTGGAAGCTGGAACAGGTCTTCGATCTTCATGATGAGTTGGAGGCAACCGTTCTCCGGTCGACCACATCACGCTATGTAATCGACCTGGACAGAAACAGCGAAGCCGAAACAGGGAATGGTCTGGATCCATCCACCACGCCTTGTCCGGCGACTACGCTGGACGGAAAGCCTATCTACCGGGAAGGAGAACGACCCGGACCGATCGAAACAGAACAACGCGCCCTCCTGTTTTTCGATCCATTCCACTTTCGGCTACGTCAGCAAATTGATCGGCTTTTGCGCCTGCATGGAATAGTTGTCTTGCTCGACTGTCAGTCGATGCGGTCAAACATTCAGGGTGTCACCGGCAAGGGTCTGCCGTTGGTAAGCATAGGAAGTGTTGATGGGCAATCATGCGATCCTGATCTGCGCAATCTGATTGTCGGGTCTTTCAAGGGACAGCCGGGCTACACCGTTGGCATTGATGAACAGGTCACAGGTGGCTTCATTACCCGGACATACGGCCGGCCTGAGCAGGGTGTGCACGCTTTGACCGTCCTCATGGCACAGCGGTCTTATCTAAGACATGAATCGCCACCTTTCGAACCCGACAAGACCCGTGTTGCACGGTTGAAAACTGTCCTGACCGATAGCCTGTCCCGGATTATCGACTGGACGGGCACGCAAAAACCAGTCGAAGCCATCGAACTTCCTGAAGAGGCTGACGCTCAAGAGATCGTTGAGGAAATTCTGGAACCCGAAACAGTTGCGGAAGACGCGGCAGAGGAAAGTCTGGAAAATCAAACCGCAGGGGATGACGACCAGGACGAGGTTCCTGTGGAAGGATCCACTGAAGAAGCTCCGTCTGTCGAGGCCTCCGAAACCGGGCAAGAAGACCCCGAACCTTCAGCTGACCAATCGGCGCATAAGAAAGTTCCTGAGGACGGTGAAACACCGCCTCTTATGGTCGCCGAGTAATTACAGGGCAATCGCTCAAACGACGTTTTTCTCGATCAGAGGTGTTCCGGTCGACAGTCTTTCAATCGACAGTGGCGACAGGTCCAGCGTCTGATAGGTACCGGTTGCGATCAACTCGGCAAGGCCTCTGCCAACCGCAGGGGATTGCTGTAGTCCATGGCCTGAAAAACCAAGTGCCAGATAAAAGCCGTCAAGCTCCCGAACTCCGCCGACAAAGGCATTGTGATCGAATAGGTTCATGTCATAGGTACCTGCCCAGGCAGGGCCCGGCTTGATTGCTTCAAAAGCTGGAATTCTTGCTGCAAGCGTTGGCCAGATGTGTTCTTCGAACAATGAATAGTCAACTTCAAAGTCCGTGCAGTCGGGATCCAGGTCCGGTGGTGGTGCCGACCCACATATGTAACCAGTTCCTTCCGGGCGCACGTAAGTGCCTGTCGGATCAATCAGCAGCGGAAAATTCTCAAGTTCGTCGCGGCAATCGAAAGTAAAAACACAACGCTTTTTGGGGGCAATCGGAACATCAAGCCCAACCTGCTTGCAGATGTCCGCGCCACCCGAGGCACCGGCACAATTCACGACAATCGGCGTGGACAGCAATTCGCCCGTAGAGAGTTTCACTTCCCAGCCGTTGGTCTTGTTTCTCGTCAATTCGGCTTTGGCAGCAAGATACGCCACACCAAGCGAGCGTGCCTTTTTCCTGAAGGCCTGCATCAGGCCATAGCCGTCAAACCAGCCTTCGCCTGACAGTCCGTGACACCCTGCAGCAAGGTCGGACACATTCAACCAGGGAAATTTCTCCGATAGTCCAGGCTGATCAAAAAAGCCAATATCCGCGCCAAGCTCTTGCTGGAGCCTGTGGTTTTCCTGAAGAATGTGAGACTTGTCCGGAGTCGCCAGGAACAGATAACCACCCTCATTCAGGTCGATCGCGGGCCGGTCTTCACCAACGGCCAGCGTGGCGCCGATTTCCCTGAGGAACTGAATTCCATAAAGAGAGATGTCGATGTTGATCGCACTGGAAAACTGTTGCCGGATTGAGGCTGCGGAACGGGCGGACGCGCAGATTTCGTAAGCCGGGTCAGCTTCGATGACGACAACCCGGCCCGAAAAATCCTCCCGTTGCGCAAGATGATACGCGAGCGAAGAGCCGATAACGGCTCCCCCGACGATGACGACATCTGCAGTCTGACCCGTCATGAAGACTCCCGAACTCCTGACCCTAGAACGCTTTAGAAAAACGCCTGCAAATCGGTCTGGGCGCGCCCGAGGATCAGGGCGTGAACGTCATGCGTTCCTTCATAGGTGTTGACCGTCTCCAGGTTCTGGGAATGTCGCATCACGTGGTATTCTTCCTGAATGCCATTGCCGCCGTGCATGTCGCGCGCCTGACGGGCGATATCGAGCGCTTTACCGCAATTGTTGCGCTTGATCAGCGAAATCATTTCCGGCGCAACTTCACCTGCGTCAAACAACTGACCTACACGCAGGGCTGCCTGCAGCCCAAGTGTGATTTCCGTCTGCATGTCGGCCAGCTTCTTTTGAAACAATTGCGTCTGTGCTAGCGGGCGGCCAAACTGCTCCCGGTCGAGGCCATACTGGCGTGAACGCATCCAGCAATCCTCCGCTGCGCCCATGGCGCCCCAGGCAATGCCGAAGCGAGCCCGATTGAGACAGCCAAACGGGCCTTTGAGGCCAGAAACATTGGGCAACAGAGCATCTTCACCAACTTCGACACCGTCCATAACGATCTCGCCGGTGATCGAAGCGCGAAGCGACAGTTTTCCGCCAATCTTCGGCGCTGTCAGGCCCTTCATGCCCTTATCCAGCACAAAACCACGGATTGCGCCGTCATGAGCGCCAGATTTTGCCCAGACGACAAAGACATCGGCGATCGGGGAGTTTGAAATCCACATTTTCGATCCGGTGAGCCTGTAGCCACCATCGATTTTCTCAGCACGCGTGCGCATGCCGGCAGGATCAGACCCTGCATCTGGTTCGGTCAGGCCAAAACAGCCGACAAATTCACCGCTGGCAAGTTTCGGAAGATATTTCTGGCGCTGCTCCTCGGAGCCGTAGGCGTAGATCGGGTACATGACCAGAGAGGACTGCACGCTCATCATGGAACGGTAACCGGAATCGACACGTTCAATTTCGCGCGCGACGACCCCATAGGCCACGTAGGAGGCATCTGCACAGCCGTAATCTTCGGGCAAGGTGAGACCAAGCAGACCGAGTTCCCCCATCTCGTTGAAAATCTCCCGGTCAGTTCTTTCTTCCCGGTACGCGTCGATGACACGCGGTTGAAGCTTGTCCTGGGCATAGGCGCGCGCCGTATCCTGGATCAGCTGCTCGTCTTCGTTCAGCTGATCGCGCAGGCGGAACGGGTCCTGCCAGTCAAACTTTCCGCCACCTGCCGGTGAAGATTTGATATTTGCCGGAGCGTTCATGGTGTTTCTCCCAGACATGCTGTTTCAGACCTGGTCTCCAGACCGTATCTGAAGGTCGTAAGAGGCCGTGGTTCATTCTGTTTCCTCTAGTCTTGCTGGAATTTCATTTGCAGAAAAGCGAAACCTGCTCCATCATTCATGACAATATGGAATGAAGTAGGGTAATCTAGATGCGACGTGCCTTTGTTCCGCCGGCGGACACTCTGATTGCTTTTGAATGTGCCGCGCGGCACCTGAGTTTTACACGTGCAGCTGAAGAACTGCACCTCACCCAAGGCGCGGTTTCCAAACAGGTCCGGCATCTCGAAGACCGGCTTGGCGTTGAACTTTTCCGGCGGGTGCGTCAACGGATCGTCCTGACCGACGCGGGCAGGCTATATCTTCACGATATTCGCGGTGCGCTCGAACAGATGACGGCGGCAACCCGTCAAGTCATGTCTTACGCTGGCAGCGCCGACGTTCTGAACCTGGCTGTTCTTCCAACATTCGGTACCCGCTGGCTGGCACCGCGGCTTGCCGGTTTTGCCCGTCGTTATCCCGATGCCGGACTTAACCTCAGCGTACGATTGCAGCCTTTCGACTTCAGCGAAGAACCGTTCGACGGGGCAATCCATCATGGTGACCCGGTATGGGCGGGGGCAATTGCCGAACATCTCTTCGACGAAGAGGTTGTTCCGGTTGCCTCACGCGCCTTCCGTGACAGGCACAATATTCGCAGTCCTGCCGACCTGGCGCGCGTGCCAAGATTACAGCTGGCGACCAGGCCTCTGGCCTGGCGGCAATGGTTTGACAAAGCGGGCGTCGAAACGGATGCCGCTTTTCAAGGTGCGCGCTTCGAACAATTTGTCATGATCTCGGAAGCCGCGATCCATCACGCGGGGGCCGCCCTGATACCAAGGTTCTTTGTGGAAACAGAACTTGCGTCCGGCCGTCTGGTGCGCCTTTTTAATCTGTCCCCGGATCAGCAAACCGCCTACTATTTCGTTTACCCGGAAGGACGAACTTTGCGTCCCGTGGTCACGGCTTTCCGTCAGTGGTTGATGGAAGAAGCACGCGCTGCCCGTACAAAACGTGAAACAATGTTGCCGGGGTAAGGGATAGGGCCGTGCGACAGAAAGCGGTCGTGCTTGCTACGCGCATGAATTGCCGTTTCACGTCTCGTTTCTGCCCAAATAATGGGTGAACTCTCGCAGGAGATGGTATTGGAAAAGCAACATCTTCGATTGATCCTAAACGGCAAGTCTGCCGGACGCGCCGATGTACGCTCTGCCGTTGAGGCTGTACGCGCCATGGGGCACGCTGTTTCGGTTCGCGTGACCTATGAAGCTGGTGATACGGCGCGCCTCTGCCAGGAGGCCTTGCGCGACCATCCGCTTGAAAAAATCGACACGCTGGTCAGTGCGGGTGGTGATGGGACCCTGCACGAGGTGGTGGATGCCGTCCTCCACGAGTTGCCCAAGGGTGAAAAGCCGCCTTTTGCCTTTGCCGTTCTGCCGCTTGGCACGGCCAATGACTTTGCCCGTCATATCCGGCTTGACCCGTCCGATATTCCGTCCTGTCTGCGTTTTGCGGCGCGTGCCAGTGCAAAACCGATGGACGTGGGCGAGGTCAACGGCTGTGTATTTGTCAATATGGCGACCGGCGGTTTCGGGACCCAGGTAACAGCCCAGACCGACCCCAAGCTCAAGCGTGTTCTTGGCGGCGCTGCCTACCTGTTCACCGGGCTGCACCGATTTGCGGAACTCTCCGCCTGTGAGGGCTATATCGAAGCAGAGGGCTTCACCTGGGAAGGTGCCTTTCTGGCGCTTGCAATTGGCAACGGCCGCCGCGCCGGCGGCGGCATCCGCCTCTGTCCAAAAGCCAAACTGGATGATGGTTTTCTGGATTTGACAATCCTTCCGGTTCCCAAATCCGACAAGATCACGGATCTTCTCGCAACCCTTTTGGACAGCGGCGTCGACGGCATCCAAAACGGTCTCATCCAGCGAAAAGCCAGAAATATTACCATTCAAACCCAAAAATCCGTCCAGTTTAATCTCGACGGCGAGCCAATGAATGGACAGAACTGGCAGATTGGGATAAGGCACCACCAGATTGATATGCGGCGGTAGAAGAGCAGTCTGACTGATCTATACGCGGCTGGAAGTATGGCCCCACGAGACCGATAGTATGGACGAATACCAGCTCAAAAATTTCCTGAAATTCGCACCGGCACGCCTGGGAATAGTCCCGAAAAAGCATTTGTTTATTCACATTCCAAAAAACGGTGGTATGTCGATCCGTCATGCTTCGCAACTCGAGGGAAAACTTGTACTTGCCAATCGGCGTCGGTTGAAAAGTAAGGCGTATGCGGATGGGTTGAAGGACCACATGGGCAAGACAGGTGCTCAAGCTGGATATGAGCATGCAAGACTGCGCGATGTGGACTACTCTGTCCGCAAGTCAACAAGTGCTTTCGCTATTGTTCGCAATCCTTGGTCAAGAACGGTGTCTCGCTTCAAGTTTGCCCTACAAACCAGAGACAACGGTTCTGGGAAAGGCGAATACGGCCGGTCTGCGTTTGAAAAGTTTCTGGAAGAACGTCTCGTTTGGGGTCACGAGGATTACTTCTGGCACCGGGCAATTCGGGGTTGGTATCCGCAGGAAGATTATCTGCTCGACGAGAAAAATGAAATTTCCGTCGATATCCTCCGGCAAGAACATCTGGGCGATGAGCTGAAACGTTATCTGTCCATAGATGGCAACCTTCAGGAAAGAAACGTCAGTAAGGCTTCGCGTTCAGATTTTCGCGAGCTCTATACCAATAGGACAGTTCAGCTCATTGCCGACTGGTATGAAGTCGACATCAAGAGGTTCGGGTTTGATTTTGACGCCGCTGCCTCTCGAAATACATATTACACTGAAGCGTAGTCAGGGTGGAAAAGCGAATGGCGCAAGAAACCATCCATAGCCGCTTGGAAGAAGCATTTGCTTCACCTGATGCCCATAATCTCAGTGTGCCAAATGATGGCGTGGTCGCTGTAATACTGGCCTATAATGAATCGTTACGTTTTCCCTATTTTCTACAGCACTATCGCGAAATTGGTGTTCGTCATTTTATTGTGGTTGACAATAATTCGAACGACGGCACCGGTGCGCTTTTGGAGAAGCAAGACGACGTCAGTGTCGTCTCAACGAAGAAACTTTATAGGGATTACAAATCGACTTGGCGGCAACTGCTATGCGAACGTTATCTAGATGATAGGTGGGTCATTTTTCCCGATGTTGATGAACTTTTTGTCTACCCCGGGTGGCCAGAGAGACGCATTGACGATCTGCTGAATTATCTGGATGAGCATCGTTACCGGGCACTGTTTTGTCCAATGGTAGATATGTACCCAAAAGAGCCGTTAAAAGATCTTGGCTACAAGCCCGGAGACAGTTTCCTGGAGTGTTGTCCCTATTTTGATGCCACCGGCTACAGGTATAATCCGCTCAAGGGTAGCCACAGAAAACGCTACAAGTCTCCTTCACGGCATGTGTTTGGTGGTACCCGGGAACGTCTGTTCCATCAAGACGTAAAACGACCGGAGAGCATTTTGGACAAAGCTCTACTCGCTGGACCGTTTTCAATTCACGCAAAAGCGCCGGAGAGCGATTTTGGTCACAAACTTGATCATTCCTTGTTTAAACTCGTAAAAAAAGCGTTGCCGGACACAGCTGCCGTACAAAGTAAAATGCCACTCATCAGATGGTGCTCTGAATATAAATTTTCCGGTGGTGTCCACGGCATCGACAAGCATATTGAAGTCGCGCCGGATTGGGGGGCTTTGTTGCATTTCAAGTATCTGGATGACTTTCAGAGCAAGGTTATCGAGGCTCTCGAGAGAAAACAGCACACGGACAATGCCGGTCACTATCAAGATTATGATGCACAATTGGAGCGGCTTATGGAATATGGGCTCCACTATGAAAGCAGCGCCTTGTTTTCTGATGTTCAATCCCTTATCAGATGCGGGTTAATGCGTGAAAGTCTGGTGTTTCAGCTTTGGTGCGAGAACCGCGATGCCAATCGGCATCTGAAACGAAACTGACTTTCCGGAAGCCGCCCGCCGACAAAGTTGGATCAGCGGCAATTCGCGGTCGATGCTTAAGGAAAAGGGTTTGAAGCGGGATGTTGACTGACTTCGTGCAGAAAATTGCCTATAAAATACGGCGAAAAATTCAACCAGGCACAATTGTCATTGATGACATCAAAGTTACGGCTGAACTCGATTACATCCCGTTTGGTATTCGTAAGCAGCTCTATCAAAAAAACTATGAAAAAGGTGAGTTGACACTGGTCAGGAGAGCCCTCCGTCCAGATGATCGGGTGTTGGAAGTCGGCGCAGGAATCGGGTTTATCAGCCTCGCCTGCGCGAAAATTTGCGGGCCGGAGAATGTGCTTTCCTATGAACCCAATCCGGCTATGAAGCGGGTGATTGAAAAAAATTATGCTCTAAATGGCTTGATCCCTAATTTGAGGAACAAAGTCTTGTCTGTGGAGGCAGGAGAAGTGGAGTTCTATTTCTCTGACAATGTTCTGTCTTCGTCACTGATTGACCGAAAACATGGTGATGCTACCAAAGTCCAGGCAGACGCCATTTCAGAAGTCGTCAACGAATATGATCCGACGGCGATCGTAATGGATGTAGAAGGGGCCGAAATCGAGTTGCTCCGCAATTGCAATCTGTCAAACATCTCAAAGATCATGATTGAAATGCACCCGCACATAGTTGGAATGGAGCAAATCGAAGCACTTTCACAATATCTGATCGACAATGGTTTTAAGCTCGAAGAGCAGCTTGGGAAACGCTACCTGTTGTTGAAATGAATTCTGCTTCTCTTGTCAGGTGATTTAAATAAAGCCAGTCCTTAAAGAATACTTTATCAGTTCAATCAACCGCAATTGCCGATCGTATTAGTTTTTCATATTGATAAAAGCTTCCTGAAATCGACAAGTGATCGTCATCTGCATAAAGCAATTGTCCTTTATCGTAAATTTTACATGTATTTTCAGGACAAAAAGCCTCAAATGAAATGAGAATTCTCGCGTTTTTTATTTTTGCTGACAAATTTAAATAATGTTTTTGACGTTTAAGTACATCTTCGCGGGAAAGTATGCACTGTGGTCTGTTTCGTCTGAGAGGCCGTTTGATACAATACTCCGCTCTTACGTTAAGCTCCGGATTCTCGGTAACATAATAGACAGGTATCTCGGCCTTTTGTAGCAAATCAATCGTTGCCTGAGTACCTGCGAAAAAACTCTCAATTGAAAGGCTGCCCTTGCCGAGTTCGCGCTGACTGACTGCTGCCAGAGGTTCGTACCCTGTCCAATAAACCGGACCGCGAGTTATGAAGATAACACTATGGATGTCCAGTCTTGACGTGATGATTTCAAGAATCTGATCGATTCTAGAGCGGCACTCTTTTCGTTCTGGCTCTGTTGTACCAGTCTCATGGCCGAGTAATGGCGGACAACCACTATTTGCCAACAGTATAGTGTTAATGCCCCTTGCAGCGAATCCGTCCGCGATTCCGGGAAACGACACATGCGCGTGACTGTCGCCGATGATAGCAATCGTTTGCTTCGAGCCAACGTCTCGCAGCCTGCAGTATGGAAAAAGCGGCTCGGATACATTGATAAATCTGTGGCAGGCCACTTCCTGCTGGGGCGTGCGCTGGAGTTCCTGTGTGCTGTCATGGTAGCCCTCAACACTTTTTCGCCCCTGAATGCCAGAAAAGTAAGTCACGTGCCATCCAGCAACAACCGTTAGTCCCGAAGCAAGGACCAACCACCTGACAGCTGCACCCTTGTTGAACCGGACCCTGATGGGTATTTCAACGAGCTTGTAGGTTACCCAAGCGAAAAGTACTGAAACGGCAACAAGTATCAGGCGTTCCCAAGTCTGGCCCGCGGCACCTTCGACAATCCAAAAATATGAAAGCAATGGCCAATGCCAAAGATATAAGGGATAGCTTATGAGGCCAAACCAAACCGCCGATCTATTTGCCAACACAATACGGTTCACAATTGCTGTCGGACCCGCCGCGATGATGAGCATAGCGCCACCTACAGGAAGAGCAGCCCAAACACCTGGGAAACTGAAGTTTTCTTCAATATGAAAAATTGAAAAAATGACAGAAGCTAAACCAAGGATGGACAGAACATGAGACATGTATATTCCATCAGGTTGTTGCAGTTGTTTACGGAAACACCTAGTCAGAAGCTTGTCAACTGAAGACTTAAATACTGAGAATTCGCGGCCTTTGTATAATAAAAGCCATGCGATCAAAGCTCCGGAAAGTAACTCCCACAGTCTGCCAAATGGTAAAAAGAAGGCTGCGTTGGGCGCAGATTGAGTGAGCACCAGGTTAATAGAAAAAGAGATAAGCCATAAGACAAGAGTAGCCATCAGAAATCTGGAGTGGGCATTGCTCGCCAGCCATAAAACGATCGGCCAAAGAATATAAAATTGTTCCTCGACTGCAAGGCTCCAAAGATGGAGTAAAGGTTTGGATTCAGAAAATGTATCGAAATAACCTGACTCCTGCCAAAACACGAAGTTGGATACAAACAGGGTTCCCGCGACTGCATGCTTCCCGAGTTGAGCGAATTCACTTGGCAACAATGAAAACCAGCCGAATAACGTGCATGTGGCCACAACTATCAACAGCGCAGGAAAAATTCGCCGAATTCGTCGAGCATAAAAGCTGCTGAAGCTGAAGTTTTTCGCATTCAATTCGTCAAATATAATGCCGGATATCAGAAACCCACTGATGACAAAGAAAATGTCTACTCCGACGAACCCACCGGGTAGCCACTTTGGTTTGGCGTGAAAGATAACAACGGACATTACAGCAATCGCCCGCAAGCCGTCGATGTCCGCTCTGTATTTCACGAAATTAGGTTCTCTGATAATCGTTTACGATAGTGCGCGGGCACTTCGAATATTGTCTTTGGCCGGTTAATACAACTTTTAAGTACTGCGCAACAACAAAGTTGGTGAATTTGGCTTAGATAATTGCTGAAGCGAAAAATAAGGAACCACGCTACTTGGAAATGCGGACTTGGTGCCAACGCAAAGAGGTTGTTGGTTTCACAGGTCCATGTGATTGCAAAAGGTGACGGTGGCTGATAGTGGCTAGAGCATAGCTGAAGTTGTTGCCAGAACGAAACATCAACGAAGAAAACTTCAACGCGATTGTTAAGAAGCGCAAGGCCAAAAAATGACAAAGACGGTAATGATTCTCTCTGCACTTGCAACCTATGGCGGTGCTGGAATGATTGCCGAAGAATTTCGACGACGGGGCGGGTGGGATGTAAAACTCGTCGTTGCCGAAAAAGATGAACCGCAAGGCTTTTGGGAAAAATTTGACGCGATATTGTGGTCTAAACAAAATTGGTTTCAGAGGCGGGCCATTCGGAAGTTGTCACGGCAAACCGACCTCACGATTCTGGCGGGAACACCTGCGTTGGATATCTGGCTTCGAGTTTTGTCTGGAAAAGCTTCCAGACGACCGGGTAAAAAGAGCTTTTCAGCCAAATTTGTGAAGAAAAATGCGACCATCTCAGAGAAGTTGCCATCTCAGAGTACCGCTTGTCTATTGGTTACGGACAGTTATCTACTCAACGACAACAAGGGTATAAATAGTCTTTACAGCCAGTTTCCGAGCCTCAAGATATTTGCAATGCCGGATCTGATCCCGTTTATTTACGACCGTGAGATTTTTCCATTTTATCCTGTGGTTGATTGCCAGCAACATGAAGAAGATGAAAGACCTAACACGCCACTGCTCGTAGGTCATTCTCCCAGCCGACATACCCGATTTGGTCAAAAGGGGACGGAATTCATCCTAAATGTGTTGCAAAAACATGAAATTAAATACGATCTCATCACAGGACTAGATTATGCAACCGCGTTGCAGCGGAAGTCGCAGCTTGATGTCTTTGTTGATCAGATTTCCTATGAGAAGTTTGACAGCCTTTCTTGGAGTGGCGGCATCGGCAAAAGCGGATTAGAGGCGATGGCACTTGGGTGCGCGGTCGTTACTAGCGGATATCTTGCGGACACTGAGCCATTTATGCCTATCCCACCTATCGTGTTTGTTGATCGGACAAATTTTGAGAATCGAATGGTGTCCTTGATGAGCAATCCTGAAGAAATTGCACATTTAAGCAATGCCGGGCGGGATTGGATTCAAAAATACGCAACACCCAAGGTGGCAATTGATTTTTTGATAGAGCATTCTGGAGTGAATTCTCTGCCTGCAGAAAAGCCTCTTAGCACAAGCAGCTCTATTTGAATTCCTCATTGAGTCGGAGAAAGTTAGCCAGTTTGTTAGTGGTTGGTCTTAATGGCAGGGCCTGGCAGGTTCGACATTAATTTTCAAAGCGATTCTTGGTCTGCAAGCCAGTTCAACTTTTCGATTACTTTCGTCTGTTGTTTTTGTGTCAAATAGGGATGTGCAGGAATGCTGAAAACGGTTTTTGCAAGCGACGAAGCCACGGTCATGCGCGTACTCGTACATGGGAAGCTGTTGAAAGCAGGTTGTAAATGCAGTGGTTTTGGGTAGTAAATCGCAGCTGGAACACCATGTGATTTGAGACCATCAAGAATTAGATCCCGATCGGCAGTGTTGGAACGCAGAGTGTATTGCGCCCAAGAGCAACGGACGTGCTGTGGGTCATTCGGAGGAATGTATTTTGGGGATAGTTCTTTGGAGTAGCGATCCGCAATATGTTGCCGCTGCTTCAGTTCAATTTCGAATATGGTCAGTTTTTCGAGAAGAATTGCAGCTTGCAGCGTATCAAGCCTGCCGTTAATCCCAATGCGTTCGATATCATATTTACCACCTGTCCGAGCTTTTCCATGCAGTCTGATGCTGCGCATCGTTTCGGCTAGGTTTTCGTTGTTCGAAAAGACCGCACCGCCATCGCCGTAGCAGCCGAGTGGTTTTGCGGGAAAGAAGCTGGTTGTCGTTATATCGCCGAACTGCCCGACTTTGCGACCGTTGGCAGAAGCACCAAATGACTGGGCCGCATCGCAAATTACGAAGAGCCCGAGCTCCTTGGCCCTTTGTTCAAAGCGATCGTAAGCTGCGGGCAAACCAAATAAGTCAACGGCGATAAGTCCTTTCAGCTGCAACCCGTTCAATTTGGCAACCTGAAGACCTTTCTCAATCTCGCAAGGGTCAAGATTAAATGAGTCTGGTTCGACATCCACAAAAATTGGTATGCCGCCGAGCAATGCAATGGCTTCTGGCGTTGCCGTATAGGTAAAGTCTGGACACAAAACTGCATCTCCTGGACCTATGCCCAAGGCCATTAGTGCGACTAGAAGCGCATCAGTTCCACTTGAACATGTAATTGCGTGGCTGACATCGCAATAATCAGCTAACGTTTGCTCCAACCTTAGTACTTCGGGACCCATAATATACTGTCCATGGGCGAAAACACGCGCAATTGCAGACTCGATTTGAGGACGGATACGTTCTTGTTGAGCTTTAAGATCGACAAATGAAATATTTGTATCATCTTGGTTTTGCACGAGGTGACTTCCGATAAAGGACAGGTTCCAGGGTGTCGTCTGAAGTCTCTCTGTATGATATTTTTTGTACTGGGCAAATCATGTCGTCCCCGAGCCGAACACCTGCCTGGCTCATCCATCCTATCCGGCGTGCTGGAACACCTGCCATTAGCGCGTAGTCAGGTACGTCCTTGGTGACCACTGCGCCAGCAGCAATGAAGCAATACTTTCCCAATGAGTGACCACACACGACAGTTGCATTCGCTCCGATCGTTGCCCCATCACCAACATAAGTTCTTAGAAACTCGGATCTCCGCTCAATTTCTGCGCGAGGATTTATCACGTTGGTAAATACGCAACTTGGGCCGCAAAAAACGTTTTGCCCGAGTTCAACTCCCTTATAAAGACTTACGTTGTTCTGAATCTTGCAGCCGTCACCCATGTTAACATCAGGACCAACCATAACATTTTGGCCAAAACTACAATTTCTGCCGATGTCACAACCATTTAGAATATGGACAAAGTGCCATATGCGCGTTCCTGCTCCTATTTTGGCTGGACTATCAACGTAAGCGCTTTCATGGATTTTTACGCCCGGGAATTCGCTTTTGGTGGGAAATTCAGTATGGCCAGCCATCTTCGTATCTTTCTGTATCGCTCAAAGCCTTGCTCAGAAACGGGTGTGGTCTATCAGGATCATCCATGATTGGAGCTGATTGAATTGCAGACACCGTTTCGATGCTTTGTCGAGCTTCAGTAAGTCCAAACCCATGCCCTTCATGAATATGTTTGTAGCTGGCTGTATGAAGATCCGTGAAACCTTCCGAAAACTCAATCTCTTCGCCGTCAATCGTAATCGACCGAAACGTTTTCTTTTCTGTTACTATTTCTGGCGGGAGATCTCGGGTATTTATTGAAAGAAACCATCGTACCCGCGCACGTTCATATTCAAGATGCCCCGCGGCACAATCGGCGGCTCGGTGATGCACCGTAAAATTCCCAGGGTCACCAAAAACAAAACCAAGCATATCAAAAAAATGAACACCAATATTTGCTGCGATTCCGCCCGACTTGGATTCATTTCCTTTCCAAGACGTAAAATACCAGGAACCACGTGACGTGATGTATGTCAGATCTACCTCATAAATCTTGTCTTTGGGTTCAGCCAAGATTTTCTCGCGAAGCTTGATTATTGAGGGGTGCAGTCGCAGTTGGAGAATAGAGTAGATATTCTGGCCGGTGGCTGCCTCCATATCCGCAAGTCCATCGAGGTCGGAAGGCTTCAGCACGAGTGGTTTTTCGCAAATAGCATTACTTTGTGAGCGTAGTGCAAACCGAATATGCGCGTCGTGCAGATAGTTAGGCGAGCAAATCGAGAAATAGTCAATCTTTTGATTCTGTCGGCGCAGAAGGTCAAGGTAGCGGTCGAAATGTTCAAATTCTGTGAAGAATCTGGCGTCAGGAAAATAGCTGTCGATCACACCAACTGAGTCTGACCTATCTACTGCTGCACAGAGATTTCCTCCGGTCTCATGAATGGCTCTAAGGTGACGGGGTGCCACAAACCCGGCAGCGCCGATCAACGCGAAGTATTTTGAATTCATCTTGTCATGCCTTGTAGATCTTGTCGCTGACAAATCCGTTGCGCTGGCAAACGTTGCGTGTGTCGACTACGAGTTTTGCGTTCTTTGCAACCAATCGCCAGTCAATATCGTCATGGTCGGTTAAAATGAGAACTGCGTCGTAGTGTCCAATCATACATGACGTCAATTCTTTTGACTTCATGCCTTCAAACAGCGGATAGGCACGCGTTTGAGGCAACTCCGGAATATGGGGGTCATGATAGTCCACGTTTGAGCCCCGATTCTGCAAAAGTTCAACCAGTTTCAGAGAGGGGCTTTCTCGCATGTCATCTACGTTTTTTTTGTATGCCATGCCGATAACCAGGATTTTTGCGCCGTTGAGACCTCTGGAAAAATTTGTATCAAGTGCCCAGACCAGTCGCTCTAATACATAGTGCGGCATAGCGGTGTTAATTTGTCCCGCCAGTTCAATGAACCGCGTTGCGACTTCAAATTCCCTCGCTTTCCAGGTTAGATAGAAAGGATCGATGGGTATGCAGTGGCCCCCAAGCCCAGGGCCGGGATAGAAAGGCATAAAGCCAAACGGTTTGCTCTTTGCTGCGTCGATAACTTCCCACACGTCAACATTCATTTTTTCAAAGATGATCTTTAGCTCGTTTACCAGTGCGATGTTCACCGAGCGGAAAATGTTCTCTGTAAGTTTAACGGCTTCCGCTGTCGCGGCACTGGAGACTGGAACGACTTCTGTCACTAGCTCCGCATAAAGTGCCTGGGCGAGATCTCGTGATGATAGCTCGTCGGCGCCAATTACCTTGGGAATGCTTTTAGTGTCGAAGTCAGAGTTTCCTGGGTCTTCCCGTTCAGGTGAAAAAGCGAGAAAAAAATCACGTCCGCTCTTCAGGCCGCTTTTTTCGAGAATGGGTTTGACGATCTCAGTTGTGGTTCCCGGCCAGGTCGTTGATTCCAAAACAACCAATTGACCTGGTTTGATGCATTTAGAAATTTCGTATGCGCTGCCCTCTACATAAGAAAGGTCTGGTTCCCGCTGCTTGTTCAAAGGAGTTGGCACCGCGATAAGAAGGGCATCTGGTTCGGTGAGTTTCGAGAAATCGTTTGTTGCCCAAAACTTCCCATCTGCCAGTGCTTTCTCAATTGCACTTTTCTGAATATGTTTGATGCCAGAATAGCCGAGATTGAGTTCGGAAACGCGGTTTTCGTTGGTGTCGAATCCCAAGACCTTAAAACCGGCATTCACCGCGGCAAGCGCCAGCGGGAGACCTACGTACCCAAGTCCAACAATGCCGATTGTATAGTCTCGGCGACTAATCCGCGTGAGCAGTTTTGCGACCAGTTCGTGATTTTCATGGGATGATGTATTCAACTTGAACCTCAAGTTCATAAATGCCTAATTGACGGCTATCTTCACGCTGTCTGCCATAAGACAGGTCTATTGCAAACTGACAACCAAATTTTAGGGAGAAAATTGTTGGAATAGACGCCCAATTCGATTTTCGTGACGGAGTTTCAATTGTTTGCATCGCTAGTCAGGCGCTATATCCGGTCAACAATGTCACTTGCGATGTTTCGGGCGGCATTTCCATCACCGTAGAGCATTTTCCAGGGAGAATGTTGTGTTCTGTTGATAAGCTTGACAAGGCTTTCCCTTTCGGGGTCAGCCAATACGTTCCAGCTCCCGTCCAAAGTTTCGGTCCATTCGGTTTCCGAACGAAGCGTAATGCAAGGTTTTTGCGCCCAGTGAGCTTCTTTTTGAAGGCCACCTGAATCAGTCAAAACCGAAGCGCAGGCGTCAAGTAAAACCAGCATTTGCAGATATCCAACAGGTTCGATGCAAAAGATTGAACAAGGTATGTCTATGCTTTTCAATGCTGCCTTGTTTCGGGGATGTACGGGCCAAACAACGGGCAAGTTCACGTCTCCGAGAGCGGAAACAATCGATTGCAACCGTGCCAGATCGTTGGTGTTGCTCGGCCGGTGAATGGTGGCAAGACAAAATGGAGTGTCGTTTCCCAGTGCAACAATATCTTGTAAATTTATCTTACGCTTAGCTTCCTCTCGAAAAACGAGGAAGCCATCAAGCATGACATCGCCAACGTCCAGCACATTGCGTGTAATGCCTTCTGCCGCCAAGTTTTTGACCCCGGTTTCTGACGAGCAATATAGCAAATTAGAAAGGTGGTCCGTGGTGACACGGTTTATTTCTTCCGGCATGGACCGGTTGAAGCTTCGTAAACCGGCTTCAACATGGGCTAATGGAATACTGTTTTTTGCGGCAACAAGCCCGGCCGCCACGGTGGAATTTGTGTCGCCATAAACCACAATTGCTTTAGGTGGATTGGGCAACTGATCCAGATAATCTTGCATCCCCATCATAATGCGCGCTGTTTGATATGCGTGACTACCGGAGCCGACTGTCAAATTTACTGAAATGTTCTTCATACCAAGTTCGGCTTCGAAACGTCCGCTCATGGCTTCGTCGTAGTGTTGACCGGTATGTACGACAACCTCTTTCATCCCGATAGCTGCAAATGCACGGGATACGACAGTAGCCTTGACGAATTGAGGGCGTGCGCCAACAACGCTTATGATTTCGGGCAATTTGCTAGGTCCCCCAACCGATTTTGTCCGTGTTCATCGCTCGATAACTGCGCGAGTCTGTCGATACAAATACGATGCGCAATTGCTTCGCGCGGGTCGTAGCCGACAAAAACCCTTAACACTGCAAAAATCTCCAAGTTCTGGATAGGTGTTGGCTAGAAAAGTCTATTTAGAGCTATTCAGGCTTGTTCCGTTTCTAGCGTGGTTGGGCATCTGCCCTTGACGAAACCCCAGGTGCAATTTGCACGGCGTTTGTGACATTTTTCAAGAAGTCAAAAACTTCGGAAAATTGAGCAACACATCCATATCCAAGAGATGTTGAATGACATTTGTCGGAAAAGAAATCAATGCACTCGCGGGTAGGATTTGCCGATTTTTCCGTATTTGTGCGTGCACCGTAGCCATGATCCGACGGTTTTGAGCTTTCCGCCCTACTTCTGGCTATGGGGCAACGGGCGCCAGTTTTTCAGATATCTCCAAAGACCTTTTAATGACGGCTTTAATTCTGCTTCGACAAGTAATCTCGTTTTTTGTGCGCCTTTCGCATAACTGCGAGAAGTTAGCTCCGGATCTGTGCCTGCACCCACTTTGAATAAGTAGGAGTCGTTATTATTGTGCTTGACCAATGAACACCCAAGTTTGGCCATCAACCCAATCAGTGCGTCGTGCGTGAAATAATATTTATGTGCCAAATGAAAATGCTGCAGCCATTGGCGCGCACGTTGTCGGTCGACAATTGGGGTGGCAACCAAAAGAAGGCCGTCCTTTGAGCAGCATTCCCGAATGATTTCAGTCATGTGTTTGACCGGGTCAATCAAGTGTTCAATGACATGAGATACCACAACGAGGTCATATTTCGTGCCTTCGTTGTATGGCGTGATGCCTTGCTCGTAGGCGTATTGGCTGTAGTTGCTTTCAACTTCGTGAAGCGACACTTTCTTTCCCGATGACATGAACTCGGCAGTTTTGCCTCCAGCGCCTCCGCCGTAGTCGAGGATCGTAGAAAAGTCTCCTGCAAATTCGTCAAGAAACGGCGCGAGGGACTTCCTTCTCTGGTCATCAAAAAGCTGCTCTGGTGTTCGACCTTCGCGTTTCACTTTCCCGTAGACGTTGTTGTAATAATAAGCGGCAGTTTCTTCCGTAAAATAAGGATTGGCACGCAAGGTGCCGCAGTTATCGCACGCAACTATAGGTAAAACATTTCTGTGACGGGATGTCGTTGAGACAACATAAGAATTTGTACTGCCGCACGTGCATTTCGTGAAGCGGAAGTCAAAATTTTCTATTCCAGGGAATTCATCAAATTCTTCCCTATACTTATAGTGATCACGGTTGTAATCAAAAAGCATTTCAATCTACTCAGCAGCCGGTTGAATTTCCTTGCTGGTATCTGAGTGACAAAGCACCTGTCAACCAAAACGTCTGAATGAAGAAAAATTCATGCACAATCAAAAGGCAAACGTCGAAACGCAGTGGTCTTTTTGAAAAGATCTTATTTTTTGAGCCCGAAAATCCTGTGTTTTGTGCTGGCGCTTGAATGTAATAATTTGTTGTAGACGTAGTGCTTCAGGCGCTTCTCGACGAAACGGGCGTAGTATTCCAGTGTTCCGGAGAGCGTACGCCGAGCGGGTGGGCCTGGCGTAATATGCTTTGTGATACGACCTTGCTCGCACAGCTCTTGAATCCACTGCTTCTCGGCACCCCAATCATGGGTATGCTGCTTACCTTGATGAGTGAACCCGAACAGGTGGATTTTCGCGTTGGGAAGTGTGTCCAGAAGCTCGGCGATGATGGACGCGCCTGATGTTGGATTGGTTGCTTCTACCGCTTCGTATTTCTTGAGTTGCGTACGCGCTTTGGTGATCGGACCAAAACCAAGGTATTTTGGCCTGCATTCCTTATCGAACAACCAGTCGACGCGACCATTTTCCTCAATATCGTTCACCCAAACCTCTTCGGCACGGTGCAAGGCTATAGGATTGATCCGCTTGCTCGTGTAAACGCGTGCACGGTTGAGCATCAGCGCATCTACTCTTTGCCCGGCTGCGCCACAAGCAGGCGCGCTGTTGAAACGCAGGACAAAATCCGATTCATCGATAAGAGGGGCGTCGGCCTCCGAGATTGGACCGTTGCCAACGATGGAAATCGACTTGATTGTCCTGGAATTCAAAATGTCACTTTGCATTCGTTTTCCAAATTGCCACCAACCGGATTCGGTAATCGAACCGAGGGGGAGGGAAATAGCGCGGGGGGCATACCTGTTGGCCTGGCAGCTTGCAGGCAGGTCATTTCCCTTCTCCAAGGAACTCCATGTGTTCAAAATAGGAGTGTCTGATACTTCTTGCAGATGGTCTTTTCAGAATAATTTTCCGCCATGAATTCCTGTCCAGTGCCGGCGGTTCGTGTACCAGTCTCGGGATTTGACAAAATGGTGTTCAGGCTCGACACCACCCTCTCCACATCCCCGCATGGTGACAACAATCCCGTTTTCCCATGCTCGATCAACCAGCTTGGGCCAGGTGAGGCGGTCGCGACAACCGGCAGGCCGGCGTTCCAGCCTTCGAGGACGACGTTGCCGAGGGGTTCGTCGTCGGCGGGGCAGAGGAGGATGTCGGCGGCCTTGAGGAATGGGGACGGGTCGCGTTGCCAGCCGAGGAAGTGGATGCGGTCTGAAACGCCGAGGTCCGCGGCGAGGGACTTCATGTCGTCCATCAGTTCACCATCGCCGATCAGCCATGCGTGAACATTTTCAGGCAATTTGGCAACGGCTTTGATGGCGAGGTCAAAGCGTTTCCTTTGCACGAAGCGGCCAAGATGGATAAGGACAGTCGCCTCTTCCGGCGTGTTGTAGTCTGCGCGGTTCACGGGCTGAAGATCATCCGGCAGCGGGTCCACGAAATTGCTGATCACGTGCGCCTTGTCGGCAGGCCAGCCCCTTTCGATCGCCTGTCGGATGATTTCCGGGGTGTTGCCGATCAGGTTCTCGACGTTGCCATAAGTATGGAACCCGTCCGGAAAATCGCCGAGGCGCAGAAAGGTCCGCATGTCGGGGCCGGGTTTTGGCATCCACTTGCTGGCCGGGCTCATCCAGCCCATGGTTGTCCTCGCACCAAATTGCCGGATCTGCCGTGCAATGTTCCAGCGAATGATGTGACGCTTGATGTGAGAGCGGCTGAACTTCATTTCGCGGACGTCGCAATGTTCGGCCAACTCATCCCGCCACGGGCGATCCGGCCGGATAAAGGCGATTTGCTCAACACCGCGTTTGGCCAGGGCGCGCGCGAGCCGCACGAAGAACTTTTCTGCACCACCATCAACACCCAGGTGTATGTGCGCGAGTTTGGTGAGCGTCGGGTTTTGTTCAGTGGCCATCGATCACATCATAATAATTGTGGGCCCGACCAAAGAGACCGCGCAAGTTTCCCGAACCCTTCATCAGGCGGATCAGGCCGTAATAAAAGAGTTTTTCGCCGCGTTTATGTGCGAAAGGTTTCATGACAAAGCCGATGATCGTCGCCAGGGCGCCGAAAAACATGCGGCGCGCACTTTTGGGAATAAAATGCAGGGCCGCCTTCATGCGGCCTTCGCGCAAGACGATGTTAAAAGCCCCTGAGGTCGCTGCCATGTGCATGCGGCTTAAAAGTCGCCCGGTGGTGACCCTGGACGCAGGAATATCTTCTTCGACAAAGGCATCATCGACCCAGATCATCTTGGCGCCAGCCGCATGGGTTCGGCGAAAGAAGTCAATGTCTTCACTGCCGAAGGTCAGGCGTTCGTCAAAGCGCAGGCCCAATCCGTCTTTGGCTATAATGCGCGCACTTAACAACACGTTGTTGGTTGGAGCTTCGGTGATCTCGGTGCCGGTTGGCCGCGATTTGAGAAGCTGGGATTTCCACCAGTGGGGAGCGGGTTTTTCATAAATCCGCCGCACGGGGCCGTTCGCGACTTCGGCCTTGTGTTCGGTGCAGGCGGCAAGCAGTTTTTCGATCCAGTCGGGCTCGGCGCGCTCGTCATCATCAATCAGGGCGATCCAGTCCGGGTCGTGCTCGAGCGCTGCTTCAAGCGCCGTATTGCGCGCAAACGGAATTCCCTTGCGTTTCTCATGATAAAAGAAAACGGGAAGAGACAGCCGCGTCTTTACAGTCTCTGCCACCTCTCCGGAAAAATGCGGCACGGGATCATTCTCAACAACAACAATTGCCAATTCGGTCCCATCGGACTGAACCATGTTGTCGAGGCTTTCCAGGCAGGCCTGCAGCATTTTCGGCCGTTGCGCCGTGCAAACGGCAATGAGCAGTTTCTGGGTCATAGAAGGATCTCAATCAATTCAATCAGCAGCTCTTCGGATCGGGCAGGGTTTGGCGCATGAGAAGCGTGCTGTCAAAGGAATTCGCGGCAATGCACCTTTCCACTTGAGGGTGGCCGCGCTACGGTTCGCCACTACCCTTTTAAAAGGATTGCGAAATCGCACCCGTGTTTGGGAGGACACACATGAAGGGACTGATGATGCATCGTCCGCTGAAAATCGCGGATCTCATCACATTTGCAGCGGAAAATTACCCGTCTGGCGAAATTGTTTCCGTCCGCACTGAGGGTGATATTCACCGAACCACCTATCGGGAAACGGCCAAACGTGTCGCGCAACTTGCCCATGGGCTGAAGAAGATCGGTGTGCAGGAAGGCGACCGGGTCGCAACACTGGCCTGGAACGGCTATCGGCATTTCGAGCTTTATTACGGCATATCCGGCATCGGCGCGGTCTGCCACACCATCAATCCGCGCCTGTCCGCCGAGCAGATGATCTATATCGTCAACCATGCAGAGGACCGGCTTCTCTTCGTTGATCTTACTTTTGTTCCAATCATCGAAAAACTACGCGAGCATCTACCTGCGGAATTGCGCGTCGTCGTCATGACTGACCGGGCCCATATGCCGCAAACCTCTCTTGCGGATGTGCTGTGTTATGAGGAAATCCTTGAGGGAGAACCAGAAGACATAGTGTGGCCGGACTTCCCAGAAGATCAGGCCGCCGGGCTTTGCTACACATCGGGCACGACAGGCCATCCCAAAGGAACACTCTACACACACCGCTCCACTGTTCTGCACGCGTTCAACATGTGCGTGACCATTCCCAAGACCTTGTGCGAGGGCACGCGTATTCTGCCCGTCGTGCCACTTTTCCACGTCAACGCCTGGGGACTTCCCTATGGTGCGCCACTTTCCGGTGCCAGCCTTATCTTTCCCGGTGGTGCGCTGGACGGCAAAAGCATTTTTGCTCTGATGGATCAGGAAAAGGTGTTTTCCGCATGGGGCGTACCGACGGTCTGGCTCGGCCTGATGAACGAGATTACGCAGCGCGGCCGACTTCCGGACGGCTTCGGCGATGTCGTTGTCGGCGGATCCGCCGCACCCCGTTCCCTGATCGAGGCTTTTGAGGCGAAAGGCGTCAATGTCTGCCACGCCTGGGGCATGACGGAGATGAGCCCTCTTGGAACACAGTGCAATCTGCCGCCGGAATTGAAAAAGCTGCCCTTTGATGAGCGGCTGGATCGCAAACAATCCCAGGGACGCAGGGTTTTCGGGGTCGAAATGAAAATTGTCGACGATGAAGGCAACAAGCTTGCCAACGACGGCAAGGCGTCCGGTCACCTGTATGTTCGCGGTAACACGGTCACATCAGGTTATTTTGAGAACCCGGAAGCCTCGAAGACCGTCTTCGATGAAGATGGTTGGTTCTGTACTGGAGACGTAGCCGCGATTGATCCTGACGGTTTCCTGAAGATTACCGACCGGTCCAAGGATCTCATCAAATCTGGCGGCGAATGGATCAGCTCGCTGGATCTGGAAAACATCGTCATGTCGCACCCGGGTGTCGCCAGCTGCGCGGTGATTGCCGTGCCGGATCCGAAATGGGACGAAAGACCATTTTTGATAGTGCAGGCCAAAGGCGATGCGCAACCGCAAAAAGAAGAACTTATTGATCTGCTTGCGGAGCGGGTAGCCAAGTGGCAATTGCCGGATGAGGTCGTATTCGTGGATGCGCTGCCGCTGACGGCTACCGGGAAAGTTTCGAAACTGACACTTCGAAAAACCTATGCCGAGGGCAATGAATGACGCCGGAAAACTTGTTCAGCCTGACAGGCAAGACCGCCCTGGTAACGGGCGGTGCCACGGGTATCGGCCGCATGGCCGCGGAAGGCCTGATTGCAGCTGGAGGTCGCGTGTTTATCGCAAGCCGCAAGGCGGAAGCGTGTATAGCAGCAGCTGAAGAACTGAATGCGCTTGGCTACTCAGGGCGTGCAGAAGGTTTTGGAGGGGATGTCGCATCTGAAGAAGGCATTGCTGCCCTGAAAGAAGAGGTCAGCAAGCGCACGGGCCAACTTGATATCCTGATGAACAACGCCGGTACCAGCTGGGGCATGCCACTCGGCCAGTTTCCCTATGCTGCCTGGGATCGGGTTATGCAGCTCAATGTGGCGGGGCTTTTTCATCTCACTCAAAGTTTGTTGCCGCTGTTGGAAGAAGCTGCCAGCGACGAAGATCCGGCGCGGGTTATCAACGTAGGTTCCGTGATGGGGGAAACGCCTCACGGCGACCGCGCCTACAGTTATGCTGCCTCCAAGGCTGCCGTGCACCACCTGACGAAAATTCTGGCCAAGGAACTGGCGGACAAGCGGATAACCGTCAATGCACTCGCACCCGGACCATTTGTCAGCAAGATGACGGCCTTTGCGACGGCGGATGAGGAGGTCCGCTCCCGCGTCGGCGCACAAGTTCCTCTTGGTAGAGTTGGCCGATCAGAAGATATCGCCGGCGTAATGCAGTTCTTGTGCGGGCGGGGCGGGTCTTATGTCACCGGTGCAATCTTGCCACTCAGTGGTGGCATTAATGTTGAAACCGGTCCGGACCTCTTTCAGGAGGCTTACGAGTGACCGCGGAGCTTTTGACGCGAACGCTCACAATTGACGCCCTGAAGGACCTGATTGGTGAGGAAGTGGGCATTTCGTCCTGGCATGAAGTCGGCCAAGATCAGATTGACGCTTTTGCTAAAGTGACAAGGGATCACCAGTTCATTCATGTTGACCCTGTAAGAGCGAAAGAAACGCCCTTTGGCGGAACGATCGCGCATGGTTTTCTAACGCTCTCGCTGTTGTCAGCCATGGGTGTTGAAGCACAGCCCAAGATCAAGGGCTCGGTCATGGGCGTCAACTACGGCTTTGACAAGGTAAGGTTTCTGATGCCGGTAAAAACGGGATCGAAGGTCCGTGGACGTTTCGTGCTTTCGGATTTGAAGCAGATCAAACCACACGAAGTGGATGTTATATGGGGCGCGACGATCGAAATTGAGGGCGGCAAGAGGCCGGCTCTTGTTGCAGATTGGTTGAACCGCTTCTACCTGGAACCGGTAGAAAAGGAGAAGGAAGCGTGCTGAAATCGCGTGTATTGCCAAAGCTGCTACAGAACTTGCGTTTGCCCGTCGTGGCGGCACCGCTGTTTATTGTCTCCTGCCCCGCCCTTGTCATCGCTCAGTGTAAATCGGGCGTCATCGGCAGCTTTCCGGCGTTGAATGCGCGTGATGAGGCAGGCGGTCCGGTAATGCTGGAAGCCTGGCTACAGCAAATTACCGAAGAACTTGATCGACATAATCAGCAGAACCCGGATCACCCCGCCGCGCCCTTTGCGGTCAATCAGATCGTGCATCGGTCCAACGAACGGCTGGAGCGGGACGTTGAAATCTGTGCGCGTTGGAAGGTACCGATCTGGATAACCTCCATGGGCGCAAGGGTGGAAGTGAACGAAGCAGCGCACTCGTGTGGTTGCATCGCGCTGCACGACGTGATCAACAACACCTATGCCAAAAAGGCGATCGAGAAGGGTGCCGACGGTCTGATCGCGGTCGCAGCTGGGGCAGGTGGTCACGGTGGTCCGCAGTCACCCTTTGCATTGGTTCGCGAAATTCGGGAATGGTTTGACGGGCCTTTATTGTTGGCCGGGTCCATTTCAACCGGCGAGGCGCTTTTGGCTGCGCGTGTTCTGGGAGCGGACCTCGGCTACGTCGGCTCGCCGTTTGTTGCAACGCATGAGGCCAATGCAGAACAGATCTACAAGGACATGATGGTTGATGGGGGCGCGGAAGACGTTATGACCTCAGCCGTTTTTACAGGTCACCCGGCAAATTATTTGAAGGAATCTGTTCGCAAGGCAGGACTGGATCCCGATAACCTCCCGAAAGACTGGGGCGCCAGCGTTCTGCCGGACGACAGCCCTCGCCCAAAAGCATGGCGTGAAATCTGGGGCGCGGGCCAGGGAATAGGTGCGGTGAAATCAATCGGACCGGCCAGCAAGGTCGTTGACAGGTTGGAAGCAGAGTATCTGGATGCCGTTCGGCGGATGCAGAGTGAAATTGGGTAGGGAAACACATTGTCAGAGGGATCAATGGATCTAGGTATTTCGGAACGGGTGCGGCCACTCATTGAAAAGGTCCGGCATATGGTCGAGACCGAAATCGCTCCCCTGGAAGCGGAATATCACCGGGAAGTGGGACATCATCCAACAGGTGATCGATTTCAGCTCACGGCCAGGCAACTGGAAATTCTCGAAACGCTTAAGTCAAAGGCCAAGGAGCGCGGTCTCTGGAATTTCTGGCTGACCGACAGCGACAGCGGGTACGGCCTGAGCACTGTTGAATACGCGTATCTTGCGGAAGAAATAGGCAAGGTCGGCATTGCTGCTGAGGTCTTCAACTGCAACGCGCCCGACACCGGCAACATGGAAGTTCTGGAGCGTTATGGCACAGCGGCTCACAAGGAACGTTGGCTGAAACCGCTCCTTGAGGGCGAAATCCGGTCTGCCTATTTGATGACGGAACCAGATGTGGCCTCGTCAGACGCGACCAACATCGCGCTGTCCGCGACAAAAGATGGCAATGACTGGATCCTGAACGGAGATAAATGGTGGGCGACCGGCGCCGGAGACCCACGCTGTGCGCTTTATATCGTGATGGCTGTTACCGATCCGGAAGCCCATAAGCACAGCCGTCATTCGATGTTTCTCGTGCCATCAGACGCTCCGGGCATCGAGGTGCTGCGCCCGATGCAAGTCTTTGGTGCAGATGACGCCCCGCACGGTCATATGCATATTCGTTTCACCAACGTGCGCGCGCTCAAGGACGACCTTGTTCTTGGTGAGGGCCGTGGCTTTGAAGTCGCGCAAGGCCGATTGGGCCCCGGCCGCATTCATCACTGCATGCGGGCCATCGGCCAGGCTGAACGCGCCTTGGAACTGCTTTGTCGTCGCGCCGCCAGCCGTGAAGCCTTTGGTAAAAAACTGACCGATCTGGGCGCCAACCACGACATCATCGCAAACGCGCGCATGGAAATCGAAATGGCGCGCCTTCTGTGTCTGAAAGCAGCATGGGTCATGGATACGCAAGGCACACGGGCAGCGCAGTCATGGATCAGCCAGATCAAGGTCGTCGCGCCCTTGATGGCGCTGAAAGTTGTTGATGAGGCGATGCAGGTTCACGGCGCTGCCGGTATCAGTCAGGATTTTCCACTGGCTGCCATGTGGACGCATCTCAGAACCTTGCGATTTGCGGACGGACCGGATGCCGTCCATCGCCGTCAGGTCGCCAGAGCAGAGCTTCGAAAATACTCCAACAGCAAAGTCTGAGCATGTCTGACGGCAGTGCAGAATTGGATGTCAACACGTTGACAGATTGGTTGGAGCACAATGTGCTCGGCTTTTCAGGACCAGTCCGAGCCGAAAAGTTCAATCGTGGCCAATCCAATCCGACTTATCTCTTGAAGGCGAGCAGCGGCGACTATGTCTTGCGCCGTAAACCTCCGGGTGTCCTGCTAAAATCGGCCCATGCGGTGGACCGTGAATTCCGGGTACAAAAGGCGCTTGCCGGTTCTGATGTTCCTGTTGCGTGCATGCATGTTCTTTGTGAAGACGAGACAATTATCGGTTCGTCTTTTTACCTGATGGAATTCGTCTCAGGCCGTAACTTTGATGATCCCCGGCTATTTGATGTCGGTCAGAAGATACGCTCAGGTATCTACAATGAAATGAACCGCGTTTTAGCGGCGATACATTCAATTGATCTGGAGGCGCGTGGCCTGTCGGATTTTGGACCGTCCGGGAATTATTACAGACGCCAGATTGATCGGTGGACCAAACAGTATCGGGCCAGCGAAACCGGTACGATTCCAGCAATGAATGAGCTGATTGACTGGCTGGACAAAAACATTCCCGCAGACGACGGAAAGAGAACGCTCGTCCATGGAGATTTCCGGATCGACAATCTGTTGTTTGCAAAGGATGGGCCGCAATGTGTCGCTGTTCTGGACTGGGAACTCTCGACCATCGGGCATCCCTACGCCGATCTCGCGGCTCTGATCATGCAATGGCAACGCCCGCCGGGTGAAGAAGGGCGCGGACTAGCCGGTGTCAATCGCGCGCAGCTGGGATTGCCTGAAGACCAGGATTTCATTGATGCCTATTGCGCCCGGATGGGGCTACCCGGCATTGCCGATTTCGGTTTTTATCTCGCCTTTGGTTTCTTCCGCATGGGAGCAATCCTTCAAGGCGTGAAGAAACGTGCGCTTGATGGCAATGCCTCCAATCCGGAGCTTGGGCTGCGGCTCGGTGCGAGCGTTCCCGAGTATGCTTCAGGTGGGCTGGAGGCTGCCAGAACGGTTTGATGCTCGAACGCGACAATCAAATCTTTTCATTCTTGCGAAGGCAGGAATCCAGTAAACACCAACGTTTGCCATTTTCGGTACTATCGGGGTTATTGGATCCCGACCTTCCGCTGCGCTTCAGCCGGGATGATAAGTCCAGTTTTTCAACGAACTACCGTCACCCACTTTCGTTCAGTTTCGCAAACGTCTCACCGGTTTCAGCCATGTTCCGAAGAAGGTTCGGCACCTGCCAGTAGTATGCGTCTTCCGCGGCATAGTCCTCGATCCGTCGCACAAGTTCCTTTGCGCCGATCTGGTCGGCTGTGTGCATCGGGCCGCCGCGGAACCGCGGGTATCCGTAGCCAAACAGGAAGACTGCGTCGATGTCGATTGGGCGGAGAGCAATGCCTTCTTCCAGAACTCTGGTTGCCTCCAAAATCATGGCTGTGACAAAGCGGTCGACGATTTCATCCTTTGTGAATTTGCGGGCAACAATCCCGGCATTTGACCGTGCCTCGTCGATGATGGTCAGAGCCTCAGGGTTCGGGCGCGGTCCCTGATCATCATAGATATAAAATCCTTTTCCGGTTTTGCGGCCAAACCAGCCCTTTTCGCAAATCTGGTCGGCGATCGGGATGTAACGCTCTTCGGCCGGGCGGGAAGCGGCGCGGCGTTTATTGGCAGCCCATCCGATATCGAGACCTGCCAGATCGGCAACCTGATAAGGTCCCATCGCAAAGCCGAACCCGGTGATCGCCTGATCGATCTCTTGCGGAGATGCACCGTCCATCATCATGTAGTCGGCGGTCTTCTTGTAGAAGGTCATGATGCGGTTGCCGATAAATCCGTCACAGACCCCGGACCGGACGGCAATCTTCTTCAGTTTTTTGGCAAGCGCGAAGCCCGTTGCAACGACGTCACCTCCCGTTTTATCCGCAACCACAACTTCCATAAGCCGCATGATATGGGCGGGCGAGAAGAAATGCAGACCGATCACATCTTCCGGACGTGACGTGATGGCTGCGATCTGATTGATATCCAGATAGGACGTGTTGGAGGCAAGGATGGCTCCTGGCTTGGTGACCCTGTCGAGGGTTCCAAATATTTCGCGTTTAACGCTCATTTCTTCAAAAACGGCTTCTATGACCAGGTCAACGTCGGACAGTGCCGCAAGGCCCGTTGACGTCGAAAGGCTGGAAGAAAGAATAGTGTCACGGGCCTCCGGAGTGATCTTTGCCCTTTTGACTGCTCCTTCAAGATTGCCTGCAATTGTCGCTGTCCCTCGATCAAGACCGGCCTGATCGCGTTCAGTCAGAAGAACCGGGAAACCTGCAAGCAAAGCGGCGGTCGCAATGCCGGACCCCATTGTTCCGCCGCCGATGACACCGATTTTACGAATGTCCCTCGGTGTGTTCGTTGCCTCGGGGACTTTGGTCACTGCGCGTTCGGAAAAAAACGCGTGGATCAGTCCGGCCCGTTGCGGGCTTTCCATGCAGGCATTGAACAAGCGGCGTTCTTCTTTCAGGCCTTCGCTCAAAGGCAAATTGCTCGCTTCTATGGCGTCGACGCATTTGTGCGGGGAAAAGAGCAGGGGCTGGGTCTTGACGAGTTTCGCACGCATGGACTGGACCGCATCCGGGTCTGGCTCGACGGCCAGGCCAGCGGTTCGCCGCGTCGACAGGTTCCCGCTGATAACATCCCTTGCGGACTGAAGCGCAATTTCGCGTGGGTCACCATCGACAATCCGGTCGATCAAACAACTTTCAAGCGCCTTGGCAGCTGACATCGGTTTGCCGCTGGTGATGACGTCCAGCGAAGCTGGAATTCCGGCAAGGCGCGGCATACGTTGCGTGCCACCGGCTCCTGGAATGACGCCGAGCGTGACTTCAGGAAAGCCAACCCTGGTGCCGGTGAGGGCCACGCGCGCATGACAGGCAAGAGCGACTTCCAGTCCGCCGCCAAACGTTGTTCCGTGCAAGACGCAGACGATGAGTGTAGGGCAATCTTCGAGGAAATTGCAAAGCTCAGGCAGCCAGGGGTCAACCGGCGGCTTACCGAATTCCCTTATGTCGGCACCAGCGATAAACGTGCGGCCTACGCCGTAAATCGCAATTGCTTCGATGGAGGCCTCATCCTGGAGTGCCGCAACAGCTTGCCATACGCCGGAGCGAAGTGCGTGAGAAGCGGCGTTTACCGGCGGATTGTTCAAGGCGATCAACGCGATCGCGCCCTGGCGTTCAATCGACACGACATCATTGATGCCGGTCGAACCGGTGTTTTCAGCCGTATTCATAAATTCCTCCCAGTACCGCTTCGAACGAGCGGCTTTGTCGGAATTTTGGATTTTGATCAGAGCTTGTCAAGTTGGCTTAGCAGTTAAAGCAACGCCTTAAGTTTCGGGCGTTGCCTTTGGCGTGAAGGAACAACGATCCGGCTTCAAATCGAGGAGGGGAGTTCCGTTCAGGCAATCCAGCCCGCGCACAATCAGATTCGGTCCGTCGACGGAAATCAGTTTTGCGGAGACAGTTCCTATCGGGTTTGGCCGTACTGGAGAACGTAGCGCGAATGTGCCAGATGTTTTATCGCTGTGGCCAGGGTTTTGAATGACCAGATCGCGCCGGGCCTTGTCGAGCCAGTAGAGCAATTCAATCTGTTCAAAGGACTCTATGCCCTTCAGGGCTGGAACCCAGGGTTCAAAAATTTCAATTCTACATTCCGGACCATCTTGTTTCCCCTGACGAGGACAGTCCTTTCGGTCGTCCCACGGCGTATGGATCTTGCCGATAAACCGCAGACGGGCATCATCTGGAGGTGTTGTGGGAACCATCACTTCATGGGGGCGAACGTCACTCATTCGGGCATTTCCTTGCATGGGGTCGAAACTGGAGTCACGGAGATAGCCACCGAACCGACCCCAGATCCTTGAGGTTGTAACCCCCGAGTGATTCTGCCTTGTCCTGAAAATCAGTCGTGCTGATGAAATTGAACAGCGTTTGGACCGGCTTTGAAAAAAAGGATTTGCGGTCAATCAAAAGGTCAAACCTCTCGTCCACGAGCGGCAGAAACGTGAGATTGAATTGCTTTGCCATGGCTTCAATGCCGAGGGCCGCATCTGCTTCACCGCCCGCGACGGAGGCAGCTGCGTCAACTTCAGTGAGGGCGTGGTTCTTGGTGCAAGCCAGGTCCCGCTCACTCAGTCCGGCCTTGGCAAGAAGTTGGGAAAATAGCACCGCGGCCCCCGCACCTGGCTGACGCAATGCGACACGCTTCCCCTTCAAATCGGCAACTGAGCCTAGCCCGGTGGTTTCAGGGGAAAGCAACAGTCCGCGTTTGCGTGTGGCCCAGGCTATCAAAACCGAATTGGTCAGCCTCATACCTTCGACAGCTGGGATATTCCATTCAGTGCCATCAGGAAGATGGATACCCGCAAGAGCAGCAGCACCTGAGGAAAATTGTTTCAAACCGTCCCTGCTGCCATTGCACAGCGTTGCAAGTCCACTGCCGGACGCCTTTATTGCCCAGTCCAGCAGCGGGTCATGTGACCCGGCGACAACATTTGGCCGCTCCCGAAGGGCGGGCTCTCCGGCACCGTCGATCCAGGCGCGAATCTCGGCTGCTGGAAACAGAAGTTTTCCGGTTATCCGGCGGTGGGGAATTTCATCAGCGGCTGCAAGATCATAAACTTTGCGTTCTTTGACCCGCAAAAGGTCGGCCACTTCCCTTGTGGTCAAAAATTCTGGCTGTTGGCTTTCGGTGTGTTGCAACATTATCCCCGCTGTTTGCGCAAAACTTATCGGAGTTCCAGACAGTTGTGCAAGACAAACAGTACCCGCATTCGAAAATGAAAACGCCCGCTGTAAAATTTCATTTAGCTGATGGATTCGGAGCGTATGTGGCGCTCTGAGAGCATTTTGTGACGTTTTTGGACATCTTGGTGCAAATCTTGGACGGAATACTAAAGACTAATAGCAAAACAACACGTCTGTGCGCCAAAGTTACATCGTCCTGGAGAAGATTTTCCTTTCTCCGGGCTGTTTCTGTTGAGTAAAAAATTTCTGACAATCACGCAATCTAAAATAAAAAATCGGGCCCAGACTAAAAAATATCTATTTTTTTTCATTCCCCCCTTTCCTTGCGTGAGTATTTTTGATTGTCTATGCGATGTCGCATTGATCGAGAGCTCGCCGATGTCAGTTGTCATCTCAGAGTTATTGGTTGCGAACGAAATAATAATGAATGAACAAGACTTGGGGACAAAATGGCGAACACACGGGGCGCTGCTGTTAAGTATGACAGCGTTCAAAAGAGCTATGACGGGGAAACCCTGGTCGTAAAAAATCTTAACCTCGATATTCCTCCCGGCGAATTTCTGACGATGCTTGGGCCTTCCGGATCCGGAAAGACCACTTGTCTGATGATGCTGGCCGGTTTTGAACCAGCCACACATGGCGAAATCTATTTGAATGACCGGCCCATCAACAATGTGCCGCCGCATAAGCGTGGCATTGGCATGGTCTTCCAGAATTATGCGCTCTTCCCTCATATGACAGTTGCGGAAAACCTCGCGTTTCCGCTGCAAGTCCGCAATATGAACAAGGCAGAGCAAGAGGAAAAAGTTCAGCGGGCGCTGGAAATGGTGGAGCTTGGGGCCTTCGGCAACCGGCGTCCGGCTCAGCTCTCTGGTGGCCAGCAACAGCGTGTTGCCGTGGCAAGAGCGCTCGTCTTCAACCCGGAACTGGTTCTGATGGATGAACCACTCGGTGCGCTTGACAAGCAGCTGCGTGAACAGATGCAATATGAAATCAAGCACATTCACGAAAGTCTGGGCGTCACAGTTGTTTACGTGACCCACGACCAGACCGAAGCTCTGACGATGTCGGACCGTGTTGCCGTGTTCAACGACGGAATTATCCAGCAGCTGTCGACACCAGATGATCTTTATGAAGATCCTCAAAATTCCTTCGTCGCGCAGTTCATCGGTGAGAACAACAAGTTGAGTGGCAAGGTCATTGATATTCAAGGCGAGGAATGCCTTGTTGAACTCGGTGACGGTACGCAGCTGAAGGCCGACAGAGTGAATGTTTCGGCTGTTGGAGATCAGACAACCTTGTCACTGCGTCCAGAGCGCGTTGAATTCGATACACACGATTCAATGGACAATCTGGTCAACGCCCGTGTTGAAGAACTCATTTATCTTGGAGACCACATCCGTGTTCGCATGAACGTGGCCGGAAATGATGAGTTCATCGTAAAAGTTCGCAACCGTGGAGAGAAGCGCACGTTGAATGTAGGCGATACAGTCCCGTTGGGCTGGGCGCTCAACGACTGTAAAGCGCTCGACGCGGTTGTCTAAATTCGCCCGGCGGTCGTGCTGCAAACTGCGACCGCCAGCGACAACGACGGAAGAATATCCGTTTAATCCAAAAAAGAGGGAGCTACTTCTCATGAAGCTCAGAACTGTAATTCTAGCAGGTACCGCGCTTGCGTTTACCGGCAGCGCTGCACTTGCAACTGACTTGACGCTTGTGTCCTGGGGCGGTGCGTATCAGGCATCCCAGAAAAATGCCTATACCGATCCCTACATGGCTGAAAACGCAGGCGTTAATGTCATCTGGGATGAGTCCTCTGCTGAGGCCGTTGCCAAACTGCGTGCAATGAACGAAGCCGGCAACATAACCTGGGATCTGGTTGACGTTGTTGCTTCTGACGCGATCCGTCTATGCGACGAAGGCCTGGCAATGGAGATCAATCCAGACACGGATCTGGCTGCAGCTCCGGATGGGACTTCGGCTGCTGATGATTTCGGCGACCTTCTGGTTTCCGAGTGCTTTATCCCGCAGATCGTCTATTCAACCACATTCGGTTACCGTTCAGACGTAGCAGAATGGGGCGGCAAGGAGCCGACTGAAATCTGCGACGTCTTTGATCTGGAAACTTTCCCGGGCAAGCGTTCCCTGGAAAAGCGCCCGATCAACAACGTGGAATGGGCGCTTCTGTGTGACGGTGTTCCTAAGGAAGACGTCTACAGCGTTCTGGAAACCGAAGAAGGTCAGGCACGCGCATTGGCAAAGCTCGACACCATCAAGGACAACGTTGTCTGGTGGTCAGCTGGTGCTGAAACGCCGCAGCTTCTGGCTGACAAGGAAGTCGTGATCGGCTCAACATATAACGGACGTCTTTTCGCTCTGATCGAAGAGCAGAAGCAGCCTGTTAAAATGCTCTGGGACGCTCAGGTGTTCGACCTTGACGGTTGGATCATTCCTGCCGGTCTTCCGGAAGATCGTCTGGCCGCTACGAAGAAGCTCGTCAAATACGCCACAGACACGCAACGTCTGGCGGATCAGGCGAAGTTCATCTCCTACGGTCCTGCACGCAAGTCCTCCGCTCCATTGGTCGGCAAGCACGCAACCCTCGGCATCGACATGGCTCCGCACATGCCGACAGACCCGAACAACGCGAAAAACACCTTCCTCTATAACTACGAGTGGTGGGCTGATTACCGCGATGACATCGACGCTAAATTCCAGGCGTGGTTGGCACAGTAAGCCTTTGGCTTCGGTCCGGGTGGGGATTTCCCTCACCCGGCACCTCTTTTTAGATTTGCGGAAGACTGTTTAATGAGCGATACCACCGACGGTCAGGTTCTGACGACGCAAGACGGCAAACCGCTAAAAGCGGCTTTGGCCAAGGCGCTGCGGCGAGAAAAGTTGCGCGCCCTTTTGTTGATTGCGCCCTTGCTGATATTTGTACTGATTACCTTTGTCGCACCGATTGCGGACATGCTGTTCCGCTCCGTTGAAAACGGGATCGTCGCAGAAACGCTTCCAAAAACTGCTTTCGCGCTCCGGGAGTGGGACCCCGGTTCCGGCAATGTGCCCGATGAAGAAGTGTTCGCCGCACTTTACGGTGACATGGTTGTCGCGGTTGGCGAAAAAAAGCATACCCGCCTCGGCTCACGGTTGAACTATGAGCAAAGCGGAATATCCAGCCTGTTCCGAAAAACCGGTCGCCGCATCAAACGCATGGATGAAGCCGGACCGTTCACGGAACAATTCCTGGACGCGGACAAGAAGTGGGGTGATGTGAGCACCTGGCAGGTGCTGAAACAATTCTCACCAAAATATACCGACGGCTATTTCCTGAACGCTTTTGATGCGAAGCGGGGTATAGACGGCATCGAGATGAAACCGGCTGACGAACGGATCTACATGCTTCTGTTCGGGCGGACCTTGTTTTTGTCTATCGTGATTACCCTGGCCTGTCTGGTGCTTGGTTATCCGATCGCATTTCTTCTTGCAGCCTTGCCGCTACGCACCTCCAATCTTCTGATGATCCTGGTGTTGTTGCCCTTCTGGACGTCTCTTCTGGTGAGAACGTCCGCGTGGAAAGTGCTTTTGCAGCAACAAGGTGTCATCAACGATTTTCTGGTCTGGACCGGCCTGGTCAGCGAAGCAGGCCGATTGGTGATGATCAACAATCAAACCGGCACGATCATAGCAATGACGCATATTCTGCTGCCATTCATGATCCTTCCCCTCTATTCGGTTATGAAGACCATTTCGCCAACTTATGTGCGAGCGGCCAAGAGCCTGGGGGCCAATGACTGGACTGCGTTCTGGCGGGTGTATTTCCCACAATCTGTTCCGGGAATTGGCGCTGGCGCCGTGCTCGCATTCATCTTGTCCATCGGCTACTACATCACACCTGAGCTGGTTGGTGGTACCTCCGGTATCTTCATATCCAACCGGATCGCCTATCACATATCGTCATCGCTGAACTGGGGTTTGGCGGCTTCCCTTGGAACTCTGCTGCTCGTGGCGGTTCTTGTTCTCTTCGTTGTCTACGACCGGATCGTGGGCATTGATAACGTCAAACTAGGATAGGAGGACCATATGAGCGCACTTCCACCATATGCGTCCCCGCTTCAGAGGACGTGGTTCTATACCTTCAGGATTATTTGCGGACTGATCTTCTTCTTTCTGATCTTTCCGATCCTGGTGATCCTGCCACTCAGCTTCAATGCACAGGACTTCTTCACATTTACCAAGGAAATGCTGGCGCTGAGTCCGGAAGGCTTTTCCTTCAAGCATTATAACGACTTCTTCACCAACCCGGATTGGCAGCAGGCACTGAAGAATTCAGTTCTGATCGCCCCGATTGCGACGCTGTTCGCAACCACCTTCGGGACTTTGGCCGCAATCGGTCTGTCGCAATCCCATGTGCCCTATAAACCTGCGATCATGGCAGTGCTGATTTCACCTATGATCGTGCCGTTGATCATTTCTGCTGCGGGCATGTATTTCTTTTATTCCCGCATTGGCCTGCAAGGCACCTATATGGGGGTCGTGCTGGCTCACGCAGCGCTGGGCACGCCTTTTGTGATCATCACGGTGACTGCAACACTTGTCGGTTTTGATCAAAGCCTGATCCGCGCTTCTGCTAGTCTAGGTGCCAATCCGGTTACCACCTTCTTCAAGGTGCAGATGCCATTGATCATTCCGGGTGTTGTTTCCGGTGCGCTGTTCGCCTTCATCACGTCCTTTGACGAAGTGGTGGTGGTTCTGTTCCTCGGCTCTGCCGGACAGAAGACTTTGCCATGGCAAATGTTTACAGGATTGCGCGAACAGATTTCTCCGACCATTCTGGCGGTGGCGTCTCTGATGGTCGCCATATCGGTTGCGCTTCTGACTGTTCTGGAGATGTTGCGCCGCCGGTCGGAACGCTTGAGAGGTTTGACACCAGGATAATCTGGGATGGGTTGATATCAGCCCGCTGCTTTCGAAAGAACCGGTGACGGAACGCCAGTCATCGGGTGGAGATCGAAAATCGGTCTCCCGGTAGCAAGACAATTTGATTTGGGCCTGGCGGGCCGGCTTCTTGTCACAGAAGCCGGCCCGTTTTGCGTTTTAGGGCCCGCATATTAGGGACAAGAGAAGGAAGGAGCTCTCGCATGAGCGATGAAATGATCCGAATTTACGAAATGAACAATGGCGAGAAGGCTTTTTCGCCGTTTTCCAGCCAGGAGATGGATAACCGTCAGTCAAAGCTGAGAAAGCTGATGTCTGACCGACAGATAGATGCCTGTCTTTTCACGTCTTACCACAACATCTGCTACTACTCCGGTTTCCTCTATTGCTATTTCGGCCGCAAATACGGCTTCCTGATCACGCAGGACAAGGCCACAACCATTGCAGCCGGGATCGACGGAGGTCAGCCCTGGCGCCGTACGCACGGCGATACGGTGATCTATACGGATTGGCGTCGCGATAATTATTTCTACGCAATCCAGTCGCTGCTCGGACTGCCAAATCCGTTTGTCAAGCGAATCGGCATTGAGTTTGACCACGTGTCCCTGGAAATGCTGAAGCTCCTTGAGGCCGCTTTGCCTGGTGTTGAGTTTGTGGATATTGCTGCTGGCGCCATGGCTCAACGCACCATCAAGAGTGCCGAAGAGCATGTTCTCGTTCGGGAGGGTGCTCGGATCTGTGATGTAGGTGGGGCAGCGTTGGTCGAAGCTGTTCAGGCTGGTGTCACAGAGCATGAAGTCGCGATTTCTTCCACCAACGCCATGATCCGCGAAATCGCCAAGTCGTTTCCATTTGTGGAACTGATGGACACCTGGACCTGGTTCCAGTCAGGCATCAACACTGATGGTGCACACAACCCGGTTACCAACAAGGTTGTCGAGGCTGGCGACATTTTGAGCTTGAACACCTTCCCGATGATCTTCGGCTATTATACGGCCCTGGAGCGAACATTGTTTTGCGAATATGCGTCGGACGATCATCTGAAGCTCTGGGAGATCAATTGCCATGTTCATGAGGAAGGCTTGAAACTGATCAAGCCAGGTGCGCGATGCTGCGACATCGCCGCCGAGCTCAACGACATCTATCGCAGTCACGATCTTCTGAAATACCGGAGCTTCGGCTACGGCCACTCTTTTGGGGTTCTCAGCCACTATTATGGCCGCGAAGCCTCTGTTGAGCTGCGAGAGGACGTTGAGACGGTTCTAGAGCCGGGCATGGTGGTTTCCATGGAGCCGATGATTATGGTCCCTGAGGGCGAAGCTGGGGCAGGTGGCTACCGTGAACACGATATCCTGATCGTCACTGATAATGGCGCTGACAACATCACAGGCTTCCCGTTTGGTCCGGAGCACAACATTATCCCAAAACGGTAGACTGAACGGGCCACGTACCCAACATCAATTCCGCAGGGCTCGCAACCGAGCCCTGCGACTGTAGATAGTTAACAGGTCGCCAGTACGCCAAATATTCGCGCTATTCAACGGGCGTCCAAAAAAGAACAATCTGACGCTAATATCTATGCGATAGGAGGTGCTTCGGCGGATGGCTGCAGCTCTTGTCTGAGCGGCTGAGCCTCGCAACTTTCAGCGAGTTCCCATTTTATCGACAGGTCAGCGAGCTGGTTCAATATGGTCTTTAATTCAAGCCCTCTGTCGCTCAGGGCATAAGATACTTCTGGTGGAATCGTAGGCTTGTATGTCCGCGTTACAAAGCCGGCATCCTCCAGTTTACGAAGTCTCTCAGTCAGAACTCGCGACGAAATACCGGGCACAAGGCGCTTTAATTCACCAAATCTGACACTTTCAAGATTGACCAGACGCCAAAGAATGTAAGTGGTCCAAGGTCCTGAAATTATTTGCAAAAGACTATCCATTGGACAGCCTATGGGAGCATCCGAAAACTTCATTACGCCGCTTTCCAAGTTGGTTACTTTTAAATACCTACTTTTAAAAAATTATCAAGTCGATATTTCTCTCTGTCATAACAACTCGGGAAGAGATCATGACAGACAAAACAAAAGTCATTGCCGTATTTCACAGCGGCTACGGGCATACCAAAGTGCAGGCCGAAGCGGTTCTGGCTGGCGCGAATTCCATCGAAGGCATCGACGCTGAACTGATGGAGGCAGCGGAAGCCGCCAACAACCTGGACAAACTGGATGAAGCCGCTGCAATCATTTTCGGGTCTCCGACCTACATGGGAACAGTTTCAGCACAGTTCAAAGCGTTCATGGACGCCTCTTCAGCCAAATGGATGGCGCAGGGCTGGAAAGATAAAATTGCGGGCGGTTTCACCAACTCTTCAAGTCCAGTGGGTGACAAGACGGGAACATTGCAAACCCTCTCCGTTTTTGCCGCCCAACACGGCATGATCTGGGTTGGGCTTGACTTGCCACCGGGCAACAATTCGACATCCGGATCTGACAACAACATGAACCGAATGGGCGCCAGTCTCGGCGCAATGGCACAGTCGCTGGCGGACCAGGGGCCGGATATGTCCCCGCCGAACGCCGATCAGGAAACCGCACACTATTACGGAGCGCGGATTGCCCGCGCCGCGCTGCGTTGGGCAGCCTGATCCTCGGCGTTCTCAAGAAACAATCTTGAATAGCCGCGCCAACCCCGATCAACAGCGGGGAGGCGCCCTGACCAGCCATCCGGCCGATCAGGGCGTCTTTTTGGAAGGTGGGTAATCGGAACAGGAAACGGACAGCGTGGAAGGCCAACAAAGTAAGTCGCCAGTGAATTCCCGCGTCGACAGCAGAAACTTTCCTCAGCATCCCAGATCCAGAAATTTCTGCCCGACTGAGACATAGGTGACACTTCGTTCCGGAGACATAGGTAACACTTTTCGAATTTGCGGGAGGTGTCGATGCCGTGGAAGGAAGTGTCCGTCATGGAGGAACGCCTGCGTTTTGTAGCCCGTCTATTGGATGGGGAAGGCATGAGTTCGGTCTGCCGTGCGTTCGGGATTTCGCGCAAGACCGGTTACAAGATCTGGAACCGCTACCAACAGGATGGGATGGAAGCCTTTTGCGATCGGTCCCGCCGTCCAGTGCGCTATGCCAACCAGCTGCCTGAACAGGTTGAGCGTCTGATCGTTTCGACGAAGAAGGACAAGCCGCATTGGGGCGCCCGCAAGATCCGGGAGATCCTTGTCAGGAAGCTTGCCGGCGATATGCGCATTCCAGCTCAAAGCACGGTGCATGCAGTTCTCGACCGTCACGGCCTTGTCAAGCGTGCCCGCAAGAGGCGGCGCTCCTACAAGGCCGAAGGCACCGCCCTTTCAGCAGGCCTTTACCCGAATGATCTGTGGTGTGCTGATTTCAAGGGTGAGTTCAAGATGGGCAACAGGCAATACTGTTACCCTTTGACAGTGAGTGATCATGCCTCACGCTATCTTTTGATGTGCGAGGCCTTTGATACCACGAGAGAAAAGCCTTCTATCGAAGCCTTCCTCGAGCTGTTTCGCGAGCGCGGTCTCCCGGCAGCCATTCGAACTGACAATGGCTTGCCTTTTGCCTCTCCAAACGGACTTTACAACTTGTCGAAGCTGTCGGTGTGGTGGTTGCGGCTTGGCATCAACATCGAGCGCATCAAGCCTGGCCATCCGCAACAGAACGGTCGCCACGAACGAATGCATCTGACACTGAAGAAAGAGGCGACCCGGCCACCAGGCATGAATAGCCTTCAGCAACAGGCCAAATTCGATGCTTTCATCAGCGAATTCAATGAGGAACGGCCGCACCAAGCACTCGACATGAAGACACCTGCCGAAATCTATACCCCTGCACCAAGACACTACCAGGGCTTGCCGGAGCTGGACTACCCGTTCCATGACAGGGACATTCTTGTTACCGCCTGCGGGCGGATATGCCTCTACCGCAAGAAGATAAACGTCTCCACAGTGCTCGCCGGTCAAAGGCTCGGGATCAAGGAGGTCGATGATGGAATTTGGCTGATCAGCTTCATGAGCTATGATCTGGGATACATCGACTTGGAACAGAGAACACTACAGACAATAGACAACCCGTTCGGCACGAGGTTGTAACCCAAGTCTCCGGTACAAACTGTTACCTATGTCTTCGGGCTGGACATTCAAATGAATGGCGCACCCGACAATTGGTGGCTCCCGTCACAGGCGTCATCTGAGACATGACATCTAACGATTTCAGACAGTTAACACGTGTCAGGTTCGATACCAAGAGGCAATATTGGTCTACCGTTTGGTCTACCCTCATGGTGCCTTACAGCGCACTCATGGTTCCTACCAGTGTCCCGCAGATTCTCTGGGGAGACATGGGGTACTGGGGGAACTGGAATTAGGAGTGTGTATGTATCGAACTCACAGATTTTTCGGGAAAATGATCGGGAAGGATGAGACAAGGAAGTGTTGGGGCCAAAGGGGCTGTAGCCTATGGCATTGAAACTATGCCAAACGAGAAGACACACCAGTGGTCGTTGAGACAACATCAATTGCAAGTCGTCGAAGGCAGGGTGGGTGAGGATCTAATGCGAGAATGGAAGGCTAGTCGGAACTTCGGATGACACCAGAAATTGAGCAAGCAAAAGCAAAAATTCTCAAGACACGAAGGCAAAGAATACGAAAGACCACATACCCTTACGTTGCTGGAAAAATTATTGAAGACACTAAGATTGATAACCCTTTCAGAGACAAAATGGTCGTTGACTGGTGGGCTCGAGTAGTCGATCCGCTAGAGGCGGAAAACTATAACCGGAAGCGGTTGCAGTACTTCCGAGACCAGCTCAAAGAACACAGGAACGCGCTGCGGATCAATGCAGCGATAAGGCAGGGCGTGCAAGAAGGAAAACGACAACGTAGACTGAAATCTGACAGGCTTGCGTACGTTGAGCTTCAGATAAAACGTCTGAGCGATCCAAAGCTGAACTACGCTGCGTCCCAAAGAGCCCTCGAAATATCTGATAATGCTTACGAACAGCTGACCATTGGCCTATTCGCGTTGCCACATCTTGCCCCCAAAAGGGCCGATAGCTTTTTGATCCCAGCATCTGTGGTTGCCACGAGAGACGAAAGGTTTCCTGGCCTGTACGAGAAGGTCCAGCTAAAACGCTCGAGTTTTCTTCCAGGCGTTGGAGAAGCAAGTTTTGAACGTCGCACTGCAATGTTGACCGACCCTAACCATGAAGACTGGTATGTTCCCAATGACGATTGGGCAGACTATCTGAAAGACGGCTTCATACGTAAACTAGAAGATAAATATCTAAAATAAATCAACCGCTTAATAAGGTACCCCTATAAGCTATAAAAGCTTGATATTATTGATCCGATCAGCTCCACCTCCTGTGTCGAAACGTTCTTGCCCTACTTGATGGAAGACCACAGAGCTGAAGAGCTAGACCTCAAGGCTAAGACCTTGGGGATGAGGGTTGATGATTGCTCGGCCTGTTGGCCTCGCTTATTGCCCTATGAAACCAGCCCTTTCTCATCTGTCTAACCCAATGTGACCGGCTTTGGTAGTTGCCTTATGCAACACTGAAGTTCGGTGCACACTTGCGATGTGACTGTCGGCAAGAATACTCCCGCCCCTTACTTAACCATATGAAAAATATAAAGAAAAGTACTCCATGTCTTAAAAAGACTTAGGAAAACCCATCCCATGTAAACACAATTCTCACTGAGAAAGAGTCCATCACTTGAAACACATAAAGCCCCAAGAGTTCATCCGGCAATCTGTCAATGACACGCAAGTTACAAGATCCAACGTCAAGATTATTGACCGAGGTTGCGGAACAGGAAAGACCTCGGAAATGATCCGGAGCTTCGACGAAGCCGAGAAATATCTGGTGGTCGTACCCTTCATTTCAGAGTGTGACCGGATTATCAGTGGGACACAGGAAGAGTACCGGGAAGGGTTTTTCGTCCAACCCGAAGTGAGCCGTGATTTCCCCACCAAGGGTCAGCATCTCGAATTCCTGCTAACGACAAATCAGAACATCGTCACCACGCATGAGCTCTATTTGTCTATCGTCGTCTCTGCTCAGAGAGGTGACTTGCGGGACCGACATCTTATCATTGATGAGGTGTTGTCTGTGGTCGATGTAAAACCTGGCCCCAAACAAGATGTCTGGAAGGACTTCTTCGTCGACAAAGGTTATGCGCAGGTGTGTGAATACACTGGGAAGATCACGCCCTCTCATCTTTGGGAAGACGACTACGAGGCAGTAGATTTTAAGGATCTGTACCGACAGGCCAGCACAGGATGTCTGAATAGCCCCGAGTTTTCTAGACACCCTCGGTTCTCATTTTCTGCTGCCGTTCGAACTCGACGGGTGACAGCATCCCGTTTCTGACGTGCTTGCGTTTCGGATTGTAGAACATCTCGATGTAGTCGAATACGTCTTGCCGGGCCTCGGCGCGAGTCTTGTAGGTTCGACGCCTTATGCGTTCGCGCTTGAGCAGGTTGAAGAAGCTCTCCGCCACTGCATTGTCATGACAGTTCCCGCGTCGGCTCATCGAATGTGACAGATTGTGAGCTTTAAGGAATGACGCCCAATCCATGCTGGTGAACTGGGAGCCTTGATCCGAGTGGATCAATACCGTGCGCTTCGGCTTCCTGCGCCACACGGCCATCAGTAATGCCTGGAGGACAACGTCTGTCGTCTGGCGGCTCTGCATGGACCAGCCGACCACGCGACGCGAGTAGAGGTCGATCACGACGGCCAGATAGGCGAAACCTTCCAGCGTTCTGATGTAGGTGATGTCTGTCACCCAGACCATGTCGCGCGCCTCCACATCGAACTGCCGGTCTAACGTGTTGTCGACGACCACAGACGGCTTGCCACCATAGCTGCCCGGCCGGTGCTTGTAGCCGATCTGGGCCTTGATCCCCGCCAGCTTGGTCAGCCTTGCGACGCGGTTTGGACAACATGTCTCGCCCTGATCCAGCAAGTCATCATGCAGTTTGCGGTAGCCATACACCTTGCCGCTGTCCTGCCAGGCTTTCTCGATGAGTTCGGTCTGGCGAGCATCTTCCCGGGCCCTCTTGCTCAGCGGGTTCTTGAGCCAAGCGTAGAAGCCGCTCGGATGGATGCGTAGGCAGCGACACATCGCCCGCACCGAAAACTGCGGGCGATGCTCGGCGACGAATGCGTACCTCATTTTGCATCCTTGGCGAAGTACGCGGTTGCCTTTTTTAAAATATCGCGTTCCTCAGTAACCCGTGCCAACTCCTGCTTCAGCCGTCGGATCTCTGCGGTCTGATCACTCTCACCAGGACCCGCGGATTTAGAGAACTTCTTCTTCCAGGCGTAAAGCGAATGCGGACTGACACCAAGTCGCTTCGAAACCTCCGCAACCGGATAACCCCGCTCGGTGATTTGCGCTACTGCATCACGCTTGAAATCGTCACTAAAACTAGAATTGCCCACTATGGCCTCCTTGCCTCAAATTTAGGAAAGAAAGCGTCTACAAATCCAGGGGCTATTCAGAGTTTACAAATGTCATTGAAATGAGATTGGGAGGCCGTTCGTTCTTTTAGTTGAACATTGCGCCATTTCTTGATGAATTCCGATGGCGTCATTTGGCGTACCCTAATTCCAATAATGCAAGTGTTGCATCAACCTAGCTGCGATCTGAGGTTGTTTCCAGAGAGAATTCTATTTCAAGAAGCCATCAACCCTCTGCACTTGTAGCAGTCAGGGTCACTGGCTATTAAGTAGCATCCAAAATACATTTGACCCCCAAACTCGGATCCTTATATCGGCCTCTTTCAAACCCATCGATCGTGTATTTTTTTCGAAACGCTTTTTGCTACAATCTGCAGCACAATCTTCTGGATTATCGCGGGATCCGCATTCACCAGATGCCCGGGTAGGAAGCAAGCTTTTCAAGGTAACCAAGCCTTCACTTGCAATCGGCTAGAAAATTGCTGTTTAGGTGCCAACTACATCCGCGTACGACATAGATCCCTCAGAAAGCCAACAATAGGCGATTTCTCAAAATTTTCTGAAAGTATTGCTTCACGGTCAACGGACCGAAGCCGCAAGCGTTGCGTGGCAATCGCGAGAAGAAATTCAGCGGCAGCTCCACCGCGATCAATATGTGACGCACGAACTATTCGCCGGATAAGGCGACCTAACTCCTCACTTTCAGCAGCAGAATCGGCATAGTTCATCTCATGAGGATAGGCTGCCCGCAATATACTCGCTTGAATGATATCGTCATTGAAACGGCCAAAGTTACCCGGTGCGAATATAGTTTGTTGGAACCAATTGCTTTTAATTGCTGAGCTTTTTCCAACCTTTTGTGCGTTAGCCCTAAGCTGTTGAAGCACGGAAGCTATAGTGAAAAATACTTCCGCCTGTGAGTGGTCTCCTTCGGTTGTCTCGCGGGGCCAAAAAACAAAACCTGGTTGAAGAGAGAGTTGCCTACCCGGACTGTTACCCACGAACAATTCGTTTGTCATCGCTTCCGAGGATTTGCGAAGCCGGTTTATGCGCTTCGAGATCCATTCCTTAACTTGCAAAGAGGCAATAGCTTGAACCTCAGGATCGATAAGGAGATTGAGTTCTTCTGACCAAGCGTTATGCTCGGCGGAAACAGGTAGAACCATCTTCTCAATTTCTATAAATTCATATGGATACGGATTTTGTGTCTGCACCAAATGTCGGGCAAGGTCACCACGGCGTATCTCACCAGTAGTCTTCGAAAATCCAATAAAGTAGGAAAGCGGCGCAGCAGGAGCTACAGCGCGCAAGTCGCGGCTTATGTCGAGCAGACTACGACCGCTCTCAATTACTGCGGCTGCTATAACTACTGCTGTTTCCGTATTCGATGGGATCTCATCTAAGTCTTCCCGTCGAATGATCTTCACATTACCATGCGCATGTTCTGCAATGGCCTCAACAAAAACTTTAGAGTCTAAGTCAGCCATTATTATATGGCTAAGGCTCGCAGGTAGTGATCGTCTCAACGCATAATCCAAGCGATCTGAAAAACCTTTGCTAGCAAGCAATTTTGGTGGTGAAACTTCATATTGTCTAGGTTGGGTTGGCTTGGTGCGGCGTCCTAGCCCAATTGAAAAGATATTTTTCCCAGCTGTTCGTCCGATTAGGTCGTGAAGGTTTCTTGGGGCATCACTTTTCTTGATGAGAATGGGCTCCTGCTGTGGTCCAGCAAACTCGAACTGATCACCTTGAAGTTTAATCGCAAAAGAACCGCTAGCGCACATTTTACAATTATCGGAACTCTCAACAGCGGGAGTGTTGGTCACGCCATCGGGATTAGCTCGTTCGCATTTCTGCAAATCACAAACAATGTTTGAATTGCTTTTGTCGTTCCCAAGAAAAAGCAAATGTGTAATCCGGCTCGGTTCAAATCCCGGATCTCTTGTCAGTGCAGTGGCAAGCGAGCCGCTAGAAGACCCGGAAATGAGAACAAAAGCCTCGCTGAGACGTTCAAACTGATAGTGCACAAGGCCTTCATAAGAAGCAAAATTATCAGCAAGAATTGGTTCAATACCATCAAAAGATGTTCGTTGTTCGTTGATCGCAGCTACTACTGCATAAAGCGATGGCGTATCCAAATAAGCAACCGTTGCACCCTCAGGAACATAGGGCAAAGTGCAAAAGCCGATAAATGCGATTTCGGCGCCGCGAACCAATATATTTGAAAGTCGAAGGAAGCGTTCTGTGTGGCGTCCGGACGGATTCTCGAAATGATAGGTCTCGGTAGATTCCACGAATCCGCGGCGTTTATTAAAAATGCTGTTGACTGCACGCCGCCTAAAATCTTTGAATTGAATGCTTCTGGGCGACTTTGGTCCGATTAAGTGAACACGATCGCACTCACCACCTACACGATTGTATGCAACGATTGAAACAGTTGCACGTTGCCCTAGTCGACCAAGTGTCGCCTTGATTATCGACTCGGTCTTCATAGCGTACACAGTCTTTGTGAAAGACGGTTCTCGAACAATTACGAGTATTTCGTTGGGAACAAGATTGGCCTCTATCTCCGCCTCAACAAGAGTTGCAAATGCCTCTGGGTCGAGCGAAGGCGTAGCCATGAAAACCATAAGGACGTCATGGCTAGCTTGCTGGCGCCCGCACTCAAAACGGAAAGCGAAGAGAGGGTTCATACTCTCCGCCTCAATGGAAGGATGATTGTTAGTAAGCTCCCTGAAACCGGAGCCAATTCGCCTTCCTTTGGTCTGTATCGTTGAAGAACCTCGTTTTTCGATTTCGAGTCGGATTTTGAGTAGTCCACGTAAAAGGACAAACGGCCGGTTCTAAGTTTCAAAAAACCTTGCTCCTGCTCCAAAATTCGCAGTACGTGTGGTAGCCCTTCGCCGAACCGGTTTCGTTGTTTGGCGCTACCACGCGCAAAGCACTCGCGAACAGCCGTTTCCTCCTCAAAAATCGACAGTTCATTGATCGATTTGCTGGTCCACGTTGAGGCAAAACCTGGTCCAGAGTCGACAATTGAAAGTTCAAAGAAGTGAGTTTGAACACCACCTTCAAGGGGCACGAGAGATCGGCAATATTCAGCAAGTGGAGAAAAGTCTTTTAGAATTCGAACCAATACGTCAGGCTCGATATCAAACCGGTTCGTCTTTATCGCGCGGATGGAAGTTTCGAGCACATCTCCACGTTCATCGACACGCGCATGATCCTCAGTATTTTTGAATGCTTCGTATAACATCCCACCAAGTGCATCACCCAATTTGGGGTTGGTTGTTTCTCGATACTCTGCCGAGAAAGACTTCCGAAGGAGCCAAGCAGCAAGGCTGCGGAAGTTTCCGCGCGACCTAAGCTCAGAACCTCCCGTTTGGCATTTTTGATAGAGCAAATAAGGTGTGCCACGCGCGATATGATCAGCACAGAGAATTTCCGCCGATGGCCCCCTAAAAGCGGATGCGGGCTGAGCGCCGCTAAGTTTCCCAAGTCGATCCAACGCAGCTTTGACAACCGAATGCGTTAAATCTGTCGGCGGGGCTCTACCGGAAATTTCATGAGCACACAGCGCAGCCGTCATACCAGGTAACTTCCTAATGAAATTATCGATCTGAGGGTCGTCAGAAGAAGTGATGTATGTTTCAAGTCTGCGATAAACGCATCGCTGCGCCCAAGTAACAACTAGCTGCAATAGGGCGGCCTCTGCCCCGCCAGCAAGGTGTCGAATTCTGGTCGGCAATATGAGCGGTTCGTCAACTGATGTATCAGCCAATTTTAAAAGAGCTAGTTCGCTGGCTGCGATGGTCGAATTTGCAGCTATCTTCACCCTGATCAATCCCTTTTTATCAGCTTGCTGGTATTTCCGACCATCGAGGAACGCCACTAATCTCTAGCCATGCAGCTAATAATTGCATTTTTACATATCTTCTATCAATGACACCAGTCAATTGGCATCGCCTAATAGCGGAATTCTCTGGGGCCGAAAGGACCAAGATCTTGAGTGCATTTTAAGGAGGTAACTGAAAATACGGCAACGTTCGCAATTCGCATGCTTAAATATAATAACTTTGACAACCATAGTTAATTGACATGTTAGGGCTACGCATGGTCATCCAGTATTTTCCGTTAAATGCTTCAAGACATGCTGAATAGTAGCCATATCTGGCGCCACTTTGGCCTTAACCTCTCCCACCGACGTTTCGCAGAGTGAACCCATTATCTCCTCCTGCCTATGACTTGAAACTGCGCCATAGCTGGTGAAGGTCGTCAGCACGTGCTCATGGCCAAGGTTTTGGCTCCAGGCCTTGAATTCTTCTGGAGTCTTGCATTGGCGCTCACCGATCTGTCCCAGTGTCTTTCGGAAACTGTGCGGGTTGAAGTAAGGCAGCCCAGCGCCTTCAAAAGCCTGCCGGAAGATCTTGCGGATAGACCCCGCGTTGGACCACGGCGACCGGGAAAGGCCCAGCGCTCCGAAGACGCGTTTTTCGGTCAAGCCCACTTGTGTCGACGGAAATAGGGGGGCATCCGGGCCATAGAGCCTTTCGGTCGTCAGGAAGATGATCCAGTCTTTCACAATTGCTTCGACATCTTCACCAACCGGAAAAAAGACCGACTGAATTGTCTTCCGGTTCTTTGTTCGCACGGTGCGGGCATCCTGATTCACCTTCCTTCTATCCAGATCAACATGCCGGATCGACAGAGAGGCCATAGCGTCGTCTCGGACTCCCGTCAGGAAGGCGAAGGCTATCAATGCGCGGTTACGCTTCTCAAGGTCCGTTTCCGCCTTCATGGACTTCAGGACATGGCGGATCTGCTCAGCGCTGGGCACAGGTCTTTCTCGGTTGGCAGTGGCAATTCGCCCGTCATTGGCAGAGGGATTGAAATAGTCCGCATCTGAGTAGCTGAACTTGGACTTGTAACCAGTCTCACGAGATAGCCACTGAAAGAAAGCCTTAAGAGCCATCAAGCGCGAATAAATCGTCGCCTTGGCTAGCGGTCTGCCTGTCTTGGGGTTGATTTGCTCTGCCTGCTTTCGCTTGAATCTACGTGCCTGTTCAATGTGAAAAGTTGCAAAGTCCTTGTAACCCGTCGAGGCCTCAAACAAGGCAAGGCTTGCGGCCGCTTGGTCCGTACTCTTTACGGACATGCGCTTGGCTTCCTCCAGATACCCAAGATATTTGCGTTTGATCCGTTCGTTTTTGGGATGGTGTTTACGCATGGGGTTTTAGCTCCGTTTCAAGTGATCATTTGTGCAGGTAGGAGTGCGCTTACTTATGGGTGTTTCCACCTGCGGTACGGTCACTGTCAAAATCGACCTCAAAACCTCCAGACCGCCTGCCGAGATACGCTTGTGCATCACTGTTGAACAAACATTACAAAGTGCCCTGAGATTACCTCCACTGGCTGTCATGGGGTTGTACTCCACTTCACCGAATGCCGCGTTTCTTGGAGCCTTGCAGGACATGCAGAAACATTCTTCTGGACGGCAGATCTGTTTCGACTTGCGTCTTCCATCCAAAAAGGTCTTCAGGTCTTGCCCAAGGATCAAGGTAGGTCGCTGATCGTCGAGGCAGTACAGATCTGTTTTCAGCCAGCGTCTGACAGTACCTTTTGCGACGCTCAGCAAACTCGCTACTTCATCGACAGTATAACTTCGGTGTATTTTGACCCTGCGTCCGGTCCGGCGCTTCCCGGCCATCTCAGACAGTCCCGTTTTCCAAGAGCGCGCGAATGTCTTCGACGCGCCAAACGGTGATGCGCTCACCGAGTTTCACAGGCTTGGGAAAGCGCCCGTCCTTGATGCCTGCCCACCAGGTGGACTTGCTGACAGGGATCGGTCCATTGGGGGCGACGATGGATTTCAACCGGAGAAAGCCGGTCTGGGGAAGTTCGTTATGGTCCGACATGATTCGTCTCCATCCGTTAATGACGGATAACGAAATGTCAGAACACTGAAGGCCAAAAAGCCAGAAAGGGTCAGAAACTCAAACAGGAAGGTTTTTGGCTTTTTTCAAGTACTTGTAAATTTTGGAAATTTTACTTTTTACTGCGCTTTCGGCTGGCTCGGCGCCTTGCGTGTTCAAAAACCATTGAAGCATGCGCCTTACCAAATCAGCCTGTCTTTCGGGTAAGCCATCTGGAGTATTGGCAATTCCAATTATCTCTAGGTGAAACAACTCCCAATCGTATTCTATCGGGCGGCCACCGCGGTTTGTCTGATTTCCAGCTGGCAACTTTCCAATCGGCAGTTCTGCAGATATTTTGGCATTTTGAACCGCATTCTCAAGATCGATCGGCAAATCTATACCAACACGTTTGCACCAACCTAAGAAGTCGTGCGGACAAATTCCGTAAGTGACGCCACCACCTTCATCTGAAACTTCAGAATATTCGAGAGCTCTACCAAGAACGGAACGTTCAATCAGTTTGTAAATCCGATTGATCTCAGGAGGCACGCCAATAGGCAATCCTGTTGGGACATAATCGAGTTCGTCATAGTTATGTTCGATTGGTTCGAAATTGCAGCAAAGCTGCGCTGCTTCTTCTATTGTCCAATAGGACATAATTGCCCAATTATTGAAATCTATGCTCATGCTTTCTCCTCAGAACCGTTTCCAAAGAAACTCTGAATTAGAAAGGCTAAAGGCGGACTCGGGTTTTATCCAGTATCCCTAGAAAAGATGAATATCATTGTTTACGGTGAACTCTAATTGATGAGCGCTGTAATCTCCACGCTCCACCATTCCGCCAGCTCGACCCGTTGCTCCCAATAAGCTGCACGGTGATAGGCGCGCCGCACTTCGTCAGCACCGACATGCCCGAGCTCTGCCTCGATGGCGTCAGGATTCCACTTGCAGCATTCGTTGAGCAATGTCGAGGCCGTTGCCCGGAATCCGTGAGAGGTCATTTCCGCCTTGGTGAACCCCATGCGGCGCAGGGCAGCGTTCATGGTGTTTTCGCTGATCGAGCGCTTCGGAGATGAAACCGACGGGAAAACGAGCGACCGGCATCCAGTGAGCTGATGCAACTCTTGAAGGATTTCGACTGCAACACTTGGTAGAGGCTTCCTGTGCTCCCTACGCATTTTGGTTCTTGGCGCCGGGATTGTCCACGTGGCCTTTGCCAGATCGAATTCGCTCCATTCGGCCAGCCTTAGCTCACCGGGCCGTGGATAAAGAAGTGCCATTAGTTTGAGCGCGGCACGGGTTTCGTAGGAACCTTCGTATTCCCAGATGCAACGAACGAGACCTGCCAGACGTTGCCAGTCGGTTATAGCGGCCCTATGGACAACTTTGGGCGTTGTCAGAGCCCCTCTGAGCCCGAAAGTCGGGTCGTTTTCCGCGCGGGCAGTCGCAATAGCAAATCGGAACACCTGGCCGATTGTTGCCCTGAGCCGTCGTGCAGTCTCGTAATTCCCTTGAGCTTCCACTTTGCGCAATACGGCCAGAATTTCGGGCGCAGTGATATCCTTGATCGGACGGCGCTCAAGAGCGGGTCGCGCCAAGCTGAGCACCCACTGTTTCTTGTGGAGCGTCGTTTTCGCCCTGCCCTCGTGGGTTTCCTTTTTAAGAAGTTCGTCGGCAATCGTTCCAAAAGTATTTCCGTTGACGACTTTCGCCTCTGCCTTTTCGACTTTCAATTGCTGGGACGGATCGATACCGGCAGCAAGCTGGCCTTTCGCCAGATCGCGTTTTTGACGGGCAACAGCCAGGGACACATGAGGATAGGCTCCCAATGCCAACGTCTTCTGGCTGCCAGCAAACCGGTAGGAGAAACGCCAGAGCCGTGAGCCGTTCGGCGTCAGCAACAAGTGTAAACCCGCGCCATCGCTCACTTTTTTGGGTCTTTCAGGCGTTTTGAAACTGCGGACTTGGCGGTCTGTCAATGGCATTTTCGGCACCTCATACCAACAATCGCGGTATTAAGTACCAACAATTGAGGCCTGTTCGAGGGTTGATGCCAGCAAATATACCAACAAATGTGCCGGATACCAACACACCTTATTGGACATCACCGGACAGCAGGCACAAAAAAAGCCCCGGAAAACCGGAGCTTTTTCGAGGAAATCAGACTGAACTGGATTGTCTGAGATCGGAATTTGGTGCCCAGGAGAGGACTCGAACCTCCACGCCCGTTAAGGCACTAGCACCTGAAGCTAGCGCGTCTACCAGTTCCGCCACCTGGGCTGTGAGGGCGGCTTGTAAGGGCCGCACCCGGCCTTGTCAATCATCGCAAGCGACTTTTTTTGCTCATTCACAAGGAGCCCTTCACACAACGGGCTCAAAGGTCTATGAGACTGGGTGACGGGTGCCGCGAATTTGTTGGTCCGGTCATCTTTTTTGGACGCGACATAAGGCATTTCAGGATGTCCACACCACTTAATGGCAAACTCGTCACGGTATTCGGCGCATCTGGTTTTATAGGCCGCCATATCGTTCAAGCGCTTTCCCAGCGCGGTTATCGTGTCCGTGCAGCGGTGCGGCGCCCGGATCTGGCAACCCATCTGCAGCCACTTGGCGCACCCGGACAAATTATGCCTGTTCAGGCCAACCTTCGCTATCGCTGGTCCGTTGATCGCGCGGTCCAGGGGGCCGATGCTGTCGTGAATGCCGTTGGCATTCTTGCGCCGTCGGGCAAGCAGTCCTTTGACGCGGTGCAGGCTTTTGGTCCGCGCGCCATCGCAGAAGCTGCCAGAGCAGCCGGAATTTCCTATATCACACATATTTCGGCGATCGGCGCTAATGCCGAAAGCGCATCCGCCTATGCGCGGTCCAAGGCCGCAGGCGAAGCCGGTGTTCTTGAAACACTGCCCGACAGCGTCATCCTGCGTCCGTCAATTGTATTCGGTCCGGAAGACAATTTCTTCAACCAGTTTGCCGGGATGGTGCGGGTCTCGCCTGCTCTGCCGTTGATCGGAGGCGGCGCGACGAAGTTTCAGCCTGTTTATGTATGTGATGTCGCCGAAGCCGTTGCAAAGGCCGTCCATGGTGACCTATCTGCAGGGGCGATCTATGAGCTCGGTGGTCCAGAACAAAAGAGCTTCAAGGAATGCCTTGAACTGATGCTGGAAATAACCCGTCACTCGCGCGCATTGCTGCCCATTCCTTTCCGTATCGCATCTCTCATGGCCAAGGTCATGCAGATACTACCCGGCGCTCCATTGACAGCAGATCAGGTGGAACTGCTGAAATCAGACAATGTGGTTTCAGATGCGGCAGTCAAGGAAGGGCGTACGCTCCAGGGCATTGGCATCAGTCAGACAACGCTTGCTACCATCCTGCCCACGTATTTGGACCGATTCCGCGAACATGGGCAATATGACGCCCACCGGCCAGCCTGACGTCCACATCTGCTTTTCTCTAAAGGCGGGCTCTGGCTCGCCTTTTTGTTTTGTCCCTCCATTGCTGCTTTGATCCGCTTCGCCTAGGCTTCGGAGTCAATGGGGGTCACCGCATGTCCTTTTTTACCAAAGTCACTTTGCTTTTTGTCGTTTTCGTTGATCTTCTGGGGCAAGGTCTGGTCTTTCCGATCATCAACAGCCTGATCATGGAACCCAGTACCTCGATGCTGCCCAAGGGTACCTCCGACGCAGTCCGTCATTTCGACTACGGACTGATCATTGGCGTCTTCTTTCTCTGCTGGTTTTTTGGCGCGCCCTATATCTCGAAACTCTCCGACGTTATCGGCCGGAAAAACGCAATCCTGATCTGTCTATTTGGCGCCCTCGGCGGTTATGCGCTCACAATCGCGGCGCTTTACATGAACAGCTTCATTCTACTCATTCTGGGACGTGCCATCACCGGTCTGACAGCGGGCAATCAACCCATCGCACAAGCCGCCATGATCGACGGGAGTGTCGACGATGAAGACCGAAACCGGAACATGGGTTACATCATCACAGGCGTCAGCTTCGGTCTGGTCGGTGGACCCATCATAGGAGGGTTCTTGTCCGACCCCATCCTTCTTGGCAGCCTTGCCAGCGTCAAACTACCCTTTTACGCGTGCTTCGTGCTGATTGTGATCGCGGTTCTGCTGGTAATCTTCTTCTTCCAGGACAAGCATGACAAGATTGCGGAGCAGCGGCCATTCGTGTTCCGCCCGATGGAGATTTTTGAGCTGCTGTGGCAGATCAAGAACTATCCGACAGTGCTACGACTTACGGCCGTCTTTCTCTTTTTTCATATTGCCAACCTGTCGTTTTACATCTTCGTCGACAACTATCTGACAAGCCGCTTTGGTTACGGCACCCTGGGTGGCAGCATGATGATGTTGACGATCGGCGTGGCGCTGGCGTTTTCGAGCACATTTCTCGTGGTTCCAGCGCAAAAAAGGTTCAGCAAGGAAGCAATACTGGGAACGACTTTCGTGGTTTGGGCTGTGTCTGCAGCGGCCTTTGTGGCCTCACCTGTTGCGCTACTCACGTTCATCCCGGTCTTCTGCTTCTACTTTGTCTTTGGCATCGCCTACCCGACGTTTCTCGGGCTCTATTCAGCAGCTGTCAGTGACGAGGAACAGGGCTGGATCATGGGTGTGACGATTGCAGTCTTCACCCTCGTTGCAGGGGTCATTTCACTGATCGGTGGTGAATTGATCGGCCTTGATCTGGATCTGCCGTTTTATGGCGTGATCGTTGCGGCGCTTGTCGCGCTCATCGTAATGTTCATCACCTGGAACAAACCCGAAATCAGGGCGTTGACCCGCAAGTCCGGCAGCTGACATTTGAAGTGCCAGCCGCCGTTTTCTCTTAATTCCAGAAGTCCGCACCAAAGCGGTCGTGGTGCAGTTTGCGGTAACCGAAATGCGTACGTACCAGGCCAATGTCCTGTAACTCCTTTGTAGTCAAACGAGACAATGCTCTGGCTGTTGATCTGCGCTTGTGAATGCGGCCAAGTTCTTCGGCAAATGCACGAAGGGCAGAAAACAAAACACTGCGAGCGCGAGCGCGGCTGCGGAATACGGTTTCAATCTCAAGGCTCATCTCTCTTCTCCTAAGGACAAAGTGTCACCCGGCTCCCGGGGACGAAGAGACAATGACAGGGCAATCCTGACAGCTGCGTGTCAGGTTTGATCTTGTTATGTTCCCAAGATATGCTTTTTTTTCAAAACCAAATCCACTGGGATCTTTTCCATGAACCCGATTGAACGCGCCCTCGGCATTCTTTTGTTGCTGACCGGGGGGAAACTTGTTCCTGCCACAGCACTTGCAGAGCGTTTTCAGGTGTCGCTACGCACGATTTACCGCGACATTGACCGACTGATTGCGCTTGGAGTTCCGGTGGACGCTGAACGCGGTGCTGAAGGCGGTTATCGCCTTGCCAGCGGCTACCTGCAGCCTCCCGTAGCACTGACACGAAATGAGACAGCAGCGTTGATTGCCTCCATGTCGCTCGTCCGCAGTAGCCGGACAGTACCGCTTGCCTCTGATCTGACTTCTGCGGAAAAGAAACTGCTCGCGTCGCTGCCCAAGGCCGTTCATGGACTGATGAAGGAAGCTGACCGGATCGTCGGTATTGAACCCATACCACCGGACATTTTTCATTCCGGTACCAAGGCCGAACCTACGGAGGATTGGCAAAAGGCCCTGGACGGATTCATGGCTGGAATTCTCGACAGCAGGCGGGTTCGCTTTGAACACGTCAATCCGGCTCGAGAAACCGGCAAAGCGCATGAAGTTGAACCATATGGCGTCATGTTCGACCGGGACCTCTGGTACCTCGCTGGCCGCTGCGTCGATACGAACCTGGTAAAAGTCTACCGGGCTGACCGGGTCCAGGGCCTTGAAATCAGCGGGTTGTTTTTCCGTCCGGACAAGGACTTTTCAATTCAAAACCTTTTAGGTGGCGCCTGGCTGTCGCAAGCCATGCGTCGATGGGAACAGGAAGAACAAATCGCAAAAATCCTGATCACCGCGTCCCAGGCCAAGAAACTGAGTGCTGACTGGTATTATCGCCATGCTGTTTTTACCCCTGCGGGCGAGGGCAAGATCCTGATCAGCATTCCAAGCACAAGCAGAATGCGCATCCTGCCATTGGTTCGCTGGCTGGGGCCAGGTGCAGAGCTTCTCGCACCAGAATCCCTCAGGCAGGAGTTTGCCGCTGAACTTGAAGAACTCACGAGACTTTATGGAGCCGCGAATCCGCTTGAACAATCAGCCTAGAAAATAGAGCCCTGCAAAACCTGCGAGGCCTACGAAAATCCGCCACCAGGCGAACGGGGCAAACCCATGCCTTGAAACAAAATCCAGTAGTCCCCTGACGACGAACACACCTGCGAAGAAGGAAGCGACAAATCCAATTGTTATGAGCATCACGTCATCCGACGAAAGAATGTTTCGGTTCTTGTAAAGATCATATGTGAAGGCACCGGCCATTGTCGGCATTGCCAGAAAAAACGAGAACTCTGCCGCCGAGCGCTTGTCGGTTCCCATCAACAGGGCACCGGCAATTGTCGCACCCGAACGGGAAACACCGGGCACCATGGCAAGGCACTGGGCAAAGCCGATCTTGAGGCAGAGCGACAACGGATAGTCCATTACATTGGTATAGCGTGGCTTCAGGGGGAGCCGATCAATCCATAGCAGGATGATGCCACCAATCAGCAGCGTGGTGCAGATGAGCGCCGGTGTCTGGAACAAGACTTCCTTGATGAAGCTGTGCAGAAGAACGCCGATGACGGCTGCCGGCAGAAAGGCAAGCAGAATGCCGAAGACAAATCGGCGGCTGGTCGGATCGCTTGGCAGGGTGACGGTGAGTTTCCACAATCTTCCGAAATAGACAGACAAGATCGCCAGTATGGCGCCAAGCTGAATCAGGACCTCGAATGTCTTGCCTGTACTGTCAAAACCAAGGAAATGCCCGAGAAGCAGAATATGCCCTGTGGAGGAAACCGGAATGAACTCTGTCAAACCCTCGACTATTCCCAAAATCAGAGCATTTACAATCGTTTGGCCGTCCATTGTGAATTACGTCTCCAAATGGCTTGATAAAATATGGCCAGACTTTGTGTGTCTCGCGACTCGATCCGTCGACTTTTTGCCGGAGCAATCCGATTCCGTCAAACCCTTGATAACCAAATTCAGGGCAAACTGGCGGATAACAGTATTTCCAATTTCGGCTTAGTCTTGCCACAGTTCAGGCTCTAAACCCTTTTATGCTCACGCTTTACCACCATCCGTTCTCACCATCCTCCCGGTTCATCAGGCTCATTCTGGCTGAATATGGCGCCGGTTTTGAAGAACACCACGTGAACCCCTGGGAACGCCCGCAACAGCTCCTGGCGCTGAACGCAGCCGGAACGGTTCCGGTGTTGGTCGAAAACGAAGGCCCTGCGATCTGTGGCCCCGGGCCAATCATGGAATATCTTGACGAAACCCGGGGCTATGCCGTTTCAGATCGGCGGCTGATGCCGGATCATCCAGATGCGCGGGCCGAGACCCGGCGACTGGTGGAATGGGCATTGACGAAATTCGACCAGGAAGTGGTCGGTCTCCTTGTACGTGAGCGAATTTACAAACAGATCATGCCGAAATCCACCGGTGGCGGTGAACCGGACTCAGCTGTGCTCAGGGTCGCTCGGGCCAATATCCATCATCACCTGAAATACTTTACCTATCTTGTGGCCTCACGCCGCTGGATTGCTGGTGATCGATTGTCGTTTGCCGACTTTGCGCTTGCGGCGGGTCTTTCTTGCGTCGATTATCTCGGCGAAGTGCCCTGGGGTGACCAGGACGACATCAAGGGCTGGTATGCTCGCGTGAAATCCCGACCAAGCATGCGACCGCTTCTGGGTGAAAAAGTTCTCGGCATGCCACCGGCACCAACATATGCGGATCTGGATTTCTAGACTACTTTCGAGAACTCCTCTGACCAGCGTTGCCAGCTCAAGTGGATGCAAAAACCGAAAAATTCCTGAAAGCCTTTACAGAGAAGGCGGCCAGCCTCGGGTTTGACGATTGCAAGATCGCGCCGGCTGACAGCATTCCTGAAGCAGAAAGCCGTTTGCGCGCGTTTCTGGATCAGGGATTTCAGGGCACCATGAACTGGATGGCGGACACAGCGGAGAGACGCGGGTCTCCGGGTTCACTATGGCCCGAAGTGAATTCCGTCATCATGCTGGCGATGAACTATGGTCCCGATGATGCCCCGGAAAACCATCCCCTTGCACACCTTTCGGACAAGGGCACCGGAGGTATTTCCGTCTATGCCCGTCACCGTGATTACCATGACATCATCAAGGGACGCCTCAAGGAGCTCGCCAGTTTTCTGGTCTCGCGGGCAGGAGGAGACGTCAAGGTTTTCGTCGACACGGCCCCGGTGATGGAAAAGCCTCTTGGTGAGGCAGCAGGTCTCGGCTGGCAAGGCAAACACACCAACCTGGTTTCTAAGGAGCTTGGGTCCTGGTTCTTTCTTGGGTCCATCTTCACCACGCTTGCGCTGCCCGCCAGCGGGTCTGAACGCGATCATTGCGGCTCCTGCCGAGCCTGCCTGGACAGTTGTCCGACAGACGCTTTCCCAGCGCCTTACCAACTCGACGCCCGCCGCTGCATTTCGTACCTGACCATCGAACACCCCGGCCCAATTCCCGCGGAATTCCGCCAAGCCATGGGAAACCGTATTTATGGCTGCGACGATTGCCTGGCCGCCTGCCCCTGGAACAAGTTTGCAAGTGCAGCAAGGGAAGCGAAACTGATTGCCCGTGAAGACCTGAAAAATCCAAAACTGACTGATCTTCTGGAACTTGATGACAAGGCGTTCCGTAAGCTTTTTTCCGGATCACCGGTCAAGCGGATCGGTCGCAACAAGTTCATTCGCAATGTTTTGATCGCAGCAGGCAATTCAGGTGACCCTGGTTTGCTGCAGAAGATCGTTCAACATCTGGGCGATCCCGACGCAACTGTCAGAGGCACCGCCGTATGGGCCTTCCGCCAACTCGCGTCTGCCGAGATCTTTTTCAGGCAAAAGGAAACAGACTTTCCCGCCGAAACGGATGAGCTCGTTTGCGCGGAATGGGGCGATCAAACCTGATTGATTGCGGCCTCGGTGATTCGACCTTGTCCAGAGATTGGGTCATAGTCATGGAAAGGCCTAAGAGTTCTCACTATATCTGAATTGACCTCATCTCTTCCGGTCATTTCAGATAATCCGATTTGGAGCCAAGACATTGTTTTCCATGAGCACCTCTCCGTTCTCCCGCCATTCCATCAAGACGCGTGCCAACGTCCTTTCACTCAGTACTGCGATGGTTCTGATTTCCGGATCAGCCTTTGCTGAAGACACGGGAAAAGCCGCCTTTGACGCCTATATGGAGGGCCTGAAAAAATTTGGTGTTTCGATTGAGAACGGCTCTGTCGATTACGACCAAGGCAGTGACACGCTGACAATCAAGGACAGTACGCTTTCCTTCAGTGGCACAATCAAGGACGTCCCTTCCGAAGAGATCGACGTCTCGAAAAATGACGGTGCGACGGATATCGACAAAGAGAAACTGACCGACCTGAATTATTCGGTTTCTTTTGCTGCCGGCACGGTCATCATTAACGGTCTCACCCATGAGGATAACCAGTTTTCGGTAAAAAGCTGGGTCTATTCCGATGACGCGAAATTGGTTGCCACCGGCTCCACCGATGGTGAAGGGCGCCTGAAACTCGAAGGCCGATTGGCGGGCGCCTCGGCCACGAACTACAGCTTCACGCTGCCGGACCTCCCTGCAGAAGATCCGGAACACCAGGTCAGTCGTTGGCTCCCTTTCGTGAAAACCGTGGCACTGGCGTCCTATGACGAAGTCAAGGTCGACAGCACTGGAATTACATATGAAGTCTTTGAAACGGAAGACGACATAGACAAACTCGTAATATCCGGCACCGTGCAAATGGGCGGCTACCGCATGTTGGATGTCGTGGAAGGTCGCGTTGGCGAATATTCGATAGATCGCCTCACCCAAAGCATGCAGGCCCGCGATTCAAGCAACGGTCACATGATCACCCAAACGGCCAGCCAGGGCAAAACTATCTACAAGGATGTCGACTACGGCGCCATGATAGCCCTGTTCGACCCGACAGTTCCGGAATCCGGCGACGAGGTGACCATTCTTGGCTCTGCTTCGGCGGTCGATTACGAAACCAATCAGGAAATTGCACCGGGACTTACGCTCAAGATGTCGGTCGAAAAGGCGACCATGGACAACATGACGCTCGTCAAGCGTGACAACGACCTGTTGTCGCTGCTTGATCAGGCGCTCAACAAAAAGGCTCCTTCGCCAGAAGAGCTCCTCACCAGCGTTTTCCAGGTTTATCGTTCCTTTGGTGTCGCAGATGCCAGGGTCAGCGGAATTTCAGTCACTGTGCCAACGCCCGATACTGACCAGGATGTCACGGTCGACATCAAGGAAATGGCGATGACCGACATAAGTTCCGATGGCATCGGTGAGATGATGATCGTTGGCCTCAATGCGCCGTCACTGCCAGAAGGAGCTTCCCTCAAGCTTGACTGGGCCGCTATCGGTGACATCGAATTTGCCGAGTACACGCCAATGAAGGCCATGATCAGCAATCTGATGGCTGACCCTGACTTTGGCGAAAACAATCCGCTCGAGGTCGCTCGCGCCTTCATGCCGCGCTCCTTTGCCTACGAGGTTGAAGGCCTTGATGTGAATGTGCCGGAGGTTGGCCGCACGGAAATCGGCAAGGCCGAGATGAGCGTCTCGACCACGGTTCCACCGATCCCGACAAGTTTTTATGTGAAAAATGACGGCATCAAGTTCCCGGTCAGCGCCATTGAAGACCGGGAAGCTCAGGAGCTGCTGCAAACCCTTGGGCTCGACACTGTCGTCTGGTCTGATGAGACGCGCCTTTTTTGGGATGAAGCGACCCTGGAACTGCGTCTTGAGCGTTTGATGATGAACATAGAAGGCGTCGGCATGGCCGAAGCGTCTGCCCGCTTTGCCAATGTCCCCAAGGCTTTGTTTGAAGACCCCGAGGGTCAAGGCCAGATGGCTGCGATTGTTGCCCAATTCGTGGACGCGTCTTTCGTCTTCAACGACAGCGGCGTGACCGCAAAAGGCCTGGCGCATATTGCCAAGGAAGAAGGCATTCCTGAAAATGTCTTCCGTGAGGCTCTGGTCGCCCAGGCTGCTCAGGCAACCGCACCAATTCAGAACGAAGCCTTCACAAAGATGGTCAGCGAAGCAGCGTCCAAGTTCCTGAAGGACCCGAAGCAGCTGAAGATCACGCTGACACCAGCGAGCCCTGTTCCACTGGCCCAGATCCTCGGCAGTCTTGCAGCACCACAAACACTGCCTGATCTTTTGAACGTGAATATAGTGGCCAACTGAGGCCAGGCACCACGAGGTCATTAAAAAGGGCGGCAAATGCCGCCCTTCAATTTATTGGAAAACCATCTGACGCCGTCCCGGACAAGTGAAACGCAGATCCGGGACCCATTGCGTCCAACATCCTGTCAAAAAACTAGTGAACTCAGCGAGCTAAAAGAGGTCCCGGCTCGGGGGCCGGGACAGCAGTGTTTGCAACGGATTTTGTGAGCGGTGTGAGGGCGGCTGAAGCCGCCCATTTTATTCGCGTTATTCTGCGGCCTGCTGATGGGCTGCTGGCCCGATCCGGGCCGCGCAGAACTTGAACTCCGGGATCTTGCCGAAGGGATCAAGTTGCGGATTGGTCAGGAAGTTTGCCGGTGCCTCGAAAAAGCAGAACGGGATGAACAGCATCCCTGCCGAGACGTCCCTGTCTGCGCGCAAGGTCAGCGTTATCGCCCCGCGCCGGGTTTCGACGGTCACTTGCTGCCCCAACTCCAGGCCTGAGAGCTTGATGTCGCGCGGGTTCATTGAAACCACCGGCTCCGGCTCAATCGCATCCAGGACGGCAGCCCTGCGGGTCATAGCCCCTGTATGCCAGTGTTCCAGCATGCGGCCTGTGGTCAGAACGAGCGGGAAATCTTCATCCGGCACTTCGTCAGGTGGCACAAGGTCCGTCGGTACAATCTTGCCGCGGCCGTCGGCCGTCGGAAACGACTGTCCGAACAGGATTTCGTTGCCCGGCTTGTCCGGAGCGTCAGCCGGGTAGGTGACAGTTCCGTCCCGCTCCAGCCGGTCCCAGGAGATATTGTTGAGCGAGGACATGTGCGAACGCATTTCCTCGTAGATCTCCGGAACGCCGTCATAGGACCAGTTCAATCCCAGTCGATTGGCGATATCAATCATCAACTGCCAGTCGGCACGCGCTTCGCCTGGCATCGGAACACATGGTTGTCCGATCTGAACCTGTCGGTTGGTATTGGTGTAGGTGCCGAGTTTCTCTGCGTGCGCTGATGCTGGCAGGATCACGTCTGCATGCCACGCAGTCTCAGTCAGGAAGATGTCCTGGACCACCAGATGCTTCAGGCTGGCGAGCGCCTTGCGGGCATGCGTTTGATCCGGATCGGACATCGCTGGGTTCTCACCCTGGACGTACATGGCCTCGATGCCGCCAGCCAGGATGTCATCCATGATCTCTACAACAGTAAGACCGCGCACAGGATCGAGCGTCCTGCCCCACGCATCTTCATATGCCGAGCGGATATCTGCGTCTCCGACGGACCGGTAGTCCGGGAAGAACATTGGAATAAGCCCCGCGTCGGAGGCTCCTTGCACGTTGTTCTGGCCGCGAAGCGGATGAAGGCCCGTGCCGGGGCGCCCGATCTGGCCGGTGGTGAGCGCCATCGCAATCAGACAACGGACATTGTCCGTACCGTGTACGTGCTGGGAGACACCCATGCCCCAGAAGATGATGGATTTCGCGCTGGTGGCGTAAAGCCGCGCCACTTCGCGCAGGGTCTGGGCATCAATCCCGCAAACCGGTTCCATCGCCTCTGGCGTAAAATCCCGGATCTTGTCCACCAGGGCTTCAAACCCGTCCACATGCGCGGAGATGTACTGTTTGTCGAAAAGCTCCTCGGTAATGATCACATTGAGGATTGCGTTGAGCATCGCAACATCAGTGCCAGGTTTGAACTTCAAGGCATGGTCTGCATAACGCATCAAGGCCTGACCACGCGGATCCATAACAATCAGCTTGGCACCGTTCTTGACAGCCTGCTTGATGAAAGTCGCTGCGACAGGATGGTTCTGCGCTGGCCGCGCGCCAATGACAATCATGCAGTCGGCATCTTCAGCCGCATTGAATGGCGCAGTCACGGCACCGGAACCAATGCCTTCGATCAGGGCCGCGACGGATGACGCGTGGCAGAGCCGCGTGCAATGATCAACATTGTTGCTCTGGAATCCTTGCCGGATCAGTTTCTGGAAAAGGTAAGCCTCTTCATTGGATCCTTTGGCTGATCCGAAACCGGCAATACCCGCACCGCCTTTGGCTTCAAAGGACGCTTTCAGACCGTTTGCAGACTTGTCGAGCGCCTCCTCCCAGGTTGCTTCCCGGAAATAGTCGAGATGGTTCTCACGGGACATTGATATGTCACCGCGCTTGGGAGCGTCATCCCGACGGATCAGAGGCTTGGTCAGTCGCTCAGGGCTTGAAACATAATCAAAACCGAACCGGCCCTTGACGCAGAGCCTGTTCTCGTTCGCCGGACCGTCACGGCCCTCAACGCTGACGATCTTGCCATCCTTGACCGAGACAGACGTGAGACAGCCCACACCGCAGAAAGGACAGACGCTGTCGACAGTCTCTTCTGCATAGACCTGGCGGGTCTTGGCGGCATCATCCAGAAGGCTCTTTTCCATGAGAGCGCCGGTGGGGCATGCAGAAACACATTCGCCGCAGGCAACACAAGTGGACAGGCCCATCGGGTCGGCCAGATCAAAAACAGGTACTGTGTGGGATCCACGATCAGCCATGCCGATCACGTCATTAACCTGGACTTCGCGGCAGGCGCGTTCGCAAAGGTTACAAGCAATACAGGCATCGAGATTGACGGCAATCGCCGGATGGGAAACGTCCTGTTCAGGTTTCACACAAGGTGCAAACCGGCTCTCAGTGACACCAATAGCGTCGGACCATTTCCAGAAATCGCTTTCCGGATCCGGATGTGCATCGCGGCTTGGTTGATCAGCTGCCAACAACTCAAAAACCATCTCACGGGCCTTGCTGGCCCTTTCGGTCTCTGTCGCTACAACCATGCCTTCTGATGGTGCACGGATACAGGAAGCTGCAAGCGTGCGCTCACCTTCGATATCAACCATGCAGGCCCGACAGTTGCCATCAGAGCGATAACCCGAAGCGTCTTTATGGCAAAGGTGTGGGATGGCAACGCCTTCGCGCTTGGCCACCTGCCAGATGGTTTCGCCTTCGTCTGCCGTGACCGTCTTACCGTCGAGGGAGAATGTGATGCCACTCATCGTTCAAACTCCTCCGCAAAGAACTTCAAGACAGATGTCACCGGGTTACTCGCAGCTTGTCCAAGACCACAGATGGATGCAGAGCGCATGACAGAATCCAGGTCTGAGATTTTGGTCTCGTCCCAATCTCCGTCAGACAGAAGCTGTTCCATCTTCTCCGTACCGGAGCGGCACGGCGTACATTGGCCGCAGCTTTCGTGCTTGAAGAAACGCATCAGGTTCAGCGCGACATCGCGCATGTCGTCCTTGTCGGAGAACACCACAATGGCGTGAGAGCCGATGAAACAGCCGTGTTTGTCGAGCGTGCCAAAATCAAGCGGTTCATCGGCGAGCGACGCGGGGAGAATTCCACCAGAGGCGCCACCAGGCAGATAGCCCTTGAAGCTATGTCCAACTTCCATGCCCCCGCAGAATTCGTCCAGCAGCTCTTTCATGGTGATGCCGGCAGGTGCCAGCTTTACGCCCGGCTCCTTGACGCGGCCGGAAACTGAAAACGAGCGAAAGCCCTTGTGGTCGCGCCGCCCCTGGCTTGCAAACCAGTCCGGCCCTTTTTCAACAATGTCGCGAATCCAGAAAAGGGTCTCGACATTGTGGTTCAGTGTCGGCCGGCCAAAAAGACCCACCTGCGCAATAAAGGGCGGACGATGACGCGGCAGACCACGTTTGCCCTCAATGGACTCGATCATCGCGCTTTCTTCACCGCATATGTAGGCACCCGCGCCGCGGCGCAATTCAATGTCGATGTTGGTGATAATTCCAGCAGAGCGTAGCGCGTCGATTTCCGATTTCAGAATTTCCAGGACAGCCGGATATTCATCACGCATATAGAAATAGACACGTTCTGCCGAAATCGCATGCGCTGCGATAAGCGCGCCTTCCAGCAGCCTGTGAGGATCGCGCTCCAGATGGTAGCGGTCTTTGAAAGTGCCCGGTTCGCCCTCATCACCATTGATGGTCAGATATTTTGGGCCTGGCAGGTCATGGACGATTTTCCATTTGGTACCGGTCGGAAAGCCTGCACCGCCCAGACCGCGTAATCCTGCTTCAAGCGCCATGTCTGCAATTGCAGCTGCATCCAGCTCACCTTGCCTGACACGTTCCAGAAGCGTGTACCCCCCATCGGAACGGTAAGCTTCCAGTGCGACGTATTCCGGAACACTTGCTGATGTAGCGCCTTCAAAGAGGACAGATTGAACGGAAATTTCTGTCGCATTGTCGACAGCTCGTTTGCCCACCTGCACTGCGGGCGCGGCATTGCAGCGGCCAATGCAAGGGACCTTCTGGATGCGTACCTTGGCAGGATCAACACCACCTTGAAGGGCTGCGGCTAGTTCATCAGCGCCCTTTATGGAGCAGGTGACGCTATCGCACACTCTGACGGTCACCGGTGCCGGTTTTGCCTCACCTTCGCGGACAATATCGAAATGATGATAGAAACTGGCCACTTCATAAACTTCGACTTGCGAAAGTTTCATTTCTTCCGCCAGCGCCCTTAGGTGCCGCGCTTCCAGACAGCCAAACTGGTCCTGAATCTTGTGAAGATATTCAATCAGCAAATCGCGGCGACGCGGTTCATCCCCGAGCAGGCTCAAGACTTCGCTTAAGGCCGCATCTTCCAACTGACGCCCTTTTGGCTGGGACGGCTTTCGTGAAAGCCCCTTGCCGAAAGACATTGGCGTTCCTCCCAAGTGCTCCTGAACGCATCCGTGTTTGGCGTGGATACGAAAAGGTAGAATTTTCCAGCGTGTCCCTGGCGGTAAAACTATTTCCGGTTTCACCGAACACAATCATGTTTGGGGGGATGTTAGCGACGCGTTTTCGTTCTGTCTGTTTGAAAAACGACAAGGGAGGCTCAAAAGCTGACGCTTTGGCGATCTCACTAGCGTGAATTAATCAGGTCGTCAGATGAGAAAAGGCTGCAACGACGCGTTTATAAACCGGGCGCTTGAACGGTACAATCAGGCCAGGCAATTGCGCTGCAGATTCCCATCGCCAGGCGCTGAATTCCGCCGAATGTCCATCAGGGGGTGTCAGGATGTTTATTTCTTCATCGTCGCCATCAAACCGGTAGGCAACCCATCGCTGCGCCTGACCGCGATGCTTGCCACGGCGCGAGGTTCGCACCACTTCCTCCGGGTAGTCATAGGCAAACCATTGCGGAGCTTCTTCCAGAAACGTTACGGATTTGACCGAGGTTTCTTCATAGAGTTCCCGCCGGGCTGCAACTTCGGGAGCCTCACCCTTGTCGATACCACCCTGCGGCATCTGCCAGGAATATTTGTAATTCGACGTTCTTGCCCCGTCATCACGGCTGCCGACCCAGACCTTTCCAGCGCTGTTGATCAGCATGATTCCAACGCAGGGGCGATAGGGAAGCCCCTCTTCCGGCTCCGGAAAACCAGGCCCGAGTTCAAATTTTGTCACGGACAAACCTATTTTTATGCAAATTACTTATCGATCGTTGCGCTAATGGGGACCAGTTGGAGGCCTCGATCCTCCAGATCCTGCACCCATTTTTCAAGCTGACGTACCGTCACAGGAAGCGCAGAACCGGCTGCAACAGCGAACCCGCGCGCGCGGGCGATACCTTCAAGCTGCAACAATTTTGCATCAATATTATCTTCCCGCGGCACCTCGTCCAACACAACATCAACGCCACTGAAGGGAATGCGCAATTCTGTAGACATGTCCTTCGCGATACTGCGCGAGGAGGTACCATTGTCCACAAACATCAAACCGCGTGCTTTCAGTTTTTCCAGCAAATACTGCATCGAAGGTTTGGTGGAGGTAAAACGAGCGCCCATCTCGTTGATGGCGCCAACGTAATTGGTCACGCGTGTCAGAAGAAATGACAGTCGGTCCATCATCTCCGCCGGGCGAAGACTTACAAGAAGCGTATGTGGCCCAGGATCGTTGTCAGGAAAATCGAAAGGTTCCAAAGGCAGCTGCAACAACAGTTCGTGGCCCTTCATGCGTGCCTGCTGCATCCATAGATCCAGATCTTCGCCATAGGGAGCCATTGCGAATGTAATTTCTGACGGCAAACGATCAATCGCGTTCTGGGTCCCTGTTTCACTCAGGCCAAGCCCATTCACAACGACAGCTATCCTCGGAATGGAAGAGAATTCGCGTACAACCGGCCTGGAATATGCATCCAGTGGTCTGACGCCCGCAGCGCTCACTTTCGGCAGGAACCCGTAGTCCACACGCTCGCTCACACGTGAATCGGGGTTGATGGACAGTGTCTCAACCGGCGCATCCGGTCCCAGTCCGTCCGGACGAAGAACCATCTGGTAGCGAGGTCCGAGCAGATCCTGGCTTGTGGCCGGTCGGAGATTGGGGCCAAGATCACCGCCAATTCCCGGGCGGATTTCCACGACTTCGATATCTCGCGAAGTGACCCCTTCAACGACGGATTCCAGAGGTAAAACCGCAACCGGCTCACCACCGAGGGGATCATCTACGACAACCATCCAGATAAGTGTGGTGGTCGCGATCACACTAATAATACCGGCACCGATAAGACCAAACGGCAGCTTTATAAGCCGCCGTTTTCCCATTCCTAGGGGAGCTGTGAGATCTTCGCTCGACATTTGCGTCCAGAGCCTTTTACCGGCAAAGCACCGGCGTCACTTTTGTTGTCGAAATACGCAATACAAAATGAGCCATGCGCGCTGGCGAACCAGCGCACATGAAATTGGTCAGTTCTTGACAGCAGCGCTGTCGGACACCGGTGGGAACGCGCTGTTCACCTGAACGCCGCGCAACAGATCCAGTGCAAGTTTGAGCTGAGTGTCATCCTTCGGGTCCGCCGGTACATACGCCTGGCTACCGGACTGCTCTTCACCTTCTGCCTCGAGGTGTCCGCGCAGACCTGCTTCACCCTTGGTGCTGACCCGGCCCACGAGTTCATCAGGCAAGTCCTGCAGGGATTCGATATCCGGTACGATGCCCTTGGCCTGAATGGACGTGCCGGACGGTGTGTAGTAACGAGCTGTCGTCAAGCGGATAGCACCATTCGCACCCAGCGGAATGATCGTCTGGACAGATCCCTTGCCGAAAGAACGCGTACCGAGAATGGTTGCTCTGCGATGATCCTGAAGAGCACCTGCAACGATCTCGGAAGCTGATGCAGAACCGCCGTTCACAAGAACGATGACTGGTTTGCCGCTAGTCAGATCACCTGCACGAGCGTTGTACCTTTGGGTTTCATCGGCTTCGCGGCCACGTGTTGAAACAATTTCTCCGCGATCAAGGAATGCGTCGGATACCGCAATCGCCTGGTCAAGAAGACCGCCTGGATTGTTGCGCAGGTCGATAACGAAGCCCTTCAGCTTATCGCCACCAATACTTGCGGACATTTCTTCCATGCCTTTTTTCAAGCCATCGAATGTCTGCTCGTTGAATTGGGTGACACGGACATATCCGACATCATCTTCCTCACGCCAGCGAACAGAACGAATGCGAATGATGTCACGTGTGATGGTGATATCGAACAGATCATCCCGGCCCTGTCGACGAATTGTCACGACGATGTCGGTTTTAACCGCACCACGCATCTTTTCGACCGCTTCATTCAGGGACAGTCCCTGAACCTGTTCGCCATCGATTGCGGTAATCAAATCGCCTGCCAGCACGCCCGCTTTGGCGGCCGGAGTATCATCGATCGGCGAAACAACTTTCACCAAGCCATCTTCCATGGTGACTTCGATGCCCAGACCACCAAACTCGCCACGGGTCTGAACTTGCATGTCACGAAAGCTCTTTGGCGACATATAGCTGGAATGCGGATCCAGCGAAGTCAGCATGCCGTTGATAGCATTTTCAATCAGCTGGGCATCATCGGGAACTTCCACGTAGTCCGAACGCACCCGTTCAAACACGTCCCCAAACAGATTGAGCTGACGGTAAGTATCCGTCGCCGCAGCATTGGCCGCTACCGAAACATTGAGCGGCATCTGGGACATTGTCGTGATCGCTGCAGCACCCATGAGGGCGCCCACCAGCAGCAAGGAAGCTTTCCGTATCATCCGCGAGCCTTTTCTTCTTCTGTGTGCGCCCACCATGGTGTGGGATCGATCGCACGGCCGTCTTTCCGAAATTCCACATATAATATTGGCTGGGTCGAACCCAAGCCGAACGTTGAAGCGCTTGCCCATTGTGTCGCGCCCATTAGACCAACCGGTTCCCCGGTAAGAACAAACTGCCCCAATTCAGCATCTATCCGGTCCATGCCGGCCAGAAGCACATGGTAGCCGTCGCCGGTATTCAGGATCAAGAGCTGACCGTAAGAACGAAAGGGTCCTGCGTAGACCACCCAACCGTCCGCCGGTGAAGACACATTAGAACCCGGTCTTGTGGCAATAGATTGACCTTCTGTCACACCACCGAATTCATCTTCCTGGCCATAACCTTTCAACAGGGTTCCTGAAACCGGTTGTGGCAGCTGACCTTTTGCGCCCTGAAACGATATCGCCGGGGCCAATCTTCCAGGGTCAGCAAACGGATCAAAATTGCGCGAGGCTTTTCGACCGTTGTCCAGGGAGGCCTGTTGCGATTTTCTGGCAGCTTCCCGAGCGCTTTCAATTTCAGCTTCTAGACTTGTGATCAATTCCTGGAGAGACCCTGCCTGTGCCGCCAATTGCGCTGCTCGTTGTTTCTCGTCCTCGAGATCTCGAACCGATTTCTGATGTTCCTGCCTTTTGGCGCTCAAGAGAAGCTCTAGCCGCGACTTTTCCTCAGCCAATCGCATTGCATCGCCGCGCAGACGGTTTTTTTCCTCTGCAATCACCGCTTTTAACCGATGTAACTCTTTCAGGTCAGCCGCCAGTGCTTCCGTTTCGATCTTCAACTCAGGCATCACCGCGTTCAAAAGAATCGCGCTGCGCACGGCTGACAGAGCATCGCTCGGCCGCACTGCCAGTGCTGGTGGAGGCCGCCTGCCAATGCGCTGCAATGCTGCAAGAACCTCAGCCAGAATATCGCGGCGCGCGATCAATGAAAGCCGAACCGCATCTTCGTTTTCACCGAGGCTTCTCAAACGCCGTTCGGTGTCACTCAATTCCGTTTCCAGGCCCTTGATCGTATCCGACGAGCTGATGATCTTGGCATTCAGCGTCTCGCGGTCGCGATCCAGCGCGCGGATCTCACGCGCAATCGCTGCCTGCCTGTCGGTTGAGACCTCGATGTCACGAGACAGCGCAGCCAACTCTTCTTCGCGCGTTTTCTTTCGCTCAAGAACAGCCCCAACCTCAGGAGCAACAGAAGCCGTTTCGAGCGGTGTCTCGTCAATGCTTTCTGTTGCGCCGACAGGAACAAGCATCAAAAACGAACACAATAAGGCACCACTCAAGAGCGGGTTACCTACCATCCGCTTCTTAAGTCCTGGACGCACAGCTATGATGCGATCCGGTTTCAATACGCCTTAGCTCCCAAAGGTTTTCAATACCTGCGATACACAGTCTGCGTTAACGAACCGTTTACATTAATGACCGGACGTTAACACTTGCTCCCACACGTGTGCCGCCTAACCTCAGATGTTCCGTTACGTGGCGAATGAGGCGAGATACGGGCAAAGCGGGATTTTCAAGCCATAACGAACGGTTTATTAACCATTGTGACAAATTTGCCGAACGCCGTTTTCTGGCTTTCACCCGCCTGTTGATATCCCCAAATCATCTCGAAGAATGCCTGAACACCAGATCTTTTGGATCTGGTCGCTGAGCGTTATCATCCAAAATTGCCCCCAGTCTTTCCGCGAGATTGCATGACTTGGCATTGCCTGGATCCACATAGCTGACGAGCGTAGTGAGTGTCCGTTTCTCAAACACCCAGTTACGCAACGCGCTTGCCGCTTCAAATGCAGCGCCCCTGCCCTCAGCATCCGCATATACGAACCACCCAAGCTCGTGCTCGGGAAAAAGCGGGCCATGATTGATCCCAACCTGACCAAGGCACTGACCGGAATTGCGATCAACAATCATCAAGGCGCCATGTCCCATAAGCGCCCATTGCGCCATATCGTGACAGAACATTCCCCAGGCCACTGCCTTCGTGGCTGGACCGCCCATGTATGTGGCGCGCTCGGACTGCATCAGCGCGCAATAATCCGGCCAGTCGTCCATTTTCATCGGCCGTAAAACCAGGCGTTCCGTTTCGAGAGTGGGTATCAACTAACATTGACCTTCATACGATTGACATTAGCGACCAACCACGGCGGCTCACCATTTCGCCGGATGAAAAGCCAAACCAGTGCTCTCAGGTGATTGATCAAACCCTGTGATAGGGATGGCCCGATTGGATGGTCATTGCCCTGTAGATCTGCTCTGCCAGCAAAACACGGGCGATCTGATGCGGCCATGTCATGCTGCCAAGCGCAAGCTTGAGATCCGCCCGGTCAAGAATTTCAGGACCATGTCCGTCGGCGCCACCTATGGCAAAGGCTATTTCCGGAACGCCTTCGTTCTTCCAGTTTTCCAGCTTGTCGCTGAAGGCAGGACTTGTCAGGTTCTTGCCGTTTTCATCGAGAACCACGAGACGTGCGCCCGCTGAAAGAGACTGAAGAATGACCTTTGCCTCTTCTGTTTTACGCTCGTCTGCCCTTTGGGCGCGACTTTCCGGCGTTTCCTTGAGATTGACATCTGTAATACCCAGACCACGCCCGGTCTTGCGCGCGCGGTCGACATACCGGTCGAATAGATCCTTGTCCGCACCAGACTTCATTCGCCCGATGCAGGAAAGCGTTAAGCGCATAAATACTCCGCCGGACGCCGGTCCGGTATTGCTCTCTGTCTGGACAGGCCGAGAGGTTCTGACTTCAAAACCTCAAAGCCGTATCAGCCGACAAACTGGGGTGCATCGTCCGTTTCAGGTGCCCACATCTTTTCAAGATTGTAGAAACCGCGAACTTCCGGACGGAAAATGTGAACGATCACATCACCCGCATCTATCAGTACCCAATCGCAGGTGCTTTGACCTTCAACTTTTGCCGAGCGCATACCCGCCAATTTCAGGTCTTTCAGCAAATGGTCCGCAATCGCGCCCACATGACGATGGGAGCGTCCGGACACGATCACCATGTGATCGGCCAGGGAACTTTTGCCTGCGATGTCAAGAGTAACAGGGTCCTCAGCTTTGGAGTCGTCGAGACTTGCAAGAACCGTATCGAGGAGGTCAGCCGTAAGATCAGTGCTTACGGAAGCCTGCATGGGGGTAGACATATCTGTCCGCCCACTTTCAAAGGTCATGGTCAGGTGTTGTGCCTTTCGTCGTTTATGCCGTCCTGCGCCCAACGTCGTCTCGAACAGATAAGTTCGACTTCTTACGTCACCCATATTGGATGCAGGACCGGTTGACCGTACCTCGGCCGCGCTCATCGCGACCGCATTCATAATACCGCTTCTCGTTTGGCAATTTCAAGACAAGCCGTGGTTACTGGTGAATCCAACCCTCATGCTTGTTGATTTCGCCTTAAATCTGTGGAGGACGCCTGATCAAGCGGTGTGTGCAGAAACGTCCAGACCGGCGCGGCCAGATCCGGCAGAAGCGCAGCATCTTCTTCCGGAAGGCGATGTTTTTCATAAGCTTTTGCCATCGGAGATGACAAAACGGACAGCGAAGCCCCTGGCCTGTCAACAATAGCGATCGGCACGGAACCCACAATTGTGCGCCAATCCTGCCAGTGGTGAAAATCAGCTAAATTGTCAGCACCCATGACCCAGACGAATCGAATTGCAGGGCGCAGCACCTTCAACGCAGTGACAGTTTTTGCAGTGTAAGGCGTCCCCAAGAACGCTTCGTAGGCCGTTACCTTCATGCGCGGATGATCGGCCAATTCTGAAGCCATTTCCAATCGCGTTTCCAGCGGCACCAGTTCGGAGTGGCTTTTGAGCGGATTACCAGGGGTCACGAACCACCAGACCTGATCCAGTTCCAATCGCTTCAGCACCGTTGAAGCCACCAGCCGATGTCCGGAATGTGGCGGATTGAATGACCCGCCAAAGATTCCGACGCGATTGCATGCCTCAACGTGCGGCAGCTTCAGCCAGTTTTGATCAATCTCCAACCCGGCACTTCGTGGGCTCATGGACGCGTTTGACCCTGACCATGGACCTTGTATTTGAAGCTGGTCAATTGCTCGACACCAACCGGGCCGCGAGCGTGCATACGGCCGGTGGCAATACCAATTTCCGCACCCATGCCGAATTCGCCGCCATCTGCATACTGTGTCGAAGCATTGTGCAGCACGATTGCTGAATCGACTTCAGCCTGAAAACGATCAGCAACGGCCTGGTCTTCAGTCAGGATGCAATCCGTGTGGTTCGAGCCATATCTGGTGATATGTAACATGGCTGCGTCAAGGTCATCGACGACTTTCACAGACAGGATTTTGTCCAGATATTCCGTTGACCAGTCATCTTCGCTAGCCGGTACGATGTTTTCGCAGATATCACGCACCACAGCGTCTCCACGCACCTCACATCCCTGTTCCTGCAGCGCAGATATGATGGCAGGCATATGGCTATGCGCAACACCTTTATGGACGAGGAGCGTCTCGAGCGAACCGCAAATGCCCGTGCGACGAAGTTTGGAATTCACGACAATATCGATCGACTTCTGCAGGTCCGCGGACGTGTCGAGGAATATATGCACCAGCCCTTCCAGATGCGCAAAAACAGGAACACGCGCCTCGGTTTGAACGCGTTCGACAAGCGAACGACCTCCGCGCGGCACGATCACGTCCAGATTGCCATTCAGGCCGCGCAGCATTTCTCCAACGGCAGCCCGGTCAGTGACCGGAACGATCTGTATGGCATCTTGCGGCAATCCAGCCGCAGCAAGACCCTTCCGCAGGGCGGCATGGATCGCCGTGTTGGAACGGATTGTGTCCGACCCGCCGCGCAATACCACGGCGTTTCCTGCCTTGAGACAAAGTGCACCGGCGTCTGCAGTGACATTCGGCCGGCTTTCATAAATGACGCCGATCACGCCAAGCGGTGTGCGCACGCGTTCGATCTTCAAACCGTTTGGCCTGTCCCAGGCAGCAATGACATCGCCGACAGGATCATCCAGAGCGACAATATCCTCCAGTGCTCTGGCAATCGCCTCAACCCTGTCCTCGGTCAGCGTTCCGCGGTCCAGAAAAGCTGCTGTCTGGCCATTTGCGGTCATCGCTTCAACATCAAGCTTGTTACCGGCCAGAATCTCAGGGGTTGCCGCACGAACAGCTTTCGCCATTTCGCTTAATGCACTGTTCTTCACATCTGTTGGAGCAGTCGCAAGGATCCGCCCAGCAGCCCGGGCGCGTTGCCCGATCTCTGCCATCAGCGCTTCAGTCGTATCTGCCTCGACCTTGTCCAGCATACTCACCAACTCCTGTTTATCCGGCTCAGATGAACCGCAAGTTCTGCAGCGTTTTAACGCGTTCCGTTCAAAAAGGCATCCTCGAGAACAAGATCATCCCGGTGGATCATTTCAGCCCGGCCCGGATACCCGACAATTGCCTCGATCTCCCTGCTGTTGCGGCCAGCTATCAGTTGAGCTTCTTCAGCATCATATGCAACCAGCCCGCGGCCGATTGTTTGGCCCTCGGCATCGAGCAGGACAACGGCATCCCCTCGGGAAAATCGGCCGGTGACGGATAGAACGCCGGCAGGCAAAAGGCTCTTGCCGGACTTCATTGCTCCGGCTGCGCCTTCATCCAACGTGATTTCACCCTTCGGCTCCAGGTGACCGCCAATCCATGCCTTGCGCGCGCTTGCCGGTGAACCCAGAGCCGGGAACCAGGTTCCACGGCCACCGTCGGCCAGTCTCGTCAGAGGGTTCAGTTCCTTGCCGGAAGTGATAACCATCGAAGTTCCTGCAGCCGTCGCGATCTTTCCGGCATCAATCTTGGTCTTCATGCCACCGCGCGACAACTCTGAACCGGCACTTCCGGCCATCGCCTCGATTTCAGGCGTGATACGTGGCACTTCAGGCAGGAACACCGCTTCCGGGTCTTGCGTGGGGGGCGCCGTATACAGCCCATCGATATCAGACAGCAGCACCAGGCAATCCGCACTTGCCATTGTTGCCACGCGGGCTGCCAGACGATCATTGTCGCCATAACGGATTTCAGACGTTGCAACGGAATCGTTCTCGTTGACGATCGGCACCGCACCCAACTTCAAAAGCGTTGCGATCGTGGCGCGCGCGTTCAAATAGCGGCGCCTTTCTTCCGTATCGCCAAGCGTCAGGAGGATCTGTCCCGCTTTTTTGCCGTGCGCGCCCAGCGCGTCCGCATAAGCCTCGGCAAGCGCAATCTGTCCTGCCGCCGCAGCCGCCTGACTCTCTTCCAGTTTGAGCGGCCTTTTCGGCAGCCCTAAAACACCGCGACCCAGGGCTATTGACCCGGATGACACGATCAGGACTTCGGCGCCAGAATTGGCAAGAGACACGATGTCTGAAATCAATGCGTCCAGCCAGGCACGTTTCAATTCGCCCTGTTCCACAAGCAGAGCAGAACCAATTTTGACAACGATCCGGCTATAGCTTTTGAGACTATGGGACGACATCAGGGGTGCCACCCCTCCTGATCGGGCGAAGGAACCTGGTTGGCGGCCTCTTCCTTGTCCCTGTCAATGGCGCGCACGATCATGCGCAACGCCCGATCGACATTCAGACCGCTCGCCGAAGAAAGGATCAATGGCTTGTGGCCGCACGCTGCTTCAAGACTGGCAGACTTTTCCGCAATCAGCTCTTCGTTCAAGGCATCGCATTTGGAAAGGGCCACGATCTCAGGTTTGTCAATCAAGCCAGCGCCATAGGCTTCCAGTTCACTGCGAACAACCTTGTAGGCCTCACCAGGATCTTCCATTCCAGACCCATCGACAAGATGGAGCAGAACCCTTGTGCGCTCAACGTGCCCGAGGAAACGGTCGCCAAGGCCGGTGCCTTCATGAGCCCCTTCAATCAGGCCCGGAATGTCAGCAATTGCAAAACTGTTGCTATCGATCTGGACAATACCCAGGTTCGGATGGATCGTCGTAAACGGATAGTCGGCTATTTTCGGTTTGGCAGCAGACACGGTTGCAAGGAAAGTGGATTTGCCCGCGTTCGGCAGCCCCACCAACCCGGCGTCGGCAATCAGCTTCAATCGAAGCCAGATCCACTTTTCCTCGCCCTCAAGACCGGGATTAGCCCGGCGCGGCGCCTGATTGACCGACGATTTGAAGTGCGCGTTACCGAAGCCGCCGTTACCACCCTTGAGCAACACGACCCGTTGACCGAGTTCCGTGAGATCCGCAATGATTGTCTCATTGTCTTCTTCAAAGATCTGCGTGCCGACAGGCACCTTCATAACAACATCCCCGCCATGCGCGCCCGTGCGGTTGCGCCCCATGCCGTGAATGCCGGTTTCGCCCTTGAAATGCTGCTGGTAGCGGTAATCGATCAGGGTATTGAGACCGTCGACGCATTCAACGATCACGTCCCCACCCTTGCCGCCGTCACCACCGTCCGGTCCACCATATTCGATGTATTTTTCACGCCGGAATGACACACAACCCGCTCCGCCATTGCCGGAACGTACGAAGATCTTGGCCTGATCGAGGAATTTCATTGTTTTTCTCAGTTGTCCTGTTTTCAGGTCATGACCAGTTGGATCAAAGACCGTTCAAAAAGTCTGTTCGTGTCATCTCGGTTCTGATGGCAGGCAAAGTATCGCCGCGCGACACGCTGGCGCAGCCTACCTCACCGACCTTTCGAAACCCCATTTTTTCCATCACCTTTAGCGAGGCCGGATTTTCTGTCATCGCTTCACCGGCAATGCGCGCGTGGCTGGTATTTTCAAACAACCAGCCAATTGCCGCTTTCAAGGCTTCGCTCATATATCCTTTGCCCCAGTAGGGCCGCCCCAGCCAATAACCGATCTCCGGGGTCTCCTGCAACTTTTTGAAGCCAAGACCGCCAATCAATTCGCCATCATGGTCAAAATGAAAGCCGAGTTCATCCGCCTGGGATACATTTTCCCAGCGTTGGACCGATCTGGCCAGATACTCTCGCCCCTGTTCAAGATCATAGGGGTGGGGCACACGCGAAAGCATCTTGGCGACTTCATAGTCACCAAGAAGTTCTGCGCAGCGGTCGAGGTCATCCGATCTGGGAGGCCGAATAGTCAGCCTATCCGTTTCAATCATCGGCCTGCTCACGCCAATTCCCTCCGAGCTTCGAAATCGGAACGCTCCAACCTGACAATCAGGTTGGGAACCCTGCGGTCGAGCGCTTTGGCAAACCGTTCGGTCAAGCTGTATGGCTTGAACCCCAATTTGCGCAGGAGACCACGGGACCGCGTATTCTCATCGAACACCCGTGCAGCAATGGCATCCGTCTTGTAAGTTTCAAACGCCCATTCAAGCACTGCCTCAACGGCTTCGCTCGCATAGCCATGCCCTTGAAACGCGCGCCCAATCCAGTAACCAACCGTTGGCAGTTCCGGTAGGTCCTTCAGATCGCCAGGCGCTTCAATTGCCGCGACTCCAATGAAGACACCGCCCAGGGTCACGACAAACACCGCTTCGGTTTCCAGTGGGTTGGTGCCGACAATCTTGCTGACGAAGTCTTCCGCCTCACCTTCCACATAAGGCCAGGACGCGCCTGTGAGCCAGCGAACGATTTCAAAATCGCGCCCACCCAGGTCAGCAATGGCGTCCGCGTCTCTGGCTTCCAGTGGTCGCATGACCAGGCGTCGCGTTCTCAATTCCGGCAAACTCATCATTGTCCCTGCCCCCATCCTTTCAAAGACTTCCAAACACCGCGTTCCAATGTGTAGCGTTCGATTGGTACCGACCCGCCAGCTCCAACGGAGCGGATCATGGCCTGATCCCGGTACTGGAACCCGGATTTGATCAGAACCCGACGCGAAGCCGGATTGGTCACTCTGCAGGAGCCTTGCAGCTCGGTAATTTCGTGGTGCGTAAAGGCATGGTCGACCAGCGTATGCACCGCCTCGGTTGCCAGACCCTGGCCCCAGAACGGTTCACCCAGCCAGTAGCCGACGTGAACGGGACCACCCGCTTCCATCACCGCGTATCGCGCAATACCGATAATTCGCCCTGTGCTTTTCAGCCGGACTGCGAAAATCGCGTTGTTTGCGCGATGAAGGCCGGCCTTCGAGATCATCGCACGGCCGTCATGCGCCGAAAAAGGGTGAGGCATCGTGGCAAGGTTTGCTGCCACGGTCTTGTTGTTGGCCAGATACACAAGATCGGCCAGATCGTCCGCGCGTGGCAGGTCGAGCCGCACACGAACCGCTTCCTGCGGCAACGGGGCCGCGATCAAACTGCTCTCGTCTAAAAGTCCATCACTTTCAACAACCATTTTTTCCTCCAGCCAAAACAAATCAAGGGAGAGATGGCGCCCCATCTCCCCCTTGGATCTTCGACTGGTCTTGGTTGCTGACCTGTCTCGAACTGCCGGGGGCCTTGTGGGACGCCGGCGTTTCGAAACTTCACGTCGGCTTTACTCCGCGGCTTCCGCCACTGGGACCACATTGATAAAAGTTCGTTTGTTGGCTTTCGCCTGAAACTCAACTTTTCCTTCAACGGTCGCGAAAATGGTATGGTCTTTGCCCATGCCCACGCCGGTTCCCGGGTGCCACTTGGTGCCACGTTGACGCGCAATAATGTTGCCGGAAATCACAGATTCCCCGCCATACTTCTTGATGCCGAGACGGCGGCCAGCTGAGTCGCGGCCGTTGCGGGATGAACCGCCTGCCTTTTTATGTGCCATCGTTAGAACTCCTCGTTCTTCGAAATCTTTTTAAACAGTCCGGAGTAGCGGCTTATTTGCCAGCCAGTTCCTTGGCCTGTTCAACCCAGTTGTCGCGCTCGATGCGGCCCTTGAAGTTCAGCACTTCATCGACGCGGGCGATGTCTTCTGCGGAGAAGCCAATGATCTGCTCATAAGAGGTGATCCCAAGAGCATTCAGCTTCTTCTCAAGAACCGGACCGACGCCGGAGATCTTTTTCAGGTCATCCTTGCCTTCGGGTGCGGTGAAGAGCGGCTCAACGGCAGCTTCTTCTTTTTTCGGCTCAGCTTTCTTTGCTTCAGCCTTCTCGGCTTTCGGCTCAGCTTTTTCAGCCTTCGGCGCTGCCTTCTTCGGCGCAGCCTTCTTGGCCGGCTTTGCACCACCTGTCAGAATGTCGGTCACCTTGACGAGGGTGAAAGACTGACGATGGCCATTACGACGGCGGGAATTCTGACGCCGGCGCTTTTTGAAAATGATTATCTTGCGGCCACGGCCCTGTTCGACCACTTCCGCAACAACGCTGGCACCTTCAACAACAGGAGCACCAACAGTGGTGTCTGCACCGTTACCAACCATGAGCACTTCATCAAAGGTGACGGTGCTGCCGGCTTCGGCTTCGAGTTTTTCGACCTTCAAGAGGTCATCAGCGGCGACAGTGTACTGCTTGCCACCGGTTTTGATCACTGCGAACATGTCTCGCACGTCCTTCTTTTCGTTTTTTGAACTGCCGGCGACATTGCACCGGCGGCTTTTCCAGTTGACCGAAGGCGCTTGACCCTCCCGGCTTATCAAAAGCCTAGTAGTCAAGTCTTTGTGCCGGGTCGAGCGTGAAGCTTTGAAGCCCGGATGGCCTTGAACAACAAAAATACCCGAAAAAGCGAGCCTTTTCGAGCTCGCGCAATATAGTCGGATGTCGCCCTGAGTCAAACGGAAATCCGAGATTGTCGTAAGGAACTCTGATTTCCAGCTTGCCCGCGCACCAGAGCGGCGAATTTCTGATGAGCATTGGACCTCGGACACACCCTATAAAGGTGAATGAGGCACGAAGCCAATCAACTCAGAAAGAGCCTTTGTAATCCACATCATTTGCATGACGCGGCGTGCGTCGCTTGAGGCGCACTTTATCCACCACCGCGCACCCGGGTAAGATGAAGAACCTCTTCTACCATCTGACTGGCCAATCTGGCTAGCGCATTTCATTGGCAATGCCATCCCGGAACTCCAAAAGAGGCACATAAAACCTGTTTTTTAGTCCGTCACCGCTCCCTGCATACGCTCGCGAACAAGTGGTTTTTCAAGCCTGCTGCAGAACCCAATTTCGGGCTTGCAGCAACGTCGCACCTTGTCTATGTTCCGCGCCACTTGAGACCCTTGTGTCGCAAGTCGCGGAGAGGTGCCGGAGTGGTCGAACGGGGCGGTCTCGAAAACCGTTGAGCGCGCAAGCGTTCCGAGGGTTCGAATCCCTCTCTCTCCGCCATCTCCCTCTATTTTTCAGTTTTGTTGAGTAGCGCTAAATAGCGCTTTTTCGCAGATTTCTGCGCCTAACTGAGTCTTTAGCTTTCAATTCAATCTGTTTCGATTATACTCGACTTCGTTCACTGTGTGGTACGAATTGTGGTATTGGATCGGTTGTTCCATGATATCCGGTAAGCTCACAAAACGAACTGTCCAGACTTTGGGGCCTGGTCGTCATGGAGACGGCAATGGCCTTTACCTGGTGGTTGATCCATCCGGAGCGCGTAGGTGGGTTGTGCGTGTCACCGTCAAAGGGCAGAAGAACCGGCTAGGCAAGCCATTGCGCACCGACTTTGGGCTGGGCGGCGCAGATCTTGTCTCCCTCCAGGATGCACGTAGTCAGGCTTTGGAATACCGGCGGCTTGCCAGGCAAGGGCTTCACCCCCGGTTTAATGCCCGCAAGGAAATTCCAACCTTTGAGGAACTGGCGCGGCAGGTACACATCGATCGCAAGCCAACCTGGAAGAATGAAAAGCACGGGCAGCAGTGGATCAACACGCTGCGCGACTATGCCTTTCCCAGCATCGGGCGTCTTACCGTTGATAGCATCGGGCAGCCAGAGGTGTTGGCTTGTCTTTCAGCGATATGGACTGAAAAGCCAGAAACCGCCCGCCGATTGATGCAGCGCATTCGCGTTGTGCTGGATGTTGCCAAGTCGAAGGGGCTCCGGACCGGCGAGAACCCGATCAGCGAAATCAAAAACGCCGATGTACTGCCCAAGGTGAAACCTCGCGTGCAGCATCACGCGGCAATGGCTTGGAAAGACGTCCCTGAGTTCTATGCAGATCTCAGCAAACGCACCGCCATGGCCGCCAAGGCTCTGCGGTTCACCTGCCTGACGGGTGCGCGTACTGGAGAAGTACTTGGAGTGCGTTGGCAGGAAATCGACTTTGACGAGAATGTCTGGACTTGCCCGAGCGAGCGCATGAAGGGCGGAGTTGAACATCGTGTTCCTCTGACCGACGAGATGTTGTCGATCATTGAACCCCTGAAGGCGCTCAAATCCGAATACGTGTTTGAAGGTCAGAAACGCCACAAACCGCTGAGCAACATGTCCCTGCTGATGCTTCTAAGGCGCATGAACGTCGAAGGTGTCACGGTTCACGGTTTTCGATCCACTTTCAGGGACTGGGCCAGCGAATATGCGCATGCGCCTCGCGAAGTTGCGGAAATGAGTCTTTCTCATCGAATTGGCTCTGCCGTCGAGCATGCCTATGCCCGATCTGATCTTCTTCAGAAGCGTCGTGAGTTGTTGAATAAGTGGTCTGAATTTGTCTCTACTAGTGGATAACAACCAATAAAATTCAATCGGAAACACCCATTTAATGCGCAAGGGTAGCTAGGACGGAGCCTTCCTGCATTAATTGTACAATTGAAACAAATCCAACAGAACTCTTGTAATGCAAGAAGGTCCGGGAAAGGCAGCCTTAATGCAAAGCTCAAACGAGAAAAACTACCTCTCAGAGGCTCGAGATAGACTGTTCGATATTGTTGATCGCATGCTGGGGTCTTTTGACAAGGAGCTTCCGCGTACTCACGGAGTTCTCCAAACCAAAGTAAAATCTCCATTTGATATGAGCCGTCCAGCCGACCATAGCAGTAAGGCCGATTTTCAATTTGAATACCAGGCCATCGAAACTTGCCTCGAAGGATTGAAGACTGCGATTGACGCCATCAAGCTATCCAAATTTAAGGATGAAGAAAAAGTAGGCGTATGGCGCATTCTGCAGATCAATGTTGATGAAAATTTCAGGCGCAACCAAAATATCCGTAAGACCGACAATCCTATCGACCTTATTCTAAATAATGTTGTAGCCGTGGGTGGGCTTGAAAGCAGTTTGCAAACACTACAAGCCTTACAAAAAGCACTATTAGATCGACAACGAGACTTAGATAAACAGGAACAGCTTTTTTGGAGCTTAAGGCATCGAGCTCCCGACTACTATGCGCGTGCCATCGCATTGCGACTGGTAAAATTATACGCCAACGAAACCGGAAAACGGCCGACTTATGGTACGTCGCCGGATACCGGTGAACCCTCAACTGCTTTTACTCAAGCTCTCCGCGCAGTCTTTGAGATCCTTGGAATAGAGGGCAGTGAACAGACCTATACCCAATGGGCCATCGAAAAGTTAACTGACGATGACTTGAACGGTAACGTTGTGAACCGTGAATTTGATTCCGACGTCCAAACGTTCGTTTACCTGGGCCAACTCCATGAAATCGATCTCCTGACCGATCGCGCCTGACAAATAAGGGTAGGTCAAGTAACCCCTTCAGTTCGGCCCCCAAAGTCCATTTTTTCAAACTCTTCTGAACGTGTTTGAACTGGTCCATGTCAAACTACAAGGGCCGTATCAGTGGCAGAGCTTTTCGACAAAAACAGAAATTACGTTCTCGGTGATCCTGAACTTGAGATCATCGGTAGCCGGGAAAAGCTCGCGCAATGGCGCCACCGGAATCTGGGGCCCGCCCATTATCGCCTCGGGCGTAAGATTATTTACAATGGTGCAGATCTCAACGCCTGGGCGCAGTCTTGTCGTGTTGAACCTGGCAAGTCCGGCGGCAAGTAATGATGCCCGGCCTTCACATCATCAGTAAGGTGGTCAACCGGGGCTGTCTTGTCGATGTAACCGTCAAGCTGTTCGGCTTTTTGCACGCTTGCAATAGCAACCGTGTGCGTAACCTCGCAACCAAACGCCTTATCGCCTCCGATCTGAAAGTTCGGCTTAACGTGTTGGTCGCAAACCTGACCAACCACGACGCTCAGCGGCAGACGCCGGAGGCAGCGCCATTTACGTCCATAGAGCTCTCGGTCGGTTGGGCAGATCTGTATCATCGAGAAGCGAGTGTCGGCCATCTGCAGACCACCAGCTCCACTCATCAGGTGAAACTCGTTCAATCCTTCATCGTAGCTGCACAACAGGCCGTTCTCTCCACTGCGTTGAACGAGATCAATATCAGCGGCCTTGTGATCGCCGTAGAGCTCACCCGCCCCCTTGAACGGGAGGCGTCAACGTGAGCTTCCACTGCAGCAACATGGTTTGGGAGAGGGACTTCGGTACACCGCACCGCAAGGTGATCGCCGCCCGCCTTGCTGACCACGCCGACAGCAACGGATGCGGTATCTGGCCCTCAGTAGAACGCATAGCTGCAGAATGTTGTCTCTCGGTACGCACGGTACAGCGAGTGCTAAAGGACTTTGTCAAAGAAGGCCTGCTGGTTATTGTTGCTGAAGGTGGAAAAGGCCCTGGAAGCCCCCGTCACTATGACTTTGACATGACCGTCCTGGCAAAACTGCCTTTGGTCAATTGGGGCAAGAAAGCCCGTGAAACACCTGTAAAAAATAACGAGAAACACAAGCCGCTTAAAGGTGACAACCAGTCACCCATAGATCCGGCTAAGGGTGTCTCCGTGTCCACTATGGGTGACAGCGTGTCGCAAGATGGGTGTCAGGGTGTCACCCAAACCATTAATGAACTATCAGATAAACCGCCAAAAGGCGGGGTGGTCGCGCGCGCGAGCAAAAATGGCTGTGAAACAGGTGTTTCACAAGGCAAAGATCCATCTTCTATTTCCCTCTCTCAAAGCGAACTCGAGACACGCGAAAACCGTATCCGCGAGGCTATGAACATCGGCTCGGACGATCACCTCTGGAAAGCTGATTTCTGTCTTTTGATCCAGTGGGAAACCGCTGGATATGACTTCGAACTGGATGTCTTGCCGACGATTGCCAGTGTGAGCCGAAATAAGACCGAACGTCCTAACTCACTTGGCTATTTCTCGAAGCCGATCGCTCGTCATAACCAGCTACGGCTTGCCCCACCTGAAATCAAGGCCAACTCGCCGATGACCAAACCATTTCGCTACGAACTGGAGCAGAAAGCGACGATTGATGCCGCCTTGGAAAAGGTCTTTGGACCGGAGGAAAATTGATGCCCGTATCGCCTGTGAAAACCCACTTCATAGATATTCTCATGGCAGTGTTCCGACGTACGCCAGGCACCGATGAAGAAGGTTACTTCAAGCTGTTGAGCAAGGAGCTTGCACGATTTGATCCGGTAGATCTGAGAGCTGCTGCAAATCAAATTGCACTTGATGCGGATAGCCAGACCTGGCCCCCGGTTAAGCACTGCATTCGGGCGTGCGAAGTTGCGAAGGCGAAGCGCCTTGCAAAAGACCATCCGAAGACGAACACTTCTGTTTCGCACGACGAGCCAACACTCCCGCAAAGTGCTGCCATGCGCATGCTTGCAGTGCATGCTGGCGAGTTGGCGCTTGAGGCCTGCGACAACGACTGGATTGTCCATCTGCTCGAGTTTGTTCAGAAGAACAAGCGCATCCCGGACGAGAGTGAGATTGTTGACTTGAAGGCTGAAAGGGACCGAACCCTTTTAAAGGTCGAGGACCAAATTGCGCTGTACCGAGGTAAAGACAGCCTTGCCACTCATTTCGTCAACGTTTTGGTCGAAGGCATTCAGGACCACCGCGTCTCGGTAACAAAACGGATGAGAGAGAAACTGAAAGCGGACTAATGCAATCGAAGGAACACTATCCGCTTAAGTTCTGCGGGTCCTTCCCAGCCCTTAAGTGAAAGCGGGGTGGGCGGCAGCGCAGTCGCCAAAACTAATTGCGGTCCAAGCCAACCTAACGTTTTTTTTGTTGTTGTTTTTCAATTTTTGGGTCAACCGAACGAGCAGACTGCGGAAAGAACCGGCGAGTGTGAAGGCGATGAATGAGGAAGCGGGTGGCAGCTATCTTCCGAACCCGTACGGGTGCAATTTTCTTGCTATGGCGAACGACATTTTCCACCAAACTGTTGTTTGGATAGGAGTAGCGGAATCATAATCCGCGTGTCGGGGGTTCAAGTCCCTCCTCCGCTACCAATTTCCAACGAAATCACTGACAGTTACGTCTCAAGCTCCGCAGTCGCGTCTTCGCGCGAAACGTCCGGGGTTGCATTCTGGGTTTCAAATGCTTGGGCTTGAATGCTGCGGATTGCGACGGTTCGCTAAACTTTCAACTAGTGACCGGAAAGAGGTCGTGAGCAGACTGACGGCTTTTCAGACAAAGCGCATCCGAAGCTGACGTAAAGTAACAAAGTCCTCCACACTACCGCCTGCTCCTCCTCCAGTCGCGCGAGCAGACTTGAGGGCCACTCCTACCCCTAATTTCTGCGTACGCGGAAGGGATGGAAGTATGATGGCCCAGACTATAGGCTCGGTTCATGACAGCCTGGTCGCCCCTATGGGAAGAATGCACCCAAAAACAACTAGCTCTCGTTGCATAATCGGAACTGCTATAGTCGGGTATGTAATGAGATTCATTCAATAATTGAAACAACTGCAAGCCCGGATATATGACCGCAGATCCATTTTTTTCGCTGACACAAAACCCTGAATGGAATGCCACAATTGGCAGACAGGGCGATGCGATGAACTATGCTGACGGGTATATTGAAGCGGCGTTAGAACTGGCAACTTTGATCCTAAAAGAAGGAAAGCTCGGCCAACGGGATACGTTGGTTCTGCCAATTCTCTATAACGCCCGACACTCCATTGAACTTCATCTAAAATTGGTCATTGGTGAGTTTCATGAAGCGGGCGTTATCAAAGAAGCACATCATGCAAATCATGATATTGCTTCGCATGTTGAGCATATCGTATCCAATGAAATAGCCGATACAAAGTTTTCTGAAATCCTGGCAGAGCTTAAGCCATATATCGATAGCCTTGCTCAAATTGACGACGACGGGCAAGAGCTGCGCTATTTTGAAAATAGAGACGGAAAACGAAGTCTAGATGGGCATGCCCTTGCCAATATCATTGTAATTCAGCAAAGCCTGGAATGCTTAAAAGAGCTTTTGGATCGTTTTAAATACAGAGCGTTCGACCTTTGCAGCGAGCACCATACCGAAACCCGAACGAACAAGCTTTCACGACGAGACCTCTTTGCAATCGCCGACCTCCTGCCGGAAAAATCGCTATGGACAGAACCTGGATTTTTGACGGCAAAAAAGGCGATACAGGAACAGTTCAACATCGGTAGTTCCCAATGCGCCAGGGCACTTGATGTCATCAAAGACCGACGCGAGTTAAAAGCTAAAATCGGGATTGAGACGCCACTAGTCTATTTAAGTGATGAAAAGGCAATTGAGTTTGTCGAGCAATGGAAACTGATCCACCCGCCAAGAAAAAAGCGTCCATTGGGCATAGTCTTGGGTTCGGACTTGGCCGAATTAATGAAGGATCACGAGATCGACAGTGAAGTGATAGGCAATATCGAAAGGCGCTTTACACTCGAAGAGATCGCTGACGCTGAAACAGTTTTCTATCTGGCGCGGGACAATACCTTTTCTGAATATTATGAGGATCGCGTTTCTTCAAAAATAAAGGAGTACAACGCCACGAATAACCTCAGACAAGAAATATTTGACATCACACACAAAACGAAATTTCTAAGAGAGTTCAAAAGCGGCGTTAGAAAACTCGGAAGACTAAAACTATCGGATAAACTTGAAGAGCCGTCCAAAATTTGGCCTTCTTAATATATATTATTCAACTTCGATGTCATTCTGGCTGTTGTTATCCAGCCAATTTAGCGGCACGGGCCGTGTCGCCCGCCAGCCGCTTCTTGCCCGCCTCCATGAAGTCCTTGGACCATTTGTAATAGATGCCCTGCGATATCCCTTCACGACGGCACAGCTCAGCAATGCTGTCTTCCCCGCGCAGCCCATCCAGCACGATCCTAATTTTCTCTTCGGACGAATAATGCTTGCGCGTCGCACGCTTGATGTCTTTGACGATCTTCTCGCCGGGGCTCTTCGGTGTCTTTCTCATCGTCCACTCCTCGGTGGTCACGATGCGCAACAAACCCTCTCTTAGCAAATAACCCTATTTGGACCCATAGGCGCTGAAGTCAGACAACATAAGGTACATATAAGTTAATGTTAAACCAATGTGAGATTAGGCCATCGAGCCTGATTTCAGCTCCAAATCGATCTGGAGTTAATATAATTGAAGGTCAGAGACACTGCCCGTAAACATAAGTTAATATGCAGCGGGTCGAATATTCCGGGGATTGGGTGCTTTTCCGTACTGAACCCATTACCCATCCCCATCAAGCTTGCGTGGTTCTTCTAGGACTTCCACGTTGGGGTGTCAGACAATCAATATCTGCATTGCGCGGTCGTTTAACGCTCGCAACTCATCACAGTTACTGTGAAACGAAACCATAAGATCAAAATACAATTTCCGGGCAGCGCTTGCTTGTGTGCCGGCGTTAAGGAGCAAGTGTCCTTGCACGCGAAACAGTTTGCTGTAGCTCGCTCGTTTCGTGCAGAATTTATGAAACCAAATTATTCGATAACATCAGTAATTTTCCGGTTGGACTGTGAGGAGAACAGCTATCACTTCGCATCCATCACAGTGAGACAATCGAAATGCTCGGCCGCTTGATGATGTTCAGGATCGGAAAAGCCAGTTTTTTGGCAGCAAATGTCAATCACAGTCTTCACGGCCAAACTAAGTAAAGGCTGAACCCATCCAACATGAGGGTGAACCCGTGCGCATGGTCTGCCTCACGCTGATCTTTTTCGCGAACCCGCTCGTGTGGCTGGTCGTCTGGTGCGTGTGGAAACCGTCTCCCGGCACGCGAGAGCGGAAGGAAGACCAGGCTCAGGCAAACGACCTTGTTAAGGGTCTACTTTCGGTATTCGCCATAGTGACGGCGGTTGGCTTCATCATCATGATTTCAATAAACTAAAATGAAGGGCCGAAATGAAAATATTGATCGTCTCAATGCTGGCGGTAGGTTTGGCTGCATGCCAAACCATCCCCCTGACCGGCCCATACATCGCGGGCAAGGGACGTGATTACGTTCGTGTTGAAGGCGTAGTGCACAACCAGAACGAAGATGTAGCACTTTCCCTTGCACAGGAGCACTGCCAGACATTGGGCAAATCTGCCGTGTTTGCCTTTTACAGCCGCACGACTGCATCAAGTACCTACTGGTGCCACCTACCACCCGATGCAGGCGGACCAAGCACGCATACCTGAAACGCAGTGAGAGCGATTGTCAGTGTTGTCGACAAGAGAGTTATGTTCAAGTGATCGAAAGTACACGAATGTATTTCTCTGACATACCCTTGAGTTACTCATGCAAAAGGGAACTTTCGCCGGCACCCTTAAGATAGCACCTATAGACTGAAGTCACCGGAATCTGCCATAATTGAAGCTGAAAAACGTTTTGACTCAAAGGCTTGAATTGAGGCAACTGTAAATCGTTGGACGATAATGGATGCAAGAATAAGTCAATCAGAACTATTGACGCGATCTGTTTCAATCGATCTTGAAGTCGATCCGAAAAAAGCTTCGGTGTTCGCATTTGCTGCTGTGTCGCAAGACTCCGGTGCACCTAGCCTGGTTGCCAATACCAACGTAGAAGCAGCCTTGCCCAAGTTGGATGCCTTTTGCCAAGGTTTCGAGCATGTTATCGGGCACAACATTCTCAAACACGACTTACCACACCTTGCAGCAATCTCGCCGAAGTTCGTTAAGTTGGCGGAAGCGCCTATTGATACGCTTTGGATTAATCCCTTGGCGTTTCCACGCAATCCATACCACCACCTCGTCAAGCATTATCAGGATGGGCGCCTTCAAACGGGGCATGTGAACGACCCAGAATTCGACGCTCGACTAGTATTCGAGGTTCTGGAGAACCAGCTAATTGAACTCAGAACGCTCAACGAAAAGTCTCCTGATGCCGTGCAAGCGTATCACTATTTGTGCTGCCGCTCGCCGCGTTGCGGAGGGTTTGATCGGCTCTTTACGCTTATTCGTAACGCACCTATTCCAAAGCAAAGTGAGGCAGAAGGCGCCATTCGCCGTTTGCTTACTTCCAATGCATGCTCAGAGATGGTGGAACGAGCTCTCGAGCGGCTGAATGACACAAGTCTTGGCTGGCCGATGGCCTATGCCTTGTCGTGGATTTCGGTTGCCGGAGGAGACTCCGTAATGCCGCCTTGGGTTCGCGCGCAATTTCATGATGCGTCGCGCATCGTACAATCACTGCGGGACAACAATTGTGGCAAGCAGACTTGCGACTATTGCTGCACTAATCACGACCCAAAAAATGCTTTGAGTCGGTGGTTCGGGTTCGACGCTTTCCGTCCTGAACCCATCGACGAGTATGGACGCCCATTGCAAGAACGGATAGTTGAATGCGCGATGAAGGGCGAAAGCTTGTTGGGAATTCTTCCAACGGGTACTGGCAAATCCATTTGCTACCAGATCCCCGCTCTTTCGCGGTTTGACAAGACTGGAGCGCTGGCTGTGGTTATCTCTCCACTTGTCGCGCTGATGGCCGACCAGGTGCAGGGTTTGGCCCGTGCGGGGATATCATCCGCAGTTACTATCAACGGATTACTTTCTCTGCCAGAGCGTCAAGACGCTTTGGACAAGGTGCGAATGGGTGATGCGGCTATTCTCTTGATTTCTCCAGAACAGCTGCGGAGTGTCTCTGTTCGTTCCGTACTCAATCAACGCGAGGTTGGTTTGTGGGTTTTGGACGAAGCCCACTGCGTCTCGAAATGGGGACACGATTTTCGACCTGATTATCGCTATGTTGGCCGGTTCATTAAAGAAAGGTCAGATGAAGAGAACGCTCAAATCCTTTGCCTGACTGCCACAGCCAAACCAGAAGTCGTTCAGGATATTCGTGGCCACTTCAAGGAGCGTCTGGGGCTTGAGCTTACTCTACTTGATGGGGGAGCATCCCGTTCGAACCTAAGTTTTGAGGTGCTTCCGACCCAGCCGTCAACAAAGATGGCAGACATCTTTGACGCATTGGAAGACCACCTGCCATCAACTGGAGCATCCGGAGCGGTCATCTATTGCGCCACACGAAGTGCCACAGAGCGGGTGGCTGAGTTTCTAAAGCAGCAGGGGCTTGCTGCTGAAAGATACCACGCGGGTCTCGGCGCTGACGAGAAGCGAGATATTCAAGAGGCATTTAGAATCGGTGATCTTCGGGTCATCGCAGCGACGAACGCGTTTGGCATGGGGATAGACAAGCCTGACATTCGCCTCGTGGTGCACGGAGATGTTCCTGGCTCACTTGAAAACTATCTACAGGAAGCCGGGCGGGCTGGCCGGGATAGAGACCCGGCACAATGTGTTTTGCTGTTCAACACGGAAGACGTTGATCGCCAGTTCAGCTTAAGCGCACGGTCACGACTGGCTCGCCACGAAATCGGTGCAATATTGAAAGCGCTTCGACGACTCGACAACCGTACACGTAAGAACGGCGAGGTTGTTGCCACATCGGGTGAGATCGTAAAAGAAGAGAAGGATCAAGATTTCCAACGAGAAAGTGCCACCGATGACACACGCGTCAAAACTGCCGTAGCGTGGCTTGAAGAGGCGAAACTCTTGATGCGCGAGGAAAACCGGGTTCAGGTGTTTCCCGCATCGCTGCTTGTAAAGGATCTCAAGCAAGCGAAGAAGATCCTGTATCGCGCTGAAATTACGAATGAACGTCGGCGACAGCTTCTGAACATTGTCGAACACATTATCTCCGCATCCTCTGAAGAGGGGATCTCGACAGATGTGTTGGCGGGCGTGAGTGGACTAACCGGATCAGCGCTGCGAAGAGCACTCGCCGATCTCGAAGCCTTGGGCATTGCTAAAGACGACACGAACATTACGATCTTTGTACACGTCGGTGTTGAGAATGCCTCGCGAGCTCGGTTCAAGGCGGCATCAAGGCTTGAAGCAGAGCTGATTTCTCAGATGAGAGAAGAGTCTCCTGACGCTGACAATGGCGAACCAACACCATTCAATCTTGCTGTAACCAGTCAGTTTCTACGAGAAGCGGGTCACACTTCAGTGCGGCCGGACATTATCGAAGCGCTTCTCCGAGGCATCGCACAAGATGGTCGCGATATGGAGGGCGGCCGTGGAAATTTACATGTTCGAAAAGCATCGCGTGGAAGTTTGCTCGTGCGGTTGCAGCGTCCATGGTCAATTGTGGAACAAACGGCAGAAATCCGCAGGCAGGGAGCTGACCGATTACTTGCACATCTCATCGGAATGATACCAAGAGGTGTCAGGGGCAAGGATGTGCCGGTTGAGACCACCCTGGGTGCGCTGCTCGCATCAATCAACGGCGACGCCATGCTTAGAAGCGCTGTAAAAGACCCGAACAAGTTGATGGATAGGGCGCTGCTGTGGCTTCACGAACAACAGGTCATTACACTCGGTAAGGGCCTTTCGGTCTTCCGTCCTGCAATTACAGTTCACCTCGATCCTAAAGGCGGGAACTTCACCGTCCAAGATTTCACACCACTTGAAGAGCACTATTCAGAGCAGACTATTCAAACTCACGTCATGGCTGCTTTTGCAGAAAAGGGTCTCCAAGGCATGGCGGAGGCCGAGAGACTAGCGTCTGATTATTTTGTCCTTGAGCGTGACGCGTTCATGCGTAGATGGATGCCTGGGCGAGGACTCGAGTATCGGAGGCAGGCGACACCTCAGGCCTGGGTCGATATCGTCGACTCGTTGGGCAATACCACTCAAGAACAGATTGTTCGTGATGACCGTGAGCAGACGAACGTCCTCGTGCTGGCTGGACCCGGCTCTGGAAAGACTCGCGTCTTGGTGCATCGAATAGCTTATCTAGTGAAAATCAAGCGGGAAGACCCAGCGGGGATCCTGGTGCTGGCGTATAACCGTCATGCAGCTACCGAGATCCAGGAGCGGCTGCGAATCTTGATTGGAGATGACGCGCGCTTTGTGACTGTTTCAACGATCCACTCTTTGGCGATGCGACTTGTCGGAGCGAGCTTTGCCGGACGCGCAGGTGATGAGGATCCAGACTTCGACACACTCTTGATGGACGCAGTGCGTCTATTGCGTGGAGACGGTTTGGATAAAACAGCCGCTGAAGCGTTAAGGGACACGTTGGTCCGAGGGTATCGCTGGCTTTTGGTGGACGAGTACCAGGACGTTGGACCGGAAGAGTATGCTCTGATTTCAGCTGTCGCCGGACGGAGTGTTGATGACCCCGATCTTCGTATCAGTCTATTTGCCGTTGGAGATGACGACCAAAACATCTATTCTTTTGCAGGTGCTTCGGTTCAACACATCCGAGAATTTGAACAGGACTATTCCGCGAAACCCGTTTTTCTAACAGAGAACTATCGATCTACTGGCAACATCATCTCCGCCGCAAATGCGGTGATTGAACACTCCACTGAGAGGATGAAAACGGGTCACGACATTATCGTCGATAAGGGCCGCCGCAAGGAACCGATGGGGGGCAGGATGGCAGCTCTGGACCCAGTTGCACAGGGCCGGGTTCAGATCCTTGAGTGTCCAAAGGGCAACGACGTCCAAGCATTGGCGGCACTCAACGAATTTCAACGTTTGTCCCAACTCATTCCTGACTGGACCTGGACTCGCGCCGCGATTATTTCGCGGGATTGGCGGAAATTGGTGCCGGTTCGAGACTTTGCTGAGGCTCTCAATATTCCTGTAGAAATCGCCAACGAACAACTCCCCGGACTTTGGCGAATTCGGGAAATGCAAGCCTTTATCAAAGCCGTACAGGACGACCGAAACAAACTGCTTTCAGTGACCGAACTAGCCAAAAAATTGAGTTCTATTCCGAACTCTCGGTGGACAGTTCGCATCAATGAGGGTTTGGACTTACTCGCTCGGGAAATCAATGATCGACGATTGCCTTCAGCTGATGTCATTGAATGGTTTGCAGAGTGGGCGCGCGAGTCAAGAAGTGAACAGCGCGGCTTAAAGCTCCTGACTGCCCATCGTGCGAAGGGGTTGGAATTCGATGATGTGATCATCCTCGATGGTGGCTGGGAACGGCCTTCGCGTGAAGAAGACAGCGACGCACCAAGGAGGTTGTTTTACGTGGCAATGACCCGGGCGCGGCGAAATTTGGTCGTCTTGAGCAACGACAATCATGAATATCTGCCCACACAGTCTCCGGCAATTATCGGTCGATCTGTTGTCCCGGATCTATCGTCAATCCCTGGGCCTAGGCGGCACTTTGTGTCCGCCCAGTTGCGCATGGTTGATCTGTCGTTCGCAGGTAGACAACGCGAAGGACACCCTGCACTAGCAGCCATTGCATCCGCCTCAACAGGAGATCCTGTAACCCTAGTTTACGAGCAAGATCGGTGGCAGTTGAAAGATGCAAGTGGTAACGGCCTCGGTCGAATGGCAAAAAGCTTTGCGCCTCCATCAGGTACCAAATTCGTTCGTGGAGAAATTGCGGCAGTTCTCCAGTGGCGAAAGGAATATGCAGGTGAAGCCTTTCTTCACACGTTAAGACGCGAGGCCTGGGAAGTTGTAATACCCGAGCTTGTGTTTGAGCAAACGTGACCTAACTGCGCAGTGAGTGTCTGTCGTCAGCTCCTAACCGAACCTTCGAAAAAGCGAAAAATAGCAACTCACACGCTCCGGGGATTGGTTTCCTAGGCCTGGTCAACCCATTGCCCATCCCCATCAAGCTTGCGTGGTTCTTCTAGGACTTCCATTCATGAGTGGCTTAAAGTGACGCTGGTCGAGCTCTGAGGCGCCATTCCACAGACCTTGCCGTCAGCTTAACGCCGACCTCGGACGTTCTACGGTTTGGCAACAGATGCCGAAAGCCGACATTCATCGCAGACGCAGTGAATTTACAGGTCGGGCGGAAAGTGTGAATTCGCCGCGCTGGAAACCAATGGCAGCAGTGCGGATGGGGTGGATGGCTCCTGCATCATCCGGCGTCGCAATGCGCCATAGTGCAGTTGTCATGAACTGCTTATGAGAGGAGCCACCCAATGCAAGTTACAACAATCGGCCTTGATTTGGCGAAGAACGTTTTTCAGGTCCATGGTATTGATGAACATGGTGAAGTTGCATTCAACCGCGCTCTGAGAAGGGGTCAAGTCCTGGCATTTTTTGAACGCCTCGAGCCATGTTTGATCGGTATTGAGGCGTGTGGAACGAGCCACCACTGGGCGCGTGAATTGATCAAGTTGGGTCATAACGTCAAGCTGATCGCGCCAGCTTATGTGAAGCCCTACGTCAAGCGTGGCAAATCAGATGCCGTTGATGCGGCGGCCATTTGCGAGGCGGTTACCCGGCCAACAATGCGATTTGTTGAAGTGAAGCCCCCCGAACAGCAAGCGATACTCGCTGTTCACCGCACTCGTGACCTTATCGTTAGGCAACGAACTCAGACCATTAATATGCTGCGGGCACAGCTGGCGGAGTTTGGTATCGTCTTGCCTCGAGGAGTTTATCACGCGCTGCAATTTGCCAAGGATTGCATGAATGGAGAACAGCCTGGCCTGCCAAAGGACGCCGAAGAGGTCGTTTTCGATCTTTGCGATCAACTGCTGTTCCTACATTCGAAGATCTTACACCTTTCCCGGCATATGACGCAGATTGCCAAGCGTGAGAAACGCGTTGCACTGTTGCGGACGATACCCGGCGTCGGACCGATTACAGCGTCAGCAATTGTTGCGACGGTCGGCAGCGGCAAGCAGTTCAACAATGGCAGAGAGTTTGCCGCCTGGCTGGGATTGACACCGCTCAACAAATCAAGTGGGGGAAAGGAACGCCTGGGCCACATCTCGAAGATGGGAGATCAATACATACGTCGATTATTGGTCTTGGGCATGACGTCCCGTATTCGGTCCATAAGGTCGGAGCCGGAAAAGTTCGATCCATGGTTTGCAGACATCCTGTCACGTAAGCCAAGCAGAGTGGCAGCGATTGCTATGGCCAACAAAACTGCTCGCATGATTTGGGCCGTGCTTATCCGGAATGAGCCATACAAAGTGAGAACCGTTTGAACTCAACGACCTAAAAACAAGAGATTGCAAGACCAATGAAGTGATGGAACTTTGTCAGCCCTAAAATCAAGACGCCCCGTGCTTTGTCCTGAACGCTTGCTGTTCGATGTGCGGAATGGGACTTGGTTGGTGGAAACCATCAGGGCCAGCGGCCATGTGCGTCGCGCTAACAGGCCGAACACAAGACTGCTTCTGACAAATCTAAATCACCAGAAAGGACTTGCAATAAGGGAGCCATCCACACA
>CXTY01000018.1 GCA_001404055.1 Roseibium album | reverse complement strand
CGGAAGCTGCTGGTGGCACAGACACCGTTCGGTTCAAGGACCTGTCCCTGTCAGATCTAACTGTTACTTATCATCAGCATGCTGACGCCAACGGTGAAGCGCTTAGGTTCGATTGGACGGCTGAAGGGGGGCGTCCGGCTGGCCGGCTTCACATTGCCGACAAGGGCAATGAGATCGAGCGATTTGAGTTTGCCGATGGTGTTACGCTGAAGCGGATCCATGTTGATGGTGTTGGTCGTATTGTCATGACCGGAACGGATGGAGATGATTACATCCGTGGTGGTGTGATGGGTCCAGGTGATGGCACCGGTCGGTTTACTGATGACAACGGACTATTTGCCGGAGCGGGCAATGACACGCTTGAGACCGGGGCAAGTGACTGGGCTGATTGGCAGTATCTGGAAGGCCAGGGCGGAGACGATACCTATCTGATTGGTTCTGATGGTGGTTTGGTTCTTATCGACTACACAGCGGAAGCTGCTGGTGGCACAGACACCGTTCGGTTCAAGGACCTGTCTCTGTCCGACATGACAGTCACCTACCATGATCACGGCAACAGCAACGGCGAAGCACTGAGGTTCGACTGGGTTGCGGATGGAGATCGTCCTGCCGGTCAGTTGCACATAGCCGACAAAGGCAATGACATCGAGCGATTTGAGTTTGCCGATGGAGTTACGCTGAAGCGGATTCACATAGACGGAATTGGCCGGGCAATTTTGTCAGGTACCGGTGGAGACGATTACATCAAGGCTGGCGTCACCAGTCCGGGTGATGGCAGTGGACGATATTCTGATGATAATGTGATTTGGGCCGGTGCCGGAGACGATACGCTTGAGACGGGAGCAAGTGGCTGGGCAGACTACCAAGTCCTCAGTGGTCAGAGTGGAAATGATACATATCTGATAGGCTCCGACAGCGGTTCGACGATTATCCAATATGATGCTGAAGTTGCCGACGGAGGCACGGATACCGTCCGCTTTAAGGATTTGTTTCTGTCGGATTTAACAATTTCCTATCACGACCACGGCAACTCAAACGGCGAGGCATTGAGATTCAGCTGGCAGGCTGAGGGAGGCCGTCCAGCAGGTCAATTCCATATTGCCAACAAGGCACAGCACATCGAACGGTTCGAATTTGCCGATGGAACTTCCCTTTCGGAGATCAACGTTCGGACCGACGATTCATCCGAACTGATAGGCACTACAGACAACGATCGGATCAGCGAAACATCCGGCATTGACCATCTCACCGGTGGGCAAGGTTCAGACACTTTCGTCTTCTCCGAAAATAGCGGCAACGACCATGTCACCGACTTCACCAATGGCGAGGACCTGATCCATATTGAAAGCGGTGCGTCTGTCTTTTCCGATCTGATCCTGGCAGCTTCGGGTTCAGATTCTCTGGTTCAGTTCGGCGGAACAACAATCACGCTTGATGGTGTTCAACTAGCCGATCTGGATCAGGGGGATTTTCTGTTCAGCTGATTTTTCGCGCGTCTTCTGACGTTTCGTTGATTTGAAGAGTTTTACCCCTTGGACCTCATGCAGGCCCAAGGGGTTTTCCTTTTAGAGGGCAAACGTGTTTGCGCGATTTTGGCGGAGTTTTGACTGCTCTCAGCAACGCTCGCCGTCGAAACCAGTTCTGTGTTCACGACGGATAGGTGCCAGGCCACCCGCTTAGCCGGCAAGCCCATCTTCAATGCGCTTGCCAATGTCTTCTGACAGTTTCCGGATCGGGTCAGCATCCGTATTCACATAGCGGTTGGTAATCGTCACATTGGTGTGCCGCAGAAGATGGCTGATGCCAAAAGCGTTGGCGCCCGCCTGAGAGGCGAATGTGCCAACGGTGTGGCGCAGGTCATGAAGCCGAACATCCTGAATACCGGCATGCACCCGAATTCTTTGCCAGGCGTTCTCCGTCACCTCTTTGGAGATGTGCCTCTTGGGGTCACTCTCTCTCGGGAACACGAAAGGTGACTTCTTGTTTTGTGGCAGGTTTTTCAAAACAGCCAAAGCACTGGAATTGACAGGATGGGCTTTTCGGCCGTCACCTTTGCGCGCAGGTAGCGCGATGGTTCCTGCCGCCATGTCAACGTGTACGCAGCGGAGTTGCAAAACCTCTGAAAGCCTTGCACCGGTAAAAAGCAGCAGACGAATGACTGCGATTGCCATCGAATTGACCGGTGTCCGGCGCTGATCAACGTCGGCAGGAAGGTGCTTGGTTTTGCTCGTCTCTTTAATAATCCAGGGGAGACCGTTGGTTTCGGCTTCTTCAAAAGTCCGGCCCAGTCGTTTCAGTTCCGCAGCAGACAAGAAGCGATCCCGTTCCGCCTCCTTGTTACGCTTTACAAGTCGGACGGGATTGGACTGTTCCGGCCGCATGCCCCAGATCTCGGCAAGATTGAAGGCCTTTGACAGGATGGACAATACGAAATTGGCCTGACGCGGCGTGGAAGCGAGAGCCCGGTGCAGTTTGGTGACGTCCTGCCGCGTAACAGCGGCTACTTTTACATTTCCGAGTTTTGGACGAATGCGTTTTTCGACCAGCCGCGTGACTTCAGCCTGCGTGGTCGGAGCATTGTGGGTCTTCACATGCTCAGTCAAATAACGGTTAAGGAGTTCGCCTACCGTCGCGGCTGCCTTTGACGCCTGACGATTAGCAGCCGGGTCCCCTCCTTTGTCAACACGAACCAATGCTTCGGCTGCCATTTTTCTAGCTTGATCGGGTGTCAGGACTCCATACCGGCCCAGTGTCATACCGCGCGTGCGACCCGCTTCGTTTCGATACTGCAAGATGAAGGACTTAACGCCACTCGGCATGACACGAAGTCCGAACTTTTTGAGTTCTGAATCCCAGATGATCCTGGTCTTCTCACCCGGCTTTGCTGCGTCCACACTGCGTTTTGTAAGCTTCGGCATACCGGCACACCTTCCTGCTGACGGCTTTTGATGGACAAGACAGTGCCACTGACAACACTGAGATCCAGAAACGCGTGAAGATTCAGTGGCTTTTGACAGCTTGACGGCTTCTGACGCCATATCCGGCTTCTTTTCTCCACGTCATGCGCGGATACCGGAATTCGCGTTGTCCAAATCTGCTTACACGAGCCCTCGTGTAAGCACTATGTAAGCAAATGTAAGCGAAACAGGTCGTATTTGACAAGAGAGCAGCGTAGAAGAAAATCTGTAAGTTATTGAAAAATAGAAAGTAATAGTAAATCAGCGTAAACGGACGTATCTTTCATCAACAGATTCCTAATCTGAGGGTCACGCGTTCGAATCGCGTCGGGGTCACCAAATTAATCAATTTTTTCAATTACATACAAAACTCACATGCAATCACTTCCCTAACATGTCTCGCGAAGGTGCATCTGAAGGTGTACATTGCGCTGCGTTTAACCGATTCAGAATCGGTGTAATTGCATAACGGGTGCTTATAGATTTGTAGGATCAAAGTCGGCGGGTCGGAGGTTCCAGTCCCTCCTCCGCTACCTTATCCCTCTTTGTCCAGCCCGAAGACACAGGTAACAGTTTGTACCGTTGTTGCGGTCTCACACTTATTGGACGCACTGCGCATAGAGCGTTTGACGGCGACGAGATGCTACGCTTGGTCATTTTATCTGCGAATGACAGGAAAGGACTACGGGCTCAAAGAGTGGAGGCAACACACTAATCTTGTAAAAAAGATGGAGTATTTGGGATGAAGTGTCGTCATGGCATTTTATTCGGCTGCTCAACGGGCAGAGAGTGAGTTTGTTGCAATTGCTCGTATGCGCCGTTTGGTGCTGTGCCGGTCGCCCGACATCGACCACCAGATGAGTGACTATCAAGGACTGTAGGCATTATTTGCTGCTGGAAAAACTGGCGAGCAATCGCGTGGGAAGCAAAGCCCCACCTGCGCTATTCACTGGCCTTTTTTGCCCCTCCCTCCAACTTTATCGGAAAGCACTGCGCCACGGAACCAAATGCCACTGAAGCATTTGCGATTGATCTGCAAGGCCCAAGTGGGTCCAATAAGGAGCGAAGTGAATATCCGGTGACCAATTCTCACTGATTTACGCTGGCGCCAAGGAAAAACGGCATGATCAAAACGTGGCTAAAATGCACTCAATCGTTCCACCAGCCAAAAAGTTGCAACGCCGCCGATGCAATAAGCCGAAACGGACGAGACACTCCTTTGCAGCGCCGGAAGAAAAGAACCGATACTAGAAACGAGAATCTGAAGTCCCAGTCCGACAGCAATTACAACTGCAACGAACGTCAGCTGACCCAATTCCACACCGACGTTAAAGGAAAACAAGGCAAGTGGAATGGCGCTCTGTGGCAATCCAACCTCGCTGAGCGCCCCGGCAAATCCAAGCCCGTGTATCAAACCGAACAAAAATGCGACAATCCAAGGAGCTCGCTCGGTGATACCGATCCGGCCGTTGCGCATTCGAACGATTTCGACGGCCAGGAAAAGAATACTTAGCGCGATGACGGCCTCGGTTGGCTGTGAAGGAACGCGCGCGGCGCCGAGAGCTGCCAACGCAAGTGTTATGCTATGGGCCACCGTGAATGCGGTTATGGCCATCAAGAGCCTCCACCTGTCCTTGATGATCAGGATGAGGGCAAGGACGAACAGCAGATGGTCAATACCAGAGAGGATATGTTCGACACCCAGAACCAGATAGGACTTGAAGACCTCCAATTTGTCTGGATTCTTGGGGACCGTGTAACGCGGCAATGACGGCTTCAAGATCGTGGAATAGGCTATTCCGTCAGCAAGCGATATCTGCACGACCACATCAACCTGCAGAACGTTGAGACCGTCAATGAAGATTTCTTTCCCGACAATTGAATCCGTTTCGGTTTTGTAGACCGCGCTTTCGACCTGCGCCGCCCCGGTTTGCACGACCGATATCGGCCCAACCGGGTTCAGGGTGTCAGGCAGAACTGCCGAAATCCCCAGGACCTTGCCGCTAACAACCGGTACTTTCCAGACAACTTCGTACCAGCCGGGCTGGTCTTCGGTGATCTTCAATAGCGCGGGGCGGACTTCGTGCGCTTGCGCGGGCCCGGGACAATAAAGCAGCACGCTGAATAGTCCGATGATCGACCAGAGCGCCGACAGCGCCTTGGCCGCTTTCCAAAAACCATGCATCAGCCGTTCCCCGCAGCGGCATGACTTTGAGCGGTTTCGGGTTCGTTTTCGATTACAACTTTGTATCGTTTCACCAGCTGGTCGACGAATTCCTCATTCAGTTCAGCACGTTTCTCGTTGGCCCAATCGAGCAGCAGTTCCTCACGGACCTCATCCAATCGCGGTTGAGGCGGAACAACAAGCTCATGAACATAGACAAGGTGCGTGCCGTACCCGGACAGAACAGGCCCGTGCCAAGTTTCGGGCTGGAGCTGGAACACCGGTTCTGCAAACCGGCTGCCAAACAGCTTCGCGATTTCCGATTTGGGTCGTTGCGGGAGATAGCTTTGCAGCAGGAAGCGATCACCGAGTTTGGCAAAATCCAGTGGTAGATCCGATTCTGCCTTCAATATCGACAGGGCTTTCGCCGCATCCTCGAGCGTCGCGTTTCCACGCTGGTCCGGATCAAAGAAAACATGGGTCAGTGTGATCAGGTCTTCACCCGCATAGCGATCCATGTTTTTTTCAAAAAATACTGATAGTTCCTCCTCGCTCGGCGGCGAAGGCTGCAGCAGATCGTTGGTCAGGAATTCCACTTTCTGGGCCAGCCTCCGGCGAATAACAACATCGTTTTCGTCAAGTCCCATCGCCAAGGCTTCCCGGTAAAGCACCGTCTCCTTGATATGTTGCTCAATAAGGCCATTCAGTTCGTCCTTCGTCGGCGGCCTCGACCACTTGGACTCCCAGGTCGACTTGAACCAGTCGATTTCTCCCTTGGTTACGATCACGATTGGCTCTTTTTCATCGAAATCGGATTTTGGGCTGAAGTCATAGGCGAGGTAGATCAGCGCACCCAATATGATGAAATGAAAAAGCGGGTCTTTCAGAACTTGGAGCACGGTTTTCATGGACTTTTTTATCCGGTCGTTGGCTTGAGACAGACTTGCTGTGGGATTAGTCGCGGCGGGACAAAAGAAGCGAGTTGTCAGGCGATTTCTTTGGGATAAGTGACATGAATTTATAGGTTTTGAGTATGTTCGCTCGCTTCATTGGCACAGCACCCAAGCCACTGGCAGAGTCGATAAAGGACGCAATCTGGTTCTTCGTGCCAAAGAACTTAAGCACACCAAGTTCTTGTGCTTTTTCAAAAGTCATTCTGCCTGCCACCAGGGCGGTCACCACTGGTTCATCGGTCACGATCACCAAGTCCCCCTTGGTCGCGCCATCAACATGCACTGCCAATTCACGGTCTGACGCAAATCGGGCCCAAAGATAGCGCTCGACCAATACAATAGACGCGTTCAGATTGGTTGCCGTCAAACGCGGATGCAGCTCTTCATCGATGCTCACGATTGCTCGCACTGCGTTTTGCAAGGCGCGTAAGTCCAGGTCCTGGCGCTCTTTTCCGATTGCCGTCAATCGCTTCCTGTCCGGCATCGGAAGGATCCCGTCCCTTTGCGCCGCCCAGATCGCGCCGCTCACGTGAAGGGAATTGGGATAATAATGGTTGAGCAAACCCTTTGATAGCTGGACGGGATCGTGCAGGCTACACGCAACTGCGGTTGTCCCATAGACCGAAACGAGCAAACTCGTCACAAGCACAAACCTCAAGATCCTTTGAAACCGTGCGGTTTTCAATTCAGCTTCCTCCGAATTTTGATGGCACGAACCGGTTCGAACTCAAGACGCGCGCCGTTTGCCGCATATTCTGGCGTATCTCCCGCTCGCTCTCCATGTTTCACAGCAGGCAATTATGGTGGCTGAGCCGAGTACCCCGCTCTTATGCAACCGCTCTGTCCATGCCGACATGACCCCGGCTCACTGGCCGTCGCCACCAAGGACGCCGATTCCGAAGCCCGAGGCAGGAAGTTTCTCCTGGAGACCCGGATAGAAGTCCAGCCTGGAGACCAGCTCCGGCGCAGGGGTGTACCAGACAGGCGAGGACCACGCGCGCTCCTGGATTGTCGCCGGCACATCAGGCGGCGGCGCGATGCCAAGCTTTGCGGCGTCATAGGTCGACCAGCGCGGTGTCGGGATTTCCAGAACCCGCACGTAATAGACAGCGTGTTGGGTTGGATCAAAGTCTGGATCTGTCCACACGGTGCGCAACTGCGTGGCACCAATATCGTTGGTGTAGGCGGCCGTCGAGACATCAACGGTGTTGCCTACCGGGGGCAGCTTGCCCGTAGCCTCGTCGATCAGGCGCGTGTCCTGATCCGACCAGATCACATTATGGATTTTCTGAAAGCCATAGCCGCGCTTGTCGTACCAGCCCTTAACGATCTGGATGCGGTCAAGGTTGCCGCTTTCCGGATCTTTCAGGGCCCATACGGCGAACGTCGGAGCTTCTGCGGCCTCTGGTTTTTCGGGAAGGTCCCCGCCCATTGGCACACCTCTGTCATAGGCCTGGGCCACGAAATCTTCCTGGTCAACAAGATCATCGGCAAAATCCCAACCGCCAAAAAACCGCAGACGGATCAGTGTTCCGGAAGTGCCATAGGTCTCTTTTCGTTTGATCGCGTCGAAAATCGCCTCGCGCGTGTTCTCTGGTGCCCAGACACCGGTCGCACCGGGGGTTCCGAAGAAGAGCGCCGGTTCTCCGGCCACGGAGCCTGTCGAGGCCAGCCGGACTTCTGGCGTCTTGTCGGTGTTGCCGTGCACACCTGGATAGTTGAACTCCTCATTGACCGAGGCTGCAATATGGCTGTCACCTCCACCGACGATCCCGTATTTGAACGGGTTAATGCCAATCATTTCCTGGAACCCTACGCCGTCGATCAGCGCGTTGCGGACGTAGCTCTTGTCGATCAGCCCGAGAACACCACCAGATCCCAACAGGTGGGTGAACTTTGTCTCAAATCCCGCGAACTCGTCGTTGGGAGAAAGCGCCGGGTGGGTCTCAGACGCACCCTTGGTCTGAACGATCTCGACCGCAGGTGTGTTGCGCTGGCTTTTGTCGGCCCAACGCCGGTCAATCGGGTTTCCGTTTGAATCGTGCAGCGCGAACATCGCACTGTTTGAAACGTTGGAATTGTGCGGGATCGACATGTTTTCATGCCCGACAGCCCGTTGATATTCCTGATAAACCCACAGATCCTCGCGGTGCACAGAATCGAAAGCCGAGAAGACCCGCTCAGGCCCGCTATCACGGAAAAAGACATTATGGTGCAGGTTCTTCGAATTCGGCTGTGACGACCACTCGAACGCGACCAATGTGGTAAATCTGCCGGGCTCGTAGTGTTTTTCCGCAGCGTCGATTTGCTTCTGCCATGCGCTCGTTGCGATCTTCGGATCGACCAGGTAATCGATCGGCTGGTTGATGGTTGCCGAGGTGATGATCTGCTGAAAGGCCTGCTCGCCTGACGCCGTGTCTCCGGATGCGATCAGCTTGCCGATCTCCGTGTCTTTCAGCGGACTGTCCGGATCAAGAAGCAGCGGCATCATGCCGAGATACTCGGCGTGATCGGTCACGGCGGCCCAGTCGTAGGGTGTCCGCTTCTGGATCATGTCGCCGGTCTGGGCGTTCTTGATCGCTTCTCCCTTGGCATAGCGATAGGCATCGTCGGCGGTGTTCCGCGTGCCGAACGCAAACGCATCGGGCGATGCCGAGGTATGCAGGTGCTGCTCTCCGAAGTAGACGTTGTTCAAGGGGTTTGCGTCGCCAGTACCACGTCCAGGTTCACCAAGAGCGTCTTGAGCCTGCGCGGAGCTGCACATGACTGTCAAAGAAAAAAGCGCACCTGCAAATCCGCGAGTTTCATTCGCCCACATGCACATTTATCCACTCCCTGTTCAGTTAGTTAGATTCATCGCTAGAACTCGTTCTCACAAAATAGAACTAGCTTTATCTTGTCGATTTGAGACTCCATAACTCAGTAAACTGTAATGTTTCCAAGCAATTCTCTAATAACTTCGATCTATGGCAAGTAATAAACCAAAGAAATCAATTTCATATACAATTTTCCAATTGCATGGAATATTCCGCTGGATTTGGTGTAGATGGTTGCCGAGCCCGCTTCGCCGAGGCCCAGGGACGCAGCAAGTTCCGGATCGTTCAGTTCGATCAGTACCGCGAAAAACCCTTTTGAACCAAGATTTGCCAGCACAGGTACATCGCCGGAGGCGGTGAATTGACCTTCGCCTGTATAGTTCGCGATCCGGAGCACCTTGCCCTCGGCGACGGCGCCAGGCCTGCTCTTGAAGGCGATTTCCGCGTCATCGCCTGGTTTGACATTGCGCAGCAGGTTTTGCGGATATACTGCGACAACGCGCTCGTTGCCGGTTTCCATAAAGGTGCCGACCGCGGCAGCGCGCAGAGATGCCGTGATCGTCCCGGGCCTCGCTTGCCAATTGATCATCACGCCATCGGCGGGCGCTGTGTAGGTCGTTCGGTCCAGATCCGCAGTGGCATTGTCAAGCAAGCCTTGGGTGCTTCGCACTTTCGCTTCGCCCGACGCAAGGGCGAAGACGGCCTGCTGTTTAGAGGCTTCTGCCTCAACAACGGCGGCCTCGGCAGCTTCGGCGGCTTTTGTGAGCTTCAGGACATTGAGCTCGGCAACCGCCGGACTGCCTGCACGCAGCAGCTTCTGGTTGGCGTCGCGTTCGGCAACCGCGGCGTTCGCCTGAGCCTCAAGCCGGGCAATCGTCGCATCTGACAGATCCAGCGCCGCGCTGAGCCGGTCGACCTCCGCTTTCGATGAGTTGAGATCCGCTGCATACTGGTCCACTGTTGCCTGGAACTGGGTTTTGTCCAGTTCGAACAGAACATCGCCCTGTTTGACCTCTTCTCCGATTTCGACATTAATCGATTTGACGAGCGCCTTTTGATCCGGGTTCATCGCGACAACGAACCGCGTCAGGGTGATCTGGTGGGAGACCGGGGCAATCCCCTGCCACAGGATTTGGGTGGCTAGAGAAACCGTACTAATTGTCATTGCGACAACGAGTGTGACCGCCGTTACGCTAACCGGTGTTACCTTTATTTTCAGCAGGCTAATCGCAAGGAAAACCAGACTACCAATTAGCAGAGCATGAAGAAGGAATCCGATCATTTAAATAGTCCTCCCTGACCCGCCAGCTTGTCCATTTCAAGACGATCGACCTTCGACATCACTCTGCTCACCGTTAGCAAAAACTGGTCTCGGCGGATTTGTTTCTGGTCTCATTAAATTTCATGCAACAAGGCATCCAGACCACACTTCCACCACGCTAATTCTCTGCCGCAGACAATGCTACGTAGTTTGGGACTAATTGGCGTTTGGTGTGGCATTTTGGAGATTGTTTCAATCTAACCATGGCCTGGCCAGTTGGACAGCCCGACAACTCCAAATGGGACATTCTGATCCAACGCGGCGCTGTCGCCCTGGCAACCCTGTTGAACTGAGCGCACCGCCGATTATGGAACGCGGATGAACGTCACCATGGTCCAGCCAGCACAATACGGTCAGGAGAATTTCCCGCACTACGCGAGGTTGCGATCGACCCTTGCAGTTTTTCCAGGACCGGGATCGGTATTCCACTCGGGAGACACAGGTCGATTTTGGAAGACCGGCCGGAACAACCAAAGTTTTTCTTGCCGAGGAACAGGACAGCATCCGTAGCATCAGTCTGATGCTCTACTGCGGGAGTTCCTTCCATAACGCCTTTGCGGCGACCTTCAGACCGGGGCGCAGCACGTAGTCCGGATTCGGGAACTGGACGAGCACCGATCCCATGCTGGTCGCCGTGTCGACACCGAAGGTGTTTGAAATCAGCCGCCCGGTATGCTCGTACGCATCACCGCCCGGCATGATCAGCGTCAGCTCGATCTTGTCATTGAGTTCCTCGCGGGACGCGACCGACCTGCGGCTCGACAGAATTCGGTCGTAGGCAACTGGAAACCGGATATTTATCGGATTGAGATCGAAGATCGTCGCTATTTCGCTGGTGCTATCGACGACGACTCTGCTGCCTTCCCTGACGCGTGGTGCTGACATTTGCCCGTTAAAAGGTGCGTGCAGTTTCTGGTTCCCAAGAATGACCTCTGCCAGTTCTGCTCTGATTTGTGCCAGAGCCAGGTCGGCAGCCGCAATTTCGGCGCTATGGACCGCGAGGAGGTAATCGGCCTGAGAAACAGCATTCTTTTGTTTTAGCTTCTCCAGTCGCTCCAGTTTTTCCAAGGCGAGCAGGTGCTGTACATTTGCACGGACGACTTTCTGTTCGGTAATCCGAGCTTCCAACTTACTGACAGTACTGTCGAATTCGACAAGCAGATCGCCTCTTTCGACAAGTTGACCTTCAACAAAATGCAGGCGCATGACCTTGCTCGTGGAACTGGCCGAGATATCGAAAGCACGCGCTATCTGAACCACGCCTTCCAGGTCAGCAATCAACCGGGGATCATCTTCGGCTTGGCTGGAAACAAGTGACATTGTGAAAAAGACGATAAGGATCGCCGAACGCACCCAGGGGCGAAACCGTTTTCGCGATGACATGCAATCACAAAGATACTGAAGTCTGTATGACATTTTCCCATGCCCATTTGTTCGACGTCGTAACTATAATACCTTTGCCGTTGGTAGTTCCCGTTATCGGCAAAACCCATTTGCTGACACCTTCGCCTGTTCGCCGTCAATCGCAATCCCACAGCCGACCCATGAACACCACTCCCTCGGTGATAACACCATGCCTGCTCTTGAAAGAGCCTTTCGGCCGCATCGCCCGGCTTGACAATGCGCAGCAGGTTTTTGCTCAAGTCACCCACAACATGTTCTTTGCTGTTCGTTAATTCCCTGCGTTAAAATCGATAGGAAATCCGGGCAAATGGCCCGTGCTGGATGACGTCCCAGACAAAGCGGTTTGCACCGGTTTTGCCATTGTCGAAATCCACCTGAAGTGCCTTATACTCCAGGTCGATGGCCAAACCGTTCTCGAAGGCATATTGAACACCAGCCTGGGCCCGCCAGGAAAAGTCGGAGCCGGCGCCGAACCCACCAATGTCACCCTGGCCAACCAGGCCCCAGTTTTCGGTCACCCCGTACCGGCCACGCAACCCGACGATCGGATCGATCCATTGATCTCCCGCACTTCCGGTTCGGGTGAGGCCAAACCGGCCGCCACCGGTGATGCTCAGCGTCTGGGTAACATCCCAATAACGGACACCACCATAGGCCTCCAGCCACGATGGTCCTTCAACAAGAAAGCGATACCCGGCCCGTGCCTCGATGATATATTCGGAGAAGGTCAGCCCGATCCTGGTGCCGCGCCTGGTACTGCTCGCGCCACCGAGATTGGCGTACATGATGTCGACCATTGCGGAAAAACGCCTGTCGTAAACAACTTCCCCATCGACGAAATAAGCGAAGCGGAGCGCATCCAGAATGTCGCGGCCGGTCAGGTCCAGCGTGGCCGTTGTTGATGCGGCTCCGCTCGTGCCGTTTACCCACGGTAGAAAACCATAAACTCCCAGAACGAACTCCCATTTTTTAGGTGCTGGAAAGTCCTCAGATTGTGCGGTTTGGTCCAGATCGGCAGCGATTCCACTACCTATTAACCCGGTGCTCACAGTCAGCGATGCCAGAAAGCCCCCGACCGAATTCAACATTCGCTTCCTCATGATAAGTACCTCTTCTTATGCCTCACGGCACCTGATGGGACTCAGCCGGTCCCAATCCCATCTGTTTTTATAGCCCAGTTAGCGGCGACGACTAATTCCCCCCATCAGCATGCTGCCTGCCGCCCCTGCGGCAGCACCTGCTCCTGCGTCACCGGCGATACCGCCGATCACGGCACCCTTGGCAGCTCCGCTGACAAGATCTCCGCGCGGTGTGTTGCTTGTCACCGGTTGCATGCCCCCGAACAGCGCTCCGCCCGCGGCCCCAGCTGCGGCACCTGCCCCGGCATCGCCAGCAATGCCGCCAATCACGGCACCTTTGACCGCGCCACGCGAGGTGTCACTGACGAATTCCTGTCCAGTACGCTGCTGCGAGACCGCAGGTGTCACCCAGGTCGCGGCCAGCATAGCGGCAGCCATGGTGCAGGTTATCAGCGTCTTCATCACTGCTCCCCCTCCCCGGCGGACATCAGTCCGGACGAACAGATCCCAAAGGCGACAAATCCGAGGTCGTCATGAGCGCTCGCCAGCGTAAAACGACCCGTTTCCAGATCGATCCGGATACTCCAGGGACGGCCGTCCTCGGCACCGTGCAGAATGTGCACCCCGTCGCCTTCCATCTCCGACGCGATCTTTGAGGTGCGCGTCTCACCGCTTTCGCGCTTGCTGAGAATAACACCTGCGGCGCGGTCGATCTTCATCAGCGCAGGCAGGTTCACGGCGCTCGGCAGTGTGCGCTCGCAGGCCTCATACGCCGGGCAGGCAACCGCCTGCTCGACACCGCAAATGGCCGTTTCCGGAACATCGGCACGCGCGCCCATTGCCGAAAACCCAATCACAGCCAATGTGGTTGTTACCTTTTTCATTATTCTCATTACTTCCTCCCAGAAGATGGCGGTTCACATCGATTGTGCTTTTCGGAGCGCTCATTTCCAGACGCTCGCCAACTTGCGTGTTCCCTAGTGTTCACGTCCCGGCTGGCTTGTTATTCTCGAGACGTTAGCTCAGTTTTGGCGTTGTGCGAAAAGTTTATTGAGCGCGTCACCAACACTGAAGCTGGCTGGCTCGCCCCGCGGCGGATAGTTTTCGAAGGATTTGACGAATTTTCCAACTATTCCTTGCGCGGGCACGAGAACGAAGGAGCGCCGGAACGCCCAGTCCTGCCATCCAAAACTTGCACCTGGCCGCAATGCTTCTTCGAAGGGGTCAGTGCGCAGATTGGTGATACGCGGAAATCGGTGCGGCGTGAACGGACAGTCCCAGACATCCATGCCGACACATTCTTGGGTCAGGAACGAAATCTTCCACTTACCGTATCGAAAAGCAGCGTAATCGCCGTCATCCGTGACATAGTGAAACTCCTTACGTGCACCCGAGCCTTCGCCCTTGAGAAGTGCCGACTGGTCGTACCCGTCAAGATGGACATTGTAGGTTTTCTCCCCGACAGTGTAGCCATCCAATAGTTTTCCGCCCACATCAGGAATGCCCGCTGCCGCCAGGAATGTCGGCAACCAGTCACTGTGGTGGAAGATGTCGTTGATCACTCTGTCGGGCGCGACGACGCCGGGCCACTTGACGATGGCAGGAACGCGTACTCCCGCTTCCCAAGTCGTCGCCTTCTCACCCTGGAACGGAGTCGTAGCGCCGTCCGGCCAGCTGAACTTCATTGCACCGTTGTCGGATGTCAGGACGACTATAGTGTTGTCGGCGACGCCAAGATCTTTAAGCTTGGCCATCAGGGTGCCTACAGTATCGTCGAACTCGGTCATCGCTGCTCCCATGAAACCCTTTTCAGGGACCATGTCGGCGTATTTCGGCCTTAAGTGAGTGAAGGTGTGCGTGCGGGTGGTGTTGTGCCAAACGAAAAAGGGTTTGCCCTCCTCCACTGCGCGCTCCATGAAGCCGACCGACTGTGCGAGCGTCTCGTCGTCATAGGTCTTCATGCGCTCGGTCGTCATCTTGCCAAGATCTTCGATGGTCTGATTGCCGATGACACCGAAGCGAGGATCCTCGGTCGCATCGTTGTTATCCGTGGCCCGGCTGTAGATGACGTTCCGCGGTCCAAACTTGGCAAAGAACTCGGGGTCCTTCGGGTAGTCGACGTTTTCCGGCTCCTCAAGGGCGTTGAGGTGATAGAGAACACCGGCGTATTCATCGAAGCCATGCACCGTAGGCAGGTACTCGTTGCGATCGCCGAGGTGGTTCTTGCCGAACTGGCCAGACGTGTAGCCGAGCGGCTTCAGCAGTTCAGCGATCGTTGGGTCTTCGGCGCTGATTCCCTGTTTGGCACCAGGCATACCTACCTTGGTCAGGCCTACCCGGAACGGACTTTGGCCGGTGATGAAAGTAGACCGGCCGGCGGTACAGCTCTGCTCGCCGTAGTAGTCGGTGAACATCGCACCTTCAGCAGCGAGCTGGTCGATATTGGGAGTCTGATATCCCATGACCCCATGCGAGTATGCACTGATATTGGTGATCCCAACATCGTCGCCCATGATAACGAGAAAATTGGGTTTTTGCTCTTGCGCGAGGACCGAGCCAGACCAAAGAAAAATTGCCGCCAAAGCAGTCGTTAATCCGGATTTCAACACGATTTTCTCCTCCCAAGGTGATGTTCCCGCGCTCACAGCACAGTGCGCCTTACTGAACGCCTTCGAGCGTCAGGCTGGAGATAGCCGCCGCAATATTGATGCCGGTCTGGGTCTGCAGGCTGAGTGGTTGCAGCGCGATCGACTTGTCGAAGCCGCCAATCAGGACATTCGCGCCCAACCCGAGGCCGACAGTGACCTCACCGCTGATCCCGCCGTAGCTGCCAGCGAGCCGGCCGGTGTTCGCAACGGCTTTGGAGGGGGCGAACACGCCCCACGCGATTTTGGAAGCAGTCGTCTGGCCGATATCGATACCGAACTTTGAAATCACGCCGCTGTAGGTTTCGTTTGGCAGGCCATCGGACCGCTCGAAAAGGCAGGACAGTTTCTTTCTGGACCCGATGATGAAACCAGCTCCGCCCTCCACACTGCAGGTCAAGAGACCTACCTGTGCCTCCCGCGTCGCCTCCTGCGCTGCCGTTGAGCCGGAAAGGACTATGAAAACGACCAGTGCAGATAGGGACTTCATTTTAGACTCCGCTCAGAAGGACGTCACCGCCCGGATTGAAAACACATGCGCAGTATCGAAAGCAGTTGTCGTGGCCGGGTTAATTACCGCCTGGTAAGCGAGCGTCGTATCGAGATCAGGAAACAATGGGAACCTGTAAAAGGTTTCGATGCTGTATTCGTCTCGTGTTCCGGGCGTAGCCGATTCTATCCAGTTAAACTGGGCGCCAATGACGTCATCGTCGAAGGAATATTTGCCGAAGGGCTGGTAACGCAGCAGCGCAAGCGCGGCCTGATTGTCGTAGATCGATGCACCATCGAAGCTGCGTCCATAACGACCGACGACAACAGTGTTACCATCTGCCGTCAGTTCTTGTGAAAGCACAACACCCATACCCCAGCCATCTTTTCCGGTGTTGGCGTTGATCGGCGCGCCGTTATAGGTGCCGTCGGTGTGCCAAACCAGGAACTTGGAGTAACTGGCCTTGTCCGTGCGCGGGAAGAGTTTCAGGCCGACTTCCGCCGCCTTGTAAAAATCACCCTTATAGATCTTGCCAAAATCAAAGCGGTCGCCATTGGAATCCCCGATAAGGGCCGAAACGTAGGCTCGCTTGTCGGCAAAATAGAGCGCTCCTGCCGCCCCTAATCCAGAATCAGCAAACCCGGCCGAGAAAAGTCCGGTTCCGGCATTAGAGAGGAAAGTCGTGTTCGGCGTAATGTGCCGGTTCGTGGCCAGCATCGAATCCATGGTGATCTTGCCGAAGCGAAAGACCCAACCGGCATCCTGACCGCCCATGCGGTAGTAAAGGTTGCGCAGGATGAAGGCAGGCGGTTTATATGCTGAAAAGGAGTTTGCAGTTCCGCCAGCCGAGCCGACACTGACAAAACCGATATTCTGCGGTCCGATCGGGCCGTAATCCCAACGCCCTTCTACTCCAAAGGTAATCGCACCCACGGTCGGTTGTCCCCGGTTGAACAGCTCCCACGTGCCAACGAAATCCATGTCGGTTGCACCACCATGACGGGGCGTGCCTTGAACGTTGTTGCTCGTGTATTGCCCAACCGTGTGGAACGACAGACCAAGCCGCAGGCCTACCGCCTCATAGATCTTGTCCATGGCGGAGGAATAGCCATCCCGGAGGGGCTGAATGGGAGAGACCGGGATCAAGCCACGACGCGGTGTCCTGTTGTCTTCGATCCGGTTTAGCAGGTTTTCGGGGTCCTCGTCGCTTGCCACCCAACCGACTGCAATACGCTGGTTCGGATTGGTGGCCGTTTGTGCATCCGGATCTTGTTCGCTAACATCCGCGGCACTGGCGAATTGCAGTCCTACTCCGCTTGCCACCATCAAACACAAGAGACCAAAAAGTGATTTCTGTTTCATGGATCGCCCCATTAATTTCCGTTTCAACTCGTGCGACGCTAAGGTCTTGACGACAGAGGTCGCTTGTTAACTATAAAGCATCGTGCAAATGCCTCCTGCGGAGCAAGGTTTATCCCTGTCGGCGAACCCGTTTTTGACGATGTGTTACCTAGAGGCAACGAAACTTGCGCATAAATCATCTGGTATAATCATCTGGTATCGGTCCGTGCTGCCGTTGATCCAGATTTCCGGCAATTTAGGTCCCTTCCGGATCAGGTTTGATCGCATTCTTCTTGCCTCGATGAGATTTCTGACAGTGTGAAAATTACACCCGCATTTTGTGGTTGATTTGAGAACCGGTCATGTTTTGCCTGCTGCCATGGTAATCATGAGGTAAGACATGCCAGCGCCGAGAAGATTGACGCCAACCAGCAATCCAATGGCCCAGGCAGCCGTCCCGGGCAGTCCGGCAACGAGTAGCACGCCCGCTGAAATCGCGATGATGGCACTGAACAAGACCCAGCCCCAGCCCTCCATGGGTTTGAGCTTGAAGGCCATCGCCAGCTTCACGGCACCTTCAAGGATAAACACCAGGGCCAGTAGAAGCGTCAGTGAGATGATACCGGTGAGCGGAAAGAATGACAGCCAAATGCCGACAACGACATACAATCCACCGACAAGGAGATTACCCAAAAGGCTCTTCCAGTTCTTCATCGAAAAAGCCTGGAAAATCTCTGCGATGCCACCAATCAGGAACAGCCAGCCGACCATGACCTTGACGGCAACCGTCGTTGCAAACGGAAAGGCGATCGCCGCGATCCCGAGAACCAACAGCAGAACGCCCAGCCCCATGAACCAGCTCCGGTGTTCCCTGATTTCGGACCTGACTTCCTCGATTTCTCCAGCCAACGCCAGGGGTGTCTCGGTGCTTGACATCCAACCCTCCTCTTCATTCCTCAGTCTGCGTGTTCATGCGACCCACGAAAAGCACACGAGCTTTTCCGTATAATCCAGTTGTCCGATTTGCTGCTTCATCATGCGTTGGTCCGGCATTTTCCGAAAAAACGCCGGACCGGTCGATTTTACTTCAAACCCGGATCATCCGACCGTGACGGTGCCGTCCTCGGCGATGGCTATCTTGTCGCCATTCTTGACAGCCTCCATGAATTCGTCGCCCAGAAGATCGATCGTGATAACCGTCCGGTCATTCCAGATCGAATCCATGATCAGGCCACCAGCCGAGATGCTGTCGATATGTTGGGAAAACAGCATCGCCTTGAAACCGACGCCGAGCGAATTCATGCCCATAAGGGCGCCAGCGCCCATGGTCGAGCCAATCGCCTGCGGTGTACAAATGATTGCCCCGGAAAGGTCTTTCTCGTAGAGCTCCTTGTTGTTGGCGTCCGTGCAGGGGGCATCTTTCGTATTTCCCGCGAACATGTTCGTGAAATAGGATGCAGTGGTGTTGAAGGGCTGTTTCGAGACAAGCGCCTCCCCCTCCAGTTCCCCGGCCAGGACGGGCCGTCCCTTGAATGTCTGTGCCATGAGTCAGTCTCCATGAATTGATTTTCACTGGCGCCGCGGCTTTCGCAGCTCGTGGCGCAAAGGATTCAGTCCGGCCTAGACCTTGCCGGTCACGATGATGTCCACCAGCTTCTTGTCCGGGAAGTAACGGATCGTCGAGTAGGCCCGCGTCTTTGACGAGTTGGTGACGCCGCGGATACGGTCCGAGAAACCCTTCATGCCTGAATAGCTCACCGCACACATGTTGGTGTAGTGCATCCCTGCCGCGACCGCTTTGCCCGCCAACTCGGGCTCATTCATAAGGAAGCTCGTGCGCAAGGCGGACGGCATGAACATGTAGACGGGCATTGCCGTCTTTTCCTGTCCGGCCGCATCAAGTGCATCGGTGATATTTTTACACCACGTCAGGACCTCCGGATAGGTGTTGTGCGGGCAGCCGATGAAGGCTGCGTTCGGGTCGCCGTCTGCCTCGGGCCACAGGTTCGCCCAAGTATCAATGATCCGCTGCTGTTCGGCATCGTCAAAGACGTAGGTCTGGAACCCCTCGGCGAGCATGTCGCGGCCCTTTTCCTTGGGCTCGGGCGTGACGCCTTCAACGTGATAGCATCCAACCGCACCTTCGGCCGCGGTGGTGCTGCCCATCTTCTTGAGCTTCCACATGTTGTCTTCGGTGACTTCCCCGCCGAAATAGTCCTCGACACCGGCGACGAAGGGGATGTCCTCGACGCAGTTGCGGCCGATCGCCGCCCCGAGGGCACCCCAATCCGGTTCTTCCGTCGTCTTGACGTCGATCAGCCATACGGCCTTGCGGCCTTCGTCGGTCATGAGGCCATATGCCGGCGCCTTGCCCAGCAGGGCGCAGAGCATTTCCATGCCGGCACCGTAGCGGTTGGTGCGGATGCCGAGTACGGAATTGCCGTAGTTCACGGCCGAGGATTCACACCACGCGACGGGCGTGCCCGGCTCCGGCGCGTTGCCGATTTCCTTGAGGTAGCAGGCGCACGAGCGTTGATTCAGATCGGGCGCTCCGAGCCTCGAGTGGACCCAGTCGAGCTTCGCCTGAAGCGGATAGCCCTCGTAGATCAGCTGCATGTCCGTGGGGTTGTTCTGGACATTGTAGGCGTCGTAGGGGCGCGGGTTCACCGTGTAGGGCGCGTAGGACTTCAGCCCGGCATCGGCACACTCTTCCAGCAGGCTGATGATGGGTTCGAGGTACTGCGCGCCGATATAGAGGTTCGAGTGCGGCGCCCCGCCGAGATCCACCATCTTCTCCGCGCCGAAGGTTTCGCCGAACATGACGAGAATCTTCATGAGCTTGGCCTTTTCAGGCCCGTCCTTGCCGTCGAGAACGGCCTGCTCATCTTCGGTCAGCTCCATTTTCGACGATGCGGATTCGGCCTTGGCGCCGGCTTTCGAAGCCCCGGAAAACGTGGCCGTCTGCCCATTGGGCTTGCCGTCCGGGCCGGTGCCGTTCATATCGGACGTGACAAGGTGCTTGGCCCAGTCAACGACCTTGTGTATCGGGCCTTCGGACCCTGCATCCGCGGCAGGAGCTGCATTTGTCGCCTGTGCGACCTTGATATCAGCGGCTTTCTCAGAAGCGCCTGCTTCCTTCGAAAAGAGTGCTGGTGCCAAGGCACCGGCAACCGGCGCAGCTGCGGCGGTTTTTAAAAATTCCCTGCGTTTCATGAAAGCCTCTCCCGTCTTGCAAAATTGGGTGAGAGCATTTAGGAACGCAACGTAAGGTCCAAACAACGTAAATTGGGACAGTAAGTATTTACCCGTAATCGATTTTCAGCAAGCAAGACAACGGTAATCGTCTTGCAGATCCAGCTCGTTCCGAGCGTCGTTCAATCGACGCCTGGTCGGGCCGGCAAACCGGTACGAATGCGCACAGAATAGCTTTCAGTGCCATCAGCATTTGCGCGCTCATTTATGCGACTAGCCTCGCGTAGCTCGTCAAAAGGAATAGAAGTGTTGATGTTCCCATGTTCGTAGGCTGCCTCGTCCAGGTAGCCGTTCACTAGTATTCGCCAATCGAAAGGCACGGGAACAATCGCTTGGATATGCTGGCGGATTGACGTGGTGCAGTTATATTCCAGAGCGTTATACCAAGCAGGTTTCTCCCGCAGTTCATTGACGGTTTTTAAGTAGTCAAGAAGAAGTGCGCGTGCTTCCTCTGGCGTGCCGCGCAATCGGTAGAGATAAACAGTTTCACCCCTTACGTTTGTGCGCACTTTTGCAAGATCGGCCTCGGAGGAAACAACGTAGTAGAGTTCGAATTGTCTAAAGAAGCCACGCACCGCGGAGTAGACTTCACCAACTTCCTTACGGGTTTCGATGGAGATCGTTAGAGGCGGCCCTTGTTCGAACTCCCAGCTAATGAACGTATGGGCGATCAACGGAGAGCCCCAATGCGACTTGAACAGGTCCACGCCCTTGATTTCAGACAGTTTGTAAGAACGGGTCTCCCAACGTTCTGTGATGTCGGTTTCCGAGCTGTAGTCGAAGTCGCGTACATTCTCGATCGTAACCATATCGCCCTCGATGCGCGCCGAGGCCAGGCGTGCAACCTCGGCCTGCCAGTCGCGATCATTGCTTGGTGCAATGGAGAGCCACCACCAGAGGACAGCGGCAAACGGAGCCAGATATAAAGTGACGCTTCGGGTTATTGGTTGGCACCGCAAGAGGATGAGCACTGTTACTGCCGCATAGCCGACGGCAAGAAAACCGGACAGCGGCCGCGATGTTGGTCCATCGATCCATAAAGCCGCGCAGGCCCAAAACATAGAAAGCAGAACGGCGATATAAAGTGCGAGAGCTACCAGTCTCCGGATCAAGTGCAAACCATGTCTCCCTTTTGCCTTGAATCAAAAGTCACAGACTACAATTCTCGATTGAAACGGTCGCCTTGTTATTATTGGTTCGCTCAAAACCGGTGCGTGAGGATACTCAACTTTAAAACCCAATTCTAAGTCAAGAGACATAAAAGGGCGCTTTTCGCCTTGAATGAGTGGCCGAAATTGAAAATTGGGCTGCGGACTCATTAAGCACTGGCATACCGTTGCAATGAGGCGAAGCACCGCCAGCAAGTTCACGGCGTTGCGGTCATATCGGGTTTCGGTGCGTCTGAACTCCTTGAACCTGCCAAACAAGCCTTCGATGACTTTCCCGCCGTTACAAAGATATGGCGAGATGCAATTTTCCCATTTTCTTGTTTTGCGTGACAAGATGTTGGGCAATGTCCGCTTCGCTTCCAGCGCACGGCGGATGTCCTTCTTCGTGCGATCTGCTGCATCCCGATGACGTTCGCTCTTCTGTCTCAGGTTACATTCCTGATCACTGAAAATAGGCCAAAATCTTTCGCTTTTGCAATCTGCCTATCTGGACCCATTGGCGCTGGCGTGGAACAATTCGGCGTATCAATCGAGCGCCCCGGACCTCAGAATATGAATGACGCCATTGATCCTCCGCGGATCTTCATTGCGCGCATTGCTGCCAGAAACGGCCGTCGTTTGGAAGACTGCGTTGCTGAGCCAGAAACAGCCATCGGTCATGCGCAAACTCCGCTCCCAGCTCTAGATCGACCAATGCTTCCAATTTTATGGGTCTGAACCCTTATCTGCCCAGTTCAACTTTGGCCGCCGCGTCACTCCGGCATTGTCTGTCTTACACCGATAGTTCGTATTCAGGAACGTATCAGTCACCTGCAAATGTCACTTTGAAACCAGCCAATATGAACGTCTCCAAGCCCGTTCGGAATTTCGGTCGGGAATGGAACCAATTCGTTCCAAGGCCAGGGTCGCATTCTAAAGGGAGCTTTTGATGGTCCGGTTGGTTTTCGCTTCGTCAGATAGACCCAATTTTGAAACTCTCGGGCTTTCCTAAGTATTTTCGCCAAGCGCTGTCACAATCTACGTAGCATTCAAACGACTTTTGCGACAGCTTGTTTGGGCGCGGACGAGGATCAGGACCCACAACTGGAATCAGGTTGGGTGCAGCGAAAATGTCAAAAGCAATTAGACGTCGCAATATCAAAATCGATACGATTGAAGAACTTGAAGAAGTGCTGGCGTTGCGCAATCAAAAGGGTGCGTTTTGCGACCTTACACCAATAAGAAGCCACGTAATTTCAGGCCGATCCTGTATGTTGGGTACAGATGATTTTCGGTTAGAGATATCGGATTACAGCAATGTTTGCGTGAAGGGTGTTGTTTCTGACACGCTTACCACATTTGGCATTTTCCTGGCGTCCGAAGCCGGAAATTCGATCTGGAACAGGAGCGTTATCGCCGGAGATATCTGTTTCGCGGCGCCCAACGCCGATTGTGACGCCATCTATGCAGCAAACATGCGATGCGGGATGTTGATGATAAAACCCGATATTCTCAATGACTTACTTCATGAACGTGGTGTGGATCTGGACTTGACAACGCGCGCAACCTCAAGACCTGCATGTATTTCCTCCAGACACACACAAAGCCTGCTTCGCGCTTTTACAAGTCTTGAAGCAACCCTCGCCAACAATTCGAGGAACACAATCGAGCCAGGGCCATTTGAATTTGTCTTTTTACATTTGTTTGATGTATTTGTCGAAACAATCAATCATGCAGAGATACTCGATCGCCATTTCAGAGAAATTGATTCAACATATTACAAGATTGTGAAAGATTCAGAGCGTATTGTTAAGTTAACTCCGAAAATAAGTTTAGAAGAAATTTCCAGTACACTCGATATTTCCAGACGGACTCTTTACCGGGCGTTCAAATCAACGTTAGGAGTTTCTCCGAATTCTTATCTACACAATTATCGGCTGGGAAAGTCACGAACAAATCTGAAAATGAACGTATCCAAACCAGACCCCAAGGCAACGCCGACGGATGACAATCAACCCACGCCATAGACCAATTGCAAACTGGCTATTTTGCTTGTCTGGATAAAAATTTTTCGTGACCTAAGATAAGCACATTGACCAAAATCAATGTATTAAACTTCGTATTTTGCCAATTTCAAATAGTTACTCTACGTTACAAAACCATTAAGTTGCTTTGGGAGCGCTGCATGTCAGATGTCACCACAACGCACAGAAGCATAAGCTGTATCGATGATATTGATACAATCATGAATAATCGGAATGCTGAGACCGAACTCACTCAGATCGATCACAAGCCCCTGGTCGGCGCATCACTAAGATTCCAGTCGCGGGACACCAGTCTCGAATATCTAAATTTGGGAAATGCAGTAAGCCAAGCCATGTTGTCACGGGACAAGATGGCGCTCGGAATATGGCTCCACAGCCACGAACCCAACAGCATTTCAGGGCAATCGCTCACGACCGGAGTTGTTTGGTGGGCGCCGCCCGGGCGCGAATTGCATACAGTAATGGTTTCAAACGCCGAGTCTATTATGGTCACGGTTCCCTGCTCGACTGTTGAGCAGCTTCTCGAGAAAAGAGGACTTTCAGATCTTGCAGGAGAAATGGACGAGATACTGGTCAAGCACCCTCCGAAATCTACAGTCTATACAGTGGTGCCGGCGATCAGAAGTATGTGGAAGAAGATATGCGATCATCCAGGATTGTTAAATTCTGATTTTTCATATGATTATGCGTTTGATTTCACGCTTAATACTATTATCGATACGATTTCACAACCTAAAATTGAAGAAAGAAGTTTCCATAGGTGCAACAATAACTATAGCAGTATTTATCGTAGGTTTGAGGATACCGTCCGAAATATCGATGACCAGGTATTGACGATCAATAGAATCTGTACCGACATGGAAATATCGCGGCGAACACTTCACCGTGCGGTTGAAGACGCTGTCGGGGTTTCGCCAAGCGATTATCTGCGCAATTGGCGGCTCACGCGGTCCCGCAAATGTCTAAAAGAACTGAAATGCGGGACAGTAACAGAATGTGCGATGAGGTGGGGGTTCTGCGACGTTGGCCGGTACGCCAGTTACTACAAGGAACTGTTTGGCGAATTGCCTTCGGTTACGCTGTCAAAAAGTCGCGGGAGCGACGCGCATTGATATCCGCCCCATTGTTCGCAGCGCTTTCCATTCGGTCCCTGGTTGCCATTACATTCGTCGCGAACCTTACCTTCTGCGGCGCTGGGCGGGTTTCAAAAGCCCGCGCCAACGACGATCCGGAAATATCCCTGAGACTGGCGCATTTTATTCCGGCAACCGGCGGCGCAGTTCGTTCAATGGTGGGCCAATGAAGTCGACCGGCGCAGCGGCGACAACATAAAAATCAAAATATATTCTGGTCAGGCTCGCTGGGCACTGCAAAGGAGATCCTGGACCTCATTTCCCGTGGAACGGTTGATCTGGGAGCGATCGCTCAAGCCTACTTGCCTTCCGACTTACCGCTCGTTGGAGCAACCACTCGGTAATGATGGGCTTTCAGAACAACAGAAATGCCGTCACCGTTACCAAAAACATGGTGCTCGAATTCGATGCAATTCAAGCGGAGCCAAAAGGGAATAATATTTGTCCTGTTTTCTTCCATAACCTAGGCCACGTTCTCATAAACGGGATTCCTTTTGAGTTGCGAATGTGATTCAAACTCCTAAAAGGAGTTTTCCATGGCGCGGTTTGATCTGAGCGATTTCGAGTGGTCTGTCATCCAGCCACTTCTTCCGTCCAAAGTGCGTGGTGTTGCGCGTGTTGATGACCGGCGGGTTCTGAATGGCATTTTCTGGCGGTTGCGCACCGGTGCGCCTTGGGCGGATATCCCGGAGCGATATGGCCCGCACATGACCTGCTACAACCGCTTCGTGCGCTGGCGCAAGGCGGGTGTTTGGGATCGAATTTTGGTCGCGGTTTCAACGGCCTATGACGGTAACATCCAGATGATCGACAGCTCTTCCATTCGTGTGCATCAGCACGGCGCGAACGGAAGCAAAAAAGGGGATGCGGTTGCATGGGTCGCTCGCGGGGCGGGCTAACGACCAAAATCCACGCTGTCGTCGATGCGCTTGGGCTGCCGATCAAGTTGAGCTTGTCGCAGGGCCAAGCCTATGACGGGCATGAGGCTCACCATCTCCTGAGCGACCTTCCCGCCAAGAGTATGGTGCTGGCCGACCGCGCTTATGATGCGGATGCGATCCGCCAGATGATTTTCGATCAGGGCGCATTCGCCAACATCCCGCCCATGCCGCAGCGCAGGCAAAAGCCCGTGTTCAGCAAATACCTCTACAGGGCGCGCAATCTCGTGGAGCGTTTCTTCAACAAACTCAAGCACTTCAGAGCCGTCGCAACCCGTTGCGACAAGGACCCCGAAAACTATCTCGCAACCATCAAACTCGCCTCAATCCGAATTTGGATGCGATTTAATGAGTCGGTGGCCTAGGGTCCTGACCCTAGTCACCTGATTGACGCCACGCCGCCACGGTTTCAAGCGCGGCTTCTGTACGCTCCTTGTCGAGACCGCCATCCTCGGTCGCATACATGGTAAGCGAAGGGAAAGCGAAACCAGTACCCGACTCGGCAACAATATCCTTCAGACGCAACATCACATCCTCGCGAATCTCATACAATCCGTCCAGGTCCTGCGCAAGTGCATAGGCACGAATCTCGATGTCCAACGACGAGGCACCGTAACCGACGAACCGCACCCGCACGGTTTCCGGATCTATTCGCGGATGGGCCAGAAACATCTCGCGTGCCTTTGTCAGCACATAGCGCAACTGATCCGCTTCCGTTTCGTATCGAAGGCCGATGACATTCAGGATCAGCATCTTGTCGCAACGCGCCCAGTTGATGATCTGCATGTCAGCGAACTGGGCGTTTGGAACAGATATCAGAGAGCGGTTGCGATCCCGGATCTGCGTCGACCGGATACCAATTGCTTCTACTGTCCCAAACCGGTCGCCGAATTCGCAGAAATCGCCAACATCGACCGGTCTGTCGAGGTAAATGATAAATCCGCCGATCAGGTTTTCCAGGGTCGGCCGGATTGCGAGCGCGAAGGCCAAACCACCAATGCCCAGGCCTGCGAGAATGCTAAATACAGGAAGACCGATTTCCTGCGCCCCAAAGGCAAGAACGATTAATCCTCCGATCAACCCGATAATCTGGGCAAACAACCGTAACATGTTTGCATTTAGACTGTTGTCCGGGATCCGCGGGCTGAGAATAATCCATTCAAAAAGAAACTGCACAGCAAGCCACAACAAGTACGTCCAAGCGAAGTAACGGACGACAGTCACACTGATATAGACTGAGGCCGCAAACCGGCCCGTCAGATTGATCTGGTAGTCAAAAAACGGTCTTAGCAATTCGAACGCGCCAAGTGCTGCGATCGGCCCAAGCGCGAGAAGAGCCAGGTGGCCAATCCGCGCACCCGATCGGCGGGTGGAGACCCAAAACCGCCAAGATACAAAAAGCAGAACAATTATCGCAGCAATCAACAAAACCACCAGCACCTTCCAGACTGGCGTATCCAGCCAAGGTTTTTCGAGCGGCCCAGGTATGTTTGAAATCAACCAAGCGGGAATCATCCAGCCAGTCAGTTTGGGTAAATAAGTGGTCCAGCTGCTGATGCCCAGCGAAGATTGCAGCGGAAGACGCGCAACAACCCTCGCGAAATCAGGAGCGACCCTGCTGGTCCGCGGACCAAACAAAAATTCGCCACTAGCTGCCCCCTCATCGATACGCACAATCCTGAACGGCGTCTTCGGGATGAGGTAGATTGCCGGCTTGTCGGATTCGAACGTCTCTGCGTCCGGAACGTCATCAAGGTTGGGAAGCTCCACACGCCCAAATATATCCAGCAAGTAGTTTGCGGTATCGATCCCGACATCGCGCCGCAAGGCCCTCGGTGTCTCGGACAGGTCGACAAGAGAGACCAGTTGTTCCATCTGGACGACGAGTTTGGCCTGGCGTTCGGCGCTTCGGTCGGTCACAAAGGTCGCGAGATTGGCCTCTAAGTCACTGCGAAGTTTGATAAAGCTCGCAAGCGTCTGGCGCGGACTGTCTGTGCGCGCAGGTCGGAAATCAGGCGTAAAACCGTCATTTTCACTGACTGGTGTTTCAGTCTCGGCCGATGCCGGAATTGCCGCGCCAAAAGCAAACACGATTAGAAGAATGCCACATATCAGCGCAGACGACCGCCGCACCACGCTGGCAACTTTCTGTAAGTGAAGAACGATCATTCCAATCACCAACCATCTGCAAATTTATTTTAAGGATTCTAAAACGTCCGCCTGACTAGTTGGAAACAAACGCTATGATTGTTTACGCTTCCGGTAATTTGCTCAATGAATTGCATCGTTAAGGCCCGGCATTCTTGTCAAATAAGGAACACCCCAATCTGGATCGAGGTCATTGACCCACATCAAGCTGAGTTTACCTGAGTTTGTTTGAGGCGTTACAGAAAACTTTCGGATTCAAAACAATGCTTGCAGTCAACGAAGTCAGATCAATCCGCAGATTACGCGTTAAAACTGACCCACGTGGAACTCCGCCGCACCTGATTTCGATGCAATCATTTACTTGCGTGTCAATGCCAATGAAGTCAAGATCATTGGAGCGGGCGCGCAAGGGTAGTCCCGCCGATTTCCAGTCGGGCTCCCGAAATGGCGCTGCATTTTGCCACCAACGGTGTGATTTAAAGCACAGCGAGCAGGACCATGCCAAATACTGGATCACAACAGCACGGTAATGGATTGTTGGCACGGTGTCTGAAATGGCTCCTAATCGTGTTTGGGGTGCTGCTTTTGACGGGCACAGCGTTTGTTACGACGGTCGTCTATGCCCCCTTTGCCAATAGCTTTCGCTCAGAGCTAACGGCAGAGGTTTTGGGCCAAGCTCTCGAGCGCCCCGTTCAGATCAACGGCGAGGTATCCGTCAATCTGAATGATGGCGTCGAGATTGTGATCACCGAGATTCGGCTGGCGCACACAGAGACCGCATCGTCCGACACGTCCATGCACATAATCGCGCAGGCTGGCATGAGTTTCCCGATCGCCTCTCTGCTGTCTGGATCAATTGCACCCGCCGCAGTCTCAATGCGCGGCGCCACGGTGTATCTTGCCCAAGAACTTCCGGACGATGCGAACGGGGACGAGGTTTCACACCTCAAGGATTATTCGAGCCTTGTAACCCGTGTCCTGACAGATCCTCTTTCCGAAGATCTGACCCTTGAAGACATCCGGTTCGTTGTACCCGATACGGGAAATGGATGGGGCTATGATATTATGCTTGACAGGCTGTCCTCGCAGGCACCTGGGCCGGGAACAGAACTGGAAATCACAGCCGAAGTCCAGATTGACGAGACCCGGGCAAATCTGTCGGCTGTGTTCACGAACCCTCACAAACAACCGGTTCAGGAAAGAACCGGTCCCTTTTCCCTGGACCTTGATTTGCCTGCGGTTCATGCTCGCCTAGAAGGAACGCTTGACGTCAGCGATCCGGTGGCAACCCTCACGGCCCAATCCCACGTGAATGTCGAATCTCTCGGCGGCATTCAGGATCTGCTCGAGCTCAAGCGGGTGGTCGAAGGCGCAGCCACGTACAGCGCAACCTATGAAGGTCCGCTCGACGCTCTGACTGCGTCCGATATGAAACTAGACCTGCAATTGAACGACGTCGCTTCGGTTCAGGTCGTTGGGCAGGTGGACAATCTCACGAAAGGCAGATCGGCGGATCTTGTCTTTGAGGTCGACCTGTCCCCCCTGACGGGCGCAAATAGCCCGGACCCGCAAGCTTTCGACGTCGAGGTCGAACGGTTCGGCGGTCGTATCAAAGGTGACCGCGAACGCTTTTTCATCACCGATCTCGTCGTTCAGACCAACGTGGCGTCGGGGGAACTCCAGCGAATCGGACCGATCCACATCGACCGAGTGGTGCGGGACCTCGAAGGCCACCTCGGCTTGCTTGGTATCGAAGTCGTGTCGGGAGACCCGGACGACCCGGTCTATGCGTTTTCGGGACGCATCAGGGATACTCTTCAACTACAGGACATCGATATCACCGGACAGTTCAATCTCGATATTGCGCAATTGTTCTCTTGGCCGGATTTGGCTGCATCGGGAGATCTGGGCCGTTTGAACGGCAGCCTGGCGCTCAGCGACGCGGGCGGGACGTTTTCGATGACCGAGTTTAACGCTGAAACGGAGGGCACCGGCTATTTTTCGCTTGCACTGGATCGGGAAGATCTTGATCGGGAGGGGAGCCTCTATCCTGCGATCCGCGCCAGCGTCGACGTCCCGGATCTCGAAGCGCTGGGACAACGGCTCGCGTTAGCGAGCACGGTTCCAGGTCGGGCCAGTTTTTCAGGAAGTGCGTACTACAGTCCCGAAGAAGTCGGTGTTCTTGGGAATCTAAACGTTGACAAAACCCATGTGGGTGGTGATGTCAATGCCCGTAAAACGGACGGCGACATCCACCTGTCCGGAGGTGTTCGATCCGAACTTCTTTATCTCAAGGATGTGCGAAAGGCCATTGAGATTGCGCAGTTCCTGTCAGGCTCGATCGCCAACGCCGCTGAAAAAGACAGCATAGAGATCGACGCAGACGTAACTGATAATCTGAGTGCCAACCTGAAGGTCAGTATCGATCGCATCGCCGAAGCGGGCAAGGCCGCAAGCGGCCTGGATGCGGACTTGTCCTATCGCGACGAAATGGTGGTGCTCGACCCATTGACCTTCCGTTTCATCGGCGGAGCGGTCAAGACCACACTCAAGGCTGATCTGTCCGCAGACAGCCCCAGGCTGGCATTGGGTGGGCGCATTGACAAACTCAACCTCGGCACTTTGTTGAGCCATCTCGGTATAAAACCACTGGTCAGCGGCAGTTTAAATGCCAGTTACGACCTGACAGGAACCGGACGCTCGATTAAACAGTTCGTGAAATCCATGAGCGGACGTACCACCGTCTCCATCTGGGGTGGTGAAATTGGCTCCCGGATCATCGATCTAAGCGGCATGAGCTTGATCAGTTGGGCGTTTGCGGCCAAGGGTGATTCCAACACCGCGAAGCTCGTCTGTGCCGTTCTGCCGATGTCCTTCAAGAATGGCCGGGGATCGTCGAAGTCGCTGGTGATCGAGACAGAGAACGTGCAGATTGCCGGTGGCGGTACAGTTGACCTCCGCAAAGGCGCGCTCGACTTGTCATTCGTGCCCAGGGCGAAGAGTGCTGCGCTTGTTGAGATCGTCACCACCTTTGCGATCCGTGGCCCGCTAGCCAATCCCGAAGTCGTTGTCCTGTCCGGAGGCGGTGCCGGGCGCGCGGTCGCCGAAGTCGTGACTGCCCCTATTGGTATTCTGGGTGCCATTTTTTCTGGCAGCGAGGCCGCCGAGGCCGAACCCGCTAAGAGCAAACCATGCGTGCTGCCGAAGGCAAAGTGATAGAAATGGAAGCTCTAACTGTCTGTGTTGCAGGCATCATCTTGTCGGCCTTCGCTGCACACCGGTCGGATGATGATCCAGAGAGCACCATTATCCGAACACGCCATCGCCCACCCGGGTCGGCAATTGCGCGGCCGCTGGAAATTTCATGCCAAGGCCTTGGTTTTTGACAGGTATTGGAGACGTAGATCATTTGCAGCTTCGTGCCTGGAACTTTTGCTGCTGGCGTTGCCAGCTGTTGACACCGGCGACGTTACCCAGCCCCCCGGGTGGGTGCCTGCCAACACCCAAAAAGTGCCACAACGAAATTACCTGCCATGCCCACCCTGTTCCTGTTTCACTTTGTGCCTATCCTGGTTCGTAGATGGGTGCTCCAGGCCTTGCTGTCACTAAATTCCCAAGGTGGCTGTACGTCGCTGCCAAGTTTGCTTTGTTCAATGAGGTTTTGCTCCGACACATGGCTATCCACTAGATCAAGCTCCTGAAAGAGCCCTACGGAAGCCCCTGGAACCCAGCGGCGCAAGTCGTACCAGGGAACGGTATCTGCGATTTTCGGACTAAGATTGACCAGTGTTGTGAAACAGCTTTCCGAAATCGTCGAATAGAACTGGGGCTGTTTGGCCAGACTGCCTGCAAGGCTTAAGAGCCGGACCAGATATCTCCGGGTGTCTGGGTGTGATCCCTTCAGATCGAAGAGGTAGAGATCGTTGGGGGGGATATGCGCCAACCGTTTCCAGAGCACGTCCCGCTCTGTGCCGAGCACGATGTAGAGCTGATCATGCTTGAAGAACCCGGCAAGGGCGTCAAAGCTTGTCCAACTCGTTCTGCGGGCTTCCACGGAGACAGCCAAGTGCCTGCCGTCCTTGAATGCAAAACTGGTCATCACATGAACGGTGGCCAGCGAATTGCCAAACGGCTGGAGGATGAACTTCGCACCGACCAAATCGTCCAGATTGAAATGCGCTGTTCTCCAAACGGGCTCCGCCGGTGCACCGATGGGATGAACGGCGTCCCTGAAGTTTCGGACCTCGACGTCCGATCCGTTCAGATAGACTTCGGCCACTTTTGCGTGGAGCGGCACAAAGGTCTGCGGCTCTGGGATTTTTTGGCCATAGGCAACAAAAAATACGGCAAATAGGGCGACAACTCCAATCCGGAGCAAGACCGAATACGCGCCTGACCAGAACCACAGCACCGTGATCAAGGGCACTGTGATAACGGCGCAACCGATGCGCGCCCAAGACGGCCAGCCGAGCCAGTAATAGCTCGCCGCACTGGCGAATAGGGCGAGTGCCAACACGATTGCACCTGCGAAAAACTCGACTATCTTCCGCATCATCTCGCATCCCCAAAGCCAGATTTAACTTACACCCAGCGCAACCTGCCAGGAGAAGAAAGCTCAACCCTGAGGTGCATTACTCATCAAAGACCCTTCTGCCTCAGCTTGCCAACATTTTCTGATCTGGACGCCGTTTTCGGGCAACAACGCCAGCAAGCTCAGACCCGGGAAGAGAAAATCCCGAGCGCTATCCAAGGGAAAGCGCACATAAAGAGGCTACCTGAACCCAATTACATCATCGCCCCCGCCGGTGAGTAATTGAGCGGCCGCAGGGAGGTTCTTTCCCAAACCCTGATTGTTGGAGGTCACGAAGGAATCGCCTTCATTTAGTCTGGCGCCGATCACTTGCACGATCTCCGGAGAGTTGGCGAACTTGGTATGGTTGAGGCTTGACGTGTCTTTGATCTTGGTAAGATCAATTACTGTCACGCCGAGCTTTGCCAGGTCGCTCCCCGGCTCGTCTCCGACCCGGTCAATCCCGCCGGCGATCTTCCTCGATATAGCCAGCGCCTTGTCATTTTCTGAGATAAGCACATAAAACTTGCGCGCCTCTCTGGGAAACGGCAGAAGCTGTTTGGCAAACAGCTCCGCATCGATGTCGGGCGATGCCAATACGATCGACTTGATCTTACCTGAATTGTTGAAGCCACCTAGGAGCTGGTCCTGACGCATTGCCTCGACCGTCAGAAGATTTCCCATGGAATGGGCTATGATATTAACGCCGTTCGTGCGTGTCGATGCCACAAGCTCTGCCGCTACAATCAAATCATCCCGTGCATGGAGCGCGCTGTTGAGGTCATAGACATATTGCAGGGTGCTTCCCCTGGAAGCCCAAGAGAAGAGAACCGGAATTCCTTTAAACCCAGAATCGTGGGCAAATTGAGCGGTGCGCAGAATGGCTGCAGGCAGATCGGTATTATACCCATGCACAAAGAACATTATCTCGCGACTGTCGCTAGGCCGGCCGGCGAGAGATTGATCAACAGCCCGTTTGAAGGCTTGGTTTCCGTCATACTTGATGGGATCAAGGATGACGAAATCCTTTTTCGGATTGGGTGGAACCGAGGTCGGCCTAGAGACCGAGCCGGTCTTTCGGTTCGGCGGGATCGAGACGACGACCTTGGCGAAGTTGAGACCGACCGGTTCCCGATCTGCGGTATAGAGCAAAGTCGGATCGTCGGATTGTTGCCGCGTCGTGGCAACGAAGACCGTTTGCAGGGTTGTACCGGGAACACTTGCTGCTGGTGTTGTAGGATTATCAACGCCAATGATATTGCCCAAAGGTGCTGCACAAGCGGTGATCAATAAACAAATGAAACCTACAAGGAATTGTTGCACCTTACCCACCCTGTTATCGCCTCCAAAGACTAAATCGCTTCCAATAATTAAAGGCTTGATTGGCGAGAGTGTCACCAAACGTCAACATACCCATACCTCAAGGTATCATGAGTAGTCTACTTCCTAGAAGTACTGATATAACCTCGGTAATATCGAACTGAATAATGGCCTAAGAAGCGAGTGAACCCGGTTCGCACTGACTGGCGCTCCAGATTGGACAATTTTCCGAAGCAGTTTCCTTAATTCTTCTCGAGTGATCTGGTGAATAGGTCTACCGCCGAGATTTGCCCCCACCTTTGTACGAAATAGGCGCCGCAACTCTTGAACAGACCTCAGTTCCTTTGAGCGAAGCTTGTCTTCAATATAGTCATCGAACACAGCATTCAGCGTGTCTTCTGCAAGCTGCCTTGCCCTTTTCTCCGATTTGGCGTTTTCAAACCGGCTACGCTCGGCTGATGCTTTTGGGCAGATTCCATTCCTAACGAGAGCTTTTGCTTCTCTCGCCGCCTCCCTTGCGGCAGCAAGTGACATCTCGCCAGGACCATAAGTACGAAGTGTGTATTTTCTGCGCTCCTCTTCAATCCGGTATTGCAATTGCCACGACACGTGACCGCTTGGAAAAACAAGAAGACGCATTCCCGGCATGGCTGCGTCTGCCAGTTCCTTCCGTTTATCTTTCGGAGCAGCCTTGATGAAGGCCTCTACTTTTCGGACCGTGAGAGGGTCAGGCATCGAGCACACCTTGGGAAGCTCAGGGTGTACACCAGGGTGTACTTTGAGGTTGATAGCGCATGAAAGGGAGTTAGCTTTCCACATCCTTAGATTAGATACATAATCGTTTTGAATCAATGAGTTACAGGAACAACATGTGATAACTTGAAATACGAGAAAACACGATTTCACCTGTTTCCCAATCTGAGGGTCACGCGTTCGAATCGCGTCGGGGTCACCAATCTTTTCTTCTATTTCACATTATCAAAATGGCATTAGCGAACGCCGTGCCAACGTCGTAAGTGTGCGACTTAAGAAGACCTTTCTGAAGCAGCAATATTCTCTCTTGCCATTTCCTGAGAAGTCAGTCGCGCAAAAGCGGTAACATTCGTGTTCAAATTATTTGCTGCGGTTGTTTGGGTGCACTGAGGCAAGATAGGCGCTCCAGCCCCGCACTTATTTACCGAGTCACCAGTGGCGCTGTGCTTTTTCTCACCACCAGCCAGGGGTCTAGCTGAAAACCTTTTTCGTCCGGCTGCGCACCATCAAGCAGGTCCAGCAAGTGACGCGCAGCAAGTGAGCCGATTGCGCGACGCGGCTGGTGTACCGTTGTCAGGGCTGGAACAAAATGTCCGGCAATATCAAGGTCGTCAAAGCCGACCACTGACACCTCCTCGGGTATCTTGACACCCGCCTCATGCAGCGCCGCGATAAAGCCAAATGCAATGCGGTCACTTGCACAAAAAACGGCCGTTGGCCGGTCAGGCAACTTCAGCCAGCTTTCGGCCGCTTCCTTGCCCGATTCCAGCGTGTAATCGCCGCCAAAGATCCAAGCTTTGGAGGGATCGATTTCAGCGCTCTCCAGCGTCGCTGTGAACCCGTCGAGCCTGTCCTGACCCGGCTTGTGCGTGCGAAGGCCGGTGACATGTCCGATATTCCGGTGCCCGTGTTCAAGGAGATGCGAGACCGCAAGCTTCGCCCCCAGGAGATTGTTGATCACGGCAATCGGCACAGCAGGGTCGTCGCTCCATTCGCCGGCGGTTACCATCGGCGGCAATTTGGGATTTGCCGCCCGTATTCCGGAAATGGATAAATGGCCGTCCAGAATGACGATCCCATCACAATTATTCTTGCTGAAATAATCATTCAGCTTTGCTTGCGACATGGTGGGTTTTCTTGTGTCTGCGATCAGAACCTTCAAGTCTCTTTCAGCACAAACAGATTCAATTCCCTGCAAAACGTTTGAAAAATGCGAATTGCCGATATCAGGCACCAGCGCAACGATGGTTCCGGTTTGCTGTCGCCGCAAATTTCGCGCTGCATGGTTCAGCACGTAGCCGGTTTTTTCGACGGCTCTTATTACCCGTCCTCGCGTCTCCTTAGAAACACGCTCAGGACTGGAAAGCGCTCGGCTAACCGTCGCGGTAGACACTTTCGCCACACGAGCAACGTCCTGCACAGTCGGATTAGGTTTTTTGGTGTCCGTCTTGTTCATCTTGGGAAAGTAAAAATAGGCGGCTTTCTACACGGAGACTATTGTCTCATCCATGGAGAAGATTAGCCAATATTTGATCCTTCAACAATCTGCTGGTTTTCATTTTTTCACCCGGTATGTGTAACTTTACCACTAAAGCCACCTGACCCCGCACTGCAATTCTGGTTTTGCGAAAAAGTCGCCACACTGCGCCCAGCTACTCCAGTGAAACCCAAAGGACCTTGGCGTCTTCCTCGCTGGTGGAAATACAGCCGTGACCCATTCCACTGTCATAATAAACAGAATCACCGGTCTTGAGGGCAAGCGGCCGGTAATGTTCCGTGAACAGGGTTAGCTCACCACTGATCACATACATGAATTCTTCGCCCCGATGCCGGATCCAGGCCTCAAATTCGGAAACATCCCGCGCCTTGATCGTACTGATGTAGGGGAACATGCGCTTGCTGGTCAGCTCAGTGCATAGAAGTTCATGGCTGTAAGTGGGCGTATCCTGCGGTTCGCCCTGACCAGTCAAAGTCACATCGCGCCGGCCCGAAATGTCGCTTGGGCCGGACTGGACGAACAGTTGCGGCGTTCTCAAATCAAGCGCCTTTGTCAGGCGGCGCACGATATCGAAGCTCGGTCGTGTCTGGTTGTTTTCGATCTTGGACAAGGTCGAACGCCCGATGCCGGCTGCTTTGCCCGCCTCTTCAAGCGTCCAGCCTTTTTGCAAGCGTGCTTCGCGGATCATCTTTCCAAGATGATCAAGATCGTTCGCCTCTGCGATCTCATCGTCCTTATTCTGCGAAACCGGTTCCATTGTCTGCCCCTTAGCTGCTCCTGCGTAACTCGCATACTCTCGAAAATGGGTCAATTTTCTCTTTTGCAAACTTTTGTTGCAAAATGCAGAAAAGTTTCCTATAGGAAACACAAACGCACATTAAGGGAAACGGTGACGTTTCGGAAATCAATCGGAGGATGAACATGTTTCGAACAAACCTGGACGTTGCAGACCCGGTGATTGCCAAGTCGATTGATCGAGAAGCTGGTCGTCAGGCAGATCAGATCGAATTGATCGCGTCAGAGAACATTGTCTCCAAAGCCGTCCTCCAGGCGCAGGGCTCCGTCCTGACCAACAAGTATGCCGAGGGCTACCCGGGGCGGCGCTATTATGGCGGCTGCGAGTTTGTTGACGAGGTTGAAGCTGAAGCCATCGACCGGTTGAAGAAACTCTTCGGTGCAAGTTTCGCAAACGTTCAGTCGCATTCGGGTGCGCAGGCCAATGGCGCAGTGAAGCTAGCGCTGTTGAAGCCGGGCGACACCATCCTCGGCATGTCACTCGATGCAGGCGGGCATCTCACCCATGGTGCAAAGCCTGCGCAATCCGGCAAGTGGTTCCATCCTGTTCAGTATGGCCTGACGCAGGAAGGCCTGATCGATTATGATCAGGTTGCAGATCTTGCACGGTCCGAGAAACCCCAGATGATCATCGCTGGCGCTTCGGCTTATTCGCGCGTGATCGATTTCCAGAAGTTCCGCGAAATTGCCGACGAAGTTGGCGCTTGGCTTCTGGTCGACATGGCGCATATCGCAGGACTTGTAGCAACCGGATTGCACCCATCGCCGATACCGCATGCACATGTTGTCACCTCGACCACGCACAAGACGCTGCGCGGCCCGCGCGGCGGTGTCATCTTGACCAATGACGAGACAATCGCGAAAAAAATCAATTCTGCGGTCTTTCCCGGCCTGCAAGGCGGTCCGTTGATGCATGTGATTGCCGCCAAGGCGGTCGCTTTCGGCGAAGCGCTGAAGCCGGAGTTCAAGGAATACTCCCAGCGCGTTGTTGATAGCGCCAGGGCACTTTCCGAAGTCATGACTTCACGTGGTTGCGCAATTGTTTCCGGCGGCACGGACAATCACCTGATGCTTGTCGATCTTCGGCCCAAAGGCGTGAAGGGTAATGCTGCAGAAGCGGCACTGGAGCGCGCTGGCTTCACCTGCAACAAGAACGGTGTTCCGGGCGACCCCGAAAAACCAACCATCACCAGCGGCGTTCGCCTTGGAACCTCAGCAGGTTGCTCACGCGGATTTGGTCCGGATGAATTCCGCAAGATCGGTCACCTGATCAACGATGTTCTGGATGCGCTTGCTGAAAACCCGGATGGCAATGCGGCAGTTGAGGCTGCAACCCGCAAACAGGTCTCGGTGATCTGCAAACAGTTCCCGATTTACGATCTTTGAGGCGCAAAGATGAAAAGCTTTGATCTTGTCGTCATCGGCGGTGGCCCGGGCGGCTGCGTCGCCGCGATCCGGGCAGCCCAGCTGGGAATGAGTGTTGCCTGTGTCGAGGGGCGCGGAGCGCTTGGTGGAACCTGCCTGAATGTCGGCTGCATTCCCTCAAAGGCATTGCTGACTTCCTCGGCGAAATACGCGGAACTATCGCATCTGGCGGCTCACGGTATCGGCGTAATCGATAAGACTCTGGATCTGGGCACAATGATGGGCCGGAAAGACAAGATTGTCGGCGACCTTACCAAGGGCATTGCGTTTCTGTTCAAGAAAAAAAGGCCTTACCTGTCGGTCTGCAGCAGGCAAGGTTTTATGGTGCCGAATTGCACGCGGTTTCAGTGATCCCCGAGATCATCCAGTTGCCTAACCTGCCGCCAAACCACGGCGCGGGCGCCAAGGATTTCGTGCGCGGCAAAGTAGTCGAAGTCCTCGCGGCAAATGGTGCAGGCGACGTGACCGTTCACATCGAAGAAGGCAGCGTCTATCGCGAAATCCTCAAGCTCGCTCACAAGGAAGGCTTCGACCTGATTGTGATGGCCTCTGCCAAAGGTGAGTTTCCGAATTACGAAATCGGTCCCAACCTTGCCCGCGTCGTGCGCAATACGCATTGTACGGTCACGGTTGTTCGCGACTGATCCACTTAATTGAGATGAGAAAGGACCGGCGACATGGCTGACGCCCCCAAACGCACTCCGCTTTACGACCTCCATGTCGAGCTTGGCGGCAAGATGGTCGACTTTGCCGGCTGGGAAATGCCGGTTCAGTACCCCATGGGAATCATGGGAGAGCACAAGCAATGCCGTGAGAAGGCAGCTTTGTTTGACGTAAGCCACATGGGTCAAGTGATCCTCAGGGGTGAGAATGTTGGTGAGAAGCTGGAAACGATCTGCCCACAGGCGTTTAAAGCGCTGAAAGAAGGCAAGGCACGCTACGGCTTCTTTACCAATGAGCAAGGCGGCATCATGGACGATCTGATTGTCGCCAATGCCGGTGATCATTTCTTTGCAGTCGTGAATGCTTCCATGCGCCACCAGGACATCCCGCACATGGCAAAACACCTTGACGGTGTTGAGGTGACCGAGCTCTTCGACCGCGCACTGGTTGCTGTGCAAGGACCAAAAGCCGAAGATGTGGTGGGTACCCTTTGTCCCGCCGCACGCGATCTGAAGTTCATGGAAACCATTTTGGGTGAGATCAACGGGGTTGAATGCCGGATTTCGCGTCTTGGTTATACAGGAGAAGATGGCTACGAAATCTCGATCCCCGAGGACAAGGCCAGCGACATTGCGCGCGCTTTCCTCGCAGACGAGAATTGCGAACCGGCAGGACTGGGAGCCCGCGACTCTCTGAGACTTGAAGCGGGTCTGTGTCTTTACGGCAATGACATCGACAATGACACGTCGCCGATCGAGGCTTCGCTGATCTGGGCAATCCAGAAGCGCCGGCGCGAAGAAGGTGGTTTTCCGGGTGCTGATCGGATCCAACGCGAAATTGCAGAGGGTACGGAACGCAAGCTTGTCGGCATCAAGCCCGAGGGCCGCGCACCTGCGCGCCATGGCGTCGAAGTGCAGAGCACCGACGGAGAAAACATTGGCGTCATTACCTCGGGTGGATTCGGTCCGACAGCCGGATGTCCGGTGGCAATGGGCTATGTCATCACCGCTCACAGCGCACCGGGAACCAAGATCAACCTCTTGATCCGCGGCAAGGCGCAAGCTGCCGAAATTGTCTCGCTGCCTTTTGTGCAGCAAAATTACAAACGTTAATCGGGGAGAGACCAACGTGACCACTTATTATTCCGAAGAGCACGAGTGGATGACCGTTGAGGGCGATATCGCTACTCTGGGGATCACCGCACATGCCGCCGAACAACTCGGTGAAATCGTTTATGTGGAACAAAAAGAAGCCGGCGACACGTTCGGAAAGGGTGACGAGATCGGCGTGGTCGAGTCCGTCAAAGCGGCGTCTGAAATCTACGCACCGGTAAACGGCGAAGTTGTCGAGGCCAATGAAGTGTTGACCGACAGCCCTGCGACATTGAATGAGGGAGCGGAAGGCGACGGCTGGCTATATAAGATAAAACTTACAGACCAGTCACAGCTGAACGATCTTATGGACCTCGACGCCTACAAGGCCTTCATCGGCTAAAGGAGCGCAGAAATGCCTTTTGAAATAACCACCTATCAAGCTTACGATTTTGCCAACCGCAGGCATATCGGTCCCTCACCTGCCGAGATAGGGGAAATGCTGAAGGTAATCGGTTTCAACAGTCTCGATGACTTGATCGATGCAACCATTCCACCTGCGATCCGCCAGAAAGAACCGCTTGATTGGGGTGGGCACGGTCTGTCGGAACGTGACGCACTCTTTCATATGAAAGAAATCGCGAACAAGAACAAGGTTCTGACCTCGTTGATCGGACAGGGGTATTACGGCACGACCACACCCGCCCCCATCTTGCGCAACATCCTGGAAAATCCAGCCTGGTACACGGCTTATACGCCCTATCAGCCGGAAATTTCGCAGGGCCGGCTCGAAGCTCTCCTGAACTTCCAGACCATGGTCTCTGACCTTACCGGTCTCGACATTGCCAATGCTTCGCTGCTTGATGAATCCACAGCGGCTGCCGAAGCCATGACCATGGCCAAGCGCTCGGCTAAATCCAAGGCAAACACATTCTTCGTCGATGACAACTGTCACCCGCAAAACATCGCGGTGATCCAGACCCGGGCGGAACCTCTGGGGATCGACGTCGTCGTCGGCAATCCGGATGAGCTCGACCCGGCAACTGTCTTTGGCGCGATCTTCCAGTATCCGGGCACGCACGGCCACGTTCGCGATTTCACGGCGATCATTGAAAAGCTGCACGAGAACAAGGCCCTTGCCATCGTTGCCGCCGATCCGCTTGCTCTGGCACTGTTGAAGTCGCCCGGTGAAATGGGTGCGGACATTGCTGTTGGCTCAACCCAGCGCTTCGGCGTACCAATGGGCTATGGCGGACCACACGCTGCTTATATGTCCTGCAAGGATGCCTTCAAACGCAGCATGCCGGGCCGGATCATCGGCGTCTCCGTCGACAGCCGTGGCAAGAAGGCCTATCGGCTATCGTTGCAGACCCGCGAACAGCATATTCGTCGCGAGAAGGCCAACTCTAACGTCTGTACGGCCCAGGCACTGCTGGCGGTCATTGCCTCCATGTACGCGGTCTATCACGGTCCGGACGGCATCAAGGCAATCGCGCAATCCGTACACCGCAAGACTTCTCGCATGGCCAAGGGGCTGGAATCTCTCGGCTTTGAAGTCCAGCCGGACGTGTTTTTCGATACCATCACCGTCGAAGTCGGCCCACTGCAGAGCGTGATCATGAACGCAGCGGTCGAACATGGCATCAACCTTCGCAAGGTCGGTGAAACCCGCGTCGGTATTTCGCTGGATGAACAGACCCGGCCCGAGACCATCGAAGCTGTCTGGAACGCCTTCGGCGGCAAAATGCAGGACGATAGCGAAGCGAACCGCGAATACCGCTTGCCACAACATGCTTTGCGGGAAAGCGATTATCTCACACATCCGATTTTCCACCTGAACCGGGCTGAAGCCGAGATCACGCGCTACATGCGACGTCTGGCAGATCGCGATCTTGCGCTTGACCGCGCTATGATCCCGCTCGGATCCTGCACGATGAAACTGAACGCAACCATCGAGATGATCCCGGTCACCTGGCCGGAATTCTCCAACCTGCATCCATTCGTGCCAGCAGACCAGGCCGTTGGTTATCGGGAGATGATCGACGATCTGAATGAAAAGCTCTGCGATATTACCGGCTATGACGCAATCAGCCAGCAGCCGAACTCCGGTGCGCAGGGTGAATATGCAGGTCTCCTGACCATTCGCAATTACCACATTGCACGCGGCGAAGGTGATCGGAACATCTGTCTGATCCCGACATCTGCTCACGGTACAAACCCGGCGTCGGCGCAGATGGTGGGTTACAAGGTGGTTCCGGTCAAGGCAGACGAAAACGGCAACATCGACATCGCCGACTTCCGCGAAAAGGCGGAAAAACACGCCGCCGATCTTGCAGCCTGCATGATCACCTACCCGTCAACGCATGGTGTGTTTGAGGAGACCGTTCAGGAGGTCTGCCAGATCACGCATGATCATGGTGGGCAGGTCTACATCGACGGCGCGAACATGAATGCCATGGTCGGTCTGGTTCAACCCGGCAAGATCGGCGGCGACGTCAGTCACCTGAACCTCCACAAGACCTTCTGCATTCCGCATGGCGGCGGCGGTCCGGGCATGGGGCCAATTGGCGTCAAATCCCATCTGACGGCATACCTTCCTGGTCACCCGGAGGAATACGGCAGCTCGGTTGGACCGGTTTCGGCAGCACCATTTGGCTCGCCTTCAATCCTTCCCGTGAGCTGGGCCTATATCCTGCTGATGGGCGGCGATGGTCTGACACAGGCGACCAAAGTGGCGATCTTGAACGCCAACTACATCGCGGCGCGTCTGGAGCAGGGCTACGACATTCTTTACAAGTCCGAAACCGGGCGCGTGGCGCATGAGTGCATCGTCGATACGCGGCCTCTGGCTGACAGTGCCGGTGTGACCGTTGAGGACATTGCAAAACGGCTGATGGACAGCGGCTTCCATGCACCCACTATGTCGTGGCCGGTTGCTGGTACGTTGATGGTTGAACCGACAGAGTCCGAGCCAAAGGCCGAACTCGACCGGTTCTGTGATGCTATGCTGTCCGTCAGGGCAGAAGCACAGGACATCATCGACGGCAAGATCGATACCGAGAACAACCCCTTGAAGAACGCGCCACACACTGTGGCCGACCTCATAGGCGATTGGGACCGGCCTTACAGCCGTGAACAGGCCTGCTACCCGGCCGGATCTCTTGACGTAGACAAATATTGGTCTCCGGTAAACCGGGTCGACAATGCCTACGGCGACCGGAACCTGGTTTGCACCTGTCCACCGATGTCGGATTACGCAGAAGCGGCCGAGTAACAAGAAACAATACGCGGCGCCCGTTTCTGGCGCCGCGGACAACCCGGGGCAGCAGAAATGTTCCTCAGCGTCTTCGATATCTTCAAGATCGGCATTGGTCCGTCATCGTCTCACACGATGGGACCCATGACCGCTGCCGTGAACTTTCTTGACCGGTTATCCGGGGGCGAAGGCGGGCGTTTCAACCCAAGCGACGTGACGAAGATCACCGCTTCGCTTCATGGTTCGCTTGCCTTTACCGGCAAAGGGCACGCAACGGATCGTGCGGTGATGCTTGGTCTCCTGGGCTTTCGTCCTGACGCGGTTGACGCTGATCTGGCTGAAAAGCGTCTCGCGGAGTTGCGCAGCACTTCAGTGCTTCGCCTACCCGCTTGCGGCGATGTTGTATTTGATCCTGAAAACGACCTGGTCTTCGATTACGGCCCGGCTTTGCCGCTACATGCCAATGCCCTCAAGTTGAGCGCGATGAACGATGCCGGCGAGACGCTACTGGCCGACACTTATTATTCCATCGGTGGCGGCTTTGTGATGACAGAGGCCGAACTGGTTGCCTCGGAAAAAGCCCCTGACGCAGATTTGCACGATGAGAAAAAGGCCGTAGGGTATCCCTACCCGTTCGGGTCTGCGTCCGAAATGCTGAAAATGGGTAAGGACTCAAGGCTCACAATTTATGAGATGAAACGGGCGAACGAAGAATCCGTCATTGGAGCGGAAACTCTGAACGCCCGTCTTGATGCTATCTGGAACGTCATGGACGGCTGTATCGAACGCGGCCTCTCACTGGAAGGCATTCTGCCAGGCGGACTGAGTGTCAAACGCCGCGCAAAAGCGATCCACCAACGCCTTTTGGACCAGAGCGGTTCCAATTCCAAACAACCCCACGCAATCAACGATTGGCTGTCCGTTTACGCAATGGCGGTGAACGAAGAAAACGCTGCTGGCGGCCAGGTGGTCACGTCACCCACTAACGGCGCGGCTGGCGTGGTACCTGCTGTCATCCGCTATTACCGGGACCACTGCGTTGATGTGACCCGCGAAGGCATTGATACGTTCCTGCTGACTGCCGCCGCAATCGGTGGTCTCATCAAACACAACGCCTCGATTTCAGGTGCTGAATGTGGCTGCCAGGCAGAAGTCGGGTCCGCCTCGGCAATGGCAGCAGCTGGTCTTTGCGCTGCCCTTGGCGGAAGCAACGAGCAAATCGAAAACGCAGCCGAAATCGCTCTGGAACATCATCTCGGCATGACCTGTGACCCGGTCAGAGGTCTGGTGCAAGTGCCCTGCATTGAGCGTAACGGGATGGGAGCGATCAAGGCTGTTTCAGCTGCGTCTCTGGCACTTCACGGCGACGGTGCGCACTTCATGCCCCTGGACAATTGCATCGAAACCATGCGCCAGACCGGTCAGGACATGCGCGAGAAATACAAGGAAACGTCGCTCGGTGGCCTGGCCGTCAACCTTCCTGAGTGTTGATTGACGAAATCCCTGTCAGTCAGGCCCCTATGACAGCGGCTCTGCAACTGCATATCGCGCAAGTTTGTCCGGATCTACCTTCACGCCAAGCCCCGGCCCGTGCGGCACGATTACGCGGCCGTTCCTGACCGGAAAGGCATCGGTCAGAATATCGTCCTGAGCGTAGTAGGTCGCCATGTAGAATTCGCATTGCAGGACGAGATCAGGCACGGCAGCCATGAGGTGTGCTCCGGCTGCGTGCGCAAGGCCGGTTTCGAACATGCAGCCACCGTAAACTTCAATACCTGCAGCACGCGCAATGGCTGCAACTTCAAGAGCCCGACGAATTCCGCCTGACTTCATGATCTTCAACGAAAAGATGTCGGCAATCCTGATATTCGCGCCATATAGCGCGCCTTTAGGATCGAACACGCTTTCATCCGCCATGATCGGTGTATCGATCACTTGGGTGATGTGGGCCAATGCTTCACGTTCATGCATTTTCACCGGCTGCTCGACAAATGTCGGGCGAAACGCTTCAAGATCACGGATGCAGCGAACCGCATCATAAGCCAGGAGCCCTTGATTATAGTCGATCCGAATGTCTGCTTTATCTCCATAGATCTCACGCATTTTCTCAAGCCGCATAAGGTCAAATTTGTGACCTGCAAATCCGGTTTTGAATTTGAAGATGCGAACGCCGTCTTCCCACATTGCTGCAATGTCGTTCAGATCAGCTTCGAAATCGGGATTGGCGATGGAAAAACTCATGCCCATGTCGTCCCGCATCTTGCCGCCGACCAGCTCACACACCGACAGACCGCAAATCTGTCCCGTGATGTCCAGCAGCGCCATCTCCAATGCTGCCTTGGCCTCGGGATGCCCGACAATCACCTTGTCGGTCATGGACATGTGCTTTTCGACCTGAACCGGATCCTGCCCGATCAAATGCGGACGCAGATGCACATGGAGCGCCGCAGCACAGCCTTCGGAAGTGCCGGTGAAAACCGGCCAGGGCGAAGCTTCACCCCAGCCTGTGATACCGCTATCTGTTGTGATCTCAACGATGGCCACATTGATCCCGGCGACGTCCCCACTGCCGTGAGAGTGGATGGCCCTGGCTGGAATGCAAATACGGTGAACCCGGATTTTTTCTATTTTGTGATCGCTCACAAGGGCCTCCGAGACAGCTCAGAAATTATGACGAAGAAGATCATTCTGGCCGCACAACCAACACGCAACAAGAGGCATGACGCGCAACGCGCGCAGCATTGGGACCTATGAAGAGATCTTTCACGCTTGGCTTGTTTGCACCAATAACGATGAAGCGGGCGGAAAGTTCATCCGCATGTTCAATCAGGGTCTCATAAACGACCCCTCTTAGGATCCCGGTGGTAAATGGTACGCCCTTCCAATCGAACGTCTTCGCATAAGACTCAAGATCCTTGCGAGCATCGACTTCGACACGATCTTTCATGTCTGACGGGATATATTCCTGCACATACGAGTTTTGCTGGTCCGGGATCACGAACACCAGTTCAACCTCAACCTTGTGGCTTTGCGCCAGCATGATTGCTTCGTTTACGACACAACTGTCCCAATCCTTATGGTGCAAATCCACCGCAGCAATGATTTTGACATTCGGCATGGTTCAGTCCTCAAAAATTGCCAGGATAAACACCCGGGGCTGCGCCTTCTTTCGGGTTTCGACCCGCGAAAAGGCGTAGCTCCGGATCAGCGTCCGGGGGTACCGCGCATGCTTTCGGGCAGCCACGTTGCCAGCTCGGGGAAGAAAATCATCACGAAGACCATGACAACCATGATCAGGAACAGTGGAATTGCCGTCTTTGCGATGTATCCCATCTCATGCTTGGTGATCCCTTGCATGACGAAGAGGTTAAACCCGATAGGCGGAGTGATCTGGGCCATTTCGACCACGATCACGATGAAAATGCCGAACCAGATCAGGTCAATCCCGGCACCTTGAACCATGGGCTGAACGATTGCCATCGTCAGAACCACAGATGAAATGCCGTCAAGGAACATTCCCAGAATGATATAAAACAACATCAGGGCCATCAGCAGCGAAAAGCGTGATAGTTGCAAGCTATCAATGAACTCCGCCAGAGCTCTGGGCAGACCTGTAAAGCCCATCGCCAGTGTCAGCGCGGTAGCACCCATCAAGATGAGCGCAATCATTGCCGAAGTCCGTGTCGCCCCCAGCAGGCTTTCCAAAAAGGCCTCCTTGGTGAGAGATCCTTGCATGGCAGCCAGCACAAAGGCGCCAATCACACCGATAGACGCAGCCTCTGTGGCCGTTGCCCAGCCGCCATACATGGATCCGATGACCACCAGAATGAGGAGGATGATCGGGATCAGGAAACGGCTTTCGTGAAGCTTTTCCCCGAAAGTCATCTTGTTGGCAATCTTGGGCACTTCGTGCGGACGGACAATTGACCAACCCGCCACGTAGGCCATGAACAGCCCCGCCAGAACGATGCCGGGGATTATTCCTGCCATGAACAATTTGGAAATCGATTGTTCGACCGCAACGCCATAAACAATCAGGGTCAATGACGGCGGGATCATCAGCCCAAGCGTTGCGGCGCCCGTCAGAGTTCCAATCGTCATGTATTCCGGATACCCGCGCTTGCGCAGTTCGGGGATGGACATCTTGCCAACTGTCGTCAGTGTTGCCGCCGAGGAACCGGAAACGGCGGCAAAAATCGTACACCCAACAATATTGACGTGGACCAGGCCACCTGGCATCCGCTGCATCCAGGGGCTCAAGCCCCGGAACATGTCCTGGGATAATCGACTTCGGAACAGGATCTCGCCCATCCATATAAACAGAGGCAACGCTGTCAGAGTCCAACTGGAAGACCCGGTCCAGATGCGGGTGAGCATTGCATCACCCGCCGGACGGGAAGTGAACATCTCAAGCCCCAGGTAGGCAACGCCAAACAGAGCCAGACCGACCCACACCCCGGTTCCCAGAAGAAGGAAAAGGACGAAGAGGAAAATCGTAACGAGGTAAAACTCTTCCATGTTTTATTCCCCGTGCGGATTGAAGCCGGCAGAACGAATATTGTCCCGGCCGGTGAAAAGAGTTGATACGAGATTGTCGAACGCACAGACGGCCAGCAAAACCGTTCCGACGGTCATCGAGATTTGTGGAATCCAGATGGGCCAGGCGTCCTGCCCCTGACTTATTTCCTTAAAGCGGTAGCTCTCATAGGTCATTTTGACCGCGTACCGGGCGAAGAGGAAAGTCAGGTAACTGGCAATGGCCCAGCACCAAACATCACCATATTTTCGGTATCGTCCCAAAGCATTCAGCAAGAGACTGACGCGAATATGGGCGCCGCCATTCAAGGCATATGGCAAGGCCAGAAATGATGCCGCTGCCATGCAGTACCCGGTGAAGTCCGGAGCACCGGTGATTATGCTGCCGCCCCAGCGTGCAAACATCTGAAGCGCGACAAATACAAGTATCAAGATCAGAAAAACAGCGGCCAAATAGCCAGCGTACCTGTAGATTGCATCGAGACTGGTGCGTAGCACCCTGAAAATGGCCACCGCGGTTCCTCCCCGTATCAAAAACCTGCCCGGCAGTGTCCGCCGGGCAGAGATTTGTCATTCAGGCAGCTTATTGTGCTGCCTTGTATGCGTCCACGATTGCCTTGCCGCCATCACCTGCTGTTTCCAGCCATTCAGCGGTCATGGTTTCACCGATAGCACGCAGTTCAGCAGCCATCGTGTCGCTGACCGGGCCGGTCGTCATGCCGTTTTTGCCCAGCTCGTTCACTGTGAACTCATTGTATTGGATGGACCGCCAGTCACCTGCATATTCAGCCATTGCAGAACAACCAGTGATCACGTTTTTCGTTGCGTCATCGAGACCGTTCCAGCTTTCCATATTCACCATCACATAGTTGCGCGGTAGCCAAGCATCGGCTGAGTAATAATGCGACAGGCTTTCCCAGATTTTCCGGTCGTAGCCGGTTGAACCGGACGAAACCATGCCCTGAGCGACACCGGTAGCGAAAGCCTGGCTGATTTCGGCGGCCTCAATCTGGACGGGCTGCATTCCAGCAAGTTCTGCCATGCGCGCGCTTGCCGTGTTGTAGGTGCGGAATTTCAACCCCTTCACATCTTCAAGAGACGTCACTTCGCGATCAAAATACAGCCCCTGTGCCGGCCACGGCACCGAATACAGAAGATGCAGGTTCTGCTCGGCCAGGAGCTTCGTCAGGGGTTCCTTGGCGACTTCCCAAAGCTTTTCAGAGTCTGCGAATGAGGTCGCCAGGAAGGGCACGGAATCAAAACCGAATATCGGGCTTTCATTCTGGTGACCTGACAGAAGACGTTCTCCAATCGGCACCTGGCCGGTCTGGATCGCACGCTTGATTTCGGAACCGGAATAGAGGGACCCACCTGGATGGGTTTTGATTTCAAGAGCACCGCCGGTACCTGCGGTCACGCATTCAGCAAACTTCTCTCCGGTTGCGGAGTGAAAGTTGGTTGCTGAGTATGCCATGGGCATATCCCAGGTTTCCGCCGTGGCAGAAGCTGCGGTCATTGCGGTTACGGCAACGCTTGCCAAAAGAACCTTTACGTTTCTAGTCATCTCTTACTCCTCCTCGTTGTTATTCTCGAATGCCCCGCCTGTCGCGGGACAAACTGCTCGCGTTTGGCCAGCTTAGAACCGCATCGGGTTATATGCTGACAGGTCGGTATTCTGCCGTTGACCCGATATGAGTCCCGCCAGAATGCGACCGGTTTTTGGCCCGGCTGTCAGGCCGATATGATGGTGTCCAAAGCCGGCATAAACACCAGAATTTCCGATTTCCCCGATCAAGGGCAGACTGTCCGACGGTGCTGGTCGATGGCCGAGCCAGCTCTCCTCCCTATCGAATGTCAATTTCGGGAAACTCTCTTTGACTTTACGGCGCAGGAGATCGAGCGGCGCCTTAGACGCTGGCGCCTCAAGGCCGCCGAACTCAACCACACCTGCACAACGCAATCCGTCTTTCATGGGTGTTGCCACGAATTTTCCTGTCGTCACCATCACTGGTGACGTCGGTGCTCCTTGGGGGGAGCGGAAAACAATATGGTATCCGCGCTCCGACTCAAGCGGCACAGTCAGGCCGAGTTTCTTCGCAAGAGAACCCGACCAGACCCCTGTGGCCAGAACCACCTGAGAACACGCCAGCTTCTCCTGGCTTGTTACGACAGTTGTGACGTGACCATCGGTCAAGTCAAAATCCTTCACCTCGGCCTTCAGAAATTTGGCGCCCAGTTTTTTCGCTTCGAGTGAAAGCGCTGCAACGTATTTTCCGGGATCCCGGACATAGCCGTGATCGTGCATCACAGCCAAAAAATTCAGGTCTGATGCCAGGTTTGGCTCAAAATCCCGGACTGCTTCCCCCTCCAGCAATTCTGGTTCAAAACCAGCCTTGCGCCTGAGCATCCAGGTGTAATGATCGGCTTCAAAGGCGTCGCGCGACGGATAGACAAAGCTGTAATCAGAACTGACCATCCAATCTTCTGCGTCCGTACCCTTTATCAAGGCAGCATGCTGGTCGGTGCTGTCGAACGTGATGGGTGCCAGGCCTTGTGAAATACGGCGTGTCTCGCCGTCATTGGCATGAGACAGATACTTCAACAGCCAGGGCGTCAGCCGCGGCAGATATGACCAACGCAGGAACAGCGGGAAATTGGGATCCAAAAGCATCTTGGGACTTTTCTGGACCATTCCCGGTGAAGTCACTGGAGCAACGGAACAAGAAGCAAGCACCCCGGCATTACCGTAGGACGTTGAGGTCGGCCCGCCTGGTTCAACGCGATCGACAATCGTGACCTCAACACCAGCCCGCCGCAGCCAGATCGCGGAAGATACTCCGACGATTCCGGCTCCAATGACGACGACGTGACTGGTATTTCCTCCGCTCATGCCATTATCCCATCCAACGCCGCACGGGGGCTGCCGCTTCTTCAAGAGGCTGACAAATGACATCGATCAAGGTTGGCCCGTCATAAGCAAGGGCTTCTGCCATGACCTTGTCCATATCTTCAACCTTTTCCACCCGCCAGGACTTCAGTCCGAACGCTTCTGCAACCGCAGCCTGATTGGTCCTGTTGAAGTCAACATTGTAATATCGTTTTTCGCAATCGGCATATTGGCTTGCCTTGATCCAGCCAAAGGCTGAATTTGAAAATACAATGTAGGTAACCGGCGCATTGCTGCGTACGACTGTTTCCAACTCGCCGCATGCGAAAGCAAAGGATCCGTCACCCATCAGGGCGACAACCTTGCTCTCAGGACGACCGTACCAGGCGCCCAACGCCGCTGACAGTGAATAGCCCAGCGCACCGTGGGCACGGTTGGTAATATATTGCCGGCCCGGACGTTTTTGTTGCGAGTAAGCGTTGTAATAGGGGCAACTGGTGCCGGGATCTGAAACCACGACAGCATCATCAGGCAGGTGTCTGTTGAGCGTTTCTATGATCTGTTCGGGAATAATCAGTTCTGCGTCACTTTGTGCCAAAGACTGAAACTTTGTGAATTTTCGCTCCTTGATATCAGCCACTTTGACTGAACCACCAAAAGCGGGCACATCGCCTTCACGAGCGTCCAGGTAGTCGTTCACACCCTTCAACGCCAGCTTCAGATCCGCCACGACCCCGACCTCGGTCGGGTAGTTCGCTCCGATCGTCATCGGGTCACAGTCAAAATGGACAATCCTCTGACCCGGCTTCGGTGCTTCCCAACGAGACGTTGTAGTGGAACCTGCACGGCAGCCCATGAAGATCACCAGATCGGCTTCTTCCATCATTTCCCAGGTTTCATCGGTCCCGCCGTTCGAGCCAACGACGCCGAGCGACAACGGATGTGTATCGGCCAAAGACCCTTTGCCCGAGATGGATGTGGCAACGGCAAGATCAAGACGGCTTGCAAACCGTTCAAGTTCATCCATGGCCCCAGCAATAACGACCCCGCCTCCACAAACGATAAGCGGTGACTTTGCCGTCAGGATGGCTTCAACTGCCGCGTCAACAACGCCGGGTTCAGGTGCGGCGCGATAGGCAGGATAGGTATGGTGTTTGGCGTCGCCCCAGATGTCGTCGGAGGGCACGGCATCATACTGAATGTCATACGGTAATCCGAGGTGGGCTGATCCGGATCGGCCGGTCGTCATGGCGCGGAAGGCCTGACGCACCATGCGCGGAATGTGATCGGCGCGCTTGATGACCGTGTTGAATTTCGTCAACGGTCGCATCAGCGCTTCCTGATCAACTTCCGTCAGCGGATACTTGCCGTAGGAGCCAACCGAAATATCAGTGGTGATGGCCAAAACCGCGTAGGAACTTTCATTTGCCTCAATCAAGCCTGGCAAAATGTATGTGGCGCCGCCGCCAGACGGTCCTTCGCAAACACCGACACGCCCCGTCACCCGGGAATAGGCGTCAGCCATGTAGGTCGCGCTCCGCTCGTCCCGCGTCAGTACATGGGTTATGTCATGGTCGAGATTATGCATCGCATCGTAGAAGGGCAGCGTCGTGTCGCCGCAAAGCCCGAATATATGCCGCACGCCATGTGCTTCAAGCGAGCGCACCATTGCTTCGGCGCCATTCATCGTGTTTTGCAAAGCGTCCCCCAAGAGTGTCGTCACTGCATGCAACGTGAGATTTTCTGCTGCACTCAACATTGTATACAGCTCTGTAGTCAAATGTGAAGGCGCAAATGTTCACAAATTGAACTTTTTGATCTATCAGGGGGGACGGTTGATTAAATCTGCACCAAAGGACAGCAATGACAAAACGTCTAAGCAGCGTGGATCGCGTCTATGAAACTTTGCGCGATATGGCGATCAACTTCGATTTCAAGCCGGGGGAGCGCATCAATGAATCCGCGCTGACATCCCATCTCGGGGCCAGCCGGACACCGTTACGCGAAGCACTCAACCGGCTTGTCGCAGAGGGTTTTCTGACACTGGCAAAAGGCCAGGGTTTCTTTTGCCGATCTCTTGAACCGAACAAAATTCTTGAGCTTTATCAGGCGCGATGCGCCGTTGAGACCGAAGGGGTCATTCGCGGCGTTGAGAATGCAAGTGACAAAGATATCTCCGATCTTTGCAGTTATCTGGACGCGTTCGAAAAGACCTACTTCACATGTACTGACCTTACCGAACTCCTGCGCATGGACGAGGAGTTTCATCTTCGCTTGGCGTCGCTTTCCGGAAACGGCGAGCTGATCAGATTGCTGAACAATTTGAACGAGCGCATTCGCTATGTGCGTTTGATCAATATCCGACAGATACGTGATCAGATGGAAAACGAGCCCAGCGATGACGACAAGCTGCTCCCCGCCCATCGCAGAATTGTAAACGCCGTCAAAAACAGAGACTCGGACACCGCGGTGGCAGTGCTCCGCGGCCATATTGAGCGGCGTAGCGGCGAAACTGTCGAGCTTGTTCGGCTGGCTTATTCCCAGCTCTATGTTCCCAGCCACTGATGTGAGTATCGAGCTGAACTGGTCCGGCCAATTGCTTTGTTAGTCGTTGGGAATTTTAACTCCAGCGTGGATCGTCAAGCCCGTCTCGGAAACGGTCCGGTTCCAGACTCTGATGAAACCAGAGCAGATAATTGTAGATTGAAAAGACAGGCAGACCTGTGATCTTGCGGACGTCGGCTGCATAGGGCGTCATGTTGGTGCATTCCATGACGATGGCACCAATATCCTCGTGCTTTTCGGTCAACTCCCTTGCGGCGGCGCGCATGTCTTCGCGGCACGCGGAAAAATCAATTTCAGCCGCATCACCAAGAATGTCCCTGGTGAACACCTTGCCGCTCTCGGTTCCAACGATAGGCGTATCCAGGGGTACGTTTGCCGCCTCAAGATGAGTTTCTGTCAACGTTTCTTTTGAGATCGTCAGGATACCGACGCGTTTTCCGGGTGGCAGCGTTGACTGCACCATTGGAACCTGCATGAGAGACGAAGTCGCGACAGGAACCTGAATTTCTTCTGCAAGCTGATCCTGCAAAATTGACAGGAAACCGCAGTTGGTTGTGATCCCGTCACAACCGCTTGCGACCAGATCCTTGGCGGCATCGACGAATTTCGGCAAAAGCGCGCGCGCATCATTACGCACGACCAGATCCGGTGTCGCTTCCCGCACGACGCGGTATTGAACCGGAAATGGCCAGGTAGATGCATTGCCGATGTCGCCCGGAATACGTGGGAACCTGGTCTCCAGCATCAGGATTCCGATATTGGCTCCATAAACGGTCTTGCCGCCATATTCAGTTGTCACAGCAACGCCCTTTGAGTTTGAAGTGTAAGACTTACGTCAATATACAAGATTGAACGCAAAGGTGTATACAATTATGTCCCTGATTGGTCCTTTGCTGATCAATGGGCACGAAAATCTCGTCACGTATGCAAAGAATGCTGATGTAGGAAAAGCTGGAAACGGCCCAAACTTACATGGAACCAACGACCGAAAATCCTGATGAAACGCTCTGATTGGTCTTGATTATGAACTGCTTCGGTGCAGCCATCGCTGCAGGTCGCGTTCAGCGCTTTCCAGGCTTTCCGTATTTATAGCACGCAAGCTCAAGGCCCGTGTGATCGCGCGGGTCCGCTTGTTGATAGCAATGTCGTCTGGTGAACTTTCCAGGCTGTCGACACCCAGCTTGTCGTATAGAGACAGCAATCTGTTCTGCACCGTGCGCAGCGACATTCCCTGACGTTTTGCGATCAGCTTGTCGGAAAGACCAAGCGACATATCGATCAGAACTGCATATTCGCTGTCTGTCAGAGTGTCATGGGTGCGCGTTTGATGCTGAACCTTGTGAATCTGCTGGTCCACGACAATTTGCGCCTCCAGTAACACAGCTCTGAGGGCCAGGTTAAGACGTTCCCGTGTTGCGGTTTTCAGAACATATCCATAGGAAGATTCGTCCGGAACGATGCGCGCAATACCACGCAAGTATGCTTCGTCTGAATAGTTGGACCAGAAAAGAATGCGGGTCTGTGGTCGTTCGGCCCAGATCGTGCGTGCAGCATCAATGCCGTTCCGCTCCTTCATCTGAAGATCCATGACGACCGCAGTAATGGAATGGCGGCGGGCTTGTTTCTCCCCTTCGCGGCCATCAAGCGCATGCAGAATCTCAGTCACCTCTGGCAAAGCCTCCATGGCAGCCTTCTTCAGATAGTCGGCATGAAACTTGTCGTCCTCAACCAGAAGCAACTTCATTGGTCCTGCTCCTCGAGATCTTCAGTTGCGGTCTCCAGAATGGCTTCGTCAGGTAGAGGCAGACGCACTTCAATCCGCGTACCGGCTCTTCTAGAAACGCGAAATTCGGCAGCAATCAGCCTGGCGCGGGTCCGCATATGTGCCATTCCGCCAGTTGTCCTGCCGTTGGTCTTGTTTCCGTTTTTGCCAATCGCCGACTTCGAACTTCCACCTCCATTGTCTGCAATGGACATCTTCAACAGAGCGTTTTTCAAATTGACAATGACACAGATCCGATCAGCCTTCGCATGTCGTGCGGCATTGTTGATCGCTTCCTGTGCAATTCGAAACAGCGCAATTCGGGTTGTCGGATCAATCGCATCAATTCGGCCATCCGTCTCGTCTGAAACGATAAGGCTCATGCCTTCGGCGTCTACGACCGCGCGTTCCAGATGAATCCTGAGCGCATGGGCAAACCCGAACATTTCCAGAAGCGTTGGAACTGCAGTGTCGATGATGCTGCGGAGGTCCTGGATGCAATCCTGGATACCGCCGATGACGGCAGCCTTGTCCTTGGGAGTTTCTGCCATTTCAAGATCGCGCATGATGCGAGTCAGGTCGGCCAGGGTTTGATCATGCAAATCCATGCCGATCCGCTGGCGTTCCTGTTCAAGCGCCTTGGTCAATTCCAGAGCACCCTGGCGCAAACCTTCTTCACGCGCTTGCGCCTCCGCGCGCACGATTGCAGCCTGTTGAGCCTTTTCAATCGCCCGCAAGGAATAGAAATAGGGAGCGAGCACATCCGCTATATGCTGCACACGCTGAAGCGTCTGCTCATCGTAGAGGTCAGGCTGGCGTGAAGAACAATTGAGCGCGCCGATGGTCCGCCCAAGCACTTTCATGGCCACGTTAACCCGGCTACGAAGCTGGTGCTTGATAATAGGCTCTGCCAGCGAACCCTCATAAGTATACCGTGGATCTTCCATCGCGTTGCCGCTCAGCATGTAGTCAATCTCGCCATGGAGAATGCTGCGAATTGGCGAAACCTCGACAAGTGATCGCGACAAGCTCCACCGGGTGCGTATCCCCACTTCGTAGCTGGTGTTCCAGATGACGTCGTCGTCAACCAGGCAAACATCGAGATGATCGATCGGTAAAAGGTTCTCGATTTCGGCCTTCACTGAACGCAATGCCGCTCGTATTTCAACCTGCCCCGCGAGATGGCTGGAAATACGCAGAAGAGAGTTCAATGGATTGGGTTCCACTGCCTCATTTCTGCTTTTAGTTTCCTGCCGCATGAGCCGACATGCTCCTCCCTCATCTTCCCCTTAGTGTGCGGCAGGGGACTGGCCATCGCAACCTACCCAGAAGGCGATCAGATGCAACACAGTTGCGGGAACCCGCAACTGTGTTGCATGCATCCGGCTTTACACATCTTGGCCCTCCTCACACTCTTTAGCCCAGATGCAGCCAGGGGAACTGTGTCTTTCATCAATGGGCGCCAATGCGCGCCAGGGAGGAAATATGAATACCAAAGCAAAACTCTTGGCAGCCGTAGCGCTTGTCTCTGTAACGCTTCCAGGTTTCGCGGTCGCGGACACGGCGGACAAACGGATAGCCCTTTCCAACAACTATGCCGGCAACTCATGGCGCCAAGCCATGCTCACCAGTTGGGAAAAAGTTGGTGGCGAAGCTGTAGAAAGCGGCGCAGTCGCCGCCGCGGATGCCTTTACCACATCTGAAAACCAGGCGACCGAACAAGCCGCTCAGATCCAGAACATGATCCTTCAAGGATACGACGCCATCGTCCTGAACGCTGCTTCACCAACGGCACTCAACGGAGCGGTCAAAGAAGCATGCGACGCAGGCATTATTGTTGTTTCGTTTGACGGCATCGTCACCGAACCTTGCGCATGGCGAATTGCTGTCGACTTCAAGGAAATGGGCCGTCAACAGGTCGAATATCTGTCTACGCGTCTTCCTGATGGTGGCAATCTTCTCGAAATCCGCGGTCTAGCCGGGGTTTTCGTTGACGATGAAATTCATGCAGGCATCGAACAGGGCGCGCAGGAATTTTCAAACTTCAAGATCGTGGGATCCGTTCATGGTGACTGGGCACAGGACGTTGCCCAAAAGGCCGTTGCCGGCATCCTGCCAAGCCTTCCTGAAATCGTCGGCGTCGTAACCCAGGGCGGGGACGGCTATGGTGCCGCACAGGCCATCAAGGCTGCCGGACGCGATGTTCCAATCATCGTCATGGGCAACCGTCAGGACGAAATGAAGTGGTGGGCAGAGTCCCGTGATGCCAACGGCTACGAGACCCTTTCTCTGTCAATCGCGCCAGGTGTTGGCACGCTGGCCTTTTGGGTTGCTCAGCAGGTTCTTGACGGAGCGGACGTTCCGAAGGACCTGACTGTGCCATTCCTGAAAGTTACCCAGGACACGCTCGACGCCACACTCGCTGCAACGCCTGAAGGTTCCGTCGCGAATGTTGAATACAGCCTGGACGATGCCAAAGCTGTAATCTCGGCCGCGAACTAAGGGAGCAGCACTCTTGCAACTGGCAACCACAGCCGGAAGTTCTCCTCCGGCCATCCCTTTGGTTGCCCTCTTGGACGCGCGCATGGCGTTTGGCGCTGTGCGCGCGCTCGATGGGGTTAGTCTGACCATCAGCCCGGGCGAATGCGTCGGGCTCATCGGTCACAACGGGGCAGGAAAATCAACGGCAGTCAACGTCATCAACGGCGGCCTCACACCGACAGGTGGCAGCGTTCAATACACGCTTGCCGATGGCAGCAAGGGAAACGGCGCAGCCGTCGCACGTGCGTGCGGCATCAGAAGCGTGTTTCAGGAACTCTCCCTTTGCCCCAATCTCACAATTGAAGAAACAATCCGCGTTCCCCATCGCGACCTCAAGGGCTTCGGATGGCGCAAGACAGCTAGAAAGCGAATAGCAAAGGCGCTGGATCAGGTCTTCCCGGGCCATGGCATTGAACCTGGCATGATCGTCGGGGACCTCTCGATTGCCGAACGACAAATGGTGGAAATCGCAGCTGGTTTTGCTGAAGGCAGCATCCCGGCCCGGTTGGTCATCCTTGACGAACCCACTTCTTCGCTGGATGCCGCAGTTGCAAGGCAATTGCTGGATCACGTCCGCAAATTCTGCGCCTCTGGAGGCGCAGTCATCTTTATCTCACATATGCTCGGTGAAGTGTTCGATGTGGCGACCCGCATCGATGTCATGAAAGACGGCAAGATCATCGATAGCCGTCCTACCAGCGATTTCACCCAGCAAGGCCTGATCGATGCCATGGGGCATGTCGCAAGCACCAAAGCAGAAGCCCGATCACAAACGTCACGTGAGGATCGCATCGGCGAGGAAGTCCTCAATACGCCTGAAGGGCTCTCTGCACGTCGTGGAGAAATTGTTGGACTCGCGGGTCTGGCCGGACATGGACAAGCTGAGGCGCTAGCCCGCTATTTCGTGTCCCGATCCGCAGGCATTCACCACACCAAGACACCCGAAGTTGCCTTTGTTGCGGGGGACAGAGGGCGGGACGGCATCATGCCGCTCTGGTCCATTCTGCAGAACCTGACCCTGACCCACCTTCCCAGCTTGTTGCGCCGTGGACTTGTCGACCAGAAGGCCGAAGACACACTCGCCCAGGACTGGAAACAGAAAATCGGCATCAGAACGGAAAACATGAACAACCCCATCCTGTCGCTCTCGGGCGGCAACCAACAGAAGGTGCTTTTTGCAAGGTCACTCGCGTCCTCCGCCCCGATTGTCGTGATGGACGATCCGATGCGCGGCGTTGATGTCGGAACCAAGCAGGAAGCCTATGACATGATCCGGCGGGAAGCGGAGGCCGGGCGCACTTTTCTATGGTACTCCACCGAAACGGATGAAGTCGTTCAGTGCGACCGCGCATTTGTTTTCCGCAACGGCCAGATCTCTGCCGAACTGATTGGGGAGGACATTACCGAGGAAAACATCCTTGCAGCATCGTTCGAGATGCACGAGGAGGCCTCATGATCGGCAAATACAGGATCCTTCTGCCGGTACTTTCTCTCGCCGTTCTGCTAGCGGCTGTTTTTTATCTCCAACCCCGGGCAATGAGCTATTTCGGCCTGAATCTTCTATTCAATCTGGCCGTGCCTATCGCCCTGGCAACCATTGCGCAGATGATGATCATCATGGTCAATGACATCGATCTGTCGATTGGCACCTTCGTCAGTTTCGTTGCCTGCGTCACCGCGACCTTTGTCAATGAAACCCCGCTTCTGGGCGCAGCCATTCTACTTGCCTCGATCATGGTTTACGCGGCCATGGGCGCGCTCATACACGCACGCCAGTTGCCGGCAATCGTTGTCACGCTCGGCATGTCCTTTGTGTGGGCCGGACTTGCGGTGCTGCTATTGCCCTCACCCGGCGGCGCATCACCCGGCTGGATCCGGACACTCATGACAGTGAAACCGCCATTTGTTCCAATGGCAGTGGTTGCCTGTGTCCTGATAGCCGGATTTACACATATTCTGATCATGCGGTCCGCAACAGGCACGCTTTTGCGCGCGGTGGGCGGTAACACGCAGGCAGTCGTGCGAGCGGGGTGGTCGGTGATCAAACTCAAGGCGGGCGCCTATGCGCTGGCGGGATTCTTCGGCGTGCTTTCAGGCATGTGCCTCGTCGGCCTGACCACTTCGGCAGACGCCAACATTGCACTGCGCTACACACTGCTTTCAATTGCTGGTGTCATCCTCGGCGGCGGTGAATTTGTTGGCGGAAAAGTCTCCCCGGTCGGTGCCGTTATCGGGGCCCTGACGCTTTCACTTGCAGGCAGTTTCCTGTCCTTCATGCGGCTTTCGCCGGACTGGCAGATCGGTGCCCAGGGCGCCATCCTCATCCTGGTACTTGCTGTCCGACTGATCTTTGCCCGCAATGGCTCCAGATGGAAGGAGGCGAAAAATGGCTAATCCCGTGACGTCCAGCATCCTTCAACTTCCGAAGCGTCCCTGGTTCTGGGCTTTTGTAGCAAGTGGCATCACCTTTGGCGCTACTTACGCCCTGACAGAGGGAAGTGGCAGCAGCGAACTTATTTCGGCAGCCCTGACATTCGCCACATTCTCGGCGATTGTCGGGATCGGACAGATGTTCGTCATCACCATGGGACCCGGCAATGTCGACCTGTCGATACCGGCGACAATGACGTTGGCGGGAACCTTATCCCTGAAATTCATGGATGGTTCGACAGCGCTGATCCTGCCAGGCCTTGGCATCGCGCTTTTTGTTGGCCTTGCCGCAGGTATGTTCAACTACCTGCTCATCCGTCTGCTGCGCATTCCACCAATCATCGCCACGCTTTCCGCGTCCTTCCTCTATCAGTCGCTGGCGATCTGGTGGAACCGGGGCCTGCGGATCAAACCGCCAGAAGCGCTCGCCGATTTCACAACCGGTTCACTTGCAGGCATTCCCAATCTGACCATTGTGGGTCTTCTGATCGCCGTCGCAAGCTGGTTTATTCTTCAGCGCTCCATTTTTGGCCGCTGGCTTTCTGCAGTTGGGCAGAACACAAGGGCCGCACGGCTGAGCGGCATTCCTGTTGAAGCCGTGAAAGCCGCAACATTTATCGGTTCGGCGGTCCTTGCCTCCCTTACCGGTTATCTGCTGGCGAGTTTTTCAGGTGGAGCAGCTCTGAACATGGGCACGGAGTACCTCCTGATTTCGATCGCAGTGGTTGTGATCGGCGGCTGTTCCATTGCGGGCGGCAATTCCAATGTTCCAGGCATTTGGGGCGGTGCATTGCTGATGTTCCTGGTTGTTTCAATGCTCAACTCCTACGGGTTGGGTGCAGGTGTTCGGCTGATCCTGACCGGCACCATCATTATCGCGATCGTCGCTGCGGCATCCGGTCGAAAGGGTTCGGCATGATCCACGTTGATTCAATTTACAAAATCGAAGACCCACGCTTTCGTGCGCTGATCCAACCCAGTGCACAGCTTCGCAAACTTGCCACGGGCTTTGAGTGGACCGAGGGTCCCGTCTGGTTTGCCGACCATCAACTTCTGCTGTTTTCCGACATTCCCTCGGAGCGGATCATGCGCCTGACGGTCGACGACCAACTGAGCGTTTTCCGGCGGCCGTCTGACTACATCAACGGCAACACATCGGACCGAGCAGGGCGCCTTGTGAGCTGCCAGCACGGCACCCGCTCAGTCACCCGCACTGAGCCGAACGGGTCAAGAACGGTGATCGCCGACAGCTACAAGGGCAAACGGCTGAACTCACCAAATGACGTGGTGGTCCAGTCAAATGGCGCGATCTGGTTCACAGATCCGACTTACGGCATTCTGTCCGACTATGAAGGCTATAAGGCCGAGCCGGAGCAGGAGGCGCACAATGTCTTCCGCGTCGAGCCGCAGACCGGTGAGTTGGAGGCGATGATTACTGATTTCGTCCAGCCGAACGGACTCGCCTTTTCACCGGATGAACGGACGCTTTATGTCGCTGAATCCGGTTCCAGTCACAATGCAGAGGTTCCATCCGTCATTCGGGCCTTCGATCTCGACGAAGAAGGTCACATCAGAAGAGACCGCGTTTTTGCGAGCATCGACAAGGGACTACCGGATGGAATGCGCGTGGACGCTGATGGAAACCTTTGGAGCTCCGCGGCCGACGGCATCCATTGCTTCCACCCGGACGGAACCAGGCTTGGCAAGATCCTGGTCCCCGAGACAGTCGCCAACCTTTGCTTTGGTGGGCCAAGGGGCAACAGGATTTTCATCACGGCAACGACATCGGTCTACAGCATTGCCGTGTGCACACGGTCAGCCGTCTGAGTGCATCCTGCCCCAGGAGACACGAACATGCGGGCAGGGAACTGGAAAACTTTGTGTGAAGCCAAAAGATCAACTGGTTGAATTCGCTTCTGCGATTTCAACCTTGTAGCCCCAGAGCCGCTCGACATATTTGAGGGTCGCCTCCTTGCTGGCCGTATCGAGTGGAATGCCATTGCGCCGTACTGTTCTCAAATGCAGGCAGCGGTCACCCAGAAGGTCTGCATCAACGATCTGAATGTCTGGTTCCTGGGTTGAGATATCGTGGTCACGGGCCAGCACATCCCGCAAATGACGGTAGCCTTGCGTGTTGTGGATCCCTGTCACTGTGCAAAATGAATCGCTGGACTCATCGGATATGGCAAACATCCGGAACCGTCTCATGACCGTCGGCGAGAGAAATTGCTGGATAAAGCTCTCATCGCGGTAGTTGGCCCAGGCATGTTTCAAAACGTTTCGCCAGTCACCTTTGCCCGCAATGTCAGGAAACCATTCCCGGTCTTCCTCTTCCGGTTCCTCGCAGATGCGGCGAATGTCCTGCATCATGGCGAACCCCAGCGCATAAGGGTTGATACCGCTGAACCGCGGATCATCGAAGTCCGGTTGGGTCAGCACATTGGTATGACTGTGTAGTATTTCCAGCATCGCACCATCAGTCAGCTGGCCCTGGGCATATAGCGTGTTCAAAATATAATAATGAACAAAGCAGGCGCAGCCCTCGTTCATGACCTTTGTTTGCTTCTGCGGATAGAAATATTGGCCGACGTTTCGGACAATCCTCAGAATTTCGCGTTGCCATGACTGGAGAATGGGGCTGTATTGCTCAAGAAAATAGAGCAGGTTCTCTTCCGGAAGCTGCATTTCCCGTTTGCGTTCCTGCAATGCCGCGTCTCTTTCGCGTTCACTGCCTGTGCGGTTCGGGATAGTTCTCCAGAGATAATAGACGTTCTCTTCTGCGGCAGCGAGACGCTCCAACCGTTGTTCTTCTGCTTCCTGCAGCGAAAGCTGGCGCGGGCGGCGATGCCGGAAAACACCAAAGGGCATCAGGGCGTGGGCAGCGTCCAGTATGGTCTCAACGTCACCAACACCGTGCACTTCCTCGCAGCCAGCGATGTAGCGGCGCGCATATTCCAGGTAGTCCAATATACCTTCGGCGTCTGTCCATTGCTCAAACAGATGATTGGATTTGAAGAAGTGATTGTGGCCGAACGCAGCGTGCGCCATGACCAAAGCCTGGAGCGGCATGGTGTTTTCCTCAAGACAGTAGCTGATGCACGGATCGGAGTTTATAACGATCTCATAGGCCAGACCGCGCGCGCCCTTGCGATAGAGCCGTTCGTGGCCGAGAAAATGCTTCCCGAATGACCAGTGATGATACATCAGCGGCATGCCGATGGAGGAATAGGCGTCGAGCATCTGCTCTGACGAAATGATCTCGATCTGGTTGGGATAAACCTCCAGGTCCAGGTCAGTCCGCGCCACGTCTTCGATCGCGTCAAATGTCCGCCGCAGCGTATCGAAGTCCCAGTCTGCCTGAGTGAACAACGGAGAGGATTTTGACGTCTGGGCACGTTTAACCATGGCTCTTACCTACAGGATCCCGAGCAAACAATTCGCGGAAAACCGGATAGATATCGGAAATCCTGGCGACTCTTTTTTGTGCAAAATTTGGCCAGATATCAGACACTTGGCGGTAGGATTGCCAGAGTTCCATGCCACTTGCCTCACTGTTGATCAGTTGGGCTTCATCCTCGCCAACGATCTCGACGTAAGCAAAATACTGGCATATCCTCATCAGCTCTTCATTTAGAAGCGTCGCACATTTGGAGGAGTCTCCGCCGAAGTTTTCACCATCAGAAGCCTGAGCGGCATAGATATTCCACTCCGATGGCGGATAGCGCTCGTCAATGACCTGCTTCATCATGACGAGCGCCGTGCTGACCATCGTGCCACCGGTCTGGGGTGAATAGAAAAATGTTTCCTCATCAACTTCAGAGGCATCGTGGGTGTGGCGGATGAACACGATATCCGTTTTTTCATAACGGCGGTTCAGGAACAGGTGCAGAAGCATGAAGAAGCGCTTTGCCAGGTCCTTTTCACGCGCACCCATTGAGGCTGAAACGTCCATCAGACAAAACATCACCGCGTTTGCGTTCGGCTCCGGTTGCTGTTCAAAATTGTTGTAGCGAACGTCCAGGGGATCGATGTAGGCAATCACTTTTCGCCGACGGAGAAGTTTGTCGTGCTTGGCGCGCAAGGCAATCAGCTCTTCCTGCTGCTCCCTGGTGGGGACCGAAATCTGCTCCAGCAACGTTATCCTCTCGAGCAGTTCGTCTGTTTCTTTCTCCTTTGGGCGCCGCAATCCGATCCTTCGTCCAAACGCATTGCGCATGGTACGCGCCACGTTGATATTGGCAGGTGCACCGGAAGTGGAATAGCCGGCGCGGCGGGGATGCGTCTTGGTGATTTCCTTCAGGCTCTGCTTGACCAGATCGGGCAGTTCCAGGTCTTCGAAAAAGAAATCGAGGAACTCCTCACGCGTGAGCGCGAACAGGAAATCGTCTTCTCCTTCTCCGTCAGGAGACCCTTCCCGGCCGGCGCCACCTGCACCGCCACTTGGTGGCTTTTCAACCTTGTCTCCAGCCTGAAAGGTTTTGTTGCCGGTAAAAACCCGTTCCCGCCACCCCTCGTCCGAGGCTTGCTTAAACGTATGTTCAGCAACGCCTTCGGTTGGAACAGTAACGTTCTTGGCACGGTCAACGTCGGCGATGCCGCGTTCTCTTACGGCATCTTCGACCGCCTTTTTTATCTGCGAGCGCACGCGCTTGAGAAACCGGCGTCGATTGCTCAAGCTCTTGTCTTTCGGATTCAGTCGGCGGTCGACGAAATGAGCCATTGTTCATTCAGTCTCCAACGGGATTACCCGGCCTTGTTCACACGCATGTACCACTCGACCAGCCGCCTCACCTGACGTTTCGTATAGCCGTGTCCCGTCATGCGCTCGACGAATTCATGGTGCTTGGCATCGGTTTTCTTGTCCCGCTTGGCACCGAAGCTGATCACCGGCAACAATTCTTCAACCTTGCCGAACATGCGCTTCTCGATGACCTGACGCAGCTTCTCGTATCGGCGCCAGTCAGGGTTCTGGCCGTGGTTTTCAGCACGGGCGCGAAGCACGAACTTCACCACCTCGTTGCGGAAATCCTTGGGATTGGCCACGCCAGCCGGTTTTTCGATCTTCTCGAGTTCCTTTTCCAGAACGTCCCTGTCGAAGATCTGCCCGGTGTCCGGATCCTTGTAATCCTGTTCTTCGATCCAGGCATCAGCATAGGCGATGTAACGATCAAACAGGTTCTGGCCGTAGTCGGTATAGGATTCCAGATAGGCCTTCTGGATTTCGTTGCCGATGAACTCCGCGTAATGCGGCGCAAGTTCCGTCTTGAGGAAGTCCAGATACCTGGCTTCGGTTTCCCCGTCGAACTGCTCACGTCTGAGTGCCTGCTCAAGCACATACATCAAGTGAACGGGATCCGCTGATACTTCTTCCGTGTCGTGGTTGAACGTTTCGGAAAGCACTTTGAAGGCAAACCGTGTGGAGATACCGGTCATGCCTTCGTCAACACCAGCCGCATCGCGGTATTCCTGCAGCGATTTTGCTTTCGGATCAGCATCTTTCAGCATGTCGCCGTCATAAACCCGGAGCTTTGAATAGAGCGTCGAATTTTCGTGCTCATGCAGCCTGGTCAGCACGCTGAAGCGCGCCAGCAGCGGCAACGTCTCCGGAGCGCAGGGGGCGTTGGCGAGCGCGCTCTGGCTCAGAAGTTTCTCGTAGATTTCAGCCTCGCCGGAACTTCGCAGGCAATAAGGCACTTTCACGACGCTGATACGGTCAAGGAAAGCTTCGTTGTTCTTGTTGTTCTTGAACTGGTGCCACTCCGATTCATTTGAATGGGCCAGAATGAGACCCTGATAGGGAAGCGCGCCGATATTCTCGGTGCCGACATAAGAGCCTTCCTGGGTCGCCGTCAGCAAGGGATGCAGCACCTTGATCGGTGCCTTGAACATTTCAACGAACTCCATCAGACCCTGCGTGGTCCGATTGAGCGCGCCGGAAAAGCTGTAGGCATCAGGATCGTTCTGGGAGAAGTCCTCCAACTTGCGAATGTCGAGCTTGCCGACCAGCGCGGAAACGTCCTGGTTGTTCTCGTCACCGGGTTCGGTCTTGGTCACGCCTATCTGCCGAAGTCGGGACGGCGTGAGTTTGACGATAGAGAACTTCGAGATATCGCCTTCAAATTCATCAAGACGCTTTGACGCCCAAGGCGAAATCAGACCCGACAGCAGACGTCTGGGGACATTGTATTTGTCTTCAAGCAAGTCACCCATCCGGTCAGGATCGAACAGCCCGAGCGGGGACTCATATATGGGGCTGATTTCGTTACCCGCCTTGAGCGCATAGATGGGTTCCTGTTCCATCAATTGCTTGAGGATTTCGGCGATGCTGGACTTGCCACCGCCGACCGGGCCGAGCAGGTAGAGTATCTGCTTGCGCTCCTCCAGTCCCTGGCTCGCATGGCGGAAGAAGCCGACGATACGCTCGACGGTTGTTTCCATTCCGAAAAGATTTTTGAAAGGAGCGTAACGCTTGATCGTCCGGTTCATGAATATCCGGCCAAGACGTTGGTCCTGGCTCGTATCGATGATTTCCGGCTCTCCGATTGCGGCCATCATTCGTTCGGCCGCAGAAGCGCGCATCAGTGGGTCATCCCTGCATCCCAGCAGGTAGTCCTGGATCGAAATTTCTTCCAGGTTGTTATTTCGGTAATCCTCGGCGAAACGTGTGTAGATCTCCATTATCCAACTTCCATCTCTAGGCGACCCCGCGGAATCGACCCCTATATCTTACATGGGGTGCTCGCGCGCCGAGGCAATTCAATCTTTCGGGTTCGGGTTATTTTTAATGTTTTCAAGAGAATTCTTGGACGAAAGAATAAATCGATTCGGCACAAGTTGTTGATTTTACCGAATATGTTTTCAGCAAACGGAACGAGTTTTCGAGTGGCCGAATTAAATCGCCATACCGATTCGCGGTCGCGGCTCGTTTGATCAGGAGCCCGGGGCAACTTTTATAGGCAAGCGCATGCCGAGCCCAATTTGTCAGTGATTATGGGCTGCAATTGGGGCAGCAGTTGGTCGTTGCCTGAGATCTTGCTCGAGAACGTCGTACTGCTATTTTGGCATACTTATTTGGACCGTTGCGGCACTAGAATCTGTAGCTCAGCCCCAGATACGGCCCGTGCTGCGTGACATCATAGCCAAATTCATCACTTCCCGTGCCGTCGGAATAATCGATGTCATAGACCCGGTATCCGAAACGCATCGTGGCCTTTTCCGTAAACCTGTACCCGGCAATCCCATTGAGCGACCAGGATAGATCTTCACCTGAAACGCCAAAGCCGGACATGTCGCCGCGAACCACAAGGTTCCACTTGTCATTGAAAATGAAGTTGGCGCGCGCGCCTATCACCGGAGACACCCAATGTTTGTCGCCGCCAAGATCTGCAGTAAAAGGTGCGGGAAGGCCCGGCGTCACCTGAATTTTCTGGCGCAGATAATTGTAGCGTGCGCCCGCCATCACATCGAACTCAATGCGTTGATCGGGTCCAGATCCGGTCAAAAGCGAGGGAAACCGATACCCAACCATGGAATCGATTATACCTTGCCGAATATCAGCCTTGACCGTGCCTCCGCTCCTCGGGCCGATGTTCTGATTGGACAGCCCGAGATTGACATATTGCGCATCGACCATGAAGCCGAATGCGCTGCCATCGTTGATGTCTCGTTTTCGCCAGGCTTCACCGCGCCCCGAAATGGCGAACTGAAGCAGGTCAAAGATTTCCTGCGGGCCTAGATCGAGGTTCACGGCACCACCATCGACCGTGGACGTTCCTTCCACCGAGACTGGAATGAATGCGTATCCGCCTAACTCGAATGCCCAGGGAGAAACCTGCTCGACCGGCTCAAAGACCGGCGTTTGCTCCACTGGGAGATCCGCCGCGAGCGCGGTACCACCAAGAACAGCCGCAGATAGCGTTGTCGCTAGGAATTTGAGTTTCGCGCTTGTCATCGCCAATTGCCCCTACCAGTCTCAACTTTCAATTAGGTCTAACATAGTTAAGCCAAGCGTCCATCCGGATCATTATTTTCCGGATGAGATGCGTTGCCTGAACGCTTTCCGTGTAGATTGCAGCGCTCCCGCCCGCACCACCGATTGGCTTGATGGTTTCAATTGGCATGTCCTCTATGCGCAGGATGACCCCCATGTCCTCATTGACACCGTGGAGCGGCGCAAGGGAGGGCAACAATCCGTTCGGAGGCAGCTGTCCGTCCACATTGATCGATATCGTCGAATCGACAGTCGCCGTGTACACCTGCCCAGGTTGGTAAGCGAAAGTGATTTCAGCGGCCTGTCCAGGTTCGACAAAACGCGCTCTTGTCTGCGGTATCGCGACGACGACCCTGTTGTTCGAGGTTGGCGCAAACGCCATCCACGACCTCAGAGGAAGATTGCTGACCCTCTGACCGGGTCGCAAGGTCAGCGCCAGAACCATGCCGTCGGAGGGCGCGAGTACAGCGGTTTGCTCCAGGTCGTAGTTCGCTTTCTCCAGATCAGCTTCCAGGCGCGCTACAGTCGTGTTTACACCGTTGATTTCAGATCTGAATGCAAGTCGAGCTTGCTCTTCTGTTGCACTGGCGCGCTCCACGGAAGCTTCACTGGCCAGATAAGTCAGCCGACGTTGTTCAACATCACTTTCACTGAATGGTGTGCTTTGCGTATTTGCCGTGACTGCGTTTTCATTTGCTGTGCGATAGCGGTCGTAATCATCTTTTGCACGATCCCGGTATGCCTCTGCTTCTTTGACTGTCGCTGTCGCAGCCTTCAAACTGGCTTCCAGCTGTGGAACGGCCTGACGCGCTTCCGCAAGTGCGGCTTCTTTCTGATCGACGATTGCCTGGAACGGAACCGGGTCAATCTTGAACAGTAACGTCCCTTCTTCGACCGGTTCCAGTGGTCTGACAGGAACTTCGATCACTTCACCTGAGACATTCGGAACGATCTCAATCACCGATGCATAGGACCGAACCGGCCCGCTCGGAGCGCCCCACTGCATCGGAATAAACAGGACGATCAGCAGAAGTACCAGCCAGAGTAGCGGTGAGATTTTCCAGAATGTGTTGAGCCGAATGATGCCGGCCTTCACCAGACCAAACAGAACCGCGCAGTAGCAAATTGTGAGAAAGGCGATCATTATGTCGTCTCCTCAGCTTCAGCCGTGTCGTTTTCCTTGCCATCAGCAAAGGCCCAGATGAAGGCCAGGGGCATGAGAATTCCAACTGTAAGCGCGCCCCAATAACCGCAAACCGTGACCGCTTCAGCGCGTGGGTGATTTCGTCTATGAGCAATTTTGCCGGGCCAAATAGCCAGAAAAACCCAAATACCCACGATTGCTAACGCTAGTACGAGCAGAACAATCAGGGCAAAGATACTCAGAACATCCATTGCTAATAGTCCAGAGTTAAATTGTTTAACAAAGTTGAGCGTGCACGCACGCCCCCTCATTTTTTTGCTGAGCCCATTCGCGGCTGTGATCAATCGTGTGCAGTCAAAGTAGCATCTTCCGGCGTCATCAGTACACAATTTGGAAATTGTTTGATCCGTCCCAGGTGTGTCCACAGCCACATCTGCATCGGCGCGACAGCGAACATTCCAGGATAGAGCTTGCCTTCCAAAGCCCTTGTTATCGACCCGGAAACTGCCGTTTCAACTCTTCAAGGTTCGGATCACCCGGGTTCACGGCCAGGCCCTTTTGAAGGGTAAACTCGGCGGCGGCCAGGTCGCGCTGAGACAGATGCAGACGGACCAGGAAGCTCCAGGCCTGCACCAGTTGCGGATCCAGCCTGGTGACTTCCCTGAACGCCGAAATCGCTGCCGCCGGATTTCTGAGCACCAGCGCTGTGCCGCCGATTGCCATGTGGGTTTCGGGGAAGTCCGCTTTTGCGGCCAGCGTCGCCTGCCATTCGCGAGAGGCCTTGCGGGTCGCTTCGATCGAACTTTCCGGTATCGGCGACCGCCTCAGTCCGAGCAACTGGCGCGCTGCTTCAACTCTGACCGATTTGACGGGGTCTTCCAGCGCACGCAACACCCGTTCAAGTCTTTCCGATTCAGGAACCGTTTCCTGCAGTTTGATGGCGGCTGCCCGCACCAGAGGATGATCGTCATCCAGAAGAGGTGCTGCCTGATTGGCAAGATCGGCGTTCGCTTGTGTGGATAGAAGATCCAGGGCCGAAGCACGCACGATTGCCGGAAAACTTTCCTGTGTTGCGATCGCCAGCAGATCCTTGCCAAGACCACTTGTCCCCTTCCTTGCAGCGTCAAACGTCACTCCAAAATGCGGACCGCGGTGTCCGCTATCGGGAAATCTGGTTTCAAGTTCCGCTGCCGCCCATGCTGCCGTTTTATCCTCATGGCAATCGTTGCAGGCATTGGGCGTGCCGATTTTTGCTGACAGATCCGGGCGCGGCACCCTGAAAGAGTGATCTCGGCGACCGTCGATCCCCATATAGGTGCGTTCGATCATGTGACAGGAAGCGCATTGTGCGCCCTCTGATCCAGTCTCATGAAAATGATGGGATGGATCGTCATAGAGCTTGGCGGTCAGACTTGGGAATTCGGAATTGCTGGCGGGAGAATGGCATTGTGTGCAAACACCATTGCCCTCGGCGCGCAGCGTTGCTCCATGCGGCTCATGGCAATTGGTGCAGGTGACGCCCTTTTCATGCATCTTTGACTGCAGAAACGATCCGTAGACATAAACTTCATCCAGGATTTGCCCGTCTGCGTGGTAAAGACCATTGCGCAACAAAGCCATTCGGTAGCTGTCGTGATAGGGCGTTCCGGGCATGGGGTTGCCATCCTGAAACGGTTCGCGGCGCGAATGACAACCTGCACATTGTTGGATTTCGGTTTCCGGAAGACCCTTGGTGAACTCGACCAGCAGACCACGTTCACTCAGACCGGGAAACGGGCTTTCGGCCTCTGCACCGGACATTTCAGCCCAGGCGACATGGGCCTCACCCGGGCCATGACAAGCCTCACAGCCAACACCGATTTCGGCCTGCGTGCTTTGATAGGTTCGGGTACGTGGGCTGTAGTTCTTTTCAAAACCCGTGGCGTGGCACTCCGCGCAGCGTGCGTTCCAGTTCTTATAAGGACCACTCCAGTGGAATCCATCCTCTGGCTTCAGGACCTGATCCGGATAGACGTGGTACCAATTCCCCTTCTCCTGATCCCATGCAACGTCGAGCGACTGCATCCGGCCGGGTTCGGTTTCAATCAAGTACTGCTGAAGCGGCGCTACGCCGCCGACACCAACGACCTTGAAGGTTTTTGGGCCATCTTGAATGTCAGAGGTTTCAATGAAGTAGCCGTTCTCATTATGGAAAAATCGGGTCGTCCGGCCGCGATGTGTGAATTCGGCGTTCTCAAAATCACCGTCGACACTTGCTTCGCTCGGTTCCATCCAGGCCTTTGCGTGGTGAGATCCTTGCCAGGCAGCAGCTTCCGTTTCGTGACAACCGGAACAGGTCTGCGACCCCACGTAAGCGGGTGCTTCGGGCGTTTGGGCACTGGTATTCGAAGAAGAGAAAAGGAGGCAGAAGACAAGGAAACCAGCGCGCGTCAATAATGTCATGCAATTCCATCCTGGATGAGCTGCTGAGGGGTAGCAGGGCGCGCGGGAAACAAAAAACGCGCACCGAACCTAGCATCAGTTTGTTTCAAACTTCCAGACCTATGAAGCCAGTTGCGGTTTCAATGCAGCCTTTACTTTGCGCAGGCAAACGCACGGCTGTTGCCCCGACGGGACCAGGAAACTATCGTGCTTGAGCAGAAGACGGCAACACCGCATTCTTTGATGCATCTGATTGGCTGTCCCACGGCCAGTAGTGAGGATGAAAAAAACGATGCAATTCTTGAGGCGCTCCACAAGATACGCCGATCGTGCAAATCGCCACGGGCGGTCACAGACCTACAGCCTGTTCTACCTCTGGCGTGGCACCAATTTGCTGGTTGGCGTTTTGGCGTTTTTTCTACTGTCTGCGACAGCCCCCTCGCAGGCCAACGGTTTACTGGACGATGTGCGATGGCTGCTGGCCAAACCTGATCGACTGCCGTTGATTGTCGAAAAGCGAAGAAAAGACATCAACGCTTTTTACAACTCTGAAAACGCGGAGATCCTCTGGCTCGGAAAGTCTCGCAGCGGCCAATTGACAGACAAAATGGTCGCGGCGCATTTGGAAGGGTTGCGCAGCGAAGACTACCCTCATGAAGTCCTGACCAACGCATCGCGGTCTGTTGAGGGACAACTCGACCCGTCAGACGTTGCCTGGGTCGAATTGCTTTACACCGGACATTTTCTGGATTTCGCAAACGATCTGCGGGCAGGGCGTGTCTCTCCCCGGGTTCTCTACCCGGACGCCTATATGCCTTACAACACAATCGATGCCATTGAGGCGCTGCAACGACTGGCAGCAGCCGACACGCTGGAAGGTTTTTTCGCAAATTGGGCACCTCAGGACGACACTTACAGGCGTCTCAAGACTCATCTCAAACATCTGCATGAAATTCAGGACGCCGGTGGATTCACTTTTCTGGAACCCGGAGAGGACCTTAAAGCCGGCGCGACGAATGACCGGGTTCTCGTCTTGCGCCAAAGACTATACGAGGATGGCCTGCTGGCAGAGACTTCGGGCAGCAACCATTTCGACAAGCGTATGGCCTTCGCGGTCGCACAAGCACGCCACAGATACGGATTGGAGTTATCTGGAGAAGTATCGCCCGCGCTCGTGAGAGCCCTCAATATTCCCGTTAACCGGCGGATCGAACAAGTCAGCAACGCAATGGAGCGTATCCGCTGGATACCCAACCAATACTCCAGGCTTCAACTGTTCATCAACAAGGGCGAGAACCAATATGTCTTTTTGGAGAACGGCCGGGTCATTCAGGAGGGGCGTGCCTTTGCCAATTGCCCGGACCGCAATTTCACGAACACGGCGACCACGATTGAAGCGGTGACGTTTCACCCGACATGGCAGGTGTCCTGGGAGTATCTTGGCAAGGAACTTCTGCCACGCCTTCAGTCAAATCCTGATGAAGTGGCTTCACAGGGCTACTACTTGAGACGCAAAGGCGCCGATGTTCCGTTGAACGCCCTGCCCTGGCGCCAAGCCTCTCCCCGCTCGCTCGACAAGTTCAAGGATGAGTTTTCCATCTACCTGCCGTCTTCTGATGAAAACCCACTCGGCCGCTATGCTTATCGGCTAAGGCGCGAACAAAGATTGACGCTGTTTGATCTGGAAGACATTCCCGAGAGCGAAACCTACTGCAATCCCTATCTGCCTAAAACAGCGTTCGGGATCGTAGATGGGTTCGAAGTACTCAATCACATTATCGAACCGCGGGTTTTTCCAAAAGAAGGCGTTTCAGGACGGATTTCACGCGGAGATACAATAACATTTCCGGCAAGGGGCGGGTTGATGGCGGTGGTGTCACACCAGTCGGTCTGGGTCCAGCGCCAGGGCATCATTCGGTTCGGACACGATCCGTATCTTGAAGATGCCAGGCTGACTGCAGCACTGTCGGGTCGTCCGAAACCCTGATCTCTCAGGTTTAAGCAATTGAGCCAGCTGCGTATTCCAACCAGACGGGAAGACCAAAATCCGAGTTTCCGTCTGGTTCTTTTGTCAGGGCGTTGCAGGTGTGTGCAGCGTTGTAACCGGAACACCCGAGAACGTGGTGCTGTCAGTCAGCGTATGACTGGGGTTTGCGGCCTTGGTCGCAGCAACACCCACCAGCATCAGAGCAACAAATGTCAGGCTCCAGAATTTCATGTAATCGCTCCTTCGTGGTTGCGATACACGGCGAGCAAGCCGCCGTCGTGTCGTCGAATCAAAATTCAACTTTAGTCTATATTATACTTTAGACGAAGAACAATCAATGCGTAGGACTACCTGCCTGGGGTTTGGCCCTGGCACGCCGTGGTTGCGGGAATACGCAAACAGGCACAAATGCGCCGTTCCTTCCATGTAGCGAGACGGATTGGCCTGGAAAATCAATTTTGGAAAAACGCTATTGATCCAGCGGTTTGCGGCGTTGCGCCGCCAGTTCGCGGGTATAGGAAGACAATGCATCCAGATGTGACAGGGCTTCCGCTCCGCTCTGCGCTTCCAGACTCAAGGCAAGGGCTTCGTGGATATCTGCAATCCGTTCCCTGTCGCGCAAGCGGTAGACGAGCATGTTCATGAGCGGCTGCATGGCCTCGAAAGCTGCCGAGAGTTGAAATGTCAGCAGCGGATTGGCTGTTGCAGACGCAATCGTGGAATGAAAGCTGACGTCGGAGGCGCAAAAGTCTTCATCGTTCGTCAAAGCGTCCCTTTGCCGGGCAATCTCTGTTCGTAACTGCTGCAAGTGTTCGCCGGTCCGGTTTTCAGCCGCCAAAGGCAGCGCAGCGGTTTCCAATGCAAAACGTGCCTCGATCGCTTCTTCAAACGCAATGTCGTTCATCCCGATCAGCAACCGGGTGGTAGTTACAAGATTGTCCTGTGCTTCCGACCAGGTCATGCGGTTTACAAACGCACCGCCGGATGATCCCCGTTCACTTCTGATCAGGTTTTGCGCAGCAAGCCGCTTCAATGCTTCGCGAACAGTTGAGCGCGAGACGCCAAACCGTTCTGAAAGCTCCGCTTCACTCGGCAGTCGTTCTTCGCTGGCAAGCCGACCTTCAAGAATGGCATTGCGGATGGCATTGGCAATCTGGACCGACAGGCCCTCTTTCTGAATCGTGCTGAATTCGATCGCCAAAATTTACTCCGGACTGCGTCAAGGGCTGAAATCTTCCCAAATCTAATCACACAGGCTAATGGGGTCAATTACCAAAATTCTAATGTCGGACAATTAAATGTTTGACATTAGTAAATACGAAGGGCAGCGTAGCCGCTTGAACACCTGAAAGTAGCCAGGGGAGGGTTAGGTGAGGACCATCGCGCATCTGCTGCCAAACCACCGTTTCTTGTGGCTGACCTTTTTCGCAAGCGTGCTGGCAGCCTGGAGCATCCTGTTTGCAATGCAGGCCCGGTTCGAACTTCCCGCTGGCTGGCAGGATTTCGGTCCAGCCTACCTGCTGTGGCTGTGTTCAGGCACTGCTGCCGATGCCGGTTTCCTGCCCGCGCTTTTCATGTGGTCGCTCATGACGCTGGCAATGATGGCCCCAACGGCTTTTCCAGCCTTTCGAACCTATTCCGATCTTACCCATACAGAGGCGGCCAGCGGCCTGTCGCTGACACTCGTTGTTGCGGGCTATATGGCGGTCTGGATCGGCTTTTCGGTTTTTGCAGCGCTTCTTCAGATCAGGCTCGCATCACTCGGACTGCTTAATCTGTTCGGACAATCGACGTCCGGGATCCTTAACGGCTCTCTCCTGATCATCGCCGGGTTATACCAGTTCACCAGCCTGAAAAACGCGTGTCTTTCTGCCTGCCAGAACCCGATGACTTTCTTCTTTTCACATTGGCAGCCGGGTTTACCCGGCGCGATCAGGCTCGGGTTCAGACTTGGTGCTGTTTGCCTTGGCTGCTGCTGGGCCCTGATGCTCCTGGCCTTTGTTGCCGGCACCATGAACCTTCTTTTCATGGGGCTCGCCATGGTGCTGATGACGCTGGAAAAACTTCCGCAAATCGGCACAAAAATCAGCACTCCGCTGGGTGTTTTCCTTTTGATTGCAGGAGCGACCGTTTTCGCCCTGCCGCTCATGACATAAAAATACAGGGAGGAATGAATGACTGGATGGGCCATCCGAGGTGAACTCATATTGAACTGCAACTGCACGGTCTTTTGTCCCTGCGTTGTGTCCCTGGGAAAGCATGCGCCAACCGAAGGCTATTGCCAGGCCTGGGCAGGTGTGCGGGTCGACGAAGGTCACTATGAGGGCGAGGACCTCTCCGGCCTGAACGTCGGCCTTGTTCTGGAAATCCCGGGCCTGATGGCACGCGGCAACTGGAAGGCCGCAGCCTATATCGACGACCGGGCTAGCGACGCAGCCTATGAAGGTCTCCTGAAAATTTTTTCCGGTGAGGCAAAAGGCACAACGGGTCTTTTCAAGGTCCTTGTGAGTGAGTTCCTGGGCGCTGAGCGAGCACCGGTTTCCTATACCAACGAAGGTAAGAAACGCCGCCTCATCGTTGGCAAGGCCATCAAGGGGGAAGTTGAACCGGTGCGCGGCGGCAACCCGGATGAAGACATCGTTGTCACGAACACCGAATACTGGATGGGACCTGATATCACGGTTGCCACGGCAACCCAGGGACGCGTCCGGGCATATGGCCGGGTGTGGGATTTCGACGGCCGCAGCGCCGAGATCTGTCAAATCGACTGGTCCGGGCCACCTGCTGAACAGGCGGCATAAGGAGGCTGCATGCAGTTCCCGTCACTCTCAATCTCCCGGCGCACTCGGAAGTCTCCGTTCACCCGGAGAGTGCAGGCAGCTGGCGTAAAGGCGTACACCGTCTATAACCACATGCTGTTGCCGACGGTTTTTGAAACCGTCGAAGAGGATTACCGACATCTGAAATCAAAAGTTCAGGTGTGGGACGTTGCTTGCGAAAGGCAAGTTGAGCTTTGGGGTCCGGATGCAGCCCGCCTTGCCCAGATGCTGACACCGCGAGATCTGTCAGGAATGACCGAAGGCCAGTGTTACTACACGCCCATGGTCGATGAAACGGGCGGTATGCTCAACGACCCGGTCACTACCAAACTGGCGGAGGACAAATACTGGGTGTCCGTTGCCGATAGTGACCTGCTGTTTTGGATCAAGGGACTGGCGCACGCGTTTCGACTTGAAGTCGATGTGGACGAACCAGACGTCTCGCCACTTGCAATTCAGGGCCCACGGGCGGAAGACCTGGTTGCCCGGGTATTCGGTGAACGCATCCGTTCAATCCGCTTCTTTCACTATGATTACGTGGAGTTCGCGGGCCGCAAGCTGGTTTTGGCCCGGTCCGGTTATTCGAAACAGGGTGGCTTTGAACTTTATGTCGATGGTTCAGATCTGGGCGAACCTGTCTGGGATGCGTTCATGGAGGCCGGTAAAGACCTTGACGTTCGTGCGGGCTGCCCCAATCTGATCGAACGGATCGAGGGTCAATTGCTTTCGTATGGTAACGACATGACCCGCAACAACACCCCGCACGAATGCGGACTAGGCAGGTTCTGTCAGACACAGGCTGCAATCGGCTGCGTCGGGCGCGATGCACTGCTCCGGGTAGCTGTTGAGGGTCCGGTCAGGCAGATCCGCAGCATTGCTATCGATGGAGACCCGGTCCCCCCTTGCGATGAACTGTGGCCAATCTTCGGTGGCGGACGGCAGGTCGGTACCATCAGTTCCGCTGCCTATTCACCGGACTACCGCACGAATGTTGCAATCGGCATGGTGCGCATGACCCATTGGGATGATGGCACCAAGGTTCAGGTTGACACTCCACATGGCATGCGGGCTGCAACAGTGTGGGAAACCTCGTTCACCAACCAGGGCGGCTGACCATGAAGGAGAATTACGAGGCATTTTCCAAACAAACCGCCAATCACGTGCCGCTCTCGCCACTCAGCTTTCTGGAAAGGACAGCGGCAATTTTTCCTGACCGCACCGCGGTTATTTACGAAGACAGGAAATACACCTGGTCTGAAGTTCTCGACCGGGTCAAACGACTGGCCTCCGGTCTCAAGGCCAGGGGAATTGGCCTTGGCGATACCGTTTCCGTCATGGCGGCCAATACCCCGGAGCTGTTTGAGTTGCACTACGCCGTTCCCTTGACCGGCGCAGTGCTTAATACGATCAACACGCGCCTGGAGCCGGAAACGGTTGCCTATATTCTCGATCACAGCGATGCCAGGCTGGTAATTGCGGACACTGCGTTTTCCGGTGTCGTCAGCAAAGCTCTTGAGCTGAACGGCAATACTTTGCCGGTCATCAACATCAAGGATGCCGACGGGCCGGGCGGAGATTTGATCGGCGCGCAGACCTATGAGGCCGTGATAGAGAACGGAGATCCTGACTTTTGCTGGCAAGGACCAGATGACGAGTGGCAGGCGCTTGCCCTGAATTACACGTCCGGGACATCTGGTCGCCCGAAAGGCGTTGTCTACCACCATCGCGGTGCATATCTCATGGCGATGGGCACGCCGATAGCCTGGGAACTGCCCCGCCATCCGGTCTATCTCTACACTGTGCCGATGTTTCATTGTAACGGATGGTGTCATGCCTGGACCATGACGCTGATGGCGGCCACGATCGTTTGCACACGTCAGGTCACTGGCAACAATGTCTTCAAGCTTATCTCAGACCACGGGGTGACCCATCTGGGCGGCGCTCCGATCGTCTTGTCCATGCTGGTGAATACGCCAGATGAAGACAGGACACCCTTGAATGGCAAAGTGAAAATCATGACCGCTGGCGCACCGCCACCAGCAGCAATCCTGGCCGCAACCAAGGCCCTCGGCTTCGAAGTCATGCAGGTCTATGGTCTCACCGAAACCTACGGCCACGTGTCGCAATGCTTGTGGCGAGAGGAATGGAACGATCTCACATCTGCCGAACAGGCAGAATTGCAGTCCTGGCAAGGTGTCGGCTTCCCGATGACTGAAGACTTCGATGTCGTCAACCGGGAAAGTGGCAGCCCAGTCCCCTGGGATGGGTCCACCCAGGGCGAAATAGTCATTCGCGGCAACACCGTGATGAAAGGTTATTACAAAAGTCCCAGGTCCACGCAGGAGGCTCTGTCAGAGGGTTACTTCAAGTCCGGAGATGCCGCTGTCCGCCATCCCAACGGTTACGTTCAGATAAAAGACAGACTGAAGGATGTCATCATTTCCGGCGGCGAGAACATTTCTTCCGTGGAAGTGGAAGGCGTATTGCATCAGCACCCTGACGTGGTGATGGCGGCCGTGGTTGCTAAGCCGGACGACAAGTGGGGCGAGGTACCCTGCGCTTTCGTCGAACTGAAGGAAGGCAGCAGCGCAACCGAAGAAAGCCTGATAGCGTTCTGCAGAGAACATATGGCCGGTTTCAAGCGGCCCAAGAAAATCGTCTTCACCGAGTTGCCAAAGACGGCAACCGGCAAGATCCAGAAATATGTACTGCGCCAGGAGGCCAGGACAATTGCAAATGAAACCAGTTAGCAGGGTAATTTCAATATGACCTTCAAAGCACTCATCGTGGACAAGGACGACGACGGCAAGACCCATGCCGCAATCCAGGAAATCGACGAAGCCCGCCTTCCAATTGCCGACGTGGTCGTCGCTGTCGAATATTCAACACTCAACTACAAGGACGGGCTGTGCCTGGGCCCGGGCGGCGGTCTCGTGCGCAACTACCCGCATGTTCCTGGGATCGACTTCGCTGGAACGGTCGAGGAAAGCACCGACGACTGGTACAAGCCAGGTGACAAGGTTGTTCTCACTGGCTGGCGTGTGGGCGAGGCCTGGTGGGGCGGTTATTCCCAAAAAGCCAGCGTCAAGGGTGAATGGCTGGTACCGCTTCCCGAAGGGCTGAGCACCAGAAATGCCATGGCAATCGGAACTGCCGGATTCACGGCCATGCTGGCGATCATGGCGCTTGAGGATCACGGATTGAAGCCGGACCACGGACCAGTTCTGGTCACCGGCGCTGCCGGCGGTGTCGGTTCCGTCGCGACCGCAATTCTGGCCAATCTCGGCTATGAAGTTGCCGCGGTGACCGGCCGTGAAAGCACCTGGGATTATCTGAAATCGATTGGCGCCAGCAAGATCGTACCGCGAGACGAGGTCAATGAAACCGTCAAACGGCCACTTGAGGCCGAAACCTGGGCTGGCTGCATTGACGCCGTTGGCGGCCCGATGCTGGCCCGGGTTCTGGGTCAGATGAAATATGGCGCTTCGGTTGCTGCGGTTGGGCTCGCAGGTGGCGCCGGGCTACCGGCTACCGTCATTCCGTTCCTGCTGCGCGGCGTCAACCTTCTCGGCATCGACAGCGTCATGAAACCATATGATGCGCGCCTACGCGCTTGGGAGCGGCTTGCCAAGGATCTGCCGATGGACAAGCTGGACTCCATTATCCAGACCGCCACGCTGTCGGACTTGCCGGAGCTTGGTGCTGACATATTGAAGGGCCAGGTCAAGGGCCGTGTGATCGTTGATGTGAATGCTTGATAGAGCCATCGGGGCGCTCAGTTTTCTGAACGCCCCAGTTCTGCTTTCAAGAAATCAATCATGACCCGCACCTTCTGCGGCAGATAAGTCCGGCTTGGGTAAAGAATCCAGGCCGCCGTTTCAAAATCAAAAGCCGCGCATTCGAATTCCGGAAAGAGGTCAATCAGTCGTCCAGACTTCAGATCTTTCCGAATGAGCCAATCCGGCAACAGGGCAGGCCCCATCCCCAATCGCGCGGCTTCACGCAAGGAGGGCGCGCTGGCAATAACCGTCTTGCCGGAAACTTCAACTGCGAAAGGATCCGACCCATTCTTCCTGAAAAGCCATGAATTCTTGAAGCCAGGCAAGGCAAAACAGAGACAATTCAATCCGGTCAGGTCTCCAGGATGGCGAACTGGATCCACGCTCTCCAGATATTCAGGCGCGGCGACAACCCGGTAACAGGTGGTGAGAAGCCGTGTTGAAATCAGGTCTCCCTTGGGGGCTGCTGCAAGACGTATGGCCAGATCCAACCCTTCGGCAAGCAGGTCGACATTGTGATCTGTCGGGTAAAGTTCGACGGAAAGGTCGGGGTACATCGCCTGAAACTTCGGCAGAACAGGAAGGATACCCTCCTGTACAAAAGCCACCGACGCGGTAAGGCGAATTGTTCCGCGGGGCAGACCGCCTTTGGAAGCTGCTTCCGCTCCCGCGGCCTCCAGCTCCTCTACGAGCGGTGCAACTCGGCGCAGATACTGGCTACCTTCATCGGTAAGCGAGAGTTTTCGGGTGCTGCGTTGAAATAGCCGAAGCCCAAGTTCGCGTTCAACGCCTGCAACAACACGGGAAACCTTTGACGCATCGAGATCAAGCGACCGGGCCGCTGCTGCAATGCTGCCCAGGTCCCTGACAAGGAGAATTGTCCTAAGTGCCTGAATATCCATTCGTGCAGTTTATGCATGATTATACTGCAGAGGGAGGCATTTTTCTGCGGACGGCGCAGAAATAACGTGGGTCGTCATGCAAAGGAGACCCAAAATGACATTACTTTTGCGCATCAACTCCAGCTCCCGCCGCAACGGATCTCATTCCTCGGCGGTCGCCGATCATTTTGAAGCCTGTTTCCGCGAGAAAAATCCGGACTGCAAGGTGGTTGCCAGAAATGTGGCCGACGGCACAATCCCGATTATCAGCCAGAAAACCATCGAAGGGTTCTATACCTCGCCTGATGCCATGTCCGCGGAGCTCAGTGATGCAACAGCTCTGTCAGATCAGCTGATCGCCGAGCTACAGGAGGCAGACACGCTGCTGATCACTGCTCCGATCTACAATTTCAGTATTCCTGCTGCTCTGAAAGTCTGGATCGACCAGGTCGTCCGCATGGGACATACTTTCGCGTATGAAGACGGGTCCTTTCAGGGATTGGCCAAAACGCGCCGCGCCGTTGTTGTCTGTACATATGGCGCGGAAGGCTATCTGGAAGGACAGCCCTTCGCCGCCGCCAACTTCGTCGAACCCTACCTTAAGTTTCTGCTTTCTTTCCTCGGCATAAGGGACATTCGCTTCATCTCGGTCCAGGGAACAACGGCAGATGCCGAAACCGTTCAGGCCAATGTCGAAGCAGCAAAACAGGAATGCAAATTGGCAGCTTGAGGCTAGTCCCGAAACCAATAATGACGTGTTCAACCGATATCCGCGCGAAACCCGTCCGTTGGCCTGATCTTTTGGGCTGGCGTTTCATCAAAAAACCCGCGGATTTCGGTTGCATTCGGGAGAAACCTCCCATATAAGCGCCCGGTCCAGAGTCGTCCGGCTCGTCGTGGACTGATTTCTTGCACTTCGGTGCAGGTCATCTGCGACAACCAAGGGCATGCCGTGTTGGCTCTGAATGCACCAACAAGAAAGTGTCTGTTTTTAACGGATACGCTAACGAAAGGATGCAAAATGCCCAAGCTGAAGACGAAGTCAGGCGCCAAAAAGCGCTTTAAAGTGACTGCGACCGGCAAGGTGAAAACCGCGCAGGCCGGCAAGCGTCATGGCATGATCAAGCGCACGAAAAAGTTCATCCGCAACGCCCGTGGCACCACCACGTTGTGCGATCAGGATGCAAAAGTCGTGAAGCAGTTCCTGCCGTACGCATAACGCCAGCCCCCAAGGAGATTACCTAGATGTCACGCGTCAAAAGGGGCGTAACTGCCCACGCTCGTCATAAAAAAGTTTTGAAGGCCGCCAAAGGCTACTATGGCCGCCGCAAGAATACCATTCGCATTGCCAAGCAGGCTGTCGAGAAGGCGGGTCAATACGCTTATCGCGACCGCAAGGCCAAGAAGCGCACCTTCCGTTCACTCTGGATCCAGCGCATCAATGCAGCAACACGTCAGCACGGCATGACCTACGGCAGCTTCATCAATGGTCTTACCAAGGCCGGTATTGAAGTCGACCGCAAGGTTCTGTCTGACCTTGCCATCAACCAGCCGGAAGCATTCAAAGTGCTGGTTGACCAGGCACAGGGCGCACTGGCTGCATAAGGCCTAACGCCAGATCCGAATTTGAGAGCGCGGTTCTTTGAGCCGCGCTTTTCTTTTGTGCACTCCCGTGTTCCCCTGATCTGATCAAACGGTTGGTGATGGAGCGCGCAAATCATGCCCCTTTCAAATAAACAGCAAGGCGTATTGCGCGGCATGATCGCCGCCGTTGTGCTCTCAGTTGCCGGACTGACTGCCGGTGCAATGATCTATCCAGACCATTGGCTGCCCGAGGACACAGGAAGTGAACGGTTCTCGTTCGCAGCGCAGTCGGTCTTGTTTGTCAGCCTGTGGCTGATGATCTCCATTGGTTCGTTGGCAAGACATCGGTTCCTTACACCTGAAGACATTGACGGCAGCGGCCTGACTACCGGAACAAATACCGCAAAGATGCTCCAGGCAGTTTTGCAGAACACTCTGGAACAAACTGTTCTGGCGAGCCTGGCTTATGGGGCGTTCGCCGCACTCGCGCCAGTTTCCCTATTGGGCGCCCTTCCGGCCGCAACACTGCTTTTTTTGTGCGGGCGAGCGCTTTTCTGGCATGGGTACGCCAATGGAGCGGCAAGCCGGGCGCTCGGGTTTGCTCTGACGTTTTATTCGACCGTACTTTTGCTGCTGGCCACCATTGTCCTCTTGATCCTCACATGATTGTCTTGTGAGTAGCCTCAACTTTCGCGTCGCCTTCTGCTTTGACGCTTGTTAGGGTTTGCGGGCGCGCACCCGGAACGGACATCACCACCAAATGAGCCACGTCACCATATTCGACTGCGAATACCTGACCGCAGAAGGTGCAATGAACAGCCGCTGGTGCGGTCCGCATGATCCGGACCCGTGTGTTGCCCAAATCGGGTCGGTCAAACTTTCCCTTGAACCGGGTTTCAAGGTTCTCGACACGCAAAGCCTCCTCATCAAAACCGTAGACCGGTTAGGCAAAGGCACAGATCTCGACCCATATTTCGTCGAGTTGACCGGAATCGACAATTCCCAGATCGAGAATGAGGGCATTTCCCTGGAAGAAGCGCTCGCGGAATTCGACAGGTTTTCTGGTGGCAGTTCCTTCTGGTCCTGGGGTAAGGACGAACTGAACCTTCTCGCGGTCAGCTGTTATGTCGCAGAAATCAAACCCGTCATTCCCGCACACCGGTTCGGAAACGCCATGGAGCTATTGCTGCGGGCAGGTCTTCCCCGTGAAGATGTCCTGAAAACCACGAGCGGCGAGCTTGCTGACACTTTTGGACTAAAGGGCTCACCCAGGCGGCACCACGATGCCGTTGATGACGCCATGTCAATTGCGCTCAGCCTGCAACATCTTTTGCTGACGGGTCGGCTCGCGCCTGAAGATTTTTTCCGCGCAGCGCCTTTGCCAATTCACCTGAACGGTACGCCAGCACAACAATCTCCCGCCGAGCTTTAGCGCGTCGGCATCCGGTGAACCCGGTTCAAATTGAGACAACTGCATGAACTGCGTGTTCCCGCGCAGGTGATTCTCCGTTCAATCGTCCCATTCTGGTTTCAACAAAAATATTCAGTTACGACCGCTATCCCCGATTCTCACGCAATCTGTGCCGTTTCACACCAACTCGTTAACTTTTTTTAACGTGTTTTGGCGGTTTTCTGCGGACAAAAGGTTAACGCCGGATTAAACTGGCACGGTGATTGCGACGTTTCAGGCAAGGCCGCTAGGAGCGTGCCATTTTGAAACAACGAGGCGTTTGAACGTGCGAGTAAACCCGGTAACCTCTGCAGGACGTGCCAATGTAAGGCGCAAGCGTTCGTCTATTGGAGAGACGGAAACCGAGCGCAAGGCCAACTTTGCTTCCCATCTTCCAGTTCCTGTCCAGCCGACGCTGGAACAGACACAGGAAGCCTTTGCCTCGCACTACCGCCCGAATTCAGCTTTCCTGGCGCATCTGATTGCGACTCGAGATAGCGAACTTCACGCAAGTCAATACAGACAGTCAGAGACGCTCAGCGGTGTGAACACATACCGCGCCACGGCCGCACTGCCGCGCCAGCGCTCTGCAGGTCACCTCTTGAGCACGGAGCGATAAGCGACGCGTTCGAGAAGCTCAGTTTTTCAGTTTCCAGATGTACCACTGGATACCTTCAGCCCGGGGCACTGCCCCGGGTATTTTTTTGGCTTCTTTTCAAGGGCTCAGACAATTTGTGACGCGCAGCACAGTTTGGTCTCAGCACAACACGTAGAACTTTTACTCAGATCCGGGCTTCCCCGGACCTCCGACAAGACTGGCCACAGACTGGCCCACCACGGAGACTAAAATGCAAGTAAGGCCTGTTTCTGCAATTCACCCGCTGCGTATCCGCCAAAAGCCGATCGTTGCACCTGTTTCAAGTCAAGACTCACAAGCAGCAACAAGTGCTGGCGATTTCCCAGCGGTGCCAGCCTTTATCGCTGCTTCAGCGTTGCAGCGCGAAGCCTACCATGGTTCCCACGCCGAATACGCAACCCAGCTTCTGGCTGATCAGGCGCATTTTGAAACCACTCTGGAACGCAATCAGCATCTGGCTCAATATTCGAGTGCCTCCACGCAGCAGCCTGAGCAGCACACCTATTCCATTTCTGTCTGAAGTCCCCGCTTCTGATCAGTCCTCGATCCTCAGAAAACCGGCAAGTCCGGTTTTCTGGTGTTCGATGACATGACAATGGAACGCCCAATCGCCCGGGTTATCGGCGACGAGAGCAACATCCATCGTTTCTTCCGAAAGCAACAACGCGGTGTCGGTTACAAGCGGCGGAATATTGCGCTTGTTTGACCGCAACAGCTGGAATGACACTCCGTGTAGATGGATCGGGTGCGCATTCGGCGTCTCGTTTCGAAGCCTCAAGATATATGTCTTGCCAAGTTTGAACGTCGCAAGCGGATCAAACGGACCGGGCAAATCTCCGGGCCAGGCCGTTCTGTTGATCGACCAGAATGAATAGCCAAGCGTGCCACAAAGACTGGATTGTGGCGCATCTCCTTCCGGTGACCACCCGAACACAAACTCCAGAACCTCTGCGTTATTGAGATCAGGTCGAGTCACGGGGTTGGGCGGCAACGGTTTGAGTTCTTCCAGTCTCCTCCCTGCGCTTTGTCCCTTGGCAACAAACCGGACCAGGATCTTGGCACCGACTTTCCGGCGCAGCACCAATTCAGCAACATCACCTTCTTGGACCGGGACGCGCAAGGCAACATCCGCTCGTTGGCCGGGTGACAACACCATATCCTTGGCTGGTATCGGCCTTGGTAGCGGATTGGAATCAATGGCGATCACCTGAGCCTCGGCGCCGGCAATCTCGTACCGACCAACCCTCGTCATATCGGTCACTGCGAGGCGCAAGCGTACAAGGCTCCCGGCTTCCAGCTCATATGTCGGTTCCACCTGCCAATTGATCGTCGACACGGTGCCGAGCGTACCGCTTCTGGCCGCGTTTCGTGGCTTGTAGAAGTTGATGAACTGGCCGTCGCCACCCAGTCGAAAATCGCGAATATTCAGCGGCAGGTCCTGATCAAAACCCGGGTCCTCAGCTTCTTCAACCACAAGAACACCTATCAGCCCACGGGCCATCTGCTCCAGAGTGTTGCAATGGGGGTGATACCAGAATGTACCTGCATCAGGCGGCGTGAATTCGTACCTGTAGGACTGTCCGGCTTCGATCGGATATTGCGTCAGAAAGGGAACGCCATCCATGGCATTTGCAATCCGCAGTCCATGCCAGTGAACCACCGACGCTTCGTCGAGACCATTTTCGACGTCAATGACTGTTTTTTCGCCCTGCGTGAAGCGCAAGACCGGCGGTGGGCCGACTTGCGAAAAATTCATCATTCCCTTCGTCACCGTGTCCGGCAGGATCTGATGGTCCAGATTTGACATGGCAAGCTTGTGGGTCACCGCCTCAGCCTGACTGGCCGCAAAACCACCGGCAGCAAACGCTGCCATGGTTCCCGTGCTCCCGAGCAGGAATTCCCGTCTCGATAGACCGAGCATCTGATTACCTCATTTCATGCAGGCGCGTCCGCCAGCAATCAACACTTTGGCCGTCAGAACCGCAAGGTTCAATTTGACGCGGGGAAGTTCGCTCTATCGTCAATACCCGGTTGCATTTCCGTCCTTGCGAGGGTCGGAACCGGCCGTCAACATGTGCCGTGCCTTGTCGATCATGATCGCCTGGCTGCCACCAATAGGACTGTCTGCTCGATCGACCGTGTGACCAAGAGCCCGCAGACCGTCAATCGTCGAAGACGGTATCAGTTTTTCTGCCTGCAGGTGATGGCTGTTCAGATCAAAGAACATGCGCGGAAAATCAATCGCCGCCTGCACGTCCATGCCATAGTCGATGATGTTGGTCAGCAGATGGGCATGCCCGCAGGCTTGGTATTGCCCCCCCATCACACCAAAGGACAGCCACGGAGCGCCGTCTTTCAACACCATTGCCGGGATGATGGTGTGCATCGGGCGCTTACCACCATCAATCGAGTTTGCGTGCCCGGCTTCCGCCTTGAAAGACTTGCCCCGGCAGTGCAGCAAGACACCGCTTTCAGGTGCAATGATGCCGCTGCCAAAATCGCTGAACAGTGAATTGATGAACGAAACCGCCAGTCCATCCTTGTCGACAACCGTCAGGTAAACGGTGTCGGTCTGCGGTACCAGAGCGGATTCAGGCACGGTATCCATACGCTTGTCGACAGAAATCTGTTTTGCAAGCTCACTGATATAGTCATCGCCGATGAGCCCGGAGTGGCAGACATCCATATACCCTGGATCTGTAACGAACCTGTCCCGTACCGTATAGGCAACGCGGGCGGCTTCCATCTCAAGATGGAACCGCTCCGGTCCGAGTGGGTCCATGCTGGCCAGATCGAAATGTTCCAGAATTCCGAGGATCACCAGTGCAATGATACCCTGGCCGTTGGGCGGCAACTCGGCAACGGTATGGCCCCGGTAGTCGCGCATGACAGGCGAAACGGCTGTTGTGTGACAGGAGGCCAGGTCGTCCTTGGTCATAAGACCGCCGCGAGCCCGCACTGCTGAAACGATATCCTCGGCGATCTTGCCAGCGTAGATCGCGTCTGAGCCTCTTTCACCGATGGCTTCCAGTGTCTCGGCCAGATGAGGGAACTTCAGAATTGCACCAACTTCAGGAGCCTCTCCATCGATCAGGTACCTTGCAGCGGTAACGGGGTCGCCCGCAAGTTTCTCAACGTCCTTTGCCCAATCGTAGGCAACGCGTGGCGCAACAGGAAACCCTTCACGTGCATACTGGACAGCGCGTTTAAAAAGCGTCTTGAAATCTCTGGTGCCATGCGCCTTGAGAAGTGTTTCCCAGGCTCTGACGGCACCTGGAACTGTCACGGCATGCGGGGAAGTGTCGGTAATTTCAGTTACACCGAGCTCGGCAAGTTTTTCAGGCGTTGCAGCGCGCGGGGCAGCGCCCGACCCGTTAAAGCCGGTAAGGCGTCCGTCCGACTCCATGACAATGGCAAAACAGTCACCGCCGACACCCGTCATGTGTGGTTCGACAACACACTGAACGGCAACAGCAGCAATCGCCGCATCAACGGCATTACCGCCTTCCTGAAGGACTTCAAGCGCAGCACTGGTGGCCAAAGGGTGCGAGGTCGCCGCAGCTGCCTCCCGCGCAAAAACCGGAGACCTGCCTGGTGCCTGAAAATCCCGCTTCACTGCTTTACTCCCACCCGATTTCTTTCACTTTTTCCAAATCGCCGTAATAGCTTCTCGGAAATGTCGCCTATTCGCCAACACCCTGCTCTGCTAGCAAATCAGCAACGCGGCTGCACCTTAAGGAGAACTGGCAAAATGCGCAAACTCACACTTTCAACGGCAGAGACCATCACTTCCAACGCATTGGACAAGGCTGCAAGTCTGGGTTTGAAACCCTTGACGGTAGCCGTACTCGATGCGGGCGGCCACACGACACTTCTCAAAAGACAGGATGGTTCATCTATCATGCGACCGCAGATTGCTTCTGGAAAAGCCATTGGTGCACTAGCCGTTGGCACCGGAACAAGATGGCTCAATGCAAACGCAGAGACCCGGCCTCATTTCGTCAATGCGCTGAATGGGGTTTCCGGCGGTGCAATTGTTCCCGTACCCGGCGGCGTGCTGATCAAGAACGAAGACGGCGAAACACTCGGCGCGGTCGGAGTTACCGGAGATACATCCGACAATGACGAAGCTTGTGCTGTTGCTGGCATCGAGGCAGCTGGGTTGATCGCGGATTGCGGCTGACCGGTTAAAGCAATTTCCGGTAGATTTCCAGACGAATACCGGAAGACCAAATCGCATCGATATGAGCCCATCCATTGCGTTTCAGCAGGGAATGAGCCGTTGTTGTCGACGCATGGATTGATGAAAACGTGAGATGCTTTGCTTCACACTCGGCCGCAGCCACGAGCGCTGTTCCGATACCAGACCCCCGATGTTTTGAAGGAACGAGAAGAGCGGTCAACCAGGCTCCGGGATACTGATCCGAACCAGGAGATTTAAACTTCAAGGAAGCTGTGCCAAGCAGTTGGTCGCGGTCATCAATTGCGACCAGACACTTTGGCAGCTTGCCTGGCGTGGAGACGCAATTCACCAGATCGCTTTGCGCGTCTCCAGGTCCACCAGGCCCATACCAGGCGGGCCATTCGTGAAGGTACCACTTCTGGATTTGCTCGACTGCGCTCGGCAAATCCTCCAGGTGAACGGTCCGGATCGCGACCACGGTGAGCTAATGTCCCTAATAAATTTGCGCGGATATCAGGACTTATCGGAAAGCTTGTTTATCGTCTTCTGCATTTGTTCCAGTTGACGTTTCATGTCATCCAGATCAGTCACTTCGGTTGCCTCGGATTTCGCTTGGCCCCCAGGCATGGCAGCGCCAGACGGGTCACCCGATTCACCAGCAGGAAACGGCATGAACATTTTCATTGCCCGCTCGAACATTTCCGTGTTCCGTTTGACCTGGTCCTCGATGGCGTCAAACGCGGTTGCCCCGAATGTTTCGCTCATCTGTGAACGCAGTTTTTCCTGCTCGTTGGTCAGCGATGTCATGGAGTATTCCAGGAAACTGGGAACCAGACCCTGCATGCTGTCTCCGTAGAAGCGAATCAGCTGCCGCAAAAACGGCACCGGCAGAAGGTTTTGCCCCTTACTTTCCTGCTCAAAAATGATCTGGGTCAGAACCGACCGGGTTATTTCGTCACCCGACTTGGCGTCATAGACGACAAAATCCTCTTCCCCCTTCACCATTACCGCCAGGTCTTCAAGCGTGACGTAGGTACTGGTGCCCGTATTGTAGAGCCGCCTGTTGGCGTATTTCTTGATGATTGTTGGCTCGCTGGTCTTTGCCATCCGTTACTTCCGCCTGTCAGCCTTACGGCTAGAACGAAATGAATTCAACTTGAACAATTTGACCGGAATGTCTCTGTCTGCCGACGTGGCAGATCGCACCTTGGTGTCGCTCACCTAATGCGCAATCCCGCAAAGTCAGCGGGCAAAAGCCCGGCCTCTAGCTGGAGAAATGCAACCCTTCGGCAATGTTGCGCCGCTTGCTCGCATTCCGCCTTCAATTGATTCAACCTAAACTCACCTCGCTCTGGTTTACCATTTGACGACAAGGCTTTCGCAGACCTGTCATCTCCTCCAACTAAGAGACTAAGCCAATCGTATCGGGTCATGCCACCCTTTTTGTGTGCAGTGACGAAAGGATAATGCCGCAAATGCGAAAAACGCGGGTCTGATATGCTCAGATGCTGTTGACACAAATGTCCCCGCAGTCTCTAGTCCTCCGACAAATAAGATCAAAGGTGCCCTTGGGGCACCAGCCCTCTACGGCCATTCGGCCTATGCCTTGGAGAGTAATATGAGCGCTTCCACCGATGTCGTAATTGTCTGTGCAACCCGCACCCCCGTTGGCACATTCAACGGTTCTTTCGCCAATGTTCCAGCACATGACCTGGGCGCACTTGTGATGAAGTCCGCACTGGAGAAGACTGGCGTAGAAGGCAGCGATGTCGACGAAGTCGTCTTCGGCCAGGTTCTGACAGCTGGTCAGGGCCAAAATCCAGCACGTCAGGCTGCTATCAATGCGGGGATCGCAGAGAGCTCCTCTGCCTGGACGCTTAATCAGGTTTGCGGTTCGGGCTTGCGCACCGTTGCCATTGCAGCGCAGCAAATCCAGACCGGAGACGCGACGATTGTAATGGCTGGCGGGCAGGAAAACATGTCCATGTCGCCGCACTGCGCTCATATGCGCTCCGGCTACAAGATGGGCGATTACAAAATGATCGACACCATGATTAAGGACGGTTTGTGGGATGCCTTCAATGGCTACCACATGGGCCAGACCGCCGAGAACGTTGCTGAAAAGTGGCAGATCAACCGCGCCCAGCAAGACGAATTCGCTGTTGCTTCCCAGAACAAGGCGGAAGCTGCGCAGAAAGCCGGCAAGTTCAAGGACGAGATCACGCCTGTGACCGTCAAGGAACGCCGCTCCGAGCGTGTGGTTGAAGATGATGAGTATATTCGTCACGGCGCTACCCTTGATAGTGTAGCCAAGCTCCGCCCCGCCTTCGCAAAGGAAGGATCGGTCACCGCAGCCAACGCCTCCGGCCTCAATGACGGCGCAGCGGCAATCCTCGTCATGAGCGCGGCAGAAGCTGAAAAGCGCGGCTTGAAGCCGCTTGCGCGTATCGCGTCCTGGGCAACCGCTGGTGTTGATCCGGCAATCATGGGATCGGGCCCGATCCCGGCCTCCCGCAAGGCACTTGAAAAAGCCGGCTGGGATGCTGCTGACCTGGATCTGGTTGAAGCAAACGAAGCTTTTGCGGCGCAGGCCTGTGCGGTCAACAAGGACATGGGCTGGAACCCGGATATCGTCAACGTCAATGGTGGCGCCATTGCGCTCGGTCACCCGATCGGCGCTTCCGGTGCCCGCATCCTCACCACGCTGCTTCATGAAATGGGCCGCCGCGACGCCAAAAAAGGCCTCGCGACCCTGTGCATCGGCGGCGGCATGGGCGTCGCCATGTGCCTGGAGCGCTAAGACGATTTGATCAAAATGGGTCTCGGCTGGTCAATGCATTGGCCGAGGCCCTGAAATTTAACAACCCTCGAAGAGCCCGGAACAGATAAACGGGCCTTGAACTGAATGTCGGGAGGAACGGGAATGAGCAAGGTCGCACTGGTCACAGGTGGTACACGGGGAATTGGCGAATCCATTTCGCGCGGTCTCAAGGATGCAGGCTACACCGTGGCGGCCACTTATGCCGGAAACACAGAGAAAGCCGAGGCATTCAAGGCTGATACGGGCATTCACGTCTTCAAATGGGACGTATCTGATCCTGAAGCCTGCGCAGCCGGTATCGCACAGGTTGAAAGCGAGCTGGGCCCGGTTGAAGTGCTGGTCAACAATGCCGGCATTACCCGTGACGGCATGTTCCACAAGATGAGCTTCGACCAGTGGCGCGCCGTTCTGTCCACCAACCTCGATAGCATGTTTACCATGACCCATCCGGTGATCAACGGCATGCGCAGTCGCGGTTCAGGCCGGATTATCAACATTTCCTCCATCAATGGCCAAAAGGGTCAGATGGGTCAGTCCAACTACTCCGCCGCAAAGGCCGGCGTGATTGGCTTTACCAAGGCCTTGGCTCAGGAAAATGCCTTCAAGGGCATCACAGTCAACTGCGTTTGCCCCGGCTACATCAATACCGACATGGTTGCCGCCATGCCGGAAAAGGTTCTGGAATCCATCGTGTCGAATATTCCAGTCGGCCGTCTCGGCCATCCGGAAGAAATCGCCCAGACCGTTGTTTACCTGTCCTCAGACGCTGCCGCTTTCATGACCGGCGCTGTCATGACCATCAACGGTGGCCAGTACATCGCCAACGGCTGATGACGACTGAAATTCGAAGATTGGAAAGGCGCCTCACCGGGCGCCTTTTTTATTGGTGAGCACCGGTCTATGGGCTTTGTTTACCCTTGAAGAACCTCAGGAAACGACTGCCAACCGGCTGCGCCTGTTCCTCCAGACGCCGCACATTGGTGACATCCATTTCAAACGCAGCCAGCATTTCCACTTGCCCGTCCAAGAGCGTGATTTCCTGCCGGTTCATCTTCAGTGACAAACGACCCGTCAATTCCACTGGCTCGTATATGTCATTCGAGACATAGTCGGTAGCCAGCTTGTAGCGGATCATCTGGTTGGGATCAGGCGCTGGCATGTGGCTGCACATACCTGCTTCCGGAACCAAATATCCGGTCACGACCTGATCGCTATCAGCAGACTGCACGGGAATAACGTAACCCGTGATCGAGATTTCCTCGCCTGCAAGATCCGCATTGCCGGAAAGCGCGGATTTCGCGCGTTGCTTGCCAATCTCCTTGCGTTGAGACAAAAGCCAGTCGGTCTGAACACCGGCTGCCGCCAATTTGGCTTCTTCATTTCGAAGCTGATGCTCGATGTCCGGGCGTGACGCTTCTGCCAATCCAGGCTGTTCAAGTTGCCGTCGGAATTGCAGGACTTTGCCCAGGGACCGAAGCTCGCGAATGCTGAGCGCTGCAAAAGGATCATCAAATTCAGCCGATATCGGATCCTTGAGATCCTGCCATGCAACAGGCGTGACCGCTTGCGCCGGCGGCATCCAGAGCAGCAAGGCTGCAAAAAAGACAATGAAAGTTTTCACGTAATGCATCTCCTCGCATCATTCTGTAGCGTTCGACTTTGGCGAAAATCGGCATCTTTCAATACTTATCATGACCCCTGCACTTGACCAGTGCGGGCCCAACACCCTATGTCCCGATTAACCCGATGTGGAGAAGAAGACGCATGGAATTCGAACACGCCCCGAACGATCCGACCCGTAAAGAGCTTTCGCCACTCCTGAAGCTGGCGCTGGAACTGGGTCCACTTGGTGTGTTCTTCCTGTTCAATGCCAGAGGCGAGCGGATCGCCGAAGCATTTCCGATCCTGCAGGCCGTCGGCCAGCCGATCTTTTTGGCAACGGCCGCTTTCATGGTGGCGATCACGGTGTCACTCGTTGCGTCCCTGTACCTGACCAAGCGCCTGCCGATCATGCCACTGGTTTCCGGCGTCGTCGTTCTTGTTTTTGGTGCGCTGACCCTCTGGCTGCATGACGAGCTTTTCATCAAGCTCAAGCCGACAATCGTGAACTGCCTGTTTGGCTCCATCCTTCTGGGCGGATTGCTTTTCGGAAAATCCCTGCTTGGTTATGTGTTCGACAGCGCCTTCAAACTGACGGACGAAGGCTGGCGCAAACTCACGTTCCGCTGGGGCCTGTTTTTCTTTGTGCTGGCCATCATCAACGAGATTGTCTGGCGCAGCTTTTCGACCGATTTCTGGGTCAATTTCAAGGTCTTCGGCGTCATGCCCATCACCCTGGTATTCACCCTGACCCAACTGCCTCTCATTCAGAAATACGCACTCGTCGAAGACAGCAAGGACGCCTGAGCGCGCTGTCCCGGTAAGCCAGGTTATGCAACGACCGTCATCCGGAGTTTGACTCAAGGCTCTCATCAAAACTGATTGTCGTCCCTGCGCAGGCAGGGACCCAGTATTCGCTGACGTCTGATTTTACCCACCCACTACTGCTGCTGGTTACTGGATCCCGGCCTTCCGCTTCGCTTCAGCCAGGATGACAACAGTGTGGCTAGTACTGCTCTCCAGTCGCGTCGCTGTCCCAGACCTGATCCGCGACCAATTTGCTCGCCTCAAGGATAAGGCCCCGGTTCGAGACCGGGGCGGCAAGGTTATTGCGGCGCTACCGGGGACCTGTAAATCAAATTGATGGCGAGATGGAAGGCAAGGACGCCTGAGACACACTCCGCTGGTGCCAAGTACTAGTTCTTTTGCTGCGAACGTAAGCTGCTGCTTCAATATTCGTCGCCGTAGAATTAAGTCTGCTCCGCCCCGGCCTCCGAGCCGGGGCCTCACTACACTGGCTTTGGTCCCGGCTCTAGGCCGGGATGGCACAGGGTGAGGGTTTGGTTACATGAAATCAATACAATGCCTATCGATCCTCCGAATCAGCGTTCGATTACATCTCACTTGTCGGGAATGACGCGGCTAGAAACCTAGTGCGGGTCCATGCCATGCCCGAAGGACACATCCCGGCGCGCACCGGTGATGGAAATCGAGAAGCCCGCGATCACGTCGATCAGCGAAATCACGGTCAGCACGAAGAACAGTGACGTTGCGGCCTGCGGCAGCACGAGAAACTCCACCAGGTAGGCGACGAAGACGAGCACGGAAAACATGTGGTCCAGCAGGGCCGCTGTGCCGATGCGCGTTGCTTTCAGAATTTCAATGAAAAGAAAGAACAAGCCGACAGCGATCAGGAGATCGCTGGAGAGCAGTTCGAATGTTGCACCCGAAACCATGGCAATGGTGAAGACAGGATCTGACCAGAGGTTTGGATTGCTTGCCCCGGATGTAAACGCGATGGCGTTGTAGATGAGAAACGTGAAAAGCGTGAAAGGAATGGCAGAAAACAGACGCATGGAGCAGCTCCGGATTAAACAGGCCTGGGCAGGCGGAATGAGGGGGAGCTGACACGAACAGGCGGGTGATTTCAAGGCAAAAAGAAAAAGGCCGGCCTGTCGGAACAAGGCCAGCCTCAATCTTGGATTGTCTTCCGGAGATCCGGCTTTCAGAACAACTCTTCAGCTTTCAGATGCACGCACTTGAAAGCCAGTTGATCTTTAAGCGTCGTCCTTAGCGGACAGGATCTGACGGCCCCGATACATGCCGGTCTTCAGATCAACGTGATGCGGGCGACGCAGTTCGCCAGAATCCTTGTCTTCGACGTAAGTCGGCTGCTTCAGGGCGTCCGTGGAACGACGAAAACCGCGCTTCATGCGCGAGGTTTTTCTCTTTGGAACGGCCATTTTGTTTTTCTCCGTCGTAAATAACCGCGCAGCCCGGACCGGGTTAGCCCGGGGCGTGGCATCACGCAACGTGTTCGAATGCGCGGCGTTATACAGGCAACGCCAACGTTTTGCCACCCCAAAGACAAAAAATTCTTGGTCTAAACAGAATAGACCAAAAAGGTGCTCCATTGTTACATCGTTATTTGGCTAACACACAGCCGAAAATTGGGCCTGCGGCCTTGACCCGCGCGAGGTTTTTCGCCGCGAGGCGCCGGTGCCCGGATGATGGATTTGCCGAGTTTCGACCCAATGGATTTGGCAGCGAAGTCGCCAGTCGGGCTGCTTCCGCGCGCGTCAGATCTTTGGCCGGTTTGCCGAACCACGCCTGGGCAGCGGCCTCGGCTCCGAAAATGCCTTCCCCCCACTCAGCGATGTTCAGATAGATTTCCAGAATCCGTTTTTTGGAGAGGATCGCATCCAGCATCAAGGCAAGTGGCAATTCCAGTCCTTTTCGAAGGTATGACCGCTCACCCCACAAAAAAAGATTCTTGGCGGTCTGCATCGTGATCGTACTCGCTCCGCGCGGACGCTCCCCTTCGCTCAAGGCTTCGACCTGATCCTGCAATGCATCCCATTCCACACCGTGGTTTTTGCAATAGCCGCTGTCTTCCGACGTGATAACGGACCTGATCAGGTTGGGCGAAATTTCGTCCAGCGGCACCCATTGTCTGTCGACCCACAAGAACTGAACATAACGTCCGATCATCAAGGTACTGACCGGCGGGACCACGGAATAAATGACCGTGAGGAACGGCGGCAACAGAATCACCACCAACACCAGCTGAAGTATACGGCTGCGAACTACCTGCCAGAACGAGCGTTTCTTGCGAGACGTTCTGCCAGTTCCGGGCTCCCTCCTCGTCGCAGGCTTAACTCTTGCCATTCATGTCCCGTTCGTTGTCGACAATAAAGTCACGCATGATTGGCACGGCGTCACGCTCCTTGGAGAGGAGCAGTTGGAAGACCATGTTGGACCCGTGCAGAAACCCGAGTTCCACTGCACAAAGATAAAATTCCCACATCCTGCAGAAAGCTTCGTCATAAAGGCCAGCCGCCGCATCGCGCTTTTGCTCAAAACGCACCCGCCAGTCACGGATTGTGTAGTAATAGTGCAATCGCAGAATTTCAGTGTCGCAGACCCATAACCCAAGTCGCTCAGTAGATGCAAAGACTTCAGACAATGCCGGAACATAGCCGCCAGGGAAGATATATTTGCGAATGAAAGGACCCGTTGTTCCGGGAGGAGTCATGCGCCCAACGGAATGAATGACCGCATAGCCGCTGTCAGTGAGGCAGGACCTGATTTTGCCAAAATACTCATCCAGATGGCCGATACCGACATGCTCCATCATGCCGACGGAAATGACCCTGTCGAACTCATCCTCGAACTCTCGGTAGTCCTTCAACACAAATGTCACCCGGTCTTCGACACCAGCCGCCTTGACGCGTTCCTCTGCGATCTTGACTTGTTCCGGCGACACATTCAGCGATGTGACCTGCGCACCCGCCTGTGCCATGCGAATTGCGAGCGAGCCCCAGCCGCCTCCGATCTCCAGGACCTTCATGTCGGGCTTCAGATCAAGTTTGGCAACCAGATGGGTCAGCTTGGCATCCTGCGCAGCTTCAAGAGTTTCATCCGGACTTGCGTAATAGGCGCAGCTGTAATTCAGACCCTCGTCCAGAAACAGCCGGTAGAGGTCCGTGGAAAGGTCGTAGTGGTGGCGCGCCTGTTTCTTGGCGCGCTCGACGCTGTTCTTCTGCTGGTGCCTCCGAAAGAGCTTCCAGCCCTTGCGCAGGAGGCTCTGGACCGGATTTGCCCCGAGTGGCGCCCTGTTGATCGAAAACAGAAACATGAAGTCGTAACAGGTCGAGCCTTCTTCCATGGTCAGGCTGCCGTCCATGTAGGCTTCACCCGCAGCAAGTTCCGGATTAAAGAACAACGAGCGGTAGAGCTTTTTGTCATGAAGCCTGATGGTTACCGTCGGCCCGTCTTCTCCGGTTCCAAATTCATGCAGGCCACCGGTGACATCATAAACGCGCATGCAGCCGCGCTTGATAAAGGAACGAAGCAGGCTCGACAGCAGTTTCATATGGCAATTCTCCGGATCATTCGGGCTGTAAACCCCATGGCAATCGATACATTGGTCAATTTTTCAATTTTGTGTCTTGACGATACAGCGAATTGGTTTCAGGGAAACCCGAACTTTGAAAAAGTTTTTCCGGCCCGGAGCACATTGTGACTTTTGAACTGAAGCAGCATCTGACAGATCAAGCCACGAAGGTTGAGATCGTTCTGAAGCGCCTGTTGAGCGAACCGCCGCTGGAAGCCGAAATTACACGCCCCCCGCGACTTCTCGCTGCCATGCGCCACGGGGCTCTGAACGGCGGCAAGCGGCTTCGACCGATACTCGTCATGGAAACCGCTAACCTGTTCGGCCGCGCTGATGAGGGCGTCTGTCAGGCGGCTTGCGCGCTTGAACTCATCCATTGTTATTCGCTGGTGCATGACGATCTTCCTGCCATGGACGACGACGATCTGCGCCGCGGACAGCCGACTGTTCACAAGGCCTACGACGAAGCCACAGCAATACTCGCCGGTGATGCGCTGCTCACATTGGCATTCGACGTAGTTGCAGAAGAGGCGGTGCATTCCGACGCCACAATCCGCCTGCGCCTTTCAAGGGAGTTGTCGCGCGCGTCCGGAATTGGCGGCATGGCAGGTGGTCAGATGCTTGACCTGGAATCAGAGCATCGCGACAGAACCGAAGCGGAAATCCGTCGGCTACAATCGATGAAGACAGGTGCACTCTTGCGATACGCAAGCCGCGCGGGCGCACTTTTGGCAAATGCTCCGGAACTGGATGTGGAACGCATGACCCGCTTTGGTGAAGTGGTTGGGTTGGCCTTCCAACTCGCCGATGACTTGCTTGACGTTGAAGCGAGCCCTGAAGACATGGGCAAGGCCACCGGGAAAGACGCTGAAGCCGGCAAGGCGACATTGGTCGGCCTGCTGGGCGCCGACCAGACCCGGCAGGAACTCACTCACCTGCTGAATGAAGCGGACACCCTGCTGGAGCCCTACGGCCCCGCTGCGGAAAAATTGAGCGCGCTGGCTCAGTTCATTGTCAATCGGAAGAGTTGACGACGTCTTCCTTGGCATGTCGCCCAAAGTCAGGCGCATCGGTTTCCTGACCAGCTTCGATGATTGAACTGCGGATGCTGCGCGTATGTGTGAACAGATCAAACAACTTATCGCCGTCGCCCCAGCGGATTGCGCGTTGCAGGGCTGACAAATCCTCCGAGAACCGCGACAGCATCTCAAGGATGGCTTCTTTGTTGTTGAGGCAAACATCCCGCCACATGGTCGGGTCAGAAGCCGCAAGGCGGGTAAAGTCACGGAAACCGGACGCCGAATACTTGATCACCTCTGACTTGGTGACAGTTTCCAGATCATCCGCGGTACCCACGATGTTGTAGGCAATCAGATGCGGTAGATGCGAGACGATCGCCAGCACCAGGTCGTGATGCTTCGGATCCATCTGGTCCACATTCGAACCGCATCCCTGCCAGAACGCCGTAAGCCTATCCAGCGCCACCTGGTCGACGTTTTCGGGAGGGGTTAGAATGCACCAGCGTTGATCGAAAAGCGTTGAAAAACCGGCGTCGGGACCAGATTGCTCAGTCCCTGCGATCGGGTGACCCGGGATGAAATGCACACCATCAGGGATATAAGGACTGACCTGATCCACGACCGACTCTTTGGTTGAGCCGACATCAGTAAGGACAGCTCCTGATTTGAGTGCCGGCGCAATCCATTTCGCAACCGCTTCATTTGCGCCCACCGGCACACACAGAACGACGAGATCCGCGCCCTCTACTGCTTCAGCAGCATCAAGCGCATAGGTATCTCCCAGTCCCAGCTCTTCTGCACGCTGCAATGTCGCTGATGAACGGGTGGAAATCGCAATTTCCCTGACCAATCCACGTTGGCGGGCGACCTGCGCAAGGGACGACCCGATCAACCCGATCCCGATAAGGGCCATACGCTCAAAAATGGGAGCAGCAGTCATGTGTTCTCGTTCTTTTCTCAAGCCTGTCCCAGAAACTGTGCCAGATGCGAAACAACGGTCCGGTTTGCTTCTTCTGAACCAATTGTCATGCGAATGGAATTGGGCAGGCCATAATTGCCAACCATGCGCAATACGCAGCCACGCTCCAGCAAATACGCGTCGGCATCCTTTGCACGCTTGCCATCTTCATCAGGAAAATGGACCAGCACGAAATTGCCGACACTCGGCGTGACCTTGAGGCCAAGTTTTTCCAGCTCAGCCGTCACCCAGGGGAGCCACTTTTCATTGTGTTCGACAGACTGCGCAACAAAATCCCGGTCACGGACCGAAGCAATACCGGCTGCAATCCCAACACCTGAAATATTAAACGGTCCACGTATGCGGTTTAATGCATCAATAATGTGCGCAGGACCAAAACCCCAGCCGACCCGAAGGTTTGCCAGGCCGTAGATTTTTGAAAACGTCCGGGTCATGAACACGTTGTCCGACGTTGCAGCAAGTTCAATGCCGCTCTCATAGTCATTGCGGCGAACATATTCGCCATAAGCAGCGTCAAGAACGAGCAGCACATGCGCAGGCAGATTCTCGTGCAAGCGCCGCACTTCTTCAAATGGCAGATAGGTACCGGTCGGATTGTTCGGGTTGGCAACAAAAACCATTTTGGTCTTTTCGGTCACCCGCGCCAGGATTGCATCAACATCGGTTGTCAGGTTTTTTTCCGGCGCGATCACGGGTGTAGCCCCGGCGGCACGGATCGCAATCTCGTAAACAAGAAAACCGTGTTCGCTGTAAATTGCCTCATCACCCGGACCCAGGTAGCCATAGGCAAGCATGCTCAAGACTTCGTCGGAGCCTGCGCCGCAAATAATCCGGTCCGGATTGAGACCGTACACATCCCCGATCGCTGCACGCAATTCGGTGGCTGCGCCGTCTGGATAGAGTTCAAGGTTCCGCGCGACCGCTTCCATTGCTTCCTTTGCATCAGCACTGGTTCCAAGCGGCGTCTCGTTCGAGGAAAGCTTGTGCACGGTCTTGCCGTGACTTCCCTTGGACTTACCCGGAACATAAACAGCGATGTCAAGAACACCCGGCTTTGGCTGCGGACGGTCGGACCGGGTCGCATCAGCTTGTTTTACACTCGTCATCTCGTTCATTCCTGAGGCTCTCCTTCCCCGGAAGTGGAAACTCCAGGGGACTCAAAGGCTTCATCCAGATCACCCTCACCATCAATGGGGGCTGCATATCCACCAACACATCTCAACACATCAGGTCTCGCACCTGCTGCCGCACAAGCGGTCATTACATCTTCCTCTGAAAGATCACCGGAAATTGCCAGTAAGGCATCAACGCCGCTCGCAGAGCGGTAGAAGCTGAGCACCTCTATGCCCTGGTCCATCAACTTGACCGGAAGGCGGTCAGACCAGCGGGCGTCATAGACCGCCATGTCAACTGCGTCCATAAGACTGTCGACCTTTGCAAGGACAAGCGCCGGCAGGTCCGCCGGCCGTTCTTCCAGAACAACGAAAGGCAAGCGTGCCCTGACACGTGCACCAGCCTCGTTCAAGCCACGCCACCACGGCAAATCCGCGCGGTCAGCGAGAGCGACGATCCCAAGGTCGTTTTTTGAATCGGCGACAGCCCCGACAACGTCCGAAGCATCGCTACCAGGCACCAACTCGACCGAGAATCCGAAATAGAACCTTGCAAGGTCCAGCATCTCGATCAGTTCGGCGCTCCCATCGAGATGGATTGCGGTATCGGCCCGTAAGTTGGTGCAGGCACAGATAATGTCTCGCCAGATATGTTCAACTGTTGAAAGCGGCAGTTCACCCGTGTGACGTTCCACCATCCGGCGCATCAGATCCGCGTCCCGTTCCGGACGAAACAATGGTGTCATTTCTCCCGTCGTCGCATTAGCGGAGACAAGATCAGTTTCTGTGCTCGCCCGTTCAATCAATGCGTCATGAATCCGCGCATCGATCTCTTCGATACGATCACGCAATTCGTCTGGAGACATCCCGTTTCCCGGGAATTGAGACATGTCTGGCTCCGGCCTTTGTTTGGGTTCAGCGGCGCATAGTCATAGGCATGTGATCGTCCAAAGGCAAAAGAAATCATTGACTCGACAAGCTTCACGCGGCTAGGTCGCCAGTCTGTCAGATGCGCGGTTCGGCAAGGGAAGCTAACATCGCTAGCGATGGCAGCGCTTCAAGGTGTCGCATTCAATCGGCAATTCCAGACCGGGAAGAGAAGAACAAACCGCTAGAGCCATGAATGCTGAAACACCAAAGCCAACCAAATCCGAGGGTCTGAAGGCATCAGAAAGTGAATCGCCTTCGAGCAAACTTGTCCAATTTTCCGCAGATGAACCGCTGGAACTGGATTCTGGTGCAAAGCTTGGACCCTGGCAGATTGCTTATGAAACCTACGGCACGCTGAACACGGACAAATCCAACACAGTTTTGGTGTGTCACGCACTGACCGGTGACCAATACGTTGCGTCGACCAATCCTGTTACCGGAAAACCCGGATGGTGGAGCTTGATGGTCGGACCGGGCAAACCGATCGACACCAACCATTATTTCGTCATCTGCGCCAATGTTCTCGGAGGTTGTCTCGGCACAACAGGTCCGGCGACGGTCAACCCCGCAACTGGCAACGCCTATGGCCTAGATCTGCCTGTCGTGACCATCCGCGACATGGTGCGTGCCCAGGCGCGGCTGGTTGATCATCTGGGGATCGATACCCTCTTTGCAGTCATTGGTGGTTCCATGGGAGGCATGCAGGCTCTGCAATGGGCCGCCAGTTATCCTGAGCGGGTGTTCGCATCCATTCCAATCGCTGCCGCAGCACGCCATACATCCCAGAATATTGCCTTTCACGAAGTCGGGCGCCAGGCGATCATGGCAGATCCCAACTGGCGGTCCGGCAACTACATTCAGGAAGACGTCCGACCGACCAAAGGCCTCGCAGTTGCACGCATGGCCGCTCACGTCACCTACATGTCGGACGAATCCCTGCATCAGAAATTCGGACGCAATCTGCAGGACCGCGATAACCTGACTTTCGGATTTGACGCTGATTTCCAGATTGAAAGTTATTTGCGTCACCAGGGCATGACTTTCGTCGACCGATTCGACGCAAATTCCTATCTCTATGTTACGAGAGCCATGGACTATTTCGACCTGACGGAGGAGTTCAATGGCTCACTTGCCAACGCCTTCAAGGGCACCGATACAAGGTTCTGCATCATGTCCTTCACCTCTGACTGGCTCTTTCCAACATCGGAAAGCCGCAGTGTGGTCAAGGCATTGAACGCTGCTGCTGCCAACGTCTCCTTCGTGGAAATCGACAGTGATCGCGGCCACGATTCCTTTCTGCTGAATGTGCCGGAAATGTTTGAAACAATAAGCGGTTTTCTGACAGGGGCTGCGCGCGCCCGTGGTATCCCGGCTCCCGGGGAGAAAACCTAGACGATGAACCTTGCACCCAGACAAAATCGACCTGGTGAAGTTCGCGGCGATCACAAGGTTGTCGCATCGCTCGTGCCGCATGGTGCCCGCGTTCTCGACATCGGGTCAGAAGATGGCGCCCTGCTCGACCTGCTGGTCAAGGAGCGCCAGGTCGACGGCCGCGGAATAGAGCTCTCGCAAATGGGTGTGAACCGCTGTGTTGCCCGCGGTCTGTCCGTTATCCAGGGTGATGCAGACACGGATCTTTCTGACTACCCGGACCATGCGTTTGACGTTGTCATTCTCAGCCAGACGCTTCAGGCAACCCGGGCACCGAAAGAAGTGATGAGCGAATTGCTGCGTATCGGCAAACAGGTCGTCGTCTCGATACCGAATTTTGCGCACTGGCGAAACCGGATGCAGTTGCTCTTCAAGGGGCGCATGCCGGTGACAAAATATCTGCCTTTTGAGTGGTATGACACGCCGAACATCCACTTCTGTTCCCTGCGAGATTTTGTCGACCTATGCCGCGAACTGGACGCGGACGTCGAAAAAGCCATCGCACTCAGCGCCATGGGGAACGAAATCCCGGTAAGCGCGCCCTGGTGGGTCTGGAACATTGTCGCGGAACAGGCCGTGTTTTTATTGAAGCGTTAGAGACGGCAACCGCTGTCCGGTACCGCGAGTCTACTTTCTTGCAGGGCCATGAATACGGTTTGCCGATGTAACCCGTACCGGCTTTAGTCCCGTTGGAACGCCTTCCGGGATGAACACGGGTCGAAGAACTTTCAACCGGCTCTTTTTTCCGTCCGCCGGCAGGCTTTGGTAGACAACTTTTTCGGCTTCAATAACAAGAACGCCGCCAAATGCCGGCCAGATTCTGCGTCCGATACCTTCCCACGTTCGGGCGGCCCGCAAAATATAACGCGCCTTGGACGGCGGCATGAACAAGGCCTCCTTGTCCTCCAGAAGGTTGAACTGGCAGTTTTTCAAAAGGTCCTTGAGCTGGCGTCCTGAATAGGGCCGACCATAGCCGAAGGGCGACAATTCCGACTGCGCCCACAGGCCGCGTCTGTTCGGAACGACGGCGATCAACCGGCCACCGGGCACCAGCACTCGCCAGGCTTCTCTCAAGACCACTTCTGGATCGAAGCAATGATCAAGTGCATGCACGAGCATCACCCGATCAAAGCAATTGTCATTGAATGGCAGGATCTGATCTTCAACCAGCGCGCAGGAACTATTGCGTTCACGTGGCCAGGGCACGGCTCCTTGAGGCGCAGGCATGGCTGCAATCGCGCGCTCTGCCTGGTCCAGATAAGGACGCATGAAGGGCCCTGCATAACCGACACCCAGAAGGCTCTGCCCCGTGAGATCCGGCCACATTTCACGGATAGGCGCGCCGATCAGACCACGCAGAAGCCGCCCGAGCGGCAAATCATAAAAGGCTCGCAAATGGACGACGTCGAGATACATGTAATTCCGCTCGGCGGTGGTGTTGAAGGCGATTGAACAGGGAACGAACCCAAAGAGCAAGAACTCATATCTTGCCCTCACGCAGTCTCTTTGCCACTGTGCGTTTTAACGAGGGATCTTTCCTTATTCAATCACTGCAAGGAGCCTTTTCATGGCCTTGAGCGACACCACTGAAATTTTCCAGTTCACTTGCCTCGATGACAATTTCGGCGTCCTTGTCCACGACACGGACAGTGGAACCACCATTGCTATCGATGTTCCCCATGCAGGGGCCTACGAGCGGGCATTGGAGCAAACCGGCTGGAAACTGACCCATATTCTGGTCACTCATCACCATTGGGATCATGTGCAGGGCCTTGGCGAACTGAAGCAAAAAACCGGCGCCACCGTTATCGGACCTGAGCGGTCTCGGCAAAAAATCTCCGAGCTTGAACGCACGGTCGAAGATGGTGACGACGTTATATGTGGCCCTTACGAGGTCAAGGCGATTAGCACTCCCGGACACACGCTGGATCAGATCTCCTGGTACATTCCAGCCGTCAACTTCGCCCACACTGGTGACACGCTTTTCTCGCTTGGTTGTGGCCGTGTTTTTGAAGGTGACAAGGAGATGATGTGGTCTTCGCTCGCCAAGCTCTTGAGAATGTTGCCTGACGAAACCGCGATTTACTGCGGCCACGAGTACACGGAAGCCAATGCAAAATTTTCTCTGACCATTGAGCCGGACAACACGGCCTTGCAGGCCCGCGCCAGGGAAGTTTTCGATCTGAGGGCAAACGGCAAGGCGACATTGCCTACAACGATGGGACAAGAAAAAGCGACCAACCCGTTCCTGCGGGCTGGCGAAGCATCCGTCGCCAAAGCGCTTGGCATGGAAGGAAAATCTGCGACAGAGGTCTTCACCGAGATCCGTACGCGCAAGGACAACGCCTGAGGCGTATTCCTTGTAAAAACAGGACCAACGGTCGCAGAAACCTGCTTTTCTGCGACCTAAGGCTTAAAACCTCGGTATTTGCCCCCATATCCTCATTATTGTGATCATGAAGGGGCAGAAACCATGACACTTGCAAGTACCGAAGCGCTTACCCGCCGGACAGCGGAACAGCGCGCACAAGACGTGGTCAACCGCATCGTCAGCCAGGCCGAGGCAATCCCTGTACAAATCGGTGGCGGACATAAGCTGGATATGCAGATTCTCTACGAAGAGGTTGTGGCCGCTCTGCGCGAAACGATTGACGATCTGGCTTATTGTTCAGATAACAAAACACCTTGACGTAATTTCACACGCGTCAGGTCACTACATCAATTTTAGGGAAGCCTGATGCCGATTACGTCCGATCTGACGGCCGACACGGTCGTTGAATTGTTGAATATGCAGCCACATCCGGAAGGTGGCTTTTACGCCGAGACTTTTCGCGATGATTTTACCGACAAAAACGGACGCGCCGCCTCCACGCTGATTTATTTTCTCATACCCGATGGCATCCTGTCACGCTGGCACCGCGTTGACGCAGTTGAAACCTGGCACTGGTACGCAGGAAGCCCGCTGGAACTTTCCATCAGCGCAGATGGAACTTCAAAAAACGTATTAGCTCTGGGAAACGATCTACTTGCCGGCCAACGACCGCAGGGCGTCGTCCCTCGCGACGGCTGGCAACAGGCCCGCTCGCTTGGCGCCTGGACGCTCGTTGGCTGCACAGTGGCGCCAGGATTTCAGTTTGAAGGCTTTGTCATGGCGCCGGAGGGATGGGAGCCGACGGAGGCGCGATAGTTGGAATTCCAGTGCCTCAAATTGCCATTCTGCACCCGCTTGCGCGGGCAAAAATTCCGGCAGGTATCCCTTTGGCGGCAGTCCATCAGACGAATTTTCTGACCTCTCTGGTTACCAAATCCCGATCTTGGCTTGCGCCAAACTGGGATAGAAGCGAAAAAATCTTAAACTCTTGTGCAACGAGAGTTGGTTAGAACATGCTGGCCTGTAACACTCCCGCTATCTTGAGAGAGACTATGTTCGTTCCCTGGCCCTTGTTTGGCAGAATATTGATCGGTTACTTGTTGTCCTGCGCAGTGGTCAGTTTGGCCTATGCGCTAGTCGTCCTGGTACAGGACATCGCGAGTGGGATACTATTTTTCGAGCTTAAAAATCTCCTTCACGTAATGATGAGTCCGCTGCTCACGTTTCCGTTCATTTTCTTCCTCACCCTATTGCCGTTCCTGATTGTCGTTCTGATAACCGAAATCGGATCATTTCGAAAGAAATCCCACTACGTGGTCGCTGCAGCACTTTCAGGTGGTCTTGCAGGCGCCTTCCTTCCAATCGCGATGCTGCCCAATGTTAGCCAGCCAATGCAGTTTGTTGCCATCTTGCTGATTGCAACATTGATTTTTGGTCCATTTGGCGCTTTGGGCGGATATGTTTATTGGCGTATATCAGGACGATTTGCCGGCCTGGGATGGCATTCCAGTTACTATAAGGGCAGCCTGACTAAAAAGCCCGGCACCCAGAAAGGTTCCGGGCAAATCTAATATTTCGCCTACTCGGTTGAGAATCAGGCCAGTCCTGCAATCGCGCTTGCGAAATCCTTGGCTGAGAACGGCTCCAGGTCGGCAACACCTTCACCGATCCCAATGAAGTGCACGGGCATGCCGTATTTGGCGGCAATCGCCACCAGAATACCGCCGCGTGCAGTACCATCGAGCTTTGTCATGACGAGACCGGTCACACCGGCGACCTTGCCGAAAATTTCAACCTGGCTCAAAGCGTTCTGACCCGTGGTGGCATCAAGCGTCAAAATGACGGAATGCGGTGCTTCGGGATCATGTTTCTTGATGACGCGGATGACCTTCTCAAGTTCATCCATCAGTTCAGCCTTGTTCTGAAGACGGCCCGCTGTATCGATCAAAAGAACATCGACATCCTTTTCCTTTGCAGCTTTCATCGCATCAAAGGCAAGCCCTGCAGCATCTGCACCTGTGTCGCCGGCAATAACGTCGGCCCCGGTCCGCTCGCCCCATATTTTCAGCTGCTCAACGGCTGCCGCACGGAAGGTGTCGCCGGCCGCCAGCATCACCTTCTTGTTTTCCGAGCGGAGTTTCTGGGCGAGTTTACCGATCGTGGTTGTCTTGCCGGTACCATTGACACCGACCATCAACACAACATGAGGCTTTTTACCAATCTCGAGGTCGAGCGGTTGGGCAACAGGCTCCAGCACTTTCTCAACCTCCTCGGACAAGATTGAGCGAACTTCTTCCGGAGATATTTCCTTGTCATAGCGGCCATCTGAAAGCCGGTCCGTGATTGCCATCGCCGTGTCCACACCGAGATCAGCCTGGATCAGGATGTCTTCCAGCTCCTCAAGCATGGATGCGTCCAGCTTGCGCTTGGTGAAGATGGAGGAAATACCCTCGGTGAGTGATGCCGATGAGCGGGACAGCCCGGTTTTGAGCCGCTGAAACCACGAAAGTTTGGGTTCTTCGGGAGCAGGCGCTGGTTCTGCGTCGGGCTTTACTCCCACCTTCGCTTCCGGCTCTGGCTCTGGCTCTGGCTCTGGCTCTGGCTCTGGCTCTGGCTCTGGCTCTGGCTCTGGCTCTGGCTCTGGAGCGATGTCTGTCGGCACGAACGGTTCCGGGTCAACAGGTGCATTCAGTGGAGAATACTCGTCGACAAGATTCGGTTCTGATTCGGTCTGCAGCGTCTGAATGGGGTCACTCAGGTTGGCAACAGGCGCAACTTCCATCTGAACATCAAGTTCTGGCGCATCAGGATGACTTGTCGTTGCTTCGGGCGCAGCCTTCTGATCTTCAGCGTCGTCTGCAACCGGGTGTGCCTCATCTGCTGGCACTTCCTCCGGTTGTTCCTTGCCGCCAAAGAGTCGTCCCAGAAATCCGCGTTTTTTCTCGCTCATGAAATCGCCTTAAGAAATCCAGTTGGTTTGCTGCTTTATCTGAACTGTGGCCGAGCCTGTGTCTGGCGGGTCAACCATCTCTAAAGCTTATACTGCCGCTCAGGCGGCTTTTGAAAGGGCTTCGCCCAGAAGATGACGCCCGGTATGACCGATAATTCTGGTCTCGACAATGTCACCAGCCAATCCACCATTCAGCTCAACCTGGGTGAACTGCTCTGTCCGGCCAAGACCTTCCTTTTCAATCAGCACAGGACGAACCTTGCCGACTTCATCGGCAAGGTGTTGTACCAACGCTTCTGCGCCCTTGGCTCTGAGACGCGCACCGCGTTCCTTGACGACAGGGCGTGGCAATTGCGGCATGCGCGCTGCAGGTGTGCCTGGTCGCGCTGAGAACGGAAACACGTGGAGATGCGTCAGTCCGCATTCATCGACGATCTTCAGAGAGTTCTGGAACATCTCTTCGGTTTCCGTCGGAAATCCGGCGATAATATCTGCCCCAAAGACAACATCTGGCCGCATCCGCCGAACGTCCTCGCAAAAACGGATGGTATCGTCGCGCAAATGACGTCGTTTCATGCGCTTGAGGATCATGTTGTCACCTGCCTGCAGTGACAGATGAAAATGCGGCATCAGCCGCTCATCTTCGGCAATGACCCGCATCAGGTCGTCATCTGCCTCGATGGAATCGATGGAGGACAGGCGCAACCGCTTCAGGACCGGCGCCATTTTCAGGATTTTCGCCGTCAATGTACCAAGCTTCGGCGCGCCCGGCAGGTCGGCACCGTAGGATGTGATGTCAACGCCGGTCAGGACGATCTCGTTGTAGCCATTGTCGACCAGACGCTTGATCTGATCAATCACGACGCCCATCGGAACGGACCGGGAATTGCCGCGGCCATAGGGAATGATGCAGAAAGTGCACCGGTGGTCGCAGCCATTCTGGATCTGGACAAACGCACGAGCGCGCCCGGTCAGGCCATCGATCAGATGGCCAGCCGTCTCTTCAACGCTCATGATGTCGTTGACGCGCACTTTCTCGGTTTCGGAAATGCCGAAAGCGGCTACGTCCTGATAGGATTTGCGCTCGAGTTTTTCCGTGTTGCCAAGCACCAGGTCAACTTCGTCCATGGCGGAAAAAGTGTCGGTTTCGGTCTGAGCGGCGCAGCCGGTGACAATTACCCGCGCATCAGGATTGTCGCGTTTGGCTTTGCGCACTGCCTGACGTGCCTGTCGAACCGCTTCGTTGGTCACCGCACAGGTGTTGATGAGGATGGCGTCCTTGAGGCCTGCGGCCTCCGCCTCGCGCTTCATCACCTCGGACTCGTACGAATTGAGCCGACAGCCAAATGTTACGACATCAATGCTCATGAAGCCGCCTCGGTCTCCAATGGACCGTCACCTTTGGAGGTTTCACGCCAATCCAGGGTTTCGATATCGACTTCGCCTTCGAATTCAACCTCCGTCAGCCCGGTCATCAGCACATGATCGTCGCTTTCACGCCACTCGATTCCTATCGGACCGCCCGGTAGATGAATAGTGGTTTTACGCCCAGTCCTTGTGTCGCGCGCAGCTGCAACGCCAACGGCACAGGCTGCTGTTCCGCAGGCAAGTGTCAGACCAACGCCGCGTTCCCAGACTTTCACCCGGATCTGATCCTCATCGAAAATATGGGCCAGCGAAATATTGGCTCCTTCCGGAAAGACCGGATGGTGCTCCAGCAGAGGGCCGACACGCGCCAGATCATAAGCTTCAATGTCATCAACCCAGAAAATCGCGTGCGGGTTACCCATGTTGGCGACTGCTGGCGTGTGCAGGATTGGATCATCAATCGGCCCGATCTGGAGTTCGATCGCACGCGTGTCGGCAAACTCCTCCGCTAGTGGGATCTGATCCCATTCCAGGCGCGGCTTGCCCATATCGACCGTGACGTTCCGTTGACCTGCTGCATCCGTTGCATGTAGCAGACCGGCGCTTGTCTCGATTGTCACAAGATCCTTGCCGTGTTCTTCCATCAAAAGGCGGCCGATGCAGCGTGTGGCATTACCACAGGCCTCAACCTCGCCGCCGTCGCGGTTATGGATGCGCATGAAGGCGTCAACGCCCAATGAAGACCGCTCAACGGTGATCATCTGGTCAAACCCGATGCCGTTTTCCCTATCGCCCAATTTGGCAATCGCATCCTTTGAAAGACGCAGCGGTTCGTCCCGTGCGTCCCAGACCACGAAGTCATTGCCAAGGCCATTCATCTTCAAAAAGGGTCTGGTTTCAGACGCCATACCGTGTGCACTTCTTCAAAAAGGTGATTGGGAACTGATCGCACCAACACGATCATTCGCCTCTATATGGCGGAATTCAAGCCGAATTACCAGATCTTCTCTTGTTTCAGGGTTGGCAACGACAAACCTGTGACACAGATAACATCCTTATCACGGAAACTTGACGTAAGGTTAATAGCTGAGGATACCGATCAAAGGAACCTGCACATGCCCGATGTTACCGAACAACAGGCCCAACAACTGATCGCATTTGCGGTACAGCGCCTTGGGCAAGTCGAAGGAAATGGCGAATGCTGGACATTGGTCAACAACGGCTTTGAGAGTGTTGGTTTTCATAAACCTTCAGCCATTTATGCCTGGGGCCGCGTTGTCGATCAGCTCAGCGGCGCAAGACCCGGCGATGTGTTTCAATTTTCGCAATTCCAGGTCACCGTAAGAGAGGAGTCCTCTGACGGAGGCTGGTCCGAACGCACGGATTCTCGCGGTGCGCCACGGCATACAGCAATTCTTGAAAGCATCGACGCCAATGGCAACGCGACTTTTCTGGAAAGCAATGTGAACAACGACCGCAACGTTCAACGAAATAGTTTGCGCGTGCGAACCGCAACATCGACCGAAGGCGGGACGACGACCACTGTCACTGTCAGTGGAAGTTTCATCATCTACCGTCCGCAGGCCGCTGCGTCTGACTGAGGACAAGATCGCGTGCTCAGGCGTGGATCAGCATGGCCGCGCCCACGCCGACCTTTGAAAGGATGAGCCGCATATGCTCCGGCGCGATCGCGACACAGCCCTCGGTCGGGCGATAATCTTCGCGCGCGATGTGAAAAAAGATTGCGCTGCCCCTGCCCTTAACAGCCGGATGCATGTTGCAATCCAGCACGACAACGACGTCGTAAAGCCGGTCGTCACGCCACATTTTTTCGTGGCTGGCTGGAAACGGAAGGCTTACCGGGCGATTGTAAAGGCGATGCGCCGGGTCGTCGCACCATCCTGACAACGGCGTCAACGGTTCCAAAGGTAACGATGTTGAAGGCGGCAAGGACCGGTCGGCACGATAATAAACGTGTAGCAGGTCAAAACGGCCTGTTGGCGTCGCGCCGTCACCTTCTTTCTTGCGTGCGACAATGCCCGATCTCCCAAGGGCACACGGAACCGTGATCTGCCCTAAGCGCAGAATTCCCTTTGTCCTGTCTCGCGTCAGCGCACGAACTTCCAGGCAATCAGCCACTTTTTGAAGTTTCATTGTTTTTTAGGTCTCGCTTTTTTCACGCCTTTGGAAAACATTGATAAACCAGCTTTAAACCCCGCGTGAAGAAGAATTGACGAACAGTGGCTTGTATGGCGAGAATTTCCCACGCACATAGAAGCAGGAACACGCATGTGTTTGATGCACAAGTTGGCGTGAACGGATTTGAGACACTTGGCGAGGAATGCAACGATGACCGCCCGCACGATTTTGATTGTCGACGACGACACCGAGCTGCGCGAGGCGCTGGTTGAACAGCTCTCGCTATATGACGAGTTCGAAACCATTCAGGCAGACTCGGCCACCACCGGAATTGGTCTTGCCAAGGATGAGCATATCGACCTGCTGCTCATGGATGTCGGGCTACCGGATATTGACGGTCGCGAGGCAGTCAAACTTCTGAGAAAAGGTGGTTTCAAGGCGCCCATCATCATGCTCACCGGACATGATGGCGATAGCGACACGATCCTTGGCCTCGAAGCTGGCGCCAATGACTATGTGACCAAGCCGTTCAAGTTTGCTGTTCTGCTCGCGCGCGTCCGTGCACATCTGCGTCAGCATGAACAAAGCGAAGATGCAACATTCGCAATCGGCCGGTACTCGTTCCGCCCTGCAGCCAAGGTGATGCAGGATGACGGCGGTTCAAAAGTGCGGTTGACCGAAAAAGAAACCTCCATCTTGAAGTTTCTATACCGGGCTGGTGAAAAGCCGGTGACACGCGACGTCCTGCTGCACGAAGTCTGGGGCTATAATTCAGGCGTCACGACCCACACGCTTGAAACCCATATTTATCGTCTCAGGCAAAAAATTGAGCGCGATCCGTCCAATGCCGAGCTTCTTGTGACAGAAGCCGGTGGATATAAGCTTGTGCCCTGACGGGTAATCAGCGTAAATCTTGGGCATGAGCCTTGCCCAAGATATTGCGATTCTCAAGCAAATCCCGATGCTTTCGGACTTTCAGGACGATCAGCTTCGATTGCTTGCGTTCAGCGCCGAAAGTATGGATTACCAAAACGGCCAGCGCCTCTTCGATCAGGGAGAGCGCGCTGATGGCGGTTTGGTGATTACCAGCGGCATTGTCAGCCTTCAAACCAAAAAAGACGAAGAGTTTGCGGAAGTCGACCGTGTCGGCGAAGGAACCCTGCTGGGTGAAACAGCTCTTCTTGCAGAAAACAAACGACCGTGCAGGGCTGAAGCCGTCGAAGGCGTGCGGGTCATCCGCATCCGCCGGGCCTTGTTCAAACGAATGATCCAGGAATATCCGGAACTCGCACAGCGCCTGCTCGAACAACACGTCAGCCGTTATCGGCATACTGTCGCCGCGCTTCGCCCAATCGGCGATAAAATGGCCGAACTGGAGCAACTCAACGCGGAACGGCGCGTCCGGGATGATTCACAAAGCTGAACGAAAAAACCCGGCGCGATTGCACCGGGTTTTCCTGGTAGTTTTGTAGCGGGGACTTAAACCCAGGGGCGGCTCTCCCCCATCTTGCCTTCAAACGTGTCGATCTGTTCCGATTTGGCCATAGTCAGGCCGATATCGTCGAGACCATTGATCAGGCAATGCTTGCGGAAATGATCAATCTTGAATGCGATGTCACCGCTTTCAAGGCCCTGAATTTCCTGGTTTTCCAGGTCAATTGTCAGGGTGAAGTTGGATCCGCGTTCAGATGCATGCAACAGCGTTTCAAGCTCGTCTTCAGAGACCTCGATCGGCAGGATGCCGTTCTTGAAGCAGTTGTTGTAGAAGATGTCGGCAAAAGACGTTGAAATCACACAGCGGATACCGAAATCGAGCAGCGCCCAAGGCGCATGTTCGCGAGAAGACCCGCAGCCGAAATTGTCACCGGCAATCAGGATCTTGGCGTCCCGGTAGGCCGCCTTGTTCAAAACGAAATCCACGTTTTCCGAACCGTCGTCATTGGATCGCATTTCGTGAAAAAGCGCCGTGCCGAGACCTGTCCGTTTGATGGTCTTCAAAAACTGCTTCGGGATGATCATGTCCGTGTCGATGTTCACGATCGGCATCGGAGCCGCGACACCGGTCAGGGTATTAAATTTTTCCATTTATCGTGTCTCCTGAGAGGTCAAGCCCAAATCACCCGCATCAAGCCGCCAGGCTTGTGGTCTGATCGACGCCGAGCATAAGGTTGAGGTTCTGGACAGCGGCACCCGATGCGCCCTTACCCAGGTTGTCGTAAACCGCGATCACGGCCGCCTGTGCGCGCGCGTCATTTGCAAACACATGCAAACGCAGCTTGTTGGTATCATTGAGCGCCTGCGGATCAAGGTCGTCCGCGCGCTCCAGCGCTTCAAGTGGTGCAACTTCAACAAATCCGTCCGTGCTGCCGGCAAAATGATCCGCAAGCGCGGCGTGAAGTTGTTCGCCTGTCGGAACTTGCTCAAGCCCCGAAAGGTTCAACGGCAGAACGGTGAGCATGCCCTTGTAATAGTTGCCCACCGTTGGCGTGAACAAAGGCGCCGATTCAAGAAGCGTATATTCGGTCATTTCCGGCAAGTGCTTATGATTGAACCCAAGCGCATAGGGAGCGAACACATTGGCTTCGTTCCCACGGCCCTCGTAATCGGCAATCATGCCCTTGCCACCGCCGGAGTAACCGGAAATGCCGTGATAATTGACCGCAATATCAGCCGGTAACAATTCGGCCGCTATGAGCGGACGGACAGAGGCAATCAGGCCCTGCGGCCAACATCCAGGATTGGTCACCCGCATGGCAGCGGCAATGATATCACCTTGGTCGGCATCAATTTCGGCAAAACCATAAGCCCAATCCGGAGCAACCCGGTGCGCGCTGGAGGCATCAATCACGCGGGTCGTATCGTTTTCGATCAGCGCCACGCTTTCCTTTGCTGCCGTATCAGGCAGGCAGAGAATGGCAACATCGGCCATGTTGAGATGCTCGGCCCGTGCCGCCGGATCCTTCCGGCTTTCGTCTGGAATCGAGATAAGCTCAAGATCGCGGCGCATGGCGAGGCGCTCGCGGATCTGTAAACCCGTCGTGCCAGCTTCACCATCTATGAATACGCGCGCAACCATTGCTCGTTCCTCTCCTCGTTTGCGGGATTTGCAAAATTCGGATGCGTCATACACCCAATTATACGACTTGTCACCGCTGACGCATGTGGCAAGAGCTCAACGGGCCATTGAGTGATACTCATCATTGGGTCGCATGTCGGTTGCCGCCGCTACCCGGTTTGTCATGTTGAAAAAGGCGGCAACAGAGGAGATATCCCAGATATCGCGATCGCTGAAACCGGCATCTCGCAAGGTCTGCCTGTCTTTTTCGACAATTTCCGCTGGTTTTTCCGTCAGTTTGATCGCAAACTCAAGCATAGCCCGCTGACGTTCGCTCAAATCCGCCACACGATAGTTCATTACCATCAGCTCACCCAGTACAGGATCGCCAGAAAGCTCACGCACTGCAGCACCGTGAGCTGTTAAACAATAAAAACAATGATTGACGGAAGATACCGCTACGGCAATCATCTCACGCTCAAGCTTGGTCAGTCCCGAATCTGATAGCATGAGGTCGTTGTACATATCGGTGAAGGCACGCATTTTCGTTTCATCAAAGGAATAGGCCTTGAGCACATTTGGCACCAAACCGAGCTTTTCCTCACACAAATCGAAGTACGCCTGCGTTTTTTCGCTTAAAGATTCAATTGAATCGATTTGCAAGGCCGTGACTTTACTTGACAATTCCCACCTCCCGTCCTGAAACATTTTATGTCGCTGGAAAAAAACGATACCACGCGACAGAGCCACAACATAAGACCGTCTAAGGGGATCAAAATGCCGGACAAACACGACGTCGAGAAACTCAAGCTCATCGACGCGGTCCACGCTAACCTGAACAAGGAAGATCCTGCACTCGCCGAGTTCTCCCGCGCATTTTACGACCGGGGTGCGGCAGAAGACCTGGTCACCTATACAGCTGACGAGCTGATGGGTTTCGCCAGGAACGCCTGGCAGGATTTTCAGCAACACGACCTTGGAACACACCGGGTCAGCATTTCAGACCCCACATTCAAGGCCAAAGGGAAAAAGGCAAAGGGACTGTCGGTCATTGAAATCGTCAATGACAACATGCCCTTCCTGGTTGACTCGGTTATGGACGAGTTGCAGGACAGCAAACTGGAAGTGCACCTGGTTCTGCACCCGATCTTCATAGTTGAGCGGGGAGAAGACGGCAAACTGATATCCGCAAAGGGACGGAAAAAACCACCACGGCGCAAGGATCGCCAGGAAAGCGTGATCCATATTCACGTCACGCGGATCGATTCCGAAGAAACCCGGGCGATGCTCCAGCAGCGAATGGACCAGGTTCTGAATTCTGTTCGTTCGGTGGTCAATGACTTCAAACCAATGCAGGAACGTCTTGGCGAGGCAATTGACACCTACAAAACCACGCAGATCCCTGGCAGCAGCGATGAATTGTGGGAAGCCATTCATTTTCTTGAGTGGATGGAGAAAGACAATTTCATCTTCCTGGGCATGCGCGAGTACAAGTTCGAGGGCGGTGTCGAAGAAGGCGAACTTTCGCCGCACGAAGGGACTGGCCTCGGTCTTTTAACTGACCCGGACGTCAGGGTGCTGCGTCGCGGCTCGGAATTTGTTCAGATCACACCCGAAATCCGTGAATTTCTGCAAAAGCCGGAACCACTCATCATTGCCAAGGCAAATGTGAAGAGCACGGTCCATCGCCGGGTCCACATGGATTATGTCGGTGCCAAACTCTATGACGACGACGGCAAGATGATCGGCGAACTTCGCATTGTCGGTCTGTTTGCCTCGACCGCCTACACGGAACCGACCAGCACAATTCCATTCTTGCGCCGCAAGGTCGCCAGTGTCCTGGCGCGCGCCGGATACGATTCAGCCAGCCATTCCGGGCGCGCGCTCAGCAATGTCCTTGAAGCCTTTCCGCGCGACGAACTGTTTCAGATCGAACGAGACCGACTTTACGAATTTTCGATTGCGATCCTGCAGCTCGATGAGCGCCCGCGGATTCGCGTGCTCGCCCGTCCGGACAAATTCGACCGTTACGTCTCCATCCTCGTGTTCGTGCCGCGCGACCGTTATTCCACGGAAGTCCGGATCAATATCGGAACCTATATGGCCTCGGTCTACGAAGGCCGGCTTTCCGCCTGGTATGTAACCTATCCGGAAGGCCCTCTTGCGAGAGTGCATTACATTATCGGTCGCGACAAAGGTGAAACGCCTGAGCCGGATCGCGCGGAGCTGGAAACCGCCGTTGCCGATATGGTCCGATCCTGGTCTGACAGCGTTCGCGATGCTCTGAACAAGGAATTTGCACCGGTTCAGGCTCGCAAACTCGCAGATCGTTATGCTCTGTCCTTCCACGGCGGCTACAAGGAAGTTTACAGTCCCCAGTCCGCACTCTCGGACATCGTCAAGCTTGAAACACTCTCCGATCATCACGACACAACGATCACATTCATGCGCGCTGCAGGTTCGACAGAAGACCGTCTGGCGCTGAAAGTCTATCATTGCGGTTCGCCCATCGCGTTGTCCGCGCGCGTACCCCTGCTTGAGAACATGGGTTTCAAGGTTATCAACGAACGGACCTACCGGGTTACGCCAGACGGGGCGTTGCTTTCCTATCTTCACGAGATGACCCTTGAAGCCCGGTCTGGGGAAGACTTCGTCTTTTGCAGTGAAATGCAAAGCCGGCTTGAAAGCATGTTCATGGCTGTCTGGACCGGCAACGCTGAGGATGACGGTTACAACCGTCTTGTTCTTACAGCCGATCTTGCATGGCGTGACGTTGCCGTAATCCGCGCTCTTTCAAAATACCTGCGTCAGGCGGGTGTTCGTTTTTCCGAAGACTACATGTGGACGACACTGAACAATTATCCTGCGATCGCGACGAAGCTGGTTGAGTTGTTCCACCTGCGCTTCAATCCCGAAGTGACGGATGCCATCCGGGAACCTGGAACCGAACGTCTGGAAAGTGAGCTCACAGCCGCCCTGGAAGAAGTATCCAGTCTCGATGACGACCGCATCCTGCGCCGTTTCCAGAACGCCATTGAATCGGTGCTGCGAACCAACTTCTACCAGCTGGACAAAGACGGTCAGCCGAAGCAGACTTTTGCCTTCAAGATCGACAGCCGGAAGATCGACGATCTGCCGCAGCCGCGGCCCTTCCGCGAAATTTCCGTCTACAGTCCCCGGGTCGAAGGTGTTCATCTGCGTTTTGGCATGGTTGCCCGCGGCGGTTTGCGCTGGTCGGACCGACCGCAGGATTTCCGAACCGAAGTCCTCGGCCTGGTCAAGGCCCAGCAGGTCAAAAACGCCGTCATCGTTCCAGTTGGCGCAAAAGGCGGGTTTGTTCCCAAACGCCTGCCGCCCATGAGCGACCGCGAGGCCTGGTTCAAGGAAGGCACGGAAAGCTACAAGATCTTCATCAATGCGCTGCTGGATGTGACCGACAATCTGGACGAGGACCAGGTCCTGCCGCCCGAGCGGGTTCAGCGTTTTGACGGTGATGACCCTTATCTCGTTGTTGCAGCTGACAAAGGAACCGCAACTTTCTCAGATACCGCCAATGGCCTTTCCGAAGGACGAAATTTCTGGCTTGGCGATGCGTTTGCGTCCGGTGGCTCTGCGGGTTACGACCACAAGAAGATGGGCATTACGGCTCGCGGTGCCTGGGAAGCAGTGAAACGCCATTTCCGCGAAATGAACCGGGACATCCAGACTGAACCCTTCACCGCAGCTGGTGTCGGCGACATGTCAGGAGACGTTTTCGGCAACGGCATGCTGTTGTCGAAGGCCACCAAGCTCATCGCTGCATTCGATCATCGGGACATTTTCATTGATCCGAACCCGGATCCGGTGAAGACCTGGAAAGAACGCAAACGACTGTTCGACATGGGGCGCTCGTCCTGGAAAGACTACAATACCGACCTGATCTCCAAGGGCGGCGGTGTCTTTTCCCGGCAGTTGAAATCGATTCCGCTGTCAAAGGAAATTCAGGCGCGCCTGTCTATTCCGAAGGTTAATGCCACGCCTCAGGAAGTCATGATTGCCATCCTGAGAATGGACATAGACCTGCTGTGGTTCGGTGGCATCGGTACGTATATTCGCGCGACAACCGAGACGGATGCCGATGCGGGTGACCGGGCCAACGACCCTATCCGCATCACAGCGCCTCAGTTGGGAGCAAAGGTGATCGGAGAAGGCGCGAACCTGGGCCTTACTCAGCTCGCCCGTATCGAGTTCAGCAAAAAGGGTGGACGCTGCAACTCTGATGCAATCGACAATTCCGCTGGTGTGAATTCCTCCGATATGGAGGTCAACATCAAGATCGCGCTCGGAGCCGCCGTCAAAGCTCAGAAGCTATCGCTGGATGATCGCAATGAATTGCTGGCGGATATGACCGACGAAGTTGCAGACCTTGTTCTTAGAAACAACTATCTGCAAACGCTGGCGATTTCCATGATGCACCTGCGCGGAATGGAGGATTTCGGTTACCAGGCACGCATGATGCGCCAGCTTGAACACGCTGGACTGCTTGACCGTGTGGTTGAAGAATTGCCGGATGAAGCCGCAATGGAAGAAATGAGCAAGGCAGGCCAGCTATTGACGCGTGCTGAGCTCGGCGTACTCCTCGCCTACTCCAAACTCACACTTTACGACGCGCTTTTGGAAAGCTCGGTTCCGGACGACGATTATCTCGCCCGCGAACTCTTCCGTTATTTCCCCGATCAGATGGCATCCACCTACGAGGATGAAATCAACGGCCACCGTCTGCGGCGTGAAATCATCGCGACCATGTTGGCCAACTCCATGATCAACCGCGGTGGTGCGACCTTCCTGACACGCCTGATGGACCAGACCGGCGCTACCCCGACTGAAATTGCGCAAGGGTTCGTCGCCGTTCGAAACAGCTATGACCTGACAGATTTGAACAACGAGATCGACGCGCTCGACACCAAAATCGATGGTGACCTGCAACTCGAGCTTTATTCCGAAGTGCAGTCCTTGCTTCTGGAGCGTGTTGTCTGGTTCAAACGGAACGTCAGCTTTGACAAGGGTCTATCCGCTGTTGTCGAACGATTCCGCACTGGCATTGCCGACTTGCGTGGTCGCCTGGAAAGCCTGCTGCCGGAAGAACCTGCCGCTCTCTTGAACGAACGCGTTGCAGCCTATGTGGAACGGGGCGTCCCGGAAGCACTTGCCAAGCGGATCTCCTGGATGCTTGCGGAACGCGCAATTCCGGACATCGTCATCGTATCGGAGGAAACCGAAGCTGACCTCAATACGGCAGCAACGGCTTATTACGAAGTCGCGCATCACTTCCAGATCGGTGCCATGCACACCCTCGCCAACAATCTGGATGTGCAGGATTACTATGATGGTCTGGCGCTCGACCGTGCACGAGCAACGCTAGTCTCGGCGCACCGCGCAATTGCAATCGATGCGGTTCGGTCGGGAAAATTTGGCGAATGGCTGGAAATGCACGAGGTGGAAGTCGCCAGAACCATGCGTTCGGTAAACGAAATCCTCGACGGCGGCCTCAGCGTATCGAAGTTCTCCGTAGCCGCCAGCCTTCTGGCCGAAATCTGCGGAACCGCCTGATCGTCTCAGGCCTGCAATGACATCAAAAGGCCGGCAGTTCAGCTGCCGGCCTTTTTCCAACCCGGGATAGGGTTCAGCATGACAGCCAGCTCCGATACATCGCACGACAAGATGGATACCCGCGCAATTCTCTCCTGGTCATTCTACGATTGGGCGGCGCAGCCCTTCTTCACTCTGATCACGACGTTTATCTTCGCACCCTATTTCGCATCAGCGTTGGCATCATCTCCAGAAGAGGGGCAAACGCTTTGGGCGTTCGCGACAGCGACTGCCGGCATTTGTATTGCGATCTCAGCTCCCATCCTCGGTTCGATCGCAGATGCTACGGGCCGACGAAAATTCTGGATTCTGGTTTTCTCGATCCCCTACGTCATCTGTTGCTGGGCTTTCTGGTACGCTGCGCCCGGCGCACCACACGCGATTGCCATTGCGCTGATCGCGTTCACAATTGGCACCTTGTCAATTGAGGTTGCAACCGTCTTCAACAACGCCATGATGCCGACGCTCGTACCCAAAAAACATCTCGGCACGCTCTCAAGCTTTGGATGGGGCGTTGGCTATGTAAGCGGCTTGGTGACGCTTCTTTTCACGCTTGGTTTTTTTGCAGCGAATCCGACCACCGGCGTCACACTGCTCGGACATGAACCGCTCTTTGGTCTGGACGCTGCCACGCAGGAAGGCGACCGGGTCGTCGGACCGTTTTCTGCGCTCTGGTACCTCGTTTTCGCTTTACCGATGTTCCTCTTTGTTCAGGATTCTCCCCAGCGTTCCAAAATCGGCCCTGCAATCAAAAAAGGCCTTGCCGACCTGGCTGAAAGCCTGTCTCAGGCACGGTCCAACAGGAACATCTTCCTGTTCCTGATCGCTAATCTGTCCTTGAAGGATGGACTGGTCGCGCTTTTTGCCTTTGGCGGCATCTACGCCGAGGGACAACTCGGCTGGACCACGATAGAGATCGGGATCTTCGGCATAATCCTTACCATCACCGGCACCCTTGGCCTGATCCTCGGGGGCCCGATGGACGACAGGCTTGGCGCTAAGCCCGTGCTCATTTTCTCGCTTCTAGTGTTGATCATCTGCAGCATTGGCATGATCTCTGTCGATGAGACAACGGTGCTTTTCGTAATCAAGGTTGAAGCAGCGCCGGAAGGCGCCATGTTCGCTTCCCTGCCGGAGCAGATATTCATCGGATTAGGTGCTCTGATTGGCGCCGTTTCCGGACCTTTGCAAGCATCCTGCCGCAGTTTTCTGGTGCGCCTGGCACCCAAGGAACACATGACGCAGTATTTCGGTTTGCTTGCATTTTCCGGAAAGTCGACAAGTTTCCTCGGACCTCTTGCGCTCGGCGTGGTCACAGCGCTGACGGCCAGCCAGCGTGCCGGCATGTCAGTAATAATCGTATTTTTTGTGGTTGCCCTGTTTGTGTTGCTGCTGGTCAGGGAACCCCGGCATGAGGAGGCGACCTGAGAACCTCAGTTCGCTCCCTTTTCCTGAATTTTAGCTCAGCCTTCCGATCAGTGCCGGAAATGGCGCATCCCTGTCATGACCATCGCCAGACCTGCTTCATCGGCAGCTGCGATAACATCGTCATCACGCATGGACCCGCCAGGCTGAATGACGGCTGTTGCCCCTGCCTCTGCCGCCGACAGCAAGCCATCTGCAAACGGGAAGAACGCATCTGAAGCGACCACACAGCCCTTGGTGAGCGGTTCTGTCAAACCGGCAGCTTCTGTTGCGTCCAGGGCCTTGCGCGCAGCGATACGGGCTGAATCCACGCGGCTCATCTGGCCCGCGCCGACACCGACCGTTGCGCCGTCCTTCACATAAACAATCGCATTGGACTTCACGTGCTTTGCAACCCGGAAGGCAAACTTCAGATCAGCCAGTTCCTGCGCGCTTGGTGCACGTTTGGTGACAACTTTCAGGTCGAGGTCATCGACAACACCATTGTCCCGCGACTGAACAAGGAGGCCACCTGACACGGATTTCACGAATAGGCCTTTTGCACGCGCGTCAGCGAGGCCACCGGTCACCAGAAGTCGCAGGTTTTTCTTTGCAGCAATGATCTCACGGGCCGCATCATCAACGTCCGGCGCAATGATGACTTCGGTGAAGACCTTGACTATTTCTTCTGCTGCAGCGGCATCCAGCGTCTTGTTCAGGGCAACAATCCCACCAAACGCCGACACCGGGTCACAACGCAAAGCATTCGCATAAGCCTCTTTCAGGCTCGCACCTTCCGCCACACCACACGGGTTGGCATGCTTGATGATGGCAACGGCACTGGTGCGCTCCGGATCAAACTCACTGACGAGTTCAAAAGCGGCGTCCGTGTCGTTGATGTTGTTATAGGATAGTGTTTTGCCCTGGAGTTGTCTGGCGGTGGCGACCCCTGGACGGTTTTCGCCGGTCTTGTAAAAACCTGCTGTTTGATGCGGATTTTCGCCGTAACGCATGACTTCAGCCAGCTCTCCGCCAACCGCGCGGTGCGCGGGCGTTGCCTCGTCAAGCTGATCCGCCATCCAGTTGGAGACCGCCGCGTCGTAGGCAGCCGTTCGGGCAAATGCTTTTAGTGCCAGTTTCTTGCGCAGTGCAATCGGTGACTGACCATTGCTGGCATCCATTTCGGCAATGACGCTGTCATAGTCGCCCGGATCGGTGACAACAGTCACATAGGCGTGGTTCTTGGCAGCAGCGCGTGTCATCGCCGGGCCGCCAATGTCGATGTTCTCGATTCCGGTCGCATAGTCGGCGCCTGACGCAACAACCTGCTCAAATGGGTAGAGGTTTCCGCAGAACAGGTCGATCCCGGTAATTCCGTGTTCACTCATCGCCGACTGGTGGTCCGCATCACCGCGAATAGCAAGAAGGCCACCGTGGACACTCGGATGAAGCGTCTTGACCCGACCGTCCATGATTTCGGGAAAATTCGTCACCTCTGAAATGTCCAGAACCGCAAGGCCCGCATCCTTCAAAGCCTTGTAGGACCCGCCCGTGGAAACCAGCTCAACACCGCGTTCCGCCAGCGCCTTGGCGAATTCGACCAGACCGGTCTTGTCGAAGACTGAAAGAAGCGCGCGTTTAACGGGAACCAATTCGGGAACAGGAACGGCTTTGGACACAATGGCCATCAGTTTGCCTCGCAATTAGGGACGGGATGTCGGATCTCGGCGTGGCCCTATCACGTCTTCAGGCAAATCGGAAGGTATCTGGCGGAATCTCCCGTTATTCTTCGAGAGGAAGTTGCTCTACGTCATCAAAATCACTGGTACCACGGCGGCTGAGTTTGGCTGTTGCCGTTTTACGGAACTGCCAGCCGACAGACGGGGTTTCCAGGAGCGCGCCCGAAACCACAATCTGTTCTGTCTTGCGGTGGCCAAAAACATCCGACAGGTAAATGCTCTCTTCCAGAACGAGTTCACACCCAGGCGCCTCAAACTCCCAGGCTTCGCCGTCACGGCAGACCAGGAGAATGGCGGAGCCACCCCTCAAGAGAGAAGTCCTCAAGCCGGGATGAAGATGGAAGCGAATGGCATATCGATGTTCGGGTGAAACATTTCCGACAGCTCGGAAGGTATCAATGGCATCCAGAACGGTTCCATCTCCCGAAAGGCGCATGTCCCGTTCGTGCAGAACCCGGTATTCCGAGGCATACCCGTCGTGTGAGGCCGTAACCCTGCTGCCGGTCTTGTCATCTTCCCGCTCCACCGGAACATGTGTCGGACCGGAAATAATAGGTGCACCCAGCAGGTGCCCGAACGGTTTGTCGGAGAGAAATCGGCAAGACGACGTATCTTCGATCGAAACTGTCGAATGCGCTGCGGTCGACCGGCTGACCTTGCGCCAAAGCGGGTTCGATTTTGAAGAAACGCCGCAATTGACGACCAGCCGGTTTATGCCGGAAGAAAACTCAAAAGAAAGACACCCGGCATGCGCATGCCCAGAAACAGCAAGCGCTGGGGCCGTGCCAGTATCGAACAGGACGACAGACGTTCCGCCACTCAGCCGTTGATAGCCGGAATGAGGCGCATTGACTGGCGGCGCGCCACGGGCATCGTCATAGGCAAGAATGGTCGCCACAAGGTCACTCGGCGTTGATCCCATTCCGTTGAAATGCGCGAGTGCCCCGTCCCCGTGACGAAAGAACCGCAGAAGCGGCATCATCCGGTCAACAGATTGAAGCATGGAGGCAGGCATTTCCAGGCCTTGGCTGACAAAGGCCTGACGGATTGGAAGAAGGTCCGCCAGAATATCAATCAGCGCACGTGGATTGCGCGATATATGACCCCCATCCGGGAGGATCTGCCGTGTCAGCTCATGATCAAGACGACGAAAACTCTGACGCGCGAAACGCCCCTGACCTGCCATGGAGATACAGGCTGATGTAATGGCCAGGGCGGCGTGCAGCCGCTCTACACCATCATCGGTTTCATTGATGGTCTGGCGGAGATAGCGGACCTGACGCGCAAGAGATTTGACGAAATTTCGATAAAATTCGTGGTCTCCGTCCTGCAAGACAAACGGAGAGTGCGCCAACCAAGATAGAACACGCCTTGTGATGACGGGGGCTTCCCAACCGATATCATGCCAGCGGCCGCTATGCCTGATCCAGTCTTCGACCAAAGCACGCGCATTCTGCCGGGCAATCTGACTGTCGGAGGCACGCAGGTCCCTGAGCCAGCCGAACCCGTGCAACTCCCGTTGCCAGTCTTCATGCACGGCCTTCAGTTCAAAGGGCGACCGGCCCTGCGTTTCAACAAGATGCCCTGAAAAAAGAAAGCGCCCACCATAAATATCAGCTGCGTTTGTCGCGTCTGCGGTTCGCAAGTCTTGTGGGGCGATCAACAGTCGCGATGGCACAGCCGAAAACGGCCGCATGCGAAACACTGGTCCGCCATGCATCCACTTCAGGGTACGTTGCCAAACATGCAGTCCCACAAGACGCCAGATTCGGCTTCTTTCAGAAAGACTTGCGATATTCACCCCACCATCCCCAACACCGATGGTCTACGCGCGACTATGGGTACTCTCCGATTACTAAATCCAGAAACGAACCATTAAGGTTAGCATTTCTTTTATAGAATCATTGCAAATGAACCCTTTATGCCACGTTAAGACCGCCTGAATCGGGCTGCGAAAAAGCCATCCATGCCTTTTGAATCAGACGTTTGACCCGCTTCATGGAATGGTAGGCACCGAAGATAACCCTCTTTTGTGATGCAGTGACTGAGGTTACCAATTTCTTCTGCGACCACCGGCACCAACTCTGTGTTTCCGGTCTGGTTTTTCAAAAAAGCCTCAACCTGCGCTTCACCTTCAGCAGGTTCAAGCGAGCAGGTGCAATAGATAATCAGGCCGCCTGGCTTGACCCAGACGATGACTTTCTCGAGCAATTCCTTTTGAATTTCACTCAGTTTTTCAACGTCATACGCAGACTTGATCCACGGCACATCCGGGTGCCGGCGGATCGTACCAGTGGCACTGCAGGGTGCGTCGAGCAAAATGGCGTCGAACAGATCTTCAGGTTCAAATTTTCGGAGATCGGAAGCAATCGTCGTTACTGACAATCCCAGCCGCGTCATGTTCTCATCCAGCCGCTTCAAACGGTTTTTTGAAATATCTATCGCTGTTACATCGGCCCCAGCCGCCGCAAGCTGAGCGGTCTTGCCGCCCGGTGCGGCACAGAGATCGGCAACCTTCAGCCCCTGAACATCTCCAAGAAGGCGGGCAGGTAATGTTGCCGCAGCATCCTGCACCCACCAGCTTCCCTCCTCATATCCTTCCAGTTTGTCAACTGCGCCCTTTTTCACGAGGCGCACACTTCCTGCACCGACAACCTGGCCGTCAAGTTTTTCAGCCCACCCCTGTGCATCCGACTTCACGGTCAGATCCAATGCCGCCTCACTCTGATGCGCTTTTGAGATCGCGCGTGCAGTCTCGTCGCCATATGCATCCCGCCAGCTTTCCATAAGCCACTCCGGGGTATTCAGAAGATCCGGATCCAGATCCGCAGTGATCTCCTGCTGTTCCCGGCCGAGGCGGCGGAGTATCCCGTTCACCAGCCCTTTATAGGGCCTTGCCCGCCGATCCATCCCCGCATGGTCAACAGCCAGGGATACGGACGCCCGGTCCGGAATATCCAGATAGAGCATCTGGGCGATGGCGACATGCAGGATGTCCAGCACACGCCCGGTCTTTTCCGGGATATGACGATCGAGCAACCGGTTTAGAATTTCGGATATTTCACCACGATGACGCAGAGACGAACCGACAATTGCGCGCACAAGCGAGCGATCATTGCCAGCGAGAACCCGATAGCCTGAGTGACCGGAGGCCGGGTCGAATTCACCATCCAGCGGACGTTTCTTGTGAACCACATTTCCCAAAATGTCCGCAGCGACTTTCCGCGCGGCAAATCCGGGTTTTTCAGTTCTCTCAGCCCGGGGTGTGTCCGAAGACTTCGGAGCATTATTCGGCCGTTTATTCAAGGAAATATCCTAACCTAGGAAAATCAAGCGCCGCAGACCGGTCTACCGGCTGCGGCGCAATGCGTACATTCTAAGCCGAGCAACGCTCGGGGAAAAGATGTTTTTTAGTCTCGTCCGCCTGGAATTACCCCCACGGTCCTTTGGTTCTTTGCGGTTCACGCGATTGAGGCGGGTTGCTTGCACCACTCCATGGACCGGACTGGGACGCGGCACCGCGTCCAAAGGAAGACCGCCCACCAGACCCAAGACCGGCATCGGACAGCTTGTGCAATTCATCGATCCGGTTCTGCGTATTGGGGTGGGTGGAAAAGAGACTGTCCATCCGCTCCCCGGAAAGCGGATTCATGATGAACATGTGAGCCGTTGCAGGATTTGCCTCTGCATCCGGGTTATGCACACGCGCGACGCCACCGGCAATCTTATCAAGCGCAGTTGCCAGCCAGATCGGTTCGCCGCAAATCTGGGCGCCCATTCGGTCGGCCGCATATTCGCGTGTCCGCGAGATGGCCATCTGCACAACCATGGCCGCCATCGGCGCTACGATCATCATCAGCAGCATGCCAACGATGCCCAGCGGGTTGTTTCGGTTTCCGCCAAAGAAAAACGCGAAGTTCGCCAGCATCGAGATCGCACCGGCTATCGTTGCCGTGATGGTCATGATCAGGGTGTCATGGTTTTTCACGTGGGCAAGCTCATGCGCCATCACGCCAGCAATCTCTTCCGGGGACAGTATGTCCAATAATCCGGTTGTGGCGGCTACGGCTGCATTTTGCGGGTTTCGTCCCGTTGCAAATGCGTTGGGCTGCGGATTATTTATGAGATACACCTTGGGCATCGGCAATTCGGCATTTTGCGACAGGCGTTGCACAATGCGGTAGAATTCAGGCGCCGAACGTTCATCAACCTCTTTCGCATGATGCATGCGCAAGACCATCTTGTCCGCGTTCCAGTAACTGAACAGGTTCATGGTCGCGGCAATGGCCAAGGCGATCATCATGCCAGCCTGACCGCCGATCATGAATCCAATACCCATAAAAAGAGCGGTCATCGCCGCCAGAAGCATCGCTGTGCGAATATAGTTCATTGCCGCTTTAATCCGTTTCCTGTTCCGTCTGGTTCAACACTGGTCCAGCGCCATTCAAGCGCAATCCAGATTTGAAGATGGTGATTGCTGCCATTCTTGACAAGTTTAGCTTATATAACGTGACAAAGGCGTAATCTGAACCAGCAGTGACAAATGACAGACACACCTCAAAATCCGACAAGCCAATATTCACAAACTGAAGTCCCATCGTTGAAGAACGATGTTGATACGAACTCGAAGAAGCGATTTGAGGACTTGTCGCCTGCGGCCCAGCGCGCGTTGAAAGAGGCCGAAGAGCGCCGCACGGAAATCGATGCCAAACAAGCAACCATGCAGGACGAAGTCAACGGGCGCGGCGGCCTGGAGCCGACCCGTTACGACGATTGGGAAATCAAGGGTTTGACGGTCGACTTTTGACCGGATTGAAAGACACCCTGGAAATTCTTGAGAACGCCCAGCGGCATGAAAATGCCGGTTCGATCAAGGTTCGGATTCGCAAGGCACTTCAAAAACTGAAGCGTTGATTCAAGTCGCTGTGAGCTTCTGCACTTCGGCAGCAATTGCCTTCGCTAAACCCGCCTGCGGTTCTGCCTCAAAATGAACCGCATCGATCTCACAGGTCGAAATGACCGTTCCTGTATCGAAGAAGGCCACGCCATAGTCTAAGGCGAGTTGCGAATAGACACCTGCAAGCAATTTTGACTGTGTACCACCGTGTTCATTTGAGAACACGCCCCCTAATTCCTTGCCTGTGAAATCGCCAAGGGGCGGCGGAGACATGAGCAGAACCTTCGGCGCACGACCCTCCACATCATCAGTAGCTTGCGTTGCAGCGAATAGAATACGGCCCATGGCACGCCCAATTGCATCAGCACTCATCTGAAACCGGTCCTGAAGATCGTTTGTCCCCAACATGATGATCAGAATATCGATCGGCATATGTGTCTTGCGAACAGTCGCAAGATGTTCAAAGCCGTTCTTGTCTCCCCGTATCGGATCTTCAAACACGGTTGTTCTGCCGTTCACACCTTCCTCGACGAGGTGAAACGCTTCCCCAAGTTCCTTTTGCAACAGACGCGTCCAGCGGACGTCATGACCATAGCGGGATTTGTCCACAGGGTTGAAACCCCAGGTCAATGAATCGCCAAAACAAACTACCGAGATCGGATCATTTTCACCCGACATGAGAATTTCCTTATCAAAATGCACGCACAAGTGAATTTAGACCGGTCAATAGCAGGAAATAAACTCCCACGGACCGTTTGGTTAATAAGAGATTTACCAAGCAGGCGATAGGGTCTGGTCAAAGTTATGCGTAACGACTGTTGGATCATTCATGATTGCCAGCCAAAAAGCCTATCAGCGCGGCGCGTCCCTGCCGAGCTCCAATCCATTTCAACGCCTTGCCGAGCTGCTCGCCGGCGAGACGCCAGGTCTTGACCCGATTGTCATGACAATCGGTGAACCACAGCACGCTATTCCTGATTTTACAGCGGAAGTCTTGGCCGAAAACATGGCTGGCTTCCGGCGATACCCACCGATTGCAGGTTCACCGGAGTTTCGTGAAACAATCGCTGGCTGGCTCGACAGGCGCTACCATCTGGACGGCATGATCGATCCCGAACACGGCGTCCTGCCGCTCAACGGTTCCCGGGAAGGCTTATCCTTCGGTGCCATTGCGGCCCGTGATCAGCTTGACAAGGGCCTCGACCATCCTGCCGTGATCCTGCCAAATCCGTTCTACCAGACCTACGCAGCAGCGGCCCATGTGGCAGACGGTGAAGCCGTCCTGCTTGATGCCATTGCCGGCAACAATTTCCTTCCTGATCTGGATGGTCTTGACGCCGGTCTGCTTGACCAGACAGCTGCCTTCTACGTGGCATCGCCGACAAACCCGGAAGGCTATGTTGCTGATATTGCCTATTGGCAACGGCTCATCGGCATGGCCCGCAAGCACAGATTTTTCATTTTCGCCGACGAATGCTATTCGGAGATCTATCGCGATACGCCACCTCCGGGAATACTGGAAGCCGCCAAGGCGATGGGTTTTGATTTTTCAAACATTATTGTTTTGAATTCACTCTCCAAACGCTCGAATCTCGCCGGTCTGCGCTGCGGTTTTGCAGCCGGCGATCCCGCATTCTTGAAAAAGTGGGTGAAGTTCCGCGGCCTTGCCGCACCACAGGTTCCCTTGCCCGCACAGGCTGTGGCCGTCCGGGCCTATCAGGACGAGGCGCACGTCATTGAGAACCGGCGCCTTTACAACGAAAAATTCGAAGTGGCAGAACGCCTGCTTGGTCCGATCCTTGGACCGGTAACGCCGGAAGCCGGTTTCTTCCTGTGGCTCAATATTGAAAAATGGGGTGACGCCGTTTCGGTCACAAAGGACCTTTGGCGTGACATCGGGGTCAAGGTTTTGCCAGGCAGCTTCTTGGCGTCAAACCAATCGGACGGCAGCAATCCCGGAAAGAATTACATACGGGTCGGCTTGGTCGCCCCCCTGGAACAAACCGAAATCGCCCTTGAACGCTTGGCAAACTGGTTGGGAGAAAAGGCATGAGACGGGCCAGCGCAGTACGCGGCTCCGGCCGCCGGTCTTCGGCAGACCTTCTGGACACGGAAAGCCCGCTCAAACGCTTTCTCAGGCGCAATCTTGTTGGCGCGACGGGCCTTGGCATCATTGCGCTGACAGCAATGCTTGCTGCCTCCCTTGCAACATGGTCGGTGAGTGACCCAAGCCTGAACCATGCAACAAGTGGACCCGTTCGCAACGCACTAGGCACGCCCGGCGCAGTCATGGCTGACATTTTGATGCAGTCCATTGGCCTGGCGACGGCGGTATTTCTTGTGCCGCTCGTTCTTTGGGGCTGGAGACTGTTGACCGGCCATGCGCTTGGCGTCGGCCGAAAGCGGCTCTTGTTCTGGATTGTTGGTTCCGCACTCGCAGCCGGTGCACTTGCGGCGCTACCTGTTCCGGACAGCTGGCCTTTGCCAACCGGCCTTGGCGGTTTCTTCGGCGACACGGTTCATCGTGTTCCCGCTGTGATTACATCCAACCTGACCAGTGGCGCGGCTACAATCGTCGGTGGACTGGGCCTTGGTGTCCCGGCCATCTTGTTCCTGCTTGCCGCGGCCGGCTGGCTCGGTTCCGCAGGTCAACCACCCGTACGCGTGGAACCGACGAGAACCTCGAAGGGCACGCCCAAAGGACACGGAAAATCAATTGAAGAAGATCTCGGTCTCGATGAAGATGACAGTGAATCCAGACTTGATCTGATCACCAGTGCCTTCGTTGGCCAGATTGGGCATTTGGGACTGCTGGCTGGTGCGCAAATCCGCCGCCTGACCGGTCTCAAGCGTACCCGGCTTGATCCGGAAGAGGACGTTTGGGAAGACGAAGATCACGAAGAAGACCTTGAAGCTCATGACGCTCAGACCGGCGGTCGCCTGAAGGCATTCCGCCGCGCCCTGACCGGTCGCCTCAAAAAAGAAGACGATGATGGTCTGGAAGAATTCTACGAGCGAGGTCGTTCTCACGAGGGCGAAGAGCTCCTCGAGCCGATTCCAGAAAGCCCCTATGGCGAATTGGGAGAATCCTTCGATCCCGCCGAATTCCTGATCGACAAGGGTCCAGTATCCGGCGCTCCTGCTGTTCCGATTGGCATTGCTGCACCAGATCAGCCCTATGAAGAAACTGCTCCCGAAGCACTCGAAGCACCCGCTGGCCGCGTTATTCCGCGAGCACCGCGCCCGAAACAGAGCAAGCGTGCAATGCAGGAGGCACAGCCTTCGTTCCTTGGCGCTCCTGAGGATTATGAGTTGCCGCCGCTACGATTGCTGGAAGAACCCAAGACCGGCGGGAAGGTCCCCGGCCTGTCTGCCGATGCCCTGGAACAGAATGCCCGCATTCTTGAGGGCGTTCTGGAAGACTTTGGTGTGCGCGGTGAGATCATTGAAGTCCGTCCTGGTCCCGTTGTAACGCTCTATGAACTGGAACCGGCTCCGGGTATCAAATCATCCCGGGTGATTGGCCTTGCCGATGACATCGCACGTTCAATGAGTGCAATTTCTGCGCGTGTTGCCGTGATCCCGGGCAAGAACGCAATCGGCATCGAATTGCCAAATGCGCGCCGCGAAACGGTATATCTTCGCGAATTGCTCGCCGCTCAGGACTTTGAAAAAGCCAAGGCCAAATTGGCGCTCGCGCTTGGGAAAACCATCAACGGTGAAAGCGTTGTAGCTGACCTGGCACGTATGCCGCACCTGCTGGTAGCCGGTACCACCGGTTCAGGTAAATCCGTTTCGATCAACACCATGATCTTGTCGCTGCTCTACCGGCTAACACCGGATCAGTGCAAAATGATCATGATCGATCCGAAGATGCTTGAACTGTCAATTTACGATGGCATTCCGCATCTCCTGACACCCGTCGTGACAGACCCGAAGAAAGCCGTCGTTGCACTGAAATGGACGGTCCGGGAAATGGAGGACCGTTACAAGAAGATGTCCAAGATGGGCGTCCGCAACATTGACGGTTACAACACCCGCATCACCCAGGCCCTCGAAAAGGGTGAAAGTTTTACCCGTACAGTGCAGACCGGTTTTGATCGCGACACCGGCCAGCCGATCTACGAGGAAGAGGACCTGCCGCTCGAGACCATGCCGTACATCGTCGTGGTTGTTGATGAAATGGCAGACCTGATGATGGTCGCCGGCAAGGACATCGAAGGCGCGATTCAACGTCTGGCGCAGATGGCGCGTGCTGCCGGAATTCACCTGATCATGGCGACGCAGCGACCGTCCGTGGATGTCATAACCGGTACCATCAAGGCAAACTTCCCGACCCGTATTTCCTTCCAGGTTACCTCAAAGATCGACAGTCGGACGATCCTCGGCGAGATGGGAGCAGAACAGCTGCTCGGCATGGGGGATATGCTATACATGGCCGGTGGTGGCCGCATCCAGCGTGTCCATGGCCCGTTTGTCGCCGACGAGGAAGTTGAAGAAATCGTCAAACACCTGAAGGTGCAAGGCACACCGCAATATCTGGAAGCAGTCACTGAGGAAGAAGAAGAAGCTGAAAGCCCCTATGATGGCGGTCTTGCGGGCGGCGGCGAGGGCAACGAGCTTTACGACAAGGCGGTCGCCATTGTGCTGCGCGACAAGAAGGCTTCAACCTCTTATGTCCAGCGTCGGCTGTCGATCGGCTACAACCGCGCGGCCTCGCTAATTGAACGCATGGAGCAGGAAGGTCTGATCAGTTCTGCAAACCATGCTGGAAAACGCGAAATTCTCGTGCAAAATGGTGTTGAAGAAGATTTTTGATCCTGAAATGCCAAAGCTTCGCCACACACGGGGTTTAGCTAGGGCCTGACCTTGGGATCCAATGCCTTGTGGCACCAACGATTTAGGACATTGCATCATGCTGAAAAGCTTTGCTCATCGCCTTTTAAAGCACATGGGCGTCGCAACTCTGGCGGCGGCCCTGTCATTGACTGCTTTGCTGCCGGCACAAGCACTGACAGACCAGGAGCAAAAGACCCTTCAGGAACTGAACAGCTATTTCAACGCCGTGAAGACCATGCACGGCGATTTCATCCAATTCGGTCCAGACGGCAGTCAGACCGATGGAAAATTTTACATGGCCCGCCCGGGCAAGGTGCGTTTTTATTACAACAAACCCTCGGTTCTGGACATTGTCGCCGACGGAACATCCGTGTCTGTACGCGACCGTAAACTGAACACCCAGGACATCTGGCCACTCGGCCAGACACCCTTGCGCTTCCTGCTTTCCGACACGATCGACCTGCAAAAAGATACCAACGTCACGAATGTCCTTGTTGAAGAAGACCTTGTCACGGTAACAATTTTCGACAAGACAAAGTTCAATTCCGGCACATTGACGCTGATTTTTGACGCCAAGGACTTTGCGCTCAAGCAATGGACCGTCACCGACCAGCAGGGTTATGACACGTCAGTCGCGGTTTATAATGTCGTTTCAAACGGACCGACCAATCCGGATCTCTTCAAGATCGACTATCTGGCAAACGCGCGCCAGGACAGGAATTGACCGCAGAGGGAATGTCATCGTGACATCCCCGGCAAAAAGATCTCTCGTTATTCAACTGCTTGAACGGTTCTGCGCGCAAAATGATCTGAAGCTGACTTCCGGTGATCCCCATGGCCACGCCGGCATGGTCGAAGACACATCCGGCAAGCGCTGGTTTTTCAAGGGAACGCGGTTTGATCTGAACACGCTTGGCGCGTCGGAAATCGCCAACGACAAGGCCTATGCGGCGAAATTTTTAGCCGATAATGGTGTGCCCATTCCTGCCAGCTATCTTGTGCAAACCTCAGCCATACGCGAGGACAGTTCTCTCTTCGCCGATAGTCTCGAGTTTTCTGAAAACACTGGTTATCCACTCTACCTCAAACCCAATATTGGGCAGGAAGGGTTAGATGTGGTTCGGGTCGATACTGATCAACAGCTCCAGGCAGAGCTTGGTCACCTGGCCGCGAAACATGAGCAGCTGCTTCTTCAGGAAGGCGTTGCCGGTCAGGAACTTCGGATCGTCGTTCTTGACGACGAAATCCTGTGTGCAATTGAGCGTTGCCCACCGCAGGTTACTGGCGATGGCGTGCGTGACATCGGTGAACTGCTTGAAGGTCAGCCAATGGTCGACAGGCATGACCTCCGGATCGAAAGCGAACTATTTCGGCAGAGCCTTACGATCGCGTGCATTCCCGCCGAAGGCAGACAGGTGGCTGTACTGCCAGTAACCAACTTGTCGTCAGGCGGCTCAGCCAGATTTGTCACTGACGATCTTTCGCCGGATGTCGGATCAATCGCATGCAAAGCCGTTCAAACACTTGGTCTTCGATACGCGGGTGTAGATCTGATCATCCGCGATGATGTCGATCACGTGTCGCCGGCCATCGTGTTGGAAGTCAACGCCGCGCCGGGTCTCAGCAATTTATCTCGTCAGGGACCGAAAGAGGCCGAGATTGTTGAACGAATCTACCAGAAGATTTTTGAGACTGCCTTTCTGAAGGACGGCGTTGCTCAGTGAGCAGGCGTATTGGTACGCCAACAACTGCCGTCTGCGACGCACACATATCCAGCGGTCCGGGCGACTGGATAAGCCTCCGATCAAATCAGGCCGTACGCGCTGCTGCTGTTCGATTTGACAGGACCTTGTCAGCCAATCCTTTCAGATTTCCATCAAGTATCTTGCTCATCATGACTTTCATCATGGTCTGGCCCAGCAACCATCCAAATGGACCATACTTCACGCGATAGTCCATGCTCCACTCCACAAGCGTTTGCGCTGAACCCTGTGGTTTGATGCGCAACTCCGCATAGGCTTCTTCAAGCGGCATGGGGTCTGTTTCCGACAATCGAACGCGATACCCGCGACCTGCTTCCCACTCTGTCACCTCTTCGACAACGGAGTTACCGTCATCAAAGTTGCAACGACGCTTTGAACCAACCTGGTCTTCACCGTCAGTCAGCGCATCAACCGACTTTACGAGCGGTGCAAACGCGTCGATATGCATAAATTGGCCGAGAACCTCCCAGACCGCATCAGGACTGGCGTCGATCACGAGAGTTCGCTGGTGTCGTATCATTTCCATTTCCTCATTCCTGGCAAGTGAGCCGCTGCAGCTCCTTGGTGTTGGCACCCTGATAAAGTTGTCCTGCTGACACCGTTATGGCAGTAGTGTGTCAGCAGGAGAAAGAAATGCGTCGTACTGAACGTCTTTTCCAGATCATCCAGATTCTTAGGGCAAACCGGTCTCCAGTGACCGGGCGGAGCCTTGCAGAGGAATTGGAAATTTCTCTCCGCACTTTATACCGTGACATGGCCGAACTTATCGCACAACGCGTTCCGATCACCGGTGAAGCCGGTACAGGCTACGTCCTTGACGACGGATACGACATGCCACCTCTGATGCTGACGGCGGATGAGTTGGAAGCAGCAGCGCTTGGTGCAGCCTGGGTTGTGACCCAAGCTGATCCTTCGCTTGCACGCTCTGCCAGAGACCTGGTTACAAAACTGTCGGACGCAATACCCCAGGAACTCCGTCCAATCGTTTTAGATGCAAGCTCCAGGTCAATCTTTCCTCAGTCAAAAATTCAGGAACAGTTCGACGGCGCTGCCTTGAGACGTGCAATTCGAGACCGGTCCAGGCTGCAGTTGGCGTACAAAGATCAAAATGACACACTCACCACGCGTGTGATTTGGCCACTTCTTATCGCTTACCTGGATCGGGTTCGGTTTATCGTCGCCTGGTGCGAAACCAGACAGGACTACCGGCATTTCAGAACAGACCGGGTTCGAGCACTGGAAGTGCTGGAGGGTAAATACCCGGGACGCCGTGCAATCCTGGTGAAGGGCTGGGAAACGGCGATGGCAGAACGACATTAATGCCAAGCTGTTGACCGCGATCTCACACAAGGTCGAACGGCAGGATCTCTGCCAATAGGAAAGATTTGTGACCTTCGGCACAGAGAAAATCAGCGAGAACCAGGCATATAACTCCTGAATGACACTGAGAAAAAGGCAGCGTCCGTCTTGATGAAATCAGACGGCTGCCAATTTGATATCAGTGTCAGATTCACAGGAGAATTTGAGATGGGATTGGAAGCACGCAACCGCCGTAAAGCAAGTGAACTGGGCGCGCCTGAAGCCGAAGCGCTCATCGCCACCGTTCCCCACCTGGCGCGATTGCTTTCAAAGGAACAGGTCGCGCAGATTCAGAACGTGCTCGACGCAGAGGTACTCAACCCCATGTACGTGGAGGCGTACCAAAAGGCCATGAAGGCATCGGTGATCGCGCGTTCCGGCAACCTGGTCCTGCGTGACCGGATGAAAGAGCGGAAAGCCAAAAAGATACTTCAAAAACGCGTACGGGTTTCCAAAAACGACGCTTTCATTCGGGTCGATCACAACAAGATGCTGACTGCCGACGCCCTGGTTCCGCTCACCAACAATCCTGATGAAGCCGACTATCTTCTAAAAGTGCGTGAAATCCTCAACCGCAAGGGTGTCTGGCTGCGACTAGGCCAACCTTGGAACCCGAAGGGGCGCGATCCCACCGTTTGGGAGTTCTGGTTCTCGCTCGGCTATGACGGTGACACCATCGAGACCGACGACGCGATCATCAACCGGGAAGAATTGCTCGGCACCACGATGCTGGGTGCAGGCTTTTACACGGCCGTGCTCACAGGGCATGTCCAGACGAAACTCAAACGCTCCTTCGAGCGCTTCGACGCTCAATACGACAGGGGATGGGATTTCCACGTCGACCTCATGCGCAACCGCCACAGCGCTGCACCCGGCGTTACCAGAGTGTCCGACTGGCTGGGCGGTGCCAGCTTTCCCAGCACCGATATCTGGAACCGCGCGCACAAGATGAGAATGAAGGCGTGGGACGCCAATGCCGGAGGTGATGTGGTCAAGGCTCAAGTCTACTTGCTGATCGCGACCCATCTGGTCGAGTACAACGCCCAACGGCTTGCGGACTATCTCGAAAACACGATCGGCGGCGCAGAATCGGCGGTCAAAATCCTGAAAGTCGCCAAAACCGCCGGCCAGGTGGCCGAGGTCGTGTTGCTGGTCACCGGGGTCGGCGTCGGCATCAAGGCTTTGCGTGCCGGCGGCAGCAAGGCAATAAGCCAGGAAGCGCGATACGAGGCAGCCGAACGACTGGTTCGCGATTATGCCAAGAAGGAAGGTATTTCCCAAGCCGAGCTCAAAATGGTCCGCTATGTTCCTCAACCCAAAGGGACGATACTTGGAAATATCAAGGGTGGGCACAGCGCCGGATATGGCACCGGACCACATAAATGGCCGTGAAGTCGCGAAACCCACGTTTGCCCGTTAGCGATTCCGGATTTGTCTCATCAGGATATGGCATCGATTTGTGGAAGCTACATCATCGCCCCAAGGGATTTTTCAGTGAAGACCCGGATATAGTCGCCCGGAGAAGAGCCAGCCCAAAAGACCCAAAGGCGAAACGGATCATCCGGGTCCACCCAGACATAGTCTCCAGGTTCCAGGCCCCTTAGCTCTGTACTGATGTAATTCACCGAGTTGTTTGCCAGAAAATCGGTCGCGGCCAGCGTTTCCTGAAGCGCTGCAATTCCCAGAATCGGTGCATCAAAATCCACATAGCCTTCGTGAATTCCCGAGTAGCTGTCAAAAAAGACATAGTGGCTCGCCACGATTTTTCCCTGGGCGATCATTCCGCGATCACCGCCGATATCGACCCTTATCGGTTCAGATAGAAGAATATTCTGATCTTCATCGAACGCATAAAGATTGTCCGTATTGAAGTTGTCATGGCCAACGGAAAAGGGCACGGACGTATCAAGCAATGTGAACTTGCCGTTGCCGTTCTGGCGCAGAACTTCACCGTTGATCACTGTCGCGGCCGCAGGCGCAACCACCAGCACACAAAAACACAACAACGCAAGCATACGAACCATATTAGCCCCCGGAACAAATTCGCCGCCAGTATGTCTTGCCACCACATCAACTGACATTAACGGATGAGTGATCCGTGAAAGGGAGCGATTTGAACCTCCGACACGCGGATTATGATTCCATCGGAAAGACCCGATATTAACGTGAATCCAACTTGTTAAGGCAAATATTATTCCGTTGCGTCAAGTGTTGTTGCCGCTAAGATGTGAATATAATGTACTTGAACGCCTTTACCTATTTTTACTCTAATTGACACAAAGAAATGGCGTGGTGGCGAGGTGTACTATGGCTCTGGCTAGATGTGCTTTGTTATACGCGATGGCGTTGCTGGGTTCTGCGCAATTGTGTGCTGCAACCACATTGGAGGTTCGGTATTCTCCCGATATCGGAGACTACGCATTGGGACTTCTTGAACTTGGCCTGAGCAAGTCCGATGTGCCGTACGAACTTATCCCTGCCGATGGCGGTATTACTCAAGCGCGAAATATTGCTTTGCTCAAATCCGGGGATCTGACCGTCGGGTGGTTCGGAACATCTCGTGAACTGGAAGCGACATTGTTGCCGGTGCGGCTTCCCCTTATGCGTGGCCTTCTCGGACATCGCATCTGCATCATTGCAAAAGGCACACAGGACCGTTTTTCACCAATCCGAACCCTTGAAGATTTCCGCAAAAAACTAATCGGACAGGGGGCGGACTGGCCTGACGTCCGGATACTGGAAGGCGCAGGCTTTACCGTCAAAACCGCACCTTATTCGTCACTGTTTGGCATGGCGGCTGCGGAGAGATTTGACTGTTTCTTGCGCGGCGTCACCGAGGCCCATGCGGAGGTTGTCAATCGGTCGGAAGGTTCCGAGTTGGCGGTCGAACGCGATCTCATGATTGTTTACCCCTATGCAGCCCTGTTCTTCGTCTCTCCAAAGCGGCCCGAGGCTGCCGCCGCGATCGAGCAGGGTCTTCGGGCCGCATACAATGACGATAGTTTCATGGCCTATTTCAATACTCATCCAACGATACGAGATGTTTTTTCGAATGTTCAGTTGGATACCAGGCGCAGATTCGAATTGCCGAACCCGAACATGTCTGCCGAAACGCTGGCTATCGACGACCGTTTCTGGCACGACGGTAATGAGACCGAGGCCGCATACTAACAACCAGGTCCTGTCGACGAAGTCACGCAATCACAGGCGCATGGGGCGGCACGCGTCCGAAGCTTGTGCTGCATCGCGCCAAAATTACATCATGAATACTTTCAGGAATTGGTGGCGGAGGAGGGACTTGAGCCTCCTACACGCGGATTATGATTCCGCCGGATATACGAGACACGATTGTCTAGCTGATCAGCAGAAAGATTAGCCATTTGATGCTGATGGATTCAGCATAGCTATTTGCAATTGGCTGCTTTTTTGTCTTCGAGGTGAAGACGGCTCGTCGGCAGGTCTAAGACAGCTTCGCGTTACGAAGTCGAGAATGAGACCTTCACACCACGCTGGCGAAAGTAGGCCTGCAGCAGCTTGCGGCCAGTGCGGTTGTTCTGGACGAGCTTGACCGGGTCCAGGACGACCTCTTTCAAGCCTTCACGCTTCAACACTGCCTTGAGTGCCGCGATATGCTGGTCAATCTCCTCATTGTCCGCCTGGAGAGATTGATAAATGTGGTTCGTTGCATCCGCTACAGTGAGTTCGCTCAATGGTGCATTCCCAGTGTTGTTTTGCTCGCACTTATCACATTTTCAGACTTGATACCAAAGAGAGTCGCCTGGAACAATTTTACCGGCGTTGGAAAGCTTCGGCCTTGGTGTACTTCGATAAGAAAGTGAAGTTGTCGACCTAGAATCTTGGCTTGCAACAGACTGTGTGGAAGCTTGGCCGCGCGGAGAGGTTGTATCTTATTTTGCTAGTCGTGCGTCATCATCGCTGACGAAGGGGGCGGTCCCTTGGCTGTGTCACTCCAACAGCAGAACCGGAAAAAGCGATTTCGACGCTGGAAAGCGGCCAGCAGCCGGTGTTGTATTCCACAGCTGTTCCCGACGGATCACCGTTGATGGCAACGACTTCCAGAACAGGCGTTCGCGGGGTCAGTTTCAGCCCCTCCGATTGTTGCGCATTGGCAAATCCACCCGTGATGCGTGTTTCGAATCTTTCATGACGTTCGATGCCATGAGCCAGATACACGTCTGTAACAGACATAGTTTTTTTATAGATAGGTTCAAATTCGGGAAACCGTTTGCCTGGGAATTCTTTTATCGTCAGATAGATTGGCTCGCCGTCAAGAATTCTCCGCCTTACCAACCTTATGACCTGGCTGCCTATCGGAATGCCCAGAGCCTTGCTGCCATCAAAGGATACTTTATCTCGCGACAGAGACAGGGTTTCGCTGGTTAGGCGCTCATTGGCAACCTTGAAGCCGTCAATAAAACGCATGTTGCTTTCGACTTCATAACGCTCTGGCCTTCGGCGAACAAAGATGCCTACTCCTTTGCGGGCTTGCAGGTGGCCTTCCTGTTGCAGCTTGGAAAGAGCACGGCGCATTGTGATGCGGCTGACCTGAAAGATTTCTGCCAGATGAATTTCTCCTGGAAGTTTGAGGCCAGGCATCAGCTCGCCATTTTCGTAAGCACATTGCAGACGATCACAAATTTGCAGCCATATGGCTCGTTCGGCTTTTGCTCGATAAGGCTCACGAGCAAGGGAATGAAATAGGTCCGGATCAGTCACAACTGGCTCGATCAATTTTGTTGATTTACCTGAACGTGTACGACAACTGGCCTTTGACAATAACGGTGCGGACACTTCGAGTATCCTTGTCGACTAGTATGACATCTGCACGCAGTCCATCACGGATTTGTCCTCGATCTGAGAGATTTGCAGCAGCGGCTGCATTTTTCGAGATCAAGTTCCAGGCTTTTTCCAAGGGAAGAACCCCATCATCCGTCAGCTTGAATGCAGCAGCGAGAGGAGCGGGATAATAGTAATCCGATGCAAGAACGCTGCAGTGTTCCTGCTCTATGCTCTCCCGCGCATCGATTGCATTGTTCTGGGAGCCACCCCGCACAATGTTTGGGGCGCCTAGAACGACATGCTCCTTCTTGGATGCTGCACTTTTAGCCGTTTCGACAGTCATTGGAAACTCTGAAACAGCAACGCCGAGGGCACGATGTTTCGCGCGCATTTCCGGGGTGAGTTCATCATGTGCAAAGATTGCACAGCCTGCCGCTCTCGCGCCGGCACAAACCGCTTCAATTGCCGCTGGAACTTTGTGTCGTTGTTCCCATTTTTCACCAATAAGGATCAGGCAGTCGTCTTCAGACAAGCCGGAGCGACCAGCCATGCGGCTGATTTTTGAAGACCCTTTGGGCAGATCAACATAGATTGTTGTGTGGTCGTTGAGAGAAAAGATTGATTTTGGATCGTCTTGAATCCACTCAATCATTTGCTCGACATAATCCATGGCGAAGGTTTCCCAGCGGATATTCAGATGCATATCGCAAGCAAAGCTTGAGCGCAGGGCTTTTAACTGGGTTTTGAAAGCCAGTGCGGCTTCATAGCTGCGCAGCCCAGGTTCCCATGAGACCGTCAGACCGTGATAGGCCGTGGTAATCCCGTTGGCAATCAACTGACAGTCCACATCCTTTAAAGCAAGGTGCAGCGGGAAGTCGACATTTGCACGTGGCTGGATTGCCCTTTCAAAGGCGTCACCATGTACATCCACAATACCTGGAAGCACAAAGCAATTGGTTGCGTCAATAGTTCTGGCGTTTTCAGTTGATGAACCAACAAAAAGTCCGGAATTTATATTAACCGGCTCATGAATTAATTCACCATTTATGAGTGATATACCTCCCTTTATACTTATTTCTCTCAAATTTTTTCCCTCGAATATTAGAAAAATGCCAGAAGAGCGTCATGAAATCGTTACCGAAGGCGATCTATAGAGAAACTGTGTGACACTCCTGTGTACACAGGAATAGCCCCATATGGAGATCTCAAAATGCTACGCTCTGCTATTGCTGCTGCTGCAATGATTTTCGCCTTGCCCGTTGCCGCTGAGCCGGTTCGCTTTGCTGTTACGGATATTGAAGGCCTGGAAGCACTGCAGCAGGAATTTGCTGCCTTCGAAAAAGCTCTGGAAAATTCAACTGGATTGGAGATCGAGCTTTTCCCAGTCAGCTCCCGGACGTCCGCAGTTGAATCCTTGAACCAGAGTAAAGTTGATCTGGTTTTGACTGGCCCGGCGGAATACGTCGTTATGAAGGAATTGACCAACGCGGAAATCGTGGTGGCCTGGCAGCGTCCAAACTACTACGCGCAGATTGTTGTCATGGCTGAAGGTGGCATCGAAGGTCCGCAAGACCTGAAAGGTCAGACTGTTACCTTCGGCAGTGTCGGTTCCACATCACAGCATCTGGGTCCTGCACAGGTTCTGGCCGATTTCGGTCTTGCCTATGGCACTGACTACACACCACAAATTATCTCCCGCAACGTTGCAGCTGAAGCGTTGATCCGTGGTGACGTTCAGGCTGTTGGCATGAACGATGGTCATTTGCGTGGCATCCGCAAAGCTTTCCCGGATCATGCATTCAAAGTGATTGCCCGCGGCCGTGATTTGCCCAACGATATTCTTGTCGCCCGTCCGGATATGGACCGCGATGCGCTTGAGAAAATCAAGACTGCATTCCTGGAAAACAGCAGTGCTTTGATGGCTGGTGTTCTGAAAGGTGAAGACAACCAGAAATACGGTGGTGGATTCTTTCTGACCGGTGTGAAGGACGAAAACTACAATTACGTGCGTGACATGTACCAGACGATCGGTGTGGATACATCTTCGTTCGTTGGAAACTAAATATCCAATAGTCAGCAAAAAGGAGCGCGACCAATGTCGCGTTCCGTTCTTCTTTTTGCGGCGCATCTGCCGCTTTCAATTTCAGTTGAAAACTCTAGGAAAGCTCGGTGCTTCAATCTCCTCTTGCTGCCAAGAACGACGTGGCAATCGCGACAACGGCCTTAACAAAGTCCTATAGCAACGGCCGTATGCAAGTGCTGAAGGGGGTCGACCTGTCTATCCGTCACGGGGAACGGGTTGCATTAATTGGTTCCAACGGTAGCGGGAAATCCACGTTATTGAAGTGCCTGATTGGCCTTCACGCACTCAATGAGGGCTCAGTCCATACACTCGGTGAAACCTTCAACAAGGTTCCGTCTGCAACACAGCGCGCACGTCTGCGCAAGCAGACAGGATTTGTGTTTCAAAAACACTGTCTGGTGAAGCGACACTCAGTTCTCACCAACGTTGTTCACGGTATGTTGGGATTGCCCGGAAGTTGGCGCGCGTTTACGCAAGCGACAGCGCCCTCTGACTGGCGGACAAAGGCGCTCTCTGCTCTCGAAGATGTTCATCTTGAAGACAAGGCAAAGAGCCGGGCAGATGCGTTGTCTGGCGGTCAGCAGCAACGTGTGGCAATTGCACGCGCCATTGTGCGAGGGCCGAAGCTCGTAATTGCCGATGAACCGGCGGCCAGCCTTGATCCGGTATCCGGCAAGGAAGTGATGGATCTGTTTTCAGACCTGGCGCGTGCCCATGGCATTACATTGCTCTTCACCAGCCACGATATGGAACACGCTGCAGCTTACTCCGACCGCATCATTGCTTTGAAGGCAGGACAAGTTCTTTTCGACAAAGACTCCGATGACGTGGACGACACGGACCTGCAGGAGACTTTCAATTGACTTCGTTGAACCACGCTGCCAGAGCCCGTTTTTCCGGCTCATCTTCGATCAGCTTTGTGCTGATTGTCATCGTGGGCGCGATCATATTGAGTTCGATCAATTCCGTCGCACCTTCTCCTGCACAGCTTGCAGACGGTGTTCCGAGCATGGTCAAAATGATTGGTCGCATGCTTCCGCCCAACATGGAATCCAGTTTCATGAACCGTGTCGGGCTGCGTTTGATTGAAACCTTCCAAATTGCCCTGGCGGGCGCTGCGATTGGTATTATTCTCAGTCTCCCCATCGGTTGGTTGGCTGCCAAGAAAGTGTCTCCGATCGGTCCAGGTTTCTGGTTGGTCAAGGTTGTGGTGTCCTTGTTGCGCACGATACCGGATCTTGTTTGGGCGCTTCTTTTTGTGGTGACTGTCGGACTTGGAGCTGTCGCAGGGACCATGACCATTGTTGTAGATACGATTGGTTTTTGTGGTCGTTTCTTTGCTGAGGCAATGGAAGATGCGGATAAGGAGCCGCAAGAAGCACTGTCGGCGATAGGTGCGAACAAAGTCTCCATACTTTTTGGCGCTATTTTGCCGGATGCAGCACCGTCCATGATCAACACGAGCCTGTTCGCACTTGAAAAAGCGGTGCGGTCATCAGTTGTTCTTGGCCTTGTTGGAGCTGGTGGGATCGGGCAGGAGTTGAAAGCGGCCTTTGATCTCTTTCAATACAAGAATGCCTCGGCAATCATACTTGTGATTTTCGTGATCGTTCTGGTTATGGAGCTCATCACAGATTGGCTGCGTACCAAACTGCAATAGAGATCTGGCAATCAAAAAACAATTCCGTGGTGTGCGTGTTCTACGGTTCCATTCAGGCCGATTGCGCAAGGGAGAAATCGCGGCTCTTCTTCATGGATCATAAGTGACGCAGGAGATTGAAGAGTTAGCGCCGACGGGAAAAAAAGGTCCAACCAAGTCTTAATCCTGACCGGTGTTCCACGCCTTCAGCTGCTCTACGGCGCGCTTTGGCCCAAGCGTCAGACGGTAAAAATCAAACAGACCCGGGGTCACCGATGCGAGAAAATAGCAGAAGTGGAGCTTGAAGAAGCGGTGACGCAGGTAGCGGAAGGTGGCCGGAGCCATCCGGTCGGGAATGCGAACGCTGAAACGCCTTGGTTCCGGCTTTCTGCCGTCGGCTTTTGTGAGTGCAGCATAACGGGCGATTGGCGGGGTGCGACCGCCGCAGATTGGATCGTGAGGCGAATAGAGATCCGTCCAGTCGACGCGTGAGCGCGCAATCGTTGCCATGGCTTCGCCGAACCCGTGTTGTGCACCGTAGCCGCCGAGGCAGTCGAAGGCCGGTCCGAGCGTGACAAAGGCGAAGCCGCCCCTACGGGTGCCGAAATCGGGATTGCGCCGCAGCACCGCGGCGAGAATATAGATCGCGACGAAAGTGCCGCAGCTGTGCGACACCAACACGACCTCCTCATCCTCGACCGTGTCCGCCATTGCAACGATCATGTCGGCATGCTCTTCGATGCGTGCCAACATTGGATCGTGTTCATTCCGGGCAACCCGCTCAATGAAATACCAGCTGTTCACAAGGTAACGGAAATAGGATTTCTGTTCGAGCCACTGCATGAACCCATAGGTCGTCGCCATCCAGAGCGTGCAGCCAATCAGAAAAACGCTCCAAGAGATCAGGCCCGCATATGGACCGGGCAACGTGGCAGCCACCGCGCCGAGCACTGTGGACGCTAGAAAAAGCGGCGGCAAGAAGCTGGTAATCAGATAAAGCAACAGGCCAACTGCCGGATAAAGACAGAATAGCGCGTGAGCCCAGTTGCTCTTCCAGACAGCGCGATAGCCTCCGGCTAAGGCGTAAAGTGTAAAGGAGCGAAACGCGTCGAATATGGTACGCGGCCAAGAGCGTTCGAAATCGGGCCGGATCAAATCCCGCCAACCGAGCTGAACGAACCGGGTTTCTACGTGACCCTCGGGCCAGTCAACATGTCCTGCCCAGGTCGTCGTACCGTTGCCGCACTCATGACTTTCACAAGGCTCTCCCAAGGCTCCATCTAACCCATGGAGCTTCAAAAAGCTCTGGCACTCCGCTCGGATCAGAGGAAATGTCTGACGCACAGGGCGCAGGTCGTAGCCGGGGAAATAAAAGACCAGTCGTTTGAAGTTTCTTGTTGCTATTGTTCCGATCCCCCGACGTGGTCGTACCCACTGATGTTGCGCCAGACAAGCCCACCGTTTCTTTCGCACGGTAGCCATTGAAGTCCAAGCATTCGCCGTCAATTCAAGCGCTCTGCAGCAAGAGCTGCGCAATCAGGTTGGGAATGACAAGTTTGTGTGCCCAGGCCTATTCGTTTCAGGCCAACTTTAGTCTGAAGCCGACATGGCGGAATTGTCCGGAATTTTTTTACATATTTTCAGCGCATTAACTTCAGTAAAACATTGCTGCAAATAGGCGGCAAATTTCCTGGTAAACCCCAGCCCAGACACATGTTGTTTTGAAAAATTTGGTAGCGCAGGAGGGACTTGAGCCCCCGACACGCGGATTATGATTCCGCTGCTCACCTTATTCTCGGGAGCAAAAGCGCGGCAGGGAGTGCATTGATTGCGCCTCCGCCGCGCTATTTGTCAATAGTCGCCGAGCTTGATATCCCGCGAATATTCACCTGCAACTTCCTTGGTCACGGCCTGACCGCAGATGGTCGCACCGCGCGTGGCGTCATAGGTCAGGGACGGTGAGCCGGACAGCTCCCAACCCTTGTTGAGGGCCTGGGTGACCCGGTGGCAGAATTCGCTGTCGTCTACACCGGTGATAAATCGAAAAAGTTTCATGGATGTCTCTCAATTTTCTCAAGCGCGGGCGGCAATGGCATCGGCGATGGCAATGGCCCGCTTGCCCATATCCGCATGTAGCCGCTCAACCATCTTGCCGTCCACCTGAATAGCACCTTTGTCGGCGTTTTCGGGCTGATCAAAGATGTCATTGATCTTGCGCGCCCAGTCGATTTCCGCGTCAGACGGGCTGAAGGCTGTGTGGCAGGCGGCAATCTGCTTTGGGTGGATCAGCGTCTTGCCGTCCATACCCATCTCAGCGCCTTGCGTGCATTCTTCTGCAAAGCCTTCTTCGTCCTGAAATGCGTTGTAGACACCGTCGAGAATATCAATGCCGCCGGCACGGGCTGCTGCAACGCAGGTCATCAGCCATGGCATCATCGCAAAGCGGCCGGGCGTCAGCCGAGCTCGGGTTTCTTTTGCCAGGTCGTTTGTGCCCATGACGAAACAGGAAAGCCGCACTTCAGGGTCCCTGCCGCAAGCGCCGATGGCGGCTGCATTGAGCATGGCCTCGGGTGTTTCCATCATCGCCCAGAGTTTCAGTTCGTGAGAAGCGCCATAGACGGAGAGCAGATGCGCGATGCGCTGCAAATCCGCCGGTGCATTTACCTTTGGAACGAGGATCGCATCCGGATTGGCTTTGACCGCTACCTTCAGGTCCTCTTCGCCCCAGGCGCTGTCCATGCCGTTGATCCGGATGACGACTTCGCGTTCACCGTAGCCGCCAGCCGTTACCGCCTCGCTGACCTGCTTGCGCGCCAGTTCCTTGGCGTCCGGGGCAACAGCATCTTCCAGGTCCAGTAGCAGGCAGTCGACATCGAGCGTTTTCGCCTTTTCCAAGGCCCGGGCATTGGAACCCGGCATATAGAGGGCAGATCGGCGGGGTCTGAGCAGCGCGGTCATCGCAGGGTCTCCGTGAATCAAAACGATATTTGCGACCAACCTAATAGATCAGACGTCCTTTCGAAATTCTCCGAAGGGGTGAAAGCTCCCAAAATCCCGTTAGGGCCCAGTGGTCCGGATTTTCCGCTTTTTAAAAATCATGTCCTTGGCGGCAATGACGGCACCAAGCGTAATGGCGACACAGGCCAGTCCAACGGAAACAGTCAATGCACCAAAGCCGAAGGCGATCAGCAACAGCGTTGACAGAAGAGGGGCTGAATAGGCTGCAGCCCCCAGAACCTGGATGTCGCCGCGCTTCACACCAATGTCCCAGGTGAAAAAAGCCAGTCCGATAGGAAACAGCGCAAGCGCCATAACCGAGGCCCACTCCAAAGGCGCAGCCGGCCAGACAGTTTCTTCCAAAAACACGTGGCAGATCCCGGACAGGAGTGCCGTCATTAGGCAGAACCCCGCCACTGCTTCGGTCGGCACGGCACCAAGACGGCGTGAGAGGACCGAGTAGCTGGACCAGAAAAGCGACGAGGCAACCGCCGCACCATAACCGAGCGCAGAGCCGCCGGAAAAATCGATACCTTCTCCACCGGTGATAAGCAAGGCTGCGCCAGCAAGGCCCAGAACCGTTCCGATCACGTGATGCAAGCGCAAATGCTCGCCGGGTAGAAACGCAGAAAACACGACGATCAATAGCGGCCAGGTGTAATTGATCAGATTGGCTTCAACGGGTGGTGCGTTTCGGATCGCCGTGAAATAGAAAAAATGGAATCCGAACAGACCAATCGTTCCGAATGCCCAGACTTTCAGAGGCTGACGCAGCAACGCGATCTTTCCCTTGGCCAGAAGCCAGATCAGCGCCAGAGAGCCGGAAATGCCAAAACAGATAGCGTTCAACAGCAACGGCGGAACTGCACCGGACCCGGCACCGAACAAACCAAGCGTCGCCCACATCAAGACCGCGCTTAGCCCAATTATCGTTGCTTTAAGTTGCCTTGCGTCTGCCATGCTCAGATTCACCTCAAAAATCGTTTCCGCTCATGACATGAAAAGAAAAACAACGAAAGGCTTACGGTGAAATTGATTCAGGTCCTTGATCCTGGCTGCCGTTTCGGGACATGTTGGGGCTCAATTCAATGACATGCCACTTCCGGGGATTTCATGACGACAACGGAAATCAGGGCGATTGGGCAAGGTGATGCCCATAAGCTTGCACCACTTATCGCTGAAAACGCTCAGGCACTGAGGCGCGGAGCACCACGCCGACCAGACGAATACTACGCAGAGCGTATATTGGGTGACAAAGCCGCAGAGGTTCTCGGCGCCTTCGCAGGCGAAGAACTGATCGGTTTTGCGGTCTATTTCGATCTTCCAGAACTGATCACAGGGCTGCGCATGGGCCAGCTCGACCACATCTACGTTCACCCGGACCATCAAAACCAGGGCATCGGCCGCAAGATGATCGATTCGCTGGTGGATGAGGGCAAATCACGCGGCTGGCTGCATCTTCGCTGGATTGTGCCCGGCAAGAACACGCCGGCAGTCGCACTTTATGAGAAGATCGCCGAACCCGATCATCAAAAGAGCTACATTATTCCAATCGACCGTGTTGCCGGAGACTGAGAAACAGGATTGAGAACCTCTTAAGCCCGCTTAAGTTAGCCGGATACCTGGCACTGCCGGATTGATACGCCGCATTGGATCACGCACACACCATCGTGTGACCGTGGATATGAGGAGTTCAATATGCGCAAGACTGCATTGGTAACCGGCGCCTCGAGCGGCATAGGCCGGGGTACATCTATTAGGCTGGCCGCCGAGGGCTGGCACATTCTGGCACATGGACGCAACGAAGGTGCGTTGAAGGAAACGCTTCGTCTGGTCGAAGAAGCCGGCGGAAGTGGTGACAGCTTTTCCGCTGAAATGGGCAACATGGAGGACGTCGCCGCCCTGGCGAACTGGGCAACCTCGTATGATCGATTGGATGCATTGGTTCATTGCGCGGCGAAATTCACCTACGGGACTGTTTCGACCGAACGATTTGACGACTGGGACAGGTCCATAGATCAGGTTTTGCGAGCCACAATGCGCCTGACCGCGCATGTTTTACCCGCAATTGAGAAATCGCAGGGCGCGTATGTCTACATCTGCGGCCCAACTTCATGGCTCGGATGGAAGAACCATGCCGTCCATTGTGCCTTGAGGCATGCGCAAGCCGGGTTCGCGAAAGCACTATTCGAGGACGTGAGAGAACAGGGTGTGCGGGTTACGCTCGTACACCCAGGCTTTGTCAACACGCCTTCCGTGAACGATTCCAAAAAGGATCGGTCCCTGATGATCCAGCTTTCCGATATTTCTGAAATGATCGCAACGGCGATTTCACTGCCTAACACGACCTGTGTGACGGAATTGACGTTAAGACCGCAACGGTCTCCATACCTGTAACCGGGTTGGAGCAGGAAACCTGAAGTCCGTAGCCTTCACTTGCCTTTACCTAGGGTCTGGACCCTAGGCCACGTTCTCATAAACGGGATTCCTTTTGAGTTGCGAATGTGATTCAAACTCCTAAAAGGAGTTTTCCATGGCGCGGTTTGATCTGAGCGATTTCGAGTGGTCTGTCATCCAGCCACTTCTTCCGTCCAAAGTGCGTGGTGTTGCGCGTGTTGATGACCGGCGGGTTCTGAATGGCATTTTCTGGCGGTTGCGCACCGGTGCGCCTTGGGCGGACGTCCCG
>CXTY01000017.1 GCA_001404055.1 Roseibium album | reverse complement strand
GGACCCTAGGCCACGTTCTCATAAACGGGATTCCTTTTGAGTTGCGAATGTGATTCAAACTCCTAAAAGGAGTTTTCCATGGCGCGGTTTGATCTGAGCGATTTCGAGTGGTCTGTCATCCAGCCACTTCTTCCGTCCAAAGTGCGTGGTGTTGCGCGTGTTGATGACCGGCGGGTTCTGAATGGCATTTTCTGGCGGTTGCGCACCGGTGCGCCTTGGGCGGACGTCCCGGAGCGATATGGCCCGCACATGACCTGCTACAACCGCTTCGTGCGCTGGCGCAAGGCGGGTGTTTGGGATCGAATTTTGGTCGCGGTTTCAACGGCCTATGACGGTAACATCCAGATGATCGACAGTTCTTCCATTCGTGTGCATCAGCACGGCGCGAACGGAAGCAAAAAAGGGGATGCGGTTGCATGGGTCGCTCGCGGGGCGGGCTAACGACCAAAATCCACGCTGTCGTCGATGCGCTTGGGCTGCCGATCAAGTTGAGCTTGTCGCAGGGCCAAGCCTATGACGGGCATGAGGCTCACCGTCTCCTGAGCGACCTTCCCGCCAAGAGTATGGTGCTGGCCGACCGCGCTTATGATGCGGATGCGATCCGCCAGATGATTTTCGATCAGGGCGCATTCGCCAACATCCCGCCCATGCCGCAGCGCAGGCAAAAGCCCGTGTTCAGCAAACACCTCTACAGGGCGCGCAATCTCGTGGAGCGGTTCTTCAACAAACTCAAGCACTTCAGAGCCGTCGCAACCCGTTACGACAAGGACCCCGAAAACTATCTCGCAACCATCAAACTCGCCTCAATCCGAATTTGGATGCGATTTAATGAGTCGGTGGCCTAGACCTCGCATCACCCGGCGAGCCGGAAAAGCTGATTGCCGGTCGGCCTGACGTAATCTTTCATCTGGCAGCGATTGTCTCCGGGGAGGCGGAAATCGATTTTGAAAAAGGCTATGCGGTCAATCTGGATGGCAGCCGTAATTTGTTTGAGGCCATCCGCGTAGAGGCTGAAAAAGAACCCTATTTCCCCCGCGTGCTATTTGCCTCGTCGATTGCCGTCTTCGGTCAACCGTTCCCGGAAAAGATTGGTGACGAGTTTTTCACAACGCCGCTGACGAGTTACGGAACGCAAAAGGCGATCACCGAACTCCTGCTGGCGGACTATACCCGCAAGGGCATTATCGATGGCATCGGTATCCGCCTGCCGACAATCTGCATCCGGCCCGGAAAGCCAAATGCTGCCGCCTCCGGTTTCTTTTCAAATATCCTGCGCGAACCACTGGTCGGGCAGGAGGCCGTCCTGCCTGTGGGCGAGGACGTGCGTCACTGGTTTGCCAGTCCGCGTGCTGCCGTCGGCTTTTTCGTTCATGCTACGCGCATGGATAGTTCGCGCATTGGCCCGCGCCGCAACCTCACCATGCCGGGATTGTCTGCGCTTGTCGGTGAGGAGATCGAAGCCCTGCGCCGTGTGGCCGGGGAAAAGGCAGTGCAGCTCATCCGGTGCGAACCGGACGCCAACATTGAAAAAATCGTGGCCGGCTGGCCGACAAATTTTGATGCCCGGCGGGCAAGCGAGCTCGGCTTTCAGGCTGAAACAAATTTCGACGATATCATCCGCATACACCTTGAAGACGAACTGGAAGGCACGCACGCATGACGCAAAATGGTTTTGATGTGAAGGGCAGGATTGCGCTTGTAACCGGCGGTGGCACCGGGGTGGGCAAAGCGGTCTCGCGGTGCCTGAGTGCCGAAGGCTGGCGCGTTGTTCTGTCGGGCCGCCGCAAGGATGTGCTTGAACAAGCGGCGACCGAAATTTCCGCCGAGACTGGCAACGAAGTCTCCTGGATCGCAGCCGACGTCGGCGATCCAAATTCAGTACGCGCCCTTTTTGACGAGATCGAAGCGACGTTCGGTCGCCTGGATCTCCTGGTCAACAATGCCGGTATCGGCAATGCGTCGGTGCCGCTGGAAGAGATTACTTACGAGGACTGGAGCCGTGTCGTTGCCGCCAACCTGACCGGCGTCTTTCTTTGCACCCAGCAGGCGTTCCGGCTGATGAAGGCGCAGCACCCGCAAGGCGGGCGGATTATCAACAACGGCTCGATTTCAGCAACGACACCGAGGCCCAACTCGGCCCCCTACACATCAACCAAACACGCCGTCACCGGCCTGACGAAATCCGCAGCGCTCGACGGCCGCCCCTTCGACATCGCCTGCGGTCAGATCGACATCGGCAACGCGGCCAGCGACATGACGGCGAAGATGAGCGGCGGTGTCCTGCAGGCCAACGGTGAAATGGCCAGCGAACCAACGATCGACCCGGCGCGTGTCGGCGAGGCCGTTGTCTATATGGCCGGCCTGCCGCTAGACGCCAATGTCCTGACCCTGACCGTCATGGCCACCAAAATGCCGCTCGTTGGACGGGGGTAGTCGCGAGGTCGAAAGGGCATTCCAGATGTCGGAATTGACAGTAAACCTCATTGGGGCAGGACGGGTTGGGCAAACACTCCTTGGCCTTTTGAGCAAAGCGCCGGACTGCATTGTTCAAGACGTCTTGAGCAACAGCTACACATCTGCCGAAAATGCGGTCAAGTTCGCCGGGGCAGGCCGCGCTGTCAGGGATTGCACCGAACTCCATCCAGCAGATCTTTGGATATTGGCGGTGCCTGATACGCAAATAGCTGTCGTTGCAGATCGTTTGGCGGAAGTGCTTCCAAAATGGGACAGCGGACAATTAGCGCCGGTTGCCTTCCATTGCAGCGGGTTTTTCGCTGCCGAACAGATGGCCCCTCTGCGTAAACTGGGCTGGCATCTGGCAAGTGTGCACCCGGTTCTGACCTTTGCGACACCTGAGCTTGCACTCAGGCAATTCAACGGCGTGCATTGCGGAGTTGAGGGCGATGCGGCAGCACTGGAAGTCGTCAATCCCCTCCTTGAGAGCCTCGGCGCAAAACCCTTTTCAATCAAATCCGAAAGCAAAAGCCTCTATCACGCAGCAGCTGTCATCTCGAACAATTTTACCGTGGTGTTGCAGGCCATTGCCCGCGAGGCCTGGGCGGAGGCTGGCGTGCCAGCAGATATCGCAGAGCAACTGAACGACAGCATGTTACGCGCAACCTACGAGAACGTCTCGATGGAAGGGCCACAAAAGGCTTTGACGGGACCAGCAGCGCGGGGTGACGATTTTGTCGTCCAAAAGCAGGGCGAAGACGTCGCCAACTGGAGCCTGGAAGTCGGAACAATCTACAAGGAAATGAGCGTTCTAGCCCGCAGGCTCAAGTCAACTGGTGAGGTTCTAGGCCCTGAAAGTTCAGCCGAGTAAAGCGGCTTCACCAAACTCCGAAAGGGCGGATTAGTTTTCTGGCGTGATAGACAGCTTGTTGTGTGGGGCCCTGCATCTTCCTAAGCGGGCTTCCAGTCCGGTTGGGTCGGGAAGGACACGACATCCTCGCCAAGTTGGTCCCAGTGTTTCTTGTCACGCTCGAAAATGACCACCTGAACCTCAAGTCCAGTGGTGACGTCCATCGTGCCGAGCGTGAAAGTCTGATGGTCCGGCATGCGGGTGTTCGTACCGTAAATCGGGCTACCGCAACTTGGACAAAAGGCCCTGGTGACTTCGGACGCCTTGCCGGAGTTGTAGTTGAATTCAGCGAGTTCACCGCTTAGCGTAACTGCCTGCGCGGAGAACACCGCACCGACCGTGTGACCTGTACCGCTTAGCCTGCGGCATTCCTCACAATGACATTGCGCGACAATGACAGGCGGTCCATCAATTTCATAAGTGACTGCGCCGCAAAGGCACTTTCCGGAGTATTTGTTGGTCATGGTATGAACATTAAGAGCGAGGGCTGGGCGCGCAAGTCAATTCCAGATGACTTGACGATGATCACAAACAGCGAGAGGCTCGCGGTCAGCTGGTGAGCCAGAGTCTTTCGGGAGCCCGATACCTTTTAAGCCGACAAAGGAATGTTCATGTCCAATCCAACATCAATGGATCTCTCGTCCGCCAATCCGCCTGAGGACTTCTCGCCGCCACGAAAAGCGCTCTGGTGGCTGAAAAAGGGAGATTTGAAACTCGGACCGGAGTGGGAAACGGCGCACAACATTTGCCAAAGCGCTGAAGGCGACAAGATGCACGACTGGGTCCACGGCCTTTGCCATCTGATCGAAGGAGACCACGGCAACGCTGCTTACTGGTTCCGCTGTGCTGGCAAATCCTCCGACAATCAGGACGTCACGGCGCTCTGGGAAGACATGGTGGCTTCGCTCAAGTAACCAGCTGACAATGCTCACATGGAGATAGCCGCTGAATGTGGGTTACCCTCTGGTTTCACATTCAATCCCGTTCAATGGGCAAACTGGTGTCCGTCGCCCACTCGCTCATCGAGTTGTCGTAGACGCCGATATTCTCGTGTCCGAGCTGATGAAGCCAGTAGGCGTCCACGGTCGCAAAAATGCCGCCGCCACAGTAGGCAATTTGCCTTGATGCTTTGTCGGCCCCAACTGATGAAAACAATCTGGCGATTTCGTCCGGCGACTTGAACTTGTGCGTTTCAGGATCAACCAGCGAGACCTTCGGGACGTTCACACTTCCCGGCACGCGACCGGGACGGCCATAGCGTGAATTTTCGCCAGAATGAACATCTGGCCCGAGTGCATTCACGATGCAGGTCTCTGGATCGTCGATTGCGGCCAGTACCTGTTCTTTACCAACAAACAGGTTTGGGCGAACCTTCAAGGTCAGGTGCCCGGGCGGGTAGGCGTTTTGCTTCTTAGAGACCGGCCGTCCGTCGCCCTGCCATCGTTCGAAACCACCGTCGAGAAGTGAGGCGCGGTCAAAACCCAGCCAGCGGAGCATCCACCAGAAACGAGCGGCCCAGGCCATGCTTCTGCGGCTGTAGAGCACAACGCGGGAACTGTCACCCACGCCCATACTCTCGAAGGCCGACGCTACTTTTTCAGGTTCAGCCAAGGTCATCTTGAAAGGGCTTTTCGCCCGCGAGAAATCGCCTTGCAGGTCGAGGTATCCGGAGCCGGGAATGTGTTCCTGCTCGTGCTCTGTCCGGCAGTTGACCACACGATAGGGCGTTTCGCCCGTGTTGAACTCCAGGACAGTTGAACAGTCGAAAATCCGAAGGTTTTCATCGTCCAGATGTTGTTCAAGCCAATCGCCCGTAACAAGCGCATCCGGATCGCGAAGCATGACCTTTTCCATGTCGTTTCCCCTTACTCAATTGCCCAACATATCATGGTAGCCAGTACAAGGTGGAACAGCGTCTCACACATGGTCTCGCCATTGCGAGTTTGCCTGAGGGTGTCAACATCGGCAGCCTGACCAGAAAATTGCAAGAAGGTGAAACACCGGACCGCATTGAAGCTGCCAGGACATTGTCCATATTCGGCGCGCTGGCGGTGGAGGCCGTTCCAGTTTTGGTCGAAACGCTGCAAGATGAAAACGGCAATTCCGTCGGATCACCTTCACCAAACAGCTAAGAGAAAAAGAACCGATGATGTGGGCTCAAGTCTCAAACCGGAAAGCCGCAAAGGGATCTCAAAACTGGTATTTGCTTTCGAGCAGCAAACCGTAGCGCTGGTAATTCTGTTCGAAAACGACCTTTTCTCCATTGCGAAGGTACCTGCGGTCGAAATTCGATTGCAGCCACCAGTAGCGGCCCCCGACCCCCAATTGCCAGTTTTTGGCAAGATCAACATTCAGCATTGCATCGGCTTCAACGCCATGGGTCCAGTTGCTCTCCCAGGTTCCAACCCTGTTGTGGCTCCAGGGGACACCTGCCACATCAACCGACCAGCCGACACGCTGACCAATATCGCCTTCAGCCGAAATGCCGAGGCGCAGGGCATGCCACTGACGGGTTTGTTCAAGGACCGCTGAATTGTCTATCGCTTGAATGCTGTCGTGTAGATAATGATAGCCAACGAAGCTTTTCAATCGAACGCTGTTTCCGGCAAACTGTGCGAATTGCCAACCGCCGTCGATCACAACGTATGCAAGCGTGGTTTGATCGAGTTCGCTGCTTGGATAACCGAGAAAATCGCCACTGCCGCCTGAATTACGGCCGAGGCCGACATAACCTCGAGCGAAAGTGTTCGTGGTCAGGTCTTCCAAAGTACCAACCAGCTCAGCTGTATGTGACGTCACACCATCCGCGCTGTTCCAGTCATAACTGCCCGTATCCATGTCTGAATGCGTCTGACTGTACCAATAACGGAGCCCGATACTCCCTCTCAAAGTGGAAGCTTGATAAAGGGCCGGTTCGTTCGGGTTATAGTCCTCTGCGTATGTCGTTCCTGATGATGTAAACACTAGTAAAATAAACAAAAATAATCTGATCACCGTTCGTGCGCCCTTAAGTGTCTGCGTCAAAGATTCGCGCTATAGATGTGCCCATCAATTGCAACTTATGGTTAACAGGGCGTGAAAATTAAACGATTGCGTCAACACGGGTCGCATTTTAAAAACGCGATAGTTCGGGCCTCCAAAAGCGCTTTAATGGTTTGCTACTCAACGCCAATTTCCACAATCGAGCTGTTCCCGTTTCCCTTGTTCCGCGTGTATCGCATTTGGTGTCCGCGCTGTTCAATAATCTCACAATCCAGTCCGAGGTCCTTGCCGTTCAGACATACAGTTCTGCAGAAAAATCCATCCAGCCAATACCAGCTCCCCGAAAACCGCTGTTCGTCGACAGATCCCGAAATTTGACCATCGGCAGTAATCGTAAAGCGAATGCCGTCATCCACCAGGGGCCGGTCAGCGAACGCGGCAACAAATTCCTCCCTCGTTTCGATCCTGCGCCAGCCGCCGGTTTCTGTTGTAGTCATGATTGCGTTCCTCTGCCTGTTCTTTTCATGTTGCCCAACCATAAAGTTTGCGACCGGTCGAAATGGGGAAACGCGTCAGCGCGTAGGAGACGAATGGTGAAAATTGTTTCATATCATCAAAGTCAGCTCCGGCTTTGTCCCCGATGCCTCAAGAGAAATTCGCGATAGTTTCGACGCGCTTCAAAGTATGAGTTGCTCGCCCAAAAACGCAATGCGCATCAAGGAAATGAACAATCACACGAGCGCTCTGGATATCGCGCAACAGATCGATATTCCCACTCTGGTTCTTCACATCGAGGGGGATCAGGTCGTGCCGATCGAGGAAGGGCAACTGTTGGCTCGCGCAATCCCTGGCGCGCAATTTGTTCAACTTCCGGGGAACAGCCACGTGGCTCTGGAGAGCGAGCCTTGCTTCAACCTGTTTTTCGAAGAAGTGCATGCGTTCATAGAAAAGCATGCGGGCAGGTCAACGTCCTGATCAGAATGGGAGCCCAAGGCAGGCCGAAATGGTATTTGCCTTGGGCTCTACAAAGTCGCGGCCAGCTTTCCAGATTTGCCAAATCACCCCGCTTGCAATTGCGCCAGCAGGGATTTTTGCGCGCCTTTGAAAGCGCTCTGCTGGCTTGAAATAGGCGGCCTGAAGCTCGGAACAGAACGGGAGAGCTCACAATATTTGCAAAGCGCTGCAGGCGACAGGAAGCAAGGTCAGAGACATACTCTCTGCCGCTTGATCGAAGGAGATCACGGCAATGCGGCTAACTGGTTCCGGTGGACCATCGGAAAACCGTGATGTTATGGCGTTATGGGAGGAAATGCGGCTTCTCTCGGATAGCTGGAGGCCAATTGCATTTTTCAAATTTTAGGTCGACAATGCACACGAATAAGACAGGTTCATGAGCGGTATGCAACTCAGGATCACTCCATTAGGCGGAACCAATCTCCAACTGCTAGGCGTAACCTTACAACTTCATCTTCGGCCAATCTGCCACAATGTGCTATTGGGCCGCGAATTATGTTTAGATTTGTCATAACTCTGTTAAACGCTTTTTGGCTGTTGAATAGATCGCCAAAATGTTCCCAGTTTTTCCGAACAATTTCACCAAGATCGCCAAAATTTGTATAGTCAATCTCTTCGTCGGAACGTTGTGTGAAAGCGGCATCCAATTCATTCTGAATATTTGTACTGACACCTGCTCGCACGTGTTCCGGCATCTTTGCATGAACCCACCAATCTGGGCCAAGTTCCGCACTCAGCTTATCTTTTATCAAGGCTCTGATAGACACTTCTAAGCAGTAAAATAACTCATATTGCTCTGCCATGTTTCCTGCGTGCGACCTAACATCAAGGTCAAATTGCGGATAGTAAACTTCATCCCTGGATAAGATTTCGTCGCGATGGCGTCCGAGGTCAATTTTTAAGTTATCTTCAACTGCATCCAATTCCCGCTCGGCCATTTGGTTCGAGATAGCAAATAATTTTGTGCGCTCGTCCATATTACTTCCTCAATAAATTTTCACGCAAGCTTCTAAAGATGGCGTTGTAAATTGCCACGTCACTAGTTTTTGGAAGTACCAAATTTATAGTATAGGACAACCCCAGTTCTATTTGATCTGATCCGCTGAAATGGGAAGCTTCTTTGTTTGAAACTGTTGGCTGATTGTTGATTTGTGTTGGAGTATTTTCTTCCTTGAGTTCAGCGTCAAAATTCGCAAACGCCTTTAGAGATTCAAATGATTTTAAAACCGCCGTCACGGTTTTGTTTGTTTTTTCTGCACCTGTGACCTCAAGTATTAGACCTTCTAGATCTTCTCGGCTCAAGCTGTGGGCATACTCATTTGCAGAATATAATTGGGCATATCCGGTCCTAATTGCTTGGGCCATTGCCGCTTTGGAAGATCCTTTATTTCGGAATTGTTTATACAATTCAGAAGGCGTTCCATCGCTGTTTAAGAGGCCGAGTTTTTTTGCAAAAGGTATAAAAGCCTTGGCTCCCCCACCCGGAAATTTAAGTTCCGCGGCCAAATAATCCTGAGTAAATCGAGGAGGAGTGGCTGCTACTTTAATTTTGTCTAATATCTTACCAATATTTCCAGTCGCATTCATGTATGGTGGGAAGGATTTATTCATTTTCAGCTCGCTATTCGTATAAATAGAGAAAACCACAATCAATTCATTCGAAGATTGTATGATTTTGTTGCTTGAATATATACCAATAGACGTGTTCCAGACAAAATACAATCAGCTGTAGGAGTGTTCATGGCAAGTTTTCATGACTGCTTAAGTAATAAGCTTGGTGGTGTTAGCTAATCTGTAACTTCCGCTTTCTCTGGTACTATCGTCTTAACGCCAAACAACTCAAATCAGCACCACGCTCCCAACCTCCCTGCCGACAATTGCGCCAATAGAGACTTCTTCGCGCCCTGAATGTGTTCCTTAGTCAGACGCGCGGCCAATTCCGCATCACCGTTTTCGCAGGCTTCTTGAATGCTGAAGTGTTTGCCATTTCATGCCTATGCTCATGACGAGCTGGGCCCCGCTCCGAAGGGTGGTGCGGTCAATTGCGTTGTCGGTGATTTCCTAGAAGAACTTCAGGTCGAAGGTACAATAAATCCCTCGGGGAAATCCGTTTTCTCGATCAAGTAGATGCGGCGCGCAACTGGATATGGAACGCTTCAAATGGCGTGGACGTTATTGAATTGGTAGGTCAGCTGTTCATTTCCAAGCGCTTGGTGACTATTTATTGCTCAGCGGCGTAATCGATTTCGTGATTATCAAAGGTGTCTTTTATGGTCGACATAGCGTCGGCCCAATCTGCGCCGCCCCACTGATTTGAAAATGCATATGTGCGCCCGTTTCTTCGGATCAAGTCGTCATCAGCGCAATAATATCGGGTGCGGTCGAACTTTCGGGCTCCATTCTTTGCAGCCAGCTGAGCGAGGCGTAGAAAATCGTCTCTGCTTACTTCGCCTTCGACCGAATATAGAGCACGATTGGAACGTGGGCCACATCTTTCAGCAATTTTTTCCGGATCTATCCCGGCATCGACCAGATACCTAAAAACTAGATAAATGGAACGTCTTTTGGTTTCGGGACCCAACGTTTCGCCGCCGAGTTTCAGATTGAAACGTGTGTGATCCCGGCTGCTTTCTGTCCGAGCCACACGCTCCCTTCTTGCTTTTTCGCGAACTTGTACCTGGTACTCGGCCACTTCTGGTAGTGGGATAATTTGCTGTACATCGACCATGACACGCCCATCCATGTCATAGGGCTGAAGTCGCACACAGGTTATGTCGATATCTCTATCGACAAGCCAGAGCACGGAAGAGGTCAATTCACGCGAGAACTCTGCGGACGCAAGAACGATCTTCACATCCTGAGCAAATTCTTCATGGTCTGCCGCCTCCCAATCAAGGAATTCGAGTAGGCGGGCCTCAGCGTCGATGTCTTCTTTGCCGTTGTCGCTCAAATATCGGTGGAAGACACCTACCGCGTGGTCGAAGGTCATTGTTGAAACCATCGACGCGTAGCGAACGGCCTGAAGTTCCATGTGACCGCCATCTTCGGTACGTTTAAGTTCAATGACAACGAGATTTGCATTTCGGTCGACACCAAGAAGGTCTATCCTTCGACGAGAGTCCCATTCACTGTATTCTTCCGCAATGACGAGAGTGTCCGGCGCGATCACAGAGATGTTTTCGCGCAGTAGCCGTTGTAGATCTCGCCGTTCATGCAATTGTTTTTCACTGAAAGTCGTTTTGTGCAGGGGGAGAATTTTTTCGTGCGAGAATTCGTAAATAGGCATTTTGAGATTACCTTTTCCAGAGGCGAATATCACAACGGGATTATTAACGCCTCAACAAGGTCAAGTTGTAGTTGAGATGATATCACATGTAAAAATATGAATTAAAACGAGTTTCATCTACTGACGCAGGCAAGTTCCAATCGCGTGAAATCGTAACAATTATCCACCAATTCAACCCACCGGCAAATGCGCCAGCAGGGACTTCTTGGCACCCTGAATGTGTTCCTTGGTCAGGCGCGCAGCGAGTTCGGCGTCGCCTTTTTCGCAAGCCTCCAGAATGCCGAAGTGTTCACGGCCGGCGCGTTCCATGCCGTTGCTCATGACGAGTTGGGCGCGGATCTGGCGTTCAACACGGTCAATGGCGTTGTCGGCGATCTCCTGGAAGAACTTCAGGTCGCTGGCACCATAAAGCGCCTCGTGAAACTCCCGGTTGAGATCGCCCCAGGTTGCCGGGTCGGTGGAGGCGGAGAAGGCGGCGCATTTCTCCCGCGCCAATGCCAGTTGGTCCTTTGACATTTTCGGTACGGCACTTCGGACGATTTCCGGTTCGACCAGTGCGCGGAGATCAAAAATCTCTTCCGTTTCCTGTGGTGACAGGCCGGCCACAATAGCGCCCTTGTAGCGCTGGGTCTTGACCAGGCCCTGCTCCTGCAGCCGGGAAATCGCCTCGCGCACCGGAATGCGGCTGGTGTTGAAAAGCCGCGCGATCTCATCCTGGCGAAGCGGTTCACCCTCTTCCAGCTGGCCTTCGATAATGGCTTTCCGAAGCGCATCGAACACAAGCGTGGACGCGGACGCAGTTGCGGAAATGTCCATCGATTTCAGTTTCATAGAACCATCTCTCCTTGTCCCACCTTTTAAGCGAAGGCCCCGTGTTGGTGAAGCGGAAAATAAAATTGAATATTTTATATTGAATATTGGATCCAATTTGGGTTATCAATCTCCTGCCTGACAAAAAAAGCTTCGGGAGGCAGACCTTGAGGGGAATGGCCTTGGGACTGGGAGCCTTGAGACAGGGAGCCTTGAGACAGGGAGCCTTGAAACAGGGATGTCTTGGGGAAGGAAATCTTGAGGGCGTAAATCCTGAGGAGTGAAATCCTGAGGTGGGACGTCTTGGGGCAGAAAAGCCTTGAGACTCAAAAGATTCGGGAAATGAAGAGGGGATCAAATGTTCAAGAAATTCGTGGCAGCAACTGCCCTGACCGTAATGGCCGCACTGCCGGTTCAAGCTGATACGCTGGATGATGTCGTCGACGCTGGCCAGTTGAAATGCGGCGTCGTGCTCGACTTTCCGCCAATCGGTTACCGGGACGCCAACAATGAGCCAGCCGGGTTCGACGTTGAATACTGCAACGACCTGGCCAAGGCGCTGGAAGTCGAGCCGGTTATCTATCCGGTCACCTGGGCCGAGCGCCTGCCAATGATTGTCACCGGCCGGGCCGATGTTGTTTTTGGGGCAACGTCAGACAGCCTGGCCCGTGCCCGCACGGTCGGCTTCACCATTCCCTACGCAATCTACTATGCGCAAGGCGTTGTGAATGCGGAAAGCGGCATCAAGACCTTTGAAGACATTCGCGGCAAGCGCGTTGCCGGTGCCATTGGCACGGTGCCGGAGCAGGAGTGGCTGAAAATCGCTGCCGAGTGGGGCGAAGAGAACCTCTACCAGGGCTATCAGTCCGAAAACGAGGTGTTCCTGGCCGTGGCGCAAGGCAAGGCTGATATCGGCATCACCACCAACACTGCAGTCAAGCCGATCACCGACCAGTATGACACCATCGATGCCGGTCCGCGCATGCCCTGGACAACCGACTACACATCCGTTGTCGGCAAGCGCGAAGACGTCACTTGGCTGAACTTCCTCAATCTGTTTGTCACCCATCAGGTGCGCTCTGGCCGCTATGATGAGCTTTGGGGCAAATACGTTGGCGGCGACGCACCGGAACTGCGTATTCCGGGCGTGATGTACTAACGGACTTGAGACTGTTCCCGGCAGGGTTTGACCTGCCGGGCATGCTCCAATCGTCTGATTTCATTCCATTCTTTCCAGGTTCGTGACCTCGAATGTTCGACTATAATTTCCATTGGCGGCCGGTGCTGAAAAGCCTGCCGGACCTTCTGGAAGCAGGACTGCTGACCCTTCAGGTCGCGGCGCTTTCCATGGTCATCGGCATTGTCATCGGTCTTGTGCTGGCGCTGATCCGCATGCACATGCGTGGCCCGCTCTATTGGCTGGCAACGTCATGGGTGGAGCTGGCGCGTAACACGCCGGCCCTGTTCCAGCTGTTCTTCTTCGGCTTTGGTCTGGGCGCGTTCGGCCTGCACCTCAGCCCGTTCATCATCGTTCTGTGCGGTCTCAGCTTTAACTGTGCCGGCTACCTGGCAGAGAATTTTCGCGGTGGTTTTCAGGCAGTGCCCGACACACAGCTGCGCGCGGCCCGAAGCCTCGGCATGAACGCCTGGCAGGCCTATACCCGCATCGTCATCCCGCAGGTGTTCCGGATTGTCTATCATCCGCTCACCAACCAGCTGGTCTGGGCGGTTCTGATGTCCTCGCTCGGCATGCTTGTCGGCTTTCGCGAGCTTTCCGGCGAAACGCAGTTCTTTGCCAGCCGGACCTTCCGCATCTTTGAATATTTCGCAGTGACCGCCGTGATCTACTACGTGATCGTCAAGTTCATTCTTGCAATCTCGCGGCTGCTCGCCATGCGCCTGTTCCGGTACTGAGGAGGCGGACATGAATGAAACAATAAGCTTCTTCAGCGGCTTCAATATCAACGACCTGTGGTTTCTGGGCGAGGCCGCGATGCGCACGCTCTGGATCTCGGTGCTGTCGATATCCATCGGCACTGTTCTGGGTGGTTTCTTCGGTTGGCTGCTCTATGAGGGCAGGTTGACGGCTGCGCTGACGATTGCCCCGGTGCTGGACATCTTCCGTTCCGTGCCGCTGATCATCCAGCTGGTGCTGTTCTATAATTTTGCCCCCATCGTCGGGCTTGATCTGGATCCATTCGGATCTGGCGTGGTGATCCTGACGATCTACACAGCGGCGCTTGTCGCCAATGTTGCAAGGGGCGGGATCGAGGCGGTCGAAAGGCCGATGCGCCGCGCTGCACGCTCGCTTGGGCTGAGCTACTGGCAGGACATGCGTTATGTGGTTCTGCCCATTGGCGGGCGGGCTGTCTTTCCGGCCTGGGTCGGGGTTGCTCTCGGCGTGATGAAGGACAGTGCGCTTGTCTCCGTGCTCGGTTATGTCGAGCTACTGAAAGCCAGTCAGATCCTGATCACCCGAACCCAGGAACCTTTCCTGATCCTGATAATCGCCGGTGCGTTTTATTTCGCACTGTCTTTCCCGATCTCGCGCTATGCCGCAAAACTGGAACAAAGGTGGGCCCAATGATCGAGATACGCGGCCTTGAAAAATATTTCGGCGCGCTTCAGGTCCTCAAAGGCATCGATCTGGATGTCGAAAAGGGTGAAGTGCTGTCGGTGATCGGAGCATCCGGTTCCGGCAAGTCGACCCTGCTTTATTGCATCAACGGTCTGGAGCCGATCCAGAAAGGATCCGTTCTGGTGGATGGCAGCGATGTTCATGCAAAGGACACGGACATCAACAAGCTGCGCCAGAAGCTTGGCATGGTGTTCCAGCAGTGGAACAGTTTTCCGCATCTGACGGCACTGGAAAATGTCGCCCTGGCGCCTAAGATCGTCAAGGGAAAGTCGAAGGCGGAGGCGCATGACATTGCTGAAAAACAGCTGAAACATGTCGGCCTTGCTGACAAGCTGAGCGTCTATCCGAACGCGCTTTCCGGCGGACAGCAACAGCGCCTTGCCATTGCGCGGGCGCTGGCCATGGAGCCGACCTATATGCTGTTTGATGAAGCGACCTCGGCGCTTGATCCGGAGCTGGTTGGCGAGGTTCTGGATACCATGCGCCTGCTTGCCGAAGAGGGCATGACCATGATTTGCGTCACCCACGAAATGGGCTTTGCCCGCGATGTTTCCGACCGGGTTGCCTATTTCCATCAAGGCGTGATGGATGAAATCGGCCCACCGGAACAGATCTTCGGTGATGCCAAATCCGAGAACACCCGAAAATTTCTTGCTAACGTGCGCTGAACCAGCGCCAACTTATGTGACGTCTGGTCTGCAGTTTCGCTTTGAACGAATTGCTGCTGCCAGAGACTTGTTCCTGAAGGAGTGAACCATGTCCTCGAATATCTTCTCCGGCTGCATGCCTGCCCTGATGACCCCGTGCAAGGCTGACCGTTCGCCGGATTATGATGCGCTTGTCAAAAAGGGACAGGAACTGATCGCAGCCGGCATGTCTGCCGTCGTCTATTGCGGCTCCATGGGTGATTGGCCGCTGCTGACGGATGAAGAGCGCATGGAAGGCGTGGAACGTCTGGTCAAGGCTGGTGTTCCGGTTGTTGTTGGCACAGGTGCGGTCAATACCAATTCCGCCGCTGCCCACGCGGCTCATGCCGCCAAAGTCGGTGCGCATGGCCTGATGGTCATTCCGCGCGTCTTGTCCCGGGGCAGTTCGGTGACGGCGCAGCGTCACCATTTCAGCGCGATCCTTGCCGCTGCGCCCGACCTTCCGGCGGTCATCTACAACAGCCCCTATTATGGCTTTGCCACGCGTGCCGATCTCTTCTTCGACTTGCGCAAGGAGTTCCCGAACCTGATCGGTTTCAAGGAGTTCGGCGGGTTGGACGACTTGCGTTATGCGGCCGAAAACATCACCTCGCAGGATGATCAGGTGACGCTCATGGTCGGTGTCGATACCGCCGTCTTCCACGGCTTCGTCAATTGCGGCGCGACCGGTGCCATCACCGGTATCGGCAATGCGATCCCAAGGGAAGTTCTTCATCTGGTCGCGCTTTGCAAAAAAGCTGCTGAGGGCCATGCGGAGGCGCGCCAACGGGCAACGGAACTTGAAGAAGCGCTGGCTGTTCTGTCGAGCTTTGATGAGGGGCCGGACCTGGTGCTCTATTACAAGCATTTGCTGGTCTTGAACGGCGACGAGGAATACCGTCTGCACTTCAATGAGACCGACGCTTTGAGCGACGCACAGCGCAATTATATCGAAGCGCAGTACAAGCTCTTCAAGGCCTGGTACGCGGACTGGTCCCGGCAAGGCGGAGTGATTTCCGAATGCGCGTAATCGACAGTCACACGGCTGGCGAACCGACCCGCACTGTCATCGAGGGTGGACCTGATCTCGGCTCGGGCTCGCTCGTAGAGCGGGCCGCCCGCCTGGAAGCCGAACATATAGACTTTTGTGCTTCGGTGGTGCTGGAACCACGTGGTCACGATGCGATCATCGGTGCCCTGCTGGTACCGCCGACGCGGGATGATTGCGTTGCTGCGGTGATCTATTTCAACAACCTGCAAAACCTCGGTATGTGCGGCCACGCCACAATCGGCCTGGCCGTGACGCTGGCGCATTTGGGACGGATCGATCCAGGGCATCACAAGTTCGAGACGCCCGTTGGTGTCGTTGAGGTTCTGCTGCATGACGATGCGAACACCGTTTCGGTCGTCAACGTGAAAAGCTACCGTCTGCACAAGGACGTCTCGGTGGACGTTGAGGGCCATGGCCGGTTCACCGGTGATGTTGCCTACGGTGGCAACTGGTTCTTCCTGGTCAAGGACAGCCCGATTGAGCTCATTGCCGAGAATATCCGGCCGCTGACGGACCTGACGCAGAAGATCCGCTCAGCACTCGAAGAGGCGGGTGTCACGGGAACGGATGGAGCATGGATCGACCACATCGAGTTGTTCGGTTCATCGGTTGATGCGTCCGCCAATAGCCGGAATTTCGTTCTGTGTCCGGGAGGCTCCTATGACCGCTCGCCTTGTGGCACGGGCTGCTCTGCAAAACTGGCTTGCCTTGCTGCGGACGGCATTCTGGAACCCGGTCAGGAGTGGATCCAGGAAAGCGTCATCGGCAGCACTTACCGCATCAGCTACCAGCCGGGAACGGGTGGCGGCGTTGTTCCGAAAATCACCGGTCAGGCCTTTGTCACCTCTGATGCAAATCTCGTTTTCAACCCTGCGGATCCCTATTCCAAAGGCATTCGCCCTTAAGCCGGTTTCCGCGAGGCAATGGTGCCCCGCGAGGTTTCTCTCTGGTCAGGTTTCATGACGGACACAAACGTCCACGACATTGTGGTTGTAGGTGCAGGTATCATCGGCGTCAGTACGGCTCTTGCGCTTCAGGCCGCGGGTCGAGATGTGCTGCTGCTCGACCGGAAGGGCGACAATGCAAAAGCCTCGGAGATGAACGCCGGCGCTTTCGCCTTTTCAGATATCGTGCCTCTGGCAACGCCGGGCATCATGCGCAAGGTACCGAAATGGCTGCTGGATCCGCTCGGTCCTCTGTCCATTCCACCTTCCTACGCATTCAAAATTGCACCATGGATGCTGCGCTTCTGGCGGTCCAGTTGGCCGGATCGTTTTCGAACTTCTCTGGCCGCCCAGGCCGCCTTGATGAACCTGTCCAGATCAGCTCTGGACCGACAAGTTCAGGCCACCGAGGGTGAAAAATTCTTGAGGCGGGAAGGCCAGCTTCAGCTCTTTGAAGGTGAACGGGAGTTTCGTCAAAATTTGCCCACCTGGGAGCTCCGCCGCCAGAACAGCGTCCGCTTTGAGCTGCTGAAAAGCAGAGAGGCGATTGTCGACATCCAGCCCGGCATTCATCCGCGCTTTACCCACGCAGGTTTCACGCCCGATTGGATCAATGCCTGCGATCCGGCGCTTTGGTTGGAGCATCTGTGCGATGCATTCAAAGCGCGTGGTGGTTTGATCAAACCTTTTGAAATCACGGCTCTGAAATCGGAAGAAGGCAGCGTCCGTCTCCAATGTGCCGATAGTGGCTTTTTTGCCAGGCAGGTGATCATCTCTGCTGGGGCCTGGTCTCACAAGCTTGCTCGGTCGCTTGACGACAGGTTTCCGCTGGAGACTGAACGCGGATACAACACCACACTTCCGGATGGGGCCTTTGACCTCAAGACGCATCTGACGTTTTCCAGCCACGGTTTTGTCGTCTCCCGGATCAACGGCGGTGTTCGTGTTGGCGGTGCTGTTGAACTCGGCGGGCTCAATTTTCCGGCAAAATTCAAACGTGCCGATGTCCTTTTGAACAAGGCCAAAGCCTTCCTGCCCGAGCTGAAAACGACGGGTGGAAAGCAATGGATGGGATTTCGGCCATCCCTTCCCGACAGCCTGCCCATTATTGACCGATCACCGAAAGACCCACGCGTTATCTATGCCTTTGGGCACGGACATCTGGGCTTGACCCAATCAGCAGGCACGGCAGAGCTCGTGGCTGCATTAGCAACCAATTCGCCGCCATCAATCGACATCAGCGCATTTTCAGCGCGCCGCTTCTAAAGTGTATGTGAGGAGATCCTAAATGAAAATCTCGGCTATCAACGTATTTCAGGTGGACCTGCCTCTGAAAGAAGGGCGTTACAGCTGGTCCAACGGAAATTTCATCGATGTCTTCGACAGCACTGTCGTCGAAATCGTTACCGATGAAGGCCTGAAGGGATATGCTGAATGTTGCCCGCTCGGCTCAGCCTATCTGCCGAGCTTCGCGCTGGGCGTTCGCGCTGGGCTTCAGGAATTGGCTCCGCAGCTCATCGGATTGGACCCGCTGAATATTGGCGAGGTCAACCGGGTCATGGACGCAGCCCTGCGCGGTCACCCCTACGCCAAGGCTCCTATCGATATCGCTTGTTGGGATCTGCTGGGCAAGGCAACCTTGCAGCCGGTCTATACGCTTTTGGGTGGAGCGGCTCAGGATGACGTGGCGCTTTACCGGGCCATCAGCCAGGAAGCGCCGGACGTCATGGCCAGGAAGATCGAAGGTTATGCCGCCGAGGGTTATACCAAATTTCAGCTGAAGGTCGGCGGCGATGCGAATGATGATATCGAGCGCATCCATGCAACGCGTGCTGTCCTGAAATCGTCCGATCTTCTGGTGGCGGACGCTAATACCGGCTGGACCCGACATGAAGCCGCCCGTGTCGTCGGCGCGATCTCTTCCCTTGATGTTTATGTCGAACAACCCTGTCTGACCTACGAGGAAAGCGTCTCGATTCGCCGCCGTACAGCTCTGCCTTTTGTGCTTGATGAAGTCATCGACGGGCCCAACATGCTGGTGCGCGGAATCGCGGAAGATGCGATGGATTGTATCAACCTGAAAATCTCCAAGGTCGGCGGCCTGACCAAGGCAAAACTGATGCGTGATCTTTGTGTTGCCCATGGCATCCCGATGACCATCGAAGACACATGGGGTGGCGATATCACCACGGCCGCCATTGCGCATTTGGCACGTTCAACGCCACCCGAGTTCACGTTCTCCGCGACCGATTTCAACAGCTATGGCACTGTTGATATTGCTGAAGGCGCGCCAAAAAGGGTCGACGGCCGCATGACCGCGGCGAACCGGCCCGGGCTGGGTATCTCGCCGATCTTCGATGCGCTCGGTGAACCGGTCGCAACTTATTCCTGAGGTTGAGTCATGCGCAGCAGTAAAACCCTACATGTGATTTCCTGCCATGCAGAAGGCGAAGTGGGTGATGTCATTGTCGGTGGTGTCGCTCCACCGCCCGGTGAAACCCTTTGGGAACAACGCAGTTTTATCGTCAGCGACCAGACTTTGCGTAATTTCGTTTTGAACGAGCCGCGTGGCGGTGTCTTCCGTCATGTCAATCTTCTGGTTCCGCCGAAGAACATCGAAGCAGACGCTGCGTTCATCATCATGGAGCCGGAAGATACGCCGCCCATGTCTGGGTCGAATTCCATCTGTGTTTCAACGGTGCTTCTGGACAGTGGCATTGTTCCAATGCAGGAACCTGTCACTGAGATGGTGCTCGAAGCACCGGGGGGATTGGTGCGTGTTCGGGCGGAATGCCGGAATGGCAAGGCCGAACGTATTTTCGTTCAGAATGTCGCCAGTTTTGCCGACAGGCTTGATGCGCAGCTGGAAGTGGAGGGTCTGGGAACTCTTACAGTCGATACCGCCTATGGTGGCGACAGTTTCGTTGTGGTTGATGCCATGGCGCTGGGCTTTGCGATCGAAGAGGACGAAGCAGCAGACATTGCGCGTTTGGGGGTTCGCATCACCAATGCGGCCAATGAGCAGATCGGATTTACGCATCCGGAAAACCCGGATTGGAAACACATCTCTTTTTGTGCGTTCTGCGGTCCCCTATCAGAAACTGTAAAAGGGTTGTCGGGCCGGTCAGCGGTCGCGATCCAGCCGGGAAAAGTCGACCGATCCCCAACCGGGACAGCCGTTTCTGCGCGTATGGCCCTTATGGCCGCAAAGGGTCAAATGTCCGTTGGGCAGGAATTCGAAGCTCGATCCATCATTGGATCAACCTTTACTGGAAAGATTGTGGCGGAGCAGACCGTTGGCGACAAATCCGGAATTATTCCTGAGATCAGCGGACGCGGCTGGGTGACTGGCATTCATCAGCATATGCTGGATCCGAGCGACCCGTGGCCTGAAGGGTATAGGCTCAGTGATACCTGGGGCGCCTGAGCCTGTACCGGCTCTGCCTTTTGAATGCGAATTTGGTCAAACGAAGAAGAGGATTTTGTTGATCAAGCAACCTGCCTGATCATGGTCGAGCGGATCGCAGAGACTTCAGCGCTCAGGAACTCGCAAAAATCCTTCGCCACGATGGATATCGGGCGATGGGTTGGGGTCAGGATCGACAGGCTGTTCTGGATGCGCGGTCGGAAGGGCCGGAAGACAATCATTGGCGGTCCCATGCCAAGCCGTCCGTCTTCCTGGGCCTTAAAAGCCGTGATCATGTCGCAGATCAGGGCGCAAAGACCTGCCTCAACAAAGCGCAGTCCGGGCAGGGCGGTTTGGAGTTCAAATCGTTGATTGAAATTCACACCTGCATCGCGAAAACGCGAAAGCGTCTGTTTGTGGCTCCGGTGTTCTGAATGGAGCAACGCCAACGGATAGCCATCAAGTTCTGCCGGTGTAATCACCTCCTTTGCGGCTAGTGGATCTGTCGCTGGAATGGCGCACATGCATTCCAGATCAAAGTCTATCTGGTCGAAAGAGTTGCGCGCGCGTGGTGTTTCAGTAAAGCCGATGTCGAATTGCTGTGCGGCAATCAGTTCTTCAATTTCCGACGAGGTTCGACTTGCAAGCGCCACCTTGACGCTTGGTTTGTCTGCTATGAACCGGGAAAGACTATTGGGCAGAAAATCGAATGCTGCCTCGGGGATACCAGCAATCCGCAGTTGACCGTGTTCGCGATTTGCCAGGCCACGAAGCGTCCGCTTGGAGATTTCCAGACGTTTCAAAATGGCTTCGGCTTCTTCGAGAAAGAACTCTGCTTCTGGCGTCGGCACAAGGCGGCCCTGTTCGCGCATGAACAGTTTCAATTCGAGCTCGGTTTCCAGTCCGGCGATCGTGGAACTGACTGCTGGCTGTGTTCGACCCAGCGTGCGTGCGGCCTCCGAAATGGAGCCACTTCGCATTACCTCGCGAAAGGTCGCCAGTTGCCGAATTGACAGATTCATTTTTACTCGAACACCGCCCCAGAATTTAGCCTAATTAATGTGTCCCTTATTCAGGGGTAGGTCAACTCTGCAAGAAATAATCTGGATAGTGAAAGTATGGCTTTGTGTATTGATTTAGGTAATACGCAGGCAATTCGTTTTATTGCTGATAAATTCAGTCAAAGTTCATTCTATTTGTCAATCAGGAAGCATTTCCAACAATGCAGGTGGTCTATCTGAAGTCCAATTGGTTCAGGCGTCTGGCGTCCAAAGCCGACCAAGATCAAAGGCATCGACGTCCCTGAGGAGGTCGATAAATCCGTTCGCGGCATTATCCAGAGACAATCGGCCTTTTTCTGCCGTTGCAAGTGACGCATTACCCAATGCCCCGGTGGGGTTGAGATCCTGCGCTTTCCAGCCGTATTGCGCCTTGCCATGACCGCGAAGATGCTTGAATTCCTGCAGATACGACTGCTGCTCAGAGGAAAAATCTTCAGCCAGATCCATTCGCACCAGATCCGGGCGAAGGTGAAGCATCAGCGAGGTTTCAATGTCGCCCCCGTGTATGCCGTAGGAAAATTCTTCTTTGGGAAACAGGTCGTCCGGCTGACCAAAGCGTTGCCAGTTTGTAGCTGTGACAAACATCTCGTGTTTAACGCGTAACTCTCTCGCGATGATGTCGAGAATAGGTACATTGCCACCATGTGAATTGATGAGAACCAGCTTCCGTACACCGGCTCGTGCAACACTTTCGCCGATTTCCAACCAGCAGCGCGTCACGGTCTCCCAGGATAACGTGAGCGTTCCCGGCGAAGAAATGTGTTCATCGGATTTGCCGACAGCTTGAACGGGAAGAAATGTAACTGGCAGGTCTTCTGGCATCAGTTCCAGAACACGATTGATCTGACCTTCCGCGATGGCTGTATCCGTAACGACGGGCAAGTGCGGCCCATGCTGCTCGATCGCGGCAACCGGCAATACCGCGATCCAGTTTTCGTTAGCCGATTGCTCAAAATCGACCGTTGTCATGTCATGCCAGAATTGTTTGGGCAGCATAGAGATGTCCTGTCCGGAAATGCGGTTTGCAACTGCTTTACATAGCCTGACCAAGCGGGCAAGTGCGGGGTACCTAGTTAATCACGAACAAATGATAGCGATACCTTAACCACGATTTACAATTTGCTGACGTCTTTCGTGGAATATCGACGGCATGATAGGCGCACTATTGTCCAATACCCCGGCGAACCTGTTGAGAAGCAACGGCGTCGCGAGTGAAACTGCATCTGGCTCGGGAGAAAACACCCCGGACCGGGGTCAGTTGACTGCACGCGAAAGTCACGCAAGCCCTCGTGCGGCTGCGTTGCGGGCGGGCAATAGCGCGGTTCTCACATCCCAGGCAGTTTTGGCGCTTCAGGATTCCGAAAGCCTGAAGGCTCAAGACAATAAAGCAGGGCACCCTGGCGATGGGGAGCAGGAAAGCGCGCTGAATTCTCAGGATCCTGAGGCAGACAAGATGGCCGACGGAAATCCCGATTCCGATCAAGCAGGCGCGGAAGGTAAGGCTGGTCACGGTGCTTTAGCGCAGTCTCAGGAAAGCGCCGAGAAGGAAGAAGACCCGGACGGCGACGGGTTGAATGAAGCCGAAGAAAAACAAGTCAAGGAACTCGCCAAACGCGACCGTGAAGTCAAGGCACATGAACAGGCGCATGCGCGCGTCGGCGGTGCCTATGCAGGAGCACCAAGTTACACCTTCCAGCAGGGGCCCGATGGAAAACGCTATGCGGTTGGCGGTGAAGTGCAGATTGATACGGCGAAGGAGAAAACACCCGAAGCCACAATCCGAAAGATGCAAATCGTCATTCGTGCAGCCACAGCACCAGCTGAACCGTCTTCGCAGGACATGAAGGTTGCCCAGCAAGCCCGGTCCCAGCTTTCTGAAGCTCAAGGGCAGCTTCGACAGCAAAAAACCGAAGAACTGAGCGGTGCTGGCGAAGACGGGGTGACGTCTTCCGAAACCGGGTCATTGCCGGATTTGGCACCCGATTCGGCTAGCGCAACAGGTGCCGAACCGGAAGCTTCGGACAACGAAGCTTCAAAAGTCACGAAGGCTTCGGAACATGGTCAGAAAAGTGGCCATATCAGAAATGAAGAGGCTGTTTCTGCATATAGATCAGCTGTCGAACAGGTTGCCGAAGCTCAATCACTTTTCAATTCGCTTGTTGTTTGATCCGGTTTTCGCCAAATGCTGGAATTTTCCGACCCAATAATTTGCCTTTTTGCTAGACCTTCGCTCATCTCCTGCGTAGATGGGAATTCAGGTTTCTAGAAGAGATGCTTTCGGGTGCCACCTTCAGTACTGGAACAACATTGAACTTTCGCATCTTGGGTCAATGATATCGGCGTACCAAACGCTCTGTTGTTGAAACGATGTGCATCCATCGCGGGTTTGGTCCACCCGACAGTCAGGTCATACGATGCAAGCTATTGCTGCTCGCCGTGTTGTTTCGGCGATCTTTTTCATGTGCGGTTCCTTCATAGGCCTTTGGGCCTCAAGGATACCGCACATCAAGGAAGCGACGGGACTGTCGGAAGGCGGTTTCGGTGTGCTGCTGCTGATCATGGCGGGAGGTGCTTTTGTTGCTTTCCCTATCACCGGTGTTTGCATTGACCGACTTGGGGCAGCGCCGACTGCCAAAGCCCTTGCGATTGCCACGGTGGTCGGTTTCACCCTTGTGGGGCTCGCGCCAAACACGCCTCTTCTCGCAATTGCCCTGTCCCTCGCCGGGTTTGCCTTTGGTGCATTGGACGTCTCGATGAACGGGTGGGGGGCTGAAGTTGAACAGAAACTCGGCAAGCCCGTCATGTCCTCCTTTCACGGATTATTTAGTCTGGGCGCTGGTCTCGCGGCCCAGGCTGGCGGTTTTGCGATCGAAGCAGGCTTGAGCGTTGTTCAGCACTTCTCGCTGTGGGGGGCGCTGTCGGTACCCCTTCTTATTTGGTCTTGGCGGCAATCCTGGCCTCGACCTGAAAGCGCGAGCAATGTAGGAAAAAAGGCGCCCCTGTTCGCCCTGCCAAAGGGCGCGCTCATTCTGGTTGGGCTAATGGCGCTTGTGGCAGCGCTGGGGGAAGGAGCCGTCACGGACTGGGCGGCGCTTTATCAGATTGAAGACCTGGGTTACGCGGAAGCAGTGGCGCCGACGGCCTTTACCGTCTTTTCGGTAGGCATGGTTGTCATGCGCCTGGCTGGCGACAAGGTCATCGCCATATACGGGCCCGTGTTAGTGGCAAGAATCAGCGGCTTTGTGGCGTTCCTCGGCTGCCTGCTCTTGGTGTCCGGTGCTAACATCTGGGTGGTATGGCTCGGATGCTTCATCATGGGCATTGGATATGCGGTTCTATTCCCCCTCGCCATGTCGCGTGCCGCCAGCGATCCGACAATGTCAAAGGGCGTTGCGTTGGCTTCCGTGGCTACGCTTGGCTACGGTGCCTTTCTGTTCGGTCCGCCACTGCTCGGGTTTGTCGGCGAGATTTTCTCTCTCCAGGCATCCTTCGCTGTTGTAGCTGTGTTGACATTGGCGCTCCCTGTTCTCGCCGGCGCCTTGAGAGTGCGGACCTGAACAATTGCTATCTTCCGACACCCAAGCAGGTTGCGCTTAGCCGGGTAAATCTGGTTAGAATTCAGTTCAAACGAAATTGTGCTTCGTTAAGTTGCGGACTGTCATTTGACGGTTAAATAACTCCGGTATGGTCACAGCCGTCTAATGTTTGTCGGGCTAGAATTGGGACAGAGCGATGGGGTTTAACTACAAGAAAAGCGTAACTTTTCGCTTGGTTCAGGCAGCTAAGGCACAGCGCGCCCGTTCCGGTGCCCACTTGACGCGAATTGGGCTGCATCCTGGACAAGAGCTTGTTTTGAAGGTTCTGGAAGACGCCGATGGACGCACAATGAGCCAACTGGCATTGGCCCTTGGGGTACAACCACCGACGGTAACCAAAATGGTAACGCGTCTCTCGAACCAGGGTTATGTCCACCGGCAGGTTTCCGACACGGACGGTCGGTTGGCACGGGTGTATCTCACCGACACAGGCCGCGCGCTTGTGACGTCTGTCGACAAGGCCTGGAAACGACTGGAGCGTGAAGCCATGTCCGGCATTGATGACAAGGACCGCAAGAAATTGCGCAAATTGCTGCGTCAGCTGGAAAAGAACCTGTCGATGGCGGTCGATAGCGATCCGGAACACGAAGACGATCTGGAACCGGACGCGGATGAAGCAGACAAGGCCGACGATAAGAAACGCTCAGCAGCTTAGAACCTGACCCAGACTTATCTCTACATTGATTGCAGCTGCGCAGCCAAGAACTTCGGAAAGTACCTGTCTGATACCGCATCTGATTGCTAACGGTTCTTGTTGGAAACGAAGCGATTGCATTGAAATCTGCTTTGGAAAAGGAAGCCAATACCTGCGTGTTTCCAGCAAAATTGACAGGACATCAGTGACCTCTCAAGAAAGATTACAAATCGCTCATTTGAATTGAACGCCCCTCGAAACTACTTCTTTCAAAAGCTCAGGCGGTTTGGTTGGAGGTGTTTGAGATGGCTTTGAAATACCAGACGATAAACGAAGATCGTGGTGCCCGGCGTGCAGCCGAATTACGCAGAAGGTTCCGTCACGTGTCCAACGCGTCCGTCAACCAGCGCCAATTCGGTGTGTGGTCAACACCCGCCAAACGTCAATGGCCTGAACAAAGTTCACGCAAAACTCAGCTGAATGAATTTCTGATCTGGAGCGTCCTGGCCGCAATCGTAATCTTTTTCGGTTTTGTTTTGTTTTAATATCCGACCCCAGCCTCGAACATTATTCCTGACTTAGAGAAGAAACGGAAATCCGCCTTCCAGTTTCAGAAGCGCAATTTTCGTTTCTGTACCGCCGGCCCCTGAAAAGCCGCCAAGCCCGTTGGCGGACAGGATTCGATGGCAGGGGATAATGAGCGGGATGGGGTTGGCGCCGCAGGCCTGGCCGACCGGTTGGCCGTAGGTGTTCAATTCCTTCGCAAGATCTCCATAAGTCCTGGTTTGACCGTAAGGGATGGCCAGCATCGCCTTGAAAACTGCCTGGTGAAGCTCTCCGCCTTTTGGCGCCAGGGGCAGGTCAAAATTCTTGAGTTGACCATCCAGGTAAGCGCGTACCTGTTTGCCAGCTTCCTTCAGCAATGGCGTTTCTTCTTGGCTCGGGGCCCCGTTCCAGTGTAAGTGAGTGATCGCGCCGTCATTCTCTACGATAGACAGGCGTCCCAACCACGTCTCAATTTCCGTTATCGGCATATCCGTCCCGACTTCTTCAAAGTCTGTGTTTCAGGTTGCCGACTTTATCTCAATCCGGCGTTTCCTGAAGGGCACTGCCTGGGTTTCTGACTATTCATCCGTGGATGAAATTCGAAGAAGGCCGCTTTGATGGCACAAGACAGTCAAGAACGTGGTCTCAGCAGACCAGACGTTTCAGCCGCGCCAATCGCGGGTATTGGTTTGATCGTCCTGGCGGTCCTGAGTTTTTCGGTTCTTGATGCCATCGCGAAATACCTGTCATCCAGTCTGCCGACCCTGCAGATCGTCTGGATGCGTTTCGTCAGCCATGTGCTGCTGGCAGCAGTCATTTTCCAGGTCTGGAAATCGCCTTCACTTCTCAAGACAAGGCGGCCGGTTCTTCAGGTTGTGCGAGCTTTCTGCCTGCTCGGTACCACGGTGTTCAATTTTCTGGCGGTTCGGTATCTGCAGCTGGCGGAGACCACGGCCATCATGTTTGCCGCGCCATTCGTTATCACGGCCCTTGCCGGCCCGATGTTGGGAGAATGGGCAGGCATTCGCCGATGGGCTGCAATTATTGTTGGCTTCATCGGCGTCCTCGTTGTCACCCAGCCGGGCGTCGGAGGGATGCATTGGGCGGCAATGTATTCGGTTGCTGCCATGTCCTTTTATGCGCTTTACGCTCTGCTCACCAGACAACTGACCGCGACTGACAGCTCAGCTGGCATGTTGCTCATTTCAGGACTGGTGGCCTGCGTGGCCATGGCACCTGCAGGTTTGTCCGTCTGGGTAATGCCTCAGGACCTCTGGACCTGGGTTCTTTTGCTTGCAACAGGTGCATTTGGCGCTGGCGGGCATTTCCTTTTCATCATGGCACACCGAATTGCACCGGCGCCCGTTCTGGCTCCGTTCATGTACATTCAGATTGTCTGGATGATCGCTCTTGGATTTCTGATTTTTGCCGATCTACCCACACTCTCAACTTTGGTGGGATCTGCCATTGTTGTCGGGTCAGGGCTCTATATTCTTTACCGCGAGCGCGTTAAGGGCATTTAGCACTTGGATCAAACGAATGATTTGGAGATCATGCGCGCGAAGAGGTTGACGCGCCAACCCGATTTCATTCTTAATGCGGGCTGGCGTTAGACAGCTGATGATGTCGATCACCAGCCTGTTTTGGGAGAAGTCAAATGGAACTCAACCGCCGTAAGTTTTTGGGAGGAGCGACAGCCGCCGCTGGTACACTCCTCATTCCGCAGTTTGCGCAGGCAAGTGCAGCGGCCAATGCCTATTTCAACGGCTATCATCCAGACAACGGTTTTCAGTACCGACGCACCAACTTCAAGAAAATCAAACCAGTCTGGCAGCGTCAGATGGTGAAGTATTTTTCACCGGAACCTCCTGGCACTGTTGTGGTCGATACGTCCAACCATTTCCTTTACTGGATCTGGGAAAACAATACCGCTTTGCGCTATGGCGTCGGTGTCGGTAAGGAAGGCTTCAAGTGGTACGGACGCGCACGGATTGACCGGAAAGCGCTTTGGCCGCGTTGGGTGCCGCCACCCGAGATGCTCAAGCGTCAACCGGATCTGCCGCGAAGAGTTGAAGGCGGAGCAGCGAACAATCCGCTGGGACCAAGGGCTCTTTATCTTTACCGAAATGGTGGCGATCTTGGGTATCGGTTGCACAGCACTCTCGAACCCTGGAGCATCGGCCACGATGTTTCCAGTGGCTGCATCCGCATGTTCCCGGAAGACGTGATTGACCTTTACCAGCGTTGTCCGAAAGGAACGGCAGTTCTGGTGCTCGAGCATCTTGGTGCCAGCGCGGGTTGATGCCTGCAGTTGCGTGTTTTTCTAACCAGAAGGATTGGGGGCTTTCCTTGGGTAACGTGAATGGCCGTTTGGGCCGGAATGCAATATTTGCCTTGATTTGTACCGTTGGCCTGACCGGCTGCAACAGTGCAGGTACTTTGTCGTCGCCAGACGTCACCAACGCACCTGCAACCGGTTTTGAAAACATGTCTGCCGGCTCGGAAGAAGAGTTCATCGTCAATGTCGGACGCCGGGTCTATTTCGACAAGGGCTCGGCCGTTGTAACCGACGAAGCGCGCATGACCGTCGTCAATCAAGCGAATTGGCTCAAGAACAATAAAAAGTGGGTCGTGAAAATCCAGGGTCATGCCGATGACGGTGGCAGCGAAAGCAAAGAGAAGAATCTATCCACGAAGCGCGCAGATGCTGTCATGGCAGAGCTGGTCAAGCTCGGTGTGTCACCGAAACGTTTGTGGACCAAGGGATATGGGATCGAGCGTCCTGTGACAGATTGCGATGAGATCACCTGCCAATCTCAGAACAGGCGAGTTGTCGTCAATCTGAGAGAAGAGTTTGACGATTCCGCCCCGCAAAGTCGTTAGTTCCACGCAAATGATGCCTCATGACCCGGCTTGCAGGGTGAAATGAGGTTTCAGCAATCGGGAGACGCCTGTGATGTGGAGATCTTTTGAACGATCGGAACCGCCCACTTGTGAGTGCAAAAGCACTGGTTATCGGATTTCACCGCTCTGTGGTTACGCCCTGCAACTAAAGTCTTATCTTCTTGGTTCGTTTTGATGTGCGGGCCTCAATTTGAACAATTATCTGTTTAACTGGGTGTCGCAAGGCTATAAGGGTCTATCCATTTCCAGCTGTGGTAATTGAGAATAGTGAATGTCTGAAGACAACGGATCCACGTCCTCACCGGGCATGCCGCTGAAGCCTGGAAAACGGCTCACGCTTGGACATATCGCCGATCAACTAGGAATTTCCACGGCGACGGTCTCTCTTGCCTTGAGAGACAGCCCTCTGGTTGCTGAGGAAACGCGCGAAAAGGTCAAACAGACAGCAGAAGAAATCGGCTATATTTATAACCGTTCCGCTGCTTCCTTGCGTACCGCGCGCAGCCAGATTGTTGGTGTTGCGGTCCATGACATTCTGAACCCCTATTTTGCTGAAGTGTTTTCAGCGCTTGAAGATGTGCTTGAAGAGCAGGGGCAGATGATTTTCATCTGTAACCACCGCGATGACGTGAAACGCCAACGGGCGTTTGTGAACACCTTGCTCCAGCACCGGGCCGACGGTCTGATCGTGTGTCCATCCGTTGGGACTTCGGCAGAAGAAATCAACCGACTTGTGGACCAGGGAATTCCCGTGACCCTTGTTGCCAGGGAAGTGCCAGGCGTTTGGGCACCTTGTGTGCGCGGTGACGACCTTGCCGGTACCTATCAGGCAACCAAGCATCTTATTGCGCAGGGACACAGCGACATTGCCATGGTTGGTGGCCGAAGAGAAAGCTCAACCGGACGTCTGCGAAACGCCGGCTGGCGGCAGGCGCTGGACGAAGCTGGAATTGATCCGGACAAGCAGATTGATCTGCCGGAAATGATGACACAGGCTGATGGGCGCTCTGCTGTTCCGAAGATCCTGGAGGCCGAGAACCGTCCATCGGCAATTGTCGGCTTCAATGATCTGGTGGCGTTTGGCCTGATGACGACGTTCCGCCGGGCAGGCGTGGAGCCGGGCCCTGATATGGCAATTACCGGCTATGACGACATTGACGGGGCCGATGCACGGACACCCGCTCTGACGTCGGTTTCAAATCAACCGGACAAGATCGGCCGTCTGGCCGCTCTGACCCTGTTGCGGCAGATTGCCGGTGACAGGGTGCCCAATACGCCGATTGTTATCGAACCGGAGCTGGTGGTTCGAGAGAGCACGCCGCCACCCGGCGTGCGTTTGGCGCCGAAGTTGTCGGATTAGATTAATCTGCAGAAATAACAGGGCGGCTTTGCCGCCCTGTTTTTTTGGTCATGGCTAGCGGGGCTCGTCCTTGAGCCCCTTGAAGATTGCATAGCAAGCCAGCAGCAGAACGATCGTGAACGGAAACCCCGTCGAAACCGCCATTGCCTGCAGGGCGCCAAGGCCACCACCAAGCAGCAATGCAATGGCAACCAGTCCTTCAAACGTGCACCAGAATACGCGCTGTGAGACAGGCGCATCGACCTTGCCGCCAGCGGTAATGGTGTCGATCACGAGAGAGCCTGAATCCGATGACGTCACGAAGAAGACGATCACCAGGACGATCGCGATAAAGGACGTGATCGAGGCCATGGGCAGGTCTGCCAGCATGCCGAACAGCGACAGTTCCGGGCTGTAATTGACGATCACGTGTTCACGCACCTGGCTGCCGGTGTCAGACAGGACCTGTTCAATCGCGGTGCCACCGAAGGCCGTCATCCACAAGACCGAGACGAGTGTCGGGATGATCAGAACGCAAATCACGAATTCACGTACGGTACGCCCACGGCTGACCCTGGCAATGAACATGCCGACAAATGGCGACCATGAAATCCACCAGGCCCAGTAGAAGGACGTCCATCCCTGCCGGAAGCCATCATCTTCCCGTCCGAAAGGCATCGAAAGGGGAATAACCTCCTGCGCGTAAGCTGAAAGATTGGAGAAGAAACCGGAAATCAGGGTTGCTGTCGGTCCAGCTGCAATCACGAATACCAGCAGGAGCGCGGCAATCACCATGTTGATTTCCGACAGCACTTTCACGCCGCCGTCGAGGCCTCTGAGGACCGAAATCAGGGCGACTGCCGTAATGGCGATGATAAGCACGACTTGCGCGGTATTGCTGACCGGAATTCCAAAGACGAACTCGAGACCAGCGTTTGCCTGTTGCGCACCAAAGCCCAAGGACGTTGCAAGGCCGAACAAGGTCGCGAAGACGGCGAGAATGTCAATGATATGACCCGGCCAGCCCCAAGTGCGATCCCCGAAAATCGGGTAAAAAACCGAACGCATTGTCAGCGGCAAACCCTTGTTGAAGGAGAACAGCGCAAGCGCCAGGGCCACAACGGCATAGATGGCCCAGGGATGCAGTCCCCAATGGAAGATGGTTGCCGCCATGCCCATGGCCTTTGCTGCCGCCACATTCTCTGCGATCAGATTGCCATCTGCATCAAAGGGCGACGGTACACCAACAGGTTCTGAAAAGGCCATGTGGTAGACCGGTTCAAGAACACCAAAGAACATGAGGCCAATCCCCATGCCGGCGGCAAAAAGCATCGCAAACCAGCCGAAGTAATTATAATCCGGTTCGGCATCCTTGCCACCAATCCGGACTTTGCCATAAGGGCTCACGATCAGCACAAAGCAAACAACAACAAACACGTTTCCAGAGAGGATGAAGAACCAGTCCAGGTTTGACGTCAGCCACTTTCGCAGGGCATCAAAAACGGGTCCGACTTCGTTCTGGAAAGCGAGTGTCAGAAAGACAAATGCAACGATAGTCAGTCCTGAAACAAGAAAAACCGGATTGTGTATGTCAAGGTTGAAGGGCCCCACCCTGGTTTCAATATTGTGCTGGCCAATCTCGTAATCGGTGTCGATGACATTGGCATCTCCTTCCGGAGAACGAATGCCCTGATCGGGTGTGCTGTCGCTCATGGGAGCGTTCCTTTCGATTCGGAAAATGGCGTCATCTGACGAGGAAAACGGATACTTCCGCGTGGCTGGCAACACGTCCGCCGTTTGAAGGCCAGAGTTGATCAGCCAGATTTGGAATATGTGTCGCCATAACGACAAGGTCCGAGCCTGTCTCGTCAACGGCCTTCAGGAGACCGTCTTCAAGGTCAATTGCCGGATCATTGACGATGATGGCATGGGCTGCCGCCGTGATGCCGTGTTTCGTGGCCTGTGCAGCAGCAAAGGCGTCCAGCTTGGCTTTAAATTCGTCAGGTGTGTGCGCCACCGATCCCGGAACAGTGGAGGTTACGGCCGCGAATACCACTGGCAAGTTGTTGTTTTTTGCCAAGTAAGCTCCTGCCGAAACAGCTTTTTCCAGTTTATCAGCATGGGTTAGATCAATTGGAATGAGTATTTTATTGAACAATTTTCCCTCCCTGATCTATCAGCAAGAATAGATGATGATCTTGCCGCAGATGCTTTGCAGCGAAGGGTTCTGCAATAATGGAATTTTGTTTTTACTTTTGCTGTAAACCGCTCCGCCCGTCTTAACGGTACTGTCGCACTTGTAGGGTATTCCGTCAAAGAGCGGCAAAGATGCGCTTGGAGGCGACATTAGGCGCTTGCAATATCTGAGAAAAACAGCAGCTTCATCTAAATGTCAGGTTGAATCACGAGCCGACAGGGTCAAGTGCTACTGAAAAGGGGACGCATTTGTCCCGGCCCGTGGCTTTGGCTTGATAGAGCGCAGCGTCGGCTCTTTGCATCAGCGTCGAAAATACAACGTCTTCACGCGCCGGGGTTGCTAGGCCCATGCTGCATGTCACCGATCGTTTGAGTTGATCAAGATGACAGTCGGCGCTGATTTTTTGGCGCAGCCTTTCGCAGATCGACATGGCTTCGTCAATGTTGGTATTGCAAAGGATCATGCAGAATTCTTCGCCGCCAATCCGCCCGAAAATGTCGGCGACCCGTAACGTGCCTCTGACTGAATTGGCAAATCTCCGGAGCACTTCGTCCCCAATGGCATGACCATGCCGGTCGTTGATCTGCTTGAATCTATCAATATCCATCATGACGGCCGTAAACGGGGTCTTCTCCCTACGGTGCCGGTGTATTTCGGCATTTGCCCGCTCCAAAAACGCACGCCGGTTGAGTACTTGCGTCAGGTCGTCGATGCTCGCGACCCTTTCCAGGTCGTTCTTCGCATCCATTAATGCCTGATGATCATGCTGGCGCGCAATTTCATGGCCGATCCAGTCCGCGAACTGTCGCACCATTTGAATATCGGCCGAGGTGAAGGGGCGTTTGCGCGATTTTGGTGAGGAGAAATTGATTGTACCATGCACAATACCGTCAACCAGCAAGGGTGCGCCTATATAACTTTCCAGCGCAAAGATTTCATAGCAGGGGTGTTCGGCGAATTCCGAATTTGCCGCTTCCACGGTTGCGAGCGGTTTGTCGGCTTCAAGTGTTCTGGCGCAGTAAGTGTCCCCGAGGGTGAAAACAGTCCCGGGCAACAATTCATCGTTTGGACTGTGAGCTTGGGTGATCGTGTATTCATCGCCGACAATATGGCTGATGATGCCGAGTTCCAGATCGAAATGTTCGCAACCCAGACGCAGTATTTCAGTGATCTTTTCCTTGTGACTAAGTTCCCTGGTTGATGTGATTGTGTAAAGCTCGGCCAACGCCCGTTCGGTTTTCTTTCGGTCCGTAATATCCGAAATCATCACCACCAAGCCGTCGACACCTCCATCCTCGTTGAAACGGGGATTGCAATCGAACTGGCATTCACGCTTAACGCCGTCAGGAAAATGAAAGACGGCTTCCTCACATACCTTCTTACCTTCTTTGGCACGTTCAAAGATGCGCCGAACGATCTCTCTTTCCTTCCAAGGAAACCTGTTTCGAAGCCGCGTGCCGATCAATTCATCGTTGGTGCCGTTGAACCAGTCGCATCCGGTCTTGTTGATGAAGACACACCTACCGTCGGTGTCAACCTCGCTAATGCTTCCAGAGACATTGTCGGCCATCAGTGATAGGTTTTTAAATGCCAGTTCGGCCTGTGCCCTTGCATCCTTCAGTTCGGTAATATCGGCCCGAATTCCCGCGATTCCACCACGTTTGGTGCGGGTTTCCGAAATCCGCAGCCAGCGGCCATCTTCCAGCTGTTGTTCAATCATTTCTCCTTCGGCGGCAAGGTGTTTTTCAAGGCGCTTCGCAAGCCAAGCTTCATCATTCAGGTTGCCAGTGTCATATTGGTTTTTGCTTAGGCCGAAACGTAAGATGTCTTCAAAACTGTTTCCGGGAAACATCGCAGGCGCGGAATGGGCATAGATTTCGCGATAGTTGTCATTACATAGAACGAGGCGGTCATCGCTGTCATAAATCGCAAAGCCTTCAGAGATGGCATCAAGTGCATCTTCAAGTGTGTATGCGATGTCGCTGATCTGTTCTTCAAGTGCTTTCCGCTCGCTGACGTCACGCGCAAAAAAAAGCAGGCCATTGAGCTTGTGTTCGGAGTCGAACAAAGGTGCGCTAACGACTTCTGCAGAAGTTGTCGTGCCGTCTCCAAGAACGAGTTCGAGGGCATAGGCTTGTCGGTGCCGCTGATCTGAAGGCGTTTGATAAAGTTCGCCCATTTTTTCAAATTGTTCGGAGTCGGCAAAAAAGCGAGCGGTGGTGTAGCCTAAGAGATCTTTTCGGGCCACATGTAGAAGCTTTTCCATGGCCTTATTGACAAAAACAATGATCCGGTCGGAATTGGTGATCAGCACGCATTCGTTCAATTCGTCGAACGATTGCTTCAGATCAAGAGTAATGCACTCAACCATACCAGCCCGTTGTCCCACCGCTTCGTCATCCCATGGTATTGAATACTACAAAGGTTTAATAAAAAGCGTACGTAGGGGAAGGTGGCAATGAATATCAATAGTGGTTCAATCCTATTGATATTTGATTCTCTCGTTTAACAAAATCGACGAAATTACGGAGTGCCTTGCGCCAAAAAAGAGTGAATGCGGCCCAAAGCAACCTTTATGTTTGCGGTAGAGTTTGCATAGGACAGCCTTACATAGCCTTCACCCAATACTCCGAAGTCGGGTCCCCCGATGATCGCGACGCCCGCGTCTTCCAAAAGAGCTGAGGCCAGGGGTTTTGCTTTCCAGCCTGTGTTCTTGATGTTGGGATACGCATAAAATGCCCCCAATGGCGTTCTGCAGGAAACGCCGTCGATCGCGTTCAACCCTTCAACGATGACCTGCCTGCGGGCATCAAATTCCCTGACCATGTCCCGGACCGCGGTTTGAGGGCCTGTCAACGCGGCAAGTCCGGCAAATTGCGCCGGCGCGTTGACGCAGGACCATGCATTCACCGCAAGTTTTCTGGCCTTGTCAATCAACGCATCCGGCCAGACAGAGAAGCCCATACGCCAACCTGTCATGGCGTAGGTCTTGGACCAGCCATCAAGTAGAATGAGCCTGTCGCGCAGTGACTCGAATTTCAATAGTGAGACATGCTCCATGCCGTCATAAGTCATTTGCGAATAGATTTCGTCGGACATGACGGCAACATTGGGGTGCTGCTCAAGGCCTGAAACCAGTTTTTCGATTTCAGATCGTGGTGTGACACCGCCTGTCGGGTTCGCCGGAGAATTCAGGATCAGCAGGCGGGTCTTTTCCGAGATGAGAGAAAGCGTTTCTTCGGCAGAGAAGGCAAAATCGTTTTCTTCGCGGATGGGAACCGGAACAGGTTGGGCACCCGTAAATTCGATCATGGAGCGGTAAATCGGAAAACCGGGATCAGGATAGAGGATCTCAGTGCCGGGCTCACCGAACATCAGAATTGCCATGAACATGGTGACCTTGCCGCCGGGCACGATAAGAACATTCCCGGGATCGGTCTCCACACCGTGACGTTTCAAAAGGTCGGCTGAAACAGCTTCCCGCAAGGGAGCGATACCTGTTGCAGGCGTATAACCGTGATGTCCATCCCGAAGCGCTTTGATTGCGGCTTCTACAATGTGCTCAGGGGTTTTGAAATCAGGTTGGCCGATGCCAAGATTGATAATATCCCTGCCCTGGTCAGCAAGCTCGGTCGCACGCGCCAGAACGGCAAAGGCGTTCTCTTCTCCTATGCGGTCAAATCCGGAGATTGTCTGCAGCATTGATAGCTCCCATGCTCTGGCAGTGAATAGACGTGAAGCTAGAACCTTTGGTGCCGTTTTGAAAAGGATAGAATTGGATGAAACGGTTCGGCATTGCGCACTGAACGCGGGATCACTGCAGGAAATTTCCTGCCGCATCTCCCAAAGTGCCCTTGTTGTGCTTATATTCGCGCCAGAGGCCGGCACCCATGCAGGCGCAATTGAAATCAGCATGCCAGGATATTGTTAGATGTCTGCGACACAGGACGTCCAGACCCAGATCCCAGTCACAGTTCTGACGGGATATCTCGGGGCGGGAAAAACCACACTACTCAATCGTATTCTGACGGAAAACCACGGTCAGCGTTACGCGGTAATCGTCAATGAGTTTGGTGAGATCGGCATCGATAACGACCTGTTGGTCGAGTCCGATGAAGAAATATTTGAAATGAACAATGGCTGCATTTGCTGCACCGTGCGAGGTGATCTGATCCGCACAGTCCAGAACCTGATGAAGCGCAAAGGCGCCTTTGACGCCATTATTGTTGAGACGACAGGCGTGGCCGATCCGGCGCCCGTTGCCCAGACTTTTTTCATGGATGATGATGTCAGGGCGTCCGCGAAGCTGGATGCCGTCGTTGCCGTTGTCGATGCGCGCCATGTTCTTCAGCGCCTTGAAGACACCGAAGAAGCCGAAGACCAGGTAGCCTTTGCCGATGTGATTTTGATCAACAAGACCGATCTTGTCACACCGGATGAGCTTGCGAACGTCGAGGCGCGCATTCGGGCCATCAATCCTTACGCTGTTCTGCATCACAGCGAGCGCTGCGAGATTGAGATTGCCAAGGTACTGGATCGCGGTGCCTTTGATCTGGATCGTATTCTGTCTCTTGACCCGCATTTCCTGGAGCATGGTCACCATGCTCATGAATGCAGTCCGGATTGCGACCATGACCATGACCACGATCACGACCATCATGATCATGGGCACGGCCACCATCATCACGAAGAAGATCCGCATTCTGTAAAAAGCATCTCACTGACCGCGGGCGAGCTTAACCCGGATATGTTCTTCCCCTGGATCAATCAGGTCACTCAGGTGCAAGGGCCTAACATCCTGCGCATGAAAGGCATTATGGCTTTCAAGGGAGATTCGCAACGCTATGTGATTCAGGGCGTGCACATGATCGTTGAAGGCGATCACCAGCGCGACTGGAAAGAAGATGAAGCCCGCGAAAGCCGATTGGTTTTCATTGGCCGGGATCTGAATTGGGATGTCTTGAGAGACAGTTTTCAGGCGTGTGCCGCGCAATAAGGATTTGAGACTTGCCGACAGTTGTTCCCGTGAAAGTGGACGGTTTTGTCGTTCGCTCCGGCTTTTTGAAAGAATGTGCCTATTTCGCGACCGGCGAGGGCGAGATCCTGTTTTCAGGGCAGGGTGTTCAAAAAAGCCGGCCGCATAAGGCTGGTCTGCTTGCTGCCGAACCCGCTCAAGATGGAAACAGCCTCGTCACTTCTGGAGATGATGGCTGTATCTATTCCAGTGGAGCAGATGGTTCGCACGAACTCCTTGCCGAACGTCCCCGCAAGTGGATCGATCTGATTGCGACCGGCCCTTCGGGCGCTATCGCATTTGCCAGCGGGCGCACGGCGTGGGTTCGAATGGGTGATGGGCGGGAAAAAGAGTTCGCGCATGAGCGCGCCGTCGGCGGCCTTGCGTTCGCGCCCAAGGGAATGCGACTTGCGGTGTCGCGTTATGACGGTGCGACGCTTTGGTGGGCAGGCACGGATGGGACCCCAGTTGAGCTTTCCTGGAAGGGCGCGCATCTGGGTATCGATTTTTCGCCTGATGGAAAATATCTGGTCACGGCGATGCAGGAAAATGCACTCCATGGCTGGCGGCTGTCTGACACGCAGGACATGCGCATGACTGGCTACCCGGCCAAGGTGAAGTCCTTCAGCTGGTCAGTTAAAGGCAAGTATCTGGCAACATCAGGTGCCCCCGCTGCGATTTTATGGCCGTTTTTCGGCAAGACCGGGCCCATGGGCCAGTCGCCATTGCAGCTCGGCGCGCGTAGTGATGCGCAGGTAACGGCAGTTTCCTGCCATCCGAAAGAAGACGTTGTTGCAGTTGGCTATCAGGACGGCATGATCATGATGTGCCGTTTTAACGACAATGCGGAAGTTTTGTTGCGGCGGCCTGGTAATGCGCCGATTAGCACCATGGGCTGGGATCGCGACGGCGTGCGGCTGGCCTTTGGGACCGAAGCCGCTGAAGCCGGCATCATCAGTCTTGAAGACTAGGAGGAGAGATGGCGCGGGTCTTGTTGTTGATTGTCATGGTGCTGAGCGGAACGGCAACGTCGCAGTTGCCGGAGTTCTCGCAGCAGTACCGGCAAAGGCTGGGCGGTGCCATTGATGCACTCGAAGAGATCCTCGCTGATTTCCGCAAAGACGCCGCTCAATACGGACTTTCGATAACCGAAGCCATCTCACGACAAAAGTCGTCTGGCGACCCGTTCATCAGGGCACGCGGAGATAGCATGGCGAATGCTGATCAGCGTCTGGTTCATCTGAAACAGCAGCAGGAACAGCTGCAAACAGCAGGACCGTTCGCGCGGTTGATGATTTTTATGCGCGGGGTCGACCCCCAATTGGCGCAGGCGACAGCCAAAGACTATGAGCCTGCCATACCTGTTACGCCTGTCGGACTTGCCAGTGCCGGTTTCGGCGCGCTTGCAGGGTTGCTGATCATGCGGGTTTTGTTTGGAATCGCATGGCTAGGCCGTCGTCGGAGAATTGCAAAAAGCTGAATGCATCTCACGCTCGACGCTTCAGCGAACTGCGCAGCTGCCACCTTTTGGCTCTCCATGTAAAAATACTGTAAGCAATCAGTAAGTGAATCGCGGGAGCGGGAAGGAAACCGGATGGACGCAATCACGCGCATGCGCTGCTTCATTCAAGTTGTGGAATCAAACGGGTTTTCTGCCGCTGCCCGTGAAATGGGGCGGTCCAAGGCGCTGGTTTCCAAATATGTCGGTGAACTCGAGGACGAGCTTGGTGTTCGCTTGTTGAACCGGACGACTAGGCAGGTCTCTCTCACTGAAGTTGGCGGGGCGTATTACAAGGAGGCGGTTGAGATCCTCCAGCGGATCGAAGATCTGCAGACCTCGGTTCAATCGTCGCACCAGGAAGTAAGGGGCCGCCTTCGTGTCTCCGCGCCACGGTCCATGGGTGATGATATTTTGAACCGGGCAATGATGCACTTCCTCGTTCGTTACCCGGACATCGTCCTGGATCTTCGCCTCGAGGACCGCATTGTCGATCTTGTTGAAGAAGGTTTCGACCTTGCGGTTAGGGTGACAGAGCTGGAAGACTCCAGTTTGATCGCCCGCAAGATTGCTCCGTTCCGCACCGTTTTAGTGGCAAGCCCCGAGACAATAGAAAAACACGGAGAGCCGAAGGTTCCTGCAGACCTTGCTTCCAGACCTTGCATCATCGACACCAATTATCGGTTCAAACAGAACTGGGCCTTTCAGAACGACGGCGAAAAATTGTCTGTCACCGTGAGGGGGCCGCTGGAGGTGAACAGCGCTGCGGCGGCACGGGAGGCCGCGCGTTGTCATCTGGGCTTCCTCAGAACGCCCCTCTTTTTCGTTCAAGACGATGTCGCGGCTGGAAATCTGGTCGTGCTTTTGGAAAAGTTCGAAGAGCCGATACGAGGCATTCATGCGGTTTACCCGCACCGGCGGCACTTGAGCGGAAAAGTGCGTGCCTTTGTTGATTTTCTCGTCGAATGGTACGGGGCTGGGCAACCTGATTGTTGAGGGCTGTGTCGCCCTTGTTTTACGAGTAATTAGCCGGATTTTGATTATTTCTGCGCTTGAATATTTGTAGTTGAACGCGTGCATTAAGTTTAGATGTAAGTAACACTTGCAAATTCAATGTATGCATTCCAAAGTTCCGGAATGGATGATGCTCAAGATCAAATTGCTGCTGGCCTGGAAAAGGTTTTTTGGAGCAGAGGCTTTGCCGAACCAAGCGTTCCTGAACTTCGGGCCGGCGTTGGCGTCAGCATGCGCACGCTCTACCGTCATTTTCCCTCCAAGGAAGCCATGATCCTGGGTGCCTTGGAGTACAGGCATCGCCGTTATCTCAAATATGTGCGTGATGGGGTGAAAGAGCCGGGTTTGGCGGCAGCTGAGCAGCTGTTTGACAAGCTGGGTGGCTGGATGCGTATGACCGCAGGCAAAGAGTGTTTCTTCCGGCAGGCGCTCGCCGCCAATCCTGACAGCGCCGGGATCGAAGCAACGGTCAAACGGCATAAGGGTGAGCTACTGAATTTCTTTGGCGAGCTCAGCGGCAAGAAAGCCTTTGCGACATCATTGTATCTGCTGCACGAAGGCGTCACGGCCTGCTATGCAGAAATGGGTGAAACAGCCGTTGAGGACGCCAAACAAGCGGTGCGCCGGCTGTTCAAGGAAGCCAACGAAACACAGTTTTCCTGAAGCTTGAAAAACAGCTTGAATTATAAGAAAAACGGCGGCCCCAGCCGCCGTTTTCCGTTCAGGACGGGCAGTTGTTTTTTTGTCAAACGCTGTTTGCGTTAGACAGCCTCTCCTCGGCCATCCTGTCCGCGATCTGTTCTGGTGTTGCTTCTTCCCGTTTGGCACGGTCAAAGATAGCTGTCAGGGTTTCACCGATTGCAATTGTCTTTTCCCTGACTTTGGTGTCACAGCCGCCTGGTTTCGCAAGGGCAATCGAGATGACCCCGCCTGCATTGATGGCGTAGTCCGGTGCATAAAGGATACCCCGCTTTTTAAGCGCAATACCGTCAGCTGGCGTTTGAAGCTGGTTGTTTGCTGCACCGGCAACGATGCGGGCCTGAATTTGCGGGATGGTTCTGGCATTCAATCCTGCACCTAGTGCACAAGGGACGAAAATGTCAGCGTCGACCATATGCGCTTCGGCCGGATCAACCGCTGTTGCTGCAAAAGCTTCGATTGCCCGAAGAACGGCAGGAACATGAATGTCGGAAACAGTCAGATCGGCCCCGGCTTCGTGGAGTTGTCTTGCAACATCAAAACCAACATGTCCCAGGCCCTGCAAAGATATCTTTTTGCCTTGCAGGTTACTGCTGCCGAAAACGTGCCTTGCGGATGACTTGATGCCCTCAAAAACGCCGAGAGCGGTATAGGGTGAAGGGTCTCCAAGCCCGGTGTCGCTGGTGCCGCGAACATGTTCCGTATGCCTGGCAACAGCTTCCATGTCATCAGGAGAGACGCCGACATCTTCTGCGGTGATGTAGGTACCGGCAAGACGCTCGACGTGGCGGCCAAAGGCTTCCATCAACTCAACGGACTTATCCTTGCGCGGATCGGCAATGATCACTGCCTTGCCGCCACCGAGGTCTAGTCCGGCCAAAGAGTTCTTGTAGGTCATGCCATGGGACAGGCGCAACGCATCTGTCAGGGCGTGGCCTGGTGTTTCATAGGGCCAGACGCGGCAGCCGCCGAGGGCAGGTCCCAATGTTGTATCGTGGACTGCGATGATTGCGCTCAGGCCAGTTTCCTTGTCCTGAACGAAGACGATATTTTCGTGCTCTCCCATTTCAGGATGATCGAAAACAGCGCTGTGATGAACAGAAGTGTGCAAGGCGTTCATGGTCGGCTCTGTCAGTTGTTATCGTTGCAAATATTTTACGCTCGATAACGAGAGTTTTGTCTTCTTTTTCCTCGATTTCCACCAGAAATCGGAACATGTGTTCCAATATTGATCGTTTTATCTAAAAATCATTTCTCAACAGTTTTGCGTTGCGAAACCTGCTCATGTCATCATGCTGCCGTCTTTTCTGGTCAGAGACTGGCAGTTGTGTCATGTAAACATGTTACATTTTCTTGGTGGATGATCTTCGTGCGCAATTTTCCTGACCTGTTTCTTAAGATTCAAGGGTGGACGGGCCTTGTTTTCGGGCTGCTTCTTGTTTCGGTGATTGGTGCAATTGCGCATCCGCATGTGTTCGTGGAAGCGCGCTCTGCGCTTGTATTTGACGACGATGGGGAAGCGGTTGCGGTCAATCATGTCTTCCGTTTTGATGATGCATTCACGGCATTCGCGATCCAGGGTTTCGACAAGAACCAGGATGGTATCTATTCGCGCGAAGAGTTGAGTGAACTGGCCGACGTCAATATCGAGAGCATGGCGGACTTCGGTTATTTCACCTTTGGCGATAACACCCGTATTGAATTCGATTTTGGCACGCCGACCGATTATTGGCTTGAAGTGGCAACTATCCCAATTGCCGACTACTGGGTTATGAAGCCGGAAGATTTCGAAGCCATTCAAGAAGACTTGCAGATGAATGGCGGTGAGCCGCTGAAAAACGTCGACCTCCTAGAGTTGCACTTCACGCTTCCGCTCAAGGAACCAAGTGACGCTGCCAATGCAATAACGCTCGATGTCTATGACCCGACGTATTACGTGGATTTCCGGTTCGGCAAGGAAGACACCGCCGTCGGAACGGTGAATGCACCTGGAACCTGCCAGGTGACACGAAAAGAGCCACCCCAGTTGGATGATGCAACAGCTTATGCACTTGCGCAGATCGGCCCGGACCAACGTGACTTGCCGCCGGAACTGCAATCGGCGGCGGAATCACAGATCAACCAGATGATTGTAAATTGCGCGGGTGCCCAAGCCGCATCGTCTGCCGCGCCTGGAGCTGCAGAACAAGTTACGGAGCAGCCAACTGTGTCCGGGCAAGACCTTCAGATCGCGCAAAGTGAAGGGATGACCGAGGTACAATCCAGAGCAGCTGATGTTGTTGCTGAAACGCGTGAAACGGTTGCCGTGATCGAAGCGCCGAGCCAGGAAGCAGCTCAATCGAGTGTCTGGGATCAGGTGTTCGGAACGATCGCGCGCAAGCAAAAGCAATTCTACCAGGAACTCGTTGCGAGTCTCCGCTCATTCCGCAACAACCCCAACGCGTTCTGGCTGCTTATGGGGCTGTCTTTTGCCTACGGCGTTTTCCATGCCGCAGGACCTGGCCACGGAAAAGCAATCATCACCTCTTATGTGGTCGCAAACAACGAAACCCTGCGAAAGGGTATTATCCTGTCCTTCGCGTCTGCTTTTGCCCAGGCTGTAACAGCCATCGTACTTGTTGGCGGACTGGCGATCGCTTTCAATCTGACCAGTATTGCGATTCAGGACACCGCACGTTGGTTTGAAATCGGGTCCTATGTTTTGATCACCGCGCTGGGCGGTTGGCTGCTTTGGCAAAAAGCCGCAAAACCGCTGCTGGCAAGCGTTGCCGGCCGTATCAGTGGCGGGCAGCTTGCATATGCTGGTGCAGCCGGACATGACCATACACACGATGACCATAACCACGTCCATGACGCGCATGGACACAGCCATGATCATCACCACGACATTGGGTCTGACGGCGTGTGTTCAACCTGCGGTCACGCTCATGCGCCAACGCCTGACATGGTTCAAGGCAAAATCACGCTGGCGCGTGCTGCGTCGATTGTCCTGGCGGTGGGATTGAGACCTTGCACCGGAGCCTTGGTGGTTCTGGTTTTTGCCCTGTCGCAGGGGATGGTTGCTGCCGGCGTTGCATCTACCCTGGCAATGGCGGTTGGAACCGGCATCACTGTTTCCCTGCTAGCTGGTCTCGCGGTCGGTGCGAAAGACCTTGCAGTTCGGCTTTTCGGTGAGGGCAGCCCGATGGCGCAGAAGATTCACCGGTCTATCGAGATCTTCGGAGCGGCCATAGTATTCCTGCTCGGGCTAACCCTGTTGATCGCCGCTTTGGGCTGGCGCTAAGGCACTTTAGTCAATTCACGTTCCGGATGCGATCCGGGACCTGCGACCCTGGATGCATCAACCCCCGGCTTAGGGCCGGGCACATCACGTGAGTTGAGGCTCAAAAAGACTGCTAAAGTCCGAGACGCTTCTGCCGATAGTCACGGGCAGCATTGCCAAAGGCGGCAAACAGTTTTTTTGAAGGACTGTCTGTCATGACCCACCATTCCGGGTGCCACTGCGTCGCGAGCACGAAACCGGGACTGTCCCTGACAGAAATGGCTTCAATTGTGCCATCTTCCGCGAAGGCTTCGATCGTCAAGCCATTGCCCAGATCGCCAACTGCCTGACGGTGCAGTGAATTGACTTCAAATGGCTCTGAGCCCAGCGCTGCGTCCAGACTACCGCCCGACGTGACCTCGACTGGATGCGCAATCCGGAAGCGCTCATCCTGATGCTTCGATGTAGGTGCGCGATGGTCATTCTTTCCTTCCAGCGCCTGAATTTCGGTCAGCAGGGTCCCGCCCAGAGCGACATTCAGTTCCTGCATGCCACGGCAGATCGCAAAGAGCGGAATACCGCGTTCGATTGCGCGTTTAAGGAGCGGCAGTGTTGTTGCGTCCCTATCAGGGTCATAGGGGCCATTTTCCTCAATCGGATCGTGGCCATAAAGCTGTGGGTTTACATTTGACCGCGAGCCAGTCGCCAGAACGCCGTCGACCTGATCCAGTGCTGCATCCAGATCGAGCTCTGCTCCAAGCGAAGGCAGGATCATGGGAATTGCGTCCGAGCCTTTTATTGCTGCCTGAAGATAAGAAGACATCACGGCATGCCAGTTGAAACCGTCAATGGATTTCACGTCGGCGGTTACCATAACAAGCGGTTTGGTCATGTAGAGGCCTGCGGTGAGAGAGGAAGAGTAAATGGCGAAGTTGTGGATCTACGGATCCGGTTGTTGAACGGTCAGTCGAGCAAGCCCAGATCCTGGGCGACCTTGTAGAGTTGGGCTGCATTCTTGGTGCCGACTTTCTCTCTGAGGTTCAAGCGGTGTGATTCGACCGTGCGCACGCTGATACCAAGTTCTTTGGCAACTTCCTTGTTCGGTTGCCCTTTCGCAACTGCAGTGAGCACCTGGCGCTCCCGGTCAGTCAGACCATATGGGTCCTCGACCGGGGCAGATGTGTTCGCGCCTACCAGCGTCGGTCCAACCGCTGAGGAGAAATAGTATCCTCCTGTCGCGACGCTTTTGATCGCGGTGATCATCTCGGTTGCAGAAATGTCTTTCAGTATGTAGCCGCGTGCGCCTGCCTGGACGACGCCGCGCACATATTCGGGATTGTCATAGATTGACAGGATCAGAACAGCGATGCCCGGCTGTGTCTTGCGGATCTGCATGGCCGCCTCCAGGCCGTTCATCACAGGCATGGAAACATCCATGAGCAAAACATCAGGCCGCAATTCCCTTGCCAGCGACAAGGCGTCCCGTCCGTTCGTTGCCTCGCCGACAACTTCCAGTTCCGGCACCCTTCGCAAGCGGGCACGGATGCCGTCTCTTACCAACTCGTGGTCATCAGCAAGTAGAACCCGAATGGGTCTATCAATGGTGTGCGGTGAAGGTGAGTGAGGCGTCATCTTGTTATCATGCCGCTTTTGCTGCCGGGTTGTCGAGCGGCATTTGTACTTTAATTCGCGTGCCTCCGGAGGTGCGTCGGCTCAGGATCAGCTTACCAGCATAGGTCTCGATTCTTTCGCGCATGTTGCGGAACCCGAGACCGCCGGACTTTGGCAAAGGCCGGGGCAGACCAACACCATTATCTTCCACGCTCAGCACGAGAACCTGCAGTCCGACTTTCAGGTTGATGTTGACTTCGCTTGCCTGGGAATGGCGGGCGACATTTGTCATGCATTCCTGCACGACCCGGTAAAGTGCAGTCTTTGCCCCTTCGGACAAGCGGCTGTGACACTGCTCAGCTGTAACGTTCACCGTTATGCCGGACTGGTTCTGAAATTCCTTGCCGAGACTGCCAAGTGCAGCGGCCAGTCCCATATCATCAAGGACGCTTGGTCTCAGGTCTCTTGAGATGCGCCTGACTTCCGCGATTGTTGCATCGAGTGTCTTCAGGCATTTCGCCGCCTGGGCCTGCAGGTCAGGATCCCGGTTGGCCTCGCTGTGTATCATCTCAACACCGTAGCGGACCGATACCAATAACTGCGAAATACTGTCGTGGAGTTCGGTGGAAACGCGTTTGCGTTCTTGTTCCTGTACCTGAAAAATCCGGTTCGTCAGTTCTTTCAGCTTCGTGTCCGCAAATTTCTGCTCAGAAAACCTCACGCCCGCGATCAGGGAACCCGCGATAATGATCGCGGCCAACGTAATCATGAAGGTAACGAGCAGTGTCTGCCGGATGCTTCGAGCGAAATCCAGGCGAATAACCGAGATTTCCCTTGCAATATCGTCGGTATAAAGCCCCGTACCCAGCATCCAGCCCCATTTGTCCAAAAGGATCGCGTAGCCGAGTTTCTCTTCAACGGTTCCCGTCGATGGTTTGTGCCAGACATACTGATGAAATCCGCCACCGTTTTTTGCCGCCTCGATCAGATTTCGGATGACATAATCGCCGTTGTCATCCTGAAGATCCCACCAGTTGCCACCAACCAGGTGCGGCAATTTGGGGTGAACGATGTTGGTCCCGTCGAGCGTATAGACATAGAAATAGCCGTCGTGGTCGAAGGTGAGGTTTTGAAGGATTTCCATCACTTCGGTCTGTGCGGCTTCGCGCCCGCCTGGCTCATCCTTGTAGATCTGCTCGATAGATGTCAGCGCAAGACTTACGTAGTTACGGATCTCCTGGCGCTTGGCCGCAAGGACCCTTTGCGCAACGGATCTTGTTTCAGCGTTGATGAGTTGGCGGGATTGGTAATAGGTCGTGCCACCTATCAAAAGGGACACAGCGATCAGCGGCAAAATGGTGATGAGTAGCAGTTTCGTCTTAAACGTCACGGAATTTGCCCTGTTATTGCGTCGGCGGTCATCAAACCGCAGTTCTCTTGCGAGAGACCGGGTAGTATTACTGAGAAGATGCGCAGAACCACGAATAGCGCACCGCCCCTCCAGTCAACTAGACATAACTCGAGATCGGTGCAAATGTGTACGCCGGTCCGATATCAGGTCCGTTTAGGGAGGAAACTAATGGATCGTCGTTCATTTATCAAAAAGGCTGGCCTTGGCGCTGGTGGTATTGCTGCCGGGTCCGCTCTTGCAGCTCCGGCTATCGCGCAGGGCACCACAGACATGGTGATTGTGTCGACCTGGCCGCGGGATTTCCCGGGTCTCGGTATTCCGGCACAGCGTCTTGCAGCTCGTATTGCTGAGCTGACCGAGGGACGCATTAATGTTCAGTACTTTGCTGCTGGTGAGCGCGTCGGTGCGTTTGACTCGTTTGACGAAGTCGCATCCGGTAATGCGCAGGCTTACATCGCAGCGGATTACTACTGGAAAGGTAAGCATCCGGGTTGGGCAGCATTCACCGCTGTGCCGTTCGGTCTGACCTATACCGAAATGGACGCCTGGATCAAATACGGTGGCGGCCAGGAACTCTGGGACGAAATTGCTGGCGAATTCGGTCTGAAGAACTTTGCTTGCGGTAACACAGGCGTTCAGATGGGCGGCTGGTTCAACAAGGAAATCGAAAGCGCTGATGACCTGAAGGGTCTGAAAATGCGTATTCCGGGTCAGGGCGGCGACGTCATGGCGAAACTCGGCGCATCTCCAGTGTCTCTTCCTGGTGGTCAGATCTACGAGAACCTTGTTTCTGGCGCGATTGATGCAACTGAGTGGGTTGGTCCTTACAACGACTACTTCATGAAGTTCTACGAAGCAGCCAAGTACTACTACTTCCCGGGCATGCATGAGCCGGGTGCTCAGCTCGCCATGGGTCTTAACAAGACTTGGTTCGAAGGCTTGTCAAAAACTGACCAGGCGATCATTCAGGCAGCTTGTAACGAAGAAAATGCTCGGACGATGGCTGAGACAAACGCCAACAATGGTGTTTACCTTCAGCGTCTGATCAACGAGCACGGCGTTGAACTTCGTGAGTTCAATGACGAAATCTACGATGCCTTCGGTGAGGCCGCTCAGGAAGTTCTTGAAGAAGCGATGGATCATTCCCCGCTCTCCAAGAAGATCTTTGAAGGCTTCATCAATGCCCGTCAGGAAATCGGCAGCTATATGGCGATTTCCGACATTGCATACTCCAACAAGCGGAACCGCGTTCTGGGTATTCCGGAATAAGCCAAACGGCTTCGCAAAGGGACGGAAGAAATTCCGTCCCTTCTTCTATGTAAAAGACAAAAGGCATCGACACGATGACGGCCTTGGACAGCGTTCAAGACGGCTCGACTGCCATGAATTCCGGTCATACTGCGTCTCCGGAAAGCGCACGAATTTTTCGCCTGTTTGGCTGGATCGTGCTCGCACTCATGACAGCGTTTCTGCTCAATAATTACCTGACCTACTGGCAAAACCTGCCCGGAATCGCCCCCGTTTACGGCGGTCCCGCAAACGGGTCGCTTCCCATCCTCTGGTCCTGGCTGCAGCTGGCGCTCTATGCGGCGCTTGTTCTTTGCGCCGTCGCTTATGTGCTGCGAAACAGCAACACCTTGCGTATGGACAGTGCCCGTATCAACAAGATCAATGCCTACCTGATCCGTGCCGCGTTTTTCGCGGTTTTGATCGTTGGTCTCGTGGATGCCGTCATCTCATTCCTGAGGGTTGAGGGGTTTCTGACAGATATCATCGGTTCGGAAATGGCAGATGATTTAGGCAGGTCCCGGATCAGGGGCGCCTATGTCCATATGCCTCTCATTGGTCTGTCGTTCGTCATCGCTGCGTTTTCGAGAACCCTCGGTTTCACCTGGCTCGCGTTGCTGGTTGTTGTCGCTGAGCTGTTGATCGTGATCGGTCGTTTTGTCTTCTCCTACGAGCAGGCGTTTTTGGCTGACCTGGTCCGCTTCTGGTATGCCGCGTTGTTCCTGTTTGCCAGTGCATACACCTTGCTGGAGGAGGGGCACGTTCGTGTCGACGTTTTCTATGCAGGCATGTCGTCAAAGACCAAGGGTTATGTGAACGCCTTTGGATCTGTAGCGCTCGGCATGAGCCTTTGCGCCGTAATCCTCTTGATCGGATTGGGCGGCAAACAGAACATCATCAACAGTCCGATACTCGCCTATGAAGTGACGCAAGCAGGTTTTGGCCTCTATGTGAAATACCTCATGGCAGGGTTCCTCGGCGTGTTTGCCACGACCATGATGATCCAATTCGTGTCCTATTTCCTGGATGCCGTCGCCGATATTCGCGGCGAGCCGGGCGGCCGGGACCACGAAAACCACTCCGTACAATAGAGCCTGACGAGATCGCTTAATATGGAACTCTTCTTCCTTTTTCTTCTTGTTGTGCTGATGGCGTTTGCACTTGGGTCCGGCTTTCCGGTCGCATTCGCCCTTCCAGGCTCTGCAATTCTCACCATCGGTATCGCAGCCGGTTCAGGCTATCTGTTTGCCGGGGACGCCGCCGCATACTTTGCGCATGGCAGTGCCGGACAGTGGCTCAGCGCAGGAGTTACCAACTTCCGCGGGATCTATTGGGAAGCTGAGCGAGATACGCTGATAGCGATCCCGCTATTTGTCTTCATGGGCATCATGCTGCAGCGGTCCAAGATCGCTGAAGATCTGCTGGTGACCATGGCGCGTTTGTTCGGACCGGTTCCGGGTGGCCTTGGCATTTCCGTCGTCTTCGTGGGTGCGCTACTTGCCGCGACTACTGGCATCGTCGGTGCGACCGTCGTTGCGATGGGCTTGATTTCACTGCCGGCGATGCTGCGCAACAATTATTCTGTTCCTCTGGCGACTGGCACGATCGCTGCATCTGGAACACTTGGGCAGATCATCCCGCCGTCAATCGTTCTGATCATCCTGGCTGACCAGCTTGCCAGTGCTGTTGATCAGGCAGGATCCCTTCGCCAGACGCTCTACAAATCGAGCACCGGCGAGCTTTCGATGCCATCGGACTTCTCTGTGGTTTCGACAAGTGCCGGCGAGATGTTCCTGGGGGCGTTCCTTCCGGGACTGGTCCTCGTTGGTCTCTATATGCTCTTCATCCTCGGGTTTGCGCTGATGAACCCGAAAGCGGCACCTGCCGTTCACCAGGAAGGGACGTTCACCCGCAAGTTTGCCGGTAAGGTTGTCATTACCCTGGTGCCGCCACTTTCACTGATTTTCCTTGTTCTGGGGTCGATCATTGCTGGCGTTGCAACGGTCAACCAGGCCGGTGCCATTGGTGCCGTAGGCGCCATGATCATGGCTGGCTACCGTTTGCGCGAGGGCGAGAAAGGTGCTTATTCGCCTGCCATCATCGCAATCCTTTCGCTGCTGGGACTGGCGATGGTGATCAGCTTCATTGGCGCGGTGAACATCAAGCTGATTAATTCCAGCCAAGACGTGCTTGGACTGGTGTTGGCTCTTATCGCTGTTTCGATGTTGCTCATCGCTATTTTCTGGTCTGGTTGGCGTACGCTCAAACTTGAAGACACGCTCCGCGGCGTGATGGTGGAAACCGCCAAGACGACGTGCCTGGTGTTCATCATTCTGCTCGGCGCTGCGATGCTGACTTCGGCTTTCCGTGCCTTTGGTGGTGAAGAGCTGGTCAAGGACTTCCTGCAAGGGTTGCCTGGCGGCTTCTGGGCACAGTTCCTGATCGTCATGCTGGTGATCTTTGTCCTCGGTTTCTTCCTCGATTTCATCGAGATCGCCGTGGTTGTTGTTCCGATCGTTGCTCCAATCCTGCTGGCAGATCCGTCCGCCAATGTGACGGCAGTCTGGCTGGGTGTGATGATTGGTCTGAACATCCAGACCTCCTTCCTGACCCCACCTTTCGGGTTTGCGCTTTTCTATCTGCGCGGCGTTGCTCCGGCGGTGGTCAAGACCATCGACATGTATAAAGGTGTGATCGCCTTTATCTGTCTGCAGTTGTTCGCGCTTGGTATTGTTGGACTTTACCCGCAGCTCGTGAACTATCTGCCGAACCGGTCGACCCTTCTCTCGGAAACTGCGCCGCCACCAAAAAATCCGCGTTTGCAATACTGCATGGAGACCATTGTTCATGAGGACTTCCAGCAGAATGGCGACAGCATTCTGGCGGCCATTCAATCGGCTGAAAGTATCGACATGAGTTACCTGCCGGAGGACTTGCAGAAGGATATGGCAAAAGGGTTTGAAAAAGCCCGGGAAGCTTTGCCGCAGATGCAGGCGATCAAGGATGCGGAAATCGAAGTTGCCGCGGTTTCCGGCGAGTTCCAACCGGTTCACCGCGAAGTGCGTGCACTTGAGCGAGACGCCAGGAGAATTGATGAACACATCAAAGAGCTTCAGGTGATCGTTGACCGTTCTGGTGGGACCGGGATCTACACAGAAAAGCAGGGAGAGCGGGCGAGCGCCAGGATCGAATCGCTGCAAGAAGAGCATGCAGCTCTGATTGCCGAAATCCCTGCTTCCTGGGAAGATACCTATGATACATTCTCCAAGATCCAGAAGGTCGAAAACAAGGCCCGTCAGACCTATCGGCGAACGGTCGATCAGGCCTATGAGCCATTGCTTGAGTTGAAAGCTATCCTGGCGGATGCCGACAAGGTTGCTGCCTTGAAGCCGGAAATCGAAGCTCTGAAAACGCAGATCCCGCAGCTTGAACCAAAGGCAGCTGTTGCGGCCATTGCCGCAATGCGCTCCAAGGTTGGTGAGGCGGAAGGCACGAGCGATATCCGCAAAGGTCTGTCTGATGCCCGCAAGATCATGCGCAGCAAAAAGCCGAATGCCGAGGAGGCTCTGGCCGAAATCGACACGTCGCTGGCTGCGCTTGAAGAAGACCTGGTCTGGCGTCAGAAGGCAGCGTCAGAAATTCTGCCGAAGCTCGCGATCTATGATGCTGCGGTGATCAACAACATCGGATTGCGTCAGCAGCGACGGCTTCCGAGGGAAATGGCACTTGAGGTCGCAGGCTGTCTGGCTGGTCACAGGGATATCTCCTTGAGTTTCTAGGGGACTGGATTAAAATTCGAGAAAGCGGGGAGAGTAATCTTCCCGCTTTTTTTGTTTGAACTCGGCGTTCAGTTGCAGTCACTCTAGATATTCAGACATCAGGATTGGAGGCTATGATGGAACGATATGGAAGCTGTCTTTGTGGTGAAGTGACTTTTGCGGCAACGGCTATGCCGTCCATTCAGGCCTGTCACTGTTCCATGTGCCGCAAGTGGAGTGGCGGCCCGTTCATGTCAGTTCCATGCAAAGAAGCACGTTTTACCGGTCCTGTTGGCCGATATGCGTCTTCGGAAGATGTTGTCCGTGGCTTTTGCAGCACGTGCGGTTCGAACCTCTTCTACCTGGCGAATGCCAATGGGATATACGCAATTCCAATAGGGTTATTTGCTGATCAAGCCGGGCTGCCGTTCCGCGCCGAGATCTACATCGATGAAAAGCCGGATTACTACGCTTTTGCAAACGAGACGAAAAAGCTTACCGGGTCAGAATTTGAAGCCTTGTTTGGTGGCAAATAAATGGAGGGAAACAAGATTGCTCTCGTTCAGCTGCCCCATTTCACTTCGCAGGCAAGCATGTAGCCTGACCCGTAGATCGTTCGGATGTGGACGGGTTCGTTCTTCCGGTTGAGTTTCTTGCGAATGCGGGAAATGCGCACATCGATAGAACGATCCAGGCTTTCGTCCCGGCCACCGTGCTCCAGCAGATAGTCGCGTGTCAGCACACGCTTTGGCGCACGCAGGAGAGCCTCCAGCAGCGTTGCTTCTCCAGTGGAGAGAAACGTCTCCTCGCCTTCTGGAGACGTGAGGCAATGGGACGAGGGCTGATAGACCCAACCTTCGAACCTTGCAAGTTCTACCTGTTGGACAGGATCCGACTGATCTGAAGATCGACGCAAGATCGACCGTATTCGGGCAACGACCTCACGTGGGTCGAAAGGCTTTACGACGTAATCATCCGCACCAAGCTCAAGTCCCAGAACCCGGTCGGTTGAGTGACCACGGGCCGAAAGAACAATGATCGGAACCGAGGATTGCCGCCGAATTTCGTTGATCAATGCCATGCCCTCCATATCCGGAAGACCAAGGTCCACAATGCAGGCGTCCGGGATCTGATCCTTGAGGGCCGCGAGCATTGAGTAGGCTGTAGAAAAAACCTGTCCCTCGATGCCGAATTGGGTCATGGCTTCCAGGAGAAGCTGGCCGATTTCCGGTTCATCATCGACAATGAAGACCAATCTTTTTGCTGTCGGTGCGGAGCTTGTTCGCAAGTCTCGTTCCTACGTCTTCATGGAAAGAATTTTCTGCAAGGTTTCGGCAAGTTGATGGTCAGCGAAGGGTTTCGCCAAGACCGGAAATTCACATTGGTCCTCTTGGCCCGCGAGCGCGGACCAGTCAGCATATCCTGACATCAGTGCAATGCCGAGATCATTTCTTTTTTGCTGGATTTCACGTGCCAACGCCAGGCCATTGATCTGACCAGGCATGATGATATCGCTGAGAACGCCCTTAAGCTCTGGCAGGTCAAGCGCAAGTTGCTTGGCATCGTCGGCACTCTCGGCGCGCAGCACAGTGTAGCCGAGGTCCTGAAGCTGGTCGCTCACGGTATTTGCCACATCAGGATCGTCTTCTACCAATAGTAGAAGTTCTCCTTCTCCACGTTTCAAAGACGATTGACTCAATCCATATGCGGCGCTGTTTGCCACCGTTTCAAGTGATTTGAAGGGGAGATAAAGCGAAAGGCAAGTACCGTTTCCGACACTGCTTTTAACGCGAATGGCACCGCCCGACTGATGAATGAAGCCATAAACCATGGACAGGCCCAGCCCACTGCCGGTGCCAAAATTCTTGGTGGTGAAAAAAGGCTCGAAGATCTTGAGCCTTGTGTCCTCGTCCATGCCGCTGCCGGTATCTTCAACGGCAATACGAGCATAACGGCCTTGCGGAATTCCAAGCTCTTCTGCTTCTCGTTTGTCGAGCGACGTATCGGAAAGAACAATCTTCAGCTCACCGCCATCCGGCATCGCATCACGGGCGTTGAAGGCAAGATTGATCAGCGCTGTTTCCATCTGCGTCGGATCAATCCGTGCCGCGATTGTGCTGTCCTCGATTTCTGTTTCAAAGTTGATTGTCGAGGGCAGCGAGCCGTCGAGCAACCGGCCGGCGTTGGCGACAACCTGTGCCAGGGACACAATCTGCGGATCAATGGCCTTGCCGCGGCTGAAAACCAATAGACGCTGGATCAGGTCAGATCCGCGTTTGGTGGCCTCCATCATGGGGCTCAGCTTGCCGTCAAGCATCTCTTTGCCAATGGGGGTATCCATGCGGCCAAGGCTTAAAAGGTTGCCCATCATGATTGTCAGAAGATTGTTGAAATCATGCGCTAGCCCGCCAGTCAATTTGCCGACGGCATCCATTCGCTGGGATTGCACGAGGGTCGCTTCAGCCTGTTTCTGGTCGGTGGCATCCAGGGAGAGCACGAAAATCCCAAGTGTTCGACCATCAACCGTCATGTCGGGAATGAGAGTTGAGCGCATATAGGCCTTGGTACCGTCCGGACGTTGTCGCTGGTATTCGTAACTGACGGCGTTGCCTTCAAATGCGCGGTCTATATGTGGTTCAAGTTCCTTGAACAGTTCTGCGCCAACAACTTTTGACGCAGGTCGACCTGCAATCGATGCAACGGATTGTCCGAACCAGTCTGCGTACCGCCGGTTGGCGAACCGGAAGACCGGCCCGGGTGCAAGATAGGCGATCAAGGCCGGGATATTATCTGTTACCAGCCGCAGCCAGTCTTCGCTTTGCTGCAGGGCCCGGGTCCGTTCTTCCACGGTACGTTCCAGTTTTTCCTGACGGCGGCGTTCTTCCGTCACATCGGAATAGATCGTGACGAAACCACCTTGTGGCAGCGGGGTTCCCGAGACGGCAATGATCTGACCGTTGGGTCGGACGCGTTCAAAATAGTGAGGCTCGAACAGTTTTGCACGCTCAATGCGGCGGGCAATCTTGCCCTCTGTGTCGCCCTGACCGTATTCGCCACGCTCAGCATTGACGCGAATGAAGGCTTCAAGATGAGATCCGCGCTGAACGATTTCGTTCGGCATGTCGAGCATGTCATAGAGACCACGGTTCCAGGCGACCAGACGCAGGTCGCGGTCAAAAACCGTGAAACCCTGATTGATGTGATCAAGCGCCGCCTGCATCAGATCAAGTTGCACTTTGAGCTGTTTTGTCTCCTCCATGACAATGAGATTAGATCAAAATGGAAAGAGACTGAACAAGGTAAAATTAGTCCGAAGGGTGGAGGGGGCTTGAATAGGGGGCAGCGGCGATCGTGTCTCAATCGCTAAAGTGGAGTTCGTCGGTTTGCGTCAACTGCATTTTCGACACAGTTTGGCTCAATCAAAATGTTCGATTTTGGAAAAGGCAAATGCAACACAGCGCTGAGACACCTCAAGAATATCTGGAGCAACTTGACGATGACTGGCGACGACAAAAGGTATTGCAGATACGGAACTTGATAAAATCCGCGGAACCTTCAATCAAGGAGCACATCCACAACAAGATGCTCGGGTATGCGCTGGATGGTGAATTTTTCTTTCATCTCAATGCGCAACGCAATTATGTCAGTCTTTAAGTCGGCGATGCGACGAAAATTGATCCTGAAGGCGTACTTCTGAAAGGCCTGAGTGTCGGCAAGGGATGTGTGCGATTCACCAAGACCAAGCTGGTTGCGAACAGCCGAATCGATGAATTCCTTCAAAAGGCAGTCGCTCTCAAAAAAACAGACGTTGATTTTGAATGTTGATATAACTTACTGAAAAATATCAGATATTTTTACGTTTTCTCTGCTTGGAAACGCTTTAGGCCTATTTGCAATTCGCACTTGCAGCGTAAACGACACAATTAGAAATATTTGAATCATATTGCTGAAAATAGCAGCCTCTAGCTTGTCTTCATCGGAAATGAGACGCCCCTCAGGCGAGCCAGCTGCAAATTAGCGGTTGAAGGTTCGCTCGGCAGGTAGTTTCATATCTGATGGGAAAACGACCCCGAAAAAACTGGGGCGCCTTCCAGATCAACCCGTGTGCACGCGGTGCCGCGTAAAGACGGACAAGTTGATCTGTTCTGAAATGAAAGAGCATCTTGTTTGCGCTCCACCGGGCGCAGGGTGTTCTAGGGGAAGAAACGATACATGGTAGGGCCGACCAGCGCTTCGCTGCGTGGGGATGACACCTTTCCGAAAATCCTTCTGCACAATGTGAAGGTATTCGGAAACCGGACAGCGTTCCGGGAAAAGGATTTAGGGATCTGGCAGAGCTGGACCTGGTCCGAGGTGTTTGAAGAAATTCGCGCATTTTCAATCGGATTGAAATCACTGGGCCTCGGTCCGGGAGACAAGATCGCCATTGTCGGGGCAAACCGACCTCGCCTCTACTGGTCCATGGTTGCAGCACAGGCGCTCGGCGCAGTTCCGGTTCCTGTCTATGCAGATTCGGTTGCTGAAGAAATGGCCTTTGTCCTTGGCCATGCCGAGGTCAAGTTTGCGGTCGTGGAAGATCAGGAGCAGGTCGACAAGCTGCAGGGCATTTCTGAAGAAGTCACGAGCCTGACGGACATCATCTACGATGAAGAGCGCGGACTTCGCGACTACGATCATGCCCACTTGCATGCGTATGCGAAACTTCAGGAAAAAGGCCGCGATCTGCTTGCCCAAGATGCGTCTCTGACAGGCGAATGGGAAAAAGGCTTTGCTGGCGGCAAAGGCGCTGATGTTGCCGTAATGCTTTATACGTCCGGGACCACCGGGCGTCCTAAGGGCGTCATGCTATCCTTCGATAATCTCGTCATTTCGGCGCGCAACGGTAATACTTTTGACAAGCTGAATGAGACCGAAGAAGTGCTGGCTTACCTGCCGATGGCATGGATCGGCGATCATGTCTTTTCGCTCGCTCAAGCCTTCACGGCCGGATATTGCGTCAATTGCCCCGAGAGCATGGACACGATTGACGTCGACCGGCTTGAAATTGCGCCGACCTACTTCTTTGCGCCGCCGCGCGTGTTTGAAAACATGCTGACCCAGATCATGGTCCGCATGGAAGATGCCGGCAAATTCAAGCGCCGCATGTTTGACTATTTCATGGGCGTTGCTCGCAATGTGGGCGAAAAGATCCTGAACGGTGAACAGGTGGCTCTCAAGGATCGGCTTCTTTACCGCCTCGGTGAGCTTTGCGTCTATGGGCCCTTGAAAAACCGCATGGGACTGACCCGGATGAAGGTTGGTTATACCGCTGGTGAAGCGATCGGTCCGGAGATCTTTCAGTTCTACCGTGCACTCGGACTGAACCTGAAGCAGCTCTATGGCCAGACCGAGGCCAGCGTTTACATTACGCTGCAGCCGGACGGCGAGATTTTTGGAGACACAGTCGGCAAGCCGGCACCTGATGTGGAACTTAAGATCGCCGACAACGGCGAAGTCATGTACCGCTCACCGGGCGTTTTCGTTGGCTATTTCAAGAATGACGAAGCCACTGAAAAAACCAAAACCCCGGATGGTTGGGTTCATACGGGCGATGCGGGCATCATCACCGATAATGGTCACCTGAAAATCATCGACCGGGCAAAAGACGTCGGCAAGCTCAACAGCGGGTCCTTGTTCGCACCGAAATACATCGAGAACAAGTTGAAGTTCTTCCCGAACATCAAGGAGGCAGTCGCCTTCGGCCATGAACAGGATATGGTTGGTGTATTCATTAATATCGATCTGACGGCTGTTGGGTCCTGGGCCGAGCGGAACAACGTCAATTACGCCTCTTACCAGGAGTTGGCTGCGAATCCGGACGTCTACAAAATGTTGGAAGGTCATGTCGATCAGGTCAACCGGGACCTTTCGCAGGAACCGATGATGGCGGGCGCCCAGATCACGCGCTTTTTGATCCTTCACAAGGAACTTGATGCAGATGACGGGGAACTGACGCGGACCCAGAAAGTTCGCAGAACTTTCATCGCAGACCGCTACGCGCCGTTGATCGAGGCACTTTATGATGGTTCGTCTTCGAAACACGTGCGCACGGAAGTGACCTTCGAAGATGGTCGGAAGGGCACAATCGAAGCGACTGTTGAAATCCGTGACATGACCGCACATGACGCCGGCAAGGGTCTTCAGGAGGCTGCCGAATGAACGCCATTGTAACGGATAAAACGATCGCAACGGCGGATGCCGAGGGAAACACAGAGCGTGATTTTCTGTTGCGTGTGGATAATGTGTCGTTGTCCTTTGGCGGGGTGAAGGCGATCACAGATATCTCCTTCGATATTCAAAAGGGCGAAATTCGGGCAATTATCGGCCCGAACGGCGCGGGCAAGACCTCGATGCTGAATGTCATCAACGGGTTTTATCATCCCCAGGAAGGGACCATCTCCTGGCGCGGAAAAGTCCGCCGGAAGATGAAGCCTTATGAAGCTGCGAGCCAGGGAATTGCCCGTACATTCCAAAATGTTGCGCTGTTCAAGGGCATGACCACATTGGACAACATCATGTCCGGGCGTTCTTTGAAAATGCATCGGAACTTCTTCTGGCAATTGCTATGGCGCGGCCCGGCAGAACAAGAAGAAATCGAACACCGCCGAAAAGTTGAAAACATCATCGATTTTCTGGAGATCCAGGCGATCCGCAAAACGCCTGTGGGCCGTTTGCCCTATGGACTTCAAAAGCGGGTCGAGCTGGGTCGCGCACTTGCCATGGAGCCCGAACTGCTGCTGCTCGATGAGCCGATGGCGGGCATGAACCTGGAAGAAAAAGAGGACATGAGCCGGTTCATTTTGGATGTGAACCACGAGTTCGGCACAACGATCGCTTTGATTGAGCATGACATGGGGGTTGTCATGGACCTTTCCGACCGTGTCGTTGTGCTCGATTACGGCAAGAAAATCGCCGATGGAACGCCGGAAGAAGTGCAGGCCAGCCAGGCCGTTATCGACGCTTATCTCGGCGTGAGCCACTAAGGGGGGAGAGAAAATATGCTCTACGACATTTTCATCGATCCCTTCGTGCAGATGTACCAGATGCCGGATTTCTTCCTGCAGGTTCTGTGGGAAGGGTTTGTCGCCGGAATTCTCTACGCGCTGATAGCGCTGGGATTTGTGCTGATCTTCAAGGCCTCCGGCGTATTCAACTTTGCTCAGGGCATCATGGTGGTGTTTGCCGGTCTGACGCTTGTCGGTCTGAATGAAAACGGTGTGCCGGCTTATCTCGCGCTAATACTCACAATCGGTGTCATGGGCGTCCTTGCCTATGGTGTTGAACGCGTGGTCATGCGGCCGCTCGTTAACCAGCCCGACATCATCCTTTTGATGGCAACCATTGGGTTGACCTATTTTCTGATCGGGTTCGGCGAATTCGTTTTCGGTGGCGAGCCGAAGCAGATGATCACAGAGCAACTCGGGTTGCCGACCGGCTCGACGGCCTTCGAATTTGGTGACCGCGGCCTGGTTATTCTGCAACACATCGATATCGCCGCAGCCGTGATCGCCATTTTGATGGTGGCGGCGCTCGCCATTTTCTTCAACAAGACCCGGATCGGACGGGCGCTCAGGGCGGTTGCGGATGATCACCAGGCGGCACTTTCCGTCGGAATTTCCCTCAACCAGATCTGGGCAATTGTCTGGTTCGCGGCAGGCCTGGTTGCGCTGGCAACGGGCATCATGTGGGGTGCGCGTTCGGACGTATCCTTCGCGCTGGAAATTGTCGCCTTCAAGGCTTTGCCAGTGTTGATTCTTGGCGGGTTCACCTCGATCCCGGGTGCCATTGTCGGCGGCCTGATCATTGGCTTTGGTGAAAAGATCGGTGAACTCTACTGGGGAGGGCTGGTCGGAGGCGGTATCGAATCCTGGCTTGCCTACATCATCGCCCTGATATTCCTTCTGTTCCGCCCGCAAGGTCTCTTCGGCGAACGCATCATCGAGCGGATATAACCACATGTTTTATCGCGAAGCTGGCCAATTCAAAACGAGTTACAAGTCGGATCAGGCACTCATGCCGATCCTGCAGGACAGGATGGGATTGGCAGCGATCCTGATGATTGCCTTTGTGCTCATCCCTGCCTTTGCCAACGACTTCTTCCTGACGTCCATCATGATCCCGTTCCTGGTTTTCTCGCTGGCGGCGATCGGGCTGAACGTATTGACCGGTTACTGCGGACAATTGTCTCTCGGCACCGGCGCGTTCATGGGCGTTGGCGCCTATGCCGCCTACAAGCTGACGACAATCTTTCCGGACGCCAATGTCATTCTCATGGTGCTCGTATCCGGCGTGTTCTCGGCGGCGATTGGGGCTGTTTTTGGACTGCCGAGCCTGCGCATCAAAGGACTTTATCTGGCAGTGACTACGCTGGCGGCACAGTTCTTTCTGGAGTGGTGCTTCATCCGTATTCCGTGGCTCTACAATTACAATGCTTCAGGTGCGATCGAAATTCCGCGCCGGGAAGTTTTTGGCGTTATCGTGACCGGTGCCGAGGCGACGCCGATTGCCCGCTACTTTGTTGTTCTGGGAATCACAGTTCTGATAGCGTTTTTGATGGCGAATGTTCTACGCGGCCGGATCGGCCGGTCCTGGATGATGATCCGCGACATGGATATCGCTGCGGAACTGATGGGCATTCGCCCTTTGCAAACCAAGCTGTTGGCGTTCGCGGTTTCATCATTCATCTGCGGAGTTGCCGGCGCCATGATGGTTTTCTTCTGGCTGAATGCCGCCGAGCCGTCGTCCTATTCAATCCGCCTGTCCTTCCAGATCCTGTTCATGGTTATTCTGGGCGGCTTGGGCAGCCTTAGTGGCGCTTTCATGGGCGCCGCGTTCATCTGGATCCTGCCGGTCATCCTCAAGTTTGTTCCAGGGATACTTGGTTTCGATATCGCAGCGGAGACAGTTGAACACGCGACTTTCATGATCATCGGTGCGTTGATCATCTTCTTTCTGATCGTCGAGCCGCACGGGTTTGCCCGTCTGTGGCAGATCGCGAAACAAAAACTCAGGGTCTGGCCATTCCCTTACTAGGAAGACCAGCCTGTTTACCCGCCATCCGGATTTGGACCGATCCGGTGAGGAATGGCGCAACTGGTCTGGCGGTACCGTAATGCCGGGACCCGCATGGGAGGAGAATATGATGAACATCAAGCAACTTGCGTTGGGAACCGCCGTTGCGATTGGGGTCGGTCTCTCCGGCGTCATGACAACAGCGGTTCAGGCCGAGGACACCAATTACGTTCCGCTTCTGACTTACCGGACAGGGCCCTATGCTGGATCCGGGATTCACATCGCCAACGGGATGCATGACTATCTTAAGATGCTGAACGAACGTGATGGCGGCATCGGTGGCGCCAAGCTGGTGACGGAAGAATGTGAAACCGGTTACAACGCCCAAAAAGGCGTTGAGTGCTACGAAGCCACAAAGGGCAAAGGAGCACTGGTCTACAATCCCTATTCCACTGGTATTACATTGCAGTTGATCCCAAAGGCCAGCGTCGACAAGATCCCGGTTCTTTCTATGGGGTATGGCCTTTCAGCCGCAGCTGACGGAACAGTCTTCCCGTGGATCTTCAATGTGCCGGACACTTACTGGGATGGTGCCTCAGTGGTTATCAAATATATTGGTGAGCAGGAAGGTGGCCTTGAGAACCTCAAGGGCAAGAAGATCGGTTACATCTTCCTTGATGCCGGTTACGGCCGCGAGCCGATACCGCTTCTGGAACAGCTTTCCGAAAAATACGGTTTTGAGCTGATGCAATATCCGGTGCCTGGCGCCGAGATGCAGAACCAGTCCTCGCAGTGGTTGAACGTTCGCCGTGACCGTCCTGACTACATGGTCATGTGGGGTTGGGGTGCTATGAACCCGACTGCTATCAAGGAAGCTGTCAAGATCCGGTTCCCGATGGACAAATTCATTGGTGTCTGGTGGTCGGCTGGCGATGACGATGCAGCTGCCGGCGGTGAAGGTGCCAAGGGCTACAAGGCCATGAACTTCTCTGGCGTTGGCCGTGAATTCGCGGCTCTGGACGACATTCAGAAGTATGTCGTTGATGCCGGCCTTTCCTCGACCGATGCGGAAACCATTGGGAGCACGCTCTACAATCGTGGCGTTCTCAACTCTGTCATCATCACCGAAGCCATCCGCACAGCTCAGGAACTGACTGGCAAGAAGGCGATCACCGGCGCAGACATGCGTATGGGACTTGAAGCCCTTGATCTTGACGAAGCACGCCTGAAAGAACTTGGTCTTGCTGGTTTTGCGCATCCGATGAAAGTCACTTGCGAAGATCATGCTGGTAGCCATCCGGTGTTCATCCAGGAGTGGGACGGTAAGCAATGGCGTCAGGCGTCCGGCTGGATTGAGCCGATGACTGACCTGGTCCGGCCTCTGCTTGAAAAAGCAGCTGCTGAATACGCAGAGAAAAACGCACCTTGGCCGGCGCGTACGGAACCCTGCCCGAACTAATTGGCAGCTTGCTCCGCCGCATCTGATTTTCCGACAAGCAGTGCACAATTGCTTGCCGTCCGGAAATGAAACAACAGAGTGTTTAAAACACTCTGGATGCGGCGGGGCCTCCCAGGAGAGAGCGGAATGGCATTGCTGGATGTAGAACAAAATGCGGTTGAAACGGCAGAAACGATCCTGTCGGTCAATAATATCGAGGTCATTTATGACCATATTATTCTGGTGCTGAAGGGCGTGTCCCTGACCGTACCGAAAGGCGGAATTGTAGCTCTTCTCGGTGCAAACGGCGCCGGCAAGACGACCACATTGAAGGCAGTGTCAAACCTGCTTGGTGCGGAACGCGGTGAAGTGACCAAGGGAAAGATCCTGTTCGACAATGAAGAAGTTCAGGCTCTGTCTCCGAACGATCTGGTTCGCCGTGGCTGTATCCAGGTGATGGAAGGCCGGCATTGTTTCGGACACCTGTCCATTGAAGAGAATTTGCTGACAGGCGCATATACCCGCAAGGACGGGTACAGCGCTGTGAAGGCCGACCTGGAGATGGTCTATAACTATTTCCCTCGTCTGCGTGAAAGACGTCAAAGCCAGGCTGGCTATACGTCAGGTGGTGAACAGCAGATGTGTGCGATCGGGCGCGCCTTGATGAGCCGACCCAAGATGATCCTGCTTGACGAACCCAGCATGGGTCTCGCTCCGCAGCTGGTGGAAGAAATCTTTGAAATTGTTCGCCAGCTCAATGAACAGGAGGGCGTCTCCTTCCTGCTGGCTGAACAAAATACCAATGTGGCGCTGAAATACGCGACTTACGGCTACATCCTAGAATCTGGACGGATTGTCCTGGATGGAGATGCGAAAGCCCTCCGGGAAAACGAGGATGTGAAAGAGTTTTATCTGGGCGTTGGCGGCGAAGGCCGTCGCTCGTTCCGGAATGTAAAACACTATAAGCGAAGGAAACGCTGGCTGGCCTGATTTCGCAGGCTTCAACAGGCGGAGACGACAATGAGCGACATTCAGTTTGATACGCGCGAGCGGCAGGATACTGCTGAGCGCGAGCGGGATCTATTTGCAAAATTACCGGCTTTACTGGCACATGCCATTGCCAATTCCGAGGCTTGGGCCGAGCACCTTGCAGAGCAAGATCTAGGCTCTGTTACGGGTCGCTCAGCACTTGCCAAATTGCACGTTCTTCGGAAATCCGATCTCCTTCACAGACAAAAAGCCAACCCTCCCTTTGGCGGTTTTCTGGCGGGAGATCTGTCTGGTGCTGCCCGTGTGTTCATGTCGCCCGGACCGATCTGGGAACCTCAAGCCCCTGGCCTTGATCCCTGGAATGGTGCCCGTAGCCTCTTCGCCGCAGGTTTCCGCAAAGGCGATATTGTTTTGAACGCCTTTTCCTATCACCTGACGCCAGGCGGTTTCATTCTCGATCAGGGTGCTATTGCTCTCGGCTGTACCGTGTTTCCGGCAGGCGTTGGCAACACGGACATGCAGGTTGAAGCGATTGAGATCCTGAAGCCAACAGGATTTGTCGGAACGCCGGACTATCTCAAGGTGTTGCTGGATCGGGGGCGTGAGCAAAACCGGGATACTTCTTCCATCAAAAAGGCACTGGTTTCAGGCGGCGCATTGTTCCCGTCTCTACGTCAGGAATATGCTGACCAGGGCATCCAGGTTGGGCAGTGTTACGCAACAGCGGATCTTGGTGTGATTGCCTATGAAACAGAAGCCAGGGAAGGGATGGTGGTCAATGAAGACTATATTGTTGAAATCGTTCGGCCCGGAACAGGCGAGCAGGTTGAAGACGGCGAAGTTGGCGAACTTGTTGTAACCAATTTCAATCGCCTTTATCCGCTTATCCGGTTTGCCACTGGGGATCTTTCCAAGATCATTCCTGGGCAGTCTCCCTGTGGGCGCACGAATATGCGCCTTGCCGGATGGATGGGGCGAGCGGATCAACGAACCAAAGTGAAAGGCATGTTTGTCGATCCAGCGCAAATTGCTCAGATCGTTGCTGCGCATCCGGAAGTGTGCAAGGCACGTCTGGCGGTTGGCCGAGATGGCGAAAGCGACACGATGACCCTCTCAATAGAAACGGATGCCCGAGGAAACGGTCTTTCGGAAAGAGTTGCAACCACCTTGAGGGACGTGACCCGGTTAAAGGGTGATATTGAGCTCGTTCCGATCGGTAACCTGCCGAATGACGGGAAGGTCATTGCCGACGAACGTGAATATGGCTAGCCAACCTGGTCAGATGTTCTAAAGGAATTCTAGCGCGAATGATCTATGCCGCATTGGCCTTGGCGATTACTTGGCATATGTAATGCAGCAGAATGAGAAATCGCCAGGGAAATCCGAGCTTATGACTGTCCAGCCATCCGCCGACCAATATGCAGAGTTCAACAAAGAGCAATTCCCTGCTGAACATCCCGCCGTCAAAGGCGGCAAGGTTGGTGTGCTTTTGGTAAATCTTGGAACGCCAGATGCAACGGACTACTGGTCGATGCGCCGATACCTGAGGGAATTCCTGTCAGACAAACGAGTAATCGAATGGCCCCGCGCAATCTGGTACCCAATCCTTTACGGGATCGTTCTGATGACCCGGCCGGGAAAATCGGGCAAGGCCTATGATGAAATCTGGAACAAGGAAAAAAACGAGTCGCCGCTTCGCACAATCACGAGAAATCAATCGGACAAGCTTGCAGAAATGCTTGGCACGGATGATGGAAAAGTGTTGGTGGACTGGGCGATGCGATATGGCCAGCCATCCATTCCCGACAGGCTCAAGGGACTGAAAGATGCAGGCTGCGACCGCATTCTTGTATTTCCGCTTTACCCTCAGTATTCGGCCACAACGACCGCTACGGTGAACGATGTTGTTTGCAAGACTCTGCTGGAAATGCGCTGGCAACCGGCCATTCGAACAGTGCCGCCCTATTATGATGATCCGGTCTATGTGACTGCCTTGTCAAAATCTGTCGAGCGTCACCTGGAGGGCCTCGATTTCGTGCCGGATGTGGTTCTGACCTCCTATCACGGCATTCCGCAATCTTATTTCAAACGCGGTGACCCCTATCATTGCCACTGCATGAAAACAACGCGGTTGATGCGTGATGTTCTCGGCTGGAGCAAGGACAAGCTACAATTGACTTTTCAGTCACGGTTCGGGCCTGAAGAATGGCTGCAGCCCTACACCGACAAGACAGTTGAGCAGCTTGCAAAGGATGGCGTGAAGAACATCGCAGTGATGAATCCCGGTTTTGTCTCCGACTGCCTTGAGACCCTGGAAGAAATTGCCGGTGAGGTCGGGGAGATATTTGAGGAAAATGGTGGTGAAAATTTCAGCCATATTCCCTGCTTGAATGACAGCGATCTGGGGATGGATGTCATCGCGCATATCGTGCGGCGGGAGCTTGGCGGCTGGATTTAGCCTGAGCGCCACAATCCATAACTCGTAATTTCTGACAGGGCACACTACATGTGTGATGGCTTGGCGCACAGCCGTACCGATTGGTCTTTTGTGATTGGAATTTGTTTACTATTGGGTGCGTGAACCCCTGTTTCTTTCGTCAATAGCGCTGGATCAGTACCCCAAAAAAGAGCATAGTGTGCCCACTATTTGAGCTATTAGGGAGTTTCCCATGCCATCTCTTGCGGGATTTGATATTGTTCTGATCGGCCTTGTTGTGCTGGTCATTCTTGTATTCTTTGCCGGGGTCAAAACCATTCCCCAAGGCTATAATTACACAATCGAACGTTTCGGGCGGTACAGAAAAACACTTGCACCGGGCTTGAACTTCATTGTTCCGTTTGTCGACAAGGTTGGTCACAAGCTGAACATGATGGAACAGGTGCTTGACGTCCCTTCGCAGGAAGTCATTACACGCGACAACGCAACAGTGACGGCAGATGGAGTTACCTTCTACCAGGTGCTTGATGCCGCGAGGGCATCCTACGAAGTTCTCGGACTGCAGAACGCCATTCTCAATCTCACCATGACGAATATCCGTTCGGTCATGGGATCGATGGACCTCGACAGCTTGCTGTCCAACCGTGACGAAATCAATGCCAAGATTCTCAAGGTTGTTGACGCGGCTGCCGAGCCGTGGGGCATCAAGATTACGCGTATCGAGATCAAGGACATCAATCCGCCGCGAGATCTGGTGGAGGCGATGGGCCGGCAAATGAAAGCCGAGCGCGAAAAACGAGCATCCATTCTCGAAGCAGAAGGCAAGCGGCAATCGGAAATCCTGAAAGCCGAGGGTGAAAAGCAATCGCTGATTCTGGAAGCTGAAGGCCGGCGTGAATCGGCTTTCAGGGATGCCGAAGCTCGGGAGCGTGCAGCCGAAGCTGAAGCCAAGGCAACCGAATTGGTGAGTGCGGCAATTGCAGCCGGGGATGTTCAGGCGATCAACTACTTTGTTGCCAACAAATATGTTGAAGCTTTCAAGGAACTGGCGACATCGCGTAACCAGAAAACGCTCATTTTACCCATGGAGACATCTGCTCTTCTTGGTTCCTTGAGTGGTATCGGGGAAATTGCAAAGGAAGCCTTTGGCAAGGATGACGGAGGAGGCAGGTCAGCTTCGCGTATTCCGGATACCAACTCGTCGAATGGGGGCAATCAGTGAGTCTGATAGAAACGACCATCGCGGCGCTGGGCCCCTGGAGCTGGTTCGTACTGGGGCTTATTCTGCTGGGTTTGGAGATCCTCGCACCAGGTACCATTTTCTTGTGGTTCGGCCTGTCAGCTATGGTTGTCGGTGTCGTGGCTCTTGCATTCGGGTTTAGCTGGCAGGTCCATGTCGGCTTGTTCCTGGTGCTTTCGCTCGTCAGCCTGCTGATCGGCAGGCGCATGATGCTCAAACTTGCTTCGGAAAAAGGGGACCCTGGGCTAAATCAACGTGGCAGCCGTTACATCGGCCGACAGTTCACGCTTGCCGCGCCTTTGAATGATGGCACTGGAAACCTTTCCATAGATGATACCATCTGGAGAATTACAGGCCCTGACTTGCCGGCTGGAACCAAGGTGAAGGTGGAATCCATTGAAGGCGTGAGGCTTGTAGTTGCCCGCGTTGAATAGACCCATTTGAGATTTAGGCGAGTCTGCTTTCGTTAAATGAGCGCGAACTCAGGGGTTGTGGCCCGGCGGAATAGGAGGCTCTTCAGCCTTGAGCAAGATTCCAATCCGCCGATTCGCCGCCAGGTAAGGGTCGTTCGGAAACAACGGCTCCGTATCGGATTTGCCGACAACGGAAAAAAATTGATCGTTTGGAACGCCGTATTCAGCCAATATCTGCCTGGCAACATTGGAGCGTTCACTTGAAAGGTCCCAGCCTGTGTAGCTGGGGTTGGTTGTGACCTGTCCAGCTGTCGTATGGCCTGTGATCTCAATTCGATTCGGCATTTGAGCGAGAACCGGGGCCATTTTTGCTATCAGCCGGCGTGTTGTTTCGTAGGGATATTTTGATCCCTCACGGAACATCGAGCGACCATCCTGGTCGACAAGCATGATGTTCAGACCATCCTCAGTTTCCTCGAGAATGATATTGTTGGAAATCTCGGTTATTTCCGGCATTTCCTGCCAGGCTTGGCGCAGTGAGGCTGCGGCTGTTGCGAACTGGCGCGGTTTTTCGATATCGGCTTCCAGTGTGTCGTGCGTATTGGCTTCCGGACCCTGTTTCCGTCGTTTTTCGTGACGAATTTGAGAGAAGTCGGAATTCATATCCTGTTCGACCTGACTAATGTCTTTCATATAGTCGCGAATCGGAATGCCTTCGACTTCGATGATGCCGGTGCGACGTGCAGTTTCCTTTACCCCGAATGCTTCGCGCATGGAGCCTGCAACAACCTGAAGCTTTTCCTTGTCCTGAATGGAGAAGGAAATGATCAGAACGAAGAAACAAACGAGCAGGGACATAAGGTCAGCGAAGGTGACCAACCAATCGGGGGCGCCTCCGCCTACCTGCTTTTTCTTTCTTGCCATCGTCTGGGGTCCGTCGATATTTGGAATACGTTAAGCTGCGTCAGCCATCTCAGCGCGCGCTTTCTCAGGGAGATATGCCACGAGCATTTCTTTGATGAGCGCTGGACTTTTGGATTCGCGAATCTGGCAAACACCGTCGATGATCAGCGTCTGACTGAGTTCATCGACGTCAAATTTAGCGTCCAGTTTGTCGACGAGCGGCAAACAGATAATGTTGGAGATGAGAGCGCCGTAAAGTGTTGTTAGAAGCGCGACAGCCATGGACGGCCCGATCGCTGCAGGATCGTCCATGTTAGCAAGCATTTGCACCAGACCGACCAGGGTTCCGATCATTCCGAAAGCCGGAGCAGAATCACCAAGTGCCTTGAAAACACGCCTGCCTTCCGAGAGGCGGGTGAGCTGCAGATCACGCTCCCGCTCCATGGATTCCTTGATGAAATCGAGCTCATAGCCATCGGCGACATATTGCACACCCTTGGCCAGTATAGGGTCGGAAACATCTACGTTTTCCAAACCAAGTGGACCGGACTTTCGCACGATTTCACCAAGATTGGTGATCTCGGAAATAAGATCCCGCGGGTTGGCATTCTTGCCGGAAAGGGCAACCTTGAAACCGGTAATGAACGCAAAAACGATGTCTGTAACTTGAAAGCGGATCAATGTGGCGGCCAAACCACCACCGATCACGATCAGCATCGACGGCACGTCAACGAATTGTCCGAAACTGCCGCCAAGAAATATGGCGGTCGTGACAATGCCGAACGCACCAATAATACCGATTAGGGTCGCCAGATCCATTCTGTACACACACCAAGGTTAGTGGCTTCAAGCCAATGAAAACTTGGGTGCAGTTTAAGTCTGTTAAGCCTAATCAATTCCTAATGACGCTCATCATCTGCCGTTTGAGAGCAAATTTTCTCTCAAAAGTGTGCCGCAAGATGCCAGAATTCGGGCTAGGCGGCGCCGATCCGAAGAAGGTCGTGTAGATGGACAATGCCGACAGGACGTCCGTCTTCGATTACAAAAACAGAGGTAATCGACAGGCTGTTGACCAACTCCAGAATGGAGGCGGAAAGTGTATCCCGTGTTACAGACCTCGGTGACTGGGTCATGATTTCACCCGCCGTCTTTGCAAGCAGGTTTGAAGACACATGACGGCGCAAGTCACCGTCTGTAATGATTCCGATGAGCTGATTCAGTTCGTCCGTGACACCAAGAACACCAAAACCTCTTTGTGTCATCAGGACGATGCCTTCGCTCATCATCGTCGATTCTGCGACGAGCGGCAGACGGTCACCGGAATGCATGATGTCTTTCGCGGTTTTCAGGCTCGCACCGAGTCGACCGCCAGGGTGGAAGACGCGGAAATCCTGCGCGGTAAATCCACGGCCTTCCAGGAGGGCCACGGCAAGCGCATCCCCAATTGCGAGCTGGATGAGTGCGGAAGTCGTGGGTGCAAGACCATGGGGACAAGCTTCAGCCACGCTCGGCAATTTAAGAACGATGTCTGCTGCGCCCCCCAAAGTGCTGTCCAGCCGGGAGGTAATGGCAACAAGAGGAACTTTAAAGCGCCTAGTGTAGCTGACGATACCCGCAAGCTCTTGTGTTTCTCCAGACCAGGACAGGGCCAGAACAACATCTTTTTCGGTGATCATGCCAAGATCACCGTGGCTTGCCTCGCTGGCATGTACAAAGAACGCCGGTGTACCGGTAGACGCGAGACTTGCGGCAATCTTGGTTCCAATATGCCCGCTTTTGCCGATGCCAGTGACAATCACACGGCCTTTGCTTTTCTGAATCAGGTCGAAAGTCTGTTGGAACGGACCGGCAAGACCATCTTTCAGCGCGGCTCTGACAGCACTCAGACCAGCAATTTCTGTTTCCATTGTCCGCTCAGCGGAGACAAGACAGTGTGACGCCGCAGCGGCGTCTTCTTCTGATTGCTGGTCGAGCAGCGGGTTTGCCATGATATGTTCTCTTTATTGGGACCGCTTAGCACTAGGCTAGTCCAAGCTTGGGATCAAGAACCCGTGATCCATTAAATGGATTAAATCGGGTCAGTTTTTTCATGCTGTCAATTTGCGAAAAAGAAACGAAGCATTAACCATCCTTCTTCAGTTTGGATGGGATCAGGAATTCCACCGGTTTTGGACTCAATGCGCCGTTTGCTGCAACTAACAATCTGTCTTGCCGTATTGCAGGCCGTTCCATCGGTCGCGCAAACGGTATCGTCTGGTTTGCGTGGCACCGGTGACCCAGAAGATGCACTCGATGCAGCTGATACTTCTGACCAGGCGGCGCGCAACGAACAGGTCAATCCAACGCAGTCCAATGTTTATTCACTGAGAAACACACTGAACACGGCTGAAGCCGAGACCGGATCCAGCGGGTTGGGTTCTAACGGCCGTTTAGCCCCAATACGTCCTTTTTCTGACAGGATCGCCGCAGTCCGGCGTGTGGCGCCGGTGACAGCGCCGGCCCTGGATGAAAGTGTCTTTGGCGGCGATACCACATTCGATGCACCTGAGGGGATACGTCTAGGATCGTTCACCCTGACACCGCAACTGACCATGACAACGGGTTGGACGGATAACACTGCACGGTCAGCGGGTGGAGCAGGTGGTTGGCTTTATCGTATATCACCCGATATCGCTCTTAATTCAAACTGGTCACGTCATCAGTTTGATGCGTCCTTGCGGGGAACCTATACAGGGTATCCGGATAATTCCGACGATAATGACGGGTCAGTATCGGCGGCGGCAAATCTTCGTTTGGACGTGAGTGCGGCGACGCAGGTAACCGCGGGACTTGCATATTCCTATTCAAGGGAAGATGACGGTAGTGCGGAGTCCAGTTCCGGTACAGACCATGTCCAGATATTGTCCGGCAGCCTGAATGCCAGTCGCAGCATCGGCATTGTTGCCGCGACCGCATCGCTGGGCGCCGACAAGAATATCTATACCTCTGACGGTGGTACCTCCGAGAGTGGCAGAGACAACACGGTCTACTCCGTTGGGTTGCGTCTCGACGGCAACACGGGAAGCACGTTTTCACCGTTTGTTGACGGCGCGCTATTGCTAAGGCGTTTTGACGAGGCTTGTACCGACGTATTGTGTGAAAAACGGGATGCCAACGGTTACCAGATTCGCGGTGGCCTTGCGATTGCCTCGGGACCGAAGCTCATCGGGGAGCTTGGCGTTGGCTGGCGCATCGAGGACATTGACGATGACCGGCTTGAAAGCTTGTCAGGTCTCCTTCTGGACGGTTCTCTGGTTTGGTCGCCGAGCCGGTTGACGACCGTAACCGCAGGTCTAGGTACGAATTTCGAAGCAACAGACATTGATGGCGCGAGCGGTTCGGTAATCTATTCTGGCGACCTGCGGCTTGCCCACGCATTCAGTGACCGATTTGTTGCCGAAACCGGACTTGGCTATAGTCACCGCAGTTACCAGGGCGTATCGATCGAAGAAAAGACTCTCACCGGCTTTGGTGGCATGACCTTCGCATTGACACAAAACGTTGCACTTACTGCCAATTACAGGCATCGCCGCTTCGACAGTTCCCAGGACGGGGCTGATTATAACGAAAATTCAATTGAAGCAGGACTTCGGTTCCGGCATTAACGATACAGTAACCAAAACAAGATCATTGATGGGTGGGGGCAGTAACTACACGGACCTGGGCATAAGGAGGCCCCGATGCGGACCTTTGCACGGCAAACTATGAACGTGAAGACAACATTGCCCTTTGGAAAATCAATCAAGTCAAAATCCATATATCTTTGGTGCGCTGTGGCTTTGGCCGTCAGCGTGATTCTTTCTCCGGTTGTCGCATATGCCGATCCGGGCTTTTCCAAGTTCATCCGCGGGTTCTGGCCGACGGCAAAAGCGGCTGGAATTTCCACGAACACCTATAATTCCGTTTTCACAGGCATGCAGCCTGACGAGGACACATTGCGCCTGATGAGCAAGCAATCCGAGTTCGTGAAACCGATCTGGGATTATCTGGACAGCGCAGTGTCGGACGACCGGGTGGAAAAAGGCCGTAAACTGCTCCAGGAATACGGACCGATACTTCAGAATATTGAAGCGCGCTACGGGGTCGACCGCGAAGCCGTGCTGGCTATTTGGGGTATGGAAACCAACTATGGCGGCTACATGGGCCGGCATAACGTCATCCAGGCGCTTGCAACACTGGCCTATGCGGCACCCCGCCGGAAGAGCTTTTGGAAAAAAGAGCTCGTGACGGCGCTTGGTATTGTGCAGGCCGGTCATGTCCGTTTCCAGGACATGGAAGGATCATGGGCTGGCGCTATGGGGCATACGCAGTTCATGCCATCCAGTTGGAAAGCCTATGCTTCGGACTACACTGGAGATGGACGCAGGGATATCTGGACATCCATTCCAGATGCTCTTGCCTCAACCGCCAATTATCTGAAAAGACATGGTTGGCAGACCGGCAAGACATGGGGATATGAAATCAAGTTGCCAGCGGGATTTGACTACCAGCTGGCCGATGGTGAAACGACCAAGACGCTCGGACAATGGAAAAAATTCGGCCTCAGACGTTCGAATGGCCGCGATTTCCCGCGTCCGTCCGACAAGGCGGTGCTCGTGCTTCCTGCAGGTGCGAGTGGACCTGCATTTCTGATGCTACGAAATTTCTATGTCATCAAGCGGTACAACAATGCGACGGCCTATGCACTGGCGGTCGGTCACCTGTCCGATCGCATTATTGGCGGTGGTCCGCTTGCCGGTGACTGGTCGCGGGAACATTTGCCATTGAGCCGCTCAGAAACGGCAGAGATGCAATCCTTGCTCAATCGTCGAGGGTTTTCGGTTGGGGCGGCAGACGGCAAGATCGGTCCAGCCACCCGGCGTGGCATCAGGGCTTATCAGCGCTCCCGCGGGATAGTTCCGGATGGCTATGCATCAGTTGTTTTGCTGGCACGACTGAAGATGGACAGTTAAACTGGCGCTGAGAAATAGGTCATTCAGGAGCCTGTAGTGTTATTCCGACAACGGAAGACGAGAACCGGGAAAGCGGCACGCGTGCCGCTTTGGCTCGCCTTTGTGCTCGCACTGGTCCTTTTTTGCGATGGTAGGCCATCCGCATATGCACAAGACGCTTCAAACGGGGAATTCGTTGTCGCGCAAAATCCGTTCCGGGGGTTTAATCCGTTTGCGCCTCTGCAAAAGCTCTTTGGTGGGCAAAACAAGAAGAAAAACAAGAAACCGACGAAACAGCGGCCAAGGGTTACCCGGCCTGCAGGCGCACCACCTAAATTTGAGAGTTTGCCGAAAGACCCCGATGCTGGGTTGATTCTGGTGGTCGGCGACAGAATGGCGCGCGGCGTTGCTGACGGCCTTAAATACACACTTGCAGAAAAGCCGCAAATCCGCGTTGAACCTGTAACCGAAGACAAGGCGGGATTTACAGGTGAAAATGCACCGGACTGGGCGACTCAGGTGTTATCGAAAATCCGCGGTGCAGATGTTAAGGCCGTCGTGGTCATGATCGGACAGCAGGATCTGGGTAAAACCTTTCCAGGCGAACCACCGGTTGAATTCATGACTGCAGAGTGGCTGGCAGCTTACCAAAAAAAGATTGAGGCGCTCGTCCGCGTTGTCCGGCAGGAAAAAAAGCCCGTCGTCTGGGTGGGGCTGCCGCCAACCAATGAGGAATTGGTCAATATCGATTTTACCCAACTGAACTCATTTTTTCAAAGTGCGGCTGAAGACCGACGCGTCAGGTATGTCGATATTTGGGATATTTTCCTGGCCGAAGACGGCGGTTATTCCTCTTTCGGTCCGGACGTTGACGGTAAGAACGCTCGACTTAGAACCAACAACCGCATCGGGTTCACATGGGCCGGTTACAGGAAAGTAGCATTCTTTGTAGAGCGTGAGTTGTCACGCCTTCTTGGTGGGTATGGGGGGCTGGCCTTTGAAGGGGTCGAGGACGATCCGAATTTTATTGTCCTGACCGGCAGAACGACCTCGCCCGAGGCGCTGCTGCTAGGCGGTGAAGAGGACGAACAGATCGACCCTGACAGCACGGCTTATCGCTTCTTTGTCAAGGGAGACCCGTTGGCGCCCATGCGCGGGCGGGTCGATGATCCGCGACTGGAGGTGGCGGAAGCCACGTCAATCGAGGACGTGACAGTGCCACCCGTCACCAAAAGCCCAAATCCCCATGGGTCGTTGCCCGACAATCTATTCGATAGCCTTCCAACCAGTGAGCGAATTTCCATCACGGTTCGTCCGAAGGGACTGTTGTTTGATTGAACCGGTGAATTCGCGTCCCGAATTTTTCGGTCTTGCGGTTGCGGACTAAGCGATCCCCGAAGTCTTGCATGACCTCGGAGTTCGCAGATATTCACAATGATGCGCGACTTCAAAAATTGAGGCAGTTGCCGCACCGAAGATCACTGGCAGTGCAGTTTTTATCGTGGCAGATCCGTCGAGCCGGTCAGGAATTCATCAACCGATCGGGCAGCCTGACGACCTTCACGGATTGCCCAGACCACGAGTGACTGGCCCTTGCGAACGTCACCGGCAGCAAATACCTTTTTCATGCTGGTTTTATAGTCGTCGGTGTTGGCTTTTACGTTTGTACGGCCATCCAGCTCCAAATCGTCGCCAGCCTGGGCGATATAGGTTTCGAGCAATGGGCCGGAAAAACCGATAGCCGCGAGAACAAGATCGGCGCGTAAAATGAACTCGGAGCCTTCAATCGGGCGCCGCTTTTCGTCCACGCGGGCGCATTTTACGCCTTCGACCTTGCCGTCTTCACCGACAAGACCAAGCGTTGCTGCGGAAAATTCCCGTTCAGCACCTTCAGCTTGTGAAGAAGATGTCCGGAATTTTGTCGGCCAGTATGGCCAGACAGCCATCTTGTCTTCTTTCAGCGGCGGAATTGGTCGAATATCCAGCTGGGTTACGGAAAGTGCCCCCTGGCGGAATGCGGTGCCGACGCAGTCGGACGCGGTGTCACCGCCGCCAATAACAACGACATGTTTGCCACCCGCCCAGATCGGCGCTTCATCGCTTTCCGGTTCGTCGCCAACGCGTCGGTTCTGCTGGACAAGATATGGCATCGCCCAATGGCAACCCTCCATCTCCATTCCAGTGACACCCGGATCACGCGGGCGTTCTGCACCGGCGCACAGGATCACCGCGTCATGACGCTCTGCCAGTTCTTCCAGGCTGTCGGTTACGCCGACATTGACGCCATAGTGGAAAGTGACACCTTCGGCCTCAAGCTGGCTCACGCGACGGTCGATATAGTGTTTTTCCATTTTGAAGTCTGGGATGCCGTAGCGTAGCAGGCCGCCAGCCTTGGGCTCCCGCTCATAGACATGCACTGTGTGTCCTGCACGCGCCAATTGTTGCGCAGCAGCCATGCCGGCCGGGCCGGATCCGATGATCGCGACGGCCTTGCCGGTTTTGGTTGTGGAGGGTTCGGGAACGATCCAGCCTTGCTCGAAACCCCTGTCAGCAAGCGCTTGTTCAACGCTTTTGATGTTGACCGGTATGTCTTCCAGATTAAGTGTGCAGGCTTCTTCGCACGGTGCCGGGCAGATGCGCCCGGTGAACTCCGGAAAATTGTTGGTGGAGTGCAGATTGCGCAATGCAATGTCCCAGTCACCCTGGACGACCAGATCGTTCCAGTCCGGGATCTGGTTATTGACCGGGCATCCGGTCGGGCCGTGGCAGAACGGAATGCCGCAATCCATGCAACGCGCTGCCTGATTTGTGACTTCCTGCTCGTTCAGCGGGATCGTGAACTCGCGAAAATGGCGAATACGGTCAGATGCAGGTTGATACTTCTGTTCCTGCCTGTCGATTTCCAAAAAACCGGTTACCTTGCCCAAGGCGACCTCCTCAAACTGTATGCGTCCTAAAGGTGGCTGCAATCGGCAACTTCGTGCTGCCGAGAGCCAGTTTGTTCAGTTGGCCGGTTATTCGGCGGCGACCATGCCGAGCCGTTGCTCTTCCATTTCCCGAAGTGCGCGGCGGTATTCGACTGGCATTACCTTAACGAATTTTGGACGGTAGGTTGTCCAATCATCGAGGATTGTCCTGGCCTTGGTTGAACCGGTAAGCTCCATGTGTTTGGTGAGCATCTGGCGAAGACGCTCGTCGTCATGCCGCGTCATGTCGCAGGAAAGGTCCACGCGACCCTTGTGCTCGATGTCACCGCCATGGTGATGAAGCTTCTCAAGAAGATCGTCTTCTTCGGTCACCGGTTCCAGCTCGACCATTGCCAGGTTGCAGCGGGTGCCGAAGGACCCATCTTCATCCAGGACGTATGCAATGCCGCCGGACATGCCAGCTGCAAAGTTGCGTCCGGTCTGTCCGATGACAACGACAACGCCGCCGGTCATGTATTCACAGCCGTGATCACCGACGCCTTCGACGACTGCCAGCGCACCAGAGTTGCGCACCGCGAAGCGTTCACCGGCCACGCCGCGGAAATAACATTCACCTTCGGTCGCACCGTAGAGAACTGTGTTGCCGACGATGATCGAGTTTTCAGCGACAATGCGAGAATTTTCCGGTGGCCGCACGATCAGCTTGCCGCCTGCCAGACCCTTGCCGACATAGTCGTTGGCATCTCCGACAAGATCCATTGTGACACCGCGTGATACAAAGGCTCCAAAGGCCTGCCCCGCGGTACCCTTCAGGTTGATCCTGAGCGTGTCGGGTTTTTTGAGGCCCTTGTTGCCGTAGCGTTTGGCAACTTCGCCTGACAGCATGGCACCAACTGACCTGTCGACCGAGCAGATGGTCTCGTCGATGATCGTTGGTTCCCTGCTGTCTAGTGCCGGTTTCGCAGCAGCGATCAGACGACGGTCGAGAATGTCGACAATCGGATGCTCCTGGCGTTTGGTCCAGCGCGTGTCTTCCGGCTTTGCTTCCGGTTGGAAGAAGATGCGGGAGAAATCGAGACCCTTTGCTTTCCAATGATCAAGCGCAGCTTCCTTGTCGAGGAAATCAGAACGGCCGATCAGGTCGTCCAGATTATCAACGCCGAGATTTGCCATCAGCTCACGCACTTCTTCAGCGACGTAGAAGAAGTAGTTGATGACATGCTCCGGAGCGCCTTTGAAACGTTTGCGCAGAACAGGATCCTGCGTGGCTATACCGACAGGGCAGGTGTTGAGGTGGCATTTGCGCATCATCAAGCAGCCTGCCGCGATCAGCGGTGCTGTCGAAAAGCCAAATTCATCTGCACCAAGCAGCGCGCCGACAATCACATCACGGCCTGTCCGCAGCCCGCCGTCGACCTGAAGCGCGATGCGCGAACGCAGGCCGTTCAAAACCAGTGTCTGCTGAGTTTCGGCAAGTCCGATTTCCCAGGGGGAACCGGCATGTTTGATCGAAGTTAGCGGCGAGGCACCTGTTCCACCGTCATAACCGGAGACGGTGATATGGTCAGCACGCGCTTTTGCAACACCAGCAGCCACCGTGCCAACGCCGACTTCAGAGACCAGTTTGACCGAAATATCGGCTTTCGGATTGACGTTTTTCAGATCGTAGATGAGCTGCGCCAGGTCCTCGATGGAATAGATGTCATGATGCGGAGGTGGAGAGATCAGGCCTACACCTTGTGTGGAGTGACGCACTTTTGCGATCACCGCATCGACCTTGTGGCCTGGCAACTGGCCACCTTCGCCAGGCTTTGCACCCTGCGCGACCTTAATCTGGATCATGTCGGAATTGACAAGATACTCGGTTGTTACACCAAATCGTCCCGAGGCAACCTGCTTGATGGCAGAGCGCCGCGGGTTCATCGAACCGTCGGGCAAGGGGTTGAACCGCTCGGGCTCTTCGCCGCCTTCGCCAGTGTTCGACTTGCCGCCAATCTGATTCATGGCGATGGCCAGCGTCGTATGTGCCTCGCGGGAAATGGAACCAAAGGACATCGCGCCGGTTACGAACCTTTTGACGATGTTTTCCGCTGATTCCACCTTGTCGATGTCGATAGGCGTGCGGCCGATTTCTTCAGCACTCTTGATGCGGAAGAGACCCCGGATCGCGTAGCGTCCGCTAACTTCGTTTACTTCCCTGGCGAACGCCTGATACATGTCCGGCAGATTGGAACGCACGGCATGTTGCAGCGTAGCGATGGAGTCAGGTGTCCACATGTGGCTCTCGCCGCGTGTGCGATAGGCATAGTCGCCGCCAACATCCAGCGAGCGCTGAAGGATTGCAACACCTCCGAATGCTTCTGCGTGGCGCAGAACCGTTTCGTCGGAAACTTCCTTAAGACCGATACCTTCGATCATGGTGGCAGTGCCGAAGAAGAACTTCTTGACGAAATCAGTAGACAGGCCCACGGCATCGAAAATCTGCGCACCGCAATAGGACTGGTAGGTCGAGATGCCCATTTTGGACATGACTTTCAAGATGCCCTTGTCGATGGACTTGATGTAACGCTCGACAACTTCGAACTGATCAACTTCTTCAGGGAAGTCCATTTCCATATGCATGGACAGGAGCGTTTCGAAGGCAAGATACGGATTGATCGCTTCCGCGCCATAACCTGCCAGTACGCAGAAATGATGGATCTCCCGGGCTTCGCCGGTCTCAACCACGAGGCCAACCGACGTCCGCAGGCCCTTGCGGATCAGATGATGGTGGACGGCCGCTGTTGCAAGCAAAGCCGGTATCGCAATCCGGGAGCGGCTGATCAGACGGTCGGACAGGATAATGATGTTGTAACCGTCGCGGACGGCTTTCTCGGCTCGCTCACACAGTTTCTCAAGGGCACTGTCCATACCTTCGGCGCCTTTTTCGGCGTTATAGGTAATGTCCAGCGTTTTTGCAGAGAATTGATTGTCCGCTATTTCACCAATAGCGCGGATCTTCTCAAGATCTTCATTGGTCAGGATAGGCTGACGCACTTCCAGTCGTTTGGATGTGGAAAGGCCTTTCAGATCGAAGATGTTCGGGCGCGGCCCGATGAAAGAAACCAGGCTCATCACCAATTCTTCGCGAATCGGATCGATTGGCGGGTTGGTAACTTGCGCGAAATTCTGCTTGAAATAAGTGTAGAGCGGCTTCGATTTGTCAGAAAGTGCCGAGATCGGGGTATCTGTTCCCATGGATCCGATGGCTTCCTGACCAACGGTCGCCATTGGGGTCATCAGGAGTTTGATATCTTCCTGCGTGTATCCGAAAGCCTGCTGGCGATCGAGCAGGCTTTCGCCTGCAACGGGTGCGCGTTGACGGACACCCGGAAGATCTTCGAGCACAATCTGCGAACGATGAAGCCAGTCCTTGTACGGATTAGCTGTTGAAAGCTGGCGCTTGATCTCGTCGTCCGAAACGATGCGGCCTTCTTCAAGATCAATCAGAAGCATTCTGCCTGGTTGCAGACGCCATTTCTGGACAATGCGTTCTTCTTCGACTGGCAGAACGCCAACTTCCGAAGACATGATGACAAAGTCATCGTCTGTCACAATGTAGCGCGCCGGCCGCAAACCGTTGCGGTCCAGCGTTGCGCCAATCTGACGGCCGTCGGTGAAGGCGACCGCGGCAGGACCGTCCCACGGCTCCATGATCGCAGCGTGATATTCGTAAAATGCCCGGCGGTTGTCATCCATCAACGGGTTGCCCGCCCAGGCTTCCGGGATCAGCATCATCGCTGCATGTGCTAGCGAATAGCCGCCCATGACCAGGAATTCCAGGGCGTTGTCGAAGCAGGCGGTGTCGGACTGGCCTTCATACGAAATTGGCCAGAGCTTGGAGATATGGTCACCGAGCAGGGCAGAAGAAACGGAAGCCTGACGGGCCGCCATCCAGTTTACATTGCCGCGCAGCGTGTTGATTTCGCCGTTGTGGGCCACCATCCGGTAGGGGTGGGACAGATCCCAGGATGGGAAGGTGTTGGTGGAAAAGCGCTGATGCACCAAAGCAAGAGCCGACGTGAAGCGCTCATCCTTCAGATCGGAATAGTAAGCACCGAGCTGATAGGCGAGGAACATGCCTTTATAGACAATCGTGCGGCTTGAAATCGAAACGATATAAAAGCCTTTTTTGACTGCATCGGTTTCGGCGCGCACAGTGTTGGAGATCACCTTGCGCAGAACATAAAGCCGACGCTCGAATGCGTCCTGATCTTCGCCTTTGGCTCTTCTGATAAACACTTGGCGGGAGACCGGCTCGGTGGCAGCAATATCGGGCGCCTTGGAGAGGGAAGAATTGTCAACTGGCACATCACGCCAACCGATCAGGTCCTGACCTTCCTTTTCGATCACGCGTTCGACAATCTCTTCGCACTTTGCTCGCAGAGCGTCGTCCTGCGGCATAAAGATGAAACCGACACCGTAGTTCCCGAACTCCGGCAGGTCCGTTCCAGCCTTTTTCAGCTCTTCGGAAAAGAAATTATGCGGAATTTGCACAAGCATCCCTGCGCCGTCACCCATTAGCGGATCTGCACCAACGGCCCCGCGGTGGGTCAGGTTCTCCAGAACCTGGAGACCATCAGAAACTATCTTGTGGGACTTTTCGCCCTTCATGTGGGCAACAAAGCCAACACCGCAGGCATCGTGTTCGCGCGACGGATCGTAGAGCCCTTTATCGGCGGCCGTGCTCAGTCGATCGGCAAGTGTAGCGGTTACAGTGGTTTTTTCGTCCACCTCACCGGCTTGCATGGCTGTGCTGGTCGTCAGCTCTGTTCTCGTCATGTGCGCCCTCACTGTTAACCCCAGTGTCACCGTGGTTTGAAGCGTCCGGTTTCGTTCGGGTCGCATTCCATCAAGAATGCGGCTCGGCGAACCCTGGCTTACGCGCCCCGGCTCTGTCGATGTATTTACCGCGTCGGCCTACCAAAACAAACCGCCGCAATGACGCAGCGGACACTCCGCTGCCGAAACTATTCGTCCCGCTTCATCGCAAACCCCTTAGAAGGATCCGCGCGTGGTCAGCCTGTTCTCCGCTTCTGGTGCACAGTTGTGTGCGTCTCTGCACCGCAGTAATTGGGACAGTATCCCTGTCCTATTCCAGGCGGCGCGAACATGACAGATTTCTCCGCCTGGGGCAAGAGCGTATCTGTCTTCGTGCCATTATAATTGTTTCGCACAAAAAGTGCCAATTGTCCGGAAAGGTCTAATCTGGTGGATTTTGGGTAACAATATTGCGCTAGAAAAGATTGTTAAGCCGCGCTCGCAAAACGGTCACAGGCGTTTGATTTCCTATTTATCGCCAAAATGCGCATGTACAAGCTGTGCCGCGCTGCACCGACGAAGCGTTGGCTTATATTGGATTTAAGGTTCGACCAGAGGAGTTTTAAATGAAGCATAAGGCTATGTCCGCAGCAATCGTTGCTGGTGCCGTTGCAACTGCTGTTGCAGGTTTGTCGACAACTGTCCCCGCGCACGCCGCGGCGAAAGAGAAATGCTACGGTGTTTCCCTGAAAGGTCAGAACGATTGCAAAGCGGGCGCTGGTACAACGTGTGCCGGTACTTCAACTGTCGATTATCAGGGTAATGCCTGGACCTTGGTGCCCAAAGGTACTTGCGCGACCATGGACGTACCTGGTGATCGTCACGGCTCCCTGACTGAGCTCAAGCGCGACTTGCCGGAAGCTTAATCCAGCATTATGAAAACTGCCGTTTTCACGATAGATATTTCGGGCAGGCGGATTTGCCGCCTGCCAGAAATCCAGTTCTCCCCATAGGAGCGCGCTATGTTTCCAGAAACCCCCGCCCAAGCGTCTTCCCGCGTTGATGCTGCCATTCCGGTGCGCGCAGGAGCTGGGTTGAAGCCGGAGCACATTTCTGAAATCCTGGAAACAAAGGCGGACGTCGGTTTTTTCGAAGTCCATGCGGAAAACTATATGGGGGCCGGTGGCCCGCCGCATCGGCAACTCGAAGAAATTCGAAAAGATTATCCCCTGTCTCTACACGGTGTAGGTCTTTCGATAGGGGGAGAGACTTCGCTCGACAAGGAACACCTTCAGAGGCTTGCTGCACTGAACAAACGTTATGAGCCGGGTTTATTTTCCGAGCACCTGGCCTGGTCTACCCATGATGTGACCTATTTCAACGACCTTTTACCGGTTCCTTATGACCAACCCACACTCGACCGGGTGTGTGATCACATTGATGAAGTGCAGGAGTTCGTCGGTCGGCGGATGCTTCTCGAAAATCCGTCAACCTATGTTGCCTTCGAACAAAGCACGATGAGTGAATTGGAGTTTCTGAAGGAAATCGCGCGCCGAACAGGCTGCGGTCTTCTGCTCGACGTCAATAATGTTCATGTATCCTGCACCAATCACGAAAGATCGGCTGAAGCCTATCTTTCCGAATTTCCAATGCAGGAAGTTGGTGAAATTCACCTTGGTGGTCACGCACCAGACGTTGACGATGCCGACCGCCCGCTGTTGATCGATGCACATGACCGGGAAGTCGATGAAGCGGTCTGGGCGCTTTATGAACAGGTCATTCAGCATGTTGGGCCAATTCCGACGCTGATTGAATGGGACAATGATGTTCCGACCTGGCCGGTTCTGCTTTCGGAAGCAAAGGCTGCCGATCAAGTTCTTCGACGGAATGCAGACCCAGACATCAGGCATGCAAGCTAAGATGCGTGCTCCAATCTCATTTCCAAGAACTGGTACAAGTGAGTTCGGACGAGCTTTGCTCGATCCGGAAGCTGGCACGCCAGCAGGACTGATCGGTCCTGACGGCCTGAACGCGCCAAAACGGTTCAGTGTTTATCGGAACAACGTGATTGTCAGTCTTCGTGAGGCATTGGAACACACTTTCCCGGCAATAAAGGCGTTGCTCGGCGAAGAGTATTTCAGCGCGCTTGCCCGTGCATTTGTTCTGCAGCACCCGCCAAAATCACCCGTTCTCATCTGGTATGGTGCTGAGTTCGCGGACTTCATCGAGGCGTTTCCACCGCTGGAAGCATATTCCTATCTTGCGGACGTTGCCCGTGTCGAATGGGACTGGTTGCAGGCTTATCATGCGAAAGACGCAGCGCCCATGGATCCTGCGCTTCTTGGCCAGACAGATCCGGACTGTGTGGGTCGTGTGCGCTTTGTCAGGCATCCAGCGGCGCGTCTCGTCGCCAGTTCATGGCCGATCTGGGATCTGGTGCGCGTCAACAGGTTTGAGACAGACAACGCGATTGAGATCGACCTCAACAGATCGCAAGCCGTCTTGATTACCCGCCCGGATCTGGATGTGGATCTTTATCTCTTGCGGCCTGGCGGCGATGTATTTCTTAATGCCTTGTTTGAAGGTGTTACCTTAGGCGATGCCGCCGCGAAAGCGCAGGCGCAACGTCAGGAATTTTCACTATCCGATTGTCTTTCGGATTGTCTTTCAAGCGGTGCTTTTACCGGTCTTCAAAATGATGGATAAAGCAATAGCCGGAGAAAACCGGCAATTGACCAGGGGGTTTTTATGGGTGTGCTGATCGGATTTTTTGTCAGGCTCTACACGTTTGTGTTTGGAGCGCTGGAACGGGTGACCAACGGTTGGCTGTTGGGCCTCGCCGCCAGGTTCATTTTCGCCGCGATTTTGCTTCAGTTTTTCTGGAATTCCGCACTGACGAAGATCGGTGGCAACGTGATGAACATCTTTACCCCGACGGCAGGGGCTTATGCGCAGATGTTTCCGAAGCTAATGGAACAGGTTAGCTACGATACAAGCCAGATTGCATTCTTCCCATACGGTTTGACTGTCTTGCTCGGTACCTGGGCAGAGTTCATTTTGCCCGTGCTCGTCGTGGTTGGACTGTTTACGCGTTTTGCCAGCCTTGGGATGATTGTCTTCATCATTGTCATGTCCTACGTCGACATCACCGGTCATGGCGCCGATGCGAAAACAGTCGGCATGCTGTTTGACGGCCAGCCATACGCAATCATTTCTGACGACCGCTTGCTCTGGATCTTCCTGTTGTTGGTGCCGACGCTGAAAGGCCCGGGCGTCATATCGCTGGACTGGCTGTTTGGCCGCTATTATCGCAGGCGGGAAATGTACTACTAAGAGAAACTGGTTGCCGGTTGACAGCCAAGCTGATTAAACCGGCTCATGAACTTCGCAAGTGACAATTGGGCGGGTGCGGCTCCGGCGGTGATGTCGGCGCTGACCCGCCATAATACTGGCTTCGCTCCGGCCTATGGCACGGATCCGCTGACAGACAGCATCAGCCAAAAATTCAACGAAATTTTCGAGCGCGAGGTTGCCGTCTTCTTCGTGGCAACCGGTACGGCTGCCAATTCGCTTGCACTGGCAGCTTACGGCAAGCCCGGAGGCGCCATTTTCTGTCACCAGGGTAGTCATATTCAGGTCGACGAGTGTAATTGCCCGGAGTTCATGACCGGCGGTGGTAAGCTCGTCAGTGTGCCGGGCGGCGATGGCAAGTTTGGGGCTGCTGCGCTTCAAGAGGCTATGGCAGCTTTCCCGGATGGTGTTGTCCATCATGGCCAGGTCGCCTCTGTCTCCATTAGTCAGGCGAGCGAAAGCGGTACCATCTATACCCTGGACGAAATTGCGTCGATTAAAGAGGTCGCGATAGCGCGATCCGTGCCGCTTCATATGGATGGCGCTCGTTTTGCCAATGCTCTGGCCACGCTCAGGTGTTCGCCTGCAGACATGACCTGGAAAGTCGGTGTCGATGTTCTGTCTTTCGGCGCAACCAAAAACGGATGCTGGTGCGCAGAAGCAGTCGTTTTCTTCGATCTCGATACTGCCAGGGGTTTTGAATATTTCCGTAAGCGCGGTGGGCATCTGTTCTCGAAGAGCCGCTTTGTGGCAGCCCAGTTTGACGGCTACTTTGAAAATGACAATTGGCTGAGTACCGCCCGCTATGCCAACGCTATGGCGTCAAGACTTGCTGAAGGTATTCGGGAACTGGGTGGCCGTACTGCCTGGGCGGTGGAAGCCAACGAACTGTTTCCGATCCTCAAGCGCAGCCAGTTTGAAAAACTGGAGGCGGCAGGCGCCAGACTTTACGAATGGACCGCCAAGGACCTGTCCGAAAATATCGCTCCTGCTGAAGACGAAGTCTGCCTGCGCATGGTTACAAGCTTCGCGACAACCGATGCGGACGTTGGTGCGTTTTTGAAGGTATTGTCAGAGACAGTCTAGGTCGTCAGATGTTGCTGAATGCCGCGCCACCACAATCCTGTTACGTGCTTCCCCGGCCTTGAGCCGAGGTCTCGTTCATTGACCCCGGATCAGATCCGGGATGGTTCGAAACTCGACGGAAATGTCACCGGAAAAAGGGCGCCCGGAATTCCAGGCGCCCGTCTTGCTTACTCAGGTGAAGGGAGGGGTCACCTTAGTGAGCAGTGGATTCAATCTGCTTGGACGCGCCAGACGTTATTTCGATCTTGCGCGGTTTCATGCCTTCAGGAATTTCCCGAACAAGGTCCACATGCAGCAGACCGTTCTCCAGGGTCGCACCTTCTACACGAACATGTTCGGCAATCTGGAAACGACGCTCGAACGTGCGTGATGCTATGCCGCGATACAGAATTTCCCGGTCGGCATCTTCGTCGGATTTCTCACCCTTGATAGATAGAACGTGTTCCTTGGCTTCCACTGTCAGTTCAGCGTCGGCAAACCCTGCCACAGCCATCGTGATGCGGTAGGCGTCTTCGCCGGTCCGTTCAATATTGTAGGGTGGATAACTTGGGGTTTCGTTGCCGGCCGTATCCAGCATTGAAAATAGCCGGTCGAAACCAACGGATGACCGGTAAAGCGGAGAAAAGTCGAAGTGACGCATGATTCTGTCCTCTCTTTGAGCAACTGATACTTCACATATTTTGGATCCATATCCCCCGAACTGGCGGGACAGGATTTCGATGCAGACCCTAGATTGGCGCCTGCAACAACAAAGGTGGGAACTCGGATTTTTCTTTTCAAGAGGCGCGTGGTTTTGACCGTCACTTGAAGATGAACCCCACATGAACGCTTCCTTCCGATTGGGTTCAACCGACCTGGTGCATTTTCACATCAACACCGGCGCAACGCTGGTGGCGTCATCGGGAGATACGAACATGTTTGCCAAAGCATCAAAGCTTTCTGCACCACTCGCCGGAGCAATTTTTCTCGCGTCTGTCGGGTTTGCGTCATTCGCATCAGCAGCGCCTATGGCTGCAGAGCGAAACTACCAGTCATCGCATGCCGCGCCGGTTATCCAGATCGATAACCGCAGAGGGAATATGCGCCGGGGACACGGTCAGTGGCAGCGCGACCAGGGTTGGGGGTATTACGAACTAAGACCACGCCAGATACGCCGCAGCCTGCGTCATCGCGGATTTCACAAGGTGAGAATTCTGGATCGACGTGGTTCGGTCTATATTGTGAAAGCGAGAGGCTGGCAGGGTAAACGACTGCGCTTGGTGGTTGATGCGCGCACAGCCCAAATTGTCCGTATTCGTCCAATGCACCGCAGGAATCGCTGGCAGTCACGCTGGTAATTGCCGGGTTTAGTCATGCGAGTCTCTAGGGTCCTGACCCTAGTTTGGGCTGGTTTCCTGAGGAACCAGCCCAAAGCTTGTTGTCGGTGCGTGGGAAGCCCGTTATCACTTGTTCATGTCAAAGGGCATTGTGATACGCCAGGTTATTCGAAGTGCTCTGAAAAGTTGTTGTCACGCGTTTTCAAACTGCAAAGCTAGGTTTTATCTTTGCTGTAAATGCAATTGTGAATTGGAATGCCATGAGCCTGATCGACCTTCCCGACAATCCCGTGCCGGACGGAGCACGGGTCGGGTTTGCCGTTACGCCGGACGGCATCAAAATTCGTTTTGCCCATTGGCCGGCCGCTGGAAACAGGCGTCAGGGCACGGTTACGCTTCTGCAGGGTCGTGCGGAGTTCATTGAAAAATATTTCGAAGTGATTGATGACCTGCGCACACGCGGATTTGACGTCGTCACCTTTGACTGGCGCGGACAGGGCGGCTCCCAGCGCGTTACGCGGAACCCCAAGCGCGGGCATATCTCGAATTTCAGGAAGTACCGGCTCGATCTGAGGACCGTGTTGAAAGATGTCTCTCTTGCGCATTATCCGGGTCCACATTTCGCCCTGGCACATTCAACCGGCGCACTTGTACTCATGTCGGACACCGAGAGGCTTCGGACCATGCTGGACCGTGTCGTTTTGACGGCACCGCTGCTCGGTTTGCCTTCAGGGGCCTGGGCGCCCGATCTTGCCGCGGCCGGACGATGGATCTTGCGAAAACTCAGTTTTGGTCTTCTCGGTCGTCCACCCTTGAAGGCGGAGGGTGCCAAAACCTCGGCAATCATTGAGAAAATTGGATTTCCCATTGCCCGGATTTTTTCGCTATTCGGCTTCGGACGATTGTTTGTTCCAGGAGGAAACGGTGAAATATTCGTCGCCTTCGAGAACAATCGACAGACATCCGACGAGACCCGTTTTGAGCGGTTCAACAAGGTTCTCAATGCTGCGCCGGAGTTGGGTGTTGGTGCCCCTACGCTTGGTTGGTTGAATGCGGCAGCGCGCACGATGCTTGCCTTTCGCAAACGAGAGGCAGGACCAAAAATCAAATTGCCATGTTTGGTGCTTGCCGCAGGCAATGACCAGATCGTGTCGACACCACTCATTGAAGACTTTGTGTCCAGAACCAAGGCCGCAGCCTATGTGGAGATCCCTGGTGCATCGCATGAGCTGATGATGGAGAAGGACGTTTTCCGCGACCAGTTCTGGGCAGCGTTTGATGCATTTATTCCTGGATATGAAGCAGAGATGGAACTGGAGCGGGCCAGACGTTGAGGTGATGCGCGTTTTGCTGGGTAGCCATTGTCAGGCCGACCTGGCGAGTTCTCTCAAGAGTATGTCGTGCAACTTCGGGTCACCGGAGGCAATGATTTGCCCACCGTCGGCTGGAGACCCTCCGGTCCAGGTCGTAATAACGCCGCCCGCTCCCTCAATGATCGGGACAAGGGCAACGATGTCATAGGCCTCCAGACCGGATTCGATGACCGCATCTCCATGTCCGGCTGCAACCATGCAGTAAGCGTAACAGTCAGTGCCATATCTTGAGAGCTGGGTAGCTGCTTCCACGCGATCAAATGCCGCTCTTTCTTCACTTGTAAAAATCGCGGGTGTCGTTGTGAAAATAGTCGCCTCTTCAAGTCGAGCGCAGGAGCGTGTCTTGAGCGTACTTTCTCCAAGCGGACCCTGATACCAGGCCGTTTCACAGTCCCCGCCGTAACGCTCGCCCACATAAGGTTGCATCATCATGCCCAGTTTGGGCGTGCCGTGTGTCCGCAAACCGATCAGCGTTCCCCAGGTTGGAAGCCCCGTGATGAAAGCGCGGGTTCCGTCAATCGGGTCCAGCACCCAGACGTGTTCCGCGTCAAGATTTTCCGGGCCATGTTCTTCCCCAAGAATGCCGTGTTCCGGATAGGTCTCATTGATCAGCTTTCGTATCGCGGTCTCGCCATTCTTGTCGGCAATCGTGACCGGATCGAACCCCGTTTCCCATTTGTTGTCGATCGCAAAGGTTTGCCGGAAGTGCGGCATGATTGCCGCACTTGCCGCATCTGCCAAAGTGTCAAGAAATGGAGCAAACGTGTTTGAGCTCGAAACAGGTCCTGGTGTCATCAATCTTAATTCCTCTGCCGAAACCGGAAAGCGGCTCAGTGCTTTGATTTGCTGCCTGTATAACCCGTTCTGCCAATAAAAGAATCAGGAAAACCTGACCGTTTGCTCAAAATTTGATCGGAAATTCGAGGCGGTAGGCTTGAAAATTGTGCGATGCAATGCAATATATTGCAGTGCGGCATCCAATGTCGCATACGCCCTTCTTGGGCGTTTCCTCCCAAGACTTCGGGCCGCCTCATTTGAGCGCGGCCTTCTTTTTATTCAGCTGCGATTGAATCTGCGGGAAGTGCCGCGTCAGGCATGGATGTCAGTTCGCGCGCAAAATCTTTCAGATTATGAAAGAGGTCACTGAAGCCGGCAGTCGGTTCTTGCGTCGTCTCATCCATGTAGAGCCCGCGGTTGATTTCGATTTGCAGGGCATGCAATCCGCTTGCGGGTCTGCCGTAATGTTCCGTGATGAAACCACCTGCATAGGGTTTATTGCGATTGACGCTGTAACCCATGTTTTTCAGGACTGAACAGGCGAATTCGGTCAGGTCACTGTTGCAGCTCGTGCCGTATCTGTCACCCAGAATGAAATCGGGACGAGTGTCTGTCGTCTGACATTTGACGCTGGAAGGCATGGAATGACAGTCGATCAGAACCGCATGACCAAAGGTGACATGGGTTTGCGCCAACAGCCTGCGCAGCGTCGTGTGGTAGGGCTTGTAGATTTCCTCAACCCTGATGAGCGCCTCTTCGACAGGTAGCTTATGTTTGTAAATCTCATGATTTTCACTCACGATTCGTGCAACCGTGCCCAATCCGCCAGCAACCCGTATCGAGCGGACATTGGCATAAGAAGGCAATCTGCCGTCGAACATCTTGGGGTCGAGTTCATACGGCTCGCGATTTACATCCAGATAGGCCCTGGGAAAATGTGCGCGCAGGAGCGGCGCTCCTAAAGGAACGACATGGGCGAAAAGGTCGTCCACATAAGCATCTTCTGATCGCCGAATGGACTTTTCATCCAGGCGGGAAGAGGCCAGAAAGCTCTTTGAATATTGTCGGCCCGAATGCGGGGAGTTGAAAACAAACGGCAGCCGTTGATCAGCGGGGCTGAGAACATCAAATGCTGGTAGGCCGTTAAAGTCGGCTTGCAGGGGTGTTCCCGGAGATGGCTGTCTACTATCCGTCAAATGGCGTATCCTGGTTCTCTCAGTCCTATGGTGCCAAGGAATCAACACACAGTCCACAGTGACAGCATCAAAAGCTTAGGAGAATCAATTCTTCCTACCATTCTGTGGAATTCGAGCTATAACCGGCAGAACAAGAAAACGACAGCAAACGCAGAAAAAGGTTGGACGCTAACGATGTCGCGTATCCTGCTTGCCGAAGATGACAATGATATGCGCCGCTTTCTGGCAAAAGCGCTGGAAAATGCCGGGCATGACGTCGTGTCATTCGATAATGGTAAAAGCGCGTATGAACGGCTACGCGAAGAGCCGTTTTCTCTCCTTCTCACGGATATTGTGATGCCTGAGATGGACGGTATCGAACTTGCGCGCCGGGCGACCGAGCTGGATCCGGATTTGAAAGTGATGTTCATAACCGGATTTGCGGCCGTTGCCCTGAACCCGGAATCAGATGCGCCCAAGGATGCCAAGGTGTTGTCTAAACCCTTCCATTTGAAGGATTTGGTCCAGGAAGTGGAACGTATGCTGGCGGCCTGAGGACAGCTATCCTCAGTTTGTAAAACCGGCCGGGGAATTTTGACCGTTCGGGGAAATGGGGGGTTGCACTGGTTGGCGTTCCCCGTTATACGCACTCCACCACGGCGTTGGGACGTCGTACTACCGAGAAATTCGGGCGTGTAGCTCAGCGGGAGAGCACTTCGGTGACATCGAAGGGGTCACAGGTTCAATCCCTGTCACGCCCACCATTTTTACGCTGATTGAAGATTCATGACGCGTGGGTTGAATAGAAGACAGGCGCATGGAAGTGCTGCTGCTTTGTAACCAACCCAATTAGTTGTGAGCGCCTTAGGCGCTCATTTGGTTTAAAGTAACGGGACCCTTGCGGGGGACAGTGACATGAAGATCAAGAATTCGCTTAAAGCGCTTATGGCTCGCCACCGGGACAACCGCATGGTTCGCCGGAAGGGCCGTGTTTACATCATCAACAAGAAAAACCCGCGTTTCAAGGCACGCCAGGGTTAATCTTGTTGCTGTGCCGGGCGCAGCAGGAACGCTGAAATCTCTTTCAAAGTGAAACAGTTAGACGGCTGGCTCACGAGATTACGTACCTGTTGAGGCGTTTGTGCACGAAGATGTGTCAAAAACCCGGATTGACCACCGCATCCAACGATCCATAATCGTGGGATGCGGATTTTTTTGTTTGCCCTCCTTTATGTCATGAGCTCCGTCTTTGCCGGAGCACAACCGATTCCGGATCTGGGTCCGGAGGTTGAGCCACCTTCTGCGGAAGATTTCAGTCCTATGCCGGAAGCTCCTGCCGAAGAAGGTGGGAAGGTCGTTGTTGAAGAAACCGACCCGGCTGACGAAAAAAGTCGTCTGGACCAACTCTATGCGGATTTAGCCGAGACAGACGATCCCGCTGTTGCCGAGCGTGTTACACGGGAGATCCAGATGATCTGGATGCATTCGGGCAGCGATACTGTCGATATTCTCATGTCCCGGGCCGGCAAGGCTATTCAGGCCGAAGACCAGGCGCTCGCGCTTGACCTCCTTGATGTCGTCGTGCTTTTACGGCCATCCTACGCGGAAGGATGGAATCGGCGGGCAACCGTCCATTACATGCGGGAAGACTTCGGCAAGTCACTTGTCGATATTGAACGCACGCTTGCACTTGAACCGCGCCACTGGGGCGCACTGTCGGGATTGGCCATCATTCAGCGCCGCCTGGGGTTCGATGAGGATTCACTGGAAACTTTCAAACGTGCTCTGAAAGTCAATCCGGGGCTGGAAAATGCGACCAAAGCGATTGAAGACCTGGAAAAAGAAGCTGAAGGCACAGCTGCCTGAAGTCAGCTTGGATATTTTCAAACGCAAACTTCTTGATCTCTTGATTGCCCATTAGCGGCTGCTAAGTCCGATTTATGTCACAAGTTTTGATTTTGCTGATTTTCATACTGGTTATCCTTGCCGGACTAACGTTCTGGCGGTCCAGACGTGTAGATAATCGCTTTGTGCCCGATGGATCTATCATCACAGTGGATGGTGTCAGACTGCACCACCACTATTTTCCTGTCCCAGAACAACCATCTGAGTTGCCAACGCTGGTGTTCCTGCACGGTGCCAGTGGAAATGCGTATGATTCAAGACTGGCCTTTCAAAAGAGCTTTGAAGGGCGATATCCGCTTTTGTTTCTTGACCGGCCCGGGCTGGGCTTTTCTGAAAGGAACGAGGCCCGACACGGGCATTTGGAGGGACAGGCAAAGCTGATCGCCGATTGGCTTGGTGCGTTGGACATCGACAACGCGGTGGTTGTTGGCCACTCGCTCGGCGGCGCTGTTACAGCAGCTCTGGGTTTGGTGGCTGGCGAGCGGGTCAAGGGGCTGGCATTCCTGGCTCCTGTAACGCATCCATGGCCAGGAGGCGTGAACTGGTATTACTCACTGGCGTCCTGGCGACTACTTGGAAATCTGTTCTGCCAGACATTGGTCTGGCCCGTTGCAGAACTATTTGCTCCACGCGCGATTGCCAATGCGTTTCACCCCGATGCGGTGCCGGAAGATTATGCTGGCAAGATCAGATTACCGCTTTTGTTCCGGCCCGAAGTATTTCGTGCAAATGCACGTGACGTCACGGGCCTTAAGGAGGCGGTCTCCAGCCAATCGCAACGATATTCGACACTGGAACAGCCTTCATTGGTCGTGACGGGTACGAATGACACGGTCGTCTGGCCGTCGATCCACTGCGAAGGTCTCTTAAAGGAACTGCCTGATGTTGAGCTTTTGATGTTGGACGGAGCAGGGCACATGCCACATCACACCCACACGCCGCAGATAGTTTCCGGGTTGGAAAGACTGATTAATCGTGTGAGGGAAAAGAATCAGGATGCGTCAGATACGCATCGGACTGAAAACAGTCACGAGCGGGCATAAAAAAAGGCGGCCATCGGCCGCCTCTTGTTCGTTTGAACCGATTAGACCGTCAAATGCCGCCCTGGCCGTCGTTGCCGACAAAGGCTATCCGCAGCATGTTGGTGGAACCTGGCGTGCCGAAAGGGACACCGGCGGTTACGATGATCCGTTGTCCCGGCTTTGCATACTCCTCGGAGAATGAGATGCGGCAAGCGCGGTCGATCATGTCTTCTTCGTTGGCCGCATCTTCACTGACAACACAGTGCAAACCCCAGCCCAGCGATAGCCGACGGGCTGTTGCCAGTACCGGTGAAAGTACGATTACCGGACAGGAAGGCCGTTCACGGGAAGCGCGCAGACCGGTCGCGCCGGATGTCGTGTAACAGACAACGGCGGCAAGGTTGAGCGTTTCAGCAATCTGACGTGCGGCGGCTGAGATCGCATCCGCACCCGTTGCTTCCGGTTCAGCCCGTTGCGCATATATGATGTTCTGGTAGTTGTTGTCCTGCTCAACCTGGTGGGCGATCTTGTCCATCGTCGTCACAGCTTCGATGGGAAAATCGCCAGCAGCAGACTCTGCAGACAGCATGACAGCGTCAGCGCCTTCGAACACCGCAGTTGCCACATCGGACACCTCTGCACGGGTTGGTACCGGCGAAGTAATCATGGATTCAAGCATCTGCGTTGCGATAACGACCGGCTTGCCGGCGCGGCGGCAGGCACGCGTGATACGCTTCTGCAGGCCGGGAACCTGTTCCAGTGGCATTTCAACGCCCAGGTCACCACGCGCAACCATGATGGCATCGGATAGTTCGATGATCTCATCAAGGCGGCCGATGGCCTGCGGCTTTTCTATCTTGGCCAGAACACCCGCGCGGCCACGGGTAATCTTGCGCACTTCGGCCAGGTCGTCCGGGCGCTGAACGAATGAAAGAGCAACCCAGTCCACGTTCTGATCGAGCGCAGCAATAAGATCCTTGTGATCCTTTTCGGTCATTGCGCTTGTGGCAATTTCCGAATCAGGAACACTGACGCCTTTGCGGTCCGACAGTTTGCCGCCGACAACGACTTCCGTAACAGCCTTGGTATTATCTGATTCTTTGACAAGGAGCTGAACTTTGCCATCGTCCAGGAGCAGTCGATGGCCAGGCTCCAGAGCCTGAAGAATTTCCGGGTGCGGTAGATGCACACGATTGACGTCGCCGCCCGAAGTATCGGCGTCCAAAACGAAGCTGGCGCCGGTTTTCAGCATGACGGGTCCCTCGGCAAACGTGCCTACACGCAGCTTGGGTCCCTGAAGATCAGCTAGAATGCCGATCGGTCTTCCTACATTTTCCTCTACAGAACGGATGCGTTCAACGAGCATCTTAAGACGATCATGATCCGTATGGCTCATATTGATGCGGAATACATCCGCGCCTGAGCGATACAGTTTTTCAATGATGTCTTGTTCTGAGGAGGAGGGTCCGAGAGTTGCTAGTATCTTGACTCGTCGGTTACGCCTCATCGCCCACCTGTCCCTTGTTGCACGGGTTCGGTCAGCTGGACCGTCCAACTGCTCTGTTCACCCGTGTCTATTTCGAAAAAGCCTGTCCGCTCATATCCCCGAGCTACACAGTCCTCAATTCCGTTAATGGTGAATTCCTTTTCACGGGTGCACATGAATGCACGGCCGCCCCATTCACCGAATTGGTCATAGTCAACTGCATAGATGTAAAAGTATCGCGACAGCAGAGCGCCGGGAACTAGTGTTTCGCACGAATTCGAGGCAAGGTTCCACCATCCCTCTGTGACCCACTCGGTCTTGTCCTTGTAGCCTATGGCCACACCAACCTGACTATCCGTCTTGTTGCAAAGCCGCAGATCAGCTCTGGCGTCATCAGTGGTCGCGGGGAGAAGCAGCAGCGTCAGGACACCGGCATAGAGGGCTTTCATGGGCGCGCTAACGCGTCCCCGAGACCCACCTTGGTACCGTTCCCCAACTTCAGACATATACAGTCGTTCACTTTGCTGCTTTACAGACATTCGCTTTTTGCGTCGACAAGAGGGTCTTGTCAACGTCGTTAACAGGATATGCAGGAGCTTTCGCCCAGCCTTATCGCTTGAAACCGTTCTAAATTTCTGCCCGAGCGAACGATTTCACCCCCCTATGTGGTCAAAAATGGGGCGGGAACATGGCCATTTCTCCGCTAGTCCACAACCTCACCGAAATTGGGTATACAATATCATTCGCCTCTCCGCAAAAAGAACAGTGTCGTTTTATGGCCTTATTGGCCGATCCAAATCTGAAACAATGTCAAACTGTACGTATTTCGTGATGCATATCTGCGTATTCTGACTTGGTTCCTGGCACGGATTGACGTAAATCTGTCGGCCTGCGCAATCGCGAGCCTTATTGATTTTCCATGAAGCAAGAAATGATAGAAACAATAGCCGGGACCGGTGTGGCCTTTCAGTCGACTGAATACGTAAATGGTGATCTAGGCAGCGGCTTGCTGCTCCTGTGCGACCATGCGCGCAATACGGTGCCGCCTGGCTATGGTGATCTCGGAGTTCCTGCCGAGCAGTTCGAACGTCATATCGGCTACGATATCGGGGCTCGTGCGGTGACGCTGGAATTGGCGGAACGCCTCAAGGCTCCAGCATGCCTGACAAATTTTTCCCGGCTTGTGATCGACCCCAACAGGGGAGAGGACGATCCGACCCTGATCATGCGTCTGTCGGACGGAGCCGTTGTTCCGGGCAATGCAAAAGTGGATGCAAATGAACGGGCGTATCGGATTGAACAATTTCACAAACCCTACCATGACCTGATCGACGATACGCTTGGTGCCATGGTAGCGAACGCCGCCCCGCCGGTTATTGTATCCATACACAGCTTTACGCCTGTTTGGCGAGGGATACCGCGTCCCTGGCATGTCACGGTGCTGTGGGATTCTGACCCGAGAGCTGTCAAGCCAATGCTTGAGGGCTTGAGGGCACAAGACGGTTTGATTGTCGGTGACAACGAGCCATATGACGGCGCGCTTAAAAACGACACAATGTACCACCACGCATCGCAAGGCGGATTTGCGCATATCCTATTGGAGTTGCGGCAGGACCTGATCGCAGATGACACCGGAGCCCAAGAGTGGGCTGATCGTCTGGAACCGGTTTTGCGCGACATTGCGCAAAGGCCCGAGTGTCGGCAAATCAAGCACTACAAATCACGCTGCGACATCGACTGAGTGTCCGCAAATTGGGTATGGCGTTAGAGGAGTTTAGAGCGATGGACGAGCAGACAAAGACAGAGTTGGAAGCGGCGGTCTTCAGGCGCCTTGTGGAACATCTGCGTGGCCGCACGGACGTGCAGAACATCGACATGATGAACCTGGCTGGATTTTGCAGAAATTGCCTGTCCAACTGGTATCAGGACGCGGCCGAAGACAAGGGGCTGGGCTTGGAAAAGGCTGACGCGAGGGAAATTGTCTACGGCATGCCATATGACGAGTGGAAGACAAAATATCAGAGCGTGGCGACTGCCGAACAAAAGGCCGCGTTTGAGAAAAACAAGCCAGAGCACTAGAGCTGAGGCTTAAAACTGGCCCGGTTTTGGATCTGAAAAGCTTGACCCTTCGACCAGAGTCTGGCACGGCACAACAACTTTTTTGTGGCTCGAGAATCTGAAGTTCACAGAGCCCGCATGATTTGACTGGTAAGAAGAACGAAAAAGGAGAAACACACTCATGTCCGACCCGGGTGGAGTGGCAGCCGATCAGCTGCGTGCCTTCGTCGAGCGTATCGAGCGTTTGGAAGAAGAAAAGAAAGTCATCTCTGATGACGTCAAGGATGTCTATGCCGAAGCCAAGGGGAACGGCTACGACGTGAAGATTCTGCGCAAGGTCGTTTCATTGCGGAAAAAACAGCCGCACGAGCGCGAAGAAGAAGAAGCGGTCTTGGATCTCTACATGCACGCACTCGGCATGGCAGGCTCGGCTGAAGGCTGACTTTTTGAAGCTTTGAGCAAAAAAAGAGCGGCTTTTCAGCCGCTCTTTTTGTTTTTGGAGTTTGTCGTTCTATCGGGCAAATCGCACAGGCAGAACCACGATGGCAGGTCCGTCGAACCGGTCGGTTCTAAGGTTGCCATAAGCGTTATTTTCAAAACTTGCAGCGACAAACCGGTTGCCGGGTTTCATGACATTCTTCAGCTGACGCTGATTCGGATGGCTCAGCCAGGCAAAGGTCCGGTGACGCGTTGTGCCAGCGCCTGAAAGAAGGGTTGGCTCAGATTTGTCGGGAAGGCTTGCAAAGCCAGCCAGCGGATCGACGATCTGGTCGCGAGGTATACGCCCTGAGACCGTGGGCTGTGTCCTGCTAGGCTTGGCGGCAGTTACTGCAGCGCTGCGGCTTCCAACTTTTGACTGACCAGATGTCGCAGAGGGGCGGAGTGACCTGTTGAGGACTGGTGGTGTCGCAGTCGCAGAAGCATATGCGAGCGTGGTGCCAGAACGAGGCGCAGGTGTGGGAGACGGTATTGCCGTTCCTGTTGCTGCCGCGATCGCAGCCACCGGATCATCTGTGAGCGGTGCTGCCGATGACGGTACACTTCCGGTTACACCAAGCTGTTCAGCGGCAATCCGTGCTGCTTCACTCAGACCTGCATCAGGTTTTTGCGAGGGGGCCCGGGCAATCTGGAATCTTGTGTTGATGGTCTCGCTTGTCGGCGCTGGCAGACCTGCGTCAAGTGCCGCGCGCTGTGCATCCAACGTGTTCGGAGGAGGTGCAGCCGCCGCAAGTACAGGTGCCACCGGGGCATCGATCTTCGGCTTGAAAATAGGGGCGGCACTAGCAACCACGATTGGTTCACCTGCAAGTGCGGGTGTTTCAGGTGTGGTTTCCTGAATTTTTCGGGTCGGTACTGGCGGGTTTTTGAGAACTGGATCGACACTTGCGGTCTGTGTCGGTTTGTTTCCAACAGCGCCCGGGCGCCGGTTCTTTTCGTCTTTGTTTTTGTCGCCGCCACCGAAAAGCGTCGCGAACAGGTTGCCGTTTCCAGCAGGCTGCTCATCCTGGGCACCTGCCTGTATAGGACGACCAGGGTTCGTCAGGCTCTGGTCACGCGTGGTCGAAGTTCGGCTGCTTGAGGCGACAATCGTTGGCCGAGTAGAACGTTTCTTGCCGGACTTGGCTTGCGCTAGCGCAAGCTTGTAGCCCTTAAGCGGCTTGCCGTCAGACGGGATGTGCAAGGTTTTCCCACTCGGGAAAACCTTGGCGAGTTGAGAACGACTCATACGAGGCCAGTGCCGGACACGACCGGTGTCCATATGCACGAAGGGCGAACCGGATCTTGGATAGTAGCCGACACCGCCGACTTCCTTGCGCAGACCCGCCGCGCGCAGCTTGGCGAGGTTCACGCCCGGAATATAATAGTCCATTGCCTTGCCAAGCGTATGCTGGCTGTTCTTTGCGACGCCGGACGAGCGTTTGCGCAGCATGTTGTTGGTTGCGGGCGACCGATAACTGGACACCACATATACGTGATCTCGCGCACCAACTTTCTTGTAAACTTCCCAGATCAAGTCGAGAAGTTCCGGGTCCATCTTGATGCTTTCATTCCGGCGCCAATCGCGCAGGAACCGGTTGGCATCACGCAGACCCTTGGGCAGGTAGCGGCCATTTTTCTTGAAAGTAATGGAAACACGTTCTTTGGTGTGGGTGTTGTATAGCTTCAGCGTGCGCGTTTCAGCCTGCGCCAGCGTGACCAGAAAAGCGGACACAGCAACGAGCGCACCGACATTTTTTGCCGCGCGTTTGAGCCAACCGACGGCGTCGAAATCAACAAACCGTTTACGCAATCTCTATCTCGCCGTTTTTATGATGGCTTTTACCCCATCCCGTGCTCCCCAGCAGGAGATATACACTAGCCGCATCTGGTTAAGAAGTTTTTACCCTAATTCCGCATGCGTGATAATCGTGGCAGAAATGCAACGGCGCAACTGCTTCCGGGAAAAAAACGCTGCGAAAGCTTAACAAAGGGAGAAAACGGGAAGTTTTCTCACCCTGAGCGCCAATTTCCGACTTTGGAAATATTATGCCGCAGCATCCTTGTTACCGTCCTCAAGGCCGTATTCCTTAAGTTTCCGATAAAGTGTGGACCGTCCGAAGCCAAGTCGTTTTGCAACTTCGGTCATCCTGCCGGAATAGTGGTTGATGGCAGTTCGGATCAATTCCTCTTCCATGTCGGCAATGGTTCTAACATGACCGTCCTGATCCAGGTTTCGCATAAAGCCAAACGGTGCAGACTGTTCGAAGCCTGTCTGGGGCGGTGGCGCGAGGGGCGTCTGTGCATGCTGCGATGCAGATACAGGATCGTGTTGTTGCGCAGGTGCTGCAGGTTGTGCTGTCGCTTCGCTCAATGGTGCGGAAACTGAAACTGAAACCGGCTGTTCAACAACGTTTGCAACTTGCGGGAAGTCGTGCGCGGTCAATTGTGGTCCATCACAAAGGACAACGGCCCGGAAGACTGCGTTTTCAAGCTGTCTGATGTTGCCCGGCCAATTGTAATGCTGGAGCATGTTGAGTGTGTCTGCCGAGACGCCTGCGACCTGGGGCTTGCCTTCTTCGGCGGCGAACCTCGCCAGAAAGTGCCGTGTGAGTGCAGGTATGTCTTCTCGGCGGTCACGCAGAGGTGGAATCCAGATCGGGAAAACGTTCAGGCGATAATAGAGGTCCTCCCGGAAAACACCTTCCTTGACCTGGTCAATCAACCGGCGATTTGTGGCCGAGATGAGCCTGAAATCTACTTTGACAGGCCGGCGGCCACCGATGGGATCAATTTCATTTTCCTGGATTGCACGCAGCAGTTTGACCTGAACATCCTGCGGAAGCTCTCCGACCTCATCCAGAAACAGTGTCCCACCATGTGCTTCCTGAAATTTACCCACATGTTTGTCCACAGCGCCCGTAAAGGCGCCTTTTTCGTGCCCAAACAGGATGGACTCAACAAGGTTCTCCGGAATTGCTCCACAGTTGACCGTGACAAGCGATTTGGATTTTCGGTCGCTCGACCCCTGAATGGCGCTGGCGATCATCTCTTTTCCGACGCCGCTTTCCCCTTCGATCAGGATGGGGATGTTGGAGGCCGCTGCTCTTTTGCCCAGATTGATGACCCGTTCCATCGCCGCAGAATGGGTGATGATGTCTGAAAACGTCAGCGTACCGGACGCCTGTTTGTGGATCCTTGTGATCTCGCCTTCCAGAGCAGACGTTTTGAGCAGATTTCTGATGGAAACGTTCAACCGTTCCGGCGCAACTGGTTTAACGACAAAATCCTGAGCACCGGCGTTCATCACATTGACGACGGTATCGATTCCGCCATGCGCGGTTTGCACGATGACAGGGGTTGCATTCTTGTCGGAACGCAGGCGCTCCAGAACCCCAAGGCCATCAAGTTCTGGCATGACCATGTCCAGAATGATCAGGTCGATCTCAGACGCTTCCTGTCCACTCATGATGCGAACTGCTTCTGCGCCGTTTTCCGCAGTTTTCGACCGATAACCAAATTTCTTGACGGCTTCCTGCAGCAATCGCCGCTGGATCGGATCGTCGTCAACAATGAGGATTTTTCCGCTGATAGCTTGCATTGGCTGCCTGGATTCGTTCCGATTTGTCTCGTTTCGAACCATTGTGGTCGTAATTGGGTAAACAAATCGTCCAAGGGTAGAGAAAAAAGTTGTGCCATTGTGATTGCAGGGCGACCATTGCCCGGCCTACACATTCAGGGACAAACTTTCTTATGAGTTCGTGACCTGGAATGCCCAAGCCTTGATATCGGGGCGATGATCCACCGGAGTGAATTATGCCGATGCCGCACGCTGTTTTTGCGCCTCAGTCTTCTGCGTCTGCGGACCTTGGAGATTTGCCGCAATGGGATCTGACTGATCTCTATCCTGCAATGGATGCCCCCGAGGTGACTGCGGATCTCAAGGAGGCGCTCGACAGGTCCAAAACCTTTGAAGCGTCCTACAAGGGCCGGTTGGCTGAGCTGACAAAGGACAATGTGGCGGCACTGGTGACAGCAATCCGGGCTTATGAAGATCTGGAAGATCTCATGGGGAGGCTGATTTCCTTTGCCGGCCTGGTTTACGCCGGAAACACCATCGACCCGGCCTCGCAAAAATTTTACGGCGATGTCCAGGAACAGATAACAACGGCAAGCTCGCATCTGCTGTTCTTCATGTTGGAAATGAATGTCATCGATGATGCCGTCATGGACGCGGCGCTCAACGATGAGCATCTGGCCCACTATCGCCCGTGGATTGAGGATCTACGCAAGGACAAGCCCTATCAACTGGAAGATAGGGTCGAGCAATTGTTCCATGAAAAATCCGTGACGGGTAGTAGCGCCTGGAACCGGCTTTTCGATGAGACCATGGCGTCTTTGAAATTTGAGGTAGATGGCCAGGAACTTGCCATTGAGCCGACCCTCAACCTGCTTGTCGATTCTGTTCCGGAAAAACGTCAAAAGGCGTCAGCAGCCCTGACGCAAACTTTTTCGGAAAATCTGCGCACGTTCACGCTGATCACCAATACCCTTTCCAAAGACAAGGAGATTTCCGACAGATGGCGGAAATTCTCCGATATTGCCGATAGTCGGCACCTGGCGAACCGCGTGGAACGCGAAGTCGTGGATGCGATGGTTGCTGCAGTCCGCGATGCTTACCCACGCCTGTCACACCGCTATTACAAGCTGAAAGCTAACTGGCTTGGCATGGACCAGCTCAACACCTGGGATCGCAATGCGCCGCTGCCGGATGCAGATACGCGGGTCATTCCATGGTCTGAGGCGAAGGACACGGTTCTTTCGGCTTATAGTGATTTTTCACCGGATATGGCTGAAATCGCAGGCCGGTTCTTCGACAAGGGCTGGATTGATGCACCAGCCCGGTCCGGCAAGGCCCCGGGTGCCTTTGCGCATCCGACTGTTCCAAGTGCGCACCCTTATGTTCTGGTGAACTATCAGGGCAAGGTCCGTGATGTCATGACGCTCGCACATGAGCTTGGTCATGGAGTGCATCAGGTGCTTGCAGGTGTAAATGGCCCGCTCATGGCGCCAACGCCGCTAACGCTTGCCGAAACGGCCAGCGTCTTTGGCGAAATGCTGACGTTCAAATCTCTGCTGGCAAAGGCTGAAAACCCGCAGACCCGCAAAGTTATGCTGGCGTCAAAAGCCGAGGACATGATCAACACGGTGGTCAGGCAGATTGCCTTCTACACGTTTGAACGCAAGATCCATTCAGAACGGCGTAACGGCGAACTGACGGCAGACAAGATCGGTGAACTCTGGCTCTCTGTTCAGGGTGAAAGCCTTGGCCCGGCGATCAAACTGAACGAGGGCTACGAGACCTTCTGGACCTATATCCCGCATTTCATCCACTCGCCGTTTTATGTCTATGCCTATGCTTTCGGCGACTGCCTGGTGAATTCCCTTTATGCGGTCTACGAAGAAGCAGAATCCGGATTCCAGCAAAAGTACTTCGATCTTCTGAAAGCCGGTGGCACCAAGCATCATTCAGAATTGCTGACACCTTTCGGCTTGAACGCGGCTGATCCAGGCTTTTGGAAAAAGGGCCTCTCGGTCATTGAACGTATTATCGATGAACTGGAAGAACTGGATAAGGCCTGAATGCCAATCAGCGGATTGAAGGTGGCGGAGACGGATTGGAATGACGAATAACCAGTCGCCTCCGTTTCGGCACCAGCCTTATGACGGGTCGAGCCTGCCTTTTACTGTTGGTCTGAAGCCGATTGCCGAAGCGAGTTGGCTCGAACCGGACGCGCACCTGGCGGTCTATCTTGCAGAAAAAGAACGGTTGATTGACCAGAAGCGGGCTTCTGTCTTCAGAGCAGCAGACGGGACCGGCGCGGCGCAAAGTGAAGTTCTGGACCTTGTTCTGGATAATCTGGGCCGGTTTCATACCGGTACTCACCTGATTACACCGGACTTCATCCAGGTTTCGGCGACCGCGTGCAAAGTAAGCCGGTCAGATGCGCCTCCCTTGCTTACTGCCGCACGCCTCGTTCAGGAAGATCTGGTGCTCATGCGCGCAAGTCCGGAAGGCTACCGGCTTGCAGCTGCTGCGCTGTGTTTTCCCTCATCCTGGTCGTTGGCCGAAAAATTCGGTCAACCAATGACCGGGATTCATGAGAAAGTACCGGGGTTCAATGAAGGGCGCATGGGGAAGGTCGTCGCGCGCGTGTTTGAAAACCTGCAGTCAGAACAATTGTTATGCAGGTTCAACTGGTCGATTTACCCCGATGAGCTGCTGCATCATCCGCATTCCGAGCAGGTTCAAATCGATGACCCTGAACACGCTCTGGCCAGGTTGTTCTTGAGAGTGGAGCGGCAAACGCTGCGCCGTCTTCCCGGCACCGAAGACATCCTGTTCACGATCAAGGTCTGCCACGATCCGTTAGCTGCCTTGGACGAAAGAGAAGACAAAAGTGAACTCGCAAAGTCGCTTCTAAAGCAGCTGCTTTCGCTGGATCACGACCAGTTGGCGTATAAGGGTCTGACCCAGTCGCATCGTGCACTGGCCGAAGCACTGGAAAAGCTGTCCGCTCGGGTTTGAAACCAGGGGTGCGTCGGTTTATCCGCTGGCAAAAACTGGATATCTGCACCGGAATTCATATCTAGTGCCTTGAGAGAACGACCGACCGCTGGGAGCAAAGGTCCATATGCCGCCATCCAAAGACCGTGAAAGCAATCGGCTCAGTGCCCGCATGGGTCGTTATGCCAAAGTCGGGACCAATATGGGCGGGATCGCCGCCAAGGTTGCCGGCGCAAGACTATTTGGGGTGGAACTCGACAATCAGAAAAACGCCACCGAATTGGCTGCAGCTCTCGGAGGGTTGAAGGGCCCTTTGATGAAAGTGGCCCAGCTTTTGTCGACAATCCCGGATGCGCTGCCACCTGAATACACCACCGAGCTTGCAAAACTGCAGGCAAGCGCACCGCCTATGGGGTGGGCGTTTGTCAAACGACGGATGCGTGCGGAGCTGGGAACGGATTGGCAAAGCCGATTTGAAGAATTTGGACGCGAACCTGCTGCAGCCGCATCTCTTGGTCAGGTTCATCGGGCCACCGCTCATGACGGGCGGGTCCTGGCGTGCAAACTGCAATATCCTGACATGGCGTCAGCCGTTGAGGCGGATCTCAAGCAATTGCAGATGCTCTTCAGCCTGCACCGGCGCATGAGCCCGGCCATTGATACAAGGGAAATCGCCAAGGAGATCAGCGCGCGTGTCCGCGAAGAGCTCGACTACGCTCGTGAGGCTGCGCATATCGCCATGTATCAGGAGATCTTGGCTGACAAAGACCAGATCAGGGTGCCTGATGTCATCGATGAGCTCTCAACCAAGCGTTTGCTGACAATGGCCTGGCTGACCGGAAGGCCTTTGCTGGAATTCAAGGAACACAGCCAGGAGGAGCGCAATTTGCTTGCGCGCACGATGTTCCAGGCCTGGTGGCATCCCTTTAGCCATTATGGCGTTATTCATGGTGATCCGCATCTGGGCAACTACACTGTGTTTGAGCAAGACGGTGCTCCGGCGGGCATCAACCTCCTGGACTATGGCTGCATCCGGATTTTCCCGGAAGGGTTTGTCGAAGGCGTCGTCGACCTTTACCGGGGGCTCCTGGAAGAAGACAACGACAGGGTAGTCTCTGCCTATGAGCGTTGGGGCTTCAGCAGCCTGAACAAAGAGGTCATCGACGTTCTCAATATATGGGCCAGGTTCATCTATGGCCCGCTTTTGACTGACCGCGTTCGCTCTATTGCTGATGGCGTATCCGCATCCGAGTACGGCAGAAAGGAAGCCTTCCGGGTTCACTCTGCTCTCAAGAAGCTTGGGCCGGTGACCGTTCCCCAGGAATTCGTTTTCATGGACCGAGCTGCCATCGGACTTGGTGGTGTGTTCCTGCATTTGCGGGCTGAACTGAACTTTTTTCAGCTGTTCAATGAGCAGATCGAAGGTTTTGAAGCCAGTGTCGTTCGCAAACGTCAGGATGAAGTCTTGCGGAAAGCGGGCCTCGCTGGCGCATCGAATGCGGCCTAGCTTTTCAAAGCAGATATCCAATGCCTTCTATAACCTTTGAAACGGTTTGCGTTCCGTTGTCGTGATCCCGCGACCCGTGAATGCTTGACTTAAACCAAGGTTCAACCTCTATCAAAGGAACCATCCTCAAAGGAGCGTTGAGATGGATGGTCATTTTTCCGAAAGCCCGATTGCCTGTTCGTTGGCACCTGCTGAAGAGCGCGCGCTAAAAAAGAAGCTGGAAACGGAATTGATTCCGCATGTTATCAGCCGAACGCAACTAGCGGATGGCGTTTGCCTTGCATTCAGACAAGTTCCCGGGTTGCAAGACACTTTGGAGAGATTGGTGGAGTTGGATAAGGGCTGTTGTACCTTCCTGGACCATGAAATTGAACTCCACGACCAAACGATAACGATGACGATACGCAGCGAAGGGCAGGGCGTCGCTTTGGCGCAACGCTTTCTGAACTATCCTGCAATGAACAGTGGTCACACATCATCTGGCAACGGTTTGAAGCTGACGCTGCTGGCTGCCGCGTGCGGTGTGGCTTGTGCAGCCCCATGGCTGTTTGCTGGCCTTGGAATAGGTGGCAGTATGCTGGGTGCAGGAGTTATGGGAATTGAATTTCTTGTTCTAGGCGTGCTGGTGACAGGGGCAGGGGCCTACTTCCTGTACAAAAGGAAAAGTCTCTTTTTGAGAGGTAGAAAGAAAAATGCGGATCGGTGCGGTTGCTGAAGCGTTGGGGATATCCAGTTCTGCCATTCGGTACTATGAGCGAAAAGGCCTTATTCAGCCGATCGGTCGTGTTTCCGGACGCAGGGAACTTGATAAGAAGACCATTGTCTCCCTGCGGTTTCTGAAGCTTGCTCAAGCTGCGGGCTTTTCGCTGAACGAAACCCGAAAGCTCTTGGAATTCGGGTTCGGCGACAGGCGACCGCAGGACGATTGGCAGTCCTTCATTCATCAAAAACAGTCCGATCTTCGCTCACAAATTGACACTCTCCGGGGGATGGTGGCTCTGTTGGACAAATTGGAAAGTTGCAGATGTTCAAGCATAGAAGACTGCATGAATGAAGACGCCGAACTGCAGCGGAGAGGCGCGTGATCGAGGCACTCGGGCTAGCTGCAGTGCTGATTATGGTCAGCTCTTATGCATTGGAGGAAAAACACCCGGTTTTCGTGCTGATCTTTGCTGCTGGATGCGCCATGGCAGCGGCCTATGCCTGGTTGATCGGATCCATTCCGTTTTTGCTAGCAGAAGGAATTTGGACGCTTATTGCGTTTAAGCGATGGCTGCGCGTTCGTTAGGGGGCGTTTCTGGCTGCTGGATGAGGCGCAGGCGTAGCGAAATACGCGCGTTTGTCCTCAGATTTTCCTGTTTTTTGCGTGAACTCAGAAAACTTGCCAAAAAGTCGCGTCTGTTTGGCCCGAATATGCAATTCGGATCATTGCCGAACCCAAGGGCTTTGTTGTATGAAGGCTGCCAAATAACGAATTTTCCTGGGGGACTTTATGTCTGACGATAACGCACCGACGATGGACTATGAGGCTCATGAGCGGACTTATGAGGGCTTCATCAATTTTTCCAAGGTCGGGACAATTGCCGTACTGAACATTGTTCTGTGCCTGATTCTGTTCGGATTTGGTGGCACTGCGGCAACCGTGTTCGGTTGGTTGATGCTGATTGCTACGCTTGTGTCGTCTTCAATCGGTCTTGCGTTGGGAGCAAAAGGCTGGATCCCGCCAGCAGCGGTTTTCGTTCTGACCGGCATGCTGGCAATCCTGACAGTCTGACTTCATAAAGTTCTCTTGATGGTTGCTGCGGCAACTGGTTTCAGGCGAAAAGAATGAATTGGCGCGGCAGGGTCCGCGCCTTTTGTGTTGATACGTACCATTGGGTCAGATCGATGAATTCTTCGGCGCCTGGATCATTCATCTATGAACCGCCTCTTGAGCCGTTTCTGACGGTTCTGCATGTCGATGACGACTTGCTGGTCGTAAACAAGCCAAGCGGTCTCTTAAGTGTTCCGGGAAAAGCCGCAGAACATTCCGACTGCACCGAGGCCAGGGCCAGCGATAGTTTCCCCGCGTCCCGGATCGTACATCGGTTGGATATGGATACCTCTGGTGTGATGGTTCTTGCCATGAACCCTGCCGCCCTCAGGCATCTTGGACTGCAATTCGAAAGACGCAAGACCAGCAAGAGCTATGTCGCAGAGGTCTGGGGTAAAGTCGTGGAGGACGAAGGTGAAATTGACCTTCCGCTCATTTGTGATTGGCCAAACCGTCCAAAGCAGAAGGTGTGCTTTGAGAATGGCAAGCCAGCACTGACACGGTGGAAGGTTGAAGAGCGCAAGGAAAGAACCACGCGTGTTCGCCTTTATCCCCATACAGGCCGGTCTCATCAACTGCGGGTGCATATGCTGGCGGTCGGGCATCCGATCATCGGGGACAGATTCTATGCAGAAGGGGAAGCCTTGCAGGCGTCAAATCGTCTTGCTCTGCATGCGGAAAGCCTGACACTGCATCATCCGGCAAATGGTGAGCGTGTTACGTTTCAGGCTGAGTGCCCGTTTTAACTGGGATCTGACTTAGCTTTGGCCGACCCGGCTCAGTCCCTCGCGGGCAATCCTGTTTGAATTGTCCAGCGACATGGCGCGGGTGAAATTCCGGCGGGCATCTTTTGGTTTTCCGAGCAGTTCCAGCGCGAGGCCGCGATTGGCCCAGGCAACTGAGGATTCCCGATCGAGGTTTACGGCCATGGACAGGTCGGAAAATGCAGCGTTCGGATCATTGACTGCCAGATAAGATATCCCGCGTGCAACATAGGGAGCACTTGCCTTCGGATTGAGACCGATTGCGGTCGCAAAGTCCTCGATTGCGCGGTTGTCCTGATTTTGAGCCTGGTAAATCAGACCGCGATTGTAAAACGCTCGGGCATCGCTGCTGTCCCTGGCTATGACGGAATTGAAGTCGGCGAGGGCAGCACTGAAATTACCCTGCTGACGGTAGATGTTACCGCGGCCGACATAGGCAACGTCATAATCCGGCTTGATATTGATCGCACGCGTATAATCAGAGATCGCCAGCTCGTTCTGGCCCTGACGCCGGTAGACCAGCGCCCGGTTGGCGTAAGCCTGATAGGACTGCGGGTTCAGTTGTAGGGCCTGGGAGAAGTCGGCAACGGCAAGATCCAGCTTTCCAGCCTGACCATAGGCTATGCCGCGCGTGCTATAGGCGGTTGAGTCAGATGGATTGGATTCAATCACCGCAGTCAATGAAGCGATGTTGGTTGAAGAACCAACTGATTTATTGACCGGAACGTTGCTATAAACGTTGTTGTTGGTATTGCAGGCAGCCAGGAGCGTTACCAGGCTGAGCAGCATTGCATGAGGCAGAAAATTGCGCATGCGGCACATACGATCTCTTACAGTCAAGGGATAAGACATGCCGTTCATCTGCCTCCAATTGGGCGGGAATGTGGCTGCGCCCAAATGAATGGCACATGTCCAAAGCAATCTTCAAAAAACGCCAAAAAGCCGACCGTGGAATCGGCCGGCCTAACGGCAGTCTTGCTTAAAACAGGCGATTGTCGCCGCCAGACGCACTCAAGTCGCGATTAGCGACGAGTTGCGGATTTGCCCGGAAGCAGACCTTCACGCTGTGCCCGCTTGCGAGCCAGCTTGCGTGCGCGGCGAATAGCTTCAGCTTTTTCGCGCGCTTTCTTTTCAGACGGCTTTTCAAAATGACCGCGAAGCTTCATTTCACGGAAGATGCCTTCGCGCTGCATCTTTTTCTTGAGCGCCTTAAGCGCTTGATCGACATTGTTGTCGCGAACCAGAACCTGCACGCTTTTTTCCCGTTTGCAATGCGCCGCGGCCGATCCGCAGCGAAAATGGAATTTGATAGAAGCGAGACCTCGTCACCAGTCAGTGCAGTTCCCTTCAAACACGCAGCCAACGTTCTTTCCGCTAAATACAGAAGGTACATTCACTTGTGTACAGAGACCTGACCGCCGCTGACGCGTCGCTCACTTTGAGCCGGGTACATACCAGAGCACACCGACCGTGTCCACAGGCTTTCGCAAAGAAAGCAGCCTTAACTTCGGTCTGTATGGCGTAACTTCCAACAAGATCTATAGACACTTTGATGTTTCGAGACTAGAGGTGGATATCACACCTTTGGCCGACAGGATCTTTGTTTCCTGGTTCGGTCCAGCCCTGATTGTTGGAGGAAACAATGGCGCAGCGCGCTTCCAGGGCCCCCGATTCGGATTTGGGCACATCTCTTTGGCGGAGCGACATCCAGCCAACGCTTGCGCTCGGATTGCCGCTTGCAGGGGCTCAGCTCGCACAAATGGCGATCAACACCACGGATGTGTTGATGATTGGCCGTTTGGGTGCGGAAGAACTTGCGGCATCCGTGCTTGCATTCAATTTCTACATGCTTCTCTGGTTTTTCGGCATGGGTGTTCTTCAGGCCGTCATACCGCTCGCAGCGCGTGCGCGCGGGCAGCGCAGGCCGCGTGATTTGCGCCGTGCTGTCAGAATGGGTTTCTGGGTATCAGTTCTCTTTTGCTTCCCCGTCTGGGTTGTTCTCTTTTTCACGGAATCCATCCTTTTGCTTTTGGGGCAGGAGCCGAAACTCGCTGAACTCGCTGGCCTCTACATGCGGTTGCTTCAATGGACGATGCTGCCGGCGCTTCTCATCATGGCGATTCGTGGTTTTCTGACGGTGATGGAACGGACCCAGGTGGTGCTCTGGGCGACGATTGGAGGCGCAATCGTGAATGCGCTTCTGGACTATGTCCTGATTTTCGGCGACTTCGGTTTTCCGCGACTTGAGCTAGTCGGGGCCGGAATTGCGTCCGTGTTTAGTGCGACCGTCACATTCCTGTTCCTGCTTGCCTACACGCTTTGGCATCCAAAACTGCGTCGCTACAACATTCTCGGTCGGATATGGCGTTCTGATTGGCCGGTTTTTTTCCAGATTATGCGGTTGGGGACGCCGATCGGTTTGACCATTATCGCGGAAGGATCCTTGTTCACCGCGTCTGCGATCATGATCGGGTGGCTTGGAACGCTCCCACTTGCGGGCCATGGAATCGCGCTGCAAATCGCTTCCATCACTTTCATGGTTCCGGTCGGCCTGTCGGTCGCAGCTATGACAAGGGTCAGTCTGGCAGCAGGGCGTGGTGATCATGTGGGTATTGGCCGGGCAGGGTGGACCTCGCTGACAGTGACAATGATCTTCATGGGCTGCTTTGCCATCCTGTTCTGGGTTTTTCCGGAAACCCTGGTCGGCTTTTATCTTGATCTCAGTGATCCGGAAGCAGAACAGGTTATGAGTTACGGTGTCTCGTTCCTGCTTGTTGCCGCTATCTTCCAGCTTGCCGACGGTGGACAGATTATAGGCATCAACAACCTGCGTGGCCTGGGTGATACGACCATTCCGTTGTTTTATGCCCTTTTCGGCTACTGGGTCGTGGGTATCAGCCTGTCGCTGGGTCTCGGTTTTGTCGCCGGTTGGGGAGGTGTCGGGGTCTGGTGCGGATTGGCAGCAGGGCTCGCGTCAGTGGCACTGCTTGCAAACTGGCGTTTCGCAAAAAGAGAAAAACTGGGTCTGGTAACCACCTGAGCCAGTCAGGTGATCTTTTCGCTCACCCGGTTCACGTGGCCCATCTTGCGGCCTTCGCGAATTTCTGCCTTGCCGTAAAGGTGAAGTCTCGCGGATGGGTCCTTTAGAATTTTTTCCCAATCCTCGGCCTCGAAGCCAATCAGATTTTCCATGACGACATCCGAATGCCGCGCAGCTGATCCTAAAGACCAACCGGCAACGGCGCGGATGTGCTGGTCGAACTGCGACGTCAGACAAGCGTCCTGCGTCCAATGTCCGGAATTGTGAACACGCGGGGCGATTTCGTTGACCAGAAGCTTTTCGCCATCGGTATCGCGTACCAGAAACAATTCAACGCCCATGACACCAACATAATCGAGACCGGTCACAATCTGTTCGGCCATGAGACGGGCAGTTTCAAGGGTCGCGGCGGAGACCCCGGCAGGCACGGTTGACGTTTTCAGAATGTGGTTTTCGTGGTGATTGCGGGCAATGTCATAACTTGCACATGTCCCATCAAGGTCTCTGGCGACAATCACCGAAACTTCACACTCGAAGGAGATAAGGTCTTCAAGAACTGCGGGCGCAGCACCGATCTTGTCGAAAGCGCCCGGCACATCATTGGGCTCACGGATCATGAGCTGACCTTTGCCGTCATATCCGAAACGCCGGGTTTTCAATACGCCTATGCCGTTGAAATTCTTCAGCGCATTTTCCAGGTCGTTCTGTGAGTTGATTTCAGCGAAATCGGCAATCGCGACACCGGCTGTCGACAGGAATTGCTTTTCTGAAAGCCTGTCCTGCGCGACCTGCAGGGCGCGGACCCCTGGGCGAACAGGGACTTTTGCATCGAGGTGCGCAGCGGTCGGGCCTGGAACATTTTCAAACTCGTAGGTGACAACCGACACAGAAGAGGCAAACCGGTCCAGCGCATCCACATCCTCATAGGGCGCAATTGTGTAGCTCGAACAAACATCAAAGGCAGGACTGCTCGGGTCCGGGCAAAAAATATGCGTTTTGAGTCCCAGGCTGGCTGCTGATTGCGCCAGCATCCGGCCCAATTGTCCGCCGCCAAGAATGCCGACCGTATCGCCTGGTGTGAGCCTGGGATTTGCGCCCATAACGTTAAGTCCTGTTGCTGCAGATCTTTAAGGGGTGTCGTTGGAGGGAATTTCTGTGACGGCTGCCGTACGCTCCGCTCTATAGGTATCCAACGCGGCCTCAATGTCAGCATCGCTCAATGCCAGAACGGCCGCAGCAAGCAGGGCAGCGTTCGTCGCCCCTGCCTTGCCGATGGCAAGCGTGCCGACCGGAATGCCGCCGGGCATCTGTACAATCGAAAGCAAACTGTCTTCACCTGACAGGGCCTTGCTTTCAACCGGAACGCCAAAGACGGGCAGTGGTGTCAGTGCCGCTGTCATGCCCGGAAGGTGGGCAGCGCCGCCAGCGCCTGCAATAATCACCTTGAAACCCTGTTCTTTTGCACTCTTTGCAAATTCGTACATTCGATCCGGCGTGCGATGGGCCGACACGATACGGGCCTCAAAGGTCACGTCCAGCTGGTCGAGCGTATCCGCCGCGTGTTTCATTGTCGGCCAGTCAGACTGACTGCCCATGATGATTGCGACATCGGCTTGTGCCATGGTTAGCTCCGGGTTCCTGCCTGCTCAGAAGAGCGCGGAGTATATGCAGCGCGCCACGCATCGCAAGCATGAATCACGCGAAAATCTGCCAATTATTCGCGGCAGCTCAATTTCGGGATTGTGTTTCGTCTAAATGGGGTCAGGCGATGATGTCTGGGAACAGTTGGTCTTCAAGCGCCGAGATACGATCCTTGATCATCAGCTTTTTCTTTTTGAGCCGCTGAAGCTGCAGGACGTCATGGTTTGATGTTGCTGCCAGTGCCTGCACCGCCACGTCAAGATCTCTGTGTTCCTGACGAAGACGCGCCAGCTCCATGCGCAATGCATCATTGTCCATTTGCGTCATCCATGCCCCCAAAAACAGGACATCAGTCCTAGTCCATTTTGATGCCGGTGAGCAAGATAGCATCTTTGGCGAACCATGATGGGAATTCGTTGATCCGTGCGAAAAGGCTCGTGTGCCCACATTTTGCAACGCCTGTCAGCCAACTTGAAAAATTGCGACTTGGCAAAATATTCATGGGGATTAATCGCGAGTTATGAAGGGTGCGGCGATTGGTCTTGTTAAGAGAATCCAAAGGATACCCGCGAGAATGCATATTTTGACGGCGAAACGGATCAGATATGCGGAATCAGCAATCGACAATGCCAGATTTTATGTGCACGATGCCAAGGTTAAGCCAACAGACAGGAGGTTAATCCATGTCAATGCAGTCGCATCTCATTGAACTTGAGCGCCGTCACGCGGAAATGGAACGCAAAATAGAGGACGCTCTTTTGCATCCGAGTACAGACTCCCTGGAATTGGCTGACATGAAACGACAAAAACTCAAGATCAAAGATGAGATTGAGCGAATACGACAAGATGTGACGCTTCATTAGAGGCGCACGTCAGGAAAAAAACGCCGCGCTCTGTCGCGGCGTTTTTTTTGTGCTGCTGTCAGAGTGACTTTGCTTGCTCTCTTAGAGTGAATTTCTGGATTTTGCCGGTCGACGTTTTGGGTAGGTCACAGAACACAATTGTTTTGGGCGCCTTGAAACTCGCCAGATGTTTTTTACAAAAGGCGATCAATTCAGTTTCACTGATTTCTGCCCCGCTTCTGAGTTCAACAAAGGCGCAAGGGGTTTCACCCCATTTCTCGTCGGGACGCGCGACCACCGCGGCTGTCTGGACATCCGAGTGTTTGTAAAGAACGTCTTCCACCTCGATAGAGGAAATGTTTTCACCACCGGAAATGATGATGTCCTTGGAACGGTCTTTCAGTTGAATATAGCCATCTGGATGCATGACGCCCAGGTCGCCGGAGTGAAACCAGCCGCCACGGAAGGCTTCTTCAGTCGCCTCCGGATTTCTCAAATAACCCTTCATCACGACATTGCCGCGGAACATGACTTCGCCGATCGTTTCTCCATCTGCAGGGATTGGCGCGAGGGTTTCGGGATCAAGAACGGTCAGATCTTCCAGTGCGACATAGCGAACACCCTGGCGCGCTTTCTTGTGGGCCTGCTGGTCAAGGGGAAGTTCGTCCCATTCCGTTTTCCAGTCGTTGACGACGGCAGGGCCATAGACTTCTGTCAGGCCGTAGAGATGAGTGACATTGAACCCGGCAGTTTTCATGGCTGCAAGCACGCTTTCAGGTGGTGGTGCGGCAGCCGTATAAAACTCGATCTCGCGGTCAAGTTCCCGCTTTTGATCTGGCCCTGCGTTGAGCAGTGTCGACATGATGATGGGCGCGCCGCACAGATGCGTAACACCTTCATCTGCAATCAGGTCCCACATTGCTTTGGGGCGGACCCAGCGCAGGCACACATGCGTGCCTGCAACCACGGACAGTGACCAGGGGAAACACCAGCCGTTGCAATGGAACATCGGCAATGTCCAGAGGTAGACAGGGTGCTTGGTCATTGACGCTGTGATGACGTTGGCCTGCGCCAGCAGATAAGCGCCGCGGTGGTGATAGACGACACCCTTGGGGTTGCCCGTCGTGCCGGACGTATAGTTGAGCGAAATTGCGTCCCATTCGTCGTCGGGAAGCGACCACGCGAAGTCCGGATCACCTGACTGGAGGAACGCTTCGTAATCGAGCGTGCCCAGACGTTCGCCGTCGTGTGGGTATTCCGGGTCGGAATAGTCAATCACGATTGGGTCCACTGTCGCGATCGAGAGCGCTTCCTTGATAACTGGCGCGTATTCGCGATCAGTGATCAGAACCTTGCATTCGGCGTGATCAAGCTGAAACGCGATGATCGCAGCATCCAGGCGCGTGTTTAGCGAGTGGAGCACACCTTTCGTCATCGGCGCTCCGTAATGAGCCTCAAGCATGGGTGGAACATTCGAAAGCATGACGCTCACGGTGTCGTTCTTGCCAACGCCCAGAGAACTCAGGGCCGACGCCAATTGGCGCGAACGCCGATAGAACGTGCGATAGTCTATTCGCTGACTGCCGTGAATAATCGCCGTCACGTCCGGAAATACATCTGCAGCCCTTGCCAGAAAACTGAGCGGGCTCAGGGCGGCAAAATTTGCGGTATTCTTATCAAGTCCTTGTGTGAACGGGCTAACGCTGGCGTCCATGATCATCCTCCCTTGATCATTAGCTTGCTATCAAAGCCAATATTTTCTGATTGTGCAATGCATCATTTGGACGATGGCGCATTCGCTATTCAGGTAAAGAAACTGGAGAGACCATCATAGACCAACTTGATCCCGATCAGACCCATGAAGACGTAGATGATGTTATAGAACGTCTCGACCTTGATAATTCGAACAAGGCGAACTCCGGTGAGAGTCGCAATCAGGGCAAGGGGAAACAGGGTGAAGGACGTCGTCAGGTTGGTGGTGTCGAACTGACCGAGCATGAAATAGGGAACAAGCTTGAGCGCATTGACGACAGCGAAAAAGATCACGCCTGTGCCAACGAAAAGCGCAGGCGCCATGCGCAGGGGCAATGTGTACATCTGGTAAGGCGGTCCACCGGTATGACTGATAAAACTGGTGAAGCCGGTAACCGTGCCCCAGAAGATACCTTTGGGAACGTTGTGGCTGGTGCCTTCGGCCTGCTTGCGCCGTTTAAACACGTAATCGGCAACAAAGGCGATCGATATGATTCCGACGAGCAGGATGACAAAATCATCGTTCACATAGGCTGCGGCTGCCCAGCCTATCCCGATGCCAACAACGGCTGCCGGTAGCAGTATCGCAATTGTTTTCCAGTCCGCGCGGCCTTTGTAGGCAATGAGTGCAATGATATCCATCATCACCAGGATCGGTAGCATGATGCCGGCTGCCTGAACCGGAGAAATGGCGAGCGTCATGATGGGCACGCCGAGCATGGCCATTGTGCCGCCAAATCCGCCTTTGGACAGGCCAACGAGGAAAACGGCGGGGATGGCGGCGGCGTAGAACCAGGGATCTGTAATAGGAATCATATGGGGAAGGTGTCGAGCCGGTGAGATGAACAAGACCGGCAAACAATCATGCCAGAGTGTTTACGTAAAGTCCCGCTCTCCAAATTGCCTACAGCGGAAGGCTTGCTTTTCGGCCTTCCCATACAGCACTGTGTTCCCAAATACTAAGAAAGCGGTTTGGGAGGATTATTCATGGCAAGCCGGTATCACGAGGTCTATCAGGGTTGGCAGGATGATCCGTCGGAGTTCTGGAAAGCGGCCGCTTCCGAAATCGACTGGATCTCGACAACTGACAAGGTTTTCGATCCGGACCAGGGGCAATATGGCCGCTGGTTTCCCGATTGGGAATGCAACACTTGCTACAATTGCCTGGACAGGCATGTCGAGCGCGGTCGACCAGGGCAGCCTGCCCTGATTTATGACAGCCCGATAACCGGAAAGACCAAGACCTACACATATTCAGAGCTTCTGGAGGAAGTCGAGGCGTTTGCCTGCGTTCTTGCCGACATGGGGCTTGTAAAGGGCGATCGGGCAATCATCTATATGCCGATGATCCCGCAGGCCGTGATGGCAATGTTGGCCTGCGCACGTCTCGGCATCATTCATTCGGTCGTTTTCGGTGGATTTGCAGCCAATGAATTGGCAACACGGATTGATGACGCATCGCCCAAGGCGATCATTGCCGCATCCTGCGGCATCGAACCGGGTCGGGTGATCGCCTACAAGCCACTGATTGATAAAGCCATCGAATTGTCCGCTCACAAGCCTGAATGCTGTCTGGTTTTTCAGCGCGAAGAGGTTACTGCCGATCTCCTGGATGGGCGGGATCATGACCTGGGCAGTCTTGTGGACGAGGCAATTTCTGAAGGCCGGAGAATAGCTCCGGTACCGGTCAAGGCAACCGATCCACTTTATATCCTCTATACTTCCGGAACCACCGGACAGCCAAAGGGCGTCGTTCGGGACAATGGCGGCCATATGGTGGCGCTGAAATGGTCGATGTCAAATCTTTATGACATTCAACCCGGCGAGGTTTACTGGGCGGCCTCCGATGTCGGCTGGGTGGTGGGGCATTCCTACATTTGTTACGCACCGCTATTGCATGGATGCACGACAATCGTCTTTGAAGGCAAGCCTGTAGGTACGCCTGATGCAGGCGTATTCTGGCGTGTGATATCCGACCACAAAGTCGTGTCGCTATTCACCGCACCAACAGCGTTCAGGGCAATCCGCAAGGAAGATCCGGAAGGCGAACTCATCAAGAACTATGATCTTGCCCAGTTCCGCTCGCTCTTTCTGGCGGGTGAACGGGCGGACCCGGATACTGTCAACTGGGCCATTGAGCAGCTGCAGGTGCCGGTGATCGACCATTGGTGGCAAACTGAATCTGGCTGGTGCATGGTTGGCAACCCTCTTGGGCTTGGGCAGTTACCGGTGAAGCCAGGATCGCCGACGGTTCCAATGCCAGGTTACGACGTCCAGGTTCTGGACGATGCCGGGTACCCGCTAGGGGCCAATACACTCGGCAATATCGTTGTGAAACTTCCACTGCCGCCAAGTTGTCTGCCAACGCTCTGGAATGCAGACCAGCGTTTCTTTGATGCCTATCTTGCTGAATTTCCTGGCTATTATAAAACGGCAGATGCCGGGATCATCGATGAAGATGGCTACCTTTCGATCATGGCGCGAACTGACGACATCATCAATGTGGCAGGCCACAGGCTTTCCACCGGCGGAATGGAAGAGGTGCTTGCCACTCATCCCGATGTTGCCGAATGTGCTGTCATCGGGATCGCGGACAAGCTGAAGGGTCAGCTTCCCTGCGGGTTTGCCGTGTTGAAAGCGGGCGTTGACAGGCCCCTTGAAGACATCGAGAAAGAGCTGGTGAAGCTGGTTCGCGAAAAGATTGGGCCGGTAGCTGCTTTCAAGATTGCGATTACCGTTGAACGGCTGCCAAAGACGCGCTCAGGTAAGATCCTGCGCGGTACAATGCGGCAGATCGCGGATGGCGAAAGCTACAAAATGCCTGCCACGATTGATGATCCTGCAATTTTGGATGAAATCAGTGAAGCCTTGAAATCACACGGTATTTCAGGCTGAATGAACTCCTTTACGTTGCTGGAGGTTGATAACAGCCATCGACAGCACCGGTTTTGCACCATAATGTCGGGCCGCCGCGATGCGGCCCGCGTAGGTTACGCGGCTTAAAATCTGTACAACAAGTCGTGGGGATTTCCGTGTCTTTGGAAAATAAGGTCGCCATCGTTACAGGGGCAGCACGTGGTATCGGATTTGCCGTTGCCAAACGTTTTGTCATGGACGGTGCCAAGGTCATCATTGCCGATGTCGATGATGAAGCCGGTGAAACTGCAGCTGACGACCTGAAAGGCATCGGCGAGGCGACGTTCATTCATTGTAACGTTGCTGAGCGGCTGGATGTCAGAAATCTGATTGCCGAGACACTGAATGCCTACGGCGATATCGACGTTCTCGTCAATAATGCTGGAGTTGTTGCCGGATCGGAGTTTCTGGAACTGGAAGAAGACGATTTCGACCGGGTTATTTCCATCAACCTGAAGGGCCCGTTTCTGTGCTCACAGGCCGTCGCCCGTCATATGGTCGAGAAGGTCGAAAACGGCGGCGAACCGGGTTGCATCATCAATATGTCGTCCATCAATTCGGTCGTCGCAATCCCAAACCAGATTCCCTATTGCGTGTCGAAAGGCGGCGTAAGCCAGCTCACCAAGACAACGGCACTGGCTCTCGCCCAATACGGTATCCGTGTGAATGCCATCGGTCCGGGGTCGATCATGACCGAGATGCTTGCATCAGTGAACAGCGATCCGGAAGCGAAGAACCGCATCATGTCGCGCACACCGATGCTTCGCATTGGAGAGCCGTCAGAAATTGCTGGCGTGGCCGCGTTTCTGGCATCTGCAGATGCCGGTTATGTCACAGGTCAGACAATATTTGCAGACGGTGGACGCCTTCCGCTGAATTACACTGTCGCGGTGCCGGAAGCAGACTGATTGTTTTGCAGTTGAAGATTAGGTTGAAGAGGCGGCAGTCAGGCCGTCTCTCAGACTGCAGACAAAGTCCGTTGCAAACGCTGCCGTCCCGGCCTTAGAGCCGGGACCTCTTTTAGCCCGCTGAACTCACTAACGTGTTGAAAGAGCCGTTGGACGTCAGGGGTCCCGGATCTGCGTTTCACTTCGTCCTGGACGGCGCCAGAGGGTTCGCCAACAAATTGAGGGACAGCGTCAGGCCGTCTCTTTTGTTTTGTCTGCACCAAACTGCAATCGCGCGAGCTTCGCGTAAAGACCACCTGCCTTGCTCAGATCCGCATGTGTGCCTGTTTCAACAATCCGGCCATCTTCCATGACGATGATTCTGTCTGCTTTGAGGACTGTTGCCAACCGGTGAGCAATCACCAGTGTGGTACGGCCTTCCATCAAACGATCTAGGGCCTGTTGAACCAGGTTTTCGCTTTCCGCATCCAGCGCGCTGGTGGCTTCATCCAGCAGCAGAACCGGCGCATGTTTGAGGACAGCCCTGGCAATGGAAATGCGCTGACGCTGCCCGCCCGACAAAGTAATTCCGCGTTCGCCGACCATCGTGTCATAGCCATCAGTCATGGCGTCGATGAACTGGGCAGCTCGCGCGGCGTCCGCAGCTGCCATGATCTCCTCACGGGTTGCCTCTGGCCGGCCGTAAGCAATGTTCTCCGCAATCGTGGCGCCAAAAATCGCAGTGTCCTGCGGCACCAAGGCGATGTGACGGCGCAAGTTCTCGGGGTCCAGTTTGGGAAGCTCAACGCCGTTCAGTTGAATGCTTCCTGTGCTCGGATCGTAATAACGCATCAACAAGCTGAAGAGCGTTGATTTGCCAGCGCCTGACGGGCCGACAACGGCAACTGTCTCTCCAGGAGAAACTTTCAGGCTCAAATCCCGGACGACGGGCATGTCCTTGCTGTTGCGATAGGAAAAGGAGACTTTGTCGAAGGAGATTTCCCCCTTCGGGGTATCGGGCAATCTGACGGGATTCGCAGGCGCACTGATTTCAGGCTCGATTTCCAGCAATTCCGACAGTCGCTCGGCAGCGCCGGCCGCTTGTGACAGTTCTCCCCAGACTTCAGAAAGAGCGGCCAGGGACCCGGCTGACAGGATGGAATAGAGAAGGAACTGGCTGAGCTCACCGCCCGTAATCCTGCCAGCGAATACATCGCTTGCACCTATCCACAGCACGGCGACAATGCTGGCGCCGATAACAAACAGGGCAAAGCCGGTGAGAGCGGAGCGGGCAATTATGGACTTCCGGGCAGCCTGAAATGCCTTTTCGACTGCGGAGCCGTATCGCTCAGCGCTGCGATCTTCATGTGTAAATGCCTGCAGGGTTCTGACCGAACCCAACATTTCACTGGCATAGGCCGAGGCATCGGCGAGCGTGTCTTGTGCAAATCTGGATCGTCTGCGCACCTTGCGGCCGAATCCCAGGATGGGGACGAGGATGATGGGAATGGCTGCCAGAACAATGACAGACAAGCGTGGGCTGGTGACAACCATCATGACCGCACCGCCAAAAAACATGATCAGATTGCGCATGGCAAGCGAAGCGCTCGCGCCAAAAGCCGCCTTGATCTGCGTGGTGTCTGCTGTCAGCCGGGAGAGAATTTCACCTGATTTTGCGCTGTCGTAAAAGGACGGGCTGAGCCGGGTCATATGAGCAAAAACGTCTGAGCGCACTTCTGCGACGACACGTTCTCCAATCCACATGACAAGAAAGTAGCGACAGGAACTTGCCAGTGCGAGCGCGCAAACGACACCGATCAGCACCACGAAATAGGAATTCACCAACGCTGGATCGTCGGCGCCGAATCCGAAATCTATCATCCTGCGTACAGCTGCAGGCAGAACAAGCGTGATCACGGCGGCTGAAAACAAAGCAACAACCGCAGCTGCCACCATTCCCTTGTGCTTCATCAGATACGGAAGCAGCCGGGTCAGCGGCTTGAAGGAGCTGCGACGGTCTTTGAGATTTGACTGAGTGCTTGAAGCAGGGGCGTCGGCCAAAGGGCTCTCCTTGTTAAATTCGTCTCGTCTTTAGCATGTTCCGGCAAACGCTCAATTGATTTGCATCCAATAGACAGGTGTTTCTCCATGTGTTGATTATAGGCCCGGATTTCCATACCTGAAGATAGGGAGAATTAGCCGGAATTTGCCCCTTGTCTTGCATGCCGCGTTGGGGTATATCCCCGCCACATGTTTTTGAGGGCTGCGTCCGCAATCGGATCGGCGGCCCTTCACTTCGTTTTACGCCAACAATGCGACTTTCTGGGATCGTTGCTTCGAGGTGTTTGAAAGGACCGGCCATGAAAGCGGATATTCATCCCGACTACCACACCATCAAGGTCGTCATGACCGATGGTACCGAATTCACAACCCGCTCCACTTATGGCGCGGAAGGCGACACTCTGCAGCTCGACATCGATCCGACGTCTCACCCGGCATGGACCGGCGGTGACCGTCAGTTGATGGACCGCGGCGGCCGCGTGTCCCGCTTCAAGAACAAATTTGCTGGTTTCCTCGGTTCTTAAGCAACCTGACGGAAAGTCCAAATTGAAAACCCGGCCTTTGGTCGGGTTTTTTGTTGTCTGCAATGCTCTCACGGAGCGAAACTGAGTTGGCCCAATCGAAGTGGCGCGGATGCACCTGCATCGCTTGATGCAGGATTCCTGTTGCTGCCAAAAGAAAAAGCCGCCTTGCGGCGGCTTCACTCGACGGAATTTGGCGTAGGTGATGATCAGCCGAGGTTTCCAAATGCTGCATGGAGCTGGTTGATCTGAGAGGCGACCGGATTGTCGTTGTTGGCCTCTTCGACCTGCTCTTCGATGTCCTTGCGGTAGAGCATCTGGTCGAGATGAACCACGCGCTCCTGAAGTCGGGTGGAACGGTCAATCAAATCATGGAGCGTGGTCGGTAGTCCCTCCCAGGCGGTGCCGCGAGTCGACTTGCTCAGCTTGTCGAGCCGGACCTTGTTCTTTTCGCTTCCGGCCTGCTCACGGGACATCTCGCCTTCATTGACAGCACGCTGCAACAAGAGCCATGAGGCAAGCTGCATCAGCCGTGTTGTAAGGCGCATGGATTCGGTTGCATATGCGAGAGAGGCCGGACGAGGCAATTCCTTGGCTTCGTCACGCCCATGGCCATCCAGGTACATCGCGGTTTCTTCAACCAGCGACATGCCTTCCTGAAACAGGCTCTGGAAATTGTCAGAGCTCGCGAGGTGGTGAGCGATATGCACAGCGCCAATTGTACCATCGGCTTTTTTGATGTCTTCCGTCATAGGATCTACTACGCCTCAATTACTCTTCCGGTTTGTCCCGCATCACTTCTTGAACTGTCCCGAGATTGTACAATCCCTGTCAGGTGTCCCTTTTTGGAACAATGCGAAACGTCTTGCCAATTATTGAGCAATCCGCGTGCCAGTTACGGATGCAGGCAGCCGTTAACCGGAACGCCAACACGATACTATGAGGCGCGGCCAAAAAAAAGAGCCGCAAGGCTGCGGCTCTGAGTCTTTAACAGGGAGGCGTCAAACAGAGTGGACAGGAGCCACTCAAATCCAGATGACTGGATAGCTAAATTTATAAATTAGAAAGATTAATGAGTGGTAAACAGGTAAATATTTACCTATCTGGTTTACCTTAAATGATCCTTTGAAAAAGCAGTATCTTGGAATTTCTGTTACTTGTTACAGTGCTATTTTGAAAAAATAGAGTTGGCAGCATCGCGAATAGTACCACGTTGCTCGAGTTCCTTCCGCGTACGGTTAATTTCATCCCCAAGGGCCTCAATACGCTCAGCCAGATCCGACTCCGACAAACTTGAAATATCTTCCCCTACGGTAATTGTACCCGGTTTGGATTTTTTGGGGACATCCTCATCAAATAGGCTCATTGTTTCATTCCCAGGAGCGTGTAACGCATTTGTGCGATGGAACGTTTGCGTGTTTCGATTTCTTTCAAATACTGTCCTGTCGAATTTACCATAAGCCAGGCCCAAATTGCCTATCCAGTCCCATAATGAAGCAAAAGGAACGGCCTCGATGCAAAATTTGCCGGATTTAATGTCCGCAATTGCGATTTCAGAACCTGGTGGACCTGAGGTTCTGAAGCTTGAAGAGCGGCCGTTGCCGACGTTGGCGGACGGAGAAATTCTGATCCGGGTCGTCGCAGCGGGTGTAAACCGGCCGGACGTCCTGCAGCGCAAAGGCGCCTATCCTCCACCAAAGGGAGCCTCCGACCTTCCGGGTCTTGAGGTGGCCGGAGAAGTGGTTGCATGCGGAGACAAGGTTCAACGCTACCCGATCGGAAGCAAGGTTACAGCGCTCGCGCCCGGCGGCGGATATGCAACTTTCTGCAAGGTTTCAGAAGGGCATGCCCTTCCAATTCCCAAGTCGTTGACGATGGTGGAAGCCGCAGCACTTCCCGAAACATTCTTTACGGTCTGGACAAACGTATTCGACAGATGCGGATTATCTGCTGGCGAGCGTTTTCTGGTTCATGGAGGAACGTCCGGAATCGGGACAACGGCGATCCAGTTGGCTAAAGCCTTTGGCGCGGAGGTCTTTACGACAGTTGGATCTGAGGAAAAAGCCGAGGCCGTTCGCAAGCTGGGTGCAGATCACGCGATCAATTACCGTGAACAGGCGTTTGAAAAGGCAGTCCTGGAGGCCACGGGCGGCGAGGGCGTTGATGTGATCCTCGACATGGTTGGGGGAGACTATGTTGAACGCAATTGGAAAGCTGCGGCCATTGAGGGGCGGATCTGCCAGATCGCTACCTTGAACGGGATCTCGGAAAACGTGAATTTTTCCCGGCTGATGGTCAAACGCCTGACCCATACCGGGACGACGCTGCGGCCGCGCACTGACGCTTTCAAGACAGAGATTGCAAAAAATCTTGAGACAAAGGTCTGGCCACTGATCGAGGCAGGAAAAGTAAAGCCGATCATGGATTCAACATTCCCGTTTGCCAAGGCAGCAGATGCTCATCGGCGGATGGAAAGTTCTGGTCACATCGGCAAAATCGTCCTGACGATGGATGGGTGACAGATGCGTGTTGGAAAGGCAAAATGAGGACAAATAACTCCATTTGCCTTTCCGATGCGTTCAGATTATATTCGCGTCAATTCCCATTAAATAGAGATGGAAAATCGCTTTTTCGCCCTGCCCGGCGAGGGAGCAGACAAGAGGAATTTATCCGATGGCGAATACGCCGCTTATGCCAAAGGCAACCGCTGTCTGGCTCGTGGACAACACCGCGCTGAGCTTCACTCAGATCGCCTCTTTCTGCAAACTTCACCCGCTTGAAGTGAAGGCGATTGCAGACGGCGAAGCTGCGCAGGGAATCAAGGGGCTTGATCCCATTCTGACCGGCCAGTTGTCGCGTGAAGAAGTCGAGAAAGCGCAGACCAATCCGAACTACGTTTTGAAGCTGCAAGGTTCCAAGGTTGTTGTGCCGGAAACCAAGCGCAGGGGGCCTCGCTATACGCCGGTTTCCCGCAGGCAGGATCGGCCGAACGCCATTTTGTGGTTGGTACGCAACCATCCTGAACTCAAGGATGCGCAGATCATTCGTCTGGTCGGAACGACCAAGCCGACGATTGCGGCGATCCGTGACCGTACTCACTGGAATTCAGCCAACCTGACACCGTCCGATCCGGTGACCCTTGGTCTCAGCAGCCAGCTGGAACTGGATATGGAAGTTGAGAAAGCTGCGAAGAACGCACCTCAGCCAGTGGCCGGTGAACCTGTACAAACGCTGATGCCTGTTGAAGACAGCAGCGAAGAATCTGACGAAGTCGACGTTGAGGAAATCAGCGAAGAAGTTGCCGAAGTCAACGTTGAAGAAAACAACGAAGAAGTTGTTGAACTCAGCGGTGAGGAAAGCGGCGAAGAAGCTACCGAAGTCAGCGGTGAGGAAGGCAGTGATGAAGCTGCCGAAGTCGAAAGTGATGACAGCAGCGATGAAGCTGGTGAAGTCGCTGTCGAGGAAACCGAAAACAAGTAAGGTTATTCTTCTCGTGAAATCGAAAGCCGCCCGCTTGTCTAAGCTGGCGGCTTTTTTGTTGGTACATTAAGTCTGACCGGAAGCTGCTTCGGTCAAATATGCAGCGCGTGGCCCAATGCGCGCAGGCAGGCTTCCTGGAGTCCTTCCGATTGGGTTGGATGCGCATGGATTGTCGAACCGATGTCTTCCAGACGGGCACCCATCTCAATGGCAAGTGAAAACGCGGCAGACATTTCCGAAATGCCGGCACCAACCGCCTGTATGCCGAGAACAGCATGATCGCTTTCCCGCCAGACAACGCGAATGAAACCATCTTCCCGCTCGGTCGTCATGGCGCGACCATTGGCCTGGAACGGAAACTCGCTTGTTTTTGAACCCTCAACCTCATCGGGCAGTGCGCCGCAGGTCACCACTTCAGGATCTGTGAAACAGACAGCAGGGATGGCATTCTTGTCCCACTCGACCGAAAGACCTGCAATGTGTTCGGCTACCATCTCACCCTGTGCCATCGCCCGGTGCGCCAGCATTGGTTCTCCGGTCACATCACCGATTGCATAGATACCCCGCATCGACGTCTGACATGTCTTGTCGATCTTGATGAAGGGCCCATCCAGTGTCAGTGCCAGTTCGTCGATGCCGATACCAATTGTGCGCGGACGGCGGCCGACAGTTACGAGCACCTTTTCGGCGGCAATATCACCCTGATCTGTTTTCAGTTTTCCGTTTTCATATCCCTGAGCCCTAACGCCTGCCATGACAGTGACGTCCAGATCATCCAATCGCTTGGCGACCGGTCCTGTCAGTGCCTTGTCATATAGAGGCAGGATACGATCTTCTGCCTCAACAATGGTCACCTTGGTGCCGAGCTTGGCAAACACGGTTCCCAGTTCCAGCCCGATGTAACCGCCTCCGACCACAGCGATGCTCTTGGGGATGTCGGTGAGATTCAGGGCTTCAGTCGATGAAAGTACCGGCCCGCCAAAGGGCAAAAACGGTAACTCGACCGGCGCAGATCCCGTCGCAACCACAATATGTTCGGCCCGAATGCTGTAAGTATCATCATCATTCTTCACCTGCACCGTTTTTCCGTCGAGGAAACGGGCTCGCCCACTGACAAAGCGTGCCTTGGCTTTTTTCATCAAACCTGCAACGCCTGTGTTGAGGCGTTGCACCAGCCCGTCTTTCCAGGCAATGGTTTTTGCAAGATCTATCGAAGGTGCGTCGACGGAGATGCCCAAAGGCCCATCAGAGGCGTGTTTAATCTTGTGGAACTCATCGGCTGCATGGATCAACGCCTTCGACGGAATGCAGCCGACGTTCAGGCATGTGCCACCTGGCTTGCCTTCATCGATCACCACCGTGTCGATGCCAAGTTGCCCGGCCCTGATTGCGCAGACATAGCCGCCGGGGCCAGCGCCGATGATCAAAAGCTTGCATTTGATATCAGTCATTTGTCCCTATCCCTCGACAAACAGCATGGCCGGGGTTTCCAGCAAGGTTTTGAGTTTCTGCACGAAGACGGCTGCATCCCAGCCGTCGATAACCCGGTGGTCGAAGGAGCAGGAGATGTTCATCATTTTTTTCGGCTGGAACTGCTGACCATCCCAGATGGGCCTGATCTGCATCTTGTTCACACCGACAATCGCCACTTCAGGATGATTGATGATGGGTGTGGTTGCGATGGCCCCAAGAGATCCGAGAGATGTGATGGTTATTGTGCCACCATTCAGTTCGTCACGCTTGATCGTGCCTTCGCGGGCAGCGTCGGCCAGACGTACGACTTCGCCCGCGTTTTCCCATAGGTTTCCGGCTTCGGCGTGATGAACCACCGGTACGTTCAATCCGGCTGGTGTCTGTGTTGCGATACCGATGTGGACACCGCCATGTCGATAAATTACGCCTGCTTCGTCATCATATCTTGCATTCAGGTCCGGTTGTTCGCGAACAGCTTCAACGATTGCGCGCATGAGAAAAGGCAAGATCGTCAACTTGGCGCGTTCGCCCTTGTGTTTTGCGTTAAGGGCAGCACGCAAGTCCTCGAGCGCCGACATTTCCACTTCTTCGACAATGGTAATATGCGGGATCTGCCGTTTTGAGAGCGCCATTTTTTCAGCGATCTTGCGGCGCATGCCGATGACCCGAATTTCTTCAACTCCAGTGTTCTGGGTCCGGGTAACGCCACCCTGCTGGATGCCGCCTGAGGCGATCCAATTGTCCAGATCAGCATGGCTGATCCGACCCGCCGGACTGCTACCGGGTACCTGCCTCAGATCGACACCTTCTTCGCGTGCCCGGGCGCGTACGGATGGGGCAGCCAAAGGCTTGGTTCCACTGGCGCGTGGAACGCTAGGTGCGGCGTTAGCCAAATTGGCTGCTTCGTTTTTCGGTTGCGCCGACGCAGGGTCTTGCGTCTTATTTTCTGGTTCCTGAGGGGCAGGTTTGGTTTCTTCTTCTGAAGCAACTTCCTCGCGGCTTGATTGGCCGGACCCTTCGGTTTCGTTGCCGTCTCCGGCGACTTCGATGCGGATCAACACGGACCCGACCGGGATCATCTCACCGATCTCGCCGCCCAGTTCCAGCACTTTACCTTCAGCGGACGAGGGCACTTCTACTGCCGCCTTGTCCGTCATGACTGCGGCCAGGATATCGTCTTCACGAACAAGATCACCGGGCTTCACGTGCCACTCAATCAATTCGGCCTCTGCGATGCCTTCGCCAACGTCCGGCAGGTGAATTGCAAAAACACCCATGGATCAGTCCTCCATGACTTTTTTAAACGCTTCGCCTACGCGTCCAGGGCCGGGGAAATATTCCCATTCCTGCGCATGTGGGTAAGGTGTGTCCCAACCTGTGACCCGGATCATCGGCGCTTCGAGGTGATAAAAACAAGCTTCCTGCACGAGCGACATGAGTTCGGCACCGAATCCGGACGTGCGGGTTGCCTCGTGCACGATAACGCACCGACCGGTTTTCTTGACGGACGCTACAATGGCCTCAAGATCCAATGGCATTAGAGTTCGCAAATCGAGGATCTCGGCGTCAACACCTGTTTCCTGGACCGCTGCTTCGGCCACATAGACCATTGTGCCATAGGCCAAAACGGTGACGTCTGCACCTACCCTTCGGACTGCAGCCTTGCCGAGAGGAACTAAATCATCGCCGTCCGGAACGTCCCCCAGCGGATGTTTTTTCCAGGAAACGATCGGTCTGTCGTGGTGGCCGTCAAAGGGGCCGTTATAAAGCCGCTTCGGTTCCAAAAAGATAACAGGATCAGGATCTTCGATAGCAGCGAGCAACAATCCTTTGGCATCTTTTGGATTGGACGGCATCACCACTTTCAGACCCGACACGTGCGTGAACAGGGCTTCCGGGCTCTGGCTGTGGGTCTGACCACCGAAAATTCCGCCACCGGTCGGCATGCGGATCACGATCGGGCACGTGAAATCCGCATTCGAGCGGTGCCGCAGGCGGGCAGCTTCAGAAACGATCTGGTCGTAGGCCGGGTAGACATAATCGGCGAACTGAATCTCGATAACCGGTTTTAGCCCGTAGGCGGCCATGCCAATTGCAGTGCCGACGATGCCGGCCTCGTTGATCGGCGTGTCAAAACAGCGGGATTTACCAAATTTTTCCTGCAGTCCGGCAGTGCAGCGGAATACGCCGCCGAAATAGCCGACGTCTTCACCGTAAACGACAACGCGTTTGTCGGCTGCCATCGCGACATCATGAGCCTCTCGAATGGCTTCGATCATGGTCATCTGTGCCATATCAGAATCCCGCTTCCTGGCGTTGCTTGACGAGATGTGGCGGCATGGTTTCATAAACGCCTTCAAACATGTCGCGCGGGCTTGGCGTCTTGCCAACCGCCAATGTGCCAACCGCTTCCGCGGTTTTCTGAAGGGAGACAACTTCGTCGTGGATCTCCGCTTCAGCCTGTTTGTGGCGTTCCTCGCTCCATTCTCCGATGGTGATGAGGTGTTGCTTCAAGCGCTCAAGCGGATCGCCCAATGGCCAGGCCGCTGCCTCGCTCTTGGATCGATAGGCTGACGGATCGTCGGACGTGGAATGACCACCAGCGCGATAAGTAACATGCTCGATAAGTGTTGGTCCGAAGCCCAATCGGGCACGTTCACAGGCCCATTTGGCTACGGCATGGACTGCCAGATAATCATTTCCATCCACACGTATCGAGGCGATGCCGAAGCCATGTCCTCGGGCTGCAAAGGTGCCCACGCCGCCGCGGGCAATGCCCTGGAACGTAGAAATGGCCCATTGGTTATTGACGATGTTCAAAACCACCGGTGCCTTGTAGGTCGACGCAAAGACCATCGCGGCGTGAAAGTCGCTTTCAGCTGTAGAGCCGTCGCCGATCCAGCCCGCTGCGATCTTGGTGTCACCGGAAATGGCGGACGCCATCGCCCAGCCAACAGCTTGGACAAACTGGGTGCCGAGATTTCCTGAAATGGAGAAAAAACCATGCTCCTTCGACGAATACATGATCGGCAACTGACGCCCATGAAGCGGATCTTCTGCGTTGGAATAGATCTGGTTCATCATCGTGAGCATCGGATAGTCACGTGCGATCAACAGACCTGCCTGCCGATAGGTGGGAAAATTCATGTCCCCAGGCTGCATTGCCCGGCTGAAGGCACAACTCACAGCCTCCTCACCGAGATGTTGCATGTAGAAACTGGTTTTACCCTGGCGCTGGGCATTCATCATGCGGATGTCGAACGTACGAAGGGTCATCATGTGGCGCAGCCCCACACGAAGTTCATCATTGGTGAGGGAGTCAGCCCATTCACCCACCGCTTCACCCTTTTTGTTCAAGACGCGGACGATGGAAAATGCCATGTCGCGGATCTCGTCAGGGTCAACATTAACAGCTGGACGGGGTACCAATCCGGCACGGGGTATTTCAAAGTCGGAAAAGTCCGGGGTGTCTCCGGGGCGGCATCCGGGTTCTGGAACATTCAGGGATAGCGGCCTGATATCACTGGTCATGCTGCACCTTTCTGGTTCACGATCGCCCGTGAAAGGATACCCTCAACCATCTCGTCAGCAACCATGGTTGTGGTTTTGCCTGACTGAAGGCTATGCGCGAGAACCTCGCGTACGCGCAGGGCAACGCCCGCAAGTCGCTCTTCCCGGTATTTAGGTCCAGCTTTGTGGATTTCACCGGCAACCGAGATTATCCCGCCTGCATTGACCACATAATCAGGCAGATACTGAATGTCGCGCGCGCGCAGGACTTCTGCAATTTCGGCAGTGGCAAGTTGATTGTTGGCTGCGCCGCAGACCAGTTTTGCGGTTAGCTTCTGCGCGGTTTCCCGGGTCAGGACGCCGCCAAGGGCACATGGCGCAAAAATATCCATTTCCGTTTCGAAGACAGCGTCAACCGGGCAGACTTCCGCATCGAGGTGAACCCGCGCTCGCCCAAGAGCAGCCTCATTGATGTCGGAGACGAGCAAACGTGCCCCTGCTGCGTGAAGTTTTTCCGCGAGTGACATGCCAACATGCCCAAGCCCTTGAACCAGAACACGCTGGTTGCTCAAGTCGCTGTTGCCAGTCAGTTCCTCGATGCCTGCCTTCATGCACTGGAAGACGCCTTCGGCAGTAAAAGGAGAAGGATCTCCGCTGCCGTGGTCTCCGCCTTCCAGCCCGACAGCATAAGGCGTTTCACGAGCGACGATTGCCATATCCGCAGGCGAGATGCCGACGTCTTCTGCGGTGTAGTAACTTCCTGCAAGGCTGTGCACGGCTTCGCCGAATGCGCGGAACAGGCCTTCGGATTTATCTTTTGCGGCGTCGCCGATGATGACCGATTTGCCGCCGCCCAGACTGAGGCCTGCCATCGCATTTTTGCTTGTCATTCCATTTGCCAGGCGCAAAACGTCGTGACGTGCATCATCCTTACTCGCATAATTCCACATGCGGCAACCGCCCGCAGCAGGGCCGTAAGCCGTGGAATGAATGCAGATATAGGCACGTAATCCGCTCGCTTCATCTTCAGCAAAGAGAAGACGTTCATGACCATCGGGCGTGGTCTCATCGATAAGTTTGAGCGGCATGGGATCCTTGTCCTCCTCCAGAAACGCGACCTTTGCCTGAGTGTACCTTTTGAGGCTGGTTGAAAAATCGCGTAGAGGAGCCTAAACATGACAAATATAGAGAGTTTCACTCAGCAAATAGGGATATTTGAGTGACAATCACTACAGATGATGTTGACCGGAAGATGCTTCGTGCCTTGTGTGAGGACGGACGCATGTCGGTCGTGCAGTTGGCAGATCATGTGGGCTTGTCACCGACACCCTGCAAACGGCGACTTCAGCGGCTTGAAGAAAGTGGGCTGATCTCCGGATATGGCGCATCCATCGATCGCAAGACCGCCGGATACGGAATTACGGCTTTCGTGTCGGTTGAGTTGGAGCGTCAGGACACTGAAGAGATACAGAAGTTCCAGAATCAGGTTGCCCTGTTTGAGGAAGTGGTCACCGGGTCATTGATGACGGGTGCACAGGATTTTCTGCTGGAAGTCGCCGTCGAAAGCCTTGAGGAATTCGAAACCTTCCTGCAGGCCAAACTGATGAAAGTGGCTGGCGTGCGCGTTGTGCGGTCACGGTTTGCCTTGCGCAAGTTCATCGACCGAGCACGGCTGCCGTAGCCGGGACCAGAACGTCTATTCCCGTGCTGCCTTGCCGAACTTGAAGTTGGTGGATTGCCCAATGCCGTACCTCAAACACATGGCGATAACCGCGAGGCTCAGGATCAGCCACAAGCCTCCCCAGAATATTGTCGGGCCACCGAATTCTTCAGCAAGCATGTAGGCATCTGAGCGTTGTCCGGACCGCGCAATCGTATCGTCGAAGATGTCGTAGGGCACGTAAATCAGGCTTGTCAGTCCAATGATGCGAAGCACCATGTCGCTTACCGCCCGATCCAGATAACGTGCGATCGCGAGCAGCCCGACACCGGTGACGATACAGAATATCAATGGAAACAGGCTGCGGACATAAAAGGCTGTCACCAGAAGCATGACGACGCCGAACGCTCCTAGTACAGCCCGATCCCATTTGGTGTGCAGGGCTACCAGAAGAAGCGTCGCGCCGATGAGAAGCGACCCGATATAGCCAGCTGACAGGATCAGAAAGCGGCTCCCGCCGCGTGTTATTGCATAGCCGCCTTGCTGGGGAGACAGTGAAATTTCGACAATTGATCCTCCGGTAATAAGCGCAGCCAATCCGTGGGCGAGTTCATGCATGAACACGATCAGGAACTTGAGGGGGAGAACGATCGGTGTGTTCCAGGCAAGGAATATCAGAAGGGTTGCGGAAATGAGTTGCCAGTGATTTTTCAGAATTTGCATGTCCTGATCGCGCCTCGAACAGAGCCAAATGTCAAGAATGCAAAACCAAACTACAGAAAAAACTCCTCTGAATTTTCAATTGAACGTTTCAGTTCCCGTGCAGGCGCCGAATGAAGTCTGCGGTGTTGCCGACGTCCATGAAAAACGGTGTGACGCAAAGAGCGACAACGCCGAGTGCGAGAGCGATCCAGAGTACGTTGTTTGATTTTGCCGGCTTGGTCATTGGTGTGATCCTTTATTGGTGGGCAAGTGAAGTTGTGACAGAAGCGCGTACTGCAGCGATCCCGGGCGGAGTTGAAGCGAGAAGAGTGCCGGCGAGCGAAACGCCTGCCCATAAGAGGAATGCAAGTCCGTCGAGGGTGAATGGCAGCGGCATTCCAAATGTCATGCGACCGATCAACCCGTCGATAAGCAACGACAATGGCATGCTGAGCAGAACGGCGAGCACAAGGGCAACGAACCAGTATGACAGCCCTTCACAAAGCAGCATGCTGAGGATTTGGCCGCGCCTTGCCCCTATTGCCCGTATTACGCCGAATTCACGGCGACGTTCGGTGACAGAAATGCCCTGTGCAGCCGTGAGGCCCGCAAACCCGACTACCGCGATCATTATTCCGAGTGATGTGAGTATCACGATGAATATGTTGATGTGCCCAGAGACGGCTTCCGCCATCTGGTTTTCATCGAAGGTGGATTTGACGCCCGAACCGAGCAACTCCAGGCGCATTTCGATATCCGTCAGGTAATGGTTTCCACCAGGCGCGACGAACCTCAGGGAGTTGGTGCCTTCGAAGCCGACCTGATCCTTGAGATCGGCAGCTGCAACATACGCTCTGGCTGGGCTCATGTACTCGCGTACTACAGCTGTGAGCGGCAGCAGAAGCAATTTCCCATCAAGCGAGAGCGAGACTTCATCTCCCACAACTGGATTGCCCAAAAGCCGGTGTGCTGACTGGTTAAGAATAATCCCGGTCATGGGGCCTGCATCCAGATGTCCTACGAGTGGCACCAGATGGGCGAGGCTTGCAAAGTTCTCCAGCGCCAACACCGTGAGAGCACCATGGCCACCATCGGGATAGGTACGCACGACCGCAAGCCCGTCGTCCCGCGCTGGTGCGGCCTCCAGAACGAGAGGCAAGTCGCGCAATTCCGCACCGAGTTCTCTTGCGATTTTCAAAGCGGCAGCGCGATCAACGGGCACAGTCAGGCGGACATCCAGGTCGTGTTTGCGTTCCTCGGCTGCAATGGTGATGGAAGTCTCAAAGCTTGCCGAAACATTTCGCGCTGTGAGCGTAACCGCACCGGCGGAGGCCAGAAGCCCGATGATCAGCAGGGAGCGAGCGACATTCCTGTTCAAACCATCGACTGCGAGACGTCCGACGCCAGATCCGGTCAACCTGGCAATGAATTTTGGCAAAGGTCGTGGTGCGTTGATGCCCTGATCATTGATGGCGGCGATCACCGGCAGGTTTGCGGCGCGCGTGAGTGGGCGCAGGGCAAATAGTACCGGCACTGCCATGCCCGTGGTGATCCAGAAAATCAGAAGAGAAACCGGCGGCGTTGTCGTTGTCAGGTCAAAATTGAGAAGGCTGGACACGACCTTTGATAAAAGTGCGCCGATCTGTTGGCCGACAGGAAGTGCGACAACGAGTGCGGCAAGTCCAAGCAGCGCTACGCCGATCAGGTAAAGCATGCGGATTTGAGACGCCCGGGCACCAATGGCTTTCATTACGCCGATCTGGCGGATCTGCTGAACCATGAGCCCCTCGATGGAGACAGAGATGAGGAAGGCCGAAAGGAGGAACGCGATCGTTCCAAATCCCAGAAAGAACATCAATACTGTTGTCATCTGGTTCTGGTGCGGGTGAGTTTCAGCCTGCGGAATACGAACGAGATGCACAGTGCTGCCTGTCTCGCGCAGCTGTTGTGCGACACGGGTCAGTGTGGTGTCCACATGCTGTTGATCGGTAACATCGCCGGCAACGCGTACCTCGAGCATTTCCAGGGGGCCACCACCCAGTGCGAACCATGTGTCCGTGTCCATATAGGCGTAGATAGCCTGTTCCTGATCGGCAGGTGCGAGTGCGGGATCGAAGACGGTACCTGCCACGGCAAGGTCAGTGAAGCCAATGTCTGGAAGATCGAAGGTGACCGATCCCCCGATCTCCGTTTCGGCCACGGCAACTGAACGTCGCTCCAGTCGCACAGAGGGGCCGTCAACCGGGAAGGTTTGCTCAACTTGCTGTCGACCGATGCGCTGGTTCTCAGGAGATCGCGAGACAAAGAGCAGTCCGCGTCCGAAAGAACCATTGGGCTTGCGTGTGCGTGTGTGGATGATTGTGAGCGCTTCGGCGTCTTTAACATCTTCCATGGCGCGAACGCGGTCGACCAGTGCATTATCCACGGCCCCGATATCGAGGATACCAGAGGCAGGCTTGGTTTGCGTGTAGGCGCGGGAGATGTCTCGGGTCAGCGTGGCGTAGCTACCCGTGATAGCGATAACGCAGACTTGGCCAAAGATCATGGCCAGGACGACAGGCGCGAGACGATCACCCTGAGCCTGAAAGTCACGATATAGTTTGATCCAGCGGGGGGGAAGGGTCATGCCGCTTTTGCCTTCTCGGCAACGATCCTGCCGTCGCCCAGTGTAATGATGCGGGAAAAGTAGGGTGCGAGGTCAAGATCATGTGTGACCATGATGACAGCTTTACCCTTGGCTGCCTGTGCTGCGAAAAGCTCCATCACTGCCATGGCTGTGGTGCTGTCAAGGTTGCCTGTGGGTTCGTCGGCGAAGACCACATCCGGATCGTTGACCAGCGCTCGGGCAATGGCGGCTCGCTGTTGCTGACCGCCGGAGAGGTCGCGAGGCAGCTTGCTTGCATGTTCGTTGATGCCAAGATCGTTCAGTAACGACATGGCGTGATCACGGCGCCCGACCTTCGGGTGCACGCCACAAAGGTCCATTGGTAACAACGTGTTTTCGAGCACCGTGAGTGATGGCAGGAGCTGGTAGAACTGAAACACGATGCCTACGTTGCGCCCGCGCCATCGTGCCAGCTCTTCTTCGTCAAGCTTGTTGATTTTGGTTCCGTCAGCGGTCTGGATTGTGCCTTCGCTCGCCCGGTCGAGACCGGCCAGCATGTTGATGAGTGTCGTCTTGCCACTGCCCGAGCGGCCCGTCACGGCAATAAATTCACCTTTGTTGATGTCGAGTGAAACATCATCCAGAGCTTTGACCCTTCCAGAACCGCATTGATAAACGCGCGAAAGATTTTGCGCCGACAGACGCCAGACTGACTTTGGTGGCATGAGGTTCTTCCGATTTTCTGGACAGATGTCCATTACTGTTGCACTGTCCATATCGGCGGTTCTGGCATGTTTTCAATCTGAGGGCATGTCAGGGGAGAGGGAGTTGATGGACAGACCTGCAGTGGTCTGTCCAATACGAGACGGAACAATGGACAGACGTAGCCGAAAAACCCGCGCGCAATTGACGTTTGCGATGGTGCAATTGTTACAAGAGCATGCGTGGGAGGATATCTCGGTGCGGCACATCTGCGACGCAGCAGATGTTGCGCGCTCGACCTTTTACTTACATTTCGCGAGCAAGGTCGAGCTGCTGGATTATGGGTTTCGTTTTCTCAAGGAAGAGCTGAAGGCAGCGCCAAGAACACGCAGTCTCGACGCTGACGGGCGCTTTGGCTGCCTACCCGAAATCTTGCGGGCCATGACATCGCCAGGGCATGCCTTCTTGTTTTCTGGCAAGGGCAGATCGGAGATGACCAATGTCGCGCGCGCGAAACTACTTGGGGTGATTGAGACTTTATTGGAAGAAGAGCTGCGTGCCTCGAATCGATTTCAAAATCTGCCCACTCTAGAAATCGCATTTCTCGCAGCAGGCGTTTTCGGGGTGGTGGCGGGTGTTCACGACAGTCGGATCTCCGGTGAAATGCCCCTACTGCTGGAGCAGCTTGACGCTACTATCAGTGGGATACTCAACAGGCCGTAAAGGCTTAACGCTTTGCCTGGCCGGTTTGACAAGGGACCAGCCGCAACTTGCCATTCTTGCCGGAATTTTGCGAAGAACGCCGTTCTATCGCTCTGTCAGTTTGAGCTCGATCCGGCGGTTCTTGGCCAATACTTCGGGAGTTTCACCCTCTTCCAGTGGCTGGAATTCACCGAAACCGGCAGCGACAAGCCTCTTGGGGTCCACACCTCTTTCAATCAGATATCGAACCACTGAAATTGCGCGTGCTGCGGACAGTTCCCAGTTGTTGCGCAAACGCCCCGTGCCTGACAACGGGCGGGCGTCGGTGTGGCCATCCACACGCAGGACCCAATTGATTTCATCGGGAATCTGGGCGCTGAGTTCAATAATGGCGTCGGCGAGTTTGTCCAGTTCCTGTCGACCGTCAGGGTTGATGTCTTCCTTGCCGGAATCGAAAAGAACCTCGGACTGAAATACGAAGCGGTCGCCGACGACGGAAATGTCGGAACGCTGTGACAGGATTTCCCGGAGCCGACCGAAGAAGTCGGAACGATACCTGGATAGTTCCTGGACGCGTTGCACAAGGGCAGCATTCAAGCGCTTGCCAAGACTGGCAATTTTCGCCTGGCTTTCAGATTCCTTGGCCTCAGAAGCGTCCAGCGCAGCGTTTGCAGCCGCAATCTGACGGCGCAATGCAGCGATCTGCTGGTTGAGAAGTTCGACCTGGGCTAACGCTTGCTGGCTGACCTGGCGTTCATCATCCAACAGGTTTTCCAATCGGGCCGCCTTGCCGCCTGCAATGTCGGCCGCACCGGAGCTGCTGTCCAGCAGCCCAAGCAAGCGGTTTTGTTCGGCTTCCGCATCACTCAAGCTGGCTTGCAGGCCGAGAATAGTGTCCTCCAATTCCCCTGAACTGCCGCGCTCAAGTGCAAGCAGTTCCGTCAATTCGCTGATTTGTGCATTCAGCCTGTTCAAGACGGTGTCACGGCCCGAGAGCTGCTGCGACAGGAAGAACTGGGCGATCATGAAGATCGACAAGAGAAAAATGATGACGAGCAAAAGGGTTGCCATGGCATCGACAAAGCCAGGCCAATAATCCGTAGACTGAGCACGGCGGCGGCCACGAAGTCCTGCGGCCATATTCTTACTCCTTCGCCCGGTCGAAGGCGGAGGCAATCGAGGTCAAAAGCGTCTCTATCTTCTTCTGCTGCTCGCCTTGCGATTCTGCCCAGTCGCGCATCATCTGCTGCTCGGACCGGACATGTTTGACGAGACCCTGAATACCTTCCGCCAGACTGGCCATCGCCTGGGAGGCGTTCTTGCTTCCCCCTTCTTCAATACTCTTTTGTAGCGACTGAATTGAGGCCTGAATTTGTTCAACACCCGGTGCACTTGAAGTGGCGAATGCGCCATCCTCCGGATCAATATCCGTCACGGTAGAAAGCCAGTCTTCAAGTTCGGTGTAGAATCGGTTCTGAGCTTGGCCTGCTTGAAGATCAAGAAATCCGAGTACCAGTGACCCCGTCAGACCGAACAGTGAGGATGAAAACGCAGTGCCCATGCCAGATAGTGGCGCTTCCAGGCCGGCTTTGAGATCTTCAAAGATGACGTTCGCATCACCAGATCCGACATCGAGCGACTGGATGGTCGCGCCAACAGAGCTTACGGTCTGCAACAGACCCCAGAAGGTGCCGAGCAGTCCGAGGAAAACCAGTAGCCCGGTCAGGTAGCGTGAAATCTCACGCGATTCCTCGAGCCGCATGCCGATGGAATCCAGGATTGACCGTGCCGTCGTCGGTGTCAGCGCCATGTCGCCGGCCTTGTTGCCAAGGAGAGCGGCCATCGGGGCCAAAAGTACAGGCGACCGCGTATCCAAGGCCGGATCGCCCATCCGGAAACTGTTGACCCAGGATATTTCCGGAAACAGCCTTATGACCCGGCCGAACAAAAGCAGGACGCCGAACAAACCAACAAGGACAATCAGACCGTTCAGGCCGGGATTGCTCATGAAGGCGATCGAGACCTGGGGAAAGAGTATGAAAGCGATGAAGGCGACGATCACCAGAAAGATGATCATGAATGTCAGATACGCCCTGGGACTGGAAAGGCTATAAGGGTCAAATTCACGTGCCATATTGCGCTATCAATCACCTGTTGCAGACAATGAGCGTGTCTTATTGAATTGATAGCGTGATTTTTGACAGGTTGGAAACCTTATATCGCGACCCGGGGTCTAATTAAATTTGGATAGCGCGAAAACTCGCGTACGAAATCCGCACGCGAGCAGCCTGATTGAACAAAAGAAGGTGTTCAGCTCTCGGCCGGTGTTTCGGCCTTCTTCAACAATCCGAGCAATTGCTTGTGGGCATCTTCATTGCCAACTACAACGTCACCGCTTTCCAGCATTTTGTTTTTGCCGTTCAGATCGGTGACGAAACCACCGGCCTCACGCACCATGAGTAGGCCAGCTGCAATGTCCCAGGAGTTCAGATTGCGCTCCCAGTATCCGTCAAGGCGTCCGGATGCAGTCCATGCCAGATCCAGGGCAGCAGCACCAGCGCGACGGATACCAGCGACTTCCGGCATGACGTAACGCAGTTCCCGCAAAGTACGGCCATGATCTCCCATGCCGATGAAAGGCAGGCCTGTACCGAAAACCATATCAGGAAGTTCGCTGCGGCCGGCAACCCGAAGGCGGCGGTCGTTCAAGAATGCGCCGCGGCCGCGTTCAGACGTGTAGAGCTCGTCCATGACCGGGTTGTAGATGACGCCTGCCACGATTTCACCAGCCCGTTCGAGCGCGATGGACGTTGCGAATATCGGAATGCCATGAAGGAAATTCGTTGTGCCATCAAGCGGGTCGACGTGCCAACGGTGTTGTCCGTCGCTGCCTTCAACCTCGCCGCTTTCTTCCATTACCAGGCCGAATGTCGGGCGTGCCTTGGTCAGGTCGCCGCGCACGATTTCTTCTGCACGGCGATCAGCGGCAGAAACGAAATCACCTGGGCCTTTGCGGGACACCTGAAGATTTTCCACTTCGCCAAAATCGCGGACCAGACTGCGACCGGCCTTGATCGCGGCTTGAACCATCACGTTGAGCAGTGCTGTGCGGGCCATTGAGTATCACTTGTTGTTGGGCGCTGCCCAGCTGTAATCCGGGCGCGCCAATTTGAATTTGTCTTGAAGACAGATCAGTCCGCGCGGCGGACGTATTCCAGAGAACCGGTGTCGACGATGATCCGCTCACCGGCTGTGATGAAGGGCGGTACCATGACACGCACACCGTTTTCCATGATTGCAGGCTTGTAGGAGGACGACTGCGTCTGTCCCTTGACGACTGCGTCGGCTTCCGAGATTTCCAATGTCACATGCTGCGGCAAGGTGATACCGATTGGGCGCTCTTCGTGCAGCTCAACAGTTACCATCATACCGTCCTGCAGGAATGCCGAGCGGTCACCAACGAATTCAGACTGAAGTTCCAGCTGTTCGTAGGTTTCAGTGTCCATGAAAATCAGCATGTCGTCTTGCGTGTAAAGGTACTGGAAGTCTTTCTGCTCCAGACGAACGCGCTCTACCTTGTCTTCTGAGCGGAAACGCTCGTTCAGTTTGCGGCCGTCGAGCAGGTTTTTCATTTCAACCTGAGCGAATGCACCGCCCTTGCCGGGCTTGACGTGCTGAACCTTCACAACGGCCCACAGCGTGTCCTGGTGCTGAAGTACGTTACCGGGCTTAATTTCGTTTCCGTTGATTTTCATGGAACGACCGACTTCTTGATTTGTTTGGATCTGAAGCAGCGCGACAACCAGCGGACGCCAGCGCGCGAAAAATTGCTGGCGCCTGTCCACCACAAAAGCCGCGCTGTTTCAAGGAAAAAAGGCAATTATCCTTACGATTGCAGCTGATATCGGAAGGTTTACGGAGATTCTTGTTCCGGATTTTCCGTAGGCGCCATCAATGTGGCCGAATATTGCTCGGCCAGTTTTCTGGCTTCGGTCATGGTGGTTTCATCCAGGCTTTCGACAATTCTGTCCAGTGAAAAGTCTGCCACCCCGAGTGTCCTGGCAATCAGATGCCAGCCGGCAGCCGCCGCAAAGTCCTGCTCCCGGCCCCGGCCATGAGCGTAAATGCGTGCCAGCCTATTCATGGCAACAGGGTTGCCGGCAGTGGCTGCCCGTTCAAACCAGTCGGAAGCTTCGCTTTCATTTGGATCCAGGCCCTTTCCCTGAAAGCGTAGAATGCCGTAATAAACTTGCGCCGATGTATGTCCGCGTCGGGCGGCCCGGCCGAGCCAAAAAGCGCCTTGGCCGGGGTCGCTTACACCGCTTAGTGCCTCGAGATAGGATAGGCCAAGCGCGTATTGCGCTTCCGCGTCATTCAGTGAAGCAGCTTCTACGAGAAGTTCCCGGGCTTTAACCTCATTGAACGGCCGTCCGTCGCCTTCCTGATAGAGAAGGGCAAGGTTGTAAAGCGCCGAAGCATTGCCGGCGTCTGCCGCCTGCTCGAAGAAATCGGCAGCTTTTTTCTTGTCTGTCTCTACGCCTGTCCCCAAAAGATAGAGCTGAGCCAGCTGCAGTGCCGAGCCAACGTCACCTTTTCCGGCAGCCAGGCCATACCAGTCAGCGGCCTTGGTCTTGTCCTGCTGGATGCCAAGCCCGGCTTCATGCAGCACACCAAGCAATGCCTGGGCAGCGGTATCGCCATTTTCGGCCAGTGGGGTTGCCAGTCCGAGTGCTGTTAGAAACCAGCCTCTCTGGAAAGCGGTATAGGCTGTTTCAGCCGTCGCTTTTTCACCCTCACTCAGCTTTGGAGGACCCGCGTCGACGATGCTCAGAAGCGTTTTATCCGCAGTCGTGACGTCGACCAGAACCGGTGGCCTTTCACCGTCTTTTGTCGGTTTTTCCGCCTGGGCCCCATCACCGCTGGTTTCTTGTGCCAGGACGAGGTTTGCTGGCTGAGCAACAAGCATGATCGCGGCTAGAATGAGCGCAGCAAAGTGGGCAGCGCGAAGGCTTGGATTTTCTTTCGCCATCAGTGCTGCTCCAGCCATGGGGTGCTTATTCGTTTTCGGGAAAGGGGTGGGCATCCAGGATTTGGTTGGCTTCCTGAATGATAGAAGACGTGTCTTTGTCAGACTTCCAGACTGCGTCCTTGAGCGCAACAAAATCCGCCCCCGTTTCAGCGACTTCACCGAGCTTGTCGATTGAACTTCCGGCAAGTGCGACGCACGGGGTTTCAAAAAGTTCGGCCCACCAGGAGGCACCGGACAGGGTCTTGGCGTGGGCGCCTTCCTTTTCGTCAAGATCCAGCTTGCCGAAAAACAGGTAATCGACCCCTGTTTCAGCCCACTCCATGGAATCGTGTTTGAGTTTGGTGCCCCCGGTGCCGACAATCCTCTCAGGCTGAAAGCTCTCAACCGCGAGTTTGACATCATCCAGAGAGCTGTCGACATGCACGCCATCGGCGCCGCTGCGACCGGCAGCTTGCGTATCTGCGTAAATGATCGCGGCTGCGCCACCTTCCTGGATGATTGGTACCAGGATCTCTGAAGCTGCCTGGACTTCCTTGGTGCCGGCACCTGGCATGTAAATCAGGACACATGCGATATCACCACCGGCAAATGCCTGTTTGAGCTTCGCTGCCAAATCGGCTGTGTCGAATTCCGGCGGCGTCACGAGAAAGAGGCGAGGGCGGTTCAAGGCGTAAATCCTGATTGATGTTAGTCACTGGCCGCACGAATCTTAAGTTCGTCTCAATACGCGGCGTGCTCTGAACGAACTTAAGATTCAAATGGGTGACCAGCAAGTTTATGTTTCGAGTGTGGTTTTCGAAATTGAAATACGCTCAAGCGGTCGCAGCACATATAATGCGTATTTCAATTTCACCACACTTGGTTTCTTGTCCCTAAAGACGGCGAAAGAGGGACGCAAGGCCCCTCTCTCAATAAAGTGAATCATTTTTGCCATCGCCAGTCAGCGATAATCACCCGAGTTTCGGGTCCAGGCTGCCGTCCTGATAGCGTGCAGCCATGTCGGCGAGCGTGACGATTTTCTTGAGTTTCGCGGCCTGACCGGCGGTGTTGAAGGCTTCCAACCGCTCGACGCATAGTTTCTCCATCGCGTCGCGTGCCGGCTTCAGATATTTGCGCGGATCAAATTCACCCGGGTTTTCACTCAGGACGCGGCGGATCTGGCCAGTCATGGCCATGCGATTGTCCGTATCGATGTTAATCTTGCGAACACCGTTTTTGATACCGCGCTGAATTTCGGCAACAGGCACCCCCCAGGTTTGCGGCATTTCTCCGCCATACTGGTTGATGATGTCCTGCAGGTCCTGGGGAACAGAAGACGATCCGTGCATGACCAGATGCGTGTTCGGCAGGCGACGGTGAATTTCCTCGATCACATGCATGGCCAGGATGTCGCCATCCGGTTTGCGCGTGAACTTGTAGGCTCCGTGGCTTGTCCCCATGGCAATCGCCAGAGCGTCGACCTTGGTTTCCTGGACGAACTTAACAGCTTCTTCCGGGTCTGTGAGAAGCTGGTCCTGGCTGAGCTTGCCTTCCGCACCGTGGCCGTCTTCCTTGTCACCCATACCGGTTTCAAGGGAGCCGAGGACGCCGAGTTCACCTTCAACGGAAATTCCGCCAAGGTGAGACATGTCGGTCACAGTTTTCGTCACGCCGACGTTGTAATCCCAGTTGGCGGGCGTCTTGCCATCAGCTTCCAGGGAACCGTCCATCATCACGGAAGTAAAGCCCGCCTGAATGGCCGTCATGCAGGTTTGCGGTGCGTTGCCATGATCAAGATGCACGCAAACCGGAATGTGCGGATAGATCTCGATGACTGCATCCATCATGTGTTTCAGCATGACGTCGTGGGCATAAGCGCGCGCGCCACGGGAGGCCTGGATGATGACCGGGGAGTCGGTCTTGTCGGCAGCGGCCATGATTGCCAGCGCCTGTTCCATATTGTTGATGTTGAATGCTGGAACGCCGTAGTCATTTTCGGCGGCATGATCAAGAAGCTGGCGAAGGGTAATACGAGCCATCAATTGTCTCCCCAGGGGTCCGATGTCGGTATTGCTTGCAACACGCTAGCGCAAACTGCGTGATGGGTGTTGCGCTGCGTCATTCCTTGGTGGTTCTAACAAGATTTCTTGGCAAGGAAAGAGGCTGCGGGTGTCTAAATCAATTTAAATACAAAGACATGCAAGAAAAATTGCTAGTGTTATTAATTCGGACTTCGAATTAATTCAGGCGTTCTCGGATGATGAACTTGATTATGATCAGACAGGTGAACTGACGTCAATAAATGTTCCGGCCGGATCTCTCAGAATCATGCGGCGCTGGCCATAAGGCATCTCGCGCGGAGCCTCAACAATGTTTGCGTTTGCTGCCACTGCACGCTCATACACGGCATCGCAGTCATCGACGACGAACGTAATGATCACGCCGGCAGGTGCCCGCTGTGCCCTTGTCGGAACCGTTTCATGGGTTTGCTTGAGAATGCCCAGTTCGAGGCCAGGGTTCTCGGGATCTACCAGATTGACAAACCAGTCAGAAGAAAATTGCGGTGTCAGACCGAGAAGTTGTTCATAGAATGCTGCGGTTACAGAAACTTCTTCCGTGAGAATATTCGTAAAACTTCGCTGCATCCCGACTTCTCCTGATCCTTTTCCCTAAGCATGCCGCGCGTTGGCGCGGCATGCTCTGTCGTGCACTGGTCATTAAGAAAAGTGACTCAAGACCAGCATAATTTCAGCCTTCCAGGGCCTTCACGCCAGGCAGCTCCTTGCCTTCCAACCACTCCAGGAAGGCGCCGCCAGCAGTTGAGACATAGGAAAAGCTTTCTGCAGCTCCGGCATGGTTCAGCGCGGCGACGGTGTCGCCACCCCCGGCAACTGAATTCAATTTGCCAGACTTGGTGTTTTCCGCTGCGTGTTTGGCAGCAGCGACGGTCGCTTTATCAAACGGAGCGATTTCAAATGCGCCGAGCGGGCCATTCCAGACCAGTGTCTTGGCGGCATCTATTTTGGTCTTGACGGTTTCGATGGAGGCGTTTCCAGCGTCCAGGATCATTGCGTCCGAGGGAACAGCGTCGAGTGAAACTGTTTTGTTGTCGGCGCCTGCCTTGAATTCCCAGGCAACAACTGCATCATCCGGCAGCACAATTTCACAATTGGCCACGTCGGCAGCAGCCAAGATCTTTTTTGCTGTGCTTGCTAGATCGTGCTCGCACAGTGATTTGCCGACATTGACGCCCTGGGCAGCCAGAAACGTATTGGCCATGCCACCACCAATCACCAGCATGTCGACCCTTGAGACGAGATTTTCCAGAAGGTCGATCTTTGAAGACACCTTTGCACCGCCAACAACAGCGAGCACCGGGCGAACAGGTTCGCCAAGAGCGGCCCCGAGCGCTTCCAGCTCTGCCTGCATGGTGCGGCCTGCATACGCCGGCAGCAGCTTTGCGACGCCTTCTGTCGAGCCATGCGCACGGTGAGCTGCGGAGAAAGCATCGTTGACGTAGATGTCGCCGTTGGCCGCCAATGCCTTGGCGAATTCCGGATCGTTCTTTTCCTCGCCCTTGTGATAGCGGGTGTTTTCCAGAAGGAGGACATCACCATTTGCCATCGCACCAACGGCGTCAGCCCCCGATTGGCCTATGCAGTCGTCAGCGAAAGCAACCGGTTTTCCCAGAAGGTCAGCAACTGCAGGCGCAACCGGTGCCAGCGACATGGAGGTGACACGCTCTCCTTTCGGGCGTCCGAAATGCGCGAGCAGAATGACCTTTGCACCCTTGTCGGACAGTTCTCGAATGGTTGGCAGAACACGCTCGATGCGCGTTGCGTCCGTCACCCGGTCACCGTCCATCGGGACGTTGAGGTCAACACGCACCAGGGCGCGTTTGCCAGCAGGATCAGTTAGGTCGTCGAGAGTTTTGAAAGACATGGAAACACCAGTTGGTCAGGGACGGGTCGAATTGGTTGTGACAGCGATGCCGATGCCGAACAAGGTTAAAAGAACGCCAAAGGAGCGTTCCAGCCAGAGTTTGACACGGGTGAACTGAAGCCGGACGGCAGGTAGCGTGAAGAAGAAAGTCACAAGCACAAACCACAGGAACACACCACTTGCCATAATCACGCCGTAGCCGATCTGCGTCCAGAGCGGTGTCGCCGGAGACGTGACCTGCAAGAATACGCTCAACGCGAACATCGTCGCCTTCGGATTGGTCACATTTGTGAAGAAACCCCAGCGCAGCGCTTTCAAGGGCGGCATGCCGGCAAGAGCGCCTTCAGCAGGCATGTCCTTTGATGCCGTGCGATACATGGTGACGCCCAGAAAGATCAGATAGGCCGCGCCTATCAACTTCAACGCATTGAACAGAAAGATTGACTGGGAGACGATCAGGCCGATGCCGGCCAGCGCGTAGGCCACATGCACACCGAGAGCAAGTGCGATGCCGAGTGCGGTCATGATGCCGGCCAGTCGGCCACCAATCAGGGCGTTTCGAAGGACAACGGCGAAATCGGGTCCGGGAACAATGGCGACCACGACAGTCAATGAGATTACGGTGAGGAGTTCGAGCAAACAGGCCCCCAGAAATCAGGTTCAACATAGAAAAGGCGGATGCAGAAATTCCGCATCCGCCCGCAACGTCATAGAGGATGTTCTATCATCCGGTCTATGTCTTAGATGAGTTTTGCCATCGCGATGGCTGTGTCGGCCATGCGGTTGGAGAAGCCCCATTCGTTGTCGTACCAGGACAGGATGCGCACAAATGTGCCGTCCATGACCTTGGTCTGGTCCATGTGGAAGACAGAGGAGTGGCTGTCGTGGTTGAAGTCCATGGAGACCAGCGGCTCTTCCGTGTAGCCCAGGATGCCTTTCAGCTTGCCGTCGGCTGCTTCCTTGATCGCTGCATTGATTTCTTCAACAGTGGTCTCGCGCTTGGCGATGAAGTTGAGGTCAACAACAGAGACGTTCGGGGTTGGGACGCGGATGGCAACACCGTCCATCTTGCCATTGAGATCCGGCAGAACCAGGCCAACGGCTTTTGCGGCGCCGGTGGACGTCGGGATCATGGACATTGCTGCCGCGCGGCCGCGGTAGAGATCCTTGTGCATGGTGTCCAGGGTCGGCTGGTCACCTGTGTACGAATGGATCGTCGTCATGAAGCCTTTTTCGATGCCGACAGTCTCGTTGAGGACATAGGCAACCGGCGACAGGCAGTTGGTTGTGCAAGACGCGTTGGAGACGACGAGATCATCTGCAGTCAGTGCATCGTGGTTGACGCCATAAACGATGGTCTTGTCAGCGCCCGCGGCAGGTGCGGATACCAGAACGCGCTTTGCGCCGGCTTCCAGATGAAAGGAAGCTTTTTCCTTTGCGGTGAAGATGCCGGTGCATTCCAGCGCAACTTCAACACCAAGCTCGCCCCACGGCAACTCTTTCGGATCACGGATCGCAGTGACTTTGATCGGCTTGCCGCCGCCAACGGAAATTGTGTCGCCGTCAACGGTAACTTTCTCGGGGAAACGACCGTGAACTGAATCATAGCGCAGCAGGTGTGCGTTGGTCTCGACCGGGCCGAGGTCATTGATGGCCACGACTTCGATGTCGGCGCGGCCGGATTCAACGATGGCACGCAGAACATTCCGGCCGATGCGGCCAAAACCGTTGATTGCTACTTTGGTAACCATATTCAACTCCTGCAATCTCCGGCATGCCTCGTAGGGCTTAAACCGGTTTAAAAACCACATAGAGTGGTCGCTGTAAAAGCACAATCGTGCTCGAAGGCCCGGCACCATAGGGGGAAGTCTTGGTGCCGGGAATTGATCTCAATTAAGTGCTGAGCTTTTCTTTCACCGCAGTGACAACTGCGTCCTTGGTGATGCCGAAGTGCTCATAAAGCTCTTTGTACGGCCCACTTGCGCCAAAGCCGGTCATACCGACAAAAATGCCGTCGTTGCCGATGAAGCGGTCCCAACCCATGCGGATCCCGGCTTCAACGGCGATTTTCACACCGCTGGTGCCGAGGACAGCTTCCTTGTAGTCGTCTGATTGTGCTTCGAACAGCTCAAAAGACGGGACTGAGACAACGCGGGAAGCAATGCCGGCTTCGGTCAGTTCCTTGTGAGCGTCGACAGCGATCTCAACTTCCGAGCCGGAAGCAAAAAGCGTCACAGCCGCGTCGTCTTCACTTTCGACCAGAACATATGCGCCCTTGGCACAGCGGTTTTCTTCCTCATAGGACTTGCGCTGGGAGGGCAGGTTCTGACGTGTGAGGGCAAGAATGGACGGGGCATCGCTGCTTTCCAGGGAAAGCTGCCAGCACTCAAGCGTCTCGGTAACATCGGCCGGACGGAAGAACGTCAGGTTCGGAATTGCCCGAAGCGCTGCAAAATGCTCGACTGGCTGGTGGGTCGGGCCGTCTTCGCCAAGTCCGATGGAATCGTGGGTCATCACGTGAATGACACGTTGTCCCATAAGAGCGGCCAGACGGATGGACGGGCGGCAGTAATCAGAGAAAATCAGGAAGCCGCCGGAATAGGGAACCAGACCACCGTGCAAAGCCATACCGTTCATGGCTGCGGCCATGCCGTGTTCGCGGATGCCGTAGTGGATATATCTGCCCGAGAAGTCGTCAGGTGTCACCGGCAGGGTCTGCGGTGTCTTGGTGTTATTCGAGCCGGTGAGATCAGCTGAACCACCGATGGTTTCCGGGACGGCTTCGTTGACGACATTCAGGACAGCTTCCGAAGCCTTGCGCGTCGCCATGGTCGGCTGGTCTTCGGCAAGCTGCTTCTTGTAGTCCAGCATTGCTTTAGTGAAACCAGCAGGCAGGTCGCCACGGTTACGGCGCTCGAATTCAGCGCGTTTTTCAGCGTCTGCTTCGGCAAAGCGCTTTCGCCAGTCCTTGTGTGCCTGCGCGGAGCGGAGACCCGCAATGCGCCATGCGTCCAGAATGTCGCTCGGAACTTCAAATGGCTCATGCGGCCAATTCAATGCGTCACGCGTTCCGGTGATTTCCTCTGCACCAAGGGGTGCACCGTGGACCTTGGCAGTTCCGGCCTTGGTCGGGGCACCAAAACCAATTGTGGTTTTGGCTGCAATCAAAGTCGGCTTGTCGCTGGTCTGTGCCTGGCGAATAGCATCTGCAATGGCGACCGGGTCGTGACCGTCAACATCAATGGTGTTCCAACCGGAAGCCGCAAAACGGGCTTGCTGATTGGTGCTGTCGGTAAGTTCTACCTTGCCGTCAATCGAGATGCCGTTGTCATCCCAGAACACAATCAACTTGTTCAGTTTCAGGTGACCGGCCATCGTCAGGGCTTCCTGGCTGATGCCTTCCATAAGGCAGCCGTCACCAGCAAGAACGTATGTGAAGTGATCGACAAGATCCTTACCGAAACGATCAGCCTGCAGGCGTTCGGCAATTGCCATGCCCACAGCGTTTCCAAGACCCTGACCCAGCGGGCCGGTCGTCGTTTCAATACCAGCGCCATGGCCATATTCCGGGTGACCAGCGGTGCGTGATCCGATCTGACGGAAATTCTTCAGCTCATCAAGGCTGAAGTCTTCGTATCCCAGAAGATAAAGCAGGCTGTAAAGAAGCATGGAGCCATGACCGGCGGACAGTACGAAACGGTCGCGGTCGGCCCACTTCGGCGCGGTTGGGTCGAATTTCAAAAACTCTGTGAAGAGAACTGTGGCAATGTCGGCTGCCCCCATCGGCAGTCCGGGATGACCGGATTTGGCCTTTTCCACGGCGTCGATGGCAAGAAAGCGGATCGCATTTGCCATGCGCTGGTGTTTTTCAAGATCGGTCATTGTCTTCCCGTTGCTTGCTTTGGAGCCCCCTAAACCAGAGCAGATTGCTCGGTCAGGCGTCTTTTTGAGGTACGTTGCTCAAAAATTAACTATCGTCAATTTCGATCAGGCGCCAGACAAATATCAGGAACCGCCACCGAGTCAACAAAGCTGCACGGTAGTTATCGAGAAAGGAAATTGCGCTTCAGGGGTTATACAGTTGAGGATTCTGCCAATGGTGGCATTGACTGAGAGAAGATGCGGCGCCTAAGCTCGCTACATTAAAAAGATTTGCTTTTTTGCCTACGACTACTCGCTTGGGTACTGAGAGAGATATACACTCTATTTAACCGGCGTTTTTGGCGGAAGTTTCAAATCATCAGTCGACGGTAGGGATGTTTAGGCGGGCCGCCGCAAAAAGAACAATCGGGACGACGTAATACATGGCGGAAATCGACTGCATGGAAAAGACCAGCCTTGCTGATGCGGTTAAACGCCTTGGGTCGGCTCTCAATCAGCTGGAAACAGCCGTACAGCGGCGGATGGATGCCGACAGGTCTCTGAATTCCCTGCAGGACGACTTGCAAAGACTTGGAGAAGACAGGTCACAGTTGGCTACCTCACTTGACGAAAGTGAAGCGCGTGCCTCCCGGCTAGAGGACGCAAACAAGGATGTTTCCCGGCGGTTGGTTACGGCCATGGAAACCATTCGTACCGTTCTCGATGCGCACGGAGGCTGATCACTGATGGCGCAAATCACGGTAACGATTAACGGCAAATCTTTCAGAATGGCCTGTGATGATGGTGAGGAAGACCGTCTGACCGGCCTTGCCGCCCGATTCGACGATTGGATCAATGAGCTGAAAGGCGCCTTTGGTGAAATCGGCGATCAGCGCTTGACCGTTATGGCAGGGATCATGGCAACGGACCGGGTGTCAGGGCTTGAGCGCAAGATCTCTGCGCTGGAGGAAGAACTTGCTAACGCCAAGCAGCAGCAAGTCGCCGCGCTCGATAATATGAGCCAAAACGAGCAGGAACTCTCAAGGGCCGTAAACACGGCAGCTGCACGTATTGAAAGCCTCGCGGATGGGCTAACCAAGAGTTTGCGAACGAGTGAACCTTCCTGATTTGCAGTCTGGCACACATAAAAATTGAAAAATTCGCTTGTGGTGTAATTTTTGCCGCTCTGGTAATTGCGCCGGAGCGGGGCTATATGCGTTAGTCGCAGCTGCCCGACACGTCAGGAACAATATCCCCGGGGCCTTACGCATTCCCTAGGGAGCTGTCCCTGCTTTGGGCCGTGGTCCGTTGCATACGGCGCCCACCTACTTTGTAGGTTTCCCGGGATCGCAATTCCAACGGTCGGACGGCTGCACCTACCTGCTTGCTGACAGCGGCAGGTCTGCCAAACGGTGACATGTGGCCAACGAAGATAGTTACGCTGAGGGCTCATGACCGCTCATTCTCCACTCGCTGCTGAAAAAGATGCACTTCGCAAACAGGCGCTTGCCCGCCGCAAGTCCATGAATGAAGTGGACCGGATCGAAAAAAGTCTTGCGCTTGTCGATCACGTCAGCGCATTGCCAATTCCGGACGGTGTTGTTGTTTCCGGGTATTGGCCGATCCGCGACGAAATCGATCCGAGGCCGCTGATGGACTATTTGCGCCAGAAAGGGCATCGGCTCTGTCTGCCGGTGGTGGGGGAGCCGCATTTGATCTTCAGACAACTGGAACGCGGTACGGAACTTGTTCCTGCGGGATTCGGTACGCTGGAACCATCTTCGGAAGCTGAAGAGCTCCGCCCGCAGGTGTTGCTGATGCCACTGGCGGGCTTTGACCGGGCCGGAAACCGGATCGGGTATGGCAAAGGGCATTATGACAAGGCCATCATGGCGCTTGAACGGGATGGCCCGGTTACGTGCATTGGTCTTGCTTTCGGCATCCAGGAGGTTGACCGCGTGCCTGCAGAAGAGCATGACAAGCCATTGAATGGAATTTTAACAGAACAAGGATATCGGGCGTTCGGTTAACCGGTCCGAAAATGCCCGAGCGAGGATTTATGCGTATTTTGTTTCTGGGGGATCTCGTCGGCCGGGTCGGCCGAAATGCCGTAATTGAGCAATTGCCGGAACTGGTTGAAACCAACCAACTCGATTTTGTGATTGTAAATGGTGAGAATTCCGCCTCCGGTTTCGGGATCACCGAAGCCATATTGCAGGATGTTCTGGATGCTGGTGCCGATGTCGTGACGACGGGCAACCACGTTTGGGATCAACGCGACACACTGGTCTATATCGAACGGCAGGACCGTCTGCTGCGTCCGGTCAATTATCCGGCAGGAACACCGGGCAGGGGCGCGCACCTTTATACTGCTCGCAATGGCGCCCAGGTGATGGTCGCTAATGTCATGGGCCGGATTTACATGGATGCCATGGACGACCCCTTTGCCGTCATTGAAAAGGTGGTTTCCGATTGCCCGCTTGGTCAGGTGGCTGACGCCATCATCATTGACATGCATGCAGAAGCAACCAGTGAAAAGCAGGCCATGGGTCATTTCCTCGACGGCCGGGTGAGCCTTGTCGTCGGGACGCATACCCATGTGCCGACCGCAGATCATCAGATCCTGGAACACGGAACCGCCTATATGTCTGACGCAGGCATGTGCGGGGCTTATGACAGCGTGTTGGGCATGGACAAGGAAGAACCGGTGAACCGGTTCCAGCGCAAAATTCCCGGCTCGCGGTTCACACCTGCTACCGGAGAGGCAACCATCAGCGGCGTGGCCATAGAAACAGATGACCGGACCGGGTTGGCGGAAAGAATCGCGCCTGTCAGAATTGGCGGGCGATTGGAGCCGGTTGTTCCCTCGTTTTGGTTTGATTGTTAAATCTTTAGGTTGTATATTTTGTAGTTTTGCTTGTTATTGATGTAAACGTAATGGTTATTGGTTAAATTTAGTTAGGACGCCGAGTGAGTCGCGGTTTTTATATATTTTGTTTGATTTTAATTCCTGTTGTTATTCTGGCACTTGTAGTCTTCATTATTGGCGGGGAGTGCTCATCAGGGCTTCTTGACTGGCAAAATTTGACGGGAAGCTGCAGAGCTAAATTTCAAAGGCTTAATTACAATCCATTGCTTCAGATTGGAGTGCATATAGGAATATTTATAGCGATTTTTGCTATTATGGCGCGTAGTTTTCGCGTTGGATTGCCAATATACTTGTCGGTGCTTGTTCCACTTGCTCTTTTAGTTGTGAGTATCCAGCCTGGAGGTTTTCTCGCAACACAGATATACGTTGGGTTTTCAGACAAGAAATCACTCCTAATAGGCTTTCTCACCCTATTAGCATTGTTGCTATTCTATCCCTCCTACGGTTTTCTTTTTAGTAACGCAGTGAACAACAGAAATAAAAAAATTGCGAATTGTTTGGTAGCGACTATGTTTGTTCTTTCTCTGACTTCATCGGCACTTGCTATCCATTTCTATTTTTCTTTCACCAATTTCAGTGCAAAGGAATTCGTCAATCAACCATGGTCCCTTGGTGGACTTCAAGTTGCTCGACTTAGATTGATTTTTTGGAATGTTCTTGAGTTTCTAATGCCTGCGTTACTTTTGTCGGCTGTGCTCTTGCAGTTCTTTTCGGGCCATGTTGAGCCAGACGATGTTGGGAAACAGAGTGTTGCTAGGCGAGAGCGTCTGCTCTGGCGCGCTGCACTTGCCGCAATCGTTTTAACTATTGTTGCTTACTTCCTAACGGACCTTGTGGCGGGTTCTGGAGCTGTATTCCACCCAAACCCAGCCTTTAGTTTGTTGGCTGAGCCGTTTTTTTTACCAACTACCATTATGTATTTTGCCGTGTGCTATTTCGCATTCGATGTTTGGGAACGGCGGAACAAAATTGCGATTATTGGGTTGATTTTTGCGCTTTTGGTGCCAGGAACTTGGCTACTAGAGCAAGTACGAGTAATGAGTTTCATTCTTGACGAAAAATCGAAAATCAAAGCTCTAGAACTCCATTCGCTTGGCGAAATCCCGGATACTCTTGTTGTACCTAATGGCCTTGTTCAAAATCGGGTCTACTGGAATGTTTCAAAGCTGCAACATCTCGTGGAACGTCGCTCAGGCGGTAGGCTTAAACAATATGATCGTGAAAATGGTGGTCGCACAGCAAAAAACATTACAATTGAAGCGTTGCCCGAACGATATCTACTACTGAAAGCCAACCAAGACACCGCGTATTTGGTAGATCCTAAACCCAATGGAAAATTACGCCTCTCCAAGAACCTCCTCGCTTATGAACTGTATTTAATTGAGGGAAATCAAGAATTTATAATAGGGGCGCATGTCATTTCAAACTGGACTTGGCCAAGTACGCTGCCGTTATTGACGTCTAGTGGCTGGGTATCTTATAGACCCCATCAAAGGGTCTCAGACACTAAGGAAATGAAGCTATTTCTGAAAGAGACGATCGTTGCGGGAAACTCTTAGTGAAGTTGTCCGGGGCTTTCACTTCCGTGCCTTAGTGAAGCCTGAACATTTTCAAAATTCAGTGGTAGAGTTGCGATAGCTGGATTTTCTGCGCCAACTTGCCTATAAGCGGCGCAGTTTTTCGTTGAAATAATCCGCAAAGAGCCGAGAAGAGCCATGGCAGGCCATTCAAAATTCAAGAACATCATGCACCGCAAGGGGCGACAGGACGCAGTCCGGTCCAAGATGTTCTCCAAGCTGTCCAAGGAAATTACCGTCGCCGCGAAAATGGGTGACCCGGATCCCGACACAAACCCGCGCCTGCGCCTTGCGGTTCAGAACGCCAAGGGTCTGTCCATGCCGAAGGACAACATCCAGCGCGCGATCAACAAGTCACAAACTGGCGACAGCGACGATTACGAAGAAATTCGATACGAGGGCTATGGTCCTGCTGGTGTTGCCGTTGTCGTCGAGGCCTTGACTGACAATCGCAATCGGTCGGCATCCAATGTGCGTTCCTATTTCACCAAATGTGGTGGATCTCTGGGTGAAACCGGTTCGGTCTCCTTCATGTTCGACCGGGTTGGTGAAATCGTCTACAAGGTAGAGGCCGGAGAATCGGAAGCTGTTCTGGAAGCGGCGATCGAAGCCGGTGCCGAAGACGTCCAGTCCGATGATAGCGGTCATACGATCTACGCTGCATTTGAAGACCTGAACGATGTTGCCAAGGCGCTTGAAGGTGCACTTGGCGAAGCTGATTCCACCAAAATCATCTGGAAGCCGCAGAACCTTGTTCCCGTCAATGCGGACAAGGCTCAGACGCTGATGAAGCTAATCGATATGCTCGAAGAAGACGACGATGTTCAGAACGTCTACTCGAACTTCGACGTTGACGAGGAAACGATGGCGGCGCTGGCCTCCTGAGCCGCGTTTGATCATAGTTTTATAAAGCCCCGGCCTTGCCGGGGTTTTTTGTTAGAGAGCGCAATCTGATGTTCAACATTTTCGAACTTACGCAAGCCGATACGAAAACGCTGCAGGAGCGGGCGCTGAAACTCTGCGAAGAAGCAGGAGAATTGGCGCAGGCGGTCTTGTCCGCAACCGGTGCACCCGGCAGCGGTTACAAGAACCACTCATTGGCCGATGTGCGCGAAGAGGCTGTCGACGCGGCAATCGTGGCCCTGAGTGTCCTGGCGCAAGCGAACACCAGCAAGGAGGAATTCGAACGCGAGCTGGAGCATTTGATGTCGGAAAAATGTGCCAAGTGGCAGCAGAAGCTAGCGAAATAACGGATCGAGTGTCGGCATTCCGACGAGCGCCGCGAGTGCAATCAATCCATAGGCGACTTTTCGGTAAAGCTCTGGTTTAGCCTTGCTGAATCCTTTTGCACCAACAAAAATCGCAAGGCCATAGGTTGGGACTGCAATTGCCAGCAGGTGAAACACCTGACTGGTGAAAAAGCTGTTCAGATAATACGCAATGAACGTTCCGATGCTCGCCAATGCAAAAAAGACGATGAGATTCGCCCTGACAATTGTTGGTTCCCGGGCGCTCGACAGCCAGAAGGCAACGACTGGAGGAGCGGAAACCTGGGAAAGACCTCCAAGTACCCCGGAAACACCGCCAACACTGAACGAGATCGCAGCGCCCGGTTTTTTGCTGTACCGCCATCCTGAGACCAGAAGCGCAAGAAGCCCGGTAACAATGGCAAAGATCAGCCAGCGCAATAAAAGAGTGTCGGAACTTGCAAGCAACCAGGCACCAAAGTGAACAAAGATCACTGATCCTGCAACGGCGGGCAAAACGGTCGACCAATCGCATCGGCTGATAGCTCTGACCACGAGCGGCAATGTAACAAGACTGTCAATGAACAGGAAACAGGCGGCGGCAGTTGCAGGTGGCACGACACTTGTCGCGATGGGAATGAAAATCATGCCAGCCCCAAAACCTGCAAAGCCGCGAACGCAGCCGGCGATGAAAATGACAAGGCCGAGGAAGATCAGAAGGCCCGGTGGGAATGAGTTTAAAATATCAAACATGAACACCCGCGTATTTGGGACAGAACCCTAACGCAGGTAACTCACGGCCGTTAGACGTTTCGCTTGGAATTTTTCGGTGCGGGTGCGATTTGAAAGCGACGCCATGTGGTTTGCTGGATTTTGGACAGGTTTTCGGCCTGAATCTTCGCTTTTGGTGGCGTCGGCAAGGAAGTTTTGTTACCGATTTGTTCCATGACACATGCGATTCGATTGCTGGGCATTGACCCGGGTCTACGGCGCACTGGTTGGGGTATGATTGAGGTGATGGGCAACCGTCTGTCTTTCATTGCATCCGGCACGGTTACGTCCGACAACAAAAAGAGCCTGGCAGAGCGCCTTGTGCAGCTTCATGACGGACTTCAAGACGTGGTGCGCGGCCACGATCCCGCAGAGGCCGCCGTTGAACACACGTTTGTTAACAAGGATGCAGGCGCGACATTGAAGCTGGGCCAGGCACGCGGCATTGCGCTTCTAGTTCCCTCGCTCGCTGGGCTGCCAGTCGCGGAATACGCTCCGAACCTGGTGAAAAAAACCGTGGTCGGTACCGGCCACGCGGAAAAGGAACAGATTCGGGCCATGGTAAAAGTGTTGATGCCGAAAGCCACATTCAATTCAGATGATGCTGCCGACGCGCTCGCAATTGCGATCTGTCATGCACAGCACCGGGCCAGCAATGCGGCACGAATGGCAGCAATGGGGGTCGCATGATCGGAAAGCTGAAAGGCACAATCGACAGTTATGGCGAGGATCACGTGATCCTTGATGTGCATGGTGTCGGTTATCAGGTTCATTGTCCCTCGCGCATTCTGCAGAGCCTGCCAAGAGCAGGGGAAGCTGCCGTCCTCTTCATTGAAACGATTGTCCGCGAAGACATGATCCGCCTATACGGCTTTGGCGTGGAAGCAGAGCGGGAATGGTTTCGCATTCTGATGACAGTGCAGGGAGTCGGTGCCAAGGTGGCTCTTGGCATTCTCGGGATATTGAAGGCAAGCGAAGTTGCAAATGCCATTGCTCTTGGAGACAAGGCAACGATCACGCGAGCTCAAGGTGTTGGCAAACGCGTTGCGGAACGGATCCTTTCGGAATTGAAAGACAAGGCACCTGCCCTGGCAAGTGTTGACCAGGCGACGATCTCGGTGTCTCAAACGGTTGCTGACAATGTGGCCGCAAGGCCAGTTGCAGAAGCAGTGTCCGCGCTGGCCAATTTGGGATATGCACAGGCGCAGGCGAGTGCGGCAGTGGCAAAAGCGATGCAGTCCGCTGGTGAAGACGCCTCGACAGAAGTGCTTATCCGTTTGGGATTGAAGGAATTGGCCGGATGATTGTCTTTACATATGCGGTCATTGCGATTGTTTTCGTTGTGCTTGGCATCGGTGGGATCATGTATCTCGACCACCGGTTTTCTCAATCCATCGGAGACCGGCCTTTCGCAATCAAGGGGCGCAGGATCGACTCCGATGATCCATTTGTCCGCAGCCAGTTCAGAAAGTTCTACGCCTTGAGAGTGGCCTATTCCGTGCTGCTTCTCGTGCTGTTGTTTGTGGCCGTAAGTTATGTCTGATGATACGCGTATCGTAGCCCCCGAAATTCGCGGCGATGAGATTGACGGCACGATGCGCCCGCAGGTGCTCGATGATTTTGTCGGTCAGGCGCAGGCGCGTGCCAACCTGAAAGTATTTATCGGCGCCGCAAAGGCCCGCGGTGAGGCACTTGACCACGTCCTGTTTGTTGGGCCTCCGGGTCTTGGTAAAACAACGCTTGCGCAGATCATGGCGCGTGAACTCGGGGTGAACTTTCGCGCAACTTCCGGGCCGGTGATCGCCAAGGCGGGTGATCTTGCCGCTTTGCTGACAAACCTGGAAGAGCGGGATGTCTTGTTCATTGACGAGATCCACAGGCTCAACCCGGCGGTTGAAGAAGTGCTTTATCCAGCAATGGAAGACTACCAGCTGGATCTGATCATCGGTGAAGGACCTGCTGCCCGATCAGTGAAGATTGACCTTGCGAAATTCACGCTGGTCGCGGCAACAACACGATTGGGGCTATTGACGACCCCGTTGCGAGACCGTTTCGGAATCCCGGTGCGTCTGCAATTCTATACGGTTGCAGAGCTCGAGCACATCGTGAAGCGCGGTGCTTCGATCATGGGGATTGGTATCGCGGAAGATGGTGCCCATGAAATTGCCAAGCGCTCACGTGGTACGCCCCGTATTGCCGGGCGGCTGTTGCGGCGTGTTCGGGATTTCGCAGTGTTCGACGGGGCGGAACGGGTTGACCAGAAACTGGCAGACAAGGCTTTGCTGCAGTTGGAGGTTGATAGTGCGGGTCTCGACAGTCTCGATCGTCGCTATCTGAACCAGATTGCCGTGAATTTCGGCGGTGGCCCTGTTGGAATTGAAACAATTGCCGCTGCACTGTCGGAACCCAGAGATGCGATTGAGGAAATCGTGGAGCCATATCTGATTCAAAATGGCTTCCTGCAAAGAACGCCGCGCGGGCGAATCTTGACTCCCATGGCGTTTCGTCATCTCGGACTGGCTGTTCCCGACCGACCGGCAGGACCTCAGATGGGTTTATTTGCAGATCCTGAGTAGTAACACGCAGGAGCTGACTTGGATTCATCGTTAATTTTACCAATAACGACGAAATGTAGTTAAGCCTTTATTCGCGATTTATCTCGTATTGTCTCTTCAACTTTATTGGGGGACGAAATGCGTAAGCGGCTTTCATCAAAATTGGCTCTTATGTTCTTGGCGGGCGCACTTACAATGTGTGTCGCAATTGTTACGGTGACTTCGACGGTCTCGCGTGATGTTGCAAACGGGCAGGCCGATAACGGACTGCAGAGTGCGACCAAGGCAAAGCAAAAAATTCTAGAATTGGCACTGGATCAGGTGCTCTATAGTGCGAAATTCTTTGTGTCTCTGGAAGAGGCCAAAGACAGTCTCATGAAGACGATGGTCGGCTGGAAGAACCTGAAAGAAGGCCAGCAGGAAACGCTTCGCAAGATTTTTGTCGCTGACAATCCACATCCGGCCCACGAGCGCCATTTGTTGGTTGAGCCTGCAGAATCCAACTACTACGTGAACAACCACAAAGTTGTGCATCCCATTTATCAGGATGTCATCGGCCAGGGTCTGTTCTCCGATGTAGCGCTGGCAAACCCGGACGGGTTCATCACCTATACCTATCAAAAAGGTCAGGACTTTGCGTTCCACGTAGATGCGTCCGATATCAAGGGTAATCCCGTTCAGATCGCGATGGGCAACTTGTTTGCCGCCGGAAAGGCCGAGACACTGGCCTCAGGTCAGATCTATTCCTCGGGGTTTGTTGCAGAAGAGGACGGTAAGGTCTCTCTCGTTCTGGCTGCTCCGGTCTTCTATCTGGACCGCTTCTTCGGGGCGATTGCGTTTTCGGCGAACATGGAAAACCTTGCTGGCCTCCTTAATGACCCTTCGGGCATTGCAGAGAGCGAACAGATTTTCCTGGTTGATGCTGCAGGCCAACTGGTTCAGTTGGATGGTCAAGGTCGCGCTAGTGCAATTCACACGTTGTCCGACATTGCTGCCGGCGATCGCATGATCCAGCTTGACGGCAGTGATTTCCGCTACTCTGAAGCTACCAATAGCTTTGAAAACACGCCTTATGGCGTTGTTGAAGCTGTTCGCCAGACAGAATTGTCAGCAGCGGCTGATCGCATCACCTTTGGCGGCATCATCTCCGGTTTCGTATGTTTGATCCCGATTGTCGGCCTGATCTGGTGGATTACAAGACGCATGTTCGCTCCAATGGAGCGTCTGTCGGCCGCCGCTCGCAAAATCGCCGATGGCGATACCGAAGTAATGGTGGAAGCGACCGAACGTCAGGATGAGATCGGCAGAATGGCTCGTTGCATCGAGGTGTTCAAGGACAACTCCATTGAACGCGAGCGTTTGGCGTCCGAGCGAAAGGTTGGGCATATTGCCCGCGAGCAACGAGAACAATTGATCGATTCTCTGATCAGTGATTTCCGTGCGGAGTCCCAATCGGCGCTGGCGCTGGTTGAAACCAACATTACCCGCGTTGAAGATGTGTCTTCTGCACTGAACGAACGTTCTGCATCGGCTTCGGCGCAGGGCCAGACAGCGGTGAGCACGTCGGAGAATGCATCTTCAAATGTGCAGGCTGTTGCGTCCGCCACAGAAGAGCTGAATGCTTCTATTTCGGAGATATCCCGACAGGTCGAAACGACTGCGACCATTGCGGAACAGACCACCACGGCGGCTCAAAGCTCCAACACCAAGATCTCCGGTCTTGCAGAGGCAGCCAACAAGATCGGCGATGTCGTGTCGCTGATTTCCGAGATTGCGGAACAGACCAATCTCCTGGCGCTGAACGCCACGATTGAGGCCGCACGTGCAGGTGATGCAGGCAAGGGCTTTGCGGTTGTTGCTTCCGAGGTCAAGTCTCTCGCGGGCCAGACAGCAAAAGCAACTGAAGAGATTTCGACGCAAATCGCTTCGATCCAGGCCTCAACGACCGAGGCGGTGGACGAAATCGCCCGGGTGTCTGAATCGGTTGAGGAAGTCAATTCCTACACGACGACGATTTCCGACGCTGTTCAGCAACAGGGTGCTGCCACCAACGAAATCTCGCGCAATGTTGCGGAAGCCGCTGATGGAACACGCAGTGTTGCTGAGACCGTGGTGTCCCTGAACGAGGGCGTTGAGGAAAACTCGGCGGCAGTTGGCGACATGTTGACGGCGACCATCGAGATGAAGCAACAGGCGGAACACCTTAGGTCCTCCGTCGAGAAATTCCTTTCAGATGTTGCAGCGGCCTAGCTCAGCACTTAGGTAAATGGAAAGGCCTTCCGGTCAGAGGACCGGAAGGCCTTTTTTTGTTCGAAATGAAGGGGACATACCGTGACGGATTGGCCGGACCTTGCTGGTCGCCTGGAAGAAGGTGGTCATGTATTGCCAGTGCGTGTCTATTATGAAGACACTGATTTTACCGGCATTGTCTATCACGGCGCCTATGTGCGTTTTTTTGAACGGGCCCGATCCGACTTTCTTCGCCTTATGGGTATCCATCATGCTGAACTGGCAGCTGGAACCCACGGCAGCACACTTGCCTTCGCCGTGCGCGGCATGACGCTTGATTTCAAAAAGCCAGCCAGGATCGACGATGTTCTGGAAGTTCGCACCAGTCTTTCGGAATTCAGAGGCGCGCGGATCAAGCTCGATCAACTGATTTATCGTGGTGAGGAATTGCTTGTTTCAGCCGCTGTTACCGTCGCTGTGATAACAACTGAGGGCAAACCGACCAGGTTGCCGAAAAATTTGGCAGAAAACCTTTCCCGGCATGCTCCGCGCGAAACATCCATCTAATGAAGGACTTGCGGGGATGTTGACAATGCAAGCCGCATACTATCTTCAAAATACCTTGAAATAGAATTCCGCGTTAAGCTGGCAGTAACCTTAATTGATTCCTTTAGAGAATGACTTGTTTTGGTTGGCAAAGTCCCAGTTTTGACAAATTCAAACGTCAGAGAGACGGCAGGTCATGGGAGTCGGGTCATTTGAACCGACCAATTGCTGTCGTCGCCAAAGGCTTGAAAACAAAACAGCACACACGGCCCAGAGGTCTTGGAGTTTATGGAAACACTTGTCCAATCAACATTGGCAGCACCTGATGGCGATATTTCGTTTTTCTCGTTGTTCTGGCAAGCGCATATCGTCGTCAAAATCGTAATGTTTGGCCTGTTGGGTGCCTCGGTATGGTGTTGGGCCATTATCGTTGACAAATTTTTTCTGATCGGACGCACCAGGCGGCAGATGAACAGGTTTGAAACCGTGTTCTGGTCCGGCCAGTCGCTTGAGGAGCTTTATGGAACGCTTCATAATCGTGTGAATCATTCCATGTCAGCTCTATTTGTTGCGGCTATGCGCGAATGGAAACGAAGTCACGAAGGTTCGCGCCCTGCCATTGGCAGCCTGCAGCAGCGCATCGACCGCGTCATGGATGTCACCATCCAGCGTGAAGCAGAGCGGCTAGAAAGTCGTTTGCTTATTTTGGCAACCGTCGGATCGTCCGCGCCGTTTATCGGGCTCTTTGGTACGGTCTGGGGCATCATGACTTCTTTTCAGGCGATTGCAGCCTCAGAGAGCACAAACCTGGCAGTTGTCGCACCAGGCATCGCTGAAGCACTGTTTGCAACTGCGCTTGGGCTACTCGCCGCTATTCCGGCCGTGATTGCCTACAACATGTTTTCGTCGGATGTCGGTAAGGCCGTCTCTCGCATGGAAGGTTTTGCAGACGAGTTTTCAGCGATCCTTTCGCGCCAGATTGATGAAAGGGGCTGAGCCATGGCGATGCATGTCAGTTCCGGACAGTCAGGAGGGCGCCGTGGGCGCCGCAGGCAGCGCCATGCACCCATGAGCGAGATCAACGTGACGCCCTTTGTGGATGTCATGCTTGTTCTTCTGATCATTTTCATGGTGGCAGCACCGCTTTTGACGGTTGGTGTGCCGATTGATCTGCCTGAAACGCGTGCCAAGGCGCTTGAAGGGGACACCGAGCCGATAACGATCTCGGTGAATTCCGCAGGAGAGATATTCATTCAGGAAACGCCGATATCCATCGAAGAAGTCGTGCCCAAACTCGAAGCAATTGCGCAGAACGGTTACGACGAGCGCATCTACGTGCGCGGCGATCAGGATGCCGACTACGGCACGATGATGATGCTGATGGGACGGATCAATGAGGCCGGGTTCAAACGCCTTGGCCTCGTCACTCTGGAAGAACGGGACTCGTAACGCGTCATGCGCGCAGGTCTCATAGCGTCTCTGGCCGCTCATTCGGCCATATTGGTCTGGGGTTTGATCGCCTTTCCGGACGCAGAGTCCTTTTCTGTGCCTCAAGTTGAATCGCTGCCGGTTGACCTGATACCCGTTGAAGAATTCACGCAGCTTCGAATCGGTGAAAAGACCGCTGAGATACGAGACGTGGCAGCACTGCAGCCAGCCGAAGTGGTGACGGAAGAACCGCCCCAACCTGCAGACAAGCCGGGAGAGAGCGAGGCTCAACAACCGACACCGCCGACGCCTTCTCCAGCACCAGAACCCGAACCAACTCCTGAGCCTGAGCCGACACCCGTTGCAGAGCCTGAGCCAGAACCCGCGCCGGCGCCGGAACCAGTTCCAGCTGTCGAGCCGGAACCTGTTTCCGAACCAGAGCCGGCGCCGGAGCCCGCGCCTCAGCAAGAAGCAACACCGGCACCTCAGCCGATCGTCACCAGCGTGGCTCCGCGATCGAAACCGACACCACCGCGGCGCTCGCCGGAACCGCCCAGGGATGACTTCAATTCCAATCAGATCGCAGCCCTCTTGAACAAAGTCGAACCGGCGAAACAGACCGGGAATGCCTCGCAGCAGCCTGCATCACTTGGTTCCAACCAGGGAGCGCAGAACGTTCGGATGAGCCAATCTGAGCTTGATGCCTTGCGCGGGCAGGTCTCGCAATGCTGGAACCCGCCTGTTGGCGCGGTTGGTGCCGAGGAGCTCAAAGTCCGTGTTCGTTTCAGTCTTTCTCAAGGTGGTGAAGTGTCCAGTAGCCCGGAAGTCCTGAATTCGAATGGAAACCCTGCCTTCAGGGCTGCTGCGAGCAGTGCTGTCCGGGCAATCATGCGTTGTCAGCCATATTCTCTTCCCATTGCCAAGTATGAAGCATGGCAGGAAGTGATCATTAATTTTGACCCGAGAGAGATGCTTGGGGGATAGTCTGGCCTGGTCAGACGTATTTCGATGAGGGAGCGGAAGTGCTCATGCGTAAAATTTTGAACACAATTTCTGTTCTTGCAGGCTTGAAAGCCTGGGGGCGAGTGGTTCTAGTCGCCGTTGCAACGCTGATGGCACAATCCTCAGTATATGCTCTGGTCGAAATCGACATCACTCAGGGCAATATCGAGCCTCTGCCCATCGCGCTGCCTTCATTTTCCGCCGAAGGCGGAGACAGCAAATTGTCTGCGGATATGACTTCGGTCATCGCGGCAGACCTGAAACGTTCGGGCTTGTTCAAACCGCTCGATCCAGCAAGCTTTATTCAGAAAAACATGAGCGTGAACTCCACGCCCCGCTTTGGCGATTGGCGCCAGATCAGTGCACAGGCGCTTGTTACCGGCACAGTTACCAAGCAGCCGGATGGTCGCTTGCGCGCCGAATTTCGCCTTTGGGATGTTTTTGCTTCAGAGCAGATGCTTGGGCAGCAATTCTACACCACACCGGAAAACTGGCGCCGCCTGGCGCATATCATCTCAGATGCGATCTATGAACGGCTGACAGGCGAAAAGGGTTATTTTGATACGCGCATTGTTTTTGTCGACGAAACCGGGCCCAAGGACAAACGCGTAAAACGCCTGGCGATCATGGATCAGGATGGCGCGAATGTGCGCTACCTCACCCGTGGAGACGATTTGGTGCTGACACCACGCTTCTCGCCCAGCCGGCAGGAAATTACCTACATGTCCTACGGCGGTGCAGACCCGAGCGTTTACCTGCTCAACATCGAAACCGGGCAGCGGGAAATTGTCGGCAACTTCCCCGGAATGACTTTCGCGCCGCGCTTTTCACCGGATGGGCAAAGTGTCGTGATGAGCCTTCAACAAGGCAGCAATGCCAATATCTTCAAGATGGATTTGCGCTCCCGCCGAACGACAAGGCTTACCAACACTGCTGCGATTGACACCAGTCCTTCCTATTCGCCGGACAGTCAGAAAGTTGTCTTTGAGTCCGACCGGGGCGGAACCCAGCAGCTTTATGTGATGAATGCAAATGGTGGTAATTCGCAGCGGATTTCATTCGGACCCGGACGCTACTCAACGCCGGTCTGGTCACCTCGCGGTGATTTGATTGCCTTTACCAAGCAGCATCAGGGCCGGTTCATGATTGGTGTCATGCGGCCTGACGGAAAGGGCGAACGAATTTTGACGGAAGGCTACCACAACGAGGGACCAGCCTGGTCACCGAATGGCCGTGTGCTCGTGTTCTTCCGGGATACGCCTGGGGCGAATGGCGGGCCGCAGGTCTGGACCGTGGATCTTACCGGCTATAATGAACAGCGCGTGGATACACCGGCATTTGCATCGGATCCGTCCTGGTCGCCGCTCATCAACTGAATTTGCTGATCGGTTTGCAGCCGTCAGTCATGTTAAACTTTTGCTAACCAAGTTTGAAAAGACGCTTTTAACCAGCTTTGGCTAGAAAGCGTTTACCAAAGACCGGACAACCCGGGTGTCAGGTTTGCGGGCTGGGGATTAGGAGACTGGAATGTTCGAACGAGTTAAGGCCGTTCAGGGTGCGCGATGGATAATTATCTGTTTCGCAGTTCTGTTTGCGGCGGCATGTGCCCAGACCAAACCGGATGGGCTATCAAGTAATGTGAAGCCTGGGACTGGTCAGGACTTTGTGGTGAACGTCGGTGATCGCGTGTTCTTTGAAGAGGACAAGTCGACATTGAACTCACAGGGGCAGGCGACGCTTGCCAATCAGGCCAAGTGGCTCAGCCGCTATTCCCAGTATACGATTACCGTTGAAGGGCACGCAGATGAGCGCGGTACCCGTCAATACAATATCGCACTGGGAGCACGGCGGGCACAGGCATCGCGGGACTATCTTGTTTCGCAGGGTGTGAGTGCTTCGCGCATCAAGACGATTTCCTACGGCAAGGAGCGGCCGGTTGCTGTTTGCAACGACAACAGCTGCTGGTCTCAGAACCGCCGAACGGTCACTGTGCTGAACAATGCTACGAATTGATCAGTGACAATTGTTCAATGAAAGGCCGGGTTTCAGACCCGGCTTTTTTTTGTTTTATTGGCCTGTCCGGACCTATTTCTTTCCATTGACGGCAGCGATGGTCAAATTTTAGCCGAAGTCCGGGCGCTGTGTGCACTTGAGTGCAGAGCCGGGCATGATAAGACTTCATGCGCGAGGGCAAATTGGGCAACCATTTTCAGATCAGTAGCATTTCCTGACGCCTGATGGCCCCAGAACCGGAGGAGTGAATGCGAAATATCAAGGGACTGGCAAGTCTCATCATGGCGCTGGTATTCATTGCCAGTGCGACACCGTCTGAAGCGCAGCTGTTTGGCAAGCGGAAGGATGATTCAGCAGTACGGATCGGCCAGCTGGAAGAGCGGATCCGCGTCTTGACCGGGCATATAGAACAATTGTCTTTTCAGATGCGCGAACTGCAAGATCAAATGCGTCGCATGCAGGAGGACAATGAATATCGCTTCCAGCAACTTGAAGGCGGCTCGCCCGGGAAGCGCTCTGAGGTATTACCCGGGCTAGCACCGGACGGGACTCCACAAACGGGCACATTGGTGGCTCCGGGGGGTGGCGTTGCCACTCTTCCGGCGAATGGTTCAGGGGACGGCAACTGGGACAACACCGGTGGTTATGAGGAGGGATCCGGGCTTCCTTCAAATGGACCAATTGATCTGTCGGCATTGGCGAAGGGTATCGAGAATATTCCAGGTACGGGTCAGGATATTGCCCCCGACCCCGGTCTGGCAACCGATGACGACGTGATCGCAAATGTGATCGGGAGCGGAGATCCACGCACTGATTACGACCAGGCATATTCTCTTGCGGTGAATGGCGACTACGCCGGTGCACAGAGAGGATTTCAGACCTTCATCGACAATTACCCGGACAGCGAATTTGTCGCTAATGCTCAATATTGGCTCGGAGAAAGTCTGCTTGCGCAACAAAACTACCGCGAAGCGGCTGATGCGTTCCTGAAAACATATACAGACTATCCCAGGAGTTCCAAAAGCCCGGATAGCTTGTTGAAGCTTGGTGTTTCCCTGCGTGGCCTGGGCGAAGCCGAAGCTGCATGTGCAACCTTTTCAGAACTGTTGAACAAATACCCAGACGCTGCACCTGCCGTTCTTTCACAAGCTCGGGACGAGCGAAGCCGTGCACAATGTTCCTGACCACCCGGTTGAGCCCGGCGGGCTCCTGGAAGATGAAGTTGATATTCTCTTTTCCGGTCTGAACTCCATTGCATCCGTTACGCTCGCCGTTTCGGGCGGAGCAGATTCTCTTTGCCTCCTGGTCCTGTTCAGCGAGTGGATGAACCGCACGTCCTGGCCTGGAAGGGCAGACGTGGTTGTTGTTGACCACGGACTGCGGGCAGAAAGTGCAGTTGAAGCTGAATTTGTTAGCCAATGTGCAGAGCAAAACGGGCTTGTCTGCAGTGTTCTTGGCTGGACAGGCGATAAGCCTGCGCGCAACGTCCAGGAAGAAGCGCGCCGCGCGCGCTACCAGCTGATTTCGGACCACATGAAACAGACCGGTGCTGAAGCTTTGCTCCTTGGACATCATCTTGATGATCAGGCCGAAACATTCTTGGACCGGCTAACACGCGGCAGTGGAATTTACGGATTGAGTGCCATGGCCACCGATGAGCCGGACGGACCGGAAGGACTACGGCTCTTGCGACCGTTGTTGGGGATGCGGAAAAGCCGCCTGGAGGCCAGTTTGCGGGATCGTGGGCTGCCCTGGTGTGCAGACCCTTCCAACGAGGACGCGAAATACAAAAGAAGCCGATTGAGACGCATGGCTCGGTTGTTGGCCGATGAAGGCCTGACTGTCGACCGGATTGCGCAAACTTCACAACAAATCAGGCTTGCCCGCGAGGCTCTGGAAGCAACTGTTCAACAGATCTTCCAACGGCAGGTGGTGGAACATCCTGCCAGTCCGCTCAAAATCGGCCTCGATACCTATCGCGCAATTTCAGAAGACCTGAGATTGCGGCTGCTGACATTGTTAATTTCACGCGCCACGGGCACACGAGCGCGTTTGCGACTCACCAAACTCCAGGCGTTGGATGCTGCGTTGCTTTCTGAAGGTGATTGCCGCCACACGCTTTCAGGCGCTCTTTTTGCTACCCATGGCAATACGGTTTTTTGCTGGAGGGAACCGGGTAGGTCACCACCCGAAACGCTTGTTAACCCATGTGGTTCCGGCCTTTGGGATAACCGTTACGTGTATTCAGCAAGAAAAAAATCGACATCAAGGAAATTTGAAGCAGATTTTTTTCTTGGCCCGCTTTGCAATGCGCCGGTGTCCGGCAAGGACATATTTTGGCCAGAAGGATGGCCGAAAGAAGTATTCGATTGTTCGCCTGTTGTTTGGTTGCGGCACGGAAACGTCCTGCAAATGCCAGTTTCCCTGGGATTTCAGGGGGAAAAAGCGAGCGAAAGTCCGGAATTGAATTTGGAGCGAGTGCAGTTCCAAGGTAAATTGTTGGCTAACTATATAAGTGATGAGGACAGGTGCGCGGAAATATAGAGTTTTCCTCGCTCAAAACATCTGATAGTTGTCCGGCCTTAATAAAATAGTCAGTGCACATGCGCAACTATGGCGCACCGCCTTGGCAGCGGGCTTTGGGCGACCTATCTTCGCTTAAAGAAATGTAACCGCGCGCAACATGTCGCGTCGGGCGGTTAAGGGAACAAAATGAACGCACACTTTCGCAATTTCGCTCTTTGGGTAATCATCGCCCTTCTGTTGATCGCATTGTTCCAGCTGTTTCAAAGTCCAGCGCAACAAGGTGCAACCAACGACGTCGCCTATTCGGACTTCATGAAAGAAGTCGATAATGGTGCAGTCAGGTCTGTGACGATCCAGGAACAGAAGATTACTGGTATTTACAACAGCGGTGGAGCTTTCCAGACTTATGCGCCGGACGGTGCGCAATACGTCAACGAGCTACGCAGCAAAGGTGTTCTGGTCAACGCCCGTCCGCCAGCAGAGAGTTCTCCGTTGCTTGGAGCGTTATTCTCCTGGCTGCCGATGCTGATCATTCTTGGTATCTGGATTTTCGTTATGCGCCAGATGCAGGGATCCGGCGGCAAGGCAATGGGTTTCGGCAAGTCGAAAGCGAAATTGCTGACAGAAGCGCATGGCCGGGTGACATTTGAAGATGTTGCTGGCATTGACGAAGCTAAGGAAGATTTGCAGGAGATTGTAGATTTCCTGCGTGATCCGCAGAAATATCAGCGTCTCGGCGGACGTATCCCACGTGGTGTCCTGCTGGTAGGCCCTCCGGGAACCGGTAAAACGCTGACAGCCCGTGCGGTCGCTGGTGAAGCGAACGTGCCGTTTTTCACTATTTCCGGTTCTGACTTTGTTGAAATGTTCGTTGGTGTGGGTGCCTCCCGCGTCCGCGATATGTTCGAACAGGCCAAGAAGAACGCGCCTTGCATCATTTTCATCGATGAGATTGATGCCGTTGGGCGTCATCGTGGTGCTGGTCTCGGCGGCGGCAACGATGAGCGTGAGCAGACATTGAACCAGCTGCTGGTTGAAATGGATGGTTTTGAGCCGAATGAAGGCGTCATCATCATCGCGGCAACCAACCGTCCGGACGTGCTTGACCCGGCTCTGTTGCGCCCAGGGCGCTTTGACAGGCAGATCGTGGTTCCGAATCCGGACATCGTCGGCCGCGAGAAAATCCTCAAGGTGCATATGCGCAAAGTGCCGCTTGCTCCTGATGTCGACGTCAGAACACTTTCGCGCGGAACGCCGGGCTTTTCCGGTGCGGATCTGATGAACCTTGTCAACGAGGCCGCGCTTCTGGCTGCTCGCCGTTCCAAGCGTCTTGTGACCATGGCAGAGTTCGAAGACGCCAAGGACAAAGTCATGATGGGCGCCGAGCGCCGGACGTTGGTCATGACCGAGGAAGAGAAGAAGCTGACTGCCTACCATGAAGCCGGCCATGCCTTGGTTGCGCTTCATCAGGAAGCTTCAGATCCTATCCATAAGGCGACGATCATTCCGCGTGGCCGGGCACTGGGCATGGTGATGCGTCTTCCTGAAAAGGATCAGGTGTCTCTGACACGCGCGAAATGCAAGGCCGACCTTGCCGTCGCCATGGGTGGTCGTGTCGCGGAAGAAATGATCTTCGGCTATGAGAAGGTGACTTCCGGAGCGACTGGTGACATCCAGATGGCGACCAAACTTGCACGGGCAATGGCAACTCAATTCGGCATGTCCGACAAACTTGGTCCTTTGCTCTACGGTGAGAACCAGGAAGAGGTATTCCTGGGTCATTCTGTTGCCAAGAACCAGAACGTTTCAGACGAAACCCAGAAGATCGTGGATGCGGAAATCAAATCCTTCGTCAATCAGGGCTACGAAACTGCAAACAAAATTCTGGGCGACCATGAAGATCAGTTGCACACCATTGCCAAGGGTCTTCTCGAGTATGAGACTTTGTCTGGCAATGAGATCAAGGATTTGCTGGATGGCAAACCGCCTGTCAGGGATACAGATGACGATCAGCCGGTAGGTCGGTCCTCAGCTGTTCCTACAGCCGGTGCCAAGCGTGGCGGCGATGAAGCCAGCGGCGGTATGGAACCTCAGCCCCAGTCCTGATCCTCGTAATGAGGCCGTAAGAATAAGATGCCCGGCCAAGTGCCGGGCATCTGTCTTTTCAGGCATTGTCAGATTGTTAGTGAATAGTAACAATTGCTCACATATTTTGAAGAGCCACGGAACTCAACTGCGTATAAAAAAGCGCAAGACTAAAAACAGACAGGCACGGTTTATGCGTAAGTTTTTCGGCACCGATGGCGTTCGCGGTCAAGCCAACACTTTTCCGATGACAGCTGAAATGGCCCTCAAGGTCGGGATGGCTGCTGGCCTGGTGTTCAAGAACGGCGGGCATCGTCACCGGGTCGTGATTGGCAAAGATACGCGCCTTTCGGGCTACATGCTGGAAACGGCACTGGTGGCCGGCTTCACTTCGGTTGGCATGGATGTCTTTTTGCTTGGTCCAATGCCGACACCCTCCGTCGCCATGCTTACACGCTCGCTGCGAACCGATCTTGGCGTGATGATCTCCGCCTCGCACAACCCATTTCAGGATAATGGCATCAAGTTTTTTGGTCCTGATGGGTTCAAGCTGAGCGATCAGATCGAGAAAAAAATTGAAGATCTTGTCGAAACCGATCTTACCCCGCGTCTGGCTGGGACGCGCGATCTCGGCCGGGCAACGCGAATAGACGGTGCTCAGCAGCGTTATATCGAATTTGCAAAACGCACGCTGCCACGCGAGATGAGTCTTGAAGGCCTGCGGGTGGTTATCGATTGCGCAAACGGAGCAGCTTACAAGGTGGCGCCAGAGGCGCTTTGGGAGCTCGGTGCCGATGTGATCTCCATGGGGGTTACCCCTGACGGGTTCAACATCAACGAGGACTGTGGATCCACCTCTACCGCGGCTCTTTCGCGAAAAGTGCATGAAGTTCGCGCCGATATCGGAATTGCGCTGGATGGAGATGCAGATCGCGTCATCATCATCGATGAGACAGGTGCCGTTGTTGATGGCGATCAGTTGATGGCAGTTGTGGCTCAATCCTGGCAGGCAAATAACAGGTTGTCGGGAAATGGTATCGTGGCCACTGTCATGTCCAATCTCGGGCTGGAACGCTATCTTGATGGTATTGGACTAAGCCTTGCACGCACGAAAGTGGGTGACCGCTATGTCGTGGAACACATGCGTGCCAATGGCTTCAATGTGGGCGGCGAGCAATCGGGACATATTGTTTTGTCTGATTTTGCCACCACGGGTGACGGTCTGATTGCTGCTTTGCAGGTGCTTGCTTGTGTCAAGGACCAGGGGCGGCCGGTATCTGAAGTCTGCCGCCGTTTTGACCCGGTACCGCAGATCCTCAAGAATGTTCGCTTTAGTGGGGGAGCTCCGCTTGAGCAGGATCAGGTTAGATCTGCGATAGAAGACGGGGAGGCCCGACTTGGTAAATCCGGCCGATTGGTCATCCGCGCATCAGGCACAGAACCTTTAATCCGCGTTATGGCTGAGGGCGACGACGCTGATTTGGTCAATCAGGTGGTGAACGATATCGTTGATATCGTTGCATCTGCGGCAGCCTGAAGTAAATAATCTCGAATTTTTAGATTCTTCTGCAAATGCGTTATTAATGCATTGTAAATAACTTTTGGACGTTAGGTTTTTGTTAAGGTAAAAAAACGCGGTTAAAGAACAGAGTTAAGCCAGCATTAATGAATTGCGTTCAATATTCTCTCGAGTTTGATGTGTCCGACCAATGGTAATAGCGGACGCTCACTGGAAGAGGACGAGGACATGGACAATTTTATTAAGCGTTTGTCTTTGACCGGTTTTGCTGTTGTGCTTTCCACTGCGGGCTATGCTGCGGATTTGCCAACTCCGGTCATTGAACATATCCCACAGGTTCCGGCGGTGGGTGGCATCTACCTGCGCGGTGATATCGGGTATAAAATTTATAATTCGCCTGACCTGAAATACGGGACGCTGGACTTCGCCAACGAAAGCATGGATGGCACCTTCATGATAGGTGCCGGTGTTGGTTATAAATTCAACAACTACTTCCGGACGGACGTTACAGTCGACTACGAGTTTCCGGCAGAAGTTAGCGCTGGGGCCCCTTGTGGCGGATGTGGAGGCGATTCGGTTGAAAAGGCCGATATTGACGTCTGGACCGTCATGCTGAACGGTTACGTCGATATTGGAACTTGGAACAGATTCACACCCTACGTTGGTGCAGGTGTTGGTGCGTCCTATGTGACAACGAGTGGTATCAACTTCCGGAACCCTAATGGCGCAACAGGCTCTTACCCGGGCGATAGCAAATGGAATTTTGCCTGGGCGCTTATGGCCGGTGCAACCTATGATGTTACCCAGAATTGGGCAATTGATGGAGGTTATCGGTACCTGAATATAGGTGATGCACAATCGCAGGAATTCACCACAGGTGGTCAAACCACACGAATCCAATACAAGGATTTGACTGCTCACGAATTCCGTCTCGGCGCACGCTACACGTTCAATTCGGGGCCAGCAGCTCCGGTTTACTATGAGCCGCAAGGGCCGATCACAAGTAACTTCTGATCGAAAGATCAGCAAGGAAAAGGCCGGTCACTGACCGGCCTTTTTCGTTTTCAGCCGGTTTTGATTTGACCGGAGGCCGGTAAGGCCTTATCCCCACAGGCGGGCCACCCCTCCCCAACGAGGGGCTACTATCTGTGAGGGTAGACTACATGACAGATCTTACCGCCAAGCCGGACGTGCGTCCGGCCAATCCCAATTTTTCTTCCGGTCCCTGTGCCAAGCGTCCTGGTTGGTCGCTTGACGGCTTGTCTGATGCGCCATTGGGGCGCTCTCACCGGGCCAAACCGGGCAAAGCCAAACTGGCTGAAGCGATCGAGCTGACCCGCAAGGTGTTGCAGGTGCCAGACGGATACCGGATCGGTATCGTTCCGGCTTCAGACACCGGCGCCGTTGAAATGGCGCTCTGGTCGATGCTCGGCGCGCGCGGCGTCGACATGCTTGCCTGGGAAAGTTTCGGAGCCGGCTGGGTGACCGACGTGGTCAAGCAGCTCAAGCTGGACAATGCACGCACTCTGCAGGCGCCTTATGGCGAGCTGCCAGACCTTTCGGAAGTCAACTTCTCAAATGATGTCGTCTTCACCTGGAACGGAACCACTTCGGGTGTTCGTGTACCGAATGGCGACTGGATCCCTGCAGACCGCGAAGGTCTGACAATCTGCGATGCGACTTCGGCCGCGTTCGCACAGGATCTTGCTTTCGACAAACTCGACGTCGTGACGTTCTCCTGGCAGAAAGTTCTCGGCGGCGAAGCGGCTCACGGTGTCCTGATCCTCAGCCCGCGCGCCGTTGAGCGCCTTGAGACTTACACTCCAGCGTGGCCGTTGCCCAAGATCTTCCGCCTGACCAAGGGTGGAAAGCTGATTGAAGGTGTTTTCAAGGGCGAAACGATCAACACGCCTTCAATGCTATGCGTTGAGGACTATCTTGACGCACTGAAGTGGTCTGAAGGTCTTGGAGGCCTTGAGGGTCTCCGTGCCCGCGCCGATGCGAACTTGCAAGTCCTCGCTGAGTGGGTCGAAAAGACCGACTGGGTGGACTTCCTGGCGGTCGACCCGTCAACGCGCTCCAACACGTCCGTTTGTCTGAAGGTTAGCGATTCGGGTGTTCGGGCGCTGGCTGGTGATCAGCAGGCTGCGTTTGCCAAGGCAATCGTCAGTGCCCTGGATGCCGAAGGCGTTGCTTACGACATTGGTGCTTACCGGGATGCGCCTTCGGGTTTGCGCATCTGGGCGGGGGCGACTGTTGAAGTCAGTGATTTAGAGGCTCTGACAGGATGGCTCGACTGGGCCTTCCACGCGGAAAAATCCAGACTGTCTCAGGCAGCCTGAGAACGTTCTCCTTTATTTGATGATCCTCCCGGGCGGTGCGCTGCCCGGTCCGTTCTTGCATTCAAGGAGAAGCTCAAATGGCTCCCAAAGTACTTATCTCAGACAAACTGTCTCCCGCTGCCGTGCAGATATTCAAGGACCGCGGCATTGATGCCGATTTCCTGCCTGACGTTGGCAAGGACAAGGAAAAGCTGCTCGAGATCATAGGTCAATATGATGGCCTCGCCATTCGGTCTGCTACCAAGGTGACCGAAAAGATCATTGCTGCTGCGGATAACTTGAAGGTGATCGGCAGGGCAGGGATTGGCGTCGACAATGTCGATATTCCAAAGGCCACTGCGCGTGGCATCATCGTGATGAACACGCCATTCGGCAATGCGATCACAACCGCTGAACATGCAATATCGATGATGATGTCCGTTGCCCGGCAAATTCCTGCAGCAGATGCTTCCACCCAGGCGGGCAAGTGGGAAAAGTCCCGGTTCATGGGGCGTGAGCTTACCGGCAAAACGCTTGGGTTGATCGGTTGTGGAAACATCGGGTCGATTGTTGCCGATCGCGGTATCGGACTAAAAATGAAAGTGATCGCTTTCGATCCTTTCCTGACACCGGAACGGGCTGTATCTCTCGGCGTTGAGAAGGTCGAGCTTGATGACCTGTTTTGCAGGTCCGATTTCATTACGCTCCATACGCCGTTGACCGACAAGACCCGGAACATCATCAACGCGGAATCCATCGCGAAGATGAGAAAGGGAGCTTACCTGATCAACTGTGCCCGCGGTGGACTGGCAGATGAAGCTGCCGTGCGTGCGGCTCTTGATGAGGGTAAACTTGCCGGCGCGGCATTCGATGTCTTCATCGACGAACCAGCCAAGGACAATGTGCTTTTCGGAGCACCAAATTTTGTCTCGACCCCACATCTTGGCGCATCAACTTCTGAAGCTCAGGAAAATGTCGCGCTGCAAGTGGCCGAGCAGATGTGTGACTATCTGCTTCAGGGTGCCGTCCGCAACGCCCTGAACATGCCATCGATTTCAGCAGAAGAAGCGCCGAAGCTGGCACCTTTTGTCCGACTGGCTGAACAGCTTGGCTCATTTGCCGGTCAGCTTACGGAGACCGGCATTGAAGGTGTTCGCCTGGAATACGCCGGTGCGGTTGCTGAAATGAATGTTCAGGCGCTGACAGCTGCGGCGATCACCGGTTTGCTGACGCCGCTTTTGCAAACTGTCAACATGGTGTCGGCACCGATTCTTGCCAAGGAACGGGGCATCAAGGTGGAGGAGATACGCCGCGAGAAGCAAGGCGCGTATGAAACCTATATCCGCCTTACGGTAATGACAGAACGCCAGGAAAGATCAGTTGCCGGCACGGTATTCGGCGATGGCAAACCGCGCGTCATACAGGTGAAGGGCATCAACATGGAGGCTGAACTCGGTCCCCACATGCTTTACATCACCAATGAGGACAAGCCTGGTTTTATCGGCCAACTTGGCATGGAACTCGGCGGTAGTGGCGTGAATATCGCGACATTCAATCTTGGCCGGATGGCTGCGGGAGACGATGCCATCTGCCTGGTGGAAATTGATGGTGTCGTGCCTGAGGATGTTATGGCGCGGTTGGAAGCCGTGTCGCATGTCAAGCAGGTCAAGATCCTGAAATTCTGAAGAATTGAAGGCGCCTCAAAAGGGCGCCTTCAGTCATTATGTCAGGATTTTCGAAGTCCGGTGGTCAACTGAGTGACACGACCGTCCAGGACCAAGAGACCAGCCAGAAGAATTGCGAATCCGCCAAGCTGCGCGGATGTGAGGTTTTCATTCAAGATCAACCAGCCGAAAAAGAGCGCGCTTGCCGGGACGAGGAGCGTAACCAGTGACGCGTTGGTCGCACCTGCTTCCACCAGAAGTTGAAAGTAGATGAGATAGGCGAGCGCTGTTGCAAGGACGCCAAGCGCAAACACATTCATCCAGGCAATCAGGCTGGTATCTGCCGGTGACCAGCCCGCAGACGCGATTATGGCCACTGGTAACATGAGAAAACTAGAACCGAGCAGCTGACCAGTTGCCGAGACCTGTGGTGGCAGGTTTTTGAACCGATAAGCAAATGTGGCCGCACAGGCATAGGAAACTGCCGCTCCCAGGCAGCAAAGCTGTGCCCAAAGCGGATCCGTCGCCAAGCCTGACAGGCTGCTGGACAACATGACGGCGACGCCTAGCACACCCAGAATAACACCTCCAACGCGGTGCGCCTGAAGGGTTTCCTGTTTGACCAGTAAACTGGCAACGACAACGGTGAAAACGGGTGTTGTCGCGTTCAGGATCGAAGCCAAACCCGCGCCGATAACGGTTTGCCCAAGAAAAAGCAGTGAAAAGGGTATCGCGTTGTTCAACAATCCCATGATCAAAAACGGAATTGCCAGACCAAATTTAAGCTGACCCAGCAGTTTTTGGTGCCAGAGAATCGAAACCAGAACCGCACACGCGATTGAAACGCGCAGGAAAACCAGAACAAATGGTGGAATCTCGGCAACTGCGACTTTGGCAAAGAGGAATGAACCGCCCCAAATGGTGCCCAGAACGACCAGCATTATCCAATTTCGAAGTGACATCGACATTTCTCGTTGCACTGTTGAAGAACCTTGCACCTAACATGGCCAAAGGACAGCAGACACCCGAAAAGCGAGTTGGTTTCATGCGTTCAATTCGCACCGCTCGTTGAAAAGCTCCGTAACTTGTAAAAAATCAGCCTTGGTTTAACGACCCAAAAGAAAGAGACGTTCGTGTCGCCGCCACAACAGTTGATTGAAACCAGATCTCTTGCGGGCCGGATCTCGCCAATCCTGATCGCAGCAGCCTGCCTTCTTGGCGCGAACGGCCTCTCAATGACACTGATTTCTGTACGGGCCCGTGCCGAAGGATTGCCGGACACCAGTATTGGCTTGCTTGGGTCGCTCTGTTTCGCCGGTCGGATATTCGGCGTTGTGATTACCCATTAACTGATCGCGCGCGCTGGTCATATTCGGGTCATTGCGGCTTTGGCTTCAATCAGCGCAATTGCAGTCCTGTCGATTGCTTTTGCGCACGTCTCCGATGATGTCCCGGCTCGCACGAAGCGAAAAAGGAGAGGAGGGAGATACACCTGCCAAGTAGTATTTGAATGAGCGCTTTTCATGCAGCGTGAAAAAGTGACGCGGCAGGTCTATAAAGTCTCTGCGGAGACTCGCGCGAAACAAGAAACCTGTCTATAGTCCGCGCCGTTTGCCCCGGCCCGGTAGCCGGGGCTTGTCGTGTTGGCACATTGATGTGCAAGAGCTGCTTCCAGGAGAGCAAAGTATAGATGGCGAATGTGGTTGTTGTCGGTTCGCAGTGGGGAGACGAAGGCAAAGGCAAGATAGTCGACTGGCTGTCGGAGCAAGCTGATGTCATCGTGAGATTCCAGGGCGGGCACAACGCCGGTCATACACTTGTCATCGATGGGATAAGCTACAAGCTTTCACTGCTCCCGTCGGGTGTCGCACGACAGAACAAGTTGTCGGTAATTGGCAACGGTGTCGTGCTTGATCCGCATGCGCTTGTCGATGAAGTTGCGCGTCTCGGGGAGCAGGGGGTTGTCGTGACACCTGAAACCTTGCGTGTGGCGGAAAACGTCACCCTTATCCTGTCTTTGCATCGTGAGCTGGACGCCCTGCGCGAGAACTCCAATACCGGAACGCGTATTGGAACGACTAAGCGCGGGATTGGCCCGGCCTACGAAGACAAGGTTGGCCGCCGCGCGGTGCGCCTGATGGATCTGAAGAACCTCAATACGCTTCCCGCAAAAATCGATCGCCTGCTTACCCATCACAATGCGTTACGCAGGGGACTTGGACAGGAAGAAATTTCTGCGCAAGCGATCTACGACGAGCTTGCAAGCGTAGCCGACAAAGTCCTGCCTTACATGGACAAGGTCTGGTACCTGCTGGACGAGCAGCGGAGACAGGGAAAGCGGATCCTGTTTGAGGGTGCGCAAGGGGCACTTCTGGACATTGATCACGGCACATACCCGTTCGTGACGTCTTCCAACACCGTTGCGGGTCAGGCTGCGACTGGTTGTGGTCTTGGGCCTGGATCTGTCGATTATGTGCTTGGTATCACCAAAGCATACACCACACGCGTCGGCGAAGGTCCTTTCCCGACGGAACAGGAAAACGAAGTCGGTGAGTTTCTTGGAACGCGTGGGCATGAATTCGGCACGGTTACCGGCCGCCGCCGCCGTTGCGGATGGTTTGATGCGGTTCTGGTTCGTCAGACCGTTTGTACTTCCGGCATCAATGGTATTGCATTGACGAAACTGGATGTTCTGGACGGCCTTGACGAAATCAAGATTTGTATCGGGTATGAGCTGGACGGCGAGCGGATCGACTATTTGCCAGCGTCCCAGGGTGCTCAGGAACGGGTTGTTCCGATTTATGAAAGCCTGCCAGGCTGGAAGGATTCCACGGAAGGGGCCCGTACCTGGGCGGATCTGCCAGCTCAGGCGATCAAATATGTGCGGCATGTTGAAGAGCTCATCGGTGCGCCGGTAGCGCTTTTGTCGACGAGCCCGGAGCGGGACGACACAATTCTTGTGCAGAATCCCTTCCAGGACTGAGATCCCGGGTAACTAAAATACAATAATGCGGACAGCGGAGCGCGTTGCGAATCACAATGTGCTCCGCCACATTCCTCTGATACGCTTTCGTACGTTGATCGATTTATACGTTAGTGGCAAAAGAGTACTGTAGGGTTTGCCGTTTGTGCGGAATTTTGAAGAATTGGCAACTGTCTTCGAAAAATTGCTATAAGCCTGTGAAACACCCAATTCGCAGGCCCGCAGATCAGATTTTTGCAGTTGGCCGGTAGGCAGGAAGATGGCTGATTACTACTCAATATTGAAGAAAACGATCGCGTCCTTGCCAGAAAGCAACGGGGCTGCGCGCCGAAGCGTGTACAGCCGTGCACGCAACGCCATTGTCAATCAGCTGAAAGCTTACGAACCACCGCTATCTCCTTCTGAAATTACAGCTGAACAGCTACGTCTGGAAGAAGCGATTCGCAGAGTTGAGGCAGAGGCCGCTCGGGAAAGCCTGGGCCTCGGTCCAACGCCGCCGAAACCCGAAACACCAAAACCAGCTTCGGACACAGCGCAAAACAAGCCTGAAACCGCCAGTCATGAGCAGCAGCCTTCTGTCGATACAGAGGCATCTGCTGATGGAACAGCTACCGGCTCTGCCCAAGCTGCCATTCCTTCTCCACTGAAAGAGACGCTCTCGGAAGCACAGTCTCTCGGTACAGCGGCGAACAAGGCTGTCCAGAACGCAAAAGATGCGGTTGAACCGGTTGCCGAGAACGCACCCGTGGATGTTGCCGCCCCACGGCAGGAACCTGCATTTGCGAGTTCGGAGACTGCGGAAATCGGTGGAACCGATACTTCCGGCGTAAAAGATAGTTCGGACGATGAGGCGCTGTTTGCTGATGAAGCGGCAGTTGCTGAGGCCGGGCCGGCCTCCCAGAAGGCTTCAAGAAATAAACGTGAGAGGCGAAGTGCTTCGGATGCGCTGCGTCGAGAAGCTTCCGGCATCAAAATTCTGCCAATTGCAATCGCTGCAGTACTTGTGCTCGCTGTTGTCGGTTTTGGCGCCTATTTCTTCCTTCCCCTCGGCGACCAAGTTGCTGAGGGACAAGTCGGTGAAAAGTCAACGCAGACCGCTTCAACTGCGCAATCGCCTAAAGTGACTCCTACACCCGCATCTCCGCAAACTTCGCCAGAACCTGAAACATCAAAAAACACGGACCGTTTGCTGGATGATGGCAGTGAAGATGTGGTCGCACCGGATGCAAGAACAGTTCAAACCACAACAATCACCCCACCAGTGACGACACCGGAACCCTCGCAGCCTTCCATCGTGACCAATGTGGAAAGTGAACCTGCACCAGCTGCGCCGGAGGCCGTGAGTGCTGATGTAACCCAGCCTTCAACTGGTGTTGATGCGCCGCTTGCCGTTCCTGAAAACAACCTGGCTGCAATTTCACCTGAAGAAACCACGCCCACCCAACCAGCTGTCCCTTCCGTTTCCGGGACGCAACGTTCCATTCTTTACGAAGAAGGTGAGGATGCTGCGGGCGCAGGCACCGCAGCCCAGGGCGCGGTGGTTTGGGACGTTGAGGAAGAAACCAATCTCGACGGCAAGACGCAAAAGGTACTGAGTGCACAGGTCGAAATTCCGGAGCGGGACGTTAAGGTCGATATCCGGATCAAACCGAACGACGACACGTCTCTGCCTGCGAGCCATCTTGTCGAAATTAAATACGAGTTTCCTGAGAGTTTTGCCGCCGGTGATGTCGTCAATGTTCCAGGTCTCGTGATGAAGCCGACTGAAGAAGCCCGCGGTGACGCGCTGATTGGCGCGTCGGTCAAGGTTTCACCTGGGTTCTTCTGGATCGCGCTTTCCAGTCTGCCGAATGAGCAGCAGCGGAATATGGCATTGCTGCGTGAAAGAGGCTGGATAGATATTCCCATGCTCTACGAAAACGGCAAGCGCGGTATCCTGACCATTGAGAAGGGAACTGCGGGTGAGAATGCGGTCGAGAGCGCTGTTTCCGCGTGGCTGGCAGGCTAACTTTCGAGAACTTAACGTGAATTTGCAAGCGGCAATCAGCTGCTTGCGTTTTTGATTAAAGCAGGGCATGTTCCTGCTCGGTCCGAGGGGTGTTCCGGTTTCCGGAACTGAGATGGTGATAAGCCGAACCCTTAGAACCTGATCCGGGTCATGCCGGCGAAGGGACGGAATCCTTAGCCTATTCCCGGATCTCCAGTGTCAATTTCGGTGTGCCCGAAGACAGGAGATCCTATGCGTTGTTGCCTGCTTGCGCAGTGGTCTGTGGTATCACAGGCGCTGTTTGATGAACTCTCTGGTCTGGCAGTGCCGCCCCCTAAGCGGGAGGTGCTATGAGAGCGTTTTTTTCCGTATTCATGAAGATTCTGATTGGTGTCGCAGTAACCATTGGTATCTGGTCACTGCTTGTTGCCGTGTTGAAACCGCCGTCTTTCATGCTGCCGGGACCGCTCGAAGTTTTTCGCGCATTTCCGCAACATGCCGCCTTTTTGTTGCACCATGCAGGCATCACGGCTTTTGAAACTGTTGCAGGCTTTGTTCTTGGCGTGACATGCGGCGCTCTGCTGGCAATTTCGGTTTGGCTGTTCCCGCTAGCGGGTCGTGTAATTATGCCTTCGATCCTGGTGACCCAGGCGCTGCCCGTGTTTGCGATTGCGCCGGTTCTCGTTTTATGGCTCGGCTTCGGGATGTCCTCCAAAATCGTCATGGCCATTCTGGTCATCTTTTTTACGGTCACATCAACGGTTCATGATGGGCTTACCCGCCTGGACACCGGTTTATTTGACCTGGCGAAGCTCTATAAAGTGCCGCGTTATCGGGAACTGTGGATTTTCCGCCTGCCGGCTGCGCTGCCTGCATTTGCTTCCGGTCTCAGGGTCGCTGCCGTTTTTGCCCCTATCGGAGCAGTGGTTGGCGAGTGGGCGGGCGCCAAGGGCGGTCTTGCTTTCATCATGTTGCAGGCCAACGCGCGCGGCAACGCCGATGTCCTTTTTGCTGCGGTCATCCTTCTTGCGCTGATGGTTCTCGCCATGCGCTACGCCGTTGAATATCTCACACGATTTCTTGTTCCCTGGCAGGTCGAAAACTGACTGCCACATCCTGGAGGATAAAATGAAAAAGACGCTCATGTCTCTCGCCGTTTCTGCCGGTTTGCTCGTAAGCGCGCCGGTTCAGGCCGCCGAGAAGCTTACGGTGTTGCTGGACTGGTTTACCAACCCCGACCATGCACCGGTCATAACCGCGCAGACCAAGGGTTTCTTTGAAGCTGAAGGCCTGGACGTTGAGCTGATTGAACCGGCAGATCCCGCGATGCCGCCGAAGCTGGTTGCTGCCGGACAGGGCGATATCGCTGTGTCCTATCAACCGACGCTTCATGCGCATGTGGAAGAAGGCTTGCCCGTAAAACGTATTGGCACACTGGTGGAAACACCGTTGAACTCGCTCATCGTGCTGAAGGATGGTCCCATCAAGGAATTGAAGGACCTCAAGGGAAAGACGATTGGTTTCTCGGTTTCCGGATTTGAAGATGCAATGCTAGGCCAGATGCTGAAATCTGTAGGCCTGACCATGGATGATGTCGAACTGATCAACGTAAACTTCGCCCTGTCTCCGGCTCTGATGTCAGGTCAGGTGGATGCGGTCATCGGCGCATACCGCAACTTTGAACTCACCCAGCTTGAGATCGAGGGCAGGGAAGGAACAGCGTTTTTCCCGGAAGAAAATGGCGTGCCGATCTTTGACGAGCTGATCTATGTCGTGAACAAGGACAAGGCCGATGATCCGCGTTTTGAAAAATTCATGGCAGCAATCGAAGCGGCAACCATTTACCTGACCAACCATCCAGATGAAGCCTGGAACGCCTTCATTGAAGCCTATCCGCATCTTAATGATGAGCTCAACAAGCGCGCCTGGGCTGACACGCTGCCCCGTTTTGCCAAGCGTCCAGCAGCTCTGGATGCCGGTCGTTACCAGCGCTTTGCCGAGTTCATGGCAGAAGCCGGGTTGATCAGCAAGGTAGTTCCGGTGGAAAGCTACGCTGTCGAAATCCGTTAGCATGTTGGCGTGCGCCGCTTAATGAGCGGCGCCGCTCTCTTCGATTTCGGCGTCCAATTCCCCGATGAAGCTTTCGAAGCGGCCATAAAAATCCTGAAGTGCAGGCGCAAGGGGCTTCAATAAGACGAGCTCCGCGCGCGCCGCAGCGCAATCCTGATCCTTGATTGCCTGGATCAGACGGCCATGTGCTTCTTCCAGTTGCTGGAACTTCTCGGTTGTTTTCAGCGTTTCATCGCCCAGAATGGCGAAAAGTTTGACCGGCTCGCTTTTGCCCTTGAGCGGAATTTCACCTGCTTCCAGATAGGCGAGACCGGGTGCCTGCGCTCTGGTATCTTCAGATACGAGAAGTTCTGCACCGACGGCTTTACAACTCGATTCAATCCGTGAGGCTATATTTACCGCATCGCCGATGACTGAATAATTGAACCGCCTGGCAGAGCCCATATTACCGACACATGCTTCGCCGGTGTTCAGCCCGATGCCGATTTTGACGGTCTGTGTTTTCAGGCTTCTGGCCTTGAATCCAAATGCATCGTTGTTGTTCAGCTCTTCGACCACATCCAACATGGCAAGCCCGGCCCGGCATGCTTTTTCCGCGTGTTCCGGTATCGACAGCGGGGCGTTCCAGAAGGCCATGATGCTGTCGCCGATATATTTGTCGATGGTCCCCCCTTCAGCCTGTATTGCATCGGAAAGAGGTGACAGAAGGGTGTTCAGGAAACTGACGAGTTCTTCCGGTGTCAGCTGTTCGGAGATTGGTGTGAAACCCCGAATATCCATGAACAGGATTGTCATGGGCCTGATTTCACCACCAAGTGCGAGTTGCTCAGGAGTCTCTTCCAATTGGGTTACCAGCTCTGGCGAAAGATATTGACTAAATGCTTGCCGAACAAAGCGTTTTTCCCTTTCCGTCAGAAAATAGAGCAGCGCGGTGGAGGCCGTGAAAACAAGTATAGAGACGACACTCGGATAGACCGGATCGATCAGCAAGCCTTTCTCCCAGAAAAGATAAACTGAACCGCCGACGAGGCCGCTGACAATCACGGCTCCGAGGAAGGCCGTTCCAATGCTGCCGATAGCTGGCAAGGCGAGGATCACGATTGCACCAACAACAAATGTCAAAATGGTTTCCAGCCCGTTTGCCCAATCCGGACGGGAGAGAAACTGTCCGTGAATGATCTGTTCCAATGCCTGGGCATGTATCGAAACACCCGGAACCTGCTCCCCCAGCGCAGATGTTCTGAGGTCTTCGAGCCCAGGTGCTGACGTTCCGATCAGGACGATCTGTCCTTCCATCAGGTGTGAAAGGTTCTCCAGTTCTCCGGGATCGTAAACCTGCAACGCAGAGACATATCTGTCGGAGCGTTCGTGATCATAGTAGACCCAAAGTTCTCCTGAGCGCGTTGTAGGAACAGCAAAGGAGCCGATCTTGATATCGGTTATCGCAGAATTTCCCAGATCAGCTTCACCGCTCGCGCCGGTCGCCTTGACAATATACCCCTGCGCACCTTGAGCGACACGCAATGCTTCAGCGGTCAGATTGGGGTAAAGTTGTGTTCCATCTGAAAACACCAGAGGTACCCATCGCACAACGCCTTGGCGATTGCCAAACGACGTGGAAATGGAGCCGATCCCCGATGCGGGTGCCTGCAATGTATCGAGATTAGAATTTGCGTTTGTGAATCTGTCCAAAAAGGAAATTGGGTCTTCTCCCGCAAATGCAAAGCCAGATTTGACCTGCGGTGCTTTCTCCATCGTTCCCTGGGTGATTGCGAATCCGAGAACAACAGGGCCTTGCGCGATCGCCGAGCCAAAGACCTTGTCATTATCCGGTAGATTTGAAACCGCAGTTAGCACTTCATCGGAGGTACCTTCGGGAAACTTCCCAAGTAGCTGTGCAGGGGAGGTGCGGTCCGGTTCTGCGAAAACCATGTCGAAAACAATTGCTGCAGCCCCGAGATCTGTGAGGATTTGCACCATTTCCGCCAGTTTCGTGCGGGGCCATGGCCATTGGCCAATCTCAGCAATGGAAGCCTCATCTATATCGACAATGCGCACAGGAGCCGGCTGAAAATCCCGTGGTTTCATTCGCTGGTAGTAGTCGAAGGTAAGTTCGCGCAGCGATTTCAGAAAGTCCGGATCGACAGAACGCATCCCGGTCATGAAAGCCAGGACTAGGCAGGCCACTGCAGCAACAAGAACACGTTTGGAGAAAAATGTTTTAAGCAAAAGGCGCATGAGCCACCGTATCTGATCCAATAGGATCAGCGTAATTTCCGGCGATCATTATCGCAAGCCAACAGAGTGCCACACAAAAAAACGCCGAAGCGTTGCTCCGGCGTTTTGATTGATGATCGCTTTTACAGCCGTCAAGCCACAGGCAGTTGATCCGACGTGCGGGCGCTGTTGCGAACAGCCTTTTGCACCTTTTCAAAAGCGCGTACTTCGATCTGACGGACACGCTCGCGGCTGACGCCGAATTCACCGGATAGGTCCTCCAGTGTCATCGGATCTTCCGACAGGCGCCGCGCCTGAAAAATGCGGCGTTCGCGGTCGTTCAGAACTTCCATGGCTTCGCTCAGCATCTGACGGCGCTGATCCAGTTCTTCCTGATTGGCGAGCAGGGTTTCCTGGCTTTCACTTTCATCGACAAGCCAATCCTGCCATTCGCCGGCGTCCGCCTCAGCGCGCACTGGTGCGTTCAGGCTGGCGTCGCCACCAAGACGGCGGTTCATGGAAATCACTTCTTCTTCGGAAACACCGAGACGCGTTGCAATTTCCTTGACTTGATGAGGCTTCAAATCACCTTCATCAAGCGCCTGAATTTTACCTTTCAGGCGGCGCAGATTGAAAAACAGTCGTTTTTGGTTCGCTGTGGTTCCCATTTTAACCAGGGACCAGGAACGCAGGATATACTCCTGAATGGCGGCCTTGATCCACCACATGGCATAAGTCGCGAGCCTGAAACCCTTGTCCGGCTCAAAGCGCTTCACTGCCTGCATCAGGCCAACGTTGCCTTCCGAGACAACTTCACCGATAGGCAGTCCATAGCCACGATATCCCATGGCGATTTTTGCCACGAGTCGCAGATGAGAATTGACCAGGCGTTCAGCGGCGGCAGGGTCTTCATGCTCTTTGTAGCGCTTGGCGAGCATGTATTCTTCCTGCGGCTGCAGCATAGGAAACTTACGTATCTCGTCCAGATAGCGGCTTAAGCCACCTTCTCCGGCTGTGAGCGTCGGTACGTTCTGGGCCATGGTATGCACCCCCCTTTTTGCAAATCTTGCGCTTGTTTCCCCCTGGCTGCTCCGCTCATTTACGCAAGCAAACCCCTTCAGAAGAAAGGCAAACGCAGAATCGTGTCCTTTTCGGCACACAAGATCTTCTAATATAGGTTGGAAATAGCCGATTACATGGCAGAACGGTAGAATTGCTTCCTAAAATTTTTGTAATCCGGATAAAAGCTCTGCAAAATCAGCAGGGTATGGGCTCTCGAATCGCAAAGTCCTGCCATCAGCGGGGTGCTCGAACGCCAAAAGTCCCGCGTGAAGCGCCTGTCTGCTGAAGCCTCCAACCAGACTTTTAAGCGGGTCTTCCAGTCGATTGATTTTGGTTTTGTAACCGGATCCATAGTCATTGTCTCCGATCAGCGGATGGTTCAAGTGAGCCATGTGAACGCGGATCTGGTGGGTTCGTCCGGTCTCAAGGCGGCACTCCATCAGTGATGCCAGTGCCGGCTGGTCTGCATTGCCAAACCGCTCTTTGACTTGCCAATGCGTGACCGCGTGGCGCCCACTGGTCTTAACCACTGCAATCTTCTGGCGGTTTGTCCGGGACCGCGCCAGATTGGCGTCAATTGTGCCTTTCAGGCTGGAGGGTGCGCCCCACACGAGAGCGGCATAGGCTCTTTCAAGAGGGCCTGTTTTTCCATGGTCGGCAAACTGGGCCGCCAGACCCTGGTGCGCCTGATCGGATTTGGCGACAACCAGTAATCCGGAGGTGTCCTTGTCGATCCTGTGAACGATACCTGGCCGCTTGATACCGCCGATGCCGGAAAGGGAATCACCGCAATGGTGGATGAGCGCGTTGACGAGCGTGCCGGTCCAGTTTCCCGCGCCGGGGTGAACGACCAGGCCGGCAGGTTTGTCGATGACGATCAGGTGTTCATCTTCAAAAACGACCGCAATCGGGATGTCTTCACCTTTCGGTTCCGGGTCTTCGGGTTCGGGTAAAGTGAAGGCGAGAGCATCACCCTCATTGACCCGGTATTTAGGCTCCACTATTTTCGCGCCGCCGACAGTAACGTCTCCTGACTTGATCAGGGACTGAATCCTGTTGCGGCTAAGCGTATCTTGATGCGCAGCTAAAACCGCATCCAGCCGTTTTCCGGCATCGGCTGCATCAACCGTCAATTTGAAATCCGGGCCGGAATTGGCCGGATCTTCGTGGGAATATTCTGTCATGTCACAACCTGATTTTCGGGACGAGGGTCCGGAAGATGCTCCGCTCGATCCTGCTGCTCTACGTATTCAGGCAAAACTGAAACGTTTGCTGCTTGGTTCGTCCCTGGTCATGTTTGCCGGTTTAATCGCTGTCTTTGCAGCAATTTTCTATAAGATCAACACTAATAAGGCTGAACCGTCAGATGCGGCGTTTGCGGCAACGGTTGCTGTGGGTGCGGGTGCAGAGGTTCTGCAGGCCTCGCTGACAGACGGAATAATGTTTGTTTTGGTGCGAGAAGGCAACGAAACGGCTCTCTTGCGCATTGACCCGGCGACTGGAAATCTGCTCGGCAAAACCCAGTTCGTTGCCCGCTAAAGGGTTTTGAACAGGCATGTGTCAAAAAAATGAGTAAAGGGGGTTGCGTCTTTTGTCGTGCAGCCTTATACGCACGGACCTTGGCTTAAGGCTGTTGCCTCAAAGCCCCGCGCGCCCATCGTCTAGCGGTCTAGGACGCTGCCCTTTCACGGCGGAAACACGGGTTCGAGTCCCGTTGGGCGTACCAACTTTTCCTCGACTATTCGGACTTCCAAAGCGACTTGTAGCCAAGCAATGCGCAATGATTGTTGCTGTCTCGATCATTGGGCTTTTGATTTCTGGGTTTTTTCAAGTGTCTTTTGCAAAGGTGCGTCTCAACATCGCTTAGAACTCTATGCGGGATATCGAGAGAAACTGCTGACCATCAAAGAAATTTGCGCTACCTGTTGGGCCAAGAAACAAAACTGGGCCACATGACAGAAACTAACAAAGCCTCTACCCGCCGCCATTCACTTTTCGAACGAGTATTTCTCTCGTTGCGCTTACGGTTCACGCTTCATGAGGCGTGGGTGCTAAGAAATACAGAGAAATTTCCCATACTTTCGCTCTTCGTTTTCGGAACACTCTGGATATGGTTTTTCCTCCCAGCGCTCCTGTTTGGCATTCCGCTTACCTTGCTACTCGAAAATTTGGGTATTTTTGGAAAAGCCATACAGTTTGTATTGGGGTTCGGCGGGATGGTTTTCCTCGTTCCGTGGTTCTTTCGTTGGTACTTTATCTGTTTGGGTTTGATGTTCGGTGGTGGGACGCTGGCGCAGGCAAAAGAAAAAGAGATATCAAGTCGGCTTCAGCGCTTGCAAAGCTTGCTCAATTGATTTCTCTGAAACTTGATTTTGGGTCTGTGTCTGCGGCCGAAGGCGTTCGCACGGAACTACAATTTCTTGGCGCGGTTATTCGCCTTCGCTGTGGATGATCGCTCTGTCGCTGATAGGCCCGAGCTTGTCAGTCAGCGACTGCAAGGCCAGTCTCGATGAGTTTCACTTCTGCTTCGGCTGCAATTTTCGGAAAATTCGGATTAGGGCACTGGTCGGTCACAAAGGTGCTGACCTGAGACAGGTGACCAACCCGGACAGGTGCCGTTCTTTCAAATTTTGTGCTGTCAGCCGCCAGAATTACGTGTCGGGCGTTGTCCATGATTGTTTTCGTGACTTTCACTTCGCGATAATCATAGTCGAGAAGCGATCCATCCGGATCAATGGCCGATGCACCAATGACAGCGAAATCGACTTTGAACTGGCGCATGAAGTCAACTGCCGCTTCGCCGACAATGCCGCCATCAGAATGACGCAGAACGCCGCCTGCGATAACAACTTCGATCTGCGAATAACCTCGCATGAGGCTGGCAACGTTGATGTTGTTGGTGATCACCATAAGACCGCGATGCTGAAGGAGAGCCTGCGCAACGGCCTCTGTCGTGGTGCCGATGTTTATGAAAATTGATGCATTGTCCGGGATGAGGGCAGCGACGCTTTCTCCGATGTCCGCCTTTTCCTTGCTGGAGATGATCCTGCGGGCCTCGTAGCCGACATTTTCAATTCCCGACGAGAGCAGAGCGCCGCCATGGGTTCTGGCCAACAGCCGCCGCTCACATAGCTCGTTCAGGTCCTTGCGGATGGTTTGCGGGCTGACATCGAAACGTCTAGCCAGATCATCGACGCTGACCCGCCCCATTTGGCGGGCCAGTTCAAGGATAGCATTATGACGTTCGATCAACATTTGCCGCAAACTCCCCAGATGTCTGCTATTTCAATCTCTTAATGTGGGTTCGTTCCTGGATTCAAACCCTTGATGAACGTGCCGTATAAACCAGATTAAGCCACATCTTTATTATTTTGTTTTGTGGTACCCGGTTTCACCGATACGGCAGTCTCCTGTGCCGATTCAATCTGTGACTTGGCCGCGACGACGGTCTTTTCTTTTCTTTTGGATTTTTCCTGACTCCGATTGGAGGCAACGATACGGCTTACCAGGGCTTCTGCAGCGGTGGCGATGTCTGTGGATTTACCACTCGGCAAGTCAGAACCGACTTTATTGGACTGCACTTGGTTCACGTCCGCGGCAGGGCGTTTGGGTCGATTTACGGCAGCTGGGCGTCGCGCTCGCTTTGCGGTCGCTTTCATGCCGGGTTTTACAGACACCGATGGTGCTGCCTTGTTTGTACCCTTCACAGAGATCGAAATGCTCTTGGCCTTGGATATCCTGGCGGTCAAACCAAGAAGTTCCTTGCGAATTTCCATCAGCTGTGGCGTTTCTGCCAAATCTTTCTGCAGCTTTTGAACCTGACCGGTCAGGCGCTCCAAGGTGCGCTCCTTGATTTCCAGGTCTTCGATATGTTGGGCGTTGTCACTCGCGAGTTCTTCAAATCGCTCGTTCAAGTGTCCCTGTCGCCCGGTTTCCTCGAGATTAGCGGTTTCAAGCAACAGCGAGAGCCGGGTTACTTCTGCTTGTGCTGTGACGTACTTGGACTCTATCTCGACCAACTGGGCTTCCTGTTTGGCAAGTTGACTTCTGGCTGTTTCCTCAAGCGATGCTTCGATTTCCGCTGCGACGACAGGTTCGTACTTGGCCAATCTGGCTTTCAATGTCGCGGCTTCGGCTTCGAGGCCGGTGATGGTTGCCAACGCCATCGTGTCGGTCGCGGGTAACCAGCCGGTATCGTCCTTTGGCGCTGCTGTTTGCTTGGCGTTTGTCAGATCGTCCGCTGATTCCGCCCAACTTTGCGCCAGGGCCTTTTCGGCTTCGGAGAGTTTTTGTTTCAGGGAATTGACTTCGGTAGACAGCAAGTCGACGGCTTGCTGATCGCTCACCTGTTCCGCAATCTTGGCTTCCAGATCTGAAATCTTTTTTTCATGTATCTTGTTCAGTCCGGCGATTTCCTGCTTGAGACTGGATGCATCAAGATGAAATTTGGCCGCTTTATCCCGCTCGCTCTCAAGCTGGCGCTCAACCCTTCTCAGCTCAACCGCGTGTCGCGCCCGGGCTTGATCCTGAGCTGCTCTGACTTCGGCGTAACTAGACGGATTAACGGCTCGCAGAGCCTCTTCGGTGAGACGGGCTGCGCGGCGATAAAATGCAGGCAGGATTGCCAGGCCGATCAGGCCTGCCGTGCAAAATCCCAGTGCCACATACATCACTGCTTCAATCACATTTGGCTCCCGCTCACTTCTCCTAGCGTCATAAACATCATTAGACGACGCAAAGGCTGACGCCAAGAGTACTCAGATCAGCGTATAAAACCTTTTAACGCAGCTGAAAGAGTCATTTTGTGATCAAAATGGGTTCCAGGTCGGTTTTTCGGTGAATTTCAGATAACCCAGGTTAAGGCCGAGGCGGGCACCAACACCGGCTTTCACGGGAACAAGTACAATCTCATTCTGCAAAAGTACCGTCATGCCGACACCGCCTACCAGATAAGCTGATCCATTGACGCCTGCAAAGCGGGAATGAATCGAATTCACGGAAGGGAGATTGTAGATAAGCATCATCACCCTTGCGCCATCGGCACCGAAGTCCCAGCCAACGGACGGTCCCTGCCAGAATATTTTATGGTTTCCGGCGTTGCGCGTAAAAAGATGGCCCTCGCCATATCGTGCCCCTGCAACAAAAGCACCGGAGCCCTCTTCTCCCAGGATGTAGCCGTTGGGTTCGCCATAGCGTGAAAAGGCACGTTCGACAACGGACGCCAGGCCACCGGAGACCGAGCCAAAAAACTGGTGGCCGGTTTTTACGATCTCGTCTTCGCCGTAAGTATCGCCAGGCTGAATGGGTTCACTTCCGGAGGACTGGGCGAAAGAGGGGTTAGCTGCGGCAATTAAAAAAAAGCAAAAAACAGCGGCGTGAATCAGGGCCGCCACCCGCCAGGTTCTTTGTGCCATTCAAAAAACTCCTCGTAACTAGCCTGTTGCGGCGTATTGTTGCTGTCCCATCAAACCGCGATGCTAAACTCCAAACCCATCATGCTGATTCGCATGGACATGCATCTTACATAAGCCGAATCGATGGAAAGCTGGCCTGAAAAAAAGACATGGATGTGTCTTTCTCTCGTATTGATCTTTCTCCTTTGCATTTTTGCTGGAGTTGGCGCTGCACGACCGAAGCTGTTCGTGCCTGATCCAATTACCGGTTACGCCATAGGTGGCCATGACCCAGTGAGCTTCTTTGTTGACGGATATCCCCGGAAGGGAGACCGCAAACATGAGTACTATTGGGGTGGATCGGAATGGATTTTTGTCAACGAGGGCAACAAGGAGGCCTTCAAGCGGCATCCAGAAGCCTATGCGCCGCTTTTCGCGGGTTGCGGGGGATATGCACTATCTGAAGGTTTTGCGACCGCAGGAAGTCCGTTCATCTATGCTGTCGTCGAGGGACGCCTTGTATTCTTTCATTCCGTGGTCAATCGGTTTTTGTTCATCGTCAATGCGTCGCATCTTTTGGAAAATGCTCACGAAAATGCTTCCAAGATCGGTTGCGTCCCCGGACGCTAGGTGAAAACCTTGACGCGATGCGGGCTTTTCAGACACTTCTTTCCTGAAATTTTCATTTGGATGACCTGAAATGCGCGGTTGCTCTACCTTGGCAGCGGCTTTCGGGATGTGTAACTCTTGGCAGAATATAGCGAATCAGTCCCTAGTTGAGACCCTCAAACAGAGCTTTACAACGTCATGTCCGCACTCAAAGAGCTTTCGTCAATGGATCTTGCCGCCTTGGTGGCCAGCCGTGTCTGTCACGACATCATCAGCCCGGTGGGTGCGATAACCAATGGCCTGGAAGTTCTGGACGAAGAAGGTTCTGAGGACATGCGCGAGTTCGCGATGGACCTTATTCGAAAAAGCGCACGCCAGGCTTCCGCGAAACTTCAGTTTGCCCGTCTGGCATTTGGAGCTGCGGGGTCAGCAGGTGCAGAAATTGATCTGGGCGATGCTCAAGTGGTTGCCACAGGGTTTATGGAAAACGAAAAATCCGATTTAAATTGGCAACTCACTCGGCATTTGATGCCGAAAAACTACGTAAAACTTCTACTAAATTTGATTCTTATTGCTAATCAATGCATTCCTCGGGGTGGCGAAATAAAAGTTGAAATGGAAGGTGATCCACATTCTCCTTCCTTCACCTTGCTTGCCAGTGGTCTCAATCCGCGAATTCCTCTCGGAATGAAGGAAACCCTTGGCGGAGAAGAGCCGGAGAGGGTTGATGGACACTCTGTGCAGCCCATCTACACTTTATTGCTTGCGCGTGAATCCAAAATGGTCTTGGCGATAGATAAACAAGAAGACTTGGTAAAAATTACAGCGCTTCCGACAGTCTAAAATACTTAAATAAAAGTCTCTGACGGTTTCAGCGTATCTTAACTGTTTGCCGTCAACCTTCTCTCAATGGACTTTCGGTCCAGACATCCTGAACGGGATGCGGAACCAGTAACAAGTCGGGTGAGAGCAGGCCATGGACGACCTCCTCAGGGAATTCATTACTGAGACGAATGAAAGTCTCGATGTTGTTGACGTAGAACTCGTGAAATTCGAGCAAGAACCCAACAACGCAACTATTCTAGATAATATCTTCCGCCTGGTGCATACGATTAAAGGCACCTGTGGCTTTTTGGGCCTTCCCCGGCTTGAAGGAATAGCGCACGCGGCAGAAACCCTAATGGGTAAATTCAGGGATGGCGCGCCTGTCACGCAGGATGCAGTCTCTCTGATCTTGATTTCGATCGATCAGATCAAGGAAATCCTGAACGAACTCGAAGCCAATGAAGGTGAAGAGCCGCAGGGTGATGATAGCGAGATCATTGGAAAGCTCGAAGTAATGTCAGCCAAAGCCGATGAGGCGATGGCCGGTGGCGGAGCCGCCGAGGATGAGGCTTCTGAGCCAGTTGCTGAGGTTGATGCTACGCCGGAAACTGATGCGGCCGATCAGACCATTGAGCGACCTTTGCGTCCGGGTGAAGTTTCCCTTGATGAACTGGAGCGGGCATTCCGCGAGACAGAAATTGAGGTCGAGGTTGCCGAGCCAGTCGTTGTTGACGACGACGAGGCAGTTGACGAGATCGAAGATCCTGCACCTGCTCCTGTAGCGGAAAAGGTTGAAGCCAAAGCAGCAGCCAAAGAACCCGAAAAGAAAAAATCGGGTGGCGACGGTGCCGAAAAGAAGGCCTCCGGTGGTAGCGTATCCAATCAGAGCATTCGCGTCGCCGTAGACACTCTGGAACACCTGATGACCATGGTTTCCGAGTTGGTTTTGACGCGAAACCAGCTATTGGAAATTGTGCGCCGGCACGAAGACAGCGAATTCAAGGTTCCCTTGCAGCGCCTGTCGAATGTGACCGCCGAGCTGCAGGAAGGTGTCATGGCGACACGCATGCAGCCGATCGGTAATGCCTGGCAGAAACTGCCGCGTATTGTTCGTGATCTCAGCCAGGAACTCGAGAAACCTATCGATCTGGAAATGATCGGTGCAGACACAGAGCTGGACCGTCAGGTTCTTGAGATGATCAAGGATCCGCTGACACACATGGTTCGCAACTCTGCCGACCACGGTTTGGAGCTTCCGGAAGCACGCCGCGCAGCCGGCAAGCCTGAAAAAGGCATCATTACCCTTGCCGCTTATCACGAAGGCGGCCACATCATCATCGAAGTTCGAGATGATGGCGCAGGCATTGATGTCGATAGAGTAAAGTCGAAGATTGTGGAACGTGGCCTCGCCACGGAAGCCGATGTCGACAAGATGACGGATTCTCAGATCCACAAGTTCATCTTTGCAGCGGGTTTCTCAACGGCTGCCGCGGTCACCAGTGTTTCAGGACGCGGTGTTGGCATGGACGTTGTCCGCAACAACATCGAACTGATTGGTGGAACGGTTGACCTGCGCTCGATACAGGGCAAGGGCTCCAGCTTTATCATCAAGATCCCGCTGACCCTTGCTATTGTTTCGACGCTGATTGTCGAAGCGAGCGGCGACCGCTTTGCCATACCGCAATTGTCTGTGGTCGAACTTGTTCGCGTGCAGACCAATTCGGAACACCGCATTGAGCGGATCAAGGACACGCCGGTACTGCGCTTGCGTAACAAGTTGCTGCCTCTTGTGCACCTTTCCCAGTTGCTTGGCATCTATGAAGGTGAGGATGTCGAAAAGGCAATCGACTCTGACAACGGCTTTATTGTCGTGATGCAAGTCGGTAGCCAGACATTTGGCGTTGTTGTCGACGGTGTCTTCCACACGGAAGAAATTGTTGTCAAACCAATGTCGACCATGTTGCGTAATCTCGAGATGTTCTCCGGCAACACCATTTTGGGCGATGGTTCCGTGATCATGATTATTGATCCGAATGGAATCGCCGGTGCGATGGCCAGTTACGCATCCAGCTCTGTTGCCGAATCTCAGGAAGATGAGCACGAAGATTTGCGGAGCAAGGCTATTACTAACCAGAGCTCGATCTCGCTTCTGCTCTTCCGGACTGGCGCGCCAGAACCCAAGGCAGTCCCACTATCGCTGGTTACGCGTCTCGAAGAATTCGAGGTGTCGAAGATCGAACGGTCCAACGGCCGCGATCTTGTCCAGTATCGTGGCGCCCTCATGCCACTGGTCTATGTTAACGAAGGCGATAGCCACAGGAGCGAAGGCACGCAGCCGATGCTGGTCTTCTCCGACGCGGGGCGCTCTATGGGGCTCGTCGTCGAGGAAATCGTCGATATCGTCGAAGATCGCATGAATATCGAAGTCGGCTCGGAGCGGCCAGGTGTTCTCGGTTCCGCGGTTGTCAAAGAACGCGCAACTGAAATCATCGACCTTGGCTACTACTTGCCTCAGGCCTTTGAAGACTGGTTCATGCGTAAGGAAATGGACATTGAAGCGCTGACGAAGAAAGTTCTCTTCGTCGACGACAGTTCCTTCTTCCGGAATATGCTGACACCAGTACTCAAGGCAGCTGGATACGACGTGACGACCTGTGTCGGACCGTCCCAGGCCTTTGAACTTCTGGAAAATGGCGACAAGTTCCATGCGGTTGTCAGTGACATCGAAATGCCGGAAATCAACGGTTTCGAGTTCTGCGAATCGCTGCGCCGTGACCCGCGCTTCCGTGACATTCCGATACTGGCATTGTCGTCAATGGTAACGCCGGCATCGATCGAACGTGGCCGACAGGCAGGGTTCGATGACTATGTGGCGAAGTTTGACCGTCCCGGCTTGATCGCCGCCCTGAAAGATGTCTTTTCTGGTGAAATGGGAGCTGCAGCATGAGTGTGCTGGAACACAAACAAAACGCAGACCAGAATGCCGGTAGCGACACGATCCAATATGTGACCGTGGTGATTGGAGGCCAGCTTTTTGGCCTCCCGATCTCCCAGGTTCATGATGTATTCGTGCCCGAACGGGTTACCCGCGTGCCAAAGTCGGCACCGGAAGTGGCTGGTGTGCTCAATCTGCGCGGCCGGATTGTTACGGCAATCAACATGCGGCGACGTTTGCATCTGCCGCCGCTCGAAGACGAGCAAATGATGGCAGTGGGCATCGAGTACAAGCAGGAGAGCTACGGCCTTGTGATCGACACGGTTGGTGAAGTTCTGACGCTGTCTGAATCTTCAAGTGAATCCAACCCGTCGAACCTGGATCGTCGTTGGGCAGAAATTTCCGGTGGCGTGCACCGGCTGGACGGCCAGTTGATGGTTATCCTGGATGTTGACCGTCTGCTTGGCGCGATGTTCACCGAACCAATGGCAGCATAAGAGGCCAGATTGGCCAATGAGTGGAGTTACGCCTTATGAAACAGTGCCTCGTAGTTGATGACTCAAGCGTCATCCGTAAGGTTGCCCGCAGGATTCTCGAAGACATGAACTTCGAGATTACGGAAGCGGAAGATGGCCAAGTGGCGCTTGACGAATGCAGGAAGACCATGCCGGATGCGATCCTTCTGGATTGGAACATGCCGGTCATGGATGGTTTGGAGTTTTTAACCAGTCTTCGTGTGGAAGAGGGTGGAGAAAACCCAATCGTTGTTTTCTGTACGACAGAAAATGATGTCGCCCATATTGCACGCGCTATTCGCGCAGGTGCCAATGAATACATCATGAAGCCGTTTGACCGTGAGATCGTAGAAGCAAAATTTCAGGAAGTCGGTCTTATCTAGTATCGGTCGTATTTAGTATTGAGTTAGGCGTCTGTAATGGCATTTGCGCAGAGAAATATCGCGGCCGGCGTTAATCCGGCTGGCGACCCGATCAAGGTCATGGTCGTCGATGATGCGGTGGTAATCCGTGGCTTGCTGACCCGCTGGCTCGGGGAAGACAAAGGGTTGAAAGTCGTCAGCTCGCAGCGGAACGGTAAGCTCGCCGTTGAAGATATTGAAAAAAGCAATCCTGATGTAGTCGTTCTCGACATTGAGATGCCTGAGATGGACGGATTGACGGCATTGCCGTTAATGCTGGCCAAAAAGCGTGATCTCATTGTCATCATGGCGTCGACGCTGACGAGACGTAATGCTGAAATCAGCCTGAAAGCACTTTCGCTTGGGGCTGCAGATTATGTTCCGAAACCGGAATCCACCTCCGAGGTGACGACGTCAATCGACTTTCGCCGAGAACTCGTTGAGAAGGTAAAGGCGCTTGGTGCCCGTGCTGTCAAAATGCGTGGACCTGCGCGCACCATGCGTGCGGAAACGCGCGCCGGACGCACAGCGCAGCCTGCAAGGCCTGTTTCGGCACGCCCTGCGACAAACACGCGGGCAAGTTTTCGTGGTGCGGCCCAGACCGCAGCAACGCCGGCTCCTAGTTTTCAGAAGAAGCCTTATTCTTCGGCACGTCCGCGCATCCTGGCGATAGGCTCTTCCACCGGCGGTCCTCAGGCTTTGCAGGATGTGATGAAGCAGGTCGGGACGGCCATGAATGATGTTCCGGTGGTCATTACCCAACATATGCCGCCGACTTTCACAGCTATCCTTGCCGAACATATGGGTAAGGCTGCCTTGCGTCCCGCCAAAGAAGGCGAAGACGGCGAAACCTTGAAGCCCGGCAATATCTATGTTGCACCGGGTGGCAAGCATATGGTGATCGAGAAGGACGCTGGCGCTGTAAAGATCCGATTGACGGATGGTCAGCCGGTGAATTTCTGCAAACCCGCCGTTGATCCACTTTTCGACAGCGTTGCCAAAGTATACGGCTCGGCGAGCCTTGCGGTCATATTGACAGGCATGGGGCACGATGGTGCTTCGGGAGTTAAAACCATTTCTGCCGGAGGTGGCAGCGTGATTACGCAGGATGAAGAAACGAGTGTCGTCTGGGGCATGCCAGGTGCAGCAGCGCAAACAGGTGTTTGCTGTGACATTTTACCGTTGAAGGAGATCGGACCAAAGATCTCGCGTGTTTTGAAGGGGAATACACGATGACCCCGAGCGAGTTTGAGTTTCTGAAAAACTTCCTGAAAACCAAATCTGGTCTGACGCTGTCGAATGACAAGCAGTATCTGGTTGAAAGTCGTTTGCAGCCAATTGCACGTAGCACCAAGCTGGAAACCCTCAGTGCTGTCATTCAGACGATTCAGCGCGGTGGTAACAGGGCGCTTGAAACAGATGTGATCGAAGCGATGACGACAAATGAGTCGTTTTTCTTCCGCGATAAAACGCCGTTTGATCATTTCAAGGAAACGATGCTGCCGGCACTGCTCGAGAACCGGGCGACGCGACGGCAGATCAAGATCTGGTGTGCCGCGGCGTCGACAGGCCAAGAGCCGTATTCTTTGGCTATTTGCTTGAAAGAAGAGACGTCCAAGATGGCTGGGTGGCGTACCCGCATTCTTGGGACGGATCTTTCACAGGAAGTCCTGGAGAAAGCGAAAACGGGTATCTACAGCCAATTCGAAGTTCAGCGTGGACTGGCAATCCAGATGCTTTTGAAATATTTCGAGCAGCAGGGCGAAATGTGGCAGATCAATGCCGGCATGCGTGCGATGATCGAATGGAAGAAGCTCAACCTCCTGGAAAGCTTCACGCACCTTGGCGAATTTGACATCATTTTCTGCCGCAACGTGTTGATCTATTTCGATCAGGCAACAAAGTCTGAAATTCTGGGGCGCCTGGCCAGGTCGATCCCAGATGACGGATACCTTGTTCTGGGTGCTGCGGAAACCGTTGTCGGACTGACGGATGCGTTCAAGCCGGTTCAGGGAAAACGCGGTCTGTTTCAAAAGAAGCAAACCGTACAGGCATCCACGGGCTCAGTATCCAGTCCCAGGCTGGCTGTCGCAGGAATTCAGCGATAATTCTGGCTGGAAAACAATTACTGAAAAGGCGATCAACTGATCGCCTTTTTTGCATTTTTCGCCCGGATGGCGATATGAGAACGAACCTCTTCCACATACTTGCGGCTAACAGGGATCTTTATACCATCCTTGGCCGACAACCAAAGTCTGCCATTCTCGCGCAGCAATCGCTCCATTGCATCAAAAGCGACCCAGTGACTTCGGTGCACCTGCATTCCTAGTTCACTTGAAAGCTCGGAAACGATGTCGTTGAACCGATAAAGCATCATCCGACTTTCAAATTGACCAACCAGGCGAACATAGTGTTCCTGGGCTTCCACGCGTAAAAGTGAACCCTCAAGCGGTTGATCCATGTGGCGAAGGTAACCTTTTCCAAGGTTTTCAGACACGTTCGGCTCTCCCCGATCTCCTTCTTCCATCTGAGTCTGATGATCAGTTTGCTCTGGCAACGCCGTTTCACTTCTCGAAGCTTGTGGCGCAATTGCTGTTTCCGAAGCGGCAAGTTTGAACAGTTTTGGTGCCGACATCAGGAGGCACAGTGCCAGGTGATTATCGGTCAGATAAATCACTTCAACCAGGAACGAACCTATTCGCGGTTCGCTAGGAAGACCGGATAGCGTTTGATTCGGGTCGGGTGCAAACCCGATCGCGCCGCCGAGCTCCGGGAGTCCGAGGATTAAATCCAGTGCTGTAATCGAAAGCACAAAGGGGAAAAGGCTTACAAAGGCTGCCAAAACGGTCACAAGCAAAGGCCTGTCTTTCAAAACCGCCAGTCGGCCAATGAGTTCGGCAAATGCGACAAACAATCCAGCTTCGATGAGGATCCGGACAACCCAATAGCTATAGAGACCAGCCAGAGACCAATTCTCGGGACGGGCGGTTTGCGTTGATGCGAGCAACAATGCGGTCGCCAATGCCAGGAACGATATTTGTAAGGCATAGTTGCGGATCATCAGGTGAATTCCAGTTTTCGGACGATTGAATTATGGCGGATAAGCCGCTTCATTCAAGAAGCATGAATTACCTGGCATGTAACCATTTGAAAAATATGAGATTTATACCGTCGTCGTTGAACTGAAGAATTCGTGAAATTTCTCGTAACTGGCGAAGGTGTGACTTTCCTTTGTCGCGTGATGCGCCACTTTAGACATGTAAATTGTTACACCCGATGTCCGACCATTTCCAATTGAATGGGATGCATCCCAGTGCATTCAGGAAAATTGTGTGGCGGGGCACCGTGACTGACACGTCTATGGAGACAAATAATGACAATCAAAGTGGAATTGACCCGTCGAGCAGCACTTTTGGGCGCGGGAGGGGCAATTGCCGGTGCAAGTCTTGTCGGTGCAACGGGTGCAAATGCCGCGGCTGAGAAAAAGGGTGCGTTGTCTGCTCCGGTCGCGCGCTATTCGGTCGGTGAATTTGAAGTCAACACACTGCTCGACGGTGCGGTTAACGTCAAAGAGCCGCAAAAGACGTTCGGTATGAACGTGGATGCAGACACGTTTGCGTCGATATCTACAGACAATTTCATACCGTCTGATGCATTCAGGGCCTACTTCACTCCGACTGTGGTCAATACCGGCAACGAACTGGTCCTGTTTGACACCGGTGTCGGCGAAGGCGGGCGCCCGGCTCGAGGCAATATGCGGGCAGCATTACAAAGCGCGGGATATTCACCTGAGCAAGTGGATGTCGTGGTGATCACGCATATGCATCCAGACCATATTGGCGGTCTCATGGAAGGTGGTACGCCCGCCTTTTCCAACGCCCGGTACGTCACCGGTCAGAAAGAATATGATTTCTGGGCAGCCATGGATCCCGAGGCCAACGGCGTAACCAAACTCATGGCCAGAAACGTCAAGCCGCTTGCGGAAAAAATGACTTTCCTTGGTGATGGAGATTCCCCAGCCTCCGGTATTACTGCAATTGCAGCACCTGGGCACACACCGGGTCACATGGTTTACATGCTGGAAAATGGTGGCCACCAACTCGTACTCGCTGCTGACACAGCGAATCATTATGTCTGGTCGCTAGCACATCCTGAATGGGAAGTGCGTTTTGACATGGACAAGGAAGCAGCGGCGGATACGCGCAAGTCGCTGCTGGGAATGCTCGCAAGCGAAAAAGTTCCGTTTGTCGGCTATCATATGCCGTTTCCGTCAGTTGGGTATGTCGCCAATGCCGGCAGCGGTTATCGCTACGTTCCTGCATCTTATCAATTGCACCTATAATCGTGCCCCATCGCGAATAAAGGGGCCGGTCTTTTGGCCGGCCCCTTTTGTCATCGGAATTCAGCTGCCCAATCAAATGTCACCGATTCCTCCAGGTTTCGAGGCCAATGGCCGAAATGGTCCGGTACTTGGGCCGATTCGACCCTGTCGCTCGCTGGAAAGTATGGCTTGATGTCGAGCACAGGTGTGTTGGGCAAGGCATCGATAAAGGGGGTCGTGAGGATGCCGCTGCGTTCGTCGATGGCCGTCACTGCAATAACCGAGAGGCAAATAGGATTGGGCCTGCTCGGCGACCGGGAAGCAAAAACGCCCGTGTTACTATCAGTGGACGTGTATGGTGCCGGGCAATTCATGGGTGCATCCTGCCCAGAGGCATCAGCCTTGTTCGCGAGCCAGCTGACAATTGCATGGCTGAATTTTGAGAGACCAGTCAAGCCGTCCCGGTATTTGCCCTCAACATGAATTTCAAACCCGCGTGTGCCTGGGCACACCGAACCAATCACCGAAAGTAGGTGTCATCTTGCTTGTCCCTAGCGTGGTTGCTGTGATCCCGGGCCCGGGAGCCAAACCGTGCAGATACTTTATTGAAAGAACAAGCGGAGATTTTGGTTAGGTGCTTTCACGAAGGGTAGAGGTGACTGGAGACATAAAAAAGCCCCGGTGTTTCCGGGGCTTTTATTCGTTCAGAAACGTGCTGTCTTAGGCAGCTGCCTCGACTTCAGGCTCACGTAGCACGTAGCCACGGCCCCACACAGTTTCTATGTAGTTCTTTCCTGCAGTTGCAGACGCAAGCTTCTTGCGCAGTTTGCAGATGAAGACGTCAATAATCTTCAACTCTGGTTCGTCCATGCCGCCATAGAGATGATTGAGGAACATCTCCTTGGTGAGCGTGGTGCCTTTGCGCAGCGAAAGAAGCTCCAGCATCTGGTATTCCTTGCCGGTAAGGTGAACACGCTGGCCGCCAACTTCGACGGTTTTTGTGTCCAGATTTACCTTCAGGTCACCAGTAATAATTACTGACTGCGCGTGGCCTTTCGAGCGGCGTACAATTGCGTGAATACGCGCGACCAGCTCGTCCTTGTGGAACGGCTTGGTCATGTAATCGTCTGCCCCGAAACCAAGGCCACGGACCTTGTCTTCAATTCCTGCGTTGCCGGACAGGATCAAGATCGGTGTCTTGACCTTGGACACACGAAGTGTCCGAAGGACCTCATATCCGGACATGTCCGGGAGGTTCAAATCCAACATTATGATGTCATAATCGTACAGTTTGCCGAGGTCGATACCTTCCTCGCCAAGATCTGTCGTGTAGACGTTGAAGTTCTCGGACTTCAGCATCAGTTCGATGCTCTGCGCTGTCGCGCTATCATCCTCAATCAACAATACACGCATGCCAATCCCCTTGTTCTGCCTTTCCTGGGCAAGTCACAACGGCTCTGTTGGTGCCGGCTACGAAGGACTGTGTTAACCCAGACTCAAAGCTATCGGTTAATGGTTAACAAAATATGATTCGTAGCGGCAAGCTCCGGAGAAATGAATCTGTGAACAACGGCCAACTTGTTGAATCCCTGAAAAAAACGTGAATTCACAAATCTTAATGTCGAACTTTAAGAATCGCTTCTAACCGATTCCAATCAGATTCCTTTCAATAAAGCCGTTTTGACTTCGAAATGGCTATCGCTTGTCAGCCTTCCAAAGGTTAACATTAACCAGAGTCGTAAACGATAGGTTACCAAAACCGTTAACAGTGGAAGGAATTTTCGGTGAAAGCGCTTTTTGCCGACATTGATTCGTTGATGACGACCGAAATTTACGGTCGTGTAACAGCAGTTCAGGGGCTTCTCGTTGAAATCGCCGGGCCGATTCACGAGATGAGCGTCGGCTCGCGTCTTTTGATAGACAGTGGCGAGGAAAATCCCAAGGTTCCGGCTGAAGTTGTCGGTTTCCGCGAAGGCCATGCATTGTGCATGCCGTTTTCCGGTCTGGAAGGCGTGCGGATGGGCTGTAAAGCGGTGATAACATCCCGCGAGAGCGTCGTGCATCCCGGCGATGCCTGGCTCGGTAGAGTGGTTAACGCACTTGGTGAACCGATTGATGGTAAAGGATTTCTTGCCAATGGCGGAGTGCCTCGCAAATTGCGAAGTTCACCGCCTCCGGCCTCAGAACGTAAACGTGTTGGTCCCGCCATGGACCTTGGTGTGCGTGCGCTTAATACATTCGTTACGTGCTGCGAAGGTCAGCGTATGGGCATCTTTGCCGGGTCGGGTGTGGGTAAATCCGTCCTTATGTCGATGCTGGCGCGAAACACTGATTGTGACGTTGCCGTTATCGGTCTGATTGGTGAGCGCGGACGGGAAGTTCAGGAATTTATCGAGGACGATCTTGGTGAAGAGGGACTGGCCCGTTCCGTCGTGGTTGTTGCCACATCTGACGAGAGCGTTTTAATGCGGCGCCAGGCAGCTTATCTGTCGATGACGGTCGCCGAGCACTTCCGGGACGAGGGAAATAACGTTCTTTGCATGATGGATTCGATCACCCGATTCGCAATGGCGCAGCGCGAAATAGGCTTGTCGATTGGTGAACCACCAACATCCAAGGGCTATACGCCGACGGTATTTACGGAACTTCCACGCTTGCTGGAGCGCGCAGGTCCGGGAAAATCAGATGCTGGATCTATCACCGGTCTCTTCACGGTGCTCGTTGAAGGCGACAATCACAACGAACCTGTTTCAGATGCGGTTCGCGGCATTCTTGATGGACACATCGTGATGGAGCGCGCGATTGCAGAGCGAGGACGCTATCCGGCGATCAATGTGCTAAAATCAATCTCCAGGACCATGCCGCGTTGCGTGCCGCCGGAGCAACTTCCGGTACTTCGCAAGGCAAGACAGTTGCTATCTACATATACGGACATGGAAGAGCTTATCCGTCTTGGCGCCTATAGAAGAGGTTCGGATCCGACGGTTGACGAGGCAATTCACCGGTTTACTCTGATCGACGAGTTTCTGAATCAGGGAAAAGACGAGGCTACGAATATTTCTGACGGTTATTTGCAGCTCGCGAACCTTTTGGAAATGACTCCAAGTTAGACTGCCCGAGTTAGGGGAGTATTGAGTAATGAAAACCCGAGACAGTTTGATCCGCTTGAAGCGGTTTCAGGTTGATGAAAAACGACGGCAACTCGCTCAGATCGAGAGCATGGTTGCTGAGTTTAATCGCATGGCCGATGAACTCGATGATCAGATCCGGTCCGAACAGGAACGGGTTGGCATCACCGATGTCACACATTTTGCTTATCCGACCTTTGCCAAGGCCGCAGCAGATCGGCGGGATAATCTTCGCAATTCAGCGCATGAAATGGACGATCAGCTGCAGCGTGCTCAAGACGAGCTCAGCGAGGCAATTGAAGAGCTGAAGAAATTCGAACAGCTTGAAGAACGCGATCAGATGCGCGAGCGCACAGCGCAGGAAATTGCAGAGCAAGATCAGCTCGACGAAATTGCAGCACGGGCCAGAGCCCGGTAACAAACGTTTTTGTGTGAAAATCTGCCCTGAGAGATTTTTGTCCGGGCAGCAATAATCCATTTTGCCTGATCGTCTAGGCCGGCGATCGGGTGTTGTGGTTTGCGGACGCGATGTTATAGGAAGCTGGCAGCTGAAATTCGGCTCCATCGTGCATATGTCTAAAGTTCGAAGACATTCAATTTATCCGAGGCATTGCTTCCTTCATGCGTTTCTTTTTGGCTTTGCTCCTTCCAGTTGCCACATTCACCTTTGCTCTCGGTCTGACTCAGCCGCTGATGCGGTTTGAAAGACTGTATTTCCTGGAAGACCGTCCGACCCTGATCGAAATGGTATCCGGACTATGGCAGGAAGGGGACGCGGCGCTGGCTGCAATCGTCGGACTATTTTCGATCGGATTTCCGGCCGTGAAAATCACGCTGATTCATATTGCGGTGCTGACCGGAGGCAAAAACAGATCACTTGCACTTCTGTCGATGGTCAGCAAATGGTCCATGCTTGATGTCATGCTGGTCGCACTGGTGCTGTTTGCAGCCAAAACAAGTGGATTGGCCGCCGCAGCGATTTTACCCGGTTTATGGTTTTATGCGGCAGCTACCCTCACGACCGCAATTGCCGCGAGCCTGTGCGCACGCGCATGATGGTTTTCAGGAAACGTAGGCCAAAAATAGCACACGGACAGCTAGAAGGGATTCACTTTGCTAACAGGTACGCGTGTTTCGCGATCACTCTTCTTATCTCTTCGCTTGGCCTGAAAATCTCCGCAACGGGATTGTTTTGCAGAGTTGTTGGCCTCCAGAAATTTCACATAGGAAGATGTCCAATCAGACCCTTGAGCCGATGGGATCTTCATGTGCTCGCCGCGCGTTTTTACAAAAAGCGCAAAGGTCGGAGCTTTCAGGCCAGCCTTTGAGGCTGTTCTCAAGACGAGTTCTTTCTTGCCGCTGAAAACCGCATCCTTGAGCGATTTGAGAGCTGTCCTGCCCCGGGCGCTTAGAATTTCGATCGCATGATTGAACCGACCGTCCTGAAGAAGCAGGATCATCAACTCGTCAACCGATATTCTCGCTCTTTCAGCTTCTCGCCAAAGCATGCTCATGTCGGTATTTTCAAGCGCTTGTCCGAACTCGCGCCTGAGCACTTTCAATCTTGCCATCTGATCGAGCTGCTCTTGATTGAGAGAGCCTTCAATAATGCCTCGCAAACGCCTTCTCGTGTCATCGTTCACAAGCGGCAGCAACGCCTGACACACAGTGGGTGTAAGGTCAGATCGTAGTGCCAGATCTTCAAGAAGAACGCCGTCTTCAGCGGCATATTTGACCAGGGCGAGCATTGTTTCGCGCGAAAGTTTGATTTCGCGGTTTCCCGCCAGGATGCGATGGACCGGCCCGTCGCCTTTTTTGGCGATCTCGTCTGAGACCTGGGTGGACAGGTCCGAGCGGCGCGCCAGCACTTGAAGGTGTGCGTTGCTGATGCGTTCGACGATATCAAGCAAATCTTCCTGGCTCAGGACAGCGCAGCTTGCAAGAACGGGCATGGCAACATTGACCTCGTCCTCTGCAATCCTGCGGGCCAGTTGGGGAGGTGTGTTTAGTTGGGGCGCGAGCTTCTGGGCAAGCCTCGAACGATCCTTTGCCGAGCTCAGGCCGTAAAGCTGGAGCATGACTTCCGCAAAGAGTGCGAGTTCATTGTCCGAGCGCTGATCTAGATCTGCAGCCACAAGGTCGCTGATTTGCGCAAACAACTGCTTGTGCGCTTCATCAGTGCCTTCCTGGGCTAGTTTGATCAGGGAACTCGACATCCATCCTCCTCGTTAGGGAACAGTGTCGTTGATATTGTTATTTTTATGTTACTCAAAATGTTGTTTTTCGTACATGACCCTACGTGACGTAGTGATATTTTTCAATTATTTGGCATTTAGCGCCATTTTATTGAGTGGATAAAATTAAAAAACACAACCAATGCTTGGTTTTTCTTGTTGCACTGCAAAAAATGACAATGCTTCGCTCTTGAGCCTTTCCTTGTTCATGTGTTCTTCCTTATTGTCTGGGCAAATGCGATTTTCTGGTCGCCGATTTCAAAGGAAAAGAGTTTGAAATGAGAGTTTTAAACCGCTGTCTTTTTGCTTTTTGTGGCCTCGTGCTGTTGAGCATTGCGCCAGCTGCTGCACAGCAAAGCGCGGACCAGCCTGTCTCGCAGGTGGATGTGCAACAGGCAAATGAAGCGCTTATCAAGGTTCTCAACGATCCCGAAAGCCGCGCCGCGCTTATCAGTATCCTTGAAAAAGATGGAGCTGAAGATCCGCAAAAAGCCGACAGTTCTGCTGAAACCGGCTCTGCGCAAAAAACTGCGACGCAGCAGCCGGCGACGCAAGAGCCAGGAACGCAACAGGCTGGCAGCACGTCGCGCATGAACGAGCAAATTGTCATGCGCGTTGGAGAATACACCCGGGTGCTTGCAGACGACGCAGGTTATCTGTTCGAACAGGTGATGCGTTCACTCAATGGTCTTGTTCTGATCGCCAAGGGAGAGATCCCGATCAGATGGGATCGAGCGAAGGCAAGTTCGGTTCAGGTTCTTTTCGTCCTTCTGTCTGCTTATGCCGGTTTTCTGATCAGTCAGAATCTGGCAAAGAGAATTTACCCGCGGATGTCGGTCTATGCGCGCTATGGTGGAGGTTTGACGCGCAGTTTTGTCCTCGTGCTGACCTCCGTTCTTGACGGAATTACCGTTGGCATTGGCTGGGCCGTGGGAAATGGTGTTGCTCTTCTCAGTTACGGTGGTTTTGAAACAGGAGTCACGCTTCCGGAGAGCCTGGCGCTCAATGCGTTTTTCATCACCGGCATTGCCAACGTCTCACTGAGGTTCATGTTTGCCCCAGGCCGTCCCGAGCTTCGCCTCCTGCCCTTTTCCGACAAAGGGTCCATTTACTGGTACCACCACTTGCGAGCCTTCAGCTGTTGGCTGATCTATGGCGTATTCCTGGCGGTTCCGCTTTCCAACATTGCGGTGTCTTTCGTTCTCGGTAACGCTTTGCGCTTCCTTATCGTCTTGATGGGAATGCTCTATCTCGTCGGTCTCGTGCACAGAAACCGAAACAAGGTTCGTAAGGGCGCCAAAGATTATGCCGATACCCTGCAAAGCGGGCTGGCGAAGCGGGCTTTACAGGTCGCTGGCCGCCTTTGGCACATTGCGGCCTACGGCTATATTGTTGCTGTCTTTTTAATCTGGATTTCGCGCCCCTTTGACGCGACCACCATCATTATTCGGGCAACCGGCCTTTCAGTCCTGACCATTATGGCCGGTATTGCACTCTCACTTGTCATGACAAGGGCAATCAAGGGCGGCATACGCGTACCCGAAGAAGTCAATCTGACGTTGCCGGCGCTGCAGCACAGATTGAATGCATTTATTCCCCGTCTACTCAAGCTGATCCGGTTAGCTGTATTTCTTGCGACAGTTCTGCTTCTTTTGGAGATCTGGGGTGTTCTCAGCGTGCTTGACTGGCTTGCAAGTGAAACCGGGGTGAACCTGATTGGCAGCTACGGTTCGGCTTTTCTGGTCTTGTTTGTCGCTTTTCTGGTCTGGCTTGCGGTCATGTCCTGGGTCGACCTTCGACTTCAGACCCGCTCCGGAAACATTGTAACCGCTCGGGAAAGGACACTTTTTCAGCTGTTTCGAAATGCCTCCACCGTGGTTATTGCCATCATGGCAATTTTGCTGGCCCTTTCGGAAATAGGCATAAACATCGGCCCGTTGATCGCTGGTGCCGGTGTGGTCGGTCTTGCCATTTCATTTGGCGCGCAAACGCTGGTGAAGGACATTATCACCGGCGCGTTCATTCAAATTGAAAATGCAATCAACGAAGGAGACGTGGTCACCGTGGCCGGAATTACCGGTACTGTGGAAGGGATCACGGTGCGATCTGTTCGGATGAGAGATCTCAACGGGACAACGCACATCATCCCGTTTTCATCGGTCGATATGGTGTCGAATTTCATGCGTGGATTCTCCTACCATGTCGCGCTGATCGGCGTTTCTTACGATACCGAGATCGCCTTTGCCAAAGATGCGATGGAAGAGGCTTTCCGGCGACTCAAGGAAACGGATTACAACGCAAAGATATGGGGCGACCTTGAAATGCACGGGGTTACGAATTTTGGCGCTAGCTCCATCGATATCCGGGCACGCATCAAAACGACGCCGGGTGACCAGTGGTCTGTCGGCCGAGCCTACAATGAGTTCGTCAAACAGGTCTTTGATGAACGCAATATCGAAATCCCGTTCCCGCAAGTCACCTATCACGCGGCTACACCGCCATTTGCAGAAGAAATGATAAAAGCGAAACAGGTTGGCCAGCCGGATCTGAAGCCAGGAAAATTGAAGGGTGATGCACCAGGAGGTTCTGGAGAAGAGTAGTTTATTCAAAGGCTTGAGGTTTTCTGGGTCGTGAACTGAATCTGCCCCTTGATCGAAGTAGGGCAAGTACGGGAGACATAATGCTATTTCAATTTTGTTGATTGCATTTCGTGGACTTTCGTTTTATTTTCATTTTAAGTTCAAACTCGAATTTGGAAACACACTGCCGGAGACTGATTTATGGCGGCTGATTACGACCTTTTGGTTATCGGCGGAGGTATCAACGGGACTGGGATTGCCCGCGACGCAGTCGGGCGAGGTGCTTCGGTCATGGTCGTGGAGATGGGGGATCTTGCAGGCGCAACCTCTTCCGCCTCGACAAAACTCATTCACGGCGGTTTGCGTTATCTTGAGTATTATGAATTCAACCTCGTTCGGAAGGCGCTGAAAGAGCGTGAAGTATTGTGGCGTGCGGCCCCGCACATTGCATGGCCGCTTCGTTTCATTCTGCCGCATCACAAGGAGCTGCGCCCGGCGTGGCTGCTGCGTCTCGGACTATTCATGTATGACCACCTTGGTGGCCGCGAACTTTTGCCCGCAACCAAGACGGTGCGGCTAGACCAGTCGCCGTATTCGCAAGGGTTGAAGAAACTCTTCAAAAGAGGTTTTGAATACTCAGATTGTTGGGTAGATGATGCGCGTCTTGTCGCCCTGAATGCGCGCGATGCCGCTGATCGAGGCGCCGAGATTCAAACGCGCACCAAATGTGTCAGCGCGCGTCGGCAGGACGATGTTTGGCAGGTGGTTCTGAGGGACATGGCCACGGCTGAAGAAAAGACCGTGACAGCGAATGTTCTCGTCAATGCAGCTGGTCCGTGGGTCGCGGAAATGCTGCAGGATGTGGCGGGCGCAAACAAAAGCTCGCGTATCCGCCTTGTCAAAGGCAGCCATATTATCGTTCCGCGCCAGTTTAAACATGACCGCTGTTTCATCTTTCAGAATGGTGACGGCAGGATTGTTTTTGCAATTCCATATGAGAACGACTTTACGCTGATCGGTACCACCGATATTGATTTTCAGGATGACCTCGGCGACGCACAGATCTCACAGGACGAGATTGATTATCTTTGCGCCGCAGCGAGCGAGTATCTTGAAAAGCCGATCTCGCCGGAAGACGTGGTGCACACCTATTCAGGCGTCAGGCCGCTTTATGATGACGGCGCTAAGGATGCAAAGGCTGCAACGCGGGACTATGTACTGGAGCTGGATGTCGGCGAGAAAAAACCGGCTCTGCTATCGGTCTTTGGCGGCAAGATCACGACCTACAGAAAGCTGGCTGAAGAAGCCTTAGGCGAACTTGAGCCCTATCTTCCCTTCAAGCGCGGCGTTTGGACGGCTTATGCTCCGCTCCCCGGCGGTGATTTCAGGGTTGATGCGTTCGACGCGCAAGTTGCTCAACTGGAAGAAGATTATCCGTTTTTGGGCAAGGTTTTTGCCACCAGGCTAATCCGTCTCTACGGCACCGATGCGCGATTTATCCTTTCTGAGGCAAAAACGCAGAAGGATCTGGGCCGCTGCTTTGGCTACAATCTCCATGAAGCTGAGGTGAAGTGGCTGATCAAGCGTGAATGGGCGCGCACAGCTGAAGATGTTCTGTGGCGGCGGACGAAGCTTGGGCTTCGGCTCAGCGGGGAAGAGGCTGCTGATCTGGATGTCTTCATGTCTAGCTATCTTGCAGACCAGACAGGTGCTGCTGCATAGTTTGAATAGGAAAACGCAATCTGCCGGCTGTGCCGGCAGTTTTGTTATGAAACAATATCAATGGGAGGTGCGCCATGACCGGATGTGTTTTGGCGATTGACCAGGGCACAACGTCAAGCCGAGCGATTGTTTTCGGCGACGATTTTCACCCAGTCAGCGTAGGTCAGCAGGAATTTCCGCAACACTTTCCAAAGTCGGGTTGGGTGGAGCATTCTCCCACTGATATCTGGAAGAGCACGCTCAATGTCTGCCGGGAAGCCATGGAAAAAGCGCCGAATTCAGGTGCGGATGTGGCTGCAATCGGCATAACGAACCAGCGTGAAACCACCTTGGTATGGGACCGCAGATCCGGCGAACCCGTCTATAACGCGATCGTCTGGCAAGACAGGCGTACTGCTGACTTTTGCGCAAAACTGCGGGCCGAGGGCCTGGAGGAAAAGTTCACGACAAAAACCGGGCTGTTGCTCGATCCCTATTTTTCCGCGACGAAAATTTCCTGGATCCTCGACAATGTCGAGGGCGTGAGAGAAAGAGCAGAGCGGGGCGAACTGGTTTTTGGCACCGTTGATACCTGGCTGATCTGGCAGCTGACCGGCGGTGATGTTCATGCGACCGACGCCACGAATGCGGCGCGCACGCTCATTTACAATATTCACGATAATGTCTGGGACGAGGAGTTGTGTGGGCTTCTCAACATTCCGATGAACCTCCTTCCCGAGGTGAAGGACAGTGCAGATGATTTTGGGCTGGCCAAGGCAGATCTTTTCGGTAGGGCGTTGCCGATACTGGGCGTTGCAGGTGACCAGCAGGCCGCAACCGTCGGCCAGGCCTGTTTCGAGCCGGGGATGATCAAATCCACTTACGGCACAGGCTGTTTTGCATTGATGAACACCGGGGACAAGCCAGTCCGGTCGCACAACCGGATGCTGACAACGATTGCCTACCGGTTGAATGGAAATACCACCTATGCCCTGGAGGGGTCGATCTTCATCGCAGGTGCCGCTGTACAATGGTTGCGCGACGGCTTGGGGCTCATCGAAAACGCTTCTGACACGCAGGGGCTTGCAGAAAAGGCAGACCCGAATCAGGACGTCTACCTGGTTCCGGCGTTCGTAGGTCTTGGCGCGCCTTATTGGGATGCAGATGCCAGAGGGGCAATGTTCGGGCTGACCCGGAACACTGGTCCGAAAGAAATCGCACGCGCGGTTCTTCAAAGCGTTGGCTACCAGACGAGCGATCTTGTCGAGGCCATGCGCGCGGATTGGCCCGGAGCCGAACAGCCAGTCCTGCGGGTCGATGGTGGCATGACGGCATCGAACTGGACGATGCAGTTTTTGGCCGACATTTTGAGAGCGCCGGTCGATCGACCAACGATTCCCGAGACGACTGCCCTTGGGGCAGCTTGGCTGGCGGGGTCAAAAGCAGGGGTCTGGCCGGGCGCTGACGTGTTCTCAGCGCAGTGGAAACTGGAAAAAAGATTTGAGCCTACGCTTGAGGAAAGCGAACGAAATCGATTGATGTCCGGTTGGCGCGACGCGATAAATCGGACCCGCACAAGGCAAGATTAAAAAACTGAGGGGCTCTCGCTATTGTGAGAGCTCCTTTTTTTTCAGTTAGTTATCAACGTTAATCAATTTTAGCCCAGGGCGGTATTTGTTTCCTTTAGTCAAACAAATTGGCATCAAAAATTTACGGCAGTATCCCTTACCTAGCAAAAATATTTCAAAAAGAGCCCTAAATTAGAAATATGTAGGCAGTTGATTTTCTGCCAAAAAAACGCCTTAGTTTGCGCTGGCTCGGGATTAACTCCTTTGCACGATTAAACGATGCAGGGTCCCGGCTTTTTCATCAAGGGGAGAACAGTTTGATGAATTTCCAAAAAACCTTGAAGGCAACCCTTCTTGGCGCCAGCCTGGCTGTAATTGCAGCCAGCGGTGCCTCTGCAAAAACGCTGGTTTATTGCTCTGAAGGTTCGCCTGAGGGCTTCGACACCGCACTCTACACTGCGGGTACGACGTTCGATGCTTCCTCCAAGCCACTCTACAACCGGCTTGTTGAGTTCAAGCGCGGCACGACTGAAGTGCTGCCTGGCCTGGCCGAAAGCTGGGAAGTTTCCGAAGATGGTCAGGAATACACCTTTAAGCTGCGTAAAGGCGTAAAGTTCCACACGACAAGCTTCTTCACGCCAACCCGTGACTTCAATGCGGATGACGTGGTCTTTTCTTTTGAGCGTCAGCTTAAAAAAGACCATGCATGGCACGAGTATACACCGGGCACAGCCTGGGAATACTTCAACGGCATGTCCATGCCGGATCTCATCAAGGAGATCGTGAAGGTCGACGACCATACGGTCAAGTTCGTTCTGAACCGCCCTGAAGCTCCGATGATCGCCAACCTGGCGATGGACTTCGCTTCTGTTGTATCAGCTGAATATGCTGCACAGCTGGAAGCCGCCGGCACCAAGGAACAGATGAACCAGCAGCCGGTTGGTACTGGCCCATTCTCTTTCGTTGGTTACCAGAAAGACGCCGTGATCCGTTATGCCGCTCACGCTGACTACTGGAACGGCAAGGAAGCGATCGACAACCTGATCTTCGCCATCACGCCGGATGCTGCTGTACGTTTGCAGAAGCTGAAAGCTGGCGAATGTCACGTTATGCCGTATCCGGCACCTGCTGATGTTGCTGACATCCGTGATGACGAAAATCTGACCTTGTTGGAACAGCAGGGCCTGAACGTCGGTTACCTCGCATACAACACCAAAGTGGCTCCATTCGATAAGAAAGAAGTCCGCAAGGCGTTGAACCACGCGATTAACAAGCAGGCGATCCTTGACGCAGTTTTCCAGGGCTCCGGCCAGGCTGCGAAAAACCCGATCCCGCCGACCATGTGGTCCTATAACGACGCGATCGAAGACGACGACTTCAATCCGGATCTGGCAAAGGAAATGCTGGCAGCAGCTGGCGTATCCGATCTGTCCATGAAAATCTGGGCGATGCCGGTACAGCGTCCGTACAACCCGAATGCCCGTCGTATGGCTGAGGTGATTCAGGCTGACTTCGCAAATGTTGGAGTTGACGTCGAAATCGTTTCTTACGAATGGGGTGAGTATCTTTCCCGTTCGAAAGACGTTGATCGCGATGGCGCTGTTCTGCTCGGCTGGACCGGTGATAACGGTGACCCCGACAACTTCCTGGCCGTTCTGCTAGGTTGTGACGGTGTCGGTGGTTCCAACCGCGCTCAGTGGTGTAACGACGACTTCGAAGCTGTCATCCAGAAAGCCAAGACTGTGACCGACAAGGCAGAGCGCACAAAGCTCTACGAAGAGGCACAGGTGGTTTTCAAGGAAGAAGCTCCTTGGGCAACTATTGCTCACTCCGTTGTCTTCATGCCGATGTCCTCCAAGGTCAGCGGTTATGTGATGGATCCGCTTGGCGGCCATTGGTTTGACGGTGTGGACATTGCGGAATAATCCCGCTTGATTGAAGGAGGCGCTGGCAGTAATGCCGGCGCCTTCAAACATTCTGACCGGTGGATGTCTTCATAGTTTGTGATGGCGTCCGCTGGTTCTTTGTATCTGGAACCTGACATGCTTCGCTTTCTTCTAGGCCGGCTCGGTCTGTTGATCCCGACATTCATCGGCGTCACCTTCGTCGCCTTCACCTTCATCCGGCTTTTGCCCGGCGACCCCGCTGAACTTCTGGCAGGAGAGCGCGGTATCTCACCGGAACGCAAGGCTGAAGTGATGAAGCAACTGGGCTTTGACAAGCCCTACTGGCAACAATACCTCGACTACATTCTTGGAATTTTTCAGGGTGACCTTGGCACTTCCTTCTCGTCGAAGAAGCCGGTGCTGGACGAATTCATGACGCTCTTCCCAGCCACGGCTGAGTTGGCGCTCTGTGCCATCATCCTGGCGGTTTGTATCGGAATTCCGGCAGGTATTTTCGCCGCAGTGAAGCGTGGCTCGATCGCTGATCAGGCGATCATGGGAACGGCCCTTGTCGGCTACTCAATGCCAATTTTCTGGTGGGGCCTGCTGCTGATCATCCTGTTTTCCGGCGTGTTGCAATGGACACCAGTTTCGGGACGGATCTCGCTACTCTATTTCTTCCCTCAAGTGACCGGCTTCATGTTGATTGACAGTCTGCTGTCCGGGGAAAAGGGCGCCTTCTTATCTGCGGTACGACATCTGATATTGCCGTCGATCGTGCTGGCGACCATCCCGCTTGCGGTGATTGCCCGTCAGACCCGTTCGGCCATGCTTGAAGTCCTTGGTGAAGATTACGTGCGTACCGCGCGGGCGAAAGGCCTGGCGCCACGCTCCGTTATCGGGCTCCACGCACTTCGCAATGCTCTTATCCCGGTTGTGACCACTATTGGTCTCCAGGTTGGGGTTCTGCTGGGCGGGGCAATCCTGACCGAGACCATCTTCTCCTGGCCCGGAATTGGGAAGTGGCTGTTCGACAGCATTTCCCGACGCGACTACTTCGTGGTCCAGGGCGGTCTCCTGCTGATTGCCGGAATTGTTATGCTGGTAAATCTGATTGTGGACGTGCTCTACGGCCTCATCAATCCGCGCATCCGACACAATTGAGCCGAGGGTAAGAACATGACAAATACCTCTCCGGCCTCAAGTGCCGATGCAGACAAGGTGCAGGCTGCCAGTCGTAGCGCAACCTGGGCCAATCTCGCCGAGTTCTGGTACTATTTCTCACGCAATAAAGGCGCCGTGATTGGCTTGATCATCTTTATTGCGCTGGTTGCCATCGCGGTGCTTTCCCCCTGGATTTCACCGCATGATCCAGACATGCAGTATCGGGACAGTTTTCTGGTTCCACCCTTTTGGGAAGAAGGGGGCAAGTCCACTTTCATTCTGGGAACAGATGCCGTTGGGCGTGATATTCTTTCACGTCTCATGCACGGTGCGGCCTACTCGCTGTGGATCGGCGTAATCGTTGTTTCCATCTCGCTGTCTGTGGGTATCGTGACAGGTCTGATCGCCGGTTATGCAGGCGGCGCGGTCGACACCTTCATCATGCGCCTGATGGATATTATTCTCGCGTTCCCGGCACTTCTGCTGGCGCTGGTCCTTGTTGCCATTCTTGGCCCGGGGCTCACAAACGCAATGATCGCAATCGCACTGGTTCTGCAGCCGCACTTTGTTCGACTGACACGTGCGGCTGTATTGTCAGAGCGGTCAAGAGATTATGTCGTTGCAGCACGCCTGGCAGGTTCCGGCCATATTCGCTTGATGTTCAAAACGATCCTGCCGAACTGTCTCGCTCCGTTGATCGTCCAGGCGACCCTGTCGTTCTCCAACGCGATCCTTGATGCGGCGGCGCTTGGCTTCCTGGGTATGGGCGCGCAACCGCCAGCATCAGAATGGGGTACCATGCTTGCCGAGGCACGAGAGTTCATCCTGAGTGCCTGGTGGGTTGTGACCTTCCCCGGCCTGGCCATCCTGATCACCGTTATTGCCATCAACCTGGTCGGCGACGGCCTGCGTGATGCGCTCGATCCGAAACTGAAGAGGAGCTAAACAAATGTCTCTTCTGGAAATTAGAAACCTGCGGGTTGAATTCGATACTGCCAAGGGTGCGTTCAGGGCGCTCGATGGTGTCGATTACACCGTCGATGCCGGCGAAGTTCTGGCGATCGTGGGTGAGTCTGGATCTGGCAAGTCCGTTGCCATGCTGGCCACGATGGGCCTGTTGCCGGACACGGCGACAATCACCGCCGACAAAATGGAGTTCGAGGGGCTTGATCTGCGGACATTGTCCGCAAAGGACCGGCGTACTGTGATTGGCAAAGATATCTCCATGATTTTTCAGGAGCCCATCGCCAGTCTCAATCCTTGTTTTACCGTTGGCTTCCAGCTCGGTGAGACTTTGAGGGCGCACACAGACCTGAAAGGCAAGCAGGTCAAGGAACGTGTGGTTGAATTGCTGACGTCGGTTGGTATTCCCGACGCGGCCGATCGGCTTAACGCGTTCCCCCACCAGATGTCCGGTGGCCAGTGTCAGCGTGTGATGATCGCGATGGCAATTGCCTGTTCGCCAAAGCTGCTGATTGCGGACGAACCAACAACTGCTCTTGATGTGACCATTCAAAAACAGATCCTGGACCTCCTGGTGAAACTACAGCAGGACAGCGGTATGGGATTGATCATGATCACGCACGATATGGGTGTTGTCGCTGAAACGGCTGACCGGGTGATTGTTCAGTACAAGGGGCGCAAGATGGAGGAGGCTGGCGTGCTGTCTCTCTTCGAAAACCCGCAAAATCCATACACCAAGGCGCTTCTTTCTGCATTGCCGGAAAATGCTACCGGTGACCGTTTGCCAACGGTGAGCGACTTTGCCGATGCGGGAGGGTTTTAAAGATGTCCGATGATGCAATCCTCAAGGTCCGTGATGTTTATCGCACCTATGACATCAAGGGGGGGCTATTCAAAAAGGGCTCTCAGCTGACCGCAGTGAAGGGTGTAAGCCTTGATGTGAAGCGGGGCACAACTCTGGCGGTCGTTGGCGAGAGCGGTTGCGGAAAGTCTACTTTGGCGCGCATGCTCACAATGATCGATGCCCAGACATCCGGGTCCATCGAGATTGACGGCCTGCCGATCGATATTTCCAAAACGGGTATCTCGAAAGAAATGCGCCAAAAGGTGCAAATCGTCTTCCAAAACCCTTATGGGTCCTTGAACCCACGCCAGAAAATCGGACATGTTCTGGAAGAGCCGTTGTTGCTCAACACGGACATGCCAGCAGCTGAGCGCAGAGATCTTGCCTTGCAGATGCTCGAGAAGGTTGGTCTGCAGCCAGAACATTATGGCCGTTATCCGCACATGTTCTCCGGTGGTCAGCGTCAGCGCATCGCAATTGCCCGTGCAATCATGATGAAGCCAAAACTTCTGGTGCTCGATGAGCCCGTGTCTGCACTCGATTTGTCGGTACAGGCTCAGATCCTGAACTTGCTGGCCGATTTGCAGGACGAAATGGGCCTGACCTATGTCTTTATTTCGCACGACCTTTCCGTCGTGCGTTACATCGCGGACAAGGTCATGGTGATGTATTTCGGCGAGGTCGTCGAATACGGCACACGCGAAGAAGTGTTTGAAAATCCGCAGCATGACTACACAAAGACGCTGTTTGCGGCGACACCGAATGCGGATGTGGAAAGCATCAGGAAGCGGCTGGCAGCGAAGGCGGCTTAACGCGGGCAGTTCTTTGACTTGAACGAACCTCAGTTACAAGACCAGCAAGGCTCCCGAGTAAATACTCGGGAGCCTTATGCTTTTGGTCGTAGGCAAGCGGTGAGTTGCTGCCTGAAGTGCCTGCGAAACCCAGGGTCCTGACCCTAATGACGTGATTTGTCGGTTTTGGCAAAAACTGACCTTTCAAAAGGACTGAAAAACAAAATTATTGAAATGCTACTGTCATATAATTCGAGTATTCTCGAAATATGGAAAAAAATGAAGCCTTGAATGCGTTGGCTGCTCTTGGCCAGGAAACCCGTCTCGACGTTTTTCGTCTATTGGTAAAGACGGGAAAAGAAGGGATGACGGCGGGTGCTGTCGCTGATGCACTTGAGGTGCTTCCCAATACTTTGTCGACCCATCTGGCTGCTTTGTCGCGGTCCGGTTTGGTCGCGGCCGAGCGGGCAGGACGGTCCATACAGTACCGGGCAAATCTCGACACCATGCAGTTTTTGGTGACTTATCTGCTGCAGGACTGCTGCGCTGGCCATCCAGAGCTGTGTGCGCCGATCGCGACTCTAGTCAATTCGGGCGACCCTTCAAATAGTGGGTCGTGTTAACTCTCTTAAATCATTGGAACTTTCGTATGCGTCACGTCTTGTTCGTCTGCACGGCAAACTCCGCCCGTTCGGTTCTGGGAGAGGCACTCCTGCGTCATTTGGGGCAGGGTAATTTCACCACTTATTCCGCAGGTTCAACACCGCGCGGAGCTGTTAATCCGGACGCGCTGGATTGCCTTGAAAGGCACGGTTTGTCGACCGAAGGGTTCCGCTCCAAGAGCTGGGAAGAGTTTTCAGGGTTCGAAGCGCCCGACATGGATCTGATCGTGACGGTCTGTGACAGCGCAGCCGGTGAAGCCTGTCCCATCTGGCCAGGCCACCCTTTGGTTATCCACTGGGGCATTCCCGATCCAGCTTCTGTCGAGGGGGACGAGGCCACTCGCGCTGACGCATTCGACCTAGCCTTTGAGCGTCTGAAGCACCGCATCAACCAGATGCTTGCGCTGGGCGACGAAGTCTTTACTGCCGATGACGGCAAAACCCGGCTGGCAGCCATAGGTGCTGCGGCTGATGTCCAATCTAAGACCGGGGATCTGGTTTAATGTCTGAATTCACTTTGTCCCGGCGACTTGTTGCAGAGGCTCTTGGCACTGCGATGCTTGTAGGGACCGTCGTCGGGTCCGGTATCATGGCTGACAAATTATCCGACGATGTCGCTGTTTCGCTTCTCGGGAACACTATTCCGACTGGCGCAATCCTGGTGGTACTGATCACCATGCTTGGTCCCATATCGGGAGCACATTTCAACCCGGCGGTGACTTTTGTCTTCTGGCTTCGCAGGGAGTTGGGCCTGGCTATCGCTGGTTGCTATATCGCTGTTCAGATTCTCGGCGGGATTGGCGGTTCCCTGATAGCCCACGTCATGTTCGAGCTGCCTGTCTGGCAAGCTTCGACAACGGTGCGCACCGGTTCATCCCAATGGGTTGCCGAAGTCGTGGCCACATTCGGTTTACTCGCCTGTATTTTGGCTGGCATCAAATTCCGGGAAACCGCCGTGCCCTGGCTGGTCGGGCTCTACATCACTGCTGCGTATTGGTTTACAGCCTCGACGTCCTTTGCCAATCCTGCGGTTGCGATTGCGCGCAGCTTTACTGATACGTTTGCAGGCATCCGACCCGTCGACCTGCCGGGTTTTGTGCTTGCTGAATTTGCAGGTGCTGCGCTGGCATTGGCGTTGTTCTCGTGGCTGCTGAAATCAAACAAGCCGACGGTCTGAGCAATGCCAGAATAAAGTCCGCGCGGCCTTCCGTGTCGGTGCGTTTCGTCAGGCATCCTGGTTTGCGAAATGCACAATCGAGAATTTCGGTCGCGTCACTGTGTTCCGCTGGTTAGGGCGGTTGCTTGCCGGCGTAGATAAAAGAGCAGGTTTTCAGCCTTTTCCATGGCGGCCTGTTCGTCCCCGGAGGCTATGGCCTGCATCACTTCAAGATGGTTCCAGGCTGCGGGATTGAGATCGGCCTCGCCATAGTAGCGGTACCAGAAACGCCTGCTGTGCGCCTGCAAGGGGGACAGGGCCTTCGCGGCAAATGGATTGCAGGCAGCAAGTGCGACGATTTCGTCAAACGCCTTGTCCAGTCTCAGGAATTCTTCAACATCTGGGACAGAAGCAGCTTCGCGCATGTTTCCGGCGCAAGCTTCCAGTGCGTTGCGCTCCGCCCGGCTGGCCAGACGAGCAGCAGAGCCAGCGACAAGCCGCTCCAGTGCATGTCGGGTCTCAATAACCTTCACAAAATCTGACGGGTTTATTTCTGCAACCATCACGCCGAGACGTGGCCGGATTGTAAGCAGTCCTTCCCAGCTCAGTCGCTGGATGGCTTCCCTGATCGGAGTGCGGCCCAAACCCAAACGCTGTGTCAGCGCGGCTTCGGTTACTGCTTCCCCCGGCTTTAATCTGAGCGTGACGATCTCTTCTTCCAGCTGCCGGTAGGCCTGGCCCGACTGGCTTATGTCATCGGTCATTCGTTGAATCGTCCTGTTTATATCAGAGATATTCTCTTGATATATCAGCTGTTGACGGAAATGAAAGCAAGGGACGCTGAATTTGCGAACATGCAGCTTCCCTTTCGCCAGAAATGCGGAATAGATAGAGACAGGAAACGGATTTCTTCCTGGGTCACGAACAACTTCCAGAACTTGAAGAAAGTATTGAATCGGTCATGAGCAAGGGTCGGGTGCATGTTGCCGGTGCGGGCATTATCGGTCTCACCATTGCAGCAAGTCTTGTGCAGCGAGGTTATGAGGTAACGATCATCGACCGGGAAGGGCCGGCGGCGGGTGCCAGTCAGGGCAATGCATCCGCTATCGCCTGGACTGATGTGGCACCCATGGCCTCTCCCGGATTATGGAAGCAGGCAATCAAATGGTTGGTCGATCCGCTCGGACCCTTGTCGGTTCGACCCGCTTATGCGTTTAAAATTTTGCCCTGGATGTTGCGATTTCTGGCAGCTTCAAACCCTTCAAGAGTAAGGCAAAGTACACTTGCGCTGGCAGCGTTGAATGGAGCGGCGCTACCTGCCTGGGAGCGTTTGTGGCGCGTATCCGGCACGCACAATCAGGTGCGCAGGGATGGCTGTCTGGAACTCTTTGATACCAGCGCTTCGCTCGAAAATGCCCGGATAGGATGGGCGGAGCAGCGCGACTTCGGCATTGAGGTCAATGAACTTGCAGTCGATGCCATTCGAGAAATTGAACCTGCTCTTTCTAATCGCCTTGTCGGGGGTGCAATGGTGCCCGGCTGGATGCAGGTCGATGATCCGCTGGTGTTGTGTCTGTCGCTGGCCGATTGGCTCAAGAATGAAGGCGTCGCGTTCGAAGTCGCGGAAATCGAGCGTCTCGAACCTCGTGACACCGGATGTGATCTTATCCTGAAAAGTGGCGGACGCATCCAGGCTGAACGGCTTGCAATTGCTTGCGGAGCCTGGTCAAAAACGCTGGCGCGTCAGCTCGGCGACAAGATCCCGCTCGACACTGAGCGTGGCTACAACATTACAGTTCCAGAGCCTGGCGTGAAGGTGAACCGCATGATCATGCTGCCGGGACACGGCTTTGTCATGTCTCCGCTGTCCACTGGTCTGCGTGTCGGCGGAGCCGTTGAATTCGGCGGTCTCAACCTGCCGCCTAACTGGAAGCGCGTGGATGCCATGGTGTCCAAGGCGAAGCTGTTCTTTCCCGATCTTCAGACTGAGGGTGGCGCGCGCTGGATGGGCTATCGACCTTCGCTGCCGGACAGCCTGCCGGTGATTTCTCCGTCGAGCCGCCATGACCGCATTTTCTATGGTTTCGGTCATGCCCACCACGGGCTGACGGAATCCGCGGTGACCGGAGAAATGATTGCCGACATGATTGAAGGCAGGCGGCCTGCGGTCGATCCCGCGCCCTTTGCTGCGGATCGTTTTTGAAGTTGTTTCTTGTTCCGGGCATCGCCAGCAGAGCGCGAGAGCTTTGCCGAAGACGGCAACGCATTCGGAACTAAGCGAATTGTCAGCGCCGAGCGGCGTTTGAATTTACCCCAGCGGGATTGGGTCGGCGTCCGCGAGGCGGGACTTCAGAAGCAGAGATATCAAGTGCAGCATGATATGGTTCGCTTTCTTCGAGATGGTTCGAAAGGGCAGCTCTCAGTGTAGCGAGGCGGTCGACAATCGCTTCACGGCGCGAATCTAGATCAGAGCGTAAGCGATCAATATGCACAAGCTTTTGAGACAGTTTTTCGATGCCACCTTCACATGGCCCGGCGCCTTCGTCTGAGAGGCAGGCCGCCATGGTGCGAATTTCGCGCGTGGAAAAGCCCGTTACTATGAAGTCGTAGATTCGTTCGGCACGGCGCAGATCGGCCTCGCTATAGATGCGATAGCCATTCTCCGAACGGCGCACCTTCATCAGGCCGGCCTTCTCATAGTGCCGTAGCATGCGCTGCGTGATCCCAAGCCTTTGAGCCGCTTCCTTCGCTTGCATACCGATCCCATCCTCTTTGCCGTTGAACCCTGACATATGTGTTGGTGTTCTGGCTGGATATCAAGAGACTTCGGGCGGCTGCGATGCACCCGCCCGGCCCGGTAACTGGTGTCAGACCCGCAGCGCCCAACCGCCATCGACCGTCAGCACCTGGCCTGTCAGCCAATCGCTGTCGGAACCACCCAGCCGCAGTATCCAGGGCACGATATCACTCGAAATGCCGCGCCGCCCCAGAGGAACCTGGGCCTTCTCTTGCGCCTCGATAGCTTGTGCCACCTCATCAGGCAGACCCATCATGCCGGTCAGTGCGCCGCTCTTGACCGGCCCGGGGGCAACCGCGTTTACCCTTATGCCGTCGCCAGCCAGTTCAATGGCCCAGGAGCGGGTCAGATGTTCAAGCGCGGCCTTTGTCGCCGCATAATGGGCTACCGGTGATGCAGCGTTGCGAGATAACGCCGTACTGATATTTACAATTGCACCCTTCGTCTCGCGTAAGGCCGTATGCCCTGCTTGCACCAACAGAGAGGGAGCGGTGATGTTTACAGCGCACATTTCTGCAATCACCGCGGCGTCATAAGCCTCGATCGGAAGAGGCTGACCCGCACCGGCATTGTTGACGATAAGGTCCAGTCGTTGCCACCGGCTCAGGGCTGCATCAATGATGTGCGCGGCGCTGGTCGGATCAGCGCTATCGGCCTGTAATGTCCCTATCGCATCACTTTGGGCCGCCACATCGGCGAGCCTTGCCGCGTCGCGTCCGGTAACAAGCACCTTCGCGCCTCGTTCCACGAGTGCCAGAGCGGTTGCCCTACCAATGCCCGAGCTGCCCCCGGTTACAATCGCAACTTTTCCTAGCCAATTTTTCTCTTGTGTCATTCCGTGCCTTTCCAAGCTTCAAACGCTGCGCACGAAGGCGCGAAAGACAGGTCTAGAGCCTTGACGTTAGTGTCAGGGTCAAGCGCGAATGCTGCCGGGGTAAAATTGCCGTTTAGCCTTCCGAGCTGGCGCACGTATCGGCAGGTCCTGGTAGGGTCGGGTAAGGCATGACAGATCGTCATGTCAGGAATTTCGGTCTCAGATCGCTGACATGGTCCGTTACAAAACTGCCGTCCCGGCCTCCGAGCCGGGACCTCTTTTAGCTTGTTGAATTCACAAATTTTTTGAGAGGGTCATTGGGAGCCGTGCGTCCCGAATCTACGTTTCACTTCGTCCGGGGTGGCGTTAGAATGTTCATCAACAAGTTGAGACGGCGGCCACGTGGCCGCCGTCTCTGTTTTCACACCTTCATTTCAAGTTTCAGCGAAACCTGTCCTGTAAGGTCGTGGAGATACTCGCCTGTCTGGTGAAAACCATAAGCCTTGTAGAATTTCCGCCCGACCTTGTTCTCCTTGAAGACCTCGACGTTCAGCGGTCCCTTTATCAGGACAGCATGATCGACGAGTGCACGCCCGATACCCCGGCCATGATAGTCGGGATCAAGGAAGAGGCCGCCGATATGTCTGTCCAGAAGCGAGATGAAGCCAACAGGCCTCCCGTCTGCGTCCGCAACGAACGTGTCTGCTTTTGGCAGGTAGACGTCGCGGATAACCGGTGCCATGTCGTCGTGGAATTTTTCGTCGAGAAACGGATGGGCGAATTTACTGGCCTTGCGCCAGATGTCGACAATCCGGTCAGCGTCTTGGCTGACATAGGGTCTGATCATTGTAGGTAAATCTATCCTGTTCCGATCGAGTAACTGCGATCGGTTGATGTTTCATCTGTGTGTTCAGCAATTGCTGCCCAAAGGGTCTGGGAAGCTATCTTGCGAACGGGCGCTTGAGCGCGCCCGGATGGTCAGGACATAAAATCTCCGGGTTCGATAGCAGGAAGATATCATGGTGTCCTATCGGCCAAAAGAGGTGCTACTGCGTTTGCGATTTTTTGTTCAGAGGTGTTGCATCGGAGAATTTCGTTTCTCGCGGTAGATCTGGTCGAGCCTGTAGGTAACGATGGCAAAGATCACCCAGCCGACATGGAAAGAAGCACCCGTCAGCATGACCCAGCCGCCGGGTATTGGTCCGATAGAAGCGCGCTCAAGAGCTTCTGAAAAGCTGGTCAAGGGGACAGGGTGAATTGCAAGTTTGCCATAGTAGGCGACCGCCTGGATCGCCAGGATCCAGGAATAGTTGCTTCGAAGCCGCCGACCGGCAGCGCGCACAAGACTGATATGGTAGTGCGGCATTTCATAGTCTTCGGCGAGAAGTCTGCTCCAGTCCTTGTTCAAGGGAACCTGACGGCCGTGGAGGATCGGGGCATAGAAATCCGTTTCCAGCAGCCGGGCTCTTGCGCGAAACAGATTGTAGTAGCGATAGCGACGGGCCTCAAAGATCAGGAAAACCGCGACCAGCAAGCCAACGAGAACCATCGGCAGCGGCGAGGCGTCCTTGTTGGAAAAAGTCGCGGACAAGGCAATGCCCGTGGTGACAACCGCCCAGTTGGTGGTGTTGTCGAGACGTGTGCGCCAATGTGTACTGCGGAAAACTTCCGCTCTGTACAAATGTGCCAGCGCACCAAGGGTGCCGGACTCAATGTCCTGCTTGGGCCATTCCTGTTCGGGGGTGTCCTCCGGCATGCCGTCAACCTCATGTTGGGTCAGACAAAAAAGCTTAGACCCAAAGGGTGGCGCGGTCGAGTTTAGCGGTGAGCTTTCATTCGAGACAGAGGTTTTCGTAACAGCTTGCAATCATTTGGCAAACGTTGAAGATTGGCAAAAATACCAAGACGTAAGGTGTTGGAGTGATCCAAGAAAAAGCGTGCTGTCTCAGGCATTTGCAACCTTGTCGGCGCTTCGTCCGCTGGTACTAGCCTATGTTGCCGTGAATTGCGCGATATCATTTTTTGAAACCTGGGTCGTTGATAGCCCGGTAACTGTCGCTCTCTATGCTCCATTTGGAGCGGTTTTTTGCTATTGTTTTTATCGCAAACTGGTGGATGTCGACATTGACCAGAACCGTTACAAGATTTTCGGAAAGTTTGCCTTTTGGTACATAGTTTTGATGGGGGCAGTGAATTTTGTTGTTCTGTATTTGCTTAACTTTTTTCTTGATGCTGCACCCTCTGGAACTCAGGAATTTTGGTTGTGGTGGCTTGCCCTCGTGCCGAGCAGTGCTCTTGTTTATTTTGTCTCTGACTATTTTTTCGAATCTGTCTTACCCGCACAGATTTTTGGAAAAAAGACCCAATTTCTGGCTGCCCCGCGACGCGCTGTTCGCCAAGGCAGTTATCTTCTTCCAAAGTTCCTGGGACTTTATTCTCCGATATCGGCCTTGGCTGCGATCCTGTTTGCAGCCGCTCTTTTTGTCGGTCCGACAGGTGTCCCCGTCACAGCTTCAGGTGATTTCGGTCCAGTCAGTCTCATCCTGCTTGTGTCTTCGGAATTGGCCTATGTCTTGGCCCAGGCCGTTTTGATGGTCATGATGGCTCGCGCATACATGCGCGACCTTCGCGAAATCGGGGAGATTCCGGCTGTCGAAGCAGAAGTGTTTGCTTAGACCATTACTTCCGCTTCTTGTTCATTGCCGCTGCCAGGGCCGCCGCCATGGCGTTGTTGCTGCCGTCGCCGCCTGAGGGTTTTGGCGAACCGCCCTTACCGCCGGGGCCCCGGCTTTGTGGGGCGTTGCCGCCCGGACCGCGTCCACCTTGCGGTCTGGCGCCTTGTCCACGACCACCTGCGCCGCTCCGGTCACGGTCTGACTTCTCGCGCTGTTCCTGATAGTCGGCCTGGGACTTCATGGTCATGGAAATGCGTTTGCGTGGTATATCTACGTCCAGAATGGTCACCTTGACGATGTCGCCGGCCTTGACGATCTTGTGTGGGTCATCAACGAAGCGGTCCGCCAGCTGGGAAACATGCACCAGTCCGTCCTGATGGACACCCACATCGACGAAAGCTCCGAAATTGGTGACGTTGGTGACCGTGCCTTCCAGTTTCATGCCGGGTTTCAGGTCCTTTATTTCTTCAATACCATCCTGCAGGGTCGCTGTCTTGAATTCCGGGCGCGGGTCGCGGCCGGGTTTTTCAAGTTCGGCAAAAATGTCCCGCACCGTGGGAAGGCCGAATTTTTCGTCCGTGTATTCTGCCGGTTCAAGACCCTTCAGCAGTGAACTGTCGCCCATGATCTGGCGTACATCGCGGCCACAAGCCTTCACGATGCGTTTGGCCAGTGGATAGGCCTCTGGGTGTACGGAAGACGCGTCCAGTGGCTCCTTGCCGTCGTTGATGCGCAAGAAGCCTGCACACAGTTCATAGGCCTTGGCACCAAGGCGCGGAACGTCTTTCAGCTGTGAGCGTTTGTCGAAGCGGCCGATGGAGTCGCGGTGTTCGACAACTCCTTTGGCGAGACTGTCCGACAGACCTGAGATACGCGACAGCAGCGCAGGGGATGCCGTGTTGAGGTCAACACCAACCGCGTTCACCGCATCTTCAACAACGGCATCAAGCGCCCGGGCAAGCCTGGTCTGGTTGACGTCGTGCTGGTACTGGCCAACGCCGATGGACTTCGGTTCGATCTTGACCAGTTCCGCCAGTGGGTCCTGCAGGCGGCGTGCGATGGAGGCAGCACCGCGCAGGGACACATCGACATCCGGCATTTCCTTCGCTGCCAGCTCCGAGGCCGAATAGACGGATGCCCCGGCCTCATTTACGATCACCTTGACCGGGCGCTGGGCTGAGGGAATGTCGGTCAGCACGTCGCCGGTCAGCTTGTCGGTTTCACGGCTGGCAGTGCCATTGCCGATGGCAATCAGGCCAACCTTGTGCTTGGCGATCAGAGCCAGCAGGGCAGCGCGGGATCCGGAGATATCGTTGCGTGGCTGGAATGGATAGATGGTTGCGGTATCGATCAGCTTGCCGGTGTCGTCCACCACGGCCACCTTGACACCAGTGCGGATGCCCGGATCAAGCCCAAGGGTTGCCTTTGCGCCTGCCGGGGCTGCAAGAAGCAGATCCTTCAGGTTTCTGGCAAACACCTGAATAGCTTCTTCCTCGGCCTTGTCCCTGAGGATGCCCATAAGGTCGAGTTCAAGATGCAGGGCGAGTTTTACTTTCCAGGCAAACCGGGCGACATCCATCAGCCACTTGTCAGCCGGGCGGCCACGATCGGCAATGCCATAGGTGTCCGCAACCATCTTGACGGTAGGAAGAACCGGGGAGACGTCGTCTGCATCGACGGTCAGATCGACCGACAAAATACCCTCGTTGCGGCCCCTGAAAAGTGCCAAAGCCCTATGGCTGGGGATCTTTGACCATTTTTCCGAGTAGTCGAAATAATCAGAAAATTTGGCGCCCTTTTCGGCCATGCCATCGATCAGCTTCGACTGCACCACTCCGCGTTCTTCGACATGGCGACGCAAGCGCCCAACCAGGGTGGCGTTTTCGGCAAAGCGCTCCATCAGGATCTGGCGTGCGCCATCAAGCGCGGCTTTCGTATCCGCAAAGCCCTTGCCTTCATCCAGGAAGTTGGTGGCCTCGGTTTCGGGCCTTTTCATTGGGTCATTGAGCAAAAGGTCGGCGAGCGGCTCAAGTCCGGCCTCACGGGCGATCTGGGCTTTTGTCCGGCGCTTCTTCTTGAACGGGAGGTAGATGTCTTCAAGCTGGGACTTGGTGTCAGCTGCCTGGATACCTTTTGTCAGTTCATCGGTCAGTTTGCCCTGTTCATCAATTGACTTTGTGATCGCAACGCGGCGGTCTTCCAACTCGCGAAGGTAGATCAGTCTTTCTTCCAGCTTGCGCAGTTGGCTGTCGTCCAGACCACCCGTTGCCTCCTTTCGGTAGCGTGCAATGAAGGGAACGGTCGAGCCTTCATCCAGCATCTGGACGGTCGCGTTGACCTGGCCAGCCTTGCAAGCAATCTCGTCGGCAATTCGGTGGGCGATCCGCAGGGCGGTGTCGGAGGCCAGAATGGACTTTGCTGAAGATTGTGATGGACCTGTAGTCGTGACGCTGGCCATGGAAGGGACTTACTTTCAAACGGTGGAAATTTTGAACTGGTGAAGATAAAGCCCCGGAAGGAGGCGGAAAAGAGACTGCTTCAATCCTTCCACTGTAATTGGCACTGTTTCATGAATGGCAATTGCCGAGTTTCGAAATATTTTCGAATCAAGTATAGTTTCGTTTGTCAAGTGATGAATGCGCCTATTATTGTACTGTATGTTGTGGTTGTCTGAACGTTGTGCAATAAAATGCGTATTCTATATACGTAAAACCACGCTATTATTTCGCCAAAATGTAGTGGTTTAATAACACCGCAACTGAATTCGTTCTGTTGCGCTGCGAATACAAGTGTGCGGTTGAGAGTTAAGTGTTCGCGACTTGGGGTGCGGTTCTAAAGGAGGAGTGTTCACCGATGGCACGAGGACGACCGCGAAAGATTGCAGCCAAAGAAGCGCTTCATTCAGTCATGATTGCATTTTGGCAAAACGGTTATTCTGCCACATCCATGAATGATCTGGCTGATGTTTCGGGCATGGCGAAGCCTGGTCTGTATGCCACTTTTGGTGACAAGGAAGCCTTGTTCGAAAAAGCGCTGCTCCATTATTTTGAAACATATGGCGGGCCTGTATTCGAGCGGCTTCGAAAAGCGGAAAAGCATGTCATTCAGGACTTTCGGGAATTTCTGGGCGCTATCGCCGATCTGACCCTGGATCCAGGCACACCTGCGGGGTGCTTCCTTGTGAATGCGCTTGTCGACCGCACATATGGTGCGGACCGGCACCAGGAACTCGTCAACGGTTTGCGAGAATCCCGTTACGCGGGCATCAAGAACCGGCTTATCAAGGCCGTGGCCGCGGGAGAGATCCGAAGTGACGCCGACATTGATCGTGCAGCCACATTCCTGGACGGACAATTTTCCGCCATTGCCATGCTCGGGCGTAGCGGCAGCACGGATGCTGACCTGAAAACCTTCATCGAAACCGGCCTTCGTGCACTTCCTGTCAAAAGCGGCAGTGATGTTTTCGACGAAGCCGTGATTGATACACCTATCTTACGACAGTGATCCGTTCTGCAGCGCGGGTTACGGCCGTGTAAAGCCATCGACCCTTGTGCTCGCGGAAGGCCCAGCTTTCATCGAACAACACAACATCGTCCCATTGGGAACCTTGTGCCTTGTGCACCGTGAGTGCATAGCCGTAGTCGAATTCGTCTGCCTTGCGACGGATTGCATAAGGAATACTCTCAGCACCATCTTCGAACATGGCGGGAAGTACTTTCACCTTCACGGTGGTCTTTGCAATATCGTCTTCTGATATGACATCAAACCGCAGGGTGTTGCCGCGCGGTTGGCGCAACCGTTTCACATTCCACAGGCCACCATTCAACAAGCCCTTTGTCTTGTCGTTGCGAAGGCAAACGAGCTTGTCACCAACGGCTGGCATGGGGGTGTCGAATTCCTTCAGCTCACGAATGCGCCCATTGTAGAGACGGCGGGTCTTGTTGGTGCCAACCAGTACCTGGTCTGCAGCTAGTATCTGGTCCTTGTCGATCTGGCCGCGACGGATCACCCTGCTTTCACCAAAGTCGCCGTAGTCCAGTTCGCCGCCTTCGCGGATTGTCATCGACATGCGGACAATCGGATTGTCCTGCGCCTGCCGGTGAACCTCGGTGAGCATCACATCCGGATCGGCTTCGGTGAAATATCCCCCGCCCTTGACCGGGGGAAGCTGCGCCGGGTCGCCCAGAACCAGCACAGGCGTGCCAAAGGACAGAAGATCCTTGCCAAGTTCTTCGTCCACCATCGAGCATTCGTCGATTACAATCAGCTTCGCCGTTGCCGCCGCACTGTCACGCTTGATGGCAAATTGCGGACCCGTATCTTCTTCATCATCGTCAAGCTTTTCTTCTTCCTTGGCGGAACGTGGACGATAAATCAGCGAATGGATCGTACCTGCATCCTCGCAGCCCTTCTGCCGCAGAACATGGGCAGCCTTGCCGGTGAACGCGCCGAAACAGACGTCTCCGTCAATGCCTTCTGCGAGATGACGAGCAAGAGTGGTTTTGCCGGTTCCGGCGTAGCCGAACAGGCGAAAGACCTGCCGGTCACCCCGTTTCAACCAGGCAGCGGTTTCACTCAAGGCTTCATCTTGTTGCGGGGACCATGCCACCGGGTAGCTCCTCACGATTGCGGACCCGGTTGCTTACCCTGATTTGCATCGAACCGCCAAGGCGGAAACAGGTGGTGTGAGTAGGTTTCTTAGAACTGGCAATGAGTGCTTCGGGATTTTCAGCTAATTCCACACGCCGTCCCGGCCTTGAGCCGTGACCGAAGCAAATAAGCGCTGGGCACTGGTCCCGGATCAAGTCCGGGACTGCAGACGTATTGATGGCCGACGTCTCGTCTGCGTTTTCACCTTTACCCCAGAACAGAGAACGAGCTTTCCTTCGTTAATTCACGCTTTCTGGAAAACGTCGCAGTGTTCATCGTATGGTCGACGTATTGAAGAGGAAACTGCAATGGCTTTTCGTCGTGGTCGTTGCCTTGTGCGCAATACTCGATCAACGCGGTCATCAGGCGTCCGGCCACCATTGCGTTCTTGAACTGGTTTCCGCTGGTTCCGATTGCCAGGAAATAGCCGTCTATGTCGCTGCGGTCGTATATAGGGAGCCAGTCATCCGTCGCGTCGTAAAGATCGGCGACACCGACGGGGTGCTGTGAGACGCCGAGTTCGGGCAAACGCTGCGAATAGCGGTAGGCATAGGTGAGAGCCCGGTCGCTGAGGTCGCGTGAAAAATCATCGGGATCAACTTCCTCGGCTGGGTCGCACGGTGGGTTTTCACTACCAATCATCAGGTGCCCACCGCCGCCCGGTTTGACATAAGAGGCGATGTCATTGTCAGACACGATCAGGCCTTCGCGCGAATAACCAAGGCTCTCCGGCGGTTTGACCTGGACGACCTCTTGCCGGAGCGGGCGATGCCGCATCGCAACGCCGGGATCTGCCCCCAGCATGTCATTCACTTTTCCCGAATGGGGCCCTGCAACATTGATGATCGTCGTAGCGCGCAATTCCTCGCCGTTTTCGAAGATGACACTCGTGACACGGTTGTTCTCGACCGGTATTTTGACGACACGCGTGTTGAAACGAAACTCCGCGCCATGTCTGACTGCCGCGTCCTTGAGGTTCCTGGCAGCAATCTGCGGGTCGTCAACGTAACCCCCGGCGGGGAAATACACGCCTCCCGGCACATGGCCGCCCGTCGGCGTGCCAAATGTATCGTCGTCCATGGTCTTGGCCGGGGCGAAACGTTCAAGATTGTAGCCAGGCAGGCGCTCCAGGATTTTTTCCGGAGACCAATGCTCGTAGACAATTCCCAGCGCATCAGCATGGCTGAGCACGCGTTCAAGATTGTTGTTGGCCTCTGTCTTCATGACCAGTGTGCCGGTCTCCACAAAACGGGCGAGATCGGTTGTGTCTTCGGCCTTCAGAAAGGTCCGCCAGTTTTTCCAGGAGTGGTAGCCTTCAAGAGCCATCGCGGTGCCGTCGCGCGTGGAATAGTAAGTCCTGATAACAGCTGCTGAGGAGGACGTAGAGCCGTAACCCGCTGCGGGCAATGTGTCGACGTTGAGCGTCCTGTAGCCCTTGCGGGCAAGGTTAAGCGCAATTGCACAACCGATAATGCCGGCACCAATGATGATGACGTCGTAATTCGTTCCTGATTCGCCGACGGATTGAGGGGAGGGGGGCATTTCAGATTTTCCTCTGCAGATCTGTCTTCAGAACAGAGGAGCAATGGACCTTTGTCCAGAATTAATTCCGTCATTGCCTGTTCTGAAATGGTCAAACAGGTTGTAAAATTTTCAATATTTGGGGTTTAAAGAAACAGTTGACTAAAAAAATCACCAATTAGTTGATTTTGCGAAACGCTGAAGATTTTGTTCAATACTCTCCTGTTGAAAATGTTCTGCACCGTCGACATTGTAAATCCAGATCTCATCGGTTTTTGCCGAAATATCAAATATTTGGAGAGAAAATTGCCGCGCGCAAATTTTTGCGAATGGCCGACGCTGGCATTGATTGTGGCCACGTCGGTGTCCTGGATGCTGTTGGTCGGGTTTTACAGTGAGCTCGGTGGATGGATTGTTCTTCCCCTGGCCGCTGTTCTGGTGACGATGCAGTCGTCCCTGCAACATGAAGTCTTGCATGGTCATCCGACGCGCAACACAACTTTCAACACAGCGCTGATTTATTGTTCCTTCAGTTTGTTTATTCCCTACCGGCGTTTCAAATCACTCCACCTGCGCCATCACAACAATGACCGATTGACGGATCCTTATGACGATCCGGAAAGCTTTTACCTCGCATGGCGGGACTGGCAGCAACTGCCTCGCAGCATCCGGCTTGTTCTGGACGTCAACAATACGCTATTGGGCCGTTTGATTATTGGCCCAGCAGTTTCTCTCGTCGGGTTCTGGGGTGCGGAGCTGAAAATGCTCCTGTCTGGTGATCGCGTTGTTCTGCGCGCCTGGGTTCACCATGCTATCGGGCTGACGCCTGTTCTCTTGTTTGTCAGCTACGTTGGCGGCATGCCGGTTTGGCTTTATGCTCTTTGCATTGCTTATCCGGGAATGGGCCTATTGATGCTGCGCACCTACGCCGAACACCGCGCCCACGAACATGCCGAAGCGCGCTCGGTGATTGTTGAGTTCTGTCCCGTGTTTTCCCTGTTGTTCCTGAACAACAATCTTCATGTGGTACACCACGCGCACCCAAGAACACCCTGGTACCAGCTTCCCGGCCTTTACAAAGCCGCGCGTGAAGACTGGTTGCGGCGGAACGAGGGCTATGTGTTTGCCAGCTATCTGGATCTTGCAAATCAATATCTGTTCAAGGTCAAGGAGCCTGTTGCACATCCGACGAAGCGCAGAAGCTCCGAAGAGGCGGTTTCTTGACTGGCAAAAATCATTTTGCCGTCCGGCTTTCGATGTATGACTGGCCGGAGGTTCGCGAAGCGACCCAACATCTTGAAACGTCCTTGCAGGATGCAATCAGCGAAGCTCTTGGTCTCAATCAATCAGACATTCAGGCTTGGCCGGAGAACATGGACCTTCTTGCGGCATGGAGCCATCCGGATGTTCTTCTGACACAGACTTGCGGTTATCCGCTGACACATGCGCTGAAGGGCAGGGTCCGGCTGATAGGGGCACCCCATTATGCTTTTTCCGGCTGTATTGGTCCTCGCTATTGCAGCCAGCTTGTCGTTCGCAAGGACAGCCGGTTCGATGAGCTGGAAGATTTGCGGGGTGCGCGTGCTGTGTTTAATGGAACTGACAGTCAGTCGGGCATGAATACGTTTCGCCGATCTGTTGCCGATATCGCAGGCGGCAAACCATTCTTCTCCGAAATCAAAGTGAGCGGTGGTCATCTGTTGTCGATGCGCAGCGTTGCGCAAGACAAGGCCGATATCGCCAGCATTGACGCAGTATGCTGGGGGCTTGTCTGCAATGAACTGCCGGAGCTCTCAGAGAGGCTTCGACCGATCGCCCAAACCGCTTCCGCTCCCGGTTTGCCTTTCGTTACTTCGCTGCGGATATCAGATGCTGAAGCGGATTTGATTGCCGAAGTTATTGAGGCGGTTTTTTCTTCAACTGAAACGCAGAAAAGCCGCGAGCGCCTGGGCATTCGCGGCTTTTCTAAATTGTCTCTCAAGGACTATGCAGGCATCCTGCTGATGGAGCAGGAAGCTCGGGAAATGGGTTACCCGGAGCTTGCCTAGTTCTTGATGCTTCGCTGTGCTTAGCGACCCGATTTACGGGTATTTGCAACTTCGCGCAGGCGAAGTTCTTGATTCATGCGGGCCAATTCTACAGCGGAACGGATAGATACAACACCCATGAGGTTTGTGCCCAGGGCTTGCGCAAGATAGGTCATCGCTTTCCCAATCCAAGTATGTTTGATTTTTCGAAGATGCGGTCCACTGCATTAATTTCGGGCCGCTTGATTGCTATATGGGCATAAATTATGATTCAATCAATCGAATAGTATTCATCTATTCGTTCAAAAAAATTGAACTGAATGAATTGCAGGTTTAGACCATGGAAAAGCTACCCAGTACCGGAACGCTTCTCGTTGACCTCGAGCTGTATCGAACCTTTCTGGTGATTGCAGAAACATTAAGTTTTACAAGAGCTTCAGAGCTGATTGGTCGAACGCCGTCGGCTGTGTCAATGCAGATTAAGAAACTGGAAACCATGTTGGGCATTGCGGTTTTTGCAAGGGAGGGCCGCACCGTGCGATTAACGCCCGAGGGCGAAGCTTTGCTTGGATATGCCCGGCGGATCCTGATGTTGAATGAAGAAGCGGTATCGCTCTTCGTTGCACCGGAAGTGGAAGGCCAAGTGAGATTCGGAGCGCCGTCGGATTTCGGAACACGCTTTTTGCCGAATATCCTGTCCAGGTTTGCAAGGTCCCATCCGGGTGTGAGCGTTGACGTGCATCTGGACGGTAGTCCCATGCTGGACGAAAAGGTCAAGAAGGCGGAGCTGGATCTGGCGCTGTTTACGGCCCGGCCCGGAACTGGCCTCGCGCGTGGTGGTGATGTGGTCTTTACAGAACCATTGGTCTGGGTCGGTCTTGAGGGCGGTATTGCCTATGAACGTGATCCGTTGCCACTTGCAGTGTCGACGCCGGGTTGCCCCTGGCGCAGGGCCGCACGTGTTGCACTGGATGATGCGCAGAAGCCCTACCGGATTTCGTATACGAGTTTTCATAGCGCCGGGCAGGAAGCTGCGCTGCTTGCAGATCTTGCCATCGCGCCGTTTCCTGCAAGTGTGGTCGAACCTCCATTGCAAGTGCTGGATGATCGTCACGGTCTGCCGGAAATTGGCGACTATCACATCATCATGACCGAAAGACCGCGTGCAGGGAAAGCCACCCATGCATTCGCTGAGCATGTCGAGGAATGCTTCAAGGAGTTGAGCCTTGCACACGCGTCTTGATCATGTTGGGTTGGAGCATGAGAATGTCAGGCGAGTGCCTATTCAGTGAAATTACGCCGGTTACGGGCAAAGTAGTCGACCGCGAAATCTACAAACGCCCTGACCCTGGAAACGCGCCGAAGATCGCCATGATAGAGCAGCCATATATAGTAACCTGGTTGTAGCTGCGTATCAGGAACTCGAACGAGGCGCGGATCAACATCTCCAATAAAACTTGGGACTTTGATCAGGCCCAACCCCTGCGCCGCTGCTTCGATCTGCATGGAGACTTCCGGTAGAACATGGCGCACAACTGCCTTGGGAAACGCACTGTTGGGCACCCAGTCGTGCCGATCGTTCCAGGCAATCCAGTTGGCACCTTGGCCGCCATTGTTCATCAGGTCAGGATGTTCTTCCAGATAGGCTGGAGAGGCGTAAATGGCCTGAACGAATTTGACGAGTTTTCGGCCTAGAACATCTTCATCGACATTCATGGCGACGCGCAGGGAAATGTCAGCTTCCAACCGACGCAGGTCGGATACCCGGTTGGTGGCAATCGCACGAACGGAAATTTCCGGATAGGCATTTGAAAACCCGCGCAGCATGTCGCTCAAAAGACCGTGTGAGAGCGCTGGTGGCAGGCTCAGACGAATGGTACCTGAAGGCACCAGGTCGAGGCCGGAGATCTTTCGGGAAATGTTGTTGGCCTGCGTCTCTATTTCTTCGGCAGGAGAAATCAGCGCCTCACCAGATTGTGTCAGTTGCAATCCGCTGGTGGTTCGGTCGAAAATTCGGGTTCCAAGATCGGTTTCCAGTGCGGATATGGCACGGTGAACCGTGCCATGGTTGACGCCGAGTTTTTCGGCAGCTTTTCGAAAACTTCCGGTGCGCATGGTCGTGAGAAAAATGCGCAGGTGATCCCAGTCCATTTCCTTGTTCATGCGCTAATCACGAATCCTGCAGCTGTTTGATGGATGGATAGAATTTTATCCGCGGTGGCCAGTTTTTCAGTATTTTCATCTTAAAATCAATCCGCAAGAATGATGTCCCACCAAGCCCGGTGGTCATTTATGCCTCTTTGATGGTTGCCGAGGTTCGCGTGGCTGAAATTGTGATTTACCGAAATGTTGAGGCTCCGCTCTCTGTTCTCTGGCAAAGCTGGGACCGGTTTGGGGAGATTGACCGATTCCATCCTAAAATTCTTACTTCGAGGCTTGTTTCTGGCAGCGTCAAAACCGGTGTTGGGGCTGAACGTTGTTGTCTGAGTGCGGTTGACGAGACCTGTCTCAGGGAAAGGATCATCGCCTACCAACCGGAAGAATATATGGTGATCGAAATTGTCGACGCCACCTTCCTGCTTCAAAATGCGCGGATTACTCTCGATTTTCTGGCGCTATCACACAATAAAAGCCGAACTACGATGCGCATTTCACCGTCCGAAAGATCAGGTTTTCTCCGGCACGGCGCGGCCTTCTTGTTCAGGGCAGGGCTTCGCAGGTCCTTTTCCAACCTGTTGGAAGCCAACGCATCTTTTGTCGAGAACGGGAGAGAATTTGCATTTGTGACACGCCTTCAAGGAGCCCCTCAGTAAAAGAGGTTGGAGCGATTGGTGCCGGGATTTTCCAGCGCTAAGGGTCGTTCCCCAAAATGAACAGAAGTAATATCAACAGCGCCGTTAACCATGTTGGGTGGAGGTGCTGGTGAAAAAGTTAACGAGAAGTTAAGCTCACTGGTAAACAAACACTTAACAGTGAGACACGTCATGAAACTTGTCTGCAAATCGCTGGTGGTTGCCGCTGGGCTTTTCGCTATTTTGGGATCTGCTGCACAGGCAGAGAGCGGCACCGTTCGCATACTTCACGATGAACCTTATGGGGCCATCGTCACCAAGGAGGCCGGTGTCCTGGTGTTCCGCGGACTCCCGCCGACACGCAAGGTCATCGTCAATCCGGGTGGCAAGACACCTCTTGAGCTGAGACAGACCGAAGTCACTGAAAACAAGGTCGTGGTCGTTACACAGGACGATTACGTCAGGCAGCTCGGCGCACGGATCCTTCGGATCAAATAAATCTAACAACGATGGCGAGCCGTCGTTTGGTACGGCCCACCTTCTGCGTTGCTCCGATTGCAGCTCCTGGGTGGAGACTACATGCGCATACGTTCCGCACCCGGATCAAACAACGGTTCGGGATTGATTGTTGCCTTGCACAGCTCACCGAGAATTTCGATTTCGAAGGCTCCGTCTCGCGTGTCGTTGGCGAGCTCGGCGGGCACATACCCTTGAGCAAGCGACCTGTCGACGTAATGGGCATAGCCTCCTGAGGTAATCCAGCCGATTACTTTGCCATCATGCCAGATTGGTTCATCGCCCATCACATCAGCGTCGGACGCCTGAACGACGAAGCTGACACGCAAGCGCTTGGGGCCGTCATCAAATTCCTTTTGGGCAGCGTCCTTGCCAATGAAATTGTCCTTCTTCAGTTTCACGAACCGACCGAGGTCAGCTTCAAACGGACCGTAAATCGGACGGAACTCACGGAACCATGTGCCGAAGTTTTTCTCCAGGCGCAGCGCGAGCAGGGCGCGCATGCCAAAATTCCGAATGTTGAATTCAGCGCCCGCGCCCATCAGGGCCTCATAGACCTGGCGCTCGTATTCCGGGGTCATCCAGATCTCGTAGCCTAGATCGCCGGTATAGGAAATCCGGTTGACCTTGCAGGGGGCATTGGCAACATCCATCTCGCGGAAATCCATAAAACGGAAGGCCTCTTTTGAAACGTCTTCCCCGGTAACCTTTGCAAGCACCTTGCGCGCGTTCGGCCCTGCAATGGAAAGACCAACCCAGCCCAGATTGATGGCTTTCAGGTTTACAGATCCATCGGCCGGCAGATGCTTTTCAAACCAGCGCATGTGGTAGATTTCGGCCTGGGACGAACCGAACATGTAGAACTTCTCTGCGTTCACACGTGCAATCGTGAAATCACCGATCAGCTTGCCGTCTTCATTCAGCATTGGCGTCAGGATGATGCGGCCGGTCTTCGGCATGGTGTTGGTCATCAGGCGGGAGAGATAGTTTCCTGCGCCCGGGCCAGTGATCTCATACTTGGCGAAGTTGGCGATTTCAGTGATGCCGACGCTCTCGCGCACCGCGCGGCATTCTTTACCGATGGGGCCAAAGTCATTGGACCGATGGAAGGAAACAATGTCTCTTTGCTCTGTGCCTTCGGGCGCGAACCAGAGCGGTGTTTCCAGACCCCAGCTGTCGCCCATGACCGCGCCCTGCGCCAGCATACGGTCATAAAGCGGCGTGGTCTGATGGGGCCGTGCTGCAGGCAGTTCTTCATTCGGGAAGCTGATGCGGAACCGGCGGCTGTAATTTTCTCGAACCTTGGCGTTTGTATATGACAGCGTTGCCCAGTCTCCATAGCGGGCAACATCCATGCCCCAGATGTCATAGCCTGGATCACCATTGATCATCCAGTTGGCAAGCGTCAGGCCGACGCCGCCACCCTGGCTGAAGCCAGCCATGACACCGCAAGCCACCCAGTAGTTCTGTAAGCCGCGCACCGGACCCACCAGCGGATTGCCATCTGGTGCGAAGGTGAAGGGACCGTTGATGATCTGTTTGATGCCCGCGTTTTGAAGGGCAGGGAAGTGTTCAAATCCTACTTCCAATTCGGGCGCGATACGGTCCAGGTCCGGTGCCAGAAGTTCATGGCCGAAATCCCACGGCGTTTCGCGTGGGCTCCAAGGGCGGCAGTTTTTTTCGTAGGTGCCAAGCAGCATGCCCTTGCCTTCCTGGCGGGTGTAGATCTCGCCGCCAAAATCGAGCACGCCAATGAGTTCCTTGCCGGTTGCCTCGTTATGGGCAACGACTTCCGGCATTTCGTCGGTCAGGAGATACATGTGCTCCATGGCGAGAATGGGTAGTTCAATTCCAACCATGCGGCCGCATTCGCGTGCCCAAAGGCCCCCGGCGTTGACCACATGTTCGGCCCGAATAGTACCCTTGTTGGTGATCACGTCCCAGGTGCCGTCTGGTGTCTGTACCAGTTCTTCCACCTTGGTGTGACGATAGACAGTCGCCCCACTGACGCGGGCTGCCTTGGCATAGGCATGGGTGGTGCCGGATGGGTCGAGGTGGCCTTCAATCGGGTCCCAGAGCGCGCCGATGAAGTGCTTTTCATCAAGCATCGGGAACATTTTCTTGGCTTCCGCGACCGAGATCAGTTCCAGATCCATGCCGAGGTATCGCCCCTTGGCCTGTGCGAGTCGCAGGAAGTCCATGCGTTCCGGCGTGTCGGCCAGCATCACGCCGCCTGTCAGATGCAGGCTGCAGGATTGGCCGGAAACTTCTTCCAGCTCCTTGTAGAGATCAACGGTGTAGCTTTGGAGCTGCGCCACATTGGGGTCACCGTTCAGCGTATGAAATCCACCTGCAGCATGCCAGGAAGACCCGGAGGTAAGCTCGTCGCGTTCGACCAGTGTGACATCTTTCCAACCCAGTTTGGTCAGGTGATAAAGAACACTGCAGCCGACCACGCCGCCGCCGATGACAACTACCTGTGTGTGGGTCTTCATGAAGATTGCTCCGGAAAAAACTGCGTCTGGTTGGCAGGCTGAAATTCTGAATTGGATTGGATCGGTTTGAACCGTTGCTAGAAGTCTGTTGGGACGCCGCCCTCTGCCTTGCGTCTGTCAACGAAGGCTGTGATTTCTTCGTCGATTGCCGGGTCGAGTGCTGGTGCCTGGTAGGCTTCAAGCGCTTTTTTGTAGAGCATGTTCGCCTTGTCGTAGGCGGTCGGACTACCGGCTTCTGCCCAGGTTTCATAATTGCGCCAGTCGGAAACAATCGGCGAATAGAACGCGTCCTTGTAGCGGGCTTGCGTATGTTCGGTTCCGAAGAAATGACCTGCCGGACCAACATCCTTGATCGCCTCGATCGCCAAAGCATCTTCAGACACATCCAATGGCGTCAGGTATTCAGCGATCTTCTGCAGAAGGTCGATATCGGTGATGAATTTTTCAAAGCCTGCGCTCAGGCCACCTTCCAGCCAACCTGCGGCATGCTTGATGATGTTACCGCCGCCATTGATCGCGCCCCACTCAGACAAGGTTGTTTCCAGCGCGGCCTGGTAGTCGACCGTGTTTGCAGCGCAAACACCAGAGGAGCGATAGGGAAGGTTATAGCGGCGGGCGAGCTGGCCACCGACAATCGCTGCTTTCATGTATTCAGGCGTGCCGAAAGCAGGCGCGCCGGATTTCATGTCAACGTTGGAAGTGAAACCACCATAGACCATCGGCGCGCCGGGACGAACGATCTGGGCAAAGGCGATGCCCGCGAGCGCTTCGGCATTCTGCAATGTCAGCGCACCAGCCACCGTCACAGGTGCCATGGCCCCTGCCAGGGTAAACGGCGTCACGATGGAAACCTGCCCGGCTTTGGCCATTTCAATGAGTCCTTGAATCATGACCGTGTCGAGGCGCAAGGGTGAGGATGTGTTGATCACCGTTGCAACGCAAGGCGTGTCGATAAATTCGCTTTCAGTCAGTCCATTGGCAATGCGGGCGATTTCCATTCCGTCCAGGTTTCGCTCTCTCCCCAGCGAATAGATATGGAACACCTTGTCCGTGAGTCGAACCATGTCGGCAATGCAATCGAGGTGGCGGACAGAGGCGTGTATGTCCACCGGTTCAACCGGGTAACCCATGATGCAATGGATGATGTTGAAGAACTGAGAGAGCTTCAGAAAATTGCGAAAGTCTTCCTGGTTGCCTGGGCGGCGCCCACCGTCCCGGTCGACAGAGTTGGGCGCGCTGGCAACACAGGAAAACGCAATTGCATTGCCACCAATTTGAAGGTCGTGGGCCTGGTTACGGGCACGCATCGTGAATTCGGCGGGCGCGTTTGCAATCAACTCTTCGACCATTGCGCGGTCCATACGAATCCGATCTTCGCCCGGCTTTACGTCTGCACCAGCTGCCTTGAGCATCTCCCTGGCTTCTTCATGCAGGAAGTCGATGCCAATTTCTTCCAGGACGCGCATGGAGGCAGCGTGAATGGCTTCCAGTTCGTCTGCGGAAATAGCCTCGATCGGCTTGAAGATATTGCGCGGTTGCCTGAAAGGCTTTTGCGGAAAAAGGTCTGGTCCGGGCTTTTCGCCACCACCTCTGCGTCGCCGCCCACGCCGGGCCGGAGCTGTCTCGCTTAAAAGGGGTGCGTCGATGTCACCGGTCATCTGGTTTCCTGTGCTCATGGTTTGAGGGTCAATTTCGCGGGAGCTTGAAAAGCCCACTGAGGCAAAACGTTGTTTGCGTCCCCATTAAGAGACTGTACCGGAGGCCGAGGTTTTTTCGGGCAGTCTGAGAGCGACGGGCAGTGCTTCAACTCCGACATCAGCCGCGTTCTCGTTGTAACCGGGCTGCGAACACGAAAGTTCGACTTGACGAATACCCGCTGCAGGGTGATCAAAGTTTCAGGAACTTCAAAAAAAGGAGGTGGTGTGAGCGAACAACTGTCGGACACTGATCTGCTGGCGTTCTTGAAAACGCTTCTGCCAGTGAAGGACTGGCGTGCTGCCCGATTGCGGCCGTTGCCGGTGAATTACACCAGCCGCTTCTGGCGCATGGATGTGCCGGACCGGGTCTATGTGATCAAGGAGTTTTTTCCGGACAACGAGGAAAACCCGCTCTACCCGACGCTGCCTCATCAGGAAGCCGACGCATTGAACGTTCTCGCCCGGCATGACCTGGCGCCGGACCTGGAAGCTTTCGCAACGAGTCCAACCGGGACACCCATTCTGATTTATGGCTATGAACCGCCAAAATCCGGCGAGATTGATGTCGGAGAGGCTGCTGATCTTATCGGGCGTTTTGCAGCCATGAGCGAGCCCGTCCCGGGACATCAGACAGTTCCCGCGGGTTTTCATGAAGTTCTTGAGCGCGGGGATGCCATTTTGGCGGCGATCCCGCATAGCCGGAAGGCCGTGAATTTGAACCGACTGCGCCCTGTGGACGCTGCGGTTCCACGCAAGGAAATAAAACGGTCGCTGGTTCACCGCAGTTTTTGCCTTGGGACTATCCAGACAACTGGTGATGGCGCGCGGCTGATCGACTGGCAGTTCGCAGGCATGGGAGATCCGGTCGAGGATATTGCCTGTTTCGTTTCTCCGGGGTTGGCGACGCTTTACGGATTGCATCCACTGGTGGCAGAGCTGGAGGAGCTGTTTTTGGAGAAATATCCGGATCAGCAAATCGTGGACCGCTTTTTAACGGACCGCACCGCCTACCACTGGTGTCTGGCCGCCTATTGCCTGATGAGAAACGAGACCCTGATGCACTCCAACGCGCCAGCTGCCAGGGCCTATGGGCGCGCGTTGGAAGCAGAGGTCGACTTGCTGTTGAAGCTGCGCCACAAATAGGCAGGTGCTCAGATCACGCCCTAACGCGCATGCGGTTTACCAACAGATCGTCGCGCAAGATCTCGTCCTTGAGCGCGGTGATTTCCGTGACATCCCAATTGGCGCTCAGATACCGTCCCTTGACCCAGTCCGCCTTGCCAGAGCAAAGCCAGACGGCAAAACCGGCTGCCAGCTCGGGGTCATCAACCAGATAAGCATGCATGTCTTCCGGCATGTTCCGCCCGAGTTCTGTCGAAACGCCTCCGGGATGGATCGCAAAGCACTTGATGCCGTCTTCGTCATGATCGACCTGAACGAACTCGCAGAGCCGATTGATGGCATGCTTAGCAGTCTGATAATCGGACGCTGTTGGCACCACGAGCTGAGCGCCGATTGATGACAGCAGGATCAGGTGACCGCCGCTAGATCCCTCCGCAGCGCGCCTTTTCGCGGATTCCGTGAGATGGGGGAGCGTAAAGCGGATCACGTGATAGGCACCCTTCACATTTACCTCCCAGCTTTGCCACCAGGACTCGGGTTCAGACTCTCCGATTTTCCTCCAGGGCCCAAGAAAACCGGCGTTGGCGTCTGCTGCATCGATGCCGCCGAATTTTTCCACGCAGTCCATGACGGAGGCTTTGACCTCTTCAGCGCTGGTCACATCGCAAATCGAATATGCACATTGTGTATCGGGATTTGCCTGCGTGACCAGATATTTTGTCTCTTCAAGCGCCTCTTCAGACCGCGCAATAAGATAGACAGCCCTGGCGCCAGCCTCGGCGAAAGCAGTGGCTGTCGCGCGGCCAATGCCTTTGGACGCCCCAGCGATGAATATGATCTTGTCCGATGCGCTCTTTTTCAACGCCGATCCAGGGTCGATTGCTTCATATCTGGCGTGGTGAACCGTGAGATCGAGGAATTGACTCGGGATGGACGACATGGGGAGCTCTCTGTTTCGGGCCAAGCTTGTGGTGAAAACAGATAGCTGGAAATTTCACATTTAACCTGTCGCTTCCTCCGAAAATCCTGCCAATTCCTCCAAGTTGGTGGATTATCTGATGTGCCAACGTACATTCTTTGATAATAACAACGGACAGGGAGGTGCTTATGGAGGTTTCGCGGTTCATTGAACTTCATGATCGATTTTACACGGAAAATCCGGAAAAGATTCAAGAATTGCCCGGTCTCTCCGTTTTTCGTAGAGATGCAGAAAGCAATGTTGAGGCGGCAATTTATAAACCCGTTATCTGCCTGATCCTCCAAGGAAGCAAAGTCACGTCCATCGGAGACCAATTCGTGGAGCTGCGGCCTGGTGATGCACTTCTTGTCAGCCACGACCTGCCGGTCGTTTCGCGGATCACCAGGGCAAGTGTTCAGGAACCCTATCTCGCGTTGATCCTGTCGCTTGATCTGGAACTGCTTCGAAGTCTCTACGATCAGGTTGTCGATGCGCTGGAACCTGACAGTGATGTCCGGTCTCTTGCTGTGGGCCCAGCTGATCCGACCTGGGTAGCGCCGCTGGTCAGGTACTTCGAACTGATGGGCAATCCTCTGGATGCGAAAGTCCTCGGTCCTTCGATCCGCCGCGAAATTCACTATCGCCTTTTGCTGTCTCCGATTGGAAAGATGCTGCGAAAGTTGCTTGTCGCGGACAGCCATGCCAGCCGGATCACAAAGGCCATTCAGAAAGTAAGAGCCGAATTTCGCTCGCCGCTCAGCGTCTCGGACCTGGCGAACACCGTAGGCATGAGCGCATCTTCCTTTCACGGACATTTCAAGTCGGTCACGGGCACGACACCGCTGCAGTATCAAAAAGATCTTCGTCTGATTGAGGCCAGAGCCTTGATGGTGGGCAGGAACCACACGGTTCTGGAGGCCGCTTATGCCGTGGGCTACGAGAGCCCGACCCATTTCAGCCGCGACTACAGCCGGAAGTTCGGACTGCCGCCCAGCCGGGAAATGAGTGGTACTCCACTCACTTCCTGAGATGCACCCCAATGTTACGAAGGCCCGAGCCTATGTCTGCACTCGGGAACAGCCCTCATTTTCCAGTCAGATCCAGGCGTCCTTCATTCAGCCAGTCTGACAAGTCGGTTCGCTCGGACGGATCTGGTGGTCCTGCAGGCGTTGGAGGTTCTGCTGGTAACGGGTTATCTGCGCCGATGACCTCCCGGACCGTGATGCCGTCTTTTTTAATGTTCCAAACCAGCATGTCCTGCGCCAAGGTCAAGTCGCCACCGTAGGTTTCCCGGATTGCAGCGATTGTGTCTGGAGCGATGTCGAAGTCATCAAAGGTGTGGTAGGCAACGGCATGGCGCGGTTCGACCATGCTGAAAATCTTGCCGCATGCGTCGGGCGGCGTATGTATCACCGTTGCAATCAGCCGCGCGCGCTCTGGGTCATAGTTCTTGACGTCGATGAATTGCTGAACGGTAAGATAACATTCGTGAATGACCAGATCAGCATTGGTTGCCTGTTCGATGAACCACTTGTTGGGATTGGTGTCGCCTGAATAGACAAATTTCAGACCGTTCCACTCGAGGCTGTAAGATACCGATCCGTCAATGCCGTGCACAGCGGGCCAGGACCGGATTGTCACGCCATTTTCCTCGAAAACCGTTTGCACTTTGGAATAGTCGAACTCGGTCACCTGGAGATGTCCACCCGCCGATGGCATATTTCCCCTGCGTCCAGCCACGTCCCATGCGAGCATCTTCTGCATGCCGTCCATGGCAGACTTGGTCCCATATTCAGGTTGCAAGCCACTTGGGCCCCAAACCTGCAAGGGCACCGTCCTGTTCGATACCCAGCCACCAACAAACAGTGCATCGAGGTCGCCGATGTGATCAACGTGCAGATGGCTGATGAATACCTTGTTGAGGTACGTGTAGGGGATTTCGAGAGCGGCCAGGTTGGCGAGAGATCCGGTTCCCAAATCAAATAGAAACCTGTCACCGTTGCCAAGTTCTACCAGCCATGAAGCGGACGCTTGAGAATGCCTGAAGTTTGGTGTGCCGGTTCCAAGCGAGATGACCCGCATCTCGTTTTCGCCCAAAGGCTCGGTGCCCGGGTAATAGAACTTGCGCTGCACAGGGTCAGCCTGTGCAATCCCGGTTACGGCTGCGATGACCAGAAGAAAGAACCAAGTCATTCCAGCAATAAACGCCGGGTGTTTCATAGCTATCTCCCCAATAATTAGTTCTGCCTGTAACCACTTCGGCTTCAAGTGGAATTCGAAAGCTGCTCTGATTAAACAATACTCAGTTTTATCGCACTCGTTCGCAGAATTGAACTTTTGATAGTGCACTCTTTGAGAGCCAACCATAGAGAGGTCTCGTTATTCTCGAAGCTGCCATTGAGTAGCGAGCAAAACACAGGGTTCAGCTCTGTTTCCCAACTGAGGTACGTTCCTCAAAATGTGTCCCGATGTATGCAAGGATTGCGGGATGTTGATGTGTCCGCTATCACGCCCGCACCAGATATTAAATCGATTTGAGGAAGGCACTGTTCATGAGCTCACAAGATGCTGTTGCAGAAGTAGGTCTTATCGGCCTTGGCACGATGGGCGGCAATCTTGCGCTGAACATCGCCGAGCATGGCTTCCAGATCGCGGTCTTTAACAGGACGGCTGAAAAAACCGACCTGTTCATGGGCAAGGCCGGTGAGCTTGCGTCCAAACTGGTGCCGACAAAAAGCCTTGAGGATTTTGTCGCCTCCATCAAATCGCCACGCGCGGTGATCCTGATGGTGCAGGCCGGCGAAGCTGTTGATGCGCAAATCGAAGCGTTGCGTCCATTGCTGGATAAAGACGATCTCATCATCGATGCGGGCAATGCCAACTATCACGATACCAACCGCCGTGCTGAAGACGCCCAGAAAAACGGTCCACGCTTCATGGGCATAGGTGTCTCCGGCGGGGAGGAAGGGGCGCGTTTCGGCCCGTCCATCATGGGCGGTGGTGCGAAAGATGCCTGGGACCAGGTCGGCCACATCCTGGAAGCCATTTCTGCCAAGCATGAAGGCGAACCTTGCGCCGCATTTCTGGGTGAAGCAGGGGCGGGCCATCTGGTCAAGACCGTTCACAACGGCATTGAATATGCCGACATGCAGATGATTGCCGAAGTCTATGGCGTCATGCGCGATGGCTTCGGCCTGACATCTGAAGAGATCGGCAACGTCTTCGAAAAGTGGAACGGCGGCATCCTGAAGTCCTATCTGATCGAAATCTCCTACAAGGTGGCCAAGACGGCCGACCCGGACACCGGCAAGCCAATGCTGGATATCATCATGGACAAGGCCGGTCAGAAGGGCACGGGACGTTGGACTGCTATTGAAGCCCTGATGCTCGGAACGCCCGCCAGCGCCATTGAAGCAGCCGTTGCCACGCGCAACATGTCGGCGCGGTTGGATGAGCGCAGGAAGGGCGAAGCTGAGTTCGGAGCTGCACCCAATCCTGTGGACCGGGAAGCAATCACCATTGATGCTTTAGAAGCCGCACTCGTTGCCGGAAAAATCATCTGTTATGCGCAAGGGTTTGGACTGATCCTGGAAGCTGCGAAGCAATACGGCTGGGCCATGCCTTTGCCGGAAATCGCCAGGATCTGGCGCAATGGCTGCATCATTCGCTCGGCAATGCTGAACGACATGTCTTCGGCACTCGCCGATGACGACGAACGCAACCTGATGCTGGCACCGTTCTTCTCTGAAAAGCTGAAAGAAACCGAAGCCAGCCTGCGCCAGGTGGTTGCCCAGGCTGCGCTCCATGGTTTGCCTGTTCCGGCACTTTCCGCAGCACTGTCCTATTTCGACATCATGCGCACCGGTCGCTCGACCGCGAACATGCTGCAGGGCCAGCGCGACTTCTTCGGTGCTCATGGTTTTGAACGTACCGACAAGGATGGTGGCGGTTATCACGGCCCCTGGGCAATGGGCTGAACGGACTCAAACGTCAAGCAGTGGCCCGGTCTCTTTGCCGGGCCGCTGCCATGTTTTGACTGAGGTCGTGATCAGTACCCTCTACGTCTGTCCACACTTGGCGGGACAGTTCCGGTCTTGAAATAGCCACCTATATTCTCAGCAACGATTTTTGACGCCGTGCTGGTAATCGTCGGGGCCGATATGTGCGGCAGAACCGTCACTTTTTCATGGCTCCAGAACGGATGGGATTGAGGCAAAGGCTCCTCATCGAAGACATCGAGAATTGCGTGGTCTAACGGGCCGCTATCCAGAGCTTCCAGCAAGGCATCGCTCTGAAGGATTGGGCCGCGTGCAAAATTGATGACGGCAGCACCTTTCTTGCAGGCTTTCAATTCGTCTGTGCCAAGCATGCCGTGGGTATCTTCGGTCAAGGGCATCAGGATCACGATGATGTCTGACCTGTTCAAAACCGTTGTTAGACCTGCCTGGCCGTGGAAGCAGGAAATGTTGTCCAGCACCTTTTCGCTGCGGCTCCAGCCCAGAACATCAAAGCCGTTTGCCTTCAAACGCCGCGCTGACGCAGCGCCGAGTTTGCCAAGGCCCAGCACGCCAACTGTTCGCTCTCCCGGTGTCTTGAGCTCATGTCCCAGCCAGACTTTCTGTTGCTGTTGGCGCATGTAGCGCGGCATGTCACGGTGAAGGTACAGCGTCCAGGCCAGCACCGCCTCGGACATGGTTTCAGCCATTTGCGGGTCGGTCAGGCGAACGATTAGCGGACCGTCATCCGGTAACTCCGCTGCCAGACGCTCAACGCCCGCCCACAGGCTCTGCACCCAGACGAGATTGGGCATTGCAGCCACTTCCGCAGGATCAGGATTGGCAACAATCGCGACCTTGGCTGCGTTTCGTTCGGTTTCCGTCAGCGTATCGAAGGGCTTGACCTCGGCAAATTCCCGAAGAGCCTTTGGAAGCGCACTGCGCCAGATCTGTCGCTCGTCCGGACTTGCCGCGGACACAAAAGGTACGACAGGCTTCATGATGCGAAGACCCCGGTTTCGTCTGCAAAACCTTTGATTTCAATCGGGTTTCCAGATGGGTCCCTGAAAAACATTGTGCTTTGTTCCCCTGGTTTGCCTTCAAAGCGAATTGTTGGGGCGATGACGAAGGTGAAATTAGACGCCGTCAATTTTTCTGCAAGTGCTTTCCAGGTGGGCATATCGAGAACCACACCTAAATGGGGCATCGGGACCATGTGATTGCCAACCTTGCCTGTGTTGGTTGTTTCGAAGGGTTTGCCAAGATGAAGCGAAATCTGGTGGCCGAAGAAATTGAAATCGACCCATGTCTCGCTGTTACGCCCTTCCTTGCAGCCGAGAAGGCCACCGTAAAATGCGCGGGCTTCACCCAGGTCAGTGACTTGGTAGGCGAGATGGAAACAGGGCTGCATGGACTTTTCCTTTGGAGAATTTCCAGCTTGGTAGCAGAACGTATTCAAAACATTTAAGATTTTATTTCGTCTCTCAGCATAGGAGAATGTTTTGGATACGAAGTTTTTGGAAAGCCTGCTTGCAGTGGGTGAGGCTGGCTCCATTGCCGGCGCTGCTAGGATGCAGGGTTTAACCGCCGCGGCGATCAGTCAGCGGATACGGGTTCTGGAGGCTGAACTCGATTGCGTGTTGCTCAACCGTTCAGCGCATTCTGCAGAGCCGACCACCGAATGTCTGCGCCTGTTACCTGCCGCACGAAATCTCGTTCGCGATGCAGAACGTCTGAGGTCTCATGTCGATGCCTGCGGTCTGAGTGGACCGTTTCGGCTAGGTGCTGTTTCCACGGCATTGCTGGATTTTGTACCGAGCATAATCCGGACATTTCGGGACAAAGCGCCGAATGTTGACTTGAGCGTGCGTCCAGGCACGTCCATCGGTCTTTATGAAGACTTGATAGCGGGGGAAATTGATGCCGCGATTGCGGTGTTGCCGCCATTTGAATTGCCAAAAGGCATGGAGTGCCGGTTCCTGGCTGACCAGGACGTTATGCATATTTGTGCGGTTTCGAACGCTTCAATCGAAGTTACACCAGAGCTGTTGCCATGGATCGTCTACGATCGCTCGTCCTGGGGTGGACGTCTGGTGTGGGAGCAGTATGGCGACAGGATATCCAGAGGGCGCATTCTGTGTGAGCTGGATGCGCTGGAGATGATCGTGATGATGGTCGCTCAAGGAAGCGGGCAGGCGATTGTTCCGATGTGGGGCGGATTGCAGGAACAACGACGGATGAAGCTTGTCAGTGCAACTTCCCTGTCTGGAAAAATAAGCCGCAAAATGGTGTTTCTGCAAAAGCGGATTTCGCCTTCCTCAGCGCTGGGTGCAATGGCGATGTCCTGCCTGCTGGCGGGCGCTGAAAATGGCGTTGACTGACCAGCACAGCCGGGAAAAAAGTGGCAAAATGTAGGGTTTTGGGGCGATGTGAAACGCCGATTTTGGAAACAAAGTTATCGAGAATGACGAAATCAGGCACGAAAATGTCGCTTGCGGACGTGTTGCAAAAAATAGCCGTATGAATGGTATAAGAATTGCGCCTATACTGTTGTGCCAACGCTTACATGATGCAATGGTATTGACCGTTAAGCCTCAAGCCGGATTAAAATACCGGTAATGACCATGTTCTATTTTGAAGTGGTTATAATAAAGGTTCCAGAGCAAGAATAGCGTTAATGCGTCAGATGAAGGCTAAATTAAATAAGACTAATCTAACAGCCTTTCTGGTTGCCATGCGTTCTTTGCTTAATTTACTTTTCCATTGGTTGCGCCGGGAGGTGAATACTTTTCAGGAAGTGTTTGTGCGCTGTGACCAATGCAAGCTCAATCAAACAGACTGCACAGGAGTACCCTCATGAAGAAGTTGTTTGTCACGGTCGCTGCGACCGCATTTATGGGTATGGCGTCCAGCGCCATGGCTGAAGATTGTGGCACTGTCACCGTTGCGGAAATGAACTGGGCTTCGGCCGGTGCAATCTCGCAGATCGACAAGATCATCTTGGAAAATGGCTATGGTTGTAACGTTGAGCTGGTGACCGGCGACACGATGCCGACGTTTACCGCCATGAATGAAAAAGGCAAGCCGGACATGGCGCCGGAGCTTTGGATCAACGCCGTTCGTGAGCCACTCGACAAGGCTGTTGCTGAAGGGTCTCTGGTCGTCGGTGGCGAAATCCTGAATGAAGGTGGCGTCGAAGGTTTCTGGGTCCCAACCTACATTGCAGAAGAGCATAACATCTACACGGTTAAAGATGCACTGGCTCATCCGGAACTGTTCAAAGGCGCAGAAGACGAAACCAAGGGCGCGTTTTTCACATGTCCGACAGGCTGGGGCTGCCGTATCAACACCGGCAACCTTTACCGTGCGTTCGGCTTTGATAACGGTGATTTCGAACTCGTTGACCCGGGTTCGGCTGCCGGCCTGGATGGATCAATTGCGCGCGCCAATGAGCGCAAGGAAGGCTGGCTTGGTTACTACTGGGCACCGACCTCGATCCTCGGCAAATACGACATGACCCTGCTCGACTTTGAAACACCGCATGACAAGAAAGAGTGGGACACTTGCACCGTTATTGAAGATTGCCCGGATCCGCAGCCGAATTCCTGGGTGAAATCTGAAGTCTTCACAGTCGTGACCGACGACTTCGCCAAAAGAGCAGGTCCGGCGATGGACTACATCAAGGGCCGTACCTGGGACAACCGGACAGCAGGCAAGGTCCTGGCATGGATGAGCGACAATCAGGCAACCAACGAAGATGGCGCCTACTACTTTCTGGAAAACTTCGGAGATGTCTGGGGCGAATGGGTTAGCCCGGAAGTCGCTGAAAAAGTTAAGTCAGCACTCTGATCGGCTGATTATGAAAATGGGGCCCGCACTTTTGTGCGGGCTCTTCTTTAGGGGGCAAACCAGCGGGACGTAAATGATGGAGTGGCTACAAGAATTTCCCAAGATGAGTAGGGGCGATTTACGCGAAATGCGCCGATCATTGGACGGGTCGTTCAAGGAATTTACCGGAAAATATGGTGAGTCGATCGAAGCGGCATTTGATCCGATCAAGGATTTTCTTATTTTTCTTGAAAGCACGTTGATCAACTCGCCCTGGCCGATCATTTTGGCCGTGCTCGTTGGTATTGTTTACGCCATGAGCCGCAATCTCAAGATTACAGTCGGCTCACTTGTAGCCCTTTGCGTGATCGGTTATCTGGGCATGTGGGAAGACACCATGCGCACGATCGCCATGGTAACCGTCTGTACATTGATGGCCATTGTACTCGGTATTCCCCTTGGCATTCTGATGGCGAGGTCCAATCGGATACAAAGCGTCATCAATCCGGTACTTGACTTGATGCAGACAATGCCGAGCTTTGTTTATCTTATTCCTGTTGTGATGATTTTTGGTATCGGCAAGGTGCCGGGCATGATCGCCGTGGTAATCTACGCCATCCCGCCGATGATCCGCCTGACCAATCTGGGTATTCGTCTGGTTGACCAGGATGTGCTGGAGGCCGCTGATGCCTTCGGCTCGAGTTCCTGGCAAAAGCTCACCAACGTGCAGCTTCCGTTGGCACTGCCAACCATCATGGCCGGTGTAAACCAGACCATCATGATGGCTCTTGCCATGGTTGTTGTTGCGGCTCTGATCGGTGTGAAAGGCCTTGGTCAGCCGGTTCTGAATGCCATTGCCAACCAGTATCTGACGATGGGCGTAATGAACGGTCTCGCGATCGTTGCCATTGCGATTATCTTTGACCGGGCGACACAAGCTTATGGCAAGCGCCTTCAGAAACATTCAGAGGTGATCCATGGGTGAGGCAACCGGAATTGAGGTCAAGAATCTTTACAAGATCTTCGGCCCGAACGGCAAAGACATGGTGCAAAAGGTCAAGGACGGCATGTCCAAGGCTGAACTCAACGAAAAGCACAATCATGTTCTTGGACTGAATGACATCAACATCTCGATGCCTGGTGGCAAGATCGAAGTGGTGATGGGTCTTTCAGGGTCTGGAAAGTCGACGCTGATCCGTCACATCAATCGGCTGATTGATCCAACAGATGGTGAAGTGCTCTACGGCAATGACGACGTCTGCAAGATGTCCCAGGGCGAGCTTCGTCAGTTCCGCCGCCACAAAACCGCGATGGTGTTTCAGAAGTTTGCGCTGCTACCGCACCGGACGGTCATGAAGAACACCATCTATGGTCTGGAAGTTCAGGGCGTGCCGATCAAAGAAGCGGAAGAACGTGCTGCGCGCTGGATTGCACGTGTTGGTCTCGAAGGCTTTGAAGACCATTATCCGAACCAGCTTTCTGGCGGCATGCAGCAGCGTGTGGGGCTTGCACGAGCCTTGACCAACGATGCGGATATTCTGCTGATGGATGAGGCCTTTTCGGCACTTGATCCACTGATCCGCATGGACATGCAAACCGTTCTGCTGGACCTCCAGGAAGAGTTGCACAAGACGATCGTCTTTATCACGCATGATCTGGATGAAGCCCTGCGTCTGGGCGACAAGATCGCCATTCTACGCGATGGAGCGGTGATCCAGCAGGGGACTGGACAGGAAATCGTCCTGAACCCTGCAGACCAGTATATCGCTGACTTTGTCAAGGAAGTGAATCGTGGACGCGTGATCCTGGTCGACACTGTCATGGACAAGTCGAAGAAGCTTGAAAGCGGGTTGAACGTACAAAGCGGTATCATGCTGGAAGAAGCGGCGAAAATCTTAGCCGAAACGGGCCAGGGCGAGTGTTGTGTTGTCAATGGAAATGGTGAGCCTCTCGGTGTTCTGAATGTTCAGGACACGATCCGGGCCATGGTGACACCGGCTTCGCACTGAATTCACACCGCGTTAGAATGATTAAAGCCCCGGAAAAACCTCCGGGGCTTTATTCGTGAACGCAGTATCAGCTGCCATTTCTAAAAGGCCAATTACCCCAGTCGATGGCGGAGGCGGACCGGCTTTGGGTGTCGGGTGAGTGCGACGCCGTTGCTTCTACCAATTCCAGCTGAACCGTGTCGTTTTCAGTAGGCCCAAGACGCAGATCCCAGGTGTTGAATTCCGGTGCTATACGCGCGACCGGAGCCGGGCGTTCCTCAATGATCGAGAAATGCTGAGGTGCCAGACGGCCGATGTTTGCAAGCAGGAAGAAATCCGCGATCCTGGCATCATAACGGGCCCGGACATGGTCGACCTGGCTCAGGAGCAATTCCCGCTCTCCATCAAGCACATCCAGCAAAGAACGTTGGCCGCTGTCAAATTCGATTTGCAGACCTTTGACCGCTCTGCTGTTGGCGTCAATCGCCCGCCTTCCAGCTTTTGCGCGTAACCTGGAGGCCGTGCGCTGTTTCATTGCGCGGATGACGTTTTCGCGGATGACCTGCTGGGTGTCGTCCAGCTCATATTCTTCCTGGGCAGCTGTGAATTTCGCGCGCTTGACCGCAGCGATGTTCCTGCCTCCGGTAAAGAAGGGAGCTGTTACACGAACACCAAGGCGAAAATCCTCTTCATCGCGATTTCCCAGGTTGCCGCGGTAGCCGTTCTCCCAGCCACTTTCCAGGCTCACTCTGGGAAGCATGTCCCCAACTGTTGCGCGTGCAGCAAAGCGCGCGGCTCTGGCGTCTGCAGTCGCTGCGCGGATCTTGGGATTGTTCTGTTGAGCAACGGCAATTGCATCGTCCAGGCCAGCAGGCTCGATCGATTTTGGAATGCCTGGCCAGCCGAGTTTGCCCGGCTTTTGCCCTGTAAGCCGCTCGTAAAGCGCTTCAGAGGCTTCCAGGTCGCCAACAGCCTGATCGCTGTTGCCTTGCGCTTCCGCCAGGCGGGCGAGGGCCTGTTCGATATCTGTGCGGGTTGCGTCGCCGGATTTGTAACGGGCACGGGCTGCATTCACTTCGCGCTGAACGACGCGGGTGTAGGACGTCAAGTTTGAAAGAATGGCGCGGTCACGCACAACTCTCAAATAAGCATCAGCGGTGTTGAACAGGAGCGTCTGTTCCGCGCCGATCAATTGATTTCGGCCGGAAACAGATTCTTCGTGGGCCTGGTTCAGACGATTGACTCCGGCAAACCCCTGGAAAAGTGTCTGTGACATGGTGATACCGAGCTCATGGACATGAGAGCGGTCGCTGCTGTTACTACGGTCTCTGTCGTAAGTGTTATGCTCACCGAGGTAGGAGCCGGTAACTGTTGGCAGAAATTCAGATCTTGCTGTCCAAACGCCCTGGTTTGTTGCTTCATAGCGTGATCGTTCCGCCTTCAAACCCGGATTGATGGCATAAGCTGATGCCATGGCTTGCTCGAGCGACTGCGCACCCACAGAACTGGAAGTAAAAGCCAGGCTGAGCAAAGAAATACCCACCAGAAAGCTGGCAAAACGGGTCTTCTTCCCGCTTGTCATGTTTGCTTGTGATAGTGGGTTAATCATTGTTCGCCGCGATTGTTGTCTGCGGACAAAATAGAGATTTATGGTTAATCAAACGTAAGTTAAGTCAGGGATTTAGGGTGAAATTTGTCAGAATTTTCTAAGAGAAAACCAGTAGGGATATTCGTGCTTGGCACTTTTCCCTAGATTGGTTTCAAGCTCTGATTAGTAGCAGCTGCAAGACGACTTTGCGTCAGATGACTCCGGTCTGGAATGCACCTGGCGGTGTCGATCAGTTCATCAGATACCCCGCCATACCATGAACAAGATTTGCGCTATATCCTTGGTCGTTCCAAGTTTCGGGTGATGACATTTTTCGTTCGCCTGAAAATCTCCCCATTTTTCAAGTGCTTATCCGTTTCAAATATGTCGTGCGTTCGAATTTGGTAAAATTCTATTGATAATATTATCAATGCTGAATTTATTTAGGTTCAAAACAGGGCAACTTCTCCAGGAATGCTCCGTGTCGCAGGACTGAAGTGAATTTGCCGGAAACATAAGTCAGGAAGTTTGGGTGCTCGCCGTAATGCCATCGAAAGCCAAGACCACGCGTGTAGACAACGCCTATGAACGGCTGAAAACAGACATTTTGAACGGCGATCTGCCACCTGGGTTTCAAGCGCCCGAGCCGGATATCGCAGCGCGCCTTGGCATGAGCCGGACGCCCGTCCGCGAAGCTCTGATCCGCCTGGAAGCTGAAGGTCTGGTAGGACTGGTTCCGCGCCACGGCGCAAGGGTTCTGCCGGTATCTCAGAAAGACCTATGTGAGGTTTTTCACATACTCTCAGTATTGGAAGGCCTCGCAGCCGAAACTGCCGCCCGGCGCGGGATTAGCGAAAATCTGAACCAGGAAATACATGATGTCCTGGATAGTGCTGATGCCGCTCTATTGCGAGATGATATTGCGAGCTGGGTAAAATTCGACGACCGATTTCATCGTCTGGTAGCAGAGAGCAGCGGGAATGTACGGCTTGACGAGGAAATATCCTGTCTCCTCGATCAGGTTTATCGCTCCAACAAAGTACTGTTGCTCATGAACAATGCGCCGGCAGCAAGTTCTGAAGACCATCGGCAGCTTCTGAAAGCGATCGAGGCCGGGAAAATCAGTGAAGCTGCCGAAACTGCGCGCGATCATCGATTAGGTGGCTTGGCGACCATGAAACAATTGCTGGAAAAATGCGGTTTGTCGCAGGTTTGAGTCGAATTATCGGGCCGGCGCCGGCCCTGTTGACTGACCGATAATCAATTCGGCATCCAGATGAAGAGATGTTGGTTTGCTTCCCGGCTCCGAAATCATGGCAAGAAGCAACTCTGCCGCCTTCTGACCGGCAAAACGTACTGAAGAGCGCGTGCAGGTGAAGATCGGAATTTCACCGCTGTTTGGCAGGAAAGACAGCGCATCATCATGTGTGATGATTGATACATCTTTGCCAGTCTTGAGGCCGCATTGACCGACGGCACGTGCGACACCAATCGCCGAAATCATGGATGAAACCAGAAATGCAGTCGGTGGATTGTCTCCCTTGAGCATTTCCATGGCGTTTTCACATCCAAAGGGTTCCGTCATGTCGGAGCTGCGCATCAGGGCCTGATCGGGCTTGTGGCCGCGTGCGCGCAAAGCTTCTTCAAAACCTCTTCTGCGTCGCTTTGCGAAATCCATGTGTTCCAGGCCATTGAGCAAGGCAATTCGTGTATGCCCGAGATCGAGAAGCAAGTTGGTTGCGCGCTCAAATGCGCGGCGGTTGTTCATGTCGATCCAGCTGGTTTCTTCTTCAGCACCCGGAATTCGGCCGTGCACAACGAACGGCAAGTTAAGTTTTTTCAACAGTTTGTGCCTGCGCTCGTCGCTTGTAGGGCCGTGCACAATGACGCCGTCTGCTTTTTTGCGGGACGCGATCTGCCGGTAGGCGTCTTCTTCGTGATCATCTTCGACAACCGAGATGATCATGTCATAGCCGTGCTTGGAGTAAGTTTCTCCGGCTCCTGCGATAAACTCCAAAAAGATGGGGTTCATCATTTCATGAATGGACCGTGGAATGACATGGCCGATCGCCATGGATCGTCCGGTCGCAAGACGTCTTGCCTGACTGTTGGGGGCGTATCCCAGTTCCTCGGCCATTTCGGAAACCCGCCTGCGGGTTTCTGCACTGACTTCCGGATACCCGTTCAAGGCGCGGCTGACTGTGGTTTGGGACAGATTCAGCTTTTTTGAAAGTTCTTTTAAATTTACGCCTTTGCTCATTTCTCTCCAAAACGCTTTGAAAGCGACCCTCTCAACGGTCAGTTATTGAAATGCCACATTAATTCGTGAGTTGTACGCTTGACAAGACCGAAGTGTAGGGACATGGTTAGGGTGAAATCCAAAGCGGTTTGGATGTCCGGTTCTGCTTGGGTTCCCGATAATGAAGATCGGGTGGATGTTGATGCCGGGTGTCTAAATGTGCCACTTTAAATTGAATGTCCGCAGAGAGGGACAGTCTGGGAGGAGTATCATGAAATCTCGTTTGTTGGCCTGCACCGCAGGTGTTGTGCTGAGTGCCGCCCTTGGAATGGGCGCTGCCGCTGCAGCAGATCTAAAATTCAAGCCAGGTGAAGGTGCGTTCAACTGGGACAGCTACAACGCCTGGGCTAAAAGCGCACCTGATCTGAAGGGCCAGACCGTGACCATCGCGGGTCCTTGGTTGCAGCCTGAAGACGGTTATTTCCGGAATGTTTTGGCCTACTTTACCGAAGCGACCGGCGCCGAGGTTATTTACACCGGCTCAGACTCCTTCGAGCAGCAGATCGTTATCGATGCTGAAGCAGGCGCTGCGCCTAATATTGCGGTCTACCCGCAGCCGGGTCTCGCGTCCGGCATGGCGGCTCGCGGCCTTCTGACACCGCTTTCCGGAGACATGGGCAGCTGGGTTGCCGACAACTACGGTGCTGGCGACAGCTGGGTTGACCTTGGAACCTACAAGGACGCTGACGGCAACGACCAGCTCTACGGTTTCTTCTACAACGTCAACGTCAAGAGCCTCGTCTGGTTCGTTCCTGAAAATTTCGAGGACGCTGGCTACGAAGTGCCGGAAACCATGGAAGACCTCAAGGCGCTGACCGAGCAGATCGTGGCTGATGGTGAAACACCCTGGTGTATCGGTCTTGGCTCAGGTGCTGCAACAGGCTGGCCCGCTACGGACTGGGTCGAGGACATGATGCTGCGTACGCAGCCTGCCGATGTCTACGATCAGTGGGTCAAGAATGAAATCGCATTCGACGATCCGCGCGTCGTGGCCGCCATCGAAGAGTTCGGCTGGTTTGCGCGTGACGATGCCAAGGTTGCTGGTGGCGCTGGTGCTGTGGCTTCCACCGATTTCCGCGATAGCCCTAAAGGCATGTTCTCATCACCGCCGCAGTGCTACATGCACCGCCAGGCATCCTTCGTTCCTGCCTTCTTCCCCGATGGTGTTGAATTCGGAACGGATGTCGACTTCTTCTACCTGCCTGCATATGCCGGAAAAGACCTCGGCAACCCAGTTCTGGGTGGCGGCACGCTTATGGCGATCACCGAGCCGTCGGATGCCACGAACGAATTGATGGAATTCTTCAAGCTGCCGATTGCACATGAAGTGATGATGGCTCAGACGGGTTTCCTTACCCCGCACAAGGGTGTGAATCCAGAGGCCTATCTGAACGATACGCTGCGCGGCCAGGGAGAGATTCTCGTCAATGCCACGACATTCCGCTTTGACGGTTCCGATCTGATGCCAGGTGGTGTCGGTGCAGGTACCTTCTGGACAGGTATGGTCGACTATACCGGTGGTAAGGATGCCAAGGCTGTTGCCGGGGAAATCCAGAAAAGCTGGGACGCTCTCAAGTAACTCCTCCAGCGGCCGGTCCCCTTCGTGGGGCCGGCTGTTTTTACTTGATCGATTGTAACTCCACGATCCTCAGTTCCTCACTACTGGACGCCCCCGGTGCGCCGGGGGCTCCCCATAATGCAAAATAATGGGAGGGAGCGGCCATGCTAGCCACACTAGCGGAGCTAATGAGTAACCCGGCAATCAAGGGCCTTACGACCATCGTTATCGGCGTGGGCGGGTGCCTCGGGTACTTCTTTTTGTCCAATGTGATCCTGGACAAGGTGATATTTCCAGCGCAGGGGCAAAATGCCGGTCGGAATATCAACCGTGCCAACATGGTGCGTCCATGGCTGTTCTTGTTTCCCGCGCTTTTTGCCCTGGCGCTTTACCTGGCCTATCCGGTTTTTGAGACCTTGCGCCTGTCGCTCACGGATCGCGATCAGGGTGGTGCCTTTGTCGGGTTGGACAATTACCGGCAGATGATGGACGAGCCAAAGTTCTGGGAAGCTGTTCAGAACAACATGCTCTGGCTGATCATCGTACCGGCCGTGTCGACGGCATTCGGACTTCTCGTTGCGCAGCTGACCGATCGGATCAAGTGGGGCAACTTCGCAAAGTCACTCATCTTCATGCCCATGGCGATCTCTTTCGTCGGCGCATCGGTTATCTTCAAACTGATCTATGACACCAGACCTGCAGACCAGAACCAGATTGGTGTTCTGAATGCGGTATGGCTGAAGTTTGATGGCGGCATCGGGTCTATTTTATTCCTCCAGGTGCTCCCGACAGTCCTCCTCTTGGCGTTCTCGGGAATTGTTGCCTATGTCGCGTGGATTTTCGTTCGGGGCATTGTTGCCAAAGGCGAGGATCGCTCGGTTTGGCTTCTGCCGCTCCGCCTTTTGGTTGCAGGTGGTGGGCTCTGGCTGATCTGGACATCGATGTCTTCTCTGGTCGGCCTATGGATTACCGAAATGCCTTACGGTGAGCCGCAGACCTGGCTGACCATTCCGCTTTGGAACAGTTTCCTGCTCATGGTGGTGTTGATCTGGATTCAGACCGGCTTTGCCATGGTGATCCTGTCCGCAGCGCTACGCGGAATTCCAGAGGAGACGGTTGAAGCTGCCATTGTTGACGGCGCGAACCCGTTCCAGATCTTTTTCAAGATCAAGATACCGCAGATCATCGGCACCATTGTCGTGGTCTGGACCACGATCACGCTTACCGTTCTCAAGGTCTTCGACATTGTGTTCGCCATGACCAACGGTCAGTGGGAAACGCAGGTTCTGGCCAACTACATGTATGACAAGCTTTTCCGCGCCAATGACTGGGGTGTCGGCTCTGCAAGCGCGATAATCATCATGCTGCTCGTCACGCCGATCCTTGTCTGGAACGTCTACAATGCCCGTAAGGAGATGCGCTGATGTCTGGGAAAAAATCGGCGCTGACCTGGGCCGTTCACATCTCTGTTGCCCTTCTGGTGCTCATGTGGCTGTTTCCCACTGTCGGGCTATTTGTTTCGTCCTTCAGGAACGCAGACCAGATTTCAAGCTCAGGCTGGTGGGCATCGTTGTTCCCGTCTGAACAGAATGAGGTTTATCGCGCTGTCGACCCTGATGACCATCGGGTCGCTGATGGTGACGTATTCGTTGTTAAAGGCAACATCTTTGAGGGCGCTCCCCGGGAGATCCGATCCTGGGGTGTTTCTTCGCGAAATGTTTCTGCTTACCTGCCAGGGCAAACGGCGGAAATGAAGGGCGGGGAGAGCGTGACACTTGAGCCTAATGGAAGTTATGTCTGGCGTGGCAATGACAAACAGCTTTCCGGGCGTGGCCAGCGGATATTCATTACCGCGACCGTCCCACCGGAATTCTCGCTGGAGAACTACACGACGATCCTGTTCTCAGGAACAGGTCAGGACAATATGGCAAAGGCGTTCTTCAATACGCTGACCGTCACAATCCCGGCTACGATCATTCCGATTGTCGTTGCGGCCTTTGCGGCCTATGCGCTGGCATGGATGGAGTTTCCTGGCCGCGCACTCTTGATCGCTGCGATCGTAGGCTTCCTTGTTGTTCCCCTCCAGCTCGCGCTTATCCCTCTGCTGCGGCTTCATCTGGAAATTGGGATCGGGAAGGGGTACCTCGGCGTCTGGCTGGCGCATACGGCCTTTGGTATGCCGCTCGCGGTATATCTGCTCAGGAACTACATGGTGGGGCTGCCGCGGGACATCATCGAGAATGCCAAAGTAGATGGCGCGACAGATTTCCAGATTTTCACGAAAATCATCCTGCCACTGAGTTTTCCGGCACTGGCTTCCTTTGCGATCTTCCAGTTCCTCTGGACCTGGAATGATCTGCTTGTGGCCAAGGTGTTCCTGATCGACTCGACCGGTTCGACCACCGTCATGACGAACCAGATTGTGGAACTCCTGGGAACGCGGGGGGGCAATTGGGAAATCCTTGCGACAGCGGCCTTCGTGTCCATAGCCGTGCCGCTATTCGTCTTCTTCGCGATGCAACGTTATCTCGTGCGTGGCCTTCTTGCAGGATCGGTCAAATAACATGAATAAAACCAACAAGTGGGAGCAGCCGGCATGACTTCGTTGTCCCTGAAAGATGTCAGCAAGTCGTATGGAACTGTTGAGGTTCTGCGGAACATCGACATGGAAATCCAGCAAGGCGAACTGATTGTTTTTGTCGGGCCCTCGGGCTGCGGAAAATCGACACTTCTTCGCATGATTGCCGGTCTTGAGCAGATCACGGGCGGTACGCTCGAAATCGATGGCATGATAGTGAACAATGTCCCGCCAGCTCAGCGTGGCATCGCAATGGTGTTCCAGTCGTATGCGCTCTACCCGCATATGACCGTCTACGACAATATGGCCTTTGCCCTGAAACTTGCTGGCAAATCCAAAGAAGAGATCGACAAGGCTGTGCGCAGCGCGGCTGAAACGCTGCAGTTGACGCATCTCCTGGACCGGCTTCCCAAAGCGCTTTCCGGTGGTCAGCGTCAGCGCGTTGCTATCGGCAGGTCCATTGTTCGCGATCCGAAAGTGTTTTTGTTTGACGAACCACTTTCCAATCTGGATGCGGCTTTGCGGGTTGCAACCCGGATTGAGATTGCGCAGCTGAAAGAGAGCATGCCGGAAAGCACCATGATCTATGTAACCCACGATCAGGTGGAAGCAATGACGCTTGCCAGCAGGATCGTAGTGCTGCATGGCGGCGATATCGAGCAGTTTGGAGAGCCACTGGAACTTTACGAGCGTCCCGCAAACACGTTTGTTGCCCAGTTCATCGGCTCACCGGCAATGAATCTGATTGAAGCAAAGGTTACAGCGACGGGTAGCGCAACCGCAGTCCGGATGGCCGATGGTGGCCATGCAGATGTCCCGATCGCCTCCATCGAAAGCGACATGGACAACACGGTCAAGCTTGGGATGCGTCCAGAAGATCTATCGATCACCGAAAGCGATGATTTCCTTGTCTCCGCCGAAGTGGAGATGGTTGAAGCGCTTGGTGAAACGACAGTGCTCTACTTCAAGGCGCGAAACGGCGAAGACGGCCTGATTGCAAAATTGCCGGGCATTCAAAAGATCGCGAAGGGCACCACCATCCGCTTGACCGCATCTGCTGAAAAACTGCATCTTTTTGATGGCGAGGGCAGATCGTTCTTGTACCGTTTGGCGTGAGACCGACCACAGCCCTAATTTGAAAGAGCAACTTTGTCTGAACTGATGGGGCGCCTGCGTTTCAATCAGTTCAGACGCTGTACATGACGGTTGTCTCGACAATGCGACGTGCGACTGGTCGCGTATTTCACCCCAAGCGCTGCATGTAAATTGGTCGGATGCCGCCCAAGGAACCGATGTTTCCTGGTGAAACTAGTGAAATATTGCGATCGATAGTTATTTTCCTGCCAAAAGGCGCTTCCAAAATCCTAAAACTGTCATATCATTTTCATATGAGCGTAGAATAAGGTTCATATGAACATGGTTTATCAGGCTTCGAAGTTGATCGTTGCGAGTCAACACGAGGCACCTGAAGGCAGTCCACGGGCGGCTGCAGTTGGGCAGACGGGATGATGTCGGGTCAATAACACATGCTTGGGCAAATAGATATTTCGAAACGGCAAGCCGAAATTGCCGACCTTGTACAAAAAGCAGGATTTGCGTCAGTTGAGGAACTGGCAGAACGCTTCGAGGTGACGACCCAAACCATTCGCCGGGATGTGAACGGTTTGTGTGAACAGGGAATCCTTCGCAGAACGCACGGCGGCGTAGAGCCCCCTGCACCAGCATCCAATATTCATTACTCCACACGACAGATTCTCAATCTCTCGGGTAAGCAGATCATTGCAAATCTCGTGGCAGAAAAAATCGAGAATAATCAATCAATCGCATTCTCGATCGGGACAACGCCCGAAATCGTCATGCAGGCTCTAATTTCTCACGAGAAGCTGGCAATTTTTACCAATAACTTGAATGTGGCTTTCACCGCCTCGATCAACCCGTCCCATCAGGTCACAATTGCAGGCGGGCGATTACGTCATGGCGACCGCGATGTTCTGGGTTCATCTGCACAAGCCTTTTTTTCCAACTACAAAGTTGATGTCGGCGTCTTCGGCGTGGCAGGTGTCGATGAGGACGGGACGCTGCTCGATTTTCACGAAGACGAAGTTGGTGCTCGCCAATCGATTTTGGCGAACTCTCGCAAATCGTATCTTGTCCTTGACCACAGCAAGTTTGGGCGCAGCGCTCATGTGCGTGGCGGTAATCTCAGTGACGTGGACGCAGTCTTTACCGATCGTCCGTTGCCGCCACAGATTCAAGAACTTCTGAAGGGCTCAGGGACCAAGGTCTGTGTCGCCAGCGATGAACACTCGGACTGACGACCAAAACCACATTTCCAATCGCTAGTAGCCCGCTTCGCATGGTGGAAACCGCCCAAAATGGAATGAACTAGCAGCGCCCATTGCGCGTTGCTTTTAAACTCGCAGTTTTCCGGTCCGGGCTATCTTTTCGCTTTGATCCTGCAAAATTCCTGAAGACTTTCGTGCGGCGCCATTCGAGTTCCCGCCAGACCTCCCGAAAACTATCACCTAAACAAAAGAGCAATTGGATTGCGGAAAAAAGAGCGTTTCGCCGAACGCTCAATCGTGTTAAATGGATTTAAATGGATTTAAATGCCGGAAAACAGCGATTTTCAAAATTGTTGGTCTACCGGTTTCTGGAGGGAATTTCGTGTCAAAGACGTTTCTGGCTATTGGCGAAAGTATGGTTGAGATGGCGCCAACTGGCGACGGTGCGTTTGCCATGGGATTTGCCGGTGACACATTGAATACTGCCTGGTACGCCCGTAAATGCCTGCCAAGCAGTTGGAACGTTGGCTATTACACCGCGGTTGGACGTGACCAGGTTTCTGCGCAAATGCTCGATTTCCTGAAGCGGTCTGAGATCGAGACGGATCAGATCCGCTTGCTCGAGGAACGTACAGTGGGTCTTTACATGATCCAGCTGAAGGATGGCGAACGGAGTTTTGCTTACTGGCGGTCTCAATCCGCTGCCCGCTGCCTGGCCGCCGATCCGGAACACCTGACTGCAGCCCTTGATAACGCGGGACTGATTTATTTCAGCGGAATTACTCTGGCGATTTTGCCCGCGGAAGACCGAGAGACATTTTTGGAAAGTCTTCGCGCTGCTCGCATGGCTGGAGCAAAGGTTGCCTTTGATCCAAACCTGCGCCCGCGCTTGTGGGAAAGTGCAGATGCCATGCGCACCTGCGTAACAGAGGCTGCAGGTGTGTGTGATTTGGTCATGCCATCCTTTGAAGACGAGCTTGCCCATTTTGGTGATCAGACCCCCAAGGTCAGTGCGGACCGATACCTGGCAGCAGGTGCACAGATGGTCGTTGTCAAAAACGGTCCGGAAGAGGTTATCTGCGCATCAGGTGAAGGGCAGAGCTCTTTTCAGCCCAATCCGGTTCATAACATCGTTGATACGACCGCAGCGGGTGACAGTTTCAATGCTGCCTTTCTGGCCGAATTTTTGACTACAGGAAATTTGGCCGCCAGCGTGGATGCAGGAGCGAAACTGGCTGGCACAGTCATCCAACACCGGGGCGCTTTGGTGGATTGCATGGCACCGGCCTGATTCGAAACAAAGCAGACTTGGGATCGGTTGCAAACCACATTGAAATGTCCGCCTCAATGCTTAGTGAGTTTTCACTAGGTCATTTGAACAGTGGAACAAAATTGAAGGAAATATTGCTTTTTTTGATCGAATTTGCAGGCCTTGTTAAGATTTGATTGGGAGCCTGACCCTACGGTAGTTGCAAGTTTGGCCGACTGGCCACTTTCAGTTGTTTGGGGGATCGAATGTTCTCGAGAATGCGCTTAACGAAGAAGATACCTGCATTGGTGGTTGGCGCCGCCGCTGTCGTTGGAATCGGAATTGGGATTTCAAGTTACATTGCAGCCACGTCGAGCATCGAGAAGCTCAACAAGGCACGCCTTCTGAGCGCAGCGACCATCGGCGCAGATGAAACCAGAACATATCTGACGTCCATCGAACATCAGTTGGTCCTGATTGCGGAGCATCCGGGAACAGTCGCAGCTGCTCTGGAATTCTCGAATGTCTGGGACGCCTGGAAGCTGTCCGGTGGAGATCCGGTCGCGTCTCTTCAAGCCGCGTATATAACCGATAATCCTCATCCGACTGGAGAGAAAGACAAGCTTTACGCAGCGAATACGGGCACAGGCTATGACGCTGTGCACGAGAAATACCACAAGTGGTTTCACAAACTTCAGGTAGACGAAGGTTATTACGACGTCTTCCTGTTTGATACCAAAGGGAACCTCGTCTACTCGGTGTTCAAGGAGCTGGATTATGCCACCAACTTCCAGGACGGCGGTGGCAAATGGGCGGGGTCCGATCTCGGTGTTGTCTACCGGAAAGCGATGAAGATCACTGAGCACAGCGATGTCGCCTTCACCGATTTCGCTCCCTATGGTCCAAGTTATGATGCACCCGCGAGCTTTATGGCCCATCCGGTCGTCGATGGCGATGGCACCAAGGTTGGTGTTCTTGCGTTCCAGATGCCTGTCGACAAGATCAATGAGCTCATGGCGCACAATCTGGGGCTCGGAAAGTCCGGAGAGCTGGCGCTGATCGGTGAAGATGGCTTGATGCGCAATGACAGTAAGTTCACTCCCGACAAAAACGATATCCTGACGACCCGGATTACCAGCCCTGTCATCGAAGAAGCCAGGGCCAAGGGCGCAGCCTTCGGCTATGACAATATTCATCGCGGCGAATTGATGGACGTCGAGGCCATTAAATTCGACTATCAGGGCAATCACTTCATTCTAATGGCCGCCCAAACGTATGAAGAGGCCAGCGCGCCGATTTATGCCATCAGGAATAGAATGTTACTTGTTGGAGCCTTGTTGTTGGCGATAGCCGCCGTCGCGGGATACTTTGCTGCGCGCACTGTTACCAATCCGATTGCACGGGTGGTTGACGCTATGAGCCGCCTTGCGACGGGCGATACCAAAGTGGGTATTGACGATGCGAACAGGTCAGATGAAATCGGTGACATGTGCAAGGCAGTCACGGTCTTCAAGGACAATGCGGTTCAACGGAAAGAGCTCGAAGACCGTGCCCGTGGTGAGCAAGACAGGGAACGCCAGCGCCAAGCCCTGCTTGAGAACCTTATAAAGGAATTCAAGTCCGTGATGACGGACCGATTGGAAACCGTGGGCGAACAGATGTCCCGGATGCGGGAAGCCGCTACGACGCTTGACGGGCTGGCTACCAATGCAAAGTCGGAATCCGATCATGCTGGCAGCGCTTCCAACAATGCGTCGGAAAACGTTGCCGCCGTGGCTGCTGCCACCGAAGAGATGACGGCAACTGTCCAGGAGATCGCAAATCAGACCGAAGCAACAACGAAGATAGTCACTGAGACCGTTGAAGCTGCCGAGACCACCAATCAGAATGTGGCAACTCTTTCAGAAGCGGCCGAACATATCGGCAGTGTTGTCAATCTCATTCGTGACATCGCGGAACAGACGAACCTGCTGGCCTTGAATGCGACAATTGAGGCAGCGCGCGCTGGAGAGGCGGGGCGTGGTTTTGCCGTTGTCGCTTCTGAGGTGAAGGAACTCGCCGAACAGACGTCCAAGGCAACGGATGAAATTTCCGGTCGGATCACCGGGATTCAGAATTCGGTCAAGGACGCCGCGGATGCAATTGAAAACATTACGGTAAAGGTCTCTGACATCAAAGGCCTCACCAGCTCGGTTGCCGGAGCGATTGAAGAACAGCGCGCAGCCAACCAAGAAATCGCCAGATCTGCCCGGTCAGCCAGTGATAGTACGGGCACTGCGGCATCAAGCATGGGTACAGTATCCGGTGCGGTACAGCAGACCTCAGAGGAGGCCAGCGCAGTCAACGCAGCTTCTGATCTTGTGTCCGAGGCCAGTTCTAATCTGGCTCAGGATGTGGAACAGTTTCTGGCCGATGTGACCAGGGATGTCCAGGATCGCCGGCAGGCAGCACGCAAAGCGATTTCGGACGATGTTGCAATCACGCTCCAAGATGGAAGTAAACGTTCGGTTCAACTGATTGATGTCAGCGTCAGTGGTGCGCAAATTCTTGATATGGATGATGTTGAATTGGGCACAGAAATGACACTCGATTTCACCGATGGAACCCGGTTGCACGGTGCTGTCGTGCGTCAGACGGGGTCCGGGAGCGGGATAGAATTCTCCGAAAACCTAGCACCGGACCACGACTTGCTAGCTGCGTAAGAGAACAATGAGTGTCACCTGAACTAGAAAGGGCGCTAATAGCGCCCTTTTCTGTTGAACTGTCTTGCATATTTCTATCCCGCATCACGCTGTGCGATCCAGTCATGGTCAGGGTGGTTCTGGAAACGCCATTTGCGCATCGGGCCAGCCATGACGTTGAGATAATACATCTCGTAGCCATAAGGCGCGCCGCAGGGGTGATGACCCTTTGGTACCAGTACCACGTCGTGACTGTTCATGGAGATGGTCTCGTCAAGAGCGCCGTCCTCGGTGAAGACGCGTTGATGGCCATAGCCCTGGTCCGGATTGAGACGGTGATAATAGGTTTCTTCCAGGTAGGTCATGTCCGGATAGTTGTCTTCGTCGTGTCTGTGCGGGGGATAGGACGACCAGTTGCCCTGCGGCGTGAATACCTCGGTGACCAGCAGGCTGTCAGCAACGTCAGACTCTTCCATGGCGATCGGAAAGATGTAGCGGGTGTTGGCGCCCTTGCCGCGCGTGACCTTCTGCGGTGTGGGCAGCACGCGTGCCTTGTGGCCTCCATTGCCGGGGGCGGTACAGACACCGATTGTACAGTCGGTGGTGGCCGTTGCTGTCCAGCTTGTGTCATTGGGAATGTAGACACTGTGTGGTGGCACCTGTTCGAACACATTCATGCGCTCGCCCTGTTCGCCGAAGTCTACTCCTTCGGCTGATACAGTTGCCTTGCCCTCGACCATGACCAGGATAACTTCGCGATCACCGGTCTGCTCGGCTACTGTCTCTCCCGCCTTCAGGCGGTAAAGACCGAAACCCACGAAACCCCAGTCCGGCGCCTTTGGTCCCCTGGCGCTATCAACAGTGATGTCGTGGACCTTGCCGGTTGATCCCGATGGTTTGCGGAGAAGCTCGCTCATGTCAAATCCAACTCGTTTGCAATTGCTTTCAGCGTGTTCAGTCCGAGGCTTTGATAGTGGAACGGATTGCGGACTGCCGGGTCCTGCTCGGCCTCGATGACGATCCAGCCTTGATACCCAGCATCTTTCAGGATCTGGAGCATCGGACGGAAATCGATGCCGCCTTCTTCGTCGCCAGGAACGGTGAAGACACCGGCGCGGACGCCATCCATGAAAGACTTTCCGTTGTCCCGAATATCCTTCATGACGTCCGGACGCACGTTCTTGGCATGAAAGTGGCGCACGCGGTCGATATATTTCTTCAGCACCGGCGTTGGGTCTTCCCCCTTGCAGCCGAAGTAACAATGGCCGGCATCAAAGAGCAGTTTTGTCGCCGGTCCGGTTGCCGCCATGAAGGCGTCGATTTCAGCCAAGGTCTCAACAACGGTGCCCATGTGATGATGGTAGACGAGGTCTATGCCCTGATCCGCACAGAATGTTGCAAGTTCCTCCATCTTGGCACCAAATGCCGTCATCTCATCGGCGGTCAAAACCGGACTTGTGGAGATGTCGACATCTGAACCTTGAATGGTGTTGGAGGTTTCGCAGGCAATGCAGACCGAGCAGCCATTGTGCTTGAGCTTGTCCAGGTGCGGTTGGATCGCCTTCTTCTCGTCTTCAACGGATTGCACAAGAAGGTTGAGTGAATACCAGCCGGAAATGAACTTCAGACCGTGAGCACCCAGAAGATGCTTCAATTCTTCCGGGTTGTCCGGCCAGCGATGGCCGTTCTCGATACCGTCAAAGCCAATCTCCGAGGCTTCGCTCAAAATCTGTTCGGTTGGAATATGCGCCCCGAGGGTCTGGTCGTCGTCATTGGCCCAGGCAATGGGGTTGGTGCCGTAAAGGATCATTTCTGTTTTCCTGAAAATCGTTAGTCAGCAGCGCGCTGGTTCTTCAGCGCTGCAACGTAATTTTCGCGTGCCGCATTCACCTGAGCGCGTCCGGAGACTTCGGGAACCGCCACATCCCACCAGTGTCCGCCGCCAGCCTCTCCAGGGCCCTGCATCGGATCGGTGTCGATGACAATAACTGTCGGGACCTTTCGGTCACGCGAGGCTACGATCTGCACTTCAAGATCTGCAATGTCTGTTGCCTTTATCGCATGGGCTCCCATCGACGCGGCGTGTGCGACAAAGTCGATGTCCGGCTGCTGCTCGACGTTGCAATCCTTGTAGAGATTGTTGAACTCGGCACCGCCGGTGCCCATCTGCAGCCGGTTGATGCAGCCGTAGCCGCGATTGTCTGTGAGGACGACCGTGAAGGGAACCTGGCGCATGACAGCGGTCGCGAGCTCGGAATTTGCCATCATGTAGGATCCGTCACCGACAAAGCAGACAATGTCCCGGTCCGGTTTCGCCAGCTTGACGCCCATGGCACCTGCTATCTCGTAACCCATGCAAGAAAAGCCGTATTCCATGTGGTATCCGCCTTGCGGCGCCTGCCACAGTAGTTTCAGGGCACCCGGCATGGTTCCTGCCGCACACATGGCAATCGTCTTGTCGTCTGCGGTGCGCTGGACAGCACCGATGACCTCGGCGTCAAGCGGCAGATAGTCATCCGGAACATCAGCCCTTGCGCTGCAATGGGCATCGACCTTGGCAAGCCAGTCGAGCCGATCCTGGGGATCGAAAGTTTCAGAGCGCTGGTCTCCCAGGTACCCGGACAGTTTTTCCAGGGTGATCTTTGCATCGCCAACAACACCGGTCGTGCCGTGTTTGCAGGCGTCATAACCCTGGACATTGATAGAAACCAGTTTCCGGTCGGTCTCCTTGAACAGGGCCCATGACCCGGTGGTGAAATCCTGAAACCGGGTGCCGACACCAATCACCAGATCGGCGGCTTCTGCAAGCCTGTTGGCGCTTTGTGCGCCGTCCACGCCGGCAGCTCCAAAATTCATCGGATGGGATTGGGCAAGGGCCGACTTGCCTGCCTGGGTTTCGATCACTGGAATGCGGTGCCGGGTCGCAAAGTCACCCAGGGTCTGCTCCGCCTGTGAGTAGATCACGCCACCACCACACACTATGACCGGGTTTTTCGCATCCTTGATCAATGTACCAAGGTCGGCAACATCGCGGCTGTCCGGCTCCGGGCGCCGAATACGCCAGACACGTGGTTCGAAAAAACTCACCGGATAGTCGAATGCTTCTGCTTGGGTGTCCTGGCAGAATGACAGGGTTACCGGGCCGCAATTGGCAGGGTCGGTCATCACTCGGAAGGCACGCGGAAGCGCCGTCAAAAGATGTTCTGGCCGACTGATCCGGTCGAAATACCGCGAAACAGGACGAAAACAGTCATTGGCCGAAACCGTGCCGTCGTCAAAATCCTCGACCTGTTGCAAGACAGGATCGGGTGCCCGATTGGCAAAGACGTCGCCGGGGATCAGCAACACAGGCAAACGGTTGACGTGGGCAAGGGCTGCCGCGGTGACCATGTTGGTTGCACCCGGGCCGATGGAAGAGGTAACGGCCATTGCGCGCGTACGCTTTTTGGCCTTCGCATAGGCAATCGCGGTATGTGCCATGGTCTGTTCGTTCTGGCCGCGCCAGGTCGGCATTGCATTGCCGGCCTGTTCCAGCGCTTCACCGAGGCCAGCCACATTGCCGTGACCGAAAATCGCCCAGATACCGTCTATGAAACGCTCGCCATCCTCGGTCATCTGTGCCGATAGGAAGCGGACCATTGCCTGAGCGGCGGTGAGACGGATGGTGCTCATGCAGAAATTCCTTGAGGTAAAATGTTTTGCGCTATGGCCCTTGCATCGTCCCATATTCCGCACAAGCGTTCAAAGCGGGCCGTCATGTCGGTGATTGCCTCCTGGTCCGACATGTTGCCGGCAAGCCAGTTGCGTGCAGCATCGGCGAATATCGTGCGGCCAACCGCAAAACCTTTGACCAGCTCGAATTGTGCAGCTTCAGCGAAGCTTGCCGCAAGTTGATCTTCCCGAGCATCGAGCCCGAGCACGACGATGCCCCGTGTGTTGGGGTCGTTTTTGGTTATGGTGCTGCAGACCTTAGCCCAGGCATCGTGAGAGGTCAGGGGCTCAAGTTTCCACCAATCCGGATAGATGCCGATGTCATACATGCGCTGGATGATTGCGGCGGTCGTGTCGTCGTCGATGGGGCCGACTTTTGACGGGATCACTTCAAGCAGCATTTCCAGGCTGTTGCGGCGACAGGAAGCAAAGAGACGTTTCAGGACGTCTTCTTGCTGCATCTTCATTTCGGTGCTGTCGTCCGGGTGATAGAAGCACAGGACCTTGACCACGTGTTCCGTCGGCCATTCAGCCAGGCCACCGAAATCGGGCCCGATTTCCGGCTCCAGTTCAAGAGGCCGGGAGGCTGGCCACTCCACTGGATGCCCGATCCAGAGCCCGGTTCCGGCGGCCCGATAAAGCGCCTCTCGGCCCAGCCGGCTGTCGCAAAGAATGCCGTAACCCGGTTGATCGTTTGCGACTTCCAGAGCAGCGCTGAGACAGAGTTCCTTGAAAGGACCTATTCGTTCGTGGGGGGCGCCTGAACTATCGGCCATTTGTTCAAGTTGAATACGATGGTCGAACGCAAAAACACGCATGGTTGACCAATCACCATGCCGGTTGGTGGACCAATGGATCTGCTCGAGTTCCGGGTCCTTGCGCAGTGCCTTGTCCTTTACACCCCGGTTCAGGAAAAACTGCAGTTCTTCCCAGCTTGGGTAGGCGGGGGTGCAGCCGTGCCGGGAAACGGCGAAGGCTCCGCAGGCGTTGGCAAAGGTCAGGCTGGTGACCCAGTCTTCACCGGTAATCCAGCCCTTCAGAAGACCGGACATGAAACCATCACCAGCGCCGAGCACATTGAAGACTTCGATCGGGAAGCCCGGGCCGGAAATACCGTCGTCTAGACTTTCTGGAATGTCGCCAACGAAAGCGGACGCACCCATGGGGCCGCGCTTGCACACAAGTGTTGCAGAAGAGACCTTTCGGACGTTTTTGAGCGCCTGAATGGTGTCGGTCGTACCACCTGCGATATGGAATTCTTCTTCCGTCCCGACAATCAGATCAAAGAGATGCAGCGTTGTCTGCAGCTTTTCCGTCACTTTCTCAGAAGCGATGAACCTGTTTTCACCATCGCCGTGACCTGAAAGTCCCCACAGGTTGGGGCGATAGTCGATGTCGAGCGCTGTTTGATCACCGTTCTCGAGCGCCAGCTTGAGAGCCTTCAAAACCGCGCCCTCGGTTTTCGGGTGGCTCAGGTGGGTGCCTGTTGCAACAACTGCCTTGGCGGAGGCGATAAAGGCGGGATCGATGTCATCTTCGCACAGCGCCATGTCAGCGCAATTTTCGCGATAGAAGATCAGCGGAAACTGTTCCTGATCACGGATGCCAAGCAGGACAAGGGCAGACAGTCGTTCCTGGTCTGTCACGACACCGCGCGTGTCCACGCCGTGCCGTTCCAGTTCTTCGCGAATGAACCGGCCCATATGCTCATCACCAACGCGGGTTATCAGCCCGGATCTGAGACCCAAGCGGGCGGTTCCGGTTGCCATATTGGTGGGCGAACCACCGATGTATTTGTTGAAGGACGCCATGTCCTCCAACCGGCCGCCGACCTGCGCTCCGTAGAGATCGACCGAAGACCGACCTATGGTGATGACATCGAGTTGTTTCACGCGTTTATTCCACTTTTAGCCCGGCTTTAGATTGTCCCGCCGAGCGATCCTTCGAGTTGAGCGAGTTCCTGGCCTCCCGCCATGAGGTCCTGGAGTTCTTCTGCCTTGATTTCGCCCTTGAGGGCCGTGCCGAGTGTCTTTCCCCGGTTGAGCACTGTAAAGCGATCACCGACGGCCATGGCATGGCGCACATTGTGGGTGATGAAGATGACACCGATACCGTTCTTGCGCACCTTGTCGATGGTGGCCAGAACGTTGGAGGTCTGGCGGACACCCAGAGCCGAGGTCGGCTCATCGAGAATGAGCACTTTGGCCCCGAAGTGAACCGCTCGGGCGATTGCGACCGTCTGGCGTTCGCCGCCTGACAGCGTGCCGACCGCCTGATCGGGCGAGCGCAGATGAATGCCCATCTTGGCCATCTCGCTCATGGTGACCTCATTGGCATGGGCAAAGTCGAAGAACTTGAACGGGCCGAAACTCTTTTGCGGCTCGCGCCCCATCCAGAAGTTCCGTGTGACTGACATCAGCGGGATCATGGCAAGATCCTGATAGACGGTGGCAATGCCGGCCGTCATGGCATCACGCGGACTGTCAAAGGCAATTTCCTTGCCTTCGATCAGGATCTTGCCCTTGGTTGGCTTGTGTACCCCGGACATGGTCTTGATGAAGGTTGACTTGCCCGCGCCGTTGTCGCCCAGAAGGCAGTGACACTCACCGGGATTGACGGAGACAGAGACACCGTTCAAGGCAATCACCGGGCCGAAGTGCTTCTCGATATCGACGAGTTCGATCAATGATGTGCTCATATCAGCGCTCCCCTGTGATCATGCGACGGATGTAGGTGTTGAGGATCACGGCAAGCAGCAGGATCACACCGAGGAAGACCCGGAAGAGGGAACTTTCCACTCCGGCAAAGAAAAGCCCCTGCTGAACCACGCCGAAGATCAGCGCACCAAGGGCAGCCCCGATGACCGAGCCATAGCCACCGGTGAGCAGCGCGCCACCGATCACCACGGAGATGATGGCCTCGAATTCCTTTAACAGGCCGCGGTCGGCCGCCGCCGAGCCGAACTCCATCACCTGGCAGGTGGCAAAGATGGTGGCGCAGAAGGCGGAGAACATGAACATCAGGATCTTGACCCGGTTGACCGGAACACCGACGTAGCGGGCCGCCTGGGCATCACCGCCGGAGGCAAAGATCCAGTTGCCAAACCGGGTGCGGGTCAGAAGGATGTGGCCGAAGACGATCAGGATCGCTGCCCAGATCATCAGCATGGGAATGCCCTCAACCACCGGAAGACCGGCCTTGGGTCCGGCAACGAACTTGCCGACAACACCCAGATCCGCCAGCCAGACAAACAGGCCCGAGAACACCTTGCCGCCAAAGACCCAGGCAATCGGATCGCCCTCGGTGATGTCCCTGATGCCGCCGATGATGGTCTTGCGGGTGGTGGCAATGGCAATGAAGATCGTCAGGCCGCGCAGGATGTACAGGAAGGCGAGGGTGACGATGAAGGAGGGCAGGCCGGTCTTGATCACCAGGTAGCCGTTCAGGGCGCCGATGCAAAGCGCCAGGGCGAAGGCGGTGAGAATGGCAAACCAGATCGGAAAGCCCAGATGCACGCTCATCAGCGCGATGATGATGCCGGAAAAGCCGATCATGGAGCCGACGGAGAGATCAAACTCTCCGGCAATCATCAACAGACAGGCGCCAACCGCGATGATGGCAAACTGTGCGGAGACGGTGCCCCAGTTGACGATGCCTTCGGCGGAAAACATGCCGCTGTCGCTGGCAATGCCGATGAAGAACATGAAGACGAGGATCGTGCCGCAGATGGCACCCAGTTCCGGACGGATCAGCGCCTTGCGCATGGAAGACATCTCGCGGATGCGTTCGTCCTTGCCGGCAGCGGAGCCAGTAGCGGGGCCAGCAGCGCCAGCAGCGGGGGGTGTGTCAGATGCGGCTGTCTGCTGTGTCGTATCAGCCATAAGTCTCCTCCTGCGGACCAGCAAGGCCGGCCGCTTAAGACATGCGGCCCGGCCGCAGAAAACTGTCTGGGTTTGAAGGCGCGCCTGAAGCAGCGCGCTGGTCGTTCGGCATGGGAGGCAGCTGCCGCCTCCCATGCCTTGCGTTCACCGTGTCACGAAGCCTTAGCGGTATTCGCCGGCAAACTTCTCAACCTTTGCCAGAGCATCCTTGGTGATGAAGCCCGGGCCGGAGTTGATGTTGTTGCCAGGCAGCACGCCAAAGCGCTGGTAGTTGGCCAGAACGATGACCGGCATATAGGCCTGCAGGAATGGCTGCTGGTCGATACCCCACTTGATGGTGCCGTCCTTGATTGCCTTGACGATCTCGGTGCCCAGATCAAAGGTGCCGAAATACATGTCGCCGGCCTTGCCCATGTCCTGCAGTGCGCCGATGGTCGGGTCCGCAGAGGTCGGGCCGAGGGTCAGCACAGCTTCAGTGCTCGGGTTGGCGGTCAGGTAGGCCTTGACCTTGTTCTTGATTTCCGCCGGATCCTGGCCACTGTCGATCATGCTCTCGCCAAGCTCGACGCCCAGACCGTCGGCAAAGCCACGGCAGCGCTCACCCACAACCGGGTTGGAAACCACGTGGTTGACACACAGGAACGAGCCGATGCCGTCACGCTTGGCGCGCTGACCGGCAGCAAGACCTGCGTCATATTCCGGCTGGCCGACATACATCAGCGCACCGACGTCCGCTGCCTGCTCCGGTGTGCCTGAGTTGATGATGATCACCGGAATACCCTTGGCAACGGCATTCTGGATCGGGCCGGACAGCACGTCATAGTCTGCGAGCGTCGTGATGATGCCGTCAGGGTTGGACGCAGCGGTCTGCTCGATGATGCGGGCCATGTCGGCAATGTCACCGGTTGGCGGATTGCGGTATTCAACCTCCGCACCAACCTGCTCGCCTGCCAGCGCAAGNCCGTTCTTGATCGTGTTCCACCAGCTGTCGCTGTCAGGCGCATGGCTGACAAGAACAAAACGCTCGCCCTCGGCAACCGAAGGTGCCGTCAGACCGGTAAACGCAACAGCTGCTGCCGCCATCGCTAAAAGTGTCTTCTTCATATGTTC
>CXTY01000016.1 GCA_001404055.1 Roseibium album | reverse complement strand
GCCCAAGGCGCACCGGTGCGCAACCGCCAGAAAATGCCATTCAGAACCCGCCGGTCATCAACACGCGCAACACCACGCACTTTGGACGGAAGAAGTGGCTGGATGACAGACCACTCGAAATCGCTCAGATCAAACCGCGCCATGGAAAACTCCTTTTAGGAGTTTGAATCACATTCGCAACTCAAAAGGAATCCCGTTTATGAGAACGTGGCCTAAGGCGCGTTGTTTTTAGCTGACACTATATCAATTCCAAAATTCAAAGTTGAGTTGTCATTGATTTATCGTAATGATCTGGCCACATGAATGGATCAATCAGGAACAGGTGATTACATTCCTGCGTTGCTCAATCAAGGAGATGGCCTGTGAAAATTACAATACTTGGCGGCGACGGTTTTGTAGGTTGGCCCACATCATTGCATCTGTCCGATCAGGGCCACGATGTTCATATAATTGATAATCTTAGCCGCCGCTGGATTGACGCGGAACTTGGTGTTCAGTCGCTGACACCAATGGACTCCATTCAGGAACGCACGCGGATCTGGAAACAGGAAACCGGCAACACAATCCACTTCCACCTGATCGATATTGCTGCGGATTATGAAGTCTTCAAAGCATGGCTTGCGGAGAACCGCCCGGACGCAATCATTCATTTCGCCGAGCAGCGTGCTGCTCCCTATTCGATGAAATCGGACCAGCACAAGAATTACACGGTCAACAACAACGTCAATGCGACGCACCACCTTCTGAATGCAATGGTCGAGTTGGGGTTGGACTCTCACTTGATCCATCTGGGGACCATGGGCGTTTATGGTTATTCCAGCGTTGGTGCTGCCATTCCCGAAGGGTATCTGAGTGTCGACGTGGAGACGCTGTCCGGTGACAAGGCCGCTCAGGAAATTCTCTATCCGGCGAATCCGGGCTCGATCTATCACATGACGAAATGTCTGGATCAGCTTCTTTTCCAGTTTTATGCCAAGAATGATGCACTGAGGATCACCGACCTGCATCAGGGCATTGTCTGGGGGACACATACCGCGCAGACCCGACGGCACAAGCAGTTGATCAACCGGTTTGACTATGACGGTGACTACGGCACGGTTCTGAACCGCTTCCTGATTCAAGCTGCGATCGATTATCCCCTGACGGTGCATGGAACGGGCGGCCAGACGCGGGCGTTCATTCACATTCAGGATTCAGTCCGCTGTATCGAGCTAGCCCTGAACAATCCCCCGGAGCCAGGGGGAAGGGTCAAGGTCTTCAACCAGATGACAGAAACGCACCGTGTCAGGGACCTGGCTGAACTGATATCGCGGTTGACCGGTGCGAAGGTGGCCTATCTGCCAAATCCGCGCAAAGAAGCTCCTGAGAATGATCTGGTGGTTGAAAACAGGCAGTTCCTGGAACTGGGTCTCAATCCAACAACTTTGGAAGACGGATTGCTGAGTGAAGTCGTGGATGTGGCCAAGAATTTTGCTTATCGCGTTGATCGCAGCCGCGTGCCGGCTGTTTCTGCCTGGACGAAGGAAATTGCAGAAGAAATCGAACGCGACCCGGAACACCCACGTCTTAAATCTGTTTCCTGAGGAGACTTGCCTTAAGAATGAACAATAGAGATTCTTTCAACCTTCAAGTAACAGCGCTTATTTCGCTTTGGGTCATATTTGTTTTTGGCGCTATTTACCTCGGCGAATCTCCTTCTATGTATAGAATGTTGTTCTTCCTGGTATGTGGAACAGCGTATTACTTGTATATATATGTCACTCGATTTCGAAAACCAAAATAACGGAGCGAGTTCAGCGGTTTGCGAGGATAAGACTAAGCCGAAGGATTGGGGGGGCGGTCGCTGCAGTCTCAAATTTCAACGTGTCTCATAGGGAGCATCATTGAGTGCTTAATCTGTTTGAACTTCCTGAACTGATCGATTTGCTAACTGGCAAAAAAAGAGAGCCAGAACCAGCGGGAGTAACACAGAAGAAAGTATTTTATGGAGCATTCTTTTTTGGCTTGGTTGGAGCTGGATTGGGAGCAAAGTTGGCCTCGAAAGGCGAGTTTGAACCAACACTCGAATATGCTCTTATGACTGTCGCCGCTCTGATTGGTTACCTTATCTTCTTCAAAGTGTGGAGAAAAATTCTTGGCTAATTTCTGTGATTCATAAGGGGCCTTGATGAAAGATGCCCCAGGGTTTGACAAGGCAGCGGCGAGTGCCAATGCCTTTGTCACGCTGGTCACAAATCGTGACTATGTGCTCGGTGCAACTGCGCTGTTGCGTTCGCTGCATCTAACCGGAACCGAAGCCGATCTTGTGGTGCTCTACACCCCTGGCGTTGAGGCAGAAGAACTGGAACCGCTGCGTGCCTTTGGTGCGCGCCTGGGACGCTGTGGCCGATTGCCCACATCCAGTGCGTTCAATGAACGCCATGAACGTGGGCGTCTGCACAAGGCAGCCCCCTTTATCAAGGGCGGCAAACCGGTTTTTCACACACCGCTGGACAATTTCGTCAAGCTCCGCCTTTGGCAACTAACCGAATATGACAAGGTCGTCTTCATCGACGCGGATGCGATTGTCCTGAAAAACTGCGACAAGCTGTTCGACTATCCGGAATTCTGTGCCGCGCCCAATGTGTACGAAACACTCGGTGACTTTCATCGCTTGAACAGTGGTGTGTTTACGGCGAAGCCGAGTGAGGCGACTTTTCAGAATATGCTGTCCCGCCTCGACCAGCCGGAAGCCTTTTGGCGTCGGACAGATCAGACATTTCTGGAGCACTATTTTCCGGACTGGCACGGCTTGCCTGTTTTCTACAACATGCTGCAATACGTCTGGTTCAACCTGCCAGATCTCTGGAGTTGGCACGAGATCCATATTCTGCACTATCAATATGAAAAACCGTGGCAAACGGAACATCCGAAGGCAAAGACATTGCGTCCGCTCATTGATCTATGGCAGGTTTTTGCAAATGGGAAGGAGATTCCTGAGGATGTTTCCGATCTGCCAAATCCCAGTAAAAGCGTAATCTGACAGGCCACATTCATGCACGTTCTGATAACCGGTGGAAGCGGTCTTGTGGGCCGCTTTATTGCTGATCGTATCTCGAATGACGGGCATTATTTGACGTCGCTGGGCCGGCAGCCGCTCGATTGGCTCGACGCTGAATTTGTACCTTGGGATCTTTCTGAAAAGTCTTTTGAGCTGCCAGCAGCAGATGTGTTGGTTCACTGTGCGTTTTCGCATGTGCCGGGAAAGTACCGAGGCGGCGAGGGCGACGATCCAACTGGCTTCGTTATGCGCAATGCGGAGGGTACCGTGCGTCTCCTCGAGGCGGCAAAGACTGCAGGAATCGCCCATTGCGTGTTTTTGTCGAGCCGCGCTGTCTATTCCGACACAGGGAATTGGGTTGTATTGACGGAAACTGCGGAGACTGAGCCCGATACGCTCTATGGAAAGGTCAAACTTGTCTGCGAACAGGCCCTGGAATCTTTATGCGACGACCTTTTCAAAGGGACAGCACTGCGGGCGACCGGTGTTTATGGCGTTGCCCCGGGAAGAACGGACCATAAATGGTCCGCTCTTTTTGCTCAGTTTGCGCGCGGGGAACTCATTTCGCCAAGACTCGGAACAGAGGTGCACGGAAAAGACCTTGCAGACGGCGTTGCGCTCGTTCTGGACAAGAGGCAGGCGACAACTGCTGCGCCGTTTGAAGTCTATAACGTCTCCGATCTCCTGCTCGACCGTCAGGATCTCATCAAGCTTTTTGCTGCGGAAAAGGGCTTGTCAGGTACCAATGTTCCCATGCGCGCGGAGGGACCATTGGGCGTGATGGAACCCGGTAAACTGAAAGCTCTCGGCTGGTCTCCCGGTGGAAATGATCGTTTGCGCAAATTTCTCGAAATGCTGACCTGACAGTTGTGAACGGTGTTAGTTAGAGGCCGTCGATCCAAAGATTTTTTCAAACTCTGCCCGCAAGACTGAGTCATTTTCTGCCATCGTCACCGGAATGCCGAGATCGACCAGACTGGTGACACCGTGTTCCTGGACTCCGCAAGGGACAATACCGGAGAAATGTTCCAGGTCCGGTTCCACGTTAAGACTGACGCCGTGAAACGTGACCCATTTGCGAATTCGAATGCCGATGGCGGCTATCTTGTCTTCAACGTTCTGGCCCTGGTCGGGGCGTTGAACCCATACGCCAACCCTGTCTTCCCTGCGTTCGCCCCGGATATGGTAGTGCCAGAGTGAGTTGATCAGCCAGGCCTCCAGCGCTGAGACGAAGGCGCGGACGTCCTGTTGGCGCCGTCTGAGGTCGAGCATTACATAAGCGACACGCTGCCCGGGGCCGTGGTAGGTGTGCTGGCCACCACGACCAGTGCTGTAGACGGGAAAACGATCTGGAGAAACGAGATCAGCGTCACTGGCGCTCGTGCCGGCGGTATAAAGTGGGGGATGTTCCAGCAGCCAGACCAGTTCTCTTGCTTCGCCTGCGATGATTCTCTGGACCCTGTCATCCATCTTCGATAGCGCAGTGTCATAATCGACCAGATCGTCGGAAATCCTCCATTCCACTGGTTCTGAACCTGAATTTGGTAAAAAACTGAAGGAAAGGGTGTCTCTTTGGGCAGGTGACATGTGGATGACACTTCTTTGTTTTTTGAGCTGGCTTGCCGTGCCGTGGTATGGTGATGCGCTTGCGGGTTTCCGCTCTATTTAAGGATCAATGCCTCTAATGGCCACCTTTGATGAGATCAATGTCGATATATCCGTCGTTCTTGGAGAGTCCGAGATGCCGGTTCACCAGCTTCTGCGCATGGGCCGCGGAGCGGTGATCGACCTTGATGTTACGGAAGACGATGATGTGAAGATTTATGCCAACAACACGCTCGTCGCCAAGGGGCAGGTAGTGCTGCTTGGTGAACGGATTGGCATCTCCATCACCGAAGTTCTCATGCGTCCGCCGGAAATAAGACCCATGCGCACGGACGGACCACTTTAGGTCCATACCGAATAAAAATTATGTGCCTGTGAATTATTCCGATGTCGGCCCTTGCGCCCCTAAAATCCTTTTGCTACATGGAGCGCCTCGACGCCATCGGGCGCCGGGAACAATCGAATATGCGGTCGTGGCGGAATTGGTAGACGCGCAGCGTTGAGGTCGCTGTGGGGTAAAACCCGTGGAAGTTCGAGTCTTCTCGACCGCACCATTCGATTGAAAACTATGCTTTCTGAAAAAGGCTGCCACTGGGCGGCCTTTTTGGTTTGGCAAAGTGAATTTCGGCTAGAGAGATAATCTCGCCGGTACTGCCGCGATTGTTGTGCCGTGTTCATTGTGCTTACTTGCGCAAGTGCAAGAAGACCTTTGAAAGGAACGCATGGTGCCAAGGTCCCTCAAAATTCCTGCCTATTCCGTTTTCCTGGTGTTTGCGTTTCAGGCCACGGCGATTTCCGCCTTGGCGCAACAGTCAACGGTCTCAGTAAGTAATGTCGCAGGTATGGAAGTTGTTCCTGTTGATGGCGACATCTATCGCTACAAGGCTGTTCTCGTGGATACGAACGAGGGCAGTGACGATCTTTACATTTTCACAGATGCGGGCGACGGTTGGCAGCAAGCTGTACATGTGAAAGGTATCGTCTGGCGCGGTGGCATGTATGGTCAGGAGCCCTGGATAGAGGCGACGCAAAGCGGGTCGCTGAAACTCTATTCTGAAAATTCCTCCATCGGGCGTGGACGCTGGGAGCAAATCCTGACGATTGCCTATCGGGATTCAGAGTTCAAAGTTGCTGGTTACACATACTCATATTACGACACCCTGGATCCGGATGCGGCGGGTCAGTGCGATATCAACCTGCTCAATGGCAAGGGCAAGCACAACGACAAGTCGTTCAAGACCAAATTTCCGGCCATGAATGTCGGCGACTGGACAATGGAAACGCGTCCGCCTGAGTGTGCCGATGAATAGGTGCCTTCCGAGATTTCAGACACATTGATCAATCATCTGGACGATCTTCGCTTCAAGTTTCCCTGGCGCAGCTACCAGAAGCGCGTACTGGAGGAACTGGATGAGCATCTTGAAGATGACCAGTTGCATGTTGTGGCAGCCCCTGGTTCTGGCAAGACCGTTCTCGGCCTGGAAGTCATGCGCCGGCTGGGCAAGCCTTCCCTGATTTTTGCGCCGTCCCTTGCAATCCGGAATCAGTGGAAGGCCCGGCTTGTGGAGCTGTTTCTTGCCGAGGGCGCGGACGACAGCTGGATTTCGCTGAATATTCGCAAGCCTGGGTTTCTGACGATCAGTACCTACCAAGGGCTTCATGCGGCCTTGAGTGGAGAAACAGATGAAGAAGGCTGTGCCGAAAAACTCAAGATAGATGAGTTGCTTCAATCGCTTCGTGATCTGAATGTCGAAACACTGGTGTTCGATGAAGCGCATCATCTTCGAAAGGAATGGCACAAATCACTCGTTGAGTTGAAAGAAGCACTTCCGGGATCAATCAGGACTGTTTCATTGACCGCGACACCTCCCTACGACTGCGATGCCGCAGAGTGGGGACGCTACGAAAGTCTTTGCGGCACCGTCGATTGCGAAATCTCGGTTCCGGAACTGGTCAAGTCGGGTGACCTGTCACCGCATCAGGATCTGGTCTGTTTTTCCGCGCCGACAGGACCGGATGCGGATTTCATCGACAGGTTTGCAAATGACCTGAATGCCTTTGCCTATGGTCTTTTACGCGACGAGGAGTTTCTGTCCCAACTAACCAGGATGCCCTGGTTCAAGATGCCAGCGAATTTCGAGGACGAGATTTTTCGAAATGCCGATTTCTATCTTGCCGGTCTTGTTTTCCTCAAGGCGGCAGGTCGTGCCGTTCATCCAGCAGCACTGGAACTGTTCAGTCTTGCTGTTGAAGACTTGCCTGCGATGGACAGAACGTTTCTGGAACGGCTTCTGGCCGGGATGATTTCAAATGAACCGTCGTCGTATTTCAAGGAAACCGGCGTTCACAGGAAGCTGCAGCAACAGCTGCGTGCCTTTGGCGGTTTGAAGAGAGGCCGTCCTGAATTGGACGACCTGGATGACGTCAACAAACGTCTTAGAAATAGCCTGGGTAAGATCCTGAGTATCCAGTCGATTGTAGCTGCAGAAAGTTCAAGCCTGCAATCCTCGCTGCGTATGGTCATCCTCACCGACTATATCAGGCGGGATCAGATGCCCGGGCCGGGGCAGCGTGAGTACGCGCCGGAGAAAATCGGCGTGGTACCGATATTCGAGGTGCTGCGGTCCAAGGGTGCTTACCAATACCGACTTGGTGTTCTGACGGGGAGCCTGGTGATCTTGCCTGCTGAAGCAGAAGCGGCTTTCCGGGCGATAGCTGAGGGCAAGGGAATTGCACGGGACGATGTCCGGGTGAAGTCTCTCAGGCACGACAAGAACTATGTCGAAGTCGATCTGAAAGGTCCACTCAGTCATGAAATGGTTCATGTGGTCACCGAAGTGTTCCAGCAGGGGGAGGTCACTGTCCTTGTCGGAACGCAATCGCTTCTTGGTGAGGGATGGGATGCACCGAGTATCAACAGTCTCGTTCTGGCGAGCATTGTCGGGTCTTTCATGCTTTCCAACCAGATGCGTGGCAGGGCGATAAGAATTGACCCGGATGCGCCGGACAAGGTGGCCAATATCTGGCATCTGGCCTGTGTGAACTTGCCGGTTGAAAGTCATGTATTTGCGAAGCTTGTTGACGAGCTGGAAGTGATAGCTGGCGGAGATAACGCGGATCTTTCATGGAACCCGATCCGTGCGGATCTTGGCGAAGACGTGAGCCTGCTTGTGCGCCGCTTTAAAGCCTTCGAAGGCCTGTCAGTGTCCGAACCTGTGCTGATCGAGACTGGACTTGGCCGTCTTGGTTTTGCGGATGCCACCTGGACTGTGGATGGTCTGGAAAGGACAAACGGCGGAACCTTTGCAAGAAGTGCCGATCGGGAAAACGTGTGGCAAAAGTGGCGACGCGCCCTGCATGGAAAATCCACTGGTGCTCGGCTGAAACCCAGTGTGAGAGTACGCCGTGGCCCGCAGCAATGGATCTATCGAAAATCTGTTGCTTCGCTGTCTATTGGTTCACTGTCCGTCGTGATCTTTATCTTCGCGTTATTTGCAGGCATGATCAAAACGTTGTCGCTGGAGTTTGCCGCGGTGATGATGTTTTCCATGGCAGTAATTTTTCTCGTCATGTCTCCAAAACTTTTCAGGGCTGGTTATCTTCAACTGCGCAACGGTTCGGTAGAGGGCAACCTTCGACAAATTGGGCAAGCGGTGCTTGCAACGCTTAAGGACACAGATCAATTGCAGACGCCGATGGATAGGTTGAATGTCGTCGTCAGCAAAGCACAATCGAACTATTATTTTCGCCTTGAAGGGGCCAAACCCAAGGAGCGAGAGCGGTTCCTGCAAGCTGTCGAGCAGGTTCTTGGGTCCATTGAAAACCCCAAATACCTGGTGATGAGACGAACCCGTTTCTTCGGAAAATCCCGTGTGGACTATCATCCGGTTCCGGACACGTTTTCGACCAGGAAAAATCAGGCAGAGAGTTTTGTCGCGCATTGGGTCAAGCGGGTTTCCGATGCAGAACTGGTTTCCGTTAGATCGAAGCGCGGGCGTAAATTGTTGCTGCAGGCGCGTGCCGGTGCCTTTTCCGCTCAGTTTATTCCGAAATCGGAGCGCATGGGCCGTTGGGAGTAACTGAAAAAGCCACGCGGATCCTGCAAGCAATCAACGATGGATGTCTTCACTACATACCTGCTCAAAGGCCGTTTCATCTTGTGCGTTCGCAGGAGGAAACTAGCCAAGAACAAAAATGTTTCCTGCGATTGCCTGCTGGCACCAAATTCTTTGCCCCAACGATGCACATACGTGCATCCAAGTACGACGTGAATTCCAAGACACCTCGTTGGTAGTTAGCAAGACTACAAAATGCCAGTTTTTCCCGAGAAGGCATTTGGGCATGGATTACCAAACAATGTTATGATGTTTGGTACCTCTCCTAAATACCGAAAGGTCATTGGCAACAATGAGGTACATGCACGTCTTGTTTGGTTTATCCGCAATGCTACTGTTTACGGCGGTCACCAAGGCAGAAGAAAAAATTACTCTTCTGGTACACACCCAGCAACCGCTCACTTACCTGGAGAACGGTACGATAACAGGGGTTGTCGGGGATAAGGTTGCCTTGGCCTTCCAAACGGCGGGTTTGGAGTTTGAGGTCAGACTGGTTGCCCTCAAGCGGGAATTGCTCATGCTGAAAAAGAACCTTTTGCCCAATACGTGTGGTGCCAGTTGGTTCAAAAATCCAGAAAGAGAGAAGTATCTGCGATACTCCGTTCCGCTTTATCAGGATCCGCCGGTTAGTCTTCTGGTCCGGCGGGAGGACTATTCGCGTTTCCAGTCTTACCCGGATTTCAAAGACGTTTTGTTAGATCGCGAGCGCAGTGTTGGACTGGTCTCTGGATTTTCCTATGGTCAACAGGTTGATGCGATGCTTGAAGAGCTCCAGCCAGCCAAGGTCATGGCGCCAGATAACGCATCCATGTTTCGCATGCTCCTGGCTGGTCGGTTCGATTATCTGATCACGGACGAGATCGAAGCCACAGGGCAACTGCAGGAAATAGGTGCCATTCAGGATCAGGTTCACTTTGTGACCTTCTCCGATCTTCCTGAAGGATCTTGGAGATATATCGTGTGCAACATGCGTACCGATCCAACAATTATGGAACGGCTTGACCAGGCGATTTCCAAAATGTGATGACAAGTTGGTGTAACTGGAGTTCTGCCCGTCTCAGGTTTTTCTCTTAATACGGTGGATATCGGTTTTCGTTGGCACCAGTGAAGTTGACGCATGCCCCTTTAGAGGACGGACAAAATACATGGGTAATTGCGATTTCTACCCGGTGGCCTTTATTTTTTTCAGGAGATTGATACTTGTGGGATCGCTCCTCGCAGTAACAACGCTAACGGGCTACACACAGTCGTTTTCAACAAACCCAGGTACTTTTGGTGCGAAGACCTGCCAGCAGCTCTGGTATGTGGAGCAGGAAGTGCTGGCCGAGGGCAGAGTGTGCCTGAAAACCGAACGAGCGCGCCGCGCTTTTCGCCGCGCCAAGCGATGTATCTCAAACAGCGAAACGATCCTTCCCGGACAAACAAAAGATTATCTGAAACAGCTGCGCCGGACAGCTCGGGACAAAGGTTGTGCGGGATTTTAGTTGCGTCATGCCAGTCGTACTCGATTTTTCATGGGCAGTCGGTGAAATCTTGCTGCAAGTCTGTGGATCGATAACGCTTTTGCTGTGGCGCTTTGTTGCGGCAAACGCTAGTTCTGATGACAGGCATCCGGCGTAGTTTCACCGGACAGGATCAACGCGTTTTAGGGGAGGCGCCGGATGAGCGAAGCAGCTGAACTTGAAGTCGCCGCTACCCCAGATCCGCAAATCTCCGTTCGCGACGAAGACGAACGCATCAACCTCGAATTCATTGCGGCAGTCGAGGCGGCTATCCAGGCGCAGGACCAGTTTGGTCTCAGGGCACTTGCCTCCGATCTGCATGAAGCCGACACCGGTGATCTTCTCGAGACCCTGAACGCGGATGACCGTGCGTCGTTCATTCGTCTTCTAGGGGATGATTTCGATTATACGGCCCTGACCGAAATTGACGAAGCGGTTCGGCTGGAAGTCCTAGAAGACCTGCCGACAGAGGTCATTGCTGAAGGACTGGGTGAGCTCGATTCCGATGATGCCGTCTATATCCTGGAAGACCTGGATGAAGACGATCAGGCGGCGATCCTGGAAGAGTTGCCCTATGCCGACCGGGCGCAACTGCAAAAGGCGCTGGATTACCCGGAAGAGAGCGCCGGCCGCCGTATGCAAAGCGAATTTATCGCTGTTGCACCATTCTGGACGGTGGGTCAGACCATCGACTACATGCGTGAGGCACGGGACCTCCCCGACGACTTCTATGAGATTTACGTCGTTGACCCGACATTCAAGCTGCTCGGGTCAGTGCATCTGGACAAGATCCTGCGAACGAAACGGGCCGAGAAAGTCACTTCCATCATGGAGGAGACACGGCAGGCTGTTCTGGCAACGGAAGATCAGGAAGAAGTTGCACGCCGGTTTGAGCGCTATAACCTTGTATCCTCCGCGGTGGTGGATGAAGCCGACCGTTTGGTTGGTGTACTGACCGTTGATGACATCGTCGATGTCATTCAGGAAGAAGCGGAAGAAGATTTGCGCGCGCTTGCCGGTGTTGGTGATGAAGAAATTTCGGACAGCGTTATCACGATTGCGCGCTCACGACTCTCCTGGCTTGTGGTCAATCTCGGCACGGCTGTACTTGCATCGGTCGTGATTGCCTTTTTTGAAGACACGATCGAGGCAATGGTAGCCCTTGCCGTTTTGATGCCGATTGTCGCTTCGATGGGCGGAAACGCAGGCACGCAGACAATGACTGTTGCCGTACGCGGTATTGCCACCCAGGAGCTTACTGGCCGCAACATGATGCGTGTCCTCAACCGCGAAATTCTGGTAAGTGCCCTGAATGGCGTTGCGCTGGCAATTCTGATCGGGATTACAGCTTGGATGTGGTTCGGCAATTACGGGCTGGGGTTCGTGATTGCCGGAGCGATCATCATCAACATGCTGTTTGCCGGCCTATCAGGGCTCCTGATACCGATCGTATTGGATCGTTTCAATGTTGATCCGGCCATTGCATCCAGTGTCTTTGTCACGACGGTGACGGATGTTGTTGGGTTTTTTGCGTTTTTGGGAATTGCTGCCCTCTGGTTCAGCCTGCCAATGTGAGCGCGTCGCTGAACAGGGCACGCTTTGCGTAGCCTTGCCGACATGGTCATCTGTTCTCGCAATATGTGGCTAGTCAGACTCAATCAAAAAATAACCTCGCGAGCCAAATGCGGGGAAGCTCACGAGGTTAGTTGGTGAAAACGGGGGTTCACAACCATTAGGTTAGTGACGTAGCGTAATCAATTTGTTAACACAGGGTAAGTTTCGATATTTATAGCGTGGACGATCACGCGGAGGCAACTGCCATACCTTGCTGTTTGCGGTTATTGAAATAGTGGGGCGGTGTGATTTCACCGGATTAGCGGTTACTCAATCCCCGCAAACAATGACTTTCTGTCTTTCGCAGGCCGCCGTCCTATGGTGGAAAGCCCCTCTGTAACTCTCGTCCGAATAAAGCGCGATAAGTGTGTTCAGGTCAGGATATGATCCTATTGCAACGAGGTCCCAATCCTCGTCATCACCCAGGAACATGCCTTTGTAAGGACCGACAAACAGAAATTTGCCGCCAACACGTTCCATGGTCGGCACGCTGGTGGCGGCATAATTGCCGAAGGCTTCTTCGCCGGACACACCCTTTGTTCCGTCCGAATAGTTCGCTTCTTTCCGCAGTTTGAAAAAATTGATCAAAGTGACAGGCTTGTCTGACGGTCGAGCGAGGACGTCGCTCCATTGGTTCAGCGTTGGGGAATTCCCATCCAGACCAGCTCCATACCATTCAGTGAATTGAGACGATGTTTGGTTGACGTTCATGTTCAATCTCCTTAACTTTACACGTGTCAAATAGGAGTTAATTTTACACGTGTCAAGTCAAGCGCGATTGCAACGTACACGAACAGAAATCCTGGACTGTGCCTGGGATCTGATTTCAGAAAAGGGCGCAGAAGTGTCGCTTGCAGAAATCGGCAAGGCGGCCAGCATCAGCCGCCAGTCAGTCTATGATCACTTCGGATCGCGAGGCGGTCTGATCCTCGCACTTGTGCGCAGAGCCGACGACAGGTTGGATATCAAGGCAAGATTTCATGCTGCTTTTGACTATGCGGAGCCCGAAAAGCGCCTGGAAGCCACGATTGAAGTCTGGATTCACTTTGTTCAGGAGATTTATCCCGTTGCCACCGACCTGATCCGATTGAGGTCGACAGATGAAGCCGCATCCGTTGCCTGGGAAGACCGGATGTCTGAGCTCAGGCAATGGCTGCTGGAATTGACCGCTTCACTGGAACGCGATGGCGCCTTGCAAGCGGTCTGGTCGGCAAAAACAGCATCGGAGTATCTGTGGGCCGCTTTCAGCGTTCAAAGCTGGGGCTTGCTCACACAGGACTGCGGTTGGTCAGAAATCGAAGCCAAGGAAACTATGACACGTACCATTCGCCAGGCACTCCTCGTTAGGTCTTGAGCCACCGGCCGATTTTAGTAGGCGGGAGACAGTAGCTGAATCAGGTCTTTGTATCCGCGTCTCGCAAGTTGTCACGTAGCTTCATGATCCGGCTTTGCAAATCAACGATCTCTTCCAATGGCAGTCCGGTTGAGGAGAAGATGCAACTGCCAAAATGGTCTGTCTTCTTTTGAAGCGCGCGGCCTTTTCGCGTCAGCTTCACGATGACCTGTCGTTCGTCCTTTTTGTTGCGGGTTCGGGTCAGAAGATCCATGCCTTCCAGGCGCTTCAAAAGCGGCGTGAGCGTGTTGGTGTCGAGCTGTAGTCTCGTTGTCAGCGTGCCGACAGGCACATTGTTTGTCTCCCACAATACAGTCATTGCCAGGAACTGCGGATAGGTCAGACCAAGGTCCTTCAAAAGTGCCTTATAGACCCCGTGCATTGCATGGTTGGCTGAGTAGAGCGCAAAGCACAAATGCTGATCGAGCGTCAAAACTGAGTTTGCTGTGTTCACCTGCTGCACCTTAGTCTCGGTATTGTCGATTGGCAGCTTGGTTTTTTTCGTCGTATCGGGCGTGCTATCGACCAAAGTTTTGTCTCTATTTACAGCGGCTTGCTTGTCTTTCTTGCCCTCTACAGCCGAAGGCTTGCGCTTCCGCGCATGTCTTTTTGAGGCCACCTGAGAAGGCGCCTTTGCAGCAGTTTTCTGGTCTATTTTCGTTTTTTTGGTCTCTGTGGGCGCGGAAATTCCAATCGCGTCCAGAAGGGACATCTGTTCTGTCGTATCGCTCATCCGTCACCTTATAAATCGCGCGCGATATTGTCGCAACCTGTTGACGTGTTCTGGGTAGCTGTATATGTAAATTAATATATCGTACGCGATTTAATCGAATGCGATATTAATGCAAAAGTTCACTCTGAAAAAAGATTGAGGTACGAAAATGGCTGTAGAAGTGCTGTATGAAACACGGGCAAGAGCAACTGGCGGTCGTGATGGAGTGGCAGAAACGCTAAGCGGAACCTTCAAGGAAAAGCTCTCGACACCGAAGGAGCTCGGTGGTGCAGGCGGCGAGGGGAACAATCCCGAAGAATTGTTCGCAGCTGGCTACGCCGCCTGTTTTATCGGCGCGCTGAAATTCGTAGGTGGACAGGAGAAAATCTCGATACCTGCAGACACCGCCATCACTTCGACTGTCGGCATTGGACCACGTTCAGAAGGCGGGTTTGGTCTCGAAGTTGCGCTGGACATTTCGCTCCCAGGTGTAGGAGCGGCGGAAGCGGAAAGTCTGGTGGAAAAAGCCCATCAGGTTTGTCCGTATTCCAACGCGACCCGCAACAACATCGATGTCAGGCTGAATGTGGTCTAATTCGCTTCCCACCTTTAAGAAACGAAAAAAACCGGCTTTGAAATCGCCCTGCATTTTGTAGGGCGGTTTTTCAATAAACAAAGCACACAAGGAGGAAAGCATGGCTTTCATACCCGCAAACAGAAATCTCTTCGTGATCGACCTTCATTACGTTGTACCGCTTGACCATATCGATCCGCATTTGGCGGGGCATCGACGATTTCTGGAAGACAATTACGCAAGCGGACGGTTACTGGCCTCGGGTGCAAAAGTGCCCAGGACTGGCGGTGTCATTCTTGCCGTCGCCGGTAGCCGGAACGAAGTTGAAACGCTTATCCAGAAAGACCCGTTTCACGAAGCGGAAATCGCACGTTACACAATAACAGAGTTTGAGCCGCGCATGACGGTGCCGGGCCTGAAGGACGATTGATTTCGGGAAGGGGAGACCAGTGAGCAACAACCAACCGGTTGGTGTTTCGAAGTTTAAGCGAGACTACTGAACGGGTTCCGGAGCGACCTGGTAGACATAATTCTGCCAGGACGGATCCAGATTTACCAGGTAGGGGTTGGTCAGTCGGAAAATCTTGCGAGACTTCAGGTCTGCAAATTCGACGCTCGCAAGGTATTTTTCTTCCCACAACTTCTGGAGCGATCCATCGTCAAAAGCGGTCAACAGGCCTTCGTGCACGCGTGCTGCAAGATCTGTGTTTTCCTTGGATGTAATGAGAAACCTGGGAAGTGGATAGTAGACCGAGATAGTTTCGTCATAGGTTAGCTTGGGGATAGATTGATGCGTCTGCCATTCCGCCAGCAGCTCGTTTGCACCTCTTAAAAAGAGGTCCGAACGATTGAGTGCGACCATGCTGAACATCGCATTAAAGTCTTCACCGGTTCGAACCTTGAAACCGTGATGTTCCAGGATGAGGGGATCGAGCCAGCCTATTCCCTGGATCACTTCAAAGCGTTTCAGGTCCTCAAGTGTTTTGACAGTCTTCAGTTTCTCTTTTGTATCTTGAGAGACAAATCCAACACGATACCCCACGATGCCCATATCGACCGGAAATGGGATGGCAGTCACTCCGTCAGGTAGTTGATTGCTCATCGAATATTTGATGATGTAATTCGTGTACCGGTCGTTGGTCAGCGTGAGCATGGACCGCTGTGAGTTTTGCCCAATCGGGGTTTCCTGCAGGGTATAATCGCCGTATTTCTTCCTGGTTTTTTCCAAGGCCAGTGTGATAACCGCGTGGTCGTACTCGTACCTGGTGTCTGCTGCGGTTTCGGGTCCCTGGACAGTGACGACCATATTCGCAAATGCAGTGTTAACTTGCCCGGCATTGCCACAGACAACCGCAATCAGGAAAATGAATGCATCTCGCCATATATTTTTGCGCATATAAGCCGTTCTTTTCGAATTTAGCTGTCGCTCGATACAAATCCGCCGACACCACCCCAATTGCTACATGATCTTAATTCACTATGCGGATGGTCAATAGATACAATCTACGATGGAAGAATTGCGAAGGTGAAACCGTAGTGTTCCTGGATAGTGCGTTCTTGGAAATAGATGGGACTTGAGACTAGATTGTCGATCATTGCTCTTGGAAGTTTCGGTTCGCGAGCTTATTGCGTGGACTGCGGGGCAACTTCATAAACATACTGTTGCCAAGATGGATCCACATCCTCGAGATACGGGTTGGTTAGCCTGAAAATCTTGCGGGATTTCAGATCAGCAAATTCGACACTCGCCAAGTATTTCTCTTCCCACAATCTCAGTAGAGATCCATCTGCGTGGGCAATTAGCAAGCCTTCGTGGACCCTCGCGATCAATTCCTTGTTTTCCTTGGCGGTCACGAGAAATCTCGGCAATGGATAATAAACGGAAATTGTTTCATCATAGGTCAGTTCAGGGAGTGCCAGATGCGTATTCCATTCGCCAAGTAATTCGTTCGCACCTCTTAAGAAAAGGTCCGAACGATCAAAAGCGACCATGCTGAACATTGCTTCATAGTCAGAACCAACACGGACATTAAAGCCATGGTGTCTCAAAATATCAGTATCCAGCCATGAAATCCCCTGAATGATCTCGAAACGTTTTAGGTCATCCAGGGTTTTGATATCCAGCAGATTTTGCTTGGTCTCGTGGGACACGAATGCGACCCGATATCCAACGATGCCCAGATCAACAGGAAAAGGAATGGCGTGTAAGCCGTCCGGGAGCTTGCTGCTGACCGAATATTTTATGATGTAATTGGAGAATTTTCCGCTTGTCGCGGTAATTAGCGTGCGTGCCCAGTTCTGCCCAACGGCAGTTTCCTGCAAGACATAGTCGCCAAATTTGGGTTTTGATTTCTCCAGAGCGAGGCGGATAACAGCCTGATCATATTCATACCGCGTGTCGACTGAAGACTCTGGTCCCTGGACAGTCACAACCATTTTTGCAAATGCAGCCCCACTCAGCCCCGCAAATGCAAAAAGGGCTGACAGGAGAACTAAGAGAGAACACTTCAAAAGGTCTCTAAGCATTTTCGGTCTGGCGCCTTGCCTTGGTTTTATCCGTTTATTCTGATTGCCCTGATCGTGTAATTGCAGAATTCATGATGTCTGCTTTTCAAAGCGATGGTCAATCGCGAATTAAAACGTTGATGCATCTATCCATGATTAATAGTGTGAAGTGACAAGTTTGCTGCGATATCTTTCTATTTCTTGTAGCTTACTTTCGCCCACTACTAACTTGTAGTTGTTTTCTCTTGATTGGGTTCTTTCAAAATTTGCCTGGAGATCCGCAAGATGCACCGGCCGGTTATCGATGGAATTCTGGAAACTGCTGTCTATGTCGATGATATGGAAGCCGCGCACCTGTTCTATTCAGACACGTTGGGGCTGAAAAGGATGATCGCAGGAGAACGGCTTTTTGCCTACGACGCAGGCCTCGCTCAGACGTTGCTGGTCTTTCATCGTGGGCACACGGGTGCAGATGTCGAAACCGCCGGCGGCGTGGTGCCAGGTCATGACACGGTTGGCCACAGTCATTTCGCGTTCAAAATTTCATCAAATCAGATACAGCCTTGGCGCCGGCATCTTGCAGATTCCGGTGTTGAGATCATCAGCGAGGTCGTTTGGCCGGCTGGTGGCACAAGTCTCTATTTTAATGATCCTGATGGTAACGTGCTGGAACTTGCCGTTGCTCCGCTTTGGCCCAACTATCTTTCGTGATTGGTAAGGTGTTTCGGGCAATGTGCGCGCTTCGGTTGAGTTTTTGGGTGGCGGTATGACTTTCTTGCAAGCGATTTTACGAACAATATTCTACGTTGTTGTAGGTGGCGTAATTTCTATTGTTGGAGCGGCCTTCTTCTTCATGAACTGGGAACCGGACAGGGATGACTTTCCAATTCGCGGAATTGATGTCTCGCATCATCAGGGCGACATCGACTGGGCGCAGGTTGCCAAAGACGACGTTGCCTTTGCCTATATAAAAGCTTCGGAAGGGCACAGCTTCAACGATCCGGCATTTGCTCGTAATTGGGCTGGAGCCGGTACCGTTGGACTATCTCGCGGCGCTTACCACTATTTCAATCTGTGTAAACCAGGTGCCGAACAAGCCGCAAATTTCCTGAAAGTCTTGCCTGAAGATCAAGATATGCTCGCGCCGATGCTGGATCTGGAAGTTCCGGCGGACTGCGCTGATCAGTTATCCGTTGATGATGTGCTTAATGAAGTTAGCCAGTTCGCTGCCATAGTGGAGCAGAAAGCCGGCAAACGTGTCATATTCTATGCTCCCGAAGAATTTTTCCTGACCTATTTGAAAGGGCGTGGATTGAACCGCCGCTTGTGGGTCCGTTCGGTCTGGCGTTCTCCATCATACGCCAAGGATTGGCTGATCTGGCAATACCATGATAGGGGGGCCGTCAAGGGTATCTCGGGAAATGTCGATCTGAATGTTTTGAACGATGAAAGCAGCCTTAAAGACCTAAACTAAATTTTATAAGACTATGTTTTTTAAGTTATAAAATAGATGTGTTGACTTTAACGTAAAAAGAAGAAATTGTGCCTGTCAACAAGGATTGGGCATGCAACGCTATTTTACAATCACCCAGCTGACGCTGGAATTCGACATCACGACACGCACCTTGCGTTTTTATGAAGCACAAGGGCTGGTGTCTCCGACAAGGCGAGGGCGTCAGCGCCTTTACACACCTGGAGACCGTACCCGTATCAAACTGATCTTGCGTGGAAAACGTCTCGGCTTTTCCCTCAACGAGATCAAGGAAATGATCGAGATGTACGGCAGTGCGCCAGGGGAGGCTGGCCAGTTACGACTGTTTCTGGACAAGATTGCAGCCCGCCGTGAGGAACTGCTCGAAAAGCAACGAGATATCGAATTGACGCTTCTGGAATTGGATGAAGTGGAAGCTGGCGCGCGTTCACGCATGGCCGAGCTTGGAACTTCGTCAGTCTTGGAGAAGGTCTGATGGAGCTGGTGCCAAGAGATCCTGAATGGGAAACACGAGTCAAGTCGAGTTTTGCAGCACAGAGGTTCATGAAACACTTGGGCGCTGAGCTGGTGCATCTTTCGCCAGGCGCTGTAGATCTTGAACTTCGGATGCGACCGGAACTGACGCAGCAACATGGATTTTTCCACGCAGGCACGACGTCTTCAATCGCTGACAGCGCGGCCGGCTATGCTGCCTTGAGCCTGTTTGCTGTTGGCGTTGGCGTGCTGACGAGCGAGTACAAGATCAATCTGCTCAATCCGGCGAGACAGGCCGTGTTGATCGCCAGAGGCAGGGTGGTGAAACCTGGCCGAACGCTGACGATCGCCAAGGCAGATGTATATGGTCTTCAAGACGATGAGCAAGTTCACGTCGCGACGGGTCTCTTCACGCTCATGAGCGTGGCCGGCGTAAAGGATTGATGAATGCCTGAAATCGAAATTCGACCGCTACTGGCAACCGATGAACAGCCATGGCGGGACATGTGGCAAACCTACCTCGAATTCTATGAGCAGGAACTTGAGCCGGAGGTAACCGACAATTTGTTCAAACGCCTGCTTTCCGATGGATTTCATAGCGCGTTTGTCGCGGTAAACGATGGAATTCTGATCGGATTTGTCCACTACGTGTTTCACGGCAGCACATGGTCCATCGGTCAGGTCTGTTACCTGGAAGACCTTTTCGTCAATGAGACGATCCGCGGAGGGGGCGCTGGCAGGAAGCTGATCGAAGCCGTCTACAGCGCAGCCGATGCAGAGCCTGAGGCCAGTGGCAAAGTCTATTGGCACACCAATGAGAATAATGAGCGCGCTCGAAAACTCTACGACCGGATCGGTGTCTTGAGCGACTACGTTCGATATGAGCGCCCCTGACCCGAGGGCCCTGGAGGAAATGAAATGATCCGTAACGACATCCCCGGTTTCAATTTTGACCTCGGTGAAACCGCTGACATGCTTCGCGATACCGTCCGTTCCTACAGTCAGGACAGGATTGCGCCGTTGGCGGAAAAAATTGACAGGGAAGACTGGTTCCCGCGCGAGCTGTGGCCTGAAATGGGCGAGCTTGGCTTGCATGGAATTACGGTGGAAGAAGAGTGGGGCGGCTCCGGGCTGGGCTACCTGGAGCATTGTATTGCCATGGAAGAAGTGAGCCGGGCCTCTGCTTCCATCGGGCTGAGCTACGGGGCGCATTCAAACCTTTGCGTGAATCAGCTGCGCCGTTGGGGCAATGACGAACAGAAAAAGCGCTACCTGGAAAAACTGGTCACTGGCGAGCACCTCGGTGCTCTGGCCATGTCTGAGCCCGGAGCTGGATCCGACGTTGTTTCCATGAAATTGCGGGCTGAGAAAAAGGGCGACCGTTACATATTGAACGGCTCCAAGATGTGGATCACCAATGGTCCTTCGGCTGACACTGCGATCATCTATGCAAAGACTGACCCAGAGGCTGGCCCGAAGGGGATCACTGCATTTCTTGTCGAAAAGGATTTCCCGGGTTTTTCCGTCGCACAGAAGCTCGACAAGCTCGGCATGCGCGGATCTGAAACCGGTGAACTGGTGTTTCAGGATTGCGAAGTGCCGGAAGAAAACGTGCTCGGTGAAGTTGGCAAAGGCGTCAACGTGCTGATGTCCGGGCTCGACTATGAACGTGCGGTACTTGCGGCCGGTGCTGTCGGCATCATGCAGGCAGCGATGGATGTCGTCATTCCATATGTTCACGAACGCGAACAGTTTGGAAAACCAATTGGTACGTTCCAGCTGGTTCAGGGCAAGGTCGCAGACATGTATGTATCCATGAATGCTTCCAAATCCTACGTTTACGCCGTTGCCAAGGCCTGTGACCGTGGTGAAACAACACGGGAGGACGCGGCCGGCGCGATCCTTTACGCTGCAGAGAATGCCACCAAGCTTGCGCTTGATGCCATTCAATTGCTGGGTGGAAATGGATACATCAATGAATATCCCACCGGCCGCCTTTTGAGGGATGCCAAACTTTATGAAATCGGCGCGGGCACGTCAGAAATCCGGCGCATGTTGATCGGGCGGGAACTCTTCAACAAGAGCGCTTGAACTGGGCTATTGTGCCTCGTCTTTAGATTGGAGCGAGGCGCAGTGTGGTGAAATCCTGGTTCTCTGCATTGGTTGAAAAACGGCAGAGCGATATTGAAGGCAAGGGACTTTTCGCGTCTTCGGATATCGCGAAAAGTGAGTTGGTTGTCGTAAAGGGCGGTCATTGTTTTGACAGGAAAACGCGGGATCAACTGGCCTTGTCGCTCGGTCCTGCCGAAATTCAAATTGATGATGATTTATTTGTTGGCCCCATGACAGCGGAAGAGAGGGAGGGATCGATGATGCATCTCAACCACTCCTGTGATCCAAATGTCGGCATCAAAGGCCAGATTTGCTTTTACACAATGCGCGAAATTTCAAAGGGTGAAGAACTCACATTTGATTATGCGACTGGTGATGACGATGACTGGCGAATGGAGTGTTCCTGCGGAGCACCCAATTGTCGAGGAATTGTCTCTGGTAAGGATTGGCAAATCAGAGATTTGCAAGAACGCTACAAAGGGTGGTTTTCAATCTACCTTCAATCCAAAATTGATGCCCGGTTGGCTCCATCATGAAGCAGACAGTCTTATCAAGCTCTCCTGATGCAAAATCGCCAGCGGGCGCCGACATTCGATTCATCATGGATGGCCCGACGGGAAACATGATTCATTCGACAGTCGCACCGGGCCAGATCAATCGGGCTACGCGGCACAAGACGGTGCACGAGTTCTGGCATGTTCTGGAAGGGAAGGGCCGGATTTGGCGGTCTATTGGCACCGCTGAGACAACTGTTGATCTGGAAGCTGGTGTTTCCATAGATATTCCCGCTGGAACGGCATTTCAGTATCGATGTGACGGCGACCTGCCGCTCAAATTCATCTGTGTATCCATGCCGCCCTGGCCTGGTGATGATGAGGCAGACTTTGTGGATGGAGCCTGGGACCCGACGCTATGAGGTTGCAGTGCTTGATGTCTTTATGGTCGTTGTTATAGAGCGTCGCAGTTTGTCTTGGATGTGATGCTGACATCTGTTTAGATCGGCCATTATGATTTGATCAAAGGTGCTCTGAGTGACTGATCCTTTTTTTCATCCTGTGTCCGGTTTTGACCTTCCCCGGTTTGCCGGTGTTCCCACCTTTATGCGATTGCCACATGTCGAACTGGACAGTCAGAGGTTGGCAGATGTTCAAGTTGGTCTAATCGGGACGCCCTGGGATGGTGGCACCACGAATAGGCCGGGACCTCGCCACGGCCCGCGCCAGCTGCGGGACATGTCGACAATGATCCGTGCACAAAACGGTGCGACGGGAATACGTCCATTTGAACTCGTAAACTGTGCTGACCTTGGAGACGTTGGTCCAAATCCGGCGAGTGTCGAGGACAGCCTCGAGCGCATGACGCGCTTTTACGATCGCGTGGTAGATGCCGAAATTGTACCATTGTCGGCGGGAGGAGATCATCTGTGCTCACTGCCGATCTTGCGTTCTCTGGCAAGGGAACGCCCGCTCGGCATGATCCATTTCGACAGTCACACTGATCTCTATGAAAGTTATTTCGGTGGTATGAAATATACCCACGGGACACCATTTCGCCGGGCGGTCGAAGAAGGATTGCTGGATCCCAGTCGGGTTGTGCAGATTGGCATTCGCGGCACGGCATATGACAATGAAGACCGGGACTTTGCGAAGAGTGTCGGCATTCGTGTCATTCCCATAGAGGACTTTCATGCCAGAGGTATTGAGGACGTCATGTCCGAAGCCAAGGAGATAGTCGGTACGCGCGATACCTATGTTTCCTATGACATTGATTTCGTCGATCCTGCATTTGCACCAGGAACTGGCACACCCGAAGTTGGCGGACCAAATTCGTTTCAGGCGTTGCAAGTCGCGCGGATGCTTGACGGGGTGAACATTGTCGGCGCCGACCTCGTTGAAGTTTCGCCCCCGTTTGACCAAAGCGGTGCGACAGCCTTTCTCGGTGCATCAATCATGTTTGAAATGCTTTGCAATATAGGTCTGTCATTGACAGGGAATGGAAGTAACTAGGGGCGGACCTTCTGGCGATGAATGTGGTGAATTTTCAGACGAACGTAGTACGTGCGAAATGAAATACTCAAATCGAAACGAGAGTTCACATGTCCGGTGAGACCAATCTGAAAGAGCTGATTTCACATATGCGACCGATGCTCGACCCGGAACCATATGTTTTTTGCACTTTTGCTTCCAAGAGCTTGAATGAACTGACTGAATACAACCCTGTCGGTTTGTTTTCCGAAACTGAGGGACTGACCGCTATTCTGCCGGTTCAGCAAGCCAGAGAGCTTGGCCTGGCCGATGCAGAGTGGTTCCGGAGGATCACGTTGACCGTTCATTCCTCACTGGCAGCAGTCGGACTGACAGCAGCCATCTCTGCAGCTTTGGCTTCAAAAGGGATCTCCGCCAATGTCGTTGCCGCGTATTTTCACGACCATGTCTTCGTTCCGGAAGAAAAAGCAGAGCAGGCTCTGGAGACACTTAGAAAGCTGACGCAAATCAGCTAACTTTGAACCCTGAATTTTCCAAATCCTGAAGTGGTAATAGTGAATTCAGTGGATTACCGCTTGCAATTTGGGTCGTGGCTTCCCATTCCTAGTCGTATGCCAATCAGGGGTTTGAACATGCAACGGGTGAAGCGCCGGCTAGCGGCGATAATGTGCGCAGACGTTGCGAACTATTCAAAACTTATGGAGCGCGATGAGGACGGCACCCTGGATCGCCTAAAGGCGTATCGGGCTGTGATGTCATCGCTCACCGATGGCCACAATGGCCGTATCGTCAATACCTGGGGTGATGCTGTCATTATCGAATTCACATCGGTAATCGAAGCCGTACAATGTGCCGTCGATATTCAAAACGAACTGTCTTTGCGAAATGCAGATGTCCCGGATTCTGATCGCATGGAGTTTCGCGTCGGAATCAACCTCGGCGACATCATGGTGGAAGGTGACGATATTTACGGAGACGGTGTAAATGTTGCGGCGCGCCTACAGGAACTGGCCCCCAGGGGCGGTATCATGCTGTCACAGTCTGTTTACGATCAGGTCAAGACCAAAATGGCTATTGGCTTCGAAGCGGAAGGCGCACGACAAGTAAAAAACGTGACCGACCCTGTCGAAACCTATTCTGTTCGGCTTGGTGGCCGCAATGCTCCGAAGGAAACGGCTGAGGCTTCTGCTACGGAGGGCTCCTCACGGACACAGGCTTCCACTGATCATCATGCATCCTGGGAAAAAGATACGCAGGTGGTGGCGAATAATTTTGAACAGGCGCGGCGTTGGCTAAGGGCTCAGCCTCGAAAAGTACGCAACTGTGTGCTCATGATCGGGTTTTTCTTCGCCCTCAATCTGTTGACGTCTGGTCTGTCCACACTTTGGTTTGTCTGGCCATCTCTGCCGTTTGGAATGATGCTGGTATGGCATTTTGTGATGGGGCGTCGGGCTAAATCGATAGAGAACCACACACAGCAAGGTGATTGATGCGTACAAAGGGCGTGTTGTTGCCAATCTGATAACTCTTTTCGCGCTATTCAGGCGGACAAGAATTGCGAGTGCTCGTCACATCGCTTACACATGAACGAAAGCGGGGCTGCAGATCAATCTGTCAGCCTGTTGAAACTGCCGGATCAACCGGCCAATAGCCAAGGGAGCTTAATCCTGCGCATGAAAAACTATTCGACCACGGTGCCTGCACGCCTCGACGATGATGACGAGGACAAGTCCAAGAGCCAGCCGTCGATCCAGGTCGACAAGCATCTGTTCGAAGCGCGCACAGTTCTGATCACCGGACCGGTGTCTCAGGATATGGCACGCGACGTCTGTGCCCGTCTGTTGGCGTTGGCGCAAGTATCCAATGATCCGATCACCGTGATTGTGTCGTCCCCCGGTGGGCACGTCGAGTCCGGCGACATGATCCATGACGCCATCAAGTTCATCTCACCGGAAGTCCGGATTCTGGGAATGGGCTGGGTCGCAAGTGCGGGCGCGCTGATCTATATATCGGTCCCAAAGGAAATGCGATTCTGCACACCGAACACACGTTTCCTATTGCATCAACCGTCCGGTGGTGCAGGTGGTATGGCTACCGACATTGAGATCCAGGCCAAAGAAATCATCAAGATGCGTGACCGGCTGAATAAAATGTTTGCCGATGCGACAGGCCAACCGATCGACCGTATCGAGAAGGATACGGATCGCGATTATTGGATGAGTCCTGAAGAAGGCATCGAATATGGCCTTGTTGGTAAGGTCGTTACCAGCGTTGATGAGCTCGGCTAACGTTTATCGCAGAAATGAATTCAAAACGCTGGCGGGTTACCTGCCAGCGTTTTTTATTGAAAGTCAGATGCTTAGTAGTTTTTGATCGAGCGAATATACCTGAACGGGCGGGATCGGTTTGGGGTTGAGAACTTGCGGGCGCAGTTTTTTCATCAATGCACGCAGTTCCTGTTCATCGCTTGCAGCTCGAGAGCCCGTGAAAAATACCGCAACAAGATGATCCACAAACCGTTCGTAGATATCGGCGCAGGTGCACACCGGCGACAACAGCTCGCTGACCGGTTTGCCATCATAGAACGGAGCTCCTCCTGAGAGGAAAATCAGGAATTCGGTCAAATCGTCGGAGCGCTCGAACTCTTGGCGGAAACTCTCCAGATTGAAGCAGGAATCCTGTTCAAGTCGTGCCTTTAGAGACGGCATTGCGCGCAAGATTGCCTTTCGCCCGCCAAGTTTCAAGTAGAGTGTCATCTGGCTACCCTTGATTGTGCTCTTGAACTCGTAGCGCAAGCTTGCCGCAATTCGAGAACTATCCCTGTGACCCTGATCACGAATTTTGCCTTTGCAAAAATCGACAGTAATTTAGGCAAAACAAAAGCCATTTTCACGACTCTCTGAACAAGCTGCGCAGATCCTATGAATGCAAAATGTCCGTAGATTGTGTCATCTGCATAACAGATTTGTTACGGATTTTCGTCGCATTGAATTTTGCAAGCTATTGAGGTGTTTTCTTTTAAATCTTTGAAAAATATATAAAAACCAAACTCATTCGTTTCTGAAGAGACATTTAGGTTTCTGAGCGTCAGCGTTCTTGTCATTGATATACAAAAGTCTGCACTAGGTCGGAGTTTGAAAAGCAATTTTCAGCCCGAGTTCTCTTCTCAATTTACGTGTGTGTGCCATCAGCCTTGAAATTGGCAGGTTCTAAGGTTCAATTCCAACTGGTTCTCCACGTGATGAGTTTGAACAATGTTTTTTTATGTTGCGAAGCTAGGCTATTTTTTCATTCAGCCTTCAAATTTTCTGATTGGGGTGGTTTTTGTTGGCCTGCTTCTGTGCACCTTCAAAAGGGGTAGCAAGACCGGTATTCGTCTTGCATGGCTAGGATGTTTGGGGGTGACAGTTTGCGGGCTGTCGCCAGCCGCAAACTGGATCATTCTCCCGCTTGAAGAGCGGTATCCGAGGCCGGAAAAAGTCAGTGGCTATGACGGTATAATTGTTCTAGGTGGCGCGGTGGACACCATTGTGACCGGTGGACGAGGCGATACGGCACTGACGACTTCAGGAGAGCGGATCACGATAGCAGCGCGTCTCGCCGAGCAACTCCCTGACGCTGACATAATACACACCGGAGGCAAAGGCGTTGTCGTCTCTGCCCAGGCAACGGAAGCTGAAGGTGCCGCAAGGCTTTTCGAAGACTTCGGCATATCCCCGAACCGGATCATTTTGGAGGATGCATCTCGAAACACCTGGGAAAACGCGGTTTTGACAAAAAAACTCGTAAAGCCGGTGCCTGGTCAAAAGTGGCTGCTTGTTACATCCGCCTACCACATGCCGAGATCCATGGGTGTATTCGAAGCAGCTGGGTGGACAGGAATTACGGCCTATCCGGTCGACTTTCGAACGCGTGGAGCCGAGGATAAAACACTCGGATTTTCGGGAATATCCAAGGGGCTTCGACGATTCGACGTGGCGTTCAAGGAGTGGATTGGGTTGGTTGCTTACCGGCTTAGTGGTCGTAGCACTGAATTCTTTCCTGGCCCTGAAAATTAAAAAATCACTTTTTTATTATCCCAAGTTTTCGAATGCCGCCTCTTTTACAGATTGTGGCGGCGCACCATATAATGATCGTCTCAGGGATTTGAAAGGACGTGGGCAGATGGTCCTCGAAGCACCGCTTGTTGCGGCAGACGTTGTGCAGTGGCTTTACAGCGATGCATCTCATCTGAACGGCACTCAGGAAATTGTAGCTGAAATGGGCAGAAGGTTGCTCGCCGGCAATGTACCCGTCGACAGGGTGACGACGGGCATCTGGGTTGTGCATCCCAATGTGCGCGCAGAAGCGGCGATCTGGCAAAGCGATGGAACGAGCGAACTGAGACTTTATCGTTCCGACGACAGTGACGGTGCAGATTACGAGAGCAGCCCGATCAAAAGGGTTCACGCGACTCGTAAGTCGGTTCGAGTGAAAATTGCAATACAGGAAGACGTTGACGACGAATTTCCGATTGTGTCGGATCTTCGCGCAGAAGAGTACACCGACTACATTGCGATACCGATGCCGTTTTCTGACGGATCAGTGAAAGTTGCGACTTTTGCCACCAAAGCACCTGGTGGGTTCAGTGGTTCGCATTTGAGCGTTTTTGAATCGCTGATCAGACCACTGGCTCTGGTTTGTGAGTTGAAGACGCTCCGCAGGACGGCGGAAACCGTTCTGGACACATATGTTGGTCGTCGCGCAGGTCACAAGGTGCTTGACGGTGCGACGCGGCGCGGAGAGGGCGAGTGGATAAAGGCAGTGGTCAGTTTTGCTGATATTCGCGGATTCACACGCCTGTCAAATACCCTTCCAGCAGACAAGATCATTGTCTTCCTGAACAAGTATTTCAGTGCGATGACGGCTGCGGTTGAAGCGCATGGTGGAGAAGTTCTGAAATTCATTGGTGATGAGGTTATGGCGATCTTCCCGTATGAGACGGAAGAAGAGGCTCGTGATGCTGCGATGCGCGGATTGCTTGCCTCGCGCGATACCCTTCGACGCATTGAAGCCATCAACACGTCGAACTGTTGTGAAATGACACCGGATATGAGCGTTGGTATCGCTTTGCACGCTGGCGACGTGTTCTACGGCAACGTTGGTAGTGAAACGCGTTTGGATTTCACTGTCGTTGGTCCTGTTGTCAACCTGGCCTCCCGTATCGCGGAACTGGCAAAAGATCTTGAGCGTCAGCTGTTGGTCTCCGATGCCCTCGCGGACATCATGGGGTGCCGTTCGGGTCTGTTCGGTCGCTATCAGGTGAAGGGATTCGATGAGCCAGTGTCTGTATATTCGCCTGATTTGTCCGGTGAATCCAAAATCGGATATTGCCCTGATATGACAGCGCTTCGCGCGCGCGAGGCAAACTGACGCCGGATGAGTACGAGCAGGACTGCCAGTGTTGCGACGGCGAAGACGTATGGCCCGGCAAACCAGCCTAGAAATCCGATTGCGAAAAAGAAAGCGCGCTGGCCGCGGTTGAAGTGACGGCCGGCGAGGACATTCAGTTCGCCGGCTTGAGCCGCCATCTTTCTGATGTCGTCGTCCGAGGCCTGCCGTTTTTCAGGAACAGCCCCCATGATGATGCTCGCATAGTTGAAGAGCCGATAGGCCCAGCCGAATTTGAAAAAACCATAGGCAAAGATCAGCATCAGACTGAGGACTTTGATTTCCCATAGCGCTTGGTTATCCGCGACTGGAATGGAAAGGTCACCAGCGACCTGGGCCATACGTTCGGTCGCATCAAGAAGCGCAAAACAGCCCCCGATTGCCAGCAAAGCCGTTGATGCAAAAAAAGCCGTGCCTTGTTGAAGGCCGGACATGATCGACGTGTCCATAATCCGGACTTCACGGCAACACATGGATCTCATCCAGCTGCGACGATACTCGTCCATTGCACAGGAGAGCGTTTTTTTCCTGAGTGGGCTGACATCAATCAGAATGTTGAAGCCAAACCAGGCAATGAGAAACCATGCGGCTGCGGCAAGATCCAAATGTGACAGTGCGTGCATTGCAAATTTCTCTTGTGTTGCTGTTTTCGAATCCGGTCTTCTCTTGTCTTAGCAGAGTTTTCCATACGTCTCTAACGCCTGTGTAAATAACCTTAACCATTTGAAACATTGGCAGGATTTGAGGTCTGCAAAAATGTGGGGTCTGTTGCACCATTTTTGCGCTTGCGAAAGGGTAAGGGATCGTTTACCTCCACGCCTCAATGGCGCCATATTTGAGGTCGCAGGGGACCGGCGCGATAACAAAGTGTAGGGATTTTATGGACGAAAACGTGCAGAAATCTTGTTGGAGCGTGACTCTTTGGACAGTTGCTGCTGTCGGTGGAGCATTGACCATGGTTCTACTGTTCAATGACGTAGAGAGCGCACAACAAGCGGTCGCCGTTGTCAAATAACGACAGCGAGCGTTTTCATTAAAAAAAGGCGCAGCGTGAGGCTGCGTCTTTTTTTGCGTTTTAGGCAGAACTTTGCGTCTGAAGTTTTTGTTTTTAACGACGGGGCCGGTTGGCTGGTCCAAACACCTGCCTGAATTCCATTTGCCGAACAACTGTTTTGTCCTTCGGATGGCTGATCAGAAAACCGGTATAGGCAGTTTCTCCCAACGGAAGCAACGCAAGCTGTACTTTGCCCATATCCTGCCAGGGTAGTTCAGCTCCCCAGGCGGGTATCTCATTCCGCCTTGTCTCGTTGTTCAACGCTTCTATGTCGATGCCATGCAAGAGCGCGGTGTCAGAGGCGTTCCACTCAAGCGCAGCCAGACCGTTTTCCATTGGAAATAGCTGAATATCCGTTCCTCCGATCGTAATGATCAGCGAATTGTCTTGCTCGTGTACGATCTCGGCCATTCCGGTTTTGGAATCTCTCTCAAGCGGTTTTCGGATACCATGCTCCTGAACAAATCCGGCCGTGTTGAGGACCTTGAATTTTCCGACTGGAAGATCGTTGGCCTGAGCCGGAGTTGCCAACAGGAGCAACGCATAAAAAGTCACAAGTATTCTGGTCACAACGCCACCCAGGTTGGATCAATTGCTCAACCATACCCCAAGACAGATTTAGAAAGTCTTTGTGGAACTGCTCTGATTTTCATGCCGCGATTGAAAGCATTGTGATTTGGACTGTTATTTTGAAAGGGCAACAATGAAGTCCTCAATAACAGAGTGTTCCGGTGACCAGCTGGTTGTTCGTCGCGCATGAGTGGAATCAACGGTCTGAGACAAGGCATATCCTGCGCTCCAATCTTTATCCGGATCTGTATCGGCAGGCGCTGGCTGCGTGACAATCTCAAGGGGAAGCCCGTGCCGCGCAGAAATGTGCGAGGCAAGGTTGCCGACCGAAATTCCCGATATGCCGCTGCCAATCATCGACATGCGAAATCGCGACTGCTTAAGTGCCAGAACATAAAGCGCGGCAAGGTCGTCGCTCTCCACCAACGGCCACCTGGTATCGGGTGTCGCGCGTGTCTGGAAAGGAACTCCGGATTTGAGTGCCTTGGTCATTTCAGCAATCGGGCCGGCATTTCTGCTACACACCAGGGAAGGGTGGACAACAACAAGGTTGAGATCCGTTCCGTGAGAAAGGGTACGGATTGTCTCAGTCATGAAACGAAATGCCGGCAGTGGCGCAAAAGGCGTCTTTTCGGTAATTGCCGTGTCGTTTTGAGAAGACGCGTACAACCAGATGCCACCGGTATAGACGACCTTCAGGGTTTGTTTTCTGTGCCGGGCAGCGTGTTTCAATGCCAGCATGCTTTGCCGGTCAACGCGGCCCATGTCGTCAGAGAACGTTGCTCCGGTATGAATGACGGCATCGCAGGATGCCGCTCTTTCCACCCAGCTTTCCGGGTTGAGCAAATCACCTGGATAAGCACTGGCCCCCAATGCCCTCAGCTTGTCTGAAGCTGCATCCGACCGTGCCAGGCCAATGACACTTGATCCACTTAGAACAAGTCTCGTGATGATTGCGGAACCAATCGTGCCGGTTCCACCAGTAACAAATACGTCCATTGGCTGAGAGAACCTCCTTAGGCACATCGGCGCAAGACCAAACTGTCCCGGTCTGTGCAAAATCCACTGCCGTTTCCTGACTTGTGCTTGACCCAGTCTTCAGGCCTGCTAGGTCAGAAGAATGACCTTGCATCTGTTGAAATTATGCGTTGGCGCCGATAGCGCAGAGTCCTTGCAGGCATGGATAGACTTTCGTGTTGAACAGGCAAGAAACGCTGGTCTCCCGGAAGAAACAACCCATACGACACGCATGGTTCCGACGCGCAAAGATGAATTGCTCGACGGCGGCTCTCTATACTGGGTAATCAAGGGCAAAATTCAGGCGCGGCAACATCTGCTCGACATACGTCCGTTTACGGATGATGCAGGTATCAAACGCTGTGATCTTGTTATGGAACCACGTCTGATATTGACGAGATATCAGCCCAAACGCCCGTTCCAGGGATGGCGTTACCTCAAGGTGGATGATGCGCCCGCAGATGTAAGGTTGTCCGCCGGGAAAACGGCGATGCCTGACGCGATGCGCCGTGACCTCACTGAACTCTGCTTGCTTTGAATGCGCACTTCTGCAAGGACACTTTTTAGTTTGCAGACGCTGCGAAAAGAGCCCTGTTCAGGTGCTTGAGTAGAGAGTCGAATGCAGGCCAAGTTCTGTTTAGCTGTGGATTGTCCTTCTTGCGCGTCATTGATAGCTGAGCATAGCCGTGGACGAGCGACCAAACCAGAACCTCGATTTCTTCGCACGGCGTATTTTCTGGCACCAGTGGCGCGCATGTTTCGCGAAGTATGGAATAGGCTTTTGCGGAATAGAGACGAAACTCGTCATCGGCCTCGTTGAATTTCTGACCGGAAAAAATGAACAAAAAGAGTTCTGGATGGCTCGAAGCATAGTCCATGTAGCCATGGCAGATGGCTGCGAGGCGGTCAGCGTCTGACGGTCCAGCGTTGTCCAAGCGGGTTGTCATCGCTTCGCTGAAGAGCTTGTAACCTCGTGCTGCAATGGCGGTCGAGAGACCCATGATGTTCTTGAAGTGATAACCCGGTGCTGCGTGGGATACGCCCGCCATGGCCGCGCACTCGCGCAAGGACAGGCCATCAGCCCCCCGCTTGCGAAGAAGATCTACGCCCGCGTCGATCAACGACGTTTTCAATGTACCGTCTCGTTTGCGGCGCGGAGGAAGCACTTCTGTCATGAAATCTTCTTCGATGATTATCTTGACACTGTCAAGTTAGTTCCTATCTTGACAGTGTCAAGTTGAGGAGGTTCGGTTATGGGACGTGTTTTGGGGCTTGCAGGCAGTCTTGCATTCTGGAGTGCCGCTTTGGCTTCCGTTCTGGTGGCAGTGGTGTCCTACAGGTTCATTCCGTTGGGGGTGAACGCAACCATGGACTTTATTGCGCATAATCTACCTGGAAACAGCCTTGCGCTTTATGGCCATATTGCGGTTGCGCCGATTGCCCTTCTATTAATGCCGTTTCAATTCATGTCCGGATTGCGAAGACGTCGTCCATCAATTCATCGCTGGATGGGTCGTATCTATGTGACGGCAATTGTCATTTCGGGAATTGCGGGACTTCAACTGGCGTTTCATTCAACCGCGGGTGCTTTCGCAAGTGTCGGTTTTGCGACTTTAGCCGTGATCTGGCTCTGGACAACACTTGGAGCGTTCTATTTTGCAATCAAACGACAAATTGACCGGCACCGGAACTGGATGTTGCGCTCGGCAGCCTTAACCTTTGCAGCGGTAACCCTGCGGGTCTATTTGGGGACCTCAATGGCGATGGGGGCTGAATTTCAGGTTGCCTATCCGATCATCAGCTGGGCCTGCTGGGTGCCGAATGCGCTTTTGGTTGAGGCATATCTGCAGTTACGGCGTCAACCGCGAACCGCTCATGTGACTGCTACCTCATAATTTATTCCGTCCGCATCACTCGGTGAACACAGACAGCAAGGCTTGCTAAATACGACTGTCGGTCCCAATTTGATGGTAGTGCAACACAGCAGGGAATGGCAGGAATGGCGAAGGTTGATCAGGACGCTAAAGATGCGCTCGTTCGGCAGAAGTCGGAAGTGAAATCTGCCGCGTCCGATATTTCCGCATTTTTGCAAAAAGCCAAGGAGATCAAACCTCAACCTGACAGCGGTGGCAGGCTGGTGTTTGCACTTGACGCGACCATGAGCCGTCAACCCACTTGGGACCAGGCATGTCACATCCAGGCGGAGATGTTTCGCGAAGCCGATAAAATTGGCAGCTTGAAGATAAAACTTGTCTATTTTCGAGGGTTCGGTGAATGCAAGGCCTCCCGTTGGTTTGAGCACGGCGGGGAACTCGCGCAGGCGATGAGCAGAATTTCCTGTCAGGGAGGACGGACCCAAATTGGGAAGGTTCTTTCTGCTGCGTTGAATGCAGCGGACAAGGAGAGAATTGCGGCACTGGTTTATGTCGGTGACTGCATGGAGGAAGACGTTGATCAGCTATGCGACAAAGCCGGTCAGCTGGGAATGTTGGGTGTCCCCATGTTTCTGTTTCAGGAAGGCCGAGACAGCGTCGCGGAGCAGGCTTTCAGGGAAATGGCGAGGCTGACCAATGGGGCGTACTGTCCGTTCGACACTGGGTCAGCGCAACAATTGGCCGAACTTCTGAAGGCGGTTGCGGTATTTGCAAGTGGAGGCCAAAAGGCACTTCAAGCCCTGGAAAAGCAGGGTGGAAGGGGTGCACGTCTACTTCTTGCGCAATTGTCTACCGGGCGTGGGTAAGTTGCTCTCACATTTGGCGAAGGGATTGTAAATCATTGAGGCCGATGTTTAGTGCTGTCAAAACAGCACTGAGTGAGACATGAGCAATCAGAAGTCCCGCCAAAACTGGCACTTTTTTCTTTTACACGGATTGTTTTATGCACTGAAGCGGAGGCTGGCACCGCCCAAGGTCTTTTTGCCATTCATTGTAATTGCAGCTGGCGCGCCGGTGTTCCTGGCCGCGATCGTTGTGCCACTTCTCACCGCATCCACGCGCGCTTCTGAATTGGCCGCGGCTCCGCTCGTTTCAGGTTCCAAACAACGCAAGCATTATGTCATCGCAGGCATCACTGGAATTGCAGTTGGCCTTTTGCTGTCGATTATTGCCATAGAAGTCAATCTTCCCGTTTTGACGATTGTTTGCCTCGTAATTGCAGCGATTGTGATCGGGGCGGGGCGCGGTGTTGGTGGGCTTGCCTATGCTTCTCTTTTGCCGAGCCTGTTCGACAAGGAAGAAAGAGGAAACCTACTTAACCTGGAAGGTGTTCTGAGCGCTTGTGCGGCAATCGTGGTCGCATTTGTTACTTACCATCTCTTTCAAGGTCAGAAACCCATAAATAGTCATCTGGCACTGGTGTGGCTCGCCGTTTTTGTCGCGGTTCCGGCTTGCTTGTTATTGTTTCCAGTCAAGGAACCCTACAGGCAGAAATCCGATCAGCCGTATGGGGGAACTGAGCAAGAAGGCCAGAGATGGTCTAAGCAAATCGCCCGATTTAAATTTTGCTGGGGGCATGTGTGGTTCAGACGGTATCTGATCGCGCGCATTCTCTTGCTTTCGGTCACACAAGTTATGCCGTTTTATGCGATTCACGCCGCAAGTCTGCACAAACATCAGAGCGGCTCATACGCGTCCTTTGTCATTGCAATGAGTTTGGGAGCTGTTTTGAGCGGGCCGATTTTGTTTTGGCTTGCCAAGAGGTCGCTTGGCACCAACTTCACCTCATCAATCCTTGCAGGTATGATCGCCGCCAGCATGGCGCTGGCGATTGATAAGCTTGTACCCGATCCGCAATATTATCTGTACGTTCCGGTCTTTGTGTTGGCCGGCCTTGCAGGTCAGATTGCCGTGGTTTCCCAAACAGTTTACTTGGGAGAGTTGAGTGGCGAGGAGTCGCGGGAATATTTTGTTGCCACCAGCAGATTCATCAGCGGAATAATTGCTGTCGTTTTTGCCGCCATTCTAGGACTGCTGGCTGAAATTCAGGACGAAGCCATTCCGATTGCCGTAATTCTCGGTCTAAATTTCTTGAGTTTAATTTATGTACTGAGGGTATTTCCGGACCACAGCAAATCACGACATCGAGTTGACATGGCTGAATGAGCTGATCGTAAAATTCGATTTCGCCAAGTGAAAACGCTGTGAAGTATCTCGTCTTGATTGAAATCGGAATTGAATTGCCAACGGCGCTGTCTACATTATTTGCACAGATTCAACTGAAAGCACGGAGGAAGCAGCAATCGTGGTATCCCGGAACTGCTCTTTAAACCAGCAAATATCTATCGCATGTTCTACATTCTAACCGGAATTATTCTGCTGATTGTGCTCTTGGCAGCGGGACGTAGTTTCGTTCAGGCCAATCCGGCAAAGCTTGCCCAAAACATCAGAATTCTGGGTGGCGTTCTACTATTGATCCTTGCTGCGGTGTTTGCCCTGGGTGGGCGGTACGCACTTGCAATCCCTGCGTTCGGATTTGGAATCTCGTTGTTGGGTCTTGCCGGAATTCGTCGCTTGTCGGGTGGTTACAATCCCCGCAAGACGTCGGGACAACGTTCAAGGGTACGCACGGCAATGGTAGAAATGGAACTGGACCATGATTCCGGCGATATGGCCGGAACTGTCCTTGCAGGTGGTTTTCAAGGTCGCTATCTGAGCGACCTGAGCGACGAAGAGCTCCATGCTTTCTGGAAGGAAACCTCCCAGGACGAGCAAAGCCGCAAATTAGTCGAAGCCTACCTCGACCGCCGGCTTTCCGGATGGCGTGAACACTTCCAGGCGGATGGAACAGAGGGGCAGGGAAGCGCGGCGAGCACGGGCCCCATGACAGATGAGGAGGCCTACCAGATCCTGGGGCTTTCTCCCGATGCCGGGGACGCGGAAATTAGAGCCGCGCACCGCAGGCTTATGATGCGGGTTCACCCCGACCAGGGAGGCTCCGGTTTCCTCGCGGCGAAAATCAACGAGGCTAAAGACACGCTTCTCAGAAGACATTGAGGACATCCGTTACGCAGTTACTGATAGATGGCGAAGCAGGCGTATTTTGCCTTTTTCATGGTTCTGCAGGCTTTCCAGGCTGCCGATTTGGTTTCGAAACCAACAAACCGGGCCCGATAGAGGGTCTTGCCGTTGGCATCAACAGGTTCGGTATAAGGCGAGCGGCCTCGCAGGGCTGAGCCGGTCTTGTCCTTTGCACTTTTTAGCATCTTGATCGCCTGGCCTTCGGTTTCAGCTGCGGCGATCTGGATTTGCCAGCCAGGTTCGATATCTCGTGTGTCGCTTGTGGCAACAGTGACGCTATCGCTTTTAGTCTCGACATCGGCAGCAGTAGGGATTGTGGACACTGAAGCTGTCTGGATTTCTTCGACATCGACGACTTTTGCGTTTATGGCTTCGGTCGGAATCGGATCGATCTTGATCGTGTCAACCATCACGGTTTTGAAGTTTGTGTTCGTACTTTTCGGACTTCCACCTAAAATTCCGCGCCGCGCAGCCTCAGACCTTGCGTATTGCAACAACGCTGTCTTTGAGATCGAATTCGTCGTTAGGTTGCCGGCTGGACTTCCCCGCGGTATCGGCGGCAATGCCGATGCGATCGCGAATGTGTTGTCAAAGCGTTCTCTCACCATCTTGGGTGGCAACGGCACAGCGTCACCAAACCCGGGTACAGTCGCAGGCGTGGGAGCCGGTACGGCTGCTGCCAATACTGGAGCTGCGCTGGCAAGAACGATAGGCGCTCCTGTTGCCTTGGCGGGTTTGCTGCCTGGTTTGGCTGATGGCAGCGGCGGATTTTTGAGAGATGCAGCGACAAAGGTCGGCTGTATGCTGCGTTTGGCTATGACCGGCGCTGTTTTCCGACCACGGCTTGCCTTTGGCAGATACCGATTGATGAGTTTTGTCATCTGGGCGTTGCGGGATGCACCCGAACGGCCTCCCATGACAACGGCAACGATGTGACGTCCGTTGCGGTTTACCGATGTAACAAGATTGAAACCTGAGGCACGGATGTAACCGGTCTTAATACCGTCAACGCCCTTTACGCGGCCCAGGAGTTTATTGTGGTTACCATATGTCCGGCCTTTGTATTTGTAGGCTCGGGTTTTGAAATAACCGTAGTATTTCGGAAAACGCTCCTGGATGGCACGTCCAAGTGTCGCCATGTCTCTGGCTGAAGTACGCTGTCCTGAATTCGGCAGCCCGTGAGGATTGCGAAAGGTAGTCTTCTTCATCCCGAGCTGACGCGCCGTACGCGTCATGCGTTCGGCGAATTTCTTTTCCGACCCACCTATGTTTTCGGCGACAACTGTAGCAACATCATTTGCTGACTTCGTCACCAACGCCAGAATGGCGTCTTTCACCTTGATGGTCGTGCCAGGCTTCAAACCGAGTTTCGAAGGCGGTCGTCCGGATGCGTATTTGGACACTTTAAGTCGTGAGCTCAATGACAACCGACCAGCTTCAAGCTCTTCGAAGACGACATACAAAGTCATGATCTTGGTGAGCGAAGCCGGATACCTGTGAGCGTCTGCAGAGGAGGCATAAAGGGTCTTGCCGGTTTTGGCATCTACCACAATGCCGGCATATTTTGAGTTGGCCAATGCAGCGGCCGGAGCGCTCATCAGAAGAAAGCCAAGGGCGAGGACCTTGCCCGACTGGGCAAATGCCCGTGAATTGCGAAGAAAACGCATACCAAACACAATTACTATCCCGTTCTGGGTCACGCGGTTCATGTCTGGAGTTGCCCGGGATGGATCCTGACCCCCATCGCGATTCAAACCGGCACTCCATGAATCTCTGACGTATTTGATGGAATCACGGTTACGAATGTGTAAATTGTCGGCATAAAAACCACTTAAAAAATTAGTTTTTTTATAGAGTTAATGGATGGTTAACTGCGAGAGTTTGTTCTTTTCATGTATTTTGTTGAGGTAATTGGCGAATTTTGGAATTGTTAGTTAATCAATAGTTTATGTCGAATAATTTATTGTTGGCGATGTTCTGTTTCTGAGAATTGATTCGAATTAATTGCCTGGTTGGCGAATTTATACATTAGTGGATGAGTATAAATCTCGTGGGCGAATCCCATCATTGACGATTGGCGCACGTAGCAGCCACTAGAATGTTTGTATTAACTTCTCGTAATGGTTGTTTTTGCAGTGCAAAAAAATCTTGACATATTTTGTGCAGTGCATTATTTAGTGTCTCGTTAGGTAACGCGACGCGAAACAGGCGGTCCCAGTGAGCAAATGCTAGGGATCCAGAGCCGGTTCGCCGATAAGGGCAGCTAGATTATGAACAGCTTTGAAGAAATCCAGAAGTTGAGCAAAGACAACGTTGAATTGGCTATGGAGTCATTCGGCTCAGTCAGCAAAAATGTCCAGGCAATCGCGGCAGAGGTCGCTGACTACCAGAAGAAATCCTTCGAAGACAGCTCCGCAGCCGTTGAGAAGCTTGTAGCTTCCAAGTCTATGGACAAGGCTCTTGAAGCTCAGGCCGATTATCTCAAATCTTCATACGAAGGTTTCGTTGGTGAAATGACGAAGCTGGGTGAAATGGTCACTGAGATGTCCAAGGACGCTTATAAGCCTTACGAAAGCGTCGTGGGTAAGATGGTCAAATAAGAGCCACTTATTCGCCTTTCTTCGGCGTAGAATTTGAAACCCGGTTCCTTGGAGCCGGGTTTTTTCATATATGCACAGGTTTGCGCACGAAAATTTCGTTCCTATCACCCTTTCGTTAAGTGCGTTGTTTTACGCCACCTTCCCATCTTTTAATCGCTTTTAAGAAACCTACATTCAGGTTTATCTGAAGTGCATTTGCTTCAAATGTACAAATCACCGGGATGTTGATGAAATCGACCATTGCGCGAGCGCCGCTGGCGCGGCAGGATTATCAAGATAAAAAAAGACAGTTGCCAAGGGCGCTGCAGGTGGAAGCCTCGGATCAGCTGCGATTGCAGCCTGAGCCGGAGCACAGGAACTGGTGATGGTCGGAGTGGTAACGGCAACAGATACTGTAATGTCAGCGGGTGCTGATGATGGCAACGATGGCAGCGACGCCGATACGGTTGTCGTCACCAGAACCAAGACGGCTACCAAACGGCCAAATCTCTATCGCGTGCTGCTGCTCAATGACGACTACACGCCGATGGAGTTTGTTATCCACGTTGTGGAGAACTTCTTCCAAAAGAACCGGGAAGAAGCGACCCGTATTATGCTGCACGTTCATCATCACGGAGTCGGGGAGTGCGGGATATTCTCCTACGAAGTTGCTGAGACAAAAGTCACCCAGGTGATGGACTTTGCGCGCAAGCATCAGCATCCTTTGCAATGCGTCATGGAAAAAAAGTGAGGACTCACGCACGTGCCTTCCTTCTCACGTAGTCTAGAAAAAGCCCTGCATCAGGCTCTTGCATTCGCCAATGAGCGTCAGCAGGAGTACGCAACGCTTGAGCATCTTCTTCTGGCATTGCTGGACGATCAGGATGCTGCTGCAGTTATGCGGGCCTGCAATGTTGATCTGGATACGATCCGCAGGAATCTTGTCGAATACATTGAGACCGAGCTGGATAATCTCGTCACAGATACTGATGACGATTCCAAGCCGACTGCAGGGTTTCAGCGTGTAATCCAGCGTGCCGTCATACACGTCCAGTCATCTGGCCGCGAAGAAGTGACGGGTGCCAATGTGCTGGTTGCGATTTTTGCCGAACGCGAAAGCCACGCAGCTTACTTCCTGCAAGATCAGGATATGACGCGCTATGACGCGGTCAATTATATATCGCACGGCATCGCAAAACGGCCAGGAATGTCTGAAGCGCGTCCTGTCGATGGCGCTGAAGAAGAAGACATTCTGCCCGGTGCGGAGACCGACAAGAAAGCCAATCAGAAGACAGACGCTCTGGAAGCATATTGTGTCAATCTCAATGAAAAGGCGACAAAGGGCAAGATTGACCCGCTGATCGGCCGGGACAGCGAGATACAGCGCACGATCCAGATCCTCTGCCGCCGATCCAAAAACAACCCTCTCTTTGTTGGCGACCCGGGCGTTGGCAAAACGGCTATCGCTGAAGGGCTGGCACATCGCATCGTCAATGGCGAAGTACCGGATGTGTTGGAAGATGCGACAATCTTCTCGCTGGACATGGGCTCGCTGCTGGCGGGGACCAGGTACCGCGGTGATTTTGAAGAACGTTTGAAGCAAGTCGTCAAGGAAATCGAAGACTACCCGGGCGCGGTCATGTTTATCGACGAAATCCATACGGTGATCGGGGCTGGCGCGACTTCTGGCGGGGCAATGGATGCTTCCAACCTGCTCAAGCCAGCGCTCGCATCAGGCGCAGTTCGTTGTATCGGTTCGACGACTTACAAGGAATACCGTCAGTTCTTCGAAAAAGACCGGGCATTGGTTCGCCGATTCCAGAAGATCGATGTCAATGAGCCCTCCATTCCAGATGCAATCGACATTCTCAGAGGGCTGAAGCCCTATTTCGAAGATTTTCACAAGGTGCGCTACACCAACGATGCCATAAAAACGGCAGTGGAATTGTCGGCGAAGTATATCTCTGACCGGAAATTGCCGGACAAAGCTATCGACGTGCTGGATGAAACCGGTGCATCGCAAATGCTTGTTCCCGAGGCGCGGCGCCGGAAGACTATCGGTGTGAAGGAAATCGAAAACACCATTGCGACGATGGCCCGGATCCCGCCGAAATCCGTTTCCAAGGATGACGCAGAAGTTCTTGAGAACCTCGGGAAGGACCTGAAGCGCGTTGTGTATGGTCAGGACAATGCAATCGAGACGCTGGCATCCGCGATCAAACTTGCCCGGGCGGGTTTGCGTGAGCCAGACAAGCCGATCGGAAGCTATCTGTTCTCTGGTCCCACTGGCGTCGGCAAAACCGAGGTTGCGCGACAGCTTGCGTCCTCAATGGGTGTCGAGCTGATCCGTTTCGATATGTCTGAGTATATGGAGCGCCATACCGTTTCCCGGTTGATCGGCGCGCCTCCAGGTTACGTCGGGTTTGATCAGGGCGGACTTCTGACTGACGGTGTCGATCAGCACCCACACTGTGTCTTGCTGCTCGATGAGATCGAAAAGGCTCATCCGGATCTCTTCAACATCCTTCTGCAGGTGATGGACCATGGCAAACTGACCGATCACAACGGCAAGCAGGTCGATTTCAGGAATGTCATCCTGATCATGACGACGAATGCTGGTGCTGCGGACATGGCTAAAATGCCGGTCGGATTCAACCGCGTGAAGCGGGAAGGGGATGACACAGAGGCCATCAACAAGCTGTTTACGCCTGAATTCCGCAACCGTCTCGACGCAATTATTCAGTTCGGCAACTTGCCGATTGAAGTGGTTTACAAGGTGGTCGAGAAGTTCGTCATGCAGCTCGAGGTACAGCTTGCAGACCGGAACGTGACATTCGAGCTCACAGATGATGCCGTGAAGTGGCTGGCAACCAAGGGGTATGATGACAGGATGGGTGCGCGCCCACTTGGGCGGATCATCCAGGAGCACATCAAACGACCGTTGGCGGATGAAGTTCTTTTTGGAAAACTGAAAAAGGGCGGCATGGTCAAAGTGTCGGTTTCAGAGGACGAAAAAGGCTTGCTGCTTGAGAGCGTTGAGGAGAGGGCGGCACCGCCCAAAACCAAAGCAAAGGCAGCGAGCAAGCCGAAGCCAAAACGCAAACGCAAACCGGCAGCTAAAGCAGCTGCGGCGAAAGACACCAAGTCTTCTCGCGGGAAAAGTGGCTCCTCCAAGAAGAGTCTTGTCCCGAAAGTGCCTTTGGCCGATTGATATTGAAAAAAACGCACAAAAGCCCCGACTTGTTTCGGGGCTTTTTTGTTATGAAAGTTTTATTGCCGCAGGGATTTTTTCGTCTGCTAGTTAGATGCTTTTGCCCGTTGGAAATCCCTGTCTTCGCGTTTCTATTCACGACCGTGATCAAATCCATTCAGTAAAATCATTTGCCGAACAGCCTGTCAGTTCCTAGCTTCCTATCAACAGAAGCATGGAGATTTGGGATGTCCGACAAAAAAGTTGCACTCGTTACCGCAGGCGGGTCAGGGATGGGAGCTGAGGCCGCTCGCCGGCTGGCTGCCGATGGTTTCAGGGTGGCAATTCTGTCTTCGTCTGGAAAAGGCCAGGCGCTGGCTGAGGAGCTTGGAGGTGTCGGGTGCACCGGCTCAAATCTCATCTTGGAAGACTTAAAGCAGTTCGTAGACAAATCACTCGAAACTCTTGGAAGAATAGATGTTTTGATCAATTCGGCAGGGCATGGCCCAAAGGGTGACATCCTCGAGATTTCCGATGAGGACTGGCATCTGGGGATGGACTATTACCTGATGAATGTTATTCGACCGAGCCGGCTTGTGGCGCCTGTCATGACCAGGCAGGGAGGTGGGGCCATTATCAATATTTCCACCTTTGCCACCTTCGAGCCGGACCCGCTGTTTCCTACCTCTGGTGTATTCCGAGCAGGGCTTGCCAGCTTTACGAAGCTCTTTTCAGACAAGTTTGCAGGCCAGAATGTACGTATGAACAACATCCTGCCGGGTTTCATCGACAGCTTACCGGAAAAGGAAGATCGGCGGGATCGCATACCGATGGGTCGCTATGGTCGTTCTGACGAAGTCTCCAGCCTGATTTCCTATCTCGCCGGTGAGGAAGCCGCGTATATTACGGGTCAGAATATCCGGATTGATGGCGGTTTGACGCGGTCAGTTTAACTCTCTTCGGCGGCTGAAAAAAGCGACGGTTCGGGGAACAGATACTTCGGAAAGTCCCTGATTGGTTCCAGCATCCGGGTTTTGATTGCGTCGGTAAACAGGCTCTCATATTCGATTTTGGAAATGGGAGCTGTTTGCCCGCTCTGGTGCCAATCGACGAGGGAATTTACGGTATGGAAGACCAGGTGGTCGAGGCCGTCGGTGACCTTGTTGTAATAGTCCTTTGGGTCAGGCGGGAAGGTGCCATCCGCTTGGCGGATATTGATTGGCGGCGAAGAGCCGACGATGTGACCGTCATCGATTTCTTCGTTCATCAGATGAACGGTCCAGCAAGCCGTCTGCGCGTTACGTGACACGCAATCCTCATAAGGCGAAGGTCCCGCGCCGAAACCATGCGCGAGATCGGAGGGGTGGAAATTGTAAACCCCAAGGTTCGGGATTTGCAGGAACGGTCTGTCGACGAGCTGGCCAAAACCGCAGCACAGCACTGCATCAGGCTGAAGCTCTGACAAGGCATTGCGAAACCAGTCCCGCTTGATGTCGCCGGTATAGGCTGGAATTCCGGCCTCAAGCGCGGTTTTCACCGTTTCCTGCTCTATCAGCTTGCGTTCGTTGTCGGGATAAAGGTGCCAGATCCGCTTCTTTGCGGAAATTTTAGCATCAGGGTTTTCGGGGTCATCGGTCAGGAGGCAAACAATATGCAATCTTGCAGGAAAGCATCTCGCATAGGCCAACAGTGTTTTGAGCGTAAGAAAGCCGACTGGCAGACTGGCAATGACAGCGATCCGTAACGTTTCAGCGGTTGGGCGTGGTCTCGGGTCACTGTTTGGCTCAATTAATTCTCCCCAACGAACAGTTTCGTCAGAATACACATGATCCGCCAGACGCAGACTTTTCAAATACTGGTTCAGCCAGTCGTCTTTTGTCACGTCAGCCAATCGAAATGCCTCCTGCGAAGAGTGGGGTGGCAGGTACTTGGGCCACTAAAAGTCGCATGTCATCAATATCGAATTCCAAGTGTATCGTGGATGGCTTGGCGTTGACAATTTTGAGCTCGAGTAATTAATAAGGGGTCCTTACGATTTTCGGTTTGGATTAAAATCATGTCTCCGTCAGGCGACGTTCCATCAGATAGTGCTCCTTCTAACGAGAATTTGCCCGACCGAGCCTGGATGCTTCGTGGGGCCCGGGCAGCTGTGTCTATACCTGCGTTTATCTTGACCGCGGCGTTTGTTGGATATGCAGGTCTGGCGCGCGAGACAGGTCTGACACTTCTGGAAACACTTGCGATGACAGGCCTCGTGTGGGCACTGCCGTCCGTAGTGGTTCTGACCGGTGCGCTTTCTTCCGGCATGGGCATCATTCCCGCTGCAATAGCAGTTGCATTGGCATCGGTGCGTTTGATGCCAATGACGATGGCACTTATGCCGCTGATCAAGGTACCCGGCAAAACCAAAAACTGGCAATTGCTGATTGCTTCGCATTTCGTCGCGGTGACGGCCTGGGTTTATGCAATGAAGAACCTGCCGGACCTTCCAAGGGAGGGGCGGCTTCCGTTTTTTATTGGCTTTGGCGGTGCGGTGTCGACGTTTGTTTTTTGCATGACGGGCGCTGCGTATCTGCTGGTTGAGCGCATGCCGGATATTGTTGCAGGGGCGCTGTTTCTCCTGACACCGGTTTATTTTCTGTGCTCGCTATGGGGCGCTGCTCGACTAAATGCGGACAGGGTTGCGATGATTACCGGTCTTGTGCTTGGGCCTCTATTCTTCCTCTATCTGCCAGGTTTGGACCTGCTTTGGACGGGCCTCGTTGGTGGGACGATCGCCTATTTCGCCTCTCGCATTGTGCGTAGGGGGCTTTCCTGATGGAAGATCAGATTGCCGGCACCTGGTGGTGGCCCTTCGTGATGATCCTGGTTGCTGGCTGGCTTGCAACCGATGTCTGGCGCTGGCTTGGGGTATTTGCAGGCGGCAAACTGCGTGAAGATGGCGAACTCCTGATCTGGGTGCGCTGTGTTGCAACGGCGCTTGTCGCAGGCGTTATCTCCAAACTGATCCTGTTTCCTGAAGGTATCCTGGCCGAGACACCCCTTTGGCTCAGGCTTGCCGCGACAGCCTTTGGTTTTGCGTCGTTCTTTGCCTCACGTCAGCGCGTTTTTGTGGGTGTGCTGGCTGCTGAAGCCTTTTTGATTGGTGGCTGGCTGTTGCTTGATGCGCTAGGCTAGTCTGATCAGACGGTTTGAGCTGACGCAGGAGGCGAAGATGACAGAGCAAGTGGAACTCTTTTACGCCCCGCAAACCCGCGCCACGGGTGTACGCGTACTTCTTGAAGAACTTGGCGCGCCTTACAAATTGAACGTCTTGAATTTCAAGATCGGAGAAAACCGGCAACCGGATTTTCTGAAAGTGAACCCGACAGGCAAGGTTCCAACCGTTCGCTGCGGTGACGCTGTCATCACAGAACAGGTTGCGATCTACCTCTATCTGGCTGACTTGTTCCCGGAAAGAGGGCTAACGCCGGCGCTTGATGATCCGCGCCGTGGTCCCTATCTGCGCTGGTTCGTGCATATGGCGTCTTGTTTTGAGCCTGCGCTTGTCGACCGGGCCCTGAAACGGGAAGATCCACCGCACTCGATGTCGCCCTACGGCACATTCGATACCGTCATGGAGAACATGCGTGCTCAACTCGCCAAAGGGCCTTATGTGCTGGGCGAGCAAATGACGGCTGTCGACGTCATCTGGGCCATGGGGCTCAGGTGGGGCATGATGTTCGGCATTGTCCCGGAATTCGACGAATTCAAAGCCTATACGGAAAGCTATTTTGAGCGCCCTGCAGTCACTAAAGTGCTGCAGGAAGACCAGCATATGGCGACAGAACAGGAAGATGCGGCTGTTCAGGTCGGAATCGCCTAGCCGTCACAAGGTGTGGGGTACTAGCCCCTAACCCAATGCCGCCCTGATTTTTGCCGCCTGTTCCGCGAGCAGGTCATTGTCAGCCATTTCACCGGTGTGCGGTTTCAGGGAAACACCGTTGAACCGCGGGATGACATGCACATGCGTGTGAAACACCACCTGTCCACCGGCAGGTTCAGAGAACTGCTGGATGGTCGTGCCATCGGCGTCAAATGCCTTGACCACTGTGTGAGCCATTTTCTGAGCCGTCGCCATGAGGGCGTTAAGGTCGACGAGTTTTATATCGAAGATGTTGCGGGACGCCGCTTTCGGGACCACCAGCACATGCCCGTCACCACGCGGCATGATATCCATAATCACCACAGTCTTGTCATCTTCGAATACCCTATGGCTTGGCAGTTCACCACGCAGGATCTTGGCGAAAACATTCTTGTCATCGTAGGCGGAGGGCGTCATGTCCGGGTATTCCTGTCTTGAAGGCAACTGGTACTGCAGTGCTTTGCCGTTGCCGGAGACTAGTCGCAGATACCGCCAATGAGCAAGGAAAATAGCGCCAAGATTTCCAGTCAGTTCACCACAATGTCGCGGCTACAAATTGACGGTTTGGTGCCTGGCTTATGGGTTTTTTCTGGATGCCGGTATTGCATGCGCGGCTGTTGCCAGTTGCTCTCCCAACACCACAAGCTGTTCTCTGACTGGTTTGTAAAACATCCAGTTTCCGATTCTTCTGCTTGTCACCAGCCCGCACTCTGACAGTTTTTTCATATGAGAGCTGACTGTCGGCTGGGTCAGTCCAACCTTATCGGTGATGAAGCCAACGCAGACACCGTCGTCAACGAGATCGCCGTCTCTTTGTTCAGGAAAGTGCTGCCGCGGATCGAGAAGCCACAAAAGGATCTGCAGCCGGACAGGGCTGGAGAGTGCAGACATGACGCTGGCATTCGACTTTACATCTATATTGATATTCATCTATATAGAAACTCTTCAATATGGAATCGCGAGACGAGAATGCAAACTAAACCTCTTGAGCTTCAGGCGGAAGCCTTTTCCAGCGGTGCCAGGCGCGGCGCCAGATATCTTCAACAGCTTCATGACAAGCCGGTTTGTGCCGAGACGGCCCGTCTTGATTTGCTTGATCCAGGCCTGTCCGACAAGGGAATTGCGGTGGAGGCCGTGCTCGATCTGATGGAGACCATTGGGGGCGAGGGAACGGTATCCTCTGCAGGCGGGCGCTATTTTGGATATGTGGTCGGCGGCGCTCTGCCTGCTGCGTCCGCCGCGCGTGCCCTATTGTCCGCGTGGGATCAGGTTGCTGACAGCCTGACCGGGCCGTCCGTCATCCGTATGGAAGAGATCGCGATATCATGGGTTGTTGATCTGTTGGGATTGCCAGTTGGAACGACCGGTGCTTTCACAAGCGGCGCAACGATGGCCAATATGACGCTTTTGGTTACCGCGAGGGATGCGCTCCTTGCAAGACTGGGACACAAACGGGGAGCCGGATTGATTGGAGCTCCACAGCTCCGAATTGTCGCCAGTGCTGAGATCCACGCAACCGTATTGAAGTCCGTTCGAATGGCGGGTCTGTCCACCGACGATATTGAATGGGTCGCGGTCGACGATCAGGGACGCATGAAACTGGCAGTGTTGCCGGAACTGGACGCGAAGACAATTGTTCTTGCTCAGGCTGGAAACGTCTGTACCGGCGCATCAGATCCGATCAAAGACCTTACAGCCAGGTGCCAGGAAGCCGGCGCGTGGTTACATGTTGATGGGGCCTTTGGTCTTTGGGCGCGATCGGCTGATGCGCTGAAGGCGCCTCTTGAAGGTCTGGAGGGCGCGGACAGTTGGGTCGTGGATGCCCACAAGACGCTCAACACGCCTTATGACGCTGGATTGGCGCTCTGCAGGCACCCGGAGGAGATGCAGGCCTCCATGGCAATTGGCGCGCAATATCTCCCTGCGACGACCCCTAGCCCTGCCAACCGGGCCCCGGAGTTCAGTCGCGCGGCACGTGGAGCGGAAACCTGGGCCGCTTTGCTGTCTCTGGGAAGGAATGGCGTCTCGGATCTCGTAACCGGCTTCCACCTTCATGCGAAAAGAATAGCTGGAGAGCTCAAGACGATGGGGTTTGAAGTCCCGCATGACGTTCATTTCAACCAGGTATTTGTTACACTTCCAGGTGCAGAAGACGCATGTGCAAGGATCGTTGAAAACGTGCAGGCTTCTGGCGAAGCCTGGTTCGGTCCGGCGACCTGGCAAGGCAAACAGGGCTTTCGCATCAGCGTGTCCAACTGGTCGACGTCTGATGAGGATGTGGACAGGCTTATTGCTGCGATAGGGACCGCGAAAGATGAGCTGACTTGAGTTAACTGACTAGCAGAGAGAGCTTTATGGGCTTAGCGAGCGCCCCCTCGGCGCTGTCCCGGCCTTGAGCCGGGACTTGCTGTTGGAAATATTGGTTCTGGCTCGAGTGCCGGGACCTTATGTGTTTATGTAGGTCCCGGATCGCGTCCGGGAGGGCAAAATCGTTGGCACGTAACTATGCCGCTTTCTGAAGATCACTCTTTCCAGCGACGAGATTTGCGACGCCAACAAAGTCCAGTTTTCCTGAACCCAGGACAGGAACCTTGTCGACAATTCGGACTTCCGCCGGGATCATCAGGTCCTGGGCACCGCGGGCCTTTGCCGCATCAATGAAGTCCGAGCGGCTGGCTTGGGGGCATTCTGACACCAGGATCAGCTTCTCGCCCTTGCGGGGATCCTTGATGGATGCAACGGCGGAGAGGTGTTCCGGCCAGACCTGACCGGCAAGTGCTTCCACTGCAGCCAGTGAGACCATTTCACCACCGATCTTTGCAAAACGTTTCGCCCGGCCCTTGATCGCGATGAAACCATCTGCATCGATTTCCACGATGTCACCCGTGTCGTGCCAGCCATCGACGAGTGGTTCAATAACGCCTGGATTGTCGGCTTTTAGGTATCCAACCATGACATTTGGGCCAGAAACGTGCAGCCTGCCACCTGCCTCGACACCAGGAACTGGTTCCAGCCGCGCTGACATGCCGGGCATCAGCTTGCCGACGGTTCCCGGTTTGTTGAACATAGGCGTGTTGATCGCGATCACCGGCGCAGTTTCTGTCACGCCATAGCCTTCCAGAACGCGCAATCCGAAGCGTTCCATGTAGGTCTCGCGGGTTGACGGCTTGACTGGCTCAGCACCGGCAAAACAGTAGCGCAGTGACCGGAAGTCATAGGCGTGGGCAACGCGCGCATAGCCGTTCAAGAATGTATCCGTGCCGAACAGGATCGTGGCGTTGGAGGAGTAGATCAGCTCAGGGACGATCCGGTAGTGCAAGGGGGAGGGATAGAGAAAGGTTGGAACACCGGAAATCAACGGCAATATGGTGCCAGCCGTCAGGCCGAATGAGTGGAACATCGGCAGGACGTTGAAGACCTTGTCGGATGGTGTGAAGTCGATCCGCGCTGCTGCCTGGGTGGCGTTGGCCAAGATGTTCTTGTGCGTCAGGACAACACCTTTTGGTTTGCCTTCAGAACCTGACGTGAACAGGATCACGGCGGTATCACTGGCATTGCGACGAACGATTGGTTTTTTCCGTTTCACAAGACCGCGGATTTTGTCCAGCACCGTGATGTCCTGACGAATTTCATCCAGCCAAACAAAAGTTACATGTGGCTCGAGCCCGGCAACCAAGGCTTCAAGCTTGGCCTGTTTGATGAATGTGCGTGAAGACAGGATCGTATTCACTTTCGCCGTCGTGCAAGCGGAAAGGACATTTTCCAGTCCGGCTGAGAAGTTGATCATGGCAGGAACTTTTCCTGCAGAGATTGCGGCCAGGAACGTGACAGCGGATCCATTTGCATTTGGAAGCATGATCCCGACAGTTTCTTCACCTGCCGTCAGCTTTGAGATTTTCCGACCGAGGACGGATGTTCCTGCCAACAATTTGCCGTAACTCAGCTTGCCGGACATCGGATCTTCCAGCGCGAGTTCAGATAAACCGCGCTCCTTGGCTGTTTCAATAACCTTTTCCAGGATGGTCTTGTTTTCGGCCAGGCTGGTTTCAAACATCAGGTCTGACATGATCTTGTAAAGATCCGCGCCTGCAGCTGCCCGGCGTTTGCGGCCCTTCAGGTCTTCTTGAAGATTGAGTTGCTTCGGTTCCATGATCGTAACCTTCACTTTGGGGAACAGGCGTTTGCGGATCTGGTTTGGGTTGAGATAGGAAAACGGTGTCTTTTCAAGACCATCGATGCGGATCGGAACAATCATGGCGCCGGTTTTGTCCGCCACCATGGCTGCGCCGTCATAGACCTTCATCAAGGTCCCTGTGACCGTCAGCCTGCCTTCCGGAAAGATCGCCATCGGTTCTCCGGATTTGATCACTTTGATCAGGGACCGGGTCGCCATGGGCTTGGATGGATTGATCGGCAGAGCGTTGGCCAGTGTCAGGAACGGCTTGACCCACCAGCGTTGTGCGACTTCGTAGTCAACCGCAAAGGTCGGTGTCTTGTCGGTCAGGGTCAGGGCAAGCCCGGCATCGAGATAACTAACGTGGTTCAATGCGAGGATCGGTGCATCACCGGCTTTTTCCAGGTTCTCAAGGCCGGTTACTTCCATGCGGAAAATCGCGCGATAGAGAATGGAAATCGCATCACGCATCGGATTTGTCGGGAGGGCCTTCAGCATGATGACCGACGCAAGAGCGTTCAAACCAGCCAACGCCAGCATGATTGTCTGGAGCGACACGCCGATTTTTTGAGCGCCGGCCAAAGCCACGCCGCCGATTGTCATCATGGCCGCGCCAAGAGCGTTGGTTGCGGCAATGCGCCGGGCGCGGCTTTCCGGTTTTGCCCAGGTCTGCAGGGCAGTGAATGTCGGAATAACCAGCAAGGCGCCTGAAATTGCCATTCCGGCCATGTCGATGCTGAGGCGCAGGACACCGGTCTGTGCAAGAAAATCACTCAGGTTATCCGTTGGTGTGGCCAGAGGCAGGGTGGACATGGTCAACGCGATATCCAGGCAAAACAGAGCCAGGAAGAATGTACCGACGGGAGCCGGCAGCAGGATCACCCGACCAGCTGAAATCCAGGCTGCAAGTGCGGAACCGATGCCGATGGAGACTGCGAAAACGGCGAGGAAATAGGTAACGGCCAATTCTCCGCCACCCAGCAAGTTTTTGACCATCAATGGCAAGACAGCGAGAACCGTTGCGCCGACCAGCCAGAACCAAGCGTTCATCAGGGCGACCCGAAACAAGCGTTTCTCGGCGAAGAGATCGGCAATCACGTGGCGGGTTGAGGACAGAATGTTCCAGTTGACCTTGAGCGCAGGGTCTGCGGCAGGTGCAAGGGGGATCTGACGGCTGGAAAGGTAACAGGCAATTGCGAGTGCTATCATCACCGGTGCAAAGACCAGCGTCGGTGCATTTGATGTAAAGAGCACACCTGCTGATATCGTGCCTCCCAGGATCGCCAGAAACGTTCCGGCTTCCACCCATGCATTTGCTCTGGGAAGCTCCGCATTTACAAGATGATCCGGCAGCAGGCCATATTTGACAGGGCTGAACAGCGCCGACATGGCCCCGAAAACAAAGAGTGCAGCGAAAAGAAGCGGGAGAGAAGAAAGTGCCATGCCGGTAACTGCCAGTCCGGCACCGCCTATTTCCACCAGCTTTGTGATGCGGGCCAATTGTGACTTGTCATATCGGTCCGCAAGCTCTCCCCCCAAGGCAGACAAAGCCAGGAATGGGATGACAAACACTGCGCCCGCCATGGCAATCAGTGCCCCGGCGGTATCGGAAGCAACACCGCTCGCGCCGACCTGAAACAAGATCAGAAAAACAAGAGAATTCTTCAGAAAATTGTCGTTGAACGCAGATAAAAACTGGGTCCAGAACAGGGGTGCAAAACGCCGGGAGTTCATGAGGGACTTGTGCATTGGATCCTCCTTTCGGGCGTCCATACGTGGAACGCCCGACTTTTTTGGTTCGAATGGGTCAGACTTCTTCCGGCTTGTTGATGTCCATCAGCAGCTTTTCGGTTTTTGCATCCTCCAGGCGGTTGTGGAATTTCTCAGATTCATCCCGGTCACGAAGCGTTTTGGTAAGCGTTACGGCGGTGTGAACCAACATGATGGCAGCCATCGTGTAAAAGCCCTTTGCAGAGAAACTGGCTTCCAGGTTGTAGATGCCGAGCGCCATCATTATGGCGGCGACTGCAAAGCTGGCCATGGTGAAAATGGTCCAGTTCTGGGAGTGTTTGACTGATGTCTCTTGCATGGGAATTTCCTTTCTCATTTGCTCTTTTCGAGGAGGAGGGGGGGATCAGCCTTGATCCGCGCAAGAACATCCTGCGCTCGGCTGTGAACTGGTTCGCCGCATCCGGCGTCCGCTAGCTTTCCGATCAGGGCTGCGGGCTGGTCGGCTGAAGAAAGTGCCGCGAATTCCTGGTCGGCCAGCTGATCCCGCTCCTGACGGTGCAGGATGTCGTCCAGCTGGTCTTCAGCCTGGGCGAGCGCAGATTGACCGGCACCAGCACCAAGTGATTGTGCCTTCTGGATCTGGTCCCTGACTTCCGCAGTACGTTCGCCGCGTTTGAGCGCGCGCAGGCGGCTTTGAGCCCGATGCAAGGTTTCTGTGAGGGCGGACAGGTCCTGATCAAAGGACTTCAGAGCATTTTCAAGCGCCGACTTTTCGTCCTCCATGAGAGCGATCGCCTCGGCGGCTTCGAGTGCCAGGGATTCGATCCCCTTCAACAGGGCGTTTCTTGCCCTGTTTTCCAGATCCTCAATCGATGCCTCAATTTGCTTCAGTCTCTTTCTGTCCTGTTGTTGCTCGGCCTTTGCTCTTGCAAGGGCAGCCTGCGCAACCCGGACAGAAGTGGCTGCATTGCGCAGGTTGATGTTGAGAACAGCAAGCGATTGCTGGCCTCCGGGATCTGTTGCGCTGGCAAATAGCAGCGTCTTCAATTGGGTAATGAACGGCTCGAACATTTTGCCTCCAATATAAAAGTGAACGATGTTCACCTATTGACAAAGCCACAGGAAACGCGCTAGGTCAAGAAAAAAATGAACTGAGTTCACTTTTAAGGTTAAGGCGATCAAGATGACGGCACTGCAAAAGGCAAAGAGTGAAGAAACACAAAGGCGCGTATTGGAAGCTGCCATTGCTGCAGTGGAGGCGGGAGGGCTGGAAGCGGTAAACATCCGCAAGATTGCCGCCGAAGCAGGGTACTCAGTCGGTTCCGTTTACAAGCACTACACGGATCAGGATGCGTTGCTGCTCGCGGTCAATTCAGTGACGCTTGGCCGGATAAAGACTGCGATGGCGGAGGCGACGCAAGGCATCGAGGATCCCGTTGCGGCTCTGAAAGTCCTGGCACAGACCTATCTGAATTTCGCCAACAACAACCGGCTCCTCTGGACGACCCTGTTCGGTCATTTCTTGCCTGAGGGAAAACCGGTGCCTGACTGGCACATTCAGGAGAACATTGCGTTGCTCGGCTTTATTGCCGCGCCTCTCAAAGTTCTGAACCCTGACATGAACGAAGAAACACTGACCATACGCACACGCACGTGCTTTGCCGCCGTTCACGGGCTTGTGGCGATTAGCCTAGAGGGACGTTTTGTAAGCCTCTCAGGGGAGACGCTGGAACAGGAAATGGATTTTCTAGTGGAACAGTTGGTTCGAAATTGAAGTTAAAAATTTGATGAGACCATTCCCACTAGGTACCGCAAAAGGTTCTGTAGGGCCCGAGGTCGGCAGGAGCGGGACCGGCATAGTCCTCAAGACCTACCCGCTCTTCAAAGGGCGAACTTAACACTTCCAGAAGGCGCTTGGTTGGCATGTAATCTCCGACCTCTGCCGCTGTCAGCGCTTCTTCGACCTTGTGGTTGCGGGGAATGTAGATGGGGTTCACACGATCCATGTCTGCTTTGACCAGGGCAGCGTTGGCACCTTCCTTGGCCAACCGGTTCTGCCATTGCAGCGACCAATCATCGAAAGCCTTGGTTTCGTTGAAGAGGGCGCGGGCTTTGTCGGCATTTCCCGATGCTGCTTCGCCGAGGTGTCGGAACAGCAGGGTGTAATCAACCTTCTGCTCGTGCATGGTTGTCAGCAGCACCTCGAAGAATGCCTGGTCGTTTTCATCTTCGGTTTGAAGGCCAAGTTTTGCACGCATACCCACCAACCAGTGTTTCCGGTAGAAGTCCGGGAAATGGCCGAGTTCGGTGCTGACCAGCTCAACCGCCTTGTCGAGGTCGCCCGGACAGATCAACGCAAGCAGGGTTTCCGCCAGCCGCGCAAGGTTCCATTGCGCAATCATCGGCTGGCGCCCAAACGCATACCGGCCGCCGTGATCGATGGAACTGAAAACCGCCGCAGGGTCGTAAGCATCGATAAAGGCACAGGGGCCGTAGTCGATGGTTTCGCCGGAAATCGTGGTGTTGTCCGTATTCATCACACCATGGACAAATCCAACAAGAACCCAGTTGGCGACAAGCGCAGCCTGACGTTCCAATACTCGAGCGAAGAATTTGATGTAACGATCGCTTTCCTGAGCCAGGTCCGGGTCATGACGCGCGATAGCGTAATCGGCGAGCTGGCGAACTTTTTCAGTGTCGCTACGGGCTGCAAAAAACTGGAAAGTCCCGACCCTGAGATGACTGGAGGCAACCCGTGCCAGAACAGCACCAGGTTTGGGTCCTTCGCGAAATATGTTTTCACCGGTGGTGACTGCCGCAAGAGCACGCGTGGTTGGAATGCCGAGCGCGTGCATGGCTTCGCCAATCACGTATTCACGTAGAACCGGACCGATAACGGCCTTGCCATCGCCTCCGCGCGAAAAGGGGGTGGGACCGGAGCCCTTCAGCTGAATGTCCCGGCGGTGTCCCAGTTTGTCGATTACTTCTCCGATCAGGAGGGCGCGGCCGTCGCCCAGCTGAGGTGAGAACCCACCAAACTGATGACCTGCGTAAACCTGGGCGAGGGGAGACGCACCATCGGGTGGCGTTACTCCAGCAAAAATTGCGGCACCTTCCCGGGTTTCGAGCGCACTTGGATCAAGACCAAGGTCTTCTGCAAGGGAGCGGTTGAATAGGACGAGATCTGGTGAAGGAACCTTCGCGCCCTCCCAGGCGACAAAGAAACCGGACATTTCGCGAGCGTAAGAATTATCAAATTGAAAGAGCGGTGGTTTTGCGGTCATCTGAGGTCTTGGCTGTGGATCGGGTACCTATCGAAAACATATATAGGTGACTGTGGCGGGCTTGCCGAGATGAAATTGTAAAGAGGACGCAAGACGCAAATTTGCGAAGAGGAATTCGCTTGGATTGGAGTATTGGCCATTGTCGCCACCAAGACTGTAAGCTCAGAGGTCTGAAACGGTTCTAATCATTGACCTGTTGAACATTTGGCAGTTGTTTGGCAGTTTTCTTGGCAGCCTCACCAGCAAGATTTCCATAGCATTTGTTGGCCATGAAACCGATCTTTCCAGGCCGCTTGCGCAAGAACAACAGATAGTTTTGACCGACTTCAAGATCGACCGCGCAAGTGGATCGATTATTGATTTGAAGCGTTTTTCCAGGAGGGTGTTTCCACGTCGCTTCAGAAAGAAACAGAACCGTTTGTCCCTGGTTTGTTGCCAGGTCTCCGGAAATTTCTTCGACTTTCCCAAAGACCACCAGGTCAGCTTCGGAGTAAGCGACCATTGCGTTTTCAGGTTGCTTGCAACGGCAAGCCTGCGCTTGGCCTGCGGTGGCTGCAAGAGCCACCAGACCAGCGACTGTGGTGAAAATTGCGTGTTTCATCATCATCTCCCGGGCCCCAGCCATCTTGAAGGAACCAGATCCATTTCCAATCCTACTTAACCGGTAATACTGGGATCATAGGGTGTTCTTGGATCGTCAACACCAGTTCGTCGCTCAGCAGCAGACCCGAGACCACATTCCAAAATGGCTTGTTCAGCGTCGTGTCCAGCGCCCGTTGCACCGTTCACATGGGCAAGTTCATGGATAATTGTGGCCAAAACGGTCCATCTACCAATACGGATGGCCTTGTTGCCGATGGCAATTTCCTTTCCACCGACGAAATTGGTCTCTCCATAGTATCCGAATGTGGCGTTGTAGTTGATCCAGATCGTATTATCGCCAAGCAAAGCGGTCAGTGTCCGCCCGCCAGGCAGGCTGGTAAAATATGTGTTTGCGGTCGCAATGTTGCGGGCAATTGACTTTGCTCTTGTTCGTGACCAGCGGAACATCGCGCGATGATTTGCAGGAACAGTGACGTAACCAACCTTCGGACTAACGTGGTCGCCAATATTGATTTGAATACTCATGATGTCGTTTCCTGTAACATTCTGTACGCAATATATAAAAACCATACAGAATTCATTTAACGTTACGGAAATTATGAGTTTATACGCATTGTCGATGCAGTGATGTATGTCACATCTTCAATATGTCTTCCAATCAAGGTTAATTATTTAACGAAAGAATGAAGTTACTGGTAGGCCCCCCCCGGCGTGTCGATGATGTTGACCAGCCTTAAAGCTGATTGACCTAATTGGGTCGATCTGGCTTGGGCCGGAGTAAAACAAACGACACTCATGCAGACCCACCATATCGTGATTGCCTTTGTTTCGCCGACCTCTTGATTGTCAAAGGCAATCTCGTGCATCTCGCCGGGTAAACAACTGCAGGGCAAACACATACATGGGCATTTCGCCGAAATCTGAAATCACATTTGTTCGGTTGCCGGAAATTTCACCGGATGAACTAACAACGCATATGTCTGACCCGCGCGTGGCAGAACACATGCCGCTGCTGACCTTTCAATGGGACCAGGAAGCCGTTTCCAGGTTTGTTGCTGCCAAGGAAGAGTGCTGGCGACGTGACGGGCTCGGGCACTGGGCAATTCTGTGTAATGGCGATTATGTTGGCTGGGGTGGCTTCCAGAAAGAGGGCGATGAATGGGATTACGGTCTGGTGCTAAAGCCGGACCGCTTTGGAATTGGCGCTCGCATATCGAAAAAGGCAATCGATTTTGCGGTTACGGATGAGCGAATTCCATTCGTCACTTTCCTCTTGCCGCCTTCTCGCAAAAACCTCGGCGCGCTCAAAAGGATAGGCGCGATATTTGTCAGTGAAATAGACTATGAAGGTGCGAAATTTTTGAAGTTTCGCTTAGACACCCTGTAATCGTCCCAATTTGCTGGTGCTTGTTTGATCAGATAGCCTTTGGCTATGACTTTTAGTTTTTTGTCTGCTCTTGGCGGTGTCGGATTGTTCCTGATCGGCATGCTGTTATTGACCGATGGGTTGAAGGCGATCGCTGGTCGCCGAATGCGTCGGGTGCTGGCAGGTTTTACTTCAACACCTGTGTCAGGAGCAGCAACGGGCGCGCTGACAACAGCCGTCATTCAGTCGTCCAGCGCGACAACTGTCGCTGCGGTGGGGTTTGTCGCCTCAAGTTTACTCACTTTTCCTCAGGCACTTGGAATTATCTTCGGCGCAAACGTCGGCACTACCCTGACCGGTTGGATTGTTGCGGTCCTTGGCTTCAAGCTTGATTTGGGCCAGGTCGCGTTACCCTTCGTCTTTGTTGGGGCGGTTTTGAGGCTGACAGTTCGGGGAAATCTCGCACATGCAGGTCAGGCCATTGCAGGGTTTTGTCTTATTTTCATCGGCATTGAGAGCATGAAAGACGGACTTGATGCCTTTAGCGGTGTCGTTACACCCGTTGATTTTCCACCCGATACAATAGTCGGCAGGCTGCAGCTCGTGTTTGCCGGGGTGTTAATTACACTGGTGACGCAATCATCCAGTGCAGGGGTGGTAACGGCGCTCGCGGCTCTTGGGGCAGGCGCAATAAATTTTCCCCAAGCCGCATCTCTGGTGATTGGCATGGACGTCGGGACCACGTTTACCGCCGCCTTGGCGACACTTGGCGGTGGAACCATGGCTAAAAGGACAGGCTACGCTCATGTGATCTACAACTTCATGACAGGTGGAATGGCTTTCTTTCTTCTTACGCCGTTTAGCGCCTTCGTCGCCCCGTGGGTGGGAACCGGAAACGCGCAAATTGCGCTTGTTGCATTTCACAGTTTCTTCAATTTTCTGGGGGTTGTTCTGATTTTGCCATTCGCTCGACCGTTCGCCAGATTGATCGAAAATATTGTTCCCGAAAAAGGTTCAACGCTAACCAGATCATTGGATGCGATGGTTTTGCGCGATCCAAATGCAGCGGTGTTACTGGCCTGGAAAACCGTCAGCAATCTCTCCAGTGCAGTTGTCGATCACCTTCGTAACAAACTCGGTGTGTCTGTCGAGGCTGCTGAGGACCATAGCAGAGAGACACTGCAAGCTGCTATTTTGGAGACAAGGGACTTTCTCGACCGAATTGATGTTCCAAAGGAAGACGCGAACCTGTTGAACCAGATGAAGGGTATGTTTCATGTTCTGGATCACCTGGGTAGGTTGCTCTACCGGTGCGATCAGACCGCGCGGATCAGAGAACTTTCACAGGATCACCGATTGAAACGTCTAGCCGCCATCCTTGAGGCGGTGACGAAGAATCACACCACTCCAACAAATACAGCTGCGTGTGAACGTCAGTTGCAACGGCTTCATATTCTCATTCGAAACCAACGCCAAATTCGACGTGATGCGCTCATGATGGAGGTCGCGTCGGACAAGGTTTCTGTCGAAACTGTCTGGATCAGGCTGGATGCGCTCAGATGGCTTTATAGAGTGACCTATCATTTGTGGCGCATTCGTTTGCATCTCAATGTCATCACGTCGCAAAGTCCGCTCGTCTCTCTGGATGACAAATCCGGAATCGAAGCTGAAGAGGATTGATCCGATCCGGGAGTTCGAGTCGCCAATGGAAACTCTGCTGCCCCGCGATTTGGTTATTCTCTAAAGCAAATCTTGTGGCAAAACATTGTGCGGAATGTTTTGGTAGCTCACAGGGCGCAGGAAGCGCCGAATGGCCATGGTGCCAACAGACGTAGCGCCAAAGTTGGTGGAGGCAGGGTAAGGTCCGCCATGAACCATGCTGTCGCAGACTTCCACGCCTGTCGGGAAGCCATTTGCGAGAAGGCGACCAGCCTTGCGTTCGAGGATTGGTAGCAGCGCCTGGGCAAAACTAGCGTCGGCGTCGTCCATGTGGATTGTAGTCGTCAACTGGCCCGTTAGAGACCTTGCAACTGAAAGCATTTCTTCCTTGTTCTCTACGTGTACGATCAGTCCGAGCGGACCAAAAACTTCTTCTCCGAGTGCCTCATTTTCGAGCCACCTCTTACCCGTCGTTGAAAAGAGGTAAGGCGTTGCGTTGCGCATGTCACAAGAGGATGTCAGCAGTTCCTGCACGCCCGCTGTGCTTTTGATACGCTCTCGGCCAGACCGGTAGGCGCCTGCAATCCCGTCAGTGAGCATGGTTTGCGCGCCGATGAGCGCCAGGGCTTTGGTTGCTGCTTCCATGAAAGCCTCGGTGCCTGGTCCGTCGATGATCACGCTGACGCCTGGATTGGTGCAAAATTGACCGGCGCCCATCGTCAATGATGCTGCCCAACCCTCAGCTATCTGGGCCCCGCGTGTGGCCATTGCGACCGGGAGAAAGAACATCGGGTTCACCGAGCCAAGCTCGCCGAAGAATGGGATTGGTTCGGAGCGTTGCGCACAAAGATCAAAGAGTGCGCGACCGCCAGCCAGCGAACCGGTGAAACCCACCGCATTGATTAAGGGGTGCTGGACAAGGCTTTGGCCGACGTCGCGCCTACCGCCCTGGATGAGCGAAAAGACGCCCGGATGAACGCCGCATGACTTTATGGCCGCATCAATAGCTTCGGCGACGATTTCTCCCGTGCCGGGGTGCGCGGAGTGGCCTTTGACCACAACCGGACAGCCGGCGGCGAGCGCGGAGGCGGTGTCGCCTCCTGCCACCGAGAATGCCAAGGGAAAATTCGACGCGCCAAAGACCGCAACCGGGCCCACGGGGCGCTGCATCAATCGGATATCAGGCCGTGGCAGCGGCTGACGGTCAGGCAGGGCTGCATCGTGACGGCGGTCGAGATAATCGCCCTTGAGGATATGTTCGGCGAACAGACGTAGTTGGCCCATCGTGCGTCCGCGCTCGCCCTGAAGGCGGGCCTCGGGAAGACCGGTTTCCTCGCTGCCGACCTGTGTGATCGCCTCAGCGCGCGCTTCGATCTCGTCAGCGATGGCGTTCAGGAATTTCGCCCTATCTTCACGTGAAGAGTATCCGTAAGTCCAGAAAGCTTCTTCGGCGGCTCTGCATGCCTGGTCGACAAGTTCTGGAGTGCCAACGGAATAATCATGCGCCAATCCATGGGCAGGCTCGGATTGAAACGTCGTCTTTGTGGCAATCCACTGGCCGGCAATGAGATGTTTGCCGTGAGGCGTGAAAGTCATGGAAGTGTATCCTTGGCAGTAATTCGGGAGGAGTGTGCTCGTTAAGCAGTGCGCTGATTAGGTTCGTTCAGCGGCCGGTTTTCGCGCGCCACTCTTCGTATTTTTTCTGGTTTTCTTCTTTGGTGCAGGGATAGAGGCCTATGATTTCTGCCCCTGCTTCGACCTGCTCAAGTACGAATTCCTCGAAGGTTTCCATGCCGCTGCACTCGGCGCAGATTTCTTCTGCGAGTTCTGAAGGGATGACCATTACACCGTCGCGGTCTCCGACGAGAACATCACCGGGAAAGACTGGTGCATCTCCGCAGGAGATCGGCAGGTTAATGTCGAGTGCCTCATGCAGCGTTAGGTTTGTGGGCGCAGAGGCGTTGGCGCAATAGGCCGGCATATCGAGCTTGCCAATGCCTTCAACGTCACGAAAGCCTGCATCGGATACAACACCTGCGCAACCTCTGACGGCAAGACGGGTAACAAGGATTGAGCCGGCAGAGGCTGCCCGTGCATCCTTTCGCCCGTCCATGACCAGAACCCAGCCCTCAGGGCAGCTCTCGACTGCGACACGCTGTGGGTGGTCGGCATTGCGGAAGACTGTGATCGGATTACGATCTTCGCGTGCAGGAATGTATCGGAGCGTGAATGCCTGGCCGACCATGTTCTCCTTTTGCGGTCCGCAAGGAGAGGCACCCTGAATGAACTGGTTTCGCAGACCACGTTTGAACAGGGCAGTGGCAATGGATGCCGTGGAGACCTTTTTGAATTTTGCGCGTGTCTCGTCGGAGAGAATGTAGTCTGTCATGGGTGGCCTTTAGAAAATATCGGGTTCGCCGGCGGTTTTGCCGAAATCTGATTGCAGGAAATCGAAGTCACAGCCTTGATCGGCCTGAGTGACATGGCGCGAGAACATGTAGCCGTATCCGCGTTCATAACGGGGTTCAGGGGGCCTCAAGGCTCTACGGCGCTCAGCCAATACTTCAGTGGGGACAAGCATGTTGAGCGAACGCTTTTCCAGGTCCAACCGAATGATGTCGCCAGATTTAAGCAAAGCAAGCGGGCCACCCACGTAGCTCTCTGGGCTGACATGCAACACACAAGCACCATATGAAGTGCCCGACATGCGTGCGTCCGAAATGCGCAACATGTCGCGATGACCCTGTTTTATGAGTGCTTTCGGGATTGGCAGCATGCCCCACTCGGGGAAACCAGGACCGCCTAGTGGGCCAGCGTTGCGCAGCACCAGCACATGATCGGCGGTGACATCCAGATTTTTATCGTCAATTGCGGCTTTCATCTCCGGATAGCTGTCAAAGACCAGTGCGGGTCCTTCATGGATATGAAACTTGGGATCACAAGCCGCAGGTTTGATGACTGCGCCGGTTGGGCACAAATTACCCTTGAGAACTGCCAGAGAACCTTCCTGATAGACCGGATTGTCGAGCGGACGGATTACATCGTGATTATAGACTTCGGCCCCTTCGAGATTTTCGCCCATTGTCTTGCCTGTTACTGTCAGGCAAGTGCAATCCAGACGATCCTCTAGCTGTTTCATCAGTGCACGCAGCCCGCCGGCGTAGTAGAAATCCTCCATCAGATAGTCCTTGCCTGACGGGCGGACATTGGCAAGAAGCGGCGTCGTGCGGCCCAAGTCATCGAGGTCTTCAAGAGTAAGAGCAACTCCGGCGCGACGCGCCATGGCGATGAGGTGGACAACGGCATTGGTTGAACACCCGGTGGCCATGGCAACGATGGCCGCGTTGCGGCAAGCAGCACTCGTCACGATCTGATCGGGGGTCACGTCATCCCAGATCATCTCAACGATACGGCGGCCACACGCAGCGGACATGCGTTGATGGTTGCTGTCCACAGCCGGAATAGAGGAAGCTCCCGGGAGCGTCAGCCCCATGGCGTCGGCAATCGCTGTCATGGTGGAGGCGGTGCCCATGGTCATGCAGGTTCCTGCCGAGCGTGCGATACCACCTTGTACGCCGAGCCAATCCTGGTCCGATATGTTGCCCGCGCGGCGTTCGTCCCAGTATTTCCAGGCGTCCGAACCGGAGCCAAGAACCTTGCCTGCATAGTTTCCCCGCAACATGGGACCGGCAGGCAGGTAGATCATCGGCACGCCAGCCGAGATCGCGCCCATCACAAGGCCCGGTGTTGTCTTGTCGCAACCGCCCATGAGCACAACGCCATCAAGTGGGTGGGCGCGGATCGTTTCTTCGGTCTCCATGGCGAGCATGTTGCGGTAGAGCATTGAAGTCGGTTTGGTGAAACTTTCATCCACCGAGAGCGACGGCATTTCGACGGCAAATCCTCCCGCTTGCGCAACGCCGCGTTTGACGTCTTGCACCCGCTCACGAAAATGGCTGTGGCAGGTGTTGAGTTCGGACCATGTGTTCAGGACGCCAATAACCGGTTTGTCGCGGAAATCCTCCTCGGCATAGCCAAGCTGCATCATCCGTGAACGATGGCCGAAACTTCGTAAATCGTCAGGTGCAAACCAACGCGCGGAGCGCAGGGTCTGGGGTGTTTTTTTACTCATTCAACTATCCACGAAAAAAGAAAATCAACCAGGCTACGAAAACCGTAAAGAGGAGGCCTGCAAATTCGGGCCAGTTGCCAAAATCATGTCCGTCTTGGCGCTCCTCGCCCTCGAATTCCGAGAGCGAGAGTTCTTCCTCCTGACGGGTGAGGTCTTTGTCAGACATGTTCATCTCCTTTCGCCTCAATCGAGTATCGAGGGCAGCCAGAGCGCGAGCTCGGGGTTAAACAGGACAAGGAAGAGGCCGACCGCTTGCAGCGCGATGAAGGGCAGGACAGCGACGAAAATCTCTTGAAGCTGCACCTCTTTGGGCGCCACGGACTTCAGGAAGAAACACGCGGGACCAAACGGCGGCGAGAGGTAGTACATCTGGATGTTCATCGCGAAGAGCACACCGAACCACACTGGATCGAAACCCAGGTCGACGACCACCGGAGCAAAGATCGGAACGGTAATGAAAATGATGGCGATCCACTCAAGGAACGTGCCGAGCACCATGACGATAAGCATCATCACCACGATTACCCAGATCGGCCCGATATCGAGCGACGTAAGTATGCCGCGCAGGAACTCTCCACCGCCGATGCGGTTGTAAATGCCGATAAGAGACACAGCGCCCAGCACGAGCCAGATGATTGAACCGACAGTCAGGACGGTCTGCCGCATGGCATCACGTGCCATGGTCCAGGTCAGTTCCTTGCGAATACCGGCGACGACAATTGCGCCCACAGCCCCAACAGCTGCCGCTTCGGTTACGGTGGCAATTCCGGAGTAGATAACGCCCAGAACAGTACCGATCAAAAGGCCCGGCAACACGATCCCTTTCAGGAACCTCAGACGTTGAAAGAATGGCAGGCCGGTCTCCGGAATGTCGTAGATTGGCGCCATCTCCGGCTTGAGGCGCACACGGATCAATATGTAGGCGATGTAAAGCGAGGCCAGGATCAACCCTGGCACAGCGGAAGCCGCGAAGAGCTTGGTGATTGAGACCTGGGCCGCAAGACCGTAGACGATCAGGACGACAGACGGCGGTATGAGGGTGGCCAAAGCTCCGGCAGCGCAGATGATGCCGATGGCAAGTTTGCGGTCATATCCAAGGCGCATCATCTGGGGCAGTGCAATCAGGCCAAGCATGACGATTTCGCCACCCATGATCCCTGACATCGCCGCCAGCAGGACCGCGACGAATGTGGTTTGAACGCCGACGGAGCCGCGAAAGCGTCCCCCCATAATCGCCATGGAATCGAACATGGATTTTGCAATGCCGGATCGCTCAAGCACGTTGGCCATGAAGACAAAGAAGGGGACGGCAATCAGCTCGTATTTGTGCAGAACCTCGCCGACGTTGGCGGCCACGATGAAGAAACCAGCCCGTTCGCCGAAATAGAGGATTGCAGTCGCCAGGGACACGGTCAGCGTCGTGATGCCCAGAGGCACTCCAAGGGCCATGAACGCCAGAAGCGCGACAACAATCAAAAGGGTAATTAACTCAATGCCCACCGGTGACATCTCCTTCGGTGCGTTGGGACCAGCGGACGATGTTGGCCAGGAGTTGCAGGATGTAGAAAATGCAGCCCACGAACAGAAGGACCTTCAGGAAGGTCGGCTGCATGGAATTCAGCGCGGTGCCGGAATGTTCGGTGCGCTTAAGAACTGTAGCCGCGGGATGGTAAAGGGCCATCGACAACACCAGGACGGCACCGGTTGCCACGATCATCTGAAGCAATCGGAATACGCGCCACACACGCTCGCCTACAACGAGTTCAAGCATGGTGATCGAGATGTGACGGTGGCGTTCGGTGACATATCCCACCGAGAGAACCCAGGCACTGGCGCAAAGGGTCATAACAAGCTCTGTAGACCAAAGCGTCGGCGCATCGAAACCGTAACGCAAGACGACTTCCAGAGCCGAAATGGCAACACAGGCGAAAAACAGGACGGAACAGGCCTGACCAACAAAGACGCTGACGCTGTCCAAAACGTCAGCATATAGGCCAAGAAAGCGCTTCATAGCGTTTCCCCGGAAAGCAGAATTGGAAAGAGATGCCGCCCCGAACAAGCAGGGCGGCACTACGGGGGGAAGTTGGCGCTTACTTGAACAGACCGATTTTGGTCATGTAAGCAATGTGCGCATCCAAAGCTTCTTGGGCGAGCCCGGATTTTTTGGCAAATTCCTCCCACTGCTCACGAGCAACAACACGGAGTTTGTCGCGGTCGGCCTGGGCCCAGTCGATTACCTCGATGTCTTCACTGGCGGCGTCGCGCGCTGCGAGTTTCTGATCGAGTTTGGAAACTTCCTCAGCCATGGCAAACATGGCGTCGTACCACCAATTGCGCAGGGTTTTCTGGTCCTCGGCAGAGAGTTCGTTCCACTTCTCTGTGTTCAATGTGAACTGCAGAGACGGCATGGAGTGAATGCCCGGGTAAAGCGGGTAGGGTGCAACATCCTGAAGGCCCGTCGCGTCATTGTTGACGTATGCGGAGGCATCCGCTGCATCGACGATGCCTTTTTCAAGTGCGCCAAAAACTTCTGAGAAAGGTATTGAGACAGGTGAAGCACCAGCCGCTGAGAAGACTGCCGCAGCCAATCCTTCAGGAGAACGGATTTTCTTGCCTTCAAGGTCTTCATAAGTCCGGATTGGTGTGCGGGCTGCGAGTGCTTCGCGAGAATATGGACCACAGGCTACGACGGTAACTTCGCCGTCGGTCACGGAGTCGACCGCTTGTTGCAGCATTGCTTCGCCGCCGCCGTCCTTGCAGAAGCCGAGCATCTGTTGGGGCGTGTCGTAGCCGGAAATCAGATCACCCATGATGGCGAAGGCCGGCTCCAGACCAGAAAAATAGCTGACGGCAGTGTAGTCGCCGTCGAGAACGCCTGCTGCCACGGCAGGTGGTGTCTCTCTCGCAGGAACAACGGCGCCGTTCGAGATAAGGACGATTTCGATACGTCCTTCAGTCATCTCAGCGATTTTGGGCAGCCAATTCTCTGTGATGTACTTGGTGGAAAAATCACCTGCATTGAATGATGTCTGGATGTTCAGCGTTTCCGCCTGTGCCACGCTTGCAATAGTGGAGACAGTTGTTGCCAGCAATGCGGCCTTGATAAATTTCATAGGGTGTCCTCCCAGATGGACCTAGAGAGCCTCTCTCTCCAGTGGTTGATGTATTAATATATTAGTTCGTTTTTTGCAAGTCCCCTGGGGTGAAATTCTTCAGCATAAGTAGATTTTACAGGACAAATATAACCAATTTTTTGAATTTGTTTAGAGGCATAAATATTTGAAAGATGTTTTAAAACAACAGATTAAATCGATTAAATAGAAGTTACTATTTACAAATTTATTGCTTGAGTGTTGTCAGGCCAAGATTGTTGTCCGGTCAACGCCCAGTCCGTGTTTTGTTCGCGGGTGACGCGCCAAACAGGCGACTCGAAACTCAATTTGGTTGGGAAAATGCTTTTCACCTGGCGGTTTGACGCGTTATATTCAGCGACATGAAACTTTCGCTGCGAAGAGCCGCGATCTTGGAGTTTCAATCTTGCTTTGAGTTGCTCATCGGAGTTGAGGGCCGGGCTCGATCGTTTTGACCTCGGTGTTTCTGTAAACGGTAAGTTTTAGGAAAAGTCATCTTCGCGACGACCGTTGGTTCGAGACGACAGGTAAAGGTCACAGTGCGCGGCTTTGACGGAGCCCTGAGAAACCGTCGCAGACACACTGCACCAGATGCGTGAGTTAGTTTGCAGAGCGCGGCACAACATTGGCCGCTGTTCGCAACAACCTTCGGCCGACTAGGCCGCTCGAATACCTTCAACTTGGTCGTCAAAAGCCTGGCGATGCTGCCACTCGTGTTTTCAAACTGACCACAGCACAGGGAAAGAGGGAGACAACAGATGTTAGAGCAAGTCTACAAAGGCCAGTGCTTTTGCGGGGCCGTGAAGTTCTCCGTAGCGGGAAAACCTGAAGGAATGGGATATTGCCACTGCGACAGCTGCAGATCGTGGTCGGCGTCTCCTGTCAACGGTTTTACCCTGTGGAATCCTGACAGTCTGAGGATCACGGCTGGTGCTGAACACGTTGGTGAGTTCCAGAAAACCGAAAACAGTCACCGCAAGTTTTGCACTTTGTGTGGCGGCCATCTGATGACTGACCATCCAGGCATGGGACTGGTTGACGTATATTCCGCGATGCTGCCGGATCTGACCTTTGCCCCGGGGCTTCATGTGCACTATTGCGAAAAGGTCCTGTCGATACCCGACGGCTTACCCAAATTCGCCAATTTGCCGGAAGAGCTTGGAGGATCAGGGGACTTGCTTCCAGACTGAAGTTTTAAATCAAAAAAATGCGAGCCGATATCAGAGGTCGGCTCGCATTAAGGCAAGTTCGCCGTTCTAGAAATCAAAAACCGCCAATCGTTTCCGACAGGCGGTTTTTGCTGGGTGACGAGAGTGACGCAGTGACCAGATTGGATCAGACCGAATGAACTCTCGCGCATTCTGAGGAAGGCAACAGTCGTTGCCTTCCAGATTGCTCAGTTTGTGCTATTCCCACCTGCCTGAAGTTGCCGCAGCACCTGGTCCAGTGAGAAACTGCCCGGTTCCTGCCGTGGCGGGTATTCAACAAACGTCTTCAGGAAATTTCCGACAAATGCTTGCGCCGGTACCAGTAGGAATAGGCGATTCAATCTCCACTCCTGGTAGCCAATTGCCTCGACATCGCCAATTTCGAAAGGATCGGCAAGAAGGTCAAAGATTTTTGGCAAGCGGAGTTGTGTAAACGGATCCTGCCAAACGTCGATGCCGTGTGCCCGCTGTTCGGCAAAAACGATCTTCCAGCGATTATAGCGTAAGTTCAGAAGGTCGCCGGTGTCAGAGAAATAGAAGAATTCCTTTCGAGGTGGCTCATCCGTTTCTCCTTTCCAGCGAGGAAGAAAGTCATATCCGTCCAGATGCACCTTGGTGTTGTCTTCACCAAATTGCGGCCCTTCCAGCAATCTTTCTTTCAGGTCGGTGTCTCCCAACGCGGAAGCAATGGTCGGGAACCAGTCCATATGGCTGATGATATCGTTGGATCGTGATCCAGGCTCGATCACACCAAAACCGCCGGTCAGTGATCTAATGCGCCTGATGAATGGTCAGGCGTCTCAAAAGGTTCCGCTGGAATTTCTACCGCTGAAGAAACGCTGCTCAGCGTGCAATTTTTGGTACAACGGGTAGTTTCACCCGCAAACGCTGCGATCACGGAGGACATCGTACGTCAGTATAAGAAAACGCATGCCAAAACCCCGCCGACGCAAGCGGGTCGTGGTTTAGTTGGAAGGCTTTCGACCTGCTGCTCGGATCTAACGTTTTGCCCCGATCAACTGAATGGTTACGGATATATGCCAATTATCACTGGTCATGAGAGGATTGATTGTTACCTGACACCAGTCATCAGGGCACGGCCGTAGCAGTTTGATTAAGTCGGGTCTCATCGGCGAGTGCAGCCCGGCAAATCTTGGCTCAATCAATATGGATTTGAAGAGCTGTGGTGCGCCTATATAGAGCCAATTGACAATTTGTTGGCGCTCGCTTTCGTCAACGCCCGCTGCATTGACAACCCAGTTCATGGTGCATTCAACCGGCCGCCCAGTCTTGTCGTAATCGACGTACCAGTAGGGATGATTACCAACGTCATCCTTCTCGCCATCTCCGGTTACTGAGATGGCCCACCAGGCGTTTTTCTGTTTGCCCTCAAAACCGAATGAGTGAAAGTCGCCGCGTGCAATAGAAAAGTTCTTGGGCGCGAGAGCAGCAAGATCATTGTTTCCATTCTCCAGTTTCAGGCAGATATCACGCGTTACGGAAAAGAGAACAAAAAAGCCAGCTGCACTTCGCTCTGGTGTCGAAATCGATGAAATTCTCTCTAACTGAGGATAGTCGGCTTGACCTTTCGCACCGACGACAAATTCTGGCTCGGCGCGGCTATGAGAAACCTGCAGGGCGAACACAGCCAGGAGGAGGCTACATAATTTGACCATTCGGCGTACGGCCAGGCAGTGGACCCGCGCAAAGGGGCCATTGTCCTGAGCGACTGGAAAAGAACGCGTTCTTGAGGGTCTGCACACATTGTTCATCAGTCAACTTCCAGCTCTTTCGACGCTACATGCGCGAGAAAATCTTAGGAATATGTGCTGCTTGACTGATCTTGACACGTGCTTCACCGGGCGTCCAGTTGACCCGGTTATCGAATTCGATTGCTGATTTCGGCATCTCAAACTCTGAGCACGATGACCAAATTCTCCATCAAAGACGTCGACAATTGCTCGGAAATTGCGTTCAGGTTGGCGCAGAAAACGAACGCAGGTTCTCAGCCGGTCATGATCCATTGTTCGTGCCTCAACGAACCACAGCTTTTTGGCAAAAATGGAGATCCGGCGCTTGAAGCGCACAAGACACAAAGCAGGCGCTGAACGAATAGGTCTTTGATGCGGAAATTGGGCCGGAAAATGCTATCGCCACCCGGTGGTGGTGGGCGATTATGGCGCGCACGAACCACAGGTGGAATTCTGTGTCGCAGCCAATGACCGCTTCTGCGTTGGGCAGATGGGTGGTCATTCTTGGCTACGACAGAAATAGCTCCTATTGAATGTCTTTCACCGCACGTTCTGCCATTTTCAAGATCGCCTCGCGTGAATTGGCAACGGCGATAAAACGGGCGTTGTGGCAAAACTTGGCGCCTTTGACACCGCTCGCGTCCTCCAGTGCCGTGTCTGTCAGACCCGCCCATGCGGCGGGCAGGTCAGCGCGTTGATCAAAAGTGTCACTCGACAGTTTGATACCATTGAGCGTCCAGTCATCTCCACGCGGATTGACCACGAACACAATGTGATCGGCCTCCGCCGTGTCGAGTGCAGAGCGGTACGGCATGCCCATGGGCAACTCCAGGATGGGCGATGTGCCTGCCTTGGCGATAGCGTCCAACACGATGCTCTGCGAACGCGCCTTTGCGGCGAGGTTGCGGACAAAGGCTTCAACAAAACTACGGGCAATGGGGAGGGCGGCAAAAAAAGCGTCATCATCAGCCGTTGGCGAGGTGTCGTCAAAGACCGGTTTCAAGCTTCCTATAAGGGCCGGCAAAGTCAAATTCGACAGTGGCCCCGCAATAGACGGCTCGATCGCGCCGTTGTCCAGGAGATCGATAGGGAGCACGAACTTCGTGTCAAAAGCTGTGTGGATGGCTTCGATGTCATGCGTCGGCACGTCCATCTGCGCCAGATATTTCCGTCCATAGTGTGCCCAGATCAACCCAAAAGAGCTGAACGGTTGACCATCTTCACGCAGCGGCCCGGGCCTCTGATGGTGGTCGAAAATCTGTGCTTCGGCATCATAATTGCCTCCGACATCGAAGATGATCTTGTCAGCCGCAGGCATGAGCCATTGCCGTTCGCGTGTGCGTTTCAGCCTGGCCTGAGGAAAGAGCCGTGTGAGCACAACAGAGGACAGCAATTCATCTGCATGGAAGCCACCAGAGTGGGTGACAAGATGGGTAATGGTCAAATGGAGTGCTCCAAGGCGTCTTGCAAATTGAATAGCCAACCAATGTGGCTGATCATGGGTGATTTTAGAGGCCGTATTTACAGCGAATTGAAACCAGATCAACACCTCAATTTAAGCTTGATTAACGACAGCCACATCGGTCTGTAGCGGTCAATCGCACTATGACGACGATCGGACGACTTTTGTTCGCCATGAAACTGGATTGCATCGTGTTTTCAATTTGAAGCAGCGCTCATGAAAGGAAGAGCCGCTTTTTGGTGAGTACATCAGCTGGATCTTCTTGGCTGCCTTAACCCGGAGGATGGGTTTTTGTCTGTATCCTTGCACTTAATGGCGAATGATTGTGTTCTGCAAAAAATGATAATTGGCGTACCAAATCGCGAAATAACGCAAGCTACTTAATTGGTCCTGGTCCCAGATCCTGAGCGTAAGTATTCCCGATCCAGTCCGGCAAATAGGGTAAAGCGGAAACGAAGTGCTCCTTGCTGAAAACGAGACACTGTTTTGGCAGGCAGTTCAGTTTGAAATTGTCGAATACCATTCCACGGTCGGCTTTAACGACCGCTTTTCGGATGAAGAGACCACCGCGCTCATAGCGAGCGCGGATTTTCTCTTCCCGGCACGGAACCTGGGGTAGACGGTCGGGTTTGGCTACAGCTGGTAGGAAAGCGGACATTCATGTGCAGCTGGTGTGTTGTTGTCTCCGGCCCGGAGCCGGCATCGGTGCTCATCGTGGCGAATGTCCACATTGCGCCTTCAGAAAGGACGCTCGCGGCTTCATGGTGCAATCCCGGAAACTGCTGCTCGTAATGGTTATTCTCGCAATCCAAAAGCTGGTGACCGTCGTTTTGATGTGTCCCGAGTTTGCCGAAGCTCCGCTGGTCGGTTCCATAACCTCGATCGGTCTTTCCTAAAATTGTTAACGTCCTCGTGAGATGATTTTCTCATGAAGAAGTCAGTCAATCTGGAACTTACAGATTCGTTTCCATGCGGCAACGACAGCGCATACTTGCGTAAGATTCTGGACGGGGCGGCGATCTGCATGGTGATCACGACTCTGGATGGCCAGCTTCTTTTTGCCAACGCTGCAGCGAATAAAATTTTCCAGTTTTCGAACGGATCAAGCGTGGTCTCTCGTCTGGACGACATTCTGGCATCGGAGGAAAACGGCCTGAGTCGCGTCCTTTCTGATCTCAAAAGTGGAGCACTGGATTCCTATAGAGGTGAGCACCTGTGTTACAACCGGAGCGGTCGAAAAGTATGGATTTCACTTGCAGTTTCGGTGCTGAGGCCTGACGAGGAGCAGCGTGCAGCCCAGCTCGTTGTTCAGTTCATCGAAATCGATGAGCTGAAGCGGGCTGAATCTGCGCTTCAGCGCAGCGAAAGCCGCTGGTCGTTTGCCCTAAATGCGGCGCGGCAGGGTGTCTGGGATCACGACGGCACAAGCGATGAAATGTTCTATTCACCGATGTGGAGAGAGCTGCGCGGGCTAGGACCGGATGAACCGGTCGACGACTGCCAAGAAGCCTGGCTGTCACGGTTGCACCAAGACGACCACGACCGCATTCGGCAGGTGATCAACAAGCAGAACCGTGGTGAGAACGGCTTTGACACGATCGAGTATCGCGAGCGACATCGAGACGGTCATTATGTCTGGATACTCAGCCGCGGACAACCGATCGAGTGGGACGCCGATGGCAATGTCACCCGGACAATCGGAACCGATACCGACATCACCCGCTTGAAAAACGTGGAAGCGCAGCTCGCCGCTGAAGAGGAACGCTGGCGCATTACACTGGGTGCTATTTCTGATGCGACGGTGACCGTCGATGCAGAGGGTCTCGTCACCTACCTGAACGATGCTGCGCAGCAGTGGACCGGGTGGGTATCGGCCGACGCGCTCGGGCGACCAGCCGCGGAAATTCTTGATCTGCAAGCTCCAAAGATGCCCCTCATCAAGACGCTTGTCGAAGCCTGTCTCGCACAAGGTACGCAACAGGTCGCTGGCAACGATGCCGTCCTGTGGTCCCGCACAGGAGAACGCCGCGAAGTGCGCTGTTCCGTATCGGCTATTGACATTCCTGAACGCGGGCGCATGGGCGCGGTGGTCGTGCTTCATGATGTCGCCGACAGCCGGAAGCTACAGCGGCAACTGGCTCATGCAGCAAACCATGACAGTCTGACGGGGCTGGCCAACCGCACCAAACTGGAGAGGGTTCTCGAAGAGGCCATTCAGTCCGCAGCACCGCATTATCTTCTCTTCATCGACCTCGACCGCTTCAAACCTGTAAACGACACCTTGGGACATGCTGCCGGAGACCGGTTGCTCTGCAGGATCGCGGGTTTGATACGAGATGTTGCCCCCAGCGGTGCCTGCTGCGCGCGCTGCGGCGGAGACGAATTTGTGGTGCTTGTCCCAGACACACCAACAAGACCTGCCAGCAGCATTAGCAAGGCGATCGTGGACGGCGTCGCGTCTCTTGACGTAGAAGGATCTGCAATCAAGGTCGGTGCAAGCGTCGGGCTGACGCAGCTTGGTACCGGCGACACACCGGCGGATGCGCTAGCCAGGGCGGATGCTGCCTGCTACCGGGCGAAGAAGGCCGGGCGGGGCCAAGTACAGCAGGACACGTGTCCGGTTGAGCGAGAGACGTTCGGGACCCGATAGATCCAGTCGCACTTCCCAGGTGGTTGTTCGCCCGTCGAGCTGACAAAAGGCGGAGAATTCTATCCCGCACCGGCAGAGGGTTGGGTAACAGAGCACAACGTGAACGGATCCTGCGCTTGAACGGTCCGGATCAGGGGGCTGGGTCACCCACAATTTCCTCTTACCTGAGTGAAACAAGGAACTTCCCGCTTCGCAACAAAGACTTGTTCAACAGTATCGGCCCCAATCCGGTCATTCGTTGAATGTGCAGCGAATTCACACTTCCTGCCCAAGCCGGTTATAGATGGCGTTGCGACGAATGAACCCGCCCGATCGTTTCCGAAGGGCGGGTTCCTTATTGGGCGCCGAGAGCCGCGCTGTGGCCAGTTTGGGCCAGCCTAGGCGAACTCCCGGCTAAACTCAGGGCGTTCGCTTAGCTGCAGCCGCTTGTGCTTCCGCAGGTGTCGCACTTCAGGCAGGTACCGTTGCGGACCATGGTGAAGTTGCCGCATTCAGCGCAGTTTTCGCCTTCGTAGCCCTTGATGCGGGCCTGGGCGATTTGCTGGGCTGCTGTGGTGACCTGCGGGGCAGGGGCCGTTGTGACCTCCACGGCAGCAGCTGCTTCCGAACCGCGTGCAAAGGCTGTCGCTACAGCTGATACCTGGGCCGCGGGAGTGCTCGCAGTCTGAACCGTGATTGCTTCTGTTGCTTCGCCGGAAGGGTCAGCGCCATGGACGAGGCGGAAGCGTTCAGTCTGACCACGCACGAGGCCATGGGAGACAACCTGTCCACTCTGGCCACGGCCCTCTTTTGTATCCTTGCTCGCTCCCGAGGTGCCGAAGATTTCCGGTGGTACATGTGCAAGGTCATCGCGGCCGAGATAGGAGACCGCAAGCTCGCGGAACACATAATCGAGAATGGAAGTCGCATTCTTGATTGCGTCGTTGCCTTGAACCATGCCGGCCGGCTCGAACTTGGTGAAGGTGAATGCGTCGACATATTCTTCGAGCGGCACGCCATATTGCAGACCAAGAGAAACCGAGATGGCGAAGTTGTTGATGAAGGCGCGCAATGCCGAGCCTTCCTTGTTCATATCAAGGAAGATTTCGCCGAGACGGCCATCATCATATTCGCCGGTCCGCAGGAACACAGTGTGACCACCGATTTTTGCCTTCTGGGTGTAGCCCTTGCGGCGTGTCGGGAGTTTTTCCTGTTCGCGAACGACGCGTTCCACGATGCGTTCGACGATGCGTTCGGCTACCACTTCAGCACGTGCCGTCTGTGGTTTGGCTGCGATATCTTCAATCGCATCTTCCTGCTCGTCTTCATCGTCCGCGAGAAGCTGAGCATTAAGCGGTTGAGACAGTTTTGAGCCATCGCGGTAGAGCGCATTGGCCTTGAGTGCGAGTTTCCATGACAGCATGTAAGCTTCCATGCAGTCATCAACAGTTGCATCGTTCGGCATGTTGATCGTCTTGGAGATCGCACCGGAGATGAACGGCTGGGCAGCAGCCATCATCCGAATGTGGCTTTCAACCGAAAGGAACCGTTTGCCGATACGGCCGCATGGGTTCGCGCAGTCAAAAATTGGGTAATGCTCTTCCTTCAGGAAAGGAGCACCTTCCAACGTCATTGCGCCACAAACATGCGTGTTGGCCGCTTCGATATCGGCTTTGGAGAAGCCAAGGAAAGACAACAGATCAAAATCCGCACCTTCAAGCTGCTCTTCAGAGACGCCGAGCGCTTTCATCTGCGCGTCGCCGAGGGTCCAGCGGTTGAACACGAACTTGACGTCGAAGGCCGACTTCATGCCGTCTTTCAGTTTGCCCAGGCTTTCCTCGGTGAACCCTTTGGACGTGAGCGTAGCGGGATTGATCGCCGGTGCCTGATCAATGGATCCGTGGCCAACCGCATAAGCTTCGATCTCGCCAATTTCGCTTTCCGAATATCCGATCACACGCAACGCTTCGGGTACGGCACGGTTGATGATCTTGAAGTAACCGCCACCGGCAAGTTTCTTGAATTTTACCAGAGCGAAATCCGGTTCAATTCCTGTCGTGTCGCAGTCCATTACCAGACCGATGGTGCCGGTTGGCGCGATCACCGTAGATTGCGCGTTGCGGAAACCGTTCTTCTGCCCGAGCTCCAGTGCACGGTCCCAGGCTTTCTGCGCCCGCTCAACGATCACCTGATCCGGGCACGAGGCATGGTCCAGCGCGACGGGGTTGGTTTTTAGGCCTTCGTAACCTTCCGTCTCGCCATAAGCTGCGCGGCGGTGGTTGCGGATGACTTTCAGCATGTGCTTGGCGTTTTTCTTGTAACCCGGGAAGGACCCGAGTTCGCCAGCCATTTCCGCTGAAGTTGCATAGGAAACACCGGTCATGACGGCGGTCAGGGCGCCACACAGGGCGCGGCCTTCTGTAGAGTCATACGAAATGCCGGAGGTCATCAGCAGCCCGCCAATATTGGCGTAGCCAAGACCGAGTGTTCTGAACTTGTAGGAGAGTTCTGCAATTTCCTTGGATGGGAACTGCGCCATCAACACCGAGATTTCAAGAACTATGGTCCAGAGACGGACAGCATGTTCATAATTGTCGATATCGAATGAGCGATCCTCTTTCCGGAACTGCATCAGGTTCAGGGACGCCAGGTTACAGGCCGTGTCGTCCAGGAACATGTATTCAGAGCAAGGATTGGAGGCGCGGATCTCGCCGTCGGCAAGGCAAGTGTGCCAATCATTGATGGTGGAATGGTACTGCAGTCCGGGATCAGCCGATGCCCAGGCTGCGTAACCGATCTGTTCCCACAGTTCCTTGGCCTTGACTGTCTTGAGTGTGTCGCCAGTACGGCGGGCTGTCAGGTCCCAGGTGCTGTCGTCGACAACAGCGTTCAGGAAGCCATCGGTAACACGAACGGAATTATTGGAATTCTGCCCGGCAACGGTCAGATAGGCTTCTGAATCCCAATCCGTATCGAATGTCGGGAATTCGACCTTGGTGAAGCCCTGTTTGGCAAACTGGATAACGCGCTGGACGTAGTTCTCCGGCACCATCATTTTTTTCGCGGCGCGAATTTCGCGCTTCAAGGCCGGGTTCTTGGCAGGATCAAAGCAGTCGCCATTGTCAGCTTCGCAGTTGACGCAGGCGCGCATGATTGCAGTCAGGTGCTTCTGGCAGATCTTGGAACCGGTGACCAGCGCGGCGACTTTCTGCTCTTCCTTGACCTTCCAGTTTATGTATTCCTCGATGTCCGGGTGATCGACATCGACCACGACCATTTTGGCAGCACGACGCGTGGTGCCCCCGGATTTGATGGCCCCGGCCGCACGGTCACCAATCTTCAGGAAACTCATCAGGCCGGAGGACTTGCCGCCGCCGGAGAGTTTTTCTCCCTGGGAACGGACATGCGAAAAGTTTGAACCGGTTCCCGAACCGTATTTGAAGAGACGTGCTTCACGAACCCATAGGTCCATGATGCCGCCTTCGTTCACCAGATCGTCGCCGACAGACTGGATGAAACAGGCGTGCGGCTGGGGATGCTCGTAAGCTGTTTTGGACTTGGTTAGTTTGCCGGTCTGGAAGTCGACATAGAAATGACCCTGGCTTGGACCATCAATGCCATACGCCCAATGAAGACCGGTGTTGAACCACTGTGGGGAGTTGGGCGCCACCTTCTGGGTCGCCAGCATGTAGCGGAGTTCGTCATAAAATGCGTGGGCGTCAGCTTCCGATTCGAAATAGCCGCCTTTCCAGCCCCAGTAGGTCCAGGTGCCTGCCAGACGATCGAATACCTGGCGACCGTCGATTTCCGAGCCGTAGCGTTCGTCTTCGGGGAGCGATTCGAGGGCTGTTTCATCTGCTTCGCTGCGCCAAAGCCAGGAAGGGACAGTGTTTTCTTCTACCGGCTTCAGCTTCGCGGGGACGCCAGCTTTTCGAAAATACTTCTGTGCCAGAATGTCCGATGCAACCTGGGAGAATTGAGCCGGGACCTGAATATCGGCCAGCCGGAACACAATGGATCCGTCCGGGTTGCGGATTTCACTTGTTGCTGTCCGAAACTCTATCTCGGCATAAGGCGATTGCCCATCCTTAGTATAGCGCCGCTCGATCCGCATTCTATAAGTCCCCTTGTGTCCCCAACCGGTTCGCCCAGAACCGGCACTAAGTCCGCATTTCATTCGATGAGGCGCTTCCGCCAGCCTCTTTCACCGAATGTTGCCTATATCTTACAGGCTTTGCGGCTGTATGTAGCGTATGTAGGTTAACGATCCACTATATATAGTGTTCATCAACAGGTTTGTCATGATGTGCTCATTGAAAATCAGCACACAAAAACCCGTCTCCCGTTCTTGTGACAAAGCCCGGAAGCGGTACGCGGATACTGATCGTTTTGGATGACCGGAGCGCCTGGTGAGGCTCCCGACTACGCACATCGCTATGATTGGAAATTAATGTAAATGAATTCTTAAGGTCAAGGCTGGAATGACAACAGATTGTGCCGAGATGGTAGCTGGACCCAAAATATTGTGGGTCTATGTGGATAGTGGGGAGTGGAGTGGGGAGAGCCTAGCCTAAGGAAAATAAGTGCTTGCTTTCCGGTTTATGCAGAGGAGAGACCGTTTTGATCGAACCTGTGGATGAAATTACACAGCATTTAATGACAATTTGAAGAAAATGGCGCGAGTGGATTTCAACCGGGTTTAAGCCGGGTCTGGTTTAGTGCGAGCAGGATAGGGAAAAGGCTCGCAATTCATGAAACATCACGCTGCCTTTGGGCTTGAAATGGAGGATATCGACGCTGTTGTCGTTGAAGACAGCAAGCCTATGCAAACGATTCTCCGATCGATTCTCCTTAGCTTCAAAGTTGCGCGTGTGCGTGTCTTTGATTCGGCAGACGATGCACTGGAAGCCTGTCTTGCAGAACCGCCCAATGTGATTCTCACAGATTGGCGCATGGAACCCACCTCCGGATTCCAATTTTTGCGTCTGGTGCGCCATCGTCACATGGAGCCGCTTTGTTATGTTCCGATTCTCTTTGTTACAGCTCATGGAACGCGGCCATTGGTGGACAAGGCCCTGAGGGCAGGAGCGCATCATGTCCTGGTCAAACCGGTTTCACCCTCAACATTGCACAAGCGCTTGAGCTGGATCATGCATGATGATCGTCCGATGATTCTCGAGAATTCCGGCTTTTACAATATCTTTGGCATTCACAAGACCATGGATGAGCAAGCCGAGAAATTGCAGTCACTGGCTGGCGCCCGTCTTCATCACAAGATTGCGACCGAGAAAAGAGCGAAAATCGTAGGGGCTGTCGAGGAAGCATTCGAGAAGAAGAAAGATCCTGGGCTTATTGCGAGTGGGCGCGGGAAAAGTGTCGTGACCAGGACGCTCCCAGCTGTATCCAAGAAGAAACGGAATTCCGGATTCGCGGCAGTGAGAGATGTGAAGACCCACTGAAAATTATAGATACCGCGCGTTTCGCGAAAAAGAGATCTGCCTGTTCCAGCTGCAGATTGACATCTGCCCCCTTATTTCGGCAAAAAATCTCTAACGGTGCGGCGGTGCTGCACTGGACAGATGTTTTGAATGCCGCCATAGTCCGCCGAAATTCGGTAGGTCATTTTCGATCTTTCGCACAAAAAGTCTTGCAATCAAGGGACCTTTTGAGGGCCATGAAAAATCTGCTGCTCGAAATCTTCACCTGGTGGAATAGCCAGACAATGGGGACGCGCTACTTTACATGGCGCAAGGGCGAGTTTGTCGGTGATGACGAGTTCGGCAACAAGTACTACAAGGAACGGGCGGGCAAGAAGCGTTGGGTCATCTATAATGGCCTCGCAGATGCCTCTTCCATACCTCCGGGATGGCACGGTTGGATGCATCACCGGGTGGATACGCCGCCCACTGATGAAACATATCACGCCAAGCATTGGCAAAAGCCACATGAGACCAACCACACCGGTACGCCTGGGGCTTACCGCCCTCACGGCTCTATCCTAACGCCAGAAAAGCGGCCGGAAGTGACAGGCGATTACGACGCCTGGAGCCCCGGGAACTAACCGGAAGCTGGCTCTGGAAAATCTTAAGCCCCGATTCTCGGGGCTTTTTTTATTCTCAGAAATAGTTACTGATCGCCAGGCAGTTAGGTGTCGACCAAGTCAGGGGTGATCGAGGCGCATTTTTAGCTTGTCTTTGCACCATCAAGCACGTTCAGGACTTCCTGGCCGCAAACTTCCGGAGACAGCGCATAAAAATCTGTTTCGAGTTTCAATGCTTCTGATAACTGCTTGTTGTAATCAGCCTGTGGAACTTCCATTGTTCCGAATTTACTCAGGTGATCGGTCACGAATTGCGTGTCGAGCAGGGAATATCCGCCGGCGACCATCCGGGCAACCAGATGGGCAAGACAGACTTTGGAAGCATCTGTCTTAAAGGTGAACATGCTTTCCCCAAAGAAAGCGCCATTCAGACTGACACCGTAAAGTCCGCCGACCAGCACGTCTTCATGCCAGGCTTCTACTGTGTGACAGTAACCCATCTCGAATAATTCGCTGTATAGGCGCCGTATCTCGCTATTGATCCAGGTCTTTTGCCGCCCAGGCATTGGTTCACAACATCCGTCGATTACCGCCTGAAAATCCGTGCTGACCCGAATTTCGAAAACGTCATTTCGAATGGTTCTGCGTAGGCGGCGCGGTAAATGGAAGTTCTCAAAAGGCAGGATTCCACGTCGTTCGGGCTCCAACCAGAAAAGACCCGGATCCTCAGCAGATTCGGCCATCGGAAAGAGACCGCAGGCGTATGCCTTCAGCAGCACCTGCGGTGTGATTTCCATGATGATGTCGTCTTTGTAGCCAGCCATATGGTCTCACTGTCCAGCCGGGAAGGGGAGGTCCCCTTCGCCTAACCCGGTCAGTTCGACTTATCGGCCAGATATTTTTCCAGCCAGTGAATGTCGTACTGACCGTTTGCTATATCCTGATTGTCTACCAAATCACGGAAAAGCGGAATAGTTGACTTGATTTCGTCAACGACAAATTCGTCAAGGCAACGTCGCAGCCGCATCATGCATTCCACACGATTTCGGCCATGGACGATGAGCTTGCCGATAAGGCTGTCGTAATAAGGTGGGATCTTGTAGCCCTGATACACGCCTGAATCGACACGAACGCCAAGGCCACCCGGAGGATGATAGTACGTAATTGTCCCAGGCGACGGTGTAAAGGTGACAGGGTCTTCAGCATTGATCCTGCATTCGATCGCGTGCCCATCGAACTTGATGTCGTCCTGGGTCATGTCCAGCGAGCCGCCGGCAGCGATGCGAATCTGTTCGTTGACAAGATCGATTCCGGTGATCATTTCGGTGACCGGATGTTCCACCTGAAGACGGGTATTCATCTCGATGAAATAGAAGCCGCCATTTTCGTACAGGAATTCAACGGTGCCGACGCCACGATACTTGAGCTTGCGCATCGCGTTTGCGACAACTTCGCCAATCTCGTTACGCTGTTCGTCGTTAAGACAAGGAGAGGGCGCTTCCTCCAGGACTTTCTGGTGGCGCCGCTGCAAAGAACAGTCGCGCTCTCCCAGGTGAACTGCATTGCCCTTACCATCACCAAGAACCTGAATCTCGATATGCCGCGGCTGGCCGAGATATTTCTCCATATACAGAGCGTCGTCGTCAAAGGAGGCTTTGGCTTCGGCGCGCGCTGTTGAGAGTGCAGTATCAAGATCCGCCTCAGTCAAGGCGACTTTCATGCCACGGCCGCCGCCACCAGCAGCAGCTTTTACAAGAACCGGATAGCCGATTTCACGTGCAATTGCGTGGGCGTCGTCTTGAGGTGTCACAGCTCCTTCGGAACCGGGAACAACGGGAATACCGAGGTCCTTGGCAGTTTGTTTTGCCTGAATCTTGTCGCCCATGATGCGGATGTGCTCCGCGGTCGGACCAATGAACTCAACATTGTGCGCTTCGAGAATTTCGGCGAAACGCGCGTTTTCCGAAAGAAAACCATATCCGGGATGAACCGCATCGGCGCCTGTGATCTCACAAGCCGCCAGAAGCTGCGGGATGTTCAGATAGCTGTCGCGTGCAGCCGGTGGTCCGATGCAAACACTTTCATCTGCAAGGCGAACATGCATTGCGTCAGCGTCTGCTGTTGAATGAACGGCAACCGTCGGAATGCCGAGCTCTTTACAAGCGCGCAGGATGCGCAAGGCAATCTCGCCACGATTGGCAATGAGAATTTTTGAAAACATGGCCTCAGCGGCTCCTTATTCGACGATAATGAGCGGTTCGCCGAATTCCACCGGCTGGGCGTCTTCTACCAGGATCTGCTTGACGGTCCCGGATTTGGTGGACGGAATGTGGTTCATCGTTTTCATGGCTTCGACGATCAGGATTGTCTGACCCTCAGAAACCTTATCGCCGACCTGAATAAAGTTTGCAGCACCTGGCTCTGCACCAAGATACGCTGTGCCGACCATTGGTGAATTTACAGGCGCACCGGACTGGACAGGTTCTTCGGCGACCGGTGCTGCGGCCGGCGCTGCAACCGCGGCAGGCGCGGCAACGGCGGCAGGGGCAGCAGGTGCCACATTGACCGGAGCACTGATCGAAATCTGGCGTGCTACGCGAATGCGTGTATCACCTTGTTCCAGTTCAATCTCGGAGAGATTCGTCTCGTCCAGCAGGACGGCAAGGTCCCGGATCAGGGCCGTGTCGAATTTCTTATTATCATTACGCATATCGTTTGGCTCTCGTACTCGGTCTGCAACAAGCTCGGTCGCGATATGAGCCGGGGCAACTACTCCATCATAACAATGGGGTCCACCGACAGATTTCCGATACTCCGACACAATTGGCCTTGTCGGGCACCGGATCGCTCCAAGTTATTCGCTCCGCCGAAAATTAAGCGAACAAAGGTCTTAGGCCCGTGTCCTTCTTGGAGACGGGCCTCGCTTCTTATAGGGATTCAATCGAAATAGGAAAAGCCCCGATTTCTCATTGACATCGAGGAATATTGATTTCCAACAATCTGTTTAACAGGTCGTTTCGCCGCAATTGATCACAGCATCGATTTTTGCACGCAGTTGATCGTGGCCAACAGCCCCCATTACCACTTCATTTCCAATCACATAGGAAGGGGTTCCCGTCAGTCCGAGCCGATTGGCAATGGTGTAGACTTCTTCGATCGTCTGTCCGGCTTCGTCGGTCTCCATGGCAGCCAGAAGATCCGATTCTTCGATGCCAGTGGAAGTGGCTGCGATCAGTGCGCTTGCCCGGTTCGCTTGTCCGCGGCTCATGAGAAGGGCCTCGTGGAACTCTTCATATTTATCAGGAGCGACCGAGTTGACGGCCACAGCCACCTGGGCTGCTTCAACGGACGCCTGACCCAAAACCGGAAACTCTTTCAGAACAACCTTGAGATCTGGAGTTTCATCAATCAACTTGACCATATCGCCGTAGGCGCGCTTGCAGAAACCGCAGTTGTAGTCAAAAAATTCCACCAGAGTGACGGAACCTTCCGGGTTGCCGAGAACAACCTGACGAGTGGAATTGAACAGAACGTCGGCACTGTCACTAAGTGCCTGCATTCGTGCTGCCTCTTCCGCAGCCCGCTCGCGACGTTCCAGCTCGGTGAGTGCTTCTGCTATAACTTCCGGATTTTGCAGGATGTACTCACGCACAATTTTTTCAATCTCGCCACGATCAACATCCTGTGCAGTGGCCGACGCTGCGGACAGTGAGATGACAACTGCAAAAGCTGCCAGAATTCGCAGCAAGACTTGCGGGCAGAGGCCCTTGGTAACAAACAAAATCCGGGTCATTCAACGGCTCCTTGGGCGGCGGGTAAACGGTATCGGTTCCGCCGCTGTATTAAAACAAAAGTCTCAGCGGTTTTTTTCAAGATTTGGTGGTTTGTACGACACAATGTCGTCAGCTTGAAGCCATGCAGGCGTTCCGCGCTTCAAACTTTTTTGAGCACGCGCTGCATATCTTTTTGCAGCCATGAAATCTCCGACCACCATTAACCCCTTGGCTGTAGCGAGATCGGCCTCGGCCCGCTCCCCTTGACGACCGTGTGCAATCGCAAGCTGGCTGTAGGCAACACCGGAGTTTGGGTCCCTGTGAATAGCACGTTTCAAGAGACGTTCTGCTTCTGGAAGATTGGACTTATCGTTTGCACCGACAAGGGCGTAGCCCAACCAGACAAGGAACTGTGGTTCATTTGGCTTGAATGACAGTGCCTTTCGGAAGGGTGCAATCGCGCGTTTTGGATCGCCGCCTTCTAAAAGGGCCTGTCCTTTCAGTTCGTAGTAGTAGGGATTGTTCGGCTGGGTTCGAATGAGTGCATCAATTTGTTTGACTGCTCCCTTGCCCCTGCTTTTCATCGCTGCAATCGCTCTGGCGTATTGCGCGCCAGGGCTCTTGTCGGTGCGCGGAAAGGCGCGCAAAACAGCCGAGGGATGGTTGGTGAATGCAAAGATTTTGGCCCGCACCTGGTCGTGCCGGTATTGCAGCACGTAGTCATCGGGTTGATTGAAATATTTTGACTTTTGCGCGTCGCTCAACAGTCCGTTGTAGCGTTCCTGGGCCATCGGATGGCTTTGGGCATAAGGATCTGCGAATTTACGTGAGAACAATTGCTGTTCAGACATGCGCTGAAAAGTTTTCAACATTCCCTGTGCACTCTGACCGGTGGCATTCAGGTACCTGAGTGCAGCCCTGTCGGCGGATGCTTCCTCTCCGCGTTGATAGGAAAGGAGCGACCGTTTTCCCGCAGATCCTGCACCCAATATGGCAGCGGCTCCGCCAGAGGCCGCCTGACTTGACCCGGCTGCGGCACCGGCGGCAGCAGCGCCTGCACCCAATATCATTCCAATTACGGATATGATCTGCGCATTCGCTGCAGCAGAACGCAGTCTCACGAGGTGCCTGCCTGCGATGTGTCCGGTTTCGTGCGCAATGACACCAATGACCTCGCCCGGCGTTTCCGCTTCGAGCAACACACCGATATTGATGAACATGCGCCTAGAATCCGGGACAAAAGCGTTGAAACTCTTGTCATTGACCAGAATGATCTGCGGTTCCGAATGTGAGATTCCGGCAACCTTGAAAATCGGTTTGGCGTAGTCCTTCAATAGGGATTCTGTTTCAGCGTCGCGAACCAATGGCAATTTGCCCCGTTGGGCGTTTGCGGGAACGGCAGCCAGCGGTAATACCATCGCCACGGTACAGACCAGAGCAATGAATTTTTGGAGTAGACGCATGCTGGACCGTCTTGAAGGACGGGAAATGACGGGCACTGAACGCAGCAAGTTTAAAACTCCAAATCGAATCCGAGGAAACAATATCCTTGGGCATGAATATTTGGCGAAGGTATGGAGGAGGGCGGTTCGGGTCAAGAAAAGCTGGATGACAAAAAGGTAAGGTTCTGGATTGGAAGTGTCCGCAAATGGTCTAAACCTTTCCAAACAGCGGATTGAATCACACGAAAAAATCCGTATTACGGGTTTCATCTTGCACCAGAGCCGGAAACCAGGACCTCATGACTACAGACGCATTTATGCCGTCCCGCCGCAGTGATGTTGCGCCTTTCATCGCCATGGATGTCTTGGCCGAGGCGGCGAAGCTGGAAGCCCAGGGCCGAAATATTGTTCATATGGAAGTTGGCCAGCCTTCTGCACCTGCCCCAAAAGCGGCACTTGCAGCAGCCCAAAACACGCTGGAGCACGGGCGACTTGGGTACACGGAAGCGCTCGGCATCATGCCACTTCGCAACGCTCTCTCGCAGCATTACAAGAAAACCTATGGCGTTGGCGTTCCCGTTGAGCGGGTTATGGCAACGACCGGATCTTCAGCCGGTTTCAATCTGGCTTTTCTGGCCGCCTTTGATCCGGGAGACCGGATCGTATTGACAGCACCGGGCTACCCGGCTTACCGCAACATTCTGAAGGCACTGGACCTTGTTCCGGTAGAGGTCGAAGTTGGTTCCGACACGCGTTGGAGTCTTACGCGCGGCCACCTTGAAGAAGCGCAAAAGTCTGGCCCGGTGAAAGGTGTCCTCGTTGCGAGTCCTGCGAACCCGACTGGCACCATGATGACGCCGGACGTGCTGGACGAAATGGTCCGCTATTGTGACGAAGAGGGAATCTGGTTTATTTCGGACGAGATTTACCATGGACTGGATTATGCGGGCGAGCAGAAAACCGCGCTTGAAACCTCTCAGAACGTCATCATCATCAACAGCTTTTCAAAATATTACTGCATGACGGGTTGGCGTATCGGTTGGATGGTTTTGCCAGAGCAACTTGTGCGCCCAACAGAGCGAATTGCGCAGAGCCTCTATATTTCGCCGCCGGAGCTTTCTCAGATTGCGGCAACTGCAGCACTCGATGCCGTTCAGGAACTTGAGGCCGTCAAGGCGGGTTATGCAGCCAACAGAGCGCTGCTTCTGGAAGGATTGCCAAAGATAGGGTTTGACAAACTCTTACCGGTTGATGGCGCCTTCTATGTCTACGCAGACATCAGCCGTTTCAGCTCTGATAGCCTCGTATTTGCAAAACAGATGCTGAATGAAGCGGGCGTTGCAGCGACACCGGGCGTTGATTTCGATCCGGTTCATGGTCACGAGTTTCTCAGGTTTTCCTTTGCCGGTGCGAACCAGGACATGAAAGAAGCCTTGGTTCGTCTTGGCAAGTTTCTGCTGTAGCAGGTGCATTAATTACATTGCGCAAGACGTAAAAAAGGCGGCCATTGGCCGCCTTTTTTTGGTACCTCGTTAACGCGTGTATCAGAAGAAGGATCTTCCGCGTTGCCACCAACCGCCGCGTTTGGGCTTGTCCTCTGTTTCCGCATCTGAAGATTCGCTGGTAACGACAGGTTCCGCCGGCGCTGACTGGACTTCTTCTTTCTTTTCTTCTGCAGCTTCGCTGGCGACGGGCTGTTCAGAAGTTGGCGTTTCTACGACAATTTCTTCTTCAGCTGCAGGTTCAGCGGCAGCTTCGGCACCATCGAGTTGATTTGCATCCGCTGATTCTACCGGAGCCGGCTCCACTGGAGAAACAGGTTCAACTGCTGCATCCGCTGTTTCTACTGACACGCTTTCCGGTGCTTCGCCATTCACAGTGCCAGCTGGTTCTTCAGTCGAGGTTGCTGCAGTTTCCGCAGCCACTTCCACATCACCGGTAGGTGGTGTTTCACTGCTTTCCGCTGTTTTTTCTTCTGCAGCACTGGAGCCTTCCACGGATTCGTTATCTGAACCGTCTTCAGCGATGGCTTCCGCCTCATCTCCAGGCCTGCGCCCGCGACGTCCGCCACGACGACCGCGGCGACGCTTCCGGCGTGGTTCGTCTTCGTTGCTTTCTTCGTCGGCAGACCGCGTTTCTTCCTGCTCTTTTTCAGCATCGTCACTCTCGTCACTGTCTGTGCGAGCTTGACGGTTTTCATCGCCATCCTGCTGGTTGTCAGAGCCACCACGTCTGCGTTTCCGGCGGCGCTTCCGGCGGCGGTCCCCACCTTCTTCGTCTTCAGTCTGATCCTGCTCTTCGACGAATGGCTGCTCAGTGGAATCATCGACAATTTCAACTGAATCCGGCTGCACAATGGGTGCAGGTGCCGGAAAACGGTCTCTGTCGACAAGTGCGCCACGCTCCAGAACATAGAGTTGGCCATTGACCATCTCGTCCGCGTGAACTTCGATCTCAATTGCGAAGCGTGCTTCCAGATCAGAAAGGTTCGAGCGTTTTTGGTTTAGAATGTAGAGCGCTACCTGCGTAGTCGCGCGAATTATCAGGTTATGGGATGCGCCCTTGAGCAAATTATCCTCAACCGAGCGCAGAACATGCAGCGCTACAGATTCAACAGACCGGATCATGCCGGTACCCTGGCAATGCGGGCAAGGCGTCGTCGAGCTTTCCAGCACGCCGGTACGTATCCGCTGTCGGGACATTTCCAGAAGGCCGAAATGTGAGATCCGTCCAACCTGAATGCGTGCCCTGTCGTTCTTCAGGCAGTCTTTAAGCTTGCGCTCTACCGATCGATTGTTCTTCGATTCTTCCATATCGATGAAGTCGATCACAACCAGACCAGCCAGATCACGCAGACGCAATTGCCGTGTGACCTCTTCCGCCGCTTCCAGGTTCGTTTGCAAAGCGGTGTCTTCAATATTGTGCTCGCGGGTGGATTTGCCCGAGTTTACGTCAATTGAGACCAACGCTTCCGTCTGGTTGATGACGATGTATCCGCCTGATTTCAGGGTTACATGTGGCGAGAACATCGCATCCAATTGCGGTTCCACACCATAGCGAATGAAGACCGGTGAGGGATCGCGATAAGGTTGGACGTTCTTCGCATGGCTCGGCATGAGCATGCGCATGAAATCCTTGGCTTCACGGTAGCCTTCATCCCCTGATACAAGGACTTCATTGATGTCCTTGTTATAGAGATCACGGATCGACCTCTTGACCAGACTGCCTTCCTCATAGGTAAGACTCGGTGCGCTGGACTTCAGTGTCAGCTCCCGAACATTTTCCCATAGGCGCATCAGGTATTCGAAGTCGCGTTTGATCTCGGCCTTGGTTCGGCTTGCTCCCGCTGTCCGCAGGATGACACCCATGCCTTCTGGCACGTCCAGTTCGGAGGCAATCTTCTTCAGGCGCTTGCGATCAGTTGGCTGTGTGATCTTGCGTGAGATTCCGCCGCCCCGCGCAGTGTTGGGCATCAAAACGGAATAGCGGCCAGCCAGTGAAAGATAGGTCGTCAAAGCTGCGCCCTTGTTGCCGCGCTCTTCCTTGACCACCTGCACCAGAATGATCTGGCGGCGTTTAATGACTTCCTGGATCTTGTAGTGTTTGCGTTGCGGAATGGTTCTTTCCGGAACTTCTTCCATCGCGTCTTCAGCACCTACAGATTCGACAGTGTCTTCGTCGCCATCTGTATCTTCATCAAGATCGCTTTTGCCGCGCCTGCGGCGCCCTCTCGCACGAACTGGCGCAGCTTGCTCTTCTTCGTCTTCTTCAGCTTCTTCTGTCTCGTCGGACTGATCAGCTGTTTCACTTGCCTCGACATTTTCCATCTCAGGATTGTCCGTGGCGGCACTTACGGGATCGGAAGCTGTTTCATCCGAGTTCGAGTCGTCGCTCGTTGCTGCAGCAACGTCATCATTCTGCCCGGCATTGTCGGCAGCAGCAGCGGGTGCAGAAGTTTCGCCAGAAACGCCCGCAGCATTTGCGTTCGTTTCTGCCGTGTCAGTGGACTCCGAAGCATCGGCATCAGCTTCGATCTTTTCGCTGGCCACTGTTTCCGTGGATTCATTTTTCGCAGCGCGAGAACGGCGACGACGTTTCGGCTTTTCTTCCGTCTCGGTGTCATCGCGTTGACGCTCTGCAGCTTCAGCAGCAAGCAGCGCTTCTCGGTCAGCAACCGGAATCTGATAGTAGTCAGGATGGATTTCGCTGAAAGCAAGGAAACCGTGGCGATTGCCGCCATATTCCACAAAAGCGGCCTGAAGCGAAGGCTCAACCCTCGTTACTTTTGCAAGATATATATTTCCGCGCAGTTGCTTTCTATTCGCTGCTTCAAAGTCGAATTCTTCAACCCGATTGCCACGCACGACGACGACCCGGGTTTCTTCCGGGTGGCCCGCGTCGATCAGCATTTTGTTTGCCATTAGTGAAGTTCTCCACGACAGCGCTGCTGGGCGCGTATCCAAAACGCGCATCGCCCGAAAGGAGGAAGGCTGTCGTATTTGTTTTGCTAAGTTGGGGAAGGGCGTCTGCGGCCGGCGCGGTCGTATGACCAACAGCAATCGCCGCAGAAGCGGAGCCTTGCTGTATGTTGATCATCATGTGCATCACGCGGGTCCTTCGGGGCAACGCAGGCCCTTTAGTTAAGTCGTTGTACCTTGCGCCGGAGTACAGTCGGGCTTTGCCACTTACGCTGCATCCGGTGTCGGAAAGGGTTCTTCTTTGAAGTCTGCCCCATGTCTCGCCTGAAAATCTGCCACAGAATACACAGGCAGGCGCAAGAGGTGGGGTAGCCGCAAAGTAATTCCGATACCAGTTTCCTGTTTGTCCGGGCTCTTAAAATGCTCTACAGAACGGCCTCAGTTCTGTGCTGCATTGGCCTCGAAACATCATGACGTTGTGGATATTTATCCTGTTCCGCCACTTGGAAAGGTATCGGTACCAAACCGAAATCCGTAAGGTACTTTTACGATCCGCTGCTCCGCATTGCAAGCAATGTGAAATGAACAGGGCATTTTCCTGTACTCAAGGATAGCGTATGACTGGGACCAAGGGGCCCCATAGCAGGCAAATTGCGAGCACAATGGCCGGAATAATTGAAATTAAAAACGGTATGAAACCGCAGGTTGGGCGCACTTCTCGTGCCTTAATCAAAGCGATTGTTCTACCGACAGTCGTCTTTGTTCTTTCAGTGTTTACACTGCTGGAAAAGAATGTCGCTGCAATGGCAGAGACCGACAAACCCGTCGTGTCGGGTGCGCGAGTTGCGGGTGACGCTGATCGAACGCGATTCGTTTTAGACATGGATTCACAAGTCGAGCCATCGATCTCCGGTCTTGCCAGTCCCTACAGACTGATCATTGATTTGCCAGAGGTGGAGTTCTCAATTCCCGAAGGCGCCGGAGACAATGGTCGAGGATTGGTAAGGGATTGGCGTTACGGTCTATTTGCAGCTGGAAAGTCGCGAATTGTCATGGACCTGACAGGGCCGGTCAGTGTGGACAACACCTTCTTTTTGCCAGCTGTAGACGCGCAACCCGCACGATTAGTGGTTGACCTTGTATCAGCAACGCCATCCCAATTTGCCAGCTTCGTGAAACGCTCCCGCGAGGCTGGTCAGGAAAGCGAAAAAATGACCGGCACCAAGAGCGATCGCCTGGTGCCACCTGCGGACGACGACAAGCCTCTTATTGTTCTTGATCCTGGACACGGCGGAATTGATACAGGTGCCACTGGGGTTGCGGGCACGCTCGAAAAGGCAATTGTTCTCGATTTTGCGAGTTTGTTGAAAGATAAACTGGATGAGAGTGGACTTTATGATGTGCGTCTGACCCGTGAGGACGACACCTTCATATCATTGAAACGCCGCGTTGAAATCGGTCATGAACTCGAAGCCGATCTGTTCATATCGATTCACGCCGATTCGGTTCGAAGAGGTCGCAAATTTGCGCGTGGGGCAACGGTTTACACGCTTTCTGACAAAGCATCCGATCAGCTTGCCGAAGATCTGGCAGAATCAGAGAACATGTCGGACGTGATTGCAGGTGTGGAACTCGATGATGAACCTGCGGAAGTCACGGATATCCTCCTGGATCTTGCCCGTAGAGAAACCCGGTCCTTCTCAGTCTACTTCGCAAAAATTCTCGTAAACGAGCTGAAAAGTGCAGTCAGACTGATAAATAATCCGCACAGATCGGCGGGATTTCGCGTGCTGAAAGCACACGATGTGCCGTCCGTTCTTGTCGAGCTGGGCTACCTGTCCAACCAACATGACGAAAAACTGCTGACATCCGAAGAATGGCGGGAACGCATGGCCAATGCGGTGGCAGAATCAATACACGGGTTTTTCCGGCCGAGACTTGCGCGCAAACAGGTGACGCCCTCTCAGTAAAAACCTTTGAATTGCTTTAGAAAATGAAGGCCCTGGCTGGCAATTGCCTCAGCATCGCCATATTGGTGCACGAGGAAAGCAGTCAGGTAAATGCGACTGATGGTGCGCAAGGGTGTGGGATTAAAGTTTCCATGTTAAAACCTTGGAAGCGCTAAGCACGGGGAAAGACGAGCCCGCAGTATGAAATTTTTGATGAAGTTTTTTGGCTATTGGTTCGGGATAGGTGCAGCTCTTGGACTGGCGATTGCCGCTGGTGTCTGGATGTACTTGCAGTATCTCGATGAAGGGCTGCCGGATTATACAGCCCTGAAGAACTATGAGCCTCCGGTCATGACGCGCGTTCACGCCGCTGATGGTAGCTTGATGGCTGAATATGCGACGCAGCGGCGGATGTTTCTACCTATCCAGGCAATCCCAGACCGTGTGAAACAGGCGTTCATCGCAGCAGAAGACAAAAATTTCTATTCTCACATTGGAGTCGATCCTGAAGGTATTGCCCGTGCGGCGGTGCGTTTCGTGCAGAATTACGGTTCCGGACGTCGTCCCGAGGGGGCCTCGACGATTACACAGCAGGTTGCAAAAAACTTCCTTCTCACCAATGACTTGTCGATAGTCAGGAAGATCAAGGAAGCAATCCTCTCGCTTCGGATTGAGCAGGCTTACACAAAAGACGAAATTCTGGAGCTCTACGTCAACGAGATCTACTTTGGACTTGGCGCACATGGTATTGCTGCCGCCGCGTTGATCTATTTTGACAAGTCGGTTCATGAATTGAATTTGCAAGAAGTCGCTTATATGGCGGCATTGCCCAAAGCTCCCAATAATTATCATCCGTTCAGGTTCACCGAGCGAGCCATATCGCGCCGCAACTACGTGATCGATCGCATGATTGCCGATGGGTATGTGGAAATCGAAGAAGGCGAAGCAGCCAAGGAAAAGCCGATCGTCGTCAATCCGCGTGAACATGGTTCGCGGTTGTTCGCAGCTGAGTACTTCACCGAGGAAGTCCGCCGCGAAGTCGCGGAAATCTTTGGTGACAAGCGCTTGTACGAAGGAGGACTGTCCGTTCGTTCAACGCTGGACCCTGAACTCCAGACCATGGCGCGTAAGTCGCTTATGGAGGGTCTGATAGACTTTGACCGTAAACGCGGTAACTGGGGCGGGCCGGTAGATCGGATCACCATTGGTGCCGATTGGGGAGTAGCACTTTCGAAAATCGAACCTTTGAGCGACGTTCCGGAATGGACACTGGCTGTTGTTCTGGAGAGTGGAAGTGGTCAGGCAACCGTAGGTGTGCAACCTGAAACGCTTGTAAGCGGTAAACTCTCGGACGAACGCAAATCCGGGCCTTTGTTTCTTGAGACCATGAAGTGGGCCAAACTCAAGGGTAGGGCACCCGGATCGGTTTCGGATGTGCTCGCGCCCGGCGACGTTGTTTATGTTCAGCAGAGCCAGGTAGCGCCAGGGACTTATGAGCTGCGCCAGGTTCCAAAAGTATCCGGTGCCCTTGTTGCAATGGACCCTTATACCGGGCGCGTACTTGCAATGGTGGGTGGGTTCAGCTTTGCGCAGAGTGAATTCAATCGGGCAACACAGGCCTATCGACAGCCGGGATCTTCCTTCAAACCGTTCCTTTACGCCGCAGCACTGGACAATGGATACACACCATCTTCCGTGGTGATGGATGCGCCACTTGAAATCAACCAGGGGCCGGGTCTCGGTACCTGGAGACCGCAAAACTACGGTGGAAAGTTTTATGGTCCATCGACCCTGCGCACAGGAATCGAGCTCTCACGGAACGTGATGACTGTTCGTCTCGCCCAAGACATGGGTATGCCGCTGGTGGCTGAATATTCCAAACGTTTCGGTGTCTACGATAACATGCTGCCGGTTCTTTCCATGTCGCTTGGGGCAGGGGAAACCACGGTTCTGCGGATGACCACTGCATATGCGACGATTGCAAATGGTGGCCGGAAAGTACGCCCGACGCTTATTGACCGTATTCAGGATCGTTATGGCCGGACTATCTACAAGCATGACAGCCGGATTTGTGACGGCTGCACGGAAGATACGTGGGAAGGTCAGGAAGAGCCGTTGCTGATTGACGACCGTGAGCAGGTTCTTGATCCGATGACAGCTTACCAAATCACTTCCATGATGGAAGGTGTGGTTCAGCGGGGTACGGCGACGTCCGTACGTGCAGTCGGTCGTCCGGTTGCCGGTAAAACCGGCACCACGAATGATGAAAAAGACGCCTGGTTCATGGGCTATACTCCGGATCTTGCTGTAGGTGTGTTCGTTGGTTTCGACAATCCCAAACCGATGGGACGAGGTGCAACGGGTGGCCAGGTGGCGGCTCCGATTTTCACCGACTTTGTCAAAAAAGCGCTGGCTGAAAAACCGCCTGTTGAATTCCGCGTTCCACGTGGTCTGCAGTTGATCCCGATTAACCGTCGAACTGGTTTGCGGACAGCGGCCGGAACGCCCGGGACAATCCTGGAATCTTTCAAACCGGGCATGGCTCCACCAGACAGCTATTCCGTGATTGGCTTCCAGGATTCCATGGGCATACCGCATTCCGTGTCACAGGAAGCCGGCGAAGCTGTTTTCAACGGTACTGGTGGGCTTTATTGATCATCGGGCTCCGATCGCTCTAACAACGACCTGTCGACGGAATACGTTGTTTACAGCAGCATTGGGCCCAGCTAATGTCCCGCTCCAAATTCAGGCCCGTTGCCTCTTACCAAGAGGCCAGGCCGCTTCATAAAATTTAAGCGAGGTATTCGATGCGCGCCGAAATGGAAGCGATCGTTGACGAAATCAAGCAGGCCATAAGCCTGCTGAGGAGGCATCTTTGACTGGGATCAGGCTCTGGTCCGGCTTGAAGAGCTGAACGCCCTTTCCGAAGATCCTGATTTGTGGAACGACCCTTCCAAAGCACAAAAGTTGATGCGAGAGCGTCAGCAGTTGGATGATGGCATCAACGGCGTCAAAGGTCTTGAACAGGACCTGTCGGACAATATCGAGTTGATTGAACTCGGCGAAATGGAAGATGATGCTTCGGTTGTATCTGAGGCTGAAGATGCGCTTCGCGGACTGAATGAGAAGGTCAACGAGCTCCAGCTCAATTCTTTGCTTTCCGGTGAAGCCGACCACAACGATACCTATATTGAAATCAATTCAGGTGCTGGTGGGACTGAGAGCCAGGATTGGGCCTCTATGTTGCTGCGCATGTACCGCCGTTGGGCCGAAAAGCGCGGCTTCAAGGTGGAAGTTCTGGAATACAACGACGGTGAAGAAGCCGGTATCAAGTCAGCCACGCTCCTGATCAAAGGCGAAAATGCCTATGGTTGGCTGAAAACCGAATCGGGCGTTCATCGTCTTGTTCGCATATCGCCTTACGATAGCAATGCGCGCCGCCATACCAGCTTTTCAAGCGCCTGGGTCTATCCGGTGATTGACGATTCTATTGATATTGACATCAATGAAAGCGATTGCCGGATTGATACCTATCGGGCATCGGGTGCTGGTGGTCAGCATGTCAACACGACCGACTCGGCTGTGCGTATCACACACCAACCGACCGGTATCGTGGTGCAGTGTCAGTCTCAGCGTTCTCAACACAAGAATCGGGCGACGGCCTGGGATATGTTGAAGGCCCGACTTTATGAGGCAGAGCTTAAAAAGCGCGAGGAAGCGGCGAACGCTGAAGCTGCGTCTAAGACTGATATCGGCTGGGGACACCAGATCCGTTCTTATGTTCTGCAGCCATATCAGTTGGTGAAGGACCTGCGTACCGGTGTGGAAAGTACATCACCTGGCGACGTTCTGGACGGAAGCCTCGACAAATTCATGGAAGCGTCATTAGCCCAACGCGTCTTTGGTGGCGACCCAGTCGAAGTAGATGATATCGAATAGTGACTATTCAGTGCAGTAGATAGAAATATTGCGGGGCCTTTTCGGGCCCCGTTTTTATAGCGACAGCGCAGTGAGCTTTTCACCAGCTGAGAGAAAAGCAGCCGGATTGCTCGGCTTCTCGTTTCTACGAATTTCGTAATGGAGATGAGGACCGGTTGAGCGACCAGTAGATCCCACATTTCCAACGAGGTCGCCAGCAAGCACATGGTCGCCCTCCGAAACCTGAATCCGGCTGAGGTGCGCATAGCGTGTCAGGAATCCATTGGCATGCCGAACTTCGACCATTTTTCCGTAACCGCCTTTGCGTTTCGCGGTGACAACGGTACCGGGAGCGGTCGAAAACACCCGGGCACCGTAGGGTGCCTTGAAGTCCATGCCTGTGTGCATTGCCAGACGCTTCAAGAAGGGGTCGACGCGCGGCCCGTAGCTGCTTGAGATACGGCCATTACGGATCGGTGATTTAACCGGAAGGCGCAGGGCTGTGAACTTAACTCTTCGCAAGGCCTTCAAGGCGCTGTTGGCGCGTTCAAGGCGCTTGGGGAAATTCTCTTCACTGATCGGATAAAACGGCCCGCCAACAGAGGTGTGTTTGCGCAGGGCAGCGTTGACGGCAGGTGTGATGGAACGGGTTATGCCAAGGATATCTTCGATCCGGCTTTCGGTCGCAACAGCAATTGAATCAATGGCCGCCGTGCTTTCCTCGTCCATCTCGGTAATGTCACTCTTTACCGCGTCGAGCGCCGCTTGTTTTTCAGAGTTTTTTTTTAGATCGTCTTCTGCTGATGGAGACACAGGCGAGGGGTTCTGGAGAATCGACAGCGGATCAAAACCCTTGCTTGAACCGTCTCTAAGTCCAAGTGCCTTTACCGGCTCATCAATCAGCTCGCTTTCGCCCCCGATGGCGGATTTATCGTCAGGTGCCAGCGCAGCAAAGCCTTTGGCGTCGAGCGCAGGTTTTTGAGGAGGCAATGGTTTGTCGCTGCTCAGATAGATGCCGACGCTTTCTGCACGGGCAACCAGTTCAGCAACAATTGCATGGCGTTGATTGAGGTCTTGCTGCCGCCTCAACACATCCATCACCTGGATCTCGACTGTTTCACGATCAACCATCTGCCGACTGGTCAAGTTCACAATTTCTGTGCGGAGCCGGTCGATATGGTCCTGATATTCCAAGACCAGTTCTGTGCGTTCTGCGTTTGCCTCGGCCATCATGTCACCACGAAGAACGTAGTAACCGATTGAACCTGCCACAGCCAACGTGGCCGTAACACAGGCAAGGGCGCCGCACATCAAGTGTACTGGCCGCAAATTATATGTCGTCATCCTTGTGCCCTGTTCGGGTGCCGGATGGTGCGGCGTCTTCCAGTTGGAATTGTATGTCCGCGTCGTTTCTTGGCGCTGCTGCATCTTCACTCAGTCACTGTCTGCATTCTGCAATAGAACTGACACTGATTAGAGTTTGGTAAGGTTAATAATTCGTCTTCAAGGATATAATAATCAGCCGACAAGAGGTGATAGAGGCTTGTAAAAACCGGGGGTTAGTCCTGCTTCTGAGCGAGCACGGTCATTGAATGGCGGTTTTAACGACCCACGAAAATGTTTGCGGACAAAACCATGGAACGCCGGTTCGGGCCTGATTCCCTGTCGGTCGCACAAGAATCGGAACCACTTGGCTCCAAACGCAACGTGATTCTTTTCGTCGCGATAGATTACGTCCAGACATTTTGCCGTGTCTTCATCGCCATTCCGACGCGCCTTTTCAATCATTGGCGGCGTAATGTCGAGTCCACGCGCTTCAAGAACCAGCGGAATAATGGCCAGTCTTGCGGCCAGGTCATGCCCTGTCTCCTGCGCGGCCTGCCACAGGCCGTCGTGGGCCGGCATGTCGCCGTAAGCCATATCAAGGCGAGCGAGTCGGTCCTGTAGCATGGAGAAGTGTTTTGCTTCCTCCAGTCCAACCCTGACCCAGTCGTCATAGTAGGACCTGGGAAGACGCACGTGTGCGAATCGACCGATCAGGTCCCAAGTCAGGTCAACAGCATTCAGCTCTATGTGGGCGAGCGAGTGAATAAGGGCCAGGCGACCTGCGTTTCCACCAAGGCTCCGTTTCGGCATGTCCCGAGGGGAAAGGAGCACCGGCTTTTCAGGACGACCGGGCCGGTCCGGCATCTGACCATCCTTGGATGGTGAGCCGAGCGCCAGTTCCCTTTGAAACCATGCCTTTGAGACAGCGTAGGCCAGCTGAACCTTCTCCGATGTATCAGAACTGGAGACGATTGCGCGAGCCCCCGCGACAAGGCTCTGCGGATGGGAAGACGTGGAAACTGGCATATTGTTGCTGAACTCGCTTACACAGATTTGACTTTTCAAAGGGCCCTGGCGGCTGCCAGCACGGCATCGGCATGACCGGGTACTTTCACCTTTTGCCAAATCTGAGCGATTTTACCGTTTGCGCCTACCAGAAAAGTGGTTCGCTGCACGCCCATGTATTTTTTCCCAAACATGGATTTTTCCACCCAGACACCATAGGCTTCGGCTGTTTTGGTTTCCGTATCGGCGGCCAAGCGAATCCCAAGATTGTATTTCGCAACAAATTTGTCATGCTTTTGCGCGGTATCAGGCGAGAGACCTACGATGGAAACGCCGATCTCTTTGAATTCCCCGATCATTTGCGTGAAGTCGATGGCTTCCTTGGTGCAGCCTGGTGTGTTGTCCTTGGGATAGAAATACACCACCACGGGTTTTCCTCGTAGACCACTGAGCGAGATACGCCCGTTGCCATCACTTTCCAAATCAAAATCCGGTGCTATATCGCCAATGGCCAATTCGCTCATCATGCCTTCCTTCTGTCAAAATTTGTTAGTTAAAGCCGGTGCTGACATCTTGATGCTTTGTAGCTGTCGCTTTTGCCGCAGCTTTTGAAGTATCATAAGCCGCCCAGTGACTCGTTCAATGCTGTGTAGGGTGGGTCAGGTGCCTTGTCCCAGAATCAATGAATAGTCTGAATAACACTTTCGGGCGAAAAAATGGACCGACGTAGTTGCCTATGACTAGCGGAACTGCAGGAAATACTGGAGCAAGGTCCCAGCGCAGCAGACGCCGGCGCGTTGTAATATTCCTGGTTCTGGCTTTGGTGTGCACTGTTGCTGGGCTTGGAGTGCTTTTTGCCAGCGGTCCCGTTCGTATGCCCTTGCTGGGCAGTCTATTGGCATTTCAAGGTACAAGAGGACCTGTAGAGCTTTCCGTTGCCAAGGCCAGCCTTGATTTTACCGCCAAAGAGGGTGTTGAGATCATCCTGGAAGATGCGCACGCGCATATCTCTGGTCCGTCTCCCGTTAGCATAATATTGCCGCGTTTGACGGCACCGCTGGATCTGCAGGCTATCTTGTCGGGGCGAATACATTTCTCTTCGCTCAACCTGGAAAGCCCGAAGATCAAGATCGAACTGAAGGGGGGACCTGCAAAGATCCCGGAGATGGGGCCCCTGATGGAAACGGTCGACCGCGTGAGCGATGTCGTTGACGACCAGTTTGCCCGCAGAGGGCTGCGCTTCGTCAAGATCAGGGATGCATCATTTGATCTCAAAGGAGCATCGAACCGCCACATTGAAGATATCGACGCGGATATTCTGCGTGGTGCAAACCGGGTCATCCGTGCCTATGCAAAAGTCTCGGGAAAGGTATCCAACTGGCGATTGGAGCTTGCTCGAAGCGCACCTGCTGACGGAACGCAAAAGAATATTGGCGTGGTGGTAAATGGTATTACGCTGGCTGAAATTCTCGGCACCGGAAAGATTTCAAAACAGGGAAAAGGCCTCGGCCTTCCTGCTTCCGCCAAAATAGAAACACGCCTGGATGGGCAAGGAAAGTTTTTATCGGCCAATGCCGTTGCCAAGGTGCACAATGGCTGGTTCCAACTCGGCAAGACGTTGGTGGCGTTTGATGACGCTGCCCTTTCTCTGTTGTTTCAGGCTGGCAAAAGTGCAATCGAGATTACGCGTTCCCATGTAATTCGCGGGAATACCCGGATTTTTTTTACTGGTTCCATCGAACCAGGAACCAGCGAAAAGCCCAACTGGCGCATTGAACTGGATTCAAAACATCCGCAATTCGGATCGGCTGACGTGTCAGAACCGCCGCAAATGCTGGATGGTATTAATGTCGAGGCACAATTCGATCCCAAGGAAAGAGAGCTTTACGTCGAACGATTTGTCGCTCGTTCCGGAAAGGCTGTCGTCAATGGTGCGGCCTCCTTTCGAATAACACCGGGTGGACCCTATCTCGCAATAGCTGCTGAAGGTGAAAAGATCCCGGTTGCGGTCGCAAAACAGGTTTGGCCGATCACGCTTGTTCCACCGGCAAGGCGATGGATCATTGACCGGATTACAGCCGGCAGGATTGACAGCTTGTCTTTTACCGCTGCATTGCGTCCACCAGCATTCAACTACCGGGATCCAGACCCGGGCTGGTCGGGCAATGGCATGCGCATTGACATGGGGTTTTCCGGAGGAGCCCTTACCCCGGTTGGAGATGTACCTGAAATACATGGTCTAAATGGCACTCTGACAATCAAGGACGAAACCCTCACGGTAAATGCAACTGGAGGACAGGCAACAGCTTCCAATGGTGGCCCTATTGTGCTCCCAACTGGCAAGTTTGAAATTTTCAATATGACCCTCAGGGACGGAAAAACCGCGAAGGTATCAACGCGGCTTGAAGGCGAGGCGGCTGATCTCGGTGCAATGGTTGACAGTTCGCCCTTCAAGGTTCTTGAGCGAGCGAATTTGAAAAATGATGGTGTCAGCGGACAGGGACACCTCGACATTGAAGCGACATTCCCGCTTGGCAAGAAGATTGATCTGGCTGATGTTGATTGGCAGGCAACCGGTGAGCTGGACGATTTCACTGACGAAAATCCGATCATGGGTCACACGATCAGAAAAGCCGACGTTTTTATTGAAGCGGATCGGGAACAGGTCGCAATTACAGGCAAGGGCATTCTTGATGGATTGCAGGCAGATATCGATCTTGTTGTGCCGATTGGCGGATCTGGCGTTGCTGCCAAGCAGGACGTCGTTGTTTCCCTGACGGCCAGGCAACTCAAGGAAAAAGGGGTCGATCTGACAACATTTCTTGAAGGCGGGATGACCCTTGGTGTTGCCAAGGTCAGCGACGGTCAGGAATTCGTCATCGATCTCAAACAGACTGAAGTGCGTTTGTTGGCGCTCGGCTGGCAGAAATCGAAGGGTGTGCCGGCCACTGCATCCTTCAAACTAGTCGAGACGGACGATGCCCGGCTCGTTAGGGATTTTCAATTGACCTCCGAAGGGGCAAACATCACCGGCTCAATGGAGCTGTCGATGGACGGCGAGTTGGTTGAAGCTTCTTTCGATACGTTTCAGTTGCGACCGGAAGATGATGTTGAAGTCGAAATTCAGCGGGCAACAGACAGCCGCTACGACATCATTTTTACTGGCGCATCCTTTGACGGGCGCGGTCTGATCAACAGCTTGCGTAGTCCAGGGGGCAGCAAGGGCGCAGGCGATTTTTCCGATGGTGCTAGAATTGCCGCAACAATCGACCGGGTCATCGGCTTCAATGGCCAGGTGATTGAACAGTTTTCCGGTAAATTCGAAACAGGTCAAAAAGGATTGATGTCTGCGGATATGCGCGGGCTGGTCAATGGCCGTTCGGATTTTGAATTCACTGTTGTTGAACAAGACAGCAGCCAGCTGGCAAACGGTCGGTTTGTTGATACGGGTGCGACCCTGAATTTTCTGGACCTGTATGAGCGCATGAGCGGCGGTGCGGGCGTTCTCAGTGTTGCAATGGCTGATGAAGACAGCTGGGTTGGCGAGTTTAATGTCAGATCCCTGCGCATCACCGAAGATCCTGCGATCAAGCGGATACGAGAGAGGGACCGCGGCGGTATCAATTCGGACGGTTCCACCAATGTTGTCCGCAAAGTCGATGGTTCTGCCAGCTTTGAAACGCTCGATATCAATTTTACCCGGGAAGGAGACATCCTGACCATCAGCCGGGGGGCGCTGAAGGGAAATGCGCTCGGAGGGACCGTGAGCGGCACCGTTGATCTCGGCAATCAAACGCTCAGGCTGACCGGCACTTTTGTGCCAATTTATGCGATCAACAATTTCTTCGCCAAAATCCCGATCCTGGGGTTTGCACTTGGTGGTAATTCCGGTGAGGGGTTGATTGGTGTCACGTACCGGCTATCCGGAGCTGTTGCAGATCCTGTTCTCACGGTAAATCCGATTTCTGCAATTGCACCGGGCATTTTCCGAAAAATGTTCGAATTTCAGCCAAACTAAAAGGCCGGGTAAAACCCCGGCCTTTCCAACACAAAATAATTTCGACTGGTTAGACCGGCTTCAGCAGGACGTGTTTTTTCTTGCCGAGTGACAGTTTGATGATGCCGTCATCGTTGATGTCATCCAGTGAGAGCTGACGGCGGTCGTTGCCTTCGCCCTTGTCGTTAATTTTGACCGCGCCACCCTTGATGTTGCGGCGGACATCTCCGTTTGAACCGCAAAGACCGGCTGTGACAAACGCCGAGAGAACACCCAGTCCTGCTTCGAGGTCAGCTTTCGCGACCTCCACAGTTGGCAGCCCTTCTGCAGATTGTCCCTCTTCAAAAGCTCTGCGTGCAGTCTCGGCGGCGGCTTCTGCTTTCTCTCGCCCGTGAATGAGAGCGGTCGCTTCGGTTGCCAGCACTTTTTTGGCGTCGTTGATTTCTGCGCCTTCCAGGGCGCCAAGCCGGGCGATCTCATCCATCGGCAGCACGGTGAACAGCTTCAGAAAGCGTTCGATGTCAGCATCTTCTGTGTTGCGCCAGAACTGCCAATAGTCATAGGCAGATAGCTGTTCTTCATTCAGCCAAACGGCACCTGCCGCCGTTTTGCCCATCTTCGCGCCGGATGCAGTGGTCAAAAGCGGGGAGGTAAGGGCATACGCTTCCGTTTCTCCCAGCCTGCGAACAAGGTCCGTACCAGAGAGAATATTCCCCCACTGATCTGAGCCACCCATCTGCAATCGGCAACCCGTGCGCCTGAAAAGCTCCAGATAGTCGTAACCCTGCAGCAGCATGTAGTTGAATTCGAGGAAGGAGAGGTGTTGCTCGCGCTCCAGGCGCAGGCGTACCGAGTCCCGCTGGATCATCTGGTTGACGGAAAAGTGCCTGCCGATTTCCCTAAGAAAGTCGACGTAATTCAGCTTCATCAGCCAATCGGCGTTGTCCACCATGACAGCGTCAGTGGGGCCGTCGCCGAAGGTGAGCAGTTTCTCGAATACTTTTCGAATGCCGGCCTTGTTGTCCTCAATGGCATCTTCAGTCAGGATTTTGCGGGTTTCGTCTTTTCCGGACGGGTCACCGACGCGGGTAGTTCCTCCGCCCATCAGGGCAATCGGGCGATGCCCAGTCTTCTGGAACCAATGAAGCATCATGATTGGGACAAGCGATCCGGCATGGAGGCTCGGTGCCGTGCAATCAAATCCGATATAGGCGGTAACCGTTTCCTTGGCGCAAAGCGCGTCCAGACCTTGCGGGTCGGATATCTGATGAATGAAGCCGCGCTCTGAAAGAACGTTTAGAAAGTCCGATTTGAACTCGCTCATACCTGCCTGTCCGTTCGTATTATTCTTCTCGCCTAAAGGCGTTTCTGGGGACGTGCTCTAACCCGTGCCGGAAGACTTGTAAATTGCAGCAGCACGGAAAACCCGCGTATGGCCACACGATCAGCGACTTAGGGCTCATTTAGTCAGACCGATTATCGATCGATGGGAGCCGATGAGAGATGTTTGGAATCTTCGCAGTTGGATAAACGAGCTGTTCAATTCGTGACGCCAAAACTGATCGGTACGAACATGTCGGTTATCAGACCAGCAACGATCAAGATACCGAATGACGTTGCAATGAGAACTATTTGCGTGGAAAGCGGCAGCGCGGCCATTTCCATCTTTTTGTGTCCTGCGTGGCTGGTGGTTGACCCATGATCGTGCATGGCGCCCACCATCCCGTCCATTTTTACCTCTGGTGATCGGTGACCCAGGTCAGCGGTGTCCTTGCCGGGCAGGGTCATGCAGCCGTGTTTCAAGTGGGACGCAACCAGCCAATGATTGACTGGATAGGCAGCAGCAAGGCCGACAACCGATGCAATGCTCATCCTAAACCAGAATTCCGGCGCAGTCGGCTCCATTGACCCCGGCCAGACACTGGCAAGCACGACCATGGTTGGCAACATGCCTGCCATGACGCAATTCATCGATACGGTTTCCGCAAAAAACGTTTTTCGGACAGCTTTCCAATAATCGCCATCGAACATTCCGCGCATCATCAACGCCTGAAAAATGAACAGACCGCATATGAAACCGGCGATGTATTCAAAAATGCTGTCCCAGCCGTTTGTAAGGCCAAGCAGAGGGACAATTGTTGCTGCGATGACAATGCCGGTCGCGTCACCTGCCAGACAATGCATTTCGCTGTTGACCGCTTATTTCCACGGTTTGTGCGTGAAGGCATCATGGCCACCGGGAAAGGGCCGCCGACACGTCATCAAATAGAGAAAACAACCGATTGGACCGGTATAGGCAACAACCAGGATCCAGGCGAGTTTTTGAACCCAACTCGTGACACCGTTGAAGATGGAATCCCAGATCACAAATGCCAGGCTGGCAGCTGTGAGGATAAACCAGACAATCATCGCACCTTGCAGCATCAATAGTTTCCAATCGAGTGTGCTCAAAAATAGTTGCAGTGAAAACGTTTCAGTTGGCGCCCTGATCGGAATGAACTCGGGAAACGTGCTCTCGAGTTTGTCGTCTTTCCACGTCGGGCATCATCGGCCTAATTCGCAGACAGTCCGGCACCGCGCACCTTCAGGCAAACATATTTGAGTTCCCCAATTTCCCAGGCCAGGCGCAAGTCTTCAGACAGGGTGCGCGGTACAGCTTCTGCAAGCGCAGCCTGACAAGCTGCTTCATCTTCAAATGTGCCTTCGTCCGTGACAGCCCACACATTTGGCCCGGACAGCAACTGGATTGAAATCGCCATAATCGCCCACATGTGGTCCTCCTGTTAATTGACCATGTCAAAATTCTAGCAGTTTTGTCGGGGCTGTCATGTGAAAGTGACCACGCGTGACCCCGATCACATCGGAACAGGCGGGGTTGCCCTAAGGTTATCTCATCAGCGGATACATCCGCACCGGATCAAGTGAGAGGACCAAGACATGTTTAGAAAATTTGCCATTGCCGCCATTTCAGCCGCTACGCTGGCAACAGCCGCTGTTGCCATTACGCCGAATGAAGCTCACGCAGGAAACCGTGCGGGTGCAGTCGCAGCCGGTGCCATCATTGGTCTTGCCGCGGGAGCCATTATCGCTTCGCAAGCGCAGCCACGCTATTACGCTCCTGTACGCTGTCACAATCGGGCAGTCCGTCGTTGGAACCCATATCAGCGTCGTTACGTGGTCGTTGGTTATCGTCGCGTCTGTTATTGAGCCTAATCAGCCAATATGATCGAATGGCCTCCTAAGGGAGGCTTTTTCGTTTGTTTTCCTGTCAAATCGATTTCAAATAGCGCATCTCGAATCTTTTTACCGGTGCGTCATGTCTTCAAAACCTGTTTCTTCTTCACGATCATTCGATCTGGTTTGCGGTTCCATGGAGCCAGGCCCGAAGAATGCCATTACGGATATAGCGGGTCTCACTGTGGGCCATCACACGGTGAACGAGGGTGATCTCAGAACAGGGTTCACTGCGATTCTTCCGCATCAGGGCAATCTGTTTCGCGAAAAACTGCCTGCAGCCGTTGAAGTGATCAACGGTTTTGGAAAAAGCGCTGGGCTGATGCAGGTGGAAGAACTTGGGACGCTGGAGACGCCAATCCTCCTGACAAACACTTTTGGTGTTGGTACGGGCGTGAATGCGCTGATCAGACGCGAACTCAAGGAAAACCCGGAAATCGACCGGTCTGCCGGAACAGTCAACCCGGTGGTGATGGAATGCAATGATGGCTATCTCAGCGACATTAATGCGATTGCTCTGACGGAAGCCGATGCATTCGCTGCTTTTGAAGTAGCATCGTCGGACTTTCAGCAGGGCAGCGTAGGCGCAGGGACCGGCATCAGTTCTTTCGGGTTCAAGGGCGGAATAGGCACCGCGTCTCGTCGATTTGAACTGGATGGTCGTACCTACGCACTCGGCACGTTGGTCCAATCAAATTTTGGTCGTGCCGGAGATCTGGTTTTGCCGGATGGCCGCATGCCGAACCCGCAAGATTTAAAGCAAACAGAAGAACGCGGGTCGGTGATCATCGTACTGGCAACAGATGTTCCGCTGGAAAGCCGTCAGCTGAAACGGGTTGCAAAGCGGGCAGGGGCCGGACTGGCGCGCCTCGGGGCCTATTATGGCAACGGCAGCGGTGATGTCGCTTTTGCCTTTTCGACAGCACAACGTCTGGCACATTTTCACGAAGGCGACTTCGTTACGCGTGAGATCATGAAGGAAGATTGCATTGATGTGTTGTTCAAGGCGGCGGCTGAAACGACCCAGGAAGCGGTTTTGAATTCCATGATTGCTTCGCCTGCCATGCGGGGCCGGGCAGGAAATAGTCGGCCATCGCTGGCCGATTGGCTCACCAAAAATCGCTAGTTTCTTGATTTGTAGGCAACAAAAAACCCCGGCCAATTGGCCGGGGTTTTCTTTTCCGAAAGAGTGAAAGCTCTTAGACGGAGTAGTACATGTCGAATTCGACCGGATGCGGGGTCATTTCGAAACGCTCGACTTCTTCCATCTTCAGTTCGATGTAAGCGTCGAGTTGGTCGTCGTCGAAGACACCACCGGCTTTCAGGAACTCACGGTCTGCATCGACAGCTTCCAGAGCTTCGCGCAGCGAGCCACAGACAGTCGGGATCTCTGCGAGCTCTTCCGCTGGAAGGTCGTAGAGGTTCTTGTCCATTGCGTCGCCTGGATGGATCTTGTTCTTGATGCCGTCAAGGCCAGCCATCAGTAGAGCGGAGAAGCAGAGGTACGGGTTTGCAGTCGGATCCGGGAAGCGGACTTCAACGCGTTTTGCCTTCGGAGATGCCGTGAAAGGAATACGGCAAGAAGCGGAGCGGTTACGCGAAGAGTATGCCAACAGAACAGGTGCTTCGTAGCCCGGGACCAAACGCTTGTAGGAGTTTGTGGACGGGTTGGTGAAGGCGTTCAGAGCTTTTGCGTGCTTCAGAATGCCGCCGATGAAGTAGAGGCAGCTTTCGGAAAGGTCAGCGTACTGGTTGCCGGCAAATGTCGGCTCGCCCTTGTTCCAGATGGACAGGTGACAATGCATGCCTGTGCCGTTGTCGCCGAATACAGGCTTCGGCATGAAGGTTGCTGTTTTGCCGTAAGCATGTGCGACCTGGTGAACAACGTATTTGTAGACCTGCATGTTGTCGGCGCAACGAGTCAGGTCGTCAAATTTCATGCCGAGTTCGTGCTGGGCAGCTGCCACTTCGTGGTGGTGCTTTTCAGTTGGAACGCCCATTTCGCCCATGACGGACAGCATTTCAGAACGGATGTCCTGTGCGCTATCGACAGGAGGAACCGGGAAGTATCCGCCCTTGGTGCGCGGACGGTGGCCGAGGTTGCCAGTTTCGTATTCAGAACCCATGTTGGACGGCAGTTCGGAGCTGTCCAGAATGAAGCCGGTGTTGTACGGGTCAGCATTGAAGCGAACATCGTCAAACATGAAGAATTCAGCTTCAGGGCCAACATAGATCGTATCGCCGAAGCCGCCGGACTTGACATAGGCTTCTGCTTTTTTCGCAGTCATGCGCGGGTCGCGGTTGTAACCTTCACCAGTAATCGGATCTACGACGTCACAGAAGATAGCCATGGTGGACTGAGCGAAGAAAGGGTCCATGTGTGCAGATTCAGGATCCAGGATCAGCATCATGTCGGACTCGTTGATTGCCTTCCAGCCGGCAATTGAAGATCCGTCAAAGGCAACGCCTTCAGCGAACATGTCTTCATCAACCAGTGCAACATCCATGGTCACGTGCTGCATTTTACCCTTCGGATCGGTGAAACGAAGGTCGACGAATTTCACGTCCTTTTCCTGAATTTCCTTCAGGACGTCAGCGGCTGTGGTCATTATGTCCATCCCTGTAATTTATCTTGTGAACAGTTGGGTTTGTTTCCGGTCTGGCAGAGTTTGAAATTGTATCCCTGTAGCCGCAGACCGGAATTCGAATACCGGCGAGCGCCGGAATGGGTAGGTTAGATAGCGTCGATGCCGGACTCGCCGGTTCGGATGCGTACAGCTTCTTCAATGTTGGAAACAAAGATCTTGCCGTCACCAATTCGGCCGGTTTGCGCTGCCGCGCGGATCGCGTCAACTGCTTTTTCAACCAAATCGTCACCGAGAACGATTTCAACCTTCACCTTTGGCAGAAAATCGACGACGTATTCAGCTCCGCGATAGAGCTCTGTGTGGCCTTTCTGGCGACCGAAGCCCTTGGCCTCTGTCACGGTGATACCCTGAAGGCCGACCTCTTGGAGAGCTTCCTTAACTTCATCCAGTTTGAAGGGTTTGATGATCGCCTCGATCTTTTTCATCACCTTAGTGTCTCTCTCTATATAATAAGGGCCGTAAAAATTCGGCGGGTTCAGCCCTTGGAACGCGTTGGAAGAAATTGCCTTCGCGGTTTCCGGACTGACCGTTGGTGGCTATAAAGCATGATGTATGCCAATCCGAACCCGGGTGTTGCATTTTTTCCCAATACCGGGAATTCCGCCAAAAAAAGCGGCAGTGCAGCTTTAGGATGCGCATGCGAGACACCTTGCACAAGCGTCAATTGATTAAAAATTATTCAAATTGATTAAAAAATAGGCGAAATCTGTGATGCATGTAGCGGCACGCCAACCTGCTCGACAAAATTGTCAATCCTATGCAGGGTATCAAAGCAGGATTGGAGGCTTTTAAAAAATGGATCCGCGCATATCACGTGCCACGACCGTGCTGCTTACGCCAGACGAAATGGCGCAAGCTGATCGGTTGACGATCGAAGGTGGTGTACCGGGTATTGAGCTTATGGAAAAAGCCGGGCAGGCGGTGGCACGGGCTGCTGCCAACCTGGTGCGTTCGGGCGCGGGCATTCTTGTTCTTTGCGGTCCTGGAAATAACGGCGGTGACGGCTTCATTGCGGCACGCTGTCTGATGGCGGCTGGGTTTGGTGTTGAGGTGTTGCTCTTGAAAGACCCGTCCGGTCTGAAAGGTGACGCCAAAATTGCGTTTGATCGAATGGACCTTCCCTTTCGTGTTGCCGGCGCAGATGAAAACTTCGGGGAATCTCTGGCCAAACGATTGGACGGAACCGACCTGGTCATTGACGCCCTGTTTGGTGCAGGCCTCGATCGTCCTTTGTCGGGGGAAGGACTTGCACTTGCTGTCGAGGTCAATCGATCTGGTTGCCAAGTGCTTTCGGTTGATTTGCCGACTGGGTTAAATGGCGCAAACGGTGTCGATCTTGGGGATGCGATCAAGGCAAGTGCGACGGTTACGTTTTTCCGCCTGAAGCCTGGCCATCTGCTCTTTCCAGGACGTGGTTTGTGCGGCCAGACTACTGTCTCAGACATTGGAATTCGAGCGGATACGGTCGACAAGATCGCGCCCGATACTTTTCGAAATTCTCCCGAATTGTGGCGGGATTCATGGCCTGCCGCAAATCCTAGTGGTCACAAATACGGGAAAGGTCACGCCGTTGTCTTTGGTGGTCCAATGTCTGCGACAGGGGCTGCCCGCATGTCTGCAGTTGCATCACTGAGGGCAGGGGCGGGCCTGGTTACGCTGGCGTCACCGCCCGATGCAATGCTTGTCAACGCCAACCATTTGACAGCGGTCATGTTGATGAAGGTCTCAGATGTCGGTGGCATACCCGATGTCCTGTCAGATCAAAGGCTGAATGCAGTGTTGATCGGGCCAGGATACGGGATCGGACCAAAAACCCGCGAAGCGGTCGAAGCCATTTTGGTGCAGGAACGTTCAACTGTTCTGGATGCAGATGCACTTACAAGCTTTTCTGAAGTTCCCGAGACGTTTTTTGATTTGACTCGGTCGACCGAAAACCCAGTGGTCCTCACACCTCATGAAGGCGAGTTCGCGCACCTCTTTCCGGACCTAAAGGGTGACAAGCTTCTCAGGGCGCGTCAGGCAGCAAAGAAATCTGGTGCAATTGTCATTCTCAAAGGTGCTGATACCGTGATTGCCTCACCGGACGGCCGGGCGGCGATTAATTGCAACGCGCCGCCCTGGCTTGCAACGGCCGGATCTGGTGATGTTCTGGCAGGTATTGCACTGGGGCTTCTTGCACAAGGCGTTCCGAGTTTCGAAGCTGCTTGCCAAGCGGTCTGGTTGCATGGTGAGGCCGGAACCGAGGTTGGGCCAGGGCTAGTTGCGGAAGACTTGCCCAGCGCCTTGAAGCCCGCAATTCAAATGCTTGTGGACAAATTTGCAGGAAGCTGAGGAAAGCTGCACCTTTTTCCTTTGACGTGAAAATCTGTGGTGCTATAGAGGCCCCGCTTCAAGCGCAGGGCGACCAAAGCTCGGCAACGCGGATGTGGTGAAATTGGTAGACACGCCAGATTTAGGTTCTGGTGCCGCAAGGCGTGGGGGTTCAAGTCCCTCCATCCGCACCAACAACTTCTTTATCGAAAATTGAAATTGGTCTCAAAACACACGCCGGTGTGTGGTGCTACCCGATATCAAAACTCTTTGTACCGAAGTCTAGGCGGTTGGAGCTTATCGGCAAGTCCATCCATTTGGTTTGCACGCAAAACAACTGGTGCTTACCGTTCGGAGAACGTTGCGTTTTTCTTCCTTTTATTTTCAAATACACAAACATTTCCGGATTGCGGCCTGCTCGAAGATGCCTGCTTGGAATTTTGTTAAAGGAAGCAGCAGCAATGAATGACGAAAAGAAGAATTTACGCGATCTGACATTGCCACGTATTTCACGCCGCAGTTTCCTCAAATCGACAGGTGGCGGGTTGCTTGCGTCGCCGTTTTTTTCCTCGGGAACTGCAAAAGCCCAGAACGATGATTTTGATGTCATCGTCATTGGAGCGGGAATTTCGGGTCTTGCTGCAGCCCGCTATCTGTCCAAGCTGGATTACTCAGTCGTTGTCTTGGAAGCCAGCGACAAGATCGGCGGGAGAATTAAGACCGACTGGACCTTGGATGCGCCGTTTGAAGTGGGGGCCGGTTGGATCCACGGTCCGGACAAAAACCCCATTTCTGAAATTGTCACCGAAATAGGCGCACCGACCTTTCGCACTGACGATGAAAATTTTCAGGTGTTTTCAAAAACCGGAGAACTGCAATCTCGTAACAAGATCATTCAGGGTTACAAGGAATTACGTCGACTTTACAAACGCATAGATGACAAGTACGATCGCGATCAGTCCTTGGAAGAAGCCATAGCGCGCACATCCGATCGTGGGTTGAAAGATCCGATGATCCACTGGATGGCAAGTGCCTATACGGAATTTTCAACCGGAGCACCTCTCGACGATTTGTCCGCATTCTTTTTTGACGAAGACGACGAATTTTGGGGCGAGGATGTAATACTGACCGATGGCTATGATCAGGTTCCGCGTTTTGTCGCCAATGATCTGGACATAAGGTTGAATACAGCAGTAGAGACCGTCGAATATGAGGAAGGAGACGGGGCTTCAGTTTATACGTCAATAGGTGTTTTTGAATCCGATTTTGTGATCTGCACCGTACCTCTTGGGGTTTTGAAGAGAGAAGTAATTTCTTTTGACCCGCCGTTGCCGAAATCCTACCGGTCAAGCATCTCAAATATCGGGTTTGGCGACGTTACCAAGCTCGCTCTCAAGTTTGAAGAAGCCTTCTGGCCGATTGAGATTCAATATTTTGGCCTGATGACGGAAACAAAGGGCAGATGGAATTATTTCCTCAATTACCGCACCTTCAGCAAAGAGAACATTCTCTTGGGACTGAGTGTCGGTGACTACCCTGAAGTCGCTGAACAAATGAGCGATACCGACATGATTGCCGACTGCATGGATGCGGTGCGTACGATGTTCGGGAAAGATGCTCCTGAACCAACGGGCCATTTGGCGACAAGATGGTCTCAGGATCCTTGGACTTTTGGGGCCTATTCATATGCGCGGGTTGGAAACAAACCGGAAGATTTCAATCGACTGGCAAAACCGGTCGCGAGCACGTTACTCTTTGCCGGGGAGCACACCGACTTTGCCTACCACGGCACGACACACGGTGCTTATCTCAGCGGAATCAGGGCTGCAACTGTGCTGGATGACGAGCTTGCCGAGTAAGATTTGAATTGGTGGCCTGGTGTTTCAAAGAAATTGTCCTTTGCAGCAAAGCAAAAAACCTCTCTGATTTCTGATCTGGGCAAATTTGGACGGAAGGCCACTTCCGAGAAAACTCACCGGATTTACCGTGGTTGTATGCGCAAATCCCCGCTCTCCCCTTGACACTTTCCGGTCCAGCCTTTATCGCGCTTCCATCGTGCGTCTTGGGCTTTGTTCAGGGCGAAGTGCTGCTGTTTCAGAACGCTTCTGCAAAAAGGGAAGTGCCGGCAGTGCGGCACACGGAAATTTATAATCAAAACCTCCGGAGCGGGCTGCCGTTACGGACCGAGGACGAAGCAAAACCCATGCAGGTAACCGAAACCCTCGCCGAGGGCCTCAAGCGAGAGCTGAAAATCGACATTCCGGCCGGCGATCTTGCTGCCAAGCTCGAAAACTATCTGGACGACATGAAATCCAAAGCCAACATCAAGGGCTTTCGTCCGGGGAAAGTGCCGCTTGGCCACTTGAAAAAAATGTATGGCCGTCAGGCCATGGCGGAGATCCTGTCGAACACCATCCAGGAAACCACGCAGAAGGCCGTTGAAGAGCGCTCTGAGCGCCCGGCTCTGACACCGGAAATCGATCTGCCGGAAGAAGAAGCTGAGAAAATTTTGGCCGGCGACGCCGACCTCTCATTCAAAATGACCTATGACGTTCTTCCGGAATTTGAAATCGTTGATTTCGCTGGTTTTGAAATTGAACGCCCGATGGTCGAGATTGCTGAAGAAGAAGTTGACACTCAGGTCGCTGAAATCGGCAAAAACAACACGCCATTCGATGCCAAGGACGGCGCTGCTGAAAATGGCGACCGCGTGACGATGTCCTACCTCGGCAAGATCGACGGCGAGCCGTTTGAAGGTGGCGCAGACGAAAATGGGCAGCTGGTGCTCGGTTCCGGTCAGTTCATTCCAGGCTTTGAAGAGCAGCTGATCGGCACGAAAGCGGGCGACAAGAAGGTCGTTGAAGTGTCGTTCCCAGACGATTATCCGGCTGAACACCTTGCGGGCAAGTCGGCAGCCTTCGATGTTGAAGTCAAGGAAATCGGTGCTCCTGGTGAAGCGACGATCGACGATGAGTTTGCAAAAGGTCTCGGCCTTGAGTCTCTCGACAAATTGAAAGAGGTCGTTCGCGGTCAGATCGAAGGTCAATTCGGTCAGATGACCCGCCAGCGGGTGAAGCGTCAGCTGCTCGACAAGTTGGACGATCACTATTCCTTCGAATTGCCTGAAAAACTTCTCGATTCAGAGTTCGACGTTGTTTGGAAACAAGTCGAAGAAGATATGAAGCGCAACGAAAAGACCTTTGAAGACGAAGAAACCACGGAAGAAGAGGCGAAGGCGGAATACCGTAAGATCGCCGAGCGTCGTGTACGTCTTGGTCTGGTCCTTTCCGAAATCGGTGAAAAGAACGACATTCAGGTTACTGACGAAGAGTTGCAGCGGGCACTTTACGACCGTGTTCGCCAATTCCCGGGTCAGGAACAGCAGGTGTTTGAGTTCTACAAGAACAACCAGCAGGCCCTGGCTTCGCTCCGTGCACCGATTTATGAGGAAAAAGTCGTCGACTTCATGCTGGAGCTCGCCAAGGTGACTGATAAAACGGTTTCCAAGGAAGAGCTTGAGAAACTGGCAGCTGAGGAAGAAGAAGACGCCTAAGATCAATCTGGTCTCATGTTAACCCTCATGAAATCAGGCGAAATTGATCGAATGGTGGGAATTGGGGCATCTTGTCTGAGTTCGTTTTGGGCGCAGATGCTCCAAGGCGTTTTCACAAATAATCCCCAGATGCGGTGCAGGATTTAACTTTGCTTTCACACCGCATCTGTCATGACTTTGCGAATAGGGCGACATCCCATATATACGGGTTGTCGCTTTTTTCGAGTCAGGCCCTTGATCGATGCGCTCATTGGCCTGTTTCTTGTCCGGAAAGACTCCGGACATCATCTCAAGCATATGGATGAGGCATGAAGGATCCAGTCGATATCTACATGAACACACTCGTGCCGATGGTTGTCGAACAGACAAACCGGGGCGAGCGGGCCTTCGATATCTACTCGCGCCTGCTGAAAGAGCGCATCATTTTCCTGACCGGACCGGTCGAGGATCACGTAGCAACCCTGATCAGCGCGCAACTTCTCTATCTGGAAGCAGAAAACCCGAGCAAGGAGATTGCGATCTATATCAACTCTCCTGGTGGTCTGGTGACATCGGGCCTAGCAATCTACGACACTATGCAGTTTATCCGACCGGCGGTTTCGACCCTTTGTATCGGTCAGGCTGCGTCCATGGGGTCCCTGTTGCTCTCAGCCGGCCAGAAGGACATGCGGTTCATCTTGCCGAACGCGCGGGTGATGGTTCATCAGCCGTCCGGCGGTTTCCGCGGTCAGGCAGCCGATATCATGCTTCATGCACAGGAAATTCTTGCAATGAAGCGCCGGTTGAATGAAATCTACGTGAAACACACCGGCCAGAGCCTGGATCAGGTTGAAGAAGCGCTCGAACGCGACAACTTCATGACTGCTGAACGGGCCATGGAGTTCGGAATCGTTGACAAAGTGATTACTGATCGCGCGACACTTGGTGGTGACGGCGAGGACTGAGAAAACTAACCCGGCCTTAAGGATGCTTGTAATTTCCACCAATAAGGCCGGAAAAACCCGGATTAAAGCCGGGTTTTCATCTTCGCCTTAAACGTATATTGATTTTTTATGGCGAAGCATGATGACATCAATTCGTGAAGCGGTACCCTGCGGGTGTCACTTCAGAGCCGGTTCAGCCACAAAAGGCCGCATCCGGACAGATTACGGGGAAGCAGTCCCCAAAAACGCGAGGTTGACTACATGACCAAGGCCAGCGGCAGCGATTCAAAGAATACGCTCTACTGCTCCTTCTGCGGCAAGAGCCAGCACGAGGTTCGCAAGCTGATCGCCGGCCCGACTGTTTTCATTTGCGATGAATGTGTCGAGCTGTGCATGGATATCATTCGTGAGGAAAACAAATCCTCACTGGTGAAGTCACGGGACGGAATCCCGACCCCTCAGGAAATTCGCGACGTTCTGGATGATTATGTCATCGGTCAGGGCCGGGCGAAGAAGGTGTTGTCGGTTGCCGTTCATAACCACTACAAACGCCTCAACCACGCTTCTAAAAACAATGACGTGGAATTGGCCAAATCAAACATTCTTCTTGTTGGCCCAACCGGTTGCGGAAAGACGCTCCTGGCGCAGACCCTAGCTCGCATTCTTGATGTGCCGTTTACGATGGCCGATGCGACCACTCTGACCGAAGCCGGCTACGTGGGCGAAGATGTCGAGAATATCATCCTGAAGCTGCTACAGTCAGCGGACTACAACGTTGAGCGTGCTCAGCGCGGCATTGTCTACATAGATGAAGTCGACAAGATCAGCCGGAAAGCCGACAACCCGTCTATAACGCGGGATGTTTCGGGCGAAGGTGTTCAGCAAGCCCTTTTGAAGATCATGGAAGGTACGGTTGCATCTGTTCCGCCTCAGGGTGGTCGCAAGCACCCGCAGCAGGAATTCCTGCAGGTGGATACGACCAACATCCTGTTTATCTGCGGCGGTGCATTTGCTGGTCTGGACAAGATCATTTCAGACCGGGGTACACAGAGCTCGATCGGGTTCCAGGCGCAGGTTCACGCGCCGGAAGATCGCCGCATTGGCGATTTGCTCGCGGTGCTTGAGCCGGAAGACCTATTGAAGTTTGGTCTCATTCCGGAATTCGTCGGTCGCCTCCCGGTTATAGCCACTCTGGAAGACCTGGATGAAGATGCGCTGGTGACTATCCTGACAGAGCCGAAGAATGCGCTCGTCAAGCAGTATCAGCGTCTGTTTGAAATGGAACAGGTCGAGTTGGCCTTCCATGAAGAAGCGCTGAAAGCAATTGCCCGCAGAGCGATTGAGCGCAAGACAGGCGCCCGTGGCCTTCGTTCCATTCTTGAATCGATCCTTCTGGAAACGATGTATGAGCTGCCCGGGCTCAAAGGTGTGAAAGAAGTTGTGATCTCGCCTGAGGTCGTCAATGGCGAGGCGCGTCCGCTTTACATCTACGAGGACCGGGAAGAGAACTCTGCAACGAGTGCTTGAAGCGGCTCGCAAACGGCAATAAAATAAGTGAATAAATGCCGCTCTCTCCGAGCGGCATTTGCTTTTTTAAGATGTTCGCGCTGCGCGTTCTGCGTTATCCACCGGTGGTGTGAGTCGTCAACAGACAAGACCAATGAAGGGGGCTGCCCTGCCTTGACACCAGCCGGTCAGGTGTCCACCTATTAGATCTAAAGGACGGCTAGTGCGAACTGTCAGTGCGCCCAGTAGGGGCGCTGTGGTTCGGCCTCTTCAGGATCAAGACCTGAAAGTCGTTTTCTGGTGTCTTGGCTGCCTTTTATTGAGTGGGGCCAGGATACGCTGAGAAAGGATAAAAAATGAGCGACGCCGAAATCCTCGCCACCGATCCAGACAGCACCGCTGTCTACCCTGTGCTGCCATTGCGCGACATTGTCGTCTTCCCGCACATGATCGTGCCGCTGTTTGTCGGCCGCGAAAAATCTATCAAAGCGCTGGAAGAGGTGATGACCACCGACAAGCACATTCTTCTGGCGACCCAGATGAATGCGGCTGATGACGATCCCAATCCGGATCAGATTTACAATGTTGGTACGCTTGCCACCGTGTTGCAGCTGCTGAAACTGCCGGACAATACCGTGAAGGTGCTTGTTGAAGGTGGTGCTCGCGCGCAGATTGGTGAGTATACTGATAGGGCCGACTATTTCGAAGCTTCAGCGACGGTACTGCCGGAGCAAGAAGGCGAAGATATTGAAGTTGAGGCGCTCTCGCGCTCGGTTGTTTCTGAATTCGAGAACTACGTGAAACTGAATAAAAAGGTTTCACCGGAGGTTCTTGGGGCCGTCAACCAGATCGAAGATTATTCCAAGCTTGCGGACACGGTTGCTTCTCACTTGGCAATCAAGATCCCTGAAAAACAGGAAATTCTGGGTGTGGTGTCCGTTGCAGAGCGCCTTGAACGGGTTCTTGGCATGATGGAGAGTGAAATCTCCGTACTGCAGGTGGAAAAACGGATCCGCTCCCGCGTCAAGCGGCAGATGGAGAAGACCCAGCGAGAGTACTATCTGAATGAGCAGATGAAGGCTATTCAGAAAGAACTCGGTGACAGCGAAGATGGCCGCGACGAGATCGCGGAACTTGAAGAAAAAATCAAGAAAACCAAGCTGACCAAGGAAGCGCGTGAACGTGCGGCGGCAGAAATCAAGAAGCTCAAACAGATGAGCCCGATGTCTGCGGAAGCGACAGTTGTGCGCAATTACCTCGACTGGCTGATCGGAATTCCGTGGAGCAAAAGGTCCAAGGTCAAGCATGACCTGGCTTTTGCCGAAAAAGTGCTCGATACCGACCACTATGGCCTTGATAAGGTCAAGGAGCGGATTGTCGAATATCTTGCAGTCCAGAGCCGCGCCAACAAGTTGCGCGGTCCGATCTTGTGCCTGGTTGGCCCTCCTGGTGTTGGCAAGACTTCACTCGGCAAGTCGATCGCAAAGGCAACCGGCCGTGAATTTATTCGCATGTCGCTTGGCGGCGTGCGCGATGAAGCGGAGATCCGTGGTCACCGTCGTACTTACATTGGCTCGATGCCCGGCAAGGTCATCCAGTCGATGAAGAAGGCAAAGAAATCCAACCCGCTCTTCCTGCTCGACGAAATCGACAAGATGGGCATGGATTTCCGCGGCGATCCATCTTCAGCCCTTTTGGAAGTGCTGGATCCGGAGCAGAACTCTTCTTTCATGGATCACTATCTGGAAGTCGAATACGACCTCTCTGACGTGATGTTCGTGACAACAGCCAACACGTTGAACATTCCGGGTCCCTTGATGGATCGTATGGAAGTGATTCGCATTGCCGGTTACACGGAACAGGAAAAGTTCGAGATTTGCCGCCGGCACCTCCTGCCAAAAACAGAGAAGGATCACGGCCTGCGCGAAAACGAATTCAGCATCGATGACGATGCGCTGCAGTTTGTTGTTCGCCGCTACACGCGTGAAGCCGGTGTGCGTAACCTTGAGCGTGAAATGGCGACCTTGGCCCGTAAAGCCGTCAAGGACATCCTCATGAGCGACAAGGAAAGCATCAAGGTGACACTGGAGGTGGTCGAAGAGTATCTCGGCGTTCCGCGTTACCGTTATGGTGAAGCTGAGCTGGAAGATCAGGTCGGTGTCGTTACCGGTCTTGCGTGGACCGAGGTTGGTGGTGAGTTGCTGACAATCGAAGGCGTCATGATGCCGGGCAAAGGCAAGATGATTGTGACCGGCAACCTGAAAGACGTGATGAAGGAATCAATTTCCGCTGCTGCGTCTTATGTCCGTTCACGGTCTGTCAGTTTTGGAATTGAGCCGCCAAGTTTCGAAAAGAGGGATATTCATGTGCACGTACCGGAAGGTGCGACGCCGAAAGACGGTCCTTCTGCAGGCATTGCCATGGCAACTGCGGTCATCTCAACGATGACTGGAATTCCGGTTCGCCGGGACGTCGCCATGACCGGAGAAATCACGCTTCGTGGCCGTGTGTTGCCGATTGGTGGTCTGAAAGAAAAATTGCTGGCTGCTCTGCGCGGTGGAATCAAGCTGGTGATGATCCCGGAAGACAATGCCAAGGATCTGGCGGACATTCCCGACTCGGTGAAAAATTCACTCGAGATCATTCCGGTATCCGGCATGGAAGAAGTTCTCAAGCATGCTCTCGATCGCTTGCCGGAACCAATCGAATGGGATGAAAGTGATTCAGATACGGCCGCAAAGGCAGGTGATTCTGATGAGGACAAGGCGGGCGTTTTGGCTCACTAACTGTCAATATGCACTGCACAAAAAGGCGAGCCCCGGCAATTCCGGGGCTTTTCTTTTGAATAATTGGTCAAAATGGCTGTTTTCTGCGAAAAAACCTCTTGCGTTTCAAGTCATTTCGCCCGAATTTCGCGCTAACGGCGCTGACAGGAATCGTCGGCACTCTGCCGTTTCTTAGAAAGGTATCTGCTATGAATAAGAACGATCTGATCGCAGCTGTTGCAGAAAAGACCGGCCTGACAAAGGCGCAGGCAGGCGAAGCAGTTGACGCGACATTTGAAGCTGTCACTGAAACGCTGAAAAGCGGTGACGAAGTCCGCATCATCGGCTTCGGTAACTTCACGGTTTCTGCACGTGCAGCCACTGAAGGCCGCAACCCGCGGACTGGCGAAACGATCCAGATCCCGGCTTCTAAGACGCCGAAGTTCAAGGCTGGTAAAGGCCTGAAAGACGCTGTGAACTCCTAAGAGCTCAAAGACAGCACTTCTCGAAAAACCCCGTGTCAGATTTTCTGGCTCGGGGTTTTTCTTGCAAAGAGGTTCAATTCTGGATTGCAATTGTTGTTTTTGCTGAATTCAGGTTACAATTATCCGACGCCAACACCCTGAACAGGCATGGGAGCTAAGGGTGACGTTGCAGGCCCTGATCAAACAACGCCAGAGAGCGCTATTCGATGCCTGGGTTCGAAACCCGCTGGTTCAAGTACAGGTCGAGCATCCTGAGCGACTGGGGCGTCTTGTCTTTCTGGATGACTTTGATGAAACCGTCGACACTGAGAAAGCCGGGCGTCGAAGCCTCAAAAATGTAGCGATCGTTCGAAAACCCGGAAACCTTGACGAGAATACAAGTGTTTGGGTTCGAGCAGGCTATTCGTCCTATCAAAAAGCCTGGCTTGGGTTTGTGAAGCAGGTCTACGGAATCAAGGCGACCAGCAGCGATCTGGCGGGCTACAACATCGATCACTTGTTGAACAAGGCCCGAAGCCCCAACAAGGCCGGTTTCATCCGTGTTGAAGCTGTAAATGATGCGGTTAATCAGGCTTGGGGTGGTTTGTTCGAACGCGCAGCGAGCAATCCCGAATTTTCGGCCAACCAAAATCGCTACCGCAGGACCATGTCCTGGGTAATTGCTGCAAAACTCATGGAACAGGCGCCTCCCCGTGGGCCCAACGACAAGCAGGGTATTGCCAGGCTCACCCAATTCTTCAGTCAAAATGGACTTGCGGCAGACAATCCACAGCAAGGTCTTACAGAAATGTTGAAGTTCGCCTACCGCTTCCGTTAGCAATCTTGGCAGAAGCGGGTTATTCGCTGAATTTGGACATAGTGAGTGTCGCTTTCTCAGGTGCGCTCCTTGCGATGACAAATTTGATCCAGGCAAAGATCTGACTAAAAATCAAGAATTTACCGGAACCTAAGGGCTGGCCGGAGGCATACACTCTTCGGTCATCCACAGGCCCATGCGGTGAAATAATTTTCTTCGAATTTGGACTTGCCAAGTGATGAGGGAGCCCCTAAAAGGCACTCACCTTGTTGAGGGCGATTAGCTCAGTTGGTAGAGCGCTTCGTTTACACCGAAGATGTCGGGAGTTCGAGTCTCTCATCGCCCACCATTTCCCCTCACTATCAGTGCTTTAGGCATTCCGGTCTCGTTATCGGAATACTTTGATTTTTTGAAGCGCAGGGGAAGTGCGCTACCGTATCCAAAGTAGGAAGATACGGCGCGAAAGTGCTCTGAAGTCTCTTTAACTTGTGATATCAGCCAGCTCCGCTAGCAACGCTAACCAATGCGCTTCCAGGTGAGTGTGCGTTCAACCGGTTCTCCCTCAGCTGTTGTGGTATCTAGTCTGATCTCAAGCCTGTCGCCGTCAACGTTCAGATTGCGTGACACCTCCAGGCCGATGTTATCGGGCGTAAGCGCACCTTGTAGCCGATGAAGTACTTCGCCGTTCAATTCGTTGACTTCATAGGTTCCAAAATAGGCGTCATAGCCGCCGATTGCGCCAGTGTTGTTTTGACCTTGGACTGACTTAACCGCCTCATTGTCAGTTGATCGGCTTCGCTTCATAAACTGAGCGGCGAAATGGCTGGGAGCATACGTCAATATTCCAAGGGGCTCAGCCCCTAAAGTTGGGTCGATGCGAAGGTTGCCGTCTGCAGCAAGGTCGACGCGGGACAGAAGCCACCAGACGCCAATTAGGTCTCGTGCCAACTCATGGCCGTTTTTCGCTATATCTGACGACAATTTCAATTTCCTCCCAGTGAAATTCAAAACGGTAGCCGTCCTGCATTGTGGAACGGACTGTCTGACGCTGTACTTATTTGATCAGTTTCTGGTCGAGGCAATTTAACCAGATGCAAGGAGTGACCAAAAAACAACTTTGCGTATTCTGCTGTAGGCGCCCCTCAGAAAACACCAAAAACCTTTGAATTTGCCGCGCTTATGATCATATAAGAAAAAGTGTACTGAGTGCATGCTGTTAGCTATTTTCAATTCCGACGCGCTCCGATAAACTTACGCGGCTAAATAAAAAAATATCGAAGAGTTAGAAGCTTAGCACTATGGCGATTCTCGTTTTGATTAAAATGTTGGGAGCAGTGATGCTGCTCCTCTATGCAGTAAGGATGGTTCGAACTGGGTTCGAACGTGCATCGGGGCCATCCCTTCGCCGGGTGATCGGCAAGGCAGCCTCCGGACGGGTCACCGGAGCAGCTTCCGGCGCCGTGGTTGCCATCATGCTTCAAAGTGCAACGGCAGTTGCCGTTTTAGCAGCCGGATTTGCGACGTCAGGATTCCTTTCAACCTCCGCAGGCCTTGCAGTTTTGCTTGGCGCAGATCTGGGGTCTGCCCTTGTCGTCCAGTTTTTGAGTTTCGACCTCAGTTGGCTGATACCGCTGCTATTGGCGGTGGGTGCCTGGCTTTTTCTCAAAATCGAGTCGCGGATGGTGAAACAGGCTGGGCGGATTCTCATCGGAATAGCTCTGGTCCTGATTTCCCTGCAGATGATTGGGGAATCGACTGCGCCGCTAAAAGAGGCAAACTTTATGCCTTATGTGGCCGGCTTCCTGGCAAACGATGCTCCGACTGCTTTGGCCGTGGGAGCATTGCTCGCTTTTCTGGTTCATTCCAGCGTAGCGGCAGTTCTCATGATTTCCGCATTTGTCCAAAAGGCCGGTTTACCTATGGAGGCAGCCATCCCGCTGGTATTGGGCGCCAACATAGGTGCAGGCGTTGTTGCCCTGTGGCTCACCAGGGGAATGGAGCAGAAGGCAAGACTTCTACCGCTTGGCAATTTTGTCTTCCGTGCCTGTGGCGCTGTTATAGCGCTTGTTCTTGTTACCTTCTTTCCCTTGCCACTTGAGCGAATAAGCAGCGACCCGGCGCAACAAGTCGTTGCACTGCATGTTCTTTTCAATCTGGTATTGGTCATATTGTGTTTGCCTTTGACCGGGCTTGTCGCGCGGCTCGTGGAGATGGTCACGCCAGCTGCCAGAGATGAAAATGAGGCTGAACGTCTTGAACCACAAAGTGCGTTGGATGAACGTGTGGTTCATGTGCCGCGTCTTGCCCTGGCCAGTGCAACGCGAGAGCTGCTGCGCATGGGGGAAATTGTGGAATTGATGGCCCGGCCCGTCATGATGATGCTCGATAAGGGCACGCAAGAGGAAATCCGGCGACTTCAGCAACTCGATATCAGCGTCAACAAGATCCATTCCGACATCAAACTCTATGTGGCGGAGGTAAACCGAGGAGAGCTGACTTCCGAAGAAGCAGAGCGCAGCATGGAGTTGGTCAGCTACGCCGTTAACCTGGAACGGGCAGGGGACCTGGTGTCGAAGAACTTGTTTGAACGAGCACTTGACCTGCAGAAAAACAAAATAAGCTTTTCACCAGAAGGCCAGCTGGAGCTGGAACGCATGCATGACCGCGTCCTTGCAAATATGAATCTGGCGTTGAACGTGCTGGTGTCCAGCGACGTTGCATCAGCACGGGAACTGATTTTAGAAAAAGATCGCATGCGGGAACTCGAACGAGAGAGCCACAACAGACATCTTGGCAGGCTGCAAACAAGAACGCCGGAAAGCATGGAGTCCAGTAATGCGCATATGGAAGTGATGCGTAGTTTGAAGGAAATCAACTCGTTGTTTGCTGTGGTTGCCGTTCCCATACTGGCAAAAGAGGGGCAACTCAGGGAAACCCGACTGGTGCCTGCCGAATAGGGGCGATTTGACACCCTTGAACTGAAATTACAGAAAGACCTTTGTCCGTTTTCGGCGGGGACATGCAGACGTGGTTCTTTGTCTTCAACGACGTAAAATTATTGGCGTTTTTTGGATTTCGGCGTTTCATTTCCGTTGGTTATCCACACTGAAATGAGACCGGCCCGAAGTGGAAAAACCAGATTGCCCGCCGCTTTGTCGAAAAATGATAATTTGGATGCAATAGGGAGCTTGACTTCGCAATCCAGCCGCCGTACATCAGCGCCACTTCGCGACGACATCACGTCGCCGCGCGAAGCGGGTGTAGCTCAGTTGGTTAGAGTGCCGGCCTGTCACGCCGGAGGTCGCGGGTTCGAGTCCCGTCACTCGCGCCACTTCTCAAAAAACGTACCTACGTACTTTTGAGGGTTGGCGCATTATATACCGTGAATGTGCGGGTGTAGCTCAGTTGGTTAGAGTGCCGGCCTGTCACGCCGGAGGTCGCGGGTTCGAGTCCCGTCACTCGCGCCACTCACGGTTTTAAAGTCTTTTCATGGACTTCTCTCCATTTGTTAAAGCGCGACTTGATCGTTCCGTTGACCGGTGCACAAGGCGTTTGCGGGAAGATTGTTTCACGCTCTCCAACTGACTTCTGTTTTTGTCGTCATGAATTTGTGTAGCGGTTCCCAGCCATGAAGATTTTGATTTTCCTTGATTCCTCTTCGATTCTTGGCTCAGGTGTATTTCTGTAGTTGGTGCGGCATTATTCCCATCAGTTTGATGTGGGCTATTGCATGGTTGCAAACTGGCTAAAATCGGGGAGTTGTCGAGGGTCGGCGGAAATTTGATTCAACTGTGGCAATAGTTTGGCCGTAAGTGGGTCTTGCGTTGCAACAAGCCGTAAGCTAAGCGTGCGCTCGCATGTTGGTTTTAGATAGTCGATGAGTTCTGCCTGACCTCCCGGTCGATTGGCAGTGACGTGCAGAACATCGGTGATGGGTCTCCCTGATCCAGCTCCATATGCAAGGACGCGAAAGAAATGGAAGAACTGTTGCGGGAATATATCCCGATTGTCGTGTTCATCGGCATAGCGCTGGTGATCGGCCTTGCGCTGCTGGTTTCTCCGTTCCTGCTCGCTTACAAGAATCCTGACCCGGAAAAACTTTCCGCATATGAGTGCGGCTTCAACGCATTTGATGACGCACGTATGAAGTTCGATATACGGTTTTACCTGGTCGCGATTCTTTTCATAATTTTTGACCTTGAGGTCGCGTTTCTGTTTCCCTGGGCGACAGTCTTTGGCGATCTCGGTTGGTACGGTTTCTGGTCGATGATGATATTCCTCGGCGTCCTGACCGTCGGCTTTATCTACGAATGGAAAAAGGGAGCGCTGGAATGGGATTGACCACAACCAAGCCGCTCATTGCGCAACAGCCCCGGGGAATTGTCGATCCTAATACCGGCAATCCGGTCGGCGCCGATGATCCGTTCTTCCTGGAAGTCAACAATGAGCTTGCTGACAAGGGCTTTCTCGTCACTTCCACCGACAATCTTATTCAGTGGGCGCGTACGGGTTCGCTCATGTGGATGACTTTCGGGCTTGCCTGCTGTGCAGTTGAGATGATGCAGATGTCGATGCCGCGCTATGACGCTGAGCGGTTCGGTTTTGCGCCTCGCGCATCCCCGCGGCAGTCTGATGTGATGATTGTTGCAGGCACGCTGACAAACAAGATGGCACCGGCCCTGCGCAAGGTCTATGACCAGATGCCGGAGCCCCGCTATGTTATCTCGATGGGGTCCTGCGCCAATGGCGGGGGGTACTATCACTATTCCTACTCAGTGGTGCGCGGATGCGACCGTGTGGTTCCTGTCGATATTTATGTCCCAGGTTGCCCACCGACCGCAGAGGCGCTTCTTTACGGTGTTTTGATGCTGCAAAAGAAGATCCGCAGGACAGGTACGATTGAACGATAAAGTTTCTGCCGCCATCTAGGCGGCGGATTTTTAAGTGAGGCGTCTCGCGCCTTGCAGATTGGCTCCTTTGGAGTGAGGGCGAAAAGATGGACGAGACCTTGAAGGAACTCGCTGAGCATATTGAGCTTGGCTTGGCAGAGTCCCTTGTGTCCTGGAGCGTTGATTACGGTGAGCTAACGCTGATCGTCAACGCCACTGATATTCTCGACGTGGTTCGCTTTCTGCGTGACAACAGCTCCTGCAAATTCGTCAATCTGACGGATATTTGCGGTGTGGACTATCCCTCGCGCGAAAAACGTTTCGACGTGGTTTATCACTTCCTTTCACCTGTTCAGAACGAGCGTATCCGGGTGAAAGTCGCAACCGATGAAACCACGCCGGTGGCTTCGCTGACGCCGCTATTCCCGGGTGCGGAGTGGTTCGAGCGCGAAGCATACGATATGTACGGCATTCTGTTTTCCGGCCATCCGGATCTTCGCCGTATCTTGACTGACTACGGTTTTGACGGTCATCCGCTTCGAAAAGACTTCCCGGTCACCGGATTCGTGGAAGTACGGTATGACGACGAGAAAAAACGCGTTGTTTATGAGCCGGTGCGCCTGAATCAGGAAATGCGGTCTTTTGATTTTCTCTCGCCTTGGGAGGGCACGGAATACGTGCTTCCTGGTGACGAGAAAGCAGAGACGAATTAGGGCAGGGTGGAGATGAGTAATCGGCTATCAGGCGGTTGTCTTTGCGGGGACGTCAAGTTCACTGCTGAACCCGTCAACGATGAAATGGGCATATGTCACTGCGGGATGTGCAGGCGCTGGACAGGTGGCACTTACATGGCTGTTTCCTGCGGAGACAGCGTGAAGTTCGATAGCGAAGACGCACTCGGTGTTTACCGGTCTTCGGGTTATGGCGAACGCGTGTTCTGCAAGACTTGCGGGTCGACGATTGCGTGGCGTTTGCGAGACGGTTCCCATACATCCCTTTCTGCACAAGCTTTTGACGATCCTCCTGTCTTTAATTTCAAGTCAGAAATCTTTGTTGACGAGCAACCGACCAACTATGCATTTGCAAATGAAACCACCCGCATGACTGGTCCGGAAGTGTTCGCCATGTATGCATCAAATCAGGAACCTCAAGATGGCTGAGGCTCAGGTCCGTAACTTCAATATTAACTTCGGGCCACAGCACCCAGCTGCCCACGGCGTTTTGCGTCTGGTACTGGAACTGGATGGCGAGGTTGTGACACGCGTCGATCCGCACATTGGGCTTCTGCACCGCGGGACTGAAAAGCTGATCGAGCAGAAGACTTTTCTGCAGGCAATTCCATATTTTGATCGTCTAGATTACGTCGCTCCAATGAATCAAGAGCATGCCTTTGCCATTGCGGTGGAGCGAATGCTTGAGATTGAAGTACCTAAACGTGGCCAGTTGGTGCGGGTTCTTTTTTCCGAAATCGGGCGCATCCTGTCGCATCTGCTGAACGTGACAACGCAAGCAATGGACGTTGGAGCCCTGACGCCACCGCTCTGGGGGTTTGAACCGCGTGAAGAACTGATGGTCTTCTATGAGCGCGCATGCGGAGCCCGTATGCACGCAGCTTATGTGCGGCCGGGCGGTGTTCATCAGGACTTGCCACGCGATCTGCTCGACGATATTTGGGACTTCTGCGACCCATTCCTGCAGACACTTGACGATATTGAAGGCCTTCTGACCGATAATCGAATTTTCAAGCAGCGCAACGTTGATATCGGTGTTGTTGAGCTCGATGATGCCTGGGCCTGGGGATTTTCAGGCGTGATGGTACGCGGATCCGGCGCTGCCTGGGATCTTCGCAAGTCACAGCCGTATGAGTGTTATTCCGAACTCGACTTCGACATTCCAATCGGCAAGAACGGCGACTGCTATGACCGCTATCTGATCCGCATGGAAGAAATGCGCCAGTCGGTGCGGATCATGAAGCAGTGCCTTGAAAAATTGACAGTCGAGACAGGGCCAATCTCTTCAGTTGATGGCAAGATTGTTCCGCCCAAGCGGGGCGAAATGAAGCGATCGATGGAAGCACTTATCCATCATTTCAAGCTTTATACCGAAGGCTATCATGTTCCGGCCGGTGAGGTTTATGCAGCGGTAGAAGCGCCGAAGGGAGAATTTGGCGTTTATCTGGTGGCCGATGGCACCAACAAGCCGTACCGCTGCAAAATCAAGGCACCTGGGTTTGCTCATCTGCAGGCCATGGACTTCATGTGTCGTGGCCACCAGCTCGCAGACGTTTCTGCGGTGCTGGGTTCCATGGACATTGTGTTCGGTGAGGTTGACCGCTGATGCGGAGAACTCGCCACAATTTTTCGACCCTGGCAGCCGCCCGTCCGGCTCCGGTCATTGTGACAGAACGGGGATAACACCATGGCTGTTCGCCGACTTGCTGCGGAACAACCAGAAAGCTTCGATTTCACCGAGAACAATCTCGCGTGGGCAAAGAAGCTGATTGACCGGTATCCGGCTGGCCGCCAAGCCTCTGCCGTGATTCCGCTTTTGTGGCGCGCACAGGAACAGAACGAAGGCTGGGTGAGCGAACCCTCAATTCGCTATATCGCGGATCTGCTCGACATGCCGAAGATCCGCGTTCTGGAAGTTGCAACATTTTACACGATGTTCCAGCTTCAGCCGGTCGGCAAGAAAGCTCATATCCAGGTTTGTGGCACCACGCCTTGTCAGCTGCGTGGCTCTGAAGATCTGATCAAGATTTGTAAATCGCGCATCGCAAAGCACATGCACGAGATTTCCGAAGACGGAATGTTTTCCTGGGAAGAGGTTGAGTGCCTGGGCGCATGTGTAAATGCGCCAATGGTTCAGATCTTCAAGGACACCTATGAAGATCTGACAGAAGACAGCTTCAACACACTGATTGATGATATCGCTGCAGGCAACGAAGTAACGCCAGGGCCGCAAAACGGGCGCCGGTTTGCGATGGCCGAAGGTGGTGCTACCACCCTTACCGAGATCGAAGACGACACCAAGGGTGTACCGCCGGTTGCTCATCTGGTGGACGGCTCTGAGAAAGCTTCACATGCGTTTGCAGGTGGACCGATCAACGCCGATGGCAATGACTTTGATGGCGTTCCAACGCCAGCTGAAGATGCTGTGGCGAAAGTAAGAGCTGCCTTTGCTGCAAAAGCAGAGAAAAAAGCAGACGCGCCGGCGGCCTCTCCAGCGCCCAAAAAAGCTGATGCCCCTGCCAAGCAAGCACCTGCCGCCAAAAAGGCAACGGCAAAACCTGCTGCGCCGAAGAAAAAGGCTGCACCTGCAAAGGCTGAAAGCGAACCAGCTGTTGCGGAGAAAGCTCCTGAAGTTCTGAAGGCAGCCCGGGGTGGCAAACCTGATGATCTGAAGAAACTCAAGGGCGTCGGTCCGAAGCTCGAGGTTACCTTGCATGAGCTTGGTTTTTTCCACTTCGACCAGGTCGCGAGTTGGGGACCGGAAGAAATTGCATGGGTCGACAGTCGTTTGAAGTTCAAGGGACGTATCGAGCGTGATGGCTGGATTGAACAGGCGAAAACGCTTGCTTCCGGTGAAGACACAGAATTTTCCAAGCGCGTGGAAGCCGGTGAAGTGGCCTCCTCGAAGAACGAAGACTAGGGGGAAGAGATGCTGAAAGATCAGGATCGGATCTTCACCAATATCTACGGTCTGCACGACTGGGGCCTTGAAGGCGCCAGGAAACGCGGTCAGTGGGACAACACGAAGGGTCTTATCGACAAGGGGCGCGACTGGATCGTTCAGGAAATGAAGGACTCCGGTCTGCGTGGCCGTGGCGGTGCAGGCTTTCCAACCGGCCTGAAGTGGTCGTTCATGCCGAAAGAATCCGATGGTCGCCCGGCTTATCTCGTCGTCAATGCTGACGAGTCCGAGCCCGGAACCTGTAAGGACCGCGAAATTCTGCGCCATGATCCGCATACCTTGGTTGAAGGCTGTTTTGTGGCTGGTTTCGCCATGGGCGCAATCGCCGCTTACATCTACGTGCGCGGTGAGTTCATTCGCGAACGCGAGCGCCTGCAAGCTGCCATTGATCAGGCATACGATGCGGGTCTGATCGGCAAGAACAACAAGAACGGCTACGATTTCGATATCTACGTTCATCATGGCGCTGGCGCATATATTTGCGGTGAAGAAACAGCGCTTCTTGAAAGCATGGAAGGCAAGAAGGGCCAACCGCGCCTGAAGCCGCCGTTTCCTGCCAATGTTGGACTTTATGGTTGCCCAACCACGGTGAACAACGTGGAATCCATTGCTGTTGCGCCGACCATTTTGCGTCGTGGCGCTGCATGGTTCTCCGCACTAGGACGCCCCAACAACACCGGTACGAAACTCTTCTGTGTTTCTGGTCACGTCAACCAACCGGCGACCTTTGAAGAAGAACTGGGCGTTCCATTTTCTGAGATGATTGACAAGCATTGCGGTGGCATTCGCGGTGGTTGGGATAATCTTCTAGCCGTTATTCCAGGTGGATCCTCTGTTCCTTGCTGCACGGCTGAGGAGATCAAGGACGCGCCGATGGATTTCGACACGCTGCGCGGTATGGGCTCTGGCCTGGGGACCGCAGCGGTGATCGTGATGGACAAGTCAACTGACATCATCAAGGCGATTGCGCGGCTTTCCTACTTCTACAAGCATGAAAGCTGCGGGCAATGCACACCGTGCCGTGAAGGTACCGGTTGGATGTGGCGTGTGATGGAACGCATGGTCAAGGGCGAATCCTCTTATGAGGAAATCGACATGCTGTTTAAAGTGACCAAGCAGGTTGAAGGCCACACAATTTGTGCGCTCGGGGATGCGGCTGCCTGGCCGATCCAGGGTTTGATCAAGAATTTCCGGCCGGTTATCGAACAACGCATCGATGACTATGTCGCCAAGTCGAAGTCTTCTTCGACGCTGGTGGCGGCTGAGTAAGCGGAACGGGATTTGGAGAGCAACGGATGACGAAGCTCATCATCGACGGCAAGGAAGTGGAAGTCCCGGCGGACTACACACTGCTTCAGGCCTGTGAAGAGGCGGGAGCCGAGGTTCCGCGTTTTTGTTATCACGACCGGTTGTCGATTGCCGGCAACTGCCGCATGTGCCTGGTTGAAGTGAAAGGTGGACCGCCCAAGCCGACGGCCTCCTGTGCCATGGGCGTCAAGGATCTTCGTCCAGGCCCCAACGGCGAACCGCCGGTAGTGGACACCAAGTCCGAGATGGTCAAGAAAGCGCGCGAGGGGGTGATGGAGTTCCTGCTCATCAACCACCCGCTGGACTGCCCGATCTGCGATCAGGGTGGCGAGTGTGACCTGCAGGACCAGGCGATGGCCTATGGTGTTGACGCGTCACGTTTTGCCGAGAACAAGCGCGCAGTTGAAAACAAGGAAATCGGCCCGCTCGTCAAGACCATCATGACCCGCTGCATTCACTGCACGCGCTGCGTTCGCTTCACCACCGAAGTTGCCGGTGTCGCGGACATGGGTCTGATCGGTCGCGGGGAAGATGCTGAAATCACAACGTATCTTGAGGCTGCGCTTTCTTCTGAACTGCAGGGCAATGTGGTCGATCTATGCCCGGTTGGCGCTCTGACGTCCAAGCCTTACGAGTTTCACGCCCGCCCATGGGAGTTGACGAAAACTGAAAGCGTTGACGTCATGGACGCGCTCGGTTCCGCCATTCGCGTTGATACGCGCGGCAAGGAAGTCATGCGTGTGATGCCGCGGCTGAATGAAGAGGTCAACGAAGAGTGGATCTCCGATAAAACGCGGTACATCTGGGATGGCTTGAAAACCCAACGTCTTGACCGGCCATACGCCAAGATTGACGGAAAGCTTCAGCCGGTGTCCTGGACGCAGGCATTCCAGATCATCGCTGATAAGGTCAAGGGCACGTCCGCCGACAAAATCGGCGCACTTGCAGGTCAGCTTGCTGGCGTTGAAGACATGTTCGCGCTCAAGAGCCTGATGGACAAACTGGGTGTTGCAAACATCGACAGCCGGTTCCCGGGATCTCCGCTACATCCAAAAAACGGCCGTGCCAGCTACATCTTCAACTCTACCGTTCAGGGAATTGAAGAAGCTGATGCAATCATGCTGATTGGCACCAATCCGCGTCTTGAGGCGCCGGTGCTGAACGCCCGTATCAGGAAGCGCTGGTCACGTGGTGATGTTCATATCGGCCTGATCGGCGAAAACGCAGACCTCACCTATCCGGTTACTTATCTTGGCGCGGGGCCTGACACACTCAAGCAATTTATTGAGCATGCTCCGGCGAAGGCCGAACGTCCGATGTTCATCATTGGTCAAGGTGCTTTGAACCGTCCGGATGGGGCTAAAGTTCTTGCGGCGCTTGCCGCCGCAGCAAAGTCTCTCGGCGTGGTCAAGGACGGCTGGAACGGCTTCAACATCCTCCATACCGAAGCTTCTCAGGTTGGTGCGCTTGATCTTGGATTTGTTCCAGGCAAAGGCGGAATGGATAGTGGCGGAATGCTGGAGCCTGGCGCTCTTGATGTTCTGTTCGCGCTCGGGGTTGATGAAGTCGACGTGCCGGATGGCGCATTCGTTGTCTATCAGGGCACGCATGGTGACCGCGGGGCGCACCGCGCTGACGTGATCCTGCCTGGTGCGGCCTACACCGAAAAGTCGTCGATCTTCGTCAATACCGAAGGCCGGGTTCAGATGGGTGACCGGGCCGCATTTCCTCCGGGTGATGCACGGGAAGACTGGGCCATCCTGCGGGCAATGTCTGCAAGCCTTGGCCAGACACTTGAGTTCGACTCGCTCAGCGAGTTGCGTGCGAAACTGTTCGAAGCAGTTCCGCATTTGGCAAGCGTCAACGAGATCGAAGCTGGTGACGCCGCTGATATTTACAAGCTGGCCAAGGGGTCGGCAAAGATGGGTAGTGCTGGATTTTCCAATGCTGTTCGGGACTTTTATCTGACCAATCCGATCGCTCGTGCCTCCAAGGTGATGGCGGAATGTTCGGCGCTCGCGCAATCGCGCGCGGCTGAAGCAGCTGAATAAGGGGTAGGGGACTGACATGGTTGAGTTCTTTACGACGACCTACTTGGGGCAATTCCTCCTGATGGCACTGCAGAGCGTTCTGCTGATGGTCGTGCTTCTGGTGATTGTCGCCTACATTTTGTATGCCGACCGGAAAATCTGGGCCGCTGTTCAGATCCGCCGTGGCCCGAATGTCGTTGGTCCCTGGGGATTGTTTCAGAGTTTTGCCGATCTTCTGAAATTCGTACTGAAGGAACCGGTTATTCCGTCCGGTGCCAACAAGGTTCTTTTCCTGCTCGCACCGCTGATTTCCGTGCTCCTGGCGTTGACCGCCTGGTCGGTTATTCCAGTGGCAGACGGATGGGTGATCTCCAATATCAATATTGGTGTACTATTTGTTTTCGCCGTTTCCTCACTTGAGGTTTACGGTGTGATCATTGGTGGGTGGGCGTCGAACTCGAAGTACCCGTTCCTGTCAGCCTTGCGGTCCGCCGCGCAAATGGTTTCTTACGAAGTGTCGATCGGCTTCGTAATCGTCACAGTACTTTTGTGTGCTGGCACATTGAATTTGTCGGGTATTGTTCTTGCGCAACAAACCGGGCTTGCCGATATGCTCGGCGTGCCGTGGCTTACGTTCCTGAACTGGTACTGGCTACCGCTGTTCCCGATGTTTGTTGTGTTCTTTGTTTCAGCCCTTGCCGAAACAAACCGTCCACCGTTCGATCTTGCGGAAGCAGAATCAGAGCTGGTCGCAGGCTTCATGGTGGAGTATGGCTCCACGCCTTACATGATGTTCATGCTCGGCGAATATGTCGCTATCTGCCTGATGTGCGCACTCATGACGATCTTCTTCATGGGTGGCTGGTTGCCTCCGTTGGATTTTGCGCCGTTCACCTGGGTTCCGGGTGTCGTCTGGTTCCTGCTGAAGTGTTTCCTTGGATTCTTCATGTTCGCGATGGTGAAGGCAATGGTGCCGCGCTACCGCTATGACCAGCTGATGCGCCTCGGATGGAAAGTGTTTCTGCCGCTGTCGCTTGGCATGGTTGTGGTTGTTGCGGCAGTGCTGATGGTGATGGGATGGGCTCCGACATCGGGGTAAGTATCTCTCTGGCCGGTGTAATCGGTGCCGCAGTCGGATTTTATGTCGGCTGGATCGATTACAAGATTCTGAAGGGTATGCTTCAGGCGCTGGAGACGAAGAACAAACAAGCTGGTGGCGACGGTGGTGTTGTCGCCAGGTATAAAGCGCTATTCGGCGCATTGGTTTTTGGGGTTCCGGTGATCGGATTTCCGATTATCGGATATTGGGCCGCCAGTCTGCTGACTGGTTGAGGAAAGAGAGGCATTTAGCGATGGGACTTAGTCAAGCCGTCAAATCGCTGTTTCTGCAGGAGTTCGTATCGGCCTTCATTCTGGCCATGCGTTACTTCTTCAAGCCGAAACCAACGGTCAACTATCCGTTCGAAAAAGGACCGGTTAGTCCACGCTTTCGCGGTGAACATGCCTTGCGCCGTTATCCGAACGGTGAAGAGCGTTGTATTGCATGCAAGTTGTGTGAAGCCATTTGTCCTGCGCAGGCAATCACTATCGAAGCAGGACCTCGCCGCAACGATGGCACGCGGCGAACCACACGCTACGACATTGACATGGTCAAATGCATTTACTGCGGCTTCTGTCAGGAAGCCTGCCCGGTGGATGCGATTGTAGAGGGACCGAACTTCGAATTCGCGACCGAAACACGTGAAGAGCTTTATTACGACAAGGACAAGTTGCTTGCGAACGGCGATCGCTGGGAACGCGAGATCGCGCGCAACATTGAAATGGATGCTCCTTACCGCTAGGAGCTACTCAGTTACTTCGACTTCAGCCTGGCAATCCGGCCTGGCTCCGCATCTCCGGCCCGACGGCCATCGACACACAGGTCTTTGACATGATCCTGAACGCACTTTTTTTCTACCTTTTTGCCGGCGTCACTCTTGCGTCCGGCTTGATGGTGATCGCGTCCCGCAATCCGGTGACCTCGGTTCTGTTTCTGATCCTGGCGTTTGTGAATTCTGCGGGTCTGTTCATTCTTTTGGGCGCTGAGTATCTGGCTCTGCTTCTTGTTGTTGTCTACGTCGGAGCGGTTGCGGTCCTGTTCCTGTTCGTCGTCATGATGCTCGACGTGGACTTTGTCGAGCTACGACAGGGCTTTCTGCAGTATCTGCCGATTGGTGGTCTGGTCGGACTGATCCTGATGGTTGAGTTGCTGATGGGGGTTGGTGCCTGGGTCATTTCACCTGAGATCCTGAATCACGGCGCTGAACCGATGCCCGCACTGAGCGAGACCAGCAACATTCAGGCGCTCGGATCGGTGCTTTACACGAAGTACATCTTTTACTTCCAGGTCGCTGGCCTGGTGCTGCTCGTGGCAATGATCGGGGCGATCGTCCTGACACTGCGCCACAAGCCAAATGTCAGACGTCAAAGCATTCCGGAACAGGTTGGCCGCACGCGAGATGCTGCCATTGAAGTCCGGAAGGTCGAGACGGGCAAGGGACTTTAGCGCAACAAGATTGCGTTTTGAGATAGTCCGGAAACAGGCACGCTCCTCCGTGCAGTTTCCGGTTGGGGTAAACGAGGGGAGCACGGCGAGGCGCCCATGGAAATCGGTCTGTCGCACTATTTGTCGGTCGCGGCGATTCTGTTCACAATCGGGATTTTCGGAATCTTCCTGAACAGGAAAAATGTGATCGTCATCTTGATGTCCATCGAGCTGCTTCTGCTCGCGGTGAACATCAACTTTGTCGCCTTTTCGTCGTTCCTTGGCGACATGATGGGGCAGGTCTTCACCATGCTGGTTCTCACCGTTGCCGCAGCTGAAGCTGCGATTGGTCTTGCGATCCTGGTGGTCTTCCACCGGAACCGCGGCTCTATCGCCGTGGAAGATGTCAACGTGATGAAAGGGTAGGGACTGATGTATTTTACAATCCTGTTCCTGCCGCTGATCGGCTTCCTGATTGCTGGCTTGTTTGGACGTTCAATTGGTGCCAAGGCGAGTGAATATATAACCAGCGGGCTGCTTATCCTTGCCGCGCTGCTTTCCTGGATCGCTTTCTTCGGCTTCTGGCTTGGTGGTGCTGAAGCACAGATCATCGAACTGTTCCGCTGGATGGACGCCGGTAATCTGAAAGTGTCCTGGGAAATCAAGGTCGATACGCTGACTGCCGTGATGCTGGTCGTGGTCAACACCGTTTCGGCGTTGGTGCATGTCTATTCAATCGGCTACATGCACCACGATCCGCACCGACCGCGTTTCTTTGCCTATCTGTCGCTTTTCACCTTCGCTATGCTGTCGTTGGTAACTGCGAACAATCTGCTGCAAATGTTCTTCGGCTGGGAAGGCGTTGGTCTGGCGTCTTACCTGTTGATCGGTTTCTGGTACAAGAAACCGTCAGCAAACGCCGCCGCGATCAAAGCCTTTGTCGTCAACCGCGTTGGTGACTTCGGATTCGCACTTGGTATCTTCGGTGTTTTCTACGTTTTCCAGAGCATCGATTTCACGACGATATTCAACGATGCGCCGACTTTCATCCAAGGCGACCAAGAGGTCATGTCATTCCTTGGCTACCATCTGAATCCTCAGGGCGCCATGACAGTTATCTGTCTGTTGCTGTTCATGGGTGCAATGGGCAAGTCGGCGCAGTTCCTTCTGCATACCTGGTTGCCTGACGCGATGGAAGGCCCGACGCCGGTTTCCGCACTGATTCACGCAGCAACCATGGTGACCGCTGGTGTCTTCATGGTGGCGCGTCTGTCGCCGCTGATGGAGCTGTCCCATACCGCGCAGATCGTCATTGTGTTCTTTGGTGCAACGACCGCGTTTTTCGCAGCAACAATTGGGCTGGTGCAAAACGACATCAAGCGCGTGATTGCCTATTCGACCTGTTCCCAGCTTGGCTACATGTTTGTGGCGCTTGGGGTTGGAGCCTATTCAATCGGCATCTTCCACCTGTTCACGCACGCCTTCTTTAAGGCACTGCTGTTCCTGTGTGCCGGGTCTGTGATCCATGCGGTCTCCGATGAGCAGGACATGCGCAAGATGGGAGGCCTCAGGAAGCACATTCCGGTCACCTATTGGACCATGATGATTGGTACCTTGGCTTTGACTGGTGTTGGCATTCCGTTCACGCACCTCGGTTTCGCAGGCTTTATCTCCAAGGATGCGATCATTGAAGCTGCCTTTGCAGGTTCGATTGGCGATCATGCCAATCCGATGGCGCTCTACGGCTTCTGGTTGACAGTGATCGCCGCGGCACTAACGTCCTTCTATTCCTGGCGCCTGACGTTCATGACCTTCCATGGCAAGCCACGGGCACCGGTTGATGTCATGAAGCATGTTCATGAATCGCCACTGGTCATGACTGTGCCGCTGTTCGTTTTGGCCATTGGTGCAACGCTTGCCGGAATGGTCTTCTACGGCTCCTTCTATGGCGCAAGCTACGATGCCTTCTGGAATGGTTCTCTGTTCACCAGCGAAACAAACCACGTGTTGCATGACATGCACGGTGTGCCGGGATGGGTGAAAGTGTCACCCTTCGTTATGATGCTGCTTGGTTTCCTGGTTGCCTATCAGTTCTACATTCGCTCGCCGGAAACGCCGAAGCGGCTGGCGGAGCGCCATCACGGGCTCTATCAGTTCCTGCTCAACAAGTGGTATTTCGACGAACTCTACGATTTCATCTTTGTCCGTCCTGCAATGTGGATCGGCCGTGTCCTTTGGAAGAAGGGTGATGGCACTGTGATCGACGGGTATGGCCCGAACGGGATCGCTGCCAGAGTGCAGAATGTCACGTCCTGGGTCGTCAGGTTGCAGACCGGATATCTCTATCACTATGCATTTGCGATGCTGATCGGCGTAGCGGCGCTCATCACCTGGTCGATGTTCACCGGTGCGGGCACCGGCGGGGGTGCTCACTAATGATTGACTGGCCAATTCTGTCACTCACGACCTTTTTGCCGCTCCTTGGCGTGCTCTTCATTCTCCTGGTTCCGGGGGATGACGAAGGCAGCAAGAAGAACATTCGCATGGTCGCGCTTGTGACCACCAGCGTTACGTTTTTGCTGTCACTGTTCATCTGGGGCAATTTCGATTACGCCAATCCGGGTTTTCAGTTCATTGAAAACAAGGCCTGGCTCGGTGGCGACATCAATTACAAGATGGGTGTCGACGGCATTTCGGTGCTGTTCATTATCCTGACCACATTCCTGATGCCCTTCTGCGTGCTTGCCTCGTGGGAGAGCGTACAGAAGCGGGTCAAGGAATACATGATCGCGTTTCTGGTCCTGGAAACTCTGATGATAGGCGTTTTTTGTGCGCTGGATATCGTGGTTTTCTACGTGTTCTTCGAAGCTGGCCTCATTCCGATGTTCCTGATCATCGGGGTGTGGGGCGGCGCGCGCCGGGTCTACGCGTCCTACAAATTTTTCCTTTATACGCTGCTCGGATCTGTCCTGATGCTGATCGCGATCATGGCGATGTATTGGAACGCGGGCACGACCGATATCGAACAACTGCTGGCGCATCCTTTCCCGGCAGAAATGCAGACCTGGCTCTGGCTGGCGTTCTTTGCGTCCTTTGCTGTTAAAATGCCCATGTGGCCGGTGCACACCTGGTTGCCTGACGCCCACGTCGAAGCGCCAACTGCCGGGTCTGTCATTCTGGCTGGTGTTCTTCTGAAGCTCGGGGGCTATGGCTTCCTGCGGTTTTCGCTGCCGATGTTCCCGATTGCGTCGGACATGTTTGCGCCGATGATCTATACGCTGTCCATCCTGGCGATCATTTACACGTCGCTTGTTGCGTTGGCACAGGAAGACATCAAGAAACTGATCGCCTATTCCTCCGTTGCTCACATGGGCTACGTGACGATGGGGATCTTCACGATGACCGCGCAGGGCGTGCAGGGAGGTATCTTCCAGATGCTTTCCCACGGGATCGTGTCTGGTGCGCTCTTCCTTTGTGTGGGGGTCATCTATGACCGCATGCATACACGTGAAATCAGCGCCTACGGCGGCCTGGTCAATCGGATGCCGAAATATGCGGTGGTGTTTCTGATTTTCACCATGGCCAATGTCGGGTTGCCGGGCACATCGGGTTTTGTCGGTGAAATTCTGACACTGATGGGTGCCTTCCAGGTCAATACCTGGGTCGCGTTCTTTGCAACCACCGGTGTGATCCTGTCGGCTGCCTATGCGCTCTTTCTCTACCGCCGGGTTGTCTTTGGTGGGATAGAGAAGGAAAGCCTCAAGTCGATCCTTGATTTGAACCTCAGGGAGAAGGTTATCCTCTTCCCGATGGTCATATTGACCATTTTCTTCGGGTTCTATCCGATGGCAATCCTGGATGTGACCCAGGGTGCGGTCGACAATCTCATCAACAACTACACTGCAGCGCTTGATGCTGCTGGGGTTACCCAGCACGCGGCGGCCGCCGCAGCGTCTCACTAAGGCTTCGAGGACGAGACAGAGCTATGTCAGACATGACCCAATTGCCAGATCTCATGCCGGTCCTGCCGGAGATCATCCTGGCCCTCGGAGCGATGGTATTGCTGATGATTGGCGCCTTTGGCGGCAAGGGTGTCAGTTATGTTGTCTTCGGTGTTGCAATGGGCCTACTCGGCGGCACATTCCTAGTGCTGCTGTTCGCGCCTGCGTTTGGTGAAACATTCGGCGGATCGTTCGTTCTCGACGAATTCGCCTATCTCCTGAAGCTTCTGGTTCTGGTTGGATCGTTCTTCGCAATCGCCATGTCCTGGGCCTATGCCAAGAGCCAGTCTTTCGATCATTTCGAGTATCCGATCCTGATTGTTCTGGCGACGCTCGGCATGATGCTGATGCTTTCGGCGAACGACATGATCGCGCTCTACCTCGGTCTGGAACTGCAGAGCCTGGCGCTCTATGTGGTTGCCGCGATAAATCGCGACAGCGTCCGGTCCACAGAGGCAGGCTTGAAGTACTTCGTTTTGGGCGCGCTATCCTCCGGCATGCTGCTTTACGGCATGTCGCTGGTCTACGGCTTTTCCGGTCAGGTTTCCTATGCCGGCATTGCAGCTGCTCTGTCACACGGGGGCGCATCGATCGGTCTAATCATCGGTCTAACATTCATTCTCGCCGGACTTGCCTTTAAAATATCCGTGGTGCCGTTCCACATGTGGACGCCGGACGTCTATGAGGGCGCTCCAACACCGGTTACCGCTTTCCTGGCGGCGGCTCCGAAAGTAGCGGCCATGGGTATGCTGGTCCGCATTGTCATCGAAGCATTCCACCCGGTGACCAGCGACTGGCAGCAGGTCATTGTTTTCGTGTCGATCGCTTCGATGGCTCTTGGCTCTTTTGCCGCCATCGCGCAGCGTAATCTCAAGCGACTGATGGCGTATTCTTCAATCGGTCATATGGGGTATGCGCTGGTCGGCCTGGCTGCGGGTACGCAAACCGGTGTGGAAGGCGTAATCTTCTACATGTTTGCTTACCTCGGCATGACCCTTGGTGTGTTTGCCTGCATTCTGTCCATGCGCCGTAAGGACGGCATGGTGGAAGAGATTGACGATCTTTCCGGACTGTCGCAAACCAATCTGCCAATGGCGATCCTGCTTGCGCTTCTGATGTTCTCATTGGCAGGAATTCCGCCTTTGGTCGGTTTCTTCGGCAAATGGTACGTGTTCGTTGCAGCTGTTGAAGCCGGGCTTTATCCGCTGGCGATCATCGGCGTGGTAATGTCCGTTGTCGGAGCCTTCTATTACCTGCGGATCATCAAGGTGATGTTCTTTGACGAGCCGGTTGAAGGGTTTCAGGCGATGCCGATGGAATTGCGGGTCGTCCTGGGATTGTCCAGCGTCTTTGTCGTCCTGTTCTGGCTGGCGCCGGCGCATGTGGTCAACGCCACAACCGCTGCCGCGCAATCGTTGTTCTGACAGGTCCGATGACAAGCCAGGGAACTGAGAAACTGGCGCCTGGTGCGCCAGATTTTCGTTTTGAAGAGCACGACACGGTCGGGTCGACAAATTCCCTGTGTTTTGACCGTGCACAGGCCGGGCATCCAGGCAACCTCTGGATTCGCGCAAAAGTGCAATCTGAAGGTCGCGGCCGGCGCGGGCGAGACTGGTCATCCCCTCCGGGAAACCTCTTTGCCAGCCTTCTGTTGATTGATCCTCAGCCAGCAGACCGTATTGGTGAGCTGCCGTTGGCAGCCGCGGTCGCGCTTGCGGAAGCCGTCGATCAGTCGACTGGTGCTCTGCAATTGGTCGAATTGAAATGGCCCAACGATCTTCTGGTCAATGGCGCAAAACTTTCCGGGATTCTGCTTGAAGCGGAAACCCTTGAAGATGGTCGACAGGCAGTTGTTATCGGTTTTGGCGTGAATTGTGTTTCGCATCCACCGCTGACGCTGTATCAGGCTACAGACTTGAGAAGCCTTGGATACCAGGTTCTCGCAGAAAGACTGTTTGAAGCTCTTCTTTTGACGATGTCTGGTTTTCTGGATCAATGGAAACAACCAGGCGGTTTTGAAACCATTCGAAGGCTTTGGCTCAAACGGGCAGCGCACTTGGGCAAGGAAATCTCGGTGCGGACTGCCGGGGATGAAATTACCGGCATTTTTGCCGATCTGGACGCGCGCGGCCATCTTGTGTTGAAGCAGGATGATGGCCGGCAACGGACGATCTACGCAGGTGATGTGTTTTTGTCCGGCGAATAGCCGGTCGGATCCCACCAGCGATGAGGTCTAAAGGAGCAATTCATGGCTTCGGCCAAAGATAACAAGAACGACATCGTGTTTCTGCCTCTGGGCGGGGTCGGTGAAATCGGCATGAACCTCGGCCTTTACGGTTACGGTCCGGCAACGAATCGTACGTGGCTGATCGTTGACTGCGGCGTGAGTTTCGCAGGCCCCGAACTGCCGGGCATTGACGTGGTTGTACCAGACATCAAGTTTCTGGAAGACGAGGTCAACAACATCGCGGGTATGGTAATCACCCATGCTCACGAAGATCACTATGGCGCTATTCTTCACCTGTGGCCTTTCCTTAAGGTTCCGGTTTATGCAACGGCGTTTACAGCTGGTCTGCTTGCGGCGAAAACCGAGAGTGAACGTGGGGCAGAGGAAGTTCCGGTTACTGTCGTTAAACAAGGTGAGCGGCACAAAATCGGTCCTTTCGACGTTGAATTTGTCGCAATGGCGCATTCGATTCCTGAGCCTTGCGCGCTCGCGATCCGCACGCCTGCCGGAATGATCCTTCACACAGGCGACTGGAAGATTGATCCGACACCGGGTGTCGGGTTGCCAATCGATATGGACAGGCTTGCCGAGCTTGGACGTGAAGGTGTTATGGCGCTTGTTTGCGACAGCACCAACGCGGTGCGGGACGGGGTCAGTCCTAGCGAAACTGATGTGGCGGAAGAGCTGAAAAAAGTGATGGCGCAGGCCAAGCACCGGATCGCGGTCACGACATTTGCGTCAAACGTTGCGCGTATTCGCGCGATTTCTCTAGCTGCCGCAGCCAATGAGAGGGATGTCGTCGTCGTTGGCCGCTCCATGCATCGTGTTATCGATGTTGCAGGTGAGCTGGACTATCTGGATGGGCTCAAGTCATTTCATGATGAAGAGGCCTACGGTTATCTGCCAAGAGACAAGGTTGTCCTCCTATGTACCGGATCGCAGGGCGAGAGCAGGGCAGCTCTGGCACGAATTGCGGCTGGTGATCACCGCAATATCGCGCTCACCAAGGGCGATACGGTCATTTTCTCCTCCCGAACCATTCCGGGTAACGAAAAAGCCGTCAGTGAAGTTCTGAACAATCTGGCAGACAGTGATGTCGAGATCATCACCGACAAGGATGCCCTGGTGCATGTTTCCGGTCATCCAAGGCGCGGCGAACTCCAGCAGCTATACAAATTGCTAAAGCCGAAAGTCGTGCTTCCAGTCCACGGCGAACCATTGCATCTTGCTGCTCATGCGGCGTTTGCGAAGGAACAGGGTGTTCCGGAAGTGGTCCGCGGGAAAAACGGAGACATCATCCGTCTTGTGGCGGGCAAAGCCGCAATCATCGACGAAGCGCCGTCCGGCATTCTGGTAAAGGATGGCGAAATTCTGGACGACCCGGAAGTAACCGGGGTTCGTGAGAGACGGAAGTTGTCCTTTGCCGGAGCTGCAGTTGTTGCTCTGGTCGTCAACCGGGCTGGAGATCTGCTAGATGACCCGCAAGTGACCTTGCTGGGATTGCCCGATACCGATGATGAAGGCGACCCAATGGAAGATATCGTTATCAAGGCTGTAAGAGGCGCGGTAACGAGCATTCCGAAATCTCGGCGAAAGGACAAGGATCTGGTAGGTGAAGCCGCCAGACGAGCCGCACGCTCCGAGATCCTGGACGTCTGGGGCAAAAAGACGCTCTGCAAGGTGATGGTGACCCAGGTATAAGCATTGTGGCAGCCGGTGACGGTGGTGCCCATTGGAGGAACTTGAATGATCGGACGGCTTAATCACGTCGCCATTGCTGTATCGGACATTGCAGCAGCGACCGCAGTGTACCGCGACACACTCGGCGCTGAGGTCTCTGCCAAGGAAGAACAACCTGATCATGGTGTCAGCACTGTGTTTATCACCTTGCCGAACACCAAAATCGAGTTGCTTGAACCGCTTGGCGAGAACTCGCCGATCAACAAGTTCCTGGAAAAGAACCCTTCCGGCGGTATCCATCATGTCTGCTATGAAGTGGACAATATCATTGCTGCCAGGGACAAGCTTGTGGCCGATGGCGCGCGCGTGCTTGGTGACGGTGAGCCAAAAATCGGGGCACATGGAAAGCCGGTTCTGTTTCTGCACCCGAAGGACTTCCTCGGCACCTTGACCGAGTTGGAAGAGGCGTAACGAGAATGTCGGTGGCATTTGGCCTGGCTGTCTATTTCCTGCTCTGGTGGATCATCCTGTTCGCAATCCTGCCCTTCGGTCTACATCGGACGCAGGAAGAAGCGGGCGACGTGGTCCCGGGCACCGAGCCAAGCGCGCCGCACAAACCGAAGTTTCTGAAAGTGATTGTTGCAACGACCGTGATTACAACGATTGTTTTTGCAAGTTATATCACCCTGCGGGAATCAGGTTACGGGCTCGATGACATTCCGTTTTTAAACCCGCCCAGCAGCAAGTACAGCCAACCGGGCGGATAAACGTGGCAGTAATACTGGCTGTCACACATTTGAATTCGTTTGATTAGCAGACAAAGAAAAAGGCAGAGCCAAGCTCTGCCTTTAATAAGTTCCGCGTCCAAACTGACCCCGATCCCTTACCGGTCGTTGTAACAACCTAGCTGGGCGGCTGCGAACCAAAAGGTGCGCCAGAGGGTCCTTCCTCCCAAGACTCAGACCGCGATGTCTTTGAGCTTCTTGGCATTTCTGCCGAGGCATCTTTTCATTATTGCGAGGAACCTACCGGAATGAATCGGGCTTGTCACCTATTTGTCGCAGGTAGCTTATCTTTTTTGCCTGCCTATTTCCCTAGCGGTCGATTGGAGGCATCTGGAACTGAATTTATGAGGCGGCAAAACATTGGATTTTCTCCTATTTTTGGCCGTTTTTACCGCAAATTATGTATAAGGCAGCAGCTGTCGCGCAAAAGGCTTGTTTTTAGGTTCTGCTTGCGCTTTGACTGCCCACCAAACAGGCTTTGCCAAGAGTGAGAGAATTTTCATGCGTCTTTCCCGATATTTCCTGCCGATCTTGAAAGAAACGCCCAAGGAAGCGGAGATTGTTTCGCACCGGTTGATGCTGCGTGCAGGCATGGTTCGCCAGCAATCTTCGGGAATTTATTCCTGGTTGCCGCTTGGGCTTAAGGTGCTGCGCAAGATCGAACGGATCGTGGAAGAAGAACAGGCACGCGCCGGCGCAGTTCAACTGCTCATGCCGACAATTCAGTCCGCTGATCTCTGGCGTGAAAGCGGCCGTTATGATGCTTACGGCAAGGAAATGCTGCGCATCACTGACCGGCACGAGCGTGACATGCTCTATGGGCCGACAAACGAAGAGATGATCACCGAAATATTTCGCAGCTACGTGCGGTCCTACAAGGATCTGCCGATGAACCTTTATCACATCCAGTGGAAGTTCCGGGACGAAGTGCGTCCGCGTTTTGGTGTCATGCGTGGCCGTGAATTTCTGATGAAGGATGCCTATTCCTTCGATCTGGATCAGGAAAAGGCGTTTGAAGCCTACAATCGGATGTTTGTTGCTTACTTGCGTACCTACAAGCGCATGGGTCTGACGGCGATCCCCATGCGTGCAGAGACCGGCCCGATAGGCGGTGACCTTAGTCACGAGTTCATTGTTCTTGCCGATACGGGCGAAAGCGAAGTCTATTGCCATTCAGATTATCTGAACAAGGCGACGCCCGGAGAAGACATCGACTTCGATAGCGACCTGAGCTCTATCGTAAAGGACTGGACGTCGCACTATGCGGCGACAGAAGACGTCGTGGACAAGGCCGAATTCGAGGCCTCCGTTCCGGAAGACAAGCGGATCGTTGCACGCGGTATCGAAGTCGGACAGACGTTCTATTTCGGCACCAAATATTCCGAACCATTGGGAGCAAAAGTGGCAACGTCCGAAGGTACTGAAGTGCCGGTGCATATGGGGTCTTATGGTGTGGGGGTCTCGCGCCTTGTTGGTGCCTTGATCGAAGCAAATCATGATGAGAACGGAATCATATGGCCGAAGTCTGTCGCACCTTTCCATGTCGGATTGGTCAACCTGAAGCCGGGTAATGAGCTGACTGACACGGTCTCTGAAGATCTATATGCCAAACTCGAAGCTGCAGGCATCGAGGTTCTCTATGACGAGACAGATACGCGTGCGGGCGCAAAGTTCGCCACGATGGATCTTATTGGGTTGCCGTTCCAGGTTGTGGCCGGGCCACGGGGCCTGAAAGACGGCCTTTTGGAGGTCAAGGACCGCGCAACTGGGGAAAAAGAAATGCTAACGCCGGAAGCAACCTTGAACAAGCTGACGGCGGCATTGACGGACTGATCAAGTCCGGTGATCCTCAGGGCGGGGATTCGGTTGCGTGTTTCTGCAACCCGTCGGGCATTGCTGAGATGGATGGACGATGACAGCAGTAGATACGGCGAACGTTGAAGAGGGCCAGCAGTCAACTGCTCCCACGCGCCCTTTTTCTGCCTTTGAATGGATGATCGCGGGGCGTTACCTGCGCTCCAGGCGCAAGGAAACCTTCATTTCGGTGATCGCAGGGTTTTCGTTTGCCGGCATAATGCTAGGGGTCGCCACGCTTATCATCGTCATGGCGGTGATGAACGGTTTCCGGTCTGAGCTTCTTGGCAAGATCCTCGGTATCAACGGGCACATGTTGGTCCAACCGATCGATTTGCCGCTGAATGATTATGATCCCGTTTCAAAACGTCTGGAAGGCGTTCCTGATGTCGTGAGCGCTATGCCTTTTGTCGAAGGGCAGGCGCTGGTTTCAGGACCCGCCGGCAACCTGGGCGCACTGGTGCGCGGTGTCGACGAAAGTGATCTTCGCCGCATACCGTTGGTTTCCAAAAACGTGCTTTCCGGCACGCTGGACGGATTTGATGCGGGCGAGGGGGTCGCAATCGGTTCTGGGATGGCGCGGCAGCTCGGGATCATGGCCGGCGATAACATCACCATTATTTCTCCGCGCGGCAGTGTGACTCCCATGGGGGTTACGCCACGTGTAAAGTCCTATCCGGTTTCCGCAATCTTCGAAATCGGTATGAGTGAATATGACGCCACGTTCCTGTTCATGCCATTGGAAGAGGCGCAGGCCTATTTCAACATGGGCGACAAAGTAACAGGGATTGAGATTTACGTGCTCGACCCAGACAATGTCGGGGTCATGAAACAGGCCATCGAAGATGCTGCGGACCGACCGACATTTGTAACCGACTGGCGTCAGCGCAATGTCACCTTCTTTGCCGCTCTGGAAGTGGAGCGGAACGTAATGTTCATTATCCTGACGCTGATCGTTCTTGTTGCGGCGCTGAATATCATTTCTGGCATGATCATGCTGGTCAAAGACAAGGGCAAGGACATTGCAATCCTGCGCACGATGGGTACGACACGTGGTGCGGTCATGCGTATATTCCTGATTACCGGTGCAAGCATCGGCTGCGTTGGGACACTGGCTGGATTTGCGCTAGGTCTGGTCGTGTGCCTCAATATTGAGAGCATTCGTCAGTTTGTTTCATGGCTTACGACAACGGAGCTCTTTTCGCCCGAACTCTATTTTCTCTCGCGGCTGCCCGCTGATATCGACAGCGGAGAGACGATCACCGTTCTTGTCATGGCACTCGGCCTTTCTCTGCTGGCAACCGTTTATCCTGCGTGGCGGGCTGCCCGGCTCGATCCGGTTGAAGCGCTACGGTATGAATAGGGAGACGGGAGATGGACATGGCCGTTGATCCGCGTCGTGCACCGCAACTTGCACCTGCTGCCCTCGAACTTTCGGGCATTACCCGCAGTTTTGATGAAGGTGACCGGCAACTCCATATCCTGAAGGGCGCCGATCTTCGGATCGAGGCTGGTGAAATGGTGGCGCTGGTCGCGGCATCGGGCACAGGGAAATCGACCTTGCTGCATATTGCGGGACTGTTGGAGCGACCTGATGACGGGGATGTCTTCCTGGGACCGGTCAATTGTTCTGAATTGTCAGATAACGAACGCACGTCCATCCGACGGAATGACATCGGATTTGTTTACCAGTTTCATCATCTGCTTCCTGAATTTACGGCTCAGGAAAACATCATGATGCCACAGATGATCCGTGGTTTGCCAAAAACGGTTGCGGCGGAGCGAGCGGACGAACTGCTCGACTACATGCGTCTTGGCGATCGTGGCAAACATCGCCCATCAGAGCTTTCCGGTGGTGAGCAGCAAAGGGTCGCGGTTGCACGTGCCGTTGCCAATGCACCGCGCATTCTTCTTTTGGACGAGCCAACTGGAAACCTGGACCCAAATACTGCCAACTATGTGTTTGATGCGTTGTCGGCGTTAGTACGAGCATCGGGTGTCGCCACGATGTTTGTCACGCATAATCTGGAGCTTGCGGGCCGAATGGACCGTGCAGTAACCCTGCAGGATGGTTACGTAAAAGACCTGTAAGAATTCCGATAAATTGCCTGACCTTGATCTGCTACCGCTTCAAACGACAGAGAATATAGCCAAAGAACAAAAAGAAAACATGAGGTTTTCTGCAAATTTTATTTGCCTAGCGCGAGTGAGAACAAAAAGTGCTTGCAAAGAGAACAAAAATCGAACATTGTCACTTAACGCAACGGTTAAATGTTGGAGGATGACATGTTTCACATCGCTCGCGATTTTGCTGCATTTGGTTCCCTGGTGTGTTTCTGCACAACGCTTACTGTGTGGGCTGAGGTACTGTTTTCTGCCGGATAGGTAGTCGTGCAAGGCTAGTGCGCCATTTGATAGTGTGAGCACTTTCTATGGTACATACGCGTGGTTTTGTTTCACGTGGCTGTGTGCTTGCCCGGCGAAAAAAGAACAACGGTAACAACTTGACTGACGGCTCGACAGATCTCTTTTGAAACGCTTCACTTGAGCGCTGATTCTGGAAGATGCTAAGAGCACCGTGATGACTGGTTCCAACACCGAAAATATTATGTCTTCCGAGACCGTGGGCTCGTCAGGGCGTACGGAGCGCGGTCCTGGCTATGTGCATCTCAGGGTCCATTCTGCGCTTTCGCTGCTGGAAGGCGCGTTGCCGATCAAGAAATTGCTGGATCTTGCCAAGGCAGATGAGCAGCCTGCGCTGGCAATTGCTGATACGAACAATCTGTTCGGCGCGCAGGAGTTTTCAGCAAAGGCCTGGGGCTCTGGTATCCAGCCGATAACGGCCTGCCAGCTGGCTGTATTTTTTGATGATGGTCTGGACAGCGGACGTCGGGGTGAACCGGCGCTTGCCGATCTGGTTCTAATTGCCATGACGGAAGTCGGCTACGGCAATCTCATGGAGCTGTCATCCCGTGCGTTTCTGGATACCGAAACGGGTCTCAGACCGCACATCTCGTCAGACTATCTGCTTTCAAAATCCGAAGACGTCATCGTTTTGACTGGCGGCTGTTTTGGCTCCATCGGAGCAGCCCTGTTGGCGGGGCGGAAAGACCTGGCAAAGGATCGTCTTCGGACGCTTGCTCAGGGTTTCCCTGGTCGCTGTTATGTCGAGTTACAGCGTCATGGCATGGAAGCGGAACGCAAGACTGAAGCCGCGTTTTTGGATCTCGCCTATGAGTTTGATCTTCCGCTCGTTGCAACCAACGAAGCTTTCTTTCCGAAAAGAGAAGACTATGAAGCTCATGATGCGCTGATCTGCATTTCTGAAAGCCGCGTGTTGATCGAAGATGACCGGCGGCGGCTTACGCCTGAGCACTATTTTAAGAGCCGTTCGGAAATGTGCAGCCTCTTTGCTGATCTGCCGGAGGCACTTGCGTCTACCGTGGAGATCGCCAAGCGGTGCAGTTTCCGGCCATTACGCCGTGATCCGATCTTGCCGCGTTTCGCCAGTTCGGATGCCGATCCGGAAAAGGCGGAACAGGCAGAGGTTGATGAGCTGAAGCGTCAGGCGCGCGAAGGCCTGCAGGCGCGACTGGACGCACATGGCCTTGCGCCAGGACTTGAAGAAAAGGACTATTGGGAGCGGCTCGACTACGAAACGGGTGTCATCGAAAGGATGAAGTTTCCGGGGTACTTCCTGATTGTTGCCGACTTCATAAAGTGGGCAAAAAACCAGGATATTCCGGTTGGGCCAGGTCGTGGTTCAGGAGCGGGTTCGCTGGTTGCCTGGTCGTTGACGATCACCGATCTTGATCCCATGCGCTTCTCGTTGCTGTTTGAACGTTTCCTCAACCCGGAACGCGTTTCGATGCCTGACTTCGACATCGATTTTTGCCAGAGTCGTCGCGAAGAAGTTATCCGATACGTTCAGGAAAAATACGGACGTCAACAGGTTGCGCAGATCATCACTTTCGGATCTTTGCAAGCCCGTGCGGTATTGCGTGATGTTGGCCGTGTTCTGCAGATGCCCTATGGCCAGGTCGACCGGCTTTGCAAACTTGTGCCCGCCAACCCGGCCAATCCGGTGACGTTGGCGCAGGCGATCGAGGATGAACCCCGCCTGCGCGAAGCTGCCAAAGAAGAGGAAATTGTCGAACGTCTTCTTGCCATGTCCCAGAAGTTGGAGGGTCTCTATCGGCACGCCTCCACGCATGCTGCTGGTGTCGTGATTGGTGACAGGCCACTGGAACAGTTGGTTCCACTTTACCGCGACCCTCGTTCGGATATGCCGGTTGCGCAGTTCAACATGAAAATGGTTGAAGATGCCGGCCTTGTAAAATTTGATTTTCTAGGACTGAAAACGCTCACGGTGATCGACACCGCGGTCAAGCTGATTGAACGGCGCGGGATCAGCGTTGATGTGGCCGGTCTGCCAATCGATGACGAAAGAACCTATGGACTGCTTGCGCGGGGCGAGACCTTCGGCGTGTTCCAGCTGGAAAGTCAGGGCATGCGTCGCGCGATCGCCGGGATGAAACCTGACCGGTTTGAAGACATTATTGCGCTGGTGGCGCTGTACCGGCCGGGCCCGATGGAGAATATTCCGGTCTATAACGCCGTGAAACATGGTGAGCAGGATCCGGATTGCCTGCATCCACTCCTTGAGACGATCCTGATGGAGACAAATGGCATCATCGTCTACCAGGAGCAGGTGATGCAGATTGCCCAGGTGCTTTCCGGTTATTCGCTTGGCGAGGCGGATCTGCTCAGGCGGGCCATGGGTAAGAAGATTGCTTCTGAAATGGAAATTCAGCGCGCCCGCTTCGTTGATGGTGCGGTGGAACAAGGGGTCAAAAAAGCGCAAGCCGGAACGATTTTTGATCTTGTTGCCAAGTTCGCGAACTACGGCTTCAACAAATCCCATGCGGCCGCTTATGCGTTGGTTTCCTATCATACGGCTTGGCTTAAGGCGAACCATCCTGTGGAGTTCATGGCTGCGTCCATGACACTCGACCTTGGCAATACGGAGAAGCTCGGCGACTTCCGCCAGGAAGCACGCCGAATGGGCATTAAAATCGTTCAGCCATCCATAAATCGTTCACAGGTCCATTTTGATGTTGCGGACGGTGAAATTTTTTATGCCATGGGAGCCATCAAAGGCGTTGGCGAACAAGCGGTTGAACATATCGTCGAGGTGAGGGGGGAGACGCCCTTCAGGAGCCTGGGAGATTTTGCCCGCCGGATCTCGCCGAAGGCGCTTAATAAGCGCACGCTGGAAAATCTGGCGGCTGCAGGCGCCTTTGATGAATTGGAGCCTAATCGGGCGCGCGTTTTTGAGGGGCTGGACCGGATCATGGGGCTGGCGCAGCGGACCGAAGAGAACAAAACGCTTGGCCAGGACGAATTATTCGGCGGTAGTGACAGCGAAGAACCCTTGCAGTTGGACGAAGTTCACGGGTGGACGACTGAGGAAAAGTTGCAGCGGGAACATTCCGCCATCGGCTTTTATCTTTCAGCACACCCGATTGACGAATACGCAAGCATCTTGGAGAAAATGCGGGCTCAGCCATGGACGCAATTTGCGGAAGCTGTGAAAAAAGGCGCCTCCGCTGGCCGCCTGGCCGGAACCGTGGTTTCCATGCAGGAACGCAAGACCAAGACCGGCAATCGCATGGGAATAGCCCGGCTTTCGGATGCGACCGGCCAATTTGAAGCTTTGCTGTTTCGGGAGAAACTCGAGCAGTTTCGCGACGTTCTGCAGGCTGGCCGCTCGGTCGTAGTTTTGGTCGGTGCCGACATGCGCGACGAAGAGCCGTCGCTTATCATTGAGCAGGTCGATCCAATCGACAAGGTTGCGGCCCGCCTTCAGAAAAGCATGCGCGTTTTTGTGCGCGACGAACGCCCAATCCAGAGCCTTGCCAAACATCTTCGTATCAGGGGCGAGGGAGATGTAACCGTGGTCGTCCTCTTGGAAAACGGAGCCCGCGAAGTGGAAGTAAAGCTACCGGGTCGGTTCCGGCTGTCACCTGAAATCGCAGGAGCACTCAAGGCAGTGCCCGGTGTAACTGATGTGCAGATGGCGTAGAATTCTGATTTTTTCTTCTGGTATGTCTCGAGTGATGAAACAAACGAAGGCGAACCACTCTGGAGCCGACCGGCTGCAGCGATGCAAATTATTGAAAATCAGTTTGTTTGCCTCAATATTTTTCTCACCTCGTACCACGTCCAGATCTGTTAATGCGTTCAAATAGATGGCTCCAAATTTTAGGCGCAAGCTTTTAGAGTTGAAGACCTCCAGCTCCTTTGATTATGTCAATGTAATATTTACTTCTAACCTGCGTAATATGATCAATCGTAAATTGAACACTTATTTTAATGCTACTATTCGATTTGAACCATTTATTTAAAATGCGTTTTAAAAGTACTCGGCGTTCTTTGTTGGTATTAAAAGTTTTTCGCGTTTCCTGAAGTCGGTTGCTCGGACCTTTCCAGCGTATCTGGATTTTCTCAAGGTTGCGGGTAGGCCTCTGGAAACATTGGATACTGGTAATGAACTTCGTTCGACTTTTCGTAATGGCTGTTGCTGCTGGTTCTGGATACCTGGCATTTCAACTCGTGATGGACAATGAGACCCCGGCCGCAGCGCCTCTGCCACCACATGAAAAAACTCGCAGCATAAAGGTTCTGGTGGTCAACAGAGACATTCCGCTCGGTGGCAAGTTGACTGATACTGATGTCGAGTGGGTCGATTGGCCAGAAAATGCGGTGCCATCCGGTGTTGTGATGAATGAGAAGGGATCATCAGCACGTGAAGAGCTTCTTGGCAGCATTGCCAAGGCGCCAATATTTTCAGGCGAACCAATCCGAGCCGAAAGATTGATCAATACCGACAGGGGGTACATGGCTGCCATCCTCCCCAAAGGTAAGCGAGCGATTGCCGTGAAGGTCGAGCAAGAGACCGCCGCCGGTGGTTTCATTCTTCCCGGGGACAAAGTTGATCTTATCCTCACCCGTAAATTCAGAAACCGCAGCGTGACGAGCGAAACAATACTGGAAAACATTCGCGTTCTTGCAATCGACAGCACAACTGCAGGCGAATCGGACACCAAGAACCTGTCGCCACAACGCACTGCCACGCTTGAAATGACATTGATTCAATCTGAAATTATTGCACAGTCGCAGCAGATCGGCACAATTGCCCTTGCCTTGCGAAGTGCTGAGGATTCAGCGGACGATGCGGTTGTTGAGCAAGTTAGTCGACGAGATGTAAAGTTTGTTCGCTTACACCCTGATCGTTGGTCTGTTGGCGAATTCCAAGCGGAAGAAAATCAATAGATTGCAATCTGGCGGGACCTCGGTAGTCCCGCAAGCAAGAGAGCATGAATCTTGGTTCGCGCGAAGTTTTAGTTGATCGTGCTGCCACGGCTCACTGAACTGCAGGCCAGATGATCTCCATACGGATACCGCCGGGTTCGCTGAACATCATATGCATGCGTGGTCCGCCTGAAAGCAACTCAGGTTCAAACTCCATTTCAACACCAGGCCACGTGCGAATTTTTTCCGCCAGCTCAAACAAGTCTTCCTTGCTTGAAACTTCGATAGCAACGTGGTGTAGGCCGACGTTGGTTTTGCGGTCAAAGCTGGTGACTGGTTGCGACAGATCGGCTTGCCAGAGCGTGAAACGGCAAGTTCCATCCGTGACAGCAGTACGAGGATAGCTGTCATCCCGCGTAACGAGTTTCCACCCCAGTAGATCTGTGAAGAATGCAGTTGTCTGATCCAGATCGCGGACGGTCAGTCCGAGATGATTTATGCCGTTGGTTGTCAAAATGCTGATCCTACACGTTTGAGGCGAGGTCGAATGGGTAAAAGTGTCTGGCAATTTGGTCAAGTCTTGATACGGCAAGATAGACGAGCACGTTCTATGATCGGCAGTTATTGAACAGATTGCACAAAATCGGGTAAGAGAGCAGAAGAAATCCGCTCCTTGGGCCTTGAATAATTATTTCTTCCCAACTATAAGGCGCGCATTCCACACGCAAGGAGGGGAACCTGAGCTTATCGGGGTCCATCCGGTGGCTGATAGGAGAATTCCTCCAGCCCACATCTTTCTTGCGGAGGTTAAACCGGAAAACTCAGGAGATTCAGGGCCATGGCATTGCCCGATTTCACCATGCGCCAGCTGCTTGAAGCTGGTATTCACTTTGGTCACCAGAAACACCGTTGGAACCCGCGCATGGGTCAGTACATCTTTGGTGTACGCAACGATGTTCACATCATGGATCTGTCTCAGACAGTTCCACTTCTGCATCAGGCGCTCAAGGCAGTGTCTGACACAGTTGCAGGCGGTGGCCGCGTACTGATTGTTGGCACCAAGCGCCAGGCTCAGGAAGCTGTTGCGTCTTCTGCTCGTAATTCTGCGCAGTACTTCGTCAACGCTCGCTGGCTCGGCGGCATGCTGACTAACTGGAAGACAATCTCCCAGTCCATTCAGCGCCTGCGGAAGTTGGAAGAAACGCTTTCTTCTGATGCAGCGAATTCGCTGACCAAGAAAGAACGTCTTTTCATGGACCGCGAGCGTGAAAAGCTCGAGCGGAACCTGGGCGGCATCAAGGACATGGGCGGTATCCCGGATCTGATCTTCGTGATCGATACGAACCGTGAAGCCATAGCTATCCAGGAAGCCCGCCGTCTGGGTATCCCGGTCGCCGCGATCCTCGATTCCAATTCCAATCCGGATGGCATCACCTACCCGGTGCCGGGTAACGATGATGCAGGCCGTGCTCTGTCGCTTTACTGCGATCTCATTGCTCGCGCAGCTATCGACGGGATCTCCCGTGCGCAGGGTGCTTCGGGCATGGACATCGGCGCTTCGGAAGAAGCTCCGGTTGAAGAAGTTCTTGTCGAAACTGTTGAAGCAACTCCGGCCGAAGAAGCTCCTGCAGCAGCAGAAGCAGCACCGGTTGAAGAGGCTCCTGCAGCAGCAGAAGCAACTCCGGCTCAAGCTTAAAGACTTCTCTGCCGCGGTTCTCGCGGCAGGATTTAAGTTGATTTCGCAAGGCGGGCTGCAATTCGGTTGCAGTCCCGTCATAAAGATACGGGTAGCAATAAGCTAACCCGTGTTTTATCTGAAACCCCCATCCACGAGGCAATCGATGAGCATTACCGCTGCGATGGTAAAAGAGCTCCGCGAGAAATCCGGCGCTGGCATGATGGACTGCAAAACCGCCCTTAAAGAATCTGGCGGTGACATGGAAGCGGCTATTGATTGGCTGCGCACCAAGGGCCTGGCAAAGGCAGCCAAAAAGGCTGGCCGTGTAGCCGCTGAAGGTCTGGTCGGTGTTGCCGCTCAAGGCAACAAGGCCGCAGTCATTGAACTGAACTCAGAAACCGACTTCGTTGCACGCAACGAAGGCTTCCAGGAACTCGTCTCCAAGGTTGCTGAAGTTGCAATCGGTACAGACGGGTCCGTGGAGGCTGTTGCTGCTGCTGATCTTGGTGGCAAGTCAGTTACAGACACAATCACCGATGCGATTGCTACAATCGGTGAAAACATGAACCTGCGCCGTTCTGCTGTTCTTTCAGCGAACGAAGGCGTTGTTTCCACATATGTCCATGGCGCTGTTACGAGTGGCCTCGGTAAAATCGGCGTTCTGGTTGCTCTGGATTCAACAGGCGACAAGGACAAGCTGAACGCGCTGGGTCGTCAGATTGCCATGCACGTTGCAGCAACCAGTCCACTGGCTCTGAGCACCGATGAGCTGGATCCGGCGGTTGTTGAGCGTGAAAAATCCGTCTTCTCTGAGCAGGCCCGTGAATCGGGTAAGCCGGAAAACATCATTGAAAAAATGGTGGAAGGACGTTTGCGCAAATTCTACGAGGAAGTTACCCTCGTGAAACAAGCCTTTGTCATCAACCCGGATCAAACGGTTGAACAGGCTGTTGAGGCGCTTGCAAAAGAACTTGGCACTGAAGTCAAACTTTCCGGTTTCGTCCGTTTCGCAATAGGCGAGGGGATCGAGAAGGAGGAGCAAGACTTCGCTGCAGAGGTGGCGGCAGCCACCGGGCAGTAAGCTCAAAGAAAGCGCCGGCAAGTCCGGCGCTTTTTTTTTAGAAAGACAATTTTATAACAGGGTGCACCCATGACGAATTCTTTGCGTTGGAAACGGATCCTTCTGAAACTCTCCGGCGAAGCTCTCATGGGTTCGCAGGCATTTGGAATTGACCCGGCCATTGTGCAAAGGATTGCCAAGGAAATTGCTGACGCTGTTGCGCTGGGTGCCCAGGTCGGCGTTGTTGTGGGTGGAGGTAACATCTTCCGCGGTGTGGCTGTGGCCGCAAAGGGTGGCAACCGCGTGACAGGCGATCACATGGGTATGCTGGCAACGATTATGAACAGCCTTACCCTTGCCGATGCTCTCCGTCGCCTGAAGGTCAATGCCCGTGTGTTGTCTGCAGTGGCTGTACCTTCCATCTGCGAAACGTTCTCACAGCGCGTCGCTGATCGCTACATGGAAGACGGCGACGTGATCATATTCGCTGGCGGTACGGGCAACCCGTTCTTCACCACCGATAGCGGCGCAGCCTTGCGGGCCGCGGAAATGAAGTGCAACGCCTTCTTGAAAGGCACGCAGGTGGACGGCGTCTACTCAGACGACCCCAAGGTCAATCCTGACGCCGAGCGTTATGAAACCCTTGGCTACGAAGAAGTGATAACCAGAAATCTGAAGGTCATGGACACGACTGCGATTGCGTTGGCGAGGGACAATTCAATTCCCGTAATAGTGTTTTCGATCCACACGCCAGGTGCCTTGGTGAGCGTGTTGCAGGAAACGGGTACTTACACAGTCGTGGGTGACTGAAGGTTTTAAGCCTGAGCTCCCGCACATGCTCTTGTTTTTCGGTACGTTTATGCGATGTTGGCGCGCGCTGAGATTCTAATCAGCCAAGCAATAAACAACAGTGAGGTCAAAATGTCGGTAGAAGGTGTCGATCTTGATGATTTGAAGCGCCGTATGCAGGGTGCTCTTTCTGTGCTGAAGACCGATTTCTCTGGCCTTCGAACTGGCCGTGCCTCAGCTTCCATGATGGAGCCGATTTCAGTTGACGCCTATGGCCAGGCCATGCCGATCAATCAGGTCGCGACTGTGTCCGTACCCGAACCCCGAATGGTTGCCGTTCAGGTGTGGGACAAATCCATGGTTGCTGCCGTTGAAAAGGCAATCCGCGAATCGAATCTGGGTTTGAATCCCGTCGTTGATGGAACCTTGCTTCGTTTGCCAATACCCGAGTTGAATCAGGAGCGCCGTCAGGAGCTTATCAAGGTCGCCCATAAATACGCTGAACAGGCCAAGGTCGCCATTCGCCACGTACGCCGTGATGGTATGGACCATGCCAAAAAGGCGGAAAAGGACGGCGATATCTCCCAGGACGACAGCAGAGTTGCCTCTGATGAAGTGCAAAAACTGACAGATCAGATGATCAGTGAAGTCGATAGCATGCTGGAGAAAAAAGAACAGGAAATCTCCCAGGTCTAACCGGACCCGGGCCTGTTATTTTGGGGGACGAATGAACGTCAGTCCGGACCGGAACCAGCAAGCTCATGCAGCTGGAGGTTCCTGCGAGAATTTACCGCGTCATGTTGCCTTTATCATGGACGGCAACGGGCGGTGGGCAACTGCGCGCGGGCTGCCGCGAACCGAAGGACACCGTCAGGGTCTGGAAGCGCTTCGCGGAACCATTCGACATGCCGGTAAACTCGGCATCGAGGTGGTGACAATCTACAGCTTCTCATCCGAGAACTGGAATCGGCCCCAGACTGAAGTCTCCTTTCTCATGGGCCTGTTACGCCGTTTCGTGCAACGGGACCTCAGTGAGCTTCACGATGCAAATGTCAGGATACGCGTGATCGGCGGACGTGAAGACCTCGAAAAAGGCATATTGGCGCTTCTAGAGGAAGCTGAGCAACTGACGCGTAACAATACCGGGCTTAATCTTGTTGTTGCGTTTAACTACGGCGCCCGGGCGGAAATTGCACGCGCAGCAAGGAAGCTGTCGCTGCAAGTTGCTCAGGGACACTTGAATTCAGAAGACATTACCGAAGATGCCATCAGTCAGGCCCTGGACACTTATGGTCTTCCTGATCCGGACCTGATTGTCCGCACGAGCGGAGAGATGCGGCTGTCAAATTTCCTTCTTTGGCAAGCGGCCTATTCGGAATTCTATTTTTGCGAAAAACATTGGCCGGATTTTGATGAAGCTGCTTTTGACGAAGCGCTTTCTTGTTTCAGCAATCGTCAACGCCGCTATGGTGGCCTTGACGCCGAAGCGCTGTGACGACCGGCATTCATGATGGCAGATAGTAACGGCTCCTCAAACAAACGATCCGATCTTCGTCTGAGGCTGGCTTCGGCTGTCGTCCTCGGACCTTTGGTTTTATTGATCACCTACTTTGGCGGAGTTGCATATGCAGCACTCATTCTGCTGGCGTCAGTCCTGTTCCTTTGGGAATGGCTTTCGATAACGGGAGCAAAGCAAACCTCTCCAGCTGCATTGATTGGATATGCAGCACTGGTAGCGTCTGCGGTTTTTGATCATCTGGACCTGTCGGCTCCGAGTTTTGCTGTGATCCTTCTGGGGAGTTGCGCCGTTTATGCAAGCAGCAGGTTTACCCGGACTGGCCGTTGGGCAGCTAAAGGTGTGTTGTACAGCGGGCTCTCGCTCTATTCGTTGTTGGTCATTAGAGACGGAACTGAAGGGCTTTTGTTTTCGTTCTTTCTGCTGTTCGTCATTTGGGCAACAGATATCTTTGCCTATTTCACGGGACGGGCAATCGGCGGCCCGAAACTCTGGCAGCGGGTGTCACCCAAGAAAACCTGGTCGGGTGCAATTGGCGGACTGGTCCTTGCCACGCTGCTTGGAACGGGCATTGTCATGATTGCGGGAGCACAGAATTTTTTGCCTTGGGCACTTTTGGCTGCAGGGCTTTCGATTGTCTCTCAGGCCGGTGATTTACTAGAATCTGCGATTAAGCGCCGGTTCGACGTCAAGGATTCAAGCAATCTCATTCCAGGACATGGCGGCGTCATGGATCGTATTGATGGGCTGGTAGCTGCTGCGATCTTCGCTGTCATGGTTGGCTTGATCTCAGGCGGCACATTAGCCGATCCGATAGCCGGATTGGGCCTGAGTTGAGGTTGGAGTTGAGATCATGGCGGCTGTAACCGCAACCAGTGTCGATGCGCCGATCCGCATCATTGTACTCGGGGCAACCGGTTCAGTAGGCAAAAGCCTGGCTGATCTCATTGAAAGAAATCCTGATCAATTTGACGTTGTAGCGTTGGTTGCCAACCAAAACGCGGCAGCACTTGCCAGTATGGCCAGGAGTCTTGGCGCAAAATCAGCCGTCTTGGCGGATGCCGGGAGACTTAATGAATTGCGCGATCTCTTGCAGGGGACCGGCATCGAAGCCTCAGCGGGCGAAGCGGCAGTATTGGAAACTGTGGAAAGAGAAGCGGAGCTGGTTGTTGGGGCAATTGTCGGGGCCGCAGGCCTCAAACCGACTATGGCTGCCATCAAGCCTGGCCGCCGGATTGCACTTGCCAACAAGGAATGCCTTGTTTGTGCCGGTGACCTCTTTATGGCGAAAATCCGCGAAACCGGCGCAGAGCTCTTGCCGGTCGACAGCGAGCACAATGCAATTTTTCAGGTATTCGAAAATGACCAGGTCGATCAGATTGAAAAGGTCATTCTGACGGCCTCTGGCGGTCCTTTCAGGACATTTTCAAAATTGGAAATGGCAACTGTTACACCCGAGCAGGCCTTGAAACATCCCAACTGGGACATGGGTGCAAGGATTACAATCGATAGCGCTACCATGATGAACAAGGGTTTTGAGGTTATTGAAGCATTTCATCTATTTCCGGTTCGTCACGACCAGTTAGATGTGTTGGTTCATCCTCAGTCAGCGGTGCATGGATTAGTGCAATACAAGGACGGGTCCCTGTTGGCTCAACTCGGCAGTCCGGACATGCGGACACCGATCTCGCACTGCCTGGCTTTTCCACGCAGGATGGAAGTTCCGGTCAAACGGCTCAATCTTGCGGAATTGGGAACGCTGACATTCGAGGCGCCTGATCTCGATCGCTTCCCGGCGCTTCGTCTAGCCTTGGAATCGCTGAAATCAGCCGGGGCAGCGCCGGTGGCCCTGAATGCAGCAGACGAAATAGCCGTCGAATCCTTTTTATCCGGTAAAATTGGTTTTCAGGCTATTCCAGCGGCAATCGAGACAATTCTTGAGGCGTTGGATGGTGAGGGACGTTTGGGCGCATCAACCAGCATTGCAGATGTACTCGCGCTCGACCTCGAAACCAGACAGAAAACCGCCGAGTGGGTCAATACCGGCTAAAGTTTGTGTTGAATGCGGCGGAAAATTAACCTTGAACATTAACACGCCGTAATTTTCCTTTTAGTAGATTGCACTCATACAATCCAAGCCGCGCAGGATCGGACTCCCTCAATGGATCTTCTTCTTTCCGCCTATTCCCTCGTTGTCGGGACAATTCTCCCTTTCTTGTTCGTTTTGACGATAGTCGTGTTTTTCCATGAACTTGGTCACTTTGCCGTAGCACGCTGGTGCAGCATTAAGGTGGACGCATTCTCCGTCGGGTTCGGTCGTGAGATATTTGGCAGAACCGATAGAAAGGGCACGCGCTGGAAGCTCTGCATGATCCCTCTCGGCGGCTATGTGAAATTTGCCGGTGATGAAAATGCTGCGAGTGTTCCCAGTCGTGAACTGATTGCACAGATGAGCGAGGAAGAGCGAAAGACAGCCTTCATCGCTAAGCCGGTTTGGCAAAGGGCCGCTGTGGTGGCCGCGGGGCCGATCGCAAATTTTCTACTTGCGATCGTGATTTTCGCCGCTCTTTTCATGTCCTACGGCAAACAGGGCATTCAACCGGTTGTTGAAGAAGTGTTCGCCGGTCGGGCAGCGGAGCGAGGTGGTCTGCAAGCTGGTGATCTTATTACTGAAATTGACGGCCGTGACATTCATACCTTCAGCGAGTTACGTCAGATCGTTTTGATGAACGCCAATACACCTCTGCTCTTTGAGGTGGACCGTGAAGGCAAGCCGGTGATGCTGACGGTGACGCCAGACGCGCGCGAAAAGGAAGTGTTCCAGGGTGAAACCCAGATGGCTGGCGACATTGGCCTTCGTGGATCAACGGATCCCAAATATACGGTGATGATAAAGTATGGGCTGTTTGGCGCTCTGGAAGAAGGTACTCGAGATACCTACCGTATCATTGATGGAACGGTGAGTTACATTTGGGGCGTCATCACTCAGAGACAATCAGCTGATCAGATTGGCGGCCCCATTCGCGTTGCTCAGATTTCAGGTCAGGTGGCTGAACTTGGCATCCTTCCGTTGATTTCGCTTACCGCCATTTTGTCTGTGAGTATTGGTCTCATCAATCTCGCACCGGTGCCGGTTCTGGACGGCGGACATCTTGTCTATTTTGCAGCTGAAGCATTGCGCGGCAAGCCGTTGAGCGAGCGCGTCCAGGATGTGGGATTCCGCATTGGATTGGGCTTGGTATTAATGCTAATGGTTTTCGTCACGTGGAAAGATATTGTCCGACTTGTGAGTAACAATTCCTAGAGGCCGTGACATTGACGCAACGTCTTCAGACTAAATCGCTTTCAGCCCGCAAGAGCGGTTGCGTTATCGGCAAAATCCTATAAAACGTTCGTCGGTCTCGAGAATCTGCTGGGGTGTTTGCGGATTCTCGAGAGGGGTATTAAAAATAAAGGCATAGCGCAATAATGCAGCGATTGCAGAAGTTTACACGGGCCGTGTTTCTCGCGGTAGCCGTACTTTCCATCGGATCGGCACTGCCGCAATCCTTCGGACCACTGTCTATTGTGACAGAGGCGGAAGCCGCGGTCGCCAGGAGTATCCAGGTTCAAGGCAATACCAGGGTCGAGGACGAAACTGTCGTCAGCTACATGACGATCGTACCCGGACGTTCCTACAGTGCGTTCGATGTCGATGAGTCCCTGAAAGCGCTCTATGCTACAGGATTGTTTGCCACGGTTGATATCACCCCGCGTGGCAGCACGGTTGTCGTTACTGTTACCGAGAACCCGATCATCAATCGTGTTTCCTTTGAAGGAAATAAGAAAATCAAGGATGATGCACTGGAAACGGCAGTGCGTTCTCAGCCGCGTTCCATGTTGTCTCGCGCAAAGGTGCAGGCCGATGTGCAGAACATTCTTGAGGCCTATCGGCGCTCTGGCCGGTATGGCGCGTCTGTTGACCCACAGGTCATCGACCGTGGTCAGAACCGTGTTGATCTTGTCTTCGAAATTAATGAGGGCGCGAAAACCGGTGTCGAGCGTATCAGCTTCATCGGTAACTCGGCATTCAGTGATGGTCGTCTGCGTGATGTGATCCGCACCCGCGAAAGTGGTCTGCTGAGCTTTATGCGCAGCACTGACACATATGACCCAGACCGGCTTGCTGCCGATGAAGAGCTCATCCGTCAGTACTACAACAAAAAAGGCTATGCGGATTTCCGTATTGTCTCGACCAGCGCCGATCTCGATCGTGAGCAGAACATCTTCTATGTGACTTTCACGGTTGAAGAGGGTGAAAAGTACGAAATCGGAGACGTGGAAATTGTATCCACGATCCCTGATATTGATCCTGAAGAGCTTCGCAAGCTGATCCGTACACGCAGCGGGCAGACGTTCAATTCGCTTCGTATTGAGCAGTCGGTTGAAGACATTACTGTTCGCGTGTCTGAAGACGGTTATGCCTTTGCTCGTGTGCGTCCGCGCGGTGCTCGTGATTACGAAAACAACAAAATCTCTTTGATCTACTATATCGAAGAAGGTCAGCGCGCTTACATTGAACGCATCAACATCATCGGCAACGACCGTACGCGTGAATATGTCATTCGTAGAGAGTTTGATGTAGCTGAAGGCGATGCGTACAACCGCGCACTTGTCGATAAGGCAGAGCGCCGGCTGCGTAATCTTCAGTTCTTCGAGAATGTTTCGATTACGACTCAGCAGGGAAGTGCGCCTGATCGCGTTGTCGTCAATGTTCGTGTGGAAGAAAAAGCGACTGGTGAGATTTCCTTTGGTGTCGGCTTCTCAACCGTCGATGGCATAGTTGGTGATATCTCTCTAACAGAGAAAAACTTCCTCGGCCGGGGTCAGTTCGTGAAAGTTGGTGTTGGTGGTGGTACCGACACACGATCTTTTGAGTTCCGTTTCATCGAACCCTTCTTTATGGGGCGCCGTGTTGCGCTCGATCTGGATGTTTATCGTACAGTTGACGATGCCAACGATTACCGGTCGTTCGATCAGGAAAAGACCGGTGGTGGGTTTGGGTTTACGCTTCCGCTCCGGGAAGAAGAACTGACAGTTCGTCTTTTCTACAACATCTTTCAGGAGGACAACACTGATCCGAATAACAGATCAACGGACATCAACAACTGTAATACCAATGATTTGTCACTCGCGGTCTGTGACTCCTTGGGTACTTACCTGACTTCGCTTGTTGGATATGAATTTAGGTACAACACGTTGAACCGGAATTTGGACCCATCGGATGGCTCATTTGTGTCCTTTGGTCAGGATTTCGCGGGACTTGGTGGTGACAGCTATTACGTCAAGACTGAGGCACAGGCTCGTACGTACCAAGAAATCGTCGCTGATTATGGACTGGTTGGTAGCCTGTCTGTCCGTGGCGGTCATATCTTTGCAATCGGTGACGAGCGTCTGAGAGTTTCTGAGCAGTATATGCTTGGTGGTGATCTCGTGCGCGGTTTTGAAAACCAGGGGATCGGTCCACGTGACGCGACGACTGACGATGCCATCGGTGGTCAGTTCTACTTCGCGGCGACTGCTGAGACCAGATTTCCGTTCCCGATTATTCCCAAGGAATTTGGTTTGAGCGGTGCTGTGTTTGCTGATGCTGGTTCACTCTGGGAAGCTGATAGCGATTTGGTCAGTCTCGTTGACAACAACGGTGGCAGGATCGACTCGAATGACTTCAACGTTCGAGCGTCAGTTGGCGCTGGTATTCGCTGGAATTCACCTTTCGGTCCACTGCGTGCAGACTTTGCATACCCGCTGGTCAAGGACGACGCGGATAAGACTCAGATATTCCGGCTGACTGGCGGTACCCGCTTCTAAATCGCGGTCCAATAGGATAAATATCGGCCGCCGACGTGTTCGGCGGCCGTTTTTTATTGGCTGGCAACAAGGATAAGATCATGTCCGAGCCAAAATTCTTTGTGTTTCCCGGAAATGTCCTTTTGAAGGATATCGCGTCCTGGGCCGAAGCTGAAATTTATCGTGGAGACGGCGCGTTGGAAGTTTCCAGTGTGGCTCCATTGGAAAATGCCGGACAGGGCTCTCTGGTCTTTTTTGACAATACTGCATACCTCAAACAACTCGAGCAAACCACGGCAACCGCTTGCCTCGTCAAGGATCGGCACAAAGACAAAGTGCCTGACGGCGTGGCGGTTCTTGTTTGTTCAGATGCTTATCGCTCTTGGGCCAAGGTTCTGGCGAAACTATACCCCGACGCAATGGTTCCGACAGACCCCGGTGAAGCATCGGTGTCAGATCGGGCTGTAATTGATCCTTCGGCTTCTCTGGAGAAAAACGTTACGGTCGAACCAGGCGTCGTGATTGCAGCGGATGCGGAAATTGGAGAGGGTTCAGTCATCCGTGCAAATGCGGTTGTCGGCAAGGGTGTAAAAATTGGTCGTGATTGCGTTATCGGCCCGAATACCACAGTTCAGCATTCAATTTTGGGAAACCGTGTGTTCCTGCATCCTGGCGTTTGTTGCGGGCAAGACGGCTTTGGTTATGCAATGGGGCCGCAAGGCCATCTAAAAGTACCGCAGGTCGGTCGTGTCATCATTCAAGATGATGTTGAGATTGGCGCCAATACGACCATAGACCGGGGTGCCAATCGGGATACGATCATCGGTGAAGGCACTAAAATCGATAACCAGGTTCAAGTTGGCCACAATGTCGTCATCGGACGGCACTGCGTTATCGTTTCTCAAGTCGGCTTGTCAGGTAGTTGTACTCTTGAAGATTTTGTTGCCATCGGTGGTCAGTCCGGTGTGCGTGGACACGTGACCGTTGGAATGGGAGCACAGGTTGCCGCCGTAAGCTCGGTCAATGACGACCTGCCGGCAGGTGGACGTTATGGAGGCACTCCCGCCAAACCAGCTAAGCAATGGTTCCGCGAAGTTGCGGCTGTGAGGAAACTTGCAGAGCGCGGCAGCGGATCGTAAACGATTAGACGAATGAACGAATAAGAGACTTGCGGCGTAGTTTCGCCATAAGGGGTATTTCATGGAAGACGCAGAAAACAAAACGCTTGCCAGCGCAGACATCATGAAAGTCATGAAGTTGTTGCCGCATCGCTATCCATTTTTGATGATTGACAAGATTATCGAGATGGACGGTGACAATAGCTGTATTGGCATCAAGAACGTGACGATCAATGAACCGCATTTCACGGGTCATTTTCCAGAGCGCCCAGTTTTCCCTGGCGTTCTTCTGATTGAAGCCATGGCGCAGACAGCTGGTGCTTTATGTGTACATGCGAGAGGCACTGATGCGCCACCGCAGCTCGTATATTTCATGACGATTGACAAGGCCAAGTTCCGGAAACCTGTGGAGCCTGGTGATCAGGTTCATTTTCATGTGAAAAAAATTAGACAGCGTTCCAATATCTGGAAATTCGATGCGGTCGCCAAAGTTGACGGCCAGAAAGTTGCAGAAGCAGAAGTCAGCGCAATGCTGATAGATGCGTGAGGAAATATGACTGAAATTCATCCAACCGCAATTGTTGAAGACGGCGCAGTAATCGGAGACGGGGTACGCATCGGGCCTTATTCGATTGTCGGAAAAGACGTCAAACTTGCCAATAAAGTCTTGTTGGAAGCGCATGTTGCGGTTGCCGGGCATACAAGTGTCGGTCCAGGCACGCATATTTTCCCGTTCGCGAGTATTGGCCACAAACCTCAAGATCTGAAATTCGCCGGCGAGAAGACCTATCTTGAGATAGGCGCGAACAACCAAATCAGGGAACATGTCACGATGAACCCCGGCACCAAAGGTGGCGGCGGATTGACCAAGGTTGGTGACAATTGCCTCTTCATGATGGGAACGCACGTTGGTCACGATTGTCAGGTTGGCAATCATGTAATTTTGGCAAATAACGCAACGCTTGCGGGTCATGTGAAACTGGATGATTTTGTCATTCTTGGCGGTCTGAGTGGAATTAGGCAATGGTCGCGTATAGGCACTGGCGCAATAATCGGCGGTATGACCGGTGTTGAATTTGACGTTATTCCATATGGATCTGTCATTGGCGACAGGGGGCGTCTTGCAGGGCTCAACCTTGTTGGTTTGAAGCGGAAAGGCGTGCCGCGCGAGCAAATTCATGCATTGCGAGCGGCATATCGGGTGCTGTTTGAAAGCGACGAGGGGTCACTTCTCAGCCGCGCAGAGGCGTTGTCGGAAGAATGTCAGGACCAGCCGCTGGTGAAAACGGTTACAGATTTTATCCTTGAAAAGGAAGATCGTCGTTTCCTAATACCGCGCAGTGAAAACTAAAGTCATGTTAAGGGCAGGCGAGGAGCATTTGGCACGCATCGCGCTTATTGCCGGAAACGGTAGTCTTCCGCGCCAGATAGCAAGCGCGCTCAGTACAGCTGGACGTGACTACCAGCTTGTTGCAATCAAGGGTGAAGCAGACGAGCGGACCCGAAGCCTGGCCAATACCGAGGTCGGTTGGGGCGAGATTGGCAGGTTGTACAATTTCCTGAACAAAAACGACTGCCGCGAGGTTCTCCTGATTGGTGGTGTCTCGCAGCGCCCGGACTTCACCTCTATATTGGGAGACTTTGGAACGCTGAAGCGGTTGCCTGCCATTATTCGCGCCTTGACTGGCGGTGACGACAGCATGTTGACAAAGGTTATCCGTCTTTTTGAAACTGAAGGGTATCGCGTCGTGGGGATCAGGGATGTAGCGCCACAACTTTTGGCCTCAAGTGGCGTTATGGGACAGGTGCAGCCAAAGGAAAGTGATTGGCACGATCTTGAACTGGCACTCACTGCGACTGAAAAGCTGGGCGAGCTTGACATCGGACAGGCCGCTGTCGCTGTTGGTGGTCGTGTCGTCGCCATGGAAGGGGCAGAGGGTACAGACGCAATGCTGGAGCGTTGCGCTGACCTCAAGCGAAGTGGCAGGGTTCGCGCCAAGGGCAGAGCAGGAGTTCTAGTCAAAACCGCGAAGCCCAACCAGGACCTTCGCGTTGATTTGCCTACTGTCGGTCCGAAAACTATCGAGTTGGCTGTGGCAGCAGGTCTTGCTGGTATTGCTATCGAAGCACAAGGTGCCCTGATTGCCGAGAAAGATGTAACGCTCGGAAAGGCTAATGATGCCGGTCTGTTTGTGATTGGAATTGACCGGTCGAAGATCGACCGGGATCCTTCAGAATGAACGAACGTATGCCGACCATCTGCCTTGTTGCAGGCGAAGAATCCGGAGACCAGCTGGGTTCAGAACTCATCAGATCGCTGAACGAAACGCTTGAAGGTAGTGTTCGCTATTGCGGTGTCGGCGGCGAGCGTATGACTGGCCTTGGTCTGACCAGTTTCTTTCCGATGTCAGATGTTTCCGTCATGGGAATAAGCGCGGTTCTTGCACGTCTGCCACTCATTGTGCGGAGAGTTTACCAGACAGTTGACGCAGTTATCGCTGCCGAGCCTGATGTGCTGGTCATCATAGATAGTCCGGATTTTACACATAGCGTTGCAAAGCGCGTTCGAAAGCGCGCACCCCATATTCCAATCGTTGGATATGTGTCGCCTTCTGTTTGGGCGTGGCGGCCTGGCAGGGCGAAAAAAATGAGCGCGTATGTGGATGAGTTGCTTGCGCTTCTTCCGTTCGAGCCTGCTGTGCAAGAGCGTCTGGGAGGGCCTCCTACGCATTATGTGGGCCATCCCTTAAGTGAAAGCGCTTCAGTTTTGCGTCCTTCCGAGGGCGAGCGAAGATCTTTGAAGGAACAAAGTCGGGTTATGCTGGTTCTTCCGGGAAGCAGGCGCGGTGAAGTTGACCGGCTTTTGGGTGTATTTGGTGAAACGGTCGCACGGATAAAACAAGATTTTCCTGAAACTGAATTTGTTCTGCCTGCTGTGGCACATCTGGAAGACAGGATTCGAAAGGGTATTTCCGATTGGCCAGTTCAGCCAAAAGTTGTTGTCGGCCTGGATGCTAAAAGAGCAGCTTTTCGCCGTGCACATGCGGCACTTGCAGCTTCAGGCACAGTGTCATTGGAACTGGCTCTTGCAGGTGTACCGATGGTCGTGGCCTACAAGATCGATTGGTTTTTTCGTCGCATGATTGAACTCAATCGGATATTCAAGTTTTCGAACCTGAACTCTTTTGTACTGCCAAACATCATACTCGGAACAAAGGCTGTTCCGGAGTTTCTGGATGACCAGGTTAAATCTGAAATTCTCGCTAGCAACCTGAAAGAACTGATGTCGGACGGTTCTGAGCGTGCCGACCAGATTGCAGAGTTTAAGCGTCTTGAAAAGGTGATGCGCCTGCCGGACGGACACAGCCAAAGTGGGGAAGCAGCAAAGGTGGTTCTGGGGACCATGAACATCGGGCCCTCGTAAAACCCGGATTGCGCCAGTTTTGCCGTGCAGATGAAATTGACTTCCAAAAATTAAAGAACCCCGGAACCTTCTGGTTGCCGGGGCCTTCTAATCATATTTAGTCGGTCAATAAGACCAAACAAGCACCATCAGGCGTTTGCAACATTATCGAGGAAGTGCCCGACTTCCTGTTGCAGCATGTCTGTCTTCTGAGACAATTCGCTGGACGCGCCAAGAACAAGGTTTGCAGATTGACTTGTCTGGGCAACCGCTTGGGATAGTTCAGACATATTGGTTTTCACCGATCCGGTACCTTCTGCAGCGCGTTGGACATTCACCGAGATCTCATTTGTCGCTGCGCCCTGCTGTTCAACAGCCGCTGCGATGGTGGAGGTGTATTCGTTGACCTCATCCATTGTCTCAGTAATCGCCTCGATCGCAGATACAGCGTCCTTGGTCGCGTCCTGGATTTCGGAGATTTGTCCGCCGATTTCATCCGTTGCTTTTGAAGTTTGAGTGGCAAGCTCCTTCACCTCTGCAGCAACAACAGCGAACCCCTTACCTGCTTCACCTGCACGTGCAGCTTCAATTGTCGCATTCAAGGCAAGCAAATTTGTTTGCTCGGCGATGGCCTGGATTAAGCTGACAACTTCACCAATTTTTGTCGCGGCCGTTGACAGGCTCTGAACCTTCTCGTTGGTGACCTGAGTGCCTTCAGTTGCCTTTTCGACAACTTGTGTTGTCTGATTGACCTGCCGGGAAATCTCGGCGATCGAGGCTGCCAGTTCCTCAGCCGCGCTTGCGACCGTCTGCACGTTTTGCGTTGCTTCGTCTGTTACGCCATAGGTGCTGTCAGCGAGACTGGAGTTCTGGTTGGCAATCGAACTGAGATCGTGTGCCGTGCCATCGAGAGTCTGGGCTGTTTCGCCAACCGATCCGAGAACTTCTTCCGCCTTGTTGCGGAAACCAGAAATCAGATCTTCAATGCGAGACTGCCGCTCAGCACGTTCTTGTTGCTCCTGCTCGGTTTCAGACTGCAAGCGCAAACGTTCAACTGCATTGTCTCTGAACACCTGCATTGTTCGCGTCATGTCTCCGATCTCGTCACCACGCTCAATTCCTGCGATGTCGACATCTGTATCGCCTTCGGCAAGTTTGGACATCGTTTCCGTTGTCCGGCGCAGCGGACGTGTTACGGCATAATTCAGCGCAATTGCGAGGCCCGTTCCCGCCAGTACAGCAGCAAGAAGTGCCAGGCTGATCACACCCAGCGCACTGGTGCTGGAAGCCTGTGCAGCAGCGCTTTGGTCAGCAGAAATAGTAGAGATCTGCGCCTGAACGGTCTTTGACAGGTCCTTCATGGTGTTAATCTGGCCAGCCAGCGTAAATTGATTGGTAGCCATTTCTTCGAAAGACGCGCCAAAAGTCTTGATTGAGCCCTGGACGGCCGGAACCTTGTCTGCAATGGAAGGGAAAGCCTTTGCGCTTTTTTCAAGGCGGGTTGCCAGCTTGTTAAGACCAACGACACCGTCCAGGACAGCCTGCTTGGTTTCATCCTTCGGGGTGAGCATGAAGTAGAATGCAGATGCTTTAACGTCCATTGCGTCTGCTTCAAGCTGCATAACTGTGCCCGAAACGTTGTCGACGGTGTAAAAGCGCTTCTTGATCTCGTCGGCTTGTGCGTAAACCTTGTCGATCGCCGCGGTTGCTTCAGAGCGAATTTTTTTCGAGTTTTCGACGAGTTCTGCGAAGCCGGCCTTTGCGGCATCTGTGAGATCAAAAATCGCGATGTAGTCTTTTGTTTCTGCAAGCTTTTGCAGAGTTTGGGCCAGCTCTGTGGTCTTCGTTGCCAGTGCACGGAATGCAGCCGGGTCGACCCCGTCGATGTTGCTGGCTGCAAGTTTTTTTGCAGAAGGTACCAGTGCGTTTACCCGCTCTGTCACCGCCGCCAGTTGTTTGGCGTTGTTGGCAATGCCATTGAAAATGTTTTGAAGCGTTAGTGTTTCTTCCTGAAAGCTGGCGGCAGCCTGCCCAACCTTGTTGGCCTGTACCAGCGTTTTTCTAGCGTGCGCGTCGTCTGCACTGACGCCATCGCGGGCAAAAAATGTTTTGCCGAGTATTTCAGAAGCCACTGTTTCGAGGTCCTGAACAGCTCCTTCAAGTTCGGAGCGTTTGGCTGCCTGAATCTGCGTGAGTTTTACAACTTGCTCAAAGGCTTCACGAAACTGGGAGACGGCAGCGCCAGCTTCTGCGACCGAAATTTGCGCTTGGGGTTCACCCTTAAGTTGGTTTTCAAGGACAGAGAGCTCTTTTGTAAGGCCTTCAATGTCAACCATGGCTGCTTCTGCTGCTTGAATATCCTGAGAAGACAAAAAGTCTTCTCGTTGGCTTGCCAGGTTTTGAAGTTGCGCAATTGTCGAGGTTGACTGTTTGGCAACTTCCATACGTTCAGAGAGGGTCAAAACGCTGTAAGCGCCAACGGATCCCACAATCCCGGTTAGCGCGACAACAGCTGCAAAACTGCCACCAACTTTTTTGCCAAATTTTAAGTCCGAAGCAAATTTCAAGAATTGCATATCAACCTCACGATGTCCCCAGCGATGTAAGCAAACGCTTATTTCTGAGGATCGTAAGAAAAGAATCCTTATTAATTGTAAATATCTCTAGCTCGTTAGTAATAGTAAGAAAAAATGAATTTGTGTCTATGTAAAATGAATGGGTATTCTATAAGTATTAAAACTTTAGTAGATTCTTTTTGATCTCTAGGTGTGATGTGTGGGCAAATATGCTGATTTTATGAGTGTAGTAGTAGTAAAGTCGTATTGTAATCATCGAATTGGAAGGCCTGTTTGGATGCATTCCATTTTGGGGAAAGTAATTTCTTGGTTTTTTTCATTCCTTTGAGTTAGTCAATAAAAAATGCCCCTGGAATCACCAAGGGCATTTCTTGTTTGCTGGTAAAGACGCAGTCGTGACAGCGTCCTATAGCGATACGTTTAACGACGCTGATCAATCGGCATGTAGTCGCGCTTCGTGGCACCTGAGTAGAGCTGACGCGGACGGCCGATGCGCTGGGACGGATCTTCCACCATTTCTTTCCACTGCGCGATCCAACCGACGGTGCGGGCAACAGCGAACAACACGGTGAACATGGTTGTTGGGAAGCCGAGTGCGCGTAGGGTGATGCCGGAGTAGAAGTCAATGTTCGGGTAAAGCTTCTTCTCAACAAAATACTCGTCGTTGAGCGCGATTTTTTCCAACTCCATTGCCACATCAAGCAGCGGATCGTCTTTGATTCCGAGTTCGCTAAGGACTTCATGGGTTGTTTTTTGCATGATGCGCGCACGCGGGTCGTAGTTCTTATAAACCCTGTGGCCAAAGCCCATGAGGCGGAACGGATCGTTCTTGTCCTTTGCACGGGCGACGTATTCAGGAATGCGGTCAACGCTGCCAATTTCAGATAGCATGTTGAGCGCTGCTTCGTTTGCGCCGCCATGAGCCGGGCCCCAGAGGCACGCAATGCCCGCAGCAATACAAGCAAACGGGTTAGCGCCTGAAGAACCGGCGAGACGCACTGTAGAAGTTGACGCGTTCTGCTCATGGTCTGCGTGCAGGATGAAAATTCTGTCCATGGCGCGCGCAAGAACCGGGTTGACCTTGTATTCTTCGCAAGGGACTGCAAAGCACATATGCAGGAAGTTGGCTGCATAGCCGAGATCATTACGCGGATAAACGAATGGCTGCCCGACGTGGTACTTGTAGGCCATTGCAGCGATCGTTGGCATCTTTGCGATCATGCGCAGCGATGCGACCATACGCTGGTGCGGATCCGTGATGTCTGTGGAGTCATGATAGAAAGCGGAGAGCGCACCCACGATCCCGCACACGATTGCCATTGGGTGAGCGTCGCGACGAAAGCCGGAGAAAAACCGGTTCATCTGCTCATGGATCATGGTGTGATACGTCACGCGCTGGACAAAATCTTCCTTTTGCACGTTTGTCGGGAGCTCGCCGTAAAGCAACAGATAACAGGACTCGAGGAAATCGCCATGATCGGCAAGCTGCTCAATCGGATAACCACGATAAAGCAAAGTTCCTTCGTCGCCATCAATGTAAGTGATCTTGGATTCGCATGATGCGGTCGAAGTGAAGCCCGGGTCGTAAGTGAAAATGCCTGTGTCCTTGTACAAGGACGAAATGTTCACCACCGACGGTCCGATGGATCCGTCAAGAACGTCGAAGTCGTGTGAGTTACCTCTGACGTTGAGCTTGGCGTTGTTGTCGGCCATTCAGAAAACCCCTTTGCGTTATACAGGCGTACCGGTTCAATGACGGCCCCGAAATAGGGACCCCATGTCAATTGGCCGGTACGGCACTGGAGTAATATTCGCGTCTTGCCTAGCCCATTTACCGCACTGCCGCAAGTTGGGGGACCTAACGCTTTGGTCATAGACCGGGTTAGCGTTTGAGAACCAACCCGGCTTTTTTACAGGCTAAATGCTGGAAATCCAGCGGCAGGCCTCAGACAGACTGATCCTTGATACGTCCGAGTGACTCATCCCGACCCAGGGCAATCAGGACGTCATAAATTCCAGGAGACGTGCCACGACCCGTGAGTGCAGCGCGAAGTGGCTGGGCAACCTTGCCAAGTTTCAATTCTTTTTCTTCGGCATACGTCTTTACGGAAGTTTCCAGGTTCTCTGAGGTCCAATCAACAACACCATTTAAAGTGTCGTGAAGTTCTCCCAGAATGGACTTGGCTTCATCGGTCAGGATTTTTTCTGCCTTTTCGTCCTTGTCGAGCGGTCGTTGGCGCCAGAGATAGGATGCGCTCTGCGTCAATTCGACCAGCGTCTTGGCTCGTTCTTTAAGGCCAGATAGCGCGGCGAGGGCGGTTTTTTCATTTTCAGTAGCCGAGAGCCAATTGAGAATGGTTTCTCCATTTTCGACATGCGCCAAATAGACCTTCCAATGATCCAGAAGCTCGGAATCATCGGTTGCGCGCATGTAATGGCCGTTGAGATTTTCGAGTTTCTTGAAATCGAATCGCGCCGCGGATTGACCAACGGTATCCATTCCAAACCATTTGATCATGTCATCCAGGGACATGATCTCCTCGTCACCATGGCTCCAGCCAAGGCGTGCGAGATAGTTCCGCATGGCCTGTGGCAGGTAACCCATGGCCCGGTAAGCTTCTGCTCCCGTAGCACCATGACGTTTGGAAAGTTTCGCACCATCCGGACCATGGATAAGCGGAATATGGGCCATGGCAGGCACATTCCATCCAAGCGCATTGAAAATCAGGGTCTGACGGGCGGCGTTGGTCAGGTGGTCGACGCCGCGAATAATATGTGTGACGCCCATGTCATGATCGTCGACCACGACGGCGAGCATATAGGTTGGCGTTCCGTCAGAACGTGTCAGGACAAAATCGTCGAGATCCTTGTTCGGGATCACGACACGGCCCTGAACCATGTCGTCAACGATTGTTTCGCCCTCATTAGGTGATTTTAGACGAACCACAGGAGCCACGCCTTCCGGTGCCTCAGACTGATCACGGTCACGCCAGGTGCCGTCGTAGCGTGGTGGACGGCCTTCGGCACGTGCCTTCTCGCGCATTGCATCCACTTCTTCCGGTGAGCAATAGCAGCGATAGGCCGATCCATTTGCCAGCATCTGCTCAACGGCTTCCTTGTGCCGATCAACGCGGGAAAACTGGGAAATTGGATCCCCATCCCAATCCAGACCGAGCCAGGACAGACCATCTACCAAGGCATCAACGGCTTCTTGCGTAGAGCGGGCGCGATCTGTGTCCTCAATACGAAGTAACATCTTCCCGCCGGCATGTTTGGCAAACAGCCAATTGAAAAGAGCGGTTCTGGCGCCGCCGATATGAAGGAAGCCTGTTGGGGATGGCGCGAAGCGCGTGACGATTTTTTGAGCCATGGTGCTTTTTGAAAGTCTCTGTAAGAATAAGGGCGCATAGAGCGCCTCAATTGGTTGCGCGGTCTTAGCACAGGCTTTGACGAGGCAAAATAGGGCCTCGGCCGTTTCTTCATGCCGGAGAAAGGACGCAGGAAGCGTTGGTGCAAGAGGAAAGGGATATTTTGCAGGATGACAGCGATGCCAGCTTCGCTGGCTCGAAGGATTCCTCAAGCAGAATATTCGACCGTTTTAGAGGCGGGTTTGATCGCGCAGGGATTCAGGAACCGGTCTGGCAAAAACTGGTAGGAGGCAGGCAAGGTCGCGACGTTTTTATCGAAGATCCTTACTGGGATAACCATGGTCTCCTCTGGTGTACATTTTCATTTGCCGCCGGTATTGCGATTTACAGATTGTTGCCGGAAGAACCAAACTGGGTAGTGCTGACCTGCCTGCTTTTTCTGGGGTGTATTCCGGTCTTTATCGCAAGCCGTCTCAGATCGCCCGGGAAGCCTGTTGTCCTGATGCTTATGCTTGTTTGTGGCCTGACGGCAGCGTCCATCCGCACAGCATATGTGGACGCTCCGAGGCTCGGTGAGGCAATGAGCGCGACGCTCACCGGCCATGTTCTCCAATTGCAAAAAAGGGCCACGGGTAAGAGGATCCTGCTGCAGGTAGGTTCGTTTAACGAACGACCAGTCAACAAGATCGTGTTTCCAAAAATTGTGAGGCTCCGCATACCCGCAGATAGCCAGGTGGAGGTTGGAAACCAGGTTCGTGTCAAGGCGAGACTGTTTCCACCCTCAGGGCCGGTGAGCCCGGGGAGTTATGATTTTTCTTATCGTGCCTACTATTCTCAAATAGGTGCGTCGGGGTTTAGTTTCGGTCCACCTGTCCCAATCACCGGTTCGAAAGCTTCCGTAGGTTTGCTTGCGGCTGCAAAAGTACAGGCGTTGCGGAACATGCTTGCTGGGCGGATAAATGCCACACTTCAGCGAGGCCCAGAAGCAGCACTTGCAGTTGCGCTGCTCGTCGGTGATCGGAGTGCCATCAGCAAAGACCGGGAACAAGATCTGAGAGCAGCTGGTCTGGCGCACATACTTGCCATTTCGGGACTGCATATGGCCCTTTTCGCCGGCGGCGCATACGGGGTGACGCTTTTGCTTCTGGCGCTCTTTCCGCCACTGACGCTCCGCTGGCCCATTCACAAGTGGGCTGCGTTATCAGCACTTCTTGCCGCAAGTGCCTATCTTGTTCTCTCCGGCGCTTCCGTTGCGACTCAGCGGTCATTCTTGATGGTGGCCCTGGTATTCTTTGGAGTTTTTCTTGGAAGGCGGGCTCTGACACTGCGAAGCGTTGCGCTTGCCGGGCTGGTCTTGCTTCTTATTGCGCCTGAACGGCTTTTTTATCCTGGATTTCAAATGTCCTTCGCAGCGGTGATCTGCCTGGTCGCGGTGTATGAACTATGGCGCGCACACCGGGCAGGGAAAGATAATGATGCACGTCGGGAACGAGGCCGGTTTTCACGCGCAATTATTTTTGTATGCAAGTGGGGCGCAGGCTTGTTAGTGACCGCGTTCGTTGCCGGATTGGCGACAGGGATCATTGGCGCGCATCATTTTGGACGCGTTGCCCCTTACGGGCTGCTTGGCAACCTGCTGGGCATGCCGGTCTTTTCGCTGCTGATCATGCCCATGGGTGTGCTGGCCCTTGTCCTGATGCCGCTGGGCCTTGCCGCGCTGCCTTTGACAGTCATGTCATTCGGCCTGTCTCTTCTGTTGAAGATCGCCGCATTTACCGCAGATCTCGGCGACGGCGCAGGAATGATTGGCAATATCGGTGCGCTCACAACGTTTCTTTTCATGACGGCACTCTTTATTTCCCTGCTAGTTCCAGGGCGGTGGAGGTTGTTTGCCGGACTCCCCTTTGCGGTGGGGTCTGTACTGATCGCCATGGAGAGGCCTCCAGATATCCAGATCGCCAACTCCGGCACGCGCATTGCTGCGCGGGATGCAGATGGTACGCTTCGGCTCTCTTCGAGCAGAAGCTCTTTTGTGTCAGAGATCTGGTTGCAGCGGGAAGGCGTTGATGGGAGTGCGATTAAATCGCGCAAGATAAAATCAGATCAACGACAGTGTGACGGGCGAGGTTGCGTGGTCTCAGGGTATTCCACAATTGCCGGGGACCGAGAGAATAGCGAACCGAGCACCCCGTTAAAGGTTGCCTTGCCCAAGACAGCGGAAGCATTCTTTCAGGATTGCCGCTATGCCGATTTGATCGTGTCCGACCTAATCGCTCCGGAGAACTGCAAGGCCGAATTTGTTCTCGATAAAAGTGTAAGAACCACAAAAGGGGCGGTTTCAATCTGGCTTACCAATGAATGGCGAGTGCAAACTGTTGCAGGCACCAAACATGAAGCGAACGGCGCCAACACCGACGAAGGTGGGTCGGCGGGTGTAGTAACTATGTCAGCATCCAAGTTGGATGCAGCACAACAATACCCATTGATCACCAAAATACGCTACGCAATACCCGATCCGCCCCGCCCGTGGCACAAGCCAGGCACGGTGACACGGGCGTCACTGAGGCGCACAGCAAGAGCACAATAAAGCTGCGAGATAGAAAATACTGCAGGAGACCAGAACATCCTGGCAAATTGACTACGCTTCGAGGGCACTCGAATTACGCTTTACTCGCTGGCAGCAGTGTCAGGACAACTTGTGTGTCCTGACGCAGTTCATTCGGTTCAATATTGCCGGAACAGCGCTACAAGACGACCTTGCACGTTGACGCGACCGGGGCCGAAAATCCGTGTTTCATAGGCTGGATTGGCCGCTTCCAGGGCAATGGATGCGCCTTTCTTGCGAAGCCGCTTCAAAGTCGCTTCCTCGTCATCCACAAGAGCGACCACGATGTCTCCGCTGTCGGCGCTTTCGGTGCGTCGGATCAAAACCGTGTCGCCGTCCAGAATACCAGCTTCAATCATGGAGTCGCCACGCACTTCAAGTGCATAGTGCTCGCCCTTACCAAGAAGCTCCGGAGGTACTGTGATTGAGTGACTATGGTTTTGAATTGCCTCGATGGGAACACCAGCTGCAATGCGCCCCATGACCGGAATTTCAGTGCCCGCTGTCTCTGGCACAGCAACCGGTTTACTAACTTCATTCTTCCCGAGAGAGCCTTCAATGACCTCGGGAGAGAAGCTGCCACGCGATCGAGGCGCACCGAGACCTGGGGCGATCGAATCCGGCAGGCGCACAACTTCCATGGCCCTTGCGCGATTTGGAAGCCTTCGGATGAAGCCCCGCTCTTCCAAAGCCGTAATCAAACGGTGGATACCGGACTTGGAACGCAAATCTAGAGCGTCTTTCATTTCATCGAAAGATGGCGGGACGCCTGTCTCTTTCAGTCTTTCGTGAATGAACATGAGCAGTTCATACTGCTTGCGCGTCAACATTTTTTGCTTCCCCTGACCACGAGAATCGGCTGGTACAAATCAGGAACAGGTTACATGTTCCTATTGTGTTCCGCAAGGGCGAATGTTCTCTTGTTGTTCTTCGTCCAAATCGTATGCGTACCATTGCCTGAATTTGGTCATTCGTCTTTGACCATTAAAAGGAGTTCGCACGTCACGAGAGTAGGTGCGCGCCCTGGAACGAGTGTGCCTTTATGGAGCGTGCCGTGCAGATCGACGGTTCTGACCGGAATCTGCAATTCCTTTTCGTCCACGGCCAATAAGGCGCCTTGCAACAATATTTCCGATATCATGCCGGTCATTGGTGGCGCGTTAAAAAATTCTGCTCCCGCAAGACTGCCAAGTCCGAAGACACTAAAGGAGCTTTCCGGAAGTTTGCTGGAAAGAGCCAAAACGCTGTCATGAAGATCTTCGAAAGGAGCGAGTGTCGTGATCAGCGCGTTGGGCGGCATTTTGCCCATGCTCTCTGGATCGGCTTTGACGCGGAAAAGCGTAAATTCTGTTTCTGGATCAAGCTCTGCTTTGAACCGTGCGCCTCTCAAGCCGAACCCGCTGATGCGCGATGCCTTGTTGACTGACAGAGTGTCGGGCAGAAGATGTCCGAGATGATTGGAGCCGGCTTCTTCCCAGTAGGCATGGATATGCGCAAACCAGTTACCGTCTCGCCAGCCTAGGATCGCAACAGCCTCGTCAAGAACCGCGCCAGAAGAAGAACGAGTGTCGCTGTACCAGGCGGCATGCCGGTCATCGATGGCGCAGTCTGGCATGACATAGTCAAATGGGGATAATGATACTCCGCCTAGATCAAGAACCGCCGAACAATAACCAGCACTTTCGGCCCACCTTCCAAGTGCTTCCAGCAACGGCTGGTTCATCTGGAGGTCAAATGATACAGCCTTCGCGAGGCAGGAGGCGTAGGGCCTTCGCTCTTCGGCCATCGGGCCTGGATGCTGTATGGCTTCAATCGTTTCAGGCGCCGGACGTCTCATAGCAAGCCTGCGTCCACGAGATGCTCCCGCACAAGCTTCTTGGTTATCTTGCCGTAGGCGCTCTTGGGTATTTCATCGATAAAAAGGTAACGGGAAGGCATCTTGTAACGAGTGACTTTGCCTGAGAGAAACTCCGAGAGATTAGCGTCGTCAGTATCATGTCCTGATTCAAGCACGCAGACTGCGAGGCCAACTTCCCCCCATTGCCGGTCGGGGATTCCCAATATGGCAACTTCCGAGACCGCAGGATGCGTCAGGAGCACTTCTTCGACTTCACGCGGATATACGTTGGAACCACCTGATATATACATGTCCGAAGCCCTGCCTGTCAGGTAGAGATAGCGCTGTTCGTCCATGTGCCCGATATCGCCAGTGCGAAACCAGCCATTGCGGAAGGATTTCGCGTTGGCTGCATCATCTTCCAGATAACCGGCACAGACGGCAGGACCCGCGACACAGACTTCGCCGGTTTCATGTGGGGCCAGCAGGTTACCTTCATCGTCCTGTATGCTGACCTCAATTCCTGTGCGTTCCGTGCCACATGTACCAAGGCGCGTATGAGGGCCGTCTTCCAAATAATGATCTTTGGGTCTGAGGACAGTAATATTGCCGGTAACCTCGCCCAGCCCGTAATATTGAACAAGGACGTGTCCAAGTTTCTCAAGGGCGGTCTTTTGGTCTTCCCGGTACATGGGAGCACCAGCATATATGAGATGGCGCAGGCTTGAGTGATTGAACCTGTTGATTGCAGGATCTTCGACAAGACGTTTCACGATTGTGGGAACCGTGAACATGTTGCTGATCTTGTGCCTTTCGATCAACTCAAACGCGATTGCAGGACTGAAGCCCCCTGTGGGCATGAGGACATGCGTGGTTCCAGTTGCCAATTGCGCAATCTGTTGAAGCCCAGCGCCATGTGAAAGCGGCGCGATAACAAGGGACGCGTCTTCTTCTGTCGTGCCTGGCAACAGATCTGCCATGTAGTTAACAGTGACGAAACCGATCTGGCCATGTGTCAGGACAACGGCCTTGGGTCGGCCAGTCGACCCTGAAGTGAAAAACAACCAGCAGGGATCATTGTAATCGACCTGGGTGTTCGGGTGCCCTTGTCCAAGGTAGCGGGCGACAAGGTCCTCGTACGAGGCACCAAAGGAACTTGATCCAATACTGATCACGCCTGAGAGATTTTGTGTCGCGTCCGCTACGGCCAGAGCCTGCGCGCTATAGTCTGCATCACACAGGAAGACCTTGGCGTTGGCCTTTTGCGCTGCATACGCGGTTTCGCCGGGCGCTTGCCTGAAGTTGCAGGGGACCCACACAGCACCAAGCCGGAATGCTGCAAGCATGATTTCAGTCATCTGGTTGGAGTTTTGTGCCTGGACCAGAATGCCGTCACCTTTTGAGATGCCGTAGTCAGCTTGAAGCGCATGGGCGAGGGCGGAAACGCGCTTATCGAGAGCCAACCAGGTCCACGTCTGATCCTCCCAGATGATTGCGGGGCGCTCTGGCCAGCGGGCTGCGTTCTTGGTCAGAAAATGTGCCAGATTGGCGACACGATTGGAACAACGCTCCGTCATCAGCCTCTCGTCCTCCGAGGTGTAAATTTGGGATCGACGTTAAGCTTGTCTCGGGCGCTTTGACAAGCAGGCACTGACAAGACAAGTCATTCCGCAGAATTACCAATCCGTGCAAGTATGTTTGCAACAGAGAATCAGGGTTTGGTTTGGACAATTGATGCAAGAGACGACGATCACTGATTGGGATGATGCTTACGCAAATGCTGCCTATATCCAAGGGGCGGAAAACTATCCGCCGCGCTGGGCCAAAGAAGCTGATGGTTTCAGGAATTCGTGGAGCGAAAAGGAGCTTGATCTCCCTTACGGCGATGGTGATCGGCAAAAATTTGATGTTTTTCATCCGACAAGTGAATCAGAAGGTCTCATCGTGTTTGTCCACGGTGGGTATTGGATGAAGTTCGACAAATCTTCCTGGTCGCAGCTTGCTTCTGGATGTCTTGCGCGTGGCTGGACTGTTTGTCTTCCGAGCTATGAACTTGCACCTTCCGTTCCAATCGCCGAGATAACCAGGCAAGTTGGCGCTGCAGTTCAGGTCGCCTCTGAACGGATATCGGGTCCAATTCGTTTGACTGGACATTCTGCAGGCGGACATCTGGTAGCGCGTATGCTGAGTGCGGGCACGTCTTTAGCGGCATCGGTTCTAGAGCGAGTAGAACGTGTTGTGTCGATTAGCGGGTTACATGACTTACGCCCACTGCGAAAAACCAAAATGAATGAGGCCTTTCAATTGTCCGAGGCTGATGCAATCAACGAAAGCCCTGCATTAATGCCCGTCGCTTGTGAGTGCGATGTGACTACCTGGGTGGGGGCCGAGGAGAGGCCTGAGTTCATTCGTCAATCTGCATTGCTTGCTGAGGCATGGGAAAACGCAGATTTCGAGGAAGCACCTCACAAGCATCATTTTAATGTCGTCGAGGATCTGAAAGACTCGAAGAGCAGACTGGTTACGTCGCTATTGCGTTAGGGGGATCCGGCAGCTCACCAAGAGTTCAGGCGCTGGGCTACTGTTTGATCCGCTGCCCAGTGCGATTCACAACAAATCCCGCTGCGCCAGATTGCGCATCAAATGGCTGACACCAAATGTCCATTCGGCGCATTCAGTGGAAAGACGAACCGTGTTTTGCAGGCTGCCGAGACCGGGAGCCGAAATCGTCACGACGTCGCCGAGCTTGTGCGTGAAGCCTTCGCCGGGCACGTCCCTGTCCTGTGTTGGCGCAAACAGCGTTCCAAGAAACAGCATGATGCCGTCCGGATACTGGTGATGACGGCCCAGGGTCTGACGCACAAGATCCGCCGGATCGCGGCTGATTTCCTTCATGGAGGAATGGCCATCCATAACAAAGCCGTCGGTCCCTTCAACCTTCAAATCCAGTTCGGCAGCGCGAACATCATCCAGCGTGAAAGTTGCATCGAATAGTCGGATCATCGGACCAATTGAACAGGATGCATTGTTATCTTTTGCCTTGGACAGCAAGAGCGCAGATCGACCCTCGACGTCTCTCAGGTTGACATCGTTGCCAAGCGCCGCGCCAACGATATTCCCCTTTGAGGATACGGTCAGGACAACTTCGGGCTCCGGGTTGTTCCAATTTGAAATTGGGTGAAGTCCGACGTCGGCGGCCGGACCAACAGAGGACAGAACCTGTGCCTTGGAGAAGACCTCGGCGTCGGGACCTATGCCAACTTCCAGGTACTGGCTCCAGAGTCCTTCAGCGATCAATGCCTCTTTTACCCTGGCAGCTTCTTCTGAACCCGCCTTGATGTTCCGAAGGCTTTCGCCGATTGCGGCGCCGACCCGCTTCCTGATCGCTTCAGCTTTTTGGGGATCACCCGCTGCCTGTTCTTCTATCACCCTTTCAACCATGGAACTTGCAAAGGTAACACCGCAAGCTTTGACCGACTGAAGGTCGCAAGGAGCCAGGAAGTGAACTTTGGAGGGATCTGCTGGGCTTACCCCGGCAATGTCTTCAAGTGAGCCAAGCACGTGGCCATCAGCTGTCGCAACATAATCTGCCGGGTCATCGCGTTCACAAATGTCTCGAACGGTCGGCGCATTCTTGGATGTGATGTCGACTATCTGACCATCGCGCAGCGTGACAACCGCAGGACCATTTGCCTTCGGTAACCAGACTCGCCCCAGAAACGTTCCGTTCAAATCTGCGTTTTGTAGAAAGCTCATGATTATTCCTTGTCCCCATGCGTTGGCGATGTGTAACGCGAAAAAATTTGTCCTACAACATTACAAATCAAATCAGATGGGTTATTTCGGGTCTGGAAGTGCTAGCACCACGAGTTGAAATCGACATGCCAGCATTGACACGTTACGACAACAGCACAATCACCTTCCGATTCTCCGCCTTGAATGCCGGAGACTCTCAATCTGGTAACCCTAAGAATATCAAAGGTCACACAACATGAGTTTTACCCCGAAGGGCAAACACCTGATTGCCGGAGACTGGGTTTCCTCCGAAAAAACTTTTTCAAATATCCCGGTGACGGGTGAAGCCGCAGAATTCGCGGAAGGGACACCTGACGACATAGCCAAGGCCGCTCAGGCTGCTGAAGACGCTTTTGCCACATTCTCTGTAACGACGAGAGATGAGCGTGCAGCGTTCTTAAACAAAATTGCGGAAGAAATCGAAGCTCGCGCCGATAAGATTACCGAAATCGGTACGCGTGAGACAGGGCTTCCGGCAGCTCGGTTACAAGGCGAACGGGGACGGACGACGGGTCAGATCAAGCTATTTGCCAAGGTGCTGCAAGACGGTTCTTACCTGGATAGACGCCATGATGAAGCTCTGCCGGATCGCGCACCGTTGCCACGTCCTGACATTCGTCTGATGCAGCGCCCAGTCGGTCCCGTTGGGGTTTTTGGAGCATCCAATTTTCCACTTGCGTTCTCAACGGCAGGCGGCGATACGGCTTCCGCTTTGGCTGCGGGCTGTCCCGTGGTGGTCAAGGGTCATCCAGCCCATCCCGGTACCGCCGAGATTATTGCGGATGCGATCCTTGCCGCAATTGAAAGCTGCGGCCTGCCAAAAGGTGTTTTCAGTCTGGTGCAGGGGTCGACCAAGGAAGTGGGCGCATCACTGGTCCAGCATCCTCTCATCAAGGCGGTTGGGTTTACAGGCTCACTAGGTGCGGGCAGGGCGTTGTTTGACCTATGTGCCGCTCGTCCCGAGCCTATCCCGTTCTTTGGTGAACTGGGCAGCGTTAATCCCATGTTCCTGCTACCGAAGGCGCTGAAAAACCGAGGTGGCGAGATTGGCGGTGGCTGGGCAGCCTCTCTGACGATGGGAGCAGGGCAGTTCTGTACGAACCCAGGTGTCTCGATTGCCATTGAAGGACCGGACGCTGATGCGTACCTCGAAGCGGCGACTGCAGCGCTGGCTGAAGTTGGTGAACAAACCATGCTGACGCCAGGCATTGCCGGTGCATTTGAAAGTGGTCAGAAACGGGTTGCCGCATCAAGTGGCGTTCGGGAAGTTTTGAAAACGAGTTGCTCAACGCGAGGCGTTTCGCCCTATCTTTATGCAACGACCGGTGCAGACTGGTTAGGTAACAGTGAGCTTGGTGAAGAGGTCTTCGGTCCGCTCGGAATTTTCGTGACTGTGAAAGACTTTGACGAAATGATCGCCGTCGCGAAGTCTTTTGAAGGTCAGCTAACTGCAACGCTGCACATGGATGCGGATGACACCATCCAGGCAAAAGCTCTGTTGCCGGTACTTGAACGCAAAGCAGGGCGTGTTTTGGCCAATGGATTTCCGACTGGCGTCGAAGTCTCAGACGGTATGGTCCATGGCGGACCTTATCCTGCATCGACCAACTTCGGAGCAACATCGGTTGGAACCATGGCTATTCGCAGATTCCTGCGGCCAGTTTCCTATCAGAATATTCCCGAAAGTGTTCTGCCAGACGAACTGGTATAAGGAATTTCGAATTTTGGGGTGGGCGATTTTTTCGTCCACCTCATTGCATTCGGCTTGCATTTAGGCCGCTGAAATTTTCTCTGATACCAGCTTGTTCATCATGAGCATGTTGCGCATTCGGGTGCGTGAGAGGTCTGCATTGCCTTCAATGATTGCTTCTGCAACACCTATGTGGTCACGGCGCACTATTTGCTCTTCCGGGGTACTTTTCCGGCCTGCGGAATAAGAGAAAACGAGTACTGCGTAAATCAGGCTTTCAAGCTGAGACAGCATCAGGTTTCCGCTAGCTTCCAAGATTGTGGCATGGAAGGCGTAATCTGCACCAATCCACTCGGGATCATCGTCTTGAGGATGAAGACTTTGGGCAGCAGCCAGAATCGTTTCCCGTTGTTCGCGATTGGCATTAATTGCTGCCAGGGCGGCGGCCTCCGGTTCGAAAATCAGACGCAACTCAGTTGCCTCAGCATAAAGACGTGATGCAAGAGGTCCGTTTGGGTCGTGCCATCGGATGACATCCGGGTCTAGCAAATTCCAGTCATCAAATGGGCAGACCCTGGAACCATACCTGCGCGCTGTTCGGATCAAGCCTTTTCCGCAGAGCACTTTAATTGCCTCACGTACCACTGTTCGTGACACACCGAGTTCGTCAACTAGTTCGTCTTCCTTAGGAAAAACGGCACCGGTCTTGAATTCGCCATGGGCAATTCGCCTGCCCAATTGCTCAACGGTGTCTTTTACGGCACCCGTTGGCAGTGAGGTCAGGACTTTGTCGGGCAATTCAAAAGATCTGTGTTTTTTTGTCTGCATTCTGTCGCCCAGGTTTCATCGGTCGTGAATCAAGTCATGATGCTTCAAACCGAACCGAACTCATACTTTCGTTGTATATGTATTTCTTCTATAAAACTAGAAATAACCACACATTTGTTCTGTAACAGAACAGTTGAGGAATTGGGATGCGGTCTCAACGTTCTTCTGCATGGCTAATTGGGTGATATTTGCGCCAATTTTAGATTAAACCACTCGATCTAACCTAGATTACCAAACTTGCCATCACCGTTGTTCGCAATGCAATTTTTTATCGAAGGTGGGTGAAATTTGACAAAACAGCTCGTTTTCGGTCCGGTCTGGCCTCGTGCTGATTGTATCCACAAATAGATGCAGAATTTTCTACCGAGGTTTGGAAGTGCGGCTAGTGCCAAATTTTCAGATGTTGAGAGAAACCAGACAGAAATAGCGCCGAAAACCCTATATTTTTCAACTTTTAGTATCGGAATTGGCTAAAAAAACTCTGGCGGGCATTATTACATCCCCTTTTGTGAGCTGGGACTGGTTTAAATTACAATTGATTTTTATGGAATATTTAGAAAATCTACTGAAAGTATAATTGCCAAATGCACACGTTTGCTCCTGTCACTTAAACGGATTGTGTTATTTGGCGTCCGGGGCGATGTTGCTAAGTGCATGAATCAACAATTTGTGCAGTAGTAATGGGGCGATGGCTGGAAGTTGTCGTTGGAAAATCAGATACGAACAGTGGTTTTTCATAGCTTCCAATATCGGAGTATGGCTCCATAGATTGAGGTGGGCGTCTTGAGTCTTAGCGGCAGTACGTCGTTGCCATATACTTCCAAGGAGATGGGTCGAGCCAGCCTGTCGCGTACCTTCATTCTTTATACACTCGGGCTGTTCGCAGTTCTCGGTATTATCTTTATTGGAATCCTGACAAAAATTACCTGGGATGCATCTCATGCCAGGGCAATTCGTGTGACAGAAGCCTTCTTCCAAGCGACCAAACGGCCATTTGAGCGTGCAATCTGGACCGTCAATGCAGATGCGACGTTGCAGTTAATACGCGGGCTTGAAAGCCTGGAGGTTGTCGAGAAAGTTTGGGTTGAGACACCGGATACCGGAAATTTCGGTGAGCCTGTCACCGGTGTGCGCCGTACAGAAGCACTGAGTTACACGCTGAATTCGCCCAGCACGATCCTGCACAAGGATGCAATCGGACAGGTTTTCATTCTGATCGACCGAAATACCATATCGTATGAAATCGTCTCCACTGTCGGATTCATAGTGACCGCTATTATTGTGTACTTGCTGTTGCTGGCGATTGTGATCCGAACTGTGTTCCGTCGATTGATCGGTATCCCGCTATCCAACATCGTGGATTACCTTGCGACTCCCCGGCTTATTGAAGATCCTCCAAAAGCCGAACTGATGCCGGGACGCGTGGATGAAATTGGAATTCTCTCGGCCAGCCTGCAGTCAATGGTTCAACGGAGGCATCTGGATTTGCAAAAAATCCAAGAGTACCAGACCAACCTGGAAGACTTGGTAGCACATCGTACAGAGCAGCTGAAACTGGTGCAGGAAGAACTCATTCAGGCTGACAATCTCGCGGCGCTTGGCGCGCTTGTCGCAGGTGTCTCACATGAATTGAATACGCCTCTTGGCAATGCGCTTATGGCGGCAACGACAATCAAGGATGCAACAAGCTACCTGGACAAAGAGCTGGAAAAACAAAGTCTCAGCAAGGACGTCCTTGAAAACGAAGTCGAACGCATATCAGAGACCGCAAGTATCATTGAAAAGACGCTTGGGCGTGCAAGAGACCTGGTCGGCAACTTCCGGCAAGTGGCGGTTGACAGGCAGAGCGAGAAGAAACGCGCATTCAATTTTGATCACATCATTCGCGAAACACTTGCGACACTTCAGCCTTCGCTCAAGAAGACGTCTATCAAGATTGAACTGGATCTCAATGCCGACGAGACCATCGACAGCTATCCAGGAGCAGTCAGTCAGCTGGTTTCAAATTTCGTCGAAAATGCCATGAAACATGGCTTTGAAGGGCGAAGTGACGGAACCATAAGGCTTTCTTCACAAGTTGTAATTAGCAGAGATAAAAGCCTAGGTGGCGCAAAAGGCAAATTGATTGTCTTCAAGTGCAAGGACAATGGCGTCGGAATTCCGGATAAGAACCTTAAGAAGGTTTTTGAACCTTTTTTCACTACCAAGTTTGGTAAAGGTGGCTCAGGATTGGGTATGGCAATTTGTTACCAGTTGGTGACTGAGGCCTTGAATGGAACGATCTCTGTCTCATCCGAGGTTGGTTCGGGCACCGAATTTACAATTGAGTTTCCTGCCAAGGCACCGGTAGTGAGCCATAAACCACAGATCAGAAGGAAGGTGCACTGATATGGTGATGGACTTTCTTGCACCTTCTGAACCCAACTTGAACAAGGGTACAAGATCTCCCTGGAAGATCCTGATCGTCGACGATGACCCTGACGTGCATGAAGTGACCAAGATTGCCGTCGGTGGATGCGAGTTTGAAGATCGCCCTTTTGAACTTCTTCACGCCTTGTCCGCACATGAAGCTCGTCAGTTGCTCGCCGACCACGACGATGTTGCAGTTGCTCTAGTTGACGTTGTCATGGAAAGCGATACGGCTGGGCTCGGGCTGGTGAGCTGGATCCGCTCCGATTTGGGTAATCGTTTTACGCGCTTGATTTTGCGAACCGGTCAACCTGGGTATGCGCCGCAAACCGATGTGATCATGAAGTTTGATATTGATGGCTACACCGAAAAGGCGGAGCTCTCCAGAACCAAGCTTATCACCGCAATTGTAACCGCATTACGCGGATACAAGCTGGTTACCTCCCTTGAGAGTAATCGGCAGAAACTCAAGCAACTCAACACGCATTTCGCCGAAATTATTGAGAAAAACGCACTCAATGAGTTTGCATCGACTGCTCTCAAGCATTTCGCCGAATTGGTTGGCAGGCCGGTTGACACGCTTCTTTGTGGATTGGAAGTTGTTCCTGAATATGGAACTTTTGATAAATCCAATATTCGGGTACTGGCTGCTACGGGCAGTTTTAGGGACAAGATTGACCTTCCACTTGATGTCATTGGCGATGATTCAGTCAGGCGCTCCATCAACACTTGCATAGAATCCCAGTCACTGTGTTCCTCAGACAAGGGTATTGCCCTACCACTGATCACAAGAAACGAGATGGCTGGCGCGCTCTACCTTGGGATTTCCGAAGAGTTGTTGGAAGAGCTCGTCGGTGCCGAAGTGGTTCAGCTTTTTGTCTCAAATGTAGCTTTGGGCTACGAAAAAACGGGACTGTTGGAACATATTCGAAACCTTGCCTACGTTGATCGCGTAACAGGACTTTCGACGTTCTCCGGGTTTATTGAAACGTTCCAGAGGAATGCGGGCAAAAATGCTCCGTTACTTGTTGTTCATCTGGATATTCAGCGGTTTCGCGTCATTGTTGACGGTATTGGTGACGAGAAAGCAGGCGCGGTTCTGAAGAAGGCTGGTCATCGCTTGTCACAGACCTTTCCGGAAGCGCTTACCATCGCTCGCAAGGAAAAGGACGAATTTCTGCTTCTCTTGAAGGGTGGTGAAGAGAACAAAATTCAGAATATCGTCGCCCGCGTTGAAGATGCTTTTCAGGAACCGATTACACTTGAGGAAAATCAGATAACGCTGCGATTGCGCCTTGGGTTTGCAGCAGTCGAGGGTGAAGAACAAAGCGCTGAGAAGCTGGTTCGTTTTGCGTCAATTGCTTTGAATGATGTCAGGCAAAAAGGGCTGACAAATCACGCAATATTCCATCCCCTGATGCAGGAAGCAGCGTTTGAACGGTTACGACTGGCATCTCTTTTAACTGGGGGCTCCAATCAAACGGAGCTTTCGGCTCACTATCAGCCCATTATGCGGGCGCGTGATGAAAGCATTGCTTCCTTTGAAGCCTTGATGCGCTTCCGTTCGCCGTCTGGAAACTTCCTGAACACAGGGCGTATGATCGAAGCGGCTGAAGCGAGTGGATTGATCACCGAAATCGGTGCCTGGATGTTCAAAACGGCCTTTTCCGAATTCACCCAGATGGAAGGTCTGTCAAACGGCGTTCGTCTCAACGTCAACCTGTCTCCACGACAGGTTCAGACCAACCGGATTTACAAGGACATCGAAGATGCTGCTTCAGCGGCAGAGTTGCCGCTAAGCCGACTTGTCTTTGAAGTCACTGAAGGTCTCTTCATCAGCAACGATCAAATCACTTTGTCGCTGCTGACTTGGCTACGTAACAAGGGAGCCACAATTGTCATTGACGATTTCGGAACCGGTTATTCGTCCTTTAGCTATCTGCGAAAACTGCCGGTCGATGGCATCAAGATTGATCGCAGCTTCATAATGAATATGGATCAGGATCCTGACGCGCTCGCAGTTGTCAAATCAATCATTGCAGTTGCTCAGGCTTTGGATCTGAGCGTGACGGCAGAAGGTGTTGAGACTGTCGAACAACGGACAATCATGCAGGAATTGCAGTGTGACCTTCTGCAGGGTTTTTTGTATTCCAAGCCTCAAAGCAGCGATGACCTGGCCTCCTTTATTCAACGGGCCGATGAAAAGGGAATGGCATTCGGCTAAGGTCGAAGTTCGGGCCTTATTGAATTCAAGGTGATGTGAAAACATCATAAAAGCCGCAATGCCGTTAACAGGTGTTGCGGCTTTCTTTGTCCGGATGCCTATAGTGTCTCATTGGTGAGACATTCCACCAAGATAATTTTGCCGCCCACCTGATTTAAACAATTGAAATTTTGTACGAAACACGCTCTCATGGTGAAAATGCGATCGCGTCAAACGCCTTGTAAAACGTTGAGCGTCGCCTATGTCCTTGTCAATATTCGCTATTGTGCGATTGGGGGAGAAGACACATGGATATGAACGGCTCCCATAGGATACCGGCTGGACGGGAAACTGTCTGGGAGGCATTGAATAATCCGGAAGTACTTAAGGCATGTATTCCGGGTTGCGAGAGCCTTGAGAAAACTTCTGACACGGAAATGACAGCGGCGGTTACGTCAAAAATCGGACCGGTAAAGGCAAAATTCAAAGGTGCGGTAACGCTGCTAAACATCAACCCGCCAGAGGGCTATACGATCTCTGGTGAAGGCAAGGGCGGTGTCGCCGGGTTTGCCAAAGGTTCAGCAGACGTCAAATTGACCGAGGAAGACGGCGAGACCGTTCTGACTTACGAAGCCAAAGCGCAAGTAGGTGGCAAACTCGCTCAATTGGGTAGCAGGTTGATTGACTCGACTGCACGAAAAATGGCCGAAGAATTTTTCTCCAAGTTTTCCGAGATGGTTGGTGAAAAGACTTCGGTGGCTTCAGACGATGCAGAAGTTGGTCGTGAACTCGACCCTGGGCTAGCTGAAGAAGCCAAGAGAATTGCGATGGAGGATGCACCTGGAGAGGTCATGCATGCTCTTGAAGATGCCGAGCATGCCGTGGAAGAGAGCTTACATAAAGCAGAGCAAAATATTGAAGCCGCCGCAGGTCGCAATGCGTTCGGTGGTCCAATGGTATGGGGGCTTGTTCTTCTAGGGGCTCTGATTGTGGTTCTTGCGATAGCAAGTTGACGTAGTTGTACAAATTTTTGAAAGATCAGGTCTGACGCATTTTTTTTGAATTGCCAGGACCTGCCCAAAACAACACGGTGAAAGGCCGGGTCACAATTGGGCGTCTGCTCAAAATTTATGAGGGAGAGAAATTTATGTCGAAAGTATCGATGGTATTGAACGGCAAATCGGTCTCGGCGGATGTCGAAGACCGGACGCTGCTCGTATCGTTTATCAGGGAAGTTAGGGCTCTTACCGGCACACATGTTGGTTGTGACACTTCCCAGTGCGGTGCGTGTGTCATTCTTGTGAACGGCAAGGCCGTCAAATCCTGCACCATGTTGGCGGCTCAGGCTGATGGCGCCGAGGTTGTCACAGTTGAGGGATTGGCATCAAATGGTGCGCTACATCCTGTTCAGGCAGCTTTTCGCGAAAACCATGGATTGCAATGCGGTTTCTGTACACCAGGCATGATCATGAGCGCTGTTGACATGATCAATCGTTACGGCGCGGGCAATCTCGACGAAGACACCATTCGGCATGAGCTGGAAGGTAATATTTGTCGGTGCACTGGCTACCACAATATCGTGAAATCTATCAAAGCCGCCTCGGATCAAATGGCTGGCATGTCTCAGGCTGCCGAGTAGCAGCCAATTCCAGACTACAAGGCGCGGAATATCTGCGCTGGGAAACAAGAAGACCAGACAGTTCGAATTTTGCCGGGAGGAATTGGCAGAATGAGACTGCCCGCCAGGTCTTCGATCAGAAATTCGTCACGACTGAGATAATTCAGCTGTGAACGCGAACGGATGATTTCCGGAAACGGCGGTGCCGGAAAGTCAGTCTTTGGGAGAGAGATGATGGCAGTTGAGGGGATCGGAGCCCGCGCCCTGCGCAAAGAAGACAAGCGCTTTATCACGGGCAAGGGTCAATATACCGACGACATGGTCATGCCGGGTATGGGTTTTGCTGCGTTTGTGCGGTCACCGCATGCACATGCAAAAGTCACCAGCATTGATTCTACCGCTGCGCTGACCATGCCTGGGGTAGATGCAGTTCTGACGGGTGACCAACTCGTGGGAGATGGCATCGGGAACCTGATTTGTGGTTGGATGATCCATTCAAAAGATGGTTCACCCATGAATATGGGTGGCTGGCGCGCACTAGAGCCAGAGATCGTGAGGCATGTCGGACAAGCGGTTGCGGTGGTTATTGCAGACACTCAGGCGCAAGCGCGTGATGCTGCTGATGCTGTCGAAGTGGAGTACGAAGAGTTGCCTGCGGTAGTGGACTCGGTTGCTGCATTGCAGCCCGGTGCACCCCAACTCCATCCGGAAGCGGCAGGAAATCTTATCTTCGATTGGGAAATTGGTGATGAGGCGGCAGTGAATGACGCCTTTGAAAAAGCCGCTCACGTTACCCGCATGGAGATTTCGAATAACCGGCTTGTACCGAACCCGATGGAGCCTCGTGCTGCCCTGGCAAGTTACAATGATGCCGAGGAGCATCACACGCTCTATACTACTTCTCAGAACCCGCATGTGGCACGACTTGTGTTGTCTGCATTCTATGCCGTTGCGCCGGAGCACAAGCTTCGCGTGATCGCACCGGATGTCGGCGGCGGTTTCGGTTCGAAAATCTATATCTATCCTGAAGAGATGGTGTGCCTCTGGGCCTCAAAACGTGTTGGGCGTCCGGTAAAGTGGGTTTCCGACCGGACTGAGGCGTTCTTGACGGATGCTCATGGCCGGGATCACAAATCCGAAGCTGAATTGGCGCTCGATGCAGATAACAAAATCATCGGGTTCAGGGTCAAGACGGTCGCCAATATTGGCGCTTATATGTCGCTGTTCTCATCGGCGGTACCGACCTACCTTTACGCGACACTGCTATCGGGTCAGTACGATATTCCGGCGATCCATGCCAATGTGAAAACGGTTTACACCAATACGACACCTGTGGACGCGTATCGAGGCGCTGGTCGGCCGGAAGCGACATATCTTGTTGAGCGCATGATGGAGACCACCGCGCGCGAAATTGGGCTTTCACCTGCTGAATTCCGTCGCAAGAACTTTGTTCGGTCCTTCCCGCACCAGACACCTGTCATCATGTGTTATGACGCCGGTGATTACGATGCGACCTTGGACGCGGCTATGAAAGCTGCAGACTATGACGGGATTGCTGCTCGAAAAGCCGAAGCGGCTTCTCGTGGCAAGCTTCGCGGCATCGGAATGTCCTGTTACATCGAAGCTTGTGGTATTGCCCCATCAGCTGCTGTCGGTTCTCTTGGTGCCGGTGTTGGTTTGTGGGAATCTGCAGAAGTTCGTGTGAACCCTGTTGGAACCGTTGAAGTTCTGACCGGATCACACAGCCACGGTCAGGGGCATGAGACTACTTTTGCGCAGCTTATCTGTGAAAGGTTCGGTCTCGACTCCGATTCTGTTGCCATCGTCCACGGAGATACCGACAAGGTTCAATTCGGAATGGGTACTTACGGGTCCCGCTCCGGTGCAGTCGGTATGTCCGCGATTGTGAAGGCCCTCGACAAGGTAGAGGCAAAGGCCAAAAAGATCGCTGCGCATCTGATGGAAGCGTCTGAAGGGGACATTCAGATTGAAGGTGGCGAATTGAAAGTCGCCGGCACTGACAAGAAGCTCAACTTCTCTGAAGTTGCTCTTGCCGCCTACACGGCTCACAACCTGCCGGAAGGCATGGAACCGGGTCTGAAGGAAGGTGCATTCTATGATCCGACGAACTTCACATTCCCGTCAGGTACCTATATCTGCGAAGTTGAAGTTGATCCTGAGACTGGAACAACCGAAATCGTCAGCTTCGTAGCTGCGGATGACTTCGGCAAGGTAATCAACCCGATGATCGTTGAAGGTCAGGTACACGGAGGATTGGTTCAGGGGATTGGTCAGGCGCTACTGGAAAATGCCGCCTATGACGAAAATGGTCAGCTTCTGACCGCGTCCTACATGGACTACACCATGCCGCGCGCCGACGATGTGCCTTCATTCAACCTCTCGACGCATGAAACACTTTGTCCGGGCAACCCGCTTGGCATGAAGGGATGTGGAGAAGCAGGAGCCATTGGGTCGCCACCGGCCGTTATCAACGCGATCACAGACGCAATCGGCAACAATGCCCTGACCATGCCCGCCGCGGCTGAGAAGGTCTGGTCACTGTACCAGTCTGGTTCGAAGGAGGCCGCTGAGTAGATGATACCGGAAAATGTGGATCACAAAGCGCTCGAGGTTCTATTCAAACGACGTTCCAGCACTTTTCTCGAAAGGGTGAGGGCGGAACCCTCGAAGAGCGATGAAATGATCCACTCCGGGCTCTCTGTGACCTGAACACGCTATTATAGAACTTGAACCCATCGTATTGGGAGACACGACATGTATGAAACGAATTACCACAAGGCAGGATCCACTGCTGAAGCCGGTGATCTGATATCCAAATCAGATGACGCGAAAATTCTCGGTGGTGGGCAGACCCTGCTGCCGACGATGAAACAACGGTTGGCAGCGCCAAGTGATCTGGTGGATGTTACTGGTATCCCGGAATTGCAGGGTATTTCAGAGAGCGGCGGAGGCGTCTCGATCGGCGCAGCGACAACACATTCTGAAGTTGCATCTTCTGATCTGGTGAAACAAAAATTACCGGGCCTCGCCGCACTTGCATCCGGTATTGGTGATCCCGCTGTTCGCCATATGGGAACGATTGGTGGTTCTGTTGCCAATAATGACCCGGCAGCGGACTACCCGGCAGCGCTTGTCGCACTAGGGGCGTCGGTGGTTACCAACAAACGTGAACTCGGTGCTGAAGACTTCTTTACGGGCCTGTTTGAAACAGCGCTGGACGAAGATGAGATTGTTGTGTCGGTCAATTTTCCGGGCGCAGCTGCCAGTGCTTATTCGAAATACCCCAATCCTGCTTCTCGCTATGCCATGGCTGGCGTTTTTGTCGCAAAGTCGTCAGATGGTTCGGTAAAAGTCGCTGTAACAGGTGCAGGACAGGATGGTGTGTTCCGGATGGGAGAAATGGAAACTGCGCTTGGCGGCAACTGGTCACCAGATGCTGTAGCCGGGATTGCTCCTGCCGCTGATGGGTTATTGTCCGATTTGCACGGGTCTGCTGCATATCGGTCAAATCTCGTGACTGTGATGGCAAAAAGAGCGGTCGCGGCGGCTAGCTAGAATCATTTTCCGAGATGCATTTATGGAACCCGGCTGACGTTCAGCCGGGTTTTATGATAATTTTTTCAGTAATTTAATTGTTCGAAACATCGTTTCTTCATCGGTGGTGGTTCAATCAAGGACTGGATTGGTTTTAAACGGGAATTCTGGCTTGATGTGAACCGATCAAAAAACTGTCTCAATAGTGGCCTATCTGTCGCAACAATTTTGAAGTAGCAATTACTTCGAGTTGCCGGGTGGCCATATTTGGCTATGGGCGCATAACGACGTAAAACGTTCAGATCAAATGCAATGGACCCGAGGATTATATGGCTGGCACAAGGCAAGGAAATGCAAATCCAACTGGTGGCCGTGACAATCCCGTTTCATTAGCTTTTCGCCCAATCCGAACCGCTTTCTGGGGTGTCGCGGCTGTCAGTTTCGTAATCAATATCTTGATGCTGACTGGCCCGGTTTTCATGTTGCAGGTCTATGACCGGGTTTTGGCAAGCGGATCTGTTCCGACACTCGTCGTAATAGGCATTCTCGCCGTGGTTCTCTATTTCTTTTACGGGGTGCTGGAAGGGGTCCGCGCACGCATTTTGTCCCGCCTTGGGCAACGGATTGACGCAAGACTTTCCAGCATTGTCTATACTGTCTCCAACAGTCTTCCTGTGCGATTGGGCAAACAGGCCGCGCGCATGCGACCAGTTCAGGATCTGGACGTTGTGCGTCAGTTTCTATCCGGTCCCGGTCCAGCCGCGATTTTTGATATTCCCTGGCTGCCGTTTTATCTCGGAATTGTTTTTCTCTTCCATCCGATCCTTGGCGTATTGGGTCTGGCCGGGGCCGTCATCATCATCATTCTGATTGGATTGAATGAATTGATGTCGCGAGGGCCATCGGAAGAAGCGGCCGGGCAAGCCGGTCGCCGTTCGGCTGAGGTTGAGATTGGGCAGCGGAATTCAGAAGTGGTCACTGCGATGGGTATGCAGGACGCTTTGACATCAAAATGGGAAGCGCAAAACAGCGACTACCTTAGTACACAGCGCCGCGCATCCGATCGCACCGGAATGTTTGGCACTGCAATCAAGACAATCCGATTTATTCTTCAGTCAGCGATCCTCGGTGTCGGCGCCTGGCTTGCGATCCAGCAGGAAATTACGCCTGGTGTGATGATTGCTGCGTCCATCATGATCTCCCGTGCACTTGCACCAATCGAACAGGCGGTTGCACAATGGCGCGGATTTATCGCCAGTCGCCAGGCGATCCGCAGGCTCCACAAAGTCTTGACGCTTTCCGAAGCTGATCCGGAAATCATGGATCTTCCGCTACCGGTGAAAAGCCTGTCTGTCGAAAATGTATTTTGTGGACCGTTCGGCGAGACGATGCCCTTTGTCCAGAACGTGTCCCTGTCGTTGGAAGCTGGCGATGGTTTGGGCATTATCGGTCCGTCTGGCTCCGGAAAGTCGACCTTTGCGCGGGCTCTTGTCGGAGCATCGCCTGCATTGAAAGGCGTGATTAGATACGACGGTGCCGAGCTCGGCCAATGGCCAGGTTCCAAACGCGGTGAATTTATCGGATATCTGCCACAGGATTTACAGCTATTTGATGGAACTATTGCAGAGAATATTGCCAGATTTCGTGACGGCGCTTCTCCGGACATGATCATCGAGGCAGCTAAACTTGCAGACGTTCATGACATGATCGTAGGACTTCCAGAAGGTTACAACACGGTTATTGGCCGAAGCGGGCGATTGTTGTCAGCTGGGCAACGTCAGCGAATTACCTTGGCAAGAGCTCTTTACGGAAATCCGTTTCTTGTGGTCCTTGATGAACCCAACTCGAACCTGGATGCTGTTGGTGAAAGTGCATTGGCCAATGCAATCAAGTCGATGCGAGAAAAAGGTTCGATTGTTGTCGTGATAGCCCATCGGCCAAGCGCCATAGCGACCGTAGATAAGGTCCTTTGTCTCAAGGATGGAAAAATGGCGGGCTTTGGGCCGAAGGAAGAAGTTCTTAAACAAGTGGTTCAACCGGTGCAGCGCGTTGCCGGTATCGGTCCGGGACGATGAATATGTCAAACAAGCAGGGCAAGATGCCCCAAACCAACTCCGCCCCTGGAGATGCAGACGACATGCTGCGCAAGACAGTCCGTAATCATCTCTTGTTTGCGTTGATTGTCGCGGTTGCTGTTGTCGGGGGGATTGGCAGTTGGGCAACGTTCACAGAGATATCTGGCGCGGTTGTTTCCTCCGGAACCATAGTCGTGGAAAGCAACATCAAGCAGGTCCAGCACCGCGAGGGCGGCATAGTACGGGACATACGGGTGAAGGACGGCGATGAAGTCGAAGCCGGTGACCTTCTCATAAGCCTTGATGACACGGTTACCCGTGCAAATCTGGCAGTTATTACCAAACAGCTCAGGGAGTTGACCGCTCAAGAATTGCGCCTGGAAGCAGAGCGCGATGATCAAACAACGATCGTCTGGCTTGAGGACATGCGGGATGATCTGGGAGACATCGAACGCGGTCAGCAGATGCTTTTGGAAGCTCGACAGAATTCCAAGGAAGGTCGGAAAAACCAACTTGAGGAACAAATTCGACAGTTCAACAAGCAAAGCCAAGGGCTTCAGGCTCAGGTTACAGCCAAAGATTCTGAGATTGAACTTATCGAGGAGGAACTGGATGACCTGAGTGGATTGTTGAACAAGCAACTTGTTTCGAAAAGTCGGGTAACTGGTTTACGCCGGGAAAAGGCGAGATTGGCAGGCGAATACGGCGATCTCATCGCGCAAATCGCCCGAACCAAGGAAGCCATCAGCGAGCGCCGTATCCAGATCCTGCAGATCGAAGAATCCTACCGTGCAGAAGTCCTTGAACAACTGCAGGAGGTGCGTTCACGTATTGCTCAGCTTGAAGAACAAAAAATTGCTGCGGTAGATGAATTGCAGCGCGTTGATATTCTGGCCCCCAAAAGGGGATACGTTCACCAGCTGTCAGTTCATACGATCGGCGGCGTTATTGCACCGGGCGAAACTGTCATGCAGCTCGTTCCTCGCGAGGATCAGTTGATCGTTGAGGCGCAGGTTCGGCCAGTTGACATTGACCAGATGGCACCAGGTCAAAACGCCAGAGTGCGGTTTCCGAGCTTTGATCAACGCACGACACCTGAGCTGAATGCCAAGTTGTTGACGGTTTCACCAGATCTCTCTGAAGATGAGCGCACTGGCATGACTTTTTATGTTGCCCGTCTGAGCATCGATGACGAAGAACTCAAAAAACTTGGCACTCAGACCCTGGTTCCCGGAATGCCCGTGGAAACGTTCTTGAAAACCGGTGACCGGACTGTCCTGAGCTATTTGGTAAAGCCAGTAACCGATCAGATCGCGCACGCACTTCGTGAACGCTAGTTTTCTGGATCAGAACCCCGGTTCAAAGCACCAGAACTGGAACGGGTGTGCCTGCTTTCAGGGCGGGGCCGTGTGGCGGCCTTACGATCAAGGCGCCCGATTTAGACAACAACGCCAACATGGAACTGTCCTGTTTTTCGAACGGTGTGACGCTCAAGCGGCTGTCGGTTTCTTCCGATAGCGCTGCCCGGACATAATCCTGTCTGCGATCATTTTCAGGTAGATCAGCCGTTAGAATCGCATTTTTGAGATTGGATGTCTCATTGGGTTGTCCAAGCATCGATTGAAGAAGCGGTTTCAGGAATAGCAAGCCGCAAACAAGACTGGAGACAGGGTTGCCCGGAAGACCGAGAACTTTTGTCTTGCCGAGACGACCCGCCATGAGTGGTTTGCCTGGACGCATGGCTATTCGCCAGAAGGACAGGTCCATGCCTTCTTTGCCAAGAACATCCTGAACGAGATCATGGTCGCCTACTGAAGCTCCTCCAAGAGTCACCAAAATGTCGGCGTCTTGCTCAATCGCTCTACGAACATGGGAAGCCAAGGCAACAGGGTCATCTGACGAAATGCCCAAATCAAGCGGCACGGCTCCGCAATCTTCAACGAGAGCTGCAACGCCAGCGTGGTTTGAAGCGATAATCTGATCTGGGCCAGGTTCCGCTCCCGGTCGAACCAATTCGTCTCCCGTAGCAAGAATCGCCACTTTAGGCTGCCTGATCACGGGCAATTCCGCATGGTTCATCGCAGCTGCCAGTGCCAGATGCCGGTAGTCGAATCGAAGAGGCGGGTTGAGTAAAATTTCACCTTTTGAAAAATCGAGCCCGGCTGGACGCACGAATGCGCCTTTAGCAGGTGTTTCCAGAATGGAAATCAGATCACCGGTACGGCTGGCATTTTCCTGAATCAGGATTGTGTCTGCCCCTGTTGGGACAGGCGCGCCCGTAAAAATTCGAACCGTTTGTCCGGCGTTCACAGTACCGGAAAAGCCATGACCTGCTGGTGCTTCGCCGATTACAGATAGTTCTGTCGGGCCGTAGGCAAGATTTTGGTGGCGGATTGCATAACCATCCATTGCAGATGCGGCGAATGGCGGTTGCGTACGCGTAGAGGCGAGGGGTGTTGCGAGGAACCTGCCATTTGCGTGTTCCAGAGGCACCATCTCGCTCTCAAGCGGTGATACATCTGCCAGCAGTTTCTCCAGAGCTTCAGCGACCGGCATCAAACTCATCAGGTGCCGCCCTCTGACCCGTCTTTGTCCAATGTCCAATGCCCTGATTTACCGCCAGCCTTTTCGACCAAACGAATATCCCCAATCACCATGCCACGATCGACAGCCTTGGCCATGTCATAGATTGTCAGGCAAGCGATGGAACAGGCAGTGAGGGCTTCCATTTCCACACCCGTCTGACCGCTGACTTTCGTCGTCGCGGTGACTTGCAACCCTGGTAGTGCGTCATCGATATCGATGTCGATTGATACCTTCGACAACATCAGAGGATGGCAGAGTGGGATCAGTTCGTGCGTTCTTTTCGCGGCCATGATGCCGGCAATACGCGCTGTTCCCAGGACGTCGCCTTTTTTGGCATTTCCTGATCTGATCAGATCCAGCGTTGCAGGTCGCATGGTGACGCTGCCGCGCGCGGCGGCTATCCGATGAGTGGTGTCCTTTTGGGAGACATCCACCATATTGGCGGCACCGGAACTATCAATGTGAGTAAGCTTCGCGTCCTGATCAGACATATCCAGTTCATACCGCTTTGGAGAGTGTCGGCCGTGCCAAGAGGGTCCTTGTCGCCAATGCAACATCTTGTTGCCGCATCAAACTCTCGCCTATCAGGAAAGTCGAAATGCCGACTTTGTTCATGCGAGAAAGGTCACTTGGTGTGAACAATCCGGATTCGCCAACCACAATTCTGTCAGACGGGATCTGAGGCGCGAGGTCTTCGCTTGTTTTAAGTCTGGTCTCAAATGTTTTGAGGTTCCGGTTGTTGATTCCAACCAGCCGGGAAGACAGCTTCAATGCCCGTTCAAGTTCTTCACCGTTGTGAACTTCAAGAAGAACATCCATGCCGAGTTCGAAGGCGGTTTCTTCCAGGGCTTTTGCTGTTGCATCGTCAACAGCCGCAAGGATGATAAGGATGCAATCACCACCCCAGACACGCGCTTCATAGACCTGGTAGGTGTCGTACAGAAAATCCTTCCGAAGGGCAGGCAGCGAAACCTGATCACGGGCTGCGGAAAGAAAAGACGGCTTTCCCTGGAATGAAGGGGTGTCAGTCAATACTGACAAGCAGGCAGCTCCGCCATCTTCATACGCTCTTGCAAGACTTGGCGGGTCAAAGTCCTCGCGGATCAGACCCTTGGACGGGCTTGCTTTCTTGATTTCCGCGATCAGAGCGTAGTCACCACTTTTGTGTTTGGCTTCAATCGCTTTCAAGAAACCGCGCGGAGCATCAACATCGCTGATTTGCGCTTTCAATTCGTCCAGAGAAGTGAGTGCCTTGGCAGCGTCAATTTCTTCGCGCTTGTAGGCTTCTATTTTTTGTAAGATGTCAGCCATTTGGTTATCCGTTTGAGGCCGCGACGAGTTTTTCCAACGTATCTGCAGCCGACCCGTTGTCGATTGCTTGCGCGGCCATGCCGACACCATCGCGGAGATTAGTCACCTTGTCGGCAACCATCAGCGACGCAGCTGAATTGAACAGCACAATATCCCTATAGGCGTTCTTTGCGCCTGCCAGAACTTCCCGTAGCGCCTTGGCGTTTTCTGCTGGAAGCCCGCCTTTCAGATCCTGCGGGTTGGATATTTCCAGACCGGCGTCCGCTGGCGAAATTTCAAAGGAACGAATATCTCCGTTGCTTAGTTCGCAAACGTATGTTGGCCCAGTGGTGGTAATTTCATCCATTCCATCTGAGCCGTGCACCACCCAGACTTTTTCAGACCCAAGTTCTTTCAAGGACTGGGCAACTGGCTCCACCCACTTATGGGCAAATACCCCAACCATTTGACGTTTTACGCCAGCCGGATTGGACAGTGGTCCCAGGATGTTAAAAATTGTCCGGGTGCCGAGTTCCATTCGTGTTGGACCGACATGTTTCATTGCCGCATGGTGAAGTGGCGCAAACATGAAGCCGATGCCAGCCTTCTGCAGGCAATCGGATATCTTCTTCGGATCGATATCAATATTGACGCCGAGTTCGGCCAGTGCCTCTGCAGCGCCTGATTTGGAGGACAGAGACCTGTTTCCATGCTTGGCAACCGGAACACCGCAACCTGCGACAACGATGGCGGTGCAGGTGGAAATGTTGTAGCTGCCAGAGCTGTCTCCGCCTGTACCGACAATATCTATCGCATTGGCTGGTGCTTCCACAGGGAGCATTTTCGCGCGCATCGTTGCGACGGCTCCCGTAACTTCCGCGATGCTTTCACCGCGGACACGCAGAGCCATCAGAAAACCACCCAATTGCGAGGGTGTTGCGGATCCTGACAGGATTACCTCAAAGGCTTCCCTGGCTTCCGCCGGCGACAACGCATTGCCGTCGGCAACCTTGGAAATGATGTCCTTGAATGTACTCATGTCAAAATCCAGTCAATAAGGTGCACTGTTATCCAGGCCGATAACCCTTGCAATGCCCGCGTTGTTGATGTCGACGCCAGCCTTGTTTTCCTGATCCGTCACAAACTGCCCAAGTAGGGAATCTTGCATTTGCTGTGAAATCTGATCGCCCAGCGTGGAGACTTCCGGTGAGTTCACGTCAAAAGTTGGTGTCGTCGTCCCAGAAACGCGCAAGATCAGTTTGCTGCTGCCATCAGCAGCTTCAGTTGTTGCAATGGTGCTAACAGGGCCACTGAAAAGAGCGGTAATCGCTTCGCGGCTGAAATCGCCTGAAGGTGTGTTCCTGCTCAGTCCTTCAGCGGTTTTTAGATCAAGCCCTGTTTCCGCGGCAAGCGCCAAAAGCGGCGTACCGTTTTTCGCCTTGGCAAGGAGATCCGTCGCGGTGTCATTCAGCCGCTTGGCAAGTTCATCAGATTTCCATGCGGCGACAACGTCGTCTTTGACTTCGTCGATTGTCCGGTCGCGCGATGGTATCACTTTGGACACGTCGTACCAGAAGAACCCTTGTGTGCCGAGTTGAAGAACATCGTTTTCTACGCCGATGTCACTTTCAAAAGTTCCGGTGAGCAATCCTTCCGCATCAGGCAAGGTAACATCAGTGCCACTGACGGATTTGCCGGATGAATCGAACGCTTCAGGTGACTCAACTGTCAGCGAGAAACGCTCGCCAACCTCGTCCAGAAGCGCACCGCCAGCACGGGCATCTTCAATCTCGTCCAGAAGGTCCAGGATCTCGCGTTCTGCCTGCTCTTTGGCAAGATCAGTGACAATCCCGTCTTTCACGTCTTCGAAAGGCTGAGTGCTTTCAGGCAGGACTTCTTCAACATTCAAAATGACGGTGGAAAAACGACCTTCGACTGCGCCACTGGTCTCTCCCTCGGCGAGCGAATAGGCCGCGTCGCCAAGAGCTTCGTCAAGAAAATCCGCTTTTGCCATCTCGCCCAGGGTGACGTCGTTGTTGACAAGATTGCGCTCTGTCATCAGCTGATCAAATGTTTTGCCGTTTTTCAACTCTTCAGCGGCTTCTTCAGCCGCAACCTGCGAGGGGAACGACATTTGACGGATCTTGCGGCGTTCAGGCTGGAAGAAGTCTTCTGCGCGTCGCTCATACTCGGCGCGCGCATCTTCTTCGTTCACATCATCGGGGCGCGAGAGCGCTTCGGGTGTCAGTGCAACGAATTTGATCTCGCGATATTCCGGGGCCCTGAAATCGGCCTTGTTCTCTTCAAAGTATGAATTCAGAACGTCTTCCGCAGGATCTTCAATTTCACCGATTTGTGCAGCGTTGATGAGAAGGTACTCTGCATTTCGCGTTTCGCTTTGATAGGCATCCAAAGCCTCCAGATAGCTGATTGGCGCTTTCATGCCACCAGCAACACCTTCTGCAAGTTGGCCACGTTCGGCAATATTGCGTCGCTGAATCACATATTCGTCTTCCCGGTAACCGTTGGCCTGCAGGAGTTGCTGCAAACGATTCCGGTCATATCTTCCGCCGAAGCCCTCGAAGGCAGGATCCGATTGAATGATTGACGCCAGGCGCTCGTCGGAAACGCCAAGTTTCAGGTTCTTTGCCGCGTTGTTCATCGCAGCTTCAGCGACAAGCCGTCCCAGCGCTTGCTGGGGAATCCCGAGAGAAGACCCTTCAACCGGTGTAAGCGGGCGACCAATCTGTTGCGAGACACGATTAAGATCCTGACGGTAGGTCCGTTCAAAATCGAGAAGCGAGACATCTGTTTCGCCGACCTTGGCTGCAGTTGTCTGATTAAAGCCCTGCAGAAAGTCTGCTACACCCCAAGCGGCGAAGCTAAAAATCAAAAGAGCGATAAACACTTTGGCAATCCAGGTGCCAGCGCCCTTGCGCAACGCGTCAAGCATGACGTCTCCAGTATTCTTCTTTTTCCTTCAGCCGGACATCCTGGCTGATCGAGGGTCGGCCTGAGCCGGAGCGGGCGGATCATAATGAGGTGATGGCGCTGCCGCAAGACAGCGAGTTACAAACTTCAGAGAGGAATACAAGTTTTATGAGCAAAGGTAGATTGCAACGAAAGTTCGCATCTGCTCTATAAGCGGCAACATTCGCTAATTGCCACGGAGAAAACGGAACTATGAGCGCATTGATCAAACCGCTGGTGGCCGGAAACTGGAAGATGAACGGCCTGAAATCGAACCAGGCTGAATTCTACGGCATGCTGGCTGGTTTGTCAGACGATCTGGTGGAATCGGTGGATGCTATGATCTGCGCTCCTGCGACGCTGATATCAGCACTTGCAGATAAAGCCGGCAGGGGAGCCATGGCGGTTGGCGGACAGGATTGCCACGCCAATGAATCAGGCGCTCATACGGGTGATGTCTCCGCTGAAATGCTGAAGGACGCGGGAGCGAAGGCAGTTATTGTCGGTCACTCAGAGCGCCGCACGGATCATGGCGAAAGTGATGCTGATGTCTGCATCAAGGCCCAGGCAGCCTGGAGGGCAGGTCTTGTTGCAATTATCTGCGTGGGCGAGACTGAAACGGAGCGTAAAGCCGGAAAGGCGCTGGAGGTTGTTGAGCGTCAACTTCATGCATCCGTGCCGGATGGTGCGACTTCACAAAACACCGTGATTGCCTACGAGCCTGTTTGGGCAATCGGTACAGGTTTGACGCCTACGGCCGCAGATGTCGAAGAAATGCACAAGGCCATGAGAGATAATTTGCAGAACCGTCTTGCTAACGAAGGCGAGGTGATGCGCCTCCTGTATGGCGGCTCGGTGAAACCGGCAAATGCAAGCGAACTCATGGGAATTCCTAACGTGAACGGTGCCCTTGTCGGTGGTGCAAGCCTGAAGGCGGAAGACTTCCTTGGGATCCTTGCAGCCTACTAATGATCGCCAAGATCTTGAACCTTCTGTGTTGAGGGCTCAATTGAAGGGTGGAAAGCTGGCGTCGTCTGGTGTAGAAGGCCGCCAAACTTGAATTCAATACAGATTGGCATTCGATGGAAACGGTAGTCATCGTAATCCACCTGATGGTCGTTTTGGCCCTGGTGCTTGTTGTCCTCCTGCAGCGCTCCGAAGGTGGTGCGCTCGGCATGGGTGGTGGAGGAGGAGGCGGAGGTCTGATGTCCAGCCGCGGCACCGCCAACATTTTAACGCGGGCAACTGCGGTTCTGGCGGTGGCATTTTTCGCAACGTCCCTGACGCTGAGCCTGATTGCTAAGAATCAGGAAAGCCCGGCTTCGGTCCTCGACGCAATTCCGGCTGCAACCAATGGCGCGCTAGCGACCACTGAAGGTGGTACAGAAAGTGGTTCCGGCGGCATCCTTGATGCGCTCAAGCCTGCAGAACCTACTGGACCGCAGGTACCTGCCGCACAATAAGGCGGTGAGTTTACGGCTTTTTCGCCAAACAAATGCCCTGCGTTGAATCTCGCAGGGCATTTTTATGTGTTAAGAACGCAACTCCCGAGTGGCCAAACCGCCTTCGGCAAGGATATGGTATTGATCCATGGCGCGATATATTTTCATCACTGGCGGCGTGGTCTCCTCGCTCGGAAAAGGACTTGCTTCAGCAGCTCTTGGCGCATTGCTTCAAGCGCGCGGCTACAAAGTTCGTCTTAGAAAACTAGACCCTTATTTGAACGTGGATCCGGGCACGATGAGCCCGTATCAGCACGGAGAGTGTTTTGTAACCGATGACGGGGCTGAAACAGACCTCGACCTTGGACACTACGAACGCTTCACGGGCCGACCTGCAAATCAGCAAGACAACATAACGACCGGCCGGATTTATCAGGACATCATTGCGAAAGAGCGGCGGGGAGATTATCTCGGCGGCACCGTCCAGGTCATTCCGCATGTCACCGATGCCATCAAGAACTTTGTTCGGACCGGCAATGAAGACTATGACTTCGTTCTCGTCGAAATCGGCGGCACGGTCGGTGATATTGAAGGTCTGCCTTTCTTCGAGGCAATCCGCCAACTCGGCAATGATCTGCCAAGGGGAGACGTGGTTTATGTCCACCTTACCCTGATGCCCTATATTCCGAGTGCCGGCGAAATGAAGACCAAGCCGACACAGCATTCGGTCAAGGAACTGCGTTCAATCGGCATCCAGCCCGATATTCTGATGGTCCGTTGTGACAGGCAGATCCCGGAAACCGAAAAACGTAAAATGTCGCTGTTCTGTAATGTGCGCGAAAGCGCAGTCATTCCGGCTTACGATGTGAAATCAATTTATGATGTGCCGATTGCCTATCACACGGAAGGCCTTGACGACGAAGTTCTTGCTGCCTTTGGTCTGAAAGGTGCACCGGCACCGGTGCTCGAACGATGGGAAGGCATCTCCCAGGCTGTCGCCAATCCGGAAGGTGTGGTCAAGATTGCGATCGTTGGCAAATACACCGTGCTCAAGGATGCCTACAAGTCTTTAATCGAAGCTCTGGTTCACGGCGGCATTGCCAACCGGGTCAAGGTTGAGCTTGATTGGATCGAGTCTGAAACCTTCGAAAAAGAAGACCCGAGTCCGTATCTGGAAGGTGTTCACGGCATCCTTGTCCCGGGTGGTTTTGGGGAGCGTGGTGCTGAAGGCAAGATCGCAGCTGCACATTATGCGCGTACGCGCAACATTCCCTATTTCGGGATCTGTTTCGGAATGCAGATGGCTGTTCTTGAAGCGGCGCGGAATATGGCTGGGATCAAGGACGCTAATTCGACCGAGTTTGGTCCGGCGAAGGAGCCTGTGGTTGGTCTGATGACTGAATGGACCAAAGGCAACGAAAGAGAAATTCGCAACCTTGATGGAGACCTTGGCGGCACCATGCGTCTTGGCGCCTACCCGGCGGCCCTGAAAGCGGGTTCCAAGATTGCAGAGATCTATGACACGACCAGTATTTCCGAGCGGCACCGCCATCGCTACGAGGTCAATATCGGCTACAGAGAGCAGCTGGAAGATTGCGGGTTGATCTTTGCGGGAACTTCTCCAGACGGTGTTCTTCCTGAAACGGTGGAAATCGAGAACCATCCCTGGTTCATAGGTGTTCAATACCATCCGGAGCTGAAGTCCCGGCCATTTGAGCCGCACCCCCTGTTTGCTTCGTTCATCGGGGCTGCGGTTCAGCAGAGCCGCTTGGTTTAACGCAAAACCCGCATTTCAGGAGTAACCATGGTACGCGGCCTCGATCATCTGGTTGTTGCAGTGCAGGATCTGACGGCCGCAGGCCGGGCGTATGAAGAGCTTGGTTTTACTGTTACACCTGAAAATCAGCACCCTTGGGGAGCCGCCAACCGCCTTGTTCAGCTGGATGGCTTTTTTATTGAATTATTGACCTGCAGCGATGAGAATTCGATTTCTGAAACTTCCGGTTCCAAATTTTCCTTCGGAGCATTTAACCGCGACTTCTTGAAGACGCGGGAAGGGGCCAGCATGCTGGTTCTGGAGAGTCGCGATCCCGCCAGGGACCGAGGAGACTTTGGGAAAGCCGGATTGCAGGTTTTCGACCCGTTTTCATTTGAGCGGATTGCCAATCTGCCGGATGGTTCAACGGCGCAAGTTGCTTTTGACCTGACGATTTTGAAGGATCCGCTCAGCCCAGAAATTGGTTATTTTACCTGTCACAACAGGTTCCCGGAGAATTTTTGGAAACCGCCGTTTCAAAAACACGCTAATGGCGCACGAGCCGTTGAAACAGTTTACTTGCTCGCCAAAGACCCGTCCGATCACCATGAGTTTCTTGGCGGTTTTTCCGGTCAAAGGGAAATGAGAGCGACAAGCCTGGGGCTTGAGCTTGATACACCGCGCGGAAAAATATCGGTTCTGAACCCAGCTGCGTATCGATCCCTGCTCGGGGAACGCGCTGCAGACTCAGTTCAAGGGGCGTTGCCCCAGATTGCTGCCCTCGAGATTTCCTGTTCCGGGTTGGATGCCCCAAAGATTGTTACAGCAGATCAGCTCTTTGGACTGACCCTGATACTGTCTCCAGCAAGCTAGTTTTGCGCAACGGCACGGCTGGGAACCTTCCAAAGCGACTTTTGGACAAGCTTGGGCAGGGAACACGATCAATTATACAGACACAGAGGCGTCAGCTGAGAAGTTTCTCTTGTTGAATCAACCTGTCCTTTTATAGTGAACTCCAATTATGCGCCTTGGCCGTCCGGCCAGCCTGCGGAGCTTCACGAATGACCTTTCTGCGTTTTACAAATTTTCACCGTTCTTTTGCATTGGTAGCAGTCACATCGGCTTTTCTTGCCGGCTGTTCAGACGACTCGAAGAATGCTTCTGCGCCAGCGGTACCACCACCCTCTGTAACAGTCGCCAAGGTGGCGTCGGAGGACGTTCGTCAGAGCATTACATTTGTCGGTCAGATCGCGGCCGTCGACCAGGTTGACCTGATCGCCAGGGTCGATGGCTTCCTTGAAAAGAAGGCCGTTCCAGACGGATCTTTCGTCAAGGAGAAAGATCTGCTTTTCACAATCGAGAAAGCACAATACGAAGCGTCTCTTGCTAAAGCCAAGGCAGATCTGGCCAGTGCCAAGGCGGATGCTGCGTTGAAGGCTGCCGATGAAAAACGCGACAAGGACCTTCTGGAAAAGGGACACGTGTCAGAGGCTGCCTATGACGCAACGTTGGCGCAGTTGGAGCAGGCGAATGCGTCGGTTGATGCTGCACAGTCGGGACTTCAGCAGGCTGAACTGAACCTTAGCTATACCGAGATTTCAGCACCTTTCCCTGGGCAAATCGGTAAAACGACTTACAGTGTTGGTGAGGTCGTCGGACCAGGTAAGGGATCTCTGGCAAGACTTATCCGACTGGCGCCGGTCTATGTGAATTTTTCTGTCAGCGAGGCGCAGTATCTCAACGCCGTCCAAACGCATGGAATTAGCCCCACAGAAATTGCACCTGAAGATGCGCCTGCCATCAGTCTGATCCTGCCAAACGGCGAAAAGTATGGTGAAACCGGAAAGATCGTTTACATCGACAACCAGGTAGATGCGACGACCGGTACGATTTCCTTCCGTGGACAGTTTGACAACAAGGATGTGCGTCTTCTCGCGGGAACTTATGTCTCGGTCATTCTGGAAGCACCCAAATCAGAGACAGCTCTTGTCGTACCCCAGTCCGCAATCCAGCGGGATCAGCAGGGTTCCTTCGCTCTGGCTATTATGCCGGACAAAACTGTTGAACAGAAATACGTGGAACTTGGCCAACAGATTGGAACGAATTTCGTTGTCACCAAGGGATTGGATGACGGTGAGGAAGTCATCATCGAGGGTCTTCAGAAAGTGCGCCCAGGTGTCGTCGTTGATCCTGTCCTAGCGTCGAAGCCGGCGGAGAAAAGCTAAATGTTTTCACGCTTTTTTATCTACCGGCCAAAATTTGCGCTGGTTATTTCCATTGTGATCACCATTGCCGGGATCCTTGGATATGTTTCGCTACCAGTAGAACAATTCCCGGACATCACACCGCCAGTGGTGAATGTTACGGCGACCTACACGGGTGCAAACGCCGAAGTCCTTGAAGAAACCGTAGCTGCGCCTATTGAAGCGCAAGTGAACGGCGTCGACGACATGCTTTACATGCAGTCGACCAGTAACGACAGCGGCAACTATTCTCTCAACGTGACGTTTGCGGTTGGAACCGATCCCGACATTGCGACGGTGAACACGCAGAACCGGGTCAGTCAGGCGACGAGCCAGCTTCCAAGTGAAGTGACGGCAAATGGTGTGACGGTTCAAAAAGCCAGCACCAACATGTTGCTGGTTGTCACGCTGTATTCGCCTAACGGCACTTATGACGAAGTGTTCCTGTCCAACTACGCCTCGATCAACCTGAAAGACTCGCTTGCCCGTGTTCAGGGCGTTGGCCGTGCCGACGTCATGACCGACTTTGCCTATGGCATGCGCATCTGGCTCGATCCGGACAAGTTGACCAGCCTGAGCATGACGCCGTCGGACTTTATCAACGCAGTCCGCGATCAGAACATCCAGGTTGCAGCTGGTCAGATAGGCGCGCCGCCTGTGCCTGATGGACAGCAGTTTCAGTACACGATCAAGGCAAAGGGCCGTCTCGCAACGGCAGAAGAGTTTGAAGATATTGTCCTCAGAACCGGTGAAGACGGTGCGATCGTCACTATCGGCGATGTGGCGCGGGTTGAATTAGGGGCACAGTTCTACAACGCCTCTGGTGAATTCAATAGTCAACCGTCCACGGTACTTGCGATCTATCAGGCTCCGGGCGCCAACGCGCTCCAGGTTTCTCAGAGCGTACTTGCGCGGCTTGAGAGCCTCTCCGAGGCCTTTCCAAAGGATATGGAATACGCAGCTCCTTTCAACACCACGGATTTCGTGCAGGCCTCGCTGGATGATGTGATCGCCACATTGTTCCTGACCTTCCTGTTGGTGGTGTCGGTCGTATTCATCTTTCTTGGAAACTGGCGTGCGACGATCATTCCCACGGTGGCAATTCCGGTTTCACTGATCGGTACGTTTGGCGTGCTGCTGGCACTTGGCATGTCGCTTAACACTATATCGCTATTTGCCCTCGTGCTTGCAATCGGCATCGTGGTTGATGATGCGATCGTTGTTGTTGAGAACGTGGAACGCATCATTGCGGAAGAAGGTCTTTCACCCAAGGAAGCAACTACCAAGGCAATGGAGCAGATCACGAGTCCGGTTATCGCAACCACCTTGGTGCTTCTTGCGGTTTTCGTGCCGACGATTTTCATGCCAGGCATTACCGGACGGCTCTATTCGCAGTTCGCGGTGACGATCTCGGTTTCTGTCGTTATCAGCTCCATCAATGCGCTGACGCTGTCGCCAGCTCTTTGTGGCTTGATCCTGAAAGCGCGTTCCGGGCCGCCACGCGGCATCATGGGGCTATTCGATAAAGGCATCATGTCCGTCCGGGACGGTTATACCGCAATTGTCCGACGTCTCGTACGCGTTGCCTTTGTAGGTGTCGCAATCGTGGCTGGTGTGATCGTGATGATCGTTGTGCTCGGCGGAACCTTACCGCAGGGCTTTCTGCCGTCAGAAGATCAGGGATACCTGATGGTTGACGTTCAGCTGCCCGACGGCGCTGCCCTTGAGCGCACCGAGGTTGTCACGGAGCGCGTTATTGAACTTGCTTCAAATACGGCGGGCGTCGAAAACGTCGTTATCGTGAATGGTTATTCCATCTTGAACGGAGCCACGTCATCGAACGCAGCATTGATCATCGCAACGATGAGCGGTTGGGAGGAACGTCAGGCGCCGGATCTCAGTATCGACGCCATTCTGGCCAAGTTCTGGGCACAGTTTTCCACGATACCCGGCGCAAACATTATTGCATTCAATCCGCCGCCAATCCCTGGTTTGGGTACCACTGGCGGCGTGCAGGCGATGCTTCAGCAGATCGGGGGGGGCACACCGCAGGATCTGGCCTCTGCTGTCGGTTCGATGGTCTATTCGGCCAATCAGAGCCCGGATATTGCGCGCGCCTATTCAACTTTCCGCGCAAATGTACCTCAAGTCTTTATTGACCTCGACAGGCAAAAGGCAAAGACACTTGGTATCGGCGTTTCTGATGTGTTTACGACACTTCAAGCCTATCTTGGGTCGTTTTACATCAACGACTTCAATATTTTCGGACGTGTCTACAAGGTCATGGTCCAGGCTGATGGGCAATACAGGGACAAGATCGAGGACATCGGTCGGCTTTATGTGCGCTCGACCGACGGGACCATGGTGCCCATGCGGAGTATCCTGACAACTGAAAATGTCCTCGGGCCTCAAATCCTCACCCGGTACAACATGTTCCGTGCCGCCGCTGTGATGGCTGACCCGGCACCAGGGGCTTCAACCGGTGTTGTGATCAACGAAGTACAGAACGCTGCAGTGGAAGCCATGCCTCCCGGATATACTTACGAGTGGACCGGAACAGCACAACAGCAGCTCGATTCCGGCAATATCGTGATGTTCATCCTGCTGCTTTCCATCGTGTTCACCTATCTCTTCCTGGTGGCGCAATATGAAAGCTGGACGATGCCCATCGCCATTTTGATGTCGGTATCCTTCGCGATCTTTGGCGCTTTGTTTGCAGTGTTCATTACCGGAGGGGACGTCAATCTCTATACGCAGATCGGCATGATCATGCTTATCGGAATGGGGGCGAAAAACGCCATTCTGATTGTCGAGTTTGCCATGGAACAACGTGACAGCGGCAAGTCCATCAAGGATGCCGCCGTAGAGGCTGCTCACTTGCGTTTCCGCGCCGTGATGATGACGGCGCTGTCCTTCCTGCTGGGTGTGGTTCCACTGATGACTGCGTCGAGCGCAGGGGCCGCCAGCCAGAAGGCCATCGGCTTTGCCGTCTTCGGCGGTATGCTGTTTGCCTCTTCGATCGGTGTTCTCTTGATCCCGATCCTCTATGTGAGCCTGCAGACGCTGCGTGAGACCGTCAAAGGTTGGATGGGCGGCAAGCCCGACCCGGAACCGGACCAGCCTGCAGAGCCGTCAGCGGTGGCTTGAGGCTGGGATACAAAGTAGTCATGACATGCGGCCAGTGTGGATGCACTGGCCGTTTATTTGTTTACCGTCGGTGGTTTGAGCGTGGTTGTATAACTCTTACTTGTGTCTAGCCTAAAAAGTGAGTTTGATTGTTTGACAAAAGACAGTGGCCATAGATGGCGCAATCAGTGGAGTTTGTCGCCGCCAATTAGGAATTTGGAATGTTTTCGAACATTTTAAGCTATCCCAGTTTGGTCGCATCCTCGAGGCTCTCAGAGAATGAGTTTTGTAGGACTTTGTTGGCAGAGAGGAATTTCAGATTTCCATCTCTTGAAGAATTAATTTGTGCGCTTCAATCAGAAGCTGGGCATGTAGAAGATTGGCTGAAATACTCAGAAGACAGAAGAATGACACCAGCTTTTTATCTTCGAAAGAAGGGAGCATCGTTTGAGGTCGGATATAGGTCTAAATCAGAGATTGAAAAGGTTGGGGTCTACGATGATGCGGGTTTTGCCTGTGCTCTGTTTATCAAGCTTAAGCTAGAACATAGGTTTTTAATATTATCCGCTCACGACGAGCGGTAAGACCCGAACCATAAGTTTTCTTTCTATTCAATGTAGCGAAGAGTTGTTTCGGAAATTTGGTGAGCCGACAGGGGTTCGAACCCTGGACCTACTGATTAAAAGTCGCTTTTGGGGCATTTTTGGCCGATCCGCTGGAGTGCGTGGGCCTCAAGTTTATCGCAGAAATCTGCCGTTTTAAAGAGGTTTCGTACCGGGGCGTTTTTCCCGGTTCTGCACGGTTCTGATGGTTTTTGGAACCCAACTGGAACCCAAAACGGATATTTCAAATTGGGTTCCACCTCCAATGGCCTTAATCGCTACCATCTTGATGTCAAAGGAAAACCAACTTTGGAAGCGAGGCTGGTTCGATTTTCCTGAACTATCAGTGGGTCTGCGGTTCGTTTGCAAAAGGCAAACCCATGAAACCAAGTTTTACGGGTTTGCCAATCCAACCGGCATCAGGAATCCTTGATGATTGTCGAGCGGCGGAATTCGTCTTCGGGGAAAACGCGGCCTGAACGGATGCACGAGAATATGTGATTGAACACTTCGCCTGGTGAGCCCTTCTGTTTTCCCGAGCGAAAGTAAGAATGTCCCTTGGGGGTGTCATAGAGCGTGTTCACGTCATCGCAATCAACGCTGTAGACATTCTTGGGGGTCCTGTCCGGGTTTTCCGGCCCCGTGTGGCCAAGCCTGCGCGAGGCGACCTTGTTCTTCAAGTTGGAGGCCTTGCTGGCTCTGAGCGCCAGGTCATCAGACGCGTGATAAACAACGACATTGCGGGACGCGTAGCAGATCAGTTCACCTGTATCGCCTTCCTCAAGGGTCTCGTTCACCACGTCGGCAGCCACGAGAAACGTGTTTCTGAAAATCATCGGAACACCGCGGGACAGATCGTATTTGTTCCAGGCAGAAAGTGTTCCGCGCAGAACCCTGTTACCCATGGAGTGAGCGACCACATTGATGCGTTTCAGACAGGGGTCATCCGCCGGATTGTACTTGTCGGAGTTTCGCCAATTGATAAATTTCTCCAGCACCCGGCTGAATGAATATGCACTCTGGTCAGCTGCCTTCTGGTCGTCCCAGTAGTCCTTGACGATGCCCAGGTCATTATCGCAAGGCCATATCATCGGTATGACAAGAACCTCGTTTTTCTTGGCCTTGTCGCACAGTTTCTGGAACTCCGTCGCGCCGGCAAAAGCGTCTTCAGGCAGGTTCGAGAAGCCGTGGATATAGAGACACAGCTGGCGATACTTGGAGTTCTTTATTTCTTCCAGAAGTTTGATGCTTCCTATCTCCGTATAATCGCCGTCGTTGTTGCGATGACAGAAAAAGACGGAATTGCTTGCAGCATTGTTATCCAGGTCGAAACTGAAATTCCTGCCAGCCCTGGTCCTGATACTTTGCTTCGGAAAGCGGTTCGTAATGAAAAACATCAAGTGAACTCCCAACTACCTAGCGCGTAAATTGAAAAACACACTATATTGGTGCAGCGTAGCCGGGGTATCTATTCCTGTAAACTTGATTGATGTTCTCACATTGTGAGATCAGTGGTTGTGATGCCGCAGGCGAATAAGTTTATTCTGATGCGGTGCCGCAAATCACATAGTTGCGATGAAAGGGGCTGAAAATGATTAGAGGAAAAATCATCTTTAAAGGGAATTTCTGGGAATTTTTCGTGATGGTTCTTGGACTAATGATCCTAAGTATCGTCACGTTAGGGTTGTTCCTGCCATATCTGTTCTACTGGCAATTCAAGTACTTCTTCAACAACATGGAGTTGGAGATCTACGACAATCGAACCAACCTGCAAAATTAGCCAGCGCTAACAATGAAGCCGATTTGTGTATCCCCATAGGGAGCGGGTTCGATGCCAAAGCTTGGTTACGTCGTCTACAAGCTTACCTTTCCAAACGGCAAGATTTACATCGGAAAGGACATTGGCGGCGAAGGCCATTCATTGCGCTATGTGAATAGCCCCGAGTTTTCTAGACACCCTCGGTTCTCATTTTCTGCTGCCGTTCGAACTCGACGGGTGACAGCATCCCGTTTCTGACGTGCTTGCGTTTCGGATTGTAGAACATCTCGATGTAGTCGAATACGTCTTGCCGGGCCTCGGCGCGAGTCTTGTAGGTTCGACGCCTTATGCGTTCGCGCTTGAGCAGGTTGAAGAAGCTCTCCGCCACTGC
>CXTY01000015.1 GCA_001404055.1 Roseibium album | reverse complement strand
CCAACAGGTCTTGGGGAACAACTTTGAACCTTGGCTGGAACAGCTCAGGATCTTCCGGCGAAATTCGCTTGGCAGACCAAGCCCAGGGCATTGAACTGTTTGTCTTCGACGATGGTCAAATGTTGCGGTCAATTTCACTTATTAACAATGACCTTCTCAAACTAGTCGGCACTTCGAAAAACGATGTCATTACTGGCACCGAATTTCGGTCCAAAATCTACGGACGAAGTGGTGACGACTTTCTGGATGCAGGACAAGCTTCAGTCAGTTGGCAGTATCTTTTCGGTGAAAGCGGTGATGATACCTACTATTACTCCAAACATAGCGGAAAGGTTTTCGTCGAAGAAACCAGTGGCAACGACTTGGTAAAATTGCTCGATCTGTCTTTGCTCGACCTTGTGATTTCCACAACCAATTACGGACCCAACAGGTCTTGGGGAACAACTTTGAACCTTGGCTGGAACAGCTCAGGATCTTCCGGCGAAATTCGCTTGGCAGACCTAGCCCGGGACATTGAACTGTTTGTCTTCGACGATGGTCAAATGTTGCGGTCAATTTCACTTATCAACAATGACCTTCTCAAACTAGTCGGCACTTCGAAAAACGACGTCATTACTGGCACCGAATTTCGGTCCAAAATCTACGGACGAAGTGGTGACGACTTTCTGGATGCAGGACAGGCTTCAGAGAGTTGGCAATATCTTTTCGGTGACAGCGGCAACGATACGTTCTTGTTCAGCACTTCAAACGGCAAAGTTTTCATTGACGACAGTTCAGGTACCAACGACATCCTGCGCTTCACTGACTTGGACAGGGTGGATGTCACTCTTAGCTCAACCGATTATGGAAATCACTCATGGGGTGAAACGCTCAACCTGAGCTGGGATTCCGGTGGCAACAGTGGACAGGTGCGCGTCGCCAACTTAGGCAACGAGATCGAGCAATTCGTCTTTTCCGATGGTTCGATTTTCAGTGCAGACGAATTCATCATTTAATCCAGATAAGATCTTTGGTAATCATCCCATCTTTCGTGGGTTTTAATGCTGGACTTCAGGCAACTTGACCTGAGACCCAACCTTCCTCCGGTTATTCGGAGAGTGCGTCGGTTTGTGCACTGAGACCCAACCTTGGATCGCCGGAGGTTGGGTCTCAGGTCAGGATGATTGCCAGGAGCTATTCAGTCTCACTGAATGGTTAGACTATCACTGTGTCGGAAACGGTACGTCCCGGCTGCAGGGTTGACGCTTGCAAATAGGACTTCTTGTCAACTTCCCAGGTATGATAGGACGAATTGGTGGACCGTACTTGAACGAAATTGTATGGGTCCGCAGAATAGACTTTAATGCCGGCCTCCCTCAAGCTCCGTAGGAAATCGCTGTCGGCGCCCCTGGTAACTGCTTCGTTAAATTTTACTCGCCGCATCACGTCCATATGCACAACTAGGGTGCCTCCGCAAACGCGCTTCATGTACTGATGGTCCTTGCCTTTGTGACGCAAGTAAAGACAATCTTCGCCCTCGAATTTAGCAAAATAGGCCGCCTTACCTACTACTTGCGCATCCGTGTATTTGAATGGCAGTAGTGAGTCGGCCAGGTAGTTTTCACCATAGAAATCATCGTCATCAAATTTTGCCCAGAAGGTACCGTCAACTTCTTTCATAGCTAGATTTAGGCACGCCGCCAGGCTCCTGTCTTCCGGCACACTGAGGACCTTTACTCCCGTTAGGTGAGCAACTAGCCCATGAACAACATTCACATCAAAATCGTCGTTGTTCAGTACGACGATCAGCTGTTTGTGGGCGTAGTTTTGTTTCTCATAACTCGCGATTGCACCAGCAATCCTGTCCGGACGGTTTGTCGTCAGTATGACGGAGACCAGCGGATCTTCGTCGACAAAAACCAACTCGGGAGAGACCAGTTCCATCACCTGCTCGGCCCGGTTTCGGTAAGTGTGGTTCCGCATGATGAAGCGGTACGCCTGGTGGCGACGGAGCCGGGCCTCGTACTCATCATCGCAGATCTTTTGCAGCACCAGTTTTGCCTCTTCCCGGTCGGTGACCATGTGGACAAGGCCCGGCAGCATTTTTTCGATACCGACGGAAGGAGAGGAAACAACACTCGTGCCACAGGCCAACAGCTCGAAGACCCGTCTCGAGAACATCGACGAGGAATCAATCACCGAGTTGACGTTTAGAAAGATCGGAAAGCGGCGATACGCCGTCAGCATCCGCTGGTAGTCGAGCTTGGGATGAAGTTGGGCGGCGTATTTCTCGGGGAACAGATGTTTCTGCTGCGCCTTTTCGCTTAGGCCCGAGAACCGGTTGAACACCGTCAGCTTCAAGCCGGACTCCTGCGCAGCATCAAGCAGCATTGGCAGGTACTTGTGACGGTCCGGGTGTTTTTCTGTATACCACCCGCCCGCAAAGGCAACCTGCTTTTCGGGGTCGTTATTGCGCCTTGCCGGATTATGCAGCACGGGCTGGGCGGCAAACGGCAGGACGAAGACTTTGTCGTGGCCGCAGGCCTCGCGGTACCGGTCGACACAGCCCTCGTCCGTGGTGAAGATGTAGTCGAATTCCTTCGCCGCGCCGACAAAGACTTCGAAATTGGGCGGATCCTCTTTGCCCCAATAGACCGTGGGGATCTTATTCTCGCGGCAATGGCGGATGAGGTTAAACAATTCATTCGAGGGATCAGCCACGAACTTAGTCAGCTTGTAGCGCCATTCGCCGCCATTGCCTTGCCATGCGCTCTCGACGAACAGGAAATGTGGGCGGTTCTTCTCGATCTCGTTCTGCCACCCCGCCTTTGTCAACAGGTCAAGATGCCATTCAGGGGCGAAGCAGGTTTGCGTGAACTCGTCCATGATCGCGGCGACGCGCACGCGCCGGCCGTGCGGGTGCTTCAGTGGCTTGAACGGCTCGTAGGCAATGTCGCACTTTTTCCTGGCTATGTGGGAGACGATCCTGTCGGTCCATGAGCTTGCCTCCTTCCGACGGCCTTCGCGGATGAGTGCATAAAGGCCTCTGGGCAGGTTCAACAGGCCCCAGAGGGGATTGTCGTAGGACCTGACCAGGATCTGCCCCGCCCGGTACGCAAATGAGTTGATGAGATTGTTCAGTTGTTCGCGGGTTTCGTCCTCACGCTTGAGGGAGGCGAGCAACTCGCGTTCCAGGGACTGATTGGCCTTTTCAAGCAGCCGCTGATTTTCCATGAAATCCCGGCTGCCGCTGCCATCAGATTGCTTTCGAGGAACCTCGTTCTTGTTCATAACCATCGTCCCACTGCTTTTCGCACCAGCCACCCGGTGGCCGAGATCTGCTTGGCCGCTCAATCCGCCACGGTCAGGCCGACAGATGACGCCAGGCGCCGCGGCTGTCATAATAGGTCTTGCCGGCGAGTTGCTCGGCGCTGAGTTCCTTGAACTCGTCATGATCCACCAGCAGCAGAACAACCTGGGCCGTTTCCAGAGCTTCTTTCAGGGTGGCCCGGGCCAAGTTGAGACCTGCAAAACGCGACGGAAGCGTCTCGACATTCGGCTCGACGACAACAATCTTGTGCTCGTTGGTTTCCGCCAGGCGCTCGACGACGGTCACCGCCGGGCTTTCGCGCAGATCGTCAGTGTTGGCCTTATAGGCCAGGCCGAAACAGGCAATCGTGTCGCCCGGCTTGGCCAACTCGCGGACCTTGTCGACCACGTAGGCCGGCTTGCTGTCATTAACGTTCCGGGCGGTGTGCATCAGCGGAGCCTGGCCTTCTGCCGCGTCGATGATGAACCAGGGATCGACTGCAATGCAATGACCACCGACGCCCGGGCCCGGCTGAAGGATGTTGACGCGTGGATGGTGGTTGGCCAATTCGATGACTTCCCAGACATCGACGCCGAACTTGTCACAGACCTTGGACAGTTCGTTGGCGAAGGCGATATTTACGTCGCGGAATGCGTTTTCGGTGAGCTTGACCATTTCCGCTGTCCGGCCATTGGTTGCAACGACAGCGCCGCGCACGAAAGTCTTGTAAAGCTTGGACGCCGCCTCGACGGATTTCAAAGACATACCTCCGACGATACGGTCGTTTTCAATGAGTTCAGTCACCATGCGTCCCGGGATGATCCGCTCGGGGCAATAGGCAAGCAGCACATCGGCGTCCTCGCCGGCGTCCTGAGGGAAGGTTAGGTCCGGGCGCAGTTCGCGGAGTTGCGCGGCCAACATTTCAACGGTGCCGACCGGCGATGTCGATTCGAGGATGACGAGGTTACCCGACGTGAGCACCGGTGCGATCGAGGCGCCGGCTGCTTTGACGTAACCAAGGTCCGGCGACTTGCTTTCCGAGATCGGTGTCGGAACGGCGATGACATATGCTTGTGCCGCCTCCGGTTTGTTAACTGCGCGCAACTTCTTGTTTCTGACCGCGTTATGAACTAAAGCTTCCAGCTCGGGCTCGAAAAAATGCGCCCGCCCCTCATTTATCGCGCTGACGGCTCGCTCATTTATGTCAACCCCGATGACTTCGAGCCCACGGTTGGCAAGTACGGCCGCAGTCGGCAGGCCGATGTATCCCAGACCAACCACACTGACGACTTCAAATCCATCACCACTCATTTCTCTTCTTTCCAATTCAGGAGGTATTCAGACACGTTCTATTGGATTGCGGCGCAATTACACACCTGCGAGAGCGGCGGTGATCCGCTGGCTGGCCTTACCGTCACCATAGGGATTTTGAGCGCGCGCCATTGTCTGGTACCGCGCGGTGTCCGTCAGAAGGCTTGAAACCCGGTCGAAGATGCGGTCCTCCGTTGCCCCTACCAGTTCAGCGCAGCCTGCCTCGACACCTTCCGGACGCTCGGTCACCTCGCGCATGACAAGCACCGGTTTGCCGAGGCTCGGCGCTTCCTCCTGAACACCACCGGAATCCGACAGGAGCAAGTAAGCCCGGTCCATCAGGTGAACGAAATGGCGATATTCCAGCGGCTCCACCAGGGCCACATTTGGGCAGTCCTTGATAATGGCGTAAACCGGTTCCCGGACATTTGGATTGAGATGGACCGGATAGAGAAAACCGGTGTCCGGAAACTGTTTAGACAAACGAGTGATCGCACGGCAAATGTTCTGAAAACCTTCGCCGAAATTTTCCCGGCGGTGACCGGTAATCAGGACGAAGCGCTCAAACCGGCCGATTAAGTCGGCTGCGTCCTGGTCCAGCTGCGGCGGCTGCTCGCGCACCTCTGAGGCGATCTGAAGCAACGCATCGATACCGCTGTTGCCTGTGACAAAGATGGTGTCGTTTCTGACGCCTTCATTCAGCAAATTCTGACGCGAGGCCTGGGTCGGGGCAAAATGCAGGTCGGACACAGAACCGGCAACACGTCTGTTGAGTTCTTCGGGAAAAGGCGCACGCAGATCATGGCTGCGTAGACCGGCTTCCACGTGGCCGACCCGGATGCCGCGATAAAACGCGCAAAGGGAGGTAATCATGACCGTCGTGGTGTCGCCTTGGACCAGAACCCAGTCCGGTTTTTGCTCCTCGAGGAGTTGGTCAATTTTCAGGAATAGCCGGCCGCTTAAGGCACCCAGGGTCTGGCCCGGCTGCATCACTGACAGGTCGATATCCGGTTTGAGATCGAAATCCGCGAGTGCGCGCTGCAGCATTTCTTTGTGCTGGCCGGTCGAAACCAGCGTGCACTTGAAGCGGTCGTCGGCTCGAAGCGCGCGAACTACCGGTGCCATTTTAATACCTTCGGGACGGGTCCCGACAATTACTCCAATATGAATCATAAAATACCTGTTCCCGCCACGAGACGAACTTACCCTAATGAGTCCGTGCACGCACCCAATTCGAGACAAAACAAAGGCAGCACGTCGCACACGTACTGACGAAAATCAACCACTCGGCACACGGTAATTAATGCGATTTTTTCGGTACGTCTACCTTTTGATGGACCTGGCAAAGTGCGGAAGGATGTTCTAACATTATTGGCCCAAATTCATCGGTTTTTTTGAACCCTGGGTTTATAGGGATTCGAGAAGGACGGAGGTTCATCCGGCGGTCGGCGCATTGACAAGGCGGACGCCAAGATGTGCTGAAAAGGTCGAGGCAAGGAAGCAAAACTTTACTTCATTAGCCCTAACCCGGATGCAGAACTGCAGCGGTCCTAGTGTCGACACCTAAACCGGAAACGGCCATGGAGAGCGTTTAGCCGCGCGCGCCATGATTATGCCCTATCGAACGGCCACGCACAATCACGCTTTTGCTGGCAAGTACTTACGATACATGACTTCGTTCACTCCCTTGCCGGGATCAATTGAACGATCCTTGCAGCGATCCAGGGAGCGATGAGATCGCCTTGAGCCTGCGCAAAGGCCCCTTCTCGCGGTTATGTAATGTCAGCCAGGGACGCTCCCAAAATTGTTTTGATCTCGTCTTTCGCAGCCTTGATATTTTCCTCCCCGAGCTGCCTTGCCTGCCGCTGAAACCTTGCCTGATACCTCTTGTATCTGCGCGCCCTGATTTCGTTTAATCCCGTGCAGCACAGCCAGCATCTGATTGGGTAATAGAGCTTACCGCGAACCCAGCGCAGCGGAGCCGCATTGTCCAATGATCTAGCATAAAAGTGTTCGGCCCTGCGCCGGTTTCCAGTGTTCTGGCAGTCCTCCGCGAGGGTTCGGAAATACTCATGCAAGTTCAAATTGACCAGACCGAATGGGCGGATGTGCTGTGCATAAATCCGCATATGTGCGCGCAATCGCTTGCTGGAGTTCAGTGTAATGCGCTGCTCTTGATGATCGACATAGATGAGCAGCGGCTCCGGCACGATGACATGGTCTACCTGACCGCACAGACGGATGAATAAGTCCCAGTCCTGGCCGGCGCCCAGCTTTTCGTCGAACCCGCCCACCGCAAGAAGTGCTTCTCGATGTACTAAAACGGAACTCAGAGTACCGATAAAATTGGAGTTCCTGATCGACTGAGGCGTCAGCACCTGCTGGCTACATTGGATGCAGAGGATTTCACCGTTTTCATTGACCCTGTAGCGACCTGTTGTGCCGAGCACCCAGGGGCGGCGCTCCCCCTTGCGCCAGTCGATTGCTTCCAGTTGACGGCTCAATTTGCCGGGTAGCCAGGCATCGTCGCTGTCAATGAAAGCGATGTATTCACCCCGCGCCAATTGAACCCCCCTATTCCTGGAGTAGTTGGCGCCGCGGTTGGCCTCGTTACGAACAAGCGTGATATTTGGCCCCTTGTCCTCAAATTCGCCGACAAGGGCTTCGACAAGCAGAAATTTGTCTAGATCTGAACAGTCGTCGACGACGATGATCTCGCTGACAGGGTAGGATTGTGCCAGGATCGACGCAAGGCAACAGCGCAACTGCGAAAACCGGTTGTGGTTTGGAATGACTACGCTGACTGTTGCTGACACAATTTTGACTTTTTGGTTTCATGATTGATCTGCAGGGGTTTGTTTAAGTAAAATCTCTTCACTAGTCAAATCCGTCAATAACAATTAATTAGTAACTCTCAATAGGGTCACATTAATACATGCTCACCCCCTATTTTGCGTCAAGTGAAATTATATAATACTTAGAAAATCTTCTTACCTTGGACGCAGAAACCCTACTCTTAGTTACTAAGAAAATGAACTGTAGTTTTATTACTCCCCCTTCTAACAAGAGCGCACTTTACACCAGTTTCCCCGTCGATCGAGTAGGAGAGCAAAAAAATCCACCTAAAGCGTATCACATTTAATGGCACTCATACCCAGCGTGTTTGCGCAGGAGCGCCTTTAGCTTTGCGTGGGCCATCTCAATGGGATTTAGGTCGGGAGAATTGGGGGCAAGAACAGCATCCACGCGCCGCACGCCTTAATGAGCGCCTCGGCCCTTTCGCTCTAGTGGAAAGCGACACTGTCGAGGATGACGATGTCGTCCTCTTGCAGGGTTGGCGCCAGTTGCGTTTCCACCCAGAATTCGAAATTACGCCGGTTCAAGGGGCGATCGACAATCCAGGAGGCAGTAAGAGTGAATAGATGGAGTGGTTGCCGCTCTACCCACCCGACGCGTTCTGTTGGAAGATCGTCGGGTTAAGCCAATGGTTGGAGAGGAAGGCGAGCATGACCAAAGAGACGACATCGGGATTGATCTGGCCAAGAATGTTTTTCAGGCCCACGGAGCTTCCATGGCCGGACAGATCAAGTTCCGGCGGAAGCTGACGCGGCAGCAATTTCGCAGGTTCATGGCTGAACAGCTTCCGGCGACGGTCGTGATGGAGGCCTGCGGCAGTGCTCATTACTGGGCGCGCGATATGCCCTGCGGCCACCGTTTCGTATGATCTCTCTGCTGATTGTTGATGGTGACCTTCGGATGAGCCCTGCAATTTGACGAATGCTAAACCCTTGCCCAAGACCCCGCGATATTTCCTCACGTTCGCTCAGTTGCAAAACACGGGAGGAACGTTTGCGCGCCCTTGGCTCAATTCCGCCGGTGGCAGCAAGGAAACCATGCACAGAACCTGCATGTTTGTTGAGCGCTCGACCAATCTCACTCAGCCCCTGACCCGATTTCCAACGGTGCCAAAGTTCCCGTTTCTGTCGATAACTTAATCCAGGCCGGCCCGTTCTGGGCATTTTAAATCCTTCATTGCAACATCGAAATATCCGATGTTGCGATGAACGATTGAATGCACCACCGCGTACTTCGCCAAGGATGCAAAGTGAGGTACAACTTCGTCGCCGTTAGATCAACTCGAGGATCTTCCTGGAAGTCAAAGTAGGGTAGACCAGGAAATCCAAAATGGTGAATTGGAATGAAGATCTACCAGTTCGGAAGACTATTCCGGCGCGTACTCGTTCATCGATGGAACGAAACTTACGCATTTGCCTCCCCACTCATTTATGAACTTCAGGCGTTCGGCCAACTCGTCGGCAATATTCCATGGCAAGATCACAACCCTCTCGGGGCGTTTTTCCCTGAGGACAGTTTCAGAGACGATGGGAATGCGACTGCCGGGCAGATACTTATTCTGCTTGTGCGGGTTGTTGTCGACAACAAAGGCCAGCAGATCCGCGCGAATGCCAGCATAGTTGATCAGCGTGTTTCCCTTGGCTGCGGCGCCATAGCCTGCGACGAGCATTCCTCGCCTCTTGGCGTTGATGAGATAGGCAACGAAATCATCCTTCACACGGTCGGCTTTCGACTGGAATCCCTGATAGAAACATGGGTTGCTCATTCCGGCGGCGAGTTCCCGTTGAAGCATGCGTTCAACACTCGGTTCTTTTCGCCACATTCCACTGTCTGCGCGCTGCACATAGCAGCGCAGGCTGCCGCCATGGGTCGGTAACTCCTCAACATCAAACAGGCTGAGGCCGTTGGTGGAGAAGATCCGTTCCAGCGCAAATACAGAAAGGTAGGAATAATGTTCGTGATAGATGGTATCGAACTGAACTTTCTGCAGCAAATTGAGCAGGTGTGGAAACTCGAAGGTCGCCACGCCCATCGGCTTCAGCAGGCGGGCAAAGCCTCGGAGGAAATCGTTGATGTCCGGAACATGGGCTAGCACATTGTTGGCCACAATCAGATCTGCCGAGCGACCTTCCCCGGCAAGGCGCATGCCCAGTTCCTCGCCAAAAAACGCTTCGACGATCTCTAGCCCCTTTTCTCGCGCGCAGGCCGCCGTTGCGACGGTCGGCTCGACGCCGTAACAGGGAATACCGCGCGCCTTTACCCACTGGAGCAAGTAACCGTCGTTGGCGGCGATTTCAACGACCACGCTGTTTTCATCAAGGGAGAAACGTTGGACTGCCGCGTCGACATAGGCGGAACTGTGATCGACCCAACTCTGCGATACCGAGCTGAAATACGCGTAATCCTCTTTGAACAGCTCTGCTACCTCTGTGAAGTCCTGTAGCTGTACCAACCGGCAGCTATCGCAGACGAAGACTTTTAGCGGATAGTAGCGCTCCGGCGCTTCCAGCTGGTTTTCATTAAGATAGGCGTTCGAAGGCGGAGACGTGCCCAGGTCGATCATGCACTGACTCAAAGGGGCTGAGCAATGTCGGCACTTCATAGCTGAACTCCCTCGAAGTCCTCTAAGATAGACGGCAGATTCGCGTCGCGGTCGGAGAGAAACTTCTCGTCTTCCGGCCAGGCGATCGACAGCGTTCGATCCAACGGATGAACACCATCCTCGCTCGTGGGCGTATAATTGGCTGTATGCAGATACAAAAGAACGCAGTCGGGCGTCAGGGTTTGGAAGCCATGAGCGAACCCCTTGGGGATGAACGCCGTCTTCGAATTGTGCTCCGACAGCTCAACGCCGTGATAGTTCAGGAACGTCGAAGAGCCCCTGCGCAAGTCGACCGCAACATCAAACACACGGCCTCGAAGGCAGGACACCAGCTTTGTCTCGGCCTGTGGCGGATGCTGAAAATGCAACCCTCGTATTGTGCCCTGCCGCCGCGTGAATGAACGATTGATCTGGCGAATCGGTTTGGTCAGGTTCACCGATTCCAGTTCGTCTGCACAATAAAGACGCTCGAACCATCCCCGCTGATCACCTACAGGCTTACGGGTGAGAACGACGAAGTCACGAAGCGGTGTATGTTCGATCTCGAAGCGTCTTGTCACCGGCCACCACCGTCTTCGACCGTCGCCATGTCGGCCTCGAACTGTTCTATTTGTGCGAGTGTGACGTCTCTAGCATCGGCGCCGTCTCTGACCTGAGTGTACCACGCGACAGTTTTATCGAGTGTTTCGGTGAACGACCACACCGAGCGCCAGCCGAGTATGGTCCGAGCTTTTGTTGATTCGAGGCGCAAATGGTTGCTTTCGGCGCGGGTCGCATCGGTTTGCCCGCAATCGACCTTGGCCTCGTCCTGCCAGGCGGCAGCAATGCCCATTGCGGTCGTATGGACATCCGCTTCCCCGCCAGCGTCGGGGCCCAGGTTCCAGGTCTCGGCATAAGCGCTTCCATCTGGGCCGCACAGTAATTCGGCCAAGCGTAGGTAGCCTGCAAGCGGCTCCAGGACATGCTGCCAAGGCCGGATCGCACCGGGATTGCGCAGCACGACCGGCTCTCCCGCTTCAAATGCCCGGATGCAATCTGGTATCAGTCGATCGGCCGCCCAGTCGCCGCCACCGACCACGTTCCCGGCACGCGCGGTTGCAATGCGCGCCATTCCCGCCGAAGCGGAAAAGAAGCTGCGCCGATAGGCTGACGTCGCCAGCTCCGCACAAGCCTTGCTGGCGCTGTACGGGTCACTGCCACCGAGTGGGTCGGTTTCGCGGTAGGGATGCACCCATTCGCGATTTTCATAGCATTTGTCGGTGGTGACGATGACAATACCCTTGACGCTGTCTAGCCCCCTTGCGGCCTCGAGCACATGCACCGTCCCCATAAGATTGCTGCTAAATGTTTCGCAGGGATCGACGTAGCCTTCTCGAACAAGAGATTGGGCGGCAAGATGGAAAACGATATCTGGCGAGGCCTGCTCCATTGCCTTCGCGAGCGTTTCCAAATCCCGTATATCAGCTTCGGTTGAGGTGCTGACGCTCGTTTCGACTTGCGCGGCGGCGTAGAGGCTGGGATTGCTCTGAGGCGCGCGAGCGTAACCACTTACCCGTGCGCCGAGTCGCTCTAGCCAAAGCGCCAACCAAGAGCCCTTGAAACCAGTGTGACCTGTCAAGAAGACGCGTTTGTCGCGCCAGAATTTTTTGTCGTTCAAGACCATATGACCCACGGTGCATTACCGTTCGAAAACTGTAACTCGAGCTGCTTCTTGTCTCGCAATGTGTCCATGGCCGCCCAGAAGCCGTCATGTGAGAAGGCGCGAAGCTTCCCTTCGCTTGCGATTTTCTCCAATGTCGAACCCTCCCAGGACGTGGAATCACCCTCGATATAGTCAATAACCTTGGGAGAAAGAACGAAGAAACCGCCGTTGATGAAACCGCCGTCCCCCCGTGGTTTTTCGGCAAAACCCATGACGGTATCCGCTTCACCAATCTTGATCGCACCGTAGCGTCCCGGCGGCCGCACAGCAGTCACCGTCGCCAGTTGCTGGCCGGATCGATGAAACTCGATGAGTTCGGTAATATTCACGTCGGAGACGCCATCACCATAGGTGAAACAGAAGTCTTCGTCATCCAAATACTCAGCAACCCGCTTGAGCCTTCCGCCGGTCATTGTGTCCTCTCCCGTATCCACGAGAGTGATCTTCCAGGGTTCCGCTCGTTTCTGATGAACCTCCAGCGTGTTGGCCGCAACGTCTATTGTCACGTCGGACAGATGCAGAAAGTAATTGGCAAAATATTCCTTGATAACGTAGCCCTTGTAACCGAGGCAGATAATGAATTCATTGATACCGTGATGCGAATACACTTTCATGATGTGCCAAAGGATGGGTTTGCCGCCAATTTCCACCATCGGCTTCGGACGAAGGTGCGTTTCCTCGCTAAGGCGCGTGCCGTATCCTCCTGCCAATATCACTGTCTTCATGGTGTTCGACTCTCTCTTCCAATAACCAAGTATTGCTGGAAAGCGTTGTATCCCAGCGGGTCTACTGGTCTTTATCTCCCGGGGCAAGCGTCGAAACGCATCCACGGGCAGATCAACGCCCGTCTATCGTTGATCGGAACCGGTTTTCGAACTTGTTGTCGTCCGACTCCACGATTTTCTTCAGGCTCTCCCGCACATAATCGAGCCGATTCCTATATTTTCGAAAATTTTCGCTACTTTCGTCAAGAACGCTCTTATGAAACAGTTGAGACGCTTCCATCTTCGAATCTGGATTCGACTTGTCGCGCGTCAAAAAACGAATCCTTTCAAAAATAAAATCTTCACTCATGTTTTGGGCCTTTTCACCTGAAATACTCTCATCCGAGCATTTCAGGTCAGCCGCGATATGCCGTTGCAGGGACAACACCTGATTTGCCTCCCGCAGAAAATTCAGACGGTCGGTAACACGAATATAGCTGTGAGCCGCATTGGCGCTTCTGATATAAGACAATTCGTTGAATATCTTTAGCTTTCCACGGCACAAATCGTGAAAGCCAAGCATGTAATCAACGAAACCGGGGACGAAGAAATCCCGGCAACGATCGTATCTGGAAAGAATGTGCGAACGTGAGGCCACACTATAATAGGTCGGGAAGTCGTGATCCGCATAGGTACGACAGCGCTCGGAGGCCTTCTCGTGTTCGATTGACCGCGCATCGAACATCATCGTGGTCAACCTGTGGCTCTTGTTCATGCGAACCAACATGTTGTAGCCGCCACAGAGAGCGTAGTCCTTGTCTGCCTCAAGAAAAGCCTTGGCAGCACCGAGTGTCTCCAGTATCGGAAAATCATCATCAGCGCCGAGAACATAATAGCCTTCCGGTTCACCTGAAAGCACTGTTTCAAGCCGGTCGAGCAACGGCATTTCTGGAGGAAATGCCAGATATCGCAGATCGAGCTCACCGCTGATAGCTGCCGCGTTAGATCCGTTTTCTGATTGAAAGGGCTCTTCGCTGCCATCTGCAACGATCAGACGTGCTCCCGGATAGAAGCGCGCCAGGTAGTGGAGCAGGCTGTCGAGAGATGTTGGACGATTTCTGGTTGGTACGATTAGCACTGGCACTGTCGACGGATCGAAACAGGGCCGCAGAAACCTTTTAAAAATCATTGGGCTGCTTCTCCCTAGCCAAAAAACTCACGCACCTACTTTTTTAGCCAAACCTTCGTCTGTTACCAGCCGAAAACAGGTCTCATCCCGATCACGCCCGGTGTGACGACATAACGAGTGCTTGGCCTCATGACCGGCAAACTTCCGGGATTAGACTAGAATTTCATTGAGCGCCGATACCACCCGCGCGACTTTTTCTTCCGTCATCCCATAGCCCGAGGGCAAGTTGACCCCGTACTCGGCGGCATTTGCACCCTGCGGGACTTCCGGTAAAAACCGCGCGCTTTCCGGCCGGTCGGCAAATGCCGGGATCTGCGAAAGCCGCGAAAAAAATGGCCGACTGTCGATGCCCCGCGTTTCCAACGCTTTCATTAGCTGAAACTTGTTCAGACCAATAGCGGCTTCGGTCACAATGGTCACCATCCAATACGAATTATGGACATTTTCTGGTTCAGCATTCAGCCAAATATCGGAGCGTTCGCCCAACTGATCGGCGTACCAGTTGAAGATCTGGCGTTTTTTCTCAATGAGCTCGTCAATTCGTTCGACCTGCGCAAGCCCGACAGCCGCCTGCAGGGCGCTCATCTTGTATTTGAATCCAACTTCTTGATTTAGAAAGAAGCGATCCTTCGGAGGACGACCGTGATCGCGCAGGCTCATAACACGGACGTACACTTCCTCATCATCGGTGACGAGCATGCCCCCCTCGCCCGTCACCAAAGATTTCGAGCCGTGAAAAGAGAAAACGCCCGTGTCACCGAAACTCCCGGCGGCCAGCCCGTCCAAACGCGAGCCAACCGCTTCCGCCGCATCTTCGAGCAGGTACAAGTTCCGCGCCTCAGCGATTTTCCGAAGTTGCGTCCAGTCGGCCATCGAGCCGTACAGATCGACGCCGATGATTGCCTTCGTTCGGTCCGTCAGACAGGCTTCGACAGAGGCGGGATCGAGGCACCAGGTCACGGGGTCTATATCGGCGAAAACGGGCTCGGCGCCTACATAGACGACAGGTGCGACCGAGGCGATCCACGTTACCTCTGGAACTATGACTTCATCGCCAGGGCCGATGCCGAACGCGGCCAGCGAGAGATGAATTCCCGCGGTGCAATGAGGCAGCGAGACCGCGTGCTTCACACCTACATAGTCTGCGAACGCCGTTTCAAAACGGGTGTTGTAGATGTTGTGGTTCTCGTTCCAGGCGTTTGCGGCCGCGTCAGCGGCGTAGTCCACTTCCCGCTGGGTTATCCAGGGCCCGGCTACCGGGATCAGGTCTGCCACTTCGTCCACCCCTAATTACGTTGCCAACAGATCTCGGCGCGACGGCCACAATGGTCATGCTCCACCCGTCGGGTGTCCAGCAACGTGAAGTGTTGCTGGAAATGAGGTGCCGGGCCATCATCAATCCCTAGAAAGATAGTGTGAGGCAAATCCTTCGCAAAGCTGGCTCGCCTAAGCAGCACCGTCCGCCTGTAAACTGCTATCATGGGACAGCCATATACGCCGTCCTTGCATTTGGGCACAACATGCACCAGCAGCCACACCCCCGCAAGCCGAAAGTCGAGACAGCCGACGCCTTTAAGGAACATCAAATTCATTACACAGGAATTACGCTACGCCCCTTGTCGCCGCGCACGGCTAGTGAGGCGAAAGGGATGGATTTTGCATTCCCCATGCCCGGCAAGCCTGAAAGCGACTCGAAAACTTCGGGCCTCCGGTCCCGACGACAACTTTAGGAAATTGTGTCCGGGTTTCAGCGTGGCGGTGCTATGTTGAAGTCGGGAATGCTGATCGTACTCGATAATCCAATACCTGACCTCCGGATTGCCGCTGAGCGCTTCGAAGGACACCTTCAGCTGATATTCCCTGCGAGGACGCAACGGCCACCTCAGCGCCACGGATGACGGTACTTTCAGGGTCTCCGTACCGGTGGTGAAGTAGAACTTGTCCCCTTCAGCAAACGCAACACGGGCATTCAATGCTCCTTCAGCATCAACGGACAGGGCCAGCCGGCCATCCTCGCGCAGGCATTGTTGAGCCTTTTTCGGCAGTTTGCCGTAGTTCCACCAGTTGGCGATCTGCCTCCCCTTACCAGAATCCGAATAAGCCCAATTGGTTAGTGTCTCGTCAATTGTTTCCTCAGCAGAGGCAGTCGAAATCTTCGAACCACCGCCGGTCGGGTGCGGATTTGCCGGAGGACGAACATCGCTCGATTTTTCTTCCAGCAGCATAGTGATTTTCCTGCGGGGCATCGCGCTCGGCAGATCACGCACCAAACGATGCAGTTCCTCCCTCGAGCGCCGTTCCAGCTCGACGATCCGCGATTTTGTCTCGCTGGAAATCAAGGTTTGGCCGCTAATGAGCTTGACCAATTTCTCCTTCCACGTGCCAGGAAGCGTCGCGAAGTCCATGACAGAGTCTTCTCGACACAGTTCCTCGAAATGTGCGCGCACTTTGGGATCGTAACTGAAGCCAATGACAGGCTTCTCCAAGCGATGAGCCAGCAGACATGTATGCAGTCGCATGGCAAAAACCGCATCGGCACGATTTATGGTGTTGATCGCTTTCGACGCATCCCCATTCCATCTTACGATGAGCCTCGGAATTTCGTCGGGCAGGCGGTCGAACAAGCGCCTGATCTGCACCTCGTCGGACTTCCCCGCTTCCTGCATGGGGAACCCTACAAGCGCAAACGGGGACAATTTGAACGTCGCGGACAGTGCGCCGGTAAGTCGTTCGATAGTTCGCCCCAGGTCTTGGTAAGGCCAACTCCTCAAGTTCACGACCACTACTGGCAGATCGCCGGCCACCTCGTCGATTTCGGGCACGGACCCGCACACCGGCAGGTCGAGCGCATAGACCATGTCCGGCACTACCCGCACCGGTTGCCGCCAGTTGTCGATCGCCCGCAGAAGATCTGCAGAGCTCTGATCACGCACCGAAATAGTCGTCATCTGGGTAGCAATCTGGTTCAGGAACGACTTCGCGTCCGGGTCACTCAGCGGGCCGACACCCATCCCGTAGACGTGAACTGGGGCTCCCAAGCCTGCGGCCATAAGACTGGGCCGCGAATAACCACCGATCGACCGGGACGAGGCATCGTAAAGCGCTTTTACGCCGCCCGCGTCCCTGAACGAATAGTCGTGCCAGAGGCCTCCGCCCCCTAAAATTGCGGCGTCGACATTTGCAGCAATAGCTGAAAGTTTTTCGAGATCGCCCAATCCTACGGCCTCGATACCACGGCTTTCGGTAACCGCCTTCGGTGCCGTGGTCGCAACAACAAGCGAGACTTCCGGACGATGCCGGGTCACAGCCTGGATCACGCTCTCCAGAATAAGCTCATCCCCCAGATTGGCATGTCCATAATAGCCGGTCAGAAGCGCGCGCACTTCGCGTTCGCTGCTCGGCTCGAGCGTCTCATTAATGAGCGGGCGGCGCTCGTCGCTCAGGATGTCGTTTGAAGGCGACAGACAGGATTCGATCCTGCAAAGCGCATCCCGCCACTGCCTCTCGCGCAAGTGATGATCGACCAGTTTCCGAAACGCCCGCCGCCGTCGTCGATCGCGTTCGGCGGGATTGGCAAGGAGATCGCGAATTTCAGCGATGAGATCAGTTGTATCTTTAAACTTTCCGATCCCCGGTTCCGGTCGGTCATCATTTTCGACGACGTTCCTCTGCCCCATGATGCAGATGGCACCAGCTGCAATCGCCTCGACCACCCCTTGCGGCATGCTGTCTGCCTGATCGTTGTCGTCAGGGAAGCAAACGTTAATCAGCCCGGCACGTCTGATCTTCTGGCGTTCCGCTTCCGAAAGCAAAGCATCGTCCGGGTTTGCCCCGCCCTCACCCCAGTCCTCACCATAGAGTCCTACTGAGCGATAGGCGTCACGCACGGCCTGCATGACAGCCTTTTGGGACGACGAAGCCCGATCCTCTATGCAAACGATATCAGGTCCCGGCTGATCTGGATCGAATGGCCGGGTCAGGATCCATCCAAGATCGATGCCGGAAGGCAGCAGGAAAGTTCGCTTGAAGCCGTTCTCCAGATACCTTTCATGCGCAAGGCAGGAGCCCGTAAAATGAAAGTCGAAATGCCTCGCATAATTCCTATTGGACTCAAAGCCAACAGGGTCATCCGGCGTAAGAGTAACCAGAAGAAGGCCTGCGGCTTTCAGCTTCTCAACCTCTTCCGCGGTCACGCCAGCGCCACGGCCCTCGACCATCAAGATACTGGCCCTGAACCCTTTCGCCACCTTCAGGATGCGGTCGAAGTCCGCCCCCTGCAGGTGGCACACGGCATGCCCGAGGTTTTTCAGAGCGCGCACATGTCCGGCAAAGACGCCGGCCCGTTGACCTTGAAGGCCTGCCCGGCCGATGCAAACGATACGATACTTCCTGGGGCTTTCAAGCTGCTCACCTACCAGGGTCTCGATTTGCTGTTCTAGCGAGGGGCACTCTTCCTCCGGTGTCTGAGAGAGCGACGTCGCTTTTGTCAAATCGTCGAGATAAGCATGATCGGCGAACAAGCACGCGCGCTGTTTCGACGGAACCTGCCTGAACGTGTGCGGATCGTTTAGGATCGCTTCGATAAACCCGGCTCGGCTATCAGCGGAAAACGACGATTGAAAGCGGGAATAGGTTGCCCGCGAGAGATCGCTGCACATGTCGTTGTCGGCCAGCAACTCGCGGACGATGTTGGCAATGTCACCGATTTCCGTGCTCGCCAGCATCTCCGGAAAGGTTGCGGGTGCTTGTACCTGACCGAATGTAACCACGGGAAGACCGACGGCGGCATACTGGATGACCCGCGACGGGAACTCGAACGAGCCCAGGCGCGCGAGACCGTCAAAATCGTATTGGTGCCCATGATAATCAGAGAAGATCTGCGGAATATTGAAGCCAAGACGCGCCTGTCCCAGTGTCGCTGCGATGTCCGCTTCGGAATCCAGATAGCCCATGGCAATATTCGCCGGATCTTCGTCTACCCGTCCGTAAATCCTCACCTCTCCGGGCAATGACGCGAGAATATCGTACCGCTTGTTGCGTACCGCGCCTCTTAGATTGCCGAGGAACGCGACGTCGAACTTCGTTGTCGCTTGCTGCAGTCTAGCTCTAGGAAATTCCGTGTTGTCCGTCCAGAATGGAAAATTCACGCCGAACACATCATGGCGTTTTGCATAAAAGTCCAAGACACAACGGTCACCACAATTCAGGACAAAATCGTAATACTCGACAGTGCTGCCATAGCAAACGGAATAAAGCACCGGATCATCCGGCAACCAGACAAAGGTAAAGATTTTTTTTGAGCGCAGATAATCAAGCATGTCTGGCGTTAGCGATGCCGCGCGGAAATTCAGCAGAGCATCGGGTTTCTGCTGCGCGACGCTTTCGACAACTTCAAAAACATTGCTGCGGTCCTCGCGCGTAACCGGAAACTTGTGTCCCTGCCAGACAGGGTCCGTTTCGAATACTTCATGACCACGAGCGCGCAGGGCCCTTGCCAGACTTCGTCGCACGTGGCGCTCAAGAATGTCATCGAAAAGGACTATTTTCATGTCAGAGTTCTGAGCCGGACTGTTATATGGTGATTCTTGGATATCGTTAGGACACGAGGACTTCCCTTGTCCACCCTTGAGGCACAACTCATCGGTCCGCCAGAAACTTTCGCCAGTGAACTGCCGCGGAGGTTAGATAGTCGGCCGCCTCGGTGAATGGCACCGCTGCAAGCAGGTCAAGAATTGTCACATATGGAGAGAATTCCCCATGCAGCTGCGGCCAGGGTGCGGTCGCATAGTTCATGTATCGCACCTCGATACCTGCTTGCGCGAAGGCTTCATGTTCGAGGTAGTTTTTGGCACCGTGACCCGTAACATAGACACTGGCGTTGAAATTCCTGCAAATCGAGATCAGGCGTTCGCTGCCGCGACCGCCAATGTTCAATGTCGAAGATCTGGCGAATTCGGGTTGCAGTCCCAATAGACCACTGATTAATTCCGTTGAGCCGATGTTGAAGTCAGCAATATCCTGTCCTTCGGCTGCATAGATGCGCTCTGCAAGCGCGAACATGGCGGCAAAGTTGCCCGCCTTCGCATAGGCGTGGCGAAGCGTTTCCAGATGTGTCTTTCGCCAGTCGGATGTATCGGAGATCAAGGCTTCATTGATCAGAGAACCGCTGCGGCACCTGTCGACTGGAACAGTAAGCCAATGCATGCCGTTGCGCGTTTTCACCTGCACTCTGGTGGTGAAACTCCGCCCATGTGGCAGTTGCACGTCGTCATAGTGCACAAATACATCTGCAAGATGGATCTGCTCAAAGAAGCCGACCCAGGGCACGAACATCGGCTGGGAGACCACAACCACTGTCATGGCACAAAATACCTCTCGCCTTCAGAACGCGATGTCAGGAAGTCCTTGAAGCAACCGATCAACGATTTCGATTGCAGGGCCGGTGCCGAAGAGGCCGTGACGCGAAGTTCGTCCGGCAATGTCACCGTACCCGTTTTGACATCGATGCAGAATTGGCCCCGATCAAGAAGGTCGAGAGCACAAAGCGTGAGATAACATTTATGCATGTATGACAGCGATTCGAGCTCTTTGCCGCTTCGCGCCCCCAGCACGGGAGAAGCGACTTGCGCAACGATGGGGCCGTTGTCCACGCCTTCAGCAACCAGATGCAACGTGGCACCTATAAAGGTCGTCTTGTGCCGGACCGCTGCACTGAGAGCCCCGAAACCTGGAAAGGACGGCAGCAGCGATGGATGAATGTTCAGTGTGGGTAGTCGCTGGAAGAGTTCGGACGTTACAAGGCGCGTGAAATAGAGCAGTACCATCCGACAGCCCGCCTCGCCCAGGTAGACGCCGGCGCGACGACTGAAATCCTGATTTTCCGTTTTCTCAATCCGACTGAAGGTGATCGAGCGCTCTGCGGCCTGCAGCTCGGCGCCGCAAGGGCGGTCCGTCACGAGAAATATCTCCTCATACGAGGTTAGACCTTCGCTGACCGCCATATCGACCGCGGTGAAGAATGCCGCCCCACCCGCCGAACAGAGTGCGCCAACCCTCATCTCGGCTCTTTCAAAAGATAAATGGTATATTCGTAAAGTGGGTAGGCGTGATCTATGCGGAAATGAGGTGTGAGCTCAGCGATGCACCATGCCGCGAGCCCCAACGGATCGCGATAATACAGGTTGTCCGAAAAAAAATTCACACGAGTTGTCATGGCGTTGAATGCCACGCCGGACCTGCACACCTCAAACATCCCTCTTATGAGTTTTTGTGCGTAATCGTCCATTTCGCGTCCTGGCGTATCCAGCTTCTGGGTCAGGATGCCATTGCAGACGACATAATCGAAATTTTTTTCGGGTTCGAAATCGAGAAAATCTTGACAGAAAAAGCGGCCTTCCGGATGAGCACTCGCCGCCCAGTCGATCATATTCTGAGCTACGTCTATTCCTGTATAATCGAAATCCAGACCCATATTATTTGCATATTGCAGCAGCCCTCCGAACCCGCATCCGACATCGAGAAGCGAAGGCCGCGCACGCACGGGCGTCGACGGATGATTGTCCATGACAGCGAGCATTTTTCGATATCGCAAATGCAACTTCGCCTCATCGGATCCCCAATCCACGCCTTCCGAGGTGGACCCGAACTGCTTGAAAGTTTCCGAATAGTGCTCACCCAATTTTTGGGAGATCTTCTGCATAGCCCTCTCAACAGATACGCGTGTGCGTTTTGTCACTCGTCGCCTTCCCCAGTAGCCTCGTCATACGCCCGTGCAAAGCAGGTAGCCACCAGGTGAACTCGACAGAACCAGCTTGCCGTTCACAACCTCATCAACTTCAAAACGGTCGGTTTCCTGCAGGAAGTCACGGACGGCTGTCAGCGGCTCGTTTCCCGGCTCCCACCGCTGCGATCGCCGCTTCGGTGTTTGCTCCGGCGATAGCCGGCCCAGAACCGTATCCGCCACGACGAGATACTGGCCTTTCGTAATCAGTGGTCCGTAACTACGCAGCTCGTCGAGGACGTGGTCGCGGCTGTGATCAGAATCGAGGATCACCATGACCTTCTCCCCATAGTGAATTTCCTCGCGCACCTGTGCCATGACTTCCGGCGCCGTGGAAGGCCCCTCGATCAAGGTCACGCGATGACTTAAAGGATGACTTTCAATCGCTTCACGGTTGTGAGCGCGGATGTCAATGTCGACTCCGATCACCTTCCCGTTCCCCAGCAGTTGCATCATCGAGGCAAGGAAGATCATCGACCCACCTCTCGCAACACCTGTCTCGATAATAACGTCAGGCCGGTGTTTCCAGATGATTTCCTGCGTCACCACGATATCTGCCGGGAACTGAATGATCGGCAAGCCAAGCCAGCTCCACAGATAGCTGTAATCGAATCGGTCCAGGTCCGTGATGGTTTCGGCAGAGCGTATGAAGGTGTCCACGTCCCTGCCTAGTTCTAGGCAGCGTTCGACCTTGTTTCGTTCGAACTCTTCAATATCGTTCTGCACCATGCCTCGCCGAGCCCTCGCCTTGCTGATTAGTGCACTGCTTAGACTGTCACTTGGCCATAAGCAAGACGATAGTTGGCAATGGGTTTGAACCCTGCCGGGTTTGCCGGAGGCTCCAACTCCTGAGTAGGATGGAGTGAATTGGTCCCGGATTTCCGGACAGGTCAGCGCACTGAATTAAGGGGTATCCGAGTTGGTTTTCATGCCGCCAGTTTCAGGTTCCTGTCAGCCCATTATGCCTCCCTTGGAATGCGATGCTCAAGGGCTGAATGAGGCCGTTCGGTATTGTAGAAGGTCATCCAGCCACAGATGAACCGTTAAGCCTTCAAGCCGTCAGTCAGATCTTCCAGATAAACCGCTTCCTGCTTCAGAGACCGCCATCCTCGTTCGATGAAGATGATTTGCTCCCCAATGATCTGTTCTTCGCTGAAACGGAATCTCTTCATCGACTGTCTCCTCAAGTGGAAAACAAGCTAACCTTAAATCAAGGACACTTCAGGGGAGCAGGTCACAAATCGAGGGAGTTTTGTGGAACAAAGCAAACTTCAATTCAATGCACCGCTACATCATTGCTGTGTCTTTTACGATAACACACTCAATCGCACTGACAGCTAGTTCATCTAGAGAATACGTCTCCGTCAATTCTGGCATAGCATTTATCGCCCAATAATCAAAGCCGGTTAGATACTCCCGATAAACTTTGAGGTTAATGTGTTCCTGAGAGAAAAACATGGTCCTGTAATAGGACAAAGGATGCCTGTTAACCGTCATATATGGATCTTTGCGAGATACAAATTCCGAGACAACAGAATCTGTAAACAGGTGTTGGATATACGGCATGTTGATTTTTCGGTTTAGGTGCGGTCCCATCGCTGCATTAAACGGAGGTCCAAACTTGGTGTAAAAAATCCCTCCAGGTTTTAAGACGCGCACGACTTCAGACAATGCAAGCTTAACATCTGGAATATGCTCAAATACGTTAAAGCTAATTGCAAAATCTATACTATTATCCTCCAAAGGTATTTTCTCAGCTGACGCATGCAAAAACTCCGAAGTCATTCCAAGTTTTGAATTTTCAGGAAAGTAATCAGAATTAATATCCAGCCCCAAATATTCTTTTCCCCCTAGGTCGGCCAAAGGCACCGCGTTTTCCGCCCGTGCACACCCAACATCAAGCACCCGATCAATCTTTAACGTTCCGCCGAATTTCATCGACAAGTTAACAGCCGTCGAAACCCTGCGATGAGCTCTCTGTGCCAAAACATCTGCGCTATATCCAAGCCCAGACCCAACATCAACAATATCCTTCAATTCTGCTAAATTTCGAAGTGTTCTATCCTTGCTCAACAATTTTACTATTTGCTCTTGATTTGGATGACTTGCAACGTTCGGCAGAGAACGATTTACAAAATCCGAAACCGAGTTTTTCCTCGGATCAATTTTCTTAGGCTTCTCAAACACTTCTAATGTTCCCAGTTGTATCAAACGTAGATTTTCGACAGAGCCAACCCATCTTCAAACTTATTTGTTTTTTGCAAGAATTCCTCGTCCTTAATTTTCCAGGTATGATCTTTGGTGTCGGCGTAACGGACGTGGACAAAGTTAAACTGGTCTGTTGACAAAATAGGCACGCCCTCGTTTATGCAATCTTTCAGAAAGATTGTATCCGTACCCTGCGTCCTTCGGGTAAAAATTATCGAGTTTGTTTTTCGCCTGTCCCACAAAAGTGTACCGCCATGCACGATCTTGGCGTTTTTGTAATGTTTTCCGGGAAAGCGCAAGTATGTGGCATCACGGGACTGAACGTAGGTGAAATACGAGCCCTTACCGACAACGCCGGCGTGTGGTGCATAGTCAAAAGCCAGCAAAGAGTCCTTCAGATAGTTGGGCCCGTAATAATCGTCGTCATCCCACTTTGCCAAGAAGTCATATTCGGATTTCGTGATTGCCTGGTTTAGACCATCCGCAAGGACATTGTGGTCATCGTTTTTCAGGACAACCAGATTTTTGATGTGACCCAAATGCTGGTCTATATCGTTGTCCTGCATGTCGCTGCTATGCTTCACAAAGATGAGCTCGAATTCTTTGTGGGTTTGAGCACCTACTTGCTCTGCGACGTGTTTGAGGAAGCGTGGCCTCTTCGAACAGCAGATAATAGAGACCTTTTTGGCGGCTCTCAAGATTGCCGGTTTACCGATGACTTCTGCGATCTGCTCCAGCCGGTGCGTATAAGTGTGCTCGGAATGAACCAATCTTACGCCGCGTGTAGCAAGTGAATCCCTCCAAACCGACTCGTTAAGTAAGCGAAGCATATAGTCCTGGGCTTCTTTTTTGTTGCTAGGCATGAGCACTATGTCGCCGAAGGTCTTTTCGATCGCTTCTGATGGTGAGCTTATCACTGGAGCTCCACACGCGATCATCTCAAAAACTCTGCGAGATAGCATCGTCTCTGAGTTTTCAACTGAATTCACATTGATGAACCCATAGTAACTTTTGTAAACATCACTTACTAGATCTTGATATGGAAGTGCACCTCGCAATACAGGTTCGAACTTTTCTGGAAAAATCAGATCCGCGTTGGTCTTTTCCCCCGCGTAACGGTCATAAATATCCAACACCTCCATTTCCATTGCGGGCGTTAACAAGGCGTCTATCCATTCTGCACGCACAGGATACTTAACACCTCGCCAGCTCCCGGTAAAAGCAAGCTTTTTTACTTCTTTTTTAATGCGAATTGGGTTGTGCAGGCCCGACTGCGCTGCGAATTGCAACAAGTGAGCATTCTTTTTTCCGGTGATCTCGTTGTAGCGCTCAATGGATCCGGAATCAGTTGTGAAGATATGTTCGAATTTCTTTGCTGCTTCGATAAAGGCTTCAAAATTTATTGGATCCTCCTTATTCCAGAACAGCGTAGGAATTGAATGGTCCCTGCAATAATCAATGCATTTACCTAACTCCGCGCCCCATTTAGCTGGTTGGTTAATGGCGTATTTCCACTCGCCCTCATTGCCTCGCCATGCCGATTCCACGAAAAAAGCGAATGGGTTATCAATTTTCGAAATTTCAGCTTTCCAGCATTTCTTCGAAATTGGCGTCAATTCGACTTCGGGAGCCAAGCACTCATAGGTAAAATCATCTAATATGATTGGCATCGCTAAAGAGCGAGCGGCACTGGTGCCCCGATCCGCCCTGCGCAGAGCGTCCCCTCTTTGAAATTTCGAGACGCCACTCTCCGCGATCTTACGCTTTAATGCGGAAACCTTTTTTGCAGGGTCAATCAACAAATTGACCATTCCGGTTTCTTTAAGCGTGCGGAAACCAACTTTCAAATGGAAAGCTTCCTTGGGCAACGTAACCGCAACGCAAAATTGCGCAGTCGGCCCTGAGACCACATAACCAATTCCGCAGTTGTAGAATTGAAAGCGGTGAATATGGCTGCTCTCGAATGTTACCAATTTGCCTCGTTTGTCTCTTACCTCAACAAACAGAAGCACACCGCGGTCGTTCCGTGTGCCTCGAAGGCTTGTTAGTTTCCCTCGAATAAGGTAGGTCTCGTCGCCAACTATCTGGTTTTGCAGCACTACTGGGCCGTCTTTTAAGAAGAAAGTCTCAATTTCCGCATCTTTTTTGGAGGCAAGTGGCAAAATCCCTGATACGCTAGCTGCCCTGAATTCTCTAATTAGCTCAACTTCCGGAAGACCTTCATCATTTATCAGTTCTTTTTCGAGATTCCTCTTTTGCAAAAAAGTATCAACGGCGTTTGCTAACCACCTATAAGTTTTTTTGGAAAAGCTTTTTCTTCCCTGATCTTCTTCTGCCTTGCTTTGCAAGTTATGCTGCGCCAGTAAGATCTCAACTAAGCGCCTTTGACAGTCTTGAATGTAGCGGTCGCGGTCCATAATTTTGCGGTCGCGGTCCTTAATTTCGCGGTCGCGGTCCTTAATTTCGCGGTCGCGGTCCTTAATTTCGCGGTCGCGGTCCTTAATTTCGCGGTCGCGGTCCTTAATTTCGCGGTTGCGGTCCTTAATTTCGCGGTCATAAGAAGATGTTTTGTTTTTGATAATTCGGTGCAGCCATCGCTGTGATGCAAGCGCCCCTTCTTCTGTTTCGGTGATAATATCATTCAACGAAACTTCGTTCTTGACCTCTGAATGTCTGCCCAAAATGGCGCGAATATAGCCGTCTTTTGCGGTCAATTGCGAAACGCTTACGCCGATTTCGGAAAATTCTGTAAACCAACTCGGAAATATTTCCTGATCGTGATCATCATGAGGCATAAAGCCAAACGGTGTAGTTATTACAATTCTTCCATCTTTTTCGAGAAGATGTATTGCGTGCTCAATAAACTTTCTTGGCTCGGTCAGATGTTCGAGAACTTCCCCCATCACTATGGCGTTGAATTTTTTCTTAGGAGAATATTTGCAAAACTCAATCGTTTCGAATTTTACACGCCGACGAACTTCGTTTTCTTGTTGCTCAAGGTCACGTCTTGCAAATGATATAGCCTCTTCCTGTATATCAATCCCAATACACTCATATCCTCGTTGACCAAGTAGAATAGACGTTACCCCCTGGGAGCATCCGACATCCAAGACTTGAGGCCCAATCGTTTGATCACATAACCAATGAATTCTCTCTCTCGCCACGTTTGTAAGATGGTCAGACCAAACCCCTCCTTTATAAACTTCAGAGATTCTGTCTAGGCTGTGGTGTCGTTGCATTGTGTTTTCTGGCGCCATGGGTTTGACTCACGGGTTTAAAAAAATCTTGGTTTGTGCCTGTTGCCAGGTAGCAATATTAAAATTGTTCGACCATGATCGCCCAAGGCCATCCTTTTCTTTTCGGCCGTTGGAGCAATTTTATTTCCGCGTTTGGAAAGTATTCGATCAATTTCTCTTGATCAAACCTTTGCTTATGATAGGAGGGCAGCGGCTCTGGCTCTTCAAAAGGCACGCTCATTATCAATTTTTTCTTCGCAACTCTGCGAAGTTCCGAAAGAGCCTCTATCATTGAATTTAATGTTAGGTGCTCCAATACCTCCATGCAAATAACGGTATCATAAGATTCGTCGTTAAATATCATTTTCGTAGCATCCATAATTCGGTAATCGATGCTCTCATCAAGAAGTAGAAGCTTACTATATCTTCTGACATCAATCCCTGTAACTTGGTCGAACTGACGGGCCTGGTTCAGAAAGTTCAGCAGCGCAGCCGGGCCGACACCAACGTCAAGCGCTGAACCTTTATCCGCCTCAATCAGGTTGATGCAATACTGTATTCTGCGCCAGTCGTGGTTCGAGTACAGGCCTTTTGACGAAGCAGTTCCAAATGATTCATTGTAATAATCTTCATATTGCTTCTTTATTTCAATCAGCATCGAATTACTCAGTACCGGTAGCGGCACTTCGTCAAAACTGCCAAACGACTGCGGTTTAGACATTCTCACTCCTTGAAAAAACATGACGAGTTCATGCAATAAGATCGCCGCATGCACTAGGGGATTTCTGGTTTTCTGTCAATGACAATTACTTCGAGCCGAAGTGTAAAACACGCTTAGTAGGCATAGCGAATAATCTGTTGTTTTTATTTACTTGAATTTTTTAAAATATTTACTCGCTTTCGACTAATTATTTCACACGCGTCGCCAAATGTTATTCTTTCATTGCTTGAGAAAGAAAAATAGTACATGTAATCTAGATAGACTGAAGCAGCCAATTGTCCAAGGGATGCCGAGCCTCTTCTTAGTGGTGAAGAAACGCGGCGGTCCCGTGTCAGACCCCAACCACCGTAGAAAGGCATGCCAAAACAATTGACCTCGCAGCCCGCCATCAGGCCCTCGAATCCTAACTGACTCGACACACAGTAAAGCCTGGAACAGGCCTCCAGCAACACCCATGGATTGACCGGTTCGGACACCAGCCGCAGGCGCGCAGTGTCTATGGCAGTCCGGACCGCGGGCGTTGTCGTTGCAATAGCGTCAATGGCCTGCGGCGTGAAATGGCCCGACTTCACCCCCATGGCGGTTTCAGGGTGGACCCTCACCAGGATGTCCGCTCCGGGGTTTTCGGAGACCGCCGTGACCAGCATGTCCTGGAACGTGTCGTCGGACGCCATTGCGCCGCGGATGGAGGCGTCCCCAGCAGTCTGGTCGACCACAAGCACACGGTCTGCCGAGATGGACGCGTCGAAGCCTGTGAGGTCATCCAGGACGGCATTGTTGTATTTTGAAAGCCGCCGGCTCCGGAGGGCGTCCATGATGTCGCGCCCCGCGCTGTCCGCTCCGGCTATCCCGGCATTGCGGACAATCAGGCCTTCCAGGTCGCTCGGTGCGGTCGCGTCGTAGTAGATTCCGGTCCGGTCTAGCACCAGCGAAACCGGTCTTTCCGACCGGCCGGGCTGCACAGATCTCAGGAAACCATCCTCGAAGGCTATATAGGGAATGTTCCGTGACCACGCATAGGCACGGGCCCGCGCTGCGGTGGGCTTGTGCCCCCATCCGGCGACACATTCCGGCGTGCGATGGAAGCGCCCAAGGCGGAATGCCGTTCCGCCCAGCATCTGTTCGATAGCGTCTTTGAGAGGCCACATCCCCGAAGTTGCGATTGCGATCCGCATGAGGCCTATCTAAGGTCCGCAGAAGACACCAGCAACTCCGACTTCAGACGCTCAATCATCAGGTTCTGTCCCTGATGTTGTAATACATCAGGACGCTCACCAGCCAGATGCCAAACAGGGCGCAGAACACAGCGAGCGAATAAAGGAACCTGCTGGGATACTGCGCGGCCTGCGAAAGGGTCGGCTTGATGAAGGTCGCCAGGTAGATGGTTTCGTTCATCGCGTCCTGACGCGCCTGTTCCAGTCCAGCAAGCGACGTCGTGTAGAGCTGACGCGCGAACTCCTCTTCTAGCGAGAGTTCTGAAAACTCGGACATACGTGCCGACAGGTTTGCAGCGTCGCCACCCGCGGTGGTGCCGCTGCCGACGCGCTCGCGCACGCTGGCGATCTGCGCGTTCAAAGCCTCTATTTCCTGCGAGAGAATACGGATTCGGGGCGAATCTTCATCCAGATAGGTCAACAACGTGTCAAGTTGCGCCTGTTTCTTGTTAACTTCTTGGTCCAGCCCACCTAACAGTTCAACTGCGATTTGCGCACCCGCCTCAGGACTAACTTCCTGCGTTTCTTGGCGGTACGTCTGCATCTGCTTGCGGATGGCCTTGAGTCGTGCCTCCGCCCTGGCCACGGACTCTTCCGCAAACTTGACGCTTTCCCGGCGGTTGACCTCGGACAGTTCGTTGACAAGCACTTCGCTTTTTTCGATTATCGCCTCGGCGATCAGAACGGAGTCTTCCGGCTCGAAGCTGCGTATTTCCAGGTAGATCACACTCGAGGTCGAATCGTAGCTGACATCGACCATGTCGTTCCAGTAGGCAAGCTTGTCCTCGATCGGTAGATCCGTTCCCATCCGGAACAACCAGTCTGTGCCCTCGCGGTTGAAGATCTCCTCGATCTCGACGTCGCTGGACAGGTCTTCTATGATTGTCTGACTCTGGATGTAGTCATTGACGATATAGCTATTCGATGTTGCAGAATCAGCAGCCCCTCCGCCCAGAACCATGCCCAGGATTTCCGTCGCTGCCGGCGCACTGGAACTGCGGACCGCGAAAGCGGCCGAGCTGTGATACTGGTCGCTGGCGAAGAAAAACATGTAGCCGGTAAAGGCAAGCGCCGGGGTCAGGACCGCGAAGATGAACCCGAGGATAATCAGAAAATGTCGCGTTTTGGCATTTGCCTTGGTCGTCGTCTTGGGCAGAGCGAGGTCGAGCAGACGTTGTGGGTCGAGCCCAGACTTCTTCAGCCGGTCGACAAGCGACTTATCCTTATAACGCGTGGCAGGTGAAACAGACTGCCTTTTGTTCGGCAACGTAACGACATCAGCATTTACGACCGATGTGCTGTCGTCCTTCTTCGTCGCCTTCTTTGCTGAGGACATCCAATAAACCTTTGGTCTGTTACGCTATAGCTTCTAGCGACGCGCCATATTGTTAGCATGCATTTCAACGGCGTCGCTGATGTCGGGGAAATACGTCAAAACACCATCCTCGAGCACGATTCCCGCCGAGCAGTATTCCCTGAGCGTAGGCACCGCGTGTGAAACCATAATAATATCCGATTTGTGAAGTTTCTCTTGAAACACCTTTTTGCATTTCTTCTTGAAATTCGTATCCCCCACGGCCGTAATCTCGTCAACTAGGTAATAATCGAAATCAATGCCCATACTCACGCCGAAAGCCAGTCGAGCCTTCATACCCGATGAATAAGTCTTGACAGGCATATAATAGGAACGTCCAAGTTCGGCGAAATCCTGAACATAGTCAACCAACTGATCGGTGTCGTGCCCATAAATCCTTGCCACGAACCTGACATTTTGTTCACCAGTTAGCGAACCGTTGAAACTGCCCGAAAAACCGAGCGGAAACGAGATATTGGCGTGCCGCAAGATCTTGCCAGATGTGGGCTTGATGGTGCCGGCAATCAACTTAAGCAGCGTAGATTTTCCGGCGCCGTTTCGACCGATTAGACCAATACTGTTACCACGGGGTATGGTGAAAGTTACATCCCTTACGATATACCGAGTCTCGCCCTTTAGCTTGAAACGCTTTGTAACATGATCGAGTCGGATCATTTCGGTTCTCTTAATTTAGCATCCATCATCCAAACCAGAACTAGGCCAAAAACGAGTGAAAAGATGGCTAACCCGACAATATAGGACATTTCCACATAGGCTGCCCGGTATGTCGGATAGAACCCGCTGCGAAACAGACCAACCACATGCACTAAAGGATTCCACATTAGGTATTCCTTAAATGGATGAGGGACTGACTCAGGCAAGAAAAATATCCCTGACACGAGAAATGCCGGTCGGTTCACAATACCCCAAATCTGAGCATAGGTCTGACTTAAATGGAACCAAACAATATTTGCGGCTCCAACTCCTACGCCTAGTGCAATTGCGATGGTAGACGCGAGGAAGATTGGCTCTAGCCTGAGCTTCTCGAATGGAACTACCAAATAGAGACAGCCAAAAAGCATTGCATTCACAACAAACAAAGTCGCAATCTGCAAAATCACCCTTGCGATGATCGCATCATATGGTCGAACGACTGGGTAGTTAAGCAACGCCCTGTTTGCGTCGACTGCGGAACTCACTTGGTCGGAGGTCGATCGGTACATATAGAAGGCGATGTAGCCAGTTGCAAAGAATAATGTAAAGCTACGCCCTAGTGGCGGAGTGCGCGCAATTGCTGAAAAAATTGCAGTCAAGATACCAATCGTGAGGACCGGGTCGAGCACGGCCCACATATATCCACCAAACTTTGTTCCGTACCGCGTTGTCATCTCGCGCACAATCAGTGCAAATGTTATCGAAAACTGCCGTTTGAACGCCCTACTGAAAGGATCGGAATACCTCTGTGTCATGGGATTTAGGTGATGCTTCCTTAAGCTAAGAATTTTTTTGTACCAAATTTGAGATAATTTTTCATGATGCCCATTTTCAGCACCTCAATTCGGGAGAGTTCGGTGCGTTCCATTAACACAACGGCTACAAGAAAAACAACTTGGTACATCTTGATGGCGGCAATACGATGCAAACAACATTTTTCGACCGCAGCTCTAGTCTAATAGTTCAAAACCGCATAATCGAACCGCCCAATTCACGGGAACCACCTGCTCGGAAGAGGGCGAATTTTGTATACAATCTGCTCGGTTGCCCTATCCGATAATAGAGGTCTCATCTTGCCCCAAACAATCGGCCTTGATTTCGGCACTTCCAACACCGTCGCCGTGACCTCAAATCCACCGGGCGAAACAGCACCCGTCTCCTTCACCGACCAAAACGAAGCCTTCACCTCCCTCCCAACTGTCCTCAGTTTCCTAGACACGGGCCCCGCAAAAGCCCCTCATCCGGAGGTTGGACCCTGGGCGATATGGCAGTTTCTGGAGAGTTTTGGGGATGTGCGGTTTATTCAGTCGTTGAAGACTTTTGCGGCAAGCGCTGCGTTCAAGGGGACTGGGATCTATGGAATTCCGTTTGATTTTGAAAGTTTAATGGCGACTTTCTTGAGGTGCGCTTTTGAGAGGGCGGGTACGGCTTTTGATCCGGCGTCGGTGCGGCTGGTGGTTGGTCGGCCAGTGGAGTTTGCCGGGCACAATGCGGATGAAAACCTTGCCATGGCGCGATACCGCAAAGCCTTCGGCAAGCTCGGTTTTGAAGACATTCTGTTCGTGATGGAGCCGGTTGGCGCTGCGTTTTCCTATGCACAGTTGCTGGACAGGGATACGACCATCCTGGTGGCAGATCTTGGCGGTGGCACGACAGATTATTCCCTGATGCGCTTCGAGACGCATGCCGGACATCTGTCGGCAACGCCGCTCGGACGCGGCGGCGTCGGCATTGCGGGCGATACGTTCGATTATCGCATCATCGACAATGTGGTGCTGCCAAAGCTCGGCAAGGGGTCGCATTACAAGAGCATGGGCAAGGAACTGGAAATCCCGCCCAATCTCTTTTCCAACTTCGCCCGCTGGCACATGTTGTCGATCTTCAAGACGTCCGACGATTTCAAGGAAATGAAGAAGCTGCTGCGCTACTGCCTGGAACCGGAAAAAATCAAAACCTTTGTCGATCTGGTCGAAGAGGATCAGGGATATCCGCTTTATAAGTCCGTGTCTGAGACAAAGGCTCTGCTCTCAACCGATGACGAGGCGGAGCTGGCTTTCGCGCCGCTTGGGGCTGATTTCAAGGCGCAGGTGAAAAGGTCAGATTTTGAGCGCTGGATCGTGCCGGACCTTAAAAAGATGGACATGGCACTGGATGTCACGCTGGAAAAGGCGAAGCTTTCAGAAGCTGATATCGACCGTGTGTTCATGACCGGCGGCACGTCCTTCGTGCCAGCTGTCCGCAGGCAATTCGCCAACCGGTTCGGCCAGGAACGGATTTCGGGCGGTAACGAACTTACGTCCGTTGCAAACGGCCTGGCATTGATTGGCGCGCGCGAAGATGCAAGTGACTGGGCAATCGCCGCGTAACATACTTCTTCATATTCCAGGTGGCGTCAGAACCGTCAGAGAGACCTCTGACTCATATCCTGCGGCGATATCTTCTTTCTTACGCACAGCCGCCTTGACCGGCAGCAGAAAAGACCCGGAGGCCTTGTCGAGCCAGATCGCTGTGGACCACTCTGACTTCCCTATTCTGGTCTTCACCTTGATCATGCCCCAGGCACGACCTTTCCTGGTTCCAGTGTAAAACCGGATCTGGTCGGCGCAGTCCTTTGGCAGGGTGATGAAAGTCCAGCCGCCGGGGCCGGGGGAAAGCCATAGTTCTCCGGTAAATACCATTTGATCAAGCACGACGGGTTGCAATCCGTTTTTCGAATTCGGTTCAACAGGTACTTCCAGCACCAGTCATTTCGTGTCAACTGCGACCCCTGTAAATCGCACTAATGCTTGTCGGCTCTCGCATGGCGATATGAGCTGCCCAATTACCAGACCAACGCCAGTGGTTACTCGGTCCCTGCATTCGCAAGAACGACGACTCTCATGGACGCTCGTTTGCTGCCTGTTGCTGAAGTACGGCTCTCAGCTTCAGGCATTGCGCGCTCTTGAAAGACCTGACGCTGCAACCCATACCGTTGCAGTGCCACACATAAAACCAATACATCTGAAATCAAACGGCATGGATGCCATGATCAAGTCATGGCATGACTTCGGTGGTTGAAGCTATTGCCGCGCGTCAAGTCTATTGACAGCAGTTCGGGCGTTGTTGCCAGCGTCCAGCGTCAGCCGAAAGCTCGCTTGAAAAGCGAAACCCGTTTAGTCTTGTCCGTCCGATCAATCGGACCGGCCTGAGCCCCACCTCATATAGGTATATTCCCCTATCGGGTTTTGTGTTCAGTGTAAATCCGTTTGATGGGAGTGGCGTCGAGGCACAACCGGAACTTGCCAATGAGGCATGGCGTTCACAGCTTAGATCTTGTCGTATTGATGCTTGATCCGCCAGCCACCCTCCCCTAATGTGCCGCCTTCTGACGGCGTCCTCTTTGAGGGACTGAAAGCGATTCCGGATGCGGTTGACCCATACAGGGGACCAAGGCTGGAGCTGTCCAAGACATTTGCGAGAGCCAGGCAACGTGCTGGTTTGAAGCGCGTGTTTGCTTTCATCTTCCAAAACGCCGATGTCATTCACCGCCGTAAAGGCGATTGCCATTGGAGAGATCTATGATCAACCGCGCTGCCCTTTCGGGCATCCTCAGCCTTATCCTCACATCTTCCGCATACGCCCATGGTGGCCACATTGGCGAACTCGCCGGTCATGCTCACTGGGTGGGCGTTGCAGCCCTTGCGGGAGCAGCTCTTGTTGCCGGGCTTGTCGCTATGAAGGGCAAGAAAAAGGAAAACGGCGAAGAGACCGATGCCGACGGTGAGAAAGAAGACAAAGCCGGAGAAGCTGCCTGACAGGCAGCATCCAGGTGCGAGGAAAACCCGTGAGCTCTGACGCAAACCTTTCTTACGACTATGAAAAGGACCCGGGCGCAATCTATCGCCAGTCCTTTTCCATCGTCCGGGAAGAATCCGATCTGTCTCACCTGCCGGAAAGCCTGCGGCCGGTCGCAATTCGCCTGATCCATGCCTGTGGCATGACAGATCTTCCCGAGGACCTTGCCTGGTCGGAAGACGTCGTTGAGGCGGCACAGAGTGCTTTTTCAGGCCGAGCTACGGTCTTTTGCGATGTCGAGATGGTGTCCCACGGCGTCATCTCCTCGCGACTGCCAGACCAGAGCAAGGTGGTCTGCACTTTGAACGAGCCATCGGTTCCCGACTTGGCAAAACAACTTGGGACAACGCGTTCAGCGGCGGCTGTTGAACTGTGGCGCGACCAGCTGGATGGCGCAATTGTTGCCATTGGTAATGCACCGACAGCGCTGTTTCATCTTCTGGAGCTGATTGCGTCCGGTGGCCCAAGGCCAGCTTTGATCCTGGGGTTTCCGGTCGGGTTTGTCGGCGCGGCAGAATCCAAGGACGCTCTTATTTCAAATCCGTTTGGCGTGCCCTATCTGGCCGTGAAGGGCCGAAGGGGTGGTTCGGCCATGGCCGCAGCAGCCGTCAATGCGCTTGCTGCCGGATTGCCGGAGGAGAAGTGACATGACGGGTTCCGGTTCAAAAAAGGGCATGAAGTCCCTCGGCGGTAACAAACCAATGCGATCTCGCGGATTTCTGTCACAGCCAGTTGGGCAGGCGCCTGCCGCTGAAGGTGTCAGGCCGACCTCACCGGACGAAAAGAATCATCATCGCTCGCGCGGTGCGCGCCAGAATTCGCCCTCAAAAGACGGTCAACCGCAAAATCTCGAAACCCGGCCGCACATCAAGCCTTACACCTTGGAGGATAAATGACCTCCCCCTGGCTCACGCTCATCGGCATCGGTGAAGACGGCGTGCTTGCGCCCGGTGGCCGTGAAGCTGTTGCGCATGCTGATATCGTTTTCGGAGGTAAACGGCATCTTGAACTCGCTTGTGAAACAGGTGCGCAAAAACGAGCCTGGCCCAGTCCTTTTTCATCTGTTTTTGAAGAACTAAAAGGGTTGTCCGACCAGAAAGTGGCCGTGCTTGCAACAGGCGATCCCATGTGGTTTGGCATCGGCTCTTCACTGCTCCGGCATTTTGCGCCTGAGGACATGACAATCCTGCCGTCGCTGTCGGCGTTTCAACTGGCAGCATCGCGCATGGGTTGGGCCCTGCAGGACGCCGAATGCCTCTCGGTGCACGGTCGATCTGTCAACTTGCTGCGCACCGCCCTCTATCCGGGTGCGCGGCTGCTTCTCCTGACCAGTAACGCCACAACACCTTCAGACGTGGCCGACCTTCTGGCAGACGAAGGCTATGGCAAGACCTGCATGACGGTGCTTGAACACATTGGCGGTGACAAGGAAAAGCGGGTATCAGGCACGGCTGAAAATTGGACACATACAGTCGCGGATTTCCACACTCTCGCGCTGGAAATCGTCGCCGAACCCGGCACCCGATTTCGGCCAAGAACACCTGGTCTTGCCGATGATGCGTTTCGCCATGATGGCAAGATGACCAAACAGGACATTCGCGCGGTGACACTGGCCGAACTGAAACCACATCCCGGCGCTGTTCTTTGGGATGTCGGTGCCGGTTGTGGTTCGGTTGCCATCGAGTGGTTGCGTTCGGCCAACAGGACCCGTGCGATTGGCCTGGAGCCACATGCCGCACGGCGCCAACTGGCAGCGGAAAACGCGATGGCGCTCGGTGTTCCACATCTGGAACTTATCGACGCTACGGCCCCTGACGGTCTTAAGGGATTAATCGAACCGGACGCGATTTTCATCGGCGGCGGCCTGACAACGCCCGGCATCGTCAACGCATGTCTTGATGCCCTGAAACCCGGCGGTCGTCTTGTCGCCAATGCTGTGACGCTGGAAAGCGAAGCGATCCTGCTGGCCACCTATAAAACACACGGCGGCACCTTGAAAAAACTCTCCGTGCACCGGGCAAGTGCCGTTGGTGGTCTGACTGGCTGGCGTCCTTCGATGCCAGTGACACAATGGAGTTTCACGAAAGCATGACCGGAACTCTTTATGGCGTTGGTCTGGGTCCGGGGGACCCGGAATTGATGACGCTGAAAACGCATCGACTGATTTCGTCTGCGAAAGTGATCGCTTACCCGGCACCCGATTCCGGCGAAAGCTTCGCCCGTTCGATTGCAGCTAACGTTATCCCTGAAAAAATCCGTGAAATTCCGATCGTTGTTCCGATGCGTGTTGACCGGTTCCCGGCGCAGGAGATTTATGACAAGGCCGCTAAAGAAATCGCAGCCGTTCTGGAAACCGGTCAGGATGTCGTGACCCTTTGCGAAGGCGATCCGTTTTTCTATGGCTCGTTCATGTATCTGTTTGAACGCCTCGCGGACCGGTTCGAAATTGAAATCGTGCCGGGAGTTACCTCACTGACTGCCTGTGCCGCGCAGCTCCAAAGGCCTCTGACATCCAGAAACGATGTGCTGACCGTCATTCCGGGCCCATTGCCCGACGACGATATTCGCCAGAAGATCGACGAAGCCCAGGCTGTTGCCATCATGAAGGTCGGCCGCCATCTGCCGCGTCTCAGGGCCCTACTTGGCGAAATGGGCCTGCTGGAACAGGCGGGATATGTTGAACGGGCCAGCCTTGCAGAACAAAAGGTCCATCGTCTTATTGACCTTGGGGCAGAAACAGCCCCCTATTTTTCCATGATCCTCATTTACAAGGGAGAAGAAGCGTGGACGCTTCCCCCATCCTACTCGTCCTGAACCAGGCCGGGCTCGACACAGCCGAAGATGTAGCACGCCGATTTTCAACGGCCCGTATTCACGGGCTGGCCGGGCGTGTGCCGACTGCGGACACCCAGTTCAACGAGACCATCGAACACATTCAGATGTTGTTTCGGGCCGGGCACCCGATTGTCGGCTTTTGTGCGAGCGGTATCCTGATCCGCGCACTGGCCCCAATCCTGACAGACAAGCGCGACGAACCGCCTGTCGTGGCCATCTCGGAAGACGGCTCCAGCATTGTGCCGCTGCTTGGCGGGCATCGCGGTGCCAATGAGCTCGCCCGGATACTGGCAAAGGCCCTTGGCGGCCATCCGGCAATCACTACGGCAGGTGATACCAAGTTGGGTGCTGCCCTTGATGTGCCGCCCAGGGGATGGCGATTGGCAAATCCGGATGATGCCAAGCCAGTGATGGCCGAACTCCTGTCAGGCGCTGCAGTTCGCATCGAAGGGCCCGCCGACTGGCTGGCCGACTCCAAATTGATCCAGGCGGATGATGCTGCCATTTCTCTTGTTGCGACAGAAAAGCCGGTTGAGGGAAGCCCGACCGATCTTGTCTACCATCCGCTGCGCTATGCTGTTGGTGTCGGCTGCGCGCGCGGATGCGACACAAACGAGCTGATCGAACTGGTGGAGACGCACCTCGCTGAAGCAGAGATTGCCAAGGGCGCCGTCGCCTGTGTCGCAACGATTGACCTGAAGGCCGATGAAGCTGCCGTCAATGCGCTCGCGGCACATCTTGATGTTCCCTTGCGCGTTTACTCTGCCGAAGAACTGCAGCGCGAAACACCACGGCTGAAAAATCCGTCCAACGTTGTTTTTTCCGAAGTCGGTTGTCATGGCGTCTCGGAAGGTGCAGCGCTGGCTGCCGCCGGTGCATTCGGAACGCTTACGGTCGAAAAGCAGAAAACCGAAAACGCCACCTGTGCTATCGCACGTACCCCTCAATTCATTGATGTAGAGGCGACCGGACGGGCTCGTGGTCATCTGTCTGTCATCGGCATCGGGCCGGGCAAGGATGAATGGCGCACGCCGGAAGCAACCCGGCTCATGTCCGAAGCAACCGACGTGGTTGGCTATTCGCTCTACCTGGATATTGTTGAGAAACACATTACCGGCAAGACCCACCACAATTTCCCGCTTGGCGCGGAAGAAGACCGGGTCCGGTTCGCTCTGGAAGAAGCCGGCAAGGGCAAGAATGTCGCACTGATTTCCTCCGGTGATGCCGGTATCTATGCCATGGGCACGCTGGTCTATGAACTGTTGCACCGAGATGAGGAATTCGGCGGCGTCTCTGACGCAGCCAAACGGGTCAGCGTCACCAACGCGCCCGGTATTTCAGCACTCCAGGCATGTTCTGCCCGGATCGGCGCACCGCTTGGCCATGACTTTTGTGCGATTTCGCTCTCCGATCTTCTGACACCCTGGGAAGTTATTGAAAAGCGCCTCCAGGCAGCGGCTGAGGGCGATTTCGTGATCGCATTCTATAACCCGGTATCCAAGCGTCGGCGCACCCAACTGGCAACCGCCCGGGAGATACTTCTAGAACATCGTTCGGCAGCAACTCCGGTTGTTCTCGGCGTAAACCTGGGACGCCCTGAAGAAACTCTGCGCGTCACGACGCTCGAAGCACTCAGCGTCGATGACGTCGACATGCTGACCACGGTTCTTGTTGGCTCTTCCAATTCCAGGACCGTGATGCGCGGCGACGGCAAACCCTTTGTCTATACGCCGCGCGGCTACGCCAAACGCATCGATGCGCCGAAACCAAGCGATCTGGCCACGCAGGATAATGACCCTGTGGAGCCTCCCCAATCTGACAATCAGAATACGGAAGACGACGCATGACTGTATATTTCATTGGTGCCGGACCGGGTGACCCTGATCTCATCACCGTTCGCGGGCTAAAGCTGATCCAGTCCTGCCCTGTCTGCCTGTATGCAGGTTCCCTTGTGCCGGAGCAGATTGTTGAGGCCGCGCCGGATGATGCCCGCGTGGTCGATACGGCTCCCATGACGCTTGACGAGATCATCGACGAGATTAAAACCGCCCACGACAATGGGCAGGATGTCGCCCGCGTTCATTCCGGCGACCCTTCCATCTATGGTGCGACAGCTGAACAGATGCGCCGTCTGGACGCGCTCGGGATTGATTATAACGTCACGCCCGGTGTTCCTGCGTTTGCAGCGGCGGCTGCGGCCCTGAAGACCGAACTGACCATTCCGGAGGTGGCGCAAACCATCATCGTTACCCGAACGGCCATGCAGTCCTCTGCGATGCCAAACAACGAAGACCTGGACACGCTGGGCAAAAGCGGTGCGACGCTCGCGATCCACCTGTCGATCCGGAACCTGCGTGAGATCGAGCGTCAGTTGACCCCGCATTATGGTCCGGACTGCCCCGTAATCATCGCCTATCGTGTCGGCTGGCCGGACGAGACTTTCATTCACACAACGCTCTCAACGATGGTTGATGCGGGACGCAAATCAAAAATCACCCGTACAGCGCTTGTCTTTGTCGGGCATGCCTTGAAGGCAGGTCAGGACTTCCGGGACAGTGCGCTTTACGACGCCGATCATGTGCATGTGCTTAGGCCGAAAAAGAAAGCCAAAGCATCCTAGGCGTTCGCCCTGCCAGCAAATGCAGCAGGCGACTTTTTTACTGAAATAGAGGAGGCAGATGATCGATTGGAAATCTGCTTCCAATGGAAGCATGCGGCGGGTTCACAATCGGGAGATTGTGTGCAGGCTACAATTATCGAGCATTCGAAATCACATGGGCAAATGATCCCATGACGTTTCCCTGACGCAAGCCCATCTCCGCGAGGCGGTTACCCTCGGCGTCTTCTGCTGCAAACAAACTGTCGGCGTCGCCTTCTGAAACTATCAAGGCATAGTGGAATTCATGTGCTGAGAGAAATCCGGCCCAAGGCAAACCGCCCAGCGGCTGAATCTTCCGGTAGCCAAGATGGCGTTTGCGGTTCTGAAAAGAGGTTTCAAGCGGCAAAAGGCCGAGCATTTCGTGACGATGACCAGCGGCATCAATCAATCCCGTTCCAAGGGACATATAGCCGCCGCACTCGCCGTAGATCAGTTTGCCTGACTTCGCAGAGGCTTGCATGCCATCGCGAAACGTTTGCGCGCCTGCCAATCGCCCGGCGTGAAGTTCTGGATACCCTCCCGGCAGATAGATCGCGTCTGAATCCGGACTCGGGGCTTCGTCCGCAAGCGGAGAAAAGAAACTCAGTTCCGCTCCCTGTCTTTGCCAGAACTGCAGCAGATGCGGATAGGAAAAGGCGAAAGCGAGATCGCGGGCCACTAAAATTCGTTGTCCGAGCGGCTCCGGAAGCGCCAGAGCACCGTTTTCAGGTGAAGCTAGCTCCGTTGCCAAGCCGTTGAGGCTCTCAAGATCCACGTGCTGTGCACAGATGTCAGCAGTCTTTTGCAAAAAGGTTTTCAGATCCTGATGTTCGCCTGCCTGGACAAGACCCAGATGCCTTTCAGGCAGGATCAGGTCGGCAGAGCGCGGCAACGCTCCGAGTACGGTTATGTCAACGGTTTTCAGGGCAGAGCGCAGCATTTTTTCGTGTCTCGCGCTGCCAACCCGGTTGAGAATGACGCCAGCGAGCGTGACGTCACTTCGGTAAGTCCTGAAACCATGAACCAGAGCTGCGACGGACTGCGCCTGTTTCGCGCAATCAACGACGAGGACAATGGGAAGGTTCAAGGTTCGGGCCAGGTCCGCCGCAGCGCCCCGGCCATTGGCAGCACCATCAAACAGGCCCATGGCGCCTTCGACAATCAGCAGGTCATGGCCTGCAGCTTGATCCATTGCGAGGCTCTTCAATGTACAGCTGGTCATCGCCCATGCATCCAGATTGACGCAAGGGGCTCCACTGGCTGCTTCATGAAATTTCGGATCGATGTAATCAGGGCCCGACTTAGCTGAAACGACGGATCTGCCTGCGTTCCTGAGCGCTCTCAAAAGGCCGAGCGTCAGTGTTGTCTTTCCGGCTCCAGAGGAAGGTGCCGCAATGAGAATGCCGTTGGCCTGTTTGCTGGCGGCTCTATCCGGCATCAGCCGAGCGTGTTTTTGACCGAAGGTCGAGAGGATCAGATGTCAGGACCTTGCCCGAAAGCGCACCCAGCCAGTCCAGTCCATTGCGAAGCCGAACAACCTCGCCAACGCAGACAATTGCCGGTGGCTCTATTTCTGCGGCCTTTGCGTCCAGCCAGCACATGCCGAGTGTTGTTTCCAGAACCTGCTGGCCTGGCAATGAAGCATTGCACACGATACCCACAGGCTCATCCACAGACCGTCCACTGGATATGAGCTTGCCGGCGATCGTCTCCAGGTGTTTCATGGCCATGTACATGACAATCACGGGTGATCCCTTTGCAATGCCATCCCAGTTGACGGCGTCGGGTGTCAGGCCTGTCTGATCATGACCGGTCAGAAACGTCACAGCCTGATTGCAATCCCGGTGTGTTGCAGGAATTCCGGCATAAGCCAATCCGCCGATCCCTGCAGTAATCCCCGGAATAATGCGGAAAGGCACACCAGCCTCGACAAGGCCAAGCGCTTCTTCCCCGCCCCGGCCAAAGACAAAAGGATCGCCACCCTTGAGCCGCAGGACACGCTTTCCATCACGCGCATAGTCAATCAGTTTGAGCGTGATATCGCGTTGCTGCGGGCTGGGTTTACCACCGCGTTTGCCGGCATAATCAGTGATCGCACCAGGCTTGACCCAGTCCAGAATGCTCTTGTCGACCAGTGCGTCATAGACAACAACGTCGGCCTGGCGCAGACCGTTGACGGCGTGCAGCGTCAACAGGCCAGGGTCTCCGGGACCTGCACCTGCAAGCCACACCCAGCCAGCCTCAAATTCCGGCAGGCCATCGGGCAGCGTGTTGTCCAGATTGGTAATGCTCATGGCTTCTGTTTACCCGGCCAGATGGGCAGCGCCAAGCGTTTCCGCGATGAAAAACAAAAGGATTACGACATTTTGCCTTGTGTGGTGAATTTGAAATACGCCTCATTTCGCAGCAACTGCGGGTGCGAATTTCAAATTCAAAAACCACACAAGAAACATAAGTTTGCTAGTCACCCTTTTAAATCAAAAGTTCGTTCAGAACATGCAGCGAAATGAGACGAATTTAAGATTTGGCTGAAGAGCGCGCGCGCAATGCGACAAAACATCCGCTATAGAAGTCAGATGTCGAAGGTTGAGCCAAAAGAGTTGCGTCGGGGATGGACGACGGGTGCCTGTGCAACGGCAGCAGCAAAAGCCGCCTATACGGCGCTCCTCACCGGTTCTTTCCCGGACCCGGTTCAAATAACACTGCCCAAGGGTGGGACAGTCGATTTTGTGCTGACCCGTCACGACGTTTCACAAACACAAGCCAGCGCCACCATCACCAAGGATGCGGGAGATGATCCAGACGTCACGCATGGTGCTTTGATCACGTCCACCCTGCGCCATTTGCCAAGAGGCGAAGGGGTGCGGTTCAAGGCTGGTGAAGGTGTTGGCACCGTCACACGCCCCGGTCTCCCTATCCCACCAGGAGAACCAGCGATCAATCCAGTCCCCCGGCAGATGTTGACAACCGCTATCGCGGAGGTCGCCACCAAAAATGGCGTCTCGGGAGATATCGAGATTGAAATCTCGATAGAAGGTGGTGCGGCCCTTGCCCACAAAACAATGAACCCGCGGCTTGGCATCGTCGGCGGATTGTCGGTTCTTGGAACCACAGGTATCGTTCGCCCGTTTTCCTGCGCCTCGTGGATTGCCTCGATCCACCGGGGTGTCGATGTTGCCCGGGCCGCTGGCCTGAACCATGTGGTCGGTGCGACAGGGGCTTCGTCGGAAGATGCCGTGCGGGCGCGATACGATCTTGATGAAGTGGCTTTTCTTGACATGGGCGACTTCGCAGGTGGCCTGCTGAAATACATTCGAAGCCACCCTTTGCCCAAACTCACCCTCGCAGGTGGTTTCGCGAAATTCTCAAAGCTGGCTCAAGGCGCAATGGATCTGCACTCGGCCCGCAGCTCGGTCGATTTTGCCTTTTTGCAGGATCTTCTTGAAGAAGCAGGGGCAACCGACGAGCTGGTAGAGGCAGCTGGCTCAGCCAATACCGCAAAGGAAGTTCTCGACAGTGCTTTACAGGAAAGGGTCGATCTCAGCACGCCGCTGGCACGGCGTACCCAGGCTGCGGTTCGGCAAATCCTGCGGGATGCGCCTGTTGCAGTCGAGGTATTGATCACGGACCGTCAAGGCAACGTCCTGGGGGAACAGGGTTTTGACAGATAGACCCAAACATATCCTTTTGCTGGCGGGAACAATAGAAGCCCGCCAACTCGCCATAAAACTTGCCGAGGTGTTTCCCGAGCACCGTCTGACCCCCTCTTTTGCCGGCGTCGTCAAAGAGCTTCCTGATCTTGGAGTTCCTGTACGCGTTGGTGGATTTGGCGGCAGCGAGGGCCTGGCCAGATACTGTCAGGAAGAAGCCGTGTCACTCATCATCGATGCCACCCACCCTTATGCGGTGCAAATGAGCCAACATGCCTCAACGGCTGCGGCCTCCCTTGCGCTGCCGCTTTTGCACCTGGAACGTCCCGCGTGGCAGCCTTCAAAAGTGGACATCTGGCAAACAGTCTCCTCAATTTCAGATGCTGCATCAGAGCTGCCCCAGGGGGCGCGCGTTCTTCTTGCCATTGGACGGAAAGAAATCGGAAAATTCAGCCACCGCAGCGATATCTTTGCACTCGTGCGCACGATCGAATCGCCGGACTGTCAACTACCCGAACACTGGAATCTGATATCGGGCCGTCCGCCAATAACGGTCTCCGATGAAGTCCAGCTGATTGAAAAATATGGGGTTACCCATCTCGTGACCAAGAACAGTGGCGGTGAAAGATCTTTTGCGAAGATCGCTGCGGCCCGACAACTGGGACTTAAGGTGATCATGATTGATCGGCCGACACTGCCACCGGGGCATTCGGCAACCTCTATTGAAGCTGCCCTGCGGGAAACTGATTTGTTGCTAAATCAAGATTGTCGCCAACCAGTTCAAGACGACTGATTGCGCTTCATTTTCCTTACTGCGAGAAAGAAGCGCGGGATACCAACGACATAGCGTTGAAACAGACGACGGGGTTCTTGCAGCAACCGGAACAACCATTCCAGACCCGCAGCCTGCACGGCTTTTGGAGCACGAACCACATTTCCTGACATGAAATCAAAAAGCGCACCAACTCCAATCGCAACAGTTGCGTCGAGTCTGGCCCGGTTTTGCATGATGAATTTCTCCTGCAGAGGATTGCCCATGGCAACGAGCAGCAGATCCGGCCTAGCCGCGCTGACTTCAGCGCAGACGTCTGCGCAATCATCCATATCGAAATAGCCGTTCCTGAAACCAACCACTTCATGTGATGGATAGGTTCGCTCGATATGTTCCTTTGCCAGCGAGACCTGTTTTTCTTCGGCTCCAAGCAAAAAAATGCGCAAGGGCGTTCCAGCTTCGGCAAGAACAAAGGGTATGAGATCCGTGCCGTTCAAATTCGCCGGGAAATTTTCTCCATAAAGATATTTGCTGGCGAGGCCTATTCCGATCCCGTCATTCAACAAAGTCATCTGATTCAATGTTTCGGAAAAACCCGGATCGTCAAGCGAAGTCAGAACAGTATGAGCGTTGCAAATGGCAATGCTCAGCTGCTGGCGAACAAGCACAGCGGACCGGATAAGCTGAACGGCTTCCAGAAGTCCCAATCTCTTGATGTTCAAGTGACCGAATTCAAACGAGGCTTCACCAATCGCTTTTTCCGGTCTTACATCCTGCACCAACATTCAACAGCCGTTTCTAATTTTCGAGTTTCGCGGTTGTGTCCAAATTAGACGACCTATGATTTTCGGATGGTTAAATTCAATTCCTAAAGAAAAACTGTTTGATTTCGGAGTTAATTCGATGTTCCCGGATAGTCTAAAATCTTCGAGAACACGGTAAGAACTTGTTCACGTTTAAGGTTCGCGGTTTGGACAAGCAGCCCGCGTAAACGGCACTCGTCACAGCCACCTGAAAAATCAATGGTGCTAGCTGAAAATGAAGGGTTATCGTCTGGTAGACGAAAAGTAACCCCGAAATGACGGGTTTCTCAACAAACGTCCAGCAAGTGCAAACAGCAACCCGACGCCAAAACCAAAAACCGCTCCGCCCAACACGCCTCCTACCAGGAGGGTTTTTCTACCCGGTCCATCAGCTTTCAGTGGAGGCTCTGCCCTTCCAAGCACCCGCACATTGGTGATGGAATTGTTGAATTCCTCATTTGACTGCCGTGTACTTTTTAGAACGGATTCATAGATGCTTCTGGCAGTCGACGCCTGCAGTTCAAGATTGTCCAGGGTGGCCTGATTTGGTGAGTTGCTCAGCTTCAGTGCCTTTTGTGCTGCCAGCTCTTTGGCAGTCTCGTCCTGCGCTTTTTGCGCCTGAGAAAGTTCTGTCTGAGCGATTGAAGAAATTCTCTTCAGTTCTTGATTGATTTCGCCGCGCAATCCGTTCAGGGAAGCTTCCGCTGCAGCTAGTGAAGGGTGACGCGATCCCAGCTGACTCCTAAGACGCCCCAATTCAGAGGACGCGGTTGCGTATTGGCGTCTTAATTGTACGAGCGACGCGGACGACACCTCTGTTTCACTGATACCGGCGACCGCCGTTTCCAGGCTCAAGCGCTTAGCAGCGTCCACCTTGGCACTGGCCTGGATTGTTTTTTGCTGAGCCTGGACCAACGCGGTATTGAGCGCAGCCAAACGGTCATCGGAAATCAGTACTCCCTTCGCAGTCACGAGATCGTTTTCTGCCCGATAATCTTCAACTGCTTTTTCTGCGGTAAACGCCTTGTTGCGCAGAACCTCGAGGCGGTCGTCAAGGTTGGTCGAGAAATTTGAAAAGCTGTCAGACGCGGTCGTGTTTTCATAATCAAGAAATGATTCAACGATTGCATTTGCGACTTCTGCAGACTTTTGCGGCTCCGACGAAGTCACACTTAGAGATACAATGTAAGAATCTCCAATCCGGTTTGTATGGACCTTCTCCCCGAGAACCGCGGCAGCCACGTGACTGCTTTCGGGACTGCCAGATCCACGAAATTCAGGATCTTCATACAGGGTAAGTTTTTGAACCGCATCGCGCAAAACAACATTCGACGTCAGAATTTCAATCTGACTGTTGACCAGTGCACTGGCTGTCTGACTGGACGCAGGATTCTGACTTTGACCGTCCCAGACAATCGACAATTTTGATGGATCAAAATAGAGACTCGTCTGCGACGAGTATTTGGGCGACACAAGTGTCGTGGCAAAGCCACCGAGCACCATACCGCCAATGATGGCCAGCAGGACGAACCGCCTGTTTTCATAGACAGCGCTTACAAGAGTGCGAAAATCAAGGAAAGGGCCGTAGCTTTCTTCAGCACTCGAAACATGAGGGTCCGATGACTGCTGAAATTGCGACCGCAAAACTGTTATCGTGCGACCGTCAGACTGCTGCCTATGCGACTGACGCGAGGGTTTAGTTTCGTAGCGACGCAGAGCGCTGTAATCACTGAATTCTTCAGAAGTATGCCCGGAATGTTCCGGTTCGTAGACACGCCTGTCGTACTTCCGATGCCCAGGTTCTTCTACTGCAGGATAGCCGTCGTATTGATGCGGCAGGGAATCGTCTTCGTACCACCGCACTTCATCTGATTCCCACGAACCGACATGCTTGCCTCGGCGGTCTTCCCAGTCCGCTGAATTCCAATCTTCCTTATACCGGCCCATGCGTGTTCTATCTGCTTTGATAAGACTTTCCGAATTATCCCTATAAACTGCAAAATCAGAGTTAATTTAACGTTGAGCAGAACAAATTACTGCTTACAAAATTTTCACGCATGATCGCAGCCAATTGAGGCCGGTCCCCTTTTGCCGTGGGCTGGATGTTGTTGCCTTCCTCCTCGGGCCACCAATCGCCTGCAGCCCAGTACGTCCAGCCGAACCATTGTTCAGGTGACCGGTCCATAAGTTCGACCATATCTTCAAGCCCAGCCAGGCAAGCGCTGTTCAATGAACCACCAAACTCTCCAAGCAGGCCACGCGCGTTGTGCTCCTTGAGCCACTTGGTCACACCCTTCAGCCCGTTGATGGCAATTTCGGCGTTCGGGCAAGTCTTGTGCGTTCCGGAAAGGTCGTCATCCAGATACTGGTGGAACTCGTAAATAAAATTGTTCGCCGGATCGCTCACATGCGCCATAACTTTTGAGTTGTTACCCTCGGGCAGGTCTTCCAACCAGCTCGACGCACCGCTCCAATGTGTTCCAGGGACAAGAATCATATTTTTGGCTCCGGAAGCGCGAATTCCGGCGATTGCCCGGTTTGCGGCAACCAACCAGTCTTCCGCGGGAATGTCGTAAGGCTCGTTCATGAGGCCAAAAAGGACGTCATCATCGTTGGCAAACTCAAGCGAAAGCCTGACCCAGAAGTCGGCAAAATCCCTGGCGGTCACATCTTTGGTCATCATGCGTTTGCCTGCGTAATATCCAAAGTTGTGCGGATCCAGAATGACCTTCATGCCATACGAGCGGATCAGTTCGACGGACGCCTTGAGACGGGTAAGTTCCTGATTGTCCAATCCCCCGCCAAGCACGGGTTGAAGGCGATGCCAAAGAAACGGAAGTCTGATTATCGTCATCCCATTCTTTCCAAAATAGCCAACGGTTTCCTCTGACGGATAGATAAAATTGGTCCCGTAAACGCCCTGAGCATCGCCGTATTCCGCGCCCGACAGGTTTACTCCCCGGTAGCAAACGCCTTTCGCTTCGACCCCGGTCGGAAAAGTCAAAAATATGCACAGGCTGAATATAAGCGCTGGAGCGAAGATTTTTCTCAAAAGCCAGGCGTTGGCTGCGAAAGAAAATCGCATGGTCCGGCGTTCTCCTAATTTGATACGGTGGCGCGCGCTGTCCGTGGTCCGGCTCGTTTCTTCGCAAGATAGTCTGCAACAGGTTTTTCAAAAAGCCAGAAGGACATTAGAGCCACCAAAACAGACGAAACAACGCAGACAGTCAGAAATACCGGGCCAACGTTGAGCCATTCGATAGGTTGGTAGCGATAGAAGATTCGAACGGCTACGAGCGTAAAGACGTGCGTCAGATAAAGGCTGTAGGACGCGTCGCCAATCAGATGCAAAAACTTGAACTCTGCAACCTTCGTAAAATCAAGCGAAACCAAGCCATAGATGATTATTGCTGCAGGCAGTCCCGCGCTGATCAATCTTGGGACTTCCAGATGCGCTGCATCCGCTGCAACCAATCCAACAAATGCGACCAGCACCAGAACCAGGGCCAGGCCAGATTGGAGGAGGCGCTTGTCAAGATACAGTTTCGCAATCAGAACGCCTGCGAGAAACTCGAACACAATTGCATTGCCGTAAAAAGACGCCATCACGCCTTTTGCCGACCCCCAGTTGCTGAGCAGGAATATCGCCACAAACACTACAAAAAGTGCCGGGATCCGCGTGATTTTCGGCAGAAGTAACAGGCTCCCGAAAATCAAGTAGAAATACATTTCGAAATTCAACGTCCAACCGGGAATGACGACCGGAGTTATCAGCTCTTCTGCGCCACTGGCGGGATTGATCCATGGAACAAAAAACAGGGAAGCCAATAGATGTTGGAGGTCGAATTTTGTTGAGTTCAGGTAGCTTGGAAATGTGAGTGCAATTGCTGATGCCAGCAGCGTCAAAGACCAGTAGAGCGGGACTATTCTCTCGATCCGCCTGCGATAAAATCCAACAGGGCTCATATTTCGATCCGCTGTCGTCAGCCACATTACAAATCCGCTGAGCACGAAGAAGAGATCCACACCGGTTTCCCCAAAGCGAAAGCTTGCGAAAACCGTATCCGGATCCATTCGTTCCAGCTGCAATACGCTATGAAAATAGACAACCAAAAGAGCGGCAATTGCCCGGGCATACTGAAGCTGGACCAACATTATCTTTCGACCTTGCGAAATTCAGGAAACGGGTATGGCCTTTTGCCCAACGAAGCGCGATCTCGCTCCGCAAATTTCATGTGTCCAGCCAGCAGCCAAAGCAGGCTGGCAATCTTTATCGAGAAAATTGCCGTACCACCGATCATCATGTTCATGAAAATGAAGATGCAAAGAGCATGAGCAAAACGACGCTGCTCTGCAGTTTCATAGGCCGGATAACATGACACAAACAGCCAAATCAGAAGAAAACTGAAAACCGTCCCGATGACGATCACATAGATATATCCACTGTCACCGAGATCCGCGGCCAGATCCGCGGCAAACCCAAGCTGAGCCAGCAAGTCCATTTCGGTGAACATTTCCATCGTCAGAACAACGCGCCCGGGAATATTGTCGCCCACAGCATTTGGCTTGATGAGGTAGATCAAAAAACCCAGAAACAAAAATATCGGCAGATATAGGAGGCAAAAAACACGCGGCAGATACGGGAATACGAAATACCCGACAATGCTGACCATGCCAAACAACAGCATCGTGCGGGTATCGTTTGTCACGAGGATCAGGATTATTGTGAACAGGCAGAACCACTTTTGAAACGCACTAAAGCGACCCCATAGTGTCACCAAATAGACCATCATGACGCCGCAAAAATTCGCAAGCGAAACCTGCTCCAAAAACAGAGACGAGGACCTGTGATTGATTAGTCCAAAACTGAAGCGCCCTTCAAAACCAAGCGCATTTCGAAACAGTTTTGAATCAACGACTTCGAACAACTCCACTCCACGGGTGTTGAAAAAGTACATCGCGGGATAGAAGAAGTCGGCGTAAAAGTCGGTAAAAAATATCTCCACGCATAAAACACCAAATACCAGACCACTCGCCAGGAGAAATATGTATTTGATTGTTTTATGATTTGTCCAAGTTCCAAGCGTCACAAAGCAAAAAATGATAAGAATATTTCTGAAATAGTCCAGAACCACGTGACCGTTGATCGCTGAAACGTAAATCGCAAGAATTAATGTTGCGACCAGGTATCCGAAAGGGACAAGGTCCTGTTCGTAAAGTCCTTTTCCGAGAATGAGCATCAAGGCAAAGGCAAGCACAGCCATCTCTGAAGCCGCAACAGCGCTGAAGCCCAAATCAACTACGTGAGCGTTTATGACCGCCAGCACAGCATTGTAGAACGTCGCCGCGAGCGCGACGAAGACAATGGACATGCTTCTTTTTTCAAAACTTTCTAACACATGTCTCCTCGACGAAGCCGGGTGCATCTGACGAGCAGGCGGTACTCCCGAATGGTCATTACTCATATCGGGACGATGTCACGCTGCAAACTCAATGTCGGTGATTGTAGTTTATGCTGGTTAGCAGAAGCTTTCGGTGACATTCACAAGGAATAACTCAGTCAGACTGTGCTTTTGGACAACCTTCAGGCTTTGCGTCGCAAAGCGTCTTCATAAAGAGTATCATATTGCCTGATCGTGGTTTCCCAACTGTGTTGAGCAGCAGATGTGATAGCCTTGTTACGAAGATCCGGTTTTTTTTCAAGTTCGCTCAAGGCTTGCATGATGTTTTGCGCTGCATTTACCGGTTCTGCGAAACTCGCCAGCCTGACCATTGGATGTTTTTTCGCTAAACCCTGGAATGCCTGGTTCGGCTCTGCGACCGGTAACAGACCTGCGCTCAACCCTTCAATCATCGCGATGCCGAAGCCCTCATATTCTGAGGCGCTTACAAACAGAGAACATCTCGACATCACATCGCGGACAGCTTGGTCTGGAACTTTGATGTGAAGCGAAACCTGCTCCTGCAGTCCACGTTCTGCAATCAGGTCTTCAATGTCCTGGACGCTTAGGTCTGAAGGTCCGCCAATCACTTCTAGTTGCCAGTCTTTGTCATGCCGACACAAGCACAGCATCGTATCAAGCAATCTTTCCAGTCGCTTGTTTGCCGAAAACCGACCGACTGTAACAAGTCGTTTTCGTGGAGCGACGGACGAAGCACCCTGAAACTTGCTGAGATTGACGCCATTTTCAATCAGACGCACATTGGATTTTGCTATTGACCGAAACAGGGAGAGGTCATTGTCTGAACAACAGGCAATGCCGCTGTACTGAGTAGCTGACAGCCGGGTAACCCCGTTCAACCACAATTTTTTCAACCCCTGAAAAGTCTCGGTATGAAAAAAACCACCGTGTGTGGTCGCAACAAGGTTTCTGCGGTGAAACGGTTTGGACAGTGCCAAAGCGTCAAAGAAAAAATCAACCGCATGGACATGCACCAGATCGGCACCTTTCACATGTGAAAATACCGCTGGCGCGAGCGGGTAACGAGAGCTGCCACGAAAGGGAATTCGGTGAACCTCGACCCCGTCGATGGCCTCCTTTGCCGGCAACTTCTTGTCGGGTTGAATGAACAGCCGGTCCAGGGTGACCACCTTCAGGGATGCAAAACGGCCTTTCTGGTGCGCTACCAGTTGACGCACGAAATCTTCCAGTCCGCCTATCATCGGCGTGTACTGCCGCACGACATGCACCAGGGAGACGTCTTCGAAGTGTTTTGCCACTTGTGGCCTCTCTACCCGAACATTCACAGTTCTAATGCAACATTTGCGACCGGGGCGCCACAACGCGTAGCCAATGCTCTGTAGAAACCATTCATGCCACACACAGCATGAGAAAGCCCGTCGTCGGGATATTCTGCGTCTTGCCTTGGAAGCAGAAATAGATCGTCTGCATGCTGTGAAAACAGGCAACCGGGATCAGTTGTAACCGCCGTCTTGAAGCCCAACGACTTGACGATATCCGCTTCACGACGCCCGGTCAGGGAGGGGCGACCATAAGGAAAGGCAAAATGTGGCACTTCCCTCGTCAGCCTATCTTCCAGAAATTTCTTGTTGTCGCCGATGTCCTGCTTCACATCATTATCTGACAAGAGTCGAAGTGCCCTGTGCGTCGAGGTGTGCGCACCGATTTCAATCAATGGATGTTTGTCGGCTTCAATCATCTGGCTTTCATTGAAGAAGTAACGTTCGACGAGAACTGGAAGAGAAATCCCGTTGTCCGTGAATACCTGTTCCAGCGCCTCAGCACGGCTGAAATCCTGCCACACCCAGGCAAGAAGATGACTAAAAGTCGCAACTTTGCCAGCGTGATCTGAGCATTCGAACCGCGCATTTGCCGGCTCAAAGTCAAAACTGTCCTTCGTCAGGACTATTTCACGCAATCCGAGCCACCAGGCGTTGAGCGATCGCGTAATCACATCTGTCGGTACATAGATGGTTGCCGGGGCCTGATGTTTTTCCATCACCGGCAACGCCAGCTCGATATTGGATCGATAGCCATCGTCGAAGGTCAGCACGGCGAAAGGCTTGCTTTCGGGGTCGGCAAGCCGGCGAACGGCCTCTGACAGGTCTACTATGTCACGACCGGCGCGTTTCAGCCTGCGCAGAACAGCTTCAAAATCCTCAATTCGCGTCCCCTGGCCGAGTTTTTCTTCCGGCGCCCGGGTGAACTCGTGAAACATCAAAATAACACCCTTGCCGCCGTAGACACGGCCAACAAGCCCGGCGAGACCGCTCCCGGACAGAAATCTCAGCCCAAGTGTCTTGATATTTCGGCGCAATTTGTCCTTCGCAGACAACTGAAGCGCTGTCATTGGCAAATCAGATCCGGCTGGATGACTTTGTTCTTGCATCTGTTTATCGGTTCCCGCTGGAATACGTTCCGCCAACCATGTTCTTTCCGGTCGGAGGACTTTCCAGATTTTCTTTCCCTGACCAGCAGTGTTTTCTACAATTTTCGCCGTTAAAAAAGTGAAAACCCGTCAGTAAGTTGCCCATCCATCAGTTACAAAATTAGTGTTTACCTCCCTAATACGGTTCCAGCTGGCAACAAGATCGAATATTTGTGGCCCCAGAGGCTTACACTTATGAAAGACTTTGCTGACAATCCTCCCGCTGCTTTCTGTTTTTAGCGACGTGAACCGGAAGGTTTCAAAGCCTATGCGTATTTTGATGCCCTGTGCTGCATTCCCACCATTCATAGATGGCGGTGGGCCCATTTCAGCACTTCTTCTGGCAACCCTTTTGAAAAGTGAAGGGCATGAAGTTTGTGTCATTCATGTTTCGGACGAAGAAAAATACGAAGTTTATGAGGGCATACCGGTTCAGCGCGTGCCGAGCTTGAATATCTATTGGAATTACTATTTGCCCCGTTCGAAATGGAAAAAAATTGCCTGGCACCTTCTGGAAAACGGCAATCCGCGCGCTTATCGAACCATGCGAAAGGAAATGCGGGAGTTCAAGCCGGATATTGTGCTGACAGACAGCATCGAAAACGTAAATGTCGCGACATGGGCGGCTGCAAAGTCTCTCGGCATTCCTGTTGCTCACACCATCCGCAGTGCATTTCTCCTTTGCTGGAAGGGCGTGATGCAAAAAGCCGGAAAGCCGTGCGAACGACAGTGTCGTTCCTGCCGGCTAACAGCATTCGGCAAACGACAGTTTTCGCGGTTCGTGGATGTTGTGATCGGAGAGTCTGAGGATATTATCCAACGCCACTTGACCGAAGGCTATTTTCAAAATGCCGTTCCGACGCGCATTCCAGGAGCCATTCCTGATGGGATGTTAGGCGATGCAAGGGTCTATCCTAACAACCGTCCGTTTCGCATCGGCTTCATCGGAGTTCACACGGCCTTTAAGGGCTTAGACGTTCTTGGAAAAGCCGCCAGTCTCTTTCCGGATAACACGCCGGTTGAATTCTATATCGCGGGAACCGGACGCGATGAATTTGCCGAACAGGCGCGTTCACTGTTTCCGGAAGAGAAAACGAAGTTTCTGGGCTGGACCACGCCGGAGGAATTTTTCCCACAAGTTGACCTGCTGGCCTTTCCAACAGTTGGACGGGAAGCTTTCGGCAGGGTTGCCGTCGAGGCGTTTTCGCAAGGTGTACCAGTTGTCGGTTCTGATCTGGGCGGTATTTCAGAAACAATCGTTCCAGACGTAAACGGCCTCCTGGTTCCGCCGGGAAATCCTGAAAATTTGTACAATGCTTTGCAGCAGATTGCGCTCAACCCCGCATTATATAAGATGTTGTCGGCCGGAGCACTCACATCTGCTGCTGACTATGAGGCATCGAAAATTGGATCGACCTATACTGAAGCGCTGTCTCGAGTGGTTGAAAAAGCGAACACTTTCGCTTGATTTCCCTAACCCTTCGGTTGGCTTGTTTTCCATGTAAGATGATGGCCCAGTAATCATCAGGCAGAGGCTGATTGAGCAAGATTCAGGCTTTCCGGGAGCTGATCTGGTCAAAACTCGATAGACAGTGTCTTGGCGAGTACCTTTAAGCTCAGTTGGAGCAGATAATCGCGCAGGATGATCTCCTCAGGGGCCTCCTATTCCAAATCAATTGCACAGCAGGATACTCCTGGCATCAATTCTTAAGGTATTGCGCCTTATAAAGCCTGACGACTTTATTGAATTCGCGATGGGCGCAACAATGTGTCCCGAGGTAAAAAATGCACTCGTTGATCAGCGCCAGTCTCTTTGTTTCAGCATCTGGAATTCTCTCCCTTATCGCAGGATTTTTGAGTTCGGTCGTTGTTGCTCGGATGCTTGGTGCAGAAGGGACAGGCTTGACCGCATTGGCTCTCTGGGTCGCGATCACCGGTGCAATCGTTGCCGGAAGAGGAATTCCGGCAGTTATCCTGCGGTATATTTCCCGCCAAAAGGACACCGCTGAAGCCAGAAACGGTCTGGTCAGGATTTACTACCTGAAATACATGTGGCCAGTATTTCTCGTCAGCTCATTGTTTCTGCTTTACGGCATCTATGTCCATGCAACGGATGACCCCAACTCTGCGTTTGTCTGGATTATCGCGGGCGTGACATGCATTGCGTATGCTCAGGGGCATTTCGTTATTGCTGCGGAACACGGTCTCGGACAATTTCCCAAGGCGGCTAAGAAAACCGCGCTTGGCTCTTTACTGCAAATTCCGATTACCTTGACCGGTGCGTTTCTATTCGGACCTGCAGGAGCAATGCTGGGCTATCTGGCAAGGCATTTACCGCAGGCGTTTGGCCTGAAGCAGTTCCGGAACCCGGTGCGTACGCAGGATGCTGAGATAAGCGACCAGATGGTTCGATACGGCAATAGCAATTGGATTTCCATCATTTTGGACAGTCTGATCAAAACCCGCGTGGAACTTGTGTTCATCGGACTGTTCTTTTCAGTCGTCGATGTCGGTTATTTCGCTGCAGCTGTGACCTTTTCAAGCCTAATTCTGCAGCTATCGTTTTACATGGCGGCCGGTCTGACGCCTGGATTCGGCAAGTTGTTCGATGATAATGCGACCGAGCAACTCAAGATTTCGTATGACCGGTCCTTAAGGTGGTTGAGCCTGCTGCTTCTGCCAGTGAGCCTGGGCGGAGCAGCTGTCATGCCTGAACTCATCCCGTTTGCATTCGGTTACGACTTCCTACCTGCAGTCCCCATCGCGGTCATCCTTGTTTTCTTTTCGCTGCCTCAAGCGCTTTTTTCCGTGCCACTAGCCGCCATGCTTGCGTTTGAAAATGACCGGCGCCTTCTTTTCATGAACAGCTTCGCCGCTGGCGGACTGATTACCCTGAACCTGATTTTCACACCAATGTTCGGTGGGATCGGTGCTGCCGTTATCAGAGGCGTGATCGGTGTCGCGATTTTTGCCTGGCTCGCGGTTTATTGTTACCGGCGTCTCGGATTGGCAATCGACTTGAGTGCCCAGGTCCGCATTCTGATATCAGGCATGGCGTGCGCAGCAACCGCATATGCCATCCTGCTCCAACAGGGCGGACTTGCCGGTTTGGCGATCGCTATACCAGTTGCCGGCGTTGTTTACGTGTTTTTTCTGCGCCTTACAAAATCTATCCCGGAGGCGGATCTGAAAATCGTAAGGGACACATTCGACAGACATGTGCCAAATCGCTTCAAACCTATTTTAAGACCTGCACTTTCAGTCCTTGGTGCAACCGGCACCTCAAGTTGAGTTGTGTCTCCTGGATGTCTGTCCCTGGCAACAGTTGCGCGTGAGCGCCTTGTTAACGAACCTGTGATAGCAGAACAAAGGCTAAACCGGACACCGGAATACGGTGCGCTTGCACACGCGATTGCCATGGATTTTTCAGTCGGTTGAGGAATTACGATGTCAGACCTTGATAGATACCCTTTCTATTTCGATGGGGTATCGGCAATCCTGGCAAGTCCAAAGGGCAAACGGCGTCGAAGCACGGGTGTCTTGCTTTGCCGTCCCTGGGGTCACGATGAGGTCTGCAGCCGGAAATTTTACAAGATCCTGGCTGATGCCATTGCATCCGCAGGATTTCCTGCGTTGCGTTTTGATTATCCCGGAACAGTCGATTCCTTCGACCCCAAAGAAAACGATGACCTTGAAAGCTGGGTAGATGCGGCAGACAAGGGAGCCAATGTCCTTCGGACACTCGGCTGCGAAACGATAGTTGTCTTCGGTCTGAATTTCGGGACCGTCATCGCGCACCGTTTAATCCAGAAACGGAATGATCTTTCCGGAGCAATTTTCGCTGCGCCTCTCGTCAATGGCCGCCGATACATTCGCGAGACGAAACTCAGCGAGAAGCTACTTTATGAGACTGAACAGATCCCTCTGACCCGGCTGGACACGGATCAAACCTCGATTTTGGGCAATGTTATGCCGCCCAAAGTCGTGGAAGACCTGTCGAAAGTGAAACTGGATTGTCCTGAAGCGCTGCAAGAGTTGCCTGTGCTTTGTTTTGCACGGGAAAATATCAAGAGCGACCAAAATTTCAGTACAGAACTCCAGTCGAAATGCGAGAAGGCTCGTATTTGTGACTTTCCCGAATTTGCCGACCTGACCGTCGAAGTTCTGACGTCAAAAGTTCCCTATCGGCTCGTTGAAACACTTGTCGAGTGGCTAAAGGAAACCCAGGGCGAGGCCAAAGATCATTCGCCACCGCTCAATGTGCAACAGCAATCCTCATCGCTAGAGACTACCGCTTTTCAGGAGACCACAAGTTACCTGGAAGTTGCTGATAAAAAACTGATGATTGTTGTCACCAGCCCATTACCTGGAAGTGGCAACGGTCCCGTTTTCATTTTCGGAAATACCGGTGGCTACGACCATCACGGCGGCTTGGCACGCAACAGCGTTCATGCGGCCAGAGTTCTGGCAACCCACGGGGTCACGTCTCTCCGATTTGACAGCGTGAACACGGGAGACAGCTATCCTGACCTCCCTGTTGGCCAGGAAGTCCTTTATACGCCCGTATCGATCGAGGATTTTCAACACCTGGTGGATTATGCCAGCGAGCGATGGAACGGTCCCATAACTCTGGTGGGACGGTGTAGCAGTGCTTATGCAGCCTTTCACACGGCAGCAAATGACTCGCGCGTCCGACAGCTCGTTCTGGTCAATCAGCTGAAGTTCATCTGGGACAAGGATGTTCCGAATGAACTGAAAAACATGATGTACCGCTCGGGCGGTGAATATAAGAAACGACTTTCGGACCCGAAGATTGTCAAACGGCTGCTCAAGGGTGACATCGACGTTCCGGCCGCTACCAAGGGTGTCGCACGATTGGCCTTCAAGAAAACCACGGAGAAAACGTCACAGTATTTTCCGCGTCTTACGAAATTCGGGCGGATGAAGCTGGAGGCGCTGGACATGTTTCAAACGCTGCAGGATCGGAAAGTGCCGGTTCATTTTCTCTGCAGTATCGGGGACGGCAGCATTGAAGAACTCAAGGCACACTTCGGGCCAGATCTGAGTGGGCTCTCCGGGCTCACCAATGTGACATACACCACCATTGAGCACGCAGACCATCGCCTGACACCGGTCCATGCACGTACGGCTTTCATCGACACTCTCGTCGACGCCGCTAACGCATCAGTTGAAAATTCGGATCAAACCCCAGCTCAAAGAGAACAGCAGTTGGCTTCAACCGGCTGAGATGCGGTCGCGGTTCAATGCCGCAGCCCGACAAACCGGTGCTGCGTCCGTATCGGACTCCGCACGGGGTTTCAATCTGACAAGTTTTCTGGAACCTGGCGGCAGGTGGAACCAGTTTTCCAAAGGCTGATGTGTTTCACAATCAATGTGGACAGACCGAAGCAGGCAATCAGTTTCCAGAGCCAGATGCCAGTCCCCCGATACATCCCTTTCCAGTTTGGCTTCAACACTCGCTGATACTTTTGATGAATCAAACCCAAGTGGGAAATGATAGGCGTCAGCCAGTAACTCACCAGTCTCGGGATCTGTCATCCGCACCACAGTCACGTCATGCGAAGGCGGCCCAAAACGATAGGCATAGGTCACGTCAAAGAACGCGCCTATCAGCTCGACGGCATTCAGTTCAAGGGCATCATGTGGCTTCACATGCAATTCGGTCTGGCCGGAAACAACCGGTGTCTGTCCGTGCCGAAGACACTGTAGGCTCAAGACCACATTCTTCTCAGTGGGCAGGTCGTTGATGACATGAATCGCTAGCCCATTTGTGCCTTCATCGGTCAGACTAACCTGCAAAGGTCTGAAAGCTCTTTTGAGGGCATGATACGCCGGTTTCGGTACACCATTGGCGTCTATCAAACCCCATCCCGCTCCCAACGCAAGGTCCTGGAAGGTCCAGACCAGGGCTCCTAGGCAAGACGATCCTTTTCGCCGCCACTCGGCAAAGGTCTGTTCCATAACCTCTCCGGTCACAGCGCGACCGAGATCCAGATATCGATCAGGGTCGCTGTAGCGCAGAGTAGCCGGATCGACACCATATAGCGCTTTCAAATAGTGGTCGCGAATGTCTTCAAAATCCCATCCAGCGCCTCGGTCGCGTGGTACACGCGCCTTCCAGCGCGGATCATGGCCGGGTTTCACAGGCAAATATTTTTCGAGGCTGCGCTGTTCGGGAATGTTTGAAAAGGCCAGGCATTCGCCTGCAAATCGCACGTCCGTTCTGCGTGCATCCTCCAGGGGCTTTTGGTATGCGCCAACACCGTAGTAGTGCGCGATGCCCTCGTTTGGAGAAAAGGGCAGAACGCCACTGACGGGGGAGTTTGCAGCGTAAGGAACGTCCGGTCGGTATTGCGCTGCCAATTGAGGGAGAATCTCTTCGCAAAGAGGCCCTTTCCAGCGGCTTTCCGGCAATCCCATCATCGCGCCTTGCTGGTAGATTTCACTACCACCACACAAAACTGCCAACGAGGGGCACCCTTGTGTCTCTTGCAGCTGATCGAAAACCTCGGCGCGAACTTCCTCGACAAACGCTTCGTCCTTGACCGGGTAGTCATAATTGGCGAACTGAAAATCTTGCCAGACCAGAAGACCAAGCTCGTCACAAACTTCAAAGAAAGCCCTGCTTTCATAAAGCATGGTGCCGCCAATCCGTAGCATGTTCATGCCCGCATCCCTGGCAGCTTCCAGAAGGGGACGATAAGTCTCTTTTTCACTGGAAAGGTTCAGGAGATCTGCATTGGTCCACACGGCGCCACGGCAGAAGACCGGAATACCATTGACCTTGAGACCAAAGCCCTTGCCGTCTACCCCATGGTCGGTTTCAAGACGCCGGAACCCGGTCTTTCCAAGTGAAAGCGTCTGTCCAGCAACTTCCAAGATCACATCATAAAGAGCTGGCACACCATGCGTATGAGGCATCCATGGCGTGATCGCCTCAGGTCTGAGAACGCCGATGTGCGTACCGTCTTCCTGTGCGACCATTTGCACAGAAGTACCCGCACATTTCAGCACGGGTTGGTGTTCGGTATTTTCCAGTTTTGCTGAAACTGTGAGCGTCGCGCTGCCGTCGGGAGCCAGGTCGGCCTGAATATGTTTTTCAGTTATCCGCAATTGATCCGCCGGTTCTAATCGAATTGGCCGATAGGGTCCGACCGCGTGAATTTCCGGGCACCAGCCCGGCATATGCCCGAGCAATGTGGTGCGGATCAGACGCAGACCCTGTGACGTTGCCAATTGCGGCTTCCAGCGCGCGCGCGGCCCCTTGGCGTTCAGTTGCGGGTTCAGCGCTCGAAAGCAGATCTGAAGCTTGTTACGCCCTGGTAAATCAACATGCACATGGAATTTCCGGAACATATTCCGGCTTTCCAGAACCCTCACATCGTTCAGAAAAACTTCGGCAATGGTCGCAAGGCCGTCGAAGCAGAGACGGTACGCTCCTGGCTCCGCATCGAACCAGGCTTCATACCAGATGTCATTGTCGTGTAATGGGGCCGGGTTGTCAGGATCATAGCGACCGGCTGCGGCCAACGCGCCTGCGGCAGTTCCCGGAACCTTCGCGGGAACATGATCCCACCGATGACCGGTTGAAAGTGAAGATGCAAATACATCCGGTTCGGTCAGCGCAAGGGTCCATTCCGCCGTGGACAGATCGACCATTCAGGCGCCGACTACACTGATTGCAGGAACGTATTTGGTTTCTTCTGCTCCATAGTGCCCGTCGAGCAGCTGCATCAGGTTGTCCCAGGCATTGACTGCCGGAAGCAGACCTTCCTCCAGACCCTGAAACTTCTTCCGCATCACGGCACGTGCCAGTTTGAACTGGACCATCTTGCAGTTTGACGAAATGGTTTTGGCTTCCGCTACGCCTTCAGCCAACTCAGTCCGCCCCTGGCTGACAAGCCATTCAAGATAAGAGGAAAACAGCTCGAAGTTGGCGCCCAGCTGGCGCAGTGTGTTGAAGGCATAAAGATGAAAGAACTCAAACTCACGCGCGCTGACTTTCTCCACTTGCCCGGGAAAAGCGCTTGCAAAAGCAGCCACCGGATTTTCATCAGGACGGCGCGCAAGATGACGACGAAGCAATTGCTCTGACACCTGCAGAATGTGCTCTGGCGAAGGTTTGTGCGCCGGAAACTTCACAAATTCGGTATAGGGCAGAAACGCCGTTGGCTTTACATGGTCACCGCGCTGAAAAACCCCGTCAAAATCATCGCCTTCAAGCGAGTGAAGACCGAGACCATGGAAATACTCCATGGTGCGACTTTCGAAATCCATCCTGTTGACAGCTATCGTGGTTTTGCCATGGGTCTCGTGATACCCGACGCCATGTGTGTCAGGCAGGAAAAAACTATCCACCTCAACCAGTGACAGACGTCCTCTGTCGATCTGGGTCTGGACATGATTTTCTACGCGATCATAGATCGCCAGTTCCGTGACCTTCAGGCCGTAGAGCGCTTCAAGATCCTCAAGCGGCACCTTGAAGAAGGTAAACTGGTCGCCTTCAAAATCCTGCGTCAACGAATAGGCAAGACAGGCTTCAGGGGGAAGACCCAACGACGGCAGAACCTCAATCCAGACATCGAGATAGCAATTGGTTTCCGGCCAATCACGCTCCTGGGCATGCAGCGGACTGCGGACATAGATTTCCGCATTGAGGTGGTCAAAAACGGCTTCACTCATGGAAGTTGATTTCCTCTTACCCCCAAAGGAGGGATTTGACGCCGTCCGGCCAATCAGCTGTATCGAAACCATGGTGGCGGAACAGAGCCAAAGCCAGTCGCTCGAGCCCAAAACCAACACATGCGGTATGCGCGGGTGATCCGTCGGCCTGACGAATGTTCCAGGCATTGCCGAAATTGTCCATGTGGTAGTTGAAGCTCATGCAGGCCGTCGGATTTTCCTTCGAAGTGATCGGAACCAGCATTTCGAACTTAAGTTCCTGCTCACGCTGGCCGGAGGCCATGATCTTGCCGGCACGGCCGAAAAACGGATCGTTTGCGACATCAACGTGATGCGGCAGCTGCAGACGCTCCATCATATCCTGACCGCGCTGTTTCCAGGTTTCGCGGAATTCCATTGTCTGTTCGGCAGAACCGACACGCACATACTCACGCTGGCGGAACATCTGCATCCGTGCCGGGTCTTTTGATGGCTCATGACGGAAGCAATACGACTGCAGGGCGACGTAAGCACCTTCTGCCGGCAGCGGACCGCGTTTGGACAGAATCGGGTAGAGCGGATAACAGGCAGCCGGGGTCAGCGCGACCTGGGTTGGTTTCTGTTTCTCCGACCAATCTTCGCCCGCAGCCATACATTGCAGAAGGCCCATATGATCGTGGTCATTGCCGCAGAAAGCGTGAACTGTACCCGCCAGCTGCGGGAAGCTCTTCATGTAACCGCTTGTTTCGAAGTCCTGCATGGTCATGCCAGGCGGAAAGACCATGGCTTCGGATATTTCATCCTTGCCGTAGGAAAGGGCAAAGGTTTCGAACCGGGCGATTACGTCTTCAAATTCACCGCTGCGGGCATAAAGACCGTCAACACCGGATGCGTGCAGAACGCCTTCCGCGAACAACCGGTCAAGAAATGAAACTTGCGCGTCCATAATTTACCCTAACAGGCTGGTGTCTTGTTTGTTCACGAGCAACATGGTCGATGTGTTGCCCAGAATACGATCGTTGGAAATCATCAGCTGTGCTGAATGGGCGTCGCGCAGATGGCGACCAAGACTGAACGGCGTTCCGTTCTTGTACCCGGCGATACCGCAAATCAGCATGCAGTGGTTGATGATGGTCAGGATCGTTTGAGACGTACCGATTTTCACGTTGTTCATCGCAACCGAAAAACTCATGGCATTCAAGGCATCGCCATCGCCCTTGCAGGCAGCAAACTGCTTGAGACCGGCAACCACATTGGATTTGACCAATTGCAGCAAACTGGATGCCTCGGCGAGACGCAGCGCCCCTGGAGGCACCTGGCCCGGTGATTTGCGCGCAGCCGCCTTGACAAAGCTCTGAGCCCTTGCGGTGGCGTCAGCTGCAATTCCGTACCACAAAGCACCCCACAACAGATGGGAAACCGCCAACATGGATTGCGCTGCAATCTCGGCAAATGGCCGCGGCAGGATCTGTTCCTTTGGCGCTTCCGCCTTGAAAATGAACCCGTCAGAACAGGTTCCACGCATTCCAAGCGTGTCCCACACACTGGTCTGCTCAAGCGTGTACTGGTCCTTCAGGAAAATCGTTGCGACCTGGTCGGAATGCGCTGCATCCGGATGACGACGGGATGTGACCATCGTGGCATCTGCATGTGCACCATAGGAAATGACGATTGCATCCTTGGTCAGACGAGCTGTGTCGCCCTCGACTTCGATCGCACAAATCGAATTTCGCAAGTTACCGCCGATACCAGCCTCACTGGTCGCAGAGGCGATCAGGAGTTGTTCGGCGCAAATTCGTTTCTGGAATTCTTCATGCCAATTACTGCCAATCGCGTAATCAGCAAGGCTGGCGATCTGGATCTGGTGCATGGCATAGGTCATGGCTGTCGATGCACAGGCCTGACCCAGAATTGCACAAATATCTGCAACTTCCGTCAGGTTCGCACCCTCTCCGCCAAAATCAGGGCGGATCATGATCCCCATAAGACGCTCGGCCTTGAGCGCGTCCATGCCTTCGGAGGGAAAACGGCCTTCAACGTCAACATTGTCGGCGAATTCTGCGGCGACGTTGGCAGCCCGCTTCGCGCGGTCAGTCAACGTCATTGCGGTTATCTTGCTTGCGGCGGTCATCTATCAGGCTGCCTGATCTTTGAGAATTTCACTCAGAGCCGCATCGATCTCTTCAATTGAAGAAAACGACTTGCGGTTCAAAAGGTGCTCTGGAAACTCGACATCGAATTCCTCTTCCAGTGCCAACATCACCTGAACCGACGCAAAGGATGACAGGCCGGCATCGTAAAGGTCAGCGTTTTCAGAAACGGTTTCAATCGAAACAGGCAAGTTACCGTGTTTCGACAATATGGTCCGAATTGTCTGTTTCATGTTATTCCTTGCCACTTAAATCAGGTTCCAAAAGAACCATAGCCTCCACTCTTGCGGGCTATTAAGTGGCAAAAAGAATAAACTGCACTTAAGGGGCATGGTAAAAAATTACGAAACAAAAAGATTAAATTTTGTTAAGTTAATGTTTTGAAAACACCAAAATTTACTTACTAAACAATATCAGAACGCTTGAAAACTTGCGTTTCTTGGTCGTCATAGCATCCGGCTAAGCACACCATCGCGGCGAATGATGCCGTGATAGAGGGCGGCTCCTAAATGCATCAGGACAGCAGCCGTGAACAGCAGTCCCAAAACTTCATGAACTGTGAAAAGCTGTTCGGACAGGGCGCGGTCTTTGGCGACAATCGCCGGCATTGTGAATAGACCGAAGACAGAAATCTTCGCGCCATACGCCGACGTCGCCACCCAGCCGAGAAATGGATTCACAAGCAGAAAACCATAGAGAAACATATGAGTTGCCTTGGCAGCGAATTGCTGCCAGGCGGGAATGTCATCAGGCAAAGAGGCTGGTTTGTGGGTCAGTCGATAAGCCAGCCGGATAACGGTAAGGATCATCAGGATAACACCAACGGAACGATGGAAGTCAAACAGCTGATTTTGCAATGGGCCGCTGCCGATCCGGATCATGGTCAAACCGGCAGGCACCATGGTTAGAACCAACAGGGCTGTCAGCCAATGAATAGCCCGCGCAATCAGGCTGTAACGTCCCGCAACGTCGGCCATATCGATATTCCCACTCCCCAAAGAAAGGTCATCCTAGGCAGGTGCGCTGTCAATTTCAACAAGGGTAAACATCAACTGAAGCGCCTCATCTGCGGATAGGCTACAAAATCGACGTGGCCAACACTCATGCTGAGTTCACCGGATCGAATTCTTTGAACACGGTCCTGCCACCACGCCTCAAGCGCAGAAGCCTCAAGGCCAACTTCCCGGCCAACGCGTAGCCAACCGCCTAGAAACTCCTGCAGAAAGTCACCCCGTGTCCCATCGATTTCCCAATCAGACTTCCCCGAAACCACTTCATAACCAGCCGCCCTGAATAGTTCGATTGCCCGCTGAGCGGCATCGGGACCGAGAGCTGGACCGAAGCCCTTGTTGGTCTGCTGATGTCGGTTCAAAGCTTCGCCTAAAACCTGGTCCATGGGATTGGCAGGTGCAAAGGAGGCGCGACCGTCATAGGTCAGGCTCGCCAGAAACGGTTTGCGCGCCTCAACAATGAAATTGACGAGACGCCGAAGAAAGCAGTCAGACACAAGATCAAGAAACGCCGACGTCGTGACGGCATCAACTTCCGAAAGCGACAATTGTTCCAGATTTTTTGACAGGTCGATCTGGCGAGATGTAACTATGCAATCGGCACCTCCCTGCCAGCGCGTTGATGCAATCTCCAAAAGCGCAGGATCGTAATCGGTCAATTGCCATTCGACGGGATCGTGAAAGTAATTTTTCAACCCGGCCACAGTCGAACCTGCTCCGCTGGCAAGGTCGAGAATACGCGCACTCTCGGCAGGCACATTCTCCAGAAACGCGGTCTCCACTTCACGGTTTCTGGCGGCAAGATCGAGCGGCTCACGCAATGCAAGCCAATCAGAAGCAAATCCGCTCATGCTGCAACCTTCTGTAAAACTTGAGCAAACTGATTGCTGGCGTCCTGCCAACTCGGGAAATTTCGCGCGGTCTGCAATGCAGCGTCTGCCAATGCCGCACGCTTGTCGGTATCTGAAATCAACAAGTTCAATGCCTCGCGCAGTTCTGTCGTGTTTTCCGTTTCACAATAGATCGAAGCTGTTTCCGGCAACGTATTTCGAACAGCCCCACCGCCGCTGCCGATGACCGGCAAGCCATGTGCCAATGCTTCGGTAAATGCCATGCCATAACCCTCATATCTGCTGGCCAGAACAAAAAGGTCCGCACGCTGGTAAAATTCGGTTAGATCGCCGGACTGTACTGCTCCGCGAAAGTTGACCCTTTCTATGAGCCCCAGATTGGAGGCCCGTTTCTTCAGGTCTTGATAGCAGGCAGGGTTGGCCTCCAGACCACCCACCAGGTCAAGACACCAATTCCGAGAAGAAACCTGGCTTAGCGCGTCCAGCAGGAGGTCATGGCCCTTTCGCGGCACAAGGGTCCCAACGCTCAGCAACCGGATAGTATTGGAAGGGGTGCGGACAACGCTATCCGGGTGATCAGTTCCAGGAATCACGACCGTGATTTTATCACTAGCTACACCAAACAAATCCTCGACCTGCCGGGCTGTTGCAGGGCTGGTGACGATCACGTGCCGTGCATGGCGCAGCGACGCGTTTTCACTTTCCTGCAAAGCTCTAACCTGAGCCGGTTCCATGCCGTTCTCCTGACACAGCGGATGATGAACCAGTGCCACCAGCGAAAGATGATCAGCAAGATCGGCTGCTGCTTGTGCCATCACGCCAAAAGCAAGGCCGTCGACAACAACCGTTGCCCCAGCCGGGAGTTCCGCCAATCGTGCTTTCGCTGCCGCCAGGGTCACGTCAGTTGGGAAAGGAAAGCCCTCGCCCAGGGAGACACAATCCACCTGCCAGCCAAGGCCCTCTAGACCGGAAATGACACGCCGGTCATAGCCATAGCCTCCAGTCGGTGTATCAAGGTCACCGGGATATGCGAAATGGAGCTTTTGCATTTGTTAAGTACCGAACCCTGTCGCCTAAAGTCAGATCTTGTCTTCGTACCATGCGCGCGCGACATGAGATTCCGAGATGGTCACACGGATGGCGCCGAGTTCTCCCCCCTTGCGACCGAGCCGATTTTCCCTCGCGGCTTTAGCCAGGTGATCGTGCACATGTTTGGTCAAAAATTCAGTCGTGGTGTTTTTTCCGGCAAATTCGGGCACGTCGTCGAGATTTTTGTAATTGAGGGGTTCCAGGACTTCCTTCAATGCCTCGTGAGCACGACCAATGTCGATAACCACCCCATTTTCATCCAGGGTCTCGGCCAGGAAGGCTGCGTCAATGACAAAGGTCGCTCCATGAAGCGCCTGGGCCGGTCCAAACAGCGCTCCCTTAAAGGAATGGGCAATCATGACATGGTCACGAACTTCAACTGCAAACATTTCTATAGTCCTGAAATTTCTACTCAAAAGTCGGTAGAGTGAGTGTTGTTCATTCTGCTTTCACGTCATAAACGACTAACGCCGCCAGCACATCTGAAGCTTTGTTCAACAAATCGGGAAGATGCTCCGGGAGCTTTTCGAACGATAAGCGATGACTGATCAACCGGTCCAGAACCGGATCCTTCAACAAGGACAATGCGGTTTCCAGCCTGCGCCGGTAAGTCCAGCGGGATCGCCGGTCAGCCGGTATGGATCCGACCTGGCTGGAAACAAGCTTCAAGCGGCGGCAATGAAAATCCGTACCCAGCGGTATCTGCACATCGTTTGATCCGTACCAGCTCATTTCAACAATGGACGTCTCATCGCCGGCACAACGCATTGCTGTGGCAAGACCAGCAGAACTCGCACTGGCGTGAAAAACAAGATCCTGATCACTCGGCGCGTCCTCAGGACTTGAAAAGGTCAACCCGAACGCCGATGCAATGTTTGCTCGCCCGGCGTTCGTATCCACCAGCGTCACATTCGAACCAGGTAACCGACTTGCAATGAATGCGGTCAAAAGTCCGAGAACTCCCCCCCCAACCACGCAGATGTGATCCCCAGGTGATGGTTTTCCGTCCCATATAGCATTGAGAGCTGTTTCCATGTTGGCTGCCAGAACCGCTCTTTCGGTAGGCACGCCATCTGGAATCGGGACACAGGAATGAGCTGGGAGAGTAAATACGCTTTGATGCGGGTACAGCGAAAATACGGTACGGCCAACAAGTTCTGGATCGCCAGCCACAACCTTGCCGACGTTGGAATAGCCATATTTCACCGGGAACGGAAATTCGCCGTCCTGAAACGGCGCGCGCATGCGCTGCCATTCGCTTTGCGGAACTTCATCTCGAAATATAAGACCTTCCGTGCCGCGGCTGATCCCGCTATAGAGCGTCTCAATTTGAACATCATCTATTTTGGGAACGTCGCACTCGGCAGTCTTGAGAACGCATTGATTCCGGCCCGTGTACCACAAGGCCCGCGGCTTGCTCGCGCTTTTTTGCATACCAAGCTCGCTTCGCATCAAATTCCAACTCCGCCTGTTCGTAATGTTTCTGTCAATCTTAGGACATTTTGACATGTGCACTATTGCTATGATCGCTTCGATTGGAAGTCACAAAAATGTTTCAAGACTTTGACATGACCATTTCAGGGAAAAGTGCATTCAAAATGACGACGCGCCGTTTCATATTTGCCTCCTTGCTGCTGCTTAGTTTCGCCGGCTTGGCGACGTTGATGACCGTGACCTTGTCGCCCGGGGGTTATTCAGGACTGGATCTGTTTATTCTGGCCTGTTTCATGGTGACGCTGCCATGGACAATCATCGGCTTCTGGAATGCGGTCATTGGTCTTATTGTCATGCGACTGACCAAAAACGCCACGCAGACTGTGTGCCCAATCGAAACCGGTGATCCGACAAAGCCCCTCACAAGTTCTACGGCACTTCTGTCATGCATCAAGGACGAGGACGCTGCCAGCCTGGAAGTCAATCTCAGTGCGATGGTTTCGCACCTGGTTCGAGCAGGTAAGGCAAGCCACTTCACGCTCTACGTGCTCAGCGATACGTCTATGGACGATATTGCCTTGCAAGAACATGAAATGTTCGAACGGCTGACTGAAAGATTCGCAGGCCAGTTTGAAATCAAATATCGCCGCCGCGCACAGAACACCGGTTTCAAGGCCGGAAACATTGAAGACTTTTGTGAACGCTGGGGAACCGAACATGACTTTGCCCTGGTGCTCGACGCCGACAGTTTCATGTCATCGGAGGCAATCCTTGATCTTGTCCGGCGCATGGAAGCAAACCCGAAACTTGGCATTTTGCAGAGTCTTGTTGTCGGGCTACCAACAGACAGCGCCTTTGCAAGGGTTTTCCAATTCGGCATGCGCCTTGGCATGCGCTCCTACACGATAGGCAGTGCATGGTGGCAGGGTGACTGCGGCCCCTACTGGGGACACAACGCAATTCTCCGCCTGGAACCCTTCATGGCGCATTGCCGGTTGCCAGTCCTGCCAGGCAAGGGGCCTTTGGCAGGGACGATCCTGTCCCATGATCAGGTGGAAGCTGTGCTGATGCGGCGCGCAGGGTATGAAGTACGTGTACTTCCCCTGGAAACAGGCAGCTACGAGGCCAATCCTCCACATCTGCTGGAGTTCATTCGCCGGGACCTGCGCTGGTGTCAGGGCAACCTGCAATATCGTCGCCTGCTCGCCATGCCGGGCCTGAAGCTTGTCAGCCGTGCGCAATTGTTTCTTGCAATCCTGATGTTTCTGGGATCGCCGGCATGGATCGGTTTCATGGTCGGCGCAGCTGTTCTGGGTATGACGAGTGACTTCATGCCTTATCGTGCTGACACAGGTGCCGCTGTCTTCTTCACCGTACTTACGATGGTTTTTGCTCCGAAACTTGCCACTGTTGCCGACGTTCTTGCCCGCCCGGACCTACGCAAGGCATTTGGCGGGCCTGTTCGGGTTCTGATGAGTGTCGGAGCGGAAATCCTCTATTCGGCAATGCTCGCGCCTATCATGGCAGTATCACACACCCTGTTCATGACCGGCCTTCTTTTCGGGAAGACAATTGGCTGGGGTGCACAGGCGAGAGGTGTTCAACGATTGCCTTTGACACTGGCTGCGGGAAAGCTCTGGCCACAGACCCTGTTTGGGTTAGCAGGTCTCGTCTGGCTCTCCAGTCAATCCCTGGCGCTTGTCTGGCCAGTCATTCCGGTTGCAGTTGGACCGCTTCTGGCCATCATGATTGCGGTTTCGACGTCAACCAGAACCCTCGGGGCAATAGCCATGCGGTCAACGCTGTGGCGTATTCCTGAAGAATCCAATCCGCCGGAAGAGCTCGCAGACCTTCATCTGCCGGCACTGTCCAAAGGCCGTGTGCCAGGGTCCGACCAGCAGAGTATTGGTCAGGGTGAACCTAAGCCCGCAGAAGCCTGAGATAGAAAAAGACCGGCAACAGCTGGTCTTTTTTTGAAAAACGAGTGATTTCTGATCGCTTTGAAGAGTTTGGCCGAGAACCGCTCTAAACCGATTAAGCAGCGTTTGTCGATGCAATCGGCTGGGTCAAAAGCCCGTAGATTTCTTTTGTGTCGACACTGGCCCGTAAACCCTGTGTCACCGCACCATCTCTCAATTGCCGCGCTATTCTTGCAAGGGCTTTCAAATGGTCAGCTCCGGCGCTTTCAGGCGCCAGAAGCAGGAAAACCAGATCCACGGGCTGGTCATCGAGAGAATCAAAGTCAACCGGCCTGTCCAGCCTTGCAAACAGGCCGACGAGACGGTCAAGACGTGTCAGTTTCCCGTGCGGAATCGCAATGCCGTGTCCAACACCCGTAGAACCCAGACGTTCGCGCTGCAGAAGCGTGTCAAATATTTCTCGCTCGGAAAGACCCGTCAGCTCCGCCGCCTTCGCGGAGAGCTCTTGTATTGCCTGTTTCTTGCTCTTGACTTTCAGCCCGGCAATTACCGCGTCTTTACCCAGAAGATCACTGAGATCCATTAGTTCGCCTACAAATTTCGGAAATCGGCTTCCCTTGGGAAGCCGATACCGTTCGCATTTTTATTCAGCAGCTTCAGTGGCTACCAATGCCGGATCTATCCAACCAATATTGCCATCGTGACGGCGATAAACAACATTGACTCCGCCGTTTGCCGCATTTTTGAACATGACAACCGGTGCTTCGGTCAAATCCAGTTCCATGACTGCCATACCAACGGTCATGGTTTTAACTTTTGCTGAAGTCTCGGCAATGATGAGCGGATTGAAATCCGCCGGCACTTCCTCGTCTTCCTCTGGTGAAGCAAGCACATAAGCTGCTGCCTCCAGCGCATCCCGGCCATTGCCGTTATGGCTGTGATGATCCTTCAGTTTGCGCTTATAGCGCCGCAACCGCTTTTCGATCTTTTCAGCAGACCGATCAAAACTGTTGCGCGGGTCCTGATCCTGCGCAGACACCTGCAGGACAATGCCAGTGTCCAGGTGCAGACTGCATTCGGACTTAAAACCCGTACCCTCTCTGCTGAGAGTAACGTGGCCAGTGAAGCCGCCTGTAAAATATTTAGACAGGGCATCTTCGATTCGGTCTGTGATGTGCTCGCGCATTGCATCGCCGACATCAACATTCTTACCCGAAATCCGCAAAGTCATGGGGACCTCTTCTTTTTCTATTGACCGATAGGTCACCAGCGAAACCGCCGGTGTTGAAACGCGAGACGCTTCAAGCTTACAGAATGGACCAGTAAGCGCCGAAGCGCCATCCCCTCATTACGTCATGAGGGCGGTGCTATAATTGCGGTATCGCAAAGAGTCAATTGAATATCAAAAAAGCTGACAAATGAGTGGTAACTATGATGTAATATCAACGTATTGTTTCGGTGGAAATCCCAGATTCTGTCCAAATAGAATGCATAAAAAGAAATTGTGCACGCATGCGTGCGAACTAGATGCGCGAGTTTTTCTCGCGGCGGCGCTGCACTGAAGATCCGATTTTCATTGCTTCACGATATTTTGCGACCGTTCTGCGCGCTATATCCACGCCGTCGCCCTTCAAAATCTTGACAATTGTATCATCTGACAGGATCGCCTTGGGCTCTTCTGCATCGATCATTTGCTTGATTCTGTGTCTGACAGATTCAGCTGAATGCGCATCACCCCCAACCGTCGCTGATATGGCCGAAGAGAAGAAATATTTCAGCTCGTAGATGCCGCGCGGTGTCGCCATGTATTTGTTCGACGTAACGCGGCTGACCGTTGATTCATGCATGCTGATCGCGTCGGCAATGGTTTTCAGATTCAAGGGTCGCAGGTGCTCTATGCCATATGTCAGGAAGCCATCCTGCTGGCGAACAATCTCTGTCGAGACCTTCAGAATTGTCCTGGCGCGCTGGTCCAGGCTTTTGGCGAGCCAATTGGCCGTCTGAAGAGAATCGGTGAGATATTCCTTCTCGGTCTCATTTCGTGCCGTTTTTATGACTTTGGCATAGTACGTCTGATTGACGAGTACCTTCGGCAGCGTGTCCGAATTCAATTCTATCGCCCAGGTTCCGTCATTGGCGGGACGAACAAACACATCCGGCACCACAGGCTGAACAAGCGATTCTCCGAAGACGCTTCCTGGTTTTGGATCGAGTGCACGAATCTCGGCAATCATCTCGATTAGGTCTTCGTCGTCGACACGGCAAACCTTCTTGAGGGCACTGAGCTCCCGCCTGGCCAGCATCTCGATATTGTCGATAAGCGCTTCCATCGCAGGATCAAACCGGTTTTTCTCGATCAATTGAAGTTTCAGGCATTCGGCAAGATTTCGAGCGAAAACACCTGCCGGTTCAAAGGCTTGCAACGTCTCAAGCACACTTTCAATCCGCTCGATCTCGACACCCAGCAGTTCAGCGACTTCACCCAGATCCTGATAAAGATAACCATTCTCATCCAGTGAATTGATGAGGTGTCCGCCAATCAGCTTGTCCACTTCGTCACTGAGAGCCAGTTGCATCTGGTCTTCCAACGTCGTCACCAGCGACGCTTCCTCGGCGACAAAAGCCTCGAGGTTATAATCTTCGGATGCTGAACCGCTTGTGGCGTTCTTGTAGCTGTCGCCAGCCTTCAGCAGCGCCGGATCTGGAGATGCGGGAACGCCGGGCTCATCGGGAAACACGTTGCCAAGATCGGTATCCATACGCGCGGCGATCGCTTCCGACCCGGTTTCCAAATCGCTTTGCATCCAGTCACCGGAGTCCGGTTCCTCGCTTGGCGTGGCTTGGCTATCCGGGTTGTCGGGACTTTGATCTGAGGGTTGATCCGATCCATTCTCACCGGAGTCGTTCGAACCGTCTACGTCTCCCTGCCCTTTTTCAAGCAGGGGATTTTTTTCCAGCTCGGCTTCAACATAGGCCACAAGATCGAGGTTGGACATTTGCAACAGCTTGATCGCCTGCATCAGTTGCGGCGTCATGATCAGCGACTGACTCTGCCGCATCTCCAGCTTTGTTGAAATGGCCATTTAAATCCCGGGCGCCCGTTAAGTCGATTTGGTCTGCTTTTTGCTTAAGGCTACAGACTGACTTTATAACTTAGCCGAGTGCATGTCATCAAAGCGTAAATTGTTCGCCCAGATAAAGTCGGCGCACGTCCGGATTGGTGACAATTTCCTGGGGCAACCCCTCGGTCAGAACCTCACCGGAAGCAATAATATAGGCCCGGTCGATCAGTCCTAGCGTCTCACGGACATTGTGATCGGTGATCAATACGCCAATGCCACGCTGCGTCAAATGGCGAACCAACTGCTGAATGTCGCCAACTGCAATCGGATCGATCCCTGCAAATGGTTCGTCGAGCAGCATGAACGAGGGACGGCTTGCCAGTGCCCTTGCAATTTCCACACGCCGACGTTCACCACCCGACAATGCAATACTCGGAGACTTGCGCAAATGCGTCAGACCAAATTCCGCCAAAAGCGAATCAAGATCCTCGCGCCGCTTCTGCCGGTTGGGTTCAATAACCTCCAGCACCGCACGAATGTTTTCTTCCACGGTCAGTCCACGAAAGATGGACGCTTCCTGCGGCAGATAACCTATGCCCAGACGGGCACGGCGATACATCGGCATGCGGGTAATATCGAATCCCTCAAGGGAAATCTGTCCCTGGTCCGGTCGGATCAAGCCCGTGATCATGTAAAAGGTTGTCGTCTTGCCGGCGCCGTTGGGCCCCAACAGACCAACGGCTTCACCGGGCTTTACGTACAGGCTGACGTATTTGACGACCTGACGGCGTCCATAGGTCTTGCCTATGCCTTCGACTACCAGTGCCTGCGAGAGATCTTGGTCATGGCGGATTGAGCCCGGCATGTTTCCCTGTGACACGTCATATTCAGAGGAACTAATCTTCACCGATGCGCCGTCCATCCGATCCTTGAGCAGCTCTCACATAAGGTTTGTAACAGGCGCTGTCGAGTCAGCCCTGCTAACAAACTCAATTGCTGTTCACGCTGTTAGGTAGAATTCGAACCTTGACCCGACCGCCTTTTTGACCCGACACAGTCCCATTGCCCGCAGTCAGGTTGGCCTGACCAGTCTTCAAATTGACGGTAAGCTTGTTGCCAACCACGACGTTGGGGCCCTGGCTCAAGACGACTTCCTGGCCGGTCATCACCATGATTTCACGGTTCATATCGAAATTGGCCGCATCACCTTTGGCAGTCTGGTCCTTTGAGGCAATATAGACACCTCCAGCCGCTTCAAGCCGAGAAATCTTCTGTTGCACAGCCTCGCCTGAAGTGTCAGCACCAGACCCTGCATAAAATACTTTCAGGCGTTGCGTTTTCAGGCTTGTTTCGCCCTGAACCACAACAACGTCGCCAACAAATGTGGCAGTACTTTTGCCATCTTCCACACGAAGCTCACTGGCCTCGATTTCAATTGGCTCGCCATCATTTGATCCAAATCCGGCAAACGCATCGGAAAAGGTCTGAGCCTGAGCCGTGCCGATCGACAGAGCCGTCGCCGACGCGATCAACAGGCGTTTGAAAAATGCCATCGATTACCGTCCTTCCGATACCGGATTGATCGTCATCTTTATCCCATCCGTGAATCGAACGAGACCCTTGTTCTGATCATAAGAGAGTTTGCCGGCCAGAACACGCCCCTGATCTGAACGAATTGAAATGGGCGTAGACGTCGACATTGCCCCGTTATTGAGGTCGATTGCCACTTCCGTCAAGTCCACCTTGTAGCCTTCGCTCCAGTCGAGCTGAACCCCGTCAAATAATCGCAGGGTTTCCGCGGCATTGTTATATGTTCCCTTGAGCGCAACGATCTCTGCACTTTGATCTTCGCTCAGGACGATGTCAGCCTTGATAGTCTCAAGATCAATTATTCGCGGGTCACTTAACCGCTGAATCGCACGCCGCGCAGTCACCTTGTAGGAACGCTCGCCATCGTGCCCAGAAAGCTCCGGGTGGTCCATCACAAGGCCCTCACTGGTCAGCATCAAATTGGCGGCGCCGAAACCACCAAGAACATTGAACAGAACCACAGTTCCGATCATACCCGCGAGTATCAGAAGACCAACGCCGGGAAACAACCAGCGCAATGCGCGCACCAGCAAGCTGTGCCTGCGAGCCACGCGCTGAGCCTTATTGTGTTGCTGCCTGGGAATGAGACTTCCCGGATGTTCGCTGATGCTCAACAAGTTCTCCTACTGACCTGCCGAAATACAGCAGGTGGTCCAATCTGATCGCCACACGTTACGAATGCGCAAAGATGTCGGTTTCATCCCAACCTTTCAGGTCGAGCTCTGCGCGTACAGGCAAGAACTCAAAACAGGCCTTGGCGATATGTGTCCGCTCTTCTCTGTTGAGCATGAAATCCAGCTTCTCCATCAAAGCATGCAGATGCAGCACATCGGATGCTGCATAGGCCAGTTGCGCATCCGAGAGTGTTTCTGCTGCCCAATCAGAACTCTGTTGTTGTTTGGACAGTTCCACGCCCAGAAGCTCGCGCGTGATGTCCTTCAGGCCATGCCGATCCGTATAAGTGCGCACCAGTTTAGACGCAATCTTTGTGCACCAGACCGGCTCAACCCTGATGTTCAGATAGTGGCGCAGGACCGCAACATCAAACCGTGCAAAGTGAAATATTTTTGGCTTGGACGTGTCTGTCATGAGCGTGGCAAGATTTGGCGCGTCGGTTTGACCTCGTGCGATCTGAACCACATCCGCTGAACCGTCTCCAGGCGACAGCTGAACAACGCAAAGCCGGTCCCGATGCGGGTTCAATCCCAGCGTTTCTGAATCGACAGCCACTGCGCTCGCCATTTCGTAGGCATTTAAATCCGGGAGATCGCCCTTATGGTAGCGAATGGTCATGCTTTGTCGTCTCCTGTTGCGGGTCGACGCTTTACTGACGTTTTAAAAATTTAACGTCAGGTAGAACATGCGTGCCGCTGAGGCAAGCATATTACGCTACGAAGGCAGCAGGAGACGGGTGTTGACACTACTTCTTGATCCGAAACGCCTCGTGGCAGGATTTACAAGTAGCAGCCACTTTGCCGAAGGCAGCAGCAACAGACTTTTTATCCGCGCCCTGCTCAGCCAGCGATTTCATCCCCAGCGCCGATGCCTGAAGGCCATCGGCATAGTCAGAAAACTTGTTCCAGTCTGTCCAGATAGCCGGGCTCGCTTCGCTCGGTGCCTTGAGGCTGTCTTCAGGAAACAGCTTGATCAGAGCTTGACCGGAATGGCTTGCAATCGCTTCGCCAGCATTGGCCACCAGAACCGGATCAATGTCCGGACTGGTCTTGAGCATCTGGCCAACAGATTTCATGTTCTTTCCAATGGCGGACATCGCGTCCATACGCTCTTTGACCACACCTGTCGCACCACCGTGTGCCCAGGCGGCACCAGCGGCGACCACTCCTGCAATTGCTAGCAACGAAATACGTTTACCCAACATCCAGTTGTTCCTCCTTCAGGACCAAATCCGATCAGATAAAACCCTAATGGTGTTACCTGATCGGATGTATTCGTTCGCGTTTCAAGTGACAGATCACCTTTATCCAAACCGAATGATTGCGATAACAGTCAATCAGTTCACGCGCCTCCTAATTAATACCGTTTGCCCGCTGCAAAGCGCGAACAAACACCACGATTTCCGCCACGTCTTGTTCAGTAACATTTTCTATCGGCGGCATATCACCAAATGGCCAGTGGTGTGCTCGAACACCGTAGAGTGCGGCGAGATGAAACGCGCCATCGCCATGGTGACTTGGCTCATAAATCTTGTGAACGAGTGGTGGGCCCAGGCCTTTCTTGCCATCTGCCTTTTTTCCGTGGCAGACAGCACATTTTTCCTGAAAACGAACCTGACCTATTTTCGCCTCGCCGGACAAGCTTGGCAAAGTAACGGCGACCATGTTCGCTCCGTCGGGTTTTGGTGGAGTGTTTTCAACTGAAATCAACTTCCAGGCCAGGACGCCTGCACTCAAAAAAACGAGCGCCAGCAAGCCCCATTTCCGCTGTTCCTGGATCACGTCAGGTCGCGATCCATGTCGAATTGCTGCACTAGTCCCCCGGCCAGATCTTCAATGATCGGGCACTCGGGACGATCATCGCCGTGGCAGGCTTCGGATAGAGTTGTCAGAACCTTCCTGAGAGACTGCAGCTCCGCAATCTTTCTGTCGACCTCTTGAATTTTCAACTTCGTAATGGCTTTGACATCCGCGCTTGCCCGGTTTCTATCTTCATAAAGCGAAAGCAGTTCGCGGCATTCCTCAATTGAAAATCCCAGACTGCGCGCCCTTTGAAGAAACTTCAGACGCTCCAAGTCGGTGTCGGAAAAATCACGATAGCCGTTACCGCTGCGCAAGGGGCGCACCAACCCGATATCTTCGTAATATCGGATGGTTTTGACAGGTAGAAGACTGATCTCAGACGCAGCACCAATGTTCATCTCGTCAACCTCAGAGTTTGAGCGTGCGTAGACGCAGCGCATTGGTGATCACGGATACGGATGAAAGGCTCATTGCAGCGGCCGCAAGCATGGGTGACAGCAAGATACCCAAGAACGGATACAAGACGCCGGCTGCAATCGGCACACCAACCGCGTTGTAGACAAAAGCGAAGAACATGTTCTGGCGTATATTGCGCACTGTCTCCCGTGCCAGTGTTCGAGCCCGCAGGATGCCCTCCAGGTCGCCCTTGAGCAGGGTTATCCCAGCGCTTTCCATGGCGACATCTGCACCTGTTCCCATGGCAAGCCCTACATCAGCTGCCGCCAGAGCTGGTGCGTCATTCACACCGTCTCCGGCCATGGCGACCTTGCGCCCGGCCGATTTCAGATCTTCAATGATCTTCTGTTTGCCTTCAGGCGAAACACCGGCGCGAACTTCATCAATACCAAGCGTGCCGGCAACGGCTTCCGCAGTGCGCTGAGCATCGCCCGTTGCCATGACAATCTTGATGCCATCTGCGTGTAGTGCATCAATCGCGGCTTTCGCATTCGGTTTGACCGGATCGGCGACTGCGATCAAACCTTTCAACTCCGTGCGCCCCTCAGCTGAGCCTACGAGATACATTACGGTCTTGCCCAATTCTGAAAGTTCTTCTGCTCGGCCCTGAAGCTGACCAAGATCCGCACCGGCCTCAGCAGCAAAAGCTGCGTTGCCGAACAATACCTGTTCCGTGCCGATTTCAGCCTTCACGCCTCTGCCAGTCACAGCTTCGAAGTTTTTAACGTTCGGCAGTTTTAACTCCCGACGTTCAGCGGCTGCCAGTATTGCCTCTGCCAATGGATGCTCAGACCCTTTTTCCAGTGCTCCTGCGAGAAGCAGAACATCCTCTTCCGATATACCCTTTGCAGTGACTATTTCGCTGACGACAGGTTTGCCTTCCGTCAACGTGCCTGTCTTGTCGACGACAACCGTGTCAACAGAGGCCAGAAGTTCCAGGCTTTCTGCCGTCTTGACCAGGACACCTGCCTGGGCACCACGACCTGTTGCAGTCATGATCGACATTGGTGTTGCAAGGCCAAGGGCACAGGGACAGGCGATGATCAGCACGGAAACGGCAGCAATGATCGCATGCACCAGGGAAGGACTGGGGCCAAAAATGAGCCATAGGCAAAACGCCAGTATCGCTGCGCCGACGACCGCAGGCACGAAGACACCAGCGACCTTATCCGCAAGACCTTGAATGGGTGCGCGAGACCGCTGAGCTGAGGCAACCATGTCGACGATTTTTGAAAGCATTGTGTCAGCGCCAACGAGCTGTGCTTCCATGATGAAAGAGCCGGTTTTGTTAAGCGTTCCGCCAGTGACCCCGTCGCCCGACTGCTTTTCGACCGGGACCGGTTCGCCTGTTACAAGGCTTTCATCAACTGCGGAAGCCCCCTCAAGAACGAGACCATCAACCGGCACTGCTTCACCGGGGCGCACTCGCAATTTGTCCCCGGCCAGAACGTTCTCCAACGGTGCGTCGTATTCATCACCATCGTCTGTAATGCGGCGGGCGGTTTTCGGCGCAAGATCAAGCAGCGCCCTGATTGCATCTCCTGTGCGCTCCCGTGCATTCAACTCCAGTACCTGACCAACAAATACCAGTGCAATTATGACAACCGCCGCCTCGAAATAGACGGGCATATGACCGCTCGCACCCTTCAACGTATCCGGGAAAAGGAACGGCATGAACGCAGCTACCATCGAATAGAGGTAGGCCGCGCCTACCCCGATCATGATCAGCGTCCACATGTTGAAGTGACGCGTTACGAGAGAGGTCCAGCCACGCTGGAAGAACGGTAACGCTGCCCATAGCACAACTGGTGCTGCCAGGAGCGCTTCCAGATAAATTGCAGGTCCCTCACCGATCCACTGGCGGATCGGAAGTCCGATCATTGGGCCCATGGTCAGGACCAGAAGCGGAATGGCCGCCAAGGCACTGACCCAGAGGCGACGGGTAAAATCGATGAGTTCGTGATTGGGTTCGTCAGAAACGCCGCTCATTGGCTCCAAGGCCATACCGCAAATCGGGCAGGTGCCAGGTCCTTCCTGGACAATTTCCGGATCCATCGGACAGGTGTAGAGTGCCCCGGCCGCCGAGCGATCTGCTTCCTGCGCTTTCTTCTTCACAGAATTGCCAGACATATAGAAATAAGGATCCGCGTCGAACCGGTCGTGGCATTTTGAGCTACAAAAATGGTAATCGTGCCCCTTGTAACTCAGGGTCGGCTTGCCTTTTCCAAGTGTAACCGACATGCCGCAAACGGGGTCGGTTTCGGTGCCTGTCTGTTGGTTCTGATCGGGCTGAACCGCTGTGTCCTGCATTTCTCTGGTGCTCTGCATGATGGAAACTGAAAACGCCAATTAGGGCTTCCAGTCACTGGAAGGTCAAGCAGAAGAATTGCCACTCTGTCAAAATCAGCTGCCAGAAAGGCTCTCCATGTTCATCGTATCCAGTTTCCTCATGTCCTTTTGAGGGCAGCAGCCGACGGGATCACTTGATGCAGCGCGGCGAAACACCTTTGCCGGAAATTGCAGGCAAAGGTGGCAACTTGGCTGATTGAATTTCTTCAGTCCTCGTACTTGATTGAAAAACAATCTGTTTTTCGATCACACCGCGTTTCCTTTCAGCCATAACTTCAATCCAAATTTTGACCACGCACCCTGGCAGAATGCGTTGCACTTGTACTCGCAACCCAATATTGGTAAGAAAATGTTACCAATTCGAACGAAGACCACTCTAGGACCGATGGATGGCTCTCTCATGGGACTGAACGACTGTCATAACTTCCAGGACTTCCGGAAACTCGCAAAGCGCCGGCTTCCCGGTCCAATTTTTCACTATATCGATGGCGCCGCAGACGATGAGATCACTTACCGTCGCAACACGACGGCGTTTGACGACGTTGATCTGGTTCCTAATGTGCTAGCCGGCGTGGAAGAGGTCGACATGAGCGTCGAGGTCATGGGCCAGAAACTTGATATGCCCGTCTACTGTGCACCGACCGCCTTGCAACGTCTCTTCCACCACGACGGTGAGCGAGGCGTTGCGCGGGCCGCCACAAAATACGGCACGATGTTCGGCGTGTCTTCGCTTGCGACGGTAACGGTTGAAGAGATTGCCCAGATCGCCAACACGCCGAAAATGTTCCAGTTCTACTTCCACAAGGATCGTGGTCTCAACGACGCGCTGCTGGAAAGGGCACGGGAAGCCAATTTCGAGGTCTTGGCACTGACCGTCGATACGATTACGGGCGGCAACCGTGAACGGGACCTGCGCACCGGCTTTACGTCACCGCCAAAACTGACCCTTGAGTCCATGCTCAGCTTTGCAACGCACCCCATGTGGGCCTGGAATTTCTACACCAAGCCGAAGTTCGACATGCCGCATTTGTCTGGTTACGTCAGCGAAGGCACCAATGTTGCGGTTTCGGTCGGCAACTACTTCTCGACCATGCTGGACCAATCGATGAACTGGAAGGATGCAGAAGAACTTTGCGCCAAATGGAACGGCCAGTTCGCCCTGAAAGGCATCATGAGCGTGGAAGACGCCAAGCGCGCCGTCGATATCGGCTGTACCGGCATCATGGTCTCCAACCATGGCGGCCGGCAGCTTGACGGCTCCCGCAGTCCGTTTGACCAGCTTGCGGAAATCGTCGACGCGGTTGGCGACAAGATTGACGTCATCTGCGAAGGCGGTGTTCAGCGTGGCACTCATGTCCTGAAAGCATTGTCGGTTGGTGCGAAAGCCTGCTCAGGCGGCAGGCTCTATCTCTATGCATTGGCGGCGGCCGGACAGGCCGGTGTCGAGCGGGCCCTCGGTAATCTCAGGACGGAGATTGAGCGCGATATGAAACTGATGGGCATCACCAGCCTTGATCAACTCAACCGGGACAATCTTCGTTTTCGCAATCCCCTTTGATTTTCAAAGACACAAAGGCCTGAAACGCTCAAGACCATGCAGGACCTGACTCCCAGCTCTTCACCGGAGCAACTCACAGCCGCCTTTAGATCCATTGTCGGGGCGCGCCATGTCATTACCAACGCCAAATCGATGGAGCGATTTTGCAAGGGGTTCCGCTCGGGCGAAGGCAAAGCCCTGGCTGTCGTTCGACCGGGCACCCTCTTGGAACAATGGCGTGTTCTGAAGGTCTGTGTTGCCGCAGACAAAATTGTCATATTCCAGGCAGCCAATACCGGCCTGACGGAAGGTTCCACCCCCAAGGGTGTCTATGACCGCGACGCTGTCGTTGTCAGTACCACCCGCATGGACGCAATTCAGCTTCTGGACAAGGGCAAACAGATCATCAGCTTTCCGGGTGCGACGCTGTTTGCGCTTGAAAAGCTGATGACTCCGCTTGAACGTCAGCCACATTCGGAAATCGGCTCCTCGTGCATAGGCGCCTCCATTGTCGGTGGTGTCTGCAACAATTCCGGCGGCGCCCTGATTGAGCGGGGCCCCTCCTACACTGAACTGGCCCTTTACGCGCGCATCAATGAAGACGGCACCCTGGAACTGGTCAATCATCTGGGCATCGATCTTGGCAGTGATCCCGAAACGGTGCTCACTCGACTTGAGGCAGGTGACTATTCGCTGGCCAATGTCGAGGAAACCAACCTCAAGGCTTCAGATACAGATTACCACCGCCGGGTCCGCGAGATCGATGAACCAAGCCCAGCGCGTTTCAATGCCGACAAGCGCCGCCTCTACGAGGCAGCGGGCTGTGCAGGAAAACTGGCCGTTTTTGCGGTTCGTCTCGACACCTACCCAAAGACAGCGCAGGAAAGGGTCTTCTATATCGGCACGAACGATACATCGGTTCTGACCCGCTTGCGTCGCCATATCCTGGCCGAGTTCGACAGCCTTCCAGTGTCGGGCGAGTACATGCACGCTGATATCTACGACATCTCGAAAACCTACGGCAAAGACACGCTTGTTCTGATCGACAAGCTCGGGACAGACTGGCTGCCGAAGATCTTTGCTGTGAAGGGATGGGTCGACGCACGGCTTTCCAAGGTGCCATTCTTGCCAAGGCATCTGACTGATCGATTGATGCAGTTCATCAATCGCCTCTGGCCCAATGTGTTGCCTGAGAGGATGGAGGCGTTTCGCTCCAGATACGACCATCACTTGATCGTAAAAATGCGCGACGGCGGCGTGGCTGAAGCAGAATCGTTCCTGGGAGAGTTCTTCGCCAAGGAAGTCGGCGACTGGTTTGCCTGTACCGAGCGGGAAGGCAAGATCGCCGGCCTGCACAGATTTGCAGCAGCAGGTGCTGCGGTAAGGTATCATGCCGTACATTCAGACGAGGTTGAGGATATTCTTGCGCTGGACATTGCCCTTCGCAGAAACGATCAGGACTGGTTTGAGCACCTCCCGGAAGATGTGGAAGACGGACTGGTTCACAAGCTCTATTACGGGCATTTCTTCTGCCACGTGCTTCACCAGGACTACATCGTGAAAAAGGGTCAGGACCCAAAGGCAATCAAGGCCAGGATGCTGGAACTGCTTGATGAACGCGGTGCGGAATACCCGGCAGAACACAATGTCGGACATCTCTATCCGGCCAAGCCGGATCTGGCCGAGCACTATCGTCAATGTGACCCGACCAACAGCCTTAACCCAGGCATCGGCAAGATGTCCCGCCGCAAGTGCTATCATTGATCAGACATTAAAATGGCTCACGGGCAAAGAAGTGCGCGTGAGCCAATTTACTTGAAACTGAGCGGTTTTAACCGACGATCATCTGCTTCATGCGCAGTGATTCATATTCAAGTTCGTTCAACCGAAAATTGACCACGTCACCTATGGTGATCATGCCGCACAATTTGCCATCTTCAATCACCGGCATGTGCCTGAATCTTCCGTTCGTCATCTTGCGCAAAATTGTTTCCAACAGATCGGTCGGTGCGCAGGTCGTAACGTCGCGTGTCATCAGACCTTCCACTTGTTGCGGCAATGTCTGACCCGGTGTTTCAGCGAGTTTACGAACAATATCACGCTCGGACAGAATGCCCTGCATTGCCCCGTTCTGGTCGGTAACCAGAAGGGCGCCGATACGTTTGTCCCGCAAGACCGTCACTGCGTGATGAACCGTATCCTGCGGACGAACGGAAAAGACATCACTTCCTTTGTTTTCCAGAAGCTTGGCAACAGTGCTTGTTGTTGATGCCAGATTGGACTCGGTCGACTGACTCACAGTCTTCTTCTCGGCTTTGTCTCCGCGCATGGGGGCCTGATAGGATGTGGGGGCCATGGGGACTACCTTCCTGCAATTGAAATCAACCTTGTCTGTCGAGCTTACGACAGGAAATAGGAATTAGAAACAGCAATCTGTTCGCTTTTGTGGTGCAAATTCCCGAAGCCATTTTTTGACCTCGGGAACTCTTCGATTTGTCTTTTTGTCAAATAAAACAGAAGGTTCTCCTAGCACATGCCTTTATGTCGTTTGCTGGCGCGCGGCGAAGAGCGTTGGCTCAGGTCTCAAGAACAACACCTGAGACACCTGCGCTTAACGAAGATCCTTCATGTCGACAAAGTCCATATCGGTGAAGTCCTGATTGTCCCCGGCCATTGACCAGATAAAGCTGTACCGGCCGGTGCCTGCTCCGCTGTGAATGGACCAGCCTGGAGACAGGATTGCCTCGCCTTCTGCGACAACCAGATGCCGCGTCTCATCGGGCTCTCCCATGAAATGAAACACGCGCGTTTCTGGTTGCATGTCGAAATACAAATAGACCTCTGACCGGCGGTCATGGGTGTGACAAGGCATGGTATTCCAAACACTGCCATCCAGGATCGTTGTGATCCCCATGACCAATTGGCAGCTATTGCAAACGTCTGGATGAATGTACTGGCGCAGGATACGGATGTTGGCATCCGAAGCTGTTCCAAGTTCCAGCCGATTTGCCTGATCCTCGGTAATCTTCATTGGCGGATGAGCATGATGCGCTGGCGTGCTGATGAAATAAAACCGTGCCGGGTTGTTTCCATCATCGCTCACAAAGCAGACCTGTTTGGTACCCATGGGCAAATATAGGCATTCGCGCGGTGCCAGATCATACGTCGAACCATCAGCCGTTATCTTGCCCAACGAACCGATATTGATGATCCCGATTTCGCGCCGGTCGAGGAATTTTGGCGAACCGACCTGTTTGCTCGATTTCAATTCCAGTGCAGCCTCCATTGGAACAGCACCACCAACGATTGTCCGGTCAAGATGGCTGTATGTCATGTTGATCTGCCCCTGCGCGAACAGGTCACTGACCAAATAATTTCCTCTCAACTGACCGGTATCGAAACCCCTGGTCTCCTGAGGGCTGCACACCTGACGAATATCCATGATCTTTCGGGAACTCCAAGTTGGGGATGTGTTTGAAATGTCGAACAAGCGCCGGTAACTAGATTTTCAAGAGATCAGTCGGGTCCGCGTCATAAATGAAATAGTCGGGATGCGCGGCCACGACGGTTTCTATGTGGAGCTGCAGACCCGACAGATGCTTTTCGACCGCCGCGCCCGCAGCATCCGGGTCCCTGGCCTGGATTGCATCGACAACAGCGGTGTGTTCCTTGATGATCAGCTGAAGCCTGCCAGCTTCAGGAAGCGTAAGGCGCCGGAATCTGTCCAATTGCAGTTTAACCTGCTGCACCAATCGCCATAGTCCCGGCAAGCGCCCAACTGTTGCGACGAGTTCGTGAAACTTTTCATCCGATTTGTGAAATTTCTCGCGGTCGCCAATTTCTGCAAGTTCCGAGTGCTCTTCCAGTACAGCCCTTAGAGAGAGTACCTGACTGCGCGTTGCAAACTGCGCGGCAGCACGTGCAGTCATGCACTCAAGCGCGCGTCTGGCAATGACCGCTTCCGGCAAGGCAGAAACAGGGATTCTGGCAACAAATGTGCCTGACTTGGGAACAACTTCAACCAGACCTTCACGCGCGAGGCGCTGAACCGCTTCGCGAACAGGCGTGCGGCTTACCCCTGCCTCGCTCGCAAGATCCGGTTCCGAGATTGCAGCCCCCGGCGGCAATTCCATTGTCGTGATGCGATCCAGCAGTCTCTGGTATTGAACTTCTGCGAGCGTTTTGGCTCCGCCAACTGGAAAACGTACCTGAGCCGTTGGCGGCGTATTTGGTGCACGTTTTTTCCGTCTGGCTTCTTTTGGCCGCTGAACGGTTTCAGTCATGTCGCCCCATCTGATTCCCCCTCGGATACGCCTCAAGTTTTAGACCCTTTTCCCGAGCAGGGCTTGCGAAATTCTTTAACTTGTATATTAGATATACTAGATGAGATCAACGATCAGGTTGGTTTGATCTGAATTTCCCGGTCAACCGGGAGTTTTCTTGGGAGGAAAACTGATGTCTTTACGTTCAATCGCCTCAGCGATCGCTGTCAGTGTGACAGCACTCGCCACAACCGGGTTTGCGCAAGCCGCCGATCTCAAGTGGGCACACGTTTATGAAACCGGCTCCGGCTACCACCAGGTTGCCGAGTGGGCTGCAGATGAAATTTCAAAACGGACCGACGGGCGCGTCAACATCAAGGTGTTTCCAGCTTCTTCACTCGGCAAGGAAGTCGAAATCAATGAAGGACTTGGCATCGGCGCGGTTGATATCATCTATACCGGTCCGAGCTTTGTAGAGCGCTACTATGGCCCAATCGCCATCTCTGACTATCCGTTCATCATGCGCGGTTATGATCATTGGCTCAAATATCGCCAGAGCGACCTGTTCAGTGAATTGTCCGATGGCTACCATGAAGCAACCGGCAACCAGGTTCTCGGACTGGTCTATTACGGCCAGCGCCATGTGACCTCCAACAAGCCAATCCTGTCTCCGGAAGACATGAAGGACCTGAAAATTCGCGTGCCGAACTCTCCGGTCATGCTGATGTTCCCGAATGCGGTTGGTGCAAACCCGACGCCGATGGCCTTTTCCGAAGTGTACCTGGCGTTGCAGCAGGGTGTTGTCGATGCCCAGGAAAATCCACTGCCGACCATCAAGTTCAAGAAGTTCTATGAGGTTCAGTCCAACATCAATCTGACGGGACATATCCTGAACTCGCTTCTGGTCATCGCATCGGATTCCGCATTGTCGGGTCTGGGTGACGACGAAGCCGTCGTCCGTGAGGTGCTCGACGCTGCGGCCCTGAAGGTATCTGAAGAAATCTACCAGGCTGAACAGGACCTGATTTCATGGTTCCGCGAGCAGGGTGTCGCCGTCAATGAAATTGATCAGCAGCCTTTTCAGGACGCGGTCAAGCCGATGCTGACGGGTGAAGAAGTACCTTACACCATGGATCATTTCGAGCGTCTGGGAGCTCTTTGAGCGACTGATCGCATGAAATTGGACTTTTAATCCAGCTCACTGACAAGGCCAGGGGCAAGGCCGGGAGTGCCACATATGCACGCCCGGCCTTGCCGGACTCGTGAGTTCCAGATCGCCATCGAAGCGAAGGTACTGAAAAAGATGTATGAAACTGAATCAGGCAGCGGCGATGCGGTTCCACCCACCATCGATTTCTCGGAAAAAGAAGCAGATATTTCCGATTTCGGACTGATCGATATTCCCGGCCTTCTCGCTCTTTGGACCTTGGCCGCCATCGTATTTCTGCAGTTTTTTACGCGCTACGTCCTGAACGACAGTCTTGCCTGGACAGAGGAAATCGCCCGCTACATGCTTATTGTGGTCGGCTTCCTTGGCGGCGTCTCCGTGACACGCAAGGGAACACATATTTTTCTGGAATTCTTCTACCGCTACCTCTCTCCCTCGGTCGGCAAATGGCTTGCCGTTGCCATGGAGCTGCTTTGTTTCGTCTTCTACGGATATCTCTCGTATCTGGCAGTCATTCTGGCGGGCAAAACACGTACCAAGATGGCCTCCGTCGAGATCCCCAAAAGCCTTCTCTACTGGTGCGTATGCGGAGCTCTCGCGCTTATGGCGATCTATTCCGCGATATGGCTCATCAGAAAAATCCGTCAATCACCCGAAGATGTCATTCGTGAGCTCGAAGAGCATTCCTTGCACGAAGCCCTTGATTAATAAGTAAAACGGACCGGTACTAAAATGAGTTTGATCATACTGTTTGCACTGTTGTTCGTGCTTCTTATTGCTGGCGCTCCGGTTGCGGTCGCGCTTGGTGTTTCGTCGTTGGCCTTCATAATGATAAACGGCCTGCCGAACGTCATTGTGCTTCACAACATGGTCAACGGCATCAATTCGTTTCCCCTTATTGCGGTACCGTTTTTCATCATGGCCGGTCATCTGATGAATTCGGCAGGTATCACCGAACGTATCTTTACCTTTGCGCGGGCAACTGTCGGCTGGATGTACGGTGGCCTCGGACACGTCAATGTCGGCGCCAGCGTCATTTTCGCTGGAATGTCGGGCGCCGCTGTTGCCGATGCAGGCGGACTTGGAAACATCGAAATCAAGGCGATGCGCAAGGCCGGCTATGATACCGACTTTTCAGTCGGTGTTACGGCGGCGTCATCGACTATTGGTCCGATCATCCCCCCGTCCCTGCCACTGGTTGTCTATGGGGTCATTGCCGATACGTCCATCGGTCAGCTGTTTGCAGCCGGACTGATCCCCGGGCTCATCATGGCCATGTCATTGATGATCATGGTGGCGGTCTATGCCAAGCTCAGAGATTACCCGCGTGACGACAAGTTCCGCTTCGGGGTGTTCTTTGCCAGTTTGCGGGACGCCATGTTGCCGCTCTTCACGCCGATTATCATTGTCGGCGGCATTCTGGCAGGCATTTTCACACCGACTGAAGCGGCCATCGCTGCTGTGGCCTATGCCACATTTCTTGGGCTGTTCGTCTACCGCACGCTGGACGCCAAACGCCTGCTGCGCGTTTCCATGGACACCGTCGAAACAACCGCCTCTATCATGTTAATCGTGGCAGCGTCTGCGATGTTCGCCTGGATCCTGACCGCCAACGAGGTTGCACAGATGTTCGCAGAACATTTGCTCGCCTTTGTTGATGGCAAGATCGCGATCCTCCTGATCATCATGCTGATCGTGTTGCTCGTCGGCTGTTTCATGGAAACGCTAGCAGCGATCACAATCCTGACGCCGGTGCTATTGCCTGTCGCGGTGTCAGTTGGTGTCGATCCCGTCCATTTTGGCATCATCTTGATCCTCAACCTGATGATTGGTCTGCTGACACCTCCGGTCGGTCTCGTGCTCTACGTTCTCTCCAAAGTGTCTGACGTTCCTTTCGAACGATGCGTCACTGCAACGGCTCCGTTCCTGGTTCCACTGGTCCTGGTTCTGCTGGCCCTGACATTCATTCCAGAACTTTCCATGTGGCTGCCAACCGCGATCTATCGCTAAGACCAATCGGACCACAGGTTAGACACCAAAAAAAGAGCGGACGCTGGCAAGCGTCCGCTCTTTTTTGCGTTTCCACAGTGACTGAAATCAATTCGCTTGCCGTGACACTCGTCTAGAAGGCCACAAACTCTTACTGGCCGGTCTCATGTCACAAAAACGCTCCGAATTGCTGATGCCTGCGGGCAACTTGCGCAAACTCAAACTGGCGATCCTTTACGGGGCCGATGCCGTTTACCTTGGCACGCCGGACATGTCCTTGCGCACAAAGTCGGAATTCTCGCTGGAGGACGTGATCAAGGGGGTGGAATTCTGCCATCAGCACGACCGCCGGGCCTATCTGACACTGAACCTTTTCTCGCACAACAAGGACATCCCCAAGCTCGATGAATACATCGACACGGTGCGCAAGGTTAAACCGGACGGCCTGATCATCGCGGACCCCGGTGTGTTTCAATACGTGCGCGAACGTGCACCCGAGTTGCCCCTGCACATCTCGACGCAAAGCAACATCTGTTCCTGGCTTTCGGTAAAGTTCTGGCAGGATCAGGGAGCTGACCTTTGCGTCCTCGCCCGCGAGGTTTCCTTTTCCGAACTCAAGGAAATCCGCGAAATGTGCCCAGACATCAAGCTGGAAGCCTTTGTGCACGGCGCCATGTGCATGACCTATTCCGGGCGTTGCCTGTTGTCGAATTTCATGGCTGAACGAGGTGCCAACCAGGGCAATTGCGCCAACTCCTGCCGCTGGAATTATACCTTCCGCATGCGAATGAAGGACGGCACGGTGCAGGACCTCAACATCACCGATGAAAACGCGGACATGTTTGAATTCCTGCTTGAAGAAGGCTGCCGTCCGGGCGAACTGATGCCCATCGAAGAAGATGCGCGGGGGTCTTACATTTTGAACTCCAAAGACCTTTGCATCATGCCGAAGCTCGATGAGTATCTGGCCATTGGCGTGGACAGCCTGAAAGTGGAAGGGCGCGGCAAGTCTGAGTACTACTGCGCCATTGTGGCCCGCGCCTATCGCATGGCCATCGACGATTATTATGCAGATCCGGAGAACTGGGATCCGAAGCCCTATATGCGGGAGTTGGAGGCGGTTGGAAACCGGGGCTACACGCTGGCTTTCCATGACGGCCGCCTGACCAATTATGCGCATGACTACGAGCACACGGCCTCGCTTGCACAATGGGAATATGCAGGCGTGGTGACGGATGTCACCGATGATGCGTTTCTGGTTCAGGTGAAGAACAAGCTGGTCGCCGGCGAAGTGCTGGAGTTCGTATCTCCGATTGCACGCGAAACTGTTCTTCTCAGAGCCTACGACTTTGAAAAAACGGACAACGGCGAACGGGTAACGGTCGTCCAGGGCGGCACCAAAACGATCATTCGCCTGCCGTTCACGCTGTTTGACCACGAAAACATAGATGACTTGCGCACCCGTTTCCCGGCTTTCTCGGTGCTGCGCAAGGAACGGGCCCTGACCGACGAGCAATGGAGCAGGGTCCGATTTGACAAGCTGACCCAGGGGCTGGAAATTTCGGGCAAGGACAACCTCAAAGCCTACACCCGGCGCCGCGACGACCTTGTTGAGAGTATAGGAGACAGCTCCGATGACCGCCGATTCAAAACCAATCGGGTCGGGACGGAAGGATGTTGTGGCAAAGGTTGCAACGGCTGCCTGATCTTCTGGCAGGACGATCAATATACCCGCGCCCGCGAAGTGCTCCTGAAACGCAAACAAGGCGAACAATTAAGCCGCGCAGAGGCCTCGACATTGAAGCTGGCGAGATAGGTATTCAAGAACCGTTATCACTTTTAGATCCGGTCAACGCGGTTCCGCTATCGGTTTTCGCCTTGCTGGAAAGAATTAGACACTGACGCAAAGTCAATGCTAGCCTCCTAGGTAAGACTTGCAGGCTCAGGGAGACTGACATGGATGAATGTCCGCATACCAAAGAGGCAAAGTACAGCAAGTGGGGGGGCGTCCGGTTGCTGGCAGCAGCTGCCTTGGCTGCTCTAGTAGCTGGCATGCCAGCGCAGCTGAGTGCGCAGGAACCTTTGGTGTCACCAACAAAGGCGCCGACTGAAAGAGATTTTTATTTTCCAAATACTGAAGATTTGAAACCGGACGAAATGCGGGTGATCGCCTGCGGTACGGGCATGCCGACAACGCGAGCGGCGCAGGCCGCAGCTTGTTTCCTTGTCGAACTTGGCAATGGCGACAAGTTTCTGTTCGATGTAGGAACAGGGTCGCCTGAGCGGATCTCGTCCCTGCAAATTCCATATGACTTTCTGGACAAGATCTTCATAGGCCATCTTCACGCAGACCATTTCGGCGGCTTGCCAGAAATGTTCATCGGTGGGGCGCTTATGGGACGCCAGAGGCCACTGCGGGTATGGGGCCCGAACGGTCCTGCCCCCGAACTCGGAACCGCCTATGCAGTTCAAAAAATGCAGGAGATGCTGACCTGGGATCTGGCCGGAAGGGTAGGTCTGACGGACGCCCGCGGCTATCACATCGAAACTACCGAATTCGACTACAAGGCTGAAAACGAAGTCATATACGATGAGAATGGCGTTACCATCCGGTCTTTTCCGGCAATTCATTCGCTCGACGGGCCGGTGAGTTTCGCGCTGGAATGGAACGATCTGAAGTTCGTTTTCGGTTCCGATACTTATCCGAACAAGTGGTTCAACAAGTATGCCAAGGATGCGGATATCGCGATCCACGAATGTTTCGTCGCGGTCCCCGATCTGGTTAAAAAGATGAAATTCACGCCGGAACAGGCCCTGCTTGTCGGCACCCAGATCCATACGGCGCCCGAGGCTTTCGGCAAAGTCATGTCGGAAATCAAACCCCGTATGGCAGTGGCTTACCATTTCTTCAAGGATTTCGACACGACCGCAGCAATCAACGACCGTATTCGCAGCACCTATGATGGACCGCTGAGCCTGGCCGAAGATTTCATGGTTTGGAACATCACCAAGGACGACATGCGCGTGCGCATGGCCATTGTCGACGAGCACACGTGGGCGCCGCCGCTTGCCGGAAAAGCCGAACCACCAGGCGGCGACCCGGACCGGCAGAAATACAGCGAAGCAACAGGCGTGCCTATGGATGCACTCACCTATTCCGAGTTCATCATCGGTGGGCGTTGGGATGGAGTCGATGATGCGCTTCGTGGTGTTTACAAGGAAGCCGAAGACGCACTGGGGCAGAAATTCCCATATCCAGGAGACGAGTGACCGGTTCGTCGGCGCTGGCGAGGTAAGTTCTTGCCCGCCGACGATACTTCACCGACTTTTGCGATGAGAACACTTGCGACTGCTTTACCGTATTTGAGGATTTGCCTTTGATCCCGACCAAGGGTGTTCTGTCTGTTTCGAGTGGATCAAAATGTAAAGCTGGTCGACGCGTTGGCCGATGCCACTTGTGCCAGTTGTCTCCTGGATTTTTTTTGAATTGGACGTTGGCGTCTTGGGTCCTGGCGTTATTCGTTTGGCTCTTGCCACTGTCTGCAATTGCCGATCTGACACCTCTGAACGGTGCTGCAGTCGCACCGAATATCGCGGAAATCAATGTTCGCGAAGACGGTGTTTATGTGTCGCTGGAAATCTATATCGGCGATCTGGCGACATTCCGCGAGATACTTCCTGACGATTTCCTGAACTATGACACAACGGCGCGTCCACCGATGGCCGAAAGGCTACGCACCTTCTCAAATCAGAAATTTCAAGTCCTGGCCGATGGTAACAAGCTGACAGCCGAGTTGCTGGTTGCTGAACCAAGACGAAGGAAAGACCGTAAAATGGCTCTTTCGTCGTCCAGAAACACACTGACGCAACTTCCCACGCCCGAACCGCCGGAGGACGACAGGGTCTTTTACGTCGAGCTTAAATATCCATTTGAAACGCGGCCAGACCGTCTTCAATTCATTCCCCCTTTGAAACCGAATGGCACACCGGAAGTCAGCATCGGATTCGTTGCATTTCACGAAACGGTCGCAGTCATCGATTTTCGGTATCTCAGTGGTCCGGAAACACTGAGACTGGACTGGGAGGACCCCTGGTACACGCGGTTTGACAACAAGAACCTGAAGCGGCACCACGCCTCAGCACTGATGACTTTTCTTTATGTCGAGCCGCGCGAAGTGCGCCATGAGACATTGATCCGGGTTCGGGATCTTCAGGACTGGATGGAATTCGATCTGGACGGTGCCAACGTCCTTGATGCATCAGCACAGGAGACGATCAAGGCCGCGGCCCTTGCCTATTTTGCCTCCGTCAATCCTGTCACGATTGACGGAGAACCAGTCGATGTCGGTTCCAGTCGCGCCGAATTTTTGACTGTTTCTTCATCAGGGCTTCAAATTGCCGAAGCTGGTGACGAACTCGATTTACCAAACGCCATTTTGGGGGTCATTCTGTCCTTCCCTGTACCCGCGCTCCCGCAGAATGTGAGCGTTGATTGGGAACTGTTCAATGAAAGGCAGGCAAGCATTCAGGCAACGGCAACCGATCCGGCAGGGCCGTTCCTGAACCTGATTTCGCCAGACGCCCCGGAATTCACCTGGAAAAACTACCTCCAGACCTATGAGGAACCGGTGGTGACGACTGTTCATGTGCCGGTTCAAAACACATTTGCAGTTCCCCTTCTATCGATTGGACTTGCCCTGGCTGCATTGATCGCCGCGGTGCTTGCGACAAGGCAGCAGCGAACCGGTCGTATCGTGCTTTTAAGCAGTGCAGGCGTCGGGATCATTGTTGCTGTTTTGAGTGCGTCCAGCGCCACTGTCAGCGTTGATAATCCCTTTGACCGCCTGCCTGACCCGGAAACCGCGTCACGTATTTTCGCGGCCGTGCTGGATAACGTTAACACTGCCAATCTTGAAACCATTCGGGAGCGCAGAGACGCGGAACTGACTGCTGTCGTATCGGGCGGGACCATTGGGGACGTTACAGATGAACTTGATCGTGCACTTGCAATCCGCGTTGCCGGCGGCGGATTGGCACGTGTCGATACGGTGCAGGACGTAACGCTGCAGGACGTGCGCCCGCTGGATCGTGGCAACGGGTTTCAAGCCATTGCATCATGGACTGTGAACGCCAGTGCCGGGCATTGGGGGCACAATCACAAGCGCAAGGTTTCCTATCGGGCGTTGGTCGAATTGAACGAAGACGCCGATGATTGGAAACTGGCGGCAATCACCGTCGTTGACGCAAAGCAGTTGAACTGACACAGGGAACCGGCGTTATTCAGAACAAAAGACACGTCCGGTCCATCACTGCGAGCACCGCCATTCTCGCAATCGTTCTGTCATTCATGGCGGTGTCAGCGAGCGCGCATTTTTTACTCAATCTGAACGTCCGCATTCTGCATATCGAACACCTGGCAGATGGATTTCGGGTCTACCTGCGCACACCAATGCCCTACCTGGTGGCTGACAAGGTTGGGCCAGCAGGCGAGAATGGACTGCCGGACCCCGCGCCCTTCACCTCGAACGGATTGGAAGACGGTGCACTGACGCACTATGTGGACTTCGATCAATTGAGAGCAAATCCGCTTGGGCTGGGCGACCTGGCGGAGGCCGGCTTCGCCTTCACAACAAATGGCGAGCGGCTTTCAGGAACGGTGGATCAGCTGCGCCTTTACCGCGTGGGCTCGCAGCCTGCGTTCGCCACACGCGATGAAGCGCATGCATCGTTCGAAAATGCATCAACGTTGCCGGAAAATGGCCCGCCGCTTTACGTGGGTGACGCCGTCGTTGACGTGATCCTGCAGTACAACACCGGGACGCCGGTGAATTCATATGCTGTGTCAAGCAATCTGGATCCGGGGCTGCCGGGGCAGGAGAAAACCGCCAACCTGGTTCTTGATTACGGTCCTGGCGGCGCAAAGGTCTTTCGCTCAAGAGGCCTGATGCATGATCCCATCGAAATATCGCGTTCCACTTTGTCCGCGATAGGCACATTTGTGATGGAAGGCATCCGCCATATCCTGGAGGGTCTCGATCACGTCCTGTTCGTTGTTTGCCTGGTCATCGGCGCATCAACCTTGCGGAGCCTCCTGGCCCGCGTGACGGGTTTCACGCTCGGCCACAGCGTGACCCTTGCAGCAGGTTTCTTTGGATATGTCCCAGCCGGGGCATGGTTTGTGCCCGCAATTGAGACCGGGATCGCCCTTTCCATCATCTATGCTGCGGTAATCGCAATCCGGCCTACGACGGTTGGAGGGCGAAGCGAGTGGTCCATTTTCCTTGTGACCTGCGCAATCGGGCTCTTGCATGGCCTCGGGTTTTCATTCGTCCTGCAGAACATCCTAAAGGTCACGTCACCAGATATCTGGCAAAGTCTGCTGGCCTTCAATGTCGGCGTCGAGGTTGGTCAATTGGCAATCGTCCTGGCCATCTGGCCACTGTTCTGGCTCCTCCAGCGTTGGAACATCAAAGTCTGGCGGGTCGCACAGACTGGAACCGCGGCCTTCTGCATTGCAATTGCGGCGTTATGGACCGTCGAACGCCTTGGATTGCTGTATGGCAGCGTTGGCTGAGTTGGCCACACGGTTTCAGCCGATTTGTCCAAAGATTGCCTGGGACTTCAGTTCACCCCTTTGCTATGGCATTCGCCGATATCTGCAAGGCGTCACAGAGGCTTGTGCGGTGACACGGCAGGATTAGTAGCAGAAATTCGAGAACATGTGCACCACCATCTAAAACCTACCGGATAGAAACCCGAAGACTGCATCAAGAAATTGCAATCGCAACAACCCGGCGCACGGTAGGGAGTTTGGGACGATCGCATGAGCGACCAAGGCAAGTGTGCGTTCAAATCTGAGCGTTTACTCCGAGTTAACCTTCACACTGAAAATCAACCAGAATGAATGGAAATTCTTTCCTCTCTCGACCAGAATTAACATCACTTCAAGATCACCAGTTGTAGTAGTCAGGCTTTACGACATGGATGGGTCGAATGGCTTACACAGAAGATACGAGCAAACGACAATCTCTGGCCGGCGATTTGGGAAACAATGTGGGATTTCACACGCCAGCAACCAATCTCGACAACCAGTCTATCAGCCTGTTCACGCAGAATGTGCTCGACAAAAACGCGTTGGAAGCAGCGCCAATCCGGCCTGAATGGATTCTGGAGGGCGCGCCTCAAGCCAAATGCAACAGGCTGGCAACCCACACGCGTGCCTGGGGCAACATGTGTCATTGGTCTTGCACGAGCGGAAAGTTCAACTGGTACTACGGCTGGGATGAATCTGTCGTTTTTGTAGAGGGTGAAGTGACGATTACGGACGAAAACGGCAAGGTTTACAAAGGCGAACCAGGTGTCAGTCTGTTTTTCCCTGCCGGAACTACTGCTGTTTGGGAAGTGCCAAAGTATATTCGCAAGATCGCGTTCAACGACAAGCCTGTTCCGAAATTCCTACATATACAATCACGCTTGATCGAACGTTTGCAGGGCCTTTTCAGAAAATAACTTTGGTTTTCGACACGTTCGATACAGATTTTACTCGCGGTTCAATAAGCCGTGGGAAGTGCGCAATACCGGTCGCAGCGAAATACTGAATTCCTCTGAATTTGCAGTCGCTTTCTTTCCCGTTATTGAGGCAAAGCGACCATGATGGCATAGTCAATCTCAGCCGCGAGTGTATTGGTACCGCTGAGAACAGCAGACCGCGCAAATCAGGCAAATTTCCTCCTGACCATTTTATTGCCGCTCGCTTGGCGAAGACCCAAGCATGGATTGCTATAGCCTGAAAATTGCGGTAAGTCGCGACAGAAGGCCTACATTTTCTTTTGCAAGACGATGCCACAATTCTCCACTAACGAACGAGCGTTCAAACAGCTCGACCCGATAGTGGTTGCGCGCAACGAAAGTACCTTGAGATTGCGGAGGCCCGTCATGCCAAGGTATTGCAAAAAATATCAAGGCTGCAGTAAGCCCGTTTTGAACCAGGTCAGAAAGCCCGAACTGGTCAGTAGAAAACTTCAACTGGATTAGAGATTTGAGAGATATCAAAAACAATTCACACTCCGACCGTCGCAGCAGTGCTGCTGACGCAAAAGCGAATCTTCTCAAGGCCTTTCGTGCTGCCAAAGAGGCTGCTGAGCCGGACCGTGAGGCCAAGCAGGCAGAGCGCATTGCAGTTGCTGAAGCCAGGGAAGCGCGCCGCTCCGAACGCAAACAGGCAAAACTCGAAGAACAAAACCGTATTGCTGCTGAGATCGCAGAGCGTGAGGCTGCCGAGGCCGCTGCTGCAAAAGCCGAAGTCGAAGCACGTGAGTTAGCTGAAAAGAGCCGCATTGCGCGCGTCCTTGAAGACGAAGCCGCTCGCAAAGCCGAGCGCGACCGGCGCTACGCCGCCCGCAAAGCGCGTCGCTCCTGAAGCAAATTGAAATAGATAGCGGGGCTATGGGATTGAAATTTTCCTAGGCCCCAGCGATTTCACGCGCCCTTACATTGTCAGGCACGACCCAAGCCCTGGGCAGTCATTTTTCGTAATGGCGCTCACAATGCTTGTGGCCTGTTTGGCCCACGTATTTGTCTTACCCTCTGAAACCGTGCCCGTATTGGCACGTTTCAATATGGCATTGAAGGCGCCGAAGCGGTTTACAGACCTGGATATTCTCAGGACCTTTGTGGTTTGATCCCCGGATAACTGCTGATCTCGGCGTCTGCCAGAGGCACTTGTTGACCCGGCAACGGTGAAGAGCCCAATAAATGCCGCGGATACCAACGGGCCCGCTAGATAACTTCCGACACCCGACACGAAAAAAGCCCCGGCGAACCGGAGCTTTTTCGAGGAAATCAGACTGAACTGGATTGTCTGAGATCGGAATTTGGTGCCAGGAGAGGCATGTGATTTTCCTTATAAGTAATTGTTTTAAATTAATATATATAAATTCGATTTTCAAAAGACCAACAAAAAGACCAACATATTATATTCACAACAATCATCAAACGCCATCGAACCACCCGTCGTTGATGGTCACCTCCTCGATCATCTGTGTTTTCACGCCCAGATCATATTGCTTCAACAGTTCGCAAAGACGGTCGCCGTCGATAAGGTCGATGGCAATGGCACCGTCTCGGGTGGCTTCCTCGGAGGACTGACTGGTGAAGGTTCCCGTGGTGATGAACAGGCCCTTGTCGGCACGGCCCTGCAGGGCGCCGCGAAAGTCGCGGATTTCCTTCGAACCGACACTGCCCTTCCAGCGCTTACATTGAAAATAGACCTGAAACGAAACCAAATTGACCCGCAGTACTCCGACGCCATCGATGCCGCCATCGCCGGTTTTGCCGCGCACTTCCACTTTGATGAACCCGGCTTCCCTGAGGAGCCTCTGAGACAGGCGCTCGAAAGCGGCCGGGTCCATGGCGCGTATGACTTCCAGAAGCCTGACCTTCCAGTCCGCCGCGCCGCCATTGTCTTCTTCCGGCTCCAACTCGATCTGATTCGGGGCGGCTTGACGTTTTGCCTTGCGCGCAGCTTCCTTCTCCAACTTATCCTTGCGCTTGGCCTTGGCCCGCTCGCGCTCCTCCTCAAGAACCTTTTTATGAATGGTTTCGGTCTGCTCCCTGCTAATGATAGCCTCGCCATCATCGGTGAGCGCCCAGATGCCGCGAGATGAATTTTCCAACGCCCCGCCGCGCTTCAGATAGGTGCGTGCCCAGGCCAGGAAATAGGCGACGCGGGTTCTCGGATCGTCACCGGGCTGGGTGTAGGACTGCTCTTCCTCAGACAACCCTTCGATCTCGATGACTTTTTCTTCCAGCTCCTGAATGGACGCCGAACCGCCGATCTGTTTCAGGGCCTCAATCGTCGCCAGCATCATGCCCGGAAGATCCGGCATGCCTGTCGGCTCTATAGTGAAGCGTCGCGTCATTCTTGCCCCTTCAGAATGGAGCGCAAAGCCTCCGACAATGGACCACCGCTGGAACTAAACTGGCTTTTTCTTTTCCTCTCCACTTTCGGTTTGACCTTTCTCGCAGTTGACTTGGCTTCGGCTTGTGCGCGCTCCTGATTTAGTTTGAACAACCGTGCCAAAATCTCATCTTCGGTCAGTTTGCCATTGCGAAAATCATCACCCCAGCCATAGGCTTCTGCTACCGCCTCATCCAGCGCCTTGTGGGCGTGGTCCAACCATGCCGGGCGGGCATTGTAGAGATTGGTGAGGGTCCGTTTCTTGAGTTCCTTTGCCGCCACATCGTCCTTCGGCAGAATGCGGTCTGGATACCCCGACACGACCTCTGGCACCCGCTCCACCAGATCGGCGGGGTTGAGCCAGTTTTCCCGCAACTCGTTCAATCGCGCAGCAGCAGTGGCGATTTTGACAGCGCCGGGGTCATCGGCGTAATCGGCGGCGGAGACGTTTGGGGTCAAGCCCTCTGGGAAGGGGAAGGTTTCGAAAGTTGTGGAGGGGGTGTAGCGTGGGTCGTTGCCCACGCCTAGGAATGTGCCCAGGCGTAGCGCCCAGAGTTCGTGGAAGCTGGAATGCAGAATGCCAAAGGTAGTGTCGTCGTCGCGGGCAATAGCGATTGCTCCATCGTCAACGGATGCACTATTCTCTAACCAACTAAAAAGGCGAAACTTGGAAACGCGAGCGGTTCCAATGAAGCGGCTAAGCCCAACTATCGCATTTCGTAAGCCCGGTGCAGTTTCAGAGTGTAACCAGAAATTACGCCGCCTTGCTTCGCGCCTATTTTTGTCCCTGATTGGTTTTACGTTTTCCACCACGTAGCCAAAAGGAAGTTCAAATAGCATAGCATCCGTTTCAGCAACGCCGTGTCCAAAGTCTATGATCCATCGGTCTTCTGGTCGTCTTGCAAGGTCAGTACCTGTATACCTTCTATGCAAGACTGCAGAGTTTTTCTCACCGTTAGGATTGGAAGGCGAGGTGAGCATGGTTCGCGCAAGAGAAGATGGGAGATCAAATGGGCCACCCTTTTTCGTCCCTAGATAAGCAGTGTTAGAGTTTTGAGACAGGCGCTTGGCCTTGGTCAGATCAATAGATCCAAGTTTGCCTGTAAGGTCTGAAAAAATTTTCTTTGTTGCTGTCCCGTTTAGTCGCGCGCCGTCGCTAGAAAGCATGTCAAAGCAAATTAGCGAAACTCGGACCGCCGCACCCTCAACGGTCCATTCTTCATCTGCCCAAGCCTCTAGAATTCGTCCCTTAGAGACTATTGGATCAAGCACCTTACGGTTTGCTCCACCTCGAATGGAATTGGTTGAGACCATTCCCGCACGATGGAGATTGTCGGAAAGCATCTGGGACCATGCTTTAGCAAACCAGTAGCAAACCAGATCCGCAAACCCTGGAACACTCGTCCGCCAGGCTTTTCTAAGTTGATTGACATACACTTCTCCGAGCTCGGCAATCATCCGGCTCGCGCCCAAGAACGGTGGGTTCCCGATGACCACATCTGCCTTTGGCCAGTCTGCCTGTGTCCCGTCCTCATTCAAAATTGCATCGCGGTTTTCAATAGTGTTAAGCGTTCGCAAAATCGGGTTTCTAGCAGCTTCGAAGCCGTTTCGACGCATCCACTGGATTTCACCTACCCAGACAGACACCCTCGCCAATTCCGCCGCATAGGCACTGAGCTCAATCCCGAGCACAACCTCCGGACCAACTTGAGGAAATCCCCGTGGCAGGCCCAGCGCCTCGGCTTCCAGATTTACCCGGTGCTCTATATTCTTGAGCTCAAGCAAAGAGATATAAAGAAAGTTGCCCGAACCACAGGCCGGATCCAGGGCCCGGAAATTCTTGAGCCGTGTAATAAAACCAAGGTGCAGCTTTTCCGCCTTGTCCAGCGCCCGTGTGCGTGCGGCCAACCCCCTGCCGCGCAACAGCTTTTCTTTCGTTTGTTTCGGGGCTTTGTCGATCAGCGCCTCGATCTGTGCCCTCACTTCAGCCCATTCAGCCAGAAGCGGTTCGACAATTACCGGATTGACAATCTGCATGATCTTTTCGCGGTCTGTGTAATGCGCACCAAGCTGGCTACGTTTTGCTGGGTCCAATCCGCGCTCAAACAATGTGCCGAGAATTGACGGATCAATATCCGACCAATCAAGCTTTGCTGCGCGGATCAGGTCATCCAGATCATCTGCTTCCAACGGCAAGACATCATCACTGTCGAATAGGCCACCATTGAACCAGGCGACTGCCTCAAAGCCGACAAGGCCGCCAGTTTTCATCGCAGCAAAAAGGCTTTTGGCATGAACTGCGAAAGTCTCGGGCTTTGGCTGAGCGGCTTTGATCATCCGCTCGAACATCTTGTCCGGAAGCAAACTCACGTCTTCGGCAAACATGCAAAAGACCAGCCGGTTGATAAAATGGGCAACATTGTGCGGCTCGTGACCTCTGCCTCTGAGACGCTGGGCCATACTGGCAAAGTTTTGAGCAGCCTGTTCCGTGACCAGTTGCCGGGTTTTAACCGGCTTGAGCTTTTCGGGATCAACGAAGGCGTTTCGCAATAGCTCGCGGTTTGAGGCGTCGGTCAGGTCATCAAGCGGGATCGTGTGGACGTTCTGAACCGTGTTTGTCCAGTTGGTATGGACCCGGATGATATCCATGTCGGACACAATCAGCAGTGGCGGGTTTTCCAGTGCAATGGCGTATTGGAGCAACTGGTCAAAGGCTTTGTCGAGGTTGGCCCTCTTGCCCTTGTATTCCCAAGCGAAACAGTTCTTGCGCCAGACATCGGCCCAGCCTTCTCCTCCGCTTGTCTTAGACGCGCCTTTCTCGAAGGTGAACCAATCACCTAAGGGGTCTGCGGTTATCGGATCGTCTAAGCCTAGGAGTGAATAGCCCCGAGTTTTCTAGACACCCTCGGTTCTCATTTTCTGCTGCCGTTCGAACTCGACGGGTGACAGCATCCCGTTTCTGACGTGCTTGCGTTTCGGATTGTAGAACATCTCGATGTAGTCGAATACGTCTTGCCGGGCCTCGGCGCGAGTCTTGTAGGTTCGACGCCTTATGCGTTCGCGCTTGAGCAGGTTGAAGAAGCTCTCCGCCACTGCATTGTCATGACAGTTCCCGCGTCGGCTCATCGAATGTGACAGATTGTGAGCTTTAAGGAATGACGCCCAATCCATGCTGGTGAACTGGGAGCCTTGATCCGAGTGGATCAATACCGTGCGCTTCGGCTTCCTGCGCCACACGGCCATCAGTAATGCCTGGAGGACAACGTCTGTCGTCTGGCGGCTCTGCATGGACCAGCCGACCACGCGACGCGAGTAGAGGTCGATCACGACGGCCAGATAGGCGAAACCTTCCAGCGTTCTGATGTAGGTGATGTCTGTCACCCAGACCATGTCGCGCGCCTCCACATCGAACTGCCGGTCTAACGTGTTGTCGACGACCACAGACGGCTTGCCACCATAGCTGCCCGGCCGGTGCTTGTAGCCGATCTGGGCCTTGATCCCCGCCAGCTTGGTCAGCCTTGCGACGCGGTTTGGACAACATGTCTCGCCCTGATCCAGCAAGTCATCATGCAGTTTGCGGTAGCCATACACCTTGCCGCTGTCCTGCCAGGCTTTCTCGATGAGTTCGGTCTGGCGAGCATCTTCCCGGGCCCTCTTGCTCAGCGGGTTCTTGAGCCAAGCGTAGAAGCCGCTCGGATGGATGCGTAGGCAGCGACACATCGCCCGCACCGAAAACTGCGGGCGATGCTCGGCGACGAATGCGTACCTCATTTTGCATCCTTGGCGAAGTACGCGGTTGCCTTTTTTAAAATATCGCGTTCCTCAGTAACCCGTGCCAACTCCTGCTTCAGCCGTCGGATCTCTGCGGTCTGATCACTCTCACCAGGACCCGCGGATTTAGAGAACTTCTTCTTCCAGGCGTAAAGCGAATGCGGACTGACACCAAGTCGCTTCGAAACCTCCGCAACCGGATAACCCCGCTCGGTGATTTGCGCTACTGCATCACGCTTGAAATCGTCACTAAAACTAGAATTGCCCACTATGGCCTCCTTGCCTCAAATTTAGGAAAGAAAGCGTCTACAAATCCAGGGGCTATTCAGTCTTCTGCTCAACGTCACCGCACTTGTCTCTGATTGTGAGTGGTGCGAAGTCCTTGCGACTTACGCAAGCTTCATTGCGATCTCTGTGGGTTTCGGGTGCGTATATCGGAAGAGCATCCTCGGGTCTCTGTGTCCGCTGATCAGTGCGACTTCGGGGACGTTCAAGCCCAACTCAAAGAACCGGCTTACGGCCTCATGGCGGAGATCATGGAACCTCAAGTCTCGGAGTTGAGCCCTTTCCTTCACCCGTTCCCAGGATTTCCGCAGCGCGTTGGACGATATCGGAAAAACAGTTCCATCACGATCCGGCAATGCCTCCAGAACATTCACTGCAGCCCCGGACAAGGGTACTGTTCTTGCGTGTCCGTTCTTGGTCTGTTGGATAACAGCGGTTCGGGCTTTCAGATCGATGTTTTTCCACACCTGTCCGAGGATCTCACCCCGCCTCATACCGGTCTCCAGGGCGAACTGTATGACCGGTTTGACATAGGTGTTCCGGCATCCATCCGCCGCTACCAGAAGCACCTTCAGTTCGTCTTCGGTAAGCCGCCTTTCCCGAGCCTTACCATCAGAGGGAACCTGGATGTTGTGGACCGGGTTTTCCTTGAGCGGTGCTTCCCATTCCTTACGGGCAATCTCCAGGCAATGCCGTAGGATCACCAACTCCCGCCTTACGCTTGAAGAACTGACTACCTGAAGGCGCTCGTCCCTGTATCGGGCCACAGCCGAGGATGAGAGCTTGCTGATAGGGATCTTTGCGATCTCGTGACGCAGGAGTATCCGCAGCCGGTACCGCTCCGCCGTTGCGCCACGCTTCCGGGGAGTGATCTCCTCCTGATAACGAAAAAGCAGGTCGGACAGGGGTACTGAAGTTTGTTTCTGTACGATAATCCCCGCGTCTCCCCTTTGAAGACTGACTTCCATCTCCTTTGCCCACTGCTGAGCGTCTGATTTCTGCTGGAATGATTTCGTGATTGGCGGATGTCCTTGCCGCCTTACCTGTGCTTGCCAAGTTCGACCCCGTTTACGAATGGTCGCCATCGTTCTCTCCGTCACTGTGACACCAGTGTGACAGATCGATTTTCGGAAACTTTTCGGCTGGGGTGCCATAAGACCAAGTCATTGAGAAGACTTGATTTTTTATGGCGCACCCGACAGGATTCGAACCTGTGACCTCTGCCTTCGGAGGGCAGCGCTCTATCCAGCTGAGCTACGGGTGCACAGTCGGCCGCTGGTTGTATCGCGCGGCGGATAGAGGGGTCTGATACTAGATACGGCTGCAGTGGGCAATCGCTTTTTGAGATTTTGGACAAGTAATGCAGGCAGTTCCGTTGCGCAAGCGCTTTGCCTGTATCAGGCAATTCAGAAAGCAATACAGCGCCATTCAGGTCCGGCAGTCGTAAATGGCCGCTGCGGCAGAAGATAGCCCTGTAACAGACGCGCTTGGCCATGAGGTTTAACGCCATGGGAGTTCGCGTTGCTGTAGAGCGAAGTTTCCGGACCAAGGGCAATTCAAACAGACTGGAACCTTGGGTTCGCTCACAAGCCGATTTCGCAATTTGGGGTCGAAAAACCTGAGGATTTCAACCGGAACAAAAAAAACGCGCAGTCAGTAAGACTGCGCGAATAAAGTTACTGTGCACGTGGCCCCATCGACCACGGCGGCAACTCTAGCGGCATCTTCAACGAATGTCATTACCGTAAAATATTTTATTTTTTGATTCACTGTTATGCGACTGATCGTTATTCATACTGAGTCAGATGCGAATATACGAAAATAGCCAAATTCCGTGGATTTCGACGTTTCAAACATTTTCGTTTGATTGGTTTTCGCACTTTCGAATGAAATGAATTTTCGAAAAATGCGTGTTTCTACTGACAGTTATTCGATTTGCGCGTACCGCTTTCCGGTTCGGAGCCTGAGACTCGAACGCGCGTTACGCCCTTGTTGACGAAGCCAAGCTTTTTCGCCGCTGCCAGCGTCACGTCGATCACGCGCCCTTTGGAATAGGGCCCTCTATCGTTGATACGAACCGTAACGGTTTTTCCGTTAGATAGATTTGTGACGTCCACCAGAGATCCAAATGGAAGCGTTCGGTGGGCCGCGGTCAATTGGTTGGGATCCGCCTTTTCACCGCTTGCAGTCATGCCCCGCAATTTATACCAGGAGGCCTTTCCACATTGCTGAAATGTGTCTGTGGACGCGCTCGCAGTGCCGGCAAGGCACAAGACGGCAAGAAGCGTGAAAGTGGTCTTGAAAAGCTTTGACGGTCCGTTCAGGTGACGCATTTTGTCCTCGGAATTCTAATTGTTGAAACCGATGCTCTGCTGCGCAAATTCGGTGCATCAACCGGCGCATAAATCAACCGCATGATGAAATTATGACGAAGAGTGGAGTGAATGTATAAACCGTTTAGTGAATAGATAAAATTTTAAAAAACTTCAGTATTGCAAGATTAACAACTATTAACTATGTGAATTTTAAGACTTGTGGGTAGTTTTAATCCTCCGCAATTTTAAGGAGAACTGTGGTAGTAGTGATTTTTAGATAGTAAGGCGCGTTTTATTGTTTTGAGTCGGCGCTTTTTTCGTTGTTTTTGAAAGGTCGGTCTGGTGCAAGTAAGTCATCGGATTATGCGTAACCGGCGGGAGCGACCCGGCGGTGCCGGAGCAAACTCATTTGCAGGATTTCATACCTCCTTGTTGGAAGTATTGCCGCACGCCGCTGCCTATATTGCGCAGGATGGCAGCATTCTTGTTCATAATGAACTTTTTGATGCGGCGTGCGCTGCCTTGGGTGTGGAGGCATTGCCGGCAAACCTGGAAGGCCTGTTTTCCGGGACGAGCTGGAGGAGATGTGAGGCTGTTCTTTCGGCGGCCTTTGCCGGTGTTCCGGCAGAGGCAAGCGGTGCAATATTCCTCCAATCTGGCGAAGTATTTTGCCATCACCTGATCTGCACGTCTTTCATTTCTCTGGCCGGTGAACGCAGGGCCGTGCTGGCGCAATTCGAATTGAATAATGAAATACTGGAAGCGGCAGGCGAAAAGGAAGACCCGGGTTCACAACAACCAGCAAGTGATGAGGCCGCTGGTGACAAGGGATTTCTGCAAAATTTCCCGGACGATGTTCTCGTATTTGACGGTTCTGAGAGCATGGAGGAAAAGGCCATCATGTTACTTGAGGTCGTCAACACCGATCAGGATCTCAATTCCTTGCTCGAGCTTCTTGCCAGTTGTGAACCCGGGCAACCAAATACAATCTATATTTCTGAACGCGGTGGTTGTGAGTTGTCGTTACAGACGGACGACAGGCTGGTATGCGAAGTTCGCCTTGTACCAATTCCAAGCGGTTCAGATGATTTGAGTGGACGCCAGCCAGGTTTGGCTGTCATTCGGCGCAATGTGGATAGCCCTGAAGAAGTGGCTGAAAACCGGCGTCTTGCCTATCAGGATGCTTTGACCGGTCTTGAAAATCGCCGAGCCTTTACAAGGGCATTGAACAGAGAAATGAACCGCATGACCGCTGACGAGGAAGCAGGTCTGGCGATTTTGTACGTTGATCTGGATGAATTCAAGAAGGTCAACGACCTTGGAGGACATGACGCCGGCGACGAAATGCTATTGCGTGTTGCCGCATGCCTGAAACTTACACTTGGTGAATTCGGAACAGCTGCCCGTATTGGAGGCGACGAATTTGCCTGCATGCTTCCTGTTGCCAACGAAGAGGCAGCGTTGGAGGTAGCCAGAAGAATCCTTGAGAGCTTTGACCGGATAAGGCTTGAGGTCGCAGACAGGGTGTTTACGATCGGCGGTTCCGTGGGTGTTGCCTATGTCGAAAATGGGTTTTTACTTGGGAAATTCGATGCTGCGGCATTGTTGGGCCTGGCTGATCGCGCCTGTCTGCGGGGAAAACGCGTCGGGGGGCGGTCAGTTCAAATCCATGTTGTTCAGTCCCGGGACAACCCGGCACCAGATTCTGACTTGGTGGAAATACCGGAGCCGTGCAGTTTCAATGGTAATGAGCTGACACTCTATTCAATGCCGATCAGCTGTCTGAAGCAGAACAAGGTGTGCGGAATCGAGGTGCTTTTGCGTCTCCAGGGTGAGCACGTTGCAGGGATGTCCTCTCGTGCCTGGATTTCAGCAGCCGAACGCTACGGTTTCATGGCCCAAGTCGATGCATGGACCCTCGACAGGGTTCTCGACGCTGCAGAGCAGAATTTCTCCCGAACACTCATAACAATGAATGTCTCGGCGGAGTCTGCGCGCGATCCAAATTTTAGAGACGGCCTATTTCATCGCTTGTCCGGCAATCAGATACTTGCATCAAAACTCTGCCTGGAAATTGCCGAGAGAGATTTTCTCAGGGACCCCGCCACTGTGGAGTCATTCTTCAAATTTGTTTCAGGGTTGGGCTGTCAAACGGCACTTGATGATTTTGCAGGGCATTGGCCGGTCCTGTCCCGGCTGACGGGATTGCGGGTCGAATGCCTCAAGCTGGAAGCCGGCTTGACCCAACAGGTTGTGGAGGAGCCTGCAAAGGCAGCGATCCTGAGCGGTCTTGTAAAGGCGGCACATGAACTTGGCATCAAGGTCATGGCCAAACATGTGGGGACTGCCGAGGAAGCCAATTTGTTGCGAGACCTGAACATTGATGCGGCACAGGGGTTCTATTTTGGCAAACCGGAACCCTGGTTGAAACACGCGCCAGAAGCCAAAGACCAGGAATGAACGAAAAAGAGCGGCGAATTCGCCGCTCTTTTCCAATTTGTGTTTGGTGTTGAACCTGGATCAGATATCGAGGTTTGCCACCGCCAGTGCGTTGTCCTGGATAAACTCGCGCCTGGGTTCGACTTCATCTCCCATCAGCTTGGTGAAAATGTCGTCAGCATCATCTGCTTCGCGCACTTTCACCTGCAGCAGGGAGCGCACATTCGGATCGAGGGTCGTTTCCCAAAGCTGTTCAGGGTTCATCTCACCGAGGCCTTTGTATCGCTGCAGTGAGATCCCTTTTTGACCGTAGGCGTAGACCTGTTGCATCAGGGCCCGTGGCCCGCGGATCTCCGTTGGAACGTCTTTCTTGCGTAAGATGGCGGCCTTGCCATAGATCTCATGAAGGTGGTCAGCATGTGCTGCAAGACGGCGGGCGTCTGCAGAACCAAGCAGGGCTGCATCAATCGTGGCCGCTTCCTCAACGCCGCGGACGGTTCGCTTGAAGACGAGGCTGCCGTCGTCTCTTGCCTCACCCGTCCAGCCGCGTTCAAATTCATCGGCCAGAATGTCCATTCGGCGGGCAATGTAGGCCGCGGCTTCTTCAGCCTTGGCATGATCTTCCAGGATCTCTGCGTTCAGCGCACCGGCAATCGCGGCCTGTTCGACCACGTCGCGATTGTAGCGTGAATGCAGGCCGTCGAAGATTTCAGCAATGTGACGCGCGGTGTTCACGACTGAATGCAGATCCTGACCAGTGCGAACCTCACCGCCTGAAAGGGTAAGCGAACTATCGTCCAGGCCCTGGGAAATCAGATAATCTTCCAGCGCCTGCTGATCTTTTAGGTATTGCTCAGACTGGCCGCGCTTGACCTTGTAGAGTGGTGGTTGCGCGATATAGATGTAGCCGTTTTCAATCAGATCAGGCATTTGCCTGAAGAAGAATGTCAGAAGCAAGGTTCTGATATGGGCGCCATCCACATCGGCATCAGTCATGATGATGATCTTGTGGTAGCGAAGTTTCTCCAGGTTGAACTCTTCCTTGCCGATCCCGGTGCCAAGAGCAGTGATCAGCGTGCCGATTTCGTTCGAAGACAGCATTTTGTCAAAGCGCGCGCGTTCGACATTGAGGATCTTGCCGCGTAGCGGAAGAACAGCCTGGTTTTTCCTGTGCCGGCCTTGTTTGGCCGAGCCGCCCGCGGAGTCACCCTCCACCAGGAAGAGTTCGGCCTTGGAGGCGTCCCGTTCCTGGCAATCTGCCAGTTTACCGGGCAGGGAGGCGATATCGAGAGCGCCCTTGCGCCGGGTCAGTTCGCGGGCCTTGCGGGCAGCCTCGCGTGCGGATGCCGCCTCAACGACCTTGGAAACGATCGTTCTTGCAGGTGCAGGGTTCTCTTCCAGCCATTCGCTCAGCGTTTGTGAAATCAGGTTCTCAACAACAGGGCGAACTTCCGATGAAACCAGCTTGTCTTTTGTCTGTGAGGAAAATTTCGGATCCGGCACTTTCACAGACAAGACACAGGTGAGGCCTTCCCGGCAATCATCGCCGGACAAAGATACCTTTTCCTTTTTCATCAAACCGGTTGCTTCAGCATAGCCCGTGACCTGACGCGTCAGCGCACCGCGGAACCCGGCCAGATGTGTGCCGCCGTCGCGCTGCGGAATGTTGTTGGTGAAACACAACACATGCTCATGGTAGCTGTCGTTCCACCACATTGCGGCCTCAACCGTAATGCCGTCGCGTTCGGACCGGATGTAAATCGGGTCTTCGATTAACGGGTGCTTCGCACGGTCCAGGTAACGGACAAATGCCTCAAGGCCACCTTCATAAAACAGCTCTTCGACAATATCCTCAACCCCGCGTTTGTCGGTCAGAATGATCCGAACGCCGGAATTCAGGAATGCCAGTTCGCGCAAGCGGTGCTCAAGCGTGCCGAAATCAAAATCGGTCTTGCTGAAGGTCTCTGTCGATGGAAGGAAGGTAACCTCGGTTCCCTTCTGGCCGTTTGCCGGGCCAACCACTTGAAGCGCGCCCTGGGCTTCGCCGTGAGCGAACGTCATGTGGTGTTCCTGGTCGTTACGCCAGATACGCAAGTCGAGCTTGGTCGACAGTGCGTTTACAACAGAAACGCCAACGCCATGGAGACCACCAGAAACCTTGTAGGAATTTTGATCAAATTTTCCGCCGGCGTGCAGCTGGGTCATGATGACCTCCGCCGCGGAGACACCTTCCTCGCTATGCACGTCGGTCGGAATACCGCGTCCGTTATCCGATACTGTCACGGACCCGTCCGGGTTAAGGGTCACTGTTACGTGGTCAGCATGGCCTGCAAGGGCTTCGTCGATGGCGTTGTCCACCACCTCGTAAACCATGTGATGCAAACCCGAGCCATCATCGGTATCACCGATATACATGCCTGGTCTTTTACGCACTGCATCAAGGCCTTTTAGAACCTTGATGGAGTCCGCGCCATATTCGGCGCCGTTATCTGAATCCGGTGTCGGGATAGGCTCTGACGTGGATGTGTCGCTCATGCGAATCAATCACCAATCGATTTGTCTTTTCTAACCCCGTTATACGGGGTTCCCCGGGGCGTTCAACCACGCGCAAGCTGTAGCCAAGCCAGCGAAGGGATTATGGTGGAAAACCATAAGATTCAGGCGGATTTAAGGGGTGCTGGGCCCGCGAAGGAGCGCGCCCTTCTGGTCCTTGATCTCAAACACCTGTGCTTCTTGCGGCAAAGCCTCGAAAAGAGCTGCGTCCGTACCGGTCATGAAAACCTGTCCGCCCAACGAATTCAGCTTCGAAAACAGTGCTTCGCGGCGGTTTGGATCAAGATGCGCGGCAACTTCATCAAGCAGTAGAACCGGTGTCATTCCGGACAATTTTGCCGTCAGTTCCGCGTGGGCCAGGATAAGCCCGATTAGCAGAGCTTTTTGCTCGCCAGTCGAGGACTGGGCAGCCGGCATGCCTTTGCTGGCATGCCACACTTTCAAGTCGCTTAAATGCGGACCGTTAAGTGTTCGGCCAGCAGCGCGGTCACGCGGTCTGCCGTCGCGAAGCATTTGCCGATAGCGGTCTTCGCGGTCCGAGGCGTCAAGACCTGTCATTTCGGTTTCGAAATTGCCTTCCAGCGCCACCTCTGCAAGCGGAAAGGGCAGCGCCTGTGATCTTTTTTCGCCGATCATCCGGGTAAGCAGGCTGACCGTTTCATTTCTCGCGAACGAAACTGCCGTGCCGAGTTCGGAAACCTGGTTCTCAAGTGCAGTGAGATAAGAATCAGAACCTGCCTGTTCCAGAAGGCGGTTTCGCTGGCGCAGGGCGTTTTCAAAATCACTGACCCGGCGACCATGGGTGGGATCGATGGCCAAGGTGAGACGGTCAAGAAATCGGCGCCTGTCGGAACCCGAGCCGGTAAAAAGACCATCCATGGCTGGAACCAGCCACAAGATGCGTACATAGTCGAGCAGGCTTTCCGAGCCTTTGACCTCGTCTCCGTCAATGCGAACTTTCCGGCCAGGTGAATTTGCGACAAGGCCGGTGCCGATCCGGGTTTCAAGCCCATCCAGCATCACGTCAGCAGCGACACTCCAGCTCCCACTTGCGTCCTGACGCGCAATGTCGGCGAGCGCAGCACGGCGAAGACCGCGACCAGCGGTGAGAAAGGAAATTGCCTCCAGGATGTTGGTTTTACCTGCACCATTTGGCCCGACAAATGCAATCAATTTGCCGGAAAAGGATAGTTTGAGGGCGGTGTAGTTACGGAAGTCGGTCAAGGACAGACGTGTTAAAAGCGCCGTCCGGAATTCAGTCATGAACCCACTTCCGCTTCTTGGCGTTGATTGTTGCGTCAGACCCGCATCGGCATCAGAACGAACAGGCAATCTTCAACCGTGTTGTCCTGAATAAGTGTTGGCGATCCAGAATCGGCCAAACGGAACAGGGCAGTGTCGCTGCTCAACTGGTTGGCAATATCGAGCAGGTAGCGCGAGTTGAAGCCGATTTCCATGGCTTCCGCATCAAATTCAACTGCAAGTTCTTCTGTCGCACTGCCGGAATCCGGGTTGTTGACCGTCAGAACCAACCGGCCTTCGCTCAATGAGAGCTTGACGGCCCTGCCGCGCTCCGAGGAGATGGTCGACACACGATCAACGGCCTCTTTGAATTCGTCACGGTCGACCCGCATTTCCTTGTCATTGCCCTGCGGGATCACCCGGCCATAATCAGGGAACGTCCCGTCAATAAGCTTGGATGTCAGTACAACACTTCCGGTTGTGATCCGGATCTTTGTGTCAGACAGTTCAATTTGAACGTCAGCTTCCGGGTCTTCCAGCAGTTTTTGCATCTCTCCGACGGTCTTGCGCGGGACAATGATGCCAGGCATGCCTGCAGATCCTGAAGGGGCCGGAACTTCGGCCTGCGCCAGCCGGTGTCCGTCGGTCGCAACTGCCCGGAACTTCGGTGCACTGTCCGCATCGACGTTATGCAGATAGATCCCGTTCAGATAGTATCTGGTTTCTTCGGTCGATATGGCAAATTGTGTCGTGTCGATCAGCTTTCGCACGTCGAACGCTGTCAAAGTAAAACCATGGCTGAAATCGCCAGCGGTCAGGTCCGGGAAATCGGTCTCAGGCAGCATTTGCAAAGTGAATTTCGACCGACCCGCACGAATTTCCAAGGTAGCGTTGTCGCTCGTGGTTTCCAGGACAACCTGAGAGCCTTCCGGCAGTTTGCGCACGATGTCGTAAAACATATGCGCCGGCACAGTGGTCGCGCCTTGTAACTCGATCATCGCAGGAACGGCCTCGACAATCTCGAGATCGAGATCGGTTGCCTTGAGATTGAGCGCGCCGCCATCGGCACGCAGCAATACGTTTGATAAGATGGGAATAGTATTTCGGCGTTCGACAACTCTGTGAACATGGGTCAAGGACTTGAGGAGGTCGGTCCGCTCGAGTGTCGCTTTCATACTCTCATTCCGTACTCATGAAACGCCAGGCAAAACGCCTGGCCAAACTGGATATTGGGGCTCCGGTTGGGAGCGGGGGGAAGACACTGCCCCTAACCGGCGTCAAAATCAAGGGGGCGTTCGTTCAGAACACCCCCTAATATAAGGCTAAATCGTCTATTCAGCTTCTCAGGCGTCGAGCATGCGTTTGAGCAGCTCAAGCTCCTGGGCAAGTGAATAGTCTGCGCGCGCCAATTCTTCGATTTTTCGCACAGCATGCAACACCGTTGTGTGGTCACGATTGCCAAACCGGCGGCCGATTTCCGGGAGAGAACGCGGGGTCATGACTTTCGCCAGGTACATGGCGATTTGCCGTGGGCGCACGATGGTTCGGGTGCGGCGTGCTGAAAGGAGATCCGCCTTGGTGACATTATAATGCTTTGACACCACACGCTGGATATCTTCGATCTTGACCCGGCGCGGTTCGCTGGAGCGAACCAGATCACGCAGGGTCAATTCAGCCATCTCCTGCGTGATCGGCTGATTGGTGAGCTGGTTGTGCGCAATCAACCTGTTGAGGGCACCTTCAAGGTCGCGGCCAGAAGAGGCAACATGACGAGCCACATAATCCAGCACGCCGCTCGGCACGTCGAATTGAGGGTAGGTTTTCTGGGCAGCTTCAACGCGAGAAACCAGTATGTTCCGGCGCAGTGTGAAGTCTGGCTCCTGAATACCCACCACCAGACCACCTGAGAGGCGCGAACGTACGCGGTCATCAAGCGTATCAAGCTCGGAAGGTGCACGGTCGGCTGCAACAATGACCTGGCGCGCACCGTCGATCAGGGCGTTCAGGGTATGACAGAACTCCTGCTGCACCTGCTTGCCATGGAGAAACTGCATGTCGTCGATGAGCAGCAAGTCAATTGTGCGAAGCGTTTCCTTGAAAGCCAGAGCTGATTGAGACTTCAGAGCTGCAACAAACTTGTACATGAAGTGCTCTGCAGTCAGATAAAGCACTTTCCGGCCACTGGACCGCGCTTTTGCCGCAACAGCCTGCATCAGATGGGTTTTGCCCAGGCCGACTGACGCGTGCATGTAAAGCGGGTTGAAGGTAACGGCACCACCACCTGCGACCTGCTTTGCAGCAGCCAGTGCAAGATTGTTGGACTCGCCCTCCACAAAAGTCTCGAAGGTGTATTTCGGATCGAGCGCAGCTCCCTGAAGAACATCACGCGCTGTGTCCGTATTCGCATCTCCACGGCCAAGCGCCGCAGTAACGGCTTGGGCCCGTGTCACCTGGGCCGCATCAGCGAGCGTGGCCCCTGTTGCATCTGCCGCGCCAGGTGTTGAACCTGCGGGAGCTACAAGACTTGGCTTGACGACCGGTGTCTGACGCGGCCGGATGGCACCTCTGACAGTCAGTTCGATGCGATGAACGTTATCGCACTCTCTCTGCCACAGTCCCATCAATTGATCGTTGTAATTATTCTGGATCCACTGTTTGAGGAATCGAGTGGGAACGGACAGTCGCACAGTTCCGTCCTGATGTTCCTCGAGGTCTACACGTGCAAACCAGCTGGTAAAAACATCATCGCCCAATTCTGCGCGAAGCTGTTTCTTGACCCGCTTCCATTGTTCGGAGCCGCCTGCCTCCTGAACCTGCATGTCATCTGCCTCCTGTACAAATGAAGAACGATCCGCCACAGCCATTCTTCAACGCCTTGCTGCTTTTTGCAGCTTTATAACAATGTCCCTTTTGGGACGGTTTTGGTATTGGCGGCAGAAATATCTGCCACATTTTTCCCGTCTTTGAGCGGGTATATCTAATTCTGAATCCAAGGAAGTCCGGCAGCCTTCCAGCCGGACTGGGTCCCACGGTGGCTTTCACCATCCAGCGGACCTTCGAAACCATCAGAAATATTAAAGCACTTTGAGTAGCCGACGTTGCTAAGGGCAATTGCAGCCGCCTGGCTCCGTACGCCGGAGCGGCACAAGAAATAGATTGGGGCCTCCGGGTCAAGTCCTTTTTTTGCCAAGAGGTCAGTAAGAGTTGCAACGAACGCTGCATTTGGCCCGCTTGGCGGGAAACTTTGCCATTCTGTCAGAAACGGTTCTTTGCCAATTGACCGTAGATCCGGAACCCCGACGAAAGCCCATTCTGCTTGCGTTCGCACGTCAACAAGCACCGCGTCTTGCTGATTGGAAAGCGCGTTGAACGCCTCCAGCGCGGTAATGTCGCCAGCGTAGCCACCCTCAATATGCACAACTGCCCCCTTCAATAGCGAAACGCTATTGAGCAAAAAGAAAAAATAAGTATTGCGGGAAAGAGAATTAGTCTAAGACGCCGCTAAGCACCTTGGGAGTAAAATACGTTTATGTATTCATCCCTCGGTCTGAATGCCATGTGCTTAGCTATGTATCGACTAGACTTATTCATTGTTGACCCAAGCACCGTTTTTTTAGTTTGTCAGCTGGTCTTTCCGTCGCCAGCCCTTGCTAATATACAGACGAAGCCGGGCGGGGCAACAGCGTGTTTCCGCGAATGGCCCGAGAGTCCGGTTTCTGCCCCTGCGTCATTGAGAATTGGCTACCTGTGGGTTAGGGAACAAATGCTTTTTGCAGCAATGACTTTTTGCTTTGCGGTGTGCCGAAAAAAATCAGAAACAAGGTTTTCAAAAAAAAAATCGACACAGAAGCCTTGACTCGTATCGAATCCGGTTTGATCGGGTTCGGCTCTGCCTCATGTCTATAAAGCATTGATAATATTGTGGATTTCTTGACATCATTAATGCTGGTAATTTTGACAGTGATACGCGCGCCGGTTGCCGAATGCCATGATCCACAAATTTACGCGGCTAAAAAAAAACCCGGCACTGGTGCCGGGTCTTTTAACAGTCATTTGACGGAGGATTTACGCGCCGAGTGCCTTGATGCGGGCATTGAGGCGGGAAACCTTCCTGGAAGCTGTATTTGCGTGCATTACGCCTTTGGAAGCTGCGCGCATGATTTCCGGCTGAGCCGACTTGAATGCTTCACTAGCGGCGCCCTGGTCGCCAGAAGCAATTGCTTCTTCAACCTGACGCAAGTAAGTGCGAACGCGGCTCCGACGAGCTTTGTTTGTGGCCGTCTGGCGGGCAATTTTACGGGCCGCCTTCTTGGCCGATGGTGTATTGGCCATGGGCTCAAATCCTGATCGGTAATTGGGACTGGTGTCCGGTGGCGATCGGGACCAAAGCGCAAAGGCATAAGACCCGATCAAAAAACAACGGCGGCGGAAGACCGCCACCGATTTGGCGCTGCTTATAATCCTGCTTCGCGCCCTCGTCAACGGCTTTATCGTTGATACACTGAAGATTATTTGTTCCGGAATTGCGGAGTGCGTTTCTCGGAGAAGGCGCTCATGCCCTCGTTCTGGTCTTCAAGCGCAAACATTGCCTGGAACACCCGTCTTTCAAAGCGGACACCTTCAGACAAGGTGGTCTCATAGGATCTGTCGACACTCTCTTTAGCCATCATGACAACTGGCAGGGAGAATTCGGCAATTTTTTCTGCTGCCTTCAGTGCTTCCTCAATCAGGTCGTCTGCTGGCACGATCCGGCTGACCAAGCCGCTGCGCTCGGCCTCATCTGCGTCCATCATGCGGCCGGTCAGCACCATTTCCATGGCCTTCGACTTGCCGACGAAGCGTGTCAGTCGTTGGGTTCCGCCTGCGCCGGGAATAACACCGAGTGTGATTTCCGGCTGACCGAATTTTGCCGTGTCCGCTGCAATAATGAAGTCGCACAACATGGCAAGCTCGCAGCCGCCACCAAGCGCATATCCTGCCACAGCTGCAATAATCGGCTTGCGGTTTCTCGAGACGCGATCGAAAGGCGTGATCAGATCGGTCTGGTAAGCTGAAGAAAACGAGTGTGGCTGCATCTCCTTGATGTCTGCACCTGCAGCGAATGCCTTTTCCGATCCGGTAATCACGACGCAGCCGATTTTTTCTTCTGCGTCGAAGTTGTCCAAGGCGTCTCCCAGTTCGGAAATCAGCTCCGAATTCAGCGCATTCAGTGCTTTTGGCCGGTCCAGAGTGATCAGTCCAACCTTGCCGCGCTTCTCTACGCGGATGTTCTCATATCCCATTGTGCCAGCTCCCGGTGCCTGGAAAAGTTGAATTCATTGGCCATGCCTTACCGACCTGAAGTCGGTTAGGCAAGATTGACACAAGGGATAGGGTTTTATGAAGCGTTGTCGTCAGGTCTGGCAACGCGGGCAATAAAACGTAGAGCGGTTGGATTGTACAAGGCGGCTGACGGTTCCCGAGCATTCAGGTTTGCGGCAAGCCTCGCCCTCACGATCATAAACGGCAAAGGAATGCTGGAAGTAGCCAAGAGAACCGTCTGCTTGCGTGTGATCCTTCAATGAGGAACCACCTGCCTTTATGGCGTCTTCGAGCGTGGAACGGATATGTGCGGCAAGTTCATTTGCCTTCTGTTTCGGTTTGCCCGTTCCTGTTGCCAGGGATCCTGCCACCCGTTTGGGACTCAGGCCCGTCCGCCACAGAGCCTCACACACATATATGTTGCCGAGCCCTGCGATCAGTTTCTGGTTTAACAGCGCCGCCTTGAGCGGTGACTTTCTACCCGCAAACAGTTGTGCCAGTGTTTCGCCGCTGAGATCATTGCCAAGCGGTTCCAAACCAAGGTCTTTGAAATAGGCATGATCGGAGAGCTTTGGTCTGGCAATGAGATCCATGAATCCAAACCGGCGTGGATCATTATAGACAATGCGTGCGGGTGTGTTCTCCTGCGTTTGAAGATGAAATACCACATGATCGTGTTTCGGATTTTTGCTGCGAGCGTGGGAGAATTCCCCAGGTGTCTCTCCCAGAACGTCGTTTTCGATCCGAAACGAGCCCGACATTCCAAGGTGCATGATCAGGACATCCCCGCTATCGATGTCGGCAAGCAGGTATTTTGATCTGCGTGAGAGCGTCGTTACACGATGACCGCTTAATCTCTTGGAGAAATTTTCCGGAAACGGGAAACGTAGATCCGGTCGGTTCTGGTCAACCGAGCTAATCTTTGCGCCTTCAAATGTCGGCGCCAGTCCGCGTTTGACGGTTTCGACTTCCGGTAATTCAGGCATCTCGGGGCTGGTCTCCAGTTCACTTGCACGGTATAGGCCTGCGGCATATGGCTTTTCGTCGCCGCAAAGATAGCGCTTGGCATACGCTTGTACTATGGTCCGGCGCAATTTGAAGATTGTTTGAGATGAGTATCCGCCAGGAGGCGCTTTCATGACACAACAGGCACAAGGTCAAGCGGGCGCATCCCGTCGCGCTCCTGAAGAGATGCCGACCAGCTTTGGCTTTACCAGGGTATCGGAAGGTCAGAAGCAGGCGCTCGTGGACGATGTCTTCCATAAGGTCGCGGATCGCTACGACCTGATGAATGACTTGATGTCCGGCGGATTTCACCGGGTCTGGAAAGACGCAATGGTGTCTTTCCTCGCACCGCCAAAATCCGAAAATTCAGGCTGGCGGCTTCTGGATGTTGCCGGTGGAACGGGTGACATTGCCACGCGGGTCGTGCGCCGTTCCAACGAAACGGTTGAAGCGGTCGTCTGTGACATCAACGAATCCATGCTTGGTGTCGGACGAGACCGCGCCGAAAAGGCAGGCTTGTCAGATTACATCACCTTCAGCCAGGGCAATGCGGAAGACTTGCCGTTTCCGGACAAGAGTTTCGACGCCTATACGATTGCCTTCGGTATCAGGAATGTGCCCGACATCCCGAAAGCCCTGGCGGAAGCGCGCCGGGTTCTGAAACGCGGCGGAAGGTTTCTGTGTCTGGAGTTTTCGGAAGTTGATATTCCGGTACTGGACAAGGTTTATGACAACTTCTCGTTCAATGCGATCCCGGCAATAGGCAAATGGGTGACCGGTGACGGCGATCCTTATCAGTATCTCGTGGAATCAATCCGCAAATTTCCAAGCCAGGAACGTTTTGTGGAAATGATCCGCGAGGCCGGTTTTGAACGTGTGAGCTATCGTAACTATTCGGGCGGTATCGCGGCCCTGCATTCTGGCTGGAAATACTGACACATGGCGTTTGCTGTAATGCCCTTTTTTCGCTTGGTTAGGGCGGGCTTTGTAATGGCACGCGAGGGCGTGTTCAGTCTGGTTCATTTGCCGGATCTTCCGGCCGGACCAAGGCTTGCAATTGCGACGGCACGCTTGCTGGAACGCAGCGCAGTCAAGAACAAGAGCGCAGACCTTCGTCTTTCTGATGCGCTTAACAAGCTGGGCCCATCTTATGTGAAACTCGGCCAGTTTCTGGCCACCCGCGCAGACGTGGTCGGCAAAGACGCTGCCAGGGAACTTTCAGCCCTTCAGGACCGGCTGCCCGCTTTTGAACACGAGGCAGCACGCAAGGCAGTGTCAGACCAGTTCGGCCAGCCCGTCGAAGAGATCTTTGTCGAGTTTGGCGAGGCTGTGGCTGCGGCGTCGATCGCACAGGTTCATCCTGCCGTGATCCGCAACAAGGATGGTTCGGAACGAAAGGTGGCGGTGAAAATCTTGCGACCGGGCGTCGCCCGACGTTTTCAGCGCGATCTGCAGAGCTATTATCTGGTCGCCCATCTCGCTGAGCGGTTTCATGCGCCTTCCAAGCGACTTCGGCCGGTTGCAGTGGTCGACACGCTGGCCCATTCGGTTGCCATGGAAATGGATTTCCGTCTGGAGGCAGCGGCGCTTTCCGAGATGGCAGAAAATACAGTTGATGATCCCGGTTTCAAGGTGCCTTCAGTTGACTGGATCCGCACCGCCAAGAGTGTGCTCACAATGGAGTGGATCGACGGCCGGAAAATGTCTGATGTTGAAGGGCTCAAGGAAGACGGTCACGACCTCGAAGCACTTGGGGCCGCTGTCATTCAAAGCTTCCTGCGCCACACGCTCAGGGACGGCTTCTTTCACGCCGACATGCATCAGGGCAATTTGTTCGTTGAGGCGGATGGAACGCTGGTTGCCGTGGACCTGGGTATCATCGGCCGCCTGAACATACGTGAGCGTCGGTTTCTGGCGGAAATTCTGTTTGGTTTCATCACGCGCAACTACACCCGCGTGGCAGAAGTCCACTTCGAGGCCGGTTACGTCCCGGCGCATCAGGATGTCGACATGTTCGCACAGGCAATCCGCGCCATTGGGGAGCCGATCCACGGACACGACGCCAGCGAAATCTCAATGGCCCGGTTGCTTACACAGCTTTTCGAGGTGACAGAACTCTTTGAAATGCGTACGCAGACCCAGCTGATCATGCTTCAAAAAACCATGGTCGTGGTGGAAGGGGTTGCCCGTTCCCTCAATCCGAACCTCGACATGTGGAAGACGGCAGAACCGGTCGTCGGTGACTGGATCAAGGAACATCTTGGCCCGGTCGGCAAACTGCGTGATGCCGGCAACGCAATTTCTGCTCTCACGCGTATTGCCAACGACCTGCCGCTATTTGCGGACCGGATTGGCCATATGTCGGAGGGGCTGGAAAGAATGACTGCACATGGCCTGCGTTTCGACGAGGAAACTGCCGAAGCAATTGGCAAATCTGAGGCACGGCACACACGCTCCGGTCGTTTGGCGCTGTGGGTGATCGCAATCTCGATGGCAGCAATTGCCATCAATACCTTTTTATAAGGGAATCTAAGCCTGACCGTGTGGAGCGCTGTCCGTGCCTGGAAGCGCTGACATCAGGGTATCGCGCGCGTTTTCTATGTGCCTTGTCAAAATGTTGACCGCCTGATTTTCAGACCGCGACCTGCAGGCATCCAGAAGCCTGGCGTGATCGTCGAGCCAACCCTCGGTTCGGCTTGGCAGAATGCCGTAACCGGCAATGTGAATCCTGCAGGTCTTGCGAAGACTTTCAATCATCGCCAGCTGCCTGGGGCGTTTTGATGGTCTGTAGAGGCTTTCGTGAAATTCCCAATCACTGTCTGCCCAACGTTCAGTCTTGGCATCAATGTCCGAGTGGGCCAGGGCGCGTTCAATCGCGCCAATATCGATGTCCGTCATGTTCTGAATTGATTGGCGCAGGCAATCGCTCTCCAGCAGGAGCCTCAACGCGTAGACCTCGTCGATTTCTGATGCCGACAGGCTGATAACACGCGCGCGCTTGTTTGGGACGAGTTCGATTACACCGCGGGCCGCCAGTAGCTGGAGGGCATCGCGCACGGGGATCCGGCTCACGGAAAATCGGTCCGCTATCTTTCCTTGTTTCAGCTCTTCGCCTGGATGGTAGGCACCGCCAACAATATCCGTCTCCAGGGCGTCCGCAATTTTGTCAGCCGACATGTCGCCTCCACTTCGACGTACCTATAACGTCCTTGACAAGTCGCTGTAAATGGAAATGTATAAATGTATACATTTTGAGGCGGGCATGCGAAAAGAACACACATATACCTCCAACGTCGTCTGGACCGGAAACCGTGGTGAAGGCACCGGATCCTACAAGTCCTATGACCGAACCTGGGAAATCAGGACACCTGGAAAACCACCAATCCCTTGTTCAAACGACCCGTTGCTGGGCGGTGATCCGGCGCTGCACAATCCGGAAGACCTGCTGTTATCGGCACTCGCAAGCTGCCACATGCTCTGGTACCTGCATTTGGCCAGCAACGCCGGAATTGCAGTCTCAGACTACCAGGACACGCCTGTCGCCGTTGGTGAAACCGAGCCAAGCGGTGCCGGCCGGTTCCTGCGCGCAACGCTGCGGCCAAAAATCACCGTGCCGGTGGGAACGGACGTGGCTAAGGCCAACGCAATTCACCAGAAGATCCACAAGTATTGCTATATCGCCCGCTCAGTGAATTTTCCGGTGAGTTATGAGGCGGCGTATCTTCAAGTGGATGCCGAGTGACGAACGCGAGCAATGTGCCGGTCTGGTCAGCTTTTCGGTTTCTACTTGGCGGCACGATTTGGTGCGGAAATTCCGTCGAGCTGGCCCAGGGCGATGCTTTTTGAAGCTTCCCTGATTTCGCTGGCAAGGTTCTCGTCATCGACAGTTCGCGACAGGACCATCCCTCCCACACAGAGGGCTGCAAGACCCATGGCATTTTGCCGGCATTCTTCATGTTCAGTGAGATTGTTCTCAAAGAGCCAGACCATCGCGCGCAGCAAACCTTCGTAGGCGCTGCGGACATTTGGCGTTGCGCGGGCTGCGTCGGACGGCAAGGCGATCATGGGGCATTGGCCATCCAGATCTTCCAGGTGTTCGGCGGAAAGATAGCTTTCTATCATTGCCTGAACGGTTTGCGGACCGCCGTTGACCGGTTCGACACCTGCATCGTCCCGCCAGGTTTTGCCGCGCCCTTCGAGAAAGGAGGCGACGGCCTCCGTGTAGAGCTCATCCTTGGTTTTGAAGTGATTGTAAAACCCGCCGCGCGTCAGACCGGCTTCCGCCATGACTTTGTCGATTGAAACCTCGTTGAACCCATGCCGGTTAAACATAACGCGCGCGCATTCAACAATTCGCCTGCGGGTTCTGGATTTGTGTTCCGCACTGTAGGGCAACGCGCCCTCCCTTCGTCTTCAATCTGAGCTGCCATCATAGCGGGCTTTAAAAAATGTTCTTTAACATAAATTGAAGTCTGGCATGAAGAGCAGGCAATCTTGATCACCTGGACGGAATTACGACGGATTTGACCATGGACAACCTCTTTGAAGCTATCCCCTATCTGCAACACTACCGCCCGGCCTTTGCCGTTGTCGCAGTGTTGTCGCTGATTGTTGTGATACAGAATTTCCTGACAGCGCCGCTTTCCTTCGTCAAGGAAGAGCAGACGCCCGGCATGCCGCTGCAGTTTGACCATTCAAAACTCAGTTTCAGGGCAATCCGCACCTATCAAAATTCAGCGGAGAGTTTTCCGGCATTTCTAGGTGCTTTCCTCGTGGCGATTGTTGTCGGGGTCGCACCCCTCATTGTGAACGTGGCAGCTGGCATCTATCTCGCCGCGCGTATTGCCTTCTGGGCTATTTACTACGCCGGTGTCGGACGTGTTGCGGGCGGACCCCGGACAATGGCTTTCGTGGTTTGCCTGCTGTCCAATATCGTGCTTGCCATCGCAGCCACGGTGTCGGCGGTCTGAAGTGATTGGATGGCGAACGAAGGGGCGGGCAAGTACAGAGGGCTAATCGGCTGGCGTCACCCTGCGCAATGTCAGATTGATCCGGCCGCCATTTTTAAGGAGCGTTGATGTGTCCTTGAGGATGCGGTCGATGCCGTGGAAAGCCAGCCGCGCTTCTCCTCCAAGAACGACAACATCGCCGGACAGAAGCCGGAAAGAGCTTGTTGGGTCTTTTCGCTTCAGGCCGCCGACCCGGAATGTGGCGCTGTCACCAAGGGATACCGATACGACCGGAGCCTCGAACATCTGTTCGTCCCGGTCCTGATGCAGACCCATGCGTGCGCCCGTTTCATAGAAATTGATGAGGCAGGCTTCGGGTTTCGGGGCATCCGGGGCGACCTCGCACCAAAGATCGAGCAAAGTGTCAGGTATCTCCGGCCACGGTTTTCCCGTCTCTGGGTGCGTTGGCTGATAGCGGTAACCATTGATGTCCGACACCCAGCCAAGAGGGCCGCAATTGCTCATCTTTACCGAGAACGGTTTGCCAGTCTTGGGCATGACAGGCTGAAAGAGTGGAGCTTCAGACACGATTGTGCGGATTTGCTCCAGAAGGGCTTCCTGCCCGTCACGATCGAAATATCCAGACAAATAAGACAGACCTGCCAAGCCGCCGATTTTGATTTTTTGCATCGGGTCGCTACCGGTTTGAAATTGAGAATTGGCCACAATGCCATTTGGATGACAAGGCAAAACTCGGTTCTACAGTTCCAGATTCGGCATGCGTTAGCACTGTCCGGAGTTTCGAGTGAAAATTCCCGGCAGCAGTGTCATGCGCAAAATCAACAACGCACCCTGATTATTGCTTTCAAATCTCGACAAAACTGCCAAGATTGCGGCCGCGCTGGTAACGATCTTTGCAGATTTATCGATCCTGTCGTGCACAACCTGCACAAGTCAGTGCACAGATGGCTTGCAGGCAAAGTTTCATCCACCTATATAGCGGTCAAGCTTCGCGCCAAATTCCGAACATTTGTTCTGGTGCGACGTCCGGGCTGATCCCGGAACCCAACTGAAAGGAGCCGGACTGACGCCTTCATGGGTCTATCCGGTTTGCTAGAAAGAGAGGCAGATATGGCAAAGGTCATTGGTATCGACCTCGGCACGACGAACTCGTGCGTGGCCGTCATGGACGGTAAAGATCCAAAAGTAATTGAAAATGCAGAAGGCGCGCGGACAACTCCGTCCATGGTCGCATTCTCTGACGATGGCGAGCGGCTTGTTGGCCAGCCAGCCAAACGTCAGGCTGTAACCAACCCGACAAACACCCTTTTTGCGGTAAAGCGTCTGATTGGCCGTCGGTTCAGTGATCCGACAGTTGCCAAGGACCAGAAGCTGGTTCCGTTTGAAATTGTCAAAGCGGACAATGGCGACGCATGGGTTGAAGCCAACGGCGAGAAGTATTCTCCGTCACAGGCATCCGCTTTCATTCTTCAGAAGATGAAAGAAACCGCTGAGAGCTATCTTGGCGAAACCGTGGAGCAGGCGGTTATCACCGTTCCAGCTTACTTCAACGACGCACAGCGCCAGGCAACCAAAGATGCCGGCAAGATTGCTGGTCTTGAAGTCCTGCGGATTATCAACGAGCCAACAGCTGCTGCATTGGCATACGGTCTCGACAAGAACGAAGGCAAGACCATCGCGGTTTATGACCTTGGTGGCGGCACATTCGATGTGTCCATTCTTGAGATCGGCGACGGCGTTTTTGAAGTGAAGTCCACGAACGGGGACACGTTCCTCGGTGGTGAAGACTTCGACATGCTTCTGGTTGAATATCTCGCTGCTGAGTTCAAGAAAGATCAGGGCATTGACCTGAAAAAGGACAAGCTGGCTCTGCAGCGCCTTAAAGAGGCAGCTGAGAAGGCCAAGATTGAACTGTCTTCTTCTGCTCAGACCGAGATCAACCTGCCGTTCATCACAGCAGATGCATCCGGACCGAAGCACCTGACCTTGAAGCTGACCCGCGCGAAATTCGAATCGCTGGTAGAAGCTCTGGTCAAGCGCACGATCGCGCCGATGAAAGCTGCTTTGAAAGACGCAGGTATTGCGACTGGCGAAATCGATGAAGTGGTTCTGGTTGGTGGCATGACCCGCATGCCTAAAATCCAGGAGACCGTGAAAAACTTCTTCGGCAAGGAGCCACACAAAGGTGTGAACCCTGACGAAGTCGTTGCCATGGGTGCTGCGATCCAGGCAGGTGTTCTGCAGGGCGACGTCAAGGACGTTCTCCTTCTCGACGTGACCCCGTTGTCACTCGGCATTGAGACCCTTGGTGGTGTCTTCACCCGTCTGATCGACCGTAACACGACGATCCCGACCAAGAAGAGCCAGGTGTTCTCAACCGCTGAAGACAATCAGACGGCTGTGACCATCCGTGTCTTCCAGGGCGAGCGTGAAATGGCTGCGGACAACAAGGTTCTCGGTCAGTTCGACCTCGTCGGACTTCCGCCTGCACCGCGCGGCGTGCCGCAGATTGAAGTCACGTTCGACATCGACGCCAACGGCATCGTCAATGTGTCTGCCAAGGACAAGGGCACTGGCAAGGAACAGCAGATCCGCATCCAGGCCTCTGGCGGTCTCAGCGACAATGACATCGAACAGATGATCAAGGACGCTGAATCTCACGCTGATGAAGACAAGCAGCGGAAAGAGCTGGTGGAAGCGAAAAACCAGGGTGAGTCTCTGGTGCATTCCACTGACAAGTCGCTGAAGGACTACGGCGACAAGGTCAGCGAAGACGACAAGTCTGCGATTGAATCCGCTCTGGAAGAATTGAAGTCTTCGCTTGAAGGTGAAGATCTTGAAGACATCAAGGCCAAAACCCAGGCACTGGCAGAAGCGTCGATGAAACTCGGCGAAGCCATGTACCAGGAAGCGCAGGCTGATGCAGAAGCAGAAGGCGGTGAGGAAGCAACTTCCGAAGCTGATGCTGATGCAGAAGATGATGTCGTGGATGCAGATTTCGAAGAAGTCAAAGACGAAGACGACAAAAAATCTGCATAAATGAGAAACAACAACCAGCCGGCAATCGGCTGGTTGTTTAATTCCTGGCGCCGGTTGCTTGAATGCCTGATGACAAGGGCACTTGTGCCCGGCGCTTTCGCCGTAATAGGCGCCGGATCGATCCAGGCAGCCAGCGGTGCAATAACAAGACCGAGAGATCTTGATGTCCAAACGTGATTTCTATGAGGTGCTGGGCGTAGCGCGCGATGCGGATGATAAGTCGCTGAAGAGTGCTTACCGCAAGATGGCCATGCAATTTCACCCGGACCGCAATCCGGGCGATGCGGAATCCGAGGCCAAGTTCAAAGAAGTCAACGAAGCCTATGACACGCTGAAAGACGGCCAGAAGCGGGCGGCTTACGACCGGTTCGGTCATGCCGCATTTGAAAATGGCGGGTTCGGTGGTGGTGGCGGTGCCGGTGCTAATGACTTTTCTTCGACCATGTCGGATATCTTTGAAGAGTTTTTCGGCATGGGCGGCGGCGGTGGTCGTCGCTCTGGTGGACGTGAGCGCGGCGCGGACCTGCGCTACAACCTGGATATTTCACTGGAAGACGCTTTTGCCGGAAAGACGGTGGAAGTTGAAGTTCCGACTAGCATAACCTGCGACGATTGCTCAGGCTCTGGCGCGAAACCCGGAACGAGCCCGAGTACCTGTCGCACCTGTGGCGGCGCGGGGCGCGTTCGTGCAGCTCAGGGTTTTTTCACGCTGGAGCGCACTTGCCCAACGTGTCAGGGACGTGGACAGGTCATTTCCGATCCGTGTGAAGGCTGTGGCGGCGCGGGCCGTAAAACGCAGGAACGCAATCTGTCGGTCAATATTCCAGCCGGGATTGAAGACGGAACCCGTATCCGTCTTGCAGGTGAAGGTGAAGCCGGAGTTCGCGGTGGCCCGACCGGTGATCTTTACATTTTCCTGTCCATCAAACCGCACGAGCTGTTCCAGCGCGACGGGGCAGATCTATATTGCCGGGTGCCGATTTCCATGGCCACGGCGACACTGGGTGGCCAGTTTGACGTTCCAACAGTTGAGGGCTCGACCAGCCGTGTGAAGGTGCCAGATGGCACGCAGACCGGGAAACAATTCCGATTGCGCGGCAAAGGCATGCCGATCATGCGGTCCAGTCAGCATGGTGACATGTATATTCAGGTGACGGTGGAGACACCGCGTAATCTGACAAAGCGACAGAGAGAATTGCTCACCGAGTTTGAACAAGAATCATCAGGCGATAATCATCCTGAATCCTCTGGCTTTTTTACGAAGGTCAAGGATTTTATCGATAATTTGGGCGCGTAAGTGCGCAACCTGTGCACTTTTACCCATGGCGGTAGCATCTCCTTGCAAACATTCCTATATTCGTTGCCTGGACGTGAGTGAGGTGACATGTTGAAACGCGGAAGTCGCCGGGGGGAAACCTTCCGGGACAAAATAAACAAGGCTAATGCCGTCCGGACCAAGGTGCTGGACGAAGTCAAGTTTTTCAGGTCCTGGGCGCAAAACCCGCTTCGAACTGGCGCTGTTACTCCTTCCGGTCCTGAACTTGCTGCCAAAATGGCATCTTACCTGGCGCCGCGTCCTCACTCGCGTGTTGTAGAATTGGGCCCAGGTACTGGTGTTGTTACAAAAGCCCTGTTTGACAGGGGGTTTTCCCAACAGCATCTGAACTTGATCGAATACAGTCCTGACTTTTGTGAACTATTGAGCCTGCGCTATCCGGGGCTTTCGGTGCTGCAGGGGGATGCCTACGCGCTTGGCCAAACTCTGAAGGAGCCGGGCGGTTTCCTCTCCGATGAGGAAGACAAGAAGCATTCTCTAGACGGAATTGTCTCATCTCTGCCATTGCTGACACGACCGGAGCCCGTGCGACGCGCCTTGCTGAAGGACGCTTTTGAGATGCTCAAACCCGGAGCACCGTTCATTCAGTTTTCTTATGGACTTGTTGCACCCGTCAAGCAGACCAGCCGCGCTGTAACGGTATACAGCTCCGAGTGGATCTGGAAAAACCTGCCGCCAGCGCGTGTTTGGGTCTACCGCAAGGGGCATTAGTACCTGCGTACAGGTTTTCTTGACGACTCGCTGGTAACTGCAGTCAGAGAAACGATCGACGAACCAGACAGCCGGTTCAGCCAATTTGAAGCGTGAACGGCAATCGGGAATATTGAACAGGAACTCCCCTGATGCGCAATCCCAAGATACTTGTGTGTTCCGGATCAGTCCGCGCGGCGTCTCTCAACGGAAAATTAGCAGCACTAGTGGCCAAACGACTGGCCATTCTCGATGCAAATGTCACTTATCTGTCGCTCAAAGACTATCCTTTGCCGATCTATGACGGGGACCTGGAAAGCGAAGACGGCGTTCCGGAAAATGCCCGAAAACTCAAGCGGCTCTTGCAGGAACAGGAAGGCGTGTTTCTTGCCTGTCCAGAGTACAATGCAGGCATAACGCCTTTGATGAAAAATACGCTCGACTGGGTTAGCCGTGTGAAGGAACCAGGCGAGGCTTTCAAAGACAAGGTATTTGCTCTGGGTGCCGCGTCTCCAGGCGGTTTTGGCGGCCTGCGAGGCCTGATCGGGATGCGGACGATCATGGAAGTCGGCATGGGGGCGATGGTCTTGCCGCAAATGGTCTCTGTTCCCAAGGCTGCAAGCGCGTTTGACGACAAAGGCGACATAACCGACGAACGCCTCAGTGGCCAGCTGGACAAATTGGTGGACGCACTTTTAAAGGCGAGCAGGTTTGGCATGACGCGATAGGCCCAATTTCGCCTGATACGCTTGCCAGAGACGAAGTCGGCAAATCGAAAAGAAATGACCGCGCCAGACGATTGTCCGGGTCATGACTCAATTGGCAGCTTGGAAAAGCCGGAATTGCCGCCTACATAGGGCGGCAGGAAACAAAACCCGTGAGGATTGAATGAGCGAAGCGCGCGAACCGGCCCAGTGGCATGGCACAACGATCATGATGGTGCGGAAAGCTGGCAAGGTTGTGATCGCAGGCGACGGCCAGGTGTCACTTGGCCAGACGGTGATCAAGCACACCGCACGCAAGGTCAGGCCCTTGGCCAAAGGCGAAGTGATCGCTGGCTTCGCAGGGGCTACGGCTGACGCCTTTACGCTGTTTGAGCGTCTTGAAGCAAAGCTCGAGCAGTATCCGGGCCAGCTTATGCGTGCTTGTGTCGAGCTGGCGAAGGATTGGCGGACGGACAGATACTTGCGCCGCCTGGAAGCCATGATGCTGGTTGCCGACAAAAATGTCTCTCTGGTTCTGACGGGAACAGGTGACGTATTGGAGCCGGAAGGTGGTGTCATGGGCATCGGTTCGGGTGGAAACTACGCCCTTGCAGCAGGCCGCGCCCTGGTGGACACGGACCTGGATGCGGAAACGATAGCGCGCAAGGCAATGGCTGTTGCAGCTGAAATCTGCGTCTACACCAATGAGAGCGTAACTATCGAAACACTGGATACTGCCGAGTAAACGACCATGATCTCGTTCCGCCCGGTCGTTGACCAAGATTTACCGCTGCTGGCGGATTGGCTGGCGAGACCGCATTGGCGTGAATGGTGGGGTGACCCGGAAACAGAACTTGGTTACATCAGGGACATGGTCGAAGGGCGCGATACAACGCAGCCTTTCCTCTTCCAGATCGATGGGACCGACAGAGGCTATATTCAGGTCTGGTACATAAAGGATCAGCTAGGCACTGAATGGGTCAAAGAATATCCCTGGCTCATGCTTCTTCCCGAAGATGCGGTTGGTGTGGACTTGTCACTTGCCAATGGGGAAGAGCTGTCAAAGGGAATTGGAACAGAAGCATTGCGGGCGTTTGTCCGGAAGTTGCGACAGGATGGCTATGATCAGATCATAATAGATCCGGATCCGGCAAACCTCAGGGCTGTAAGAGCCTATCGCAAAGCCGGTTTCCGGGAGATCGTGGATCTTCTTGGCCGCACGGACGACAGTTTGCTTATGGAACATGTAAACACGGAAGGCGTGTCTTAAAAGATGACTGATTTTTCTCCTCGCGAGATTGTCTCCGAACTCGACCGCTACATCGTAGGCCAGAAAGATGCCAAGCGCGCAGTCGCAATTGCCCTGCGAAATCGCTGGCGTCGCCAGCAACTTCAGGGCCAGATGCGCGAAGAGGTTCTGCCCAAGAACATTCTCATGATCGGCCCGACGGGTGTCGGCAAAACAGAAATTTCTCGCAGGCTGGCAAAACTGGCCAACGCACCCTTTACCAAGGTGGAAGCGACGAAATTCACCGAAGTCGGTTATGTCGGCCGCGACGTTGAGCAGATTGTTCGCGATCTGGTGGAGTCTGCCATCACGCTTGTACGTGACAAGAAGCGCGAAACCGTAAAGGCCAAGGCGCATGTGCTGGCCGAGGAGCGGGTTCTCGATGCGTTGGTGGGGGCAAATGCAAGTCCTGCCACGAGGGACAGCTTCCGGGCCAAATTGCGCGACGGCGAAATGGACGAGAAGGAAATCGAGGTTGAGGTTCGTGCTCAATCGCAGATGCCCAGCTTTGATCTTCCCGGCATGCCCGGTGCAAGTGTCGGTGTCATGAATGTTTCCGACATTCTCGGCAAGGCGTTTGGTGGGCAGACAAAGACCAAACGGACGACGGTTCGCGAATCCTATGAACTTCTGATCAACGAAGAGTCGGACAAGCTTCTTGACGAAGACAAGGTCGTCGAAGAGGCAGTTTCACTGGTTGAAAATTCAGGCATCGTGTTCCTGGATGAAATCGACAAGATCTGTGCCCGCGAAGGACGTGCTGGTGGTGACGTTTCCCGCGAGGGGGTCCAGCGGGACCTTCTGCCGCTGATCGAAGGTACTGTTGTATCAACCAAACACGGGCCGGTTAAAACAGACCATATTCTATTCATTGCTTCGGGTGCGTTTCACGTTGCTAAACCTTCGGATCTCCTCCCGGAACTCCAGGGCCGTCTGCCAATTCGAGTTGAGTTGCGTGCGCTCAACAAGGAAGATTTCCGGGCGATTCTAACCGAACCTGAGGCCAGCCTGATCAAACAATATGTGGCTCTCATGGAAACGGAAGAGTTTACGCTTTCCTTCTCCGAAGACGCGATTGTGGAAATTGCTTCGGTTGCCGTTGATCTGAACGCTTCCGTGGAAAACATCGGTGCCCGTCGTCTGCAAACTGTCATGGAACGGATCTTGGACGAAATTTCGTTCACGGCCCCTGATAGAGCTGGTGAAGCAGTTGAGATAACCGCGGAATTCGTTCGCGAGAATATTGGCGACCTGGCAAAGAACGTCGATTTGTCGAAGTTCATTCTTTAGGGAAAAGACGCGATCAGTACGTCTGGGTTGATCAATCCCAGCATATGCAGACTGAAATGTTTCCGGTGGGGTTCTCCCACTGGGGCGTTTCAGTTTCATTGGGGCTAGTCCGAAATACCTGGAGCGAATGTGCTCAGCTCGACGCGGTTGCGCCCGTTGCTTTTGGCAAAATAGAGCAGTTCGTCAGCCTTTTTGTAAAGTTCCTGGAAAGTTGTGTATTCCTTGAAAATTATACCGCCGACGCTGATTGAAAGCCGGTGACGGCGGCCTTTAGGCAAGAACTCTATTTGGGTGATTGAAAATCTAATCTGTTCTGCAATTTCTGAGATGTATTCAGGAACTCTATTCGGGATGAAAACGCCGAATTCTTCGCCGCCAAGTCGCCCCGTAAGATCCTCTTTGCAAAGACCTGAGCCTATTGTCTCGGCGATCATCTTGAGGGCTTTATCTCCCTCATCGTGTCCGTAGCTGTCGTTGATCATCTTGAAATGGTCGACATCAATGACCAGAAGCGCGTTGCTGGAACGGTTGGACGCCTGTTCCATGCGGTGGGTGTAACCCTCGACGTTTTCAGTGAATGCTCGACGATTGAACAGTGACGTGAGGCTGTCAGTCGAGGCAATCTTTGCAAGCTCGTGTTGAGATATCAGGAGCTGACGCATTTTGCTTAGGAGAAGCAGAAAGAATGGCGGTGCGACCAACAGGGGAATGACCAGATTGTTGATTGGGTCGCTACCCCAACGCCATGTCATCGTGGAAAGAGAAAAGCTGTCAACAGCGAAGGCAACGGCAATGCAGACCGATGTACCCAACGCTGTAAAAATATAAACGCGCGGCCATCCCTTAGCCGACCAGTCAAGGTTCCTCATGTGTTTGGTGTCCGTGATCCGGTTAGATTCTAGATGAGTGCCTTCCCAGCTGAAATAGATTTAAACCTTGTCAAGGCAAGCCTCAATTTCGCTGCTTGCGATGTACGCGCGCTGGTGGCAGCATGCGGCCATGGTAGCTATTCGAAAAAGTAACGAGGAAGGCCATCGCCGGAAGTTTCTGGTGGTGGTTGACGAGACGCCGGAATGCGATCGTGCGATTGTGTATGCGGCGAAACGTGCTGCACGAACAGGTGGCGTTGTCACGCTGGTGTTCATGATTGCGCCGGGTGACTTTCAGCACTGGCTCGGTGTGGAAGACATCATGCGCGCTGAGGCGCAGGAAGAAGCCGAGGCAACGCTTGCAAAAGCATCGGAGCGCGTGCGGTCTGTTGCGCGTACCGAGCCGGAAACTGTTGTCCGTGAAGGGAACCAGGCCGAAGAAATTCTTGAACTGATCGAAGCGGATGCAGATATCGCGATCCTGGTTCTAGCCGCAAGCACGGGGACAGAAGGGCCGGGACCATTAGTGTCTTCCATTGCTGGAAAAATCGCCGGCACGTTCCCCATCCCGGTAACCATTGTTCCTGGCAATCTGGATGATGATTCCATCGCTGCGCTTGCTTAGAGTTCTGACGATAAGTGCTGAATCATGGTCAAGAAAATATCTTCAACGGGACTGTTGAAACCAGAGAATTGAAGACTATCTAGTTTTTAACTATTCCAAACTGGTTGAAGGTGCGGTAGAAGAACCAATCGGTGTTTTGCGATGGGGGAGATGCGCAGGACACAATTTGCAATCGGGCGCGTTGAATCAGCGCAAGGACGAAGAAAATGTTCATTCAAACTGAAGCAACTCCAAATCCGGCTACCTTGAAGTTCCTGCCCGGACGCGTCGTGCTGCCGGAAGGCACTTACGACTTCCGCTCAAAAACAGATGCCGGCGCCTCGCCTCTGGCAGAAAAGCTGTTTGATGTACCGGGTGTTGCCGCAGTGTTTTTCGGCCATGACTTTGTCACAGTGACGAAAGACGAGACCGACTGGCAGCATATGAAGCCTGCGATACTCGGTGTCATCATGGAACAGTTCATGTCCGGTCAACCTGTAATGGCAGCTGGCGAAGTGGACGATATCGAAGAGGGTGAGTTCTTCGACGAAGGAGCCGAAGAAACCGTCAAAACGATCAAGGAACTCTTGGAAACCAGGGTACGGCCAGCCGTTGCGCAGGATGGCGGCGACATTACTTTCAAGGGCTTCAAGGAAGGCGTTGTATATCTTTCCATGCGCGGTGCATGTGCTGGCTGCCCGTCGTCCACGGCCACTTTGCAACATGGCATTCAGAATCTTCTGCGCCATTTCGTGCCTGAAGTTGAGGAAGTTCGACCTATCTGATCGGACCATTTTGCATTTGCAAAGCCCGGCAAATTTGTCGGGCTTTTTGGATTCTCATTCCGTATGGAACGCAAGCCCTCCATTGGACTTAGGCCCAAAGCGCGGCTCGACTCGAACTCTTCTCCGGGTTAGTGGCATTGGGTCATGAGTTTTGAACGAGGTTCAATTGGTCTTTCCATGACCTTTGGAAAAGACCGCTTGCTTCCGTTCTGCGTTGAGAAAGGTTTGAATATGCCCCCCTTTTCCTGCACTTATGCCCCTCGTTTGGGGGCAAAACACCCCAATCCATTTTAATCTCATTCATGAGTGCATGAATTCGTATGCGTGTACTAGCAATCGACACAGCCCTCGCAAATTGCGCTGCCGCGGTCCTCGACAACGGCACAGATAAGGCGTGTTTCACCGCTTTTGATGAAGAAATCGGCCGTGGTCATGCGGAACGGCTGATGGATATGATCGGCGAAGTCATGGCCGAAACCTCGACGGTATTTTCAGATCTTGACCGGATCGTCGTCACGGTGGGGCCGGGAAGTTTTACGGGGCTGCGAGTAGGCCTTTCAGTTGCACGCGGCTTTGGGCTTGTGCTGGAAAAACCTGTTGTCGGAATTACCACGCTTGCCGCAATTGCCCGTTCGGCGGCCCCTAAAGCCCAGGGCGCACCGCTGTTGGTGGCGCTGACCGGCAAGGGCGACGAGGTTTACTGCCAGGAATTTGATCATGCGGGAGAACCCGCGGGCGAAGCCTGTGTGCGCACGCTATTGGACCTTGCGGCGACCTTGCCTCAGGGAATAAGATTGGCAGGATCTGCAGCGGAAAAAGTTGCAAGTGCGTTGGGTCTGCCACAGGACTGGATACTGTCTACAAACGGGTTCCCCGAAATTCGTGATGTTGCAGAGCTTGGGTTGATTGCTGACCCAATAAGCTCATCACCTTCACCGCTGTATTTGCGGCCACCTGACGCTACCCCGCAAACCAAGGGAAGGATTGAACGGCAATGAGTTTTTGGTGGTTCTGGACCCAGGCGCCTGTCGTTGAAGAGGCGTTGGACGAGGATCTGCCGAAGATTGCCGAAATCCATGCAGCTTCCTTTTCCCATAAATGGGGAGCAGCAGAGCTTGCGCGAATGAAGGCCCAAAAAGGCGTCAATATTCTGATTGCGCGCCGTTCCAGCCCCTACGGTACAGGCACCCCTTTGGGGTTTCTCATTTTGAGACGTGCTGCCGATGAGGCAGAGGTGATAACCATAGCCGTCCATCCGCGGCAAAGAGGTCGCGGTATTGGAAAGAAGCTAATGGAGGCAGGTCTTTTTCGGCTATACGGGGAAAGGTGCACGCATCTGTTTTTGGAAGTGGATGCTACAAATGAAGCAGCCCTGCTTCTTTATCGCGGCCTTGGCTTCAAGGAGGTTGGCAGACGGAAAGGCTATTACAGCGACAATGGAGGAGACGGGACGGCGCTTGTCATGCGCATCGATCTTCGCTAATCGCATTAGCGACGAGATGTAAACAACCACTAGGCGGTATTTCAATGGCCGAAGAACAGCAATCAACGCTGGCTGAAATGTGCATCGCAAAAGGCATGCGCATGACCGAGCAACGGCGCGTTATTGCCTCCGTCATCGAAGCGGCTTCTGAAGAACACCCTGATGTTGAAGAACTTTACCGGCGTTCTGTCGCAATCGATCCCGGCATCTCCATTTCAACCGTCTATAGAACCGTCAAACTTTTCGAAGATGCCGGCATGATCGAACGGCATGATTTTCGCGATGGTCGGTCTCGCTATGAAACTGTTCCGGACGAACATCATGACCACTTGATCGACTTGCGCAGCGGTCAGGTGATTGAATTCCGCAGCGAGGAAATAGAAGCCTTGCAGGACCTCATCGCAAAAAAACTTGGTTACAAGCTGGTGGATCACCGCTTGGAGCTTTATGGCGTACCATTTGACGTCTCAAAGGATAAAAAGGGTGATGGCTGAAATAAAAGCCGGGCTTACGATTGTTGTCCTTGCCCTGGTTTCGCTTGTCCTCATTCCTCTGCAATGGGTTTCAATCAGGCTCAGACTCCCATTTCGGAAAAAGCTTCCTCAAATCTGGCACCAGGTGGCAACAAGTATTGTTGGTATCCGGATTCGGCAGATTGGGGTGCCCGCGGCAGATCGGCCATTGCTGATTACAGCCAATCACGCCTCTTGGGTTGATATCACGGTCATTGGCTCGTTGATGCCGTTGTCTTTCATCGCCAAGTCGGAAGTGTCCGGTTGGCCGATCTTCGGGCTATTTGCGAAACTGCAGCGGACCGTTTTCGTGAATCGGACGAAGCGGACGGAAACCGCTCAGGTGGCTGACGTTATCGCCGAACGCATGGCCACCGGTGATGCAATGGTGCTATTTGCCGAAGGCACGTCCAATGATGGCAATTGTGTCTTGCCGTTCCGGTCTGCGCTTTTGGGGGCTGCGACACGTTCAGTGGGAAGTGACGACACATCAAAAGTCTGGGTACAGCCCTTGTCGATTGCCTATCAGGGCCTACACGGCTTGCCGATGGGGCGGGCTTATCGTCCCCTTGTTGCCTGGTATGGTGATATGGAGCTCGCAGGACACCTCTGGGGCATTTTCACACGCGGGGCGCTGGACGTGATTGTTCGCTGGGGCGAGCCGGTTCTGGTCGATCCGGCAACGGACCGGAAAGCGCTTACGCGCCAGCTGGAAACGGAAGTTCGCGCGATGACGGTTGCTTCCCTGCAGCAAAAGCCGGTCGAACGCGAAAAAACAGACGAAAACGGGCCACTCCAGTTCTTCTCAAACGCAGAAAAAACGGTTAAAGCTGGCGCCTGAAATTTTTGTGCCCTCCATTGCCATCGTCGCAGGAGGGATAAGGCGAACGAAGAACGCAGGTTCCCGTCGCCAGGCGCCGATACTCATGACATGCCGGCCGCAAGACGAAGGCCACGAGGAGCGAATGACAAGCCGCCCGGAAGCAGACCAGGAAACGACCGCATCCGCAGTTTCCCAGTTGGATGACAATGCAACAGACCTTTCCAGCAACAAACGCAAGGTGTTTGTGCGTACATACGGCTGTCAGATGAACGTTTACGACAGTGAACGCATGGCGGATGTGCTGTCACCTGAGGGGTATCAGGCAACCGAAGACATGGAAGACGCCGACCTGGTCATTCTAAATACCTGTCATATTCGCGAAAAAGCTGCTGAAAAAGTATATTCCGAACTTGGCCGTATCCGGAAAGTGAAGGAGCAGCGCGCCAAGTCGGGCAAGGACATGATGGTTGGCGTTGCCGGTTGTGTCGCACAGGCGGAAGGCGAAGAGATTTCCAGGCGAGCGCCAATTGTCGATTTGGTGGTCGGGCCGCAAAGCTATCAGAAATTACCGTCTCTGCTGGACGAAGTACGAAAAGGCAAGAAAGTTGTCGAAACCGAGTTCGACATTGATGCCAAATTCGCGCATCTCTCGGAGCGTGCTGCCAATCCGGTGCTGAAGCGCCCGCCGGCGGCATTTCTTACAGTTCAGGAAGGGTGTGACAAGTTTTGCACGTTTTGCGTTGTGCCATACACACGCGGTGGGGAAGTTTCCCGCACGGTCGATCAGATTGTGAACGAAGCTGAACGCATGGCTGCTTCTGGCGTGCGTGAGGTCACGCTGCTTGGTCAGAATGTCAACGCTTATCACGGCGAAGCACCTGACGGATCAACCTGGGGTCTGGGCCGCCTATTACGGCGCCTATCGGAAATTAAGGGGCTGGACCGGTTGCGGTACACGACAAGCCATCCCCGCGATATGGACGACGATCTGATTGCCGCTCATCGGGACCTGAAGAGCGTGATGCCCTATCTGCACCTGCCGGTGCAGTCGGGTTCAGACAAGATCCTGAAAGCGATGAACCGTCGCCATACAAGAGACGAATACTTCCAGCTGATCGACCGCATCCGTGAAGCTGCGCCCGACCTTGCCTTGTCCGGTGATTTCATTGTCGGCTTTCCGGGAGAAACGGATCAGGACTTTGAAGATACGATGGACCTGATCCGGCGTGTTCAATATGGGTCCGCTTTCTCGTTCAAATACAGCCAGCGCCCCGGCACGCCTGGAGCGACGATGGACGGTCAGGTGCCTGAAGATGTGAAATCGGAGCGCCTGGCGAAGTTGCAAGCGCTGGTGAGCGAGCAGCAACAGGCATTCAATGCGTCGAGGCTCGGCATGTCGTTCGATGTTCTTCTTGAGAAGAAAGGGCGGAACGCGGGTCAGCTGGTCGGTAAGTCACCTTGGCTGCAGCCGGTTCAACTGGATGCGCCCGAAAGCCTGATCGGCAGCATACAAGCGGTGGAAATCGTCAAGATCGGATCTAATTCGCTGTTCGGGCAGCTGATTGACGGGCAAGATGATAAAGACATATCCGGGGCCATTCCGACCCCGGCGGCCTAAAACCGGCCGAGATATAGGAGACGTTATTTGACGCGCGACAGCCAATCTTCTTCCCGCAAACATTCAGATCAGTCTGCAGCTGCCGCCCCGGCCTCCGATATGACCCATATTGTCCTTGCATTTGAAGATAACCGGCTGATCGGGGATCTTTTTGGGCAGTTTGATCAGAATTTGGCGCTGGTTGAGCAGCGACTTGGTGTTGATGCGATCGCTCGCGGCAACCAGGTCACGTTGAAAGGATCGCAGGCCGGCTGTGCCCAGGCGCGGACCGCTTTGGAAGCCCTCTATCAGCGCCTCCTTCAGGGACAGGAAATTCATCCTGGTGATGTCGACGGTGCCTTGCGCATGGCCGCTGCGGCAGAAGCTCAATTGCCGCTGCCAACACTGGAGCCGAAGTCTCGGCTGGCCTTTGCCCAGATTGCCACGCGGCGCAAGACGATTGTCGCGAGAACCCCGACACAGGACGCCTATATCCGTGCAATGGACCGGGCCGACCTTATTTTTGGCACAGGTCCGGCAGGAACCGGCAAGACATTTCTTGCTGTTGCCTATGCAGCCGCACTTCTGGAGCGCGGCGACGTCGCAAGGCTAATTCTTTCGCGTCCGGCAGTCGAAGCTGGCGAGCGCCTCGGTTTCCTTCCTGGTGAAATGAAAGACAAGGTCGATCCATACTTGCGTCCGATTTATGATGCGCTCTACGAAATGATGCCTGCAGAGAAAGTGGATCGCGGCCTTCAGTCCGGCATGATTGAAGTCGCTCCGCTTGCATTCATGCGTGGACGGACCCTGTCAAATGCGGTGGTACTTCTCGATGAAGCGCAAAACACGACATCCATGCAGATGAAGATGTTTCTGACGCGTCTTGGCGAAGGCTCCAAAATGATTGTGACAGGGGATCCGAGCCAGATCGACTTGCCACCTGGTCAAAAGTCCGGTTTGCGGGAAGCCCTTGGGCTTCTGACGGAAGTTCAGGACGTTGCCCATATTCGCTTCAATGAAACCGACGTGGTGCGTCACGAACTGGTCGGCCGTATTGTTACTGCGTACGACAATGCTTCGCGCGAAGAATCCGAAACCCGCGAGCGCCAGTATGCTGAGCGCCAGCGCAGTGCAGGGCGAAGCGGAACTTCACCAGGTTCCCGCAATGCTGCCGCATCCTGAAGGCCTTGAAGCATTATGCCTGACCCATTGCCTGATGGATTTTTGATCGACCTGTCGATTGAGGCTGGTGTCTGGCCCGACGAGGCCCACTTGTTGCAGCTTGCAGAGCGTGCAATTTCCGCAGCATTTGCGGTGGGTGAACTGGAAGTTATTAAGGGCAGCGAGGTCTCGTTGCTCTTTACCGATGATGCGACGATCAGGAAATTGAATAAGCAATGGCGGGATAAGGACAAGCCGACGAATGTCCTTTCCTTCCCGGGTGGTGATCCGCAAGGCGATATCTACGGGCCGCTTCTGGGTGATATCGTGTTTGCTTTCGAGACCGTTGCAAATGAAGCAAGAGAAATGGGAATTGAATTCTCGGATCACCTATCCCATTTGACTGTTCATGGATTGCTCCATCTGTTTGACTATGATCATCAGGAAGATGATGAAGCTGAACTGATGGAAAAACTGGAGAAAACCATACTGGCTTCCATTGGCATTGATGATCCCTATTCCGGCAGCCCCCTTGTGGCAGACGTGGAATAGGTGGCATTATGAATAATGAAGTTCTTGTATTGATAGATGATGAGCGCAGTTGAACCTCAAAGTCAGGCAAGCGAGCCGCAGGCCGCAAATGCCGGACAAACACAGGACGGGGAAGACCCGCAGCCTATGAAGCCGCAGCGGTCTGCGGCTTTCCTTGAAAATCTCAAACGCCTTCTGCGCTTGGGGCGTCAGTCCGCGAGCTTGCGCGAAAACCTTGAAGACGAACTGGCGCGTGACGGCAGCGGAGATACCGCGTTTTCGCCAGAAGAGCGGATGCTGCTTGGCAACATTTTGCGCCTTCGAGGATTGCGTATTGACGATGTCATGATCCCACGAGCAGATATTGATGCCGTGGATCTGGACACAAGTCTTAGCCGGCTTATGGAGCTGTTCCAAAAGAGCGGCCATTCGCGTATGCCGGTTTACGAAGATACGCTCGATGATCCACGCGGCATGGTTCACATCAAGGACTTGATGGCATTCATTGCCGAAGCCGGTGCGGAACGCCGTCCTGCGCCCACTTTGGAAAAAAACGACGATAAGGCCGACGATGAAGCGCCTCTGGAAAATGGCGCTGCTCGAAAAGGTCACAACGTGCCGGATCTTGATCTGTCCTGTGTCGACCTTTCTGCGACCCTCAAGGAAACCAACCTGCTCAGGGATTTGCTGTTTGTACCGCCGTCCATGCCGGCGACGGACCTTATGGCAAAGATGCAGGCCGGCCGTATTCAGATGGCGCTGGTAATCGATGAATATGGCGGAACCGATGGTCTCGTCTCGCTGGAGGACCTGGTTGAGGAAGTTGTCGGCGACATCGAGGACGAACATGACGAAGATGAAGAAGCCATGCTCGTCTCGGAAGAGGAGGGAGTTTGGGTCGCGGATCCACGCCTGCCTCTGGAAGATTTGGACCAAGTTTTAGGCACCAGCTTGTCCGACGGAGAGTTCTCTGAGGATGTCGATACGTTGGGTGGGCTGCTTTACGCTGCTGTTGGCCGCGTTCCTGTGCGCGGCGAGCTCTTGTTTGTGCCCGGTGAGTTGCCTGGCTTTGAGTTCGAAGTGATGGACGCAGACCCCAGACGGATCAAACGCTTGAAAATACGAAGGCGCCGGGCAGAGCCGCGGCAGCAGGAGTTGCGCCGCCGTCCTAAACGGGCCGATGCCGCAGCTAGCGACAGGAAGACTGATTCAAGTTCTGACCAGAGTAAGGCGGCTGCCTCCACGCATGATAGTTGAGACCGGAGCGGTACCAGGCTCTCCAAGATTTAAAGCTTGACCGTTCAACGCTGACCCGACAATTCTCCTGACGCTGTAACAGGGGATCGGTCATAGATGCATTGGTTGTTTGAACGGGTTTCAATCCTGCCCAACACGTTTCTGTTGGCGTGGGGTTGGCAGCGCAGAATATTGTGTGTGGCATGTGGCGCAGTTACGGCTTTGGCTCTTCCGCCCTTTGATTTTTCACCGGTTCTTCTGATTAGTTTTCCGTGCCTGATCTGGCTGTTGGATGGTGCTTTGGAACCAGGCGCCGATAAGGTGGCCAAAAGAGCGCGCGCGGGCTTTGCCATTGGTTGGCTTTTCGGGTTTGGCTATTTCCTTGCAGGTCTCTGGTGGATTGGCGCTGCGTTCCTTGTGGAAGCGGACAAGTTCGCCTGGTTAATGCCCTTTGCCGTATTGGCAATGCCGGTGGGATTGGCATTGTTTACCGGTTTTGGTGTTTCGCTCGCAGCCTTGTTTTGGACAGATCAATTTCGTCGGATCCTCTTGCTGGCAGCCTGTTTGACACTGGCGGATTGGTTGCGTGGTCATGTTCTGACAGGCTTTCCCTGGAATTCGTTCGGCTACGGCGTATCGGGACAGCTGGCGCTTGCCCAGCCTGCCAGTCTGGTGGGCATCTACGGTCTGACATTTTTGGTGGTTGCAATTTCTGCCGCGCCATCCGTTCTTGCAGATGCCAGGCCATTCTCACGACGTCTGGCTGTGCTGGCACTTGCAGGAACTGCCTTCATCTTGGCTGCAGGGTTCGGTTCTCTGCGGCTTTGGACCAACGAAACACAATACACTGATCTGGATATTCGAATTGTTCAGCCGGCGATCGATCAGAAGGACAAATGGCGGTCGGAGTTGCGCGAGGAAATTTTCCGGACCTATCTGGATATGACACAGTTGCCGTTAGGCGGGTCAGCACGGGTCGGGCAGTCGCGATTGGTCATCTGGCCTGAATCGGCAATCCCGTTTCTGCTGACAAAGGAACCAGGCGCGCTGTTTCAAATCAGCAATGTGCTCGGCGAAAATACAGAGCTGGTTACTGGAGCTATTCGTGCAGAGATGGGTGCTGAGGGGACTGAATACTTTAACAGCGTTTATCTAATCGATAACAAAGGAACGGTGAAAGGCATCTACGACAAGGTTCGCCTGGTGCCGTTTGGCGAGTTTGTTCCGCTGAAGTCGCTTCTCGAAAAAATAGGCATTTCTAATATTGCGGGCCCGCTGTCAGGATTTCAGGCCGGGTACCAGCGGCGCGTGCTGTCTACCTCCGAAGGTTTTAGTTTTCTACCCTTGATTTGCTACGAAGCAATCTTTCCGGGAAGACTTTCGGGTATTTCAGAACGCCCTGACTATCTTTTGAATGTAACCAATGACGCCTGGTTCGGACATACACCAGGCCCTTATCAGCATTTCGCGCAGGCGCAAATGCGAGCGATCGAAACCGGGTTGCCCGTAGTTCGGGCTGCCAATACAGGCGTTTCAGCGCTTGTAGACGGTAAAGGTCTGGTCGTCGAACAACTACAGATATTCGAAAAAGGAATCATCGACAGCAGGTTGCCGCAGGGGATGGGTAAAACTATCTATGAGAAATTTGGCGATGTACCTGTCCTCTTTATTTCAATTCTCCTTGTGGCTTTTGCGGCATTCTCAAAATACAACCGCGTTTCGCGTGTAAATTGATTCATTTTGTTTGAGTTGAGTGAAAGAAGTGTGATACAACCGTGAAATAGCCGATTGAGAGCTGCTTCGTGTACAAGTGTAAGGTTGCGGGCAAACTTCTGTCTTCTGGGCCCTGTGGGGGGTGTTGGGGGAGCTTGTACTAACGCGAACGAGCGGTACGTTGCCGCAAATAAAGAAAGAGCGACGCAGATGCCCAGTAAGAAGTCTCCCAACCCGATTGACATTCACGTAGGTAGTCGTGTTCGCCTAAGGCGGATGATGCTTGGCATGAGTCAGGAAAAACTTGGCGAAGCCTTGGGTATTACCTTCCAGCAAATCCAGAAGTACGAAAAAGGGACCAACAGAATTGGTGCGAGCCGGCTTCAGCACATCGCAACGGTTCTGAAAGTACCTGTATCCTTCTTCTTTGAAGATGCTCCAGGCACTCCGGACGAAGCAGAAGGCTTCGGTGAGACGCAGCCGACGTCTTATGTCGTCGATTTTCTGTCTTCCTCTGAAGGTCTCTCTCTGAACAAGGCATTTGTGCGGATTGAAGACCCGAAAGTACGTCGCCGTATCGTCGATCTTGTTCGCTCTCTTGCTGGCGACGACAAATAAAATCCCATCACACGCTTGACGTGGCGAAAAACTTCTAAGATTGATGCACCTGAAGCGGCGATGTCTCTCGCCGCTTCTTTCGTATTCATTCCCAGAAGGACGATCGCCAATGGCACGTCAAAATTACCTGTTTACATCTGAGTCCGTATCCGAAGGGCATCCGGACAAAGTCTGCGACCGTATTTCCGATGCCGTTGTGGATGCCTACCTGAGAGAAATGCCGGAAGCCCGTGTGGCTTGCGAAACGCTTGCGACGACCAACCGTATCGTCATTGCTGGCGAGACGCGTGGTCCGGCAACGATTACCAACGAATATCTCGCTCATCTTGCCCGCATGGCCGTCAGGGACATCGGTTATGAGCAGGATGGGTTCCATTGGGAAAACTGCGACGTTGCGGTACATCTCCATGCGCAGTCTGCTCACATTGCACAAGGTGTGGATGCGGGCGGCAACAAGGATGAAGGTGCTGGCGACCAGGGCATCATGTTCGGTTATGCCTGCCGGGAAACTGAAGAGTTGATGCCAGCGCCAATTCTTTACGCTCACAAGATACTTCAGATTTTGGCTGATGCGCGTAAATCCGGCAAAGAACCTGTGTTGGGTCCGGATGCCAAAAGCCAGGTCACCGTTCGCTATGAAAACGGCAAACCGGTTGGCGCGACATCAATCGTGCTTTCAACACAGCACCTGGATCCCGTATTGACCTCCGAGGATGTTCAAAGAATTGTTGAGCCATATATCCGCTCAGCGCTACCTGAAGGTTGGATCTCCGGCGAAACCGCTTGGCACGTAAATCCGACTGGTGCGTTCGTCATTGGTGGTCCGGACGGTGACGCCGGTCTGACCGGGCGCAAGATCATTGTTGATACCTATGGTGGTGCTGCTCCGCATGGCGGCGGCGCATTCTCGGGCAAGGACCCGACCAAGGTTGATCGGTCCGCCGCTTATGCCGCCAGGTACTTGGCGAAAAACGTTGTCGCAGCAGACCTTGCCGACCGTTGCACCATTCAGTTGTCCTATGCGATTGGCGTATCTGAACCACTTTCTGTCTATGTGGATCTGCATGGTACGGGTCGTTGCGACGAAGCCAAGCTCGAGACCACCTTGCGTGATGTTATGAGCCTCAGCCCACGCGGCATTCGTGAACACCTGAAACTCAACAATCCGATTTACGAGCGTACAGCTGCTTATGGTCACTTTGGCCGTCAGCCGGATGCCGATGGTGGTTTCAGTTGGGAAAAAACCGGCTTGGTTGACGATCTGCGTCCGCTTGCCGGATAAGCTGCCACCAAACGCCTAATAACAGGATGTGAAGGAGATCGCCGGTCATTGCCGGCGGTCTGCTGCTTTGAAGATGACTGACCGTTACGAAGGTTCTTTTTTTGGCAGGCGTATAGGCAAGCCTTTGAGCCCGCGCCAAAAGGCGCTCATGGAAAATGCACTGCCGCGCCTGAGTTTGGATCTGGCTTCACCGCCTCCTTCGGATTTGAAAGATTTGTTTCAGGCAGATGTTCAGGAGGTTTGCCTCGAAGTAGGCTTCGGCGGTGGCGAGCATTTGCTGCATCGGGCCCGGACAAATCCGAAAATCGGCTTCATTGGAATTGAACCGTTTGTCGGCAGCATGGCGAAAGCGCTGACGGCTGTTGTAGAGGAAAAGCTGGAGAATATCCGGCTCTATGACGATGATGCGGTTAATGTTCTGGACTGGCTTCCTGTAGCCTCCCTGGATTTGGCTTATCAGCTTTATCCGGATCCATGGCCCAAAAAACGCCACTGGAAACGTAGGTTCATTAACCCGCAGAACCTGTCCCGCTACGCCAGAGCGCTAAAGCCCGGGTGCGAATTTCGCTTTGCGAGCGATATCGACACTTACATAAATTGGACCCTGCGCCACTGCCGCGACCATGAGGCCTTTGAGTGGGCGGCAGAAACCGCTCGCGACTGGAAGTTGCCCTGGGAGGGCTGGCCTAGTACCCGCTACGAAGTCAAAGCCAATAATGAAGGGCGTACAGGGCGTTACCTGACTTTTGTCAGGGTTTGAATAACGTCCGCTTTCCCCGAAAAATCAGACGGTGATCAAGTTCTTTGCAGGATTCAGATCGAGGCTATTGCCTTTTTAGCAAGTTTGGCGTTATACAGCCGGTGTTTCACCTCAAACGGCTTATCTGAGCACTTTGAGAGTGGGCCCGCCGGGGACCCGCTCTTTTTTGCTTACTAAAGCCGGAAACTAACGAAACCGAGCAGGATTGCCCAATGTAACCCGATGATCAGGCACATCTGATGCTTATGAGCCGGAAACGGCTGACAACAGGAGCCAAGTGTGAGCGCACACGAACCAAGAATTGTTACGGAACAGGGACTTGATGCCCGTGTTGCTGCAATTGTGGAGCCGGTCATCGAAGACCTCGGCTTCCGTCTTGTGCGCGCCAGGATCAGCGCGTCCAACGGGTGCACGCTGCAGATCATGGCTGAAAGGCCTGATGGCACAATGACGGTTGAAGGGTGTGAAACCGTCAGCCGGGCTGTCTCTCCCGCACTTGATGTAGATGATCCAATCAACAGAGCCTATCACCTTGAGGTTTCCTCTCCAGGAATCGATCGTCCGTTAGTGCGTAGCGGCGATTTCGAGCGCTGGGCGGGTCACGAGCTCAAGGTCGAGATGGAAGTCATGCTGGATGGCCGCAAGAGATTTCGCGGCATGTTGCTTGGCGAGGAAAACGGCGCGGCAAAGATCCGCTTGCCGGATGTCCCCGAAGGTGAAGACGACACCGTGCTCTTGCCACTTGAAAACATTGGCGAGGCCAAACTCGTTCTGACAGATAATTTGATTACAGCAGCTCTCAAGGCAGAAAAAGCGGCGCTTGCCGCACGCGGCCAGGATGATGAGCTGGAACAGGACAATACGCCAAACTGAGTAGTTGGCTTGGTGATAACTTGAATAACGCGCCCAACACGATCCTTGGCGCAAGAGGAGTGGAATATGGCAATCAGCGCGAACCGGCTGGAACTGCTGCAAATCGCTGACGCGGTCGCACGGGAAAAATCCATCGACCGGATGATCGTCATTAACGCGATGGAAGACGCGATCCAGAAAGCGGCCCGCTCCCGTTATGGCACCGAGACGGAAGTCCGTGCCGAAATCAATTCAAAAACCGGAGAGATCCGCCTGCAGCGGCTGTTGCAGGTTGTCGAAACTGTAGAGAACGTCTCTACAGATATTGCTCTGACCGACGCACAGGCCCGCAACCCGGAAGCAAGTCTTGGTGACTTTATCGCCGAGCCGCTGCCACCTCTGGATTTCGGCCGAATCGCCGCGCAGTCCGCCAAGCAGGTCATCGTGCAGAAAGTGCGCGAAGCTGAGCGTGACCGCCAGTTCGAAGAATTCAAGGACCGTGTTGGTGAAGTTATCAACGGTGTTGTGAAACGTGCTGAATACGGAAACGTTATTGTTGACCTCGGGCGCGGCGAAGGAATTGTCCGTCGCGACGAGCTGATCCCGCGTGAAATTTTCCGCACTGGTGATCGTATCCGCGCGATTGTCTATGACGTTCGCCGCGAACAACGCGGTCCGCAGATCTTCCTGTCGCGTACGCATCCTCAGTTCATGGCCAAACTGTTTGCCCAGGAAGTGCCAGAGATCTATGACGGCGTTATCGAAATCAAGTCCGTTGCCCGTGACCCCGGGTCGCGCGCTAAAATTGCGGTGATTTCCAAAGATTCATCCATCGATCCTGTCGGTGCATGTGTCGGTATGCGTGGTAGCCGCGTTCAGGCTGTGGTCGGTGAACTGCAGGGCGAGAAAATCGACATCATTCCGTGGAATGACGAAGCGGCAACATTCATCGTCAACGCGTTGCAGCCAGCTGAAGTCGCCAAGGTCGTTCTCGACGAAGACGCAGAGCGTATTGAAGTTGTCGTTCCTGATGACCAGTTGTCTCTGGCAATCGGTCGCCGCGGCCAGAACGTACGTCTTGCATCCCAGCTAACGGGCTGGGCCATCGACATCATGACCGAGCAGGAAGAATCAGACCGTCGCCAGAAAGAATTCCTGGAACGCTCTCAGTTGTTCATGGAAGCGCTCAACGTGGACGAGATGGTGAGTCAGCTTTTGGCAACCGAGGGCTTCACATCGGTTGAAGAGGTCGCCTACGTGGAAATTGAAGAAATTTCCATGATTGAAGGCTTCGATGACGATACTGCCGTTGAAATTCAAGCGCGTGCCCGTGATTACCTGGGTGAACTGGAAGCGAAACTTGACGAAGAGCGTATTTCTCTTGGCGTTTCTGATGAACTGCGGTCGATTGATGGGCTGACAACCGCTATGCTAGTCGCGCTCGGCAAGGACGAAATCAAGTCGATGGAAGATCTGGCAGGATGCGCTGCCGATGATCTCGTCGGCTGGACCGAGCGAAATGAGGGTGAAACCAAACGTTTTGAAGGTTCCCTTTCCGGATTTGATGTATCTCGTACGGATGCAGAAAACATGGTGATGGCAGCTCGCTTGGCGGCGGGCTGGGTTACCGAGGAAGAACTCGCTGCACAGGCAGCAGAATCAGAAGAAATCGACGAAACCGAAGAAGCTGAAGAAGAAGCCGTCGCGGTTGTCGAAGAAGAAGCGCCGAATGGCGTTATCCTGAACGGATAAGAGAGAGAGGCAAAAGCCTCCGCTGGAGTATCCGGCGCACAGATGAGTGCTCCAGGATGCTTCGATTGTAATAGGTCGATCAACATTCCCATCTTCATGTGTATCCACATGAGGGAATATTGATCTAAAGGAGTGGCAGCGTGCCCAGGAAGAATGAGCCAACCGAACGGCAATGTGCTGTTACCCGGGAGGTTCGCCCCATCAGCTCGCTGATCCGGTTCGTCCTTGATCCCGAAGGGCAGGTGGTTCCGGATCTGAAGCGTGTTCTTCCAGGGCGCGGTGTTTGGGTCACAGCATCGAAAGACGTCGTTGCTGCGGCCGAAAAGGACCGGAAGAAGATTTTTGGCAGGGGGTTCAAGACTGAAGCCCATGTCGAACCTGGACTGGCGGACCGAGCCGATGCGCTCATGGAAAGATCGACGCTGCAAGCGCTCTCCATGACACGCAAGGCCGGTGAGTTGGTTACCGGTTTTGCAAAGGTTGAAGCGGCTTTGCGGCGGGATACCGTCGTTGGGCTGATACATGCCTCGGATGCTTCCGGGGATGGTGTAAAGAAGCTGGCGGCAGTGGCCGCGAACTTAGATGAACCGACAAACGGCTATCAAATTGTCCGTTTGTTCGATTCGGCTCAAATGGATTTGGCATTGGGCCGGTCAAATGTGATACATGCTGCACTGCTTGCGGGGCAGGCGAGTGAAAATTTTTTGGCGCGAGTACGTGCGCTGGAGCAATTTCGCCGCTATACCGCCGCAGAAGACGAACAAAGCAACGCATAGCAGGGCGGTTGCGCAGGACTGAAGGCAATATGAGCGATACTAAAAATCCGGGCGACAAGACAATCAGCGTGGAGCGTGGCAAGACGCTTGGCCTAAAGCGCGGCGGTGGCGATCAGGGAACTGTTCGGCAGTCCTTCTCGCATGGCCGGTCGAAAGCCGTCGTCGTGGAGAAGAAAAAGCGCCGTGTTGTAATTCCGGGACAGGATCCGAAACCGGAAGCGCCTGCACCGACAACGCAGCGGCTTGAGAAACCATCCGAAGCGCCACGCCGGCCTCAACAGCCTGATGCGCAGGCTACCAAGCAGGCACGTAGATCTGCTTCCGGTCAGCGCCAAAAAGGCAATGGCAATGTGTTGCGCACGCTCACCAAGGAAGAGGCGGCTGCCCGTGTAGCTGCCCTTCAGATGGCGAAAGAGCGTGAAGTAGAAGATCGCAAGCGCCGCGAAGAAGACGACAAGCGTCGCGCCGTAGAAGCTGCGAAACGTGCCGTTGAAGAAGAGGCTCGTGCCAAGGCGGAAGCTGAGGAGCAGGCAAAACGTGACGCCGAAGAGGCGCGTTTGGCCGCTGAAAAGGCAAAAGAGGCTCCAGCTGAAACGAAACCTGCTGCAGAAAAACCTGTGGCAGCCAGGCCAGCGAAACCGGAACATAAAAAGACAACGGCTAGCAAACCCGCGCATGCGGATGGCGGCAGACCGCCGAGCCTGGACGAGATGGGCAAGCGCGCAGCACCTGCTGCCGACAGAGCCAAGCCAGATGCGAGGCCAGCTGGTGAAGAAGAAGCGCGCGCCAACAAGGGCCTGCGCACGGTCAAACGTCCGAAGCAGGCACCGGCTCCAACGACCCGCCCGCGCGCCGATCAAGATCGCCGTCGGTCCAAACTGACAATTTCCGCCGCAACAGGCGGGGACCAGGGACAGCGTGCACGTTCGCTTGCGTCCATGCGTCGGCGTCAAGAAAAGGCCAAGCGCGGCCAGCAAAAAGTGGTTCGCGAGAAAATTGCGCGCGAAGTCATCTTGCCGGAAGCGATTACGATTCAGGATCTGGCCAATCGGATGGCCGAGCGCGCTGTTGACGTGATCAAACTGCTGATGAAGCAGGGCCAGATGCTCAAGATGAACGATGTGATCGACGCCGACACGGCTGAACTGATCGCACAGGAAATGGGCCACACGGTTAAACGTGTATCCGAAGCAGACGTTGAAGAAGGTCTCTTCACCACGGAAGACGAGGCGTCCACACTGCAGTCACGTCCGCCTGTCGTGACCATCATGGGCCACGTTGACCATGGTAAGACTTCATTGCTGGATGCAATTCGCAAGTCCAAGGTTGCGACAGGTGAAGCCGGAGGTATCACGCAGCATATCGGTGCGTACCAGATCGATCAGGCTGGTCAGAAGATCACCTTTATCGATACGCCGGGCCATGCCGCGTTCTCGCAGATGCGTGCCCGTGGTGCCAAGTCGACGGATATCGTGATCCTTGTGGTTGCTGCCGACGATGGTGTCATGCCGCAGACCAAGGAAGCGGTTGCGCACGCCAAGGCGGCGGATGCGCCGATCATTGTGGCGATCAACAAGATCGACAAACCGGGCGCCGATCCCAACCGGGTTCGCACAGAGCTTCTGAGCGAAGAGCTGGTTGTGGAGTCCATGGGCGGCGACGTGATCGACGTTGAAGTGTCTGCTCTGAACGGCACGAACCTCGACAAGCTGCTCGAGATGATCCTGTTGCAGTCGGAAGTTCTTGAACTTGGGGCAAATCCGGACCGGACCGCAGAAGGCATCGTCATTGAGGCACAGCTGGACCGTGGTCGTGGACCTGTAGCAACTGTTCTGGTTCAAAAGGGTACGCTCAAACCGGGTGATATCGTTGTGGCCGGCGCCGAATGGGGCCGTGTCCGTGCCATGCTTGATGAAAATGGCAAGCAGGTGAAGGAAGCTGGTCCTGCCAAGCCGGTCGAGGTCCTGGGTTTCCAGGGAACGCCTGAAGCCGGTGACATGGTTGCGGTCGTTGAAAACGAAGCTCGCGCCCGCGAAATCACAGACTATCGTCTGCGTCAGATTCGCGAAAAAGCATCTGTGGTTGCCTCCGGTGCCCGCGGTTCGCTTGAGCAGATGATGAACCGTCTGCAGGAGACCGACCGGAAGGAATTCCCGCTGGTCCTCAAAGCCGACGTTCAAGGATCTGCAGAAGCGATTGTTCACGCACTTCACGAACTGGGTACAGATGAAGTGAGTGCACGGATCCTGCTGTCAGGCGTGGGTGGCATCACGGAAAGCGACATTACCCTGGCGGCTGCTTCAAAGGCACCGATCCTCGGCTTCAACGTTCGTGCCAACAAGCAGGCGCGCGAAGCTGCATCACGCGATGGTATCGAGATCCGTTATTACAACGTGATCTACGATCTGGTGGACGACATCAAGGCGGCAATGTCCGGCCTTCTGTCGCCGGAGCGCCGCGAAACTTTCCTCGGCAATGCAGAGATCAAGGAAGTCTTCCATATCTCCAAAGTCGGCAAGGTTGCGGGTTGTCTGGTTACCGAAGGTGTCGTGGAACGCGGCGCCAACGTTCGCCTCATTCGCGACGACGTGGTTATCCACGAAGGCGAATTGGGCACGCTCAAGCGCTTCAAGGACGAAGTCAAGACAGTCGAATCCGGTCAGGAATGCGGCATGAACTTCGTCAAGTATCAAGACATGCGTGCGGGCGATATCATCGAGTGTTTCCGCGTGGAGCAGATCGCAAGAACGCTCTAGGCGCCGGATCAACAGTCAAGATAAATGCGCCGGCGGGTTCCTTTGGATCGCGCCGGCGCCATTGTATTTTGCGGGGCCTGGATAGGCTCGGTTAGGACGAAAAATGGCAAGACATCACGGACAAGACAGCCGTGGACCGTCACAGCGCCAGTTGCGCGTAGGTGAAACGGTGCGCAAGGAGCTGTCCGATATTCTTACACGCGGTGAATTCTCCGACCCGGAACTGGAAGGTGTGATCGTCACCATTCCGGAGGTTCGCATGACACCGGATTTGCGCGTGGCGACCTGCCTCGTGATGCCGCTTGGTGGAAAGAACGCGGAAAATGTTGCAAAGGCCCTCAACCGAAGTTCCAAATATCTTCGCGGCCAGGTCTCCCGCAAACTGACAATGAAATATATGCCGGACCTTCGCTTCGTTCTCGATACGCGTTTCGACGACGATGACCGCATCGGCTCGCTGCTGCAAACCCCGGAAGTGTCCAAAGATCTGGACAGGGATGAGGACGGCGCGGACTGATCTTTGAGGGGTGGCGTTGACCTCCTGCCTGGTAACTCGGTTCGAGCAGAGCGAGACCGGGATCCAGTAATCTCATGTGGCTGAACTGAAGCCTCTGATCAGCGGCCAAGTCCTGCGAGTACTGGATTCCTGCCTCCGCAGGAATGACAAGCCGTCAGGGAAAAACACATACTTCCATGGACTGTTGGATACTTGAGCGAAATTATGGCGCGGCAAAAGCAATTCAAAAGAAAAAAGAACACCATCAACGGCTGGCTTGTCCTCGACAAGCCTTATGGCATCACGTCCAATGACGCTCTTAGCAAGCTCAAGCGCATTTTCTCACCACAAAAGGTTGGTCATGCGGGAACGCTGGACCCGCGCGCTTCCGGGCTGCTGCCGGTTGCCTTTGGAGAAGCCACAAAAACTGTTCCCTTTGTCATGGACGGTCGCAAGGTCTATCGGTTCGAGGTGACCTGGGGAACGGAGACTAACACCGATGATACCGAAGGCGATGTGATCGCCACGTCCGATGTTCGTCCAGACGTTGATGCGATCAGGGCAGTTCTTGGAGTGTTTGTCGGCACCATCATGCAGGTGCCACCGAAGTTTTCTGCGATCAAGGTGGGCGGTGAGCGGGCCTATAATCTTGCCCGTGAGGGTGAAGAAGTTGAACTCGAAGCGCGCCCGATCGACGTTCATCGCCTGGACCTGGTTGAATGTGTCGATGAAAACCGCGCCCTCTTTGAAGCCGAATGCGGCAAAGGCACTTATGTGCGTGCACTCGCGCGCGATCTTGGGCAGCGCCTGGGAACCTGCGGTCATGTCAGTGAATTGCGCCGCCTGCTGGTTGGGCCATTCGGCGAAGAAGATCTCGTCAAACTGGATGAAATTCTGGAAATGGCAGCTGCGCAGGAAGAGGGCACTAGCGTTGAGACACTGGTTGAGGAATTCGTTCTGCCTGTTCGTGAAGCGATGGACGAACTGGTAGAAATTCCGGTGACGCTTGACGATGCTGCAAAGATCCGCAAGGGCATGGCCGTACTGCTGCGCGGCCGCGAGGCACCGCTCAACACCGAAGTGGCGTTCGCCAGCCACGCCAGTGTGCCTGTCGCGATAGGTTCAATTGACAAGGGTCGTTTTCAGCCGAGCCGCGTGTTTCATCTGTAATTGTCGAATGTGACTGGACTGCATAAGAATTCTCTGGATTCTTGCAGGGTTTTCAGCCATATATCGCCGCCATTGGGCACTTCAGCTCAATTCGTCCGAAGGGATCCTTTGCTGACCGACATCTCGGCTCATGGAAACGTTCGGATCAGGCCGGTTCGCCGGCATTTTAATGAACCGGGTTTACCCGGTCACACCTCTTGAAAGGAAAGAGCGATGTCGATCACTACAGAGCGTAAAGCTGAGCTCATGAAGGAATTCGCCATCAAAGACGGCGATACCGGGTCTCCTGAAGTCCAGGTTGCTATCCTCACAGAGCGTATCAACAACTTGACTGAACACTTCAAGTCCCACGGCAAGGACAATCATTCCCGCCGCGGTCTTCTGAAGATGGTTGCGCAACGCCGGTCCCTTCTGGACTACGCGCGTGGCAAAAGCGAAGAGCGTTACAAGTCGCTGATCGAGCGTCTTGGCATCCGCCGCTAAAGCCTGCGAAACAAGAAACGCGGTGGGCAATTTGTCCGCCGCGTTTTGCTTATGAGCATTTCCAGCAAAAGTGGTTTCCGGTTTTGCGTTTCGGAATTGCGGATACTAAAAATCTGGGCGTTTCCCTTTTGATTGCAAACGCTCTATAGAACCCTCGTGACATGTCATGGGGCAGGATTGCCAGCTTCTTTCCAGGTTGAAATTGAAAGTAGCTTGTCGTCTTGCCCGTGGCCTGTCCGCCGGTAACCGGCCCATACGGGGCCGACCGGGAATGTGCCCTCCCAACGACGATGCGCGGAAAGCATCAGGTGGGGCAAACTGTAAGGACAGATGATGTTTGATATTCATCGTGTAGAAGTCGAGTGGGGCGGACGCCCGCTCGTGCTTGAAACGGGTAAGGTTGCCCGTCAGGCCGATGGTGCCGTTATGGCAACCTACGGCGAAACCAAAGTGCTGGCGACGGTCGTTTCCGCCAAACAGCCTAGGCCGGGCCAGGATTTCTTCCCGCTCACCGTGAACTACCAGGAAAAGGCATTCGCCGCTGGTAAGATCCCGGGTGGCTTCTTCAAACGTGAAGGCCGTCCGTCTGAGCACGAGACGCTTACGTCCCGCCTGATTGACCGTCCGATCCGCCCGCTTTTTGCTGACGGCTATAAGAACGACACTCAAGTGGTGATTACCGTTCTTTCCCACGACATGGAAAACGCTCCGGACATCCTTGCGATGGTCGCGTCTTCTGCGGCTCTGACCCTCTCCGGCGTTCCCTTCATGGGCCCGATCGGTGGAGCTCGCGTTGGGTGCATCAACGGCGAATTCGTTTTGAACCCACTTGTTGACGACATGCCAGAATCTACTCTGGATCTTATCGTTGCAGGCACGAACGACGCAGTTCTGATGGTGGAGTCCGAAGCCAAGGAACTCGACGAAGACACCATGCTGGGTGCGGTCATGTTTGGCCACAAGAACATTCAGCCGGTTATCGACGCGATCATCAAACTGGCAGAAACCGCTGCCAAGGAACCGCGCGAACTGTCTCTGCCGGATCATTCCGCGCTGTTCGCACAGGTCAAGTCCCTTGCTGCGGAAGAAGTATCCGCTGCTTACAAGATCACATCGAAAACCGAGCGCAAAAATGCGGTTGACGCTGCCAAAGCAAAGGTCGTTGAAGCGCTGATAACCAATGCTGCTGAAGGCGAAGCGCCTGAAGCTACAGTGCTTGGCGAACAGCTCAAGAAAGTTGAAGCTGAAATCGTTCGTGGCGGTATCATTGAAACCGGCACACGTATTGACGGACGTGACCTGTCTACGGTTCGTGCGATCACTTCCGAAGTTGGAATTCTTCCTCGCGCGCACGGTTCCTCCCTGTTCACCCGTGGTGAAACACAGGGCCTGGTCGTTGCGACGCTCGGCACAGGCGAAGACGAGCAGTTCGTCGACCTGCTGGAAGGCACCGTGAAATCTCACTTCATGCTGCATTACAACTTCCCACCTTACTCTGTCGGTGAAACCGGTCGCATGGGCTCCCCGGGACGCCGCGAAATCGGCCACGGCAAGCTGGCCTGGCGCGCAATCAATCCGATGCTGCCGCAGCACCATGAGTTCCCGTATACTCTGCGCATCGTCTCGGAGATCACAGAATCCAATGGTTCGTCGTCCATGGCGACTGTCTGTGGTACCTCTCTGGCGCTGATGGATGCAGGTGTACCACTCAAAGCACCGGTAGCCGGCATTGCCATGGGTCTCATCAAGGAAGGCGATCGTTTCGCAGTTCTCTCCGACATTCTCGGTGATGAAGATCATCTTGGTGACATGGACTTCAAAGTTGCCGGTTCTGAAAACGGCATCACGTCGCTTCAGATGGACATCAAGATTGATGGCATCACCGAAGAGATCATGAAAGTCGCTCTGGCACAGGCCAAAGACGGCCGCATTCACATCCTGAATGAGATGGCAGGCGCGATCACTGAAGCCCGTTCTGAGCTTGGTGAACATGCTCCGCGTATCGAAGTGATGAAGATCCCGGTCGACAAGATCCGTGAAGTCATCGGCTCCGGCGGTAAGGTCATTCGCGAAATCGTTGAGAAGACAGGCGCCAAGGTCAACATCGAAGACGATGGTACGGTCAAGATTGCCTCTTCAGATGGTAAGGCGATCAAGGCTGCGATCAACTGGATCAACTCCATTGCAGCTGAGCCTGAAGTCGGTGTGATCTACGAAGGTACTGTTGTGAAATGCGTTGACTTCGGCGCATTCGTGAATTTCTTCGGCGCGAAAGACGGCCTGGTCCATATTTCTCAGCTTGCTCCGAGAAAAGTTGCCAAGGTCACTGACGTGATCAAGGAAGGCGACAAGGTCTGGGTCAAGCTCATGGGCTTTGATGAGCGCGGTAAAGTTCGTCTGTCCATGAAAGTTGTTGACCAGGATACTGGCAAGGAAATTCCGAAAGACGACGCTTAATAAGCGTCCTCCTGGATTGAAAAAAACGCGCGGTGGCAACATGCCATCGCGCGTTTTTTGTTGGGCAAGTGACCTCGTTTTTGGGTCAACGCAGCCGACTTGGATAGTCGCAGTATTGACGGGCAGCTTCAGCCGACTTTTTTCGCAAGATTTGTTTCATAGGGTTTGCGGGAAACAAACTCGAAGAACTCTTGTTCGGGCATTGGTCTGCCCAGATAAAAACCCTGTACCAACCGGCAACCGAGACCGGTTAGAATATCGCATTGCTGCCGGGTTTCTGCGCCTTCGCAAACAACCTCGATATCCAGTTTACCTGCCATGGAAATTATTGCTTCAACCATGGCCTGGTCATTCAGGTCGCTATCCAGATCCATAATGAAGGATCTGTCGATCTTGAGCGTGTCGATCGGCAACCGTTTCAGATAACTCAAAGAGGAATAACCTGTTCCAAAGTCATCCAACGAGATCTTGACGCCAAGGGTTTTGATTGCGTTCAAAAGTGAAACCGGATCAATTCTGTCGTCATCAAACATGACATTTTCAGTCATCTCCAAGCGAAGTTGGCGCGCATCCATGTCGGTTTCATCCAGAATATTCTTGATCGAGTTCACAAATCCGTCCTCGCGGCATTGGCGGGGAGAAATATTCACACCAATGCCGTTGATCTCCAAGCCGCGTGCAGCACAAGCTGCGTGAAACGCGCAAGCCTTTCGCAACACAAGTTTTCCAAGAGGGACGATCAGGCCGGTCTCCTCCGCAACAGGGATAAATTCGGATGGTGAGACCATCCCCAGTTTAGGATCGTGCCAGCGTGCAAGAGCCTCGCATCCGCAAATAGCTCCGGTGACATAGTCAATAATGGGCTGGATATGGATTTCGAGTTTTTCCTCATCGATCGCATTGCGAAGCGCGGTTTCCAGCTGCAATGTGCGCGCCGTGCGTTCATTCATCTGCCTGGCGAAGAATTTGAACCCGTTGCCACCGTCTGATTTGGCCTGATACATGGCTGCATCGGCCTGTCGCATCAAACCATCCTGTGCGACCCCGTCGTAAGGACAAACGGTGATGCCGATGCTTGCAGTCAGGAAGAAATCCTTGCCATCTTCAACTTCGATCTTTTTGGCAACGGCATCCAGAATCTGTTGTGCCTTGTTTTCGATTTCCCATTCATCAACCGCGTCAGGCAGAACAATCGCAAATTCGTCTCCCCCGAGCCGCGAGAGCGTTTCATTCCATTGCAGAACCGCCTCAATCCGTGAGCCAATAATCTTGATGATTTCATCGCCAAATCCATGGCCGAACGTTTCGTTGATCACCTTAAAGCGGTCGATGTCAACGATAAGGAGCGCAGAAATCCGACTGCCTCTTTCAGATTGGTTTATTGCCTGTTTCAATCGGTCTAGAAACAAGCTCCGATTGGGAAGGTTTGTGAGCAGGTCATAATTCGACTGGAGTTCGATTAGTTTTTCCTGTTCTTTCCGTTCCGAGATATCAAGAACTGTCACGTAGATCGCTGGGCTGTTGTCCCAGTTGGTCATCCGAACATGCTGTTCCAGCCAGACGTAATCGCCAGCTTTGCTCAATCCACGGACTTCGTAGATGTTCGGAACGATCTCGCCGCGGCGTCTAAGCGCATGGTAGTTTCTCAATCGTTCCTGCTCAAACGGGGCGTATATCTTCCATATAGGTTCGCCCAGCAGCACCTCCGGATCTTCGGCCGGATACTGCAGCATCTTAAGAAGTGCACGATTGACATAAAGAATTTTCTGATCCGCGTGTACGACGACTCCTTGCAGTGAACCGTCAATAAGGCCTCGGAACTGGGCGTTGGTCTTGTGGACCGATTCAAAAGCATCTTCAAAGAGGGACCCAAGCTGGTTGTATTCAGCGATCCGCCCTGGCCTGTATTCGGCGACGTTCCCCTTGTTTCGCCGTGCCGTGGCATAGCCAACCAGGCTGGCGAGCGCGGGAGCCGTGAACCGGTTGATGATCAGTGCTGCAGCCAGCGAAGCCAGCGCGGTGTAGAGCAGAAAGGGGACCAAAATTTCGAAGTAGGTGGATCGTATGTTCTCGATGATGTCACTTGGTTCTTCTGTCAACGCGTAGACAGGATGCGCATGCTCATCCAGATAGAGAACGGATTTCGTAAACAGGCGGCCACCTTCAAGATGATAGTCCTTGCCTGATAGAGCGCTCAAAGCATTTGAGATTTGAGCGGTGTCAGAAAGGTCCCCAATGCTTGCCAGACTTTCTCCTTCATGGATGATCGTTATGCTGTCGACGCCAAGAATGTTGGAAAGTGCGTCGAGCAGAGAAAAAGAATCATTGATGGAACTGCCACCGATGAGCTTCGCAATCACACGTCCGTCTTCCGGGTCGATGATTGGAATAGCAATGAGTGCAACGACGACAGGGGGCGTTGCGTCGTCGTCAGAATAAAGGCGCCAGACATCAGGGGGCATCGTCTTGACGGTTTGGCCCGGAAGAACCGCAGACACATCCACAAGTGAAAGGCTGGCATTCAACCAGCCCATCTGGTGCTCATGGTCCACAATCTGCACGTCTGGCAGCGGACCGGTCGTATTTTGACCAAGCTGTTCCAGAATTCGCGTGGCCTCACCGCTGTCATATGACTTTACTGCGTCAATGAGCCCACGGTTGAGCGAAGCTGCGCGCAATTGGCTTTCAAGCTGCTTGAGATGATTTTCAAAAACGAGGCTCGCAAGCGCGTTTTCCTTTTCGGCGCGCCGCTCAATTTCGATCTCGGCAATTGAGAGGTTTCCAAGATAGGTGATGCCAAACAAAGCGAAGGCAGTCGTCATCAAGCCCACAAAAAACAGGCCCAAGACTATTCGGCTGTATTTAATGCCCCTTGCCGCTTTCATTTTGAGTATCGAAACGCCCGTGCCTTGAGTTCGTTAATACGTCCTGCAGTATCATTGGAGGTCACCAGTTGAAATTCTCCGGAATAAACAATGGGAATTTCGTCTTCCCGGCCGGCCATGTCGAGCGCAATCGCCTCTGCCATTGCCACACCATTGTCGTCATTCATGCGCATCACGGTAACATCCAGATCGCCAGCTGAAATAGCGTCAAGCTCAGCGCTACCGCCACCCCAACCGTTGGTCACAACATTGTTGCGGTTGTCGTGGGCCTCGATAGCATCAAGTACGCCAAGCGCGATGTCCGTCGAACATGCGTAGACAAAGGCAAGGTCAGAATTCTCTGCAAGGATGCGGTTTGTCGCGTTCCGAGATTTGTTGCGGTCATAGCCCACATAGTATGATGCCTTCAGGTTCCGCGTGTTCGGATCTGAATAGGATTGGAGAAACGTGTTCCCGCGTGCACGGCTTACGTAACCACGAGGACCGTAAAGTATCGCGAAGGGTTTTTTTTCGCCGAAGCGTTTCTTGTAATAGTCGATGAGTAAATTGGTGCCCGTCACATGATCGAAGCCAACGTACAAGAATGGTTGGCGGCTCCTCCAGGCTTTGACCGGCGTCGTGATGTTTTGAAGAATTATCTTGGGGCGGCCACGGGCGATAAGCCTCTGCACAAGGCCCTTGTGGCGAAGAACATCGAGTGTAAACACCAAATAGTCAGGATCTTCCTTCAAAGCCGCCGCTATAAGTTGAGCTTGGTTGCCAACGAAAGAGGGCGAGCCGGAAAAGAAGGAATTTATCTGATAGGGCAGCCCCAGTTCCTTCAACCTTGCTTCGAACGAAACCACACTTCGGCGCCAGTAATCAGATGCCTGTTCTCCCGGATAAATCACCGCGATTTTTGCAGCGCCCTTGTAGTCGGGTAACGGACTTGAATCTGCAGCGACGCGTTTGACAAAATTATCTGAATTTCTGCTTTGTTTCGGATGGCTGATCGTAAACTCATCCAATGTCCAGAAATCGTCCAGCGTTTTGGAGGCCGAGTCTGCTAGGACAGATTGAAATGGCAACCAGATCTGAAGCGACAGGATCACGAGACCAACGCGGAAAGACACCTGCAATTTGGAAATGGTGAAAAAGGGTTTCATTGCTGCTTGCTAATTTCGAGGCTGATTATACCAAGTAATTATAGTGCTCACACAAGTTTCGGCAAAACCTGTAATAATTTCCAGTAAATACTGATCTTTTCAAAAGAAAACTACTTGCAACTTGTGGTTTATTTGAAGTTGCAGATCTTTGTGTTGGTAGGCATATAATCATCAATTCCTTAGGTGCTTAAGAATAAATTCTTACGCGATTGATCGAGTGAAATGAGTCTGCCTATGTAAAGAAAGTCCTGCCTTCGTGTAATCGCTTGAATGGGTTCCAGTATCTATAACTGGTTTGAGTCGCATAATTTCACGCTCGAAAGATTTCCACTCAGGGATTGCTGCCAAAGAAAATTGTCAACTGCAATTGAATGACACCAGAAGCATTAATTGAAGAAATGTCCAGCCCATTTGCCTACAGGTGCGAAGCTGCTATACCGCCCCCAACACGAGTGGAATGAGAGAACAGCTATGGGGCGAATGCGCTTGGTGGTCGTTGGCGCCGGTGGTCGAATGGGCCGTGTGTTGACGCGCGTTGTAACCGAGACTGAAGGTGCTGATGTTGTCGCGGCAGTAGATCGGGAAGGGACAGATGTTCTTGGCCAAGATGTCGGTGAGCTAGCCGGAGTGGGCGAGCTTGGCGTTCAGGTAACTGACGACCCACTGACCGCCTTTGCGAAGGCCGACGGTGTTCTGGATTTTACTGCCCCTGCCGCGAGCTTGTGGTTTGCAGAGCTTGCTGCCCAGGCGCGGATTGTTCATGTCATTGGCACCACCGGATGGGCGGAAGGTGAAGACAAACCGCTTCATGCTGCTGCGCGCCACGCCCGGATCATAAAGTCTGGCAACATGAGCCTTGGTGTGAATATGCTTGCAGCGCTCGTGCGCAAAGCCGCAGCTGCACTGGATTCCGACTTTGATATCGAAGTTCTGGAAATGCATCACAAACATAAGGTTGACGCTCCATCCGGTACTGCTTTGCTTTTGGGAGAGGCGGCTGCAAAAGGACGCGGCATTGACCTGTCTGCGCACTCGGTCCGTAGCCGGGACGGCATCATGGAGCCACGGACTGCTGGTGACATCGGTTTTGCGACCTTGCGCGGTGGCTCGGTTATCGGCGAACATTCGGTGATTTTCGCGGGAGAAGGTGAGCGCATTGAGCTGACCCACCGCTCTGAAGATCGTCAGTTGTTTGCCCGCGGCGCGGTCAAGGCAGCTCTATGGGGCTTTGACCAGAAGCCTGGATTTTATTCAATGGCCGATGTGCTCGGCCTCGACGCTTGAAGTTGACTTAATATCTTGAGGAGAATGGCATGGATCGCCTTCTTGTGCTTGTCCGTCATGGACAGAGCGACTGGAATTTGAAAAACCTGTTTACTGGCTGGAAAGATCCTGGCCTGACCGAGCAGGGCGTTGCTGAAGCGCATAAGGCTGGCGAACAGCTGAGAGACCTCAAACTGACATTTGACCTGGCCTTTACCTCCGTGTTGTCCAGAGCGCAAAAAACCCTTGATATCATTTTGGATGAACTCGGGCAGCAGGGGCTTGAAACGATCAAGGACCAGGCGCTCAACGAGCGCGATTATGGTGACTTGACCGGTATGAACAAGGACGAAGCCCGTCAGCAGTTCGGCGAGGAACAGGTCCATATCTGGCGCCGCTCCTTTGATGTTCCACCACCGGGTGGGGAAAGCCTGAAAATGACTGCAGAACGGGTTCTGCCTTATTACCAGACAGACATCCTCCCGAAAGTATTGTCCGGAAAGCGCACCATTGTAGCTGCACACGGAAATTCCCTACGGTCGCTCATTATGGAACTTGAAAACCTGAGCCCGGAAGAGATTCTGAAAAGGGAACTTGGTACAGGCACCCCGATCATCTATCGCCTAGATGAAAATGGTGGTGTTACCAGCATGCAGGACCTTGCTGACTGAGCAGGTACAATTAAAGAACTGATCGAATGAGGGGCGATTTTCGCCCCTCTTTTTATTGAACTTGGCATTTTTGAATTTTCAGGCGTGGAGATGCTCGAAGCTTTGTGAGTTCAAAAGAAAGGGCGATTGCTTGAACCGCCCGTTCCTCTTGGTATCAAACTTCAAATCCACCTTGGGCAGCGACATTTTTCAAGGGCCGCTCTGGTCGCGCACCTACATGACCAATGACATTCGCAGCACAAAGGCAGCCAAGTTCGGCTGCATCGGCAAGCTTGTAGTCGTGGGCAAGACCAAAGAGGAAGCCGGACGCAAACAGGTCACCAGCACCTGTCAGGTCCACCACATTGTCAATGGACTGGGCGGGAACCTTGACTGTCTCAGAGCCTTTGATCGCCATGGCGCCTTCTTTGCCGAGTGTCAGCGCAGTCAGGGCGCCCGATTCTCCTGCAGCAGAAATGGCAGTATCCAGATCGGAGGTCTGGTAGAGCGCCTTGAGTTCGTGCTCATTGGCGAAAAGCAGGTCGACGACCTTGTCGGACATCAGCGATAGAAACTCGCTGCGATACCGGTCCACACAGAAGGAGTCCGATAAGGTCAGGGCAACTTTCCGTCCGTTCAAGTGTGCAACTTCGGCTGCTTTCAAAAACGCCTTCTTGGCTTCTTCCGGGTCCCAGAGATAGCCTTCCATGTATGTAACGGCAGCAGCGGCGACAACGTCTTCATCAACGTCAGACGGGCTGAACTCGGTGCAGGCACCAAGGTAAGTGTTCATGGTGCGCTCGCCGTCCGGCGTGATCAGGATCATCGACCGCGCCGTAGGTTTCCATTCCCGTAGCCGAGGCGTGTTGAAATAGACACCTGTGCCGTTCATGTCGTGGTAGTAGCTGTCGCCAAGTTCGTCTTCTGCAACCTTGCCGAAATAGGCCGGTTTTCCGCCAAGGGATGCAATGCCTGCTGCGGTGTTGCCGGCGCTACCGCCTGAAACCCGCACGGTCTGTCCCATTTTATCAAACAGGCGCACAGCCTCTTCGGTGTCGATCAGGCGCATTGATCCCTTGACGAGGTTTTCCTGAACGAGAAAATCCTCTTCAACATGGGCAAAAACGTCGCAAATGGCATTACCGATGCACAACGCATCAAATCTTGTTTCGGTCATATTATCCTCTGAAATCGCCGGCAGGGATGGCGTTAGGAATGGGGATTGGGTCTGAGTGCTCGATTGGATTCCGGTTCCTTGATCTTGTCCCGGAACGGGCTGGCTCTGTAGACACCGACAACGTTCAGCTCTGCGCAGAAAAAGGCTAGCTCTTCAAGTGCGAGCGCGACCGCGGGGTCTTCGGGGTGCCCTTCTATATCCGCGTAGAACATCGAAGCAAAGAACTGGCCTTCAAGTTGATAGGATTCCAGCTTTGTCATGTTGACGCCGTTGGTCGCAAATCCACCAAGCGCCTTGTAAAGCGCTGCTGGAACGTTGCGTACCCGGAAGATAAAAGTCGTTATGACCGGTTGGCCGTTATGTGCGGCTTCCATTCGGTCCCGTGAAAGAATGACAAATCGGGTGGTGTTGTGGGCTTCGTCTTCCACGTCCCGGCGTAAAATATCGAGATCGTAGATTTCCGCAGCCATTTCAGGCGCAAGGGCGCCGATACTCGGGTCATTCAATTCTGCGATTTGACGAGCCGACCCGGCGGTATCACCACCAACAACGGCGGTTAACCCAAGCTCTCTGATAACATTCCGGCACTGTCCAAGTGCGTGAATATGACTTTGAACTGATTTGAGGCCATCGATCGAGGCGCCCTTTGGCGCCATCAACTGAAATCTGATCGGCATGAAATACTCGCCGATGATGTGCAGGTTTGATTTCGGCAGCAGGTGGTGAATGTCGGCGACACGTCCGGCAACGGAATTCTCGATGGGGATCATCGCCAGGTCCGCACTTCCATCCGCCATTGCTGAAAAGCAATCCTCAAACGTTGCGCAAGGGATAGCCTCGTAGTCGGGATAGACGCTTCGGCAGGCCATGTGCGAATTCGCACCGGTCTCTCCCTGGAATACAATATTTTTTCTGTCTGTCATTGTCTTTCCGCCTTCCGGCAGCCTGGTTCAAGATGTCTGGTAAGCCGCGCGGGCGCGTTCAAGGTCTTCTGGCGTATTCACGTCCATGGGGGCGCTATCAATGATTGATACATCTATACGCATTCCTGCTTCCAGCGCGCGCAACTGTTCCAGCTTTTCCCGCAACTCGAGCGGGGAAGGTTCCAGCTGGACAAATTTTGCCAGAGACGCGCGCCGGTAGGCATAGATTCCGATATGCTGGTAAAGCGGCCCGTCACCCGTTGGTGCCGTTGCGCGGGTAAAATAAAGGGCGCGGTGTTGCCCCTGGCCATTGGGCGTGGTGACGGCCTTGACGAAACTTGGATCGTCTCGAAACTTGGATGCGGTAATATCCGTCATGATGGTCCCGATTGAGACCTCCGGAATGCTCAGGGGCGCAAAAGCTGCCCGAATCGCCTTGGGAGCAATGAGTGGCACGTCACCCTGCAGATTGAGGATCACATCGTAGTTTCCATCCGGGTCGACAAGGTCAACAGCCTCCTGAATGCGATCAGAGCCCGAAATATGGTCTGAACGTGTCATGACCGCCTGACCACCGTGGTCGCGAACGACATCCGCAACATTATTGTCGTCACATGCGACGGCAACCGGGCCGATATCAGCGTTTTGCGCCTGTTCCAGGACGCGCACGATCATCGGTTTTCCGCAGATATCAGCCAATGGCTTGCGTGGCAGACGGGTCGCAGCAAGGCGTGCGGGAATTATGACGAGTGCAGCAGTCAATCGGGTCTCCATCAGTCAGGCGGGTCGGCGAAAGTGCAAAAAACACCAGCCGCGTCCGTTTGTCATATCAGATGTCCTTTTAAAGCTATGGACAGCAAGGTCAAAAAATTTGTAGGTTCCCGCAAACTTCTGGAAGCTGATAGGGTTCGCTGCGCATTGTGGCGGGCCCGGGCGCGTATGAGCTTGGAGCCGTAGAGAATGGATTCCTTCACACTAAACAAGGTCGCTGGTGCGGTTTTGATGGTCCTTATTTTGACAATGGGTGTTGGAATTGTATCCGACATTATCTTTAAACCGACAATTCCGGGAAAACCCGGATACGAGATCGTCCTGGCATCTGCCCCGGATTCGACCTCGGAAGTTGAAGCGGTTCCTGAAGTTGAACCAATTTCGGAACGCTTGATTGCAGCTTCTGCCACTGACGGCCAAAAGGTCGCCAAGAAATGTGCAGCCTGCCATACCTTCGATCAGGGCGGTGCCAACAAGGTCGGGCCGGCACTTTGGGATATCGTCGGTCGTAAGCCAGGCGGCTTGGACGGCTTCAGATATTCCTCAGCCATGGGCACATATGGCGGTGAAAATCCAGAGTGGACCTATGAAGAGCTGGATCATTTCCTGGCATCACCGAAGAAATTAATCGCTGGCACAAGCATGGGTTTTGCTGGACTGCGTAAACCGGAAGACCGGGCAGACATCATCGCTTATCTGCGGGAACAGTCTGATGCACCTCAACCTTTAACGGCTGAGTAATGCGTAGAATTAACTAGCTAGCATCCAGTTGGTGCTTAGAAGCCGGGCGCAAAGCCCGGCTTTTTTATTTGACTTATATGAAAAATTAACAAGTCTTACGCTACGTAGTATATTAGCCGGGTGGGCTGAAAGCGGGTAAAGACCTAATGGGCAGGAATCTTACGCGAAGTCCTTTTTACAACTCGAATGGAGCGTGGGTCGCTGCCGTCGTTGCCATCGTGTGTTTTCTTGTCGGTATGACGGTAACTGTACACGTCGGGCAGCTTGTCCGTGCCGAACTGGTTTCACAGCAAAAACAGGCCGCGATTGCAGGCTTGTCAGAAACCCGCGCCAGACTGGAAGGCGAGATTAACCGAACTGTAGCGCATGGTTTGGGGATCAGGGCCTATGTGTCGCAATTTCACGATAAACCGTTCGAAGCTGCGGATTATCTTGAAATCGCGACAGATCTAGTCGAAGAAAATTCTTCCATTCGCTCTATCGGCCTTGCGCCTGGCAATATTCTGCAAGCAGTCTATCCAATGGCGCCGAACCAGGCAGCTATCGGCCTTGACTACAGCAAGAACGCTGCGCAATGGCCTGCAATCCGACAAGCGATGGAGAGCCGGGAAGTTGTGATTGTCGGGCCTCTTAATCTGGTGCAGGGCGGCAGTGCGCTTTTGATCAGAATACCAGTATTTCCGGTAGCCTTCCCAGGCCAGCCCATGATTGACCGAACCTATTGGGGCGTTGCCACGCTTGTCCTCAGTGAAGAAGGGACACTCGCTGCAGCGGGCGTCAAGGAAGTCATCAATGGAAATCGAATTGCAATTATAGACAAGAATACGTCGAGCGCTGTTGAGGGTCCTGTATTTGGCAGCGCTGAGACACAGAAGAAGGACTATGTCTCTCTTCCTCTTCACTTGCCCGGTGGCTTGAAGTGGGAATTGCTCGGATATCCGGACGCAGGCTGGTCTCGTGCGGGAAACGAGGTTTGGAACACCCAGTTGATTGGTGGCTTGATTTCACTGATTTTTGCCGCAATGGCCTTTTTCCTCGTCAGTGAAGTTTACAAGGTCCGGTCAATGGCATTGCATGACCCGCTGACCGGATTGGCAAATCGCCGTCTTCTGGAAGACCGCATGCATCAGCTTGTCGCCATGAGCGAGCGGTCCAGGTCCGGGTTCGAGATTTTTTACGTCGACCTGGACGCATTCAAGCCGGTCAACGACGATTATGGCCACACCGTTGGCGATCAGCTTTTGATCGAAATAGGTGACAGATTGCAAAGCCAGGTTCGTCAGATGGATACCGTTGCGCGTGTTGGCGGTGACGAATTCATCGTATTGACCCCTGGCAACATGCGGAACCAGGAAAAGGATGATTTTCTCGCGAGGATTTCAGAGCGGGTTACGCAAGTTTTCGACTATGCCGGTGCTCACATTGACGTGAAGGCGAGTATTGGCAGTGCCAGCTTTCCAGGAGATGCTGTCACGATTGACGATCTGCTTAGGGTCGCAGATGGGCGGATGTATGCCGATAAAGCCCGGTCAAAGCAAAAAACGCGGGATATCAAGAATAACGGCGTTCCCCAGACAGGTTAAATTTCTGTCATTTCAGCAACCAGCAGGTGACGTTTGGTCCGCTGGTCCCTACACTGTTTCATAAGCCTTATTTGATTTGAGGCCAGAAACCAGGAAGGGACAGAGAAGCCGATGGTTTTCACATGGCAAGCTTTGGACAGGACTGCAGCAGGCTTTGCATTTGCAGCAGCGTTGTTGGTCGCAGGTATGGCCACAGGCCCGGTACATGCCGACGAGCCGGAATGGTTGCATGCAGCTGCCCTGAATGGGACGCCAAAATATGGTCCTGAAGTTTCGCACTTTGATTATGTAAATCCCGATGCGCCCAAAGGGGGAACCGTTCGGCTCGCGAGCAGAGGCGGCTATGATACCTTCAACTTCCTGGCGCAAAAGGGAAACATCGCTCCCGGTATCCTGAACATTTACGAAAACCTGATGGAGTCTTCTCTTGATGAAGATGACATCAGTGCGCAATACGGCGCACTTGCCGATGCGGTCCGGTTTCCCGATGACTATTCCTGGGTCGAATATCGTTTGAATCCGAAAGCCAGCTGGCATGACGGAGAGCCTGTTACGGCCGAGGATGTGGTCTGGTCCTTCGAAAAGGCGATTGAGCTCGACCCACAGCGAAAATTCTATTTTCAGAACGTGAAAGATGTTGAAATCGTAGCCGACCGCACGATCCGGTTTTCATTTGATACCTCTGGTAATCGTGAACTTCCGAAAATTGTGGGCCAACTGGACATCCTGCCCAAGCACTGGTGGGAGGGGACAAATGACAAGGGTGAGGCACGCGATATATCTCGTTCTACGCTCGAACCTCCGCTTGGTTCAGGGCCCTATCGGATCAAGGATTTTGCCGCGAACAGGCAAGTGATTTACGAGCGGGTCTACGACTATTGGGGCGCCGACTTGCCAATCCGGGTAGGCACCAACAATTTCGAGGAAATTCGCTATATTTCCTTTCTTGACGATGCCGTCCGTTTCGAAGCCTTCAAAGGCGATCAATATGATTTCCATATTGAACGCAGTTCCAGCCAATGGGCCAAGCGGTTCAAGTTTCCGGCGATTGAGGATGGCCGCGTTGTAAAAGAGATTTTCCCGGACAAGTCCAGGGGCGTGATGCAGGGGTTCTTCTTGAACCTCCGGCGTGAGAAATTTCAGGACCCCCTGGTACGCCAGGCCCTGAATTATGCTTATGATTTTGAAACAACGAATGAAATCGTGTCCGCCGGCTTGCTGAAGCGGGTCAATTCCTATTTCTCAGGAACTGAACTTGCCTCTTCCGGTCTGCCGGAAGGCAAGGAACTGGAGATCCTGGAAGAAGTCCGGGATCAGGTTCCCGTCGAAGTATTTACGCAAGAATACAAAAACCCTGTGGGTGGTTCGCCGCAAAATGTGCGCGGCAACCTGCGCGAAGCCGTCAAACTGCTTCGCAAGGCAGGATATGAACTGAAGGACCGCAAGATGGTCGACCCGGCAACGGGTGAGCAATTGAGTGTGGAGTTTCTCTATACGGACAAGGGGAGTGAGCGAACCCTTTTGCCTTACTCAAAGAATCTTGAAAATATCGGCATCAAGCCGATCCTTCGCCTGATTGATACCTCGCAATACATCAACCGTATCCGCAGCCGGGATTTTGATTCCGTAATTCTCGCCCTGGGGCAATCCCTGTCTCCCGGAAACGAGCAGCGCGAATATTGGGGATCTGAATCCGCCGACAACCCAAGTTCAGCCAATTATGCCGGGATCAATAATCCGGCGGTTGACCACTTGATCGAGAAATTGATCTTTGCTGAAGACCGGGAAACACTGGTGGCGGCAACCCATGCCTTGGACAGGGTGCTGCTCTGGAACCACTATGTTGTGCCGCAGTTCTATTCTGACGAAACCAGGACTGCGCGCTGGAACAGGTTTGCCCATCCGGAGAATATGCCCGAATACAGCACCGGCTTCCCAACGATCTGGTGGCGCGACGAAGCTCTGGCTGAAAAAACAGGGGCAGCGAAATGAACGCAGTGACATCTCCTTCCCGCAGACAACTTTTGAAACTCACCGGGGCGGCTGGTATTTCAGCAATGGTGCCTGGCCTGGCCGGGCCGGCTCTGGCAGCGTCCAGTGCTGCTGGGGCTGGCGCGCGCCACGGCCTGTCCGTCTTTGGTGAGTTGAAGTACGCACCGGATTTTGCGCATTTCAATTATGTGAACCCGGCAGCTCCCAAAGGGGGGAAGTTCATCTTTCAGGCGCCCTCCTGGGCGTATAACCAGAATGCGCGGACCTTCAACTCGTTCAATTCCTTCATCTTGAAGGGCGATGCACCTCCGCGCATGGAGCTGTGTTTCGATACCCTTATGGTGCGTGCATGGGATGAACCCGATGCCATGTATGGTCTGCTTGCCGAGACGGTCGAAATCTCGGAAGACGGCAATATTTATACCTTCAATCTGCGCCCGGAAGCCCGGTTCCATGATGGATCAAAACTGACCGCAGAAGATGTGGCGTTTTCACTGCTGCTGCTGAAAGCCGACGGGCATCCCCTAATCAGTCAGAACATACAGGAACTTCAGGATGCGGAAATTCTGGAGGAATACCGCGTAGCGCTGCATTTCTCCGGAAAGCAGACCGTTCAGTTGCCAATGGTCGTGGCCGGGCTGCCTATCTTCTCCAAAAGATACTACACAGCATACGACTTCAAGCAGAGCACACTGACGGCGCCGTTGTCCTCTGGGCCATACAAGGTCGGCAAGCATGCGGTGGGCCGATATATCGAATATAAGCGGGTTGCCAATTACTGGGGCAAGGATCTGCCGGTGCTGGTAGGCCAACGCAATTTTGATATCGTCCGTATCGACTTTTACCGGGATTACCAGGTTGGCTTTGAAGCCTTCAAAAAGGGAGAAGTCACCTACCGGGAGGAATTCAGCTCCAAGATCTGGGCGACGGAATACAATTTCCCGGCGGTCGAAGACAAGCGCGTGGTCAGAGACCAGTTTCCAGACGGCAGACCTTCCGGCGCGCAAGGGTGGTTCATCAACACGCGGCTTGAAAAATTCAAAGACCCTAGGGTCAGGCGGGCATTGAGTTATGCGTTTGACTTTGAATGGTCAAACAAGAACCTCTTTTACGATCTTTATCAACGCACACAGTCGTTCTTCGAAAATTCCGACATGAAGTCAGAGGGCACTCCCTCTCCTGAAGAATTGGTTTTGCTGGAACCCTACCGGAAACAGCTTCCGGAAAGCGTATTCAAAACAGCCTATGTTCAACCGGTCAGCGATGGCTCCGGATTTGACCGTACGCTGCTGCGTGAGGCGAGCAAACTGTTGAAAGAGGCGGGCTACGAGCGCGATGGAGCGAAACTGATCGGTCCGGACGGCAAGCAGCTGACGATCGAATTCCTGAACAACTCGCAGTCATTCGAACGGATTACCAATCCCTTCATCACGAACCTTGAACGGTTGGGAATTGAGGCAAGTTTCCGGCTGGTCGATCCCGCGCAGTATCAGTCGCGATTGAACAACTATGATTTTGACGTTTGTTCGCGCCGGTATTCCCTGTCACCAACTCTCTCCGAAACAATTCGAACGTCATGGGGATCAAAAGCGGCTGAAACGCCGGGCACCTACAACATTGCCGGTATTTCCGATCCGGTCATTGATGCTCTGATGGACAAGGCGCTTGGTGCGGAAACACGGGAACAAATGGTCATCGCAGCGCGAGCCTTGGACCGTGTTCTGAGATCGGGCCACTATTGGGTGCCGCAATGGAACAAGCCGATCCACACAGTCGCGATTTGGGATATGTTTGGCTTTCCTGAAAACCCTCCCCGGTACGCGTTTCCGATTGAAGATCTCTGGTGGATGAACCAGGAAAAGGCGGAAAAACTCGGCAAAGCCGGTTAGATATTCAATAAATGACCTCCGGCCCGTTTGAGAAGGCCAACAATAAAGGGAATTCACGAACTCTATGGGCGCCTATATCCTCCGCCGTTTGCTGCTGATGATCCCGACTTTGGTCGGAATCATGGCCATTAATTTCGTCATCATTCAGTTCGCACCAGGCGGTCCGGTCGAGCGGGTTATCGCACAATTGTCAGGGACGGATGTCTCCGCAACATCGCGCATCAGCGGTGGCAGCAGCGATATGGTTGGCGGCGGGAACGATGCGTCTGGCGGTAGCGGTGTCGCGTCGGACAGCGTGACTTCCAAATACCGCGGTGCCCAGGGGCTCGATCCTGAATTCATCAAGGAACTGGAGGCGCAATTCGGTTTTGACAAGCCGCCTCTGGAACGGTTCCTGAATATGCTTTGGAACTATGCACGGTTCGATTTCGGGGAGAGTTATTTCCGGGATATCAAGATTATCGATCTGATCGTGGAAAAGCTGCCTGTTTCGATATCACTCGGGATCTGGATGACATTGATTTCCTATCTGATTTCCATTCCGCTCGGGATCAAGAAGGCTGTCAAAGACGGAACACGCTTTGATATCTGGACATCCGGGGTGATCATTGTGGCCTATGCCATTCCCGGTTTCCTGTTTGCCGTGCTCCTGATCGTGCTATTTGCCGGGGGATCTTTCTGGGACCTGTTTCCGTTGCGTGGTCTGGTTTCAGACAATTGGGAAGAACTTTCCTGGCCGGCCCGTATCATCGACTATTTCTGGCACTTGACCTTGCCGCTGACCGCAATGGTCTTGTCGGCTTTTGCAACGCTCACGCTCCTGACCAAAAACTCGTTCCTCGACGAAATCAGAAAGCAGTACGTTATAACCGCAAGGGCAAAAGGGTTGAACGAGCGCCAAGTGCTTTATGGCCATGTTTTCCGCAACGCCATGTTGATCGTGGTGGCTGGATTTCCAGGTGCTTTCATCTCGTCTTTCTTTGCCGGATCGCTTCTGATTGAAACAATTTTTTCATTGGATGGGCTGGGACTTTTAGGATTTGAATCCATCATCAACAGAGATTATGCGGTTGTCTTTGCGACGCTTTATGTCTTCTCGCTCATGGGACTTGTGGTGGGCCTGATTTCGGACCTGACCTACACCTGGATCGATCCGCGGATCGACTTTGAAAGCAGGGAGGTCTGATTGATGGATAGCAAGATTGATCGGCGCTCTGACAATGCAACCCAACGCAATGATGATGCTGGTGCCGAAGAGCGGATGCTTCCGCGCAAAAGAATGAAAATGTCGCCGCTCAACCAGCGACGGTGGGCAAATTTCAGAGCGAACGGGCGCGGTTACCGGTCGCTTTGGATCTTCCTGATATTATTCACTCTTGGAATGTTTGCAGAGTTTCTGACAAATGACCGGCCAATTCTGGTGTTCTATAAGGGCGAACTTCTTGCCCCTGTATTTATTGATTATCCGGAAGAGAAGTTTGGCGGCTTTCTGGCTATTACGGACTACAGGGACCCCTTCATTCAGGAGGAGATCAACGCCGATGGCTGGATGTTGTGGCCACCCGTTCGTTACTCCTATCGTACAGTGAACAACGAAATTCCCGTACCTGCACCGGCACCACCATCCTGGACAATGGACAAGGAGAAACGATGCTCGCGCTATCCCCTAGGCGTGGATGACCCCAACTGTGTTATCGGCAACTGGAACTGGCTTGGGACTGATGATCAGGGGCGCGATGTACTGGCCCGAATGACCTATGGGTTCCGAATTTCCGTCCTGTTCGGCCTTGCATTGACGCTGGCTTCATCTGCGATCGGCATCGCTGCCGGTGCTGTTCAGGGGTATTACGGCGGCTGGACCGACCTGTTGTTTCAGCGCTTTATCGAAATGTGGTCTGCTGTCCCGACGCTCTATCTGATCCTGATCGTCTCATCATTCCTGGTGCCGGGATTCTGGACATTGTTCACTATTCTGCTTGCCTTTTCATGGGTCGCGCTGGTGGGTGTGGTCAGGGCCGAGTTCCTCAGGGGACGAAATTTTGAATATATCTCGGCGGCGCGTGCTCTGGGGGTGTCCAATCCGGTGATCATGTGGCGGCATCTTCTTCCCAATGCCATGGTCGCAACGCTGACCTTCATGCCCTTTATCCTAAACGGGTCCATATCAACGTTGACAGCGTTGGATTTCCTTGGCTTTGGATTGCCACCCGGATCCGCCTCTTTGGGCGAGTTGCTGGCACAGGGGAAAAACAATCTCCAGGCTCCATGGTTGGGGATTACGGGTTTCCTGGTCATCTCGGTCATGCTCAGTCTGCTGATATTCATTGGTGAAGCCGTGCGCGATGCGTTCGATCCGCGCAAGAGCCTGGCGTGAGGAGGATATGATGAGCAGACAGACCCTCCTTTCAGTCAAGGACCTCTCCGTCGCCTTCACACAAGGCGGCAATGAAACATTGGCGGTCGACAGGATCTCTTTCGACATCATGAAGGGCGAAACAGTCGCGCTGGTTGGGGAAAGCGGATCAGGAAAGTCGGTTACCGCGCTATCGGTGCTCAAGTTGCTGCCTTATCCGGCGGCATCGCACCCGACAGGTAAAATCCTGATGAACGGTCAGGATCTCCTGCACGCAAATGAAACTGAATTGCGCGCCGTGCGCGGTAATGCCGTCTCGATGATTTTTCAGGAACCGATGACCTCGCTCAATCCACTGCATACAGTGGAAAAGCAGATTGCGGAAATTCTGAAGATCCACAGAGGTATGGGAGATACGCAGGCGCGCGAGCGTGTGCTGGAACTGCTCAATCAGGTCGGCATTCGTGATCCGGAAAAGCGTCTCAATTCCTATCCGCATCAGTTGTCCGGTGGCCAGCGTCAGCGTGTGATGATCGCAATGGCGCTCGCCAATGAGCCAGACCTTCTGATTGCCGATGAGCCGACAACAGCGCTGGATGTGACCGTTCAGGCGCAGATCCTGGAACTGCTCAAGGAACTTCAGCAAAAGCATGGCATGGCCATGCTGTTCATCACGCATGATCTAGGTGTTGTGCGGAAGTTTGCAGACCGGGTGTGCGTCATGACGGCAGGAGAGATCGTCGAGCAGGGACCCGTTTACGAGATTTTTGATAATCCGCAGCATGACTACACCAAGCATCTGCTGGCCGCCGAACCCAAGGGTGAACCTCCGGCAACTGACAAAAGCAAACCGATTGTGGTCCAGGCCGACGACCTGAAAGTCTGGTTTCCGGTCAAGCGCGGGCTGCTGCGCAAGACTGTCGACCATATCAAAGCCGTTGATGGAATAGACATCACGGTGCGCGAAGGCCAGACGCTGGGTATTGTTGGCGAAAGCGGATCGGGCAAAACCACTCTTGGCCTTGCCATCTTGCGCATGATCTCTTCAACAGGGCGGATCGCCTTTAATGGTCAGGACATCCAGACCAACTCCTGGAAGGAAATGCGCCCCTTGAGGCGTGACATGCAGATCGTCTTTCAGGATCCGTTTGGCGCGCTATCCCCGCGCATGACTGTTGCCGATATTGTTGGCGAAGGGTTGCAGGTCCATTTCCCGGATCTTTCAGCAGTGGAGCGTGATCGGAAGGTGGCTAAAGCTCTGGAGGAAGTCGGGCTTGATGCGTCGACCCGGCACCGCTATCCGCACGAGTTTTCTGGTGGTCAGCGGCAACGCATCTCCATCGCCCGTGCCATGGTGCTGGAACCGAAATTTGTCATGCTGGATGAGCCAACCTCGGCGCTGGACATGAGTGTCCAGGCCCAGGTTGTCGACCTGCTGCGCGATCTGCAGAAAGCGCACGGCCTTGCATACTTGTTCATTTCCCACGATCTGAAAGTGGTGCGGGCCCTGGCAAATGAAGTGATCGTCATGCGCCTGGGCAAGGTTGTGGAGTCCGGACCCGCGGAACAGATTTTCGACGCACCGCAGACTGACTACACCAAGGCGCTCATGGCTGCTGCCTTCCGTCTGGAAACGGCGCCAGAAGGGATTGTGAATGTCTAGTGCCGGGGTTAGTTGAGGTTCGTAGTCTCCGTGACTTCACACAGTTCCAGGCCGGGACTTTTCTGGCTTTCGCTGTTTGCCATAACCTCTTTCAGGTCGACGTCGCGCAGGAGGTGGACATAGGACCCAAATTCCGCTGTTTTCAGAAATGTGCTGACGCGAATTTTCTCAGACAATTGTTCAGAGACTTTGCATCCAGAAACGCTTATTGACATGTTGCCCTCCAACTTGTCGCGTTCTACCTCACTTTTGGAGAGGAGAAGTTTCTGAAAACTCTTGAAGAACGACGTGTTTTCTTCCGGTAACCGTTAAATGCTGATGCGCGTTCCTTGCTTGAGTTCTGAGCTGAGTTCGGCGTTTTCAAGCTTTGAAACCACTTCTTCAAATTCAATTTCTTCCTCGAGTAAGGTCGTGCCGTCGGCTTTCATTTTGACCGTCAGCAGCATGTTGGCGCCGCCATCCGGTATCCTGAGGCTGTTCGGATATCTGATTGCAACCCGCAATCTGACCGGATCGGTCTTGAGCATGTCGAAAGTGCTGAGTTTGACCATAGTGGCAAGCGGTACATGAGTGCAGGCGGTGAGCGTAAGGATCGCCATCACCAGGAAAAGCCATCTGGGCCTTGCCCAAATTGGTCTGATTATACGGATGAGCATTCTATCTCTCGGATTGAGTGGGCATTTGGCGATCAGGTATTTTTGAAGGTCTGTCCAGGAAGGTGTCGCTCGCAATCCACCGGTCTGAACTGGCGGAGGGTGTTGCCGGTGCGGATTTCGAAATCCGCACCTGGAGAACGTGGATCAGCGACAAGGGCGAACCGGATCCAAACCTTTTGCTGTCGCGCCGGGTGGGATGTTTCGCAGGTCATAGTCATTTGCAAGCATGACATAGTCGTTTAGTTCCGAGGATTTTAGGAAGGTCGAAATGAGCATTCGACCACCGTCATCGGGATCGACCTTGCAACCGGACACGTCGATCGACAGAGAACCGGCAATCTCGTCTTGCCTTGATTTCGGCATGGCAAGGAACTTGGCCTGCAAAGCGCGTAACTCACCGATTTGACGTTCAGGGATGCGATAGACCGCAACTTTCTCGGTTCGGTTGTCCTTGAGGGCCGAAACCTTGTCGCTAGCGGCGGTGGTCTTTGTCAAAAGGATCTGTTTCTCCGTTAGAACGCGACCGCTCTTCCTGTCGGTCATGACAATCAACATTTTGGCACCCTTTGCAGGAACCTGAAGTCGGTCCGAATGACGGACAGCGATCCTGAACAGATCGGGGTCAGTCGTAGCCGGGTTGAATTTATCCAGTTCCCCTCCTTGTGCCAGACCGGCAAGAGAGCCGGTTAGGGTTGCAGCAAGCAATAAAGATCTCACGCGCAGCGACAGCGTCGCGCGCCGGACTATCAATCCAAACATGCGGGGGACTCCATTTTTAAAATAATTACAGTTATTAATTATCGTAAAACAATAAAAAATAAAAGAAAAAATTTCTGATACGTAATTTGAGATGCAAAAGCCTGACGTAGGGGCCTGTCATAGCCACCATTCACGTAGGGCTTCGCGAATTGAAATTGTTCGCCGTGAAAATTCTGACGCGCGTACCGCCATCAAGGGAAGCGAGGCCTTGTTACCCCACCCAACAGGTTGCAAAGAAACCGTTTTTTTCCTGGTCCTTGCCGATGGAGCGGCGGGTCTTGAAACCGATCAGTCCATCGGCGCCACCAACATCGTGGCCGAGGCCTTCCAGGCGTTGCTGCAGATTTCGGACGGCACCGCGCGTCGTATCCTGCATCGGTTTCCAGTCTCCGGCAAAAGCCTTGTTGCTGCTATAACGATCCGCCAGATGCCCGACAAAGAGGGCATATGTATCGCTCTCGTTGTAGTCTTTGAGAACATAGAAATTTTCCGTGGCAATGAATGCCGGGCCATAGCGACCGGCTGGCAGCAAGATATTGCCTGGTCGATTGACTTCGTGGTCCGGAAAGGGGCGGCCACTGACACGTTGCACACCTTCTCGGACAAAACCCGATATTTTTTGGCGATTGTCCGGCCCCTCGCGCGTGCACGATACCGTGTTCGGCAGAACGACTTCATACCCCCAGTCACGACCCTTTGCCCAGCCATGCTTGGACAGGTAGTTTGCAATCGAGGCCATGGTGTCGACCTGTGAGGTCCAGATGTTGCGCTTGCCATCGCCGTCAAAATCTACGGCATATTTCAGGTAGGACGAGGGAAGAAACTGGGGCTGGCCCATCGCCCCGCCCCAGGAGCTTTTCATGGCTCTGCGGGAGACATCGCCATTTTGCAGAATTTTCAAACCGGCAACGAGCTCGCCCAGAAAAAAGTCGGGCCTTTGCCCCATGAAGGCCTGTGTTGCCAGCACCCGAAGGGCGTCATGGGGGATCTTGGCATTGCCATAGCCCGATTCCCTGGCCCAGATCGCCAGGATGATACGCTTGGGAACGCCATATTTTGCTTCGATCCGGGCAAGCGTACTGGCATGCTTCTTCATGAGCCTGCGGCCACCGGGAACCAGCGCGTTGAACTGGCTGGCACGGAAATAACGGGCGGGCGAACGGAACTCCGCCTGGAAGTTGACCTTGGGTGGCGTGCCCTTGCCTCCGGGACCAACAAGCCCGGGCAAAGACGTATCAGGTGTGAGGCCTTTAAGTTCACGGTCCAGTGTCGCCTGGGAAATACCGGCCTTCCGGGCCGCCGGTATCACTTTGTTATTCAGAAACTGCCGAAACTGTGCGTCATATTTGCCTGCAAGAACCGGCTGGCTTGAAATAATGAGCGCGGACAAAACAGCAAAAAACAATATGGGCAGGGAACGGATCACGTCGGGCTCCAGTGTCTGAACGTTCAACCGAAGCCTAGCACGATCCAGCCGCAAGACCGAACAGCGTCAGAGCTCTGTCCAGCTTAAAGTGCCGGCAGCCTGTGACGTCAGCCAGTCTTTCTCAAAGCGATACCAGCTGCCGCCGCGTTTCTGATCATAAACCCTCGAAATAGGCGCATCCATCAGGTGGCACATCAGGAGCGTGCCGACGGCGCCATGGCCGGTGAATAGCACCGGTTGCTCTTCTTTAATTCCGCGGATGGCCGCCCGAATGCCGGTGACAATGCGCGTTTGTGCATCTGTAGCCCGCTCCCAGCCTCGGATGGACTCCCTCGGATTGGCGAAGAACTGGTCGGCAGTTTCTTCAAATTTCTCCGGAGGCAGAAATCCTGTCGCCGACCGGTCGTTTTCGTGAAGAAATTTCAGAACGTGAAGCGGCAAATCCTGGTCGCCGACAAAAGCCTTTGCTGTTTCAACGGCCTTTGTTTCGGCGCTTGAGACAACGTCCCGGATGTCACGCGCAAAGGGCAAGTCTTGCGCTTTTTTTGCGCGCTCCTTTCCGATATCCGACAATCCCCAGTCCGGGACCGGCACGGAAGGGTCGATCTCAACTTCAGGATGGGTCAGATAAACACACCAGGTCATTTTAATCCTCAACAGTGCTCTAGATCCGATTCTCCAGCCAGCCCATGATCAGTTCATAAGCGATGGAAATGGAAGGTGGAATCTTATGCCCTTCAGGATGGGTGTCCTTGACCATCTTCAAGACCTCGTCTCTGTCGCACCATTTGCAATCCTCCAGTTCGTCATCTTCGATTTCGATGTCGCGTGAGGTCGCTTTACCGACACAGCCAAGCATCAGGTTGGCCGGGAATGGCCAGGGTTGATTTGATATCAACCGGACCTCGCCTACTTCAATGCCTGATTCTTCCATACACTCGCGGCGTACAGCCTGTTCAATCGTTTCACCAGGCTCCATGAACCCGGCAAGTGTTGTGTAGATACCTTCCGGCAGCCTGGCAGGGCGTCCGAGCAGGGCCCGGTCTCCGTCGCTGATCAGCATGATGACACAAGGGTCGGTGCGCGGAAAATGCGGTGCGCTGCAGGAAGGACAATCCCGGCGATAGCCCGCTTCAGCCATTTCAGATTTAACACCGCACTGCGAACAGAAAAGATGCGTGCGATGCCAGTGAATAAGGGCACGGGCTTGTGCCAACGCTCCAAGGTCCTGAGGGTTGAATGTGCTTTGCAGAGCCAGCGTTCGCAGATCCAGGATCTGAAGATCCTGGTTTTGCTCAAGATCTTCGTCGCTGTGAGGAAGTGTTGTGGCAAAAAGTGCTTGCCCCGTCTCGGGCCTGATGCCCAGAAACACCATTTCCTCGGTATTCGCACCAAGGGACTTGGCCGCCTCCAGATCATGTCCGATTTTTAGCTCAGATCCTGCCGAAAACACCAGGGTTCTGTCGGTTGATAGAACAATTTCTGTCTCCGGTCGGGAAAGCAGGTCTGCGATGTAGGGTTTATCATCACGTCGCGTGGATTGCCGGTCGAGAGTATTGCCCAGAAAGCTCATCTCCATCGCCTGGAGACTGGCAGCAGAGGCCTGCATGTTTTGATCCTTGAAGAGGAATTGGCGAGAGTTGACTAGCGCCAGAGACTAGGGCTGTGGATGACCACTGTCCAGCGACGCCGAAATTACACTGTCATCATCTAGGTAGTTTCGGTCGAAAAAGCCTCACGGAATTGATCTATCAGTGTATCGACCCTTTCAGGCTCGTAGCCTTCGAAAGGGGCCGCGCCCCAGATTGGGCCGGGCCACGCGGCATCGTCGCGGAAACGCGCAATGACATGAACGTGCAATTGGGAAACCTGATTGCCAAGTGCGCCGACATTCAGCTTTTCGCAATCGGTCACGTTCCTCAAGACCTGACTTGTCAAGGCAATCTCCCGCATGAGCTGCAGCTGATCGCCCTCCTCGAGATCGATGATTTCGACGAGGTCCGGCTTCCGCGGAATGAGGAGAAGCCATGGGTAGTTCGCGTCTTTCATCAATCTGACTGCAGACAAGGGCAGATCAGCGACAAAATGACTGTCACCTTCCAAGCGGGCATTGAGATTGAAAAATGTCATCTCTCTCGATCCAGGTAAATAATCTAATGTTGCGCGGCCTCAATAGCTTTACCGCCCCTGATTGCATTCATCCACCATATGGGTAGATTGAGGGTGATGTGAACTGAATTTCACCTTCCCGCCATTCCTCAGTTCAATTTTTTTCAGGTGAGCACCATGTCTTTGGAAACGGTCTTGAGTTTTGCGCTGGTCGCAGCCTTGTTGGTCATGTCTCCCGGCCCGAACGGTGTGTTGATTGCCAAGACAGTTCCGACATCGGGTAAAGGTGCTGCATTTTCCAATGTGAGCGGGTTTGTTGCTGCGTTTTTCCTCCACGGGTCTTTATCGATTCTCGGGATCTCGGTCATCCTGGTGCACTCCGCAGATGCCTTCTTCATCGTGAAGATGGTTGGTGCCGCCTATCTGTTCTGGATCGGTCTGAAAGCGTTGAGGGAAGCCTTTTCCAGGAAGACACTTGCTCCAACTGTTGCTCCGGCCAAGCGAAAACGCACGCAACTGCGGGCTTTTGGCGAGGGTTTTTTGACCAATGCTCTGAACCCGAAGGTTTCAATGTTTTATCTGGCGGCCTTCCCGCAGTTCATTCCTGCCGGTGAAGGTGCCGTGGCTGCCGCGATGTCACTGGTCGTGGTTCATTCGCTGATCAATGCTCTCTGGTTTGGCGCGATGATCTTGCTGCTTTCCAGGGTTAGCGGTGCTGCGCGAAACCCTGCGTTCCAGCGCTGGCTCAAGGGGGCGACAGGTCTCGTGTTCATGGGTTTCGGGCTGAAATTGGCGACACTTCGTCCGTAAGGGGAAAGGTTCGCGATCCTTCGGCTCAGTTGCAGACAAAAAAACATCTTTGCCCTCTTGCCAAACCCCATAGGTCTTCTGATATAAGGCGCTCGGGAGGTTGGTGGTGGACGAGCCACTCGCCAACTGGGTCAGGTCCGGAAGGAAGCAGCCCTAACGAGCCTCGGCACGGGTCATCGTGCTAGCCTCCCACCTTCAAATATTTGAAGACATTCTTAAAACACCGCCGGAACCGCGCGGTGTTTTTTGCTTTGGGCCAATCTCGCCCTGTCGCAACTTCTGCGTCTTTCCAGATTCTGTTTGATGCTCTTTTCGCTGCGCTGCCCGGGCCTGATCCAGGTCAGCATAGAATTGTTAGTACAAGCCAACGTCACAACTCGTCACCGCTAGCATATGTCGGTCACTGGCCTTCCTCAGTCTTTTGTCTGAAAAAATGGCCGTCACACCGCATGACAACTTTGCCGAGTTTGTCGAGAAAAGTCCTGATCTGGTGTCGAGAGACCTGCTGGCGTCCTGGTATTCGTCAGAGCGTATCCACTCACCTCTGGCCAGACAGGCTTTCCTGATGCCTGATAGGTTTCGGAACTGGAAGCTCGCAAATCCCAACTCTTCCAGTTTTCACGCACAGAAAAACTTTCAAAACCCCGTCCAACTTTTGAAAAAAGTCGTTATGGTGCGGCTCATGGATGAGACAGGCTTTCCGCAAGAAGGTGCCGAAAAGGCATCTGGACTGATGGACGATCAGAGCGCAACAAAACCGGTAGCAAAAGACGGTGCATATCGCGTTCTGGCGCGTAAGTACCGCCCGAAGACCTTTGAAGACCTTGTCGGTCAGGAGCCGATGGTTCAGACGTTGGAAAACGCGTTTGATACGGGACGCATTGCACAAGCCTGGATGCTGACCGGTGTACGTGGTGTGGGCAAGACGACAACGGCCCGTATTCTTGCCCGTGGCCTCAACTACGAGGTGCCGGGTGAGGTCGAAAAGCCAACGGTAAAGCTCTTGCAGGAAGGCACGCACTGCAAGGCGATCATGGAAGGTCGTCATGTCGATGTTATCGAGATGGATGCCGCCTCACACACAGGCATCGGCGATATCCGCGAGATCATTGACGCAGCGCGCTATCGGCCCGCAACCGCGCGATACAAAGTCTACATCATCGATGAAGTGCATATGCTTTCCAATCAGGCATTCAATGGTTTGCTAAAGACCCTTGAAGAGCCGCCTGAACATGTAAAATTCATCTTCGCGACAACGGAAATCAGGAAAGTTCCGATCACCGTCCTGTCACGGTGTCAGCGTTTTGACCTGCGCCGAATCGAACAGTCGAAATTGATCGGACTTCTGCGCCGGATTTCAGATGCCGAGAATATCCAGATCTCCGATGAAGCGCTGATGCTGATTGCACGGGCCGGCGAGGGGTCTGCCCGCGATTCGCTTTCACTGCTCGATCAGGCAATGGCCCATGGTGCCGGTTCAATCGAAGCCGAAGACCTGCGTCAAATGCTTGGTCTTGCCGACAGGGCGCGTGTCATTGATCTCTTCGGTCATTTGATGGCCGGCAGAATTGAAGACGCGCTTGGGGAACTGCAAGCCCAATATGAGGTCGGCGCCGATCCTGCGATTGTATTGACTGATCTGGCTGACTTCACACACCTCGTTACACGTATGAAAGTTGCGCCAAAGGCAGCCGAGGAAGCATCGGTCACCGAAGCTGAAAGGGCGCGTGGTCAGGAGTTCGCTGAAAAACTCTCCGTGCGCTTGCTTTCCCGCGCCTGGCAAATCCTTTTGAAAGGTGTCCAGGAAGTTCAGGCTGCCTCGAAACCGCTGGCTGCAGCCGACATGGTACTGGTGCGACTTGCCTATGCTGCCGATCTACCCGATCCGGGCGACATGATGGCGCAGATCAAGAACGGTCAGAACCCTTTGGAAGGCGCTGGGCCCGCAGGTGGCGGCGGTGCAGGGCCAAGCGGTGGCGGGGGAGCGCAGGCGATGGCTGTCGGCATGCCTCGTTCAGCCGGTGGCCCAGGCAACGGGCCTACGATGCAAGGTGCGGCCAGGCCACAACTTGCGGCCATTCAGGGCGGGTTGCCAGATGTTCAAAGCGCTCCGCAAACAGCACCGCAGCCCCAGGTGCCTGCGCAACCAGCCTATAATCTTCGCAATTTGCAGGATTGTGTCGCGCTGGCATCGGAAAAGCGCGACGTTCCGATGAAGGTTGCCATTCAGCGACAGATGCGGCTGGTGAAATTTGAGCCGGGCAAGATCGAAATCCAACCGACCGATGACGCCCCGGCAGATATTGCGGGTGAATTCGGCCGCAAACTTTTGGAATGGACCGGCCAACGCTGGTTCGTTGTGGTGTCCCGCACGCAAGGGCGGCCGACACTTCATGAAGAACAGGAAGCCAATCAGGAGCAGCTACTCTCCGATGCAAGGTCTCACCCCACTGTTGCCGCACTGCTCTCGCAGTTCCCGGGTGCAAAAGTCGTCGACGTGAAAGTACAGGTTACCGAAGAAGATGAAGCTGTTCTGGCCGACCCGCTGGTGAACGATCCATTGCTGAATGAAGCGCTTGGTGATGATGACGAAGATTAGAACCGGCGAAGTAAGAGACGGGAACACATGAGCGACAAACGAATAAGAACAAATGTCATTTTGTTTTTTGCCGCGGGCGTAATCTGCCTGCTGTCAATGTTGTTCGTTTCCAAGGCTGACATCGATCAGTACGTGAAGCTTATCTCCGTTGTCTCGATGGTGTGCGTGTTTTTCTTTGTCGGCTTGTATTTCATCGCCAGGATTTTCTATCTTTGCTTCAAGCAGCCGCAAAACTCGGAATGAAGGCACGAGAAGTCCAGTGGTTTTCAGAATCCGGCCCCTCGATTGTTCAAAGACATGGAACTTGACCAACGCTGCTCTTGCGCCGGATTTCAGGGAACTATTTTGGGGCTGGTAATTCCCCTATTGTTCTTCTAAACGCAGATCCCAAATGGTAAGGCGCACGGCACAAGCCGCCCCAAGATTTATTCAAGGAGAGATCCGATGGACTTCCTCAAGATGATGAAGCAGGCCAAACAGATGCAGGAACAGATGGGTTCCCTGCAAGACCAGATAGTCGAGATTGAAGCCGAAGGGTCGTCTGGTGCCGGTCTCGTCACCCTGCGCCTGAACGGCAAGGGCGAAATGACGGGCGTGACTATCGATCCGTCTCTTCTCAAGGAAGAAGAAGGCGAGATCCTGGAAGACCTGATCATGGCTGCACACACCGACGCCAAGGTCAAAGTCGACCAGACACTCCAGGAAAAGACCCAGGAACTCATGGGTGGTCTGGGTCTTCCTGCTGGCATGAAGCTACCGTTCTAGATTGGACGCGTAGCTGATGGCACAAAAGAGCGTAGCAGGACCTGAAATTGAACAACTGATCAAGCTTCTGGCCAAGCTGCCGGGTCTGGGGCCGCGGTCCGCCCGCCGTGCCGCCTTGCACCTGATCAAGAAAAAGGACCAGCTGCTGGTGCCGCTAGCCGAAGCCATGGGTGTTGCGGTCAGTGAAATCGGTATCTGTTCTGCTTGTGGCACTGTCGATACGTCTAACCCCTGCACGATCTGTTGCGATCCAAAGCGGGATCAGGCAGTGCTTGTTGTCGTTGAAGATGTTGCAGATCTCTGGGCGCTGGAGCGGGCAGGTGCCATCAACGCGCGTTATCATGTGCTCGGCGGTACGCTCTCTCCGCTTGACGGCATCGGTCCGGAAGATCTCAATCTGGCTTCATTGATCGATCGTTGCGGCTCTGAAGACCTTAGCGAAATCATTCTTGCGATCAGTGCCACGGTCGAAGGCCAGACAACCGCCCACTACATTATGGATCAGCTTTCGCATCTGGACGTCAGTGTCACAAAACTAGCCCACGGCGTGCCGGTCGGTGGCGAACTGGATTATCTCGACGAGGGCACGCTGACACAGGCGCTGAAAGCGCGGACGCGGTTTTGACGTCGGCGATTGTCATCCCGGTTTGGCTCTGCCCAGACCGGGAACCAGTACACCGCAGTGTTTCCTTGTTCTCTGACTTTTGAGATTACTGGATTCCTGCCTGCGCAGGGACGACGACCAAAGGCTGCGTCTGAAATGGGTTTTTGTGATCACTGCTGACTTCGTCTCACTCGTTCGGAATGACGAAGTAAGACGCACAGCGCCCTTGCACCGCACTCCATCCGCACTTATGTCGATGCTGTCATTCACAGAGTTTTGAAGGTTTCATGTTCCAAGCAGCTTCCCGTGCGATGTCACAGGTGTTCGAGCAGCCGTTCCGGGCGATTTTCTGGAAAATGCTCGGTTTCACGCTTGGAATTCTGGTCGTGATATGGATCGCCCTGCAAGGGATAATCGCAGGGTTTGTGGAATTGCCGTATCCCTGGTTGGAAACCGCCCTGTCGATCCTGACCGGCATCGGTGCCGTATTTGCACTTGGGTTTCTGATCGCCCCAATTTCCGCGCTGTTCGCGGGTCTTTTCCAGGATGAGATCGCAGATATTGTTGAGGCACGGGACTATTCCGGTGACCGTCCTGGCAAGGCCCTGCCCTTTTCGCAATCGATCGGGCAGACCATCAAGTTCACGGGTATCGTTATTCTCGGAAACTTGTTTGCGCTGCTGCTGCTGCTCATTCCCGGGATCAACCTGATCGCCTTTTTTGTCGTGAACGGCTATCTGCTTGGCCGCGAGTTCTTTGAATTTGCCGCCATGCGCTTCATGTCACCAGCTGAAGCCAAGGCTTTCCGCAAAGCGCGCAGTGGCACGGTGTTCCTGGGTGGTATGGTGATTGCAGCCTTGCTGGCCGTACCGATCCTCAATCTCGTGACGCCAATCTTTGCGACCATTTTCATGATGCACCTCTACAAGAGGCTTGCATCGAACGCCGCAATCTGACTGAACTGCCTTTTCCGGGTTCATGACCCGACCGGAGAGGTATATGCAGGACCTTCTGACTGAAATTGCTGAAGTTGCCGCTGAGAACCCGGACAAGGGTGAGGTCGCAAACTACATTCCCGAGCTTGCAGGGATTGACCCGGGCCAGTTCGGAATGGCAATTGCGCTTGCAGATGGCAGCGTTTTTTCAGCCGGCGACGCGGATGTTCCGTTTTCTATCCAGTCGGTTTCTAAGATTTTTGCGCTGACCCTTGCCCTCGGCCGCGTGGGCGACCAGATCTGGCGCAGGGTTGGAAGAGAACCATCCGGACTTGCCTTTGATTCTATTCTGCTTCTGGAGCGTGAAAATGGCATCCCGCGCAATCCCTTCATCAACGCAGGTGCGTTGGTAACCACCGATACTTACCTGGCCGGTTCAAGCCCGCGCGAAGCGCTGGGCGAACTGGTGCGTTTTGTGCGCGCGGCGGCTGACGACGACGACATACATATCAATGAGAAGGTGGCGCGTTCGGAAATCGCGTCGGGACATCGCAACTTCTCGCTGGCACATTATCTTGCCTCTCATGGCAACATGTACTCTTCAGTCGACAAGGTCCTTGGAACCTATTGTCATCAATGTGCCGTTGAAATGACGTGCCGCCAACTTGCGCTCGCCGGCCGGTTTCTTATCGATGCTGACAGCATGCCAGCCTTGGTATCTGTTGAACGTCGGCGCCGGATCAACGCACTCATGATGACCTGTGGTCATTATGATGGATCAGGCGATTTTGCTTTCCGTGTCGGTATGCCGGGCAAGAGTGGTGTTGGTGGTGGCATCCTGGTTATTTCACCGGGCAGGGCGTCGATTGCCGTCTGGTCTCCGGGTCTCAATCAGTACGGCAATTCGAAGCTCGGCACAGAGGCCATGGAACTGCTTGCGCAAAAAACCGGATGGTCCGTTTTTGGTGTGCCGCATGTGCGAACTGATGGTGACGTATAGGTTACTCTGTGATGCAGCCAGTCAAATGATGCACTGCGAGCAAATTCTATCTCATTTAAGCGATTCAAAAGTGGTTTCGATGCAAATAGACCTATAGGATATTTTGACCTTTGGAAGCGTTAGCGCTAGAACCCCTCTAGACAACGCTTTGATTTGCTTACGTTTCCGTAAGCGTTAGCTTGCGTCGTACGGGAGAGGAATTCCATGTCGAACGCCGATTTGCGGGGCAACCGCCCGCTGTCGCCCCATCTTCAGATCTATAAACCCATTCTGACGATGGTCATGTCGATCCTGCACCGCATCACGGGAGCGGCGCTTTATTTTGGCACCATCCTATTGGCGTGGTGGCTGATCGCCGCTGCAGCCGGGCCAGCCTATTTCGATTTCGTCAACGAGATCTACGGTTCCTTCTTGGGCCGTCTGATTCTGTTCGGATTTACCTGGGCGCTGGTTCACCACATGCTCGGCGGCTTCCGTCACTTCATCTGGGACATGGGCGCAGGCTTCGGAGAGGGAGCCCGTAACTGGCTTTCCAAGGCCACCATCGCCGGTTCCGTTTCCCTGACGTTGATCCTTTGGGTCATCGGCTACGCGGTTCGCTAAGGAGAGCGTCATGACAGATATGCGCACCCCGCTAAACAAGGTCCGCGGTCTTGGTTCTGCCAAGGAAGGGACAGACCATTTCTGGAAACAGCGCGTCACGGCGGTTGCCAACGTGTTCCTGATTTCCTTCTTCGTGATCCTGGTGATCGCTATGCAGGGATCCTCCCACGGAGACGTGGTCGAGACCCTTAAGAACCCGCTGGTTTCGATCATCCTGCTTTTGGTGATCCTCTCCGGTGTCTATCACATGAAGCTCGGCATGCAGGTGATCATCGAAGATTATGTTCATGGCGAAGGCCTCAAGTTTCTCACGCTGATGGCGAACACCTTCTTTTGCGCCTTTATCGGTTTCGGCTGCATTTTTGCAGTGCTCAAGATCGGCTTTGGAGGTTAACCCGGATGGCCAAATCCTATGAATTTGTCGACCACTCTTATGATGTGATTGTTGTCGGCGCCGGTGGTGCGGGCCTGCGTGCAACGCTCGGAATGGCCGAGCAGGGACTGCGCACAGCTTGCATCTCCAAGGTATTTCCAACCCGTTCCCATACAGTCGCTGCCCAGGGTGGTATCGCAGCGTCCCTTACAAACATGACGCCGGACTGCTGGGAATGGCACATGTATGATACGGTCAAGGGCTCCGATTGGCTCGGTGACACCGACGCCATGGAATACCTTGCCCGCGAAGCCCCGAAAGCGGTCTACGAGCTGGAGCACTACGGTGTTCCGTTCTCCCGGACCGAAGAAGGCAAGATTTACCAGCGTCCGTTCGGCGGCCATATGCAGAACTACGGCGAAGGCCCACCCGTACAGCGCACTTGTGCGGCTGCTGACCGGACCGGTCACGCCATCCTGCACACGCTTTACGGCCAGTCGCTGCGCCACAACGCGGAATTTTACATCGAGTATTTTGCGCTTGATCTGATCATGTCGGATGATGGTGTTTGCCAGGGCGTGATCGCCTGGAACCTTGATGACGGCACCATTCACCGGTTCTCGGCAAAAATGGTTGTCATGGCAACCGGCGGTTATGGCCGCGCCTATTTCTCGGCGACATCTGCCCACACCTGCACAGGTGACGGCGGCGGCATGGTTGCGCGTGCCGGTCTGCCGCTTCAGGACATGGAATTTGTTCAGTTCCATCCCACGGGCATTTACGGTTCCGGTTGTCTGATCACTGAAGGTGCTCGCGGCGAGGGCGGTTACCTGGTCAACTCCGAAGGCGAGCGTTTCATGGAACGCTATGCACCTTCGGCAAAGGATCTGGCGTCACGTGACGTTGTTTCCCGTTGCATGACCATGGAAATCCGTGATGGCCGCGGTGTCGGCAAGACCGGTGACCACATCTTCCTGCATCTGGACCACCTGGATCCGGCTCTGCTCGCAGAACGCCTGCCTGGCATTTCGGAAAGCGCGCGCATTTTTGCCGGTGTCGACGTCACCAAGGACCCGATCCCGGTTCTGCCGACGGTTCACTACAATATGGGCGGTATTCCGACCAACTATTGGGGCGAAGTGTTGAATGCGGATTCCAAGAATCCGAACCGCATTCAGGAGGGTCTGATGGCCGTTGGCGAGGCCGGCTGTGCGTCGGTTCATGGTGCCAACCGCCTTGGTTCCAACTCCTTGATCGACCTTGTGGTCTTTGGGCGCGCTGCTGCCATCAAGGCGGCGGAAGTGGTTGATCCGAAGGAAGCGGTTCCAACACCAAATGAAGCGTCTTGCGAGAAGATCATGGATCGTTTCGACAAGATCCGGAACGCAAACGGGTCGACCCCGACGGCGGATCTGCGCGGCAAGATGCAGCACGCCATGCAGGAAGACGCGGCCGTGTTCCGTACCCAGGAAAGCCTAGAAGCAGGCTGCAAGCGCCTCACTGATATCTGGGGTGAGCTGAAAGACCTTAAGGTCTCGGATCGGTCAATGATCTGGAACTCCGATCTGGTGGAAACACTGGAGCTGGAAAACCTGATGGCCAATGCGATCACCACCGTCTATGGCGCGGAAGCCCGCAAGGAGAGCCGCGGTGCCCATGCGCGCGAGGACTACAAGGATGGTCCTTTCTCTGGTCGCGACGATGAAAACTGGCGCAAGCACACCCTTGCCTGGGTCAACGAGGAAGGCGATGTCAAGCTTGACTACCGTCCGGTGGTGCTCGATCCGCTGACCACCTTTGATGAAGGTGGCATCGACCCGAAGAAGATCGCGCCAAAAGCGCGCGTCTACTAAGCGGAGCGTCGGAGTGAGCGAGGCAGCAACTCTTCTGGACACAAGAAGTCCGTTCGGCACCTACAAGGCCGAGCGGATGGTTCGGGCTGCCTGGCGTCTTGCCGACCGGCACGATCTGTCCAGGGGACTGCGTAAGCGCATTCGCGCGCTGGTATCACGCTTTTTCAAGGGTCCTTACGACCTGGAGGCGGATGGTCTGAAGTTCCGGATTTATCCGGGCGAAAACTATGATGACCGCAAGATCCTGGCCAAAGGCCGCCTGCCGGAACGCGAGGAACACAGGCTGATCAAGCCTTTCCTCGGCAAGGGCAAGGTGTTTGTCGATGTCGGTGCCAATATCGGCTCCTATTCGATTTTTGCCGCCGGTCTTGGAGCTGAAGTGCTGTCAATCGAGGCCAATCCGCAAACTGCGGACAAGCTCAGCTTCAACGTGCGCGCGAATGACCTGAACAATGTGACGATCATCAATTCAGCGGTTGGTTCACGAGACGACACGTTGCCCTTGTGGCAAGAGCCGAGCAACTGCGGCTTTGCCACTTTTGTGAAGGATCTGACCACGGGCGAATGGGCTGGCGACTGGTCGCCGACCTTTACGAAAGTTCGACCACTCACGGGCATTGTCGATGATGAGGCGCTCGTCAGGATCGACGTCCTGAAAGTGGATGTGGAAGGCTTTGAGGACCGTGTGGTTCTGCCTTTTCTGAGGCACGCGGACAAAGGCCTCTGGCCCCGCGTGATCCTTCTTGAAACAAATTGCCGGCCCTACTGGTCCGAGGATTGCCTGCCTGAACTGGCAAGCCGCGGCTACAAGGTCACCGGCCAGACAAATGACAACATGGTTTTTGAACTCAATTCCTGAGTTTAAAACCGCCGGCCCGGACGCGAAATCAGGGCCCAACGCGGAGCAGTAACGAGATGGTTCAGCTGACGCTTCCCCGGAACTCACAGGTGACGGAAGGCAAGGTGTGGGACAAGCCGGAAGGCGCAACCAACCTGCGCGAATACCGTATCTACCGCTGGAATCCGGATGATGGCCGCAACCCGCGGGTCGACACCTATTTTGTTGATGTGGATAATTGTGGTCCGATGGTTCTGGACGGTCTTATCTATATCAAGGACAAGATCGACCCGACGCTGACCTTCCGTCGCTCCTGCCGCGAAGGCATTTGCGGTTCCTGCGCCATGAACATCGACGGCACCAACACGCTGGCATGTACCAAGGGCACAGACGAAGTTGCCGGTGACGTGGTCAAGATCTATCCGCTGCCACATATGGCCGTCGTCAAGGATCTGGTCCCTGACTTGACGCGCTTTTATGCCCAGCACCGGTCCATTGAACCCTGGCTCAAGACCGTTTCGCCCGCTCCCGAGAAAGAATGGCTTCAGTCTCATGAGGACCGTGTCAAACTCGATGGCCTTTATGAGTGCATTCTGTGTGCCTGTTGCTCCACCTCCTGCCCGAGCTACTGGTGGAACGGTGACCGCTACCTCGGCCCGGCAGTTCTTCTGCAGGCCTACCGCTGGCTGATCGACAGCCGCGACGAGGCGACAGGTGAACGTCTGGACGATCTGGAAGATCCGTTCCGCCTCTATCGCTGCCACACCATCATGAACTGCTCGCAAGCCTGCCCGAAAGGCCTCAATCCGGCCAAGGCAATTGCCGAGATCAAGAAGATGCTTGTTGAGCGTCGCGTTTAATCGCCATCACGACAAACCAGATGCTGAAAGGGCCGCCCTGTGGGGCGGCCTTATTCTTTACTTCTGCCTGTCATCCCGGTTTGGCGCAGCCAAGACCGGGATCCAGTAACCCAAGAATTCAGTAATCCGAACCGAAAAGTCACGGCGTATTGGATCCCGGATCTCCGCTCCGCTGCGTCCGGGATGACAAAAGTGGAGCGAGGTGTCTTTAGATCGATCTCGCCGTCCCGGCCTTGGATCCGTACCTCTTTGTTTGCTCTAGTACCCACTCAGATTTTGATTGCAGCAATTGTTGTTTTGACAAAGTATGGGTTCGTTTTTGTAAAAGGAAATTTGTCCATGGCAGTTTGGCTGCAAAGATTTTTCCTAATTTTGCTTTCTTGCGTATGTGAAAACGCACAAGCAGATTCAATAAGTATCTATTTGAGCGACAACGTAATGAAGTGCTTTACACTCGTGTTTGAGGAGGATGTGGAGAACGAGACCGAACATCCGTATACCGAATTAGGCAATCTCTCATTCAATCTTGTGTTTACTCGAGACTCTGAATTGTTTGAACAACGCCCGTATAAGGACGTGTGCGACCTATATGACGAAATTTCGACACGGAAGATCAAAAAACTTGAGAAGTTGATAAAGGAAAGAGAAGTAACAGGGGAGGAAGAGCTGGGCTTAGATCCGCGTGAAAATGGAAAGCTAAATTTGGAACAGGCTCTCATCAAGTTTGAAATCGGATCTAGAATTAATCTTGCTCTGGCAGATGAAGCTGTTCGGCTAGGTGAGTATAACGTTGCTTCTGCTGGCTATTTGAGTGTTGTTGACTCTTTTATGGACTATCGAAAATTTAAGAACGAGACGCCTGAAGTCCCTCGCATATATCCCGATGCCTATCTCCTAGGTATGGCGATAAAGGGTTTTGAAATCACCCGCCCATTTGTCTTAAAGAAAAGAAACGAAACCAATGACGGCATGACTGAACACTTCATCGAGCTCAAAAAAGAGGTGGAAGAGTTCATCCAAATTGAGGCTGACTAGGTGAGTTGAAATTGGGAAATAGTCTGGCATGTCAGTCGCTCTAAATTCTGCTCCGCTGCGTTCGGGATGACAAAAGTGGGTTGGAACTACTTCAGATCCTCGGTGCCGTCCCGGCCTTGAGCCGGGACCTATTCGCTGGTTCTGAAAGTTGGTCCCGGTTCAAGCCCGGGACAGCTCTTGGGACAGCTCTTGGGACAGCATAAGCTCCAAATTCAAAAAATCTGAACCTGATCGAGCACCTGCAGAAGATCTGCACAAACTCTCCTGAAACACTTCGCAAACCCGCCTCAAACTTTCCCAGTCAAGATTGAATTGTCTGCCAATTGACCGGCGCTGCCTCTCAGCGGCGCTTATCTGGCAGAGGGTTGTGCAACATGACAAGTGATTCTGAAACACCGATTCCCGAAGCGTCTCCCAGACGGCAGTCGCCACCGTCCAGAAGGCTCTCGTTCCTGAATTCACCGGCGGTGAAATTCGTTCTGATTGGCTTTGTGACGCTGATGCTGATGATCCCCAGTACGTTTGTCTGGGTGCTGGTGGAAGAGCGGGCGGACCGATCGCGCGAAGTTGCGCAGGACATTGCGAAATCCTGGGGCGGGACGCAGGAGATCAATGGGCCTTATCTGGCCGTTCCGTTTACAGAGACTTTTATGGATACGGATGTTGATGACAAGCGCGTGCAGAAAGTGGTTCACCGCACAGCTGTCCTGTTTCCTGAAAAACTGGACGTGACGGGCGACGTCAGCGTGGAAGAACGCAAGAAATCCATCTATTCGCTTCCGGTCTATAACAGCAGCCTGAACTTGAAAGGTCGGTTTTCAGATTTTCCTGAAAACGGGTTCGAGCCGTCCCATGGGGGCACTATCGATATCTTGGCGGACAAGGCAGTTCTTGTCATCGGGATCGGAGACGTACGTGCCCTGAAAAGCGAAGTCGTGCTGAAGATGAATGGTGAACAGTCGCTTGCATTTGAACCGGGGCTTGGACCGCTTGTCATGAACGCGAGTCGCTATCCTGGCCGGGCTGCCAATCCGTCCGGGATTAATGTCGGTGTGCCCCAGATGAAATGGCGTCAGGGGTTCGCTTTTGATGTTCCCTTGCAGCTTAACGGTTCCACAGCGGTCTATTTCGCTCCGGCAGGACAGACGACACGGGTGAAGTTGCAGTCCGATTGGCCCCACCCCGGGTTCACGGGAGCCTTCTTGCCGGAAACACGCGCCATTTCGGATAGTGGTTTTGATGCCCAGTGGACGATCCCTTATCTGGCGCGCGGCATCCCAAAGGTACTGACGACAAGCAAACTGCCGCTTGAAGACAAGTTGCTGGGTGTGAAATTTGTCGAACCGGTGAATTTTTACCAAACCATCTCCCGTTCCCTGAAATACGCCATCGGCTTTATCAGCCTGACATTCCTGGCGGTCTTTGTTCTGGAAATGCGATCCGGTTGGCAGTTCCACTGGATCCAATACGGCCTCATGGGTCTGGCATTGATCATCTTTTATGTAATGCTGCTGGCATTTGCCGAACATGTTGGTTATGGCGCTGCCTACCTCATCGCGGCAACCGCCGCGACCGTCCTCAACGCGTTCTACATTGGTACCTCATTGAAGAGCCGAACGGCCGGGATGATCATGCTTGCTGTTCTGGCGAGTATATTCGGCGTTCTTTACGCTCTTATGCGGGAGCAGGATTATGCGCTTCTGATCGGATCCGTCATCGCGTTTGTTGCCTTGGCAATCACCATGTTCGTAACCCAGAATATCGACTGGACGGGACAGGGGAAAGCAGCGTCGGATCCATCGTCTGAACCTGCGTAGGTCCGATGGCCTGACCGGAGAACAATACGGTGGGGGCAACGCTTTGTCGTTGGCACTTCGCCGTCCCGGCCTCGAGCCGGGACCTTCTCACCAGAGCTATAGCTGGTCCCGGTTCAGGACCGGGACGGTAGGCAATTGGTCAGTCACACAAGCCTCACAGCGTTGTGCGGCGATGGGAACGGACTTGAGTTGCCTCTGTGGCGGTATGGGTTAGGACTACCTGCAACATATGGAGAACCTGACATGAAGCACCTTTTGCCGCTAACTCTCTTTGCTGCTCTTGCCGGCGCCACCCCATTCATGCCGGCTCAAGCCGAAACTGCAATCCTGGCAGGCGGGTGTTTCTGGTGTGTGGAAGCTGATCTTGAAAAATTGCCTGGCGTACGCGATGTCGTTTCAGGATATGGCGGTGGATCGACCCAAAACCCGACCTACAAGAACTATGAGCGCGGCGGGCATCGCGAAGTTGTTGAGGTAGATTTTGATGAAACCAAAATCAGCTACGGTGATCTTGTCGGGATTTTCCTGCGCACTGTCGATGTAACCGACGCGGGCGGGCAGTTCTGTGACAGGGGTTTTGGCTATTCGACAGCGATCTATCCGAACAACGAAAAGCAGGCCCGCGAAGCAAAAGCGCAGATCGACAAGGCGCAAGAAGTGCTGGATGGTAAGCTTGTGACACCCATTGAGGCCGCTGCAGAGTTTTGGCCCGCTGAAGAATATCATCAGGGGTATTACAAGAGCGACGCTCGCACCCTGACCCGGTTCGGATATGTGACCCGTGCGACGGCCTACAAGGGCTATAGAAAGGCATGCGGTCGCGACGCGCGCGTGAAATCCGTTTGGGGCAACGAGGCTTTCAAAGGACTGCCTAAAGCCGGGTCCTGATGGCTTCCGGAACAGGTTGATGCCACGCAAAGGCCCTGAACCTGGAGTTTTAGATTGGCAAATCAGAAGAATTATTTCTCCTGATTTGCCGTGGCACACCTGGTGCACTACATTTCCTGCGTGGGCTCGCGTCTGTGAGGACGGTGTTATGCTTGGATTGTTTGGAAGTTACGAAACCGTTGAACCAGAATTTGTTTCAGAATTGAGAGCTGTCGAGACAGAAGATCGACTGCGTGTAAATCTGGCTGAAATGCTTGATGCTGCTCGGCTGGAAATTGTTGACACGAATACGCCGACAGAATTTGCAGCAGCATCAACTGTTGCGATCATGGGGCTTGTTCTCAAGACAGTTGACCGAGAATTTGAAACACTCTCGACTGAGAACAGGTTTGTGACCGGTCTGTTTGGTTTTCTTATGGCGCATAATCTTTCGCGCCGAACCAATGCAGACCTTGGCGTCGTGTTGGGTATTGCCGGCCTGGACTTGTTTTCGCGTGAGGAAATTGACCAAGTCTACAGGCTTGGATCCTCTTACAGGCGCTTGCGCCAGCATCGGCAACTCTATTCTGCCCTGCGACAAATCATAGACCAGTTTCTGTCTCATCCTGACGAGGAAACACTTGCCGTCCTTGCCAGTGGTTATCAGTTGTGCCTGCGGCCCGAGGCTTGACGTATTCGCTTTAGAAACCATCTCTCGATACTCAGAAACGATAACCTACACCGATATTGAAGATGTCAGCCTTGCCATCAACCGTGAACGGAGAAAAGCCGGATAGCTGATAGGTCTGTTCGCCAAGTTCATAGTGCTTGTAGTCAATCCTTGCGAAGAGATTATCTGTAATGCGAGCCTCAACGCCTACACCAGCGACGAAACCTATGTGCGTGTTCTCATCAGAAAGACCATCGCTCTTGCGTTCAATTTTATAATTGCCGAAGCCGACCCCTGCCGACAGGTAGGGCATGAAACGTCCGGCGTCATATCCTGCGCGCACGGTGGCTGCGCTTAACCAGTTGGATCGCTGTCTGGCGTTTCCGGAACTGGTAGTGCCTCGAAAATTGGTCAATGACCCTTCCAGGCTCGCGCCAAAAACAACACTGTTAAACTGATGATCGTAACCAACAGAGCCACCGACAAGGCCGGAACGGAAAAAACTGTCTCCGCCAAAATTGTCGGAACCGCTCAGAAATCCGCCCCCGAAAAAGAGAACGCCGTTGAAGCCGGTCCAGTCTTGTCTTTGCAGGCGCAGGTCTTCCACCAGACCGTAATCCGCTGTTGGGACGTCAGCTGCATGAGAAATCGAAGTCAGACCCAGAATTGAAACGAAAGAAAGAAAAACCAAACGCATGTGACGAACCCCTTACACAACCTTTGAGGGTTCTTATCTCGTGAAAATTATCAATAAGTCGTTAAGGTAAACAAATTCAAACGCCGGCCTCGAAAGCCTCGACCAGCTCCAGAAAGGCTTCGCCATACTTTCCAAGTTTGGATTGGCCTACGCCTGAAACGGCGAGCAAGGCGTCGTCATTAACGGGACGGGCGGCGGCAATTCCGGCAAGCGTGGCGTCGGGAAACACCACGTATGGCGGTACTTTCTGATCCCGTGCGATCTGCGTTCGCAGGCGTCGCAAGCGTTCGAACAGCAGCTTGCCGTCGTGATCCAGCTCATCGGCGATCGAAGATAAACGGGAGGCACGGGTCTGTTTCAGGCCAGCGGCGTTGCGGTCCCTGCGCAGGGCGATTGTCTCCTCGCCACGCAGTATTTTTCGCGCCTTTTCGGTGAGTACAAGCGCACCAAAATGGGCGTGATCCACATCGACATAGCCAGCAGCCACCAGCTGGCGCGCGATTGATTGCCAGGTTTTTTGCGGCAAATCCTGACCAATCCCGAATACCGACAAGTCGTTATGCGCAAACCTGGTGGTTTTTTCATTTGTCTTGCCAAGAAGCACATCGATGACATGACCCGAGCCGAAACGTTGCCCTGTCCGGTAGATCGCTGACATCAGTTTTTGAGCGGCTTCGGTGCCGTCCCAAGTCTCAACGGGGGATAGGCAAGTATCGCAATTGCCGCAAGGCTTGGGATAAGTCTCGCCAAAGTGAGCAAGCAGCGCCTGACGCCGGCAGCCGGACGTCTCGCAAATACCCAGTAGAGCGTTCAGCTTGGCATTTTCAGCTCTCTTGACCTCGTCCGGGGCATCTCCTTCGGCAATCATCCGACGCCGCTGCACCAGATCGGCCATGCCGTATGCCATGAACGCTTCTGACGGTGCGCCGTCCCGGCCTGCCCGGCCGGTTTCCTGGTAGTAGGCTTCAACTGAAGAGGGCAGATCCAGATGCGCCACATAACGCACATCAGGCTTGTCTATGCCCATGCCGAAGGCGACGGTTGCGACCAGGCACAGTCCCTCTTCCAGGAGAAATGCGTCCTGGTTTTCAGATCGTTGTTCCTTTGGGAGACCCGCGTGGTAAGGCAAGGCCCTGATGCCTTTGCCGGTCAGCCACTCGGCAATGTCCTCCACCTTCGCGCGAGACAAGCAGTACACGATGCCGCTTGCACCTTTGTGCTTTTTCAAAAAGTCGAGAAGTTGCTGCCGCTGGTTGGTGCGTTCGACGATTTCATATCGAATGTTGGGCCGGTCGAAACTGGTCGAAAAAACCTGTGTGTCTTCCAGATGCAAGCGGGCAAGAATGTCTTTTTGCGTGTGTGGGTCGGCCGTCGCTGTCAGCGCTACTCTCGGCACACCCGGATAGCGTTCGCTCAAACACGAGAGTGAAAGATATTCCGGTCGGAAATCATGACCCCACTGGCTGACGCAATGGGCTTCGTCAATCGCGAACAGAGCGATCTCGAGGGTATCCAGAAACCGCCGAAAATTTTCATTCCCCAAACGTTCCGGCGTCACATAAAGCAAGTCGATCTCGCCGCGCTGCACATCATCGCGAAGCGCGGCCTGTTCTTCCATCGACAGAGTGGAATTAAGGGCTGCGGCCCGGACGCCGGCTGCATTCAATGCGCCGACCTGATCTTTCATCAGGGCGATAAGTGGAGAAACGACAATGCCAACGCCGCGACGGCAAAGCGCCGGGATTTGAAAACAAAGAGACTTTCCTGCGCCGGTTGGAAACAGGACCACTGCGTCATTGCCCGCAATAAGCGTTTCAATGACTTCCTGCTGCCGTCCCCGGAAACTGCTGTAACCAAAGACTTCCTGCAAAACAGCAAGCGGCTTGGGCTCCGGCCGAATTTGCGGAGCACTGTCATGCTGGAGTGGATTGACTTCAACCGCAGAAATCGCGGGCGAAACGGACATGAGGCTGCGGTTTCCTTTGATTCTCCCGCACCATGTCTTATTCGCTCGATAAGAGCAATCTGCACCTGTGGATGATGCCTGTGGATGAATTTGCCTTAGAATTCGGCGTTGGGATCACTGGCAAGTGTTTCTGCGCAATGGACACGCATCTGCTCAGTGAGTTCGGTAAGGTCGCCGCGAAGGCGTTCCGGCCGGATGGGTTTGCCAAAATGAACCCTGAACTCGGCACTTTTCTTGTTGAGCAACTCATTGAAAACAGTCATGTCGCGGAGTTCGGTCGAGACACGGGCCAGGAAATAAAACATGCCGGAATTCCGCCCACCCATGTGCATCGGGATAATCGGGGCCTTGTTTTTCCGTGCAAGCGCAAGCGCTGAGGTCATCCACGGTCGCTCCGTCAATTTGCCCTCGTGCCAATGGGCAAGGCGCCCGGAGGGAAACAATACAACCACGCGTTCCTGCGCAAAGGCAGATGAAGCGATCTTGAGTGTTTCCTTGGATTTTTCTCGGCTCTTGAAGTCGTTGCGCCATTCAACCGGAATAATCATGTCGGCAAGGCGCGGATTGATCCGGATTGCATCGCGATTGGCGAAAATTGCCAGGTCACTACGTCTGGGTTTGATGGCATCATAAAGCACAACACCATCTGCAATGCCTGTCGGATGGTTCGATACCAGTACAACGGGCCCTTCTGTCGGTACCCGGTCCAGCCCGAGCGTTGTCACATCGAGCTGCAGCAAGTCGCTCAGATGGGCAAAAACATCAAGTGCTTCCATTTGCGAAATCGTGTCCGCCATGCGAACCGCAGACCGGTAGCGCAGGATCTTATAGGCTGCAGGTTTGATGAATGGCCACCACGGGCTGGCCATCACCTGTTTGCCGCGCTCGGAGATCAAAACATCGACAACATGAGGGTCGGCAAGTTGCTTCGCCGACGCTGTCCGGCTGGGTGCCGGCAGGGTATTTGTCGTTTGATCTGTCGTACGCACGATGTACCTCTGCCCACCGGTAATCTGTACTGGCCACTTGTATCGTTAACGAAATCAGCCGCTTGGTGCAAACAATCCTTGAAAAAATTCGAATATGAAATGCACCAAGAGATGTTTCAGCTCCACAGAGAACTCGTAAAAAGTGCCACTGTCGTTATGCACCCGGCACCCCATGCAAGTGAACGCGGAGATGAGCGGTCTGTCCAGTAGCAAAACACGTAAATGAGCCTGAGCAATATAAAAAGAACAGCCAGTTGATTGATCCAGTGAGGGTTTCCTCCCTGGCTCATGGCAACGAATACCGCTGCTGCAAAAAACGGAAACGCCTCGTATCCATTGGCCTGTGCTGCCCATGCACGTGCGCGAAAGCCATGTTGCCAAAAAGCCGGGTCACGCGGATTGGCATTGTCAAACTCCTTGGTCAGCTTGGCTGGAAATGCAGACAGGATTGGCAGGATCGCTGCCACCAGAACGCACCAATAAGCTACGGGCATATAAGTCTCCTTCGCATGTCTACCCAAAACATCCGGTCAACGAATGCGGTCAGGGCGAACCTATACACGCTGGTGCGCTGCGGATACCTCCGCCAGCATTAATTTGCAGGCTTATAAATGTCCTCATCAAATTCGTAGCATTCGAATTTCTGTCATCAATTCGTTCTGTTGCAACGCTAAGTGGAAGGAGATGAGGCTAAACATTTTCGACGTTAAGCAGGGGTATTTTATTGACCAAAACCATCGTCTTGTTCCTGTGTCCGGATAACAGTTTACTCGGGCCGTTGGCAGAGGCTTATATGAATTACCGGGCCGGAACCTTCCTGCGGGCTTTTTCAGCAGGAATCGATCCCGCGGACCGATTGAGCCGGCATGTAGGAAGATTGCTCGCAGCTGATGGGGTGGACGCGAATGGGCTTAACCCAAAGCCGGTAGATATTTTCTGGATGCCTCACGCCGTTGTTCCAGACCGAGTGATTTATCTTGCCGATATGGCCCCGGTTGCCCAGGTGTCTCACTGGAACACAATTACAACGAGTGACTATTGGGGGATTGCCCACAGCCTTCGTGTTTCAGAAACCTTTGTTGGGTGTGCGGCGTGTTATCAACAGATCAAAAAGTCGATCGATCAATTGATTGATCCGCCGGGAAGCCAACCGTAGCACCTAGCGTAGTGAGGCGCTAAAAACATACTTTTTTGGTCAAATCCTACGGATTTTGGATTTTCGTCAAATTGTAGGCTAAGAGATGCTTTCAAGTTGGGACGAAGGTGAGGGATTGATTCGTCATGATGCGAGCGGGAAAGCTTGTTTTGGTTTTGGGGCTGGTCGTTTTGGCCGCTGGTTGTCAGCGCCTATCGGGCGGTCGTAATTATGCTGCGCCATTGCCGGCCACACCCACCACACCCGTGGGCACGGGAGATCTTGCTCCGCTGGATCCGAACGCAGCTCCTCCCGTCGGTTCAACATTGACTGATCCATTAGCGCCTTCGACTGACCTTGCGAACAATCCGGTTGCAGCGCCGGCCAACGCCCAACAGGTTGGTCGCACGGATCTTCTGGGGGGCTGGAAGTTGCAGTCTTCAGGCGACAACTGCATGGCCTTCATGACCCTGACGACTTGGTCTGGAGGGTATAGGGCAAATACCAGAGGTTGTGCTACGCCGGTTCTGTCCGGGATCGCAGCTTGGGACCTGAACGGCAATCAGGTGGTCTTGAAAGACGGTTCCGGGGCGATCGTTGCACAGCTTTATTCCAGTACAGCCGGGCAGTTTAACGGGCAAATGTCTACTGGCGCCCCGATATCACTCTATCGTTAACAACCCTCGGTATTTTTTCTAGACGACTCGCGTAAAAGGTGTATATTTGCATAGCTATCAGAAAGGCTGTGCACATGTCGAAATACGAACCTTTACGGGAACATCTGGCGCGTCTGGAAGATGTAGTTTGGGCCGCCAAATTGAATGAAGTCGAAAGTATCCTCGGCTGCAATTTGCCCAAAAGTGCGCGTGACCATCGAACCTGGTGGGCCAACTCCGGTGGAAGTCTGGTACATCAGAATGCCTGGCTGGACGCTGGCTGGCGGGTCGAGCGCACGGATCTAATGCGCGACGTCATTGTATTTCGTAGACTGCGTATAGGTGGCACGGCGATTGCCGGAAACAACACCCGAGTCGAGCGTCCGGTCAAGAATCCGCAGCGAACTGCAGAAAAACGCCTGGCCAAGGTAATGACGGCACTCAGGCAACCGACGACTGTCACGTTGCGGACTGAATGGACCCCGCTCGGTGATCTTCAGCAAACACCCTGTTCGAGTTCAACAATACCCCAGGAAAGCGGCGTTCTGCGTTTTGCTGCCATGGATGGCGAGGATATCATCACTGTCATAGTCGCCACTCAGTTCGTTCAACAGGCCTATCGGAGTGTCCGAATGGCGACAAAGGGGCTGGATGGCAGTGACGATCTGGGCTTTGGTCAGGCCCTCTTCGGCGAAGCGGGATTTGACAAGAGTGCACCGATTGAGTGCGACGTGATCAAATCCGGAAATGCCTGGCTGCTTACAGATGGCCGTGGCCGAAAAGCCAAGCTTGGCGATCAGTCCGAGTGTCATCTGGTTGGCCGTCTCCTGTATCTTCAGGAAATTCAATCGGGCCGAAAATCGACGCTCCTCCTGCGTTAGTGCGCCCCCCGCGCAGCGATATTTCGTTGTGTCCAGCGCCCGCATCCGAATTGCCGGATGCGGGCGTTTTTTGTGGGATAAATGTCAGGGTAGACTCCAGAGTGACACATGTTGTGAAACGTACAAATAGGTGCACTTGAAAACGGGGCAAAGCCAGTAAGTTTTGATCCGAGCTTCACGAGGCGTATCAGAATGAAACTATCGCATGTAAGCGTGACGGCACGCGACGCCAGCGCGCTTTCTGAGTTTTACAGAGAGGTATTTGGCTATGTTGAACGACGTTCACCAAAGGTGCTCTCCGGAAAAAAAGTTTCGCGTGGCAATGGATTGCCCAACTCGAATATCTACGCAATCTGGTTGGAGTTGCCTGACGATCAAGGGCCATTTCTTGAGATCATGCAGTTCAAAGAAACGGTGGAGCGGCAACCTTCTGCCATCAATGAAACCGGCTATTCGCATCTCGCATTCGAAGTTCTGAACTTGCAGCATTCTATCGACAGGGTGTTGAGACTGGGAGGGCGGTTGCAAGGCGAAGTCACCAATTTCGGCACTCAAGAAGAGCCTAACCTAATCATCTATGTCCGTGATCCAGAGGGCAATGTTTTGGAGCTGGAACAAGCTTTCAGATCTGGAGTGACAGACAACCAATAACTTCCGTCAAACGCTGCTTTGTCCGCAAGCCCATTTGCTGCCCCCAAGAAAGACCTATCGCCATCTGATTCAAATTCCTTATATTTCAACCGGTTGAAAAGTGAATCAGTGATTCGGCGGGACCGCATACGACGATATCATGACTTGCATCTGCGACGTTTTGACCTTATGCCGCCGTGCGAAAGGCCATTCCAGTGGCCCGTGATTCTTCATGGAGGGAGCTTAGCCCTTGAAGATGGAACTGCCGGTCAACCGCGCTTTGAGCGCCCGCTATGATGCGCTGATTGCGTCTGGCGAGATATCGGAAGATCCCGTTCAACGGGATGTGGTTCGCAAACTTGATCTACTCAACACACGCCTTGGCGAGACCAGGCTTGCCTCCAAGAAAAGTTCTCTCGGCTGGTTGTTTGCAAACAAGAAAAACCAGCTGTGGGCGTCCGTTCAGGGGCTCTATATCTGGGGTGGGGTTGGTCGCGGCAAAACGATGCTGATGGACCTCTTCTTTGAGGTTACGGTGATCCGGCGCAAGCGAAGGGTCCATTTTCACGAATTCATGCTGGATGTACACGAGCGCATTCATGCGCATCGGCAGGCGCACAAGCGCGGTGAAGTCAAGGGCGACGATCCGATCCCGCCGGTTGCCGGTCAGATTGCCGAGGAAACCCGGCTTCTTCTCTTTGACGAGTTTTCCGTTACCGATATTGCCGATGCGATGATCCTCGGACGGCTTTTCACGCAATTATTCGAGCTCGGTGTCATCGTGGTGGCAACATCGAACGTGGAGCCGACGAATCTTTACAAAGACGGCCTGAACCGTCAGCTCTTCATGTCCTTCATAAATTTGTTGATCTCTAAGGTCGATGTTCTCCACCTTGATTCACCAACAGATTACCGTCTTGAAAAGCTGGCCGGCGCGCCGGTCTATGTGACGCCGCTGGATGAGCGCGCGGACCCGCAAATGGATGTCTTGTGGTCGAAACTGACGCACGGGATGAAATCACATACAGAAGAGCTGGAAAACAAGGGACGCAAGATTCCGGTGCCCTGCGCGGCGGCAGGTGCGGCGCGGTTCACGTTTGACGACCTTTGCATGCAACCTCTGGGAGCCAGCGACTATTTGCGTATCGCGCGTGCCTTTGGCACCGTGTTTCTGGATCATGTGCCGGTGATGTCCAAGGCCCGGCGCAATGAAGCCAAGCGGTTCATTATTCTGATTGATACGCTTTACGATAACGGCATCAAGCTTGTGTTGTCTGCAGAGGCTGAGCCTCAGAATTTGTATGCCGCAGAAGGCGGAACGGAGGCGTTTGAATTCGACCGGACCGCTTCAAGACTGATTGAAATGCGCTCAGAAGCCTATCTTGCTGGTGAAAGGCGAGAGGTACACGCATAGGTCTGCATTCCGTATAGTGGAATTATGCAGGCGGGAAGATTCGGGAATTTTTGCCAGCTTTCGCGCAATATTCTTTTGGTGAGGTTGCGCAGGGCAAACAAAGGGAGTAGTGCCATCTTCAGTCATCGCAGATGGCACGGTGTTCCATCTTACGTAAAGGGAAACTTTCGAAATGGCGCGGAACAAAATTGCCTTGATAGGCTCGGGTCAGATCGGCGGCACGCTCGCACATCTGGCAGGTTTGAAAGAACTGGGAGATATCGTTCTCTTCGACATCGCAGAGGGAGTTCCACAAGGCAAGGCACTCGACCTCGCTGAATCTTCCCCTGTAGACGGCTTTGATGCCAAGCTGGCCGGTGCCAACAGTTACGAAGCTATCGAAGGCTCCGACGTTGTCATCGTTACTGCTGGCGTACCCCGCAAGCCCGGCATGAGCCGCGACGATCTTCTGGAGATTAACCTGAAGGTCATGGAGCAGGTCGGTGCCGGTATTGCGAAATTCGCACCCAATGCTTTTGTCATCTGTATTACCAACCCGCTCGATGCGATGGTTTGGGCTCTGCAGAAATTCTCCGGTCTCCCGAAAAACAAGGTCGTCGGCATGGCAGGCGTTCTTGACAGCTCCCGCTTCCGCTACTTCCTGGCAGAAGAATTCAACGTCTCCGTTGAAGACGTCACGGCTTTCGTTTTGGGCGGTCACGGCGACACCATGGTGCCGCTCACTCGCTACTCCACGGTTGCAGGTATTCCGCTGCCGGATCTGGTCAAGATGGGCTGGTGCACGGCTGAGCGTCTGGAAGAAATCGTTCAGCGTACCCGCGACGGTGGCGCGGAGATCGTTGGCCTGCTGAAAACCGGCTCGGCTTTCTACGCACCCGCAGCGTCCGCCATTGCAATGGCTGAAAGCTACCTGAAAGACAAGAAGCGCGTATTGCCATGCGCTGCTGCGCTGGATGGTCAATACGGCCTGAAAGATACATATGTCGGTGTTCCGGCGGTTATAGGTGCTGACGGCATCGAGCGCATCATCGAGATCGATCTTCAGGGTGAAGAAAAAGGCAACTTCGACAAGTCTGTTGCCGCTGTCGATGGTCTGGTTAGTGCCTGTAAGAAAATTCAGCCGGCGCTCGGTTAAGGCGTCCGCTTGTCAGTTCTCCCTGCCTTCATGGATTTTCATGAAGGTTGGGAATCTGACCGCTCACGAAATGTAGTTCATCCGGTCGATCAAAAGGACCGGGGACTTTGAGGAAATAGCAGCCGTTTTTTCATGAGGGGAAACGGTTCTCCGACAACGGGGGAAACACATGAACATTCATGAATACCAGGCCAAGGCCGTGCTGAAGGGTTTCGGCGCACCGGTGGCTGACGGCGTTGCAATCTTTTCTGCAGACGAAGCAGAAGCTGCCGCAAAAAAACTTCCCGGTCCGCTGTGGGTCGTCAAGACCCAGATTCATGCAGGCGGTCGCGGCAAGGGTAAATTCAAGGAATTGCCGGCTGATGCCAAGGGCGGCGTCCGCCTGGCCTTTTCGCTGGACGAAGTTACCGCGCACGCCAAGGAAATGCTTGGCAACACGCTGGTGACAAAGCAGACAGGTCCTGCAGGCAAGGTCGTCAACCGTCTTTATATTGAAGACGGTGCTGACATTGAGCGTGAGCTTTACCTCTCCATCCTGGTTGACCGCACCGTCGGTCGTCCGGCATTCGTCGTGTCCACCGAAGGCGGCATGGACATCGAAGCCGTTGCCGAAGAGACCCCGGAAAAGATCATCACGCTGCCGATTGACCCGGACACCGGTGTCACCGACGCGGATGTTGCCACACTGAGCGAAGCGCTCAAGCTGGATGGCGCTGCGGCGGAAGATGCCAAGACGCTGTTTCCGCTCCTGCACAAGGCCTTCGTTGAAAAAGACATGAGCCTTCTGGAAGTCAATCCGTTGATCGTCATGAAAGACGGTCGTCTGCGGGTTCTGGATGCCAAAGTCTCATTTGATGGCAACGCGCTTTTCCGTCATGACGACATTATGGCCCTGCGCGATGAGACTGAAGAAGACGCCAAGGAAATCGAAGCGTCCAAACATGATCTCGCCTACGTTGCCCTCGAAGGCGACATCGGCTGCATGGTCAACGGTGCAGGCCTTGCAATGGCGACCATGGACATCATCAAGCTTTATGGCGCCGAGCCTGCCAACTTCCTCGATGTGGGCGGCGGAGCGTCCAAGGAGAAGGTGACCGCCGCGTTCAAGATCATCACTTCCGATCCGAACGTCAAAGGCATCCTGGTCAACATCTTCGGTGGCATCATGCGCTGCGACGTGATCGCGGAAGGCGTTGTTGCCGCTGTCAAGGAAGTCGGCCTGCAGGTTCCGCTCGTTGTCCGCCTGGAAGGCACCAACGTGGAACTCGGCAAGAAGATTATCAACGGAAGCGGCCTGAACGTTATCGCTGCCGATGATCTCGACGACGCCGCCCAGAAAATCGTGAAAGCCGTTAAGGGGGGCGCGTAAATGTCCATCCTCGTCAATAAAGACACGAAAATCATCGTTCAGGGCCTGACCGGCAAAACCGGTACGTTCCATACGGAACAGGCGCTTGAATATTACGGCACCAAGATGGTGGCCGGTGTGCACCCGAAAAAGGGTGGCTCTACCTGGGGCAGCGTTGAAAGCGCGGCTCAGCTGCCGATCTTTGCCACTGCGGGCGAAGCCAAGGAAGCAACCGGTGCGGACGCCTCCGTGATCTACGTTCCGCCGGCAGGCGCGGGCGCTGCGATCATCGAGGCAATCGATGCAGAAATCCCGTTCATCGTCTGCATCACCGAAGGCATTCCGGTCGCCGACATGGTCAAGGTCAAAAGACGGTTGGAAAAATCCAACTCCCGTCTGCTCGGCCCGAACTGTCCTGGCATCTTGACCCCTGAAGAGTGCAAGATCGGCATCATGCCGGGCTCCATCTTCAAGAAGGGTTCCGTTGGTGTTGTCTCGCGCTCCGGCACGTTGACTTACGAAGCCGTGTTCCAGACCACCAATGCAGGTCTCGGTCAGACAACGGCTGTCGGCATCGGCGGCGATCCGGTCAAAGGCACTGAGTTCATTGACGTCCTGGAAATGTTCCTGGCCGATGACGAGACCCAGTCCATCATCATGATCGGTGAAATCGGTGGCTCAGCGGAAGAAGAAGCTGCTCAGTTCCTGAAAGACGAAGCCAAGAAGGGTCGTTCGAAGCCCGTCGCTGGCTTTATCGCGGGTCGTACCGCACCTCCGGGCCGTACAATGGGCCACGCTGGCGCCGTGATTTCCGGCGGTAAAGGCGGTGCTGAAGACAAAATTGCAGCAATGGAAGAGGCCGGTATCAAGGTTTCACCATCTCCTGCAAAGCTTGGCGAGACACTTCTCGAAGTCTTGAAGGGTTAAAACACAAGAAATCTATGCTGCAGGTGACGTAAACTGTTTACGTTTCCTGCTGCATGGTGAAAGGATAGGTAACGACGCGTAATACGCGTTGTTACTAATTTTCGAGGGGCTGGTGTTTGGCACCGGTCTTTGTAGGGAACCGGCCGCGGGTCATATTTCACGGCCCGCCAAAACAATAAAGGGCGGAGCACCCCTCCGCTAGATGGACATGGCACGGCAGGAAGCGAACAACGTATTCGCACTGACGTCGTTGCTTTACGGCGCCAACGCAGCCTATATCGAAGACCTCTACGCACAATACAAGACAGACCCGAATTCGGTTGACGCCGAGTGGCGGGATTTCTTTGCGTCCTTCCAGGATGAAAAAGAAGCTGTTTTGAAAGAAGCGCGCGGGGCAACGTGGAAACGCAAAGATTGGCCTATCGAGGCCAATGGCGACCTCGTTAACGCATTTGACGGCAATTGGGCGCCGATCGAAAAGAAGATTGGCGACAAGCTGAAGAAAAAGGCAGAAGCCAAGGGCGAGCCTGTTTCCGACACTGAAGTTCATCAGACGACACGCGATTCCGTTCGTGCCCTGATGATGATCCGCGCCTATCGTATGCGTGGTCACCTTCACGCCGATCTCGATCCGCTTGGGCTTGCAGGCAAGGGCGATCACGAAGAGCTGCACCCGTCCTCCTACGGCTTTACGGACGCGGATTGGGACCACAAGATCTTCATCGACCATGTGCTCGGTCTTGAATACGCCACCATCCGCGAGATGCTGGATATTCTGAAGCGCACCTATTGCTCGACCCTTGGCGTCGAATTCATGCATATTTCGGATCCGGCGGCCAAGGCCTGGCTTCAGGAGCGCATTGAAGGACCGGACAAGCAGGTTGCTTTCACTTCGGAAGGCAAGAAGGCGATCTTGAACAAACTTGTCGAGTCAGAAGGGTTCGAGAAGTTTCTGGACGTAAAATATACCGGTACCAAGCGCTTCGGTCTGGATGGCGGCGAGGCAGTGATCCCTGCGCTGGAACAGATCATCAAACGTGGTGGTCAGCTGGGGCTGAAAGATATCGTTTTCGGGATGGCTCACCGTGGTCGTCTCAACGTACTTTCGCAGGTGATGCGCAAGCCCCACCGTGCCATCTTCCACGAGTTCAAGGGCGGCTCATACGCACCTGACGATGTGGAAGGTTCCGGTGATGTGAAATATCACCTTGGCGCGTCCTCCGACCGGACGTTTGATGGCAATGACGTGCATTTGTCACTGACCGCCAACCCGTCGCATCTGGAGATTGTCAATCCGGTGGTGCTTGGCAAGGCGCGGGCGAAACAGGACCAGTTGTCCGCGGATGACAATGGCAAGTTCATCGAGACCACTGAAGTGGATCGCCAGACTGTCCTTCCGCTTCTGCTGCATGGCGATGCGGCCTTTGCCGGTCAGGGTGTGGTTGCCGAGTGTTTCGGTCTGTCGGCGTTGCGTGGACATCGCACCGGCGGTTCCCTCCATGTGATCATTAACAACCAGATCGGCTTTACCACTAACCCGCGCTTCTCACGTTCCTCGCCTTACCCCTCGGATATGGCGAAGGTAATTGAATCTCCGATTTTCCATGTGAACGCGGATGATCCGGAAGCTGTGGTGTTTGCCGCCAAGGTTGCGATTGAATACCGCCAGAAGTTCCAGCGTCCTGTGGTTCTCGACATAATCTGCTACCGCCGTTTCGGTCACAACGAGGGCGATGAGCCTGCGTTCACGCAGCCGATCATGTATCGCAAGATCCGCAAGCATGCGACGACCCTGCAGCTCTACGCGGAACGCCTGATCAAGGAAGGCGTTCTGACCCAGGAAGAAGTCGACCAGATGAAAGCCGAATGGCGCAAACATCTGGAAGGAGAATTCGATTCCGGTCAGGCCTTCAAGCCAAACAAGGCGGACTGGCTGGACGGCAAATGGGCTGGAATGAAACGCGCTGCGGATGAAGATGATCCGCGCCGCGGTAAAACCGGGCTGACGTTTGATGAATTGAAGGATATCGGCCGGGCGCTGACGCATGTGCCGGAAGGTTTCAATATTCATCGCACGGTCGCGCGCTTCATGCACAATCGTGAGCGCATGATAGAGACGGGCGAAGGTATCGATTGGGCAACTGCCGAAGCGCTTGCTTTTGCTTCCCTGTTGAAGGAAGGCCATCCGGTACGTCTCTCCGGGCAGGACTGTGAGCGCGGGACCTTTTCCCAGCGTCACTCGGTGCTTTATGACCAGGAAGACGAAAGCCGCTACATTCCACTGAACAACATCGCGCCTGGCCAACAGCGCTACGAGGTCATCAACTCGATGCTGTCGGAAGAAGCCGTGCTCGGTTTTGAGTATGGCTACTCCCTGGCTGAGCCGACGGCCCTGACATTGTGGGAAGCCCAGTTCGGCGACTTTGCAAATGGTGCACAGGTGCTGTTCGACCAGTTCATCTCTTCAGGTGAACGCAAGTGGCTGCGCATGTCCGGCCTCGTTTGCCTTCTGCCGCATGGCTATGAAGGTCAGGGTCCGGAACACTCGTCCGCCCGTCTGGAGCGCTTCCTTCAGCTTTGCGCGGAAGACAACATGCAGGTAGCGAACTGTTCGACACCTGCAAGCTACTTCCACATTCTGCGCCGCCAGCTGCGTCGCGATATCCGCAAACCATTGATCCTGATGACGCCGAAATCGCTTCTGCGTCACAAAAAAGCAGTGTCCAAGATTGAAGAACTTGGTCCGGATTCAACTTTCCACCGTCTCCTGTGGGACGATGCGGAAAGTAATCCGGCTTCGGAAACCAAACTTGTTGCGGATGACAAGATCCGTCGCGTCGTCATGTGTTCTGGCAAGGTCTACTTCGACCTTTACGAAGAGCGCGAGAAACGCGGCATCAACGATGTCTACCTGATGCGTATCGAGCAGCTTTATCCGTTCCCGAAAAAGGCACTGATGATGGAACTTGCACGCTTCCCGCAGGCCGAAATGGTCTGGTGTCAGGAAGAGCCCAAAAATATGGGCAGCTGGTTTTTTGTCGAATCCTATATCGAGTGGGTTCTGGAGCAAATCGACGCCAAACACAGGCGCCCGCGTTACGCAGGCCGCCGCGCAATGGCCTCGACCGCAACTGGACTGATGTCCGCGCATTTGGCGCAGCTGCAGGCATTCCTCGAAGAGGCGCTAGGAAACTAATCATGAGAGGGTCGCTCAGGCCCTCTTACAAAAATTTGGCCAGGTAATTTTAAGAGAAGGCGACCATGGCAACCGAAATTCGCGTGCCCACGCTGGGTGAATCCGTTTCTGAAGCAACTATTGCGCAGTGGTTCAAAAAACCGGGCGATGCCGTCAGTCAGGACGAGCCGCTGGTGGAACTTGAAACCGACAAGGTGACGGTGGAAGTTCCAGCACCTGCTGCCGGAACGCTGGAGGCCATCGTGGTCAACGAAGGCGACACCGTGGAAGTCGGGGCTCTTCTCGGTCAGATTGCAGAAGGTGCGGCTGCTGCAGCAGCTCCTGCCGCCGCAGCTGCGGCCAAGGAAGAAACCAAGGCCAGCGCCAAAGCTGAACTTGTCGATGTCATCACGCCAAGTGCCGGTGAATCCGTCACCGAAGCTGAGGTTGGTGAATGGAGCGTCAAGGTCGGCGATGTGGTCAAGGCAGACGACACGCTGGTCGAGCTGGAAACCGACAAGGCAGCTCAGGAAGTTCCGGCCCCTGTTGGCGGAACCGTCGTCAAGATCGCGGTAGAAACCGGTTCCACGGTCGAGCCGGGTGTCTTGCTCTGCCAGATCGATCCTTCGGGTGCCGGCGTTGCCGCAGTGCCCGCTGCTGCGGCTTCTCCAGCACCAACTGCTCCTGCAGCGGCTACGGGATCTTCCATGCCACCAGCACCGTCAGCACAGAAAATGATGGCTGAAAACAATCTGTCTTCCGGTCAGGTCGCTGGATCCGGCAAACGCGGTCAGGTTCTGAAGGGCGATGTCATCAACGCGATCGCCTCCGGTGCGACAGCCGCTTCGCCGGCGCCAGCACCGGTTGCCCGCGGCCCGGTTGCAGCCGAAGACGAGGTTCGCGAAGAGCGCGTCCGCATGACAAAGCTGCGCCAGACCATCGCGCGCCGTTTGAAGGATGCTCAGAACTCAGCGGCCATGCTGACCACTTACAACGAAGTGGACATGGGCCCGGTCATGGAGCTTCGCAAACAGTACAAGGAACTTTTTGAGAAGAAACACGGCGTCAAGCTTGGCTTCATGGGGTTCTTCACCAAAGCGGTCACGCACGCTCTGAAAGAAATTCCGGCCGTTAACTCCGAGATCGATGGCACCGACATCATCTACAAGAATTTCTGCCATATCGGCGTCGCTGTCGGCACCGACAAAGGCCTTGTGGTTCCGGTTGTGCGCGACGCGGATCAGATGTCCATCGCCGAAATCGAACAGGAAATCGGCAACCTTGGCCGCAAGGCACGGGATGGCAAACTGGGCATGGCCGACATGACCGGCGGCACCTTCACGATCTCCAATGGCGGTGTCTACGGCTCGCTGATGTCCTCGCCGATCCTGAATGCACCACAGTCCGGCATTCTCGGCATGCACAAGATTCAGGAACGCCCAATGGCCGTAAACGGTCAGGTGGTGATCCGTCCAATGATGTATCTTGCGTTGTCCTATGACCACCGCGTTGTTGATGGCAAGGAAGCCGTGACATTCCTGGTCCGTGTAAAGGAAAGCCTGGAAGATCCGCAGCGACTGGTTCTGGATCTTTGATCAGAGGCAGAAAGCGATAACGAAGCTCAGAGGAGCCGGACGATGAGCCTGGAATTCTTGATCACTGCCCTGATAGTCGTGCTGGTTCCTGGAACCGGCGTTGTCTACACGGTGGCAGTGGGGCTTGGAAAAGGGCGGCAGGCATCCCTTGCCGCTGCCTTTGGCTGCACGCTCGGAATCATTCCGGCCATTCTGGCTTCCGTTATCGGGTTGGCGGCTCTGATGCATACCAGCGCGCTTGTGTTTCAGCTCGTGAAATACGCAGGTGTCGCCTATCTGCTCTATCTGGCCTGGCAAACGCTGAAAGACAGCGGTCCGATGGATCTGAAAGCAGACAAGGGTGCGCGAAAGAGTTTTCTGGCAACCGCGCGCACCGGTTTTCTGATCAACATCCTCAATCCGAAGCTGACGGTGTTCTTCCTGGCCTTCCTGCCGCAATTTGTCAGTCCGACAGCGGCAAACCCGACGCTCGACATGTTGCTGCTCGGCGGTGTTTTCATGGTGATGACATTCGTCGTCTTTGTCGTCTACGGCATGTTCGCCTCTCTGGTTGGAGAGAAGGTTCTTCGGAGTGATCGGGTGATGGTCTGGATGCGCCGGACGGTGGCTGCAACTTTTGCTGGATTTGGGCTGCGACTGGCGCTTGCCGAGCAGTGACCTTAAAGGGGGCGAAAATGGCAAACCGGATTGTTGCTTTGAATTTTCAAGCGTATCTGAAGCTGCTTGCCTCGTTCGTTGTAGCCGTGATGCTTGCGCTGCCGCTGTTGGCGATTGAACCGATATCCGTGAATGCGGCTCCCAAGGCGGTGTTCCTTGCTCAAATTGAGGGCACGTATTCTGTTCAGGGCCTTAACCCAAATGGCACACGATACCAGGGGCGCGTTGTCATTACGGTCAAGGACGATACCGCATTCTTCCGCTGGGACATTTCAGGCCAAACATTCCATGGTCAGGGACCGCTTAACGGCAAGACGCTGATCATCGATTGGGGCGAAGACGATCCCGTGATTTACCAGATTAATCCAGACGGCACTCTTTTTGGCACATGGGCCCGTGGCAAGGCCTCGGAAACCCTTCAGCCACTTTTCTAGGCTCAGCTAGCAACCGGAGACCGAATGTCCGACAGTGTTGTCATCGTAACCGGCGGAAGTCGCGGAATTGGGGCAAGTGTGTGCCGCAAGCTGGTGGCGCTTGGACACACTATCCTGGTGAACTACGCGGGCAACAAGACCGCCGCCGAGGCAGTTGTCTCTGGCATCGTCGATGACGGTGGCAAGGCCATTTCAATTCAGGCTGATGTCGGCAACGAAGCGGATAACCTGGCGCTGTTTCATGCCGCTGACGAAGAAGGTCAGCTTGTCGGGCTGGTGAACAATGCAGGTGTCGTTGACATGTCTCAGCGTGTTGATGAAATGACATATGACCGGCTGTCTCGCATGTTTTCAATCAACCTCATCGGCTCGTTCATATGTGCCCGTGAAGCGGTGAAACGCATGTCGACCAAACACGGTGGACGCGGCGGAACCATTGTCAACATCGGCTCCGCCGGATCAAAGCTTGGTTCGCCGGGGCAATATGTCGACTACGCTGCCTCCAAAGGCGCGATCGACACCATGACGGTTAGTCTGGCCCTTGAAGTTGCAGAAGAGAACATAAGGGTGAACGCAGTCCGCCCGGGTATTATCGACACTGAAATCCACGCGTCAGGAGGTGCGCCCGACAGGGTGGCGCAACTCCAATCCAAATTGCCGATGAAACGCGCCGGAACCGCTGATGAAGTGGCGGATGCGGTTCTTTGGCTGATGTCCGACCAGTCCAGCTACACCACCGGTGCCATTCTGGACGTTTCAGGCGGACGGGCAATCCTACCATGATCCAGAGACCTGGACTTAAAACAGAAAGAGGCTAAGGCGACCTAAAATGTCAAATTATGATCTTGTCGTCATCGGAACCGGCCCTGGGGGCTATGTTTGCGCGATCAAGGCGGCTCAGCTTGGTCTGAAGACTGCTGTTGTCGAGAAACGCTCAACGCTTGGCGGTACCTGTCTCAACATCGGCTGTATCCCCTCCAAGGCTTTGTTGCATGCATCCGAGATGTTTGAAGAAGCCGGACATGGGTTGGAAAAAATCGGCGTCAAAGTGTCCAAGCCGAAACTCGATCTCCCCGGCATGATGAAACACAAGGACGAAGTGGTGAATGCCAACACCAGTGGCATTACCTACTTGATGAAGAAGAACAAGATCGACGTGCACACCGGCACGGGCAAGATCCTTGGTCAGGGCAAGGTGGAAGTCACAGCCGAAGACGGATCGGCTTCCGTTTTGGATACCAAGAACATCGTTATTGCCACCGGTTCGGATGTGATGCCGTTGCCTGGCGTGGAAATCGACGAAAAGCAGGTTGTCTCTTCGACAGGCGCTCTGGATCTTGAAAAGGTGCCAGGCAAACTTGTTGTTGTCGGCGGCGGCGTGATTGGCCTTGAGCTCGGTTCGGTCTGGAACCGACTTGGTTCCGAAGTTGTCGTTGTCGAGTTCATGGACAAGATTCTCGGGCCAATGGACGGCGACGTTTCCAAGAATTTCCAGCGCATGCTGAAGAAGCAGGGCATGACGTTCAAGCTGTCCTCAAAAGTCATCGGTGTGGCGAAAAAGGGCAAGGGCCTTGCTGTTACCGTTGAACCTGCCAAGGGCGGGGATGCGACTGAGATTGAAGCTGACATCGTGCTTGTCGCGATCGGTCGACGTCCCTATTCGGAAGGCCTTGGCCTGGATACAGCTGGTGTTGCGCTCGATGACCGCGGCCGCGTGCAGATCGATGCCCACTACAGGACTAACGTTGAGGGCATATATGCCATCGGCGATGTGGTCGCCGGACCGATGCTCGCACACAAGGCCGAAGACGAAGGTGTTGCAGCTGCCGAGATCCTCGCCGGTCAGGCTGGACATGTGAATTACGAGGTCATCCCTGGCGTCGTTTACACCCAGCCCGAAGTAGCCTCTGTCGGACAGACGGAAGAGGAACTGAAGACAGCGGGCATTGAGTACAAATCCGGAAAATTCAATTTCTCCGCAAATGGCCGTGCGCGTGCCATGAACCACACGGACGGTTTCGCCAAGGTTCTGGCCGATGCCAAGACAGACCGGGTTCTGGGTGTCCACATCGTTGGCTTCGGTGCTGGCGAATTGATCCACGAAGCAGCCGTTTTGATGGAATTCGGCGGCTCTGCTGAAGATCTTGCGCGCACCTGTCATGCCCATCCGACCATGTCGGAGGCCGTCAAGGAAGCCGCTCTCGGCGCATTCGCCAAGACAATCCACTCCTAAGAATTGTCCGCCTTGTATCGGGGGCGAATTCTGGAAAACAGTTGGAAGCCGGAGGTTCTTGAGAGATAAGAACTTCCGGTTTTCTTTTTTGCGGCGAAGGTGCGGTTTGAAACAGTCTGAAGCGGGATATGGCAGCTCTTTGGCACTGTCACCAACCACGGTCTTGATTGTTGCCGGTCTGGTTCTGCCGCTGATCTGCGGGCTGATATTCTTCTGGCCGGAGCGGACAATCGCCAATGTCGATGACCTATTCTTTGTTCCCTAGGCGACGGAATTCGCCGAAAGCGGGCGACATTGGAACAGTCTGCTGGCGGTCCAGTTCCCCGGACTTGAGAGTTACCACTTGCGACCTCGCGTGCACCTGGTTCTCGCGGGTTGGTTTTTTGGTCTGGCAGGGGCAAGCACTGCGACGCTCGTGCTGTTTGAATTTCTTTGCTACGCGCTCACCAGCCTGCTGTTTGTTTCAATCTGCCTCAAGCTCAAACTCCGGCTGGCAGCCCTGTTCACACCGCCGATTTTTGCGCCAATGTATGTGGTTGCCGGGTTCCGGCTGGAACTCTCCGGCGCGCTGATCTTCATGTCAGGCTTGGCCATCTCTCTACCGGTCCTGATCAAGGCTGTGAAGGGGGAGAAAAATCAGAGCGGATTTGAAATCGGCTGCAGCATCCTGGGAATGGCGCTGTTGGGCGTCGCGCCATTGGCCGCCCCGGCCACCTTCGCCTGGAGCCTTGGCGCTATTGTTGTTCTGCAAAGCTGGCGGCTGGCTGCGCGTCAGGCTGGCCTGATCAGAATTCTCTTCGAAGGGATCATAGCACTCGCTCTGGCGCTTGTTGTTTTTGCCGTTTCAATCGACTTTGAATTCGCCGAATTCCTGGATCAGTTCACCTATCATGCCAGCCGGTCAACCGGAGGCGGTTTCAACGATGAGGCGATTTTCCGGGCTGTCATCTTCGCCGCAGCTGGCGCCATTCTGTTCCGCAAGGATCGTTTGAGCGCCGCCATCTGCGCCATGCTGGCTTGCGGCCAGTTCCTGGCAGCCTTCCTGCACGACAAGGCGTTGATCAGAAACCTTGCAGCATCAATGGTGTTCCTGATCGCGCTTGATGCGGTTCTTGCAGCCAGGTGGAACAAGGCCAAGATTGCGCTCTACATTGTTCTTTTTCTGGTCCTTTCAGCCAATTTTTTCAGTTTCTATCTGTTTTCTAAGGACACTGAGAACGGCAATCAGATCGTGGCGGCCTACATGCGCGACATTGATGACGGCAAACGCGTTTTTGTTGACGAGACCATGGCGCATCATTACCTGGATCAACAGACCAACGGGGCTCTTTCCTGGACCTGGGGTGGGACGTTTCCAAAGGGACGGGCGACCAGCCTGAACGATCTTGAAGACGGGGCCGTCTGGTACGTCAGTGAATACACCCTGCTTGGATACCTAAAGGGCAGGCACGATGTTGCACGCAAGATCTGGGAAGATCAAAGCTATGTCCGTGTACCGCAAATTCCCTGTGTTCTTGGTCGTCATTCCTGCAATCTGCCGGTTGATCGCTGGACGATGATGCGGCTTGAGCGTGATGGTGAGACTCTCTCTGTTCAGGCAATCGGTGAGGACACCGAACCCCGGATATTGCCTGCGCCAATGATAAATTGACTAAAATGAAGTCAATTGCAGGTTAATGACTGTCAATGCAGAGCCTGTGATCGCCAAATGCCTTGAGAACGTTGCATTCAGTCACCGTATGTCCGCCCTTGCAGCTGTTTGCGATCCGCTGAAGTTCCGCCTCCAGCTTTTTTAGGTGCGCAATTCGTTCACGAACGGACTGTAGCTGGGCGACTGCGATCCGGTCCGCTTCCTGGCACGGTTTATCCGGATGCTGTCCGAGGTCTATCAGGTCCCTGACGGCCGGCATGGGCAGGCCAAGATCACGGCAGTGCTTGATGAACCGAAGCCGTTCCAGATCGTTGGGACGGTAGCGGCGTTGATTGCCTTCTGTGCGCACCGGAGCCTCAAGCAGGCCTTCCTTCTCGTAATAACGGATGGTTGGCACTTTGACCCCGGTTTGCTTGGATAATTCGCCGATTGAGAAATCCATGACATGCCTACAAAGCTATATGAACTATAGGTATTAGAACGCTGCATTGGCGGGAAATCAAGACGTTTAGACTCGAGCGGGTTCCGACCCACCCAACTGAACAACAGTTATCTCCGGCGGCACACCAAATCTGACTGGCACGACCGAACATCCCAACCCTCCCGATACGATGAGATGGCGTGGCTCTGCGGCAAGGCTGAGGTGTCGGCTCACTGTGGTTCCACCAAAATCGACAACATGCCCATAAGCGCGGTTCATTCCAGGTTTTGCCGCATATGCAGGTTTGTAGCCGAAGCAATTGATCTGTCCTCCATGCGTATGGCCACTCAGTGTCAGGCTGACCCTGGAGGGGATTGTGCCAATGATGTCTGGTTCATGTGCCATCATGAGAACGGGTGCATCATCATTCACCTGAGCGAGCGTCCCCTCCAAATCGTCCAGGCCACGCCAATTTCGTCGATTGGCAACCTGGTTGGGCTTCAGGGCGAGTTGGTCATCCAGACCAGCCAGCCAGAAAGCCTTGCCATTCTTTTCAAATCGCTGCGCGCGGTTCTGGTAAAGCGAGATGCCTGCATTGATGAGCGCCTGGCCGTATTTTGTCGTGCCGTACCCCGCCAATTGTGCGTCCTTGTCGTCCCACCAGTCATGGTTTCCAAGCACGGCATGGGCTCCGAGCGGTGCAGACAGACCGCCAAAGATATCTGCCCAGGCCTGTGGTGGGATCCGATCATATTGCCACCTGTGGCTGGCGACATAGTCTCCCAGCATCAGAATGATGTCCGGCTTCAAAGCGTTTGTGCGCTCCACGATAAACCGGACCCTGTCCAGTCCCATCCAGGGGTCGCAGATGTGGGGATCCGCGATGATCGCTGCCGTCAGCTTGAGATCCTTTGGCCATCGTGGCGGGGTCAGCTGGTAGCGCTGTTCGCGCAGTCGGAAAGGTTCCACGCCGATTGCGTAGGCAGGAGCGGAAATCATTCCGAACGCTGTCAAACCAAGAGTTTTAAGAACAAGTCGCCTGGAGAACATTGGTATCTACACGCTCGCAAATCGTCTGATCATTTTGCGATGGTTTTGAAACAGGCGTAGGGCGGATTGATGGCGTTTTTTTGCAATTTTTGTGCAGTCTGAAAGTGCACTACAAAAACCCGCTGTGGGACAGCGGGTTTATACATTTCAAGTCAAATTAAGTTGGCTCAATCCGTGGGCTTGTCTTGAGGTACTGGAAGAATGATCTTTCCAGATACGGCCTTGTCGCTCAGATCATTTGTTGCGATAGACACGTCGGTATCCACCTGCGGAACAACTGCGGTATCTGCAACGGTCATTTTGGGTTTCACCTGCGCTGATTTGCCAAAGGAGCAGGCACCAGCGGGGGCAATGGCAAATGCAGTAAGGGCAAGGGCTGCAACCCCTGTTTTCAAATGACGCATGCTTCCCTCCGATATGTTCAGGGTCGTTTCAAATTCAGACTTCCGCAGGGTAATCCAAATAATCGACAAGGCAAGTAAAACTTGGAAGCTGGGTCGGCGTTAGAGGACAAAGGGTTATTTTCGCTGAAGATTGTAAGTCTTGTCGGTTCTGGGCGAAGAGGCATCGTTGGAAACATTGATGACATGCGCATCGAGCAGGTCACCAAAGGCTTTCACCTTGATTTGCTTGCTGCTCAGGAAACCGACCAATAGAACCTGTATCACTCCGTCGGATCGCATGCTGGCATCGGTCCAACCCCATTTGCAATCTCGCGGTATGCAGGAGGTGAATGCGCGAAGCCGAATACGAACCTGGTTGTTCTCACATTTGCTTTCAACTTCAATCCGGCTGATTTCCTTCGGTTTAGCTTCCGCGTTCACCCAAGTCCCGTCTTCCGGCAAAGGACAGTAGATGCGCTGCGCAAACGAAGAAGTGGCTGACAGGAGAAAGAGGCAGGCCGCAAGGATGATCAAACGCATTCGCTTCTCTCCGCTAGGCAGTTTTATGGCAATCGAGAATCGTAAACCCTGTTAAAACAGCCTAACTGCTAGGTGTGAATTTCGCTAGAGCGGCCTCCGAACAGAGTGAATTGCAAATGCGCTCAAGCCGCCTTTCAGTATTTGCTCTAAAAGTATCCTGCGGACGATGGTCCCTGATTCCCTGTATTTTCGTCTCAATTGAAAAAGAAGCTTGTCATGCACTCTCTCTCAAGCGAGCGGTTTATTTTGCGACCGCCTGCAGCAACAGACTTCCCGATCTACAAAACGTTTTTCGCAGATGGCGAGGCATCTGCCTTTTACGGCGGCCCGTTGAGGGAAGACCAGGCCTGGCGGGTTCTTGCAAGCAATCTCGGGCATTGGCAATTGCGTGGATACGGCATGTGGCTGATTGAGCCCAGGGAAGGCGGATTGGTTCTTGGTGGCTGCGGCTTTGTCTGGCCCGAAGGCTGGCCCCGCCGCGAGCTGACCTGGTGGCTGTTTCCCGAAGCCCGGGGAACCGGCGTCGCGGTTGAAGTGTCCAGGGTTGCTATTCAGCATGCGTACGAAAGTTACAAGTGGCCACTTGTGGAAACGCATATGGATGATGCCAATCTCGCAGCACAGGGACTGGTGCGTAAGCTCAATGGTGCGCCGATTGCCCGGGAGAAATTCCCGGACGGTAAAACCAGAACCGTTTACTCGGTGCCGCGTCCAAAATGACACATGCTTCGCTTACTTTCTTGGATGTGCCTTGTCATAGACCGATAGCAGATGTGCGCTGTCGATCTCCGTATAAATCTGGGTCGATGACAGGCTGGCATGGCCCAGAAGCTCCTGAATGGTTCTGAGGTCACCACCACCAGCCAGCAGATGCGTGGCAAAGGAATGCCGCAGGGCGTGCGGAGTTGCGCTGTCTGCCAATCCAAGAGCGCCACGGAGTTTTTCCATCGCAAGCTGGATCATGCGCGGGTTGAGTTGCCCGCCACGCGCGCCCAGAAACAGGGGGCCATTTGCACTGATTGCATAAGGGCAAAGCTTTACATAAAGCTCGATAGCCTCGCACACGGCGGGCAAGATCGGCACGATGCGTTCCTTGCGGCCCTTGCCGATGATCCGCATGGTTTTGGTGCCAGTTTTTGGCGCCATGTTTCCAGTTAGTGACAGGGCTTCGGAAATGCGTAGGCCACAGCCATAAAGCAGGGTCAGAACCGCAGTGTTGCGTGCCTCGATCCAGGCTTCGGATTCCATCGCAAGATCGCCGCTGGCGATGCTAAGGGCGTCTTTGGACGAAACCGGTTTGGGTAGTGTCCGTGCCAGGCGCGGCGGGCGGACAGCGCTCGATGCGGCGGCATTCACTTCGCCGCGGCGTTCAAGAAACCGTAGAAATGACCGGATACCCGCGAGGCCGCGTGCCAGGGACCGGCTTTGCACGCCACTTCTGCGGCGGTTCGCAAGAAATCCTCGAAAGTCAGCAGGTTTGAGCGTTGCGATGTCCTTGAGACCCGGCGCTCCGCCCAGATGATTGGTCAAAAAACGCAAGAATTGCCGCAAGTCCCGCTCGTAAGCTTCCTGCGTTTTGTCCGAAAGACGCCGCTCGTCGGACAAGTGGTCCAGCCATAGTCCGATCCTGTCGTTGAGGTCGGGCTTGGCTGTAACGAGCAGGTTATCTGCATTCTCGGTTTTTGAAGAATGTGCAGGCATGCAAGAACACTAGCCTGCATGTTCCCAGAAATCAGTTAACGCACCAATTTCCTTCAGAAACCTCTTCCTGAGGATGCGCGAAGCGCTGTGTCGAAAGGTTGGCCGCATTCTCAGTGCCTGTCGCGTCTCCTTCGAGACGGACCAGTCGGTCCCCTCAGGATGAGGCTTTTGACTTTCAAAGGCCAATGGCCGGAAAGCGGTCGGCACATAACTATTGTGATAGCTGCAGTTGCCGCCCCGGACGAAGTGAAACGGAGATCCGGGTAGATAGCTTGAAGGGAACTCGTGAAAATGAACTGAAATTGAAAGGTGTAGTGGGAGGTCCCGTTTCGCGCTTCGCTTGACCGGGACTGCACATTGGCGAGTTGCTTTTGCCTACAAGCTGAAACGGCCCGGAATTCCGGGCCGTTCATGTCCGTAATTTGCTGATAGTTCAGAGAATGCTCTGACCGGTTTTTGCCCAGTCCGCGATAAATGCGTCGAGGCCTTTTTCAGTCAACGGGTGTTTCACCAGGCTTTTCAGCGTTGCAGGCGGTACCGTTACAACGTCGGCGCCGATGATTGCGCAATCCTTGACGTGGTTGGGTGTCCGGATGGATGCAGCCAGAATTTCCGTCTCAAAATCGTAATTGTCGTAAATCACGCGGATTTCGCGGATCAGTTCCAGGCCATCGGCATGAATGTCATCGAGGCGGCCGATGAACGGCGAGATATAGGTCGCGCCGGCTTTTGCAGCGAGCAGCGCCTGATTGGCGGAGAAGCACAGTGTGACGTTGGTCTTCGTGCCTTCGCCTGACAACTGCTTGCAGGCTTTCAACCCGTCAAAGGTCAAAGGCAGCTTGATTACAACGTTATCGGCGATCTCGCGCAGCACATGCGCTTCCTTGATCATCGTTTCGAAATCGGTTGCTGCGACTTCTGCAGAGACATCACCGTCCGTGATTTCACAGATTTCCGCAATGACTTCCTTGAAATCGCGGCCGGATTTGGCGATCAGGGACGGGTTGGTGGTCACGCCGTCTAGCAGGCCGGTGGATTCCAGTTCCTTGATTTCAGCAGTGTCGGCAGTGTCGACAAAGAATTTCATCAGTTTCTACTCCCTGTGGGGTGTCACTTGGGTCGCCAGATACATTCGTCCAGTTACAGGACAAAACGTTTGCGTGGTCAGTCGCGCTCTCTTTACCCTAGGATGACGACAAGAAGAACCCCTGATTCTCCATTGGAAGAATTTTTTGTGGTACGTACCTCAAAATTTTCGACTCTTGGCGTGAGAAGGCAACAAGACGATGCTGCAATACTGCTTCGACACCGCAAGCCGGGTATAGCGGAGTGTATGGGCACCACGGTGAGGACTTGAGTTTCAGTGCTGTTTGACGATCCAGAGTTCCATGAAACAATCGCCAGTGTGCTGGTCCCTGTCGCTGTTCCCAAGGCTTATACCTATAAGGTGCCGGCTGGTCAGTCTGTTGTACCTGGAACCATCGTCAAGGTTCCCCTCGGGCCACGAGAGGTTATTGGCGCTGTCTGGGACGGTGAACCAGATGCAGCGATCAACCCGAACAAACTTAAGTCGATTTCCCGGGTTTATGACACCACGCCACCGCTTGACGAAGACCTTCGCAGGTTCGTCGACTGGGTCGCCAACTGGACCTTGGGCGCTCCCGGTATGGTTTTACGCATGGTGCTGCGGTCTGAAGAAGCGCTTGAGCCGGAAGCGCCGGTTGCCGGTGTGCGCCGCATTGAAGATGCCGAACCTGACCGGATGACGCCAGCGCGAGGCCGGGTGCTTGCGACCATGGAAGATGGTTTTGCCTGGACAAAAAGTGGTCTTTCACATGCAGCTGGTGTTTCCGCCTCTGTCATCGACGGACTGATCAAGCAGAACGTGCTCGAAGTCGTTTCGATGCCGGCAAGCCCGCCGCTACCCAAACCACAGATTGACTACGCGCAGAAATCTCTGACACCGGCACAAACAGCAGCATCCGAAGGATTGATTGAAAGCTTCGACAAGGGCGGGAGCGTTACGCTCATCGACGGCGTGACCGGCTCGGGCAAGACCGAAGTCTATTTTGAAGCGATCGCCGAAGCCCTGCGACGAGGCAGGCAGGCGTTGGTTCTGCTTCCGGAAATTGCGCTGACGGAACAGTTCTTGCGCAGGTTTGAGCAGAGGTTCGGTGTCTTTCCTGCTGAATGGCATTCCGAAATCACACCAAAAAACAGGTCACGTGTCTGGCGTGGGGTGGCGTCAGGCGATGTGAGGGTCGTCATCGGTGCGCGGTCTTCCTTGTTCCTGCCATTCCGGGAGCTTGGCCTGATCATCGTGGATGAAGAGCATGATGCTGCTTTCAAACAGGATGACCGGGTGCCTTACAGCGCGCGGGACATGGCCGTCGTGCGTGGGCATATTTCCAGATTTCCCGTAATCCTGGCGTCTGCGACGCCGTCCGTGGAGAGCCATGTAAATGCGGAACTTGGCCGCTATTCACTTCTTGAGCTGCCGGAGAGGGCTTCTGGTGCTGAATTGCCCGAATTGCAGGCTATCGACATGCGCCATGAGGGACCTGAGCGCGGACGCTGGCTTGCACCTGGTCTCGTCACCGCAATCAAGGAGACTTTTGCTCAGGGTGATCAGTCTCTGCTTTTTCTGAACCGGCGTGGGTATGCCCCCCTGACTCTTTGTCGCACCTGCGGACATCGGTTCCAATGCGCGCATTGCAGCGCCTGGCTGGTAGAGCACCGGTTTCAGAAAAAACTTGTCTGTCACCATTGCGGCCATTTCGAAAAAGTTCCTGATGCATGTCCCACTTGCCAGAGCGCCAACAGCCTGGTGGCTTGCGGACCGGGCGTGGAGAGAATCGCTGAAGAAGTCTCGGACATGTTTCCTCAGGCGCGAACTTTGATTCTATCGTCCGACCTGCCAGGCGGGCCAGAACGCCTGAAACGGGAAATGAAGATCGTTGAAGAGGGCGGCGCTGACATTGTCATCGGCACACAGCTCGTCGCAAAGGGGCACAACTTTCCCAAAATGAAGCTTGTCGGTGTAATCGACGCAGACTTGGGGCTGGCGCATGGAGATCCGCGTGCTGCCGAAAAAACCTTTCAGTTGCTTGCTCAGGTTACAGGAAGAGCGGGGCGTGTAACTGGCGGAGGCAGGGGTTTCTTGCAAACCTATAATGCTGATCATCCGGTTATCAAGGCGCTGCTTTCAAGCAACAAGAACGCATTTTACCAGGCAGAGATCGAGGCAAGGCGTGTGGCGGGGTTGCCACCCTTTGGACGATTGGCTGCAGTTATTGTGTCCGGCCCGGACAAGGCTTTTGCTGAACATTACGCTCGTGCGCTTGCCCGTTCAGCACCGGCCGATCAAGCCGTGACACTCTTGGGGCCCGCTGAGGCTGCTCTCGCGATGGTGCGTGGCCGATATCGCTATCGCTTGCTGACAATGGCTCCAAGGCAGTTCGATCTGCAGTCATTTTTACGCCATTGGCTTGGAAATGGACCAAAACCGTCTAAAGGATTACGGGTCCAGGTAGACGTTGATCCGCAACACTTTTTGTAAGCCGAGAGCAAAAAACTTCCATGAATCGTCAATAACAGTCTTTTGGCGAAGTTGCACACTGGGAAACCCTGTGCTAATTGAGGCGCGGCTTTGGGGGAACGGTTTAACCGCCATACCTTCTGATCTTGAAATCATTCATTTTTTCAATGCCTTGCGGACGCTAGCCGTTTTGCGGGCTTGAAATACGTCAGAGAGCTCGGACCTGGTGACTGACAACGTATCTCTCGTATCCGGCGTGGCACAGCGTTATGCGTCCGCCCTTCTCGACCTTGCAGAGGGTGAGGGCGTAACCGCTGACGTGGAACGCGATCTGACAGCTTTTGAAGGCATGATTGCCGAAAGCCAGGATCTCGTCCGTCTTGTGAAAAGCCCGGCATTCAGTGCTGAAGAGCAGCTTGCAGCGCTCTCCGCACTTCTCGACAAGGCAGGCATTACTGGCCTGGCTGCAAATTTTGTGAAGTTGGCGACCCGTAATCGGCGCCTCTTCGTACTTCCCGACATGATCAAGGCGTTTCGCGCACTGCTTGCTGAAAAGCGGGGCGAGGAAACAGCTGAGGTAACTTCCGCAGCTGCGCTGTCTGATGAACATGTCGCTGCCCTGAAAGAAGCACTTTCAGCTTCCACGGGCAAAACAATCAACGTCGCAGCGAAAGTTGATCCTGCACTGATCGGTGGCCTTGTGGTCAAGGTCGGGTCCCGCATGATCGATACATCTCTGCGTACCAAGCTCAATTCACTCAAGTTCGCGATGAAAGAGGTCGGCTGATGGATATTCGGGCCGCGGAAATTTCCGCAATCCTCAAGGACCAGATCAAGAGCTTTGGCCAGGAAGCCGAAGTTTCTGAGGTTGGTCAGGTGCTCTCCGTCGGTGACGGTATCGCCCGTGTTTACGGTCTGGACAAGGTTCAGGCTGGTGAAATGGTCGAGTTTCCTGGTGGTATCAAGGGCATGGCCCTGAACCTGGAAGCAGACAACGTCGGTATCGTTATCTTCGGTTCTGACCGTACCATCAAAGAAGGCGACACCGTTAAGCGGACCGGCGCCATCGTTGAGGTTCCGGTTGGCAAAGGTCTGCTGGGCCGCGTTGTTGACCCGCTCGGCAACCCGATCGACGGCAAGGGCCCGATCGAAGCAACCGAAAAGCGTCGTGTGGACGTGAAGGCGCCTGGCATTCTACCACGTAAGTCCGTGCACGAGCCAATGTCTACCGGCCTGAAAGCCATTGACGCATTGATCCCGGTTGGCCGTGGTCAGCGCGAATTGGTCATTGGTGACCGTCAGACCGGTAAGACCGCGATCCTTCTGGACACCTTCCTGAACCAGAAGTCGCTGCACGCAACTGACGACGAAAACGCCAAACTGTATTGCATCTATGTTGCGGTCGGTCAGAAGCGTTCTACTGTCGCCCAGTTCGTGAAGACGTTGGAAGACGCAGGCGCAATGGAATATTCCATTGTTGTTGCTGCGACCGCTTCCGATGCTGCGCCGCTGCAGTTCCTGGCACCGTTTGCCGGTTGTGCGATGGGCGAGTTCTTCCGCGACAATTCAATGCACGCCGTGATCGGATACGACGATCTGACCAAACAGGCCGTTGCTTACCGTCAGATGTCACTGCTTCTTCGTCGCCCACCAGGACGTGAAGCATTCCCGGGCGACGTTTTCTACCTTCACTCCCGTCTGCTGGAGCGTTCGGCAAAGCTGAATGAAGAACATGGTAGTGGTTCCCTGACGGCTCTGCCGGTCATTGAAACCCAGGGCAACGACGTTTCCGCGTTTATTCCGACCAACGTGATCTCGATCACCGACGGTCAGATCTTCCTTGAAACCGACCTGTTCTACCAGGGTATCCGTCCGGCCGTGAACGTTGGTCTGTCGGTTTCCCGTGTGGGTTCTTCGGCTCAGATCAAGGCGATGAAACAGGTTGCTGGCCCGATTAAGGGTGAACTTGCGCAGTACCGCGAAATGGCGGCCTTTGCACAGTTCGGTTCTGACCTTGATGCCACCACACAGCGTCTGCTGAACCGCGGTGCGCGTTTGACTGAACTTCTGAAACAGCCGCAGTTCTCGCCGCTGAAGACCGAAGAACAGGTTGCAGTGATTTACGCTGGTGTGAACGGTTATCTGGATACACAGCCGGTTAATCGCGTGAAGGATTTCGAAGAAGGCTTGCTTCTGTTCCTGCGTGGTGAGCACCAAGGATTGCTCGACGCCATCTGGGAGAAGAAGGCACTCGACGACGACTTGTCAGGTAAACTGAAAGCAGCCGTCGACGCGTTCTCCAAGAACTTCGCTTAAGACCACACGCCGGGATAAGGAGCAGGGGCGGCCATGCCGAGCCTGAAGGACTTACGAAACCGCATCGCTTCCGTGAAGGCGACGCAGAAAATCACCAAGGCCATGCAAATGGTGGCCGCGGCGAAACTGCGTCGTGCTCAGGAAGCAGCGGAAGCCGCACGTCCCTATGCAGAACGCATGGGCGCGGTGCTGGCTAATCTCGCGGTGGCTTTTGAAGGCCGCGATGATGCTCCCAAGCTTATGTCCGGTACGGGCAATGACCAGGTTCATCTCCTGGTCGTCGCTACTGCCGAGCGTGGGCTATGCGGGGGCTTCAACAGCAATATCGCCAAGCTGGCGCGCGTAAAGGCTCGCAGTCTGATCGCCGACGGCAAGACGGTTAAGATCATTTGTGTAGGCAAAAAGGGTTTTGACGCCCTCAAGCGCGAGCTTGGCCAACACGTGATCAAAACCATTGATCTGCGCAGCGTGAAAAACGTCGGGTTCTCCGATGCGGATGAAATCGGACGTGAATTGCTCTCCATGTTTGACAATGGCGAGTTTGACGTCTGCACGCTGTTCTACTCGACCTTCAAGTCTGTGATGACACAGGATCCGACAGCACAACAGCTGATCCCGGCTTCCTTTGAGGCCAGTGAAGGCGACGACAGCAACGGAGCACATTCGGTTTACGAATACGAACCGGACGAGACCGAGATCCTTGCGGATCTGCTGCCACGTAACATCTCCGTTCAGGTTTTCCGGGCGCTTCTGGAAAATGCTGCTTCTGAGCAAGGTGCTCGCATGTCCGCTATGGACAGTGCGACCCGTAACGCCGGCGAAATGATCGACAAGTTGACGATCAACTACAACCGCCAGCGCCAAGCACAGATTACGACGGAATTGATTGAAATTATCTCGGGTGCGGAAGCGCTCTAACGGGATCTAGACGAGGATTAGGGATATGGCTGACAAACAGGTCGGACGGATCACCCAGGTCATCGGCGCCGTTGTCGACGTCAAGTTCGATGACCACCTGCCGTTGATCCTGAACGCTCTTGAAACGGACAACCAAGGCAACCGCCTGGTTCTCGAGGTGGCTCAACACCTTGGTGAAAACACGGTTCGCACCATCGCGATGGACGCTTCCGAGGGTCTTGTTCGCGGTCAGGAAGTTGTCGATACCGGCAGCCCGATTGAGGTTCCTGTCGGTGACGGTACGCTTGGCCGGATCATGAACGTGATCGGCGAGCCGGTGGATGAAGCTGGTGAAATCGTGCACGAAGCAAAGCGTGCGATCCACCAGGAAGCTCCGGAATTTATCGAGCAGTCCACTGAAGCTGAAATCCTTGTAACGGGCATCAAGGTCGTTGACCTTCTCGCACCGTATGCCAAGGGCGGTAAGATTGGTCTGTTCGGGGGTGCCGGTGTTGGCAAGACCGTTTTGATCATGGAATTGATCAACAACATTGCTAAGGCGCACGGTGGTTATTCCGTATTCGCCGGCGTTGGTGAGCGTACCCGTGAAGGCAACGACCTTTACTGGGAAATGATCGAATCCAACGTGAACAAGGAAGGCGGCGGAGAAGGCTCCAAAGCGGCCCTCGTTTACGGTCAGATGAACGAGCCTCCCGGAGCGCGCGCACGTGTTGCTTTGACCGGTCTGACCGTTGCGGAGCATTTCCGTGATGAAGGCCAGGACGTTCTGTTCTTCGTCGACAACATCTTCCGGTTTACGCAGGCCGGTTCTGAGGTGTCTGCGCTTCTCGGCCGTATCCCGTCAGCTGTGGGTTACCAGCCAACGCTTGCTACCGACATGGGCAGCATGCAGGAACGCATCACCACCACAACCAAGGGCTCGATCACATCGGTTCAGGCCGTTTACGTCCCTGCCGATGACTTGACTGACCCTGCACCTGCTTCGACCTTCGCCCACTTGGATGCGACGACCGTTCTGAACCGTTCGATCGCTGAAAAAGGCATCTACCCGGCTGTGGATCCGCTGGATTCCTCATCCCGCATGCTGGATGCCCGTATCATCGGTGACGAGCACTACGACACTGCGTACGCCGTTCAGGTGACGCTGCAGCGGTACAAGGCGCTTCAGGACATCATCGCCATTCTTGGTATGGATGAGCTGTCTGAAGAAGACAAACTTACCGTGGCACGTGCTCGTAAGATCGAACGCTTCCTGTCTCAGCCGTTCTTCGTGGCTGAAGTGTTTACCGGTTCTCCGGGCAAGCTTGTTGCTCTGGAAGACACCATCAAGGGCTTCAAAGGTCTGGTGGAAGGTGAATACGATCACCTGCCGGAAGCTGCTTTCTACATGGTCGGTTCAATCGACGAAGCCATCGAGAAAGCTCAGAAGCTGGCTGCTGAAGCCGCTTAAGCTTTGGATTGGTCGGACGCCCCTTAAAGGGCGTCCGGTTTTCTCATGTTGGATGGCATAGCTATCCTTACAGTAGACTGACAAGGAAGACGCCAAATGGCCGAACTTTTCCAGTTTGAGTTGGTCTCGCCGGAGCGCCAGCTCCTCTCCGAACAGGTTGCAGAGGTCGTTGTACCGAGCACCGAAGGCGAGTTTGGTGTTCTGAAGGACCACAGCCCGTTCATGGCCACCATCAAGCCGGGCATTCTGAAAGTCCTCAATGAAGGTGGTCGCTGGGACGAGTATTTCGTCCGCGGCGGGTTTGCCGACGTTGCTTCAGGCGGTTTGACTGTTCTGGCCGAACAGGCTGTTCTGGTCAAAGACATCAGCTCCGAGGAACTTGATCAGCAGATCAAGGATGCGGAAGAGGACGTTTCAGACGCCAAAGACGATGAAACGAAACAGAGAGCAGAAATGACGCTTTCTCAGTTGCGGGACGTCGCAGAAGCTCTCAAAGCAGCATAGTCGATTTTCTGATTGCAAAATTTGGCAATCGACGAGTTAAACTAAACGCGGTTCGGAAACGGATCGCGTTTTTTGATTTCTATTGCAGCGTGATATCTGCCTAGCCCTGCACTGCTCTTGGTTTAGCGGTTTCCTCGAAATATCTGAAATCGTTGCGACCTGTGTTTTTGACCTGGTAAAGAGCGATGTCGGCATTCTTTATGATCGTGCTTGTTTCCGACGAATCTTCATTAATTGAAGCAATCCCGATGCTTACACCTATGTTGATCCGGTGTGCAAATGCGACAAATGGTGCCTGAAGTTTAGCAAGGATACGTTCAGCAACCTCAGTGGCAACAGTGTTGCCATGTCCAGTGCCTCTCAAGATGATGCCAAATTCATCTCCGCCGAGCCGTGCTACTAGGTCAGCCGACCGCACACAATCCTTCATCCTCTGGGAAGCCTGTTTCAAAAGTTCGTCACCAACGTCGTGGCCGTAAGTGTCATTTACCGGTTTGAATTTGTCGAGGTCCAAAAGCAGAAGGCAGCCGTTGGTCTGGTGAACCCGCGCGTCATCCAGTGACTCTTCCAGGGCGGCATTAAATTGCATCCGGTTGGCGAGCCCTGTCAGGCTGTCATGGGTGGCAGCATAAGCAATTTTGGCAGCGGCCTGTTCGCGCAACGTGACGTCTTCATGGGTGCCGATCCAGCCACCACCTGGCATAGGTGCGTGAACAGCGAGAATGACTTTACCATTCGGGTGAGGGAACTTGGAGCGGACGACTTCGCCAGAGGTCATACGGACCATCAGATCCATGACATGTTCCTGAACATCTCCGTCAAACTCACCCCGGTCCTTTTCTGCCTGAATAAGTTCAATCAGGCTCTTGCCCTTTTGAACCTCGCCATCGGGCTTTCCAAAAATATCAATGTACTGCTGGTTCCAAAGGGAGAGGCGACCGTCCTTGTCAAATACGCTGACTCCCTGCCGCATGTTTGCGAGGATAGCTTCGAGTTCGCTAGAGTAGTTGCGCGCTATCCGCTCACTTTCTGCGAGCCTTGCTTCCATTTGCTTGCGCTCGGTCACATCGAAGAAATTGTAAATTGCGCCACCCTGGGGAAGCGGTGTGCTGCGAACTTCGATGTAAGAACCGTCGGCGGCACTGCGTTCGTACGTCTGGGTTTCGTACTTGGTGAACGTCTTGAAAATATCGAGTGCCAAGGCTTCCGGATCGCCTTCGCCATAGTCACCACGCTCGGCATTGAATTTCAGATAGTCCAGAAGGTGTAGTTTCTGATCGATCAGGTCTTGCGGGTAATTCAGAACTCGACTGAATTCTGCATTGCTGGAGGCAAGCTGAAAGGTTTCGTCATAATGCGCAAATCCACCGGGAAAATTGTCAAAAAGGGCTTGAAGTGTATCGGCCTGCTCCTTGGAATCCGTAATGTCTGCCATGGACACGACAACACCATCAAGATCAAATTCATGATCCTCGTCGATTGGTTTCGCGTTCACTCGAAGCCAACGATTGCGGCTGCCACCGGCTGGGTTTATTTGTGCAACGATGTCCGTTACCGAATAGGGATCATGCGCAGCAACTTCCAGAAGGGAATTACTGCTACCAAGCCCGTGTATCTCGTAACTGATACCGAAGTCGTGATCCCGCACGTTGCTGCCCACTAGAGTGTTACTATCGATGCCAAGCAATTCGGTTGCTGCCGGATTCGCTGATTGAATTTCACCCGAGTGCGTCAGCAGCAAAATGCCTTCGCTTAGCGAATCGAGCGTGGTGCGGTGAACAGCTTCGGATTGCCGCACTGAGAGCTCTATTCTTTTGCGTTCCGAGATATCGAAGAAATTGGCTACAAGACCGCCATTAGCCAGAGGAAAGCCGCGGACCTCGATGGTTCTTCCGTCCGGGGTCTTGCGCTCATATGCATGCGGTGTCGGGTCGTCGAAGTATTCGAGCCGCTTGCGGATGTATTGCTCCGGGTCACCAGGACCATAGTCACCCCTTTTGGCGAGGAATGTAAAAACCTCTCGCATATGCGGCTGTCGGTCTACAAGTTCCTGGGGAACATCGAGAAGCTGCCGATACTCTTCATTACACACCGACAATCGCCGATTTTCATCATAGTAGACGAGCCCACCGGGCATGTTGTTCATGACAACTTGCAGCGTTTCGGCTTGCCGTTTGGTTTCCGAGATATCTGCCAATGAGACCACAACTTCATCGAATGCCGGACCGTCGCTGTTGTCTGTCGCATTGGCATCGATACGCAACCAAATGGCCTGTGAACCGTCCGACTGGACGACTTTCGCAATGAAGTTGTTGACGATTTCCGGCTTCTCTGCCGCCCTCAGGAGCAGGCCTGCGTCCACTTCGCCGTCTTCCGTGTAGCAGTTGATGCGCAGATCCTGAACATTCTTTCCGCCAAGATCCTCCAGTTCTGAACCGAGCAATTTGGTGGCGGCGGAATTGAATGAGAGGATTTTTCCTGAGCGATCCAGCAGCAGGATACCTTCCCGAAGTGTCTCAAGGGTGGTTCTGTGAACAGCTTCGGAGTGCCTGATGGTCTCTTCGGATTGCTTTCGCGCGGTAATGTCCTGGAATGCACCAACGAGCCGGGTAACTTCGCCATCTTCCGTGATAGGTCGACCTGCGGCGCGGACCCATATATTGCGGCCCTTTGCCGTGATGAAGGGAAGCTCCTTATCCCAGCCAGTTCCATGTTCAATACCGTCTTTAACGGCTTTGGCTATAATTTCCCTGCTTTCCGGCGCATAATACGAGAGTGCACGGCTCACACTCGGACTATAGTCAGGGGAAACTTCGTGGATTTCTCGCGTCTTGTCAGTCCACGTGAGTTCGCTGGCTGCAATATCCAATTCCCAACCGCCAACACCAGAGACACTGGCAATCTCTTCAAGAAGATCGCTTTCCCTGATAGCATTTCGGTGCTCACTTTCGGCAACCTGAATTGCCTTCTGCGCTTCAGTTTGAGCGTCGTGGGCCCTCATAAGGCCCTCAACCACTGTTCCCAGGCGCCGAAGCTGGGTCAATTGCATTTCTGTCGGAGTTCTGGGCTCTCGGTCGATTACGCAGAGTGTACCAAGCCTGTTCTTGCCATCGATCGAAAGGGGGCAGCCGGCATAAAAGCGGATATTGGGCTCACCCGTAACGAGAGGGTTGTCTTTGAACCGTTCATCAGCTTTGGCGTCAGATATTACAAAGAGGTCATCAGAAAGAATGGCGTGTTGGCAGAAAGAAATGTCCCGGGGCGTGCCGTCGACTTCCAGTCCACATTTGGCCTTAAACCATTGCTCGTCCTCGCCGACGAGGGATACAAGTGAAATGGGGCAATCGAAGATGCTGGCGAGAGTTTCGACGACAGCGTCGTATTCAGGCAAGCGTTCGGAACGCATGATCTGAAGTGCACTCAACGCGTTAAGGCGTTCGGTTTCTGTGTGTACCTTACTCATGTCGCGCGATGTCTCTCAAGGGACAGCCTGACAGTTTCATTGCTACTCTAACCCAGAAGGATAGGCTGAGATCGGCAACAATTTATTAAACTCTGGATAACCGGATCTGGTGTTCATCAGTGGGGAAAAACGCGGAAGAGGGGCGTGGGGGATGAATTTTGTAATTAGAACAAGTGTTTAATATTTGTTCGGTTTGAAGTGAAGTTACCAAATCCAGTTTGTTTTGGCGCAATCTGTATAACTATTGGTGCAATTCGCAAAATTCGTAGCTCTAAAGTGTCCAAGCAAACGGTGGGCAACAAAAAACCCGGCCAAAATGACCGGGTTGATTTACTGTTGTTTTTTACAGTGCGTCTGCCAAACGGCAGCAGAAGGATCAGGCAGCCCGGCGGAAAGAAAGGCTCATGCCACCACCGGAACGATTGCGGCGGCGCTCTTCCGGCGGGATGTAAACGATAGCGCTGTGGTCTTCACAGTAAGACACACCCTGCTCAACAGGGGTCGAGCAAGGGAAAGTGTAGTTACCGGCATCGCCTTCAGCCCATTTGCAACAGCCTGGGCGGGGAAGAGACATGTCAGCCATTTTGTTTTTCCTTTATTCTTCAACGCATCAGCAAAAGCGCTCGACCATCCTCGGGAGGAGAGGATCCGAACAGCTTTTGCATAAATCGGATTTCATGGGCGCTTCGAACGCAATCGTGCGTTCAACCCATAACGAGTGCTTTGCAGCAAGCGCAGGGATTACATAAGCGGCATGTCACAAAAATGCAATAGATTTCCTGACATTCCGGACCTGCGTTTTACGCATACCGGGTTAATACAAGTTCACCTTTTGAAGGTGTTTTGATTTATTACTTTGAGACTCAAGCGGTTAGCTAGTGCTTTCGGGCAAAGACCCTCCGGCATCTTGAAGGGCCTGTGGCGTATCAAGGTCCAATCTTGCAGCTTCGCCTATCTCTACTTCCGAAACGAAGCCGGGGTTCTCGGCGATCAAATGCTTAGCGCCTATGTCTCCACTCAGAGATTTCAATGCTCCGAAGAATCGTTTGTCCCACAGCACCGGATTGCCTCTCTTGCCATCTGCTGTTGCAGTGGCAATCAGGCAATTCTCGTCATTCGTATAGAGGCTGACCAGTTTCGCAAGCGTGTGCGCGTCAACGCGAGGCATATCGCCAAGCAAGATAATGACCGCGTCGATATCATCGGTAAGCGCACTTACTCCAGTGCGGATGGAGCCCGCCATCCCATCGGCATAATCCGGATTGTGTACCACCTTGATACCAAGATCGGTGACTTTGGCGCTCACTTCATCGGCAAGATACCCGGTCACAAGGATGGTTTGTTCCAAGCCTGCTTGCGTTGCTGCTTCAACAGCATGTCGAATGAGCGCCTTTCCATCCAGTTCTGCCAGCAGTTTGTTCGGGCCGCCCATTCTTGATGACCTGCCAGCACCAAGCACAATTGCCGCAATGCGCGGCGCCGGACTTTGCCGTTTCATCTCGCGTGGCTGTGGCCGTGTTCCGATTTCCATCAGCAATCCCCCAACACCCATGGCGGTAATGTCGTCCGGATTCATATCCAATCCGGCGAGCAATCGGTCCAGAACCCAGTCAAATCCGTTTTCCTTCGGGCTTCGAGCACACCCAGGTGCCCCTAATACCGGAATACCTTCCAGGTCGCCCAGCATCAGCAAGTTTCCTGGGTCAACCGGCATACCCAGATGTTTGACGGTGCCGCCAACAAGGTCCAGGGCTGCCGGCAACACATCCTTCCGATCAACCACGGCTGAAGCGCCGAACAGAATCAGAAATTCAGCACCTTCCTGCACAAACTGGTGTACGGCCTCGGCAACGGCTTCTTCATTGTGGGGGACACGTTTTTCTCCAATGAGAATACTGTCGCTTGGACTTAACCGATCTTCCAGAACCCTGCGGGTTTTGTCCATGGTCACAGGTTTCAGATGCGGCAACTGTGTTGAAACAAGGCCCACTTTGTGAGACCTGAACTTTGCAACACGAACGGCTTGTTGGAGCGCGTCTTCGGCTTGTTCAACCAGTTTTTCTGGAACAGCGAAAGAAATAACCTTCGCAGTGGCCACCATGCGATCTTTGGCTATCTTGCTGAAATTCGGAAGGGTCGCAAACGTTATCGAGGGATCGACCTGATTGGCCCTGGTCACTGCATCCGGATCAATGACAAGAACACCATTTGCGTCGGCATAGAGGTTTGTCCGTCCTGTGAACGCAAGATCGGTGCTCAGTCCCTCGCCTCTGGCGGCAGCACCCAACCGCGCCGCTGCCCGGTCTTCACCGATGTCTCCTGCTTCCAGGCGGGCGACAACGAGCGTCTCAACACCAAGAGCGATAAGGTCAGTGCAATCGCTTTGCGTGAGCACATGCCCCTTCTTCAGCGTTCGCTCGGGCAGTTTTGTTTTATGGGCAAGAATGCAGCCGACCACCTCTTTGCAAGGACAAGGCCCAAACTTCATGCCGGTGTCTCCGGCGCTTTGCGGAGCGCCGTAATGACTGAACCCAGTACCGCGACGGCGATTTCCTCAGGTGAAGCGGCCCCAATATCCAATCCGATTGGAGCATCGATCTGGTCAAAACAGGATGGATCCACGCCCGCTTCGCGAAAGCGCTCCAGCCGTTTGCCATGGGTTTTACGGCTGCCAAGCGCGCCAATGTAAAAGCATCCGGTTTTGAGCGCTTCAATCAGCGGGAAGTCGTCAATTTTCGGATCATGCGTAACTGCCGCAACGGCGGTATAGGCATCCAGCGGTGTTTCCTTCAGCACGTCTTCAGGCCACTCGGCCTTGAGGGTGCTTCCCGGGAAACGGTCTTCTGTTGCAAAGGCCGTGCGTGGGTCGATCACGGTCACATCCAGTCCTGCAATCTTTGCCATGGGCACCAGCGCCTGACTGATATGGACTGCGCCTATGATGACCAGGCGAGGGGCGGGAACGGAAACGGTCATGAATACGTCGCCGCTTTCCGATTGAACCGCACCGGATTTTCCAGACCGGAAACGTTTTTCAAACTCGTGTGCCAGGGGATCGGACGCATAGTCGTCCTCTCTGCGGACAAGCCTCTGCCCGCCGGTCGCCATATCGGTTACCAGGATTGAAGCACGACGGGTCGCGCGATCCCTGTTCAGACTTGAAAGAAGGGTGAGGTCCATCGCGTCAGCTTCGATCCGTTGCCAGTTTGAGGCCCAGGCCAACGAGCAGTGATCCACCAAGCCAACGGGTCAGGTCCTGAAACTTCGATGTTCGGGTCATCCGTTTTTTGACTTCGCTGGCAAAAAGAACGGTAACCACATCGGCTGAGGTGAAGGCGCAATTGACGATTGTGCCCAGGATGAGGAATTGCACCCAGATTGGCAGGCCAGCTTCGGGACTGACGAACTGGGGCAGAAACGCGATAAAGAAGATCGCAACTTTTGGGTTGAGTACTTCAACGAGGACGCTGTCAACAAATGCTCTGCGCGAGGATTTTTGCGGCAGCTCCGGGACAGGTCCTGCTGCCACTCTGGTCCGGATCATCTGAATACCCAAGTAAATCAGATATAGGCCGCCAACTAGCTTCAGGGCGAAATATAGGGTCGGTACAACGCTGAATATCGCTGAGAGGCCAAATGCGGCGGCAAGAACATGGACATAACAGCCCAGGTGAATTCCAGCGGCTGCCGTAAAACCGGCCCGCTGGCCACGTGAAATTGTTTGAGCTGCCGTATAGAGCAACGCGGGCCCTGGCAGGTAGGCAAACAATGCTGTTGCAGCGAGGAAAGCAAGAAAGGTCTCAATCGAAAGCAAAACAGGTTCCCAAATCAGATAACTGGTTCAACATAAACACGTATGCGACCGCCGCAGGACAGGCCCACGCGCCAGGCCGTTTCATCGGCAACGCCAAATTCCAGCGTTGTTGCTTTGCCTGTTTCGATCACATCAATCGCTTCAGAGACAACGGCCCCTTCCACACAGCCTCCGGACACCGACCCTTCGAAATTGCCATCTGCATCAATCACCAGATGCGAGCCCACCGGGCGTGGTGCAGATCCCCATGTCTCGATCACGGTCGCAAGCGCGACGAATCGCCCGGAATTGCTCCAGGTTTCGGCCGTGTTCAGAACATCAGGAATAGAGGGCTTGTCGGTGGCTGGCATGGGATCGTCCGTTCAATATCACTTGCTCAATATAAATCTTTCCAAAGCAGATGAAAGGTCTTTGGCAAACAGAAACGGCGTCTGCTTTCGCAGACGCCGATCGTCATGTAAGGGCCGTATTTTTGGACTGGCTATTCAGCAGCAAGCCGAATGGCCGGGGCAGCGCTTCGCACTGCGCCATCCACGTGGTCTTCGAAGGTTTCGAAGTTGTCGACAAACATCCGGACCAGCTTCGCTGCCTGAGCGTCGTAGGCTTCTTTGTCGTCCCAAGTTTCCCGTGGTGTCAGGATCTGACCGTCAACGCCTGCGACAGTAACGGGAACTTCAAAACCAAAATTTGCATCGGTTCTGAATTCAGCATCCTTGAGGCTACCGGTTAGTGCGGCCTGCAAGAGCGCGCGTGTCGCCTTGATTGGCATCCGGTTGCCGGTGCCAAAGGCTCCGCCCGTCCAGCCGGTGTTGACGAGCCAGCAATCGACGTTGTGCTTTGCAATCAGGTCTTTCAGGAGGTTGCCGTATTCCGACGGATGCCGCGGCAGGAATGGCGCGCCGAAGCAGGTAGAAAACGTTGCCAGCGGTTCGGTAACGCCCTTTTCTGTTCCGGCCACCTTTGCGGTGTAGCCGGACAGGAAGTGATACATGGCCTGAGCTGGTGTCAGTCTGGCGAGCGGAGGCATGACGCCAAAGGCATCCGCTGTCAGCATGATGATGGTTTTCGGCATCGGGGCGCAGCCCGATGCACTTGCATTGGAAATAAAGTGGATCGGATATGCCGCGCGCGTGTTTTCGGTTTTCGAACCGTCGTCGAAGTCCGGAACGCGCTTGTCGTCCAGGACCACGTTTTCCAGTACTGTGCCGAAACGTTGTGTCGTGGAATAGATTTCCGGCTCGGCTTCAGCGGACAGTTTGATGGTCTTTGCGTAGCAGCCACCCTCAAAATTGAAGACGCCGGTCTCGCTCCATCCGTGTTCATCATCACCAATCAATGTCCGGGACGGGTCGGCAGACAGTGTTGTCTTGCCTGTTCCCGACAAACCGAAGAACACGGCCGTGTCACCGTCATCGCCGACATTGGCAGAGCAATGCATGGACATCACGCCCTTGGCAGGCAGCAGATGATTTAGCATTGTGAAGACGGACTTCTTCATCTCGCCAGCATAGGATGTTCCGCCGATAAGGACGATCTTGCGGGTCAGATCAACCGCAATGACTGTTTCCGTGCGGCATCCATGACGCGCAGGGTCTGCCTTGAAGCTTGGCAGGTCGATAATCGTCATTTCCGGGGCAAAGTTTGCAAGTTCACTGACTTCAGGCCGCAAAAGCAGGTTACGGATGAACAGCGAATGCCACGCATATTCGGTAAAGACCCTTACAGGAAGTCTGTGCGTTGCGTCTGCACCGCCATAAAGGTCCTGGGCGAACAGCTCCATGCCCTCTGCATGGGACATAAAATCTGCGAGAAGCAACTCGAACTGTGCTTTCTGCATTTGCGCGTTGTTGTCCCACCAGACTGTGTCCCTGGTTTCTTCATCCAGTACAACAAACTTGTCCTTGGGAGAGCGACCGGTGTGGATGCCGGTTTCGGCAACGAGCGCACCGCCGGCAGCGAGCTTCGCTTCGCCGCGGCAGAGGGAATATTCATAAAGCGCAGGTTCGTTCTGGTTCCAATAGAGCGCTTTCAGGCCTTTGAAGCCGAAAGTCTCGCTACCTATGGATGGATTCCTGACACCTAGTTCTTGCATGTTCCCGCAGTCCTCGTGAGGTGGGCTTTTCGCGTCGCTGCCGGAGACAGGCGAATTGGCTATTTCCGGCTGTGAGGGCTGCGAACGTAGTGGAATGCCCAAACGTCAGCAAGACAGCCAAAGTCGCTATGTCATTGTTTAATCGATTAAAATTTTGCCTAAAATTGCTGATAATTAATTTGGAGATCAAAGTAAAAAACGAAACCTTCGAAATATTCGATATATCGAGTTATGTGAAATAAATTGCAGAAAAATCGCGCCTTCAATCAGAGATCTTGACTTGTGTTGCGGTAATCATCGCGCAAGGGTTGTTTTCGAGTCGTTCCCTTGAATTTGCAGGCCCAAGTCCCCATCAATGGAACCGGCAATTCAGTCTTTTGTCTCTGAGCGTGCTGGAAATAGGGGTTTGCCTTAATTTATGCGCATTTAGCAGGCCAAAGGCACTATGTTACAATTATGCCTATGCGTGCCTTCGGTGCGTTGCCGGAAATGGAAAAAAGAAGCATGCCGACAATTGCTCTGGTCGACGACGACCGAAACATATTGACCTCAGTTTCTATTGCGCTGGAAGCAGAAGGCTATCGCGTCCAGTCCTACACGGATGGAACATCCGCACTGGACGGACTTCAGAGCGATCCGCCTGAGTTGGCCATTTTCGATATCAAGATGCCACGCATGGACGGAATGGAACTATTGCGTCGCCTGCGGCAGAATTCTGATCTTCCGGTGATCTTCCTGACGTCGAAAGACGATGAGATCGACGAGTTATTCGGCCTGAAGATGGGCGCTGACGATTTTATCCGGAAGCCGTTTTCGCAGCGTCTGCTTGTGGAGCGCGTGCGCGCCGTATTGCGTAGAGCCCAGCCTCGTGATGCTTCAGCGCCCCGTGATGACGCTGACAAGCTTCTGGAACGCGGCCAACTGGTAATGGACCAGGAACGTCACACGTGCACCTGGAACAACAAACCGGTGACGCTGACCGTTACGGAATTCCTGATCCTGTCCGCTTTGGCGCATCGTCCAGGTGTTGTCAAAAGCCGGAATGCGCTGATGGATGCAGCTTATGATGACCAGGTCTATGTGGACGACCGCACCATCGATAGCCACATCAAGCGTCTGCGGAAAAAGTTCAAGATTGTTGATGACGACTTTGAGATGATCGAAACACTTTATGGTGTCGGATATCGATTCCGGGAAGCTTGATGCAGGCTCGGAGCGTATCGCGCTCAAGTTGAGGTAATTGATGACGGAAAGTCGACTCAGCCAGATTGATGTGTTGCGAGACGCAATGCAATACATCGGGCAAACGGGGCGACAACGCCGACAGGCTGAATTTCCGACCCTCTTGCAATATAGTAAGCCTCTGATAATTGATTTGAAGTGGGCCTGACGATTTTGCTCCCTGGCATCGTTGGCATGCCTTTGTGGTGGGTAAATGGCGGTTGAGAGCGAAAACGCAGAAGGCATTTCGGCCTCTGAGCCAAGTAGTGGCTCAGAGCGTTCGCGTTTGCGCCGTCTCAGCAACAAGCGTCTGCGCCGCCGCCTTCTCAATCAGTTCGGACGGATCTTCGGCACTTATGTTCTTTCGTCTCTGACCCGCAGGATCATTGCGATCAACCTCGTTGGCTTGATCGCTCTTGTGATCGGCATCCTTTATCTCAATCAGTTCCGTGCCGGTTTGATCGATGCGCGTGTTCAGAGTCTTCTGACCCAGGGTGAGATTATTGCCGGAGCCATTGCAGCTTCTGCAACGGTCGACACAGGTACGATCACCGTTGATCCCGAAAGGCTTCTCCAGCTCCAGGCTGGCGAAAGCATCACACCCACCGGTGATGATCTGGAAAGTCTGGATTTTCCGATCAACCCGGAACGGGTTGGTCCAGTTTTGAGGCGGCTGATCTCGCCAACCAAGACACGAGCCAGGATATATGATCCGGAAGGGATCCTGATCCTCGATTCCAGGCATCTTTATTCCAGCGCCCAGATACTGCGTTTTGATCTACCAGCACCCACTGCCGAGGAAGAAGTTTTCTGGGATTCGGTCTGGCAATGGGCCAAACGCTGGGTGCGCCAGGGTGACCTGCCACTCTATCAGGAAGTTGGCGGCGGCGATGGCAGGGCCTACCCTGAAGTGGAAGCTGCCCTTGCCGGCTCACCCGCAAGTGTCACCCGGATTTCGCAGCGCGGAGAGCTGATTGTTTCCGTCGCCGTTCCGATCCAGCGGTTTCGCGCGGTGCTCGGCTCGCTGCTCCTGTCGACACAGGGCGGTGACATTGACGCGATCGTGCGGGCTGAGCGGTTCGCGATCATTAGGGTTTTCCTGTTTGCCGCGACTGTGACGATCCTCTTGTCGATCCTGCTGGCAGGCACGATTGCGGGGCCGGTTCGTCGCCTCGCAGCAGCAGCGGACAGGGTTCGCAGAGGGTCGACATCGCGTGAGGAAATCCCGGACTTTTCAGATCGACAGGACGAAATTGGTCACCTGGCCCGGTCCTTCCGGGAAATGACACATGCGCTATACGCCAAGATTGATGCGATTGAGCAGTTTGCAGCCGATGTGGCGCATGAACTAAAAAATCCGCTGACTTCGTTACGCAGCGCCGTTGAAACGCTGCCATTGGTCAAATCCAAGGAATCCGAGGATCGACTGATGGAGGTTATCCAGCATGATATCCGGCGCCTGGATCGGCTGATCAGTGACATTTCAGACGCGTCCAGGCTGGATGCCGAACTTGCTCGCATTCAATCAGAGACAATCGATCTGGCTGAGCTGCTGCGCAATATGGCCGACGCGACTAACGAGCGGTTCGGCACAGATAACACCAACGTCAAACTGATCGTCGCCGACGCACCTGGCGAAAAGCCCTATCAAGTGCAGGGCCATGACATCCGCCTGGGTCAGGTAATCAGCAATCTTCTCGATAATGCGCGGTCTTTCTCACCTGCAAGCGGAGACGTAAGAGTTGATCTCAGCCGCGAAGGATCAACGATAAAGATCATTGTTGATGATGATGGGCCAGGCATACGCGTTGAAAATACTGAACGGATCTTTGAACGCTTCTATACGGACCGGCCAGATGGAGAAGGCTTCGGCAACAACTCTGGTCTTGGCCTGTCCATTTCCCGACAGATCATTGAAGGGCATGGTGGAACCGTCTCGGCGACAAACAGGGTCGAAATCAATCAAGATGGCAGTCAGAAGATAGCAGGTGCGCGCTTCACGATTTATCTGCCCGCAAGGAAAGGCAAGTGATCGGTCAGTCGGTTCATGGCAACTGTCTTATTGTTGGCACGTGTGGCGTGCTGATCAGGGGCAAGGCCGGAAGCGGAAAATCCCAGCTCACCGACGCAATGTTGAGCGGGGCCCGTGCAAAAAGAAATCTTGGGGTCCTTGTTGCAGATGATCGCGTGGTTCTGACCGCGGAAGAAAACCGGGTCATCGCCACTGTGCCGGATTCGATTGCTGGCGTGATGGAAGTTCGCGGATTTGGGTTGATTGAAACCAGATACGCTCCACGTGCAAAATTGCATCTGGTGGTAGATCTATTGCCGCCAGAGAAAATTGAACGCCTGCCTGAGGACGCTGTTTCTCATGAACGCTTCGAGGGTGTTCTTCTGCCGGTTGTTTGCTGTCCGGAAAATAGCATGGACGTCACTTTGCGTGTGCTTCGGTGGACATTTCGAAATCTGTTCCCCGGATCACCTGAATATTTTTAAAAGGGAACAGTCGTGTTTTTTGCTTGCAACTGGGCAGACGGTTGAAGAGAGTGCATCAGACTGTTAAACGCGCGGCTCCCTTTAGAGCTCACCACAACCGATAATCAGGCCCTGCTTCGCATGATTGGACTTGTACTCGTCACCCACGGACGTCTCGCTGAGGAATTCAAGGCAGCGCTGGAGCATGTCGTCGGTCCGCAGGAGCAGGTCGAAACGATATCCATTGGGCCGGATGATGACATGGAACAGCGTCGACAGGACATCCTGTCAGCTGTCGAAGCAGCCAACTCCGGTGAAGGTGTCGTGCTGCTGACCGACATGTTCGGCGGAACACCTTCGAACCTGGCAATCTCCGTAATGGATAGCAAGTCTGTGGAGGTGGTCGCGGGTGTCAACCTGCCAATGCTGATCAAGCTCGCTAGCGTTCGGTCCGACCGCGAACTGGCTGACGCCGTAGATGAAGCCCGTCAGGCCGGACAGAAGTATATTTCAGTCGCAAGCCAGGTACTGTCAGGACAAAGCTAAACAAGAAAATGACAGTGCATATTTTGTTGGAAAGAGATCTCATCATAGTCAATCGGCGCGGTCTGCACGCACGCGCATCTGCAAAACTGGTCAAGCTGGTTGAGACCTTTGCGGCTGATGTTCAAGTTTCCAAAGACGGGCAAACAGTTGGTGGAACGTCAATCATGGGCCTGATGATGCTTGCAGCCAGTCCTGGGTGCTCAATCAAAGTCTGCGTTAGCGGGAATGAAGCCGAAGCCGCGATTGAGGCAATTTCCGAACTTGTCGAGAACGGTTTCGGCGAGACAGATTGATTTTTTGTACCAGCCTCGCCACCATGCAAAAATTACCACTGGCTCGAGCGATTGAATTTTCCGTAATAGCGTCGGCCATTTCCTGATCATTCATTTGGGGTACGTAATGGCGAGTTCCGGCGATCGAGTATTCTCTGCAGCGCATGCAATACTGACGCATATCCATCAGGTTCTGGATTTGGAATTCGGATTTGAACTTTGGGATGGTTCACGCATTCCGGCGAATGCGCCCGACAATGGTTTGCGCATAGCCCTGTCCGAAACAGCTCTCACAAAGCTTGTCAGGCGGCCGGGGATCAAGACTCTGGTCGATCTCTATTCCCTGAGTGAGATTGATCCGCGTGGTGGAAGCATTTTCGAATTTGCCGAAAGGAGACCCCGGGTAAAGGGGCGGGAAATTCGCAAGCGGCTGAACAAAAGCCTGCTTTTGAAAAATGCATTTCCCATTCTGAAAGGAAGCGGCGCCGGTAATACACCTGATAGCGCGGAAGACGTTGATGCGGGCAGGGCCGCAGACCGTAGTTCTGGAAGCAAGAAAGATGACATCGCGTTTCATTACGATGTCTCCAATGACTTCTACCGACTCTTTCTTGATCCGAAGATGGTCTACACCTGCGCCTATTTCACTGACTGGGGAAATGACCTGGCAACGGCCCAGACCGACAAGCTGGATATGATTTGCCGAAAACTGAGATTGAAGCCCGGTGACCGCATGCTCGACATTGGCTGCGGTTGGGGCGCGCTGATCTGCCATGCCGCCGAAAACTATGGCGTGACCGCAGTGGGGGTGACGCTCGCTGAAGAGCAGTTGAAACTGGCTCGGGAGACGATTGAAGCCCGTGGGCTCCAGGATAAGGTCTCGGTCGAATTGATCGATTACCGGAAGATGGACGGGAAGTTCGACAAGATCTCATCTATCGGCATGTTCGAAGCGGTTGGCCTGGATAACTATGATGATTATTTCAAAAGCGTGCACAAACTCCTGCGCCCGCGCGGCCTTTATCTGCATCATGCGATCACGAGACGCGGCAAGAAGGACCTGAAGGCGTTTCGCCGTAAAAAGCCGGAATACCAGGCCCTGGTGCGGTATATCTTTCCAGGCGGTGAAGTGGATCACATCGGCTGGACTTTGACGAACCTGGAAGCGCATGGATTTGAAGTTCATGATGTTGAGGCCTGGCGCGAGCATTATGCCCGAACAACGCGCCTTTGGGCCGAGAACCTCATGCAAGTCAAAGAAGAAGCCATTGCACAGGTCGGAGAACAGAAATACCGCCTTTGGCTTGCCTATCTTTGCGGCGTTTCCCTCGGATTTGATAGAGGAACGATCGGCATATTTCAGACCGTAGCCTCAAAGCGCACAAAGGGGCCGTCGGGCATGCCACCCTCGCGGGAAGATCTTTACAGATCCTGAGGAGACGTCGGAACTCTGCCTGCCAGCTGGATGATTGAAGCAGATAACAGTTCGAACAACGCCTGGTGGACCAGATCGGTGATCTGGAAAAGTGTGCGCGTGAGAGGAATAAAGCTCTGACGAATGAACAAGCCCAGTCGAATTTGCGTCGCGGGAAGTCAGCTAAGGTGCTCGGACTTCTTTGTGCTTTGATTGTCTTTGCACCTAACCTGGCTACCGGTGGGGCCTTTTTCGAAGAAATCCGTAATGTATGCAGTGATGAAGGACCAGCGTTTGTGGTTCTGCTGACGGAGGCGGAAACGTCGACTGCTCTGGCGTGTGGACGTGAGCGGCAAGGTGGACCGGCGGCCAAAATTCAAAGCCGTTTCCTGATTGCCTCGGTCTCCAAGATTTTTCTGGCTGTGGCCCTTATGCAGCTCGATGAAGATGGAAAACTTGATATTGACGACCCTGTCTCACGCTGGATGCCGCAAGAGATCGTTACAGAGTTTGGCGAGCTTGATGGGATTACGATTGTCGACCTTCTGACCATGTCGAGTGGATTGCCGGATTATCTCGATGACGAATTCTATAGGGTGAGTTTGGAGAAAATTGCACAAGGTGCAACCTCTGATGACGTGTTGCGTTTGGCGTTGAATAGTGTGGCGGCGGATCCCCGTCTGTTTACGCCTGGCACAGCCTTTGACTATTCCAATACAAACTATCTGATTGCTCAGTTGGTACTCGAAAAAGCCGCAGGAGCTCCGATGCACAAGGTGCTGGCCGAGCACATATTCAAACCGCTTGGTTTGACACAAACCCAGGTTCTCGGATTTGGCATCAGACCTGACGATTTTGTTCAAGGGTTTGAAGACTTCGGCAACGGTTTGGAGCCGGTTGATCAATATCTGACCGGTTTTGGTTTTGGAGACGGTGGCCTTGTATCAAACGCACAGGATATCACCGCGTTTTACCGGGCGCTCTTTGTGAATGAGCGACTTTTGCGCAAAGACAGCCTGAACCGGTTGCTGGCTGACCCAACCGGGCATGAGTATGGCGTGGGTGTTGAAGTTGAGAGGCAGTCAGATCTCGGTGTGGTTCTGGGGCACTCTGGCGGAGATGTCGGATTTTCAGCCGATGTCCGGCATATCGCCGATGAGGATGTAACAGTGGTCTTTCTATCTGCGGAAGCCGACGATGTCCTTTCGGTGACATGGGAACTATTGGCAGACCGTTGAGAACGGCTAAATGGACGCTTCTCATATCATATAAAGAATTCTTTATATCTTTATTGCACGATGTCCCGCGTGGGGTTATAACCCATCCCAATGATTGCCGGACAGTTCCGGGAATTGATTGGCAGCTGCTGAAACGTCTGTGATGGCATTGGCTCACCGAGAGACGCAGCTGCATTAAAAGGACCCGGCGCAGATAGCTGGCTCTAACAGCAGGACACTTTCATGACTGACTACATTGTCAAAGACATAGGGCTCGCAGATTGGGGCCGTACCGAAATCGAAATCGCTGAACACGAAATGCCGGGCCTGATGGCATGCCGCGAAGAGTTTGGTGAAAGTAAACCGCTCAAGGGTGCCCGCATTGCAGGTTCTCTGCACATGACCATCCAGACAGCAGTTCTGATCGAAACACTGGTTGCTTTGGGTGCTGAAGTCCGTTGGGCTTCCTGTAACATCTATTCCACGCAGGATCAGGCTGCCGCTGCAATCGCTGCTTCCGGCGTTCCGGTTTTCGCCATCAAGGGCGAGACTTTGGAAGAGTACTGGGATTACGCGGACAAGATCTTCGACTTCCCTGATGGCGCCAACATGATCCTCGACGATGGCGGCGACGCAACGCTGTACATTCTGATCGGTGCACGCGTTGAAGCGGGCGAAACCGATATCATCGAAAACCCGACTTCCGAGGAAGAAGAATGCCTGTTCGCGCAGATCAAGAAGCGCTTGGCGTCCAACCCGGGCTGGTTCACAAAGCAGAAAGAACTGATCCAGGGCGTTTCGGAAGAAACCACGACCGGCGTTATGCGTCTTTATGAAATGCAGAATAAGGGCGACCTGCCGTTCCCGGCGATCAACGTCAACGACAGTGTTACCAAGTCCAAGTTCGACAACCGCTATGGCTGCCGTGAGTCTCTCGTTGACGGCATTCGTCGTGGAACTGACGTGATGATGTCCGGCAAGGTTGCCGTGGTTTGTGGTTACGGCGATGTTGGCAAGGGCTCCGCACAGTCATTGGCCGGTGCCGGCGCCCGCGTGATTGTCACCGAGATCGATCCGATCTGTGCACTTCAGGCTTCCATGGATGGCTATGAAGTCAAAACCATGGAGCAGGCGCTGCCGGAAGGTGACATCTACGTCACTGCGACCGGTAACAAGGACATCATCACCTTCGACCATATGCGTGGCATGAAGGATATGGCGATCGTCTGTAACATTGGCCACTTCGACAACGAGATCCAGGTCGCAGCGCTGAAGAACACAAAGTTGCGCCCGGTCAAGGATCAGGTCGACATGTACGAGTTCCCGGATGGCAAGCGCATGATCCTGTTGTCCCAGGGTCGTCTTGTAAATCTCGGCAATGCAACCGGTCACCCAAGCTTCGTCATGTCTGCAAGCTTCACCAACCAGGTGCTTGCGCAGATCGAACTCTTCACCAAGGGCGAGCAGTACAAAAACGAAGTTTATGTTCTGCCGAAGCACCTGGATGAGAAGGTTGCACGTCTGCATCTGGAAAAACTTGGTGTGACGTTAACCAATTTGTCTGACGAGCAATCGCAATATCTGGGGATTAATAAGACCGGTCCATTCAAGTCAGAACACTACAAATACTGATTTTGTTGAGTCTTACCACTAGATATGGTTAACGCGCTGATTCGGGCGTGTGAACAAAAAAATGCAGAACCCTTCATTTTGAAGGGTTCTGTTAACTTTTCAGTTACGGACTCTTCTGCGTGATTCTCAAAAAGGTTATTGTTTAAACGAATCAAAGGCCAGGAGGCGGTTGTCTTTGATTTGCTCCCAGTAACCGGGGGCTGCACTCGCAAAAGCGAGACATTGCGGCGTAAGGGGATCACAATATGCCGAAAGGCAGCAGAGACGACGTGCGGCCACGCGCGTCGTTGCGATACTGGATTCTAGATAAGGTTAAGCCAGGCGGCGCTGCGGCGGCGGGCTTCGGTCTGTCGTGCGGACCTGCAGCAGCCGATATGCTTGCCGACACCACAGCTGCCATCAATCCAGACACCATGATCCTTTTTGGCGCGCTTGGCGGAATGTGCGCGTTTGCAGTTACTGCAGCCATTGCGCTGGTCCGCCACCGCAAGCAGTCAGCACTATTAACTGAGTCGCTTGAAAAAGAAAAAGGCGATTTGAAGTTCCGGGTCGACCGACTTGAAGCAATGCTCAATACGGATGAGCAGCGGGTGATCGTCTGGACGGGCAATGGGGCGATGCCGCAAATTTGGGGTGTCTTGCCGGAGAAATCGGGCGTACCGCGCCCACCGGTTCAGCTTCTGGCGTTTGGCAGCTGGTTGACGGTAAAATGTGCCAGTGATCTTGAACGACACCTTGATATGCTATTCCGCACGGGAGAAGCATTCACCACGACTTTGAAAACCCGCACAGGCAGTTATGTCGAGGCTTTGGGGCGCACGACTGGCGGCGCTGTTGTCTTGCGACTGCGGGATCTGACTGGCGAGCGTCAGATGCAGGCCGAGCTTGCCGCACGAAATGCCAAGATTTCCGGTGAACTGCACATGCTGCATGCGCTTCTGGATGCGATGCCTGCACCGGCCTGGCAGCGCGACGCGGAAGGCAATCTCATATGGGCAAATGACGCCTATGCCGAAGCCGTTGAAATGCCGGATTCCGATCAGGCGGTCAAGGACGGCGCGACATTCCTTGACGCTGCTGCGCGCACGGCCATGGCTGTTCAGCGTACCGAAGACGGCTGCTTTAACGCCAGGATACCGATCGTGGCATCCGGCGAACGGCGGGTGTTTGAAGTGACAGATGTCAACGCGAATGTCGGCGGCGCCGGCATTGCCGTTGACATCAGCGAACTTGAAGGGGCCCGGAAAGAACTTGGACGGGCAGAGGAATTCCACGGCCGTACGCTCGATCAGCTTGCAGCGGCTGTCGCAATCTATTCCAACGACCGCAAGCTTCAGTTCTACAATGCGGCGTTCCGGCAAATGTGGGATCTGGATTCTGCATTCCTTGAGAGTAATCCGGAAGACGGCGCCGTTCTTGATGCGCTACGTGCGGCCCGCAAACTTCCCGAGCAGGCAGATTACCGCGTTTGGCGCAACAAGATGCTGGAGAGCTACCAGTCTCTGGAAGCACGCGAGAGCTGGTGGCACCTGCCGGACGGCAGAACGATGCGCGTCATCGCCAATCCACATCCTCAGGGCGGTGTTACCTATATTTATGAAAATGTCACCGAGCAACTGGATCTGGAAAGCCGCTACAACGCGCTGACACGCGTCCAGGGCGAAACCCTCGACAACCTGTCGGAAGCTGTCGCCGTGTTCGGGTCGGATGGCAGGTTGCGCCTCTGGAATCCTGCCTTTGGCCGGATCTGGGGCTTGGAAGAAGATCAGCTCGCCGAACTTCCGCATGTCAAGGAAGTGCTGTCGGCCTGCACGTTGAATGATACGGAAATGGAAGCCTGGGAACAGCTAGCAGGCAATGTGACCGGCCTCCTCGACAATCGTACCCAGAAAGTAAGCCGCCTGGAACGTCACAATGGCGATGTGCTGGACTATGCGACGGTACCTTTGCCGGATGGCGGGACTTTGGTCACATTCGTTGATGTGTCTGACAGTGTAAATGTTGAACGCGCACTGCTTGAGAAAAACGAGGCGCTGGAGCAGGCAGATCAGATCAAGAACGCCTTTATTCAGCACGTCTCCTACGAACTGCGGTCTCCCCTCACAAATATTATCGGTTTTGCGCAGCTGCTGGCCGATCCGAAATTCGGCGACCTTTCTGAAAAGCAGGGCGAATATGCCGAATACATCCAGTCCTCGTCTTCTGCATTGTTGGCCATTATCAACGACATTCTGGATCTTGCGACATTGGACGCCGGCATCATGGAGCTGGATCTGGGTGAGGTCGATGTCGCCTCAACTGTGTCCGCAGCCGTGGAAGGTCTGAAGGACCGGCTTACCGAAGCGCATATCAGCCTTCGCACCAATGTCCCTGATGACATCGGCATGATGGTCGCCGATGAAAAACGCCTGCGCCAAGTCCTGTTCAATCTGATTGCAAACGCGGTCCGTTATTCAGAGGCAAATGGCGTTGTCGATGTCAGCTGCAGCCGCGAAGACGACAAGGTGACATTCTACGTCAAGGATCATGGCTACGGCATTCCCGCGGAAATTCTGACCCAGGTCTTCAATCGCTTTGTCGGTCACGACACGGGAGCGCGGAGACAAGGAGCCGGGCTTGGCCTCGCCATCGTTAAAAGCTTCGTGGAACTCCATGGTGGCACAGTCGATATCGAGTCGGCTGAAGGCAACGGAACAACAGTTATCTGCGTCTTTCCCGCAAGTCCGGAACTCGCCGACCAGGCCGCCGCCGAATAGGACCCTTGGTTGATGGCGGATCACCATTTGCGGCAATTGCCGTCATCCTTCCTGACAGTGCAAGTTTCAGACGAAGCGGAAACGCAACGTTTGGCCAACGACCTTTCAATGGTTCTCTCCAGAGGCGATGTGATTTGCCTTTCCGGCGATCTGGGTGCCGGCAAATCCACATTTTCAAGAGCATTGATCAGGTCGCTGGCCGGGGATGGAGATCTGGAAGTTCCCAGTCCGACATTCACGCTTGTTCAGACTTACGAGTTTGGCCGGTTCGATGTCTCGCATTTTGACCTTTACCGCCTGGAAGATCCGGAAGAACTTGAGGAACTGGGTCTGGATGATCTCCTTGAAGAAGGCGCAGCCCTGATCGAATGGCCCGAAAAGGCGGAAGAGCTTCTTCCCGAGCAAGCACTATGGCTGCAAATCAGCCAGCCAGATGAAGACAGGCCCGACCAGCGCCAGTTCGCGTTTTTTTCAAACGCTTCACAGTGGACAGAACGGATCGCGCGATCCCTGAAAATCCGAGCATTTTTGGAAGGAACCGAATTTCCGACTGCAGAAAGGCGGTTTCTCGCCGGAGATGCTTCTCTGCGTACTTTTGAAACGGTTGTTTCAGGTAATAAAAGCGCGGTTCTGATGCGTTGGCCGTTTCAGGGAAATGCCGTTTCCGCCAGCGTTCGCGACTACATGAAAAAAGTACATTTGGCGCAGGATTGCAGATCGGTGGTTGCGGTTGGGTCGGAATTGCGCAGCCGTGGATTCCATGCACCAGCAATTCTGGCTTCCTCTTTCAAGGAAGGCCTGGTCCTTTCGAACGATCTTGGAAGCGAAACCATTGTTTGCGAAGGCAACCCGGTCGCGGAGCGCTATCTTGTCGCCGTCGAGGTGCTGGCAAACATGCATGGTCAGGAGTGGCCGCACTCCATTGTTCTGCAGGATGGTTCTCGTTATGCCCTTCCGGAGTATTCAGTTGACGCCCTGATTGCCGAGGCCTCCCTGTTTCTCGATTGGTTTGTGCCGGAAACGACCAATGCACCCGCTGACACCCAGACACGTCTTGAATTTGAAGCTCTTTGGCGTGGTGCTCTTGAAAGAATTTCCGATGCCCAGAAAGGCTGGGTATTGCGTGACTTCCACTCACCCAACCTGTTGTGGCAGGAAAAGGCGAGCGGAACCGATCGCATTGGTCTGATTGATTTCCAGGACACGGTTATTGGACCGGTCGCATATGATGTTGCCTCGCTCTTGCTCGATGCCAGAACGAAAGTGAGCGTGGAACTGGAAACAGAACTTTTTGATGCTTATGTTCTGGCAAGAAAAAAACAGTCGCCTGATTTCGAAGCAGAGAGTTTTTCTGAAGCCTATGCCGTCATGGCGGCGCAGCGTATTACGAAAATCCTCGGGATTTTTGTCCGGCTGGCACGGCGGGACGGCAAGCCAGCTTACTTGAGCCATTTGCCGCGTATGCTAGGGTACCTGGACCGGATTCTTGACCGACCGGCAATGTCGGAATTGAAAGACTGGTACGCACATTATCGGCCTTGAGTTCCTGCTCTTTTCAGTTCGGCCGAAAGCAATTGAGTAAAGCCATGACAGACACGCGGTTTCGCCCCTCCAAAGCCATGATTATGGCCGCCGGCCTCGGTAAGCGGATGCGCCCGTTGACGGCGACGACGCCCAAGCCACTGATTGAGGTCAACGGTCAGGCACTGATCGACCACGGTATGGATCGTCTCGTGTCGGCAGGCGTAAAAACCTGTGTTGTGAATGTCCATTATCTGGCGGATCTGGTGGAGGTTCATGTCCGGCGTCGCAATGACATTGAAATCGTGATCTCAGATGAACGTGATCAGTTGCTGGAGACCGGAGGCGGCATCAAGAAGGCCTTGCCGCAGCTTGGTGAGAGCCCGTTTTTTCAGCTGAATGCTGATACATGTTACTGGATCGAAGGGGTCAAACCGAACCTGGAACACATGGTCGATGCCTGGGACGAAACCCGCATGGACGCATTGTTGCTGGTTGCTGAGACCGTCAAATCAGTCGGTTATGCGGGTCGCGGTGACTTTGACATGGCCAAGGATGGAAGTCTGACAAGGCGGTTGGAAAAAGGCGTGACGCCCTTTGCCTATGCGGGCGCTGCGATCCTGCATCCTCGCTTGTTTGAAGGCGCACCGGACGGGGCGTTCTCCATGAATGTCCTGTTCGACAAAGCTATCGAATCCGGACGCTTGTTTGGTGTTCAAATGGAAGGATTGTGGCTCCATATCGGCACTCCGGAGTCCATTCGGGCCGCTGAATATGCTGTGCGTGAGAGTGCTGCCTGAGAATGGTCGCATCCTCCCGTCTCTATTCCGTCCCTCCATCCATTCCGTTTCTTGAAACCCTTGTCGAAACGCTGGTTGACGGCAGCCTCATTCCGGGATTTTGCCCTCAGGAAGACCCGTTGCTCTTGTCCACGGCAACACTTTACCTGCCGACAAGACGCGCCGCGCGCTTGCTGCCAGAGCTGTTTTTGAACAAATTTGCCGGGAAACCTGTCCTGCTTCCCTCCATCAGGCCCGTCGGAGACACCGATGAAGATGTGCAGGGGATGACAAGCGATCTGGATCTTGAGCCTCTTGCGCCAGCAATGCCCTTGCTTGAGCGTCATCTCGCCATGACCCGGCTGGTGATGGCATGGAAAGGCATGTTGCGCCGGGAGGCGTTGAGCCTGCGTTCAGATGAGCCACTTGGCGTTCCGGCCTCAACCGCTGACGCAGCATGGCTTGCAGGCGATCTGCTGGCTCTGATGGACGAGGTGGAAACGGAAGAGGCAGACTGGACCGAACTTTCAGATCTGGTGCCTGAAGATCATGCCCGCTATTGGCAGATCACTCTGGATTTTTTGAAAATCGTTCAGGAAGCCTGGCCAGCCCATTTGGCCGAACGTGACCAAATGGATCCCAAGGCACGGCGTTCTGCTCTTATCCGCCGCGAGGCAGCTCGTCTCAAGGAGGCAAAGCAACGTGGCCCGGTGATTGTCGCCGGTGTAACCGGGTCTGTTCCAGCTACAGCTGAACTTTTGAAAGTCGTCGCCGCGCTGGATCAGGGTGTGATTGTCTTGCCGGGCCTGGACCAACATCTGGACGATCGTTCCTGGCTGACTTTGGGACAACGCGTTGCGCAGGTAAATTCCGCACGCCAACCAGGTTTTAAGAAGCCAAGTGCACTTCCTTCTCATCCTCAATATTCGCTGAAGCAACTCCTTGGTCGTTTGGGTGTGCAACGGAGTGATGTTCAACAACTCGGCGCTCGGCCTGAGCCGGAATTTGGGCTTCGCGAGGAGCTGGTTTCTGAGGCCCTGCGTCCTGCCGACACGTCGGACAGCTGGACCGGTTACTTGGAAAAAAGACCGGTAAAGCAACGTGGCGAGGCCTTGAAAAACGTTTCGATCATGATCGCGCGCAATGAGGCGGAGGAGGCATTAAGCGTTGCCGTCGCGATGCGTGAAACCATAGAGCGCGGTGAAACTGCGGCTCTGATCTCGCCGGACAGGATGCTGACACGTAGGGTTGCCGCTGAACTCGCGCGCTGGAATGTTCAGGTGGACGACAGTGCGGGCAAACCGCTTGATCAGACTGCACCTGCCATTCTTGCGATCCTGGCTGCGAAACTTGCATTGAACGGCTGTGAACCGATTGACCTGTTGGCGCTTTTAAAACACCCGCTCACCCGCTTGGGGCTGCCGATAAAAGATGCCCGCTCTGCAGCGCGAGCCCTTGAACGCGGTGTTCTGCGAGGGCCGCGTGCCAAGCCAGGAACGGATGGCCTCAAGGCCGCCGTTGAAGCCTGCCGGGAAGATGCAGGCAAGGCTCATACGCCGCGCTGGAAGAAGATTCATGAAGCCGATTGGGATGTGATTGCAGATCTGGTTGAGCGGCTGGCATCAGCTCTTGCTCCGCTGGAAGAACTTGCGGCATACGGTGAGCCGATCTCGATCATTGAGCTTGCACGTCATCACATAAACGTTGTTCAGGCCATCGCACTGGATGATGCAGGGTCGGTGGAAGAGCTATATGTCGGCGAAGCTGGCGATGCGTTAGCGCAGTTCTTGTCAGGCCTTCTGGAAGCAGGTGCAAGCGGACTTGAAATTCCGCCGCGTGAATGGCCGACCGTACTGCCGGCGCTCATGGCCGGACACGCTGTGCGCCGCCGTTTGCCTGGCGATCCGCGCATTCAGATCCTCGGCCCAATGGAAGCACGGTTGCAGTCCTTTGATTTCGTCGTCATGGGGGGATTGAACGAAGGCGTCTGGCCGCAGCGCACGCGAAACGATCCCTGGCTGAACAGGCCAATGAAGCAGGACATGGGATTGGAACCGCCGGAACGTCGGCTTGGCGCTGCAGCTCACGACTTTGCACAAGGACTGGGCGCGCCGCGCGTCTTGCTTTCCCGCCCCGCACGCGCCGATGGAGCACCGACAGTCGCTTCCCGGTGGCTGCAGAGGCTGACGACTCTCGCAGGTCCCGAGGTCACCGGGGCCATGGAAGAAAGGGGAGCGGCTTTTACGCAAATCGCAACACAGTTGGACCGGACACCGGGTATCGGGCGCCCTGCCGCGCGGCCTGATCCAAAACCACCGCTTGAAGCGCGGCCATCAAGCCTTTCCATTACCGAGATCGAACGCCTGATCCGCGACCCATATGCGATTTACGCAAGACATGTGCTGGAACTTCAATCGGTCGATCCTATTGGTGGTGAACCTGGCGCTGCGGACAAAGGCAACCTTGTTCACGATGCGCTTGCAAATTTTCTGGCGAGTTGGACAGGGCCATTCGACGATAGCGCTGTACAGGCGTTGACGGACATCGGTGAAGACCTTTTTGAACCTCTTGATGCCTTTCCAGCTATCCGCGCGCTGTGGTGGCCGCGTTTTCAGAGAATTGCTGCAGGCTTCGTCGCCTATGAAGCTGAGCGGACGAAATTCATCGGACGACGCTTTCTTGAAATTGGCGGGGGCGTGGAGCTGAAACTGCCGGGCTTCGAGTTCCGTCTGCGTGGCCGTGCGGATCGGATTGACCAGCTGAAGGATGGCAGATTGTCCGTCATCGATTACAAAACCGGTCAGGTCCCATCTCAGAAACAGGTGGACGCGCTTTTGTCTCCGCAGTTGCCCTTGGAAGCGGCGATGATCAAACGGTTCGGTTTCAAGAACGTTCCGGCAGATGCGGAGATTTGCGAGCTTCTATATCTGCAGCTCAAGGGTGGAACCGAACCACTTCTGGAAGTGCAGCGCAACCCGAAGGAAACACTGTTGGAGGATCTTGTCGAAGACGCCTGGGTGCGTTTTGAGCAGCTGATCGCCCACTATGCCAAGGAGAGCACGGGTTATCTTTCGCGTGCACGTGTTATGCGCGAACGGCAAATGGCCGGACCGTACGATCATCTCGCCCGCGTTCAGGAATGGGCGTTGGGGTCAGGGGAGAATTAGGGTTTGGCGTTGTTTTGTAGAAAAACCCCTCCCGGGGTCATGATGCTCAGTCACGATGGGGACGCGGCATGAGCGGGTTTGAAATCCCTAAACTCACGCGAGAGCGTCAGGACCTCGCGTCTCGTCCGCGCGCCTCTGCCTGGGTGAGCGCCAATGCAGGGTCTGGGAAAACTTTCGTGTTGTCACGACGGGTGGTGCGATTGCTACTCGATGGCACAGATCCCTCCCGCATTCTGGCGCTGACCTTCACGAAAGCGGCGGCTGCCGAAATGGCGACACGCGTCTTCAAGATCCTTGGCACATGGGTCACGATGGAAAACACTGACCTGGCTTCCGAGTTGCAGGACATTGAAGGGAGAAAGCCGGACGCCGCGCGGCTTTCCATGGCGCGGCGCCTGTTCGCGCGCGCGCTTGAGACGCCCGGCGGGCTGAAAATCCAGACCATTCACGGTTTTTGTGAATCTCTGCTTCATCAGTTCCCGCTAGAGGCCAATGTGGCTGGGCATTTTGCCGTGCTGGATGACAGAATTGCTGCCGAGCTGATGGCCGAGGCGCGGGCCAGCGTCATGCAGAAGGCCGAGACAGATCCCGGCAGCACGTTCGGTCAGGCGCTGGCGACGGTCATTGATCTAATGAGCGACGGCGGTGCTGAAAAAGCGCTGGATGAGCTCATACAGGGCCGGGATGCCTTTCGGCGCTGGACTGTCGATGCAGGAGATCTGGAAACAGCTCTCGCGGAGCTAGCGCAAATTCTCGAAATTAGTCCATCTGACAGCCTCGAAAGTCTGGATAATCGCTTCAAGTCAGAATGTCCTTTCGATCAGAACACTTGCCTTAGTTATGCGGAAGCCCTGAACACAGGCTCAAAGACAGATCAGACGAGAGCTGACGCGATCGTCCATGCTGTCAAACTGAAGAATCCCTCCGTTTTCCGCGAAGCCTGGTTACAGGTTTTTCTGACCGGCAAGCTTGAACCGCGAAAATCACTTGCCACAAAGAAAGTGGTTGCAGCGTTTCCGGAGATGGTTGAGAGCCTTTTGTCAGAACAGGTTCGCCTGATCGATCTGCTTGAAGAGCGCCGGAAACTCGCAACCTTTGAAGGTACCGCTTCCCTGCTGCGTTTGGCCGACGCTGTCATCCGCCACTACGAGCGCTCCAAAACGGCGAAAGGTTTTCTGGACTTCGAAGACCTTGTGGTGAAGACCGCCACGCTCCTTCAAAAATCTGATGCCGCGCAGTGGGTGCAATACAAACTTGATCAGGGGCTCGACCACATTCTGGTTGACGAAGCGCAGGATACCAGTCCACGCCAATGGGAAGTGGTCACGGCACTGGCGTCGGAGTTTTTTGCAGGAGCAGGCGCGCGTGACCGGATTCGAACCCTGTTTGCGGTGGGCGACGAAAAACAATCGATCTATTCCTTCCAAGGTGCGGTTCCAGCCTATTTCGATGCCATGCGCCGTGCGTTTTCCGGAAAAGCTGAGGCGGCCGAACAAGAGTTTCACTCCGTCAATCTCCAACTTTCCTTCCGCTCAACCCCGGATGTGCTCGGTGCTGTTGATAGAGTTTTCCGTGATGAAAACGCGCACCGCGGACTGTCGCAGGAAGTGCGTGCTCCCGTCCACGAAGCTATTCGCAGGGATCCAGGGATCGTTGACCTCTGGCCGCTGGAAGCAGAAGAAGAAATTGCCGAGCCGGAGGACTGGCGTCAGCCGATTGATCATGTCGGATCCGGCAGCCCGATGCTGAAGGTTGCCAAACGCGTCGCCAGCGAGATTGCTGGCTGGATGAGGGAAGGTGTCGCAGATCCGGGAGACGTGATGATCCTGGTGCGCAAGCGCGGTCCGTTTGTTGATGCTTTGAACCGGGAACTGAAAGAACTTAATGTTCCGGCAGCAGGCAGTGACCGCCTGGTGCTGACAGACCATATTGCCGTGCAGGACCTGGCGGCACTCGGACGGTTCCTCCTTTTACCCGAAGATGACCTGTCGCTGGCAGGGGTTCTCAAAAGTCCGCTATTCGATCTGACGGACGAGGACCTTTTTGAAGTTGCTCGCGAAACGCCGGACAAGGCCCGTCCAGGTACGTTGTGGCAAATGCTGGTCAAACACTCCGAGGCTTCAGAAAAATGGAAGTCGGTGCGGGCAAAGCTGGAAGACTGGCGCGCCCGAGCCGACTTCGTTCCGCCTTACGAGTTTTACGCCAGGGTGCTGGGTGCTGATGGTGGCAGGCAGGCGTTTCGGGCAAGGCTCGGTGTCGAGGTCGACGATGTTCTTGATGAATTTCTTGCGCTGACAATCGCCTATGAACAGTCGGGAACACCTGGACTGGAAGGCTTTCTCGCGTGGATGGCGGCCGCGCCAACCGAGATCAAGCGGGAGCTCACCAACACCAAAGGCATGGTCCGGATCATGACCGTACACGGATCCAAGGGGCTGGAAGCCAGAATTGTCATTCTGGTCGATCCGGGTGGTGCTCCTGTCAGCGCGATACATGATCCTGCCTTTCTCCCGCGAAAGCGCCTTGAAAATGAACTTCTACCTCCGGCGCTCGTCTGGCTGCCCCCAAAAGCGGAGCGGACGCCCTGGCATGCTGAAGCCATCGAGGGTCTGCGAGCAGATCAGGCTGAAGAATACAGGCGCCTGCTTTATGTTGCTTTGACACGTGCGGAAGACAGATTGGTCGTCTGCGGGTGGGCTCCCAAACGCGGTGTTCACGAGGATTGCTGGTACTCGATGGTGGAGCGGGCGCTAAAGCCGGAAGCTCGCGAACTCAAGGACAGCGGCAATGCGGTCATCGGCTGGCGCTGGCAGCAAGGTGCACCCGGCACGCGCAGTGAACAGGGGACTACGGATTCCAAGCTGGAAAAGGTCAAACCGCAGGATGGGCCGCCACCTTCCTGGCTCTCCACACCCGTCAAGCTTCTGCCAAAGAAAAAACGCCTCCAGCCGTCGCGTGCGTTTGAGGAAATGGAAGAAAAGGACGGCGTTGAGCCCGTTCCGGCCATCTCGCGTCTGCGGGCGCAAAGTCAACCGGCATCCTGGCCGCTGGAACGTGGACGCCTCATCCACCGCCTTTTGGAACTCCTGCCGGATCTGGCCGCCGAAGATCGATGGGCGGCTGCGCAAAACTATCTGCAGAGGTCGCTGAAACCTGAGTTTCTTCGTTATCAGGATCAGCTTGTCAAAGAAGTGAAGGCGATACTGCTGTCAGAAGACTTTGCCCCTGTGTTTTCCAGCTCCGCACAGGCAGAAATTCCGCTGGTGGGAACGATTCGTACGGCCAACGGGACAGAAGTAGAGGTTTCAGGTCAGATCGATCGCCTGCTGGTTGAGGATAACCGGGTTGTGATTGTGGATTACAAGACAAATCACAATCCGCCGGAAACCGTCGATGCAGTTTCGCTCGAATATCGTGCACAGCTTTGTGTTTACAGGGAAATGCTGAAGCAGATCTATCCAGACAAGGAGGTTTTGGCCTGCCTGCTCTGGACAAGCCAACCTGCATTGATGGAAATTCCTGCCATGATTTTAGATCAAACCTTTGCCAGTCTGCATCCGGACGGTACAGCGTCTTGACGACAGCCCCAACGCTTCCTACGTTCGGGCCAACTGACACGCTTACATCGTGTGGGCGTGACACATCGAACCACGAGATCTTGTAATGGCTACCACACAAGTTACCGACTCTTCTTTTGAAGCTGAAGTTCTGAAATCCAGTGAACCGGTCGTTGTCGACTTTTGGGCCGAATGGTGCGGACCATGTAAAATGATCGCTCCGGCGCTGGAAGAAATTGCCAACGAGATGGACGGCCAGGTGAAGATCACCAAGCTGAACATCGATGAGAACCAGGACATGGCCATGAAGTATGGCGTCCGCTCAATCCCGATGCTGATCCTGTTCAAGGATGGCGAGCCGATGGCAACCCAGGTTGGAGCTGCTCCGAAGGGCAAGCTTTCCGACTGGATCAAAAGCGCCATCTGATTGATTCTTGCTGCGGCCACGCGGTCGCCGGACATATGAGCGCATCCGGCGGATAAGCGAAGGCTTATCCGCCAATGTTCTTTGAAAAAGTGCGCAAGCGGTCGTATAAGCTTCGGCAGATAGTTTGAGCCAAACGGAACACCCATGAGTGACGAAAACAAAAAACCGGAAGATCAGGCAGCAAATGTGAATGCTGAGGCAGAAGCAGCAGCTGAACTGCTGGACGCTGCAGCAGATGCCGGCGTGGACCTGATCGAAGTTCTTAAAAACGAAAACGCGGACCTGAAGGATCGCGCCCTGCGGACCATGGCGGAAATGGAAAATCTTCGCCGTCGTACGGGAAAAGAAATAAAGGACGCCCGGCAATACGCGGTTTCCGGTTTCGCGCGCGATGTGCTGACCGTGTCTGACAATCTGCGCCGTGCTCTCGATGCGTTGCCGGAGGATGATCGGAAAAACGCAGACGCAGGCATTGCTTCACTGATCGAAGGCGTTGAGATGATCGAACGTGATCTGCTCAATCAGCTTGAAAAGAACGGTGTGAAAAAGCTGGAGCCGGAAGGACAGAAATTCGACCCGAATTTCCACCAAGCCATGTTTGAGGTTCCCAACACCGAGGTACCGAACAATACGGTCGTGCAGGTTGTTCAAGCTGGTTATGTCATCGGCGAGCGGGTACTGCGCCCTGCAATGGTCGGCGTATCCAAGGGCGGCCCCAGAGACGTTGCACAAGCTCCGGCAAATGCAGCTGAAGAAGCAGGGCAGACAGTCGACAAGAGCGCTTGACCCTGGCCTGAAATTCAGCCTTTTTTGAAAGCCGTTCCGATTGAACCCGGAGCGGCTTTTTTGTTTGGGGGAGCCTCATGCTTTTGCAGTTGTTGGATTATCTTGGTGTGGCTGTTTTCGCTGTCACAGGCGGTATTGTTGCAACCCGCAAGCAGTTGGATTTCATTGCTTTTCTCTTTTTTGCGACCTTGACTGGAATTGGCGGCGGGACGCTGAGAGATCTTCTTCTAGGCGTGCCTGTCTTCTGGGTCGAAAATGAGGGCTATCTTGTCGTCTGCCTGATCGTCTGTGTTTTTCTCTGGTTCTTTGCGCATTGGATCGAACGCTTGAGCAAGCCACTACGGTGGGCTGATGCTATCGGGATTTCAGCTTATTCGGTGATGGGCGCCGCCAAGGCCATGTCGGTGGGCGATACGGTTCTGGTTGCCGTTCTCATGGGCGTTACCACGGCTACGTTCGGCGGAATATTGCGGGATACTATCGCGCGTGAGCCGCCCTCCATCGTCAAATCCGAAATTTACGTCAGTGCCGCATTTACTGGTGCCGGTAGTTTTGTCGTGCTGGCATTGATGGGCGCGCCGGAAATACTGGCTGCACTTGTTGCCGCATCATTAGCTCTCCTATTGCGCGGTGGAGCTATTCTTCGCGGCTGGACCTTACCCGGATATCGGGACAGTTCGATAAATTAGTGCGTGCGGACTTTGGCCGTGACTCCACATCACTGCGATAAGCATGGCTTTGCCGGATTTTCCCGGTTAGATTTCCAGTCTAGGAAATTATGACAAGGTGGAGGCCGTTATGGCTGAGCACGGTATTTTTTATTGGAACGAATTGATGACCCGGGACGCCGAAAAGGCGAAGGCATTTTATGGCAAGGCACTCGGCTGGACATTTACGGAAATGCCGATGGAAGACGGCGGCGTATATGTTCTGGCAAACGTTGGTGACAAGCCCGTCGGCGGATTTTTCACGATGAACGGGGCGCATTTCGAAGGGATCCCGGAACATTGGTTTGCCTATATCGCCGTCGATAATGTTGACGAGCGTCTGGAACTGGCCAAGGCTCATGGTGGCGAAATCATGCGTCCTCCGTTTGATGTGCCAGGTATTGGACGCATTGCGATCCTGAAAGATGCAGGTGGGGCCGCCATCGGGTGGATGACACCTGCTGAACAGGCCAGTTAGAATCATATCTGTTTCTGTTGAGCTGAGAGAGTACACTTACCGTTCAGATAGGCCGTCCGGGAACAACAAAAGCCGGTTCAAATGAACCGGCTTTTCATCGATTGTCAGTGTCTTCGAAAGGATTGGATCACGTCAATCCAAGTCGAAAACGTGTGTGGTAAACACCTAATACACAAGCCCCGAGGTGGCTGAAACGTAGTAGATCAGTCCGAGCGCAATTGCCGGAAGGCTTGCCGAGTAGGCAAGTGTCGTAAGCATAACCTGCTCCTTTGCAAAACGACAGTTGAGAAAGCGCGTCCATGACCAGCGTATTGCTCTCCGGACAGCCCTTTGTGGGTGCTCGCTTTCTGATAAGTACCCCTGCTGATCTGCAATGTGGGGCGTCCGGCTTCACATTCCAGAGGCTAAGATCTCAAAAAAATGTGTGCTGCAAGCGTGTGATCGGCAAGACCCGTCCTTTGGCCGGGCAGGAAAAGGGTTCTTTGGCCGTAATAGCGACGCCCGGCCTTGTTGCCCTGCGCCAGCTCAAAAAGATCTGCGGCCCATTCAAGCTCTGTTGTGGGAGGAAAAGACAGGTCTGAGGAAAACAGCCGTGCTTCTTGCAGGAGGTCGGTTGGTAGTGTCGCGGACGGGTCCAGCACATCGACGTGACAGCCAACAGGTGGATCGAGATAGGTGAGGGCGTGATGGTTTCCGGTCTCACTTTCCGGTCCCGCGATACAGATCATGTCGGCACCTTCCTGCGCGGCATAGATTTCTGTCGTCACACCCAATTGAACGTTCGCAAGAGCGGGCAGGCTCGCAATCCGTTTCCTGATCTCTTCCGAGGTGCCAGCAAACAGGATGGAAGTGAAGTCCCTCACACAGGCATATGCCAAAATAACGCGAGGCAACCGCGGATCGTCGCCAATGACCAGAAGTCGCGACGTATCCTCACGTGACAGATATGACGCAGCCAATGCGTGAACGCCAGCGGAACGCCAGACATCGAGGCGCATCCCGTCAAGCAGTGCTATGGGTTGTCCGGTTGAGCCAGAAAACAGCACGTAAAGGCTCGAGGCAACACCCTGTTGTTCCGGAAGAGCGAGTGAGAGAGAGCAGCCGATATAACCACGGCTCACGTCTCCTTGTGCAGCAAAATCTGTCCAGGCAGGTTGAACGGAAAGATTGCCTGTGAGTTGATCAAGCCGGTCAATTTCCAGGCTTGTGGTGTCAGGCACAATCGTGCTGGATCTGAACGCTCGACGCAGTGTTTCAAGAACGGCCCTGTCTTCAAGACAGGCATCGATCTCATCGCTGGAGATAATTCGCATAGTCTAGTTGATCACGCAGCCGAACGATTGTCCGGTCCTGTCAGTCCTTTTTGTCCGGAAACAGGTTGCGCTGACGTATTCATTTCCCGTAGCTGGTCGGCTTCCCTATGCCATTTGTCAGCTTCGCGGCGTTTCGAACGTGCTTCCTTGCGCCAGCGGCCCTGTTTGGCCCACGCACCGATACCGCCCACGATGATGCCGATTCCCAGACTGGCAAAAATAATCCAGAACAGAGGGATCTCAGTAATCGTGAGACGCGGATCCAGTGGATCAAACGGGTTGAGTGACAACGACACCGTATGTCGGTTGGCCACCGACAAGGGAACCAGTACCACCGCGATTGCGAACAAAATCACATTCTTGACGAAACGGCTCACGGCTGTCTCCCGATCATTACCAGATTAAAGTTCAAATTGGGATGGTACAGCGTGACGTCAATAGTTAGTCGTCGCCGTGATCCACACCATCATTTAACCGTATACGCATTTCCTTGCCGGTTTTAAAGAAGGGAACGAATTTCTCGTCCACTTCAACTTTTTGACCGGTACGCGGATTGCGTCCAACACGAGCAGGGCGGTTTTTGACCGAGAAGGCGCCAAAGCCACGCAGCTCGACGCGATCCCCTCGCATCAGTGCCTCGGTGACCTCATCCAAGATGGCGTTGACGATGTTTTCAACGTCTCGCTGGTAAAGATGCGGATTCTGCTCTGCGATATGCTGAACAAGCTCAGATTTGATCATGAAGAGCCCCCTCGTTTACGGTTTATTGTCTGCCGCGTCTGAAGCCTGCCAAACGGATACGAGCCCGTCAAGCGTAAGGCCTCGAGGAATCAGCCCCTTAGCATCATTTATCGGATTTAGAAGCGCCGATCCGACGCCTTTTCCGAATTCTTGAGAGATGCGGGCAGAGAAGGGAAGTTCCTCTATGTTCTCTTTTGTCGTCCAGGTTACAACCGGAAGATCCTCTTTGACGCTCTTTTCGCTTTCGAGCCAGGCGATCGCCTGTTCCTCGCCGCCAATCGCGTCGATCAGTTTTTCGTTCAGTGCAAGATGCCCTGTCAGTATCCGTCCGTCGGCCAACTCCTTGGCCTTTGACGGATCAAGATTTCTGCGCTCGGCCACCAGGCCAACAAACCAGTCGTATGAATCCTTAACCATGGATTCAAGCATTGCCCGTGCTTCTGGAGAGGTTTGCGTATAAAAATCCGGCTCAGCTTTCAGCGGCGCACTTTTGACCGCATCCATTTCGACGCCGAGGGTCCCGAGCAATTTCTGAATATTGCCAAACTGGAACAGAACGCCAATCGACCCAGTGATCGTATTATATCTGGCGACGATATGATCAGCAGACAGCGCGACCATGTATCCCGCTGACGTACCCACCGTGCGGATCTCGGCGACGACCGGCTTCTTTTCAGCCAGTTCACGCAAGGCCAAATAGAGGGCTTCACCACCCGTTGTGCTGCCGCCCGGTGAGTTAATCGAGATCACGACACCCTTCACCGCATCAGACTTGCTGATTTTTTCAATCATCTTGAGTGTCTTGCGGTCTTCCAGGATGACACCCTCGATCGGAACACGAGCAATGTGCGCGGACCGTTTGGAGAGGCTTGAAGCGCCAGATACATAGACAATTCCACTGATCAAGGCCGCAGCGATCACGAGGAAAGTGGCGACCCGCCAGAAAGTCACCTTGCGCCTGAGGCGTCGTCTATCCACCAATGCGTCAACATCAACAGCCATGAAAATGAATTCTCCAGACAAGATCGTAAGAAAACCAAGTACCTAAATAGGGTGACAGGACGTGAAATTGCAATTGCTTATCGCAAGTTTCGCATCAGATTGCGGCAGCATCGCGCAAGGTCGGCGAGAAATTATGCAACTCACACCCGAACTCGCAGGTTTCATTCAACAAGCCATGTCATATCGGGTATCAATGACAGAAAGCTGCTGCAAACCCGGAATCACACAAAGTCAATCTGAACCGAAAGCCCTCCGGGTAGCGGACTTTCGGTTCAAGGCTGTTGAAGCCGGAGGTCAACAGGATCAGTTGATCCCGGTAATCTGAATTTCGAAAGTCAGGACCTTGCCGGCCAACGCATGATTGGCGTCCAGAATGACTTCATCATCTGAAAATTCAACGACGGTCACGGCCATCATCTGTCCGTTTTCGGTTTGCGCTTGCAGCTGCAGTCCGACTTCAAGCGGCACACTGTCCGGAATATGCGCTCTGGGAACAGCTTGCTTTGCATCCGGATTATGCGGTCCGTAAGCATCCTCGGGCTCTATCCGGACCGTTTTTTCATCGCCAATTTTCATGCCTGGAATGGCACGATCCAGACCTGGGATAACCTGTCCGGAGCCAACGGTGAATTCCAGCGGATCCCGGCCTTCTGAACTGTCAAAAACGGAGCCGTCATCCAGCGTACCTTTGTAGTGAAGGCGAACCGTGTCACCGCTTTTGGCTTCTGTCATTATCTGTGTCGCAATTCAGTCTGGAGGTAAGTGGTAAGGCGCCTCAAAGGCTTATTTCCACCGTAAGTCTTTGATATTAAGGGACTGGTGCTAAATGTAAAGAGATGGGTCATGTGAAGTGAAGGCGCTATTTTAAGCTTCTTCGGCGACGAACCAGCAGGTTCGGTTCTGGAAGTGTATCGTTCGAACGTGCTTGACCACATTTGCATCAGCTAGCTGCGAATATATCAGCTAGACAATCCTCTATTTACAACCAACGAACCAAGTCCTGAAAAAGCGATCATCGCAAGCCCAGTCAGAGCAAGAGAATCCGGCCAGTCCCCGAAGACGACAATGCCGAGAATTGTTGCTGAAATAAGCTGGCTGTAGACCAGTGGCGCCACAAGGCTCGCATCCGCCATTCTGTTTGCAATCACCAGAAGATAGTTGCCAGCTGTTGAGCCGAGCGCACTTGCAACAATCAAGATCCAGACAGTGCTCTCGTGGGCCGGCATAGGTGAGTTCAGACCAAATGGTGTCAACAGCACGGTGCCAATCAGCACCTGAGACATCAATAACCGGGTCGGGCGCATGCTGCCTGCAAGCAGCTTGGTCATGAAAAGATAACAGCCATAAAAGACGCCAGCGAGTATGGCAAACAGGGTTCCGGTTGATACTCCGAATCCGGGTTTCACCACCAGCAAGACACCCAGGAAACCGACACCAAGCAACAGGGTGTGAGGTTTCGAGGGCCGTTCTTTCAAAAAGATGATTGCCAGCACGTAGGAAATGATCGGGCCGACGAAGAAAGCGCCGAAAACATTTGCGATCGGCTCGGTTTCCAGTGCCGTCAGTATCGAGCAAATGCCTCCCGCGATGAGCATTGCCCGCAACACGACACGCCAGTCTCTGAAGTTGGCAAGTTCCTGCCACCGGATACGCGCCAGCGGCCAAAGAACCAGTGCACCGATCGCAAACCTGGACCAGGCCACGATGAAAGGATCGACGCCACTCTGGGTCAGAAGCTTGCCGCAGGTGTCTCCAACGACCACCAGCGTCACGGCGAGAAAGACAGTGCCGGCCAATCGGCACAGGTCAAAGGCAGACATCAAGAATAATCCGATTGGAGAGAAGTTCAGGACGTTTTGCCGATCATTTGCGAAAACGTATCAAGCACAAGCCCTATAGGCGGACTTTTAGGCCTCTTGCGACTCAACGCGCAGGGTTTTCAAAAGTCCAAACTATCTATTTCTCAATCGTGAACTCGACCGGCTTCCCGTTTTTCTTGCCATCAAACAGAATTAGCACACGGTAGGCGTTTGCTGTCTCTTCAAGCACGAGCAGGGTTTCAGCACTTGCAGAGGCTTTCACGCCGGGAAGGTCTCCGAGTGGTCTGGCTGCGTCCCCATCCCTACCGCTCCAGAACCAGACCGAAGGCAATGGGGACGGCGGCGCTCGTTTTTCGCCGCAGGTGAAATTCTCACTTCCGCGTCTGTCGTCACTTCGTCCTGCCAGGATAAGAATTCCGTCTTGAACGTTGGCGAGGTCACGAACGCCAACATTGTCACCCATTTTGACCAGACTTGTGGTCGCGTGGGGCACCGTGTTCTTGAACAAATCGCCCATAGGTACGCGCACGATGACTGCACTTTTGGCAAGGCAAGGACTGCGCAGACCAAACAACATGTCGGTGCCAATTGTCGCGATGCCTTCGATAGTGACACCGTTGCGGTCCAAGGTCTTATCGGCATATGGGCTGAGGTCTGCGTTGGTCTTTATCGTCTCACGCAAAAGAGTGGTTCTTTCAACGTCCGGCGTAGCGCGGTTGCCGTCAAAATTGAACGTCGGATTTCCAGTCCTTGGATCGACCGGAAAGCGAAGGAGCATGTATCGGGAGGGCTGATAATCGCCGCTTCTGGATAATCCGTGGGAACCCGTGACGTAAAAATAGGCCTTACCGCCCGTGTCTTGTGCTGGAACAAAGACCACACCTTCCGCGTCGATCTCGTCCATCTTCTCTCCATCAATCTTTTTGGGTAGCAGTCGTATCAGCCGGGTTGGCACAAGGTTGCCGTCCTCGATCTCGAAGAACTGCGCGTAGTTTTTTTCGTCGTTTGCCGCCAGACAATGATTGGTGCCGGGCACACAGGCCGCTCCGCTTATCGATTCACGGGCCTTGCTGCTTTTTTCAAAATTCGGTTTGACGGTCCATTGCCCGGAAGAGCGAACAATCTCGGCTGAAACGGGCGGGATGGACACAAAAATCAGAAACAAAATGTAAGTCAGGCGCATCGAATGGGCCTCAAAATTGATTGCTGCTCCGGCTGACATTACGCGACATTTTAACAGGACCCAAACAGTCAAACAAAAAGCCCGGCATTTCTGCCGGGCTTTTCGATTTCAACTCTTTGAAAAGAGGCGAAGTTTTTACTCTTCGTCGTCGTCGCCCTGCTGCTTCAGAGCTGCACCAAGGATGTCGCCGAGAGATGCGCCAGAGTCGGAAGAGCCGTACTGAGCGACTGCTTTTTTCTCTTCTGCAATTTCCAGCGCCTTGATGGACGCGGAAACCCTGCGGGTCTTCTTGTCGAACTGCGTGATGCGGGCATCGAACTTATCGCCAACGGAGTACTTCTCCGGACGCTGCTCTTCGCGGTCGCGGGACAGGTCCGCGCGACGTACGAATGCAGTCAGGTCGCTGTCAGCAATCTTGACTTCCAGACCACCGTCTTTGATCTCGATGACTTCACAGGTCACAACAGAGTTCTTGCGGATCTCGCCAGCAGCACCCGATTCCATCGGATCGCCGGTGAGCTGCTTGATGCCGAGAGAGATACGTTCTTTCTCAACGTCAACATCCAGAACGACTGCCTTGACGACATCGCCCTTCTTGTACTCTTCGATGACTTGCTCGCCAGGACGGTTCCAGTCGAGGTCTGACAGGTGAACCATGCCGTCCACGTCGCCGTCGAGGCCAATGAACAGGCCGAATTCGGTCTTGTTCTTGACTTCGCCTTCGACATTGGTGCCGACAGGGAACTGTTCTGCGAACGCATCCCAAGGATTCTGCAAGGTCTGCTTGAGACCAAGCGAAATGCGGCGCTTGACCGGATCGACTTCCAGGATCATCACATCGACTTGCTGAGAAGTGGATACGATTTTGCCCGGATGGACGTTCTTTTTGGTCCAGGACATTTCAGAAACGTGGATCAGGCCTTCGATGCCCGGCTCCAGTTCAACAAATGCACCGTAGTCGGTGATGTTGGTCACGCGGCCGGTGAACCTGGCTTCGATCGGGTATTTGGCTTCAATGCCATCCCACGGATCGGTTTCAAGCTGCTTCATGCCGAGGCTGATGCGATGCGTTTCCTGGTTGACGCGGATGATCTGCACCTTGACGGTTTCGCCAATTGTGAGAACTTCCGAAGGATGGTTGATGCGGCGCCACGCAATGTCGGTGACGTGCAGCAGACCATCGATGCCGCCAAGATCGACGAACGCACCGTAATCGGTGATGTTCTTGACCACACCTTCCACGGTATGACCTTCTTCCAGGCTCTGAACCAGTTCCGAACGCTGTTCGGCGCGGGTCTCTTCCAGAACAACACGGCGGGAGACAACAATGTTGCCGCGACGCTTGTCCATTTTCAGGATCTGGAAAGGCTGAGGCGTATGCATCAGCGGCGTTACATCGCGAACCGGACGAATGTCCACCTGCGAACGCGGCAAGAAGGCAACAGCGCCGTCCAGATCGACGGTGAAACCACCCTTGACCTGGTTGAAGATCTGGCCGTTGACCTTTTCGTTGGCTTCGAAAGCAACTTCAAGGCGGACCCAGCTTTCTTCGCGGCGAGCTTTTTCGCGCGACAGAACAGCTTCACCGAGTGCGTTTTCAACGCGCTCAAGGTAAACTTCGACTTCGGTGCCGACGCCCATTTCGCCGTCACGGCCTTTAGCGCCGAATTCCTTCAGCGGTACACGGCCTTCAACCTTCAGGCCGACATCGATGACCGCGAGGTCTTTTTCGATTGCGACAACGGTGCCTTTGACAACAGCACCTTCATACAGGTCGTTATGGACGAAGGACTCTTCAAGAAGAGACGCAAAATCCTCAATAGAGGGATTAAAATCTGACATTTATTCTCCTGGCGCCAGTTGGCGCGCCGCCGGCGGGTTGGTGTTGCACTCCGGATCGTCCATGTCCCGGGATCGCGGTATCCGCATGATCCTTCCACTTCAACGAAGCGGGCCGGCGGGGGCGGGAGACGGAAAATCCAGTCTCGTCACAGGGCGCCAAGTCTTTGAGCGTCCTGCCGAAATTCAATCTCGTTCATAAGAACTTGCAGTCCAAGGACCGCGTGTGTTCCGGATGCGCGAACAGGGGCGCACCCTAGGTGAGCCCCTCATTCTTTCAAATATCCTTGGCGCGGGAAACAACCTCCACAGCCGCCTGGAACGCGGTCTCTATATCCATTTCTGTCGTATCAAGCAAGACCGCATCGTCAGCTTGTTTCATTGGAGCCACAGTTCGTTGGCTATCACGCTCGTCTCGGCGCTTGAGATCGTCGAGCACAGAGACGAAATTGGCGTCAACGCCTTTGGAAATCATTTCGTCTGTCCGCCGACGCGCGCGCGCCTCTGGAGAGGCCGTTACGAACAGTTTCACGGCGGCGTCCGGGCACACAACGGTTCCGATGTCTCTACCGTCTAAAACCGCGCCCGGCGGTGTTTCAGCAAACCGTCGCTGCAGCTCGACAAGCTCTTGCCGCAACCCACCCAGGATGGCAATCCTTGAGGCTGCCTCTCCGATCTCATGCGAGGACAGCACAGTCTTGTCCATCTGCGACAGATCAAGATTGTGGGCGATCTCGATGGCTATTGGCTCGTCGCCCAGTGGCAGACCCTTGACCAGCAATGCCGCAGCGACTGCGCGATACGTCAGGCCGGTGTCCAGGTGACGCAGGCCGAAGTGGTCGGCAAGTCGACGTGAAAGCGTACCCTTGCCAGACGCCGCCGGTCCATCGATAGCAATGATCATGCGGCCTCGCTGGCATTTGCGGTAACCTTGGCACCCAGACCCTCAAACAGAGGCGTGAAGGTCGGGAAGCTCGTCGCGATCACAGCGCCATCATCAACCGTTACCGGCTTGTGGGCGGCCATTCCGAGCACAAGGAAAGACATGGCGATACGATGATCAAGATGGGTGGTCACTGTCCCGCCACCAATATCACCGGCGCCGCCGGTCACGGTCAGCGTATCTTCGGTTTCAACACAAGGAATGCCGTTAGCCTCCAGCCCCCGGGCGACTGCCGCAAGGCGATCAGATTCCTTGACCCGCAATTCTTCCAGGCCCGGCATGAAAGTGTCGCCGTCTGCAAATGCAGCTGCGACGGCCAGTACCGGATATTCATCGATCATGGAGGGGGCGCGATCGGCTGGTACGGTAATACCCTTCAGGCGGCTAGCCTTGACCCGCAAGTCGCCAACTTCCTCGCCACCTGTTTTTCGCCGATTTACGATTTCAATATCACCGCCCATTTCGATCAAGGTGGTGATCAGGCCGGTACGGTGCTCGTTCAGAAGAACATTTTCGATAGTGACATCGGAGCCTGGCGTAATCAGCGCCGCAACGACCGGGAAACCTGCTGAGGACGGGTCGCCGGGCACGTCTATGTTTTGCGGCTTCAACTCCGGTTGCCCCTTCAGCTTGATGACCCGTTCTCCGTTCTCGTTGTGCGAAACGGAAATGTCTGCACCGAATCCGGCCAGCATCTTTTCAGTGTGATCCCGGGTCGGGATCGGTTCGATTACCGTGGTTACTCCCGGGGCGTTGAGTCCTGCAAGAAGAACTGCAGACTTCACCTGGGCAGATGGCATTGGAACACGGTAAGTGATCGGCAGAGCCTGTTCGGCGCCGCGAATGGAGGCTGGCAGGCGATCACCGTCGCGGGCAACCACATTGGTGCCCATTTCGCGTAGCGGATTGAGAACCCGCCCCATCGGGCGGCCCGAAAGAGAAGCGTCGCCGACAAAGGTGGCGGCAATGTTATGACTGCCGAATATGCCCATGGTCAGGCGAACACCTGTGCCGGCATTGCCGAAATCGATGACGTGTTCAGGTTCAAGCAGACTGCCCAGCCCGATACCGTCAACGGTATAAGACCCATCGGCGTGTTTCTCGATCGTGGCACCGACTGCGCGCATCGCACCAGCGGTTGCCAGAACATCTTCTGACTCCAGCAGACCTTTCACGGTCGTGCGGCCGACAGCCAAAGCGCCCAACATCAGGGATCTGTGGGAAATGGACTTGTCTCCGGGTACGCGGATCGTCCCGGTCAGTGGGCTGCCAAAACGCGAAGTTAAAGGAGAAGGCGCAGAATCGTGTGACATTTTCAATGTCCGCAACTTGGATAGGTTATCGAAAGGTGCCACCTCCTATCATGTGGATGCGGCCGCGTCATCTAGGTTCTGGTCGGCATTTCGCGTCCGCTGGTGTTGATGAAATTTCGATTTGGCGATGACAATCGCTAAATGCTGACTACAACCTGCTTCCAGCGCTTGAAATTTGGTTCACAACATGCAGAACAATGGGGTGAACATGGGTTCTCATCTGATTTGTCTTTGACAGCGGCTGCGCTTGAGGTTACAGGGCTGCCCACAAATTCAATTCGGTCAAATAACTATTGAAGGGTAAGCACAGTGGCAAAACCTGAACTTGGCACAAAGCGGCTGTGCCCAAGCTGCGGCGCTAAATATTACGATCTCAACCGGGATCCGATCACCTGTCCAAAATGCGCTACCGTTTTCGAAGCGGTTGTCTTGACGTCGCGCGCAGCTAAAGCCGCCAAAGCGGAAAAGAAAGCTGAAGAAAAAGAAGAAGAAGAAGATAAAGACGCCGATGCGCCGGAAATTGTGACCCTTGAAGAAGCCGATGCCGAAGCAGAAGGCTCTGACGACGTGCCGGACATCGATGGTGACGATGACGATGTCGAAGATGATGATTCCAGTGACGATGTCTTCATCGATGAAGATGACGAGGACGACGACACCGTACCTCCGATCCGCGTCGCGAGAGAAGACGACCCAGACCAGTAAGATTATGATCACGCAAGGATTTTTCTTTGCGTGAGCTTATCCACACAAGGCAGGAAAATTCCTGTTAATTTGTGCTTGATCTTGGGAGGCGGTGTGACTATGTTCCGCCTCCATCAGCGCCGGGGACCCAAACCGGCCGCATGGAAGACGGGGCCATAGCTCAGCTGGGAGAGCGCTTCGCTGGCAGCGAAGAGGTCAGGGGTTCGATTCCCCTTGGCTCCACCATTCCTTCATTTCCCCAAATACAACAACTTCAGCAAGCCGCATTTTCTGCAGGGCATTGTTGTTGCCTCTCCGAGGCCGAACGCGTTCCTGGATGCTGCAGATATGTGCCAGTCGGCGGTTCGGAAGTAGAAGTGTGACCGTAGTCACGGCAAGAATTGCCAAGTCCGTTCACATTCCACACAGCGCGACACAGACCACTGCCAGAAGCTGAACATATTTTTCAGTAATCTGTTCTCGATGTGAGAGAATAGTGCTGACTTCTGTTCTCACTTTTAGGCGCGCAACAAGAGGTGTTGGAATGAATATCTTCAGATACCCGGGCCGCATGTCGAAAACTCTTACATGCTTGTCTGCATTTGCTGTTTCACTTGTTTCATTTTCAGCCATGGCACAGCAAGCCCCGAAGGAGCGCGCCATACTGGTGCTTGATGGATCTGGCAGTATGTGGGGTCAGATCGACGGTGTTTCGAAAATCGAAATTGCGCGTAACGAAATCTCCCAAATGCTGACCAGCTGGGATCAGGATGTCGACCTTGGCTTGATGACCTATGGACACAGGTCAAAAGGCGATTGCAGCGACATTGAACTCGTCATCCCGCCGCAACCGGTCAATGCACGCATTTTTCAATCGGCGGTCAACGCCGTCAGCCCGAAGGGCAAGACGCCACTGTCCTCTGCAGTCAAGCTGGCTGCCGAGCAGATGCGCTATACCGAAGAACGCGCGACCGTTGTTCTTTTGAGCGACGGCATTGAGACCTGTGAGGCTGATCCTTGTGAGCTTGCAAATACGCTTGAAGCTCACGGCGTTGATTTCACCGCGCACGTCATAGGTTTTGACATTACGGACAAGGAAGCCAAACAGCTGTCCTGCCTGGCGGAAAACACCGGAGGCCGTTTCTTTCTGGCCGGCAATTCCGGCGAGCTGACCGACGCGCTCAAGGAAACGGTGAAAACCATCGCAGTGGCAGAACCAGCACCATCGCCGGCACCAACTCCGGCACCAGTGGTTGTTGCTCAGCCCGCACCGGAACCGGAGCCTGCCGGGCCACAGGGTATCCGCGCAGTCGCCAAACTCTGCGAGACTTGCGATCCGCTGACCGATGGTCCGTTCTGGTACCTGAAAGAGCCCAACAAGGATATCAACGGTAACAGGAAGGAACTTGCTCGCAACGGCAGCGCTCAGCCGATCATGGAACTGGGAAACGGCGAATATTATCTGGGTGTTTCCTACGGATCTGCCTATGCCGACACCAATGTCTCGGTTCTGCCCGGTCAGCTTACCGAGGCTGAGATCAACCTGAATGCTGGCCACTTGCGGATCACCGCGGAAGCAACGCCGGATGGAACTTCTCTGGACGATACGATGTTTTACATCGTCTATGATGCCAAGAAGGACCTGAACGGCAACCGCAAGGAAGTCACACGCTCAGGCGCTGCGAGTTCTGTGTTCCGCTTGCCCGCGGGCAACTACCACGTTGTCGCTTCGCATGGCAAAGCCCGGGCAACAGCGGACCTGACTGTCGCGGCTGGTGACCTGACTGACCATGTGATGGACATGAACGCCGGGTATCTGCGCATAACACCGATCCCGACTGAGGGTGCCGCGCCGCTAGAAGACAACCAGTTCTACATTGTCTATGAAGCGAAAAAGAACCTGGAAGGCAATCGACGGGAAGTCACCCGGTCTGGCGCCGCCGTGCCGTTGTTCCGTTTGAACGCGGGCGATTATCACATCGTCTCCTCTCACGGCAATGCCCGCGCAACACTTGATGTCACGGTCAAGGCGGATGAGTTGTCGGAGCAGACGCTCGATATGAATGTCAGTTATCTGCGTCTGGCAAATGTGATGGCCGAAGGCGCGTCGAAGCTTGAAGATGGCGTGTTTTATATTGTCTACGGTGCCAAGAAGGACCTGAACGGCAACCGAAGGGAAGTCGTGAGATCTGGCGCAGCGCAGCCGCTGTTCCGGTTGAATGCAGGCGACTACCACGTCGTTTCCAGTTATGGAAAATCGCAAACCACCCTGGATGTCAGTATTGAGGCCGGGTCGCTCGATGAGCTTACAATGGTCCAGGACGCAGGCATTTTCCGGGCAGAGACCCGCCTTGAAGAAGAGGGCGCTGCGCTTGACGATGGTGTCTTCTGGATCGTGTACACTGCGGAAAAGGACCTGAACGGTAATCGCAAGGAAATCTCGCGCTACGGCCAGGCAAAACCGTTGATCACCCTGAAAGCTGGTAGCTATGAGATCGATGTCAGATACGGCAACGAGACCTATGTTTTCCCGGTCCGGTTAGCTCCCGGTGAAATCAGGGACATTTCTCTGCTGCTGCAAAAGTAAGCCGGGAAATTCTGGAGCGCATGGTCGGTCGCCGTTGTAAAACGGCGGCCGATTGCGTGTGCAGAATTGAACAGACATTTCCGGCCCAGTGTTTTCACGAGTTCCAGCCGATCTGTTTGATCGCGACAATGCTGATCAGCAACCAACTGATTGCACGAAATGTCATTGCAAGGACGGTGCGCATCTCAAAAGCGCCACCGCTCAGGATGTGCTGTGCCAAAAAGGCGAAGACGCACAAAATTGCGAGAAAAACAAAAATAGAAGCCCGGACCGCCCAACGTTTGCGATACCAAAGCCCGACGCCCGTCAGGACATAGGCAAATCCCGAGGCGAAATTGAACAACAGGACGAACCGCACGACATCACCGAATAATCCGCGAAGTTCCGGTTCGGCGAACAGCGCTGCGCCCCCAGAAAAAATTGTCAGAACACCGAAAGAAACCGCGAACCCTGCGGCGAACTTGATAGAGGTGGTTGGATTACCTGACCGCGATACCATGGTGCTACCTTGTCTCGTGGAATGGGACTGAACTTCCCGCCTACGTAAGGTTCATGCTACTTGCTGTTGGCCTTGTGATCGAATTGTTAGCGTGCGTCATAACAACGCCTGTGTCTCATTGTGTTTTTGGTAACTGCAACTCCCGGCATTGGTTTGGATTGAAAGAAATCCTTCATGGAAAACACCGTTGCAATGATCAATATAGAAGTAATCAGTGGGCCGCAGTGCTGGAACTGGACCTCTGAAAATCCGTAAATGGAGCAAAACATGTTTATCGCGATGAACCGATTTACCATCAACAAGGGTCATGAAGAGGCCTTTGAGACAGTGTGGCGCGAACGCGATTCAAGGCTCGACGAAGTTCCGGGTTTTCAGTCCTTCCATTTGCTGAAGAGCGCTTTCGATGAAGTAAACAACACCACGCTATATGCGTCTCATACGATCTGGAGCAGCCGGGAAGCATTTGTGAACTGGACCAATTCCAACCAATTTCGCCAGGCGCATAAAAATGCCGGTGGCAGCAGCGGCATGTATAGCGGTCACCCTCAATTTGAAGGCTTTGAGGCCGTTGTTAGCAAATAGACCGGGCTGCATCGTTTTGGTCCGAAACTTGGTTTCCCGCCCTCAAGAGTAGAGTTTTCATGAAAAGCATTGTCGCAACGATCGATATTGAAACGGGTTCCGAAACCGTCATTTTTGAAGCCGATCACCACCTGGAAGCACCAAACTGGACATCCGATAACGCCGCTTTGCTGGTGAATGGCGGCGGACGGCTGTACCGGCTGACGCTGGATAGTTCTTCCTTGAAAGAAATTGACACCGGTTTTGCGCAAAAACTCAACAACGACCACGGCATCTCTCCGGATGGCACGCAGCTGGCGATCAGCGACGCGACACGGACAGACGAAAGCTGTGTTTACACATTGCCGATTGATGGCGGCGTACCGAAGCGGGTCACGGACAAGGTCCCGTCCTATTGGCACGGCTGGTCCCCAGATGGTGAAAGATTGGCTTATGTTGGCAAGCGCCCGGAAACCTCAGACACATTTCAGGTGTTTACCTGTCCGGTGGGTGGCGGCCAGGAGCAGCAGGTGACACATGATTTCGATCATTGCGACGGCCCGGACTATACGCCGGACGGGAAATGGATCTGGTTTAATGGAGAGAAGGCCGGATCTGTTCAGCTCTGGCGTGTCAGGCCAGATGGCAGTGATCTGGAACAGATGACAACAGACAATCGCGTCAACTGGTTCCCGCACCCGTCACCTGATGGTAAGCACGTCGCCTATCTCGCTTATGAAGCGGGTACGCGGGGACATCCGGCTGACAAAACCGTCGAGCTTCGTCTTCTGCCTGCTGCAGGCGGTGAACCGCGGCACCTTCTGACGCTCTTCGGCGGGCAGGGCACGTTGAATGTTCCCTCCTGGGCACCGGACAGCAAACGCTTTGCATTTGTCAGATATCAGAACTGATACGGTGTTGGTCCGAAGCGACCTGAGCCAGATTACAGGATCAGTTTCAGAATGAATTTCATTGCAAGGGGCAGCAGCGAATAAAGCGTAAAGATGACTGAGCCCCAGAGAACGGCGAGCATCAGCAGATTGTTGAAGGTGACAACCGGCCGGTTCTGGCGCTCTTGCTTGAGCCTCTGAGTGTTTCTGCGTTCCTTGCCGCACAGCACGACCAGAAAATACCCAAATGCGCTCAAGCGGATGTCAGCTGCGTGCCGGTCGTTACTGCGCCGACTGACAGCGTCATTAATCGCGGTTTTTTGCTGGTCATTGAGGTCGCCGGTGACGCTTGGGTCCACGTCATTCCAGAAGCTGGCTGTTTCTTCCGATTTTGCCTGTCTCAGCATGTGGTGTCTCCGTTGGCTCGGGTCTGGCAGCGGTTCCGTTTTGGTGTGCCCGAAAAGGCGTTGCCTTGAATGTGTGTTGCGTGATTACGATGCGTTTTGTTCGTCATGATCATGTCTGCGCCTTTCCTATTTCGTCGAACTGAGGATTGGTGCGATTGTGTCGACGTTGATGCTCAAGGCTGCGATTTCAGTGAACGGCAAGCTGATTTGAAACGGAAAGCCGACTGAGATCTTGATGTAGTCTGTTCCGGTAATTGTGGTCGGTGTGGCAACGATCGAAAGTTCGCTCGTGTTGATGTCACCGAGATAAGAGTGCATGGCAGTGGCGATTTCAGCGGGCGTGGTTTTTGAATCCAGGTTGACCAGCCGGACGGCGCGGGTCAGGGCATGATTGACTTCGTTCCACGTTTTCAGTGCACGTCCCATCTCCAGGATACCGAGTATCATCATCATGAAAACCGGTAGAACGAGCGCAAATTCCACAGCAGAGAACCCTTTGAGGTCCCGGATCAGACCAAGATACCAGGGCGCGCGCGCGGCTCGTGTTGACCGTTTAAACAGGCCAACTGCCGGTGAATTAGCGAATTTGAACATGGGTCTGTGATTCCACATTAAACGCCGGAAGCAAGAACCCGGTGTGCGTTTTGGCAGCGCTGATTTGGAGGAAGACGGACGGTGGTGTTGTCGGCGTGCACCAGGAGGTGCATCCAACGGAAGCGCCATCGCAGGTGCAGGTTTTTTCAACTGACACGGTAATATTCTGCATACCACCCGCCGATGCCACGACAAGGTCCTTGATTTGCTGTGTTTCGTTGACATTCGCCATCACGGCCTGGGCGCCAGAGCGCGTGCTGTGGTCCAGATCCATGCGCTCCTTGACGGCGATGCCGACATCCAGCATGAGCAGCAAGGCCATGATCAGGAAGGGTGACACCAGTGCCATCTCGACGCCTGCGACACCCCTTTCGTCTCTGGTAAATTTCATCGGGTTTTCCCCCAAACTGAGGCGCTTACTCAACCAGCGCAATCATCTGTTCGTTTTTGATTTCGTTGAAACCCATCAAGGTGCAGTCACTTCCGATACCCGCATCACCCGTGATTTCGACCGTTTTGGCGACGATCTGGGTGCAGCCGCCACCGACCGTGCTTGTCCCGGCATATTCAACATGGCCGTTCGCTGCATAGACAGCGCCATTGAGCGTTGAGTCCGAACTGCCGTTGAAGATGTGTGTATCGTTCGGGTTATTCCGGTCGACAAAGATAAGGATGTTTTTGTAGTCACCTGAATTCGGTGCAGTCAGGTTGATGTCTGCGGTACCAGCGACGCTGACCGTAGCGCCATTTGTCAGGTAAATCGTGACGTCCGTGCCTTCGACCAAACCTGTCGATTCGATTGCAAAGCTACCGCCATCCACTACATAGACGCCAGGGTTCATGGTAACCGTGCGTTTGATTGTCAGTCCGCCACAGTAGCGGCCTTCCGAAATTGTATAGGTCGACGAGGGTTTTCCGGCAAAAGTGTTTTCCGGCTCGCAGGGATCGCCTGTGTAAGGTTCGGGTACGTCGGCGAAGGGATCTACCACCGGATCTGCATATTCAATCGGTGTGGCGCATTCATCCATGGTCAGGCCGGATGTTGCGCTAACACCGCCCGCGGCAGAAACGCAAGGTGTGGAAACTTTGCCACTTCCGGTCACAACAACGGAATCCTCTGCCAGAGAGTTTGCATGAACATTGCAGCTTTCAAGCGTGGCGTCGGACGATCCCGTGAATGTCACCGCGCCGGATGCATCGGGATCAAGCGCCAGGATACATGTCGGGAAACCCTGTTTCAGCTCTGCCACTGCGCGCCCTGAAAGGGCAATGTTTCCTTCAGAAAAAAGGGACGTAAGCAGTCTCGGCAGACTTTCGCTGACCGTGATCTCTACGGTGTTTATATCGCCTGCATAGGTGCCGTTTGCCGCTGGCCATTCGGCAGTGATTGTACCGTTCGACGTGTTGTACCCGGTCTTTACGGCTGCAGCCAGAGCCGCATTTTCGATGAGTTGCTGGCTTCTGTTTGTTCTGAGCTGGGCAGCTCCCGCAAAAGCTGCCACATCAGCCGAGTTTTGTAATTTCCGCTGTGTGAAATACCAGAAAGAGGCCTCCGCACCCAATCCTAGTCCACCGATGACTATAGGCATAAGCAACGCTGTAAATGTTGCAATAGTGCCTCGTTGATCTGATGTAATTTTTCTGAGGATCGATTTACACATTGAATTTTACTTTTCGATTCGGCGTCTGTGTCTGTAAAGAATTCTGCCTTTCAAGTGTTGTTTGATTGATAACTTGAAAATTATTCTTGTTTTTAAAATTGAATAACATTTTACATAACGCGTTACATGAGGGTTCAACTGACAATTGAATAGCAATGTAATATTTGCTTACAGGCAAAAAGATAAACGTCAATTCTTGGTTGTGAATGTTGATTGAGATTATTGCACCGAAGAAAAGCCGCTAAAGCCTGGCTATATTCGCGGTTCTGAAACTAAGCCTAATGCGTTCAAGGGGAATTTTGATCCGGTTGCAATCATTCAGCTACAAGTCATGATTGATCGCTTGCGATTGCAGTGCGTCGGCCTGGTAGATGACAGGAACGCAATTGATCTGCAGGTTTTTAGGGGTAAAACCACCTCGATTGGGTGACCTGGGGCGTGAATTTTTTTTGTTCGCAGCGTTTGAAGATCGGTCAAACGACGAATGTTTCACCTTGTAAGCGTTCGTTGGAACCCGATCTTGTTATCAAATTAACTCTGGTCGGAGGTCTGAACCTGCAATCTACGAAGAAGCCTCTGGCAAAAAGGACGATGGTAAGACCGTCAAACTGCAGATGTATCGCGTCGGCATCTCCGCGCAGGTGTTAATCTACTGTTTACCATAATTGTGTTGCTCTCCATGCTGTATAACTTGAATGAGTTGGCAACCGGGTTCGTCGTCGGTTTGGTCCGTCGATCTTTACGACCTGGTTCGCTGTTGTGCTGTGTGAACCAGTGTTTGCGGACCCATCGATTCAGGGTTTTACAGAAGGACGCAACCATGGCGTTGAAGATGAGCCGCCGCAGTTTTGTTGCCGGAATTCCGTTGTTGCTCGCCGCGTGTCAAAGCAAGCAGACGGGTGCGATACAGGCCGGTCTCAATCCGCTTTCCGATGGAACACCGGATTATGCGTCAGCATATGCGCCGATCCGTGACGGTGGTTTTTCCCTTCCCGGCATTCAGTATCAAAAATTCGATCCGAAATACCTGCGCCAGTCGGTCTTTTATCCGACGAAATATCCTGAAGGGACGATCGTTGTCGATCCGAACAAGAGGTATCTCTATCTGATCCAGCCTGGTGGGCGTGCGATCCGTTATGGAATCGGCGTCGGCAGGGCAGGGTTTGCCTGGAACGGAGAAGCGGTAATCCGCTTCAAGCGAGAATGGCCGAAATGGTTCCCGCCAGAAGAAATGATTGAGCGCGATCCGAAACTTGCCAAATACAAGGATGGCCAGGACGGTGGCCCGAGCAACCCGATCGGCGCCCGCGGCCTTTATCTTTGGCAGGGCAACAAGGACACGCTCTACCGCATCCACTCTACCAACCAGCCTGGCAGCATCGGCACCAATGCCTCCAGCGGCTGTATCCGCATGTGGCATCAGGACATCATCGATCTTTATGACCGCGTGGAACTAGGGACGACGGTGGTTGTGTTGGGCTAAACTTTGACGAGAGAGAAATAGTAATTGCAATCAATAATATTAGGCGAGTTGGTTGCCGGTGTCAGTAATTTCTTGGATATATTGATAATTGAAGCAATGTAATAGCTTTGAAGGGCAAAATAAATTGGGATTACTTAGTTAGGTTTGTTGATTGCAATTTTTGTGTTGCGTTACTTTCCTTTGCGGGAGAACGGTATGCGCAACAAGAATGTTCTGAATTTTGGCAAAGAGTTTAAAATAACTGAAGGCACGCGTGTGTCATCAGATCAAACGGCCGCCTCGGGGCGTGAACCTTTCGATCTAGATCTTCCGCAGTCAAACAGTTGGGCTGCGCATAATCTGTGGTTCCAGCAAGTCGCACAGTACATTTCTGATCCAGTTTATCTGAAAGATCGTGCTAGCCGTTTTGTCATGGCTAATGACGCCTTGATGACCCATTTTTCAGACCGGAATTTATCAGAAGTTATTGGCAAAACCGATCTTGAACTTCACGAACATGAAATTGCTCAAAGGTTTTACCGTGCTGAACAGACGCTCATGGAAAGTGATCAGGCCATGGTGGGACATGAGGAGTTCGTTTATCTGCCTGGTGGCGAAAAGCAATGGCTGTCGACGACGAAGGTGCCGCTGCGAGATGGAATCGGCAACGTCGTGGGGCTTTTCGGAATTGGTCACGACATTACAACTCGAAAGAAATCTGAACTCCTCCGGGAAGGGCAAGGCAAGGTTCTTGAGCTTATTGCCGCTGGCCTTCCGCTTGAACGCGTTCTAAGTGAGCTGTTGCTATTGTTGGAAGAGCAGTTTGTGGAAGTAAAAGCATCCATTTTGACGCTAGGCAAGGATGGCAAACATGTACAAACGTGTGCCGCGCCAAGTTTACCTGATGAATTCAACCTTGCGCTGGACAATGCCCGGATCCGGCCTTCAAGCGGGGTGTGTGGAACAGCGGCATTTGGGGGCACAACTGTCCATGTCGCCGAAATTGAAAGTGATCCTCTTTGGGCTGATCACAAATACATTGCGCTGACGCATGGGATAAAGGCCTGCACCACCTCTCCAATCAGATCGTTGACGGGACACGTGCTCGGCGCAATTACAATGTATTCCAGCGAAAACTCGTCTCCCAATGAGCTTCAGGCTGACCTTGTGGCTGAAACTGCTCGTATTGCTGCGATTGCGATTGAAAGAGACCTCACGCAAAGCCGGATCCTGTTTCTTGCCGAACATGACCCACTAACCAATTTGTCGAACCGGAACCTTCTTGAACGGCGGATTGATGAGCTAATCAGGGACAACCATGCAGGCAGCGTTGAATTCACACTGGTTTTCGTCGATCTGGACAGGTTCAAGGCCATCAATGACAGCCTTGGTCATTCGGCTGGTGACAAGGTTCTGAAAATCGTTGCGGAGCGGCTGGTCTACTGCCTGCGTCCTGAGGATATGGTGGCAAGGTTCGGCGGTGACGAGTTCGTCATTCTCATGAAACGCGAAACAGCGAGCGCCGACAGGATAAAGCCAGTTCTGGAGAGAATTCAGGCAGCCGTCAGCGAACCGGTCATAATCGAAAATCAAGCATTCCAGATCTGCAGCAGTCTCGGTATTTCCAGATACCCGCAAGACGGTGAAGACGCCTCTACCCTGTTGAAACACGCTGATGATGCCATGTATGAGGCCAAGTCTCTCGGGCGAAACTGCTACCGGTTCTATTCGGCTGCACTTGCGGAAACAGACGCGCTCAAGCTGAGCCTGATCCAGGACATTCGCACCGGCATCCGGGAGGAGCAATTCTTCCTGGAATATCAGCCGCAATTTGACTTGAAGTCCGGGCGGATGACCGGGGTTGAGGCGCTTTTACGTTGGAACCACCCAAAGCATGGCCGTATTCCACCTGGCGATTTCATTGCAACGGCAGAGGAAAGTGGGCTGATCTCAGAGCTAGGAACCTGGGTTCTGTTTGAAGCCTGCAAGCAGGGCAATTTCTGGCAACAGTCATCCAGCAATCATCTGGTTGTAAGTGTCAATGTGTCGGCACATCAGTTTTTCGGCGGTGGCTTGATCGAAAGAATAGAAGAAGCGCTGACCTCAAGTGGCCTATCGCCAGAGCAGCTCGAGCTGGAATTGACCGAAAGCAGCCTGATGAAAGATCCGGATCTTTGCGTTGAGACCATGAACCGGCTGCGGGATATGGGCGTGCGGATCGCGCTGGACGATTTTGGCACCGGTTACTCCAGCCTTAGTGCACTTCGGCTGTTTCCACTCAACAAGCTGAAGATCGACAGTTCATTCATCAGAAACATCGACAATGGCTCACGGGAACTGGGTATTGCCCGTGCCATCGTTGCCCTCGGTCATGAGCTTGGTATGCGCGTGATCGCCGAAGGCGTCGAGACGGAAAGCCAGCTGAACCACCTGAAGGCTCTCGATTGTAACGATGTCCAGGGCTTCCTCACCGGCCGCCCGATGCCTAGCCCAATGGTTGAAACGCTGCTCGCACAGCAGAGCGCAGGCGGATTGCACTGAGGTATATTTCTTGAATTTCGATACAACACCCGGCTTCCCCGGTCTTGAACCGGGGCCTTTTTTTTAGCTGTGACGCCGAGGTCCCGGATCACGTCCGGGACGGCACTGCTGGTCTTGAACGAAATTCACACTGCATAGGACCACCGTCATTCCAGACAAGTGCAGCACAAGCTGCAAGTAGATCTGGAATCCAGACATATTTCGAGCTGGAAACGCGCCCTGATCCAAATTGCAGGCTCTGATTTAGAAGATGAGTTCGCAAGGCTCACACTGATATCTGGATTCCGGATCGGCCTTCGGCTCTCGCCTCACTTGTCCGGAATGACGGGAAACGCATTTTGCCCGACCGCGAGACCCCGGCCCCAAGCCAAAATCAGTGCGGCACTCGCAAAATCACCCGCCGATGTTCTACAGTTTGAAAGAGTTTTTATTAGTCCATTGCCACAAAGTAGTGCGTCATGAACTTTGTCAGATCAACGATATGGACCACTGGTAGGCGCGGACGAGCTCGGCGATGCCGATAAATCCTGCAGAAACCAGGCACCACCAAAGCTATTTGCGCGGTGTTGTGCTTGTGGCGCTCGGGATGGCCGTCTCTTCAACGATTGGCCTTGGGTTTCGCGCTACTGAGGAAGCAACCGCCTGGCAAATCCTGACATACCGATCAATTGGAACCATCGTGTTTATGGCAAGCATACTCGGATGGCGGAATGCTGGCGGACTCCATTTGCTGGTCAGACACCTGACACCGGCTGCATTTGGTGGTGGCTTTGGACTGATGCTGGCCTCCTGCGGCGTCATTGTTGCATTCGAACACACCACTGTTGCCAATGCGCTTTTCCTCTTGGCAACAGCACCCTTCTTTGCTGCTATTCTCGGCAGTGTTTTGCTGGCGGAACGTGTTCGTCCCGAAGCCTGGATTGCAATCGCTCTTGGGTTGGTCGGTGTGGCTATCATGGTCGGTGATGGCTTGTCGCGGGGGAACCTCTGGGGAAATGTCGCAGGGTTGATTGCGGCGCTGGGCCTGGCGGTCTTCGCTGTTGCGCTTCGCTGGGGCCGCACCACGGATTTGTTGCTGCTGGCCCTTGTGGGGGGCTGCATGACTTTTGTTGTGGCTGCATCTGCAACATTCGTGACCGGTATAGGACTTGCGGTATCAGCTCAAGATCTCTTGATTGGTCTGGCCATGGGGGCATTTCAGTTGGGCTGTGCGCTATTGCTGATCCTTGCTGGCTCCAGGTCTGTCCCGGCAGCGGAAATTGCCCTGCTTGGGCTCGTTGAAATCATTCTTGCACCGGTCTGGGTCTGGTTGGTCTTCGGAGAAAGGGTCGGACTGCTCACGCTTGTCGGCGGTGCAACGGTCCTTATTGCGGTTTTGATTGATACGCTCTCTGGCTTGCGTCGAACGCAGGACAAACGTGCCTAGAAGCGTATGCCAGCCGTTCCTTCTCTGCTTTCCAATTGCTGACCTTTTACTGAGTGGGACATTCAGCCAAGCTGCTTGAATCCCCAAAGTAATTGAATTCAAGGGCGAACTGAAATACAGATAGTTACAAATGTAACTTATTGCGTGATCGACTGTGAGCCTGACCCGCGTGTCCAATCAGATACCGCGGTGGCTATGGGCCGGGTCTGCGGAAAATCGACGGAAAGCCGGATATCAGGATGGACAAAAAGAGCTATTGCTATCAATCGATTGCCCAGGCTGTTCTCGACCAGGGCATCGACACCATGTTCGGCCTCATGGGCGATGCGAACCTTTTCATGGTTGATCATTATGTTCGTTCTTGCAGGGCAAACTTTGTCCCGGTTTCTTATGAAGGCAGCGCGGTCCTGATGGCGCTGGCCTACTCCCATGTCTCGGGCAGGATGGGCGTTGCCACTGTTACTCATGGTCCTGCGCTGACCAATTGCGTAACAGCGCTGACCGAGGGCGCACGCGGACATATTCCCATGGTTCTGCTGGCCGGTGATACGCCGGTCATGACCCCTCAAAACCTGCAGAACATTGATCAGCGTGAACTGGTCACGGTGACCGGCGCCGGTTTTGAACAGCTCCGCTCTCCCCAGACTGCGGCGCACGATGTCGCTCATGCCTTTTACCGCGCCCAGGTTGAAAAGCGTCCCATCGTCCTGAATATGCCCGCCGATTTCATGTGGGAGGAGGTTGCCCATGAAAAGAAAGTCTTTCAGGCTTTTAGTGCACCTGCCTACGTGCCGGAAGGAAACGACCTGGATGAAGCTGTGGGCATGATCGCTTCGGCACGTCGCCCCCTCATCCTGGCGGGGGGTGGTGCAATCGGCGCACGCGACAAACTGATCCGGCTGGCCGACAGGCTGGAAGCACCGCTTGCAACGACGCTCAAGGCCAAAGGTCTGTTCAACGGACATGGCTGCAATATGGATATCTTCGGGACGTTGAGCACGCCTGCAGCCTACGACGTGATTGCAAAAAGCGATTGCCTGGTTTGTTTCGGTGCAAGTCTGCACCATTTCACCACTGACAGGGGCGCCCTTATGAAGGGGAAACGCGTTGTTCAGGTCAATGATACCGTTTCGGAAGTTAGCAAAAACTACCATGCCAGCGCAGCGTTGATCGCCGATGCAGGGCTCACCGCCGACAATATCGTCTATTGGCTGGACGAGGCTGAAATTTCACCCAGCGGCTTCACCAAAGAACTGGACATGGAAGTGCTGACCGCGCATCCGGCGGGTGACGCCAGCAAGGTCAAGGAAGGCTTCGTCAACTTTGTATTTGCGCTTGAACGCCTGGAACAGGTGCTTCCCAAAAACCGGGTCCTGGCGACAGACGGCGGTCGATTCATGACCGAAGTCTGGTGCAGAATATCTGCGCCCGATCCCAACAGTTTTCTCGTGACAGCAAACTTCGGCTCGATTGGACTGGGATTGCAAGAGGCGATTGGCGCCGGATTTGCCGCTCCAGACAGGCCTGTTGTGCTTTTCACGGGCGATGGTGGCTTCATGATGGGTGGCATCAACGAGTTCAACACTGCCGTGCGCTTGAAACAGGACCTTATAGTGATCGTTTGTAACGACTCTGCCTATGGTGCGGAACATATCCAGTTTCTGGACCGAAGCATGGACCCGGGCCTCAGCCAGTTTGACTGGCCCTCCTTTGCTGATGTGGCGACGGCGCTCGGCGGGCAAGGTCTGGCGGTGCAATCAGCCGAAGATCTGGAGATTGCCATCGGTGCGATTGAAACACGTAACAAGCCGCTCCTGATCGAACTGCGGCTGGACCCGAACGACGTACCGCGCATGCGAATATGACCTCTTCCTTGTGCGAGGGACCGGAAGTGCGAACGCTTTTCGTTGCAGCTGCAGTTGGGGTTTCACCTTCCGATGATTTTTCGGCCTGTCTGTGATTTGGCCGTATCGCCGCCCGAAAACTCCACGAAACAATCTACTTGCTTTTGGTCTTTGTGCAGTGACAGTCTTCCGGTCATGCGCCTGGTTTGCAGTGCTGGTCAATTGGGTGCCAAAGGGGGAACCATGTGCGAAAAATGTTCAAATTACACCATAAACCGCCGCGGATTATTGGCAGGCGGTCTGGCCTTTGCCGGGGCTGTGGTATCTCCTTCTTTGGGCTTTGCCCAGGCGAGTACCTCCGCGCCGGCAACACCGGATGAAGCGCTGCAACGTCTGATGGAAGGCAACGCGCGTTATGTAGCGAATGCACCTATCAACATCGACCATTCCAAGGAAAGGTACCAACGTGCGAGCGGGCAACAGCCTTTTGCTGCCGTCGTGACCTGCTCGGACTCTCGTGTTGTGCCTGAGCTGATTTTCGATCAAGGGCCTGGCGATCTCTTTATCATCCGCGTTGCAGGTAACTTCATCAACGAGGACGGGCTGGCCAGTCTGGAATATGGAGCAGCGGTTCTCGGGGTCAAAACCATTGTCGTTCTTGGGCATTCGTCCTGCGGTGCGGTCGATGCCACCATCGAGTCCATCAAGGAAAAAGTTCTGCCTCCTGGCCATATCCCGAGCCTGGTCAACGCGATCCGGCCTGCTGTTTATGACGTGATGCCCGAAAATCCAACAGACTTGCTGGCTGCGTCAATAGCTCAAAATGCCAGGCTCAACGCGGAAAAAGCGGCTGTAGCTGAACCAATCCTTTCCGAAATGCACGTTGCCGGGAAGCTCAAATCGGTCGCCGGGGTCTATGAGATTTCGACCGGAAAAGTGGACTTTCTTTGATCGAGATTTTGTGATGCTTTCTGGGGTTTGTATTGGCACGAACAATCTTTCCGCAGCTGGGAAATTCTATGATGAAGTCCTGGCGACGATTGGTATGAAGTGCGCGTTATCCGAGCCGCAGGAAAGGGGTTATGCGGGTGCGGACGGACGTATAACCCTGTTTGTTTTGGTTCCTTACGACAAGCAAAAAGCAACGTTCGGCAATGGAAGCCAGGTCATGTTTTATGCCGCTGATGAAGAAGCCGCAAATGCGTTTCATGCGACGGCCCTGCGTTGTGGTGGCACAGACGAAGGAGCGCCTGGACCACGTAGGGTCAGGACCCATTAATTTGATTGAAATGGCGCAACAAACGGCAATGAACTGCAAGGAAAAGCGCGATAAGCGGGCTTTCTGCCCGGATGAGCGGTTTGACGCAGCAGATCGAAGCCGTTTTTGCGTCCCTTTGGGATAGGGTGAATTTGCTCAGCAACGTCGTTGAAAATCTTTGAAAACCATGCGGTTTCCTAAAGTTTTGCGCCTCGTATCCGAACAAATTCATTCCTACCATTTCATCCAAATTAATGGGTCCTGACCCTAGCTACCACCCAAAATACTACGGTGCCTATGTTCGTGATCTCGACGGAAACAAGCTGAATGTCTCGGTTAGTCTGGAACATCTGGCAGCCGTCTGAACTGTTCTGAACGAGGAACATTACTTGCGTTGAACTGCTAACCACTTGACGCATAACCGCTTTGCATCTGCAAAGCTGGAAAAACGCCGCCTCCCACCCGACATAAGTGCGGAAAGGAGATGGCGATGAAGACCGATTTCGACATCCGTACCGAAGACATGCCCGCAAACATGCGTGTTCTGCTTGAGGATTATCCTCGTGACAGCTGGGAAGCGCATCCGGGCTTCAAGGATAAGACGCAGCATTGGCTTGGGGCACACCAGATGTTCCGCAAGTTGGGTGCATTGGTGCGGTCGGAAGCCGAGCATTATCTGGACAAGTCTCGGGAGCCTGACGACTTTGCGGCGCGGCTGTCCTATTATGGCAACGCACTGGTGGGGAACCTCCACGGTCATCACGGCTGGGAAGATCACAGCTATTTTCCCGAATTGTCCGCAGCCGATCCACGTTTCGAGGCGGGACTTGAGATCCTGGAGAAGGACCACAAGGAGCTCGATTTCGTGCTGGACAGGTTCACCAATGTGGCCAACCGCGCAATCAAGCTGATCCAGCTTGATGAAGTGCAGGCCCGTGAGGAAGTGGGTAAATTGCACGGTATAGCTGAAGCCATCGAAGCATTTCTCGCTCGGCATCTCTCCGACGAGGAAGAACTCGCCGTACCGATCATCCTGCATCACCGCCTGCGCGGCTGATGCCAATCAGCAAATGTTGATCGGGCACATATGTGAAAATGAATGTGACTGTGTATCGCCCCGGTGCAGAAAATTCTGCGCCGGGGCGTTTTCCTAATCAGCCAAGCGGACGGCCGTCGTCACGCGTTATGGCAATAACAGCTGAACGCGGAACGCTGTCACCGCCTTCCGGCCAATGCGAATTGCCGCGTTCACCTGGATGTTGGATCCCGACAAAAAGCGTCTTGCCGTTGCTGGACATGGCTGCCCCCGTTACTTCGCATTCGTTCGGACCAACGAGGAAACGTTTGATTTCACCGGTTGCCGGATCGCCAACCAGCATCTGGTTGTTGCCATGGCCTGCGAAATCGCCTTCGTTTGAATAGTTGCCGTCGGTCTGGATCCAAAGCAGGCCTTTGGTGTCAAAGAACAGCCCGTCCGGTGAATTGAACATGTTGCCGTCATTGATGTTCACCGACCCACCATAGGCATCTTGATGAACTGTCGGATTTCCGGCAAGCGCAAACAGGTCCCAGGTGAAGCTGTCACTTGTGTGATTACCACCTGCCGGCCACCAGCGAACAATCTGGCCATAGTGATTTTCGGCACGCGGATTGGGGCCCATTGCCGGTGTTGCATCACCACCTGCGTTGGTCTTGATCGTGCGGTTCTTGTTGTTAGTCAGGGCGCAATAGACCTCGGCCTTCTTCGGATTTGCTGCAACCCATTCCGGCCGATCCATGGTTGTGGCGCCGACGGTCGAGGCAGCTATCCTTGCGTGAATTACAACCTCGGCAGGCGAAGCCATGTTGGTGGTTTCAGGCGTCAGTGCCAGCCATTTGCCAGTGCCATCGGGGTGAAATTTCGCGGCGTAGAGCGTACCTTCTGCCAGCAGGTCCGAATTGTCGGCCCCCTCGGCGTAAACGCCATCAGAGATGAAGCGGTAAAGAAATTCACCGCGCTCATCGTCACCCAAGTAAACGACGATGTGTCCGTCGCCATTGACCACCACTTCGGCATTTTCGTGTTTGAAACGTCCAAGCGCCGTCCGTTTTTTCGGAGTGGAATTCGGATCTGAAGGGTCAATTTCGACCACCCAGCCATTTCGATTGGATTCATTGGGGTGTTTCGCAATATCGAAACGGTCGTCTATCTTCGCCCAGCCGTAACCCCAATCTTCGACGTTGACGCCATAGCGTTTCTGCCCGGCAGTCCGTTCGATATCTGGATTGGATGAAGAGTAATAGCCGTTGAAGTTTTCCTCGCAGGCCAGGTAGGTTCCCCATGGCGTGCGTCCGTTGCCGCAGTTGTTCCAGGTGCCTTTGCAAAGTGTGCCCGAGGGGTCCGCTTCGGTCTGCATCAAGGCATGACCGGCGGCCGGACCGGTGATCTCCATCTCGGTGTCAGGCGTAATGCGGCGATTATATTTGCTGTCCTTGACCATGGCCCAGCCGTCAGGCCCTTTGGCGATTTCTATGACAGTTACGCCATGGGCCATCATGCCTTTCAGCACGTCGTCGTCGGTCTCTGCCTTGCCCTCGGGCCGGTTTCCCCAGATGACCTTGCGGTTGGTATATTCATTGTTGTTGACCAGAACAGACGCGTCGCCCAGTTCGAAAAGGGACATGCCGTCGATATTGTCGCCATAGGACCCGGCCTGACTTTCACCTGTACCGCGCGTTGCATGATCAAAATCTGCCACGCCAGAGAACATTGGGTCGCCCCAGCGCACCACAACCTGACTGGAATATCCGTCAGGCACCGTGATGGTATCCATCGCATTGGCCGGAACCTGGGTGAACCCCAGACGGGATCCCTGGGCCGCAGCTTCGCCAGCGGTGAAAGCCGATGTGCCTAAGACAAAAGAGCCTGCGCCAAAGGCCATGACACCGCCGAGAAAGCCGCGCCGTGACAGTGCTTCGTCTACCACTTTGTCGAAATCCGTCACCTCGGGCGGTGGATTGATTTCCTCATCAAACTCGTCGAAAGACCGCTCATCAAATTCATTTTTTGTCATGATTTTGCTCCCTCAGATTGAGCACATCTGCAGGCCCGCATCCTTTTCCATGAGCGTCGCGAGCAAAGGTGGTGAAGTCGGCATTCAAAGCCGAAGGTAGAACAGTAGGCTATCAAGTACCGGGCAGCAATCGACACAGTTTCAGAAATCTAAGTAGCGTATTCTCCGGCAAGCGATGTCAACGTGCAATCTGCCGTTCCGGACCTGAGCCGGACTATACATCAAGTCCCTGCCAAAAACCTCGGTTCAAAGCCAATGCGGCGGGAAAGCAACGGATCGAAAGGGCTATGGCAGCCGAACCGGCAGGCCTGAAAAAGACAGAAATGTGTGATTTGCGAAACAGACGGGTCCCCCACGCTCATTGCAATCTGGGATCGCAGGGCGGTGACCCGCAGACACCCAGTGTCAGGGCCCGTACCAAGGACCTATTGAGAGTACTTAAGACAATTTGAAATTAGCCAATTGAAGGAGAGTGAACGTGGCCGAGTCTTTTTTCCTGCCGTATCATTACGTGGATCTTCTTACCAAACCGGGTCTTCAGACTAGCGCCGGACCGGTCAAGCTCAGCCAGTATCTGTGCAAGGATCGGGGCAACGGCGGCAATGACAGCGCGCACAGTTTTTACAAGAACTTTCGCTGGATCAAGGACGCCCACGGGCAAAACCTGAACCAGCTTGTTGGCGGCAGCGCGATCGACCTTGCCCTGAAAGGCCAGGGCAATGACAAGACCTTCGTCAAGATCTGGAACTTCATGCTGAAGAACAAGGATCTTCTTGATAAATATAAGGTCGAGGTCTGTGGCCGGGCCGAGAAGGACGGTTCAAAGGACGTCGAGGAAAAGGGAAAGATCAAAAAGATCTATTTCGACAAGATGTCGGACCGTGCCGCGCTGCAGGAGATGGTCCAGGATCGTTTCTTCGGCATGGACTGCATTGGCTTTGTCGCAAATTTCCTGATCTATACGGGCGAGTGGGACAAGTATCACGGTGTCGCGCCGAAGCGCTATCCGGAGCAGGTCTGCAAGATCAACGTTGACGATATCAAGGACGTCAAGCCGCTCGACTTCATGGTCTGGAATGGCCACGTGGCGCTGATCGATTGGGTCTGGGAACAGATCGACGACAAGAGCGCACGTATCGACATGTGCCAGAGTTCCAGCGGCGGCCCCCAGTGCAACGAATATGTCACCCTGAAACAGACCAATGGCAAGGGTATCAAGGGCGGACGGGAATTCACTATCCTGGGCGGTTCCCCGCTGCCACCCGTCCGGGGTCACTTTACCATTTGGCGACGGGAAGGGTTCTGGTATTGAGAGGAGCTCTTGGGTGGAGCCACCTTTCAAGCCGCTTTCTTGCCCTCCAAAAGCTGGATTGATACTAATTCTCTCAAGGGTTGCCTCATGGCAATTGAAGAAACTCAATCCTGATAATTGAGAGAACACTCATGATCCGATTTGTTGCGTTGCTTATCTCCCATGGAGCAGCGCTTGCCGTTGGCTTCGCGTTGGGCGTTTACTTCCTGCCCATTTTGATCGCCCCGAAACCCCCGGATGCAGCGATGCTTCAACAACAGGCGAAAGATGCGCTTTATACAGCCGAATTCACCCGAGATCTCGAAGGCAGCGATTTCCTTCACTGGGGAGAGGGCAAGGTCAGCGTTTCACCAACCAAGATCACCCATCAGGGAAGCCTTGCTCCGGGGCCGGATTACAAGGTCTATCTCGTCAGTGAATTTGTCGAGCATGAAGACGCCTTTCTGCCCTTGAAGGAAACCTCGGCACTGATCGGTGATGTCAAATCATTCGAAGGCTTCCTGCTTGATGTGCCGGAAGGTGTTGACGTGGAAAACTACACGACCGTTCTCGTCTGGTGCGAGACGTTTGGAGAGTTCATCACCGCTGCCAAATACCGCTGACGAAGACTGCTGCTGAAAGGCCTGCGCATTCAGATTGAGTCATCACGCCCCACGCCGCGACCGTATGGTCCACACGCGCAAGTCCGCCACGACCTTCACGGTCGCCGCAATGACCAGTGTGCACAGGCCTACTTTCGACGCCGTTTCCATCGTTCCCTCGATCAGCAAGGCATGGACCACACTTCCTGTGACGGTCACCGCCACCAGGGACGTATGAGCGAGACGCCATGTGCGTGGTCGCAAATGTAATTTGCGGCGTAATGTGGCCAGAAGTGCTGCCCCGAAGAGGGCCCACATGGCGATCACGCCCCAGGCGGAAAACGGTGTTGGCGATGTGAAGGTAAGCGCGTCGATGACATCCGGCGGACTTGTGATCCAGAGCCCCGCCACATGAACCACAACTGCCGCGACCAGCAGGCCACCGATCCAGCGATGGATGCGACGCCCGCGCAGACCGGAGAGGCCCGGTAGATATCCGCCCACGAGCAAGGGTTGAACGAGGAGCAGAGCCATTGCGACAACGCCTGCAAACCCGGCGGCAATATAGATCGGTTGGCGCCATGCGAGCAGCGGGCTTGCTGCTGCGGCTATGATCGGCACGGCAATAGCAGTCGTAAGAACAACCCAAATCAGGATTGAGCGGGCCCGGTGCATATCTCTAAAATCCAACGCAGTCAGGCAGGCTGAAGGACAAAATGAGCTTCCAGGCTGGTGTCGCTTGAACTCGACATGAGCGGACGCAGGAAGACGGTTTCAAACTCGCCACTGTCATAGGCAAGGTGGCCATGCGCCTGTCCGAAGGCGGGCACGATTTGCGGCATTTCGAGACGGAATACCCCGTTTGCGTCCGTGAGCGTTGCCCCGTGGCTTCGCTGTTCACGCTCATGGCCCTCGGTGGTATGAGCCCAGATCTGGATGCGCTGACCCTCAAGCGGTGCACCATCACCAGCACGGCGTACGGTGCCTGACATCCAGAAACCTCCGCCGCCGATCCTTTTCACAATCGGCGCTCCAGCCCGGTAGTTGTTGGACCCGCCCCGCATGGACCGCGTTGGCGCGACGCCATTTGCACTCGCAGGAACAATCAGCCCGGAGACCCCACTCGCCAAGGCTGCCCCGCCAATTGCACCGCTGGCGGCAAGCAAGGAACGGCGGGTAAGCAAGTCGGTTGTCATGCCAAATTCTCCAAACAGGCGCGGGTGTACCTGATCATCCCAATATTTCTGGGCATCATAGATACGAAATTATAGCGCGTTTATGGCAAATTCCGAGTTTGCAGCGAAGCAGAAGAGAAACCTTCCTCAATGTTTCGTGAGTGAGCGGCTGCTTTGGCAAGCAAAACCCTTTTCGCTTTGCCGGAGACGGTTGAACCAGAAACAGCCTCCTCGCTTCCAGAGATCCTGAACCTTCAAGCGGTTTGCGTCTCAGCCCAGCTGTAGTGGGGTGTCCGCTCACCGCGAAAGTAACGAGCCGCGTCGATTGCGTCGATGATGAGCGAGACAGCATTGGTGACAAAAAGAACCGTCAGCCACAATGCGAGCATCGGATCTGCCTGGATAGTCTCCAGACGTGTTGCCATCCAAGCAAACATCGGCACCCACAGGATATGGGCACTACCGAGGATGCGTGTAAAACCGGTCTTGTTATAGATCAAGGCCTGGATAACGACTGCGATGCCGGTAGCGGCAAGCACGACCTGTGCTTCGATATGGCCAATGAATAAGAGACTGGCAGCATTCACAGCGACAAGCCAGACGCACCAGAGACGTGGCACGATGCGAAAACGCAGGTAAACGACGCCGAAGATTTCCAGAATATTTTTCAAAAATTTCACCACGTTTTTCTCCTTCTTCTGCCGGTTTCTTCCGGCGACAAGGAAAATCTAGGCGGCAGATGGTCGGACAAATACTGCGCGGGCCATAGTATCTAACTACTCATTGCGTAGTTAGCTGGATTACTCTTATTCTGAGGCCTGGAGGTGCCGCGATGCGTAAATACGGACAGTTCTGCCCTGTAGCGAAATCCGCCGAAATACTCGGCGATTCCTGGGCACTCCTGATTGTGCGAGAGCTTCTTTTGGGGAGCAGCCGGTTTTCCACGCTACAAAGGGGGCTGCCAAGGATTTCACCGACAGTTCTGAACACCAGGCTCAAGGAGCTTGAGGAAAATGGTGTGATCGTTAAGCGCAAGCTGAGCGGCCAGAGAGGGCATGAATACCGGCTGACTCCTGCGGGCAAGGAACTGTCATCCGTTGTCGAGGCGCTCGTCGTGTGGGGTATGAGATGGGCGCGGGACAACATGGATGCCGAGGACATGGACGTGACGTTCCTGATGTTCGATATTCAGCGCAATATCAACGTCGATGAACTGCCGGGTGGTGAAACGGTTTTGTGTTTTCTGTTTCCGGACCTCAAAGAGTTTGGGCAATGGTGGCTGGTGTACGACGGTGCGGACATCGATTTGTGCTACCAGGATCCGGGCAAGGATGTGAATGTCTTTGTCACGGCATCATCCCGTGACTTGATCGCTGTCTGGATGGGCGACTATCCAATGTCCGCCGCCCTCACTGAAGACCGCCTGCAGGTAACAGGCGAAACCGCCCTCTGCAAAAGCTTTCGGAAATGGTTTCCCCTTTCTGCTGCTGCTCCCATTTCCCGTCCTGTGGAGTTTGAACGGAGTGGTTTTGGAGACAGGGTGGGATAATGGTTTTGTATTCTTGATTATGTGGTGGTTGTTATCTTCGGCTGTTGCATCTTTCGAAATGACACGACCAAAACGTTAGTATACCTGCGCACCAGGGACTTGGGCGATTGGTCAAACGGGTTCGGCGATCAGATGCACGACGATGCCATTGCGCTCTGGCCGCTACGCGCCTAGGCCAGCAGCAGCCCGATTTGGGCTCGCGTAATCTGCTCCGCCTCAACCGGCAAAATCATGTAAAGTTGTTGCTCGATGAGGGAGTACGCTTCATGTCGGAATATTTTGATCTCGGTACCTACGGCCGCGCAGCAAGTTCTGTTGAAACCGCGCAAACCTGGTTCGATCGTGGCCTGGTCTGGCTTTTTGCCTATAATCACGAAGAAGCCATCGTGTGTTTTGAGAAGGTTTTGGCAGCCGATCCAGGCTGTGTGTTGGCCCACTGGGGCATAGCCTATGCGATAGGCCCGAATTACAACAAACCCTGGGAAGTATTTACGCCGGAGGAGAAGGCACCTGCTCTCGGCCGTGCCCACGAGGCGCTGAATGCAGGACTGGCTCTCAAAGAAGCAAAACCTGTCGAACGCGCACTTTTGGAGGCGCTGGCATCGCGCTATCCTACAGATCCCGAAATTGAAGATTACCAGCCGTTCAACGACGGTTTCGCAGAGGCGATGAGGCCGGTCTACGAGGCCAACAAGGACGATCTGGATATCGCTTGTTTTTTTGCCGAAGCGCTAATGAATCGAACAGCATGGCAACTCTGGGATTTCCGCAAAGGCGTTCCGAACCCGGAGGCTTCAACGGTTGAGGCAATGGCGGTTCTGGAACGTGCCTTCGACGAAATCCCCGGCGCGTGGGACCATCCCGGCCTCCTGCACATGTATATTCACCTGATGGAAATGTCGCCGCATCCTGAGCGCGCGTTGCGTCACGGCGACCGGCTGAAGGATCTTGTACCGGACGCCGGACATCTCGTTCATATGGCTACTCATATCGATGTGCTGTGCGGCGAGTACCAGAATGTGCTCTATCGCAACCTCGCTGCTGCCAAGGTGGATGAAGGGTTCAAAGCCTACGCGGGAGGGGCGAATTTCTACGCGCTCTATCGCATCCACAATCTGCATTTCGCATTCTATGGCGCGATGTTTCTAGGCCAGAAGGCTGCTGCTGTTGATGCGGTTGTGCGACTGCGCGACGAAGTGCCGGACGAAGTGGTGCGCTCCTACCCGGACATTTTTGAAACCTTCGTGGCAGCCGCACCGCATGTCTATATCCGCTTCGGCATGTGGGAAGAAATTCTCGACCTTGTCCAACCGGAGGACAAGGAACTCTATGTCACCACTAATGCGCTCATTTATTATGCCAAGGCAGTGGCCCTGGCCAACCTGGGCCGTCATGCCGAAGCCGAAGCGATTGGTGCACTTTTCACAGAGGCTTATGCCAACGTTCCCGATACGCGCATGCTTTTCAACAATAAGGCACGTGACGTACTTGCGGTGGCTGAAGAAATGATGATCGGCGAGATCGCCTTCAAGGCCGGTCGTCGCGCAGATGGGCTTGATCATCTTCGCAAGGCGGTCGAACTGGACGACAGCCTTGAGTACGAAGAGCCATGGTCCTGGCCGCAGCCCACGCGCCATGCGTTGGGTGCGCTTCTGATGGATGCTGGCGAATACGAGGAAGCCGAGGCCGTCTATCGTGCGGACTTGGGCCTTGACGGCAAATTGCCGCGTCCCAGTCATCACCCTCGAAACGTGTGGGCGCTGCACGGACTACACGAATGCTTGCAACGCCGCGGCGAGACAGCGGAACTTCCGCATGTCAGATCGTTGCTCGATCAGGCCGTGGCACGCGCGGACATACCCATCCGGGCCAGCTGCCTCTGCCGCACCAAGGCGGCTTGAGGCACAAATTTGATGCGCCTCCGATGTCGGAGGTGCATCAGGGCTTCGTCAGTCTCTGCCTTCTCCCGGCGGTAAATGCCACAGACTTCGCCCCGGATGATCATTGCCTTCTGGATTTCAAAACTCGGGTTGCTCGATGGTCACAACCGGCCTTGCGTCGTTCGCAGCATTCAAGTTGACAAGGCAAAGTGGTGACTGAACAATCTCACCGGGCGGTTTTTAGAACGTCGATATGACGCCCCGGGAGATAGATTGCCATGCCAATTGAGGGCGGACCGCTCGAACGTTTCGTTGCACTTGAAGACCTCCTGACAGCCGGCCTCAGCCTGCATCCGGATGCGGACGCTGTTGTCTCCACGCAGCAGCGTTGGACCTTCCGTGAGCTTGAGGAGGCCAGTAGCCGACTTTGTGCTGGGTATCGCGGTTTGGGCCTGAGGCCGAGTGACCGGATTGCTTCGTTGATGCCCAACCGCGCCGTTCTGCTCATCCACTATCTGGCGTGCATGAAAGGTGGCTATGTGGCGGTGCCACTGAACTATCGGTACACGCATTTCGAAATTCAGCATGCGCTGAAAAAGTCCGAGACCTCTTTCATCCTCTTCCATGACGAGCGCCGCGCCGATGTTGATAAAGCACTGGAAGATCATTCGGGTGTCCAGCCGATCTGCTATGAAGCAGGAGGTGGTGCGGATGAGCCTGCACTGGAAGATCTGATGACCACCCAGGCAACGGTTGAGGTCTGCCCCGTTGAGCCTCCCGACGCGCCGGCTTTCCTCATGTTCACCTCGGGAAGTACGGGGCCTGCAAAAGGTGTCACACACAGTCGTAAATCGATCGCCCACTGTTTTGCCAGTGTGGCTGCGGGATTCGAGATGGACGAGACGGATATTTTTCTGCCGGCGTCCTCAATATCCCACATTGGCGGGTTGATCTTTTCCTTTGCGGTACTCTCGGTTGGCGGTAGGGCGGTTGTTGCGCGTGACCTCACGCCTGACGAGGTCATCACACTGCTTCGCGACGAAAAACCGACAATCCTTGCGATCCTGCCCGCAGCGCTGTTCAGGCTGATAAGAGACGGTCATGCGACACACGATGATTTTGCAGCGCTCCGTGTGTTGCGTTCCGGTAGCGACCGGGTGCCGATTGAACTCGTGAACGAGTTCTTCGATCTGACCGGCCTCGTGATAGACGAGGGCTGGGGTTGTTCGGAAATTGGCCTCGCGAGCCTCAATCCACCATCCGGGCGCATTATCCCCGGATCCGCCGGTCGACCGCTTCCCGGAATTGCTGTTTCGGTCCGCAGTGCCGAAGGCAGCGAACTCAAACCGGGTCAGGATGGCGTGGTCTGGGTCAGGTGCGAAAGCCGTATGCTTGGCTATTGGCAGGATGACGCCTCAACGCAAAACGTGTTTCGCGAAGACTGGTTCGACACCGGGGACGTGATGCGTGCGGACAATGACGGTTACCTCTATTTTCGCGGACGCAAGAAGCAGATCATCGTTCACGATGGCTCGAATATTTTCCCGAAAGAAGTTGAAGACGCCCTTCTGGATCATGCGGATATTGCGGTTGCAGCTGCAATTGGTGTGCGGGACCTGGTTCACGGCGAGATTATCTGTGCCTACGTCGTCAGCCTTAAGGACAACGCACCCAGCGAGACCGAGTTGATTGAATTTGCGCGTGAACGCATTGGCTACAAGGCACCAGAGGAAATCCGGTTTCTGACGGACATGCCCCTTAATCCGACGGGGAAAATCGACCGGGTCACACTCATCAAGATGGCCGCCGAAGCTCATGAAATGAGTGCGTAGGCCCAGGAGTTTATGACACCTTCCTTCCTTCAATGTGCCGTTTGGCAACTGGAACCGTCAGCAATGTGATGCCGCCGATCATCGCAAACACCAGAACATAGCTATGGGTTTCGGCAAGAAATGCGCTGCACGCAGCAAGGCCAAGGCTGCCACCGAACATCTGGATCGTCAGGTTGATGCCACTGGCCTGAGCCTGTTTGTCCAGCGGGATATTGTTCATCTGCGCGCGGCGGGTGGGAATGGCGATACTTGGCATCGATGCCCCCCATAAAATCAGCGGCAGGAAAGCCAGAAAATAGTTGTGCTGCAGCGTTGCAAGCGCGAAAAGCAGGATGGCGGCACCATGGATCACGACGCCTCGAACCAGAACAGTTTGCGAGCCGAGCCGGTCTACCGACTTTCCGATCAGGATGGACGTTGCGAGCGTCGGCAGGATGGCAAGTGAAACAGCCACGCCTGACATGATCGGCGAGGTTTTCAGAACCTCCTGAAAGAACTGGGCCACAAAGACGAACATCGTGATTTTCTCGAATTGAAAGATCGCGAAAATCATCACGCCGCCCCTGAATTCCGGGATGCTCAGAAGAGATAGATCAAGCAGCGGAGCAGAGTGGGTCCGCTCCCTGGAAAAGAACATCGCCAGCATCACACAGCCAACAGCAAAAAGACCGATGGTCATGGGCGACAGCCAGCCCCAGGTAGGTCCTTGCATGACACAGACCACCAGGCCAAGCAGTGACACGACGAGATAGACGGGCCCTGCGATATCCATGCGCGTCTTTGGGGCGGACGATTGCTTGCGCTTGGCGTCATAGTTGGGCGACCAGATCCACCAGAGCATGCCGGCAATCGCCAGAACAACAGGTATTCCGATCCAGAAAATCATGCGCCAGGAGACTGTCTCTGTCAGCAATCCACCAATTAGAGGCCCGGTCGACATGAAGATCCCACCGACCGTTGTCTGATAGCCGAAAGCAACGCCGCGCTTTTCCGGGGCAAAGGCCGTGGTGATCAGAGCGATTGATGTGGGAAAGATGAGTGCAGCTGCAACGCCCTGAAGTGCGCGGGCGCCGATCAGCACGGCGCCGTCAGTCGCGAGTGCCGCGAGACCCGACGCAAGAGCAAACAGGACCGCGCCTGAGGTGAAATAGTGTCGTCTGCTGAAATGATCGCCAAAGCGCCCGGCAATCGCGACGGTGCAGGTGAAACTGATGAGATAGGCATTGATCACCCAGTGGGCTGCCGTGACGGACAGTCCAAGGTCTTTGGTGATGGTGGGCAGGGACACGGTGACAATTGTTTCGTCCAGAACGATGAGCCCGAGAACGCCGCTCATCGCCGCCAGCAGCCACCATTGTCTCTGGTTTTCCAGTATCATTCACGACTACCCCGGCATTGCGTGTGTTCGGCAAGACTATCCATCTTCGTCATGCCGTGGTTCAACCATGGCATTCATGCCGTTGCTTTTCCATAGCGAGAGATTTTGCGCCGGGCGTATGCATGGTGCGGATTGCTGGTGCGGGTGGACGTTGTCCGGTTTGCCTGCAGATTTGAGAACAAGGAAAAGTCTCACGACAGCCTCAATGGAAATCCCGGCTTGGAAACAGCTTCTTGACCTGGTCGCGCGGGTGCATTGCTCTTGGTTTGGGCGTTTCGGATTTCAGGTGAACCGGTACCTCGTCGGTCTTTGCCGTCGTTTGGCCGAGAGCGTCGTCATTGGGGTGGCCGAGGAGGGCGAGTTCCGGGGAGCAGTCTTCGATGTGTTCGGCGATCAGATGCACGACAATGCCTTCACGCTCCAGGCGGCCACGGACTTTCAGGAGGCGGCCACCTAGGACGGCGGCGCGGTATTTTTCATACATCTTCGGCCAGACGACCACGTTGCTGACGCCGGTCTCGTCTTCCAGCGTCAGGAAAATGACGCCGGAGGCGGTGCCGGGGCGCTGGCGGGTGATGACGAGGCCGCAGACGGAAACGCGCAAAGGCCGCCGGTCGGGCAAGCGGGCAAGTTGGTCGTGCGGAGTCAGGCCGGCAATATGCGGACGCAGCAGTTCCATCGGATGGGCCCTTAAGGTAAGCCGAGTGGCCAGATAATCCTCCACCACCTCCTGTCCCAGATGCATCGACGGCAGGAGGACATCGGGTTCAAAGATAGCCTCGCCGTCAATCGGATCATTAAAGAGCGGCAGCGGTTTGGGACTGCGAATGGTTTTGACCTGCCACAGTGCGGCGCGGCGGCTCAATCCCATGCCGGCAAAGGCGTCCGCTTCAGCCAGCCGCTCCAGCGTGCCGGAGGCAATGCCGGTCCTGAGCCACAGGGTTTCCGTGTCCGGATAGCCGTTGCCGCGCGCCGCGACGATCCAGTCGGCGTCCTCTTCCCGCATGCCCTTGATCTGGCGAAAGCCCAAACGCAAGGCCAATGCGCCGTCGCTGCGTCGCTCCAACGTATTGTCCCACGAACTGGTGTTGACGCAGATCGGCCGCACCTCCACCTGATGCTCGCGCGCATCCCGCACGATCTGCGCCGGGGCGTAAAAGCCCATCGGCTGAGAGTTCAAAAGCGCGCAGGCAAATTCCGCCGGATAGTGACACTTCAGATAGGCCGAGACATAGGCCAGCATGGCAAAGGCTGCTGCGTGGCTTTCCGGAAAACCGTATTCGCCGAAACCCTCGATCTGGCCGAAACAGCTCTGGGCAAACTCCAGCTCATAGCCGCGTTCCAGCATGCCGGAAATGAACTTGTCCCGGAGTTGGCCGATCGTGCCCATGCGCCGGAAGGTTGCCATGGACCGGCGCAGTTTATCGGCTTCCGAAGGCGTGAAACCGGCACCGACTACGGCGATCTGCATTGCCTGTTCCTGAAACAGCGGCACGCCGAGCGTTTTGCCCAGCACCTCTTCCAGTTCCCTGGACGGGAAAGTCACCTGCTCCTTGCCCTGACGCCGGTTGATATAAGGATGCACCATGCCACCCTGGATCGGGCCGGGGCGGACAATCGCCACTTCGATGACAAGGTCATAAAACTCGCGCGGGCGCATACGCGGCAGGAAGTTCATCTGCGCGCGGCTTTCCACCTGGAAGACACCGATCGCATCCGCCTTGCACAGCATGTCATAGGTGGTCTTGTCCTTTTGCGGCACGGTGCCGAGCGTCAGCTCTCTGCCGTGATGGGTTTCCAGTAGGTCGAAGCATTTGCGGATACAGGTCAGCATGCCGAGGCTGAGCATATCCACCTTCAGGATGCCGAGCGCGTCGATATCGTCCTTGTCCCATTCGATTACCGTGCGGTTTTCCATGGCGGCATTTTCAATCGGGCAAAGCGCATCGAGCCTGCCTTGCGTGATGATAAAGCCGCCGACATGCTGGCTGAGGTGGCGCGGAAAACCGATGATCTCGCGGATCAGCTCGATGGTCTGGATCACCCGGCGGTTGGTGAGATCCAGCCCGAGTTCCTTGACGCGCGTTTCCTCCGGGCCTTTGTTGGAACTGCCCCAGATCTGGCCGGAAAGCGCGGCAGTGACGTCCGCATTCAGCCCCATCACCTTGCCGACCTCGCGGATTGCGGCACGGGTGCGGAAGTGGATCACCGTGGCGCAGAGCCCGGCCCGGTGACGCCCGTATTTCTCATAGACATACTGGATCACCTCCTCGCGCCGCTCATGCTCGAAATCGACATCAATATCCGGTGGTTCGCCCCTGTGTTCGGAGATGAAACGCTCGGAGACCATGGTGATGGTTTCCGGGCCGACATCGGTGATGCCGAGTGCATAACAGATGATGGAATTGGCTGCCGACCCACGTCCCTGACACAGGATCTGCCGGCTGCGGGCAAACTGGATGATGTCGTGAACGGTCAGGAAGTAAGCGGCAAATTTCAGTTTTCGGATCAGCCGCAGCTCCTTGTCCGCGAGCGCCTTGGCATGGTCGGGAACACTCGCAGGGTAGCGGTTTTCAAGTCCTTCCCAGGTGAGGCGTTCCAACCGGTCCTGCGGGCTTTCACCTCCCGAGATCTCATCCGGATATTCATAAGAGAGTTCGGACAAGTCGAAGCTGCAGCGGGTGGCAATTTCCAGGGTTCGCCGTAGCGCCGCCGGATGGTGGCGGAAGAGCCGCGCCATGTCGTCGGGGGACTTGAGACGCCGTTCACCATTGGGCAGGGCGCGAGTGCCGATCTGGTCGATGGTGCAGCCTTCGCGCAGGCACGTGAGTACATCGGCAATCCGCCGCCGCCCGGCATGGTGCATCAGCACATCGCCAATGGCGACCATTGGTGTCGCCAACGAATGGGCGGTCTGGGCGCACAGGCGAAACCAGGCCTGGTCGGTGCCGTCATAACGTGGTGCCGCGCCCAAAAATACATGTCCCGGCGCTTCCTGGCGCAGCGTACGGATGTGGTCTTTAGCCGTCTCGCAAAAGCCGGTTTGGAGTTGAGATGCCTGAGCTGCGTGAGTTTTTGGATCAGACTGCCTGGGCTGCGGCAGGGCGATCAGGACGAGCCCGGTTGAGGCGTTCAGGAGATCGGCAAAGTTGAGGTGGCAATCGCCCTTTTCCGCTCGCCGCTTGCCGAGGGTGAGCAGTTGGCTGAGCCGTTCATAGGCGGCGCGGTCGGTCGGCAGCGCCACCCAGTCGAGCGAACTGTCCTGCAGGCACAGCCGCACACCGACAATCAGGCGAGGCAGTTTCTGTGTCAGCTGGACGGCAAGGGGCGGGGACGTGTTCGTCTCTTGCCGGGAGGAGCTGTCGATCTGCGAATGGGAGCGTATCTGGACACCTTCCTCAGTCGTCCGCTTGATCTCCTTTAGTGCGGAATAGGCTCTGACCACTCCGGCGAGCGAATTGCGGTCGGTAATGGCTATCGCCTCCAGGCCCAGCGATGCGGCACGGGTTACCATTTCCTCCGGATGCGAGGCACCACGCAAAAACGAGAAATTGGAGGTGACACACAGCTCCGCATAGCGTGCGGTATCCGGATAAAACGCGTCAGGGAGAATGGGCGCGGTCATGGGTGGCTCCCATTTCCAGTCGTCATTGCAGGGCCTGACCCTGCAATCGACGCCGTGGTCATGCCACACGCAGGATCAGTGCAGGGGAAAATGAAGCGGCATGGATCCCATGGTCGAGCCATGGGATGACGAAAGTGGTAATTGGCACCCCTTTCCCTTGTCATCTCTACGAAGGTAGGAGCGACAGGCTGAGGCCGTCCGGCAAATACCCAGATGTCACCCCGGGCGAGCGGAGCGAGATCCGGGGCCCACTCATTTCCAGAGTAATGCGAGAGGAGCTTCCAGAACCAATAGAACCGTCCGCTTTGACAAGCAGGCAAGCGAGTAGGCCCCGGCTCTGCGCTTGTGCTTGGCCGGGGTGACACCAAGAGGTGGTGTGAGAATGGAAAAGGGTGGCAACCCATCTGTCCATCCGCTGCCGCCTCCCCGGAGGAACATAGAGAGATCCGGGGCCTGTCTGTGGAAGTCTGCCGAAGAGGTCCCGGCTCAAGGCCGGGACGACGATGTTCTCTCCGCTTGTCATCCCTACCTTCGCGAGGGCGACAAGTTGATGTTGTCCAGCAAATATTTTGATACCTCCCCGGACGAACGTAGAGAGATCCGGGGCCTTTTACCGGGAGGGGGAGTTGCAGGTCACGGATCAGGTCCGGGAGAGCGCAGTGGGTGTGGAGCGCCTGGTTGTAAAAAACGGAAAACCTCATCAGCCGAACTCCCCTTGCACGAACCAGCCCGGGGTTTGGGGCGTGTGAAACAGCCAGAGCCGCTGGCCCTGGCGCGTGCCGACACGCCAGTAGTCTCTGAGGCCATGAACCCAGCTGTCGTTATCCTCCCACCAGGCCGGGGTGATCCGTTCCGGGCCTTCCGCTGCGACCGTCGTCAGGGAGCGGCCCCGCCAGCGGAAGCGCGTGGGCGGTTGCGGTCCGTCTCCGGTAATCGGCTCGGGTGGAAACAGCCTCAGGGGGCGGGGACGTTTATGGGGCCAGGAGTGGACGGGGCTGCTGTAGGCGGCGGGCACGAGCTTGAAACTGCGTTCCGGAATATGGCTGTCGACGGGGGCAAAACGCAGGATGTTTTCAAGGCCCACCCGGTTGCCGAGCTGGGTAATGAGATCAGCGGCGCTGTCCTTCTCCTTGCCCTCCGTGCGGTCAAGTTGGCGCATGCCGAGAGGCTCGATCTCAATCGCCTCCAGGCGGATCATGTCGATACCGTAGCCTGCATCAACCGTGCTCACCCCGCGCTCGAACAGGGCCAGCATTCGCTCTGCATCGCGCATTGGGCGGGCAAGCTTGAGTTCGACGGACTGGTTTTCCTGATCCACCCGGCGAAAGGTCAGCCTGAGGCTGCGCGCGCCCTTCTGCGCCTTGTCCAGCTGCTTGCAGAGATGAGCGAGCAGGCGCCGCGTACCCGCCATGACATCGTCCAGAAGGCCGATCGGATCAGGCAGGGTGATGCGGACGGCAAAATTCTGCTCATCTTTCAAAGGAGAAATCTGTTCTCCGATTGCCCCGAGGGCCTGGTCAAGGAGCTGGAGGACATCCCGGTCATAGCGCCGTGCAATGGTGGCCCGGGGGAGATTGTAAAGCTCAGAAATAGTCGCGATCCCGAGGCGTTCCAGGCTGGTACAGGTTTCCTGGGGCAGGCGCAGGGCGGCAAGCGGCAGGGGGGCGATCCTGGAGAGGGTCTCTTCGGGTTTCGCGATGCCTTCGGCAAAATGGGACAGCGCCCAGGCCGCCCCCGGCGTACCGGCAAGGCCGAGGCAGGCCGACAGGCCCGCACGGGTCAATCGGGCCCTGATGTCATCCAGCAGCGGTTCTTCGCCCCCCAGCAGATGGGAAGAGCCGGTGATGTCGAGAAAAAGCCCGTCTCGCCCATCAAGCCCGACCCAGGGGCAGTAGCGGGTCGCCCACCTGGCCAGCAGCCTCAAAAAGCGCTGGTCGGCATCCGGGTTCGCGGGCCGTGTCAGAAGATCAAGGCAGAAGCTGCGGGCATGGACCAGCGTCATGCCCCGTTGCAGGCCGGGCTGTTCTGCCCGTGGGCACAGGTCGTAGATACGCTCCGAGTTTCGGTCGAAAAGGGTCAGGGCAAAAGGCGCGTCGACAGGATTGGCGCGCAGAGAACGCTCAGCGGCCAGCCTCGGAAACCACAATGATACGATGCGCCGCTGCATCCCAACGAACAACCCAATCTGACAATGTTCCTGTTTTGTTCTTTATAAGCGACCAGCGCCAATGAGTCGAGTCGTGGCAGTTTTGAGCAGAGTGTTTTTGACGAGGGTGGTGGTCGGACCCAACACCATTGCAGCGCCAACGGGTTTCAGCTGCATTGCTGCCCGCGCCTTCCGGGATAACGAGCAGGGCCGTTGTACGTCCGGCTTCAGCAGCCAATTGCAGGCGCCGGCCTTCCGTCAGGCCGATATTGCCGCTGATTTCTGCAACCACCGTGCTTGCCGCGCCCGAGCGCAGGGCGGTTTCCACACTGGCCAGAACGTTGAGCTGACTGTCTGCCCGCGTAACCAGAAGCTTGCCGGGATCGCAATAAGGCAGAAGCCCCTCGGGGTTGATCGGCGGCTGCCAGCTTTCCGACACCCAGACCACAGGCCCTTTGGCCTGGCCGGCGCATATTGCTGCAAACACCAGACCACCTTCGCCGCACACTTCATGCGCGCGGGCGTGTTTCGGCGGGTAGATGGTTGAAAACGGTAAGGACATGAAGCGCAACTGCCATGAAAAGAGAGGCAAAGCTTAACTGAACTCTCCTGTTTGACAAAGCATGTGCCCTGAATTGGCAGAGGTTCAAGGTGTTTCTGTTTGTTATTCTATATAATTTTCAATAGGTTAAATGGCTACAGATCAGTGATTTTGGTGCGAATCTATTGAATTTCTCAAACCGGGAAAATTTGAATCGGAAGCCAGACCTTACCAATGGTAAACTGATCCGGTAGGGAGGAAGTACAGGCGCAAGCTGTACTTGATCGAGTCTGCAACACCAAAAAAATACCCCAATTAGACGAATAACGATCAAGTTTTTCAGATTTTGGTCAGTTCCCTCTTGCGGACGCGGTCAAGGCGTCTTTTAATGTTCATATGAGCGTCATATAACGTTCATATGAAAACAATACGAAACGCAGGCGTAATCGTTTCGGGTGCAGATAAGGCCATTTCGGCACCTGGAAAACTAACTGCAGACTGGGCCTTGATGCCCTTCGAGATGGGAGCAAATAAAAATGGCTTATCGTAAGACAGTCGCCAGCCTTGTTGCTGCGGCCGCCCTTCTGGGCACTTCCTCCGCTTCATATGCGGCAACCGATATTTCCTGGTGGCACGCCATGGGTGGCCGTCTGGGCGAAGTCGTCGTCGACATTGCCAACGGCTACAATGATTCTCAGAGCGCCTGCCAGATCACACCAGTTTTCAAGGGTACATACGAAGAGACCCTGACAGCCGGTATCGCCGCATTCCGTGCCGGTGAACAGCCAAACATCCTGCAGGTGTTCGATGCGGGCGCAGCAACCATCATTGGTGCTAAAGGTGCTGTTATCCCTGCCCAGGACATCCTGGAAAATGCAGGTGTTGAATTCAACATTGAAGACTACATCGACGGTGTTCGCTACTTCTACGCCGACACTGACGGCAAGATGATCGGCATGCCGTTCAACTCCTCCACACCGATTCTCTACTACAATGTGGATGCTCTGGAAAAAGCTGGCGTTGAAGCTCCGAAAACCTGGGAAGAGTTCGCCGAAATCGCACCGAAGCTGAAAGAAGCCGGTTATGTGCCGCTTGCTCAGTCTCACCTTCCGTGGATTTTCACCGAGAACTTCAAGTCTCGTCATAACCTGCAGTTCGCAACCAACAACAACGGTTACGACAGCGCAAAAGACACCACGCTGGTTTTCGGTGAGCCGATCAAAAATCACTTCACCGCCGTCAAAGGCTGGCTGGATGATGGTCTGTTTGGTTACTACGGCACTGGTTGGGGCGATAACCAGACCCCATTCAACGAAGGCAAAGTTGCCATGTGGCTCGGTTCTTCGGGCTCCTTCGGCGGTATTTCCAAAACCGTAGATTTCCCGTTCTCCGCAACCTACCTGCCTTACTGGGATGCAGTTGACGGCGCTGGTACCGGTACATTCATCGGTGGTGCGGCCCTGTTCTCCATGTCCGGCAAGCCGGATGCAGAAAACAAGTGTGTTGCTTCCTTCTTCCAGTACCTGACCTCTCCTGAAGTCCAGTACATGTGGCACAAGGAAACCGGTTATGTGCCGATCACCAACGCTGCATACGATCTGGCCAAGAAAGATGGTCATTATGATCGTGCACCGGCTGCTGAAATCGGCATCAAGCAGCTGACCCTGCCGGGTGGTGAGTGGACCAAGGGCTACCGCATGGGCTTCTACGTCCAGATCCGCGACGTCATGAACCGCGAATACGGTAAGCTGATGTCTGGTGAAACCACTGTCGAAGACGCTTTCAAAACCATCGAAGCCGATGGCAACAAGCTTCTGGGACGTTTCTCCAAGACCATTGGAAACTAATCTGCACTGATTTACCCCTTATGGGGGCGCTTGGCGCCCCCATTTCCTTGAGTGGATGCGGGTCTACTGGTTTACTGGTGGCCCGCTATTCCCGTACCCGGTGACGTAATGAAAAAAGTTCAGTTTCAGTCCCGATGGGTTCCCTACATGCTGCTCCTGCCGCAGTTGGCCATCGTGACGATCTTCTTCCTCTGGCCCGCCGCAGAAGCTGTTCAGTCATCCTTCTATCTTGAAGACCCATTCGGATTTGGATCGACCTTTGTCGGGTTCGAAAATTTCACGGACATGCTGACGTCATCCGACTATGGCCGTGTGGCGCGCTTCACTGGTGTTTTCACCACGTTGGTGACATTCCTGTCACTCGGCATTGCGCTATTGCTGGCTGTGAAAGCCGACAAGGTTCTACGGGGATCTTCCACATACAAGACCCTGCTGATGTGGGTCTACGCCGTGGCACCGCCGGTTGCCGGCTTGATCGGTGTTCTGCTGTTCGACCAGCATGTCGGTCCGCTCGTAGACTTCTTTGCCATGTTCGGATGGAAGATGCAGATCGGCGTGAACTACTTCGACACCAGTTTTGCCATGGTCTCCACTGCGGTCTGGAAACAGATCCCGGTCAATTTTATCTTCTTCCTGTCAGGTCTTCAGGGGATTTCCAAGTCGGTCCAGGAGGCGGCCAGCATTGATTGCCGCTCTGGGATGCGCCGCTTCTGGACAGTTACCTTCCCACTGCTGGCCCCAACAGGGTTTTTCCTGTTGATCATCAATATCACCTACGCCTTCTTCGACACGTTCGGCATCATCGATGTGATCGTGAAGAACGAGCCGGGCAACAACCCTGTGACGCTTGTCTACAAGGTCTATCTCGATGGCTTCCGTGGCAACGATCTCGGCGGTTCCTCCGCCCAGTCCGTTATCCTGATGGCGATGGTGTTCATCCTGACAATCATTCAGTTCCGCCTTATCGAGCGGCGCGTGCACTACACGTAGTAAGGGGGCGGCTATGTACAAACTCAAGATTTGGGACCATCTGATCCTGCTCGCCGGTGTCTTCTTCATGGTGGCACCGGTTGCAATCACCTTCTTCACCAGTACGCATGACGCGATTACGATCTACAAGGAAGGCGTTCAGTTTGCTCCGGGTGGCAAATTCCTGGAAAACTATGAAACCGTTCTGTTTCAGGCGGGTGGCTTCACCAAGGAAGTTGACGGTTTTGTCATGCTGAAGAACTCGATGATCCTTGGCTTTGGCTTTGCCATCGGCAAGATCGTCATTTCGATGCTTGCGGCCTACGCGATCGTCTATTTCCGTTTCCCAATGGCTTCCTTGTGTTTCTGGGTAATCTTCGCAACGCTGCTGCTGCCGCTTGAAGTACGCATCCTGCCATCCTACGAGATTGTCCAGTCGCTGGGCATGGTGAACACCTATTCAGGGCTGATCATCCCACTGATCGCTTCGGCAACCGGAACGTTCTTCTTCCGCCAATTCTTCATGTCTGTTCCCGATGAACTTCTGGAAGCGGCCCGAATAGACGGTGCCGGTCCTTGGAAGTTCTTCAAGGATATCCTGGTGCCACTGTCAAAAACGATGATCGCGGCCATCTTCATCATCATGTTCGTTTATGGGTGGAACCAGTATCTCTGGCCGACCCTGATCACCACCGATGAAAGTCTGTTTACACTGGTGCGCGGCATCAAGCAGATCCTGCAAGTGTGGGTGGGCGCACAGATCCCGGCATTCAACGAGGCCATGGCGCTCGCCATTCTCGCCATGCTGCCGCCGGTTCTCATCGTAGTGATCTTCCAAAGCTGGTTTGTTAAAGGGCTCGTCGAGAGCGATAAGTGAGGTTTTAAATGGCTACGATTACTCTCGACACCGTCCGAAAGGTGTACGCAGGCAATGTGGAGGCCGTCAAAGGCGTCTCCATCGATATTGCCGACGGCGAGTTCATTGTTCTGGTCGGCCCGTCGGGCTGCGGCAAGTCAACCTTGTTGCGCATGATTGCAGGCCTGGAAGATATCACCGCCGGTGAAATCAAGATTGGCGACCGGCTGGTAAACAATGTCGATCCCGCTGACCGGGACATCGCCATGGTGTTCCAGAACTATGCGCTATATCCGCATATGTCTGTTTACAACAACCTGGCTTATGGCCTCAAAAACCGGGGTATGGCCAAGGACGAGATCGACCGCCGAGTGAAGGAAGCAGCACGCATTCTGGAAATCGGAGACTATCTCGAGCGCAAACCGAGGGCTCTTTCCGGTGGGCAGCGTCAGCGGGTTGCCATGGGTCGCGCCATCGTGCGCGAGCCGGCCGCATTCCTTTTCGATGAGCCGCTCTCAAATCTCGACGCCAAACTACGCGTCCAGATGCGCGTTGAAATCAAGCGCCTGCAGCGTTCTCTCGGCACGACAAGCGTCTATGTGACCCACGACCAGCTGGAAGCCATGACCCTGGCTGACCGTCTGGTGGTTCTGAATGGCGGCAACATTGAACAGATCGGTTCACCGATCGATGTTTACGACAAGCCGGCTTCGACCTTCGTGGCGAGCTTCATCGGTTCGCCAGCCATGAACCTGCTTCATGTGAAAGCGGATGGAAGTGGTTTGTCACTGGAAGCAGGTGGCGGGTTGTCCGGTACCAATACCAAAGGCAGGGATCGCTACACCGTCGGCATTCGCCCGGAACACCTGGAAGTTGTTGACAGCCCGGCCTCTGGCGAAGGCATCAACCTTGCGGTGACGGTGAATGTTCTCGAACCGGTCGGCGCGGAGAGTTATATCTATGCAAGCTTTGAAGACGGTGGACCTGAAATCGTCGTTCGCGTATCCAGCCATGCCCATCATGAGCCAGGAGAGAAAATGTATCTCAAGGCGGCTGTAAATGATGTGCATTTCTTTGACGCGGACACGGGTCACCGGATCGACTAAACCCGCCGAATGACCAAAATTGGATGTGGCGGCTAACGACGGCCGCCAGGCACAAAGGCCGCCCAGGGTAACCGGGGCGGCCTTTTTATGGGGCAATGATATCGAGGTCCTTGAGCGTCGTCTCGAACTGATCGATTCCGATGACGCTGAACCTTGTTTCCTGAATTTTGGCTCTCTCGATCCGGTCGCACCGAAAGGTCCGGATGTCCTGTCTCAAATGATCGAACGCCAGAACATACCAGACCGGGCTGTGGAGCAGCAGGTAGTGGGGTTCTATTGTGCGTCGGGTGGTGCGGCCTTCAATCGACGTGTAGGAAATCTCCAGATGCTGACGCGTGACGAATGCCTGATGAAGAACTTCAACAACCGGCTGGCGCGGCTCCGAGAAGGCTGACAGGACCATATGAGAGGCTGCCGCGCCGACAAGAATACGGGATTTGATGTCCGAGATTTCACCCTTGAGACGTGGTGAAAAAGACGCAAGCAGCTTGCGCCGGATGGGGGCGAGTTCGGCCATGAAAAACGGAGATTTCATCTGCTCGGCAATTGCCAGACTGACGAGCAGATCAATCGCTTCTGAATAGCTGAAATTGACCCGGCCGATGCCCCAGGTTCTGTGCAGTCTGATCCCACCGCCCCGGCCCCGGTCGGCTTCTATCGGAAGGCCCTGGTCCCTGAGGATCTGGATGTCCCGTGTCAGGGTCCTGCTGCTTACGCCGAATTCTTCCGAAAGGCCGAAAACAGTCAGCGCTTCTTCCGACTTGAGCCGGGCGCTGATCAGATCCAGGCGTTTCATGCGTTCGATTGTGGAGCTCTTGGGCATGAAACTAATAAGACACAAAATGTCTTATTTATCCATATGGTTCTCCCACCAACCATTGTAAGGAGACAATAATGTCGGAACCGATCACTGTACTTGCACCCATCAAACTGGCAGCGGGCAAGACAGAAGAAGATTTGCTCGAAGCGTCCAGCCGATTTCAGGAAAACTTCGTCAGCCAGCAGCAGGGTGTCTTGCGCCGTGAGCTATTGCGCACTTCCGAAGGTGAATATCTTGATATCGTTCAGTTCAAAAGCATGGACGATGCTGAAAAGGTCATCGAGGCTGAAAGAACGTCACCTGTCTGCATGGACTTCTTCTCGGTGATGGATCTGTCGGAAGTGGACATGGATGCCGAGATGCCGATGTATCGCTCGCTCGCGACCTATACCTGATTGCCAGAGCGCCAAACGCACCAATTTTAAGGCTTGAACCCGTTTCGTGTCTTCGGAACGGGTTCTCCCAGTTTACCTGACGTCTTCATTTCACCCGCAAAAGGATGCCTGTCGTGGAGCCATTCAAGAACAAAATTTCACCGGACCTTGTTCGTTGCATTTCCGGTCACCTTGAAAAACACCTGAAAGACTTTGATCGCAGCGCTTACGAGACCGAGATCCTTGTGGAACTTGAGAAGCTTGAACTCAAGCAACGCGCGCGTCACATCGCTGACGTCACCGGCAGGTATCTGCCCGTCGATCTGGATGAGCGATATGCGGTGCTTGAAGCAATCCTGCACCCGGTTGCCGACACAGAAGTTGATCGGGCGAGCGATGAGCGGGGCATCCGCGGGTGGGGCATGATGCCACTTGGAATGCTGGTCACGGACAGTGGGCTCAGTGACTATGAAAAATCCTTTGCCTTGCTCAAGGAAATGACCAAACGGGCAACGGCCGAATTCGAAGTTCGCCCATTCCTGGACGAGAACCAGCATCAGGCCTTGTCGATCATGGCCACCTGGGTGTCTGATCCAAGCGTGCATGTTCGCAGACTGGTTTCGGAAGGCACGCGTCCGCGATTGCCCTGGGGTATGCGATTGAAAAAACTGTGTGAAGACCCGACCCCGACCTTACCGCTTCTTGAAGCCCTGAAGGATGATCCGGAAGAATATGTGCGCCGGTCAGTGGCCAACCACCTGAATGACATCGCCAAGGATCATCCCGACCTGGTCGCAGAAATTGCCGAGCGCTGGTTGAAAGATGCTGACAAAAAGCGCGAAAAACTCGTCCGTCATGCGTGTCGGTCACTGGTCAAACAGGGACACGCTCCAACCTTGGCAGCTTTCGGACTGAACCCGCCGGAAGTTTCAGTCACGGGTCCGCAGATCCTGGAAAGCGAAGTGTTTTACGGAAAGGGTGTGAATTTCGCCGTCGAAATCCAATCAGAGAGTTCCAAGCCACAGGAACTCATTCTGGACTATGTCATCCACTTCAAGAAGGCAAATGGCAGGCTTTCACCCAAGGTTTTCAAGTGGACGAAAATGTTACTCCCCGCTGGCGACACACTTCGCCTTCAGCGAAAACATCCCATCAAACCGATAACCACTAGGACATATTACGAGGGCACGCAGGCGATTGGATTGCGTATCAATGGCAAGGATTACGGATATTCGGAATTTGCTCTTTTAATGCAGGAGAGTGTATAGACAAAAGTCTAATAACCTTCGATAGTACTTGAATAATTTAAATGATGGTCAAATTAAATGCGTAAAAATCGTGTTTTATTGTACAATTACATAATAAACCATATGATTACCTTAAGTAATAAGTAAAATTTAATTAAACAAATATCATCAAGATACGCCTAATATACTACCATTCCCGGAGGCGTGACTATGTCGGAGCAAAAATAATTGGTTTGGAAACTTGTACTTCCAATACCTGTATTAATCATCGTTGGGTTAGCTGCAGCATGGTGGCTAATTCCCAATGCAGTTACCGAAAACGCGCGAGAAAGCGCAACGCGTGCGGGTGTCCAGGCCGCCAATCAGTTCAAAACTATTCGTGGCTATTACACAAAGAACATCATGATCGGCATGGTGATTGCAGGTTTGGCTATCCTTTTTGCAGTCTTGTTTGGTGCACGTCGGATGTCGGGTCCGATCAACGACATAACCAAGTCCATGGCCTGGGTCGCCAAGGGAGATCTTTCGACAGAAATCCCGGGAAGTGAGCGTGACGACGAAATCGGTAAAATGGCGAGTGCTCTTGCAGTCTTCAAAGATGGTTTGCAGCAAGCACACGACCTTGAGGCTGAAAAGGACAACGAGCACGCTGAAAAAGAGATCGAACGCCGCAAGATGGAAGAAATCATCGAGGGGTTCGCGGAAAAGGTCGGCGGCATAGTAGAGGCCGTTGCCACTGCCTCACAGGAGCAGGACACGACCGCCCGGTCCATGGCTTCGATTTCGGAAAAGACCAGCGAAAAAGCATCCTTTGTTTCAACCGCGTCTGACGAAGCGATGAACAATGTGCAAACGGTCGCTGCAGCCACGGAAGAGATGTCGAAGACAATCGACGAAATCACGCAGCAGGTGGCAAGCGCTTCGGCAGCCTCGAAAAAGGCGGTTGAGGAAGTTGGAAACTCCAACACGCAAATGAATGTTCTGGCAGACACCGCTAACAAGATTGGCGAAGTCATCGAGCTGATTTCCGGAATTGCGGAACAGACCAATCTTCTGGCTCTGAATGCAACGATTGAATCGGCACGGGCAGGTGAAGCCGGGCGTGGGTTTGCCGTCGTTGCAAGTGAAGTCAAGGAGCTTGCCGGGCAGACGACACGCGCTGCGGAAGAAATTGTTCAGCAGATCGAGGATATCCAGACCGCCACAAAACAGGCCTCTGTATCCCTGGAAAATGTCGGGCAGGTCATAGGCACAGTCGATGAGATATCGACGGCAATTTCCAGCGTCATGGCAGAGCAGGGTGACGCGACGCGTGAGATCGCCAGCAGCGTTCATCTGGCCGCAGACGGTACGCGGAAGGTGAATGCGAACATTGCCTCCGTCACCAGTGCTTCGCAGGAAGTCGGCACGGCCTCCAACGGTCTGATGTCCTCTGCCTCCGAACTGTCGGAGCAGGCCGATCAGCTGAAAACGGAAGTCACCAACTTCATCGATCAGGTTCGGGTGGCCTAGGCCCACCGGTTTCCTGAAAGCATCGATTGAGTGAAAAAAGATAGCCGCGCAAACTTGGTAGGTTTGCGCGGCTTTTCTTTGAGCTAAATGACTGACATCTTCCCCATTGCCGTCCCGGACGCAGTGAAACGGAGATCCGGGACCTGTTTGTGGCGGCGATTAGCGCGAAAAAACTCTTTGTTTGGCCACTCAAGAGATCCCGGCTCGCGCTTTGCTTGGCCGGGAAAGCATCGTCTGGAACCGGCAAGTCAATCTAACCAAATATTACGATGAGCTGTACATTCAACCAACCGATGGTAACACCCAAGATGACGCTCATCAGTGCAATTCTAATGTAAGTGAGTTTGAGTCTTAGACTAGTAAGAACAAATCGCGGAAGCCAGGAGATGGCATTGAATACAATGTTGTCTTCTTTTTCTTTTCGAAAAATATTGGCGAAGTTTGCCACTGCGGCTCCCATGAGAGACAGGCCGACAAAAATTGAAATCATTGTTGTCCAATTGAAAATATCTAACATTTAGCCCTGAATACTCATTTCGTGCAGTGCAAATTGATTGTCCTAACTATAGCTTCCCGAAACTTAAAGCCGCTTCAGCCTCAACATCCCCATAATCCCAAGCGCCGGACCAATGGCCATGATCGCGAACACGCCTGGCCAACCGATGTGATCCGCAACAAGCGGCGTTGCCTGCACCGTCAGGAAGGTGAGTGCAAAGCCGAGTGCTGTTTGAAATGTCATCAGGCTGCCAGCCTGCTCTGGTGGTGCGTAGTCGGCAACAAGCGCTGAGAACTGTGCAGAGTCTGGCAGGATTGCAGCACCCCAAACTAGCACGCAGACAATCGTCAGCCAGACCGGCCCGCCGAAAGTGAGTGCGGAAGCGAGTGCTGCTGTACCACTGACCACCATGGCGAGGATCGCGATATTGGCCTTGCCGACACGGTCCGCCACAAGTCCGGCGATGATGCAGGCAGCTCCGCCCGAGGCGATGGCCAGAAACGCGATCAGGCGAGAGAGCGAGATTGCGGCCTCGTCGGGCATATGGGCAGAAAAGGAGATCGTCAGCGCGACACCGATCCAGGCCCACATGGCGTAGAGCTCCCACATGTGACCGAGATAACCGGCATAAGCAAAACGGATCTTCCGGTTGGTCCAGGCCGTCAGAATGGCTTTTACCTGCATGCGCGGTGCTTTGGCGTGAAAGGGTCCAAGACTTGCGAACAGACATAATATGCCGCCTGCCGCGGACGCAATCGAAGCAACGCTCAGGCTCCAACGCCAATCAGCGCCACCAAGCAAAGCCAGCAGATGAGGTGCGGCTGACCCGAAAGTAAGCGCGCCGACGAGTGTACCGACAAGAAAACCGCGATCATCCTTGCCCCAACCGACGGCTATTTTCATTCCGACAGGATAAACACCGGCTAGCAAAGCCCCTGTTGCAAAACGGGCCAGAATGGAAGCAGCACCTCCCGGCTCCACCACAAGAAGACTGGCATTGAAAAGTGCTGCAAGGATTGCGCTAAAAGCAAAGAAACGTCTTGGGTCAATTCGGTCTGCCAGTCCGAGGAACGCCGACAGCAGAGCCCCGGCAACAAATCCGATCTGGACCGCGCTGGACAAGGCTGCCTGGCGCACATCGGATATGGCAAACTCACGGGTGAGGTCCGGCAGGATAGCCGCAGACATGAACCACAGGCTCATGCCCGCCACTTCTGCAAGCATCAGCAGCGTGAGCGAGCGCCACTTGCCTGAAAAATCAGCTTGCAAGACCGAGCTCTTTTTGAACTTTTTTGGTCAGTTTGCCTGTGATGATCTTGTGCGCGGCCACAATGTAAGCCTTCAGGTCTTCGTTGCTGAGAGCACCCTCTTCTTCCATCTGCACCCATTTTGCCCGCGCAAGATAAGGTGCGGGGATCATGCCTTCCTCCTGAATAAGCAGGGAGTAGGAAATGTCGGAACACTTGAAACTGAAGCGAGGCTCGTCGCCATCGCCCCATCTTGAGCAGATTGCGAATATCTTGCCGCCGACTTTCCAGACCGACGCATTGCCCCATTGAATGACGTGAGTGGTGCCGGGCAGGGATTTGCAAAAGGTATCAAACTCGTCGCGTGTCATTAAAAACTCGTGTGATTGAAGGATGTTAAATGTCAGAGGGCTTCAGAATCTGCACTGTTACGAACAGTGCCGTTCCCAGCTGAAACACGCAAGCTTCTATCCGATGAAAAAAATGTGTCACACTTTTCCTTGGCAGTCGCTCTAACACTATGAAAGCCAAACGACGGGGTCGCAGATGGTAGTGATAGACGTAACAGCAGATGACGTGCAATCGGCACAGGCGGGCGATAAGCCAGCGCTGGAGACTGTTCTTGCAGGAACGCAGAACCAGATACACGCTCTTGCCCGGCGTATCCTGGTCAATCCGGAAGACGCCAAGGAAGCAACGCAGGAAATCCTGATCCTTGTCTTGACCAAGCTATCGACCTTTCGGGGGGAAAGCGCATTTTCAACCTGGGTCTACCGTGTGGCCGTCCGGTACTTGCTAACCACCAAAAAAATCCGCGATCGGGACATGGGGCTGACCTTCGATATGTTTGCCGCCGACCTTGAAACCGGACTGGTTGCCGACCCACCCAAGGCCCCCGATGACGCCTTGATGCTCAACGAACTGCGGGTGTCCTGCACGATGGCCCTGCTATTGTGTCTGAAGATGGACTTGCGGTTGGCCTATGTGCTTGGAGACATATTCGAGCTGGACCATGGGGAAGCTTCTGAAATTCTTGAACTGACACCTGCTGCCTATCGCAAGCGCTTGTCGCGGGCCCGCGCCGATGTTGAAGCCTTTACGTCTCGCCGTTGTGGTGTCGTCAATGTAACTGCGAAATGTTCCTGTCCGCGCCGGCTTCCGGCGTCAATCAAGATGGGGCGTATTCAGGCCGGACATTATCCGAACTCGGGCGAGGCAGCGGAAAGCTATCCCGAGATCAGGGAACAGGTCGGCTCGGTGATCGAAAGCCTGAAAACGTTCAAACTTCAGCGTTCGGTTCCCCATCACCAGTGCCCTGAAGACATTCGGGCAGCGCTGACGGAAATACTGTCACCGCCGATGTAGCTCAGACCCTCTAACCACCCAATCAGCCAGACAACAGATTTTCAACCAGCTTGGTAACGGGCGGGACTGGCGCCGCTTTGCCTTGCGAAAGAAGCGAGACGAAAAATGAGATCAATCAGTTTCTGGAAAGCTGCCGTTTTTACGGCCCTTTGCCTGACATTTTCAAACTCAGCACAAGCAGCAGGAAATACCGAAATGACCAAAGACCAGCAGGACGTAATTACTGTCATCCAGAAGATGACCAGTTCATTTGAAGCAGGTGACATCGATACCGTGATGCAGACATATGAGCCCAGTCAAAGCATCGCTTTTGAACCAGGACAGATAGTTTCGGACGGGGCTGTTGCCCGCCAGATCTTCACGCAGTTTAACGCAATGTCGCCGAAGTTTTCCTATTCAGGTCACGAAGTGATCGTTGAAGGTGATATCGCCGTTCACATCGCCCCCTGGAAGATGAACGGCACCGGCCCGGACGGGAAAACTGTAAATGGCGCGGGTCTATCCATTGCCGTCTTGCGCCGTCAGCCGGACGGAAACTGGAAGATGGTGATCGACAATCCGCACGGCAGCCGATTGTTGGAAACTTCTGCAAATTAACTCAAAAGAGGGCTGCGCTTAAGATCAAGCGTTGCCCTTTTCCGGAATTGCGTCCGTTTCTGTTTGGGCAGAGCTTGGCTGTCACAAATTTCCTCAAAATTTGCACAAGCTGTTTCGGGAGACTTCGATTCACCCGGTTCAACATTCTCATTTACCGGTTTTTTGAAGGTTTGTAGAAGCCACTCAAACCGAAGTATTCTTCTAAGCGCAGCCCGGCGTTTTTCGCGCATGAGGCGCCGGTTTTTTTCCTGAAACATGATGTGCTCCGGAATGTCCTCTGGCCAGAACTGCGCGTGGTACGGATAGAGAAACCGTCTGAAGTCTTCGCGGGAAACACGCTGGCTTTCTGAAGTTCGATGTTCGTCGGGCAAACGAAATGGCATAAGCATGGTGCGCCTCGTTCCAATTATGATCGTAATTATGGTCGTGACGCCAATATTCTCATGAAGTAGTATTTTGATGTTGTTTTCTAATTGAAATTGAGATTTCAAAAATGAAACGAAATATTGATTGGGAGGACTTGCGGCTGTTTTTGGCTGTCGCCAAAGCGGGAGGTCTGGCAGGCGCTGCAACAAAAACGGGCGTGAGCGCTGCCACTCTTGGGCGCCGTGTTTCCTCGTTGGAAAAAAGCCTGAACGTCCGTCTTGTGGAACGCGAAGCGCGTGGCTATCTCCTGACTGTTGCCGGACAGGAATTGCTACGGCAGGCTGATGATATGGAGCAGGTGGCGCAGTCGATCACCACCTGGCGGGAAAGTGGCCAGACGCGCCGAAGAATACGGATTTCGGCTGGTGAATGGTCGATGCGGCTGTTGATCGACAATGTTACGGATTTTTGGAGCACAGCTTCCGATTGGGTCCCGGAATTTTTGACAGATGTCCGAGTTCGAGACGTTGCCAGACGTCAAATCGACATCGGAATTCGCAACGCTCGCCCAAAGCAGGAATGGCTTGCAGGTCAAAAAGTCGGAACTGTGGATTTTGCGGTCTACCAGGCCAAGACTGTTTCTCCGGACAAGGAGCTTGGATGGATTGGTCTTGTGGAAGACGAGGCGCATTACCCGACAGGCACCTGGATCAGGGAAAACCATGGTGATGAAGTGACAATTACGGTGAACAAGGCACCCTTGGCGCTTTCGCTCGTGCGCAATGGGCAGGCGCGCATGTTGCTGCCGACGTTTGTGGGTGACGCTTTCCAGGATCTGGTACAAATTTCGGACCCCATAGACAGCCTTCGAACCGAGCGTTGGGTGGTCATGCATCAGGACGAACGTCATGAGCCTTCCGTGCGGCAAGCGGTATCTGCGGTTGCGAAGTTGATGAAGCGAAGCCCGCGATTGTGTTCAAACCAGTGAATAAATGCTTGAATACGGGGGCTGGATGCCTGTCAAACAGTCTGTCTTGAATCAAAATTAACGAGTTGCCATATTTAATAGGGAATGGAACCGTGAGGTTCCAGTCCGGATGCCTAGAGAAGGGTCCGGTCGCAAGGTCGCTTCGACAAGGACTTTGAGGATGTCACGCATGTCAGCGTTTTCTAGCCCGTTTATGCTCGGGTTTGACGATATCGAGCGTGTGCTTGATCGCGTTTCCAAGGCGGCGAATGACGGATACCCGCCCTACAACATCGAAAGACTGCCGAAATCCGGCGATCAGGGCGATGTCATCCGTATCACGCTAGCCGTTGCTGGTTTCACAAGAGACCAGCTTGATGTCTCCGTAGAGGAGAGCCAGTTGGTGATCCGTGGTCGCCAGGTGGACGACAAGTCCCGGCAGTATCTGCATCGCGGAATCGCCGCGCGACAGTTTCAGCGGGCTTTTGTACTGGCCGAGGGAATAGAAATTCTCGGAGCCGATTTGAAAGATGGGCTGCTGTCCATCGATCTGGCACGTCCGGAACCCGAACGTGTCATAAAAAAAATAGAAATCTCCAGCGGCGAATAGACGCTCGTCGGTCAACACATGGAGAATAACTGATGCACGATTCAAGTAACCCAGAATGGGCAGACACTGCCATGCTGGACATCATGTCCGTTGACGAGCTGACAGAGCTCGGCACTGGTGATGTCGCTTACATCAAACCCATCAAGGCGCGAGACCTGAAGGAAATGTTTCCCGATGTTCCACCGCTGCAGGATAATATGACGCTCTATGCTCTGCTCAACGCAGACGGGACGCCAATACTGCTTGCTGACAGCCGTGAAGCAGCGGTTGCCAATGCTTTTGAGGCAGAACTTGAAATGGCCGCTTTGCATTAAGCACTATTTCTGCATATTCCAAAAAAGGCACCGGTCTTGTGGACCGGTGCCTTTTTGTTTGAAATGCCAGTGGAAGCGTAAACAGGGTTTGCAATGTATCTAGCCGAGTGCTGGCTCTTTTGTCCCTGCAGTGGTTCTGGCATTTGTCTGCGAGCCCTTGTTGGGTGCTGAACTTGGTATATTCGGCTTGCCGCCTGATGACATTGCCGGAGGCTTCCGCCAAGGCTGGCTCTTATACCAGGATGCAATATAGGCAACAGCAATCAGGGCGAGGAAACCGAGCAGGTTGGACAGTACCTGTGGCAACCACTCTCCGCGGCCCCAGACCATGTCGCGCATCAATGCAGCTGCCTGAGCAATCACGAGGCTTGCCATGAACACTGGAAGCGACTGCTGACCCACTTTTTGAACGATATTCACAAAGCGCCCCCAAAGAGCGCCATGGCCTAGCAGGCGTTTGCCATGTTCTCCGGCTGCGACCCATGCCAGGTAAGCAAGTGCCAGAAAATGCAGGTATCTGAACAAGCCGAATTCCGTCTTGACCCAAAGAGGTCTGATTGCAGCACGGACTTCACGAGCCCAGACAAAATCAGCGTAGTTTTCACCGTAAACCCGGAAATAAGCGAAGGGGATGGTCACAAGAACAATTGCTACACATGCGACGACGAGTTTTGTGTTGACCGGCGGTGCCGGGATCCAGCCGCGCATGAATGCAAAGCCGGTGAAAAACAGCATCTGCCAGGCAAACGGATTGAAGAACCACTTGCGGTGTTCGCCCTCGGAATTCAGCCAGGGCTCGGCCGGCAGATCGAGCAGGCCGAACTGGGATGCCAACCACAAGCCGATCGACAGCGCAAAGGCGGCCGCCACGGACACGCGCGAGGCAAGCATGATCAGCGGGATCAACGCTAGGATCACAACATACATCGGCAGGATATCGAAATAATTTGGGACCCAGGTCAGCGTCATGAGGCCTGGCAAGGCAACCTTTGTATTGTCGAACAGGTGCCAGAGGTTCAGTGAAACGACGTAATCCTGTGTCAGGTCACAGCAGCGAGTGAGGTAACCGCTTTCGTGGATCATCACCAGGCCGACCGCGATAATCAGGAACTGGCCGATATGGGCCCAGTACACCTGCCACATGCGATGCGCAATTCTGGCCGCGCCCATGCCCCAGCCGTGTAAATCGAAGATTTTTCCGAAGGCAAGTGCTGATGCCATACCGGAGCAGAACACAAAGACCTCGGTGGCATCTGAAAACCCAAACCGTGCGGGGATCCAGAGGGTCCACCAGTTCCACGGCACATGGGCTACATAAATGATAAACATTCCGAGCCCGCGGAAGAAGTCGAGCCGCGGATCGCGGGGGCGTTTCGTTTGAGGGTGTGCGTTCACGTCAGGTCCATGGCATGTCAGTCTGATAGAATGTGAAAGGAAGTCTTATACCGAGTTGGCGGCTCTTAGGCTCTCATCTTCCATCACCAGTTGAGCACGATGCATCTTGTCACAAACCTCAAGACGCTGTTCTGCAAAACGGTCAAGCGCGCCGCGCTTGTGACTGCGGCTCTTGAGCAGTCTTTCTGCGTCAGTTGAAAAACCTGCACGCAAAGCTGCATCAATCATGATCCGTTCAAAGACATCGCGCTGGGCGTGCGAACCGCCAATCAGATGCACGTTGTCCCTCGCAGAAGTCAACAAGGAGAATGCTGACGCGTAGTTGCCTTTCCGATATTGCTCCAGTCCAAGCCCGGTAGGGAGACCTGCTTCAGCAGTAATGCGCCCGATGTCTGTCTCGCTTTGGGCTCTTTGCTTCAAACCGGCCAGAAGCCGGTCTGACCCCATGCGGCGGCCGCCATTCAAAAGCGCCAGAAGATAGTGAAGGTCGGCAAAGACGTTACAGCCGTCTTCGGACCGTTTGTCGGAGAGAAGCGCGAGTTCGTCCCAGCGGGAGCCCACGTCAACGCCTTCCAGTTCCAGACGAACCAGAAGAGAGGCAGCATTTGAAATGTCGCGGTAGTCGTCTGTCTTGTCCTTGCGGATGTCGGCGTCATAAAGCGCTAGCGCCTTGTCGGCATCACCCTGATCCAGATACATGAGCGCCAGGTGCCACCACACATGATAACCAAAATTGTTGCAATGGGCCCAACCGTCAGGATGGTTTTCCAGCCACCCGGCGCCCTCTTCGGTGCGACCGGTCATATCGTGCACATGGGCCACGGCATGCAGTCCCCAGGCATCATCACGGGCAAATTCCAGGCCGCGCCGTCCAGCGGCTTCTGCTTGCCGGTAGTCACCGGTCTCTTCAAGCGAAAATGCGCGGCATCCAAGCAGATAGCCATATGCAGGATGCGTTTCGTCATAAGCTGAGTGAATGCGTTCGATCGATTGGCGCATGCCGATTGAATCGCCCAGAACAAACCGGATCGCGTGGACGAGTTTCATCATGAACCCGTCTTCGGGAACCTTGACCAGGGCCGCGTCCAGAATATCAGCAGACTTGGTCGGAAATCCCTGGAGCCAGGCGGCAAGCGCATCAACCACTGCCATTTCCCGCTCCGTGATTGGGGAGTGTTGTGCAGAGGACTTCGCAATTGTCAGGCATTCTTGTGCGGTGGCGTATAATTCGCGTCGTCCAAGCAGCAGACAGAAGACGCCACGGGCTGCGTGACCAAGAGCAAACTCTGGTGAGCGGCTAAGGCAAGCCTCCAGATGTTCGGGCGTTGTTTTACCGTGCGCCAGAAAGGCCTGCACAGTCGCATTCCATGCCGAAACGGAGTCTCTGTCGGCAAGAGTTAGGTCATACCCGAATTGATCACTAAGACGCATGACAGGCCTTTATTGTTTCGCGGGCTGGTGCCTCCTTATACGTCTTTGCGCATAAGGAAAGGCTCCAAGCTGAATAAGTAACTTACTGCACAAAATCCGCACCCTTCTCATGAACTGCAAAACACAAAAAGGTGTTGGCAATGTGTAGGCCCGGAAATAGCGGACTCATTGCGATTTTGCTGTGACTGGTGGCAGATTAGGAACCGAACAATCGGTGCGGCTAGAACCGGCCAGGGACATTACGCTGAATGACAACGACTGTTGAAAGATCGAAGGGAGTGGTCGCGGGTGTTGCTGCCGGACTTTTGGCGCTGCTTGCTTTAGGTGCCTACGGTGAGGCGGGTCCACGGCAGGCGGTTGCCGTGCTGATAGGTGGCGTTGCAGGCCTGTCCCTCTACCATGCAAGTTTTGGTTTCACGGCCGCCTGGCGGCGGATCGTTACTGAAAAGCGGGGAGGAGGACTGCGTGCGCAATTCGTGCTGATTCTTCTCACGAGCGTTGTCTCTTTCCCCTTGATCGCCTGGGGAGGTCAGCTTGGTTGGCCCACCGGCGGATTTGTCTTTCCATTTGGTGTGGCTGCGGCGCTGGGCGCATTCATGTTCGGTGCTGGCATGCAGCTCGGCGGCGGGTGTGGGTCTGGAACGCTCTTTACTGCCGGAGGCGGTTCCACCCGGATGATGATCACTCTGTTGGCCTTTGTTTTTGGGTCGGTCGCGGCAACGGCGCATTTGCACCTTTGGGGGCGGCTGCCAAAGCTTCCGCCCATCTCGCTCATTCGTGAATTTGGCCCTCATGGAGCTTTCCTGCTCACGGCGCTGGTGCTTGGCGGACTTGCCTGGCTGACGCTCCGGATCGAAAGGCGGGCACATGGTGATATTGCAGTACCCCGCAGAACCGGCTCTCTGGTGACCGGCCCCTGGTCACCAATGCTGGGAGCGGTGATGCTCGCGATTGTCGGAATTGCCACTTTTATTGTTGTCGGCAGGCCTTGGGGGATCACTTCGGCTTTTGCCTTGTGGGGTGCGAAAGTCTTTCATTCAGTTGGCATTCCGGTCGACAGCTGGCCCTATTGGAACTGGCAGCGCGGCGCGCTTGAAAATTCGGTCTTTCGGGACACCACATCCGTCATGGATTTCGGCATTATTCTAGGCGCAATGTTTGCCGCGGCACTTGCTGGCCGGTTTGCGCCTGTCTGGCGCCTCAGCCAAAGAGATGTTCTGACAGCAGTCGCGGGTGGACTTTTGATGGGTTACGGAGCCCGACTGGCCTACGGATGCAACATCGGAGCTTATCTGGGTGGATTGGTTTCGGGTTCGCTGCATGGCTGGCTCTGGCTGGTATTCGGCTTCCTGGGAAGTCTTGCCGGAACCCGACTGCGGCTACGGCTCGGCATGGGATGATTTTCGGGAACACACTGGAAAGTGAAATGTCTGGTTCTCATTGATCGCTAAGTTGCCGATAGCACAAGACAGATCACGGGAGATTTTTAATGCGTCTGCTCATTGGTTTCATGTTTCTGTTTGCACTTGCGCCTCACATGGCAATTGCCGATAGCCTATCTGAACGCGAGGGCTGGCAGATCGTAAGCACTCCCAAAGCCTATGGGGAATTGGTTGACGATCTGAAAGCAGCGATAAAGGCTGAAAAAATGCTGCTGGTGACACAAGCCAGCGCGTCAGCAGGTGCCAAGGGGCGGGGACTGACCATTCCGGGTAACCGGATTATCGGGGTCTATCGGAACGATTATGCCCTGCGGATGCTGGAAGCTTCGGTCGCGGCAGGGATTGAAGCCCCTATTCGTTTCTACGTTACCGAAAACAGCGACGGGACCGCGACACTGTCATGGAAAACGCCAAGTTTCGTCTTTTCACCATACATGGATGAAGGCGGAGAGGCCCTGGCGGGGCTGGCCGCAGAGCTGGACGATGTGTTTTCCACAATCGCCAGCCAGGCTGTGTCTTCACAGTAACAGCGCAGCAAAAGTGTGTTGAGAAGCTGGGTCGTGGATGTTTTTACGCTTGTGAAGCGTCGCGAACACCATAACACTAATCTTACTGTCAACAGCTGAAAGGAGGTGTGCCCATGTCTAATGAGTATCCGATCGTGGCCCAGGTGTCTGGGTGGAATGGTTTGGTGCCGGAGCAGCCTCTGGTGTTGAAGGATTTCACTGGGATTTGATCCGGACCTTCGGTCACGACGATCTCATGGGAGGGCCGCAATGCGGCCCTCTTTTGTTTATGAGGTGTCGTTGACGGGAGATTTTGCTGCGCGATCTAAAAATAGTTGTATTTTTTTACTTTACTAAATCTAAAGTTGATTCATTATCCGCAATTTTAACTACTGGAAAAAGTGGTTTTGTAACAGCCTGTTACCCGGTTGCAGGGCGGTTGCTTATCAGGACAACTATTGAGTAATTTTGGACTTTAGCGGTCTAAGCTATTATTTTTACGGCTAAATTTTTCTTGCCCAAATGGTCAAATGTCGGAAGACTGACACGCTTGTGACATGGGGCATGGACGATCATCGCCTCACAGTCGTACTGGATGATGGGGTGAGATTCACATGACATGGCATTTCCGTTTCGGGTTCGTTTTTGGCAACAACAGTGCAAACCTTCTTGAAGGGTCGAACTGGTCAGATTTCATTTTTGGTTTCGGCGGTGCCGACGAAATTTACGGGTACGGCGGGAACGACCGGATATTTGCCGGGCGTGGCGATGATCGGATAGACGCCGGTACAGGTAATGACACTGTTTTCGCTGGTCATGGCAATGACTGGATTCGTGGCGGTGCTGGAAATGACTATGTAAACGGTGGTCGCGGTTTTGATACCGCCGCGTTCGACGGCTCGATCTTCGACTATGATATTGATCTGCATCGCAATTGGTTTTCCACGACCGCAATCGTGACCCGTTTCGGCGATGACGGCAGTCCTGTTGAAGTCGACTATCTCAAGAATGTCGAAGTGCTTCATTTTGAAGACGAAAACTACACGCTCTTCATCGACGGCAGGAACAACCAGGTGCTGGCGCTTGATGACGCCGCCGCGACTGATGAAGATACCGCGCTGACCTTGTCCGTCGAAGATCTGCTGGTAAACGACACCGATTTTGATGGAGACACGTTGTCCATCACAAGTGTCGACGTGCTGAGTGAGCTCGGTGCCGTGATCTCCTTCGCCGATGGTCAGATCACCTACAATCCAGCGGGCAACTTTGATGCCTTGAAGGAAGGTGAAAACGCCACTGACACTTTCTCCTACACAGTCGATGACGGCAATGGCGGCGCGAGCACGGCGATTGTGAGGGTCACGATCACCGGGACCAACGACGCTCCGGTTCTTCAGGTTGCTTCCAGTGTTGATTACGCAGAAAACGGCACTGATGTTGTGGCGGTCGCCAGTGCAAGCGACGTTGACAGCGACACCGTGAGTTTCTCTCTGTCAGGTGCTGATGCCGCGCTATTCACGATTGACGCGAACACCGGTGAAATCCGCTTCAACACGTCTCCAGATTTTGAAACCCCGCAGGACGCTGGTCAGGACAATGCCTATGAGCTTGTCGTCGTCGCAACGGATTCAGAAAGCGCAACCAGCAAGCAGGCCCTGACCGTCAACGTCACGGACGTTGTCGAAATCCCTCAAGTCGATGCCCGGATCAACGAGTTTCACTATGACAATGTTGGCGGCGATGTTGGTGAGTTTATCGAAATCAGGACGGCTGCAGGTGACGATGTTTCTTTCCTGGAAATCGTCTTGGTCAACGGCAACAGCAGTTCTGAATACAACAGGGTCGATGTCTCGAGCCTGACCATGACCACAGATGGCTCCTACGACTATTACGTCTGGGACCTGCCGAGCAACGGTCTGCAGAACGGCTCACCGGATGGCATCGCGCTGGTCAACGGCGGCAATGTCCTGGAGTTTCTGAGCTATGAAGGAACGATGGAAGCAACCATCGACGGTCAGACTGTCACGTCTACGGATGTTGGTGTTGCAGAAGGCGGAACCACCGAAGTCGGCTTTTCCCTCCAGCGCAATGATGACGGCACCTGGAGAGAGGCGGAAGCCGAAACCAAGGGGGCCGTGAATGAGCCACTTCCAATTGAACTCGGCGCCCGGATCAATGAGTTCCATTATGACAACAGTGGCACGGACACGGGCGAGTTTGTAGAGATCCGCGTCAACGCCAACGCAGATGTGACCGGCTTGCAGGTCTTGCTGATCAATGGAAACGGTGGCGCAAGTTACAATTCGGTCGACGCGTCTTCGCTGACCATGACTTCCGATGGCACCTATGACTATTACGTTTGGGATCTGCCGAGCAACGGCATGCAAAACGGGGCTCCGGACGGCATTGCACTCGTGAAAGACAGCGAAGTTCTCGAGTTCCTCAGCTACGAAGGTGAAATCACAACAGAAATTGAAGGAACGGAAGTTACCTCCACCGATGTCGGCGTTTCTGAAAGCAGCGGGACCGATGTGGGCTTTTCCCTGCAACGTGATGATGCCGGATCCTGGAACGAAGCTGCAGCTGAAACAAAGGGTGCGGAAAACAGTGAACCTACGGTGCCACTCACTGAGGTGCGCATCAACGAACTGCACTATGACAATGAAAGTTCGGACACCGGTGAATTCGTCGAGATTCGCGTCAATGTCGATGCTGATGTCGAAGGTGTGCAGGTCCAGCTGATCAACGGCAATGGCGGCACATCTTATATCAGCGTTGACCTTTCGACCCTGACCAAAACCTCAGACGGCACCTACGACTATTATGTCTGGGACCTGCCATCCAACGGTATCCAGAACGGATCACCTGACGGCGTGGCCTTGCTCAACGGCACAGAGGTGCTCGAGTTCCTCAGCTATGAGGGCGTTCTTGATGCCGACTTTAACGGCGTGACGGTCACATCAACCGAGATCGGTGTCTCGGAAAGCAACGCGACGCAGGTCGGCTTTTCGCTTCAACGCAATGAGGGTGATAGCTGGAACAGCGCTGCGGCCGAAACAAAGGGTGCAGCGAACGACGAGGGTGGTTCCGGCGGTGAACCCAAGGCCCGAATTATCTCCGAAATCCAGGGCTCTGGTACCGCGAGCCTGCTCGTGGGCGATTATGTGCTGGTTTCCGCTGTTGTGACATATACGACAGGCAATGGTTTCTTCCTGCAGGAAGAAGATGCCGATGCGGATGCAGACGCGCTGACATCAGAGGGCATATTCGTCTTTACCGGCGGTGCACCCACCGTCGTTGCTGGAGATGTCGTCGATGTTGCCGGCACCGTCGAAGAATTTTTCGGTCTCACACAGCTCGGAAGTGTCACCGACGTCACCCAGACCGGCGCCACCACACTGCCAACTGCTGCAAACATCCAACTGTCGCAGGCTGCAACCAATTTCGAGCAATATGAAGGCATGCGCATTTCGGTCACCAGCGGCATTGTCGGTGAAGAGTTGACCGTAATCGAGAACTTCAATTTCGATCGATTTGGCGACATCACTATCAGCGCGGGAACACAAACGCAGGCCACCCAACTTTATGATGCCCAGACCGAAGGCGACGAAATCGCCGATCATATCGAAGCCAATCAAAACAACCGCCTCGGTATTACGGATGGGTCTTCTGCAAGCAACCCCGACAGTTTCGGGTACGTCGCCAACACCACTGCCGGTGACGACGGCGACGGTATCCTGAGCAGTGGGGATGTGTTTGATGAAAACGGTCCGACACTTCGGCTCGGCGCAGAACTCAATGCTGCTGTTGAGGGTGTGCTGACCTATGACTTCGGTGAATTCAAGGTTCTTGTCGATGGCACCTTGTCAATCGATGAGAGCACGAACTCAGGCGCACGTGAAGATGCGCCAGCCGACGTTGGCGGCGACATTCAGGTCGCCAGCTTCAATGTCCTGAACTATTTCACCACATTTTCTGGTGGAACCGGTCCAAATGGTGACTTGAACCCGCGTGGCGCTGACAATCAGGTGGAACTTGATCGTCAGACCGCGAAAATCGTCGACGCGATGATCAAGACAGGCGCTGAAGTCTTTGCTTTGCAGGAAATCGAAAACAACGGTTTTGGTGATGCCTCAGCAATCGCAACGCTCATTGCAGCGCTGAATGCCGAGGCTTTGGCGCAAGGCACCGGCGCTGTCTATGACTACGTCAATCCACTCGGCGCCGAGGGCTTCCTGGGCACAGACGCGATCATGACCGGCATGGTCTACGACACCACCAAGCTCACACTGGTTCATGCGGACGCGCTAGAGTTTGAAGAGGCATCTGCAGCAGACACTTTCGCAATTGCCGAAATACTGCACCCCTATGTCTCCTCCGGTGACCAGCTTGGTGATTTCCAACGCAACCGCCCGGCGACAGTGGCGACGTTCCAGGACGAAAATGGCGAGGTTTTCACAATTGCCTCCAACCACTTCAAGTCCAAGGGGGACAGCAATTTGCAGGACCTTGGCGAAGGCATTCAGTCTGCATTGAATGCCGGGTCTGTTCCTGCTGGCGAAGTTGCAACGGTTGAAGCAGCTCTTGCAGCCTTACTTGCCGATCCGAACTACGATCAGGGCAATGGACAGGGCTTTTGGAACCAGGTCCGGGCAGATGCGTCCACGGAACTGACTGCCTGGCTGGAAAGCGACTATGCCGGTGCACTGAACGGACTTGGGGTCACTGACGCGGACTATCTTCTGATGGGTGACTTCAATGCCTATGCTGAAGAAGACCCCGTCCAGGCGGCGCGAGACGATGCCGGGTACGTTGATCTGATCGACCAGTTTGTTGGCCAGGAAGACGCATACAGTTTCGTATTTGACGGACAGCAGGGCACGCTCGATCAGGCATTGGCTTCAGAAGGTATGGCCGCGCAGGTGACCGGACTGACCGAGTGGCATATCAACGCGGATGAACCTGACCTGTTGAACTACGATCAGAGCTTCAATGACCCGGGCTTCTACAACGAAGATGTTTTTGCAAGCTCCGACCATGACCCGGTCATCCTGGGCCTGGATCTGGGATCGCAGAACGACGGATTACTTGCCTGAGCTTGCGGAACCGGAAAACAAAATGGCGGCCATCGGCCGCCATTTATTTGCAATTGAAAGTATGGTCAGGTCAGGCCGACTGAACTGCGGACATCCTCATCTCGCAGGGAACAGTCGACGCCGCGATAAGCATCTCCTGCGTCGGTGCAAAGCCAGCAAATTGTCTCTCCAACCCACTCGGCAGGAATATGCACTGCAGGATCGAGCTGACTGACAGGATTGATCCCGGAGGCTTTGATGTCGACCTGCATCTTGGTTGCAACCGTTCCCGGGCTAAGGCCGACCACACGCAGGCCTTTTTCGCCGAACTCCTTGTCGGCACAGCGTGTGAGCGAAAGCACCGCTGCTTTTGACGAGCAATACTGGCTCCAACCCTCCAGCGCACCGACCGCTGCGCCAGAGCTGATATTGACGATGGTACCGGAACCTTTCTTCAACATAGTTGGGCTGACAGCGCGAATGCCGTGGTAGACACCCTTGACGTTGATATCGATGACCTTGCCCCAGGCGTCCGGGTCTGAGGTATCGATCCGGCTGATCGGTTCAATCACGCCAGCGTTGTTCACCAAGATGTCGATGCTGCCAAAGGTATCGATGCAGAGTTGCACGGCTTTTGCCACATCTTCGTAGGTTGCTACATCGCAAGCCACCGCAGCTGCCTGACCGCCGTTATCCCTGATCTCGCCCGCGATCCGTTCAACGTCGCCGCTGGAGCGGGCAGCCAGAACCACTTTGGCGCCATATGTTGCCAGGCTTCGAGCCGCAGCTTCACCTATGCCACGGCTTGCGCCTGTTACCAGGGCAACCTGTCCCGACAAGTCAAACATATATAGTCCTCATAATTTGCAGGCCGAAATACTGGTTCATTTGTGCAACCAAGACTTCAGGCCTTTTGACCTTGGCCGGAACTTAGTCTGCGATTGCATAGGAATAAACAGCTGGTTTGCAGGATAATCGTGCAAATTTTGCATGACTGATATCAGGTGGATCAGCATTAATTCAAATACTGCCAGAAAGGTCTAGGGTCAGGACCCATTAATTTGATTGAAATGGCGTAACAAACGGCAATGAGCTGCAAGGAAAAGCGCGATAAGCGGGCTTTCTGCCCGGGTGAGCGGTTTGACGCAGCAGATCGAAGCCGTTTTTGCGTCCCTTTGGGATAGGGTGAATTTGCTCAGCAACGTCGTTGCAAATCTTTGAAAACCACGCGGTTTCCTAAAGTTTTGCGCCTCGTATCCGAACAAAGTCATTCCTACCATTTCATCCAAATTAATGGGTCCTGACCCTAGCATGCACTTGGATTGACATTTTTATCCGCGTCTTGTCGGTTGGCCACGGTAAGCTGGAATTGAATCGAGCGGATTAACCAAGGGGCAGACTTGATGGTGGCGGAAAAACCGGCTTTGCAGACTTTTTTGCGCCAGATGTACTTCGGTCACACCACCAAGGCACGCGCGTTCCGTTATGTGTTGCTGACGTTTGATCTGCTAACCATCAGTTATTTCATTGTTTCTTCAATGATCGACCCGGATCGGCAACATCATCAGCTGGACTATGGAATCGCCGTAGTGTTGTCCTTGGACTACGTTGCGCGCTTGATCGCCTCGGCCAAACCCAGCCGGTACATTTTCAATTTCACGTCGCTTGCAGATCTGGTGGTGATCGCATCGCTGGTTGCCCCGGCATTCCTGGAAAATTTTGCGTTCCTGCGCGTGGTGCGAATGCTCAGGTTGCTGCGCTCTTATCACCTGCTGAAAGAATTGCGGGATGCGTCAGGCTGGTTTCGCCGGAACGAGGATATTCTTCAATCTGCCGTCAACCTAGTTGTTTTCATATTTGTCGTCACCGCGATCGTGTTCGTGATCGAGGATGATCGAAACCCCAACATCAATACCTATCTCGATGCTCTCTATTTCACGGTGACCACGTTGACGACGACCGGCTATGGCGACATCACCATGACCGACAGCATCGGACGCCTGATGACGGTTCTCATCATGATTTTCGGTGTCGCGCTGTTCTTGCGTCTGATTCAGACGATCTTCCGCCCATCCAAGGCACAACTGTCCTGTCCTGATTGTGGACTGAGCCGCCACGACACGGATGCAGTGCATTGCAAACACTGTGGTCGGTTGCTCAATATCCCGACTGAAGGGGCCTGGGAGTAAGTTTAGCTGCCGGAACTCTCCTAGTTGTGAACACCAGACGCTAGACAATCGCTGCCAGCGATCCAATCTTGTCTCATGATTTAGCTTTCCCTCGCGGGAGAGCATGTGCACATCGGATTGTCTCAGGAGCGGATTTTGATTTCACAAAGATTTCGTTTGGTCGCCTGCAGCTCGTTCTTGGCATCAGCGCTCCTTTCAGCTTCCGGTGTCACGTTGCAGGCGGCAAGCTGCGGCGGTGAAATGCCTTGCGATATAGAGAATGGGCAGTATTTCATTCACATGCCTGAAGGCCGGCAAGGCGAAGCTCCTCTCGGTGCGATCTTCTATCTTCATGGCTACCGCGGCAAAGCGGTGAATGCCATTCGGAACAAGGGTTTTCAGCGCATAGCTGATGAACTCGGCGTGGCGTTTGTTGCCGTTCAAGGCCTGCAGGGAAATTGGTCTTTCCCGACTGGTCCCAGCAACTTGCGTGACGAGTCGCAGTTTTTCGACGATATATTGGACGATCTTTCCGACCGCTTTGGCGTGGACAAGGAGCGGACAATGTTGTCCGGGTTTTCCGCTGGCGGTTTCATGACCTGGTACCAGGCATGTGAGGATTCCGGAAAGTTTTCGGGATATGCGCCCATAGCTGGCGCGTTCTGGAAACCGTTGCCCGAAGAATGTCCGACAGCGCCCCCTTTTCTCTTCCACGTTCATGGCACAACGGACACGGTTGTGCCTCTGGCCGGGCGGCCACTGGGTGGCGGAAGGTGGCACCAGGGGGATGTGTTCAAGAGTTTTGATGTCTGGCGGAAGCAAAACGGGCTTGGCGAAACGGAACCGCGAAAGCTGACAGATGGCAATCTGGAATGTGAGCGCTGGACACCTGCCTCTGGACTTCTGGAACTCTGCCTCCACGATGGCGGTCACAGCGTTCAAGCCAAGTGGATCAAGCGAGCCTGGAACGAGCTTGGCAACATGAAAGGCTGGAACGATAAAGGCTGAGGAACCTGCCGAATATCTAACAGAATTGTGAGACGAGGTGTTCAACACCGCCGGTCGCTGGAGTTGACGGGAAAGGGTCCATGTGGCCTTTTCCGGAAAAAGTCAGCGCGAAGGTGAACTGTGTCTCAACCCTTACCCGAACAAGGTGCCCTGTCAGGTCTTGTCGTCCTTGATTTGTCGCGCATTCTGGCGGGGCCGACGTGCACGCAGATTTTGGGAGATCTCGGCGCGGAAGTCATCAAGATCGAACGACCGGGTCGGGGCGACGATACCCGCGGCTGGGGCCCACCGTTCCTGAAAGATGGTTCAGGCAAAGAGACATCGGAAAGCGCCTATTATCTTTCCTCAAATCGCAACAAAGCTTCGGTTGCCATCGATCTGGCAAGCAAAGACGGCCAGAATCTCATCGCCGACCTGGCTGCAAAAGCGGACATTCTCGTTGAGAATTTCAAGGTGGGCGATCTCAAGCGTCGCGGTCTTGATTATGAAACGCTGAAACAGCGCAACGCCGAGCTCATCTATTGTTCGATTTCGGGCTTCGGTCAGACCGGACCTTACGCCCACCGGGCAGGTTATGATTTTCTGATCCAGGGAATGGGCGGCATCATGTCCCTGACCGGATTTGAAGATGAAGAGGGCGGCACGGAGACGAAATGCGGCGTTGGAATTGCCGACGTCATGTGCGGCATGTACGCGGCGGTCTCAATTCTGTCTGCATTGAACCACCGGAACAAATCGGGTGAAGGCCAGTATATCGATATCTCTTTGCTGGACGCCCAGGTCTCATGGCTGATCAACCAGGGAGCGGGCTACCTTGTTTCCGGAGACATTCCGGGAAGGCTTGGAAATGGTCACCCGACCATCGTTCCCTATGAAACATTTCCGGCGGCTGACAAATCTTTTATCCTTGCTGTCGGCAATGACACCCAGTTCCGGAAGTTCTGTGAGGTGGCCGGGTCTCCCCAATTGGCTGACGACCCGCTCTACGCCAAAAACGCGGATCGGGTGCGCAATCGCAAGCAACTGGTCCCCTTGATACGGCGTTTGACAATCGACAAGACTGCCGCCGAGTGGATCACATTGCTGGAAAGCGAAGGCGTGCCCTGCGGCCCGGTGAATGACCTGAAGCAGGTTTTTGACGATCCTCAGGTTCAGTCGCGCAACATGCGCATAACCCTGCCGCATCCGCTCAGCGGCGAGCTGGATCTGATCGGATCTCCAATCAATCTGGAAAAGACACCCGTAACTTACAAAAAAGCGCCACCGCTTCTCGGTGCTGACACGGCAGATGTGCTGACAAGGCATCTCGGGCTGACAGCGTCCGACATTTCGGAGTTGGCGGAAAAAGGCATATTGGATCTCGGGGTTTTGACCCGGGAAGAGGGACACAAGAACACATGACCACCGGTGCGGATATTATCGCTGGCAAGCTTCATGCGGCAGGTTGTCGTCATGCCTTTGGCATTCCAGGTGGCGAAGTGCTCGCCTTGATGCAGGCGCTTGACCAGGCCGGGTTGGATTTCGTGCTCGTGAAGCATGAAAATGCGGGTGGTTTCATGGCTGAAGGTGGCTGGCATGCTGATGGGGCGCCCGGCGTGTTGCTGGCAACGCTTGGGCCTGGTGCTGCAAATGCCATCAACGTTGTCGCCAATGCCTGGCAGGATCGCGTTCCCTTGATCTTTCTGACCGGCTGTGTCGATCAGGCAGAAGCGGAAAGCTATACCCATCAGGTTTTCGATCATCAGCAGATGTTGCGCCCCATCGTGAAGGCAAGCTTTTCGGCCAGGCTTGGCGCGCTTGATGTGGTGATGGAAAAAGCCCTCGCAATTGCGCTGGATGGCCAGCCGGGTCCGGTTCACATCGACGTTCCGATCAAGGTTGCCGAGACGGTAACGGAAGAGCCCTGGTCGACTAACTTCCGGTCGACCCCGGTCGCATCGTCGCCGATTGCCGGTTCTGATCTCGACACGGCTCTGGAGCTTTTCGCGAAAGCCGAAAGGCCGATTGCAATTGCTGGCGTAGATGCGGTCAACGAAAACGTCTCGGTAGAGATTACTGAATTCTGCAGGAAATTCAGAATCCCGCTGGTAACCAGCTACAAGGGCAAAGGCCTGCTTGATGAAAACCATGAGCTCGCTCTCGGCGGAGCCGGGTTGTCACCAAAAGCAGACGGCCATCTACTGCCGCTGATCAACCAGAGCGACTGCATTTTGCTGTTGGGATACGACCCGATCGAAATGCGGGTTAACTGGCGAAACCCCTGGGCCATTGATGCAAAGGTGGTCGAAATCACGCCCGTTCTCAGAACTCATGGCATGCACAATGTCGCTGCTACGCTGAGAAGCGCCGTGAAACCAACTCTTCAAAAGCTGGACGAAGTCAGGGCGCCAGATGCGCTTTCATGGTCAGGTGGTGAACCGCTAGGTGTCAGGCGGGACCTCGAAGAAGCCTTCAAGCCTGAAGCTTCGGGGTGGGGGCCGGGCACCGCGTTCCATACGCTGCGGGACGTTATGCCGCCAAGCACCGTCGCAACAGCGGACAGCGGGGCACACCGCATATTAGTCAGTCAGATCTGGCGCTGCCCACGTCCCCGCCAGATGCTGCAATCTTCTGCCCTTTGCACAATGGGGTGCGCTGTTCCCCTTGCCATGGGACACCGGATTGTTGAAGGGAACTCGCCCGTGATTGCCTTCGTCGGCGATGCTGGATTGGAAATGTGTCTGGGTGAACTTTCAACGCTCCGAGACCTGAAAATTCCGGTCATCATCTGTGTGCTGGTCGATACCAGTCTCGCGCTGATCGAGCTCAAGCAAAGGGGCAGTCAGCGACCGAATGTTGGTGTGGATTTCGGTGAGACCGACTTCCCGGCGGTCGCAAGTGCCTACGGGGGGCATGGTGTCTGGATCGACAACGCTGAAGATCTGAAAACAGAAGCAGAGCACGCGCTCAAAAGGGACGGATTTACGCTGCTTGCCTGCAGGATACCGCGCCGCGCATATGACGGCGCCTTTTAGTCTACCTACCCTGGGCTACTGGACCTTCTCTCATTGTCTGCCTATGTTGCACCTGCGAAGTAACTGAGGCCATGGGCGGAGGTTCAGGGTCTGGGAGGGCGATAAATGAAAATCTGCCGTACCAAGGCGGACGTACGGGAGACCGTGCGAGAATGGAAGCGGGACGACGCACATGTCGGTGTCGTCACCACGATGGGATATCTGCACGAAGGGCATCTTGGACTTGTCCGTCTGGCGCGTGAAAAGGCCGACCGTGTCGTTGCCACCATCTTTGTCAATCCAACCCAGTTCGGTCCAGGCGAAGATCTGGACACTTATCCGCGTGACGAAGAGCACGATCTGGAACTGCTGGAAGCCGAAGGGGTCGATGCACTCTTCCTCCCGAGCGTTGAGGAAATGTACGGAGCGGCAGGCGATACCCATGTCGAAGTGCCGGGTCTGTCCGGCGTCCTGCAGGGGGCGCTGCGCCCGGGCCATTTTCGCGGCGTTTCGACCGTTGTCACCAAGCTCTTCCACATTGTAACGCCGGACTTTGCCGTCTTTGGTGAGAAGGATTATCAGCAGCTCACCCTGATCCGGCAGATGGTTCGGGATCTGGACATGCCGCTGGAAATTATCGGTCACCCGACTGTGCGTGAAGCTGATGGTCTGGCCATGTCGTCGCGCAATGTTCGGCTGACGGCAGAGCATCGCCAGGAAGCTGTTGCACTCAGCCGTTCGCTCGCCAGGGCGGAAGAACTGGCGCGATCATCTCCGCAGATCGCCGATCTGGAGGTGGCTGTGAGAGCTGAACTGGCGTCAGCCCCCTCTTCGGAGATCAAAAGCGCCGATATCCGCGATGCCGAGACACTGGAGGAGTTGTCAGGCACGCTGGACCGCCCTGCCGTGATCTTGCTCGCGGTCCTCTTTGGTGACGTTTTGCTGATCGATCAACGGGTCGTTGCACCCGCAAGCTAGTGAACTTTTGAAAGGATGCCGCATGAGCACCCAGAAACCTGTCCGCCGGATAACTGCCCCACAAATCACCAAGCGCAAAGGCGGCGATCCCATCGTTTCGCTGACGTCATACCACGCACATACAGCAGCAATCGTCGACAAATATGCAGATTTCATTCTGGTTGGTGACAGTCTTGGCATGGTCATGCATGGAATGGAATCGACCGTAGGTGTCTCGCTCGATTTGATGATCATGCATGGCAAGGCCGTTGTACGTGGCACCAAACGTGCGCTTGTGGTTGTCGACATGCCGTTCGGTACCTACGAGGAAAGCCCGTCAGAAGCATTTCGCAACGCAGCGCGGGTCATGAAGGAAACCCAGTGCGGTGCGGTGAAGCTGGAAGGCGGCGTGCGCATGGCTGAAACAATCCGCTTCCTGACAGAGCGCGGTGTTCCGGTGATGGCGCATATCGGCTTGACGCCCCAGTCTGTGCACGTCATGGGCGGCTTCAAAACGCAAGGCCGTCAGGAAGACGACTGGGACCAACATTTTGAAGACGCAAAGGCGGTCACGGAAGCGGGTGCTTTTTCCGTTGTCCTTGAAGGAATGGTTGAACCGCTCGCAGCGCAGATCAGCAAGGAGATCCCGATACCTACCATAGGTATTGGCGCCTCGGCTGAATGTGATGGTCAGATACTGGTTCTTGAAGACATGCTCGGCCTCAATCCAACGCCGCCGAAGTTTGTCAAAGTGTACGGCAATCTTGGTGGACAGATCGAAGCGGCGGTCAAGGCCTATTCCGACGAAGTCAAGGACCGCAGCTTTCCGGCGGAAAAGCAGGTCTATCGCTGAGACCGCATTCCGGGTGCGCCTTTGGTAAATTCACCAAATGGTCACGCCCGGCTGACCGATGATATTCTTGCAGTCTCCTTGATGTCTGGCGGAAGTCTTTCGATGGTTCCGTGAAATCGGAAACACGAAGATATTGCGTCCGCATTGAATAGGGACGCGCACATGAGGAACTTACGAAACTTGGCGTTCGTAATTTGCTTGTTTACTGCTGCTTTTTGCTGCGGTGCACAGGCGGATGCTCTGAAACTGGTCACGCTCAGCTATCCACCCTATGAATTTCAGGACGGTGCCAAGGTCGATGGCATTGTTGTGCGCATTCTTCACCGAGCGTTTGAAAAGCTGGGTCACCAGATTGAAATCGAAGTGTTGCCCTGGAAACGTGCGCTCCTGATGGCGCGACAGGGGAGCGCTGATGCCGTGTTCACTGTTTATAAAACCGAGGAGCGTCTGAAGTTCCTCGACTATTCAAAAACAGTTATTATGCCTCAGGTGGTATCTCTCTGGGCCCTGAAAGATGCAGGCATTGAATTCAACGGCAATCTATTGAGCCTGGAAAATGTATCCATCGGCCTTGTCGACGGTGTGAGTTACGGCGCGATCGCGGATTCGGCAATTGCATCGGGTAAACTCAGAAACCTGGATTATGCACCAAGCAGCAGTCAGAATATCAAGAAGTTGCTGGCCGGGCGAACCGACACTGTGATCATGAACCGATATGGTGCAATATATCATCTCAGACTTCAGAATGGTTTCGACAGGGTAACAGAACTGCGGCCCGCGATTTCGTCGGTGCCCTCCTTTATCGGGTTTTCCAAGGCCAGAAACTTAGAAAAACTCCGGGATCGGTTTGACGACGTTCTTCAATCCATGATTTCGGCAGGTGAATACCAAAAGATCATCGATGATTATTACGACGAAAAAGCATCTTCCCCACAGCATTGAACCCGTTGGAGGCACGGTCAAAAGGCGTGCGGAATTAAACGCCCGATTTCAGGTTGCAGTGCGCAGTTTTCACGCCAATTTTTGCGCATGCTGATGATTCAACCTGATTTCAACTCGCTTTACGAAGCCCTTATCAAGCGTGATCCCTCCTTCGAGGGGCGCTATTATGTTTGTGTGAGTTCTACGGGGATCTTCTGTCGTTTAACCTGTCCAGCGCGCAAGCCGAACCGGGAGAACTGTTCCTTTCATGAAACAGTGTCGCAGTGCCTGGAAGCTGGCTTCCGTCCTTGCAAACGCTGCCATCCGACAATGCCGGAGGCTTCAGCCGATCCATTGATATTGTCTCTTGTCAGTGAAATTGAAAACCGTCCGGAATATCGGTGGGGTGAACCCGACCTCGTTCGTCTGGGGTTCGACCCGTCAACCGTTCGACGTGCATTCAAACGTCAGTTCGGCATGACATTCCTGGAAATGGCGCGGCAGCGTCGGATGCAGGAAGGTTTTTCGACCTTGGCCGGCGGTGGCAAGGTAATTGAAGCCCAAATTACCGCCGGGTTTGAGTCTCCTGCCGCGTTTCGCGACGCCTTCGTAAAGTTGCTGGGGCAGGCTCCGGGCAGTTTCTCCCGAAGCCCGCTATTGTTTGTCGATTGGGTCTCTTCGCCCCTTGGACCTTTGATCGCCATCACGGACAACACGCAGTTGCATCTCCTTGAATTTCTTGATCGCAAGGCGCTGCCCGCCGAATTCAAAAAACTGTTTGCCAACGCCAGGGAAAAAATCGGCTTTGGGCGAACTGAAGTCACTGACCAGATCCAGGAAGAACTGGACCGTTTTTTCGAAGGAACCGGAGGTGTCTTTCAAACCAGATTGGCGCTGCACGGCTCCCAATTCACAAGCGATGTCTGGCGAGAGCTGCTAAAAATTCCGGCTGGCGAGACCCGTTCTTATTCGGAGCTTGCCCAATGCCTTGATCGACCAGAAGCTGTCCGTGCGGTGGCCCGCGCCAACGGTGCCAACCAGATTGCCATCGTCATTCCTTGTCATAGGGTTTTGGGAGCAGATGGATCTCTTACCGGTTACGGCGGTGGCCTTTGGCGCAAACAGAAACTGATCGAGTTGGAAAAAACATACGGCGAGGCCGCAAACGCTGTATCCATCTAAGTAGATGAGACGCATCGTGGCAAAATATCTGAAAACATTTCACGATAGAAGGTTATGCAGGTTCAACGTCAAATTCGTCGCTGGTATCATCAAATAGCAAGGCGTATGAATTGGTGAGAAAGACCAGATTCGATTTCTCGATCAGTGCCGGCAAACGATGTTTTCAGTCCTATCAAATCGCACATTCCGTCACTTGTTTGCAGCTCAGGTCATAGCCCTTTTCGGGACCGGCCTGATGACTGTTGGGCTGGCTCTCCTTGCTTATGATCTCGCCGGGGCGGATGCGGGTGTGGTGATTGGCACGGCCCTGGCGATCAAGATGATCGTCTATGTCGGTATTTCACCGATTGCAGCAGGTTTTGCCGCGCAATTTTCGCGCAGGAAATATCTCGTTGTGCTGGACCTCTTGCGGGCCGGAACGGCGATCGCTCTGCCATTTGTCGACGCAGTCTGGCAAATTTATGTGCTGATCGCCGTGCTGCAAATGGCCTCAGCCGGGTTTACGCCGGTTTTTCAGGCAACCATTCCCGATATCCTGCCGAATGAGAACGACTACACGAATGCGCTGTCCCTATCTCGGTTTGCTTATGATCTGGAAAACCTGCTCAGTCCTGTAATTGCTGCGGTTCTTATAGGATTGATTGGTTTTCAGGGGTTGTTCAGCGGAACGGTGATTGGCTTTTTCCTGTCCGCTTCGCTGATCTTCACCGTGACCTTGCCCGCTTACAGCCTTGCCAATTCGGAGTCTCCGCTTCAGCGCACCGCAAAAGGCTTGCGGATTTATCTCCGAACGCCCCGCTTGCGTGGTTTGCTGGGGCTCAGCCTGGTTGTGTCTGCGGCGGGCGCGATTGTTATCGTCAACACGGTTGTTTTCATCAAGGAATTGTTGGGCAAGTTGGACGCGGATCTTGCTCTTGCGATGGCGGCCTATGGAGGCGGTTCGATGGCAATGGCGTTGACCATTCCCCGACTTCTTCTGTTGCTGAAAGACAGAACGGTTATGATTTCAGCAGCGGCTTTTTTGCCTCTGATTTTGTTGGCGTTTGCTGCTCTTGTCTCAAATGTTCCAGCGGATTGGGTATGGCCTGTTTTGCTGATTACATGGGTTTTGATCGGCGGCGCCACTTCAGCAATTCTTGTTCCTACGGGCAGGCTCTTGCGCAATTCGGCACAACCCGATGACAGGCCCATGGTCTTTGCGGCCCAGTTCGCGCTGTCGCACGGGTGTTGGCTGATCACCTATCCTCTGGCTGGTTGGCTCGGCAGTGCAGCAGGTTTGCCCGCCGCCCTGTACACCTTGGCCATGATCGCAATTGGTGGGGTCGTCTTTGCATATCGTCAGTGGCCAGCGGATGATGACAGTGTTGTTGTTCACAATCATCCGGACCTGCCAGCTGAACACCCTCACTTGAACGATGCAGCAGGCAAGAAACACGCCCACACTTTTGTAATTGACGATCTGCACACCACCTGGCCGAGCGGACGGCCATAGGAACATTGTCATTCTGCGGTTCGACCACGTGTCAGATGAAAGAAAACTGGCAGTTGGCGGTTGGCTGCCTATATCGTTTTTGAGCGACTGCACTGTTTCGCAGCCACATTTTTGCGGGTTTTGAGCCCGGCTATGATCGGAAGTGGAAATCATGTCCCAAAACGTTCGTACTGAATCCGATTCCTTTGGCGCTCTGGAGATTCCAGCCGACAAGTATTACGGCGCTCAAACAGCCCGATCCCTGATCAACTTTCCTATTGGTGGCGAAACCTTGCCGCTCCCCCTCGTGCACGCGCTTGGTGTGATCAAACAGGCGGCAGCGCGCGTCAACACGCAGCAGGGCAAACTGGCGCCTGATCTTGCTGAGGCCATAGAGCAGGCTGCAGGAGAAGTCGCAGCCGGCAAGTTCGATGATAATTTTCCGCTCGTTGTCTGGCAAACCGGGTCAGGCACACAGTCGAACATGAACGCCAACGAAGTGATCGCAAACCGGGCCATCGAAATACTGGGCGGTGTCATTGGGTCCAAGTCTCCGGTGCATCCAAATGATCACTGCAACATGAGCCAGTCGTCGAACGACACATTTCCAACAGCCATGCATATTTCGGCCGCCAGAGAAATTCAGCGCAGCCTGCTGCCGGCGCTGGCGCACCTGAAGTCAGCTTTGGATGCAAAATCCGAAGAGTGGTCCGCCATCGTCAAGATCGGCCGGACGCACACACAGGACGCGACACCGCTGACACTGGGTCAGGAGTTCAGTGGATACGCGGCGCAGGTCGGGGCTGGAATTCGAAGGGTCAGGCAAGCTGCCGATGACCTCTATGATCTCGCGCAAGGCGGCACCGCTGTCGGGACCGGGCTCAACACTACGAAAGGATTCGCCGAGGGATTTGCGGCAGAAGTTACGAAGATCACCGGCCTGCCATTCAGAACCGCACCCAATAAGTTCGAAGCTCTTGCAGCTCACGATGCCTATGTCTATGCGCATGGTGCGCTCAACGCGGTCGCCGTGTCGCTCTTCAAGATTGCCAACGATATTCGTTTCCTCGGCTCCGGCCCGCGATCCGGCCTTGGCGAATTGTCACTGCCGGAAAACGAACCGGGTTCCTCGATCATGCCTGGCAAGGTGAACCCCACGCAGTGTGAAGCGCTGACCATGGTGTGTACCCAGGTTCATGGCAACAACGCGACGATTTCGTTCGCCGGAAGCCAGGGTCATTTTGAGCTCAATGTTTATAAGCCGGTCATGGCCTACACGATGTTGCTGTCCATTCGTCTGCTTGCCGATGCATCCAACAGCTTCACTGATAGATGTGTATCCGGCATCACGGCTAATGAGGCCAATATCACTGCCTTGATGGAACGCTCATTGATGCTGGTGACAGCTCTTGCGCCTGCTATCGGCTATGACAAGGCAACCGAAATTGCCAAGACGGCTCACAAGAAAGGGACCTCTCTTCGCGAGGAAGCGCTTAATCTTGGCTATGTGTCGGGCGCGGAATTCGATGCACTCGTGCGCCCTGAAAAAATGATTGGTCCGAGCCACTAGAGGCCGCGCCCTGTTGCATTGAAAAACCCAGAGGGTCCGGATCTCTGTGCACTGGCGAATTGGTCGCATGGCAATAAGTTGAGTTTTATGTTCAGCGTCTGGCCGCGTATTTATCCTGACATCACCAACCGCTTCCAAAAATCCAAATGAAAGGTATCACCTGGTGAATTTTCTGGTGGGGCAGATCGGTCCTGGAGCATTACGAGTAGTGTGGTTTGGAGTTGGTGCGATAGCACTGGCGCTTGGTTTGCTTGGCGCTGTTTTACCTGTGCTTCCAACCACACCCTTTGTGATCCTGGCTGCCTTTGCATTCGGCAAAAGTTCGCCTCAGCTGCAGGCGCTTTTGGAAAACAGCCGGCTGTTTGGGCCGGTCATTGCTGACTGGCACGAAAATGGTGCGATCGCCACGCGATACAAGGTAATCGCCATCGCGATGATGGTTTCCGTATTTGGTGTAAGCCTCGTTCTTTCCGTGCCGCTTTGGGTGTTGATCGTGCAAGCGGTTTGTCTGACAGGTGCCGGAATGTTTATTTTAAGCCGCCCTGGCGCTGCTGCGTGACGCAGATCTGTTTGCAATGCCCGTTCTTCTGACAAATTATCTGAAGGCTCCGAAAAGCAGACATTCTGGAAAATCTGGATCAGGAATGACACGAGACCCATCGCCAATGCCTTTCAAGGCCATTCTATTTGACAAGGATGGAACGCTCTTCGGTTTCACCGACACCTGGGCCTATTTTTGTGACCGCATGTTTGATGCTCTTGCCGGTGACAACGAGTTGCTCAAGGACCAGCTTGCGCATGTATGTGGTTTTGACAGGAAGAACAAAAAATTTGAAACCGGCTCGCTTATTGTCAACGCGAGTGCGGACGAAGTGAACGAAGCTTGGTGGAAATTGCTGCCGGGGCGCAGCCTTCAGGAAATTGTCGACCTGAATCACGAAATTTATGATCACTTGCCCGCTGTTCCGACTTGCGATCTGGTCAAGGTCTTGTCCGAACTGCGACAGCTTGATTTCAAGCTCGGCGTTGCGACAAACGACTACGAAGCCGGAGCCGTGGCGCAGCTTCAGGAAGCTTCAGCGATGACGCTGTTTGATTTCGTCTGCGGCTCTGACAGCGGTTTCGGACGAAAGCCGGAAGCAGGAATGGTGCATGGCTTTTGCGAACGTTTCGATATCAATCCGGCGCAGGTCATTTTCGTTGGTGACAGCACGCATGACATGGATTGTGCACGCAATGCCGATGTCGGCTTGAGCGTTGCTGTGTTAACCGGCCCTGCAACTGAGGCGCAGCTAACTGGTCACGCCGACATAGTTCTACCCTCGATTGAAAGCCTGCCGGATTACCTTGCGAAGGCAGGTTTTCTCAAAGGGCAAGACGCCTGGAACCTAAAGTACTGACGGGCGCGGTTTTGCCTCGATGTTGAACGCAACAATTTGAAGAACCTCGTTAGAAACATCCTATTTTTCATTTCGCAATTTCATGTTCTTATCACGTTTGTATGCTAAATCTAGATTGCCGAATTATGATGGCGGAGTTTTGGATGCCGAAACAAATAAGCGGTATTAACAAGATCTTTGTGTTCCTTGCCAGTTGTTTAGCGGGATTTTTGATAATCGCCGCGTTGATAAATTATGTTCTTTTGTTTTTTGACAATCTTACGCCGGTTACACACGGTGCCATAAGCACGTCTGTCTTGATGCTGGTTGTTGCTGTCCCGTTGTTATCGTGGGTCATTTATCTTCAAGGCAAAATCGGGTCGCATCGACGCGAGATGAACCGTCTGGCCTCTCATGACCGTCTTACCGGGCTGCCCACAGCTGGAGCATTTGCTTCGATGTTGGATCTAAAGCTGAATGAAGGGGCCGAGGCCGACAAGTCGGCTGGTGCGTTTTTAATGGTGCGTGTAACGGTTCCGCAGTCGGCCTATTCCAAATACGGATATATGGCGAACGAAGAAGTAGTCAGTCTCACTGCAGCAAAAATCATGTCTGAAGTACGTTCGACGGACCTCGTTGGTAGAATAAGCCCAGACATGTTTGCAGTATATCTGTCAGGAGCAGACGAAGAGGAGGCGCGGCAAATCGGGAATAGGATGTTGCTGGTATCAAGCAACATTGATGTCGAAACTGAAAAGAGCGAAAGCGCTTTCAATGTGAGGGTTGGTGGGATCTCTTTCGACGACAAACTGAGCATTGAAGACATGTTTCAAAAGGCCGGCAGTCAGTTGACCTCTTCAGAATCGAGCGAGCCCTTGATATTCTCGAACATGTCTGGTTATCCGACCGCAGCTGCCGCGATTTGAGCTGACCCTTCAATATTACGATTTTTACGCTGTGTTCGGTGGCACCTTTGCCTTTGTAATTCCCAAATCACGACATCCGTTGAAACTTGATGTCGTCGGTTAATTGACCGACTTGCTTTGCCTTGTAATCACCCCCCCCTTGATCAAGGGCGACACTTGCGGTGCACCCAGAGTACTTGCAGTGACAGCGACTGCTTTGGAGTTGGTGATTGTGCGTGGCTGGACCGATTGAGAAACAAGTGGCAACATCATGTAATCGAGTTCAATTGGACTCGGCGATCTCTACGTCAATGTTTGTACCAATACCTATGCAGGGACCGTGTCCATCGCCATGACAAAGATTCTCGTTACTTGCTTGAGCCTATTCGGGTTAACGCTCCTCCTCACTTTGATTGTCTTTCCAGCGCCAATTGGCTTGAAAATGCAAATGGATGCGCGCGCGGAATCGGTTCTGGTTTTCGATCCGGCTCGAAACGCCTGGGTTAGAAAAGAAGGGAAAAAGTCTCGTCCCGGTTTTGGAATAAAGGGAAAGGCTCCCGTCGTTCGTGAACTCGTCTCGTATCCAGGCAGCCATCGCAAAGGAACGATCGTCATAAACACCACCGAAAAACGGCTCTACCGAATGGAGGGAGACGGTAAGGCTATGCGATATGGCATTGGTGTTGGGCGGGAAGGATTTTCCTGGAAAGGGCAGGAGCGGGTCACGCGAAAGGCTGAATGGCCGTCCTGGACACCGCCCGCTGAAATGCGCCGACGGGAAAAGGCCAAGGGAATAAACCTTCCTGCACGCATGGAAGGTGGAATAGAAAATCCTTTGGGAGCCAGAGCTTTGTACCTTGGAAATACGCTGTACCGAATTCACGGAACGAATCAGCCATGGACGATAGGACAGGCGGTATCCTCTGGTTGCATCAGGCTAACCAATGATGACATTGTTCATTTATTTGACAGTACTCGCGTTGGTGATCTTGTGATTGTTCAGTAAATAGTAATCAATACGCGCAATGTTGTCTTACTGCAACATCTGAAAAAGTTGTTGTCCTGTGGGCAGCGGCCCGGTTGCCTGAGAGTCACATTTGAGTGTAAGCTCCGCCCAAACATGGCGCTAATGTATGGATTTGCGTAATTATTTGCGCAGTCAGAGGTTTTTACGAATGTCTAAAGCGATAAGACTGGCTGCAATTTCAGGTTTGCTTCTAAGCTCAGTCGCTATCTGGTCTCCTGCGAATGCTATTTCCTTGCATGAAGCGGTTGGAACGGCCGTCGAAAGCAATCCTGAAATCGGGCAAGCTGCTGAAAACCGCGAAGCGATTGAATTCGAATTGCGCCAGGCGCGGGGCCTTTACATGCCTCGAGTGGACCTTGAAGGGTCCGTTGGCGTTCGCAGGCTGGATAATGACACCCGGCGTGCATTGGGCACTGATGACGATGCTTTGACGCCGACCGAGTTCTCGGCAATCGTTACCCAGACAATATTCAATGGTGGCGGCAGGCTGGCCGAAAAAAACCGGCAGGCAGCGCGCGTTGATAGCGCCTCCTTCAGAGTGATGGAACGCGGCGAATACATTGGCCTGCAAGTGTCGCGCGAATACCTTGAATTCCTTCTTCAGGAGAAGATTCTCCGGGCGACTTCCAGCAATCTCAACTTTCACCGGCAGATCGAAGGCAATGTATCGTCGCTTATCACGTCGGGTGCCTTGACTGAGGCGGATCGTCAGCAAGTTCGCGAAAGAGTTCTGGCTGCTGTTGCGCGCATGCAGGAGGCCGAAAGGGATAGGTCCTCTGCCGAAATCCGGTTCTTGAAACTTGTTGGTAAGCCAATGGGGTCTGCCAGCATGCCGCCGAGCGTCCGTAACAGGTTACCGAAGTCGGTAGCCGCGGCCATAGGCAAGGCTAGAAGCCAGAATCCGCGCATTCATCTTGCTACTGCAGATGTTGATGTCGCCGATGCGGAAGTCAATGCTGCCAAGGCAGGGCAGCTCCCTGAGCTGTTTCTGGAAGGCCGTGCGCGAACCGGGTATGACATTGACGGCGACGATGGCCGGACTCATGATTTCCAGGTGAGGGTTGTTGGGCGCTGGCGGTTGTATAACGGCGGCATTGCTAAAGCGAACACGCAGGAGCACGTCCGCAGGGCAGGTGAAGCGCGTCTTGCTCTCCACCAGACCTATCGCGAGATTGAGGAATCAGTTCGTGATTCCTGGGATCAACGCGTACGGAATGCGGAACTTGCTCAAACGCTTCGGCGTCAGGCCAATCAAAATGCCCTGCTTGTGAAGTCTTACAGCGAACAGTTTGATGTCGGGCAGCGTACCTTGCTTGATGTTCTGGACGCTCAAAACACGCGATATAATGTTGAAGTGCTGGCGTACACTGCTGAGTTCAGCTCGCTCTTTGCCGACTACAAACTTCTGGCAGCTACCGGTTCACTGCTGAACACGCTTGGGCTCACCGCCCCTCAGCAAGCCGATGCCTATGCACGAGAAGAATTTAACGTGCCGCCTACGCAGCCGACGGAAACCTACGCAAGGGTTCCTACCCGGCAGGAAAGCGGTCTTCCCATGGATCTGCTGGGGCCAATCCGCTGATCCGCAGGTTGAGCCGCGAAAAGAGCGATAGGTGTGGTTGGAAACTGACAAAACTACCAACGGCAAATCTGAAAAGCTTCAAATAGACCCCGAGAGTCTAAAGAGGGCTATCAAAACAGTGGCGCGTCATTTTGGCCGCCCCACGTCTGAAACTGTTTTATTCGCAGGTGTTCCCGAATTTCAAACTGATGTTCCCGACAACATAGTTAGGATTCTGGAACGAATTGGAATTGAAGCGCGATATACCGCAGGCTCCAAGCAAGTTTCCGACCCCTCCTATTATCCATGTCTGTGTTGGTACGCCGACGGCACCATCCAGTTCGAGCCTGCAAAACCGATCCGTCCGATTGCCGGTGCCAATCGGCGCCTCCGCGGGACTTTTTCGCTCTTCCTTATATACCTGAACGACGCTGATCGGGCTTCGGCTGACGGCTCTGCTCAGATCGAGCACACGCATTGGCTTTTGGGCCCGATGAAGCGGTTTTGGCGAGGATACACGAGCGTCGCGATTGCGGCGTTTTTCATCAATGTCCTGGCACTGGCCTCGCCAATCTTTATCATGAACGTTTACGACCGGGTTCTTCCCAACAAGGCGACATCGACACTTCTGGCGCTTGCCCTTGGGGTCGGACTTGCCATGTTGTTTGACTTGCTTCTCAAATCCGTGCGGGCCTCAATCATTGACACAACCGGGCGCGAGCTGGATCGAAATCTGTCGTACCGGCTGTTCGACAAGGTTTTGCACTCGCAAATGAAGGAGTCCGCCGGGTCGACGGGTGAGTACGCCAGCCGGGTCAGCCAGATCGATTTTGTTAGGGAGTTTTTTGCGTCGAATACGCTCGTTACGTTGATCGACGCCTTGTTTATCTTTGTTTTTTTGGGCGTGATTTACCTCGTAGCAGGCTGGCTTTTCATTATTCCGGCGATTGCATTTGTGCTGGCAACAATTATTGGTCTGATTGCACAAGCGCAAATTGGCAGGAAAGTGGCAAGGGCCGCCAATGAGTCAGCTCAGCGTCAGGCACTGCTGGTCGAATCGATTTCAACACTGGAAACGGTCAAGTCCCTGCGGGCGGAGGCTGCTCTCTTGTCCAGGTGGAGCTTCCTTACAAAAAACGCTTCGGGAACGTCAGTTGAGATCAAGAAACTGTCGTCGACCGCGCTCAATCTCACCCAGTTTTTTCAGCAGCTTGTCACCGTATTCATCGTCATTGCAGGAACCTATGAGTTCTCGGAAGGCAATCTCACGACTGGCGCAATCATAGCAACTGTCATGTTGTCGAGCAGGACAGTTGCGCCGCTTTCGCAAATCGCACTGACATTGGCACGCCTCAAGCAAGCTGTTTTGTCCGTCAAAATTCTTGACCGGATAATGAACCAGGCTGAAGAGCGGCCAACCAGCACCGGTTTTGTGAGCAGACAAGTCGTATCAGGCGATTTTGCATTTCAACACGTCACATTCAGATATCCTGAGACGGACAAGGATGTTCTTGGCAATATAACGTTCTCCGTAAAAACCGGCGAACGCGTGGGAGTGATCGGCAAGATTGGATCCGGCAAGACAACGCTAGGGCGATTGCTGGCCAATCTTTATGAACCGACAGATGGCCGGATACTCGTGAACGGTATTGATGCGCGGCAATACCATCCTGCAGAGCTTCGATCTGCGGTCGCCTATGTCGGGCAGACTGTTGATCTTTTCACTGGCACTTTGAAATACAATCTTCAATTGGCATCACCAAATGTTAGCGACGAGGAAATCATCGAAGCAGCACGCAAGACAGGCGTGGATGATTTTGCCATGCAGCACCCCAGTGGATATGATCTTTTGGTAGGAGAACGCGGGTCGAACCTGTCTGGCGGACAAAGGCAGGCAGTTGCCATGACGCGACTGCTCTTGTCAAAACCAAAGATTGTTTTTCTGGACGAACCTTCCGGCGCGCTTGATCTGTCCACGGAGCGTCAACTTATCGGGAACTTGAACAGGGTTTTCGGACCGGACGTGTCACTGGTGATATCAACCCACCGTTATAGCCTGCTGGAGCTTGTCGACAGGCTCATTGTACTGGATCGGGGTGTCATTGTTGCTGACGGCCCCAAGGAAAAAGTGCTGGAAGCAATGAAAGCTCAGGCGCGATCTGTGCAGGCAAAGCAGCGCCCATGATCAGATCGAAACCAGACACCGCCAGCGCGGGAGACATTGACGACAACCCGGAGCAAGCCACGGTAACTTCGCGTCGGTTGGTCTTCGTTTTGTGCGGCCTGTTGTTCAGCGCTGTTGTCTGGTCCTACCTGACTGAAGTTGATGAGATCACGCGCGGGGAAGGCAAGGTTATTCCCGCCTCCCGAACCCAGTCGGTGCAAGCCACAGAGCAAGGCGTCGTTGAGGAAATTGCCGTGAAAATCGGGCAGACCGTCCAGGCAGGTGATCTGATCATCCGACTTGACGATACCGCAACGACATCCGATCTCGGAGAAGTGCGAGCCAAGTTGCGGGCATTGAAAACAAAAGTTGCCAGGCTCTCGGTTGAAAGTTCGGGTAACCCGGAGGTGGCGCTGGAATGCCCGGAATCGGTTTTTAGGGATGCACCTGAAATTTGTGCAAACGAAAGCATATTGTTGGAGACACGCCGACGAGCTTTTCGTTCCACGCGCTCTGTTCTGGAACAGCGGCTCCTGCAGCGCGACAAGGAACGCAACGAAGCGCAGGCCAATCTTGAAAGGCTGCAAAACAGCCTTGCGATCAGCCAGGAAGAGCTGGACCTGCTTGCCCCCATGGCGGAAAGGCGACTTGTCGCCAAAACAGACATCATCCGGGTTCAGCGGGAACTGGTCGACTTTCAAGGTCAGATCAATGCACTCCAAGAATCGCTGCCAAGGATCGAAGGCGCTATTGCCGAAGCAAGGTTCCAGCTTGAAGAGTTGGACCTGAAATTCCAGCAGGAAGCCTTGACGGAAAAAACAGATGCTTTGGCTGAACTGTCGGTTTTGGAACAATCGGAAAAAGGAGAATCCGACCGGGTGGAAAGAACCGATATCAGATCGCCCGTCGATGGAATTATCAACGCACTCGAAATTCATACCGTCGGTTCGTTTGTCATTGCGGGCGACCAGGTGGCAGAGGTAGTTCCTACATCTGACGAACTCCTGGTGGAGGCCAGAATCTCTCCCCGGGACGTTGCGTTTGTCGTGCCTGGGCAAGAAGCACTGGTCAAGATTAGCGCGTTCGATTTTGCTATATATGGCGGCCTCGAAGGCGAGGTTGTTGATGTAAGCCCGGACTCCTTCGTTGATGAACGTTCCGGCGAGCCATATTTCGAGGTGAGAGTGAAAACGAACAAGGCCTATCTCGAACGGAGTGGAAGACAGTTCAATATCACGCCCGGGATGATCTGTACCGTCGACATTCTTACCGGGCAAAAGACCATTCTTCAGTACTTGCTCAAACCCGTAAACAGGGCCCGTGAAGAAGCATTCACGGAACGCTGATGTCAGACCAATTCTTGTCCGTCTTGGAAAAGCTGGTCGATCGGGCCAGCACCGAAGGTTCGGAACCCTTCTTCAGGGCGGTCACAACAACCGAGGGGCGCCGCGCATTACGGCTGGAGCGATCGTTCTGGAACGCGCTGGAGTTCATCGCCAAGGAATATCAAGTGAGCGTCGGCGAAATCATCGCGTGTATCGAAAAGGCCCATTTCAACGACAAAAATCTTGCGTCTGCCGTGCGGCACATTTGCGTTTACACATTGGCTGAGCAAGTCAGTGAAACCAGGGGTAAGTTGTCCGATAGCAACGTTCAGAACTTCCTGAATGCATGCCCGTCTCCGGCCTTCGTCTTGTCGCTGAGCAGGCAACTGAAATACACCAACCAGGCCTTTCTGAAATATGTCAGAACCAATTTTTCAGGCCCAGGCATGCAGGAATCCAATGCGTCCTTGCGGCTCCATATCGACACGCCCATGGAGGAATTGATTACCCGGCTAAATGAAAATCAAAACCGGCCGATCACAGTCGGATTTGCACTTGGCATGAGTGAACGCCGAGTTCGCGGCAACATCAACGCCATGATTGCACCCGAGTGGCGTCAGCAGATGTTGCTCGGTTTCATCGTCTCTTGAGCGGGCCGTACTTACAGAATGGCGATTTAATTGGGCGCATCAAGACTTTCAACGCGCGACGGGGACGAGGTCTGGCCAATTCTGCTGGGCATTCAAAAAGGAAGGCGTCTGATCGTCTGCAAGCCGGTCTGTGCCCGGCGAAACGTTCAAAATCGAAGAGACCAGTTTTGGTGCAGATTTTATCGATGTCCCATGGAGCCACGACCGATCCTTTGAAAAAGAAAACAGCGGCTGATAGTGGGAAACCTCATGGTCTTTGTAGACCCGGTCCACGACGTTATCGAGGATGAAATGCCCCTTGTTGGTGCTTACAGCCAGAACCGCATGGAAAAGATTCCGGTCCAGATCCTTCAAGACAACGAGAGACATGCTGGATGCAGGCACACCTGCCTGAAGCAGCAGGCCGTATTTCATGATTGCAAAGTCTTCACAATCGCCGGCGCCGCGCTGCGTGATCTCGTCGGATGACGCCCAGTAATCCAGACGCCTGTATGTCACTACGTCTTCCTGATATCGAATGGTCTCATTCACCAATTGGTTGGCTTTCTGCAGCTTGGCAAAAAATGAACCATTGTCGACCATTTGAGGAAAGGACTTCAAAATTGTCGCGCGTTCATGGCAATCGGCTGTCGTACACTTTTCCGCAAAATTGCCTTCAAGCGAACTTTGTCTGACGCGATTCCAGTCCTTTGAGGATTTGATATTGGCAAATGGCACCGCAGCGGTTCCAAAGAAGCTCAGCTGCTTGACCCTCTTTGATGGGCTGCGTTCGCTTTTGTGAAGAGGTTGACCAATTGTTGCGTTCATCGCCGCAGGCGGGGCGATCAGCAAGCGCGCGGTTTGCAGACCATTTGATCTTAATCGTTTGGCCGAGCTTCCTGTGCCGACGGAAAGTTGGTCTGGAAACGGCATATTCGGCACATGCAATTTTCCGCGATTCTGCTCCGGCGCGGCGTGCAGTGTCTGGTGCAGGGCCACGTCAGATAATGCGCCATCGTCAAGGATCTCACCCTGAGCATTATTGACAATAAATGAGCTGAAGAGACAAAGGGCAGTGGCACAGCTCAGTCGCGAAAAATGGTTCATTAGGACTCTTTTCCTCGTTTGATAACGAGGCTACGGAGCCCGCATTAAGATCCTGTTCAGAAACTTGGTGAGTTGCAACCTAAGGTTTTATCTAAAATTTTATGTAATTTAATGGTAAGTTCTATGCATAATTAATTATGCGCATTCGTAAACGATAAATTACAATTTTGAAAGAATGCATAAATATTTATTCAAATGTATAAAAAAATTCTTGTCAATTTTGGAATTTGCGATTTACCTTGCGTTAAGAATAGGGAGATTGAGATGTCCACAGAAGATAACAAAAGCAATTTTGAATCCACTTCTGATGAGTGGGTAGAGACATTCAATCAATCCGAAGATCAGCCGCTGGCCCCATCAACCGATTCTCAAAATGCGGCAAGTATTGTCATTGCACAAACTGACGATGATGAAATCTCCCCTGTAGATGCTGCCGGTTCACAAGGCAACGCGGGGCAAGGCGGAGCAAATCCTGTTCCGCCAGTCATCAACGCCAATGCCGACAATCAGGTTTTTCTCCCTGCGAGTTTCTCGCTTGAAAATGCCATCATTAGCGGTGACGACCTCATCTTGATCCAGCCTGACGGATCCGAGGTGACAATCAAAAATGCGGCTCTCAATGTTCCGACCTTTGTAATCGACGGTGTCGAAATCCCGCAGGAGGCTTTGATTGCCGCATTCGCCGGTAGCGGGATCAATATCGCAGCTGGCCCCAACGGCAACCTGGTTGCGAGTTCAGGTGCCGCCGGATCAGGAGCTAATTTTATCCTGGACCCGGGAGGAATAGGTGACGCTGGTCCTGTTCTGGATCTCCTTGGCCCCACCGGTCTTCAATTCCCGGTCCTCGAACAAGAAGATTTGTTTCCGGGTGAAGTTCAGGAAGAGGCCTCTATCGCCGCCTCCGTAGCACCGCTTGCCGTGATTTCGGTGCTTCCTGCCAGCGGCGACACGGAAAATGGCGTGCTGGAAGATCCGGATCTGGACGGTGTTGGAACGACACCGGACGAAGACGGTGAGACCGACCGGTTCATCGCCACGGTCCAGGCTGGCACGTCAGATGTTACCGATGTTGTCTTCGATCCGTTTAACGGAAGCACAGGTCCCCTTTCGCAAATGTCGACGGGCGTTTCTGGCGTTTCCACATCGGCTGTCTTTACCTATGACCTCAGTACCGACGGACATACATTGATCATTCTTGCCGACGGTGTTCCCGTTGTCGAACTGGTGATCGATTTCACGCCCGGTACAGATGACATCGCGCCGCAAGAAGTGGGCGAAATCGATATCATCGTTACGCTGCTGGAAGGGTTCCCGCACGAGTTTGCCTCTGATGTGGACGCCATTATTGAGGGCGTTCCGATCATGGCGCATGACGCCGAGGGCTTCACCGACGTTGGTGATTTCTCGTTCGTCGTTGTCGACGATGTGCCGACCGTCAGTGCTGTAATCGCCGCCGAAATCAATGCCGCCCTTGATGAAGGCGACCAGGATGTCGGATCGCCGGCAACAAGTTCTGCAAGCGTGATCGATACAGGAACGATTACCAAGGGCGATGACCCGGACGTGGCAAATGCCGGCGGCGTCGTTATTTCATCAGGCGGTTCCGCGTCTGCTCTGGTGGATCTCACCACTGTGTTTGGAGCAGACGGTCCGGCTTCTGTCGATTCCACACAGTACTCCTTTACCTTCACCTCGGTCGCAAGCGGACTGTCGGTGACCGACGGCTCTTCGATCATTCTGGTTGACGCAAACGGCGACGGCCTGGTGATTGTCGGTCAGGTCTCCGGCGGTGCATTCGACGGTCAGGCTGCCTTCGCGATGGCCATAGATCCCGATACCGGTGTTGTGACAGTCGAACAATATTTGTCGCTCGCGCACCCGAACCAGCACGACGGCTCGCCGACCGGCACCAGTTACGATGAAACCGTTGATCTTTCAGGCAGTGACCTGGGGGTTCTGTCCGTCGTGACTGACGACGACGGCGATGAAGCGACGGCGATCGTTGCTGTTGGTGGGCGGATTTCTTTCGATGACGATGGCCCGCTCGCGACCGCAGAGCTAAATTACGACGTTGTTGCAAATCTCGACGAAGGTGATCAGGACGTCAGTTCACCTTCGACTGGCGTCACAGCTGGGATCGACACGGGTTCTATCTCCAAAGGCGACGATCCGGATGTCGTCAACACCGGTGGTGACGCAATCGCCTCGGCGGTGACGAGCGACTCTCTGCTTGATGTCACCGCATTCTTTGGCGCGGACGGTCCAGCAGTTGAAGATTCGATCCAATACGCATTTTCTTTCAGCTCCGACTTCACAGGGCTGTCGGTAACCGACGGTTCCTCCATCACGCTTAATGATGTCCACGGAGACGGTTCGGTCATTGTTGGTCAGGTTTCGGGCGGTGATTTTGATGGTCAGGCGGCCTTTGCGCTGTCGATCGATCCGGACACGGGCATTGTGACTGTCGAACAGTATCTGTCACTGGACCATCCGTCCGAAGCCGCGGCAGCAAACGGCTATTTCAGCTACGACGAAGCCGTGAGCCTCTATGCCAGCGACCTGCAGGTCGTTGCGGTGGTTACCGATGGTGATGGTGACCAGGTGATCGTGTCTGGCGAATACAGTGAAGAACAAGAAACCCCATCGACCTTCATTGGTGGTCAGATCATTTTTGAAGATGACGGCCCCATCATAACTGTTGAAGTGAATGACGATGCGCCGGTGGCCCTGGACGAGGGCGACACGGACACCGGCTCACCCTCAACGGGTGTCGCCTCGGTAATCAGTACCGCGGGCACACTGGTGACAATACCCAAGGGAGATGACCCGGACGTCGTAAACACCGGCGGCGCGGCCATTGCCTCCGGGACTTCCGGGGAAGCCATCGTGGATGCGACCGCTTTGTTTGGCGCGGATGGTCCCGCAGTCGAGGGTTCTCTTCAGTATGCGTTCGTTGTGGATACAGGATGGTCCAACCTGACCGTTACAGACGGTTCTTCGATCATCCTTGTCGACATCAATGGCGATGGCTCGGTGATTGTCGGTGAGGTTGTCGGAGGCGGTTTTGACGGCGACGCTGCCTTTGCGCTTCAGATCGACCCGGACACCGGCATTGTCACAGTCGAACAATACCTGTCCCTGGCCCATCCGGATCAACATGACGGTACGCCGACAGGTGAAAGCTACGACGAAGCAATTGATCTGTCCGGCAGCGCCCTGTCCGTAGCGGTAACCGCAACCGACGGCGACGGCGACCAGACGACGGTTACAACATCCGTCGAAATTAACGACGAACGCGAGACGATCACCTCCGAAATCGGCGCGCAGATCACGTTTGATGATGATGGACCTGATGCTGAGGTTGAAGCTGTCTCTGACAGTGGTATCACGCTAGTGACGCAGGATGCAGAGACGGATGGCGATCCTACCTCCGAAGACACGGCAAGTGCCTCGTTCGAGACTGCGTTCCTGGCAGCTGTTGTTCCGGACTACGGGGCGGATGGAGCTGCTGCGTCGAACCCGGTTGTGCTCAGCGCATGGGCGCTTGCGATCACCGGTGGCAACGGCACAGACAGCCTGCTTGACAGTCAGGGTGAGAACATCACGCTGTCGATAGTCAGCGGTGATGTTGTTGGCTCGACGACGAGCTTCGGAGAGATTTTCCGGATCTCGGTCGATGGGAGTGGCAATGTCACGGTGACCCAGTCCCAGCAGATCGACCATCTCCCGGAAAGTCTTGATACATCGAACGACAACGCGAACATTGCTTTGTCGGATGGTCTGGTCACGCTTTCTGCGACGGCCACGGTCACGGACTTTGACAACGACCAGGCGACGACGACGGTGTCCGCCGATCTTGGTTCGAACATCTCGTTCGATGACGATGTTCCCAGTGTTACGGCGAATGCGGTTGCGGATGCCGGTATCACGCTTGTCACGCAGGACGCAGACACGATCGGTGTGGCTTCCGATACGGACAGCGCGAGCTTTGCGTCTGCATTCCTTGCAGCTGTTGTTCCGGACTACGGGGCGGATGGAGCTGCTGCGTCGAACCCGGTTGTGCTCAGCGCATGGGCGCTTGCGATCACCGGTGGCAACGGCACAGACAGCCTGCTTGACAGTCAGGGTGAGAACATCACGCTGTCGATAGTCAGCGGTGATGTTGTTGGCTCGACGACGAGCTTCGGAGAGATTTTCCGGATCTCGGTCGATGGGAGTGGCAATGTCACGGTGACCCAGTCCCAGCAGATCGACCATCTCCCGGAAAGTCTTGATACATCGAACGACAACGCGAACATTGCTTTGTCGGATGGTCTGGTCACGCTTTCTGCGACGGCCACGGTCACGGACTTTGACAACGACCAGGCGACGACGACGGTGTCCGCCGATCTTGGTTCGAACATCTCGTTCGATGACGATGTTCCCAGTGTTACGGCGAATGCGGTTGCGGATGCCGGTATCACGCTTGTCACGCAGGACGCAGACACGATCGGTGTGGCTTCCGATACGGACAGCGCGAGCTTTGCGTCTGCATTCCTTGCAGCTGTTGTTCCGGACTACGGGGCGGATGGAGCTGCTGCGTCGAACCCGGTTGTGCTCAGCGCATGGGCGCTTGCGATCACCGGTGGCAACGGCACAGACAGCCTGCTTGACAGTCAGGGTGAGAACATCACGCTGTCGATAGTCAGCGGTGATGTTGTTGGCTCGACGACGAGCTTCGGAGAGATTTTCCGGATCTCGGTCGATGGGAGTGGCAATGTCACGGTGACCCAGTCCCAGCAGATCGACCATCTCCCGGAAAGTCTTGATACATCGAACGACATCGGAAACGCTTCGTGGAGGGATAGAGTGTAGATGTCTGCGGCCGCCGCCTCGTTCAAGGACTTTGACAACGACCAGGCGACGACGACGGTGTCCGCCGATCTTGGTTCGAACATCTCGTTCGATGACGATGTTCCCAGTGTTACGGCGAATGCGGTTGCGGATGCC
>CXTY01000014.1 GCA_001404055.1 Roseibium album | reverse complement strand
AGGGCGAAGGCGGTGAGAATGGCAAACCAGATCGGAAAGCCCAGATGCACGCTCATCAGCGCGATGATAATGCCGGAAAAGCCGATCATGGAGCCGACGGAGAGATCAAACTCTCCGGCGATCATCAAAAGGCAGGCGCCAACCGCGATGATGGCAAACTGTGCGGAGACGGTGCCCCAGTTGACGATGCCTTCGGCGGAAAACATGCCGCTGTCGCTGGCAATGCCGATGAAGAACATGAAGACGAGGATCGTGCCGCAGATGGCCCCCAGTTCCGGACGGATCAGCGCCTTGCGCATGGAAGACATCTCGCGGATGCGTTCGTCCTTGCTGGCAGCTGGGCCAGTAGTTGGGGGTGTGTCAGATGCGGCTGTCTGCTGTGTCGTATCAGCCATAAGTCTCCTCCTGCGGACCAGCAAGGCCGGCCGCTTAAGACATGCGGCCCGGCCGCAGAAAACTGTCTGGGTTTGAAGGCGCGCCTGAAGCAGCGCGCTGGTCGTTCGGCATGGGAGGCAGCTGCCGCCTCCCATGCCTTGCGTTCACCGTGTCACGAAGCCTTAGCGGTATTCGCCGGCAAACTTCTCAACCTTTGCCAGAGCATCCTTGGTGATGAAGCCCGGGCCGGAGTTGATGTTGTTGCCAGGCAGCACGCCAAAGCGCTGGTAGTTGGCCAGAACGATGACCGGCATATAGGCCTGCAGGAATGGCTGCTGGTCGATACCCCACTTGATGGTGCCGTCCTTGATTGCCTTGACGATCTCGGTGCCCAGATCAAAGGTGCCGAAATACATGTCGCCGGCCTTGCCCATGTCCTGCAGTGCGCCGATGGTCGGGTCCGCAGAGGTCGGGCCGAGGGTCAGTACAGCTTCAGTGCTCGGGTTGGCGGTCAGGTAGGCCTTGACCTTGTTCTTGATTTCCGCCGGATCCTGGCCACTGTCGATCATGCTCTCGCCAAGCTCGACGCCCAGACCGTCGGCAAAGCCACGGCAGCGNTCACCCACAACCGGGTTGGAAACCACGTGGTTGACACACAGGAACGAGCCGATGCCGTCACGCTTGGCGCGCTGACCGGCAGCAAGACCTGCGTCATATTCCGGCTGGCCGACATACATCAGCGCGCCGACGTCCGCTGCCTGCTCCGGCGTGCCTGAGTTGATGATGATCACCGGAATGCCCTTGGCAACGGCATTCTGGATCGGGCCGGACAGCACGTCATAGTCTGCGAGCGTCGTGATGATGCCGTCAGGGTTGGACGCAGCGGTCTGCTCGATGATGCGGGCCATGTCGGCAATGTCACCGGTTGGCGGATTGCGGTATTCAACCTCCGCACCAACCTGCTCGCCTGCCAGCGCAAGGCCGTTCTTGATCGTGTTCCACCAGCTGTCGCTGTCAGGCGCATGGCTGACAAGAACAAAACGCTCGCCCTCGGCAACCGAAGGTGCCGTCAGACCGGTAAACGCAACAGCTGCTGCCGCCATCGCTAAAAGTGTCTTCTTCATATGTTCCTCCCAAAGTGTTGGCACCACCCAACGAAGCCGTCGTGGTGAAATTTGTGCCTGAGCTCAGACAAACATAATCGAGAAAAAATTGCAACCGGTTGCAAAGAAATTGACCGTTGTGATCAATCGTGTAGTTTTTGGCAAAGAGTTTGACGTTGACGGGTTGGATCAGGGAATTGGCAGTTACACTGAAGGAAGTTGCGGAAAGGGCTGGCGTTTCTCGTTCTGCGGTGTCGCGCACGTTCACGGAAGGGGCGAGTGTTTCAGCTCGCACCAGGGAAAAGGTCGAGAAGGCCGCAAAGGCCCTGGGCTACCAGCCTTCATTGATTGCGCGCAGTCTGGCCACCAATCGCACCAAGCTGATCGGGCTGGTTGCCAACAATTTTCAAAACCCTGCCTTTCTTGATGTATTTGATCTTTTCACCAGCGAATTGCAGAAACGCGGCCTGCGCCCGTTGCTCGTCAATCTGTCTGGCGATACCTCGCCAAAGAAATTTGTTGAGCTGCTCCGGCAATACAGCGTTGATGGTGTCATTGTTGCGACGTCCACATTGCCCACAAGCTTCGCAAACGCTTTTCAGACCGCTGGAATTCCCGTCATCCATACCTTTGGAAAGTATCAGGCAAATGCCAATGTGCATGTTGTCGGCATCAACAATGAACATTGCGGCAGCATGGCGGCACGCACTTTTGCTGATCGTGGCTACAGATCGGTCGCTTTGCTCGGGGGCCCTGAAACAGCAACTTCCACCAAGGACCGAACCGCTGGATTCTTGAGGACGTCAAATGAGCTCGGGCTCTCTGTCGTCGCGAAAGTGTTCGCGGATAACTACACTTACAGGGCGGGTCGTGAAGCGATGGCCGATCTCATGAAAACGGAAACAATTGAAGCAGTCTTCTGCGGTGACGATCTGATTTGCATGGGGGCCATGGATGCGGCCAAGGCCGCCGGAAAATCCATTCCTCAGGATATCGGATTTCTGGGCTTCAACGATATCGCGATGGCGGGATGGGACGCTTACTCCTTGACAACAATTCGCCAGCCCATTCGCGACATCATCATGAGTTCCGTTGAGCTTGTTGTGGGAATGGTCGAAAATCCGGACCGAAGCCCGGAAATCCGGTTGTTCCCGTGCACGGTCATTGACCGGGGGTCCTTGCGACCGACAATCGGTCCAGATAGCTAATCATCCACTATTCAGCCATACGCAGATGGGGCTAAAGCCCCACCCAGGTACCACCAGAACCAGCCGATTTTGCAGCCGCTTCTATTGCCTTCATCGACCAGAGGCCGTCTGTTGCCTTCGGATAATCGAGTGCGAGCGGGTCTGGCGTGCTGCCATTCTTCTGAGCGCGCAGAACGTCGGCCAGGTCATGATAGATGTTGGCGAAAGCGACCGGCAGCCCTTCGGCGTGTCCAATGGCGATCCGGGACGCGCGTACGGCCTGCTCCGATAGCGTGCCGTCACCACGTTCAAGGATCTGCGTTCGACCGTTTAGCGGTGTCCAGAGCAATTGATCCGGGTGCTGTTGTTGCCAGGATAACCCGCCATTTTCACCAAAAACCTGCAAGGTGAGGCCGTGCATGCGACCAACCGCGACGGCGCTTGTCCATAATCGGCAGAGCGCGCCACCGTCCATACGAATGTTGATCATGGCGTCGTCTTCAAGCTGCCTGTTGCCAACCAGCGATGCAAAGTCTGCAGAAATCTCTGTAGGGGATTGGTCGGCAACGAAACAGGCCATGTGAAACGCGTGAATGCCGGCGTCGGCAAAGACGGCGGACGTACCGGCCTGGGCCGGATCATAGCGCCAGCGAACCCTTGGATTGTCGGCATCAGCCTCATCTGCATGGAACCCGTGTGCAAACTCGGCCTTCATGAGGCGGACTTTGCCGAGATCGCCATTGGCGACCATGGCCCGCATCTGCCGGACAAGCGGGTATCCGCTGTAGCCATAGTTGACCGCGCAAATCTGGCCGGTTTCCTCGGCAATCGCGACGATATGTTCGGCTTCCTTGGCGGTCATCGTGATTGGTTTTTCACAAAGGACATTAAAACCGGCTTCAAGAAAAGAACGCGCTATTTCGTAGTGCGTTGAATTGGGTGTCGCAATGGTCACAAGGTCGAGACGGTCGGACCTGCCTTTCTCGCCATCCAGCATTTCCTGCCAGTTGCCATAGGCGCGATCACCTGAGACACCCAGTTCCACCGCGAAGGATTTACCGCGCGCCGGATCAATGTCCAGAGCCGCCGCAGCCAGATTGAAATGGCCATCGAGGCCTGCGCTGATACGGTGTGCCGGGCCGATCTGTGAACCTTCGCCACCGCCGATCATTCCCCAGGAAAGTCTGGTCATGCCACATCCTCAAAGCCGATTGATTGAAGATAGTTTCTGTTGTCTTTCGCATCGTCAATCGGAGACTGCGCCATGCCTGGATCACAGTCCTGTTCGACTGTGCACCAGCCATTAAAGTCCGCGTCTTCCAGCTTCTGTTTGAGAGTTGGAAAATCCACGGCCCCCTTGCCAAGATTACAGAAGATACCGTCGCCACAGGCTTCATAGAAATCGGTTCTGTTCGCGACAACTTTTTTGCGAACATCCGGATCTATATCCTTGAAGTGCATATAGGAAATTCGGTCCATGTGCCGGTCCATGAAGGCGACGGGATCGAAATCGGCATAGAGACTGTGCCCGGTGTCGAGGCAGATTTTCAGCAGCGAAGCATCGACTTCCTCAAGCAGCCGTTCCACTTCATTTTCAAAATCCATGAAGCCGCCAGCATGGGGATGAATCGAAGGGATTAGCCCATAGTCTTCAACTGCCATCTTTGAAATGTCGCGGATCTTGCCCTGGAAATCAGCCCATTCGGCGGCGGACATTTGTTCAGCTTCCGCTGGACGTCCGGCGGTTGGCGCACGGCGCGGTGAAATGGAGTCAATCAACACGAGGTGGCTTGCGCCATGCGCCTTGAGTGCCTGACAGGTGCGTATGGCGCCGTCCTTGACGTCGTCCCATTTCGCGGGGTCATGGAATGGGCGGAACACAACCCCGCCAATCAGTTCAAGCTCGCGCGCTGCTAGGGCGTCGCCCAGCACGGCGGGATCTTCCGGCATGTAACCGACCGGACCGAGTTCGATGCCGCGATAGCCGGCGTCCCGGCACTCGTCCAGAACTTTTTCCCAGGCAGGGTTACGTGGATCATCAGCGAATTCAACGCCCCAGGAGCAGGGCGCGTTACCTATTTTGATTGTCATCTGCAGTTTCCAGAAAAGGACGGTCTGATTGACGTTCAGACTTCGTCGAGATTAATCCAGCTTTTGCTTTCATGAGAACGCCACGCCGCTTCCACAACCTGGTTCACATAAAGGCCGTCCTTGAAGCTGGGCCAAATGTTGTTGCCGGTTTCGATGGCTTTCAGGAAGTCCCGCGCCTCGATGATGATCTGGTCCTGGTACCCGGTGCCATGACCCGGTCCAAGGCAGAAATTCACATAGTCGGGATGCTTTGGCCCTGTCAGGATTTTCTTGAAACCCTCTCGGGACGGATCTTGCTTGCCCTCATAGAGCCAGATTGCGTTTTGGTCTTCCTGGTCAAAGCGGATGGATCCCTTCGTGCCATAGATCTCGTAGGCGTAACCCATCTTGCGGCCGTGTGCTGTGCGACTGACATAGAATGCGCCGAGCGCTCCAGATAGGAAGCGGCACATGATCTGTGCATGATCGTCATTGGTCACAGGTACGGGGCCATTTTCTGACGGGCGTTCTTTCACCACCGTCTCGATTTCCGCCAGGACCCTTTCCATCGGACCGGCAAGGGCCTGTGACGCATTGATGATATGCGGCGAAAGATCTCCCATCGTTCCGTTAGACCGACCCTGTGCGCGCCAGGTACCGGGAAGGTGAGGGGCAGCGAAAAAATCTTCGGTATGCTCGCCGCGCATGTAGGTGACATCGCCGATTTCGCCGGACTGGATGATTTCACGCGCAAGCTGCGAGGCGGGAGTTCTGATATAATTGAACCCGACCATGTTGATTGCGTTAGCTGCTTCCGCCGCTGCTGTCATCTTGCGGCTATCTTCAAGATCTCGCCCGAGCGGCTTTTCACAGAATACCGGCTTATTCAGTTCAAACGCTGCTTTGGCGAGTTCCAGGTGTGTGTTCTGCGGTGAAGCAATGACGATTGCGTCCACATTGGGATCGGTAACAAGTTCTCGCCAATCCGCGGTGGATCTTGAGAATCCGAGTTCACGTGCCTTGCGCGCAGCACCCTCGACGGTGGTGGTGCAAACCATCTCCAGTTTGGGCCGCAAAATGGTGTCGAAAACGGCGCCGACGGAATGCATCGCAACGGCATGGGCTTTCCCCATGTAACCGCCACCGACAATTCCGATCCCGAGTTCGCGTTTTTCCATTCGTTTTTGATCCTTTTTTGCAACCGCTTGCAAAAGAGCTAAACACCCATTAGCTTTCGCAGTCAAGAGCCTCCGGGCTGGAACACATAAAATGATTTCCGGGAGGAAATGAGGCTAATGGCCGAGAATACACTTCGCCTGACAATGGCACAGGCACTTGTCCGCTATCTTGCAGCCCAGTTTGTCGAAATCAATGGCAAAACTGAGAGGCTTTGTGCAGGCGGTTTTGGAATTTTTGGCCATGGCAACGTGACTTGCCTTGGCGAGGCTTTGTTCAATCACCGCGAAGACCTGCCGCTCTGGCGCGGACAAAACGAACAATCCATGGCGATGGCAGCCGTAGGCTTTGCCAAGCAGCAGCTGCGCCAGCGGTTCATGTTCGCAACGACATCTGCCGGCCCGGGCACAACGAACATGCTGACGTCTGCCGGGATCGCCCACACAAACCGCTTGCCTCTGCTCATGTTGTCTGGTGACACCTTCGTCACCCGCCTGCCGGATCCCGTCCTTCAACAGGTTGAACACCCCAGCAATCCGAGCCTCTCGGTCAATGATGCATTCAAGAGTGTGACGCGATACTGGGACCGGATCACTCATCCTGCGCAGCTGCTTTCCTCGTTGCCGGCTGCCATCGCCACACTCGTTGATCCCGCTGATTGCGGCCCGGTATTCCTGGGGCTCCCCCAGGATGTTCAAGGCTGGGCATTCGACTATCCAGCTGTGTTTTTTGAGCCCGGGACGCATTACCTGAGGCGGCAGGCCGCAGATGCGCGGGAACTTCAAACGGCGGTGGAACGCCTGAAGTCTGCAGAGAGGCCACTGGTCATCGCCGGTGGTGGTGTCCAGTACTCGCTCGCCACCACTGAACTGAGAGAGTTTATTTCTCGGCACCAGATCCCTGTCGTCGAAACAATCGCAGGAAGGGCAAACCTGATCTATTCAGACGACTTGAATTGCGGGCCGATTGGCGTGACCGGGTCAAATTCTGCCAACAACCTGGCAAAAGAAGCTGATGTGCTGCTTGCCATCGGAACGCGTCTTCAGGATTTCACGACGGGCTCCTGGACGGCATTTGCTGAAGATGCACAGATCATCTCGCTCAATGTCGGACGACACGATGCCGGCAAACATCGCTCGTTGCCAGTTGTGGGCGACGCCAAACTGACAATCCCAAGCCTGTCGGACGCTCTTGGCTCTTTTTCAGCGCCGTCTTCATGGGTGGCAAAAGCGGCAAGTGAACGCGCAGCCTGGGACAACTATCTGACCGAGAATACTTCAACAAAGGGCACAGACGGCAGCAACCGGCCAATGTCCTATGCGCAAGTCATCGGTGCAATCAACGAGGTTTGCGCCGACGAAGATCGTGTTGTTGCCGCTGCTGGCGGGTTGCCCGCTGAAGTGACGGCCAACTGGCGCACGAAATCAGTTGGCAGCGTGGATGTGGAATTCGGTTTTTCCTGCATGGGCTACGAAATTGCCGGGGGCTGGGGCGCACGCCTTGGTCACCAGGAAGACCATCCGGACGGCGACACGATCGTCTTTGTCGGCGACGGGTCGTATATGCTGATGAATTCCGACATCTATTCCTCAGTGCTGACTGGCACGAAGATGATCATTGTCGTGTGTGACAATGGTGGCTTTGCGGTGATCAACAAACTGCAGAACAACTCCGGTAATGAATCGTTCAACAACCTGATCGCCGACTGCAAGCTTGCGGTTGAACCCTTCGCAGTTGATTTCGAGACACACGCCCGTGCCATGGGCGCCAATGCTGAAACCGTTCAGTCCATTGATGAGCTGAAGGAAGCGTTCGGCAGGGCCAAGCAATCCGACCGCACTTATGTCATCTCGCTGAAAGTGGATGCATTCGAAGGTTGGACCCAGGAAGGGCACACCTGGTGGGAAGTCGGTACGCCCGAAGTGTCAAACAGTGAACGCGTGCGCAAGGCCCACGTCGACTGGGAAGCTGGGCGTTCGGCGCAGCGAAAAGGCGTCTGAGATGGCGATAGGTCTCAATCAGAAATCGAAGTTTCTCGTGCTTGGCCGGGCAGGGATGGATCTTTATGCGGATCCGCCTGGAACAGAAGTCGAGGTTGCCACCAAATTTTCCACGGCTCTTGGAGGGTCATCGGGAAACATCGCGGCTGGCCTTGCCCGTCACGGTCTTTCGATCAGCTTGCTGACGTGTGTGTCCCATGACGCAGTGGGTCGATTTGTCCGAAACGAGTTGGAAAAATATGGCATCGACGCACGTTATGTCCATGTAATTGCCGACGAATCCCGGACATCCCTCGCGGTCACGGAAACACGCATTGAAAACACACAGAACACGATCTACCGCAACAACGCTTCCGATTTGCTTTTAAGCGACGAACAGGTTGCCGAGGTTCCCTTCGATGAATTCGATGCGTTGATTGTGACCGGAACCGCATTGGCTGCCAATCCGTCGCGTACTGCAACATTGCGTGCCATGGAAAGAGCGCGAGATGCCGGTGCATTGGTTATCATCGATCTCGATTACAGGCCTTACTCCTGGCCTAGCAGCCACGAGGCTGCCGAGACCTATCGCGCGGCTATTGAAGCATCGGATATGGTCATCGGAAACGACGACGAATTTGCGGTTGTTGCCAATGGCTCCCATGAGGACGGCCGAAACCTTGCCGCTGATTTGGGGCAGGGCGACACCACAATCGTCTACAAGATGGGTGAAAAAGGATCAGTTGTCTTTGCAAAGGACGGGTCGTTCGAAACCGGAATCTTCCGCGTCGAGGCGATCAAGCCAATGGGGGCCGGTGATGCCTTCATGGCGTCCTTGATGGCGGGGTTGGCGGCTGAAAAACCGATGCGGGAGGCCGTCCTGAGAGGGTCTGCCGCCGCTGCAATGGTGGTGTCGCGCATCGGCTGCGCCCCAGCGATGCCAACTCCCGCCGATCTTGATCAATTTCTGAAAAACAACACTGCTCCGCAGACCTGAGGAGGCTGTTATGCATTTCCCGCCCTATGAGAACAAAAACGCACCAATCGTCGATGTTGAAGACAGCAGGGTTCCGCTGAACTATTTCAACATCGTCAAATTGAAGCGGGGCCAAGCTTTCGAATATGCCGTGCCGGGATACGAGACCTGCATTGTACCGGCAACGGGAAGCATTGATGTCAATGTCCATGGTGTCCCGTTTACGGCGTTGGGAAATCGAGGCACCGATGTATGGGATGGCGAGCCCGAAGGGGTTTACGTTCCCTCGGGTGCGAAAGCGGAACTTGTCTGCGTGAGCGATGCGGCAGAGGTTTTCATTGCTGGTGCAAAATACGACAAGGTGCTGGAACCATTTGACGTCCGGCAACCCGACATTGATCTGGTTCAATATGGATCGGACGACACCAAAACCCATCGCAAGATCAAGCATATTCTGGGAACCAAGTATCACGACAAGGTCGGTCGGTTGCTGGTCTCCGAACTCTACACTGTCGGGCAGGGAGGATGGTCCGGATTTCCACCGCACAAGCACGACACGGATCGAATTCCTGACGAATCCCGTCATGACGAGACTTACAATTTCAGGTTCAAGCCCAACAAGGGGTTTGGTTTGCAGCTGGTGCAGCGGGAAGATGGCAAAGTTGGCGATGCCTATCACATCGTCGACGGGTCGACGATTGTTCTCGACAAGGGGTATCATCCTTGTGTCGTGGCGCCTGGCTACGAGATGTACTATTTTACCATTCTGGGTGGCCTGTCCCAACGTTCGCTCGTCCAGTATTTCCAGCCGGATCACGCCTGGCAGATTGAGACAATACCCGGCATCAAAGACATGATCGCAAAGTTCAAATGACTGCAGCGACGCTAGCAGAAGTCCTGGAGCCCGCGGCAGTTGAAGGATATGCGCTTGCAGGACTGGTTGTTCTGGGTTGGGAGGATGCCGTTGCCTTTGTCGAGGTGGCAGAGGCGATGGGTTGCCCAGTGATCCTGCAGGCCGGACCCGGTTGCCGGGCGCATACACCTGTCCCGGTGATCGGCAACATGTTGCGATATCTTGCCGATAATGCCCGCGTCCCCGTGGTCTGCCATCTGGATCACGGCTACACGGTCGATGAATGCCGCGAAGGAATTGATCACGGATTTACGTCCGTGATGTTCGACGGTTCAAGGCTGCCGATTTCGGAAAACATCGATCTGACAGCCCGGCTGGCAGAGGAAGCCCATGCCGCCAATGTGTCCGTTGAGGGTGAAGTTGGCTTTGTTGGCTATGCGACCGGTGCAGCCTCTGCCTTTACCAACCCAGACGAGGCTGCGCGCTTTGATCGGGAAAGTGGCGCTGACGCTATCGCGATTTCAGTTGGCAATGTTCATCTGCAAACCGAACCGACAGACGGCATCGATTTTGGCGCCCTGCGTGCCGTTGAAGAGGTGACCACCAAACCGTTGGTGCTTCACGGCGGGAGCGGCATTCCTCCAACAGTGCGCCAGCAGTTGGCCAAAGAAACCCGCGTCTGCAAATTCAATCTCGGCACCGAGTTACGTCAGACCTTTGGCGCAGCATTGCGGCAGTCGTTGAAGGACAAACCGGACGTATTCGACCGCCTGGAAATCCTTAAGTCGACCATGCCAGCCTTGCGTAGCTCGACTGAAGACATCCTGAACAGAATTTCAAAAAATTAGCGAAAGTAAATGGCGGCGGGATATCCGTCGCCAAGTTTCATTTCAAGACTGTGCCAGTATCAACCAGCTGTCCGGCAGATCTGTAGCAGCGCCGTAAGATGATGGTCTGTCAGCCCGATGCAGCAAGCGTGTGCGGCGATCAAAAAGGCTGATAGTAGCGTTCCGGTACCTAATGCGAGCATCAGGGATGGATCCTGTTTGATCTGCTCAATCGCCGTGTCGGGCGCGGCGGATAAAAGTGTCATGATAGCAATTCCTCCCCTTTTGTTTCCCTCATATGTCACACATGGTGTGCCAAGACCTCTGGCGTTGGCGAATGGTCTATTCCGCCGGAGCTTCAGCGCCATCGTCTTTTTTGCCTCCACCAAACAGTCCGCCGAACCAGCCCTTTTTCTTTTCTTCGGCCGGTTCGGAATTGGCGTCTGCCGCAGCTTCTTCAACATCTGCTTCCGGCGCGCTTGGCGCGACTTGCTCACCAAAGCTGGTGAAGAACTCCCCTGCGAGACGTTTGGCGGTCGAGTCGATAAGGCGCGATCCCAATTGGGCAAGCTTGCCACCAATCTTTGCGTCAACTTCATAGCTCAAGATAGTGGCATTCGGCCCGTCCGCTTCAAGGTGAACTTTGGCAGAGCCCCGCGCGAACCCGGCTACACCGCCGGAACCTTCGCCCTCAATCGTGTAACCATTGGGCGGGTCAAGATCGTTCAGATTGACCTTTCCGCCAAATGTCGCCTTGACCGGCCCAACCTTGAGTTTGACCTTGGCTTCCAGTTCCGTGTCGGAATGCTTGATGAGTTCTTCGCAGCCGGGGATAGAGGCCTTGAGGACCTCAGGATCATTCAGAGCTTCCCAAACCTTGTCGCGGGATGCCGCGATCCGCTGGCTGTCCGTCATTTGCATGTAGTCAGTCTCCGATTGAGTGATGGGTTCTATTGGGTGTTGTTCGTAGTGCTATTCTGGCGCTGGTCTTTGCGTCGGATTTGAAGAAGTTCTGCCAAAATCGAGAGAGCTATTTCCTCTGGCGTGATCGCGCCAAGATCAAGTCCGGCAGGTCCCTGGATATGGTCGAGAATCGCTTGGTCGAAATCCTTATCCTTCAGTTTTTCCTTGAGCGATGCGATCTTGCGCTTGCTGCCGACAAAACCGATGTGCCGTGACCCCGCCTTCAACATTGCTTCCAGCGCAGCCAGGTCACCACGCCCTTGTGTGGAGACAAGAATATAGTTTTCGCCATTGCCGAGCGCGCTGAGGTCGTAGCCATCGACTTTCCTGCCGCCTTCAGGAAACGCCAGGAGGTCATCACCGGGCGCGCAAATTGTGACGTCGAAGCCGATCGTTGGCGCCTGTTTCGCCAATGCCAGGGCAACAGGGCTGGCTCCGCAAATCACCAGGTTTGGTCTGGGCAGAACCGGCTCGATGAAAATGTCCATGGTTCCCTGGCTTGGGCACATGTTTCTGGCAAATTGAACGCCTTCACGCTCTTCGCCCGGCTCTACACCGAGTTCTGCGAGCAGGTCTTCCGGCTGCAGGGAAATGAGCCGTGTTTCTCCGTCGTCAAAAGCAGCTTTTGCAGCCTTGATGACGGCAGCACGGGCGCAGCCGCCGCCGATCCAACCGCCAACGATTGAACCGTCCCGGGAAATCACGGCTTTCGCTCCTGCCTTTGCAGCGGTAACGGATATCGTACGGACAACGGTTGCCAACACATAGGGTTCGCTCGCGTCCTGAAAACGGTTCATCAGCGGTTGGAGGTCGCTCGTGAGCTCCGGGTTTGCTTCGGAAAGCTTCGCGGGGACGGAGTGTTTCATCGATGCATCTCCCATGGCGTCACAGTTTTGCAAGATAGGGTTCGAGCGCGGCCAGGCTGTCCAGATTGTGCGCCGGTGCGAAGAGGTCAACGTGGGGCAGGGCGGCCTGCATGCCTCCGGCGGTCGGCGCATATCCCTCCCAGCCAATCAGCGGGTTGAGCCATACAATACGCTTACAGCGGCGGCGAAGTGTGGCCATCTCCGCGCCCAGTTGGTCTGGCGTGCCAGTATCATAGCCATCAGACAGGATCATCACGCAAGTGCGCGAGTGGATGACGCGGGCAGCGTGCGAGCGGTTGAAATCGGCAAGCGCTTCACCAATCTTCGTGCCGCCGCCAACGCCCTGGGCCATCAGCCCCATACGGTCCAGCGCCCGTCCGGCATCTCTTTCCGATAGTGCCGAGGAAACATGGACAAGGCGGGTGTGAAACAGGAACGCCTCTGCCTCTCGGAAGTTGTCCAGAATACCATGCACGAAACGCGTGAAGACGCCCGTGTAATTGTTCATCGATCCTGATGCATCCAGCAGAACCACGAGACGCAATTGCCGCTGACGCGGACCCTTCCGGATCAGCTCGATTGGTGTGCCGCCGTGGGAAATCGAATGCCTGATCGTCTTGCGCAGGTCCAGCCGGGGACCCTTGCGTTTTTGCCGGTCGCGACGGGTCAGGCGCACACGCATGGAGCGGGCCAGTCGTTCGGCCAGGTCGTGCGCCTTTTCGATGGCGTCGGGATCATGAATATTTCGGAAATCTACCTGACCGAGGTTCTCGGCAATGCTGGCGCCTTCTCTTCGTCCTGAAGGGCTTTCGTTGCTGTCTTCGTCTTCCTCTCCCGGTTGCCGTTCAACGTCGCCAGCAATTGTTTCCTGACGACTGCCTTGCGCGTCCACCAGTTCGCGGATGGTTTTCATGCCCTTTTTCTGGCTGGTACCAGAAACCTTGACGCCGGTCTTGAGGCCTTTTTCCAGCCAGTAGGCATCGAAGAGTTCGTCAAACCGCTGCCAGTCGGAAAGCCGACCGCAAAAGAGGGAACGGAATGCCCCCTTCAAAAGCCCCGGTCGTGCAGACAGCTGAGAGCGCATGAGTGTGAGCGCGTCCCGCGTTTCTGCCAGTCCAACCTTGAAGCCGCTGTTGCGCAACGAGTGCACGAAACCAGCGAGGCGCATACGAAGCGCTGCGCCGACATCTTCACGGGTTTCAAGGATTAGCGCAGACATCACTCAGGCGACCTTTCCCAGCAACCGGTCGGCAACCTCGCGCGACACGCGGGACTGGTCCTCTCGGGTTTTGAGAACGCAAACAAGCGAGTCAAAAACGAGCTCCCGGCTTTCGTGAAGATTTTTCGCACCAAGGCCCAACAACGCAGCAGCCCAGTCAATCGTTTCCGCAACGCCTGGAACCTTGGCAAGGTCCTCCTTGCGCAGTTTGCCCATGAGTTCAGCGATTTGCAGCGCAAGCGCGGCGTCCAGTCCTTCGACGCGCGCAAGAAGAATGCGGGCTTCCCTGTCTGGAGAGGGATAATCGACGTAGTGATAAAGGCAGCGGCGGCGAAGAGCGTCGGATAGCTCTCGGGTACCATTGGAAGTCAGAACAACACGCGGAATACTTGTTGCCTCAACGGTTCCAAGCTCCGGGATCGAAACCTGGTAATCGGAGAGTATTTCCAAAAGGAAAGCTTCAAATTCCTCATCCGCACGGTCAACCTCATCGATCAGCAATACGGGTGGGTTTTCCTGTCTGATTGCAGCCAGAAGGGGCCTTTCAAGCAGGTATTTTTCGGAAAAAACTGCTTCTTCCACCTTGTCGGCGTTTTCGCCGGACCCTTCGCGGGCTTTGATGGCGAGCAGTTGACGCTGATAGTTCCATTCATAGATAGCGTCTGAACGGTCGAGCCCTTCATAGCATTGCAGCCGAATGAGATTGGTCTCCTCCAGCTTGGCAAGAGCCTTGGCAACTTCGGTCTTCCCAACACCGGCTTCGCCTTCAAGAAGCAGTGGTCTGCTCAGCATATCGGTGAGAATCAGCGCAGTCGCCAATCCTTCGTCCGCAACATAGCCGGTCGCTGCCAGGGCCTTTGCCAGTTGTTGTTTGTTTTTGCTCATCCGATTTGCGTCTGCTTAGGTTCAAAACGTGCAGGCTGCGCCTACGCTGATGTGTTGGATCCCGGATCGACGACGCGGTTTCATCGCGCTTGTCCGGGATGACAACGAGAAAAGAGAAACGTCATTCCGGACAAGTGCTGCACAAGCTGTGCGCTGATCCGGAAACCAGAAGTCAGCCGCGGGTGAAACCCGCGACTGTTGATTCGTGATACTCAGCCGTGTGCGCCAAGATCCTTGGCAGCCTGCCAGATCCGCCAGGCGTCATGCGGCATCTGGATATGCGTGCTTCCCATGAACTGGAATGCATCGTTGACCGCGTTCGAGAAGGCAGGAACACCGCCTACATTCGGGCTCTCGCCAACGCCCTTGGCACCAATCGGGTGATGCGGGCTGGGCGTGACGGTGTGGTCGGTTTCCCAATGCGGGGTTTCGACCGCAGTCGGGATGAAGAAGTCCATGAAGGACGCCCCCATGACATTGCCCATCTCGTCGTAAGTGATTTCCTGACCCATCGCGATTGCGAAGGCTTCGGTCAAACCGCCATGCACCTGACCTTCGATGATCATCGGGTTGATGCGGGTGCCGCAATCGTCGAGCGCATAGAAGCGTCGTGTCTTTGCAACACCGGTATCAACGTCAATGTCCATCACGCAGAAGTAGGCACCGAACGGATAGGTCATGTTGGGTGGGTCATAGTAGCTGACCGCCTCCAGACCCGGTTCCATGTTTGGCGGCGGGGCATGATAGGCGGCCCATGCTATTTCCTTCATGGACTTGCGCGCCTGCGGATTTCCCTTCACCTGAAAACCGTCGATGTCCCACTCCAGGTCGTATTCAGACACTTCCAGCATATGCGCTGCAATCATCTGGGCCTTGTTGCGGATCTTCCGGGCTGCGAGGGCAATCGCCGCACCGGCAACGGGTGTGGACCGGGAACCGTAGGTGCCAAGACCATACGGTGCTGTGTCCGTGTTGCCTTCTTCAACCATAATGTCAGCAGCCGGGATACCAATCTCCGTGGCAATGATCTGCGCCCAGGTCGTCTCATGGCCTTGACCCTGAGATTTGGTGCCCATGCGGGAGATCACTGAACCAGTGGGGTGCACACGAATTTCGGCACTGTCGAACATGGCGACACCAAGAATATCGCAGTTTTTCGACGGCCCGGCACCAACGATCTCAGTGAAGAAGGAAACACCGATCCCCATGATTTCACGGGTCTCACCGCGTTTGAAGGCTTCCTGCTTGGCCTTCTGTTCAGCACGCAGTTCACGGTAGCCGATTGTGTCCATCGCCTTGTGCATGGCTGTATGATAGTCGCCGCTGTCATATTCCCAGCCGAGCGCGGACTGGTATGGGAACTGTTCCGGCTTGACGAAGTTCTTCAAGCGGAGATCAGCCGGATCCATGTCCAGTTTCTGTGCCAGAATATCCATCGCCCGCTCGATACAATAGGCAGCTTCCGTCACACGGAAGGAACAGCGATAGGCGACGCCTCCTGGAGCCTTGTTGGTGTAGACGCCATCGACTTCCAGGTGTGCGGTCGGAAAGTCATATGAGCCGGTGACGATGTTGAAGAAACCAGCCGGCCATTTCGAAGGATCCGCACAGGCGTCAAACCCACCGTGATCAGCAAGCACATGAACTTTCAACCCGGTCACGGTGCCGTCGTTTTTGGCGGCAATTTCCGTGGTCATGTGATAGTCGCGGGCGAAGGATGTGGTGGAAAGATTTTCCATCCGGTCTTCGACCCATTTGACCGGAATGCCGGTGACAATGGAGGCGACAATCGCACAAATGTAACCCGGATAAGCGCCAACCTTGTTGCCGAAACCACCGCCAATATCCGGTGCGATCACATGGATCTTGTGTTCTGGAATGGTCGAGAGCAAGGACGCAACCGTGCGGATGACGTGCGGAGCCTGGAATGTTCCATACACCGTCAGTTCACCCTTCACCTTGTCCATGGACGCCACGCATTGGCATGTTTCCAGGGGTGAGGGGTGGGTCCGATGATAAGAGATCAGCTCCTTGATGGTGACGTCTGCTTCGGAAAACGCCTTTGCGGTTTCGTCCTTGTCACCAACACCCCAGTTGAAGATGTGGTTATGGTGTTTGCGCGGACCATGCGCGCCCTCGGTTTTTCCCTCCAGATCAGGTCGTAGAACCGGCGCATCCGGAGCCATGGACTGGAAAGGGTCAACCAGAACAGGAAGTTCTTCGTATTCAACTTCAACCAGCTGGATGGCATCGTCGGCGATGTAGCGATCTTCGGCGACCACAAACGCGACTTCCTGGTTCTGGTAGAGAACCTTGCCGTCTGCCAGCACCATTTGAACATCGCCAGCAAGCGTCGGCATCCATGCCAGATTGACACCTTTCAGGTCTTCTGCAGTCAAAACCGCGATAACACCTGGAATTTTCAGTGCTTCGGTGGCATCGATCTTGGTGACCTTGGCGTGGGCATAGGGCGAGCGGACGAAATCTCCGAACACCATGCCGGGAAGCTTCAGGTCGTCAACATATTGGCCTTTTCCTTGCGTGAAGCGAACATCTTCAACGCGCTTGCGCTTACAGCCCATACCTTCCAGAGCTGCTTCGCGCTGTTCCCGTGTCGGGGTCATGTCATTCATTCTGCAGCCTCCTGAATGTCAGTGCCGTTTAGCTTGGCTGCGGCATACTGAATGGCCTTGACGATGTTCTGATAACCGGTGCAACGGCACAGGTTTCCAGCAATCCCCATCCGGATTTCTTCTTCCGTCGGGTTCGGGTTTTCTTTCAAGAGTGTGTGGGCACGGGTAATCATACCCGGCGTACAGAAACCGCATTGAAGACCGTGCATCTGCCGGAAACCTTCCTGCAGGGCGGACAGGGTTCCGTCGGCGTTGGCCATGCCTTCGATCGTGGTCAGCTCCGCGCCATCTGCCTGGGCAGTAAACAGCGTGCAGGATTTTACTGACATGCCGTTCATTTCCACCGTGCAGGCGCCACAATGAGACGTCTCACAGCCGATGTGTGGCCCGGTCACGTTCAGTTCTTCTCTCAGGAAATGGATCAGAAGCGTGCGCGGCTCCACAAAACGCTGCACCTTCTTGCCGTTGACGGTCAAAGTGACCGGAATTTGTTCAATATCGCTCATAAATCTCTCCCTCGCCGACAGATCAGCGGTTAGCGCGTTCAGCCGCACGGGTCAGCGCGCGCTGCAGCATGATGCCTGCCATTTTGGTGCGGTATTCTGCGGGGCCGCGGGCATCGGATGCCGGGTCCGTGATTGCTTCGGCTGCTGCCACGGCTCGTTTGATCGTGTCACTATCGAGCGTTGAGCCAGTCAAAATTGCACTGGCATCGCCTGCATACAGTGGTGTATCCGAGACATTTGTGAGAGCAATCGAACAGAAATCAACGGAACTACCGTTCATGGTGAGAACAACTGCTGCAGCAGCTGTTGCGTAGTCTCCGACTTTCCGCTTCAGCTTTTCATAGGCAAAGCCATGTCCTGCGGGCGGTACTGGAATTTTGACTGCTGTCAGTAGCTCTTCCGGCGCGAGCGCCGTAAAATACGCTGCCTCGTAGAATTCCCGCGCCGCGACTTCGCGTTCCCCATCAGGGCCAGCAAGAACATAAGACGCGTTCAGACATTGCATCAGCGCCGGCATGTCATTGCCCGGGTCACCGTTGGCAACATTTCCGCCAAGCGTGCCTACATAGCGGATCTGTGGGTCTGCAATAAGTAGGGAAGTTTCGCGGATAATTGGAAGTTTTTCGGTGAGCAGAGCAGAGTTGATCAGCTCGTTCTGCGTGGTCATTGCGCCAATGACTATGTTATCGCCACTTTCCGAAATGCCTTTGAGATCTGCAATTCCGGCGAGATCGACCAGATGCTCCGGAGCTGCCATGCGCAGCTTCATCATGGGGATAAGGCTGTGTCCGCCGGACAGCGGTCGTGCTTCATCTCCATGGCTTACCAAAATGGCTACGGCTTCGGCCACCGATGATGGCCGGTGATAGGTGAATTCACCAGGTATCACGTCTTTTCCTCCCTCATTCAGTCCGATGAACAACGGACCGAAGGCCGGTCAGGAGCAAATTGCGTCTTACTGCTCCCAATCGGCCAAAACGTTCACCCCAACTTTCAAGCAGTGGTGCGCGACATAGGGATAAGGGTGCTGAGTGGTGCAGTGCACTCTCAAGTGAGCATGCACCGGCTGCATATTCAAATACACGGGAAGCGGGATTTTCCGCATGAAATACGGCAATGAGTCTGACGTAATTCATGGAATGCGATTGAGTGTAAGCTGAGTAAGATAGGGTAAGTCATTGAAGGAAATGATATATGAATGATGTTGCGCGTGGTTTCTCAAACTCGCCCTTTGGTTGTGCAGGATTGGGTGTGTTTGCACGAACGGCGATCTTTTATCATGCTTTTGCGTCGCACGATTGCGCAGTTCAGCTGCTGAGTAGCCGTTCCTAAGCCTTACTGTGCCGGGGCAGGGTGCGTATTCTGATCGGTATTATCTGCCAGCGCGGTGAGTTTTGCGCGTATCCGACTCCACCTGGAACGGCTGACCGGAACAGTTTGTTCGTCTTCACCCTGGAGAATGAGAACGCCACCATCGCCTGATCGTTTGAAGCTTGTGACGCAGGCCAGATTGACGATGTGACTGCGATGAACCCGCTTGAATATTTTCGGATCAAGTTGCTGTTCGGCTTCGCTTATGGAGAGTGGGCAGAAGAACTCTCGATGACCGTCATAGAGTTTTGTGTAGTGGGCATCAGCATGTATCGCGACAACATCTCTGACACCAATCTGAGCCTTGGCACCATCACGCTCAATCGGTAGCACACGTCTCGTACTTACGGTGGAAGACAGGGGTGACGAGGCCGCGGCCTGCAGACCTGCGGCGTTTTTCTTACCTGGTTCTGAGATTGACGGGTCGTTTGTCGCAACCTCGGGCTGGAAGTGCGCTTCTTCGCTGCCATTTTGATCAGCCGCTTCGAAGTCCTCGCTAGCATTTCCATCTTGTGCAGGCACCAGTGTGAGCAGGAACAATCCTGAAACGAGAAATGCGACGCAAGAGACAAATATCGCCAGAGTCCCCGGACCAAGTGCGGGAGCTGCAAGGCCTTCGACCAAGGGGGCAGGAAAGAATGTCATGCCGGTCATCGCGGTATAATGCATTGCGGATATCGCAAGAGCCAAGGCGATCGCAGAAACAACAAGTGGCGGGCGTTTACCCAGGCCGAACAACAGCCACAAAGCCAAGCCTGAGGCGTTAAAGGCAATCAGAAAACTCGCCAAAACGTAAGCAGGGTCATGTTCCATGAGCAATGAGCGGTGCAGTGCGTACATGCCCAGGTAGTGCATGGTGCAAATACCGGTTCCCATGACGAAAGCCGAGAGGCCGAGGCGAACAGACGTCAAGCTCTTGTTGCTGGCTGTAAAAACGGCAATGCCGACAACCAGAACACAGACGAGAAATGATAGAAGGGTCGGTAACACGAGGAAATCGACGGCACCTGGCAAATTGGCTGCAAGCATACCAACGAAGTGCATCGACCAGATTGCCAGTGCAAGTGTAAGCGCAGCGCCCACGAGCAACATGCGCCGTCTCGGATCGACGGCGTTCCTAACCTGAACCGCAAGGCTCAGTCCGACAAAACTTCCCTGAAAAGCCATAACCAGGGAAAGAGCAACGAGCCAAGGCTCGTGCGTCACTGTCATTCTGAGGCTCTCCTCCCATTTCTTCCCACCTTGCCTCGGTGGCGGGCTCTCGCGCAATGATAAGGGAAAGCACCAGACGCGGCAATCGGGCGAACGCCGGTCAAAAACACGTTCCACACAAACCGAGTGGATGCAGGCCGTTTTCGGGAGTATTTGAGATAGCATTCAAAGTTGATTGGGTGGACCAATTTTCCGCTCGCGCGTGTTTTGGTATCTCCGCCCAGTTCTTGGCATGGAACGCACCTAATACCCAATCATCTTGTCCAGCAGGGTCACTCGAAACCGGCTTGTTTTGTACAGAAATGACCAATTTACAGCGCTTCCTGCGCTTAGCCGCGCCTGTTGTGGGGCTGCGTATCACATCGGGATGCCCTCAGGGTGACCGTGTCTTCATTAACGTTTAGAGCCCAATATACTACCAATATCGTAATATCGACCCGAAAACCGGTATGAGAAAGAAATTTGGGCTAAAAAAACTTAATGGTCGACAAATGGTATCTAATAGGTATTATATGTAAAGAGATTGGATGGGTGGCGTGCCCTTCAAAAGGTCTGGTTTTGCTCTTGAATGAGGAGCAGACTGGTGTTTCGATTAAAGGTCTTCATGTGATGAGGCCGGTATCGGTCGAGAAATGCTGGAGGTTTTTGCACGTCATGCAGGATCAATTGAGAGCTTCCAATACCTGACTGGAAAATCTGGGAGGACTGAAATGAAACGCAAACTCGTAACACTGGCCATGGTGACCACAGCTCTTGTGACAACCAGCGCCTATGCACAAGACGCCACCTTGACCATCGAAAGCTGGCGGAATGACGATCTGGCGCTTTGGCAGGAGAAGATTATTCCTGCATTTGAAGCCAAGCACCCAGGCATAAAAGTCAAATTCTCACCTTCAGCACCGACCGAATACAACGCTGTTCTGAACTCCAAGCTGGATGCAGGTTCTGCTGGTGATTTGATCACATGCCGCCCGTTCGATGCGTCTTTGGCGCTTTACGAAGCTGGTCATCTTTCTGATCTGGCTGGAATGGAAGCGATGGGCAATTTCTCCGACGTTGCCAAGTCTGCCTGGCAGACCGATGACGGAAAAGCCAGCTTCTGCGTTCCGATGGCATCTGTGATCCATGGTTTCATCTACAACAAGGATGCTTTCAAAGAAGTAGGCGTTGAAGTTCCGACGAACGAAGCCGAGTTCTTTGCTGCCTTGGATAAATTCAAGGAAGATGGCAGCTATATTCCTATGGCCATGGGCACGAATGACCAGTGGGAAGCGGCAACGATGGGTTACAACAACATCGGCCCAAACTATTGGCAGGGCGAAACTGGCCGAAATGCGCTGATCGCTGGTGCACAAAAACTTACCGATGATCCATGGGTTGCCCCTTACGCGACGCTGGCAAGGTGGGGTGAGTACCTTGGTGACGGCTATGAGGCGCAAACTTATCCGGATAGCCAGAACCTGTTTACCCTTGGACGTGCTGCGATCTACCCTGCTGGTAGCTGGGAAATTTCCGGTTTCAACACTCAGGCCGACTTTGAAATGGGAGCATTCAAGGCGCCTGTTCGTAACGCAGGCGACAAGTGCTACATCTCCGATCATACCGATATCGGAATTGGCATGAACGCGGCATCGGAAAACCCAGAAGCTGCCAAGACATTCCTGGCTTGGGTTGCCTCTCCGGAATTTGCATCGATTTTCGGAAATGCACTGCCTGGTTTCTTCCCACTTTCCAAGACCCCGGTCGAATTGGAAGATCCGCTTGCGAAGGAATTTGTCAGCTGGCGCGGCGAGTGTGAAAGCACAATCCGTTCCACGTATCAGATCCTTTCACGCGGTACACCGAACCTGGAAAACGATACCTGGGGCGCTTCTGTCGCAGCGATCAAAGGCACGGAAACGCCAGAAGCTCTTGGTAAGAAGCTTCAGGACGGTCTGGCAAGCTGGTACGCGCCGCATCAATAATCTCCTGACAACGTACCTTTCCCGGACGGGCAATCGCTCGTCCGGGATCTCTTGACCGGAGTTAAAGCCCTTCATGGCTAGATTTAAACATTCTGTTTGTCGTCCGGCGACGGGACCTGCGCGGAGTGGCGCGCAGCTCATAGCGGGGCTATGGGCAAGCGGCGTGACAAAGCAGGTATTCGCCGGACACAAACCCGAAGGGCAGGGTCGATTTGATCCAAGGCAGTCGAGCTTCGCCTTGACCGTGCAGCCAGCACGGTCCTCGGCAAATCCCTTGGCCTTGAAGCAAATCGACTCCAGCAGAATGCTTCAATCAAACCTTGAAGGGCTCTGAACATGAGCAAGCCTCGTTTCCGCTGGCACATTCTCGCGTTTCTGGCCCCCGCAGTCTTTGTTTACACGGCAGTCATGATTTTTCCGCTGTTCAACACCCTGCGTCTTGCGCTCTACAGCAAGATTGACCAGGAGCGTGTTTTTGTCGGCCTGGAGAATTTCTACACACTGCTTGGAAACCCGATATGGGCGGATCAGTTCTGGAATGCTCTGGGCAATAACTTCTGGTTCTTCTTGATCCACATGGTGGTTCAAAACCCGATCGGCATCGCTCTTGCAGCTATCCTGAGCCATCCGAGACTTCGGTTCGCAGCATTTTACCGATCGGCCATTTTCATTCCGACGATCTTGTCTTTCGTGATTGTCGGTTTCGCCTGGAAGCTGATCCTGTCACCGATATGGGGCATTGCGCCGTCAATGTTGGACGCGGTCGGGCTGAAGTCGTTGTTTGCCCCCTGGCTTGGCAAGGAAGAGTATGCCCTGACAACGCTGGCGTTAGTATCTGTCTGGCAATTTGTCGGCATACCGATGATGTTGATTTATGCCGCGCTCTTGTCCATTCCGGAGGAGATACTGGAGGCTGGTGAGATCGACGGCATTACCGGGACGTCAGCGTTCTGGAAAATCAAGCTGCCGTTAATCCTACCGTCAATCGGGATTATCTCGATCCTGACCTTTGTCGGCAACTTCAACGCTTTTGACCTGATCTATACCTCTCAAGGAGCGCTTGCAGGTCCGAATTTCTCGACCGATATCCTGGGAACTTTCATGTACCGAACTTTCTTCGGCTTTCAGCTTCAACTGGGTGACCCCTACATGGGATCCGCGATCGCAAGTGCGATGTTCGCAATCATCCTGGTCGGTGTTTGTATTTATCTCTTCGGCATCCAGACCCGGATGCGCAGATACCAGCTTTAAGGGGAGGGAAGTCGATGAACCAAGCACGTTCCAACCCGCTGAACAAAGCCGCGATGCATGGGGCATTGATCCTTTACACGCTCATTGCCCTGTTTCCGGTTTTCGTCATTCTGATCAACAGTTTCAAAACCCGTAAGGCGATCTTCCGCGAGCCGTTGGCATTACCCGGTGCCGACACCTTCTCCATGATCGGCTACCAAACAGTCATGAAACAGGGGGATTTCTTCCTCTATTTCCAGAACTCGATGATTGTCACAGTCGTATCGCTGACCTTCATTCTTCTGTTCGGTGCCATGGCAGCCTTTGCGCTGAGCGAATACCGGTTCAAGGGCAATCTTGTCATGGGCCTTTATCTGGCATTGGGCATCATGATCCCGATCAGGATCGGTACTGTCGCAATCCTGGAAATGATGGTGGCAACCGGGTTGGTCAATACCCTGACGGCCTTGATCCTTGTTTATACCGCGCAGGGCTTGCCGCTCGCGGTCTTCATCCTGAGCGAGTTCATGCGGCAGGTCTCGGATGACTTGAAAAACGCAGGCCGTATTGACGGCCTGTCGGAATACACAATCTTCTTCCGGCTGGTACTGCCGCTGGTGCGTCCTGCCATGGCAACGGTTGCCGTGTTCAACATGATCCCGATCTGGAATGATCTGTGGTTCCCGCTGATCCTGGCGCCAGCTGAAGAAACAAAGACGCTCACGCTGGGCAGTCAGGTCTTCATTGGCCAGTTTGTCACCGACTGGAATGCGGTACTGTCAGCGCTCAGCATGGCGATCCTGCCAGTGCTCATTCTATACGTCATCTTTTCCCGCCAGTTGATCCGCGGCATTACCTCCGGAGCGGTGAAATGATCCGTGTATTGATTGCCGGCCTCGGGAACATGGGACTGTCTCATGCGCTGGCGCACAACAAACACGCAGGCTCGGAAATTGTTGGCCTGGTCAACCGGTCTGGTCGCGTTGAACATCCGGATCTCAAGGGTTATCCGGTGTTCACGAATTTCCAGTCTGCGCTGGAAACGGCTCGCCCTGACCTTGTGGTGATCGCGACTTATTCAGATAGTCATGCTGACTACGCAGTTGCAGCAATGCAGGCGGGCGCACATGTGTTCGTAGAAAAGCCGCTGGCCACCACGGTCGAGGATGCAAGACGCGTTGTCTCATGTGCCGAGGAAACCGGCCGGAAACTCGTCGTGGGTTATATTCTTCGCCATCATCCTTCCTGGGTGCGGCTCATAGAGGAAGCACGGGCGCTAGGTGGACCATACGTGTTTCGTATGAACCTCAATCAGCAAAGCTCGGGCGCAGAGTGGGAAACACATAAGTCCCTGATGCAGACCACGTCGCCCATTGTCGACTGCGGCGTCCATTATGTGGATGTCTGGTGCCAGATCAGTGATGCCAAACCTGTGAAAGTTCACGGCATGGGGCTGCGTCTTTCTGACGAGATTGCACCTGACATGTACAACTACGGACAGTTTCAGGTCATCTTTGATGATGGATCTGTCGGCTGGTACGAGGCCGGTTGGGGACCCATGATGTCTGAAACGGCCTTCTTTGTGAAAGATGTTGTATCTCCGGCTGGCTCGGTTTCCATCGTGGATGACGACAAGGAAAGTTCTTCAGATGTCGATGGACACACCAGGGTCGGGGGGCTCCTTGTTCACCGTCCTGACGGCGACAAACGCATCGATCTTCCGGGCGAACCCGGCCACCAGGAACTATGCGATGCGGAGCAAGGATTCATGCTGCGCGCGATTACCGAAGATATCGATCTGAACCGGCACATGCAGGACGCAATTCGGTCACTGGCAATTTGCCTTGCTGCCGATGAAAGCATCCGAACCGGACAACCTGTCATGCTAGAGGAGCTAACGCCATGACGGCGCTAACCCTGACGAATGTAAACAAATCCTTTGGTCAGGTTCATGTCCTGAAGGATATCAACCTTGAGGTTGAAGACGGTGAGTTCGTTGTCTTCGTTGGACCTTCAGGTTGCGGAAAGTCCACGTTACTGCGTGTCATTGCCGGGCTGGAGGATGTGACCTCCGGTGACGTCCACATTGACGGCGAAATTGTGAACCACACACCGCCGTCAAAGCGTGGCATTGCAATGGTGTTTCAGAGTTATGCGCTCTATCCGCACCTGAACGTCCGCAAGAACATGACGCTTGCCTTGAAGCAGGAGAGGCAGAGCAAGGAGATAATCGATCAGCGCGTTGCTGAAGCTGCGCGCATGTTGAACCTGGAGGAATACCTCGGCCGCTTCCCCTCAGAACTGTCAGGCGGTCAGCGTCAACGCGTTGCAATTGGGCGGGCGATAGTCCGTCATCCGAAACTGTTTCTTTTTGACGAACCTCTTTCAAATCTTGATGCCGCATTGCGGATGAACACGCGGCTGGAGATTGCAAATCTGCACCGTCAGCTTGAAGCCACCATGATCTACGTGACACATGACCAGTCGGAAGCGATGACGCTAGCGGACAAGATCGTGGTCTTGCGTGATGGGCGCGTTGAGCAGATCGGCAGCCCGATGGAACTCTATAACAATCCGGTCAATCAGTTTGTTGCCGGTTTCCTTGGCTCACCCGCGATGAACTTTCTGCCTGCAGGCCTCCTGAGTGACGGCGACGAGCGTACATTGGGTGTCCGGCCGGAAGATCTGTATCTTTCTGACAGCGGTGAACTATCGGCAACCGTGCGGCATGTTGAACATCTGGGTGGAGATACCAATGTTATCGCCATGATCAATGATCACCAGGTCACCGCACGCCTGTTTGGCCAGCATGCAATTGAGGCAGGCCAAGATTTCAAATTAGCTGTCTCGGAAGGCAAGTCCTACTATTTTGACAAGTCTGGTGAGAGACTGAGCGCCTAAGAAACTCAAGCAATTTTCTTATTTTTGTTTATCTGTATTGCCAAAGAGAAAAGACCACCCCGGTTTCCCGGGGTGGCCTTTTCGTATTGCAACATGATGACAGAAATCAGCTGATCTGTGTCAGCAGCTTGTCGAGGCTGGCCTTGGCATCACCATAGAACATGCGCGTGTTCTCTTTGTAGAACAGCGGGTTTTCGATCCCTGAATACCCGGTGCCCTGACCACGTTTAGAGACAAAGACCTGCTTGGCTTTCCAGACTTCCAGAACCGGCATGCCGGCAATCGGGGAGTTGGGATCTTCCTGAGCAGCCGGATTGACGATGTCGTTGGATCCAATGATGATCGCGACATCCGTTTCCGGGAAATCCTCGTTGATCTCGTCCATTTCCATGACGATGTCGTAAGGCACTTTGGCTTCGGCCAACAGCACGTTCATGTGGCCGGGCAGGCGGCCTGCGACCGGGTGGATGGCAAAGCGCACTTCCTTGCCCTTGGCGCGAAGACGCCGGGTAAGTTCGGCCACATTCTGCTGTGCCTGGGCAACAGCCATGCCATAACCAGGAACGATGATGACGCTGTCTGCATCTTCAAGAGCGGCAACAACACCGTCTGCATCGATCGCAATCTGTTCGCCCTCGACTTCCATGGCAGGACCGGTCGTATTGCCGAAGCCACCAAGTATGACCGAGATGAACGAGCGGTTCATCGCCTTGCACATGATGTACGACAGGATTGCACCCGAGGAACCGACAAGTGCGCCGACAACGATCAATAGGTCGTTGCCTAGCGAAAAGCCGATTGCTGCAGCGGCCCAGCCCGAGTAGCTGTTCAGCATCGAAACCACCACCGGCATATCAGCACCGCCGATACCCATGATCAGGTGATAGCCGATGAAGAAGGCCAGCAGCGTCATCAGGATAAGTGTCCAGATGCCTGCACCGTTCAGGAACATGATCAGCAGGATGACGCTAAGCGCAGCCGCGCCTGCGTTCAAAGCATGACCGCCGGGCAGTTTCTCAGCCTTTGAAGTGACCTTGCCTGCCAGCTTGAGGAAAGCAATGACGGAACCAGTGAAGGTAACCGCACCAATGAAGACGCCAAGGAAAACTTCAACCCTGAGGATCGACTGTTCGATCGGGCTTTTGTGAGCCAGGATTGCAGCAAAACCTTCCAGAGCCTCGCGTTCTTCATGGCCCATGGCCATGACGTGACCAAGTTCAATATAGGCGTTAAAACCTACGAAAACGGCGGCCAGACCCACCAACGAGTGCATCGCGGCCACAAGTTGTGGCATTTCCGTCATTTGCACACGCTGTGCGACGTAATAGCCGATGATGCCACCGGCTGCGAGCAAGATTACCGACAGCAGCCACAGGCCTGAGCCAGGGCCAATCAGAGTGGCTGCAATCGCGAGCCCCATGCCGACGATGCCGTACCAGACAGCGCGTTTTGCGCTTTCCTGTCCGGAAAGACCACCCAACGACAGGATGAAAAGAACAGCCGCAACAACATAGACGGCAGTTGTAAAACCGAATTCCATCGCTCGGCCCCCTTAAGATTTCTGGAACATGGCGAGCATGCGCCTGGTGACTAGGAACCCGCCGAAGATGTTGATCCCGGCCATGAAGACGGAGACACCTGCCAGCACAATCACCAGATAGGAACCTGACCCGATCTGCATCAGAGCACCGAGAATGATGATCGACGAAATTGCGTTGGTCACCGCCATCAGTGGTGTATGCAGCGAGTGGCTGACATTCCAGATCACCTGGAAGCCAACGAAGACCGCAAGCACGAAGACGATGAAATGCTGCATGAAGCTTGCAGGAGCAATCAGACCGACCAGAAGCATGAAGAGGCCGCCGACACCCAGCAATGTGACGTGCTTTTTGGTCTGTTCCTTGAAAGCGGCAACTTCCTGAGCGCGTTTTTCTTCCGCGGTCAGTTCCTTCGGTTTGTCCTTGGGCTTGGCCGCGATCGCCTGAATTTTTGGTGGGGGAGGCGGGAAGGTTATCTCGCCGTCAAAGGCAACAGTCGCGCCGCGAATGACGTCATCTTCCATGTCATGGACGACCTGACCGTCTTTTTCAGGCGTCAGATCTGTCAACATGTGTCGAATGTTTGTGGAGTAGAGGCTCGAGGACTGTGCAGCCATCCGGGAGGGGAAGTCAGTGTAGCCGATGATGGTGACACCGTTGTCGGTGACGACTTTCTCGTCAGGTACAGTACCTTCTGCGTTTCCGCCTCGTTCTGCTGCAAGGTCAACAACAACCGAACCCGGTTTCATCGCCGCGATCATGTCTTCCAGCCACAGTTTGGGAGCCGGGCGGTTCGGGATCAGCGCTGTGGTGATGACAATATCGATTTCTGGTGCAAGCTCGCGGAACTTTGCCAGCTGTGCTTCCCGGAACTCCGGCGAAGACACACTCGCGTAGCCGCCTGAGGAGGCACCGTCCTGCTGTTCTTCTTCAAAATCCAGATAGACAAATTCGGCGCCCATGGATTCGACTTGCTCAGCCACTTCCGGGCGCACGTCGAAGGCATAGGTGATGGCGCCAAGAGAAGTTGAAGTGCCGACTGCAGCAAGACCTGCCACACCCGCACCAACAACCAGCACCTTGGCAGGCGGGACTTTCCCCGCCGCTGTAATCTGTCCGGTGAAGAAGCGGCCGAAATTATTGCCAGCTTCAATCACTGCCCGGTAGCCAGCGATATTGGCCATGGAGCTGAGTGCATCCATTTTCTGTGCGCGCGAGATCCGCGGCACCATTTCCATGGCAATGACGTTGGCGCCTTTGGCTTTGGCTTTTTCAAGTCCTTCTTCATTTCCGCCAGGATTGAAGAAAGAGATCAGCGTCTTGTCCTTGTTCAGGTATCCCAACTCTTTTTCGTTGGGTTGCCGAACCTTGGTGACAATATCGGACTTTTTCCAAAGACTTGGGGCCGTTTTGACAATCTCGACACCGGCGTCCTGGTAGGCCTTGTCTGAAAAACCGGCAGCAGCACCGGCTCCACTCTGCACAAGACAGCTATATCCAAGCTTCTGCAGTTGTTTTGCCGATTCCGGGGTAAGCGCCACGCGGGCCTCCCCGGGGAACGTTTCCTTCGGTGTGCCGATCGTGAGGGCTTCTGGCATATGTCGCTCCAAAATATGACTGGGAGTGGCCTCTGGAATGGAGTGTCCGTGCGACTTGGCAAAGGAAATCGCCTTTACCGCCCGGACTTTGCAAGCGCAGCGACTATAGAAACGAAAAAACTACTTATGACAAGGTGTGATTGCACTTGAATTGCGCGGTAAATGATCGCGGCTTGCGAAATATGAGTGACTTATAGGGAAACGCACTGACTGGTTTTTAGCATTGGAAACTGTGCCGGCACATGAAACTTGACAGGAATACTCTAAAACATCGCGAATTTGGTATTTTTTACCCCGCAATACGAGTGTGTCGGAGGTAGAAAAATTCTGGTGACCGCGTTCCATGCAGCAGAAGCCCATAATATTGAGCTTCTGCTGTTTGCAATATTTATTCTGCCGCTGTTTCAAACACCTGACCGGCATCAAGGTCGGAAGCCGCATGACGCTCGGCAACCTGTTCAGATTCGTCGCCCCATACCTTGTTGACCTTCCGGCCTCGAACAACCGCAGGACGGGCATCAATCTTCTCAGCCCAATTCAGTACGTGCTTGTAGTCGCCGACAGAAAGGAATTCTGCTGCGTCATAAAGCCTGCCAAGCACAAGAGCGCCGTACCAGGGGAAGATGGCAATGTCGGCGATCGTGTATTCGTCGCCGGCGATATAGGGCCGTTCTGCCAGAGTTTTTTCAAGCACATCCAGCTGGCGCTTGGTTTCCATGGTGAAACGATCAATCGGATACTGGAATTTCTCCGGCGCATAGGCATAAAAATGACCAAACCCGCCGCCGAGATAAGGAGCAGAACCCATTTGCCAGAAGAGCCAGTTCAGCGCTTCCGCACGGCCAGCAGCGTCTTTGGGCAGGAACTCGCCAAATTTTTCTGCCAGGTAGAGGAGGATAGAGCCGGATTCAAACACTCTGGTCGGCGTTTCGGTGCTGTGATCAACCAAAGCCGGGATCTTGGAGTTGGGATTGGCACCAACAAAGCCACTTGAGAACTGCTCGCCTTCGTTGATGCGGATCAGCCATGCGTCATATTCAGCGTCTGAATGGCCGAGCGCGAGGAGCTCTTCCAGCATGAGGGTCACTTTGACGCCGTTTGGTGTCGCCAGCGAATAGAGTTGAAGCGGATGTTTGCCAACCGGCAGATCCTTTTCATGAGTGGCGCCTGACACCGGTCTGTTAATGCTGGCGAACTGACCGCCGCTCGGCTGTTCCCAGGTCCAGACTTTTGGCGGCGTGTAAGTGGAAGTGTCGCTCATATGACAGGGTCTCCAGAACAGATTTTGTTAACAGCAGTTGCGAGGCGGAATACGCATTGTAAGCAAATCTCATCGCAATCTTACGATTAGATAGGAATTGAATTACCATTTGCCTAGGATTTCAACGTAAAAATACGATGGGTTTGGATTTTGGAACGGTTAACCCCCTGGCAAATAAAGAAAACGCCCGACAAAAATGCCGGGCGTTTTTGTTGTTTTATCGCCGTCCGTTGAACGGTCGAGGCTGGTCAGTCGCGCACGACATAGACCGAACACTTGGAATGCCGCACAACGCGTGCGGCGTTGGGGCCGAGCAGGAATTCCTTCAGGTCGGGTTTGTGAGCACCGATCACGATGAGATCAGAGCCCGCCTGACTGGCGGCCTCCAGGATCTCTTCGTAGATTGAACCGGTGGTGACAAGGTGACGGATGTCCTTGTTTCGGTCTGCGCCAAGCACCTCGCCGACCATTCCTTTCAAAGCTTCCTGGGTCTTTGTGACCATCTCGCCTTGAAAGTTTTCGTCGAAATAGGAACTGACGAGCGTCACACCGAAGTTTGGAACGACCGTGATGACGTCCAATTGGGCGTTATCCAGCTTGGCAAGCTTGTTTGCCGTTTCCAGTACCAGTTTATCGCTTTTGTCGGTGATATCGACTGCGCACAAGATGGACTTCGTCATGCCGGTACTCCTTCTTCACGGCCAATTCGGCCAGCACGGCTGCGCTGTAGCAGATAGACCAGGATCAAGAGGATCAGGCCCGGTATGTAGATCAATTCCTTGGGCAGCTGATCGGCTTTAATTTCCGCTGATTTCACCACGACCGGCTCATCTGAATAAAAGTCGAAGGATCCCAGTTTTTCGAAATAAGGCGTACCAGGGAACGGCTCCTCCATCTTCACGACGCCGCCTTCATCGAGAAGCGCCAGTCCTATGGCTGAAAGTCTGGCTTCACCACCGGTTTCCGCCCCAGGGGTCAATACGATCGTTGTATCTTTCGTATTACCAGTATCGAAGTCCGGTCCGCTGACAGTGACGCGGATTTCGTTCCCGGCAGGGACGTCCCCGACAGCCTGCGTCAACTCTGCAGGTTGCACCGCCTCAAACGGAGGCTGGATCCGGTTCATGAAGAAGTCCGGACGGAACAGAATGAAGGCGATCAGTACCAGTGCGACGCTTTCATAGATGCGACTCTTGGTAATGAAGTGCCCCATCGTTCCCGCGGTAAATGCCAATATGGCTATCGTCGCGACAATGGCCACGAGAATACCCTGGAACCAGGTCACGTCGATCAACAGAAGATCGGTGTTGAAGATGAACACGAATGGCAGGGCCACGGTGCGCAGCGAATAGAAGAATGCAATGAAGCCTGTCTTGATTGCATCACCGCCCGAGACCGCCGCGGCGGCAAAGGAGGCTAGCCCCACAGGAGGCGTCACATCCGCCATTATTCCAAAGTAGAAGACAAACAGGTGAACGGCAATCAACGGCACGATCAGGCCTGACTGAGCACCAAGCTCAACCACGACACCTGCCATGAGCGATGACACCACAATATAGTTGGCCGTTGTTGGCAGTCCCATACCGAGAATGAGGGACAGTATGCCGACAAATATCAACATCAGCACCAGATTTCCGCCAGAAACAAACTCAACGAGATCAGCCATGACCTGGCCGATACCTGTCAACGTTACGGTGCCAACGATCACACCGGCTGTCGCGGTCGCGAGGCCGATACCGATCATGTTGCGGGCACCATCGATCATGCCGTGGGTAAGATCGTTAAGGCCTTCCTTGAAGGATTCGGCCATCTCGCTTTCACCACGGAAGATCGCCTTGATCGGGCGCTGGGTGATCAGGATGACAAACAACAGGGCAGTGGCCCAGAAGGCGGACAGACCTGGTGATTTCTGTTCGATCATCAGGAAGTAGACCAGCACGATGATCGGCAGCATGTAGTGCAGCCCGGCCTTGTAGATTACCGAAATTTCCGGAAGTTGGATTTCCTTCGCATTCGGGTCGTCCGGATGAAGATCGTCAACGCTCGCCGCCAGCTTCAAAAAGGCGACGTAAATAGCCACGATCAAGGCGGCAAGAACCCAGCCGGCGCCTTCGGGAACCAATGCGACAATCCAGCCAACAGGATATTGGACCAGGTAACAGAGCGCCGCAAAGCCAGCAAAGAAGGCAAACATTTCGAGGATGGTTCGCATCGTCGATACGGCCTTGTGCCCAATCACGGGCATATTCCGTTTAATCGCCTCAAGGTGAACGATGTACACCAGCGCGATATAGGAAATAACCGCTGGCAGGAAGGCGTGGGTGATTACCTCGACATACGAAATGCCAACATATTCGACCATCAGGAAGGCCGCAGCACCCATGACGGGCGGCATGATCTGACCATTGACGGAGGATGCCACTTCTACCGAACCGGCTTGTTCGGAGGAAAATCCGACGCGTTTCATCAGCGGAATAGTGAATGTACCGGTTGTGACCACGTTTGCGATCGAGGAACCAGAAATCAAACCAGTTGCAGCTGAACCGACAACCGCAGCCTTCGCGGGGCCACCCTTCAGGTGACCAAGCGCACCGAAGGCCATCTTGATGAAGTAGTTTCCGGCACCGGCCTTATCCAGCAGTGCACCAAAGAGAACGAACAGGAAGACGAACTTCGTCGACACACCAAGGGCGATACCAAACACGCCTTCGGAAGTGATCCACATGTGGCTCATCGCTTTTTTCAGAGATGCGCCTTTCCAGCGGATGACTTCGGGGACCCATTCTGAGGATCCAAAAAAGACGTAGAGCAAAAAGATGGTGGCGACTGTGGCCATTGCCGGGCCAAGCGCTCTACGCGCGGCCTCGAAAAGAACTATGACACCCGCAAGGGCGAACCACTTGTCAGTATTGTCGGCAAGTCCGCCAGCATCGACGATCTTGTCGTAAAAGAAAAATCCGTAAAGCGCGATGAATGCGCCAAAGATAGCCAAACCCCAGTCCTGAATGGGAATGTGGTGCCTAGGGCTACTCTTGAGGGCTGGATAGGCCATGAAGGCCAGGAACATCGCAAACGCCAAATGAAACTGGCGGCTGTTGTTAATCAAGTCCCCGGGCAATACGTAGTTGGAAATCGGAGAGGCGAGAACGACCTGAAAAATCGACCAGGTTAGTGCGACAGCAGCAAGAAAGACCCCGACTGGGCCGGCAGGATTCCTGGATCCGGAATCTGATGCGGCGACGAGTTCCTGAAGTTCTTCTTCAGAAAGTCCTTGTCCAGCCGCTTGTCCGTTTGGCTGGTTCGTTTCAGTCATGGAAAATCCCCCCGGTTTTCCGGCTTGTGTGCAGCGCCGGTGCTGTGTCAACTATGGCCCAGAGAGGCCTGCTGACCGCCTCGGACAAAGATCAAGAAGTGTTGGAGAGCGTCGGCACCCTGCGAAGCAGAATGGTTTGACGCTAAAGAACGGGTCCGGAGAAAACTCCGGACCCGAAAGTCTGAGGACGATGGATTAGTTAATCCAGCCCTTTTCTTTGTAGTACTTCGCAGCACCCGGATGCAGCGGTGCGGACAGGCCGTCAGCAGCCATTTCTTCCGGCTTCAGGTTTGCAAACGCAGGATGCAGTTTCTTGAATGCATCGAAGTTTTCAAAGACTGATTTGACGAGTACGTAAACAGTTTCCTCAGGAACCTTGGCGGACGTGATGAAAGTTGCGCCAACGCCGAAGGTGTTGGTGTCAGCATCGTTGCCGCGGTACATGCCGCCCGGGATAGTAGCCGTCCGGTAGTAGCTGTTGTCGTCGATCAGTTTGGAAACAGCATCGCCGTCAACGGTCACCAGTACGGAGTCACATGCTGTCGTTGCTTCCTGGATGGAACCTGACGGGTGACCAACAGTGTAAACCATCGCATCAATCTGGTTATCGCAGAGTGCTGCAGACTGTTCAGCTGCCTTCAGCTCGGTTGCCAGAGCAAAGTCATCCATGGTCCAGCCAAGTGCTTCGACCAGAACTTCCATCGTGCCGCGCTGACCGGAGCCAGGGTTGCCGATGTTGACGCGCTTACCCTTCAGGTCTGCGAAGTTTTTGACGCCAGAATCGGCACGCGCAACAACAGTGAACGGCTCAGGATGCACGGAGAACACTGCGCGGAGGTCTTCAAACTTGCCTTTGTCTTCAAATTTGGAAGTTCCGTTATACGCGTGATACTGCCAATCGGACTGTGCAACACCAAATTCCAGTTCGCCTTCGCGAACGGTGTTGATGTTGTAGACAGAGCCACCGGTGGACTCCACCGAGCAACGGATGCCGTGATCCTTGCGGCCTTTGTTGACCAAACGGCAAATAGCGCCACCGGTCGGATAATAAACACCGGTTACACCACCTGTGCCGATGGTGATGAATTGTTCCGCGGTTGCTGCGCCTGTGAAAGCTATGCTGGTCGCCAGAACGGCGCCGGCTAGGTTCAGTTTCATCATCATTTGACTAGGCTTCCCTCTTGTTAAATTTATCAATCCAGTGCTTTTGATACACTAGACATTTTCAAACTCATCGAGCAAGCGATTGTGCTTGTCGACCTCTTGGATCCGGGCTTCCGCTTCGGACCCGGCTCGCGCAACCAGCATGCCTGTGATGGTTTCTATAAGCACAAGCGTGGCTGCGTAAGACGAAAAAAAGTGTGGACTTTCAGTACGTTGGATGAAGAGAAAGTCAGCGTATTGCAAACCTGGAAAAGCGTGACTGTCTGTCAGCACGATCACTTTTGCACCACTGGCGGCCGCGACCTCCGCCGAGCGCACCGAGCGGTGTGCATAAGGATGTTTTGAAATGACGAGTACGGTATCCTGGGAGTCCACGCCAGCCAGCGTGCTGCCCAAGGTTGCACCATTGCGGCCGGCGACGACCCAGCGATCATCAAACCACTTTGCCAGATACGCGAAATAATCGGTAAAACCAGCCGATGCCAATGCACCGATCAGGACGATTTTCCGTGAATTGGCAAGGCAGTCGACGGCTTCGTCCAGCATCTCCGGGTCGATTTCGTCGGTCAGCGCCCTGATGTTGTTGATGCAGGCCGACACCTGACGCGGCAACAACGGCTGGTTCGGATCAGAGCGCAATCGTCTCGCCCTATCCTGAAGACTGTCTTTTCCGCGACGCGTAATCTCGGTTCTGGCTTGTTCTCTCAGAGTTTCATAATCTGCGAAACCAATTGCGCGTGCCAGCCTTGTGTAGCTGGCAGGCGAAACGCCGCTGGCAGACGCTACAGACCTTAGACTCCGGGTCGCAATTTCTACTTGATTTTCAGCAATATAGTCCGCCGCGATACGCAGGGTATCGCTCAACTCGGCATAGTGCGCCGAGATCGCGTTCCTGATCTGGGGCGGCGAATTGCTTTTCATGCGGCTACTGTTTCATTTGTTTTTTACAATGTCAATTTATGAAACAAATGTTTCTCGGAATTTTTTACGCAGCGTTCGTCGGGCGATATTTCCGGCTGTTTTGTCCGTAAAAATGAACATCGGTTTTCAAAAACTGGACACGGTAATTCGGCACGCATGCGCACACAAACCGCCGTTAGCGCTTGACCTTGAAAGGCGCATTGCCCAAACCTCGCTATACCTAATGGAGAGCCTGTCTTGATTCCGTTTGATGTTCTTACCGTTTTCTTTGTCGCGGCAATCGCACTTGGTCTGGCGCCCGGTCCGGACAACATCTTTGTGCTGACCCAGTCTGCTCTTTATGGACGACTTGCGGGTTTCGTCGTCACACTGGGACTGTGTACGGGGTTGATCGTTCATAGCGTCGCGGTCGCTCTCGGCGTTGCCGCAATTTTCCAGACTTCGGAACTTGCATTCACGCTCCTTAAATTCGTGGGAGCGGCGTATTTGCTTTATCTCGCGTTCCAGGCTTTCCGGGCAGGAGAGACCGCACTTCCAGGCAAAAATGGTCCGGCCTTGTCGATGCGGGCGCTCTACCGGCGTGGGATCGTGATGAATGTGACCAATCCAAAAGTTGCGATCTTCTTTCTGGCCTTCTTGCCGCAATTCGCAGACCCGGCAAGAGGGGCCGTTCCACTTCAGATCCTCATGTTCGGCGCGTTCTTTATTTTGGCGACAATTCTGGTGTTCGGCGGAGTTGCGTTGGGAGGCGGGGTGCTTGGTTCATTTTTGAAGCGCTCACCAAAAGCGCAGATCTGGCTTAACCGCTTGGCAGGACTGGTATTTGTAGGCTTGGCTGTAAGGTTGGCGGTGGCAGAACGCTAGGTAGCCGGAAAAAATGCCTGCAGTCCCGGACTTGATCCGGGATCAGTGGGAACTGGCCCCGGCGCGCGCCCGGGGCAGCTCTGAATTATTGACATGCGGCTTGTCTTAGAAGGAACGAATTTCCTGGACGGGAACTAAACGGCCTTCAAGGTGTAGACCGAGAACAGTCCCTTCTTGTCGCTGTCCTGATCCAATACCCGCCAGCCACCTTCGTTGGCGATTTCGGCAAAGGCCTCTTCGGAATACTTGTGCGAGTTTTCCGTGTGAATCGTTTCACCCTTCAAGAAGTTAACGGGTTCACCGGCCACCGAAACTGCCTGGTCGCACAGGCTTTCAAGATGCATCTCGATACGGCTTTCCTCGGCGTTCCAGATTGCCTTGTGTGCAAACGACGACAGGTCAAAGTTTGCCTCCAGTTCCCGGTTCATGCGTTGCATGAGGTTCTGGTTAAATGCCGCTGTCACACCCGCTGGATCGTCATATGCTTTGACAAGCGTCTTCTCGTCCTTTGGCCGGTCCACGCCGATAATCATCGTGGCATCGGGCATGGCAGTACGGATGTTCTTCAAAAGCTGTGCTGCTTCTGATTTTTCGAAGTTGCCAATCGTTGACCCGGGGAAGAAAACCAGCACGGGTAGCTCCGGCAACAATGGCAGTTGACCGAGGGGTTGGGTGAAATCAGCCGCAACCGGGATGACTGCAAGCGAAGGGTGGGCACGCCTGATGCGGTCCGCAGCTTCCCTTAGATGATTGGTCGAGATGTCGATCGGCATATAGACCGAAAGATCGGGGCAGGCATCAAGTAACAGGTTTGTCTTACGGCTGGAGCCGCTGCCGAGTTCGACCATCGCGCCGCGTGCGCCCGGAAGTCGTGAATACTTCCGCGCATTTTTTTCCAATATGCCAAGTTCGGTGCGTGTCGGGTAATAGGCGTCGAGCTCGGTGATCGCCTCAAACAGATGCGATCCGACATCGTCATAGAGCCATTTGCTGCTGATTTTTTTCTGCCAGGCGTTCAGACCGGCAAGAATCTCCGACTTAAATGCGTCGTCTGGTTTCACAGGAAGAACATGTTTGGTCATAGGTTTGCTGCCAATCTGAGGCCAAGCATCTGCCAACGCTGATGCGGATAGAAAAAGGTTCGATAGGAAGAACGCATCTGAAGCTTCGGGGTTGCGCAGGAACCACCGCGCAGCACCATCTGGTTCACCATGAATTTGCCGTTGTATTCACCAATTGCGCCCTCAGGCGGCGTGAAGCCGGGGTAGGGGGAAAATGAACTGCTGGTCCACTGCCAGACATCTCCCCAAAGGCTCGGTTTTCCTCCGAGCGGCATGAATGTACCGGTTTCCAGAAAGTTGCCGTCGATTTCGGTTGGTTCAGCCGCCGCTTCCCATTCCGCTTCTGTTGGCAATCGATGACCGGCCCACCGCGCGTAAGCATCTGCTTCGAAGTAACTCACGTGTACAACAGGCGCTGCAAGATCAACCGGGCGGGGGCCCTGAAGCGTGTAAGTCCACCACACGCCGTCCTGCTTCCACCAATATAGCGGTGTGTCCCAGTCGTTTTCCTCGCGTACGGCCCAACCTTCCATGAGCCAGAGTGTTGGTGTTTCGTAACCGCCTTCATCCATGAACGCGATCCAATCGCCATTGGTCACGAGCTGGTCAGCAAGTTTGTAGGGATCAAGCCAAACCTTGTGGCGCGGCCCTTCGCAGTCATAGGCGAAACCATCACCCTCATGTCCGATCTCCACAAGCCCAACGTCGTGTGTGGTCCAACTGGTATTTGAACGTGCGTTTACGCCAATCGGTTTCGGATCGACATAGGCTGGAAGCAGGGGGCTATAGGAAAAGGCGTGCAGAAGGTCGGTGACGAGGAGTTCCTGGTGCTGCATTTCGTGGTGGCAGCCCATTGTGATCAGGGCATCAAGCTGGTCCTGATCGAGGGCGATCGCATTCCTGGAAACACCTTCGCGCAAGGCCTCTTCGACATATGCCCGATAGTTCAGGACCTCAGGCACTGTTGGCCGCGAAAGCAGGCCTCGCTTGGATCGTGTGTGCCTGGGCCCGGCCTGCACATAATAGGAATTGAAGAGTACTGAAAACCGCTCATCAATCGGCTGGTAGCCCGGCAGAGAAGGCTTCAAAATAAACTCTTCGAAAAACCAGGTGGTGTGTGCCAGGTGCCATTTCGGTGGGCTGGCGTCTTCCATGGACTGAAGACCCATGTCCTCGTCATTTAAAGGTGTGGTGAGCGAAAGGGATTGCGCTCTTGTCAGGTCAAAGAGGTCCAATGCCTCCAAACCGGACGCAGGTTCTACCTGCCCGTCTATATTTGTCATCAATTTCCCTCCACACAGATGAAGCCCGCATCGCCTCTTGCGGGGTTCGCTAGTGCCGCCAAGCAGGTTGAAAGTAGGCATGGATCGAGGAATTCCAACGGCGGGATTTGCACCGCCCCGGTGCATAAATGCGCCATTGAAGCTTGGAAACTTTGTTTGTTTATTAAAATAATCATAGAGATTAAAAATCCACATATATGTATAATTGTGATGAAAAGTCGGCAAGTTTTTGTTTCTTTTGGGAATTATGGGCCTCGGGTCCTTCGGCTTCGTTTGAATTCGATACGCGAACATAGAAAATCCCTCCTGACAGGGGAGTGTCAGGAGAGGGTGCGGCAGCGCTTCACATTGGTGTGAAGTGAGGTGCGGATCGTTTTTGCTCTACGCGATTTGCATGAAACCAGTGCCATCGATCGCCCGCACCCAGGACATCGATAGACCTCAAACAAGGATGTTGACGAATTAGGGCAATTGTCCTAATTGTGAATTAGGTCATTTGTCCTAGAGGCGGAGGATTGACCCCACTGACACGTAACATTTTCGGATTTGATAATGGCAGCCAAGACAACACGACGGCAAATCGTCGATGCGGCAGACGATCTGTTTTATAGCGGCGGATTTTCGCAAACGTCCTTTGCGGACATTGCCGCAGCGGTGAAAATATCACGCGGCAATTTCTATTATCACTTCAAGTCCAAGGACGAGATCCTCGATGCGGTGATTGGCAAGAGGCTTGACGATCGCGAGAAGCTTCTCGCCTCCTGGGATCAAACAGCAGAAAGTCCTGCCAGCCGCATCGAGTGCTTTATCAAGATAGTGATCGTCAATCAGGCGAAGATCATGGCCTATGGCTGTCCGGTCGGGACGCTGACTGCAGAACTCACCAAGCTCGATCACGCATCCAAGGAAAAGGCCAATAAGATCATGGCACTGTTTCGGGACTGGCTGACACGGCAATTCGAAGAGCTCGGTTGTGTAGATTTTGCCGATGAGCATGCGCTGCATGTTCTCAGCTGGAGCCAGGGTGTCGCAACCCTGGCCCAGACTTTCAAGGACGAGACGTTCGTTCAAAGGGAAGTGCGCCAGATCGTCTCCTGGCTCAATGACATCGATCAGGACACGCTATAGATCCACTGACAAGTCAGATCCGAGAAATCAATTTCGTTCACCAATCAAAGGAGATGACAATGTTTGTCGTCACACTGAAGTTTTCCGACAACAAGGCCCAGGCAGGGCAGTTGATGGACAGGCACAAGGCATGGATTCAAGCCGGGTTTGATCAGGGCCTCTTCTTGATGGTCGGCAGCCTGCAACCCAATATGGGCGGTGGCATCTTTGCTCATGATACGACGCGGGAAGCGCTCGAGGCATTTGTGCTGGAAGATCCCTTCGTGGCTGAGAATGTCGTGACCGCCGAAATCCTGGAAATCACACCTGCACGATTGGATGGCAGGCTTGAGTTTCTGGCTGCTTGAAGTTGTGCAGCAGAAATTGCAGTCGTCCCACGGCTTGACCGTGGGATCCACGCCGTTCCACCACCGCGTTTTCAGCCCTGACTTTGGAGAGCTGAAGCGGCATGGATTGCCGGATCAAGTCCGGCAATGACAGGCGAGAGGAATTATGACTTCAAAAAAAAGCGCCCTGTTCAGGGCGCTTTCGTATTTAGTCCTTGAAACCTACGTGAGTTGAACCCGCGGAAAAAGTGGCTCTACTTCGCCCAACTCGCTGCCGCTTGGCAGCTTGTCCAGTTCCGGTTTCCAGGGGCAAGCGACCTCGGTCACATTTATCGTTGCAAGCGCCTTTGTCGCAGAAACAGGTATCACCTGCTGCAGTGCTTCCAGAACGATACGCAGACAATCCAAACCAACGTAAACAACTGTCTGACTACGTTCCCTGGTCTCTTCACTCTTGATGAGGGTCCATGGAGCCTGCTTGTCAATGTAGTTGTTCATTTCGATCATGACGTTGAAGAGCGATTGCATACGAGCCGGGATGTCAGCAAGGTCCATCCATTCACCCATACCTGCAGTTGCTTCCATGATTGCACTACGCAAGGCTTCGTCTTCCTCTGTCAGAACACCTGGAACCGGCAGCTTTCCATCAAACTTTGATTTGGCGAACTTGGCCGCGCGCGACAATAAATTACCGAGCTTATTATTGAGTTCACTCTCGTAAGTCTGAGCGATCAGCTCGACTGAAATCTGGCTGTCACTGTCGGCACGCATATGCCGGGCGAGGTACCAGCGCAGGGCATCGACGCCAAGCTTCTCGATGACTTCTATCGGGTCGACCACGTTGCCGATTGATTTGGACATTTTGACGCCACCAGCACCAACCCAATGACTGTGTACGGACAGTTTTTTGGGCAAAGGCAATCCAGCTGCCATCAGCATGATGGGCCAATAGACACCATGTGGCTTCAAAATGTCCTTGCCGATCAGATGCTCGCACTCCGACCACCAATCCTCATAACCTTCCTTCGGCCAGTCGATGTTGGTCAGGTAGTTGGCAAGCGCATCAAACCAGACATAGGTGACGAATTCCTGATCGAACGGAAGGTCGACACCAAGCGTTACCCGGGCTTTTGGCCGTGAAATACAGAGGTCATCCAGCGGTTCAGAAAGCATCTTGTTAAGTTCATTGCGAAATGCATCGGGCTGAACGAAATCAGGATTGTCAGCAATGTGCTTCAGGAGTCGCTCGCGAAACGGTTCCATTTTGAGGAAGTAGTTGGTCTCGTCGGTCTGCTCCACTTTCATGGTCGGGTGCAGCGGACATTGACCGTCGTCGGTCAGATCGACTTCTTTCTTGAATTCCTCACAGCCCTTGCAATAGGTGCCGGTGTATTGCTTTTTGACAATCAGGTCCTTGTCAAAGATGGATTGCTCCATCCCGGCAACAGCCATCTTGTGACCTTCGCGGCTCGTGCGAACGAAATAGTCATAGGCAACATCCAGGCGGTCGAAGACGTTCCGGAATTCCTTGCCGCGCATATCCAGGTAGTCCTCAATGGACATATCAAGATCTTCAGCAGCTTCCTGGTTTTTCTGGCCATGTTCATCCACGCCGGTGGACAGCATCAACTCGTATCCCTGCGCCTGACGGTTGCGTTTCAGGATATCGGCCATGACAGACGTGAAAGCGTGACCGATATGCGGAGAACCGTTGACGTAGTAGATCGGGGTCGTGATGTAGCTTTTCATCCAAACGCTTTCGAATTTTCTGGCTGTCGCGACAAAGGCTTGGCCAAGTCGCTGCCGCAAATCTGCGGTACGAACCATTAAGGTGTATCGCAGCTATATTTCACACTCGTGAGATCAAGAAAAGCCCCGCCCCTTGGAAAAGGGCCGGGGACTATAACTTCAACATAGAGCGTGAGGGTGTTTCTGAAAAGTCTGGTGCATTACCCGATCAACCAGATGCCGCCAAGAACGAACAGTGCAAGAAACGCAGTCTGCGTGACCACCATCCAGATCGCCGGACCACCGACTTCGAGCAATTTGGGGATCGAGGTTTTCATACCGACCGCGGCGATCGCGGCTAGAAGGGCCCAGCGAGAAAACTGGCCGGCAAGATCCTTGACCGCGTCCGGGATAAGCCCGAACGAATTGCAGGCCGCGAGAATAAGAAACGCAACAACGAAAGCCGGCATAAGGGGGGGGCGTGCTGTCCCAGGCTCGTTGCCTCTTCGCAAAAACAAGGCAGCGACAAGTACGATAGGTGCCAGCAGGGTGACACGGATCAACTTTACCAGAGTGGACAAGTCCCCGGTTTCCTCGTCGATGGAAAAACCAGCACCAACCACTTGAGCAACATCATGAATTGTACCGCCGAGAAAAACACCGGTGGCATCTACGGACAGTCCCAGCGTGCTGGTCAGGATCGGGTAGGCGATCATGGCGAGGGTGGAAAGGACGGTCACGGTGATGACAGTAAAGGCCAGGTCTCGTTCCGCGTGATCGCGTTTGGGAAGGATGGATCCGATTGCCATCGCAGCGGACGCGCCGCAAATCGCAACGGCACCACCCGAGAGAAGCGAAAACAGACGGTCCCGCCCAAAGAAACCGCCAATCAAAAGCGAAAATCCGATTGTTGCCAGCACACCTGCAACGACAAGTGCCAGGAAAGGCAGGCCAAGTGCTTGAACCATCTCCACGCTGATGCGCACGCCAAGAAGAGCCACACCGACCCTGAGCAGCGTTCTGGCCGAAAAGGCTATCCCTTCTGAGGTACGCTGTTCCTCAGAGAGGAAATTGAGCGGCATGCCGAGCAGGATTGCCATCAACATGGCAGGTGCACCGTAATGTTCGTTGAGAAACTGGGCGGCGATAGCCACCAGACCGGCGATGATCATTCCCGGGAACAGCTGGTTCGCCCGGTTCTTCAATGGTTCAACCATTGTTGTCCTTGTTTATTCGCTTGTTATTGATCGAGTGGCAATCCGCTGGGAACCCTGGCGGGAATGCCGAAAGGCGGGGAGGAGACCGACGAAGTTCCGGTAAGTGCTTTCAGGAACGCTAACAGATTTGAGACATCGTCGTCATTTAGAAAAACGGGCTCAATATCCCTGAAACGGGCCTGTCTCGCCATTTCGCGGTCATCGTTCCAGACAATAAAATCTATGGCTTCCAACCAGGGTGCATTGGGAAGATCTGCTGTCTCGGGTGACCAATTTGCCAACATGCCATCGGGGTCAAGATGATGGCGGACAATGCCTTCCAACGTTGGATAGGCGCCATTGTGACCATAGGGACCGGTCAATTCCACATTGCGCAGCATGGGGGTGCGGAAGCGGTAGGCATCTTCCAACTGGTCGCTTTCACCCATCCTGCCAACATCCCTTACCATCGGGTCGAAGCGTCTCGTGCGACCAGGGCCGAAAGGCGGCAGGCCGATGGCATGGAATTTCTGATCACTTAGCAAACTGCCGGAATGACAACTGGAACAGTTTGCCTTGCCGAAAAAGAGATCCAGTCCGCGCTTTTGGTCCGGAGACAATGCAGCTTTGTTTCCGGCCAGATACTGATCGAAGGGACTGTCGAAGCTTTGCCATTCGGTTGCCTGGAATGCCGCCAGTGCATTCGCTATTTCAGCAATCGTTACCTGTTCAGGATCGTCGATGTGATCAAAGGCTTCCACGAACTTCTGGCCGTATTCCGGGATCACGCGAACGCGCTTTGCGAGGATTGGCCAGGACGCATCAATCCGGTCATGAACCGCGCCCGCAATTTCATTTTCCTTCGGGTTTCCGGCCATCTCGAATTGCGCGACAACGGGAAAAATGGCTTGCGCGGCGAGCAGGGAATCCAGTCCCTCCGGCAACCACTCTTCGGCCGGAGAGTTGAAGCCATTGTCATAGGTGTCGGCAATTGAAAGACGGCCGTCGTGAAACAGCGTGTGAAGCTTCTTTGCTCCAAGATTCCAAAGGCCTGGAGCGTTTCGCGGAATCCGTTTCTTGATCCGATTGGTTTCAACGAGTGCGGTTCGGTCCTGTCCGAGACCGTCGCCGCCCTCACCGATACCAAGCGATAAACGGTCTCCTGTTCCGAGCTTTGGATGATGGCAGGTTGCGCAGGCGATATTGCTGTTACCGGACAGGATCTTGTCGTAAAATAAAAGCTGACCGAGGGCGGCCTGTTTCCGGTCGAAAGCGATGAAATCGTCGCTCGTCAGCGGAGCAGGCAGACCCGCCGCAAAAGCGGGCACTGAAAGAACAAGAAACAGAGGGATTGACCAGAGCTTATGACAAAGACCCTGAAAGCCGCTTTGCTGGCCTTTACGCTTTTGAGCACGCCCGCTCTTGCCGAGATTGAAGAAGCGCGCGACATGATGGAAGCAGGTCAGTTTGAACAGGCGATGAAGGAACTTTGGCCGGCCGCGCGATCCGGAAATGCCGATGCCGAAGAACTGATCGGTGTCATGTATGCCATGGGTCTTGGTGTCGAGCGCGACGACCAGCGGGCGTTTGAATGGTATCTGCGCAGCTCGATGAAGGGTCATCCCGGAGCGCAGTCGGGTGTCGGTTGGTACTACGAAGTCGGACGTGGCATGCCCGCGCCCGATCTGGTGCGCGCGTACATGTGGTACACGCTCTCTGCCATCGGAGGAGATCCCGATGCCGCGATCTCTCTGGAAGAGGTGGTCAAGAAGATGACCAAGCAGGAGATTGATAAGGCGCATATTCTGGTCGACGACTACAAGGTCTGGATGTATCCGTTTCGGTGATTTTACCGGATCGGGGTTCTGATCTGCTCAGGGCTCTGAGTTAAGAGCACTGAGCGGATGAGAGCCCATTGTTGTTTCAACTTGATCGTCATTGCAGGGCTCGACCCTGCAATCCATTCCATAGCCTTGTCGTAGTTGAAGACTTGGCCAATTGGCTCTGAAAAGGCATGGATCCCATGGTCAAGCCATGGGATGACGAAGTAGCTTCTTGATAGTGTCACGCCCGGAAAACCGGGCGTGACGTCAGTAAGTCTTTGACCTTAATTCAGGTCGGCTGCACGGCTTCCATTAACGGACGTGTCTGCTGCAGCGACCGCTTCTTCGAGAGCTCCGAAAATCTCGCCGCCGCGGTTCACGTTTTCCTTGAACCAGTTGTAAACCGGATCAGCTGCTTCTTTGAAGGCAGCTTTTTGTTCCGGGGTCGGCACATAGAGATCGCCGCCACCAGCAACGAAGTCTTCGTATGCCTTGATGGACTTGCGCTTTGGAGAGGCGAACGTCGCCTGCTGCAGAGCGTAGAAGCCATCAACAACAACGCGGCGCATGTCTTCCGGCATGGCGAGGAACTTCTCGTTGTTCATCCACCACAGGGCACCCATGTAGGCATGGCCGTCGAGGGTGACATACTGCAGGCCGGCATCCGGGAATTTCATGCCCATGATGTCGGTGATGCCGTTTTTGGAACCTTCAACAACGCCTGTCTGGAACGAGGTGAACAGCTCCGGCCACGGAATCGGGGTCGGGGACGCACCAAGTGCCTTCACAAGTTCCTGCGGAAGATCGGCAACAACTGTTCGGATCTTCAAGCCTTCCATGTCGGCCGGATTAGCCACACGACGTTTGGTATTGGCAAAGTTCCGCCAGCCGCCAGTGTTGCCTACGGTCATCAGACGGATCGCGTTCTGGCTGTCTTCCAACGCCATGTTGCGCATGGTGCGAACAAAATCGCCGGACAGAACATGCTCTGCAATCCGGTCATCAGCCATCATGTAAGGCAGATCAAGAACCTGCACATACGGGAAGATGCCTGACGCACCGCCGGATGTTGAGATGTAGATGTCGATGGCACCACCCGCAACACCCTGAAGACACTCAGCGCCGTTGGAGCAGAGCTGCGTACCGATGAAGAGCTCAACTTCGATTGCGCCGTTTGAGGCTGCTTCAACGAAGTTTTTGAATACGACAAGACCATCATAGTCCTCGTCGTTTTCGTTGGAGTTGGCGGTTGCGCGCAACGTATAATCTGCGGCAGCCGCGCTCAATGCTGACCCGGCAAGCATAGCCGCGACAGTGAGCGTTTTCAGTGCAGTTTTGAGCATTAGGTACCTCCCTTAAAAGCTCGAAATCAATTGGCAAATCCGGTTAGACGAGGGATTGTCATCGAAATTGCCGGTACGTAAGTGATCAAAAAGATCACAGCTATTTCCACCGCGAGAAACGGTAGAATCGCTTTGGCTATGGTTTCAACTCGTTCCCCGGAAACCGATGCCGCGACGAAAAGCACAAGCCCCATGGGTGGTGTGGCCAGGCCGATTGTCAGGTTCACGCTCATGATGATGGCGAAGTGAATGGGATCTACACCCATCGAGATGAAGATTGGGCCGAGGATCGGACCCAAAATGATGATTGCCGGTCCCGCATCCAGAAACATGCCAACGATGAACAAGAGGATGTTGATCAGGAACAACAGGATCAGGGGATTGTCGGACAGCGACAAGACAAAGTCAGCCATGATTTCTGGGGCATGGCTGAGGCTGACAACTGTCTTGAAGGCCATCGCAGCGCCAACGAGCAGCAGAACCACAGCTGAGGTGATGCCTGCCCGGTTCAGGATTCCCGGGATTTCCTTCATCTTGATTGAGTGCAAGACGAAGAAACCGATGATCAGAGCGTAGGCGACAGCAACGGCGGCGGCTTCTGTTGGTGTGAAAACACCAATCAGAATGCCCCCAAGAATGATTATCGGTGTCTGAAGGGGGGCAACAGCCTTCTTGCAGACCATTCGAAAGTCATCTGAAACCGAGCTCCGCAAGCCCATCAAGATGAAATGGGATATTCCAAGGAGCACAAGAAACAGGATTGCGCTGGTGGCACCTGTGAGGTCCAACGAAATTTGTTTGGCAATGCCAAAAGCCAGCGCAATGAGAACAAACGCCAGATTGATGCGCAACAACACAAACGAGAACCAGTATTCCACCGGTGCCATTGTCTGGCCCGGATTCACGATCCTCTGAGCCTTCGGCAGGTCATATTTGTCCGCCATGAAACGGACCATCAGCATCAGACCGACACCAACCATGACACCTGGCACAATGCCGGCAAGGAACAGGGCTGCAACGCTCTCGCCCATGACATAGGCGTAGATGATCATGATGCCGGAAGGCGGGATGATCGGGCCAATGACAGAGCTGGCGGCCGTGATCGCAGCTGCAAAACGGCGTGTGTATCCTTGTTTTTCCATGGCCGGGATCAGCATGGAACCAAGCGCCGAGGTATCGGCAACTGCTGACCCTGAAAGCCCTGCAAACAGCATGGAAGACAGAATGTTCACATGGGCAAGACCGCCACGCAGGTGCCCCATCAGCGCCTGGGAAAACTCCACAAGCCGCATCGTGATGCCGCCCTTGTTCATCAGCTCGCCAGCAAGCATGAAGAACGGAATCGCCATCAGAGGAAAACTGTCCATACCGTTGTAGACGTTACGATAGAGCAGCGTGATATCGCTTTGCTGACCGTTGAGCCAAAGCAGGATACCGGGAGCAGCCAGCAGACCAAAAAACACCGGTAGGCCGATCATCAGGAAAACGAGAAAGACGGGTAGAAACCAGATAAGCATCAGTCAGCTCCCGCCATGTCTGCATCCGGAATAGCCGGGAGGCGGTTTGAACCACCGACAATTGAGATGAATGTGCGCAGGATCAGTTCAACATTGACGAGCACAAGCAGGACCGCGCCGATAAACATTGAAGCCATCATCCAGCTACGTGGCACACGGATCCATTCGGTGAACATAAAATTGCCGGGCACATAAAGGGAAGCTGTTGCGAACCTGCCGCCAAAACCCGTGACCTCCGCGTAGCCGATCTGAACCGCAATCACGAGGACAGCCAGAGAAACGATCAGGAGGAAGAGGGTTAAAATCTTGCCTGCCTGAACGGGCAGCGCCTGACCGAGCATGTCGATAGCCACAAAACCTCCACGACGGAAAGCTGTCGGAGCCATGAGACCGGCCATCCAAAGCATGCAAAAGCGCGCCGCTTCATCCGGCCAGGGCAGGGCATTGTTGAAGACATAGCGGAACACGACCTGAATCAGGATCGCGACAACCATCAAGCCGACGGCGACAATGCCAACGGCGCGCCCAATACGCAGCAGTTGCGTGTTGATGGCGGAAAGCGGTGCCAAGACCGCCAGCAATATGCCCATTCAGTTCCCTCCCAGGTTGTTCTTTGTCAACGGTGTCCTCGCCGCACCGTCGTCCTCCCTTAGTTATGGGGCGATTTGGCCGAGTTTCCCGGCAAAGAACGTCAAAGCGTCTCCCTGGCGCATTTCCGCCTGGATGACTTGTCCGAGTACAATGAGATGATCGCCGCCTTCATAAGCTGCAAATCGTTTGCACTCGAAACGGGCAAGGCAGTTCTCGATTAGCGGAACACCCTTGTCGTCGATCCGGTGCGGCAGCTGATCAAATGCGTGCGCGTTGCGCACGAACCCGTTGCAAACTTCCGCCTGTTCATGGCTGAGCACGTGAATTGCGTAATGCTCGGCATCTTCGAAATACTGAAACCGGCGAGATCCCTTGTCCGGCATCCACAGAACCAGCGGAGGCTCCAGAGAAACCGAAGAGAAGCTGTTGGCGGTTATACCAACTGGCCCGTCACCGGAATTGGTTGTCACAACGGTTACGCCAGTGGCAAAGCGGCCAAAGGCATCCCGAAGCAAGCGTGTGTTTTCAGAGACAGGCTCAAAGGTCACGGTGTGATCAGCAGTCTGCATGGTCATCAAGGCACCTCATTTCCAAGGGCAGCCTCATAGAGGCGGTACCAGGTTTCGCGATCGAGTTTGACTTTCAGTGCGTCGGATATTTTGGCAATACGTTCCAGATTGTTCGTGCCCATCACCGGCAAAAGCTGTGCCGGATGCGCCAGAAGGAAAGCAACGGCAACAGCGGACCGGTCAACGCCGAAAGTCCCGGCGACTTCGTCCATGACGGCCCCAAGCAATCCGCTTTCGGAAATCAGCGCTCCGCCACCGAGCGGCGACCAGGCCATAAGCTTTGTGCCGAGGCGCTGGTGGAACGCGAGATCACCATTCGTGAAGGGGGTGATTTCCTTCAGGCTGATCTCGATCTGGTTGGTTACCAACTGGTTCGACATGGCCGACTGCAGCAATTCCCAGTCCCACGGACGGAAGTTGGACACGCCGACATGTCTGACCTTGCCGCTCTTGACCAGATCATCAAGCGCAGCGCCGGTATCAGCGTGATCCATCAGTGGATCGGGGCGGTGAATAAGGAGAAGGTCAATCGTCTCTATGCCCATCTCGGAAAGAGAGATCTCCACCGACTTTTCAATGTGTGCACGCGACGTGTCGTAATGCTTCACCTTGGCACTTGCGTAGCGTCCCATAGGCGCGACGATGTCGCATTTCGTGACGATTTCCATATTGCTGCGCAAAGCCGGATTGGCTTTAAGTGCGCCACCAAGGACTGCCTCGGCAGCATAGCCGCCATAAATATCAGCCTGATCGAACGTGGTGATGCCCTGTTCCAGGCACACGTTGATTTTCTTCTCCACATAGGAAGGGGACGTATCGGTGTCGTCGCCAACGCGCCACATGCCGTAAATCAGACGGGAAAATTCCAGGGTATCGTTGAGTTTGACGCGCTCCATTAGCGGCGGACTCCATTGCCTAGCGGGGTTGCTGGGGTATCAGCCGGAACGCGGCCATAAGCGTGCGGGAGCGAGCAGGTTTTCAGGTTCGGCAGTACGCGTGACCCAAAATGCCTGGCCTCTTCTTCATGCGGATATCCGGAGAGGATAAAGGCCCGAAGTCCCATTTTCCGGTAGGCTTCAAGCTTGGAGAGGACCTGATCGGTAGACCCAACCAGTGCGGCGCCACAGCCCGAGCGGGCACGTCCGACACCTGTCCAAAGATTTGGTTCGATATAGCCGAATTCGTCCGCAACATCGCGGTTTTTGGCTTGGTGGCTGACACCCAGAGATTTGGCATCCAGCGCGCGCTCACGAATTGCCGTTCCCTGATCATCATCGAGCTTGGAGACAATGTACTCTGCGTATTCCTGAGCCTCTTTTTCCGTATCCCGGACGATCATGTGGACCCTCAGGCCGTAGTCCAGAGTGCGGTTGTATTTCTCAGCAACCGCATTGACGGCCTTCATGCGGCCTTCCAGCTCGTCCATTTTTTCCGGCCACATCAGGTAAACGTCGCAATGCTGACCGCAAAGGTCGAGCGCCGCGGGGGAATATCCCCCGAAATAGAGCAGCGGGCCACCTGTCTGATAGGGGCGAACCGGGTCTGTGGTGAGGTTCTTGAAATTGTAAACCTCACCTTCGTAATTGATTTCGTCCTGGGTCCAGGCCTGCTTCAGAATTTCAACCACTTCACGGGAGCGTTGATAGCGATAGCCGCTGTCTGCCTGCTCCCCTGGGAAATCGGACGAGATGATGTTGACCGTGAGCCGCCCCTCTAACATGTGATCAAGCGTCGCGATGGTGCGCGCCAGCATGATGGGCTGCATTTCGCCGCAGCGAACGGCTGCCAACAGGTTGATTTTTTCGGTAATGGGAGCGCATCCGGCGACGAAAGACAGCGTGTCTTGGCCCACTTGATATGACGACGGGCAAAGAATGTTGCGGAAGCCTTGTTCTTCGGCGGTTTTCACGATTGAGGAACAGTGATCCCAAGAGGAACGCAATTCGCCTTCCGGAACCCCCAGAAACTGGTAGTCGTCAGAACACAATGCCGCAAACCAGGACACTTCTGCTGCATCAAGATCCTGCGATGTTACTGGGACAACTGTCATTTAGGGTCTCCGAAGTATTTTTTTGATTTCGATTGGCTTCACTTTGCCTTCGATTTCCTCTTGCTTATCACCCGATTTGATGTAAATCAATAGTGTATCAATTTTTGAAAAATAGCAACCGAAACGCCATGTCAAACGCGTCACAAAACTCAAATGCTCTACCGCTATATGTGCAAATAAGTGAGCTTTTGATTAGAGATATTGCAGCTGGACGGCTGATGGATGGTGAACGTTTGCCGCCTGAAAGAGACATGGCGGACGAACTGGGAATCTCGATTGGAACACTGCGCAAGGCCTTGGCAGACCTTACGGAAAAAGGCTTACTGGAACGAATTCAGGGATCGGGAAACTACATACGCCAGGGCGGGACGCATGAAAGCGTTTATGCGATGTTTCGCCTGGAGCTACTTTCCGGCGGGGGATTACCGCGCGCGAACATTCTTGACGCGGAACGCATGCAGAAACCTGCTGACCTGCCGCCGTTTGGCACCAGTGATGAAGGCACGAGAATTCGGCGCCTAAGATATCTCAATGACGTCATGATTGCGGTTGAAGAAATCTGGTTGGACGGCGATTCAGGAACGGTGAAACGAGAACTGCTTTCTGATTCGCTTTACCGCTATTACCAGAAGCAACTGGGTTTCTGGATTGTTCGTGCCGAAGACAGGGTGACGATCAAAGAGGTGCCCGATTGGGCACCCGACCTCTTTTCAAAAGTGCCTGGAACACTGACCGGCTACATCGAGCGGCTGAGTTGGGCGGATAGGCCCAATCCGGTCGAATACTCGCGTACCTGGTTTGACACCGACAAGGCGCATTACGTTCAGCGACTGAAATAGACGGGTATGAAAGCTCGCCTTCAATGGAGGAATATATGCCTGCAAAGGTAAAATACGGTGTCATCGGCAGCGGGATGATGGGGCAGGAACACCTGCGTAACATCGCTCTTTTGCCAGATACCGAAGTGACGGTGATCTTTGAGCCGGATGTGGAAATGGCCGAAGCTTCAGCGGAATTCGCGCCTCGGGCGAAATTCGTTAATTCGGTCTCAGAGCTGCTGGATGTCGAGGAGCTGGATTGTATTTTGATCGCCAGCCCCAATCATTGCCACATACCGCAGATGGAAGAGATTCGGCAAACGCGGCCGCTGCCGCTACTCGTTGAAAAACCACTCTTTACCGACCCAAAGGACCTCGCCGAACTGGACGCTTTCAAGGCAGCCTATTCGGCGCCTGTCTGGGTGGCGATGGAGTATCGTTACATGCCGCCGATTGCTGCATTGATCGAGCAGGCAGAAGGGGCAACCGGTGGCGTAAAGATGCTGACGATCCGTGAGCACCGTTTTCCCTTTCTTGACAAAGTTGGCGCCTGGAACCGCTTCAACAAGTATTCCGGTGGAACATTTGTCGAAAAGTGCTGCCATTTTTTCGATTTGATGCGTCTGATTATGAAATGTGAACCTGTGCGTGTGATGGCCTCGGCCGGTCAGGATGCCAATCACAAGGACGAAGAATATGACGGTGAGCAGCCGGATGTTCTCGATAATGGTTATGTGATAGTTGATTTCGAAAACGGTTCGCGGGCAATGCTGGAACTGTGCATGTTTGCAGAAGGATCTCGTTACCAGGAAGAGGTTTCCGCGGTCGGGCCGGAAGGGAAAGTTGAGGCATTGGTCCCAGGGCCAGGTCGTTTCTGGCCGAAGGATCTTGGCGCTCCACCGGTGCCGCAATTGGTATTGTCACCACGACATCCAAAAGGTCCGCGAGAGATTGAAATTCCGGTCGACCCGGTTATTCTTCACGCAGGAGATCACAATGGGTCCACCTATTACCAGCACGAAGGATTTGTGGCCGTCGTGCGCGGTGAGAAGGAAAGACCTGATGTGACACTGGAAGACGGGCGACGTGCGGTTGAGATTGGGCTTGCTGCCCAGAAATCCGCGCGAACCGGCCAAACAGTGTCACTGACCAGAAACAACCTATCCTCGGTAGCTTGCTGAAAAGCGGTGTTTCCTCCGAGGTTACTTGCCGGCGTGACTTGGTCACGCCGGCATTTTTGTGCCTATTTCCATTTAGAGAATCGATGCCTACGCTGAAGCTGCGCTTGACGAGGTGAAACAATTTGGTTTTCCCGCCTTTTAAAATACTGATCGGTTTCAGATATCGCCTGGCTATGACGGGATTGAGCTGCGGTCGCTATTTGATTCGGCTCAACTATCAAAACTGACAAGCTGGACATTTGAGGCAAGTGAGGTGCAGGATCGCTTCGTAGCTCCAAGTTGCGTTTTAGAGCAGGGCGCTCGCGATTTTCCGCGGCCCAAATTGACCGGACGCAGCATGTATTGCCTTCAGGAGGGCTCGATGCGTAAGTTTTTGTCCGTTCTTTTGTCTTCTGCCTTGATAATGCAAACAGTTTTTGTAAATGGCGCATTCGCTGCCCCGGCAGTCACGACCGCCAATGTGAATTTTCGTCAGGGGCCTGGGACAGGCTTCGGGACCCTCGGCACTGTCCCAAATGGCACCCCGGTTGAATTGGGTGATTGCGACGACACCGGGGCCTGGTGTTCAGTCAGCTATAACGGCCAGAACGGATTTGTCAGCGGCCGGTATCTTCAATTGAGCGAGCAGGAAGAGAAGACGGGCTGGCCCAGGTCTTTCCAGACCGATGGCGGTGCCACGCTCATCCTCTATCAACCCCAGTTTACCGAGTGGGAGAAATTCAAGACGCTCAAGGCGCTTATCGCGGCTGAATACGTCAAGGACAAGGATACGAAACCTGTATTCGGCGTGATTGGTGTCAGCGGCCAGACCCAGGCGGATCCACAAAACGGGGAAGTCCTCGTCAGCCAGATCCAGGTCAATCAACTGGACTTCTCTGCGCTGGACCGTGCGTCTCTGACGGATCTCACGCTGCAAGTCGGAAAAATCATGCCGACAGGCACGATCACCGTGAAGGAAGATCGGATCACAGCTGGATTGGCTGAATATCAGCGCATGGACGATGTGAAGGGCTTGAACACGGAGGCGCCGCCAGTCTTCATATCGACAGAGCCTGCCATACTTGTGCAGACAGAGGGTGCTCCAATCCTGGCCCCGGTCAAAGGTGATCAGGGGCTGAGTTTCGTCGTCAACACGAACTGGGACATCCTGAAAGTTGATGATACCGGGGAGCTTTATCTGCGTGATGAAAAGTCCTGGTTGAAAACCAAGGATGTTGCCAGCGAATGGGAAGCTGCTTCCGAACTACCGGATCTGATCAAGGCCCTCCCGGACGATGAAAACTGGAAGGAAACCCGCGAAGCAATTCCGGGCGAACCTTTTGCAGACAACAAACCTCCCAAGGTTATTTATTCCGACAAACCGGCCGAGATGATTGTCTTTGAAGGTGAACCCAAACTGGAACCGGTGGAAGGCACTGATCTGGAATGGGCGTCGAATACCGACAATGATGTCTTTTTCCTGAAGACGACCTCCACATGGTACATCCTGATGTCAGGGCGCTGGTTCAAATCAGCTTCTCTCGACGGGCCGTGGGAGTTCACCACGCCAGACATGCCATCCGACTTCCTGAATATCCCGGAAGATGCCCCTTATTATTCGGTCCGCTCGTCAATCCCCGGAACATCAGAAGCCTCGCAGGCACGTTTGAAGGCCAGCATTCCAACGACCGCTCGCGTTGAAGTGGGATCCGTGAGCGCAGATGTGTCTTACGCCGGTGATCCTGAATTTGAAGCGATTGAGGGGACATCGCTCTCCTATGCGGTGAACACTAACGAACAAGTCATCCAGGTCGGCGCAAAATATTACGTTCTTCAAAATGGCGTCTGGTTTGTCGGCGATAGCCCGGAAGGCCCATTTGTGGTGGCGACTGCTGTTCCTGAAGAAATCTACACGATCCCTCCGGCTTCACCAGTTTACAACGTGACCTACGTACGGGTTTACGAAACCCAACCCAACGCGGTCTGGTACGGTTACACGATGGGGTATCTGACAGGCTTCCTGGCATGGGGTGTGTTTGTCTATGGCACAGGCTGGTATCACCGTCCCTGGTACCGTCCGGGTTTACGTCCGATCTATTTTCCGCGACCGGTCACCTACGGTATTGGCGCATTCTACAATCCGATCCGTGGCACATTTGGCCGATATGGTTATGCATATGGTCCGCGCCGTGGCATCGCCGCTGGCGGGATCTATAATCCCCGCACAGGTGGCTACATTCGTGGCGGCGCCATCAGCGGGCCACGTGGCAGTGCAGGCTTCATTACGGCGTATAATCCGCGTACCGGCAATCGCATTGTCGCTGGCGGTGCGCGCGGCATTTACGGCTCTTGGGGAGGCGCGGCAGTCTCTGGACCGCAATGGGCCAGAACGCGTGATCTTCAGGCTAATGCCGCCAATCGCTGGAAGCAGGATGGCAACCTGGACCGGATCAGCAGTCTTGACCGCCGGGGCGACGTATTTGCCGGACGTGATGGGTCTGTCTATCGCAGGGATGGCGATAACTGGAAGAAGTTCGAAAGCGGACGCTGGGGCGATGTTGCAGCACCTTCAAGGGAAAACATCCAGGATCGGCTAGGCGGTGCAGGAGCCGGTGCTGCGATCGGAGCTGGCGCTGGAACGGCTATAGCAAATCGTCCGGCTGGCGATCGGATCCAGAACCGGCCCAACGCAGGACAGCGACCGCAAAACCTTCCTGCCGGTCAAAGACCAAATGCGCAGCGACCTGCGAAACAGCCTAACGTTCAACGCCCGGCACAGCGGCCAAGCACCCAGCGCCCTGCGCAAAGACCGACCGCGCAACAACGGCCTGCCCAACGTCCGTCTACACGACCCGCGCAACGTCCGCAGCAGGCGCCGGCGCACTTGAACAGGGACAGGAATGCCAGAAACAACGGGAACCGGCAGGTGAACCGACAAAGGAACGTTCAGCGCAGCCGTCCTCAACAGTCTCGACCGCAACAGAGCCGGCCAAATCGGAGTGGCGGCGGTGGTCAACGCAGGGGTGGCGGCGGTCGCCGCAGGTAAAACTGTTGCCATGAGCTGAAAACAAGCAACCCCAGGCAGATCTAAGAGTTCAGCCTGGGGTTTTGAATTTAGGGTCTTGCGAAGCTCTTCAAATCGGGAGGGGGCGGGTGTCCGCAATGACTTCCATGGTCATGTAAGACGTAACGGTATCCAGATCGACCTTCTCGATCAGCCGTTGGTAGATCCGGTCGAATGCATTCATGTCCTCGGCGACCACTTTCAGCATGTAGTCGTAGTCGCCCGCGATCCGGTAAAAATCGATGACGTTTGGAATGGACGAGACCTCATTGCGGAAAGTCTCCAACCAGTCCTTTGAGTGATGCCGGGTACGCACCATGACAAAGACGGTGAGATTCAACCCCAGATACTCGGGATTCAGACGTACAGTGTGTCCCTCGATCAAGCCGCTTTCGTAAAGAGACTTGAGCCGGCGCCAGCAGGCGTTCTGCGACAGACCGACCTGATCTGCAAGATCCCTCTGCGACAGACGAGCATCTCTTTGAAGCGCACGTAGCAGCGCACGGTCAATATGATCGAATTTTTTCTCCATAACCGATCAAATGACACAAAACGGCGAGTTTTTCAATCGAATCATGTGAAGAAATCCCAGTTCAAAGGGTCGTATGATCCGGATAGTAAGATTCGGAGCAGAAAATGACCCACGGAACCGGCACTCCACTCGATCAATTCAAACAAGACCTTCAGGGACCAGACCTGATTAGCCGCCTGCGTGCAGGTTTGATCGGCGAGGGCAAGAAGCTCAGTGGTCCCTTTGGTGAGCAGCAGCTGATTTATGCAGACTATGTTGCCTCGGGCCGGGCGTTGCGCCAAATCGAAGAGTTCGTTCTGGAGGAGGTCTTGCCGGTTTACGCCAACAGCCACACGGAAGCCTCTTTTTGCGGCAGTGCCATGACCCGCATGCGTGAGACCGCTCGTTCGGAAATTGCACGGATTTGCAGTGCCGATGAGAACTACGCAACTGTCTTCTGTGGATCCGGTGCCACGGCTGGCCTCAACCGGCTGGTGCATCTGCTGGGTGTTTCAGGCGCCGCTGAACGGGGTGAAAATCCGCTTGTTGTCATCGGGCCATACGAACATCATTCCGACATTCTGCCCTGGCGCGAAAGCGGTGCCCAAGTTCTCGAAATAGGCGAAGCGACCAATGGCGGCCCGGACCTTGAAAAGCTTGAGAGCGCACTCAAGGGCGCTGGAGCAGACCGCCTGATAGTTGGTGCCTTTTCCCTGATGTCCAATGTTACGGGCATTGTGACCGACGATGACGCCGTGACGGGTCTGTTGAAACGCTATGGCGCCCTGAGCGTGTGGGATTGCGCCGGGTCCGGCCCTTATCTGCCTGTCGACATGAAAGAAGGTACCGACTTTCAAAAAGATGCTGTGGTTGTTTCAACGCATAAGTTCATCGGCGGGCCGGCTGCGTCCGGTGTCATGATCGTGCGGAAAAGTGCCGTTCAGATGGACACGCCGGTATTCCCCGGTGGCGGCACGGTGCGTTTTGTTTCGCCCTGGGACCACGACTACACATCAAACATCGCCGCGCGCGAAGAAGCCGGCACGCCGAATGTCGTTGGTGATATCCGCGCTGCACTGGTCTTTCTGGTGAAGGAGGCCATTGGTCAACAAGCCATGGATGAGCGCAATGCCGTGTGCCGGGCAAGGGCTCTGGCCGCCTGGCAAGACAATCCGGCAATCGAGATCCTTGGAAACCAGAATGCGGACCACGTGTTGCCGGTCTTTTCCTTCCGTGTGCGGGACCTTGAACATGGCGGCTATATACACCAGCAGCTGATCACGCGGATGCTGTCGGATGTGTTTGGTGTCCAGGTGAGGGGCGGTTGCGCCTGCGCCGGTCCCTATGCACACCGTTTGCTGGGCATAGAACGCGAGCAATCAGAAGCCATGAGAGCGAGCATCCTGGCTGGCGAAGAACTCAAAAAGCCAGGTTGGACGCGGCTGAATTTTTCTGTTCTGTTGACTGAAGAAAAGGCCGACAAGATCATTCAAGCGGTTGATGATCTTGCGCGCAATCCTTATCCGTTTGCCGACCTGTACAGCTGTGACGAGAGCACTGCACGGTTCAAGGCCATATTGAATGCAGCTTGAAGGAAATCAATAAGACATGTGCCGCTGGGCCGCCTGGAGCGGAGCTCCAAAATATCTTGAAGAAGTGATCTGCGATCCTGAACATTCGTTGATCGATCAAAGCCGGAATGCACTGTCGTGCAAGACAGCAGTCAACGCGGACGGTTTTGGCGTCGCCTGGTATGGAGATCGCGAAACGCCTTGTCTTTATAAGGATGTGCGCCCGGCCTGGTCCGATCCCAACCTGCAGCAACTTGCGGGTCATGTTCGCTCAAAGCACTTCATGGCGCATGTGCGTGCGTCAACAGGGACAGCGACCACACGGGACAATTGCCACCCGTTTACCAATGGTCGCTGGACCTTCATGCACAACGGTCAGGTGGGTGGCTATGACAAGGTGCGGCGGCGTCTTGACAACATGATTCCGGACGATCTCTACCGTGATCGCCTGGGGGGCACAGATAGCGAGAGCCTGTTCCTGATTGCGCTCGCCTATGGTTTGGCAAAACACCCAAGGGCCGCGATGGCGCGTGCGGTTCGGGAAACCGAGGCGCTTTCAAAATATTCAGGTACTGCCCCGCACATGCGGTTTGCTTCGGCCTGGTCAGACGGTGTGACCCTTTATGCAGCACGCTATGCTTCCGACCGGTTTCCACCGACCCTCTATTACCGGCAATTCGAAGATGGCGTCATGGTTGTTTCCGAACCTCTCGACGAGGCCCGGAACTGCTGGATGGAAGTCGCAAGTGGTCACATGATCGAGGTTCAGGACGGGTCTGTGAAACAGGTTGCCTTTCTGGACGAAGAGGAACTGGTCGAAGCCTGATTGATTTCGCCGTCTTTACGTCCGTCAGCTCTCAATCCAGTGCCAGGCGATATCAATTTCATCTCGGTCGAAGTGTTTTTCCTGAATGCCGACCATCTTGGCAAAAGTCGCGTCCACAGCAACAAGGGCTGCCAGCATCTTGCTGTCTGTCACGATTGCAATCTTGTTTAGTTGTTTCATATGGGTCAGGGCCCATTTGATGTCAGAGACAACGGCTTCCATTGATATTCCGGCATGCTTGCCAAGAGCGACAAGAACGTTGATTTTCTCATGAGCCGCGATCAGCTCCTCGGCTTTAGCGATCAGCTCTCTTTCCTGATCAATCGTTATTTTGCCGGTCACCACTACGCCAAGAATCGGGCCCTGGCTGCGGGGCAGGATCGTATACATGGATATTCCTCCGGGTTGATCAGGCTTCTGCTGGTCAGGGGAGGTTAGAACGCCAATTCCAGGTTGATCAAGGTGGGCGCCACCGCTTTAGGGTTACTGCGTAGGGTTTTCGTCCGCTGACAACTGCACCGGAGGCACCGAGGTTGCTTCAAGATTCCGCAAAATATCCCGCGTGCCAGCGTCGACAAAGTCTCGGATTTGACGCGTTAGCGGATGATGATCGGTGTGCGTCCTGCCGTAATGTAGATTGAACTCGTAAAAGGCTGAGTTTTGCAGTGGCATAAGCTGGTGTTGCAGCATGGTTTCCAGTTTGTCGAATGCCTTGGCTAGCTGTGCTTCGGGCGACGATGCTGCTGCATATTCATCCCAAAGCTCAATCAGATCTGATTTCAGACCTCCAGGGAGAGGCGCGCATAGCTTTTGGAAATCCAACCTTTCCCGCGCAGCGCGGTCATCTCCGGGAACCTGGAGCGGCGCAGGTATATCTCCGGAAATCGCTTCGCCAAGATCGTGGATCAGGCAGAGCTTCACAAGCTTCATGATATCAATCCTGCCGAGCTGCTTTTCAAAGACGAGACACATGAGGGCAAGCCGCCAGGAATGTTCCGCTGTGCTCTCCTGTCTGCCCTTTCGAGTGGTACCAGAGCGGGTAGTGTCTTTCAGCAGCTCGGCCGCCTGAAGAAACTCCAGTATTCCGGTTAGTTGCTGATGGTCGATGAATAAGTCGGGGGAGAGCGTGTCTGCCTGGGTCATGCTCGAGAGTTTAAGTGGCCCAGGCTCGTCAGGGGATGGTTTGAATAATTTATGCAGCCACAAACGTGAAGTTGGTTCTTGTTTTCACCCCGGTTTGGCGCTGCCAAGACCGGGGTCCAGCAAGGCGCAGTGCCATGGCTGGGAAACGACGTTGGCGGTTACCGGAACCCTGCCAGAGTTTGTATCCGTGAGAGAGGGGGCGGGAATGACTATTTCCCGCAGGACAAGTGTCAAGAACTACGCAGACCGAAACCAATTGCCGCTATCACGATGTGGTTTCTAGCCACGCGAGATAGCTTTGTCATCTCGAACAAGTCGCGCGTAACTGCCATCGGAGAGTGGTAGACGGGAAATCCTGATCTTGCCTTGTAGAATGGTCAATTCGGGAAAGTGTGCATCTTCCGTATGGAATAAAATATCCGGGCCCAAAGGCTCAAACCAGCGATGCTCGGCGAGACGGCCTTCCATCTCCCGGATGCCCTCGGATGCAAATCGCCACAGTGGGCGGTTCATCAGGTCGGCGGTTGGAACGTGCCAGTTTGTTGCGCGGGCAGGCGAAACAGCGAGCAGCCGATGTGTCAGGTCACAAATGAGGTGCACGGGTTCTGAAGAACAGGACACCAGCTCCAACAGAGCCCTGTCGGCTGAAGATTCAGGACGGGCACGCAGAAGCCTCAAAATCTTGAGCTGGTCGGCGCCCTTTGGCTGTGCGCTGCCGCTTTCCCAGCGGGAGATCTTGCTTTGGGAAACACCGAGGTCTCTTGCAAGCGCTTCCTGCTTGACGCGGTTCAGCACCCGCCATCTGCGCAGGGATGGTCCGAGGCTGGAACTAAGGACAGCGGCTTCCATGGTCATCGCCAAAGTCTAACGCCAAAAGGTTAGCTGGGGGAGGGGCTACGAACTGCTCTTGCCGACCCGGAATGCCCGGCTGGAAATCTGAATTGAATTTCCGTCCGGGTCTTTCGCGTTGGCAAAGGTGTAACCGTCTGCCTCGTGGATGGAGCCGAAATTCAATCCCTTGGATTGGGCGTCTTTGCAAAAGCCCGGAATGTCCTCGACGTCGAAGACCAGCTTCACCAGCACCTGACCTAATTTCTGTCCCTTTCCCGCCTTGTGCAGCATGATCCTTGGTCCTCCTTCTTGAGGGACCAGTTCCGTGATCCTGTCAGATGGGTCGTCCAGTGCCGTAAAGCCGAAATGGGTGCTGAAAAAAACAGCGCTCCTGTCCACGTCACGCACGTACAATATGATGCGGCTAAGTGAGACGGTGTTGGTCAATGCTTTTCATTTCTGTGACGCCGGGGTGGACATTTCGAAGTGGGATGAACGTCAGACTAATTCCGTTTAGCGGTACTTTTCAATAAACGTATCAATGGCAAGCAGGCGAAAATCCGGAAGCCTCTCTTTCAACTCCGCATGAGACCAGTCCCACCAGGCTATCTCCATCAGGGCCTTTTCCTGGGCTTCGTTAAAACGCCGCTTGATTGTTTTGGCAGCAACACCGCCGACAACCGTGTAAGGCGCCACATCCTTGGAGACAACGGCACCTGCAGCAATGATTGCTCCCGTGCCAATGGTGACACCTGCCAGAACTGTTGCATTGTGGCCTATCCAGACATCATGCCCGATTGTGACCCAGTCGTCCTTACGCCATTGGAAAAACTCTTCATCGTCGTCACCAAGCTCGTAGGCGCCAGCACGATAAGTGAAGTGATGCTGTGAAGCGCGCCAGGTGGCATGGTTGCCAGGATTGATACGGACCCTGCGCGCAATGGAACAGAATTTTCCGATTGTGCTCCAGACAACGTCACCGTCCTGAACAATGTAAGAGTAGTCACCCATCTGACTTTCACGCATGTCCGTCCGCGCGCCGACTTCGGTCCAGATCCCGAGTTCGCAGTTGAAGACATTGGCATCGGGATGGATATTCGGGGATTCTGTCATCGTGGTTTTTTTTGTGGGCGCAGACATAGCGGGTCCAATTCACTTTCGGTTTTGATCGTCCGGCGCGTTGTAGCGATTGTGCAGCGAAAATCAGTGACGAATGGGTGACACTATTATGACGGTCTCCACATTTTTCCGAATTTGAAGCAGGGATCATCGACGTTGTTTTGCCCTGTTTCGACCCTTTCTTCGCAATAATGTGACATCACGATTGCATCGAGTTGTTCGACACAACTCGTTTTATAAACATACTGAATTTATTGCCTAATTCTTGTTCGAAGGCCTGCGCTCAACTTTTGACAGACGCCTTGCGTCATTGAAGCGTCATCAATCTTTGTTGTGCCGGTTAAATTCCTGTCATCCAGCTGTAATGGTCCGGTGGCTCTTGTCGCGCAGCACGACGAACAAACACGAACAGGGCTGGCGCGTGATTCAATTTCAGGAAGTCACCAAGACATTCGGGACCCGGACCGCGGTCAACAAGGTCAGTTTTGGCATCGAGAAACCGCAGATGGTTGGTGTCATTGGCCGCTCAGGCGCGGGCAAATCGACCTTGCTGCGCATGATCAACAGGCTTACGCCGGCGACAACAGGCCGGATCCTTTTCAATGATCACGATATTCTTCGTCTCAAGGGCGGGATGATGCGCCGCTGGCAGCGTGATTGCGCCATGGTATTCCAGCAATTCAACCTTGTTCCGCGCCTCGACGTGGTCACAAACGTGATGCTCGGCCGCCTCAACGGTCACGGCACGCTCAAGAGCCTCTTCAATGTCTTCAGCAAGGACGACGTCAACGCGGCGCTTTCCGCTCTTGATCGTCTCGGAATTGCCCAGGAAGCACCCAAACGTGCGGAAGAGTTGTCAGGTGGGCAGCAGCAGCGTGTCGCGATTGCGCGTGCGCTGATGCAGGATCCTCACATGATCCTTGCGGACGAGCCGATTGCTTCGCTTGATCCAATGAATGCCAAGATTGTCATGGACGCTCTGCGGGAAATTCATGACCGCGACAACAAGATCGTGATCTGCAACCTGCATACGCTCGACACGGCTCGCAATTACTGCGACCGGGTCATTGGCATGCGCGACGGGTTCATTGTCTTTGACGGCAAGCCAGAAGAGCTGACCACTTCCGCAGCGCGGGAAATCTATGGTGCCGACGAAAGTTTCAACGAGGCTGCCACCTCCACAGCAATTGATGCCGGTCAGACCGGCTCTCCTGAATCCGTCGGTGCGATGACCCCGGCGGCAGCAGCAGCGGTCTAGCCGCCTGCGCACAATTTGAACGTCATCTCGAACAAGTCTCTCGGGGAGTGTCCCAAATGAAAATCGTTTCCAAAGTCGCTGCGCTCGCTGCTGTCAGCACAATCGCTCTGAACGCCTCAATCGCAGGTGCTTCTGAAATCACTGAATTCCGCATTGGCATCCTTGGCGGCGAAAATGCTTCTGACCGTCTGCGTGCATACGAGTGCCTGGAAGAAAAAACCGCCGACCTTCTTGGTGTTCCGGTCAAGCTCTTCGCACCTGCCGACTACAATGGCGTTATCGAAGGCCTGCTTGGTGGCAACCTCGACATGGCCTGGCTTGGTGCTTCCAGCTATGCAAAGGTCTACATCACTGATCCAGAAGCCGTTGATCCGGTTCTGGTCAAGGTGAATGTTGACGGCGGCTATGGTTACTATTCCATCGGTTTTTCCCGCGTCGACAGCGAAATCAATTCCCTCGACGACATGAAAGGCCGCAAGTTCGGCTTTGGTGACCCGAACTCCACTTCCGGTTATCTGATCCCGTCCATTGCGATCCCGCAGCAGGGTTATTCCATGGAGCCGGGCGACTTCTTCGGCGATGTTGTTTTCACCGGTGGCCACGAACAGACCATCGTTGCTGTGTCCAACGGCGACATCGACGCTGGTGTGACCTGGGCCGATGGCCTTGGCGAATGGGAAGACGGCTACAACTCCGGTGCTCTGCGTAAAGCGTCCGATGCCGGCCTTGTCGACATGACCGAACTGCAGGAAATCTGGCGTTCGCCGGTTATCCCTGAAGGCCCGATCGTTCTGTCCAAAACCCTTCCTGAAGACGTCAAAATCAAGGTGACAGCCCTGATGGCGTCCCTGAACTCCATGGACCCAGATTGTGCCTACGGTGTTGCTGCTGGTGAGACCAAGGGCTTCATGCCGATCACCCACGAAGCTTACGTCAACATCGTTGAAGCCCGTAAGGCAAAGAACAAGAACTAAACGGCTTTCTGAGCCAACACGCGGGCCGGTCTCCGGCCCGCGTTTTCTTGAGCTTGTCTTTGCCGCTTGTCATCCCTGCAAAAGCGAAGCGCTACAAAATAAGGTCTCCTGAACATGGCTGTTGCCGCTCTCGAGCAGGAAATACTGTCACTGCGCAAACGCCGTCAGCTTTATTCGCTGATCGGGCTGTTATTGGTCGTGGCAGTTCTTGCTTCCGGTTATTCAAAATCCAACGAAATGAACTCAGGTGGATTTCTGCAAGGCCTGTCCAAGTTCTTTGACTATCCAGGCGAAATTGTTGTCGAAGCCTGGGAGGCCGGTCCGGCGTTTTTCGGACTGATCGTGAGATTCATGCCAGCCATGCTGGAGACCCTCAATATCGCCGGTGTTGCGACCCTGTTGGGCGGCGCCATGGCGGTTATTCTGGCGATGGCTTCAACGCGCAACGTGGATAGTTGGGGACCGCTCATCCCGGTCGTGCGCCGCATGATGGATATCATGCGCGCGTTTCCAGAACTCATTATCGCGTTGTTTTTGATCTTTGTACTCGGATCCAGTCCCGTTCCTGCAATGATTGCCGTTGCCTTTCACACCGCAGGGGCGCTGGGCAAGCTGTTTTCAGAGGTGAACGAGAATATCGACCGCAAGCCTATCGAAGGCCTGTCAGCCTGTGGTGCCAGCTGGCTGCAACGCATCCGCTATGCCGTGATGCCTCAGGTCGCGCCCAACTATCTCAGTTACTTCCTGCTGCGCCTTGAAATCAATGTGCGTGCATCCGCCATTCTTGGTTTTGTTGGGGCTGGCGGTATTGGCCAGGAACTGCGTCGAACCATCGGTTGGGGCAAGGGGGCCGGCGATGAGACAGCTGCAATTTTCGTATTGCTGTTCCTCACCATCATGCTGATTGACCAATTGTCTTCTTACCTGCGCGGCAAACTTGTCGGCGCCAGCCGAGCTCATTGAGGAAACTGGTAATGTCTATCGACGCGCTCAATGAACCCGCTTTCGACCGTCACGCCATAATTCAGAACGTCCGTCGCCGTGCGTGGGTGACGGTCGCTGCTCCCTTCGCGATCTTGCTGTATCTGATCTACACATGGTTTGCATTTGATGTTGCGGATCTTCTTTCAAGGGCACAGCCTGAACGCGCTGCAATTCTGGCAACCGACTCCGTTGCCTACAAGATCCACGTCACCAAGCTGCTGCGCCGCGACATCATGGAAGTTGCCATCGAAGGCGAGCGCCGGGCCTCTTACGACGCTGCAAATATGCCCGATTGGGTCAAGGTGGACGGAACCGATGCGTTTGTGGACCTTGGCAAAGGATATGAGGTCCAGATCACCGGGAAGGTGATGGAGTTTTCGGTGCCCGACTATGGGGTCCTCAAGGTCACCGCGACCAGCAACGGTGTTCAGACCGAGTTGCCGCCGGGGCCCGTACCAGACTGGATCAGCGACAAACCTAAGAAATTCAACGCACGGCCGACATTGGATCGCCGCGTGCAGGTGACCCGCACGAAGATAGAAGTCCATAACTATTTCGGCGGATGGGAGAACTTCTGGTTCCCGTTCCATTCAGAGCTTTATGGCATGCCCTTCAGCCAGCTCTGGGCGCTTGCGCTGTCCAACGACCGTATCGACCCAAGTCAGTCCAACATGTCTCTCATCATGCACGAGTTTCTGGAAAACCCGGATTGGCAGCACGGCGAGATTTTCAACGCGTTGTTTGAAACCATCATGATGGCCGTGCTTGGAACATTGACAGCGGCCTTCTTCGGCTTGCCGCTGGCATTCCTGGCGGCTCGCAATTTCACGCCGTCCAGGCTGTTGAGGTTCGGAACCCGACGTCTATTCGATTTTTTGCGAGGCATCGACATGCTGATCTGGTCTCTGATCTTTATCAGGGCGTTCGGTCTCGGGCCTCTAACGGGTGCCCTTGCCATTGCTTTCACCGACACCGGGTCACTCGGCAAACTGTTCTCCGAAGCGCTGGAAAACATCGACAACAGGCAAGTTGAGGGTGTTCGGGCCACCGGGGCCAGCCAGATCCAGCGTTATCGCTTCGGCGTGATCCCACAAATCCTGCCGGTTTTTGTGTCCCAGGTTCTCTATTACCTTGAATCCAACACGCGCTCGGCAACCGTGATCGGTGCACTTGGAGCAGGGGGAATCGGCCTGATGCTGGTCGAGACTATGAAGACCTCCCGCGACTGGGAAAACACCAGCTACATCATCATCCTGACGATTGTCGTCGTGATCGCCATGGACCAGGCGTCTGGCTGGCTACGCCGCAGGCTGATTGAGGGGAAATGACGCGCCCAAGAACTGCCAGCGCTTGAATTGCTGATTGCTGCCGCTCAAGTGGGGCGATCTAACTGGATTTGATGAGATCGGAAAGGAACGCCCTGTCCTCATCACTCCAGTTCGATGGATCCTCGCCATGTGCGATAGAAGCGTGCAATTCCATGAGCTTCCACACTTCATCTTTTGTCTCGGCAACAACATGGCCCGGACAGTTTTCCATTCCGGGGTAGTCCTTGCATGCATATGAGTATGTCGTTGGCATGGTCATCTCCGATGGGGCTTTTTGCGTGCGTTAGGGCTCAGAATTCACGGAATGTCGGAAGGCCGTCGTCAAGTTTGATCCAGGGTTGTTGGTTGCAGATGTAGACGTGTGACTTCGGGCTGGCGATGTCTGGATCGTCGAGTGTTGCTGCGGAAAACCAGGCTTCTCCTTGCCAGTTCTGGCCTTCCACTTCCTGCTTGGCGTCATAGGTCAACGAAGTACCGCAAGTTCCACAAAAACCCCGTTCAACGCCTCGGGAAGTCTCGCAAGTCTGGATGCTGCCTTTGGTGACCCGAAAATTTTCGCTCTTCACCTTGCACCAGGTTGCAAATGCAGCGCCAAGTGCCTTCTGGCATGAACGACAGTGGCAATGAGCTGACCATTCGGGCTTGCCGCGTATTTCGTAACGGACCGCACCACAGAGGCACCCGCCTTGATGGGTATCGATCTCTTGGTTCATCAGAAACCTTTCCTGTAGTTTTCCTTTAATTTTTGGCTTGGCGGAAAAGCCAAGAATCGAGGGTATCATTGACAATCTGACGCAAAATTGGCTGAATTGCGATTCAGGAATTTTTTGCAAGCGTAAGAAAAACTAACCTATGAAATGGACGAACCTTCCCTCTCTCAATAGCCTCAAGGCCTTTTGCGCTGTTGCGGAAACTGGCAGCTATTCACAGGCGGCCATTCGTCTTAACGTCACACATGCCGCAGTCAGCCAACAAATCAAGAACCTCGAAGCGCATTTGGGACTGCAACTGATTATCCGCGATGGGCGGGGCATCTCGCTGACAGAGTGGGGCGTTTCCCTGGCTCGCGATGTGGGAGCTGGCTTTGAAACGATCCGAAAAGGCGTTGAAGCAGTAACGGGTGCAGACGCGGCGCGTCCGGTCCAGATAACCATGTCGCCCGCATTCGCCGTGGAATGGTTTATGCCGCGCATGTCGACATTTCAGCAAAAGCATCCTGAGGTCAGGCTTCTGCTGAACCCGACATCAGAGGTCATTGAACCCCGGCATGGCGGGATTGACCTGGCAATCCGGTATACCGATCAGCGACGGTTACGTGCGGATGCAACCGTGGTTCTTAAAAGCGACATGGTCGTGATAGGGACACCTGAGCTTGTGAGTGGACATAGTCTGGAAAATCCCGCTGCTTTGTTGAACCTCCCGTGGCTGCAAGAACTGGGGACCAACGAAGTCGCCGAGTGGTTTTCACGCCAGGGTGTGGAGCCGAATAAATCCCTTTTGATTTCACAGATGCCGGGAAATCTGATCATGCAGTCGGTCCGCCGTGGAGACGGTATCACATACACCGTCCAGGCCTTTTTTGATCAGGAGATTCGCTCTGGAAACATTGTCCGGCTTTTTTCCGAACGTCAGTTTGGGGCTTTTTATCTGGAAACCGCAGCCAGCGTTGCAAGACCCCCCGTGGCCGCTGTCGTTGAATGGCTAAAGGAGGAAGCAGACGCAACTGTCGATTAAGCTATTGGTTTCTTGGTAGAGTTATGGATCCGCACTTTGTGCGGTGCATGCAGCTTCTAGAAAAATCCGGTGTCATCCAACTCGATTTTCTGTGTCTTCAATCAATTCAGGCCCTATCCCGCTTCCTGCCGCATTTCCGTCGCGCTATCGTGGCAGCTTCTCTAAAGTGATTCAAAGCTGGCGGAGGGGCCCATGCAGCGGAGCATTTGGAAAAGATTTGTATGTGCGGTGATTGGTTCCGGGCTCGGACTATCTGTAACCACAGGTTCAGCGCTGGCGATTGAAAGTTGCGTTGCCTCCTTGAAGAAACAGGCGATCGCCAAGGGCGTTCGCCCCGAGGTAGCCGAGCGCATGCTTGCCGGTGCAACCTTCGATGAGAAAGTCATCCGCTTTTCCACCTCCCAGCCGGAGTACAAGACTGAAATCTGGGACTATATGGCTTTTCTCGTCGACGCGGAACGGATCAAGGACGGCGAAAAGAACCTGAAAAAACACAAGCGCACCTTGTCGGCGATTGAAAAACGATATGGCGTCAATCGCCATGTTGTATTGGCCGTCTGGGGAATCGAGAGCGACTATGGGCAGTTCAGGGGAGACTTCTATACGCCTCACGCCTTGGCTAATCTGGCTTGCGCGGGCAAGAGACGATCGAAATATTTCCGTGGTGAATTGATCAAAACACTGCAAATTGCATCACGAGGAGATGTACCGGAAGGTGATTTCAAGGGGTCATGGGCAGGCGCATTTGGCCAGACCCAGTTCATGCCAAGCACCTACAACAGTCTTGCTGTCGATTTTGATGGCGACGGCCGTAAGGATCTCGTCAATTCTGTGCCCGACGCGCTCGCATCAACCGCAAATTTCCTGAAGAACGCCGGATGGCGCGACAGCCGCCCCTGGGGTTTCGAAGTCAAGGTGCCCAAGGGATACAAGGGGCCATCGGGACGCAAAAAAAATTCCTCTTTGAGCACCTGGGGGAAACGCGGACTTACAAAGATCGACGGAACCCGGCTCACCGGAAAACTTGAAGCCGCACTGATCAGACCTGCGGGCGCAAAAGGCCCGGCTTTTCTCGTGACGCGCAATTTCCGTGCCCTCAGGTCCTACAACGCCTCGACGTCTTATGGACTGGCTATCGCATTGCTCTCAGAGCTTGTCTCAGGTGGTGACCCATTCAAGACACCTTGGCCAACTGACAATCCGGGGCTTTCCAGGGCGCAGCGATTGGAACTGCAAAAGCTCCTGAACAAGAACGGGTTCAATGTCGGAGCACCGGACGGCAAGGTTGGACCGGCAACACGCGCTGGCATTCGTAAAGCAGAAGCCAAATACGGAATGCCCGTAACAGGCCGCCCTTCGTGGAACGTCTATTATTCACTTGGCGGGAGGTAAAGTGTCCTCTTTTGTGTCCAGTTTTTGCAGGTGAGAAACGCTCGTATGCAAACTGAATCTGTTTTTTCCTGAATTCTTGGCTTGATACATGGCCTCGTCTGCTGCCCGAAGTAGATTGCTTTCCCAGTCCGGAGTGATGGCGCTGAGCGCAACCCCAACGCTGGCGCCGACAGTCACATGTTTCCCGTTGGCATTCAGCGGTAAAAGGACCACCTGCAGAAGCTGTTGCGCTAATTGCTGCAGATCTGCGGGTGCTGTGCGACGGTTTGTCAGGACAAGAAATTCGTCGCCACCTGTGCGTATCAGTGCTTCGTCGTCCGTAGCGATTTGCGATAGTCGACGCGCGACAGAGACTAGGACTTGGTCACCGATTTCATGGCCATACATGTCGTTGATCTGCTTAAAGCCATCAAGATCAATCATCAACGCTCCAATAGCTTTGCCGTCTTGCGTTGTGGTTTGAACATTGCTGAAAAACCGGCTCATCATTCGACGATTTCCAACACCGGTCAGGTCATCGTGCAGTGCGTTGTACTCAACCTTCGCATTCAGATCACGAAGTGCCTGGTTGGCTGAAACAAGCTCCAAATTCAGTTGCTCGGTCTTGTCTCGCAATTGCTGTTCAAAAGCGGCCGTATGCCGTGCGAGGCGATACTCAAGTTGACTTCGTAGGACGCTGCTCTTGAGCTGACTCTTCAGGTTGAACAATCTAGCCTGCAGATCCGTAAAGATCTTGAGATGCCGCAGTGCCTCCTTGTGATTGTCCATCGACTCAAGTGTTTGAGACAGGTGAAGGTGAAAGTTTCGGGCCCATAGATGGTATTGGGTGCTCTCAGCTTTCTCCAAACCCTGTGAAAGAGCTGCTCTTGCCTTCGCAAGTTCCTTTTCTTTCAAGAAACTGTTGCCGATGACAAAATGTAACTGACAGGCAACACGAGTGTCTTCGCTTTGCTTGGCAGCCATCAGGCCTTTGTGGGCAACTGTTCTCGCCATATCAGTCCTGCCATCTTCAACAAGTGCTGCGGCATATACCTCGTAGGCGTAGGGCAGAATGACTGTATTGCGATATTCTACCGCCTTGTCGATAGATGTTTTTCCCGATTGAAGTGCAGATGAGATGTCTCCGGCCCTGAGTTCCGCGCGTGAAAGGTTGTGCCTGACTCTTGCTTGTTCAAAGGGTAGTCCGATGTGTTCGGCAATTCTGAGCGCATGATAAAGGTGATCACGTGCAACGCCGAAACGCCCAGCATAAAGGCTCAGCGTTGCAAGTGTAACCAACAGGTCACTACCAACGCCGCAATCGATCGATGACCCTAAAACATCAAAACCTTCTTTGACGATCTCGTCGGCAAGATGGTGATCGTCGAGGCTGTAGGCGCATACCGACTTTATTACCAGAAGTTCCGCCCAGCCTTCCGGATCGTGTGTCTTGTCTATCTTTGGGCTTGCTTCATCTGCGAACTTGACGGCCGAGGTAAAATTTCCGGCCCAACGCTCAATCCAGGCAAGATTGAGCTCCAGCGGTCGTTTTTCTTGCAGGAAAGAACGCTGGTTCTTCAGGTTTTTCAACAAGAGGTGTTTGCAAAACACGGGATTGCGCCAACGCAATGCCCAAGTGAATTCCTGCAAATTGTTCAGTACACTCTCCAGTTCTGTATAAGTCACCACCTTAACATATGACACCGAGCAACCTAAGGTAAGAAACCAACTTCAGCATGTGTCTTTGCAGGAGAAACGCGGCGCTTAGAGGTAGCGAAACGCTCCTGCTGGTTACAGCCTTTGTATCAAGTCGGAGATTCCAATTTGGCGCTCGAATGTGGTCTGCAGAAAACGGTTCTGGTTCTGGTTCTGGTTTGGGTTTGATTTGAAGACAGGGATAAATTTTCAAAATCAGCCTTGGCCAAATCACATTTGACACAGCCTGACGAAGCTTTGTCCACGCAGTGAATTGGCAAGCGTAAGCGTTCGCTCATTTGGATTAGGGATTGTAATGTTGCATCGCAGCAAATAGATGCGCAATATACAGCTGATTTTTAGGAGGTTTGGCATGTCGGGTCGGATTTTGACTGTTGCACAGCAAAAAGGCGGATCGGGAAAGACGACTTTGGCTGCGCATATTGCCGTGGCTCTTGCAAGGCAATCTGGAGAACCCGTCGCGATACTGGATGTTGATCCGCAAGGATCGCTTGGTACCTGGTTTGAGGCCAGGGAAGGCAGTCTTGGGGAAGATAACACCGGTCTGGAGTTTCGCACGGCATCTGGATGGGGCGCGCGCAGGGAAGCCAGGTCTCTTGCCAAATCCCATGGATACGTTCTGGTCGATACGCCGCCAAAATCGGACTCGGATGCAAAACCGGCCATTGATGTCGCCGACTTTGTGATCGTGCCGATACAGCCAACACCAGTGGATCTATGGGCAACGTCCCAGACAATTCAGCTCGCTGACAGGGAAGATACACCCGCACTGCTCGTTCTGAACCGTGTTCCACCGCGCGCCACCCTCACCGGGGAAACGGCTGAAGCCATCGCAGCTTCGGGGTTTGAGGCACTGGCAACCCGGCTCGGAAACAGAACCGTATTCGCTTCATCGATGGGCAGGGGACTTACGGCAACCGAAGAATCATCTTCAAGCAAAGCAGCGACGGAAGTTACCGCCCTGGTGGAGGAATTGATCGAGCGGATTGGTTGATCGATCAATCAAACCAGGTTCTCCAGACAAGTTTTGCCTTGTCCTCGTCATGATCCGGTGCCTTGATAAGAAAAATTATCGGCCCGGGAGGACTGGCCATGTCCATTTTTTCGAAGTTTATTTGCCTGCATTCAGCTGACATTTTTCAAAATTCCGGAAGAACAATGAAACCCTTGATGATCGTGCTGGCCCTTGTCAGCGCCATGAGTTTGCTCGTTCCTGAGGTTGAAGCACAGGACCGGCGGATAGTGACAATTGACGATGCGGATTTTTTTGGAAGTGATTTCAAGACTGTAAGAGATGTTGATCTGGACGGGTGCAAGGCCGCCTGTCTTGGTGAGAATCAGTGCCGTGCCTTCACTTTTAACAATTCGGCAGGGTGGTGTTTTCTGAAATCCGACTTTGGTGAACTGCAGAGTTTCGTCGGCGCAACTGCCGGTCGGGTTGTTGAAATCAAGGCGCCGCGCGCGGACCGCAGCACAGACCGTGAGGCCGAACTTGCTTTCCTCGCGCAATCACAATTGGAAAGCGCGGAAATCTATTCCCAGAGCATTGCCAATACTGGGCGCTCAACGGGTATGACAGCGGCTGAAGTTCGTCGAAACGGACTGGATGCGCTCAATAACCGAAATGCTGCTTTGGCTGAATCAGATTTTCTTCATCTTGTTACCATGGAGCCAGGCGACTTTGATGCCTGGGTACAACTCACAACTTCGCTGCTCAGGCAAAATCCAAAAGACTGGCAGGAGAAGGATACCAAGCAGAAAGATGCGGTTTCAGCTGCGATCAACGCATACTTGCGGGCAATAAGCGCGCCGGAGCGTGCTTACGCGTTGGATCTTCTGGCGCATTCGCTGGAAAAACGAAGCGAATTCAGGCCTGCGATCAAAGTGTTGCGCGCCTCGCTGGCCTTGCAGGAAAACGCAAATTTGCGGCGCCGCTACGATGATCTCATCGCCAAGCACGGCTTCCGCATCGTTGATCATGAGGTTGACTCAGACAGCGCTTCTCCAAGGGTTTGTCTGGTCTTTTCGCAAAAGCTGGCCCGCGGAGAAGACATGTCGCCATACGTCATCGTTAAGGGTGATGGAAAAGTGGCGATTGAGGCAGAGGGAAATCAGGTCTGTGCCGACGGGCTGGAGCATGGCGTACGCTATGAATTAACTGCAAGAAGCGGATTGCCCGCAGCTGATGGCGAGAAACTAGAAAAATCGGCGGATCTTTCAATCTACGTCAAGGATCGCTCGCCAAGCGTGAACTTTCTAAGCCGCTCCTATGTTCTGCCATCTGGAGGCAATCCAACTATCCCGATCGTGTCCGTCAACACTTCAGAAGTCGCTGTCTCTATTTACCGCGTCGGCAACAGGTCGGTTGCCGACATCCTGCGCGACAACAAGTTTCTCCGTCAGCTCGATTCCTACCAAAAAGACCAGCTCGAAGAGGAACTTGGCGAAAAAGTCTGGACCGGAATTGTCGAAACCGAAAACCAGCTGAATCAGGACATCACGACGGCAATGCCGGTTTCGGAAACGGGACTGGAAATGAAACCTGGCGTTTATGCCATGACGGCGCGGTCGAAGCTGGACACCGAAAGCCGTTGGGGCACGCAGGCTACCCAGTGGTTCCTTGTTTCTGATCTTGGTCTGAGTGCGATGACGGGCGATAGTGGAATTGCTGCAAACGTTCGTTCGCTCTCCAGCGCAATGGCTGTGCAGGGCGTGACGGTCCGCTTGCTTGCAGTGAACAATGAAATCCTTGGAGAAACGACTTCAAACGGGGAAGGTTTTGCAGAATTTGCAGCCGGACTGACGCGCGGTCGAGGTGGTCGTGCGCCAGGCGTTTTGGTCGCGGAAACAGGAGAAGGAGACTATTCCTTCCTTGATCTGCGGAAACCGGCCTTTGACCTGTCAGACAGAGGTGTCGAGGGACGACCTGCACCGGGCCCACTTGATGTCTTCGCCTGGACCGACCGGGGTATCTACAAAGCCGGTGAAGCCGTGCATGCGCAGGCGTTGCTCAGGAACGCAAAGGCAATCTCGCAGGAGGGTTTCCCGCTGACATTTGTCTTTGACCGGCCGGACGGTGTCGAGCATGCCCGCTTTACAGTTGCCGATAGCGGTCTTGGTGGTCATTTGCAGGATCTTTCCCTCAGCCAGTCTTCTCAGCAGGGGATCTGGTCCTGGCAGGTGTTTGCCGACCCGAAGGGCAAGGCTTTGGCACAAAGCACTTTCCTCGTGGAAGACTATCAGCCAGAGCGTGTAGACTTTGATCTGGAGACGAGTGCGAAGGCGTTCAGCAGAACCGCTCCAACAAAAATATCGCTTACGGCAAAATATCTCTACGGGTCTCCTGCCAGCGGACAGAAGCTCGAGGGCGATATCGTGGTTCGCCCGGTACGCTCGATAAAAGCCTATCCAGGCTACAAATTCGGGTTGGAAGATTCCGAAGCCTATTCTCAGCGCGACTCGATCCCTTCAGGTTTGAAAACCAATGCTGACGGCAAGCTGTCGTTTGACGTTTCATTGCCGAACCTGCCCGAAACCACGTCCCTTTATGACGCCAGATTGATTGCGCGCCTTGTCGAAGCGGGAGGACGCTATGTCGAACGGGATCTGGATCTGCCTGCGGCACTGGACGGCCCGCGCATTGGTGTGAAACCGGCTTTTGACGGTGATGTCGATGAAGGTGGACCCGCAGGATTTTCGGTCATTCTTGTCGATGCCAAAGGCAACCAACAAGACGCATCGGGTCTCAAATGGACACTGTCCAAGGTCGACCGCCGCTACCAATGGTACAAGTCGGACGGTCGTTGGTCCTTTGAGCCGATCACCACAACGCGGCGCGTTTCCGCTGGCGAAGTCGAAACTTCGTCTGACAAGCCTACCCAACTATCGTTGCCCGTCGAATGGGGAGAATACAGGCTAGAGGTCGAGGGAAGTGGGACATTGCAAACGGCAACGAGTGTCACTTTCCATGCGGGCTGGTATGCGGCTGACGCCACTTCCGACACGCCTGATTATCTGGATGTCGGGCTTGATAAGGCACGCTACAAATCGGGCGATATTGCCAAACTACGTCTGAAACCTCAGATGCCGGGCATCGCGGTCGTCAATGTGATCTCCGGTGGATTGCTTTCTAGCCAGACAATTGAAGTTTCTGCTGAAGAAACTGAAGTCGACATCCCCGTTGGCGATGATTGGGGTGCCGGTGCCTATGTTACCGCAAGCCTTTACCGGCCAATGGATCTCGATCAAAAACGCATGCCTACACGAGCTGTCGGTCTTTCCTGGCTGCAGGTCGACCCAGGCGATCGTGTTCTAGATGTTGAAGTATCTGCACCGACGCGCATTTTGCCGGAAACAACGCTGGATGTTCCAATCAGAATTGCCAACCTCCAGGCGGGTACCAACGCCTTTTTGACGGTTGCTGCGGTTGATGTCGGCATCCTGAATTTGACACGCTATGAAACGCCGGACCCTGAAGGTTGGTATTTCGGTCAGCGGCGTCTGGGTACAGATATGCGCGACCTATACGGTCAGTTGATTGACCGGATGGCAGGAAACTTGGGGCGTGTTCGCTCTGGTGGTGACGCAATGGCCATGCGTCTTGATGCACCCCCACCCGATGAAGAGCCCGTTGCCTTGTTTTCAGGACTTGTTGAAGTCGGTGTCAATGGAGAGGCGACTGTTTCATTCGATGTTCCGGCGTTTAATGGCGCTCTCAAGCTGATGGTGGTTGCCTGGACCAAGGATGGCGTGGGTCACGCTGACCAGGAAGTCGAGGTGCGTACGCCGGTTGTCATGACATCAAGCGCACCAGCATTCCTGGCACCTGGCGATCAATCGCGCATTGCGTTTGAGATAGACAATGTTGACGGTGTTTCGGGCGATTATGAACTTGAAGTTTCCGCAAGTGATGGCCTGCTTCTGGATGGTGGCAGCCGACAAACCCGCAGTGTTGTTCTCGAAAAGGGCAAGAAGGCCCTGACAATTTTGCCTGTTTCTGCTGGCGGTTCGCCGCTCAAGGGAGAAATTGTAGCGTCCTTGACCGGCCCGGGCGGGGAACATTATGTCAAACGCATGGGGCTGGATATCAGGGATACACAGCCTGAAGTCGTCCGCAGGTCCTCTTTCCAGCTTGCTTCGGGCGATAGTTTGACGCTGACGCCAGACAGTTTCGATGGCCTGCGAGCAGAGACAGTGGATGTGACACTTGCTGCCGGCGGTGCTGCCAGTATTGATATTGCTGGATTGCTCGCTGCTCTGGACCGCTATCCTTATGGATGTACCGAGCAGACGACCAGCCGTGCGCTGCCTCTATTGTATCTGAGTGAGGTCGCGGAAGCTGCGGGACTTGGTTCAGATAGCGCTATTAGGGAACGCGTGGTCAAGGCCATCGCCGGTGTCTTGGCCAATCAATCTTCCTCTGGCGATTTCGGACTTTGGAACAGTTATGGCGATGGTGACATGTGGCTGGACGCCTATGTCACTGATTTCCTGACCCGTGCGCGCGAAAAGGGCTACCAGGTCCCGGATCTCGCGTTCACCACGGCGTTGGATAATCTTGAGAACCAGCTCGCCTATGCATCGGATTTCCAGAATGGCGGGGAGGGTGTTGCCTATGCCCTTTACGTGCTGGCTCGCAATGGTCGCGCGTCAATGGGGGATCTGCGCTATTACGTGGACGCCAAGCTGGCGAATTTTTCCACGCCGCTTGCAAAAGCACAGTTGGCTGCCGGTCTTGCGCTTTATGGAGAGCAAGAGCGTGCCGCGACCGGCTTTAAAGCAGCGTTGTCGTCTCTGCCTAAGGAAAAAAAGCTCACATATCGGGATGACTTCGGTTCTATCTTGCGCGATAGCGCGGCTGTAACCGATTATGTGGTGTCGGCATCAATGGGAGATCCTTTGACGAGCGAAGCTGTAGTTCTATTGAAAACAGCACAAGAAAGAACGTCCAATCGTTCAACCCAGGATATGGCATGGCTTCTTCTGGCAGCCCAGTCGTTGAATGAATCGGCTGAAGAAGCTCGCATTTCTGTTCAAGGTCAAGAAACACCCGGACGATTGGCCTGGGGCCTGACGGGAACGGACCTCAATCAAGCTGATACTAGTGTTACGAATAATGGTACTTCGTCAGAAGATCTGTTGGTTTCAATCGTGGGTCAGCCTCTGAAGCCGGAACCGGCAGGTGGGAAAGACTACTCAATTGAGCGGACAGTCTACGATCTTGACGGTAATCCGATTGACCCAAGTGCCGTGCCCGTTAACACCCGTCTCGCCGTGGTCGTCACCGTGAAGGCTCTGACCAAACAGCCAGGACGGCTGATGGTTGTTGATCGTCTGCCGGCCGGTCTTGCAATTGATAATCCGCGTCTCGTGAGATCTGGTGACCTGGGCGCTCTGTCTTTCCTGAACACTGTTGACCAACCGGAGCATTCTGCTTTCTACGCGGACCGGTTTGAAGTGGCTGTTGACCAGACCAGGCAGAGTAACCGTGAACTGACCTTCGCTTATCTGGCGCGCGCGGCGACACCGGGGACTTTTGCCCATCCGCCTGCGTCGGTGGAAGACATGTACCGGCCTGACAGGCGAGCAATAACGGACACCGGACAATTCGTAGTGCTGGGTCCGACACGGTAAGGCTGCTGGCGATGAATAAAGGGCCAGGAAAGAAGTGGCAAAGATGGCGGCAGTGGAGTGCTGTTGCTGGAATCGCTGTGGCTTTTCTGGCCGTGGGGTCGGGGTTGAAGGTCCGAAAAGACTTCAATGTTCTTCAACCCCTGCCTCAGATCACGGATCTTTCTCTTTCTGTGGTGGTTCTTGACCGGAATGACAGGCTCTTAAGGGCTTTCACCAGTCAGGATGAAAAGTGGCGATTGCCGGTAGAGCTGGAAGATGTTGATCCGCTCTACATCAAGATGTTGCTCGCTTTCGAAGACAAGCGCTTCTTTAAGCATGATGGAATCGATATTCGGGCTCTGGTTCGGTCTGGTGTGTATAGCGTCAGGCACGGGCGCATTGTTTCCGGTGGCTCAACGTTGACAATGCAGGTCGCCAGACTGCTGAGCGAGACACCTACCAAGACATTTACGCGCAAATACGAGCAGATGCTCAAGGCTGTGCAACTCGAACGCGGTTTCACCAAAGATGAAATCCTGCAGGTCTACCTGCTTCGTGCGCCCTTTGGCGGCAATCTGGAAGGGGTTCGGGCTGCCAGCCTGACCTGGTTTGGCAAGGAGCCGCGACGTCTGACACCCGCTGAGGCTGCGTTGCTTGTGGCCTTGCCTCAAAGCCCTGAAGCTCGTCGGCCAGACAAATCGCCTGAAAATGCAAAAATTGCTCGTAACCGGGTTCTGGCGCGTGCCGTGGAGGCAGGCGTGCTTGAAAGAGAGGAGGCAGACGCTGCGGCCAGCGAACCTATCCGCGCTAAAAGATACGCAATGCCTCTTCTTGCGCCCCATGAAAGCCGGCGTGCACGGTTTGCGGCACCTGAGAAGATCAAGCATCTCTTGACGCTTGATCGGGAGCTGCAATCTTCGCTTGAAAAACTGGCGCGCCAGAAAATCAGCGCCTACGCCGCGCCGGTCTCCCTTGCAATCATGGTCGCGGATCATCAGAACGGCGAAATCCTGGCCAGTATCGGTGCACCCAACCTGCTGGATAGCGACCGATTGGGACATATTGATATGACGCGGGCGATCCGTTCGCCGGGATCAACCCTGAAACCGTTCATCTACGGCCTCGCGTTTGAGGAGGGAATAGGTCTTCCGGAGAGTTACATCGTTGATCGTCCAACAGACATCGGTGGATACCAGCCGACCAATTTCGATCAGGCCTATCAGGGAACAGTCACGCTGCGCGAAGCCTTGCAATTATCCTTGAACACACCCGCTGTACAATTGCTGGAAGCGGTCGGTCCGGCAAGATTGATAGCCCGGCTGAAAAGGGCTGGCATTCGTCCGGCATTGAAAGAAGGCACATCTCCTGGACTGGCAATAAGTCTCGGGGGGCTAGGCATGTCTCTTAAGGATTTGACGCAGGCCTATGCTTCTCTTGGAAGAGGGGGCAGGCCCGTTTCGTTGACGGTTTGTCGGAAAGACTGCAAGGCTTCGGACGCGGCACCCAAACCGGGTCAAGTTCTTTCAGGTAAGGCAGCGTGGTTCGTAGGCGACATTCTATCAGGGCTACCTCAAGCGTTGGGCGCTGAAACCTCGAGCATCGCTTACAAGACCGGTACAGCTTACGGGTACAGAGACGCTTGGGCGGTCGGTTACGACGGTCGGTACACTGTAGCTGTCTGGCTTGGACGCCCAGACGGCTCTCCGGTTCCCGGAGAAACAGGAGCGAAAGCTGCAGTACCTTTGCTATTTGATGTCTTTCAAAAGCTTGGCGCTGATCGCGTGCCACTGAGAGAGGCGCCAACTGGAGCGTTAAGCGCACTTTCAAGAAAAATACCGGAGCCTCTTCGTTTTGCGAGACTTCCGGGGCGTCCTGAAAACAGGCGCGAGGGAGAAGCTTTACAGATCTCCTATCCGCCGAATGGAGCAGAGCTCGATCTGGGGATTTCTGAAAAACCAGGCCAATCGGGGTCTTCTCAGCCGCTGGTCGTGAAGTTCAAGGGAGGGGTGAGGCCATATTTTGTCCTCATAAATGGCGCGCCGTTGTCCCAGAAAACGCGAAAACGACAGCTTACCTGGCAACCAGAAACACCTGGTTTTACAAATGTGACGATCCTGGATGCCAACGGGACCAGTGCAAAGATCACAGTGCTGTTACGCTGATTATCTTTTTCTAACAAGCATATATCTGGGGTGCTCTGCACCGGTTGCGACGAATTGCTCGTGCAACTTTCGCCACCCTCTTTGCGATTGGGCCACCTACGTGCAGGGCGACCTCGACTGTTGGCTTGGCTCTTGATAGTTCATACATGAGAGTCGATAGTAAAGGCTTCAACTCAGACATTACTCGTTGTTCAATCGACGGTTCCGTACAGTAGGTACTGGTTTCCGGCTTCGCGATCGGCGCCGACGTTGGTTGCTAGAACACCGATGCTGACAAAGTTGGTGATCTGGACGAACTACTCTTCGGTGTACGTCTGCAGCGCACATTCTAATCATTTGATTGGAAATCTGACTGTCACTCTCTGCACTCCAGTCAGTCATGCGGCCCGGCAGGTTCCAATCTGCCGGGCCGTCCCTTTTTTGATTCTGCATTAAACGATCAAGAAAGTGTAGTTCCCGTTGCGGCAATGATGTGTTGTACCCGTGGATCGAGGCCGTTCAGGACCGTATTCCCTAACAAAACCTAAAGATCTCACCTGTTTTTGTGACATTCGCGCAACACCGGTTTTTGAAAGCAGCGTCTACGGGCGGTCAAACCGTATTCAGTGTTGATCCAGAAAACTGGATGCGTATGGTCACTCATGCGAGCGGCTTCGGGCCGCACTGGTTTGCATACCTCGGACATCCAACCTCCGGTCGGAAGCAAACACAGAAATTATTCGCGGGGACAATGGTGCTTCTAACTTGCACCAATTGATATGACTGATTGGAGGTCAGATATGAAACTTTTTAAGAGCATGATGCTCGGCGCAGCAGCCGTAGCTACTGCATCCACCGCCCAGGCAGCCGATCTTCCGGTTGCTCCGGAGCCTGTCGATTACGTTCGCGTATGTGACGCATACGGCGCACGCTTCTACTACATCCCGGGCACAGAAACTTGCCTGCGTGTTGGTGGCCGTGTTCGTACACAGTTCGTTGTCAACAACGTTCTGGACAACGCATCCAGCGCATGGCGCAACCGTGACTCGGACGGCTACTCTTGGCTGGCTCGTGGTTACTTGTACCTCGACGCTCGCACGGCTACTGAATTCGGTACCCTGCGCGCATATGTTGCAATGTACGCTTCCGACAGCAACGGCGGAAACACCGCAAGCCTTGACAACGCCTACATTCAGTGGGGCGGTTTGACCGCTGGTCGTCTCGGTTCAAACTTCGACATCTTCACTGGTCAGACCTTTATGGGTGTTGTCTCTCGTGATTGGTCGGATTCAACTCTGAACCAGTTGGCTTACACCGCTGCATTCGGCAACGGTTTCTCTGCTACGATCGCTGTTGAAGATCGTTCCGGACGTGAAGTTGGCACCTACGGCGGTACACGTGCTCCTGACCTCGTCGGTGCTCTTGGTGTTTCCCAGGGTTGGGGTTCTGCACAGCTTTCCGGTGCTCTGCACCAGGTTTACCCGTCTGCTGCATTCAACAGCACAAACGCAACTGGCTCTGAAGACAGCTTCGGCTGGGCAATCGGCGCCGGCGTGAAGTTCAACCTGCCGATGGCGAACTCCGGTTCCAACATCTACTTCCAGGGCTTCTATGCTGACGGTGCACTGTCCTACATCGGAACCAACTCCCTCGAAGGTACAACTGCTGTAACCGACTACGGTTCCAACGGCGACACTTCCACGGGTTACTCTCTGTCCGCTGGTGCCTACATCCAGGCAACTTCCACTGTTGGTCTCGCACTTGACGGTTCCTACATGGATGTTGATCAGGGTGGCACAAACGTCGACTTCAACCGTTGGGCAATCGACGGTTCCGTACAGTGGTCGCCGGTTTCCGGTTTCGCAATTGGTGCTGACGTTGGTTACGCATCTGTTGACCCGGACAACTCTGCAAGCTTTGATGAGTTGCTCTTCGGTGTACGTCTGCAGCGCACATTCTAATCATCCCTCTCTCGAGGTTTGATGGAGAACCCGGCGGTAACGCCGGGTTTTCTTTTGTTTGGACGACTTGAGAAAATCTGACACCGCATTTAGAGCAGCTTGTTTCGTTGGACGAACTAATGGCTCTCGGATGCTTGGAACAGGCATCTTTACATATTGATTTGCTTCACCCGAAAGTGTTGTCGTCTAAGAGATCGAATTTTTCAGAAAACTCTCAATGAAATCATGCGTTTCTGGTTCCCACAACACTGGTGCATGACCTTGACCTGGAATGGTCTTCATCACCGCACCAGAATGCATGTCCAGCATGCGCTCACCGGTTGTTATGCTCAGAAGATCCGAATGTTCCCCACGAACAACGAGCACCGGTCGATCCGTTAGCTTTTCATAATAAGGCCAAAGCTCTGGTAAAGGCGTTTCGTCATCGAGGTCGTTGAACATGTGCGCAAGATTTGGGTCGTAATCCAGAACGGTCTGAGTCTCGTGGCAGGTAGCCAACTGTTCGGCGAGTTTGTACCAATCGTCCTCGGAAAAAGCTGGAAACTGTGGGCCGAGTGAATTTCTTTGGTGCTCCGCTACGCCTTCAAGTGACGAGAATTTCATTTTCTGACCAATAGAAGCAGCAATCCGTTTGATTGCTGACCTCTCGATGCGTGGCCCAACATCGTTGAAGATCACAGCGGCCATGCGTTCGGCTGGATACCGATCCGCCATTGCAAGAGCGTGCAATCCACCCCGTGAAGTTCCAAGAAGTGCAAACCGTTCAAGCTCGAGCAGTTCGATCGCAGTGTCGATGTCGCCTGCTTCAACCGGTAACGAGTAGTTATTCCAGTCCTTGTCCCAGTCGCTATTCCCGCGGCCCCGATAATCTAGGGCGTATACGTGGTGACCAGCAGACTGCAGAAACGATGCTATGTCGTGGAAATCGCGCGTGTTTCTCGAAAGGCCGGGAAGACAAAGGACTTGTATCGATGTCTCAACAATCTGCAGATCATCGTTTTTGGGTGCCCAGTGTTCTCCTGCGAGCATGAGCCCATCAGGTGCAGTCCAGGTAAACGCTGTTGAGCTTTGATTGCGGTTACCAGTGTTGCCTGGAAGGATTTCATGAGGTGCGGATGGCATGGCTGTTTTCAGCTCCGTTGCAGGCATTTTTCGAATTCAAATAGATAATGAAATTTCAGGGTGACTGCCAACCATCAGAGGGCCTTAAACCGGGTAAATCGGGCCACAGTGTCTCCCAAAAAACGCAATCCACCAGAGAAATTTCGCGATGCAGCTTTAGAATGGCAATGCGAGCATTGCTCCTTGACGTGCAGATGAGTATGTTGCGCCTCCAACGAATTCCGGTAACGGTTCAACCGGCGAAGTTACAAGTTCATCCAAGAGGAAACCACAATGTTCAAAGGCTCCATTCCAGCGCTGATTACCCCGTTTAAGGACGGAGCGCTTGATGAGAAACGGTTTCAGAACTTTGTGGAATGGCAGATTTCTGAAGGCTCCACGGGTCTGGTGCCAGTTGGCACAACCGGCGAAAGCCCGACGTTGACCCACGACGAGCATAAGCGGGTCATTGAGCTTTGCATTGAAGCTGCTGCTGGTCGTGTGCGGGTAATTGCCGGTGCCGGATCAAACAACACGATCGAAGCCATCGATTTTGCGCAGCATGCGGAAAAAGCAGGCGCTGACGCTCTTCTGGTGGTAACGCCTTACTACAACAAGCCGAATCAGGCTGGTCTGAAGGCTCACTACCAAGCAATCAACAATGCCGTCGGACTTCCGATCATCATCTACAATATTCCCGGCAGGTCGATTATCGACATGACACCTGAAACGATGGCAGAGCTTTATGAGACCTGCGAGAACATCAAGGGTGTGAAAGACGCGACAGCGGATCTCGCTAAAGTGAGCCGCCAACGCCAACTGTGCGGACCTGAATTCATTCAGCTTTCAGGTGAAGATATCTCCGCTCTTGGTTTTAACGCACATGGTGGTGTTGGCTGTATTTCTGTCACTGCAAATGTGGCGCCGCGCGCATGTGCAGAATTCCAGGCAGCCACACAGGCTGGTGATTTCAGCAAGGCGCTGGAATACCAGGATAGGTTGGCACCATTGCATCGTGCTCTTTTCCTTGAACCGAGCCCCACTGGTGCAAAATATGCTCTTTCGCTGCTTGGCAAGATTGAAGATGACCTGCGCTTGCCATTGGTACCGATTACCGAAGAAACGAAAGTTGAGATACGGGCTGCAATGGCGCATGCCGGCTTGATCAACTGACAAGAAAAATAGGTGCAAGGCACCCTGAAGGACAAAAATGGCTCCGAAAAAAGGGGACGTTCCGGGACGGAAAATCATCTCCGACAACCGGAAGGCCCGATTCAATTTCGAGATTGAAGACACGTTTGAGGCAGGGATCGAGCTGAAAGGCACCGAGGTGAAGTCCCTGCGCAACGGCAAGGCCAATATTGCGGAGTCTTATGCTGCCGAACATTCCGGTGAGATCTGGATCTATAACTTTTATATACCGGAATACCTGCAAGCGAACAGGTTCAATCACGAGCCGCGCCGTCCGCGTAAGTTGTTGTTGCATAAGCGGGAAATTGGAAAACTTGCAGGTGCTGTCCAGAAAGACGGCAAGACAATCGTACCCCTCAAGCTCTATTTCAACGAGCAGGGGCGTGCCAAGCTTGAACTGGCGTTGGCACGAGGCAAAAAGCTGCACGACAAACGAGAGACTGAAAAGAAACGCGATTGGCAGCGCGAGAAGTCGCGTTTGATGAAGAATCTCCGGTGAATTGCTAATCTGCCGGTACAAACTACTTGCAGTGCAGAACTTCTTTCCTCCTGTGGGAAAACAGCGCACAAGTTGTGAGTTACCTGTGTATTTCCTGTGGGATCAACAACTCGCTCTTTTGTGTGTAACCCGTTGATACCTTGTGGGTATCGTACCTGATGGGATCAGCTGAGGAATTAGGTTCTAGTCATCCATCAATTTTGTCAGAACTGATCTTTTTTGTTCTGAAATCGGGACCGGGCGCCTGGTCGTCCGATCAACATGAACATGAACAAACCTGCCTTGAGCGGCTGTTTCTTCGGCTTTGCCAGCAAACAAGCCAACGCGAAAAATCACAGAGGTTGAGCCGAGTTTTTCAATTTTCAGACCTGCTGAAACGACGTCGGGAAACGTTAGTTCGGCAAAGTAATGGCAGCCTGTTTCTACGACAAGAAAAACCTCCGAGCTTCTGACCGGGTCAAGAAGGTTGTTGGCGACATACCAGCTGTTTACGGCAGTATCGAAGAAGCTCAAATACTGTACGTTGTTGACGTGGCCATAGATGTCCACATCCATCCAACGTGTGGGGATTTCCTGAAAGATCTTGAAATCACGACGAAGTAGAGGCCCGGGCCGATCAGCTTCAGGTTGGTTGGCAATATTCATGAAGTGGCTCGGCAGATTTCGAATTCAACAAATTCATCCTGATTTCCTGGAAAGTTCAACAAAAGGCAGCTTTGCTTCATAGCATCGCTTGCCAAACTTTTTGCTGTTTTGAAAGCAATGTGCTGTCCCTCATTGTTTGTGAATACCCTTGTCATCAATGCTCCCCGTATTTTGGTATCAATGTAAATTGCATGCGAACGGGTGTTGCGTCGAGGGCGCTTTCCAACATTGGAAAAGGATATTCATGTATGCATGCGCGCGCCTTTGGAAATCTTGTCTGCAATCTTCTTGTCGGTGTGATAGGCGAGACCAACAACCTTCGCTTCTTCGGGTGAAAATTCAGCAAAAGCAGCGCGATTGTCGGCGTCGTGTCCGGTCGTGAACATTTCTTCGACATAGAGACTTGCATCGACGTCACGCTGAAGTGTGCGCTGGTGGATCTTGGCGATAACCTCGGCACTGGCGCTGAGGACGATGATAGGCTGGCGGCTCATGGCATGGTAGACATTGCCAGCCGCGTCGCGATAATCGTCTCCAATGATATCCGGTTTGGCAGCAGCAACTCCGGTTGCAAGAAACGCGGTGACATTGAGTTTCTGCCAATCAGCAAGATCTTCACGAACAATAACGACAAATTTGGTTTCGAACATGCGCAACAACTCCACGCGTGGATTTCAGGAAACGGAAAACAGGCGGAGCATAGAGGCGGCTGCGGACCCCGGTCTTGAACGTTTGTGCAGACTTGAAAGTGATTCAATCCGGGCGGCGCCAGCAGAAGCGGGGATTGAACGGATCGAAGCTCGGTTTCACGGCATCGGGTTCGATCCCCATCGCCACGATACCTATGCGATTGGATTGACCATCAGCGGCGTTCAGGCATTCGGGTACCGTGGCGAGAAAAGAGCTTCCCTGCCAGGCCAGGTCATTGTGATTCACCCGGACGAACTTCATGACGGCGGTGCAGGAACCGACCAGGGGCTCAGATACCGCATGATCTATATTCAACCTGAGCATGTTGCACAGGCTCTTGGAGGCGCAGCCGCGCCCGGACTTCCCTTTGTCAAATCCCCCGTTTTGAGTGACGTTCGGTTTCAGCAAAGCCTGGCTGAAGCGCTGGAAGACATCGACCACGAGCTAGGCGCATTCAAACGTGACGGATTGCTTGCTGAGCTTGCTGCCTGTCTTGGCCGGCATGCCGACAATCGCAATCTGAGGCAGGGGGTTCTGGATTGGCAAGCGCTGAGAAAATGCGCCGATTTGCTGAGGGAGAGTTGCAGCGAGCAGATACGGATGGGGCAACTGGAAGCTCTGGCCCAGCAGGATCGCTTTACGCTGTCCCGGCAATTCCGGGTCGCATTTGGGACCAGCCCACATCGTTACCTGGTCATGCGTCGCCTGGAGAGGGTGAAATCGGCACTACACAAGGGTCTGTCTTTGGCGGATGCTGCTGCTGAATGTGGTTTTTCCGATCAAAGCCACATGAACCGCCACTTCAAACGTGCGTTCGGCATGGCTCCGGGTCATTGGCGGTGTCTTTGCACCGCCAATATCTCTTAAAGATTGCTCGGTCCAAACTTGTTCGATCTCGGGAAGCCGGTCGGCGGCAAACGACCGGCCTGACCGCGTTCACCGCGCCACTCGGCGAGGTCCTCAAGTGACCGCGTAAAGCTTCTGCCGGAACTGTCTGTCCACGTTAGACCTTCTTCGCTTTTGAATATCCGTACATCTGAGATGTTTCCGTCCTTGTAGCGCTGCAGGCGCACACCACGTCCCCGGCCCATTTGCGGAATTTGCGCCAGCGGGAACACCAGCAACTTTCGGTTTTCGCCAATGATTGCCACATGGTCGCCTGTTGCTTCTACACAAAGCGTGGCTTCGGTAGGCGCTGTGAGATTGAGGACCTGCTTGCCTTTTCTGGTGTTGGCAATCACATCGCTTTCGCTGACAACAAAGCCACGCGCTTCGTTCGTGGAAAGAAGCAGGTTTCGCCCCGGTTTGTGAACAAACGCGCTTACAACGTCCTGGGCTTCGTCCATCTCCACCATCAGGCGGATCGGTTCGCCGTGCCCGCGGCCGCCGGGAAGTCGGTCCCCCCCAAGCGTGAAGAACTTGCCGCCGGTTGAAAAGACCAGGATCTTGTCTGTCGTCTCCGCATGGAATGACAGCTTGAGCTTGTCACCCTGCTTGAAGGAGAGGTTCGAAAGATCCGGCTGGTGCCCCTTCAGTGCACGGATCCATCCCTTCTCTGAAATGATGACGGTGATTGGTTCTTTTTCGATCATCGCCTGCTGGATATCGACCAGGTCGGCTTCCGGCGCTTCTGACTTGTCGGTACGGCGTTTGCCGATATCTGTCTCTGGCCCGTACACCTTGGAAATTTCGGAAATTTCCTTGGATATTTTGGTCCACTGACGCGCATCGGAACCAAGCAGCTTGGTGATCTGGTCTTTTTCGTCAGTGAGCTTGTCGTGCTCTTTGCGAATTTCCAGTTCTTCCAGCTTGCGCAAGGATCGCAGACGCATGTTCAAGATGGCTTCAGCCTGAACATCTGTCAGCTCGAACGTTCTGATGAGCTCTGCCTTTGCGTCATCTTCCTCACGAATGATACGGATCACTTCGTCGAGGTTCAGATAGGCAACCAGGTAGCCGGCAAGCACCTCCAGCCGGTGATTGATCTGTCCAAGCCGATATTCCGACCGGCGGATCAGAACCACTTTGCGGTGATCCAGCCACTCGCGCAGGACTTGCTTTACCCCCATGACCATTGGCACCTTGCCCATGGAGAGAACGTTCATGTTGAGCGAAAACCGGTTTTCCAGATCCGTCAGCTTGAACAGGGATTCCATCAAGATGCTGGCGTCGACATTGCGTGAACGCGGGACCAGAACAACCCGGATATCTTCGGCGGACTCGTCGCGGACGTCATCCAGCAGTGGCAGCTTTTTGGCCGTCAGAAGTTCGGCAATTTTCTCGATCAGGCGCGATTTTTGTACCTGATAGGGGATCTCGGTGACGACGATCGCCCATTGACCGCGTCCAAGGTCTTCGACTTCCCAGCGGGCCCGAACGCGGAAACTGCCGCGACCAGTGGCGTAAGCTTCACGAATAGTTGCCTGATTTGAAACCAGAAGTCCGCCAGTCGGGAAATCTGGCCCCTTGATATATTCCAGAAGCTCGTCGACTTCGGCATTTGGGTTCTTGATCAGGTGCAGGCATGCCTGGCACAGCTCAAATGCATTGTGCGGCGGGATGGAGGTCGCCATGCCAACGGCGATACCGGAAGAACCATTGCCCAGGAGGTTTGGGAAGCCGCCCGGCAAGACAATCGGCTCTTTGTCTTCACCATCGTAGGTTTCGCGGAAATCAACGGAATTTTCGTCGAGGCCATCCAGCAGTCGCTTGGCCGTATCGGTCATGCGCGCTTCGGTATAACGCATGGCGGCCGCATTATCGCCGTCGACATTGCCGAAATTGCCCTGTCCGTCGATCAGCGGGTAGCGCTGCGCAAAATCCTGCGCAAGCCGGACGAGTGCGTCATAGACAGCCTGGTCACCATGGGGGTGATACTTACCAATCACATCGCCAACCACACGAGCGCATTTCTTGAAGCCTGCGCTGGGGTCAAGCTTGAGCAACCGCATCGCATAAAGAAGACGCCTGTGGACCGGTTTCAAACCGTCACGCACATCAGGCAGAGCCCTGTGCATGATGGTTGACAATGCATAGGCTAGATAGCGCTCTTCAAGCGCATCTTTCAGGTTGATGCCTTCAATTCCGCTTGGCGGCGGTGTCGTCTCTTTTCCCATGAAATCTAGCTAACTGTTTCAGGCTGTCAGTGCAATTCGCTTCTGTGATTTTGCTGAGGAGAATGGCGGATTTTCAACGGATTTCGACCCGCTGTGGGTGAGATCTGCGATTAAGCTCGTTAGAAGTAGCGTCATGTTGACAAGAAGGAGGGAATTAGAAATTCCAGGGAAACTCCTTGCGATAGCGTCTTTCCAGCGCGCTTAGCAGGTGGCCGCGTGTGTCGCTCTCCTGTTTGCTGTGTTCCTGCAGATGCCGATTGATGAAAAAACTTGTCAATTCAAATCCTTGCGTAACATCAGGCCAGGTCAATTCACTGCCGGCTTGTCGCTGGCCATCAAGTAGAAACGAGGGCAGTGGCAGCAGTTTGTCATGATAGGGCAAGCCGGCCTCACGGCTGACTGCGCGGGCAGACCGAGGCGAAACGTAGACAAGATCGTCCTGTTGTCCTGTTGCTGCGCATGAGCTCAGGTCCAACCCAATGCCCAGATCCTGCAGCAGTTCCAGCTCGAAGCGGATCAAAAGGGCAGCAGCGGCATCTGGCGCATCCAGGTGGTCCAAAGTCACAGACAAGGCCTCGAAAAGACGAGGGTAGGGGTGCCGCTCCGGCAATAACCGTACAAGAAACGCCAGGTGCTGCACGCAGGTCAGGCCAACTGCACTCGTCATCAAGTCAGCAGCTCGGAGGGTTTCAGGTTCGATTTGAAATTGACCGAGATGATCCGACAAACGGGCTTTCCAGACCAGCGTCAGTTCGTTGCCGGGCTGAAGTGCCGGTCGGTGCCGTTTGGAGCGACCACCGCGAACGAGACCAAGATGCCGGCCACGATCCGGCGTCATGACTTCCAGTATGACGTCGTTTTCGCCATGTTTTCGGGTGGTCAGAACCACTCCGCGTCCAGTCCATTCCAAGTGGCGCTTCCTAACTCAGGTTAAGCGGCGAGTTTGGCGGATTCGGGAGGTGGAGCCAATTACTTTGGAAATTCCAGTCCCATTTCCTTGTAGCGTTCCGGATCGTCTGCCCAGTTCTCACGTACTTTCACAAACAGAAACAGATGGACAGGGGCATCGATGATTTCGGCAAGTTCCTCACGTGCGGTCTGTGAGATCGCCTTGATGGTCTGGCCACGTTTTCCCAGAACGATGCTTTTCTGGCTGTCTCTCTCGACATAGATCGTTTGCTCAATGCGTGCGGAACCGTCCTTCTTGGTCTCCCACTGCTCCGTTTCCACCGTGGAGATGTAAGGCAACTCCTGATGCAGGCGCTCGAACAGTTTTTCACGGGTTATTTCGGCGGCCAGAATACGCAAAGGAAGATCCGAAGGTTGATCATCCGGATAGAGCCACGGCCCTTCAGGCACTTTAGATGCAAAATGATCGAGAATGGCTTCTGTTCCGTCTCCGGTCAGCGCAGAGATCATGAAAGTCTCTTCAAACGCGACGTACTCATTGGCTTTCTGCGCGATCTTCAGCAGCTTTTCGCGTTTGGCTACGTCCGTCTTGTTCAGGATCAGGATCTTGGGTGCAGACTGTCTGGTGAGCCGTTTGAGGATGTTCTCCACTTCCTCATCAATGCCTTTGCGGGCATCGATCAGCAGGGCAATCAGATCCGCATCCCGAGCGCCGCCCCATGCCGTATCGACCATCGCACGATCAAGACGGCGTTTGGGTTTGAAAATACCTGGTGTATCGATAAAGACGAGTTGTGCAGTCCCATGCATGGCGACGCCACGCACGATGGAGCGGGTCGTTTGCACCTTGTGGGTTACGATTGAAACCTTGGTACCAACCAACTGGTTGATCAAGGTGGATTTACCAGCGTTCGGCGCACCGATCAGAGCAATGAAGCCTGCTTTGGTGTCGGCGGGCATCTCTGCGAGAGGATCGGGAAGCGGCATATCAAACCGACCCTTGGGCGGCACGAAGCCGTCTTCTTCATCCATCGGTTCGCCGGTATCGTTTTCGTTGTTCAAGGTAGAATTATTCCTTCCAGACGCCTTCTCGGCGCAACACGGCCTCGGCCGCATTTTGTTCGGCAATCCGCTTGGAGCCGCCCTTTCCCTCACCAGGGGCCAGACTTTTCACATTGACGGAAACAGTGAAACTAGGGGCATGGTCAGGTCCGTCTCTTGCCGTGACTTCGTAACGCGGTGTCGGCAGGCTCTTGGCCTGTGCCCATTCCTGCAAGGTGGTTTTGGCGTCTCTCAGCGGTCCGGACAAAGATAGCATACGCGGTTCCCAAAGGCGCTTGATAAACGCTTCAGCAGCGTCGAAACCGCCGTCGAGATAGATAGCTGCAATAACCGACTCACAAATGTCCGCCAGTAGCGCGGTTTTTTTGCGCCCACCGGTTTGCGCTTCGGCAAGCCCTATGCGCATGGCATCGCCAACACCAAGTTCCTGGGCTATCTCCGCACAAGTCTCGCGCTTGACCATATGGTTGAACCGGCGTGCCAGTTCGCCTTCATCAGCTTTGGGAAACTGCCGATGCAGCATGGAGGCGACAGCCAGACCCAAGACCCTGTCGCCAAGAAACTCAAGCCGCTGATAGCTGCCGGCCACAGTTTCTGACGGAGCCAAGGCGCTCGCGTGTGTTAATGCGACGCGTAAGAGTTCCAGATCTTTAAACTCGTATTCAAGGGCTGCTTTCAGCGCTGAAATCGAATTCTGTTTTCTTGCATAGGTCATGAGTTATTCAAATCGAGAGGATCGCTGATAGGAACGGAGCCCTTCAGAGCGTCCGCCCGATCCTGTCCCAACGCACGCTCCATGGCCATGTCCAGATCTCCCAGGCCGCGTTTCCTTCCTTGATAGAGAAGAACAGGATTTCTGCGCGGCCCATGAAATTTTCGAAAGGGACATAACCGACACGGCTCAATACGCGGCTGTCGATTGAATTGTCTCTGTTATCACCCATCATGAAGTAGTGCCCTTCAGGCACCTTGTATTCACGGGTGTTGTCCAGCTGCCCTCGAGGTGTGAGGTCAAGCGTGTCATAGGAAGCCCCGTTTGGCAGAGTTTCACGGTAACGCGCTACGCGTCTTACGACACCCGTTGGAGATTGCTCGATGTAATCGTCAATCCGCTTGCGCTCAACCGGCTCGCCGTTGATGTACACCACACCTTCAGTCACCTGGATCGTGTCGCCAGGAAGTCCGATCACGCGCTTGATGTAGTCAATTGAAGTATCGGTTGGCAGCTTGAAAACAGCGACGTCGCCCCGTTCTGGCTCCGTCCCCCAGATCCGTCCGGAAATTGGGGCAAAACCAAACGGAAAGGAAAAGCGTGAGTACCCATAGCTGTATTTGGAGACGAACAGATAATCGCCGATCAGCAGAGTATCCTTCATGGATCCGGATGGGATGCTGAAGGGCTGAAATAAGAAGGTTCGAACAACCAGTGCAATCAGGAGCGCCTGGACAACAACCTTCACGGTTTCATAAAGACCGCTGTCCTTCTCTTTTTTGTTTTCCGTCACGCTCATATTGTCCCTTAAACATGTTGCCCGGGTTTCCGGAGGGCGAAGCCGCCTTACAGCGGAACTCTTAGCGGTTCAGGCCGGTTGAAGCAATGCGTCCAGGCCCGCGTCCCAAATTCAAATCATATTGCCGAGTTAGATCGTGGTTCGGGCCAGTCTTCCGGCCACGCTGAAATCACCACGAAGGCCTGTGCCAGGGGAAAGTCATCTGTAATCGTCAGGTCAATTGTCGCCCTGAAACCCAGCGGCGTCATTGCGGTCAGCCTTTCCACGGCCCCGCCGGTCAGTGAGATCGTCGGTTTGCCTGATGGCAAATTCACAACGCCCATTTCCCGCCAGGCGACGCCCATGCGAATGCCGCTCCCGAGCGCCTTGGAACAGGCTTCCTTGGCCGCAAATCTTTTTGCGTAGGATGCTGCGCGTTCCGCACGTTTGTCTGACTTTGCCCGTTCAATTTCGGTGTACACGCGGTTCGTGAAACGATCTCCGAAACGGTCCAGTGTCTTCTCGATGCGCCGAATATCGATGAGATCGCTGCCAATGCCCAATATCATTTCTCTTTGTTCCGTTTCTGCTGCAGAACCCTGTGCTTGTTGGCGTTGAAACGTCTCTTCCAATAACAACAATACGCCCGCTACCGGCAAACGCGGTTTCCACTTATGTCGGAATTATTCTAGGTGGACCACCCAGCGACATTTTTCAAGCGCTGCTGTCTTCTTCCATGGCGGTTCCAGGAGCCGGAAACAGTCGCTCGCTCTTGGTGGCAAGGGTTTGTTTGCGCCGCCGCTGATAAACCTCGACGCTCTTATAGACCGCAAGATAGGAAATTGTGCCGACCACGAGACCAAGCGGGACAGCGCCGATAAACATCAGTTTCAGATTTGGCCAGAACGAGACCAGGAAATGCCAGACCGAAGTAACGTGCTCCCAGAAGGAGTCGTGTGTAGCGCCACCCAGACCCGCCTGGAATTTCTCGTGAACCTGGTTTGCCTGGTGTTTGGAAACTCGCCCATGAACAATCCATTGGCCGAGTTTGAAGGTCGATGCCCAGATAAATGGAAATGTCAGAGGATTGCCGATTGCAGTGCCGAGGGCGGCTGCAATCATGTTGCCGCGCACGACGTAGGCCACCACGAAGGCTGTGAGAAAGTGAAATCCAACCAAGGGCGTAAAGGATGCAAATGCTCCGGCAGCAAACCCGATAGCGATTGCATGCGGTGTCGCAGTCAGTCTGAGGACACGTTTGCCGAGATAGCGCGTTGACCGCGCCCAGCTGTTCCGGGGCCACACGGCAACGCGAAGGCGTTCAATGCGTGATGGACTATTTCTCCTGCGGAACAGCATGGGTGGATTTCATTCCCGTTTGTGTTTTCTTTTTCAGCTCAGGCCGCGGCTGCCAGGTTTGACTGCAGGCATGGCAGCCAATTCAGGCGGCAGCTTGTCCGGTTCGTATGCAGGCACCTTGTAATCTGCAAGCGCAATGACCGGAACCGAGGCATCGGCCTCTCCTCCAGATCTGTCAATCAAGCAGGCAACCCCAAGCACTTCAGCACCAAGAGCTTTCAACGAAGTTACCGTTTCCCGGCTCGAAAGGCCTGTTGTCACGATATCCTCAACTACTATGACACGCGCAGCTTTAGGAAGTTCGAACCTGCGCAGTTGAAATTCGCCGTCCTGCCGCTCTACCCACATTGCCGGGACGCCCAGATGCCGCGCGGTTTCGTAACCGGGAATGAGACCGCCAAGGGCAGGGGAGATGATGTAGTCGATGTGCCCGAGATTTGATGACCTGATTTTTTTAGCCAGGGCCATGCAGAGTTTCTCTGTCTTGTCCGGATACATGAAAACCCGTGCTTTTTGCAGAAAAACAGGGCTTCGAAGGCCTGATGTCAGTATGAAATGCCCTTCCAGGATAGCGCCTGCATCGCGAAAAACGGCCAACACTTCATCACGAGTCATTAAACGAGGTCCCTTTGAATTCTGCTACGAACTTAGCCATTCACACGGCTGACGCTGGAAACATTAGGTTTCGAACGGAGTTGGTTGATGATCCTGTTAAGGTGTTTCAGATCCCAGACCTCCAGGTCAATGACCATTTGGTGGAAGTCAGCGGCCCGTTGAACCATTTTTACGTTATCGATATTTCCACTGTTTTCACCAATGACCTGCGCAATTGTTGCCAACGAACCGGGTTCGTTAGCCGCTGATATGATCAGTCTTGCGGGAAAACGTTCCGGATTGTTGACGTCGATGTCCCAACGTACATCGACCCAACGCTCAGTCTGATCATCGAATTCCTTTAACGCAGGAGACTGTATCGGATAGATGGTCAGTCCTTCAGACGGGGTCAAGATGCCAACAATACGATCACCCGGGACAGCGCCACCATCTGGTGCGTAACTCACAGGAATGTCACCGTGCAAACCCCGGATCGGAAGGGCGGGGCCTTCTTCGTTTTCGTCCGGCTGGTCTGAGGTTTGTTTTCCCTCTTCAAATTCTGAAGCTGGAATGCGGAACTTCAAACCCTGTCCCTGCTTCAGGTCAAACCAGCCCTCTTCCTGTGGCGGTCCGGTAATGACGACACGCTCATCCTGATAGTCCGGATGCGCTGCTTTCAAAACAGCCTGGGCACTCAGGTCTCCCTGGCCGACGGCTGCCTGAAGTTCGGCAACGCTGGGCAGATTGTGCTCCTTCAAGACAGCTTCCAGCAAATCATCTGATATGGCTTTGTCTGCGCGCGCAAAGGCACGTTTCAGAATATGTTCACCCAAGGTGCCATACTGCTTGCGAACCGACGCCCGGGTCGCGCGCCTGATTGCCGCCCGCGCCTTCCCGGTGACCGCAATCGCCTCCCAGGCCGGAGGTGGTGTTTGTGCAGGAGATCGTATGATCTCCACTTCATCACCATTATGAAGTTCGGTGACCAACGGCATGATTTTACCGTTGACTTTGCAGCCAACACAGGTGTTGCCGACGTCGGTGTGAACAGCGTATGCAAAGTCGATGGGAGTCGCTCCGCGGGGCAACGCGATCAGGCGACCTTTTGGTGTGAAACAGAAAACCTGGTCATGGAACAGTTCAAGTTTCGTGTGTTCCATAAATTCTTCAGGGGAGTCCCCCTGCGCCAGGAGTTCTGTCGTACGCCGTAGCCATTCAAATGCGCGGCAATCATCCGTGTGCCGGGCAATGTTTCGGCCACCAAATTCGCCGTCTTTGTAAAGGGCGTGGGCAGCAATCCCGTACTCAGCAACCCTGTCCATTGAAATGGTCCGGATCTGCAGCTCCACGCGTTGGCGGGAAGGGCCGACGATGGTTGTATGAATTGACTTGTAGTCGTTTTGCTTCGGAGTAGAAATATAGTCCTTGAACCTGCCTGGAACTGTGGGCCAGGTGGTGTGGATGACGCCAAGCACGCGGTAACAGGCTTCCATAGTGCCAACAGTTACCCGGAACCCATATATGTCGGACAGTTGTTCAAAGCCGATGGCTTTGCGCTGCATTTTCCGGAAGATTGAATAAGGCCGCTTTTCGCGTCCCTTTACCAAAGCGGCCATACCGCGTTCGCTCAAGCGTTCCGTGAGCGTGGTCTCAATGTCCAGAATGAGATCCCGATTTTGCTCACGCAGGTCCGCGAGCCGATCGGTGATCGTGTCATATGCATCGGGATTGAGGATGTGGAAGGATATATCCTCCAATTCCTCACGCATGTCATGCATGCCCATGCGACCGGCAAGAGGCGCATAGATTTCCATGGTTTCTTCGGCAATGCGGCTGCGCTTGTGTTCCGGCATGTGGCCAAGCGTGCGCATATTGTGCAGGCGGTCGGCCAGTTTCACCAGAAGAACGCGGACATCGTCGGCGATGGCCAGAAGAAGTTTGCGGAAATTTTCTGCCTGCTTGGCCTTGCGTGACACAAGGTCCAGGCGGCTAATCTTGGTCAGGCCCTCGACAAGCTTGCCGATCTCCTCACCAAAAAGAGAATCGATTTCCGCACGCGTCGCGTCTGTGTCTTCGATCGTATCGTGCAAAAGGGCGACAGCAATCGTTGCGTCGTCCAACCGAAGATCAGTCAGAATAGCTGCAACTTCAAGGGGATGGGAAAAGTAGGGGTCACCTGATGCACGCATCTGCGAGCCATGTTTTTGCATGGCATAGACATAAGCCTTGTTGAGCAAGGCTTCGTCAGCATCGGGATTGTAACGCGTTACCCGTTCGACGAGCTCGTATTGACGCATCATGGCCGCAACCGACCCAGGAAACCGGCTGAGACTTCAGCAGGAAATGGAAGAATCATCCAAAGCGCCCGGATTATCCAGTCACGCTTTGGAAGAGCTTGTAACAAAAAAATCAGACGTCGTCAGTCCGTTCCGGTGGAACCAGACCTTCCAGACCGCGAAGAAGATCTTCTTCAGACATGCGGTCGAACTCAACAGCGTTGTCATCAACGTTATTGACCTGGGTAACCTGCTGCTGACCTGCGCTGGGTACCACCGGGACAGCTTCAGCTTCCGGCTCATCCACTTCCACAAACTTCTGCAGGGAATGAATCAGGTCTTCTTTCATGTCTTCCGGGCTGACGGTCTCTTCAGCGATTTCCCGCAGTGCAACAACCGGGTTTTTATCGTTGTCACGATCAATCGTCAGCGGAGAACCACTTGAGATCATGCGTGCGCGGTGCGCAGCAATAAGCACGAGCTCAAACCGGTTTTCGACCTTGTCGATGCAGTCCTCGACGGTCACGCGCGCCATTCGACGTCTCCATAGGCTTAAGGAACTTGAAGATCCAGCGTATAGTGTTCGTATTTCGAAAAAGCAACCCCTTGTAAAAATTGAGAGGATTGCACTATTTTTCGCTGCAAAAATTGTCGATTTTTTAAATCTCGCACTCGCTTTTGCATTGCGATAGCCCAATACTATAGTGTACGCCACTAGTACGGTCTGCAAAGAATCGTGTGACCTAATCGGAAAAAGAAAACAATAAGCTGTATGAAATGGCGTAATGAATAGCGTCTTCGCAGCAATTATGCGTTGATTAATTAATTGGACTTGTCGGGCTTGGTGGTGGGACACCTTATCCGTCGTATCATTAATTGTTGGCGCGTATGACTCGGAAAGGTTTCAAATAAGATGTTTGATGCTCGAGAAAAGGTAGCTTTGTTCATTGATGGAGCCAATTTGTATTCAACAGCCAAAGCCATTGGTTTTGACATTGATTACAAGCGATTGCTGAAAGAGTTCCAGGGTCAGGCATATCTTCTCCGCGCCTATTATTATACGGCGCTTATCGAAGATCAGGAATATTCCTCTATTCGGCCGCTGATCGACTGGCTTGACTACAACGGCTACAAAGTGATCACCAAACCCGTCAAGGAATTCGTTGATAGCGCCGGTCGCCGCAAGGTGAAGGGCAACATGGATATCGAACTCGCTGTCGATGCCATGGAATTGGTCGAATCTGTCGATCATATTGTCTTGTTCTCAGGCGACGGCGATTTCCGTTCGCTTGTCGAGGCCTTGCAACGCAAGGGCAGGAAAGTAAGTGTTGTTTCGACACTGAAAACCCAGCCTCCGATGATTGCCGACGACCTGCGCCGGCAAGCAGATCATTTCATCGACCTTGCTAATCTCGCCAAGCAGATAGGGCGCGACCCTTCTGAGCGGCCTGTGCGTCCACATGTGCCAGTGCCTACAGACGATGAAGACGACGACGACGACGATTACTAGGGCTGGAATATGTCCGTTCTTCACGGAAATCTGGGGCCGGTTGATCCGCCATTGGATTGCCCGGCTTGCCCTCGGCTCGTCGCGCTTCGCCACGAGCTGAAAGAGGTGCATCCTGATTGGCACAACGCACCTGTGCCAACCTTCACGTCACTTGAACCCCGGCTTCTGGTCGTTGGGCTTGCCCCCGGTATGAAAGGGGCGAATTGCACTGGTCGTCCATTCACAGGCGATTACGCTGGCGATCTTCTTTATGAAACGATGCTGGCATACGGGTTTGCAGATGGGGCGTATGAAGCGCGTCCGGACGATAGTCTGGTTCTCAAGGACGCGATGATCACTAACGCGGTGCGTTGTCTACCGCCGCAAAACAAGCCTACGGGGCCTGAAATCAGGACCTGCAGGCCCTATCTACTGTCAACAATCGCGGCCAATCCATCCATCCGTGCCGTTCTGGCGCTCGGTCGGATCGCTCATGAAACGTTCCTGAGCGCACTTGAACTGCGCCGGGCTGATTTCAAGTTTGCGCATTGTGCGCAGCATAGTCTTCCGGGCTATGAGTTGACGCTGTTCGACAGCTACCATTGCTCCAGGTACAACACCAATACGGGCAGACTTACGACAGAAATGTTCAGATCTGTCTTTGACAAAATTCGAATTCATATTCCCTAGCGGGACTTTTTTGCACCTGTCGATCCAGCTCAGGCACTAACAGCAGCTAGAGGATGTGTCAGCGTCGACAAGTGTCCAGCCGTTGGGGCCCAGGTGTTCCTGCGGTTTGAACCTGGCCTTATATGCCATCTTTGCCGAGCCCTCGACCCAGTAGCCGAGATAGACGTACGGGAGCTGCATTTTCCTGGCACGCTCTATATGATCCAGGATCATGTATGTGCCGAGCGGTGTCTCAGTAATGCTCGGATCGTAAAATGAGTAAACCATGGACAGGCCGTCGGAAAGCTGGTCGCTCAGGGCCACGCCAAGGAGTGGACCTTCTCCGGTTCCGGTCAAAAAGCTCTCGGGTCCACGGCGTCGGTATTCAACCACCAGCGTTTCCACATGGGTGTCTTCTACCATCATGGCATAATCGAGAACGCTCATCTCCGTCATGCCGCCATTTTCATGGCGGGTTTCCAGGTAGTCGCGGAACAGATCGTATTGCTCTGCCGATGGACTTGGCGGCAAACGGGCGCCGACCAGATCTTCCCCCGATTTCCAGACCCGCTTTAAGGATTTACGCCACTTGAAGTCGTTAACCCGGACCCTTACCGAAACGCAGGCTTGGCAATTCTCGCAGGCCGGGCGGTAGGCGATGTTCTGGCTACGCCGGAAGCCACCTTGCGTGAGCACCTCATTGAGTGCTGGCGCGCCATGTCCTACCAGATGCGTAAACACCTTGCGCTCCTGCTTGCCCTCAAGATAGGGGCAGGGCGCAGGGGCAGTCAGATAAAACTGCGGATGATCTGTTGGGTGCCGTGTCACAGTGCTTTCCCGCGATACCTCTTATTTGTCCTACAGTCCGTAGTACCATGGGGCGACTAACGAGAAGGTCAACCATAAGATAATTGCAAGTGGTGTACCAGCCCTTACAAAATCTATGAATCTGTAGTGACCGGGCCCCATAACGATCAGGTTGGTCTGATAGCCAACCGGAGTGGCAAACGAGGTGTTGGCCGCGATGATCAAACACACCACAAACGCTTCCGGATCTTGTCCAATCTGATCAGCCAGATTGATGGCGATTGGGGTAAACAGAACTGCTGCCGCATTGTTCGACAGGAAGTTTGTCAGGATCATCACAATAAAAAACAAGGCTGACAGGATGACTGGCGGGGAGGCCCCCTCAAGCACGTCAACAAGCGCTGCGGCGATGGCAGATGCACCGCCAGTTGCTTCCATGGCAACCGCGCCGGCAAGTGAAGCGCCAACCAGCATGAATATCCGGCTGTCAATCGCACGCATCGCCTGGCGAATATTCAGGCATCCGGATGCAATCATTGCAAAAGTACCTGCGACCGCTGCTGAAACAATCGGCACCATGCCGCTGGCGGCAAGCGCAACCACACAGGCAAAGATTGCAAGCGCACGCGGGGCATAGCGCCGGCGCGGCACTTCGGTCGTCGACCAGTCGAGCAACAGGACGTCGCGGTTTCCGCGCAACCGGGCAATTTCTGTTTCGCTACCGGCAACGAGCAGCACGTCGCCTGCTTCCAGACGAATATCGTTCATCGCCATGCGGGGCATGCGGCTGCGTCTTTGAATGCCCATGACCAGACACCCGGTGTCGTTGTAAAAACCGGACTGCGGCAATGTCCTTCCCATCAATCGGGATGCAGGCGCAACCACCACTTCAGCCAGGCTCATGGAACCGGCTTGGGCCGTTGGAGCATCGCGACCAGGGCTATTGGTATCAGACTCTGCTTCCATCAATGGCTGACGCCTGGCAAGCGCATTGGCAAGCGCTGCGCGTGTTGCTGCGACAATCACGGTGTCGCCTGGTGAGAGCACAACATTTTCGAAGGGAGGCAGAATGGGTTTTTGGCCCCGTTGAACCAGACGAACCGTCATGTCCTTCAGTTTCGGGAACATACCCGAGACCGCTTCAACACCGACCAGCGGGTGACCATATGTGATTTCTATCTGGGCAATGAACTGTTTGCCCGAGGTGGCCTGAAATTCCTCGGCCATGGTTTTTCGGGGTTTCATCAGTTTGGGCATGATGAAAAGCACATAGACCGCACCTGCGCTGGCAACGATCAGTCCGATTGGCGTGAAACTGAAGAAAGTAAGCTTCAGGTCTGAATTTTGAGCCGCGTAATTTGCCACGAGCAAGTTTGTTGATGACCCGATCAAGGTCGTCATGCCGCCGAGGATCGCAATAAATGAAAGAGGCATGAGTACGCGAGATGGCGATTGACCAACTGTCGCAGCCACTGCAGTCAAGATCGGCAGGAACATCACCACCACGGGTGTGTTGTTCAAAAAGGCGCTGAGGATTGCCACGACAATCAGGATTGGAATTGCGGCACGTTGGGAACGGCCGCGGGTCATCCTGACAATTGCCTTGGCCGGTCCTTCCAGCGCATCCGTTTGAAACAGGCCCTGGCCGATAATCAGCAGGCAAATCACCGTGATCAGAGCAGGATTGGCGAAGCCAGCGAGAAAATCACCCGTCGTCACTGACGTACCGTCCGGTGTGACGACTGGAAAGACTGAAAAGATAACAATGAACGCGGAAACGGATCCAAGAGCGACTGTCTCAATCGCCCAGCGCTCAAGGGCGTAAAGAACGACGGTTGACGCTATCACCACAAAGGTCAGCGTCATCGCGATATCAACTGAGTGCATTCACCTGCCCAAAGCCAAAGTGGCCAATCTTACGAAGGCGCACCTTAAAACAGGCGAGCACATGAAAGAAAGGTCTTTTCGCTCACTTAGTCGTTGAAATCACATAAGCAGGTGGGACTAAGTCGCTGCAATTTTGAGCATTTTGCAGGTGCTGCAAAAACCGAGACTTAGTCTCGTTGTAAAGACCTTCAACCCGTGATTGGCGAAGTTGAACGCCCGTGACTAAGTATTGCCGGTTGCCGGAGCCGGCAAGTGTCCGGTCTTCACATAAATCAGCGCACCTTCTGAACGCGTATACGGCGTGTGCTCCGATAGATGAGGGGATCTGATCCAGGTGCCCACAGGATAACGACCATGTTCGTCGTTAAACACACCTTCCAATACCAGAATTTCTTCGCCGCCCCAGTGTCTGTGCGCGTTGAATTCGGTGTTTGGCGCCCAGCGCACAAGCGCAGCCGATTCTGTTTGGTACTGGTGAAGCGGAAGCACGGTGAGACCAGGAACGGACCCGGGATACCACGTCGCGGTGGTGGTATTAATGAGAACCCTGGCTTTGTCTTCCGGTGTAAACTGGTGAAGCTTGACCAGGATGGTACAGCCATCCGCGCCCACCTGCGGTGTGTGGGCAGTCCCTATTGGATTACGCACATAAGTACCTTTTGGATAGCTCCCATGCTCGTCGCTGAACGTGCCTTCCAGAACAAGAAACTCCTCGCCGCCATCGTGCTTGTGCGCGCTGAAGGACGAGTTGGGTGCATAACGGACAATGGAGGTTGCTCGTCCGGTTTCAGTGCCAATTCTGTCCAACATGCGCCGGTCCACGCCCTGCATTGGTGAGCGTTTCCAGTTTTCATCTTCAGGCCGGACCAGTTCACGGCGCGAGAAATCAGCTCGAAGTTTCATCAGAATTTTCCATTGAAAGGGCGAATATCGATTTCGTGCGACCAGACGCTTCGAGGCTGTTGGATCAGGTTTAGATATTCTCTGGCCAGGGCCTCTGGCGAAATACAGTCAGCAGAAGGAACATCGTAGAGTTGCTGGGCGTAGCCACCATCAATCAGTCCGTCGATCACTATGTGCGCGACGTGAATCCCTTGCGGTCCGTATTCACGGGCCAAACTCTGGGCCAACCCGCGCAGGGCGAATTTGGCTGAGGCAAAGGCTGAAAATCGTGCGCTGCCCCGCGTGGAGGCGGTCGCGCCTGAGAAGAGGACCGTGCCACCTTCCTCGAGCATGGATGGAAGCAACGTCTTTGCGGCGACAAAAGCCCCCAGCGTGTCCGTGCGCCAGACTGCCTCAAAATCATCTGGCGACGTGTTTTCAAACGTCTCGATCAGAAACCTGTGCGCGTTGTATATGAGGACTGAAGGAGTGCCGTGCCGGGAAAGGATTGTCGAGAACGCATTTTCCGCAGCTCGAGTGTCGGCTAGGTCTGCCGAAACATGATCGTCAAACCCTTTGGGTGGGAGTTCTCGAGAGATCCCGACAGTTCGGAAGCCTGCATTGCCTAACGCAATTCCAAGAGCTGGTCCGAGTGCCCCGCCAGCCCCCGCAACAACTGCCAATTTACTACTGGTCATCAAACCACTCCCACTGCTGCAACGCCAATGTACAGCGTGGCGAAGAAACCCACCAAAAAAGTGATAGTGCGCGCCACTGGAATTCCAGCAACATAGACCACGTAATGTGCGATCCGGGCGAATACGAATATTTTGACCGCCATGAGAACTCCGCCGCCCGTGACATTCAGCAGCACGGCAGAAAACACAACTGCCGCAAAGATCGCCAGATTATCCGTCGCGTTCAAATGGGCTCTCTTTGCACGGTCGGCCCAGGCCGGCACTGGCAGTGCATCAGGCGACGGATTTCCCATGGTTGCGAAAATGCCTCGATGGACAAAACTTTCGAGAACATACGGCATCCACATGGCGGCTGTGATGATTGATATTGTGACCAGCCAGACAAGTTCGGCACTAGATTGCATCTGATTTTCCTTGGATATTTTTGTTGCTCCATGGATAGCGTCTGATCTAAAATTAAAGAAATCGAATTATTTATCTGATTGATAGAGAAAGTCTATAAATGAATCGTCGACATCTTGCGTTTGTTCTGAGCGTGGCTGAACAGGGTTCCTTCCGGTCGGCAGCTGAAGTCTGTAGCGTCACGCAGCCAACGCTTTCCGCCGGGGTCAAACAAATTGAGGAGCAGTTCGGCGCGCGCATTTTTCAGCGAAGCACGCGTTCGGTGGCACTGACCGAATTTGGACAACAGATCCTTCCGGCGATCAGCGATGTTATCGCATCAGAAGAGGCCCTTAAGGCACAGGTTCAGAATCTCCTGAAACCGGACGTCAAATTGGTTCGCATCGGTGTGTCACCTATTGTTGAGGTGTCGAGACTGGTCAATGTGTTTTCGGAATTTCAAAATCAAAATCCTTCCATCGAACTTGTTTTCAAGGAGTGTTTTGTCAACGATCTTCATGATCGGTTGCATGCCCAGAGCATCGATATTGCAGTCATGCCCGAAACTGCGGTCGATAGAGCGGATCTGAAAATGGCTCCGCTTTATAGTGACCCTTGGGTGTTCCTTCCCAATGCCGCAATACCGGATCAGTTTGGGCAGGATGCCCTCGGTATTGGCGAGATCGCTGATCAGTCACTGATTTTGACCTCAGGGTATTGCGGGCTTTCACAGGCGACCCAATCAATGTTTGACGCGCTGGGCCTGTCGCTCAACCTCTATCCAGGTCGCGCGATTTCATATTCGGCCATAGAAAACTGGGCTGACCTTGGACTCGGAGCAGCCTTGCTGCCTGCCAGCAAAGTGTCCAGGGCGCGTCAAGGCCCTTGCTTGCCGGTCCTGGAAAGGGACGGCAGCGCTGCAATGCTGGATGTCGTTGGGTGTTGGAGGCACGATGCGGCGCCTCCGCGACATATTCTCAAGCTGATTGCTCTTCTCGAGGTAAGGAAAGCTGTCTCACACTAAGCCTGCTCATCCACATACTGCCTGTGGCTATCGGAGTTGATCACCACAGTTCCAAGAATGATGTCATGCAACAGACGCTTGCGGTCGGAGAACAGGGACACGAGTAGGATAAAGGGTGTCAGCAGGGATACTGAGAACCAAAAGAGGATTGCATGAACCGCGGCGAGCAGGGGATAGGGCTTGGCGCCGTACCAAAGCCGCATTTCAAGGCCCATGGCACGCATGCCGAGTGTTGACGCCTGAGGTCCGCCGAGCGTGAAAGCAACATAGAGAAGGGCAGTCGCGGTCGGTAGGATTGCATAAAGCAGGAAGCCCAGGCCTAGCGTGAATATTCCTAAGAAAAAGACCAGCACACCCGCACCAAACGTCAACAACGCAATGACGATCACATCAATCAGAAACGCAAAGATCCGCCGGCTACGCACACCTGAAAACAGCTCCGGATTGCGTACGGGGTCGAACGCATCCTGGCGGGCATATTCAGACGAAGTATCTGCAGACATGATCCAGCTCCCGAGATTGTGATAATTACCATGTGGGGTTGCCGGGTCGAAATCGCAAACTTGAAGCCCGGATTTCTGCAAAGCCCGTCAGTCCATGCGGTCACCAATCTCCAGGTAACGGACCACAAAACCGCGTTCGCGCAGAGCCGCTACGATCCGCTCGCCGTGAGGACGGTCGAAAGCTTCAAAGGATACATCCAGCGTTGCACCCTTTGCTGGAACATTGAGGAACAGCCGGTGGTGTTCGACGTCAACAACGTTGCCCTGCATGTCACCGATCACCGTGGCGATTTCTCCAAGGGTGCCGGGGCGGTCCGGTGTGTCGATGCGAATAGATACCAGCTTACCGTCACGCGCGAGTTCCCGGACAACGATCTTGGAAAGCAGTCTTGGGTCGATATTGCCGCCGCATAGAACAAGTCCGACGCGTTTGCCTGCAAACCGATCCGGATCAGACAGGAGGCCCGCAAGCCCGGCCGCACCTGCCCCTTCCGCGATGGTTCGTTGCAACGTCAGATATGCGTTGATTGCCTGCTCGATACTGCTTTCTGACACCAGCAAAACATCATCGACCGTCTTTTTGACGACCTCAGTCGTCAGTACACCGATGTCGCGAACTGCAATGCCCTCGGCAATGGTTGCGCCTTCGCAACGGACTTCCTTGCCGTAGAAGGCTCCCCACATTCCCGGATAGAGCGTTGTTTCGACACCGATCACTTCAATCGACGGTTTGAGCGCCTTTGCCGCGGTCGCAATGCCCGCGATCAGCCCGCCACCTCCAATCGGAACAACAAGAATATCAAGATCCGGATGCTCTGCCAGCATTTCCAGGGCAATCGTGCCCTGACCATGAATCACATGGACATCATCATAGGGGTGCACCCAGACGAAGTTGTTTTGATCCGCCAGGCGGTCGGCTTCCACTTTGGCTTCTGCCAGCGTGTTGCCAGCAAGAACCACCTCGGCACCGTATCCGCGTGTTGCAGAAATTTTCACGAAGGGTGTCAAAACCGGCATGACGATTGTTGCAGGTATGCCGAGCCGGCCAGCGTGATAGGCAACGCCTTGCGCGTGATTTCCAGCTGAGACTGCAATCACGCCGCGCTTTTTTTCTTCCTCGCTCAAGCTGGTGAGTTTGACGAGCGCACCGCGCTCCTTGAAAGCGCCCGTGACCTGCATGTTTTCGTATTTCACAAAGACATCTGCGCCGGTCAATTGCGACAATCGGGGTGCGGGAAGGCAAGGTGTCTCAAGGACAGAACCCTTGATAAGAGCTGCAGCCTTTTGAATGTTCTCGAATGTTACGGCAGTTGACTGTTCTGATACCGTTTCGGTCATTTGTTATCCGCAAGTATCTCGGCCACCTTTGGCGCAAAATAGGTGAGGATGCCGTCAGCGCCAGCACGTTTGAAGGCCAGCAGGCTTTCCAGCATGGCCCGCTCACCATCCAGCCAGCCATTCGCACTGGCGGCCTTGATCATCGCGTATTCACCCGACACTTGGTACGCATAAGTTGGCACATGAAAGGCGTCCTTGATGCGCCGGACGATATCCAGATAAGGCATGCCGGGCTTCACCATCACCATGTCTGCGCCCTCGGTGATATCAAGTTCAGTCTCGCGCAGGGCTTCATCGGTGTTGGCTGGGTCCATCTGGTAGGTGCGCTTGTCACCGATCAAAGTCCCCGATGATCCGACAGCGTCGCGGAATGGTCCGTAAAAGGCTGAAGCGTATTTGGCGGAGTACGCCATGATTTGCGTGTCGCGGAACCCTTGCGAATCCAGCGACTGACGGATAGCGCCAATGCGTCCGTCCATCATGTCAGATGGCGCTATGACGTCAGACCCGGCTTCGGCCTGGACCAGCGCCTGGCGGCAAAGCTGGTCGACAGTTTCGTCGTTGAGGATTTGCTCGCCTTCCATCAAGCCGTCGTGGCCGTGGCTCGTGTAGGGATCGAGAGCCACATCAGTCATCAGACCGAGATTAAGCCCTTCTGCCTTGATAGCGCGTAAGGCTTTGCACGTCAGGTTCTCAGCATTCAGTGCTTCCGAACCGGTATCGTCCCGCAAATCCGGGTCAGTATAAGGAAAGAGCGCCAGTGCTGGAATGCCGAGTTCTGCAGCCTTCGCAGCATCGCGCACGGCTTCGTCTACAGACAGACGGACAACGTCGGGCATCGAAGGAACCGGTTGGCGAACCGAAGAACCATCAACCAGGAATATGGGCCAGATCAGATCGTTTGTTGTGAGTGCATTCTCACTCACCAGCCGACGCGACCAATCAGTGCGGCGATTTCGCCGCATGCGTGTTCCTGCAAGCAGGTTGTCCATATGGTCGGAAGTGATCTTTGGAAGCGAGGATTTAGACGGCATGGACCCAGCCTGTTCGATGTAGGGGAAGACAAAAACGCATTCTTTCCGAAGTGCGCAGCAAATCTATCACGCAGATTGACGCATTCCAACATTCTGTAAAATAACTGAAATTAAAAACAAAAAAGAGATTGTTTGACGTTTGCGTCAAATGTGCTTTAGTGCGGCGCCAAATGGAAGAGGCAGCAATTTCGATACTAAGATTCGTGATAGCTGCAGCTCGAAGGAGGACAATCGTGGACTTTTCCCTGAACGAAGATCAGCGCGCCTTTCAAGACATGGCAGCAAGTTTCGCGGCTGACGAGCTGGCACCGCACGCCAAACAATGGGACGAAGACAGCTATTTCCCAATCCCGACCTTGAAGAAAGCCGCCGAACTTGGTTTTGGCGGCATCTACGTGAAGGAAGATGTCGGCGGGTCGGCTCTTTCCCGATTGGATGCTGCGTTGATTTTTGAGGAACTCTCAAAAGGGTGCACTTCAACGGCAGCCTATATTTCAATTCACAACATGGTTGCCTGGATCATTGATTCTTATGGCTCAGAAAAACTTCGTCAGAAGTATTTGAACAAGCTATGCACCATGGAACTGCTGACCAGTTATTGTTTGACCGAGCCCGGATCGGGATCTGATGCCGCCAGCTTGCGCACCAGCGCAAGGGACGACGGCGACCATTATGTCCTGAACGGTTCAAAGGCATTCATTTCTGGCGGTGGGGTCAGCGATCTTTATGCCGTGATGGTGCGTACCGGCGGCGAAGGGCCTGCTGGGGTGTCCTGCTTGCTTGTCGATAAGGACACGCCGGGTCTCAGCTTCGGCGCCAATGAAGTCAAGCTCGGCTGGAAGAGCCAGCCAACTGCGCAAGTAAATTTTCAGGATTGCCGCGTACCCAAAAGTAATCTGGTCGGCGTGGAGGGGCAGGGTTTCAAGATAGCCATGTCCGCACTCGATGGTGGTCGCCTCAATATCGGGGCCTGTTCTCTTGGTGCTGCTCAAGCTTGTCTCGACCATGCGTTGACATATATTCAGGAGCGCAAGCAATTCGGCAAGCCGATTGCCGAGTTTCAGGCCCTGCAGTTCCGCATTGCAGATATGGCGACTGAAATGGAGGCGGCCCGGCTGTTGCTCCACAAGGCGGCCGCCGCTGTCGACGCGAAATCGCATGACGCGACCAAACTGGCAGCTATGGCCAAACGCCTGGCAACCGATACGGGGTTCAAAGTGGTCAATGAGGCGCTGCAGTTGCATGGTGGATATGGCTATCTGCGCGACTACCCGATCGAGCGCTTCTTTCGCGATGTTCGTGTGCATCAGATCCTCGAAGGCACCAACGAGGTCATGCGCCTGATCATTGCGCGGCAAATGCTGAAGAGCTGAGTTAAGCTACCCTCTCTGAACGTTGAAAAGACTCTTCTTTATTAAAGGGCGCCTCTGTGAGCGACGACATTCTATTTGAAAAACGCGGCATGGCCGGCTTCGTAACTTTGAACCGCCCAAAGGCACTGAACGCCTTGACCGAAGACATGGTCAGAGCCTTGGCCGGGAAACTTGCGGAATGGGCAAAAGACACTTCTATTGCGCATGTGGTCATCACGGGAGCGGGCGAGAAAGCCTTTTGTGCCGGAGGCGACATCCGCAAGATTTATGACGCAAGGCAAGCAGGCCAGATGGACGGGCTGAGTGCTTTCTTCCGCGACGAGTATCTTTTGAACGCGCAGATCAAGTCTTATCCAAAACCTTATGTCGCGCTGGTCAATGGTATCGTCATGGGTGGGGGTGTTGGCGTTTCGGTGCACGGCAGTCACAGGATCGGAACAGAAAAGACGTTGTTTTCCATGCCAGAGACTGGGATCGGATTTTTTCCGGACGTTGGTGGAACTTTTTTTCTGCCTCGCATGCCGAAGAAAACCGGCGTCTACTGCGCGGTGAGTGCCGGACGGTTGAAGCAAGGCGATGCTCTGGCGACAGGAGTACTGACGCACGCGATTTCAGAAGCAAGTCTGCCAGAGCTTGAGAAGGCCCTTGAAACTGCCGATGATATTGATGCGGTACTGGCCTCGTTCCTCGTTGAACCAACAGGTGGTCCACTCACAGCCGATGCGGACCTGATCGAACAGGCGTTTTCGGCGACGACTGCCCAGGAAGTGTTGGTGCGCCTTGATGCTTCTGGTGAGGAATTCGCGCAAAAGACAGCTGCTGCAATCCGGCAGAAATCTCCAACAAGCGTACTTATTGCCTTTGAGCAAATGCAGCGTGGAGAAGGTCTGTCATTTAATGACTGCATGAAACTTGAGTACCGGATCGTGTCCCGTATTCTTCAAGGGGAAGACTTTTTTGAAGGCGTACGTGCCGTGCTGGTCGACAAGGACCATACACCCAATTGGACGCCATCATCTCTTGGACAAGTGGACAGCGCCGATCTGGCGTCGTATTTCCAAGAGCCGTTAGACGGAGACCTACCCCTTCAACCCTGATCCGGACCGCACTGAACATGATCACAAGCTTTCAGGACCTAATAGATACGCGCCCACCCTGGAGCACACTTCTGATTTTGTACCTCCGTGCGATGGCGATAATCCTGATCGGCGGAGGGGTCATATACTGGGCACGCATCATCGGTATCGTTGAATGGCGCGGCCTTTGGTTCTGGGAAATGCCAATTGCCATGCAGGGGGCGATTGTCTTCTTCGCGGTGCTTGATCTCGTCGCTGCCACCGGTCTTTGGCTGACCGTTTCCTGGGGAACGGTCATGTGGATATTCAGGTGTCTTTGTCAGATTGTCATGCACACGGCTTTTTCCGACCTCTACGGACGGCGCCCCTACGAAATCTCTTTCTACCTGCTGACAATCACAATCTACGTATTGCTCGCCTACCTGATGGCGAAGGAAAACCGGGCGGCTGGAGCAAGCGCGGGCTGACCAAAGCCTGAATCAATTTCTGAACTTCTTCGGGTCCCGTCTCAGCGAGACCTGGCAACGGATTCAAATTCAAAACGAAATTCCACTCAGGAGGAAACTATGGCGAGCACAGTCGGATTTATTGGACTTGGCAATATGGGTGGGCCGATGGCCATCAATCTTGTGAAGGCAGGTCACAAGGTCATTGGGTTTGATTTATCGGAAAACGCCTTGTCGGTTCACACTGAAGCTGGCGGGGACAAAGCTGGCAGCGTCGCGGAAATCGCGACTGCAGCAGATGTTATTGTTACGATGCTTCCGGCGGGCAAACATGTGCGTCAGATCTATCAGGGTGAGGGCGGGATTCTTGAGAACGCCAAACAGGGAACGCTCCTGATCGATTCCTCCACCATCGATGTTGATAGCGCCCGGGCCGTCAGCGCGGCCGCCGCCGAAAAGGGGATGCCAATGGTCGATGCGCCTGTTTCCGGCGGCGTGGCCGGTGCTGCCGGTGGTACCCTGACATTCATGGTCGGTGGGCCTGATGAGGCCTTTGAAGCTGCAAAGCCTTATCTGGACATCATGGGCAAGACGATTGTCCACGCCGGCGGCGCTGGAAATGGCCAGGCGGCCAAGATCTGCAACAACATGATCCTCGGCATTTCGATGATCGGTGTATCTGAGGCCTTTGTGCTTGGTGAAAAGCTGGGGCTGGATGCGCAGAAGCTTTTCGACATCTCCTCTACCGCGTCTGGTCAGTGCTGGTCTCTGACCTCTTACTGCCCGGTGCCCGGACCGTTGCCGTCTTCACCGGCCAATCGGGACTACCAGCCGGGCTTTGCAGCAGCAATGATGCTCAAGGACCTAAAACTCGCACAAGAGGCAGCAAGTTCTGCGGGCGCTGCGACGCCGCTCGGCGCTGAAGCCGCGTCTCTCTATACTTTGTTCTGCAACTCCGGCGGGGAAAGCCTGGATTTCAGCGGAATAGTCAAGTTCCTGAGAGGGCATGATTAACAAGAGATGAATCAGTTAGCAAAAACGCCCCTCAAAAGTTAACGGATGATTCAGCGTGTCTCTTAAGCGGATTTTAGAATCAGTCCGCTAGATTGCGTTTCAAGGCGGGAAAAAAATATCCGTCGAACAGGGTACTTTAAGAGGCGCAAACACATGATCACCGCAAGCAGGGCAGTCGACGCTGTGGCACAGAGTGAAGGGGAAGAAGTGGAAATCAAGCCACTTTATCTCGAAGCTCTTACTCTCGTTGAACGGCTACATAGACGTCTTCTGGACGTCATCAAGGATGAGTTCGATCGCATGGGTCGGTCCGATGTCAACAGCGTGCAAGCGTTGTTGCTATTCAACATCGGCGATGCCGAGCTGACCGCTGGAGAGCTACGCACACGTGGCTACTACCTCGGATCGAATGTTTCCTACAATCTGAAGAAACTGGTTGAAACCGGTTACATTCACCATCAGCGTTCGCGCATGGACCGTCGGTCCGTTCGCGTGAGCCTGACTGACAAGGGCCAGGAAGTGGCTAAGATCGTCAATGATCTTTATGAGCGCCACATGCTGTCTGTTGAACAGGTGGGTGAAATCGGACCGCAGGATTTTGTTGTACTGAACAAGTCTCTGCGCCGTCTGGAGCGTTTCTGGACAGATCAGATTCTTTATCGCCTATAAGAAATTCGCGGCGAATCCGGATGACAAAGCACCGCCCCATGGGCGGTGCTTTTCTTTTTTGTGCAACCTCACGTAAATGTGCCTTTTCATCGAACGCAAATTGATCGAGAAACGGCACAGGCAGTTGAGGAGTTCTTCTGGCAGCCGCCAGCTGACATCTTGTGGTCACATTGGAATGGCTTTGTGCGCAGTCCAGACGAAAAGATGGTTAAAAAATCAAGCGATTTGTTAACTCCCTTCCGGTACGACTCGGAACTGGAACAGGAGGCGTGGCCCGTTTTCATTTGGCCATGCCAGAGGCACAATGAGACATTTGACGCGTAAGGCGCAGCACAAGGGGTTGGCAATGCACCTTTTATCCGGACCTTTCGGGAAAACAAATCACCTGAAATGGGTCACTGGAAAAACGCTTAAAGGCTTTTGTGTACTCGGTTTTTCAGCATTTTTATTGGAAGGTGCCCCGGCATCGGCTCAAACTGCATTGCAGTCCCTTCAGCAAAATCGCCAGAAGGTCGAATGGGCAGATAACTTTGACATTGCGACGGAAAATATCACGGAAGTGAATTCCTCCGCGCCGACCCTGTCTCCTGAAACCGCAGACTACATTGCTGTCGCGATTGATCGCTACCAGCGTATTGTTCAGGCTGGCGGCTGGGGGACGGTGTCCACCGGAGGCAAACCACTCAGAATCGGTATGAAAGATCAGCGCGTGGTTGAACTGCGCCGCCGCCTGATTGCATCGAGCGATCTTGAGCAACAAGCAGGTCTTTCAGATACATTCGATTCATATGTTGATGCAGCATTGCGCCGTTTCCAGCTTCGTCACGGATTGATCCCCGACGGGATTATGGGCGAGGGAACAGTCGAAGCTCTCAATATTCCGGCCGACGTTCGGTTGCGGCAGTTGGAAACCAATATTGTGCGCATGCGGTCCATGTCCGGGTTTCTTGGTGACCGCTATGTGATGGTGAATGTTCCGGCCGCTGAAATCGAGGCAGTGGAAAACGGAAGGGTTCGCTCTCGGCATACAGCTGTTGTCGGCAAGATTGATCGGCAGACCCCGATCCTGAACAGCAAGATATATGAGCTGAATTTCAATCCGTATTGGACAGTTCCGAAATCAATCATCCGCAAGGACCTGATCCCCAAGATGAAGGAAGACCCGGAATATCTGGCAAAGAACAACATTCGTATCTTTGACTGGAGTAAAAACGAGCTCAACTGGCAGCAAATCGACTGGAATACTGACGAGGCGACTCAGTATCGCTTTACCCAGGACCCAGGTGCCGAAAACTCGCTTGGTTCGGTTCGGATCAATTTTCACAACAAGCATCAGGTCTACCTGCACGATACACCGTCGAAAACGCTGTTCGGCGAAGCCAATCGTTTTCACTCGTCCGGCTGTGTCCGGGTGCAGAACGTACGTGAACTCGTGACCTGGTTGCTGCAGTCCACGACGCCGGACTGGAACCGGACGCGGGTGGATTCAATTATCCGCACTGGTGAGCGGGAAGACGTGAAAATGAAAAAGTCCATTCCGCTCTACATGACGTATGTCACAGCCTGGGCCAATTCAGATGGTGTCGTCCACTTCAGAGACGATATTTACAATCGCGATGATATCTACGGTACTGGTACCCAGGCGCGCCTCTGACAGGTCAACGCAATCAACTGTTTAGATGCCTCTTTTGGAACGTCGGCCTTGATCAGGCTGGCGTTTCATGGCTTTTAACTAGTCAGTTGCAGGGAGATAGGCAATGAGTCGCGATCCGCAACCTGGCGAGATCTATCTCGAGTTTCGTCCACTAGGGCAGCAGGTGAAGGTTACTGCAATTGATGCGGCGACCGGAGTTGAGGTGTCTGCCTTCGGGCCAAAAACGGCTGCTCAGGGGGACCTGAAGAGGATCGCGGTCCGGAAGCTGCAACGCAGGCTGGCGCGGGAAGCAGCGGCAACGGCTTCAAGCTCTGACACCAATCTTTACTGAAATGAATGACGTGATAGCAACTGTTTCTCGGTGTGCGATGTTGAACAGAATCGCAAGCCCGATTGGCTGAATGTTCCACCTCTAAGAATCCATACAGGCCAGCCGGTTGGCCATGGATCTGTCGAAAAGAGACCGTCCGTAGCCATTGTCGGCAATAGTCAGGAGCTAAGTAGTTAGTTGTCGAGCTTGTGTAAAAATATTTTTGATCGTGTGGAATCGGGGAAAGAAATTCCAGATCCAAGGTAAGCAAAAGAATGACCTTAGTTCCAAGCTAGAGCACTTGGTAAAAAGTTTCTGGAATTGGCCGCGATGCGTATGTTTTGTTTTATCGCTTATTCGATGTCTTTGGATAAGCTTGACCCGAGGTTGTCGCATTCAGATATAGATGCGTCGGTATAGCCCTTGGTTCTTCTCAGCGGGTGTGTTAATTCCTCGCACAAATCGGCATGACCGAGGCGCAATCGTCAGGCTCAAGACTGCGTCCAGCGTGCTGCTGACCCTCGAAAATCAATACAAGGATGGTGCGATGTCTTTGATGGAAAGCTCCAGTCAGTCCCTGCAGTCCGGTTTCTTCTCCCGTAGCCTCTCCGAGGTGGATTCGGAAATTTTTGGCACCATTCAGGACGAACTCGGGCGACAAAAGCACGAAATCGAACTGATCGCTTCGGAGAACATTGTTTCTCGCGCTGTTCTGGAGGCGCAAGGCTCCATTTTCACAAACAAATATGCCGAGGGTTATCCTGGCAAACGCTATTACGGTGGTTGCCAGTTCGCGGATGTGGCCGAAACCTTGGCGATTGAGCGCGCGAAGGAACTCTTTGGTTGCCAGTTTGCCAATGTTCAGCCGAACTCGGGCAGTCAGATGAACCAGGCTGTGTTCCTGGCGCTTTTGCAGCCGGGTGACACTTTCATGGGGCTCGATCTGAACTCCGGTGGACACCTGACCCATGGTTCACCGGTCAATATGTCTGGAAAATGGTTCAATGTCGTATCCTACGGCGTGCGCGAGGACGACCATCTGCTGGACATGGAAGAAGTTGAGCGTCTTGCTCAGGAACACAAGCCGAAGCTGATACTTGCAGGCGGTACCGCCTATTCCCGGATTTGGGACTGGAAGAAATTCCGCGAGATTGCTGACAGTGTTGGCGCTTATCTCATGGTCGACATGGCCCACATTGCTGGTCTTGTTGCCGGCGGCGTGCATCCTTCTCCGGTTCCCCATGCCCATGTGGTTACAACCACCACTCACAAATCCTTGCGTGGTCCGCGCGGCGGCATGATCTTGTCCAATGACGAGGCGCTTGCCAAAAAATTCAATTCTGCAGTGTTTCCTGGCCTTCAGGGCGGTCCGCTCATGCATGTGATCGCAGCCAAGGCCGTCGCTTTCAAGGAAGCACTGCAACCGGAATTCAAGACCTACGCTCGGGCTGTTGCCGAAAACGCCAAGGCTTTGGCTGAAGTTCTGAAAGAACAGGGACTTGATATCGTCTCCGGCGGAACAGACAACCACCTGATGCTGGTTGACCTTCGCCCGAAAAATGCGACTGGAAAATCTGCAGAGAAATCGCTCGGCCGCGCAAACATCACCTGCAACAAGAACGGCATACCCTTCGACCCGGAAAAGCCTTTTGTAACGTCTGGCATCCGCCTTGGAACGCCTGCAGCGACGACGCGGGGCTTCGGCGTGGCCGAATTCCGTGAAGTTGGCATGCTGATCACGGAAGTTTTGGATGGTTTGAAGGCCGCAAACAGTGAAGAGGGCAACGCGGCGGTTGAAGCAGCCGTCAAAGCCAAGGTAGAAGCACTGACGGCCCGGTTCCCGATTTACGGGGAATAACCAACCGGCTCGGTCAGGAGCTTTGAAAAAATGAGATGTCCGTTTTGCGGTGGCGAGGAAACACAGGTTAAAGATTCCCGTCCCACCGAGGACAACACGGCGATCCGCCGTCGCAGAATCTGCAACACTTGCGGCGGCCGCTTCACGACATTTGAACGCGTGCAATTGCGCGAGCTGATGGTGCTCAAACGCTCAGGCCGCAGGGTTCCGTTCGATCGGGAAAAACTCATGCGCTCGGTGCAGATTGCCGTGCGCAAGAGGCCCGTCGACCCGGACCGTATCGAACGGATGGTGAGCGGAATCGTGCGTCAGTTGGAAAGTTCAGGCGAAAGCGAAATAACGGCAGAGACCATCGGTAACCATGTCATGGAAGGTCTTAAGGGCATCGATGATGTGGCCTATGTACGCTTTGCTTCGGTCTACAGGAACTTTCGCGAAGCCAAGGATTTCGAAGCTCTTCTGGATGAACTCAACGTTTCAGACGGACATCCGCTGAAAAACGACTGATTTGTTGCGATTGATCCCATATGCCCGTCATTTCAATTATTGATAAACGTTTCATGGCAGCCGCCGAGCGGCTCGCCCGGCGCGGACTTGGCCAGGTGTGGCCCAATCCGTCCGTCGCAGCACTGATAGTCCGCAAAGAAGACCATGGACATGTCCTGGTTGGCCGGGGTGTCACTTCGCGTCCGGGAATGGCTCATGCGGAGGTGAATGCACTCAATCAGGCTGGAAGCAAAGCTGAAGGTGCCACTTGTTATGTGACGCTGGAGCCATGTTCCCATTATGGCCGCACTCCGCCTTGTGCACTGGCCTTGATCGAAGCGGGCGCCAAGCGGGTCGTCATCGGCATGCTGGATCCAAATCCACGGGTGGCAGGCCGCGGTGTGAAAATGCTTGAAGACGCGGGCATAGAGGTCGTTGTCGGAGTGCGTGAAACGGAAATGAAGGCGCTATACCGCGGCTTCACGCTTCGGCAAATCAAGCAACGACCCCAGGTTTTTCTGAAGCTTGCAAAATCCAGAGATGGATATATCGGCCGGGCGGGGGAGGGGCAGGTCAAAATCTCCGGGCCCCTGTCAATGCGCAAAGTCCACGGTTTCAGAGCTGAATATGACGCTATTCTTGTTGGGTCGGGCACTGCGCTTGCAGATGATCCGCAGCTGACATGCCGATTGCCGGGCCTTGCTCAGCGTTCACCCATCCGGGTCATTATTGATCGCTGCGCACGTTTGCCACTGGATTCCAAACTGGTGCGTACCTGTATTGACGTTCCGGTCTGGCTGATTTGCAGTAACGATGCAGATCCCGAGAAACTCGAAGTTCTTGCTGCAGCGGGCGTCAATATCATTCGGGTACCTGCTTCGGAAGTCAGCATTGCGCCGTCAGTGATCCTGAGCGCGCTCGCGACAAGGGGTATTACCCGTTTGATGCTTGAAGGCGGCGCACGAATGGCGTCATCCTTTCTGTCCGCAGATCTGGTCGATGATCTGTGTGTTGTCACAGGTGACCTCCTGATCGGCGATGACGGCATTTCTGCTTTGCACGACCTGGATCTTGCAGACGTGATCAAAGACCCCAAATTCGAACAGGTTGACGCCGGAAATTTCGGCCGCGACAGTTTTGTTTATCTCAGACGGCGTGGAGCCTGAAATGTTTACCGGCATTGTTACCGACCTCGGAAAAATCCTCTCTATTAAAGACATACCAGCGGGCAAGCGCACGCGTATCCAGGCAGTCTATGACACCGATACTTTCGATATTGGTGCTTCAATTGCCTGTGCCGGTGTCTGCCACACAGTGACGGCAAAACGAAATAGTTCAGAAGGAAACTGGTTTGAAGTAGAGTCAGCTGCCGAAACGCTGGCACTGACAACAGTTTCCGATTGGAAAATTGGACAGCAAGTCAACCTGGAACGTTCCCTGACCATGGGCGCGGAACTCGGTGGTCATCTTGTGCTTGGACATGTCGATGGCCTGGCAACCATTGTTAAACGGGAAGATCATCCCGATTCCGTTTATTTTCAATTCCGTGCTTCAGAAGATGCTGCGCCGTTTATTGCAAAAAAGGGTTCTGTCGCGCTTGATGGCACTTCTTTGACGGTCAATGAAGTCGACGGACTTTTGTTTTCAGTGTTTCTCATACCGCACACATTGGAGGTCACGACCTGGTCAGAGCGCCAAGTGGGAGGCAAAATCAATCTGGAAGTGGATATGATGGCGCGTTACGCGGCGCGTCTTGCAGAATTTGCAAAGACCGGGTAGGGGACGTCCCTACACCTTCGAAAAGAGCTACTATAACGGATCGCATTTACCAGGCGGCGCGATAGTTGTCGGGTCATGGCTGCCCTGCATGAATGAGACTGGACAAACCGAGGCAGACGTGGTTCCTGTCGCGGCCTTATAAAGGATTTCAACACTCATGAGCGCTGCACGGAAGATACTGATCATCGAAGCTCGTTTTTATGACGATCTTGCAGATTCACTTGCTGAAGGCGCGATCAAAACCATCGAGGCCGCCGGCGCGAACTACGACAGGGTCGCGGTTCCCGGTGTTCTGGAGATCCCAGCTGCGCTTTCCATGGCAATGAGTGCCATGGAAAACGAAGGCGTTCTCTACGACGGATTTGTGCTTTTAGGTGTTGTTATCCGCGGGGAAACGACTCACTACGACATTGTCGCCAATGAATCGAACCGGGTGATAATGGATCTGATCGTGGATGCGGATCTTGCTGTTGGAAATGGTATCCTGACTGTTGAAAACGATGAGCAGGCGTGGGCCCGTGCGAAAGTTGATGACAAGAACAAGGGTGGAGCGGCCGCTCAGGCAGCCCTCGACATGATCGCATTGCGCGAACGGCTTGGAGTATAAAGAATGACCGGAAAAGCCGACCCGGAAAAACCGGCTGCAAAAACTGTGCGCCCTGCAAACAAACGCGGCGTTGCCCGTCTTGCCGCCGTACAAGCTCTCTATCAGATGGATGTGGGCGGTGCTCCGCTTTCCAGCGTGATCAGCGAGTTCACCGCATTTCGTCTTGGCAAGGAGATTGACGGCGCTCAATACCGTGATGCAGACGAACAATGGTTCAAGAAGAATGTCACTGGCGTCGTTGAGGATCAAAAATTCCTCGATCCATTCATTCACACCGCGTTGGCCGAAGACTGGCCTTTGAAGCGGATTGACAGTCTGCTGCGTGCGATTTTGCGTTCTGGTGCATACGAACTGCTGCGCCGAAGGGATGTGCCTGCAAAGGTTATCATTTCTGAGTATATCGACGTCACCAAGGCCTTCTTCGAAGATGATGAGCCTGGTCTCGTCAACGGTGTGCTTGATCGTCTGGCGCACGAGTTGCGTGAAGCTGAACTCGACCCGAAAAAGGCGGACGACGCCTCCTGACTATGAGCAACGACCGGCCCGGCGAGTTTGATCTGATCAAACGGTATTTCGCTCCCCTGGCGAAAGACCCTGGAAGTCTGGGTTTGACGGATGATGCCGCGGTTCTTTCGCCAAGAGCAGGTTTTGACCTTGTGCTGACGAAAGATGTGCTTGCTGCGGGCGTACATTTTTTCCCACATGATGCACCTGAAGCGATTGCTGCCAAGGCGCTTCGGGTAAACCTGTCTGACCTGGCCGCCAAAGGTGCACGTCCACGCGGTTACCTGATGGGCCTTGCGTTACATGCTGACTGGACCACGGATTGGCTGGATCGATTCTGCAAGGGGCTGGCAGCAGACCAGGCGGCGTTTGAAGTCACACTCTTGGGTGGTGACACGATACGGTCCGATAATGGCCTTCAGATCTCAATAACAGCCCTGGGCGAGGTCAAAAAGGACAAGGCAGTCCGTCGTTCGGGTGCAAAACCCGGTGACGTCCTTTTCGTTTCGGGTACAATCGGGGATGCAGCAGCTGGTCTCAAGGCCCGATTGGACGGCGAGTTTTGTCGAAGCATGAAACTCACTGAAAGTGAGGAGCGTCACATTCACGAGCGTTATCTTCTCCCGCGCCCCAGAACATGTCTTTCTGATCCTCTGAGCCGATATGCAAATGCGGCGATGGATATATCAGATGGCCTCTTTGCCGACGGCAAACACATGGCAATAGCATCTTCTGTCGATTTGGCGATTGATCTTGACCGGGTTCCCTTATCGGGTGCGCTCAGACGCGTGAATTCAAATAATCGTTTGGCGTGGCTTGACTGCTTGAATGGCGGCGACGACTACGAAATTCTCGCGAGCGTCCCCGAAGAAAAGTCTGGGGTATTTGTCCAGGAGGCAGCCGATTCTGATTGTCCCGTAACCAGAATCGGCAGGGTTGAAAGAGGGCGTGGCGCACTGACTGTTTATGAAGCCAACTCGCCTGTAAATTTGAAAGCCGAGGCAGGATTCAGCCACTTCTAGGTATGGAAATTACCATTTCCAGAAGATGTGAACAGTAACCGGTTTGTCCTTTCCGCCAGCCGTGTTACCCATGCTTCCCACTCCCTTTGCGGACCGCCCGACCGGCCGCCAGCCCTGAGAAATATCCTATGACTGTCGCTATGACGGATGATTTTGTTGATGATCGTCTGGCCAGACGCAATGCTTTGCTGCTGGCATTTGCCCAAGCGCTCGGTGGCGCCTCCGCCTCTATCGTAATCGCAACTGGGCCCCTGATTGGTTACATGATGCTTGAGGAAGACAAGTCTCTCGCAACGCTACCCGTTTCCGCCATGGTCCTTGGAACAGCGTTCGGAACAATTCCAGCTGGCATGATCATGCGCCGCTTTGGCCGTAGAGCAGGTTTCACCGGAGCAGCATTGCTCGGTGTTTTCTCTGGATTACTGGCCTCTTACGCAGTCTTCCTCGATCAGTTTTTGCTGTTCGCGCTCGCGTGTTCCATGGGCGGATTCGCTGGTGCATTTGTTCAGCAGTACCGGTTTGCGGCAGCTGACACGGCAAGCGATGCTTTCAAGCCGAAGGCGATTTCATGGGTTTTGGCAGGCGGCGTTATTGCAGGTGTCGTTGGCCCGCAGACAGTCATTGCCACGAAGGATCTCTTTTCACCCATTCTGTTCGCTGGAACCTACCTGGCCCAGGCAGGTCTAGCGCTGATAGCTCTGTTCCTGCTGGCGTTCATCAGAATTCCGAAGCCGCCCAGACAAAGCCATGCCCAGGCCGGGGGGCGTCCGCTACGCCAGATCATGGCGCAACCGCGCTTCATTGTTGCAGCAGCATGTGGCATCTGTTCTTACGCCCTGATGAGCCTTGTCATGACGGCAACCCCACTCGCAATGATCGCCTGTGGCTTGAGCCAGACCGACGCTGCACTTGGCATCCAGTGGCATGTTCTTGCCATGTTCGGACCGAGCTTCTTTACCGGAAATCTGATCGCCCGCTACGGAAAAGAACGGATCGTTTCCATCGGACTCGCGCTTCTTGCAGGTTGTTCCATCGTCGCTCTCATGGGTGTCGAGCTCCACCATTTCTGGGTCGCACTTGTGTTGCTTGGTCTGGGTTGGAACTTCGGCTTTATCGGAGCAACTGCGATGCTGACTGATGCCTACCGCCCTGAGGAACGCAATTTGGTACAGGCCGTCAACGACTTTCTGGTGTTTGGATTCGTCGCGGCGGCGTCTTTCTCGTCGGGCGCATTGTTGAATGTCTATGGCTGGGCCACCGTCAATATCCTCGTGTTTCCCTTTGTTTTGTTGTGTCTTGCGCTTCTTGGTTGGTTGGTCCTTTCTGAAAGAAAAGCAGTAACAACCTCTTAGGCGGCTTTTGGAGTTTGCTTTCGCCAGTGCAGCATTTTTTCTGCATTGCATCAAACAATACCGCAACGGAACCGTAAAATTATACAATGTGAGAGCTTGACGAAGCGCTCTCATATGTTGCTATCGTGTGCACGCTTCACGCTGGGGAATTGGTGTGGGGCGTAGTTCGGCGGCAAAAAGAGCAAGAAGATCTGTCCGCCACACCCTTGGGAGGAAGTATGATCGAACTTGTCGTCATCATAATTTGTGGCCTCTTGTCCCTCGCCTATGGCGCTTGGGCAATTCAATCCGTTATGGCGGCGGATGCAGGCAACGCGCGTATGCAGGAAATCGCAGGTGCGATTCAAGAAGGGGCCAGCGCGTATCTCAACCGGCAATACACGACGATTGCCATCGTTGGGGCGGTCGTTTTTGTTCTTGTCTGGTTTTTACTGTCCGGACTAGCAGCAATTGGATTTGCCGTTGGCGCCGTTCTTTCCGCAGCTGCCGGTTATATCGGCATGATGGTCTCCGTTCGCGCCAATGTGCGTACAGCTCAGGCCGCGAGCCAGAGCCTGGGAGCCGGGCTGGAAATCGCTTTCAAGTCAGGCGCCGTAACCGGTCTGCTGGTTGCCGGCCTCGCGCTTCTGGGCGTTGCAGTTTATTTCACGGTGCTGACCAAGGGAATGGGCTACGAGCCCACTGACAGGGCCGTAATCGATGCTCTGGTTGCCTTGGGTTTTGGGGCTTCACTGATTTCCATCTTTGCCCGTCTTGGTGGCGGAATTTTCACCAAGGGCGCGGATGTTGGCGGTGATCTTGTCGGCAAGGTAGAAGCCGGTATCCCTGAAGATGATCCACGAAACCCCGCGACAATTGCAGATAACGTCGGTGACAACGTCGGTGACTGTGCCGGCATGGCAGCCGACCTGTTCGAGACTTATGCGGTGACTGTCGTTGCCACCATGGTGCTGTCTTCGATCTTCTTTGCAGGCGCTCAGGCCGTGGAACTCATGACACTGCCGCTTCTGATCGGTGCAAGTTGTGTGGTCACTTCCATCATCGGGACGTTTTTCGTCAAGCTCGGCCCAAGCAATTCGATTATGGGGGCCCTCTACAAGGGGTTTATTGCAACTTCGGTGCTGTCCGCCGTTGCGCTCGCCGTGATCGTATTTGGCTGGCTTGGTGCCGACACACAGTACACCACCTCGGGGGGGACGACCTTTACCGGTTTTGACCTCTTTATCTGTGGTCTGGTTGGTCTCGTTGTCACCGGTCTCATCATCTGGGTAACCGAGTATTACACAGGAACTGAATACCGTCCTGTGAGGTCGATCGCCCAAGCATCTGTGACAGGTCATGGAACCAACGTTATCCAGGGCCTCGCGGTTTCACTTGAAGCAACGGCGCTGCCTGCCTTGATCATCATTGCTGGTATTCTGGTCACCCATGCCTTTGCAGGCCTGTTCGGCATTGCAATTGCTGTGACCACGATGCTGGCTCTGGCTGGTATGGTTGTTGCGCTGGATGCATTCGGACCTGTGACGGACAATGCCGGCGGCATTGCCGAAATGGCTGATTTACCGGCTGAAGTACGCGCGACCACAGACGCCCTCGATGCAGTGGGTAACACCACAAAGGCTGTTACCAAGGGTTATGCCATCGGCTCTGCCGGCTTGGGAGCTCTGGTTCTTTTCGCTGCCTACACGGAAGATTTGAAATTCTTCTCAAATTCGGCCGAAGAAGGATCGGTGTTTTACGGCATCAACGTGGATACCCTGTTCAGCCTGTCCAACCCGTATGTCGTGGCTGGCCTCCTTTTTGGTGGTCTACTGCCCTATCTGTTTGGTGGTATTTCCATGACTGCGGTTGGTCGGGCCGCCGGATCTGTTGTTGAAGAAGTTCGGCGCCAGTTCAAGGAAAAGCCCGGCATCATGCAGGGTACAGAAAAGCCGGACTACGGCAGGGCAGTGGACATGCTGACCAAAGCAGCGATCAAGGAAATGGTTATTCCGTCCTTGCTGCCGGTATTGTCCCCAATCGTCGTCTTCTTCCTTGTGCGCGCTGTTGCTTCTCCTGCAGATGCATTTGCGGCTCTTGGAGCGATGCTGCTGGGCGTGATCGTTAACGGTCTCTTTGTCGCTATCTCCATGACCGCCGGCGGTGGTGCATGGGACAACGCCAAGAAATCGTTTGAAGACGGTTTTGTCGACAAGGACGGGGTTAAACACGAGAAGGGTGGCGAAGCCCACAAGGCTTCTGTCACGGGCGATACGGTTGGCGATCCTTACAAGGACACCGCTGGTCCGGCTGTGAACCCGATGATCAAGATCACCAACATCGTGGCTCTGCTTCTACTGGCGGTCCTGGCACACTAGGAAGAGACAGTCAGAAAAAGAAAAGCCCCGGTCAGAAATGGCCGGGGCTTTTTATGTTTGTTTCCTTGGACAGTTCTAAAGGTTCAGACCTGGATTGCTTGCGCCTTTTAGAATTTGGGTCAGGAAGCCGTAGTCTGCGCCGCCTGTACGGGTCTTGCGAGTCACGATATCGACGACCTTGCCGTCTTCAAGCGTGTAATTGCCGAGATCCTGAACGTAGCCATCCTTGTCGAAATAGACGGCCACGACACGCTGCTCAACGATATCAGGCGCCAGGAAGGCCGTCGTCGCGGTCTTCTGGGAGATATAGTAGTATGCATCGCCGTTAAGGCTGGAGGTTGTAGAAGGTGATCCCAGCACAAGTTCGACCTGCTCACGGCTTGAACCGACTTGAACCTGGCTCAGCATATCAGTGGTAATCACATGGCCATGCGTGTAGGTGGAAGTGAAACAGCCGCCAAGAGGTAATGTGGCCAGAAGCGGAATGATCAGGGCGCTCGCCTTGAAGTTCATCTAAGAATTCCCGTTTGGCCAGATTAATCTGGCTGCTTTTGAATTTCGTTGCTTGGCAAAGTCACTATCGTGGGATAGGGCACAAGGCAATACCTGACTTAAAAGGAGACGGTCATGCTTTTCGGCTTGTTCCGCCGCCGTTCCCGTGACGCCGAGCACAAAGCCTATTGTGAAATCGTGGCTCAAGCGCGGCAACCGGTGTTTTATACGGACTTTCTTGTACCGGACACAATTGATGGCCGCTTTGACCTCATTGTTGTTCACGCTGTGCTTTATTTTCGGCGGATGCGCAGTGAGGGAAAAGAGGTTTCCGAATTCTCGCAGAACGTTTTTGACCTCTTTTTCAACGATATGGATGCCTCGCTGCGAGAGATGGGTGTAAGCGATACGCGCGTGCCGAAGAAGGTCAAGGTTATGGGCGAGGCCTTTTACGGGCGCGCTGACGCCTATATTCCGTCTATTGACAGCGGCAATTCTGAGGAATTGGCAGAAGCCTTGGGTCGGAATATTTATACAGACAGTCCTGAGCCGGTCGCACAATTGAAGCTTGCGCGTTATGTCCAAGAAGCGGCGAAAGTGTTGAATGACCAAGGTACGGAAGATCTGATGACCGGAAAGATAATCTGGCCAGATCCAGCGACATTCTCTACCCCCTCGGATTGAATTGCCTCAGGGCCTGAAAGAAAGAAGAACAATGGCAAAAGAGAGCTTTCCCTACTCTTTTAAGGTGAATGCCTCAAAGGTGGTCGACAAGGATCTGGCAATGATTGTCGATCCCGCAGCGGCCGAGCTCAAGGCAATCGCCGAATTTTACGACATCAACAGCGTTGAAAGCCTGAAGGCGGATTTCAATTTGAAGCCCTACCGCAAGGCCGGGCTTCGCGTTGTCGGACCGCTTCGCGTAGCAATGACCCGAACCTGCGTTGTGTCGCTTGAGCCATTTGAAAGTGTCCTGAAGCTTGATGTTGACCGGACTTTTGAACCGCGCAGCAGCCGTCCACGCAAAATCAGGGACCTCAACGAAGACGGTGAAATTGAAATTGATCTTGAAACGCTCGATCCGCCGGACGTCATTCTGGATGGCGTTTTGGATCTGGGTGCAGTGATCTGCGAGGAGCTTGCATTATCTTTGGACCCATTCCCTCGAAAGCCAGGTATTGAGTTTGAATCTGGTGATGAAGAAGTGGCCGATGCTGCAGAAGAAGCGGAAACAAAACCGTCACCTTTTGCAGCTTTGCAAGCTTTGAAAGGGCAGTCGAAAGAATAATTTCAGTGTATTTGGAAAGTCTTTGGGGTCTGCAAACACCAATTTCTAGCGGGTTTTCAACGTCTGTTCTATTCTCGGTCAGGAAAACGGTTGTCACTCCGGTCAAAACCGTTATGTTCGCGCCCGTTCTGGGCCCCTGCTGAACCGGTGGGATATTTCTGGGCATGCCATTCGGCAGTGCCCCTGTTAGCGAGACGTCAAAAGACCTACTAAATGGCGAAAACTATTCCGATTTCTTTGGATGCCATGGGCGGCGACAATGGGGCTGAAGTCGTTATTCCCGGCGCAGAGATCGCACTTGTCCGGCATCCAGACATTCGCTTTCAGCTTTATGGAAATGAACAGGTATTGCTTCCGCTGCTTGAGCAGTATCCAAGGGTAAGGGACGCGTCGACCGTTCACCACTGCGAAATATCGATCGCAATGGACACAAAGCCCAGTCAGGCGCTTCGCCAGGGACGTTGGCGGTCAAGCATGTGGCGTTCGATTGAAGCCGTTAAAACTGGCGACGCCGCTGTTGCGGTTTCCGCCGGCAATACCGGCGCGCTGATGGCCATGTCAAAATTCTGCCTGCGCACCATGGCCAACATTGAACGGCCGGCGATTGCGGCGATTTGGCCGACGATGCGTGGGGAATCAGTCGTCCTGGATGTTGGCGCGACTATTGGTGCCGATGCGCAGCAATTGATCGATTTTGCAATTCTTGGCGGTGCCATGGCCCGCGCTCTTTTCGGTGTACAGCAGCCCAGTGTGGGGCTTCTGAATATCGGTGTTGAAGAGGTCAAGGGGCTTGAGGAAGTGCGCACCGCTGGACGCCTCCTGCGAGAAACGCCTCTGCGTTCGATGAGATATGCCGGGTTCGTTGAAGGCGACGACCTGGGAAAAGGCACGGTCGATGTGGTTGTGACCGAAGGCTTTGCAGGAAATATTGCGTTGAAGACTGCAGAGGGAACTGCCAAACAGATTGGCAGTTACTTGCGCTCTGCGATGAATCGGACCTTTATGTCCAAAATTGGCTATTTCTTCGCCAAGGCCGCCTTTGATCTACTGCGCGAAAAAATGGATCCGCGCAAAGTCAATGGTGGCGTTTTCCTGGGATTGAACGGCATTGTGATCAAAAGCCATGGCGGTACGGATGCAGAAGGCTATGCCTCTGCCATCGATCTGGCATATGACATGGTGAAAAATGAACTGACGCACAAGATCGCCCAGGATCTCGTGCATTATCATCGCGGTCGATTTGCTGAAGCCGCGCCGACATCGGAAGGTGATTTGTGAGCGTAGTCCGTTCAATCGTGGCTGGCAGCGGGAGCTACTTGCCAGAAAAAATACTGACCAATGAAGATCTTGCAAAGATCGTCGACACATCTGACGAATGGATCGTTCAGCGCACTGGTATCAAGCAACGCCATATTGCTGCCGAGGGGCAGGTGACGTCAGATCTGGCGACAGAAGCCGCCAAACGCGCTCTGGAGAGCGCAGGGCGGACACCAGATGACATTGATACGATCATTCTGGCGACCGCCACACCGGACAACACGTTCCCCGCATCTGCCGTGACCGTGCAGGCCAACCTGGGCATGACACACGGCTATGCATTTGATGTGCACGCCGTCTGCTCTGGATTTGTCTACGCGTTGACAACAGCTGATGCCTATATTCGCGCAGGCCTCGCCAAACGCTGTCTGGTAATTGGGGCAGAAACCTTTTCCAGAATTCTTGATTGGGAAGATCGCACCACCTGCGTTCTGTTTGGCGACGGTGCCGGCGCCGTGCTGCTTGAGCGCGCGGACGGTGAGGGTAGCACCCAGGATCGCGGAATTCTGACCTCCCATCTGCGGTCTGATGGTCGTCATAAAGAAAAGCTATTTGTGGATGGTGGTCCTTCAGGAACACAGACCGTTGGTCATGTGCGCATGGAAGGCCGCGAGGTTTTCAAACACGCCGTTGGAATGATCACGGACGTGATCGAGGATGCATTCAGCGCGACCGGATTCTCCGCAGACGATCTGACCTGGTTTATTCCTCATCAGGCCAACAAACGTATTATCGATGCGAGTGCGAAGAAGTTGAAAATCGCGCCGGAGAAAGTCGTTACGACAGTGCAGTGGCACGGAAATACCTCCGCTGCCTCCATCCCTCTGGCTCTTGATACTGCAGTAAGAGATGGCCGCGTCAAAAAGAACGACCTTTTGATGCTGGAAGCCATGGGCGGTGGATTTACCTGGGGCTCAGTTCTTTTGCGTTGGTGATGAGTGACTTTGCATCGTTACGGCACAGAAATGTGGGTCCGACTGAATGTAAATTCACCAATCAGGATAATTCCCAATACCGCTTGTTTAACCCCGCGCATTTCGTATTGGCGGCGAAAACGCATATTTTTTGACAATTGCGTCCGGCATCATACTTACGACAAATATCATTTAGATGCCGAGTTCTTGTTGACCGGCTCGCCGTGAGGCAATACCGTAAGGCCTTGCATCGAAGTTCTCTTGTAAAATCAGCCAGATCGTTGGCGTCATTGAGGAGGGGTTATGGGCAATCGGACTATTACCCGTGCGGATCTGTGTGAAGCCGTTTATCAAAAAGTAGGTTTGTCGCGGACCGAGTCTTCTGAATTGGTCGAGCGCGTACTTTCAGAAATTTCTGACTGTCTTGTGACCGGAGAATCGGTAAAATTGTCAAGCTTCGGTTCTTTTGTGGTCCGCTCCAAAGGAGAGCGCATAGGCCGCAACCCGAAGACTGGTGAGGAAGTACCGATTTCACCGCGCCGCGTGATGGTGTTTAAACCGTCAAATGTATTGAAGCAGCGGATCAATGATTCGCTGACCTGATAGGCCAGAAGCAAAAAAGACCGGATGAGCTCGCAGGATAAAAGCCCAGACGCTTTTCGAACCATCAGCGAAGTCGCTGACGATCTGGATTTGCCGCAGCATGTTCTGCGTTTCTGGGAAACACGCTTTTCCCAGATTAAGCCTCTGAAAAGAGGCGGTGGGCGACGTTATTATCGGCCTGATGATGTCGAGCTTCTAAAAGGGATACGCCATCTGCTCTATGGCGAGGGCTACACCATCAAAGGTGTACAGCGCATTTTAAAAGAGCATGGACCGCGATTTGCCATGCAGATCTGGCGCGAGAACACCGCTGGAGTTGAGGTGGCTGTTGCTCCTGAACCTGCCCCGACCGAGCTGGCAGCTGCAGTAATTGCTCAGGCTCAGGCACCTTCTGAACATCAGTTGCCAAAAGAGAAGCTGCCAAGTGGCGTGTTGCCAGAAGACGAGCCGGATGCACCTGCTCAAACGTCCTCTGGTGGTCTCAATATTCTGGGGCGGCTTCGGGGTGAAAAACCTGCAATGAGCGAAACACCGTCAAGCGCTTCCGTTTCGAGGGAAGATATCCGTCGGCTGCAGGCAACGTTGTTTGAGCTTCTGGAATGTAAGCGCACTCTGGACAGGGCGCGCTAGGCAATACCTTCAATGGGACCGACACAGCCACACAGGTTCGGCTTCTTTACGTCCAAGCCTTATTCAAGACCCATGCAAGAGGCATAGAAGCTCGTTGTCGCCGGCCAGTCGGAAAAAATTCCTTTCACACCGACTTGGCTGGCAAGCACATCAACGACCTCAAGCATTTTCCCGTCGCTATCGATAACGTCGCCGATTGTCTGGTAGTACCAGCCGCCACCTGAGCTAAGCGGTCCCGAGCGTTCCAGTGTCCAGGTGATGATGTCGAGACCAGCATCTTTTGCAGCCTTTGCATACGGCGAGGGGACGATCTCGCCATCTTCCAAAGTCAGCAGAACAAAGAGCGGTGGTGCGATGAAGTTGACGCCCATCTCCTTCAGTTCCTTCATCGAGGGGGAGAAAGTGCCCGGGTCCATGGGGTTCAGGTCCCTTCTGCCGTCCAGAAATACAGCCTGTTTGCCGAATTCCGGTTCGTTATCAATCCAGTAGAGGATGTCGCTCAAGTTGAAACTTTGCGCGAAGACATCTTCTGCAGCAACGCCAGCTGACTTGTAGTCATCGATCAGTTTCTGCGCGTAGTCGGTCTGGGACATGCCCTCATATGGCATATCCACTTTTGCGGCTTTCAGCTCAGGCGTAAATTTGACACCAAGATCCTTGAACAGTTCAATGGATTCCTTGTGTGTCATCAACGTGCCTACCTGGCCATAGAGTTCAGTGCGCCAGGGGGCGGTCCCCTTCATGTAGGCTTCGACTGTGGCTGCCTTCTTGTTGGCGCTGTCCATCTTGCCGGTAAGCGACTTGAACTCAGCGAGCGTTAGATCGGACGTCCGGCATTCAGCAGATGCCGGATTTTCTCCGCTGGCAGGCGAGAAGCCAGCAGTGCACTTGCCTGCAAGTGATGACGTCAAAATGTTGGTGGTCGTATGCAGGTCGTTCTGCGAATGACGACAGACCAATTCCTTGTCCTTGGTGAAGGTCACGTCGCATTCCAGGATGCCTGCGCCCATCAAGGCTCCAGCGCGGTAGCCTTCTTCCGTATGTTCCGGGAACTGCAGGGGCGCGCCTCGATGACTGATGGAAAACAAGGTTCGTTTGGTTGGCTGCCCGAGACAAGCTGAAAGCTTGTCTTTCAGCGCACTCTCTTCCATCTGGCTGACGAGCCAAGCAGGGCGTGGGCCTGGCTCGACTTCATTCGCGACGGCCGGAGAAAGGGAAGCTGTCAGACCAGCAAGGATGAGTGAAGAAAGCAAAACGCGCATGATTGAACCACTGAAAAGAATTGGAGGAGGCAAGTAGATAGCGGGAAAGCGTTCCAGAGCAAGAGGGTGATGGAACGAGTTCAAGCGGATGATAAACGAATTTTCAACGCCTTCGGTCCCCTGACAGATAGACCACGTTTGTATTTAACGTCATTTTCAGCCAGTTCGACGCTTTGATAGCGGCGCAGCAGCGTTGAAAAAATAATGTCCATATCCAGCCGCGCAAGGTGATTGCCAAGGCAGAAATGGGCGCCGCGGCCAAAGGCGATGTGCCAGTTGGGGGAACGCCCGACATCAAACCTGTCGGCATCAGGAAATTGTTTCGGATCTCGGTTGGCGGAACCGTAAAGAACCCCGAACTTCGTCCCTCTTGGAAAAGTCTGACCGCAGATTTCGACGTCTTCCGTGCAGTAGCGATGGAAAAAGGGCAGGGGAGACTCATAGCGGAACATTTCCTGTACCGCAGTCTTCATGAGGCTTGGATCGTCACGCAGGCGTTGCATCTCGCTCGGAAATTTCAGCAAGGTGTGCATGCCGGACCCCAAAACGTCGATGGTTGAGCCGTGCCCCGCCATCAGGATCAGCATGGCAGTGGAGAAGAACTCGTCATGGTTCATATGGCCCTGCTTCTCGGCTTCGATCATTAATGACAGCAGGTCGTCTTGCGGTGCCGCTTCACGTTTTGCCTTTAGCTCCAGCAGGTATTGATAAAATTCAGTCGTGTTACTCTCCGCCAGCACCTTGCGCTCGTCAGAGCGGTCGATATCGAAGAACTGGACGATATTTTCCGACCAGATACGGAGCTGCGGACAGTCCTCATCCGGAACGCCCAGAACGCGGCCTATGATGTGGCCCGGCACATGCGCTGCGAGGTCCTCGATGAAATCAATTTCTTGCCTGTCCGCCAGATCGTCGAACAGAGTGTCGACATAGGCTTGAATGTCTTCACGCAGCTTGTTGACCATCACAGGCGTGAACAGTTTGAACACTTGCTTGCGCAGCCTGTCATGCACTGGGCCATCACTGTCGAGTAGCGAGAACTGTACGAAACGGGAATGGTGAGGCATGTCATGCCAGTTGCCCGCACGTTTCTGTTCAGCGATTTTCTCAACGCTGGCAACATGCTCCAGTGAGCGGACCATCTTCTTGTGCATCACAATTTCCGAGACGTCGTCGAAACGGGACGCCAGCCAGACATCAAAGTCTTCATAGTAAGTCAGGCCGTCACGGTCACGGAGTTCCGCGTAGTAGGAATGGGGGTTTTGCGCAAACTCAGCCGACAGGGGCTGAAAAGGCTTTGAAACTACGCTGCTCATGTATCAGTCTCGAATCTTTACCAAGAGATCAAATTTATTCGATCCATTTTCTTCGGCAATGAAAATCTGGGCCTTTTGAGAAGAGTGGGTGATTAAACGCCACCCATTCAGGTCGACAATCATCATGTTGTGCACATTGCCAGTCTGGGAAGCGGCACTGCAGATGTCGTTACAGGCCGGCTCTTTCCAAATTCTTGCAGTCAAGGTGTTTTGGATACTGACTACGGTTAGAGGAATGGACTGTGGACGGGCGCAATGACGACTCTTGGGGGTGTTGGCTATCGGCTACCATCTGACCTGTGATTCTTGGCAAGGTCGGAGTTTTCGTGAGCCAAGTGCAAGGGCAAAGCGGAACTCTTCTGTCTTTTTGGGCAGTTTTTGGCGTTTTTCCTGGAATCGCGTTTTGCGCTTGGGGATAGCGAGGAAATGACAAAATTGACGATACCCGGCGGGCGCGTCATTTCTTAACGATTGGTTAATGACGGGTGAGGGCTCCCGTAAACTGACAATTGATCCATAGGTGACTGAGACCACGATGCGTGTGCCAAAGGCTTTCAGAAACGAATATGAGACATTTTTGCGGGACACTGGATTGGACAATCAGGACCCGCAGGCGCTGCTGATGGAATTGGCTTCGCTCAGCATGGAAGTCTATCTGAAAGAAATTGTCTGGCTGTCCGACTTTATCGGCAAGCTTGAGCGGACAAAACGGCGAGCTGCCTGAATGGAACTGGGCCGTCTTACCGTGATGACAGACCTTATTTTGTCTCGGCAGGTGCCTTGCCTGCAGGTCCAAGCAGCTCAAAAACCATTACCGGATCATCATAACCTTTTATCCGCGTTTCACCTGCGGGTTTCGTGACGAACTTTCCTTCGATACGTTCGGCCAGATCGGCGCTGATCAGTATGCTTGTCTTCAGGTCGCGGTTGAGCCCTTCCAGTCGTGACGCCAGGTTCACGGTGTTACCCAGCGCCGTGTAATTCAATCGGTCGGAGCTTCCAACGTTACCGATGATAGCGTTGCCTGCATGAATTCCGATCCTGGTTCTGATGGAAACACCGCCTTCTTCCTGCCAGGAGTCAGTTTCGGCTTTGGTCGCCTTGATAACGGCGAGCGCCGCTTCACAGGCTTTTCTCGGATGATCTGCGATATCATTCGGCGCGTTCCAGAAAGCCATCACAGCGTCCCCTATGAATTTGTCGATTGTCGCTTCATGGGCAAGCAGTGTCTGTGTCACGATCTCGAAATAGCGAGACATCCTGCGCATGACTTCTTCCGGTTCGAGGTGCGAGGACATTGACGTGAAGTTTTCCAGGTCCATGAACAACACGGTCACGTCACGATTCTTGCCGCCGAGCGCGGGCTTTTCTTCCCGTTCGATCATCTGTCTTACGAGCGCCTTGGGTACATACTGACCGAAGGTTTGCAGCGACCTGCGCATTTGGTCCATCGCAATCTCGAGCTTGAAAATTTCGTCGACTTTAGAGGAACGGACAAATGGGTCATCCAACTGAAAGTCTTTGATCCGGTTGCTTTCGTTGGCCAACACCTTGAGGGGGCGCGACAATGTGCGGGATATCAGCCAGACAATCGGAACACTGCAAAGTGCAATAAGGATGGAAACGACAATCGTTTGATGGGACGCACGCGTGATCGGCCCAACGACCTCTGATAGGGGAAGCGCTATCGCGAGATTTTCCTCTTTGCCTGCGCCCAATGCAATCGGAGACAGATGAGTGATCCATGTTCTGCCATTCACCGTGATTTCTGTGGTTCGGTCGTGGCTTGACTCAATGACCTGCTTTTGAAGCACGTCCAGAACGGCTTGTCGTTCGATCCATTCTGAAGCTGCACCCGTTGAAGACCGGGCGAGCAGCGTGCCGTCATCGCCGATTATTGCCAGAACGCCTTGTTCTGCCTGAGGCTCGGAATTCAGAAACAGGTCAATATCTTCAAGCGTCAGATCAACACCGACAACACCATTTGCGTGTCGTTTGCTGACCGTCAAACCTGGTTCACCAGAACCGGCAAACAGGTAGACATCCGTTCGCACGACACCTGGAGCTTCCCGCGCCAGTTTGTACCAGGGCCTTTCGCGCGGGTCGTATTTTGATTTGTAGCCGGACTGCGTCAACAGCGTGTCACCGTTTTCGCCCAGAAATCGTTGAATACGCAGCGGTTTTTCGCGGTCGCCGCGCAGGATGATCTGTTCCAGAATTTCCGTGCCTTCAGGCGCTCCCATTTCTTTCAAACGATTTTCGGGGCGGGTGCGGGCAGCGCCGATCAGATAATTGCTGCCGTCTTCATAGCTGATGTAGATATTGGCTATTTGCGGCATCACACTGACAAACGAAATGAGCCGCTTGCGCGAGGGATGACCACTTGCCTTGGGAACGGAATTAACGTCAAGCCAGTCGCCGGAATACTGGGCAATAGAGTCAATCGGCGCAATCATTGATGCTGTTTTCAGTCGCACCACTTCTGCAGACCGTTTCATCAGTTCCCGTCCAGCTGTCAGCGCAGCATTGCGGTTGGAGTAGTGCGTATAGGAAATGATCGTTGCTGCCAGTGTGAGAGCAACACCGAGCGTGACCGTGAACAGGCTGACGGTTATCGGAACTCTGGATTTTTCGCTCATATCGACCAGATAGTCCCTCTGCCTGACTGCTAAGTATTTGTAGAAAAATAGGAACTTATTGGCGAATTGGCAGTTTGGCAACATTGCACGGCACAAAGGGCCGAAGGGTCTTGAAACCGCTTCATGCCTGTCTTCAATTGAATTTTGCGAATGGGGTATGTGAAAGGACCAGTCAGAGCTCCTTGAAAACTCTGATTATCGATGTCGGGTGCTGAGCCGCAATTGCGTGACTGAAATCACAGATTGTTTTGAGGTGTTATGCAATCTTGCTGGCGGGCTAAAAGTAGCGGATTTCTCGCGGTTTGTATCAGTCAATGATACGGGAGATGGTGAATTATGCCAACAAACATCTACACACTTCCGAGCAATTTGACGGCGGTTCACGTGATCGGTGTAACACCCGCTGATCACCATAGACTATCAGGCTCCAAAATACCCGGATATCACGAGGCAGATCTTGTGGGCCATCCACAGCAGGCCTTCACACAACGTGGCAAAATCAGGCCAACCGTCTATTTCGCCAACGGCTCCCGTTTCACGCAGTCTCATGTGAATGATGACAATATTGGCTATCACCCGCCGAGTGGTCAGCACTTGTTCTTTGGTAATGTCGACAGGGCTGAATATCGGCGGGCAAGGACAGATCCGAGACTGTTCAAACAGCAACTGAGGTCCTATGTCGATGGAACCGTTCAGCCTTGCACTCCATTGCCACCGCGATTAGGCGAAGCATTCGAAGGTCGTATGCTGTTGGAAATTTACAAAGGCATCATTCACCCCTCCCGTTCTGCTCTTGTCGCGGTGTCCTACCAACAGGCCGTTGAACTGGTTAGAAGCATTCACGGCAGGTCTGCCGAGAAACTGCAATACCAATCGACTGGTGAATGGTATTTTGGTCAGAAGATCGAAGCGGAGTAGGGGCCTTCTGTGGAGGAAGAGTTTCGTATTCGCTGTGTTCGTCACGTGGAAAAATGTTCAACGAACATGCGCCGATATTCGCTATCTGTTTTGGAAAACCTGCTTTCCGGTTCGAGAAGCCGTGAGAACGGCTTCCACCAGGCGAAGGGCTTCGAGCCCATCGCGGCCGGAGACCAATGGCTGGTCGATTAGGCCTCTTGCGAGTTGCGCAAAATGCGTCAATTGCTCATGCAACGGATCGACCTTTGTCACCGCGATCATTTCATCCTTCAAGGGTCTGGACCAATCCCCTTCGTCGTCGTGGGCGTCCGTCCAGACACGCAGTCCCGGAAATTCAAAACTTCCGGCGGTACAGCCTATACGCCAGGATGATATGTCGGTTTCGGCGATTGTCGGATTCTCGCCACTTGCTCCTTCGAAACTCCAGGGTGACAGCGCTGCATCCGTCAGCGTCACTGTCGCGATCACGCCGCTTGCGAAACGGATAAGAATAGCCGCGCTGTCTTCGACAGGAGAGTTGCGAGCCTGGCTCGATACCATGGCCTGCACCTCGTCAACCGGCCCAAAAAGGCCGAGCATCATGTCCGCTTCATGGATAAAGTTGATAAGGAGCGGTCCACCGTCAATGCCGCGACGCCAAGGACCTGCCTTGAAATAACTGTCGGGTTTACGGACCGCCCAAATCGCAGACGCCATCACTGGCGCACCCAAGACACCTGTCGATATGATTTCTTGAGCTTTGGCGAAGGACGGATGGTGGCGACGATGATGACCGACCAGCAATGGGAGCGCTTTTGCTTCAAATGCGCTTACAAGTTCCTCGCCATTTGCAACCGTGTCGGCAACTGGTTTTTCTACTAGCGTGGCCCAATTCCGATCCAGACAAGCTAGCCCGCTCGGCAGGTGATCGGCATTTGGAGTTGCAATGATTGCGGCCTGACAGTCATCAGCTTGGATTTCGTGGAGACTGGTTGCGTGACGGCATTTTATCTGGGCGGCAAGCTCTTCGCAGGCGGGATTTGGATCAACGATCCATGAAACTTCAAAATCCGGGTGATAGAAGGCATGCCAGGCGTGCCTCCGGCCAACCAGCCCTGCGCCAATAACAACAAGCCGTAGGGGTGCATCTCGGTTCATGATGCCGCGCTTGCTTGGCATGACCGACAAATCCGCATCGATTACGCGCAGTAGGGCGCGTCATTGCCCCAACGGTGTTGCGGAATGTGTTCGCTGTGGGCCAGACGGTGGCGCGTGTCTTCCCACATCTTTTTCCAGACTCGCCAATCTTTCAGTTCCGAACCAGGATTTTTTTGCGAGCGGGCCACGAACTCAGGGAAATGGCTCCGGCCTGAGGGCTGGCCCGTCACATGGTAGCGCAGGTCAAAAGACCACCGATAGCCGTCACTCTTGTTGGCAAGCGATGCGTGCGGCGTCAGGGGATGAAAAAGGACGGCGCCACCGGCTTTGACTGGGGTCGGTATCGCGTTTTCTTTGGGGAGATACGGGTCGGCGATGCCGACCTGCGACTTCAAGCAATGCGGCAGCATTTCCTGATAATTGCCGGAGGCGACCTGAAGACAGCCATTTTCAATCGTTGCGTCCGTGATCGCCAGCCAGACGGTGACAAATGTGGTGTTGTCTGCTTCATTCAGGGTAACGCCCTTGTCCTGATGCCAGTCCGTTGCGATCACATGCGCTCTGCTTTCTGATGCGTCGACAGCACGCTGTGGTGGTTTGATGCGTACATGCTGGATCGGGTTTGACGAAATCTCCGGACCGATCAGAGTCTCGACGCAGTCCAGAATGTTTTTGTGAGTCGCCATTGCGAACACGGCGGGGCCAAAATGCATGGGCGTATTGTCCGCGATGTCACCATGCGGCAGGCTGATGTCGAGAGGTTGATACCAGTCAAACCCGCCCTTGTAACAATGGTCCAGCTTGTCCCAGAATCCCATATCAGCATTTGGCTCAGGAACTTTACCTTCCTTCTGCCACGCGCCATATAGCGCGTCCATCAAGATGCTGTACTCCTCGCGAATGCTTTTCAACGCTGCTTCGTCGAGAAGGTTTTCGACTACAAGATATCCCTGTTTTCGAAAGAGATCGACTTCGCTTTTGTTCAGCATCTTAGTTATCCTCAGAGCAGTAGAGTGACAATTGTGGGCCAGACCAGGAGCACAAGAAGCGCGAACAGCTGAACTCCGATGAAGGGCAGGAATCCACGGAAAATGTCAGTAAGAGAGATGTGTGCCGGTGCGACCGATTTCAGATAGAAAGCCGCTGGTCCGAAAGGTGGTGACAGGAAACTTACCTGCATGTTCATACAGAACAGGACGCCAAACCAAATGCCAACGTGCTGCGGCGACAACTGACCGATCAGCCCGATTTCTTCGATCGGTAACCTCTTCACGATGGGCAGGAATACCGGAATGATCAGCAACACGATCCCGACCCAATCCATGAAGGCGCCCATGAAGAGCAGGATCAGCATCATGGTAAGGATCACCAGCATGGTCGGCATCTCTGCGCCGATTATGAGCTGAGCGATATATGTCGGCCCACCAGCGAGCGTGTAGGCACCGGCAAGCGTTGCCGCGCCGATTGTTACCCAGATTATCGTGCCGGTGGAGCGAAGTGTGCGCATCATAGACACCCAAAGCAGATCCACCGAAGCCTCACCCCTGATAAGAGCAATGCAGAAGACAGCTACGGCTCCCATGCCTGCAGCCTCGGTGATGCCCGTGATGCCTCCGTAAATCGAGCCCAGCACAATTCCAATGACTGTGAGCGGTGGAACGAGTCCTTTTCCGTGTTCCCAGCCAGAGGCTGTCCTTTGACGTCCAACAACCAGGAATATGATTGCAAATGCGGCCGCGCCAATCGCCAGGAGCCACGGCAAATCAGCAACCATGCCCAATGTCGGAGGCTCGAAATCGGGAATGCTCGGGTCGTTTCGTCCCATGACGGTCAGAAAGGCGACGCGGGCAACCAGAATCGTTATTGCGCCTGCAATCACAACGCTCAAAAAACCGCCAAACATCATAAGTTTCTCGCGGCCTTCTGGATCACCTTCCCGCGGCTCGGGCAGGGGCGCTTGCGACGGATCGAGCTGTGTCCGGATAACAATGTAAATCATGATGAAACTTGCCAACATGAAACCCGGAACGAACGCACCTGTGAAGAGCGCCTTGATCGATGTCTCGGTAATCAAACCGTAAATGATCAGGACAATGGATGGAGGGATCATCGTGCCCAGTGAGCCAGAGGCGCAAATCGTGCCGATGGCAAGGTTCTGGTTGTAGCCCAGACGCAGCATTTGCGGCAGAGCGATCAGACCAAGAAGAACAACCTCGCCGCCGATGATGCCAGACATGGCGGCCATCAGAACTGCCATGATGGATGTGACGATTGCAACGCCGCCTCTTGCGCGGCTCAGCCAAAAATCGAGACTGTCATACATCTGCTTGGCAATTCCGGATCGTTCCAGAAGTGCAGCCATAAATATGAACAAGGGGACCGAGATCAGCACATATTCGGTCATCAGATCAAAAATCTTCTGCGTCAGCAGATAAAGTGGTCCCGTCCCTGGATTGCTAGTCAAAATGCCTGTGCCGAAGCTGGCTGGGTCAGTCAGAAGGGTCGGTTCGAACTTCATGATCATGACAAGCGCAGCCAGGACGGCCGACGCGAATCCAAGTGGCATGCCTATTCCCAGAAGAAACAGCAGGCCGAAGACCAGTACGATTGAGATCGTGCCGACATCCATCAGTTGGCTCCTACGCTTTTTTTGATTGCTTCAAGCTCTTCCTGATCAATGATATCGTTCTCATCGAAATCAGACGGTTGCTTGTTCCAGTCGGCAATCAGATTGGCGACCGCCTGCATGGCAACGAGAACAATCACGATCACGATCGCCGGTTGTATTGTTGCAGGTATGGGCGGATCAAACGCTGTTCCGAACATTTCCCAACGATGGAACTTGATCCCGAAAACCTGTTTGAAACTTCCGTAGACCAGAAGAAAGGCAAATAGGCACAGGAGAGAAACCGAAATCACATCGCAGATGTGGCGGCCGGCACGCGGGAGAAGGTCATAAAGAATGAAGATGCGAATATGGCAGCGCTGTTGCATGGCATAGACGCCGGACAGCAGGAATACGAAACCGGCTATCCATAGCGTCAATTCATTGGCCCACAAGGTCGGCGCTTCAATGACGTATCGCAGGAAAACCTCATAGAGCATGACCAGGGTCATCGATATGATGAGGATCATGGTGATGCGCCCAAGAAACAGGGCGAACAGGTCGAACCGGGTGTAGTCCGGATATTCCATGTGCGCATGTACGACACTGCGCATGCCCAGGATGAAGACGATTGGCGCAAGCAACAAAGCGGCCCAGTCGATAATGTCCATCACCCCACCGAACACCCCAGGCAGTCCGGAAGAAACGTCTTTTCGTTCATGCAGTTCGGTGATCTGGGCTGTCATGCTTTCATTTGCGTGCGGGAAAAAGTCGAGAATGTATGCAGGACCATGCCAGATGACCCAGCCGGCACATAAAACGAATGCAAAGGGGATGACCCATTCGCGTAGCCCGCCTGGCTTTTCCGTCATTATCATCTTCTCCCTCAAGACACGCTGTAATGCGCGATGAATTCCCTGTCAGGTTCTATGCCCAGACCGGGGCCAGTGGGAACTATCACCCGTCCACCGTTGCGTTTAACCTGATCTTGTATGTTAAGCGGTTCGAGCAACAATTCATCGCGGAACTTGTTGTCGGTGGTGTCAAACTCCAACATGGGCTCCCATGGATGGAGTCCGCCGGGCAGGGGCGGCATGGCTGCCAGCAAGTGCATGTTTGCAGTAACGGCAACGGCGGATCCCCACACATGATTTACCACGGGTGTGAAATGCGCATGGCAAAGTGCGAGCACGCGCAGGTATTCCGATATGCCGCCGAGCGCACACACTTCCGGTTGTGCGATATCGAGGCCACGGTTTTCAAGCAGCGCACGCCAGCCCCAGCGGTTGAATTCCGCTTCGCCGCCAGAGATGTTGACCTTTAGTCCGGCACGTAATTCACGGTAGCCGTCATGGTCTTCCGGCGCGACCGGTTCTTCGAACCAGTAGGCGTCCAGGTCATCAAGTGCACGACCGACGTAAAAGGCATCGCTTGTCGTGTAGCAATGATTGGCATCTGCCATGAACCGGAAGTCCTCGCCGACACCCTCTCGAACGGCTTTGGCAAGACGAATATCTTCTTTCGGTCCAAGTCCGATCTTCATCTTTGTTGCTGAAAAGCCTGCATCCCGGATAGCTGCAGCTTCGTTACGAAAACGTGCCTCCAGCTCGGCCACGGGTTCTCGCCGCAGCATCATGCCGTAGCCATAGACTGAAATTGTATTGCGATGGGCGCCACCGATCATCGCGTGAAGCGGCATACCTGCCACCTTGCCTGCAATATCCCACAACGCGATGTCGACGCCTGATAGGGCCTGCATGGGCATGCCTTTTTGGCCGTGATCGCGCAGAAGATTGTAAACCTTGTGCCAAATGACGTCACGGGCAAGCGCGTCGTCGCCAACAATCATGGGCGCAATCACGCGTTCGACAATTGCCTTGTTTGCAATTGCCACATTGCCGGGACCAAAACACTCTCCCCAGCCGGTGATACCCTGATCTGTGGTTACTTCCACCAAATGGGCTGTGCGGCGCGCATAGAACTGCTGCGAATAGCCGAGTTCTTCCGGCAAATCGTATTGCAAGACATGGCTTTTGATTTCGGCAATTTTCATGGTGCAGGCATCAGGTGTTAAATGTGGCAGCAAGGAAAAGGTCCCTGCTGCCACCAGTTTCGGAGTTTCGCTTCGATTTATTGCATAGCACCAAGGTTACGAAGGAAAGTCAGATGACTTTCCAGAAGTTCCTTGGACTCCGGCGTTGTTGCGAACTCAGCCCATGATTCCTGAACGGCCTGACGGTAGACAGCCATGTCTTCCTCTGACCAGGTGTTCAGCTTGATACCCTTCTCGCGAAGATCTTTTGCCGTCTGGGCGTTTTTGACTTCGTTGATCGTGGAGTTTTTCAGGCCAAGTGCCTGCATGCCCACTTTGAGAATAGCCTTGTGGTTATCGGGCATTGCGTCCCAAACGTCCTTGCGGCATGCAAGGTGGTCAGCTGGCATGGAATGGAAACCGGGATAGTTTGTCTCGGTTGCAATGTCATAAAGTCCAAGACCAACATTGTTTGTAATGTTGGCAGCATCTGCACCGTCGATGATGCCAGTTTCAAGTGCGGTGAAGATTTCGTTGAAATCCATCACGATAGGTGAGGCGCCAAGCTTCTCGAAGATCAGCGTGATCACACCCGGAGGTGAGCGGAATTTCCAGTTTTTCAGGTCTTTGACACCTGTGAAGGACTTTGTAGAAGACAGGGACTCAGGTCCCGGAATCCACCAGCCAACAAATTCCATGTTGTTCGCGTTGTACAATTTGTTCAGTTGATCGTAACCGCCGCCATGCAGCAACCAGGCATACTGCTGATAGGGGTTCTGATAACCACCTGTCAGATCGCCGGCGAATTGGAAAGCCGGGTTCTTACCGGTCTGGTAGGAGCCACCAGTCATGTCGCAGTCGAGAATACCAGTCGCAGCGGCATCAAAAGTCTCCGCGGATTTGACAACTGAGGAAGCGAAAAACATCTCTATCTGGATTTCGCCGTTGGACATGGCAGATACATCATCGATGAATTCCTGCGCCATTTGTCCCGAAAGCGTTTCAGTTGAGAAATGCGTTTGAATGCGCAATTTCGTTTCAGCGGCATTGGCATCTGCCACGTTGCCTAGCGACAACGCAAGTCCAACAGTTGCCACGCCTGCAAGCATCTTTGTTGTAAGATTCCGAAGCATACTTTTTCCTCCCAGTTGCTCCCAAGACTGGCAGCGCTTGTCTGCTGACAGCCTCTATTGCTGGTTATCCAGCCAGTTCACCCGCCGCAAACGTAGCGGCATCGGCTTTTCTCTACCCCTCAGCCAGTACCTTCTAATGTGGCTTTGGTGGCAAGTTAAATCTTGCGAAAGTTACTGCCTTTGTTGTCACGCAACTCTCCGGATTTGGTTTGGAAGCAGGTTTTCAGCTTCCAGTCGGGTCCAGTCGAACGTCACGCCAATGCCTGGCGCGTCAGGTGCAATTGCCAGGGCGTCTTTCACCTGCAAGGGGCGCGTTGTGTAATGTTCAATCGGGAATGAATGCACCTCCAGCCAGCCTTCACTGCCGAGGCCGGAAAGCAGGCTGACATGCAGTTCCTGCATTCCGTGACTACAGACCGGTACGTTAAATCTGTCAGCGAGTTCAGCGACTTGCAGATAGCCGGTAATCCCACCGCAATTGGATGCGTCCGGTTGGATGAAGCTAAGCTTGGATTGCTCCAGCGCATATCCGAATTCATGGATCGTGTGCAGGTTTTCGCCCATGGCAAGAGGAATGCAAGTCGCGTCGGCAATCTCCGCATAACCCTTGTAATCGTCGGGAATGATTGGCTCTTCAAACCACAGGATGTCATATGGTGTGAATGCCTTTGCCGCTGCGATGGCCTCTTCAACGCTCATCGAATAATTCGCGTCGACCATCAAAGTAACGTCCGGACCGATAAGTTTGCGGACCGCGGCAACGCGCTCAACATCTTCTTCAAGGGTTGGTTGGCCGATCTTTATTTTAACGCCGTTGAAGCCACGATCCAGATAACCCCGGACACTGTCGAGCAGTTTTGGCAGGGGAAACGCCAGATCAATGCCGCCGCAATAGGCCCTGCATGTTTGCGCTGTGCCGCCGATCATCTTCCATAAGGGTTGGTCGGTTTTTTTGCCGCGTAAATCCCAGAGCGCAATGTCAATGGCGGAAATCGCGAAAGAGGCAATACCGCCGCGCGCGACATAGTGAACATGCCATTGCATAGCTTCGTACAACGCCTCAATGTCGTCTGCGTTTTTCCCGGCTAACATGGGTGCAAGGTCGTGCTCGATCATCGCAGCGATCGCGTGGCCTCCCTTGCCACCAGTGTAGGTGTAACCGGTTCCCTCGCGTCCATCATCGGTCGTAATAGATGCTGTTATCAGCTCAAAATTCGTATGGTCGCCATGCTTGGCATCAACCAAGACCTCAGCGAGCGGAATATGAAATAATCTAACGGAAATACCGTCGATCCTTGTCAAGCTATTCCCCCTAAACGCCAAGAATTCCGTATTACAGTAGTTTGGTACGACCAAGTATCAATAGGAAAGCGTGAATTCAGGAATGTGTCAAGAGCGCGTTCCGGTTTTAATGAAAAAAAACACCGCAATATCTATCAGCAAATGAACATATTTGGTTTTTTTGTTGGCGCTGGTTTAGCTTTGCCGTAGCTTTGATGCAGGATACGGTTGTTGGACAACTTAGTCTTCATTTGGTATGACCAAATTAGAAACGCAGTGAGATTTCAACCTTCAAGGTATTATGTAGTGGGGCGTAAAGGCAACCTGACCTAGGGTTAGAACACAGGAAGCAGAGACGTATAATCTCAAAGGGCAGCGGGTGTCTTCCGGACCTGTCCGGCGTTGGTTCGTATTCGTGACCACGCTTGAAATCCCGCATATCGATGCTGATGGCCCGTGATGCGCCACCGGCAAAAGCGTTTGCGACGGGAGGAAACTGTATGCAAAACGTAGGTGTAATCGGTTTGGGGGACATGGGGTCGGGGCTCGCTAAGAACCTGATCGCAAGTGGATTTGAAACCAAGGGGTTCGACCTTTCTCCAGAGCGGATGAAGGCGTTTGAAGCAATGGGCGGTGTTGCATCATCCAGTGCAGGCGCTGTTGGTTCTGGCACCGATGCCGTTTATGTGATGGTCATGGACGGTGCGCAGGTGAACGACGTCATTTTCGCGGATGGAGGTCTGCGTACGACATTGAAACCCGGAAGCGCCATCATTCTGTCGGCAACGATCAAGCCGAAAGAAGCCCGTGAAATCGGCAAGCTTCTTGAAGGCAGTGGGATCCACCTGATCGACAGCCCTGTTTCCGGCGGATTTCCTGGAGCGCAGGGAGGAGCGCTCACCATGATGGCATCAGCGCCGACTGAAGTTCTGAATGAATTCGCGCCAGTCATGGAAGCAGTTTCGGCAAACATCCATCGCGTCGGAACTGCCGCCGGAGATGGACAGACCGTAAAAGCCTGTCTGCAATCCCTGATCGGCTCACAATTTTCGGCGACTTTCGAGGCCGCCGCGCTGGCCGCGAAGGCCGGCGTACCCGGACAGGTGATCCTGGATGTTTTCTCCACATCGTCGGCAGGGTGCGGGGTGGTTAACAATGCCCTTGAAAAGATCATTGACCGGAAATTCGAAGGCACCGGCAGCCACATAAATACAATGCACAAGGATCTCACGATCTCAATGAGCCTTGGAGAGGACCTTGGTGTGCCGCTCCATACAGCTGCAGCAGCGATGCAGATCTTTCATGCAGGAAAGACGAAGTACCCGAACGGAGACAACTGGGTTTGTACGCGGGTTATCGAGGATATTGTTGGTGCTGAACTCCATCGTGAGGAGGCGAAGCGGTCATGAAACTTGGTGTCATATGTGACGGCATCAGCCGTGATCTGAAGCACGCGGTCGATGTGATGGATGAGTTCGGACTTGAATATGCTGAGCTGCAATTTGTTGGTGAAACCGAAGTTGGCGATCACACTGCCCGCGAGATTGCCGAGATCAAGGCACTTCTCGAAGGGCGTGGCAAGCCTGTTAGTTGCCTGTCTCGGCACGTCTTTGCGGGCATGACAACGGCCAACAAACCGGGTGACGAGCTGCACACAAAACACATGGACGCCTTAAAGCGTGTCATGGAAATGGCTCATATCGTTGGTTCGCCTCTGGTCCGGATCATGACCAACAAGAAGGAGCAGATCCTGTGGGGCAGGGGAGGCGCGGAAAAATGGAATGTGGCCAAAGGTGCCTGGGACGCAACACTGCCGCTGATTGCACCTGCCGTTGAGCTAGCCAAGGCTGAAGGATTGACGCTGGTTGTGGAAACCGGAAACGGCACGATGGTCAATTCCAGTTACACCGGCCGCAAGCTGATCGACGATCTGGATGCCAAGGGAACCTTGAAAGTGCTCTGGGACCCGGCCAATAATTGCTGGTGCCATGAACAAGCCTATCCCGATGGTTACGAGGAATTGCGCGACGGCTATCTGGGCCATGTTCACATCAAGGATGTTCAGGTGGATACGCCGCGCGCGACATTGGAAGTGCGTCGTATGGGCGAAGGCCAGCTCGCCGATCAGTTCCAGCCCATGGCGGATGCCTTACGCTCAGACGGTTACGACGGTGTGATATCTTTCGAAAGTGTCTACCACCCCGGAAATGGCGACTTCGAGGCGGGATTCAGGGACTGCATTGACAGGTTCAAGGAGATCTTTGCCTAGGGTCAGGACCCATTAATTTGGATGAAATGGTAGGAATGAATTTGTTCGGATACGAGGCGCAAAACTTTGGGAAACCGCATGGTTTTCAAAGATTTGCAACGACGTTGCTGAGCAAATTCACCCTATCCCAAAGGGACGCAAAAACGGCTTCGATCTGCTGCGTCAAACCGCTCACCCGGGCAGAAAGCCCGTTTATCGCGCTTTTCCTTGCAGCTCATTGCCGCTTGTTGCGCCATTTCAATCAAATTAATGGGTCCTGACCCTAGAGCCTCTGCATTCATGCAGAGCGCCGCAGATCCGCTTCTGCGCTATGACATGGTGCTGGCAATTCCCAGCGATGACAACGCTGGCAACCGAAGAGATTGCAGTGGAGCTGGGAGGCGTTCAATCAGAGCCAATTAGTTTTGGAGCACTCCGCATCACGTTTCGTTGGTGAGAATTTCAAAAGGGCATGAAAAATCTCCCTGATTGAAAAGTTGGTTCAGGCGTTGGCTTGCGAAGTTTATCCGGGATAAAGGCCAGTTAGTTCGATTAAGTTTTTCGTTCCGTCCTCAACCGATAGGGCGTACTATGACGTGTAGGCAAAATGTCAGTTTTAGTCCCTGAAAAAGGCGGAAAATATGACAATCATCAGGCAGGTGATCGGTGCGAAGAGACACAAGGTACTGTCCATTGCACCTGATGATAACGTGTACAATGCCATCAAGTTGATGGCGGACAACAACGTTGGTTCTCTGATAGTTCTTGAAAATGAAAAACTGGTAGGCATCATCACCGAGCGGGATTACTCGCGGAAGGTGATCTTAAAGGGGAAGTCGTCGCCCAAAACCCAGGTCAGGGAAATTATGTCCACGCAAGTTATCTGCGTGCAACCTGATGAGACAATTCGAGAATGCATGGCCATCATGACCGACAAGAGAATAAGGCATCTTCCGGTGATTGAAGATGACGAAGTGATCGCGGTCGTTTCGATAGGGGATCTGGTGAAAAGTATCATCAGCGACCAGAAGTTTGTCATCGAACAACTCGAGCATTACATCACTGGATAATTTGCGGAGCTTTCGCAACAATCCGTCTGGGAATACTGCGTCTGGGACGTGGGAGTTTTTCCCTTACGCTCTGAACAGCCCTACTCGTATTTGGCATGCTGCATGCGAAGGCATCGGAAAACACACCCCCAATTGCACCCGAATGAACAACCAAGCGTGGTGCTGTTCACCAAGCGTTGACACCATAACAGGCTACGATCTGTGTTAAACGTTCTGACGACGGACGGACTGGGTGACCGTGCGGGCTCGCCGGATTTCACGGTGTACTTCATGCTTTGAAACACAAACCACACATTTTGCTATGAATTCATATTGCGATTTTGGTGATGGAAATAATGCTCAACCTGAAAAAATTTGCGGCGACCGTTCTGCTCCTTCTTGTTGCTATCGAAAGTTTTGTCGAGCGGGCGAAAGCACAAGACCAGGTTGACTTCGTGATAATGGAGCAAATGCCTTACGGGGCAATTGACCAGAACAATCAAATCGAAGGCTACCTTGCTGAAATTGCGCAACTCCTGCTGGAAAATGCCGGTTTCAGGAATGAGGTCCGTATCATTCCCTTGAAACGCCTCATCGTTGAAGGTAAGGCGCGGGAATTTGATTGTACGATTGTCGCCAATACGCCGTTGGCAAAGTCATTTTTGCAGATGATCGCACCGACCGGTTTGACATTGACCGCAGGTATATTACCCCGGCAAGGCGTGGCTATCGCTCGTTACGAAGATCTCAAAGGCAAGAAAATTGGCGCGCCGCTCGGCGTGTCCACATCTCGAAAATTCGACCAGGATACCGCGCTCACAAAAGTACCGACAGCTGACTATACTGGAGGTGTGAGGATGTTGGGGCGAGGGCGGATCGATGCGATTTACGGAAGTTTTCAAAGTCTTGCGTACGCCGCCATATTGCTGGGATATGACCCGGCAAAGCTGTTTGGTGAAGGCTTGCCGTTCACAATTCTTGAACTGCAACTTGCGTGTGTTCCCGACAAAATTGAAAATTCTACCGTAGAAAAACTCGAACAAGCGCTTCAGGAGCTGGTTGAAACCGGCGTTATTACAGAGATTGGCAGCCGATATAACGTCAGCGCCGAACCAAACACCTCGAATTAGCCCCCTGTGGGCAAGCCTCAAAATGCAGGGCATGGATAAATCGAGATTGTGCTTATTGAATTTTCTGCGCGATTTACGGGACCACAGGTCGATTTCACTGACGTCTTAGGTGGTGCGAATGCAGGGAAGTCCAGCCCGACAGAAAATCCTGTCATAAGCATATTAGCTTGTAATATATTCGCGTGTTATCCAAGGATTACGTAAGGGAAGGCGTTAGTTATTTTGCAACCAGTCTGTTAATATTATTGCGTCATTGCTTGTTTTAGCGATGTTTTATTTGGTTCAAGGGTGGGAAGATAATTGCAGCAATCAAAAAAACACTCAAGCGGTCTCCTGCCGGTGTCGCTATGTTTTTGCGTGTTTCGCAGGTCGCAGCTCAGACACAAACATCAACTTCTTGTCAATATTGCCATTGACCCAGTCCATAATCGTTTTGTGAGCAGCAATTTTTCCAAAAACGGAAGTATAAAAGCATGATTGGCGGGTTGCTACGTTTTCGCAACAGATTGTTCGTCAAACAGGCTGTGGCTTCGGTCTCAATAGCTTTAATTATCGGTGGCGCACTTGCGGCTGTGCAAATTTACTTTGACATGCTTGCGGAGAAGGAGCGGATTGAAACCCTGGGCGCCCACCACCTGGAACCTGCATTAGGTACCCTTACACTCGCAGCTTTTCGCCTTGATGAAACTGTTGCATATGATGTCGCCAAGGGTCTTCTCGTTGAAGATGCGATCACACGCGTCACGGTTCGGGACGACTTCGGTAAAGTGCTGACCGAGGTTACGCAGGCACCCACCCATACGCCAGTGCTGGTATTCGGTACCCTTTTCGGCAGCGAGCCAATCGTAACCAACCGGGCGCTCGTGTTGGAACCGGGAGCGCGCGGAGTCGGTTCGGTTGAACTGGCAGTCGATCCTTTGATTGCCAGTCGCAACTTTTCTTATCGCACAGTTACGGTGCTGCTTATCGGTGTTGTAAAGAGCCTGCTGCTTTCGATTGCATTGATGGCCCTGTTCTATCTGACCAGCGCCAGACGGATAAATGAGCTTAATCTGCGTTACAATGAAACCTTCAGAAAGCCGCGTGGCCTGCAAAATATGGATGAGATTGAACGTCTTTCTCAGTCGCTGGATGCATGGGCTGATGAGAAGACACAACTGGTAACGCGAATGCAATTAGCTGCGTCAGCAGGCGACATTGGAATTTGGGAATACGACATAGACGCCGACACGTTGAGCTGGGACGGTGCAATGCATGAACTCTTCGGGACACGCCCAACCGATTTCAAGGGTCGTTTCGCGGATTGGTCTGATCGCGTTCATCCTGAGGATTTGGCAGGGAGCCAAGAGCGATTTCTGACTGCAATTGAAACGGGAGAAGTCTTTGATGACCAGTTTCGTATCATCACGCCTGATGGTGTTGAAAAGCATGTAAGAGCCAAAGCCCAAATCGTGCCTCTTGCGGGCGGGCAACGCGGGGCAATAGGGGTCAACTTCGACATTTCCGACAGGGTGCATCGCGAGGCGCAATTAATTTCAGCACGTGACGCTGCTGATCGCGCGACGGCAAAGATGCGATACGCTGCAACGCATGACAAATTAACTGATCTCCCAAATCGCCGCGCGCTGGATCTGCATTTGCAATCGCTCTCAACCAATTCTTCCCATGGAAGCCAAATCGCATTTCTGCAGATCGACCTTGATCGTTTTAAATCGATCAATGATGCCTTTGGTCACACGGTTGGCGATTTTGTTCTGACGGAAACCGGAAAGATTCTGAAGACACTGGGAACTGAAAACATATTTGTAGCGCGCTTTGGTGGCGATGAATTCTGTGTTGTTCTAAACGGGCAAAACATACTCGCAAGCGCACGGGAAGTTGCGAGTTCGATCATCAAATGGTGCGCGCAGTCGCTCGAATACGGCGATACACAGTTGCATTTTGGTGCAAGCATTGGAATCGCGACAGGCACCCCGGATCAGCTTGACAAGCTACACGAGAACGCAGACATCGCGCTCTATGTCGCCAAAAGATCTGAAGGTGACGCCTTTGCGGTGTTCGACAGCGAGATGCGCCAAGAGGCGGAAAGACATAAACGGATAGCTGATGGTCTCAGAGTTGCGCTTAATGAGGACCAAATTATCCTTCACTTCCAGCCAAAAGTAAGCGCTCATGACCGTGAGCTTGTAGGACTGGAGGCCCTTGTTCGTTGGCATCATCCGACGCTTGGGATTGTGCCGCCGGTCGAGTTTTTACCTGTTGCCAGGGAAATCGGGCTGGAAGGGGAAATCGACAGGAGGGTTCTTCAGCTTACCTCGGAAACCGTGCTGAGGTTATACGAAGCCAGCTTGCCAATCCCCCAGGTTGCCGTAAACGTGGGTCTTCAGCGGCTTAAAGATCCATGTCTTCTTGATGATATTGATGCGCTCGGACCCTTCCTGTGTCAGCTGGTTTTCGAAGTGCTGGAAACTGTCGATCTGGACACCTTTCACAGGGAATTAGGTTTGGTGCTGGATGGCCTGCGCGAGCGAGGTGTGAAGCTTGAAGTCGATGATTTCGGTACAGGGCATGCCTCGATTACGTCTCTCTTAAGTTTGCAACCCGATGGTCTCAAACTCGACAGATCGTTGGTTGCTGGCGTGAAGGGGATGCAGCTGCCGAGTGAAGGCTTTCTGCGCGCCCTTATTGAAATCGGGCGCGCCTCCCAAATCAAGATTACTGCCGAAGGCATTGAAACCGAACATCAGGCGCAGCTACTTGAACGCTTGGGGTGTGATATTCTTCAGGGTTACCTGTTCGCAAAACCCATGAACGAAGTAGATTTGATCAATTGGTTGAAGTCGTCACGTTCAGTGCAAGACGAGAAAAAACGACTTCAACCAGAGGCTTAGGGTTCGGACCAGCAATATTGGGCGCATTGGATATCCGGGAGCTGCTTCGGTTGACTGCACCAAATCCGTTGACCTGTGCCAAGCATAGGCCTGCAAGTGATTTCTTACGCTCTTTTTGCCACACCCATTCTTGAGCGATTTTGTGATGCTGGAAACTTTTGAAAAATGCAGGGAACCCTGCCTTCTGAATTGGGCCAGGTTTGTGTTCTTGCGTGTACCATAGATCACCACGCATGCGGCTACCGTACCGAGCGCGTGCCAAGCAGCTTTTTCAATCAGAATTCTATGGTGCGGAAGAGTAAAATAGACAGCAAAATCAATCGTTGCCCGACCTGAGACATAGGTGACAGAACGTTCCGGAGACATAGGTAACACTTTTCGAATTTGCGGGAGGTGTCGATGCCGTGGATGGAAGTGTCCGTCATGGAGGAACGCCTGCGTTTTGTGACCCGTCTATTGGATGGGGAAGGCATGAGTTCGGTCTGCCGTGCGTTCGGGATTTCGCGCCATTCGACGGCTCATTCGATCACCACTCGTAACGTTGCTAAAGAGTTCCGCCCCCTTTCACGAGTGGGTGATGGGGAGGAAAGGGAGCGGACGGGAGTGTGCGGTCCTACCAGCCTATGCCGGTATAGTTGGAAGTTGCAGGGAGGGGAGCTGATATGCGGACGAGGTCCACAATCACTGTCTCTTCCTTCTTGGATTTCAACACACTCCGGAGACCCGGAAGGTTTTGTGAAATGATAATCGCGTCGGCTTCGCGGATAGCGTCAGCCGGCGCCTCTTTCATGAATTCCGGCAAGCATTCAACGACTGCCTTGAGGTGTGGCGCGGCGAAGCGCATGTATTCAAATTGTTGCTCAATGTGCGGGCCAGGCTGGATGGCCGGGTCATACGCTGATACCTCGATATTTCGTTTCTTAAGCTCAGCGATCACTTCCAGGACAGGACTTTCCCGTAAATCATCAGTGCCGGGTTTAAAGGCAACGCCGAGGATGGCGACCTTTTTCGCTCCCGTCTGTTCAACAAGCGCGACGGCCTGGTCAATCTGCTCCTGATTGGAAGGAATTAGTGCATCAATCATGGGAACATCGACCCCAAGTGTCGATGCCAGATGGCTTACTGCCCGCACTTCCTTTGGCAGGCAGGAACCTCCGAACGCAAAGCCGGGTTTCAGATAGTAGGGAGAAAGATTTAGCTTGGTGTCCTGAACAAAGATGTCCATCACAGCATGGCTGTCGATATCCATCGGCTTGCACAGACGCCCGACTTCATTGGCAAAGCAGACTTTGGTGGCGTGCCATACGTTATCGACATATTTGACTAGCTCGGCAACTTCGACCGAAGTGACAATCGGGGTTTCATCGACCGGTGAATAGATGTCCGCCAGAACACGCGCTGTTTTTGGATCGGTTACACCAATGACGGTTTTTGGTGGGGCATGGAAATCAGCAACGGCAGTTCCTTCCCGCAGAAACTCCGGATTAAAACAAATCCCAAAGTCTTCGCCTGCAACTTTGCCAGAGTAGCGTTCAATAACCGGCTTCATAATTTCAAGCGTTGTGCCTGGAGGTACAGAACACCGCAGAACCACAACGTGAAATTCATTCTTTGCAGCGAGCGCTTCGCCGATCCCCTTGGCGACCGCCTTGATCGCACGCGTGTCACAACCACCATCCTCGCTGGTCGGTGTGCCTACAGATACAAACGTCACATCTGTTTCCCTGACGGCTCTCTTCAAATTCGTAGTTGCGGACAAAAGGTCTTCAGAAACACCACGTGTCAAAAGATCAGCCAGTTGATCTTCATGAATGGGACTATTTCCCCAGGCGATGGAATCGACCTTCTGCTCATCTATATCTGCGCCAATAACCCTATGGCCCAGGGAACTGAGACAGGCGAGGGACACCGCGCCAACATATCCAAGACCGATTACGCTGATTGCCACTTTCGGTTCAACGAATTTGCATTGAACAGCGGCGACTTTTTGGGCGGCCTTGATATTCCCGATGTACATATTCATCTAATCGCTCCCAGAAATGTTGTTCTGGACTTCAACTAACAAGGAGCGTGCCAAATTGTACTTAATCAATAAAATTTTTTAAAAACAATGTGTTACGGAGAAATGGGCAGTAAGCACTATGTCGGCTATTTTCAAATATGAGAACGATATTTCCAATTTTAGATAATTTGAATGCAACCCTGCAAATCCCGACCAGAACCAATTTTCGTAACAAGAGGTTGGCGCCGGAACGAAAGCTGCACAGGGTAATATTTATAAAGCATGGGACCCTCGGAATTTGAAAGGGATCTGAGTTTGCGAATTCAAAATTTGACCTTGCCGTTTCGCGAATTACGCTTTCCGATAATGAACATGTCGAAAATAAAGGAAACTACTAACTTGTTGTATTATTTGTCTTAATTTTTCATCTCCGCCGAATTCCGGGAATGGCCAAGTCTTTGCAAATGTTTCTCCCAAGGATTTAAAAAGGAGGAGCAGACATGTTTCCGAAACCAGTATTCGCCCCGGTCGGACGCGTTACCGGACCGGTCATTTCCCAGGAAATACCGAAGAACGATGTATTTTTGTTCGACCTGGACGCATTGACAACCAACGACCACGGCCACTTGGATCACGCATTTGCGGCTTACCTACTCGATTTCGCAAAACTGCGCCCTTGTTATCTCTTTGGTCGTGCTAACTACAACGAAGTCATGTTACGTGTTCCTTCAAGAATGCGTCGTGCGTTTTCCGGGGTATTCTCGGAATCCGGATCGGAACTCTGGGTTCAAAACGAAGTTATGATCCGCCATGAACACGACTTTTCGGACGACCTTTATGAGTTCGTCGCCAAGGTAATTCAGAAGAGTTCTTATTCAAATAAACTTGGCCCAATGATCGATTGCGGTTCGGCTTGCTTGCGCATCTGCATTGCCGGTGTGCACAGCTCAATCAAGCAGACCAACGAATATCTGGAATGGGAAAAGGAACATAAGGAACTCGCAATCATCATTGACGAGTTTCGCGCTCGGTTTCCGAACCATACTGTCTACCGCGATACGGCGACGAGCCTGCTTATCATGCCGGCTTCCTTTACCAGCGCGATGGTTCAAAACCACATAATCAAAAGACACAAGTCTGCTCGGATAATCTGCTATCTCACGACAAGGTCTGCAAACGGCTTTGCCGGGCCTCTGTGCAACTCTTTTTCAAATGGAGACATCGTCTCACAGGTTGGTGGTCCAGCTGACGTTAGCCAGATATTAAGCTACGAAAAGCGCTGTTTAACGGGTCAAGAATACAGGATCGCATTGCATCAGTCGCGGCTTGAGGAGGTCTGAGATGGGAGCCGCACGCCAAAAATGTGAAGACCCGAACAGTTGGTTACTTGTCGACAGCCGAAAGGTTTTTGAAGCAAGCAATCGCCTGCGTGTAATGCGACAAACCGTTTGTTTGCCCGACAACCGGATCGTGGATGACTACTATCAGATAGACCTTCCGTCGTTTGCAACCATCTATGCAGTCACCGAACAAGATGAGGTCCTCATATTGCGACAGTACAAGCACGGGGTGGGAGAAGTGTGCCTCACGCTGCCTGGAGGTCAGATTGATCCTGGCGAAGACGCGGAGTTTTCTGCTCGCAGGGAACTCCTGGAAGAAACCGGATACGGTGGTGGCAAGTGGATAACCGGTCCCAGCATGGTCCTTCATGGCAATCAAAAAATTGCTGTCGCCCATGTCTTTATTGCTTGCCACGTCATCAAGTTATGCGAAGCAAATTCAGGTGACCTGGAAGAGGCGACTTTACTGACAATGCCACGAAAAGAGGTATGTCAGTCGATGCTCAAGGGGAAAACGCCGATCACCTCTCATGTTGCTGCGATTGGCATGGCTGAAATGGTTCTGGCAAAGTAGATCGGAAACAGACCTGAATCTGGGAAAACCAGCCGCTAACCCGCGGCTAGTTTTCTGCCATTTCAACAACTTCTGGCAAACCATCCGTATTGGCTTCCACCTCAGCCGCTTCCTGTGCAGCCCAAATTTCTTTCTTTCGGTAAAGGGTCGACGGACTGACTTGCAGGACACGGGCCGTCTTGGGCAGACTTCCGCCACAGGCCTCGATAGTTGCTTCAATCAACTGTCTTTCCAACGTGTCGAATGGTTGGCCTAGTGAAAGAGTAATATTCGGCCAGCTATCCGAACCAGTTACGCCAGGGGACGGCGAATAATGATGAACTGGCAAAGGCTGCAGAGGTACACCTCTGGGTGCTCGCGGCGGTATCGGTGTACGGCCACTCAACGTTGATAGCATATCAGTTTCCACGATTGGTCCATCATTCAGGACCACCAGGTTTCTGATTGTATTTTGCATCTCACGTACGTTTCCCGGCCAGCTATGTTCCATCAGCATTTCTTCGGTTTCCACCGAGAACCCGTCAAACTCCTTGTTTTCTTCCTTGGCGAACTGAGACAGAAAATGACGTGCAAGTTCAAGAATATCTGCACCACGAGCCTTTAGCGGAGGCAGACCAATCGGCAAAACGTGCAGACGATAATAGAGGTCCTCTCGGAAGCGTCCGGCTTCTACTTCTTCAAGCGGATCCCGATTGGTCGCGCAGACGATACGGACATCGACCTTGTTCACACTATCACTGCCAACTTTTTGAACTGTGCCACTTTGCAAAAACCGCAAGAGCTTGGCTTGAAGATTCAATTCCAATTCGCAGATTTCGTCCAAAAACAGTGTGCCGCCGTCAGCTCTGGCAGCAGCGCCATCCCGATCGGACGTGGCACCGGTGAAGGCCCCTTTGATATGGCCAAAAATCTCGGACTCGATCAGATCCTTCGGTATGGCTGCACAATTCAACGGGACGAAAGGTCGTTTTACCCGCGGGCTCGATTTGTGAATGGCTTCAGCGCAGACTTCCTTGCCTGTTCCGCTTTCACCCGTAATGAAAACAGATGCATTCGAGCGGGCAACGCTCTCAATCATTTTGTAGACGGCCGTCATGGGAAGGGACGATCCAACAAATCCATGATTGGCCTTGATTCCAGAGGGTTTTCTTACTTCTTCCACGACTTCTGTAAGCGTCTCGCGCTCAAGTGCATTACGCGTTGTTGTCACCAGCCGTTCTTCCGCGACGGGTTTCACAAGGAAGTCGTATGCCCCGGCCTGCATGGCTTCGACAGCAGTCTTGATTGATCCGGAGCTGGTGACGACAACAACGGTGACAGGAAGCTGCTGGTCTCGTATTGCGGTCATTACTTCCTGACCGCTCATGTCTGGCAATTGCAAATCCAGAAGTACGACGCTGATCCCGCCTTTGCGCAGCCTTGTCAATGCTTCCTGACCGGTCTCGACATGAAGCGTATCGAGACCTGCTCGTGAGAGCTGGTGACCATAAACAGTCGCCAGAGGCAGAGCATCTTCAACAATCAGAACTTTCAATTTGAGCTCCTCCGGATCCGGCCAAATCAATCAAGTATTGAAAGATAATTCGATACCCATCTCGTCAGCTAAAGCTTTCACTTCCCCTAACGTACGGTCACATATCACCTCAAGCTCATCTATTTTCGACATGGCCGCTATCGATTTATTGTCGCGAGCAAGGGAGTTGATTGCAGCTGCAATGATCGTAAGTTCGCTCGCTCCAAAAGTACCGGCAACACTCTTGAGTGCGTGAGTTGCGCGTTCAAGCGTCTCCAGGTCATTGGCATCCACGGCCTTTTGAGCAGCTTCCCGTCTCTTCGTTGTGTCCTCGACAAACTGAAGGAGCAGCTTCTCCTGAAGATCCCTCGGCATTGTACTGAGAATTTCACGCGCAGCCAGAAGGGAGTTACCGTCTGTATCGAGATGCGTTTCGCCCTGGATCGACAAGCGATGGCGCACATTCTTTGAGATGCACGCAAGCAGGTCCTGCTTTTCGACCGGTTTTGCCAGGAAGTCAGTCATCCCGGATGCAATGAAACGCTCCCGATCGCCCCGCAATGAGTAGGCGGTCAACGCTATAATTGGCGTTTCTGTGTTTCTGCGACTGGACTTGATCCGTTTCGTTGCTTCGATGCCGTCCATCTCGGGCATGGAAATATCCATCAAGATACAATCATAGTCCCGGTTCTGGGCTGCCTTAACGGCTTCCTTCCCATTATTGGCGATATCTATATCGCAGCGGACCTTTTGCAACGTATGGCTGACAACAATTTGATTGGTCGCATTGTCCTCCGCGAGCAAGATTACCAGGCCTTCCGGGAATTCGGTTTCAGCAGATTTAGAGAGATCCTCCACCATAGGTGTCTGGTCATCAGCCAAGGTGATCGGAATTGTAAAATGGAAAGTGCTACCGGCGCCCGGCAGGCTCTCCAGTGAGAGTTCACCATCCATGAGATGTGCAATCTGATTACATATCGCCAACCCCAGTCCGGTTCCTGACTGTCTTTTCGTATAGCTGCTATCAACAGTCACAAATTCCGCAAATAAGGCACCTTGCTTGTCTTGGGGAATGCCAATGCCGGTGTCTTTGATCGCAAACCTGAAAGTGGGTTGGTGCGGGTCCTCTTTGACAATTGAAACCGATATTTCAACCGACCCAAGTTCGGTAAACTTGATCGCGTTTGAAACCAAATTCAAAATAACCTGGCGAAGACGGCCAGCATCCCCAACCACATTTTGCGGCAATTCATCTGGATAGTTGAGAAATAACCCTAATCCCTTGCTCTGCGCGGTCGGGAGAAACAGCTCCACAACACTCTTGACCAGGCTTTTCAAACGGAAAGGCGCGCGCTCCAGCTCCATGCGGCCAGCCTCAAGCTTTGAAAAATCCAGAATGTCGTTAATCAGTCCCAGGAGGGAACGGCCGGATTCCCTTGCAGTTTTGACATAAGCCTTCTGAGCAGGATTCAGATCGGTATCGCGCAACAGGCTCAAGATTCCCAGAACACCATTCATGGGCGTTCGGATTTCATGGCTCATCATAGCAAGGAATTTGGCCTTGGCTTCGTTCGCCGCTTCAGCTTTCTCCTTGGCAATTCTTAGTGCAGCATCTGCAGCACGTCGTTCCGTTATGTCCCGAACATACCCAAGAAAGAGGGGACCTTCCGCGCCGCGGTTGTGACGGATAGCAAGCTCAACGATGATTTCATGACCATCCTTGTGCAATCCCTCAATTTCAATCCTTTTTCCCAGAACAGGACCTTCGCCGGTTTTCAGAAATTTGGCGAGGCCACCGTCGTGGGCGTTTCTGTACCTGTCCGGTATGATGTAATCGGACATTTTTTGACCGATGAGCTCCTTTGAAGACCACCCGAACACCTCCTCAGCAGCAGGACTAAAGTCAAGAACGATCCCATCTCCATTCATTACAACGACCCCGTCAAATGACGCATCAACGACATTTCGAAGGAGATCTTCGCTTCGCTTTAACTCTTCTTCCCGTTTTTTCAGTTCAGTAATGTCGACGCGGAAACCAACAAGTCCACCTTCGCTCGTTCTGGTTTCCATCACGCGCAGCCAACGGCCATCGTCCAGATGCTGCTCCATCGTGGCCCCTGGATTACGGTGTCGTTCCATTCGCAGGGAAACCCAGTCTTCCAGCACCTCTTTTGAAACTTGGTATTGGCCTCTCGCCGCCCCACCTCTGATAATGTCTTCGAATTTCTGGCCGGGTTCTATTAGATCAGCGCTACGACTGTAGAATTCCTTGTATTTACTGTTGCATAGGACGAGCCGATCTTCAGCGTCATAAAGAACGAACCCGTCGGGGAGCGACTCAATTGCGTCAACAAGTCGGGTTTCCGCTTGTTTCAGCTTTTGCGCAGCCGCCTTCTGGTCAGTCAGATCGCGCAAGATTGCGGTATAGGTTTTCTCACCTTCATCAACGATTTCAGACAAGGTAAATTCGACAGAATATTCGCTCCCATCAAGGCGTTGCGCGGTGGTTTCCAGGCGTCTACCAGTAGACTGTGTGCTGGAGCTACGTCCCGAACAACAGTCAAAAGGTAGATCCGAACTAGCCGTTACTGGCAGAATGCTGCAAATGAGTTTTGCGCACAGGTCTTCCTGGTTCTCTGCGCCAAACATTGTCAGTGCCGCCCGATTGGCACTCGTTATTTCACCTGATGGAAGGATTGTGAGAACGCCATCCAGCATGGTGTCCAAAATCGCACCAACCTGTGCTTCGCCAGCCTCCGCACGATGGATAGCTATCTCCAACGCCTGATTTTTCAAACGTTCAGTTTCAGCCAGGTCCGCTACACGCTGGATCGCCCGTCTTCTTTGTCTGGACAGGATAAAAGTGGGCAAGATGGCCGCTGCGAAAGCGACTGCAAGCAGGATAATCAAATTGTTGACTGAAGTAGCGCTTGCACTGTTCAGCGCGCTGGCGGGAATAGTAATTTCCTGCAGCCCCCTGACATCTCCAACTTTCCAGTCTGACTTGGGTGACTCGGGCTGAGCGTTGTGACAGGCAACGCAGCTTTCCTCCATGCGAATGGGTGTCACGCTACGGAAGACAGCTTCATCGCCTCTTTGTTCCAGTCGTTGAAACGGCTGATCAGGCTTTTGTTCAAGCGCTTCAAGTGCTTCGATTTCGAACGCGTCAAGTTCACGTTCATCTCTCCAGGGCCAGGGATATTTGGAAAGTACACGTATTCCGCTACTCGCACCGCTGTTTCTAAGCTCGTCTTCAAGCGCAATTGACATGGAGACGGGTGCGGGAATTGTTAGTTTTCTGCCATGATAATCATGGCTAACGGTAACGTTGTCTGATGACTTGAGCTTGTCGACAACTTCGCGCGAGTAAAAGGAACGGGTGGCCGTCAGAAGATCCGATTGCGCTTTGGCCGCAGCAGAAAGGTCCACAGTTTGTGCTCTTTGACCGAAGTCCACTGCAAAGACATATGCAGAGACGGCTGAGACAGACATGAAAACCAAAACGAGCCAAAACGTCGTGTCGTGACTTAAGTCCCGGATCCATTTCGCCATGGATTTTCCTTCCCTCAACCGACGACTATAACAGGAAACCTTAGGTAAGCTGCTCTGTCCATCTTTGCTCATTGGTTTTGAATGTTAAGTTGATTCATGGTGGTAGTGGAAGGTGTAGCCAACTTGACCTTCACCGCAGTGTCATGAACAAGAAAAAGTGGGTTGGAGGTCATGAAACTTTGCCAATTGTCAAACGAGAACTCTCGATCAAACCTGCATTCTTCAACGCAAAGATAGACGTCCATTTTCAAGTCAAATGCCGCAGCAGGGTCAAACAATCGTGCATAGGCATAGATCGTATCGGCAGAATTTCTCGACGGGACTGGAGCGGCATACGCTTTGCGTAATGCTTGCGAGGCAAAATCCGCCCAACCGCCAGACACATACCAGCGAGCGTCTCTGGGCCCCTGACCATCGAGATCACGCGGGGGTAATTCGCCGAAGGACAAAAGATGTGTCACGCGATCTTGCACAGACCTTATCAATTTAGGGGAAAATGCGTCCTCAAACTGTATCAGGCTCAAGAGACTGATCCCGGCATGACCTGTATCTTCAAAGCGTTCCTCGCCGATCTGTTCTTCTGAAAAACCCTTATCCAGATAGTAGGCTTCCGGCCAATATCGCCAAAGACTCCCCTTATCGTTTTGCGACCATTCATTCTGGAAGTTTTGTACCATTTCCTTTGCGCGAGATTTCAGGTGCGGGTCTGGCAGATTGTTCAAAAGAGCAGCGAACGATATCTGCCAGTTCCAGGGTGCAATCTTGCCTGAAAAGCGGAAATCTATGTCTTTGGATATGCGATATAAATTGTTCGCCTCATCGAAGTTTTCTTCAAATAATTGTGCCAGGCAGCGATTAGATTTCTGAATTTCCGATTGGATTGCAGTGGGGCAGTTGTCGGCAAGGTCTTCACAGCCAGCAGTCAGGGCATTTGCAATTACCGCTTGATTGATCATCAACTTCAAACCACTTCCATCTCCCCTTGAATAGATTTTGGAACTCCATCCACACGACTTCGTCGACTGATTGGTTCCCTTGTCACGAGAGGCGAGGGTGAGTTTCAGGGATTTGCGAGCCAAAGCAGCAAAAATTGGTGCCTGCGTTTTACGAAACAGAAGGCTCAGCGCGCGTAGTCGATAACTCTGGTTCCAGCTCTGCAGCCCTTCCGCATCCGAGGAACAAGCACGCACCTCTCCAGTCTGGCTCAAAAGCAGCCCGGTAACCGCGTAAAAAAATTGAAGCGCTGCGGGACTACCGGTTACAACGGCGACCGGAACAGCCCTTTTGTTGCTGTCGGGTCTGGGAAGCGCAATGAACTCTGCCCGATCATCGGAAAACAATGATCGACCAATTTCGCCTTGTTTCAAGGGCGTTTTGAAAATTCCGGAACCTCGCCCTGCGTCACAAGCCATTTTGCTCCACGCAACGTTTGAAATCAGTCGCAGACGATCGATCTGGCAGCCTTCGAAATCCAGGAACGGTTCCGGCGTTTGAACAACTGAACCGTCTGATATTCTTTGAAATTTTTGCAGTTGTGCAGGCGCTCCACTTGCTGCCACGAGCAAGTAAAGGTCCTTCTCGTTTGCTCTTAGAAGTTTGACAGAGGTGCCCCGCTTCCAGGACAATTGAACCTGTCCATCGAGCAGTAGTTCAATTTGTTTTTGACCTGTTTTCCAGGTTCTTAGGTGTACCAGCGATGCATCTGGAGAGAGACGAAGACCTCCGATACGGGCTCTACCTATCCGGTCAGTATTTAACTCTCGGGTAACACCATTCACAGTTATGGTCGGCTGGTCGTCTCCCGGGGTCCTTGTCACGACAAGCGAATTGCCTGAAGACCTTGAAACCGTTTCGACGCATTGGCCTGAAATCCCGTGTCTGGAGACATTTCCGGTATCGAGGGACACGCTAAGGCCATGAGCGGGTAAGTTCAGCTGGCCGGGCACAGCCTTGGTTTCCGCCGCGATTGCATCACAGGCGAGGCAAACAAACAAAGCCGTTGAGAGAGGTGTTAAATTGCGCATTCATTCCGCCTTCCTAAAAGTTGAAGTAGATGAATTCGGTCATTTCGGCCAAACGGTAGGTCTGAAGGAGAGCAACACCGAAGAGCACCGACACTGCCGCAGCCCAACCGGCTGTCGGTTGCCAGCGAACTGGCAAGAAGCCCTTTGAACGGCGGTGCGCTACAAACTTTTTAAGCCCGAGTACCGGATTGTATTTCTCAGTAAATTCGATGGAATTCGGCAGCAGGAATACGATCGCAGCAAAGCTGATCAGCATTGCCCAAACAGGAGCCGTTCCAGTTACCAAGCCTTCCCATAATTTGGGCTCATAGACTGTCGAAAGACCCGTCATCCCTTTCAGGATATTACTGGCGCCAGAAAAACTCTCCGCACGGAAAAAGACCCACGCAACAACGACTGCAAGCAGCGTCACACTCCTGCTCAGGAATTGCCCAGCAGGCTTAGGAAGAATGTTTGGCAAATATCCTTTTTCCGAAAGGGCAGACCAGCCATGGTTTATTGCCAGGTATGCTCCGTGCAGGCCGCCCCAGAAAACAAAGGTCCAACTTGCCCCATGCCACAATCCGCCAAGCAGCATTGTGATCATCAGGTTGGCGTAACGACGAGCCGGCCCGGTGCGGTTGCCTCCCAATGGGATATACAGATAGTCCCGCAGGAAATGTGACAAGGTGATGTGCCATCGGCGCCAGAAATCCGAGATACTTGTCGCCTTGTAAGGGGAATTGAAATTTACCGGTAGGCGAATACCGAAAAGGCGTGCCAGGCCAAGCGCCATGTCGCAGTAGCCGGAAAAATCGAAATAGAGCTGGAAAGTATAGGCGAGTGCACCGATCCACGCAGCTTCAAAGGGAACGCCACCTGTTGTCTCCGCCAGACCGAATACATTGTTCGCGTAAGGTGCAATTCCATCTGCCAACACGATTTTCTTGAAAAGGCCAATGGCAAAGAGAGTCCCGCCAACAGCGAAGTTCAAGACAAGTTTGTTTCGAAAAACCGGAAGTCGAAATTGCGGAATTGTTTCCTTCTGCATCACGATGGGTCCCGCGATCAGTTGCGGAAAAAACACCACGAAAAGCATGTAGCGGGGAAAATCACATTCTGAAATTTCGCCCTTGTAGGTATCGATCAAAAACGCGATCTGCTGAAACGTGAAAAATGAAATCGCAAGCGGAAGCACGAGCCGCATCAGCGGAATATCCGCACCGGCGATCAGATTTGCGTTGCCGATGAAGAAATCGGCGTATTTGAAGACCGCTATCAAGGACAGATTGAACGCTATTCCAGTAATAAGAATAAAGCGGTCCCGAACCTGTCGCAAAACCCGATGGAAGCCAAAATTGATGACAACCGATCCAAGAAGCAGGGGCAGGTATACTGGTGTCCACCATGCGTAGAACACCAGGGAGGCGATGGTTAGCCACCAGATTATGCCGTTTTCCCATTCCCAGTGACGCAATAAAAGATAAACAAGCAACACGGGAGGCAGAAACAGATACATGAATTCCAGGGAACTAAAGACCATCACTCAGCCCTCCTTCTTGCTGTGTTTATGTTGTGTGGACCGCTCAATTGTGGTGACGTTGGCTTCGTCAATTGATTGAAGATCCTTCAAGAAGCGGGTGCTGCCTTGGTGACCGCGATCAGCACCCTTTTTCGCAAGTTCAAGAGCTTTGTTTCGGTCCTTTTTGACGAACCGGCCTTCTGCATAAAGCTTGGCAAGCTCCTCCATCGAACCTGGATGTCCTACGGCAACACCACGTTCCAGAAGCTCAACTGCACTCGTCGGATCCAGGCCGAACTTCTTCTTGAGATGAAATCGAGCCAATGCGGTCAAGGCTCCGCCGTGCTCAGCCATTGCAGCTAGCCGCAACCATTTAAGGGCTTCCTGAATGCCAGTTTTTCCGGGCGTTCCTGCTATGAGCATCTGGCCAAGGTCATGCATCGCCCCGGCGTCGCCGAGATCCGCAGAGCGCAAAAACCAGTCTTTCGCCAGGTCCCGGTCTGTTGCCATAAATTCACCGTCGCGGAATATCCGGCCGAGGGTTTTGGCTGAACTGGCTGAACCGTCTCGCGCCTTTTTCTCCAAACCTTCAATCGCACGCTCGGCCCAGTACAATGCCTTTTCAGGATTGGCAGTGGAACCATACCGACCGGTCAGGAGAATGCGGGCGTAATTGATGGTTGAAGAGGGATAGCCGGCAATTGCCGCCTTTTCGTAGTGGAAGAACGCTTTTGCCAGATCACGTTCTGCTCCGATGCCGCGCTCGTAGTGCTTGGCGAGCTGGACGTGCGCTTTCGGATAGTCCCAGGACAGTGCCTTGTTAAACCACTGAAGGGCGATTTCAGCGCATCTCTCGCCAGATGAACGCTGGAACAGGCGCCCCAGTTCGTAGGCAGTTTCACCTCTGAAGGCGAAGGAATACCGAACCGCCTCCATAAAAATGAAACGGGATTGCTCATGATCAGCTTCCACACCCCACCCGTTCTTGTAGGCTCGACCGAGATGGTAGAGTGCAACCGGATGACCATCGTTTGCGAGTTGCGTCAGCAAATCTGCCGCAGCTTCCCAGCGACCGACTTTTTGCAGTCCGCGCGCCTGTTTGATCATTTCTTCAATTGTCGGGTCAATACGCTCGGATTTGGTCGAACTGGGCACCATATCACCTGAAAAAGCAATAGCTCCTGCGAGACCAAAAACGGACCCAAGCAGTATCAATTTCCAAAGTGGTTGCTTGACGGATGTCTTACTCATTGCAACACCTCAGTTTCAGGGGTTGTTTCGAATTCTTCTTTCCAGCACTGGCGCACCGTTAGCTCCGAACTGTCGAACAGCCACTCGATTTTCTCTGGAACCAGGTCGCCACCATTTGATGTGCCGGTAAAGAAGGCGGCAAGGGTTGCGCCGATTGCAAATCCGATCAGGCAGAGCAGGGTGCTTTCAGTTTCATTGGTCTTCCTAGCCATTTGTCCGCCTCCAAACTCTGCAGGAAACACCCTCAAGCAGGGTCAAAGTTCCTTCGCTGTGGGATTGCGTAATGTCTTGTTTGTTCACCGGGCAGACGAGGCCCTCACGACGACTGATGGCTTCCGCAATTCTGTCGTGATCTCGGTCCGTCAGGAGAAGAAGTTCTCCGACAATTTTGCGGGCAGGGTCAGACCCAAAGTGATAGGCATCGGTGAAATTCGCCAGATCACGGGAGAAGGGTGCGTCGAAATCAAGATCGACAACCGGTGCGAGCGCAGACAGTCTTTCACGAAATTTGTGGTTCGCCGATGTGAGGCCAAAATCAGATATTCGACGCTGCATTTCCGATATGGTTGGGGGAACCAGAAACAACAATCTGACATCGTTTTCCTCGCACCAGGTCGCGATCTCCTCAACCATTGCCCAAAGCTCATCGGACTGTTTGAATCTCCGCCAGTCAGCGGCCCCGTTGGTACCTACCTGCTTGGCAAAAAGCTGAGGTAGTTCACGCTCGATTGTGATCTCGGGCCAATAGCGGGCCCACTGGCCAAAGCCCGGTCCGTGATAGCGATGCAATGCTGGCAGAACCAAAGTTCCGTTTGGGGTCGTAAGAGCACATTCATCACAAAGAGAGGGATCGAGAAGAGCTTCGACGCTCAGTGTACTGAGAGCAGAAAAATCGGCAGCATCAGCTTCTTGTACGGGCCAAAACGAGATGGATCTTGCCATTTCGAAGGCGGCTGGAAAGCGATCGTTCAATAGCTCCCAGCCGGTTTTGGCAACAAACCAATTTGTGTAATAGGCAAAGGGGTCGTTCGCCAGGGAAATGGCTTCCGGGACCCGGTTCATGCCGCCCTTGAAGCGGGCATCCATACTGCGTAGTGGCAGGCTGATGATCAGCGTGTCTAGCTCGACAGTGTCGCGCAGGTATTTGAATGTGTCATAGATCTCGTAGACGGTGGCACCACCGTAGGCAAAGTTATAGACATCATCCCGGCCCAGTTCCTGCCAGTACCTGTCCTGCAATGCCCGTGCCCGGCTGTCTCCCAAGATTACCGTAGGGGCTTTCTTGTTGGGGTATTCGATCATTTTGTAGAGCGGATAATGCGCCTTGACGCTAATTTCCTGCTTATCGAGATCCAGGTCGACCAGCTTGTTGTGGTTGAAAGCATCAACCACAAAATTGAACGCAACTGGAGCGAGGGCGAACAGACCGGTGATAGCAAGAGTGGCGGTGTAGAGCTTTGGTTTCAATCTCATCTAATGGACCCCCAGCTGTAATGTTGAGGTATAGAAAACAAGATCGGGGCCAACTAAGATCACAAGTAAAAAATTCAATAAAACAATAACTTAAAGATGTTTTTTCAATATGAGAGAGAAATCTAGTTCCAGATATAGGAAGAGATATTTGCAAAATGGGAAGGCCAGATCAGATAGTTCACGCGGTTGCCGAAAGCCCTAGAATGTACGAAATCATGCGAACGCTCGGAGGATCGATAAGGCCGGCCATCAAGCAAACGCCAATGAACAAAGTGGTGACATAAAGCAGGGTGAGATAGCTCGCCATCCAGTTCTGCAAGGTTGCCATCCAACCGTCACCCTCGCCAGCGCGTTGATCGCCGCGGTTCGACCAACGTTGCTTGGAAAGTCGAAAGATACAGTAGACTTTAACCGAGGCATTTATCAGCTGGTTGAAGTAGAGAATGAATGGATAGCTGAGATCAACCTTGCGCGCATATCGAAAGAGAAACAAGGAAAGCAACATGCGTGTGATGCAAATAAAAACCACATATCCAAAAATATAGAACGGATCAAAGAGCACCGATGTGCTCACGGCGAGCACTGGGCTGACCAGCATTGTCCACATGGATACACGCTGATCGAGAAGGCACCACCAAATGAAAAATGGCATCCGACCAGGGCCGAGCGCAAGTGCCCGGGTACCATTGCGTAACATGTTTCCAGACCAGCGCCGGAAGTTCTGAACCATCCTGTCCAGCCCTGAGCCTTCAATCACCTCAACCGTATAACCCATGGCGTCCGGTACGTAGAGCATGCGGCAACCCGATTGCAGCATGTAATACCAGGTGCTTTTGTCATCGCCGGAGAGAAACCGAAATTTTCCCCAGAGCCAATGCTCCAGGTGGTCTGCTTCAAGGAGGCGGATGAACTTCAATCGCAGGAGATGGTTCGCCCTGAATACGGACATGCGCCCAGTCAATGTAAGGACTCTGCCTGACAGAGAATGTGACTGCATGGCCAACCGGCGTTGTGCAAAGCGCATGGTCAACCAGTTGGCTATCCAGCGAGGACCAATACACAGCACTTCTTCATCTGTGGTGCACGCCTGCAAATCCGGATGGAGTTTGAATAGTGGCAAACAGGCACCCACAGCGTTTTTTGCCAGGATGAAATCACCATCCATGAAGATGATCAGGTCATCATTTTCAACGTCCCCACGGCTCATGGCCCTGAGGACAAGGCCAATAGCCAAGCGTTTGCCGGGCTGGTTCTGCCGGACGACGTGCAGCGTGATATCCAGATCGGAGCATTCTCGTAAAAGCAGATCTGAAATCAGGTCCTCATCAAACTTGTCTCCGGAGCCTAGCCAGATGGTTCCGGGTACTCCTGCATCCTTGATTTCGCGGCAAATCGAACGAATTACCTTTTCGGTAATATTCCGATGTTCCTTGTAGGTGGTCATCATGAAGTGAAGGTGGCGCGGTCTCCAACCTTCGTTCCAGACTTTTTGGCCTGCGTCACGCATCGACGGATAGACGAAACGACCGTAGATCCACGCACGCACCGCATGTGTGAACCACCAGCCGTACCGCCAGATTCCGAGCAATCCGATAACCAGAGAAATCTCTTTGGTCGTCGGACTGAAAAACACGTTTTCAAATGTGGTTACGCCAACAAAACACAGGCCAAAATAGAGCAAGATCTTTAAAAGCGCCCAAGGTGTCCACTTTGCCCAACCCTTTGGTTGATGTGTGATTTCGTCGACTTCGTAGGGTCCTGTTGGCAATGTTTCATGCATCAAATCGCCTCCAGGAATTGTTGTGAGGTCCGCCATACAATGTTGTTACGAAATCGCCGAAAATATACGGTAACTGGTGTACCGCTAACTGGCAGTTCATCGACAACAGGCGTAAGCGTTACCTTTGCCGATCTAGCGTCAGGTGCTCGAAACCGATGTGTATCAGTCACCTCATCGACAAAACCGGCTGTCCTGTCGATCGCTGTGACTTCGGCAGAAATCCAACGATCTTCGGTTGGAAGAAAAATGTTCGTCGAACTGCCTGTGCGGATCTGAAGGGCTTCTTCCTGAGTTAAGAATGCGGTTATTGCCTCTGCGCCGATTTCTTCAAAGACGAGCATCGACTCGCCCTGTTTCAAAACATTTCCTGGAACAAAAGCGGTTTTGATCACGCGGCCATCAAAGGGCGCCAGGACAAGATGACGTGTCTCTTTCATGGAAAGATCAGAAACGAGTTCCAGATAGTGGTCTTGCAACGCTGTCAGGCGGGCGACCCTGGCTTCCATTTCAGCAAGACGACCGGCGAATGCATTGCCGGTGAATAGGCGAATGCTGTCTCCACCCTCAATCAGTTCCTTCAATTCCTGAATGTGGATCTTCTTGCGCTCAAGGTTGGACACGACTGATTTGACTTCCAGCTCAGCAGCTTCAACATCATCGGCGCGAACAAGCCCTTTACTGGCAAGCATCTTAAGGCGGTCCAGCTTCAGGTCCGCGTTGTCCCTGGCAAGTTCCAATCCTTCCAATTGAGATTCTGCTTGTCTGACATTGTTTCTCGCAACAAGAGTGTAGCCCTCAGCGCGGCGGCGTTCTTCTGTGAGAACTACTCTTGTTTCCGCCAATTGCGCACGTGACTGGGCCAAGTCTGACTTCGCCTTTTGCAAAGTCGTGTCGTGACCTGTGTCTTCCATGACAGCGATAATACTGCCAGCTGCGACGCGGGATCCTGGACGGTGAGGTAATTCAGTGACCCGTCCATTGATTGGTGCAGAAATTTGCAAACGCTCTGCGCTCACAACTGCCGACTGAATTTCCAGACGGAAGAGGGTTGCGAATGTATAGACGCCGACATAGCCGAATACGGCGACGCCAAGCGCAAAATAGAAACATGTCATCATGATCTGCTTAATTGGCCAGCGACGAACCGGAATATCGTGAACAGGGTTCGGGTCTGGTTTGATCGGAACCGGCGTAACCGGTGTATCGATCCGGACGATTGTATCTGCAACATCCGTCATTTTGCCGCGAACGAGATCTTCAACAAAATGCTGCATCAATGCAGTTTCACGTTCCCCAAGCTGAGTGAACCTGAATGCAGCCGCGTTACCTTCGGCATCACGCCGGATCAGTTCGGCTTCTGCTTTCAAGGTGATGTTGAACCCCTGGAAGGGCAGGGTGCACAAAAGAGTGTGCTGCGATCCAACTTCTGGAGGCTCTCCCGAAAGACCCGAGATCCGGCAGCCGCCGAGTCCCCAGTCAACAGCATCAAAGTTCTGCTCACCGAGCGTAACGCGCATTGGCGCCGTTACCCGGTAATGCAGCCTTTGGCTGGGTCTTTCGTGAATAATTTCCACTTAAGCACTTCCTGTTGGTTCGTCGACAGGAGGAACCACGCAAGAGAGATGCCAGAACTTTTCAGAGTTTTGAAAATGAAGTGTTTTCTTTGAACTATCTACTTATCCGTTGTTTTTATTATATTTTATAGTCTTGCTAACTTGGTCGTAAAAAGGTTATTTGCAAAATCGGAATCGATTGGAACCATAGGCCGGGCTTGAGCTTTTCGATTTTGCAAAATTTCTCGGCGTTACAGATTGACTTTAACCGGACTGCAGTTCCCAAATTGCAATCCGGTTGAGCCTGGTCAGAAAATGAAGCAGTTGCCGTCGAACAACGATGAGACCGACTGGTTGTCTACCTCATTCAATGTACAGACATCCTGGTAATTCCCGTTGTCATTGAGATCGACCGACAACGTTGTATCTCCGTTCATGCTCGTTGATTGCAGCTTTGCAAGGAAGGTCTGATTGTCATCGAAGCCTGCAAGGTGGCTGAAATCGAGGAAATCGATACCGATATCGAAATCCGTTATTTCGTCTACACCAACCAGGTCATATGTCCGGAAAACAAATGTGTCTGCACCTTCACCTCCTGTTAGGGTATCGCTCCCCCTGAGGCTGCGGATCTGATCATTGCCAGCGCCACCATCTATGATATTTGCGCCGGAGGTTCCCTTCAAAACATCATCACCGCCTCCTGATACGATGTTGTCGATGAATTTCAGGGTGTCAGTTCCAATCTCCTGGCCGTGTGCCCGCTTGTTGTGAAGCGAGATGGACAGGTCAACTTCGAAGGCTGAGTAATCGACTGTATCGTTGCCACGACCACCGTGCATATAGTCGTTCCCGGCATCGCCATAGAAGAAGTCGTCGTCATGGCCTCCAAAGAGGCTGTCGTTGTTATGGCCACCTCTGAGATGATCAACTCCCGCACCGCCTTTCAGCGTGTCGTCGCCATAACCACCGACCAAAACATCATTTCCTGACCCGCCAATAAGGCTGTCGTCGCCGGTTCCACCGTCCAGGCTGTCATTGCCGGTGCCTCCGTTCAAAGTATCATTTCCACTTTCACCCAAGAGGATGTCATCGCCATTATTACCGTTCAGATCGTCATCATGATTGCCGCCATAGAGTGCGTCATCTCCCGAGTTGCCATAGAGCTTGTCTTCACCTGAGTTTCCATAGAGTGCATCATTGCCACTGCCGCCATGAAGAGCGTCGTGACCATTGTTTCCATTGAGTTGATCATCTCCTGAACGACCATGGAGTTCGTCGGCGCCATCACCTCCATGCAGGATGTCGTTGTCGGTTCGAGCGATTACGGGCGGTTGACCTCCACCACCGGGGTCCGGATCATTTCCGCCAAGTTGCTGCTGGTAATGGGCATTCAATAGAAGTGCATTCGCAAGACCAAGGTCGACTGTAAAAACGCTATCATCGAAATCACGATCGCCACCGTTGTAGAGATCCTCAAATCCCAACGTAATCGTACCCGCATCCGTTTTCAAAACGCCTGTTGTGTGCAAGATATTGTCTGGATTGAGCGCAACCGTGCTGCCATAGGCAGCTGTATGGTAGGGGTCGTACTTGATTAGCGTTTTCGTACCATCTGAAGCAATATGATAAAGGCGTGGACCGTCGCTGTTCACTGTCGCTACCGATCCATCCGAGTTCTGAAACTGCAACGTTCCGTTTTCGAGATCGAGAGCACTGTAGCCGTTGTTCCTGCTATAGCCGTTTGAAATAATAAAAAAGGCGATCCTATCGCCTTCCTGTACGTTCAAAAACTCGCGTGACTGCCCCTGGATCAGGTCGCCACCACTTCCTTGCAAGGACGCATTCGGCCAGATGAATTCGACATCGATGATGCTGCCGTCTTCAGCCACCTTGTAATAACCAAAGGTGTTTCGGTAACCCGCTGTCTCACCTTCAAACACGACTGAAACAGGGTGATCTCCTGTGATTTCAACAGAGGTAATTTGAACAAGGTTCGGGCCACCGGATCCATAAAGCGTGTCATTGCCGTTGTTGCCATAAAGCGTGTCGTCACCGGTCCCGCCCCAAACTTCGTCGTTGCCGTTGTGACCTTTCATGGTGTCGTCACCAAAACGACCGGACATAACGTCTGAATGTTTGGTTCCGTTCAACACATCGTCGTCATTCGTCCCGATCATGGGACGCGTTGCGGGTAAGCTAGCCATGCTATTGCTCCTTTTGTGGACGCGCAGATGCGCAAATCAACAGGAGCGTTGCAGGCCTCGGGCCAATTTCACAAAAAGTGCCAATAAATTAAACCGTTAAAAAACAAGCTATTATCTGGAAAATGGAAAATCTAAGTAATCGGGTTTTTGCAAATTGAAATTCAGTTTTCCAATTCGAAAAATTTAATGCGCCCAAGCTGATCAATCCCTGCACATTGTCTTATCAGCGCAAGTTATGTTCAGTAGTTCGTTCTAACGATGGGCAAAGCTTTTGAAGCTTGAAGACAGACAAAATAATTTCATCGCGACACTATGAGATGAATGTATAGCTGGCGTTGCCGCTTAAAAGAGCCGACTTTTGGGATATGCCCGCCCTGAGACATAGGTGACAGTTCATTCCGTACACCTAGGTAATACTTTTCGCATTTGCGGGAAGTATCGATGCCGTGGAAGGAAGTGTTCGTCTTGGATTGAGGTGGAAAAGTAAATCTGGCTAGGATCCATGTTTGCCGCCGACCGCCAGCATTTTGTAGCCCGTCCATTGGATGCGGAAGCCATGAGTTAGGTCTGTCGTGCGTTCTGAGCAGGCCCTCGTAAAAAGGCCGGACGATTAACCTGTAGAGATAATTGACAGCCTCATCGAACCGGAGAAAGACCGGCAGATGGATATTCTGACCTACACCGACGCGATAGATAAAGTTCGGAATACGGTTGGGTTAAACGAGACACGCAAAGACGCAGAATCCAGGTAATCTCGATCTTTATTGGAAGCTTTTGCGGTTAACTTCATCTAAGTGCCCCTCGATCGTTGTTTCCTATGAGCGACGAGCTAGCAATTTGCAGTAGCCAATAGTTTGAAAATGACAATTTTCATCCGAGAACTCGGCAATTAATGTGACTAGTCATCATTGTGAGTGTTTTATCGCTCACGGGCGTGAAACTGGTTTCTGAGCAGTTTCTGAGCGCTGCGAAAATTGAAATTTCTATAACTAATTGAAATGTTTGGTCGGGCAGGCCGGATTTGAACCGACGACCCCTTCACCCCCAGTGAAGTGCGCTACCAGGCTGCGCTACTGCCCGAACGAACCCTACCTAGCTTGTTCGTCTTCCAAGCGCAAGCAGGTTGTTACCGCTGCCTGAAGGGTTGTGCCCAGACTTTTATCGGGACGCGGAAAAGGATTGGCGTACGCCGTTTCGAAGGCGTTTGCGTTCAATTTTGTCTGTCGCAATCATGCCCCAGGCGAGGCCATAAAGCATGTACATGTGTCGCCAGTGGTCGGTATCGATGATCACAGACAAGATGAGGTGAGCCACAAATACTGCAAACACACACTGGGTAAATGCAGTCCATGGCCGCGACGTGAACAAAAGCGGGACCATCGCGCAGAGCGTCCAGATTGCCATGAAGATATAGACGGTTCCCCCGAGCCAGCCGTAGGTGGTGAACCCCTTCAGGTAGACATTGTGTTCGTCTTCCGGGAAGTACTTGTTGAATTCAAGTGCACCAAGACCAAGCGGGTGTTCCATCACCATTTGGAAACCAAGTGAATAGCGGGCAAAACGGCCAAGCCGGGCACCGTCATATTCCTGCACGAGACGCGCTCTTTGCGCGAACATGTCTGACACGGTGTCGATGGAAAGGGCGGCAGCCAGCAGGGCGAAGACAGCAAGGACGCCCGCAAATCCAAGTAAAACAAGGCGGGCACGCCGCCCCGAATTTTGTTCCGTGACCAGGGCCAGGAAATACACCAGCAGAACAGCGGCCAGTAACACACCCCACGCACCACGCGAAAAACTCAGGAAGATCCCGAGTAGGAGTATTGCCAGGGGTACGAGCAAGTGAACATTTCTGAAAACCGGGCCACGCAAGAGTTTCTGGATCAGGATGACAGTCGGCAAGACCAGAAACGGACCAAACACGTTGGGATCCTGAAACGTGCCACGGGCCCTATCGTATAGCGTGAAATATTCGGCACCTGGAAACAGATGAAAGTATCCGGCGATACCGATCATGGCCACAAAAACAGCGCTGATCGTGTAGCCGCTCTGGATGATGCGAAATCTGTTTGGGTCATCGGCCAGAATGGCGGCGTAGAAAATCGACGTAATCGCCAGAAATCCGGAGACCGCGATATACATGATCGCGTCACCCATTTCCTTTGCCATCGGTATGGAAGCGATGCCACCGGCGGTATAGAGCATCATGCAGATGATCAACGGGCCAAATTCGCCCCGCAATTTCAGGCCACATGCAAGCCAGACGACTGAGAGCAGCGCCATATAAAGTTCGTACGGCGCAGGTTCTTCAATTACAAAGCCGGAAAGAAAGGCAGCAAGCCACAATGCCCCGCTGCCCAGACTTTTGGCCGAAGGACCAAATGGCGCGCGCGTGAATTGCGCACCGCCATAGTTTTCGGCCAGGACACTCAATAGGCGTTCTCCGTATTGAGGAGCCTGAAGGGCGTCATGAACAGGATCTTCAGATCAAACATGATCGACCAGTTCTCGATATAGTAGACGTCGCATTCAACGCGGTTCTGGATTTTGTCAGGCGTGTCGACTTCGCCGCGCCAGCCATTAATCTGCGCCCAGCCAGTGACACCAGGTTTTACCTTGTGGCGAGCGAAATAGCCGTCGACAACGTCGTCCCAGGTCTTGTCGTTCGTATGCGCGTTAACTGCATGTGGGCGCGGCCCGACAAGTGAGAGTCTTCCGGCTAATACGTTGAAAAGCTGCGGTAATTCGTCGATAGAAGTCTTTCGAATGAAACGGCCGACCTTTGTCACGCGCGGATCACCCTTGGTCACCACTTTCTTGGCGTCAGGATCTGCCATTTCGGTGAACATCGACCGGAACTTCAAAACCTCAATGATTTCGTTGTTGAAGCCGTAGCGCTTTTGCATGAACAGGACCGGCCCCTTGCTTTCAAGCTTGATCGCGATTGCAGCCGCAATCATGACAGGGAAGAGCGTGACAATAGCGATTGTCGCGAAAACCAGGTCGAAGATGCGCTTAGCCACCATGTCCCAGTCGGCAATGGGTTTTTCAACGACATCCACAAACGGGACTGTTCCGATGAAAGAAGCGCCGCGACTACGGAACCGTGCCTTGTCGGTATGCGCAGACAAGCGGATATCGACAGGAAGAACCCAGAGTTTTTTCAAAAGCTCCAGAACGCGTTTTTCGGCGCGCAGTGGTATACAGACAATGAGCATGTCGACACGGGCCAGTCTCGCGAAATCTACGAGCGCGCTGATGTTACCAAGTTTGGGATAGCCAGCGACAATCGGCGGAGATCTATCGTTTGCGCGGTCATCAAATATGCCGCAAATTCGAATGTCGTTGTCAGGCTGAGCCTCAAGGTCCCGGATCAGTTCCGCCGCAGCGGTTCCACCACCAACAATAACCGCACGTCTTTCCAGCCGTCCGGAAGTCATCCATTTTCGCACCAGCTGATAAACGACAAGTCTGGAAAAGCAGAGCGCCGCAAGTCCCATTGCATACCAGGCGCCTATCCAGGCTTCCGAATAAGCAGCGCCAACTCCGGTTGTTGTCCGCAAAAGAGCAAATACGGCAAACACCAGTGTCCAGCCGGCTGCAATCCGTCCAAGTTGCGACAGACCCTGGCGCATGACTGACACCTGGTAAACATCGGCTGCTTGAAAAAATGCCAGAGCAAAAAGAATCGCAGTTCCGACAGCAAACACGTGCGAAACGCTTACATTTGCCGTTTCACCACTCGTGACCGCTGCAAAAATCGCTGCTCCCACGATAATCAGAATGTCCGCCATACGGACCAGGCCAGCCAAAACGGGAACGGAAACGCCTTTTCCGCCAAGACTTTTTGCAATTGCAGCCGAGTTGGCCGACAGGTTGGCATCTTTTGTCGAAAAAACCTCGACGTTAATCTGTCCAGAGGCATCCTGAACCGTGTGTTTCAGTCTTTTCTCCAAACGTTGATCAACGCCATTTGTGGCAATTTCAACCGGTTTTGAAGAAACGGGCTCTGTCGATTTGAGGGCTGGTGTGCTCATTATCGGTTGCTCGTTCTGGCGTAAACGGTTTGGGCCCGGGAGACTGCTGAAACGCTGTCTGCGCGTCCAGGTACAGTTCCCTCTGCTGGCGCAACACCCTGCAGCTCTTGATAAAGCGTGGTGATGCGATCGCTCATCAAGTCGATGGAAAATGTTTCAGCCAGACAGCCGCGCAGCTCTTTGGCGTCAGCTTCCATCTTAGCTGGGGAGGTGAGGGCCTCTTCCATTGCGGCGGTGAGCTTGCCGATATGACCAGGCTCAACGAGCCTGTGAGCGTAGCGGCCGAAGATTTCCGGAATCCCGCCAACGCGCGTGGCAATCAGCGGCCGTTGAGCGGCAACGGTTTCCAGAATGATATACGGCATGGCTTCTGCCCTGGATGGAACGACTACGTTCCTGGCCAGTTTGAATGCCTCGCGAGCCGGCAAAGCGCCGTGAAATGTAATCGCATCGCTCAAGCCAAGGTTGTCGACCATCTTGCGATAGCGGTTCTCATCCGGGCCTTCGCCAACAATATGTGCCCTGGGGGCTGTGCCAGTCTTAAGCCGGATATTATAGAGCGCCTCGATAAACAGATCCGGTCCCTTGAGGTCCCGGAGCATGCCGATGTAAAGAAAGTCCGCCGCATCATCGTTTGTGGCTACTGGCGTGAATTCTTCTGCTGTCAGACCATTGTAGACAATCCGGCTCAGGGCCTTGGGATGTCCTACCTTGCTTTCGTAGGCAGCTGATTCGTAGTCAGAGACAAACACAAGACCGTCGGTAAGCCTGCCAAGCAAGCGTTCAAGGTTGTGATAGACCCGGCCTTCAAATCTGTTTGGATCATAGTGCAGGCTGCCGCCGTGTGGGCAGTAGATGCGCGAAACTTTTTGCCCGCGGAATTTTAAAATGCTGCCGATCAGTCGGACATAGGCACCGCCCTTGGCCCCGTGACCATGAAGGATGTCCGGTTTCAGGTCACGGATATGCCTGTATAGGGCAAGCGTTGCTGAAAGGTCCTGAATGGTCAGCTGGCGCTGCATTGGAAAGCGCGCCAGCCCTAGCGCGAGTTTCGGCCTGAGCTCGTCAACGAGCTGATTGTCAAATTCGCTGCCCGTGCTGCTGTCGCAAACTATTCCGACGTCATGTCCGGCTTCCGCCTGGCTTATCGCCAAATCGCGAATATGGCGAAAAATGCCGCCAATCGGCGATCGGACACAATGCACGATCCTCATGGGAGTCGTAGTCATGGTGCAGTTTCCCTGTTTCGGCTCCCAGGTTTCTTTTTGAACCTGTGGCGCTCTGAAACTGCACCGTAACAAAGGGAGGTGAGTCCTCGGTTAACTCGAAGGACCTCTAGAAGTAGCGTTCACGGACGTAAATTGTGTCACCTGGGCGCAATGGGTCCGAAATAGGCACACGTCCGTTTAGGATTTCGCCATTGAGTTGGCGGGTGATATCCACATCTACCTGCTGCGCGCGTGAGCTGAATCCGCCAGCTGTTGCGATCGCGTTCTGAACAGTCATGCCTGCCACATAGTTATACTGGCCTGCATTTTGCACTTCGCCCATCACAAACACTGGCCGATAGGTGTCAACCTCAACAGAAACATCCGGGTCACGGATATAGCCTTTCCGCAACTTGGTAGAAATTACAGCAGCCAAGCCTTGTTGTGTTTTCCCGCGAGCGGCGACGCTGCCAATCAAAGGAAAGGAAATATACCCTGCCTGGTCAATGACATAGGTATTTGACAAGTCGTCCTGGCCGAACACGATGATGCGCAGCCTGTCACTTGAATCCAAGCGGTAAGGCTGGGTCAGCGTTTCATGAAATGCTGTTGGCGGCTGCCTGTACCCGCTGCACGCAGCAAGGCCCAGGCACATGCCCAGAACAAGAAGCGCTCTCATTCGCATCAAAGACTCTCCTACAATTTGGAGATAGCATCGCGCGGTATGGTTAATTGAGCGTGAATAAGCGAGACTCTATGATCGGATCGCCGCTGGGGATGACTATATTATAATTAACGCGCATCCCGACCTGATTGCAGGAACCTTAACCGAACGCTTACCCTAATTCGACATAGTTTGCCGAGATCTTGGAGTTTCTGACAATGAATGCTGAACGGCAGACACATTCTGACGACGATTTGGCGCTGGACCTTGGGGGTCTGTTGCGAGCGATTGGCCGTTCTTTGCGATGGCTACTTCCTCTGACCATGTTTGTGGCGGTGGTCGTCTTCCTGGGTCTCCAGTTGGTTGCGCCCAAATATAGCGGCGAAGCCCGGATCCTTATCGAGAGCACAGACAACAAGTTTCCTGGCGGCTCGCGCGGCGTGGAAGAAGAAAGGGCTCTTCTCGACAGCGAGGGGGTCGCCAGTCAGGTGCAGCTCCTGATGTCAACGGACCTTGCTCGCAGGGTCGCCAATAAACTCGATCTTGCCGCGATCCCCGAGTTCGATGCCCAGGGCGGCGGCTCTATTCTCAAAAGCATGCTTTCCGTCGTTGGTGTCGGAGGCAAAACCGCCGGGAACAGCGCTGAAGAGCGAGTGCTAAAGCATTTTTATGAGAACCTTGATATCTACCGTGTCGAAGGGTCAAGAGTTATCGCTGTCGATTATTCCTCGGAAAGTCCTGTTCTCTCAGCGCGCGTGGCCAACACGATATTAGATGAATACCTGTCGGTTCAATCCAGCGCAAAGCGCGAAACGACTGAAATGGCGTCCGCCGCGCTTGAGCCTCAGATCGTCGAGCTGCGCAAGGAAGTGCAGGCGGCACGCCAGGCTGTCGCGGATTTTCGCGCAAGAGCTGATCTTCTTATCGGTGCAGACAATATTCCGCTGAACCAACAGCAGCTGGCAGAGACGAGTAGTGATTACTCCGCAGCGCAGGCTACCAAGGCTGAGGCGCAAGCCAAAGCGGATCTCATCAAGGAGTTGCTCGTTTCCGGCGGGTCGCTGGAAACGGCCAGCGATGTGCTGAATTCCACACTGATCCAACGGTTGCGTGAGCGTCAGGTCGAAATCCAGTCGAACATTGCGGAACTGTCCATAACTCTTTTGCCGGGCCATCCGCAGCTGCGGGCCCTGCAATCTCAGCTCGGCGACTATGATCGTCAAATTCGTTCTGAGGCAGGCAAGATTCTCAAAGGTCTGGAAAACGATGCGAAAATAGCTAATCAACAGGCCCTGGCTTTGGAAAAACGTCTTGAGAAACTCAAGACAGCGGCTGCGAAGTCAAATGCCGATCAGGCACGTTTGAGTGAACTGGAGCGGGAAGCCAACGCCAAGGCAGCGCAACTTGATCAGCTTCTGCTCAGTTTTCAGGAAGCAGATTCAAGACTGCGCGCTCAGGTCCTGCCTGCAGATGCTCGTATCATTTCGCGCGCGAGCGTGCCGGTTGAGCCCTACGCACCCAAAATCATCCCCAGTACCATTATCGCGACACTCGTTACCTTCATTCTCGGCTGCAGTTTTGTTCTGATGCGCGAATTTTTGAGCGGTGTTGCTCTCTACAGAGTAAATGAGCCAGCTAGCGCAAACGCTCAGACCGGTTCAGACAGGCCACAAAATTCAGCGGAGAAGGGGCCGGTTGCAACCAAAGGTGACCAGCCTGATTGGTTCCGAGGAACGGCAGAACCGGAACCTGGTGAGGCACTCGGCTGGGAGCGTGGATACGGTCATACGATTGCAAACTATCGAATGGATTCCGCTCCTCGAACGAATGAACTTACGGATAACCCGGCTGAGCCAATCAGATCCATGACGGCCAAACCCGATCCGGATGACAGTTACACAGACCTTGTCGCCGATACATTAAAACCTGCCGATGTCGCTCAAAACAGCCTCGATTCAATCATGCGTCGCAGCGAGGAGCGGGAGCGGGCTCGATACGATCACGATGTTGCACCCGACTGGGTCGGACGCAACCGGAATAAAAACAAAGAGGACCGCGAAATCCGAAAATTGGATTCGCATAGCGAAGAAGAAGCGGCCGACGTTCAAACAACCTACGCGGCAGACATCGAGGCAGCTGGACGAATTGTGGTCCTGAGCGTCGACGACGAAAACCTTTCGCATGACCTGGCTTTTGATCTGGGACGCAAGGCAGCAGCAACCGGCACATCTGCACTCATCATGGAAGTTTTCCCCGAGCAGTCTAACAAGAAGGGCGCGGAAGGGTTTTCAGACATTGTTTCCGGGCATACACCATTTGCAAAGGTGGTTTACCGCGATGCCGGATCAAAGGCTCATATCATTGAGGCTGGCCGCGTCGCCGTCACCGATGAGATGGTCGAGTCTGATCGGTTCAAACTGGCCTTGGATGCAATCAAGTCAACATATCAGGCGATTGTCGTGGACTTGGGAGCGATCGACGGAACATTGGCAAGCGCGCGTATGCTGAGTTTTGCAGATCGGGTTCTGATCGCAGCAAGTGCGCCAGACCATAGTCATGAGCTTCAAAGCGCTGCCAATCTGCTGGCCCACAATACGGGAGCCAGGGTCGAGGTGGTGATTTCGGGCGGAGCCGGACCGGGTCCTCGTCGCAATGATGATGGGCATGCCGCTTAAGGCCTGGGGTTTGAATCCAAACAAGAGATTTTGGCCCGAAACCTAGTCTAGGGTCAGGACCCATTAATTTGATTGAAATGGCGCAACAAACGGCAATGAGCTGCAAGGAAAAGCGCGATAAGCGGGCTTTCTGCCCGGATGAGCGGTTTGACGCAGCAGATCGAAGCCGTTTTTGCGTCCCTTTGGGATAGGGTGAATTTGCTCAGCAACGTCGTTGCAAATCTTTGAAAACCATGCGGTTTCCTACAGTTTTGCGCCTCGTATCCGAACAAATTCATTCCTACCATTTCATCCAAATTAATGGGTCCTGACCCTAGTTATAGGCCTGCTCTAGTTTCTTGGATCTTGTTGTTTGACGAGGCCGGCTTTGAATTTGCGCAGTTTCCGGACCGCCGGCCAAATCACGCTGGAGTTCCGAATTGAAGATTTCAGATCGATGCGAAGCATTTCCATTCGTTCCATGAACTGCCCCTTGAGGCCGACTGCAAGCCGACAATCCCTGAGTGGAACAGGATCGGCCCAAGCAGTCTTGTAACGCTCTTCACCCAGGCCAAGATCCAGAATCTCCAGATCTGGTGCCGTGCAGGCATATTTGATGATCTCCTTGATCAGAACCAGACCTGGGCTGTTTGGCAACATTTCATCATGCGCAACGCTGTTGCTGTACGCATAAATGGTGTTGCCTTGTTCGACACACAAATATGTTGACCTGATTGTGCCTCCAGCTTCCAGAAACCATAGGTCCAGCGGTCGTTCGCGCGAGACGTTGTCATCTCGCTGGACGCAAAGAAGCGTTGCAAGAAAATCTCTCGCTGACGGCTCGGAAAAAATGTTTGGTATGCCGGCCGCAACTGCGCGCTTGGTGCGCTGCTGCAAAAACGCTTCAAAACCTCTTACCATATCCTCCGGCGTTCGAGCCTTGACGACGCGGTATCCGTCAGTGGCCTCGAGGTGCCTTTGTTTTCGCGTCAGGTTCTTGCGGGAAGACTTGCTATGTGTTTCCCGGAACAAGGTGTCAAAGTCAGCGGGTAGGGCGCGTGTGAAAATCGGGCTCGGACTCGTGGATGAATTTTCCAGAACCAGTGGATGTTTCCGGCCAAGCCATGTCTCTGGAATATTCTGGAGATTCAGCAGGTCGGCACCCACTTGATTACAAATTTCTGCGAGCAATGCGTTGATCTGTTCCGGTTTCACTTTCGAATAGAACTCGCCGTCCCAGTAGCCGGTATTCTGATTGCCATTCTGATGCCCCAGAAAAGAAAGCGTTTTGACGCCTGCTCGCTTGTGTAGCGCTAGTGGCAGGATCAGAACGGTCTTTTCTGTGGTTCTTGCAACCGCGACCACTGCTTGCAACCCACGTTGCCCGCCAATCGTATTGAACCAGGCGTCCAGCCAGGAATAGGATTGGTACGGGTTGCCGTGCTGGACATCCTTTAGTTGTTGCCAGTCACCTTCAGCTTCACTAAGGCTTGTGAAAACAGTAAGTTGGACCTCGGATGAGAAAATGGTCATGGCGTGTTCAAAGTCTCGCGAGTTTTGGACCGAGGTGAATTGGAAAGAACGGATAAACCATTTCAACAAACATATTGGACAAGCCGCGCACAGCGGTGGCAGAACTGATTAAGTCTCGATAGATTTAGCAATATTTATTAAAGAAACCGTGCCTTACTGGTAGTTTCTTCAAGGGTGGACATTGCAGCTAAATGGGTATTCGACAAAAGGCAGTAACACGGGCGTTCAGTGTCTTGAAGGGCACGGGGCTTGGTCGTGTGCTGGCCCCGATAACTCAGGGCTGCGGCGCGGTTTTCATGATGCACCATGTCCGGCCTGCGCGTTCTGATGCTTTTCAGCCCAACCAGCATCTTGAAATCACACCTGAATTCCTTCGTCTCGCAGTTGAGCGAATCCGCGCCAATGGCTACGAGATCGTCGCATTGGATGAAGCTGTTGATTTGCTTAAATCGGGTTATGGCAGCGACCGATACGCGGTTTTGACATTCGATGACGGCTACAAAGACAATCTGGAAATTGCATATCCGATTCTGAAGGAAATGCAGGCGCCTTTTACAGTGTTTGTGACATCCGGGCTTGTTGACAGATCGAGTGAGCTTTGGTGGCTCGCGCTGGAAAGAATTATCTCGGAAAATGATGAGGTTCAGTTTACCCAGGCTGGTGAGCCGAGTGGCATTTCCTGCCGAACAGTTGATGAAAAAAATGCCTGTTTCAACAAGATCGTCGATCATTTGACATTGGAACTTGGTGAACTGGATCAGCGCAAGATCATTCGGGCCCTAGCCCAAAACTATAGCTTGGACCTGGAAGCCCTTGCCGACGAAATGGTCATGAACTGGGATCAAATTCGCGAACTGGCTTCCGATCCTCTGGTGACGATCGGAGCACATACGCACGATCATTTTGCCATGGCCCGGCTGGAAACCTCAGGCGCGCGTGCAGATGTGTTAACTGGGATGGAACGTCTGGAAAAAGAACTTGGGCGTCGACCGAAACACTTCGCCTATCCCTATGGCAAATCACATGCTGTTAGTATGCGGGATGCGGACATTTTGCGGGACATCGGATTTGCGTCTTCCGTCACCACTCTTCCCGGGGTCTTGCAGTCGGTGAATGCGCGTGATCCCATGATGCTGCCGCGCGTGTCCTTGAACGGTAAGTTCCAGGATCCGGCCGTCGTGGACCAATATTTGACCGGTGCACCGTTTGCCCTTTATCGCGCTGCCAGATGGGCAGCGTCAGGCTTTGGCATCAAGTCCGGTTTTTCCCGCCTTTTTCCATCCACCAGATGATTGCGCCTGCCGGTATGACCCAAATCAGCCCGGCAATTCCAAAATAGACAAATCTCACAAGAGTTGACGAATGCTGCATGGTCATGTCGCCGATCACCATTGCGGTTAAAGCGTAGACCACGACAAAAATGACCAGCAAAATCATGCCGATGAACTTGCGAAAAGATGGAACCATTATCGGTGGATGCCCGTTGACTTTGTTATACGACGAACCGCTGCAGAGACTGATTGCCGCAAAGGCCTTTTGACCTCTTGCCGTTCGCATCCTGCACCTATATCTCCGCAAGCCAAACGTCAAATCTGATTGAGGAATGACTGGAACTGGTCCATGACAGCAATTGCAGACGTCGCCAAGGGAGAAAGAAGTAAAATGCTGCCGGCCAAACAGGAGAGAATTGAGCGAAGCAGGGTGATGATCCGCTGGTGGCTCTATTTCGTGTGTGCCTTGATTCTGGCCATGGTAGTTGTTGGCGGTGCGACCCGACTGACTGAATCCGGCCTATCCATCACTGAGTGGAAACCGATCCACGGGGTGATTCCTCCACTTTCCGAAGTCGAGTGGGAAGAGGAACTCGAAAAATATAGACAGATCCCGGAATATCAGCTCATCAACAAAGGCATGAGCCTTGATGAGTTCAAGTTCATTTTCTGGTGGGAGTGGGGGCACCGACTCCTCGGACGATTCATCGGTGTAGCCTTTTTTATACCTATGGTTGCCTTTTGGGCTACCGGCCGCGTAGAGCCCTGGCTGAAACCCAAGCTTCTAATAGGGTTGGCGCTTGGCGGGCTCCAAGGCTTCGTTGGCTGGTGGATGGTTGCGTCCGGACTGGTCGACAGGGTCGATGTCAGCCAGTACCGCCTTTCAACACACCTGACATTGGCTCTGGTGATATTCGCTTATCTCTTCTGGATAGCGCGTCGCCTGGCGCTTTTACCCGTGCCTGAGACCACGGAGCCGGGCAGTCTGCGGGGTCTGGGCATAATTGTACTCGCTCTGGTATTTGTGCAGATTTTTCTCGGCGGATTGGTTGCGGGTCTGAATGCCGGTCTGACCTTCAACACCTGGCCTCTCATGGACGGTCAGCTTGTGCCGGACGGTCTTCTCGTCATGCAGCCTGCTTGGCTGAATTTTTTCGAAAACGTCTTGACGGTACAATTTCAGCATCGCGTGACAGCCTACATTCTTGTTGTGTTTGGAGCGTTGTTGGCTTTTTCGACCTTCAAGGTCAGTAATCGTAAGCAACTACGTCGTTCCGGTGCCCATGTAGGTGCTTTTATTCTGCTTCAGGCCGTGTTCGGTATCCTGACGTTGATCTGGCACGTTCCCTTGTCGACGGCTTTGATCCATCAAGGCTTTGCTGTCATTGTCTTGGCGAGCTGTGTCGACTATCTGGCGGTGATGAAGGGGGCTTATCTCATCAGAACCTAGGGCCAGCTATAGTCGAGAAAAAAGCCCGCCAAACGGCGGGCTTCTTTGGTTCTCGTAACTTTAGCCAGCAAGCGCCTGGTCCAGATCGGCGATGATGTCATCAACCTCTTCCAGACCAACAGAAATACGAACCACCTCAGGTCCTGCACCGGCCGCTGTTTTCTGCTCGTCCGTCAGCTGACGGTGAGTGGTGGAGGCCGGATGAATGATCAAGCTGCGGGTATCTCCGATGTTGGCGAGGTGAGAGAACAATTCCACTTTCGACACTAGGCTGACCCCGGCGTCATAACCGCCTTCGACGCCAAAAGTGAGCACCGCACCGGCACCCTTGGGCATGTATTTCTGCTGCAAGGCATGGTGTGGGTCTTCTGGCAGTGCGGCGAAAGACACCCAATTGACCTTGTCGTGGCCAGACAGATGTAGGGCAACCTTTTTGGCGTTGTCGGAATGTCTCTGCATGCGCAGCGGCAAGGTCTCGATACCGGTCAGGATCATGAACGCATTGAACGGTGATATCGCAGGTCCGAGATCCCTCAGGCCCAATACCCGACAGGCAATGGCAAATGCGAAGTTGCCGAAGGTCTCATGCAGCACAACGCCCTGGTATTCAGGCCTTGGCTCAGAAAGCAGCGGATACCTGCCACCTGCAGACCAGTCAAAGGAACCGCCGTCAACGATGATGCCGCCCATGGAATTGCCGTGACCGCCCATAAATTTGGTCAGGGAATGCACCACGATATTCGCGCCGTGTTCGATCGGCCGACACAGGTAGGGCGTTGCCATCGTGTTGTCGACAACAAGCGGAATGCCTTTTGCCTTGGCGAGCGTTGAGATCGCCTCGATGTCAACGACGATCCCGCCCGGGTTCGCGAGGCTCTCGATAAAGATGGCCTTCGTATTTTCGTCGATTGCTGCTTCAAACGAACTGATATCGGCAGGGTCGGCCCATTTCACACCCCAGCCAAAACTCTTGAATGAATGATTGAGCTGATTGATCGAACCGCCATAAAGCTTGTTCGCAGCGACGATATTATCGCCTGGCTGCATCAACGTATGGAAACACAGCAGCTGAGCCGAATGACCCGACGCCGTCGCCAGTGCTGCAGTGCCGCCTTCAAGTGCGGCGACACGCTCTTCCAGAACGGCCGTCGTTGGGTTGGTGATGCGTGTATAGATATTGCCGAACGCTTGCAGGCCGAACAAAGAAGCGGCGTGGTCGACATCGTCAAAAACGAAAGAAGTTGTCTGATAAATCGGCGTCGCTCTGGCGCCGGTTGAAGGATCAGGCGTTGCGCCAGCATGAATTGCGAGGGTGGAAAAACCCGGATTATTTTCGCTCATTAAAAAAACCTCCCAGTTGGAATTTCGGTCAGTTTGACCGATGGAACTTGGGAGGTCAAAGAAGGAATTTCAGGATTTTAGTTGCGCTATAAAAACGAATAATTTCAAGAAGTTACGTTGAGCCATCTAGATCGTGTGAGTTCTGTCCAAATAGCTATCGCCTTGGCAGGCTATCTATCTGAAATTTTATTCTGGCTATCTGATTTCAGCAGGAGGGCTATGCCAAACGCCAACACGGCAGTCGCAATCGGCAAACATAGTGTCAATAGGAGTGGATTGCTTACAACAATAAGCATGACTGTCTCCAACGTTCATATATCCAACTACTTATCTATAAGGATAGCAGGTAGATATTTAGGAATTAAGAGAGGATATTAGATCATTCGATAAAACTTTATCTAAATACTGAACGAATATTATTAGCGTTGCTATATTGGGTTTGCCAATAGCCTTACGGTCTTTCACCTTACAGCCGGTACTTTGTCCCGCTTCTCACTTTCGTGTCGGCAACTGTGGCTTGGATCGGGATTTGTCCTGAAGCCAGCTTTCGTCTCTTTCCACAAATGGGGAACCGCGTTTTGCCCTGTGAACCAAGAAGAACAACACAAGCGTAACGAGTACGGCCATTGCCATCAGTACCCACTCGAACGCGGTAAACAATGTTGGGTCCTGGGTCATCTCCTGCTCATTCTTTTTGCTGGTTTGAATCGATTTTGGAAAACAAGTTTGTCTTTTTCCGGGAAGCATCGTGCCAATCTCACGGCAGCGGGATTTTTAACTGTCATTTTCCCCAGAAAGACCACGGTGTTGAAAGCCCGACTTCAGGGAAGGGCGCTTGGAAGAGAGGGTTCTTGAATTGACGCCCGCCCAGCCGATTTCTCCGGAAAGGCGGCCATATTCGATTTTCGGACATCGGTTCATGACCACCTTGATGCCGACTGCTTCCGCGCGTTTTGCAGCTTCATCATGACGCACGCTCAACTGCATCCAGATAACTTTTGGCAGTTTGCCACTTTCGATGACATGATCTACCACCTCTCCGGCCGCGCCCGAGTTGCGGAATATATCGATTAGGTCCGGCGTATCCGGCAGTTCGTCAAGCGAGGCATAGACCGTCTGTCCAAGGATCTCCTTACCCGCTTGACCAGGGTTGATTGGCCAGACCTTATAGCCTTTGGACAAAAGATATTTCAGTACGAAGTAGGAGGGCCTTACGTTATTGGCACTCGCTCCGATCATTGCGATGGTTTTGACCTCGTCCAGAATGCCTTTGATATAAACGTCGGAATAATCGTCGTGAATCATACGTTTGAGATCCTTCGATGTGGTGCGCTATCCAATTCCAAACGTGGCAATGCAGCAAGAGGCTCTTTGCCGCAACCCATCACTTTTGCAAAAGCGCACGTTCGGTCAGGCGGGAAGTGAAGGTGAGGAGTTAGACACAAGGCGTCAGATGGCTTCTCAAGGGTATCGGGGAATTGGATGAACGTGATCAGGCAACGGTTGGAAAAGGTGCTGTCAGAAATGGACAGGACACTGGAGCAGCCGATGGATGTTGCCGCGTTTGCAGACATCGCAGCTTATTCGAGGTTCCATTTCCAGCGGCTGTTTTCCGCGTTCCTTGGAACAAGCGTCTCCGAATACAGGCGCCTTTTGCTGTTCAAACGTGCTGGTCACCAGCTCGCTTTTCGACTGGAAACGTCCGTCACCGAGATTGCCTACGACGCCGGATACGAAAACCTGGAAAGCTTTACCCGGGCGTTCAAACGCATATTCGGTCAAAGCCCTACAGAGTTCCGTTCGGCGCCCGACTGGGCCATCTGGCATCAAACCTATCTCTCACTCACCGAACTGAAAGAACAAATTATGCCAGCTGAAAAATTTGATCTGGATAGCGTTCGCATCGTCGAATTTCCAGTAACAGACGTCGCATCCCTCGAACACAGGGGGGCTCAAGTCGACCTACCTGACACAGTGCAAAAATTCATCTCATGGCGGAAAGCTCACGGCATGCCACCTTCAAAAAGCGCCACTTTCAATATCCTCTATGACGATCCGAAAGAGACCGATCCGGCAGAATTCCGGTTTGATATATGCTGCGCTGTTTCCGATGAGGTGACCGAGAACGACTTTGGTGTGGTTTCAAAGTCCATTCCCGAAGGTCGTTGTGCTGTCATCAGACACGTCGGCTCGCTTGATTTCGCAGAAGGCAAAATTCGTGCGCTCTACCGGGACTGGCTACCACAAAGTGGTGAGGAGCCACGCGACTTTCCGTTGTTTGTGCAAAGGCTGACATTTTTTCCCGATGTTCTGGAACATGAGGCGGAAACAGATATTTATCTGCCGCTCTGCTGATGCCAACTGATCCTGCAAAGGCTGGCTCATTTGGCCAGCTTTTGCGCCTGATCTATCCTGAGTTCTTTTCGGATCACAAGTTTCAGGCCGGACCAGACGTCATCGACTGCACAGACCTTCACATCTACCAATCCCGTCGGCAGACAGATTTCCCTGATTACGTCCTCTGTGACGGTGGTCGGCACCTTGCTCGATTTCTTGGGCCAGGACACCCAGATCATTCCGTCGGGTGCGAGCAAGCCGCGGAGACTGTCAAGCAGGTCTGCTAGTTCATCACGCTCTGTCACGAATATATGGGCACAGGCATGCCCGGCCTCTGGAGCATTCAAAACTCTCTGGCCTGGTTCCTGTTCGTCCAGGATGCCTGCGATCCCTGGTGGCATCTTATGTCGCCAGCAGGTCATGCCGGTTTTGAGGCCGAGTTTCGCCGACAGTGGACGTCCGGAATAGCCTGCCTGTTTCATTCATTGTCCAGATGCGCGAGAGTTCTGAGCAGTGTCTTCTTATGGTGAAGGCGTCAGCTATCAGTCCATTCAGGCTTCCGTTTCTGCAGAAACGCGGAAATGCCCTCTGCTGCATCCTTGACCATCATGTTTTCAACCATTGTCTGGGCGGCAAAATCGTAAGCCTCGGAAAGGGGCATTTCGAGTTGCTGGTAAAATGCTTCCTTGCCGATTTTGAGCGTCTTGGCAGACTTGGAGGCAATCATAGCAGCGTACTTCTGCACGACCTGCTCCAGATAGTCCTGGGAAACGATACGGTTGATGAGCCCAAATTCCTTCGCCGTTGAGGCGTCGATGCTTTCGCCGGTCAACAGCATTTCCATTGCCTGCTTCGGAGCAACATTGCGCGAAAGCGCCACCATGGGCGTGGAGCAGAAGAGCCCTATATTGACGCCCGGCGTGCAGAAAGTGGCCGTGTCAGTGGCTATCGCCAGATCGCAGGAAGCGACAAGCTGGCAGCCAGCAGCTGTTGCGACACCCGTCACGACTGCGATAACCGGCTTCGGCAGTCGGACGATCTGCTGCATCAGGTCGGAGCATTGGCGCATGATTTTCTCAAACGTCGCTTTGCCGCCGTCGCTTTCTGCACGCGCCGAGGTCAGCTCCTTGAGGTCGTGACCTGCGCAAAACACTTTTCCTTCAGCTCCCAGAAGAACAACCCTGATTTCCGGATCACTCGCTGCTTTGTCGAGTTCCTTCGACAGCGCTGTCATCATTTCGGTTGAAAGGGCGTTCATCCTGTCGGGACGCTGCATGACGATCCTGTAAACACCCTGATGCAACAGCGTCTTGAGCAAGGGTTTTTGAGGGTCGTCGTTCGCTGCGATTTCGGACATCGATAATTTCCTGCATTGTCGGCTTCGGCGTTGTTATAGCTGATTGCGAGATCGCAGCCCAGACTGGTTTTATGCCAATCCTCACGCCTATCACAGTTCCTTTATGTTAACTCGGTGATGATCGGCTAGCCGTAGGCGTCTGAAAGCCTATTTAAGTATGTTATGTGGAGTTTCAGACATCTCAAGGCCATGCTTTGCTTGGTCCTTGCTGCGTTCGCCGGCTTGCCTACTGCGCAGGCCGAAGAATACGTGGACGTTGCACTTGTGCTCGCAATAGATGTTTCGCGTTCAATGTCCCCGGACGAATTGCTGATCCAAAGAAGAGGATATGCGGCAGCGATTTCCAGTCCTGAGGTTGTCCGAGCAATTGAACTTGGCGCTCATCGCAGGATCGCGCTGATGATGTTTGAGTGGGCCAACCAGGATCATGCGCGATTGATCGTTGATTGGTCCGTTATTGAGTCTCAGGCGGATGCCGAGAAATTCGCGAATGTGATCCTGGAAAGTGCCTCTCAGGGGCAACGGCGGACCTCGATTTCCGGCGCGATCTGGCGCGCAATCGAATTGTTGAACGACGTGCCTTATCTCGCTGAAAGGCGTGTGATCGATATTTCGGGGGATGGTCCGAACAATCAGGGCTTTCCGGTTACAAACGCCCGTGATGCAGCGGTAGACAGCGGCATCGTCATCAACGGCCTGCCTTTGATGACCAAAGGCGGGATTGGTTTTCAGTTCAACATAAAAGACCTGGATGAGTACTATAGGCGATGTGTTACGGGAGGCCCTGCAAGTTTTGTCCTACCTGTCACCAGTTGGGAACAGTTTCCCGATGCAGTGCGCCGCAAACTTATCCTTGAGATCGGCGGCGTAGTGCCTCAGCGAGCAAAGGTCATCCCTGCACAGTTTACCGTTGAAGAGCCTTATGATTGCCTGGTGGGCGAAAAAATCTGGAAACGTCTGCGTGAGCAGTACTATTGGGATCCGTAAACATCTTTGATGTGTGACAACATGCATAAGTGATCCGACCTATTGGAAGAAATGGCAGCTTCGGTCATGCTGCCGATCATGGATACGCAAGCTCACATCCCTTCCGGTCATCTAAAACGCGCGCTCACATTGCCCTGGTTGGTATTCTATGGCGTTGGGGTAACAATCGGCGCAGGAATATTTGCGCTGATTGGAGTGGTACTTGCGTTAGCAGGAGACAAGGCTCCGCTCGCTTTCGTGTTGGCGGGTTTTATAGCCGGTATCACCGGTGTTTCCTATGCAGTCCTGATACAGAAGTATCCGCGCGCTGGCGGGGAGGCTGTATTCGTCAACCGGGGTCTAGGCAAAATTTTTGCCCGCCTTGCAGGCTTCGGCGTTGTCCTGACCGGAATTGTCTCGAGTGCAGTTATTACGCTCGCATTTGCCGGATACATTCAGGAACTTCTGCCGATCCCAAAGATTGTCCTGGTGTTCGTCATTATCGGAGGTCTCTCGGCCATCGCATGGTACGGCGTTCGAGAAAGCGTCATCTTTGCTGCTGCAGTTACCCTGCTTGAAGTTGGTACCCTTTTGGTGGTGATTTTCTTTGGCCTGCCTTTGCTGAGCGACTTCGGAGCTGTAACCCAGACACTTGTGCCGCCAGTTGGTTGGATTCCGTTGTCGGGGATAATTTCCAGCAGTGTTCTGGCATTTTTCGCCTTTATCGGTTTTGAAGACATTGTGAACATGTGCGAGGAGACGAAGCGGCCCGAGTGGACTGTTCCCAGGGCGATCTACTGGACCCTTGGGATAACGATTTTGGTCTATGTTGTTCTGGCGATTATCGCGGTTTTGGCTCCTGACCGCCAAGCCATCATCTCCTCTACAGCCCCGATGGCCCGCCTGTTTGAAAACGTCTCCGGACTATCAGGAAAACCTGTTGCCGTTGCAGCAACCATCGCGATGGTCAATGGCGTTCTCGTCCAGATTGTCATGGCCAGCCGTGTTCTTTATGGCATGGCAAACGAAGGAGTTGCTCCTGAATGGTTTGCGAAAGTGGACCGCCAAAGGCAGACGCCAGTCAGAGCAACCCTGGTGGTGGCGGGTGTTATACTCCTGCTTGCGCTGTTCTTTCCCCTGGTTCAGCTAGCGGAAGCGACAAGCCTCATCACATTGTTCGTCTTTGCGTTGGTCAATCTGGCTTTGTTTGCACTTGGCCGGGCAGAGCAATCCGGAAAATTGCACCGCTATCGTTACTGGGGACTGTTCGGTTCGGGGCTTTGTTTAGTGATCGCAGGATTCCAGATGAGCGCTGGATTAATTGGCGGGCACTAGTAACTGTGAATGCGGACTGACGCTTGATAAGATCAAGCTGATCATTCGATAGACCGGACCATCGCTTTCGGCTGGACGAATTCTATCCTCTGCGACGGCGCCTGCGCCGTTCACCGCCCGCGTTGTCCGAAGCTGTTGGTTCCTTGCGTTCAGGCAAGTCAATGGCGGCGCGTAGGTTCGGAAACGGGTCAACCTTGTTCGGCAAAGCCATGGCGTTGACGAAGTGCTCCTGGAATTTTGGTTCCAGAGCCGTTTCAATTTTTTCGATGTCCCGGACGGTCTGTTCGATCTCTCGGCGATAAGCTCGGTTCAACAGCGCCATACGAGCGCCTGTTCCCGCGGCATTGCCAACCCCTGAAACACCATCCAGCGGGCAATCAGGCAGGAGACCGAGAACCATCGCGTACTTCGGATCGATGTAGCTGCCAAAAGCCCCGGCAAGCCGAATGCGGTCGAGCTGATAGGTGCCGAGTTTGTCTTGCAGAAGTTTTACACCTGCATAGAGAGCCCCCTTGGCAAGTTGAATGGCACGGATGTCCGTTTGAAGAATGGAGATTTCAACGTCATCGTCAGCGATCAGATAGGAGAAAGTTCGCCCCACCGACTGAACGCGCGAAGTTCGCGCAGCCATCGATCCGTCGATCACGCCATCCTCAGTGATCAGTCCAGCCAGATACATTTCGGCCACGGCCTCGATGATACCTGAACCGCAAATTCCGGTGACGCCAACACTGTCGATCTTCTCTGAAAAGCCGTCTTCATCCGACCATTCGTCGACGCCAATCACCTTGAAACGCGGTTCGAGTGTATCCTTGTCAATTCGGATCCGCTCGATGGCGCCTGGGGCTGCACGCTGACCAGACGATATTTCAGCACCTTCAAATGCCGGTCCGGTGGGCGAAGAGGCAGCTAGCAGACGATCCTTGTTGCCGAGCACAATCTCCGCATTGGTACCGACGTCGACAAGCAGCGTGATCTCATCATGGCTATAGGGACTCTCAGCTAGCGTTGCTGCAGCGGCGTCGGCCCCCACATGCCCAGCAATACAAGGCAGCATGTAGACCCGGGCACCCGGGTTAAGTTCAAGATCGAGATCACGTGCGTTGAGGATCATGGCATCGGAGGCCGCAAGCGCAAAAGGAGCGCCGCCCAGTTCCACTGGATCGATACCCAGGAACAGGTGATGCATCACTGGATTGCCGACAAAAGTTGCGTCTAGCACGTCCTGCCGGGCAGCGCCGACATCTGCCACCAGTTTACCAACCAGTGCATTGATCGCATCTCTCACGGCTTTGGTCAGGTCAGGCAATTTCGCAGGATTCATCTGAATGTAAGACACGCGGGACATCAGATCTTCACCAAAGCGAATCTGAGGATTTGAAGTACCGGCGGAGGAAACCGTGCGTCCGTTTTTGAGATTGCATAGATGGGCGGCGATCGTTGTGGAACCGATATCAACGGCGAGCCCGTAGACCGCCTGTTTCTCTCCGGGCCATAGCGCGACCAGAACCGGGAGAGATCCTTCGTCCGCGTGGATCGCAGCCGTGACTGTCCAGTTCCCTTTGCGAAGCAACGTTTGAACGTGTGGCATCAGGATCGGGTCAACAATCAAGCCAGAGAGATCCGCTTTGCTGACGAGCGCCTCGCGCAACCGGTCTAAGTCGCCGCGCGGTGTCTCCATATCCGGTTCGTCAATCGTGACGGTCACCAGGGAGATAGCGCTGTCCGGCTCGATATGTTTGGCTTCAGCCCTTTTGCGCACAACCTGGCGGTTGGTCTGGGCGTCGGTTGGAACATCAATTACGAGGTCGCCCAATATTTTGGACTGGCAAGAAAGACGCCTGTCGGAAGGTAGTTTGCGCAAGCTCGCATAGCGAGCCTCTGCTTCGGTCGCTTCATCCAGGTTATGCGCAGAACTTGTCAGGTTTTCCTTGGCAAAGGTGCCTTCTGAGATCGAGATTTGACAGCGCCCGCAGATACCGCGGCCACCACAGACTGATTCCACGTAGACCCCAAGCGACCGTGCGGCATCAAGCAACGGAGTGCCGACGGAAAAGGTTCCCCGTCGGCCACTAGGCTGAAAAACAACTTTGGCTTGTTTGTTCTGTTCGGTCATCAGGCAATCACGTCAGATCAGTTAAAGTCTCCAGAGGCTTGCAATGGTTTCCAGAATTATCCAGCAGATCTTCTGGCTGCTCGTCCACCGCGGCGGCGGCCACCGGAACTTGCTGTTGCATCGGCTGGCGCTGCATCAGCTGTTGCGGAATTCGCAGCAGCCGGCTTGTGATCCCGGTAGGTCATGATCCACTCCTGACAATTCGGATCCGTTCCGTTCAGAACGTTTGCTGCGCGAACCGCCTCCATTTCCTGCGGGCGGCAGGGGTTCATGATAGCGGAGGTCATTCCGGCGCCAATCACCATAGGGATGAAACCTGCATTGATGCCATGGCGATGCGGCAGGCCGAAGGAGATGTTGGAGAGGCCACATGTTGTGTTGACCTTCAACTCTTCACGCAACCGGCGCAACAGTTGGAAAACCTGCTGGCCTGCCGTGCCCATTGCACCAATTGGCATCACCAGCGGATCAACGACAATATCGTGTGCGGGAATGCCGTAATCGGCAGCATGCTCGACGATCTTCTTGGCAACTGCAAAACGCACATCCGGGTCTTCGGAGATTCCGGTTTCATCATTTGAAATCGCGACAACCGGAACATCGTACTTCTTGATGAGCGGCAGGATCGCCTCGAGTTTTTCTTCCTCACCCGTGACCGAATTCACCAGCGGACGCCCCTTGGTAACTTCAAGCGCTGCTTTAATCGCTTCGGTTACCGATGAATCGATAGACAAGGGAATGTCGGTAAGTTCTTGAACGATCTCAAGAGTTTTGACGAGGAGTGGCGGTTCTGTCTCGTTCGGGTTGACGGCTGTCACGCCCGCGTTGACGTCCAACATGGTGGCGCCAGCGGCCACCTGCGCAAGAACATCGGCCTTTACGGTATCGAAGTTGCCCTCGACCATTTCGGCTGCCAGCTTCTTGCGACCGGTCGGGTTGATCCGTTCGCCAATGACGCAGAACGGCTGGTCGAAACCGATTATGATTTCTTTTGTTGCGGATGCGACAACGGTACGGGTCATTTAAGCGCTCTCATTGGCGGTCAAAGTGGAGGATGGGATTTGAAATGACCAGCTACCGCGAGCGTGTAGCCAGTCAGCAGTCTTTTGTATGCCGCCAAACGGGTAGACGTGGATCTGTGCAAGCTGGGATTCTGGCTGGCTGGTGACGCGGGTCTCCAACGGTTCCGCCATTGTTTCCGGGTCATAACCCGACAGCATGGACACAACGGCGCCACCCCGTTTTTTCAAAAAGTTCAGTGAGTTTTCGACACCGGCAAATGCAGCGTACTTCAGTAGCGTCGTCATTTTGGCGGGTCCGGCGACACCAGCATGAACCGGGAATTCATTTCCCCAATCACGCAGCTCATCGAGCCACAAGCTGACGCGATGTGGATCAAAGCCAAACTGGGTGACAATCCGGAACGCGGCGTCGCTCTCAGCAGCGAGCTCGTGCTTGCGCTTCAGGAAGGCCTGGATCACATCCGGTGAAATGTCTGGCGCACCTTCCGGGTGTCCGGCAACTGCAATCTTGCGGATGCCGAGCTGGTTGAACAGACCTGTTTCCAGAAGCGCGACGGATGAAGTGAGGGGGCCTGCTTGTTCTGCTTCACCAGCAATGGCAAGCACCTCGGTCACGCCCGCTTCGAGCGTGAGGCGTTTGATCCGTTGCTCAAAAGCTGCGAGCGTCGGATACCGCCGGGCCGCCATATGTGGAACCGGCGTCAGCCTGTTATTTGTCAACGTGCGGGCAGCAGCAACGATCATGTCTTCCGTGGCATTCCCCAGATCCGTGACGTAGACTTGCGTCCCGGCCGGAATATTTGCCAGCAATTCGGTCTTTTCGACCACCTGCTTGGGCGACATTTCAGTGGAGGCGGGAAGCCGCCCATTCGCCAACAGGCGTTTTTCAGTCATTCTCCGTGCCTCCACTTGCGAGCAGGGTTTTCAGTCGATCTTTTGGATAGGCAGCGACGAGACCGCTCAAGGCCGTTTCCGCTTCCATTTCAAGGTCGTCAGAGACTTCGATTGGGTTGGCACGCCGCCACTCTGCCATATAGGCTTCGCTGTCTTTTGCCCCGACCCGCATGGCGCAGGCGTCAATTGTTTCCATGAATATTTTCGGCATTTCCCGGCGGGCCGATTTGCGTCCCTTTTTCACCAGGATCTGTGCCGGGATGTCCCGCCAAAAAACAATGATCTTCTGCGCCATGGTTTCTCTTTCCTCTTGAAACCATGATTGCCGGAGAAGTTTGTTTTCAGGTCGCCTGATAGCGGCATCGCCGCGTGAAAAACCGACTTATCCCTTATGGATATAGAGTGTGATCAGTTCTTGGACCGGCTTGCCAGAAAAGGCGACAGCAATCCAAAGCCTGTCCGTTGTATTTCGAAGGGCAGTTTAAGCCTTTCGGCGGCCTTTCGGGCGGCCTCTTCCAATGCAGGATCGTCTGTCTGGGCGATGTAAAGCGCGCGCGTATAATGCGCGAAATACATGTCACGCAAATGCGGATGCCAATCGAGCCCGAGCGGTTCGATCACCATGGTCTGAAAGTGGCGCGCCAGGAAGTCTGTCAGGTAGAAGGTACCAAGCTGGTCTTCTTCCATCTGGTCGAAGGCCTCAATGCCGGAATAGAAAGCATAACAATGTGCGCCCTCAATTCTGCGAGTACCTGTTTCTTCCAGTACCCGGTCAAGAAGACCCCCGGTTCCGCAATCGCCGTAGGCAACAAGTATGTCGGAATAGACATTCTGGTTGAGCAGAATTGCGCGGCGGACTTCTTCCGGGATTTTTTCAGGTGAGTTGTGGAGCTTGGCAGGAAGGCAGGTCAGATCGATATGATCGAGCTTGTTCTGATCGCGGATTGCGACGATTTCCCGGGCAAGAGCACCACAGGCAATAACAAGAACGCGACCGATCTTGTCGTTCGCGCTCTCATCCGGTTCTATCGGAAATAGAGGCTCGCCCGTTTGCATTTCGGCTGCCTCCTTGAACATCAGAGCACGCCTTTTGAGTGTTGGGTCACTTGACGAGAGCGAAAGAGCCTTGCCTGTCTGGAAACGGAATGCAGTTCATCGGCAGCGTGACCCTGCTTGCACGATGCATTGCATCGCGCTTCGTGACACGTCTTGCCGAGTGAACTGCTTTTCGTCATCAAATGATCCAACATTTAAAGGACGTGCGCTCGTCTTAGCCTCTGTTAGCAAGCTGATTGTGGCGGCGGGCAATGAGGTCCTTGGCCATTTCCACTGCAACAGCTGCATCCCGGCAATAACCGTCTGCGCCAACGGCTTCGCCGAATTCCTCGTTCAGCGGTGCGCCGCCAACGAGCACGATATAATCGTCCCGAATGCCCTTTGCTTTCATCTCGTCGATGACAACCTTCATGTAAGGCATGGTTGTCGTCAGAAGCGCGGACATTCCAAGAATGTCAGGCTGATGTTCTTCCAGAGCCGCCAGATAGTTTTCGATGGGGTTGTTGATGCCGATATCGATCACTTCAAAACCGGCGCCTTCCATCATCATGGAAACGAGGTTCTTGCCAATGTCGTGAATGTCGCCCTTGACCGTACCGATCACGATCTTGCCGACCTTGGGAGCGCCTGTTTTGGCCAGAAGAGGGCGTAAGATGCCCATGCCGGCCTTCATCGCGTTGGCGGAAAGCAAAACCTCTGGCACGAACAGAATGCCATCGCGGAAATCGACCCCGACGATGCGCATGCCTTCAACAAGAGCTTTGGTCAGAACTTCATAAGGTGCCCAGCCGCGCTCAAGAAGAATATTGACAGATTCTTCAATCTCTTCCTGCAGCCCGTCGTAAAGGTCATCATGCATCTGCTCGACAAGTTCGTCGTCAGAGAGGGAGGCGAGATCGATATCGTCTTCGTCAGACATGGGCAGCTCCAACAGCGCGCAATGGTATTCATCTTAGTAAAAGACCTTATGCCTCAAGTCGGATTCGCCGATATCTTCAAAACGACACCACCAGTCCTTTACGCGACAGGGCTGGAAGGGGGACATCCCAGAGCGTCAGATTCCGTCGTTTGCAAACCAGAAATGGATGGTTTTTGATCAAGGTCTATCGACATTTCGGAAGACTACGATGAAGGCTCGTTCGGTCGTTGCGTTCTTGATCATCTGCCTTGCTGCTGTTGCCTGCCAATCGCTTGGCGGAGCCGTTCAGTTTGTTCACAAGACCGGATCCTCCGCGGCGCAACGCAGCAATGTGATCGACGCCTGTCAGGTGGTGGCCTTGAGGGAGGTGCCGCCTGCCTTTGAAACGCGAACGGTCGGCGGTTTTGGAGGTTATGGCGGTTTTGGCCCGCGCTACTGTGCTGGCTGGCTTGTTACGGGTATCGAGGTTACGCCGCGCCACCCATGATTGTCAGCTACGATCCAAACGAGGCACTTCGTGCGCGCCAGTTTCAACGTTGCCTGCGCACAAAGGGCTACTCGCTCATGTCCCGCCCATCTTGCACGACAGAAAAGGACGCGAAAGCTTACCAAAACCAAAGAAGGCAAGCCACCGCGTCCAAAATTTCATGCGTTGCCGGCGAACCGCGCCTGCAACGCAGATGGCTGGTTACCCAATAGTTTGATCAGCTTAGAACAAACCTTCAATCTGCCCTTGATCATCGAGCCGGATCTGATTGGCCGACGGCACGCGCGGCAGGCCGGGCATGGTCATGATTTCACCGCAGATGACGACAATGAAACCTGCACCGGCCGAGAGCCGGACTTCCCGGACCGGTAGACTGTGGCCGGTTGGGGCACCGCGCAGCTGCGGATCGGTGGTAAATGAGTATTGTGTCTTGGCCATACAGACCGGAAGGTCGCCAAAACCGTCTGCTTCCCAACGTTTCAGCTGATCGCGAACCGATTTGTCTGCCAGCACTTCGTCAGCCCGGTAGATGCGTTTGGCAACGGTCTCGATCTTTTCGAACAGCGACAAGTTATCTTCATAGAGCGGAGCGAACTGGGCTGCGCGGCTCTCGGCCAGTTCGGCAACGCGGACGGCCAATTCTTCGGTGCCCGCAGAACCGTTTGCCCAGTGCGTTGCCAGAATGGCATCTACACCAAGTTCGGCGCAGTAATTTTTCACAGCCTGAACTTCCGCATCCGTGTCAGCGGTGAAGTGGTTGATGGCAACAACAGCCGGAACACCGAACTGCTTGATGTTTTCAATGTGACGGCCAAGGTTGGCGCAGCCTTTTTGAACCGCCTCGACATTTTCCGAACCAAGATTTTCCTTGGCAACGCCGCCGTTCATCTTCAGCGCCTTGATCGTCGCGACAATCACGACTGCGTCCGGCGACAGACCGGCCTTGCGGCACTTGATGTCGAAGAATTTTTCTGCGCCAAGGTCGGCACCAAATCCAGCTTCCGTGACCACATAGTCGGTAAGCTTCAGTGCAGTCTGGGTGGCAACAACCGAGTTGCAGCCGTGTGCAATGTTTGCGAACGGGCCGCCATGGATGAAGGCCGGGTTGTTTTCCAGGGTCTGCACCAGGTTCGGCTGAAGGGCTTCCTTCAGAAGAACTGTCATTGCGCCATCTGCTTCCAGTTCACGTGCGGTGATAGCCGACCGGTCGCGGCGATAGGCGACAATAATGTCACCAAGACGCTTTTGAAGGTCTTCGAGATCCGTTGAAAGGCACAGGATTGCCATGATTTCAGAGGCGACGGTGATGTCGAAGCCACTTTCGCGCGGAAAACCGTTGGCGACACCGCCAAGCGAGCAAACGATTGAACGTAGAGCACGATCATTCATGTCCAGAACACGGCGCCACGTGACGCGTCGCTGGTCGATTTCTAGCTTGTTGCCCCAATAGATGTGGTTTTCAATCAGCGCAGAAAGGAGATTGTGGGCTGAAGTGATGGCGTGGAAATCACCTGTGAAGTGCAGGTTGATGTCTTCCATTGGAACGACCTGCGCATATCCACCACCGGCGGCGCCGCCCTTCATGCCGAAGCACGGACCAAGGGAGGGTTCTCTCAAACAGATCATGGCGTTCTTGCCGATCTTGTTGAGGCCGTCACCCAGGCCAACGGTGGTCGTGGTCTTGCCTTCACCGGCCGGCGTCGGGTTGATCGCGGTAACCAGGATCAGCTTGCCGTTTTCCTTGCCATTGAGACCTTCCAGAAAATCAGCAGATATCTTGGCTTTGGTACGCCCGTATGGCTGAAGGGACTCCTCTGGAATATTCAGACGGGAACCGATTTCCTGAATGGGCTTCATCTTGGCTGCACGGGCAATTTCAATATCGCTGGCCATGTATTTTCTCCGGGGCGTTTCCTGAATATTTGCAGCCCCAATTTCTTCGATTGGACTGCATCGTTTGTTGACGAAACGCTAGTTGAAGAGGCGGGTTCGAAAATGTTCCGAAAGCGACAGGATGCGCCCCGGAAGCGACGGCTTGGGAAAGCCGCCCGGGTAAGTGATTTGGAACCGCCGGATTCCCCCGGTTGATAAAGGGTTAGTCGGACCTGTTGCGCACGACAACATAGAGAAATATCAGCATCGTCAGAACTGCAAGGACCGATCCGAGTTTGGCAAGTATTTCACCGTTCTCATTGATTGCGAGCACAATGCCCGGAACCATGACGATTACCGTGAGCACAGTCAGTCCGTAGTGGATGACCGCCAGGCGTCCTTCAGTCGCTTTGGGTACGAGTGCGTAATAGGTGCCGAAAACGGCTATCATGACAAACCCGATCAAGTTCAGGTGGCCATGAGCAGGCGACAGCGTGTGATCCATCGTGGCTGACATCACGATGCCCCAGATCATTCCCAAAAGCGCAAAGACGGCGGCGGTGATGAAATACAATCGTGGTATTGGTTGCATGCAGAAATCCCCCCAAAAGTGCACTGCGGTTTTGTTTTTATGACCGCAGGCAGATCAACGCTAACACACTTGCAATGTTAGACTTTAGTGCAAAAGAAGGTTTGCATAATCTGCTCAAACCAACTTTAGTGCCGTCATGACAGATTCTGATGTTCTCTCCCGCCTCCCTGAACGGTTGAAAAATGCACGGCGTACTCAAGGGCTTTCACTCGAAGCCGTTGAAAAGCTCTCCGGTGTTTCCAGATCCATGGTCAGCCAGATCGAAAGGGGAGAGTCCAATCCAACGGTCGCAACTCTTTTGAACCTGACACGGGCATTGAATGTCGATTTTGCCGGGTTGCTGGGTGAGGAGGCTGCCGAAGACCGTGTGGAAATACTGCACGAACATCAGACACCGGCCCTGGACCGGGCAGGGGATGGCTGCAAGATCCGTATCTTGTCGCCGCCGCAAGATACCGGGCGCTTTGAAGTCTATGAATTGATTTTTGCAGAATGCGGCAAGCTTGAAAGCAAGCCTCATGAACGTGGCACGCGTGAACAGCTGATTGCCGAGGATGGAAAGCTGGAGGTGACGTCCGGCGTTGCGAAGGGTGTCATTAACAAAGGCGACACGGCGCGATATGCAGCCGATGTACCTCATTGCATTGAAGCGCTGGACGGAGCTGCCAGGGCAATATTGATGGTCGTTAAATTTTAACGCCCAGATTATCCGAGTGACATTACGAATCCGTCATATTGGAAGTGAGTTCTTTTAATTGGAACAAAATTCCGGTATGGTGGATTAAAATCCATTTTGCCGGAGATGTGACGTGTCCAATGCTTTTCTGTCTTCCATTTCCGAAACCCTCGCTGAGATAAAAGCCGAAGGGCTTTACAAGCGGGAGCGACTGATCACGTCGCCTCAGGGTGGTTTGATCAAGGTTGGTGGCAAGGAAGTCATCAATCTTTGTGCCAATAATTACCTGGGCCTTGCCGATCATCCAGCGCTGATCGAAGCAGCCAAAAACGCCATGGATCCTAAAGGATATGGCATGGCGTCAGTTCGATTTATTTGCGGCACGCAAGACATCCACCGGGAACTTGAACACCGTCTCGCGAAGTTCCTCGGAAAGGATGACGCCATCCTGTTCGCCGCTTGTTTTGATGCAAATGGCGGCCTGTTCGAGCCATTGCTAGGGCCCGAGGATGCAATTGTGTCAGACGCGCTCAACCACGCTTCGATCATTGATGGGATCCGGCTCTGCAAGGCCAAGCGGTTCAGATATGCCAATTCCGACATGACGGACCTTGAGGCGAAATTGATAGAGGCTCGGGAAGCGGGTGCGCGCCATATCATGGTCGCAACCGACGGTGTGTTCTCGATGGACGGGTATCTTGCCAAGCTTCCGGAAGTCACGGCACTTGCCAAAAAATATGACGCTGTGGTGATGGTCGATGATTGTCATGCCACCGGTTTCATGGGACCGAAGGGTGAGGGAACACCTGCACATTTTGGTGTCGATGTCGACATTCTGACCGGCACACTTGGCAAGGCGCTGGGCGGTGGCATCGGCGGTTACATTGCGGGGCCTCAACCGGTCATTGATCTTCTGCGCCAGCGTGCGCGTCCTTACCTCTTCTCCAACTCCCTGCCACCCGCAGTCGTTATGAGCGGTCTTGAGGCCATCCGGTTGGTGGAAGAAGGCAATGACCTGCGGCAAAATCTATTCGACAACGCAAAGTACTGGCGGGCGGGTTTGGAAGATCTCGGGTTTACGCTTCTTCCAGGCGAACACCCGATCGTTCCTGTGATGCTTGGTGAAGCCAAACTTGCACAGGCGATGGCGTCTACACTGTTTGAAGAGGGTGTTTATGTATCCGGCTTTTTCTTCCCCGTTGTTCCACGCGGTCAGGCACGCATTCGTACGCAGATGAACGCGGCGCTGACCAAAGCGGAATTGGACCGGGCATTGACTGCATTTGAGAAGGCCGGCAAGGCGACGGGAGTTTTGTCATGACCAGCAATCAGATGAAGGCACTGTGCAAATCGAAACCGGAGGAAGGGCTCTGGATGACCCGTGCTCCCGTGCCCGAAATTGGCCCGGATGATGTTCTGGTCAAGATCAACAAGACAGGAATTTGCGGAACGGACATTCATATCTGGAACTGGGATGAATGGGCCGCCAAAACCGTGCCGGTGCCGCTGATTACCGGACATGAGTTTGCGGGAGAAATTGTTGAACTTGGCAGGAATGTTACCGAGTTCGAGATCGGTCAGCGGTGTTCCGGTGAGGGGCATCTCATTGGCAAACATTCCCGTCAATCCAGGGCGGGCAAATTCCACTTAGACCCTGAAACCCGTGGCATTGGCGTCAACGAGCAAGGCGCCTTTGCAGAATACCTGCGCTTGCCTGCCTTCAACGTTGTTCCGCTTCCCGAAGAGATCGACGATGAAATCGGCGCCATTCTCGATCCGCTCGGCAACGCGGTGCACACTGCGCTGAGCTTTGATCTGGTTGGCGAGGATGTCCTGATTACGGGCGCTGGCCCAATCGGCATCATGGCGGCCGCCGTCGCCCGACATGTTGGTGCGCGCAATGTCGTGATAACAGACGTCAACCAATCTCGATTGGATCTGGCCACCAGGGTCGCTGACGTGGTGCCGGTCAACGTCGCGAAAGAAGACCTGAAAGGCATCGAGCAGAAACTTGGCATGCGCGAAGGCTTTGATGTCGGTCTGGAAATGTCCGGAAACCAGATTGCATTGGATCAGATGGTCGAAAACCTTGTGATGGGTGGCAGGATCGCTTTGCTTGGCATCCCCCCCGGCAAGTCGCCTGTTGACTGGTCGCGCATTGTGTTCAAGGCAATTACGATCAAGGGCGTTTACGGCCGCGAAATATTTGAGACCTGGTACAAGATGATAGCCATGCTGCAGAATGGATTGGATGTGCGCAATGTCATCACCCATCGGTTTGATATCGACGACTTCCGGCAAGGGTTTACGGCCATGAAGTCGGGTGAAACCGGCAAGGTCGTGCTCAACTGGACTTGAGTGGAACTGCCTTCTCGGCCGCTGCGAATTTGGGCGCTTGGTGCGTAATCGTCTCCTATCACGGCAAACACCAAATACGTTGAATTTCTGAACTTTTACGGCGGTGCTGTTTCTGTCGCGATCTGCTGAGACTTGGCGCTTTTTGCGAGTGAGGTTGAGTGACTGAAGAGGCATTTTTCCTATCAGTTGATTGATAGGAGAAATATGGAATGGACGAACGCTTCAGCAGAACCGCACTCGTGACCGGCGCTTCCTCGGGCATGGGCAAAGACATTGCATTCAAGCTGATAAATGAAGGGCTCACGGTCTACGTTGCAGCAAGACGTATCGACAAGATGCGCGATCTGGAACAGGCTGGCGCCCGGTTGATCGCAATGGACATATCCAAGGAAGATGAGGTAACTGCTGCAGTTGACCTGATCACCCGAGAAAGCGGCGGTGTCGGCATTCTCGTCAATAATGCAGGTTTCGGCATGTATGGCGCGATCGAAGACACTGCCATTCAAGACGCCAGGTATCAGTTTGAAGTGAACCTTTTTGGCCTTGCCCGACTGACACAAATGCTACTGCCAGCCATGCGCGACCATAAGTTCGGCAAGATCATCAACCTCAGTTCAATTGGCGGAAAAATTTATTCCCCTCTTGGTGGCTGGTATCACGCTACCAAACATGCGCTTGAAGGCTGGTCCGATTGCCTGCGGCTGGAAGTCGAGCAATTTGGAATAAATGTGGTGCTCATAGAACCGGGGTTGATCCAGACAGAATTCGGGGATGTTGTGATGGAACCGATGCTCGAACGGTCCGGCTCGGGTGCGTACTCTGAACTCGCAAATGCAAACGCGAAGGCGGTTGTTGGTGCCTATAAAGACGGTGTTGCTTCACCTCCCGGTGTGATCACCGAACTGGTCCTGAAAGCAGTTAGATCCGCCAAGCCGCAGACACGCTACCATGGCGGCAAAATGGCCACTATGTTGTTGTTCTTCCGTCGCTGGTTGTCTGACAGGGCATTTGACAAACTGATCATGAGTCAGGTGACGCGGATGATGAAGGGGGCGTGAATGAAACAGGCGGCAAGCAAATTCAAGGTAGACATCGGCTGGGCAAGCCTTTTGCACAAGCTTGGTGTGAATACCGATGATTTGCTGCGGCATGCCGGTCTGCCTTCCGGGCTGTTCTCACAAAAGAATCCCGAACTCGACACTGACGCCTACTACCGCGTCTGGAACAGCCTGGAATTCCTTTCCGGTGATCCACTATTTCCACTGACACTTGGACAGGCGATGACACCGGAAGAGTTCAATCCACCGCTGTTTGCTGCTTATTGCAGCCCGAACCTGAGTGTCGCAATTGAACGCCTGGCCGCCTACAAACCGATTATCTGCCCAATGACTGTGGACGTGGAGAGGGATACAGAGGAGGTTCGAGTTAAACTCAAGGTGCCAGAGCATGTTGAGCTCCCAGCTTCCTTTGTTCTTATGGAGCTCGTGTTTCTTGTCAATCTGGCGCGTTCCGCCACACACTACACAATCTCACCACTGGCGGTTTCTGTGAGACATCCACCGAAAGCCCTTTCGGCATATCGTTCTTTTTTCGGTGTCCCGATCTCGAAAGCGAATGAAGACAGCATCTGCTTCCGCCGCGGTGATAGCCTGCTGCCCTTCCTGAGCGTCAACAATGCGATGTTCGAGGTTTTTGAATCTGTTTTAGAAAAGCGATTGTCCGAACTTGCGTATGAAGCAACATTGACCGAAAGGGTTCGGGCCAGCCTGAGCGAGACGATGGCAAGCGGTTTGACAGGCATAGGTGACATTGCAGGTAATCTGGCAATGAGCCCGCGCACGCTGCAACGGAAATTAGCGCAAGAGAAAACGACCTTTCAGGTCGTTCTGAACGAAGTCCGAACTGACATGGCCAAGATCTATTTGCAGAAAACCCGCTATTCAAACGCTGAGATAGCGTTTCTGCTCGGCTACGAAGACCCGAATTCGTTCATCAGGGCATTTCATGGTTGGACCGGGTCAACGCCAGAAGTCAGCAGACAGGTACTCTCAGCAAACTGAGTGAAGAACGAAGTTGCGTGCGCCAAGCATTGGTAATCAGCCAAAAACCAGTTTGCGGAAGTAATTTCCACCGGGTTCTCTGATCTGGGCGAAAAATTTGTCGATATAGGGTTCGGATACCTTCAAAGGCGAGGGGCCGTAGTTCTCATATTTGTCCGAAAGTACCTTGTTGACCGCGTTGGAAAAATTGACGAAATCAATGTGTTCCGACGGGAAGGCGGCGGACGCGCGCCTGACAATATGTTGAATGTTCTTGTCACTTGCGATTGTGACCGCGGTGATCTCGTTTCCGTGTTGCTTTGAAAGTATCCGGTATGCTTCGGACAATGTTTCAACAAAATCGGTTCCGGATGTGCGGTCAATATAGCTGCTGAAGGCTTGAAGAAATTCAAGTTCCCAGTCTGCATCAGCACGCTGTATTTGAGGGTCGAAAACCTTTCGCAGGATGTCGTATGAGAGGAAGCGCAAGACCGACATTACAAAAAAGTCTTTGTTGGCACCGACAAATGGCTGCTTCTTGTGGATGCGGCCGCATGCCTCGTAGTTCGACCGATAGATGTCGAACAGGTCAGGCGAAGCAAGAATGAAGTCGAACACCATGGTAATATCCGTCGTGCTCAAATTGCCGCCGCGCATCTCTGCAGCGCTTCGCAGGCTCTTCTTCGCAAGTTCCAATGCCTGCTGACCAGCACCCATGCAAATATGGGGGCCGCTGAGTTTAGGCCAGGCAACAGCTGTTTTTCCATCAGAGGGACGCATAACCAACTCCAGTTCAAGCACTTATCGTGCAGGAAATTGGTTTAGAAAACCTGATCAAAAACCTCCGGTAAACTACTGATATTTGTTTGGGTTGCAGACGGAAAAAATCTTTCTGATTCGCCGAAAGTTGGCTCTCAGGCGGCGCGCAACCAATCCGTTTCAAAGCCAAGATCCGAACAACCAGAAAAGTTGGCCATTCGAATGAGTTCCGATTTGAGACGCTCAACGCGTCCTTTGTTCATGCGAACGCCGATTTCTGGCCAGAAGGCACGCACCTGTAATCGGTCCTCTTTCCGCAGGGCCTTCATGTCGATCCTGCCGATCAGCCTGTCGCGTTCCATAACCGGGAAGACGTAATAGCCGTATTTTCGCTTTGCCTCCGGCACGAAGATCTCAATGCGATAATTGAAGCCGAAAAGACGTTCCGCGCGCTTGCGATCACGCAGCGCCGGATCAAAGGGAGACAGGATGCGAACGCGGGAGGGTGCGCTTGCAACACTTTCAAGAGCACCCAGGGTGTCCGGGTACATAAAGGCCTTGCGAAGCTTCCCGTCTGCCGATTCCGTTTCGACTTCCAGGATATTCCCCTTGGCGCTCTCTTGCTGGCACCAGATCTTGGCTTCTTCTGGCGTAATAAGGTCCCAAAAAGCCGCAATCTCGCCAGACGTGGCAAACCCCAGCCGGTCCAATGCAGATCGTGCCGCCCAGTCGACTGTTTCCTCCGCGTCAAAGCGGCTATTCAAGTGCTCGGCTGGAATGACCCGTTCAGTGAGATCATAGGCTTTGTGAAAACCTGAACGGTGACACACGGAGAGTTCTCCCGTTCGCCACAAAAATTCCAGTGCAGTTTTAGAAGGGTGCCAGTCCCACCATCCGCCATTGCTGCGCTTTTCATCGCCGCCAACGCTTGCGGACGTTGCCGGCCCATGGTCACTGATCTGTTTCCGGATCTCTTCGAATTTCTGTTCGAACCCATCGCGCCGCCAGTTACGCCAGCGGCCGATGAGTTTTTCGCGGTCGCGCTGAAAACGCAGTTTCCAATGTGGAAAAAACGCGGTCGGAATGACAGACGCATCATGCGTCCAGTGTTCAAAAAGCAACCGGTCCCGTTCGAGGTGGAGTTTGAGGTTCTTCTCCTTGTAGGCAGGCCTGCGGGCAGCAAGGATCATGTGATGCGCTCTGGCAACCGTGTTGATGCTGTCGACTTGCACAAAGCCGATTTGGTCGATGACGGCTGATAGGTCGTCGCCTTTTCCGCTTCCCTTGGGAGCAGAACACAAACCATGTTTTTCAAGGAAAAGGCGCCGTGCCTGAGCGTTGGGCACCTTTGGAAGGGGCGATTCATTCATGCGTGAACACTAACACTTTCTATTTGAGCAAAAAAAGCGGTGCTTGCTCCGCAAATTAAACCGAAGGGCTTTTGACCGCATTTGGCAATGCGATTGCAAGCGGAACAAGGAGCGCGCCTTTGCTCTGCTGGAAAACGGACAGATAGATGTGCTCACCGGTGGCTATCGTACCCGTGACCGTTTGGAGAAATTTGGCGCCAGCCTTCCAGTGATGGACGAAGAAGTCGCCGTTTTGTCAGATCAAACCTGGAAATCAAACCAAAAAATCTGGACGATCTTGTTGGCCTCAGCGGGCTGGCACCTCTCGGAGTCAATTTTGGTGAGGAATTTGACGAGTTTGCAGCTGGGAATCTGACAATCGAACGGCAACCTTTCGAGGTATTTGCAACAAATATGCGTTTGCTTCAGGAGGAAAAGGTCGACTAACTGATCATTGCGCGTCAGGAGGGCGAAGGGCTTTTTAGTAAACTGGAAGTTGGAGGCCGAGTTGAAGCACTGCCGTGGTCTGCAGCCGTCAACACTGTGCACTTCTTCTCTTCCAAATCTTCACCCTGTATCCATCTGTTGGAGGAGTTCAATGACGTGTTGAGCTCTCAAATTCGCTCAGGTGCACTGGACAACTTCATCAAGGACTATCAGTTTGAGGGGAGCGAGCCTCGATAGTCCTAGCCCCTCAACAGAGATCGATGAATGACGGATCTGTCGGCAGTAGATACTTCCCTCATTTTGATTTCGATTTTGGTCTTTACCAGCGCCGGCGTCGTCAAGGGTCTGGTTGGGTTTGGATTGCCCACGATCTGTCTAGGCTTGATGACTGTTTTTGTGGGTGTTGAAAAGGCCATGGTGTTGATCCTGTGGCCGACGTTTCTAACAAATCTCTGGCAGGCACTCAGTGGCGAGCATTTGAAAGCATTGTTCGCTCGCTTGTGGCCGTTTCTGTTTGCAGCTGTCGCGACCTTGGCTGCGGGAACGTTCGTATTGACGCAGATTGCGGAAGGAGCGGCCGATCTGATCCTCGGTGCCCTGATGGTCGCCTATGCAGTCTCGATGCTTCGCGGAGTTGTTTTCTATATTCCGAAAACACGTATTGTGCCCGTTGGCATTGCTGCCGGTCTACTGAACGGGGTGTTTTCCGGGTTGACGGGATCTTATTCAGTACCGGGCGTCATGTATCTCCAGGCACTCGGTCTTCAGCGGGATGAACTCATTCAGGCAATGGGGCTGTTGTTTCTGTTTTCAACCGTTGCTCTCGCTGCTTCTCTGGGAAGTTTTGGCCTCATGGGTGGGCGTGAAGCTCTGGCATCATTGGCACTTGTCGGACCGGCGCTGTCAGGTGTTTGGGTGGGGCAGTGGGCCCGGCAGCGGGCCTCTGAAAACACATTTCGACGCTTGATACTTTCAGCAATTCTGTTGCTTGGGCTCTATCTGATCCCGCTGGGGCTTTGGCGTCTTTGGTAACAAAAAAACGCCGCGACAGATCGCGGCGTTTCTTCATTGTTTATGCTGTTTCAATGCCTATTTGGCGACGAGCCGCATCGCCGTGGCTGTTCCGACACCTGAATTAGGCTTTGTATTTGCCCACTGATAGGACTGACGCTCTTCTGTCGGTGTGCAAAGGAACCTTTCCCGATAACACTTGGTGAAGTGCGAAGTGGATGCAAAACCGCAGGCAAGTGCCACATCAAGGACAGGACGGCTTGTGCGTCTGAGCAGGTCACGCGCGGTTTCAAGGCGCAGTCGCAGGTAATACTGACCCGGAGTGCAGTTGAAATGACGGCGGAAAAGCCGCTCCAACTGTCGCGGTGACAAGTTGACTGTCATGGCCAGCTGCTGGCAGCTCAATGGGTCTTCGATATGCAGGTCCATGATCCGGATAGCGTCCAGGATCTTTGCATTGGAAATTCCGGTACGCGCTTCGATGTCGTGACGCTGTGCGGATTCGCCTGAACGCATGTTCTGGTAAAGCGCTACCTCGGCGACCTCATGTGCGAGATAAGCGCCATGCTGGATCGCAATCAGGCGCAGGATCATATCAAGCGAGGCCATGCCGCCGGCGCAAGTGATACAGTTTCGGTCGATCGCGAATATGTCAGAAGTCACTTCAACATCGGGGTATTCTTCCCGCAGCGAACGCAGGTTTTCCCAATGGATGGTGCACCGTCTGCCATCGAGCAAATTGTAGCGCGCTAGCAAATAAGCACCCGTGCAGATAGCGCCGAAGGTTCTGCCCATCGCATTCAGCCGGCGCAATTTGCTTCCAAGGTCCGGATCCAACGGCAGTCGCTCTACGTCAATGCCAGTACAAAGAAGAGTAATATCGGCATCGTGTAGTTCACGAATAGACTTATTTACAGAAACTTCGCAGCCGTTGCTTGCGACGACTGAATTCCCATCAAGGGAGTAAGTTGTCCAAGAGTAATGATCGCGGCCCAGGAGCCGGTTTGCTATTCTGAGTGGTTCTATGACGCTTGCAAATGCGTTCATGGAGAACCTATCCATCAACACGAATGCTATCGTCTGACCTGAATCATCGTGTGCGCGTCCGGACATTTACTTTGCCTCGTTGGAAGGTATTATTACGCGTTATCTTGTTCCGATAGTAAGTTTTGCAGTTTTTGCTTATCTGTCAAATAAAAAAATATGAAATGAAGATTATTCTTGCGATTGTCACACTTTATTCTGCGGGAGGCCTAATTGCGCGACAGCAACGGAACCTTTCATCAGCAAGTGCCGTGTCTTCTATCGCGGTAAAAGCGGAGGGTTTTGTGGCCACCCGAAGTTTCCATGAGGAGTCGTTTTTTGTGAGCGGGATTTTCACGCCAAACGAGGCTTCGGGGCTAATCCCAAAATCGGAGAATTGTTGGCAGATCGTTGTGACTGCGCAATTTGAGGCAGAGAAAGCGACCGTAGTTTGGGTGTAGGTCGTTTCATCTGGTGGCAAACGGTTGGCCCAATTCGCACTGGAATGCTACGACACCCTTTAAACTTGAGCATTTTTAGAATGATTTTTTTGCATTTTCACGAATTCGTGGATCGGAGTTGCTTCAAGTCAAGGCCGGAAGGGTGCTACATGGGGCTTAATTGAAATGTGCGATGACCAACGGATCTCAATTCAAATGAATGTACTTGCCAAACCCTCGGATCTGGAAGCCGCTGCGCCGGCCAACGTATTCGTTGAAGAAGTGAAAACCGTCCAGCATTACACGGATCACTTGTTCCGCTTCCGCATGACCCGCCCGGCAAGCTTCCGCTTCCGGTCAGGTGAATTTGTCATGATCGGTCTCATGATCGACGGCAAACCGCTTTACAGAGCCTATTCGATTGCCAGCCCGGCCTGGGATGAAGAACTCGAGTTCTTCTCCATCAAGGTGCCTGACGGACCTCTGACCTCTCATCTTCAGAAAATTCAGCCTGGGGATGCTGTTTTGATGAAGAAAAAGCCGACTGGCACGTTGGTCAATGATGCGCTCGTGCCGGGGAAACGTGTTTACATGTTCTCCACCGGAACAGGTATTGCGCCTTTCGCTAGCTTGATCCGTGATCCGGACACGTATGAAAAATTCGACCAGGTTATTCTCACACATACTTGCCGCGAAGTTGCCGAATTGAAATACGGCGAGGATCTCGTGCAGGAAACGCTCAATGATCCTCTGATCGGTGAATTCGCTAGGGACAAGCTTGTTCACTACACGTCTGTGACCCGTGAAGACTTCCCGCGCCAGGGACGGATTACCGACCTGATCAAATCCGGTAAGCTCTTTGAAGACCTCGGCGTTCCACCGCTCGATCCCGCAATTGACCGCGGCATGATCTGCGGATCCATGGACATGATCAAAGATACAAAGGTATTGCTTGAAGAAGCCGGCCTGAATGAAGGGGCAAACAACAAGCCCGCGGAATTCGTCGTCGAACGCGCTTTTGTCGGCTGATCCTTCAGTACAATTGAACAGAGAATCAGTTAAAGGCCGGAAATTCCGGCCTTTTTCGCGTTTGGGGGTGCTTTCCACCTTCCTAAAATCGACTGTTGATCAAAAACAGGGCGAAACTGGCCGAAATTTCTCCCTTATCTGTGGAAGGCACTCTCGGCAGCGGGCGGATCAATATCAACTGTCCGGGGCATGCCATACTCTGCGATCAGATATTATTGAAAACACGAGTTCAATTCTTCAGGAACGTGTTTGCGCTTGGGTTGCTCGAGATGAAAATTATTGCTGAACTTGGCATCAACCATCGCGGTTCCACCGCGGTTGCCGAACAGCTGATTGATATCGCCAGTGAAGCGGGGGCTTGGGGGGCTAAGTTCCAGTACCGGGCAAAGCATGGGTTTTATCAAGCCATTGATGAAATCGGCGATGAGATCCTTAGCCGTGAAATCGACGAAAGTTACATTTCACCCGACGGCGTTCTGCAACTGGCTTCGCTTATCAAGAAAAAGGGGATGGCTGCAGGTATCAGTTTCTTCAAATTCGAAGATGCAGCTGATTTTGGCGAACGGATTTCCGAGTTCGATTTCTTCAAAGTGCCATCAGCAGAGCTTTTGAACGACGGGTTGATCAATTCGTTGGCTGGGCTCGGCAAGCCCTTGATTCTGAGTACAGGTGGTCATTCCGAAGAAGACATTTTTCACGCGATCGAGGCAACAAAACACATCCCAGATGTTGCCTATCTTCACTGTATTTCCAACTATCCTGTCCTGCTGGGCAACCAGCAGATGGCTTTTGTCAAAACCCTGCAGGAAAAATCCGGGTCGGTTGTTGGCTATTCAAGCCATGATCAGGACTGGGAAGTCTGTCTTCTCGCGGCGGCTAATGGGGCAACGGTCTTTGAACGCCACCTGACGATGGACAAGCAGGGGAAAGGCATCGACGACAGCTCAAGCTCAGATCCGGATGAGTTTAATCGCCTCTGTAAAATGTTGAATGCGTTTGACGCTGTGCAGGGTGACGGCCGGCGTGAGTTGAACCAGGGTGAACGCATCAACATGCAGAACCTTGGCTCCTCGCTTTACGCAAAAAGGGCGATTGAGGCCGGTGAGACACTTTCTTCAGAGAACGTCGTTGTAAAAGCCCCGCGCAAAGGTCTCACATGGGGTGAAGTCAAGCGACGCGGCCTGACCGAGCTCAAGAGATCCCTGGTCAAGGGGAGCGCAATCTCTGACTTGCATTTCTCCGAACCGAAACCTCCGCTGGAGCAAAGCCTCGTCGACTTTTGTGACGAAAAGCAGCTTTCAATTCCACTCAGACTGCATGATGCACCTGCGTTGCAGGCGCGTTTCCCGATTAAAAACAACGAATTACACCTGTCTTACGAAGAAGTTGGCAGGTTCCAGAAATCCATGTCCGACGGACTGTCGATCTTGGACTTGACCCGACATTATTCCATTCACATTCCAGACTATATCGATAGCAAGACACTGATTGATCCGCTGTCGGATGATGATCACACACGGCATGGCAGCCGAAGGATCATTCAGACCTGCGTTGATCTTGCGCTAGCATTGACGGAGCGCACCGGGGCCGGTGTTCCGATCGTCGGCAGTTTCTCCAGATTGCGACCTGAAGGCAAAAAACAGACTTATCAGCAGCTTCAGGACTACTTGATCGAAGCAGGGAAAAAGCGAGGAGCTCCCATCTATCCGCAATGGCTGCCGCGCATTGCCTGGTATTTTGGCGGTGCGGACGTACTGGACATGTTCTGCGGTGCGGACGATATAGAAATTGTAAGCGAGATCGGCATGGAGCTATGCCTTGATCTGTCGCACCTGATTTTGTCCGCAAACTACGCCAAGGTGGATTGGCTGGGGTGGTACCGGCAACTCAATCCGCTGGCGAGGCATTTGCACATAGCCGACGCAACAGGAATTGATGGCGAGGGGATAGAATTCGGACAGGGTGATCTTGGCGATCCAGCAGCCTATATCAACGGGCCGGGTCGCAAGGTTTTGGAAGTTTGGCAGGGCCATCTGTCCGAAGGGGACGGATTTGACAACGCCATCCGGCAATTGGGAGAAAACCATGGCTAAGGTGCTGATTACCGGGATCTCCGGACAGGACGGCGCTTTTTTGGCGCGTTCACTTCTAAATCGCGGTGACGAAGTCTGGGGAGCGATGCGAAGGGGCAGTACCTCCAAAACGGGTCGCCTCAAGGAGTTGGGCATTCGCGATAAGATCAAGTTTTGCACTCTGGAAGTGACTGAATTTGCCAACGTTCAGAATATATTGAACGAGATCCGGCCGGAAATGATCTTCAATCTGGCCGCTCAGAGTTTCGTGGCCGACAGCTTTCAATTTCCGCACTATACATCGGACGTGAACTACATGGGTGTGCTCAACATCCTGGAAGCAATGCGTCTGCTGAAGCTAGACACCAAACTCTATCAGGCCTCTACTTCGGAAATGTACGGCGACGTGCTGGAAAAACCTCAGACCGAGAAAACACCGTTCAATCCGTTGAGCCCCTATGCAGTGTCAAAGCTGGCTGCGCATTCGATTGTCGTGAATTATCGGCAGGCCTACGACATGTTCGCGACCTCGGGCATTCTGTTCAATCACGAGTCTGAACTGCGTGGATACGAGTTCGTCACGCGCAAGATCACCAGCTGGCTTGCCCGCATCAAGCTGCAGAACGCAGAAGCAATGCCCTTGGGCAACTTGAGTAGCGTTCGTGATTGGGGATATGCACCTGAGTATACCGACATGATGGTCAAGATGCTGGACCATGACGAGCCGGATGACTTTGTGATTTCCACCAACACGGAATACACCGTGCGGGACTTCCTTTTCCTGGCAGCGCAGGAATTCGGTTTCGATCTTCATTCGGAAGGCGAGGGCCTTGAGGAAAAGTGCTACGACCGCAAGACCGGCAAGCTCATTGCTTACGTCGATCCGCGCTATTTCAGAGCATCGGACGTTGTCTACTTGCGAGGGGACAATACCAAGGCTCAAGAGATCCTAGGCTGGAAACCGGAAGTGCTTGCACCGGAAGTTGCCAGACGCATGGCTATCTATGACTTGAAGAAGGCTGCTGTGAACACGCAGGGGCTTTGAGTGCCAACCTCGTTGCGAGTTCAATTCGAGAAGCGCGAAGCAGGCAGGAAACAATATGGAACGCGCTGTTGCTATTATACCGGCCCGTGGTGGTTCAAAGGGGATACCCGGAAAGAACACCAAGTCATTCTTGGGGCTACCTCTGATCGCGCATTCGATCAAGGCGGCGCTGAATTCGACAACTGTTTCAGAGGTTCTGGTCACCAGCGATGATGACAAGATATTGGCGATAGCCGAACAATATGGTGCGCAGGGAGTTAAGCGTCCTGCTGAAATATCAGGTGATGCGGCTTCTTCCGAGTCAGCACTGCTCCATGCGATTGAGACACATGACGCATGTAAAACTGCGGACACAATAGTTTTTCTGCAATGCACCGCTCCGCTTACGACATCTGAAGAAATTGACAGGGTTGTAGAGGAGCGCCGAAGGCTTGACGCAGACACGGCGTTTTCAGTCGTCGAAGTGCATGCGTTCTTGTGGGAAATCAGACCGGACGGCACCGGCATTGGCGTGAACCATGATGTCTCCCAACCACGTCAGCGCAGACAAGATCGTCCAGACGAATTTCGGGAATCTGGCGCGATTTATGCCCTTGAGAAAGACGGTTTTGTCCAATCCAGACAACGCTTTTTTGGAAAGAATGTTCCGGTGGTTTTACAAGACGCCACAGAAATCGACCTGGATTCACAGCGTGATTGGCTTGCTCTTGAAACTTACGCAATCGCGTCAGGGCGAGTGGCAAACACCACCGCGTAAACACGCTTTTAATGGTTCAATTTTGCGAGGCCAAATGCGATGACGAGCATTTTTCAGACCCTGTCCGCGATTGGTGTTGCTGACGAGACTAACAAGGAAATCTTCGCCACTGGAACCCGTGACAGAGATGATGTGACCGTTTATCGGGACCGCCTTTCAGGTGTTATCTATATCGACGGTTTCTACGGTGGTGACGAAGTTTACGAGGAAGGTGATTACAGGACGGTCAATCTGGCCGTGTCCGGGGCAAGGGACTACGAAGTCGTGCGCGACGCGGAACGGCGTTCTTCCGCATATCGCAGGTATGTATGTGGCCGTGACGTCGTTGATTTCGGATGTGGCGATGGGGCATATCTGCGATCAGTGCAGCATGAAATCGCGTCGGCTTCGGGTGTGGAGCTGCAGCGAGACTACGTCAATGCCCTCAAAGAGGAGGGCATTCCATGCCGGACGTCGCTAGATGAATTTGCAAATGACAGCATAGACACCGTTGTAAGTTTCCATGTACTTGAGCATTTGCCGGAACCGCTTCCAATTCTGAAGGACATCCGTCGGGTATTGAAACCGGGCGGTGTTGCCATCATCGAGGTTCCGCATGCAAATGACTTCCTTCTTGATGATTTGAAGAATGAAGCCTTCAAGTCCTTCACACTGTGGAGCCAGCACCTTGTGTTGCATACGCGCGAAAGCCTGACCCGTATGTTGACGTTTTCCGGGTTTGAAAACGTAGTTGTTGAAGGTGTCCAGCGTTACCCGCTGTCTAATCATCTAACCTGGCTCTCGTCGGGCAAACCTGGCGGGCACAAGTCACCACTATCCCTGATTGATACACCGGAGCTCTTCAGCGCTTATGAGGCTGCTCTCAACCGGATAGATGGCACAGACACGCTGGTGGCGATTGCGCGAAATCCAATCTGACAGAAGTTTTACGATTGTTTATTCGTAAATGCGCGTATTCAGATTTCCAGCCGTGAATTTCTTTGATCAGGCGTCCAGTTCTCGAGCTGTCTGTCCATTTCTTTTATAATCTCGGGAACAAAATCAACGCACGGCCGATCCGCAAATGGATGCATGTAGGTCATAGATGGATACCATGGTGGATTCTTCTGACCGAGCAACAGCGCTGGTTCCTGCTGCCCAAACCGAATGCTTGGAACGTTTATCAGTCCAGCCATATCGGCAACACTGGTATTGGCCGATACGACGAAGTCGCAACATGCTGTTAAGGCCGCTGCGCCAAGGAGGTCATTGAAAAGGTCAACATCTCCAAGATGATTGAATTTGTCTGGAAATTTTGCCTTGAAGAACTCGAGTTCCTTGTCGATTGCCGCATATTGCAAATTAACGAAAATTGCGTCTTTGGCTTCGAGTATAGGCGCAATACCCGGCGCCGAAAGGTAAAAGCGTGCCCGGTTGACTGCTAAGTTCTTCGAGCGCCAGGAGAAACCTATGACGGGCTTTTCTTCGTGCCCCGTGAGGCGTTCCAAATATTTGCGCGCGCGCTCCTTTTGAAACGAAAAAACCGGACAGGGAGCCCGTTTGAAAGCATCAATGTCTGGCCTGAAGAATTCAACTAGGTCGCTAATGTTTGCGTGAACGTCAAAATCGGATGCTGTTGCGTTGAGGTCTTGGTCTGTCAAAGACTTGCGGCAGATTGCTTCTGGAAAGGAATAACGAAAGAAATCGGCTCCTTTTTCAGAAAGCTCGACAATAACTTTGCCTGCCCTTGAGATAAGTTCCGGCATCATGGTACCCGCCTTCAAGGCATCACCCAGTCCTTGATCTGCCCAGACAAGAACTGTCTTGTCAGAAATATCCTCACCTTCCCATGCCGGAACATTGAATTTACGATTAATTACCTTTGAAGATTCGTCTCCGAAACGTGCCTTGTGCAATGGCCAGCCGTTTTCCAGGTCAGCATTGGCCAGGTACGCAAGTGAAAGATTCCATTCGAGGGTCTTGTTACCAGCAGGTGCAATTTTATCCGCTGTTTTCATCGCAACAAGCGCTTCTGCATTGTCGCCGTACATCAGTAAGCTCACCCCCAAGGTGATGGCCTTGTGGTAATTCTTGGGATCTCTCTCCAATGCCTTGCGCGCATATTCAACGCTTTTGCCTGACTCATTCATACTAAACAGCAATCTGGCTGCTTCGTGCATGACTTCGCTGTTGTCAGGGAAACGTTCCAGAGCTTCAGTGAGTTCGAATTGAGATGGCTCAAATTGCTTTAGTTTCAATCGACAACGGGCTCGTTGAATGAAGTTATTGACGTTGCTAGGGTCAAGCAAGATTGCCTTGGTATAAAAATTCACAGCGTGCTCAGCGCGGTCTGCTTTCATCAAGAGTGAGCCAAAGTTCTGATAAGCGTCCGCAAAATCGGGAACATCGACGATGAGTTCCTGGAAGATTCTCTCAGCATCTTCGTAGTCGCCCAACTTCGTAAGAGCGATCCCTTTCATGTTGCGGGCTTCGCGTTCTTTGGGATTGAGAGTAAGAGCCTTGTTGCAGACGGCCAAAAGACTTTCGGGATCCGTGCCGACGTCCATCATCGCACGTGCTAGATTTGCATAGAACGGGGCCTGGTTAGGATTACATCCAATAGCCTTCTGGATAAACTCAACGGCCCTTTTGGGGTAGCCGAGCTGACGATATGTAACACCCAGCAAATGCAGAGCGTCAGAATTTGTCGGCGCCTTTTTCAGAACTTGTTTGTAAAGCCGTTGTGCTTTTTCAATCTCACCAGACTGTTGAAGGGATAGGCCCTTCAAAAGTTTCTCTCGAACCGGGTTCTTGGCTTGTTGCGCTTGCATGAAATGTCTCGAACGGTCTTGGTGAACAGTGCCAATACATGGAATCAGCGCGATAGTAGCAGGGGAGTTTGCTTGAGCGCAGGAACGCAGTCGATAATGGCCAAATCGGCTGGGGATTACTTGTATTGCGGTCAGAGTATTCAGGGGTCACGAGGAAACTAGCGATTATTGCACCAAAACAACTGTCCAGCTCGACAGTTCAAGGCCTATTGCCGACGGAATTGTTGTTGATTGTATTGTTGTCTCCGGTGCCGCTGTCGGCGGCTTTTGTTGCGAGTGTATTGCTGCTGCTGATACTGATGTCGTTGATATTGCTGCCGATTGCCAGTCGTAGGGCTCTGCTGTTGTTCTTGCCGAAGCTGAATTTGTTGCTGTCGGTAAAGCTGTTGTTGGCGTCGCCGCTCGCGGCGAACCTCTTCAAGCTTTCGCTGAACTTCTTCAAGACGCTGCCGTTCCAGCTCCAGTTCAAGCTGTAGCTGCCGGACGTCAACCTGAGCCAACTGTATGGGAGGTTTCTTTTGAACGAAAAAGTCATTCGGGTTTTGCTGGCGCAACATGTCTGCAACAGAAATGCCCTGGGCGGATTCGCCATTTGAACCTGTATGAGCCAGCAATCCCTGTGGCGTTGCCAGCACCGCGAGCACAAATCCAAGTGCGACGTATGTTCTGCGTGAAAAGCTGGCCACTCTTCGGTTGCAGCTCACCAGCACTGTAAAAGATGCCCAATTATCCAAATGGATCCCGATCGGTCGATAGGTTCATGAAACATATTACAAAGATACATACTAAAAGGGCCTACATCTTTTTGAGAAACTTAGAATAGAATTGAGGAGATAACCCCAACAATCCTGTTTGTGTTACGGTTTTTGGCAAAACTGCTAGCAGGAAAGTGACCACCCGTGGGGATTGCTTGGTTGGTTCGCTGCTCAGAAGATTGCTGGAAGCCACGCTGAACAAACTACCAACACGCTCCGCACAAAAGCCGCAATCCTGCCCAAACATGAAATGCGTCTCCTAGGATTACGGAGTTATTACATGTATTTTCGTGTGCCTTCTGCAGTAATATTTTGTCTATTTCTCCCGGCCTCCGGCTGGGCTCTCGACAATGGCCCGATCACCGGTATCACGCTTTCTTCAGGTGGACTTGCTGAAGTCATCCGGAAAGCGGACATCGACAGTTCCGGTCTCATCAAGATGACCGTACCGCTGGATCAGGTGAATGACGTGCTGAAAAGCATCGTCGTGTACGACCAATCCGGTGTTGTTGAGGGGATTTCTCTCCCGGGGCCTGATCCACTTGGCGAGACTTTCAAGAATCTGCCGTTTTCGGAGGAGGATCTGCAATCACCGGCGCGTCTCCTGTCGAAATTGCAAGGTACACAGGTCCGCCTGGACAAGGCCGGAACACAGATAGAAGGTTTGATATTGGGCGTTTCGGTTCGAGATCGTGGTGACAGGGGGCAAGTACACGTCGTTTCAGTCTTGAGCGAAGGCGGTATCATTGGCGTTGTTCTGGACCCGGCCACCGAAATCATGTTTCTGGATGATGATATTGAACAGAAAGTTTCCAGGGCACTATCCGCCGTGGGCAAGGGCAAATCTGACGGTGCCAGAACCATATCGCTAAAAATAGCGGGCAAGGGGACAAGGGAGGTTGCTGTTTCCTATGTTGTGCCTGCCCCTATCTGGAAGACCGCCTACAGAGTGGTGACGCTGCCTGACAACAAAGCCCGCCTCCAGGCTTGGGCCGTGCTGGAAAACGCCAGTGGTGAGGACTGGGAAAATGTCGAAGTGACATTGTCTTCCGGAGCTCCGGTAACCTTGAAACAGCGCCTGCATGACCTTTACTGGAAACAGCGTCGAGAAGTGCCCATCGATGTTTCTGCCGGATATGTGCCGCGGGTGGATACAGGTGCTGAACCGGATTTGCTGACCATGGAGAGTGAGGCCGCACCAGGGGGGACGTTACAACGTTCGCGCGTTGCGGCATTTAATTCTGCGGTTGCCTCGCCAAAAGCTGTGAATATGGCGGCAGCAAATGTCGGAGAAGTGCAGGAGGGCACGGTCACTGCGTCTTTTAAACTTCCATGGCCGGTAAACCTGGAAAGAGGTGACACCTTGTCGGCACCGATAGTCGACAAGGTCGTTTCTGCTGAGACCGTGTCAGTCTATCAGCCAGAAAGCGGACTGCAGTATCCGATTGCTGCGATCTTGATAAACAACGAGACGGACGCGAGCCTGCCAAAGGGGATCTTGACGGTTTATGATGCCGAGGAAGGGTATGTCGGCGATGCGCAGATCAACGGCATGCCTTCCGGTGAAAGTCGCATGGCAAGTTTTGCAACTGACAAAAAGGTTCGGATCGCACAAACAGCGGCGCCAGAAAGCCATATCAACTCAATCAAGGTTGCAGACGGTGTCCTGACCGCTACCGTGCGGCAGCGCACCTCCACCAAATATGTGGTGAAGGGCGCACATGATGACGATCGGACAGTCATAATTGAACACGCGAAACAACCCGGCTGGTCGTTTTCGTCTCCACAGCTCGAGGAAACCACCGCGACACATCACCGTCTGAAAATTGAGGTTCCAACTGGCAAAAAGGAAGTTGTTACGGCAGTCGCAGAACGTACGATCGCAGAAACATTTGCGCTGGTTTCCGCCGACGAGCACAGGCTGTTGAACATGGCGAACCGTTCGCCGGATCCGGAAACCGCGAGAAAGCTTCAGGAACTGGCAGAAATGCAATCCGAACTGTCTCAAATCGAGTGGCAGATGCAAAAAATGAACAGCCGAAAGAGCGAAGAAACAACAGATCAGCAGCGACACCGGGCTAACTTGTCAGCAATTCAACCCGGCGCAGATCTCTATAAACGCGCAATTCGCAAGCTTTCGGAGTCCGAAACCCGGATCGAGAGCATCGACACGGCGGTCGCTGGTTTGGAGCAACGTCGTGAGGAGATTCGCTCGAAACTAGGCGATGCCATACGGACGTTTTAGAGCGCTTTCTCAGCAAGTTCAGCGACGGCGGGTGCCAGTTCGTCAAAATGCGAGATGACCTTGTCCGGTCCCAGTTCGGAGACATGCACTGGTGTATAGCCGAAATCGACCGCGATCACGGGAATGCCAGCGTTCCTTGCGGCGTTAATGTCGGTCCCGCTGTCACCGATCATGATAGACCCTTCGATGCGTCCTCCGGCGCGCTCGATGGCTCCGTGAACCGGTTCCGCGTTCGGTTTGGCCACATCGAAAGTGTCCCCGCCGACGACGGAATCAAAGTGTTTGTCGAGATCCAGAGCAACCAGCAATGGCGTTGTGAGCCGTTCTGCCTTGTTGGTGCAAACAGCAAGTTTCCAGCCAGCTTCGCGGAACGCTTCCAACGCCGGAACCACACCGTCAAACGGTTTGGTGTGAACAGCGATATTGGCGGCATAATGTAAAAGAAAGCGCTGAAAAAGAGGCTCGATTGTTTCGTTGGTCCACGAGATGCCGTGATAGTCCAGGCCGCGTTGTATCAGAACTTTCGCTCCCATCCCCACCATATGCGAGACTTCTTCATGCGGTATGGCCGTGTGACCGGCCTCTTCCATGACGACATTTAACGCGGCGACCAGATCTTCCATGGATGAAACAAGTGTGCCATCCAGATCAAAAACCAATACAGACATGAATTCCTCGGCAAAGATGCGGTTGGTCTCTGCCTAACCGCATCTTCCGTCAGCCGCAAGTGGCAGTGCCAGTGTGATTCCGGTCACGTCAGGCCAGATGCTACAGTTTGTAGGCTGTTCGGAAACCACCCCAGTGCATGCCATCAATGATAATCGGTGCGTCTACTTCTTTCATCCAGACGATGTTTCCGCCGCCCATGTCTCGTGCATAGGACTGGATCAGGAAAGGACGGGTGTTCCTGCCCGCGCTCAGGCCGGCACGGTCATCAAAGATTCTTTTGTTTCTGCAATTTGCCGTGTTCCAGGCTGGGTCATCTGGTCTTTGCGGTTTGGAAAAGATCAGATTGTGCACCGGTAGATAGCCATTTCGGTCAACCGTTGCGCAGAAGGCCATCCCTTGCGAAGCGGCAAGGATTTCTTCCTGGATTTCAGGAAGTACCTTCTCCAAGTTCAGCAATGCGCGCGTCGAAACTTGCTGGGGATTCGTATCCGCAATTGGCTGATAATCGGTGTCGAACAAGTCTTCCAAGGTCAGCTTGCGTTGCGCGATCAAGCCTTCCATCGCAGCGGCGATCCGGCCAGCGCCCGACTGCGCGCGTTCAACTTCCATGGCATAGCTTGCATGGACAGATGCAATTTTACGCTCCAGGGACAATTGGAACGCTTCGTCCGGATTAACGTAACAGCAGTGGCATCCAGCGTCTGAGATCGCGACAATTTTGACGTCAGCAACGCCAATGCCACTGAGGTCAACGGAGGCCGTGCCACCCTTGCGAAGCATTTCGATGTTCTCAGCCTTGAAGAGAATGCCACCGACGGAGATATCGTGTGTTTCAATACGAGAAACGAGCGAGCCCGATGTAACCGTTCCGGAAAGTTTTACAGGCAGCCTGTCGTGTTGCCTGCGATCCCCAATTTCAGTCTGGCGGATCATCATCGAAAAACGAGCCCGCAGCGTCTTGGAAGCGGCACTCATTTCCGCACCGGTTTCACTGGCTATCATCCCGCCTTTTTCTGCTGCAACAGCAGATTCCGAAATCGTTTGCACTGTTTTAACGACTTCCTGAACAAAGCTGGCAGTCTGATTGGCCTGGTCACCAATACGGTTCGTGGTTTCGACCTGAGACTGAACGGCTTCCTCAACCGCTACGAAGCTTGGGCGGATTTTTCCGATAACATCAATGATCCGGCTGACCGAACCGAGACTATGTTCCGCTGACACATTGAGCCGGTCGATATTTGCGACGATTTGTTCGGTTGCGGATTGGGTCTCCACGGAAAGGGCTTTGACCTCACTTGCGACCACAGAGAACCCTTTTCCGGCTTCTCCTGCTCTTGCCGCTTCAATTGTTGCATTCAATGCAAGCAGGTTGGTCTGTTTTGCAATATCGGAAATCATACTGACCACATTTGCGATATCGTCGATAGCGCTTTTGAGGTCCATAACGCCCTGATTGACCTGATCGGCAACTTCGCGGGCTTCATTGGCAAGCTGGTTGGAAACACCTACCTGTGTTCCGATTTCGCCGCTGGAGGATGAGAGCTCCTGTATCGAAGAGGCAAGCCCCGACGCATTTTCATCCGCAATTGATGATTGTTCGGCGAGTGACTGGCTGTCGCTCCGGATGGTCTCCAGCTTTTCCATCTGGCTGACAATCCGGTCCTGAACCTTGTCAGCAGCCACATTTATGTTTTTTGCGGCAACTTGCAGGTCGTCCTCAAGACTGTCCAATACAAAACTCATCTGCTCCGGACTTTTCTGGTCCTCGGGCGCAGGAATTTCGGTTTCGCACGTTTCTTCAGGGGCAGAGATGTTTTTTGTTAGATCATCGTATTTTTGATTCTGCCGTGGCTTAAGTTGAAAAAGCTTCATGTGATTTTGATCTTTCCAAACCTCGGAGACTTTTAAACACTATGTAGAGTTTTCCTAAAATGATGGTTAACGATATGTGGAATGTAATTCTGGCCATTAGTTTCCTGGCTGAGGACTGGAATGTCACTGGACCGGCAAAGGTCGACCATGTTAAGCACCCGGCTGCTGAATAAGACGACCGGTCTGGATCCATCCGCTCGGGCGATGGCTGAGGAAAACGAAATGAGCGATCTATATAAACAGCAAGCTGCCGAACGAGCCGCTGAAGATATCACATCCGGTATGCGGCTTGGCATCGGCACTGGATCGACTGCCGAGTTTTTTGTTCATGCGCTTTCAAAAAGGGTGAATGCCGGTCTTGATGTGGTCGGTGTGCCGACTTCTGAACGAACCAGAAAGCTGGCTTCCGAGCTTGGTATCCCGTTGACGACGCTGGAGGAAACTCCGCACCTCGACCTGACAGTTGATGGTGCCGACGAACTGGATGGCAGACTGTCTCTGATCAAGGGTGGTGGTGGTGCTCTCCTGAGAGAGAAAATCGTTGCCGCTGCTTCCGATCAGATGGTCGTTGTTGCAGATGGCAGCAAACAGGTCCAGACATTGGGCCAATTTCCGCTGCCGATTGAAGTTGTACCGTTCGGTTTGGGGGCAACAGAGAATGCTATCGCTACGGTCTTTGCCGACCTGGATCTGCCGAAGAGCCTTGAATTGAGGGGCGGGACGGCGCAACCGTTTTTAACGGATGGCGGCCATTACATTCTTGATGCCCGACTTGAATCAATTGGGAACGTGCATTCCCTTGCTGATCGGTTGGACGCGATACCAGGCGTTGTTGAACACGGCCTCTTCCTGGATCTTGCAACAAAGGCTTACGTGGCTGGCGCAGATGGGGTAAAGACCATCCTGCCCAACTAGATAATCAAAGTTTGGGTTTCCAGGCTATCGATGGAAGCCGCCTAGGAGTAGAAAAATGAAACTGATCAAAACATTCCCGCGGGCAGCTGTATTGGGTATGGCCTTGGTGACCGCTGGTCTCCTTTCAACGGCCTCCTTTGCGCAGGACGCGATTTCCGAGAGCCATATGGTTGCTGCAAAAAAGGTTGCTGCAGCCACGAGAGTTCTTGAGCCTTTCGACGATATCCTCCCGGTCCTAGCTGAACAGACACGAACTGCCTTTATACAGTCTGATCCGACCAGGGCTGAAGAGATCATCGAAGTTACGCAAGACGTCGCGATCAAACTTGCGTCGAAGCGGCCGGAATTGAACAATCAGGTTTACACGGCTTGGGCAAAAGGTTTCACCGAGGAAGAACTGAACCAGTTGGCGGAATTCTATAACACTGCACTTGGTCAGAAACTGACCAACTCAATCCCGGGAATAACCGCGTTTTCCGTCGGTGCAGCCCGCGAGTGGCAGGATCAGATTTCCACTGAGATGGTGACAATGGTTCAGGAAGAACTTGCCAAGGGTGCCAGCTCTCAGTGAATTAAGTGTTCTGAAGACGCTAAAGTGCTGAAGCCCTTTGGTGTGAACACGTGAGATACACGAACAATTGAGGTCAGGCTGAAGTCTGGCGTCCGGGCCGCAGATGCGGCCCAATTCGTTTAAATGGCAGCAGAAACGCCTTGGTGTGCAATCATGGTGCCAAACCTGAGTGCCTTGCACTTTGCTACCGACGACTTATGTGCGGGCAGGTTCAATATACAGCACCGGCGCAACCAGGGCCGCGAAACAACAACACGAGGCGTCAATGAGCGACTACGACTACGATCTTTTTGTTATTGGCGGTGGCTCTGGTGGTGTCCGGGCTGCGCGGATCGCTGCAACCCATGGTGCGCGTGTCGGTATCGCGGAAGAATATCGCTACGGTGGAACATGTGTCATTCGTGGATGTGTTCCCAAAAAACTCTTTGTTTATGCATCCAAATTCTCCGAAGAATTTGAGGATGCGGAAGGGTTCGGCTGGACAGTTGGCGAACGGGGTTTTTCCTGGCAGAAACTGATTGCTGCCAAGGATAAGGAAATCACACGGCTGGAGGGTCTTTATCGGAAGAACCTTGAGCGGACGAGTGTCGAAGCCTTTGACAGCCGCGCCGTTGTTGAAGACCCACATACTGTTCGGTTGTTGTCCACGGGACAGACGATATCGGCAAAGTACATTCTGGTTTCTGTCGGAGCATCACCAAATGTGGATGCGTCGCTGCCGGGTGTGGAACATGTGATTACTTCAAATGAGGCGTTTCATCTGGAGGAGCTTCCAGGAAAGGTCATTGTTGCAGGCGGTGGTTATATCGCGGTTGAATTCGCGGGCATTTTCAATGGCTTGGGAGTCGACACGACACTTATCTATCGAGGTGAAGAAATATTGCGCGGTTTCGACATGGATTTGCGGACTTCGGTCCGGCAGGAAATGGAGAAAAAGGGCATCAAGGTCATTCTCAATGACACTTTCACCGGCATTGAAAAACAGGCTGACGGTTCACTAACAGGTCGCACCAAGGCAGGTAAGAAACTTTCTGCTGACCAGATCATGTTCGCCATTGGCAGGAAGCCGCACACGAAAGACCTTGGTCTTGAAAAAGCAGGCGTCGAAATGGACGCTGGTGGTGCAATCAAGGTAAGCGGAGATTCAAGGTCGAGCGTTCCTTCCATCTATGCTGTCGGTGATGTCACAAATCGGGCAAATTTGACGCCGGTGGCAATCCGGGAAGGTCACGCCTTTGCCGATACCGTTTTTGGCAACAAGCCTTGGTCCGTTGATCACAGCCTGATAGCAACGGCGGTGTTTTCGCAGCCTGAAATGGGAACGGTGGGCCTGACACAGGATCAAGCCCTTGAACGCACACCCAACCTTGATATCTATAAGTCGAGCTTTCGGCCCATGAAGCATACATTGTCCGGAAGAGACGAAAAGATGCTCATGAAAATGATTGTCGATGCTGACACGCAAAAGGTGCTCGGCGTTCATGTTATGGGACCCGATGCGGGTGAGCTGGCGCAAATTCTGGGTGTCACACTGCAAATGGGTGCAACGAAAGACGACTTTGATCGCACGATAGCCGTTCACCCAACGGCGGCAGAAGAATTGGTCACGATGCGCGAGCCGACGGAGCGTTTGCGCGGCTAATAGTTCTCGTGTTTGAAAGCCAACGCCAGGTGCTGAAAAGTGCCTGGCAAAATTGTTTCTGCAAACAGGTCAAGCCGAGATCCGGGAGGGCCGTTCACTGCCGGATTGCAACGACGACTTTTGTTTGCCGGCCTCTTCTTCCAATTCAGAATAGAAGGTGTATTGGCCTCTGCCAGCTGTCTTGGAGATGTACAACGCTGTGTCGGAGCGAGCCACAAGAATGTCCGGTGTGGTCCCGTGTTCAGGTGCAATCGAAATGCCGATACTCAATCCGATCTGAACCGAAACAGTATCGTTTATCGGGATCGGTTTGTGGGCACTTTCCAGCATTGCCCGGCACAAAATTCGTACGCGCGATTTTGCGGAAGACTGCCAGTAGATCACCATGAACTCATCGCCGCCGACCCGGCAGACGAGCCCTTGATCTCCGATCAGTTCCTTCAGCCTTGCAGCTGCAGTCTGGATCACGAAATCTCCTGCCCCGTGACCGTATGTGTCGTTTACGAACTTGAACTTGTCGAGGTCACAATGGAGTAGGACGAAGGGCTTTTCCGGCAAGGTTTGAACAATTTTTTCCAGGGACCGATTGAATTGCAACCTGTTCGCCAAACCAGACAAGCTGTCATGTAGTGCAAGATGTCGGTTTTGTTTTTCGCTAGCTTGCAACGACGTCGTAAGCTGGCCAATCTTCCAGGCAATCCCGAAGGCCAATACCGCCAAGGCACTGCTAAGCACCGCGATAACCGGGATTACTGTTGGCCAGATTGAGGCACTCGCAGCCTGGCTGTTCCACCTGAAAACGCCGATTGGAGCATTGCTTTTATCCAACAACCTGTGAAAAGGCCCTGTATCAGGCTCAACTGTTGAATTGGAAAAAGTGATGGATGAAAAGTCCAATTGTGCGTTCAATTGTTTGAGAAAAGCGTCGTCAATGTAGCGAGCTGAAAGAAGTATTTTCGGAGCTCCGTCCGGAAGAGGTATTTTATACTCGCTCGGCATAATTGGCATGGCGCCAAAAAGGGCAGGCTTTCCATCAAGACGAACAAAACCCATCATCGCAAAATCTTCCGGCATCAGCCCATTTAGGGAACGATGACCAAAACCACCGGGAACGCGAACACGGTTGGTTCGATACAGAGTATTTAGGTTCTCGACTATGGTGCTGAGGCTGGGCGTCTCGGAAATCGGGCGTTTCACGATATGCGTATAGTCGGAAAACGATTCTGCCAGAATGTTACCTTCACCGGAAATCAGCATGACCTTGTGGTGCGCATGATCAGTCCAAAGCGTATCGAAGCTTTGCCGCGCATAGCCCGGATCAAATTTTCGGACCAAATTTGCAACAGACTGGTCTGAGGAGGTGATGCTGATTTGGTCGCGCACAATTGCGCGCAGGTGTTCGGTCAACGCACTCCCAAACAGCCGTTCCTCATTAGCAATTGCTTGCTGCTTTGACGTGTGAGAAGCGACAAGTCCAACAAATATCAGCGAGATTGAAGTCACGGCTATCAGCAGAGCCGCGAGGAGAAACGCCAGTCGAGAAATTTGGTGTCTTGATACCTTCAAGAAATAACATCCAGTTTCCGGCGACGACACGTTCGTACTGCGATTGTGCGCAAATGAACGATTTAACCGTGCAATATATGAATACTAACTCGAATAATGTAATGTAGTTCAAGACCGTTAATAAAAGTAATAAATATTCTATTGGTCACGCTTTTTTGTTGTGTTCTAAAAGTAACAAATAAATAATAGTATTTTTTACACTGGTATTATTATTTGATGTTCCACATTCAAGTTCAGCCTGAGGCTTTGTTTTTCTCATTGTTGGAATAGTCCACTTGCGTGGGCGCAAACGCAAATGTGTTCCGGCCTCTGTCTTTGGCTTCATAGAGGGCTGTGTCCGCCATCCGGAACAGGTCCTTTTCCGTTGTTCCGCATTCCGGCGCACAGGCAACGCCAAGGCTGACGCCAATTTCCACTGAACGCCCTTCACCAATATCTACGGGAATTGCGATTGTTGTCCGGATTTGATCACAAAGGGCCTGCAAGCGCTTCCTGTCCATTGTCTGCGTGATCAGGATGATAAACTCATCGCCGCCAATCCGAGAGACAATGCCCTGGTCTCCAACGACGATCTGCAAGCGATCAGCAATGCAGCACAACACCCTGTCGCCCGCTTCATGTCCGTGGTTGTCATTGACTGGCTTGAAATGGTCGAGGTCACAGGCAATGACCGCGAACCTTCCATCTGGAAGACTGTCGAGGGAATACGCGAGGCAATCTGAAAAATGATGCCGGTTCGGAAGGCCGGTCAAAGCATCATGGCGCGCAAAGTGGTGATTTCTGCGTTCACTTTCTTCAAGTGATGCAGTGAGACGGCTGATTCTGTTTGCAGCTGCAATTGCAACGATACCGATGAATGCGGCAAGCACGCCAATAAGGGGGAGTGCGGTCAGCCATATTTCGCGTCCGGGTTTTGCGTGATCCCATTGGAAATGACCAAGCACGGTTCCATCTGTTGCAGTGACCAGATGGTTCGTTGGGTTTGAATCTTTCGGCGCGCCCTCAAAAAACACCAAGTCTTTAAAAGAAAGATGCTCGTTGAGTTCGCTAATCCAGTCGTCATCAAGATAGATGGCGCTTACCAGGACTGGTGGATATTCTGCGTCCAGTTCGACGTTTGCGTCATCAGGAAGTATCGGAACTGCGCTTAAAAAGGCTGGCCTGCCGTTGATTTCGGCAAATGACGAAGCGGAAATGTCCAAGAGCTCGTTTTCCGGCAGGTACCAACCGGAAAACAACGACGCGGAATTTGATAGTTTCAGACTGAACGCGTTACCGGTTTTTTCAGCGAGCTTGCTGACAACGTTGTCGGAGGTCAATTTCTTGGAACCGATATCCGTTTTGTCTTCGATCAGATGCGCAATCAGGGTGCCATCATGATCAATGAGAAAATTTTGGTTGAGACTGTAGTCTCCCCAAAGATAGTCGGCCAATTCGACTTCGATGAAGTCTCGATCAATTGGAAACTGAAGGGCGTTGAAGGTCTTGTCCCATTGGGCGAGCGCAATCTGATCCTGAACAACTTCGCGGTGAATGTCTGCAAGCGTGCTTTCGAAACGCAGCTGTTCGCTTTCCAGTGCGCGCCGGTCGGCCTCTCGCCAGGCAAGATGCGCTATAAATGTCAACGACGCAGCGGACAAACAGATGAGCATTGCGGCCAGGCCGTAAACCCACATGGCTATCCGACGACCCGACTTCGGTTGAACCAAGCCAGGATGTTGTTTCTGATCGTCAAGTCGCTTTTCGCCAAACAAGATCGCCACCCATTTCTTGCAAAGATCAGGACAAGGTGTAGCTGAAATGGTTTAACACCGCGTACTGTTCAGGGGCACGATGGTGGATTACTCGCGATATTTGCCAAGAACCTTAACGAAATGTTCTATTTCTTCTTCCGTGTTGTAGGCGTGCAGCGAGGCGCGCACCACAGCGTCGAGGCCGCGGTGCGGCAAGTCAATGCGCGCGGAACTGGCGTTGCTCACTGAAACGTTGATCCGTTCCTCGGCAAGTCTTGCTTTCGTCTGTACTGGTGTTTCACCAGCCAAGGCAAAAGTGACAATCCCACCCTTGCGCGCACCCTTGTCGTGAAGCTCAACGCCGTTCAGTCTTGAAAGTTCGGATCTGAGTTGTGCCCCAAGTGAACAAACCCGGTTGCCGATGCGTTCCATGCCGAAGCCGATTGCGTAAGTAGCGGCCACGCCTAAGCCAACCTGGCCCGCTACATAGCGCTCCCAGGTTTCAAAGCGCTGGGCGTGGGGAACAAGTTCAAAACGGTTTTCATCAATCCAGTTTGCTGCCTGCAGGTCGACAAACGGAGGGTCAAGTTGATCAAGGACATTGTCGCTGACAAACAGAAACCCGGTTCCGCGTGGTCCCCGGAGATATTTACGACCGGTGCCTGACAACATATCGCAGCCGATTTCGTTAACATTCACCGGAATTTGCCCGGCAGATTGGCAGGCGTCGAGCAAGTAGAGAACATTCGACGCGCGGGCGATCTCACCAACGTCTTCGGCAGGGTTGATCAGGCCGGAGAAAGTGGGAATGTGCGTGAGTGCAATCAGGCGTGTTTTGGGTGTGATTGCAGCCTTGAGCTCAACAAGGTCTATCTGGCCGTTTTTATCGTCTTCGATGATGTCAATCTCGATGCCTTTGCGGTTCTTCACCTGCAGAAAGGCGACATAGTTCGAGACATATTCGGCACGCCCGGTCACGATCCTGTCTCCTTTGCGGAAATCGATCCCGTAAAACGCCATATCCCAGGCACGGGTGGCATTTTCGACGTAGGCTATCTCGTGCGGCTTGCAGCCGAGCAGCGCAGACAAGCTGGTGTAAAAAGCGTCCAGCTCTGGTTTGGCGGCAGCTGCGGCCTCGTAGCCGCCCAATTGCGCTTCCAAATCCAGATGGTATTTGACGGCGTTCAAAACAGGGGCAGGGATGAGGCCAGTGCCGGCATTGTTAAAGTGAATTAAACGACCCGTAGCAGGTGTATCCTCCCGTAGAAGAGAAACATCTTGTTGGGAAAGGGATGGAACGATCACATTGGCCCCCAAATAAACCTATATTCAACAAACCGGAATCAATCTTTGGATCCCATGACGATCACTTATTTTGGATATGGCTCACTCGTCAATGCTGACACCATTCCCGCTGACACAGAAGTGAAGCCGGGGAGGCTTCGCGGATGGATACGTGAATGGCGTGTTTGCGGCGAAGGGACGGATGGACAGGGTCGATGTGCATTGACTGTGCGTGAACAATCAGACGCGGAGATTTGGGGCGTACTGGCGCAAGAACCACGTGTACGGCTACCTGACCTTGAAAAGCGGGAAAAACGCTACGAGAAAGTTGAAGCTATTGGGGCAGCATTTGCGTGCGAGGCAAGGAGCAAGCCAGGCCCAGAGGGCCTGTTCCTGTTCAAGGCATCGCCCGAGTACCGTCGATGGGGAAATGAAACCCATCCGATCCTGCAAAGCTACCTTGATTGCGTTTTGGCAGGCTATTTCAGGATCTGGGGTGAACGCGGGATCGATCATTTCTTGAGCACGACCGATGGGTGGCATGTTCCAATCCTGCAGGACCGGGAAATGCCGCACTATCCCAGAAGCATTGAACTCGACCTGCAACTTGCTGGTTTGATCGATGAAAAACTCAAATCCCTTGGGATTGATTTTGTGAACGTTGCCGGCAGGCAGGATCTCGCCCAAGCGACGTGAGTTATCCGATCAGAGCTTGCAATCCATAGCCTGCCAGATAGGCAATTCCGGCTGCCAGCATGCCGATAGCCATCGTCTCAGTCCCGCATGAAAACCAGGATCTCTGTGACCAGCGTGCCCGGAAGGATCCGATTGCAAAGAACGCAAGGGCCGTCAAAGCCGTTGCCGTGGAAGCGCTCGCGGGCAAAGAAAACGTAAAGGGCAGGAGGGGGATTGATCCAAAAAGGACAAACGCTGTAAATGTATAAAGTGCAGCTTTTAGAGGGGTGCGCGGCGCGTCGGACATGCCGTATTCCGCCTGCATCATTGTTTCGATCCAAGTGGCCTTGTTGGACGTTACCAGCCGAACCATGGTTTCAAGGTCTTCACCCGAGTAGCCCCTTGCCTTGAAAATCTGCCGGATTTCCTCCCTCTCGCCCTCAGGGGCTACGGCAATGTGTTTTTCTTCAATGGCCTTGAGGCGTGAGAAGTCTTCGATTTCAGATTTTGAACCGCTGTAGTTGGCCGCTGCCATGGAAAATCCATCAGCGAGCAGGTTCGCGATACCAAGGATCAAAACCACCTTGGAGGACAAACCCGCACCAGTAGATCCGGCGACGATTGCAAACGTTGTTACAGCTCCATCAATGCCACCATAGATCCAGTCCCTGAGATAGCTGGCTTGTGGACCATTAGCCAATCGGGACGCGATGTCGTCTGGCTGGTGGCTGTGCTCCAGATTTGAAATAGGCAAAACGGCCTCCCGATATTCTTGATCGTCAAGTTTCTGCAAAAAAATGAAAGCCGCCATGATCCGTCTCAAGGGTGGCTTCTTTTTACCGAAAGTGGTACCGGCAAAATCAATTTAATGTTTGCTGAAATATTGGCGGAATGTTGTGTGGCCTTAACGGCTTTTGGGGTGTATAAGGCCGCACGTTTGCTCTGATTGGGCATGTTGAAATGAACTGAATAGTCGCGGACCGCGCTTGCGAAAAGTGAATTGAGCGCGCGGGTTTGCTGAGGAGTTGGAAGTATGGCGGAGAAGTGGAGCCCGGACAGCTGGAGGTCAAAACCGATCTTGCAGGTGCCGGAATATCCGGATCAAGAGGCTTTGGCGAGTGTAGAACAGCGCCTGTCGACTTATCCGCCGCTGGTATTTGCAGGTGAAGCGCGTGCGCTGAAAAGTCAGCTAGCCGATGTTGCCAATGGCAACGGTTTCCTGCTTCAGGGCGGTGATTGCGCCGAGAGCTTTGCTGAACATCATCCAGATCATATCCGGGATTTTTTCCGTGTGTTCCTGCAGATGTCAGTTGTGCTGACCTACGCTGCCAGCCAACCCGTCGTCAAAGTTGGGCGTATTGCCGGGCAGTTTGCCAAGCCCCGTTCGTCGAACATCGAGAAAAAGGATGATGTCGAACTGCCGAGCTATCGCGGTGACATCATCAACGACATTAATTTCACACCGGAAAACCGCATCCCGGATCCGGGCCGCATGGCTATGGCCTACCGCCAGTCTGCTGCGACACTGAATTTGCTGCGCGCTTTCGCGCAAGGCGGGTTTGCCAATCTTGATCAGGTTCATCAGTGGATGCTTGGCTTTATCACCGACAGTCCGCAGGGGCACCGCTACAAGGAACTGGCTGACCGTATCTCCGAAGCGCTGAACTTCATGCGCGCGTGCGGGATCAGTGCAGACAGCGTTCCGCAGCTGCGCTCGACAGATTTCTTCACCAGCCACGAAGCGCTGCTTCTTGGTTATGAAGAAGCCTTGACCAGGGTCGATTCAACAAGTGGAGACTGGTACGCCACCTCCGGTCACATGATCTGGATCGGCGATCGCACACGTCAGCCTGACCATGCTCACGTTGAGTTCTTCCGTGGAATCGAGAACCCGATTGGCTTGAAATGCGGTCCTTCGTTGACGCCAGACGGGCTGCTTGAGTTGATCGATCTCTTGAACCCGGAAAATGAGCCGGGTCGCCTGACCCTGATCGCTCGCTTCGGGGCAGACAAGGTCTTTGACCACCTCCCGCAGCTTGTGCGTGCTGTTGAGCGTGAAGGCAGATCTGTAGTCTGGTCCTGTGATCCGATGCATGGCAATACGATTACGGCCGGTGGCTACAAGACCCGTCCGTTCGACCGTATCCTGAAAGAGGTTGAAAACTTCTTTGCAGTTCACCGGGCTGAGGGAACCCACGCTGGTGGTGTGCATGTCGAAATGACCGGCAGAAATGTTACCGAGTGCACTGGCGGAGCCCGCGCGTTGACCGCCGAACAGCTCGGAGATCGCTACCACACGCATTGCGACCCGCGCTTGAATGCGGATCAAGCCCTTGAACTGGCATTTTTGATCGCTGAAAACCTCAAGAAGGAACGCGATGGACGCCAGGCAGAACCACTGGTTGCCTCAGCGTAAGTATACACGTGAATTTGACGGTGAATTTTAAGGGCGGCCTCGGTCGCCCTTAGTTATTTTTGACAGTATTTTTCGATTTTTGAACCATTCGGTAAGTCTCGTTTAACGCTCTGGGCGCATATGTAGCTTTCAGTAATCAATTGTCCGATGGAGGTTCACTTGCGTGAGTCGTGGGATCTCTCAAAAGTTTCCTGCCTGGTAGCAGAAGACAACGCTCATATGCGTGCGATCCTGCGCTCAGTGCTCGCGGGATTTGGGATACGTTCGGTATTTGAAGCAAGTGACGGTGCTGAGGCACTGGAACTTGTAGTGGATCGCAAGCCAGATATTGTTCTGTGTGACTGGGTCATGACCCCATTCGGCGGGAACGAATTCCTGCGCATATTGCGTGGTGACCGGGACCTTGTAGTCAGCACAACGCCGGTTCTTGTTGTTACAGCCCATACGAAAAAAGCCGTTATCATGGAGGCGGTTGAAATCGGCATTCACGGTTTCGTTGCCAAGCCGGTGGCACCTGCCATTTTGTACCGGCACATTGGTGAGGTTCTGGAACGCCAGGATTTGCATGGTCGTTCAAAGGGTATTTTTGGGCCCGGACAGTCGAAGTCGAATAAGAAGCCCGGCTTGACCAACCCATCGAACCAGGTTCCGGAAGAACTTGCTGCGGACGAAAGCGGACTTGCATTGCTTTAGGAGCCGACCCCTTGATCGGTGTTCAGTCATACAAACAGCGCTGTGCCTAACAAAACGCTTTTGCAGTTGACTGCTGGTGTTTCGAAACTTTCAATTTTTCCTTTCGCAAGATTCCCAGAAGGGCGAACTGGTCTGTTTTGACGCTTTGAATGATTGAAACCTTCAACCCTTGCCGTTACACCATGAGTACATGACATTTCCTGGTGCTACCCCCAATGATTACAGATCGTTTTAGACTGGCTGTTGCACAGCTGAACCCCACTGTCGGCGATGTTGCGGGCAATGCTGAACTTGTTCGAAACGCACGCTCCGAGGCTGCAGAAAAGGGAGCAGATCTGGTTCTCACTTCTGAACTGGTTCTGGCAGGCTATTTGCCCGAAGACCTGGTTTTGAAACCTGCTTTTGTGCGCCATTGCATGGATGCTGCCGAGGCTCTGGCTGCCGAGACGTCAGACGGTGGCCCGGGGATGGTCGTCGGTACACCCTGGAAGGGCGATGACGACAAGGTATACAACGCGGTTGTGCTGCTCGATCAGGGTAAAATACAGGCCGTCCGCTACAAGAGCGATTTGCCGAATTACAGCGTTTTTGATGAAAAACGCGTATTTGCGGCTGGGCCATTACCGGGACCAGTCGATTTCCGGGGCGTGCGAATTGGCATCCCGATCTGTGAAGATATCTGGAATGACGAGGTATGCGAGTGCCTTGAGGAAACCGGTGCCGAGTTTTTGCTGGTTCCCAACGGGTCTCCTTACTGGGAAAACCGGGCCGAAGAGCGTCTGCAGGTTGTTGTCTCTCGCGTCGTGCAAACTGGTCTTCCCCTGGTCTATTGCAACCAACTTGGCGGCCAGGACGAACTGGTTTTCGATGGTGGGTCCTTTGCGTTGCAAGCCGATAGAAAACTGGCCTTTCAAATGCCCCAGTTCGAAAGTGGTCTCAGCGTCAGTGATTGGAAGCGGGAGGGCGAGACCTGGATCTGTGACGGCGGTGACGTCGCAAAAATGCCGGATCTGGACGAAGCCAATTGGCGCGCCTGTGTCCTTGGGCTTGGCGATTATGTCAATAAAAACGGGTTTCCAGGGGTCGTTCTTGGCCTTTCCGGCGGCATCGATTCAGCGATATGTGCAGCCATGGCAGTCGATGCGCTTGGGGCGGACAAGGTGCACGCAATCATGCTGCCTTACCGCTACACCTCCGAGGAAAGTATCGAGGATGCGGCCAAATGCGCATCCGCGCTTGGCATTCGCTACGACACGGTTCCGATCGCCGAGCCTGTCGAGGGGTTTCGGAATGTGCTGAAAGGCCTTTTTGAAGGAACCGAAGAAGATACAACCGAAGAAAATCTTCAATCGCGGGCACGCGGTGTGATCCTGATGGCGGTTTCCAACAAGTTTGGCCGGATGGTCGTGACGACCGGCAACAAATCTGAAATGTCAGTCGGTTATGCAACGCTCTATGGCGATATGAACGGCGGCTACAACCCGATCAAGGATCTTTACAAGACGCAGGTCTACCACCTTTCCGCATGGCGCAATGAAAACAAGCCAGAACGGCTTCTTGGGCCGGAAGGGGAAGTGATCCCTTCGAATATAATTGTGAAAGAGCCGACGGCAGAATTGCGCGAAAACCAGACAGACCAGGATTCGCTGCCACCCTATGATGTTCTTGATGACATTCTCCAATGTCTGGTCGAAGACGAAATGTCAGTCGGTGAGATCGAAAAGCGTGGTCATGACAAAGCGCTGATTCACCGGATTGAACATCTGCTCTACATTGCTGAATACAAACGCAGACAGGCACCGCCCGGTGTCAAAATTACAGAACGGAATTTCGGCAAGGACCGCCGCTATCCCATCACCAACCGGTTCCGCGACCGCTCCTGAAGCTGGCTCTGATCCGCGTTTCATTGCAGGCACCATGACCTATTTCGCATTTCTGCGTGAAAACGCGCGCTGGCTATCTGCCTGCTACCTGCTGACAGTATTTTCCGGGTTCGGCCAGACATTCTTCATTTCGCTGTCTGCTGGTGATTTGCAGGCAGAATTTGGTCTCAGCCACGGAGATCTTGGTCTTCTCTACATGCTGGCGACGCTTGGTAGCGCGCTTACGCTTCCCTGGGTCGGTAAAAGCCTTGACCATTTTCCCGTCCGCTGGATCGCAGCCGTGGTTCTGACAGGGTTGGCCCTGTTCTGCCTTGCCATGGCCTACACATTTTCTGTCTGGATGATCGTCGTCGCCTTTTATGGACTGCGTTTGTGCGGGCAGGGCATGATGGGTCACACGTCGTTGACGGCTGCGGGTCGATGGTTCACGGCCCAACGTGGGCGGGCAGTTTCGATTGCGATCCTGGGCTTTCCAACAGCCGAAGCCATCTTTCCACTTGGCTTCGTTGCACTGAGTGCAATGATCGGATGGCGCGGTGCCTGGACTGTCGGTGCGCTTGCTCTTCTGCTTGTAGCATTACCGGTTGTGTTGATGCTGCTGGCCAGAGACCGGGTTCCGAGTGCGTCAGAAGTCGCTGCTGTCTCGACTGAAGGACGACAGTGGACTCGCGGAGAAGCGCTCCGGGACTGGCGGTTCTGGTTGGTTTCATGCGGCGTGAATGCACCTGCCTTCATCGGCACATCGATCTTCTTTCACCAGGTCTATTTAGTTGAGTTGCGTGGTTGGTCGTTGGAACTCTTTGCAAGTGCGTTTCTGATGATGGCTTTGGGCGTCGTGTGCGCATCTCTTGTCATTGGACCGCTTATTGATCGTTTCTCGGCAAGGCAATTGCTGCCCTTTACGCTCATTCCGCTCATGTGTGCCTGTTTCCTGCTCGCAAATTTCTATGCGCCCATTGTCGCTTTTTTCTTTATGGGGCTGGTTGGCATTTCCAATGGCTTCAACGGAACACTTGTTGGGGCGCTCTGGCCGGAAGTCTATGGAACGCAGCATATGGGGGCTATTCGCTCAGTTGCATTCGCAATCATGGTGTTTGCCTCTGCGGCAGGGCCTGGCTTGATTGGCTGGTTGATCGACCTCGGAGTTTCGCTGGATCTTCAAGTAACGGTCATGGGGTTCTATTGCCTGATCTTTTGTGGCGTGCTGGCTTTTTGTTCCCGCGCTTACCTGTCTCGTGAACATTCTTGAAATTGAACGCAGTTTGGGGTTGCCGGATACTCGATCCCAAGTTAACTCAACCCCATGACCGTTACTGTTCGATTTGCGCCGTCGCCGACCGGCCACATTCACATCGGCAACAGCCGTCCCGCGCTTTACAATTGGTTGTATGCCAAGAAAGCAGGTGGACGCTTCATTCTGCGCTTTGATGATACGGATCTGGAGCGCTCGAAGCAGGAATATGCCGACTCCATCGAGAAGGACTTGCGGTGGCTTGGCATTGATCCAGACCTGATCGAGCGCCAGTCCGCACGGTTTGCAAGTTATGACGCGGCTGCACAAAAGCTGAAAGATGCCGGACTACTCTATCCCTGCTATGAAACTCCCGAGGAACTTGAGCGTCGCCGCTCACGGCAGCGGGCCTTGGGTCGACCACCTGTGTATGACCGCGCAGGCCTTAAGCAGACGGACGATGAACGCGCTGCTCTGGAAGCCGAAGGGCGCAAGCCACACTGGCGCTTCTTGCTGCCCAACCATGATGGAAATCCGTTCGAGACAAAACGTACCGAAGTTATCTGGGACGATTTGTGCCGTGGTAACCAGGCGGTAGACCTGGCATCCTTGTCTGATCCTGTCCTGATCCGCGGAGACGGTACCTATCTCTATACCTTGCCTTCGATCATCGACGACATCGACATGGGTGTAAGCCATGTTATTCGGGGCGAGGATCATGTGGCAAACACAGGCGTCCAGATCGCGATTTTTGAGGCGCTCGGCGCAAAGCCTCCGATCTTTGGTCACCACAATCTGTTGACGACCAGAGACGGCGAGGGGCTTTCCAAACGCAAGGGCGCACTCTCGATCGGGTCGCTACGTGAGGCAGGACTTGAGCCGATGTCGGTTGCGTCACTGGCGGTGTTGACCGGAACCAGTCAAGCGGTCGAACCAGTGCCTAACATGGATGCATTGATCGAAAAATTCGATCTGACGAGTGTTTCAAGATCTTCTGCAAAGTTTGATCCGGAGGAGCTGAAGGGCTTGAATGCACGTCTGGTTCACGAATTACCCTATGAAGCGGTGAGTGACAGGCTCGCGGGTCTCGGCATTCGCCCAAGCGCGGAATTCTGGAACACGGTCAGAGGCAACTGCGAAACAGTGGGTGACGCCGCTCAGTACTGGCAAATCATTGTTGGGCCTATCGAGGGGCGCGTTGAGGACGAGGACAGGGATTTCATCGCGAAAGCCAAAGAACTGCTCCCAGATGGCGATATAACAGTGGAAAGCTGGGGCGCGTGGACTGGTGCGCTGAAAGCTGAGACCGGCCGCAAGGGACGTGGACTATTCATGCCGTTGAGACGCGTATTGACCGGCATGGATCACGGTCCGGACATGAAGGCAATGCTGCCCCTTATTGGGCGACAAAAAATTCTGGACCGACTACCCTGACAGGTGCATCACGATCCGGGGCCGGACGAAAACCCGGATCGTCACTCTTGAATACTGGCGAAGTTGCAGCAACTTCCGAACCGTCACCTGCACGGCTGGCAAGCAATGGCAATCCGTCAGGGCCGTTGCTGGCTGTCAGCGGAGCTCCTGAACGATAACGCTCAATTGTCTCGCGGCTGAGCGTCGCCGTGACGTCAAATCCCATTTCCAGATTGAACAGAGTGTCAGGGTCTTCATGGAGGGGTAGCTGGGCTCTGTTCAAGGGTGTTCTCGACAGCAACGATTGAGCTTTGTTGCTGTCGTCAAAAGTCCCACCTCGGCTCGGCTGTAGGGTGCGTCTTGGTATGCCAGCGCTGATGTCTGACAGGAAGATGCGCTTTCCAGAGCCGGTATTAACTTCCGTCCACATGGAAGGCTTTTTCGACTGCTGTGTCTGGCGGCAACTACAGCCTTCCACGTATTCGGTTTTATAGCGATATGCGAATGGTTGCTCTGAATAGAGGTTGCCTGCAAGAGACATCATCTTCGACTGGTCGCCACCTGGATTGCGGTAAACGTATAGCTCCGTTTCTGCAGCAGGGCAGATTTCCGAGCAGCGGGCCACGTCATAGGCCAACTGGTTTTTCTTGATTGAATAGCTGAGCGGGAAAAAATAGCCGTCACAGGTGCGCACACAAAGCGTGCGGAAGTTTCCTCTGGAGGGAATTCTCAAGCGTGCAGAGCTTCGGTTATGACGCGAGCGAACTGTTGCGATCTCCCGATCACCAGTCTTTGCGGCAGCAAGCTCAACCTTTTGTTTCGGATTAAAAAGACGCGAAAGAAGGGATTTCGGTTTGTCGCTGCTGGAATTCTTGTTTTTACGGGCGTCTCTCGCCTTGGCTGGTGAATTGCAATTTTGATTTGCAATAGCGGCCTTGACCTGTCTGATGCGCTTGGAATTCCGCGTGGATTTGTTTCCACCCGACTTTGCCAGCTGGCGCTCGATAGCTGCCAGATTGGCCTTCATGCGTTTGATCTTGTTGTTGAGAGCCTGACACTTCGCGTTTGACGCGTTGCCACATCCAAAAAAGCCCGCGTCTCTTTGAGCTGCAGAAATTGCCTTTTGCTGCTGGCTTTTGGCAGTTGTCCATTTTTTCGCCGCAGGAGATTGTTTGCCCGAGGAGGACTGAAGGCGGCTCAATTCGGATTTAAGGCTGGAGCAACTCGCGGCGACAGCCGCATCCATCGTCATGACGACGGCTGCACTGAAAACAAGCGTACGAGCAAAATTTGCAGACTTGGCAATCCTGCAAAGTCTCATGTTCCATCCCCTACGCAGCGCACTTACCCGGCACCGCTTCAGCTTTCGCCTGCGGTAATACTATCGCTGCAACGCCTATTAATAGCAATGAAAGCTCTGACGTGAGGTTAATGGGAGAAGCCGAAGCGGGAATAAAACTCAGCCGTTTTGATGTTCCGTAGCGGCCTTGTGCAGACGCTCGAATATCTCACTCAGAATGGTTTTCTGCTCTGCGGTGAGTGCGTCTTGCAGCTTTTCAGAATAGGCCAGCGCCTGAGGGACGAGTTCTTCGTACATTTGCGAGCCGGTTGCACTGAGTTTCAGGCTTTGTTCCCTTTGATCTTCCGGATTGACGTCTCGCTCAATGAAGTCACGCTTTTCAAGCGCCGCGACAGCCCGGCTGACTTTGGTCTTGTGCATGGACGTTGCCTTGCTGATGTCGCGTGCTGTCATCGATTGGTATTCCCCCAGCGTCGCGATTACCCGCCACTCAGGGATGCCGATACCGTATTGGTCCGCATAAATCTTTGAAAATGAACGGCTGACCGTCTCCGCCAGGTGATTGAGCTGGTACGGCAGGAACTGGCTCAGTTTTAAAACGGATTTGTCGTCATTTTTGAAGTCATCCTGCTGGGGCGGAAAAACTGTCTGATCCGACATGAGATGGTCGCTGCCTTGGGTAATGCGTTGAAACGAGCCAAATGCTCAGATGAAAAGTTGCCGTTTTCCGGCCATTTTATAGGTTTAGCAAGTATAGCCTATTGAAGAACGCTGGGAAGAAAACCTGAGCATCTTTATGAAGTCATTCTGGAAGTTAGCAAGTGTAGCGGAGAGCTTGTGGCGCAAAAGACGTTTGGAGACGAGTTTAGTAGACCTATCTGTTGATAAGAAGGGAATAGTTAAGGATTTGTCGAAGCAGGATTTGCGAATCGGAGACGGAAACTGAGACGCTACAGTCAACGGAAAAAGGCGTGAAGCAGGCCCATGAAGGCCGCTCGACGCAAGCAGATAGCTGGCAGGAAAGCGAGGCCGCAATGGCAGACACCACGAACAACTCCGAGGTCGTGCCGGGTGAAAACGAACGGTTAGAGGAGCTTGGACGCAACTGCTATGCTTACAGCTCAGATGGTTGTTCCAACACGGGTGTGGTGGTCGGAGAACGAGGTGTCCTGATCGTTGACGGCCAGGCAACACCGGAGCACGCAGAACGGGTTCTACAAAAAGTTCGAGACATCACGGATAAACCGATCAAGCAGGTCATTCTCACACACTTTCATGCCGACAATACGCTTGGTGCGCAAGTCTTTGAAGCCAACGAGATCATCGCTTCCGATTTGACGCGCCGTATGATGGATACGCGCGGTGTTGAGGAACTTCATGTCTCCAGAGAACGGTTCCCGGCGCTCTTTTCCGGGTTGCCGGTTGATGCAGGCGTCAACAATCCGACGATGACCATTGCCTCTTCAATGACCATAGATCTGGGGGGGCTGGAAGTTCGGCTGATGCATCTGGGACGCGGTCACACCATGGGTGACCTTATGGTGTGGGTGCCGGAGAGTGGTGTGATATTCGCTGGCGATCTTGTTCAAAGTTCAGCTGCTGCTTATTGCGGCGACGCGCATCTGGCAGATTGGCCGCGTGCGTTGGATCGTGTTGCAGCTTTTCGGCCTGTCGCCTTGATGCCTGGAAGCGGCCGCTCCGCCATCGGCGCTTCGGCTGTAGCAACTGCTGTTGAAAACACACGAGATTTCATCACGACATTGCGCGATGCGGCAGAGGCATGCGTGGAACAAAGTCTTGGACTGAAGGATACGTTCAATGCCGTCCAAGATGCGCTGGCACCACGATTTGGGTCGCTGACGGCGTTTACTGAAAACCTTCCGTTCAACGTGGCCCGCGCTTATGACGAGGCACTAGGTCTTGACCAGCCGCAGATTTGGACGAGAGAGCGTTGCGCCGACCTTCAGGACGCCTTGAACGGTATTGTGCCGACAGCAATTGTTGATGAAACAGCAGACGTTGTTACCGACGAGATATTGGTCGAGCCGGACACAATTGAAGAACAGCCAGCGGTAGAAGAGGCGTCTGAAAATCAGGTGCCAGAAAATCAAGTGGTAGAAGAAATAGAAGCAGTGGAAGAAACTGAATCTGCGGACGAACTTGATACGGAGCAGAGCAGTCTTGTGTCAGACAGCGATTTTGCTGCTTCACTCGTGCTGGATAGCGACGATAATGCGCTCCTTGAAGACGATGAATTGTTGGATCTTTCATCGGAAGACATTGTTGAAGCCGGACAGGATGACCAGCACACGTCCGCTGAGCAAAAAGACGGTGAGTTGGAAAACGAGCAAGCCGAGAAAGTGCTGGAAGACGCCCGCTAGGGAATTATCAGTTTCAATCTGCCTGCAGAGATGTTCGCGCGCCAACACGGCGCGCGTTTTTTGTTTTGTCAGGTGACTTGATCGCAGACATGTTATTCCCACATGTGGGACGTTTCAGCATTCGGAGGATTATACATGCGTTTCCTGACAGTCGCAGCTCTGGCTTTGTCCATGTGTGTTCAAGGTGCAGGCCTGGCCTCAGCAGCGGATGAGCCGGATTTGATTTTCAAGAAGTCGACCGTTTGGAACCTGCTGACGCCAGACCATAAGTTGGCCACATACGCTATTGACGACCCAATCGTGGACGGCGTTGCCTGCCACTTTACGGTGCCTGAAAAGGGTGGTGTTTCCGGTTGGTTGGGTGTGGCTGAAGAGGTGTCCGATGTATCGCTGGCCTGTCGTCAGGTCGGACCGGTTTCAATCAAGGAGAACTTTGAACAGGGCGAGGAAATGTTTCGCCAGCGCCGGTCCCTGGTATTCAAGAAGATGCAGATTGTGCGCGGCTGTGACACCAAACGAAACGTGCTGGTTTATCTTGTCTATTCCGACAAGTTGATTGAAGGCAGCCCGAAAAACTCCACATCAACAGTGCCGTTGATGCCTTGGGGAGACCAGGAACCGCCGAAATGCGGCGACTATCTAGAGAACTGAGGAATGCGCAATCTCTGAAGACGGTCAATCCGTTTCGAGCGTTTCCAGATGCTTTGCGACGGTCAAGTCTTCATCGGCGCAGAAATGCTTGTAAAGCATCGCCATGACATCTTTGACGGGTTCGCTGGCCAGACGATAATAGATCGTCGTTCCTTCGCGCCGTGTGGCGACCAGGCCCTGCGCGCGTAAAAGAGCAAGTTGTTGGGATACTGTCGGCATGCGCATGCCGGTGGTCTCGGCAAGTTCGCCAACACTTCGTTCTTCTTCCAGGACGAGGCACATCAGCAGGAGACGCGGCGCGGATGCCATCAACTTCAAAAATTCCGCCGCAGATTCCGCTTTTTCTTCAAGTGCTTTGTAGTCCATCAAACAACTCTGCCAAACATCGGGTCAAACCGCAAGCTGGCGAGGTTTTCCAGCTATTTCAGTTGCTTTTATATCCGGCTAGCGACCGTGACAATGATGTTTCCGTCGCCACATCCAGTCCCCGTCAAAAGGCACATGCTTTTTTCCTGACCGAAAGCCTTGGTGCCGTCGGTAATCGCGATAATAGCTGCGAACGGGCCACCCAAAACAATGGCAAGAAAAATAAGGACGAAGAGGCGGTTCAACATTGGTAATCTCCTGGTGGCAATCCGTATCGATTGCCCGGAGAATACGCAGCACGCTTTGAACCCACGCTGAGTGTAGCGTTCAGCTAGCGTTCAGTTTTCTAAACGCCACAAAAGTCTCTTATTTGCCAATATGTTGGTCGTTACAGGTTCTTTGTCATGGCCGTTCTGAGAGCGTCCAGAAGCACTTTGTCGCGCTTATAGATGTCTTTTCTGAAATGCGTGGAGCCATCCTTGTTCATCCAGGCCGTGAGGTAGGTCAGGTGCACCTCGATGGGAACCTTGGGCTTAACGACTTTCCTGTCACCAGCGTCGCGAAGCAGGCCCCAAATGCCGGGGGTAGGGTCAGCATCTTGCAGCAATACGTCTGCAAGCGCGAAGGGATCTGATGCCCTGATGCAGCCATGGCTGAAAGCCCGTTCAGCGCGGGTAAACAGCGATTTGGACGGCGTATCATGAATGTATATATTGAATTCGTTTGGAAACATGAACTTGATCCGGCCGAGTGCATTCCCCTTTCCCGGGTCCTGGCGAAGCCGGAAAGGAAAATTCCCACCAGAATAACTGTTCCAGGCAACTTGCGTAGCCGGGACTTCGTTTCCATCCCGGAAGACACGTATCCTCTGACTGGAAAGAGCGGACGGGTTGCCCTTTAGCTTCGGCAGATATTCTTTCGTCGCGATGGAATAGGGAACATTCCAATAAGGATTGATCACCACGTATTCCAATTGGTCGGAAAAGACAGGTGTCGCGTGGTAGGGTTTGCCTACAACAACCCTCGTCGTATGGATCGTTTTACTATTTCGAACCACTTTCAAATTCTGGTCGGCAAGGTTTACAAAAACATAGAAGTCGCCCAGATCGTCTCGCATCCAGCGGCGGCGCTCCATGTTGAGTTCCATCTGGATCAGCTTGTCTTGAATGGAAGCATTGAGACGGGAAATGGTGTTCTTGCCAATGACGCCATCCATTTCCAGACCATGATATTCCTGGAAATTTTTGACGGCATCAACGAGCAATCCGTCATAGACATCACCTGCGTGGTCGGATGCCCCGGGAATGTCCTCTTCCATCAGGCGTTGCCTGAGCGCAGGAACACGTTCATCGCTCATGCCGGGCTTTAAAACCTCACCATCGGCGATCTGCGTAAACCCACCGTCCGCTGCTTTGGCCCTGTATTGGGCAAGGCGGCGTTTCAAACGCGCGTAATTATCCGACCGGGGCGCAAGACTGTCCAGAAAGGCGCTGTAGTCGACTGAATTCTCTGCAGTTTCAAAGAGCGTTCTTGGATCGGGCCTGTTGGGAAAGAGGTTCAGCGCCTTATTGATCTTGTTGGGTTGAACACGACCGGAGGACAGATGGGTGGCATATCTCAGGAACTGAATCGAGAGTTGCAGGTCGAACTCCGCCCATTCTTCGGGCGTCTGCGCTGTTTCTGACTGTTGAAGCAGCTCCAGCGGGCCGTAGTTGTTAGGATTAAGCGCGTGATCGTTTGCTTCTGCCATGGCGGCTATTGTCAGATGGGTATTTTCGGTAAGGCCGTTTTGATCGAACCAGACAGGCGCGAAGGCGCGTGCACCATAGTAAAGCGTCAAACCCTCGGGGACATCTGCCGACATGGCGGCTTGAAGGGCTTTGGCGATTGGTGTTTCAGGTTCAAGGAAGACAGGGGCGGGAACGCCTTGGGATTCAACGGCTGGGGCGTTTGATTGCGCGTGCCCCGGCAAAGTGGCCAACGTAGCAGATAGCCCCATCAGGCTTGCGGTGATCAAGTTGATCGCGGATTTGCGAACACTGCAATTAAGTTCCACTGGTAAATCCCCCCATTGATTCCCAAGGAGGGAAGCTTAGTGCAACTAAACCGGCACGCCAACGCTGACGAAACAGAGAAACATCTGGAATTGACTGATGGCTCACAGAAAATGTGGTCTTGACCGCATTCCGATTTCCGGTCCATAAAGCGCTCCATGATGACGGCCACACGTAACATCATTTCGATCACAATTATTTGCAGCTAGCGACACCGCTGGCTGTGGCCGTTCCCTCTTGGCAAAAATTCCTTTGAGACGGACCGCCCGGCCAGCTGGCCAGGAGACCGTTTGACATGAGCGCCGCTGAGACTGAGATATCCGGCACTTTCAAGGGCTTGAAGCTCACCAACACGTTGACCCGCCAGAAGGAAGACTTCCGTGCGATCGACGACGGAAATGTGCGTCTCTATGTCTGTGGGCCCACCGTTTACGATTTCGCGCATATCGGAAATGCTCGGCCGGTCGTCGTCTTTGATGTTCTGTTTCGCCTGCTGCGTCATCTTTATGGCGCCGAACAGGTCACCTATGTGCGCAACATCACGGATGTTGACGACAAGATCAACGCCAGGGCTTTGCGCGACTATCCGGATCTGCCTCTGAACGAGGCTATCGGCAAGGTCACCAAGAAGACCGCTGACCAGTTCCACAAGGATATCAAATCCCTTGGTGTCCTTGAGCCGACGCAGGAGCCACGTGCGACCCAGCACATTGGCGGCATGGTCGAGATGATCAAGGTGCTGATCGGTAAGGGAAATGCCTATGTGGCGGGTGGGGAGGTCCTGTTTGATACCGCATCCATGCCGGATTATGGCGGTCTCTCCAAGCGAAAGCTGGACGAACAGAAGGCTGGTGCCCGCATTGCTGTTGAGGAGCACAAGAAAAGTCCGGGCGATTTTGTACTCTGGAAAATATCCTCCGATGATGAACCTGGCTGGGACAGCCCATGGGGACGGGGGCGTCCGGGCTGGCACATAGAATGCTCGGTTATGAGTGAGCATCATTTGGGCAAAGTATTCGACATTCATGGCGGTGGACTTGACCTGATTTTCCCACACCATGAAAACGAAATTGCCCAGTCCCGCTGTGCCCATGGCACCGAAGTGATGGCCAACTTTTGGCTTCACAACGGTTTTCTGCAGGTTGAAGGCAGGAAGATGTCCAAGTCGGAAGGCAACTTCTTCACTATTCAGGAGTTGCTGGAAACGGATAGCTTTGGTGGTCGTCAGTGGCCAGGGGAAGTACTGCGCCTTGCAATGCTGATGACAAATTATCGCGAACCAATCGACTTCTCGATGCGCAAGCTGGAAGAAGCTGAGAACCTGCTTGCCAAATGGCCGGAACCGATCGACACCGATGTGGTCCCAGATTCGGAGGTGGTCGAGCTGCTATCGGACGATCTGAATTCGTCTGCTGCCATCCAGGCTCTTCACGCGCTGGCAGTCGAGGCCACTAAAAATCCAGAAAAACTTGCGCTCTATTCTGCGACAGCATCGCTGCTTGGTGTTGCTCCGGTGGTGGCAGATCTTTCAGGCATCGACGAAACAGCAATTCAGTCCGCGGTGCAAAGCCGTCTGGAAGCGCTCAAGAACAAGAACTGGGCAGAAGCGGACAGGATTCGCGATGATCTTTCATCTCAAGGCATTCAGCTAAAGGATTCAAAAGATTCCGAAACTGGAGAAAGACTGACCACCTGGGAGGTGAAGAAGTGAGTCCTGACGCACAACATCACTTTACCGGGGGATGCCAGTGTGGCGCGGTGAGGTACCGGGTGACCGGTGAGGTTGGATATCCGCATCTGTGCCACTGCCGCATGTGCCAGAAGGCGTCAGGAAACTTCTTTCTGCCGTTGATCGGTGCGGCACAAGCCGACTTTCAATGGACACGGGGTGAACCTACCTGGTTCCATTCGTCAAAACCGGTTCGGCGGGGTTTTTGTGAACTATGCGGGACACCTCTCGCATTCGAAACGGTCGGCGATGACAGCATAGCCTTTACCCACGGCAGTCTTGATGATGTTTCCGCCGTGACACCAATTGAGCAGTCCGGCGTAGAGGGACGGGTGCCGTTTTATGCCGAATTGTTCGCTCTGACAGAATCCGCTTCAAACCGCGATGACCTACCGGGTGGAATTGGCGACATTGCTTCGACCAAGTGTCAGCATCCCGATCACGACACTGAAACCTGGCCGGAGGCACGTTCATGACCACCATTCACACGGGCGGCTGTCAATGCGGTGCGATACGCTTCAAGGTAACCGGTGAGCTGGGTACAGCGTCCATCTGTCACTGCCGCATGTGTCAGAAAGCGTTCGGTGGGCTCTATGGGCCCCTGGTTGGCATTCGCGGCGACACCGAGTTGGTTTGGACGCGGGGTGAACCCAAAAGGTTTCAGAGTTCGAATGTCGTTTCACGCGGCTTTTGTTCCGACTGCGGCACGCCGCTAACCTACGAAGCACCCAACGACGATACGGCGATTGCGATCGGTGCATTCGATGATCCTAGGGCGTTGGCACCTGTGATCCAGTATGGGATCGAAGGTAAATTGCCTTTCACGGATGATATGGCGGTAATTCCGGCCAGAACGACGGAAGAGGATAGCGAGACAGCCGAATTTCTGGCCACAATCGTTTCCAATCAGCATCCCGATCACGACACAGATACCTGGCCGCCGGTGCAATCTGGCAAATCGAAAAACCAATAAACCAGCCAAGGCGCTAGGCAGGAAAGACCCATGAGCAAGGACCGCCTCTATCTTTTTGACACGACGCTCCGCGATGGTGCGCAGACAAGCGGTGTCGATTTTTCGGTAAACGAGAAGATCGTCATTGCAGAGCTCCTGGAGCGCCTCGGCGTCGATTACATTGAAGGCGGATATCCTGGCGCCAACCCGACAGACACCGAATTCTTCGGTGAAAAACGGACTGACACAGCAACGTTTACCGCATTCGGAATGACCAAGAGAGCAGGTCGGTCTGCTGCAAACGATCCAGGCCTTCAACAGGTTCTGTCCAGCAAATCGGACGCCTGCTGTTTTGTCGCAAAGGCCTGGGATTACCATGTGAAAGTCGCGCTTGGATGTACAAATGAAGAGAACCTGGAGTCTATCCACGAAACGGTGATTGCAACCGTTGCTGCTGGAAAAGAGGCTCTGATTGACTGTGAGCACTTCTTTGACGGGTACAAGGCCAATCCGGATTACGCTCTCGACTGCGCGCGAACGGCCTATCAGGCTGGGGCCCGTTGGATCGTTCTTTGTGACACCAATGGCGGAACGCTTCCGGACGAAATTCATGACATTGTCACGAGGGTTCAGGAAGTCGTGCCCGGTTCGCATCTAGGCATTCACACGCACGATGATACCGGTCATGCCGTGGCCAATTCCCTGGCTGCGGTCGATGCAGGAGTTCGCCAGGTTCAAGGCACCCTGAATGGCCTTGGCGAACGATGCGGCAATGCCAACCTGATCACGCTGATACCGACCCTCACGCTAAAACCGTTTTTCGCGGATCGGTTCGAGCTTGGTATCAACCTGGAGAAAATGACGGATATCACTGCGATTTCCCACGCTTTTGACGAAATCCTGAACCGTTCGCCGGATCGCCAGGCACCTTATGTCGGTGAAACCGCCTTCGCGACAAAGGCTGGCATTCATGCCTCTGCGATCCTGAAAGATCCGCAGACTTATGAACATGTGAAACCGGAGAGTGTTGGTAATCAACGCCGGGTTCTGGTGTCAGACCAAGCCGGCAAAAGTAACCTTCTGGGAGAGCTTTCCCGCGTCGGGATAGAGGTCGACAAGGCGGATCCGAAACTGGACCGTCTCTTGGCGCTTGTGAAAGAGAGAGAAGCAGAAGGCTACGCCTATGAAGCAGCTGATGCTTCATTTGAACTCATGGCACGGCGCGAACTAGGCGAAGTACCGCGCTTTTTTGAGGTGAATTCTTTTCGGGTGATGGTCGAACGCAGGTTCAATGCCATCGGTGACCTGGTGACGATGTCAGAGGCTGTTGTGAAAGTTGATGTCGACGGCGAAACACGCATGTCGGTGGCCGAAGGAAACGGTCCGGTCAACGCGCTCGACATGGCCTTGCGAAAGGATCTTGGAAAGTATCAGTCTGCGATTGAGGGTCTTGAGCTTATTGACTACAAGGTCAGAATCCTGAATGGAGGAACAGGCGCTGTCACGCGTGTTCTGATTGAGAGCCATCACACCAAAACGCATCGTCGCTGGTTCACGATCGGAGTATCTTCCAATATCGTCGATGCCTCTTTCCAGGCGTTGGTCGACTCCATCACATTCGCGCTGCTGAAGGCCGAAACCGCCTGAAGTTAAGGCGTCCGAAAGGCAAGATCCCAGAAAGGTCAGATCGATGTCGCAGCCGGTTGTGAATGCCGAGGCGAATGAAGAATTCCGTCATGGCCTGCTTTTCGGCCTGGCTGCCTATGGCATGTGGGGCTTTTTCCCAGCGTATTACAAGCTGACGGACACGGTACCTGCCGATCTTGTTGTCTCCCACAGGATCCTTTGGTCTGTCTTGTTCGTGGGGCTTTTTCTGTATTTTCGCGGTCGCTGGCCCGAAGTGCGTCAGATTTTTCGTGAACCAAAGATATTGATGGCTCTGACAGGCTCATCAGCCTTGATTGCGGTGAATTGGCTCGTGTTTGTGTGGGCAATTGCCAATAAACAGGTCCTCGATGTGTCGCTTGGCTATTTCATCAATCCGCTGGTCAGCATCCTGGTTGGGCTCGTCATTCTGCATGAACGGCTTTCACTCGGGCAGGGGATAGCCGTTGCGATAGCGGCATTCGCGGTGGTCCTTCAAGCGGTTCTAGCAGGCGGGCTACCATGGGTTTCCCTCGTGCTTGCCTTCTCTTTTGCCGGTTATGGATACATCCGCAAAGTAACGCCAGTGAAGGCCACGCCTGGTCTTTTCGTCGAAACAGTTCTGCTATTCCCGCTGGCTGTCGGATATGTGTTGCTGAGCTTGAGCTGGGGAGAGGACGCGTTGATCCTGAATAACCTTCCAGTACTTGCTGCGGTTGCCGGAACAGGGATTGTCACCGCTTTGCCGCTGATTTGCTTTTCTTCAGCAGCCCGCCGGCTCCCGCTCTTCATGTTGGGGCTGATGCAATATATCGCTCCCTCGATGCACTTCCTCATGGCTGTCTATATTTGGGGTGAGCCGCTCGAACAGTCCAAGTTGATTGCTTTCGCGATGATCTGGGGAGCCCTGGTTATTTTCACATACGACAGCTGGAGACGCTTTCGACGACGGCCAAATCCAGCTTGAAGACTTAGACCTTCAGTCCGAATACACAAGCTGACTGCGGCCAGTGCGCTTTGCAGCATAGAGTCGTTTGTCCGCTTCCTTCATCGCCTTGGTGAGTTTGCCATGCTGCAGCGACGCAAGACCGATGCTGGTACGGATATTGTGTTCGTCGCCATTGTGTTCAACGGGCGAAGTTTCCAGCTTGGTCAGCAGGTTTTCAAGGCAATCAACGACGGCTTCTTCGGTCCTGTCATGAAACACCACACAGAATTCGTCGCCACCCAGGCGCGCCACAATATCGTTCTCATTACCCAGCACCGAAAGGTGTCGCGCAAAACTGGTGAGAACAACATCTCCAAAATCGTGCCCAAGTTTGTCATTGACTTCCTTAAAGGAATCCAGATCCAGCAGAGCAACCCAGTTTTTTGCATGTGTTTCTTCGGACCAGGATTTTATCGCAGTTGGTCCCTGTTCCAGCAGGAAACGCCGATTGTAGAGCCCTGTGAGGGCATCCCGCATTGCAAGGTTGTTCAGCTCATCAATACGATAGATGTAATCCAGATTCTGGGAGATGCGCAGTAGCAGTTCTTCGGGTGAACAATTCTTGTCGACAAAATCGGCAGCACCGTATTTCAGAAAGCGTACACGGTTTTCCGAGCTGGCATATGAGGACATTCCAATGACACCGACCTGCTCAGGACTATAGATTCTGCGGATTGTTTTCAGAAACGTAAATCCGTCTTTTTCTGGCATGAAATAGTCTGAGAGAACGAGCTTGATATCCTTTTTCTCTTCCAGAACTTTTAGTGCCTCATCTGTAGATTGTGCCTGGTAGACCTTGTAGAGGTGTTTGGAGACTATTTGAGAAATAGCCTCTCTTTCAATGGGAGCATCATCGACAACAAGGATGCCAATTTTGGGGTTATGAGCCAGCTTGCGGATCAACTCCGCGACATAATTCAAACTGCCCGGAGAATCCTTCAGGACGTAGTCAATCACTCCTTTTCCAAGCACCTTTTTTCGGGTCTTGGGGTCGAATCGGCCTGTGAAGACAATCGTGGGAATGTTCCACGTACGGCACAGGTCGACGATTTCTCCGTTGAGGGCATCAGGCAGCGTTAGATCAACCAGAGCCAGGTCCGGCTCGCCGATGGGCAGGTTCAGACAACTTTCAGCTTCAGCGTAGCTGCGGGCCACCATAATCTGGTGCCGTCCGACTTCATGCAATTTTTTGACGATCGCTTTTTCAAAAAACGATGCATCTTCAACCAATAGGGTGGTCTGCATGCAATAGCCTGTTGCTGCGGTTTCTTATGCGACGGTACTATTCAATTCAGACAACATCAATTTGATTTCAAACAATTTTTTTACATCTCCGACGTGTTCTGAAATCAAAACGTCCCGAAGGTAATGACTCAAAGGTCGGTTATTGACGCGACTTCACCTGGAGGCGGTTGTGATTTTCCAGACATGGCTTGTCTGAGTAGCGGCAATATATCTTCAATCTTTTTGGCAACCAGGTAAGGGACCTCCGTTTCCGGGCGGATATACCCTTGCGCGCGCATGTGATCCAGAAGTTCCAGAAGTGGCGACCAGAAACCGTTTATGTTTGCCAGGATAACCGGCTTGCGGTGCTGACCAAGTTGAGCCCATGTCATCATCTCGACAGCCTCTTCAAGCGTGCCAATGCCACCAGGCAAGGCAATGAAGGCATCTGATTTCTGAAACATCAGGTGTTTGCGTTCATGCATGTCCTTGGTGATGATCAGATCTTCCAGGGATTCCAGCATGACTTCCCGTTTTTCCAGGAAGTGAGGGATAATGCCCGTGACCTTGCCGCCGGATTCCAGTGCAGAGTTGGCGACCGTTCCCATGAGGCCGACAGACCCACCTCCGTAAACGAGACGAAGCCCTGCTTCGGCGATGAGCTGGCCCAGCCGGGTTGCTGCTGCTTCATGGGTAGAGTCTGATCCAAAGCTTGAGCCGCAATAGACACAGACACTTGTGAGCTGATTTTTTGAAACCGTATTCATGACGCAAAGATGTGGCATTGTGTTCACCATGAGGTCAAGCATTCTGTTTGAAAGGCTTTGGTTCACAAGCAGGTTTTCTTGCCGCGCCCGCAAAAGGGGGCTATGCATGGCGGTAGACAAAAACTTGTGAAGATTGCGGGCACTGCTGCGCAATAAGGGGACAGATACAGGCGAGCATGAGCTGGAAGCTCTGCTGACCTGGCAGGACAATAAAATGAATAAGCAGACTTTGATCTGGACTTTGATTTTTGCGGTGCCGGTTGGACTGGCCGCATTGGCAACGGCTTATGTTTATCGTGACACCGGTCACCTGCCGTTTCAGGAACCAGCTGAAACCGTCTCGGCGCCAACCACAAAATCTGACGGCTCTGAAACGCAGGCCGTGTCCGGTTCGCCGGATCAAACATCTGGAACAGGACAATCCGCGCCGACTGAAATCGTGCAGGATCAAAGTGGACCAGATGTCGCTCCGGATGCTCCTGTCGCAGGTCCAAGCTTCGACGTCGTGGGGGTTGAACCGACAGGCGAAACAGTCGTTGCCGGCCGGTCTGACGCAGGGGCTATTGTCGCGCTGACTGCCAATGGCAAAGTGGTTGGCAAGAGCATCGCTAACGAAGCAGGCGAGTGGACAATCATCCTGGATGAACCACTCAAGCCGGGTGACTATGACGTGGCTTTGGAGGTGCATGACGAAAAGGGCGCTTCCATCGAACAGTCCGAACAGCGGTTGGCAGTCTCCGTTCCCGAAGGTGGTACCGAACAGCCTCTCGTGGTGCTGAACACCGCGGATGGACCATCCGACATCTTGCAAAAGCCTGAGGCCGAGCAGCAAGTCGCTCAGTCCGGTGGAACTTCGCCGGCAACAAACGAGCAGGTGGCTGCATCAGCGGATACAAGCACACCAAGAGGTGCTCAGTCCGGTGAAACTGTTGTTGCCGCAGCTCCTTCCGCCTCGGAACAGGCTCCAGCGTCAACTGAACCGACCGTGGCGGTTACCGAGGACACCACGATTGCTCCTGCCACAGATGAAAACGAGACAGCAGCGACGACTACTGCCACTGACAAAAAGGCTTCCGAACAACCTCAGGCTCCAGTGACAGCAGAAGCGACGGGTAATCAGGACCAAGACACCCAGCAGGCCAGTGTTGGCGAAGAGAATATCCAGCCGCAGCCGCAGGAAAATCTAAATACGACCGCAAACAGCGATGGCAATGAGCCGACGGCTCCCGCGACCACTGAAACCGCGCAACCGGTTCCGCTCGAGAAGCCGGCAACATCAGAAGCAGCGCCGCAGCCGACAGAAACCGCTACAGCGGACAGTCAAACCGAGCAGGCTCCGCCTGCGGTATCTGTAACCGCTGAAGCAAGCGCACAATCTGCCGAGAAACCTCAGTTGGAAGTTCCAGCACCAACGGTCACCGTTGAGGCCGTTGAATCGGAAAAGGATAAAGTGTTTGTTGCAGGCACCGGTGAGCCTGGATCCTCTGTGCGTGTTTATGTTGGTGATGACTTTCAGGGCGAAGCCCAGGTTAATTCCAGCGGCAAGTGGCTGGTTGAAGGCGACAAGAATGTTCCGGAAGGCAACGTTGAAGTCCGGGCCGATCTCGTTGGAGATGACGGAAGTTCCGTTGATGCGCGGGCCGCTGTAACATTTGAAAAAGAAAAGGAACAGCAGATCGTTCTCACCAAGGTCGTGGCGACCGGTGCAGGTGGTGGCACTCAAAACCAGGGTGCGGAAGTTCAAAGAGCCTTGCCGGTTGTTATCATTCGCAAGGGTGATAATCTGTGGCGCATTTCCCGCCGGCTTTATGGTGATGGTGTTCGCTACACCACCATCTATCAGGCTAACCAGGATCAGATCCGTAATCCGGATCTCATCTACCCGGGGCAGGTTTTCCTGACACCGGAAGGTGACCTGAACTGGCCAGAGCCAAAAGAAGACACTGAACGAAACGGTTGATATCCGATTTCAGAACTAACAATTCGGGCGGGAAATCAATTTGGTTTCCCGCCCAATTTTGTTTGAACTTCTTGAAATTTTATCTATTCATCGTATATCACCGATGAGACACGGATTCGTGAGTGAGGGAACAATTTGATGAGCGCGACGGAAACTCCGTCTGATGCAGGCTGTTCGTCTTCTAAAGACTGTCTGGCAAGTTGCGAGGATTTGGCGTCGATTTTTCGCGCGCTTGGCCACCCCGCACGACTGGCAATAATCAAACAACTTGCGACACAGGAAGATGCCTGTTGTGGCGAGATCGTAAACCATCTGCCTCTCGCGCAATCCACCGTCTCTCAGCATTTGCAAGTGCTGAAGGATGCGGGTCTTTTGATCTGCGATCAACGTGGCCGAAACTGCCACTACCTGTTGAACTGGGACAAGCTCAGTCAGGCCGAGCATTGCTCGAAGGAATTTTGGGGCTGCCTCAAAACCCTGCGACCGAGCCGAAGTGAACTAACTGCAAAAAGCGCCGCGCAAACCGGCTAATTCCAAGAACGGCCGCATTGTGCGGCCCGGAGATACTGTGTGACAGACACCTCAGCTACCTCGCCGAACAAAAGTCCGGCGGGAACAGGCAGCAATTCAGCGCAAAAAACCGTGAGTGCGGACGAAGGTAATACGCTGTCCACGCTTGCAAATCTGTGGCCCTATATCTGGCCGTCAGATCGTCCTGATCTGAAACAGCGTGTTTTGATGGCGGTGTTTGCTCTGGTCATCGCGAAATTCGTGACGGTTCTGTCTCCCTACTTCTTTGCATGGGCGACCGACGCTTTGACAGGTGAGGGGGCAGATTTGCCCGTCTTTCTGGTCGCGCCGGTTATGCTTGTGCTGGCCTATAACGCTGCACGCGTCCTGGCGGTCGCATTCAACCAGTTGCGGGATGCACTATTCGCCCGGGTTGGCCAGCATGCGGTGCGACAACTGGCAAACCTGACCTTCAGGCACATGCATGAACTGTCCCTAAGGTTTCATCTTGCCCGCCGCACTGGTGGCCTTAGTCGTGTCATCGAGCGTGGTGTCAAAGGCATTGAATCCATTGTGCGCTTCACCATTTTGAACGGTTTTCCGACCATTCTTGAATTTGCCATCATGGCTGCGGTCATCTGGTATCAGTTCGGTGTTTTGTACGTGGTCATCGTCGCCGTGATGATCGTTGCCTATGTCTGGTTCACCATCAAGACGTCGAACTGGCGCATTGCCATTCGCCGCGAAATGAATGACAGCGATACCGATGCCAATTCCAAGGCGATCGACAGTTTGCTGAACTTTGAGACCGTCAAATATTTTGGCAACGAAAATATGGAGGCGGAGCGTTTCGATGTTTCCATGGCCAAGTACGAAACGGCGGCGACTAAAACCTGGACGTCTTTAGCCTGGCTCAATCTCGGACAGACCGTGATACTTGGCATAGGCATGGCAATCTGCATGGCTTTGTCTGCCAGGGCTGTGATGGCTGGAGAGCAGAACATCGGTGATTTCGTTCTCATCAACGCGCTCCTGATGCAGATCTCCATACCTTTGAATTTCATTGGCTTCCTCTATCGTGAGATAAGGCAGGGTTTGGTCGACATTGAATCCATGTTTGATCTGCTGATGGTACCAGCAGAGATAAAGGACAAGGAGAATGCAAAGCCCTTGCACGCGGTTGAAGGAACGATTGCCTTCAAGGATGTCCATTTTCACTACGATAAAGAGCGGTCGATTCTGAAAGGTATCGATTTCGAGGTGCCTGCCGGGAAAACCATTGCCATTGTGGGACCATCCGGGGCTGGCAAATCAACGATTTCCAGACTCTTGTTCCGGTTTTACGATGTGACTGGCGGCGCGGTCGAAATAGACGGTCAGGACGTTCGGGACGTTACCCAGGGAAGCGTGCGTCATTCAATCGGCATGGTTCCTCAGGACACCGTGCTCTTCAACGATACCATCGCCTATAACATTCGTTATGGCCGCCCGGACGCCACGGATGAAGAGGTCAGGGAAGCTGCGCGTATGGCGCAGATCCATGATTTTATTGAAAATTTGCCACACGGTTATGCCTCAGAAGTTGGCGAACGCGGACTGAAATTGTCCGGCGGTGAAAAACAGCGCGTCGCGATAGCCCGCACAATTTTGAAATCACCTCCAATCCTGATCCTCGACGAGGCAACTTCTGCTCTCGACACCCATACCGAGCGGGAAATTCAATCGGCTCTTGATGAGGTTTCTCAAAACCGCACGACACTTGTCATTGCTCACCGTCTTTCAACCGTGGTGAAAGCTGATCAGATCATAGTTCTGGAAGCTGGGCAGATCGCTGAACGTGGAACTCATATTGAACTGCTGGAAGCCGATGGCCTTTATGCGTCCATGTGGGCCCGTCAGCGCGAGGCCGATGAGGCAGAAGAACGTCTGCGGGCTGCACGGGAGAACGACGACCTCGGTATCGTCACGCGTGGACAGACGGCCGATTACGTTCCAGCAAAATAGTTCGATACCACCGCGCGGGTTCAAGCCGCGCGATTCTCTTGCGTCTCCTGATCATTGGCGTGGTGTGGAACACTGATTTCCGCCCTGCGATTGTTCTTTTGGGTGCGCAGGTTCAAAAACAGAAATCCGGATATGGCACGTGTCATGGCCCTCAATTCGTGGTGACGGGCAGCGCGAGCACGTTTTTCATAAATGTTGCCGGTGTGGATCATTTCAAGCTCCTTCAAGTTTGCGAGCCTGTTATCTCATGTTGAGTTTCATCGAAGAATTGGGCTAATCTCAAAGATATCTTTCGAAAGTTTCGTATAATGCGACTTGACGACCTGAAGTTTTTCGTACGTGTGGCTGAGCTGGGCAGTCTGTCCGCTGCCGGTAGGGAATTCGGGCTTTCCCCGTCTGCCGCAAGTAGCCGGCTGAGCAACCTGGAGAAGGAGCTCGGCTCGCAGCTCGTTGCCCGTACCACCCGGCGAATAGGTCTGACAGAAGCAGGACAGGTATTTCTGCGTCACACATGCAATGCGCTGGGAGAAATGGATAGGGCGCGGGCCCTGATTGATGCTGCAGAAGATACGCCGCGTGGAACGCTGAAGTTGTCGCTTAATGTCTTCTTTGGGCGAAAGCATATTCTGCCATATCTTGCGGAATACAGGCAGCTTTACCCCGACGTTCGGATCGAAGTCGATATGTCTGACCGGATGGTGGACCTCGTCCAGGAAGGCTATGACATGGCAATTCGGGGTGCTCCCTTGCCGGATTCGAGCTTGATTGCCCGCAAGTTGGGTGGAAACCCCAGGGTCTTGTGTGCGAGCCCTGCATATATTGCCCGCAAGGGCGTACCGAAAACGACCGACGATTTGCGTAATCATGATTGCGTTGGTTTTGATCCGATGCCGGTTTGGTACTTCGAGGGGCCAGAGGGAGAAATCGCCCATCACGTGGAAGATCCTGTCGTTTCTGGCGACAGTGGTGACTTTGCCTATGATGCAGCGATCCACGGCCTTGGCCTGACCGTCAAATCTTTGGCGCATGTTTGGGAAGATCTTCGCGATGGTCGGCTCGTGGCTGTCATGGAGAACTATCCGATCGCGCGGGTCGGAAATATTTACGCGGTCTATCCACCTGCCAAGTTTATTCCGCCCAAAGTGACGAGTCTCGTCGACTTTCTAATCGCCAAATACGGAAGGCCAGCATACTGGGAGGCGGACTACCGCTAGTCTATATCGTCGAACTCAGGGGAAAGCTGTTCAAAGGCCACGCGAATTTCAGGAAAAACCGGTTCTCTTTGGTTCAAAAAGTCTCTAGAAGCGATGGCAATGAGAAGCGCAACAGGTGCATTTCCGGTCTCTGGCAAATTTGTCGCTGTAGCCCGTACTAGCAACAGTGCACCAATTCTGAAATCGGAAGATTTTGATGTCGATAGTTGATTCCGTAACGAAGTCCATGGTTCCGATCCACCGGGAAGGTTGGCCGTTTGTTGCAATAGCGCTGGTGGCGACGCTGGTCGTTGGTTACTTCATCGCTCCGCTGTTCTGGATAGGGCTCTTTTTCACTGGCTGGGTCTGCTATTTCTTTCGTGATCCGAAGCGAGTGACACCTGTTGGCGAGGGGCTTGTGATCTCGCCAGCCGACGGTGTTGTCAGCCATGTTGGTCTGGCGCGTGCACCGCAAGAACTTGAGCTTAGTGATGAACCGCTTATGCGGGTTTCGATTTTCATGAATGTGTTCAACTGTCACGTGAACCGGGCGCCGATTGGCGGTAAGATTACACGTGTGGCCTATCGTGCCGGTAAATTCCTGAATGCGGAACTCGACAAGGCGAGCGATGACAACGAGCGCAATGGTCTAGTGATCGATGCTGGTGACACGCAGATTGGCGTTGTGCAAATTGCTGGACTGGTTGCACGGCGGATCGTATGTTTCGTGCGCGAAGGGGAGACGACAAATGCTGGCGAACGCTTCGGTCTGATCCGGTTCGGTTCGCGCCTTGATGTCTATTTTCCGGTTGGTACTGTACCAAAGGTCGCGCTCGGCCAGATCATGATTGCCGGGGAAACCGTTCTGGCTGATCTGAAGGAGCCACAGGCGCCGGCACAGACACTGACACGCGTAAGCTGAGGCCGCTCGTGAACCAGTCTCCCAAACCTTCTGATCTCAAATCGCGGCAGGCGCCCAGGTTCCGACGGGTGCCCTTGAGGCTGATTGTCCCTAATATGGTGACACTGCTGGCGCTTTGTTCCGGCTTGACGGCAGTTCGGATGGCCTTCGAGGGGCGTTGGGAGTTCGCGGTATTTGCGGTGCTCCTCGCAGCAGTTCTGGATGGAATCGATGGCCGCGTTGCCCGTCTCCTGAAGGGCACGTCAAAATTCGGCGCGGAACTGGACTCTCTTGCTGATTTTGTGAACTTCGGTGTCGTCCCGGCGTTGATGCTCTACCTCTGGATTCTGAAGGATGCTGGATCTCTCGGCTGGATTGCGGCTCTGATATTCGCGATATGTGCCGCACTAAGGCTGGCACGTTTCAACGTTGCATTGGAAGATCCGGACAAGCCGGCCTGGGCCTCGCGGTTCTTCACTGGTGTTCCAGCACCTGCGGGCGCGTTGACGGTCCTCTTGCCTATCTACCTGGATTTTCTGGGGCTGTTTCCGCACTGGTTTGCAGACAGTGCCTTTGTTGCTGCCTACACGATCGGGATCGCATTCCTGCTGATCAGCCGATTGCCGACCTTCTCCGGCAAGACACTCGGAACGCGCGTTCGCCGGGATTTCGTTCTGCCGTTGTTCGTGGTTGCGGTTTTGTTCGTGGCGCTGACAGCCAGTTATCCGTTTCGCATGCTCTCCGCAGTGTCTGTGATTTATCTGCTTGCGATACCGTTTTCCTGGCGTTCGCATCGGAAGTTGGCCAAGGCTGACGAGACGCTTGCGTTGCACGATGATGGCGATGAATGCGACACGGACCTGGACAATATCGGCGACCGCGACAAGGATCACGGGAATTAGCGGTATTCTGCTTTGCAGAGATGACTATGGCATTTTTCTGCCGGTTCAACTCTGGTCTGAGGAGGTGAAGATGGACGATCAAACTGAGTTGAGGCTGAGTACACCATCAGATTTGACGGAAATTGAGCACCTCTATTCAGAGGCGTTTCCAGACGAAGACTTGTTTCCGCTGGTGCGCGAACTTGTGAACGGGGACTATCCCGTCCACTCCTTTGTTGCTGTCCGTCAGAACCGGATTGTCGGGCATGTCGCCTTTACCTTGTGCCAGGTAGCGCCGGGAGAGGCAGAGGTAGCTCTGCTGGCACCTTTATGCGCGGCACCTGATTCTCATGCTCAAGGTATTGGCAGCGCTCTGGTGCGTCAGGGATTCGTATGCATGAAAGGCCTGGGTATCGGTCAGGTCATGGTTCTTGGAGACCCGAACTACTACAGTCGATTTGACTTCGCGCCGGACGACAAAATCGAGCCACCTTATCAATTGCCCGACGGCTGGAAAGACGCCTGGCAATCGGTTCAACTTCGGTCCGACAAACCTAGATTGTCAGGAAAACTGATTGTTCCGGAACCTTGGGATTCAAAGGCTCTCTGGGTGTCTTGAGGCGCGTAATTCAAAGTCTGTTGCGGACGAATTTCTGTTCAGTAACAGCCTTCCCCCATTGGTCGCCGACATATTCTTCAACCAGTTCAAATCCACTGCGTTCATAAAGGGACCGAGCGGCGTCGAGGCCCTTCAGCGTCCAGAGATGGATTTCCTTGAAACCGTGATCATCGCAATGCTCGAGCGCTTTTGCGAGCAAGACCTTTCCAAGACCTTTGCCTCTCAATCGTTCAGACAGAATGAACCAGCGAAGATGCGCAATACCTTCACCAAGGTCTTCGCCATCGATGCTGATTGATCCGATGATCTCACCGTCTTCAACGACGTTCCAGCTGTTGTTCACCGGATTGGTGATACGCGGCAAAAACTCCGCCATCGCCTGCGAGACCACGCTTTCAAAGGTTGGTCCCATCCCAATCACCGGACCGTGCGTGCGCGCATGAAGTGCAGCGACATCGCCAATCATGCCGGTCTGGTAGCCCTCAACGACCTCGTGGTTTTGCTGGATCTGTTTAGGATCAGGCTCTTTGCCTGCTAGGGCTTCTGCGTAAGCTGTCATGGCCCCTGCGACCGTCTCTGCAGGTTTGGCGGTTAGACGAGTGAGGGCGTCCTTCACCTGATTATTGCCGAAACTGTCAATGGCGTTAAAGGTCTTCTTGCCTGTTTCCGTGAGATTAAGACCGAATGCCCGTCCATCTGTCTTGGAACGAGATTGTGAGATTTCACTGCGCGCCTCCAATGACTTCAGCAATCGGCTCACCGTGGACTTTTCCAGTTTCAGTTTGGTGGCGATTTCCTTGGCGGTGATGCCCGGGTTCAATCCAATTTCCAAAATGGCGTGGACACCGGATCCGGAAAGGTCCGTACCTGCAATGGTCTTGTCCAGAAAACCGAACTCACGGACAAGCTGGCGGGAGGCTGCACGAATGTCGTGAACGACATCTGGGGAGGCGGTCTGCATATCAAAATCCAATATAGTTGTACGATGCAACTATATTGGAAATTCAAATTCTTTCAAGTCTATTTTAGATTGCGAATTGGATACGAAAAGCGAAGGAACTTGGGATTGGAAATCGATTACGGAAAAATACATAGAGTGATCCCAGGGGTGGGGACCGAGCAATTTGCGACAGTCTTAAGGGTTCCAGGCGCTGTCCCGGCCTTGAGCCGGGACCAATTCAAATAACACAGGGCCCTGGTTCGAAGGCCGGGGCGGGGAGGGAGAGAATTGCAAAAATAAGGTCGCCTGGGTGGCGGCCTTTCGTCTTGATTGGAGGATCACTCCGCTGCGTGCGGAAGGTCTTCCTGCGGGGGAACTTTTGGAGGCTTCGGCTTTGGCATGGCCACCACCTTTGCAGCGGGACGTTCCTCTTCTTGCTCGGGTGGTGGAGCAATTTTAGGTTCCGGTGCGGGCACTACCTCTGTCTTGTCGTCTTCCTGTTCCACTTCATCCTGAACTTCGGGGTGGCGCGGGGCATAGACCAGTGCCTCGGTTTTTGACCTCCGCGGCCAGTGCCAGATTGCCTTGCCGGTATTCACCCAGGTACTCGGTATGGCTATTGCGACCGGTATCATGATGAGCGTCAGGATCGTCGAGAAAGCCAAGCCGGCAATCACTGCCGTCGACAGCTGGATCCACCAGATTGCCGTGATCCCACCGACCGCAACAGTCTGCGAGAAGAAGTTCAGGTTGACAGCGGTTGCCATTGGAACAAGGCCGACAATCGTCGTTACTGTCGTCAGCAGGATCGGACGGATCCGCTGACCTGATGTCTTCAAGATAGCGTCAAGCGGCTCGAAACCATCGTGTCGGAAGCGGTTATAGGTATCGATCAGAACGATGGCGTTGTTCACCACGATCCCCGCAAGCGCCACGATCCCGGTTCCAGTCATGATGATCGAGAACTTCTGGCCTGTCAGCATCATGCCCAGCAGCACGCCCATGACCGACATGACAACCGTCGAGAGGGTCAGGAACGTCTGATAGAACGAGTTGAACTGGGTGAGCAGGATCAGGAACATCAGGAACAGTGAAGCCACCATGGCTTTCATCAGAAACTCACCTGATTCCTTCTGGTCCTCATCGGCGCCGCGAAACTGCAGGAAGACGTTGTCCGGGAAAACCTGCGCTTCCAACCAGTCATTCAATTCCTTGACCTTGGCATCGACCGTCAATGGTTTGCCTTCCGCATCCAGTGCTGTCTGGTCGACAGTTGCCTTCAGCATCATCGAATAGAGACCGTCACGGCGGGCAATGGACGAAACCTTTTGTTCCGGCGCACGGTCGATGAAGTTGGCAATCGGCACCAGACCGAGCGGCGTCTGCAGGCGCAGTTTGTCAAACCGGTCGAGCGTACGCTCACTGGCTGGAAGCCTGACACGAATGTCGACTTCATCCTCGGAGTCGGTCGGCCGGTATTTGCCGATCAGAACGCCGTTGGTGACAAGCTGAACCATGTTGCCGACGGAGGCGATACCAGCCTGGTAGCGGCCAGCCTGTTCACGATCGATGGTGATTTGCCATTCGATACCGGGCAGGGGACGACCGTCTTCCTGGTCGAGCAGATTCTCCATCTGGTCAAGATGATCGCGGATACGGGCAACCTGTTCCACCATCGTGTCATAGTCGGTTGACTTGACCTCAAGCTGAATGTCTTTGCCCGTCGGAGGACCGCCTTCGATCTTCCGTGTCTCAACCTTGATACCAGGAATAGATGCGGTCCTGTCGCGGATCTCGGCGACAATCTCGACATACTTGCGGCGGCAGCAATATTTCGCCAGTTCCAGAGACATTTCACCGATTACATCGCCAGGTTTGTCCTGCACGCCGCCGATGAACTGTGGACCACTGCCACCTCCCGGAGGGAAGGCGGAGGTGATGACATTCTGGATACCTACGGTCTGAAGCACTTCAGCTTCGACCTGCTGTACGATGGCAAGTGACTCGGCAGCCGACATGTTGCCACGTGCCGAAACCATCACAACGGCCTGATCGGGCTCTTCGTCGACGAAGAATTCAACGCCGGTCGGATTCGACGAAAACGCGTTGAAGATCACCGCGCAAATACCGAACACGGCAACGAGGGTCAGGACATTTCCAATTGGATTGCCGGCCAGTAGTTTCAGGTGGCGTACATAAAGGCCTGTGAGACCACCAACTGTTCCGGCGTCAAACTGAAGTTCAGCTGGTTTTCCATTGTCGGTGCCACCGTTGCGGCTACCAAGTCCGAGGAAATTCCGGATGCCGTCGAAGATCCATTCAAGCAAATGAACCAGCGGTGAAATTGCCTTGTATCCTGCCCAAACGGCCAGAAGCGTAAAGCCGATTACCGTGAGATAGAAACCGACGTCGAGCGAAATCGGATTGGCCAGAACCGCAAGCGGCATTGCCAACTCGGACAGGTAGAAGAACACCGACGAAATCGTGTCAGTAATCACTGCTGGTCGCGTGGTGAGCAGGAAATAGGCAAAGTAGGCCGCAAAGCCGACCGCAAGCATCTCGAATGCGAGCGAGACAAAAGTTACCGGACGATAGCTCTTGAGCGGCTTCCGGCTTTCAGCTTCCGCTTGCTGTGCTGCCCTTTGTCTGCGCCAACGAACAAATGGGCGCAGCACCAGGAAAGAACCAGTGCCGACGACGACAAGCGCCAGGACTGCCAGTGGGACAGCCATTGGGGACGCTGCAAGATTTGCGGCAAAATCCGGTGTTCCAGGTTGGGCGCCGGACAATACCAGCGCGGACATGGCGGCAATGACGCCAAACATCAGCGCCAGCAGACCAGCAGCATGCCGTTCGATATAATGCGTCACCACGGCAAAGATGCCACCGGTCACCGGCAGGAAGACCATGGCTGTGAGCAGCGCGGCCATCAGGACGATGATAACCATGATCGGCAGGTAGCTCATGAATTCGCCAGCAACACCTGGCCATAGCAGCATCGGCAAGAAGGCAACCAGCGTGGTTGCAGTCGAGGATACGATGGGCCAGAACATCAGCTTGGCAGCGCGAATGTAGGCTTCGCGGTCTTCCATGCCTTCATGAACCTTGCGATCGGCATATTCGACCATGACAATCGCGCCATCGACGAGCATCCCGACAGTCAGCACCAGGCCGAACATCACCATGATGTTCACAGTGTAACCGAGCCCAGACAGGATCAGGAAGCCGACCATGAAGGATGTCGGGATTGCAAGTCCAACAAGGAGCGCAGAACGCATGCCGAGGGCAGCCAGAACCAGAATCATCACCAGGAAAATCGCTGTCATGATCGACGACTGAAGCGATCCCAGGACCTCAAAGATGTTTGACGACATGTCCAGCATGTAATCGACCTTGATGGTCTCGGGCCAATCCTTGGAAGCTTCGTCAACAACCGCTCGGATCGCAATGTTGTTTTCAATGATGTTGGTGCCGATGCGCTTGGTTACGTCCAGCGCAATGGCCGGATTCCCGTTCACGCGGGTATAGCTGTCTGGATCCTTGAATGTGCGACGGATCTCGGCGACATCGCTGAGGGTCACAACACCTTCGCCAGCCTGTTTGATTGGCAGCGAATAAACATCAAGCGCGGTCTCAACAAGGCCGGGAACCTTGACGTTGAAACGTCCCTGACCACCATCGATGTAGCCAGCGGGCACAAGTTGGTTGTTGTTGGAAAGCGAAGTCAGCAATTCCTGCTGCGTGATCGCATAAGACTCAAGTTTCTTGGAGTCGATAAGAACTTCAAGAAGCTCTTCCCGGTGTCCCTTCAAGTCCGCTGATCGCACGGTGTCGATTGCTTCCACCTGGTCCTTGAGGCGGCGCGCGTGCTGATAAAGCGTGCGTTCAGGTACATTGCCGGACAACGCAATGGTGATGGTCGGCACCAGGGCGAAGTTCGTTTCCGAGATAGTTGGTTCTTCAGCGTCCGCAGGTAGTTCGCCCTTTGCGGCGTCAACCTTGTCGCGGACATCGGCCAGTGCTTCGTCCTTGTCGAACGAGATGTCGAACTCCAGGACAATGCCGGCATGGCCTTCAGAGGCGATCGCAGTGATTTCCTTCAGGCCATCCAGCCCACGCAACTCCGTCTCCATCGGACGGACAAGCAGGCGTTCGGCATCTTCAGGTGAAATCCCCTGCTGCGCGATCGAGACGTAGAAGATCGGCACGTCAATGTCCGGGCTGTCTTCTTTCGGAATGTTGATGTAGCTGAAGACGCCGGCAACAAGCAGCGCAATCATCAGCACAAAAACTGTTTTGGGACGCCTGAGGACGCCTTCGAGCATACTTATCATTGGCTGACCTCAGCAGTTTCAAACACTGGTTCCACGATTTCGCCATCGCGGACATATTCCTGGCCAACGACGATTACCGTGATTTCTTCCGGAAGTCCGCCGACCCAGAGACCGTCATTCTCGCCGCCCAGAACCTTGATTGGATGGAATTCGGTTTTGTTGTCACCACTTACGGCGCGGATACCGACCACACCACTGTCGTTCAACGTCAGGATGGCAGGAGAGATCTTGTGTGCCTTTTCAACTGGCAGCGGCAGCCGCGTTACAGCGGTGACGCCGTCGCGCGCTTTTCCATCAGGATTTGGCAACTCAACTTCAATGCGGAATGTACGCGTGTCCGGGTTTGCTGACGGTGAAATGTAGCGAACCTTGCCATTCAGGGTTTCCCCTGTGACCAGCTCAACAATCGCTGTCATGCCGAGCGAAATCTGGCTGATGCTAAGTTCCGAAACCTGGCCGATGGCGATCATCGGATCTGAATCGACAACTGTCGCACAAATGTCGCCCTTGTCGAGTTGCGCGCCTACTTCTGCCATTGGTGTTTGAATGACGCCGTTGATTGGCGATCTGATGACGGTGTGCGCCAGCTCAAGCTCTGCCTCTTCAATGCGTGCGCGTGCCGCGTCGAGCAAAGCTTGCGTTGCGGCGGCTCTTGTTTGTGCGGTGTAGCCCTTTTTTGCCAGCTGAGAGGCTGCTGCATGATCCATCTCTGCCTGCGCCACGAGTGCTTTGGCTTCAAGAATGCGGGCCTCGCGCGTGCCTTTGTCGAGCACACACAAGATGTCACCAACTGAAACGTGGGCACCTTCGCGTGCAGGGCGCGCAACGACGTCATCCGTGGTCTCTGAGCGAACAGCGACCTTGGCTTCAGACTCAGTTCGGCCCCGAACTTCAAGAACCGCCTGACGGTCCTGGGCCATCAGCTCCAGAACTTCTACACGGAAGGTGCTATTTTGCCCCTCAGCAACACGTGCTGCAGGTGGTGGAGTGGCATTTTCACCATCCCCCACACCGCCGACGACGACTGTTCCACTCGACATCCATACGCCGATCCCTGCGGCCAGCGCTGTGGCTAGTATGTATGAAAATTTGACGCGCATTTTTTAACTCCGAAACGTCCCGCTTACTCTGCTGCTGCCACAATTGGCTTGGCAGCGTCTTCAGCAATCTTGATGAGGGCTTCGCCGTGTTCTTCTAGATGGGCGAGGGTAAAATTCATGCAGGCCATGCCGTAGTCACGAGTCCAGCTCGATCCGGGATGGTTGCACTGTGAGTCTTTTTCGCAGTCGATCATCTGCTGCAGTTCTTCCATCACCTGCGTCTTGCGGCGTTCAAGTGCGCGCCTGATGACATCGGGCGGCAAATACGCTGCATTCAGCGCAATCAGCAGGAATGGGGATTTGAAAGTGTCTGGTGCTTGCGGCTCACATAAAGAGCCGATGAACTCTGTCCGTCCGGCTTCAGTGATTGAATAGACCTTGCGGGCGGGTTTGCCGGTTTGCGGTTCTTCACGAACTGTCACGAGCCCTTCCGATTCCAGGCGTGCCAGAGCAGGATAGATCGAACCGAAGCTCGCATCCTCAAAGTAACTGAAACGTCCATCGGTGGATTCTTTCCGGATTTCATATCCGGTGGCGTCCCCGAAGGACAAGATTGCAAGACACAAGCTTCGTACGCTCATTTTTATCTCCAGCCTGGGAGCGTCCTCCCGGCGTGACGGCCTACAAGTGCATTGTGAACGGTATCGTTCGATCCTGTTTGACTTGTAAAAACTGTCATATGTTGGATTGATATATCGAACAAATATATATCAAATCGGAAGTAATCAAGAGTGCACTGCACAAAATATTAAAAATAGTTAATCAATCCTGACAATCCGGCTTTGTCAGTGGTCCTGTCTGAATTGACAGGTTGTTGACACCAAGGAGCACAGGTTACGCTTTTGAGGCTTCCATTTTCAGGAAGACATGCGGAGGACCAAAAAATGACAAAATTGAACAAGGTCTTTACCCAGTTGAAGCTACCGGAAAACCCATTGCTCCGGTTATTGATAATAAACGGCTTTGCCGGAGTTGGTGTTGCAGCTTTGGTTTTTACCGGCATCATGTGGTCCAACATTGGAAATCTCAGGGTTCTTGTGCAAACCGCTGAAAATCCATTCTTGCCACTCTTCATGTTAGCTGCCGCGCTGGTGATCACGCTGGGTTCCGTCGTCATGGGATCCGCGATCATGTTGCTTGGCGATGCAGACAGGAGACGTGGCGGACCGGGTAGGGGCAGACGTTTGCTCGACGAGAGACGAATGCAGCCCATTCCAATAACTGTTCGCGATCCTCAGAGACGAAACAGTCGGCGTTGAGCAATCACTGGCAATGACGTGGGCTTTTCTTGAAGATGTCAGTCCACAAAATTGTGGTAGACAAAATTTGGTTTCGAACTGTTGAAGGATTGTTGGCCGAAAACGGCAAACATTATCATGACTGCTGCTGTCAGAAGCAGCAGCAAACCGGCAGATGAAAGCGTCCTGTCTGCGGTTCTTTCCTTCATGATGTCCTCCATGTTGATGTAACTGTTATATCCGCCGGTTTCTAAAACCACGGTAAGGTGTCCTCTAAAATTTTATCGACTTGTTTATTTTGGCGAAATCATCGTCCCGGTGCTTGCGTTCCTGCGCAGTTTTGGGGACGACCACATGCTGTGAGCATTAACTATAGTGCCTAAAATACAACTTAAAACTGAGGTTGTTGGATTGCGTTACCGGCATACGTGTTTTACCACCTGTAATAGCTTAATGAGTTGTTAACCATTGCTTGGGGTTGTAATGCGCTATTTGTTTCGAAATTTGCATGTTTTTGTTTTTGTTTTTGTTTCGGTGTTTTCTGCGTTGATGGTTGCAAATGGTCCAGACAGGACGGTCAGGCTTGTGCAGCCACTGGTAGAAGATGCGATTGAACTGCGCGATCTCGCAGTTGGTGCGTACAATGAGGTGTCACGGACTGACTGGCAAACAGCGACCGATGAGGCTGTTTCGCTGTATGTTGCAACTCTCCGCATGCCGACAATGCTCTTTGAACGCCTGGCTGGTCAGCTCAAAGAGGTGGACAGGGATTTGTCCCGGAGCTCAATGAACCATTCGGATGGGAACAACGATCAGGCAACGTTGTAGCGCCCCTCTTCGGTCTTTTCGCGATTCTTCAGCGAAGAATATTGAGAAGCCGAAATAGTGAATGGTTTTCGCAATTTCCAGCCGTTCAATATTCAGACTGATGCAAGTGCAAGTGCAATTCCCTGACCGACGCCGATGCACATTGTTGCCAGAGCAAGCTTGCCACCCCGTTTCTTCAGTTCAATTGCTGCCGTTCCGGTGATCCGTGCACCTGACATTCCAAGTGGGTGACCGAGCGCGATGGCGCCGCCGTTCGGATTGAGAATGTCGCTGTCTTCCGGGAGGCCCAGGTCTCGCATGACAGCGATACCCTGCGCGGCAAAGGCTTCGTTCAGTTCAATAACATCAAACTCGGATAAGGCGATGCCGTGGCGGGCGCATAACTTGCGAACGGCCGGGGCTGGGCCAATACCCATGATGCGCGGAGGAACGCCAGCCGTTGCACCTCCAACGATTCGGGCGATCGGCCGGAGATTGTGTTTCTCAACTGCTTTTTCAGATGCGATCAAAAGAGCGGCAGCACCGTCATTGACACCCGAAGCGTTGCCGGCGGTGACGGTTCCATTTTCGCGGAAAGGTGCCCTGAGCCCTGCAAGGGAGTTCAATGTTGTGCCCGCGCGAGGATGCTCATCCCTGTCTACAAGTCTGGGATCACCTTTGCGTTGCGGGATCATCACAGGCACGATTTCTTCGTTAAACCGACCGGAATTTTGCGCCGCTTCTGCACGTTGCTGACTGCGCAGTGCAAAGGCGTCCTGATCTTCGCGCGAGATAGAGAAATCCTCAGCTACATTTTCGGCCGTTTCCGGCATGGAATCAATGCCATACTGGTTCTTGAGCAGCGGGTTGACGAAACGCCAGCCGATCGTGGTGTCATAGATTTCGGCATTTCTTGAAAATGCAGTTTCTGCTTTCGGCATCACAAGCGGTGCGCGTGACATGCTCTCCACACCACCGGCTATCGCCAGGTCGGTCTCGCCGCTTTTAATCGCTCTGGCTGCTGTCAGGACAGCGTCCATTCCTGAACCGCACAAGCGGTTCAACGTCAATCCAGGGACGGTCTCGGGTAACCCGGCAAGTAGCAAGGACATGCGCGCGACGTTGCGGTTATCTTCTCCTGCCTGATTGGCGCAGCCGTAATAGACATCATCCACGTCGGACCAGTCGGTGTCCGCATTGCGCTCCATAAGCGCCTCAATCGGGATGGCGCCAAGATCGTCAGCCCGAACGGACGACAGCATGCCCCCAAAGCGGCCAATCGGGGTTCTTACAAAATCGCAGATGAAAGCATGATGCATGAGATCGTTCCTGGCGGTCGCAACGGACAGGGAGCCAGCTGTTGGCTAGCGTTCCCGAAAGAGGTCGAAGTCTTGCCGGACTTTCCGGTCAAAGACAAGATGCATCACAAAACTCGAGGGCGTGTCAGGAGTTTTGTGATGTTTCTGAGTGTCTTAGGATATCGTCTTCTTGCAGATAGGTACCTGACTGGACTTCGATCATGCGCACTGAAATTTTGCCTGGATTACGCAATGTATGCTGGGCGCCAAGTGGCACATAGGCGGATTGGTTTTCGGTGAGCAGCCGGGTCTCGCCATTGATCGTGATTTCAACTGTCCCCGAGACAACCACCCAATGTTCCGCCCTGTGCAGGTGACTTTGAACACTGAGCTGCTTGCCCGGCTTTATTTTCATCGATTGAACGGCGAATCTATCGCCCGCGTTGATACGCTCGGTATATCCCCATGGCTTGTAAGCACGCGGATGCCGGACAACCTCGTCCCGGCCTTCGGATTTCAGTTGTTCAACGACATGTTTGACATCCTGCGCCTTGTCCTTGTGAGCAACCAGGACACTGTCTGACGTGGCGATGACCATGACATCTTCCAGACCAATGACGGAGACGAGGCCCTGGTCGGCGTAGGCCAGGCAATCTTTGCTGTCCAAAAAACGGGAGTCGCCCAGTCCGGAGTTGCCGTTTTCATCCTTGTCCAGAACTGTCCAGATTGCGGACCACGACCCCAGGTCGTCCCACTCGGGGGCCACCGGTGCGCATGCAACGTTTTCTGCCTTTTCCATGATTGCATAGTCTATGGAAATATTTGCAAGTTTGCCAAAACCTTGAGGATCGAGGCGCGTAAAATCCAGATCGCTGTGGCGGGTTTTCATGACCGCGAGAATGTTTTTGTAAAGTTCCGGCTGATGAAGTTTGAATACTTCGATCATTGTCTGGGCGGAATAAAGGAAAATTCCTGCATTCCAGAAGTAGCTTCCGTCCTTCAAAAAACTTTCTGCCCGGGCTAGATCCGGCTTTTCGACAAAGGCTTCGACACCGCGAACCGGTTCGCTTCCCTTCGCTACCTTGATGTAGCCGTAACCGGTGTTTGGATCCGTTGGCTTAATGCCAAATGTCACGATAGCGCCATCGCTGGCAGCGGTCTCTGCATTGCGGACAGTATCCAGAAAAACTGTTTCTTTTCGGATCAGGTGATCTGAAGGCAGCAAAAGGACCTGGGCTTCCGCATCTGCCTCTGCAGCAATCAGCGCGGCCATCAGGGCCGGTGGTGCTGTGTTTCTTCCCGTTGGCTCCAAAAGTATTGAGTTGGCCTCAATACCGAGTTCAGACAATTGTTCGCCAATCAGAAAACGATGATCGTTGCTGCCAATGACAATCGGTGCTGAAAATCCAGGATGGTTTACCCTTCTGGCGGTTTTCTGAAACAGGCTCTCGCCATCGAAAAGAGGCAGGAATTGTTTGGGTCGGTCTTTCCGCGAAAGAGGCCACAATCTGGAACCGATTCCACCAGACAGAATGCACGGGAAAATCATATCTATGTTCCTGAATCTTGTAGAGAATTGTTATTGTTCCGGGAAAAACAGGCCATTTCGATAATTAAACATCACCGATACAAGTTGCAAGCTACCGGATCGGGATGTATTGACGTAATAGTGTTACGTTTAGACTAAGCGCACAGGGTTGAGGCAGGCCAAATTCAAGATGGATAACCGGGAAACTGCACTGGTGCGGCTCACTAAGGCGGGCATTCGCAAAGGGGCTGATTGGTTGGTTCGGGGCGTAGACCTTACTGTTTCACCCGGCGAAATAGTCACGCTCATCGGCCCCAACGGCTCGGGCAAATCGACCACGGCCAAATTGGCGCTTGGTATTCTCAAACCGACCGAAGGAAGCGCTCAACGAAATTCCAGGCTCAAGGTTGGGTATGTTCCGCAAAAGCTCTCCGTTGACTGGACGCTGCCGCTGAACGTCCGCAGATTTCTTAGATTGACCAATCCGTTGTCCGACGCTGAATGCAGAGACGTTTTGTCGAAAACGGGTGCGGAAAGACTGCTCGATTCGGAAGTGCGCACCTTGTCCGGCGGAGAGTTGCAACGTGTCATGCTGGCACGCGCAATAGCCCGCAATCCCGACCTTCTTGTTCTGGACGAGCCCGTGCAAGGCGTCGACTATGCTGGTGAGATTGCCATATACGACCTGATTTCAGAGATCCGGAACAAGCAAGGATGCGGTATCTTGATGATCTCGCATGACCTGCACGTGGTTATGGCCGCTGCAGATCAGGTGATTTGTCTGAACGGCCATGTCTGCTGCCGTGGAACACCATCCGATGTGAGCAAAGACGACAATTACCACGCATTGTTCGGCAGGCGTTCGGGAGACGGACTGGCTGTTTATGAACATCATCATGACCATGTCCATCTTCCGGATGGAAAAGTGCGTCATGCCGATGGTTCGCTGTGTTCCTCCTGTTCTGGAGAGCACCATCACGAGGAACATCCCGAAACGCACCAAAAGCATGGGTCCGAACATGCTGGATGATTTTTTTGTGAGAGCCATGGTGGCGGGTACTGGCGTTGCGTTGGTTGCCGGACCGCTCGGATGTTTCATCATCTGGCGGCGAATGGCTTATTTCGGCGATACGCTTTCCCACGCAGCTCTGCTTGGTGTCGCGCTGGCGCTTTTGCTGAATGTGAACACCACAATTGCGGTCGGCGGTGTATCCATGCTCCTCGCGCTGCTTCTTGTCGCCCTTCGGCGAAAGAATACCCTGTCTTCCGACGCGATACTTGGATTGTTATCTCATTCCGCGCTGGCGCTGGGATTGGTGTGCCTTGCCTTCATGACCTGGGTACGGGTTGACCTGTTTGGACTTTTGTTCGGTGATATCCTTGCGGTCACCAAGTTCGACATTGCAATGATATTTGCCGGGGGAAGTTTCGTTCTGGTCGTACTGGCAGTTATCTGGCGGCGATTGTTCGCAGCAACGGTCAGCCACGATCTGGCAGCAGGCGAGGGGCTTGAACCTGATCGAACGGAGCTGGTGTTCATGTTGCTCACTGCTATCGTGATTGCGATCTCCCTGAAAATCATAGGTGCATTGCTGATCACTGCCTTGCTGATTATTCCTGCGGCGGCAGCCAGGCGGCTTTCCTCCTCACCGGAACAGATGGCGTTTGTGGCAGCGTTCCTAGGTGTGGCGGCAGTGATTGGCGGGCTTTACAGTTCGTTGAACTACGATACGCCTTCGGGGCCATCGATTGTGGTGGCGGCAATGGTGTTGTTTTTGGTCAGCCTTGTTCCCGGTGGACATCTTGTCAGAAGAATATGGGCAAAGAGACAGGGAGATCGTTCGTGACTGTTCATGCACATCCGGAATTGACGAAAAATCAGTCGCTGGTCTTCGGATCTTTGTCAGATGCAGGAGGTCCGCTGACCGCCTATGCGATTTTGGACATTTTGCGGGAAAACGGATTTCGAGCACCTCTTCAGGTGTACAGGGCACTCGATAAACTGGTCGAATATGGATTGGTGCACCGCCTGGAAAGCCTCAACGCCTTTGTCGCCTGCAGCCACAAGGGCTGCTCGGGTCATGGGTCGGCAGCCTTCGCGATTTGCGAAAAATGCGGCGAAGTCAGCGAATTTACGCCGGACGACGCCATCCAGCTGCTAAAAGACTGGACTGACGGCAAGGGTTTCCGCTTGTCACGCACCACCATTGAGTTACGCGGTATTTGCAGGAGCTGCGGAGCAGAGACTTAAGCGGTGTTGCACGTGCCTGTTCAGCGTCGGCTTGACTGGTTACGAATTTCCGAAAACCCATTCGTATTAGACTGTTGCGGGGAGCCGTTGCGCCTCTTATCTTCGCCCTGCGGTTAAAGCGTTCTTTGTGCTTAACATATCCGCTTGTGGGCAGCTTGAGGGAGAGCGGGCATGATCTTGTTGATTGCCGGACTGATTTTGTTTCTAGGAATCCATACCTTACCGATGTTATCGACTGCGCGAGCAGGCATGGTCTCAAGGTTCGGAGAAAACGCCTACAAAGGGCTGTTTACGCTCGTTGCTATAATTGGCTTCGGCCTAATCATTTATGGATATGGAGCCGCGCGCCTTGAGGGCTCACCGCAGCTTTATGATCCACCGTTTTGGTTGCGGCATGTCACCATGCTGCTCATGGTGCCGGTTTTCATTTTCCTTGTAGCAGCTTATGTCCCTTGCCGGATTGGCAGGGTACTGAAACATCCGATGTTGGTTGCGATTAAACTATGGGCGCTTTCGCATCTTCTTGCGAACGGCGATCTGGCGTCGGTGCTTCTATTCGGCGGTTTCCTGGTGTGGGCCATCATGGACCGGATTTCTGTCAAACGTCGCGTTGCTGGTGCTGGACAAAATACAGGCCAAACTGATCCCGGCCGTTATTCCGATGTCGGAGTGATTCTGGCAGGTCTGGCACTTTACGGACTGTTTGTATGGAAACTGCATGTGCTTCTTATCGGTGTCCCGGTGACATAATCGCAATCGAACAGTGAAAATTCTGCCTGATTGTGTCTTTTCCGAGAAAATTGCCCCACTTGCGCCACGAAGGATGGCTTTAAGCCCGATCAGGGAATTGCCCGAGGCGTATCAAATGGATAATGTGCGCCCCTCAACAAGGGGTGGCGATCCGGTTTTGTGCCGGGCCGATAGAGTGAATGCAGGAACAAGACACGCATGTCTGATATTTTTCGTGAAGTCGATGAAGACATCCGCCAGGAAAAATTCCGTCGGCTTTGGACCCGGTTTGGTCCATGGGTCATCGGGCTCGCCGTATTGATTGTGGTTGGTACCGGTGGTTATCGCGGGTGGCTCTATTGGCAGGAACAACGCTCTCAAAGCGCTGGAGACAAGTTCTTTGAAGCCGTGGCGTTTTCCGAAGCGGGAAACTACGTGGACGCCGCTACAATTTATGGCGAGCTGGAAACGGCAGTTGGTGGGTATCCGGCGATCTCCAGGTTACGTCAGGCGACAGATCTTGCAAACGAGGGAAAGGCCGAAGAAGCACTTTCTCAGTTTGACGCTCTGTCACGGGACACGAGCATGGCAGCGGCGCTTCGTGATGTAGCCACGTTGCGTGCCGGTTACATCGCGGTTGACCGTGAAGATTATTCCAGTGTAGCTGACCGGGTAGAAAAGCTCACAGGTGACACTGGGCCGTTTCGCGCAGCCGCACGTGAACTTCTTGCTCTAAGCGCCTGGAAAAACGGTGATATTAAAACAGCACAGCAGTGGATTTCCAGTCTGGAAGATGACCAGGAGACGCCAAGTGATGTGAGCCGGCGTGTTGCTCTGCTGGCGGATGTAATTCGCGCTAAAAGCGGTAGTGCGAACGAGGGTAATGAAGGAACCAATCAGTGAGTTTTGCGAAGGTTTATGCAAACAGACGCGGAATTCTCAGCGTACTGGCACTGTCAATTGCGCTGACAGGATGTGGATCGGCGAGTGAATTCGCCTCGAATATGAACCCGTTTTCTCGTGAGAAAATTCTTCCTGGCGATCGGCAGCCCGTGTTCGAAGGTGCTGATCCAGCAACTGCGGCACTTGGCCTCTCAGCCAAAATTGGCGCGGCGACCGGAGGTCAGACCTGGACGACAGCTGGCGGTGGGTTGACCAACGATCCAGGCAACGTCGCCGTTTCGGTTTCCGGAAATCGGGCCTGGAAAGCGCAAGTAGGATCTTCCGGGCGCGGGCTCACGTCCGCAGCATTGAGGCTTTCATCCCGACCTGTCAGCGATGGCAGCCGGATTTACGTCTACAAACCGAATGGTGAAGTTGTCGCGCTCTCAACAGGTGGCGGTCGCCAATGGACAACAAACCTTCGCCCTGAGGGCGAAAGGGATGTCGGGCCAGGTGGTGGTGTAACTGTTGCCGGTGGTGTGATTTATGCTGCCACCAGCTATCGACAACTATCTGCACTTGAAGCGGGCTCGGGCCGCGTTGTCTGGACGGCTGACCTGGACACGCCTGCACGTGGCGCTCCCGTGGCGGGCGCTGGCCATGTTTTTGTTGTGACACAGTCCAATGAAGTCTATGCGCTATCCCAGACCGACGGCAGTGTCGCATGGACCTACGCTGGTATTGAAGAAACTGCAGGCCTGCTGTCCGCAGCCAATCCTGCGATATCCGGGAATAGTGTAATCGTTCCGTTTTCGTCGGGCGAGATCATGGCGATCAATATCAAAACCGGTGAGCCGGAGTGGATCGACGGCGTCTCACGAGGTTTCAGAACGCTCGCGGTTTCAGGCCTTGCTGACGTTTCAGCCAGTCCCGTGGTCGCCGGCAACACTGTTTACGCAACAGGTGTTTCTGGACGGATTGTGGCCGTTGATGTGCGCACCGGTCAGCGCCGCTGGGAACAGGATCTCGGCAGCGTACATACACCGGTTGTGTCTGGCAGTGCATTGTTCATGGTCGATCTGGATGACCGCATGGTTGCGCTCAATTTGAAAAATGGGGAAACCCTTTGGGCAACTTCATTGCCGCGACCAGAAAAAAAGAAACGTCGTCGTAACTGGGCAGGACCTATTCTGGCCAACGGAGCGCTTGTCGCATTTTCCAGCGACGGACAAACCGCTCTGGTTGATGCGGCTTCCGGCAGCATCATGACGACACAGCGAACCAATACGGATGTCTATGTGACACCGATTGTTGCTGGCGGACGCGTTGTCGTCCTGACTGGCAATGATGGCGTAGCTGCATTCAACTAGCATTCAAGGGGGGGCCGGTAACCGGCCCTCCTATCAGGAGTAACTGCTGTGGGCGCCACTGTCGCCATTATCGGACGGCCGAATGTCGGCAAGTCCACCTTGTTCAATCGTCTGGTCGGCAAACGATTGGCGCTTGTTGACGATACACCTGGTGTCACGCGCGACCGCCGGCCCGGCGACGCGCGTCTCGGAGACCTGCGTTTCACCATTGTCGATACCGCAGGCCTGGAAGACGCTGACAAAAGCTCTCTTGAAGGCAGAATGCGTAAGCAGACGGAAGAGGCAGTCGATGCTGCTGACGCCGTCCTGTTCGTCATTGATGCGCGTGCCGGAATAACACCGCTTGATTCCCATTTTGCGGAAGTTGCCCGGAAGACAACGCGGCCCGTGATCCTGCTTGCCAACAAGGCTGAGGGCAGGGCAGGCGAGGGTGGTCTGTATGAATCCTATTCGCTTGGTCTTGGCGATCCGATCCCCTTTTCAGCTGAGCATGGTGAAGGTCTGTCTGACCTGTACGATGCGCTGAAGCCGCACGTGGACCGCATTTCGGACGAAGAAGAGGCCAATCGCGAGGAAGCCATCACCAACGTTGACGTTGATGAAGATGGTGAGATTGTTGATGACGAAGATCCGGTAGGCACACGCGCGCGACCGTTGAGGGTTGCTATCGTCGGACGGCCAAATGCAGGCAAGTCGACGCTGATCAACAAGATGCTTGGCGAAGACCGGATGTTGACGGGCCCGGAAGCCGGTATCACACGTGATTCAATCTCAGTCGACTGGGTCTGGCGTGACCGGCATATCAAGCTTTTTGATACAGCTGGCATCCGAAAAAAGGCGCGAGTCCAGGAGAAACTGGAAAAGCTTTCAGTGGCCGACGCGCTGCGGGCAATCAAGTTTGCCGAAGTCGTTGTGATCACCCTTGACGCCACCATTTCCTTCGAAAAACAGGACCTTCAGATCATTGATCTTGTCGCGCGCGAGGGCAGAGCTCTTGTGGTCGCCGTCAACAAGTGGGACCTGATCGAGGACCGGGAAGCTGCCTGGAAAAAAATCAAGGATGCAAACGAACGCTATTTCAACCAGATACGCGGCGTTCAGATTGCGACACTGTCAGGTCTTCAGGGGCAGGGCGTCGATCGGCTGATCGAAAGTGTGTTCACGGCGTATGAGGCGTGGAACGCGCGCGTTTCCACATCGAAACTGAACCGCTGGCTGGAGAAAGTGGTGGTAAACCACCCAACACCCGCTGTGGCCGGTCGCCGTGTTCGCCTGCGCTACATGACACAGCCTAAAACGCGGCCTCCGCATTTCGTGGCTTTCTGTTCGCGTCCCGAACAATTGCCAGAAAGTTACACCCGCTATCTGGTGAATTCTCTCAGGCAGACGTTCAATATTCAAGGCACGCCAATTCGGTTATCTTACCGCAAGGGTGAGAACCCATATGCGTCCAAGAAAAAGCGCAAGATCCAGTAACCGGGCCTCAACGGTGCGCGGCGCTGACCTGACGCAAAATCGAGAGTCGGACGTCGTCCGACATCAAACGGATTAATTCCTTAAGGGAGATATTTGATGGTTTCCGAACGGCTCGTTTTCGCCGAAAATCTGGCTCACAAGGCAGGCGAACTCGGTATGGAGTACTTCCGCAGGCTGGACACTCTGACCATAACGCAGAAGGGCCATCAGGATCTCGTGACTGAGGCGGACCGGAACGTTGAGACACTCATTCGTCAGGAACTCGCCAAACAGTATCCGGATGACGGAATTCTCGGTGAAGAACACGGCATGGAAGAAGGGTCCTCAGGGTACACCTGGGTGACTGATCCGATTGACGGAACGGCAAACTTTGTAGCCGGCATTCCCCAGTGGTGCGTGATCATTGCCTGCGTGCACCAGGGTCAGGTCATTGTTGGTGTCATCTATGATCCCGTATCTGGTGAAACATTCAAGGCTTCGGCCGGGAATGGCGCGTTTTTGAACAATAAACCGATCAAGTCGTCAGACAGCCAGAGCCTCTCAAACGGTTCTGTGGGGATTGGTTTCAATGGTCGCTCGGCTGTTACGGATGCTGTCAACGCAGTTGGTGCGCTGGTGTCCAAGGGCGGCATTTTCTTCAGAAACGCATCAGGCGGATTGATGCTCGCCTATGCTGCATCTGGTCGTCTGATCGGCTACGTGGAATCTCACATGAATGCATGGGATTGCCTTGCAGGTATGCTGATTACAAGCGAGGCAGGTGGTGAAGTGATGGAGCAGGACATCTCTCACGCTCTTTATCATGGTGCCCGTGTTGTTGTGGGCGCGCCTGGCGTATTCAGCGATTTGAAAGAAATCGCCGACACATCCTTTGCACCGCTTCAGGCTGCCTGAATTTAATCTGCGACAAGCTTCACTTGCAGTCCCGAACCTGATCCGGGACCGAATTGCCGGTCACAAAAGACCCCGGTTCAAGACCGGGGCGGCAAAGCCGTGAAGTACCCTTCCGGAAAAGTCTGCGATTGGCGTCCGCTCAATCAGACGTGCTGATCTACCAGCACCGGATTGCCATCGGGATCGATGAGCACAAAACTGGCTGGACCGCTGCTGGTTTCATCGACTTCGGATGCAAAGGCGTAGCCCTTTGCTTTCAAATCCTTCTGCATCTCACGGATATCCTGGAATTCGTCCAGTTTCTGCGCGCTCTGGTCCCAGCCTGGATTGAATGTCAGCATGTTCTTGTCAAACATGCCCTGAAACAGGCCGATGACAATCTCGCCATTTTTCAGGATGAGCCAGCCTTCTTCACCAGTTCCACCCATGTCCGAAAAGCCAAGCCCTTCGTAGAAGGCCTTTGATTTCTGAAGATCCTTGACGGTCAGGCTGATGGAAAACGCACCGAGTTGCATGTAATTCCCTCCATGACTAAAGCAGGGAATAGCTAAGCGCGTTTACCGGACTGATGCCAGTAAAGGTTTTAAGGAGAAATCCACTCGCCGCTGAGGCGGTCATAGAGCTTGCCGGTTTCAAGTACATCTGGCTTGACCAACTCCAGAATATCTTCCGCGACGACGGACGGTGCGGGGAGGTTTTCCGGGATTTCCCCCGGCATTGCCTTGGCACGCAGGCCGGTGCGTGTGGGCCCCGGATCCACAAGATTGATCTTCAAGGACGTTTTCAGGCTTTCGTTTGCCCAGGTCCGTGCCATTGCTTCAACGGCCGCCTTGCTGGTGGACTGTAAGCCCCAGAACGCGGTGCAGGTGTCTGCCTGGGTCGACGTCAGAAACACGGCCCGTCCGGCGTCAGACTGGCGCAACAGCGGGTCTAGTGAACGGATCAGTCGCCAGTTGGCCGTGACGTTTACAGCCATGACCTTTTCAAAGTCTTTCGGGCTGATGTGGCCGACCGGCGAAAGCACGCCGAGCATTCCAGCATTGCCGACCAGGATGTCGAGTTTCTTCCAGCGTTCGAATATGGCCGCGCCGAGCCGATCAAGTGCATCGAAATCCATCAGGTCAAGCGGTACCAGGGTTGTTTGACCGCCAGCTGACTTGATCTCGTCATCAAGGTCTTCAAGACCACCGACTGTCCTGGCAAGTGCGATCACATGCGCACCGCGCGCGCCAAGTTGTTTGGCGATCTGATAGCCGATGCCACGCGAGGCGCCTGTTACCAGGGCGACCTGGCCTTCAAAGTCTTTTTGCATGAGGTGTCTCTTAGCCGACTTCCACAAGACGCGGGGCACTGATGAAATCCTGATCTTCGGACAGATCGGTCAAAGGCGTCGGATAATCCCCGGTAAAGCAATGGTCAGTGAACTGCGGATTGGCATCATCCCGGCCTTCGTAACCCATGGATTTGTAAATGCCATCCACTGACAGGAACGCAAGGCTGTCTGCGCCAATATAGGAACGCATTTCTTCAAGGCTGTACTTTGCTGCCAGAAGTTTTTCACGAACCGGCGTGTCGATGCCGTAATAGTCGGAATACCTTATTGGCGGGCTGGCGAGGCGGAAGTGAACTTCCTTTGCGCCGGCATCGCGGATCATCTGGACAATCTTGACGGACGTCGTGCCGCGCACAAGGCTGTCATCAACAAGCACAACACGCTTGCCCTCAATCTGCGCCCTGTTGGCGGAGTGTTTCATCTTCACACCCAGGGCACGGATCTGCTGCGTGGGTTCAATGAATGTCCGGCCGACGTAATGATTGCGAATGATGCCAAGTTCAAACGGGACACCGCTTTCCTGACTGAAGCCAATTGCAGCCGGCACGCCGCTATCGGGGACAGGCACGATCACGTCCGCTTCAACCTGTGACTCTCTTGCCAGCTGCTTGCCCATCTCGCGGCGCACGTCATAGACGCTGCGACCACCCACGATGGAATCAGGGCGCGAGAAATAGATATATTCAAAAATGCACGGTCTGGCTGGCTGCTTGCCAAACGGGAAGAAGGACTGAATGCCGGTTGCCGTGCAGACAATAACTTCGCCGTTTTCAACTTCGCGGATGAATTTCGCGCCGATGATATCAAGGGCACATGTCTCGGACGCCAGGATCGGTGCGCCGTTGAGATCACCCAGGACCAATGGCCTGATGCCAAGCGGATCACGCGCACCAATGAGTTTTTTGGAGGTCAGCGCAACCAGCGAATAGGCGCCTTCCATCTGTGTGATGGCTTCGATGAAGCGCTCAATGATCTTGCCCTTGCGCGAGCGCGCCACGAGCTGGAGCACGACTTCAGAATCGGACGTGGACTGGCAGATCGCGCCGTCACGGATCAGCTGATGTCGCAGGGTGAGAGCGTTGGTGAAGTTGCCGTTGTGGCAAACGGCGATGCCACCTCCGTCGAGTTCAGCAAACAGGGGCTGAACGTTACGCAGGATCGTCTCACCAGTGGTGGAATAGCGAACGTGACCGACAGCAACCTTGCCTGACAGGCGGCCGATGGTTTCAGCATCGGAGAAATGATCGCCAACGAGGCCCAGATGTCGTTCCGCCCGGAACTGGTCCCTGTCGAAGGTTACAATTCCCGCTGCTTCCTGACCACGATGCTGAAGAGCGTGAAGACCGAGTGCCGTCAGTGCGCTGGCGTCCTCATGTCCCAGAATGCCGAACACGCCACATTCTTCGCGCAAGGTGTCGGAATTGATGTCAAAAGGCTCGTGCAACTCTGTTCCGCCAGCCATGGCGAACACTCCTTATTCTGGCCGCTTGGGAGGATCGGCCCAGGTCTCTGGATCAACCTGCATCCATGCGATCTCACATGAAGGCAGCCAAGTTGATCGATCGAAGTTGTTTGAGAGCACCTATTCGCGTTCTTCTTTACGCCCGGTGCTCTGGATCAATCAATGCGCCGCGTGTCGGCGGTTAGTTGTTATCCGTTGTCAGTTGCTCAAGTCCCTGACGTTCTGAATCGCTGTATGTCGGCTCTTCAGCCGGTGCGCTGGCATTGCCACCTGTCAGATTGTTGTCACGGATCTTCTCCAGGATCGCCTTTTCAGGATCTTCCGGCAGAACAGCCACGAGGCGCTCGCCAATCGAAATTAGGATAGGCCGTGATTTGGCGTTCTTTACCCACTCCGGTTGTTGTTCGGTCTGAACAAACCAGTCGAAGAACATCATTGCCACGACAACCAGCAGCAATCCGCGCACGGCACCAAACACAAAGCCAAGTGTACGGTCGAGAGCGCCGATCCGGCTGTCCAGCACGAAATCGGAAATCCGCATGGTTATGTAGCTGACGACGATGAGCGTGACCAGGAAGACGGCTGCGGCTGACGCGCCAATGGCAACCAGGTCATGCGAGATATATTGTTTGGCGTAGGGAAGGACCCGCTCGTAGAGCAGAAATGCAGCAGCAGCGGCCGCGACCCACGAAACAATCGATAGAACTTCGCGGACAAATCCTCGGATCATGGCAAGGACAGCCGAAATGAACATGATGACCAGGAGTAGTCCGTCCAGCAGCGTAATCGGCATGTTCCTGAAAAATCCTCTGTCTGTCGCTCGGCAAGGAGCGGAAATCTTCAGTTCTTACCCGGCACCATCATGCGTCAAGACGCCCCTGAAGCACTAGCCTCTGCCGAGAGTTTGGCGACAAAGTCCCCAAGTTCCGGCAAACCGGTCACCTTGAAAGGTGATGCGGCGCTGTCTTTGAGGTTTCCCTCAGGACAAAAGGCCTGGTCGAAGCCGAGTTTCTCTGCTTCTTTCAGCCTTGACTGGGCCTGAGCGACCGGCCGGATGGCCCCGGAAAGGCTGACTTCGCCGAAATAGACGCAATTGGCCGGAAGGGCAAGCCCGGAGAGCGAAGAGATTAATGCTGCACACACGGCAAGATCGGCTCCAGGCTCGTTGATTTTCAATCCACCGGCCACATTCAGATAGACATCATGCTGCGAAAACCGGACACCGCATCGTGCTTCAAGCACGGCCAGGATCATGGCGAGACGGGCGCTGTCCCAGCCGATGACCGCGCGGCGCGGCGTCCCAAGCGAGGATTGCGCCACAAGTGCCTGGATCTCGATGAGAAGCGGACGGGACCCTTCAAGCCCTGCAAAAACAGCGGCTCCAGGAGCAGAAGTGGTCCTGTCGCCGAGGAAAAGTGCTGATGGGTTCGATACCTCAATCAGTCCTTTTCCTGTCATTTCAAAGACGCCGATTTCGTCCGTTGCGCCAAAGCGATTCTTGACCGACCGCAAAATGCGATACTGGTGCGCGCCATCACCCTCGAAATAAAGAACGGCATCGACCATGTGCTCAACCACTCTCGGACCGGCAATCTGGCCGTCCTTGGTGACATGACCGACGAGCACGAGCGTGGTGCCATTTTTTTTGGCATAGCGCACCATGGCCTGCGCCGAAGCGCGCACCTGCGTAACCGTGCCCGGAGGAGAATCAACCTGGTCGGTCCATAGGGTCTGAACAGAATCGAGGATCAGAAGGGCAGGGGCGGTATCTGCCTCCAGCGTTGCAAGGATGTCTTCAACGCTTGTTTCCGCTGCAAGGTGGACGGGGGCATCGGCAAGGCCCAGTCGCTCGGCTCGCAAGCGGATCTGCCCAACTGATTCCTCGCCGGAGATATAGACCGTCTTTTGACCAAGATGGGCAAGCTGTGCGGCTGCTTGAACAAGCAGTGTTGATTTCCCGATCCCGGGGTCGCCGCCGACCAGAAGCGCAGACCCCCGCACAAAACCGCCGCCGGTGACACGGTCGAGCTCCGTCACTTTTGTCTGAAAACGCGCAGCCTCTTTCGTTTCACCGGTAAGTCCGACCAGCGGCACGACACGGCCCTTGCTGCGCGAAGCCCGGCTAGGGCCGCCTCCGACGCCGCCGGCACCACTCGTCAACTCTTCAACGATTGTGTTCCATTCACCGCAGGATTCGCAGCGTCCGACCCACTTGCTGGTAATTGCACCGCAAGACTGGCAGACAAAGGATGTGGACCGCCGCGCCATATAATACTGCTCCGATCAGGTGAGAGGGCCGTAAACGCGTTCAAAGCGCCGCCCGAGGCTTGTCAGATATTCGTAGTCGATGGTCTCGGCATAAGCTGCCAGGTCAGCCGCGGCAACATTGGGTCCCAGCATTTCCACATATGCACCACGCACAAGAAGGTGTTCTGGCACATCTGTGACATCCAGCGTGATCATATCCATGGAAATCCGGCCAAGGATCGGAGCCTTGTAACCACCGATCATGCCAAATCCGCCAGATCCGGCGTCCGAGGAACTGGCACGGCGCAGCAGACCGTCAGCATATCCGGCAGCCACCACGGCGTTCTTGAGCGGCCTCTGGGCCGTCTGTCTTGCGCCGTAACCGATCGTGTCGCCTTCCGGTACATCGCGCACAATCATGATGCGTGCCTCGACCTTGGCCACCGGTTTCATCGTATTTGGCTCGGTCTCGATGGCCTGTCCGCCGTAAAGCGCGATCCCCGGGCGCACCATGTCGAAATGATAATTCGGTCCCATCAGAACCCCGGCGGAGTTCGCTAGTGATTTTGGAATGTGCGCGAAGGGCTTCGTGATATCGCGGAACTGATCAAGCTGACGCTGGTTCATTGCATGCGCCGGTGTCGACCCGCAGGCCAGGTGGCTCATGATCAGAGAGGGTGTAAATGGACCCAAAAGGCCCTTGTTGCGCATGGACACGGCAAACTCATCCGGCGAAAGGCCCAGGCGATGAATGCCCGTATCAACATGTAACGCAGCATCCAGTGATTTTCCTGCCGCTTTACAAACCGCTGCCCATTCTTCCAATTCAGGCAGAGACCCAAGCACGGGGCGAATATTGTGCGCAATGAAATGCTCCACCGTTCCCGGAAAGAGACCGTCCAGTGCATAGATGACGGCGTCCGGAAGGGTTTTGCGCAAGGCCAGCGCTTCGGTCGGTACGGCAACAAAAAACGTTTTGCACCCGGCTTTAAACAAAGCCTTGCCTGCGGCTTCCTGTCCGGTGCCATAGGCATCTGCTTTGATCGCCGCTGCACACTCAGTCGCGCCGTTCAGCTTGCCGTTCAGATAGGCCCAGTTCGCCGCGATGGCGTCCGGATCTATCGTCAAGCGACCACCGTAAAGGTCTTTGGGATGGGGATGAGCTGTAGGCACGGTCGCGGGTCTGCTCCAGTGAGATCACAGGGCCAAAGGAATCGGCGACGAGCATATCGCATTGTAGGGGGCGGGTGCCAATAGCGAATTGGGTAACAAATCATGCTTCGCCGCAGAAGTATTCGTACCCAAAGCTCAGTATCGAATTGAGAAGGCGTAGCGCCCTTGGTAGACAAGCTATACTGGTACAGTTAGAAGTTGCCGAGATGAAAATTTCAAGCTGAAGTCAGTATGGAGTAATTTGATAAATGATTGTGAAAGCCGTACGCACACTTAGTTTGTCATTGTTAATAGTTTTAGGCCTCACGTTGAAATCTTACGCGGCACCAAGTTTCTATCAGGCATGCGATACGGCCGCCGAATACAAGAAAATGGTCAAGTATCTGAAGAACCAGCCCGACGAAGTTGATCAAGCTCTTAGTTACGCTCGCAAGAAGCTTCGAAAATACGACCGAATGTCCTTAAAACAAAGGATGCAAAGTAAACAGTACAAACAGGACTTGGCGAAAGCTTTGTCTGAGTTCAAGCCCGCCAAGACAAGGCCACCGAAATTTTCCTGTCGGAAAATACCGGGTAACAAGCTGGTGGTCGAAAAATCCGGCATGTTTTCGGGTGTAGCCTGTGTGCGAGCAACGGCTTGGAGATCCTGTAAATGGACCAGTTTGAGTTCGCTCCGGGGCTACTGGCGACCGGGCACGGATAGGAAGAACTGGGTTCGAAAGTAACCTTCATTCAACGCGTTGCCGCGGTCCGGTTTCGAGAAGCGACTCGAACCAATCATGACGGCCAACGGTTTTCACAACAACCGAAGTTTGTTTTCAGAAGGATAATGCACCCAATGAAAAATCGTTCTCTTGGGCTGGCTTTCTCATTGATTGTTTTCTGCGCGGCCGTCTCAATGGCAGGAGGAAATCCGGCCTTTGCCGCGGAAAAATACGGGTGTTCGAAAACCTTTCGGGCGTTCAAGTCTGCCATTAACGCGCATGATAAACACCTGATGAAATATGCCGCCTTCGCGAAGGGGAAGGCGTTCACAATCACTGGAATGAAGGGGTGTGGCTGGTCTCACGGTCAAAAGACGCAGGCGCAGGCAGATCGCAAGGCAATAGCAAGTTGTCGAAAAGCGGCAAAAAATCCGGACAAATGCTATATCGCACTTCGTTATAGCGAATAGCTGTCTGGATTCTCGTTTGTCAAAAACAGGGATGCGGAAGAATGTCCATGTGCAAAAAAAGCTGATCAATGTTCAGTTGGTTTTCGGTAACTATTGATCTTCCCGTTTGTTTTCTCTGGCTTCGCCAACGAGTTTTTCGTTCGATACTTGTGCATTTACGGTCCCGCAGAGTTTTTCGATATGCGCAGAGCGCCGGTCTCCGTATTTCATCGTCACTCCCTCCTCGAATCGAGCCGTAGTCAAAAAATAACCTGGAACAGTAAACGGAGAGTGTGACGCGCGTCACAAAGGGGCGTTAGCGGCGAAACATTGAACGCCCTTCAGATGATGCGGATTCGATAAGTCCGGCGCGCGCGAAGACGGCTGCCAGATACAGACATAGCGGGAGAGACAAAAGAAGGGCCAGGGCACCGAGCAGGATCAGGATTACGCTCATCACACATCTCCATTATCGGATTACTGTGTGCTGAACATTCCGTGCCCAAAAGATTAACAGTCTCTTAATTGTTCACAGTCTGAATTGGAAACCTCGTAACCCGAAAGGAGCCAGAGTGATGATTTCGCGACGGAAAGACTTGCTTCCGCTTTTTTTCTCTCGGTGATACTCGCTTGGGTTTGGATCGATAGTGGCGGGTTGCCGCCACCTAATGATCTTGGGCAACCCGGCGTCACTTACAGTTGTGATTTGGCTGGTTGCATGTTTCAAGTTCCATCTCATTTTAGAAAAAAGCGTGACTCATGAGGAGCTTTGATTGTTCAATTTGCTACTAGCGTATTTTTTGTCCTGACCTCCTCCGATACACCCGCCATATTGATATTACCCGCTTGTTCATTCATCGCGCTCCCCTATGTGCCGGTCATAGTATTTGCGCTTTTGCACGTTGGAGGAGCATTGGGGGTGCTTTTCAAAAATAGGCGAAACAAATAAGGAGTGAATTTTGGTTTTCAGGGTCTCAACGCTTTTCGTCGGAATGTGGCTGTCGCTGATGTGGGGCGGAGCTGGACATGCTGATGAGAACAGTTTGTTGATCATTGGCTTCTCAACACCACCTTATCTTTATGTTGGTCCGGATGATGCCCCGCATGGACTGCTGGTCGACCTGGTTGAGACAGCTGCTGCCAATTCAGATGTTCAAGTTCGTTTTGAAGTTACAAGCTGGCCGCGTGCGCAACTTGAAGTTCGAAAAGGGGTGGCGGACTTGATTTTTCCTGTGGTCTATACATCGGAGCGGGAGGATTGGCTCATTTATCCAAGCAATCCGATCACCCAGTTTGAAATGATGATTTTCGCGAAGAAAAATCCAAATTACGTTTTCACAGGTGATGTGACGCAACTGCATGGCTTGTTGATTGGAAAGATCGCAAGTGGGCGGATGCATCCAAATTTCCGAGCTCTGGAAGACAGTGGGCAAGCGAACATCGAGCCCCGTGGCAGTCTTGAAGAGCTGCTGACTGCGGTTGATCTCGGTCGCCTGGATGGCTTCGTTGCGCCGCTGCTTATGACCGTTGAGGAAGCTCGTAGGAAAGGTCTGCATTCTATCAAGCCATTTCCGGACCCGGTCGGGGTTTCGGATATCTACATCGCATTTTCAAAAAACAGCACAAAAACAGCCGCCTGGAACAGGCTCCAAAAGAACCTGCCGCGCCTTGATCAGGCTAGGGCAGATTTCCTTCTGACAAAGAAGCCGTCACGATGAATGTTCAAGAGCGTCAATTTTGGCGTGACCCAAAGGGAGCGTTCCTTAATTACGATAATCGTCATCCAAAAGGTCTCGCAGTTGCTATAGCCTGTGACCATGTTGATTTGATGCTTTCGCCGCCAGTTGGCAACTTGCCTGGTGGAAAGCGCAGAAACGCCATCCTCGCCCAAATGAAGGTTGAGATAATTGACGAAAACCGGTTTTCTTCATTTGATCGCAGCCAAATCAACAAATGCTGATATGAAGACGGTATTGGAAAACGAAAAACCGTAGCCGGTAACTGTCATCTAAAAATCGAAACCATTGCCCAAAACCAGCAGCACGCCCAAACCCAAAGAAACCGAACTTTATGTGCCCGTCAAAGCGCTGCTTGAGGGCCTGGGCTATGAGGTGAAGGGCGAGGTTGGCAAGGCCGATATCGTTGCTGTGCGCATTCCTGAAAACGGCGAGCCTGAAGACCCGGTTGTTGTCGAACTCAAGACAGGATTTTCCCTGTCCCTGTTTCATCAGGGCATAGACCGGCAGAAACTGACAGATGATGTTTACATCGCTGTACCGCGCGGCACAGGCAAGCCGTTTCTAAAAGCGCTCAAGAACAACAAGAACCTGTGCCGCCGCCTGGGGCTCGGGCTTATCACTGTTCGGCTCAAGGATGGATTTACGGAAGTTCACCTCGACCCGGCCCCCTATCAACCGCGTCAATCGAAGATCAAGAAGTCGCGCCTTTTACGCGAATTTATGAACCGGGTGGGCGACCCCAATGAAGGCGGCGCGGCGCGACGAACAAATATCATCACCGCCTACCGGCAGGACGCCCTGCGCTGCCTGCGATACCTGCACGAGCACGGACCGACCAAGGCTGCAATCATCGCGAAATCAGTTGATGTCACACGTGCACGCACCATCATGGCGGCAGATCATTACGGCTGGTTTGAACGTGTGCATATTGAACGAGATGGCAAGCCGCTCCTTGGTATCTATGGCATTACCCCGAAAGGCGAATTGGCAATGGTCGAGTTCAAGGACGTGCTGAAGGGAATCTGAGCGGAGGTTCAAATCGCATGACGTGGTTTTGAAACAACTGAAGCAACTGCGGGTCTACCTTCGGCGTGATGCCCACCATTCTTCAAACAACTTGTCTGTCTTGTTCTGCAAGATACCGGAGATGATCTCACCGCTGTAAAACGGTGCAGCGCCTGCAACAGTGGGTGTGTCGAGACCAATCTGGTTGAGGCCGATGTTGGTCAGCTTCCGAATTGAAGTGGCATAGACCACTTTGGGTATTCTGTTCCAGATAATCGCGCTCATGCACATCGGGCAGGGTTCTCCCGTTGTGTAGAGGGTCAGCCTGGACCAATCCAACTGGGGATGCTCATCGCCGCAATTGATCATGGCAACCATTTCACCGTGATAAATCCGGTTCCTGCTGCCAGGGTTTCTGCCATGACACATCACGTTTCCGCTGTCGTTGTCGACGATGACAGCGCCGAAGGGTGGGCCGCCTCCGGGCACGTCAATGGCCATCTGCATGTAGCGTTCGTGGCGCTGGCGCTCTTCGTCGCCAAGTGCTTCGGCGGATTTGACGGCAACCTCACGACTGGACGCCGAGGCCGGTGTGACCCGCGTCGAAAGGGCAGCAATCGTGCCGAATAACAGCGGTCTGCGTCCACACTTCATCGCCATACTCTCAACTCCGAAATTTCACCGCTGTGACGTTAGCGTTGTCAATCTTGACCTTCAAGACACAACCGTGCCGGGTGTGTTCGGATTTAGCTAGTCTGCGTCAAGGAAGGAGCAGGTCAAAAGCGGAGGTTGGTGTCTCCCTGACCAGGGTATGAGAATCCGGTGGGGAGGGCAGGGAACGGCACCCTACGCCATATCGATTTTCGCCAGTTCCTGCGAGAGCTGATTGACAAGCTCCACTTCCGCCAGGTCCCGAGTGCCGTCAATATCAATCAGTTCGACGGCGCTGATCAACAGATCGGTGATTTCGTGTGGGCGCGCGCCACTTAAACTCTCGACCGATTTTTGCAGCGTCTTTTCGGTCGGGCGCAGGCGTTTGATATAGGCCATCAGTTTGTCCTGATCAGCCGCCGTGAAGAAGCCGCCAGATCCCGCAATATGGTTGCAGTGGCAAACTGCGACGTCGACTTCCGCCCTGCTCATGGTCCCATCGCTCAAGGAAAGTGCGGCGAGAATTTCCGCGTGTGGCCGCAAATACGCACGCGCCTGGTCCCAATCGGACATTGCAGGCTGTTTCGGGGAGGCTGTCTCTGGTTCGTTGTTTGGCGGTGCACCGATAGCAAGACCGAAGGTCTCGTTCAGGAAATCCGGCACATTGGCGTGCACTTCGCCATCATAGTCGATGCAGCATTTGATGCGATCGACCTGAAACGTTCGTTGTGCGTTCCGCTCGTGGCATCTGGCTACCAGCAACGGGGTGCCGTCCGTATTCTCCTGGATGCCCCAAACGGTGATCCTGCGGGACGTACATTCCCCGGAAGCAGCGACATACTCAATCATGAAAGACTGGCCTTCGGCCTCGCCAAAGTCAGTTCCGACTTCCACGATCTCATCGTCCGTGCCGACGGATACTGCCCGCGGCGCGGCGGGAAGGGGCGCAGCGCTGTTACGCTGGTGAATGGCTAAGATCGCTGCGTTCAAGCCTGACATCTCAAACCCTCGGGTCCCAAGAGCGGTATTTCAACAAAGCTACGCGGAAAAGTCGAGAGGTGTCATCAAGTCCCTGGTGACGACCTGCAATGACGACGAGGCCCGTTCCCCATGATCAGGAGGCGGCGTTAGCGACAAGATATGAGGTCGATAGGGCGCATCTGCACAAACGCTGTCACAGGTAAACTCTCACCTGTAACCAGTTTTTACAGGCAGGTAGCTGCCCCTACTCATACCGCTCAGGCAGGTGATCTTCTTCGGCCAGATCGGAGAAGCGGGTGAACTCGCCCTGGAAGTGCAGGTTGGCTGTGCCGGTCGGGCCGTGACGCTGCTTGGCGATGATCACTTCGGCCTTGCCCTTGGCCGCGTCGTGTTTTGCTTCCCAGGCCGCATATTCCGGTGAGCCCACTTCAGGCTCTGTCTTGGAAAGATAGTATTCGTCACGATACACGAACAGGATGACGTCGGCGTCCTGCTCGATGGAGCCCGATTCACGCAAGTCCGACATCATCGGTCTCTTGTCGTCCCTGGATTCCACCTGACGGGAAAGCTGTGAAAGCGCGATGATAGGAACATGTAGCTCCTTGGCCAGCGCCTTCAGGTTGGTCGTGATTTCCGTGATTTCCTGAACACGGTTGCCGGAGTTCTTCGCCGAGCCGGAAAGAAGCTGAATATAGTCGACCACCAGCAGGTCAAGACCGCGTTGACGCTTCAGGCGCCGGGCTTTTGAAACAAGCGAGGCGATCGAGATACCACCAGTCTGGTCCACGTGCAGCGGAACGGTCTGCATGGTCTGGGCGCAGGCTGCCAGTTTTTCAAATTCGGCTTCGGTAATGTCACCGCGCCGGATTTTCGACGAGGAGATTTCAGCCTGTTCGGAAATGATACGTGTTGCGAGCTGCTCGGCCGACATTTCGAGCGAGAAGAACCCGACCACCCCGCCGTTGACGGTCTTGACCGAGCCATCCTGTTGCTCTTCAGACCTGTAGGACTGAGCGATGTTGTAGGCGATATTGGTTGCAAGCGAGGTTTTGCCCATCGCCGGACGTCCGGCCAGAACAATCAGATCCGAATGCTGCAGGCCACCCATCAACCGGTCGAGTTCTCTCATGCCCGTTGAAATACCCGATAGTGCCCCTTCGCGGTTCCAGGCAGCATGGGCCATCTCAATTGTTTGAGAAAGAGCGTCACCGAAGGCGACAAACCCGCCTTCGCTTCGACCGGTTTCGGCAAGCTCAAACAGGCGGCGTTCTGCATCATCGATCTGCTGGACCGGCGGTACATCAATCGGAGCATCAAAGGCAATGTTGACCATGTCTTCGCCGATGCGGATCAGGTTCCGGCGAATGGCGAGGTCGTATATCGTTCGGCCGTAATCCTCAGCGTTGATGATGGAGGCGGCATCGCCGGCAAGGCGCAACAGGAACTGGGTTGCTGTCAGGTCGGCAATTTTCGCGTCGGAGGGGTAGAAGGTTTTCAGGGTGATCGGTGACGCGGTTTTGCCGGCTTGAATCAGGTGACCAACTTTCTCGTAGATATCCTGATGAGGGGGTACGAAAAAGTGGTGCGGCTCCAGAAAGTCGGAAACCCGGTAGAACGTTTCATTGTTCACCAAAATTGCGCCCAGAAGCTGCCGTTCCGCCTCCGCATTATGCGGTGCAAGGCGTTGAACGTCTTCTTCTGTTTCCACCTTCTGTAGAGTGCCCTTCATATCGTCCCCCGATGACCCTGGTCCATTCGGAATACCCCTTGAGGAGGGCAGGCTCAAGATTCAAAACCGACTGTTTCGGATTCTCTCCGACTTCCATTGATAGCGGGGAAAGAATCGAATCCAGCTTGACTCTGAAGTTGATTGTAGACTCAAGGCGGTAGCGCTTAGCCATTGAAATCATGGGTGTTTTTGGAGAGTGGACTGAGGTTTGAGCTAAATTGCTTTCAAATTCAAGGTCTTGCGGGCGAGTTTAAATCTGCTGGTTGAGACATATGTTGCATGCTTTCAACCAAATAGCCGGCAAAACAAAAAAAAACGGCGCTGCGAGCAGCGCCGTTCAAATTTTCCAGAAGGAAGCGTCCAGTTAGACTTTAGCTTCTTCTTCTGCCGGTGCTTCTTCAGATGCTTCTGCACCTTCTTCTTCGTCACCTTCGCCTTCGCCCTCAGCTTCATCGTCTTCTTCTTCTTCGAATTCGAAGACGTCCTGCTCGGGAGTGGTGAGGTCTTCGCCAGCTGCCTGACGTGCTGCCTCGTCTTCAGAACGGGCAACGTTGACGTTGATGGAAACTTCCACCTCAGGGTGAAGCTGAACCAGAACGCTATGCAGGCCGATTGTCTTGATCGGTGAGCGCAGGACAACCTGGCTGCGTGCAACGTTGAATCCGGCTTCGGTCAGGCCTTCCGCGATGTCGCGTGTGGATACTGAACCGTAGAGCTGACCGGTTTCACCGGCAGAGCGGATCATGGTCAGGCCTTCGCCATCGAGCTTGGATGCAACTGCTTCTGCTTCGCTCTTGCGTTCCAGGTTGCGTGCTTCAAGCTGTGCCCGTTCGTTTTCGAAACGCTCCAGGTTAGCTTTGTTTGCGCGCAGTGCTTTGCCTTGCGGCAGCAGGTAGTTACGGGCATAGCCGTCACGGACGCGGACTTTGTCGCCCATCTGACCGAGTCTGGCGATACGCTCAAGAAGGATAATTTGCATTGTATTCTCCTACTGTCCCACCTTCGAGGTGGTTAGAGACCGTTTGCCCGCGGCCCCAATTCGGGTCTCCCGGACGGATCCGGGAGATAAAGCGTCTCCTAAAGAAGGAGAGGCGTTTAGCTGATCAAGAAAGGCAGCAGGCCGAGGAGACGCGCGCGTTTGATCGCACGGGACAACTCACGCTGCTTTTTCGCTGAAACCGCGGTGATGCGGCTTGGAACGATCTTGCCACGTTCAGAAATGTAACGCTGCAGAAGACGGATGTCCTTGTAGTCGATCTTCGGTGAATTCGCACCGGAGAACGGGCAGGTCTTCCTGCGACGGAAGAAGGGACGACGGCTTGGAAGCTGTGCAACATCAACCATAATAACTTACTCCCCTTCTGCACGGCGCGGAGGACGGCCGCCACCTGGACGGTCACCACGATCACCACGGCCGCCACGGCGGTCGTCACGGTCGCGCTTCTGCATCATCGCGGATGGTTCATCATCCAGCTCACCGACGCGGAAGGTCATGTAACGCAAAACATCTTCACTCAGACCCATCTGACGTTCCATCTCGGCAACTGCATCATGCGGTGCGTCGATGTTCATGAGGGTGTAGTGAGCCTTGCGGTTCTTCTTGATGCGGTAGGCAAGAGTCCGCAGACCCCATGTTTCTACCTTGCCGACAGTTCCGCCAGCGCCTTCGATGAGGCCCTTGTACTGTTCGACGAGTTGTTCGACCTGCTGGGCCGAAACGTCCTGGCGAGCCAGGAAAACGTGCTCGTAAAGAGGCATGGAAATAGCCTTTCTTCCTGTTGACAACGCGGGACTGGCGCAAAGCCTCCTCGTAACCCCGGAAAGGCACGAGAAATCTAACGAGAGCGGGAACACGGGAAGTCGGATTTGTTACAATCCTGGCAAATGCCCTTCCGTTAAGCCCCCGGCCAAACCCCGGATGAAGCGCGCTCTATACTCCGTTTTTGAGAAAATGCAAGTTCTATCCCGGTGGATGCTGAAATAAGCAGAGGACAGGGTTAGCTTCAGAAAAATTTCGCCGTAACTGTTGTTCTTGTCCGGTGTAAAACAGCCAGAATGTGCTTTATAGCTATACTGTTTCTTAAAGGACCCTTCCTGGACCAGAAAACAGCCAAATGGACCAGAATAAATGAATTGATTGCGGGCAAGGCCTTGACAGTGAGGTCCTGTGCGTATCATAGCCTCGCGCCAAGTTCGACTATCAGTCCATCTTCGGGCTGGTGCGCCGCTTATTAATCAAAGCTAGTGATCTGACACCATACCACTCAGATCCTGATATATGTCTCGGAGGCTTTTCCAGATGACAATTGCATTCACATTCCCCGGGCAGGGCAGCCAAAGCGTTGGCATGGGCAAGATCCTTGCCGACACTTATCCAGAAGCTAAAGCTGTCTTCGATGCGGTGGATGATGCACTTGGACAAAAACTCTCGGACATCATGTGGAATGGTCCTGAAGCTGACCTGACATTGACCGCAAATGCACAGCCGGCACTCATGGCTGTAAGTATTGCAACAATGCGCGTGCTGGAAATGAAGGGGCTCGATCTTCAGTCCAGCGTTGCTTATGTGGCCGGCCACTCGCTTGGCGAATATTCTGGACTAGCAGCCGCTGGCAGCCTTGATGTCGCAACTGCGGCTAGGCTCTTGCGGGTGCGCGGTGACGCGATGCAGAGCGCAGTTCCGGTGGGGCAGGGCGCAATGGCAGCTTTGCTTGGACTTGACTTCGATGTTGTTGTTGAGATTGCCGAAGAAGCGGCCCAGGGAGAAGTCTGTCAGGCTGCAAACGACAACGCGCCTGGGCAGGTTGTTGTATCTGGCCATTTGGCTGCGGTTGAACGTGCGGTCGAAATCGCTAAGGCAAAGGGCGCTCGCCGCGCCATCATGTTGCCGGTAAGTGCACCATTCCATTGTTCGTTGATGGCGCCTGCCGCCGATGCAATGGCTGAAGCGCTTGCGAACGCCGAAATCCAGTCTCCATTGGTGCCATTGGTTGCCAATGTTCTGGCATCTCCGATCACGGACCCTGCTGAAATTCGCGGACGGCTTGTCGACCAGGTCACTGGAACCGTCCGCTGGCGTGAAAGCATCACCTGGCTTGCCGAAAATGGCGTCGACACTTTTGTGGAAGTCGGGACCGGCAAAGTGCTATCAGGCATGGTCAGGCGCATTCACAAGGGGGCAGTTGGTATTCCGGTAAACACACCGGAAGATATCGACGTTCTCATGGAAAAGATCTCCGGTTAAGACACTAAACGCCTCAGGATCAGGTCAACACATCCGGCAACGGGTGCAATTCGATCAGGGAAGGACCCTCTATGTTCAATTTGGAAGGCAAAAACGCACTCGTCACCGGCGCGACTGGCGGAATTGGCGAAGCGATTGCCCGGGCGTTGCATGCGCAGGGCGCAACGGTGTCATTGTCTGGTACGCGCGCTGAAAAACTGGAGGCGCTCGCCGCAGATCTTGGACAGCGCGCATTTGTAACGCCTGCGAACCTTTCCGACCGTGAAGCCGTCGATGCACTTCTTCCAACGGCTGAAGAAAAAATGGGTTCTGTCGATATCCTTGTTAACAACGCAGGCATCACGCGCGACAACATCTTCATGCGCATGAAGGATGAAGAGTGGGACCAGGTTCTTGAAGTTAACCTGACGTCTGGCTTCCGCCTTTGCCGTGCTGCCATAAGAGGCATGATGAAGCGCCGTTCAGGCCGCATCGTTGGCATCACCTCTGTTGTCGGCGTTACCGGAAATCCGGGTCAGGTCAACTATGCAGCTGCCAAGGCAGGCATGATTGGCATGTACAAATCTCTGGCTCGTGAAGTTGCAAGCCGCAATATCACAGTCAACACGATTGCCCCTGGTTTTATCGAAACGGCCATGACAGATGCGTTGAACGATAAACAAAAAGATTCGATTCTGACGAGCGTTCCCGCAGGTCGTCTGGGCACGTCTGGTGAGATTGCATCAGCTGCGCTGTATCTTGCCAGCGACGAAGCTGCATATGTGACCGGACAGACCCTTCATGTGAATGGCGGCATGGCTATGATTTAAAAGGAATTTTTGCCGAACAGGCAAAAAGAATCCCGGCTGCGGAGAAGCAGTCTGGACCGGCTGGTAATGGTCAACAAAGTGTGTTACCTACCCGCCGATTGTTATGAATTGCGCATCGAGCCCGGAATTGTGGCTAGACTGCGCGACGACATCTTGAAAACCGCGGGTTCGCGCCTTCGCCTTCCATTAAACCGGGCCTGGGCAGTTTCGCGAGATGAATAGACGAAAACTAAGGAAATAAAGATGAGCGATATCGCGGATCGGGTAAAGAAAATCGTCGTTGAGCACCTCGGTGTGGACGCCGAGAAGGTTGTCGAAGGTGCAAGCTTCATCGATGATCTGGGCGCAGACAGCCTCGACACAGTTGAGCTGGTCATGGCATTCGAAGAAGAATTCGGCGTGGAAATCCCGGACACCGCAGCAGAAACCATCCTCACTGTTGGCGACGCTGTTAAATTCCTGGAAGCCAACAAGTAAGGGTTCGCCCTTCTTGCTTTTATTTGAAGATCGGGCCGGCGGGAATGATGTCCCGCCTGGCCCTTCCAACGTAAGTGCGGATGTATGAGGCGAGTTGTCGTAACTGGGTTGGGCATGGTGACGCCACTGGGTTGTGGTGTCGATGTCACGTGGAAAAAGATCCTTGAGGGAAAAAGCGGGGCCAACAAGGTCACGAATTTCAAGGTTGACGATCTGGCCTGCCAGATCGCCTGCCAGATTCCCCGAGATCCCGCAGCTGAAGGCGCATTCAATCCAGACGATTGGATGGAAGTCAAAGAGCAGCGCAAGGTCGACAACTTCATCGTCTATGCGATGGCTGCTGCCGATCAGGCAATGGCCGACTCCGGCTTCAAGCCCGAGACCTACGAAGAACAAGCCCGTTCCGGAGTGTTGATCGGTTCCGGGATTGGTGGCCTTCAAGGGATTGAGCAGGGCGCAAATTTGCTGGCAGAAAAAGGACCGAGGCGCCTCAGCCCGTTCTTTATTCCCGGCCGCTTGATTAATCTGGCTGGTGGTTATGTATCCATCCGCCACGGTCTGAAAGGACCGAACCATGCGGTTGTCACCGCGTGTTCTACAGGTGCTCATGCCATTGGCGATGCTTCTCGCTTGATTGCGTTTGGCGATGCAGATGTCATGGTTGCGGGCGGAACAGAGTCTCCTCTCTGCCGTCTTGCGCTTGCTGGATTTGCTGCCTGCCGTGCCTTGTCAACCGGCTACAATGAGACGCCGGAAAAGGGCTCGCGCCCATATGATAAAGGCAGGGATGGTTTTGTCATGGGCGAGGGCGCCGGTGTCGTCGTGCTTGAAGAGTATGAGCACGCTGTTCGCCGTGGCGCCGATATCTATGCAGAAGTTATCGGATATGGCCTGTCGGGTGACGCGCATCATATCACCGCTCCCTCTTCGGATGGCGATGGTGCCTACCGTTGTATGGAAGCTGCGCTGAAACGCGCGGAAATTACCCCGGCAGATGTCGACTACGTCAACGCTCACGGTACCTCGACTCCACTTGGAGATGAGATTGAGCTAGGCGCTGTAACGCGTTTGGCCGGGGAACATGCTTCGGAGTTGACCATGTCTTCGACGAAGTCCTCTATCGGACACTTGCTTGGTGCAGCAGGAGCGGTCGAGTCTATCTTCTCTGTTCTGGCGATCCGGGATGGCATGGCGCCTCCCACGATCAACCTTGACAATCCGTCTATTGAAACTGAAATCGATCTGGTGCCGCACAAGCCGAAGAAAATGGACATTAATGTTGCCTTGTCGAACTCTTTTGGCTTTGGTGGCACAAATGCATCGCTTGTCTTCCGCAAAGTTGCCGCATAACCCATTCAAGTTCATTCAAGCCGGGACTGATTCCAGATACCCGGCTTGAAACTTTGATAGTGACTTAGGACTGCCTGAGCCCAAGTCGCTGAATTTTGGGGCTCAATCTTGGAGGTGCGACCCGATATGCGCATTAAGCCGAAAAGCCCGCGTGAAGCCTTGCAACCCGAACCGGCTCCGGCTCCGCCTCAACGTTCCCATCATGTTCGCAATCCACTGGTCATCTTGATCAATCTGGTCATTACACTTGCGGTGTTTGGCCTGGCTGCGGTTGGTGGCGCTCTCTATTTCGGCAAACAGAAGTTTGAAGAAGCGGGTCCTCTGGATAAGGAAGCCACGGTTGTGATTTCATCCGGGGCCGGCCTTTCGGGAATTACCGACCGTCTTTCGGGAAAAGGCGTGATCAGCGGCAATCTGTTCGACGAATGGGTCTTCAATCTTGGCATCCGGTTCTACAAGAACGCGACAAAGCTGAAAGCCGGCGAATATGCGTTTGCGCCCGGTGTGTCGATGCAGGAGATCATGAACGACCTCGTGGACGGCAAGGCCGTTACACATGCAGTTACTGTTCCTGAAGGCTGGACAACCGCACAGATAATCGAGCGGGTTCGAGAACACCCGGTTTTGGTTGGCGAGATATCGGAAGTTCCCGCTGAAGGCTCCTTGTTGCCAGAGACCTATACATTTGCCCGGGGAGCTTCCCGTCAGGATGTCCTCAATCAGATGAAAGCTGCTCAGGAAAAGTTGCTGGCGGAGGTCTGGGAACGCAGAACAGATGATCTGCCGGTTGCCTCGCCAGAGGAACTCGTGATCCTGGCGTCGATTGTGGAAAAGGAAACCGCACTTGCCGATGAACGGTCGCGGGTTGCTGGTGTGTTCGTGAACCGTTTGAACAAGAACATGCGGCTGCAATCGGATCCTACAATTCTCTACGGTCTTTATGGCAGTGAAGCCTGGTCAAAGGATCGTTCTGGGATCAAGCAATCTGAGCTGAAGGCGGAAAACAAGTACAACACCTACCAGATCGATGGGCTCCCACCCGGGCCGATCGGCAATCCTGGTCGCGCAGCCATGGAAGCTGTTGCCAATCCGTCGCGAACACAGGACTTGTTCTTTGTTGCAGATGGCACCGGCGGGCACGTTTTTGCTGAGACGTATGAACAGCATCAGGAAAACGTTCGCAAATGGCGCCAGATCGAACGCGATCAGCGACAAGCTGAGAAAGACAAGGAAAAGAAGCCGTCCAAATCGAACTGACCGATTGTCTTTTCACCAGGTGACGACGGACCAACAAAAATCCGGAGGGGCATATGGCGCTTGCCAGCATGACAGGTTTTGCGCGGTCCATGGGCGAGGCGGGGCCAATTCGTTGGACCTGGGAACTCAGGTCCGTGAATGGCAAATCGCTGGACTTGCGTATTCGTATTCCAACAGGTCTGGAGACGCTGGAACCAAAGATACGCGAGCGTTGCAGCAAGGTTCTGCGACGCGGCAATGTTTCGATCGGCCTCGCCATGCAACGGGATCAGTCAGAGTTGCAGTTGCAGGTCAACGAAACGGCGCTTGAAGCGGTCTTGTCGACGATTGATCTGCTGAAAAAACGCGTGCCTGATCTCGCGCCTCCTTCAATGGATGGAATTCTTTCCCAAAAAGGCGTTTTTGAGCTCAAGGAGCCAGAAGAAGACGAGGAAGCGCAGGTCGCTCTTCACAATGCCTTGTTGACGACCCTCGATGCTGCGTTGATTGACTTAGTCGATATGCGACACACCGAAGGCAGAGCGATCAGCAGCGTTTTGCGTGGTCAAATTGACAGGATTGCCGAACTGACCCAGGCAGCTGAAGAGCAGCCCGCCAGAACGCCGGAGGCGATCAAGGCACGTCTGAAAAAACAGGTCGCCGAGCTTCTGGAAGCTGCTGATGCTCAACTGGATCCACAGCGATTGCACCAGGAAGCAGTGTTTCTGGCAACGAAAGCCGATATCAGGGAAGAGCTGGACAGGCTGCATGCCCATGTCGCCGCAGTTCGCGAACTGATGGACACCGGGCGCGCAATTGGCCGGCGACTTGATTTCCTTGCGCAGGAATTCAACCGCGAAGCCAACACGTTGTGTTCAAAGTCCAACGACGTGAACCTCACGGCCATTGGGCTGGACCTGAAGGCCGTCATTGATCAATTGCGCGAGCAGATACAGAATCTGGAGTAATCTTCATGACCGACACTTCGGTTGGTACCACTGTCAGTGCAGATCAGGCCGAGCAACAGCGACGGGGGTTGATGCTGGTGCTGTCTTCGCCATCGGGTGCTGGAAAGTCCACGATTGCGCGCCTTCTTTTGGAAAAGGAAGACAATCTCGAGCTGTCGATTTCGGTTACCACCCGGCAGCGTCGCTCCAGTGAAGTCGATGGCGTTCATTACCATTTCCTCGATCCGAAAAAGTTTGAGCAATTGCGCAAGCACGACGAGTTGTTGGAATGGGCCGAAGTGCACGGCAACTATTATGCAACGCAGCGTGGACCGGTTGAAGATGCCATCGAAAATGGTCGCGATATCCTGTTTGATATCGACATTCAGGGCACTTTTCAGCTCTATGAAAAAATGCGTTCCGACGTTGTTTCGATTTTCATTCTTCCACCTTCAATTGCCGAAATGAAATCTCGTTTGCATCGGCGCGCGGAAGATTCTGCGGAGATCATTGCCAAACGCATGAAGACCGCTGTGGGCGAAATGCGGCATTGGTCGGAGTATGATTATGTCGTGGTCAACGACGATCTTGAGCGCGCTTATGAAAATGTCCGCGCCATTTTGAAAGCTGAACGCCTCAAACAATTCCGCTCACCCAAAATCGGCCCACTCATTCAGGGTATGGTTGATGACCTGGAACAGGAAGTCTCTGAAAAAGGTGAGTGAACTCTGCTCGATGCAGCGCAAGACGTTGATGTAACAGTTCTGGCGGCAGCGCTGTTTTCACCCCAAGCAGACCACTGGCAAAATTCCAAAATATTCTCGTTGACTTCAAGGCAGTCAATTTAGCGAAACGTGACACGCCGGATCGCTGGAGTTCGTAAGAGAGACCCGCTGGATTACCTACTCGCCATAGGCTAATCGCATTGGATTTCATCGAGACGCGTTGGCGGCAGGACGACCGGACCGTCTTTGAAGGACTTCCGATTCTTCGACCTGTTCTATGGATTGTCAGTAGTTTTGAAAGTCGTCGAGCACGGTGGATTTACTGAAAACGTTGGATCAGTCCTGAAACTTGGGAAACAGGTTCGTGTCCTGTTCCTCCAACAAAGCGGAGGTTTCCATAAATCTGCGGTCGTAGAGGTCGACAACACGTTGTTTGACTTCGGAAAGTTTCGGATGGAACCGCAACCGTTCGTGAAAACTTAGCCAGGAAGTGCTGGTGGCCAGACTGTCTTTCGACAAACGGACCAAATTTTCCATTTCGCCGATCCAGTCGGGCAAAATTCCCATGGCTTGCCCTGAATTAAGTATCCCAAGAAGAGAGCTGGAGCTGTTAACGGCGTAGCGACAGGGTTGATTATTCAGGATGCCTTGAAGCAATTGCGAAGACCTGAGGTGCGCCCTGGTACCGCAGTAACCGACCCAGACCTGCGTCGGCCAAGTCGTTGGGTCTGCTGCATCGCGATGCTGGTTGCAATAGTATTTTGAGGCATAGACGTGAAATGCTCTTTCTCCTAACTTTTGCGCGATCAAGTGGGCGTGCCTGGGCGCGCGGTTGCCAATGGCGATGTCGGCAGCGTTTTTGTTGAGATCCCAGAATACGTCATCTGCGTAAAATTCAAGCCGTATATGGTTCAGGCCTGTGACGATTTCTTCTGCGTGCCGGGCAAGAAAATGTTGCCCCCACTCACCAAGTGTTATTCTGCACACCTGATCGGGCGCACTGACTTTTTCAAGATCGACAGCACGCTGAAAATCAGCCGCACCTTGAGACATTGTCTGTGCTGCCTCAAGAAGACGTCTGCCTCCCTCCGTTAGCTCAAAACCAGTTTGTCGTCTGTCGAACAACTGGAGATCGAGCTTGTCTTCCAGGCGCGAAATGTGACGACCTGCAGTTGGTTGGGAAACCGAAAGGTCTTTGGCTGCTTTACTTACGCTTTGATGTTCAGCAACTGCAATAAAGACGCGGATCGCATCCCAATCAAAATCAATATCATTCATATTTGAATGATAGCATAAGATATAGTTCAATTACATTGAAGATATTTGGTGGCACTCTCGAAGCTTGATACAGAGGGCCATTCATGATTTTGAACCGCGTAAAACGCATCTTACATCGACTGCACCACCGGAAACCGGCTTCGCTATATCTGTCTCGCGATCAAACTGCGTGGCCTCACTGGATGGTAAGAGACCTTGGCGTGGACGACCCGGAAAACCTAAAAGCCATCGAAAATGGCTCCTGCAGAAAACCAGACTTATCCGCGCGCATGGCTGAGATTAAACAGCCTGAGCATCCTTGAATATGTTCGCCAGCTCGACAAATCCGACAATATCAATTTCCTCAGCGCGCGCAGTCGGTTCCAATCCGGCCTGTCTGACAAGTTCCTCCGCATTCGGTGAGAGTGATTTCAGACTGGCGCGCAGCATTTTCCTGCGCTGACCAAAAGCGGCGGCTGTGACCCTTTCCAGGACCCGTTGATCGCAGGGCAGAGGCGCAAGGTTGGGTGTCAGGTGCACGACGGCGCTTGTCACCTTCGGCGGGGGTGTGAATGCCTTCGGACTGATGTCAAACAGAATTCCGCCCTTGCAGCGCCATCCAGCCAGAACCCCAAGTCTGCCATAGGCCTTGGAGCCTGGTTCTGCGGTTATGCGTTCGCCGACTTCCTTTTGGAACATCAGCGTCAGAGACGACCAGAACGGCGGCCATTCAGGCGTGGTAATCCAATTGATGAGAAGCTGGGTTCCGACATTGTAGGGCAGATTGGCTGCAATCCTGACGTTGCCGCCACCTGTGAGGGCAACTGGGTCCAGTTTTAGTGCGTCTCCCTCGATGACTTCAAGCCGGCCAGGGTAATGTTCTGCTATTTCTGCAAGTGCCGGCAGACAGCGGCTGTCTTTTTCAACTGCGACGACTTTTCTGGCGCCGGCTGCAAGCAACGCCCGCGTTAGTCCTCCTGGTCCCGGTCCGATTTCCAGAACGGTACAATCTTCAAGATCACCCGCCGACCGGGCAATGCGGGAGGTCAGGTTCAAATCTAGCAGAAAGTTCTGGCCGAGAGATTTCTTGGCGTTAAGCCCGTGAGCTGCAATGACGTCGCGCAACGGGGGGAGGGTATCGATTTGTGCCATATGCGGGAACGCCGTTAAAGCTGGTCAGGATTGGCCAGGGCATTCGCCATGCGAAGGGAGGTCGCAAAGCTTTCGATGCGCGCTTTACCAGTTCCTGCAAGATTGTACGCGGTGCCGTGATCCGGTGACGTTCGTACAAAGGGAAGGCCAAGTGTCACATTTACGCTTTCGTCAAAACCGATTGTTTTTGCCGGAATGAGCACCTGGTCGTGGTACATGCCAAGGACACAATCATAATTGGCGCGTGCTGGCGGGTGAAACAAGGTGTCCGCGGAATGCGGTCCTGTTGCGGCAATACCCATTGCCCGCAATCTGGCAACCGCAGGCGCAATCACCTCGTGATCCTCGCTCCCCATGGAGCCACCTTCGCCAGCGTGCGGGTTGAGGCCGCAAATCGCGAGCCGTGGTGCCGTATATCCAAATCGGCCTTTGAGGTCCGCAGTCGTAATCTCTGCCGTTTCAACGATCAGATCTTCTGTCAGCGCGACTGGAACGTCTTTTATAGGAATGTGGATCGTTACGGGAACCACCATCAGTTCGGGACCTGCGATCATCATGACGGGTCTGGCAGGTTGGCCTGGCCAATATTTTTCGGCCAAAGATCCCAGGAACTCCGTGTGCCCCGGAAAAGAAAATCCTGTTTTATAGAGCGCTGATTTGTTGATTGGATTGGTGACGATACCGGTCGCCAATCCTTCGCTCACGTCCTGAACACAAGCCTCAATGGCTGCGATGACGGAATTGGCGGTATCGGGATGCTCTTCACCCGGCCGGTCAGTCAAGGCGGGTCCCGTTTGTACAACGGAAAAGCTCTTGGAAAAATGACTGCCAGCCTGATCCGCAGGCACCTGTTCCATGCGCATATTCAAACCAAGCTTTTTTGCCCTGTCAGAAAGCAGTGTATAGTCACCCCTTACATAGAACGAGGGCAGACAAAGAGCTTTCCGGTTGGCCCAGGCAAGCAGAGCTAAATCCGGTCCGATGCCAGCAGGTTCTCCCATACTGACAGCAATTGGTTTTTTTGGTGAGCCCATGACAGATCAGCGATGGATTATCGTAGCGCGGCGTCGGACTTCCAAAAGGTAACGGCGAGACTGGCTCTCACCTTCCTTCGCACGCAGTTCGTTTTCAAGTTCTGTTCGAACGGCGATATCTGAGGCAATTTCGCGTTTGCCACAAATGGCGATCATCTCAAATCCGACCGGTGTGGTTGAGGGTTTGGTCAGTTTGCCCGTTGCCAAGGCGTTTATTTCCTCGCGCATGTTGGCGGGGAGTTCCGTTTCAAGACGGCGGCCAATGGGTTGAACAACCACTTCGCTAAACTTGCCGAGAACTGCTCCCAAATTTTCGCAGCTATTAAATGCCGAGCGGATTTGATTACTCTCCCGCTTGCGTTTGGATTTGAAACCGCCAGAGGAATTTTTCGGGACCACAACGATAATGCGTTTCAGGTCGTATTCCACGGACTTCTGACGCTCGGCCTCGTCCGTCTTCCTGAGGGCCGCAATGATGTCGGACTCATTCACCTCAATCTTGCCTCTGAATTTCCTTTGCAGAACCTGGTTCCACGCAAGTTGGGCTTTCAAGCGCGCTTTCAGCGTTTCCGGCTTAACACCACCGCTTCGCAGGGCTTTCGACAGCTTCGCAGGGGTCATTTTTACATTGCGGGCAATATTGTTGTACGCGTTGTCGATTGAGGACTGGCTGATATCAACGCCGACACGTTCCGCTTCACCCAGTTTGATCTGGTCGTCGATCAGCTCCTGTTTCGCCTGACGCTTTGCGATAGAGGCGGACTTTCGTTGAGTCAGGGTAATGAGGCGCGAGCGCTGACTGATGTCGTAGTCGGTAATCGGCACATCATTGACGATCACCTTGATCGCTGCTTGCGCGGGAATGGTAAAGGGCGCAGTCAGTATCAGAGCGAGACCAAAGAGTGCCTGGACGAAACGAAGTCGCATTGAATATCCATCTGTGCTGGCCAAGGGCCGAACCGAAGTCAGTGTCATAACGCCATGATGTTTCGCACATCATGACAACAAATTCAAAGTCTTCACGCATGTTGCCTGAATTCATGGCAGCAAAATGACTTGTCAGAGGTGAGCTGCCGCAATCCGCCGGTTAGTTCAAGGCGCCGCTGGATACCTGGGTACTTCCAATGGTTCGCAGGCCTACCCGGAAATAAAGAGTACGGTTTACGTCGTCGCCATCGTTCCGGCTTCGGTCTTCCGCGTAGGATACCGACATGGAGAAGCCCTCATCATCATAGCCGATGCCAAAACCGTCCTGGACGATGTTGTTGTTTTCCAGATCGAACCGCATTGACCCAAAGACACGCCAATTGTCCTCCAGGCGAAGACTGGCAGAGCCTAAAAGCTCCTCACGAGGTGCATCAATGCCGACATCCGGTTGTGCGTTCAAGAACGCGTAGGCGAGGGTCGAAACCACCGGACCATAAATGGCACTGGCCTGGGCCTGCACCCGGTTGAATGAGAAATCGTCTTTGTCAAACCGCGCCTGGGCACCCAGCTTCACACCGTATTGCGTGTCCAGGTAAAGACTGCCCACATAGTCCGAAAGGTCGGTGGCGAGACCGGAATCTTCGGTTGCACCAAGAATATCGGGTGTTGCGTAGGAGTTCTCTCCGGCCAGATGGTAGGACCGACCGAATAGCCCGCTCAGATAGTAGCCGTTATCCAACTGAAGCTTGTAGTTCAAACCGACGTTTAGGCGCGTACCGCCCTCTGCCCTGTCAAATCCCGAGAACTTGTCATAGTCAAACAAGGTCGACGTATCGAATACGATGCTTTGTGCATCATCGTTCGGCAATTCACCGATCCGTTGCTCGTCAGGTCGCACCACCACCTGAGCCACAGGTTCCAGAATCTGATTACCACCGTCGAAGGTTGCTATGATCGGGTAGCGGTATTCCATGCCGACCGCTGGCATGGCGCGACCAACAAAGGTTTCACCGGACAGCGCCGTCACGTCAGCGTCCGGTGACGCCAGGAAGAACAGGTCGCCGCGCATATAGACAAAGGGCGTGAACGACTGGCCGAGCGGGTCGATAAAGGTCCGGCGCCAATCTCCCTTCATGGTCAGACGGGAAAATGTACCATCAACACCGCGGAAGCGCGGTGTTGTGCCGCCATCAATGGAAAATGCGTCGGTTTCGTCGCGCGTAAGAGAAGTGAAGTTTGCCGTGAGCGCGAGTTCACCAGCCAAAACCGGATCCGCGAAAACATAATCGTAGTCGATGACAGGCAAAACAAGTGGTTGTTTGTCTTGCAAGGAACTGCCGACAGGAGAAAAGCCGTTGGCATCGAACTCACTGTCCGAATAATCTTCCTGGGAAATCTGGAATGCGTAAGCACTGAATGTGAGTGCGTTGCGATCAGATCGCCCTTCAAGAAAGATCTCGGAAGTTTCGCCGTTGTCACCGAAACTGGCGAAAGAATAGTCTTTGAAAAAAGCGCGGTCGCTTTTGTAAGTGACGTTCCAGCCCAGGGTCCAGTCCTGAGACAGGGAGAAGGAGGCCGTTGAATTCAACGCGCCACGCCAGCGTTCATCTGCGCGTGAAGTCGAGAAATTACCTGGCTGTGCCTGGAACAGACCCGCACCGGAGAAGCTGACTTGGCCTGACATGAACCTGTGACGGTACTCAACGTCACCGAAAACGCCTTGTTTTGTCAGCGGTGTAATTGCAGTTGTAACGTCGTAATAGGGATTTAGCGCCCAATAATACGGAACCGTTATTCCATAACCGAGTTTGTCATTCACAATGCCGCTTGGCATCAGGAAACCGGATTTCCTCTTGATAGAGGGGTCCGGCATGGACAGATAAGGTAGATAGGCAATCGGTTTGCCGTAAACTTCGAAAGCCGCATTTTCAAACCTGATTACCTTTTCCTGCTGATTGTGAATGATTTTTTCAGCCCGAACGCGCCAAAGCGGTGGTTTGTTCGGCGGATTGGTCGGTTTGGTGTAGACGGTGTAAATACCATTGTCGATGGTCGTTACATTGTCACCTTCGCGGCGCGCCTGTTCGGCAATAAAGCGCGTGCGGCGCGTGGTGTCGATCTGCAGCGCTCTTGCAAAACCTTCGGAGAAGTCTTCAGACAGCGTCATTTCTGTTGTTCTTACAACAGTACCGTTGGCCTCGATAAAGATGACATTGCCGCGTGCTACGAGCTGCTGACTTTTGCGATCAAAGACGATTTGGTGAGCCTGAACAGTGTTGCCGTCATAATAGACCTGAACGTTGCCCGTGGCGACAATCAGGTCTCGGTCAAAATCATAGGTGACTTCGCTGGATTCAAGCAGCAATTCTGCGTTCGGATCGAGCTCTCCAGCCAGCCCTTCGGTGATATCCTGTGCGGATGCTGAAGAGACAGCTTGATGGCATAGGGATACGGCTATAGCGACTGCGCTTGCCGCCGCCAGCAGTTTGCCTTTATTGGCCCAAATCTCTGTGTCCAGGAAAACTGGAAAAGACATCGCTTTACCCATCTTCCTGATGCAAGAGAATTGTCAAACCCATAAGTACTCCAAATATTCCAGGCGCCCATGCAGCTACCAAAGGAGGGACGATACCCGCGCCCCCGAAGTCCTTGGCAAGCTCGGTTAGAACGTAAAGCACGAACCCGGACAGGATTCCACCCAGAATCATACTTCCTAACCCGCCAAACCTAGAAACTTTAAGGGAAACTGCCGCTGCAATCAAAATCATTGCTACCAAAAGAAGCGGTCGGGCCAAAAGAGTCTGATATTGCAAATTATACCGATATGCCGGTAATCCCGCGTTTCTTGCCAATTCAATGAAGCGAGGCAGGTTCCAGAATGAAATCGATTCGGGTGACCCAATGCTCTCACGCACCTCGGTCGCAGTCAGAAAGGTGCTGACCTGATAGCGACCATATGTCTGAGGATCTTGCTCGGTCGTATAGACAATCGCGTCTTCAAGGTTCCAGATTTCGTTGCCGAGGCTGGCTTCTGCAGCTTCAATCCGCTCTCTGAAAGTGCCGTCCTTGTCGAATGTGAAGATCGTGACACCGAGCAACCGGGTGCCACCGTCAAGAAGCTGTTTGGCGAGCAAGACAGATTCGCCGTCCAATCCGTCTTGGCGAACCCAAACTTCATTCGTGGTTTGAAGAAGAAAACTCTGTTCCGAGCCGAACAAGCCAGTGGCGACGTCGTCAGACTTTTGCTGAAACCAGACTGCAGCCGGGTTGTAGACCGTGATTGACAGGATACCCAGGACGACACCAACGATGATGGCTGGCGAAGAGAATTGCCAGACAGAAATTCCTGACGCCCTCGTAACCACAAGTTCCAAAGCCCGGCTCAGCGAGACGAAGGCGGCGATTGCACCGAACAGAACGGTGAACGGGATAACCTGTTCCAGCAGGAGAGGGACGCGGAGAGCGGAAATCATTGCGACCCGTATTACGGAAAAGCCTTCACGGTCGCCACCGCGGCGCACGAGTTCAAGAACATCGAACAGAAATATGAGCGCGGCGGCAAAAAGAAAGAGACCAACAATCGCTTTCAAAAACCGGCCGGAAAAATAGAGCGCCAGCGTGCGGCCAAGAATCATGCAGATCCTCCCGCTTGCGGATTGTTGAACCGGTCGGCAATCGCGTCGATCCGGTTTTGTACGGCATATTGCAGGTCCGTCAGCCACCTGGGTTGAGCGCTGGTTTTCTCTCTGAAGATCGAAACAAGAGCAAGTGCCGAGCCAGCAACAGGCACAACGTAAAGCAATCCGAGCAGGGCCGTTGAACCGACGTAAATAGCACTAACACCGAACCCGCTGGTTCTCAGAAGGACACAGGAACAGATCGCGCCAAGAACTGCCAACCCGCGATTTTGGCGGGTTGTTCTGGCCTTCCCGAGGAAAGCAAATACGATCAGGCCGAAAGCGAGGCAATAAAGCGGCTGGCTGAATCGCTCGTGCAGCTCTGCAGCTAATTTATCCGGGTGTTGAAGCGCATACGCGTCGCTGCGGCCCGGGGCCATGAGATTGGCGGTCGTACGTTCACTTGCCTTGAACACCGGTTCACCCGCTTCCGGGATCAGGTTAGACAAATCAAAAGCGTACGACTGGAAGCGAACAATGGAAATGTCACCTTGCTGTTTCGGGCGTCGCTGGATTGTTCCGTTTTGCATGACCAACAGGGTTCGATCAGCCGCCTCCACAATCTGACCGGTGTCGGCCTGGTAGGTGAATGCAGTCTCCTCGTCCCTTTTGTCGTGAAGTAGAAGCCCGTCCAATGTGCCGTTTCCGGACCGGTTTCGAATGTGGAACGTCAGCCCGCTTTCAACGCTGATAAAGCGACCGGGTTTGACAATATTGGCCACAAGGTCCGCACGAACGCGGGTGATTTCTGTTCTGAGCTGAGCCAGTCCCATGGGCGCGAAATAGAGAGACATGCTTGCCGTGAGCAGCATGATCACAAATGAAAACAGAACAACCGGTTTGAGCACCAGAAACCGCGAACCGCCACTGGCATCAATGACGATCAGCTCACTGTCGCCAGACAAGGCATTCAGGACAAGGATCAAAGCAATCATGAGAGCAAACGGCGCTACGATCACAATCAAAAACGGCAAGGCCAACATGGTGATGCCGATAAACTGCACGATGGTCTGACCTTTTGAGGTCACCAGGTCCAATTGTCTCAATGCTTGCGTCGCCCAGACGACACCCGTCATTGATGCGATCGTGAAGGTGAAAGCATACAGAGTCCGGCGGATAATGTAACGTTCGAGCGTCTTCATAACGATGCCGGAATTTGCCCTTGCAAAAATGACGATATTTTACCTACATCCGAATAACACGGAATGTGGTGAACGGCCCATGAATAAGATTGGTTAATATACATTAATTTTGGCAACTCTTGCCGAAAAGCCATTGAAACCCCATGCTTTGTACAGATTGACTGTCGATCTTCCATGGAGCCGAATATGGAAACGATGCCGTGAAATTTCCAGCGCTTGTGTGAACCAAAATGGCAAGCTGAACCAGGGTTCGCGAAACGCTTAAAACAGAATATGTGCGGGGCCGGGAATTATTATCGGCCGATCACAAGCAATAACAAACTCAATAGGGACCTTAGATGACCAAACTAGCGAAAATTTCCTTTTCAAGAATCGCTCCTCCAAAAGGTGGAATGAGTGTCATCCTGGCTGGGGAAGGTTTGAAACTTGGCAATGGTGCAAGCGAGCTTGTTTCTGGCCTCGCGGGTGGACTGCAAAGGTTCGCAGACATTGCCGGGTTTTCTGGCAAAATGAAGTCCAGTCTTGACCTGCTCGCTCCTGCAGGCCTCGGCTCTGATCGACTGATGGTCATCGGTCTCGGAAAATCCGAAGAATTGTCCAAGGATGATTGGCGTTCACTTGGAGGGGTGGTGCTCTCAGCACTTCAAAAGGCAAAGACAGAAGCGGCAACTATCGTTTTGGATGCGCCAGAAGGAACCGAGCTTTCGAATGAATTGGTGGCTGAGTTTGCGATGGGCGCCAAACTGCGTGCCTACACATTCGATGCTTACAAATCCAAGAAGAGCGACGATGAAAAGCCGAAAGACCTGAAACTAACGTTACAGGTGGCTGATCCGAAAGGTGCTCGTAAGTCATGGACGACTTCGGAAGGCATTGCGGATGGCGTAATCCTCGCCCGGGATCTGGTGAATGAACCTGCAAACGTTCTCGGGCCAGTGGAGTTTGCAAAAAAGGCCGAGGAACTCGCTATGCTCGGCGTCGAGGTTGAGATCCTTGGCGAAAAGGAAATGAAGAAGCTGAAAATGGCTGCACTCCTTGGAGTTGCTCAAGGGTCAGTTCGGCCGCCACGTCTGGCAGTCATGCGCTGGAATGGCGGCAAAAAAGGTGCAGCACCCGTAGCACTGGTCGGTAAAGGCGTCGTATTCGACACTGGCGGGATTTCCATCAAACCCGCTGGTGGCATGGAAGACATGAAAGGTGATATGGGCGGTGCTGCAGCTGTTGTCGGTGCCATGCATGCCATCGCAGCTCGTAAGGCCAAGGCCAATGTCATCGGTGTGATCGGGCTGGTAGAGAATATGCCGGATGGAAATGCTCAAAGGCCGGGTGACATTGTGGCAGCCATGTCCGGCACCACGATCGAGATCCTCAACACGGATGCGGAAGGACGCCTGGTTCTGGCAGATGCCCTTTGGTACACGCAGGAAAAGTACAAGCCGGCAATCATGATAGATCTGGCGACGCTGACGGGCGCTGTCCTTGTTGCGCTTGGAAATCTGAACGCAGGGCTGTTTTCCAACAACGACGACCTGGCAGAAAACCTGTTGTCGTCCGCCAAAACAAGTGGTGAGCCCCTGTGGCGCCTGCCGCTTTCCAAGGACTATGACAAGATCATCGACACGCCCAATGCTGACGTAAAAAATACCGGCGGACGTTGGGCTGGCTCAATCACGGCTGCCCAATTCCTGCAGCGATTTGCCAATGACGTTCCCTGGGCGCATCTGGATATTGCCGGCACAGCCTTTGGAGCACCAAAAGATGATATCTGCCAAAGCTGGGCGTCAGGTTATGGTGTGCGCCTGTTGAACCAGTTGGTTGCGGATCACTACGAGGGCTAGTTTCTTCCCCTCGAAACTTGAATTTTTCAGGTGCTGCCTGGATAAGAAAAACCCGCCGGATTGGCGGGTTTTTTGTGTCCAGATCGATGTGCTTAGCAGGTTTTGTATGTTTGGCAGGCTGTTGCCGGTTCAACCAGAAGACCCATTCCCGCAGTGGCGCCAGCAACGACAGCCACAAGAGCACAAAACACAACAACACGCGCAAGCATACTTATTTCCCCAATGAGGCTGGGTCGGGATACCGGTCACCAGCCAAAATAAATGATCCTTGGATCGTCCCCAGAACGAAACCTAGTCAATCGACATTTGCGAAGGGTTAATGATACGAGTCTTGTGGCATGTCTATGTTAGGTTTGCTGTTAAGCAAATTTGCACAGTCTGCTGTTGCACAGATGCATCACTTTGGCACCGGCCTGGGAAATTGCCGGTCGCTGAATAGGAAACAAATATGAATTGCATGTCCAGGGTCAGCGATGAGCGTTGAAGTCGTTTTTTATCACTTGCTGCACAGACCAATGGAAACAGCTCTTCCGCAGCTTCTGCTCAAATGTCTGGCGCGAGATTGGAAAGTTGTGGTGCAGACTGGTAGCGAGCAACGCTGCAACGCGCTCGATGCGCATTTGTGGACATTTGCCGACGACAGCTTTTTACCCCATGGAACCAAGGCCGATGGCTTTGCCGAACACCAACCAATTTACCTGACGGCCGAGCAGGACAATCCCAATGGCGCAGATGTCCGCTTTCTCGTCGACCGTGCGTCTCCGCCGCCACTCGGCGATTACAAACGTGCAATCTATATGTTTGACGGCACTGACGATGATGCGGTTCAAGAGGCCAGACAACGCTGGAAAGAAGCGAAGTCAGAGGGTTTTGAAATAGCCTATTGGCAACAGACCCAAACCGGCGGCTGGGAAAGAAAAGCCTGAGGGCAGGGAACAATGAAGAGTAGGACTGATGCAAAAACTGAAGACGTCTGCGGCTGAGTTGGTTGCCAAGGCCAGGGCCAAGATTGAAGAAATTCCTACAGCGGACGCCATAACGTTGCTTAAGGAACCGGATGTAGTTTTCGTAGATCTGAGAGATGTGCGCGAGCGGCAAAGATCTGGGTTCATTCCAGGTAGCTTTCACTGTCCTCGCGGAATGGCGGAATTCTGGGTTGACCCTCAAAGCCCCTATTTCAAAGAGATTTTTGCAGAGGACAAGCGCTTCATATTTCACTGCGCTTCAGGATGGCGCTCTGCCCTGACTGTGGCAACGCTGAACGAGATGGGGTTCAAAGCCGCCCATTTGAAGGACGGCTTTAGCGATTGGGTGAAAGAGGGCGGGGCGGTAGAACAGCAATCCTGACTGTTTGCCGGAAAGCCAGTCGTTATTCACTGGCCTGAGAGAGCCGCAGGCGCAGCTTCAGGGGATTTATGTATTTGTCTCCAGTCTCATCGGTGTCCGCTGTTTCTTCCTGGGCAACAGGCGTTGCCCCATCGCTCGCGGCGTCTTCGAATTCTTGGATCTCGTCGATTTTTCCGAAATAATCGCCAACGCCGAGAATTTCTTTCGCCCAATCGAGCATCTTGTCGTCTACGTAGTCCTCACCATATTCCCTGACGCGATTTTCGTTCGCCATTGCAAGAAGTGCTTCTCTGAGCGCGTCGTCCGAGACTGTTTTTTCGGCAGCTTCTAGACCTTTTTCCTGTACGTTAAACGCTGTTTCGGCTTCTTTAAAATTGCCGTATTCGTCGCTTTCAAGAGCCTCTGTAAGGGCGATTGTTTCCGCTTCCAGCGCTGCGATCTGATCTTCCGTAAACTCGCTGGCATCGATGCCTTCTAGCTCCGCAAGACGCGCCTCGAGCTCCTCGGTTGTGAGGTCTTCATAAGCAAAATCGTCATATGGCGTGATGCCGCCCAGCGTTTCATCCAATAAGGTTCTGGCAGCGGTCAAAGCTTCTTCAGCAATCGTCAGATCGCCAGTCAGGCGATCATAAGTGAGCGTCGCGTCGATATAGGCAACAATTGACGCAAGATGCGGTGAGTTTGAATTGATATAAGCGTGGTAATTTCGTTTTAGCGAATTCAGCCGTCCGAGTTTGGCGTTGAAATTCTTATGCTTCGCATGCTCCAGCGGCGTTGCGGATACAGAGGCGAGCGTCGCCCGTTCTGATTTTGGCAGGCGATAGTTTTTGGATTTGCCAGAACCGTTTGACGCGTTTTGGCGACTGGAACCTGATTTGCTGGCATTGTTTCCACCACCAAACACGGAGTTCAGGAAACCGCCAAGTCCCTTGCCGTTCCCACTGTTTGTCTTGGCTTGTTTGTTTTTGCCGTTGCCACGGTTGAAAAAACCAAGGCCTTTGTTACCTGAACCGTTGGACGCCGAATTTCCGCCCTTGTTGGCGTTTCCACTATTTCCATTGCCGCCGGAATTGCCGTTTCCGTTTCCGTTTCCGTTTCCGCCGCCGTTGCCATTTCCACCGCTGTTGCCGTTACCATTTCCGCCTTTTGCGAAAGCCTGGTCTCCGGCTGCATAGAAGGAAGGAAGCTCAGGTGAAAGAGCCGGGGCGAGAACAAACGCCGTAGCGCCGAGCAGAAGAAGAACGGATCTTGTAAGGGCCATTGTTAAATCCTTGCATGCGTTGCACGCGTCTCTGGTGGATATATTACCCGGTACACAGGGCAACCTTAACACAGCGCGCTGTGAGGCAGCTATAAACTGACTGAGGAGTTCAAACGTTTTGTAAGCACAACACCTCAGATTTTAACAAAATCCGGGGAAGTCAATAATTGCGGGGAGATGTCTACGACAACCGCGCCAACAGTTGTGGCAACTTGCCGATGTGATCAAGCCTGAAGAACCTGTCTGACCCGTGCGGCGCGTCCGCTTCTTCAAGAGCCCATGTAATGTCGTGAGGCACATGTGCACCAAATGCACCGGCCTCCAATGCAGGCAGGATATCCGATTTGAGCGAATTCCCGATCATCATGGCTTCAGTCGGACCTGTGCCATGACGTGAGAATAACGTTTTGTATGTGTCAGCGTTTTTTTCTGAAACGATCTCGATCGCATCGAAATAGACATCCAGCCCAGAGGCAGAGACTTTCCGTTCCTGGTCGAACAGGTCGCCCTTGGTGATCAACACCAGTCGATAGTCATCTTTAACGGCTTTCAGCGTTTCTTCCACGTAGGGAAGGGGATCGACCGGGTGGGAGAGCATGTCACGTCCGGCTTCCAAAATTTCGGCAATGACATCCGCCGGAACTTTTCCGTCAGTCACCTCAATAGCTGTTTCGATCATGGAAAGCGTGAAACCTTTCACTCCGTATCCGTAGTGGAGCACGTTGCGGCGTTCAGCTGCCAGAAGTCGGTCAGTCAGGTGGTTCTTTTCAGAATAGTCGGCCAACAGAGTCGCAAACCGTTCCTCCGTCAGCCGAAAAACACGCTCGTTGTGCCAAAGCGTGTCATCTGCATCAAAGCCGAGCGTCGTGATCGGTGTCATCAGCTGGCTTCCTCGTACTCAGCAGAAAGCTCTAGCCACTCTTCCTCGGCTTTTCCCAGCTTCTTTTCGCAAAAAGCACGTTCCTTGGTGAATTTGGTTGCCCGTTCTGGTTCCCGGGTGAAAAAACCGGGATCAGCAAGAGCAGTATCCAGCTTTCGAATTTTGTCCTGCAGTCGCCTGATTTCCTTATCAGTAGCGTCGATCTTCTGCTTCAAAGGTTTGAGCTGGCCGCGTTTTTGCGCAGCCTCGCGGCGCTTTATCTGACCAGACGCTTTCGCCGCTTCCTCTGCCGCCTTGTCTCTCGCCCTTTGTACAGCTTCCGGACCTTGCAGGATCAATCGGCGATAGTCTTCCATGTCTCCGTCGTAAGGTTCGACTTTGCCTTCGGCGACAAGCCACAACCGATCTGCACAGGCTTCCACAAGGTGCCGGTCGTGGCTGATCAGGACGACAGCGCCCTGAAAATCGTTCAAAGCCATGACCAGCGCTTCGCGACTGTCGATATCCAGATGGTTGGTCGGTTCATCGAGGATAAGAAGATGAGGGCCGTCAAAAGTAGCCAGACCCAGGAGAAGGCGTGCCTTTTCTCCACCCGACAGATCTTTTGCCGGCGTAGACATGCGATCAGTTGGAAGACCGAAACGGGCGACACGGGCGCGAACCTTTGCCTCAGGCGCATCCGGCATTATTGCGCGAACATGGGCAACCGAACTTTCCGATGGTTTCAATTCATCGAGCTGATGCTGCGCGAAGAAAGCAATTTTCAGTTTTGACGCTTTTACGAGTTCTCCGTCCATGGCGGCAAGACGTCCGGAAATCAGCTTGGCGAAAGTGGACTTGCCGTTTCCGTTTGCACCCAGCAGGGCGATCCTGTCATCGGTGTCGATGTTCAGCGTCAGTTGAGACAGGATCTTTAAGTCGCCGTATCCCGTCGAGACATTCTCCAATTTCAGGATCGGCGGTGCGAGCTGGGCCTCGGGATCGGGAAAATGGATCGGTTTGCTGCTGGCTTCGGTCAGTGCCGAAATCGGCTGCATCTTTTCAAGCATCTTCAGGCGTGACTGCGCCTGTCGGGCCTTGCTGGCCTTGTAGCGGAAACGATCGACAAAGGCCTGCATATGCTTGCGCTGGGCATCCTGCTTCACTTTGGCTTTCCCAGCCAGGATCAATGCTTCCCGCCGCTGCCGATCGAAACTGTCGTAGCCTCCGGAGTAATAGGTCAGCTTCCCGCCTTCCAGGTGAACGATGCTGTTGACCGCGTTGTTCAAAAGGTCGCGATCATGGGAGATCAGCAGCACCTGGTGCGGATACCGGGCAACATAGTTTTCCAGCCAAAGAGTGCCTTCAAGGTCCAGGTAGTTTGTTGGTTCGTCCAAAAGCAGCAAATCTGGTTCTGAGAAGAGCACGGCAGCCAATGCGACGCGCATTCGCCAACCACCGGAAAACGAGGAGCAGGGGCGTTGCTGCGCTGCTGCATCAAATCCGAGACCGGACAGGATGGTTCCTGCACGAGCTTCTGCTGTGTGCGATCCGATATCTGCAAGACGCGTGTGGATGTCGGCAATCTTGTGTGGGTCGGTTTCCGATTCCGCCTGTTGCAGCAGGTGGGTCCGCTCCTTGTCGGCAGCAAGGACCACTTCCATCAGCGTGTCTTCAGTGCCGGGCGCTTCCTGAGCAACCTGGCCAATCTTGGCGCGCTTCGGGATCTGCACCGAACCTGTTTCGGTGGAGAGATCTCCAGTGATGATTTTGAAAAGCGTCGATTTGCCGGCGCCGTTGCGCCCGACGAGACCGGTTTTGGCTTTCCCGGCGAGGGTAACGCTTGCTCTGTCGATCAGGAGGCGATCCCCGATCCGGTATGTAAGATCCGAAATTTTTAACATGGCGGGATGTTTGGCGAACCCGCTTCAAGGATGCAAGCGGAAAGCGGAAAGAAGGTAATTTCCTTTGCCGTGCTGTGGCAAACCTGCACATGATTTGCCACAACCGGGAAGATTATGTTCTGAGAAAGTCCAAAATCTCCTGCACGATCCGCTGATGTTGACGTTCGCGTGCCTTGCCGCCTTTCACACAGACGATTTCATCACCCGGTTCATGCTCTTTCAAAATTGCATATCCATCCGGTTTGCACAGGCCCATGAAATCGAAATGTCCGGCATCTTCGAGCTCGAGGTGACGCACCTTGTCAGTCGGCAATACGTTGGCAAGTGCGCGAGATTCTACCCGCTGATTTAGCATGTCCGCACGTCCCGACCCGAGTACCAACACTGGAATGTCCAACGCCTTCAAACTTTCGCGCGACAAAACAGGAGTGCCCCCAAGGTCGAGGCTGATTACCCTCAAAACACGAGGGTCTTTGCGTGAGGCTTCCATTTCCCGTTGATCAGCGCTGGTTTCTGCGACTGACCAGCCAGCCAGAACACCGCAGGCAACTGGTAGGTCTTTGCCTACGCAGACGGATTTGTAGCGGCCGGTGTCAAATTCCGCCCCTGCCAGCAGCATGACGGTAAATCCACCCAAAGAGTGCCCAGCCGCATAAATTCGGTCGGTATCAATCAGCTCCTTATAGCCGCTATCTTCAACCAGGTGGGAAATCAGACGGGAGATATCGATCGGCCGTTCCCAAAGCTCTCGCGCTTGGTCCGGATCGCGCAAAAATGAGCTCGTACCTGGGTGATTGACCATGGCCACCACAAACCCTCTACGAGAGAGTTCAGATCCCAGCCACGCCTGATTGAAGGTATTGCCATACATGCCATGAGAGACGATGAGCAATGGAAACGGACCGTCCGCTGGTTCGCCGCTCTTGTCCGCAAGCGCCATCTGCCAAACCTTGCTCTTGTCTGCGCGGTTCATTATTTCCGGTGTTCGCGTCGGAAACCAGATTTCGCCGGACAAAGGCCGATCAGTATGACTATCCGTGACCTCCAATTCAGCGACACCGGGTCCGTAAGTTGACCCTGCATTGTCAGCGGCGCTTGAAGAGGAAAAAACCGAGGGGACCATGAACACCGTCAAGGTGATCGCGATGGCGGTCAGGTGCAGTCCGCGACTGCGAATAAATCGTGTAATGCGACACATCATGAGAGCTCCGAAGGTGAATTGCGATGACCTTCAGTTGCTTTATCGTCGGTCCGTTGACAATCTCAGGACAGCCCGCGTTTTGTCCTGAAACGTGATAAAGGACAGGAATATCAGCATGTTTCCCAGAACGGGTCAGGTATGATCAGCATTCCCGTCTCTTTTTTGCTTGCCGTATTTTTTCTGGCGCTCGGCGTAATGGTGTTTTTCTGGCGGGCTCTGCCACGTCTTTCAAGGCAGCTTTTTCTGCTGATGTTTAGTCTGATGGCCCTTGAAGCCGCTCTTGTCGGCGCACGGTTCGCGCTCGGATACTTCGACCTCTTGGTTGTTCAGCGGATGCTTCCAGTGTGGATCGCTCCGGCTGTTTATCTTTCATTTCTCTCTCTAACCGTACCCGTTGATGAGACCCGGCGCAGGCTCGTTCATAACGCGTTCATCGCCTTGGGCTTCTCACTGGCGATGTTCATTCCAATACCGTTCAGCGGATATATCGACAGTCTGATCGCCGGGGCATTTGCGGTTTACACGGCAGCGCTGTTTCGGCTTTGGCGCCGCGGGCCGGACCAGTTTTCGCAAGCTCCGACAAGGCTTGGCGAAGTACTCCTCAAACTGCTTGGGTTTGCCGTCGCGATGATACTGGCAACACTTACGATCGATATCTTTGTTGCATTCCTCTTTGCACAGGAGATGGACGCAACAGCGGCAGTCACGATCTCCATCGTGAGTCTCTTGTTCCTGATTGTTGTGACGGGCTTGCTGGTGGAGGCATTGCGAACACAGTCCGGACGCCAAAGAGGTAAGGAAAAGGTTTGCAATGAGGAAAGTGCAATCCGCGCCGATCTGGTAGAGAAAGCTCAACGGGTTTTGACCGAAAAGGGCCTGTACAAGGACCCTGGCTTGACGCTTACCAGACTGGCCCGAAGGGTCGGTGTTCCAGACAGGGACTTGTCGCAGGCGATCAACCAGTGCTCAGGCGTGAATGTCAGTCAGTTCGTGAACCAGGTGCGATTGAGGGAGGCAGCGCAGCTGCTCGCGAATTCGAAAGAGCCGATCGCCAGCATTCAGGAGAAGGTGGGGTTCCTGACCCGCTCAAATTTCTACAGGGAATTTCAGAAAGTCTACGGGGAAGCTCCCGCATCATTTCGCAAAAAACTCAAGGTTCCGGACCCTAACCTTCGTCCGCCAGAACATTCAGGTAAATAGCCGCAAATCCCCCCAGCAGCTCGTGGCAAAGCGTGACTTCGCGAGCTTGAGGATCCCAGAACGCGTTTTCCATTCCACAGGCAGCCGCGCGAAAAGTGACGGTTTCAGGCAGGTCGTATAGGGTATCCAGTTCCATGGCGACCTGTTCCATGAGTTCGCTTTCTTTCAGGAACAAGGAAAACACCGCAAGGCTCCCTGGTGCATCTTCATGAATAACCTTGATCTTACCGGCAGGGGTTTCTTCGTCGCGGACAAAGGGTTCAGTTGCAAATTCCCAGGACTCAGCAGTCTGATCATAGTCGAAACCGCAGGTCTCGATCCGGTCTTCGGGCAGGCCCAGATCCTGAGCTAGTTCCATAAACGCATCCTCGTCTGCACCAACCATCAGACACAACATCCGATAGCCTCTTTGTTGGTCCAGATCATGTTCGTCATAGAAAATCAGATCATCATAATTTTCATCCGAAATCAGGAACCAACCGACCATGGCATTGGTAAGCAGCAGATCCATGTCATCGGTATCAGCCGACAGCATTGATACGGTCGCCAGATTGTCGACGGCGTCTTCTTCCTGAGCCAATACCGGCAGTTCGAGCTCGGAGACCAGCATGTGACCACCCTCATGGTAGAGCGTGAAGAGGGCGTTTCCGGCCACAAACACCAGAAGTTCCTCAAGATCGTCAGAGGACAGTTCTGCTAATCTGTCCTCAAGACCGGAGAAACCGTCCTCCTGCGCTTTGCCTGTTGAGAGGGAAAACGTGAAGATGACAAGAAACATGGATGTCAGTTTGAAAAAGCCGGACAAAATGCGGGTAAATTCGGCTGTCATCTTCGTCATCGTCCAAGGAACCCCATGTCTGGTTGGGCTGTTATCTCGCTACATGTACCAAGGGCACATTCGTCATTAATCGGCATTGTTAGCAGCTTCAATGGATCTGAAGTAGGGGCTGACATGAAAATGTCATGACAGCGCCCCCTTGCGGGGCAGGCGCGGCCCCGTTATTAAGGCCGCGAATTTCGAATTCCCGTTCTGGCAGCAAGGCTGCCCCCACTCATGAAATGAGAAAGACAAAACCATGGCGATTGAACGCACGTTTTCCATGATCAAGCCGGACGCAACCAAGCGCAACCTGACCGGCGCCATCACCGCAAAGCTGGAAGAAGCCGGCCTGCGTGTTGTTGCTTCCAAGCGCGTTTGGATGTCTCTGCGCGAAGCTGAAGGTTTCTACGCCGTTCACAAAGAGCGTCCGTTCTTCGGCGAGCTGACCGAATTCATGTCTTCCGGCCCGACCGTCGTTCAGGTTCTGGAAGGTGAAGGCGCAATTGCAAAGAACCGTGAAGTCATGGGCGCAACCAACCCGGCTGAAGCTGCTGAAGGCACGATCCGCAAGGCACATGCGCTTTCCATTGGAGAAAACTCGGTTCATGGTTCCGATGCGCCAGAAACCGCTGCTGAAGAAATTGCTTTCTGGTTCTCCGGCACCGAACTCGTCGGCTAAGCTTCAACACCAGAATTTTGAGAAAGCCGGCTCAGTGAGCCGGCTTTTTTGTTGTCATTTCAAGCGCTTCTCGTTGTTACAACCTGTTACACATTCTTACGAATGGGCGACAGCCTTCCAGTCGATTTGGTTTCATACTGATTGTGTCGGGGTAGTGTGATTGGGAGAAAGAGAATGCGAATAAGTCTTGCGCTTGCAGGCGTGTTGATTGCGTTACCCGCAGCAGCTCATGACAGTTCTGAACCTTTGAGCGGTGAAGAACCTGTCGAACAAGCAGATATCGGTGATGAAATCTGGAACCTCTTGCTTCCCGAGGCCGAGGCATCGGCAGATATAACGGTAAATGGCAATTCCCGCCGTATCCGTGCCAACGGCTATCCCATAAAGGCACCCGGCCGGTTTCCAAACCGAAATAACCCGCACAGCATTTCCAAGAAGAATTACAATCTCAAGGTTCCGCTCAATCCGCGTAAGAACAGTCGCGCAAAGAGCGCACAACACGCTGTTTTTGGAATTGCGATAAATGGCGTGGTGATGGATCCGGGAACGGCGGAGTTTTGGCAGAACAATCGCCGGTCGGGCTGGAATTATGAGGCAATGGGCGGTGCCTGCAAGCTGGGCCTTGATAAATATAACGCTCATGTGCAGCCGGATGGCACGTATCATTACCACGGTATTCCAAAGGGAGTGGTTGCCTCCAGCGGTGGTAACTCCGTTCCGGCCATGGTCGGCTACGCGGCTGACGGTTTTCCGATTTACGGACAATACGGCTATTCCAATCCGGAACAGAAATCCCGGGTTAAAAAGCTCAAGAGCAGTTATCGGGTTAAAAGCGGTACACGGCCAAGCGGTCCAGGAGGTCGCTACGACGGTAAATTCACAAAGGATTGGGGGTTTGTGTCCGGCGCAGGCGACCTCGACCAGTGTAACGGCCGGTTTGCCGTTACGCCCGAATATCCAAAAGGCACTTATCATTACATCCTGACAGATACATTTCCCTTTATACCTCGCTGTTGGATGGGCAGCCCGAATGCAAGTTTTACCCGCCTGAAAGGGCGCGGCATCCGGGGTGATATCGGCGAGGAAGACATCCAGCCAACCATCGATTTTGCAACCATGACCGACAATAGCGCAGCGTCAGTCGAGCTCATTCAAGCTCAGGGTGGTCGCCCACCCAGACTTCTGCCCGGTGGACGCCGGCCACCTCCAGGCGCGGGCCGTGGACCCGGTCAAGGGCCCAGGCAGGGCGGTCGCTCGCCGTGCAGTGGCAGCTGACCTTACCTTGAGAGATTAAAGTTGATGGAAGAGGCGCTTGACGGCGCCTCTTTTGGTTTTCATAACGCTTGGCAACAGTGTCAGCCAACTGGACCCAGATGACCCAGCAGCCACCCAAAAGCACTTATTCTGCCTGTCCGCACGATTGCCCGTCGAGCTGTGCTCTGGACGTGCATTTCTATCCACACGGCGATGTCAAACGGCTGAACGGGGCGAAGGACAACGATTACACGGCTGGCGTCATCTGCGCCAAGGTCGCGCGATATCCGGAGCGTCTCTATCACCCGGAGCGTCTTCTCAAGCCCATGCGCCGCGTCGGCAAGAAGGGTGAGGGTACATTTGAGGAAACGTCCTGGGATGAAGCTCTGGATCTGATTGCCAAAAAATTTCTGGCAGCAGAAACAGAATTCGGTGCGGAAAGCGTCTGGCCCTATTACTACGCTGGCACAATGGGCTTGGTACAGCGCGACAGTATTCATCGGTTGCGCCACACCAAACGCTATTCCCGTCAGTTTGACAGTTTTTGCACCAACATGGCCTGGACGGGTTATGTGGCCGGAACCGGCAGTCTTACTGGTCCGGATCCACGCGAGATGGCAAAGTCAGACCAGGTGATTATCTGGGGCACCAATCCGGTCGCCACCCAGGTCAACGTGATGACCCACGCGATTGCCGCGCGCAAGAAGCGCGGCGCTCGCATCTTCGTGGTTGACGTCTACCAGACAGAGACAATGAAACAGGCCGATATAGGTCTGATCCTGAAACCCGGTACAGACGCCGCACTTGCCTGCGCGATCATGCATGTGTTGTTCCGGGACGGACATGCGGACTGGGAGTACCTGGACAAATACACCGACTGTCCGAGGGAACTTGAAGCACACCTTGAGAAGAAAACACCCGAATGGGCGGCAGACATTACCGGTCTTGAAGCCTCGCAGATCGAGGACGTGGCAAAACTCATCGGTGAAACGAAGAAGACCTTCTTCCGTCTCGGATATGGCTTTACCCGCTCCCGCAATGGCGTTGTCGGCATGCATGCCGCCTGCTCGATTGCCGCCATTACCGGCAGTTACAAATATGAAGGTGGCGGCGCGTTTCACAACAATGGCGGCCTGTTTCAGTTCAACAAGGAAATGATCGACGCAGGGTCGTTGAAAGACATATCTGTTCGAGCGCTCGACCAGAGCCTGATCGGCCGGATCCTGACCGGAGATGAGGCGTCGCTGCTTGGCGGGCCTCCGGTCAAGGCCATGTTGATCCAGAACACCAACCCGATGTCCGTGGCGCCTGAACAGGAGTTGGTCAGGCAGGGTTTTGCGCGCGAGGATCTCTTCACGGTTGTCCATGAGCAGTTCATGACCGATACCGCCAAGATGGCCGATATCGTGTTGCCGGCGACACAGTTTCTTGAGCATGACGACATCTACAAGGGTGGCGGTCATCAGTATTTTCTTTTGGGGCCTAAAGCCGTCGAGCCGCCAGAAGGACCAAGAGAGAATATATTTGTAATCAATGAGATAGCCAGACGCGTTGAATCAAAGTCGCATGCAGGATTTGATATGAGCGCACGCGACCATATCGACTGGATGTTGCAGAATTCCGGTTTTGGCACTCTGGCTGATCTAGAAGCCAACAGGTGGCGTGACTTGCAGCCGGACTTCGAAACGTCGCACTATCTGAACGGCTTCGGCCATGCCGACATGAAGTTCCACTTCAAGCCTGACTGGGGACGCTCAGCTGCACCCAACAAGCCGGATGGCGACACCGTCTTCGGGCCCTGGTCAACAATGCCCGAACTGCCCGATCAGTGGGACAGTATCGAGCTTGCCGATGAGCAGCATCCCTTCAGACTGGTTACGTCCCCGGCGCGGTCCTTCCTCAATTCATCGTTCACTGAAACGGACAGTTCGAAGAAAAAAGAACAGCGTCCAGAAGTCTGGCTTCGTTCGAAAGAAGCTGCACGCTTTGGCATTGAAGACGGGGCCAAGGTGAAAATGGGCAACAAGCGCGGCGTGGTGACGCTCCATGCGCGCCACGTGGAGACCGTCGCACCCGGAACCGTGATTTCGGAAGGCATCTGGCCGAACAGTTCGTTTGAAGACGGTCGAGGCATCAACACGCTTATCGGAGCCGATCCCGTCGCTCCATACGGTGGGGCCGCGTTTCACGATACAGCGGTGTGGGTGAGGGCGGTTTAACGCGCAGGTTTTGTCTTCAAGTTGTCAGCACGCGCCAAAAAACAGGGCGGCGTATCGCCCGTCCCGATACAGCCGCCCACCTCAGTCAGTTTCAGAACCAGCTCCCGGACCCAATCCGTCCAGGTCAGGTCTGATTGTCCGAGGCTTGTAGGTGAGACGTATCGAGCTTGCCTTCTTCCGCCTTGTAGAAAAACTGGCTGGCGACCATCCAGCCTTTCAAAGGGCGCAGGATTGGTATGCAGGTCAGAAGGATCAGTGGCAGCGTCGTTACCAGGTGGACCCAGTAGGGCGCAGTAAACGCAAGCTCCAGCCAGATGCCGAAGGCGACTGCTGGAACGCAGCCAAAGCAAATGACAAAAAAGGCCGGGCCGTCGGCAGGGTCAGCAAAGCTGTAGTCAAGTTCGCAGTGATCGCACTTGGGTCTCAGCGTGAGGAAACCATCAAAAATCTTTCCCTCTCCGCAACGCGGACATCTTCCCTTGATACCGGTCTGGATTGGTGGAAGTTCCGGCCAGTCTTGCGGTGTGCTCATTTACTGTCCTTCCCTGAAATAGTCAGGGTGATTTCGATTGAACGCTCTCCAACCGTCAGTTTGGATAATGACGGGAAGTGAATGCATGCAAAATACGACTATTTCCCTTCAATGCAAGTTGTCACGCGTGCGGCAAATTGGCGTCACAGATCCTGAGGGATCTGAAATCTAGAAAAAAGCCGACGCGCTTTGTGGTGTGTTTCTGAGAGTCTGGGCAATAACATCAAGTGAATTGCCAAGTTGAGTGTGGCCCGTCGGGCCACCCAGGCAGATCCGTACAGCTTCTTCAGGGGTGCCAGCTACTGTAAATGCGTCGCTTTCAACAATGCCAATCTGCTGGTGTCGCATCTGGCTGACGAAGATCGACCTTGTCCAGCCGGCAGGCAGCTCAAGCCATAAATGAAAGGCGGATGGGTCGGTGCATATCTTGAGGCCTGAGAGCTGTTCCGTTGCGATTGATTGCCGCGCTGCACTGTCCCTTCGGGCAAAACTGAGGAGTTCATCGGCGGTGCCGTCCTCAATCCAACGGGTTGCCAGAGCGACAGTCAGGGGTGAGGGCGTCACATTTGCAGTTCGCAGCGCACGAGAAGCAGTCCATGAGGCGCTCTTGTTGGGGGCCTGAATATAGGCAAGTCGCAGTCCGGAGCCGAGGGTCTTGGACAGCGATCCAATATACCAGGTTATGTCAGGGGCGATTGTAGCAAAGGGCGGGGGTGCATCGGGCATAAGGTGGCCATAGGCGTCGTCTTCAAGAATAGGAACACCAAATTTCTGCGCAATTGCAACGATTTCACTGCGTCTATGGGTGGGTACAGTTCTTGTGGTGGGATTGTTCAGCGTCGGATTGACGTAGAGCGCTCTGAGTTGCTTTGCCTCACAGGCCGATTGGAAAGCTTCCGGGTCTATTCCGTCGTCATCCGTTTTGAGGCCAATCAGCTCAATCCCTGTTTGCGCGCAGAGCGAGCGAATGCCAGGGTATGTGATCGCTTCACAGGCGATGCACTTACCAGGCCGGGCAAGTGTTGCAAGGATTCCCGCGAGGGCAGCCTGTGCACCGGGTGAAAATATTATTTTCTCCGCATCAGCAGATAACTTCGCTCGTTTCAGCCACGTCATGGCTGCCTGTCGATCTGTCTCCGAGGCCTCAAGGTTTTGATACCGTAGCAAGGGAACGAGATCAGCAGAGAGTTCCGCCAGGCCGCGTTGCATTCGTGAGACCAATGCCGGGTCATGTGGTTCAGGTGGCAGGTTCATTGAATGATCAGGTGGGCAGGTGCGCGGTGAATTGGTCCGCGCTGCGTTGTTGTTTTGATCCTCTGCCTGGTGGGTCACGTAAGTGCCGCTGCCAACCTGGGACGAAACAACGCCGCGCCGCCGAGCTTCCGCATATCCTCGCGCAACCGTGGTGAAGTCCAATCCTAATTTACTTGCCAGTTCTCGTTGCGCCGGTAGTCGGTCGCCTGCATTCAGCTGGCCCGATATGACATCGGCCTCAATACGTTCGGCGATTGCCAGATAGCGAGGTGCATTGCTGCTCGTAAGGTCGGGGCACCAGTCGGTCATGCTGCGTACGGTCTTTCATAAATTGACTGCATAATGACTGTATATAGATATTGCAATCTGATGTCATCAAATTTCAGACTGAGGCAAATACAGCGCAGAGGTGCGGATGTGTCTACGCGACTTGAAAAGGCATAAATTAAACTTCAGATAGAGACGAAGAATAAATAAACAATAAATTGCATTATCCGGATTTGAAGTGCTTAATAACGTAGCGGAACACTGTTCACGCATACGTTGTGATTATGCCATTTCTGGAGGCGAAAATGCCCACCATTATCGACGAAATCGTTGCACTTTGGTCCGACGTCAATCCGGTTGTTGGTTATACCAGCGGCTATATGAGTGACTTGACGACGCTGTTGTTCCAGACACCTGAAAATGTCGACGCGATCTATAAGCAGATTGAAGTTCTGGCGGCTCGCCTTGGCGAAATTTCCGATCCGGCAACGCGTGAGACCGCTGCCGCCATTCTTGTCACCCAGAAGACCCAGCTGGAACTGGCCCGTCCAAGTGGGGCCGGGCCATCTGGTACGGGAGCAGGCGGCGTATATGCAGCCGCAGACGGCATTTTCTACCTGCTCTTGAAAGGTGATGCCAAGGAGGCTTGGGTATCGGGATATCTGGACACCGTGCGCGATATGATCGTCTTCGAGACCGAGCGATGGGCGAACGGCAACTACACGGCAGAAGTCTGCAAGGAATGCCTGGATACAGTTGGCTATGTCGAAGGTAATCTGAAGGCAATGTTGCAAGCCAATCCGGGCGTCGCCGACAAAGTCAGCAGCATTGAGAAAGTGTTGGAGCACTACCGTGAAATTTTCTACAGCACGGCGCTCGCTTCCAATGACTTCAAGGTCTATTGGCCAGCTTTGAAAAAAGGAGACGCCGAGACCGGTCCGGTTCAGGCGGCGGGCTATCCAGGTACGCTCAAGAATTACTACACGCTGCAGATGAGTGAAGCAGATGTTGAGCTGAAAGCAAATAGCTGGTTGCAGCTGGATATGCCGGTGACACTCGACCTTGCGCAGCGTGTTGCGCAACAGGTCGGTGTGCCCCCCAACAGTTCGCTGCAGACCGTTTGGGACGCGATGAGCCGCAAATACAGCGTCAACTTCACAGTCGATGTAATGCAGCGTGTGTTGAAGGCCTGCAATGATTTCGGTCAGCGTTACATCATTGGCTTCACAAAAGCAGACAAGGTGCTGTTCGATCCAACGCCGGATTACCTCGTCAATCTGGTTACCGGAGGCGAGGATTTCGCGGTTGATTACCTCACCGATCAACCCTATTCGCAGCTTTACCTGACGGCGTCGAAAAACACCTCGCTGCTTACCATGATCAACATCCTGGTGCATGAGGCGTCACATGGCTTCAACTTTGTCATGTCAGCACGGAAAGCGCCCACACTCCTGAACCTCAACACTTCGCTGGAAGTGCCAATGACCGAGGGCCAGGCATTTTATCGCGAATATCAGTATTACGCTGCCGCTGCTGATCTTATAGGCCAAACTGGTCTCAATGACATCCAGCAAGCCTATCTCAATCTTTATGGTACGACGCCAGAACTTCAGGCGGAAGCGGTACTGGGAGCTCAGCTGGAGACTTATATCTGGCGTGTTATTCGCTACATCCGAGCTCTTTGTGATGTTGAAGTGAACGGTGGCAAGCGAACCTATACAGACTTCATTGCCTGGGCATCGGAAGCAACAGGTCTCAGCGAGGAAACCCTTACCGGCGAATGTTTCACCTTCCTGGCCTCGCCCGGATATGCACCGTGTTATGCGATCGGCGGAGCGGTCTACGGGTTCCTTCAGACCAAAGGCATTCCGAACGGTGTTGCCGAAGTTGCATTCAATACGGAAGCCTCCTCAATGGGCTTTTCTTCCTGGCCGATTGATCACGCCAACATGGCACGCTTTGCAGCGGGTGAGCATGCCAGCGTTTTGGCGGCCGAATAAGGAGCGCAGTAATGGGAAATCTGATACCGCCTCCTGGTCGCGTCACAGACTTGCCGGGCTACGGGCCAGTTAGGGAAACCCAACTGGCCGGGCACCTCACTGTCAACGAAACCTGCGGCGACAATCTGTTCTTCTGGTTTTTCGAAAGCCAGAACGACCCGGAAAACGATCCGCTGATCATCTGGCTTAACGGCGGGCCAGGCTCGTCCAGCTTTCTCGGGCTCTTTTCGGAAAATGGGCCATACAAGATCAATGATGACCTGACACTTTCTGACAATCCCTGGTCCTGGAACAAACGCGCCAGCTATCTGATGATCGACCAACCTGCGGGCACTGGTCTTTCCTTTGTCGAAAGGAAAGACGACAAGTCCTGTTATGTCAAAAACGAGCCGCAGGCGACTTATCAGCTTTATGAAGGCCTGCAGCTTTTTTTCAACAATTGGCCGAAATATCGCGAACTTGATCTCTACCTCTTTGGCGAGAGTTTTGCCGGACGCTATATCCCAATGCTGGCAACCGCCATTCTGGAAGCCAATGCCTCCGGATTGAAGAAGATCAATCTTGCGGGCATTGGTATTGGCGATGGCTGGGTTGATCCACTTATCCAGGAGGAGACTTATGGCGATTATGCCTATGCTCACGGACTGATTGACCTGCCGCAGAAACAAAAAGTCGATGAACTCTATACCGCGTGCGAAGTAGCAATCCGCGAAACGGAACCGACTACTTCAAAAGAAGCCGACAAGATCTGCAACAAGATCGAAGAATTCATAACTGAAGTCGGCGGTGGTACCAATGTCTATGACGTGCGCATTACCGGTGACTATGAATTCCCGCTGATAGCTGCCTATCTCAATCAGCAGAGTGTACGCGACGCGCTACATGTCAGTTCAGCAGTAGGTCCCTGGACGGACAGCTCTTCCGTGATCGCCGATATACTGGAGCGCGGTGAACAAAACTCCTCTGCTTACCTGTTTCCACGTTTGTTCGAGACCATGCCGGTGTTGATCTATAACGGCATCTACGACATGGATTGCAATTTCATGGGAACTGACGCCTGGCTGCAGGCGCTTGACTGGCCTGATGGCGAAGATTTTAAATCTGCCTCACGCAAACCCTGGTTCATCAACGGCAATCTGGCTGGTCACAGTCGCTCTGCGGGCAAACTTACCCAGGTGTTGGTCAATGGCGCCGGTCATCTCGTGCCGATGGACCAACCTGAATTTGCGTTTGTTATGCTGGAGACGTTTTTGAGCGGTGGGGAATTTGTGAGTGCGAGGGAAAGTCGAGAAGCTGCGGAGTAGTCACAATCTCACATGAAAATCTGGGCGCATTTCTAAATCCTTGAACCAGGTGGATGCCTTGCCGAAGGAACTTGCAATTTTTTGCAGCACCCACTTGTCGGCGGGTGCCCGTCAACATGGGTAAAGGATGGGAAATCAAACCATCGGGTGGATTTCCAGTTAAATTTCTGGATCATGTCGACGTGACGTTACCGCTGATCAGATTTGCGTTTGCTGCCGTCAACACTCACCACATCATGACGACCGTATCGCCTTCAGCCCAGGCGTAATAGAGCCGGATGCGGAGCTTGTATGTACGGCCCTTGACAAGGCGCACGCTGAAACGGGCGTTGCGGTTGAAACCGCTGTCGTCGTCGCCCTTTACGTAGACGGGGTCGCCATTGACGTCTTCAAAAAGCACCATCACCGTGTCGGTTCGGCCAAAGGTGGAGAAAGTGTAGTTCCGAGAGTGATCTGGGATCACCGCAAAATCTTTTTGGTCGCCTGGCATTATCGCGAGCCGTTCGGACTGGAACGGTTTCAGCTGTGGCAACGTTGGACCGGGAGCGGGGTAAAAGCGCCTTATGACTTCCTTGTCTTTTTCCGACAGACCGAGCGCAGGGGAGAGCCCTGTTCGGTATTGGACGGGCCGGTCGATCAGACCACCGGCAAATGAATAATGCATGACCGAATTGGGATCCCAATCTGAGCCGCCGACCGTAGAAGGGTCGAGCGTATTGAGGATGTTGTTATCGGTTTTTGCCTGGTCCCACGGTGGTGTCTGCGTGCGGGCGAAGTAGTCGTAGACGGCCTGACGATTCCAGACGATGCCTGCGTTCGGGTTCTGGTGCTCGTGCTTAAGGCCGAGCGCGTGGCCGATTTCATGGATGGCCGTGTCGAGCCCGTTTGATCCTGACTGGGTAATGTCCCAACCGAAATTCATCGTTCGTTCTGTCTGGCCGATCCGCAGCGCCACGGTGCCGATATAGGACCAGGAACCGTTATTCCTTCGGAAACCGATGCGCAATTCCGCATCCTGAATGTCGGAAACCTCAGTGAAGGTGAGACCCATGCCAACATCTTTCCAGACCTGAAAAGCCTGACGAACGACTTCTTTTTGGTCGTTGGCCCCTCCGAACGGGCCGCTTGAATAGAGGTAATAATGGATGTTTGTGCCGTTGACCCATTTGTCGCCGGTCGACAGTATTGCATCTTGCCTGTCAGGCGATACACCTTCATCGAATTCACGTGCTGGCAGGACCGGCAGCGAACAGACATGGGGTGCGTCGTTTTCATGGTCATGACCGTGATGAGGGAGCTCAAGACGTTCCTCAAGCTCTTCAATCCGCTCTTCGAGTTCCGAGATCCGGCTGGATTGTGTGCTACGCGTTGCCATTTCGCTTCTCCTTTCAACAGATTATCCAAATCTGCTCCGCGGGCACTGTTTTCGCAGTTCCGGTCAAGGCCAAACTTCAATGCAAAAAATCAGTATAACCTAAGAGGGAGGTTATGCGTCAAATACACGCATAAAGGGAAATGGTGGTGGTGGAAAATCCACTTGAAGCGATTGGAGAAAACGCTCTCTAACTGGAAATGACTGATGCGATCTGCGAGAGGGGTTGTGCTTCTATTATCGGTGCCGTGCTAAAAAATGTTGGCAGTAAGGTGGGCGTTCAAGGCCAAACCAGCGCTGCTGTATCGTCTGCAGATTCGCCGCTGGTCACGCGCGCACCGGTCACTTTCGCCTTACCACTGGCAACAAGTTCCAACGCTTTCGGATAGATCTTGTGTTCCACTCCAAGAACTCTCGCAGCAAGCGTGTCCGGTGTGTCGGCGTCAAGAACGGGCACGGCGCCCTGGATAATGATAGGGCCATCGTCCATTTCCGACGATACATAGTGGACGGTTGCGCCATGGAGTTTGACACCCTCGTCAATCGCACGCTCGTGGGTAGCCAGCCCCTTGAAGGAGGGGAGTAGTGCCGGGTGAATGTTTATCATCCGGTTGGTCCAGGCATCGACCAGAAATGGCGTGAGAATACGCATGAAACCGGCAAGGGCTACCAGTTCAATATTGTGCATCTTGAGAACCGCATTGACTTGTCTTTCAAAGGCCTCTCTGTCACCGGAAAAGTCCTTGTGATCGACAATGGCGGTCGGAATGTTGAATTCAGCGGCGCGTTCCAGTCCTTTTGCATCCGGCCTGTTGGACAGAACCAGAGATATTTCCGCCGGATAGGATGGAGCCATGGCAGCAGATATCAGCGCGCCCATGTTGGTGCCACGACCAGAAATCAGGATGGCAGTCCGTTTACGGCTCATGCTGAAAGGCTCAGAGAGTTGTCGAAAAGGACAGGAGCTTCACCTGGCGCTTCGATCTGACCGATCCGGGTGACTTGTTCGCCAGCCTGCTCAAGCGCCGCTGTCACTGCAGCGGCTTCTTCCTCGGAGACAACAATCACCATACCGATACCGCAATTGAACGTGCGGAGCATCTCGGATTCCGCAACCCCGCCAGCAGAAGCCAGCCATGAGAAAACGGGTGGAACGTCAATCTGGGATAGATCGATGCGTGCAGAGGAATTCTTGGGAAGCACGCGCGGCAGGTTTTCAGGGAGACCGCCACCGGTTATGTGAGCCAACGCTTTGATGCCGGATGTTGCCTTGAGAGCTGCCAGCAACGATTTGACATAGATGCGTGTCGGTTCCATCAGCGCTTCACCGAGCGTCTTCGTGCTGTCGAAGGGTGCCGCATCTGACCAGGAAAGGCCTGCCAATTCGATGATCTTGCGCACCATGCTGTAGCCGTTGGAGTGAACACCGGAAGAGGCCAGACCGAGCAGAACATCACCAGTTGCAACGTCATTGCGCGGAAGGATCTCACCGCGCTCCGCTGCGCCAACCGAGAAACCGGCAAGGTCGTAATCGCCTTCGCCGTACATGCCCGGCATTTCGGCAGTTTCGCCGCCGATCAAGGCTGCACCCGACAATTTGCAGCCGTCGGCTATGCCTGCAACCACGTCGGTTGCTGTCTCTACATCCAATGCGCCGGTTGCGAAATAGTCGAGGAAGAACAGAGGTTCAGCACCTTGAACCACAAGGTCGTTGACACACATGGCGACAAGATCGATGCCAACAGTGCGATGTTGCCCGGTTTCGATGGCAATTTTCAGTTTCGTTCCGACGCCGTCATTGGCCGCCACCAGAATGGGGTCCTTGAAGCCAGCGCCCTTCAGGTCGAAAAGGCCTCCAAACCCGCCAATGTCGCTGTCGGCTCCCGGCCGAGAAGTTGCTTTGACCAGCGGTTTGATGCGGTTTACCAGTTCGTTTCCGGCATCGATGTCGACACCGGCATCAGCATAGGTCAGACCGTTGGTTCCAGAGGGCGAGGATTGGCTCATGTCGGCTCCAGACAGGTTTTTCGCGCTTACAAAGGCAGCACGATCAAAGGATCCCTGCCGCGCATACAGCCTTGAGCGCTCTAGCACAAGAGCCGTTCAAGCCTCCTAACAGCCAAATCCGCCCCTTGACCCACAACAGCAAGGCAACGTACTTGCGTGATAGGTTACAAGCAGCATCAAGCAACCTATATGTTGATCCGGTCCGCTCCGGACGGTTAAAGAAAATTTTCCGGCAGGGAGGAGTGATTATGACTTTGCGACGTCAGGTCCAGTTCTGGTTGATTTCCCTGGCCGTTTTTTGTGTTTTTCTTTTTGTGTTTTCCGGTGTTCTGCTGCCATTTGTTGCAGGTATGGCGGTAGCCTATCTGCTTGATCCGGTCTGTGATCGGCTCGAAGGCCTTGGCATGCGCAGGATGTGGGCGACGCTGACCATCCTGCTTGCCTTCATCTTTATTCTTGTCTTGTTTTTCATCCTTTTGTTGCCCGTACTCGGGAACCAACTCGCGTTGTTCCTGGATAATTTCCCGGATCTTGTTCGCGGACTTCAGGCGCTTTTTTCCAGATATCTTCCAGCTGATATGGCCTCGATGGCAGGAATCAGCCCAGAAAACCTGCAATCCTCCATGTCAGAGTTGATCGGGCAGGGGGCGGCCTTTGTCGGTAAGTTGGCGCAATCAATCTGGAGCGGAGGTCAGGCACTACTTGGCATACTCTCGTTGTTTGTCATCACGCCAGTCGTCGCATTCTATCTGTTGCTCGATTGGGACAATATGGTGGAACGCATCGACAGCTGGCTGCCACGTGATCATCTGGAAGAACTTCGGGGGCTGGCGAAGGAAATGGACGATGCAGTTGCTGGTTTTGTCCGCGGGCAGGTTTCTGTCTGTGTCATTCTCGGCTGCTTTTACGCTGCATCGCTCGCACTCGTCGGTTTGAATTTTGGGCTCTTGATCGGGATGGGAGCCGGTCTGGTCAGTTTTATTCCGTTCGTCGGGGCCGGGCTTGGCCTCGTGCTTTCAGTCGGCGTGGCACTCGTGCAGTTCTGGCCGGATTGGCCGTGGATACTGGTGGTTGCAGCAATATTTGCAGTTGGGCAGTTTCTGGAGGGAAATGTTCTCCAACCCAAACTGGTTGGAGATAGCACGGGCCTGCATCCGGTAACGCTGATGTTTGCGCTGTTTGCCTTTGGATATCTCTTTGGATTTGTGGGGATGCTCATTGCAGTTCCCGCTGCTGCGATGATTGGCGTGCTTGCGCGCTTTGCGTTGAAGCAGTACCTAGCGAGCACAGTCTACAAGGGAAAAGGCCGTTCAACGACGGCCATGGAAGAGTAAGTATCAGTACCATGGCGGAACCACCGCGCCAGTTACCGTTGGATTTGCCGCACGAGGCCGCGCTCAGCAGGGATGATTACCTGGTTGGCGGGTCTAACAAAGCTGCCTTCGAATTGTTGGGACGCTGGCCACACTGGCCGGCGCCAGTGGTTGTGTTGGCCGGGCCGGTCGGGTCCGGCAAGACCCATCTGGTAAAGGCTTTTCAAGAAGAGATTGGTGCCGCTGTTATTGCGGCCCCCAATCTGGCTGAAGGTTCAGTCTCGGAGTTGGTTGCAGCGCCTGCCACCGTCGTTGAGAATGCACATCTGGGTGTTGACAATACCGCTCTGTTTCACCTTTTGAACGCTGCCCGGCAGGCCGAGAAGACTGTTCTGATCACAAGCCGTACTTGGCCGGCAAGTTGGAAGATCGCTTTGCCGGATCTTATGTCCCGTCTGAGAGCTGCGACGCCGGTGGAAATTCTGGAACCTGACGATGACCTGCTGCGCCGCGTTCTCGTCAAGCTGTTTGCAGACCGGCAGATAGCAGTTGATATCGGCGTGGTGGATTACCTGGTTGTCCGCATGGAACGCTCTCTCGAAGTCGCTTTGCGTGCAGTGGAGGCGATCGACCAGGAGGCTCTCGCCGGACGTGTCAAGATTACCAAACCCCTTGCTGGCCGTGTCCTTGAAAATGTACATAAGGGCCAATAGTTTGGACAAACACCACTAAGCTTTTATTTGTGCTCTCAGAAGTTCGTGCTAGTCACTGTTGATGTGATCAGAACCACCATTCTGCACATCGGAAAAAAGGAAGGTGTCATGAATGAAACGCCGGATCTTTCTGACATTCTGTCGCCTTCCTCTATTGTTACCGACCAGAATGTCGCGGGCCTAACGTCCGAATCTGAGCTCGCTAATTTGCCTGCACGGTTTATGAACCGGGAGCTTTCCTGGCTGCAGTTCAACCAGCGGGTTCTGGAAGAAGCAATGAACCCGAACCATCCACTTTTGGAACGGGTTCGGTTTCTATCCATTTCCGCCAACAATCTCGATGAATTTTTCATGGTCCGAGTTGCGGGTTTGCGCGGCCAGCAACGTGCTGATGTCACTTATCTTTCTGATGACGGACTGACACCGAATGAACAACTTCAAAAGATCAGTGAAGCTGTAAGAGAACTGCAGGCTTCGCAGCAACAGATCTGGGGTGAACTGCATCGCGAAATCGCGGAAAAGGGCATCGAGGTTCTGAACCGTGACCACCTGAGCGAGACCGACAAGACTTGGCTGCAAGAGTATTTTTTAGCCTACGTATTTCCCGTTTTAACGCCTCTTGCGCTTGATCCTGCACATCCGTTCCCCTTCATACCCAATCTCGGCTTTTCGATCGTATTTGAACTGGTCCCAACGTCCGGTAGTCGCGGCATGATCGCGCTGCTTCGAATACCCAACCAGGTCGATCGCTTCGTGCAGCTCCCGAACGCAGAAGATGGTTCAGCACGATTTATCGCAATCGAAAAAGTCGTCAGTCTGTTTATTGGACGTTTGTTCCCTGGGTATGAGATCCGCGGCAAGGGCGCTTTCAGAGTGATCCGTGACAGCGACCTTGAAATCGAGGAAGAGGCCGAAGATCTTGTTCGTCTCTTTGAAAGCGCATTGAAGCGCCGCCGCAGGGGCTCTGTGATCCGTCTGGAAATCCTGGAGACAACGCCGGCGGCACTACGAGAATTCGTTGCCGAAGCATTGGATGTTGCAGAGAACGAAATATTCCTGGCAACAGGTCTTCTTGCGCTTAACAATCTCTCCCAGATTGTGGACCTGGAAAGGTCGGACCTGAAATTCAAGCCATATTCAGCGCGCTTCCCGGAACGTATTCGTGAGCATGGCGGAGATTGTCTGGCGGCGATCCTTCAGAAGGACATCATTGTTCATCATCCCTATGAATCCTTCGATGTCGTCGTCCAGTATCTCAGGCAGGCTGCGCGTGATCCGGATGTGGTTGCGATCAAGCAGACCCTTTACCGGACTTCCAACAATTCCCCAATCGTAAAGGCCCTGGTCGAAGCGGCCGAGGCCGGTAAAACCGTCACTGCGCTGGTCGAACTGAAAGCCCGATTTGACGAGGCAGCCAACATCAAATGGGCAAGAGATCTTGAGAGAGCAGGTGTCCAAGTTGTTTTTGGGTTCATCGAGCTCAAGACACACTCCAAACTGTCGATGGTCGTCAAGCGTGAACATGGCCAGCTGAAAACCTACTGCCACATTGGCACCGGCAACTATCATCCGATTACTGCGCGGATTTACGAGGACTTGTCCTTCTTCACCGACGATCCGGGTATTGCGAAAGATGCGGCCAGGGTTTTCAATTACATCACCGGCTACGCAGAACCTGCTGAACTCAATCACTTCATGGTCTCGCCGGTAAACCTGCGCGACCGTCTGTTGGAAATGATTGAGGCCGAGGTTGAGCATGCGCGCGCTGGGCGCCCCGCCCAGATCTGGATGAAAATGAACTCGCTGGTCGACACTGAGTCCATTGACGCGCTTTACAGGGCCAGTCAGGCAGGTGTTCAGATAGACCTTGTGGTCCGTGGTATTTGCTGTTTGCGTCCGGGCATAAAAGGGCTTTCGGAAAATATCAGGGTGAAGTCCATTGTCGGGCGTTTCCTGGAGCATTCGCGTATCTATTGCTTCGGTAACGGCCAAGGGCTGCCTTCCCCTGAAGCCCATGTTTACATCGGTTCGGCCGACCTCATGCCCCGCAATATCGATAGGCGGGTGGAAGTTCTGACGCCCTTGATGACGGCGACAGTTCATGAGCAGGTTCTCGATCAGATCATGGTCGCCAACCTAAAGGACAACGAACAGAGCTGGCGCATCCTTTCTGATGGAAGCCACAAGCGAATTGTACCGGGCCCGGACGAGGAACGGTTCAACGCACATCAGTATTTCATGACAAATCCATCTCTCTCGGGTAGAGGAAAGTCATTGAAAAGTGATCGGCCCCGGCCGTTCCTTGAGCGGCAAAAACGAGGGTAGCATGACACGCCAGTATCAGCCCGCACGCGGCAGGCTCAACGGTGCCGGACCGGTTGCGGTGGTGGATATCGGATCCAACTCGGTGCGTTTGGTTGTTTACGAGCGCAAGGCCCGTACGCCGACCATGCTCTTTAACGAAAAACTTCTCGCGGGTCTGGGACGAGGCGTAGCTGCGACCGGGCAGCTGGCGGATGAATCCGTCAATCTGGCGCTTGGCGAATTGGTGCGTTTTAAAGCGTTGATAGAACATACCGGCTGTCAGGACCTCTATATCGTTGCGACAGCTGCGGCGAGAGATGCCGAGAACGGCCCAAAATTCGTATCTGAAGTCGAAAAGATCCTGAAAGCCCCTGTCCGCATTCTGGATGGCAGTGAGGAAGCATATTATTCCGCGCTTGGTGTTGTTGCCGGCTTTTGGCAGCCTCGCGGGATCGTCGGTGATATGGGCGGTGGCAGTCTTGAACTTGTTGAAATCACCAACAAGGTACCTGGCAAAGGGGCCACCTTTCCACTCGGTGGACTACGCCTCTCTGAAGAAGCAGAAGGCAAGGTCTCAAATGCACGGGACCTGGCTGAACATGCGTTGAAGCGCTTTGACTGGCCGGACCTGGCTCCAGGTGAACGAACATTTTATGCTGTTGGAGGAACCTGGCGATCTCTCGGGCGCCTCCATATGATTCAAAACAAATATCCTCTCCACGTGATGCACAATTATGAGATCGGCGCACAGGAAGCCATTGAATTTTGCCGGAAAATTGCAGTTCCCAATCTGGACGGTATCCAAAAGGCAGAAGTCGTTTCCAAGCAACGGCGCCCACTGGTTCCGATTGGAGCGGTTGTTTTGGAACAGGTGCTCACGTCAATGAAAGCCGAACGGCTTGTCTTTTCCGCAACTGGCGTGAGGGAAGGCCTACTTCATGAAAAATTGCCGCTGGAAATGCAGGCACAAGATCCGGTCATCGAAGCCGCCCGTGAATTATGCATCTTGCGCGCACGCTCGCCTGACCACGCCGATGAGTTGATCTCCTGGACGGATGACATGTTCCGGAAATTGGAAATCGAGGAAACCGCCAATGAAACGAGACTTCGGCATGCCGCTTGTCTGTTGGCTGATATCGGTTGGCGCGCCCATCCGGACTATAGGGGCGAGCAAAGCCTGAATATCATTTCCAACGCTTCCTTTGTTGGACTCGATCATGCGAGCCGGGCTTACCTGGCTGCTGCCGTTTTTTATCGACATCACGGCCTGCGGGACGGTGCTTTGTCACAATTGATCCGGGAGCTTTTTACTGATCGTCTTAAAATTCGCGCTAAGGTGCTGGGTGCTACACTTCGTGTCGCTTCCTTGCTCAGCGCTTCAATGGCAGGCGTGTTGCCAAGGGTTGGTATCTCAACGACAGAAGAAGGACTGGATCTGGAGCTCGGTTCGGATCTTGCCAATCTTGATGGTGAGCGATTGCGTAAACGCGCCAATCAGCTCGGCAAGACGATCAAGGCAGAGGTAAGGGTTACCACCGGATAGGTATTTGCGTACCCGGTGATTTCTTCAAACTTCTTCGTAAGTAAAAGAGGATAAACGGTTATTCCGCCGCTTGTGAATTCAAGTCAGCCGGCGGATCCTGATCAAGCGCCACAATTTGTCGATTTTGGAAAGCTAGAGCGACTTCACCTCGTTTGAGCTTGAGTGCGGTTTCTCCAAACAACTCTCTGCGCCAGCCTTTCAAAGCGGCAACATCTGCAGCGTCGTCGGCAGCAATTTTTTCAAGTTCGTCGACAGTCGCAATAACCTTGGCTGCCACGCCGTTCGCTTCACTTACAAGCTTCAAAAGAACCTTGAGCAGGTCTACCGCAGCTGCAGATCCATCCGGAGCCTGGCGGCCTTTTGGAAGCTTGGGTAATTTTTCCTTGGGAAGATCAAGCGCCCGTCTGACCGCTTTCAGAATATCATCTGCAGATCTGGATCGTTCAAAACCCCTAGGAATCGTTCTGAGGCGGCCCAGGGATTCGGTGTCTTTCGGCTGTTGAGCGGCCAGTTCGTAGATTGCATCGTCCTTGACCACCCGGCTGCGAGGAACATTGCGGGACTGCGCTTCCTTTTCACGCCAGGCTGCCAATTCCATCATCACCGCAAGCTCAATTGGTTTGCGAACGCGCAGTTTTAGTCTTTTCCAGGCAAGGTCAGGGTCTGTGCGGTAGGTGCCGACTGAAGTCAGAACCTGCATTTCATCTTCAACCCAATGACTTCGGTTCTGTTCCGCGAGATTGGCTTTCAGGAATTGATAGGCATCACGCAAATGGGTGACATCTGCAAGCGCATAGTCGAGTTGCTTGTTTGTCAGGGGGCGTCTGGCCCAGTCCGTGAAACGGGATGACTTGTCAATCCGGGCGCCGGTGACTTTGTAGATCAATTGGTCATAGGAAATGGAGTCCCCAAATCCACAAACCATGGCGGCGACCTGCGTGTCGAACATGGGCGCGGGGATCAGTTCGCCAAGGTGGTAGATGATTTCGATGTCCTGACGGGCAGCGTGAAACACTTTCGTCACGCTGCTGTCGCTCATGAGGTCGAAAAAGGGTTTTAAATCAAGCCCCTCTGACAAGGCGTCGACAATGAATGCCATGTCTGGCCCGGCCATCTGAATGACGCAGAGTTTGGGCCAGAAGGTGGTTTCCCGAAGAAATTCGGTATCCACCGTCACATAGTCATTTGTGGCAAGACTTTGACAGGCAGCGGCGAGGTCTTTTGTTTTTGTAATCACATGCATGGTGGGGCAAAGCTATACCCGAGTTCTGCCGCTTTGTCGCCACGAAATGGTAATTTTCAAATTGAAAATACTTGAATAAGCGCATTAAGTGCACCTATGTTGATCGAAGATACCGCGGCAAGTGAAACGATCAGGGAAGAGTAAATGCGAAAAATTTTGGTGGTGAATTCCAAGGGCGGATGCGGCAAAACCACTGTTGCCACCAATCTTGCAGTTGCTTTTGCCGCGAGAGGCGATCACGTCGCGCTTGCAGATGCAGATAGACAGAAGTCAAGTCTGGCCTGGGCAAAACGCCGTTCCAAAAAACTTGCAAAAATTGAAGCGTTGAACTGGACCAAGATCGATTCGATTGGTGTCAAAGACAAAGATCTGGATGCAATCGTTATCGATGGACCGGGCGGGTTGCGCTCAGAACTGACAAAGAAACTTATCGCTGAGGCGTCAGACATTGTCGTGCCGGTTTTGGCATCCATGTTTGACTGGAAAGCAACGCTGAAATTCCTTGATGATATTTCCGAAATAAAGCGGATCCGAAAAGGCAAGGCCGACATCCACGTGATCGCCAATCGGATCAATCGCAGTTCAACCCAGGTTGCCGACCTTGAGCAGGCTCTTTCCAAAAAAGGCTACCCGGTCCTATGCCGGATTTCAGATAGGGTCCTCTATGCCCGGCATGCAGCTGACGGATCCGGTGTCTTTGATGTGAACGACGCCAGCGCGCATGAGGTGAGGGGGCAATGGCGTCCTTTGCTACAAGCTGTGGATGCCTGATTCACTTGGATTTCAAATCAACCCGGGCGATCTGCGATCATTCCGCAGACTTCAGGTCATTGATCAATTTGTATTCCGTCGGCGGGTCAGCACAGATACCCGGTCCGCACTCCAGAAATGTCGTGACGGTGTTTGCTGCCGCAAGTGATAACATGACGAAGAATGCGAATTTCGCGAGTTTCTGCCCGCCGAAGCTACCGTGTTCGGGCTTGTCGACCAGTGTCTTACGATACTGCCCCTCAAAGAGCAGCATGATCGCGGTTCCGAGAATGATCAGGAAAAAGCAGATACCAGCCCAAGTATAATAGTGCAGGCCGAGCACCGGTGAGCCGTAGCTGCCAGTACCCGGAACGATATGCAAGAGGATCTGCCTTGCTGAAACTGTGCCTCCATAGAGGCCTGAGAGTAGCATGATGCCGTAGTGGTGAGGTTTTGCGCCGTAAATGAGATTTAGGCACAGTCCGTAGCCGACGCCAACCAGCGCGACCCGCTGCAAAAGACAAAGCGGGCAGGGCAGTTCATCTAGCGCAAACTGAAATGCATAGGCAGCAATCAGGATACCTGAAACAACCAGCAAGCCGATTGCATTGAGCGTACGAGATGGATGAGGGGCAAGAATGATCATTGTAATTGCTCCTACAGCTTGATGCTCAAAGGCCTGGTCGCGTGAAAATCGAGCCAGTAGATGCTCAAGGCAAATGTCACTGCAAAAACAACAAACGAAAGGCGCCACCGATCACGCCAGGCCAGCACGATCGCCGCAGTCATCAGGGCAAATAGAAGAGAGATCAAGGCAAGCCTCCTTTATTTGATAGCCCATCAACTCTTATAGCAACGGTGGTGTTGGAGCAATTTTACAACCAGCGCTTTCCTGACCAATCTGTACTGGTCTCGTAGATTGCATCATATGCATGAGAAACTGGGGTGGTTCTTTCTTACGAACGCTCGACTGAAACTTTCATGAGAATTAGTGGTGCAGTTCAATTTGATGATGGTGCGATCCACTTGCCTCTCCCTTGACTTTCGCCCCGCAACATGGCTTGTGCAGCCGGACGCGGCCTGCCTTCGGTGGGCCGTACGATTTTCTATGGAATTCCAGAACTGTCGAGGAACGAGAATGCATCCTTACCGTAGCCATACTTGCGGTGATCTCCGTCTGTCCGACGAAGGCCAGACCATCCGTCTTTCCGGCTGGGTCCACCGGGTCCGAGATCATGGTGGGGTGCTATTTATCGATCTGCGTGACCACTACGGCGTCACCCAGTGTGTAGTTGACCCGGACTCGGACGCCTTTGCTCTTGCTGAAACCGTGCGTTCGGAATGGTGCATTCGTATTGATGGTAACGTGAAGAAGCGATCTGAGGGTACTGTCAACAAGGAACTTCCCACCGGTGAAGTCGAGATTTTCATCCGAGAGATGGAAATTCTGGGTGCAGCCGCCGAGTTGCCGCTGCCGGTTTTCGGTGACCTTGACTATCCTGAAGACGTTCGCCTGAAATACCGCTTCCTCGACCTGCGTCGTGAAAAACTGCATGACAACATGATCCTGCGGTCTAACGTTGTACGCGATCTACGCGACCGCATGTGGGATATCGGCTTCAACGAATTCCAGACGCCAATTCTGACAGCGTCGTCTCCGGAAGGTGCGCGCGACTTCCTGGTGCCGTCCCGTCTGCATCCGGGCAAGTTCTACGCGCTGCCACAGGCCCCGCAGCAGTTCAAACAGCTGCTGATGGTTTCCGGTTTCGACAAGTATTTCCAGATCGCGCCTTGTTTCCGCGATGAAGACCCGAGGGCTGATCGGTCGCCAACCGATTTCTATCAGCTGGACATGGAAATGTCGTTTGTCACACAGCAGGAGGTGTTCGATACGATCGAACCCGTCATCGCCGGCTGTTTTGAAAGATTTGGCAAGGGGCGCCCTGTCAACCGCAACTGGCCACAGATTTCTTATAAGGACTCTGCACTTTGGTACGGCACGGACAAGCCGGACCTCAGAAACCCGATCAAGATGCAGATCGTTTCTGAGCATTTTGCCGGATCCGGTTTCGCAATCTTTGCAAAACTACTGGAACAGCCAGGTACTGAAATTCGAGCCATTCCTGCACCGACGGGCGGTAGCCGCAAGTTCTGTGACCGCATGAACAAGTTCGCCCAGAGCGAGGGACTTCCCGGTATGGGTTACATCTTCTGGCGGAAGGCCGAAGATGGTTCCTCGGAGGCAGCCGGACCGCTTGCGAAAAACATTGGACCGGAGCGTACCGAAGCCATCCGTGTTCAATTGGGCCTTGATGTCGGCGATGCTGCCTTTTTCCTCGGTGGAAAGCCGAAGCATTTCGTATCCGTTGCTGCTAAGGCCCGCGTCATTATAGGCGAGGAACTCGGTCATTCGGACAAGGATCGGTTTGAATTTGCCTGGATTGTTGACTTCCCGATTTATGAGCGGGACGAGGAAACCGGCGAGGTCGATTTCGAGCATAATCCATTCTCCATGCCGCAGGGCGGAATGGAAGCACTGGAAGGTGACCCGTTGGACGTCAAGGGTTGGCAGTACGACCTTTCCTGTAACGGTAATGAATTGGTATCAGGCGCTATCCGGAATCACAAACCCGAGATCATGTACAAAGCTTTCGAAATTGCAGGTTATCCGGCAGAGGAAGTGAACAATCGTTTCGGCGGTATGGTCAATGCCTTCCAGTATGGTGCGCCTCCGCATGGTGGCTGTGCAGCCGGTATCGATCGCATGGTGATGCTTTTGGCTGACGAAGCCAATATCCGCGAAGTCATGCTCTTCCCGATGAACCAGAAGGCCGAAGACCTCATGATGGGCGCACCAAGCGAGGCGACTACGGCTCAGCTTCGTGACCTGCATTTGCGTCTGAACCTGCCGGAAGCAGATTAAGGTCCCTCTTGCAGGAGGCTGTCAAATAAGAGTACCCCTCTCTTGGAAGGGGCTTTGAGGCTGGCATTGCTAGCCTCAAAGCTGTCAGGCGATAGTGTCAGCACCTAGTAAAGTCATGACCCTAGACACCTCTGGAAAGGTAAGGCTGCGTGCGAAACCCGTTCAAATCGAAAGCTTGGACTGATCCAAACGGGACGGTTCAACTGATAAAACGGCTCTTCAGCGAGAATTTCAGAACGTATATTCCGAAGTATCTGCTGGCGTTTGTCTTCATGGCGATGATTGCTGCGACAACGGCTGCCAGTGCCTGGATTATGCGCGACGTCGTCAATGAGGTCTTTGTGAACAAAGATCTGACTATGGTGTATGTAATCGCTGCCGCAGTGCTGGTGATTTTCAGCCTGAAGGGTGCCTCGACGTTCGGGCAGATGGTTGTCCTCGCCCGGGTCGGGAATTCGATAGTCGCAGACCTTCAACGACGAATGTTCGACCATCTTATCCGCCAGGATCAAACATATTTCGACAGGATGTCTCTGGCGGAAATCACCGTGCGCGTTGGCCAGGGAGTTAGTGCCGCCAAGACAACCATGGACTTGATCATTGTCACAATCGGACGCGATGTGCTGACGCTGATCGGGCTTACGTTCGTGATGGTTGTGCAAAACCCATTTTTGAGCGCTTTCGCTCTGATCACCATGCCGCCCGCTGTTGTTGGCGTCTCAATCCTGGTGCGCCGGGTAAAGCTATACGTAAAAAGGCAAGTGGTCTCGAGTGCAAAGATCAGTGCGACGATGCAGGAGTCGGTACTGGGAGTGCGGATAGTCAAGGCATTTGGTATGGAGCCTGCCATGCGCGGGAGAATGGAAATTGGCGTTCTTGAGGTTCAGAAGCAATCGAACAAGATCGCCTCGCTGACAGCCCGTACCTCACCCTTGATGGACACACTTGGCGGCATCGCGATTGCACTTGTCATATTCTATGGCGGCTATTCGGTCATTGAACTTGACCAGGATCCTGGAGCTCTGTTCTCATTCATCACGGCATTGCTGCTTGCCTACGACCCAGCCAGAAGACTTGCGCGGTTGAATGTCAATCTTGGCAAGCAAATTGTTGGTTTGCGTCTCATGTATGAACTGGTGGATCGGGAACCCGCACTGAAAGATGCGGATGATGCTACAGATCTCGATGTGTCTTCGGGTAAGATGGAATTCCGGGATGTTGTCTTTTCTTATGGGGAAAGTGCTGCGCTTCGAGGAGCTAGTTTTACTGCAGAGGCCGGCAAAATGACTGCGCTGGTTGGGCCTTCCGGGGCTGGGAAGTCGACCGTCTTTTCCTTGGTTGAACGATTTTACGACCCGAACAGTGGACAGATATTGATTGATGACAGTCAGATCAATTCAGTCAAGATAGCTTCCTTGCGTTCACAGATCGCCTATGTCGGTCAGGAGTCTTTTCTGTTTAATGTGAGCGTCAGAGAGAATATTGCTGTTGGAAAGCCGAACGCCTCGCAGGCTGAAATTGAAGCAGCGGCGATTTCGGCCAATGCGCACGAATTCATTACAAATCTGCCTGAAGGGTATGATTCTAAAGTAGGTGAAGCAGGCAACAATCTGTCAGGTGGTCAGCGACAACGTATCGCGATTGCCCGCGCGATGCTGCGCGATGCGCCCATTCTTCTTCTGGACGAAGCGACATCAGCCCTCGATGCAGAATCAGAGGCAAAGATCCAGACCGCATTGGAAAAGTTGATGGAGGATCGAACAACCCTGGTCATCGCTCACCGCTTGAGCACTGTTCGACACGCGCACCAGATCCACGTCATGGATGAGGGCAAGGTTGTTGAAAGCGGAACGCATGATGAACTTTTTGATCATGACGGCATCTATCGCCGTTTGTGCGAATTGCAGTTTCAGAACCGGAAAAACGCCGCAGCTTAGGTCTAGCGTTTCTAACGATCGAAACGTGTGGCGATTTATCAATACGACTACGTACAATAAAAAAGCCCGGAACTTTGTCCGGGCTTTTTTCTTTCTCAGGTCGTTGTCACTTACTGATTGGCGAGAATACCGACAGCAAGGATCTGCGGGATCATCTGCGGAGCGAGCATTGCCGTTCCCATGATTTGCGAAACGGGAACAGGTGCACCTGGCTTGGCCGTGATTTCAAGCGAACCAGGTGTGTTCAGAAACTCCGTAACAGCCTGCGCAACCTGACCTTCCAGTTCCTTGTTCTGCAGCATGCCCAGCATCAGCGGGAGACTACCGGTCAAGCCAGCGACATAGACCGGTGTTTCAACGCCGGATTTGGATGCTTCCTGATCAAGGACACGCCCGGTTAACGTGTCATCATCCAGGCGGATCTTAATGTCGGCAACCGTTACATTCTGAAGCAGCGCCATGGCTTCTTCTGGTTTGTCAGACTTCGATTCAAGCTGAGTAATAACGTCTCGCGTAACCCCGCCAAATGCGAGGGAGATCGATAGGCTTGCGGCGTCCTTTGCGTTGATTTTCAGCTCAGGGATTACAAGTGTCGAAGCTTCTGGATCCCATTTTCCCGATCCAGAAATATCCAACGACAGGGTTTCGTAGCCCAGATCCGTAAGAGCCTTGGTTTCATCTGTTTCCAGTTGTTTGACATCAATGACTGCACCGGAAACCGAAAATTGACCAGACGTCGGAATATCGCCGTCCATACCGTCGATAGCGGAGTAAATTTTTTCGATGTCGGCGACCTTGCCGTTTTCGTCCTGAATTTGGACGGTGTTCACCTCGAACGTTTTATAACCGGGGCTAACTGTGGGCGAATCTGAGGAGACTTCTTTAGCAGACGGCAACATCAGCTCGGTGACTTTGAGAGTTTGCAGCGACATGCCGCCGTCGTCAGCGGCAAGTTTCAGATTCTCAATACCAAGAGCTGATAATTTGAGACGGCCGTTATCCTGCAACTCGCCGTCGGTCAAAATCGTGTTGGCGATCGTGACTTTGACGTCCTCGTCGCCGTCATCGGCGATGACAAGGTCGCTAATGGACACCGAACTGCCACTGGAAGTGACCGAACCGTAACTTTCAACCGTTCCCTCATCTGCATCAAGCAACGCGAGGAATGCGTCGGCGACTTCGTTGCCGGACGGGTCAAAAGCCAGGGCAGGGGAAGTATGAAGTGCCACCAAGCTGACAGCAGCGGTGAGACCCATTGCAAAGCGCGGCGAACGTGAAAACATCATTTTAAAACTCCATCATACAAAGGCGGGCCCACTCTGCTCCAAGTCCCAGGGAGAGGCAAGCGAATGCCCTCGCTCCATGGCAAGCATACAGACACAATACAACATGGTTGAAGCTTAGGCTGCAGCTTTCTCCTGAAAAGCCGTTTTTGCACGCTCAACATCCTCGAGTGAGGGCAGGCTGTCTTCATTGCCAAGGTGCTGGATCGCGTGGGTAGATGCAGCGCGAGCGAAGTGAAAATGGCTGTCCCAAGTGTGTTCCGGCCAACGCAGATACGACGCAATATAGGCCCCATGGAAAACATCGCCGGCACCGTTAGAGTCAACGACCTTTGAAAGCGGGACGTCCAATGCAGGCATGATCTTGTCCGGCCCGCCGGATTCGTACCAAACCATCCCTTGCTCGCCGAGTGTGACAGCACCAACAGGACAGTTTTTGGAACGAAGATAGTTCAGTGTTTCTCCAGCCGTCTTCCCCAGTTGCTCGCAGAAGCGTTCAGAAACCACGGCAATGTCAATTTGCTCGAGCAACTCGTCGGTGTTCTCTCTGACCGCGCCGCCATCCAATGACGTCAGGACGCCCAGGCTTCTGCAGGTCGCCGCGTAATGCAGTGCCGCGTCAGGCATGTGTCCGTCTAGGTGCAGCGCTTTCAATCCTGCAAGGTTGAGCGGCGGGAATGGATGGAGAAAATCGTTGTCGCGGCACCTGACAATGGCGCGCTTTCCGCCTTTTGGCATAATGAAAGAGAGCGAGGACTCCTGCACCTTCCGACCGTGAACGGAAATACCGTAAGCTGAAGCCATGTCCAGGAACATGCGGGCCAGCCAGTCATCAGCCTGAGAGCACAAAAGGTCCGGTTTGCCGCCAAGTTTTGCGCAGCAAAAAGCCGCGGTCACTGCGTTACCACCGAAGCTGATTGCGTAGTCTTCGGCAATGGTCTTTTCGTCGCCGGTAGGCAGGTGGTCGGTGACGAATGTCACGTCAATATAGGCCTGTCCGATAAACAATGCCTGCATGTAACCGTCCTTTCATCCATCTGTGCGTTGATATTGCACATAAACACACGCGTTCGGAAGGCATCTTTGATCTGAATGAATTGTCGGCTCATTCAGTCATTGTTTACCCAGATCGTTCATTTTCGATAGAGAATATTCTCTAATCAGGCCATTGTTTTGTCTCTTCGGTACCTTGGTTTTGCTAAAACGGTAATGATCGCGCTGTTGCTGGCGACGACGCCGTTGTTCGCGATCAACATTATTTTGAACCAGTATGCCGAGCGTCGCGCTATCAGCGAGATGGAGGCGATGGGTAACGTGTCTCTGCATCGGGCAGAAGAGGCGATCAGCACAACTGTTGCACTTTTGCAGCGACTGGACAGGGACGATATCCAGACCTGCAACGCTGAAGACCGGGTTATTTTCGAAAAGCAGATTGTTGAGCATGGCATGATTGACGCCATTGGTGTTGCAGATGGCGTAGGCCGCCGCATGTGCGTGACACCGGATCGTGAATTGGTTGAGCAAGTTATCCTGCCACCCAGGCGAGTCGATGGCCCTCTTGTCGGCATCGGCATGCTCGACAGGAGCTACCTCGGCGTGCGAGCAGCTGTCATCAGTTGGGACCTTAAGAACGATACGCGGCTCTTTGCAGAGGTTACACCAGCAGTTATCGCTATCGACCCGGGACCGGAATATCTGCGCTCCTATCGCCGGGCGGAACTGCGTCTGGGCGACAACCTACTTTGGTACACAGTGGGCGGCTATAACTCCGAAGGATCAGATCCCGGGGATATGCTTTCTGTGGAGGTGGCGTCGGAGCTCTATCCGCTTTCTGCGAGTGTTACAGCTCCGGTTTCTGCCGCCAGTCAATTGGTCCAGGACTTGAAAGTGGTTGCCGCGGCTGCTTGTGCAGGGATCGCGCTTTTGTTTGTCGCTATCGGTGTCTGGTTATCCTGGCGACCGGAGAGCGAAGCAAACGACGAGTTTGTGGCTGCAATCCGAAATGGCGAATTTATTCCGTTCTATCAGCCGGTTATGGACATCGAAACCCAACGCCTGCGTGGCTGTGAAGTCCTGATGCGCTGGCGGCGCCCGAACGGCGTAATCGTATCGCCAGGCCAGTTCATGGCCTACGCGGAAAACAACGGCCATATCTTCGATATGACCCGCAACATGATGCGTGTGTCTTCAGAAGAAGTGGGTGAACTTTACGGTGAAAACCCGGACTTCAAGCTATCCATCAACCTGTTTGCTGGCCATTTCCTGGATCGCGAAGTCATTTCAGATATCAAGTCTATATTTGAAAAATCCGAGATCGCCTTCCAGCAGATTGTTGTTGAAGTTACAGAAAGACATCCTCTGCAGGATATGGAACTTGCGCGCAAGATCATTGCAGAACTCCAGGCCCTTGGTGTTCGTGTTGCGCTTGATGACGTTGGCACCGGTCATGGCGGTATGGCCTATCTGCAGAAATTGGGTGTCGATATTATCAAGATCGACAAAATGTTCATCGACACGATTAGTTCGGATGACAATTCAACAACGATTGTCGATTCAATGGTCGAGCTGGCGGACAACCTGGGAATGGGCATTATCGCCGAGGGTGTCGAACTTGAAGAGCAGATCGAACGTCTGCTCGAACTCGGCGTTACAGCTGCCCAGGGATACTATTTCGCACAGCCCATGCCGGCCGACGAATTCATCGAATTCGCGGAACGCATGGAAGAGGAAGGGCGCGAAAGAGCCAGACTTGCAGCTGAAGCAGCTGCGGCTGAAGAAGCGGCAAATGAAAGTGCCAGAAAAAACGCGGCTGCCTGATCTCGTCGGCATCTGCGAAATAGCCAGCCTAAATCCGAACAATTTGGACGCATCACAGCAAGTTTCCTCTCACGGAGACCTGAACTAGTTTGCGTCCAAACTACCGCAGTTTCATGTGACGGTTCACATCCTTGTAGAGGAGGTAACGAAACCTGCCCGGGCCACCGGCGTAACACGCTTGCGGGCAGAATGCGCGCAGCCACATATAGTCACCGGCTTCCACCTCCACCCAGTCCTGATTAAGCCGGTAAACCGCTTTTCCTTCCAGAACATAAAGTCCGTGTTCCATGACATGTGTCTCTGCAAATGGAATGACGGCTCCTGGTTCAAACGTGACGATATTGACATGCATGTCATGGCGGAGGTCGTCAGGTTCGGCAAAGCGTGTCGTCGCCCATTTCCCGTTAGTTCCGGGCATTTCATGTGGCGTGATTTGTTTTTCGTTAGCTACCAGTACGGGAGGGCGATCCAGGCCTTCCACAGCTTCATAGGCTTTTCGTACCCAATGAAATCGGACAGGTGCGCTGCTCTCGTTTTTCAAGGTCCATTGGCAGCCGGCGGGCAGATAAGCATATCCACCTTCTTCCATCAGGTGCAGATCGCCTTCAATCACAAGCGTCATGCTGCCTTCAACGACAAACAGAACACCTTCCGCCAGATCGTCGCTCTCCGGCTTCTGACTGCCGCCACCTGGTTGAACTTCCATGATGTATTGGGAGAAAGTTTCTGCAAATCCGGATAACGGACGTGAAAGCACCCAGAGCCTAGTTCTTTCCCAAAATGGAAGGAAACTGGTGACGATGTCACGCATCGTACCTTTAGGGATAACCGCATAGGCGTCGGTGAAAATGGCGCGATCGGTCAGCAGTTGTGTCTGCGGCGGGTGACCGCCTTCGGGGGAGAAATAGGAAGAAGAGGTCATGGGGAGCCTCCCGTGGCGCTAATATTTTGCAGCAATTAAAAAGCGGTTCTCCGGATAACGCAATGTAAAAACGAAAGAAAACCCGCCCGCGAGGCCTTTGCGGGCGGGTATATCCAGCTGATGGCTATACCTTTTCGGATACGAGAATTCCGGCAGGCTCTTATGTTCTTGTTGCCATCTCGCGCTGGACGGTCGACTTCGCGACCTTGATGTTGTCGAGCACCGCGGGGCAGGTGGTGCCCGACGCCTGCTTTTCGGACAGGAAAGATGCCATGCGGGCATCAAGGTCCTGCAGTCGGGTTCGGCGGGTGAACTTCGGCTGCATTGCAGGCATAGCGAGGAAGGGCCAAAACGGGTTCATGTCTTTTTCTCCGTATTCCAAGTGTGTGGGGACTGCTTAAAAAACGAGACGTCTGGAACCCAGCCCTCCCTCGATCCGTGAAATTTCATCGCGTAAACGGAGCTTGAATTTCTTCAAGGACCGAATGTGCTGGTTGTCAGGATAAGGATGCCGTTCTTCCCGTTGGATCAATGAATCCAGGGTGTTGTGTTGGCTACGCAAGGACTTCAAACGGTTGTACATCGCCTATCTCCTGTGTTCGGCAGTGTCGCTGACACCCCAGATATGGAGATGAAAAAGGTATAGAAGAAATACATTGTTTCAATTAGGTTGATAGATATTGTCAATCAACTCGGTGCCCTGGATGAGTTTTCGGCCTACGCCCCGCCAACTGGACTATTTTGTCGCGCTTGCAGATACGCTCCATTTCCGCAAGGCGGCCGAAAAATGCAATGTGTCTCAACCTACTTTGTCCTCACAATTCAAACTGTTAGAGGATCAGTTGGGTAGCACGCTCGTCGAACGGGCAACGGGTGGTATTAGTCTGACTGCCGCAGGTGAACGCCTGCTACCACTTGCGCGCCAGGCGCTGGAAAATCTGGACGAAATTGTGACGGTAGCCCAGGTGGGACGCTCGAATTTGGGTGGACTGATAAGATTGGGCGTGTCGCCCACATTCGGACCCTACTTTATGCCGTTTTTGCTCCCGATTCTTAAACGCGATTTTCCGGAACTTGAACTCTACATTCGTGAAGATCGCCCAAATTTGCTTGAGGAATCGCTTTTGGCCGGGCGGCTCGATTGTATTATTACGCCGGGTGTAAATTCCTCCAATCTCACTGTGGCGCGCGTTCTGTGCCACGAAGATGTTTCGCTGGCTGTTCCAAAATCTCACCCACTTGCCGGTCTGGCTGCCATTCCTGTCGAGCTGTTGAAAGGCGAGAAGCTTTTGTCGCTCAGCCAGGGATTTCGCCTGCACAACGATGTTCAAGCCCTGGCTCGGACTGCAGGCGCAGAATTTCTCAAGGACTATGAAGGAACGAGCCTGGACGCATTGCGCCAGATGGTTTCGATCGGCATGGGGCTGGCACTGTTTCCCGCCGCCTACATTGCTTCGGAATTTGGCAAGGAGCCGGATTTGCTGCTGAAAAAAGTTGAGGGCGTCCCGATGGAAAGGGTCATGTATCTGGCGTGGCGGCGGGGAAGTTCCCGAAATGTACATTTTGAAAATCTTCTGAAGCTGGCCCTTCAGGCCGCATCTGACATGAATATAGAAGGTGTGGAACCTGCGGACACGTAATCCTGCTTATGTTGCTGCCTGCATCAAAACATGCCAGCCTTGAACAAGGCGGAGGAGGAAAGCCATGCCTGAAATTGCCAGTGATCGCGATTGCCAGACAGTCATTACAACATTCGAAATGACGCCGGGTACCTGTTACGACCTGTTGGAGGAGTTGAAGGACGCCTACGAGAATTTTATCAGGCACCAGCCGGGGTTTATCGGCGCCGGCCTTCATGTGAATGATGCCCAAACGCGGATTGCCAATTATTCGCAGTGGCGCAAAAGAGAAGACTTTCTGGCCATGTTGCGGTCAACTGAAATGCGCGAGCGCAATCGGCGTATTAGTGCACTTTGCAAGCATTTTGAACCGGTCATGTATGATGTTGCGGAGAGCTTTAACTGACAGCGCGTTGCAATGCCATTGATTGACTAATTGGTGCTCATCAGCTCGGCAACATAAGCTGCATGGGTGCCATCCTTCCTCATGGAATCGAGGCCCTTCGTAAATTTTTCGGCGAGTTCCTGTGCGTTTGGCGCTTTTTTTGAAATTAGAAGATAGGTTTCAATTGCTATGTAAACCTGATCGGTCTTGGCGATCATTAAGCGTTCGTCTTCAGAAAATTTCTCGTTCAGAAGCTTGTAGGTAATGAGATCGTTGGAGGGAAACAGGTCGATCCGCTTGGCGAGTAATTTTCTCAGGTTCAACTCGTCTGTATCCGCTGTTTCAACTTCCAGAACGTCGTTTTCAGCCAGGGTGTTGAAGTCTGGAGGATACGTGTAGCCACGGGTAATTCCGATGCGATTACCTCTAAGTTCGGAATAATTTTTCCAGACAGGTTTCTCCTCGCCCGCGCGATAAAACATGCTCGAAATATCGATGACAACAGGACCAACCGGGATGAAATCCTTGTCCCTTTCAGTGTCGAGGGCAAAATAGGATGCTGCCTGGGCCTTTCCGCTGCGTGCTTCCACGATCACACGCGCCCAGGGCCGCCATGCCAGTTTCACAGTCACTCCAGAACGAGCAAATGCTTCTTTGACGATCCTGTTGACCAATCCGCCATCCGGATCAGACTGGGTTGTAAAAGGCGCATATTCGCCACTGGTTATGGTGATCGTATCGGCTAACGACGGCGGCATTAGGTGCCAGTAAAACAGGGCAGCAACGACAAAAGGAATTTTCATGTCTTTTCCAGATGATCAGGTCGCGTACTTATATGGTAACTTTTATTTCACGCTAGCGGAAAGTGTTTCTGGATAAAATCATGTGGGGATAAAGCAACACGAAAATGTATCACTTACCAATACTTGTATTTCTTACAAAAGGAGGTACCTATAGTGGAATTGTTATTGTAAAAATTCTTATTGGCGAATGTGCGTGTCCCACAGGGCGCGAGGGGCGGAACCTGAGGCCAGTCCCTCAAAAATATTGAAAGCGATTTAGGGATGGAACTTATTTTCAAAGATTGCAGCGGTATCGATCCGTCGCAATTATGTGCTGCCACAAATGCAGCTTTTTCGGACTATGTCGTACCGTTGCGAATGACCTCGAATCAATTCGAGGACTTCCGGTGTCAGCGGGGATTTTCTTCGCGGCATTCGTTTATTGCCTGGTACGGTGATCAAATTGCCGGGTTTTGGTTCTCAAGCCCTCCAGCAAGAGAGTATGAAAATCTGGCCTATACGCTTTCGGTTGGAACGCTCCCTGACTTCAGGCGTAGGGGGATCTCTAACCTGCTTCTGAAAGCAGTGTCGGAGGTCCTGCGCAATGATACTGCAAGTGGGATGCAGTTGGAGGTCGTTGCCACCAATGGGAATGCTATAAACGCCTACGAGAAATTCGGTTTCGAGAAACAGCGGACACTGGGTATTTTCAAGGTTCAGGGAGAAGCTTTGGAAAGATCAGGATCGCTGAAACACGATCTAAAGCCGATTGCCGCTGAAGGCCTTCCCGTCAACGAAAACGCGTTTTTTGATGCTATGCCAACACCCCAAAACAGTAGGGCTGCGATAACACGGTTGGGATCAAAGGCGCAGCTTTTGATCGCGCAAGAGGACGGGGAATGTGTGGGGTGGGGCGCCATATACGAGGATGGTGCGGTTGCCCAGATTGCGGTTCACAAGAACTTTCGCAGGCAAGGAATTGGGCGAGCGCTATTGTCCAAATTAGGACAGTTGGTCAGTGCCGATCAGCTGACTTTTGTTAATGTTGATACGACTGCAAATTCTTTAAACGCATTCTTGAAAAACGCCGGGGCAGAAGAGGTACTTCAGCAACATGAAATGCGTTTGATGTTTTGAAACACCCGAGAAGCCTCCTTGGCTCTATGATTTTGGATCAGACTTCTTGAAAGGGGCGTGTTCGGCAAGGGCTTCGTTTTCGCGTTCAATGGCGAAGCGTTCCTGCTCTAGATAGTCTGCAACGGCCTGGTGCAGACCTTCATGGGCAATCCAGTGCGCTGAGTAGGTGTTTGTGGGAAGGTAGCCCCTGGCGAGTTTGTGGGCACCCTGAGCCCCGGCTTCAACACGTTTCAACTTTTGCGTAATGGCAAACTCAATTGCTTGATAGTAGCAGAGTTCAAAATGCAGGAACGGGTGATGTTCTGTACAGCCCCAATGACGGCCGAATAAAGTGTCAGAGCCAATAAAATTCAGCGCTCCAGCAATATACTGACCATGACGTTTGGCCATGACAAGAAGCGTTCGTTCAGCAAGCTTTTCATTCAGAAGAGAGAAGAACTTTCGATTGAGGTAGGGGCGGCCCCACTTGCGTGACCCGGTGTCCATATAAAAAGAATAAAACGCATCCCAGTGAGCTTCTGTCAGATCCGATCCAGTGATCCATTCAATCTCAATTCCCTCAGCGCACATCGCTTCTCGGCGTTCCTTTCTTATCGCCTTTCGCTTGCGCGAGGCCAGATCCGACAGAAAGTGATCGAAGCTGTCATAGTTGCCGTTTTCCCAATGGAACTGCTGGTCTGTGCGTTGCAGGTAGCCAAGCTCTCCCAAATTATCCCACTCGCTTCTGGTGAGGAAGGTGGCGTGAACCGAAGAGGCGCCAGTCCGTTGACAGACCTGAACAAGACCAGCGGCAAGCGCCTGAAGACCGGCTTCCCGATTAATGTCCGGCCCGGTTAGAAATCTTCGCCCAGTCGCAGGCGTAAAGGGAACAGAGATTTGAAGCTTCGGGTAGTAGTCGCCACCAGCTCTGTGGAACGCATCAGCCCAACCGTGGTCGAAGACATATTCACCCTGCGAATGGCTTTTTAAGTAGGCCGGAACGGCCCCAAGAACAGCACCACTCTCGTCTTCCAGAACCAGGTGTCTTGGATGCCAGCCCGTTTCCCTCGTAGCGCAGCCAGCAGCTTCCAGAGAGTGAAGAAAAGCGTGAGATATAAATGGATTAAACGAGGTTACTTCAGGTTTTGGTTCAAGTAAATGATCAAGTTCACTGGAAAGGTCGTTCAAGGAGTTACAGAGATTGGACTCCGTCAGTTTTCCACGGTCTGACATTATCCAGCCAGGATTGGCTACCCGGTCCCACGCGACATCGGAAACGTCTTTCAAGGAAGACAGGATGCGCAATGATATTGTTTGCCCGGTGTCAGCCGTGCCGTTGCTATCGCCTGATGCGGAGGAGGTCATATGTCAGAGAAAACCATAGTTCGAAACCATGATCAAAAATGTAGAGCTGTTGCACGTTGGTGCAAGACCCTTGATTGGGATCTTTGCCTCAATTTTAAGCGCTCTTGTCAGGATTAAAGCCTTCAAAAACAATCTGGTCCGCGTAGCGCGCAGCTATCTCTCGTTGTTCCCGCGTTCTTACCGTCCAGCACATGACTGGAACTTTAAGTAGTGAACGCAACAGACTGGGCGCCGGTCTTGGCAGATCTTTCACACCGTATGACACGAAGTGTGGCCCGGTCCGTGGGAAATGAAGAAGGTGTCGAAGGATGAACCTGTCAACCCGAGAATAGCGGACATAATCGGGCCCGGGGTTTGCGCCATCTGCCACGATACCGCGCAGAACCTCCGGTTTGTGACTTTTTGCAATCGACAACATGTCGGGATCAAACGTCTTGATGCACGCCGGCCCGTCATATGCGGCAATCTGGTCAGTCACATGCCGAACAAAATCACCCTGTGCATCACGCCGCAGCAAGGATTTGATCTCGATGACAAGAGGGACCTTACCATTGACCAGATCAAACAGGTCCTGCAGGAGCCAGAGCTTGTCGTTCCCGGTCTGCATATGGAGCTGGACCAGAGCATCTGATGCCTGGTCGATGACCTTTCCGGTGCCTTCTACAAGTCTGTCCAGCGTGTAGTCGTGAAAGACGAGAGCTTCACCGTCAGCGGTTTCCTGAACGTCCACTTCGATGCCAAAACCGCTCTCCATCCCGCGCAGAATTGCAGAAGGCGTATTTTCAATGATGCCATTGTCGACATCGTGAAAGCCACGATGAGCAACAGGGCGGGCAAAAATCGTTTTGAGCTCGGGCGTCATGCATGGATCTTGATCTGGAGAAGTGGCATCTGAAACGCAGATGCCACATTAGAAAACTATTCAGAGATCTCGAAAATTGCTTCGATTTCAACAGCCACACCAAAGGGAAGGGAAGCGGCGCTCACGGCAGAACGTGCGTGTCGGCCCTTGTCACCCATGGCTTCGACCAGGAAGTCAGACGCACCGTCGATCACCTGTGGCTGATCGGCAAAATCTCCGGTTGAATTCACGAATCCAACAATTTTAATGAGCCGTGTTACCTTTTCGAGGTCTCCGGTTGCGGCTTTGGCCTGTGCGAGGAGATTGATGGCACAAAGTCTTGCTGCAGCCTTGCCTTCGTCGACACCAAGATCGGCGCCGAGTTTTCCTGAAACCTTGATTTTTCCAGCTTCCATCGGAAGTTGGCCGGAAACAAAAAGCTGATTGCCGGTTATGACATAAGGAACATAGTTTGCCGCAGGAGCGGCCGCTTCCGGCAGGCTGACGCCAAGTTCAGAAAGGCGGGCTTCGATGGTGCTGCTCATGGGGCTACTCCAGCTTGAGGACTTTCCGATTTCTTGGCGCAATTCGTACAAAGTGACAAGGCCAAATCGGATAGGAAGCGATAATTCAGTTTGTGGAAAAGCGGGATTGAATTTGCCTTTGCAGCTCACCAACTGCAATTTTCAGTGAAATATGGCCCAAGTTGCAAGATCTCTATCGATGCCATCAGATTCTCAGTGGCGACGGCCACAATAAACCGCATAATGAGCGTTAGCAGCCAGAAGGCAAAATAACATGCCACGGCAAATAAGAGGTTGAATTGATGAAACACGTTCCCAAGGCCGTGTCGAACTACTACGCCAGGGTATGCTTCTTATTGGCCGTCGGTATTCTCTCCGGCATTTTTGTTTCAGCTGATGCGGTGTGGGCGCAGGCCGGGCACAAGCTGGTGCCTCACCGGGCTGTCTACGACATGAAACTCGGTGACACGGAAGAACAATCCGGTATTGCCGGTTTGAACGGTCGTATGGTGTATGATTTTTCCGGAAATGCCTGCGACGGCTACAGTGTCAACTTTCGCTTTGTGACCCAGTTTCAAAACATGGATGGCGGATCACAAATCACGGACCTGCAAACGACTTCGTTCGAAGAACCCGAAGCAGAGACATATCAGTTCCTTTCAAAGACATTTGTCGACCAGAAACTTGTTGAAGCGACACGCGGCACGGCGCGCGCGGGCACCAAGGTGAAAACGGTCGAACTCAAGGAGCCATCCGAGAAGTCTCTTGAAATTGGCACTGAAGTTCTGTTTCCAACAGAACACCTTCTCGCAATCATGAAGGCCGCCGATGAGGAAGTTCGGTTCGTTGCCGCTGATATTTACGATGGCGCCGAGACGGGTGACAAAGTCTACTCCACGACAACGGTTATTGGCGCCAAGACCGTTAGCCCAACCGGGACCAACAAGGAAGAACCGGACGCTGCGCTGGCGGGGATGAACTACTGGCCGGTAACAGTTGCTTATTTTGACCCGGCAGACGAGAGTGCCTCTGGCGAACTGCTACCCGTGTATCAGCTTTCCTTCTGGCTGTACCAGAACGGCATCAGTGGCCATCTCAAACTCGACTATGGTGATTTCACCATTCAGGGAGAAATGGCAGCGCTTGAGCTCTATGATGAAGCCGATTGCCCCTAGACCTTAGGACTTGTTGGTCTTTTTTGAAGCCTCGGCAGTCCTTGCCGCGTGTGTTAGGCCAAGCTCGACGGCGGTTTTTCCAAATTTGTCTCTGAGCTTGTCGACAGCCAGCTCTGCGCTCTTGCGCCGTTCCGCTGACTGATCCAGCAGATCTTGCGGGTCAGCGCGCTCGGCATTTTCCAGATCGCTGACGCCAATTCCGATGAGTCGGAAGCGTCTACCGTCGACCTCGTTTTCAAGGAGATCAACGCCGGTTGCGTATATCTTGTCTGCCAGCTGAGTCGGGTCGGTCAGATGCCGTGAACGCGTAATGGTTTTGAAGTCGGCGGTTTTTAGTTTCAATGCGACACCGCGCCCTGAGAGTTCCGACTTTTTCAGTCGCTCCGACACTTTCTCTGACAGTCTTCTGAGGATCGGACGCAAGGTTTCAAAGCTCGATATATCTGTTCTGAACGTGGTTTCGTTCGAAACGCTTTTTGCACCGCGCTCAGACCTGACAATACGGCTATCCTCGCCATGTGAGAGCCTCGCCAGGCGCAACCCGATCGAACCATACCGACGGGCTAGGTCATTGGCCTCCATTGTCTGCAACTCGCCGATCGTTCGAATTCCGTCCTTCTCCAGTTTTTTTTGAAACACCTTGCCGACACCCCAGATCCGGCCGACAGGCATGCCAGCCAGCACTGTCTTTGCCTCTGCTGCACCGATCACCGAAAAGCCACGCGGTTTTTCCAGGTCAGATGCCAGTTTTGCAAGGAACTTGTTTGGTGCCAGCCCCACTGAAGTGGAAATTCCGATATCCCGCTCAACTTCCCGTACAAACCTGGCAAGCGTTTCAGCAGGTGTGGCCTGGTGCAGGCGTTCGGTGCCTGTTAGGTCCAGAAAGGCCTCGTCGATGGAAATCGGTTCCACCAGCGGGGTAAGGGTGCGCATGCGTTCACGGATCTCTTTGCCCGCCTTGGCGTATTTTTCCATGTTCGGTTTGACGACAACCGCATTTGGGCAGGCTTCCAGCGCCTTGAACATGGGCATCGCCGAGTGCACGCCATAAATGCGGGCAATGTAACAACAGGTTGAGACAACACCGCGCTGGCCGCCGCCCACAATTACCGGAAGGTCCTGCAGATCGGGGTTATCCCTCTTTTCGATGCTTGCGTAAAAAGCGTCGCAGTCGATATGCGCTATCGAAAGACCGTCCAGTTCCGCATGAACAACAACACGCGGGCTACCACAACTGGGGCAACGGGTTGTTCCTGCTACCGGACGAGCGCCACAATCTCTGCAAAGGCCTGGGGGGTCCTGTTTTGGAATTGTCACGACGTGCGATCTTTGGTTTCTTTTGTTTGCAGCAACTTGGCTGATTTGTGCTTACTCTTACAGGATACGTCCTATGTAAGCTGCGGTCTCCTGCCAGTCTCCTGTCAAAAGGTCGATATGGTCCTCCTGCTCCACGGTCTCCCTAAAACGCGGATCGGCAATGAACTGGATCTGGACAGCAGAGGGCAGGGAGGCATTAACGGAGGTGTGGTTGGTTGGACTGTCGTCAATGAAGATAACCGGATTGGGCCGACCGGCTGCCAATGCCGAAACGGCTCCACCCTTGGGACCGGAATTGGTAAGAACGGGGAAAGGTATTCCCAATTCTGCCAAGAGCTTTTCACGCTTGGGTTTGTTTTGACCACCTGGCAGATTAGTCAGAAGAACAATATCCCAAGTTTCTGAGAGTTCGCCTAACGCGATATTTGCTCCAGGAACCATATCCTGGGCGTGGCTAACCTCGTCAAAAAACGTCAAGAGATGCCGGCGAACTTCCTCAGAAGAAATAGCTGTCTTGTCCTTGTTGTGGGCTATGTTCCCCGTAAAACGATATTCATGTTTTAAAAACATCAATTCGCGCGCATGCAGATAGTCCTCCAGATGCGTTGTCAGATGCAGGATCACTTCATCGACATCGCAGATCACCAGGGGACGCTCAGACACAGGCAGCGCCCGGATTTGTGACAAAACTTCCGGCAGAACTGGTGTGGGCTCAGCCATGATCTTCCGTGTCTCCTACAAGAGCAAACCGCGCGGCTGCGATCATTGTCGGGCGGATCCCGCCGTTTTCGCAAAAGGCAAGCAACAACGCATCGTCCATCATGTAGAACTCCAGAACTCCCGCAAGAAAACCAGGTTCAGCAGCAGCTTCGCGAATCATTTCAGGCCCAATTCCCGACATTGCCAGGAAACGTCCAACCAGTTCTGGATCGCGGCTAAGCTGAAGAAGCGCTTCTGTGGCGATTCCTTGTGCTTCTTCAACCGATAATGACTTTCCGCGTATATTGTTCATTATGTTTTTTTGCCTTTCAGAAACGATTCCGGGTTAGAACAAACTTAATGCGAGTGGGGGAAGGGTTCTACCGCAGATACCTAGACGATACGTCGAATTAGATGGGACCGGCCAGTTGCCGGGAAAAGGGCCGAACATATGGCAAAAACCGTGTTGATCGTAGAAGACAACGAGCTGAACATGAAACTGTTTCATGATCTGCTTGAAGCACACGGTTACAATACCTTGCAGACCCGTACAGGTATCGAAGCGTTGCAGCTCGCCCGCGAGAACCGTCCTGACTTGATCTTGATGGACATTCAGTTGCCTGAAGTTTCCGGCCTTGAAGTCACCAAGTGGATCAAGGAGGACGAGAACATCGCAGCCATACCGGTCATCGCAGTTACCGCCTTTGCAATGAAGGGTGATGAAGAGCGCATTCGTCAAGGTGGCTGTGAAGCCTATATTTCCAAACCGATCTCCGTTGCAAAGTTTTTGGAAACAGTACGAACTTTTCTCGGCGACGCCTGAGGCGCGAATTTCCAAAGTACTGTGCCGGGTAAAGAAACTGGCAAGATTTCGCTCCGACCTAAGCTTCTGGCGCTTAGGTTGGACCCGAAGCTGTTGTTGTTGATCGCGTTACCGAACTTCACATTAAGGTTACGAATTTACTAAAATCACATTGTTTTTGTGTGTATTTTATGGAAGTTGTTGCATTCGGGTTACAATAGGTTAGTGTGACGCAAGATTAGGATTTTGACTAATCGTGTCGTTAGCGATGGCAATAATTGTTATTTCGCCAAAATGACTGAAAAGTTTCCCCTCGGAGTGCTCAGGTCCGCCGCATCTCCTGGGTCCGTGGGGTAGGTCGGCAGGGAACCGGCCGAAGAGTGGCCTCCTCGAATGCTGTGTTCCCGCCGACCACTAATATCTCCATGTATCTTGTTTGAGTAATCGATTTTAGCCATGGAGACTGCAACAAAAAACCCGCCGAAATCGGCGGGTTTTTGCTGTGCTCATCAAGTTGCAAGATTACTTGATCTTGGCTTCCTTGAATTCAACGTGCTTTTTCGCAACCGGGTCGTACTTCTTCTTGACCATTTTTTCGGTCATCGTACGGGAGTTCTTCTTTGTGACATAGAAGAAGCCGGTGTCCGCCGTGGAGAGGAGCTTGATTTTGATTGTTGTCGCCTTGGCCATGGCCTTGGATCCTGTTCTCGGTTGTCGGGCAAAGGGTTCTTGTGGCCAGATTAGCTGGCGGTGAATCTGCCCCAATGTCTGAAATCAGCGCGCAAAGTACTCGTCAATGCGCCAAAGTCAAGCACTCCCTTATGTCGGGGAAGTAAATTGATGCGTAAAGGGCGGGATAACGGTCGCCCGGAGCACACGACACCGGCAATACGTCTTTGAAATCAATCTGCCCTCGGCATCCGGTTGGCCACGACCTTAATCTCAAAAATGGCGCCATGCCGAACCAATCCCGAAACTTCTACAGCGGTCCAGGCCGGGTAAGGCTCTTCAACGTATTCAGCACGTATGCTCTTGAACAGTTCCAGATGATCACGAAGGCCAATGTGATAGGTGGTCATATCCACCAGTGCCTTGTAACTCAGCCCGGCTTTGGCAAGCACCAGTCCGATCTTTCGAAACGCCGTACGGATCTGGACTTCGGGGTCATCAGGCATGTTTCCGTCTGCGTCGACACCTGTGAAACCGGAGAAAAACAGAAAGTCTCCGCAGGCCAGGCCTGGCGACATTTTCCAGTCGGTGTAACAGGAATTCAGTTCATCGGGAACAATTGCGCGGTCTTTCATGGAACAAGGCTCCACTTATTGGCGGCTTTCCAGAATAGCAGCTTTACGCGCAAATTGTTGATTTTAAGTTGGAAAACCTAAAGTAGCTCTCTGACAAACGCGCCACTACGGACAAAATAGTAAGGAACTGGCGTTTCTGGTGAAAGGGAAGGGTCGGTTTCCAGCCGTTCTTCCAGATCGCTCAGAATTTTGGTTGTGATCAGTGGAAGTTCTTTTGTCCTTGCTTCGTCAATCGTAAGCCAGGCGCAATCTTCAAGTTCTCCGGAAGGCCCTTTACCGTCTGGTAGCTGGTCCGCTATTGCGTCGGCCCAGACGGCGAAAAAACGGGTGTCGAAGCGCCGCGGACGTTTTGTCGGTGTAACCGCCCTTGCTATCATGCGCAGCCCACCCAGGTCCGGCTGAATACCTCGTTCGGCAAAGGCTTCGAAACCCGCCCCCAGATGCACTGCGGAGCCGGATACCTTTTTGCCAACAAAGACACCGGCCTCTTCGTAGGTTTCGCGGATTGCCGCCATGGCGAAAGCGCGAATACGCGCTGCCGTCTTGACCTTTTTCAAGTCTTTGGCAAGGCGCGCCTCAACATCCGGGTGATAGGGAAGAACATTGGCGATACGGGAATCTCCGCGGTCAACGCGCCCACCCGGAAATACGAATTTCCCCGGCATAAACGCGTGACGCATATGGCGTCGCCCCATCAACAGCCTGACAGTGCCACGCTTGTCGTGATCGAGTATCAGCAGCGTCGCTGCATCCTTGGGCCGGATATAAGGGTGATTTCCTGCCTTCTCGTCTTTCGCCAACTGTTTTTCAAAAGTGCCGCTCATGGGGTCCCTTCACAAGATGAGGTGACAGGAGGCAAGTCATCTTCAAATTCCGGGTCGAACCCATGCATATACAGTGCCCACTGAAGTCCAACGAGAGCTCCCTTGATAGGCCGCATCAGTGCGATCGCGAGCAACACGGTCAGCAGCGGCCAAATCGACATGTGTATCCAGATCGCAGGGCGCCAGAATACTTCCACCACCAAGAGGGCCGGAATGATGATGTGGCCGACAATTGTGATGGTGAAATAGGGAGGAGCGTCGTCAGCGCGTTGATGATGGAATTCTTCGCCGCAACTGGTGCACGAATGGCTCACTTTGAGGAAGCCATCGAATATTCCGCGATGACCACACTTCATGCACCTGTTGGCTGCGCCACGCAGCAAGGCAGGAAATATCCGTCGCTTGGGTTTTGATATGACCTCCTGCGGCTCATGCAAACCTTCATCCATCTCGTAGTGAACGGTCACGAAGACTTCCTTCGGCTTTGCTTGCGAGAGGAGGTTTTGGCACGTCCGCCCCTTGGTGGGCCACGTCTGGTCTTCGGTACAGATTTTCGGATCTTCTTTCCGGCAATGCGACCATGACTGAGAAGCTCAAACGTAAGCGCACCGGCAAAGGGTGCTGCGTCCACCAACTTGACCTCTACCTGGTCACCAAGTTGATAGGTCTCGCCGGTTTTGTCACCTATTAGCGCCCGCGCACCTTCGTCATAGCGATAATAGTCGAGGCCAATTGTTGAAGCTGGGACGAAGCCGTCAGCACCTGTGTCTTCAAGCCGAACAAACATTCCGGACTTGACGACACCGGCAATGCGCCCCTGGAACGTGGCACCGATCTGATCACTCATCCAAAGTGCGATCAACCGGTCAATCGTGTCACGTTCTGCAAGCATGGCACGGCGTTCAGCGCCGGATATCTCACCGCCAATGGCTTCCAGTTTGCTTTCCATGCCTTCAGGCAGTCCATCAGTTCCCAGGCCAAGAGCCGAGATCAGTCCTCTATGCACGATAAGGTCGGCATAACGGCGGATAGGCGAAGTGAAATGGGCATAGCGGCGTAGATTGAGGCCGAAGTGGCCGATGTTCTGCGGCGTGTATTCAGCCTGCGCCTGACTGCGCAATATCACTTCGTTGACCAGATGTGCCTGAGGCGTGTCCTTTACTTTGGACAGGATGCCATTGAAGGCTGCAGGCCTCAGGCCGCCGGAAGACGGCAGTTTCATGTTCAGCGTCGACAGGAAGTCCTTCAGGCTTTCCAGCTTTTCCGGCGTAGAGGCATCGTGCACGCGATAGAGAAGGGGGCTTTTCTTTTTCTCCAGTGATTCCGCAGCGGCGACGTTTGCCTGGATCATGAATTCCTCGATCAGCTTGTGCGCATCAAGCCGGTCCGGAACATAGACATGATCAACAGTGCCATCGTCCTTCAGTTTTATCTTTCGCTCAGGAAGATCAAGTTCCAGTGGTTCTCGTGCTTCCCGGCCTTTGTGCAACACCGCATAGGCAGACCAGAGCGGTTTGAGCACGCCCTCCAGCAGGGTCTCGGTTTTTTCATCGAGAACGCCGTCAATGGCCTTTTGCGCTTGAACATAGGAGAGCTTAGCGGCAGAGCGCATCAGCACACGGTGGAAGCTGTGGTTTTTTTTGCGGCCGGTCTTGTCGAAGACCATTCGCACAGCCAGTGCCGGTTTGTCTTCCTTTTCCCGCAAGGAACAGAGCTGGTTCGAGATCCGCTCCGGCAGCATCGGAATCACCCTATCCGGAAAATAGACAGAGTTTCCCCGAAGAATTGCTTCACGGTCCATCGCTGAACCGGGCGTTACATAGTGAGCAACATCTGCAATCGCGACATAGACGATGTAGCCGCCTTCATTGTCGGCATCTTCGTCAGGTTCTGCATAAACCGCGTCGTCATGATCCTTTGCATCTGGTGGATCAATTGTGATCAGTGGCACCTGACGCCAGTCTTCGCGCTTGCCGAGCTTGTCGACAGGCGTCGCAGATTCTGCCTGTGCTTCGACACTTGCAGGAAAGACATGCGGTATGTTGTGAGATTGCAATGCAATCTCCGAGACTGCCTTTTCCGAATTCATTGAGCCGAAACGTTCGACAATGGAAGCGCGCGGATGGCCATACCGGCCGGAACGGGTCACCTGCACACTGACCAGATCGCCGTCTTCGGCCTCTTTCAGGTCGGCTGGATCAACATCCAGTTCACGCTGTTTTCGGTCAATGGGTTCCAGATACGGGAGGCGCTCGCCATCGCGTTTGCGAAAGATGCCGAGGATGGCGCCCTGTTTCTTTTCCAGAACCTTGATGACACGGGCAACGTGCTCTGCTTCCGGTCCGCTTTCTGCTTCTGTCAGGCGGATGAGGGCGCGGTCACCGAGACCGGGCTGAGATATCTTGCTCTTGCCCGATAGCACGAGAATTTTCGGGGCTTCGCCAGCATCATTGTCCCAGTCGGCAGGTACGCCCAAAAGCTCACCGTCGTTGTCACGCGCGATGATATTGGCAACAAACACCGATGGCAGGTCGCCAGGTCGGATCATCCGCTTGTTGCGCTTTTCGATGAGACCTTCTTCAGAAAGGTCCTTGAGCATCTTTTTCAGGTGAATGCGGGCACCGCCGACAATACCGAAATGACGTGCGATTTCGCGTTTTCCAGCACGCCCTGGATTCTCGGCCACGAAGGCAAGTATGTCTTCTTTCGAGGGGATTTCACCTGGAACCTTGGCGTGTTTGCGTTTTGTGTGCTTGCGCGTGCTGATCCGTTTTGCGCTCAAGTCGCATCATCCCATGGCACTTCTTCAGAAGACGCATCGACTGCTGCCTTCTTCGTGCTTTTTGAAGTTGTTTTCTTTGCCGCAGGTTTCTTGGCAGCAGTTGATTTTTTCGCCGCTGCCTTTTTGGGCGCAGCCTTCTTCTTGCCTCCCTTGGCAGCTTTGGCTGCGATCAGTTCGACAGCCTGTTCCAGCGTCACGCCCTTTGGGTCAGTGTCTTTGGGCAGCGTGGCGTTGATTTTGCCGTGTTTGACATAAGGTCCGTAACGCCCGTCATAAACATTGACAGGTCCACCTTCCTCCGGATGTTCACCGAGTTCTTTCATCGGCGTGGCTGCAGCGCGACCCCGGCCGCCACCCTTCGAGCGTTTCTCAGCCAGCGCATCGACAGCACGGTTGATGCCAACCGAAAACACCTCGTCTGGAGATGACAGGTTGGCATAGGTGCCTTCATGCAGCACAAACGGGCCGTATCGGCCAATTCCGGCGGAAATCATTTTGCCATCTTCGGGGTGTGGTCCGACCTCACGCGGCAAAGAGAGCAGTCTCAGGGCCTTTTCCAGATCCATGTCAGCGGCTGACCAGCCCTTGGGCAAAGAAGACCGCTTTGGCTTGGCTTCTTCACCAAGCTGCACATAGGGGCCGAAACGGCCGCTGCGCAGGGAAACATCCATGCCAGTTTCCGGATCCGTGCCGAAGACCTTGGGACCGTCGTCACCTTCACCTTCTTCGCCATTAGGCTTGCCAAGCTGGCGCGTGTATCCGCATTCTGGATAATTGGCACAGCCGATAAATGCGCCCCAGCGGCTGACCTTCAGGGACAGCTGGCCAGTGTCGCAGGACGGGCACTTGCGTGGGTCCGACCCGTCTTCCTTGACAGGGAAGATGTGTGGGCCAAGCAGTTCGTTGAGCGCGTCGATAACCTCCGAGACCCTAAGGTCCTTGATCTCGTCAACAGCACCGGAAAAGCCGGTCCAGAAATCGCGCAGAACGTCCTGCCATGAAAGCTCACCGGCAGAAATCTTGTCGAGCTGTTCTTCAAGGCCCGCAGTGAAATCGAATTCCACATACCGCTGGAAGAAGCTTTCAAGGAACGCAATGACAATGCGGCCCTTGTCCTGCGGCACGAGTTGTTTCTTCTCAAGTTCAACATATTCGCGGTCGCGCAAGGTCTGCAGCGTGGAAGCGTAAGTCGATGGCCGGCCGATGCCGAGTTCTTCCATCTTCTTTACGACGCTTGCCTCGGTGTAGCGCGGTGGAGGCGTTGTGAAGTGCTGCGAGGATTCGATCGCTTCAGCTTTTCCGTCAACAGAGACAGCAGTCAGGGCTGCGCCTTCATCGACGGCGGGCAGTCGCTTGGATTTCTCGTCATCTTCCTCGTCGCGGCCCTCTTGATAAAGCGCCAGGAACCCATCGAAGCGCACGACGGATCCTGTCGCGCGCAAATTGGCACGTTTGCCGGAGCCGCTTGCGAGAATCTCGATTGTGGTGCGTTCGAGAACCGCAGATTCCATCTGGGACGCCATTGTGCGTTTCCAGACAAGTTCATAGAGCCTGGCCTGATCCGGATCCAGGAACCCAGCGACGTCCTTGGGACGGCGGGACAGATCAGTTGGACGGATCGCCTCATGCGCTTCTTGCGCATTTTTAGCCTTGGTCGAATAAATTCGTGGCTTTTCCGGTACGTATTTGTCGCCGAAATCCTTGCCGATGACAGATCGGGCATCTGCAATTGCTTCGCCAGCAATCTGGACGCCGTCCGTACGCATATAAGTGATAAGGCCGGAGGTTTCGCCGCCAATGGAGATGCCTTCGTAAAGCTTCTGTGCAACCTGCATTGTGCGAGAGGCTGAAAATCCGAGCTTGCGGGAAGCTTCCTGCTGCAGTGTGGACGTTGTGAAAGGAGCTGCAGGGTTCCGCTTGGCAGGTTTGGAGGCGACGCTGTCGACCGCAAAGCTGGCGCTATCCAGCATTGTCTTGATCGTGCCAGCATCCGTGCCGTTATTGATATCGAGACGACCGATTTTCTTGCCGTCGAATCCGGTAACGCCAGCCTGGAACATGTCCCCGGTCGGGGTCTTCATGTTGGCGAAGATCGACCAGTATTCCTGCGGCTCGAAAGTTTCGATTTCCATTTCGCGGTCGCAGATGAGCCGCAGCGCGACTGACTGAACACGGCCGGCGGAACGCGCGCCTGGAAGTTTGCGCCATAGAACAGGCGAGAGTGTGAACCCAACCAGATAGTCGAGTGCACGGCGCGCGAGATAAGCGTCCACCAGAGGCGTATCCAGCTCGCGTGGATTGTCCATCGCCTCCAGGATTGCCTTCTTTGTGATGGCGTTGAACACAACACGTTCAACATGCTTGTCTTTCAGCACGCGCTTCTTCTGGAGAACTTCCAGAACGTGCCAGGAAATGGCTTCACCTTCGCGGTCGGGGTCAGTTGCGAGAATGAGGCGATCAGCTTCTTTCACCGCATTTGCGATCTCGGTCAGCCGCTTTTGGGACTTGCTGTCGACTTGCCAGCTCATGGCAAAATCGTCGTCCGGTAGCACCGAGCCATCTTTCGGCGGCAGGTCGCGCACGTGGCCATAGGAAGCCAGCACCGTGTAATCGGAGCCGAGATATTTGTTGATCGTCTTGGCTTTCGCCGGCGATTCCACAATGACGACGTTCATTCTTACCCAAATTATTTTGCCGGAAACGGTGCCCCCGCCCGGTGGAGAAGGAGATTTTCGAGCATTTATAAAGAAAAAGACCTCTTCAAAAGTGCTCTAGCGGCGCAGACGATCAAGGATCGCGCGCCGCCTGTCAAATGGACCTTTGATTCATTCGGGTCAAGTGACCTTATGCAATTCGTTCAAAATCATCCGCAAACACGCAAGTTCACACGCCATGTAAGTGTGAGGGGAGACGCAATGATTGCTCTGTTGTACCAGCTTACCGATCTAGAACCAGCTGGTTTAAATGCCAATTACAAATTCGTCGACCAATGCGCATAAATAATCGATAAAACAATCAACTAATGCAATAAAATCTATAAAAATTAAATTTTAACGTTTTTATCTAAAATTTGAACGCAATTGTTAGGTCTTATGAGTGCCCGATTCTTAAGGGGCACTTGGAATTTGGTTGGGGGGACACATGAAATTCACGGTCGGGAAAAAGATTGGCATACCCTTGTTTGGCCTGCTTGCGCTTGTCGGGTCAGTCACACTGGGCGTGCAGGCGATCAATAGTGAAGTCAGCGACAGTGCGACCAAGGTCAAGGATGTCGCAGTTCCAACCGCGATTTTGACCCTTTCCATGTTGGATCGACTGAACGCCATGAATTCCAGCGTGTTGGAATATGTGAGTGGCGAAGAAGACAAACGCACAACCTTTGAGAAGAACTTCGACGAGTTTCAGTCTCAACTCGCTGATTATCGGGCAATCGTGGGTGAAGAAGATGCGGGCGCGGTGTTGCTTGATAACAATATCGCAGCTTATCGGAACCGCGCGATGACCGAAGTCTTCGAACATTTTGATCCGACATTCGAACGTCTGGCGCAAAAGGCGGCATACGAGTTGACCGACGCCGGACTGAAGATGGAGAAGATCCTTGATAATCTCAAAACCAAGGAAATAAGCGGCGCCGCCTTCGCCATGGACCTGGACAAAGTTCTCAACGAACGGCTGCCAAGCATTCAGTACTATCTCGAGATGGTGGATGAAGGTGGTGACCTGATTTCATCCTTGAATGCCCACATGCGCGGCGATGTAAATGCTGCAGCCGACTTTGAGAAATACGCCAAGACATTTAATGGCTTTCTTGGCCTCATGGCGATGCTGGATACGGACGCAAAAGAGCAGGAACAACTTGCGAAAGTCAAAGCACTATTCAAGACGCTCGACGAAGGTGGACGACGCGTTTTCAACATGTACAAGCCGGAACTCAAACTCCAGGCGATTGCTTCCATTGATCAGTTGGAGCAGGAATTCATTTCTGTTCTTCAGGCGGAGATCAACACGCTCTCCAACCAGGCCATTGCGAGCGAAAAGCAAGCCATCGGTGAACTGCAGGCCAGCATCTCGTTGTCGCGCAATGCGCTCTGGGGATTGCTAGCAATTTCCCTGGCGACTGGAATTGGCATCTCGTTGATGGTCAATAGAAACGTAACCAATCCACTGAAGTCGCTGAACAAGGTCATGGGCCGCCTTTCCAAGGGAGATCTGGGTGTTGAGATCGCGGAAGCCAGGCGAACCGACGAAATTGGAGACATGATAAAAGCCGTTCATGTGTTCAAGGCCAACGCACTTGAAGTGGAGAAATTGCAGCGGACAACGCAAGAGGCTGAAGAGTACTCACAAGCAGAGAAAACCGCGGCAATGGAGCGTCTCGCGCAAGATTTTGAGACCGGAGTTGGAGCAATCGTTGCACAGGTGTCGCACTCTTCAAATGCGATGACGACAACAGCGAGTTCGCTGGCAGAAACTGCTGAGCAGTCCCGTGTGCAATCCTCCGGCGTTGCCGGGTCAGCCCAACAGGCTTCAAACAATGTTCAAACGGTGGCCTCGGCAGCTGAGGAACTCGGGGCTTCAATCCAGCAGATTACCGGGCAGGTAAACGAACAGTCGAACAAGACAGATCAGGCGTTTAACATCACCAAACAAAGCCAGGAGAGAATGCAAAATCTTTCCAGCAAGGTCGCCGATATTGGTGAGGTACTGAACCTGATCACGGGTATTGCGGAGCAAACAAATTTGCTTGCATTGAACGCAACGATCGAGGCTGCGCGTGCTGGCGAAGCCGGCAAGGGATTTGCCGTTGTCGCCTCTGAAGTAAAGAGTCTTGCTAACCAAACCGCCAAGGCAACCGATGATATCGCCGCACAAATAAGCGCAATTCAGCAGGAAACCGATGGCACGATGCAGGCGATTGAGGAAATCGCGGTCGAAATTGAGACGGTTTCTGAAATTGCGCAGGCGATTGCAGTCGCCGTCGAACAGCAGGATTCAGCAACACATGAAATCGCGCAGAGCATCAATCAGGCCGCGTCTGGTACTGATGAAGTGACGTCCACAATCCAGGATTTGACCAGAAGTGCCGACCGCACCGGTCAAGCAGCGGACCAAATGCTCGGATCCGCCACGGAGCTGTCAGAAAAAGCTGGAAAGCTGAACTCAATGGTCTCGACGTTTCTCAGCGAAGTGCGGGCGGCCTGATTTGTGAAACTGGATCACTAACTACTGGAACGGCTAACGCATGAGGAGCGATACCTTGTTTCCACGGTGTCGCTCCAGCCTACCTGCAAGTTCCAGTTCCAGCAGGATGACGTTTACAGCACGCGTATCAGCATCTGAAAATCGGATCAGTTCGTCCAAATCAACAGGTGTAGGTCCGAGTGCCGAAACAATTTTGTCCCGCAATTTTGCTTCAGGCTCATGTGGTGTCACGGGAAGACCACGATCCGGTTCAAACAGCTCGCCGTTCAAAGGGTGTTTTGGCTCAAGTCGGTCGCTGAGAGCCTCCAGCACATCCTCAGCGCAGGTCACAAGTGTCGCGCCTTGCCGGATCAGACCGTTGGCTCCTTCAGAGCGCGGGTCCAGAGGCGATCCGGGCACCGCGAAGATATCGCGGTTCTGCTCCAGAGCGTAACGTGCTGTATGAAGTGAACCTGACGCCTTGGCAGCCTCGATCACGATGACACCGAGTGACACTCCTGAAATCAATCGGTTGCGGCGAGGAAAGTCTCGACCTCGGGGCTTCCAGCCAAATGGCATTTCGGTAATGGCGGCGCCGCCGTTGTCCAGAATTGCGCCCAGCAATCTGTCGTGTTCCGGCGGGTACAAAATGTTTATGCCGCCGGCAAAAACCGCCATTGTCCTACTTTGCAAAGCGGCCTCATGGGCAGCAGCATCAATCCCGCGCGCCAGTCCGGAGGCAATGAGGAAACCTTGTTCGCCAAGGTCTTTTGCAAATTGCGCTGCAAGTTTCCGCCCTGAAAGTGACGCGTTACGCGCGCCAACAATAGCGACTGACCTTTCTTCACTGGGACATGAGCTTCCCATCACCGAAAGAAGAGGTGGTGGGCCGTCAATATGCCTGAGGTGGGGTGGGTAGTCGGGCTCTCCCAAGGCAACCAGTCTCGCGCCCCATTTTTGATGTGCGCTGAGTTCTGCTTCCGCATCTGAAACACTGCATTGCCGGTAGCTCTTTTTTCCACCACGGCTTGAAAGTTCAGGCAGGAGATCCAGTGCTCGCTCGGCTGCACCTGTATGGTTCAGGAGGTCGCGGAATGTTCTGGGACCAATGTTCTCTGAACGTATTAGACGCAGCCATGCAAGGCGTTGAGCCTCCGAAAGGCTGAACGTTTTATTTTGTGCCGGGCTGTTCACGTCCCTCCGCCATCGGGTGTTGAGGACCCGTCGGGGGGGGGCTTGGATTTTGAGCCAATTTTGCTTTCTTCACCGCGTAAAAGGCGGCCGATATTCTCATGGTGTTTGGCCCATATCAAAATTGTCAGAACAAGGAACATCTCTGCCATTTGAACCTGGCTGAACGCCAGATACAGAAGTATCGGGGTTGCAAGGCTGGCGGTCAGTGCGGAGAGGGATGAATACCGGAAAGCAAACGCCATGCCGACCCATATCGCTGCTGCGAGCAGGAACATGGGCCAATAGAGACCCAGCAATATGCCCAGATATGTGGCCACGCCTTTGCCGCCTCTGAACTTGAGCCAGACTGGAAAAAGGTGTCCGAGAAACGCTCCCAGGCCGGCGACCAGCGCCATTTCTTGTCCGAAGTAGAAGCCAACGATCAGGACCGCGATCGTGCCCTTGAGTGCGTCGCAGACAAGCGTTGCTGCGGCAAGTGATTTGTTGCCGGTGCGTAGCACATTGGTCGTGCCGATGTTTCCTGAGCCAATCTTGCGGATGTCGCCCAAACCGGCCATTCGGGTGATGACGAGGCCAAAGGGAATGCATCCCAGCAAATAACCAAAGGCAAGAGCTGCCAGATAATAGGGCCAGGCAAACGCCCAGCTGATCGGATCAGGCACGCGGTTATTCTCCAACTAACGCCAGCAAAATAGCCTTCGCAATGTAACGGCAATGACTGTCGGATCAAGCCTGTCTGTGACGAATACCTGTGCAGTTGCAAAGCAATGCGGATCGTTCCTTCACCCACCGCGCATCGTTGAGCGGCACTGTCGTTCCCGAAACTTGGACTATTTTTTCAGTTTGAATTTTTCTGCCTGTACCACCAGTGATCCGAAGGCCACGGTGATGCTTGCCCGTAGAGGGACGAGATAGGGCTTGTCGCCGACAGGGGCGAGCCAGACTTCAACGGATTTGTTTTTTGCAAGATCTTGAATGGCCTTGCGCTTCGGACGGTGACCGGCAATCGGTTCGTAGCGTGCGCGGCAGACGAGGACGTCGCCTTTGAAGCGCCCATCGGCTGTTGATGCCTTGCGCCGTAATTTGTAACTGAGATGAACATTGTAACGCTCTTTGCCATCGAACAGGGGCAAAGTCCGGTTACAGGCCTCGGGTACAAGGCCCTTGGGTGCCGGAAAAACAGCAGCCGTTAGCGGGTCCAGTACACCCTCAACATGTTTGGCCGTCACTTTGACACGCTCATTCATTCGATCTTGTGGCGGATCAACTGAAATCCTGCCAACCTTTCCGCCGCTGAGCTGCATCGAAATGTCACCGGTTTCGTCTTCACTGGAAATTCTAAAGGCATAATTTTCAGGCTGGGGTACGCCACCCTCGACGCCGCCACGCGCCTCGGCAGCGCCATTGCCGTCGGAGACCAAACGACCAAACGCCGCTGTTTTTCCATCGCCTTTTATGGAATAGGTTTCATCTCCAAAATCCAGCGAGAGAACGCCTGAGCCGATCGGCAAGCCCACCGCATAAAGTTTGTATTTCATATAAAGGTCTGCTGCCGAGGCCCTGTTTACCAGCAGGATCAAAGCGAGAAACGAAAAAACAATCAGACGCATCAGGGCCATCCGTGTGTGATGAATGTCCCTGCAAACTTTGACGAGAAATGTGTCATGAACCGGGTTTTCGGATCAATCAGATGATGACAGGAGGGTGGCTTAACGCAAAAGTGGCCGTTTTCAGCTGTAGTCGTACACCGGTCTACCTGCAACAACCGTCCGCAAAACACGGCCTGTGAAACGCGCATCCTCGAAAGGGGAGTTCTTGGATCTTGAGCGAATGGAACTTTTTTCCAGGACCCAGGGGCGTTCCGGGTCGAAGACCGTCACATCTGCGGGTGCGCCTTTGGAAAGCCGGCCAGTCTCGAGACCCAACCTGTCGGCGGGGCCGCTTGTCACCGCAGCAAGAAGGGTTTTCAGGTCAACCTGGTCTGAATGGTAGAGCCGTAGTGCCGCCGCGAGCAGCGTTTCAAGCCCGATGGCGCCATCTTCAGCTTCGGCCCAGGGGTGTCGTTTGGTCTCCACGTCCTGCGGGTCATGGTTCGAGCAGATAATATCGATCGTGCCATCGGCGACTGCCGCGATCATGGCCTGCCGGTCGTCTTCATCCCGCAAAGGCGGCGACATTTTGAAGAAGGTGCGATAGGCGCCGATGTCGTTTTCATTGTGAGTGAGATGATTTATCGAAACACCTGCGGTGATGTCGAGGCCACGGGCCTTGCCGACGCGTATGACGTCTGCACTGTCTGATGTTGAAATCAGGTTCGCGTGGTACTTGCCTTTGGACATGCCGACGAGACGCAGATCGCGTTCAAGCATGATGATTTCAGCTTCACGCGGCACACCCGAAAGGCCTTTCCAGCTGGCATTCAGACCGGCATTCATGACACCGCCTGCCAGATCAGGATCTTCCACGTGATGGATCACCAGAGCGTCAAAGTCACGGGCATAAGTCATCATGCGGCGCATAACCTGCGCGTTCTTGACCGACTTGTGGCCGCTGGTGAACGCCACCGCACCGGCCTCTTTCAGGAGGCCGATCTCGGTCATCTCGTTACCCTCGAGACCCTTGGTCAAAGCCGCAAGCGGCAGAACATTGACGCTGGCCGTATCGCGCGCCCTGCGGTGGATGAAATCGACCAGTGCAGGATCGTCAATCACCGGATCGGTATCCGGCATGGTGCAGATTGTCGTGATTCCGCCAGCTGCGGCGGCCTGGGACGCGCTTGCAAGGGTCTCACGGTGTTCTGCGCCAGGTTCACCCACCGAAACGCACATGTCGATCAGGCCCGGGCAAGCAATCGCGCCCTTGCAGTCGAAAATCTCTGCTCCGTAAGGGGTGCCCTGGTTGGCCGCTTCCGGGCCCGCTGCAAGGATCGTTCCGTCCGCAATGATGACAGAGCCGGGCGCGTCCATGTCACGTGCAGGATCAATCACTCTGGCGTTTGAAAGAACCAGGGGTTTGGGTGTGTCGATTGCCACGATTGTTTTCCTCTGGTCCCTAATTGTTTGGCAGGTTGTCGGCGAGCGCTTCCAGAACGGCCATCCGTACCGCAACGCCCATTTCCACCTGCTCACGGATCAGGCTCTGTGCACCATCGGCAATTGAGGCGTCGATTTCCACGCCCCTGTTCATTGGGCCGGGATGCATGACAAGCGCATCGTCCTGCGCGTAATTGAGTTTTTCAGCATCAAGGCCATAGTAGCGATAATATTCGCGTACCGAGGGGACGAACGCTCCGTTCATGCGTTCGCGCTGCAGGCGCAGCATCATGACGATGTCTGCACCTTTCAGGCCTTCATGCATGTCGTTGAAAACCTCCACACCCATCTTGGCAATTCCTGAAGGTAACAGCGTGGTCGGGGCAATGACGCGGACGCGTGCACCAAGAGCGTTCAGCAGAATGATGTTGGAGCGGGCAACGCGGGAATGGGCGATGTCGCCGCAAATAGCCACCGTTAGCCGCGCGATCTTGCCCTTGTGCCGCCGGATGGTAAGCGCGTCAAGCAGAGCCTGTGTTGGGTGTTCATGTGGTCCGTCTCCGGCGTTCACCACCGAACAACCGACTTTTCGTGCCAGCAGGTGAACTGCTCCGGCTGCGTGATGACGCACCACCAGCAGGTCCGGATGCATGGCATTCAGCGTCGCCGCGGTGTCGATAAGCGTTTCGCCCTTCTTCACCGAAGATTGGGACACGGCCATGTTCATCACATCCGCCCCGAGCCGTTTTCCGGCCAGTTCAAACGAACTTTGGGTGCGTGTGGAGTTCTCGAAAAAGAGGTTGATCTGGGTCCGGCCCTCAAGCACATGCTTGCGTTTATGCACCTGGCGGGAAATCTCGACGGCTTCCTCAGCCCGGTCCAGCAAGCCCAGAATTTCGTGGGGGTGAAGGCCCTCAATGCCCAGCAAATGTCGATGGGGGAAGGGGCTGTCTCGATGGGTATCTTTTGCGGTCATCGAGAACATTGCTATAGGGGGAATCGCCCGAGTGCACAAGACACGAAATCAGCTCATGCCCGCTGTCCACAATCATGCTAAATATTTGAACGCTTGGACAAAAAGCGTCCGTTAAGGCCGAAACCTCTAGGTGAACAACAGCATCGCCAGCGGAATAGTCACAGTCGCTGCCAATGTCTGCAGTGTTATGATTTCCGCCATCAGCTTCGCATCACCACCCATCTGCCGGGCGAGAAGATAGGAGTTGCTGGCGCAAGGGACGGAACAGGCAATGATGACAACCGTCAAAGCCGGACCTGTCACGCCGAAAAGCGCTGCAAAACCAAATGCCAGGATGGGCATTAAAATCGGCCGCAGGAACGTTCCCATGGTCAAGGCCGGTCCGGGGCGGCGAAGTGAACCAAGGTCAAGCCCGGCACCGACACAGACGATCCCGATGGGCAGCGCTGCCTGGGCGAAAATTTTCAACGTGTCTTCAATCACGAATGGCAGTGTCAGTCCGCTGAGATTGAAAACGACTCCGGCAACAATCGAGAGGATAAAAGGATTGGTGTAGAGATCCTTTAGAATCTTGGCCCCGCTGGGCGCAGAGCCGCTGGCATAATGGGACAGAACCAGGATGCTGGCGACATTGATGACCGGGATCATGAACACCATTGCGACCGCAAGCATTGCCAGGCCGACATCGCCAACCACATTGTCGGCAATGGCCAGTGCAATCATGGCATTCCAGCGCAAGGTGCCTTGAAAGATCGACGTAAACCGAACAGCCGGAATACCCCAAATACGTTCTATTGTGCCGCGGGCGATCAACAATATCACCGCCATCAGGGTTATGGACGCAAGGAGCGCACCGCCCATGTTAAGCGCTGGAAAGCTGCTGAAGTCAGCGTTTGAAATCGTTCTGAATAGAACGGCTGGAAACAGGACCAGATAGGCAAGTTTTTCAACGCCTCGCCATTGCTCGCCAGTGATCAGGCCAGTGCGCGCAATAAGATAGCCCGAGGCAATCACCAGGATGACCGGCATAAGGGCCGCAAGCGTTGTCAGCATGGGTCAGCTTTCGCGTTTGAAGGAAACAAACGTCGCTACCTGTGCAGATGCACAGATCAGTCGGCGGGGAAGATCAGCTATCTAACCCCATAAATCCGAGTCGGTCCAGAAAGCCCTGCAAAATGAAGGCAGCTGCCATTTTGTCGACCACTTCCGCCCGTTTTGCGCGGCTTGAATCGGCTTCAAGCAATGTGCGTGTCACGGCGGCGGTCGACAAGCGTTCGTCCCAATAGGTGATCGGCAAGTCTGTTTTGGGCGCAAGGTTGCGGACAAAGGCACGTGTGGCCTGGACGCGGGGACCTTCGCTGCCATCCATATTGAGGGGCAGCCCGAGAACCATCCCGCCAACATCCTGTTTGGCGCAAATCTCGAGCAGTTTTTCTGCATCGATCGTAAATTTTTTCCGGCGGATGGTTTCCATCGGCGATGCAATTCCGCGGCCGATGTCGGACAGCGCAAGACCAATGGTCTTGGTGCCAAGGTCAAGTCCGATCAGACGGCTGTTTGTCGGCAGCGCGGCGATAAAATCTTCAAGAGAAAGTGCAGGATCATTTGCCATGCGCGGGCTTTAACAGGGCTTGAGGCAGCTTGCCAGCAAAACAACGTCGAGAGGTCTATTCACGGTCGCTGGCATGACCATGTTCGGCTACGGAAAGGTCCGCCGACGGATCATCTCTCAGGTCTGCTTCCAGGAACTGTTCGGTCTCGGGAACAGCAAAGTGGAAATCGGTTTCCAAGTGCAACTGGGCCTTCAAATGGCTGGCCTTCACACCGATCAGGTGTCCACCCTTGGACCGGTCTTTTGAAATGAAATGAAGGTGATAACCGGAAATGGTCAGCGTTCTTGCATAGATGGGCGCCCAAAACCCAACCAGCGTTCCTTCGATATTCTCGAAAGCAAATTCGCTCTGGTGTCCGGTTGCTGCAACAAGATCTTCGCCAGGGTTGGCTTTGCACGCAGCGCGCAATTCAATCCGATCGAAGACGCCGTCGATGCGAATGCCGACAAATGTGTTTTCCGACGGACGTTGGTTGTCCAGAAGTGTTTCTAAATGGGCCTGGCTCTGTACTCGCTCCAGTTCGATCTCATGTTCCGGGGTAAAACGCGTCACAGTTGCGAAGGGAGTCAAGGTATTGTCAGGGGCTTCTTCAACAATACCCGCATCGCGGGCCTGATAAGCATGCCCTTCAAACAGGATCAATTCACCATCGAGATCTTCAAATGTTCCCAGACCGAAATCGCCGTGCGTTTTCAGATCGGCAGCCGTGGCGCAGCCCTTGAAGAGCCCTTTGGTAACCGCCGTACTCGTTGAGACCTGAAAAATCGTGTGGTGTTCGACGTCATAGGCCGCAGATAACTTTTCCTGAACAACATGAGACAGACTGTGTCCGGTTCGATCAACTTCGGCCTGTAGTTCGCTCCAGAGGCTTTGCGAAATCCGGCAATTGAGGTGTCGAAACATTCAGGGCTCCGCCTTCATGTGGCTGCAGTTGTGATGACAACTTGTGCCACTATAGTGTGAGAACGCAAGGTAAAAGGACGCGGAGGAAAACTCGTGAAACTCACCTGGTACGGCCATTCTGCCTTCAAAATCGATATTGATGGCGCTTCAATTCTGATTGACCCCTTCTTGTCGGGAAACCCTGCATTTCCCGAAAGTCTGAGCGTAGATGAAGTGTCTGAAGGCGTCACACATCTGGTTCTGACACATGGCCATGACGATCACATTGGCGACTCGATTGAAATCCTCAAAAAAACCGGAGCACAACTGACGGCGAACTTCGAGATTTGCATGTGGGCGAACAGACAGGGCGTTGAAAACATCAATCCCATGAATTCCGGTGGTCTTGTGAACACCGGACCGTTCAAGATTGCACTGACGAAGGCCGAGCATTCCTCTTCGAAACAAAGTGATGGGGAGGCGATTTACCTGGGTAACCCGCACGGTGTGATTATCGAGGTGCCGGGTCAGAAAGTGCTCTACCACATGGGAGATACAGACATTTTTTCCGACATGGCCCTGATCAACGAGATTTATCGTCCCAAGATCGGTCTCGTTCCCATTGGGGACCGCTTCACAATGGGAGGTAAAGTCGCTGCCATGGCGTGCAAGCGCTTTTTCGATTTCGATACGATTGTGCCATGTCACTATGGAACGTTTCAGATCATTGATCAGACTGCAGATATATTCGTTGATGCGCTTGGCGCCGAAAGGGATAAGGTTCAGGTTCTGAAGTCAGGCTACGGCTATCAAATCTAAGGCGTCTTGCTTCCGACGTTCATTTGCCTTGCGCACATTGCAGGCTTATTCCCGTGCTATCGGGCGTGAGCCATTCTTGTTTTTGGGAATCCAATATGAAATTGCATTCGTTTCTATCCTCCGTGGCTCTGGCATTTTGCTTGCTTTCAGCACCCGCCGTTGCGGCTGACAAGTCGATCACTCCTGACGGAAAACCGGCTCCCTCGCAACCGAGTGCCAAACCGGGATCAAAGGCTGCGCTGGAAGCGGAGGCCGTGGCGAAAACACCTTACGACAAAGTGCGGGAAGTATTTTCCGGTGATTTGACCGTGGCTGGAGAGAAAGTGGCGTTTCCGCAAGTCAATCCGTCGGTTAAGTCACTGGTTGTCACGATGGAGCCTGGAGAATTGACGGGCTGGCACCAACATCATGCCCCGCTTTTTGCCTACATCCTTGAAGGTGAAATCACCGTCACCTACGAAGGTATCGGCAAGAAAATCTACCGTGAAGGAGAGGGGCTTCTCGAGGCGATGGACGTCACTCATCGCGGCGAAAACACGGGTGAAAAACCTGCAAAAATACTCGCGGTCTTTTTGCTTGGCGATGACGGCAAGGCTGTCGTTGCAGAAGATGCACCAGGGACTGGCAAAGCCAAGGTCGAGTAAGCGGAGGTGCTTTCTGCAGGGAACTGGTCTTAATCACCCCCTCGATTGTTTTGCGAAAAGAGCGAGTACAATCGATTGTGCCGGACAAACCGAACTCAGTGAGCACGGTTTGTCGTTCGGAAGGCTTCACGCGTGTCAAATCCAACAACTTGTTGGAAACTTCGACTTAGCCTGCATAGTAGGGCGAGTACATGTCACGGCTTGCCGTCTCGGTGATACTTGCATCGAATACGCGCGTGTAGAATGCCGAGCCTAGTGATGCCGCTGTTTCCGGGAAGGCGTTGATTGCAAAGTCGAGGGCCTCATCAAGCGTGGCAAAGGCGTCAAACCCGCCTAGCGTGTTGGTGGATACACCGCTGAGCCAGATCTTGTTTTGCAATCCAGGTACCTGTTTCAATGCTGCGTTTCTGTCTTGCCAGGCAAATTCGTCAAACTTTTTGGAGAGTTGGAGTTCGGTGTAGACAAATGCACCGGGCTTTTTTGTTGGGGTCCGACCGAAGTGTACAGATCCCATATCGTTGCTGGCGTCCGTGACGACCTCGGCGTCGAAAACCCGTGTGTTGTGGGCGACACCAAACGCTCGCGGTTCGGTTGGAAAATAACCGGTTACGAATTTGCGCGCGTTTTCCTGACTGTCGAATGAATAAAGTCCTCCAAGAGACTGATTGGCATGTCCTTGCAGCCACGTCTTGTTGAGGAAACCAGGTTGCTTCTTGATGTCTTGGTTGATCTTTTTCCAGGGAGCCTGATCGAACGGGACCGAGATAGCGACTTCGGTATAAACAAATGCTTTGGGGGTCATACTGGTGATTTCCTTTGCATTGAGTAACGTGGGTGCAGTGAACGCGCCAATTGCAGTGGCTGCAATCAATTGGCGTCTATTAAGCACATGATTTTTAACGATTTTTGTTTCGTTGATGTCATCAGTCATTTCAGTTTCCTCATTAACTTGCGTTTTGCAAGTTGATTACTTTTGATGCATCGACTTGCAAAAAGCAAGTTAAAAAATTAGATTGTTTTCATGAAACAGAAAAATGCCAACTATGACTCAGGTTGCCCCATCGCATTCGCGCTTAGCGTATTCGGTGATCAATGGTCGCTCTTGATAATTCGCGACATGGCGGTGAAGGGGGTTCACACCTACGGTGAACTGCTGAATGGCTGGGAAGGGATCTCGACAAACATTCTTGCCCAACGTTTGAAACATCTCGAAGAAACGGGGCTTGTTACGAAGAGACGAGACCCGGAGAACTGGCGCAGCTTCGTCTATGAACTCACCCAAAAGGGACGGGATCTCGCACCGGTAATAGCTGAAATCGTTCTGTGGAGCGGCAAATACAACACCGCCGAACATGCGATGATGGGCACCGTGGAGAAAGTTCAGGCCGACAGGAAATCCTTTGAAGTCAAAATCCGTAACGGCGACCTACCCTGAAACAGCGAGATTTCTACAAGACGGCCACCGGTAATAGTCTGATTGAAAACCGATGATGACTTGACCTCCATAAACATTGCATTGAAATCGCGGCAAAAAAGATCAGTCGTAGGAGGAGGTTGGGCTGAAATCTTCCACAACATTAACAAGAATTCACGTGTAATTCTGAAGATCCAAACTATCTCCACTTTGAGAGGCGCAGAGGGAGGGGGATTTCTCCGCTTGTTGCGCAAAACAGTCGGAGAAAACCCTGATGCACGTCGCAACCGCAGACAGTCTTGTTGAGCGCGGTCTCAAGGCCGCAGAATCCAGAATATTTGAACAGAACAAGATCTGGGCGCGCCACGCCAGTGAGAAACCGGATGTGTCTGTCAGCCTGATGAAAACAATCAGGGCGCTGCACTCCCGACTGCCGCATGACCGCGAATTGTCAGCGTTGGCAATTGGGGCCGGCGACGAACCTCAATTCCGCGTATTGCAGGCAGCGTTCCAGAGGGGGCTTTGGCTCTATGATGTTGATGGTGCCGCGCTGGCCAAGCTGCGCGAACGCATTGACCGCCAGGCGATTGACAACGTCTATCTGGTTCAGGGCGACTATGGCCGGGATTTTCAGAATTCTGATGCTGCTGACTTTACGCGCGAGACAATTCTGGATGGCAGAAGACTTGATCTCATAACACTGCATCATTGCCTTTACTACTGCTGCGCATCGGAATGGCCTGAGCTTCTCAAGGCGATCTACCAGGGTGTTCTTGCACCAAAGGGTGCCATGCATCTGGTCATGATGTCCACGCGCGAAACCCGGCCTGGAACAACAACCTGGCTCTACAATCATTTTGCGGAAAAATTCTCCGGCGCCGGTACGGATCAGGACCTTCTCAAGCTTCCCAGCGCACTGTCACACGACACAGCGTTCAAACACTGCGAGTTAGTCACCGAGACGCGGGAAGTAGAATTCTGGGTTGATGATTTCGAGCGTTTCATGGCCGTGGTTTGGATGATCCTACTCTACCCGCACGGGCACGATTATTCTCTGGATCAAAGGGTAGAGATTACCGAATTTGTCATTGAACATTTCTGGCGTCCCGGAAGGCCACTCGTTCAAACGCAGGACTATCTCTCACTGCACAAGCTGGAGCCCACGCTGGCTCGAGATCCACTTGAAAGCGTCTTCTAAAGTCAGAAAAAATAAAACCCGCTAGCGGAGAATGCTAGCGGGCCTGCTTTCATTTATGCGTGCGCTCAAGCGGCAAAAAGTTCGGATTGGCCAAACGTCAAAGAGCGCTTTTCAAAAAACGTTAGTCGAACTCAAAGCCGATTCAATAGCGCCGGTGTCGGCCATGCGTCAGCAGGCATCCCGAGTTTTTGCTGAACGTCCTGAACGGCAGCACGGGTGCCAGAGCCCAGAATGCCGTCGATCTTGCCGACGTCATACCCCTTGTTCCGAAGTTTTGTCTGCAACTGCTTCATCTGGGCATCGCTCAAACCTTGCTCAGGATTGCCCGCGTTGTAGCGCGGTGCGCCGGCAAGACGGGTGGCGAAATAGGCTGCAGACGTCGTGTAGATGAACGACTGGTTCCATTCCAGGTAGATGTTGTAGTTTGGATAGGCGAGGAAAGCTGGCCCCTTGCGCCCCTGTGGCAACAGCAGCGAAGCCGGCAGGTTGGAGGAGATCTTCCCCCAGCGCGATTGAACACCAAGCGCGGCCCATTGAGCGCCAGATTTGGTTTTGCCAAGGCCTGAATCAGCCCAGTTCAGGTTTTGTGGTACGGTCACTTCCTGCAGCCAGGGCTCACCGGCGCGCCATCCGAGGTGATTAATGAAAGCGCCAGCAGTCAAGATTGCGTCCGGAGCACTTTTCTTCAGGCGTACATGTCCGTCACCGTCACCGTCTTTACCGAATTTGATGATATCTTCGGGCAACATCTGCACCATCCCGATTTCACCAGCCCAGGCTCCTGTCGTGCGTTGGGGATCCAGATCGCCATGCTGGACCATCTCGATCGCGGCAATCAGTTGCGGACGAAACAGTTCCGGGCGGCGGCAATCATGTGCGAGCGTTGCGAGTGCATTGACGGTGTTGAAATCACCCTGAACAGCTCCAAAGTCGGTCTCCAATGCCCAAAAGGCAGTGATGACAGGAGCTGGAACGCCATACTCGCGCTTCACCCGGTCAAAAATGCCGGCGTATTTTTTCATGTTCGCCGCGCCGTTTTTCATGCGGTAGCCGGAGATCACACGTTTGGAAAAATCCAAGAAGGTCATTTTGAAAACACCCTGGGCGCGATCTCTAGAAAGTACCTTTCTGTCGATCTGGGCACCCGCAAGTGTTTTGTCCGCCGCGCGTGCGGAAAGGCCCTTGGCCACAGCCTCCTGTTTGACGCCGCCCAGAAACTGGCGGAAATCGCCACCGCATTGCTGCGCAATGGAGGGTGTTGCGGCAAGGCAAAGTCCGGTCAGGGCAAAGGCTGTAATTTTAGAAGAGAATAGCGCACGGCGGATCATGTAACGTCCTGTCGTCAGTATGGGCGAAAGAAGGAAAAGCCTTCCGAAATTCGCCATAGTTGACTGCGCTTCGCTCAGAAGGTCAACAGGTCAAACAGAGCGTTGCCGCGTCTTCCACGACGTTGAAGGGGTTTTAGGTGCATCTTAAGGGCAGTTTCCGAAGCTGGAGCCTGCGATGATGCCGCCGTTCGGCGTTCTTTTCAGGGGTGCATTCACGGAAGCGGAAGACCGGCAGTCCGGGGGCGGTGCCGGGAGGTTAGGTGACGCCGGGTAGTATGGCTGAGCGGGGTAGGGGGCGGTTGTCACTCCAGACGTTTGCTGGAGGCACATCTGATAGGCCATGTCATAAAGTGCCTGCCAACCTCCGGGCATTGACCCAAGATTGTCCATCACGGCAAGCGCTCCACCAGCGCGAGCACCTCTTCTTGCACCGGAAGGGCCACGCCACGCGCCGCCAGCAACAGCACCGGTCATGCCACCGGAAACCACGTCGCCGACCATATCTCCGCTGCCCATGCGCGCGTTTGCATAGTCCGTCGCATAGACAACGCAGTCTGTGCCGTCTGCGAAGGCAGGTGACAGGGAAAGGGAAAGGCAGCCCGCTATTGCCAGCGTTGCTGCTACACCGCTCGATTTGAGGTCAGCCATCATCTGTCTCCTGCGCGCCATGTCGAAACTGGCGGTCTTCGCTCTTGCGCCGATCACAAAAGCAATTGGAAAGAAGTCTAGCGTTGCAGGTTTAACAAGCCTCTACCGGCTATGTTCTCATTCGACCTTTTGAGCTGTTCTTTCCAGGTATTTCTGCCCAACGTAACCGGTCCGGCCATCATAGAGAACGCCGCACCACCAGGTGCCGCATTCATCGAAGCGAACTTCCGTGTTTTCTGGAATGACCGCAAGAACCGTTGCGTCCTTGTCCTCGGAATTTCTGAAGTTCACAGACGCAAGGATTTTGCCGACGTTGGGAAATGAGACATCCGCGTTTGTCTCTGTCGTTGGTGTTTGTGGTGCCTGTTTCGCCGCAGCACCGCTGAGGTCGTTGCTGGCCTGTGATCGTTTAATCTGCTCGGTCCTGACAGGGCTCCTCTGACCTTTAAAATCACGCGGAAGCGGTATATCCCGCGCGGTGCTCGCAAATTGCGGATAGGGGTTTACGCCGCGCGATGAGGCTCTTGCCGCGTCGGAGGTTCCAATTCGGGCCAGCCGTTCCTGCGCTTTTTCGTCGGATAGACCATCGGAGTGGTTCTTCTTCAGGTCGGAAAGCGCTAGCGAATTATTGCCGGTATTCCCGACAGCAAACGCGTTTCGGATACGTTGCTTGGCAACCGCGACCTGCCGCGATGTTGCTGCCGCTGAGAATGAAGCACTCGGTGAAAGGGTACTTTTGCTGCTGCCTTGGGCAGACGAGAGAGTGTCTGCATCAATCAGGCTTTCAATCGTGTGTGAAGGCGTTATGAGCTCGGTTTCGACAAAACGGCTGGTAGAATCGTCTTGTTGCATCAAGCCGGCCATTCCAAGAGCCAGTGCACCGCCGCCAGCGCCGGCGACCACGAACGTGCTCAGGAGCAGGGCCTTGAAACTCGGCCCATTCTTGCGAAGCACGTCGACTTTAGGTTCAAATGTCTTTTCGGTTGCGCTTGCTGTTGACTGGCTTTCCAGCAATGGTTCCTTGCGCGGTCTGAGGAGGATGCCTGGCATCTCAAAACTCGGGTCTTCCTCACCATCGACCAATTTGGGCCGGGAGGCTTCAGAGTCTATCGGAACGTCCGCTGCAACATGCATTTGAAGAATTTTTGCCGCGATTTCATCAGGTTCGACTGATTTGAACTCTCGTCGGCTGTTTGATTTAGCTCCGATAATCAATTCGGAGCTCGGTGTTTTGGTTTCTTTTTTTTGATTTGCATTGTCCGGTCGGTTGCCTGATTGAATGTCGCAATCAATGGCTGGCGCGGTTACAGAATACATTTGGCCCTCCTGGATCAGCGGTTCGCGCGCTCAGAGCGGTTGCCGGTTTGGGTAGGTGGGTATTAATGATTCTTAATGCGTCTGCACACGGGCCGGAATACGGCGTCTCTGGGGAATTTTGCGGCAAATGTGACCGAGGTGTGATGAGATATTCGGTTTGATGATGTGGCGTTTGCAAAAGCCTAACCTGTTTCGGAGATGATACTCGCAGAAACGTTCCTGCATGAGCGCGCATCAACCGCTGCGATCAAAAAAGTCAGGGACAGACTCTGACGGAAGAACAACATGAACCGCTGGATCACGCAGTTAATTGCCAAAACCTCAGGGACGCTTGCGGTGCTTTTGCTCGCTTGCCAGGTTTCAAATGCCGAGGAAGCAAAAATACTCAGAATTGGCTTCATGGCAACGCTATCAGGGCCCGCCGCAATCTATGGCGAACACATGCGCGACGGTTTCATGCTGGCGGTCGATCAATCCAATGGTGCGCTTGGCGGTCTTGAGACCACCGTTCTCGTTGTTGATGACAAGCTTGATCCGGATCACGCTGTCCGGGAAGTGACCAAACTGATCGAACAGAACGGGATTGATGTTCTGGTCGGTGTGAATTTTTCCAAGGTTATGCTTGCTGTCCACGATCCAGTGGTGCGGTCAAAGACACTTTTTATCGGAACGCATTCGGGGCCAGCTCCCATAGCGGGACGAAACTGCAGCCGGTATTTCTATTCCACCGCCTCACAGGATGACCAGGTTCATGAAACGATGGGACGCTATGCCAGTTTGAAAGGGTATCAGCAGGTCGTGACCATCGCCCCGGATTATGAGGCTGCGCGCGATGCTGTCGCTGCGTTCAGACGTCATTTCAAGGGACAAATAGCCAGAGAACTGTTCCCGAAGCTCGGTCAAACGGATTTCTCGGCAGAATTCGATCAGCTCGCCGAGATTGAGCCAGATGCAGTCTATGCTTTCGTGCCGGGCGGTGCTGGCGTCGAATTGATCAAGCAGTTTCATACGTCCGGATTGAAAGGCATTATTCCATTTCTTTCTGCGCGCACGCTCAATTCACTCGCGATGCCTCACGTAACCGAGAAGGGTGAAGGGTTGTTTTCCGCGTCACACTGGGCGCCGAATCTGGATAATCCAGCCAACAAAAGGTTCGTGCGGGAGTTCGGCCGATCCTACAAGTATGAACCCTCCGTCTATGCGGCGCAGGGCTATGATGCTGCAAAGCTTATTCATTTCGCTCTTGAGCTGACAGGCGGTGTGAAGGACCAGGAAGCGCTTATTTCAGCCATCAGCGCTGCGCCATTCGAGAGCGTTCGCGGTGACTTCCGGTTCAATTCAAACCAGTTTCCGATCCAGGATTTCTATCTGGTGGAAGGGGTGCGCCGAACTAGCAGGCTTTATGAAATGGAAGCGATTGCCCGCGTATTTGACGATGTTGGCGACGCCTATTCGGGCTCCTGCCGGATGTAACAAATGGATGCGTCCTCTCGATTGACTGATATATGAAACGTTCAGTCCAAAAACAGTGACTGACCTCTTGTATTGTGGACTACGCAGTCCATATCAAGGGGCATGACAGGAACCCAGACCCATACATCCTCGTCCGAAAGACGGGCTTCCGGCCCCGGGCGACCTCGGAACTTTGACGAGGCAACTGCTCTTGAAGCAGCGATGAAGGAGTTTTGGCAAAAAGGTTTTGAAGCAACATCTCTTGATGATCTGACCAAGGCCATGGGGCTCAGCCGTTCAAGTTTTTACGGTGCCTTCGGATGCAAGCAGTCGCTTTTCATTAGAGCCTTGGAGCACTACTCCAGAACCGGCATACGACGGCTGAAAGAAGTTGCAGACACTGCCGATGGTGATGCGATTGAAGCAATGATGATGGCACTGTCCAACCCCCAGGGCGGGCAGGAGGGATGTCTGCTTGTGAACTGCATTACCGAACTTGCGCCGCACGACGAGAAGGTCGCTGAGATCGGCCGCAGACATCTGGAAAATATCGAAGAAATCTTTGCGCACATCATTGATCCTCAGAACCCGAATGATGTTCGGGACAGGGCAAGCGCTTATTCATCACTAGCGATCGGGACACTGGCTTTGAGAAAAGCCGGAATACCCTCAGACCGGATCGCGAATACCCTGAAACAAGCAAGATCGGTGCTTTCTACCTAGAAGGTTCCTCACCGCCAGTGTGATCAATAAGGATTTTTGTCCGCTGGCTTAAATATGGACTGATTGGTCCGAAACATAGAATGAAACAGGTCGATCGACAGTTAAAAGGAATGCTGAGAATGTCTGATACAAAGCTGTTTACACCGGCCAAAGCCGGATCAATAGATCTGAAAAACCGGGTGGTCATGGCGCCTTTGACCCGCAATCGGGCTCGGGCTGAAGACGATAGCCCGTTCGAATTGCAAGCTGAATATTATGGTCAGCGCGCCGGAGCAGGGCTCATCATTACCGAGGCCTCGCAGATTTCACCGCAAGGCAAAGGATATGCCTGGACGCCGGGGATCTACTCCGATGCACAGGTTGAAGGATGGAAAAAGGTAACTGACAGAATTCATGCAAAAGGCAGTAAAGTTGTCATCCAGCTCTGGCACGTGGGCCGGATTTCTCACCCTGTCTTGCAGCCGGGTGGTGCAGATCCCGTTGCTCCATCAGCTATCGCCGCCAAATCAAAAACCTTTGACGGAACGCAATTTGTCGACACGCCAACACCGCGTGCACTTGATGCCGCCGAGATTCCGGGAATTGTTGAGGACTACCGGAAGGCAGCGGAAAACGCCAAGCGAGCCGGATTTGACGGGATCGAGATCCATGCGGCCAACGGCTACCTGATCGATCAGTTTCTAAGAGACGGTTCCAACAAGCGTGAAGATGCATATGGCGGTTCACTAGAAAATCGGACACGTTTTCTGCGCGAAGTGATGGATGCGGTGCTGAGCGTTTGGGACGCCGGTAAGGTCGGTATTCGCCTAAGCCCATTTTCCAACGCCAATGAAATTGCAGACAGCGCGCCGCAATCCACATTTGCCCACGTTATCAAGCAGTTGAATGGTTATGGGCTTGCCTACCTTCACCTTGTGGAAGGACAGACCGGTGGCCCGCGTGACATCCCGGAAGGCGGTGACCTCTCAGCGCTTTACTCGCTTTTCGATGGCACCAAGATGGGGAATAACGGTTACGACCGCGCTTCAGCTATTACGGCGGTTGACGATGGTGACATCGACCTGGTCGCATTTGGCCGACCGTTTATCTCCAACCCGGACTTGCCTGAAAGACTGGAAAGGGACGCACCTCTCAATGCGCTAGATCCGGACACGCTCTATGGCGGCGACTCAAGAGGGTACACGGATTACCCGACATTGGCAGAAAGTTCCGTCGCTGCGGAATAGAGCCAATCCGTTTCAGACTGTCTGACATCCACACCCTCCGGGCAGTCTGAAGGATAGCCGGTGCCGGGCATTCGCCTGCACCGGCTTTCTTTTAAGTTCCTCCAGGCAGCGTTTACCCGTGCATTTCATATGATCGCAAGACAGACGCCGACGCAGTGCTCTAGGTAGCAACTGCGCCCTGCGGGAGCACTCTAGGCGATGGCGTTCCCTGTTCGCTGCTCTGCAATCGACTGGTCAATTTCTTCCAGAGAAATTCCTCGTGTTTCCGGCGCGAAAGACCAGGCGAACCAAAGGCCGAATGCACAGCACAGCGCAAAAAGCCCGAAGGTCATGGATTCTCCAAGACTTGCTGCGAGAGCCGGAAACAGGAAAACAACGAGAAAATTGCAGACCCAGTTTGATACCGATGCAACGGCCATGCCCTTACCCCTGAGAGCGAGTGGGAAAAGTTCCGACATATAGAGCCAAGGCAGGGGGCCAAGGCTGATTGCGAAAAAGAAGATAAACGCAAAGAGCGCAACGAGCGTGAGCCACGCCAGATTCGCATTGTCCAGCCCGAATAGTACCGAGATGACAACGAGGCTCACGAAAGCACCGGCAAAGCCGAAAATGAACAAAGGGCGTCGTCCAATCTTGTCGACGACCGCCATCGATATCAGTGTCACCAGGACGTTCAGTGCACCGATCCCAGCTGTTGCAATCAGTTCGTTTGCTATGCCGCTTAAGCCTGCTTTTTCAAGTATCTGCGGTGCATAGTTCAGGATCACATTGATCCCGCTGAATTGTTGAAGAAAGAAGGCGGCGACCGAAAATATCAGCAGGCCGCGCAGGCGTGGATCTTTGAATTTGCTCCAGCTTTCTTCAGCCGGGTCCTCCGGATGGCTGCTTTCAATTTCGTCAACGATCTTGCCGAGCTTGTCGTCCGTGATGTCCGGCTGAACCGACTTGAGGACGTGCTTGGCCTCCTTTTCACGACCGGCGAGCACAAGCCAACGTGGGCTCTCAGGTGCCTTTAGCACGCCTGCCAGGCATATGCAGGCGGGAATGAGACTGAAGCCCAGCATGTAGCGCCAGGATCCTGAATAGGAAAAAGCCCAATCGACAACAAAGGCAGCTAGAATCCCGATGGTGATCATTAACTGGAATGCGGATACGACCGCTCCGCGAATTCGCGCGGGTGCGATTTCGGCCAGATACATCGGGGCCACAAGTGCGGAGACGCCGATGGCCATGCCGATGATTAGCCGGGCTGCCGTGAGTGACCACACTCCAAGCGCCAGTGCAGCAGCCAATGATCCTGCCGCAAACAATAGTGAGCTGAAGATGAGGACAGGGCGTCGACCAAAACGGTCCACAGTCAGCAGAGCCAGGATAGCCCCAAAGATGGCGCCAAAAGGGACTGCCCCGGTCATGAAGCCTTCACTTTGCGCCGTGAACGAAAATTCCTTGGTGAGAAATGGTAGGGCGCCGGAAATCACGCCAATATCTGTGCCGAAAAGAAATCCGAACATGGCGGCCAATACGGCAAGCAGAATCAGCAAAGTGGCCTCCTTAAACGCAAATCTACCTAGGGCATCGAAACTGCAGGCAATCTATTTTGCCCGAGATGGTTCAAAACCATCGCGCATGCGTAGGGGCAGATGCAAGCCCTGAATGCATGAGTGTGTCGTGCTACCTTTGAGATATGGGCAAACTCGATATTCGACCATAAACGAAGTCGGGCGCAGAAAATCTTGCGAAATATACGGCGGTCTGAAAGGATTTTTGATTGCTACGAGCCATCACAAATAGCCAGTTTCTGCGGGAAAAAAGCTAACCGTACCGGAGCGTACTCTTTTTGAATATTCTGGCCTTTCCCTCTTTTCAAAAACCTGTCACACCCGATATCAAGATGTAATTAGGGCGCAGAAACTTGCTTGCCGCAGCCGGCGTTAGGCCGCAGAAGCATGCATGCTGACTGCAAGCGTAGGGAGAGACATATGCCCCCGTATCGTTCCAGAACTTCCACTCACGGCCGTAACATGGCTGGTGCACGCGGCTTATGGCGTGCCACCGGTATGAAAGACGATGATTTCGGCAAGCCGATCATCGCGATATCCAATTCGTTCACGCAGTTCGTACCGGGTCACGTGCATCTGAAGGACCTGGGTCAGCTGGTTGCCCGTGAAGTGGAAAAAGCTGGTGGCGTTGCCAAGGAATTCAATACGATTGCAGTTGATGACGGCATCGCTATGGGTCACGACGGCATGCTTTATTCGCTGCCGTCACGTGAAGTGATTTCCGACGCTGTGGAATACATGGTCAATGGCCATTGCGCAGATGCGCTGGTTTGTATTTCCAACTGCGACAAGATCACTCCAGGCATGCTGAACGCTGCCATGCGGCTGAACATTCCGGTCGTGTTCGTTTCCGGCGGGCCGATGGAAGCGGGCAAGGTTATTCTGGAAAACGGTGAGGCCAAGTCCATCGACTTGATCGATGCCATGATCGCCGCGGGCGACGATAATGTGTCGGATGCAGACGTGCTTACCATGGAGCAGAACGCCTGTCCGACATGTGGCTCGTGTTCGGGCATGTTTACAGCCAATTCCATGAATTGCCTGACGGAAGCCCTGGGTCTGGCATTGCCAGGCAATGGTTCGACACTTGCCACCCACGGAGACCGTAAGCGCCTGTTTGTTGAAGCGGGTCATTTGATCGTGGACCTTGCCAAACGATATTACGAGCAGGACGATGAAAGCGTATTGCCACGCAATATCGCCACCTTCAGCGCGTTTGAGAACGCCATGAGCCTTGACATTTCCATGGGTGGGTCGACCAACACGATCCTGCATTTGCTGGCGGCGTCCCACGAAGGTGAAGTTGGATTCAATCTGGACGACATCGACAGGCTCAGCCGAAAGGTGCCCGTTCTTTGCAAGGTCGCGCCTGCAGTTGAAAACATTCACATGGAAGATGTGCACCGGGCTGGTGGCATCATGAGTATTCTCGGTGAACTGGACCGGGCCGGTCTCTTGCACACTGACGTACCTACTGTGCATTCAGCGACAATGCGGGAAGCTCTCGCCCGTTGGGATATACGCCAGACAAATTCTGAAAGCGTGCATAATTTCTTTCAGGCAGCACCAGGCGGTGTGCCGACCCAGGAGGCCTTCAGCCAGGATCGCCGCTGGGATGACCTGGATCTCGACCGCAAGTCCGGTGTGATCCGGGAAGGCGCGCACGCATACAGCAAGGACGGTGGTCTTGCGGTTCTCTTCGGCAATATTGCGGAAGACGGCTGCGTTGTGAAAACGGCTGGCGTGGATGAGAGTATCTTGAAGTTCTCAGGTCCGGCCAGGATCTTTGAAAGCCAGGACAGCGCGGTTTCTGCCATCCTGACTAACAAGATCAAGGAAGGCGACGTCGTCCTGATCCGCTATGAAGGGCCTCGTGGAGGTCCTGGTATGCAGGAAATGCTCTATCCGACCAGCTATCTGAAGTCCAAAGGCCTCGGCAAGGCCTGCGCGCTGATCACGGACGGGCGCTTCTCCGGCGGCTCCTCGGGACTTGGCATCGGCCACATTTCGCCAGAAGCAGCTGAAGGTGGTGCCATCGGCCTTGTTGAAGATGGCGATATGATCATCATCGATATTCCAAATCGGAAAATCGACGTCGATCTCACCGTGGCTGAACTGCATGCACGTCGCGAAAACATGGACGAAAAGGGCGATGCCGCCTGGAAACCTCTTGAAACGCGCAAGCGAAAGGTGACCAAGGCTCTGCGCGCCTATGCAGCCATGACCACCAGCGCTTCAAAGGGTGCTATTCGCGAAGTTGATTGAAACTGGTGAAAATTTTAGTCACAGAGGCGGGACTTTGCTCCCGCCTCTTTTATGAACCCTATCATATTCATCGAAAAGTAGATCAAGCTATTGCCTTCGACGCAGCAAATGCTCACATAACCCGCTAACTTGCAGGGACGGGGCAGCTGGCGGATTAATGGATTCAATTACTCAATTTGTGCTGGGCGCGGCGGTCTCAACCGCTTTCCTTGGTAAAACACTTGGACCGCGCAAGGCAGCGCTGATTGGCGGCGCTCTTGGTACCCTGCCGGATCTGGATGTTTTTCTTCCCTTTGACGATCCGATCGACAGCTTCGTCTATCATCGCGGCTGGACCCACTCGGTCTTCGTACATGCACTGGCCGCACCTTTCATAGGGGAGGGGCTGCGATGGCTGTTCAAGGGTTTGAAAGACCATAGGTGGCTGGTCTGGGTCACGGTGTTTCTTTGCCTTTCAACACACGCGATGATCGATGCCATGACAGTCTATGGCACTCGAATATTCTGGCCGTTTTATCCTGATCCTGTCGGTGTCGGGTCTGTCTTCATCATCGATCCGCTCTATTCACTGCCGTTGCTCGGGGTGGTGATCTGGGCGCTTTGCAAGAAGACCTGGACCACCAGACTGCGCAATGGAGTGATTGGCGTCCTTGCAATCACCACGGCCTACATGGGTCTTAGTGTGGTCATCCAGCATCGCGTGGAAGCCCAGGCGCGCACGATCTTTGAAGAAAATGGTGGGGTGCCTGACAAGATCTATGCAATTGCGTCGCCATTCAATGTTCTTGTTTGGAAGGTGATCGGTCTGAGCGAGGATCGATATGAGAACCTCTATATTTCGCTACTTGACACTGATGGACCGGCCGAAATCTATTCTCACCCGCGTAATCCGGAACTGGTCGCTTGTCTGGAGGATACGGATGCCTTCCAGAAATTGAACTGGTTCAGCCGTGGTTTTTACAAATCGGATCTCATCGACAACCGGGTTGTAATGTCGGACCTGAGAATGGGCCTGACACCAGGATACGTTTTCAGTTTTGCAATTGGTGAGCTGACCGGACAAAATATTGAACCGGCAACGCCGAAACGGGAGCCGGGTTTCGTAAGCGTGGATGAAGACGACTGGCAATGGCTTGCTGCACGACTGCAAGGGATACCAAGAACCCGAAACGCCGAGGCAAAAGCCAACGGAACCGTCCAGTCAGCTGCGTTGCAACAGTGTGTAGAACCTGTTTCAGCGTCTGGTTGACAATTGAAAGTGGTTGGCTTGAACCCTGCGGGTAGCTCCAAAATTGGCAACAGCTGATTTGTGATGTCGTTATGACAGACGGAAATCCAACCTGACTTTAGTTTGGGCTGGATTCTACCAATGGAACGAGCATTGTTCTCGACAGCAGGTCGTCGGGGTCATGAATTTCCGGAATTTGGGCGCAATTAGCAGTTTGCGTCCCGGATTGCGCAAGGTTCTCCATCAATGCAGCGCAAATCGGGATTGCCGCCTGCCGCGTTCCCGCAGCTGCAATCGACATGATTTCCAACAGTGAACCGTCCGTCTCTTGAAGAGCAAGTGCCAGATGTTTGGCAAACAATGAGATGGTTCGATCTGCGGAATAATTGGCGACCTGTCCTGCTCCTGAGGAAGAAACCAGGGCTTCGGGTCTTTCCTTCAGGTCGACGTTATGACCATCAAGCAGAAGCATGTTGATTGCGTGAGAATTGTTTGTGTCGAGGATCAGAATAACTTCTGCTGCAGGTATCGTATGTAACATCCCGGCAAAGGCTGATGCGGAAATCCATGTTCCGCTGCTGATGGCATCGACAGAGGATTCCGGCTTCTTCTCAGCCCACAATTCCAGCACATATCCTGGAGCGTCTTTGTCTTTTTCCTTCTCGGAAAGCCCGAGTGGCAAATTTGCATAAATGATAAGCCGGTCACGCTCTCCCAGCTGATTAGACAGCTCGGTTGCTTTCCGCTTGAGCGCTGCGGCACTCGCACCTTCGTTGATCAGCAGATGCATGTGGTCCGGTCCCGAGTCGACGCGCGGTGCCAAAGCTTCGACGACCTTTTCAAGGCTATGCTTGCACACTTCCCCGGACTGCGGATTCCACAAGGGGCAATTGCCAATTCCGAGAATATGGTTCTGCAGCCGTGTCGTGTCTTGTGCATCGGCTGTTGAGAGTAACTGCGGCAGGGCGATCAAAGCGATGGCCGTCATAGCGCCTATAGGGTTCGAGCAAAGATGCGTAAGCCAATTGCCGAACCATCTGGCGTTACTTGTCATCATGTCTCCCAGAGGCTGTTAGAACAGACTCAGTGATTGTACTATTCGAACGCGAACGACGGACAAAAAAGTCCGTCTTTTCCAATAGAACTCTGTTGTGAAGTATTAATCAACTCGCTTTTGCAATCGCGGGACATGACGAAACAAAACGTCTCGAGCTTTCAATACACACTCGAAAACTTGAAACTTCAACGAGTTCGTCTGAATAAACGGCTCAACCGCTCAGTTGTTTGAGCTTTTCGATCACCTGGGCCGTATCATCGGTTATCGTACCAGTGTCTGCTTCGCCTACGGCGCGGACCATGGCAATCATGTCCGGCAGTATGTCCCGGCCGCCAAGGTCTACTGTCCGCCTTATAAGTCGCTGGATCATATCATCGGGATTGTTGTTCTGACTCGCGAGCCATTTTGCAAACATGAACAATTCATCTGCATCAGAACCGGACATCTGGAAGACGGTTTGAAGCTTTTGAAGGATAGCAACTTGTTCCGCCGTTGATATACCGCCATCCGTTTCGGCGACAAGCACGAGAACGGCAGCGCCTGTGATCCTGGGGTCATCTACACATTCGGAAGCGTGTTGATCGGGATAGGGGCGATACCCAAATTTGAGTGCGGCAGCTTTTAGGTCCTGTGGGGCATCAGAAACGTCTTGGGGACTGTCTACGGATTGACGATTTCGATAGATCCAAAAAGCGGCGGCGGCAAGAATGCCGAGTGCTGCAAGCAGAGTATGCAAAGAAAATCTCCATAAATTACTGCTTGCAGCTATAGCTTACACAGCCACTTGTGGCCACGGCATTTTTACGAAGCAGCCGCCACGTCTTGATCCTTCGCAGCGACCAGCCGCGTCACAACATTTTCGATGATCTTGTGACCGGCTTCCTGATCCAGTGACATGATCGATTCAGGATGGAACTGAACAGCCGCAATCGCTTCCTTCTGGTGTTCGATTGCCATGACCACACCGTCATCTGTTTCTGCAGTTACGCGAAGATCGGCGGGGAGTGTGTCCCTTTTGGCAAAAAGCGAATGGTACCGGCCGACGACGACAGGGGCATTCAGACCTTCAAAGAGCATCGAGTTGCCTGAAAGACTGATCGGTGAAGGCTTGCCGTGCATCGGTGTATCCAACTGGCCAAGATCCGCGCCGAAATATTCAGAGAGTGCCTGAAGGCCAAGACAGACGCCGAAAATCGGCAGTGCCCGGGCTCGCGCTCTGCCAATTGTCGCCGCGCAATCAAAGTCTTGCGGATTGCCTGGTCCTGGCGACAACACAACCAGATCCGGATTGACATCATGGAAGACATGATCGGCCACAGGCGACCTGTATGTCACCACATCAGCTCCGGTCTGGCGGAAATAATTTGCCAGCGTGTGCACAAAGCTGTCTTCGTGATCGACAAGCAGGATCTTCAATCCCTTGCCGGGCTTGTTCTCGTCGCGGACTTCAGTTGATTTGGTGGCAAGACCGGCTTCCCTGACAGCAGCACGCATCGCTTCTGCCTTGAGTTCCGTTTCAGCTTCCTCATCTTCCGGGTTGCTATCGTAGAGCAGCGTAGCGCCAGCGCGAATTTGCGCCATGCCATCCTTGATACGCACGGTTCGAAGCGTCAGGCCGGTGTTCATGTCGCCATTGAACAACACCGCGCCAATCGCACCGCCGTACCAGGCTCTGGGAGATTTCTCGTTTTCTTCGATGAATTGCATCGCCCAACGCTTGGGCGCGCCGGTTACCGTGACGGCCCATGTGTGGGAGAGGAATGCGTCCAGCGCGTCCATGTCTTCACGCAAGGTGCCTTCGATATGATCGACGGTGTGGATCAGCCGCGAGTACATTTCGATCTGGCGCCGACCTATGACCTTGACGGAGCCTGGAACACAGACACGGCTCTTGTCGTTGCGATCAACGTCGGAACACATTGTCAGTTCGGCTTCATCCTTCGCGGAATTCAGAAGCTTCCTGATTTGTGCTTCGTCTTCGATCGCGTTCTTGCCGCGGCGGATCGTGCCGGATATCGGGCAGGTTTCCACGCGCCGGCCACCGGTCACGCGGACATACATTTCCGGTGACGCACCAACGAGATATTCTTCGTTGCCGAGGTTGAAGAAAAAGGAATAGGGGGAGGGGTTGATCTGCGCGAGCCTTCGGGAAACAGCCGATGGCGGATTGGCGCAAGGCTCATAGAAAACCTGACCTGGAACGGTTTCAAAGAGATCGCCGCGCCGGAAATAGTCCTTCGCCTTTTCAACCAGCTTTGCATATTCGCCTGGCTCGTGATCACCGCGACCCGGGTCACGGTTGGCGGGTGTGTAATGTTGTTTTTCACCCGTTCGCTCAAGACCTTTGGTGGTCTTGCCGTTCACCACAAAATCATACTCCAGCACATAAGCGCGTTTGCCATGGTGATCGACGATAAGAATTTCATCGGGCAGGAACAGAACCACGTCCCGCTGGTCGTCCGGACGTTGCATTTTCAGGTCGATTTGTTCGAACTGAAAAGCCACGTCGTAGCCGAACGCACCGTAAAGCCCAAGCTGGTCATCGTCACAGGCAAAGAATTCCTTCAGCGCACGGACAACGGAAAATGTGGACGGCTGACGGGAGCGTTCCTCTTCATTGAACAGACGATCAGCTTTCTTGACTGTCAGGTCTATCCGTTCTTCAGTGGCTTCAAAGGATTCAATGTCTTCGTGTGACCTCAGCGCATCGATGATTGCCGGCATAATGATCTTGCCACGGTCATTCAAGGCGCGGATTTCAACAGTTCTGTCAGCTGCTTCCAGTACCAGAGGCGGGTTGACCAGCGCCATGTCCCAGCGTGTATATCGTCCCGGGTATTCGTAAGACGAAGCCAGAACCGCCCCACGCTCAGTGTCCAGCCGATCAATCCACTCAGACGTTCCGCTTTCATAATCGGAGGGACGTGACGTGCGCAGGATAGTAATCCCGCCAGTCGTTTCAAAAGTCTGGTCTGCCAATGCAGGCATGGTCTTTTAGTTCCCGTTTCTGGTGGCCGAGTGGAATGTTGACGGCCTTATAAAACACCAAGGCCGCCAGCGGTATCCCGCAGCGGCCTTTGGTTTGATCTATGATCCGTTCAGAGCATGACTGATCGCTGGCCGCCTATTTTGCGCCGCGCCACCACCATGCTGCTTTCACGATAATCTTCATGGGGAAATGCATAACGGAAGTGAACGGGAGAGGCAATGAGAAATCAAACGATGGACCAAATTGAAGGGCGTGGTGCTTGCCGGATTGCCATCGTTGCAGTCGGCATTTCATGCTTCCGCGTCGCTGTAATGACGTTTTATTTGCAGCCATGTTGTGGTTTAAAGTTTGCAAGAATCCCGGGATAGGGTGCAGGGGCATATGGAACACTACGAACTAATCGTGATCGGCAGCGGGCCGGCAGGACGGCGGGCTGCTATTCAGGCCGCAAAATTTGGCCGAAGCGTGCTTGTCGTGGAGCGTGGTCGCAGGGTTGGTGGTGTTTCAGTACACACCGGCACCATTCCCTCCAAGACATTGCGCGAAACGGTTCTAAACCTGACGGGTTGGCGGGAACGCGGCTTTTACGGTCGGTCCTACCGTGTCAAAGAAGATCTCACGGCCGCTGATCTGCGTGCACGCCTGCACATCACGCTCGATCACGAAGTTGAGGTGCTTGAACACCAGTTTGCGCGCAACAAGGTTGATACAATGCGCGGTGAAGCCCGGTTTCTCGAGCCACATAAGATCGAAGTGGAAGGTGAAGCCGGAGAAGTTCTCAAGTTCACTGGCGACAACTTCGTCATCGCCGTTGGCACAAAGCCTTTTCGCCCGGAATATGTGCCATTCGACGGCGAGTATGTGCTCGACAGTGATGAAATCCTGGAGCTCAACGAACTTCCCAGGTCCGTCGCGGTGATCGGTGCCGGGGTGATTGGTGTTGAATATGCTTCGATATTTTCTGCACTCGACGTTCATGTCACGCTGGTGGAACCGCGAGACACGATGCTGGATTTCCTGGATAAGGAATTGATTGCAGATTTCACTCATCAGCTCAGAGACCGGGGCATTGCACTGCGGTTCGGCGCGACCGTCCAGACGATCAAAAAACACGGACCTGCTGATTGTGAAATCACGCTGACAGGCGGGCGCAGTATTCGTTCCAACGTGATCCTGTTTGCAGCAGGCCGGATGGGTGCAACACCGTCCTTGAACCTTGATGCCTGCGGGCTGGAAGTCGACCACCGGGGTCGCCTTAAGGTCGATCCGATGACCTTTCAGACCAATGTGCCGCATATTTTTGCAGCCGGCGATGTGATCGGTTTCCCTAGTCTTGCCTCCACGTCCATGGAACAAGGGCGTATTGCCGCCTGTCATGCGCTTGGTGAACAAGCCTATGATCCGCCGGAATATTTCCCCTATGGGATCTATGCTGTGCCGGAAATCTCGACAATCGGCATGACCGAAGAAGAAATCAAGGAACGGGAAATACCTTACGAATGCGGAATCGCGCGGTTTCGGGAAACCTCCCGTGGGCATATCATGGGGCTTGATACCGGAATGCTGAAAATGATCTTTTCGCTCAAGACACGGCGCTTGCTGGGGTGTCACATCGTCGGGGAGGGAGCGACCGAACTGGTTCATATCGGCCAGGCGGTGCTGAACCTCAAAGGCACGCTTGAGTATTTTGTCGAAAATACTTTCAATTACCCAACGCTGGCCGAAGCCTACAAAATTGCTGCCCTGGACGCATGGAACAGGATGCCTCCTCTGGAAGAGTAGATTTCAAATAAATTCCTGAAACACTTTCGTTTTTCACCTCATGGTGTCGCGTGGCTCGAACGGTTAGGTTGTGTTTTGTCTCTGAGCTCAGAACGATTCCTGCCGAAAGTCAGTCAATGGTCCGGACACTTCTTCTGAAAAATGCCGATATGCTCGTCACAATGGACGGGCAGCGCCGAGAAATTCAAGGCAGCGGGCTTTATGCCGAAGACGGCTTGATCAAGCAAGTCGGGCATACAAGCGAACTTCCGGAAACTGCGGACAGGGTCATTGACGCATCCGGGCAAATTGTCCTGCCCGGATTTGTGAACACGCATCACCATTTGAACCAGACACTCACCCGCAATCTGCCGGCAGCTCAAAACAACAATCTGTTTCCCTGGCTCCAGGCGCATTACCGGATCTGGGCAAAAACCTGTCCCGAAGCCTCGAGAGCAAGCACCCTGGTCGGGCTTGCCGAACTGGCGCTTTCGGGATGTACAACAGTATTCGATCACACCTATCTTTTTCAAAGTGGCAACAAGGTCGACTACCAGATTGAGGCGGCACGCGATCTCGGCGTGAGGTTCCACGCGAGCCGGGGATCCATGTCTCTTGGTGAGAGCAAAGGCGGGCTTCCACCGGATGACTGCGTCGAGAATGAAGAAGACATCCTCAAGGACACCGTCAGGGTTATTGATGAATTTCACGACGCATCACTCGGGGCGATGACGCGTGTCGTCGTAGCACCGTGTTCGCCGTTTTCCGTTTCCGAGAATCTTTTGCGTGAGAGTGCGCGTCTTGCGCGCGACAAAGGCGTGATGTTGCATACACACCTATGCGAAACGCTGGATGAAGAACGCTACACGCTGGAACGGTTCGGCAAACGGCCGGTGGAATGGATGGAAGGTTTGGACTGGGTCGGGCCTGATGTCTGGTATGCCCACGCGATACATGTGGACGACAATGAAATCCAGCTTTTTGCCAACTCGGGCTGTGGTGCTGCGCATTGCCCATGCTCAAACATGCGGCTTGCGTCCGGCATCGCACCGGTCAAGAAATACATGGCTGCAGGTGTGAAAGTTGGGCTTGGCGTGGATGGTTCTGCCAGCAACGACGGTTCGAACATGTTGATGGAAGTTCGGCAGGCGATGTTGCTTGCTCGGCTGGAGCTAGGACTGCAGTCTCCAGATGCTCCGGGTAAACATGCGGCGCTGCCGCTGGCACATCCGCTCAGAGCTGGTGAATGGATGACTGCGCGGGAGGCGTTGGAACTTGCAACGCTCGGCGGCGCGTCAGTTCTCGGGCGCGATGATATCGGATCCCTGGAAGCTGAAAAATGCGCAGATTTCTTCACGCTTGACCTGAATACGTTGCAATTTGCCGGCGGTTTGCACGACCCGGTCGCAGCCGTTGTATTCTGTGCACCGCAGTCTGCTGAGACCACGGTCATTCATGGAAAAGTGGTTGTCGAGAATGGGCAGATTGTCACAATGGACATGGGACCAGTAATTGAGACCCACAATAGGCTGAGCTTGGAATTGGCTTCGGGAAATTAGCCTGGGTCAGCAGAGCCAGCAATTTTCCGGCATGGTTGCTTCGATAACTTCTCCACCGTCTCGGATCCATCCGAGGATACCTTCTTCAACGTTCGCAACGTTTGAAAAACCTACCTCTTCAGACAGATACTCCGACAATGCTTCGCTACGTCTGCCGGTCCGGCAAATGAAAACGACTTCCTGGTCAGGAGCGGATACGAGTTTCTGAAGCTTTGCAGCGAACAGCGGACTGGCGTTTCCGCCGGGGTCAAAGAACGTTGCAAGATGGCTGCCTGGGATCACACCAGTTGCCTTCCATTCGTCCGGACGGCGGATATCGATCACGGTTGCACCCGATGCCAGCTTGTTTTTGAGTGCTTCATTACCGATGTCAGAAAATTTCTTGGCTTTAACATCAAGCAGTTCAATCTCGAATTTTAACGTTGCATTTGGCGGGATAACACCACCGGCACCTTGAGCGCCATAGGCCATGCTCGGTGGAATGATCAGTTCGCGTTTGCCACCCACCTGCATGCCTTCAACGCCCTTTTCCCAGCCAGGAATGACGCGGCGCTCACCAAGGGTGAAAGAGAAGGGCGTGCCCCGGTCGACGCTGGAATCAAATTTGGTGCCGTCCATAAGCCAGCCGGTGTAATGCACCACGACTGTCTCACCGACGTTAGCTTCTTCTCCGGACCCTTTTTCTATGTCACGGATCTGCAGCTCCTCTTGCGCGGCGACCGAAGCGCTGAATACCAGTGAAAATGCGAGGGTGAGTAAATGTTTGAACATGACGGTCCTTTCCAATAGGCCTAAAACGGCGTTACCGTGGAAATTGGTTCGATGAACCATCTAAGGCAAGGCAAATTGATGTGTTCAGAGTGCTTTTTTCTCGGCGGCCGACCTGATAAGTTTTTCCAGAAGGTTTGCCAATTGTGATTGCTCGCCATTCGAAAGTCCGTTGATCGCCTGGTGTTGTGCCTTCACATAGTCCGGGATCATGTCTTTGATCAATTTCAGGCCCTTTTCTGTGAGGCAGACAGTCAGGGCGCGCCTGTCTTCGGGATGCGGGCATCTTTCGACCAGATCTGCTCTTTCCAGCTTGTCGACCCGGGCCGTCATCCCCCCGGAACTCATCATGGTGCTTCGGTAAAGTTCGGTTGGTGTCAGCTTGTAAGGTGGGCCGGATCTGACGAGCGTGGCAAGCACGTCGAATTCACCAGTCTTGAGTCCAATTTCAGCATAGGCTGGGACCAGATAATCCCGGCTCATCACCTGCGCCGCTTCATTTAATCTTCCAAGAAGTACCATTGGTATGAGTTCGTCGGCAACTTCAGGCATTTCTTTCTGCCATTGCCTTCTGGCGCGCTCGGCGCGGTCGATCAGTAGGTCTTTAGGATCGCCAAATAGATTGTCTGGCGCCTTGCTGGAACCGTTGGGAGAGCGAGCCATGTTCAATGTTTCCGGCGTTGGTTGACTGGTTCTACATTTGTTACCCGCGTGCGGTGACCAGGAAGTCCAGAAAATCACTGGTGTTTCAAATGCTTCGACACCGTGAACTTTCCTGTTCTGCCCGGAAATGTCAAGATTCATCAAGAATCTTGAAATAAAGTATCTTGAAATCAAGATAAAAAATGTTATCTGTCTTTTCGAATTCGATGGAGGGATATCCTCCACACATGAAAGGACGGTCTAGTGTCGGAATTGCTGAACGCTGGAATTAAAACGGAAGCAAAGAAGCCAGGCGAGGGGGCACCATATTTGAGCGGTCTGGGAAAGAATGCGCTGGAACAGCCAATTGTTCTGTTGTTCGTTGTTGGCGGGTTCCTTGCCGTTTCAACAATCTTCGCAAAAGCCGCGCCAAGTTTCGGCTGGCACCCGCTTGCCTTGCTACAGTGGTCGGTGCTCGGCGGAGCGCTGGGCCTTTTTGTTGTGACCCGGACGGTTTTCCGAAATAGCGGAAAAGAAACTTCGCTTGAGAAAGGCAATCGCAAACGTCTGGCAATCTATTTGTCGGTCAGCGGGTTGCTTTTCATTGCGCCAAACATGATTGCGGTTGTTGCAGCTCCCAAAGTCGGGGCAGGGTTCGTTTCTCTGAGTTTCGCGTTTCCGCTTGTCCTGACCTACGCCATCGCGGTTCTTCTGCGCCTGGAGCGGTTACAGCTCATGATGGGCAGTGGTGTTGTGTTTGGTCTGATCGGTGGTGTTCTGCTAGCCCTGTCGGGCTCTGAACTTTCCGACGAGGCCTCGCTCTGGTCTTTGTTTGCGTTGTCCATTCCGGTATTTCTGGCAACCGGCAACATCTACAGAACAATAAGGTGGCCGGTCGGCGCGAAACCGATTGATCTTGCGCTTGGCATGATGGCGACAGGTTTTATAGCGCTCGCAGTGTTCACAACACTTTTGGGCATCCCTGTTTTGCCTGCAAGCTGGACCGTCGGTGCCATTGGGCTACTAACCGGGCAAACACTGATCTTCACGATCCAGTACGGCCTCTATTTCCGACTGCAGCAAACTGCCGGTCCCGTATATCTCAGTCAGATCGGATCGGTTGCTGCGGTAGTGGGCCTGGGACTCGGTTTTCTGGTTTTCGACGAAGTTCCAAACCTGGCCAAATTGGCTGCAGCTGCCTCAGTCGGGGCTGGTGTCGTCCTGGTAACGCTTGGCCGAAGACGGGCTTGACTTGAACAGCTTCCTGAGGCGCTTTTCGGATCTCAGGAAGCTCCGTTTCCACCCCACAACCAGGCAGCACCGCGGACACCTGAACTATCTCCGTGAAGGGCTTTTCTAATAGGCGTTTCAAACGTGTCTGAGAATATGAAAGGCACCATTGCCGACGGTAGATCGTCATACAATTCAATGATGTTCGACATGCCGCCCCCAAGAACGAAAACATCCGGATCCAGCAGATTGGCGCACATGGCAAGGGAACGGGCTAGTCGGCTGACATAGGCGTCGTAGACTTTGCATGCCAGTGGATCGCCGGAGCGCTTCAGGTCCATGATTTCGTGGCCTTTGAGAAGCTTTCCTGCCCTTTCCTTGTAGTCGAGCTGAAATCCGGTACCGGAGCACCAGCGGTCAATCACCCCCTTGTGGCCGATCCAGCTGTCTGGTCCGGGATATTCCTCAGCCGTCAACCAGGGTACCGTAATGCCACCCCATTCGCCGCCAATGCCGTTTGCGCCAAGGTGCGCCTTTGCATCGATGGCAATCCCGGAACCGCTTCCGGTTCCAATTATGATTGCATGCACCAGATGCGCACCTGCACCAGCACCATCAGTTGCTTCAGACACCGCAAGGCAATTCGCATCGTTCTGTATGCGCACCTTTCGGTCAAGAATCGCTTCCAGGTCCTTGTCCAGCGGTTTACCGTTCATCCAAGTGGAATTTGCGTTTTTCACGAGCCCTGTCTTCGGGGAAAGCGATCCTGGAATGCCCAGACCAAGTGTGCCGACCTGACCGGTTTCTTTTTCGGCTTCGGCAACCAGTTGCCTTACGACGTCAAGACAACCTCGATAGTCGTCACGTGGTGTGCTGATGCGTTGCCGGTAAAGTTCTTCGCCTTCATTCGAAAGGGCGATGATTTCAATTTTTGTTCCGCCCCAGTCAATACCCAAACGCATGTCAATCTACCCTTACCGGCAATTCGAAAGCGGCTGTCTGTCCGTGATCCAGCTCACCCGTTTGTTTCCCATAGGTTTTGAATTTTTGCAAAATCGCCGCCATTTCCTCGGAGCCGAGGATGACGGGCTCGCCCAGAACCAGCGCAGCGAGATACTGATCAGCCAGATCTTCAACACCTTCGGCAACGGAAAGCGCTTTCTTCAAGGTAGGGCCTCCAGCAACCTGCCCGTGATTGGCCAGGAGACAAGCATTGCGATCACCGAGCGCTGAAATCATTGCTTCTGACAATGCTCGCGTGCCGAAACTGGCGTACTCAGAACATTCAACCCTGTCGCCGCCTGCAAGTGCAACCATGTAGTGAAACGCTGGAATGCCTCGACGATGGCAGGAGAGAGCTGATGCGCGCGGGCTATGGCAATGGACCACAGCACCACACTCTGGCTTTGAAAGGTAAAAATCCAGGTGCATGCGCCATTCAGATGAAGGAAGAATGTTGCCTCGGTACTGACCTTCGAAATCCATAGCAACGATTTTCTCAGCTGCAAGGCTCTCATAAGGCGTGCCAGACGGTGTTATCAGAAAACCGGAATTCGTTCGGGCACTCACGTTGCCTGATGTCCCCTTCGTGAGCCCCAGCTTCGGCAGGGACCTGGCTGTTTCAATTATCTCGTGACGCAGCTCTGTAGTGTCTTTCGGAAACCCAAACTTGGATGGCATCGATAACTTTCACTTGCAAACAGATAAAGAGCAGAACCTGTGAAGATCGCGGATGACGCGTCCTGACGACAGGGAACAGGTTGCGTTTTCAAGATATTGGTTTGATAAATCAAGGCCTCATGGCCAACCTGTCAAGGTTCGCGGCGGATTTTAGGTGAATGACAGGATTTTCAAACAAGGCAAGGCAGTTTCTTGGCAAGATCGCAGCAAAAGGAAACCGCCTCAACACAGGATCGATCAAAGAGATACCCTCTTTGACGCGAACTGACGGGCCGCGCTGGGCCGAGCCAGAAATGGATGTGCTGGATGAGAGCGGCCAACTTGAGCAACCAATCGAGACAACTGGGCCAGTTCGAAGACCATTTGTAGCGCCATTCTATCTTTGGGGTACCTTGGCTGTTTTGATGGCCGGGTTCGCTATCGGAGCGGTTTACTGGCAGTTACAGCAAGAGAAACAAAAAGAATTGGCAGGTTCAGTTCCTGTTTATGGTGATCCGCTTCTGTCCTTGGACACATCAGTAAGAAATGTGCTGCTGAATCCGACACCTGAGCTTGCGGCCAGGCTCAAGAGAAGTTTTCTCGGGCAACCGGGTGAACTTTGCGCCGAGCTGAATTCTCTGGGACTTGAGAACTACGGATGGAAAAAGGCACCATTTCAGAAAGAGCGCTGGCAATGCGCTTCAGATCTCGTGTCCATCACAACGCCAAGTGTCGATTATGGAGCCACGACGCTGTTTTTCTTGCTGCGTGGTCCGTCTGAAGCCAAGATCGATTACCTGAGATTGAAGCTGGTTGTCGAAGATGCTCGGCAGAAGCAACTTGGCCTTGAGTCGGTCTGGTTGGTGATTGATGCGCTTGCCGGCCGATATGGCTGGACCGTTCCGAGTAGTTTTCGAGATGCCATCTCCAATTTCCAGAAACTGGAAACGGTCCACCGGGGTGTCCGCCTGTCGGTTGCGCCGGAAGACCCTGAGCTAACGGACGATCCGCTTGCTGATCAGAGACTGAACATCATATTGGACTTCGGCGAGCCGGACTTGATCCGGCCTGCCGATAGTTTCAAACAGGCGCCTCCGCTGGAAAGTGGCTGGAGCGTCAAGGTCCCTGGCGATCAGGAAGCGGAATAAACTCTTCCGCGTCGCCAGGTACAGTGTCGAACCGACTTTGTTTCCAGTCTTCCTTGGCCTGCTCAATACGTTCCTTGGAGGACGAAACGAAATTCCACCAGATATACCGTCTGCCATCCATCGGTTCGCCGCCCAATACGACAAAGCGGGCTGGTACTGGAGAACTGTTTTCAATCACGAGATGGTCGGTGGGCTTGAATACGAGCAACTGCGCCGGATCGAAACTCTGACCCGCAATGCTGATTTGTCCCGAGACGGTATAAAGGCCACGCTCCTCCCATCCGGCGTCCAGCGGAATTTTTGCGCCTGGTTCCAGTGTGATATCCGCATAGAACATTTCCGAAGCGGTCTTGACCGGGGCTTTGTGGCCAAAAAGTTCGCCAGCAATCAATTTGACCGAAGCGCCCTTGTCGGCAAATTCCGGTTGTTCATCGTTCGCGAAATGCTGAAAAGACGGATCAGTTTCTTCCAGGTTCTTTGGCAGCGCCACCCAGCTCTGCAAGCCAAAGAGCGGGCGCTTTTGTTGCCGGCGTTCCAGCCGTTCACGCTCTGAGTGTACAATTCCCTTGCCGGCACTCATCCAGTTGAGTGCGCCTGGTGTGATCGCTAGTTCCGTGCCGAGGCTGTCCCGGTGATACATCTCTCCTTCAAAGAGATAGGTCACAGTTGCCAGACCGATATGGGGGTGTGGTCGAACGTCGATCCCGCCACCAACCAGAAGTTCTGCGGGGCCCATCTGGTCAAAAAAGATAAACGGGCCGACCATGCGGCGCCCCGCCGAAGGCAGGGCACGTCTCACTGAAAATCCGCCAAGGTCGGAGGTGCGTGGGACGATTATTGTGTCAATCGGATCGCAACTTGTTGCAACGCCCGGTATCGGATCCGGGCAGTTCAGCCAGCTCATCAGCCTCTCCTTCAAAACATGTTCGTCTTTGTATGTTAGATAGGAGCAGGTTAGTCACTGTGTCCATTGAACAGTCTGTTTCACCTGTTCAATCATATCAAAATGCGTATAACAGCAGCCTCTCTTCGCCTTCCAATGGTGCTTCATGAAACGCGTTATGATTGTTGGTGGTCCCGGGTCCGGGAAAAGCACTTTTGCGCGCCTCTTGGGTGAGCGTACCGGTTTGCCGGTTGTTTATATGGACCATATTCATTGGAAATCCGGCTGGGAAGAACGGCCCAGAGACGAAAAGGACCGCATGACTCACGAAGTGCACATGCGGGACGAATGGGTATTCGAAGGCGGTCATTCGCGCACCTATGACGAACGAATAGAACGGGCAGACACATTTGTCTGGCTGGACGTGCCGGTTGGGTTGCGAGTCTACAGGGTACTGAAACGTTTGCTGGCCTACTATGGACGTAGCCGCCCGGATCTGCCGGACGGGTGCCCTGAACGCTTTAGCTGGCAGACGGTTGAGTTCATCCGGTTTATTTTTCGTACGCGTACCAGTGCGCGTGCCAAACTTGAAAAAATATACAACGCGCCTCCTGAACATCTTACGGTCTTTCGGTTTTCAACGCTTGCCGACACCAGGACCTTTCTCTCCAGCCTTCCCACAAAACGCGCGTAACGCGCGGCGCCGCCGGAAGTCAGCCTTGACAGATCCCTCATTCAGGCGGCAAGAAGAACTTTCACACGGGGTGCCTCAAAAAAGGGGCTGAGATACCGCTGAACGTATTTGGGATACGTAGTGCGGGGACCCGACGAACCTGATCCAGGTCATGCTGGCGAAGGGATGGTGTTCTTGACAGGCGTATAACGTTCCGTTTCGAAGGCGTAGCCAAGTCACCTCCAATGCAGTCTGATCAAGTGTTTCAAGTCACCTTTGTGTCTTGTTGGAGAACACTCACTTGCCGGAAAACCGATGCTCACTGGAGACTGTTCAATGAGAAGCGTTCATGCTGGGGCGCAGCTATGCGAGTGCTGATCCGCGGCGCTGGTGTTGCAGGCATGTCGCTTGGCTATGAGCTAACAAGGCGAGGTGCTGAGGTAACAATTGCCGACATCAGTAACGGATTGTCAGGCAATGCTTCCTGGCTTGCCGGTGGCATGTTGGCACCATGGTGTGAACGGGAAAACGCAGAAGAAAAAGTGCTAACCCTGGGCCGGAAGTCCATCGATTGGTGGACTGAACTTGCGCCCGGTCTGGTTACACATCACGGAACGGTTGTTGTCGCTCCTCCGAGGGATTTGAGCGAACTGAGCCGGTTTGCAGGACGAACGAGCGGATATGAGTGGCTGGACGGGGAGGAGCTTGCTTCTTTGGAACCGGACCTTGAAGGAAGGTTTTCAAAGGCCTTGTTTTTTCGGCAGGAAGCGCATTTGGATCCACGTCATGCGCTGACAAGGCTTAAGGAAAAACTCGAAATGCTGGGTGTTCAGTTTGTCTTTAGTTCGAACACGGCCACAGTCGATGCGGATATTGAAGCTGACTGCACTGGCATGGCTTCAAACAACGCGGAGCTGAGGGGAGTGCGGGGTGAAATGATGATCCTCCAGACATCTGAAGTAGCTCTATCTCGTCCCGTCCGGATGCTGCATCCTCGTATACCGGTCTATATCGTCCCGAGAGAGAACAATCACTTTATGGTTGGGGCCACGATGATCGAGAGTGATGACGATGGTCCGATCAGCGTTCGTTCGACGATGGAGTTGCTAAACGCCGCGTACAGCCTGCATCCCGCATTTGCAGAGGCCAAAATCGTTGAAACTGGAACAGGTGTGCGCGCTGCCTATTTCGACAACCTGCCACGCGTGACCGTTGCCGGGCGCAAAATCTCAATGAACGGCTTTTACCGGCATGGATTTTTGCTGTCGCCCCACTTTGCCAGCGAAGCTGCGGATAGAATTTTCGAGGCTCTTCAGGAGAAAGACTTTGAAACTCATAATTAACGGAGAAACGCAGGAGGCCTCCAGCGCGACACTTGCTGCCCTTTTGGATGAACTGGCATACGACCACGAGTTTCTGGCCACGGCCTATAACAACGAACTTGTTGCAGCTGAAGATCGGTCTTCCTGTGTGCTGGCCGATGGAGACCGAATTGAAATCCTGTCGCCAATGCAGGGAGGGTGAGAGACATGCCAGATTTTTATGGTGAGAAAATTTCTTCCAGCCTGTTGCTGGGTACAGCTCAATATCCGTCTCCAAAGGTTTTGGCGGAGGCCGTGAAGATGTCAGGGGCTGAAATCCTGACTGTTTCTCTAAGGCGGGAAAGTTCAAGCGGTGGATCCAGTGGCAAATTCTGGGAATTGATCCGCGATCTCAACGTCAAGGTCCTGCCCAACACTGCCGGTTGTCATTCGGTCAAGGAGGCTGTCACAACTGCCAAGATGGCGCGGGAGCTTTTTGGAACTGATTGGATCAAGCTTGAGGTCATCGGCCACCACGACAGTTTGCAGCCGGATGTCTTCGGTTTGGTCGAGGCAGCGCGCATTCTCAGCGAAGACGGCTTCAAGGTGTTTCCCTATACGACAGAGGATATCGTCGTTGGTGAGAAGCTGCTCGAAGCTGGTTGCAAGGTGCTTATGCCATGGTGCGCGCCCATCGGTTCTGCCAAGGGACCGGTTAATCCGGATGCGTTGAAAGCTTACCGCGCCCACTTCCCAGACGTCCCACTGGTTGTCGATGCTGGCCTTGGCCGGCCGTCTCATGCAGCGCAGGTGATGGAGTTTGGCTTTGATGCCGTGCTCTTGAACACCGCTGTTGCAAAGGCAGGCGACCCTGTCGCAATGGTAGAAGCGTTTTCCAGGGCCATCGCGGCTGGACATCTTGCTTACAAAGCTCAACCGCTGGAACCGCGGGACATGGCGGTTCCTTCCACCCCTGTAATTGGCATGGCAGTGTTTGAATGAAACTCGACCCGTTTTACTTGATTGTAGACAGTTCCGACTGGATTGCGCGTCTCGTCCCCCTGGGCGTGAAGCTTGTACAGTTGCGCATCAAGGACAAATCCGACGAAGTCGTGCGCGAAGAAATCATGGCCTCTCAAGCCATTTGTGAGACGCATGATTGCCAGTTGATCATCAACGATTATTGGCAGCTGGCAATCGATGAAGGTTGCGACTTTGTCCATTTGGGGCAGGAGGACCTGGCGGAGGCAGATGTTGATGCCATTCGCAAGGCTGGATTGCACCTCGGCGTCTCAACGCATGACGGTGAAGAACTCGATACTGCACTGAGTGTTGAACCAGAATATGTCGCGCTGGGCCCGGTCTATCCGACCATCTTGAAGAAAATGAAATGGGCACCGCAAGGCCTGGAAAAGATTGGCAGGTGGAAACAGCAAATCGGTGGCCTGCCTCTTGTTTCTATCGGCGGTCTGAATCCAGAACGTCTTCCCGGCGTCTTTGAAAACGGTGCCGACAGTGCGGCTGTTGTCACCGACATCACGTTAAACTCGGATCCGGAAGCACGAACGCAGGAGTGGCTGGCTGCGACGGAGAAATGGCGGTAGAGACTTGTTGGTCTCTTCTGTCATTCCGGACGGTTTGCGGTGAAGCCGCATGACCAGATCAGGAATCCAGATATCATTCGCGCGGTCAACGCGTCCTTCTTTCTAAATTGAAATGTTGAATTACTGAGTTCACTGTGTTCCCACATATAAGCTGGATTCCGGATCGGCGATCGGCATTCGCCTCACTGGTCCGGAATGACGAACTTTAGAAAGTTGATTTTTCACCCAAACATTGCTCTGTCGTGCGCGACCTGATCGCGCAAAAATTCCTGCACAGCAGCCACATGACGAAGGGGGCGGGAGCTCTCGTGCGTGACCATCCAATAGGCGCGGCGGAGTTTCAGGTCGGGTAGAACCGGGACCAGGTCGGCGTCGTTGCGCGCGATGAAATCGTGCAGGATGCCAATACCGGCGCCGCCTCTAACCGCCTCTGTCTGGCCAAGAGCTGAAGCAATTTCAAAGCGGGCTTTCCAGTCCCTGCTGAATTCAGCGCCATAGTTCAGCGAAGGTGAATAAAGAAGATCTTCCACGAAACCAATTAAATCGTGAGCGCTTAAATCGGCAGCGGAGTTGGGAGCGCCGCGCGTGGCTATGTAATCTCTGGAAGCATAAAGACCAAGGGCATAGTCAACGAGCTTACCGGCAACAAGCCGGCCGGTGTCTGGCCGGTCGATGGTAACCGCTATATCAGCCTCGCGCCGGGAGAGCGAGAATGAGCGTGGGACCGGGACAAGCTGTACCGTGAGACCGGGATGTTTTTCTGTCAGCTTGCCAAGGCGCGGTGCCAGATAGGCGACCCCGAAACCGTCAGGAGCACCAATGCGTACTGTTCCTGAGATCTCCGGCGTGTCCCCGCCAAGGTCGGCTTCCGCTGCCAATGTTTCTGCTTCAATCCGTTCTGCCCGTTCAAAGAAACGGCTGCCGGCCTCCGTAAGGACACAGCCTGACGTCGAGCGGTCGAACAGGCGGGTGCCGAGGCTTTCCTCCAAAGCGGTCAACCGCCGGGCAACCGTTGCATGGTTGAGAGAGAGCCGACGAGCAGCTGCCAGTATCTGGCCCGTTCGGGCAATACTCAGAAAAATGCGAATATCGTCCCAGTTCATGCGCAGAGTTTCTCTCATTCTTGCTGGCTGTCTTACCCGTTGTCCGCTTTGCCTCGACCGGGATGACAAGTTGTGGCGTTTAGAACTACCGTGTTCCATCGACTATCAAATGCCATAACTATAAAAAATGCACAACAGATGCGGAATTCTGGTGCTTGTTTGTTGCAAAAATAAAAGCGACAACAAGATTTGAAAACATGGCGGGCCAAGTGGCAATGTGCTGATGAGCCTCGACTTCACGGGAGAAACGCAAAATGCAGAAGATCGGTCATTTTATTGGCGGCAAGCACGTAGAAGGTACGTCTGGCCGTTTTGCGGATGTTTACAATCCGGCCACCGGTGAAGTTCAGGCGCAAGTCGCGCTGGCGACCCAGGCAGAGATGGACGCAGCCGTTGCAAATGCTGCTGCTGCACAGCCGGCATGGGCTGCAACCAACCCGCAGCGCCGCGCCCGCGTCATGATGAAATTTGTTGATCTGCTCAACCGCGACATGGACAAGCTCGCAGAAGCACTGTCCCGTGAGCACGGCAAGACACTTCCGGATGCCAAGGGCGATGTGATCCGCGGCTTGGAAGTTGCAGAATTCTGCATAGGCGCACCGCACTTGCTGAAAGGTGAGTTCTCCGAGGGAGCCGGGCCGGGCATCGACATGTACTCCATGCGCCAGCCGCTGGGTGTTGTTGCCGGCATCACACCGTTCAACTTCCCAGCCATGATCCCGATGTGGAAATTCTGTCCCGCGATTGCCTGCGGCAACGCCTTTATTCTGAAGCCGTCCGAGCGTGACCCGTCTGTGCCGATCATGCTTGCCGAACTGATGATTGAAGCTGGTCTTCCAGCGGGCGTCCTCAACGTCGTCAACGGCGACAAGGGTGCTGTTGACGCAATTCTGGATGATGAAACCATCCAGGCTGTCGGTTTTGTTGGCTCCACCCCAATTGCGCAGTATGTCTACTCTCGTGCAACCGCTGCTGGAAAACGTGCCCAGTGCTTCGGTGGTGCAAAGAACCACATGATCATCATGCCGGACGCTGATCTCGATCAGGCCGCCGATGCCTTGATCGGCGCTGGTTACGGCGCAGCCGGTGAGCGTTGCATGGCTGTTTCCGTCGCGGTTCCCGTCGGCCAGAGCACGGCCGATGCATTGATCGAAAAGCTGGTTCCAAAGATCGAAGCCCTGAAAATTGGTCCGTATACCGCTGGCAACGATGTTGATTTTGGCCCGTTGGTGACCAAGGAAGCTCTGACCCGGGTCAAGGGCCTGGTTGACCGGGGTATCAGCGAAGGTGCCAATCTTGTCGTTGATGGCCGTAATTTCTCCATGCAGGGTTACGAAGACGGTTACTTCATGGGTGGTTGTCTTTTCGACAACGTCACCAAGGACATGGATATCTACAAGACCGAAATCTTTGGCCCGGTTCTGTCCGTTGTGCGTGCAGAGAATTATGAAGAAGCGCTCGATCTGCCACTCAGCCATGAATACGGCAATGGTACTGCGATCTACACCAGGGATGGTGACACGGCGCGTGACTTTGCATCCCGCATCAATATCGGCATGGTCGGCATCAACGTACCGATCCCTGTGCCGCTCGCCTATCACACTTTCGGTGGCTGGAAGAAGTCCGGCTTTGGCGATCTGAACCAGCACGGTCCTGACGGTTTCAAGTTCTACACCCGTACCAAAACCGTGACTTCCCGTTGGCCGTCCGGCCTGAAAGACGGAGCTGAATTCGTCATCCCGACGATGTAGTAAGTCTCTTTCAGCGATTACAAACGACGCCTCCTGTTTTCAGGGGGCGTTTTTTGTTGGCCAAAGCGCGCGCGGTGGATGTTCTGCGGACTGCTTTACTGCGACTTCCGAATATTGTCTGTAGGGTTTGACGGGTAAAGTTGGCGACGCCACAATTGATCATTACATCGCCGACTATCGAAATTTCATGCGAATTTGAGGGGGACAAGATGATTTCCAAAAACGAGATCCGCGAATTGTTCCGGAATTTGGAGACAGGTCACGGAGAGACATTTTTTTCACGTGTGAGCGATGACGTCGATTGGACGGTTATGGGCACCCATCCATTGGCCGGCAAATATCATTCGAAGGCGGACTTCCAGCAAGCGACTTTTGCCCGCCTCAACAAGATCATGAAAGAAGGCATGCTCTTGCAGGTGGTCGATATTTTTGTCGAAGGAAATTCTGCAATTGTTGAAATGCGATCTCTTTCAACAGCAAATAATGGGAAACCGTTCGACAACGAATATTGCTGGGTTTGCACTTTTGATGAAAACGGAATGATCACAAGAGTTCGTGCGTATCTGGATTCCGCGCTGGTCGCTTCGGTGATATCCGAAAATGAAACGGCATAACCGGCGATAGCAACGAGGTTGGCGGAATGGACGACGCACATGTGCAGCCCATTCCGCCATGCAAAAGGTCAAGCAGCTAGTGCGTCTGCTTCAACAACCCGATCGGCCTTGTAGTGAGACATGGTCACCAAACCATCGATCTCTGCCATGATCGCCGCAAAGGCCGGATCCTTTATGACTTTCTCAGCGGCTTCCTTGGCAGTCTTTAGGTCTCGCCATAAAACGACATCCGCAAAGAGGTTTTTTTCTTCGCAGGATTCGTAAGCAGTCCAGGAAAGGAAACCGTCGTAGTTTTTTACGGTATCTTGCGCTGCTCTGCGGGCAATGCGTGCTTTATCCGTGTCTTTGACTTTGAAAATTACCAGTTCAAGGCAAGACTCAATCATGTCTATCTCCATGTATAAAAGGGGATATTCCCTGTGTTCTTTCATCGCACAGGCCTCCTGACAACATCCTGTCAGGACAGTGCGTCACTTCGAAATTTTTCAGTCAGATCTCAAAAATCAATCGGACCGCTGGTGTGATTTCTCATGAGCTTGTAAGACACTCAGGGCTGATGTCGCGGCACCAGCTTTTGATCATGATCGAGTAAGTCGGAACCCTAATCCGCTGATGACAAAAACGGACTTGAAAGACAGGAACCTGTTGGGTGGAGCGGCAAGAGCCGTCGCGGATAGACTTCCGCGAATTGGGCAGCCGACGGCGACAGAACAAAGTACTCTTCACCGTTCCGGCGTGCTTTACGCGATTTCGGATCTTCTATGGGTCGGCCAGGCCGGGCTGATTGCCTTTGCCGTCAGCGTACTTCCAGAAATATCAACGTCCAGTCTGCAGCATGAAACCGCCTGGGAGAAACTTCTATTTCCAGCACTATTGGCAGCGTTCGGCGTAATCGCGATCGCTCTGCTTCGCGTTGGTTTGCAACATCGTGCTCTCAATTTGGCTCGCAGGATAGCTCGATCCATTCAAAGTCGTGCGCGAGAGGATCTTTTGCGGGCTAGTGCCTTGTGTTCTCCTGCATCTGAATTTCCCTCTTCAGGCGCCTTCGCATCACATGTGAGCGAACAGGTGGACAAACTCGGGCCTTACTACGGGAGTTTTGCGCTTCAGAGCGTGCGGGTTCGCCTTGTGCCTGTTGGAATCGTCGTTGTGACAGCCTGGTTCAGCTGGTTGGCCGCACTTATCTTGCTGATTTCGGGCCCTCTCATCCCGGTATTTATGGCCTTGATCGGTATGCGGGCCAAGGCGGCGAGTGCGAACCAGCAGGAAGAGCTGACACGATTGAGTGGTGTTCTTATGGATCGTATTAAAGGGCTGGAAACTCTGAGGCTGTTTGGTGCGCTTGGCCGGACAAAAAATGATATCCGTGATGCCGGGGAGGCATTTCGCACAAGTACCATGCAGGTGCTGAAAATTGCATTCCTCTCATCAACAGTGCTGGAGCTTTTTTCGGCACTTGGCATCGCGTTCTGTGCAGTTTATGTAGGCTTTTCCCTGCTTGGCGATATCACGATTGGCACCTGGGGGGCGCCCTTGAGTTTTGCCGGCGGGTTATTTGTCTTGCTGCTGGCACCGGAGTTTTTCGCACCCCTCAGGGCTTATGCTGCGGCCTATCATGACCGGGCAGCTGGCCTGGCAGCGCAGGAGAAGTTGTCGGAGCTCATGGGCGAGATACAGCTTGCCTCTGAAACAGCTGAGACAGTTGAAAAACCGAAAAACGATGAACCGACCGGTTTTGCCATAGCGCCTGCTATCAGTTTTCGAAAGATCTCCCTGAACTTGTGCGGGCAGCAGGTCTTCAAGAACTTCAGTCTCAGCGTTGAGCCAGGTGAAATTGTACTTTTGAGCGGACCAAGCGGCTGCGGAAAAACAACGCTTCTCGACTGTGTTCTCGGATTTCATGCGCCCCAGGAGGGCGAAATTTCAATTGGTGAATATCCCGCCCGGCAAGTGGCTTTCCATCTACGCCAGAATATCATGTGGCTTGGGCAGGAACCGCGATTGTTTCATGGCAGTGTGAAAGCCAACCTTCTAAAAGGCCTGCCACAAGGGTACCAAGCCACGGATGAAAAGCTTTGGAAGGCGTTACAACTCGCCGGTGCTGCCGAACTGGTCAGGCGCTTGCCCAAAGGGCTCGCGACACCTTTGGGCGAAGACGGCTTTGGACTTTCCGTAGGCGAAATCCGCCGCATAGCTTTAGCGCGTGCCGCAATGCGCCAAGGCGCGAAGATACTTCTTGTCGATGAGCCGACTGCCGGTCTGGATGAAGAAACGGCTGCTGATGTCATCAAAGGACTTGTGGCACTGTCCAAGGGCCGTACGACCATGATTGCAACTCATGACTCGGCGGTTTTAGCAATCAAAGGACGCAAGGTTGAGCTTGCTACTCTCAGACCTCACGTCCTCGCGGAGGCGATGGCATGAGGGCGGTTTGGGATACGATTTGCTCGCAGCACCAGCAGGATCGCGTTGCATTCTGGATTGGCTTGCTGGTTGCGATACTTCCAGCTGCGGCCGGCATCCTTCTGCTTGGTGTTTCAGGATGGTTCATCACTGCTGCTGCGATCGCGGGACTAAGCGGGGCCTTTCTGAATATCTTCGCACCAAGCGCAATCATCCGTGCATTGGCGATTATCAGAACCGGCGGGCGATACGGCGAGCGGGTTCTAACCCATGACGCTACTTTCAAATTTCTGACCGGTCTCAGAAACCGATTGTTTTCCACTTTCGTGGCAAGAGACGCATCCGGCACACGATCCGGTATTTTGCTCAATCGTCTTACCCAGGACATCGATGCACTTGATACGATCTACCTGAGACTGGTTGTTCCGATTTTCCTATCGCTTGCCTGCGCATTCGGACTGGTTCTGTTCTGGGTGTCTATCTCGACAGGCATTTTCATAACGGGCGTGGTTCTTCTTTCCGCTTACGCTGTGCTTGCCAGCGTTGCACTGGTCCGATCCGAGAAGAAAACTGCCCGACTGGCTGATGCAGCCTCCGAGGCAATGCGTATGCGCGCTGCGGAGTTGGCAGCCAGTCGGAGAGATCTCGCAATTTATGGTGGCCTGGAAGGCGCAACTCAGACCGTCTTGTCAGCGAATGAACGACTTGCCCGTTATGAGGAAGTCGAACAGCTTCGCTCGACCAGGCTGACATCCGCATCATCATTTTTGGGGCAGGTGTTTCTGGCGGCATTCCTGGTTGTCTGTGTGTGGAGCGTTGTTGAAGGCGTCGTGACACCTACATTGGCCGTTGGACTGGTATTGGTGGTCATGGCGTTGCCGGAATTGTTCGGGCAGATGTTGCCTGGGCTCTCCAAACTTCCACGAATTGCGCTTGCCGCCAGCAGGACCACGCGGCAACCAGTAGACAATCTGGTTTTACCAGCGGGGCAAGCGCCAAACGGCGCAGCGGTTGATGAAAAAGTAGACCACGTTCTGCGATTTAAAAATGTATCCTACAGGTATCCGGGGGCCGATAGAGAGGTACTCGATAGTGTCTCACTGGAAGTGAACAAGGGAGAAGTGGTTGCTGTGGCCGGGCGGAGCGGCAGCGGCAAGAGCACGCTTGCAGCACTGGCTTCCCGTCTTCGGGTTCCTGACACCGGAGACGTCCTTTTGAACGGCTGTAATCTTCAAGGGTTTGACGAAGTGGATTTACGCAAATCAGTGACAGTGATCGGTCAAAAGCCTCATCTCTTCAACGATACGATTGCCGTCAACTTGCGGATTGCGAAAGCAGGGGTGACAGAAGAAGAACTGTGGGAGGCGCTAGAAAGGGCGGCCCTAAGTGACCGGATTGCCGAGAGCTCTCGTGGCCTGAATACCGTTCTTGGTGAAGGTGGTCTTGGGCTGTCGGGCGGTGAGCAACGACGGCTGGCTTTGGCGCGCGCATTTTTGACAAGGCCGGATCTCTTTATTCTCGATGAAATGACCGAAGGACTGGATACCGCAATCGCGCAGGATGTGCTGACGCGCTTTCTTGAATTCAAGGGACAAGCTTCAGTTCTGATGATTGCCCACAAGGACCTTGAGTTGAGGTCGGCAGACCGGATCATTCACATCTGAACAGATCCCCCATAAGACGTTTGGTGTTGGTGCAGACTCCAGAAATGGGCGCTTAACGCTCTTAGTACTGCGATTTCAGGTTGTTGTTTACGATCTGTTGCATTGACCTTGTAAAGAGGCTGGGCCACGATCAGCCCGGTTGAAGACTCATGTTCCGGTCGGTTTGCTGACAGGAGACGCGAATGGCAGTTTTTGGAGAGAGTGAGGCGGAATATGCCTCGCAATTTTTCCAGAATGGGCGGTTGCCAGTAATCGATCTCTGGCTGGAACGAAAAGGATTTGCGTGATTGAATATTTGCAAGAGTTTGTTTTTAAAAGATTTCTTGTGATGTGCCAAAGCATGGCATGCGATCATCCGACAAATTTGCAATGTGTGCCTTCACGCTGATTTTGTTTGCAAGTCTTATCCGGCTTGAAAAGGGGGAAGAGGATGGAATTCGACGTCGTTGACCTGTCCCGGCTGCAATTTGCCATGACAGCGCTGTACCACTTCCTGTTTGTGCCCCTGACGATTGGACTATCCATTCTGCTCGCAACGATGGAAACGGTCTATGTGATGACCGGTCGCGAGATCTGGAAACGGATGGTCAAGTTTTGGGGCACGCTTTTCGGCATCAATTTTGTTCTCGGCGTTGCGACCGGATTGACGATGGAATTCCAGTTCGGCATGAACTGGGCCTATTTCTCACAGTATGTCGGCGACGTTTTCGGCGCGCCTCTGGCGATCGAAGGCTTGATGGCCTTCTTCATGGAAGCGACATTTGTAGGTCTTTTCTTTTTCGGGTGGGACAAGCTTTCCAAGCGCCAGCACCTCGCAGCAACCTGGGCTGTCGCGATTGGCACCAACTTTTCGGCGCTTTGGATTTTGATCGCCAACGGCTGGATGCAAAATCCGGTCGGATCGATGTTCAACCCGGACACGATGCGCATGGAAGTTACCAGCTTCTTCGATGTGCTGTTTAATCCCGTCGCACAAGCCAAGTTTGTTCACACCGTTTCCGCCGGTTATGTGACCGCCGCCATGTTCATGTTGGGCGTTTCGGCCTGGTATCTGCTCCAGGGACGGCATGTTGCAATAGCAAAACGTTCCATGGCGATTGCCTCCGCCTTTGGGTTTGCGTCGGCGCTGTCTGTTGTCGTGCTCGGTGACGAAAGCGGATATGAGGCTAACCTCAACCAAAAAATGAAATTGGCAACCATGGAAGCCATGTGGGAAACCGAGCCTGCTCCGGCCTCATTCCATATTGTTGCTTGGCCCGACATGGAAAAGCGGGAAAATCTTTACGCGATTGAAATTCCTTATGTAATGGGCTTGATCGCAACACGGTCTCTCGACACAGTCATCCCCGGCATCAAAGATCTCGTTGATCGATCCAAGGATCGTATCCGCCAAGGTGCGATCGCCTGGGACGCCTTGCAGAAAATACGTGCCAATCCGGAAACTGCAGGCGAAGACATCCGCGAGACTTTTGAGCAGAACGCCAATTCACTTGGGTTTGCCTACCTGTTGTTGCCCTACACCGACAACCCGATGGAAGCGACGACGGAGCAAGTCGAGGCCGCAGCATGGTCCACGGTGCCGAATGTGTTCCCGATGTTTTATGCCTTCAGGATCATGGTGGCCTGCGGTTTCTACTTCATCGTGTTCACGTCCGTGCTCTTCTATTATTCGTCTAAGGGCCGTCTGGATGTCTTGCGCGAAAAACGCCGCTGGATACTGCATCTTGCGGTCTGGTCTATCCCGCTTCCGTTTATAGCCTGTGAGATGGGATGGTTTATCGCCGAATATGGCCGCCAGCCCTGGATCATAGAGAGTATGCTTCCAACTTCGGTTGGGGTCTCCAGCCTCTCGGTGACAGAAGTTTTGCTGACGCTTGCCGGATTTGTGGTGCTGTACAGTACGCTGCTGGTGATCGAGGTCGCGTTGATGATCAAATATATCAAGATCGGCCCGGACGATGGCGAACCGGCTGATGGCCAGCAACCCACCGCCGAGCAACCGGTCTCCGGTGCAGCCACAGTTCCAGCGGAGTAAGAAACATGATCCTTCATGAGTTTATCGATTACTCGACGCTGAAAGTGATCTGGTGGGTGTTGTTGGGGGTCCTTCTGATCGGCTTTGCCGTCATGGATGGCTTCGACATGGGTGTTGGTGCCTTGCTTCCCTTTGTTGCCGAAACTGACATTGAGCGACGCGTGGTGATCAACACGATTGGCCCAACCTGGGAAGGGAACCAAGTCTGGTTCATTCTCGCGGGTGGTGCGATATTTGCCGCATGGCCACCGCTTTATGCCATCAGTTTCTCCGGCTTCTATCTGGCCATGTTTGTGGTGCTCGCGGCAATGATACTGAGGCCGGTTGCTTTCAAGTATCGCTCCAAGCGGCCGGATCCTTCCTGGCGGACCGCCTGGGACTGGGCTCTTTTCACCGGGTCCTTTGTCCCGGCACTTGTATTCGGTGTTGCCGTTGGCAATGTTTTGCTCGGTGTGCCGTTCTCATTGGATAACGATCTGCGCATGACATACGAGGGCTCGTTCTTCGGTCTGTTCTCTCCGTTTTCACTGCTCTGCGGACTGTTATCTGTTGCAATGCTCGTGATGCACGGGGCTGTCTGGCTGGTTATGCGCGCAAGCGGCGACATAGCAAAGCGGGCGCGATTGTTCGGCACCGTCGCTGCCATTTCCGGGATAATTCTTTTTGCGCTTGGCGGCTATCTTGTCTACAGCGGCTATGTTGAAGGGTTCCGGATTACCTCTGACGTCGACCCGAACATGCAGGCCAATCCGCTGGCTAAACAGGCTGTCATTGAGGCAGGCGCATGGATGAACAACTACACGGCCTACCCATATCTTTGGGCTATTCCAGGGCTTGGATTTGTTGGGTTGATAGGCACGTTGCTGCTGCTTCAAACGCGACTTGAAATGTTGATATTTCCGTTCTCGAAGACGGCGGTCTCCGGAATTATCGCAACCGTTGGCATTTCCATGTTCCCGTTCATCCTACCTTCTTCCGTGCAGCCTGAAGCCAGCCTGACGGTGTGGGATGCATCTTCAACACACAGGACATTGTTCAATATGCTGGTCGCCACGGCCATCTTCCTGCCGCTCATTCTGGTCTATACCGCGTGGGTCTATAAAGTCCTTTGGGGCAAGGTGGATGAAGAGACCATCGAACGTGACAATCACACGGCATACTGAGGAGAATAAGCATGTGGTATTTTGCCTGGACCCTTGGAATGCCGCTGGCGTGTTGCCTGGCAATCCTGAACGCCATGTGGCTTGAACTGCGTTCCGACGACGAGCGCATGAACCGCGACGACCGGTAACTTTGTATGTTGAAGAACCCGGACAGGAATTGCGCTGGCCGGGTTCTTCACCTTTTCAATTGATCACGACAGAATACCGAACGACCCGGTTGTTATCGCTGTCGGAGAAATAATATTCATTGCCACGAACCGCGACACCCTCAGGGTCGTCGAATTCATTCGGGCCACTACCGGGCCAACCAGTACCCAGCACACCCACAAGTTCAGCGCCTTCTTCGCCATCCGGATTGATCATGATAATCCGATGGGCATCTTGATCGGCAACGACCAGACGGCCAAAACTGTCCACATCCAGATACCGCGGCCCCGCAAAGCCGAACTCGGGACCATCGACCACCTGTAACTGCTGCAGGCCGGGGGAATAGCGAACCAGTCGACGATTGAAATTGTCCGCTACCCAGATCGTTCCATCAGGTGCTTCTGCAACGTCGTGAGCGCCCGGATGCCCGCTGGCGCTTGCGACAACCTTGCCGTTTTCATAAGCAACCAGATGGCCGGTTCCACCGGCCATGGCATAGATCCGGCCGTTGGAGTGATAGAGCGCGCCTTCGGTCCGCGGAGCAGCCAGTATCAAACTGGGAGCAAGGTTCAGCGTATCAACGCTCGAATAGACAAAAACGCTGCTAAGCCCTGTGACCGCGATGGCGATTTTTCCATCCGGTCCAAATGAGATGTCGTGGACGCCCGGAAATTTTCCAACAGCATGACTTTCAAGAAGTTCAAGCGTGTCCGGGTCGAGCACGGCAATCCGGTGGCCGAATTTGTCTGCCACATAAAGCAGTCCGTCCGGGCCAAAAGCCAGGTCGTGCGGATCATTTAGAACAGATGGTCCTGCCAAGTCGAATGCTGCAAACGCTGATGGTCCATCCTGGCTCCACACAGGCCTCAATGAGGCAACTATCGAAAAAAGAACTGCAAAAATGAAACGCATCACATTTCCTCCGCTTAAACAGAGGATCTAGTGGCTGATACGAGAAAGACCAGATTGACTGGCGCAAAAAGAAACCCCGGCGAATTGCCAGGGTCTCCAAAATCGTTTGGCTATTAGGTTGCTTAAGCAGCTTCAACCCTGGCAGCGCGCAGTTTTTCAAGAATGTTTTGCGGTGAGGAAACGCCATAAGGGTCGCTCTCGCAGTTGTCGGAGAAACCAACTTCCTCGAACCACTGTTCGACAATACCGTCGTTGACGACAGCACCGTAGCGCCATGAGCGCATACCAAAGCCGAGATTGTCCTTGGCAACCAGCATGCCCATCTTGCGGGTGAACTCGCCGGAACCGTCCGGGATAACCTTGACGTTCTCAACGCCCTTCGCCTTCGCCCAGGCATTCATGACGAATGCGTCGTTGACGGAAACACAATAGATCTCATCGACACCTTCTGCCTTGAACTCTTCGAAGAGTTTTTCAAAGTCGGGAAGCTGGAATGTCGAGCATGTCGGGGTGAATGCACCGGGCAGGGAAAAGAGGACGACCTTCTTGCCCTTGAAATAGTCGTCACTGGTTTTGTCTTCCCAGCGGAAGGGATTTGAACCTTCGATGGATTCGTCGCGAACGCGGGTGCGGAAGGTAACAAAAGGAACTTTTTTGCCGAGCATCGTTTACTCCAGAGTTTGTCAATTTAAGGCGACGTCGGGGCTCCCTGGAACAGGAGCAATCCCGGGGAAAGGGATCAGACGCGGGAAGCATCGCGCGCAACGTCTTGCAGGCATCGGGTATCCCATATGTTGCGTTGCGACAAGCAGTTTTTGCACATTAGAATAATTTAAATGTAAGTCGCTTGTGGACTGCAATCACTTGGAAAAAGACATTAAGTTAAGTGACTTAGGGGAAAATTATCAGATTCGAACAAGCAAGGAATCGATGATCTTTGTAAACGAGTGAGGCTTCATGCCGCATTGCGACGAAGATCTACGATGGTGTCTGGGGATCAGTCAGCGAGTCGAAAAGCGCCATTGTACGCAGTTCAAGTTGCCTACTGTAGGGCGACGTTATTCCACAGTGGGAGAGGTGCTTGTACATCGACAAAATTGCTGATTAAGTTGATGTCGATCTGAACGCTTTGCTTCGGCTTGCGCTGCGGATAGAAGTCAGTTTCTGTAATTTCAGGACCATTGATGAAAAGAGTATTCCAAGCGGTGCGATGGGCTTGTATGGGCCTGATCTTGATCGTGTTTTTCGGGCAACTCGTCATGGTACTGATGCGTTATCTGCTTGGCGTCGGTTTTCTGGAAATACAGGATGCGGTCAATTACGCGTTCGCTGCCCTTGTTGCCCTTTCAATCGTGGTCGCATTCGATGCGAACAAACATGTGCGGGTCGACGTGTTCCGCCAGAAGTGGACGTCAGACACAAATCGTAAAATCGACTGGATGGGTGATCTGATGCTGGCGGTGCCAGTTTTCGGAATCATGTTATGGACGGCTTACCCGCTGGTGCGCAGTTCATGGCGAATTTTCGAGGGATCTCCAGAAACCGGCGGCCTGCCTGGGCTCTTTATCGTCAAGACAAGCCTGCTTGTCATGCCGGCGCTGGTTTTGCTGCTCGTCATCAAGCGACTGATAGGTGTCTTCAGGCGGACATCGACATGAGCGTTGAAATCATCTGGCTTCTCCTGATGGCTTTGGCCGTTTTTGCATGCATCTTGTCGGGCGTTCCTGTTCTTTTGGCAATCGCCGGCGCACCAACCCTGATCGCGCTTCTGGCCGCCGCTGGCGGAGACTTTGATCTGATTTTCTTTCAGGCGGTACCGCAGCGGGTGTTCGGGGTAATGTCAAATCCGCTGCTGCTGGCGGTGCCGCTTTTTGTTCTGATGGGATATCTGCTTGAAAAATCCGAACAGGCCGAGAAGATGCTGAAAAGCCTGACGGCTGCGCTTGGTGGCAATCAGTCTGCCCTTGCGCTTTCAGTCGTTCTCGTCAGCGCGCTTATTGCCGCTTCGACAGGCATCATCGGAGCGACAATCGTCATGCTTGGAACAATTACGCTTCCAGCACTGCTGTCCGCAGGGGTGAACAAGCATATGAGCAGTGGCCTGATTTGCGCCAGTGGCACGCTTGGCCAGATCATCCCGCCGTCGATTGTCCTCATTCTGCTCGGCGATCAGGTATCGAACGCGTATTTCGAGGCTCAGCAGGAAGCCGGTAATTTCGCGCCGGATCCGGTTACGGTTGGCGATCTTTTTGCCGGTGCTCTCATCCCAGGATTATTGCTTGTCTGTCTCTACGCTGCCTATGTCCTGTTTAAGCTCCGCGGTAAAGCGCATCAGGAGCAAACACAGGCGACCCAGCGCGACGTATCTCTATCGAACCTGATAGGGAACATTGCACCAACGCTCGGCCTCATTGTCGCGGTGCTGGGGAGTATCCTTGTAGGTGTCGCGACACCTACCGAGGCTGCTGGTGTAGGTGTTGCCGGGGCGATTTTGATCGCCGCCGCAGGGCAGGGCGGTCTGGTCGCGCGCATTGCATCGGCCTGCGCCGTGCTTGCTGTTCTGCTTCTCGTTTTGCGGCAACTTGGGGTGTTCGGACTGGACTATGCTGACGGGAGCATCGTGTTGTCGCTCAAGACGTTTGTTTCCATTGTGTTGGCCGCAATCGCGCTTGCTCTTTTGCTGAGTTCAACGAAGGCAATTATATCCAGAGATGTCCTCCTGCCTGCACTGCGTGAAACCGTGACGGTTACCGGCATGATTTTCGGGATTGTGATAGCAGCCAGCATCTTGTCACTCGTGTTCCGCGGGTTTGACGGCGACGAACATGTTGCCGATCTGTTGCAGTCGCTACCTGGCGGCGCCATTGGCATGCTGATCCTGACAATGCTGGTGATTTTCCTGCTTGGGTTCATTCTGGAGTTTGTGGAGATTATCTTCATCGTTGTGCCGATTGTCGGGCCGATCATTCTGCAGTCGGATATCAGTCCGGTCTGGTTTGCCGTTCTGATCGCGTTGAACTTGCAGACTTCCTTTTTGACGCCGCCATTCGGCTTCGCTCTGTTCTATTTTCGCTCGGTAGCGCCTACTGACATCAGAACACTGGATATCTATGTCTCTGTTGTCCCGTTTGTCCTGATCCAGCTGCTGGCACTAGGTCTGGTTGCTGCGTTTCCGGTCCTGGCAATCTGGCTGCCTTCTGTCCTGTTCTGACCATTTTGGGAGATTTGAAATGAAGAGACGTGATTTCTTGAAAGCAGGTGCTGTTGCAGCGCCAATGGGCGCACTGGCTGCCCCTGCCATTGCGCAAGGCAAGTTCGAATGGAAATTGCCGACGTCTTTTCCGGCCAAGGCACCGGGGGTCGGCACCAATGTGACCACCTTCGCCAAACGCGTTGAGGCGATGTCTGACGGTCAATTGACGTTCAAGGTCTATTCGGGTGGCGAGCTTGTCCCACCGTTTGGTGTTGAAGACGCCGTTGAACAGGGCACGGCCGAAATCGGTCATTCAACACCCTATTACGCCGCGTCCAAGAACTCCGCGCTGCATTTCTTCTCAGCCGTTCCCTTTGGCATGACTGCAGTCGAGACAACCGCCTGGCTGCGCTATGGCGGCGGGCAGGAGCTGTGGGACGGGATCTACGCCGAGCGCGGTTTGAAAGCCTTCTATTCCGGAAACTCCGGCGTGCAGGCCGCAGGCTGGTTCAAGAAACCAATCGAGGGCCTCAACGACCTGTCCGGTCTGAACATGCGCATTGCTGGTCTCGGCGGGGAAGCAATGCGCAAGCTGGGCGTCAATGCTGTGCTACTGCCGCCTCCTGAAATTTTCCCGGCATTTCAGTCCGGTGCCATTGATGCAGCCGAATGGGTTGGCCCGATGCTTGATCAGGCGTTCGGCCTGCAGAAAGTTGCCAAATACTGCTACGTTCCGGCCTTCCATGAACCATCAGCGGCGCTTGAGATCGTCGTCAACAAGGAAGCCTATGACGGACTTCCAGCCCATCTGCAGGCAATCATTGCCAATGCCGCCGAAGCAGCTTCCGTCGAAACCACCGCGCAGTTCGACTATTTCAACGCCATCGCGATGCGCAAACTCAAAGCCGACGGCGTAACCTTTGCAGCCTTTCCGGATGACGTCATGGCAGCATTGAAGAAGGCGGTTGGTGACGTCATGTCAGAAAATGCGGCTGCAAATCCGACTTTTGCTGAAGTCCAAAAAAGCTATGACGCATTCCTGGATCATGCCAGGGACTATGCAGCAATCATGAAGGCAGCAACCTTCACACAGCGGCTTTAAGCTGACACAACCCCATGGGCGTGTTGACGTCCATGGGGCAGACTTGAAAGTGAAGCCGGTCCTGGCAACGGAAAAGTCGTTTCAGCTTTCCCTCGTTCGTTCGCGAAACACGATGAAAAGACCGCTCAGGATAATCACGCCAGCGCCTAGATAAGTGGCAAGATCCGGTGATTCATTCCAGATCAATCGGCCGAGAAGCGTGGCCCAGATCAAGGCGCTATAGTCGAAAGGTGCGACGATGGAAGCAGGGGCGAACCGGAAGGCCTGTGTGATCATTGTGACACCGGCGGTACCGAAAAACGCAATTCCAAGAAACAGCCAGATATGCTCTTGTTTGGGCGTGACCCAGACGAAGGGAATAAATACTGAGCTCAGCAGAATGCCAAAGCCTACCAGGTAGAGCATGAGCGTCCACGCGCTTTCGCGCGGATCGACCCAGCGGGCGCTGATCATCATGACAGCGTAGAGAACAGCCGTTGCGACCGGAAGTAGCGAGGCCAGCTGAAAGGTCGCAGCGCCTGGCCGGACAACAATCAAAACGCCCAGAAATCCACCTAGAACGGCCATCCAGCGTCGCCAGCCCACCTGCTCCTTGAGAACCAGTGCTGAAAGAGCGGTGACAAAAACCGGCGCTGCGAAAACCAGTGCCGTTGCTTCAGCCAATTCAAGAAATTTCAGACTCGTGAAGAAAAGCGTTGCAGCACCGAGCCAGATGACACCGCGTAGCAGGTGTGCCGCAGGCCTGTAGGAGATCAACGCTGAGGGTCCACCGAACTTCAAAGCGATCAGAACGACAACCGGCAGGGCGATGAGATTGCGCACGAAGAGGATCTGGATCGGTGCATAGTGCTCCGTCAGCGCCTTGGCGAACGCATCATTGACGCTCAAAAACGCCACCCCGGCGCACATCATCAAGATGCCACCCGTTGCCTTTGACTGTATGCCGGTCGTGGTGGATTGCATGCAGCATTCTCCTACTCGGCCGAGCAGGTAATCACTGAACAACCACTCTCACAAGGCCTGTGGAAACGACTAGGGCATGTCCGAGTCATAATGCTGTATGAAAATCAAAATTGCCTGATGCGTCGCTACGCCTATTTTAGGGCCGCACATAGCTTACGAAATTTTGACTGCCAAAAATCCAGTCATCAGTCCGTGTTCGCCCTGTTGTCCCTTCACCCAACAGGTGAAGGCTACAGGCTGCACTAAGCCCCTAGTTCAAATAAATGGGTCGTGGGACCATTGGAGCAAGGCCTGTCTTTGCCGTGGTCGGCAAAAGATATCACCGGGATCGCAGTTGGCTCGTATCTGGCCCGCGTGGCGCACAAATCCTCGCCATCTGCCGACTTGAAGCTGATCTATCCTGGGGGTTCGTCGACCCAGATAATAGCGACAGTACCATTGAAACCATCCACGCGGATCTGAACCTATGATCCACCCTTTCTGTCGCCAAAAAGATAGCGGTTGCCGACTTTTAACCCCAAAATAATTGAGCTTCGGATCCGGTACTTCGTTGGTTTTGGCTTCGACAAACCAGGGTTCGGGCAATTCATTTCGGCAATCGTTGCAATATTTGCCCTCGAATACGCCCAGTGCGAGCATTTCCGCCGGAGAAAAATGCGGATCAAATCCTGGCATGAACTCCTGGGCGCATGGCGCCACGATTTGGTATCTATAGTCTTGCTGCATACGGTCATTGACAACGACCCAATCTCCAATCTCATACATGACGAGGGAGCACATAACTCTGGGGTGGCAAGGCCCAGGTCCAGATTTCTACGGGCTGGCTGCGGCCTCGGACATTGAATGGACCATGAGGCTGCAAGTATCCAAATAATTGCTCAGAGCGCTCAGATTGTTCATTACGAATGTTCTCAACGAGTCCTTGTCCAGCGACAAGGTCACAATTCAGGTTGCGGGTCGCTTGTTGTAACCGGCTTGCGGTATTGACTGTGTCACCCACCACGGTGAATTCCACGTAGTCTTTTGTTCCGACATCGCCCAGAACGACGGGCCCATACTCTAGTCCGATTCCAATACGTACGGGTTTCAAACCAATAGCCTCCCTTTTCTTGTTCCATGCTGCCGCTTCTTCATGCAGTTCATATGCACAAGCAAGAGCGTTGCATGCATCGTTTTGTTTTGCTTCCGGAAACCCAAATATTGCCAGGATTGCATCACCTATATAACCCTCGATAGACCCGTCATATTTGAAAATTACTTTCTGGGTCCACTTATGGATATCGCGAAGAATTTCGATAACCTGCTCAGGCTCGAGATCTTCAGACAGTTTAGTGAACCCCACTACATCAGCAAATAATACAGCCAGGTTCTGCTTACGGACCGCACCAAGGGGACGGTCCTTTTCGGCTAGCGTCGTCATGAGCTTGGGTGGAAAATACCGGGCAAGATTGGCACGCGCCCGTTCCGCGATTTGTTCCGCTGCCTGGGCTTGCTTGAGACGTCGCTCAGATTCGATCCTGGCAGAAACGTCCCGTTGCACTGCTACGTAGCAAGTCTTATTTTCGTTTTCGTCGCTGATTGGTACGATTGACCATTCCATCCAGAATTCAGACCCATCTTTCCGATAATTGACGGTAAGGCCCTCCCAAAGGTTTTCGGCGAGCAATCTTTCCCGCATGTTTACGAAAACCCCAAGATCAGTCTTTGGTCCCTGCAATATTCTGGGTGATTTACCAACAACCTCCTCCTTTACCCAGCCCGTCATCTTCTCGAATGCGGGATTAACGTAAATAATGGTGGGACCGGGCGCATCAAAGTCTCCAGTCGTTATCAAAATGCTCTCAGCTGCTGCTTCCATCACCTTTGCAGCATCGAAGGCGGTCGGTGATTTTTTTGTCGTCATTTCGATGACGGGTCCACTTAATCTGGTTGAATATGTTTCATCATATCAAACGGTCTGGAGTGAAACTATCAATGATCGCGTAAGGGTCAGTTTGGCATCAACCGCACTCAACATTTCATTCCCGTGTTGTTCAGTTTGCAACAAGGCTACGATTTTGTTCCAAGTTAGGAATTGTCGTTCTTCACAAATTTTGGGAGCACTGCATGGAGTCGAACTAGAAACTCTGCAAAGCTATCAATTGAGATCTTTCGTGCGGTACGTCATATAGGGGGCAAATATCGACGGCGTACTTTGCATGAAATGCAGTCTGGGTCGATGGCGACAGGATATGCAGGTATTCGTAAGTGTATGAACTAAAACAACAAAACAACAATTCTATACCGAGGTTTGCGGTTGCACCGATGATGGAGTGGACCGATCGTCACTGCCGGGCCTTTCACCGGCAGTTGTCGCGTCATGCGCTGCTTTATACAGAAATGGTGACGACCGGTGCGGTGATCCATGGGGACCGGGAGTATCTGATCGGGTTTTCAGATGTGGAACGTCCGATCGCCTGTCAGCTAGGTGGGTCTGATCCGACGGAGATGGCCGAGGCCGCGAAGATCGTTGCGGACTTTGGCTATGACGAGGTCAACATCAACGTCGGCTGCCCATCAGACCGTGTGCAGTCCGGTCGCTTTGGCGCGTGCCTGATGCAGGAGCCGGAGTTGGTCGGAGCTTGCGTTTCAGCCATGAAGGATGCCGTGGACATTGCAGTGACCGTCAAGTGCCGGATTGGCGTTGATGATCAGGATCCGGAAGAAGCGCTGGACAGGATGGCAGATGTGGTTTTCTTCAGTGGGTCGGATGCGCTTTGGGTGCATGCCCGCAAAGCATGGCTACAAGGGCTCAGCCCGAAACAGAACCGGGATATACCGCCACTCGATTACGACCGGGTGCTGCGACTGAAACAACGTCTGCCGGAGCAGTTCATCGGATTGAACGGCGGCTTGCAGACCCTGGACCAGGCCGAACCATTCCTTGAAAATCTCGACGGGTTGATGTTCGGCCGCGCGGCCTATCACACACCGCAGATCATGGGTGAGGTTGACCGCAGGTTTTATGGTGCGGAGACAGCTGACGTTTCGCCGTGGGATGCCGTCAAAGCCTATATGGCCTATATGGACGATCAACTTTCCAGGGGTGTGAAGCTGGCGCATATGACCCGGCACATGCTGGGTCTGTTCCATGGACGACCGGGTGCACGATCCTGGCGCAGGATCCTTACCGTGGAAGCAATCAAGCCCGGGGCAGGTGTTGAAGTTGTCGAGAAGGCACTTGCAGCCGTCAGCCCGGCCGGGGCGGACCTGGAAGCAGCTGAATAACGGTTCTGAAACTCAAGGGTTCAAGATCAACTTGTCGCCTTCGATGCGCCAGCTTTTGAGGTGGTTCAGCGCTGTCATTCCGAAGAGGCTTGATTCCAGACTGCCCGCGCGCGCGACAAATCCCCGGACGTTGCGCATGTAATGATCACCAAGTGTGATCTGGTCTATCCGAATTGGTGCAACGAGCGTACGCCCATTGGCAGTGGACACGGGAACCGTGAAGGAAAGGTCCTTCGGATCGTAACCAGCGTCCTGAGCGTCTCGGTAAGTCAGCACAACGGCGCTTGCGCCCGTGTCGAGCAGAAACCGGGTTCTTGAGCCATTGACTCGACCGTCGAGAACAAAATGGCCCCCCGCATCGCGAACGATCAGGATGGACCCGTCCGGCTGGGTGACGGCCAGTCCCGGGGCAAGGGCACCTAGCACGCGGTAACCGGCAGAGACCAACTCTGTGCGGAAGGTGTAACCGACGACAAGAAGCGCACACAAGCCGCCCCAAAACAACGTTCCCTGAACAATCTCGCGCACCTTGGGCTGGCCAAATATGAAGCTGGCCAGAAAGACAAAGGCAAGGGCAGATAGCGCCACGATGCGCGGCCCGGTGTCGTCAAAATTTATGTTTTCCGGGTCGGTCGGATCGCCAAAAAACGCATAAAACGTCGCTACGGCCATGACGATAACCAGGATGACGACTACAAGCCCGCGAAACTGTCTGGGTCCACCCATTACTGACCACCCGTCCTTGAGCCGGACGTTTTGCGCCTGCTCAGATCTGCCAAGATTTCGTCACGCTTTTTATCGCTATATCCCGCCCAACCGGCAATCTCGTCAAGACTACGTAGGCAGCCTGTGCAGAGGCTACTCGTCTGATCAATCTGGCAAATATTTATACAGGGCGATTTCATGATGTCGATATGGCGTCAGAATGTGTCTTTGCCAAGACAAAACAAGGCGAGGAGACGTACCGTTTGTTTAGGCTACCCGCCACCGAGCGGAGCTGTAATAATACGGATCGGCAGGGTCACGGTGTTGCCAATGAGGCTTCCGAGATCTCCACCCCCGACAGTCGCAGACCCTTCCATGCCTCTGACCGAGGCCAGGCCGGACGTTCCAATTGAGGCTCTGAGTTTTGGACTGAGTTCGGCAAGCTGAGCGAATTTTGAATGATGCGCACCATCAAGAGCTTGCAGTTCGGTCAGGTCTACGACGATGGCACCGAGTTCAGCCAGCTCCTGGTCATTCGAATAGGCGCCGACACGTTCCTTGCCACCGGCAATTGCTCGAGAAAGGCGTAAGGCGCGGTCATCCCTTGAGACCAACACATAAAAAGGTGTGCGTGGTCTTCCCATCCGCTTCAATTGGGCCTTGAACACATCAATATCGATATCAGGTGCGGCCAGCACCACTGTGTCGATTTTCCGCACCACCGCATTTCTTTTTTCGGGTGACACCTGGCGTGCAGTTTCCATCAAGAGCCAGTTGCCCATGGAGTGGGCGAGGATCGTAATCTTCTCCGCATTGGTAGACGACAGGCCAATAAGAGTTTTTTCCAGCGTATCGCGCGCGACAGAGGCGCTGTTCAGATCATAGACATAGTCCTGCACCTTGCCGCGCGATGCCCATGTGAACAAAACTGGCACCGCCTGCAGTTCTCCGTCATGTGCCATTTGTGCAAAACGATAGAGAGCTTCGGGGAAGCGGGTGTTGTAACCATGGATGAACAGGAAGATCTCGCGCTTGCCCTTTGGCATTTTGGCTAGGCGGCGGTTTATCTCGCTCTTGAACGCATTTTCATTTTGGATGTATCCGGCGCTGCGGGTGACAAAATCCGTCGCGGGATTTCCCGGCATGCTCCGTGGCCACTCAATTGCCCCCGATACATGTGTCGGCGGAACCGAAACAGATGCTTGTGCATAGTTCACGGTAGGGGAGCGCTCTCCGTTGAAGTAGGTGTCCGGACTATCGTCGCGTTCCCGGGTTGTAACAATCAGGAGGTCGCTGGTTTTGGCGCCTTCGACCTCAACCGTGTTTATCGCCAGAGCACCAAACTCCGGCCTGCCGCCACATGAGGCGACGACAAGTGAAATGAAAAGCATGATCACGACGCGCACAGGCATGGCCCACTGGTTGAATGTGGCCGTTTTTATCGGGAAGTCGTTCATTGCAGATTGTTGCCTTACGCCTGTTACGCATGCGCCTGTCACTCATGGCACCATAAGCATCCCGAGCAGGAATCCAAGCCCACTGAGCTGCTGAATTGCGCCCAGGACGTCGCCTGTGACACCGCCGACTTTCTTGACTGCCAACCGGCCAACGGCATAGGCGGTTCCAGCTGCGATCAAAAGGGCTAGTGAGAACGCGGGCAGGGACAACAGCAGAGCTGGTGGCAAGAGCAGCGGAATTGAAACAAGAAGTGCCTGTTGAACTGTCGCGGACCCTGGCTTGCCAAACCGGGCAGCCAGGCCTTCAGGGCGTGCCAACGGTCGCAGGTTCCATTGCCAAACGACAAGTGTCCGACTGAGGGCTTCGCCGGACAGAAAGAGAAGCGCGGCGTCGGCAGAACCAAAGCGCTGCCACAGAGCCGCCAAAAGGGCGACACGCAAAAGGACTGCGAGGCTCAGCGTCAAGGATCCGAACGCTCCAATGCGGCTGTCTTTCATGATTTCCAGCCGGCGGTCCTGCGTGGACGCACCGAAAAACCCGTCCGCCAGATCACTCAAGCCGTCTTCGTGAAGAGCGCCTGTGGTTGCCGCAAGAAGTGCGACTGTCAGGCAGGCGACCGCCAGAACCGGTAACTCCGTGAACCCAAGCAACATGCCGAGACCTGCCGCCGGTAGTGCAATGAAAACACCGGCAAGGGGTGCAGCCCGGGCAATTCGGGAAAAATTAGGCGCCGTGGCAGGATCGTCGGCGCGATTGACGCTGGAGATCGGAATTCGCGAGAAGAATCGGATGCAGGCGGCTGTGTCAGCAACCAGCAATGTCAATGTTTCAGCCAGCGAGCCCATTTGATCCAAAGTTTTGTTGGAGCTGGTTTTTGTCTCAGAATCAGATGTTTGGTCGGTTTCAGAGCTCATCAGGCCGGTCCTGCGCTTGAGTTTTCGCAAGGCCCGTTATAGATCAGCAACTTAGCGAGACCAAGTGGGCTGGCGGCACGCTGGCCAATAAACCGAGATACCAGATCCATGTCCCTTTCCGAGACCGCGCTTCCCTTCGACGACATCCGTAACCTGGTCAAGTCAATGCCTGGCCCGGACGAGGAAGCCTTGCAGAAGGTCAAGGAACGCGATGCACAACTGACCAAACCTGCAGGGTCTTTGGGACGTCTTGAGGAAATCGCCGAATGGCTTGCAGCCTGGTCAGGCAAGGCCCCGCCAAAGATTACCCGTCCCATGGTGGCGATTTTTGCAACAGCGCACGGCGTTGCCGATGAAGGCGTTTCAGCCTTCCCGAGTTCGGTCAACAGCCAGATGGTTCAGAACTTCGCTGCCGGAGGCGCTGCCATCAATCAGATTTGCCGGGCTTACGATGTTGGTCTGAAGGTGTTCGACCTTGCAGTGGAAATGCCAACCCCCAGCATCACCAAGGAAGATGCGATGGACGAAGCCAATTGCGCGGCGACCATGGCATACGGCATGGAAGCACTTGCCGGTGGCATCGACCTCATTTGTCTGGGGGAAATGGGTATCGGTAACACCACGGTCGCTGCAGCGGTCATCAATGCTCTGTTCAGCGGCAAGGCTGAAGACTGGATAGGCCGGGGAACCGGTGTTGATGACGAAGGCTTGGCGCGCAAGCGCGATGCCGTTGAAAAGGCGGTTGCCCGCCTCAATGGCGAAAAGGATCCGCTGGAAATCGTACGCAAGATTGGTGGCCGCGAGATCGCAGCCATGGCCGGTCTTATTATCGCAGCGCGTCTGCAACGTGTGCCCGTGATTGTCGATGGCTTCGTGACAACAGCAGCTGCAGCAGTGGTTTACGCAATGGACCCGGCAGGCCTTGACCATTGCCTGTTTGCTCATGTCTCGGCAGAACAAGCCCATTCCAAGGTTCTGGAGCATATGGGCAAAGAAGCCCTGCTTGATTTTGGCATGCGTCTCGGGGAGGGGTCCGGTGCGGCCCTTGCTGTGGGCATTGCGAAGGCGGCTGCCGAGATGCATTCAGGAATGGCGACGTTTGCCGATGCGGGCGTCTCTGAAAAATCTGATTGATTACGGAGTTATGTCCTCAGCTGGTCGCTGAGCGCATCAGGCCGACTTTGCGTCTTTTGAGAAGTTCGTTTTTTCACTGGAAACAGCGGAACGGACATTTTCGGCATAATTCATGTTACGCGAAGGTGGCAGCGAAACCGTAACCGCGGTGCCTTCGCCAAGGGACGACTTCAGCGAAAACTTGCCTTCATGCATGCCGATTAAAGCCTGAACGATTGACAGGCCAAGACCGGTTCCAGGCTCCGCACTCTTGATCGCGTGAGATCCTTGCCCAAATGCCTCCAGCACTGTTGGAATTTCATCTTCCGGAATGCCCGGGCCGGTGTCCTCGATGGTTACATATTGGCCGCCGTCTGACGTCGGGCCGACCTTGATGTAAACATCACCATTGACCGGCGTGAATTTCATGGCATTTGACATGAGGTTGAGAACAACCTGCCGAACCGCGCGCTCATCCGCCCAGACGCGTCCCAGGTTTGGGTCGATGGCATGATGCAACGAGATGGATTTTGCCTTGGCCCGTACCCTGATCATCGCACTGCACTCCTGAACCACGTCATTCAGGTATAGCGGCTCTTCGTGCAGCTCATGGCGACCAGCTTCAATCCGCGACAGGTCGAGGATCTCGTTGATCAGGTTGAGCAAATGCTGCCCTGAGCCATGTATGTCTTCCGAATAGGACCGGTAGGTCTCGTTGTGCATGGGCCCGAGCACTTCGTCCTTCATGATTTCGGAAAAACCAAGGATTGCGTTGAGCGGCGTACGCAGCTCATGGCTCATGGTCGCCAGAAAGCGGGACTTGGCAACGTTGGCAGCCTCTGCGCGGCGTCTTGCCTCGTCCGACATCGCATTTGCTGATTCCAGCTCCACGATCAGGTGATCCTTGTCGGCGCGATATTCCAACATCGTGTTGGCATTCTTCAAAAGCTGATTGCCGAGGATCAGGTAAAAGCCCTGGGCACCAATGGCCATTGCCGCGAGAGTGTAGTGGATCGGGTCGACCTTCTGCAAAAAGCTGACAGTAACCACAAGGGTCATGGGCAGTGTGCTGGCCAGAAGGCATTTCGGCAGTGTTGCCGACTGCATCGTGTTCATGGCGACTACGATCAAGACAGTCGCAAAGTGGAAGATGACAAACCCGTCGCCAGCTTCGCTTGTCTTGGGAAGCATGAAGAACAATGCCCAGCTACAGCCGTAGATGAAGTCGCCGAGCACAAAACGATTGTACCAATAAATCCGGATCTTTTGATCCGCAGGCGCCTTCTCAAACGAGCGGCTGGTGAAAACCATCGACGCATGGGTGCCGATTGTCAGGGCAAACCAGTACCCGACAAAAACCGGGTTGATCCAGAACACCGAGATGGCAGCAACAATCAAGGCAAGAAGTGGAACAGCGTAGGCCGCATTGATCCTTGTATCTGCAAAGAGATGCTGGCGTTCCGGGTCGAATGTCGTGCGACGTTTTTTGGGCGCGCCGAGGCGACTTCGCACGCCTTTTTTAGAGCGCGCAAGTTCACGGCGACGGAGTGCCCGCTGCTTGTTTATCGCGAATTTGTCTTCGCCTGTGTTTGACGCGAGGAGTCCCATGTGCCGCCAAAGGGTTTTGATTTGGTTATTCCGAAACTCTGTGTTTATTCAAAGTGACTCATCATTCCTTAAGATCGTCCTCAGGAGCGTGGTAAGGGAAGCGTTAACCCGCTGTATCAAGGTGCAACTCATTGCCTGAGAAAACGAAATCGAAGCAGCTCGAAGAACTCGTGGACGACATTCGTGGCTGCCGGAAGTGCGTTGAAAAACCAGAGAAATATCCGCTCCCGCATGAACCGCGTCCCGTGCTACAGGTTTCTGCAACCGCCCGTTTGTGTATCTGCGGACAGGCACCTGGAACCCGCGTCCATGAAAGCGGACGTCCCTTTACAGACCCCTCCGGAGATCGCCTGAGAAGCTGGATGGGCATTGACGCCGATGTTTTTTACGATGCTGCCAGATTGGCCATTGTTCCGATGGGGTTTTGCTTCCCGGGGCTTGATGCAAAAGGTGGCGACCTTCCGCCTCGAACCGAATGTCGCAAAACCTGGCACGATCATCTATTTGCAGCCATGCCGCAGATCGAACTCGTTCTCGTGATCGGGCAGTATGCGCAGGCCTATCATCTTGGAAAATCTCGGCAGAAATCGCTGACGGAAACAGTTGGCCAGTGGCAAAGTTATCTTGAGGCCCCGCGATCAGGCGGAGTTCCTGCTGTGCTGCCATTGCCGCACCCTTCCTGGCGCAACAATTCATGGCTGAAAAAGAACCCCTGGTTTGAAAGCGAGTTGTTGCCGGTTTTGAGAAAAGAGGTGCGCAGGCTGGTCTGAATTGAGAAATTGACGCATCGACTGACTTCGAAAAAAATTCTCTAATGTGGCCAATTTGACAAGCTATCTGGAATTCCGTTACCTACATTCAGCTCTACACAAAAACGTATTCCCATCGTCATGTGGGTTCCCGCAGGGGAATAGCTGCCACCAACTTTCGGATTTTCTACTTATGATCGACCGTATCGACCGACGTATTTTGTCCATTTTGCAGGAAGACTGCACTATTCCTGTCGCCGAGATCGGGCGCAGGGTCGGCTTGTCGACCACGCCCTGCTGGCGCCGAATTCAGAAAATGGAAGAAGATGGCGTGATTACCGGTCGTGTTGCGCTTTTGAACCCGACAAAGGTGAACGCGAAAGTGACCGCCTTTGTTGCGATCACCACCAGCCAGCATTCAGAAGACTGGCTGAAGAAGTTCGCCGACGTGATTCAAGAATTCCCTGAAGTGGTGGAATTTTATCGGATGGCGGGGCAGGTGGACTATCTGCTGCGGGTCGCTGTACCCGACATTGAGGCTTACGATGCATTTTACAAGAAGTTGATCGCAAAGATCGACATATCCGATGTGTCGACAACGTTTGCCATGGAGCAGATCAAGAACACCACCGCATTGCCTCTCAGCTATGTTTCACCGGAAAAACCGCGCGCGAGCTAGAAGTCGATGGTTTGGTGCATGTCAGTGCGTCATGTAACGGGATGGCGCGCCAGGAAACGGGCCGCTTCTGTATCCGTAACCTTCTGCCCTGAAAATATCTCGGCGTAATAGGGCATTCTTTTAAGCCTGGGTTCCAATGGCTCCATTGGCCCGTCCTTTTTCATCGAAATATAGCCGATCTGTGACTGATAGACCGTATTCGCCCTGATGTTTGCGTGTTGCACTTCATAACCGAAACGCTCGAACATCGCTTGGAAGGCTTCCACCCGGACCTGGTCCGCCTCTTCAAGCATTCTGGCTAGGTGCGTGTCTGTGTGGGCCCAATTTCGAATAGCAAATTCCAGTCGTGAATCGAACAGTTCCGGAAGCAACCAGAGATCGAAAACGTTCAAGATCGCTTCGGTAATGGTCTCCGCATAGTCCTCAGCGCGTTTGATCAGGTTGCCGGTGTTTCTGGCTTGCCAAAGTGCAATCAAGGCATTGAGAAGGTCGTCACGATTGGAAAAGTGGCCATAAAAACTTGTTCGGGAAAGACCCAGGCGCTCACCAAGCGGCAGGACTTTAACGGCGTCGATACCGCTTTCCAAAAGGGCTTCATAGGCCGCTTGGATCCAGATCTCTCGCGAGCCGCGCCAGCCGGACGTTTTCTCAATCAAAGGCGTGATCATCTCATTTCGGTATCAAGAGGAACGGAGATTTTCAATCAAAAAAGACACGTGTGTTCTTAAAAGCGACATGAATGTCGTTTTTGTGACTTTTCAAATGAAATCAGTCCGCTCTAGTCTTTGAGGGTGATCTGTGGCGCGAGTCCCGAGCGATCACACTGAGGGAGAGACGTATGACAAAAGATCCGTTGTTGCAGCCGTACCAGCTTAAGAACCTGACGCTGAAAAATCGGATCATGATCACCTCCCACGAACCAGCCTATCCGGAAGATGGCATGCCCAAAGACCGCTACCGGGCCTATCATGAGGTCCGGGCGAAGGCCGGTGTTGCCCTGACAATGACAGCCGGATCTGCAGCAGTCTCCCGAAATTCACCTCCGGTCTTCAATAATATTCTGGCCTATAAGGATGAGGTCGTCCCCTGGGTCAAACGGCTGACCGATGCCTGTCACGACCATGGCTGTGCGGTCATGATTCAGCTGACACATCTAGGGCGTCGGACCCATTGGAACAAAGGGGATTGGCTACCCTCCGTGTCTTCCAGTCACGAACGCGAGCCAGCCCACAGGTCCTTTCCAAAAAGGCTTGAAGACTGGGATATCGACCGGATAATCCAGGACTATGCCGATGCTGCCGAAAGGATGAAGGAAGGTGGCATGGATGGCATTGAACTGCAGGCCTACGGTCATCTGATGGATCAGTTCTGGTCACCTCTAACCAACACGTTGGACGGGGAATACGGCGGCTCTCTTGAAAACAGGATGCGGTTTTCAATGCAGGTGATCGAGGCTGTGCGCAAGCGTGTCGGCGATGAGTTTATCGTCGGTATCCGCTTCACAGCAGACGAAGATCTGGAGGGCGGTATTGCCCCGGAGGAGGGGTTGGAGATAGCACACGTCCTCAAGGCAAGCGGCCAGATTGACTTCCTGAACGTGATCCGTGGTCACATAGATACCGATCCTGGTCTGACGGACGTAATCCCAGTTCAGGGTATGCGCAATGCCCCGCATCTCGACTTTGCTGGCCGCATCCGCAAGGAGGTAGGGCTGCCAACCTTCCACGCGGCCAAGGTCCCGGATGTTGCAACAGCACGGCACGCCATTACAGAGGGGCTTCTGGACATGGTCGGGATGACCCGCGCACACATGGCCGATCCCTTGATCGTGAAGAAAATCACCGAAAAGCGGGAAGGGGATATCCGTCCCTGCGTTGGCGCAACCTATTGTCTGGATAGGATCTACCAGGCCGGCGATGCGCTGTGCATCCACAACGCTGCGACCGGCCGAGAGCTTTCTATGCCGCATGAGATTCCACGGGCAGAAAAAAAGAAGAAAATCGTTGTTGTCGGGGCAGGGCCAGCAGGCATGGAAGCGGCGCGCGTTGCCGCCGAACGCGGCCACGAGGTTACAGTCTTCGAGGCGGCTCCTGATGCGGGCGGCCAAATCCGGCTGACCGCTCAATCAGAACGCCGAAGGGAAATGATTTCGATTATTGAATGGCGGATGGAGCAGTGTCTTGCCAGAGACGCGAAATTTCGTTTCAACACCTTTGCTGAAGCAGGCGATATTGAACTCGAAAATCCGGATGTCGTGATTGTAGCAACAGGTGGTCTCCCGCACACGGATGTCCTGAGAGAGGGCAACGACCTTGTTGTTTCAACCTGGGATATCATTGCCGGAGACATAAAACCGGGAAAAAACGTTCTGCTATTTGATGACGCCGGGGACCATCCGGCGATGCAGGCAGCAGAGATCATTGCCAAAACGGGTACTCATGTTGAGATCATGACACCGGACCGGTCGTTCGCACCTGATGTCATGGCAATGAATCTCGTTCCCTATATGCGCGCGCTCCAGGACAAGGATGTCCGTTTTACGGTGACCTATCGTTTGAAAGCTGCAAGACGGGTAGGGAACAAGATCCAGGCGATTATCGGTACGGATTATTCCGGTCATACAGAAGAACGGGCATTCGATCAGATCGTCGTCAATCACGGAACTATACCGATGGACGAACTCTATTTCGAATTGAAACCATTTTCAAAAAACCTTGGCGCCGTCAATCAGGAAGCGTTGATCTTCGGGCGACCTCAACCATTGAACGCCAATCCGGAGGGAAGTTTTGCCTTGTTCCGCATTGGCGATGCGGTGTCTGCGCGCAACACACATGCAGCGATTTATGACGCTCTGCGACTGGTGAAAGATATCTGACGGGCGACCTGCAGACCATGCTGTAAAGGAGATCTAGTTGAGACCCAATCTGGACAGGACTTTCTCAGACGACAACTCTTTGACTGCCTCCCGTCCGATTTTGCGGGCGGTCTTGTCGTCCGACATATAAAGATCCTGTGCTAGCGACAGGGCTGGTCCGTGCAAGGTAGGTGAGCGCTTGCCGATCTGCCGTAATGCCCAGTGAACGGCTTTCCAGACGAAATTCCGTTCGTCAGTCGAAGCAATCCGGATCAGATCAAAATATGCCAGGAACTCAACATCCGGAGAGGACTTTGCGTGGACGGCGCGCCATGCGATCAGGGCAAAACCTGCGCGCTTAACAAATTCCCTTTCGTCTAAAGCAAAAACGGCCACTTGCTGGCCCGACTCTTTCCGTCTGGCGAGTACGTTTGTGAGTTGATCGCAGAGGTCCCAGGACTGAATGTCCGCCAACCACATTGCAGCCAGGTCCGGTGTCATCGCCTTCGGTGGCGTGAGCAGAATTGCCAGCAATCGTGCTTCGTGAAAACCGGTTGGCCACAATCCAAGTGCGAGGTCTGGAGACTTTCCGATCCGTCGGGCAAGTGGACGCAATATGGACATGGGTACACCGAAGGCACGTGATGCATCGATGCCAAACCGCGCCATTCCGGCGCGATTTGTTTCTGACCCTTGAGACCGCAACTCGGCGAGAACGGTATCCACAGTCCAGCTGCTGGTTGCTTCGTCGTTCATCCGGGCTTCGGACTACTTCTTGTCAGCGTTAGCGAGGCGGGCAATCAGGCTGGAGGTATCCCAACGATTGCCACCCATCGCCTGGACTTCAGCATAAAACTGATCGACCAGTGCAGTGACAGGCAGGCGGGCGCCGGTATCGTTGGCGGTCTTCAGGCAGATGCCCAGGTCCTTGCGCATCCAGTCAACCGCAAATCCGTAATCGAATTTGCCCTGGTTCATGGTTTCCCAGCGGTTTTCCATTTGCCAAGATTGTGCAGCGCCGCCGCTGATAGCCGAGATGACTTTCTCCACATCCAGATCAGCTTTTTGTGCGAAATGAATAGCTTCGGAAAGACCCTGTACCAGTCCCGCTATGCAGATCTGATTGACCATCTTCGTCAACTGTCCTGCACCGGTTTCACCCATCAGCCCGACAAATTTGGAAAAGCACTCGATGACGGGCTTTGCCTTGTCAAAATCACTCTGGTCGCCGCCACACATGACGGTAAGTGCGCCGTTTTCTGCACCAGCCTGGCCACCGGAGACCGGCGCATCTATGAAGCCGCATCCTTTTGCTTTGGCAGCCGCGTGGAGCTCACGTGCCACTTCGGCAGACGCAGTCGTATTGTCGATGAAAATCGCACCTTCTTTCAGGCCGTGGAACGCGCCGTCAGATCCGGTCGTGATCGAACGTAAGTCGTCATCGTTTCCGACGCAGGCAAAGACGAAGTCGCAATCTTCTGCGGCCTCTTTTGGGGTTTTGGCAAAATTTCCTGCGTGTTCAGCTGCCCATTTTTCAGCCTTGGCCGTTGTGCGGTTGTAAACAGTAACGTCGTGGCCGCCTTTGGATTTCAGGTATCCGGCCATTGGGTATCCCATGACGCCCAATCCGATGAATGCAACCTTTGCCATGAAGATGTTCCCTTCGAAGTAGAAGGCCCGGTGATGAAACCGGGCCTTTAAAAGAAATTGATCGTCATGTTTTTAGGGCATTTGTTCACGGCTGTCAGGCTTTCGCTTCTTCGATCAGCGTGTTTTGCGGCCCAGTCTCCGGAACCAGCGGCTCGGGGAATTTTTTTCCAGTGTGGATTCGGCTTCTGGACCAGGGCGTGTGTGAGGTGTGAAACGGCTGGCTTCCATGAAGGACTGTGCATATATGTTCAACATGATCTAACATCCTCTGTTTGTGTGTCTGATTGCAATATGGCTATACTTAGCGATAAAAACCAGTCAGGAAGATTTTCAAATTGTAAGGTGAAGTTACATATGGACTGGAGGTCGTTACCATCGCTCAGCAGCCTCAGGGCGTTCGTCGCTGTTGCAGAAAATAAAAGCCTTTCCGGTGCAGGCAGGGAGCTGAATGTCACCCATGCAGCAGTCTCACAGCAAGTGAGGGCGCTGGAGAGCTTTCTCGGTCGACAACTCGCCACCCGTGAGGGAAGAGGAGTGGCGCTGACACCGGAAGGAGCGCAACTCTACAATGGACTGAGCCAGGGATTTGAGACGATCCTTGAGACCGTGGAGGAATTGCGACAGGACGACGTTGTCAGACCCCTAAACATCACCATGACACCATCTTTTGCTGTCAGCTGGCTCATGCCACGGATCAACGATTTCCGGCACAAACACCCGGAGATTGAGTTGATGCTCAATCCGGCCGCCGACGTTGTAGAGCTGAAGCCCGGAGGTGTGGATCTTGCAATCCGTTTTGGAAAAGGGAATTGGCCGAAACTTGAGTCAGAGCTTTTTGTTGCCACCAACTTCGTTGTTGTTGGTGCAAGCAGTCTGATCGGTGATCGAAAAGTCACTAAACCTGGCGATATTCTCGATTATCCATGGCTCCAGGAATACGGCACAAACGAACTCACCATCTGGCTTGAAAGCCAGGGGGTCGTTCCAACTGGCAAACTGAACATAACCCACCTGCCGGGCTACATGGTGCTCGAGGGCCTGCGGCGAGGAGAGGGTATTTCTGCAACGGCAAAGGTATTCATCGAAGCGGATATTGCCGCTGGAAACCTGCAGGTACTCTTTGAAGATGGCATTTACACAGGCGCCGGCTATCACCTGGTGACACGCCCAGGGATCAAACGCCCGCCGCTCAAAGCATTTATCAAGTGGCTGCGCGAAATGAAAGAAGAGCAAACCGTCAGCTAACGAGACGCAGCGGTGTCTTTAACCCGACGCAAGGGCCTGATCGAGGTCCGCAATAAGGTCTTCACCGTGTTCGATGCCGATGGAAAGACGGAGAAGATCCACCGGTATGCCTGAGGTTTCACCTTCGATCGTGTATCTGTGCTCTACAAGGCTTTCCGTTCCGCCAAGGGAAGTCGCGCGCTGAAAAACATCAAGAGCCCCTGTAATTTTCAGTGCTTTGGTTTTACCGCCTTTGACCAGAATGGACATCAGATAGCCGAACCCGCCCGTCATGAGCGACTTGGCAAGCTCGTGCTGAGGGTGGCTGGCGATCCCGGGATAAAGAACCGCTTCGATTTTAGGGTGGCGTTCAAGAAAGTTGGCAACAGCGAGGGCGTTGCTGTTCATGCGCTCCAAACGCAGGGAAAGTGTTCTGAGCCCCCGAAGCAGAAGCCAGGTTTCAAATGACCCGAGCACCGCTCCAGCATTTTTTCGCTCTTCACATATAAACGCCCAGGCTTCGTTTGAAGCATCTTTGGTTGTAACAACACCGCCCAGCAAATCCGAATGTCCATTCAATGCCTTGGTGGCAGAGTGCATGACCAGATCAGCACCCATGGTCAATGGTTTCATGATCAAGGGGGTTGCGGCAGTCGCGTCAACCGCGAGGAGCGCCCCTGCCTGTTTGCATCGGGCGGAAATACTCGGAATATCCGCAAGTTTCAAATAGGGATTGCTTGGCACTTCAAGCCAGACCAGATCCGGTTGTGTAACCGAGATTTCATCCTGAAATGCCTGTAGCTCGCTGGCGTCTGCCTCGACAAGGGCGATGTTGTTGCGGGCACAGTGTTTACGCAGAAAGATCGTTGTTCCCCAGTAAATACCAGATTGCGCCAGAATGGTGCCACCTGGCTTGACGATCCGCACAACAGCGGCAACAGCAGCCATACCGGACGCGAAAAGGCGGCTGTCAGCGCCTTCTTCCAGGGAGGCCAGAAGTCTCTCGGTTTTATGGAACAGGGCATTGTCGTCGCGGCTGTAAAGATGACCGGGATTGATCAGTTCATAGTCTTCGTCCCGCACAAAGGTCGTTGCCGTCTGTATCGGAGGAACGACGGCTCCTGTTGTTGGATCCGAACCTCCTCCTGCATGCGCAAGCAGGCTATCAACGTGAAGACCCGACGGTTTGTACGGTTCATTGGACATGGCAACTCATCCGATCAATGAGAGACTGTAACGGAAACGAGACGGCAGAAAATCACCGTATCAGATGGCGGGTCAATCGCGCTTCTATCCGGTCCCAGACGCGGCGCAGCGTTTCAACAATCATCAGATAGATGACAGCTGCCCAGATGTAGGCTTGAAAATCATAGGTTCGCGAATAGGCCCTGCGCGTTTCACCCATGAGGTCATAGATGGTGATGATCGCGGCAATTGCGGATCCCTTGATCATCAAGATGATCTCATTGCCGTAGGGCCTCAGGGCGACCATGAGAGCCTGGGGCAGAATGATCTTGAAGAATGTGACCGGTTTCGAAAGCCCAAGTGCCTGGGCACCTTCCCATTGGCCCCTGGAGATGTTCTGCACGGCTCCTCTTAGAATTTCGGCCTGATACGCTGAGGTGTTCAGCGAGAAAGCAAAGATGATGCAGTAGAATGCGTCTCTGAAAAACCACCAGAGACCGATAGACTGCAACTCTGGTCTGAAGGAGCCAAAGCCGTAGTAGATCAGGAAAGTCTGGGCCAGAAGGGGTGTGCCCCGGAAGAAGTAGACGTAGGCATAGGCGGGCCTTGAAAGGATCTTCCACTTGGAAGAGCGCGCAGCTGCGATCGGTATGGAAAGCGCTGCGCCAAAAAGCAGTGACAGCCCTACGATCTTCAAAGTGACAAGAAATCCGCTGATATACTTGTCACCGTAACGTCCCAGAAAACTGTCGAATTTATGGGTCGCAATGCGATCGCTTGCATAGACTTCCCACTCTCCACTCAAAAAGGGAAGAGCGAGTTCGAGAATGGGTTTTTCCAGGTTGCCGAGCAGATAGGTCAGCAGATACACGCCGGAAATAGCCCAAAAGGCCATAAGGACATGACCTGTGATCTTGGTAGCTGTCCATGGTCGCTTGGCTAACGGAGGAGGTTTCAAACCGGTCCGCGGGTTCGGAGCAATCATCTGCGCACCTCTCCGCGTTTGGACCAGCGTTCAATTCTGGCTAGCCCGGAGGAGGAGATAATGGCCAGGACCAGGTAAATTAGACAGGCAATGCCAAAGAACAGGAACGGTTCCTTTGTTACACGAGCAGCAATGCTCGATTCTCGCAGCGTGTCTTCCAGGCCGATAATCGAAACCAGCGCTGTTTCTTTAAGCAGGATGAGCCACAGGTTCCCGAGTGCCGGTAACGCAAGCCGTATCAATTGCGGCAGAATGACCAGTAACATTGTCTGAAAGCGAGAAAGGCCGAGTGCGTATCCGCCCTCGAATTGCCCGTGAGGAATACCTCTGAACGCTGAAAGGAAAGCTTCAGAGGCAAAAGAGGAAAAAACCAACGAAAGGGCAACCATACCTGCAACAAAGGAATTGACCTCGAAATAGATGTCATATCCAGCCAGCTTTACCAGCTCGTTCAAACCGATCTGTACGCCAAAATAGACAAGAAACAAGGTGAGAAGCTCGGGAAGCCCGCGAAAAATTGTCGTGTAGATGTTGGCAGCCAGTTTAAGGCTGGGCTCAGAAGAGTTCTTTGCGAGCGCGATTACAAAGCCAATGACCAATCCAAATGGCAATGTCGCTAAAGCAAGGGTGACTGTAACCAGTACACCTCTCGCAATGGTATCACCCCAGCCCTGGTCCCCAAATGACAACAGCGTCAAAGCTTCATTCATAAGCTGGCGCTTCTTTCTGCTTTTTTGTTTGTTTTACTGGCCACCCCATCGACCAGTGCAAGGCAATCACCTTACAACAAAGCGCAGCGCGAAAAACGCGCTGCGCTTCGAATTTTCATCAGGTGTTCAAATCAACCGCCGTATACGTCGAACGTGAAGTATTTGTCGTTGATTTCCTTGTACTTTCCGTTCGCCAGGATAGCAGCAAGCGCTTCGTTCATCATGTCTTTCAGCTCACCGTCTTCCTTGCGGATTGCGATGCCTGCGCCTTCACCGTTGATAACCAGGTCCGGGGTGAGTGTGCCGAGGATCTTGCAGCAAGCACCATCGTCCGTTGCCAGCCAATCGGAAAGCACGACAACATCGTCGACCACCGCATCGATACGGCCATTGGCGATGTCCAGTTTGTACTCGTCCGGTGTCGGATACAGCTTCAAATCAGCAGAAGGAAGCTTTTCTTCAGCGTAGTTGGAGTGTGTTGTGGAAGACTGGGCGCCCAGCGCAATACCCTTCAGATCTGCATCGGAAGTGCCCGCGATTTTGGAATCCTTCGGTACGGCGATTGCCGGAGGGGTGTTGTAGTATTTGTTGGTGAAATCGACCTTTTGCTTCCGCTCTTCGGTGATTGACATGGATGCGATGATCGCATCGAACTTTCCAGCCTGAAGGCCAGGAATAATGCCGTCCCAATCGGAAGTTACGAATTCGCACTCGACCTTCATCTCTTCGCAAAGTGCTTTTGCGATGTCGACGTCAAAACCAATCAACTGGCCATCAGCTGTCAGGGAGTTGAACGGAGGGTAAGCGCCTTCGGTGCCGATACGTACCTTGGACCAGTCTTTCGCTTCAGCACCACCTACAACAGCCAAAATTGCTACAGCGGCCGCAGCCATACGCAATACACGCATATTATCTTCCCCTAATATTTGTTTGTGGCGCAGGCGGTTTCTCCCGCCGTCTTGCCCAGCGCCCTATTCCATACACTTCGACCCAAATTTCAAGCATTCCATCAAAAAAATCTCAGTGACACGCGGAATTTTTCCTCTTTTTTGCAAGTTCCGTAAGGGAGGGTGTCTCAATGTGCCGGAAACCAAGCGCATTTTTGAGGTTTTTTGCTGTGAAGCGGAAAAATCGTATTGCGATGAAAATTGAGAGAAAGTGCATGGTGGCTGAACATAATGGGCAATATGTTTCATCAACAATTGAACGTCGGGCCTACAAAGTCATTTGTAACATGCGGTTCATTTTTCCGATCTCGAGGTGAATTCTCTGAGTTATTTAAATCGCTGGCGTGTGCTGAGCCATAAGAGATCAAAAACATTCATGAAAACCATGATTTTATTGAATTTGAAGCTGACCGGCTGAAGATCTATTAGTCGATCACCTATCCCGCGGTAAGGATTATCTTCACCGATCATCCGGTGCTAACTGGAGCCCAAAATGGCAGCCCTCGAACTATTTATCGGCAACAAGAACTATTCATCCTGGTCGTTCAGGCCCTGGATTGCACTGAAACAAAAGGGCATCACGTTCAAGGAGACCCTGGTCCCGTTCGACTTCGAAAACGGTAACCCGGAATTTCGCGAATTCTCTCCCAGTATGAAAGTTCCTGTGTTGAGAGACGGCGACCTGACGGTTTGGGACAGTCTCGCCATTTTGGAGTATCTCGCTGATTGTTTTCCAGACAAAGGCTTATGGCCGGAAGATCGCTCAACGCGCGCCAGGGCTCGATCTGTATCCGCCGAGATGCACTCCGGTTTCCCCGCGCTTCGCACCGCATGCCCCATGAATATGCGCCGTCCAGTCGAAAAAATTGCGCAGGATGAAGCCGTCAAGGCGGATGTTGCGCGCGTTGTCGACATTTGGACTGAGTGTCTTGAAGCCTCACGTGGCCCGTTCCTGTTTGGTACGTTTACAATTGCCGACGCAATGTTTGCGCCGGTGGTAAGCCGTTTCGCAACATTCGGGCTTTCAGACGATCCAGTGGTTGCCCGCTACACGGACGCAATGAAGGCAACTGATGGCTGGCAGGCGTGGGAAGCGGACGCGTTGAAAGAAACATGGATCGTTGATGTTGACGAAGTCTGAGTTTGAAGCGAGTTACTCCGCGGCAACTGTTTCACTTGCGAACGCACCTTTCTGGTCGAAGAAAACCTGCAGCTTGTCAACAAAACGACGAACCTTCAGAGGAATGAACCGATTGGACGGGTAGACTGCGTGGATCGGGTGGGGAGGGTATTGCCAGTTCGGTAAAACCAGTTCCAATTCACCCGATCGTATAAATGGGTCTATCAGCCAGCGGTTTGCCAGCGTGATGCCAAGGCCTGCCAGGGCAGCCTGGCGAAGGGTGGATGTGTTGTTTACCAGCATGGTCGGGGTCACCTGAACCGACAACTTTTCGCCGATTGTGCTGATAAAGGGCACGCGATCACCGGTCGAGATGTTCCGGTAAAGAAGATAGTCATGGTCTGGAAGATCAGATGGGTGCTGCGGACGGCCTCTGCTGTCGAGATAGCAGGGTGAGGCAACAAGGCAGCGCTGAGCCATCCCGAGTTTACGAACAATCAGGCGGTCATCCTTGATCTCGCCCATGCGGATCGCAATATCCAGACGCTCCTGAATGACATCAACAAACAGGTCCGACAGAGAAACATCTAACACGAGACACGGATGTTCCTTCTTGAACTGAATGAGAAATTCGGACAGCACGCTTTCAGCAAACCCGAGTGGCAATCCAATTGAAAGCGGCCCGGACATTTGTGCATCTTCGCTTTGGACCGAACGGTCGGCCTCAGTGAGGCGGTCCAGAATATCATTCGCATATGAATGGTAACGTTCCCCGGCTTCCGTGAGACGTAACTGACGTGTCGTCCTATTGAGCAACCTGGCGCCGAGTTCTTCCTCAAGGCCGCGGATTTGCTGACTGACAGCGGGTTGAGACACCCCGAGATGTTTAGCAGCAGCGGAGAAGCTGCCTAGCTTTACCGATTGCACGAAGCTGGAAAGCGCGCTGAGCTTGTCCATGAGAGGAACTCCAGAACTTGGTAATATGAACAGGGGTTGGTATGGAATTATATAACCATTGCTTATGAGTTATATAAGATATCAAGGTCTTTTAAAAGAAATTGAATGAAACACATTTAGGGAGCCCCGGCTGACATGTCTTTTCCGGGTGACACAAGAAATTCAATTGCTGACAGAGCTTAGAGGCCTTTCATGACCAATTCTGACTTCTCCCTTTCCAGACGTTCACTTTTGAGCGGCTCTCTTGGAGCCGGTGCACTCGCAGCAACTGGCGCAGTTTCTCTGGTGTCGACACCGGCGCATGCCTCTGCACCCAAAGGCGGAGCTCCATTGGCAGGAGCGCTTCGCTACAAGGTAGGAGACTTCGAGGTAACAGCGCTGCTTGATGGCTATCTGGACGTTACCCCAGAACTTGTTGTTGGATATGACGAAGCAGAAGGGAAACGCCTGCGGGACAACGCATTGATCGAGGGCAATGCTCTTCGAATTCCGGTGAACGCATATCTTGTCAACACCGGCGAGCGCTTGATCCTGGTAGACGCGGGAACTTCTGATTCTCTGGGTCCAACCATGGGCCAGCTACCAAACGCACTGGCCGCTGCCGGCGTTTCTCCAGATCAGATTGACGCTCTGCTGATTACGCATATGCATCCGGACCATCTATTTGGGGCCGTTGATAGTGAAGGTAATCGGGTTTTCAAGAACGCGGAACTGATCCTGCCGGAAGCCGACAACGCCTTCTGGTATGATGACGCAGCCATGAACGGAGCGCCGGAACAGTTCAAACCTTTCTTTCTTGGCGCGCGTAGGGCCGCAGAAGCCTACAAGGATAACCAGACGCTGGTTTCAGGTGACAAGGAAATTCTGCCTGGTGTTCGCCCAATGCCATTGCCGGGCCACACGCCGGGCCATAGCGGGTATCTCTTCGACAGCAATGGCGAAACACTGGTTGTCGCCGGTGATATCCTTCACATGGCAGTCTATCAGTTCGAACAACCAGACTGGGGCATCGGTTTTGATATTGATGCCAAACAGGCGGCAGACACGCGCAAGAAGTTCTTTGACCAGGCTTCCAGCGAAAAGCTGTTCTTTGCCGGGGCACACATTCCGTTTCCGGGAATGGGGCGCGTTGTGAAATCCGGAGACAATTATCGATTTGTTGCTGCTGGTTGGCCTTACACCTACTGAGTAGCTTGCAGAAACGCCCGGCAGGAGACTGCCGGGCTATCTGATGCCGAAGCCGGAAAACGGAAGAAACTTCACGAGATCACCTTGCTCGATTGAGGTGACGTCCTCTGAGATTTCGATCAAACCGTCGGCTTCGCGCAGACCGGTAATCAGCCCTGATCCGTCCCGCATGAATTTATGCGCGGTTGTTAGACCGTTGTCGTCCATTTCCAGAAATCCCCGATAGAATTCTCGCCGGTCCGGTTTCTTCTTTGGCACATCAAATGCGGCCGGTATCTGGAAGCTTTGAGGCTGAATGAAATCACCACCTGCCAAAACATTCATGACCGGTCTTACGTAGTTGAGAAAACAAACCATGGCAGCAACCGGGTTCCCCGGTAGTCCGAGGAACGTGCACTTTCCAATCTTGCCAAACATCATCGGCCTGCCAGGCTTGATTGCGAGTTGCCACATGTGACGGTTGCCCAGTGTGTCTAGCGCTTGCAGCATATGGTCTTCCTCACCCCGGCTGGCACCTCCAGTCGTCAGGACAACGTCATATTCTTCTGCCGTTTTCCGAAGTGTGGTTTCAACCAGAGCTGCATCATCCTTGAGTATTCCAAGATCCTTGACATCAACGGGAAGGGTGGCGCACAGGCCACGCAGGAGAAAGTGGTTGGAATCGTAGACATCTCCGACCGTGATCACTTCACCGGGGCGCCGTAATTCGTCACCGGTTGAAACCAATGCCACTTTCAGCTTCTTGAACACGTTGATTTCTGCGCGTCCGGTAGAGGCAATTGCGGCCAGATCCTGTGGGCGCAAGCGCTGACCATTGCCGAGGATTTCAGATCCTTCAGCGACATCTTCGCCCGCCTTCCTGCAGTTTGCTCCTTTTTTCAGCCCCTGCGGGACAATGACAAAATCCTTGCCATCCTGTTGATGTGTCTCGCAATCCTCCTGCATGGCAATCGTGTCTGCCCCGGGAGGCATGACTGCGCCTGTAAAGATTCTGGCTGCGGCTAATGGCGCCAACTTGAGATCGCTTGTGTGACCGGCTGCTATACGCTGCTGGAGTGGAAAAAATCCGCCTGCATCATTGAAATCCGCATGACGAAACGCATAACCGTCAACCGCTGAATTGTCGGCCATCGGCACGTCGCGGGGCGCTGTGATTTTTTCTGCCAGAAGGCGTTCCAGCGCGTTTTCAAGTTTGACAGTTTCTATCTCCACAACGGGAGAAACAGCCTTTTTCAGGATCGCCAGTGCCTCGTCGTGACGCAGGCGATCCTTGTCATGCAGAAAACAATCGTCAAGCAGAGCTTTTCTGGTCATCAGCCTTGCCTCTTCAAACCCAGATGCGTTGTGATGAAATTAGCCATAACCGGGATATCGTCCAGATCAAAGACAGGCAGGGCTTCTTCTGTCAGCTCATGGTCTGCTGCAATGGCAAGAATGTTCGGATCTTCCGGAGCAAGCGCTCCGCGATCGCGGGTAGCCGTTCGCCTTGCTTCTATTTTCGGATGGTTTTCACGCTTGTATCCTTCAATCAGAATGAGATCGCAAGGTGCCAGACGGGATAGGATTGTCTCCAATGGCGGCTCATCTTCGTCTCGTAGCTCATGCATAAGGGCCCATCTGCGGCCTGAAACCAAAGCGACTTCGCTCGCGCCAGCTTCCCGGTGGCGGTAACTGTCTGCACCCGGTCGGTCAATATCGAAATTATGGTGAGCATGCTTGACCGTCGATACCCTGTAGCCGCGGGCGGTAAATTCGCCGACCAACCGGGTCACAAGTTGTGTCTTGCCGGAATTCTTCCAGCCAGTGATGCCGAAAACAGGTGTCTTTATCATGTCGTGAAAGAACTCAGGGTGCTTCGTATGGTTTCTAGATCATCTGGTTTGTTGACGTTGAAAAAGGGATCCAGACCAGTGACCGCATCGCTACTGAAGGAAACCTCGACACTGTCGTGACGATCAACAAAAGCCAGAACTTTTCCGCTCTGTCCGGATTCCAGCCACTCGTAAAGATCGGAGTGCAGTTTTACCGGCCATAGACCGAATACTGGCTGGAGTTTGTCCGAGGAAGAAGCCAAAGCGATGACAGGCCTGTCTGCTGGCACGGCGTGGCAAAATTGCTTGACCAATGAAATTGGAAAAAACGGCGTGTCTGCTGCAACTGACAAGACGTGGGTCACGTCAGGCAAGTGATCCCTGGCATAAGTAAGTCCTGCCAGAATTCCGGCCAGAGGCCCTGCATATTCGCCAACGGGGTCAGAGACGACGGGTAGTTTCAGATGGGCAAATCGATCCGGATCACCATTTGCATTCAAGATGATATCGGGAACCTGAGGTGTGAGGCGGTCCAGAACGATCTCCAGCATTGGCTTTCCGCCGAGATCCAGTAGACCTTTGTCGCCACCACCCATTCGACGGGACTGTCCACCTGCCAAAATACACCCGAGCACTTTTTCTGCTCTCAATTCCGCACGCTCTGCACTCATTCCGCCGGTACGCTCCCTTTGCGTTTTGCTTTTAAAGGCTCGTCTTCCACCTGACCCGGATCCAGATCAAATACAATTCTGTTTGTTCCGGCTAGCGCCATGAATCTCTTGCCGCGCGCACGTCCTATCAGCGTCAGCCCGGCTTGCCGGGCAAGCTCAACTCCCCAAGCTGTAAAACCGGATCGAGAAATGAGGATGGGGATATCCATCATGACCGTTTTGATGACCATTTCCGAAGTCAAGCGCCCGGTTGTGTAGAAGATCTTGTTGTGGGCCGGAATGTCGTTCAGCGTCATCCAGCCTGCAATCTTGTCTACGGCGTTGTGGCGGCCGACATCCTCCATATAGACAAGTGGCTTGTCCTCCTCACACAGAACGCAACCGTGAATCGCACCCGTCTCCAGGTAGAGGGAGGGGGTTGTGTTGATCGCTTTCGTCAACTCATAAAGCCAGGACGTCTTGAGCTGCGCGCCTTCAGAAAGCGAAACGGATTCAAAGCCTTCCATGATATCGCCAAAGACGGTGCCTTGTGCGCAGCCAGAAGTCCGAACCTTCTTTTTCAATTTTTCTTCGAAGTCGGTTTCCCGCTCGGTTCGAACCACCACGACGTCAAGGTCTTCGTCATGATCGATACCGGTGATGACATCATCATCTGCCAGCATGTTCTGGTTTTTCAGATAACCGACAGCCAACAGGTCAGGATGATCCCCAATTGTCATCATGGTGACGACTTCCTGCCGATTCAGATAAAGCGTCAGAGGTTTTTCCGTCACCACTTTGGTGTCGATCGGGTCACCATTTTGATCGATGCCGGTGACAGACGAAGAAAGACCGGGATCTGAAGGATCGGGTTTAAGTATGTAAGGACCTGCCACTAACGTGTGACTCCACAATTGTTTGCTTTGGAAACACTAGGACAAAACTCTATGGGACTGAACCGAAACAGTTCTGAGGAACCTGATAAAATTGCTGTGATACTTCAGTTGCTCCAAAGCAGGCATCGATTCTAGGCCGTAGTGCGTGACTTCTTGGTAATCAACATGAAGAGGGCCCCAGCGAGCAATCCCCAAAACGCTCCTGATACTCCGAAAAAACTAACGCCGGATGCCGTCACTGCAAACGTTATGATCGCACTCTCGCGGCTGTCTGCAGATTTTGTGGCTTCACCAATGGAAAATGCGAATGCGCTGAGAAGCGCAAGACCCGCCACTGCTTCAATCAAGATTGTCGGCGTTACGGCGACAAGGGCCATCACCAAGCCTGCGAACAGGCCAAACAGGATGTATCCGAAGCCTGCAGTCGCAGCCGCCCAGTATCGTTGGTCTGGGTCCTTGTGAGCATCGTCGCCCGCGCACATCGCTGCGGTAATGGCAGCTAGGTTTACGGCATGGCCGCCAAAAGGCGCAGACAGCAGGCTGAATACACCGGAGAGCGTAAACAACGGACCGCTATTTGGTTTGTAGCCATACGCCCTCAGCACTGCGATCCCCGGAATATTCTGGGAAGCCATTGTGACGATGAACAGAGGCAGGGCGATGCTGACTGCAGCCTCGAGTGAAAATTCGGGCGTGATCAGGATAGGTTCGCTGATCAGGTTTACACTCGCGAGATCAATTGGCCCGCTGTCAAAGAGAGCAATTGCAAAAGTCATGATCATTGCAAGGGGCACAGCAAATAGTCTGTAGAAGCGGAAGGCCAGCGCCCAAGTGGCGATTATGGCCAGGGCACTGATCGGCAGTTCCGCCACAGCGCGCACCGGTGCCAGGCATAATCCGAAAAGAACACCCGCAAGCATGGCATTGGCCAAATGGTTCGGAATCGCTGCAATCAGGTGGCCAAACGGGCGCACCAACCCTGCAAAGACGATCAATATGGCACAGATGATGAAGGCACCAACGGCGGCCTGGAAACCACCGTCCAAAGTGCCGGCCGACGCAAGAAGAGCTGCTCCGGGTGTCGACCATGCGATGCTTACAGGGATTTTTGTGTAGAGGGATGCGACAATCGCACAGACGCCCATCGAAATAGAAAGCGCCATCAAACCGCTGGTGGCTTCTTGCAGGTTTGCTCCAGAAGACACCAGTCCCTGAATCACAATCGCGAAGGAACTCGAAAAACCAACGATGGCTGCGAGCAGGCCCGCAGACATTGATTGAAGAGATGGCCGCCAGCCGGACATTCAGTTGCTCCCTTGTTGAAAGGAGCACACACTATCTGTGTCATCGGCAAAATGACTAGGACTTGAAAGTCACACTGGCGCGTAATCAACCAAAGTTCAAAAGACGCTTTGCGCCATCAGAGCGAGGTTGATTGTAGTAAGCTCAGATCATGAGCATTTCGTTGGTAAGTCTGCCTTCCTGCAACTCAGTCGCAAAGTGGCCAAACGCGCCATAGGCTTCATCTGGTGTCACTTCGCCTGGATGATCCAGAAGAGGGCGAAGAACATCATGACGTGAGGCAGCGATGCCGTCAGTCAGATCTCGGAAGAACATCAGGGAATTCGGAAACAAGCGGGATTCAGCCGGTTCATGAATGATGCCTTCGACTTCATGTAGGCGTGGATCGTTCATGACACAATAAACAGTATCGAGAACCTGACCTGGCTGGCCTTCAAGGATCTGGATAATGTGGTGGTCCACGAGTAGCAATGCACCGGTAACGCCAGCTTTGCGATTGATGCGGCGGATGCGAAGCAGCGTGCGGTCGACTTCATCAGGTAGGGGCATGCGAATTTTGTCCCATCTGATTTTGCTTCGATAGCAGGCGCGGTAGAAATCCATGGCTTGTCCTTTCATTTGCCGATGAATCCAGCGTGCGCCCTAATTCCTCACAATTGCTTAATATTTGAATCAATGTGGAAGAAGATCCACTAAAGTTACCGACTCGTTGCTAAGTTCTCTGCAAACGTGTGCTTTGCAAGCATGTGAGCTAAACAAGAAAATTGTGCAAAACTACGTGAGTTAATCTTTGCGTGGATAATTGGCCTGGCATTTCTGAGTAAGCTTGAAACTTAACCCTGCTTTAACTGCTGGCCATTCATGCGGTAGAATCGAATAGACCGCCGTATCACGCAAGGCGCCGTCTGCTGTACGCACATGTGAGCGCAACACTCCGTCAAGCTTGGCGCCTAGGCGTTCGATTGCCGCTCGGCTCTGCCTGTTCATGAAGTGCGTTCTGAATTCAACCGCTATGCAATCAAGCTCTTCAAAGGCAAGCGTCAGCAACATGCGTTTGCACTCGGTATTGAGTGGCGTGCGCTGAACTGCCTTGCGGTACCAGGTTGATCCGATTTCCACACGCTTGTAGACCGCATCGATGTTCATGAAAGTGGTCATTCCGACGGCTTTGCCATCCGGTGTCAAAACAGCAAACGGAAGCATGGAGCCATTCTCTTGAAGACCAAGGCGCCGGTCGATCTCCGCCGGGACAGCTTCCGGCGCGGGAATGCTTGTGTACCAGGTTTTCCAAAGATCGCCTTCCGCAGCTGCTTCCGAAAGGTCAGCGGCGTGCGCTTGTGCAAGAGGGACAAGCGCTGCGTGGGTGCCGGTCAATGTAACGGGAAGGGGCCAGGTCATGAAAAGGTCCTCGGTATTTCATCTGATGTTCAAAAGGGACGTTCTTCGCCAGTCCATTTGAAGAACTTGCCGGTGTCAGACATTTTAAGTGTCGCTCCGACTTGAAGGATTCCCGCCGCGACATCTTTGGGGCAGTTGTCTGCATGTTCTCCGCCCATGTCGGTTCGAACCCAACCTGGGTCAATCAGCGCAACGGGAATTCCTTCCGGTTCGAGCGTTGTCGCAAGACCCTGCATGACCTTATTCACGGCCGCTTTCGAAGCTCTGTAGGCGAGGGTGTCCGGTTTGCGATATCCCATCCAAGACATTTGACTGGAGATTGTCAGGATTTTCGCCGTGTTGGAGGACCTCAGATGAGGCAGAAAGGCCTGTGAAACAGAAAGCGGCGCGAGCGTGTTCACCGCCAGAATGTCTGCAAATGCTTGAAAATCCATGTCCAGTGGCGATTGACGATCGGGTCCGATGATGCCGGCATTGTTGATCAGTAGATCTAAATGAACATCAAGTGTGCTTGCCGCATCTTCAACCGCACAGGTGTCTCTCACGTCAAATACCAATGGCATATAGCCTGCGCCGAGTGACTTCGCTGTGTCTTCTGCAGACTGAGCGGATCGAACGGATCCGTAAACCGTCCAGCCCCTTTGGAGCGCCAGTTGCGCCAGCTGGTAGCCGATCCCTCGGTTGGTCGCGGTGATAAGGCAAGTTGGCATTGTGATTTCCTGGAGCGGCTGTGGCGAGTTAGGCAAGGCGGATAGGTTATCGCGCAAAGTTAATCAGCCAAGAGGCTCGTGCAACACAAAGATTGTCCCCTTTTTTCCGGGGTACAATCAGACGCGCCAGAACCAAGTCTGACTGTCAGGCCGTTTCTTTCCAACTAATGTTTGAATTTTAGGCCTTAAATCTACCCGTGCAGCGATTTGGCAGGTTGTTTTTGGAAGGATTCATAATAGGTTTCGGGAACTTGTTCCGGAGTTCACATCGTGCCGGAGAATTCAACAGGATGAACTTATGAGTGAAACCGTCAAAGCTGCTGTCATCGACAGGCTCAAGCAGATCAAGGGCCCAGACCTGGAGGGAGACATTGTTTCGCTCGGCCTGGTTTCCGATGTGTTTGTCTCCGACGGACGCGTTGCCTTTTCGATTACAGTTCCCGCAGAAAGGGCGCAGGAACTGGAACCTCTGCGCCAAGCAGCAGAAAAAGTGGTCAAGGAAGTCGAAGGCGTCGAAAACGCAATGGTGGCACTAACTGCCGAGCGCGCGTCTGGAACGGCTTCGAAACCTGCAGCAAGTCCGCCGCCTCGCCAAGCCAGGAAAGGGCCGGAGGAGACGGCGACGCCCAAACCCGGCGTTCCGGGCATAAAGCACATTATTGCTGTTGCATCGGGCAAAGGTGGCGTCGGCAAGTCGACAACCACCGCGAATCTGGCGCTCGCCATGGCTGCAAATGGTCTGAAAGTCGGTGTGCTGGATGCCGATATCTACGGTCCGTCCGTTCCACGCCTGTTCAATGTTTCCGGTCGCCCTGAACCGGTTTCCGGAAGAGTTCTGAAGCCTCTTGAAGGATATGGCATCAAAGTGATGTCCATGGGGTTCATGGTTGAGGAAGAAACGCCAATGATCTGGCGTGGACCCATGGTCATATCGGCGCTTACTCAGATGCTGCGTGAAGTTGCCTGGGGAGAGCTGGATGTGCTTGTGGTGGACATGCCTCCTGGCACCGGTGACGCCCAGCTGACCATGGCGCAGCAAGTGCCGCTTGCAGGTGCAGTCATTGTATCTACGCCACAGGATCTGGCACTCATAGACGCACGCAAGGGTCTCAACATGTTCAAGCGTGTTGACGTTCCTGTGCTCGGGATCGTCGAGAACATGAGCTTCTTCCTGTGCCCCGATTGTGGCGGTCGTCATGACATTTTCGGCCACGGTGGGGCACGGGCCGAAGCCGATCGGCTTGATGTTCCGTTTCTTGGCGAAGTTCCACTGACCATGAAAATTCGTGAAACTTCGGATGCCGGAACACCTATAGTTGTTTTAGATCCAGAGGGAGAGGTTGCTGGTATCTACAAGGAGATTGCAGCTAACGTTATTTCCGGAATTGAAAATGCAGCTGCTTCACAGGAACGAGCAGCACCGAAGATCGTTTTTGATTGATCTTCTTAGCCCAGGTGGCGCGCAATGGTCGAAGCTTAGGTATCGACCGTTGCCCTAAAGTGATCAACCCAAGGCCCTGCGCATAGAGATGTGGTTTGTTTCGCTGAGAATATCTTTCTGCGTGGGTAAAAGGCACAATGATTAATTAGCGGGCACTTTTCACATCCGGATCACGCAAGCAATGTATGTTCGATTGTTACAACTACCGATAGGTGGGGTCGAACGTACAAAGGTTGCTCTTGGGGAAGTCTTCCAATCATACGCAGACAAAGGGTTTTGTAGAGAAACCCTCGCTGTCCGTTCTGATAGCGGTATCAACCGTCACACCGCTGGCGATGCAGATTTATTTGCCCTCTCTCGCCGGGATGATGATTGTATTTTCGGCTAGCGCTGGCGAAATACAGCTGTCCATGTCGGTCTTTTTCATTGCAGTTGCATTTTCACAGCTCTTTTGGGGTCCGTTATCCGATCAGTTTGGAAGACGCCCTGTAATCGTTGCAGGAATGGCGCTTTTCGTTTTGGGAAGTATCTTATGTTTGGTTGCTCCCACAATAGAGGCCCTGATTGCAGCAAGGGCCATTCAAGGCGCTGGTGGTTGTACCGGTTTGGTACTGGCGCGCGCAATCGTGAGAGATCTTCATGAACCAAAACAAGCGGCCAGCATGATCGGCTATGTATCCATGGGTATGGCCGTAATGCCGACAATTGCCCCTGCAATTGGAGGACTGCTCGATCAGTTTTATGGTTGGCAAGGCGGTTTCATTTTGATGCTTGTCTTTGGTCTGGGAACCTTGTGGGCAAGTATCTATGCATTGCCTGAGACCCATAACGAGCGCACTTCAGTTGGCGCTGGTCAGGTTTTGCGGTCCTACTCCGCGCTGTTCAAGGAACCTCTTTACTGGAGCTATTCGCTCACGGCGGCCTTCATGTCGTTTACCTATTTTGCCTATCTCGGTGGAGTGCCCTTTATTGCTGCAAAGCTGATGATGCTAAGTGCGGCCGAAATGGGCTTCTATTTCATGTTCGTGGCAATTGGTTACATGGTCGGAAATTACATCTCCGGAAAGTTCGCGGTCCGTGTAGGCATATTTCGGATGATATTTTCCGGTGTGTTGATTGGAGCATGTGCAGTCTCAATGATTGCCGGGTCTGCTTACCTTTCAGCCCTGACACCATATGGTTTCTTCCTGCCGATGTTCATTCTTGGTCTTGGAAACGGCGTATGCCTGCCTAGCGCGATTTCTGGCGCCGTAAGTGTCCGACCTGAGTTAACAGGGGCCGCGTCAGGTTTGACCACGTCCTTGCAGGTGGGAACTGGCGCAGTCGCGGGTTCTCTTGTTGCATGGCTATTTGCTGACGGTATTCATGCCGGATCACCCTGGGCAATGATCTCCGTTATGGCAGGATCGAGCAGCCTCAGCATGCTAGCCGTGCTTTCTGTCAAACACCTCACGCCTCGCCAAAGCCTGGTGGCGGCCGAATAGAAACGACCGACCGAACTATAGTGCGAATTCGCTGACGTGAATGAGTATTTTGCGGTCAGCCGCCCGTGACGCTCATGTGGCGGGAAACTGCAGGCTGCTTTGAATTCCGGTCGATAATGAAATCATGGCCCTTGGGTTTGCGGCCAATCGCTTCATCAATCGCTTTATTGAGGATTTCGTTACCTTCCGAGGCACGCAATGGCGCTCTCAGATCAGCCATGTCGTCTTGGCCAAGGCACATATAAAGCTGCCCGGTGCATGTGACACGAACCCGGTTGCAGGTTTCGCAGAAATTATGCGTCATTGGCGTTATGAAACCGAGGCGTCCTCCGGTTTCTTCCACAGCGTAATATCTGGCAGGTCCACCGGTCTTGTAAGGAATGTTGGTCAGTGTGAACTGTTCTGACAGGCGTGTGCGAACAGTGGAAAGCGGGAGGTACTGATCGGTCCTGTCACCCTCGATCTCCCCAAGTGGCATCGTTTCGATGAGCGTTAGATCGTGTCCATGCTGATGGCACCATTCAAGCATCGTCGATATCTCGTGCTCATTCACGTCCTTGAGCGCAACCATGTTGATCTTGACCTGCAATCCGGCTTCTTTTGCTGCCCGGATACCATCCATGACTTTCCCGAGGTCTCCCCAGCGGGTCACGGTTTTGAATTTCTCAGCATCCAGCGTGTCGATCGACACATTGATACGCCGCACGCCACATTCATAAAGTTCGTTTGCAAACCGTGAAAGCTGAGAGCCATTCGTGGTGATGGTCAGTTCTTCTAGAGCGCCGGTTTCGAGGTGCCGCCCAAGACTGCGGATCAAGCTCATGATGTTCTTGCGGACCAATGGTTCGCCGCCGGTCAGGCGCAATTTCCGCACGCCCTTATCGATGAAGGCAGTACAGAGGCGGTCCAGTTCCTCAAGTGTCAGAAGTTCGCGTTTGGGAAGGAACGTCATGTCCTCAGCCATGCAATAAACACAGCGAAAGTCACAACGGTCGGTTACCGAAACACGAAGGTAGGAAACCATACGCCCATATGGGTCGATCATTGACGCAGTCGACGGTGCTGACCCGGTATCTGTTGAATTCGGAACCACAATTTTACCGTCCGTCACGTCTTGCTCTCCCTCAGACTAAAAGACATTGCCTCAATCATATGGCGTTCCGGCAGACAATATCAATTGAAACCGACGTCAAGGATCCAGATTACTTCATCAAGCAACCGTTATTGAAAATACGATGTGCCTCAAAAACGTAAGGCTCTGTATTTACGAAGGAACAGCCCTGTAGATTCTTAATCCCTCTGCGCATCCATGAACGCCCGGATTTCGGCCAGTACCGGCAGAAGTTCGGCAATTTGGTCTGTTGAGAAATTGGTGCCAATGGCAGTCAGGTCCGGATCCATGGATCTGATCGCTTCCTCGCGAAAAGACCGGCCCTTTTCCGTCAGCCAGACGGTTTTGCTACGGCCGTCCTCAGGGTTGGGTCTCATTTCGACCAGTTTGCGGTCGAGCAGTCCACTCAAGGTGTTCGTCATTGTCGTTTTTGGAACCTGAAACGCCTTTGCAAGCTTGAGCGGCGTCTGACCGTCACGAACCCTCACCAGGTGATTGACAACGCTGAAGTGCGGCAGTGTCAGACCTTTAGGCAATCGCGCTTCCATAGCTGATCTGCTGAGTTGCGCGATGATGCCTATTTCGTTGAAGAACCGGAAAAGGACGTGCCTGGTATCGTTATCCATTCATGATCCGTGTCTCGAGTGGCCAGCGTGGGGTCCGGGCAGGATTCGGACCGAAACCCAAACGCCCAAGCATCTGAACGGTTTCGCCGGGTTTGGCAAGCATCTCGTGGGCTGCATTGTAATGTGGTGCCATTTCCTCGTATTCCTGCAAGGCCTGGCTGACCGGATGAAGCGAGAGCCCCAAGCGTGTCGTTTCCAGGTTCAGGCGCAGCCAGCGGCGTCCGCTATTGATCTGCTCGACACGTCCGTTTTCAGAACTTGTCACGACTACGTAGGCTGGTGTTGCCGCAAGCATTTCGCGATAAATCTTCACCCCTTCCTGAAAACCACTGGAATCTGGATCCAACTGGTTTTCTCGTGAAAGCACACCGGCAAGCATCAGACTTTCCAGAAACGGACCGCCGAGATCGATACCGTCCGGGTTGGCATTGATCTCGGTTTTGCCGAACCGCATCAGATCTACACTTTCCTTGAGTGCGCGGTGTGTGTGCATTTCCGTTAACCAAGCATCCCACGTCAGGTTTTTGACACTTCGAACTTTGTCTTTTTCGGTTATCACGTCGCCATATCGAACGAGTTGCGAGACAAGTTCCTGAGGGACTGCTCGGTTCTCAAAAGGCTCCTTGCAGGAGCGACGATCCAAAATATGCCCAGCAAGCGGATCGGTTGTCACCCCATCAGCAAACGCGACATGTGCAATGGGGCCTTCGTCACCTTCCGGAAACAGATCAATGGCGACGGAATGCCCACGCATCGTGGCGGCAACCGAAAGCAGTTCAAGGAAACAGCCTAGCCCGATGAAGATCTGCCGGTTGAACGGATCGGTATGTGGCAGGTCTCGTGCCTTGTCTCTATGCAGAACGAACCCCTTCTCTCCAGTCAATTCGACGAGCCATGGCTGACGATTGTGCGGGTTTGGTGCAAGCAATGCGTAAGAGAGTGCAAAAAGGCGAGGGTCCTCATAGTCTCCGGCTGCGCTCCAGGGTGCCAGGGCACGTTCCGGTGTTCGCGTTGCCAGAAACGTTCCAGCCGAGGCTGCTGCTGCAACTACTACTCCACCACCCAACAGAGCCAGGGTACGCCGTCGTGTCATTGTCATCTGCATTCTCCAGTTAGTGCGATATCGAACTAAATAGTACGAAGTCGGACTAATAACAAGTCAACTTGAAAAAAAGTTGCAGAAAAACTTGAAATGAAACCAAAAGGTGTCATGTTAATAACACCATTAGGTGTCAAGAAAGGTGTCACATGAGCATTCAGAAACTTTTCCCACTTGCAATTGCGGTCCTGTCGCTTTCCAGTCCGGTCATTGCACAAACGGCGGAAACGATCGAGCTCACGACAAGTCCAGAGCTCAAGTGGGAAACCACCCCTGAAGGAGTGGCTTTTGCGCCCCTTGAGGGGAGCCGGTTTGAAGAGAGTTACATGGCTATGGTGCGTCTACCGGCCGGTCTCGTCAGTCCCGTCCATGTAAAGAGCGCCGCCATGTACGGGCTAATCGTATCAGGAGAGATGGTACATTTGGCTCAAGCTGAAATCGGTGGCGCGGAAACCGTTCTAAAGCCTGGCGACTATTACAAGATCCCGGCTGGATCGCCGCATATGAGCAAATGTGTCTCTGACGCGGAATGTGTGACCTTTCTTTATCAGGATGGCCCATTCGACTTTCTGCCGGTTGGTGAGGCACCCAGATGAATTCAGGCCCACAAAGTGTTTTTAGAGCGTTGGCCGATCCAACGCGTCGGCAGATCCTGTTGCATTTGGCCAAGGAAAACATGGCAATTGCCGACATTGCAGACCGGTTCGATATCACGCGTACGGCAATCAACAAGCATCTGACAATTCTCGAAGAAGGCGGTTTGATTAAAAGTGAAGTGAGCGGACGGGAACGTCGAAATTCACTCACACCGGAACCGTTGAAGTCTGCGTTCGAATGGCTCGGATACTTCGAAAATTTCTGGGACGTAAAACTGAGCGACTTGCAGCGTGAAATTGCCAAGGACATGAAAGAAAAGAAGGAAACTGATCAATGACTGCAACCACCATCACCAAAACGGTGTTTCTGGCAGCGCCGCGCGAACTGGTCTGGGATTTTCTGACCAAAAAGGACAAGCTTGCCAGATGGTTTCATCCAGCAGAGGAAGACCTCAGGGAAGGCGAGGCCTACACGCTGCTGGATCAGCGCAGCGACATGTCCAGGATTTGCTGGGGTACGGTGTTGGAAATGCGGCCTCATGACAGTCTCGTATACACTTTCACCGTCAAGCCGCTTCAAGGAGCGACGACGACCGTGCGCTGGTCCCTGAGGGACGCCGCCGGAGGAACCCAGCTCACACTCGAACACGAAGGCATTGAAAAGGCGGCAGGTGAAGCTGCGTTTATGATGCTGAGCGCGCTTGATGCCGGTTGGGACGAGCATTTCGGGCGTTTGCGCAAGGAAGCAAAAGTTCCTGTTCCTGCCTAAGTCAATAGGCTGCCACCGGCGCATTCTGCGCCGGTGGATGAGTTGATCTGAAACCAGGTATTGATAGAATTGAGGTGGTCAAGCGATTGGGACAAAACGCATCTTGACGGAACACATTGTGCAGGTATCGTCTGCGCGCAACCCAGCCTGAATTTACCTCGATCCAGGACAAACTCATGACCGAGCAATCCGCTGCCCCGTGGCCGACCGAGTTACGTGTCTCCCAGGACAGAAAGACACTGACAGTTGCCTTCAACAATGGCGAACGCCACGACCTGTCAGCCGAGTATCTGAGGGTTTGTTCGCCATCGGCAGAGGTCAAAGGACATTCACCTTCGCAAAAGAAAACGGTTCCTGGTAAGCGCCGTGTCGAGATCATCAAGATTGAGCCGGTGGGGAATTACGCTGTGCGCATTCACTTCGATGACATGCACAATTCCGGTATCTACACCTGGAGCTATTTTCTGGAACTGGCAAATGAACCGGACAAACATTGGGGCGTTTACCTGAACGAGCTTGCGGACATGGGCCTGAGCCGGGACTGATCGAAACACGATAGTTGTTCCTACCGGGCAAACTCTTCGTTCCTTTCTAGCGGGCGAAGCAACGCAGGTTCACGAAAACGCTGCATTAAACAACGCCCGCATCAGTGAGAAACGCGACGTTGTTCGTGATAACGAGATTATGGAAAAGATGAGAGCGAAAAATGAGGCGCTCTTGATGCGCATATTTGAGAGATGAATCAAGATTGCGAACGTCTCATTTTTTTGACGAATTCATCCAGTTGGCCGTTATTTTTCTCCGAATTGGGCGAGCTCTTTCGACAGAAACGTGACCAAACGGTTCACCCGGTGTAACCGTTTTTGTTCCGGCATGCAGGCGAGGAACAGGTGAAATTCACCGTTGCTGAGTTCAACTGAACATTTTGCGAGGCGGGTGTCTGCGTCACCCAGGAAACTCGGCAAAATTCCTGCACCGACACCGGCCGCAATCAGGTCGCGCATGGGTAGTACACCATCAACCGACATAACTATTTGAGCATCCGGCGCGGCGGCCCGAACTTCTTCAGGGATAGTCTCGCGGCCGGGATGCGTAATGTAATCAACGACCGGGCCGGCTAAATCGGCCCGTCTATACAGATAATAACTGAGGCGTCCCAACTTCGTGACCGAAAGACCTTTGGGGGTTTGCCTGCTGAGACGAAGGGCAACATCCGTTTCAAATCTGTTCAGTGATACAAAACGGTCGGACGTTGTTACCTGCAACAATATGTCGGGATGCGTCTCGCCGAACTTTGCCAGTATTTTGGATAAAGCCGGAAAAAACTGTGCTGACAGTGAAAGCCGTACAGTTCCGAATGCGTGACGTTTTGGATCTTGTGTAGTGTCGAGCGCTTTAAGCTCCTGTTCTGCTCGTTCAGCTGCTGAAAAGACGCGTCTTCCATAGGACGTAAGTTCGAATTGTCCCGTGTTGCGCTCAAAGATTTGCCTGCCGAGCGACCGTTCCAGGTGCTCAGCTCTTCGCGAAACTGTCGTCCGATCCAAATTCAGAGCCCGCGCTGCCGCGCTTAGAGTTTTCGTCCTTGCAAGCGCAAGAAAAAAGGGGAGGTCCGACCAGGGGAGTTCTGCCTGTGCGTTTTTGCTCATTGACCTGCAATCATTCGCATTTTCTAACAAAAAAGCACGCTATAGGGTTCGCATCGTCTGAACAAGACAACGAATTCAGTTTGAGGAAACAGTATGAAATCTCTCGTTCTAGCGGCTGGTCTCGGCCTCTTTTCCGCGTTTTCCGCACACGCAGAACCCACCTATATGATCGCTCAAATCCAGGTCGAGGATTGGGACAACTATATGAAAGAATATGGTAGCGCAGCTTTGCCGGTGATCCTGGAACAAGGTGGCAAGGTTTTGGTTGCCGCGCCCGAAGTTGAAAAGCTTGAAGGCAGCTGGTCTGGAAACCTCACGGTCGTCCTGGAGTTTCCAAGTCAGGAAAATGCGAATGCCTGGTATCAATCGGAGGAGTACCAAAAAGCCATTCCACTGCGGCACAAATATGCTTCCAAAAGTACCCTTGTCTTGGCACCAGGAATTGTTCCGCCCAACCAATAACTCGGATCTTGGCGCGCTTTGCGAAGACTGTTGCCGCGCAAATCACTAACAAAAAAAGCCGGACCCTTGGGCCCGGCTTTCATGACTTCAGTTGCGGATTGCTTAACGCTGTACGACGATCCGGCTGCCAACATTCACGCTTTTATACAGATGGATCACGTCCTCATTGGCAAGACGGATGCAACCGGAGGAAACTTCCGAGCCGATTGTCCAAGGCTCAGTGGTTCCATGGATACGATACAGCGTGGAGCCGATATAAAGCGCGCGCGCACCCATAGGATTGTTAGGTCCACCCGGCATGTAAGCTGGCAGGATACGGCCTTTCCGGCGCTCACGAGCCCGCATTTGTGCTGGTGGTGTCCAGCTCGGCCATTCAGCCTTGCGGGTGATGCGGTGCTTACCGGCCCACTGGAAACCTTCTTTGCCCACGCCAACGCCATATTTCATGGCCTTGCCATTTGGCAGTACGTGGTAAAGGCGCTTCTCAGAGGTGTCGACAATAATCGTACCTGGCTTGTAAGGGCCGCTATAGCGAACCTTTTTGCGCTTCACAGGTGACTTTCCACCTGGGTGATATTTTGGTGTGACCCAGGTGTTGGTGCTGTGGTCAAAATACCCGGCTCGGGCAGATGCATCTGTCGGCAGCATGAACGCGCCAGCCAGCACTGCAATCATTGCATATAAAAACGTCTTCATTCTCATCCCCCATCAGCGCTCGTCCCATTTTGCGGAGCGCTTCATGTCGAAGGTTACGTTAGGAAAATGTCCTTGCTTCTCAGTTAACAATCATGGCTCAAAAGTGACCAAATTGGAATCTCACGTTGATGTGAGCAGGCTGGTCTTGGATCAAATGTGCCGAAATTGCAACGAAAACGGCCTCTTTTTGACTGTAGGTCATTTTTATACTCGTTATAATTGCGAATGCTTTCGGATGCATCTCGGGGAAAGATGCAATTTGAATTTGGAAAAGCATGCGAAAAAGAATCATTGCTGACCGAAACCGGCATTTTTTTCGACGGTGATGACAAACAAGGCACGCCGAACAAGGTGCTCGGTGTGCCTTTGGGCAGCCAAAGTTGATCAGCTATCCTCATTGGAGACCGGCATATACAGGTCTCCACCGCTGCGATATTTCAGTGCCATCTCCTCCATGCCGGTTTTCTGGGCCTCAGCGCGAATGTCATGGCTGATACGCATTGAACAGAATTTCGGACCGCACATTGAACAAAAATGCGCAACCTTGTGAGCTTCCTTTGGCAGCGTTTGGTCGTGGAAGTCACGCGCCGTATCTGGATCCAGTGACAGGTTGAACTGGTCTTCCCATCGGAATTCAAACCGTGCCCGGGAAAGCGCGTCGTCCCTTGCCTGTGCTCCAGGAAGTCCCTTGGCTAGGTCGGCAGCGTGGGCGGCGACCTTGTAGGTGATGACGCCCGTCTTCACGTCGTCTCTGTCGGGAAGTCCAAGGTGTTCCTTCGGGGTCACGTAACACAGCATGGCGCAGCCAAACCAGCCAATCATCGCTGCATCGATCCCGGAGGTGATGTGGTCATACCCTGGTGCGATATCGGTCGTCAGCGGCCCAAGCGTATAGAAAGGCGCCTCATCACAGCATTCCAACTGCTTGTCCATGTTCTCCTTGATCTTGTGCATGGCGACATGACCAGGCCCTTCGATCATGACCTGACAATCCTTTTGCCAGGCGATTTTTGTGAGTTCCCCCAGGGTTTCAAGTTCTGCAAATTGCGCCCGGTCATTTGCATCAGCGATAGATCCAGGTCTGAGGCCATCGCCCAGGCTGAACGAAACATCATAGGCACGGCAGACGTCGCAAATTTCGGAGAAATGCGCGTAAAGGAAACTCTCCTTATGATGATGCAGGCACCATTTGGCCATGGTCGAGCCGCCGCGGCTGACAATTCCGGTGACCCGGTTGGCGGTCATCGGCACCATGTGAAGCCGCACACCGGCATGGATGGTGAAATAGTCGACGCCCTGTTCAGCTTGCTCGATCAGCGTGTCGCGGAAGATCTCCCAGGTCAGATCCTCGGCGACCCCACCAACCTTTTCGAGTGCCTGGTAGATCGGGACAGTACCTATCGGCACCGGCGAGTTGCGAATGATCCATTCTCGTGTGTTGTGGATATTTCGCCCCGTTGAAAGGTCCATCACCGTGTCGGCACCCCAGCGGATTGCCCAAACCATCTTTTCGACTTCTTCCTCCATGGAGGAGGTAACCGCCGAGGTTCCCATGTTGGCATTCACCTTCACCAGAAAATTCCGGCCGATGATCATGGGTTCGGATTCCGGGTGATTGATATTGGTTGGAATGATCGCGCGCCCGGATGCGACCTCGTCACAAACGAATTCAGGCGTGACCAAATCAGGGATATCTGCACCCCAGTCGTTCCCATCACGCTTCGCAGCTGCAGTCCGCATCTGATTTTCACGGATGGCAACAAACTCCATTTCCGGCGTCACAATGCCAGCGCGTGCATAGGCAAGCTGTGTGACCGGACGATCCGATTTCGCACGCAACGGAAGGGACGTGCCAACAAAATCAGGTGTTTGCCGCTCTTTAGAGACAAAGCCGTTATCGGCAGGCGTTATTTTCCGTCCTTCGTATTCTTCGACATCACCGCGCTTGAGGATCCAATCGCGTCTGGTCTTTGGGAGCCCGGTTGTAATGTCGGGCTTTGTTGCGGGGTCAGTATAGGGTCCTGACGTGTCATAGACCGTTACAGGTGGTTCGCCTGCAGTCGGGTGCAGATCGATCTGGCGCATTGGAACACGAATTTCGGGAAATCTTTCGCCAGAAACATGGATCTTACGTGATGAGGAAAGAGGGCCGGTTGTCAGCCTCAGGGAAGGGTTGTTCAAAGCAATCTCCTTGAGTTTGTTACTCAAAAAGACCCGTCGTCATGCTTTTGCAGGAACGGGTCAAAGACCCGATGCCGTGCGACAATTGAAGTGCCGCACCTATGCTTCCTACGCCAGTATCACCTGGGTCAGGTTCAAAGAGTCGCTTCACTTCGCTTGCGCGATGTTCGCCTCTCAGCCCCCTCAGCGGGGCTCCCCTGCAATTTCTGAAACTATTAGTTGTAAGTTGATTCTGTCAATCGGAAGATGCATGTGAAACGCAAGCATCCTCCTCGCTTTCGCACTGAAACCTGAGGCAATAGTCGTTAAGCTAAAAAAAAGGCAGCCCAAAGGGCTGCCAATACACTGGGACGATGAAAAATCACCCCAAATTCAACTCCTTGAAGAAGTCGTTGCCCTTGTCGTCGATGACGATAAAGGCTGGAAAGTCCTCGACTTCGATTTTCCAGACAGCTTCCATGCCGAGTTCCTTGTATTCGACCACTTCCACTTTCTTGATACAGTCCTGGGCAAGTCGGGCGGCCGGGCCACCGATGGAGCCGAGATAAAAGCCGCCATGGGCCTGACACGCGCGGCGGACTTGAGCGGATCTGTTGCCTTTTGCCAGCATCACCATTGAGCCGCCCGCAGCCTGGAACTGATCGACATAGGCGTCCATGCGGCCAGCAGTGGTCGGGCCGAACGAGCCAGACGGCATGCCTTCCGGTGTCTTGGCAGGTCCAGCGTAATAGATCGGGTGGTTCTTGAAATAGTCGGGCAGAGGCTCGCCGCTCTCCAGCCGGTCACGCAGCTTGGAATGAGCAAGGTCGCGGGCGACAATCAGCGGGCCGCTGAGCGACAAGCGGGTCTTGTTAGGGTGTTTGGAAAGTTCGCCCAGAATCTCGGACATGGGTCGCGTCAGGTCGATTTTCACAACGTGGTCGGACAGACTGTCATCGGTGACTTCCGGCAGATATTTTTCCGGGTGCATTTCCAGCTGCTCCAGGAAAATGCCGTCCTTCGTGATCTTGCCAACGGCCTGACGGTCTGCCGAGCAGGAGACAGCAAGGCCAATCGGAAGGGATGCACCATGGCGCGGCAGTCGGATGACGCGAACATCGTGGCAGAAATACTTGCCGCCGAACTGGGCACCAACGCCTGTTGCCTGCGTCATCTTGAGAATCTCCTGCTCCATTTGCTGGTCGCGGAAAGCATGACCGAGCTCGGAGCCTTCACGCGGCAATCCATCGAGATATTTTGCAGAAGCAAGTTTGGCTGTTTTCAGGTTCATCTCGGCAGATGTGCCGCCAATGACAATCGCCAGGTGATATGGCGGGCATGCAGCTGTGCCGAGCGTCAGGATCTTTTCCTTCAGGAAATCAACCATGCGGTCATGGGTGAGGAGGGAAGGGGTTCCCTGGAACAGGAATGTCTTGTTGGCTGAGCCACCACCCTTTGCCATGAACAAAAATTTGTAGGCATCTTCACCATCTGCATAGAGCTCGATCTGTGCCGGCATGTTGCTGGAGGTGTTCTTCTCTTCGAACATGGAGATTGGCGCGAGTTGGGAATAGCGCAGGTTTTTCTTGAAATAGGCGTCGCGGGAGCCTTCTCCAAGAGCGGCTTCGTCAGACCCATCTGTCCAGACCCTGCGGCCTTTTTTACCCATGATGATCGCCGTGCCGGTGTCCTGGCACATGGGCAGAACCCCGTGCGAGGAGATATTCGCGTTCTTGAGGAGATCAAAAGCAACGAACTTGTCGTTTTCTGTTGCCTCCGGGTCGTCGAGAATTTTCTTGAGTTGCTCCAGATGGCCCGGACGCAGATAGTGGTTGATGTCCTTGAACGCTTCTTCTGCAAGCAGACGCAGTCCTTCTGGCTCCACCATCAGAACTTCCTCGCCGTTGAAGTCGGCTGTCTTGACGAAGTCCGACGTCAGCTTGCGGTAGGGCGTCTTGTCTTCTCCTTGCGGGAAGAGGGCACTGTGCTGGTAGGCGGGAGGCGTGACGGGGGCGTTCATAAGACGGCTTTCCTGATCTGGCCGTTCCGGCAATCAGGTTGCCGGAAGCGCTGGAACAATGAGTGCTGTTCTCATACGGCAAAAAGGCCGCGCACGCCAAGTGCTGCGGCCTGCCCAATTGGTCGGACCCCAATTGAATTTGAATTTACCGGATCGCAGTCAGGTCCAGCGAGACCGTTACAATATCGCCAACTGTATCGGTTCCCACGCCTGAACCTAGCTTGTAGTCGAGGCGATTGGTTGTCGCCGTACCCGTCGCTCTTGCTGTGTCGCCATCGATATCCAGCGTGAAATCGAGCTCCACCGGGTGCGAGATACCCTTGATCGTTAGTGAGCCATCCGCCCGGTAGTTGTTGCCCTCAACCAGAGAAACCCTGTCGGCCCTGAATTCTGCCACGGGGAAAGCGTCGGCGTCGAACCAGTCTGCTCCCGGCATGGTACCGTCAAATTGTGGATTGCCGGTAGAAGCGCTGAGTGGTTTGATTTCAGCAGATATCTTTGCAGTCTCCGGTTCATCCGGATCAAACTCGATATTTGCTTCCCAGGATGCAAAATGACCTTTCAGGACACCTCCACCCTGTTTGACTTCAAAGCCAAGTTGGCTTTGGTTCGGATCAACGCTCCAGGTGTCCGCAATACCCGAACTGGCTGTTGCAGTAACAGCAAGGCAGGCGATGGCAAAGCCAAAATTTTTCAGAAGCATAAGAGTAGTTCCTAATGTCAAATGTCATGAATTGGATTTCGCAGATGCAGTAGACACCATCCGTTTCAGGGTTTCGTCCCTGGCGATGAAATGGTGTTTCAATGCGGCTGCAATGTGAACTACAATCAGGCCGATCAGCAGAAATGCACCATACTCATGCAGAAGCTTGAAGAACGCTTCTGCCTGGTCTTTGCTGCCAAGAGCTTCAGGTATGGGCAAGTGGGGAACGGGCAGCACGTTGAACAGAATTGTCGGAATTCCCCAGGGAGATGCGGAGACCATGAACCATCCAGTAACGGGGATGGCGAATATCAGAAGATAGAGTCCAACATGGCCGAGGTGCGCCGCGAGTTTTTCTAACGGATGCATTCCGCTTGGTAGCTGAGGGGCCGGATTTATCAAGCGCCACACCAGTCGAAACGCTGCCAGCGCCAGCACAACAAAACCAGTCGACTTGTGCAACTGATAGAGCTGAAATGTTGCCGGTTCAGTCGGCGGTAATTCGTGCATGTAAATGCCGAGTGCAAGCATGCCAATGATCAGAACAGCCATCGTCCAATGGAAAGCGATTGCAATTGTTCCATAACCCGTTGAAGTGTTGCGCAGCATGGCCGACTCCCTGGAAGGAAGAGGCCGGTAGCACCGGCCTCAACAAGCAGTATGTTAGTTGGTTGCTTCGGTCTTCAGCGTTTCTGCATGGAAGGTGACGGTTACTTCGTCGCCGACGTATGGCACGAACATATCCATACCGTAGTCAGACCGCTTCACGACGGTGGTAACAGCAAAACCCGCTGCTGGCTTTTTCGCCATCGGATGTTCGCCCATGGCTGTAACATTGACCGTGAGTGTGGCTGGTTTGGTGATGTCCTTGATGGTCAAATCACCGGAAACTTCAAGCTGGTTCTCACCGGTTTGTTCAACCTTGGTGCTTTTGAACGTAGCTTTCGGGAATTTTGCAGCGTCAAAAAAGTCAGCGCTTTTCAGATGGTTGTCCCGGTCGGCCCAGAACGTATCAAGACTGGTGACATCGATTGTGAATTCGATGGAAGAGTTGGACGGCGTTTCCTTGTCGATCAACAAGGCGCCTTCCCAATTGCCAAACCGGCCATCTGTCGTGGAATAACCCAGATGGTTATAAGTGAAGGACAGATTGGCGTGTGACTTGTCAAAGTCATAGGCTATCGGTTGAGCAAAAGCCGATCCGGCCAGAAGAGAAAAAGCGATTGCTGAAGCTGCAATGCGTATCATGATCAAACCTCGTTAGTGATTTCCAAAGCGTTCGATCGTGAACGCTGCGAGCCTTAGATATGCGAAAAAAATCCGAACGCTATTTGACTGACCGTTCATTCTGATTGAACAGTTTGACCAATGGGGTGTAATCGGTGGTGTCTGTCATCAGCCCATCAACAAACACGGCTATTCGTCTGGCTACTTCCCTTAAAACAGCTTTCAATTGATCGCGATCTGCTCCAGACAAATGGTTTGGAAACAAGGAGAATACGACGTGAAACAAGCCGTTATTGTGTGCCACCGAGGGGCTTGCCTGGTATCGCCCGAGAACACTTTCGCTTCACTCGAAAAAGCGATCGGGTTTGGTGGTGACGTGGTTGAATTTGACGTCCGGCCATCATCTGACGGTATTTTGTATGTCATGCATGACGCATTGGTTGATCGCACAACTAACGGATCCGGTCGAATTTCCGATATGACATCAGCGGATATCGACCAGCTTGACGCAGGTTCCTGGTTCGGTTCCGTGTTCACCGGAGAACGCGTACCACGCCTTGACGCTTTTCTGGATGCCTGCCGAGGGCGGATCGGTACCTATGTCGAGATCAAGGCTGGTGACCCGGTCGAGGTGCGGGACATGCTCGCCGCACGTGACATGCTGGACGACGCCTGGACTTTTTCCTTTGACGAGGACATCCGCGCAGAAACCCGCGCCAAAGTACCTGACTTCAAGCGCATGGTGTTGTTCAAGCACGTTGGTTCTGTCGACGAAGCTGTGACACAGGACGCTCACATTCTGGAGTTCCACGTAGACGACATGGATGAGTTACTGGTGAGAGACGCCAGGGACGCCGGATTAGTCACTCAAATGTTCTATGACGGGAACGATCGAACTGTATTTGAAAAGGCAGTGCGCTGGGGAGTCGATCAAATGAACATCGATCATGTGCAAATTTTCAAGCAAGTAGAACGTGACATATTGAATTTTCGTAACATAAATAATGTATCGGCGTAGGATAGGAAGTGTGGGCTTGTAAATACAGATGTTAATACTTATCGAGTGTTAATTGCAAATTGAAGAAGAAATAATTTAATTAAAATTGGGTTATATTTTTGAGAGGTAATATTTATCATTTTCTTTTAAATCTTATTAATTGGCTGTGTGTAGCCTTTGGCGCGAGGGTAAAAACCAACATCAAGAGGCGATCATGTCTGGTTATAGTTTGTCAAACCAAATTGCCTGTGGTGAAAACGATGCGATCTGTCGTTCGTCAGTGGAACGTGCAAATGCGGGTCTTATTCACCTGACTTTGGGATTTTTCCTCACCATAATGATATTTTTTGGACTGGCTTTTGAGGGGCTAGCCGCCGAAAACCAGCCAAATGAGAATTCCTGGCACTGGCAAGTTCAGCGTGTTTCAGGCCGCGTTGTGGTTGAGACAAAGCAGGGTGAAACGCTGGTCGTCAAACGTGGCATGACTGTTCGCAAAGGTTGGAAAGTCAAAACGGGAAATGGTCGGATTGCATTTTCCCGCGGTAAAGAGAAATTTGTTATTTCACCTAACTCGGTTGTAACGCTCGAACCGAAAGGCATTTTGGTCAAGCGCACAGTAATCTACCAGGACCGAGGTCAGGTTGAAGTCGATGTGAGCCGGAGGTGGTACCGGCATTTTCGCGTAGAGACACCGTTCCTGGCAGCAGTTGTGAAGGGAACGAGTTTCAAGGTCCGGGTCAATCGAAACAGTGCTTCAGTCAATGTTGGGCGCGGCACGGTTAATGTTCAGGACTTTGCGTCAGGAGATCGTGCGGACGTTTCAGCAGGTCAGTCCGCCTCGACAAGTCCCACAAGGCGTGTGGGTTTGTCTGTTGCAGGCAAAACCAAACCTGAAGTTCAATCCGGCCCAAAGCGGGCGCCCGCATTCACTACCCGTATTGTGAAAAATGTTCCCGCGTCTCCGGCGAAGGCCAAGGTTGCCAACAATCAAGGTCAAGGGCAGGCAAACAGTTTTGCGGGCAGCAGCACCAGCAAAAGTAATAATGGACAATCGGCCAGTGCCAGCAGCAATGGAAATGCCGCTGGTAATAGCAATGGAAACTCTGGTGGTAACAGCAGTTCCGGAAGTAACGGCAACGGAAACTCCGGCGGTAACGGAAATGGAAATTCCGGAACTAACGGAAACTCCGGCGGTAACGGAAATGGAAATTCCGGAACTAACGGAAACTCCGGTGGGAATGGAAATGGAAACTCCGGCGGCGATGGCAACGGTAATTCCGGCGGTAAGGGCAAGAATTAGACTTGTTTCTTCGCTGAAACCTGATTGGGTTCTAAAAACTGACTGACTTCGTCGAGCGCTGAAATTGTAAAACAGCGCTCGAATTGATTTTTTGTTGGTGTTGGAGGTATCAGAGAGTTTGGCTTCCAACTTCTAATAAATATTTGTTTGCAATGAACATTTAAAATTCCATGATTTCGTTTTTGGTAATAGATACGATTTGAATACAGCAATCGGGCTTGCGATTTCTATTCCAATCTCGTTATGTCTTGCGTAGAGTCAATTGAGTTTTAGTGCAGGCAGATCCGTAATGGTTGGCATAAATATCTGTAATAGCGTCAAGGTACTGAAGTTCCTTGCTGAGCTGACTATTCCAAAACGGTTTAGCAGTGCTTTGGCGATCTGTTTTGCTGTCCTGTTGATTTCCGGCGAGTTTCCTGGTGGCGCGACAAGAGCGCAGGCCGAGGAGTGGGTCGTCAAGCGTGTTTCCGGCATCGTTTATTTTGTAGCGCCGGGCATGACCACTGTTCGTGTGCGCAAAGGAATGGAGTTCATAAAGGGCTACACCTTGGGCACGCGTTCGGGTGCTAGAGCTCAGATCGCGCGTGGTGCCGAAACAATTTCTGTGGGTCCCAATACGACATTCGCAATCTCGAAACGTCGCAGCCGGAATGGGCGGACGACACTGCTGCAACGCAGGGGATTTATCGACGTATCTGTCGCCAAGAGATCTCGCCCGCATTTTGTCGTCGAAACCCCGTTCATGGCTGCTGTCGTCAAGGGAACGCGTTTTAAGGTCGCTGTTCACTCACTATCGGCCAAGGTCACGGTTCGGCGCGGGACCGTTGAAGTTGAAGATTTTGCTTCGGGCGATAAAGCTGAACTGATCGCGGGGCAGCACGCTACAAGCGTTCCTTCAAGGAAGGTAGGACTTGTCGTTGGCGGTAGAACCCGACCGGCCGTACGCGCTGGCCTCAAACGGCCACCTGCGTTTGAGACACCAAAGGCCAAAAATGTGCCCGGAAGTGGGGCAAAGAAGAGTGGTGGTTTCTTCAGCGGACTATTCGGTGGGTCTTCTTCAAGCGGGCAGGGCAACGGTAACTCCGATGGCAATGGCAACGGGAACTCCGGTGGTAATAGCAACGGGAACTCCGGTGGCAGCGGCAACGGGAACTCCGGTGGCAACAGCAACGGCAACTCCGGCGGCAGCGGCAACGGGAATTCCGGCGGCAATAGCAACGGGAACTCCGGCGGCAATAGCAACGGGAATTCCGGCGGCAATAGCAACGGAAACTCCGGCGGCAATAGCAACGGAAACTCCGGCGGCAATAGCAACGGGAACTCCGGCGGCAGCGGCAACGGGAATTCCGGCGGCAATAGCAACGGGAACTCCGGCGGCAATAGCAACGGGAATTCCGGCGGCAATAGCAACGGAAACTCCGGCGGCAATAGCAACGGAAACTCCAATGGCAACAGCAACGGGAATTCCGGTGGTAACGGCAACGGAAACTCCAATGGCAATGGCAACGGCAAAAAATAATTTTCCTCTTGTGATGCCGTTGAAAGTATCAATGTCATCAGCTAGCAACTTCTATTAATTTTTTGTTTGTAATGATTTTTGAAATACCAGAAATATTCTTCTTTTGAGCTCGGATATGGCTTGAAGTCGAGGGTTTAACTTGTGAATTTCACTTTAAGTTAAACGCTTCATGCGTAAAGTTGCCTAGATTTTTCTGAACAGGTGGCTCCGCAATGGCTGACTTTGAATTATGTGGCAGTTTCAGGGTTCTGAGGTTTCTTGCCAAGCCGACCATTCCGGCCAGGTTGAGGAGCGGTCTGGCCACTGTTCTTGCAGCCATGATCACATCCATCCTTGTTTTGGTTTTTGCGACAAACGCGAATGCACAGGAATGGGTTATTAAGCGTGTCTCTGGCGTTGCCTATTTTGTGGCCCCGGACATGCAAGCTGTTCGCGTGCGCAGAGGGATGGAATTCAAGAAGGGCTACACTTTGGGAACGCGTGCCGGTGCAAGGGCGCTGGTTTCTCGCGGTGCCGAGTCAATCTCGGTTGGGCCTAACACGACTTTTGCTATTTCCAAGCACCGTAGCCAAAACGGCAGGACTACCTTGCTTCAACGCAAAGGGTCGATCGAGGTCGACGTTGCAAAGAGGTCCCGTCCGCATTTTGTTGTCGAAACGCCGTTCATGGCAGCTGTAGTAAAAGGAACCCTTTTCACAGTCGCTGTTCGTTCCAAGACAGCAAATGTATCGGTAAAGCGCGGCGTTGTTGAAGTAGAAGATTTTGCATCCGGCGACAGAGCTGATCTGACGGCTGGCCAAAATGCATCAAGTGCTCCCTCCAAAAATGTTGGCCTGACTGTTGGTGGCAAAACCAAGCCGGTTGTTAAAGCTGGTAGCAAGCGTCCGCCCGCATTCGAGACACCCAAAGTTAAAAATATTCCGACGGTTGCATCAGCAAATGCCGCACAAAACTCCGCCACCAACAATAGTGGCGGCGTCTTTGGTGGATTGTTCGGCGGCTCTTCTTCAAACGGTCAGGGCAACGGGAACAGCAACGGCAATTCCGGTGACAACGGAAACTCCGGTGGCAACAGCAACGGCAATTCCGGTGACAACGGAAATGGCGGTGGCAACAGCAACGGTAATTCCGGTGACAACGGAAATGGCGGTGGCAATAGCAACGGAAACAGCAATGGCAATTCCGGTGGCAATGGCAACGGAAACAGCAATGGCAATTCCGGTGGCAATGGCAACGGAAACAGCAACGGCAATTCCGGTGGCAATGGAAATGGAAATGGAAACGGGAATAATTAGAAGCTTGGTAACGAAGGGTTGAGAAAAACCTCTTTATGAACCAGGGAATTTTCTGAAAATCAATTGGGCGAAAACGTGGGGATTTGGCCAGCAAAATACGGCAAGCGTGTTTTAAACGCCTTCTTGATCGCAATAACTATTGTTGCGTGTGTGGCTGTTTTGCGCGGATTTGGCGCTCCAGAGACGATTGACAGGCTGTTGTGGGAAACGAGATTCAAACTCGACCACCGGCCGGTTACCGGTAAAATCATTCAAGTTGATATTGATGCCAAGAGTTTGAATGAGCTTGGTGTTTGGCCTTTGCCTCGTCGGGTTTTTGCCAAACTGACAGATATTCTGTCAAAATCAGGTGCGCAGGACATTGTTTATGATGTCGATTTCAGTTCCGCGTCCAATCCCGTAGATGATCAACTGCTCGCCAAGGCGTTCGAAAAAGCCGGCAACGTCAGTCTTGCAACCTTTCGGCAGGCAGCTTCTTCTGATGGATCGGAAGGCGAAGTTTTCAACCAGCCATTGGAACAGTTTCTCGATGTTGCCTGGCCTGTTGTCGTCATGGTGCCAATGGAGCGCGACAGCCGGATCTGGAGAAATCTCTACGGCTACGAAATCGCTGGCGTTTCAGAAGTATCTGCGGCTGCATTGCTGGGAGAATACAGTGGTGAAACCATTGGTTCGTTCCAACTTGACTACAGCATCGCAATTGACGAGATGGCACGCGTCTCACTCGTCGATGTAATTAGCGGTACCGCAAATCCCGAACTATTCCGTGATAAGAAAGTGATCATCGGGGCGAGTGCCCTTGAACTTCGTGACCTCTTTCCCGTGCCTGTGTTTGAAATTCTTCCAGGCAGTGTAATCCAGGCACTTGGAGCCGAGACCCTTCTGCAAGACAGGGCGTTGGTGCTCAAAGGAGAATTCGTCGCCCTTGTCCTGGCGCTGACAGTCTTCCTGCTTTTGATGTTCACCAGGATAGAAGGATGGGCAATCAAGGCGGGTATTTTGGCCTTGACGGCAGTTGCAATCGAGCTGGTTGCTTTCCTCGTTCAAAAGTCGGCACCTGTTCTCGTGCCTACAGCAAGTGCTCACATTCTTCTGACCCTGGCCGCCTTGTGCATTGTGCTCAGAGAACTTGGATTCCTGAAGCTCCTGTCTCACCTGGCGACTGTTAAACATCACAACAGTCAACAAATGCTGGGGCACGTTTTTGAGGATAGCTTTGATGCGATCGTGGTTCTCGATCGCGATGGCAAGATAACAGCCGCAAGTAACATCGCCCGCGAACTTTTTGGTAATGAAGCCCTGGTCGGCAAGACCGCAAGATCTGTTCTGCCTACAGTGCTCGCAGAAGAAGCTCTCACGGTGCTTGGTAGCCCAACTTCTGCAAATCCAGTTCCCAAGACACTTCCGGTATCTCAAGCGCACGGGAAAAGGCAGTTAATTGAATTCGTGGTCACCAAGTCACAAAGCAGGGTGGCGCGCACTAAAGGTCGAAAGGGTGACGAAAAGCAATCTGTCGCCTGTATCACCTGCAGGGATGTCACAGAGCAAAGAGAATATGCCGACCGTCTGGAATTTCTCGCGCAGTACGACCCGATAACGGGTTTGCTGAACAGGAGCGGCCTGGAAGACTCATTGTCTAGCCCGGAATTCCTCCGGAAATTTGGTGGCCAAACCTATTGCCTTCTTCAGTTCTCCATTTCCAATTTTGATCAGATTGTGGCTTCGCTTGGTTTTTCTTACGGCGACAGGCTTCGGCAGGCAGTGGCAGCACGCCTCAAGAACCACATGCCTGAAAACGTGTCATGGGCAGCTATCACCGCCAACGTTTTTGCTGGAGTTTTTGTTGCCGAACCTGAGAATGAAAGCGAACTTGAATTCGTCGAAACCATTCAAAATGTCATTGGAGAAGATTTCACGATCGAAGGTGCCAGGATTTCAGTTCAACTCAAATTCGGGTACGTGCTTTCCGACAGTGAAACTTCCGCAGATGATCTTCTCAAGATGTCCGGAAACGCCCTGGCTAAGGCCAGCCGCGAAGTCAGGACACCGGTTGTGGCGTTCCGTGAAGAAATGTCAGATTCGCTACAGCGGCGGCGCAAATTGGAAACTGAACTATTCAAAGCTATTTCAAGAGACGAACTGCGGCTTGATTATCAGCCGCTCGTCAACTTGAAGGACAATTCCCTGTTCGGCGTCGAAGCCCTTCTTAGATGGGACAACCGACAATTGGGGCCAATCTCGCCTGCTGAGTTCGTGCCCATTGCCGAAGAAAACGGCTACATCGTTGAACTGGGGGCATGGGCGTTGAACCGGGGCATGAAAGAGGCCTTGTCCTGGAGCAGTCCATTGCGGGTATCGATCAACCTGTCTGCGATACAGTTCTGCCGGGGAAATCTTGTGACCACGGTCACAGAGGCGTTGGAGCGCACACGCTTTCCTGCGGACCGTCTGGACCTCGAGGTCACGGAATCGCTGTTCATTGATGAAAGTCTCGATCTGCGGTTTTTTATGGAAGAGCTGAAAGCACTAGGCTGCAGCTTCTCACTCGATGACTTTGGAACTGGCTATTCATCTTTGAGCTACATTGCCCAGTATCCGTTTTCCAAGATCAAACTGGACCGGGCGTTCGTTCGAGAAACGTTCTCGAACAAGAAAGATGTGGCGGTCATTGAGTCAGTGGTTCATCTGGCAAAGGGTCATGAAATGGCATTGTTGGTGGAAGGTATTGAAACCCACCACCAAGCTGAGACGTTGCGTGGATTGGGATGCCAGTATGGACAGGGCTACCTGTTTGGCCGCCCCATGAGCGCGACCAACATTGAAACCCTACTCGCAAAGGCAGCCTGACGTCAGGCGCCCAGTCCTCCAATGCAGCTGTATTTCACATTGAGATAGTCATCGAGGCCGTATTTGGAGCCTTCGTTGCCGATGCCGCTTTCCTTGAAGCCGCCAAACGGGGCGACCTCAGTTGTAATCACACCTTCATTGACGCCCACCAGACCGTATTGCAGTTGCTCCATGACCCGGAAGGAACGACCGAGGTCCTGTGTGTAGAAATATGTGGCAAGTCCATATTCGGTATCGTTGGCAAGCTGGATCGCCTCTTCTTCTGTTTCAAATCTGAACAGAGCGGCGAGGGGCCCAAAAGTTTCCTCATGGGCGACCTTCATGTCTTTGGTTGCACCGGTTATCAAGGTTGGTTCGAAGAATGAACCCGTGATGCCCGTGCGGTTTCCGCCTGACACCAGTTCACCACCCTTCGAAAGCGCATCGGCGACATGATCGGCAACCTTGTTGACGGCCGCCACGTTGATGAGCGGCCCTTGAGTCGTGCCGGTGTCCAGACCGTTGCCAACACGAAGTTGGGCAGTCATGGCGGCCTTGAGTTTGTCGGCAAATGCGTCATAGACACCAGCCTGAACGTAGAGCCGGTTGGCGCAGACGCATGTTTGACCGGAGTTACGGAACTTGCTGGCAATCGCGCCTTCGACAGCGCGATCTAGGTCAGCATCGTCAAAGACGATGAAGGGCGCGTTGCCGCCGAGCTCCATGGAGACCTTTTTCATGTTCCTGCCGGCATTGGCTGCAAGTAATTTGCCCACACGTGTCGAGCCGGTAAACGTGATCTTGCGCATTGCCGGGTTTTCGCACATTTCTTCGCCGATTGCTGGTGCATCACCGGTGACGATGTTGAGGACACCGGACGGCAAGCCTGCCTTTTCGGCCATGATACCGAATATTAGTGCAGAAAAAGGCGTAAACTCCGCGGGTTTCATCACCATGGGGCATCCGGATGCCAGTGCTGCGCCAAGCTTGCGGGCGATCATGGAATTGGGGAAGTTCCAGGGGGTTATAGAACCGACAACGCCAACCGGTTCCTTGGTGACCAGGATGCGACGGTCTGCCCAGGGTGAAGGTATGGTGTCGCCATAAATCCTTTTGCCTTCTTCAGCAAAAAACCTGATGTATTTTACACCAAGCGCTATTTCGCCTTTGGCTTCGGCCAGAGGCTTGCCCATCTCTGTTGTCAGGAGAACCGCAAGGTCGTCCAGGTTTTCCATAATGGCGTCACACAGCGCATGCATAAAGCCGGCCCGCGTTTCTGCAGTCAAAGCACGCCACGCTGGGAATGCAGCTTGAGCTGACGCAATGGCGCGCGCTGTTTCAGCCCGGCCACAAAACGGGATCGTACCGATCTTTTCGCCGGTGGCCGGATTGTGAACGTCCATGGTTTCGCCACTGTCGGAATTCAGCCAGGCGCCATCAATAAAAACCTGTTGTTTCAAAAGGGTAGTGTTCAATGACATGGGAAGTTTCCTGAGCCGTGAGATATGTTTGGTGGCTGGCTTGCGCTTGAAGCCCTTATCTCTAGAGATAGGGGGCGGATGAAGCACCTGGCAAGTATTTTCACTTGCCGATGTGTAGATTGCGCGCTGAAACCGCAATTTGCCATTAAGCACAGCGGGTTGGGATCCGCTCTGGCGACCAGTCAATTGACCAAAATTGGCCCGAGAATATAAACGTGAGATCGGGATTATGCCAATTAAGTAGCCTACGATTGCCCCCTGCTTCGAGAGATCAGCAGACTACTTGGTCCGAAAATTAGGCAAGGAAACACATCGATTTGCCGAGGGAATCGGCAAATCCGTTGATGAAGTAGAGGAAACTGCAATGAAGCGAGACCGTCAGGCCCCGCCAATGCGTTCCTGCAAAACAGAGATTTCGTCCGCAAGAGACTGCGCTTGACGTTGAATACGGTCGAGAGCGACGCGCACGCTGTCCAAATCGGCAGCGGCTGGCTCATCTGCAACTGGTGGTGTGCCGCGGCCAACAAGAAGCCAAGTTGGGCTTACATTCAATACACCGGCAAGAAGTACCAGTTTGTTGGACCGAGGTTCTGACCGATCCGCTTCCCAACTGTGCAGAGTTGCTGTCTTGATGCCAAGACGTCTGGCGAGTTGAGCTGTTGAAAGTCCGGAAGCGTCGCGAGCTTTGCAGATACGTTCGCCGAGCGTGTAGTCACTGCTGCTGCTGGCCATGGATTTGCTCCCGATTACAGCTGTTGTTTCCGTTACCAGTTGAACGGGTGCAGCCGGATGGGAAAGAGAATTTTTTTGGAATGGATGGGTCATGGCGCGCACATTTGCATGTAAGCACTGTGCGCTGCAACAGCCGGAACGGCAATTGTCGCATTTGAGATTGGCGAAGGGCGTGTTTTTACAGCTGTCCTGTCAAAAATGACGTGGGCCATTAATGGATCAGTACTCGCGTTCGAAGAAAATCCCGGCTTTGGACGACCCGTCTGCACCAACTTCCCCGCGGACTTTGAGGCCACGATCCAGATCTATGTCAACTTTGACACGGCTTGAATCGGAACCAGTACCCTGCTCCACGCCCAGATAGATGTTGTCATTGATATACTTGCCAACCGAGACGGAGGGGCCATCCTCTCCATCTGTGTTGATGTCAATCGCATCTAATCCGAGGGATTTGCGAAGCACTGCCAACGGTCCGTTATCGCTTCCTCCAGTCAGGGTCGCGATCGCGGCCGCCAGACTGGCGATCTGAGTTGCGGACAGGTTGCCTACGCTTTTGCTGAACAGCAACAGAGCGAGGACTTCATCCTGTGGCAACTCGGGCGATGAAGTGAAAGCAATCCGAGGGTCATTTGCTTCACCACTGACCGTCACAGTGATATTTGTATCATTGACAGTAGTTGTTGCGGCAAAATCGATCGACGGTGTCAAAGACCCCTCAAACGTCGCAGTGCCGCGTGAGAAAACAAGCCTTCGCGTCAGAACGTCCAGCTGCCCGCGTTTGAGTGAAAATGCACCAATGGCCTGAGGCTCAGCGGTGGTTCCCACAATTTTGAGATTACCTTGAAGCTCTGCGTCCAGCCCACGCCCTCTGACGAAGATGCGGCCGGGGGCTGACAGAAGAATGTCGAGACGGGGTGGGTTGGCTTTTTGTTGTGTCTGCCTGTTTTTGGCCCCTCCACCGAGCTCTGCAACCTGTCGGCGGATGGCTTTGGAGGCATGAACATGGCGAACTTCAACGGGTGGGATGGTACCCGGAAGGCTCTCGGGTATCGATACATCTGCCTTGTTGATATTGATCGAACCAGCAATCAACGCAGAAGCTGAAGAGGAGGAAAGAGGGCCAGTGACCTTGAGATCAGCATTTACTTCTGCCGTCACCAATCCCGGGTCGACATAACGCCCGTTGTTCAGATTCAAAGCCAGATTTGCCAGAAATCCATTTGTCGTGCCGACGGTTCCAGAAGCGGACAAGGTGCCGCCGGTCGCAAGGTCTCCAGCTATTCCGTTAAGTGATGCCTGGGTCTGGTTAACTGACGCGTTGCCACGAATGTTCTGGACCGTCAGTCCAGTGGAAAGGCTCGTTACTTTCAATCCCGCAGGTGTGGCGGTGATCTGGTAACTCGGTTGAGTGGCGGTGCCGCCAACGCTGCCCTTCAGGGCAACAGCACCTTCACCGCGCAGTCCGGCATCCAGCAATGGCCGCCTGAGCGCTGCGACCGGAACTGTTCCGTCAAGCGTAAGGGATAGCCGGTTCGGTTGAACTGTACCGACGGTGCCGGAGGCAGAAAAAGTTAGGCCGTTTTCATCGACGATCTTTATCGTCTGAGAAATCTGATCGCCCTTCAGCGTTCCAGTTGATGTCAGGTTCACAGCAGAAAGGCCGTTGTTCCTCAACTGGCTGGCTGTCAGGCCGGATCCGGATATGGACCAGCTGGCGGCCGGTGCCGAGGCCCTGCCTGTCGCAGATAAATTTCCAGACAACGAGCCCCCAAGACCGAGGGAAGGAACGAAAGCATTTGCAAGGTTTAGCGGGACAGATTTCAATTCTGCTGTCAGGTCAAGGGATTGACCAGCCGAACCGGACACAGCGAATGAACCGTCTCCCAGCTGCAATTCCAGGGGCTGGATCGTGGCATCCCCATTGGCATATGTAATGGAAGTCGGCTGACTGAGTTTGCTTGCTATGCCCTGATAGCGCATTGCCAGATCCGACAAGGCGACCAGATAGGTGTTTTGGCTAGGTTCACTGATGTGCGCAGCGAGCGAAATTCCGTCCTTGCTGCCCTCGTCCATCTTCACATCTGCAGTTAGCGATGTTCCATCGCCATCGGGCTTTGCAGATATCAGCGCGCTGTAAATTGGGGTCGCGTCGGTGAGCAGGTCCTGAATTTTGATATCGGCGCTTACCGATTCCGGTTCATAAGGCGCTGCCAGGTTTGCCTTGAGTGTGAGTTTGCCAAGGCTGGCAGCTGGAATAACTATGTCACTGCCTGTGATGTCCAGTGCCAGCTTTTTCTCATCGGGGTCTGCCGAAAGCGTGCCTTTGAGTCTCCCGCTGACTTCCGTCAGCAAAAGAGGAGAGAGTGAAGCCAGATCAGGCGCATCAATTTGAAGATTACCAGACAGTGTTTTTACCGGGCTGGTCACGTCTGTAATGGCGAGCGCACCCTTGATGGAATTTCCAGCCAAATTCATCGAGAGCGGGTTGATATCTGCACCACCGTCCTTGCTGTTAAGCGCAACATCGACTGAAATCGGCTGACCATTGAGCGAGGCAGTGCTTTTGACCGTCGCAGAAGGAGCTGCAAGATCTGCAGTTGCCTTTGCTGACAACGTCAGGTCATCGAGAGGTGTTCCTGACAAAAGGATCTGTTTTGAAGAAGCGTCAGCTTCAATGTCGAGTGCGTCTATTGGTCCGGACGTTGTTGCACTCAAATCAAGACTGCCACCGAGCTGTGTGTCCAGATTCGCAAGATCAGCCAGTTTTACTTTAAAGTCGGAGCTAAGACCCTCATCGAGATATCGCGCATTGCCACTGACGATGACAGCAGGGTTTTTCAATGAGAGTTTTTTAAGCGTGATATCATTTTGGCTTGCAAGTTCGAGGTCAAGATCAATCTGCGTCTCGCCTGCCAGCATAGCGTTCGCTTGAGATATACCTGTGATCAGGTTGCGTGTGTTCAAGGCAACTGTTGCAGACCCTTCAATCGTGCTGGGATCCAGATCTGCAGAAAAGTTTCCAGAGACATTTCCACCCAAGTCGCGCCCGACCAAATCAGAAAACATCGAAATATTGGTTAGAGAGAAGCGTCCCTGGCTCGATACTTTGTCGGCAGATATCTCAGTATTAGTGAGCACAACCGTACCTGCTGCAGAGGTGACACTGAAATCACCAAGCTGGACCTCCTGATTTGCGCCGTCGACCGAACCGGTACCTTCAACAGAAGCTGAACCTGACAAGGGCTTTGTTTGTTCCGTCAGACCATCAATATCTGCAATATCCAGGGAAACTGTAAATGGTGTGGCCAGCGCAACAGGGGTGAGATCCGCCCCGGTTGCCGACGAAACCAACTGGATTGCCCCAGTTTTGAGTTCTGTTGTTTGAAACGAAGCGAGATCTACCTTTGCAGACCAGCTCGTGGATGATTGTTGTCCTGAAACCTTGAAGGCCGCGTCAAGTGGCCCAAAAGCAATCCGCCTGTCACTCAGATCGACGGCAATCAGCGCATTTTCACCCGCACTGACTTTCATGTTTGCCGAAGCAGCAATGTCTCCGTTGGTCAATTCACCCTTGGCGACCAACGACACCGTCTGGGACTTCAAGGTGAGATCCGCAGACCGAGGCTCAAAATCATGTGAAAAACGCGCAGTGCCTACAGCCTTTGTCGTGCCAAGTACAAAGGCATGGGCGGCTGGTGGAGCAAGGCGGGCGAGGTCACCGTCAAGGTCAAAAGACAAGTGCCTTTCAGACGCTTTTTCTTCGATTTGTGCGGAGCCTGTAACTGTCGTCTGGCCATCAAGGGCGAGATTGAGATTTGCAGACCAGCGGGTGAGGGGCCCGCTTCCTATCAATGCCAATTTCAGTGCCGGGAGATCAGGGACTTCGAGCAACCTGGCGGCCATTCCGCCACGCGGTTCTGAGACCGTGACATCAAAAGACAGAGTTTCGGCTGCTGGTTCAAATTGGGCTTTCGCCAAAAGGCTGGCGTTAATACCGTCTATGCGGTGAATGTCCAGATCTGCGGTAATGAGCGCAGGATCAAGAGCGAAAGTTCCAGCTCCTGAAGCGGTCAGTGTGACCGGTGCGCCAAGCACGGTTTCACCAAGGTTGATTTCATCAACCGTGAGATTTTTGAGAGTGACATTGAGCGGTAATGACAGTCCGCCAGATGTTTCACCGTCGGAAGTCTTGACGGCGGGAGTTTCTCGTTGACCCGAGGGCAGGCGGTTCAAGTTAATCTGCGTGGCGGCAAGCGACGCAATATCCAAATCGCCGGAGAGAATTCTCAGAGGATGCCAATTGAAACGAATTTGGTCAGCACTCAGCCAAGTTCCCCTGGCATCAGCAAGAGAAACCTTTTCAATCGATGCATTCAGGCCGAAACTGACAAATAGACCCTGGACCTCAATTGATTGGCCCTCGGTAGTTGCAATTGAACTGACCACATTGGAAACGAGAACCCGCCCGGCAGGTACCTGTAGCGTGCCAATAACGAGGATCGGCACAGCTATTGCGATGACAATCAGGATTGCGAATAATCGCAGTGAGAGTTTCAAAAAACGCATGTGCGTTAAAACGCCTGGCTCAAACCAACATAAAGCGCAAAATCCGGGTCATCATTTCCTGGATCAAGCGGTATCGCCGCGTCGATGCGAAGCGGACCTATTGGCGTAAAATAGCGCAACCCAGCACCGACGCCCACCTTCAAGCCCTCAGAAAAATCCGGAAAACTATTCTCATAGGCGTTACCGGCATCAACGAAACCGACAACACCAATGGTTTCGGTCACCCTGATACGAACTTCACCAGACAATTCAATAAGTGAACGACCACCAACAACTTCGCCGTCAACGCGTGGGCCAACGTTGCGATACGCGTAGCCACGAATGGATCCGCCGCCGCCTGCAATGTAACGCCGGCTTGCGGGGACTGACTCAACAGAAGGTGCGAATATGGAACCTGCAGTGGCCTTTCCTGCTAAAATGAAGCGTTTTGATTTGTCCAGCGCGTAGTAGCTGGAGACCGTGCCTTTGACGAAGCCCATGGCGTTCGCGTTCAACGTGTCGTAAGCGGGCTCAGCAAATAGAGCAGCAAACACGCCTTTGGATGGGTTGAGCTTGTTATCCCTGTTGTCAAACGTCAGGCCTGCAGGTAGCCCGACAAGGAGATATTCATCTTCGCCGAAGGCATCCTCTTCGTCTGCATAGAATACTTCTGCCCCAGCGCGCCCTTTAAGCTGTTCCGAAAATTCCCTGTTCAGGTAAGCGTCAAAGGTCAGCGTACGGCTCTTATAGGCATCCGGATTTTCCTGACGGGCTTCCAGACTGGTAGAAAAACTGGTCAGTGGACCGAAAACCCCGGGTTTTTCAAACGCAATTCGGGCGGAATATTCCAAATCGGTCAGGCTTTCGTTTCCCAATCTACCGACAGATCCTTCAACTGACAGAAGTTCACCGCGGCCAAAAAGGTTTCTTCTGCGCCAGTAGCTCTCAACACCAAATCCTTCCGTACTGGACCAGGACGCACCAGCACCGATGACATGACGCTTGCGTTCACTGACCTCAATGGTAACCGGCATTGTTCCGTCCGGGCCTTCAATATCGCCTTCGACCAGTCGGATGGACGAGAAGATACCCAGCTCGTTCAACCGCTTGCGCGCCCGTGCCAGGTCTTCGGGCGAATAAACACGGCCTTGAGGCAGCATCGCTTGTTGGATCACGAAGTCCGGATCAGTGACGTCTGTCCCGCTGACCGAAACTGTCCCAAAGCGTGCTTGTTGTCCAGCATCTGCGATCAAGGCAACGTCGAGTGTGTTTGTGGCGTGGTCGGCTGTTATCTGGCGCTCGGCAATACTCGCTTTCGGATATCCTCGGCCACGCAACATGGAAACCATGCGCTTTTCTGCTGATAGGATTTTCCCCGAACCGGCAGGGTCCCCTGGAGATAAACCCCAAAAAGTAGCGTCACTTGAAAGGTCATAACCGCGTGACGAAACCGACACCTTTCCGAAGGTGAAGATCGGGCCGGGATCAATCAGGATTGATACCTTCACAGGTCTGGCATCGGGAAGGTTGGCTCGTTCAAGTGCTGACTCGAGTGGAATCCCAGCCAGCGAAATGTCGACCGTTCCACCATATCTGCCATCTGAATAAAGTTTGGCGATGAGCCGTTCCCGATCTGACAGGGCGCGCGCAATCAAGCCAGCTTCTCCAGAAGGTGGTTTGTCCTGTTGCTGCATTAACAGTGAAGCACCCTTGAGTTCTGCAGTCAGATCCTCGCTACCAGAGGAAGTCGATAAGGCGGCTTCGTAGGGTGTCGGATCGGGCACCGCTTCACTTACTTCTTCAGATCCCCCGAAGACTTTCAAGCCAAATAGTTCGAACGATTGAGCGGGCAATGGGCTAAATGTGAGAACCGCACCTAGAAGCAGAATATTCGTAGAACGCACGACAGCACAAATCGCACCGGCTGCTTTATTTGCTGCCAGTGACATGCATGCGTACTCACGCGCGCCCAGTCCTATGTTGGGCTTGCAGGACGGTAGACCCTTCACTAACTGCCGCCTGACGGTTTCGTTTGACTGAATTATGCCAAAGATTTCAGACACAAAACTGCCAAACTGTATATACAGCCCCTACGTAAATCACGTTAAAACGTGATGGTTAAGGTTTTCTAACCACGATAGATCATGGCAGCAAAAACAACGCAAGTGCAACGGACCAGCAGCGGCCAGTGCCACAGTGGTTCTTCGTTAGACAATTGTTCACGGCGCAAGAGCCCTTGTTCATTTGCCTAGAGGTTTTTGGCTCTTGAAGGTTTAAAACAGAGGGTCTTCTTCCGGCAAATCGAGAAGGCGCCTTGCAGCCGTCAGTGTGTTGGCCATCAGCATTGCGATTGTCATAGGACCAACTCCGCCTGGAACCGGCGTAATTGCGCCTGCATATTCAACCGCTTCGTCAAAGGCAACATCCCCGACGAGGCGCATTTTTCCCTCGCCGCGTTCCGGTGCTGGTACGCGGTTGATACCGACATCAATGACGGTTGCACCTGGTGCAATCCAATCACCTTTGATCATTTCTGGGCGCCCGACAGCCGCTACAACTATGTCAGCTGCTTTGACCACATCCGGCAGATCTCTGGTACGGCTATGCGCTATGGTAACGGTACAGCTTTCCTGAAGAAGCAGGCTTGCCATGGGTTTTCCGACAATGTTGGAGCGCCCGACCACAACTGCGTTCTTGCCCGAAAGCGTGTTGCCCAAGGTACGCTTCAATAAAACGATGCTGCCAGCCGGAGTGCAGGGAACGAGTGCGCTGCTACGCTCACCGGCAGTTAAAAGGCCAACATTGACCGGATGGAAACCGTCTACATCCTTTTCAGGCCGGATCAGCCGCAGCACTTTGCTCTCATCAATATGGTCGGGTAACGGCAACTGAACAAGGATACCGTGAATGTCCGGATCGTTGTTCAACTGCTCTACCAGCGAAAGAACATCCGTTTCGCTGGTATCTGCAGCAAGGGCGTGTTTGACGGAATGGAAGCCACAGGCTTCAGCGGCGCGATCTTTGTTGCGCACATATACCTGGCTGGCAGGGTCTTCACCAACAAGTACGACAGCCAGGCCGGGTTGCTTCCCGCTCTCTTCGAGCAATTTGGCTGCTCTTTGGGTGATCTCGTCGCGAACGGACTCTGCGATAGCCTTGCCATCAATTATTTGAGCCTGTGGCATTGCGCCTCCCTCTTGAATTATCAGTCAAATTGATCAAATTCGGCTCCAAGCAATAGAGCGTTGCCTGAAACCAAAAAAGATGAAATGCGTCTTTTTATGCTCTGGTTTCGCCATATCGTAATCAGCCGATCGCTGATTTGGCTCACAAGCTCTTCGTAAACGCGTCCAATTCCGAGACAGCGCAGACGATATGGTAGAGAGAGCTTGCCGGTGCCGGCTCCTCCTTGAATGTCCCGTCTGGCGACATCTTATCCAGGTACAATCCATCGGGGACGTTTTGGAAAAAGACCTGAAGCGCATGCACTGCTTCGGGGATATCTGTGATGTAAGCGTCTCTTTCCGCACCCGTAGAGATCTGTGCCAACGCAACAGCGGCCTTGATCCACTCGGTTTGTCCCCAAAGTCTTGCAACTGGGTCGTTGACAGAAAAGTCGTCGTTCAAGGCCATGAAAGTGACACGTCTGCTTTCGTCAATTCCGAAGGTGCGGCCAATGTCATAAAGTCTTCTGGCTGCGATCAACGCGTCTGCATCCTGTCTTGATTGCCCCCACCTAGCCAGTAGCCATGCCCATTCGAACTGATGGCCCGGCTCCATGATCCGGCCTTTGTTTCCAGGCATCGGCGACCAGTCAAAATCAAAATACTCGCGTAGGCCTCCACTGACCGGGTCAATGAATTTTGTCAGCGCCAATTCGGCAATTTCATCCGCCAAATCGCTCCATGCCGGGTCATCGGAAAATGTTTCCCAGAAGAGGCAGGCTTCAAATAGGTGCATGTGCGGGTTGGAGCATAAAGGTGTTTCTGCTGGGTTGGCCTCGTGAAACCCAGCTTCGGGATGTTTGTACTTTGATATCAGTAGAGTTCGTATTTTGGTGGCATGCGCAATTGCATTATCCCTAAGATCGGGGATTGATGCTGCTACATTTGCAAAGCCAAACAGCGCGAATGCCTGATTGTAAAGATCAAATGACTCGTCTGTGGTGTTGTTGTTTGTATCGGCTGCTGCGGCAAAGTGCCCCGCTTCGGTTTCGTAGGTATTCAAGAACCATTTGTAGAGCGCGCTCGCCACTGCATCTGCGGGACCATCCCAGCCAAGCTTATTTCCTTCCAGGAAAGAATAGATCTGACGTGGAACAATTCGGGCACGTCTTGGAATTGAAACTGCCGTGGAAGAGGCCAAGTCGATAGCTTCGAAACACTCCCCTTTGCCAGCATCAACACCAGCGCTGAACCAGACCGGGAGCGCTTTTTCTACAAGCCATCCTGTCAATTCTGACGAGATACGCTGCAGTGTTGCATTGTCGAATGGCAAGTCTGAAGGGGGCATCAACGACCTCGTCTCGAGCTGTTCGCATGCGAATGGAAATCAACAGTGTTTCAGGGTGTATGTAGACAACTTTAGGCGATAAATCAGAAATTAATCAATTGACTAGGAAAAAAGGGTAAGTGTTACAGCAATGCCACAGGTGGGATGTTTCTCCTGGGTAAAGACGTGTTGTGTCTTGGACATCACCTGAAGAGGATGCTACCAGACTGACAACAAAAAGGGTGGATTGGGTTCTAATGCGAATTTTGTCAGTACTGGTGGCTGCGGGGACTCTGTTCGGTTGTGCCGCTCTACCTGGTGATGGACCGGCTGCAATCAACATTACATCTCAGGATGTTGAGACCAGCGCGGAAACTGGCGACTACACCGTTGTTACAGTGAACCCATCCAATATCGACAAAATTAAGTCTTATCGGCCGCTTTCATTCGCTAACCAGTTCAAGGGAGTGGGGCGTGGTGGGTCGCCGACTTTGCTTGGGGTTGGCGACACCCTTGTTGTGACCATTTGGGAAGCTGCTCCCGACGGGCTTTTCTCCAGCGGTGACGGTGGGTCCAGTCAAATACCGTCTGTCGTTGATGAAAGCGGATTTATTTTCATCCCCTATGCAGGACGCGTTCGCGCCGCAGGGCTGAGTGTTGAAGGCCTCCGTCAATCGATTCAGAAAAAACTCATCGGCAAGGCTGTCGAGCCTCAGGTACTGGTGTCGCTCAAAGACAAGCTCAGCACGACCGCCGTTGTTGTTGGAGATGTCGCCAAACCTGGGGTCTATCCATTGCCGTTGCGCAGCACGCGGCTACTGGATTTGGTTGCTCAAGCTGGCGGTTCGCGTGAAGCGACCTATGAAACCGTTGTTACCTTGAAAAGGGGCAGCCGGTCAGGGACCACCAGACTTGAAGATCTGATAGATTTTCCCGAAAACAATGTTTTAATTTCGCCGAGCGACAACATTTTGTTGTCCCACAGGCCTCGCACTTTCTCCGCGTTTGGAGCGGTAAAAAGCAATCAACTTGTTCCGTTCAAGACGAAATCGGTCACGATGGCAGAAGCCTTGGCCACAGTCGGTGGGCTTCGGGATGAACGAGCCGATGCAAATGGCGTGTTTCTGTTTCGTTATGAAGATGCCGCGCTGGTCCGCGCACTCAGGCCGGAATTGTCCGAGAAAATATCAGGTAATCGTGCCGTTCCGCTTGTCTACAAGCTAAGCCTAAGGGACCCCAAAGGCTTTTTCCTTTCCCAGTATATGGAAATGAGAGACAAGGATATCTTGTACGTCTCGAACCATCCGACCGCAGAGCTTGGCAAATTCCTGCAAATTATCGCACCATTGATCAGCAACTACTCTACGGTATACAGACTTACCGACTAGTTCTTGTTTGATAGGATCATCTGGAACCCCCGAGACAATCTTGGAATTTCAGAGCTGCAGAATGGCAAAGTGCAATGAGTTCAGTCAGCTCGATGGTGGTGCTGTTTCTGCAGGGGCCTCCTGGTGTATTCGCGCGAACGATTGCCGATAGTCTTGAGCAGAGAGGCGCTAAAACTCTCCGTGTAAACCTGTCCGCAGGCGACTGGCTTGGATGGCATGATCGCCGGTGTAGTGCCTACCGTGGAAGTTTGCGAAAATGGCCAGCCTGGTTGAAGGCGTTTTGCGTTGAAAACAAAGTCACGCATATCGTCTATTACGCCGACAGGGTTCCTTACCACGTAGCGGCTGCTGAAGTCGGGGACGAGCTAGGGATTGCCTGCCTGGCTTTCGAAAATGGATACCTGCGGCCTGACTGGATCACACTTGAACGCCAAGGCATGTCGGCGCATTCACTATTTCCCAATGATCCAGCTCGCATTCTTCAGGCTGGAAAAACCTTGCCTGAAATTGATCGGACACCTTTATACAAGTATCCATTCATCAATGAGGCTGTAAACGAAGTCACTTATAACATGGCCAACGTGATTTTTTGGTTGGCTGCCCCAGGGTACGTTAGAGACAAGCTTTATCATCCGTTCATTGATTATCTGAGCAATATTCCGAGGATGTTGAGGGCCAAACGCAGAAACCGGCTTGCCCACAATGTGATCGACGACATTATTGCAGTTAGAATGCCCTATTACGTCTTCCCATTGCAGCTGCAGAGTGATTATCAGCTTCGCTATAATTCGCAATACAACCATATTGCTGACGCTGCAGAAGAGGTTGTTAAGTCCTTTGCGCAGTTCGCACCGTCTGCAGCAAGGCTTGTCTTCAAAGTGCACCCACTCGACAACGGAATCGAGCCCTGGCAGAAAATATTGCGTACGATAGCGAAAAAATATGGCGTGAAGAAGCGGATCGTTTTGGTCGACGGCGGCAATCTGGAACAACTCCTAAGCCATGCTGCGGGCTCACTAACGATCAACAGTACGACTGGCCTCCACGCTCTTCGCGTTGGGTGTCCAACGAAAGTCCTGGGAATAGCGCTGTACGATATTGATGGCTTGACTTGCCAAAAACCGCTGGAAGATTTTTGGCGAGATGGTACCGCACCGGATGCCGAGTTGCTGGAAGCTTTGGAGCGGTTGCTGGCAGAAACGATCCAAGTCAAGGGATGTTTCTACACGAAGGAAGGGCGTGAGGCTGCTGCTGAAGTCATGGCTGAAAGGATCATAACTGACACTGTCAATCTGCCAGACGGTTTGTGCCATGAAGCACCAAGGCTCAAAGAAGCAAAAACTCGCGGAATTGCAACGACATTTGCTGAGCAGCTTTCTACTCGCAGCAAGATGGAGCGCTGGTCCCATGTCTGGCGAGGCTAGTTTCGAGCCAAAATTTCAAGCGTCATCTTCACCAAATCGGCGGATACTTTTTCTGCAAGGACCATTGTCACCGTTTTACAGGTTGGCAGGTAAACACCTGGAAGGTCGCGGCCTTGATGTGTTCCGGATTAACTTTTGCGCAGGTGACTGGCTGCACTGGCACGGACATGAGTGTACCTCCTTCAAGGGGAAGGTCTGCGAATGGCCAGACTTTATAGAGGACTTTCTTCAAACTAATGAAATAACCGATCTGGTCCTTCACGGTGATCAAAGAATTTATCATCGGATTGCTATTGAAAAGGCGCGTCGACACCACGTGCAGATTGCCGTTACTGAACTTGGAGCACTTCGTCCAGGTTGGATGACATTGGAGAAGAACGGCTTGTCGACATTGAGCCATTTTCCTTGTGAGCCTGAAAATGTTAGGGAAGTCGCAAATGGGGTTGGGGACGTTGACCTGACACCCCGTTTTCCGTCTTCTTTTTGGCTCCAAACATGTCCGGACGTTGTTTATAATCTCACAAATGTGTTCCTGAAGCCTCTGTTTCCAAACTACGAGCGCCACACAATCTATCCTCCTATCGAGGAATATATACGCGGCGCTGTCCGTCTCTTAACTGAGAAGAAAAGAAAAATTCCTGCCGAAAAGCTCATCCGAAATTTGCAAGAAGAGAACAGAAGTTACTTTCTGCTACCGCTACAGCTTGAAGGCGATTTTCAATTAAGAAGGCATTCTCCTTATGAGAGTTTCTCAGATGTGCTGGACAAGGTTTTTTGTTCTTTCGCCAAAGAAGCGCCGATGGATGCACATCTTGTGCTTAAGAGCCATCCGCTTGATGTGGGGTTTGAGGATTGGCGGAGCGTATCAAACTCATTGGCCAATAAATATGGGCTAAATGAACGTGTACATTTTCTAGACGGTGGCGGGCTTGCGAAACCATTTGAAACAACTGCGGGTTTGATCACCTTGAATTCGACTGCCGGGTTGGAGGCCCTTCAAGTAGGCGTTGCCGTCAAGACATTGGTTCCAGCACATTTTGACATTGCCGGACTAACGCATCAGGGAGACTTGGCGAGCTTTTGGAACCAACCAGTCAAACCGAACCCGGAAATGTTGAGGGATTATATCCGTGCTCTTGCTGCAACTACGCAGATTCGAGGGTCGATTCATAACAAGGACGGTGTGAAAGTTGCAGCTTTAAACTTGGCTGACAGAATTGAATCAAGACAACTAAACCCTTTTGGTGCCTTCGTTGATCCACCGCCCCGGTTGGAAGCTGCGCGCAAGCTTGGAGTGCCGCTATGATTGGGCGGATTGGAGGGACGGCAGGAAATGAATTGATTGTCCATGCGTCCGGGAAGCGCACACAGGCAGCTCTGAAGGCCGCATTGGAGTCTGGACTGATTTGTGGTCTTGGGGCAGGGCAAAAATATGTCGCTGCAGAACCTGAACATTTGTCGTCTGCACTTCCACTCGCCCAAAATAATGATGCAATCCCTTTGCTATTGCTGGATGGGCCAACTCCTGTCACGGCCAAGCGCGTGCCTGCAAGTCTGGTAATTCTGCCACTGAACGAACTAGACATATCAGGCGATATTGCAGTTCAAGAACTGGCGAAGGAAGTCTACAGCCTCATCAGCTCCAAAGCTGAAATTGAAGACCCAAGTTGTCGCCGACACAAGGCTAGGCGTTCATCTGCACTGGCATGCGAAAAATCCGGGGAGCCAGAGTCACTTACTGTCGGCGTTAAGGCGTTCGAAGCTTTGTGGAACGGCCTGGGGAGCGAAGGAGATTACGAAAACTTCTGGCACTTCTTTGGAGTAGTGTGCGAAAGGGCAAGTGGTTCTCTTGACGATCTGCTTGACCTGATCCTTTGTCGATATTGCGCTTGGTTTTCTCCATATTCTGATGATCCTATCAAGCCTGCTGAAGCGTTTGCAATCTTCGAAACGGTACAAGAAAATTGGCTGAACAACGAAAAGATCAGCCATTGTGTCGGTGCTCAGTACTGGAACCACCCGGCCATCAATGCGACTTTCACCGGGAAAAATGGTGATGTTTCGTTCCATGAGACGCAGGAAAGCGCGCTTGACGCGGCAGCCATGGATGGTGGTCAAATCCTTTCCTGGGCAGGAAAAACAGACAGCTCATTTGAAAACGCGTGCAAATCAAGGAGTGTTCCGCTTCTTAGGATTGAAGATGGATTTCTGCGATCAGTTGGCCTTGGTGCAGGGCTCGCACGCGGGGCAATGCTCGCTGTTGACGATCTGGGGATCTATTATGACCCATCACGCCCAAGCAGGCTGGAAAAGCTTCTGAGTGATTGCGAGCTTTCGGACACCGAGATTGAACGCGGAAAGTCCTTGATCGAACTAATCAAGGCCGCTCGCGTATCAAAATACAATTTCGGCGATACAAGAGCTTATTCTTTTCCTTTGGACAAAAAGACAATTTTGGTACCCGGGCAAGTAGCAGACGATGCGGCGATCCGAAAATCCCGATCAGGTACGATTGATTGCGCCAATACCCCAAATGTGAATATTGATCTTCTTAAACTGGTGCGAGCGCGTCACCCGGAAGCTTATCTGGTTTTCAAGCCACATCCAGACGTGGAAACGGGTCTGCGAAAGGGTAAGATTGATCGCAGTGCTGCTCTGGAAATAGCCGATGTTGTCGCTGAGGATGCCAATATCATTGACCTTATTGAGGTAGTCGATGTTGTTGAGACCTTTTCATCGCTTTCCGGCTTCGAAGCATTGTTGCGAGGCAAACACGTGATTGTTCATGGCGCACCTTTTTATGCGGGCTGGGGTCTCACTGAAGATCTGACCGAAATTGAAGGTCGAACCAGGAACCGTACGTTGGCCGAACTCGTGTATCTTGCGCTTGTCAAATACGCACGCACGATAGATCCGGTGTCTCTGCTTCCCTGCACGCCTGAGTTTCTGGTGTCCCGGCTTGTTGAACAACGTACGGACAAGAAACATCTACTTCTAACAGCGATCAAAAGGCACTCTTCCTGGCTTGGCCGTAAGTTGGGTATCTGAACACTCTAAGAAGGACTGGAAATGGCGGCACTGAAGTGCAAGGTCATCGTGCTAACAGGTGCAAGTGGTGGCATCGGTCAAGCGCTAGCCTCAGAATTTGCCCAGCCGGGCACCTATTTCGCACTTCTTGCCCGCGACAAGGAGCGTCTGGAAACGGTTCTGAATGAAGTCCGGTCACTAGGAGCGGATGGAGAGGCTATTGCAATCGACATTCGGGATCGGGTCCAGCTTCACGCCTACCTGAGTGAACTTGATACGCGGCGACCGATAGATCTTGTCATCGCCAACGCAGGCGTGACAGCAGGTCTCGGTCCACAAAAGTCCCGTGAGAGCGATGAAGATTGCGACCGTCAAATTGATGTGAATTACAGAGGTGTCGTTAATACGATCACAGGGGCTGTCGATGCAATGCAATCGCGGCGGCGAGGGCAGATCGTGCTCATATCCTCACTCGCGGGAATGCGCGCGTTACCAGACATGCCAAGCTATAGTGCGACAAAAGCTGCAATTATCGCCTACGGCCATTCTCTACGTGGTTGGCTTAAGCCTTTTGGCGTTTCCGTCTCAATCATCTGCCCGGGATTTGTAACATCTCCAATGTCAGCGCGTCACAAGGGATCGAAACCTCTTGAAATGAGTGCTGAAAAGGCCGCTAAAATGATGCGACGGGCAATTGAGAGGCGTCGGGCCTTCTACGCATTCCCCTTTATCCTCGCTCTCGGAATTCGATTGCAGAATCTTTTGCCCCCCAAATTAGGGGATCTTTTTCTGGGTGGATTCGAAGCGGAGATTGAAGACGACCCGCGTTACCTTGCACCAGAAAAGAACACGAAAAAACTGTGATGTTAGTTTTCCTGGCGCACCACTCGTCGACAGCGAGTAATTTTCTACTCGTTACTACCTAGCAGCTTTGATCAATCGGTCTACAGCCGTTCCGTCAGCGCGCATCGCGTCCAATTCAGCTGCCGTTGTTGATACAGCTCGGGCTATTTGGTCCTCGGTATGCTCACTCGTAATGAAAAACCGAATACGTGCCGACTTTTCCGGGACTGCAGGGAAAATAATCGGTAGAGCGTTGATCCCTTTTGCAAGCAATCGGTTGGAGAGTGTCGCCGCGCCAGCGGAGTCGCCAACAATAACGGGGATCACGGCATAACCAGCACTCGGACCAGTGTTTAGCCCGGCCTCCCTAGCAAGTTTCAGGAATAGAGAGCCGTTTTGCTGCAGTTTTTCCACGCGCTCGGGTTCTCTTTCAAGCAATTCCGCAGAAGCGATCGCGGCGCCTGCAAGTGCAGCAGATAAGCCTACGGAAAAAACGAAACCGGGAGCGGAAACCCTCAGGTAGTCGCACAAGACTTTCGATCCAGCAATATATCCGCCGCAAGACGAAAAAGTCTTGCTCAGCGTACCCATCCAGATTTCCACTTCAGTAGGGTCAATATCGAAGTGTTCAGCGATGCCCTTGCCCGATTTTCCAAGGACACCGATTGAATGTGCTTCATCTACCATGAGCCAGCAGTCATAAGCTTGCTTGAGCTTGACGACACGCTTTAGATCAGGAAAGTCTCCATCCATGGAATAGAGGCCCTCGACGGCGATAAGAACCTTGTCGAACTTATGCCTTTGATCAGAAAGCATCTTTTCCAGCGCATCAAGGTCGTCGTGCGGGAAGTTCATGCGCGTAGCACCCGACAGCCGAACGCCTTCAGCGATGGAGTTATGCACAAAGGAGTCGGTCAGGACCAAATCACCCTTCTGCATCAAATGCCCGATGGTCGTCACATTGGTGGCGTGTCCGGACACCATGACGATCGAGGACTCCACGCCGTGCACGCGCGCAAGTACAGCCTCCAATTCAGCGTGAAACGGACGTTCACCTGCAACGATGCGACTTGCTGAAACGCTCGTCCCAAATTTTTCAAGCGCAGACTTGGCAGCGGCGTTGACTTCAGGATGCCCGTTCAAACCAAGGTAGTTGTAGGAAGCAAAATTATCGTAATTGCTGCCGCCAATGATACTGGTGCCAGCGGCCAATCCATCATGGGGTCTGAAAAAGGGGTTCTCGATGCCCATCATGTCGGCTGCGGCGCGGTGCATCTGCAGCTGCTTGATTTGCGGCAATTCTCTGAAATCGAACACCTTGCGTTTTGGTGCTGGAGCTTTCTGAGACACAGTCGCGTCCGCCTTGCGGCCACGAGCGGACCTGCGAGTTGCTTTCAGGCTGTCCATCAGCTTGGCGCGATCGTCGGCACCCATGCCCGCTATTCCCTTGTTTGTACCGGTCACAGAAAGGAACCGAGTTCCCGGCTTTTATTCTCTACCTCCGCAGCCACGTCGGAAAGGTCTTCAGTTTCAGGCCTTTCATCGTCCATGTGCAGACTGGCAAGTTGTTGTGTTTCATCCGAAACACCGGAATTGGTCTCTTCTCCGAGTACGCGATTTGCGACACGGCTAGACAAATCGATCAAAGTTGCTCCATTGGCAAGGGACATGAGAGGAATGTCAATGCCCATCTGACGTTCTGCGCTCATGCGCAATTCCAGCGCCATCAGCGAGTCCATACCTATGTCGGAAAGAGGTTTGTGAGGATCTATTTCTTCCGGTGCAATTCGCAGAATTTTTCCAATTTCGGTTGCAAGGAGTTTAGCAACCGTTTGTGCAGCCGTTACCTGGTCCATGCCCGCAAGCATTTCGGCAAGATCAACAATACCGTCCGCACCAGCCTCATCTTCCTCGCCAAGTCCTAGCAGTTCGACAAGGGGTGTTCCGACCAGCGCAAGGTCTTTGCGTGCAGCCTGCCAGTCAATTCTCGCATAGCCAACAGCCGCCAGGTCCGTATTTCCTGAAATCCGCGGAGCCAATAGTTTCATCAGTCCATCAAGTGCTTCTTTTGCTGTCAGTGCATGTCGGCCCAGTTTGCGCGATAGCATTTCATTGACGTCTTCATTCCGAGCCAGGTATCCGGCATCGGAGATGGCACCCCACGCGACGGCCAGTGCTGGTTTGCCCTCAGCTCGACGCTTTCTTGCAAGACCTTCAAGGTAACCGTTGGCGGCGACATAGTTTGCTTGTCCCGGATTGCCGACGAGTGTAGTTGCAGACGAATAAAGTACGAAATGGTCCAGTGGGTCATCACTCGTTAGCCGGTCAAGCAATTCCGCGCCCCGAATCTTCGGCGCGAGCACGTTTGTCAGACCAGCGTGATCCATGTTTGCAAGCAGAACGTCATTCAAAATCATTGCAGTATGGAAAACACCCTTGATGGGAAGGCTCTTAAGACGGATTTCCCGAAGTGCATTTTTAACCGCTGTTTCGTCTGTTATGTCACAGGCATATCCCTTGACGGTAACGCCCCTATCTTTCAGTTGCGATATGACCAATTGCGCTTCATCACTACTGCTACCGCGACGGCTTAGAACAGCCAGGTTTTTTGCGCCATGATCAGCCAATCGATTGAGAAGCGCTGCTCCAAAGCCACCAAAACCCCCGGCTATCACGTAAACAGCTTCGTCATCGATTGTGACATCTTCTGTAACGGGCAGGGCTTGAGGAACTTCAGGTGGACGAATGACAATTTTGCCAATATGCCCTGCCTGTTGCATAAGGCGGAACGCATCAATGACATCGCTGGCCTCAAAAACGCGATGCGGCAATGGTCGAAGCGTGCCATCTTCAAACAGCTCGACAAGCTTGACGAACAAATCCTCAGCAAGTTTCGGTTGACGCGTCAGCAACTGGTCAGCATCAATTCCAAAATAGGTGAGGTTCTGGCGGAACGGTCTGAGGCCGATCCTTGTATTGCCGTAATAGTCTCGTTTGCCAAGTTCCAGGAACCTGCCAAATGGTTTCAGAACCTCTATGCTGCGTTCCATTGCTTCACCAAACAGCGAATTCAGGACCACATCGACGCCTTCGCCTGCGGTTTCCTCCAGAACAGCGTCAACAAAAGCAAGGCTACGCGAGTCGAGAACGACGTCAGCGCCAAGAAGCTTGAGTGTATTTCGTTTGTCTTCTGAGCCAGCAGTCGCGATGATTTTTGCACCACGCCATTTCGCGATCTGCAGGGCCGCGAGACCAACACCGCCTGCGCCGCCATGAATCAGAACCGTTTCACCTTCAGACAAGGCGGCAAGGTGTACCAGCGCATAGTAGGCTGTCAGGAATGTCACTGGAATAGTGGCAGCCTCTTCTGCCGACACTGTACTTGGCATCGGTGCGCAACCGCTTTCATCCACCGTGACATGCGATGCAAAACAGGCGGGGGCGAAAGTGATAACTTTGTCGCCCTTTTTGAACCGGCTCACGTCAGGACCGCAATCGACAATACGTCCACAACACTCCATGCCAAGGGTTGGTCCGGCAAATCCGTCCTCTAGCGCTTCCTCTGGCAGCAGCCCGAGCGCCCACATGACATCCCTAAAATTGAGACCACTTGCCTCAACAGCGATTTCGACTTCTTTGCCTTCAAGTGCCTTGCGTTCAACTGTTTGCCAAGAGAGCTGGTCGAGAGACCCTTGACGCAGAATGTCGAGTTTCATTGCAGGGCGTACGCCCTCGCGCAGAGCGGTATCAGCTAGGACGCCACCTTTGAGGATACGAAGGCCAGATCTCGTCTTGCTGTCGAGCACAATTTCCTTTTCGCCATTCCTGACAAGGATCTCATCGCCAACGCGGGCAGCGGCAACCCCGGGTTCGAGATCTGGCGAAACATCGATAAGTTTCAAGTTCGCATCCGGGAATTCGTTCATGACAACCCGACCAAATGCCCAAAATCCTGCCTGATCAGGTGCAGGTGCTTTACCACCAGCAATGTCTTGCGCGCCGGCTGGCGCTATAATTGTGAATTCGCCACTATTTGATCCAAGTGCCTTCAGGAGCGCCATCATGCTGTAGGCGCGCGTGTCCACTGAAACGAGAGCATCGCCCGGCGAAGCATAGGCTCCTAGAAGGTGAACAACGCGTCCATCATGGGCTTCGATCAAAGCACTGAGTTTTTCATCAGGTGCCTCAACTTGATTGTCGGCATCAAGCACTGCGCTCCAGATTCCATCGCCCAGTTGTTCAGTTACTTCACCGGGAACGAGAATTGTTGCTGCGTGGCCGTTGCGTTCAAGACAGGACTTCAGCCCGTCGGCAAACCGATACTCCGAACCTTCGGCATCAGTCAGTAACAAATACGCTTTGTCCTGGTGTTCAGTTTCTGACGACTGATCTTCAGTAACAGATTCATGCACCACAGGTTCGTCTGCAACACTTGCGCAAATAAGATCAGCTTCCAACAGGCTGCTTCTAAGCGGAACGGTTTTCACGTTGTTGAAACCAGCGGTTTCCAGTGTTTTACGCCAATCGTCCAACTGCACGGAGATGGGAAACTCTGCACTAGCTGTATCGCTCCACCAGTTGGACCCGACCCCCATAAGCAAATCGTTTAAAGGTTGAGGCAGCGGTTCAGCGCCGAAAACAACACCGCCAGATGTCACCGAATTTGCAAATCGGCTTAATGTTTCAGCATCTATTTCCGCAAGAGATGTATCAAAAAGCACAAAGTCAAAATACCGTTCGGCATCAAACTCGGTTTCTGTTGGATCAGCAAAGGTGGTCGTTGAACTTCCTTGCCACAACCGTTCACCACGACCGACAGCAGATGCGGTCGCATCGGATACAGTCAATGCCATATGTGTCGGATCGAGCAAACCGTCTATACTGCTTGCAAGGCCGCTGGTCGCGCCGACAAGCAATATCCGCAGCGGCTGGTCCTTGGGCCATTTGCCTATGAAACTCCTGGCAGTTTCCAGAAGCGCTGAAGAGAGCGCCTTCTTGCCGGGTGAGGACGACCGGTAAGCCTCGAACAAACTCGAAGCGTAAACTTTGCCAGCAGTTTCTTCCAAGCCTGTTTTCACGATTTGAGAAAGGCCTGTCCAGAGGCGTGCGAGTAGAGCAGCTTCGGCAATATGCTCTCCACCGCCATCCGTTAAGGCCTGAAGCAATTCACTAGCAGAAGGGTTTTCTGATGGGTTTTCAATCGTGTAACCCAGATCGGTTTCCGTGCATAGACCACTTTCTTGCAACCAGTGAAGCAGGCTTGCAGCAAGAGGAACGGATGTGTCATGCAGTCCTCCGTCAGCTATAACTTCGGGTAACTTCTTCGGTTTGTCGCCAAACAGGTCAAAAAGCGCCTGATGAGCAATAGTCCGACCAAGGGCCTCGATCAATACACGGCTGTCATCCAGTTCCTGTTCTTCGGAGCCAGCCAGATCAAGTTCGGCAGAAAGCTTCTCGAGCCCCTTAAACTGGTCGCGGAGGGGAGAGACACGGTTTTTCTCTGGAAGTATTGTTGCAATTTGCCGGTAAACAAGGTCGTCCGGGTGCGTGTCATGTCCAAGCGTAACTGCCTTGAAACGTGCCTTGCTCAAACGCGCGACAACCAGACCATCAGCATCAAGAAATTCAAACTTCGCCTCGATCGAGCGTGGGGAAGCCTTGGTAACTTCTATGCGTACTGAGGCAGGGTTTGCCTCCGGTGCAAGCAAACGTAAGTTACCCACACGGATCGGAAGGAATGAGGTGTTCTGTGGTACGCCTTCAACACCGTCGAGCAGCGCAAAAAGACCATGGAAACCTGCGTCGACTAACGTCGGGCACAAGCTGAATGACATGCCTGCGACAGTCTCATCCTGACCTAACAGATTAACGGTCGCGGCCGTCTTTGAATGTCTGACGACTTTATCAGCGCGTTTGAACGCCGGGCCATAATTTAGGCCAAAACTCTGGGTGACCTTATAAAGTGTCTGGTGATCGAGAACAGAAGCAATTCCATCTTGGTCTGGCATCCAGGGCGCACGCGACTCGGTCGACGGTGTGATGAAAGTGCCACGCGTGTTCAAGGACCAGTCGTTGTCGGACAGGCGAGGTCGTGACAGAATTTCTACAACATTGTCGTCGGATGAAATCCGAACCTGTGTCTCCCATACTTCGTCACCCTCGATGACGAGCGGGCGCAAAATATCGAAATCACGTAGTTCGATTTTGTCGCTACGGGTCCAGCGAAGCGCGGCGCGGAGGCTCATTTCGATGTAGCCGGCAGCCGGAAAGACAACACTTTCCTCGACTTTGTGATCATTCAGGAAAGGGAGCGATCCTGCATCGATGTGGTTAAACCACTCTGCCGTGTCTTGCCGGAGACGGTAACCGAGGAGTGGCCACGTTTGACCAAACATGAAGTCGACGCGTTCTGAACTGTTTTCTGGCCTGAATTCGGAATTTTGCCAAGGGTAGGACGGAAGATCAGAAAGGTTTTCTGGTTTCGGACCAACATACTTTTCAAGATCAGTCTTGCCACCGTGTGCGAGAATTGTCGCCGCGATCCTGTCGAGTGGATTCCCGTTAGGTGCTTCAACCTTTTTGGAAGGCTCTTTGAGCGTTTCCAGAAACTTGGCTTTTTTGCCTTTCGCCCGCAAAACGTCGTTCACGTATGTTCCGAGGACTGCTTTAGGGCCGATTTCCACCAGAACACTGAAGTCGTCTGCAGCCATGTTTTCAATCGCGGCAGAAAATTGAACAGGTTGCCGCACATTTTTCCACCAATAGTCGGCGTTAACACCAGTGCAATTATCGTTAGGCGTGACCGTTGAATAGAAAGGAATATCGGGAGTTGCTGGCGTCAGCCCTTCAAGGGCAGTCAGAAGTGGTTCTTTGATAGGGTCTACAAGAGCACTATGGAATGGGTAGGCCAGATTTAGCCGCCGCATCGCCCATTTCTTTTTGCGCGCAAACTTTGCAAATGCATCGAGGCTTTCACTGTCACCTGAAATTGTGACACTGCGCGGACTATTGTTGGCAGCAAGCTCAAGACGCGGAAGCCCGCTTTCCTTTATTGCAGCAACAGCCTGGTCCGCTGGAAGCAACAAAGCACCCATCGAACCAAGGTCGCGCACGACTTCCTGTTCACTTGAACGCGCCCGTATGACCCGTACTGCCTGTTCCAGGTCGAGAGCGCCCGCGCACCATGCCGCTGCGACCTCGCCTACCGAGTGGCCTGCTGCGCCAGCAGGCGTTATACCGCGATGACGAATGGATGTGACAAGAGCGACTTGAATTGCAAACAACAAAGGTTGTGCTATTTCAGAACGCTCCAAATCTGCTTCCAGATCTTCTGCAAACAATGTTGTTACCAGGGACCACCCACTGAGCCCCATAAAAATCTTGTCGACCTTGTCAAATGCGTCGCGGAACGAGAGGTCTGCTTGATAAGCTTCCTGACCCATTCCAGCCCACTGCGATCCATTTCCTGAAAAGACAAATCCCACTTTGGCGTCAGGTTTAATAACGCTGCCGGAAACAAGTCCTGGCTGGTCTTGTCCATCTTCAGCAAATGAACGCATCGCAGACAGCTTGTCTTCTGCATTCCTACCGGTGATGACGAGACGCTCAGACAGGAGGTCACGTGCATGCGCGCTAGACGCGATAATGTTTCCAACTGATGCTCCGGAAGCAGTCTCAATACAATCGGAATAGCGACCGGCAAGCTCTTGCAAGGCTTCCTTTGAGCGCGCACTAAGGACAAGTGGAGCATCTTGGTTAGAAACTTCAGTAACTGATGAAACAGGTTCTGCGTCCCCAATCACCGCGTGGGCATTGGTGCCGCCAAAGCCAAATGAATTAACCCCTGCAAGGCGACGTTTTTCTGAGCGGTTCAGCGCAATAGCGTCACCGGCAACCTGAAGGTTCAAGTCTTCAAACGGAATATCCGGATTTGGTGTATTGAAATGGAGTGACTTTGGAAACAAGTCCTCCTTCAATGCCATGAGCGACTTCAAAAGCCCAATAAGTCCCGACACCGGCTCAAGGTGTCCGACATTGGTTTTTACGGATCCGATCGGCAGGGCATCGTTTCTTTTTTGACCAATAACCTTGCCGAGCGCGTCAGCTTCTGCCGGATCTCCAACCCGTGTGCCGGTTCCATGCGCTTCAACGAAAGCAAGTTCTTCCGGGTTGACTTCAAGTCCCTCATAAATTTCGCGCAGAAGATCAGCCTGGGCGTAAGGTGAGGGGAGCGATAAGCCGACTGTGCGACCGTCGGCATTGATCCCCGTCGCCAATAGCTTTCCATGGCTTTTGGCTCCCTTTGGTAGGCCTGCACGTGCCGCTCGTAAGACAACGACCGCGCCACCTTCTGAGCGCACATATCCGTCGCCATTGGCATCGAAAGCCTGACACAAGCCCGATGGAGACAGCATGGTCGCACGCGAAAAGCCAACAAATGCAAATGGGCTGAGCAGTAGGCTGACACCACATACAATTGCGGTATCGATCTGCCCGCTTTCTATAGCAGAAACAGCCTCATGCAACGCAACTATCGATGAAGAACAAGCTGTATCGACAGTAAAACTGGGGCCCCGCAAATCATAAATGTAAGAAATACGGTTGGAGACGATGGAAAGCGTGTTGCCCGTCATGAATTGCATGTCTGCCATCGCGGGATCCACCAGAAAACGGTGGTGATAGTCCAGCGAGGACGCACCGACATAAACACCCGTTGAGGTTCCTGCCAGGTCGCTTGGGCGAATGTTTGCGTGCTCCAGGGCTTCCCAAACAAGTTGCAGCAAAAGCCGCTGTTGTGGATCCATTTGCACGGCTTCACGCGGTGAAATTCCGAAAAAGGAAGGGTCAAACCCCCACACATCGTCAAGTTGACCGGCGGCCCATGTGTAGGTTTTGCCAGAGGTAGACTGCTGCGGGTGCCCAAATCTTGAAAGTGGCCAACGATCCGGTGAAACCGAGGTTACCGCGCAATGCCCCTCTTTGAGTAACGACCAGAACTCGTCAGAATTTTTGGCTCCAGGAAGCCGAGTAGAATAACCTAAAATGTCTATGTTTGATGTAAGCGATGCCACAGAACAACCTGTATTATTTTTTGGAGACCGGTCTAAACTATTGGGTTTCAAGCAATCTGATGATCAACGAATACTCATTTCCATAAACTCCATCAACGTCAAAATTCCAGCCTAAGGCCGATCCCTTGCCTGCTATGCCAGAACTTATCCCAGACTATGCAACGTTTCCAGAGACTAAAGACGTGTTAAATCGAGCATGGTTTATCCTAAGCTGAAAATTTGTGGAAGGGATTAGTTGAAAAAACAACAACTGTTTGCCACTTTTTCCAAGCAATGGAAACAAGTGAATTTGCAGCATAAAAAAAGCCCCGTCGTTGACGGGGCGATTTGGTGCGAGCGAGCACTAGATATTGCTATCAGGGAAAGAAGATTTTCGTTGGGCCATGAAAGCCAGCAATGCCTCATCGATCCCGGGATCGAGTTCTGGCCCTGCGTACGACCTGAGCATCTCTTTCCATCTTGAATTTGCCCTTTGAGCCGCGTCTTGTTCACCATCGGCAAGCCATTGTTCGTAAGAATTGTTATCGGCAATAGCTGATCGGTAAAAGGCGCTTTCAAAATTGCGTTGGGTATGTGCAGCGCCAAGGAAGTGGCCTCCCGGTCCAACTTCCTGTTGAGCATCCATCGCCAGAGTTTCGTCAGAAATTTCAATACCTTTTGCCAGAACATGCATCATGCCGAGCTGGTCCGCATCCAGGACAAATTTCTCATAGGAGGAACACAAGCCTCCTTCCAGCCAACCAGCGGAATGCAGGGCAAAGTTCACGCCCGACTGCACCGTTGCAAGGATTGTCTGGGCTGATTCTTGGGCCGATTGTCCATCTGGAACCTTGGATGCCGTAAATGAGCCACCGGACCGAAAGGGCAGATTGAGCCGCCGTGCGAGTTTTGCAGCTCCATTCAGTAGAAGAGAACCTTCAGGGCTGCCAAATGTTGGCGCACCTGATTGCATCGAGATGGAACTGACAAATGCTCCAAAAACAACAGGAGCACCTGGTCGGATTAACTGCGTTAAGGCACATCCTGCCATTGCTTCCGCGAGAACCTGGGAAAGTGTGCCAGCGACCGTAACTGGGCTCATCGCACCAGCTAGAATAAACGGCGAAACGATGCAAGCCTGGTTGTGGCGGGCATAAACCTTCAGCGCGCCGAGCATTGTTGCGTCAAAGACTAGGGGGGAGTTGGCATTAATCAGCTGTATCATGACACAGTTCTGATCAACGAAGTCTTCGCCGAAAGCAATTTGAGCCAATTGGACGGAATCTTCGGCCCGCTCTGGTGCGGTGACAGAGCCCATGAAAGGTTTGTCGGAATATTTGATATGTGAATACACCATATCGAAATGGCGCTTGTTGACCGGCAGATCGACCGGCTCGCACACCGTTCCACCGGAATGGTGCAGCCAGGGTGACATATAGGCCAGTTTTACGAAATTTTGAAAATCCTCGATCGTTCCGTACCGGCGCCCATGGTCGAGGTCTGTGACGAAAGGTGGACCATAGACTGGCGCAAACACGAGATTGTTGCCACCGATTTCGACATTTCTGGCCGGATTGCGTGCGTGCTGCGTGAATTGGGCGGGTGCGGTCTTGAGGATTTCGCGAAGCATTCCTTTCGGAAATCGTACGCGCTCCCCATCAACCTCAGCGCCGGCAATCTTCCAGATATTCAGGACTTCCGGGTCTTCCCGGAATTCCAGCCCGATTTCAGCAAGGATGCGGTCAGCGTTCGCTTCTATCTGTTCAACGCCCTCATCGCTGAGAACTTCGTAGTTCGGAATATTTCGTGAAATGTAGGGAACAGCTTGACTACCCGGACCAGCCTGTCGCCGTTCGCGGCGGGCGTTTCTTCCTCGGCGGCCTGACGGGGCGGCGTCTGACATTTTGTTAGCTCCAAGATGGATTTTTATCGTGCTGCTAGTCTTAGACGGCTTGGCCAGCTGCCTTTGTACAGATGCGTCTTAACCTACTCCAATTCCGGCATGAAGGAACCGGAATACTCCTCTCAATGGATGGATGAGGGTCCAACTAACGAATATTGGTAGCGGCGGGAAAAAGACATTGGTTGTTTCGCCAAGGGTTGGTCCAAGTCACCTGATCTTCTGGGCGGGTTATATATGTCCAAAGCATTTGCAATTAGGCTCCAAAAAAACAGGCGGAAGTTTCTGAGCGGCGGTAATTTGATAAGCCGTGTCGTGGTGATAATGCCCCATGACGGAATTAAGCTATTTTGCTCAGCATTCTGTCGCAATACTGCCCGGTACATATCTAAATCCGTTGCTGGTCCGCCTGATGGCTCGACCGGAAGTCAGATCTCAAATCTCCGCAACGGATGTACACAGCAGGAAGGAGCGTGATGTTGGCACTTCGCTTCCGATCCATTGAAAAGGAATGATAAATGTCAGCATTTCCTGACAGGGCAAAAGTCGTCATCGTCGGTCTGGGCGGCATTGTCGGCGCCTCTGTAGCGCATCATCTTATCGAACGCGGCTGGGACGACATCGTTGGCATCGACAAATCCGGGATTCCCACCGACATTGGTTCAACGGCGCATGCTTCTGATTTCTGCTATACGACAAGTCACGATTATCTCTCTTGCTGGACCACCCAATACTCCGTCGATTTCTTTGAGAAGATGGGGCATTACGCACGTGTTGGCGGTTTTGAAATTGCACGCACCGGCGATGACGCCTGGATGGAAGAAATCAAGCGTAAAGTAACTTCGGGCAAGGCTTTTGGCACCGATGTCCGTCTCGTCAGTCCTGCTGAGATCAAGGCAAAATTCCCCTTGATCGAAGAAGAGATGGTACAGGGCGGCATGTTTGATCCCGATGCCGGCCTCGTTATCCCGCGTTCACAAACTGTTGCGGGCAAGTTGGTCGAGGCCGGTGAAAAGACCGGCAAACTTAAGGTTTTTGCCAACACGCCAGCACAGTCGCTTCTCGTGGAAGGCGGTCGAATCAAGGGCGTTGTTACCCATCGAGGTACCATCCTGGCCGACCATGTGATCGTTTGCGCTGGACTTTGGGGCCGGCAGATTGCGGAAATGGTTGGAGAAGATCTGCCTGTCATGCCGGTTGACCATCCGCTGACGTTCTTTGGTCCATACAACGAGTTTGAAGGCACCGGAAAGGATATCGGTTATCCGCTCATGCGCGATCAGGGCAATTCGGCCTACATGCGCGACACGGGCGATCCGAAGACGGCCGAAGGCGGGCAAATAGAATGGGGCTACTATGAGCCGACGACCCCGCGCATGTGCCATCCACGTGATATTCTGGAAAAGGAACAAGCACGCCTTTCTCCCTCACAGCGTGACCTCGAGATGGAACAGGTTATCGAACCGCTTGAGCGTGCCATGGAACTGACACCGATCCTGGGTGAACTTGGTTATAACGAGAGCCATTCGTTCAACGGTCTGCTGCAGGTATCCGCCGCAGGTGGTCCTTCCTGCGGTGAAAGCCAGAAGGTGCGTGGGCTTTGGTACTGCATCGCCATCTGGGTCAAGGACGGCCCGGGTTACGGCAAGCTGATTGCCGACTGGATCACCGATGGTCGAACCGAAATCGACCACGCGACAATAGACTATTCACGCTTCTACCAGCATCAGTTGACTGAGGAATTCATCGAAGGACGCTGTTACGAAGCTGCCCAGAAGATCTATTTTCCGGCGATCCACACGCGTGAACCCTATGAAACCGGGCGAGGCGTCAAACGCTCACCATTCTATGAACGTGAAGTTGAGCTTGGCGGGTATTTCATGGAACTCGGCGGCTGGGAGCGTGCCCATGGTTATGCTGCCAACGAGCATTTGCTTGAAAAATACGGCGACCGTGTTCCGGTTCGTGAAAACGAGTGGGACAGCCGCCATTTCTGGCGTGTTTCCAATGCAGAACACCTGGCGCTTAGCGAAGATTGTGGCATCATCAACCTGTCGCATTTCTATATGTTTGATGTCGAGGGCCCCGACCATGTCGAGCTGTTGGAATGGCTGTGTGCCGCCAAGATCGGCGGTGAAAACATGGTTGGGAAAGGCATCTACACCCATTTCCTCGACGATGAAGGCATGGTGCGAGCTGATCTGACTGTGATCCGAATGGAAGATCGTTGCCGTGTGATAGATGGTGCCGATGCAGGACCACGCGACTACCAGTATGTAAAGCGTGTGGCTGAAGACAAAGGCTATGATGTTACTGTTACTGACGTGAGCGAGCAGTATACCACTATCGGTATCTGGGGTCCGAACGCTCGCGAGAACCTCAAAAAGGTCGTTTCTGATCCAGCAGCACTGGATCCAGAGAATTTTCCCTTTGCGGCGATCAGGCAAATTGAAATTGCCGGCAAGACCGTCACTGCCCTTCGGCTCTCGTATGTCGGTGAGCAGGGCTGGGAACTGCACATGAAATATGAGGACGGTCTGGCTGTCTGGGATGCGCTACGCGCAATCGACGTTATGGCTGTTGGTGTTGAGACTTACGCCAACTCGCGCCGCATGGAAAAGAGCCTGCGCTTGCAGAATGCCGATCTGCTGACACAATACAATTTGCTTGAAGCAAATCTTGCACGTCCAAAGGTGAAGGCTGCCGACTTCCGGGGCAAGGCAAAACACGTGGAATACAAGGCACGTGAGCATCAGCCTGCCATGCTTTGCACATTGGTGATGACAGAAAACACCGATGCCAAGGGCGTCAAGCGTTACCCGGTTGGTGCCATGCCGGTCATGGACCCTGAAACCGGCAAGTCGCTTGTCGATAGTCTTGGTCGCCTTTCATACACAACGTCTGTCGCCTATGGCCCGACAATCGGTAAGAATATTGCGCTTGCCTATTTGCCGCAGGACTATTGCCAGGTCGGTCGCAAGCTGAATGTGGACTATTTCGCTGAAACCTATCCTGTTGAAGTGGTCGCCGTTGGCTACACGCCACTCTACGACCCAGAGAGCCTCAAGCCGAGAAGCTAAAAGCGTCCTGCTGGCAAAGGAAAGGGATACACCTTTCCGAAGATTGGAAACTTAAAACCCCGCATGGATTTCCGTGCGGGGTCGCAATTGCAGATCCAAAGCCCAAATGGGCCAAATTGAAACGATGAAAGACTGCTGAATGTCCAAGTTGGAAGAACTTCTTGCCCGCAAAGGGGCGCTCCTTGCGGATGGCGCAACCGGAACCAATCTGTTTGACATGGGCCTTGTGTCGGGCGATGCGCCCGAGCTCTGGAACACTGACGAACCTGAAAAAATCAAGGCACTCCACCAGTCTTTTGTTGATGCGGGTTCCGATATCATCCTTACCAACACATTCGGCTGCAATCGCCACCGCCTTAAGCTGCACAATGCACAAGACCGCGTGAAAGAGTTGAATATCGCGGGTGTGAAACTCGCTCAGGAAACCGCAGAAACGGTGGAACGAGACGTTCTGATCGCCGGATCAATTGGACCTACCGGTGAGCTTTTTCAGCCTCTCGGAGCATTAAGTTATGAAGATGGGGTCGCTGCTTTCAAGGAGCAGATGGCTGGTCTTGTTGAAGGCGGCGCGGACATTCTGTGGGCTGAAACCATGTCGGCGGTCGAAGAAATGAAGGCTGCTGCTGAAGCCGCGCAGGAATTCGGCCTGCCGCTGGTGATCACAGCCAGCTTCGACACCGCGGGCAAGACAATGATGGGACTTGCGCCACAGGGTCTGGGAGATCTGCAATCTCAATTCGCCTGTACACCTGTCGCGATTGGCTCAAATTGCGGCGTCGGCGCGTCCGATTTGCTGGCTGCGATCATGGAGATTTCGGAGGCCTATCCGGACGCGATCATCGTGGCCAAGGCCAATTGCGGCATTCCGCAGATCCAGGGAGATGAAGTTGTCTACACAGGTACGCCTGACCTGATGGCGAAATACACCCATATGGCACTGGATGCGGGCGCAAGAATCATCGGCGGCTGCTGCGGCACGTCCCCTGTCCACCTGGCCGCTATGCGGGGCGCGATGGACGCTCACCAGGGTGGAGATCGTCCGACACTGGATCAGGTTTTGCAGGAAATCGGTCCGCTGGTTTCGCCGCCGAACAAGGAGGCGGACACCGCCCGCGCGGAAGGAGAAAGTTCGGGTTCAGGCCGTCGCCGCGGAAGGCGCCGCGGCTGACATCTGCTACTGCAGACAAATCAAGAAGAGGCTCCAGTTGGAGCCTTTTTCATCTTAAAAGCTCAATTCTGATTGCGGTCCTTCAGTCTGTCAGAGGGCGCTGAGTGTATTACAGCTCGTCCACTGTTTCCGGGGCGATGATCTCGACCTTCTTGTCCACAATCAAGGGACCCGCTTCATTGCGCCATTTGGCAAGGTGCGGGGCTTTGAAGTGTGCTTCAAGGGCTTCTCTGTTTTCCCAGCGTTCGACGAAAACGAATGTATCGGCATCGCTGACACTCTGATGCAATTCGTAGGAAATGCAGCCTGCTTCCTTGCGGGTTTCCGTTATGCACGCACGTGCCGCATCGACAAATGTCTGTTGGTTTTCTGATGTGGTCTTAATAGTGGCGATGACGAAAATCATGAATTGATCCTGCTGCTCGAACGGAAGGTGTATGGCCTCAAGTCATACATGCCAGCAGGCAACACGAACACGAATTTTTGGCGGCACAATCAAAAGTTTATTGAGTTTATGCAGCAAGATGTTACGTCAACGCGGAATTTGCCCTGCGGACGCGGTAGGGCGCTGATCTGTCTGAGGAGAAGGTTTTGCGGATATTCGGACTTATATTGATTGCGGCAGCCTGTCTGCTGCCAATCTATTGGTATACGGGCCTTGCCGCACAACGGGACCCGGTAGCCGTATTCAGTCAGTATCTTGGTTCCGCTGCGCTGATCCTCATGGGTATCAACCAGTTCATCGCAACGCGCTCCCCCGGTTTGGAAACGATATTTGGTCCATTGGATCGCGTCTACGTGCTTCACAAATGGTTGGGTGTTACCGCCATGGTCGCTCTTGGCCTGCACGACATCATCGATGCTGAAATGGACGGGCTGCGCGGCGGAGCGCTCTCTGACATTGCAGAAGATATAGGTGAAGTCAGCCTCTACGGCCTTTTGATTCTGGCACTGGCATCAGTCATCACGTTTATTCCCTACCATCTTTGGAAATGGAGTCATCGGCTGATTGGCATCTTCTTCTTTCTGGGTGCATTTCACTTCTTCTTCATTGAAAAGCCGTTCTCCAACACCGACCCCCTGGGTCTCTATGTTTCTGCATTCTGTCTGCTCGGCATTGTCAGCTACGTCTGGATGGCGTTGCTACGGCCCATGGCACCGCGTGGTCATGGCTACAAGGTCTCTTCAGTGAAACACCTGGGTGGGCTCACAGAAGTTGAACTGACACCGAATGGCAGGGGGCTGAAACACAAGGCCGGCCAGTTTGCCTTCCTCTCCATCAAGGGAATTGGTCTTTCCGAAGAACACCCGTTCACCTTGAGCTGCGCGCCGAATTCAGAGCGGACCTTGCGGTTTTCTGTGAAAGACCTGGGTGATTATACGCGCCGCTTGCGCCGCAAACTCAAGGAAGGCGTGGACGCCACGGTGTCCGGTCCATTTGGCCATTTCTCAATGCCATCGGGCCACGATCCGCAGGTCTGGGTAGGCGCAGGCGTTGGTATTACACCGTTCCTAGCTTTTGCAGAAAGTCTGAAGACCCGGGAAGCCGGTCCGGTCAAACTCTACTATTGTGTCCGGGAAAGTGATGACATTCCCTATGCAGTTGACCTTGAACGGATCGCAGAGCAAGTCGGCAATCTGGAGCTGGTCATCGTCAACTCCGCAGAGGGTGTTCGGCTTACACCTGAACGCATTGCATCCGATCTCGGTGGGGATCTTTCCCGTGCTCATGTCTTTTTCTGCGGTCCGACCGCCATGCGCAAGGCCCTTAAAAGCGGTCTGGTTCTGAAGGGAATTCGGGCGAGCCGGTTCCATTTCGAGGAATTCGAAATGCGAACAGGAATTGGCCTAAGTACCCTGGCCACCTGGATCTGGGACAAGGGCATTTATGAGATCGAGAAACGCAACGCTTCAAAGACCCAGCCTGCGGAATAGATTCGCCCTTTATAAGCTTTGCTTGCCTTTCAACTGCTTTTGACGTTTACGTAAAAGCAAGCCGGTTAATCGGCGCAAAGTGAACGATGTAGGGGAATGCTGATGCAGCCGGTGATGACGGGCGAAGAAATCATGGGGATGCTGGACGAGGTTTTCCCGCAGATCCATGCCGGTGGTCGGGTCTATGCCATAGACAGTGTTTCACCCGGACAATCAGTCGTTCGCCTGAGCGCCAATGAGCTGCATTTGCGGCCGGGTGGGACTGTGTCGGGGCCAACCATGATGGCATTGGCTGATCTAGCAGCCTATGTGGTGATCCTGGCGCATATCGGACCGGAAGCCTTGGCTGTGACAACCAATCTCAACATCAACTTCCTGCGCAAGCCGGAGCCCGGCGATTTGTTATGTACATGCAGACTGTTGAAACTCGGCAAACGGCTTGCCGTCGTTGACTGTGAGGTAGCTGGTGAGGGCGCTGAGGAACTGGTTGCCCATGCAACCGCAACATATTCCATACCGCCACGGTGAGAGTGTTTTGCAATAGGTGTCAGGCAGTTGCTTTGGTGTCGTCCTGCCCAAACAGTCCCTCCAGATCTTCAGAATACTCTACAACTTGGTTCTTGCCGCGGTGCTTGGCGGCATAGAGGGCGAGGTCGGCCCGACGGAGAGCCGTTTTTTCCGTGTCTTCGGAGGAGGCGAGGTAGGCGCCGATGCTCAAGCTGGTCAGGTGGGAGGTGTTTTCGAAAGTACAGGACACTCTTGAAGCTTCCAACACACGGCCGTAAAGCTTGCGAAAGCCCTCAAGGGAGATCCCACGGCTCAAAAGCACAAATTCATCACCACCATAGCGCCCAACGACGTCGTCCTGGGTTCTTGTGCTTGCCTTGAGCTGGTCGGAAAAATGCCGAAGCATGGCGTCGCCGCAGGCGTGCCCGTGCTGGTCGTTGACCTGTTTGAAGTGATCCACGTCGATAAAGAGAATGCCAAGGGTCGGCCGGGTGATTTCCGTTTCGAAATGCTGCCGAAGATAATCGGAGATACTGTTTCTGTTCTGGGCACCGGTCAATTGATCGTAACGGGTCAGCTCCAGCAGGCGCTTGTCCTTTCGCATCACTTCGCGGGTTCTGTAAACATAGGCAAGGGCAGGGAGCAGCAAAAGGATTAAGGTTCCGAAGATCAGATAGCCGCTGATGCGCTGAAAGACCTTACCCAAAGCCTTCTCAAAGTCGCTGACGTCCACATAGGTCTCCAGGGCGCCTATGCGCTCGCCGGAGGGCAGAACAGCGGGTATGTAGACTTCAACATAAGTTTCTACGTGAGCAGCATGGTCGTCATCGTGTTGGTGCTCATGAATGAGTACGATTGGTTCTCCCGTTTCTATAACTTTCTTGGCTTTAGAACTGAACAATTCTGCCGGTCCGAGAACACCGGTATCGGATATGAGCGTTTGCATTCCGTCCATATTGAACATCTCAAAACGGATTACGCCCACGAGTGGAAATGAAGTTTCAATTCGAGCGCGTTCGGACGACGTGGTAATTCCCCGTTCCACCATACGGCGGGCCGAAGGCGTTGTTTCAAAGAAATTGTCTGCCCAGTGTTGTGCGCGGATTTCGGCGTTATCTTTAAGGGCAATGTGTACTTGCCAGTTTATCAGTGCATCCAGCGCCACAGAGACGAGGATCACCAACGCGGCTGTGCCGGCTGCCGTGATCAACAGCGGGTTCCGATAGTTTCTGATCAGGCCGGAAAGATCCACTTGGATTCCCTCCCTTTGAAACTGCAACGTCAATTCGTTTAATCAGCTTTTCTGTTGGCAGAATAGCGGCACAGTGGCCCTGGTGACCATAGTCACATGGTGTCTAAACGTCGAAAAGGTTGAAAAAAGGAACGCTTTCGTGTGGTAATATAATACCGTTTTTGTAAGTAGTTGTAAAATAAGGTTTTTTATGGCCGTTTCAAAAAATTTCGTTCTTGACGGCTATTTTAAGCGAGCGTATAAGCTGCTTCGAACGAATTTGAGGTCCGTTCGCTGGCAGAAGTTGCTGCCGCGCGGGCCTTTTCTTTAACTGACCAAACTGGATCAAACTCATGAAGACCTTCTCTGCCAAAACGGCTGAGGTCGAGAAAAAGTGGATCTTGATCGACGCAGAAGACATGGTTGTCGGCCGCTTGGCTGCATTCATCGCCAATCACCTGCGTGGCAAGCATCTGCCGACCTACACGCCTCACATTGACACCGGTGACAATGTCATCGTCATCAATGCTGACAAGATTGTACTGACTGGTCGTAAGTACGACAACAAGAAGTACTACTGGCACACCGGTCACCCGGGCGGTATCAAGGAACGCACAGCGCGTGCAATCCTCGAAGGTCGTTTCCCGGAGCGTGTTCTTGAAAAAGCTGTACAGCGCATGATGCCTGGCGGCCCGCTGTCTAACAAACAGCTTAGCAACCTCAAGGTTTACGCTGGTCCGAAACATCCGCATGAAGCTCAGTCGCCTGAACTGGTCGACGTAAAGAGCCAAAATGTAAAAAATGACGGCAAGAGGGCTTAACGATGGCTGAGCTGCAATCTCTGGAAGAATTGGGCGGCGCGGTCGATTCCGCAGCCCCCGAAGCTCCGGTCCATGTCCAGAAGCTGGACGCACAGGGTCGGGCCTATGCAACTGGTAAGCGTAAAGATGCGATTGCTCGCGTCTGGATCAAGCCGGGCACTGGCAAAATCATCGTCAACAAGAAGGACTTCACCGAGTATTTCGCTCGTCCGGTTCTTCAGATGATCCTGCAACAGCCGCTCATGCTGACGGATCGTGCCGGTCAGTTTGATGTTGTTGCAACGGTAACCGGTGGTGGTCTTTCCGGTCAGGCTGGTGCTGTACGTCACGGCATTTCCAAGGCGTTGACTTACTACGAGCCTGAGCTGCGCGCTGTTCTGAAAAAGAACGGCTTCATTACCCGTGATAGCCGTGTTGTTGAACGTAAGAAGTTCGGCCGCCGCAAGGCTCGCCGGTCCTTCCAGTTCTCCAAGCGTTAATCGCTGGATTTCAGGTTACCAAATTATTGAAAACCCGCTGGAGCAATCCGGCGGGTTTTTGCTTGATCAAATTGTAATTGACGAAAGAATGACTTCACTCGCCGCCAGTTACGCGCAGAAAGTCAGGTGCATATGAACCAGGCAGCATTTACACAAGGCAGTTTGTTTCGCCACGTTACCGTGATGTCCCTGACGGCATCGGTTGGACTTATGGCGATTTTTGCCGTGGATTTCATCGATATGATTTTCATATCGATGCTTGGCAAGGACGAACTTGCAGCTGCCGTAGGCTATGCCGGAGCAATTCTGTTCCTTACGACCTCTTTCAACATCGGATTTGCGATAACCGCCGGTGCGCTCGTGTCGCGGTCCTTGGGGGAGCGCAATCGGGACCAGGCACGTCAACGCGCAACCAGCGCACTGGCTGCAGGCGTTTTGTTCTCGTCAATCTTTGCAGCTGCCGTTTGGTTTCATCTGGACTTTTTTGTCACTCTGATCGGCGCCTCAGGAGTGACACACGGTCTTGCCGTCCATTACCTGCAAATCATTATTCCGACGCTCCCGCTTTTGTTGCTCGGCATGGCCGGTGGCGCGGTACTGCGCGCGCATGGGGATGCCAGACGTGCCATGACGGCAACGCTGATCGGCGGGCTGGTGAACGCCGTTTTGGACCCTATCCTGATATTCGGTCTCGATCTTGAACTCACCGGTGCAGCGCTTGCCAGCGCAGCTTCTCGTATCGCCATTGCCGCCTTCGCGCTTCTGCCGATCTTCAAGTTTCACGGCGGATTGTCATTGCCGCGTTTGCCGGAGTTCATGAGGGACCTGTCGCCGATCATCGCGATCTCCGTTCCAGCGACCATGACGCAGTTGGCCAGCCCGGTGGGGCAGGCCTGGGTCACGCGATCCATGGCGGAGTTCGGCGAGGAGGCAGTCGCGGGGATGGCGATTATCGCCAGGATGATGCCGGTCGCATTCGGCACGATCTTTGCGCTTTCAGGCGCAGTGGGACCCATCATCGGGCAAAATTACGGGGCTGGGCTATATGACCGTGTGCGAGGAACAATGCGCGAAGCATTGGTCTTTACAGTGCTTGTCGTGGGACTAGCCTCCGGGCTGCTGTATGTGTTGCGGGAGCCAATCGCGGCGCTTTTCGAGGCCCAGGGGCTGGCGCTGACCCTGATCTACCTGTTTTGCGGACCCCTTGCGCTGGCATTCTTTTTCAACGGCGCGCTATTTGTCTCCAACGCGTGTTTCAACAATCTGGAACGACCGTTCTATTCAACGATGTTGAACTGGGGGCGGCACACACTGGGCACCATTCCGTTCGTCTGGCTCGGGGCTTGGCTCTGGGGCGCTCCGGGCGTGCTGATCGGACAGGCGGCCGGTGGTGTCGTCTTCGGCGTTCTCGCTGTCTTCATCGCCTACAGGGTCATTCGTGATGTCGAAGTGAAAGGCAAGCGTTCCAAGGGACCAGGATTGTTCCAGCGCCAGGCACGTCAGGTAATCTTGTTTTTCTCCAGGAGGTAATACGTTCTTAGTTTGAGAATTTTGTTTCCAACAATTCTCACAGGACTACAGCTGTCATTGAAAAGCGATAGCCTTTTGAGGCTTTCTCTGACGTCCCAACCGTAGCAACTGGCGGAACTTTGGGCATTCCATATGGGATGGAGCTGGACATTCTGCGACGTGCCTGATCATGTCACGCAGTGACGTGAGATGCTCGATCTGACGGTCCAGGTCATCTGCTTTATCAAAGAGCCTGGGCCGCGAAATGGCTGGCCGGCCATCCGGTCCGAACATGGTCTTGATCTCATCGAGCGAGAACCCGGCTTTTTTTCCAAGCGAGATCAATGCCAGTTGATCCAGAACCTCTGGACCAAACAGGCGTTTCAGTCCTCTGCGTCCAAGAGACGTGATCAGGCCTTTTTCCTCATAGTGGCGAATAGCAGAAGCGGCGATATCTGTCTGCTTCGAGACTTCGGAAATATCCAGTAATTTCATGTCTTGACCTCAAGTCGACTTGAATTTGTAGACTCACCTTGTCGTTCTCCAAAAGCAAGGAAAAATCGTGTCTGTTCAAGAAGCAAAAGGGGACCTGCCGCTCTGGCGGGATGCAATAGCGGTTGGTTTGTTGATGACCGCAACACTGAAAATAATGGCAAACGCCACAATCAGTCCGGCTTTGCCCGCTCTGGAGGCGAGCTTTGTTGGTGATCCGGGAGTTGCTTATCTAACGCGCTTTCTCGTCTCGGCACCGTCTCTATCTGTCGTTCTGGTTGCGCCGTTTGCCGGTCTTGCTGCGGACCGGTTCGGTCGTGGCCCACTTCTGGTCATCGGGGTGGTTCTGTTCGCACTCGCAGGCAGTGCAGGTGCTTACCTACCTGATCTCTTCTCGATCCTGATGAGCAGGCTGCTCCTTGGTGTGGCGGTCGCGCTTACAATGACGGCACAGGTTGCTCTGGTTGGCGATTTGTTTGCGGGAACGCGTCGGAGCGCGTTCATGGGTTGGCAAGTTGCTGCCGTCAATTTCAGCGGGTTTTTCTATATCGGAATTGCCGGACTTCTTGCCGGGACATCTCCCAGACTTCCATTTCTCGTCTACGCCTTACCAATTTTCCTGCTGCCGCTTCTGGTTTCGATCTTGAGGCAGGAGAAACAAACAAAATCGGCTTCCAGCGCCCAAAAGCGCCGGGACCCAAAGATCGAGGAGACGGGGCATTGGGTCGTATCGGCGCTGTCCATTGCCTTGCTCACAACGATTACGGTGATGTTGTTCTTTTTAATGCCGAGCCAATTGCCGTTCTATCTGGATAAAAATGGGTTTGATAGCGCATCAGGGACAGCAATCGGATTGGGCGCTCTCACTTTGACCGGCGGAACAGTTGCCCTTCTGTTCAAGCGTTTCTCTGAGCGGCTTGGCCTGGCAGCAACCTTTGGACTTGGCTTTCTTTTCATGGCCGGCGGTTTTGTAACGCTCTCAATCGAAGCTGCATGGCCCGCCATCTTGTCAGGAGCTGCACTGGTCGGTGCCGGTTACGGGCTTGTTCAACCGAGTTTTCTTCTGCTTGCGCTCCACATAGCCCCATCAAGCCGACGCGGCAGCGTTTCTGGGATAATCACAACAGCCATGTTTCTGGGGCAGGTGATATCACCGCTGGCTCTTACGCCGTTGATCGTGACATTCGGTTTTCCAACAACATATTTGGCCACGGCGATCGGACTTGCGCTATTCGCCGCCGCAACCTTTGGTCATGTCATTTTGCACATGCGTACCCAACGCAGAGCGTTTCTGGGCTCCAAAACCTAGTTCGGAAAGACCAGAACCTTGACCGGAAGCAGCAAGGACTGGACGCGGATAACGATTGCATTGGCAATGCCCATTCCATCAACGATGCGCGATAGGACCGCAGAGAAACCCGTTATCTCACCTGCCTTGATGGCCTTGTCGTGATTGGAGTAGGCCACGCCAATACATCTGCTTCCCGGAGGAACGAAATCTGCATGCCCTGCAAAAACCGGTTCGATCACGGTAAAGATCGTGCCGGGTCTTGCGCGATCCTGAATATCTATCAGCTGGTCTGTCGGGCGCAATTGTCCGCTGGCAATCGAAGTCTGGACTTCAACCACTTTCATCGGAATGACAATGAGCGGTTTGGAGGCACATGTAATTTCGACAATCATGCCGGGGTGAAGAACCTGAGCGGAGATCTGCCCGAAACCAGCCTGGAAGCGACCGCGTCCGGACGCTTCAGGCACCAGAATGCCAGCCGGACGGAGGATGGGGTTGACCAGATCTCCGGGCTTGAGAAGGAACTGACGAACCGTTCCATTGGTTCCGGCATAGACGGTGGACTTTGAAATTTCTGTTTCTGCCTGCAGGAGCGCAGCTCCCGCACTTGCTTTTTGGGCAGGAAGCAGGGTGTTGAGCCGCACTACAAGTGCGTCTCTCTGCGCTTTGGTTGCCTCCACCGTGCCTACAAGACCCTGAACAGTGAGCCGAAGGCGCTCAAGTTCCTGTTCGCTGACGACATTCTGGTTGCGCTCACTCAGCCCCTGCCGGCGGCGAAACTCGTCTTCCGCCTGTTTGAGCTGGCTTTCTACAGCAACAATCTGGCCTTCAGCCGCGGCCAGTTCTGATCGGGCGACTGCCATGGAAGCTTCAACTTCAGCGATCCTGCGTCGCGCGGTCTCGGATGCAGCTTCCTGCCGCTGCGTATCCAGGCGGAAGATGGGTTCGCCAGCCAACACAAATTCATTGTCAGAAACGTAGACTTCTGCCACGCGACCGGGGCGATCACTCAATATGGAGACGGTCCGGAAGAGGGAGGTAACGTTGGATGTGGTGGGATGAAAATAGAAAATGACAGTCAGCAACGTGATTGCAAGCACTACGCAGCCGGTGATGCCCCATCTGAGTTCGTACCAGACATTGAAAAAATTGATCTCGTGCCCGAGCCGCTTGCCCTGTTTGTAATGTCTGTAAAGGTAATCGGGCAGAATGGTAATCAGGGCACTGAATAGAAGCTCCAGCATCAGCTATTCCCCCGTCCGTAAGGGGATACCCGCTTGCGTTCCTTGGAGCGGATCTTGACTGGAAGAACAATGTTCGAAATCGGGACCGCCGCCAGCAAAAGCGCTGCGATCCAGAAAGCATTGTTCATTGTGAAGAGCGAAATGAGGCCGAGGATGCCCACGAGCTGCAACTGAGCTTTGTTGGCCCCTGAGGCCATCTTGTCGGGAATGGCTTGGATCGTGAAATAAAGGGCGCCGAATCCCAGCAGCGCCAGCACAAGCACCATAGCCACAAGGAAAAACAGGATATCTGTGTTGCCCGGCCCGGTAATAAAGAATGGCAAAGGGTCGTGGGCCATGTCGCTGTACGATGAGTTCATATTGCAATGCCTTGGTCAATCTTCAAAGTAATTCGAGTAGACTAACCCAATACAAGCAATGCAATTAAATTCTTGCCGAGAGGCACTGCGAAACTTCAAAGTCACCAGGCTTTTGCGCCTGTTTTAAGAAACTTTTGAGGCGGTACCAGCCACATAGGTCTCAACGATTGCCCGGTCGTCACCGAGTGTTTGCAGCACGAAGAGTTCTTCTGACAATGTCTCAACCGTTTCCATGCGCAGAGCCATTGTCGGGGTCGCCTTTGCATCAAGAACGACAAGATCAGCATCTGTTCCTGCTTCGAGTGTTCCGATCCTGTCGGACAGTGACAGTGCCTCGGCATTGCCGAGTGTCGCCCAGTAAAAACATGTGAGCGGATGCATGCGTTGGCGTTGCATCTGGAGGATTTTGTAACCCTCATCAAGTGTCCGCAGCATCGAATAGTTGGTTCCACCACCGACGTCAGTTGCGATGGCGGTCCTGACCCCCGCGTTTTCCAGCCGAGCCTTGTCAAACAAACCGCTCCCCAGGAACAGGTTCGACGTCGGGCAGAAGACGGCAACGGAGCCAGTGTCTTTCATGACGCCCAATTCACGTTCATTCATGTGAATGCAGTGGCCGAGTAAGGTTTTGGGTCCCAACAGGCCGAAGTCTTCATAGACGCCAAGATAGTCCTTGGCATCCGGATAGAGTTCCTTGGTCAGGGAAATTTCGTTGTGGTTTTCGTTGATATGCGTCTGTAAGTGACAGTCTGGGTGTTCTTTCAGGAGCGCTCCCGCTGCCTCGAGCTGTGCCGGTGTTGAGGTGATGGCAAAACGGGGAGTAACGGCATAATGAGCACGCCCGCGCCCATGCCATTTTTTCAGCAACGCCTTGCTGTCGTCATAGGAACCCTGAGCGGTATCACAAAGATCTGCCGGAGCGTTGCGATCCATCATTGTTTTGCCGCCGACCATCAACATGTCACGGGACTCAGCTTCCTCGAAATAGGCATCAACCGAGTTCGGATGGCTTGAACAATAAGCGGCCGCTGTTGTGGTGCCGTAGGAAAGAATTGCATCAAAAAATGCTTTTGCGATCCGATTGCCATGCGCCTTGTTGGCAAACTTCAGTTCGGCTGGAAACGTGTAGTCATTCAGCCAATCCAGAAGCTGATCAGCCCAGGAGGCAATGACCTGTGCCTGCGGAAAATGAATATGCGTATCGATGAACCCTGGAACAATCAGATGCGGCCGATGGTCAGTAACGGCAACACCCTCAGGTGCCTCGGCCTTTATCTTTGAAAAGGGTCCCCTGGCCTCAATCTTTCCATCTGAAATCAGAAGTGCACCATCTTCTTCGAAGTTGTAGGCGTCTATGTCGTCCGGTCCCTGAGGAGCAGCGGAAAATGTAAGCAGCCTGCCACGCAGTATTTTTGTTTTTTGGTCGGCCACGGATTTGGTTCCTTGATGAAGGGCGTAGAAGGGGCGCATTCCTACGCCCAATTTAGTCCTCCTTACCGGAGCGGACAACGGATCACTATTGCCGAATTCAAGAAGGCTTTTCAAAGAAAAATTGGTTTTGCTTTTGGCGAAGATCTTTGACGGTCAATTCCAGCGTTCCCGGCACAATTGGCAGCAGCGACCGAAATCACATTAGTCAGTCAGAAAACCGAGAATTGCTGCAATGGTTCCACCGATCGCAACGCACACGTAGACCGTATACATCGTCACAGCTGCGCGCGATGCCTTGAGGTCTTTTGCCATAGACAAGGGAGCGGGCACACTTTGAGCTTGAGCACTGAACTCGTGACTAACAGTCATGCCAATTATCCAAAGACCTCCGGGTACCCCTATTCGTATTTAAGCTACCCCGAGTGAACAAATTTTTTCTTAAACGCTGTAGAGGGTTACAGCCGGTTCCCGGCGGCCGGAACAATGGCCGCATCAATGCTGATGCTAATAAACCTGTACTCTCAACCACAAAAGAACCATGAAAATCAGTCTGTGCGTCACCATTTTTTCGGTGTAAGCAACTTTTGCTGAAGCTGATTAAAGAATCCAGTTGGTTTGTTGTAAATCTGGCGGACTTCCGCATCATTGGCTGTGCGTGGTGCCGTACCAGTCGTTGCCGAATATGTCTCAAGTGCCTGCGTATTGATCTGCGTCTGGGCGAAGGTCGGCACCGCCTGTGTTAGCAAGAGTTCTGTGCTTTGGTATGGCGCGTTACCGGATGCATCCACATAGGTCGAGCGTTCGCCTGCGACTTCAATGAAAAATTCGCCTTGGATCTGTCCTTGGTTGGCTTTTGCCGCAAATTCGAAAACACCCGTTTGCCCAGCGGCGATTGCCCGTATTTGTTCGTAGGCCTGTTGTGCGTTTCGGTCATAAAAGGACATTTTGACCTCAACGGGCACGGCCAAGTCGTTTTTGACAGGGAACACAGCAATATCGGTGAGGGACATTGCAAGCATCATTCGGCCGATATCCGCAGTGGCGACCTGGATACCGTTACCTGGAAGCAGATAGGTCGTATTCTCTGTTTCAGTTGGTTGTCCAGTTTGTAAAGGACGATAAGGCGTAACCGTCATGATTGACGCAATGACGCCCGCACCGACTGCAAATCCCGCCCGCCGGCTTCCCGGCTGGAAAACAAAACACAACAGCAAACCCAGAAAAACTACTATAGCGAAGACATAGAGAGGAGGAACCGCAAGTTCCAGATGGCGCGCGGAAACAGTGGTTAGTTTCATGACTGCAGAGGCTTGTTCTTTTTGAACAATGTCGGCGATCGCAGCAATCACACCGCCGATCGCAGCGCATATATAGATGGTCACCATTGTCATGCCTCCGCTTGAAGACGAGACGTGATCCTGTTCAGAGGTGGTGTCCGTTGTAGTCGGATTTTGAGCCGGGGATTTTTGATCATCAGTCATCCTGCGCCCTCCTTGAAGTTCCTCACTTAATGTAGCGGCAACAGGTCAAAAACTCAATCAACAAGGGATTTAGTTATAAATACACCTACTGATTGAGTGCTGAGGTGTAAAATTACAATTGCATAGCAAGTTCAGGATGTTGGTGAAATTTCGATGGTCACATGCTTGATGTCATGTTCGGTCTCCAGTCGCGAACGAATGCGGTGCAACACGCTATCTGATTGGTCGTCAGAGTTAACCGTCACGTGCATGGTCGCATTCACCTTGCCTTCTGCAAGGGACCACAAATGAATGTGAAAGACATCCTGAAGTTCCGGAATTTCAGCCAATAGGTCTGTTTTAACGGCCTCCCGGTCGATCCCCTGCGGCGCGCCCTCCAGCAAAATGTGAGCCGATTGGCGCAAAATCGTAACTGCTGAGCGGACAATCAGCAGTGCGACGAAGATTGACAATATCGGATCGATTGGGAACCAGCCGGTGAAATAGATGACGACCGCTGCTGCAATCGCTGCAACGGACCCCAGAAGATCGCCTATGACATGCAGGATGGCAGAGCGTATGTTAAGCGAGCCGTCACCACCGCGCTGAAGGATGAAAAAGGCGCCGATATTCACAAGCAGACCTATCACCGCGATAATGAACATAGGGCCGGCCAACACGGTTTCGGGCTCTGCCAGTCTTCCGATGGCCTCAACACAGATCCAGATGGTTACTACGAGTAGAAAAATCGCATTGGCAAAAGCTATCAGGACAGGTAATCGGTCGCGCCCATAGGTGAGACGTGCATCGGCCGGTTTTTTTGATTGTTGGAACGCCCACCAGGCAAGCCCGAGAGAAGCTGCATCGGTTACCATGTGAATTGCATCAGCCATCAGGGCCAACGAACCGGCGAGCCAACCGCCTATCAGCTCGACAAACATGAAACCCGCAATCAGAAGTCCTGCCCAGGCAACAGTCCGAGCGTTTTTGTCCGTTACATCCGGCGCATGGTCATGGTCATGTTGCTTGCCTTCAGCGTGAGAATGGTTGTGCCCCGAAGAGGTTGGACCTGACTGGGTCATGTAACGGAATTTCCAATAGCTTGTTCGATTGTTGCTCGAAAAGTCACGTTAGCTCATAATTTCAGAGACTTACCTTCAAGAATTGACTCATCTTAAAGGTCTACATACGACAAATTTCAACGTCAGATTTGCACAGGTACGATTGAAACCGAAGTGCAATGTTCGTCGGAGCATTGCCCATGTGAAAAATTTGGCATTTCGTTTTTCATTTCCCATTCGTATGGTCACTACAGTTCGTGAAGTTCACCCTGATTCAGGAAACCAAGATGTCTGCAGAGCTGCCGCGCCCAACCGATAACGCCTTTCTGGGAAAGTCTGTGAAGGGCGGTTCCCACGAAGCAACTTATGCCGGGGCATTGTCATTCATGCGGCGCAGGTACAGCCGCGATTTGGACGGAGTGGATCTGGCTGTCTGGGGTATCCCGTTTGATGCCTCTGTTTCCAATCGGCCTGGTGCCCGATTCGGTCCGCAAGGCGTTCGCCGCGCTTCGGCCATTTTCGATGGCGACCCGCAGTACCCGTTTGATATGGACCCTTTTGAAACACTTGCCTGTGTCGATTATGGCGATTGCGTTTTCGACTATGGCCGGAATGCAGATATTCCCGGCCATATTGAATCGCAGGCAAAAACCATTCTGGACACCGACACGCACCTGTTTTCGATCGGCGGCGATCATTTCGTGACCTATCCGCTGCTGAAGGCTCATGCGGCAAAGCACGGTCCTCTTGCGCTTGTCCAATTTGATGCGCATCAGGATACCTGGCCGGATGAAGGTGATCGGATCGACCATGGCACCTTTACAGGACGGGCCGTGAGGGAAGGGCTCATCGATCCTGAAAGATCAATCCAGATCGGCATACGTACACACGCTCCCGAGACGTGCGGACTTGAAATGATTTTCGGACATGAAATGGATACGCTTGGTATTGAGGGTGTCAAGGAGCGGATCAAGGGTCGTGTCGGTGAGGGGGCGGCCTATATGACATTCGATATCGATTGTCTTGATCCGGCATTTGCACCTGGAACAGGTACGCCGGTTTCAGGAGGCCTGTCTTCCCGGGAAGCGCTATCGATCTTGCGGGGCTTGGGAAATATCGATTTCGTTGGCGGCGATGTAGTCGAAGTGGCCCCAGCTTATGATCATGCAGACATCACCGCGATTGCAGGTGCCAGTGTGGCATTGACCTACATCGGCCTTCTCGCAGAAAAATACGCAAGAACATCATAATCACATCTGAGAGAAATCAAAAAACCTTCCAAAAAATATTCGATTTAAATAGGAATTACAATAATTTATGCAGATAACTTAAAGGTTTTGATCAATCTCGGGCGAGGGCGCTTTTCTGTTGTTTTGCGCCTGCTGCCTTGACCTGAATGTTGTCGTTTTCGGCAAAGCTGCTCCAAAACCGGTAGAGAGGCTCTTTTTCCTTCATGGTTCGGTAAAGATGAACGAGCCTTTGAAAATAAACCGCCATCGCAGTATAGGCGACTATGAGACCCGTGGCAGTCAGGATGACTGACGCAGTGAAACCGCCTGACAAAGCAACCAGAGTACCGGTCCAAAACGCCAGATATAGCACTGTTAGCTTGGCATTCAATTCGCCGGGAATGGGAATTTGCAGCCTGTTTAGCCAAATCCTCTCGCCGAAACTGATGGCGACTGCCCAGCCACGTGAGCTTTGGGTTTGGCGGCGTATTCGCGCAATAGCGACGACGAAAAACACTGCGACCAAGGTCAACGCAACGGATGCCGCTGTCCCTACCCATACATGCGACCAGAGCGCGGCCGTGATCAGTACCGGCGCGGCAATTTTTGCGTATGTAGCAACTGCTCCAGCCGGCTTGATGGCACCTCTTTTCAGCATCAATAGCGGCGGGTTCGCCGCTGCAGCGTTTGCTCGCCCTGGGCCGTTAGCTGGTGAAATATTGCGTTGATGAGTTTGCATGACCGAGACTTGTCCATGTGGCGCTGATTAACTTTACCCGGCCAGGCACAACTTTGGCAATTCCCGTCTTGCAGTGATTTCTTGTGAAGCCTGTAAAAGTTACCAATATCATTTTTTAAGAAGAGCTGCTTTGTATACGTAATTGTAATAAGCAAGTATATACAAATATAGAACCGAGCGGTATTGAAATGATATTGTAGTAAAATCGTCTAAACTAAAAATCCTGTGCGTTTCCTTCAGTTAAATTTGATTTTTAGTTTGAGCTCGGGAAAAATACTGATGTTATAACGGAAAGTTAGTTCGAGTTGGGCACGGGTAGCCTTGCAGATGAGTAAAAACGCCGAAAACATAGTGCCACCTCAAGAAATGGTGTCTCTTGCAGCTGAGCTCACGCGCCTCAACAAGCTGGAGCAGATTGGCGAGAAAGATGAGCTACATCTGAGTGGGGACTGGCTTCAGACGCTGGTGAACCAGGTTTCTGACCACATCTATGTCAAAGATCGTCAGTTCCGCATAGTCAAAGCCAATTTGAGTGTATCGAACGATCTCGGCTATGACGAAATCACAGAAATGCTTGGAAAAACGGATCTCGAACTTCACGGCTCGGAAGTCGGAAGCAGTTTTTTGGCGGTTGATAAGGAAATAGCTGAAACCAAACTGCCCAAAACAGATATTGAAGAATTTATGATTTTGCCGGACGGCAGGAAGAAATGGTTCTTTTCGTCAAAGTTCCCGGTTCTGAACAAGAACGGTGAATTTGTTGGGCTCGTCGGCATTTCACGTGACATTACCGCGCGGAAAAAAGCGGAAACTCTGCAGCAAGGACAAAACAAAATCCTGCAGGATATTGCGACCGGCAGACCCTTGTCCGATGTCTTAGAGGCCCTGATATTGACCATTGAAGAGCAAATGGATGGTGTCATGGGGTCGGTCATGCTTGTCGACGCTGCTGGTACCAACCTTCATGCGGCGGCTGGCCCCAATTTGCCGAAAGAGTTTCTGGAAGCAGCTGACGGCATTCCAATCGGGCCGAAGGTCGGTTCATGCGGTACGGCAGTCTATCGGCGCGATAGTGTCTTTGTGGACAACATATTTGAACATGAGCTCTGGGAAGACGTCAGAGATGTTATGAAGCCTTTTCCCATGCAGTCCTGCTGGTCAGTCCCCTTCTTCGGCAGAGACAAAAAGGTTCTAGGGACTTTTGGTCTCTACACAAACGAAGTTCGTAGCCCGACTGAACACGAGCAAAAACTCGCACAAGAAGCTGCGCGGCTGGCCTCCATCGCGGTTGAGCGCGACCTGGCAGAGAGTAAAATCCGATATCTCGCCAACCACGATGTGCTCACAGGGCTTCCTAACAGGCACGAATTCAAGTCAAGGCTGGAGGACAAGGTCTTCTCAAGTGAAGAAACCGGCGAACCTTTGGCCGTTGTGTTTGTTGATCTGGACAATTTCAAATTCGTCAATGACAGTTTCGGACACGCAGTTGGCGATCGTGTCTTGCAAATCGTCGCCGAAAGGATCCTTTCTCTGCATGATCCGGCACAGGATGTAATTCGTTTTGGAGGAGACGAATTCGTTTTGATCGTCTGGGGAGATGCTGCTGTGAAGGAAAATTTGCAGCGTTTCATGGCGAGCCTCATGGAAGAAATCACCAAAACAATCCAGATCGGTGAATTTTCGTTTCATGTTACCTGCAGCCTTGGGGCGGCTCGTTATCCGCAGGATGCCAAGGACGCAGCCCAACTTCTGAGAAACGCTGATTGTGCGATGTTTGAAGCCAAATCAGACGGTCGTAACGGCTACAAGATTTTTGATCGCCAAATTACAGACAAATCAGCAAACAGACTGACCTTGCTTGAAGACATGCGCAAGGGCCTCGAGAACGAGGAGTTCTTCCTTGAATATCAGCCTCAATACGATCTTTTAAGCGGAAGGATCGTGGGGGCGGAGGCCCTGGTGAGGTGGCAACATCCAAGTTCCGGCAGATTGATGCCCAAGGATTTCATTTGCCTTGCAGAGGAAAGTGGAATGATCGTTCCGTTGGGACGGTTGGTTTTAAACAACGCATGTCGACAGAACAAAAATTGGCAGGACAAAGGACTTTCTCCCATAACGGTCGGCGTAAATGTATCTGCAAGACAGTTTCACGATAAGAACCTGACGTCAGACGTACTCACCGCGCTGGATGATACAGGACTACAGGCAAAGTTTCTGGAGCTGGAGGTCACGGAAAGCCTGCTGATCCAGAATGCCGACCAAGCCGTCCAATTGATGGAAGAGTTCCGAAAGATCGGCTTAAAACTGGCAATCGATGACTTTGGTATCGGCTATTCAAGTCTCGCTGCGCTGAAGAGATTTCCGCTAACCCGACTGAAAATTGACCAGAGCTTTGTTGAAGGACTTGATTCCGACGAAAGCGATCGCTCGATCGCAAAGGCGATAATTTCTCTTGGCAGGGATCTTGGACTAAATGTTGTCGCAGAAGGCGTCGAAACTGCGAAACAGCAAGCGTATCTCGCTGCGTGCCAGGTAGAAACCGTTCAGGGATTCCATTTTGGCCGGCCAATGAGCGCGGAGAAGTTTGGCAAACTGCTGGCAATGACCCTGACGCCGCTTGGCCGGCATTTTGGTTAAGAGAGCGGTGCCATTGTTAGCGAAACCAGGGTAAGGGTTCGACTGATTGGCAGCATAACCCTCGAAGCTGTCTGTTTCCTCGTCCGGCTTATACTTTCTTCATCACATAGGAACCCGGCGCATCTTCGAGAATCTTTACGCGGTTTGCGCCCGGCTTGCGCGCCTTGACCAAAGTGTCATCGTTTGACCGGATCCATTCATCCCAATAGGGCCACCAGGACCCGGGATGTTCTTTCGCCTTGCTAAGCCAGTTTTCGACAGTGCCTTTGGCTTTTTTGCCGGTCCAATACTGATATTTGTTTTTTGCTGGCGGATTGACCACACCGGCGATATGACCGGACCCGGCAAGAACGAATTCGACTGGTCCACCGAAGCATGCTGATCCCAGGAGTACCGATTTTGGCGGCGCAATATGATCTTCCCTGGTCGCCAGGTTGAAAATCGGGATCGTTACCTCAGACAGATCTAGAACTTCTCCTGCCACTTCCATCTCGCCTTTAGACAGCTTGTTGTCCAGATAACAATTTCGAAGATAAAAAGAATGATTGGCAGCCGGCATGCGGGTGGAATCTGAATTCCAGTAAAGCAAGTCAAACGGGAAGGGGTCTTTTCCCTTCAGGTAGTTGTTGACCACGTAAGACCAGATCATGTCATTGGACCGGAGCATGTTAAACGCCGAGGACATTTTCGAGCCATCTAGGTATCCGTGCTCTGACATTCGCTTTTCGAGAGCCGAGATCTGTTCCTCATCGACGAAAACCTTCAAGTCACCGGCAAAAGTGAAATCAACCTGAGTTGTGAAGAAGGTGGAGGTCTTGATACGTTCATCACCAAGCCGCGCCATGTAGGCAAGTGTAACCGCCAGCAAGGTGCCGCCAACGCAATATCCAATTGCGTTGACCTCTTCCTGACGGGTCGCACGCTTGATCACATCGAGGGTATTGAGAATGCCCTCTTTCATATAGTGTTCGAAGCTCTTGAGGGACTGGCGTTCGTCCGGGTTTACCCAGGAGATCACAAACACCGTGTGTCCCTGATCAACGGCCCACTTTATGAAGGATTTTTCCGGGTTGAGATCCAGGATGTAAAACTTGTTGATCCAGGGCGGAACAATGAGCAGTGGTCGCTTGAGAACCTTTTCTGTCGACGGTGTGTACTGAAGCACCTGGCAGACGTCATTTTCGGCAATGACCTTGCCTGGCGTGATACCCAGGTTTTCACCAAGTTTGAATTTTGACGGATCTGTCTGCCTGATCTTGAGTTCACCCTTGCCGGTTTTCAGATCCTCAGCGAGGTGCTGCATGCCTTTGACCAGGTTCTCCCCATTGCTTTCCATGGTCAGTCGCAGGAGTTCCGGGTTTGTCAGGACAAAATTGGATGGCGAGACTGCGTTGGCTATCTGCGTGACATAAAACTCGGCCTTGTGCCGCGTATGTTCGTCCAGCCCCTGAGCGTCGTGAACCATGTCCTCGGCCCAATTGCTGGTAATCAGATACAATTGTTTGATGAAATCAAAAAACTGATTGTCTTCCCAGTCGGGGTCGGCAAACCGCCGGTCTTTTGGAGGTGTTTCTACTGCCGGTTCGGCGGTTTCCCCCATCATACGCTTCAGTGAAGATCCCCAGAGATCAGCATAACCGTTCCAAAGCCGTGTCTGGGCTTCCATTGCTCTTTGAGGATCGGATGTCCAATATTCCCCGACCTGAGCAAGGGTTTTCACAACGCCTGTCAGTTCGTCTGTTGATTCGTTCGCAATCTCGCCCTTTTCTCTCGGCTCGATATACGCAGCCAGTGCTTTTCCAGCCTGCTCGAGCGTTTTTGAAAGGTTTTGAGCGAAGGCTTCCGGGTTGTTGATAATGTACTGCAACATGGGATGTTGGCGGTCATCAGCCATAGGTAGGGCGTCCCTCCGGTTTTCTTGCCACATCCGGCCTCATGCAGGCCTGGGATTCCTTAAACATTCAAAAACAAATCTTGTTCTAGTTACGCCAGAAAATGTGCTTTCGCCTAGTTATGACACAACGATTTAGCTCCGTCGATTGGAAACAAAACCGTTCTGAGGTACCGCGGTTAAAGAACTTGTGTGACAATGTTGTGGTGTGAAACGAATCTTTTGGGAAGAGACAGCAGGTTGTCATGCACAGAGTGTTTGCTACCATTTTCGGTATCTGTTTTTTGCCACTTCTCTCTGCCTGTGCAGTGGGGCCAGGAACACCACTTGTTGATGCCTTGAAGAGCCGACCTGGGAACGTGAATTCCAACGTACCCACTCCTGAGGGGTATGGGGGGGCTGCCTATCCCGGAGTGTCTTCCGGTTTGATTAATCCTGAAGACCGCAAGGCGACAGAAGCTTACCTGGAGTCGCTTGCAAACCAATGAACCTGCACTCTGCCCAAACCCAACTTGGGTGATCGCATCCCTTTTTGCATCTGTGAAAGATCTTGAAGCTAAACCTTCCTTTACAAATCATATTTAAAGTCACCGGTGTAATATTCCAGGTCCCAGTCCTCTATGGCGTTCGATACACCGACTCTGTTTTTATGTGTGACGATCGCAGGGTTTGCCGGTAGCGCGATCCTGCTGCTGTTCCATTTTATCTGGAGAACACGCAGTCGGGCTTGCTCACAAAGTCTGCTCCTTTGGTCTGCAGGTCTTTTTATAACCGGTAACGGCACAGTCCTTGTTGGCCTGCGTGGAACCGTTCCGGATGAATTCAGCATCATCCTTGCAAACATTCTGATTTTATTGGGCACTGGTCTCAGACGCGCCGGATTTGCTGCCTTTCTCGGTCGCCCCAGACTGGTCGGTCTTTATGTTGCCATAGCGGGTATTTGGTTGGCGCTTTGTTTCTACACACCATTCCTGGACAGCTTTCTTTCACGTGTGAATTTTATTCAGGCCTCCCTGATCGGGAGCTCTCTTTGGGTCATCTGGATGGCCTTCCGGCAAAATCCGGAAAAACTGAAATCTGTCCGGATGCTTGGCGCAACAAACATGATCGAATTTGCAGCCTACGTATGGTTTGTGCTTCACCAGAATCTGCTCGAATTTCCGACGTTTTTGTCTGTGTTTCCGCAAAACTTCATGACGATCTATCTGATTACGATACTGTTCTCGATCATCATGACCATTGTTTTGCCAGCCTGCATGGTGATTGAACGCGCGTCGCTGCGCTACAAGGAACAGGCATTGCAAGACGCTCTGACCGGACTTCCAAACAGAAGAGCTGTTCTCAACGACGTCGAGGACTGGATTTCCGAGCATGCAGACCCGGCCAGCGCATATAGTCTGATCATGTTTGGCGTGGACGATCTCAGAGCTGTTAACGACCGTTTCAACAATGCAATGGGAGACGCCGTGCTGCAATTGTTTGGCCGTATCCTGAAAGAGACATTGGGAGAAACAGCACTACCAGGCCGTGTCGAAGGTGAACTGTTTATTGTCTTCCTGCCAAAAGTGAATCGCGAAATGAGTTTTTTGACGGCACAGAGAATTTGCCGGAAGCTCAGTGTCGCCTGTCAGGATGCATCCGATGGAAAACTTGCGGTTTCCGTAAGCGCGGGCCTGGTGACTGCAACAACGGATTCTCCGCTTGAAAGAGTACTGGAGGCCGTTGATCGTGGTCTCTCCAGTGCCAAAAGTAAGGGCAGGGGGCAGATCATGGCAATGGACCTTGCACCGAATGGTAACTTGAAAAAAACCTTGGCAACCGGAGAGTTTTCTTCTCTAAAACGCAGCGCTGCCTAATCAAACACGTTGCAACAGTACTTTGCCTCTTTCATGAGGTGATGGCGATGCTTGTGTTCTGGGCCGCTCGGATTGCGATGCGACACAATCAGGAGAATCTGTATTTGCCGAGCATTTACGGGGTCACTTCGTTGGTAGAGTGCTTGGCGTATGTTGGGACCCTGCTTCACTACAACACGTTCGCCTACTCAAATTTTCTCGCGTCGCTTCAGTCTTATGTTTTCCCCCTCTGTTTGCTCGTAATTCGGATTGCGATGATCACAATTCTTGCCATGGTCGCAGAGCGAGCGTTTTTCGTGAAAAACCGGCTCAAAAGTGGGCAAGCTGTAACTGGATAACCAGATATTCAGGTTTCAAACGATTAAAACGCGCGCACTCTCTTCCTATTGGTTCGACGCTGTTTATGGGTGTCAGGTGGGCGATATTGTCATGATGGAAAGTTGTTCTAAAAATCGCTGCAAATTTAGGCGACTAGGTGCGTAAAGACTGGTGCGCAATGGTCAGGAGGCTGCTAAAAGGGCCCCGCCGTGTGGGCGTCGCGCCTGATGAACCACGCGAACAGTGTTGATAACTTGCAAGGAACCGCGCCATGGAGGAATTCCACAAGATCAAACGGCTGCCGCCGTATGTGTTCGAACAGGTCAACCGTCTGAAAGCGAAGGCGCGCGCGGATGGGGCAGACATTATTGATCTCGGCATGGGCAACCCGGATTTGCCGACACCGCAGCACATCGTCGACAAGCTGACTGAAGTTGTGCAGGACCCGCGCACTCACCGCTACTCCGCCTCCAAGGGTATTCAGGGACTTCGCAAAGCGCAGGCTGCCTATTACGGTCGTCGATTTGGCGTGAAACTGGACCCGGATACCCAAGTCATAGCTACCCTCGGATCGAAAGAGGGTTTTGCCAATATGGCCCAGGCAATTTCTGCGCCGGGTGACGTGATCTTGAGCCCAAATCCGAGCTATCCAATTCACACGTTCGGCTTTCTCATGGCCGGGGCTTCGATACGCAATATTCCAGCTGAGCCTGGGCCGGATTTCTTTCACGCACTGGAACGGGCCGTCATCCACTCAGTGCCCAAACCGATCGCAATCATATTATGCTACCCGGCGAACCCGACTGCCTGCTGCGCCGATCTGGAATTTTACAAGGATGTCGTCGCTTTTGCCCGCAAGCATGAGATCTTCATCCTGTCCGACCTTGCGTATTCGGAAATCTATTTCGGTGAAACACCTCCTCCTTCAGTGCTGCAGGTGCCAGGGGCGATGGAGGTTACGGCAGAATTCACGTCGCTCTCCAAGACGTTTTCCATGCCTGGATGGCGGATGGGATTTGCAGTCGGCAATGATCGGCTGATTTCCGCACTGGCGCGTGTGAAGTCGTATCTCGACTATGGTGCATTCACACCAATTCAGGTAGCTGCGACGGCCGCACTGAATGGATCGGAAGATTGCATCAAGGAAACACGGGGCGTTTACAAGCGCCGCAGGGATGTTGTGGTTGACAGCTTCACCCGCGCGGGGTGGACCATCCCGGCTCCCGAAGCGAGCATGTTCTGTTGGGCGCCAATCCCGGAAAAATTCCGTTCCCTTGGAAGCCTTGAATATTCAAAACTGTTGCTCGAGCGAGCCGATGTTGCTGTTGCACCCGGAATTGGTTTTGGTGAGCATGGAGACGAATATGTTCGCATCGGTCTGGTGGAAAACGAACAAAGACTCCGTCAAGCAGCAAGAAATATCCGTCGCTTCCTTGAAACTGCGGACCAAAAGCTGCACAACGTCATCCCGCTCGAGACCTCTGGCTGAATAGAACTGGATTAATTTCCGAATGGTTGAAGCATTGAAAGTAGGCGTCGCCGGTCTTGGAACCGTTGGCGCGTCTGTAGTGCAACTCCTTGCAAAACACGGAGCGCAAATGGCGCGGAAGGCCGGACGGCCAGTAACCGTGACAGCTGTTTGCGCGCGCGATCAATCCAAGGACCGTGGTTTCGACGTTTCCACCTTCGCTTGGTTCACTGATCCTGTGGCGATGGCTCAAAATGCTGATATCGATATTCTTGTCGAATTGATTGGCGGCGACAGTGGCGCTGCTGAAGACTGCGTTCGTGCAGCCCTTGCCAGAGGTATTCACGTTGTGACGGCGAACAAGGCTTTGTTGGCAAAGCACGGCGTCGATCTGGCCGGGCTGGCTGAAGCTAACAATGCTTGCCTGAATTATGAGGCGGCGGTTGCTGGTGGAATTCCGATCGTGAAAACCTTGCGGGAATCCATGTCCGGGAATGACATCAGTCGCGTCTATGGCATCTTGAACGGAACCTGTAATTACATCCTGACCAGGATGGAGGCTGAGGGCATCAGCTTTGAGGATTGTCTCGCAGATGCTCAACGGCTCGGTTATGCAGAGGCTGATCCGACATTTGACATTGAGGGAAACGACACAGCCCATAAGCTCGCTATCCTGACCAGTCTGGCTTTCGGTACGAAAATCGCCGATGAGGATATCTATCTGGAGGGCATCACCTCCATTACGACTGCGGATATCCAGGCTGCTGACGAATTGGGTTTCCGTATCAAATTACTCGGTGTTGCTCAGCGCACCGAAACCGGCATTGAACAGCGCGTGCATCCGACAATGGTGCCGAAGACGTCTGCGATTGCAGGTATCGACGGTGTTTTGAACGCTGTTGCGGTTGACGGTGATTATGTCGGCGAAATCGTTCTGGTCGGCCCAGGCGCTGGCGGCAATGCGACCGCATCTTCGGTGGTCGCAGATATATCTGACATCGCGCGCGGTGACGAAACACCGGTTCTTGGAATGCCTGCCTCCGACCTCAAGGACTATCAGAGGGCACGCATGCGTTTGCATGAAGGTGGTTATTACATCCGCTTGTCGGTGTTTGATCGTCCGGGCGCGTTCGCCGAAATAGCGCGCTGTATGGGCGATGCAGGTATCTCGCTTGAATCTATTGTCCAGAAACGGCACGCGCTTGACGAGACACCGGCAAAATATGATGCCGACGTGCCACAGCCTGTCATCTTGATCACGTATGAAACAACAGAAGTCGCGATCAAGCAGGCTTTGGAAGTGATAATGTCCAAGGGCGTTGTTGCCGAACAGCCGCAAATGATCCGAATTGAAAAACTGAACTGAAGTGTTACTGCCCACCCAGGCGTCTTGCGGGGGAGAGACTGGAGATGTTGATGTCCAATACCGAAAATCAGTCGTCGAGCGGCCTGGACCGTATTTTGACGCTTGAACTGGCTCGCGTCAGTGAACGAGCGGCTGTTTCTGCTGCGCGGCTGCGTGGTCACGGCGACGAAATGGCGGCTGACCAGGCTGCGGTGGACGCAATGCGCCGGGAACTGAATCGCCTGCCGATTGATGGCACCGTGGTGATCGGCGAAGGCGAACGCGACGAAGCTCCGATGCTGTATATCGGCGAAAACGTTGGCACCAAGCAGGGACCAAAGGTCGATATCGCGCTGGACCCGCTTGAAGGCACAACCATTTGCGCGAAAAACCTGCCGAACTCCCTGGCCGTAATTGCGTTGGCACCGGAAGGCGACCTTCTGAACGCCCCTGACAGCTATATGGACAAGCTTGCAATCGGGCCTGGATATCCTGCTGGCCTGATCGATATTGATGCGCCGATTGCGGACAACATTGCAGCGGTTGCAAAGGAAAAGGGTGTCAAGGTTGAAGACGTCACGGCTTGTGTATTGGACCGCCCGCGTCATGCGCGCTTGATCGAAGACATTAGGGCCACAGGTGCAGCCATTCGCCTGATCGGCGACGGTGATGTCGCAGGGATTATCCATACGACCGACCCCGACGAGACAGGCATTGACATCTATACTGGTATCGGTGGCGCGCCTGAAGGTGTGTTGGCTGCTGCTGCGCTGCGCTGTATCGGTGGACAGATGCAAAGCCGGCTTGTGATTACCCGCGAAGAGCAGGTCGAACGTGCGCATCGCATGGGCATCGAAGACATCAAGAAGAAATACCTTTTGGAAGAGATGGCAGGCCCCGACGTCCTGTTTGCAGCGACCGGCGTGACCGATGGAAACTTTCTGCAAGGTGTCCGTTTCGGCCGTGAGCACATAACAACACACACTGTCGTAATGCGGTCCTCGACTGGAACGGTTCGTTACATCAAGGCCCAGCACCCGGACTCAGAGAAGTTCCTTCTGGATTAAGACGGCATTGAATGGTTGGAGAACCCGGTGAAGATGGTGAGAGGCGGCTCGTATTAGGGGTCGCTCGTTCTGCGAATGACAACGCATGGCGGGAACGCCTGAGCGCTGCGGAAAGCCGCGCGGCCATGACCATCTCGCAGTTGAACGGTTTGCCGGATGTTCTGGCGCGGGTCATGGCAGCGCGTGGGGTGCTGCCTGATCATGCTGAAGAATTTCTCGACCCGTCTCTTCGCTCATTAATGCCCGATCCATCCTCGCTTGTTGATATGGATACTGCCGTTGCACGGGTCGCAGACGCACTGCAAGCTGGAAAAAAGATCGCAATCTTCGGCGATTACGACGTGGACGGTGCGACGTCTTCAGCCATTTTTGCGAAATATCTCCAATGGCTCGGCCACGATCCTGTCATTCATATCCCTGACCGGATTATCGAAGGATACGGGCCCAATGGCCCTGCGATTGAAAACCTTCGCGCAGGTGGGGCAGACCTACTGGTAACGCTCGACTGCGGTAGCACGTCATTCGAAGCTTTTGAGGTCGCAAAGAAACTCGGTCTGGATATCGTGGTCATTGACCATCACCAGGTCGGTGAAACGCTGCCGAACGTTGATGCATTGGTCAATCCCAACCGTCAGGATGATCTTTCCGGCCAGGGGCATCTGGCCGCTGTTGGCGTGACCTTCCTGTTTCTCGTTGGCTTGAATCGTGAGTTGCGCCAACGCGGCATATTCGATGGTCGGCAACAGCCCGACCTGATGGCGCTTCTGGATCTTGTTGCGCTTGGCACTGTTTGCGATGTCGTTCCCTTGCAAGGCCTGAACAGGGCCTACGTGATGCGGGGGCTAGCCGTCATGCATCAGCGGAGCAATTACGGGCTCACCGCGCTTGCGGATGTGGCACGCGTTAGCGGTAAACCGGCTCCGTATCATCTGGGGTTCCTCGTCGGCCCGCGGATCAATGCCGGTGGCCGTATAGGAGACGCTGCTCTTGGTGCCCGTCTTTTGACGACTGATGACCCACAAGAAGCGCGGCAAATCGCTGAGCGGCTCGATCAACTCAACGCTGAACGACAGGCCATGGAAGCTGTCATGCTGGAGCAGGCCGCAGCGGAAGCCGCTGTTGCTGTTGACCGCAGAGACCCGGCAGTTCTGCTAACAGGGTCCGATGATTGGCATCCTGGCATCGTGGGCCTGATAGCCTCCCGCCTGAAGGAAGCGCACAGACGGCCCGCTTTTGCTGTTGCCTATGACGAAACGGGCAAGGGAACAGGCTCTGGCAGGTCCGTACCTGGTGTTGACCTGGGCAAGGCAGTCCGGCAGGCAGTCGAGCAGGGTCTGCTGGAAAAAGGAGGCGGCCATGCGATGGCTGCCGGTTTGACCGTTCGACGTGAAAAATCCGAAGAACTTGAGACCTTTTTCAATACTGTCCTAAAAGACGATGTTGAAGAAGCCACTGCGCATCGCGAAGTCAAGATAGACGCAGCGTTGACTGCAACAGGTGCAACCCTCGATCTTTTGGCCTTGCTGGAAAAGGCCGGCCCCTATGGCGCCGGGCACTCCGAGCCTGTTTTTGCGTTTCCCTCGCACAGGATTTCATTTGCCGACGTGGTCGGCAATGGTCACGTCAGGGCGACGCTGGCTTCCGGCGATGGCTCTGCCTTGAAGGCAATCTGTTTCAAGTCTTCTGATAAACCGCATGGCCAGATGCTTTTGGAAGGGCGGGGACGTAATCTGCACGTTGCCGGCACACTTTCGATTGACACATGGCAGGGGTCGCCAAAAGTGCAGCTTCGCGTGCTGGACGTTGCTGATCCCCAAAGAACCAGACTGTAGATAACGTCTGCGGAAAAAAAACACGGTAAACGGCAATTAACCAAACCCTAAAGGTCTTGCCCTAGCGTCTGAGCCCACGAAGGAATCGTAGGGGTTAGGTATGCTTGCTCAGAATGAGCTTTCACCGTATTTCGCGGAAATTGACCGGCGCGCGGACAGGGCCCTGAAGGGTATCCGGGAAGTTCGAAGGTCAGCAAAACTCTACTCTCTGCCGAGGGAACCGAAATCCGCTGGTGTCGTTACTGGATTGATCGTTGTGTTCGTGACTTTCCTGGCGTTGTTCCTTGACTGATTGATAACTCCTTCCGACTTGATCTCTTCCGTCACGTTCTTCTATGTCTGTTGCTTGTGAAACAGGAACTCAGCAGACGTCATGACGGATTTTCCAATCGCACTTTGGTCCTTCAATCTCGGTCGGGCACCCACCTCTGTCCACATGTTCGTAGAGCAGATTGAAGAAGGTGTAAGACGCACAGCAGGTGAGGGCGCTCGGCTATTGGTTTTGCCGGAGTATCTCATCGAATGCTGTCTGGCCTTCAAACCCGATGGGTTGAAGCCACAAGAAGAGATGTCGTTTCTGGCTGATGTCGGGGTAGAACTGGTCTCGTCATTATCCCCGCTACCTGAAAAATACGATGTTTCATTGCTGGCTGGATCCATGCCGGTCAAGCGTGCCAAAGGCATAACCAACACCGCTATCCTGCTGACGACAGACGGCAGGCAAATCCAGCAAGACAAGTTAAGCCTGACCCCTTTTGAGAAAAATCCCGACTTCTGGCATCTCACACCAGGCTCGCATCTGCAGGTCTTTGAACTTGAGGGCGTAAGGGTGGCGATCCTGATTTGCCTTGATGTTGAAATGCCTGCACTTAGTTGCCTTTTAGCTGGTCACGAACTCGATTTGTTATTGGTTCCTTCAATGACTGAAAAGCACTCCGGATATCACCGCGTTTATGGTTGTGCGAAAGCTCGGGCGATCGAACTCATGTGTGCAGTTGCTGTTTGCGGTACGGTGGGTACTTCAAAAGGCACGACACAAAACGATACCAATGTTTCCGGCGCAGCGTTGTATCTGCCCTGTGAAGAGGAATTCGGGTTTTCGGGTATTGCCGACGAAGTTTCACCTACAGACGGTAAAAGCGGTGAAGAACCGTTTTTGATCGCAACCGTTCCAGTTAATCAGATGCGCGATTTGAAATCGGGAAGTGCTGAGGTCTGGCCGGGCGGATGGACCGCAGAAAATATATCGGTCGTTAAAGGTTAGCTGTGTACAAAACCCTGGGTCTTGCATGAATGTGCACATTGTGCACTTTTATCTGGACGAGCCCGACCTAAGTGACTATATAGCCGTCTACCCTTTTCAATAACAGGTTGGTGATGGGATTCGCAAAGCCGATTTCCTTAAGAGATGCGTCGTGGCTGCAGGGCTTTGCAGGGTTGTTTATCAAACCCCTGCGTCTGCAGATTGCTGCTCTGTGCTTCCGGACCGGTGAAACAGGCCCTGAAATTCTTCTCGTTTCCACGCGGGGCACGGGAAGGTGGATATTGCCAAAGGGCTGGCCGGAAAAGGACAAGCCTGCTTTTGAAACCGCGGTCATAGAAGCCTATGAAGAAGCAGGCGTTGTTGGAAAAGCGGAAATGAGATCAATGGGTAGCTTCCGTTCTTTCAAGGGCTTGTCCAACGGCCTTAGAATGCGGACCAAAGTGGTCGTTTTCAAAATTCGATTTGAAAAACAACATGAGAACTTCCCGGAATTCGGACAAAGAAAATGCATCTGGGTGCCCTTGGCAGATGCGCTGGATATGCTGGACGAACTGTCTTTGCGGCGTTTCCTGCGTCGCAATCAACACGAACTGGTTTAATATCGCCGCGCTGTTGATAGAGCACGAGCAACTAACGACTTACAGAGCGCTGTTTCGTGCCTGACATTTCATTTGATTGATGAGTTGAGGATCGTCCGGCTTTAGTGGGGTCGAAGCGACACCTGGAACATGAGGCCAACTGAGTGCTATCCAAAAAGGATTTGAAACCCAAAGCACTGGACAAGGATCTCGACAGGATCGGGTTTGTTGGCGACGCTGCTGAAGCGATGGGGCGCAGGTTAACCGGTCCCGGACTTGCGATCATTTTCCTGGCGCTATGCGCAGTAGTGGCCGCCTCACATGTTGTTTCGGCGGGCATGTCGAATGCGCTATTTCTGATTTCAGCAGCGGTTGTTGGTGGCTATATGGCGCTCAACATCGGTGCCAACGATGTCGCGAACAACGTTGGGCCGGCCGTGGGCGCACGCGTCGTCAGTCTGACAACAGCAATGCTTATCGCAGCTGTGTGCGAAAGCGCTGGAGCTTTGATCGCAGGTGGTGATGTCGTTTCCACGATTTCCGGAAACATTTTGAGCCCGAGTGACGTTTCCGACAACAAATCGTTCATGCTCGCAATGCTGACAGCCATGGCCGCGTCTGCGCTATGGATCAATTTTGCAACTTTGATTGGCGCTCCGGTTTCCACAACGCATTCCATAATCGGCGGGGTTGTAGGCGCAGGTATTGCGGTAAGTGGATTTTCGGCGATTAACTGGACCACCATCGCAACGATTGCAGCATCCTGGGTGGTGTCTCCCGTCCTTGGCGGCGTTATTGCCGCTGCATTGATGGCCTTTATCACCAATCGATTGATTTATGCGGAGGACAAGCTTGAAGCAGCCCGATATTGGCTGCCATTGCTTCTTGGCGCCATGGCCGCGACATTTGTTGCCTTCCTTTCGGTCAAGACAGGTGACCGGCTTTTGGTCATTCCGAACTCGCTGGTGATCAGTCTGTCCCTTGCGACTGGTTTTGCAGTGTGGTGGATCTACCGCCGCGTGGTCTCGTTACAGATGTCCGAACTTGAAAACAGTATGAAATCCCTGCGATCCCTTTTCGCAATTCCGCTCATGCTGACCGCAGGGCTACTTTCCTTTGCGCATGGGGCCAATGATGTGGCCAACGCAATCGGGCCTCTTGCTGCCATCGTCCAGAGCCAGTCGAATGATTTTACCGATTTAAGCTTCTGGTTTATGGGGACCCTTAATCCGGAGGTTCCAATCTGGGTCAGCGCTGTTGGTGCATTTGGGATTTCTGCCGGATTGTTGCTGTTTGGCAGACGTCTGATCATGGTGGTTGGCAAGCAGATCACCAAACTCAGTCCTGTCCGAGCTTTCTGTGTCACGTCCTCAACCGCTGCCACGGTATTGACCGCATCGGGAATGGGATTGCCGGTTTCCTCAACACACATCGCGGTCGGTGCAGTGTTTGGGGTCGGCTTTTACCGTGAATGGCATCGCAATCGTTATTACGCTGAAGGCGGTCAGTTAAAACCACGCAAGATGTTGCGTAACAAGGAGGAGCGACGACGCAGGTTGCTGGTTCGTCGTTCCAACCTGATTACGATTGTAGGTGCGTGGGTCGTGACGGTACCTTGTGCGGCATTGCTGGCCGGTTCGTTGTACACCGTTCTTGCGCTGATGCTTTTCTGACAAGGTTACATTGCCTGGGAAACGTACAGGTGAAGACGTTATTCGACGTCAAGGTCGAGCTACCTAAAAGCAATCATTTCTGTTTGATGCCAGCTACAAATGCACATAGTGCGCATTTTCTGGACACATTTGCTGCGTAAGCGTATGTATATCAACCCTTTATGAAATCGAATGCATTCTTAATGACCATCTCATACGACACGATCACTGAACGCCCTTCCTGGTTGCAGAGTTTGACGGGCATGTTCCGGCGACCGGCAAGACTGCAAATTGCGGCGCTGTGTAAACGCGAGCGAGATGGGAACCAGGAGGTGTTGCTGATCACCTCGAAATCCACACGTAGGTGGATCTTGCCAAAAGGCTGGCCTATCCTCAGTTACAACGCGCATCGCACGGCTGCGATTGAGGCTTTTGAGGAAGCGGGCGTGATCGGTACGGCCAGAAGAAAGCCGTTTGCCAGTTTTCAGTCCCACAAGGGCGGCGAGGCGGGTTTCAAGATCAGAACAGAAGTTCTTGTTTTTCTGATTGATGTCGAGAGCATCACCACAGAATTCCCGGAATACGGCAAACGGGATGTTCGTTGGGTGTCGATTGATGAAGCGATCAAGTTGACCGATGAACCGAGCATGGCGAAAGTCTTCCTCAAGCTTAAGAGTTAGCCAATTCATAAAAATTTATGATTTCTGGCCAGTGAGGTTGACCTTTCTGGGCGATGGGCTATGGCAAGGCGCATAAATCACTTGCCAATATTTGCGGGTCTTTCCGCAAGACGGATGCGGACCCAAAAGCGCCCATGCAAAACTTGAAAAAACCGACGCTCGACAAAGATCTCGACAAATTCAGTTACATGGAAGAAGCAGCCGGCTCACTTGGTCGTGGTCTGATTGCTCCGGGTATTGCTCTCGTCTTTATTGTGATCTGTGCACTGGCTGCGGGCGCTACAATGTCCGACGCGCCAGGTGGCGTGCTCATAATTGCCGCCGCTGCAATCGGCGCTTATATGGCGCTGAATATCGGTGCCAACGATGTGGCCAATAATGTTGGGCCAGCCGTTGGGTCACGAGCCATGACATTGGTTACCGCTCTGATCATTGCAGCAGTATTCGAGAGTGCAGGTGCGTTGATCGCGGGCGGTGATGTCGTTGGAACCATCTCCAAGGGTATCATCGATCCAAATGCCGTTTCAGATGCCTCCGTGTTCATGGCGGCGATGATGGCAGCGTTGGTGTCGTCGGCATTGTGGATCAATCTGGCAACGTGGGTCGGCGCTCCGGTTTCGACAACGCACTCAATTGTTGGTGGCGTCATGGGAGCTGGAATCGCGGCCGCTGGTTTCGCTGCCGTGAATTGGGTGACGATGGCAAGCATCGCAGCGAGTTGGGTTATATCACCTTTCCTTGGTGGTGTAATTGCTGCCGGTTTCCTGGCGTTTATCAAGTCTTTCATCATCTATCAGGATGATAAGATCGCTGCAGCCCGCCGCTGGGTGCCGGTTCTGATCGCTGTGATGGCAGGAGCATTTGCCAGCTATCTGGCCCTGAAGGGCCTGAAAAAAATCATAAAGATCGACATGCCGACTTCGCTGCTGATCGGCGCAGCAGTCGGCCTCGTTGTCTGGGCTGCTGTGCGGCCGCTCATTCGGCGTCAGTCAGAAGGCCTGGAAAACCGCAACCAGTCCTTGCGGATCCTGTTTTCCATTCCGTTGGTTTGTTCAGCTGCGCTTTTGTCCTTTGCGCATGGTGCCAACGATGTCGCAAATGCTGTCGGCCCCCTTGCTGCAATCGTTCATACAGCTGAATTGGGAGAAGTCGCCACCAAGGTCAGCATACCCCTTTGGGTGATGGCTGTCGGTGCGTTCGGCATTTCCTTTGGTCTACTGCTGTTTGGCCCGAAACTGATCAACATGGTTGGCCAGCAGATTACCAAACTCAACCCGATGAGGGCCTATTGCGTATCCTTGTCAGCCGCGATTACCGTTATTATCGCATCTGGTCTGGGACTTCCGGTGAGCTCCACGCATATTGCTGTTGGCGCCGTGTTTGGCGTTGGGTTTTTCCGTGAGTGGTACACTGAGCGCTCCAAACGTCGACTGGAATACGTCAACAAGAGACAGGACATCAGCCAGGATCCCGTCCGCCCCATACGCAACCGTGAGGAACAGGCACGTCGTCACCTTGTTCGCCGTGCTCATTTCATGACGATTATCGCCGCCTGGGTCATTACTGTACCAGCAGCAGCTATTATTTCCGGTGCGCTTTATTTCGTGATGATCAAGCTGATCTCCTGACCAGCATTTCACGAACGCTAAGCTGGCAAATGGCCCGTGGGCTCCCATGAAAGCCTGGCCCAGACCGGCAGATGATCGGAAGCGACCCGCGCGGTTTTGGATTTGTGAACGCCAGCTTGCTTAACCGTGAATTCGGGGCTTGTGATAATCCGGTCAAGGCTCCCGACGGGCATGGGACTGGGAAAGCTTCGACCAGGTGTCGTCACTTCATAGCGTTCTTCGAACAGTTGGGTGCTTTTTGATGACACCCGCCACTCATTCAGGTCGCCAATCAGCACTGTTGGCAGATAATCCAGATGCTCATGCAGTTGGTGCATCAGCGAGCTCACCTGTTTCTTGCGAAAATGACTGACCAAGCTCAGGTGCATGGCGGCAACACGGATTTTTTCGCCAGCAATGTTTAGATCGACAGCGACCGCTCCGCGCGGTTCCAACGTTGGCAAATCAATTCGGCGATGATCCAATATATCGATAGAGTTGCGCACGAGGATCGCATTGCCATGCCAACCAAGGCTACGGTCGCTGGTGGCAAATGGCACTGGCCGGTAGTCGGTATCGGACAATATGTTATGGCGATCCAATGTGCTGTCGCGAAGACCAAAGCGTTTGTCAGCTTCCTGAAGAGCCAGGATATCGCAATCCAGCTCCTGAATGACTTTTAATGTCCGCGCTGGCCGACGGCGCGCGTCCACGCCTATTGCCTTTTGAATATTGTAGGAACCTATTTTGAGCATGACTTACAGATTGGTGGTTTTGGGCAGGACTTGGCAAGGGCCCGCAAGACTAAGAATGCGTGTGTGACGAGACTTTTTAATTCAACTAACTAAGCAGCTTTGTATTGATCCATGCGTTCCGTTGCGTGTTTTAGGGCCTGGAAGCACTTGGGATCGATAGCAGCTCCTACATCAGCTTCTATGATACCGAGGGCCTTTGGCAATGGCATTGCGCTACGATAGGGACGCTCGGCGGTCAAGGCATCAAATATGTCAGCTGTCGTGACAATCCGGGTTTCCATGGAAATATTGCTCGCCGTCAACCCGTCGGGATATCCGCGACCATCAAGTCTCTCATGATGGCCACGGGCGATTGGAGACAATTGCTTAAATGCGTCGATCCTTGAGAGGATTTCATCGGAGTAGACCGGGTGCATGCGGATCTGCGCCCATTCCTGATCGTTCAGCTTGCCAGGCTTGTCCAGCACGGAATTACTCACGCCCAATTTGCCAATATCATGGAGAAGAGCCGCTCTCCTCAAATGTTGACAGTCTTGAGCGCTATAACCCATTTCTTCTGAAATCATGTCCGTGTACAGCATGACCCTTTCGCTGTGACCAGCGGTAAATGGACTCTTTGAATCGATCACCAGGGCGAAGCCGTGAGCAATATCATCCAGCTGCTCATCGTCGGCAAACCTGACGTTTTGTGCAGGTTCTAGCGCATAGACGGTCTGGTCGAGATTATCTGACTGCAGTACGGTCCAAAATTGCGGGTCATTGGCCACAAATTCAGCGGCTTCCACCAAAGCCGGGTCAAACCAGTTGCCCACCCGATCGCGAAGCTCGTTCAATGCACTGTCCCGGCCGGCGTTTATTTGGAAAACGTCCATGACCTGTGCCAGAAGCGCTATCTGGGAAAATGTCGGGATCGCACTACCCTGCAGTCCATGGGGATGGCCTTTTCCATCCCAGTGTTCATCAAGACTGTAAATACCGTCTACGACTGCTTCGGAAAAATGCATCTGCCGGGCAATATCTCCCCCACGTTGACAGCGTGTCTCAATCATTTCGTTGGCGATATCGCCGCCATTTTGCATGATATTGACAATTGCCCTGACCCTCTCGGCAAAACCGTGCTTCAGACCCGTATGGGAAAGAACAAACCGAAGTGCAGCGGGCAGGCTGTTATTCACCGTTTTGTAGTCGTGCTTGAAACTCAGGTCGTCGGTAAGGTAAAGCTCGCATATCCGGGCGGCATTGCTGGAGCAGCCCAGGTCCTTCAACAAAAGTGTGTAATAAAGGTCGCTGAGCTGCGTCTCGCTCAGGCCGATATGCCGGCCGATGTTGACGCCGATCCAGCAACAACGCACGCAATGGCCACGTGGCTGGCCTTCAGTGATATCAAGCGCGTGGCTGAGAGCACCAAGCAATTCTGCAAGACGGAGCTGTTTTGAATTTTGAACAGTCATCAACGACCCCAGGCGATTGAAGTTACTCGCAGGGTCACTGATGTTTCTTAAAATGAAGTGTCACCAGAGAAACAACCAATCAAATGTTGCGTCAGGCCACCTCCAACTCCTGGGCCGACTGTACAAGCAGACCGGTGACATACTCCATGAAGGATACCCATGCTTCGACCACAAATGTGTCGGTGCCTGTGCGCCAGACCATCACGGGAGACTTGTGAAACACAGTGCGTGTTACCGTTCCTACCGGAAACGATTCAATCGAAAAATCAATGAAAATTCCGGTATTGAGCAGCCAAGAAGCCTTTTCGCCACTCACTATGATCGCCTCAGAGCGATCTGAAATGTCGACAAGAGAATGAGGTTGGTCGCCAAGTTTTTCTTCAATCGCTGTGAACAGCGCCTGACAATCTTCTTCAGGTGCCAGGAGTGTCCACTCATCCGGTCCCATCCAGAGCGCTGCCCGTTTTTTGCTTGTTTCAGCCAAAAGTGGATTGACCGGAAGCGCAGCGCCGAAGGCTTTGCCTGCATCTTTAAGTGACGCATCGCGAGCGCGCAGAGAAAGTCGCGTGAGAGGTGCGGCCTTCAGGATCGAGACTTCACTCAGACTCAGAAGCGGGCTTTCGCCGGCATCCGGCGTGATCAGATCGTTTGCCAGAAGCTCAGACATTGATGCGCGCTCCTTCCTTGTCATAAAACACTGTGCCGGTAACCTCGACAGGTATACTGCCTTCAGGCATGGGCACATAAAGGGTCTTACCTTCCAGTGCCTGACCGTTTTTCACCATTGCCAGGGCGATTGTGCGGTCCAGGGCAGGGCTGTAGTACGACGACGTCACATGGCCTTCAGCCGAAGTGCCCGTGGCCGGGTTTTCAGCGACTGTCACCTGTGCGCCTTCTTCTAACTTCACCTTCGGGTCCGTCGTGAGCAAACCAACAAATTGGGGGCGACCGTCGGCCTTCAGGTCGGGCCGTTCCAGTCCGCGTTTACCGACAAAGTCGAGCTTCTTCTTACCGATTGCCCAGGTCATACCTGCGTCTTGCGGTGTGACTGTGCCGTCGGTGTCCTGACCGACGATGATGTAGCCCTTCTCGGCACGAAGAACGTGCATCGTTTCAGTGCCATAGGCTGTGCCGCTGTGTTTTTCGATTTCCTTCGCAAGCGTTTCCCACATCATCTTGCCGTGTCGGCGCGAGACGTTGATTTCAAACCCGAGCTCGCCGGTAAAGGAAATGCGGAACAGACGGCAGGGAACGCCGCAAAATGTGCCTTCCCTGACACTCATATGCGGGAGGTTTTCCGCAGAAAGATCAATACCCTCAATAAAGGGAGCTATGACCTCGCGGGCTTTCGGTCCTTGAACAGCAGCAACTGCGTATTGTTCAGTTGTGGAGGTAATCCAGACATCCAGATCCGGCCATTCCGTCTGAAGGTAATCTTCCATCCTGGCAAAGACGCTCGGTGCACCGCCGGTTGTAGTCGTCACGTGAAAACGGCCTTCGGCCAAACGACCGATAACGCCGTCATCGGTGATGAAACCGGCATCGTTCAGAAGCAATCCGTAGCGGCAGCGGCCCGTTGCAAGCTTCTTCCATGGATTGGTGTACATACGCTCCAGGAATTCGGCCGCATCCGGTCCAACGACTTCGATTTTACCGAGCGTCGAGGCGTCAAACAGTCCTACACTTTCGCGCGCGATCTTGCACTCGCGCGCGACGGCGGCATGCATGTCCTCGCCATTCTTCGGGAAATACCACGTGCGCTTCCACTGACCGACATCCTCAAAGACACCGCCGTTTTCGACCACCCAATCATGGGACGGCGTCTTGCGAACCGGATCGAAAAAATCCCCGCGCGAAACCCCTGCAAACAGACCGAATGTGGTGGGCGTGAAAGGTTGGCGGAATGTTGTCAGACCGACATCCGTCAAGGGGCGATCAAGCGCTCCAGATGCAATCTTGAGCGCGTTCATGTTCGAAAGACGGCCCTGATCAGTCGCCATGCCGGTGGTGGTATAGCGCTTGATATGTTCAATAGAATGCATACCTTCGCGCACCGCCAGTTTCACATCCTTGGCTGTGACATCATTTTGATAATCGACAAAGGCCTTGACGCGTGAGGCATTGCGATCATGGGGCAGGGCGCCAAGAGTGCCGCCGTTACTGGCTTCCCCGCCTGTTGCCGTGGAATAGGCGATCTTAGCTGATTTTCCTGTTGCAGCTTTTGCCGCGTTTTCACCGGCGGCATAGCCATCTTCCAGTGTAGCTTGCAGTCCATATAATCCCTTGGAAGCGCCGGTGGAGCGTTCGTGCTGCACGGACTTTCCGGGCACGAATGCGCCTTTGTCTCCATCCCAGACAACTTTGCCACGTGACTGGGAATAGAGGCTGACTGTAGGGGTCCAGCCACCAGACATGAGCAACGCGTCGCACTCGACCTGACCGCCGGAGGCGACCTGACCAGATGTCATTAATCGTCCCAGAAGAGCGGCCTTGACGCGTTTGCGACCCAGAGTGCCGGTTACCACGCAACCAGCTTCTACTCTGATGCCTCGCGCTTCTGCGATTGCCATCAGGTTTTTAGGAGGTGTTTCTCTCAGGTCGACGATTGCAGCTACTTCAACGCCATGGTCAGCCATATCGAAAGCGGCCTGCCAGGCGCTGTCGCTTGCAGTTGCGACGAGAACCTTGTGTCCGACTTTGACGCCATACCGATTGAGATAAGTACGTCCGGCATCAGCCAAAAGGATGCCAGGTCTGTCGTTTTCCGGAAACACCAACGGTCGCTCGATTGCGCCTGCCGCGATGACAACTTCCTTGGCACGAACCTGCCACAGCCGTTCGCGGGGCAGTTTGGGGTCCGGGTTCGCGATGTGGTCGGTGATCCGTTCCGCCAGAGCAACGTAATTATGCGCAAAGTAGCCGAAAGCAGTGGTGCGCGGCAGCAATGTGACGTTGTCCATAGCGCCAAGTCGAGCGAGTGTCACTGCCACCCAGTCTGCTGGTTCCTTGCCATCAACGCTGGCGCTATTTTCCGATAATAAAGAGCCGCCAAACTCTGCCTGTTCATCGCATAAAATTACTTTTGCACCCGTCTCCGCAGCAGCAAGCGCAGCCGCCAGACCGGAGGGGCCTGAGCCGGCGACGAGTACATCGCAATGCGCATAGAGGTTGCCGTAAAAGTCATGGTCCGGTTTTTTGGGTGGTTTCCCGAGACCGGCAGCAGCCCGGATAACGGGTTCGTAAACCCGGTCCCAGAACGACTTGGGCCACATGAATGTCTTATAGTAGAACCCTGCCGGAAATAACGGCGACATCAGGTCGTTGATGGCACCAATATCAAAACCGAGCGAGGGGAAACGGTTTTGGGATATGGCTTCAAGACCCTGGTACAGCTCTACCTGTGTTGCGCGCAGGTTCGGTGTCTGATCACCGTTCCGGTAAATGCCAACCAAGGCGTTCGGCTCTTCAGACCCGGAGCTGATGATCCCGCGGGGGCGATGATACTTGAAGGACCGGCCAACGAGATGCACACCGTTTGCAAGCAAAGCTGAGGCTAGCGTGTCGCCTTTGTGGCCCTGCATTTGCTCACCATCAAAGGTGAAGGTCAGTTGTTCGTTGCGGTCGATCCGCCCACCTTTTTCGGTGCGGAATGGCTGGCTCATTTGCCGGCCTCCTTGGAGATTTTTTCAAGATCCGGCATCGTTTCTCCGGCCTTGTAAAATTTCAGGAATTTGTCACTAACGGTATCGCGAACGGCATTGAAAAAGCGGCCACAACCGTGAATGTGACGCCAGCGTTCTGCGGCAACACCCTTGGTGTTGCTGCGCATGTAGAGGAATTCAACCCACTCCTCTTCGCTTGTCTGGCTTGGATCAGAGGGCCGTGCGATATGAGCCTCGCCACCACAATGAAATTCGGTTTCTGCCCGTTCAACGTCGCAGTAGGGGCAATAGATCAACAACATATTGGTGTTCCCCTTAGTGGGCTACAGCGGCAGCGGCAGCTTCGTCGATAAGACGACCAGTGCGAAAGCGCTCGATTGTGAATGGTGCATTGATCGGATGCGGCTCGTCTTTTGCGATTGTGTGAGCAAAGACATGTCCCGAGCCTGGCGTCGCCTTGAAACCACCGGTGCCCCAACCACAATTGACATAAAGGCCCTGAACCGGGGTCTTTGAGAGGATCGGTGAGCGGTCCGGTGTTGTGTCCACGATACCACCCCAGTTCCGCAACATGCGCATGCGCCGGAAATGTGGGAACAGCTCGCAGATAGCATCGATTGTATGGTTGGTAATATGGATGCCACCGGCTTGGGCATAGGACACAAACTGATCTGTACCAGCTCCAATAACCAGTTCTCCCTTGTCGGACTGGGAGATGTAGGCGTGGATCGTGTTGGACATGACCACGCAAGGGAAGGCGGGTTTTACTGGCTCTGAAACCAGCGCCTGCAATGGGAAGGACTCCAGTGGAAGTCGAACGCCAGCCATGTCCATGACGACCGAAGTATGACCGGCTGCCACCACGCCAACCTTCTTGGCCTTGATGAAGCCTTTAGCCGTCTCGACTCCCTCAACAGCCCCGTCCGCACTACGGCGAATTCCTGTAACTGCACAGTTCTGGATAATATCAACGCCGAGGTCGTCTGCACCGCGTGCATAGCCCCATGCAACACCATCGTGTCGCGCTGTGCCGCCGACACGCTGAAGCGCAGCGCCCATCACTGGATAGCGGATGTTTTTGGAGATGTTGAGCGGGGGGCAATACTCCTTGGCTTGCTCAGGTGTCAGCCATTCGTTTTGAACACCTGCAAGTCTATTGGCGTGAATGTGACGCTGAGCAACCTGGACATCATGCACTGTGTGGGCAAGCATCATTACGCCACGCGCAGAGTACATGACGTTGTAGTTCAACTCCTGAGACAGGTTCTGCCAAAGACCAATGGCGTGATTATAGAGCGCTGCACTTTCTTCCCAAAGGTAGTTGGAGCGCACGATTGTCGTGTTTCTGCCGGTGTTGCCGCCGCCGAGCCAACCTTTTTCAAGTACGGCAATGTTGCGAATGCCATGTTCCTTGGCAAGGTAGTAGGCCGTTGCAAGCCCATGCCCTCCAGCGCCGACAATGACCACGTCATATTCGGCCTTTGGCTCAGGGGCGCGCCATTGACGGCCCCAGTTCTGGTGCGCTGAAAAGGCGTTTTTCGCCAGTTCCAGGAAGGAATATCGCTTCATAGTGAGCGGCTCCGCACGTTTCAGCCAATTACCAACAGCGACGCTGAGTTATGGCCTGTCTGGAAGTGTTTTCAGGACTTGACCATAGCGAATACAGATGGCGTGCGTCCATTGCGGCGCATATTCGCGACTGTGCAGGCGTTTGCGTATCTGGTTTCAGTCGCTTGCTTGTCAGAATACGACATGGGTGTCGGAAGACGTGTTGCCTAGCGAAAAAATTGAAGTGAAGGGCTTGGCAACCAAGGTATTTTTATCGCTCGGCAAGGAATGGGTTTGATTGGTTATTCTGTGTAATTGCGTAATTCTGACACGAGATGCCGCTTCAGTTCTTGCAATTGACGCGATGGCCGGTAACTCTCCTCCAAACAAGAAATCAGGGAGATTCATCCATGGAAGTTCGTGCTGCTGTTGCCGTTGGTGCCGGCAAACCTCTCGAAGTCACGACCGTGAATCTGGAAGGCCCGCGCGCTTTTGAAGTGCTGGTTGAAGTCAAGGCAACGGGCATTTGCCACACGGATGAGTTCACGCTGTCCGGAGCCGATCCGGAAGGTCTGTTTCCCGCAATCCTCGGCCATGAAGGAGCGGGAGTTGTCGTGGAAGTCGGGCCGGGTGTGACCACGCTTAAGCCAGGCGATCACGTGATCCCGCTTTATACGCCGGAGTGCCGGAACTGCGAATACTGCCTCAATCCAAAAACAAATCTATGTCAGGCGATCCGCTCGACCCAGGGGCAGGGATTGATGCCGGATGGCTCGTCACGTTTCACAACGCTCGATGGTGATCCGATTCTGCACTACATGGGCACTTCAACCTTTGCCAACTACACGGTGGTCCCGGAAATCGCTTTGGCAAAAATCCGTCCGGACGCTCCCTTCGACAAGGTCTGCTATATTGGCTGTGGGGTGACCACTGGCATTGGAGCGGTGATCAACACGGCGAAGGTGGAAATAGGTTCTCGGGCCATCGTTTTCGGTCTAGGCGGCATTGGTCTCAATGTGATTCAGGGGCTGCGGCTTGCAGGTGCCGACCAGATCGTTGGTGTTGACCTCAATCCGGCGAAGATCGAAATGGCAACACGCTTCGGGATGACGGATTTCGTCAATCCAAGCGAAGTTGAAGGCGATCTTGTGCCTTACCTGGTCAACCTTACCAAGGGTGGCGCGGACTATACGTTTGATGCAACCGGCAATGTGCAGGTGATGAGAACAGCTCTTGAAGCTGCGCACAAAGGCTGGGGAGAGAGCATTATCATTGGCGTAGCCCCTGCAGGTGCTGAGATTTCCACCCGCCCGTTCCAGCTTGTCACCGGAAGGTCCTGGAGAGGGACTGCCTTCGGCGGCGCAAGAGGTCGAACAGATGTGCCGAAAATCGTGGACTGGTACATGGACGGCAAGATCGAGATTGATCCGATGATCACGCACACCATGCCGCTGGAAGACATCAACAAGGGTTTTGATTTGATGCACGCTGGTGAGTCAATTCGCTCAGTTGTCCTATATTAACGCACTGATCTAACTTAACATCGGGGCCTCCGCGCATGCGGGGGCCTTGAAACTTTTCAAGCAACGGGTGCAACGACAGCGGACCCGGTTTTGAAACGGATTGTTTGCATCCAGCAATTTGTTGAATGCGCAAGCAGCAAGGGCCTTTGCTAATGAAGACCATTTCTGAAAATAGGGCTTTTGGAGGCATCCAAGGCGTCTACAGCCACATGTCCGAGGCTTGCGGTTTCGAGATGACTTTCGCGGTTTTTATGCCGCCTCAGGCCAAGAATGGTCCTGTGCCGTGCCTTTGGTATCTTTCCGGACTGACATGCACCCACGAAAACGCCATGACCAAAGCGGGGCTTCAAGCCCACGCTGCCGAGTTTGGTCTGGCAGTTGTATATCCTGACACCAGTCCCAGGGGGGAGGATGTCGCCAATGACGAAGCGTATGACCTCGGGCAGGGTGCCGGGTTTTATTTAAATGCAACAGAGGAGCCGTGGGCGTCTCATTTTCAGATGGAAACGTACATAGCTAGTGAGCTCCGTGACCTGGTTACGGAAAAATTCGCAATATCAGTTCACCACGGCATAACCGGGCACTCCATGGGGGGGCACGGCGCGTTGACGCTGGCGATGAAATATCCGGGGCACTACCAGTCGCTCTCTGCCTTCGCGCCGATTGCCAATCCAACTCAGTCGGACTGGGGTCGCAAGCAACTTTCCGCGTATTTGGGAAGCGATGAGCAGGTCTGGCGAGCGCATGACGCTTCGCTTCTTTTGCAGGACACTGGATGGAGCAGTGATGTTCTGGTTGACCAGGGCGTGGACGATCAGTTTCTCGCTTTATTGAAACCAGATACGCTGGTATCGGCTTTGATCAATTCCGGAACGTCTCACACTTACAGGTTCCACGAAGGGTACGATCATTCCTATTATTTCGTATCCACGTTCGCACGTGACCACGTTGCCTGGCATGCCGAGCGTCTGAGAAGTTAGATCATTCGCTTTTCGGCGTTTTTCTGTGCAAGGGCCTTGGCATAGGTTCCCTCTTCGAAGTTTTTAGGCAGCCGCAATTCGCCTAGCATGTACCATTCTTCGAGATGATCGAGGATGATGGGTTCAAACACATCATTGAGCGCCTGCACCGTGCCGCGAATGTCATACGTTGATTGACCTTCGGGACGTCGAAGCGCTGGCAGTATGGTCAATCTAAATCGAGATGGTCCCAACCTGGTCAGGTAGGTTGGCATCAGGTTTCCACCGCTCACATTTGCCAATTTGACGGCAATAACAGCATTTCCTTTATCAGGCACCTTGCGACCAAAAAGTGGAAGGTGAATCTGATTGTCGCGGACTTCATCGATAAAAATTGTCAACGAGTACTGTCCCGTTTTCATTAGACGGTGAAGGTGGAACGCACTGCGTTGCCCAGGCGGGAACACGTACTGGTTTCGTTTTTTTCTGATCGCATGGACGATGCGATTCTTAAAGCGATTTGGTTCTGGTTGATATGTCGCAATATTTGGACCAGCAATGCCCTCATTTATGGAGCCTAGCACTGCTTCCCAAGTACCAAGATGAACGGTGGCGAAAATCGGAGGACCACCCAGTCGGCAGGCTGCCTCATAATGGTCCATACCCTCAACTTCGATACGGCCTTCTTTCCAGAAACGATTGAGAACACAATATTCGGAGATGGTCCTGCCAATATTAATCCACCACCTGTCCAGTCCCGCTTGTTCGTCGACCTCATTTGTCCAACGGGTCGGTGTCAGAGCTCTAAAATTTCGCGCTATCCTATTGGGGAAAACCTTGTCGCGGTAAGACCAGCGTGCCAATGGAACGAGAGCCTTGCCAAAATCGGACACAAACCGGCAAGGTAATAATTTCAATAAGTTATGAAAGGCGGTGTTAATCAGCCCGTCTTTGGTGTGGCGAAACCAGTAGCGACGAGCGGTTTCTCGGCGCTGCTTTTCCTCTTCAAATACTTCGAGAAAGGAAGGAGCCGCAGGCTCATCGGCCATCGTTTCTTCAAACGGGATGTCTTCCAGTCGAACCGGTTTGCTCATGGCTAACGTGAATGCAGGGTCATTGGTAGATTTTCACCCGGGCGCAGGGTCAATCTTGCAACCGGTTGGACGTTCGTTCCATCCTTGAGCTTCAAGTCGAACTTTTGGGCAAGGATCGCCAGGCTCAATATTGCCTCGGTCATGCCGAATTGCAGTCCAGCGCAGATCCGTGGCCCAATACTGAAGGGAACATAGCCGTATTTGTTCGGCTTTTTTGCTTTGGGATTGAGAAACCTTTCAGGTTCAAAAACATCCGGTTTCGACCACAGGACCGGATTGCGGTGCATCAGCCAGGGAACCACCAGCACCAAAGAGCCTTTTGCGATTGGCTTGCCGCCAATTGTGGTGTTGGCCATTGCTTCACGAGCCAGAATTGGCACTGGCGGGTAGAGGCGCAATGTCTCTTCGATTACTGCCTTGGTAAAACTTAGGTTTTTTACGTCCGCAAAGGTCGGCGTGCGTCCTCCCAGTACGGTATCGAGCTCGTTCTGTAACTTTCTTCTGGCCGTGCCGCTTTGTGACAACAGATACCAGGCCCAGGCGAGTGTGTTGGCTGTTGTCTCGTGACCGGCCATGAAAATGACTGCGGCTTCGCTACGGATAGCATCACGGCTTAAAGGATTGCCGTCTTCATCACGTGCTTCAAGCAGACCACCGATGACTGATGCTTCGCCATTTTCTTTTTGTAACTCGTAACTGTCGATGATTTCATCGAGCACAGATGTGATCCGTTTGACGGGATTCTTAATCGCCCGACCGCGAAATCGCGGCAACCATTCCGGTAATCCGAGAAGTGAAAAAAGATCGGTCTGGTTGATGTGACGCTGGTAGTCCGAGAAGCCTTCGACGACCTCAGCTGCGTAATTTTTGCCAAGCTGACGGCCAAAAATGGTCCTGCTGATAATTTCTGCGGTCAGATGCGCCATTTCAGCGAGTGCATCGACCTCTGCGCCTTCGCCCAAGCCTGCCCACTCGATACGTTTTTCTTCAATGGTGTCTATCATGATCGGCGCGAAACCTTTAACGCGCGACCCATGGATAATCGGCGCAACGACCTTTCTTCGTTTTGTCCAGGTCTCGCTGTCGCTAATGAACAGACCGTCGCCAAGCAGCGGTTCAAGCGCATGGCGCATTTGGGGACTTTTGCGTTGAAGGATTTCGTGATTGGTTTGAAAAGCCTCGCGAACAACATCGGGCCGGTTACAGACAATCAACTCGCGTGAAAATATCTTTTTGCTTCTCAATCGACTTTGAAAATCTTCAAGTCCCCAGATAGCTAAAAAGTTTCGTTTCGCCAGGCCAATCAGGGTCCAGACCGGCGGCGTCTTTTCGTATCGAAACGGGTAGGGCGGTACAAAGTCTTCTTCGGGCTCTACAGCCAAAATTTCTGCGTCCTTGACGCGCACGGGAACTGAAACTGAGTTAGTCACTAAAATTGCCTAAGTTTGCGAATGCCGACCCATGATTACCTCAAGAATGTGCTTGTAGTCACTTGGGCTTAACACGTAAAGCGCTGAGCGCCAGCGTCAGCCAGGCCAGGATAATCAGCAGACCGCCTATCGGCGCAGACATCGGAAAAAACCGTTGTTCGAAAAATGAACGCGAAATCAGGTCTCCGCTGAAAAGAATAAGCCCAAGTGTCAGACAAGCAGCGACCACCGGCAGGAATTTAATTCTTCGAATTTGTGACAGAATTCCAACGCCGAGGAACAGCGGTGCGTGTGCCAGCAACATCTGGCCGGCGGTTCCAAGAAGTGCCGTTGAACCTGCATGTGCGGACAAGGCCAGGCAAATAACACCAGTGGCACCCGATAGTCCACTCAGGGCCAGGCAGGCCCTCAAAAGTCCTGCTGTCGGCACTTGGGGTAAGGACATGATTATTGAACTCGTCGAGACTTGAGGGAGGCGCTGGCCAGATGAACTGGCCAGGCTTTTTAAGCTGCGAATCCCCGTTTTTCCAGAAGCGCATCAATTTTTGGAGCACGGCCCCTGAACGCGATATAAGTTTCTTCAGGGTCAGGGCGCCCGCCTGCGGAATAGATGTGTTTCAGCAGCTTTTCTGCGGTTTCAGGATCGAAAACATCTCCTGCTTCCTTGAAGGCTCCGAAGGCATCTGCGTCCATGACCTCAGACCACATGTAGCTGTAATAGCCCGCCGAATAACCGTCGCCGGAGAAGACATGTTGGAAATGTGGAATGCGGTGGCGCATCGTAATAGCTTCCGGCATTCCGATTTTCTCAAGTTCCTGAATTTCAAATGCCGCTACATCGAGAGTTTCCGGATTGTCCAGAAGGTGCAATTCAAGATCCACCAATGCTGAGGCTGTATATTCGACGGTGTCGAACCCCTTGTTGAAGTTGGCTGCAGCCAGAAGCTTGGCCAGCAATTCAGAAGGCATCTGCTCGCCGGTCTTATAATGAACCGCAAACTTCGAAAGGACCTCGGGTTCTGCCAGCCAATGCTCGTAGAGTTGAGAAGGGAGCTCGACAAAATCGCGCGCGACACTTGTTCCAGAGATCATCGGGAATGTCACATCTGACAAGAGACCATGCAGCCCATGGCCGAATTCATGAAAGAGGGTGCGGGCGTCATCAAACGTCAGCAGTGCAGCTTCGCCAGGGGCTCCCTTGGAAAAATTCATCACGTTGACGATAATCGGTGTGACGTTGCCGTCCAATTTATGCTGCGACCGGAAGGCGCTCATCCAGGCACCCGAGCGCTTTGACGGACGCGCAAAGTAGTCACCCAGGAATAGTCCGATATGGGCGCCCTTTGAATCCAGGGCCTCAAACACGCGAACGTCTGCATGATATACAGGAAGACCATCTAGTTCCTTGAAGGAAAGGCCGAACAGCCGGTTTGCAGTGTCGAATGCGGCCTGAATGATGCTGTCGAGCTGAAGATAGGGTTTCAGTTCCGCCTCATCGAGATCATGCTCCGCCTTGCGCACTTTTTCCGAGTAGAAACGCCAGTCCCAGGCTTGGATCTTGTGATTTTCGCCACAGCTTAGTGCCATGGCTTCCAGTTTGGCTTCTTCCTCATGTGCCTGCGAAACAGCTGGCGTCCAGACCTTTGTCAAAAGCGCCCGAACGTTTTCTGGCGTTTTTGCCATTGTGTCATCGAGCTTGAACTCGGCAAAGTTCTTGAAGCCGAGCAAGTTGGATTTCTCGGACCTTAATGACAATGTTTCGGCAATGATGTCTCGGTTGTCGGTATCCCCGGCATTTTCCCCACGTGCTGACCAGGCATTAAAGGCTTCTTCACGCAGGTTGCGATTTGTTGAAAATTGCAGGAACGGTTCGATTGAAGAGCGTGAAAGCGTGATGACATGTTTGCCTTCGAGTCCTCGATCCTTTGCTGCCGCGGAAGCGGCGGCAAGCAAGAAATCGGGAAGCCCAGCACGGTCTTCTTCAGTTTCCAGAACCAGTTGGTAGTCTGCTTCATCTTTCAAAACGTTTTGTGAAAAACTGGTGCCGAGCGTTGCAAGACGTTGAGAAATATCGGCCATGCGTGCCTTGTTCCCCTCGTCAAGGCCAGCACCTGCGCGCTGGAACATTTTTTGATAACGTTCCAGAACCTTTTCTTCCTCCGCAGTTAGGCCGAGTGTCCCCCGTATCTCCCAGAGTGTGGCGACCCTGTCATAGAGTTGCGCATTCAAAAGCATGTCAGAAGAGTGTTTGGCCAGCTTCGGTGCAATGTCCCGTTCAATTTTCTGCAGCGCCTCATTGGTATCGGCACCGGTCAAATTGAAAAAGGTGCGGGCAACCATCGTCAGCTGCTTCCCGGATGTTTCGAGTGCGATAATGGTGTTTTCGAAACTGGGCTTCGCATCCTGGTTTGCAATTTGTTCTATCTCACGACGACCCTCATCCATGGACGATTCAAATGCTTCTTCGAAATGGGAAGGGTCGATGTCCGCAAAAGGAGGCAATTCGAACGGGGTCGTCCAGTCAGTGAGTAGTGGATTGGTTGTCATTTTGATCCTCGGAAACGAGTAGGAGGCCTTTGAGCCACATATGGAGCGAATACTGCGTAGTTCCAAGTCACGAACTACCAAACAATACGGCGTGCATTACCCGACCGGGTAGAAATGTGAAAATACCAGCGATTATCAGTCCGCCAGAATAAAGCGCAATCATCGTACGTTTGTGTTTTTTAATGTCATTACGCCTTGCTTCAAGAATTGCTCCGCAAACGCCTGCCAATGTTAACAGCGACAAGAGATGTATCGGGCTGAATGGCCCCAAAAGGCGAATATCGAAAATGAAGAGGCTGGAGCCAGCTACCCAGACCATTAGGCTGCACCAGACATATCCAAGCGTTTTGTGAGGGAGTGTTCCTTTAGGAGCTGCAAGTTGGATACTCCCAAGAAGGAATGCAGACATGGCTGCAACGGCGTGACTTGCGATCAGCCAGCCGGCTTCCAGAAGTGGCGCGAATGACATCTGCTGAATTCACCACATGCTCTTGGATGCGCGATGAGGCCATTCTTCATCGTAGGATCTGCCGTCGAAGCTCTGTTTGATTTCCTGCATGATCATCCCCGGGGTCGGCATGTCCTCTTTAGCGATTTGTTTGTCTGAGTTCCAAAGGTCGGCACGGATGATTGCCCGGGCACACTGGAAGTAAACCGCCTCGATTGTCACGACGATAACGGAACGCGGCTGTTTGCCTTCTTTTTCAAACGTGGCAAGCAGATCTGGCGCGATCGAGATTTCAGCTTTCCCGTTGATTCGCAGGACATTGTTCCATCCCGGGACCATGAACATGAGCGACACCCTGGGATCTCTGACAATGTTACGAAGGGAATCAATCCTGTTGTTTCCGCGCCGGTCAGGCATCAAGAGCGTTTTCTCGTCCTGAATCCGCACCACCTTTCCATCATCACCTCGTGGCGAACAATCCAGGCCTTCAGGACCGCAGGTCGACAACGCACAGAAGGACGAGGATTCGATAATCCTCCTGTATGCGGCACTGAGGTGGCTGATTTCCTTGATAAGTGAGGCTTCACCTATGGTTCCGTAATGGGATTCCAAGTCTTCGACCGACTTCAAAATTGTCATGAAAATTTTCCGGGATTGGCAAAAATCTGGAAGGCGTAGGGTATGGCAATCATAGCGTTGCAAATGAATACTCGTCAAATTGGTGCCGTTTACCAAACGAGTTCAAAAAGCTTTCAACTTTGGTCTAACTCACGTGTGTGACGTGAGTTTTGACCATTACGTTAAGGGAACTGTGCGCTGCCATATGACTATAAGATAAGTGATTGTAATTATGACAAGAAATAATTTGTGCAAAGCAGCAGGTGTATGCTTTCCTGACAATAAATTAGTGTGGTTGCTTCGAAAGTCTAATGAGTGCGTCTAAAGGAGCGCTCCAATAGTCGTATTGCTGTTTAGTGCTTGATTTTTCTACATTCAGTGCAGCTTGCAGTTTTGGTGTGGTGGAGCCGGATTTCCGGACGGGGAACAGGCCAGAATTGCTTGCCGCTGTACAGCTACTGCAGGTGCACCCAAGGTGGGTCCACCATGCCTTTCTGGGAGGAAAGTATGAGCTTAATTCGTAAACCCCTCAATCGACGTTCTATTTTGCGCGCTGGCGCAATGGGTGGTGCCGCTCTGGCAACCCCAACCATTTTTACCAGCCGGGCCTGGTCGGCAGGCTACTTGAATGAGCCGACAGGTTCTGAAGTTGTTTTCGGTTTCAACGTACCGCAAACCGGAGCGTACGCCGATGAGGGTGCAGATGAACTGCGCGCTTATCAGCTTGCCGTAAAGCACATCAATGGTGAAGGTGACGGCGGTATGCTGAACACCTTTACGTCGAAAGCTCTCGGCGGAAACGGCATCAATGGCAAAAAAGTCGCCTATGTGACTGGCGATACGCAGACCAAGTCTGATGCCGCCCGCGCATCTGCGAAGCGCATGATCGAAAAAGACGGCGCTATCATGATCACAGGTGGTTCGTCATCTGGTGTGGCTATCGCCGTTCAGTCACTTTGCCAGGAAGCTGGCGTAATCTTCATGGCTGGCCTGACGCACTCCAACGACACCACTGGTAAAGATCGCCGTGCCAACGGTTTCCGTCATTTCTTTAACACGGAAATGACCGGCGCTGCTTTGGCACCGGTGCTGAAAAACGCTTTCGGTACTGCGCGTCGTGCGTATCACCTGACTGCCGATTACACTTGGGGTTGGTCGCAAGAAGGTTCGATCAAAAAGTACACCGAAGACATCGGTTGGGACACAGTTGCTGCCGTTCGTACACCGCTCGGCGCAGGCGACTTCTCACAGTACATCACGCCGGTTCTGAACTCCGGTGCTGACGTTCTGGTTCTGAACCACTACGGCAAGGACATGGTGAACTCCCTGACACAGGCAGTTCAGTTTGGCCTTCGTGACAAGACCGTTAACGGCAAGCAGTTCGAAATCGTCGTTCCGCTGTTCTCCCGTTTGATGGCTCAAGGTGCTGGTGAAAACATCAAGGGCATCTTCGGTTCCACGAACTGGAACTGGTCGCTGCAGGACGAAGGCTCCAAAGCGTTCGTCAAGTCGTTTGGTCAGGAATACGGTTTCCCACCGAGCCAGGCTGCGCACACGACCTACTGTCAGGCACTCCTGTATGCGGATGCTTGTCAGCGGGCAGGAACATTCCAGCCTTGTGCGGTTAAGGATGCTCTCGAAGACTTCGATTTCGACGGTCTCGGCAACGGTCCGACATTGTATCGTGGCGCTGATCACCAGTGCTTCAAGGACGTTCTGGTTGTGAAGGGTAAAGAAGCTCCCCAGTCACAGTTCGATCTGCTTGAAGTTGTGGAAGTCACTCCGCGTTCACAGGTTGAGTACAAACCTGATATGGCCGATGTCCAGGGCGACCTCGGAACATGCAACAACGGCGCTTAAGCCAACCTAAAAGCAGCCGCCGGGGTTTCGTGCGCCGGCGGCTGTTTTCATGAATGAGCACTAAGGCTCTGCAACTAGCGGCAAAACCATGGATGTGATTCTTCTACAACTGCTCAACGGGCTGGATAAGGGCGGCGCTTATGCACTGATCGCGCTCGGCCTGACCCTGATCTTCGGGACCCTTGGGGTCGTCAACTTCGCCCATGGCGCGTTGTTCATGCTTGGCGCTTTTTGTGCTGTAACTTTCAACAAGTTTCTAAGTCTTGAGATCGTGACTACAGATCCGACCAAGACAACTGCTTGGGGATCGCCCCTTGAAATCCGGACACCTTATATTGAGGTTTACTTCGGCGATTTCGGCGCATGGGTCCTCAACTATTCCGTTCCGGTCTCGATCCTTTTCGCGATCCCGGTAATGCTGCTGGTCGGCTTCATAATGGAGCGCGGCCTGATCAAGCATTTTTACAATCGGGCGCATGCAGACCAAATTCTGGTGACTTTCGGTTTGGCAATTGTCATTCAAGAAGTGATCAAGTCGATGTTTGGCGCGAACCCGATACCGCAATCTGCACCTGAATTGGTCCGCGGCGCGGCAGATGTTGGGGCAGTTTTCGGTTATGACCCCGGTATAATCGTCTACCCCTACTGGCGAATGGTTTATCTCGGTTTTGCCGCTGCCGTAATCGGCGCTGTCTTTGCTTTCCTGCAATTCACCACATTCGGTATGGTGGTGCGCGCGGGTATGGCAGACCGTGACACCGTCGGTTTGCTTGGCATCAACATCCAACGCCGTTTCACAGTCGTCTTTGCAATTGCCGCTGTTGTCGCTGGTGTTGCCGGTGTGATGTATACGCCCATTCTGCCGCCCGATTATCACATGGGAATGGACTTCCTCGTCCTGTCTTTCGTTGTGGTTGTCGTTGGTGGTATGGGATCGCTGCCTGGCGCTGTTGCTGCCGGCTTCCTGCTTGGGATTTTGCAATCCTTTGCCTCGATGAATGAGGTAAAAGCGGTTCTCCCAGGCATTGATCAGATCATCATCTATCTCGTTGCAGTGGTCATTCTTCTCGTGCGTCCGCGCGGGCTAATGGGCCGCAAAGGCGTCATGGAGAACTAAGAACATGTTCACAAAAACATCTCCGGCGCTGGACCTCGTCTATTTTCTGGTCTTCGCCGCCGCTGTGCTCACTATGCCGATCTGGTTGGCACCGATCGGTGCCGGTTACCCGGATCTGCTCCAGAAGTTCGCCATCTTCGGGCTGTTTGCGACAGGGTTTAATATACTCTTCGGCCTGACCGGATATCTTTCCTTTGGTCACGCAGCTTTTCTGGGTGTCGGATCCTACACTGCGGTTTGGTCATTCAAATTGCTTGGCATGAATCCAATCCCGGCTGCGGTTCTCGCGGTCGTAGCATCAGGAGTTTTTGCGCTTGCTATCGGGTATGTGTCTCTTCGCCGGTCGGGCATCTACTTCTCGATCCTGACACTCGCCTTTGCACAAATGTCCTATAATCTTGCGTATTCTGTTCTGACACCAATCACCAATGGTGAAACCGGGCTGCGCGTTCTCGAAAGCGATCCACGGATCCTCGATGGTGGCGGGGCAACAGATGGCCCGCTTATTTCAAACCTTTTTGGTATTGAAATGACCGGATATGCAGGATTCTACTTCTGCGCAGTGGTTCTGCTGATCGGTTTCTTCATTGCGCAACGAATTTTCCGCTCACCTTTCGGTATCATGCTGCGGGCGGTGAAGACCAACCAGAACAGGATGACTTATACCGGGCTTAATCCGCGCCCATACACGCTTGCTGCATTCGTAATCTCTGGCATGTATGCGGGGTTGGCCGGTGCCTTGATGTGTATCACCGATCCGCTCGCCGGTGCTGAGCGCATGCAGTGGACAGCTTCGGGCGAGGTCGTTCTCATGACCATTCTCGGCGGCGCCGGAACACTCCTGGGCCCAATTTTTGGGGCGGCGCTCATCAAATACTTCGAGAACATCTTTTCAGCGTTCAACGAACAGACACTTCACGAGATATTCGGGTTTCTGCCTGATTTCCTTGAGGCGCCGGTCGTCGCGGTTTCTGGCCTGTTTGTCGGTGAAGGCTGGCACCTTACACTTGGTGTGCTGTTCATGTTGATTGTGATCTTCTTGCCTGGTGGCTTGATGGAAGGGTTTGCTCGGATCGGGCGCGTGTTGAAGCGCTCATCCAACAAGTCCGAAAAAAGTGGTTCTGCCACTGCCCCAGCTGAGTAAGGGATACAGATATGGAAATCTTACGCGTAGAGGGCGTCAACAAGTCGTTCGGCGGACTTCGAGCCCTCAACAATGTGAACTTCTCTGTTGAAGAGGGTGACGTTCACGCCATTATCGGTCCAAACGGTGCCGGAAAGTCGACGTTCCTCAACTGTATGATCGGCAGGCTGGCCCCTGATACTGGAAGTGTCATGTTCGGAGATATTTCTCTGACAGGTATGAAGCCTTATGAGATCAACCAGGTCGGGGTATCTCGGGTGTTTCAAACCCCGGAAATCTTTACTGATTTGTCGCTCTGGGAAAACATCATGATCCCGACCATGGCAAAGCGTGACGGCGTATTTGCGCTCCATGCGTTCAAGAGGCTCGATCAGGACAAGGAAATCCTCGATAAGTCGATGCATATGCTGGAAGAAGTAGGTCTGGCGGACAAGAGGACTGTGATTGCAGGCTCCCTGTCTCGCGGTGACAAACGGCGTTTGGAACTTGCGATGTGTTTGTCACAGGATCCCAAGCTGCTGCTGCTTGATGAGCCGACCGCCGGCATGTCCCGGGCGGACACAAACAACACCATCGACCTTTTGAAGCGTATTGGCGACCGCAGTATCACCAAGGTGGTTATTGAACACGACATGCACGTGGTGTTTTCCCTGGCCAACAAAGTCACTGTTCTTGCACAGGGCGCGATCATTGCTGAGGGCAAACCAGAAGATATCAAAGGCGATCCGCGAGTTCAGGAAGCTTATCTCGGAGGAGCACATCTGTGACCATTGTTGAAGATCAGTTCTCTGGCAAGACAGCGCCAGGTATCAAACCGAAAAAAGCAGCCGGTACCGCTCCTGCATTTTTTTCAGCATGGGACCTGCACTCCTATTACGGCGAGAGCTATATTGTACAGGGTGTCAATTTTGATGTCCGCGAAGGCGAGATCCTGGCACTGCTTGGCCGAAATGGTGCCGGCAAAACCTCAACCTTGCGTACAATTGCACGGATGGACAATCCGCATTTGACCCGCGGTGAAATCTGGTTGGATCATCAGCCACTGCATGAAATGCAAAGCTATCAGGCTGCTCGCCTTGGCGTTGGCCTGGTGCCGGAAGATCGCCGGATCATTCAGGGTCTAACAGTCCAGGAAAACCTCGAGCTGTCGCAGATCGCAGAACCCAAGGGTTGGTCTCTCGAACGCATATATGAGCACTTTCCGCGCCTTGCTGAAAGACGGTCTCAGGATGCTGTCACAATGTCAGGTGGCGAACAGCAAATGCTTGCCGTCGCCAGGATCCTGGCCCGGGACATCAAACTCCTTCTTCTAGATGAACCTTACGAAGGACTTGCACCTGTAATTGTGCAGGAAATCGAGCGGATTCTGGAAGGCGTGAAAGAGCTTGGAATCACGACCATTATCGTTGAACAGAACGCTATTGCGGCATTGAACCTTGCCGACAGGGCCGTGATTCTGGACATGGGCGAAGTCGTATTTGACGGCTCAGCGCAGGATGTTCTCGACAACGCTGAACTGCGCCAGGAGTACCTTGCGATTTAACACTTCTTGTGTTGTTGAAACAAAAGGCTGGTGCATTGCGCCAGCCTTTTTTGTTGGCACAAGATCGAAGGCCGCATGGAGAGCTAAAAGCAACAGAATAAGTTTTTGGTCTTGACGATGGATAGTTTTGAGGAACTTGCGGCCTGTTCCAGAGAGGCGTTCGCTTTGGCAGTTGCGTTTATTCTTTTAATGCCTCCAAGACGTCTTCTGAGAATAAATAGTCAGTGTCGACGGCTTGTTCATGGCAGGCAATGCATTCGCTTCGCCGAACCTTTGGCACGACCCTGGTTCCAGACGGGTCAGATGAAGCGTACCACCAATTGCCGTTGTTTTCGTCAAACCCGGCAGCCATTTTGACCATGATCGTCAGTTTCTTGACATGCAGCCCCTCAGGACCTGCATAGATGGGTTTTACGATTGCGGCGCATTCAGGGTAGAGGGAGCCTGCCTTAAGGTAGATGTTTCTGGCCAATTTATTGACGAATATGCGGACCCAATCGTTACCGTGGGCTGCAGATTTGACCGGTTTTCGAGTTATCTGCTGCCAATCCTCCCATTCTGAAAAAGTCAATTTTTCAGGGGGGCACAGGTCTGATGATTGCGCGGTAATAACGCCAACGAAACAGAACAAGACGGCGACGAAAAGCGTAATCATTGTCTTGAATGAGCAGGCCATCTGCTAATTCTATCACTGACATTTCAAAAATCCGATAAGAGTTTTTGAAGGCCAAAAAGTCGTATGGCCGACCTGGCCAGTATCAATCCGGATGAACTAGGGTCAGGACCCAAGTTGGCGCGCTTTTGACAAAATTCAAAAATCTTGAATAGGTGATTGGCTCAGTTGGTGCAGCAAGACATCCATTGATGGAAAAGTTGCCTATCGGGTTTGTGGTATCACCGCATCTACTTTCCGCGACATCTCGCATTGGAATTGGACGCCACCTAGGCATTCATTGACTACCACAAGACCAAAAACAGCGTGTTGCAGTAAAACGCAGCAGAAGCCTATAGTTTGGCACTGAATCGTTTTTGCATTTTGACTGGTGGTGTCTTTTGAAGATTATAAAATCCGAACTCCCCAGTCTGACTGGTTTTTTGGTCTTTGCTGCGTTTTTCCTTGCAGGCGATTCACTGAAGCCGGATGAGTTGGGTATTGGCCCTTCGCTTCTCCTGCTCGCAATTATCTTTGCAACTGTCATGTGGTGCGCTTTTTCAGTAGTGCGTCATGCAGAGTGCCTTGCCACAATCCTGGGTGAGCCATTTGGAACCCTGATCCTGACTTTGGCAGTCATTGGCATCGAAGTCGCTTTGATCGTGGCAATCATGTTGTCAGGGGATGCGGTGCCGACAATGGCCCGGGATACAATGTTCTCGGTGGTGATGATCGTCTTGAACGGGCTCATAGGGGTGTGTCTGCTGGCTGGTGGCCTGCGCCATAAAAACCAGACCTATAACCTTCAAGGTGCCAACGCCTTTCTTTCCGTTCTCGTACCGCTGGCGATCTTTGCGCTGGTTTTGCCACGTGTGACCCACTCTGCGCCTGGCGGCGAATTGTCGGCGCTACAGGCGACTTTCGAAGTCGTGATGTCGATCCTGCTTTACGGTGTCTTTCTGGCAATTCAGACCGTCACCCATAGCGACATATTCCGCCAACCCGATGCGAAAGACGATGATCATGGTCATCATGATGTTGTTGTCCGGTCCATTCCCTATCATGTCATCGGTCTGTTTGGCGCATTGCTGCCGATTATACTTCTTTCCAAAAAACTGGCGCTTTACGTCGAATTTGGAATTGCCGGTCTGGGCGCGCCACTAGCGCTAAGCGGTTTCATCGTTGCTGCACTGGTTCTGATGCCGGAAGGTTTGAGTGCTCTTCAAGCTGCGCGGGAAAACAAATTGCAGCGCGCGGTCAATATCTGTCTTGGATCAGCCGTGGCGACAATCGGTCTTACGGTCCCCGCAGTTCTTCTGGTTGGCTGGGTGACTGGTTACAAGATCGAACTGGGTTTGGAACTTTCCGACATCATCTTGCTGGTATTGACGTTGTTTGTCAGCCTCCTGACCTTTGGTTCCAGAACAACCAACTATTTGCAAGGAGCGGTTCATCTCGCCCTGTTTGCTGCCTACGTAATGATGATTTTCGATTTGTCGTGAAGAACGCGGCGAGTTACATCCCTTCCTTAATTTGAAACCCGTGGTCCGCTTGCGCAAAATTTGGTACCCCGGCCTATCACTCAATCAAAATGGCTCCCAATGCAGCTTTTGTCCGAAGAACAGACCCGCAGCGCGCTTCCCTTTCCAGATCTGATCAATGCCCTCGAGGAAATGTTTCGGGTCGGTTGCGTGATGCCCAAGCGCCATCACCATGACATGGAAGTTCACGGCGAACCTGATGCAACCATGTTGTTGATGCCGGCATGGGTGCCAGGAAAGTTCGTTGGTGTAAAAGTGGTCAATGTCATGCCGGGGAACTCGGATAGGAAACTTCCCGCTGTTGCTGCACAATATTTGCTGTCAGACGGTAAAACAGGCGAAATGCTGGCTTTGGTGGACGGCGGTGAGTTGACAGCGAGGCGCACTGCAGCGGCGTCCGCTCTGGCATCAAGATATCTTTCGCGGCCGGACGCAAGCCACCTTCTTGTGCTTGGCACCGGACGTGTCGCACAAAATCTTGTTGCCGCTCACATGTGCGTTCGTCCGATCAAAGAAGTCACCGTATGGGGCAGATCCGCGCAAAGTGCTGAGAAGTTGGCAAGCGAGGTTGCCGAACAACTTGGTGTGAAAGCGGGAATTGCAGAAGATCTGGATGAAACGCTCAAAACAGCAGATATCGTTAGCGCCGCGACCTTGTCATCTGAACCTCTGGTCAAAGGGGAGCTATTGAAGCCCGGTACGCATGTGGATCTGGTTGGTGCCTTCAAACCGAACATGCGTGAAAGTGATGATGCGCTTGTCAAACGCGCGGAAATTTACGTCGATACGCGAGAGGGATGCCTGTCAGAGGGTGGGGACATATTTCAACCTCTGCAATCGGGTGTAATTTCAGAAGCGGATATCAACGCCGATCTTTTTGAACTCTGCCAAAAAGAACATTCAGGCCGTACATCCAGCGATGCGGTCACTATGTTCAAGTCAGTTGGCGCTGCGCTTGAAGATCTAGCTGGTGCAATGCTGGCCTATCGAAACGTAAATGGCTGAATCAGGCTAGCCCAACTCAAATGTCGTAATGCCATACATCTGGTCGAGCGGAAGGTCTGGTACGGCACCGCGGTACATTCGGTGAGTTTCAAATTCAGGCGACAACTCGTATTTTTCTGCCAGCATAAGAGCCGCTGCATTCGGCTCAGGGGTATCCAGTATGACTGTCTGACCCTTCACCTGGCCGGCGAGCGCCCGAAAAAGCGTATCTGCAATTTCTGGGGTGTCAGCAAAAAGTGGTCCGATCTTGAAGCCTTCATGGCATTTGCGTATGACGCCGTAGCCTTTCACCGTTCCATCTTCCACAAAGGCAAAGCCCCGGCGGGTTTCAAGCATTGGCGCTGTCCAGAGTTTCAGGAACTCTGTGCGCGGGGCAGGAAAAAAACGACGGTCGTAGTCCTCGATCGAGGCAAATATGCCCTGCCCAAGCGGGGATATGCGAGGATCCATGGGCGTATCGCACATGGAAACGCCTGTGTTGCGGATATTCCGGTAAATGGAATTGAAACCATGCTCTGCATAGCTCGCGGTCTGCTCGTTGACGGCATCCAGGCCTGATAAACGTGAACCCAGATACTTCATCGCATGGTCCCAGATCTGGTGACCGTAGCCCTTGGTCCTGAGTTCGCGTTTGCAGATATAGAGCCCGATGAAACCGAAGGATTCTCCATAGCGCACAGCCGAAATCACGTTGATAAGCTTCCCGTCGATTTCTCCGGCGAAGAAGCCTCTTGGATCAGCAGCGTGAAAAGCCGGCCCATCTTCAAGTCCTGGGTTCCAGCCTTCTTCCATGGCCATGTTGAGGGGAATATGAATTTCGTCTTCCCGTAAATGGCGAAATGTTAGAGTATTTGACATCTGGATCCCAATATAGCGGTGAGCTTGTCGGCTGGCTGCCAAGCGTAAAACGACTCGGTTGGAATTGAAATCCTTCAACTCCGAACCGGTTTCGGACAGCAGGTCCCCGGATCCGTTCCTGCAGGAACTATCCAGCTTGCGTCCTGCCCCCAAGTGTGCATCACTTTAGGGAAGTTTTCTGCAAGTTGATGACGGGAATTTGACGCGGGTTCGGCCCGCATGTGTGTTTTGTCACAGACTGAATATTTCTCAGACGCGAAAATGTAGTGCGATTAGAGCACTGAGGTCGTTATGCAAAAACAGGATGTTATACCCGTGTTTCCACACTTGGCACGCGATGCGGTTTCAAAACCGGTCGCGAGACGGTTACGGCGTTTCCTGCAGGTCGGTCTCGTCAGTCTGCCACTTGGAATAAGCTGTGCCGGTGGGGCCAGTTTGGCGGCAACGACTGATGAAGGTCGTCGGGTGGCACTCGTTATTGGAAACCAGGACTACAAGTATGTTGAACCCCTGGAAAACCCGCTGAACGATACCAAAGAAATAACACGGGTTCTTCAAGAGTCGGATTTCGACGTTACTGTGGGTCTCAACCTGACGAAGAAGGATCTGGAGCAGGTTGTCAGGCGATTCCTGCGTGAACTCAATGAAGGTGACACGGCTCTTTTCTACTATTCAGGCCATGCTCTACAGGTTGGTGAAGCAAATTTCATTTTACCAATCGATGCAAAACTGAGCTCTCAGTATGACCTTGAATTTGAAAGTCTGAAGGTCTCGCACCTCCTGGATTACATGAAAGCGGCATCGAGTTTGCAGATCGTCATGCTTGACGCCTGTCGCGATAATCCTTTTGAAATTGGCAGTTTGTTTTGGGGCGAACAGGAATATTCTCTTGGAAAGACAAGAGGTTTGAGGCGCATCCCGAACAAGCTGGGTGCCTTTATTTCCTACGCAACGCGGCCTGGTCAGGTGGCTTTCGACGGCGAAGGCCCGATGAGCCCATTTACATCGTCGGTCGTCAGCAACGCACTTCACCCGTCGCTTGAGATCAAGGATCTCATGACACGGGTTCGCGATGAAGTCGTGCGGAAAACCGGTGGTCAGCAAATCCCTTATGAAGATTCTACGCTTGTAACCAATTTCTACTTTGTGCCGCCAAAACCCGAGCCGATCGTTACGGCGCATCACCGGGTAAGTGTGCCGATCGATAGTGAAACGTTTGCTCTTTCTATCCCAGAGCCCGTTCAGCCCGAAGGCGGTTCTTTGCAAGTGACTTTGAACCTCTCTCCTGAAAAGGGGGAGTTGAGGCTCCCTGGAGGAGAATCTGTTTCTGAAGGGGATGTGATAAAGGCAAGCGAGCTTGCCAGCCTTGAATTTGTACCGACCAGTTCAAGCGCAGGTGATGTTGAACTGATTGGATACGAAGTAAAAGATCAGTGGGGCGGCACAGTTTCAGCCATTGCCTCCGTAACAATTGCCCAGTCTTCAACACCGGTTCCTGAAGATACTTCAGCCGAAGACCAAAACAGGCAACTGGATCAGTTGCGAGCCTGGCTGTCGGAGGCTGCGACAGGAGTAGTAGAAGCAGACATCGGCGTTGGACCGGTTGCCGTCTATCCCAAAGCACCCGCAGAAGGTCTTCCGGCATCCAGTGCCTGGGTCAAGATTCGCTCAGTTGACAGTGACCTGCAACTTTCTTCTGATGGCCGTCTTCTCCGGGAAGGCGATCGCTTTCCAATCGCTGCGCTTGCATCGCTAACAGTTCGTCCCCAGATCGGCAGCGAGCAGGAAGCGAGACAGTTTTCACTGGAATTGCCTGCCAATTCAGATGTGCCTGCCGAAACAATCGCCCAGATCGTACAGCCACGCGTGACGCAATGCGATCAATTGGCGACGCAACCCTTTGATCTTCAGGCAGTGACCGAAGGCCGTCTGGCCAATGATCTTGATCCGGTTGCGGTTGATAAGGCCTGCGCAGAAGCCATGGCGCAATATCCTGCGATTGGAAGGTTTGTATTTCAACGTGGCCGCGGTTCGTTCGCTTCTGGCGACCTTGAGCGGACAATCGAGTTTTTCGGAAAAGCGAACCAGATGGGTCATGTAAGGGCAGGTCAAGTCCTGGGGCGCATGTACTATCTGGGTGCTGGTATTGACCGGGACCGAGAAAAGGCAGTTGAGCTTTACCAGAAAGCCGCCGAACGCGGCGATGCCTATGCGCTTCACTCACTCGGTATGGCAGAAATCAAGGGTGAAGGAACGTCAAAGAACGAAACGTCCGGTCTTGAAAAACTTCTTCAGTCTGTAGAAGCGGGGCACACCTTTTCCTACAACGCGATAGGCGGCTTCTACCTGAATGGTGACCATGTTGCCGAGAACACCGACAGGGCTGTCTACTACTATAATCGTTCAGCTGCGCGAAATGACATCTATGGTTTCTTGAACATGGGTACTCTGTACAGGGATGGCAGGGGCGTACCCAAAGACTATGAAGCTGCGCTTGGATGGTTCAGGAAGGCGCATGACGGTGGCCATCCGGCTGCAGGTACTGCGATAGGATTGCTTTATTTCAATGGCAATGGTGTTGAGAAAAGCCCCGAAGAAGCTACCAAATGGTTCCGTGAAAGTGCTCAGCGGGGCGATGCCTGGGGCGCATACAACACTGCATTCATGCTCGGAAAGCAATCAGGAGAGGCTGCCGGTCGTGACCGCGCAAGAATGTTGGCGATGGCTGTTGCTGTAGACCCATCATCTCAGGCAGCTGAAAAAGCGAAAGACGGCCTAGGAAAAACAGCGAAAGCGATAAAGGCCAAAGTGGTGCAGCAAGCCCTGACTGATCTGGGATTTGAACCGGGGCCTGTCGACGGCCAACCTGGTCGTAAAACACGGCAAGCACTTGCTAATTTCTTTCAGTCCTCCGGTCGCGATTCCGTGCAAGGGGACGCAGCACTAATTGCATTGGTGAAACACCAGTGGGAACAGAACCGTCCGCGTTACGATCTGTTTTAAGGGGTAAGGAGAGAACTCATGATTTCATTGAAATTCGTTTTGCCGGTCGCCGGTGTTTTGGCTTTGCTGTTGGCTGGATGCCAGACGCAAACAGCCACCCAAACAACACCGGCAGCAAAAACCAAAACTCAACCCGCAGCAGCGCTACCAGTGGATCCGATTAATGATCCTAGTTCCAACGGTAGCGATAATGGTGGCGGCAATGACAGCGGAGGTGGCAACGACAGCGGCGGCGGTGGCAACGACAGTCCAGGTGGCGGCGGCGGCGGCTCCTGGGGCTAAGCGATACTGAGAGCAATTCGCCATGAATAGATTGTCGAAGCATAGCAATACCGTGCGCGCGGCCCAATCCTGTATTCTTGGCGCGGTCTTGTGCTTGTTCTCCTTGTCAGTTTCGGCGGTCGCAGGAGAATGGCGCGCGCTGGTGATTGGCATTGATGCCTATCAGCACGTGTCGCCATTAAATGGCGCTGTTAATGATGCAAGAGACATCGCCTCCACCTTGGAGGCGGCGGGTGTTCAGGATCTGACTACTCTATATGATGGGGAGGCCTCGAGAGAAGGTGTCCTCAACGCATGGCAGGATCTGATCGCCCGATCTGAATCTGATGATGTTCTTGTTTTGTCCTACGCTGGTCACGGCGCTCAGGAACGCGAATGGGTCGAGGGATCGGAAGAAGACGGATTTGATGAAGTCTTTCTGTTGGCAGGCTTTGATGTTTCCGCACCCGGAAATGGTGAACGGCTGCGTGATGACGATATTGCGGCGATGCTGAGAGCGGCAGGTGAACGCAGCGTGCTTATCCTGGCGGACAGTTGCCATTCCGGTACGATGACAAGGTCCGTTGATCCACGCATCAAGAGGCTGGGTACCAGGTTGGTTGGATTACCTCCCTTTGAGAACGACGTCTTGCGCACACGGGCTCCTCATTCGGTGCTGGTGAGTTCGAAGGGAAAAGAAGAGGATCTGCAGCAGCTGCCAAATGTCGTTTATGTAGGTGCGACAGTCGATGGGCAGGTGATCCCTGAGTTGATTATTGCAGGTGAACCAAGAGGTGCCCTGAGCTGGTCCTTCGCACGCGGCGTAGAAGGACGTGCAGATCTGGACCGGGATGGTGGGATTTCGATGGCGGAGCTGAGCCGATTTCTGAAGGAAACGGTGAGGGTAGCCACCGAAGGACGGCAAACCCCAAGCCTGAGTATCGGCGGTGAGACACGTTCTGCAGTGCTCCCGCGTGTTAACGACGACATTTTCAATAGCGATACGGGCAAGCTAACCCTGTCTGCGAGCACCGATGCCGCAGTACCTGTCTTGAACAAGCTTTCACAACGCCATAAAGGAAGGCTGAGTGTTACGGGAACCGGTAGCTCTGATCTCTACTGGGATGTCGAGGCAGGAGACGTTCTGACAAAGTTTGGCGACGTCGTGCTGAGAAGGGAAGCCCGAGATGCTGATCGTCTGTCGGACGTTGTGACGAAATGGGTGTTCCTCTCTGATCTCTATGAACTATCCCGCGATCTTCAGCCTATCGAAGGGACATTGCGTCCCGCTGTTGGCCATATCCCGGAAGGTTCGCCTCTCAGGGTGGGGCTGACGTCTGAACAAGACGGATACATGTCTGTTTTTGCGCTGGAAGCAGATGGCACACTTCGGTTGCTTGCTCCCGACAAGAAGGCTGATCCGCTAGGCAAGGACACCACTTTAGTCGCGAATAAATCCTACACGTTGAACCTTCGCGCAGCCCTCCCGTTTGGAGCAGATCATATTGTAATGGTTCAGTCTTCTGAACCCATGCCAAAACTTGTAGGCGTGCTTGCTGCGCTGGATGGTCAACCGCTGGACGAGAACCTCACCAAAAGTCTGCTGAAGTTGATTCGAAACTCTGCAGATGGTGTTGGGATAACAGGGGTCTATACAGAGCCAGCCGGATAGACACGTACCTTGCAGGCGGGTTCTCATGTATCCTATTGCGGTATAAAGCTCTTATGTGTGACCATGGCCACACTCATATCGCCGTCCTCTGATAGAATTAGGCTATAGAGACAGCGCTGGGCGCGAATGAGTTCCTGTCGCTGCTGGACCAAAGACTTAGGAGACCGTCATGACACATTCGCTTGCATGCGCCCGTGTACGGCGATGTTTGAAGACCACAGGAATAGCTACCGCGTTGACAATGGGTGTAACGACACTCTCAAGCGCTGCATTTGCCGAACCTGTAGCGCTGATCCTGGATAAATCAGAAGGAATCGAGGTTTCGGCTTTTACAGAGTTGTTGCCTGGAGATGTCGTTGATCTTGGCCCGGATGGGCACATCGATTTGCTCGACTATGCCGCTTGCCAGGAAGTGCGCGTCAAGTCCGGTATCATCACTGTTGCGTCCTCTGGGTATGTGCATGAAGGCGGCGAAGAAAAGGTTTTGCGCGCTGGCAATTGCCTGAAGGCTGATGCTGATGCAAATACCGATTCCGCGGCCAAGGGGCTAACCGTCACGTTGCGTGGCCTTAGTCTCTCGGACAAGAAAGCTGCCGCCTTGATGCTTCGCTTCGACGATGATCTACGCAGCCAGTACGACACGGTTTTTGTTTCATTTGAGGGTGGTGCGCCAAAACGGTTTGACGTGATGGACAACATTCTGACGGACATGCCAGCTCGTGAAGATGATGATGAAGCCGTTGATGTCGAGTTGTTTTTGCAAGGCAAGGCACCAGACTTTGGTGTTGTGATGCGTAAGTTCACCATCGATCCGATTAAAGTCGGTCGCAAAACTGCGGTTGTCATCGTGAAATGACATCAAGCGGGCCGTTTGCAGATGCAGCCCTTGGCAAAAAACAGCTTGTTCTACTCATTGCGTTTGTCGCAATACTTGCAGGCACCGTCATCGGCTTATCTGCGAAAAAGGCCATCTGGGAAGGCTGGGTAACAGACCAGCTCTTTCAGATCCGGGCCATCGTGAAGGGACCGCAGGAAACTGCGACGTCTCCCGTTGCAGTTATTGGTCTGGACCAGAGATCATTGGACTCTGAGCGACTATCTTCCGTCCCCCGCGTACTGATGACACCAGTTCTGGCCGAAGCCGGGCAGGCAGTATTGGATGCTGGTGCAGTTGCGCTGGGCTTTGATTTTGTTTTTGCCTATAGCGCTGACACATTTGTCGACCCCAGCTCCGGCGAAAAGCGGCTGCTGAATTACGACCAGCCCTTCAAACGGTTCTTGTTTCAAAACAGGGGCAAGATATTTGTTGCCCACACCGAGGTTGGTGTTCCTCACCGGAGTTTCTCTGGCGCAGCTGGAGCGAGCGGCGTGCGGTCTGTTCAGGTTGTACCGGACAGTGATGGCGTCGTGCGCTGGCACGCGCCGAGCACACCACTCGCTCAATCTCCCTATCTCATCGATGCTTTGCTGGATGCAGCAGGCGCAACGGTCTCTGAAAATTACACACCCATACCTTCGTCAAGACTAGCAACATCCTTGCCTTATCTTTCCTTGATCGACGTTTTGGAAATGTTGGAAACCGAGGAGGGCAGGGCCGACCTGGGCCGCTTTGTGAAGGGGCGGGTTGTAATGTTCGGTGGTTTGCTGCCTTACGAAGATGAACACCGGTTTTCCGACCGGTTCTTGCCTCACACGCCAGCAGAAAACGCAGAAACCGGTGCAAGTGGCAGGCCTCCTGTTCCCCTGCTTGATACCGCAGGGGTCCTTGTCTTGGCGGAATTCATTGGCTCTGCGCTGTCGGAACGAATTGCCATCGAACCACCTCCAGGCAGTTTGCCTGCTCTGGCGTTCGCCTTTGCAGTTGCAGGCGCGTTGGCCGGACTTTATTTGCCGCTCATCGCTTTGCCACTTATTGCCTTTTTCGGTGTCTTGGCTGGTCTCGGCTTCACATTGATCGGCCTCGAACTCGGCGTTTTGTTAGCCCCTGGTGTCATGCCGGTATCGTGCGTAAGCGCGATGGTTGTTGCCTCCGTGAGCAAGGTCGGGATTTTGCAGCGCAGACAGCGCACGCTGGTCAGATTGTTCGGGCACTATCTTGCAAAAGACGTCATCAAGCAGATGGCGCAGTCAGAACAGCTGCCGGAGCTCGGCGGCGAGACCCGTCATGTTGTCGTTGCCTTTATCGACATCGTCGGCTTTACAAAAATGTCCGAAAAACTTGCCGACCAGGATGTCGTTCGCGTGGTCAATTCCTGTTTTGATGCAATCGGTCAGGCGATCACGTCTCACCACGGATATATCGACAAATACATCGGTGACGCGATCATGGCAGTCTGGAATGCGCCAAACAGCGTTGAAAGGCCAGAGCAAGCCGCGGTGGACGCGGCCATTGATATTGTCGGTTTGCTTGAAAGAATAAGGGAAATTACCGGTCAGCATGCACTGGACTTAAGAATTGCACTCAATGCCGGGCCCGTCCTGGTTGGGGATATCGGCGGCGAACATCGACGGTCGTTTACTGTCATGGGAACAACTGTGAACACGGCAAGCCGGGTCGAAGCTGTCGCGAAGGACAAGAAAGTGCGTTTGGCCGTGAGCCAGTCAGTTGCAGATCAATTGCCCAGATCCTATCCGGTCACTGAGATCTGGACCGGGCAATTACGCGGTCTCAGTACGGATATTTCCGTCTTTACGCTGGATGTGCCGGAAATGTACATGGAGAAGACAGGTCCAACTTCTGAAGCGACAACTAAGTCTGGTCGTTCCCAACTCCTCAAGTTCCGCCGGAAAAGTTGAAACCTGAGTGAGGCAGTGTCACGTTTTGCATCTTCCTGAGCTATCCGGCATCATCAAGTCCAACAAATGAGTCTTAACGGCATTACAGGCGTTCGACTAAGTCATGGTTCATCGGCCTGACAATCATAACCCGGGCGGTCGGCGTCCTGAATTTGACAGGACCGTCATTCGTTCGTCGAGACCGGTTGCCGAACGATCTGGAGATCAACGCGATCCGGCACCATCAGATATGGTCAGGCCCAGTCTGCCGCGGCGAGGTTTTACCAAATATCGGTATGTGGCGCTGGCGTTGGGATTTTTGATTCTAGGAGGCGTGTTTGGTGGTGTTACGCATCTGATAACCTCCGGCGCGATATCGCTTTCGCCACCAACTCCTGAGACAAACCCGGAAGAAGTAGATTTAACGGATCAAGAAACTCCTGTGGCGCAAAGCGGCCAACAGGATACGTCAGCGGTTGCGGAGACGAGCAGTTCTCTCGACGCATCTTCAGAGTCTGTGGAGTTGGAAAACCAACTCGCGACCGGAGACGAGATAGATGTTCCAGCTGATCCATTTTTCGATATGGCGGTCTCTGCTGTTATTCCGCTCGCCGGTGACCCGGTTCTGCTAAAATCGGATGCGGCCGCGCGGCGGATCGAATTGTCTGAGCGCATGATCCCTGAAAACGCTGGTTCGAGTAAAGCAGTGTCTTTCCCGACAATAAATGCCTATGTCCTTGATAGTCAGATGCTTGGTGAGGACGGTGAATTGGTAATCCGTGCACCCGGAAATGAGGCCGATTTCCAGTTTGGCAATTTTGGCGGAGGCGAAGACACTGACAGTCTCATGATTGATGAACCTGCCAGCGCCACTGATGACAATACCTCGAATATGCCGGTATTTCTAAAACCACCTACAGATACGCTGAACCTCTTCTTGTCTGAACGGCCTATCGGGCAAGGACCGAGCAGAATAGAAATCCGGAAAAAAATCGAGAAAGCGACGAGCCTCATGACCTTCTTGAAGGAGAACGGGTTTGACGAGGATGCCGCAAAACCTTTGCTGGAATTTGTATCGAGTGAAATCAGAAAGGGCGATTTGACCGCAGGCGACAGGATCGCTGTGCGAGGTGTACGACTTCCGAATAAACTCGGTCGCATTGGCGACTATTACCGCCCAGTCCAGGTCTCGCTCTATTCCAAAGAAGGGTATGTCGGAACAGCAGCTTTCTCTACCGCCAGACAGGGAGAGAGTTACGTTCATGGGGCTGATCCCTGGTTCGGGAAAACCGTTGCGGAGCAAAAAGTTGACAGTAATAAAGACGCAGCCCCAGCCAAAAAACACAGATTGATCGACGGCCTTTATGCAACGGCTGTCCGGAACGCTGTGCCTGCGTCAATCGTTGGAGAGGCAATTGCATACCTTGCCCCCATGACTGACCTCAAACGCTCCGTGAAGCCTGATGAACGTTTCACACTGGTTTTCACAGATGCTGCGCGTGATGAAAAACGTGGCGGCGGAAGAGTGTTGTTTGCAGGCGTGCGTCGTGGCGATAACTGGTCAGTACGCTGTTACGTTCTCAAGGCGCCCGGCAACAGGGGTTTTGCCTGTGTGAGTGAAGGCGGAAAGGTGAGCCTTTCCGGCGCCATGCTGGTTCCGGTAAAGGGTGTTTTGACATCCAAGTTCGGAATGCGTTTCCACCCGATCAAAAAGACCCAGAGATTGCATGCTGGTGTGGACTGGGCAGCGCCGACAGGGACACCTATCCGGGCTGCGTTTTCAGGAAAAGTCAGTTATCGCGCCGTCAGAGGCGGCTACGGCAACTTTATCGAACTCACGCATAAAGGTGGAACGACCAGCCGCTACGCCCATATGCACGAGTATGCTGATGGCGTCGAGTTGGGGTCAGTTGTTCAGGCAGGTGATCTGATCGGTTATGTTGGAACGACAGGCCTTTCTACCGGTCCGCATCTGCATTTTGAAATCCGGTTGCGGGGTGAACCGACGGATCCTCTTGAATTTGAAATGGAAGCTGGGACGGACGCGCCCCAATCGGTCGCAAGCAGAGATCTGAAAGACTACCGGACCGCTATCGGAGGCATATTGAGTACGCAGTAGTTGGGGAGGGCGGAGCTTTGGAAATGACCATCCTGTGATGCAAATCTCAACATCACAGGATAAAATGACTATGCTGTGGGTTAAGATCCTGTTTTTGGAAAAAGGAGCGAGCCAGTCATGTCCCGTCCAGCTGCCCGTTTGGGCGATTTCCATATGTGTGCCATGACGCCAGTGCCACCAGGCTTGCCGATCCTGCCACCCTGCATGGTCAATGTTCTGATTGGCAAACGTCCTGCCGCCAGGGTGACGGACCTATGTGCTTGCGTTGGACCACCACCTGCAAATGTTGATCCGATCGTGATGGGATCCGTCACTGTGCTGATCGGCAAATTACTGGCGGCCCGGATCGGAGATCCAACCCTGAAGGGCGGAGTGATTACAACGGGTGAATTTACCGTTCTCATCGGCGGCTAAAGACGCCGATGCTCAAGCCTAGGTTTGAGAAACCAGTTGTAACAATCGCAATGCAATTTTGAATAGGCAAGGGCCGCCTGTCTTTAGGTGGCCTGTATTCAAGCGTCTCGTCTTCAGTCGACCCCATCAAGCGTCATCTCAATCCCTTCATCGCCAGCCTTCAGCGAGACTCCACTAACTTCCTCACCATTCATTTGTGCAGTCAGGAATGTGCGCGAGAGTTTGGGCAGGAGGTCGTTGGTGAGGATGTTGTCAATCATGCGCCCACCGCTGTCCGGATCGCGGCAGAGCGAGACGATGTAGGCAACCAGATCATCACCGTAGGATAGTTCTGCCTCCCTGTTTTCCCTGACGCGTTTGACAATCCGATTGAGCTGCAGCCGAACAATGAAGCCGAGCATGGAGGGTGACAATGGGTAATAGGGGATTGTCACAATGCGCCCCAGGAGGGCAGGTGGGAAAACATCCAGTAGCGCGGGTCTTAACGACTCGGCCAGCTGTTCAGGATCAGGTGCATTGGGGTCCGATGCCGCCTGAGAGGGGTCGTCGGAAATTGGTGCATCCAACATGTGACTGGCAGCACTCATAATGGTGTCGGTGCCAACATTTGAAGTCAGCAGGATAAGCGTATTCCGGAAGTCGATCCTCCGGCCCATGCCGTCTTCCATCCAGCCCTTGTCAAAAACCTGGAAGAAAATTTCGTGCACATCCGGGTGGGCTTTCTCAACCTCGTCAAGCAGCACCACGGAGTAAGGTTTGCGCCGAACGGCTTCCGTCAGGCGTCCACCTTCACCGTATCCTACATATCCGGGAGGTGCTCCTTTCAGGCCGGAAACGGAATGCGCTTCTTGAAACTCCGACATATTGATGGTGATCAGGCTTTCCTCACCACCATAGAGTGTTTCAGCCAACGCCAGCGCGGTTTCAGTCTTGCCGACCCCGGACGGCCCACAGAGCATGAATACGCCAATTGGCTTGTCCGGGTTGCCAAGTTGCGCTCTGCTGGTCTCAATGCGCTTGGAAATCATTGCCAGCCCATGGGCCTGGCCGACCACCCGCTTGTTCAGGCTCTCGGTGAGATTCAAGATAGTCTGCATTTCGTCTTGAACCATGCGTCCAACCGGAATTCCGGTCCAGTCGGATATGATGCTGGCAACTGCTTCGTCGTCTACATAGGCGTAGACCATGCGGTCGTCTTCCGGGATTTCTGAAAGTTCAGCGCGCATATCTTTCAGCGCGGTTCGAATGTCGTCTTCGCTCTCCAGGTCGACATCCAGGTCGAGATCAATCTCGTCAATGGAAACAAGAGCCTGTCCATCATGCTCCGGATCTTCGATATCCGCGCTTTCTGGATGGGGCGCTGGATCACCGCCTTTCAATTTCGTCAGTGCGGCGTTTAACCTGCGGATACCGGCGACCAGTTTGCGCTCTCGCTCCCATTCGCCGCGGATGTTTTCAATGTCTGTCTCTGTTCCTTCGATCGCGGTATCCAGTGCATCAAGCTGTTCCTGATGCTCCATTCCCAGTTCCGTATCGTTGGTGAGCGCCTGCTTTTCTGTCTCCAGGAAACCTTTTTTAGCGACAAGATCAGAAAGTTTGGCCGGTTGTGCCGCTTGAGAGATGTTGACGCGCGCCGAGGCCGTGTCGAGCACGCTGACTGCTTTGTCCGGCAGCTGCCGGGCGGGAATGTATCGATGCGATAGCGATACGGCAGATCGTACTGCGGTGTCCAGAATGCGAACCTGATGGTGTTCTTCCATAGGTCCGAGAAGGCCACGTACCATGGCAAAACATTTCTCCTCATCCGGCTCATCCACCTGGACGGGTTGGAAACGTCGGGTGAGAGCCGGGTCTTTTTCGAAATGCTGGCGGTACTCAGACCAGGTTGTCGCGGCAACAGTGCGCAATGTTCCACGTGCCAGTGCCGGTTTTAGAAGGTTGGCGGCATCGCCGGTACCAGCAGCGCCACCGGCACCAACAAGCGTATGCGCTTCGTCAATGAAGATGATAGTGGGTACGATGGATGCATGGACAGCATCAATGACGGCCCGCAGGCGTTTTTCAAACTCGCCTTTCATCGATGCACCCGCTTGCAGCAGCCCAAGATCAAGTGCGCACAACCGTGTGCCAAGCAAGGAAGGCGGGACATCGCCGGCGACGATTTTCTGCGCAAAACCCTCAACGATGGCCGTTTTGCCGACGCCTGCTTCACCGGTCAGGATTGGATTGTTTTGCCGCCGGCGCATCAGAACATCGATGACCTGGCGAATTTCCTCGTCGCGCCCGACTATCGGGTCGAACTCTTCTGCACGTGCACGCGCGGTAAAGTCCACAGTGAACTGCGCAAGTGCGTCCTCACCCACACCACTGCCGGGAGCACTTTCAGCGCCATCACCTGCACCGCCTTGCACCGCAGCCTTCGGACCAGAGCCATCAATGGGGCGGGCAGCTGTCTCACCGGATGCACCGGCAATGCTATCCAGATTGCGAACCAAGACATCCCGGTTGATGTCCGCAAGGGCTGAGGAATAGCTGAGGAACTGACGCCATGTGGTCTTGTCGCCCATGGCTGCGATAAGGACGTAGGCTGAGCGGATTTTATAGTCCCCATAGCGAAGTGTCCCTTCAAACCAGGCGCGTTCAAGCGATTCCTGGAAAGGTGCTGCCATTGAGGGTAGCTCGGTCTGATTGATTTTCAACTCAGATATGGACTGCTGTAGATCTGTGTGAACGACACCTGCGTCGATCCCGAAATGCCCAAGAATATGAACCAGGTCGGTGTTTTCGTCCCGTACAAGGTAGTAGAGCCAATGCAAGACCTCCAGGTGGCGATGGCCGGAGCTCTTGGTAAGCCGCATCGCCTTTTCAAGGCACTCGTAGCTTACGGTTGTGAGTTTGTTGGCAACGGTTTCTACCAGAATGTCACTCATGGTGTCGGCCTTTCAAACTTGCGATCTATTGATAAACGGTGGTGTGCCGGCGCACCGGCCGGAAGCGTGTGTCAGTCAGCATTTCTTCGTCTTCAAGTTCCGCTTCTTCCAAGATATCTGTTTCTGCGGCGGCAGGCTTCAACCACCCGATATGCCCAAGCGTTGCGGAATTGTTCCGGTTCATTTGAACCGCAGAGGAACACCGCTTTGGCAGGGCAAGTTCAATTTCGTACTCAATCTCGAGACCCAGATAAAAGTCGATGAGATCGAAGAGTTTTTCGGTCCATGGATTGGGTTTGGTTCGCGTTGGCGGTAGAAACTTCCGGTATTCGTCAAGCGAACCAGTGAATATCCGTATTCGGATCTTGTCGCTTACGCTGTAAACCCTGGCACCGACAATTGTATCAGCTCCGAGCTGTCCTGCGCCGCCCGGCCCGAACCCGCCCAAACTGAGTTGATCGTCCTTGTCCAGATGAAGCCATGTGCCAACGCACTGATCCACCTCGACTTTGACACCGAAGACACCAGTAATCAGCGATTTCAGGCGGATTGCGCTCTTGGATTTGGCGGAGGTCAGTCCGGCATAAAGCAGCTTCAATCGATCATCGACGCGGTCAAGGTCGCGGTAAATCGGAGAACCCACACCGATGGACGATCCAATGTAGGCAAGAAAGCGGTCATCGTCCGGACGGTCATGCTGAACAATCGGTCGGGCGTCCGCCCAAGCCCTGAAAAACAGCTGAATGAAACGATTATTAAAGACATCCAGGAACCGCGGGAAACTATCTTCGCCTTTCAGTCCCCGCATGATTGCTTCGTCCGTGAAGGCAGAAGGCAGGGCGCCCTGAGGACCTAGGAGACCGAGGAAACGTTCCAGCAGGACCAGACCACCATCGCCGTCGCGCGTGGCGCGTTCGATGGTCGAAGGTGCAAATTCACTTGATGGGTCCTGGCCAAAGCGGACAATGTCCTCCATTGAGCGGCGGCTTTTTCCTATCCGTGGCGGGGCCGGTTCGTCAGATTTTTTATTGTCGATGCCCGAAGTCTTGGCGCCGGGTGCTGTTTGGCCCTCAAGCATGCGCAGGACCGCTAGTAGATCATGTCCGCCCGGGTGCTTTTCAATTCGTGCGCTTAGAGCTGCCAACAGGGATGCATACTGATGTTGAACCGGGACCTCTATCCTGGGTTCGGAAGGCGGCGTTTCTTCTTCGGGCTCCTGGCGAACTTCCACTGGCGTATTGGTTTCACTGTCCGGAGGGGCAGGTGAGGGTGATGTTTCCTCAGATGCCGAGGAGTGCGACGGTGTTTCCGGAACTTTTGCCTTTGAAGAAGCGTCCGATTTAGGCGTGCGCAATATTATCGTTTTGTCGGGTTCTGTCGCCGATTGTTGGATTTCTGAGGTCACGATTTCAGAGTAGGAGTTATCCTCTTCACTTGGCCAAACCACTGACTTTGAACCCGAAAATTCGACAACGGTTTTATCGCGCTTTGACGCGCGCTTCCGCTTCTTTTGCTTGGTGGTTTGATCCTTATCGTCTGCGCCGGTCATAGGATGCCTTGCGCTCCTATTCTGGGCGGCCATTTCATGATAGTGCCGCGATCGGTCGTTGCAATCACACATTGCGTGAAATGATTGATCGACGCGTATTCGGCGACAAACCTGTCCAATACTGCTCCCATGAGGAAGGCGCTGGTGCCTTCAAACGCCTTGTCGTCCAGAGTTATTGTGATTTCCAGACCACGTGCCACACCGGTGCCGGACTTCTGCTGAAGCCTTCTAACGACCGGGCGCGTTGAAACTGAACGCACAGACTGAGCCTGCCTATCCGCGACATTCTCCGATAACGGCGCAAAGACACTCAAGATGTCCCGGAATGAGCTCCCGTCTTGACCGGCTGCATCGTGAACCAGGCCTGTGTGGTTGAGCGCAAGGATATTGATCAAACGCCAGGCAATAGCGCCGGAGTGGCCTTCTTCGCCAAGTCTTTCATTATAGGAAAGGAGAGGCGGCCTTGGAGCTGTCGGTCCGGAAACGCATTCGACCTTTAGGCTGACATCTTCAAGAATACGAAAGTCGCCAATTTCGCCTTTGCCCTGATTGTTCCCGACCGGGAGATCCGCAGCGATTGACCTGTTTGACGCCATTACTTTCAAGGAAAGCTCTGCAAGTTTTTTGTCGCCACTTTGAAGCAGTGCGGCTGCTTGCGCACCACTGGAGATCGTGATGAATGTCTCCGTTCCGATATATGGACTTGGTTGCATGCGCCGAATCTCGGTGGAAGACTGCCGCCTGGGCAGGCGGCGGATGGTATAGAACCATTCGTGCCCAGCCTTATCGGTGTCTGGCGCAACACTGTAAAGCGGTTCAACTGCCCGTTTTTCACCGCCGGAAAAATGAGCATTCACCTCCGTGACCGCGTGAACTTCATAATCCAGTGGGCGTGTTCGATCAGTAATGACGGCAAATTCGTGTTGCCCCTTTTTGATTGGGACCCGATCTGTTTGCCGTTCAAACAAATTCACTGCTGGCGCGGTGTGGAGGGAAAAAATCTTGTGTTCTACATGTGAAGGCAGGCGAGTGTCTGCCTCATCGAAAATGAACACCAGATCAAAGGACTTTGCATTGACGCGGTCCAGATACTTACGCAAGCCGGTGAGGTTAAACCCAAGAAAACTGCGCGGGAAATTGAAATAGTCGCGGAGGTAGTCGAAGCCGGTAAACAACCTTCGGTCGTTGCGCAAAAGCGCATCTTCCTCATCAAAGCCAAGCTGTCCGATCGCATTTACTGGCAAGCGTTGCAAGCTCGCCTGACCGAATGCATCTTCCGTTCTGAGGTAAAGGGCGATGGTATGGCCAAAAATTTGTTCATAGACTTTTGCCGCCAAGTCCTGCGGTCCGGTCAACCGAATGGGCAGGTCATCAATCCTGCAACCAGCGACCTGATATTCAGGCTTTTTCAGCGCTTTTTCGGGCGAAACCTCGTTCTCAGGGTCTTCGGCCATTCTGTGGGTCAGTGTTAATGACAATCCCGCTCTTGCCCGGCGGTCTTCTGCCATTTCGGCGCCGAGACCGGAAATCTGAGCAGCCGAACTAAGATACTTGGCATCAGTCAGTTCAAGTGGTGTCAGCGTGATTGGAGAAGTGAGCGTGAAGCGGCAACGGACTTCCCCCTGGCGTTCTCGAAAGACAGCTTCCATTGGTGCATGCCGATTGATCTTGATGCCGTTGCGCAAATTGGCATCGCCATATTTTGGGGTGACGCTAGCTAGAACCATGGAGGGAATCGGGGCAAGTGCAGACGGATAGAGCTGCTCGAACAGGTTCGACGTAAATTCGGAGAATTCGTGTTTCATCTTCAGCTGAACGCGTGCCGCCAGAAATGCTGTACCTTCAAGAAGGCCAGAAAGCATGGGATCCGTCCGGTCTTCCAGCAGTCCACCTAATCGCTCAGCTACAGCAGGATAGGCCTCGGCGAAAGCCACGCCCTGTTCACGCAAATAAGTAAGTTCCTGATTGTATAAATCCAGAAATTCCCGATTCATGCAGTCGCCCCAATAATTTTGATCCGACCAAAGGCTGGATCGACATCTGCTATAAATTCGCTGCTGACGCGAACAGGGTCACATCGTATTTCGGCCTTGATTAGAAAACGAACTTTAAAAGTATCGCTTTCAATTGCTTCATCTCGTTCGACTTTGAGGGTGCGCGGGTTCATTCTCGGTTCAAATCGGACAAGCGCTTGATGAATATCCTCAGCGAGCTTCGAAATTCGAACTGTGTCGACGATATGAACAGACAGATCCGGCAGACCGAAGTTGATGATGGAGTTTGCAACCTCTGGAAAATCGGACAGGTTCTGAGATGAGTTTAGATTGACGGTATTCAGGAGTGCTTGAAGGTCGCGGCGAACTTCGGAGAGAAGAGTATGTTCAGAAATACCGAATGCCCGAGAAAGGCGCCGACCGGATCGAAGTTTCTTTCCGGCCTCATCCTCCTTTTGGCGAGCTTGCGCCGCCTTGAAGTCCGGGTCGTCCATTGCTCGGAAGGCCCACATCAACGGGGAGTGCATTTTCACTTTTGATTTAGCCATTGGCTAACCCCACGCTTGCAGCTGCCCTGAAATGGTAACTTGAATGGCCGGCAGCAGAAAATCCAGAATTTTGGACAGGACCGCCGGACCATTTTTCGAGGGAACTGGCTGCCGCACAGCAGGCGACAACCAACATTTGGAGAAACCTATTTTTTCTCGTTTGATGCGATGTCCCAGGCAAATTCTGGTGCAGCACCTTTTGAACCGTCTGGCTTCTGTTCGGTGTAGATGTACTTGTATTCACCGAAGTTAAGCGTAACGCTTTCTGTAATGCGGTCATCTGAGCCGCTGCCGCCGGTTGAAACGTTGGTAACAATAATGTCCTTCATTTCAATTTTGATGTATTCCAACGGAGTATCACCAGCAGCCTTACGTACAAACATTGTACCTTTGGTGATGTGCTTACCGGTGGATACATGTTGCAGCAGCACAGGTGTCGACTTGTCGACGTATTTTGTGATGCTCAAGTCCTGAAAATGTGCTTTGCCTGAACCAGAGCCGCCGCCCATGTGGGTGGTGCCGGACTGGGATGCGCCCCAGGACCAGGACAGGACATCAATCTTGTCCTTATGGGTTTTGTCCTGTGCTTCGCCTTTGATACCTTCAAGCTCAAGAAAAAAATCGACAGCCATTTTAAAAGATCCTTTAAGTTGTTGACGACCAGGGGTTTTTCCCTGGAGACGTGCTTCCTATTTCTGACAACTACCTCGGACCACGCGGTCCAAACCCCTAGGCGCATTCGCGTCTCGTTTGTACCTCCGCCCGGCAGGCCGGGCTGCATCCGCGTGGGATGCCTACCGATAGGGCGGGACACCGTCCTATCGGCAATTCGTAAAATCAGGTTCCATCTTGTGGAATGCGAGAAGCAAGGCTCATACCGATGTCCATGCCTTCCAGTTGATAGTGTGGACGCAGGAAGAACTGCGCTCTGTAGTAACCCGGGTTTTCTTCGTCATCGACGATGGTAACCTTGGCTTCCCGAAGTGGTTTGCGTGCCTTGGTTTCCTCTGTCGAATTGTCTGGGTCACCATCGACATAGTCCATGATCCAGTCGTTCAACCATCTCTGCAGTTGCGCAGATTCCTTGGTTGATCCGATCTTGTTACGCACCATAACCTTCAGGTAATGGGCGAAACGGGTGGTCGCGAACATATACGGCAACCGTGCGGACAAATTGTCAGATGCAGTGGCATCCTTACCGTTGGGCCCGGAGAACTGCCGGGGTTTGAACACAGATTGGGCCCCCAGGAAGGCAGCCTGGTCCGTATTCTTGCGATGGATCAGCGGGATCAGACCCAAGCGGGAAATCTCGTGTTCGCGTCGATCTGAAATAGCAATTTCAGCAGGACACTTCTGATCAACACCGCCGTCATCTGTTTCGAAAACATGAGTAGGTAGTTCTTCAACCAACCCGCCGCTCTCGACACCGCGAATGCGCACGGTCCAACCGTATTCCTTGTAGGCGCGGTTGATGTTTGCAGCCATCGCATAGGCGGAATTCATCCAGGCGTAATTGTCGTGGCTTTCCTCTTCGAATTCTTCTTCGAACGCGAATTCCTCGACCGGGTCGGACTTGGCGCCATAGGGTTGGCGTGCCAGTACCCGTGGCAAGGACAAGCCGAGGTAACGTGCGTCTTCGGATTCCCGCAAAGTTCGCCACTGGGCATGAATTTCAGTGTCGAAGATCTTGGAAAGGTCGCGTTTGGCCGGAAGTTCGGTCCAGCTTTCCATCTGCATCAGTTGCGGATTTGCTGCCGCCAGGAAAGGTGCATGCGCTGCTGCTGCAATTTTTGCCATGCCACGGAGAACTGTAATGTCCTGCGGATCATAGGAAAACTCATAGTCACCAACGAGGCAACCATAGGGCTGTCCGCCAAGCTGACCAAATTCAGCTTCATAGATTTGTTTGAACAGCGGGCTCTGATCCCATTTGGCGCCACGATAACTTTTGAACACGCCTGCCAGTTCACTTTTGGAGATGTTTAAGAACTGCAGTTTCAAAGTCGCGTCGGTTTCCGATTGATGGACCAGATAATCCAGTCCGCGCCAGGAACTCTCAAGCTTCTGGTATTCCGGTGCGTGGATAATCTCGTTCACTTGCGACGACAGTTTTTCGTCCAGCTTGGCAATCATCTCGTCGATGGTGTCATAGACATCATCCTTGATGAGCGCCTGGTCTGAGAGAGCCTCCGCCAGGAATGTCGACATCGCGTTGTCAACGAGTTGGTTCGCTGTGTCGTTTTCGCTCTTGATGCGAAAATTCTGTTTCAGGATAGAGGCAAAATCCTCAGGGCTTTTTTCACCCGCGACTTCGCCAGCAGCTGCGCCACCTGTTTGAGCGCTTGTGTCAGTGTTGCTCATTTACGCCTCCTCGGTATCGTCGCCATTTGCAGCTTCGTCGCCGGATTTTGGCTGCTCTGTCTCTATCTGTTGAGCCAGAGCTTGCATCAAAGCCGGATCGCGCGTCAGTTCCTCCAACTGGCTGATTGCCTGAACACGCCCGTCCATCATGGTGCGCAGAGCGGCAAGGCTCTGCCGTGCATCCAGGAGTTTCTTCAGTGCCGGGACCTGTTCAGCAACTTTCCCCGGTGTGAAATCATCCATGCTTTTAAAGCGAAGCTGGACACTCATCTTTGTGTTGTCTTCACCGGAAATCTTGTCTTTCACCGTGAAGGAAGTACCAGGTTCAATGGCTTCCATTCGTTTGGTGAAGTTGTCCATGTCGATGTCGAGCAATTTCCGCTCATCGATGTCCGATTTATCAACGCCTGGGTTGTCACCGGATAAGTCTGCCATGACGCCCATGACAAAGGGCAATTCGACTTTCTGTTCCGCGTCGAATGGATCTTCATAGAAGATGTGAACCCGCGGTGGCCTGTTGCGTTTAATAAAGCTTTGCCCGCTGTTCGATGCCATTGTACTTGCCTTTCATTTTCTTGGCCTGATCCAGTGTTGGCCAAATTCAGTCAAATACTCACGCAGGGCATGTAATGTTTTTAATTTTTGTTTATGCGCCTTGCTTCGTTGTTCTCTATGTACTGCGAATTTTGAGTGTAGAAAGTGATCACAGTCACATGATCGCCGCTTTAGAATTTTTTGTTTAAATATTGAGGACCTGTTAGTCCGCCGTGTCAAGAAAGAAGCTTCTGAACCCTGGGGTAGGATGATTGATTTTATTGATCCATTTTCATTCTATTCATCCTCTGGTCGCAGAAAGAGGTTGAGAAGACCCGTGAAAGAACCTGAACTCATATTTTGTGCTTCATCCAGTAGAAGTGGAATTGGGCTTGTGGGTTCGTTTGCTGAATAATAGCCCTTGACCGCCGATATTCCGCGCATGGCTTCTGTTCGGTTTTCAATGACCATCACTGCGAAGCCATCAATGTCTCCGAGGTCTTCCGACCCGCTTTCGTTGAGGTCGGTCAGACGGTCATTGGATAATTGAAGGCCGCTAGTCCCGAGCAATAGAGCCACATCGTCAAATCTACGTGGCATCAGGATTTTCAACGCATCCAGATATGACTTGCCGACAAGACCACGGGCCTCACGGACCAGAAACAGGGCGGGGTGCGAAGGTTCTCTTGATGCGAAATATTCCTCGATGGCTTCAAGGATTAATTTTGCCTGCGCCGCATTTTGGATATCCGTCTGAGCTGTTATACCTTCTGCATCCTCCGACCCACTCCGGTCTTCGTCGCTTTCACCTTCCTCTTCTTCACTTTCGGGCGATAACCGGCCCAGGCGTGTATTGAACTCCGTGTTGATCTCCTGAAGGAGCGTACAGAGATGCTCATAATCTGGAGGTGCCGCCTTGGCTTCTGCTTCCTTGAGCTTTTTGGTGCTGATTTCCGCAATTGCCTGCAGTTCGCTTGGAATATCTGCGAGGTCTGCCAACAACTCGTCAATTGTTTCCTGCTCCAGTTCACCAGAAGTAAGCGCAGCTTCGATGGCGCCGAGAGAAATCGTGTGTTCGTCGGGACGAGCCGTGGCGTGTCCGGCAGCAATCTGGATGGCACGGTAGCTGATGGGGCCGCTTCTGCGGGTCTTGAGCAATGGGGCAGACTCAAGGGGCAGCGTAACAGTCGGACGATTGTTGAGCGCTTCCAGTGCGCCCATACGTTCCATGTGCCCGAAGTCCGCGTCAGTCGGATGAACCTCATCCCAGTGATTCTCAAGAAGCTTGCGGACGATTCGGACGGCGTTTGCAAAAAGGTGCAGTTGACCGCTGAGGAGCGCAAATTGAGCTAGCAGGATGAGGAGCCTCAGATCCCTGGACTGCTTCAGAAACCCATCCATCTGCGTGAAAATATCTGTAAAGTCGATTTCGGAGCGATCAAAATCACTGAACCGTTCGGGCAGCATCTCCTCGCACGAATCCATGAGTGCCGCGAAAGCAGGTTCTGTGTCATAGAGATCTGGTCCGCAGCCGGCGCCCGGAGAAATCTCTGTGCCATAGCTCTCTGGATCAAATTTCATTCGTTTTCCCCAGCCCGAGACGCGACCAGCCGGAATAATCCGGCTGGCATTTTATGTCGTTTGTATTCCTATTCGAGAACCATCTTGCTCTCGACCCGCCTGTTGGTGGGATCATTAATGTCTGCAACTTTTGGCCTTGTTTTTCCATAACCGACTGTTTTCAGACGATTCCGGCCAATTCCCAATGAGACTAGATATTCCGTAACTGCCTGGGCCCGGTCTTCCGATAGGCGTTGATTGTAGGAGACCGACCCAATACCATCGGTGTGACCTTCAATGACGAATGCTGTACCGGATAAGTCCGGATCGCCAATCCCTTTGGCAAATTCACGCAGGTTAGCTCTTGCTGTCGGGCTAAGACGGGCGGATGCATATTCAAAGGAAACAAGGAGATTAAACCCTTCTCCAATCGCCTTCGTTTCAGGGTCAGGCGTAAGCGCGTTTGCTGACTGATTGTCTGCTGAGCCAGAGGCTTCCGGTGTAACCGCAATTTGGCCACTACCTTCTCGCGCGTCGTTCTGATCGCACTCATCCCGCGTACCGATACACAGGGCGCGTGTTGTTCCTGTCGGTTTCAAGGAACGTGTTTTAAGCTGCTTGAAATGGCGACTGACTTCATCAGCCGAGTATGTAGCATCCTGTGCAACAGCGGTTTGTGGCATTGTGGCAAAACCAGCGACTGCCAAGGATAAAGCAACTGGTACCAGGAAGCGGCCAGCGTTGGTGTGCCAGGAGATTTTCCGGCTTGATGAATGAATGATATTGCTCACGAATTCAATCCTCCCTTTTGGAGTGCGCGAAAGCGAGATCGCAATGCGTTTCGATAATCATCATGCCAGATTGAGTGAATATTAATGTGGCGAAAGTCACTAAAATGCATTTTGAATTCAGTATGTCGTTTTCTTAGTAAGAAGCAAGAGCATTGGCCCGACTATGATCTCGCTATGATGGCCAATTTACCAGCATAATCTGGATGATGCATCCAGTTCATTTGCGTAATTTGTGACTGAACGCTTGGTTGGCTATCCGAATGGTGTTTAAAGTATTTGCAACAATTGTGTTGTTGAGCACATTATTTTAGTCGGAAACGCCATAGGTATTTGACTGATGGCTGCATTTCGCCGCCAAAGTTATAAATCGCTGTATTTCCGAGGAGAACTCCGTGGCCTTAGGACAACTCAGACAAAAGAACCGGATGGCCGAGCTGACTTCGGTGTTTGGCAAGGATGAGCTCTCCGTCGTCACCATTGAATGCGACGAAGGTGTGAGCAACGATTTTGAAATCCGCCTCGAAGTTGTCAGTCAGAAGGAAGATCTGGACTTTGACCAGGCGATCGCGACACACATGACTGTTAAAGTGGTCACCAACAATGGCGATGAGCGGTTTTTCGACGGTCTTCTGACAGACGCCAGATGGATGGGGCACAAGGATTCCTATTACATCTACAAGCTCACACTCCGGCCCTGGTTCTGGTTACTGACAAAGAATGCCAATTGCAGGATTTTCAAGGATAAATCAGCTCCCGACATCATTTCCGAAGTTCTTGGCGAACATGACTTCGCGGATCACAGCGATAAACTGACAGAATCCTATGATGAAATTCACTATTGCGTTCAGTACAGGGAGTCCGACTACGATTTTTGTTGCCGCCTGATGGAAGAATTCGGCATTTCCTATTTCTTTGAACACAAAGACAGTAAGCACACCATGATCCTGGCGGATTCAAAGTCGTCCTACAGCCCGATCAAGGGCGATCCGACAATTCCCTTTATTCCCCTCGGTGGCGATAGCCAGCGGGACGAGGAACATTTCAATCATTGGGTACCTTCGCGAAAATTCCGGACTGGGAAGTTTGCTGTAAACGATTACGATTTCGAAAAGCCAAGTGCATCGCTTGAAGCTGATCGTGATGCTGGATCTGCCTACAGGGCAGGGTCTCTGGAGCACTACGATTATCCTGGCCGTTACATCGAAAAAGACAAGGGTACCAAATTCAGTAACATTCGACTTGAAGCTGAACAGGCTGCTGACAAACGCATAGAGACAGCGGGTGAAGTTCCGCGCCTATTCGCTGGCGGATTGTTCACGCTCAAGGATCATTCGCACGGACCTCAAAACAAGGAGTACCTTGTAGTAAGAGCGAGCCACAAGATCATTACCGAACAATACAGATCCGGAAGTGGGGGTGCACAAGGCGAAGCCTACACCGGAACTTATGACGTACTTTCGACCGATATCCCGTTCAGGACACCGGCGCTGACGCGGAAACCGCGGATCCCAGGGCCACAAACTGCCAAAGTCGTTGGTCAGGGTGAAATTGATGTGGACGAGTATGGGCAGATCATGGTCGAATTCCATTGGGATCGTGACAAAACGCAATCCAGACGGGTGCGTGTGGCTCAAGTGTGGTCCGGCAAACAATGGGGTGGTGTCTACATTCCTCGGATCGACCAGGAGGTCATCATTCAGTTTCTGGAGGGAGACCCCGACCAGCCGATCGTTATCGGAACGGTCTATAATGGGGACAACATGCCGCCGTATTCCTTGCCTGGCGATAAAAACATATCCGGCGTTAAATCCAATACGACCGTTGGCGGCGGTGGATACAATGAGTTTATTTTCGATGACTCCTCAGGTCAGGAGCTCATCGGCACTCACGCGCAAAAGGACATGGAGACCGTCATTGAAAATGACGAAAAATTACATGTCAAAAACTGCCGTGAAACACAAATTGACGTCGACCGCACTGAGACGGTCGGCATGAATACGACTGAAGAAATAGGCATGAACTGGAAGGTGACCGCAGGGGTTAAGATTGAATTTATCTGCGGTGCCAGCAAAATCGTGATGACACCTGCGTCGATAAAGATCGAGTCGCCGATGATTGATGTGACCGCCTTTGGCACACTCAATGCAAAAGGCACAATGACGAATGTAGAAGGCAGTGCTTTGTTGAAACTGAAGGGCGGATTGGTCCTTATCAACTAACACCGTGACCCGGAATTTGCTGCAACAATTAGTGATGGAGTAGGGCAGTTGGGATCTCGTATCCGCTTTACAAAAGCAAGTCAGGTATTTGAGACCTATCCGGAACTGTCCGAGACAGTTCCGGAGCCGTTATCTGATGTCGCCCCTGAAGACTACGCCAAGGAGCTTCTGCAAGGCTCTACACCCATATCCGCAATTGCCTATTTTGCGCATGTTCTTCCAAAACGGGAGTCCGTTTGGTGGGGAATGAAATGTGTTGAAGGACTGGACCAGTCCAAGAATGATGCCGATCTGGAAATTCTTTCATTGAGCGAAACCTGGGTGCGGGATGGCGATGAGGAAGCCCGTGTTGCCGTACATACAGCAGCCGAGGCGTCCAAGGGTGACCATGCAGCAGTATGGATCGGTCTGGCGGCAGGCTGGTCGGGTGGTTCGTTGTCACCAAACCTCGACCACCGGGTTGAGATGCCTGATGACCTGACTGCAAAAGCCGTACACACTGCCATATTAATTGCGATTGGGACTTTAGTGCCAGCGAAGCGGCAAGATGCGCTAAATTCTTGCTTGTCTGCCGGACTTTCGTTTGCAAAAGGGAGTACCATGCCAGTGGTTAGCCTTCGTGAACCGGCCGCGGCCGTGACTTGATCTAACCGGAGGAATTGCCTGAATGCGCATAACGCTCCAGATTGAAAATGTTGACCGGCTGGAATCCGGTGGCCAGGTGTCCTACAGCTGTGCCGACCGCGGTTTTGATATCGGCCGGCATGAACATCTCGACTGGAGCTTACCCGACCCGCAGCGGGTGATCTCGGGCAAACACTGTGAAGTCAGGTTTGAAGACGGCCGGTTTGTACTTTATGACATTTCCACCAATGGGACATTTCTAAACGGCAGCCCCAATCGCATGGACAAGGCTCATGCGCTGCGAGCTGGCGACAAATTGATGATCGGCGACTACATAATATCGGTCGCCCTGGAGCAATCAGAAAGCCTCAGTAGCAGCGTGGCTGGGCCAGCGGAAGGTTTGCCGTCAGCTCAAGCCTGGAACCCACCTCAAACAGCGCCTTCTCAAGCCCCTGATCCTGCCTGGCCTCCGCCACATGCTCCTGCGCAACCGGCGCCTTACCCAGCACAGGAAGCCAGTGGACCATGGGATGCTGCACCTGGGATGGAAGGGCGTCACGCACCTCCCTCGTCAGCACCTGGCATCGGTACACCAGCGGACAGCGTATGGGGGCAAAACGGCCATGGTTGGGGGAGCGCTGATCCCGGGCTTTATGATCCTCAGCCGCAGACGCCATCGAAGGACACCGCGAGACCGGCGCAAGCAGATCCTCTTGACCATCTTGCAGCGCAGCCGCACCTGGCAACGCCTTTGGAGTCGTCTCCGGCCCCCCATTTTTCTCAACCCGACACAAGCTCAGCATCGGTGTCCCCAGCGCCGGTGCCCCCACCACCGATGGAAACAGTGGACCCGGCACCTGAGCAACCTTTGTTCAATATGCCGGATCTTGGCGAATCCGAAGCACCTGCTAGACCTGTTGAGCCTGTGGCGGAGAAACCTAAGGTCTCGGCACCAGCTGCCGCCTCTCCTTTTCCAGAGGCTCCCGATTGGGCAAGTGCACCTGACCCCGGTTCAATCCCGGTTCCGGAACAACCTGCAGTGGTTCAAGAGGAACCCGTAGGTGCCTCGGCACAGCCACCCGGCGAGGAAGAACCGGCTGGTTCGGAACCCAGCACCAACCAAGCAGACGTCATGGAAGGGCCTGATAAAGACCAGCCGTTGAAATCCAACGTTGATTTTATCAAGGCGTTTGCGGAAGGAGCGGGTATTCCGGAAACAATACTTCAAGACCGCGACCCGGAAGAATTCGCACAAGAACTCGGTTCAATTCTTCAACACGTAACGTCTGACCTGATGGGCCTTTTGCAGGCGCGCAGTCAGGTCAAGGCGATGACACGGAACGCTAATCGGACGCTGATTAGTCGAAGCGGAAACAATGCGTTGAAATTTTCGCCGACAGCGCAATCGGCGCTGCAAACGATGCTATCGCAAAATGCAGAAGAAAACGGGTATTTGCCGATGGCAAAGGCCATGACGGCTGCGTTCAAGGATATCCAGAAGCATCATGTCTGGACTTATGCCGCCATGCAAAAGGCGGCTGCCCGTTTCGACGAAACCTTGTCCCCTAAGGCAATTGAAGAAGAAAACCAGGTCGCCAAGAGCGCCTTTGCAAACCAGAAAGCAAAATTTTGGGAGCAGATGCAGCAGCGTTGGACCTCACTGTCTGGTGCGTATGACGATGGACTTGTGGGCGTTTTCACGCAGTATTTCACAGAAGGCTACGAGGAGTTGAGCAGTCAGGATATCGAGCAGGTGCACGAACGCATTGAATAAAGAAATTTGACGTTTGAAGAGCGCGTAAAGCGCCTTCTGAGTATGGGAGCAGTGCCTTAATGTCATGGTATAGCAAGGTTGCATGGACCGAAGGCCTATTTTTACGGCCACACCACCTTCAGCAAAGCGATCGTTACGCGGAACATTTGCTGGATGAGCGGATTCGGCTTGCATCTCCCTATCCCTGGGGGTTCTCAGATATCGAGATAGACCAGGACGTCGGGCAGCAATGTCGTTTTGCTTTGCGCCACGGACGCGGAATATTTCCTGACGGAACCGTATTCAACTTCCCGGCCGATGGGACACCTCCACCGGCCATAGATGTACCGGAAGATGCTGCCGGTCAGATTGTCTGGCTTGGGATACCTGAGACCACAGTTAATGCTGTCGAGGTTTCGAGTGGCCGTGAAGATGCCGCAACGCGCTACATTCAAGGCCGGGAAACGATTATCGATTCAACTTCCACCATTCGCCAGGAAGAGGAAATCGACGTCGCCCATCCTCGGCTCATGTATTCCATCCGCTCCACACCTCATCCTGGTCATGTCTGCCTGCCGGTTGCCAGGGTTACGGAAATCAAAGACAGGATTGTCATCACCGACGGCACTTTCGCGCCTCCCGTATTGGCCTGTCATGTGCACCCGGTGGTCACGGGCTGGATCGACTCGGTGATCGGTTGGGTCGAGCGGAAACTCAGTGAACTGGCACGTTATGCAGCCGATACGTCGGCAGGCGGTGGTTTGCAGAACTTTGACTATCTGACGCTGCAGATGCTCAACCGATGTCATCCCATGCTGATGCACATGCGCAAGTCCGCATATGTACATCCTGAAAGACTTTATGGGGAATTCCTGCAGTTGGCAGGAGAACTGGCGACCTTCGCGACCGATGAACGCCGGGCACGGAACTATCCGGTTTACGACCACGACAAATTGCACGATATTTTCAAACCTGTGCTGGCCGACATCCAGGCGTTCCTGTCAGCCGGTTATGACCGCCGTGCAATCAGGCTGCCGCTGGAACAGCTTGCGCCGAATGCATTCAAGTCAACAATTGTCGACAGGAACCTCTTCTCGCAGGCAAGTTTCGTGATCGAAGTTGCAGCGCGCAGACCCTTGACCGAGATCCAGACCGAATTTCCACGTCTCTTCAAGGTTGGACCGTTCGGGCAGATGCGCCAGATCGTCTACTCCAATCTGCCCGGCATTCCATTGATACATATGCCGGTTCCGCCCGCGCAGATACGAGCTTTGACTGATAGGGTCTACTTCAGGCTCGACAAAACGACACCGCTCTGGCGGGAATTCAGCCAGGATTCGGCGATTGGGCTTCAGTTTTCAGGCAATTGGCCTGAGCTTCAGCTCGAATTCTACGCGATCCGGGAGGGCCGCTGATGTCAGATGACGACGATCCTTTTGGCGTCTCCAAGCGCAAGGGCAAAACGATCGTCCGACCCAATCCGGGTGGAAGGTGGACAGAAACGCAGCCTGCAAACGCGCCACAGCAACCTCAACAGCCGCAATCGCCACCTGCGACACCACCCAATGCTGCACCAGGGCAGCCGTCGGCCCCACCGCAAACGCCACCGCCGGCCCAGCCTTCAGGTGCGCCCGATCCATGGCAAGGCGGCGGCGGCGCTGGACCTGATCCCTATGCGCCCACACCGACCGGCTATGAGTATGGGCAACAGAAAGCACCGGACCTCAGAACACCTCCGACCGGAGAGGCTGCACCGCCACCGCAACAGGCGGGCGCGGCGCAAGGGCAGGGGGGACAACCAGCGTCCGGCCAATTGGCGCACACCCCGGATATCAATCAGATACGTGTCGCCAACAGAAATCCGATTTCAAGAGCGGCGGCGCCGCTTTTGCTCCTGTTGGGACGGTTGCACCTGACGATGACCGACGCCCAGTTTGATGCTCTGATGCGGGACGTTTACAACGCTATCAAGACTTTTGAAAAAGACTTGCGCAGCGCCGGTATCACAGACGAACAAATTCAGTCCTCAGCCTATGCGTTGTGCGCCACTTCCGACGATATTGTGCAGAACTTGCCGTCAGCTGGCCGCCATCAATGGACGCAATATTCCATGCTGACGCAGTTTTTCGGGCAGGCAACCGGTGGCGTCGAGTTTTATCAATTGCTGGAAAAGGCAAAGCAGGATCCTGGCCGAAATTTTGGCGTTCTGGAAGTGATGCATGCCTGTCTTTCACTTGGGTTTTACGGAAAATACCGCGCAATTCAGGGTGGCCAACAAGGACTTGAGCGGGAACGCCGTGATCTTCATGAGATCCTGAGGCGTGTGCGCCCTCGCGCAGGAGATGATCTTTCACCGCATTGGCGCGGACTTGAACTTTTGCAGAGAAGGACCGGTTTCACGGTGCCTGTCTGGTCGGTCATTGCCATTGCAGCGGCGCTGTTGTTGGGCGGATACGTCACTTTGATGCTTTTGCTGGCAAGCGGGAGTGAAGTGATCGCGAGCCGGGCTGCCGCGCTTTATCCGACCGGGCCAATTGAACTGGCCAGGGAGGGGTATCAACCAAAACCACCACCTCCACCACCTCCGCCTGAAGATTCGGCAATAGATAAAGTGTCTGAACAGCTTGCAGGCTTGGATGGACTGGAAATTTCGCAAGCTGGCCCTGCAATCATGCTGCGAATGCGCGCGCAATTTGACGTGGCAGCAGCAACTTTGCGGCCAGAGTTTCAGCTCTTAGTTGAACAGGTCAGCCAGACGCTCGACCAGGTGGGGGGAGAAATTCTTGTTGTTGGTCACACGGACAGTGATCCGATCCGCAACAATCCCCGCTTTCCTACCAATTGGCACTTGTCTGTTGAGCGTGCGAAGTCGGTTGCGGCGGTCATGCAGGCGCTTCTTCAAACACCTGAACGGGTCGCGGTGGAAGGCAGAGGAGCTGAAGAGCCGATCGCCCCCAACACGAGCCGGGCAGGCAAAGCACTTAACCGCCGCGTGGAAGTATTTCTCAAACCGCCACCAAAGGGGCCGCTCGTTAACAACTAATATTTTCAAAGCCGGGGCAACCACAGGACAAGGCAGTATCTATGAAATTCTGGCTCGGAATAACGGCAATCCTGATAGGCATATTCGCAGTCATCGCACTGATCTGGTTCGGTGGACCATTTCTGGCGATAGCCGGTGTGCGCCCGTTTGAACCTCTATGGGTGCGTTTGCTTCTTGTCCTGTTCATTCTTTTTACGATCGGCGGCTGGACGGTTTACAGGATCTATAAGCGCATTGCGGCCAATAGAGCTCTTGAACAGGAAATATTGCAGCCAAAGGCCAGCGAGGCTGACCTTCAGATCATGTCTGAGCGCATGAAGGATGCGCTAAAAACTCTGAAGACCGCGAGTGGTAACACGCGCACGTATCTGTACGATCTGCCTTGGTATTTGATGATCGGCCCACCGGGCGCCGGGAAGACAACCGCGCTGATGCACTCTGGACTGAAGTTTGCCAACTCCAGGGGAAAGGGCGAGGCTCAAAAGTTAGAAGGTCTTGGCGGCACGAGATACTGCGACTGGTGGTTTGCTGAAAATGCGGTTCTGATCGACACAGCAGGACGTTACACCACGCAGGATTCAGACGAAGAGCACGACCGGGAAGCCTGGCAGGGGTTCCTGAAAATCTTGCGCAAGGCGCGGCCACGCCAACCGGTCAACGGCGTCATGGTGTCAATCAGTCTGGAAGACTTGATGACGCTTTCAGATGCCGAGCTAAAATTGCATACCGATGCGATCCGAGCGCGCCTGATTGAACTCTATAAAACCTTGAAAATAGATTTTCCCGTCTATGTGGTGCTCACAAAAGCCGACACGATCGCAGGGTTTATGGAGTTTTTTGGCTCCTATCCGGAAAGCCGGCGAAGTCTTGTTTGGGGAGCGACGTTCCAGACTCGTGAAAAAAACAAAAACATGGTCGCCGAAACACCGATCGAATTTGACTTGCTGATCGAGCGCTTGAACGAGGAAATGGCCGACAGGCTGCAGGCAGAACCTGATCCACGCGCCCGTCTTATGTTGTACGGATTTCCAACGCAGGTTGCTGCGTTGAAAGACCGGATCACCGGGTTTTTGAACGCCGTCTTTGAACCGAGCCGGTATTATCCGAACGCAGTTCTGCGCGGGTTCTATTTTACCTCAGGTACGCAGACAGGGACAGCGATTGACCGGGTGATTGGTTCCATGAGCCAGGCCTTTGGTACCGCCTACCAGGCAGCAGCTCTGTCAGGGCAGGGTAAAAGCTATTTTCTTCGGGATTTGCTGACCAAAGTGATTATCGGTGAGGCCGGTTGGGTCTCTTACAACCGACAGGCCGTCAGGATGGCGACAGCGGCACGCTACGGCGCTTACGCAGCAATCACGCTGCTGACGATTGGTCTTGGAAGCTTGTGGGCGATCAGTTACCTGAACAACAAGGCTTTGATTGATGAAACCGCCAAAGCGGTTGCCGCCGTTAGGGCGGAGGGGGAAGGTGTACTAGATCAGCGGGTTGTGCGCGACGATAGTTTGCGCGACACCGCCTATATTCTTTCGCTGCTGAGAAGTTTGCCTGCAGGATACGATCACCGCGACGACCCGACGCCTTTCTCCGAGCAGTTTGGTCTCAGTCAGCGCGAACGGCTGGAAGCTGCGGGCATTACTTCATATCGCAGCGGCCTGGAACGTCTGCTGCGCCCCCGTCTGCTTTTGCGCATTGAAGAGCAAATGACGGATGTACTGGACAATAGAACCGGACCAGGTGGCCAGGACATTGATACGCTGTACAATCTGGCCAAGCTCTACAGGATGGTTGCAGGCGACGCACCTGAAATTGACAAAGTCCAGATTCAGAACTCATTCCGAGCTGACTTTCTATTAAGTTTTCCCGGACCGCAGGGCGAAGTTTTACGCAACGAACTCAATACTCACATTACAGCGATGCTGGATCTCGATTTCGGCGGCAACATACTGACAAACCAACTCGATGGTGTTCTTGTTGCCGAAGTGCAGCGGGAGCTGGCAAGGGTCAGCTTAGCCGAACGTGGTTATGCATTATTGAAATCACGAGCCAAAGGGCTTGCCAGCGAGAACTGGATTGCCGAGCAACGTGGCGGTCCGGACATGATAACCGTGTTTGAAACTGAAAATGGCGATACGCTCGACACGGTTTCAGTCGACAAGTTTTACACTTATCCCGGATTTCACCTGTCTGTCTTGCCAAACCTTGCCGGCATCCGGGAAGAACTGGAGCGAGACCAATGGGTCTTCGGTAACATCGGGCAGGCTGATGCATTTGCAGATCAGTACCAGTCGCTACCAGGTGAAATCCTGGCACTCTATACGCGGGATTTCATCGCAACCTGGGAAGAGGCGCTTGGCAACTTGAAGTTCAAGTCCATGCGCAACGACAAGCCGCTTTATACAACGCTTCAAGCGGTTTCTGCACCAACGTCGCCAGTAGTGCAATTACTGGAGAGTATTCGAGGTGAGACATCGCTAACGAAAGACCTGGGAGGCGGTGGTGTACCCGGTGTTGCTTCCGGTGGTGCCGCAAAGGATGCGGGTTCTGAAGCCGCGCAGAAAGTTTTTCAGCGCTATGTTCTGGACACATCAGGCGGTTTGAAACGGATTGGTCTGGAAGCCGGGCTCAAGGCCCTGGCACCGGGTGGTGTTTCTGATGTTCTGGGTTCTGCGGTGGGTGGCGGTGGCCCCGCGATAATTCCCGGCAAGGCCATCGAAGACCATTTCCGTCCCTACCATGTGTTGGTTGAGGGGGAGAACAGCCGCAAGATCGATGCGCTGCTTCTCAACTTCAAGAACATACTCGACAATCTTTTGGTGGTTGCCAACAACCCGCTGCAAAGCGAGACGGCCAATTCCAATGTGCAGATTCAGGCTTCTTTGCTCAGGAGCAATGCGACCCGCTTCCCGCAGCCTTTTGACAAGCTGATCCTTCGTGCCGCGAAAGAATTCGACGAGGAATTCAAGGAAACCTCGATCACACAACTGAATGAAAAGCTGAAGTCACAGGTCGTCGGTGATTGCAGGAGTATTGTTGCGCGGAAATACCCGTTTACAAATGGCCGGTCCGAAGTGCCAATGATCGAGTTCGCCAAACTCTTTTCGCCGTCAGGGATCATGCAACGGTTTTTTGATCAAAACCTGAAGGCACTGGTGGATACCTCGGGACGTCCGTGGAACTGGAAACCTGAAGTCTCGCAAGCTGATCGTCTATCCAATGCGACACTTCGTCAGTTTGAACGCGCAGACCTGATCAAGCAGGCGTTTTTTCCCACTGGAAATGCGTTTCCTTCCGTTGGGCTTCAAGTCGTGCCTAGATCTTTATCGCAACAGGCGGACGCTGCAAGTCTCGAGGTGAATGGCAATCTGGTTCTGGTGACGCGCGGACCTGGTTTCAACGCTGAAATTCAGCCACTGCCAGCAAGTTTTAGCTGGCCAAGCAACACTGCCACGCCTCGGGTGGTACTTGTGGTTCAACCTGAAGTTCCCGGTTATCGCTCGCGGCAGGAAGTCCACGGAGATTGGGCCTTTTACCGTTTTGTGAAGGCCAACAGGGTCAGCTCGGGCCAGAAGAAGTTTGTCATTCGCAAGACCCTTGGTGGCCGGCAGGTCGCCTTCACTGTCTTGTTGGGGTCGAAACCAAACCCGTTTTTCCTGTCTGCCGTGGGGGACTTCACTTGCCCGACGAGTTTTTAAGATATGGGCATTGGCTATTTCGGCAAATTGCCAGCAAAGGCGGACTTTCTGACAAACGACTGTCCTGTTGGTTTTTTGAGAATGTGGGAACCATTCCTGATCAAGGGAATTGCACAGTCGAGAATTGATCTGAAGGATGCCTGGGAGGAGGCCTACATGACGATGCCAATTTGGCGTTTCCGGCTGCAGCCTTGCGATACAGGAAGCCCGCTCAAAGGGATTGTAACGGGAGCACTGATGCCGAGCGTTGATCGGGTTGGCCGGAAATTTCCGCTGACAGTCATGGCCACGGCAAGCCCTAAGAACAAATTATCTCATCAGACCGAAGAATGGTTTGAGAAATTGGAAGCTGTTCTCCTGAGCGCGCTTGAGGAAAAGAGCGATTTACATTCATTTCGACAATCGGTTGCCGAGCTTGAAAATTCCGATGGTGAAATGGATCCGACTTCGCTTGGTGCAAGTAAAACTCTGAAAGCCGACTCAGAAAACAAGGGTGCAAGCAATTGTGAATTCTGGTGTCGGGCAGGGCGCGAAGATTATTCATTTGCCTGTTCAGGGATACCGGCAGCAAGTGAATTTCGCTGGCTGATATTGCCGGAGACTTACAAAGACGAAGAGATGCAGGGTGAAGCGGCAGGGAAACCTCTTGGGCAAAACAATCCGGAGGATCATCAAGGATGAATGTAAGCACTCAAGAAATCTTGCGCGGATTTGCTTTAGGGCTAACTCATGTCGGAAATGTTCGGGAAGAAAACCAGGACACTTATCTTGTTGATGAAGAAAAAGGGGTCTTTGCCGTTATGGATGGTGCCGGCGGGCTCAGTTGCGGTGCACTCGCTTCAGGGCTTGTAAGAGAATCTCTGACAACAATCACGCTCCCGCAAAGTGCCGAAGACCTGCTGGATCAATTTGAAGGCCGGTTGATTGTCGCCAAGGATCGGATTGAGCGTGCGGCAGCGGACGCAAACGGTGCTCAAATGGGGACCACCATCGCTGCGCTTCTGATCTACGGAACAAATTTTGCCTGTGTCTGGGCAGGGGACAGCCGTGTTTACAGGTTCCGAAACAGCCAGCTGGAACAATTGACAACCGATCACACGGAAGCTCAGGAACTGATCGATCAGAAGGTATTGACCCTTGATGAGGCAAAAACGTTTGCGCGCCGTCACGTCATCACACGAGCTATCGGATCTGGGCTTGATCTTGAACTCGAGCTTGTATCCGGAAACCTTCGGCCAGGTGACAGATTTTTATTGTGCTCTGACGGACTAACCGGCCACCTCGATGATGCCGTGATAGGTTCCGTTCTCTTGAACGGGGCGCTCAACACAACTGCATTGGGATTGGTGAACGGCGCACTGGACGGAGGCGGGTTGGACAACGTGACCGTCGTCATCGTCGACGTTGATCGTGTACAAGCCGATGAGGGAGCGGTCAGCCGATGAGCCCAACTGAAAATGTGCTGCCGACCGGAACCCGGCTAAACAATCTCTATGAGATTGAAGGTCATATTGCTGATGGAGGCATCGGCACGGTTTACCGGGCGCGAGATGTCGAAAGTGGAGACCCTGTCGCCATAAAAGTCCTGCTTCCAAGCTTTGCTCGAGATCCCATGATCCTCGATTTGTTCAAGCGCGAAGCCCAGATATTGCGTTCATTGAAGCATGACGCTCTGACACAATATTTTGTTTTTGCAAAGGAACCGACGCTCGAAGTCTATTACCTGGCAATGGAATTTGTCGGGGGACCGTCGCTAAGTACAAGAATTGAGGCCGGTCCGCTGGAGCCTGAGGCGGTCTATCGCCTTGTCATTCGCCTTGCATCCGCGCTGCAGGCCGTTCACGACCGGGACGTGATCCACCGGGATCTATCGCCCGACAACATCATCTTGCAGAACAGTGATGTCGGTCAGGCCAAGATCATCGATTTTGGTATCTCCAGAGCGAACACCGGCGGTCCAACGATTATTGGCGACGGGTTCGCAGGGAAGGTGAATTATGTTTCACCTGAGCAGGTCGGCATTTTCAACGCTAAGGTTACGGCACGCAGCGACATTTATTCTCTTGGTCTCGTGATCGCGGAAGCGCTGACGGGCAAGCAGATCGACATGGGCGGCACACAGGCGCAAATTGTTGATAAGCGCCGGCACCTGCCACCGCTTGAGGGGATCGACAACCGATTCCGTCCGCTGCTGGAATCAATGTTGCAACCTGATCCGGCCAATCGCCCGGCGTCAATGGCGGAAATCGCGGAATGGACCCTTGGTGCACCGCTAAACCGTCCAACTCAAGATCGCACGATTATCAAACCATCGGGCCCGCCACCGGAACAATCAGCACTTGATCAACCCGATCACAAGGCAAATTGGGGGCGCCGTATTCTGGTTACGCTGTCGTTGTTTGGTTTTGCGGGACTTGGGGCAGGAGGCGTTTATTTTCTTGTCGGCCAGACGGTTCCAGACCAGGAACAAAAACCGGTTCTGGTTGCTCCACCCAGGGACAATGTGCCGGAAATACCTACGCAGCCCGCAAAGACACCTGACGATGAAACCTCACCTGAAAATGGCTCAGGTGCCAATGGCACTGTACTCCCGATCAAATCGAATGGCTCAAAAGGCAACACCGTTCCCCCGATTCCGCCGCGGGAGGACAAGCCGAAGATTGTTCTTGATCCAAAAGATCGCATTCGGAAATATGTCGGCAGCTACCAGGCCGACGACTGCATGTATCTGCAACCCGTGCAGATTGCCAGTACGTCAGCGGTGATCGAAGGGTTTGCTTCCAGAACGCCACCTTTTATTAGTTTCGATAGTGACTTCACTCAGACGCAGGGATTTGAAGCAAAAATCCAGGTCAATCTGGTCAGCGATGCGCAATGTCCCGCCATTGCGTTTTTGAGAGCAACACCACAGGGCAGCACAAAAACAGAACTGCAACTGGATATGCAGCGTACGGTCGTTCCTAACGGCGACAACATGGCTGGGCGAATATCCGGATATGACTCCAAAACGGGTAGCCTCGGATTGATTTTCGTCGACAGCAAGGGAGAGGTGAGTAATTTGTCCCCATACTTGCAGGCCGATAACGGTGGCGCCGGATTTGTCATACCCTTGAGCCTTAAAGGGACTGCAGAGGAAACCGGGCTCATCATCGCCATGGTTGGACCAGATCTTTCTTCCAATCTGGCCAAGCGAAGCGAAAAACGCGCTGGTGCCTTTTTTGAAAGACTGATGCAGGATGTCCCGGTCTTGCGAGCTTCTGCAACGACAGTCAAAGTGGTGCCACAGTGAAAGCGAAGTCAGGACGATTGGGAAATTCTGCGAGACAGTTATGAAGCGGTACACCAAACCAATACACGTCCCAGAAGTGATTTCTCACCGGGCAGCGGACAGCTCGCTGGCACTTATCAACGTCGTTTTTCTCTTGTTGTTATTTCTTCTCGTTTCAGGAACCCTGCGGCCTTCCTTGCCAGAAGATTTTGACTGGGCGGAAACAACGGCAGAAACAGGAAGCAGCAACATCCAAGGCAGTCTGGCATTGGCTCAGAACGGTGAAATCTGGTTTCAGGGAGCTCCTTTGGATGACGTGAAATTTCAGGAGTTTCTGGGCGAGGCCGAAGGGACGACTGACCGGCTGACTATCCAAGTCGACAAACGTGCAAAAATGGAAGCTGTTGCCAGTTTTGCAGCCAAATTCAAGTCTTCTGGGATCAAGCATCTAACTCTGGTGACGATTGAGGTGAACCAGCCGTGACCACGGCGGTCTACAATCAGGATGGACAGTGGGAGATTCCAGCGTATGTCTGGCCGGCTGTTCTGGGTACATCGCTAGCCGTACATATTTCATTCTTGATTTACGGCTTGCCGGTTATGTCCGGCTTTGAACGCGAACCAATTCCACCAGCTGAAACCGAAATCGTAATCGAAAGTGGTGGCCTGGAGTTTGAAAGTCTTTCAGCTATTGAAAAAGTTGCAACTGAAACAGCGCTTTCCCAGGCGGCTCAAGAAGTTTCTCAGATCGAAGCGCCTCTACTGCAAAAGTCAAAAGACAACACGGTATTGGCCAATCAGGTTGTTGGCGAAGAGCTACGTCCGGTGAACGCAGCCACAGAGCCAGAAAAGGCTGTGTCGCCGGTTGCAGCGGAAAATGCGCCGATAGCTGAGGCGGTGCCTGTAAACACACCACCGATGATTGGTCTGGAAACACAACCTTCTGCGCCACTCAAATCAAGCAGTACGCCGGCGAAAGTCGTTCCTACGGTTTCTCCGACCTCAGACCAGAATGTAACACCTGTCACAGTTGCGCCTACCGTGTCCTCCAGCACAACGGTTGTCAGCCGCCCCGCCCCAACTACGTCAACTGTCTCGGTGCAACCGGTAACTGGTTCACGCGTAACGATACAGGCAACGGAAGTTTCTCCAGTCTCGGTAACTGAAAACAAGTCCGGTCCCGTCAATCGGGTTGAGACCATCCTACCTCAGGAAAGCACCAGTGCTTCTTCTCAGATTGCCGTGGTGACGACTTCAGAGCCGCAGCCGACACAGATTGTGAAAACTGTTCCGGGCGCTGTTTCAGTCGAAAATGTTGCACCGACGGTGACATCAGTTGATGAAGCTGAGCCAATGGTGTCACCGAACGTTGTTCCGGTAATACAGTCTCAAGACGAGGTGATCGCTGTCACCAGTTCAAACGATGCAGAAAAAGTGGCTGAAGTCTCGAACGGAACAGTGCAGACCGTCAGCCCGATTGAGCAACAAGTTGCGGCAGTATCATCAGTTGAAGTAGATCTCACCGCTATCGCACCCTCCGAAACTGAAGCTTCGCAAATTCCTTCAAATCAACCTGCCTCTGACCCGACAGACAACGTCGCACCAGTCGAAGTTGCAAGTATTGATCCATTGGCAAAAGCGGAATCATACGTCGCCAATTATAATGCAGGGGAATGTGCCCATTTGACGGTTATGTCCGCGGGAGCAGATAGCGCTACCGTGACGGCCTACGGTGCTGGTATTGCCCCGTTCGCTTTGTTTGACCAACGCTTTGCAGCCGATCAAGGATATGAAGCAAATATCGAATTGCGACTTGTTACCCGCCGACAATGTGCGCTTTTGGACGCGCTTGGATTGAGCGAGGGAATTGAAACTGCAGGTCTGGTTGATCTGGATCAGACGGTGGTGCGGAGCGGTACGCGTGTATCTGGGATAATACAACGGGATCTACCTTTGGGCAGGATTGCCGCAGCAAACGAAGCAGGGCTTGAACTGAACGGGAAGGGGCCTCCTGAAATTTATCTCATTGATGGTGCCGGTCAGATCCACGATGGCAGGCGATACCTGCTGCCTGCAACCAACGCCGTTACGGCGGGCGGGTGGAAATTTGCCGTTCCTGTTACGCTCAAGTCCAGCGATACGCAGGAAACAGCGCTGGTGCTTGCTATTTGGAACAGACCCAAATCAAGCCAACCCAAACAGTTTGGTAGTTTGCCAGCAGGTCGTATTGCTGGCCTTCTTGCTGAGCCGGGGGTCTTTTCTCTGTCCGCGTTTAAGGTGTCACGGTGACAGTACCGGCGACGGAGTGGGAGAGGGTGACTGTGCGTTTGCACCGGCCGTAAATACACCGGTCAATAGTACCTCGAGCGCTGCCCGTTCCTTTTCGAGCCGGGTTTCAAACCAAGTCACGGCAACTGAGACCGGAATAGCGACCGCAAGGCCACAGGCAGTGGTCAAAAGAGCCACCCAAATTCCGCCGGCCAAAGTCGACGGATTTGAGGAAGCTCCGGACTCCTGAAGCGTCTGGAAGGTTTCGATCATGCCAAGCACAGTGCCGAAAAGGCCCAGCAGGGGCGCTATCTGCGTAACGAGATCAAGGGCTTTCAACCAGCTCGCGAGTCCAAACAAGCGGTCGGCCGCGCGCGCCGATATCTCCTCGCGCAAACGTTCTTCTCTGATATCGCGTTCTTGCGGTGACAAGGGCTGTTGATCCAGCATCTGGATGGCGTCCATGGCACCGCGCAAAAGGCCAGCGGAAAGCGACCGGTCTTTCAAAAGATTTTGCGAAGCCTTGGTGCGTTCTCCGACACGCCACTGGGCAACGGCACGCCGTACATGCTGATGGCGCCCAACCCGGGCGCTGGAAAACTGAAATGCCTTTGCAAATATTACGGCCAGCGCCACGACGGAAATGCCGAGCAGGATAAGAACAACCGGCCCACCTAATTCAAGCAATGAGGTAGATGTCTCAACCATGGGAGCGTCGATCCTTTGAGCCTTCTAACAGGAGCTCAGTCTCCGAATTCAATGGAAGTGCGATTGTTCAGCTCCAGCAGATCGGGGCAGAAAACATCCTTGATGCTGGCTGGTACGCAGTTCAAAACATCGTTGATGTGCAGACGAGAGAGGCTATCACAGGCTTTCCCAGCCAGGTCAAATTGAAGGACTTTGGTTTTTCCGGCAGAAATCCGGGAAAAATCTAGGCGCAGGAACTGATCGACGAGCCCATCTGAGTTAAAGGCGACAATCTCTAGTCCCAGTTTACTCATTGGTCGTTCCAGCCCGTTTGTCGCAATCACAGAAAGGCGACAACCTCCATCTTGTGTTGGTTGAACATGATTGAGCTCAAGACCAATCTTTCCAGTTAGCTCCTGTGCGGTGACTGCCACGGGAAGCAGTAGAAATGCGATGCCGATTACCAAAGCGCGAAAATAGAAATGCATATAGTTCCCCCAAGCAACATGCCGAGCAATGTTAGTGGTTGCGAGTACCCGTTGCAAAGCCAGTAGCCAATTCAGTCATATGACAGCAACACAGTCCAGTCTTCAGCACCACCGGTCTCAATCTGAAAAAAGTCGGCTTCAATCAGGCCACGTTGCCAGCACTGATCGCCATCATACAAGACGAATTTTTCTTCGCGAATGCAAAGGGTAATGTCACCTCCAAGTCGGCTTTCGGAAAATCCGTCAGCTACATGAAGATAGTAGCGGGCGCTTTTCAGCGGTTCGGATAGAATTTGACTGCAGGCATTGGAGGTGATCGTCCACCATCCTTCTGTTCGCAAACCCTCTCCAGTTTCGTAGCCGATAGCAACATTCACCAGGTCAACTGACCCGTTGCACACCCTCAAACCCGCTTCGGCAAATGGAATATTGAGAAAAGCAGCCAAAACGATACCTGCGCCAAAAGCCCTGCACATTTGTCCAAGTCGTTCCATCTTACCATCTCGCAGGAATAGCCTTGCCGGGGTCATGAAGAAATACCTGCAGTTATCGATTGATTTTCAAGCTAGGGAACTGGAAGCAATAGGTCAATTTTTCGAATGTGATTGTGGTTTTTTGATATCTGCGTGACAGTAACGCCTATTGAACCAAGTGCAGACCAAGACAAAGCTGGCATTGATGTTATTGATCCGGAAACCCATCGGAAAAAAGAAGCGAATACCACTAACGCCGCTCATCGATGTCATTTTCATTCTGGTCATGTTCTTTTTGCTGTCTTCAACCTTTGGGATCTGGCGTCCATTGGAGGTTTCTCTCGGTGGTGATGGTGGACGGCCCGCAGGTGATCAGGCAACTATTCAAAAAATTCCCGCCGTGTTGATCATGGTACGAAAGGGCCCGGGCCCGGGGACTATTCGCCTTTCCGTAAATGGTCAGGATAAGGACCTATCGGCACTCGCAGACGAACTGGACAGACTGGCGGCTAGTGGGGCGGAAGACGCAATCCTCGTCCCGGTGGGAGGAACTGAATTTCAGCAGGTCGTTCGAATATTGGACTTGGCAAGATCGTCAAAGATCAAAAAGGTCAGCTTGCAGCTGAACTGAATTCAAGACATCCAAGAGAATGTTTGCACCAAGAGTTTGGTTAGAATCATAAAAGGCCCGGCAAAGCCGGGCCTCTTTAATTTCTTCGTGAATTCTGATCAGCGACCGATGGCGCCACCAAGAATTCCGCCGACAACACCGCCAATGAAGGCTGCTCCGGCTGGATTAATCCCGCCGCCAGTGTTGTTGTTTGTTGTGCGACGTTGCGTGGTCGTCGTGTTTGACGTTCTGCGGGTAGTAGTTGCACTGCGGGAAGCTGCGGCGGCCGCCTGACGCTTGCGTTTCACCTCAGCAGCGTAGGCCGTATATTGAGCCGCCGTCTGCGTTGTCAGGAGCGTGTATTGCGCAGCAGTGAAGTATCCGGTTGGCATGATGCTGTTTGTCGTCTGCCAGGCTGTGATGCCTCTGCGGGTTTTTGGACCAAAAGCACCGTCCGGATTTCCAACATTATGACCTGACAAGTTCAGACGTGCCTGGACTTCGCGCCTGGCAGTCCTGTTCCAGCCAATGCCGGCTTCGGTTTCTGCAGTCCCTGGCACCGTGTTCTGCGGGTTCGGCAAACTTGCAACTGCACCGGCCTGAGCAGTGTTGGGAGCTGTTGCAGTCGGATTCACAGACGCAACTTGGGAAGCAGATTTGAGCCGCTTGATCGAATTGCGTGCAAAGTCTGCAAACGTACCGCTCGGATAAGCTGAAAGATAGGATTCGTAATCCGCAACGGTGTTGCTGTTTTTGACCGTATCCCAAACCAGCTTTTCACGTTCCCAGGCGATCGTGGACTGCGTCGCAGCGGCAGAAGCTGCGTTTGTGGTCACGGTCGGCTGCGGTGTCGTGGTTGCTGTGGTGCCTAGCGAGGCAACTTCTGTCGTTTCAACACTTGCCTGCTTATTCAGGAACACTTCGCCGATCAGGGATGCGTTGACCCAGGGACGCTGACGTTTTTCGGTTTCGTCGTAAACATCGCCTGTGACACGTGTCATCACAGTCTGGATCGAAACATTTGGTGTATCGATGTGCCGGATGAGCGCAGAAGTGAACGGGGAATTTTCGCCCTCGCCATCCAAAGCAACATCGCCGGGGCTCGTTGCAAACGCGATGACAGAACCTTCACCGCCTGATTCCTGAACCTTGATCTCCGCAAGTCCTGCACCAAGGCTACCGGACCGGCTTGGACCCATGCGCCGAGCAAGCGTTCGAGCAAGTGGATTGTCGCGGCAGGCATCAAGGAACACCATCTGCACTTTCACGTCTTTCGACATCTGGCGTAAAATGAAGTCCACGGAGATGGTTTCAAAGTCGAGAGACGTCTCGTCTTCAATTTTTGCGTCGATTGGTACCAGAAGGTTCTGGCCGCCTACCTGCATGCCATGTCCAGCATAGAAAAGTACGGCGATCTCTGCGCCATACGCTTTCTTGGCAAACTGCATCACAGTACGACGCATGTCGTTGTAACTCTGGTCCTGACCGGCAACCACTTCAAAGCCCAAACCGCGCAATTTCGACGCCATCAGCTCTGCATCGTTGGCTGGATTGGGTAGGGGTACCGTGTGTTCATAGGCGCCGTTGCCAATCACCAGGGCAACGCGCTTTGCTAAAGCCGGGGCTGTTCCTGCAATCAGAATTGCCAGCACGGCGATCATTCGTTTGAACATTTCCTGTCCTCTCGTAGATCATTGTTGCCTGTCGGTTTGACCGATCTTATTGTGAGGTTCGCGTCCTCTTGGGAGCAGATGTACCTCTATTGGCAAAATGTTTCTGTAATCTTCGTCACAGGAACTAGAGTCAATGAAACCAGCCCCTGTTTCATTTAAAAGTCAGAGCAGCCAAGCGAATCCACCGGGCTCCTGAAAAAATCAGTCTCATTATATATCCATCACAGCGAAAATACTACGATTGTTCCTTGGGTTTACCACCAATACGTGTCGCCAATGGACCTGCTACATCAAATGGTGGTGGTCATATTGAATTGACGCACTACCTCCGGCTCCAAAGGCGGGTTTGTTCAGGTGTTCTATTCACAAACCGCAATGTGATAGCCATCACGCACCGGCGGGATATTTTTGCTATGCTTTGAATTGTCGCGGACGAGAAACCCCTCCAGGCCACGGGCGGCTTGTGTCAAAGGGAGGCTGTTTCATGGCTGGTAAAGCAGATATTCTAAATCATATGCTTGCGGAACATGTTGGTGTGTTCCAGTCGGCAGCAAAATTGTACAATGTCACTATCCTGGTCAGACGGACCAATACCGCGTCGCTTCAACATATCGACAAAAGCTACGCTTCGCCCAAACGCCTGGACTGCAAGGCAAAGACGGCCGATTTTAACGTGGCGCCGAAAGGCTGCCGTGTGCCCGAAGACAAAAGAGGCAACATCGCCGGGCTTGTTGTCGATCCGGGAATGGTTGGAGACAAGGCCTACACCGACGGGAAATATGCAAAGGCAATGGAGGCATGGCGGGCGTTTTCAGGGCAGCTTCGTCAGGAAATGTCTACCTATGAGAAGCAGAAAACTATGACCTATGTCCCAGGTGGCGGGCTGTATTTTGTCGAAAGAAATCCCGAAGATCCATATTTCGGCTGTGTCAAATTTTCTTCTAGTTCGCTGATTACCGCCGGAAAGTGCGTCCACGGTGATTTCGATCTCTACGGGATCGTGGATATGGAAGCTCCGGACCAGATTGTGCGGGTCAAGGAGAAACGGCTCGGCCAGATCCATGCCCGATCGCCCAAATTTTTTGATGTCCAAAACTACCTCAATGGCAGGTTTGGCGTCGCGATGGTTCTACATGGCTCGCAGGAGACTTACGCTTCCAAACATGAAGACGACGACCTGGATGTGTTTTTTCCAAACGGGCGTGTTGAGTATGCTGGGCCGAAGGCAAAAGACATAATTGAATTTTATCAAAGAGAGTTTCCCGGCAGGACCCTGTTTCGCAAGAATGACCCAGCCCAGGAAATAAAGGGGCGTTACGTCTCGCCAAACGTCCGCTGAACAGCCAACGACCCAATGGGGTCGTAAATGGGAAATGTAAAGTCGGGAAAAGTTGGTACGCCCAACGGGACTCGAACCCGTGTTTCCGCCGTGAAAGGGCAGCGTCCTAGACCGCTAGACGATGGGCGCGCGGTCGACACATCTGCGTCGTGGGGAGGCTTATAGGCGGGAATGGTCTGGCCTGCAAGAGCCTTTGCGACAATTTTTTGCAAGCCCGGAAATCCGGGCTCGCGATTGTTGAAAACCCGTCGGGTCTACCATTCACCCGTGTTTGGCATGGACGCCCAAGGCTCTTTAGTTTCAAGAGCTTCGCCTTTTTGAAGCAACTCAAATGAAATGTTGTCAGGTGAGCGAACGAAGGCCATTCTGCCATCGCGAGGGGGGCGATTGATTGTAACGCCCTTGTTTTGAAGGTTCGCGCAGAATTCATAAATATCATCGACCTCGTAGGCCAAGTGCCCGAAGTTACGACCTCCGGAATAGTCTTCCGGGTCCCAGTTGTAGGTCAACTCGAGGAGTGGTGCCGCATTGGTTCTGCCAGCGTCAACATCATCCGATCCGGCCAAAAAGATAAGTGTGAAACGTCCCTTCTCGTTATCGATGCGGCGGGTTTCTATCAGACCCATCTTGTTGCAATAAAAGTCGAGAGAGTCTTCAATATTGGTTACGCGAACCATCGTGTGCAAATAGCGCATTTTTAAATCCTTTTCCTCGATCGAGGGCGTTGCGGAAGGCATTGGCATGGCCAGGACAATCATTACCAGCCTGCCAGAAGCTCAAGACTTTGTGGCACAATTTAAAGGCGGTTCCCACCGGCGAATTGTTGCCTTGACCGGGGCTGGAATATCGACTGACTCAGGGATCCCGGATTTTCGATCCCCAAACGGGATATGGTCACAGCGACAGCCAGTTCAATACCAGGACTTTGTTGCTTCCGAAGACAGCCGTCTTGAAGATTGGTACAGGCGGTTCGAGATGCATGCATTTTTTCAAAGGGCTAAACCGAATGCCACCCATCGCGCTCTCACGCGGCTCGCGGATTTAGACCTTCTGCATACTCTCATCACGCAGAATGTCGATGGTCTCCATCAGGTTGCTGCGTTTCCCGAGGATCGATTGATCGAACTTCACGGGAATTCGACTTATGCAACTTGTCTATCCTGCGGCACAAGCGCGGAGCTGGAGCCACAACGGGGAAGTGTCGATTCAGGTCGTAGCCCGATATGTGATCTATGTGGCGGACTACTCAAGGCAGCGGTCGTCAGCTTTGGCCAGCAGATGCCTGAACTGGCGCTTGGGAGAGCATTTGAGGCAGCACAGGAGTGCGACTTGTTTATTGTCCTCGGCTCCTCGCTAGTTGTGCACCCGGCAGCGCAATTACCTGCGCTGGCTGCTCAAAGTGACGCTGAACTCGTGATTCTCAACGGACAAGAAACGCCGCTTGATTCGTTCGCGTCAACAGTCATAAGAACGCCATTGGCACAGACATTTGCTGGTTTTGGCGAAGAATAGCCAAAAAAAGGTGAAATGGTCTGTGGTTAGTTCGACAATTTCGCTTCTCGCCTACATGTGCGGTGTTATCCTTTTATTAGGAATCGGCTGTGAAGCGGCTCGTAATACGCTCTCAGCTTTAATGATGCGGACCAGAGACGGGATATTATGGCTATGGGGGTTAAAACCGCACGGGATCCCCGCGCACTTGAAGCACTGACAGACGATGTTGCTGTTGATGTATTCGAGATTGCCGGAACAATAAAATGGTTCGATGTCGGCAAAGGCTACGGGTTCATAATACCCGATAGCGGCGATGGCGACATCCTTCTGCATGTGACTTGCCTCAGGCGAGATGGTTTTCAAACCGCCTATGAAGGTGCACGCGTTGTTTGTGAAGTTCTGGACCGGCCTCGCGGATGGCAGGCTTTCCGCATCCTCTCCATGGATGAATCCACGGCAACCCATCCGTCACAAATGCCTCCGTCCAGGACGCATGTGCAGGTCGTTGCTGAAACCGGCTTTGAGCAGGCCACTGTGAAGTGGTTCAACAGGGTCAAAGGTTTTGGTTTCCTTACGCAGGGCGAGGGAACGGAAGATATTTTCATTCACATGGAAACGCTGCGCAGGTTTGGCATCACGGAATTGCGCCCCGGACAAGATGTGCTTGTCCGGTTTGGCAAGGGCCCGAAAGGCAGGATGGCGGCTGAAATCAGACCGGTGGGTGCCGGCACACATATTCCTGCGTCACACTGATCTGCGATCAACATAATGCACTGACTTTGGCCGGACTTGTTCCGGCCTTTTTGTTTGTCAAAATTAACAGACATCAGGTGTTCAGGTTTCCAGATAGAAAAGAGTGTCATGTCTGATTTGCACGTTTTAACAAAAACAATTTGCAGGATTGCATTTTCAATATTTCTGATAGCGTTACCTGCATCTGGTTTTGCTGCCGGTGATCACGCAAAACTCAATACGGAAGACTTGCTGGTACAATCGGCTGAAGCAGATCACCGTTTTCTGGTCGAGGTGGCTGCGACAGATCGCGAGCGCGCCCGAGGGCTTATGTTTCGGGAGGAGATGGCAATTGATCACGGAATGCTTTTCGTTTTTGAAAGCGAGGGTCAGCGCCATTTCTGGATGAAGAACACACCGCTTTCACTTGATATCATCTACATCAACGCGGCCGGTCAAATTGTCAGCATCTCTGCGCACACCACGCCATATTCGGAAAGCGTCATTCCATCCGGCAAACCGGCCAGATACGTTCTGGAGCTGAATGCGGGAACTTCAGAGAAACTTGGGATTGATGTTGGCGACGTTATCTCCAGTCCATCGATGGAAATCAAATAGCGCAACCTTCCGAACTCCCTGTGCATTGCAGCCTGGTTGCGCATCGGGTTTGGGAGTGTTTTACCCTAAATCAACAACCCGTTGAAACAACTCATGAAAATAACCGTATCAACGCCGCCGAATTCAGCGTTCTGGGACTATTCTGGGACTATTGTTTTTCGCCATCTTCTAGCGCCTGTGCAACGTTCCGTAGTTTGTGCAATCCTTGACCGCAGTTGACGCTTTGCTTGACGTTTTGGATGGTGCTGATTTGAGTGATGTAGCGATTTATTGCGATAGCACTAAGGCTAGAGACCTCTCGAGAGATTGGTTTCACGCCCTAGATACGTTGTTTGCTGACAACGATTTTTATGACCGACCAGTGAAAAAGGCACACGGAATAGTTTGGAAGGCGATCCGTGATTTTTACGATGAGCCAACGGTTCAATATCTTTACGCACCGGCAAAGAGAGTTCTTTCCCGCCTACAGGTACATGGCTATTCCCGTAATAAATGTATTGCTATTTGGGAGACTGAATTCCAGTCCAGCGTTTCCTATGGGGAAGAGAATAACCAACGAAATGATGGTGAACTGGAAGAACACTTAAGTTTCTTGAAAGGTTTGACCTTCGATGACTGGGCCAAATGGGAAAGGGCAAACAAATCAAGTCGTTGTCCACACTGGGGCAGTCTGCGCCTACTGACTTTTAGCGATCCCTATGTCGAGTTGGCTATCCAGATAGAGGTTCACGGTTCTAAGGCGGTTTGGGCAGATCTTTCGGGAATTTATTCTGACGAATTTGATCCAGCGCTTTCGCTGCATGAAAACCTCTCACGAGCACCGGCGGATCTTGGTCTCAATGTTGTCGAGCCCGTTGGCAACGTCCTAATTCTGACAGAGGGGCCGTCAGACACGAGAATCTTATCTGCTGCGATCGCTGCGATGTATCCCGAGTTTTCGGACATATTTTCGTTTGTCGACTTCAAAGAATTCAAAGTGGACGGCGGCGCTTCGCCCCTGACCAAAACGGTACGCGCATTTGCTGGTGCCCGCATGATGCAGCGAATTTTGGCTCTGTTCGACAACGACGCTGCCGGTCACGAACAAAAGCAACTGCTGGATAGAACAAAGTTGCCAGCAAACATTAAGGCCATGGTGCTGCCAGATCTCCCATTCGCCAGACGATATCCGACGATTGGTCCGGAGGGCCTGCGTGATTTGGATATTAACGGCACCGCCTGCGCCATTGAGATGTTCCTCGGTCAAACTGCTCTGAGTGATGAGCACGGTGAGCTTCGTCCGGTTCGCTGGGCGAATTGGAACAAAAATGCAGGTCGCTATCACGGTGGGCTTGAGGACAAAGGCGCTGTGGCTAGGCATTTTCTGGAAGCCGTGTCTGCAAGCAGCGCTCCCAGTCAATTAAAGCGGCGTTTCAAAGATATGGACAGGCTGCTAAAAACTATTTTTTGCGCGTTCGATCCTGTTTGAAAACTCCAGAATTGTGCCCGACCATCGGGCTCTTGGTTTGAAGCGCTTCCAGGCCGTTGCGGACATTCTCATGGAGAACGTGAGCAGAACGTACGGTTGAAGAAATGTCGGCGTGTCTCAGTGATTATTGCACCAGCGCCAGATCGCCGGTTCCATTCCGTCAATGAAAAGCGCATAGCCTCGATTGCCAAAAATCCTTCGCATTGCAACAGGTTTTGGAACAGAACAATTGTCGCTTTCCACAGCCGCTGCAATTTCCCTTATTTTTCGCTCTTGACGGCAGCGGCGAACGCAGATAAACCGCTGCAAATCAACGGCTCGGGGCATAGCGCAGCCTGGTAGCGCATCTGGTTTGGGACCAGAGGGTCGCAAGTTCGAATCTTGCTGCCCCGACCATTTTTTCAATGAGTTAGCCGTTGATCCCTCCTACAAATTTTGTACTCGTGAGAGTTGTGTGAGAGTCTATCTGGACTTTCGCGCGCTGACATGCTTTTCATTTTTGGAACGGTTTTTCAGCGCTGTTCCCGCCAATTTTATCGTGTGTCACGTCTATCTCAAAGATCGCAAAATGTCAGTTTGTGACCAATTGGCGCGCACCTTGGGCCGGATCTCCGGATCTCGCAGGTAGCGCCCATGTTCCATCACAAGTTAAATCAACCGGGACACCAAAGTTCTCTCACCGACCATTCGGACCATTGCCGATTTGGGGGATTAGGTGATTTGCCAGATCTTCAGGTGTATTAGGCGGGATAATTCCGGGGAAGCTGTGAAGCAGCTCTTGTGCAACCCGTGCCAGCATAACACTCTGCTAATACGAATTTTCATTCCTTGAGGTGCCGCAACGGGCTAAATCGCCAAATGTGCACAGGGCAGGGCAGATGTTACCGGATCCGGAAGATCAGGCGATACTGGATATTTCAACAGCGGTTTCCGTTGTTCAGTCAAGAATTGCCAAACATGGGCTAACCTTGAAGGAAAGCGCGGACTTCGGACTATTTGAGACAACGATTCGTAGTACCGAAGACAAGTACCTGATGGAGGATTTTTCGCCGCGGTTCTTCGACCTGCATGGTGCAACCGCGTTCTGGGTTGCTGCCTTCAACGATGAAGGCAAGGTGGTGTCAGTTCAGGCTGCAAAAATTGAAGATCTTCAGGATCGAAGTCTGGCAGATCACTGGCATCAGCAACAACGCCGGATATTTGCTGATCCCAACCCTGACGTAAAATTTGGAAATGAGCACGCACATGATGCCTATTTTATGCGGGGCAAGATCGCTTATCACGGGAATCTCTGGTTACGGCGCGATCTCAGAGGCTCGGGGCTCGCTGAATCGCTTACGCAATTGGGGTTCCTGATTGCACTGCTCAAATGGTCGCCAGATTACCTTTATGGTCTAATGGCAGCCAGGAGTGCTGAAAAGGGGTTCGGCATTCGCGTAGGTTATCGCAGGTTTGTTCCGCGAGGTACCCATTGGGACCAGGCCCCTGATCACATCCGAGCTGATGACTGGCTGGTGTATTCAACGCGAAGCGATTTGCTAGGGCTTGCCAAATCTATCGTCAGAGCCGCCGCTGAAAGTCTTGAATGACACCGAAATAGGCGCAAAACCTGTAATTCGACTGGATCGATGGGCGCACTGCGACGATCAGCCGTTCGAATGCGATGTCGATCACATTATTATCGATCGTAACTGAAGTCCTTGCATAGCCGTAATAGGGCTTGCCCAGCAGAGCTGTGCGATAGCCTGCGGTTGAAGCCTGTTCGAGATCATGATCCGGCGTTGTCAGCGCCGCTGCCGTTGCTGAAGGCGATGCCCAGTCGTCTCCGAAAAGTTGCCTCTGGCTGCACTCGCTGCCGACATAAAAAATGGGAGGGGGTACGTGGCTCGGCATTTTGTCAGAGCACAAACTCAAAAACGGCAAAAAAGGCTTCAGCCGTAAGTGTTGCTCTCCGGATTGAGCAGACATGAAACAATCGTAAAATGAAGATAAAACCGGGTCTGCAAGGCCCTGTTCAATGGCCTTTGTCCCAAGTTCTGTAAATGTTTTTTCTGGTCGTGTTAGCAAGTTTTCTATTGCCTTTGTCGTCACTGATTACCGATCAAAAGCCTTGAGCAACAGCGACATTACATTCAGGAATTCGTCGCGTCTTTCAGGCGATAATTCTTCCGGATCGGCTACCGAATAATCCAGCGTCAGGATCATGTTCCACATTTCTGTGAGGTCGGCAGCGTCGACAGCATCTTTAAGATTTACGTGTTCCGAACATTCCGGCTGCACGTGTTCTGGTAAGTAGTCACCCAGAGTGAATTGAATATTTTGAGGCATGAGCGTCCCTTGGTTTTATTGTTTATCTGGTTCGAGTGTCCGCCTCGTCCATCCGAACCTTTCATCTCTTTCGCTTGTCGGCCCATTTCCGGTCGGTCCACATCGAAATGAGTTCAACAAACGAGAGATTCCCCTAAGGCACTTATAGCATAGGTTGCAGAGGCCCGCCAATTCGTTCAATTGACAAGCGTTTCAATTCCACCAAGCAGATAACTTGGTAGCGTTTTGATAATTTGGTTCCAGGAGCGCTCATTTACCAAGCACATCTGCAAAACGTTGTTGACATTCAACCGGAACGCGGGAAAAAGCACTTATTGGCAATTTGCCAAAGTCAGGATTTTGATCGAAGGGCAATTCTACATGGTTGCGCGTATCTACCGTCCAGCGAAAACTGCAATGCAATCCGGCAAAGCCAAGACCCAGCGCTGGGTGCTGGATTACGAGCCCGAAGTTGCTAAATCTGTCGAACCGCTGATGGGCTACACGTCTTCTTCGGATATGAAACAGCAGGTCAGGTTGTTTTTTGACAGTCAGGAAGAAGCGGTGGCCTATGCAAAGCGCATTGGCATTCCCCATCGCGTCGAGAAAGCACAGGACCGAAAAATTCGCGGTTCTGCCTATGCGGATAATTTCAAATTTAACCGCGTGGCGCCTTGGACGCATTGATTTCCGGCTCTCTGTGGAAGTCAGACCCACTCATTTTCTAAATTTCAGATTGCCTGTTGAAACTAACTTTTGTAGATCGACAGAGACAGTGTTTTTGCCTCATTAGAAGAGGCATGGTCAAAGCCACTGGTGATGGCCCATAAGGCCCCGTAGCTCAGCTGGATAGAGCGCTCGCCTTCTAAGCGAATGGTCACAGGTTCGAATCCTGTCGGGGTCGCCACTTTCATTTTTTTGTTGAAAAAATCAATTAAAACAATAAGTTATGAGGGTTTTGGTGCGGGGAAGAATTTAAGGTGCGGGGAAATTTGCACAAAAAAGTATTGCTAATTCAATTATTTGGTTAACCCAGAGTGGATTCGTATTCTTATACAACCAAGCTTGTTATGGCGGCAATCAGCCGATAGTGTCGTGCGGTTTAATCTGAAGATTGAAGCAACATTTCCGTTATGCCTCGGGATTACGCGCCTCCAAAACCTGATTACAAAGTCAATCCATGGCTATTGGGTTCGGTACATTTTTCGTTGCAATGATCGTGCTCAATATCTCTTTTGGGCAGCCTCCCGTTTGTCGTGATGGTTGGAGTCCGCAATCCATTGGGACACAAGGGGCCTGCTCGTATCACGGAGGGTTGGTTTCAAGGAATGGATGGATTTTCTGGGTTAGCGCCATCACCGGGGGCGCTGCGGTTTTTGTATTGGTTGCGTGGGCTAAATATGTCGTCAGAGCCAAGGAGCGACTTCGCCTCGATCAAACCGACAATCTTCAAGTACCTGAAGGGTACGATTCAAAAGAAAACAGAGATCTTCGAGCGATTGGTTTCTCTGACGACGAGACCCGAGAAATCATTGCACGACGTAATCCCAAAAGAGATCCATGAGGAGCGTGTTAAGTTGTGTTCAACGTCGCTAGCGCTTTTAGATGGTCCCACTTCTTAAGTGCCGTGTTTCCAGCGACGTCGCTTGATTTATGAAGCTAGCAAAAATTACAGAAGTGAAAGATCGCATGACATTAAGTTATTTCGTTACATTTATAGTAATAGTCATTGGATATCTAATGATGTTAGCTATCGTTTTTAATGTTTTAAAAATATTTGTAAAAAAATTGAAGGATACATGGATAGATAAAATTATTTCTTTTCTTCCTGCAACTCTATTAAGGTCTGTTAGGATTAGAGTAAATGCGTATACATTAATTTTGGCCAGCTTTTTTATTTATGCATCAGTGATCTTGTTGAATTCATTTCTTATTTTTAAAGTATGGGGGTGAGTGCGACGGCGGGTTTCAATTTTTTGTTTGATGGAAACTTCCGGCCGCGCCTTTTGCGTTGCGCCTGTAAACCTATATTTTTAAGGATCGCATAGTTGATTAGAGAGCTGCAGTACTTTTTAGTCATCATCCAAATTGCAGTAGTACTTATGGGTCTCGCGTACTACATCTTACCTCATCCTGCAGAACGGTATGTATCGATTGCGATTATGATTGTGGCGATATTGTTTCACGCGAGAAAATTTCACTAGTCCTGCGCAGACGAATTGATCAGCTGAACCCTCTACCTAGAATTCGGATTTTACTCATAAGGAGCCATAGTTGAGTAAAAGAATTTGCATCATAAGTGTATTGGTTTGCTTCCTTTCAATTTGCGGTGCCGTTGTTATCGTTATGCTGTACGCGAAACAACCAAGCCCTCCGATTTGGGCGCATTATGTGTATGGACTATTTACTTTCACTGCTCTGATCTCATTTATTCTTGGCCCCGCTAGCCTAATCATATCTTTCGGTTTTTGGTTCGTTATTCGGAACGATACTTATTATGGTAAGCGCGTTGAAAGTAATCCGGCGCGCATTCTAATTTGGCGAGAGCTTAGACAGCCAAATTAGAGGAGCTATCATTCGCGTGGGGCTGTCGAGTCTGGTTTGCTGTGAAAATGCCTTTTGTCGCCGGTCAGGACTTCAGCCAGCTCGTCAATTGCATCGGTGGCATAGGAAGCAAGGTGATATTCCTTCGATCCGATTTTTGCCTCGCGCATGACTTTGGACTGCACCGGAGCGTCCGGTCCCGAGTTTTCCAGTGCCGGGTCTGCCTTGATATGTCCCCGTCCGCTTCTTTTGACATGTCCGATCACCGCTTGCGTGTTCTTTTTATGTTCTTATGAGGATATATCACGATCGAGGCAAGCAATTCCTAGAGCATAAATAGAGTTTAGGGTGCGGGGAAGAAACGAAATTGTTTTGACGCTTCAATGCTCTTTATGCGGGTTGTTTGATAAGTGCGGGGAAGGAAAAGTTAATAAAAACAATGCGCTAATTTACCCTGTCGGGGTCGCCACTTTCCCAAAATAGAGAATTAAGACAAACGCTTGAGTGTGGGTTTGTCGCATGTTGACGTTTGCTTTCACACTTTCCAGGTGTGGCGGTCGGGCCCAGCTTCTATACTGCGTCCGGACCAATCCGAATTTTCAGATATTTTCCTGAAAGTTGGGGTTCAGGTTGAACGGCCACTTACAAATTGCCGTCAGATGTTGCCGACTGATTAAACGCCGATGGATTGAGCGTGGAGAAGTAGCGCGTTCTTCTCCAGAATTGTCTCGGCAACCTGGCTGAAAAAAAGTCCGCGGACGGCGACGAATATTTGGCGAGGCGCCTCACATAGTGTCGCAAACCAGCCAGTTCAGTTGTTGCAGCGGACCGAGTTTAAAGCGCATATACTCCCGCCTCGTTGTTTTCAAAGGCAACTTCTGCAAACAGCATCCACGCTTGCATGGTTGGTATAATGGTATACCATTTGCCAACCGCCACATTGCTTCGTTCAGAAACATGTTAGTTTGTGCTTGGTCTCGCCAAGTTCCGGTTTCGCGAAGGCTACACGGAGAAAATAGTGCAACTATTTGACCTCACCGGGAAAACCGCACTTGTAACAGGTTCATCTGCAGGTATCGGGTATGGGTTGGTGCATGGCCTTGCTTCTGCGGGTGCACGGATTGTCGTTAATGGACGTAACGCAGAGCGACTGGCGATAGCAGCAGGAAAACTGCGTGCAGATGGATTTGATGTGATCGAATTACCGTTTGACGCCACCGACCCTCAGGCAACCGCCGATGCCGTAAACGGATATGAGACGAACCACGGCCCGATCGACATTCTGGTCAATAACGCCGGCATGCAGTGCCGTGCTCCGCTTGAGGAGTTCGAAATCGAGGCTTTTGACGCGTTGATGCGTACTAATGTGTCCTCGGTTTTCTACGTCGGACAAGCGGTCGCCCGCCATATGATCAAGCGAGGCGCGGGCAAGATCATAAACATCGCGTCGGTTCAAACAAAACTGGCCCGCCCTGGCATTGCGCCCTATACGGCAAGCAAGGGTGCCGTTGCCAACCTTACCAAGGGAATGGCGACCGACTGGGCAAAGTATGGTCTTCAGATCAACGCGATTGCCCCGGGATATTTCGATACGCCGCTAAACAAGGCGCTCGTAAGCGATCCAGAATTCTGCACTTGGCTGGAAAAGCGAACACCTGCAGGGCGTTGGGGGCAAGTGGAGGAACTGGTTGGTGCCTGCATTTTCCTAGCCTCCAATGCATCCAGTTTTGTGAACGGACACACGCTGTTCGTCGATGGTGGCATTACAGCGAGCCTCTAACGCAAAAACTTAAAGTGAGAACAGATATGTCAGACACAACCTCCAAGCCGGTGGTCGGTTTTATCGGCGTCGGATTCATGGGCCATGGAATGGCCAAGAATATCCTCAAAGGTGGTTACGAATTGTGGATCAAGGGCAATCGCAATCGCACGCCGGTTGAAAGTCTCCTGTCGATGGGAGCGAAAGAGGCCATGAGCGCGAGGGAAATTGCAGAAAAATGCGATATTCTTCATATATGCCTGCCCAACAGCGCGATGGTCGAGGCCATCGTCCGCGGTGACGACGGCGTTCTTGCCGGCGCAAAACCGGGCCTCATCGTGATCGATACGACAACAGCCGATCCCGGTTCTACCAAGGTGTTGGCCGAAGAGATGGATGCAAAGGGCGTGCTAATGGTTGACGCCCCACTTGGCCGGACGAATGTGGAAGCTGAGGCTGGCACGCTGGATGCCATGGTCGGCTGCGATGAAGATGTGTTCCAGACGGTATTGCCGGTGATGGAATGCTGGGCGGCGAACATCAACCACGTTGGCCCGGTCGGCAGCGGCCATAAAATGAAGTTGCTAATGAACTTCATATCGATGGGTTACGGCGCGCTTTATTCAGAAGCCGTGGTCGTGGGTGCAAAGGTTGGCATTTCACCGCAAAAAGTTCGGCAGGTCATCGGGTCCAGCCGGCTCAGCAACGGTTTCTTCGAGACCTTTATGCGCTACGTTGTAGACCGCGACCAGAACGCTCAGAAATTCACAATCGAAAATGCGAGCAAGGACGTCCGATATCTGAACAACATGGCGAACAACGCAGACACGGTCAACGTCATGGCATCTGCAGTCCTGCAATATTACACCCATGCCAAGGCAACCGGGAATGGCAGTCAGTTCATTCCGATGGTGTCCGACCATGTCGCCGCACTGAGCGGCATTAATATGGCTGAAGAAGTGAAGAAAGGTGAGGGGGGCAACTAGCCTCCTCAGAGGTGTTGGGGACCGTCTGCGCGCGGGCAACATGCCCGTTCATCCAGCCTATCCAAGCAGGTATTGCATGGCATAGAGCGTTCCCATACCTGCAATAATTCCCGCAAGAACGTTAAATCTTAAGCCCACCAAGAACACAGCAAATGCGGCAATGAGCCTGGCAGGTTCCGTCTCACCACCTGTTGCTTCGGGCCAGAGAACCAGCGGTGTGACCAGCGCTGGAAATACCGCCACAGCGGTGTAGCGCAAATGGGCTGCTATCCACACCGGCAGCTCCCGGTTGCCCAGGAAACCCAAAAAGGAAAACCGGATCAGGAAGGTCCCTATACCCAGCAGAATGGTTACTGTCCAAAAGGTTTCTGGCGAAATCATGCCCTGGCCTTTCGTTGCAGGTAAAACTCGGTTTGGGCGCCGGCGATCATGGCCAGGGTGGCTGCAGCGATGAGCCAGAGATTGTAGGGCAACCAGCTGAAAATCATCGCAGCAACCACTGATACAAAAGCCGCCACGATATGGGGTGGCGTCTTGAGCATCGGCGCAGTCATTGCGATGAAACAGACCGGCACAGCGAAGTCGATCGAGAACATCGGTGGTATCGCCTGACCGATAACAGCACCTGTGAAAGTTCCAATATACCAGAGAGGCGCAACCGCTGTGAGTGCGCCGAAGTAGTATGCCGCTTTGGAGTCCCTGGGCATGCCGGGTTCTTCAGCATATTTCTTGTGTGCCAATGCAAAGCTTTGATCGACCATCATATACGCGATTAACGCACGCATGCGTAATCTCAGATGCCCAAGATGAGGCACCAGAGCAGCGGAATACATCGCCATGCGCAAGTTCACAGTCAAGGACGCAAGCAGGATCACCAGAACCGGTGTGTTCTCCTGCATAAGAGTGAGGGCGGTGAATTGGGAAGCGCCGGCGATGACCAGAACGGACATCGCCATCACCTCGTAAACCTCTAGCCCAGCATCTCGGGCAACCACCCCGAAAACCATCGAATAAGGAAGAACGATGATCATGAAGGGTGCACAATCCCAAAACCCACGCCAGAATGTTCGAACTGCTCGCGTCCTCATGGAAGCTTCTTACCCTAAAATTATCCGCGCGAAGACGGGTATGAAATCAAATCGGTGAGTTGGAGGAAACTGGAGGTGCTCGGAGGCCTAGTACAGAGCCTTGCCAAGGTCAGCAGCTGAATGTTGATGAATAGCCGGGCTCCGTGCCTGCTGTGCATTGGGGCCGCACGCGCAATTCTAATTCAGCTGTGCCGGAATTTGCTGCTAGCAGAACCGAGACAGCGTGCTGCCGGTGCGACTTTGGACAATCATCATCTCCTCCGATCATCATTTTATATTCCGCCGCGGGCAACATCGCCTACCGGTGCTTTTGGTATACCAGAATTCAGTATACCAAATTCCGATGTATGCCAACGGACTCTTTTCGAACTGCGCATTAGTATTTTTAAAATATTGCCAGGCCCCGAAGGGCATTGGCGTAAAATTGCAAAACAGGTAGATTGGTTGGCAGGTAAAAAGGGAAAAAGTGTGAAAAAACCAACGCTTCCGGAACAAATCGCCAATCAGTTGCGCCGAAATATTCTATTGGGTGAATTGCCTGCTGGAAGCAGCGTCAAGGAACGGGACAATGCTGCCTCCCTGGGGGTCAGCCGTACCCCCATGCGCGAAGCGACCCGGATACTTGCTCAGGAGGGTCTTGTTATTCTTCGGCCTTCACGCAGCCCGATCGTGGCTGACCCATCACTGAAAGAGGTGATGGACGATCTCGTTGTGATGGGTGTCTTGGAAGTATTGTCAGGCGAATTGGCCTGCCAAAATGCATCGGACGATGAAATTCGGCATATCTCGGAGATTCATGAAGAATTGGCACTGGTTGCGCACGCCAAAGAACCAATTGATGCATTTGAAATCGATATGCAGTTTCACCGCGAAATTGCGGGTGCCTCACATAACCCGGCTTTGGCTGAAACCCATCGTGCCTATTTGGCACGTCTTTGGCGGATCCGTTATCTCTCGGCAAGCATAATTAGCAATCGTGATCGATCTATTAGCCAACATGCGAAAATCGTGAATGGTCTTAAAAAACGTGATTCTGAGATGGTCGCCAGAGAAATTCGTAGCCACATGGATCAGTTGGTCACGAATATTTCACACCTGTTTGCCAAGCGCGATGCTGAGCACGTGGCATAGCAAATCCGCTTCCGGTCGTGCTCGTGTTTGCATTAAAAAACGCGCCGGTTCCTCATGGTGGGAGCCGACGCGATGTTTTCACTAACAAAAAGAATCGGCGCGGGTCTAAGACTTTGCCGATTCCAGGCTTTGCTGACCGACCATCAATGGTGTGATTTTGGTTTTCAAAATCGTATCAAGGTCTTCGGAGCCGTCTTCCAAGGACTGGAGTGCCATGTCCAGGCAATAAGAACAGAAAGTTCTGCCGTCTTTGTCTGATTCTTTTTTTGTATAACGGATCATACGTTTGATTGCTTCGACTGCAGGTTCCTGATCAGTCTCCGCATGGTCCGTTTTTCTAATATTCTTCGACATAATACTACCCACCAGTATTAGTTTATATTGTGCAGCTATGCTGCTGTGACCATTCATACAAATCATGCTGTTGCAGCGTGAAAGGAGCGTGATAAACTAGTGTTGTGTTTCGGGTTGCGTGAAATCCGCGGTTGAACCGCACGCACCTTTTCTTGTGCTTCTATATTACGGGGATTTGATGGCACACGCGTTCTGCTTTGCGTGTCTTGGAAGACCATTGCTTCTGGACAAAACGCAAAATCCTGTTGCTGTGAAGACCCGTAAGGCGTTGGCCATTATGGGCTATTTAAGCCGTGCGGAAGGTTTTTCAGCTCCCCGGGAAGTGCTGGCAGACCTGCTTTGGAGCGGAGCGGAGTACCGCAAAGCCCTGCAGTCTCTGCGGCAAGCGCTGCGACAGTTAAAAATTGCTGAGGAAGAAGCCGGAATTGATGTGGTGCGGTCCTCCAGTGGCCATACGCAACTCGTGGCGGCAAGTTTTGCTTCGGATCTAACAAGACTAACCAAGTTGCTTGAAAGGGGGCGAGCCGAGGATTTCCAGGAAGCAGAGCAACTTTGGCGCGGCGATTTTCTTAGCGGATATGACGATATCGATCAGGAGTTTTCCGAATGGTTGAGGGTTGAGCGTGAAAGAGTGCGAGCTGAGGTAACCTCTGCGACTTTCAAGCACCTCAACCGGACCTCAACAGCGGATGGTGGCTTGCAGGTTGAGGCGGCAGGGCAATTTTTGTTGAAAATGGACCCTGCGCTCGAGTCGGCGCATCGCATTTTAATCCGTCTTTACAAAAGCCTCAATCAACACGAGCGCGCCGAGCAGCAATTCAAGGACTGCGAGCGCGAAATGCGCTTGCATCTGGACGCGTCGCCGGACAAAGAAACAAAGAAACTTCTGGAGCAAGTTGAGACTGAGAACGGTCCGAAAACTATCGTCAAAGGCCCTGGAGAGTTAGGGGGGATCAGAGGCTACCCTTCCAATAGCGAAAAGATCGTGCGCCTTCCGGAAATTTCGATTGTTTCTTCCACACTTAAGAAGAAGGGGCTCAACGACGCTGTTCATCTGAGAGAAGAAATAGTTTCCGGCCTTTCTTCTTTCCGTTCATTTGACCTTTTCGAGTCTGAGTATTTTGGTGACAAAAACATGCCGAAATCCGCTTTGGTTGAAGGTCACGAACTTGGGAGTTATCTGCTTCGATTTAGGCAGGACGAACGGTCAGGAAAAATCGTTGTTCAATTTGAAGACCGAAGCAATGGGCAGATTGTTTTCAACGAAATCGTAGACATGGCGCTTTGGGAGGGTATTGCATCAGTCGCAAGTCAAATTGTCAGCAGAATTCACAATCATGCGGTAACAAAGCTCAGAAACCCGACAAACACAGCAATTTTTGCACGATGGTGCCAAGTAGATGCTCTCTTGTGGGATTTCACACCACAGTCCGACGAAAAGGCGATGCGGATTCTTAATGAAATTGAACAAACAAATCGCTCATTTTCGATGACCTATGCTGGGAAAGCTTCGATCATCATGAAACGGGAGTTGCATTTTCCTCTCCACGATAAAACAATTTCCGACGGAATGAGCAGCCTTCTTAATTTTGCCGAAAAGGCGATAATGCTGGACCCTTGGCAAGCCATGAACCAACGTGTCTATGGATGGGCCTTGATTTTGTCCAACATGCCAGAAGAGGCCCGACGTGCATTTCAAAATGCTGGTCGATTGAGCTCTACAGATCCTGCAAATCTGATGTCTGTGGCGGAAGGGCTAGCATTTTCTGGAGATGTACCGGAAGCGCTTGCTACTGCGGATAGAGCATTTTCGCTTTTTGCCTTTGTACCGCGGGTTTTTTATGAGTATCTGGCAAACATTTATTTCGCTGCGGAAGATTACGACTCCGCTATTTCTCAAATAGAGCGGGGCGCTGGCGTCGGTGTCAGTGGTCTCACTACACGCGTTGCCGCACTTATTTGTTCTGGGCGAGAAAGCGAAGCAATGCAAACGCTTCAAAAATACAACGACCAGATTCCCGAGCATCTGAGAAGTTCCCCAGCTGCTTCAAATGATCCTGAAATCTGGCGTAAGAAAGTGAATTTCTTCCAAAATGAAAAAGCGCGTCAGAATTATGACAGGGGCGCGGCCTTGGTTCAGAGGTTTTTGTTCGATGGCTCTGGATCAGTTTAATCTGAAAGGCGTCGATAGTCTCTGCAGGTAAGCGGTGTTACCATTTTCCAACTTTTCGTCACTTAATCTGAAGGGCAACGCTACCGCATTTGGACAGCAATTTTGATCAACGACTTTGAAGGTCAAAAGCTCAATCGATTTTTTGGGTAAGCCAATTTTCGACAGGTAGTCGGAAGGATTGTTTCCGAGCGACTTTCGAAGTTCTTGGTCCAAGGCAGCATTGGCCAGAAGACGACCAAGCTCTTTCACGTTTCTTTGGTAGTACGGAAATCTCGCCATTTCATTTTACCCTGGAGTAAAAAACCCGGTTTCTCATTTAAATGTTTGAAACCGGGTCTATGCTTGGATGGTCTATTTCGAGTTTTATTCTGGTAGGTCCTCGTAGTAGCAGCTTCCTAAAGCGGCCCTGCCAAGTTCCTCAAAATAAGCTTCGTCACCGGCAGCAACGCGCGCCGCGTCCACGTTCGTTGGAATAATCAAATGCACCTTATCTGCGGTGTCCGCGAATATCGTGACATCGGACTCGACACCAACTTCGCAGAGTACTTCCGATGGGCTTTCAATCAATTGAGCCCTTGAATTCTTGTTTTGGATGATAGCGCCAAGCTTCGCGCCAATTTCCATCTCTTTGGTGAAGTCTTTTTCAACGTGCATGACAAGTCTCCAGAAGTTAAAGTTGCACAGTCTTTGGGCTCGTGTTGGAATGATCACAAAGCTAAGAGGAAATAAGTCGGCTAGTAGTAGTATTGGGTGGGTATGCAATAGTTACTGTGGCACGACTTATTTCGATTTAAATATTGAACGTGAAAATATGAATATTCAATAGTTGTGAACATAGTCTACATGTGTTGCAATTGCAGCGTGTGAGATTGTATTTTGTGGTTACTTGAAAGGGGCGGGTAATGGAAAAGGGTAGCCGGCTCAAATTCAATATTGCGGGACCTGGAGGAAACGGGCCTCCACCTCAGCTGGTTGCAGATCTCAAGAGGTCCGGACTTTTGATTTCAGAAGATTGTGAAGGTGGCGAGGCTCTGCGTTTTGCAGATGAGAATCTTTTCCTATTCCTTCCGATGTTGACTTCTTTCGATGTCAGACTAGTTCCAGTGTCAAAAGAAGGTTGTCCTGTCCGCTTTTGCACGGCTATTCTGAAGTCGATTTCAGACCAACCTCAGCCACAAGAAAAACTGATCAATCCGATACCAGCCGGTGGACAGGGAAGGACACCTATAGCTGCAGCTTTTGGTTGTCTTGGTGAGCTGGCCGAGCGATTAAGTCTTTGCACACTCGGCGAAAGTGACCCCAGGATCTTTTCAAAAAATGATCTGCAACCGGAAGTCGGACTGGATCGAATTTTGGGTTTGAGTGAAGCGCAGGTCCAAAAAATATGGCGGAAAACTAACTGGGAGACGGGTCGATTGCGTGGCGGTGAAAACGATTGGGAGCAAATGACAACCCGCCGCGTTAAAGTGCAGCATCTGGGTGGCGCAGATTGTGCCTATATGCCTAGCCTGGGCGTTTTGTTTCATGAAATTGAACAAATTGCGGGTACTGATTTCTCGTTTGCGTCGAGCGCTGGATGTGCGGTTTGGCGTACGATGGAGGGCGCACGTGAGCGAGCTCTTCTTGAGCTTGTGGAGCGTGATGCTGTTGCCCAGGCCTGGTACAACCGCTTGGGGATAACTGCTCTTCCAGTTGAAATACTGAACGATGTACTACCCGTATCCTTGAACGGGTTTCTGGAAAAATCAGCTCGTTCAAGGCAGCTCTACAAGGTTGCAACCGACTTGGATGTGCACGTGGTTCTTGCTGTTTCATTTGAAAAAGATGGAAAAGGTGCCTCATTCGGGGCGTCTGCAGGATGGAATATCGCTTCTGCATGTGAAGGTGCCGTCCAGGAAATGTTACAAAGCGAGTTTTCGCTTGAACTGATGGCAAGGGCATATCCACTGGGGGATGGGATGGATCGCACTAATGACCCGATACCCAGGCAACTTATCTACGCGAGGGAAAAGTCCATACTCAACGACTTACCGTTGAATGACGTTGCCACTGTCCGGGAAGCGGAACTGGCAAGGTCATATTCATATGGCCGATTGCTTCAAAGTTGTCTGGATAGGGAGATTGATATTTGGGAATTCAACGCGACCCGACCTGACTTGAATATTCCATGCGTGAAACTTTTTTCGCCTGAGCTTTGCAGCTGGGAACCGCGATTTGGCAAAAAGAGGCTTTACGATGGTGTCGTGCAGCGAGGGCTTCGACGGACAGTCGCCAGGGAAGCTGAATTTGCAGCGCGTCCGTTTCCATTTTGAATGATTGACTGGAGCAATTGCGCTCAATAATAAAATATGAATAAGGAATTCATGTATTGATTGCTTTACGCCCGGATGATGACTGGTTCATCCGATCTCTGGAAGAGACTTGAGACGGGGGAAACCCCGCCTTTCTTTTATTGCAAATTGGGGCGTCCGTCTTCGAATGGGCGGGCGAGCGTCATAACCCAGAAATTCCGCCATTTTCCTGTGTTTCTATTCGTGCGGGCGATGCCAACACGGGTGACATATTTGTTGAGCAAATTCTTGTTGTGACCTTCCGAACCCTGCCAGCCTCGAAATGCTGCTGGCAAATCCGCGTACCCAGCACCGAGGTTTTCCGCGCCAGCGTAGTTGGCATAACCGGACTTATCGAGGCGTTGAGACAAGCCAAATGCGCTGTGGGCCCAGGTATCCATGCTGTCGCGTTCGGCAATATGGCGAGCCATTTTCTGGGATACCTGATCCAATTTCGGATCATGCTGAAGTGGTGGCAGACCGTTTTGCTGACGGTAGGCGTTCAGCATGGACAGCATTTGACTGCTGCTTACAGGCTGATCCACCAAAACCGTCTTGTCTTCCAGCTCGCCGCCACCAGGCAAAGCCCCGCACGCTGCGAAACCGAAGCTTATTAGCATCAGAACCAAAATCCTGTGCACGACTGTCATAGGCGCGGTCAAATGCATCAGGCTTCATCTCCCGGCCAGACGACACCTTCGTCTGCGAAGAAGTTATAGGGCCCGGGATAGTTCTCAACATAAGCCATGTGAGACACCACCCCAGTCACCTCGGAGTGGAAATGGAGGAAATACGCTGCTGGTTCGAAATTGAACAATGCCGGGCCATTTTCCGTCAAATCGAGGACAACCTGGTGACCGGTGCTTGGGGCCAGGGTCATGACCTTTCCAGCAAAACTCGCAATGATCGGTCTGTGCAAATGACCACAGATGAACCTTTCAACGTGATGGCAAGGTGCAACGACTTCGGCCAGGGCGTCTGCATCGATAAGCCCCATGTTGTCCATATGCGTTATGCCGGAAAGTGCTGGCGGGTGATGGAGTGCGATAAGCGTCGGCTTGTTGCTTTCACGCAGTTTAATATCCAGCCAGGCAAGTTGCTCTGCGCCGACTTCACCTTCGGGTTTACCGGGCAGAAACGTATCGAGAGCAATCAGTTGAACGCTGCCAATGTCCGCAGCATAATATATCTTACCGGTCTTGTTTTCAGAAACGCCTGGAAAATCTGACATTTCACGACGCATGCCCTCGGTGCTGTCATGGTTGCCAGGCAGCAAATAGACAGGCATGTCGAGCCGTGAAAGCAATTCTCTCCCAACGGCATACTCACGAGGATCACTTCGATCAGTCAGATCTCCAGTGACAACAAGGGCGTCCGGGCGAGGATTGAGAGCAAGCAGGGATCGAATTGCACGCTCTGCAAACATGTTGGTGTCGGACACTCTATAACAGGCGAGGCCTCTGGGCCGGAGATGCAAATCAGTCATATGAGCAATCAAAGTCATTGGAAAACCTTAAGACTCGCAACACGAATAAAGATATTGGACGATAACCCAGAAGGGTGGGAGAGCAAGCACTTGTTTCCCTTTTTGAAAAGCTCATGTAGGAGATGCTGTCGAAGATTTCGGGTTGCGCAAAAAAGCACCTCGAAGGCACGCACCGGAACGAGAGTTGATGGCTGATAAGAAAGACGACCCTAAGGACCAGACGCAGGGCCAGGACAATGCTGTTGATCAGATTGATTCTGAAAACGGTTCTGCCTCAAGTCTGAATTCCGAAGAAACTGCGCCTGAACAACGGTCAACCCCTGATAAACCATTGACAAAGCCAATCTGGCTACGTGTCTTTGGTCACGACATAACTGCTCCCTTTCTACTTCTCTTGCTGTCTCTTTTCCTCTTTGTTCCTGGTCAGTGGACCGTTCCACCCCTCGACAGGGATGAGCCTCGTTTTACCCAGGCGACCAAGCAGATGCTGGAAACGGACGATTACATCGACATCCGGTTTCAGAAGCAAGCGCGTCACAAAAAACCGGTTGGCATTTATTGGCTGCAGGCAGCTGCGGCAAAGCTGACGGGATATGGCGCAGATGCGCCACTTTGGGTCTACAGACTGCCTTCTGTCCTGGGAGCTCTCATCAGCGTTTTGGCAAGTTTTTGGATGGCGCGCGCATTCATGGCGCCGGCCGGAGCTCTTCTTGTCGCCTGTTTTGTAGCGCTCGCGATTATTGTCGGTGTTGAGGCCCGTTTGGCCAAAACTGATGCAGTGTTGCTGGCAACGATCATCATAGCGCAAGGAGCCCTGGCGCGGGTCTGGTTGCGGGACGCTGGCGAACGAAGTCGGGGCCTCGGATTTGTATTCTGGACTGCGTTGGCCGCTTCCGTCTTGATCAAGGGACCCGTCGGTCCAATGGTCATAGGTCTGACCGTTGTCGGATTAGTGGTACTGCGCAGAAAAATCGCGTGGTTCAAAGCAACATCACCGCTGCTTGGATCAATCTGGTTCCTGTTACTCGTCTCACCTTGGTTTGTTGCCATCTGGATTGCGACCGACGGAACATTCTTTACCGAAGCCATTGGAAAAGACCTGTTGGGCAAAGTCGGGCAGGGACAGGAGGGGCATGGTGCGCCGCCACTTACGCATCTGGGAGCGATGTTTGGCGTTTTTTGGCCATTGCCAGCCTTTTTCCTTGTCGCGTTGCCGTTGATCTGGCGAGAACGCAGAAGCCCGTTGGTGATTTTTTCTCTGGCATGGTTTGTACCCAGCTGGATCGTTTTTGAGCTGGTGGCAACGAAACTTCCGCATTACACCATGCCTCTGCTACCAGCTCTTGCTTTACCCGTTGCAGCTGCACTGTTGGAAGGCGCAGGTACGCAGCTGAAAAGCTTGATTCGCTGGATTGCTGCACTCTTGCTTGCACTTCCCATAATCGGAATTGCCGCTGCCGCGTTTGCAGGGCCCTTTGTGGTTGGCACATGGCCCTCTCCACCCGGTGCGGTGCTTGTCGCACTCGGTGCGATAGCTGCTGTTGCGGGCTCTGCCCGTCTTTTGCGCGGTCCAGCGCTTCACGCGTTTCCGTTAGTTACTGCCGCCGCGGTTTTTGTCTCTGTCGGGTTTTGGGGTTTTGTCGGACCTGCGCTCTCGCCGATCTGGATAAGTCCGCGGTTGGTTCAGGCGCTGGATGAAATACCGGGTTGTGCAAATTCTGAAACCAGAAAGGTTGTTACCACTGGATTTCACGAGCCAAGTTTCATTTTTCTGGAAGGAACAGAAACACGGATTATTTCTCCAAAAGGGGCCGCCGAATTCCTGGCTAATGCCAGCAAGGGTGAGGCTGTGAATTGCCGTGTTGCTGCGATAGAAAGCCGGGAAGAAGAAGCGTTTTTGGCCGCCGCGAAGGAGTTAGGTCTTGTGCCAGACGTTCGAAAGAGGGTAGACGGCCTCAACATCAACGGCGGCGATAAGGTGGACATTGCGCTCTACCAGAACCCCGGAACGGCAACAGGTGCAGAAAACGGCAATGACGAGCAACAGTAACAAAGTCTGGCGGACACTGGCGCGCATGCGCGGGAATACCCGGCGGGCCGCGATACTTTTTGCGGGCCGGAAAGAACGTGCCTATCACGAACTGAAGCCGCTTCCGCCCGGCCAAAGACCGCAGGATATCCTCGCGATACTTCTGCTCACTGTCGGCATCGCTGTTGTGGTGGCTGACGTCCCAACTTATCCTTGGCTGCGTTCGCTACCTGGTGAATATCGCTCTGCATTCCGAGCCTTCACTGATTTCGGTAAGGCTGATTGGATTCTGCTGTCGACGGGACTCACCTGTCTTGCTCTCCTGGCGCTTGACGCAGGCCGATTTGCCTTTCGTCTGCGCATGGCGATTGGTGCAATCTTCACCTATGCGGCATTTATTTTCTATGTGGTAACTGCAACCGGGCTGCTGGCCATTGTTTTCAAGTGGTCGCTTGGACGCGCAAGACCCAAGCTCTATGAAGAGGTTGGACCTGTTCGTTTTGACTTCCTTGCTTTCGACGGCACTTACACAAGTTTTCCATCCGGTCATTCAACAACCGTTGCAGCACTGGCCACAGCGCTGGCGTTTGTGTTCCCTAGTTATCGCTGGCTGATCATTGTTGCTGCGTTCTGGCTGGCTTTCAGCCGCGTGATGGTTGGAGCGCACTACCCGAGCGATGTCATCGCGGGTACGCTCTTAGGGGTTACCTTTACCTTCTTTACAGTGCGGGCGATGGCTCGGCGGCGGATCGGATTTCATTTGTCTGCATCCGGTAAGATTGTGCCGAATATGACGCCTATTTCCGCGAAGGCGTGTTTGCGTGCGGTTTGGCAGGTTATACGGGGGCAACGTGGGGCTGATCGAGTAGAAGCCAACCCACTTGGTGCGGAAGACGCGGAGCGGACGAGTTCATGACACAAAGCTACCTGGAAGGTTTGGCAGCCAACAAAGGTGGGCTGGCGGTTACGGTTGTAGTCCCCGCCAAGGACGAAGCGGAAAACCTGCCAATTCTGCTTGAAGAGATCGAAACGGCCTTGAAGGGCCGTGCCTTTGAAGTAATTGTCATCGACGACGGGTCATCAGACGGTACGGACATTGTTCTGCAGGACTATGCCGCAACCCATGACTGGCTGCGGCCAATCAGGCACGAAAAAGCATGCGGCCAAAGTTGCGCGGTCCGCACCGGAGTGCAGCATGCCCGCGGCGATGTGGTGGCAACTATTGACGGTGATGGCGAGAATAACCCCGCCTACATTCCCGATCTTCTCGACGCATTGGAAGCTGGCGGGCCTGCAGTTGCACTGGCAGCAGGTCAAAGACTTGGACGCAAGGCAAGTCTGGCCAAACGCTACGCATCCAAATTTGCCAACAAGCTCCGTGGCGCAATTTTGAAAGACAAAACGCGCGATAGCGGTTGTGGCTTGAAAGCTCTGCGCCGTGAAGTTTTCCTGCAACTTCCCTATTTTGACAGCTGGCATCGTTTCCTGCCGGCCTTGGTCATTCGGGAAGGTTATGGCGTTGTGCATATTGATGTGCAGGACAGGCAGCGCCGCCACGGCACATCAAAATACGGCATATTTGACCGGGCGCTGGTTGGCGTGCTGGACCTGTTCGGGGTGTGGTGGCTACGCCGCCGACGCAAGAAAATTCCCGAAGTCAGACCGCTGACGTAAGCAATCTGACATATGAAGCCAAAATCACGCAATCACCTAGTAACTGATGGATCTTTCTGATGGACGCTCTTTTTGACTGGATACGCGTGGTATTCATCGAGCAGTTTGATTTTTGGATCATTCTGGGTTTCTTCGCGCAAGCCATGTTCATGATGCGGTTTGTAATCCAGTGGGTCGCATCGGAACGTGTCGGCCGATCTATCGTCCCTGTTGCATTCTGGTTCTTTTCAATCGCTGGAGGCTCGCTTCTGTTGGTCTATGCCATCCAACGTCAGGATCCGGTCTTCATCGCAGGGCAGGGGCTTGGCCTGCTGATCTATTTCCGAAACCTTTGGCTGATCTTCAAGGAAAAGCGGAACGATCCGACGATCTGATGAGCTGATTGCGAGAGGTCTGCGCCATTCCAATCAACTATCTGACATTAGCCGAGCGGCGCCGGACACCCGAATGGAACTTCCCTTTTCATCAGGGATTTTTGCGTGGATACGGCAGGGCATGCCCATATCGGCTCCCTGGATGAGTTCGATGCTGCCCTCATGTGGCCAATCCAGATCTCTCAAGTACCCGGCAAATGCAGCAGATGCTGCACCTGTTGCAGGGTCTTCATAAACGCCACCTGAGGCAAACGGATTGCGGGTGTGAAAACGCCGGTGATTTTCGCTAAATGCGAGCATGATCGTTACCCAGCCTTGCCGGTTCATCAGTGTCCTGCCGGCATCCAGGTCGTATGACATGTCTGCCAATGCTTGCCGCGAGTTCAGAGGCAGGACAAAATGCCCTGCTCCACCGTTGATAAATGCTGGTCCGATGCGGTCGTCGAGTTGTGAACCGTGATACCCAAACAGGTCTAATACTTCTTCGGTTACTTCGACAGAAGACGGGCTGCTTTGGGTGGGGGGAGATTGAAGGGCCGCTTGAAACAGACCGTCAGATTCAGAGCCTTCAACCGTGATTTGAGTCTTGTTTAAGGTGAGGCGATACAATCCACGGCCAAATTTTTGAGCCAGGGCTGACCCCAGTGCGATTGTGGCATGCCCGCAAAATGGCACTTCCGATTCAGGCGAAAAATACCTGACGCGCCATGCATCGTCCGTGGCGTCGGGCATCGCGAAGGCGGTTTCCGAGTATCCTACATCTGCCGCAATCTTCTGCATTTCCTCAGCAGGAGGAAGCTGGTCACAAATCAGAACACCAGCCGGGTTCCCGCCCTTGTTTCCATCGGAAAACGCAGAAATGCGCAAGATATCCATGTCCCTGCCTCTTAGCTTGGAAAAAACTAAAATCTACTTTTGGTGTGAGAACCTACCAGCGCATTGGATTTCGCGCTGGTACGATGTGCCAATTTTCAGCCAAACGCTTTTTCTAACGCTTGATCCAGGTCCTTGATGAGATCTTCGGGGTCTTCAAGACCAATATGCAATCGAACAGATTGCAGGTTGACGTCAAACGGTGTTGCAGTCCGCATACCCTTCAAGCGAACGGGAATCGCCAGGCTTTCAAAACCACCCCAGGAATATCCGAGACCGTAAAGTTTCAGTGCATTGAGGAACTTGAAATTTTGCTCCTTAGTGGTGCCATCTACAAAATCAAAAGCGAACAAGCCTGAACTTCCGGAAAAATCTCTTTTCCAGATTTCGTATCCTGGGTCGGACTTGAGTGCCGGATATCTGAGCGTGCCGATTTGAGGCTGGCCCTTGAGCCAGTCAAGGATTTCAAAGGTATTTCTCTGGTGCCGCTCAAGGCGTACGGAAAGCGTGCGCAAACCGCGTAGCCCAAGATAAATGTCATCAGGGGCAACATGGCATCCCATGGCCCCGCAAAGGGCGTCGAGTTTTTCCCAGGCCCTTTCACTTGAAGCAACGGTTCCGAGCATGGCATCCGAATGACCGACGATATATTTCGTGCCTGCCTGGATAGAAAGATCGACGCCAAGAGCCAGCGGCTGACAAAAAAGTGGACTTGCCCAGGTGTTGTCCATCAAGACAGATGCATCAATTTCGCGGGCGGCCTCGGCAATGGCCGGTATGTCCTGCATTTCAAAAGAGAGCGAGCCTGGCGCTTCCGTAAAGACAGCCGCTGTTTCTGCCCGAAACAGGGACCTGATTTCGGAACCGAGAGATGGGTCGTAATATTCGACGGAAACGCCAATACTTGGTAAAACAGTGTCAGCGAAGTGGCGCGTTGGCCCATAGGCGGTATCAGCAATTAGTATATGATCGCCGCTCTTCACACATGACATGATCGCAAGCGCAACAGCGTTCAGTCCTGAGTTGGCAATCTTTACGCCTTCCGCACCTTCAATGTCTTTCAGTGCATTTTCCAGGGAATCGGTGGTTGGGTTTCCCCGCCTTGCGTAAGAATAGGTCTGCCCGCCAGTCACCATGGTCTCGACATCCGGATAAAGCACGGTCGAGGCATGAACGATTGGCGGGTTCACAAATCCATGAAAGGACCGTGGTTCCCGGCCGGAATGGGTCAGTTTCGTGTCTTGTTTCAAGGAAGTCTTTGAATCGGGGCTGGACATGGGAGCTCGTGAGATTAGTGGAGGAGGCGTGCGGTCGAAGAGCACCTGCGCGTCGACACGAGCACACTTTAGCCAACCACTTTCTTCCTGCAACAAGGATATTTGCCTACGCTGTTGCTATCAATTTCAATAGAATTTTATCTACACCGTTAACACCCGTTCTACACTTGTCTAAATCGATTGAACCCATTTCAGCTATTGCACGATTTCAATTTAACCATGCTGGCGTTTTGTGGGTCGTGCGAAAAGGATTTGCACCCCTGCTAGAGAAATTTGACGAGATATATGCACCAAGTACTTGACCCGAACAACTAAATGCCATCGTATGGAGCCGTTGGGAGGGATGGAAGATGTCTGGAGGAAGCAGCCAACAAGGCTGGCATCGTCCAAATAACGAGACGATGAAGATGTCTTCTGATTAATCCCAACACGACAAAAAAATGGGTAACTAATAAAGGCTGCATATCCATGTCCAATAAAATCCTTCCGCTCGTACTCGGCGCTGCTATGGGAGCCGCCGCGACGGCTGCCGGTGCAACGACGCTGGAAGACGTCAAAGCCAAGGGTCACATCCAGTGTGGCGTGAGCCAGGGCTTGCCTGGTTTCTCCAATCCGGATGCTCAGGGGAACTGGACCGGTCTCGATGTTGATGTCTGTCGCGCAATGGCCGCTGCAGTATTCGGCGACGCGTCTGCCGTTAAATACACTCCGCTGTCTGCTAAAGAGCGTTTCACTGCGCTTCAGTCCGGCGAAGTTGATGTTCTGTCCCGTAACACCACCTGGACGATGTCTCGTGACACTCAGCTGGGTCTGAACTTTGCTGGCGTAAACTACTACGACGGTCAGGGCTTCATGGTTCGCAAGGACCTTGGTGTGACTTCTGCTCTGGAACTCTCCGGCGCATCCGTTTGCACCAACACCGGTACCACTACCGAGTTGAACGTTGCTGACTACTTCCGTGCAAACAACATGCCGTACGAAATCGTTGCTTTTGAAAAAGCTGACGAAGTTGTTGCTGCATATGACGCAGGTCGTTGTGACGTTTACACCACAGACGCTTCCGGCCTGTACGCTCAGCGCCTGAAACTGACTAACCCGGGCGACCACACGGTTCTGGCGGAAATCATTTCCAAAGAACCTCTTGGTCCGGTTGTTCGTCAGGGTGACGACGAGTGGTTCAACATTGCTAAGTGGACGCTCAATGCAATGATCAACGCTGAAGAACTTGGCGTGACATCTGCAAACGTTGACGAGATGAAGTCTTCGGACAATCCATCCATCAAGCGTCTTCTCGGTGTTGAAGGTGCCTTTGGCGAAGCCATCGGTATCGGCAACGACTGGGCTTACAACATCATCAAAAACGTCGGTAACTACGAAGAAGCCTTCAATGCCAATGTTGGTCCGGACACTCCGCTGGGTATCTCCCGCGGCGTGAACGCCCTTTGGTCCAATGGCGGTTTCCTCTACGCTCCGCCGGTTCGCTGATCCTCGCTTAATCTGAGGATTAATGGGGTTCCGGCGGCGTGCTGCCGGAACCCCTAATTAATTCCACGCACAAAAAAGCCGGAACATACCGGTTGCCGCGTGGGGGGAACAAACTGCTTTCAGCCGATAGGGGCGCGCGTCAAAGCGCAACTGGAGCAGTTAGTTACGCGAAAGAGGAGAGGCTTCGTGCCGGGCTCTTTCCGTAAAACATGGGCGAGGTTCTATGTCAGTAATGGAGCAGGATTCGGCGGGGGCGCCGGCGCGTGCTTCGCTGTTGAACGATCCCAAGGCCCGGGGCGTTTTTTACCAATTGGTATTGATCGTCGCGCTGGTGACCTTCGGATACGTCATCGTTTCGAACACGATAACTAACCTGGAGAGGCAGAACATTGCTTCAGGTTGGGGATTTCTTGAAAATACGGCCGGATTCGGCATCATTCAGGCTCTTGCGTCTTACTCGGAAACATCGAGTTACGGGCAAGCGTTGGTTGTTGGCTTTCTCAACACCTTGCTGGTTGCAATAGTCGGTATTTTCTTTGCGACCGTCATAGGATTTGTCGTTGGGATAGCGCGTCTTTCGGACAACTGGGTAATCAGCCGGTTGGCGTATTGCTACGTTGAACTGATCCGGAACGTGCCGCTGCTTCTGCAGATCTTTTTCTGGTATTTTGCGGTGCTTCGCGCGGTGCCGGGCAAACGTGAGAAATGGTCGTTCTTTTTCGACAGTTTTCATCTGAACATCGCAGGACTACGCGGGCCGAAACCTATTTGGGAGCCTGGCTCCGCCTGGATTGCTTATGCGTTCATTATTGCCGTGGTGGCGAGTTTCTTCATCGCCCGTTGGGCACACAAGCGTCAGGATGCAACTGGTCAGCAGTTTCCAGTGTTCTTGACTGCAATCGGTTTGATCATTGGACTTCCGGTCATTACATACCTTCTATCTGGTATGCCGATGCACCTCGAACATCCGGTTTTCGTCGAGACCGGTCCGCGGATTCGTCAGGGTTTTGAACTGAACGTTGGCTTCAATCTCATTCCCGAGTTTCTTGCATTGACCGTGGCGCTGTCCATCTACACTGCTTCGTTTATTGCGGAGATTGTTCGAGCGGGTATCCAGGCTGTCAGTCATGGACAGACAGAAGCTTCTCACGCACTAGGGTTGCGCCAGAGTCCAACGCTTCGATTGGTGATCATTCCGCAAGCAATGCGCGTGATCATTCCACCACTGACAAGCCAATATCTGAACCTGACCAAAAACTCGTCACTCGCAGTTGCGATCGCGTTTCCGGATCTTGTGTCTGTCGGCGGAACGGTCTTGAACCAGACCGGTCAGGCGATTGAAATCATTGGGATTTGGATGGCTGTTTACTTGTCACTCAGCCTGATCACGTCAGCCTTCATGAACTGGTACAACCAGCGCATGGCGCTCGTAGAAAGATAGGGAGCGTTGATCATGGCAAAATCTGACGTGTTTCAGATAAGAACCGAGGAGGCGCCGCTGTTGCCGGCGCCGATCTCGACCACTGGCATCATCGGTTGGATGCGGCAAAATCTGTTTTCGTCTATCAGCAACACTATTCTGACCGCCATTGGAATCGTGATTGCCTATTGGATGATCGCACCCTTTATTCAGTTTGCGTTTATTGACGCGGTCTGGTCCGGGGAAAACAGGGAAGCGTGCCTGCCCGAGGAAGGTGTGCACGCCGGAGCCTGTTGGGCTTACGTGAAGGCTTATTTCCCGCAGTTCATCTATGGTCGATATCCAACGGATGAAATTTGGCGGGTAAATATAGTCTACATATTGTTCGCCCTGCTTTTGGTTCCTCTGGCAGCTCCAAGTGCACCTTTAAAAAAGCTGAATGCGATCCTGTTTCTGGGCATATTCCCGATACTGGCGTTCGTTCTGCTGACAGGTGGTCACATCGGCATCAGCTTCTCGACGTGGGTATTTGTTGCCTTGCTTGCCCTGGTGGGTGTTGCAATAGCAGGTGTGCAAATGTTTGTTGGCGGTCGTGACTTGAATGGCGTAATGCCGGTACTTGTCGGATTCGTTGGCTCTGCAATTGTCCTGGGGGCGGTGTTTCTGTTTGTGTCCGTCAACTTTGGTCTCACCGAAGTCGAAACCCCTGTCTGGGGCGGGTTGCTTGTTACGCTCGTGATCGCAGTGACCGGCATCGTGGCTTCGCTTCCACTTGGTATCGCTCTGGCTCTCGGAAGACGGTCGACAATGCCCATCATCAAGATGGTGTCGATTATCTTTATCGAGTTCTGGCGCGGGGTGCCGCTTATCACTGTGCTCTTCATGTCTTCAGTGATGCTGCCGCTATTCCTCCCGGAAGGGGTTACCTTTGATAAGCTGCTTCGTGTGCTTATCGGTGTGACGCTTTTCTCGGCTGCCTATATGGCTGAGGTTGTTCGCGGTGGTCTTCAGGCTATCCCCAAAGGACAATACGAAGGAGCAATGGCTCTTGGGTTGCGGTTCTGGCCGATGATGTATCTCATCATCTTGCCGCAGGCACTGAAGCTGGTGATCCCTGGTATCGTCAACACCTTCATCGGGTTGTTCAAGGATACGACACTGGTTCTGATCGTCGGCATGTTCGATCTTCTGGGGCAGATACAGTCGTCCTTTACAGATCCGACCTGGTCGACACCCAGCACGGGTCATACCGGCTATCTGTTTGCAGCGATCGTGTTCTTCATCTTCTGTTTCGGGATGTCGCGCTACTCCATTTACATGGAGAACAGGCTGCATACCGGGCACAAACGCTAGAGATTAATCCGGGGCGCGCGACAAACGCGCAGCGCCCCGGCACACCGAAATTCTGGAGTAAAAGCTCATGTCAGAAAATGCAGTAAACCCTGAAGATCTTGCCGCAGATCGCACGAAGATGAAGATCTCCGACACAGATGTGGCCATTGAAATAAATAGCATGAACAAGTGGTACGGTGACTTTCACGTACTACGTGATATTGATCTGAAGGTTATGCGCGGAGAACGGATCGTAATTTGCGGACCTTCAGGTTCCGGCAAATCCACCATGATCCGATGCATCAATCGCCTGGAAGAACATCAGGCGGGTCAGATCAAGGTTGATGGCAACGAACTTACGAACGATCTCAAAAAGATCGACGAAATTCGTCGTGAAGTCGGAATGTGCTTTCAGCACTTCAACTTGTTTCCGCACCTGACCATACTTGAAAACTGTACGCTGGCTCCGATCTGGGTTCGCAAGATGCCCAAGAAGGAAGCTGAGGAAATTGCAATGCGCTACCTTGAGCGTGTCAAGATCCCTGAACAGGCGCTGAAATACCCAGGCCAGCTATCTGGTGGTCAGCAGCAGCGTGTTGCTATTGCACGTTCGCTTTGCATGAACCCAAAGATCATGTTGTTTGATGAACCAACTTCTGCGCTTGACCCGGAAATGATCAAGGAAGTTCTTGATGTGATGGTTGGTCTGGCTGAAGAAGGCATGACAATGCTCTGCGTGACCCACGAAATGGGCTTCGCGCGCAAGGTGGCTAACCGCGTTATATTCATGGACGCTGGCCAAATTGTTGAACAAAACGAGCCGGAGCCTTTCTTCAACAATCCGCAGCATGAACGGACCAAGCTGTTCCTGAGCCAGATCCTGCATCATTGATCCAGGAAACGGCTTCAGGAGGGACTTCTAGCAAATGCGCAAGGTGTTTCTTGGGCTCTGCTTGATAATCCTGCTACCGCTGATCGGAATGGGCTTTGGAACTCTGGTTCCAAGGCCCATTGCTTTTTCAGCAGACGCCGACGACCCTGGATCTGAAGCGGCTGGCAAAACGCGTATTCTTGTCCTGTCCAATCCGATCCATACCGATATTGCGTTACCGGCGACTGCAGAGGTCTTGAAAGCACTTTCTTTTGTTTCTGACGCAGGGCTGGAGCTCGATTATCCAGGTGTTCAATGGATCATCCTGGGTTGGGGAAGTCGGTCTTTCTACATTGAAACGCCCACCTGGGGAGAGCTGAAAGCGGGACCCGTCATCAATGCACTGACCTGGGACCGATCAGTGATGCATGTGCAAAGGTCAGGAGACATTCCCCTGGATCAAGACCTTGTCCAGTCTGTCAATCTTGAGAAAGCAGACTTCCGACGGCTTCTAGATGAAATACGATTGAGCTTTCAAAGTACGGATGGTTCCAGTCCGCAGGCGATTTTGGGTGCTGCGTATGGAAAGCACGACATATTTTTTCCGGCGAATGGCGGGTTCAACGCCTTGATAGGCTGTAACACCTGGACAGCGCGCATGTTGCGCATAGCCGGCGTCACCACGGGTCTCTGGACACCGCTACCTGTCACATTGCGATGGTCGCTAGAGCTGCATAACTCGCTGTAATTCTTCAAGGGCGTCTCTAAGGTACTATTTTGTCGACAGCACTGAACGCCAGATCCTTCAATGTTTGTGAAGTTGCACCTGCGCGGGCGCGAATTGAAATGCCATGCAGGATGAGTGCCAGATGTTGTGCTTTTTCCAGTAGTTCAATTTCAGAGAACTCGTCGTTTGTTTCATGGCGTATGAGGCTGGCAAACCCCTTGTCCATGCGGGCTATCATCGCTTCAAGAGCAGATTGAAAATCAGGGTCTTGCGCGGCTTCTGCCGGAAGAGTGGATATCGCCAGGCAACCGTATGGGGCGCTGCTTAGCGCCGTCTTCCCGGTGTAAAGTTCAATTGCTGCGGCCATGATCGCCTTGAGACGACTATTTGCTCCAGTTGTCTTGGCGCCAGCTTCCCGCAAGTAGGAATGCATCTCATCTGCAAATTGATCAATGGAGGCAAGATACATCTCTTTTTTGCTACCGAATGCGGCATACAGGCTTGGACGGTTCAACCCGGTTTCAGAAGCTATTTGATCCAGGCTGGTCGCGGCATACCCGTTTTTCCAGAACACTTGCATGATCCGGTTGAGAGTTTCCGTTTCGTCGAACTTGCGCGGCCGACCGCGTTTGCTTTCCTGCTTCATTTTATACCAATTCGCATAAAAATATCGACGTGTCTATTTTTATGCGATACGGTACAAAAAATGGAGTGAATGATGATAACACATTGCGAGGTGTCTGAGAGTGGTTCCAAAATGGGAACAATCGAATGGGGGAAGCGTGCAGGGGCGTTTAGCAAGGGACGATTGACCCGGATTGAGAAACTGAGAATTTTGATCAACATGGGCCGAATGACAGCACTCGAAGCCATGGACACGTTGTTGGACCGGAGTGGTCTGATGGATGCATTTGGTTCTGACTTGGAGGGAATGCAGCCACCAGACACCGCGCTGGTGCGGGACGCCTTTGACTTTGCAGATGATGTACAGGGCCTGGAGCTGATGCGTCACAGTTGGAGAAGCTACTACTGGGCCATGCTGCTAGGCGGATACAGGAAGCTGGAGGTAGATCGTGAGATCTTGTTTGCCGCAGCAATTCTTCATGATGTTGGTCTTGCCAAAGGCAGGAACTCGGAGCCGCGAGAGTGTTGTTTTGTGGTTTATGGTGTCGAGCGCTGCAAACATCATCTTGTCGGAAAAGGGCATGATCGGGCGAAAGTGAAGAAAATTGCTGACGCAATCGGCTTGCATCTGAATGCCTATGTGTCAGATCGGGTTAGTGGCATCGAAGCGCATCTGTTATCGCGCGGTGCGATGTGCGACGTGTTCGGAATGGGCCGGAAGCGGATTGCAAAATCAATTCATCAACAGGTGCTGACCGAATATCCCAAGGGTGATCTTTTCAACGAACTGGAGATCTGGCCCGGCCATCACCTGAGCGGTACCCGTGGAGACTTCCTGATCAGCCTCGGGAGCAGAAAAAGAAAGTCGGCACAGGGTCAGTTACTCACGCAATCTGGAGAGTAACTGACCCTGTGCCGTCGCAACTCGCTTTACTTCTGGCGTAGGTTGCACTGCCTTCAGGCAGGATCAGTGGCGACATCCGTGTCGTCACGAGCGCCCCATTCCGACCAGGACCCATCATAAAGCGCAAGGTCACGCGCACCCAGAACAGTCAAGCCCAAGGTGAGGATCGCTGCTGTAACGCCGGAGCCGCAGGTGGTTGTGATCGGTTTTTCCAGATCGATACCGGCGCTTTTGTATGCTTGTGCCAGTTCATCTTTGGAACGAAATGTTCCGTTTTCACCAATCAGCTGTGTGAATGGCAGATTGAAGGCCGTTGGCATGTGTCCCGTGCGCAATCCAGCTCGAGGCTCAGGCGCTTTTCCTGCAAACCGGTCGCTGGATCTTGCATCCAGGATCTGCCTGGACCCTGATGAGATGGCGTTGCGAATGTGGGTGATGTCTGCAACAGCGCCGTTGTTAAGCCGGGAACTGAAATGGCTTTGCACGCGGCGTGGCGTGGTATCTTCAACGTCCCGGTTTTCCGCGCGCCACTTGGGAAACCCGCCATCCAGAACATATACCCGTTCGGCGCCCATGCTGCGTAGGGTCCACCACACGCGCGGCGCGGAATAGAAACCAAAATCGTCGTAAACCACCAGTGTTTGACCGTCTCCGACCCCGAGCTTGCGCATCGCGGAAGAAAATACATGCGGGGCAGGCAGCATGTGTGGAAGATCGGTACTCTTGTCGCAGATCTCATTAATATCAAAGAAGACTGCGCCTGGAATATGCGCGTTCGGGTAAACCGGTGGAGCGTCCGGATGTGTTACAGGAGGCATCCACGCATTGATAACCACGAGATCGGGAGAAGAGAGGTGATCGGCCAGCCATTGGGTTGAAACGAGCGGATGGTCGGTCATTTTGTTTCCTTAGGTCTCAATAAGTTCCTTGGACTTGTGCCAATCTTCAATCGACATGTCCGGGTAACGTTGAAAATGGATATGGCCAGGCCCTTCGGGAACTTCGATCCAGTCCGGCTTGAATTCAAGCATGATATGGACAATCTCGGGTGGTGTTGGCAAGGGGCTATCGACCGCACCTGCATGAGGGTGGATAAGTCCGGGCCAACGTGGATCCCAAACCCAGAGGTGCGACCCACATGATTTGCAGAAATGTCTTTCTGCAGAACTGGTCTCGCCTTCAATAACTGCATTGTAATTCGCTTTGGATTCAGCGCCTTGCACTTTTAGACTGCCGGAATCCGCCATGAGGTTTATCGCAAATCCAGCACTGCCACCTACTTTTCGGCAGATGGAGCAGTAGCAGCGCATGTATGGGTAAGGTGTTTTGCTCTCCACCTCAAACTCCACAGCCCCGCATTGACAGCTTCCCGAAAGTTTCATGTCTTACCTCTCGAAGGCTTGTTCATTCTGTCAGGCGTATACGAACGCGTCTGTTCTGTTTGCCCTTCTTTTCTGTTTTGCCGATGGCAAGCGCACCAATCTCTGATGTCTTGCTTACATGGGTGCCGCCACAGGGTTGAAGGTCGACGTTTCCACCGATCCGAACCAGTCGCACACGACCCGAACCACGCGGCGGTTTGACGGACATCGTCTTTACAAGTCCTGGATTGGCATCGAGTTCTTCATCGGTAATCCACTCGGTCGTCACATCGTGGTCACCAGCTGTAAGCGAATAGAGTCTTTCAAGGAGCGCATCTTTGTCGACTGTTTCGTCACCCATATCGAAATCGAGACGCCCGTCCGGATCTCCTACTTGGCCACCTGTCACGGGAAACGGAAGTGCAACCGACAATAAATGCAATGCCGTATGCATGCGCATCAAGCGGTACCGCCGTGCCCAGTTAACATGCGCGGTCAGTTTTGTTCCTGAAGAGGGCAGGGACCGACCGTCCGCCGGCACGTGGACAATGGTTGTCTTATCAGCGTCATAGACAGTGGTGGCAATATCAATCCGGGTGCCGTCATCCAGTTCCAGGTAACCACTGTCACCTGGTTGACCGCCGCCCATCGGGTAAAAGATTGTTCTGTCCAGAAGAATACCGCCACGATCATTGACCCCCAGCACGTCTGCTTCGCACGTTCTCAAATAAGCATCTTCGCGAAACAAGGGTGTCGTCATGATTGGTGCCTCTGAAATTGGTGCGATCCCAAATTGAGCAATGATCAGGTATCAGCGCAAGCGCAAAATGTTGACACCTGTCAGAAGACACAAATTGAACCTGCCTCGTCGAGCTCCAAGCGTTTGCTGAAACTGTTCACACCTTGCAACATCCAAAATTCGGTCAAGTTATTGAAGCCGTGATCGTTGGTCATTCGACTACACTCTTTGGAAACAAAGGCGGCAGTTTGTAACTTGCGTGTCTTGGCGTATCAGTTTGATGCTTTGGCCACGAGAAGTTTCACCGCAAAACTGCCCAGTATGCCGGCAAATGCCCAATCGCATGCCCGCATGGTTTTCGGAGATGATTTGAGAAAACGCGAAAGCGCGCTGGCACCCAGCACCATCAACATGCAGACAGGCATGCCGAGCACGACGAAGTACCCGCCGAGAAACATCAACTTCGAAACGGCGTTGGGGTCACTTGCGCTGACAAATTGCGGGAGAAAGGTTACGAAAAACAGGACGATCTTCGGATTGAGTATGTTTACGCCTAAGCCATGCAGCCACACTTTGTAGAGCGATTGTTTAGGTGCCTGAACAGCTTCAATTGAGAGCGAGGATCCGTTTCGAATTGAATGGTAGGCAAGCCAGATCAGGTAAGCTGCTCCAACTATTTTCAACACAGTGAAGGCCGTCGCTGATGCCGCCAGAAGCGCAGAAACACCAATGGCTGCAAGTATTGTGTGAATGATGAGACCGGATGTGGCGCCAAGCACCGCTGCAATTCCTGCCTTGCGCCCTTGCGTGAGTGTTTTGGCCATGAAAAGCGTCATGTCCGGCCCTGGTGTGAATGTCAGGACCAGAGCAGCGGCTGTAAAGGCAACCAAAACGGATGCTGAGGGGACAAACTCGGGGAACATTTTTAGCCTGAATAGAAAACTGGTGCACTTGGATGAAAGTCACTCGGTGGGCACAATTTGTCAAAGCGAATTATCACTACAATATGGGTGATAACAACCTTGCCCCTTGCGCAAACACTCGAAAAAAGTAGCTGCGTGACTGAAATGCATCCGGCCAGGTAAGCCGGGCGCTCTGAAAATCTGTTTCCAGCATTTTCTCGACATTGCGGATCATGCGCTCATGGGTGAACCAGAGCGTAAGTTCGAAGTTGATCTGGAAAGATCGATTGTCGAAGTTGACCGTCCCGATCGACACAAGATCGTCATCCATCAACGTGACTTTCTGATGCAAAAATCCGTCCGTGTATCTGTAGACCTTGATACCACGTTGAACCAGAGCGTCTTCGTAAGCGTGGCTTGCAAGCCAGACTGTCCAGTGATCTCGTTTTTCTGGCAGAAGGATGCGCACGTCAACGCCGCGCATTGATGCTGAACAAAGTGCTGTTTGAACGTCCAGCGAAGGCACCAGGTAGGGTGTCGTTATCCAAAGGCGCTTTTTTGCCTGGGCCGCCGCCTCGACAAATGCAATGGCACATTCTTCCAATTTGTCTGCTGGGCCGGTTGGCATCACTAGAACCGACTCATCTCCTGGCATCGGAATATCTCTGACCAGTGGTAACTCGATGCGCTCACCACTTGCCCAAAGCCAATCCTCGACAAAAGAAAGCGCACAGGCGACCGCAGCCGGACCTTCAACTTTCACATGCGTGTCGCGCCAATGCCCGAACCATTTATCTCTTCCTACATATTGGTCCGCAACATTGTGCCCACCAACAAAGGCTTCCCGGAAATCGGTCACCACCAGCTTGCGATGGTTACGATAGTTGAGCCGCATTGGGCCGAGAAGTTTCAGAAAGCGATGGTTTTCGTTAAACCCACAGACTTTTACGCCGGCTCTCTTCAGCCGGGCGATAAATTCGCTGGGTAGTCGATGGCTGCCGACATCATCGTAGAGGAAACAAACGTTCAAACCATCTTTTGCACGAGCGATGAGAGCGTCTGCCATTTCCCGGCCGAGCGTGTCGTCGTGAACAGTAAAGAACTGGAAGAATATATCGGTTTGCGCGCGTGCTATTGCGTCCTTGATCGCGGTGAAAGTTGCGTCGCCATCAATGAGCAGCTCGGATTTGTTACCAGCCAGAAATGGAACGCCAGCAACCCGTGAGAGAACCGGCCAATCTCTGGTTTCTTCGTGATCGGTCAGTCCGAGTTCGTCTGCCCTGCGTGCTCTTTCTGTCCGACCCAAAGTTGCCTGTATTTTTGCGTAGTCAGAAAAGGACCGCCAGCCAAAAACGAAGTAGAGGGGGACCGTCAGATACGGAAGGAAAAAGAGCGACAGCAGCCAGGCTACAGAACCTTGCGATGTCCGAGAATTCATGACTTCTCTGACCGCGCAGATACCAGCTGTCAGGTACACGGCTGCGAGAAAGGCTGCGACCAGTCCGAGATTGGCCGCCATAATGTCCAAAATGCTCGCGTCGGTTACGGCGTCTCTGATCACCGCTTCGGCAGCAGCACCATCATGCGCAAGCTTTGGGTCGTGCAGCCCCATGGAATCCCAGTTTTTGTTTGGAGTTTATCAGACAAATGGCGCCGTAATGTTCACCTTCCGCTCCAGCCAGGCAGGAACAGGTAGATCTTTGGAGCGCAAGAAGTCTGGGTTGAAAAGCTTCGACTGGTAACGTGTTCCGTGGTCACACAAAAGGGTGACGATGGTTTTTCCCGGACCCATTTCTTTGGCAAGCCTGCGGGCGCCAGCCATGTTGATGGCGGCCGACCCTCCAAGCAGCAAGCCCTCGTTTTGGGCGAGATCAAAAACCAGGGGCAATGCTTCTTCGTCTGAGATGGTGTAGGCGTGGTCGACCTTCACGTCTTCAACAATCGGCGTGCTGCGGCCAAGGCCTATGCCTTCCGAAATCGACCCACCTTCAGACGCAACGGCTTTGCCGGTCGTGAACAGTGATTGCATTGCCGCGCCGCGCGGGTCAGCACAACCAATAACCACACCAGATTTATTTTCCTGGAGAAATTTGGAGACACCGGCAAGTGTGCCCCCGGATCCAACCGCGCAAATGAAACCGTCAACTTTACCGTCGGTTTGAGCCAGTATTTCAGGCCCAGTGGTCAAATAGTGAGCCTTCCTGTTGTCCAGGTTGTTCCACTGATCGGCAAATATGACGCCATTCGGTTCCGTCTTTGCCATCTCCTCTGCCAGTCGGCGAGCAACATGCTGATAGTTGTTTGGGTCCTTGAAAGGTTTTGCCGGTACTTCCACCAATTCTGCGCCGGACAGGCGCAACATGTCTTTCTTTTCCTGGCTCTGGGTCTCTGGGATAACGATGACTGTCCGGTATCCACGGGCGCTCGCAACCAGTGCCAGGCCAATGCCGGTATTGCCGGCGGTGCCTTCAACAATTACGCCGCCGGGTTTTAAATCACCTCGTGCTTCAGCTTCGAGAATCATCTGCCGGGCAGGGCGGTCCTTGACCGACTGTCCGGGGTTCATGAATTCGGCCTTGCCAAGAATCTCACACCCGGTCTCTTCGGAAAGAGCATTCAAACGGATCAAAGGTGTGTTGCCGATTGCGTCGACAACAGAAGCGGACACGGTCATTTATTCATTCCTGGCTGACCTGATCGGCTTTGCTGTGCCGATCGGATAATGCGATGAGTTCTGGACGCTAATAGCCCAGGCCTTGATGATCAACTTTGCAATGTAAGGCTTTAAGGTTGGATTGCCAGTATCTATGTTCCCGGTCTGGCCCTGAGCATCCAAATATCTTTGCCCAATCAACGGGGTTTGGAAAATGCTGTTCCTTGTTTTTGGCAAAAGAGAACACGTGTAAAGTCGACAAGACGTGGGCGGTTAATCTGTCTTGCAGTCCAACTGCTGTAATTGTTGTTCGTCTTTGTGAGCTCAAGCTCCAGGGAACTCAATTCGCCTTACCAGGGGCTTTGACATAAACCATTTGCCGGACATCGATGTTTCCCGACCTGAAGCCAGCTTCGCAATAGTGGAGGTAGAACTCCCAGAGCCTTTTGAATTGGTCGTCGAAGCCAAGCGGACGAATTTGAGGCCAGGCCTGCCCGAAACTTTGGCGCCACTCTGCAAGGGTACGTGCATAGTCCTGACCAAAGATCTTTTGGTCGGTTAGGTCCAGTCCCAGGTTCTTTCCAATCTCCGCCAGTTTCCCGGGCGGGGGTAGCATTCCCCCTGGAAAAATATGGCGTTGGATGAAATCGGTTCCTCTGCGGTAGTCTTCAAACATGCGGTCCTGAATAGTTATGATCTGAAGCCCGGCCTTGCCGCCAGGCTTCAGGCACCTGGACAATTGTTTGAAATAGGTAGGCCAGTATCTTTCACCCACAGCTTCAAACATTTCGATCGATGCGATGCGATCAAATACACCTCGTTCATCGCGATAATCTTGAAAGACCACGTCGACCTTATCGGTCAGACCGGCATTAAAAATCCGTTCGCGGGCATAATCGAATTGTTCCTTGGATATAGTCAGAGCTCGGACTTTTGCGCCTACAGTTTTAGCGACATATTCTGCAAAACCACCCCACCCACAGCCGATTTCGAGAACAGTGTGGTTTGGTTCGATGCCGGTTTGCTTGATCAGCGATGAATATTTTTCCGCTTGCGCCTGTTCCAGGCTTTTCGTTTCGTCGTTGTAGATTGCCGACGAGTAAGTCATCGACGGGTCTAACCATTTTTTGTAGAACGCGTTCCCCAGATCATAATGTGCTGATACGTTCCGTTTCGCCCCGCTTCTGGTATTGGTATTCAACCAGTGGCGTATAGACAGGAGAAAGCGTGAAAAGGGTCTTCCTTGCAGTGCCTCTAGAGTAGAGCCCTGATTGATGCAAAAGACTTCCAGAAACGTCGTCACGTCCGGAGAGGACCAATAACCGGCCATGAAAGCTTCGCCCATGCCAACATCGCCAGCCTGAACCACCATTCGGAAGAACCGCCAGTTGTGAATGTTGAGGACTCCGAAAGGGCCTTCTTCTCGGCCCTTGATCTGGAACCGTCTGTTGTCGGGAAAACTTATTTCCAAGGACCCGTATCGAATTTTTACCGCCAGACTGGCAGCCATTCTGGCGAGGCGGGGCACCCCTTTAAGTTCGATACGGAGATTGTCTTGTGTCAGAACAATAGGCTCATTCATGGCAGAACCTCTTGAAATTTCATCTGTCTTGCGCAATTTGCATCAAGCGCGACCACTTGGGCTCTCTTTCGCTTGACGCGCCTAATACGTGTTTGGAATAAAATGGTACACGTTTGCGGCAGTTTTAAAAGCCTTGCGAGCTTCTCACTCATCCTGTTGCGGGCTCAAAAATGCGATAATTCGAGACAACTCGCTGAAAGCGGACGTTTCTCCTACCTGTCAACTTGTTGAATGATTTTCCGAAGCCGGCTCCCCAATAATGGATCAGTTTCACCAGAGGCAACTGTTTGGTCAGGCGGCTTTGTATAGAAGTTGTTTGATAGACTTTCCAGAGGGCGCGGCGAGCGCCACCGCCTGGTCAAGGCAGACTTTTATTGAGTTCTTCTGAGCTATTGAAAACGGTGGCTGTTTGGCGTGTTCGCGCAAACTTTCCTTATCCAGTCAAACGAATGAATCAACCAGTTCGGCAATTGCACAGTGTCATGACACGTCAAAGGGTCCGCAATTGATTGCGGACCATGACAGTTTTTAGCGAGACCTCAGGCCTGCAGAGTATCAACGATCCAGTTCCAGGCAACTTCAACGCGGGAACTAGCTGCATCGAACAGGGCAACGAGTTTTTGCCAGACGAGTTGTCCAAAATCTGCAACCTGAAGAATTGGACCTCGTTTTAGCGGTTCTTCATTTGTTTCAATGAGTTCAACGGTCGTGGCATCAAAACCATCGTTGACAACCCGTCTGGTGACCATCAGGGCACCTTCGGTTATCAGTCGTGACTCATCCTTGCCAGCAATCAGGTTTTCCTGATCCATGGCGCGGACAACAACTGCCCTGCCATCTGGGAGAAGATGAGTTTCATTCTTGCTCACTTCCGAGTCGTAAATCACTTCACCATAAGAATCGATAAGTTCAACCCAAACAGCCTTACGACCATCCAGTTCGATTTCCCCGACCCAGATAGTGAGTTCACTTTCAAGGGGGTCGGTTTGGTCAAAAGACGCTGACGCTACAGTAACCGCAAGGCGATCCTGAGGTAGAGCTATTGTCTCTTGCGGCAAAGGATTGGCGACCGCGCTTCCCGCAAGTGCGAGGATGAGGCCAAGCGCAAAAGTACCCAATATTGTATTCCGTTGCATGTACGCCTCCCAAGGCAGATACAACTTGTTAAACTGTACCGGGGTCCATTTTTAGCTTCTGGCCCTGAACAGGCTCTCTTAGCTTTGCTCTCGCATCGAATACGCGCACCCCAGATGCACAGTCACGATTTTGCCATTATCGCACCACAATCTCGCAATTGGGTGTAATAAAGATCACAAATTCTGGTGATTTCGGTAACTTCTCGTTAATAAATGTGTACGATTGACACTATTTCAAGGTCTCTCACTGCAAGGTGAATGTTTTTACCTTGTAAAATTTTATTATTTACGTTGGGTCAGAAGGTGGATGTGTTCTTCGATCATCGCATCTAATCGTGCCAGGTTCTCAAGATTGTTTGCACATGACTTCTAGTTTGCGGATCGGTTCGCAGAATTTCAAAAGCCGTTGCAAACTGTTCCATGACTTTGAGCGTCCATTCTCAAAGACGGTGACAAGAACAGCACAAGCGTGCTTCGGCTGACGAAAATTCCGCGCCAACGCATTCTCAGCTCAATTTTTGGGAAACAAACGCAGTCGATGGGGCCGTATGCGCATGTAACCCGTATTTCACGGACCTTGGCCTCACATCAGCTATTGCTTTATTTTTATATTCAATAGCCTCTTTGTGCTTCAGGCAGTAACCAATTGAAAATAAAAAACTTTCAATTGAAACTATTTTGAGCCTGCCAGCGTCCGTCCGATTTGTTCTACAAATTGATGAGACACTTAGAGCAAGGTTACTTTCAACCCTGTAAAAAATAACAATGGTGTATGAACTTTGACAATTTGATGGCGACAATGCGGCGCTAAGCCGCAGAAAAATTTAAGCAATTTGGAAATATTCGAAACAAATTGCCTTATTTTGTTCCCTTAATTTATTGAGACTAAAATTAGTGCAATGGGCAAATTTTGGGGTACCGGTCGTGTTTTTGTGAGTTTTGCGAGAGTTTGTTTCGTTGAAAGAATCGCGTTTGTGTCAAGCCGGTCAGGAAAATTGTGTCTGCCTCTTATCTATCGTCTGACAAAGACTGATTTTTGACCTCTTGAAACTTGTCTTGGATGTGTACCCTGCGAGACAGACGGGCTTCGGCTTTCCAAGCGAAATATTGCTGAAAGGGATAGCTTGGACTGTGTCGTTGCAAATTGGTAAGCGCCAAAATCTCCTGATTCACTGCGCCATCTGTAAGCGCCATGCACGCGGGATTGGCCAACGAGGCTAGCTCAGGAGACAAATATCCCGATTTTACAATCAAGTATTTGCAGGAACTTGGCTCAATTCCCAACCTTCGGAAGTCATCCAGGTTATGAAACGGGCACCTTTGTTCAGTGAGAATGAGGAGGTTGTCGGAAATTCTTGCCAGCAATTTGCGATCACCCACTTTTTCAGAACCAGTTTTCCTTTCAATGGTGACCTCAGCGGTCAGTTCTTGGCAGGAACTCCCAAGTGCGCCACCGATTGAAATTTCGGTAATTGAACCAACAGGTGTTTCCCATGCTCTCTCAATCGCCCTTGGATCCGCGATGCCAGCAAAGACACCATCTTTCAATCCGCGTTTCAGCCACGCTGCTAGCACATCGCTTCGGTCTCCCACGCCGCCACCGGTTGGATTGTCGCCACTGTCTGCGAGAATGAAGGGAAAGGTTTTTGAATGCTGTGCGACTTCCAGACATTTTTCCAATGACTTCGTCGGTACGCCGAATTCGAATGCAGATCGCTGTGCCCAGTAGGCGGCAGCTATTTCTTCGGCTGCCAATTTCGCAGCAGAAGGATCCGAGGCGGTTACAACAGCTGCTGCCGTCGCACGGCCAACATCTGCCCACACGTACCCGACCATCAAGTTGGCATCACTTACATCCTGCCGCCGGTCATATTTGGGAAGACTTGCATAGAGTGATTTTGCGGGTTCGTCTTCGGTGCTTGTCCTCTCTCCGGGAAGCAGAACCGGGATTGGCGCCCATGCAACACCTTGACGTCGCCCGCCTTGCAATTGGTCTACAAGCAAGCTGGCTGCTCGCAAATGTGTCTCTTTGACATCGATGTGTGGCGCTGTTCGATACGCACAAAATATGTCAATCTGATCGACAATCCTCTGGGTGACGTTTCCATGCAAATCATAGCTGACTGCAATAGTAGGAGCGGCTCCTACGAGATCTCTGACGGCAGAAATCCAATCACCCTCGACATCATCCATACCGGGAACATGCATCGCGCCGTGCATTATCAGCAAAACACCGTCGACGGGTAGAGAGTTTTCAAGTTCCCTCAAAAAACGAATTTTGAAACTGTCGTAGCATTCTTGCGATACCGGACCTCCTGGAATGCTGCGCGCATGAAACAGGGGACAGAAGTCAGCATCACCAAATTGTTTACGGTTGAGACCAACCTGTTTTAGCAGCGCCTCTCCTTCGACCACCCGAAAGTCCTTCGCAGTCTGCAGCAAAGGGGAGTAGGTACTGCATTCCGTATGAATACCGCCGACAACGATTTTCATGTCACGCCCTCAAAAGGAATTACAAGCTTGGAAAGAGCCTGGATAACGCTGCAAATCGTTGCCAATCCTTGTTTTTCGGTAACGTCCAACCAGCTTCAGCCACTGCGTAAAGCCGCGGGAAAACCATATGGTTGAAAATGTCGTTGTGGATCATGTGTTCACACCAGACACAGGCCTGCACACCCTTGAGCAAATCGAGCCCATTCGGGTCCAGCCCTGCGGAGGGTTCATAAGAATAGGCAGATTCCGGTGATGACACTCCGGCCCAGCTCGCTCCCGGTTCGTACCAACCCGACGCCTGTGCCATGTCCATGTAGTACTTTTGACCTGGCGTGCAGACAACCTCGTAGCCTTGCTCAATCAGGTCCTTGGTCACTTCCTGTGTCTGCCAGGCCATCAGCAGGACGCCGTCCGGATCAATGCCACCTCCGTGAGAAACTTCGTCCCAGCCGGCGAGCTTCTTGTCCAGCTTTTTCAAAATATCCCGGACCCTCGCCATGAAATGGGCCTGGAGCTCCATGGCGTCCTTAATCTCAAGTTCTTGCATGAGACGCTGTGCCTTGGGAGATTCCAGCCAGGAGCTCGTGTCGACCTCGTCACCACCGATATGAATGTATTCGCAAGGGAACAGATCGGCGACCTCAGCGAAGACCCTTTCAAGGAAGGTATATGTTTCGTCCATTGCCGGATTAAGGGCATTGTTCGGGTAGCCTTGAACCGAGTGATAGCTTTCAGGCACTTCTGCCTGATCGGCAAAGCGCGGATAGGTCTTCAACACCGCGGTTGAATGACCTGGCACGTCAATTTCCGGAAGGACATCGATATTCAGGCTGGTCGCATGCGCCACAATTTCGCGAACTTCGTCTTGGCTGTACGATCCTTGGTAGACTTCGGAAGCAAATCCCAACTGTGCTACTTGTTGGCAGCCAGGGCCTCGTTTTGCACCGCTTACCGTTAGTTCCGGATAGGATTTGATTTCGAGGCGCCATCCTTCGTCATCAGTCAGGTGCCACTGGAAAACATTCATGCGGCCCCAGGCAAGGATGTCGAGCAGGCGGACGATCTCCTCAGGTCCACGGAAGTGACGTGATACATCCAGATGCATTCCGCGCCAGCCAAAACGTGGCTCGTCTTTAATGGTGCCATCGACAGGGAATTTAAAGGTGCTCGGTTCGCTATAGGCACCATGGACGATTTGGGCCAGAATCGTCAGACCATAGTCTCTTCCGGCATAGCCGCCATATGTCAATGTTGTGTGTGAGCCGGAAAATCTTAACTGATAGCCATCACTCGAAAGATCTGCATCCTGCTGAAACGCTAAGAGCTGCAGGGTTTTGCTGGGTGAGAACCGAAACGGATGTGGCGCAGCTGGAAATAGACGTTTGGCCAGTGCGTTAATCTTGCTTGCCGCCGACTTTTCGTCTGCCGAACCATCAGCGACCTGAAAGGCGACCAGTTCGTCGCTGAATTTAGAAACTTCAACGCATTGCGGCCAGGGAACGATGCTAAGCGCTGTTTTAATCCTGCCCTCGGGGACCGACCTTCGTTCGCCGGTGTCCAACTCAGCTGGTGCCTCCAGATCGTTGCAGACCACGTCGGAAATAATCCCATCCGCAGATACATAGGCGGACTTGGGGCCATCCAGTCTGTGACGTGCAGGATTCGCCAGTCCCTTGATCGTGAACTTCCAGGTTTCTCCGGGTTGGATTTCTTCGCCGGTTGGAGGTGTTATTTCGTGAAAATTTGCAATTCTGTTGAGGCCATCGGCGTTCTCCAGAACAGCCTGCTGTCCGGCCCGAGTGAGTGCGGTATACGCGAGCGTGAAAGATTTCAGGGTCTTTGAACCCGTGTTGGTCAGTGCCAGCTCGAGGCGCGCATCCTGGAGATCCTCAGCCGGCTGGAAAAAACAGTCGAGTACAAAATTTGTCATGACTCAATATCCGTCAAAGTCTGTTGATTGCGTGAAAGTACGGGCGAGGGCGGTCGATCCGGCGGTCAGGCCGCTATCGACAGGCAGGCACACGCCGGTGATGCATCGTGCAGCAGGACTGACGAGAAACGCCACTGCCGCCGCGATGTCTTCGGGTTCTGGCAAGGTTTTATATGGGTACCAGGACAGCGCGTCTTCAAATACACCGGGGTTAGCGGCTTCGCGCGCCTTCCAGGCCTGGGTTTTCACTGTGCCGGGTGCAATCGAATTCGCGCGTAGACCATGTTTTCCATATTCGACGGCGATCGCGCGGGTTGCGTGTATGAGCCCGGCTTTAGCGGCGCTGTAGGATGGGTGGCCCAGACTGCTCAAGCCATTTACGGAGGCGATGTTGATGAGATTTCCATCACCGCTATCAATAAGTGCCGTTTCAAAGGCTTTGAAACAGTTCAGTGCGGCTTCAAGGTTGAGAGATAAATCAACAGCAAGATTCTCAGCGTTCATTGAATGAAGGGAGAGGGCGGCGGCCGCGCCGGCATTGTTGATTAGAACGCTGACCTTGCCGAGCTTTTGAACGCCTATCGCCAGATCCGACAGATCTTGAACGCGCGTCAGATCACAGCGAAAAATAGTAACGTCTGCACCAGCTTTGCGAAGATTTGCGGCGCTCGCATCCAATGCTGCTAGATCTATGTCGACCAGGGCAAGCCTGTGCGTTTCTGCAAGTTGGGCCGCAATAGCCGCGCCAATGTCGCCAGCTGCGCCGGTGACAACTGCCACAGGCCTTGAAACATGATCAATCACCGAGGGCTTCCTTGTCGTCCGGGTCGCGTGTGTTGCTGAGCTGATGCTTTACGCGCCTTAATGTTTCGCGAGCTTCGTCTCCACGTTTCATCGCTACAAAGGTAGCCAGGAGATCGATGACGAACAGATAGGCATAGCGGCTGGTACTGGGGCGAAGAATGTTGTCCCCTTCTTCAAGATCAATGGCGATGGTGATGTCGGCCATTTCGGCAACCGGTCTGCCTGGTCGTGTCAGCGCAATAACGGTCGCACCATATGTCTTGGCTGCTTCAAGTGCCCGAACCATCTGGGTGTTTCGGCCAGAAACCGAAGAGGCGACCACGACATCGTTGCTACGTAATGTTGCGGCCTGCATCAATTGCATCGCGTGATCGGTGATGCTGACCGTTGGCGACCCCAAGCGAAAGAGCCGGTTTTGTATTTCGTCAGCGATCATCGACGATGTGCCGCCAGCGCCGAAGGCTGCGACCAGACCAGCATTGCTGATTGTCTCGGCGGCCTTCATGGTAGCTTCGATATCAAGCGATTTTCGTGTCTTGGCTGCAGCGTCTTGAAATTGTGCCAGGAGACTATCGGCCACATCACTGGGGGCAACTGATGCTGTGTTGGTTGTGAGGTATCGTCGACCGGCAAACGCAACCTGAGCGACCTGCACCTTGAAAGCGGAAAAGCTCTCGCAACCAAGTCGTCGGCAAAACCGTGTGACAGTCGGAGGAGACACACCCGCACGATCTGCAACATCCGTGATGCCGGCGTTCATGATGAAATCCGCCTGGTTGCGCATCAACGCAGCCAGGATACGTTCGGACTTCGAGAGGTCGGGTTCAACCTCCTGCAAAACGGACAGTATGTCTCGCATGAGATCAGTCCGGTTTCTTGTAAGCAACGCAGTCGATCTCAACCTTGCAATCGACCATCATGGTCGCCTGTACGCAGGCGCGAGCCGGTGGGTGTTCGCCAAAGTAGCTTTTGTACACTCCGTTGAAAGACCAGAAGTCACGCGGGTCGTCGAGCCAGACACCAACACGCACGACATGTTCAAGGCCATAGCCTGCTTCTTCCAGGATCGCGATCACGTTTTTGATGGTCAAGTGAGTTTGTTCGACGATGTTTGCGCCAACGATTTCACCGTCTTTCATAGGAACCTGGCCAGAAACATATAGCCAGCCATCTGCTTCAACAGCGCGTGCAAAAGGCAAGTTCTGACCACCGGCACCCGATTTTTCAGCACCATAGCGTTTGATCGTCATATTAAACTCCAAAATTGAAAATCATTTACATAGTGGTTTGACATTGGTTCTATTTCATCCCTATAATTTGAAAAAAGCAACCGTCAAATGAAAAAGATTTACGAAATGCAGGGTGTTTCCAACAGTCAGACCAATCCGTTTACAAAAACGGACAGTGATCGAGCAGAAATCTGGGAGATGTTGGTCGAACGCGACATTGATGCTTTCGTCGCTGCTGATTGGTCGATGGTTGCCAATGACTTCGATGAGCCTGCGTTTTTTGGAGTTGACGCTGGCAAAGTCCCAAACCCGGATAACTGGAAATTGGGTTTTCCAGATCTTGAGACCTACAAAGCCGAATGGCTGCACCAGGCGCATGAATTTTCAAAAACTGAATTTGCAGAAGACGCCCGTGCAGCAATTTTCAACGCGACCAATCTGACGGACATTGAAATCAACGGAAACCGTGCAATTGCTCGGAAAAAATTCGATGGCGCGATCAGAAAGGCCGATGGTCAACAAGACAGATTGCTATGGCAAACCCTCTATTTCTGCGTTCGAAGAGAGGGGCAATGGAAAATTTGCAGCTTCGCAGGGTACCTGCCTAATCCGCTGGGAGCAGGAACCGAAAAATGACGATAAAAAGGGCGTTCACTGCCGTACTTGCGACCGAGACGAACACTTTTTCGCCCATACGCGTTGACATCAATGCGTTCAAAGCGTCGCTGCTTGCCAGACCCGGTGAACACCCGGCGACGCCGACACTTTGTTCAGGTGTCGTGACTGTCGGTCGTAAGGTTGCCAACCGCAACGGATGGCTTCTGACCGAAGGAACAGCAGCCTGGGCCGATCCGGCCGGGTTGGTCGCGAAACAGACGTATGAATGTCTGCGCGACGAAATCCTTGAGCAAATAAGGGATGGCGGTCCCTTTGATGTAATTGTTCTTGGATTGCATGGAGCCATGGTCGCTGACGGCTATGATGATCCGGAAGGAGATTTTCTTGAGCGGGTCAGAGCCCTGGTTGGTTCCTCGACGCCAATCATCGCGACGCTCGACCCTCACAGCCATCTCACCGAAAAACGTCTGGTGGCAACCGACGCGTTGATTGCGTTCAAGGAATTTCCGCACACAGATTTTGTAGATTGTGCTGAAGCTGCCTGGCAAATCGCCACTGATACGGTCGGCGGGCGCGTTAAACCGGTCATGAGTGTCTATGATCCCAAGATGATCGATGTCTTTCCGACAAGCACGCAGCCGATGCGTCAATACGTCGATGACGTAATCAAGCTTGAAGAGGAAACACCTGAAGTTCTTTCGATTTCCGTCATTCACGGCTTCATGGCAGGAGATGTGCCTGAAATGGGTGCGAAAGTCCTTGTCGTAACGAACGACAAGCTGGAATTGGGCAATAGTGCAGCAAGTGTTCTAGGCGAAAAACTGTTTGCTCTCAGAGGCAAAGTTCGAAGCAGCGAACTCACGCCCGCTCAAGCCTTGAGCAGGGCTATGTCGTTTGAAGACGGTCCTGTGACAATAGCAGACATGTGGGACAATCCTGGCGGAGGCACTGCTGGTGATGCCACGGTTTTGCTTAAAGAGGCGCTCGATCTAAAGCTCATCAATATCGCGTTCGGCTCTATTTGGGACCCTGTTGCCGTACAGCTTTGTCACGCAGCGGGTGAGGGGGCACGAATGAAACTGCGGTTCGGCGCCAAGTCGGCACCTGATACAGGCGCGCCAATAGACGCGGAAATTGAAGTGGTTCGTAATATTCGGAATGCGGAACAAAGCTTTGGTGAAAGTGTCGTGCCGATAGGTGACGCAAGCCTGATCAAAGTTGACGGGATCGAGGTGATTCTGAATTCCACGAGAGCGCAGTGTTTCGACACCACCTTGTTCTCAACTTTCGGCATAGATCCAAAAGATCGAAAAATACTGGTCGTAAAATCGACCAATCATTTCTACCAATCCTTTGCTCAGATCAGTCCGCTTATTCTCTATTGTTCCGCAGGGAATCCCTATCCAAATGACCCGCGAAAAACGTTTTACAAAAAAGCACCGCGGAATATTTGGCCGATAAATGAAAGCGCGGCGGAATTAGCAACGACCAATAAAATGAAGCAAGTCTCATGAAAATCCTGGGAGGTTGAAAAATGGGCAAGCAACATTCCATAGACGATTTGCTGACACCGGTCGCAGTCATCGATGAAACCATCATGGAAACCAACATCAGGGTTACCCAGAATTACTTTGATGAGATCGGCAGGGCGTTTCGTCCGCACATCAAGACACACAAGATCCCTTCACTTGCTGCGTTACAGGTTTCTTATGGTGCGCAGGGAATTAACTGCCAGAAAATCAGCGAAGCAGAGACTTTTGCAGACGCAGGTTTCAACGACATTCTCATTACGTTCAATATGTTGGGCGCTGAACGGCTCGACAGACTGAAGTCATTGAATGCGCGCATCGAATTGCAGGTCGTTGCCGACAACCTACAGGTTGTCGAAGGCCTGGCGGAACGATTTGATGCAGACCAGCCTTTGAAGGTTTTGGTCGAATGCGATACCGGAGCAGGGCGCAATGGCGTACAGACGCCGGCGGCTGCAGTCGAACTGGCCCGTCAGATAGCAGAGAAAGCCAGCCTCAGATTCCATGGCATTCTGACCTACCCAAAACCGAATTCGGAAGTCGAAGTCGAAAGCTTCTTCGCAGAAACAATCGACTTGTTGAAGCGTGCGGGTCTTGAGTGTCCCGTTGTGTCACATGGTGGGTCTCCGAGCCTGTTTGATTCCGAACTGGTGACAAGTGCAACCGAACATCGGGCCGGTACATATATATTCAACGACCGGTCTTTGGTCCGCGCAGGACTTTGTGCGCAGGACGACTGCGCCATGAACGTAATTGCAACGGTCGTATCGCGTCCAACCGAGAACCGCGCAGTTCTGGATGCCGGATCAAAGGCCCTGACTTCGGACCTGCTTGGCTTTCCCGATCACGGACTTCTCGTTGATTATCCAGATGCCTCCATCCAGGCGCTCAGCGAGGAACATGCTGTTGTCGATCTAACCAACTCGAAGAAGAAACCGGAAATCGGCGAACGGGTTCGAATAATCCCAAACCACACTTGTGTGGTGTCGAACCTCTTTGACAGACTGGTGTTTCATCGAGACGGCGTGGTGACGCGCATTGAAAGCGTTACCGCCCGTGGGCAAGTCGTCTAGTCCTCCTGACGACTTGCCCGCCGATCTGGGCAGGGTGAAAATGCTTTGATGCGGCTTTCCGCTGCTTGATTGACGTCTTGCGCATCAAACACAACGATGTCGTTGAAGCATTGGTTCTATCCTTGCGCAGTCTGCCAATGCTTCCCAATATAATTGATGTCCCGAATTCAGCCGTTAACGTGGTGTGTCAGTTAGTGGTTTTGCGCGAAACAGGAAAAGAAAATACGCTCAGGGGTCTGTATCGTATGCCCGCATATCCTGTTCATTTGGCGCCCTAGATAGCAGGGATTATTCCGGGTCGGGGATGACAAGTGTCTCGTTATAGGTGAATACCTGTACCTGCATCTCCTTGGACAATTCAGGCGCAAAGGAACTGACAAAGTCGGTTGATTTCCAAATAGATACCTTACCTGTTGTCTGTTCGATGAAGACCTTGTGCCGCGCTCCGAACCACATGTCCTGCATCTGCGGGTTGGGGTCTGTGCGGGTGACGAATGAAACCACATCGTATTTGCTTCCATCGATTTCTGTTTCACCCGAACATTCCGTATTTGAAAGATTGGCGCGTTGCTGCTCATGCTGTCTACGTCTTTCCTCCATGTGGTCGTCAGGCAGGGAGTTGGGTGCCTTAGTCCATGGGCCGTCAAGGGTCGGGCCTGTCCAAGTGTCGCTGTTGATGACAAGGGCGAAATATCCGCTGCCTTCGACACCGGAAACACTCCTGGACGGTGTTTGCCATCGAGTTTGAAACTTGCGCAGGAAATTGCCGTCGGCATCGGTCACGGTATTTGTTAGACTGTGGGGCGTCCGTACAAACGGATCGAGGGGGCCTGCGTCAAACATCTTTGAAATCTTGTCGAAACAGTCGTTTGCCTGTGCATTGAACGGCAGCAATGTAAGAATTGAGATCGCAATGAACTTTTTCATGGAAAATTGATCCCTGTTTTGAAATCAAAAGATGTCGAAGACCAGATCGTGATTATTAGGCTATGACTTGGGCTGGGCAAAGGTCAACCGGCTTTTGGAAGATGTCGGACTGGCACTGAAGTATTGTGGGCGAACCGTCCCGATAATCTAATGCAATATGCGCAAGAAAATGCTTATGTAATTGATCAGGTTCAGGTATTCAAAGAGATGAAATTATCCATATTTCAAGAACTTGAAGGTCGTGGAGGCAACAGTTTCGCGCTTTCGCAACCGGGTTCAGGTACTACAAATCCGGAGTTCGGCTGGTCTTTCGATCAAAGTTCCCTTGAATTGCGCTAAAGACAATTACTGTGTGTGTTCGTGATCTTCTTTCGTAACGAAGATCGTGCGATCCTCAAGTCCAAAACTTCTAGGTTTTACGGTTTCCATTCTGCACAAAAGTCGACACTTGATCCTTGTCGGGCGGCCAACAAATGACTCGAAAACGACGTCATAAGGGAATTCACATGCGTGCGACCCACGTACCATTTGTTTAATTGTAGTAATACCAATAGCTTTGCGAGTTCGATTGTTCAAAGATGTCGATAGTTGCGTTTGATAGGTTACCTGGATTGGAAATCTGGAATGACAGGATTTCGCATCGGTGTTGTCGTTTTTGCCTCCGATTTCATTTTCTATTTTGTCGGCAGATTTTTTCGTGAGACCGGATTGTCGGTCACGTGACTATGGCGCAACTGAATGTAAGCGGCATAGTTGAGGTCTGCGGCATTTAGAATAGTTTCAAAGATGCATTTCCGCTGGATCAAGCGCTGCAACAGTCACTTGCCGGTCAAAGGCATTTCCGTTTTCGTCAAACAAATGACAATCCGCGCCATTGATGCCGGTTGAGACCGCCACGCCAACTTTTGCAGGCGCAGATCCCGGCAGTACGCTGCAGAATGTTGAATTTGCACCTTCTACCGCGCTGTAGGTGACAGTGTGAATGCCCAGATGTTCCACGACATTCGGAACGACATCAATCGTCGCATCAGCGCTTTTAAGGGTAAGATGCTCAGGCCGAATGCCGAGTGTCAGCGCCTTGCCTGAAACATCGCCGCGGGCGCTCACCTTGGCCGTAATTTCCTGACCTGAAGGGAGCGTGACAACGATGCCGTTTTCATCGGCATGTTTACCGGTTACCTGAATGAAATTCATTTTCGGGTTTCCGATAAAACCGGCAACAAACAGGTTCTGCGGCTTGTGATAAAGTTCGAGCGGCGTTCCAACTTGAGAGATGATGCCGTGATCAAGTACGACAATCCGGTCAGCCATGGTCATGGCCTCAACCTGGTCGTGCGTAACGTAGATCATCGTTGCATCAAGGTCGTTGTGCAGCTTGGCTAGTTCCACGCGCATTTCTGCTCGTAGTGCCGCGTCCAGATTGGAAAGCGGTTCGTCAAACAAAAACACCGAAGGCGCACGCACAATGGCGCGTCCGATCGCCACGCGTTGGCGCTGGCCACCAGATAGCTCACCGGGTTTATGCTGTAATCGTTCATTCAGTTGCAGAATACTGGCAGCATTGTGGACCTTTTCTTCCACCAAGTCGTTGGACAGACGTTCCACGCGCAAGGGGAAGGCAATATTTTCATAGACAGACATATGCGGATAGAGCGCGTATGACTGAAACACCATCGCGATGCCACGTTTGACCGGAGGAAGGTCGTTGACGACCTTGCTGTCGATTGTGATATCGCCGCCAGTTATTTCCTCAAGACCCGCTATCATTCGCAGCAAGGTCGATTTTCCGCATCCTGACGGACCAACAAAAACAATGAATTCGCCGTGGTCTACATCAAGATCAACGCCCTTGATGATTTCCACATGGCCATAGCTTTTGCGCACATCACGCAGCTGCAACTCGCCCATGGTCATTCCTTTTTCGAAAAAAACTGGCCGGGCCCCCTAAAAGGCAGGTGGGGGCCCGGTCAAGGCTCAAGGTTTACTTGAACTCTTCAAGCTGCTCTGCAGCAATTTCGACAGCTTCAGCAGCGCCGACTTCACCAAGAACGACACCTTGAACGGCTTCGTTAATTGTGTCCTGCAAACCGACGTAGTCGGTTACGAACGGCTCCGGGCCACCTGTTGGGATCGCATCAAGGAAAGCTTTCCAGGTTGGGTCTTCCTTAAGGATCTCAGCTACCTGAGGCATGTCGCGCAACGGCGTGTAACCCTCAGCGATTTCAAACGCCATCTGGTTTTCCGGGTTGGTCAGAAGCTTCGCAAGGGACAACGCCTGGTCTTCAACACCTGATCCCTTGAACACCGCCAGCGAGTCCGTGATGAGAAGCGTACCGGCACCACCTTTGGGACCATGCGGAAGCGGGGCGACACCCCAGTTCACATCTTCAACACGAACACGCTCCCAAGGACCGGAGATGAACATGCCGATCTGACCTTCAGAGAAGAGCGGACGCAGCTTGGCACGGTCATAAGCAACCGGACCCGGCTGTGAGACGCCTGCCATTTTGCCGTAGAACGCCAGTGCTTCAACGTTGTTCGGCGAATTGAATACGATCTCGCCGTCGGCGTTAATGACTTCACCGCCATTGGTGTACACGTAGTTCATGAACTGGTGCATGGTGTTGTCGAAGGACGCGGCAGCAAGACCGAAACCGTCTGCGTCTGTCTTGTCCTTGACCGCCTTGGCGGCGTTGTACATTTCGTCCCATGTCTTCGGCGGTGTTTCTGGATCAAGCCCGGCTTCCTTGAAGAGGTCCTTGTTCCAGTAAAGCGCCTTGGTTGAGAATGCGCGTGGCAGACCCCATTGCTTGCCGTTGGCGGTAATGGTGCCAAGGATAGGTGCTGCGTAGGTCGCCTTTTCCTCATCCGTCATGTTGACCGGAATGATCAGGTCATTGGCGGCGAGCTGCTTCAGCGTGCGTGACCCCATGTAAGCGACTGCTGGCGGATTGCCGGCACTTGCCAAAGTGGTGGATTTCTCCTGGCACTGGCCCCACGGTACAAACTCCACCTGAACCTTGTAACCCTGGTTCTCAGCTTCCCAGCTTTTGATCAACTCTTCCTGGAGCGGAATACCGGCACCTGTATTGTCGCCGCAGTTGATCATGTGAATGACTTTGTCTTCCGCCTGTGCGGCGGTAACCATGGTCAGAGCGAATGCTCCTCCCAACAGAACAGATTTCAGCGTCATCTGTTTTCCCTTTCCTGGTTGGGTCATAATTGTTCTTATTATTATTCCTTGACAGCGCCTGCCGTGAGACCGGCGACGATGTAGCGTTGCAAGAACACATAGACGAGCAGCACGGGAAGGATCCCCACGAGGCTGGCGGCCATGAGTTCATTCCAGACTACCGATTGGCGTCCGAAGAATTGAAACAGCCCGACCGGCAGTGGGTTGAGCTCGTTTACGGAGTTGAAAGTCAGCGCGTAAATGAATTGCTGCGCATAGGCGGTGATAAAGGCTGTGATCGAGACGACCACAATCCCGGGCAGTGCCACCGGAATGATGACGCGCACCAATGTGTAGAGTTTGCCAGCGCCATCGACCCAGGCTGCTTCTTCCAGTTCCTTAGGAATGCGAACCAGGTAGGACCGCAGCAGCCAGATACCTGTCGGTATAACAAACGCCGTGCCTGGCGCGATCATGGCGAAATAGGTGTTCAGCAAACCATATTGCTGCATCAATTTGAAAAGCGGGATGATCAGAACCGCGCCGGAAAACATGTTCACCGCAATGAACAGTCCAAGCAGCGTATTGCGCGCCGGAAACTCGAAACGCGAGAACGCGTAAGCTGCCGGAATGATGCAAATCAGGCCAAGTATTGTCACAACTGTCGCGATGAAGAACGAGTTGAGCATGTACATCCACAAAAGCGGCACGTTCTGCCACATCGTGAAATAAGCTTCAAAGCTCATATCATCGGTGATGAACCGGTAAGGTATGGAAAACAGGCTGCTCAAGGGGCGCAGAGACACCACGAATGCTTCCACAAACGGCGCCAGAACAAACGTCAGGAACACCGCAACCCCGCTGTAGATCAGCACATATTCGTACCAGCGATACTTATGCAGCATTGTTCGGGCTCCTTTTGGCGAGGCGCGAGAGCAACATGAAATAGACAAGCGTGAAGGAACCAAGGAACAGCACGATCATGACGGTTCGGGCCGCACCTTCACCGTATTTGAAGCGGCTGATCGCAGTTTTGTAGGTGTCGATGATCATCGTGGTGGTCGCCCCGCGGGGCCCGCCTTCGGTTAGGATCCAGATGATGTCGAACGAGTTGAAAGTTGCGATTGCCGACAACAGAGCCATTGTCGCGATAGAGGGAGTGATCAGCGGCAAGGTGATCCGCCGGAAGCGGTAGAACCTGGACGCTCCATCCACCCAGGCAGCTTCATAAAGGTCCTTGGAAATGGACTGCATTGACGCCAGGAGGTAAAGCGTCACCATGGGAACACCAATCCAGACATCGGTGACGATGGTCGCCATAAAGGCCGAGTTTTTGTAGGCAAGGAATTCAAATGGTGCATCCAGAAAACCGATGCGTTGCGCAACCCCTGAAAGCATGCCGAACTGGCCGTTATACATCCAGCCCCAGATAAATACGCCGATGGCAATCGGGATAACCCAGGGTGGCATGACAAGTATGCGAAACAGTGCTCGTCCGGGAACCATTGCGTTTAGCAGAACGGCCCCCAGGGTCCCGATCAGCATTTTCAAGGCAACTGACAGCCCCATCCAGTAGAAGGTGCGCGCGATCACTTCAGGGAAACGCCTGGACATGATCTTTTCGTAATTGGCGAGCCCGACGTATTCGAATTTTTGGCTCATGCTGGTGTTTGTAAAGGACAGCCGAAAAGTCTCGAACAGCGGATAGGCAACTATGGCCACCATCACCAGCGTTGCGGGCACGAGCAAAAGGTATGGAAAATAGTCTTTTTTCTTTGCCGAGTGCGCCATTATTCCCCCTATGCCAGCCCGTAGCTGTCGAATTGCTGCCAGGTGTCGGCAAGGTCGATGACGCAGCGAGCATGTCGCGCTTCATCAAGTTTGATCGCCGTGAGACCGGCTTCGAGCGCGTCCAGAACGCCAACCGGCAATTTTCCGCCATTGATGAAATAGTGATTGAGATCCCGGGCCATGGCTTCATCTGCGCCATAATGACCATCGCTTGCTTCTGCCAACTTGGGCATGTCAACGATGCGCTTTGAGGTGAAGGCATCATGGACGCGATAGTAGTTCCGAATGAAGTCTCCCTCTGCCATGCCTTTCGTACCCATGACCGCAAATCTGCGAAACTCGTCGGGCACGAACATGTTGGTGTGAAAGCAGAGGTTGGCACCATCTTCGTATTCGATCAGCGCCGTTTGATAGTCGATAATGTCCCCGTCAGACTCAAAATCTGCATTGCCACCACCCCAGCGAGGCGTGAACGGGTCTATCCGACCGTTGATTTCAGGAGACGGGAAACTGTGGTCCTGGTCAGGACGGTTTTCCGGCAGGAAGCTCTTGCGACCTCCGAAACTGGACACATACCGCGGTCTCGACCCGACGACCCCTTGATAGAGGTCCAGATCGTGACAGCATTTTTCCAGCATGAAACCGCCGGAATTCTTCTGGTAACGCCGCCAATCGCGCATAAAGAATGATCCATGATAAGGACCAATGTGTTCCGCAGCTTCGATTGAAACAACTTTGCCGAGGTGTCCTGCCTGAAGGCTCTTCTGGAGTTCCGTGTAAAGCGGCGAATAGCGAAGAACCAGTCCGACCAGAACCCGTTTGGACCCGCCGTGATCCTTCATGAGGCGTAAAAGCTCAAAGGTTTCGGCTTCTGTTGTGACGATTGGTTTTTCGCAAAAGATGTATGGGACATCCGATTGCAAAGCTGTTTTCAGGTGGTCCAGGTGCATGAAATTTGGTGACCCGATCATCAGAAGGTCGAGCTTTTCCGATTTCAGCATGTCTGCAAGGTCAGGGTATTTCGTAAGGGAATTCCCGCTCCTGGTCTCAACTGACTTCAATCCGGCAGGAGAGGGGTCAACATAGGCGCAAGGGTCGATCTCTGCGGATATCGCCTGAAAGCAATTGCTGACGTTTGCAATACGAGCCCCTAGGCCGACATAACCTGTCTTCATGCCGCAGCCTCCTGATATCTATCCATGGCGGCGCGCAGCTCCTGAACGCGTTTATTGTTGGTCTTTTTTATGCCTGACCCAGAGACGAAACCCAGTTGAGCGACCTGGCTTTCAGGGGCTGGTGCGTCTTCAATCGCAGAACAAGATGCGTGAAGTTCGTTGACTGATGTTTCTTTCAAAATGAGAGCTGCATTCAGCGCTGTGACACCCGACCCGGCCATGATTGAAATTCTGCCTGAAGCACGTCTCACTGCATGTGCCAACTGGTTCAGGCCTTGATCAGCTTTCACGGATTGGCCGGAAGTCAGGATGCGCTCAAAGCCGAGGTCTATCGCTGATACTATGGCGTTTTCAAAGTCATTCACGGTGTCCACGGCGCGATGAAGCGTGGCATTTAGTCCTGTGCCGGATATCGCTTCCGCCAGGAAGGATTGATCAAGTTCGTGGCGCTCATTCACTGCTCCGATGGCGATCCCAGCAAGGCCAGCATCTTCGGCAGCTTGAACGTCTTGCAGCATCAAAGATTTCTCGAGGCGAGAATATTGAAAATGCCCACCGCGCGGCCGGATCATCGCATAGACAGGAATTGGCAGTTGAGCTGCCGCTGCCATCAAGCCGAGGGAAGGTGTCAGTCCGCCCTCTGAGAGCGCCGAGCACAATTCAATCCTATCGGCACCATTTTGCGCGGCAGTCCAGGCGCCATCGATTGTATCAACGCAAACTTCCAGAGGAATACGGTTCATTCTGCCGCCTCCGGAAAGGATTTGCGGGCAACAATTCCGGCGCCATGGAGACCACCATTCTCAGAAAACTGCCCTTTGACGACGAGTGGCGTCGGATAGTTTGCCAGAACCAGCGATCGGGTTTTGCGGTCAACAAGGTCCAGTAGTCTGGAATCGTTGGACAAACCACCGCTGGCAGGAATGACATCTGGCCCAAGCGTGTTCACTAGTACCGACAGAGCCCTTGAAAGCAACGTCGAGTAGGCCTCCACCGTTTCGCCTCCGGCAGGATCGCTCGCTCGCCATGCCTGAGTGATCTCCTTGCTTGAGAGCTTTGTCCCGTGAAGCGAGAAATGAATGCGTTCCATACCGCGCGCTGAGCACATGGCGTCGATGCAGCCAACCTGACCGCAGCCGCAGGCGTAATGCTCAATGCCGGAAAGTTGCCCGCCGGCTGTCGGGTCCATGATTGGTCCATGACCCCATTCCCCCGCCATGCCGCCGAAACCGTTGACGAGTTCACCGTTGACAGCCAGTCCACCACCAACGCCGGACCCCAAAATAATGCCGAACACGACGGATTTGCCTTTGCCTGTTCCATCAATTGCTTCAGCAAGAGCAAAAGCATTGGCATCGTTTGTGACAACAACCGGACGACGAAGTGCAGAGTTCAGGTCCTGAACGACAAGGCGTTTGTGAAGGCAGGGAATGTTGGCAACGTCCGCATATCCGGTGCGTTCATCGTAAGCACCTGCCAGGGATATCGAAATCGGGTCGGATCCGCTTCCGGCGCCTTCAGCGACTGCGTCTACAAATGCTTGCCAGTCTTTGCCTGGCGTTGGTACGCGTCCAATTTCTGTGACGGTTCCATCCTCATGGAGTTGGCCATGACGGATGAAAGAACCTCCAATATCGAAACAGGTGGTCATCGCCAGTTCAGCCGCTCCTGGTTTACATTTGTTATTCTCCACTAGTAATACCAATATGCAACCAATAGAGAAAATAGTAAACCAAAAAAGTGATTGGCATTACTTTTTTAACGAATTGACGAACTGGTATTGGGTTTCAATCGCATGATTGGCTGGTGGGATTTTTTAAGCGGCACAAGGCGCAGCTTGGCTGTGCCAAGCAAGGTCGCGCACTCGCGGTACCAATTTTCAAAAGGGCGTTAAAGCTGTGAATAGACTTTAAACGGAGGGGGAGCTCAGAGGAGAGGGCGCAGGTTTCCACCATGCAGTTCGAGAGCTTCTTCCGCTGCTCCTACTTTCAGACCCTCACGCAGCATGACAACGGCGACTTTTACCCGGCCGCCAGAATCCTTCAGCGCTATAGCAGCTGCTTCCGAGCTGCACCCGGTCAGGTCTTGAAGGATGCGTTGCGCACGCATTCGCAGCTTTTCATTGTCTGCCACCAAATTGACCATGTGACCGCGCACTGCGTGCCCAAGTCGTAATGCTACCAGGGTGGATATCATGTTGAGCGCCACTTTTTGGGCACTTGCTGCGCCAAGGCGGGTGGACCCTGCGATCATCTCGGGAGGAGTGTTCAGAAAAATTGAATGATCGGCGAAGTTTAGCAGAGGTGAGTTCTGATTGTTTGCAATTCCGATCGTGCGGGTTCCAGCCGATTTAGCAGCCTGAAATGTGCCAAGAGTGTAGGGCGTGGAACCACTTGCTGACACTCCAATTAGAATGTCATCTTCACCCAGGCCTGACTTGGCAAAATCCTCCAGACCAGATTCCTCACTATCTTCGAACGAGCCGGCGAGATGCAGCAAGTTCCTTGCGCCTCCTGCAAACAGGATGCACATGCGTTCCGGTGGAAAGCCGAATGTTCCCGGTAGCTCGAGACAATCTGCCAACGCAGTCAGACCGGCGCTCCCGGCACCAGCGTAACCGATCTTCTTTTCAGACTCTGCCGCGCTTTGAAGTGCAGCCGCGGCCTTTGATATCTGGGGAATCGCTGATGCAGTCGCGTTGAGTGCATCAATCTGCCGATCAAGCAGAAGCGAAAGAACTTCTTCGTCCGATCGTTTGGATAATCCAATGGATTGAGGGTCTCTGTCTTCGGTGGTCGGAAGTTTCATGTCAAAAGGGCTCTGATGCGCACGTTATTGTTCATAATGCGGGTAAAACCAATACGCGCAAGCGCGTTCCTTCGGAGTCTTCAGTCGGGGTCATATTGAATGGCAGAACAGCCACTTTTTCTTTTAGCACTTGATTTTCGGTTTCGATAGAGTTTAAATTGGTATCTGAAAGGTATTGTTTTCTTCCCCTCAAGGCGCCTGGTGCTCATGACCGATTTTATCTCCATGTTGGAAAATGGCGACTGGCTGGCTAGCTCCAGCGGCCCGAGATACTTGCAGCTGCGCCGCCGTATTCAACAGGCGATCGATGAGGGTGTGCTGAAGGAAAATGAACCGCTACCGTCTGAACGGGATATCGCAACAATAACTGATCTGTCGCGCGTCACTGTTCGCAAGGCGGTCGCTGGTTTGGTTGAAGATCAAACCGTTGTGCAAAAAAGGGGCAGTGGATCCTTTGTTGCGCCAAAGGTTCAAAAGGTAGAGCAGCGTCTTTCCAGCCTGACGTCCTTCAGTGAAGATATGATCCGCAGAGGCCTCACTGCGAGCAGTGAATGGTTGCGCCGCGGGCTCTATCCTGCTTCGCCTGAAGAGATCTTTACGCTTGGCATAACGTCAGGACAGCGCGTTGCCCGTGTCGACCGATTGCGCAAGGCAGACGGGACACCGATGGCAATCGAACGCGCATCTCTTTCCGAAGAGGTATTGCCAAATCCCGAGAAAGTTACAACTTCACTCTATGCGGTCCTGAGGACCAGAGGCATGCAGCCTGTCAGGGCCATTCAACGCATTTCGGCGCGAAATCTCGAACAAATCGACGCTGAGATCCTCGGTGTGCCAGCTGGATCAGCCGGCCTGAAGATCGAGCGTGTGTCCTATCTCGCGAGCGGGCATGTCGTCGAATTCACCCGTTCAGTTTACCGCGGTGACGCCTACGACTTCATCGCAGAACTGCAAATTTCGGAAGACTAGACTTATGACTGAAGCAACAACTTCTGCAGCTCCGACGTTCATGCGCCGGGAAATAGAAGAGATTCCTGACGCTGCGCGTCGTCTGCTTTTGCAAGGCCACCCACACATCCATCAAATTGCGGAAAAGGCAGGTGCGCCTGTGTTTTTGGCAAGTGTTGCAAGGGGCTCTTCTGATCACGCTGCCACTTTCTTGAAATACGCGGCTGAAATTTACCTCGGCTTGGCAATGGCCTCACTCGGACCGTCGGTTTCCTCCATATACAGCGGGCGTGTAAATCTCAGCCAGGCGTTGGTCATTGCGATTTCACAGTCGGGCGCGAGCCCAGATATCCTGTCTGTTGTTGATAGTGCGGCAATGCAAGGGGCTTTCACCGTTGGTCTGACAAACACTTCAGACAGCGAACTAGCCAGATTGTCTGCCGCTGCCGTGGATATCTGTGCTGGTCCCGAACACAGTGTGGCGGCCACAAAAACTTTTGTGAACTCGGTTTTGGCCGGGCTTTTGTTGCTTGCAGAAATTGGTCGGGACGAGCCTTTGCTCAAAGCCCTGGCCGAATTGCCGGATCATCTCGAAAAGGCCATTGGGATGGACTGGACGCCATTGGCTGATGCGGTAGAAAAGCGTGGCTCGCTTTATGTCATTGGTCGTGGTCCTGGTTTGGCCATCGCACATGAAGCAGCATTGAAGTTCAAGGAAACCTGCCAGATCCACGCTGAAGCCTATTCTTCTGCAGAAGTCATGCATGGGCCGGTTTCCATTGTCGAAAACGGTTATCCAATCCTCGCTTTGGGCGTGCGTGATGCTGCCGAAGAGGGACTTGCCCAGGCCGCTGACCGCATGACAGATCAAGGTGGCAACGTATTTGCAACTTCGGACAAAGTGCAGCGCGCGGAAAAACTTCCCTTTGAGTCTGCCGGTCACCCTTTGACTGACGCGCTTGTGCAGATTGTGTCTTTTTATGCCTTCATTGAGTGGTTCGCACGCGAACGCGGGTTCAATCCGGACATTCCCAAACATTTGAAGAAGGTCACGCAGACGGTATGACCGGTCAATCAGCCTACCGCTGCAGCCAGGTGTTCGATGGAGAGAAAATTCATCAGAACACCGCTTTCCTAGTGAGCGACGGCCTTATCTCAGGCCTATGTCCGTCAGATCAGGTGCCGGCTGGCTATGGGCTTGTGGAACTTGGGGATAGGATCCTGTCTCCTGGGTTGATTGATCTCCAAGTCAACGGCGGTGGTGGCTTGATGCTCGGGGACGCGCAAAACGTTGAGGACATCCGACGGATTTGTGCAGCTCATATTGGTCTCGGCACTACTGCACTAACGCCCACATTGATCACTGACACGCCGGAGACAACGCGTAAGGTCGTTGAACTGGGAATAGAAGCGTGGTCGGCCGGCGTTCCCGGTTTTCAAGGATTACACCTGGAAGGACCGCATCTGTTTCAGGGGAGAAAGGGAGCGCATGATGCTTCGCTGATCCGAACGATGACAGATGATGACATTGAGCTTTATCTCGACGCTGCTCAAAAGCTCCCGAGTCTGATCATCACCGTCGCACCAGAAACTGTTCGTACCGATCAGATCTCGAGACTTGCAGCTGCGGGTGCGCATGTGAGCCTTGGCCACAGCGGTGCAACTTATGCCCAGTGCCGCGCGGCAACTGAAGCAGGTGCAGACTGTGTCACCCATCTTTTCAACGCCATGAGCCCCCTGCAACATCGTGAACCTGGGCTTGTTGGTGCTGCGTTGGACCTCGGAAAATTGAATGTGGGGCTGATCGCTGACGGCGTTCATGTCGATCCGGTCGCCATCAAGGTCGCTCTGCGGTCCAAGCAGGGACCCGGCCGGATCTTCCTGGTGACGGATGCAATGTCTCAAACCGGAACAAAAGTTACCTCGTTTCAGTTGGGGGGGCGTGAAATTTTCCGCAAGGACGGCACGTTGACCCTAAAAGACGGGACCCTTGCAGGCGCCGATATAGATCTGCCGTCTTCTTTGAAATATCTCAGAGATGTTGTCGAACTGGACTTGGAGACGTCGTTTGCCCTGGCCACCAGTTGCCCGGCGGACGCGATCCAACGACCGCTTGGACGGCTCGTTCAAGGCCGCGCAGCCGACTTTGCACTATTCAGCAATGATCTGGATGTTGAAAGAGTATGGTTGTCTGGAAACGTGGTGGACGGTTAGTTCACTTTCCCATCTGAATCGACAGCGTAACCCGGCCGAATGTACTTCGGTCGGTTGTTTCTGTATTCAAAAACTGGAAAAGTTGAGTGGTGATGGCTCCCCAGGCCGGACTCGAACCAGCGACCCAGCGATTAACAGTCGCTTGCTCTACCAACTGAGCTACTGGGGAACACCACGTTGGAGGTCAGCGCGTTGCCGCCCCCGTCGATAAAGATGCGTATATCAAAGCCTTGATCCGTTTGCCAAGCCCCTGAGGGCGTTTTTTTCATCAAGCCGACACTTTTTTATTCGGTGTGTGGAAAACACTTTATTTTTCATGGGGCTATGCATGCAAACATCCTTGGAAAAATGTCTACTTTTTGGTGGTTGGCAGGTCCCATCATGACAGATTTGTCGGTGTCTCAGCAAATTGCCAGTGTTACGATTCAGCCATTCTGCCAAGCGATGAACCCGGTTGAAGGATTTCTCACCAATTGCTTGTCACTGTGGCGATATCCGGCTAGGAAGAAATTGACGGTTCTGGTGAAGGTTCAACCTGATCCGGATGAAACGGGAATCCGGTAGTCGTCTTGATGATTGCGATCCGGAGCTGCCCCCGCAACTGTGAGCGGTAAGCATCTGTACGAAACCACTGGCCAGTTCAGCCGGGAAGGGGTGCAGAATGTAACAAGCCGCGAGCCAGGAGACCGGCCGTCATTCAGGCAACCCTTAACGCCGTCGGGTGGACGGCCGGGAGAACAAGGTGACGAATTCAGACACTGCGCGGGCAACGCTCGTATTTGGCGGTACACGCTCCGGAAAGAGCAGGTTTGCAGAAGAACTTGCAGACAGGTCCGGTTTGCAGAAGATCTATGTTGCCACGGGTGCAGCACACGATTCCGAAATGGCGGATCGCATTCACGCTCACCAGCGTCAGCGAGGCAATTCCTGGCAGACAATCGAAGAGCAACTCGATCTCGACAGTGTTCTCAGTGAAAAATGCGGGCCCGGCACCGTGGTGTTGGTCGATTGCCTGACGCTCTGGCTCTCAAACATGATGTTCGCTGAAAAGGACATTGTTGAAGAGACCGGAAAGGTCTGCGAAACAATTTCAAAGCTTCAGGGCCCCTGTATTTTTGTTTCGAACGAAGTCGGGATGGGCATTGTGCCGGAGAACCGACTGTCCAGGTCGTTTCGTGATGCGCAGGGACGCCTTAACCAGGATATCGCGCAAGTCTCAGGTCAGGTGGTATTTGTTGCTGCTGGCCTTCCTTTGCGCCTGAAACCCAACACACAATTGGATATCGAACTATGACATCTTCTTCATTTCAGTCTGGGCAGCCGGGACAGAAAATTCCGGCGACGATTGTCACCGGGTTTCTTGGGGCAGGAAAGACCACATTGATCCGCAATCTTTTGCAGAACGCCAACGGCAAACGCATTGCGTTGATCGTCAATGAGTTTGGCGACATGGGCTTTGACGGGTCGCTGGTCAACGGATGTGCCGACCCGGACTGTTCCGCGGAAGAAGTCGTCGAACTCACCAACGGCTGCATCTGCTGTACTGTCGCAGACGACTTTCTGCCAACGATGGAAATGCTGCTCGCCCGCGAAACACCGCCTGAGCACATCGTTATTGAAACGTCCGGTCTGGCATTGCCCCAACCACTGGTCCGGGCGTTCTCCTGGCCAAGTGTCAAACCGAGGGTAACCGTTGACGGTGTTGTGACGGTCCTGGACGCTGCCGCACTCGCGGAAGGTCGGATTGCATTGGATGAAGCGGCACTGGAAGCCCAGCGCGCCGCCGACGAGGCACTTGATCACGAAAGTCCGGTGGAGGAACTGTTTCAAGATCAACTGCGCTGCGCGGATCTTGTCGTGTTGAACAAGGCGGATCTTGTCGCCGATGAAGAGTTGACCGCAGTTCAGAACCGGATTTCAAAAGACGTGCGCGAGGCTGTACACATAGTGTCTTCCGAAAAAGGCACGCTACCGATCGAAGTTCTGCTTGGACGCGACTCCGCGGCGGAAGACGACATGGCGGCCCGTCATGAACATCATCATCACCACCACGACGAAGACGATGACAATGATCATGACGATCATCACCACGATCACCACCACCATGATGATTTTGAGAGCCATGTGCTAGAGGTCTCTGCTTTCGACAGCATGAAGGTGGCAGAAAGCAAGGTTCTGGAAGCCATGGCGCTGAAGGGCGTGTTACGCATCAAGGGTGCTGTCACAATCGAGGGCAAGGCGGCACCTGCAATGGTCCAGGCTGTCGGACCACGGGTGGAAACCTGGTTTGCGGCAGGTGCCGAGAGCACAGGCAAGTTGGTTGTCATCGGTTTGAAGGGGTTTGATCTCGGCGCCGTTCATGCGTTGCTTGGCAAAGTTAAAGTTGCTGCCTGACCTGAATTTCTCTTCTTATCGGCGCTGAAAAACTGCGCCGATAAACCGCTCATACGAAATAGATGTAAAAATGCATATTCTTGCCAGTCAGACGCGCCGGATCGATGACGGTGGCGACGCAGTAGATCTGGGTCAGGCACCTGCTGACATCCTGTTTTTGTCTGCTGCTGATACCGAACTTGGAAGCTTTGCCGCAGCACATGCTAACCTGAATGATGATCGGGCCAGTCTGCGGTTGGCAAACCTGATGGCTTTGTCACATCCCTATTCGGTTGACCTTTATGCCGAGCAAACCGTAAGCGGTTCCAGGCTCATTGTCCTGCGCATTCTGGGCGGAGTGGAATACTGGCGCTACGGCCTGGAACGGTTTGAAGAAGAAGTTCGTGCGAACGGACAAGACCTGATTGTCATCCCGGGTGACGATAAGTGGGATGAAGACCTGACGGCCCGGTCCACCAGACCGGTGGAGGACGTTCATCGTTTCTGGCGCTACTGTGTTGAGGGCGGAGCGGAAAATTACGCTAACGCACTTCGGTTTGCTGCTTTTTTGATAAATGGCCAGGAAGAACCCGCGCATCCCGTGCCGCTTCCACGCGCCGGTATTTATCTGCCGGGCACCGCTACACCCGACCTGCACTCACTGAAAGCAACTTGGGCTGATCCAACCCGGCCGGTTGCGGCGATCACTTTCTATCGCGCGCTGGTGCAAGGGGCACAAACCGCGCCGGTAGATGCTCTTGTCAAAGCGTTGGACGAAGCGGGTGTAAATGCCCTGCCTGTTTTTGTTTCCAGTTTGAAGGAGACTGAATCCGTCGCAATTCTGGAAAGCCTGTTTGAAGGTGCTTATCCGGACGTGGTTCTGAATGGAACGGCATTTGCGGTCTCCCAGGCAGGTGCAGCGCACCAGCCAACACCGCTGGACCAGCGCGGTAAACCTGTCCTTCAGGTCGTCTTCTCCTCCTCTTCCAGGGAAGGCTGGGAGGAGAGCGATCAGGGGCTTTCGATCCGTGATCTGGCGATGCATGTCGTGCTGCCGGAAATCGACGGCCGCATCCTTTCGCGGGCTGTTTCCTTTAAAGAAGAGGGAACGTTCGACGAAGCAACACAGTCAACACCAGTCCGTTTTACCCCGCTTGCCGACCGGATGCGGTTTGTTGCCGAACTTGCTGGTGCCTGGGCAATATTGGGACACCGAAAATCGGCGGACAAAAAAGCAGCACTGATCCTTGCAAATTATCCGAACAAGGATGGCCGCTTGGCGAACGGGGTCGGCCTTGATACGCCTGCTTCCTGCGTCTCGGTTTTGAAGGCAATGCGCAGCGATGGTTATGACGTCGGCGATGCACCACAAACTTCTTCTGCGCTCATGGATATTTTGACCTCTGGTGTGACCAATGCGCCGCGGGACCGTGACACGCGCGGAGGATTTGAAACGCTGTCACTCGTTGACTATCAGCAGTATTTCGACGAGCTGCCGGAAAGCGTGAAGGAAGCGGTCTGTGAGCGCTGGGGAGCACCCGAAGAAGATCCCCACATTGTTGGTGGAGACTTCCGGTTGGCGTTGCACCGGTTCGGGAATCAAATCGTCGGCATCCAGCCCGCGCGCGGATACAATATCGATCCGAAGGAAACCTACCACGATCCGGATCTCGTGCCGCCGCATCACTATTTCGCATTCTACATGTGGCTTCGACATCAGTTTGGTGTCGATGCAGTCATTCATCTTGGCAAACACGGAAATCTGGAATGGTTGCCGGGCAAGGCACTGGCCTTGTCAGAAGCGTGTATGCCAGAGGCTGTTCTGGGACCCGTACCGAACATTTATCCTTTCATCGTCAATGATCCGGGTGAGGGCGCGCAGGCCAAACGCCGCACGTCTGCGGTAATCGTCGATCATTTGACGCCGCCGCTAACCCGGGCCGAGAGCCATGGCGTTGCCGAAGAGCTGGAAACACTGCTTGATGAGTATTATCTCGCCAGCGGCGTTGATCCACGCCGCTTGAAGGCACTGACCAGGGACATTCTGGATGCCGCCGCAAGGCACGGTCTCGACAAGGATATCGGCCTAGACGACGACATGGACGAAGATACCCGACTGGCGCGTCTCGATGCCCACCTGTGCGACCTGAAGGAACTCCAGATACGGGACGGTCTACACATTCTGGGTCAAAGCCCGGACGGGGAGCAGTTGACTGACCTCCTGGTAGCACTTGCACGCGTTCCAAGGGGAAAGTTGCCTGCACAGGAAAGCTTGCAGCGAGCTATTGCCAAAGACCTCGAATTGGAGAGATTTGATCCGCTTGACTGCGATTTTTCCGCGCCTTGGGCAGGACATAAACCAGGTATCTTGAATGACCAATCAGCGGAACCCTGGCGCTCGAATGGTGACACGGTGGAACGCATTGAGTTGTTGTCGCAGGGCCTGGTCGCAGGCGACAGAGCCGCTCCCGATCAGTGGAGCGCAGTTCAAACAGTCTTGAACGAACTCAAGGAAAATCTTCGTCCATCAGTAATCGGCTCGGGCGACGCTGAGACTGCCGCTGTTCTGACAGCCCTTCGTGGCGGTTTTGTTGAACCTGGTCCTTCTGGGGCACCTTCGCGCGGACGTCCGGATGTGCTGCCAACTGGCAAGAACTTCTATTCCGTCGATGTTCGGGCTGTTCCTACCGAAACCGCCTGGCGATTGGGACAGCAATCCGCAAGCCTGGTCGCTGAACGCTATTTTCAGGAAGAGGGGGAGTGGCCAAAATCGCTCGTTCTGACCTGTTGGGGCACGGCCAACATGAGAACCGGCGGCGATGACATTGCACAGGCGCTTGCCTTGATAGGCGCGAAACCAGTCTGGCAACAGGGCTCAGGCCGGGTGACCGGATTCGAAGTTATGAAACTGTCTGAGTTGGGACGCCCACGCATCGATGTGACGCTCCGCGTTTCGGGCTTTTTCCGCGATGCGTTTCCGCATCAGATGGATCTTTTTGACAGCGCCGCGCGTGCTGTCGGCGCTTTGAAGGAACCTGATGAGGCAAATCCGCTTGCCGCACGGATGAGATCCGACAAAGAAAAACTTCTGGCGGAAGGTGCAACTGATGAAGTTGCAGAGCGAAGGGCTGGGTACAGGGTATTTGGCTCTAAACCAGGTGCCTATGGTGCGGGACTTCAGGCACTGATTGATGAAGGCATTTGGGAAAACCGTGGCGACTTTGCCGATGCATTTCTAACCTGGGGTGGATACGCTTACGGCGGCGGTTCGACTGGCGATGGGGCCAGGAAAGAACTTGAGACCCGTCTGACCTCCGTCGATGCAGTGCTACACAATCAGGACAACCGCGAGCATGATTTGCTCGACAGTGACGATTACTACCAGTTTGAAGGCGGACTGGCCGCAACAGTGGAATCTCTGAAGGGCAATGCCCCGAAGGTCTACCACAATGACCATTCACGCCCTGAACGCCCGGTCGTGCGCTCACTCTCGGAGGAAATTGGCAGGGTAGTGCGTGGCAGGGCTGCCAATCCCAAGTGGATCAACGGTGTCATGCGCCATGGTTACAAGGGTGCATTCGAGATGGTCGCAACGCTTGACTATCTTTTTGCCTTCGCTGCGACAACGCATGCTGTTGGCAACCATCACTTCGACCAGCTCTATGATGCTTACCTGGACAATGAAGACGTGCGAGATTTTCTCAAAGATGCCAATCCTGCAGGTCTGAAGGAAATGTTGGACCGGTTTCTGGAAGCAATTGATAGAGACCTCTGGACGCCAAGGCGCAATTCAACCCATGCTGCGCTCAATGAATTGAAATTGACACTTGAAGGGACTTACCAGCCGTGACCGCAGATAGCGACAAGCCGGAACTTTCCGAAGACGAACTAAACACGCGCCACGCGGAAAAAATGCGCAAGAAAAAAGCCGCGCGCGACAAGATCATGGCGACCAAGACCATCGAAAAAGGTCTGCTCATTGTCCACACCGGCAAAGGTAAGGGAAAATCGACGGCAGGCTTTGGGATGGTGTTCCGCTCTCTTGGCCATGGCCACAAGGTTGGTGTAGTGCAATTCGTCAAGGGTCGTATCGAAACGGGTGAGCGGATGGCACTGGATCGTTTCTCCGACCTGGTGACCATCAAACGCATGGGCGAAGGGTTCACCTGGGAGACGCAGGATAGGCAGCGGGACATTGAAGCTGCTCAACAAGCCTGGGAAGTCGCCAAGAAGATGATCACGTCAGGCGAATACCGTCTGATCCTTTGTGACGAACTGAACATCGTTCTGCGTTACGACTATCTGGATATTGCCGAGGTAGTCGATTTCCTGAAGAACGAAAAGCCGGACGATGTGCATGTCATCATCACCGGACGCAATGCCAAGGAAGACCTGATCGAGATTGCCGATCTCGCAACAGACATGACACAGATAAAACATCCCTTCCGCTCGGGTGTGAAGCCGCAGGAAGGGATTGAATTTTAAGATGTTTTACAAAGGGGCGTTGCGGGGATGAGCAGGCTTTTTGATCACGCGCTGCGGACTGCATCGCCAGAGCACGAAAGAATGGTTCGTGACTACGAGCTGTATCGCACTATCGTGGAGTTCCTGGCGGCTGCGATGTTCATTGTAGGCAGCATTTTCTTTTTCTATGAAAGTCTGCTCTTCGCTGGCACCTGGTTGTTTCTGGTTGGATCGGTCTTCTTTGCGATCCGCCCTAGCATTCGCCTGCTTCTTGAACTTCGCCTCGCGAATTTGCCGGTGCCGGAAGAGTTTCGACCCTACGGCGCAAAGCCGGTTGAAAAAGAACTCGGAACATGAATGGACGCAAGAAGGCCAGGAGCACACCGGCCCTTATGATCCAGGGGACGGGTTCGAACGTCGGGAAAAGTCTGATTGTTGCGGGCCTTTGTCGGCTCTTTGCCAATCGTGGCCTCTCTGTTCGACCTTTCAAGCCACAGAATATGTCGAACAACGCAGCCGTCACTGCCGATGGCGGAGAAATTGGCCGGGCACAGGCGCTTCAGGCAATGGCGTGCCGGGTGCCGCTTTCTGTTCACATGAACCCGGTCCTGCTGAAACCGGAGACGGATACCGGCGCGCAGGTCATCGTTCAGGGAAAGCGCTTCGGTACGATGAAGGCGCGGGAGTACGGAAAGCAGAAAAGCCAATTACTACCGAAGGTTCTCGAAAGTTTTTCAATAAATACTTCAGAAGCGGACTTGGTGATTGTTGAAGGTGCCGGGAGCCCTGCGGAAATCAACCTGCGGGCCGGGGACATCGCAAACATGGGGTTTGCTGAAGCTGCGGACCTTCCCGTCATTCTCTGTGCTGATATCGACCGAGGTGGGGTCATTGCATCAGTTGTTGGAACTCATGCAGTGCTGGAGCCTGAAGAGCAAAAGCGCATCAAGGGCTTCTTCATCAACCGGTTTCGCGGTGATCCAACTCTCTTTGATGATGGCATGCGTGAAATCGAAAAACGAACCGGGTGGCAGGGACTGGGCGTTGTTCCCTGGTTTGCGGACGCCGGAAAACTGCCGGCTGAAGATGCATTGGGTCTGTCTGACGGACTTGGTACTGGTCACCTGAAAATCGTGGTTCCGGTTATTTCAAGAATCGCCAATTTCGATGATCTTGATCCTTTGAGGCTGGAACCGGATGTTACGCTGGAGCTTGTACAACCGGGCGACCCATTGCCCGGCGATGCCAATATCGTGCTGTTACCCGGTTCCAAATCAACCATCGACGATCTGGCGTTCTTCCGGGCACAGGGTTGGGACACCGACCTGAAGGCCCATCACCGCCGTGGAGGGCATATCCTGGGGGTTTGCGGTGGTTACCAGATGCTCGGGAAAACAATTTCAGATCCAGACGGCATTGAAGGCACGTCAGGAATAGTCGAGGGACTCGGGCTTCTGGACGTCGAGACAGTACTGACGCCTGAAAAATCTACAGTGGCGGTTTCTGGAACCCATTTGCCCAGCAGAGCCAGGGTCTCGGGATATGAAATTCATATCGGTCAGACGTCCGGTGCTGACTGTGATCGTCCGATGATGCAAGTACGAGATGGACAGCCGGACGGGGCAATGTCGGCGGATGGCCGGGTTTGCGGGACTTATGTGCACGGTCTCTTCACTAATGACGCCTTTCGATCAGCTTTCTTGAAGTCCTTCAGTGCCAGTACCGGTTTTGCCTATGATCAGAGCATTGATCGCATTCTTGATGATTTGGCCGCGCATTTGGATGAGACGATGGATATTGAGGCAATTCTGGGGATTGCACGCGGGCTATAACGCAACGCAGTTGAACCGGTTTGTGAGCACTACCTCGTTAACGACAGCGAAATTATCAGTAGTGCCATAGCCTGCATACAACACGCGCCAACCAAGACCGTAAGCGCCCCGGAAATATCACCAGCCTCCGCGTCCTTACGTCCCGTTTCGTTGAGATAGGGATCTTCGACTGTATAGCCCGGATAAGCGCGTGGACCGGCGAGGGCGATGTCCAGTGCGCCGGCCATCGCTGCCTCAGGCCATCCTGCGTTGGGAGATCGGTGTTTGCCAGCGTCTCGAAAGATGCAGGCAAGGCTCCTGCGAGTTGATCCGCGTGCCAATGGCGCTGAAAGGGCAATGAAAGTCCCAGCCAACCGCGAGGCCGGCAGGTTAATCAGGTCGTCGAACCGTGCGGATGCCCACCCGAAATCGGTGTATTTTTGGTTCTTGTGGCCGATCATGCTGTCGGCTGTGTTGACTGCCTTATAGGCAAGAAGGCCGGGTAGCCCGAGCAGGGCAAACCAGAAGACCGGGGCGACAACGCCGTCAGCAAAATTTTCAGCGCAGGACTCGATAGCGGCACGTGATACCCCCGCTTCATCCAGTTGTTCCGGATCGCGTCCGACGATCATGGCGACGGCTTTTCGCCCACCATCAAGCCCGTTAGCTTTCAGTCCGTCGCGAACGGCTGCCACATGGCGATAGAGGCTGTTCTGGGCGATGAATATGGCCGTAATAACAACAATGATAGCGTCACCCCCGGGGATCATTGCGGCCAGAAAATGGATCACTACACCAATGATCGCAGCACCAGCGACCAGCGCGAGCAAGGTCAAAATGCCGTTTCGTTTACGCTGATCGGGTGCCGCGTCGGGACTATTCAGTGACTTGTCAAAAAACGAAATGACTTTGCCGATCCAGACAACAGGATGGGGCAGGCGGCGCCACAGCCAATCAGGATCACCAAAGACTGCGTCGATAAGGAGCGCAGCCAAAAGCAACCAGAGCACGTTGTTGTAAATCAGCATGTTTGCTCGTTAGAGCTCTTTTTTTGCTTCGGCAAGGGCATCTGATAACCGTTGCATGTTTTCTGAACCTTTTGGCAATCCAAAGCGGATCCATGTAGGTGCGTAGTCGAAAACCCGTGTCCAGATATGACGTCGCGCCAGAGCTTCATGCAGGGCGGAAGCTTTTCTCAAGCCGGCGAGTGCATAAAGAGGGGTTCCGCCATAGACACTCAATTCGTGCTGGGTCAGAAGCAATGTGAGGTCGGCCATTTCTTCAATGAGCCGTCGTGTCGTTGTTTCCTGCCAATCCTTGTCCCGCAAAGCCTTTGCACCAATTTCAAGCGTCGGGCCGCTGACACACCAGCTCTCCAGCATCTCAGACACACGTTTTGTGATGCTTCTCGGACCCGCGAGAAATCCGAGCCGGAGACCGGCAAGGCCGAAAAATTTCCCGAACGACCTCAAAACAAGAATATTTTCGTCATTGATGTAGGGCAGCAGACTTGAACCAGGGACGACATCCGAGAAGGCTTCATCCAGAACCAGAAAGCCACCCCGATCAGTCAGTGCGCGGGCAATTTCCATCAGGCTTTTGACGTCGATCAGCTGGCCATCCGGATTATTCGGATTGACCAGAAGCACAATCTTCGCTTCTGCTGGCAGCGCAAAGATGCTGGATACTTCTACAAGCTCACGGCCTTCGCGTAACCAGACAGCCTTGTGGCTCGGATATGTTGGCGAGGCCAGAGCTGCGGTGCCTTCCGGGAGGATAGAGGGCAGCAATGACAAGAGGATCTGCGTGCCGGGTGCCGCCACGAGGCCAAGATGGTCAGGGACTTTGTAGTTTTGGCGCGCGGCGGAAATCAAATGTTCTTCGGCGGCCTGCGCGGGCAGGGAAGTCCAGGCATTCGATGGAATCTCTTGAGGAACAGGGTAGCTGTGCGGATTGATGCCGGTCGATAGATCCATCCAGGTTTCAGGCGTTCCGCCAAACCGATCAATTGCGAGTGTCAGATCCCCGCCATGTTGCATATGACTTTCCTTTTTGTGGTCAAGACATCTGCCAACTCAGTCGCGGGCTTGTCCTTTGTTGGTCTGGCCTAACTGATTTGGAACGGGAGGTCACCGCTGGAAACGACATACCCTTGTCAGAAACGCAGATTGACATGAAAAATCTGGAACCGTAAAAAGAACAAAAGACGAACAAAATGAAAATCCGTGTATGGAGAAGAGCATGACAACTGGCCGCCGTAGCCAACGACCGATGGATTTTGATTGTGATGAAGTGTTGTTGGCACTGGGGCAGGCGAGGCGCTCACTTGTTGAAGTTGAGCGATGTCTCAGACCGAAATCCGGATTGGCACGGTCGGCCAATGCCGTGATATCCGAAATAGACGAGTTTGCCTTTGTTCTGACCGGATCACAGGACTATTTCCACCTGAAAGCACATGGCTCTCCAGCTGGGCGGAAGATTTAGAACAGGATATGAATGCAATATGCTGAAAGGCGCTACTAAAGGCCTGCCTGTGTTTCCTGAACCAGATGATCGACAACTTTGTTGAGGGTTTCCTGAGGAATGAGGCCGTCTTCCGGGGTGTCAGCGGCAATGGCAAGCTGTTCGTCAGCGGAAGTGCCCTTTTCGGCTATTTTCCGCGCCTGTTCAACCTCTGCCTCGCAACCGAAAAACTCAGCGTCGGGACGAACAAGTTCGATGAGCTCATCGATGAGATCGACAAAAGCGGACGTTTCATTGCGCCCGAAGTCGATCAGGCGTGCATCCGTTCCATGACGCTGCGCCTGCCAGCGATTTTCTGCCAGCAGGAAACTGGAATAAGGCCGCCAGCTCTGATTTGCCCGGCGCAGACGATAGAGCATGCGGCAAAGGCACCGATAAAGTGCTGCGATTGCCAGCGTATCGTCCAGCCGGGGGCAGACGTCCGTTACCCGCATTTCCAGGGTGGGAAAGCGATCTGAGGGCCTCAGGTCCCACCAGATCTTGGTCGCATCTTCAATCACCCCGGTACGAGTTAAAATATCAATCGTGTGCCGATACTCGAAATAGCTGTCGAACCTCGGCGGCAGCCCGGTTCTTGGTAATTCGTTGAAGATAGACAACCGATAGGATTTCAGTCCCGTCTTGCGCCCGCGCCAGAACGGCGAAGATGTGCTCAACGCAAGAAGATGCGGCAGGAAATAGGCGAGCTGATTGAAAAGTTCGATCCTGAGCTCTTCGTCTTCAATACCGACGTGGACATGCATACCGCAGATAACCATCCGCTTGACGACGAGCTGCATGTTACGGGCAATTTCGTTGTAGCGCTCTTTGTCGGTATGGGGCAGGTCGGTCCATTCCGCAAAGGGATGGGTTGATGACGCAATTGGCGCAAGATTATGTGCTGCTGCTTCCTGGGCGATTGTCTTGCGAAAATAGCCAAGCTCTGCCCGAACTTCAGCAAGCGTCATGCAGACCGGCGTGCCGACTTCGATCTGGCATCGCAGGAATTCCGGACTGACATGACCCTCAAGTGCTCTTTCACAAGAATCGAAAAGTTCCTGCGGAGGCGAACTCGCAAGCTTGCGGGTGGCTTTGTCAACGAGAAGATATTCTTCTTCGACACCAATGCTGAAGCTGGGCTCTTTCATGATTGAAACATTTGAAATTTTTTTAAGTCTCGTCAAGACCCAAGAGACACGGAAAGGCGCTTCACAAGTCTGGCAGTGCAGGCCTTATCGACTTGATTTCACCAGATATTGCCGGCACCGGGTGTGTAAGATGCTCCCATGACCGTATTGGCTTGGATGACTTCACATTGAATGAAACCTGAAAACTTGGCTATCGGAACACTGCATTCGGAAAGCGCCGCAGTCATTTTCAGGTTGCTGCCGGCGGTAATCTCAACCGTGTTAAGTCCCTGTATGAGACGCTCTTCGGCGAACTAATAACAACGTCTTGATTTTGAAGGGAGATTACGCTCTCAAGCTCGGACAGTCTCGTTTCAAGCTCATTCACACGCTGGCGCAATTCCTCAATGAGCGTATCGGTATCGTTTGTCTGCGAGACCGGAATAGCTGTTTTGCGAGGGCGGGGCGGTTCCACTCTTTTCATTGTGGAGGTTGTAATGGCCCGGGTCGGTTGTTTGGGCAGGGGCGCGTTTCCACCGGAGGTTTTCACGGACGTTCTCCAAACTAAATCTCAATAGTGCAAATACTAGCACCAACTAAAAGGAAGGTACAAAAGGACCTGCGATATTGCAGATGAGGAGATGACATAAACATGCTTGTCGCACGTCGGTATCAAATTCCCCTATCTGACGATGAACCCAGTACCATTTTATGGTCCCTTATCATGCCAGTGAGCTGAGAATATGAATTGCTCAATGGAAAACCACCACTCATTCCAAATTCGGCTCTTGACCTTGATCCGCAACTGTTTGATAAGCGCGGCACACCACCTAGGGGCCCTGTGGCGGAGTGGTGACGCAGCGGATTGCAAATCCGTGTACACCGGTTCGATTCCGGTCGGGGCCTCCATCTATTTCCATTAAAAAATCAGAATATTCAGACACAGCGCGACCGGTCTATGACCCTTTTGGAGCTGGTTTGGACATTTTGCGTTTGTCTCAATAATTAGTCGGCGACCGTGGAACAATTGCACTGGGCGCTTGTCAGGTCGACTTTGCCTCGTTAATGAACCATCGTGAGAGGCACCGGGCATCCGGAAAGTCAAAGTGAGGGCCGAAATGACGGACTTTGATCAGTCCCGCCGCAAGATGGTGGACAATCAGCTACGCACAAACGATGTGACCGACCATCGTATCCTGGATGCCATGGAGCTGGTTCCGCGTGAGCGATTTGTTCCCGCTGCAAAAAAGGCCGTTGCCTATATTGATGAAGACCTTCCTGTTGGATCTTCCGATTCTGGCCGGGTCGTCATGAAGCCTCATATTTTCGGCAAGCTTGTACAGTTGGCTGAAATCCGTGAGGAAGATGTGGTTTTGATCGTCGGTGCGGGCACTGGGTACAGTTCTGCCATTGTTTCCAAACTCGCCGCTTCGGTTGTCGCTCTGGAAGAAAACGAAGATCTTGCAAAAACAGCGACTGACGTCCTCGTCGATCTCGGGATTGAAAATGCTGTGGTGGTCGAAGGACCGTTAGCTAAGGGATTCGCATCTGAGGGGCCATATGATGTCGTTCTGATCGATGGGGCCGTTGAGGTTTTGCCGGAAGATCTGACCGGCCAACTCAAACCGGACGGGCGTCTGGTTGTCGTGGAGGGGCTTGGTGGTTCAGGCGTTGCAAAGCTCTACCAAAAATCGGGTGATGCCGTCAGTAGCCGGTTCGGTTTCAATGCCTCGGTGGGGCTGTTGCCGGGCTTTTCAAAAGCGGAAGAGTTTGTCTTTTAAGCACTTATAGCCACTAAGCCCGATAGAATTCCAAGCGCCTGCCGGAAACGGACGGGCGCTTATTTTTTCCGGTTCGATGTTTTGTCGCTGGGGAAACTTGTTGCCCTAAAGCCGCACTCTTAGATAATCCAATTTTCTCACCTACAAACGGTTGAAGAAACACACCCTTCGGTTTACTCAACTGAACCAAGTATGTTGACCTGAAGGAGTGTGGGGTGTCTGGTCGTACAACACTGAAAGCAGTGTCCGTTGCGTTGGGGCTTATGGGTGGGGTTGCCGCCAGCGCGCTGACTGGAGCCTTTGTCTCGAAAGCTGAAGCGGAAACCATTCGTGAGTCGCTCGCGATTGCCTATGCAAATAATCCGACGTTGAATGCAGCGCGCGCTCAGTTGCGTGGTGTCGATGAAAACGTTCCGCAGGCCTTGACCGGCTGGCGTCCAGTCGTTTCCGCAGGTGCATCAGCCGGACGAATTCGAACTGGCGCAGACCGATTTGTCGATTACCGCAACAACGCGTCTCTTTCCCTGACAATCAGTCAGACGCTGTTCCGTGGGTTTCGTACTATCAATTCCACACGCCAGGCTGAAGCCGTGGTTCGTGCTCAGCGAGAAAGCCTGAGTTCGACAGAGCAAGACACTCTGCTTGACGCCGCGACCGCTTACGTCGATGTGATTCAAGACACCGCATTGGTGTCTTTGCAACGTAGTGATTTGGCGTTCCTGCAGGAACAGGTAAGAGCTGCTCGTGACCGGTTTGACGTCGGTGAAGGCACGCGTACGGATGTTAGCCAGGCTGAGGCCCGTGCAGCTGAAGCGCGCGCAAGCCTCAACACCGCACTGGCGAACCTGAACACCAGCCGCGCGATCTATCGTCAGGTCATTGGTTTGGAGGCCAACAATCTTTCGGCTGATGCGACCATCAACCGGTATGTTCCCAAATCTCTGGAGCAGGCGTTACAGGATGGTGAAACTCACCAGCCATTGATCCGGCAGGCCCAGCATCAGGTCGATGCAGCGGTTTTCAACATCAAGGCTGTTGAAGGTGAATTGTTGCCAACGGTCACATTGGACGGCTCCGTCAGCCGGAGCTGGGGATCATCTTCCACCGTTGACATCACCGACAATGCCGAGATTTTCGGTAATGTCAGTATCCCGATTTATCAGGGCGGTGGCGTGTCCTCACGCGTGAGACAGGCCAAGGAAGAGTTGGGTCAGACCAGACTGCAGCTTGATGTCGCGCGTGATCAGGTCAGAGCAAATGTCATTTCCGCCTGGGGGAACTTTCAGGCCGCCGAAGCGTCTATTATTGCAGCGCAGGCTGCGGTGAAAGCCCAGAAGCTGGCCTTGGAAGGCGTCATCGAAGAACAAAGGGTTGGTCAACGTACCACTCTGGATGTTCTGGATGCCCAGCGCGAACTCGTGACCCAGCAGTCAAATCTCGTGACTGCTCAGAGGAATCGGATCATCGGTGGCTATCAGCTGGTCGCCTCAGTCGGTCGCCTCGATGCAGCGTCCCTGGGATTGAATGTTGCACGCTACGATCCCAAGCAGCACTACAAGGCAGTACGGGATCAGTGGTTCGGTCTGAGAACACCTGACGGCCGATAATTCGACAGGTTTTCAAGTTTAAAAAACGCGGTGGAAGACAAAAGTTCTTCCACCGCCTTTCTATTTTCTGAAGAAATATTGGTAAAATCGCCGATATGTTCGAGATATATGCGTCTGATTTCCCTCGATATGTCGTGAATACAGACTAAAAAGGGGAAAAGGCGTTTGAAAGCAGTGCGCCCGCTTTGCGCGTTTCTTATTGACCCGCATAATTTCGATTAACGAATCATTCAGGAATGACTGGGTGTGCAGTAGCGTAGTTGAGAAGTACAGGGGAAGCCTATGGCGCAGGCGAACAAGGCTGACGAACCTTCGATGGAAGAGATCCTTGCATCGATCCGCCGAATTATATCCGATGAAGACACCGAGGAATCGGATGCTGGTGACGCCAGCGCAAGTGAAGAAGTCGATACCCCTGTAGTAGATGAGGCGACAGACGACATGGGCGATGCCTCGGAAATGTCCCAGGACGATCTCGACAAGCTGTTCGACATGGGCGGCGATGATGACGAGATTGCGAACGACGATGATGATGACGCTGATGACATGGCAGCCGCCATGGAAGCAGATGCTGAAGACGACGACGAAGATGTTCTGGAGCTGACTGAAGAACTTGCAGTTCCAGATGACGATGCCATGGAGATGGTCGAAGGGCTGTCTGAGGACTTCGATAGTCCGGACGGTGATATTTCATTCGCGGCAGAATCTGATCCGGAACCAGTCTTTGCACCGGCTCCAATTCCAGCTTCTACCATGGACACAATGCCGGTTCCGGAAAGTCTGCCGAATGTTGCCGCAGACGCACATTTGACCTCGGACAATACTGGCGATGTCGTCAACGCGGCCTTTGACAACCTGTCCAATATGTTTGTTGGGTCGCAGGCGCAAACGGTTGAAGAGCTGGTCAAGGATATGCTGAGGCCAATGCTCAAAGCATGGCTCGATCAGAATTTGCCGGGCATGGTGGAGCAGATGGTGCAGAAAGAAATCCAGAGGGTTACGCGCCGTCGCTAACCCTCAGAACTGATTGCTATTTTCAGCGGCTTGCCAACCGGCAGCCGCTGAATTCGTTTTGGGCGATACCCGTACACAGATCATGCCATTCGCAACCTTCACAGGCCGTGCGAATTGTCCCGGCTTTAAAGGCCGTTCTAAGTGCTGAGAGCATTTCTTGGCTGACAACGAACCTTTCACCCACTTCGAGGTTTGATTCCAGGGCCTTGCCGATTTCAAGCAGTGCGACCGCGTCGCGTTCCTGTACGCTTTCGTTGTGGCAATGACAGTCCTGCTCATCCAGCATTGGCTGGCAGATTTCGTCAGGACCGTTGATGAGTTCAACTTCCTCACCGGCATTCAATCGCTTGATGATCCGACTATAATTGCTGACAAAATCCGGCGTGTACCCCTTGCCCAGATAGGTCAGCATGCACAGCAGATGATGTGGTCGGATCGGAACGGTCATGAACAGCTTATGGCAGCAATCGTGAGGCAACCCAAGTCCGTGCTGTCGTTCGTGTCACTTTCGGGAGAAATGCACCGGCCGGACCGCGATTTCGGGTGTTTGGCCTGTTGACTTGAGTGGACGCTTCCGATTTACACGGTGGCTCACGAAAATCTAAAAACATCTTCCCATTGAGTGACCCTGATGCTGGATAAGAAATACGATGCGGCCAGCGTTGAGCCGCGGATTTACGAAACCTGGGAAAAGGCGGAGGCCTTCAAGGCCGGAGCTGGTGCCAAAGACGGCGCGCCTGCCTATTCCATCGTGATTCCGCCACCAAATGTGACAGGTTCCCTGCACATGGGTCACGCACTCAACAACACGCTTCAGGATATTCTGGTCCGCTGGAAACGCATGCAGGGTTTTGATGTTCTCTGGCAGCCGGGTACCGATCACGCAGGGATTGCCACCCAGATGGTCGTCGAGCGTGAGCTCGCTGAAACGCAGCAACCAGGTCGCCGCGAAATGGGGCGTGAAGCCTTCGTCGAACGCGTCTGGGAGCAGAAACGCAAATCAGAAGGAACAATCCTCGGGCAGTTGAAAAGTCTCGGTGCGTCTTGTGACTGGAGCCGGACCGAATTCACCATGTCGCCCAACCTTTCGGATGCGGTCCTCAAGGTTTTTGTCGACCTTTACAACGAAGGCCTGATCTACAAATCAAAGCGCCTCGTGAACTGGGATCCGAAATTCGAGACCGCGATCTCGGATCTTGAAGTCGAGAACATCGAAACCGATGGCCACATGTGGCACTTCAAGTATCCTTTGGCTGGCGGCGCGACTTATGAATATGTCGAGAAGGACGACGACGGGAACATCACCCTCCGCGAGACCCGCGACTATATCTCGATTGCGACAACACGGCCCGAAACCATGCTTGGCGATGGCGCGGTAGCCGTTCATCCGAAGGACGAACGCTACAGCCCGATTATCGGCAAATTTTGTGAAATTCCGGTTGGCCCGAAGGAACAGCGCCGTCTGATCCCGATCATCACAGACGACTATCCGGATCCGGATTTTGGCTCGGGTGCGGTCAAGATCACTGGCGCGCATGATTTCAATGATAACGGCGTCGCGCAGCGCAACAAGATCCCCATGTACCGTCTGATGGACACCAGGGGTGCCATGCGCGCTGATGGTGCACCCTATGCAGAAGAGGCGGCAAAGGCCCAGACGATTATCGATGGCGCCGAGATGACGATCAACGAGATCGACCTCATCAACATTGTTCCAGATGACCTGCGTGGCCTCGACCGTTTCGAAGCGCGCAAGCGTGTCATCGACCAGATTACTGCAGAAGGCCTGGCTGTCATGGGCCCCGCCGATCATCCGGATGTTGCCTGGATGAAGGGGCAGGCGCCTGACTGGCATCCGCTTGGTCGCGCCATCGTTCGCCCGCTTGAAGAGGATGCTGAGGCGCCCACGCAATTGCCGTTGGTCGAATCCAAGAAAATCATGCAGCCCTTTGGCGACCGGTCAAAGGTTGTCATCGAACCGATGCTGACAGATCAGTGGTTTGTCGATGCCAAGACACTGGCAGCACCGGCGCTGAAGGCCGTGCAGGACGGTAGCACCAAGTTTGTCCCGGAAAACTGGGACAAGACCTACTTCAACTGGCTGAATGATATTCAGCCCTGGTGTATCTCGCGTCAGCTTTGGTGGGGACACCAGATCCCGGTCTGGTATGGGCCAAAACCAGACAAAACCGATGAGAGCGGCTTTTCAATTGAGAGCGTTGCATTTTGTGCGGGGTCTGCACAAGAAGCGATTGAGCAAGCAAAATCGTTTTATCGCGATGAACTAGGTCATGAAGTCAACATTCACCTTGAGCGCGCGGAAGGCGCAATTGCAGAAGCGCAACGCGAACAGCTTGTTAATCCAGCTGTTGGGAGTAGCCATGTTACTTGGGTAGATGGCAAAGTAGGTGATATCGCAATAAGTCGAGACCCAGACGTCCTCGACACATGGTTCTCGTCTGCACTTTGGCCGTTCTCAACACTGGGATGGCCGCACGAGACGTCGGAACTCGAGCGATACTACAAGACGGACGTTCTCATCACTGGCTTCGACATCATCTTCTTCTGGGTTGCCCGGATGATGATGCAGGGCATCCACTTCATGGACGAAGTGCCATTCCACACGGTCTATATCAACTCGATCGTGGTGGACAAAAACGGGAAGAAGATGTCGAAATCGCTCGGCAATGTTCTCGATCCGTTGGAACTGATTGATGTTTACGGTGCAGACGCCACGCGTTTCGCACTCGTAAGCCAGGAGGTTCAGTCGCGCCGCACGCTGAGGATGTCTGACCAGGCAGCGGAAGGTGGCCAGCGGTTTGCTACCAAGCTCTGGAATGCGGCACGCTTTGCGGAGATGAATGGCTGCGCGCGGGTAGATGGATTTGATCCCGCCGCGACCAAGCATACGCTGAACCGCTGGATTGCCACCGAAATGGGCCGATGCATCAGCGATGTTACAAGTGCGCTGGAAGATTTCCGGTTTAACGACGCATCTGGCGCAGTTTACCGGTTTACCTGGAACACGTTCTGTGACTGGTTCCTGGAACTCGCAAAACCGATTTTCAACGGCGATGACGAGGCTGCCAAGGCTGAAACACGTGCGACCGCAGCGTGGGCTATTGATGAGATTCTGAAGGTCTTGCATCCGTTCATGCCGTTCCTGACGGAAGAGCTATGGGAACGACTTGGTGACGAAGGCGCCAAGGCTGAAGGCCTGCTGATGCTGTCCGCCTGGCCAGAGACCAAGGTTACAGGCGAGGAAGCAGCTGACGAAATCAACTGGCTGGTGTCCGTGATTTCCGAAATACGGTCCGTGCGTTCAGAAATGAATGTTCCTGCCGGGGCAAAAATCTCAGTAGCCGTTGTCGGCGCAAGCGATCAGTCGAAGGCCAGAGTGGAAACACATCGCTCGGCAATTCTTCGCCTGGCACGGGCCGAGACGGTTGAACTGGCAGACACGACACCATCAGGATCAGCACAAATCATCGTTGGTGAGGCAACTGTTTGCTTGCCGCTTGCCGGCGTGATTGATCTGAGCGCCGAAAATGCGCGTCTGGACAAGGAAATCGGCAAACTTGAAGGCGAGATCAACAAGATCGAGAAGAAACTTCAAAATCCGAAATTTGTTGCAAAGGCGCCTGATGAAATCGTTGCAGGCGAACGGGAAAAAGTTTCTGAAGCCAAGGAAAAGCTAGAAAAGGTACAGTTCGCCAAAAAACGCCTGGCTGATATTGGCTAATCCACACATATCAGCCCGGAAAGGCCACTTGTCTTTTCCGGGCCGCAATTCGGTGCTAGCGCCACACTAATGAACTTCAGTATGCTCGGTGCCAGGGATTCTATTGAAAAGTTGATGGCTGACTTGTTCGAAATAAAAAAAGCAGCAAATAGTACCTTGGCAGCACTTGGTATTACGGCAATCGCAGCGGCGTCTCTCAGTGCGCCTGCTTATGCGGAAAAAATTGAAAATCCGGTTGCCGTCTTTTCCGGCCTCGACAAAATTACCGGGCGCATCATCTCCTTTGATGTCTACATTGGCGAGACCGTTCAGTTCGGTGCGTTGCAAGTGACCCCACGGGTCTGCCACACGCGTCCACAGACCGAATCGCCACTGACAACTGGCTTTGTACAGGTTGACGAAATCACGCTTAACAATGAGGTGAGGCGGATTTTCTCCGGCTGGATGTATGCCGCCAGTCCCGGCCTTCATGCCGTGGAACACCCGGTTTATGATATCTGGCTAACCAACTGCAAATTGGCTTCCAAGGTGCCGCCACCGGAAGACTATACCGGACCGCCGATCAAGGGCACTGTCGCCGAAGGTGAAGACCCGCTGGCAGGGCCTGATGATGGCATCGACGCTGGTCCAGGTGTACCGCGAAAAAAACCGTTTCAGGGATAACTGAAGATGGTCGACGTCAGGTGACAGGTCGGGACGCGTACCCAGGCCGCCTCGTCTCAAATCCGATTTTACTTTTTTGAAAGCCCAGGCGTTGGTAAAATGTGTTGGCCTTTCCGTTTTGAGAGCCCGACATCAACATAACCTTGTAACAGCCAGCGTCCCAAGCACGTTGGATTGCCTGCCTCATGATTTTTTCGCCGATGCCCATTCCGCGGAAATCAGTGTGAGTGATCACATTTTCGATCACAGCATATGAAGCGCAACCTCGCGTGAGATTTGGGATCACCACAAGCGTACAGGACGTGACAAGCTTATCGCCTAAGTGCCCGACAATGACACTCAAGCCAGGGTGAGACAGCATTTCTCGGAAAGTCTGTTTCTGGCTTTCGAGCGTGGTCGGAAGATCAGTTGAAATAAGATGTTTATAGAGCGCCAGTAGGTCAGCGAGATCGTTCTGGTCGGCAACACGAAACGTGAGATCTAAAGCCTTTTCGTTCACCAGACAGTCCTCAAAAAAGGCCCGCCTGGCAGGCGAGCCTATTCACTCATTCAGGATCAATCGATGTCGAGGTAATCGGCTTCGGTCAAACCGAGGCGGCCATCGACATATGTGCCGCAGCGCCCAAGCAAGTCGTCCATGTCATTTTCAAAGAAGTGGTTCGCGCCCGGAATGGTTTCATGGTCGATCACGATACCTTTTTGGGTTTTCAGTTTGTCGACCAGCGTCTGCACATCCTTTTGCGGAACGACCTTGTCGTTGTCGCCATGAACAATCAGCCCGGATGAAGGGCAGGGCGCAAGGAAGGAAAAGTCGTGAAGGTTTGCAGGCGGTGCAACGGAGATAAACCCTTCCACTTCCGGACGGCGCATCAAAAGCTGCATGCCGATCCATGCGCCAAAGGAAAACCCTGCGATCCAGCAAGCGCGAGCGTCTGGATGAATGGTCTGAACCCAGTCAAGTGCCGCTGCAGCATCAGACAACTCGCCCTGACCATGGTCGAATGTACCCTGTGACCGACCAACACCGCGGAAATTGAAGCGCAGAACCGCAAAACCACGCCGGGCAAACATGTAATACATCTGATAAACAATCTGGTTGTTCATCGTTCCGCCAAATTGTGGATGCAGATGCAGAACAAGGGCGATGGGAGCGTTGCGTTTTTTCGCGGGATGGAACCGGCCCTCGAGCCGGCCGGCGGGACCGTTAAAGATCACCTCAGGCATGAAGCGCTATGTCCTTGTCATATTGTCGCGTCGATTGATATCGACGCTGGAATGGGGGTTCTAGATACGTGGTTTCCCGTAAGTCTAAACTTGACTCTTAGCCTCCAAGTTTTTAGAACCCTGTTTAGAATTGTTCGAAAGTTCGCATCACCACCAAAGGCAGACAATACTCAGTTCGACCGGTTGAGGGTGTTATCGTCATCACAGCGGAAAATTACAAGTTTTTCGAACATGTGACTGGCAATTCTGCGGATTTTCTACCCATACCCAAACCTTATACAGGCTTAAGAGGTGTCATGACGCGCCATTCTGCTCCGATCTATCTCGACCACAATGCCGGTGCGCCAATGCGCGCCAGCGTGCGCGAGACCATGATCGCAGCACTGAACGACGCTGGAAACGCCTCATCTGTCCATGGCCATGGCCGCAAGGCACGTGGCCGAATTGAAAAGGCGCGGGAGAAGGTTGCTCGACTCTGCAGAGCAAAAACGATGGCGGTTACCTTTGTTTCGGGTGGTACAGAGGCCAATATGACGGCTTTGACCCCATCTTGGCAGGATCAGGGGGCGCCTGTCTATCTCGACAAACTTTTCAGAAGCGCCGTGGAACACCCGTCAGTGGTAACCGGTGGCAGGTTCGCGGTTGTCGATCAGGTTGTCCTTCCTGTTGATTCGAACGGACGGGTGCTGCTCGACCGACTAGCGGATGCGCTCGCCAACGCTGAACCCAGCCTGGTTTCGGTTATGGCCGCCAACAATGAAACCGGCGTTGTTCAGCCGTTGGCTGAGATTGGCGCATTGGTTCACGAACATGGTCATTATTTTCATGTAGACGCCGTCCAGGCTGCCGGGCGTATGGATATCGATCTTGCTCAATGGCAGGCCGACGTTATCACTTTGTCGGCGCACAAACTTGGCGGACCTCAGGGCATTGGGGCAATTGTCGTCCGTTCTACTGCAAAAGTTCCTGCACCGCTCATGGTTGGCGGTGGCCAGGAGAACTGGCGCAGGGGTGGAACAGAAAATGTTGCTGCAATATCAGGATTTGGTAAAGCAGCCGAAGAAGCGCTTGAAGAAGCGTCCGACACCAGCCATTTGAGTGGGATGAAAGCCAGGCTTGAGAAGGGCCTACGCTCTGCTTGCCCAGCCACTGTTATCTTTGGTGAGACGGCAGAGCGTCTGGCGAACACCTGTTGTTTTGCCCTTGCTGGAATTCCTGCTGAAACAGCCTTGATCGCGTTCGACCTGGAAAATCTATCTGTGTCCTCAGGTTCTGCGTGCTCTTCTGGAAAGGTATCTGTTTCTCACGTCCTGACTGCCATGGGCGTCGATGAGGACCTTGCACGTTGCGCACTCCGTATCTCGATGGGTTGGGACACAGGGGACGCAGATATTGACCGTTTTCTTGAGATTTGGCCCAAGATCGTCGACCGGTTGAACCCGGAAGCACGGCACAGGGCAGCTTAGACATGCAAATGGCGCGTCGCGCCGCAGAATAACGCAGGGCGAATGAAAGCTCTGCAACGAAACGAACGAACGCGGACACGGGGTCCGCATAATGGAGGCAAAATATGCCAGCTGTACAGGAAACCATCGACAAGGTGAAAGCCATCGATGTTGACCAGTATAAATACGGCTTTGTGACCGATATTGAGTCCGAGAAAGGTGCTAAAGGCCTTTCTGAGGAAACAGTTCGGTTTCTGTCCGCCAAAAAGAACGAGCCGGAATGGATGACCGAATGGCGCCTTGATGCGCTACGCCGGTTCCAGCAGATGGAAGAGCCTGAATGGGCGCGTGTTTCCTATCCAAAGATCGATTTTGACGACCTTTACTATTGGGCCGCTCCAAAGTCCGTGGAAGGCCCCAAGAGCCTCGACGAGGTTGATCCGGAGTTGCTGGCAACCTACGAAAAACTCGGTATTCCTCTTTCCGAGCAGGAAATTCTGGCCGGTGTTGAACCAAAGAACCGGGTTGCAGTTGACGCGGTTTTTGATTCCGTTTCGGTTGTCACGACCTTCAAGGAAGAGCTGAAAAAGGCAGGTGTCATCTTCTGTTCAATCTCGGAAGCTCTTCGCGAGTATCCCGATCTGGTCAGGAAATACCTTGGCTCTGTTGTTCCGGTAACCGACAATTTCTATGCGACGCTGAACTCGGCTGTCTTCTCTGATGGGTCCTTTGTCTACATCCCTGAAGGCGTCCGCTGCCCGATGGAGCTGTCGACCTATTTCCGGATCAACGAGCAGAATACCGGCCAGTTCGAACGCACGCTGATAATTGCGGAAAAGGGTTCGTACGTTTCCTATCTGGAAGGATGTACTGCCCCTCAACGCGATGAAAACCAGCTTCATGCTGCTGTTGTCGAACTTGTTGCGCTGGACGATGCGGAAATCAAATATTCGACCGTTCAGAACTGGTTCCCGGGCGACAAGAACGGCAAGGGCGGTATCTATAACTTCGTTACCAAACGTGGTGATTGCCGCGGTAAAAATTCCAAGATTTCCTGGACACAGGTCGAAACCGGGTCTGCGATTACCTGGAAATATCCGTCATGTATCCTGCGCGGTGAAAATTCACGTGGCGAGTTCTATTCGATCGCTGTCTCCAATGGATATCAGCAGGTCGACAGCGGCACAAAGATGATCCATCTCGGCAAGAATACTTCCAGCCGGATCATCTCAAAAGGTATCTCAGCTGGCCGCTCCCAGAATACTTATCGGGGTCTGGTATCTGCACATCGCAAGGCGTCCAATGCGCGGAACTTTACCCAGTGCGACTCGCTCCTGGTCGGTCAGGATTGTGGCGCTCACACGGTTCCCTACATCGAGAGCAAAAACGCGTCTGCCCAGTTTGAGCATGAAGCAACGACATCAAAGATCTCGGACGATCAGATGTTCTATTGCCAGCAGCGCGGACTGTCAGATGAAGAAGCCGTAGCGCTGATCGTCAACGGCTTCGTCAAAGACGTGATTCAGCAGCTGCCAATGGAATTTGCGGTTGAAGCACAGAAGCTGATCTCGATCAGTCTTGAAGGGTCTGTTGGGTAAAAGACCCGACAAAGGAATAATGTGATCAGGGCCCGAAAGCCCAACGTTTTACGAGGACATATCTCAATGCTTGAGATCAAAAACCTGCATGCCCGCGTCGCGGATGAAGATACTGAAATCCTGCGCGGTGTGAACCTGACCGTCAATACGGGCGAAGTTCACGCCATCATGGGCCCGAATGGTTCAGGAAAGTCGACCCTGTCGTACATTCTGGCTGGCAGGGACAGTTACGAAGTCACCGAAGGTGAAGTGCTCTTCAACGGTGAGAACATGCTCGAAATGGCCCCTGATGAACGGGCAGCCGCTGGCATGTTTCTGGCGTTCCAGTATCCGATCGAAATTCCAGGTGTTGCCACCATGGAATTCCTGAAGACGGCCATGAACGCACAGCGCAAGGCGCGCGGTGAAGATGTGCTGTCCATTCCGGACTTCATGAGGCGCGTAAAGGCCGCCGCTGCGCACCTGAATGTTTCCATGGATATGCTGAAGCGTCCGCTCAATGTTGGGTTTTCCGGCGGTGAAAAGAAGCGTGCTGAAATTCTGCAGATGTCCCTGTTGGAACCAAAACTTTGTGTGCTCGATGAAACCGATTCCGGCCTTGATATCGATGCGTTGCGGATCGTGTCCGAAGGCGTCAACAAGCTTCGCTCTCCCGAGCGAGCCATGGTGGTGATCACGCATTATCAGCGTCTTCTTGATCACATTGTGCCAGATGTCGTCCACGTTCTGTCCAAGGGACGGATTGTAAAAACGGGTGACAAGAGCCTGGCGCTTGAGCTGGAAGAAAAGGGCTACGCCGATTATATCGATACGGCCGCTTGAGGGAGAAACGCGACATGAATGCCAGCGTACCCATCAAACACACCCAGGCAGAAAGCGATCTGTTTAATCGCTTTGAACGCGCCAAAGATGCCTTGCCAGGTTCTGTTGCTGTTGCTGCGCTCCGCGAAGCAGCTCTCAATCAGGTTCGAGAAAAAGGGCTGCCGCATCGCAGGGTAGAAGAATACAAGTACTCCGACCTGCGCGCATTTTTGAAATCTGCTGCACCTTTGGCGGACGTTGCTGACATTTCCGCTGCGAGAGCGGTTTTGGTAGCTCAGGACACTTTTGGTGAGCTTGACCGCTATAAGGTTGTCCTTGCCAATGGCATCTATCTGGAAGACCTATCCGACGCCGCTGCACTGGCGAGTGAGGGCGCAACTGTGACCAACATGAGCGACGCTCTTGCCGGCGAACACAGTGCTCAGCTGCTTGGCTCTCCAAAGGCTGGACCCAACGATGGCGTTATCGCGCTGAATACAGCGTTTGTTCAGGGTGGTGTCGTTATTGAGGTAAAGGCAGGAGCTACACTCTCCAAACCAGTCGAACTGGTTCATGTTGCCACGTCAACTGGTGCACAGGTCACCCGCAACAAGATTGTTCTTGGCAAAGGCGCAAAACTGCGTTTGCTGGAAAGCTTCGTTGGTGACACAGGCGAGGGCGAACTCAACGCCGTGTTTGACTATGATGTTGCCGACAATTCTTCTTTGGCTGCAACACGATTGATTGTGGGACGTACCGATGCGGCCCGCCTTTTGACAACCATCGCGAAGGTCGGTGCACAAGCTGAGCTCAAGTCGCTGGGTTTTGTCGCTGGAATGCGGTTTTCAAGGAACCAGCAGTTCGTCGAATTCAAAGGTGAGAATTCCGAAGCCAAGATTTACGGCGTTACCATGGCAGGCGGTGATGACCTTGCCGACCAGACGCTGATTGTCGATCACGCTGTTCCGAACTGTAATAGCCGTGAATTCTTCAAAACCGTTCTGGATGGCCGGGCTAAGGGTGTCTATCAGGGCCGCATCAATGTCGCGCAGCACGCGCAAAAGACTGATGGTGAAATGATGACCCAGGCGCTTCTTTTGTCCGAAGAAGCGGAAATGGCCAACAAACCCGAACTGGAAATCTTCGCTGACGATGTAATTTGTGCCCATGGTGCGACCAGCGGTCAAATTGACGAAGATCTGCTGTTCTATTTACGTGCTCGTGGAATTCCGGAAGATGAAGCCAAGACGCTTCTGGTTCTGGCTTTTCTTTCAGAAGCAATCGAAGAATACGGCGAAGACAATGTTACCGAGGGCCTTGAAGCGCGCGTGCGTGGTTGGCTCGCAGGGCATTGAAGCCGATAAACACTGGCTGAACTGGAACAGGAGCAGCGCCGCATGACGGTCGCAACCGCTGAAAAGACATCGCACACGTCCGGTTATGATGTCGAAGCCATCCGTAAGGACTTCCCAATTCTTTCAAGGGAAGTCTACGGCAAACCGCTTGTTTATCTGGACAATGGCGCATCGGCACAGAAGCCGAATGCAGTGATAGATGCTGTGACCAAGGCCTATTCCGAGGAATATGCCAATGTGCACCGTGGTCTGCATTTTCTGTCCAACACTGCGACTGACAACTATGAAGCCGCGCGCGAGAAAGTACGCCGTTTCCTGAATGCCAAATCTGTTGACGATGTGGTTTTCACCAAATCGACCACCGAGGCGATCAACCTGGTTTCCTATGGGTTGGGTCCAGACTATTTTGGCGAGGGCGATGAAATCGTCTTGTCCATCATGGAGCATCATTCCAATATTGTGCCGTGGCACTTCCACCGCGAACGCAATGGTGCAAAGCTTAAATGGGTCTATGTGAAGGAAGACGGATCATTCGATCTGGACGCCTTTACGGATGCTTTGAGTGATCGCACCAAGCTGGTTGCGATAACCCACATGTCCAACGTTCTGGGCACTGTTGTCCCAATCAAGGAGGTCTGCCGCATTGCCCATGAACGCGGTATTCCAGTTCTTGTGGACGGCAGTCAGGCTGCGGTGCATCTACCGGTCGATGTTCAGGACCTCGACTGCGACTACTACGTTTTTACCGGACACAAAGTGTATGGGCCTTCAGGCATAGGTGTACTTTGGGGCAAGCCGGAAAGGCTGAAGGCGCTTCGACCATTTAACGGTGGTGGTGAAATGATCCTCGATGTGACCGAGGATGTGATCACCTACAACGATCCTCCACATCGGTTTGAAGCAGGCACGCCGCCCATTGTACAGGCCATCGGCCTTGGTGCAGCACTGGACTATATGGACGCAATCGGCCGTGAAAATATTGCCCGCCACGAAGCAGATTTGAAAGATTACGCGCACCAGAAGCTGAAAGAGATCAACTCACTAAGGGTATTTGGTGAGGCGCCGGGCAAAGGGGCTATAATCTCGTTTGAGATGGAAGGCGCCCATGCACACGACGTGTCGACGATCATTGACCGGGCAGGGGTCGCGGTCAGGGCAGGGACGCATTGCGCGCAGCCACTCTTGGCAAGGTATGGTGTAACCTCTACATGTCGGGCAAGCTTCGGGCTCTACAATACGCGTTCGGAAGTTGATGCACTTTACGATGCGTTGTTGAAGGCGCAGAGTTTCTTCGGATAAATCGGGTCCAATATGGAAAACGTAACAACAATCGACACCAATGCGGACGGCGAAGAACTGCAGGCACAGGTGTCTGCCAAAAGCGCAATTCCAGCCGCTGAGCTAGATCAATTGACGACCGATATCGTCGGGGCACTGAAATCTGTCTATGATCCGGAAATTCCGTGTGACATTTACGAGTTGGGCCTGATCTACAAGGTCGACATAGATGATGACCGGTCAATCAACATTGACATGACGCTGACGGCGCCAGGTTGCCCCGTTGCGGGTGAGATGCCTGGTTGGGTCGCGGATGCGGTTTCTGCGGTCGCTGGTGTCGGTCCGGTGAATGTGGATATGGTCTTTGATCCGCCCTGGACGCCCGACCGAATGTCCGATGAGGCAAAGGTTGCGCTTAACTGGTATTGAGTTGGCAACCTTTTATCCGATAAGCTGACACACTATATCAGGTTTTGAACACCGGAACCGAACGAGGAAAATATGGCTTCCGCCGGAAAATTTCAGGTTTTGACCCTGACTGACGTTGCTGCAGAGCGAGTGCGCGGACTTGTCGCGAACTCTGACAAGAACGCAATTGGTTTGCGCGTCGGCATCAAAAAAGGCGGCTGTGCCGGCATGGAATACACCATGGACCTTGTTGACGAGCCCAAAGCCGGTGACGATGTCATTGAAGACAAGGGCGCAAAGCTTTTTGTCGATCCCTCCGCAGTCTTGTTCCTGCTCGGGACAGAGATGGATTTTGAAGTAACAAAATTTCGTTCAGGATTCGTGTTTAAGAACCCGAACGAAGTGTCCGCCTGTGGTTGCGGAGAGTCAGTCTCGCTTCAGGCTGCAGATTTGAATGCCATTGCGCGATAGTTTTCGCGGTTATTTCCGCCTGAGAGTTTCTTTTCATGAATTTGTTTGAGCGGCTGAAGGCCGATGCGGCTCCGCAATGGACCCAATACACGCAGCATGACTTCGTCCGGCAGCTTGGCGATGGAACGTTGCCGCTTGAGTGCTTCAAACACTACCTGGTTCAGGACTATTTGTTCCTGATCCAGTTTGCGAGGGCATACGCACTGGGGGTCTACAAGAGCCCGAGCGTGAGTGACATGAGAAACTCGCTGGAAGGCGTGAAAGCAATTCTGGACGTAGAACTCGAGCTTCACATCGAGCTTTGCGGGAAATGGGGAATGCCCAGGGCCGAGATCGAGAATGCGCCTGAAGATACGCCCACAATGGCCTACACGCGCTTTGTTCTGGACGCTGGTATGGCAGGTGATCTTCTGGATCTGCAAGCTGCGTTGGCTCCGTGCATCGTCGGTTATGCAGAAATTGGAGCGCAACTAACACAAGACGGTTGCGACAACCCGGAAAACCCGTTTCAGCGTTGGATCCAGGAATATGCCAGTGAGGCATATCAGTCATTAGCCAGTGATTTTACACTCTGGATCGACGAAACTGCCAGCCAGGTTCTGACTGATCATCGCTATCCCCGCGTGCTGTCGCTATTTGAAAAGGCCTGCCGTTTGGAAAGTGACTTTTGGCGAATGGGTTTCAATGCAAAAAATAACTAGGGGTTCTGAGAGATCCACCGAGTCTACCCAATTCCATCGCGATTAATCGCGTAGTAATCTATGCAACGTCTTCTTGACCGTCCGCTTCGCTCAGGTCGTTTTCCGTCCGGACTAGATTGCGGCCTGCATTCTTGGCAGCATACATGGCTTTATCCGCGCGAGACACGATTGAATGAGCGCTTTCCTTGTCCTGGAAAGTCGCAATACCCACCGAGATAGTCACACGACCAAGGTTCTCGCCGGTTGAGCGCTTTACGAGCTCTTTGGACATGACAGCGACCCGAATAGCCTCGCCAATTTTAGAAGCTTCTTCCAATTCGGTATTCGGCAGGATAATTGCAAATTCTTCGCCACCATAACGGCAGGCAATGTCTTGGGACTTAACGTTTTGCTTTACCGCCAATGCGACAAGCCGGAGAACCTGATCACCGGTTTGGTGGCCGTATGTGTCGTTGAAATTCTTGAAATGGTCGATGTCTGTCATCAGTAAGGCGAATCCACGACCACTTTCGTTTGACTGATCAATGACCCGCTCAATCGAACTTTCAAAGTGCTTTCGATTGTTAAGCGTTGTCAGCTCGTCTGTCAGGGATTCGTATCTGATAGCCTCCAGCGACGACTGCAGATTTTCGATATGTTTTTTCGACTCAAGAAGTTGGCTCTCGAGTTTGCGATTGGACACAACGGCATTTTGGGTCGATTTCACCAGATGTGTGACATAGTTCTGCAGCTTTTCCGGATCAGCGACAGACTTGATTTTTTCGCCTACCTGCTCAAGTGCAACGCCGTAATCGGACGTGGCGTCGGCGCTCAATTTGAGAGTGTCGACCAGTTCTTCGACTTCTTTGGAAACTTTGGTTCCAACTTCATCCAAGCGATCTCCCAAACGGTTCGGAGAAAGAAACCGGCCATAAAGGGTCAGCATCTCATCGGTTCCGATACGTCCGTTCTGTTTTATGGATTCATTGACCGCTCGGTTCAGGCCCTGATTATAGCCAGCCGAATAGGTGTACCAAAGTTCATAAGAACGCGGATAAGCAGGTAATACGTTCTTCTTAATGTAACTGAGTGCAGACTCACCATATTGAATGGTCCGCTTATGGTCATCTTCGTCAGCCATAAAGCTACTCTCACCTAGTGTCTCGCATGCCCGCCCCACACGAACGCAAGATCACCTTCCAAAATCTTATGGAAGGCTTAAGGAGCCGTTAAGTTCCTAGTGGTTCTCAAAGAAATACTGACGTTATGAAGCCTTTTTGGGTCTGGGTTCCCGCAAAAGAAACGCAGGTATGTGAACACCGGGACTGAAAGCCGGTTCCATCTTCTCGTTCTTGGTTCTTTTGCCGCCCATTCGCTGCGGCAAGCTTGAAACGGGTGTTGGATTCAAAATTTCCGCTTGCTCCTGAATGACTTCTTGCTTGGTGTCGCGGGATTTGGCCGGAGAACGACGGCGAGCTGCTGGCTTCTCCTGGCTTGCTTCGTTGTCGTTGCTTGATTTGGTGGATTTAGCTGGCTTACCAGACTTCCGCCTTGCCTTGCGTTCCTTGGCTGCGGTCTCAAAGTCGATTGGTTCGTCAACCCACTCAATTGTTTTCTTGATCAATTTTTCGATGGCTACCAGATATTTTTGATCATCGCCAGTTACGAGTGTGTAAGCGGTACCAGAGCGTCCTGCTCTGCCAGTGCGGCCAATTCGGTGCACATAATCTTCAGCATTGATCGGAACATCGTAGTTAAAGACATGGCTGACCTCGGGAATATCCAGTCCGCGCGCAGCTACGTCACTCGCGACCAAAAGCTTGATATTCCCCTTGCGGAAATTATCCAGCATCATCATGCGCGTTCGCTGATCCATGTCACCGTGGAGAGCTCCGACGTTGTATTCATGGCGCTCCAGTGAACGGAACAACGTTGATATATCACGCTTGCGATTGCAGAATACGATCGCGTTTTTAAGGTCTTCGGCATTTTCAAGCAATGAGCGCAGGGATTCGCGCTTATCGTAATCCTTGGACTGTGTCGCTTTCAAACGTTGCGTCACGTTTTCAGCCGTTGAAGATGTCGGCGCGACCTCAATGCGGGCTGGGTTCTGCAGGAAGGTTTCCGTCAAACGCTGAATTTCGGGCGGCATAGTTGCCGAAAAGAATAGTGTCTGGCGCGTAAATGGGATCAGCTTGCAGATACGCTCAATGTCTGGAATGAAACCCATATCAAGCATGCGGTCTGCCTCGTCAATCACAAGGATCTCAACACCCTGCAAGAGAAGTTTTCCGCGCTCGAAATGATCGAGCAAGCGTCCTGGTGTCGCTATGAGGACGTCTGTACCCCGATCAAGTTTCTTGTCCTGATCTGCAAAAGAGACGCCGCCGATCAACAACGCGACGTTTAACTTGTGATTGGTACCATATTTCTCGAAGTTTTCCTGCACCTGCGCAGCAAGCTCACGAGTCGGCTCGAGAATGAGTGTGCGTGGCATGCGCGCCCGCGCACGACCTTTTTCCAAAAGCGTCAACATCGGCAACGTAAAACTTGCGGTTTTACCTGTACCCGTCTGCGCAATACCGAGAATGTCCCTGCGTTCAAGCACCTGCGGAATTGCGCCTGATTGAATTGCGGTGGGTTCTTTATAACCTGCTGCGTCAACTGCAGCGAGGACCTTCTCGCTAAGACCGAGAGTATCAAATGCCATGGAGCGGTTTGCCCAGATGTTGAGATTGTTGATTAGCGGCGCCTTGGGAGCCGCTGCTGCCAAACTGCGCACACCCTACATTCATGTGCTCACGTGTCAATGCGTTGGTTAGGTAAATGCCAAGAAAATCGAGTAAAACTCAGTATCATTTGCCATCTCAGTTAATAGAGAGAGCAGAATGGACTAACAAGCGCGTGCAGGAACACAATATGAGATCCACGATTTAGACGTTTGTATAAGGTTCCTGGAATTTAGCCCAAGTAGTGACAAATCGGCAATGTTCGCTAATTGTCAGAATTTTGGTCAGGCTTGGGCAACTTCTTGTGAATAGAACAAGTCATAGTCAGACTTGTAACGTTGCCGCAGTTTGTTGCTCAGCCAATCATCTTTAAAGGATCGCAAGGTACTCGGGGAAACGTAGTCGGAAATGCGATAACGCAACCCCGATTTCGGTTTCGCTTTCAAGGAGCTTTGCGAAAGAAACCTATCCAACGATTGTTCATAATGTTCCAGTCGCAAAACTATATCTGCAGTAAGGGCACCCTTATAGGTCAGGGTCGACGCCTGGCTTCGAAAAAGGTTGTCGGCTTCTAGGTCTGATATCAGCTCTACGTGGGACACAAATTCATGAGGTGACATGTCTTTGTGAAAGTGCCGATCGCTATAATAAGAGGGGAGCGGCGTGTCGGCCAAAATTACCTTCTCATAACAATAGGCAAGCCGTTCCAGAGGATCTTGAACCCAGGCGACAATCTTCATTTTCGGATAGCGTCGTTTAAGCTCTCTGGCTGTGAGCAACTCGACATTTCCATGAAACAGGAAACGTTCAGAATTCTCCGACGTTTTATAATGCCGTTGATCTTTCGGCGAAATTTCCGCATGTCCAGCCAGCAGATGCAGAACAGGGCACAATGCATGAAACGCCGGTTCGGTTAAACGCGCATAAGCAACGTCATGATCCGGAAATGCCAGATAAACATGATTCCGTAACGGACGCCGCCGTCGATCAAAAATGGTGTACACCCGGGAAAACATGATACAGGTCCGGTAAATAACAATTGGAAGCGGAGCCGGAACATTGGCTCCCATTACACACTTTACAAATTATCGGTCCTATTTAGACGTTCTTTACTTCAAATATCAAGGTCGTCGGCGAATTCTGCATTATCTTGAATGAATCTGAAGCGCGCCTCTGGCTTGTTACCCATGAGGCGTTCAACGGTATCATTCGTATCACCAATTGCGTCCTCTTCCACCCGAACCTTGAGAAGCGACCTCTTGGCAGGGTGCATCGTGGTTTCCTTGAGCTGGGCAGGCAACATTTCCCCGAGACCCTTAAAGCGACCAATTTCAACCTTCGCCTTACTCTTGAATGCAGTGGCGAGTAATTCGTCCTTGTGAGCATCGTCCCGTGCATAGAGCGTCTTGCCACCCTGGCTCAAACGATAAAGTGGAGGGACGGCAAGATAGAGATGTCCGCCGCGAATGAGTTCGGGCATCTCGCGATAAAAGAATGTGATGAGAAGCGAGGCAATATGAGCTCCGTCCACATCGGCATCTGTCATTATTACAATTTTTTCGTAACGCAGATCAGGTTCGCGGTATTGGGAACGACTTCCACAACCAAGTGCTTGAATGAGGTCGGCCAACTGCTGATTGGCTACGAGTTTATCGCGGCCGGCATTTGCAACATTGAGGATCTTGCCGCGCAAAGGAAGAATTGCCTGATTTGCACGGTTTCGAGCCTGTTTTGCAGAACCTCCGGCCGAGTCGCCCTCGACGATAAACAGTTCTGTTCCTTCTGCCTGATTTGCCGAGCAATCGGCCAACTTCCCAGGTAGCCGAAGCTTTCTGACAGCCGTCTTTCGCGCTACGTCCTTTTCCTGGCGGCGGCGAAGACGATCTTCAGCACGATCTATGACCCACTCCAACAGTTTGTTGGCCTGGTTGGGTGAGGCAGTCAGCCAGTGGTCGAATGCGTCCCGTACAGCGGTTTCGGTAATCCGCGTGGCTTCATTCGTCGCGAGTCTGTCTTTGGTTTGACCGACAAATTCCGGTTCACGAATGAAAACTGACAGCATTCCACCCGCAGACGTCAAGACATCATCACCGGTGATAATCGACGCTTTCTTGTTATTTGTAAGCTCACCATAGGCTTTCAGTCCACGCATCAGCGCGTATCGGAAACCCGCCTCATGGGTTCCACCGTCGGGTGTTGGAACCGTATTACAATAGGAACTTACAAAACCGTCACCGGCAAACCAGGTTACGGCCCATTCTACCGAGCCATGTTTGCCCGTCTTGTCTGTGCGACCAGCAAAGATTTCATCGACGACGCGACGTTCCTTGGTCAGTCGCTCTAAAAGAAAGTCCTTTAGTCCACCTGGAAAATGAAACGTGGCCTCAGCTGGTGTTTCATCTTTTTCAGACAAGAGCTCCGGTGCGCAATTCCAGCGTATTTCAACACCACCGAATAGATACGCTTTCGAACGCGCCATTTTCAGCAATCGTGCCGGCAGGAACTTCGCACCTTTGCCAAAAATATGTTCGTCAGGTTTAAAACGAACCTGCGTACCGCGACGGTTTTGGGTGTCGCCTACAAACTCAAGTGGACCTTGCGGTTGCCCACGGCGGAATACCTGACGATAGAGCTTTCGGCTGCGTGCGACTTCCACTACCAGTTCTTCAGAAAGCGCATTCACCACAGAAACACCGACGCCGTGCAGCCCGCCAGATGTTTCATAGACTTTGCTGTCAAACTTTCCGCCCGCATGAAGCGTTGTCAGAATCACCTCCAGAGCGGATTTGTCTTTGAACTTCGGATGTGGATCGACAGGAATACCGCGGCCGTTGTCAGTAATGGTGAGAAAGCCGTCTGATGCCAACGTGACGTCAATCCATGTCGCATGACCGGCGACTGCTTCATCCATTGAATTGTCAATGACTTCAGCGAACAGATGATGAAGGGCTTTCTCATCTGTGCCGCCAATATACATTCCCGGGCGGCGACGGACAGGCTCCAAACCTTCAAGAACTTCAATATCAGCGGCGGAATAGTCCTCATTTGCCGGAACGACAGAAGGGGGTTTTTGACGCGCAGGTGCAGGAGGTTCTTGTGTAAGGGGCGTCGCGACTGCTGCGTTGCCTGCAAATAAATCGTCTTTTGCGCTCATTCCATATCGCCTGATGGGTATTTGATCATTTTGCCAGAAGTTCAGCGATGTTACCTACACCGAATCAACCTTCAGTTTGAAGGACAAACATAGAACGGCAAAGGCATTTGGCCAAAAGCCCCCGTTTTCAACAGGCTTTCGGTCGAATTTGGTGTTGGAAACACATCATCAACTCGGACGTGATCAAATGGTGACACGTGCGAGGGTAGGGGAGAATCGAAAAAATGTGCTAATTGCGCAACAGTCGGAAACAGAGTCATTCCCGGAGGGGCGGAATGCCCTTGTTGCCCATGTTCGGCCATGTTTGACCTTCACCCGTTACACTAACGTTTGTCTGTCTGCTTTTGGCAAAAGGTTTGTTGTCAGAGTCTGAAATGAGACAGGTGTTGCTTGAAAAAGGTCTCATTTGGACCCCGTGTGGCCCAACTTAGGCCGAAATGATTGGCCATTTTAGGTGGCTCCCAAACAAAGGACCTGCAGGAACGAAGTTCCGCAGGTTTGAGAGAATTGAAATGTGCTTGGTGCGGACAGAAAACAAGATCGCAAAGATCGTCCGGCGAAGTAAAAACCATCAACCGGCGGCCAGATGTGTGGCCGTGATGCAAAAGAAGAGCTCAATGCTTCAACGCTTCAGAAAAACCGGAACTGTGCTCGGTGCGTTGATTATTGTTGGACTGGTTGGTTCTGCCAATGCTTTCGACGGACAACCAGCTCCTGCCAGATCGATTGGCCCGCAGGACTTATCGCCTTCCGAGGCGTTGAGAGCGGGTGCACGCCAATATTACTCGGGTGACAAGTCCGGTGCCTTGAGTTCTCTGCAATATGCCGCTGAGAACGGCCAGCCCATGGCCGCATGGAAACTCGGCGAAATGTACGCCCACGGCGATGGCGTCAAAGAAGACGACCAAAAAGCCTTCAAATACTATAGTCAGATTGTGCGTGAACATGGAGACGACCTTCCTGACGCGCCAGATGCGCCATTTGTCTCCAGCGCTTTCGTTGCGCTTGGAACTTACTATTTGAATGGAATTGACGGGTCCGTTCCCAAGAATGAACCGCGGGCGCGCCAGATATTTACCCATGCTGCTTCGTATTTCGGCGATGCCGAGGCTCAGTATGAGTTGGGCCGCATGTATCAGGACAAGAACAACCGGATGGCCGTTCGTTGGTACAACCTTGCCGCATTGAAAGGGCATATTGGTGCTCAGGCTCGCCTCGGCGAGACGCTTTACGCTCTTGGAAAATCAGAAACGAAGAAAGCCAGAGGCCTTATGTGGATGACGGTTGCCCGACAGCAGGCAACAGGCGCTGATGCCAACTGGATTAACGACATGCATGAGCAGTATTTTGCCGTGTCCCCTGAGCCTGTTCGGCAGGCTGCCCGGTCTCTCGCAGACGGTTGGTTTGAACGGAACAGACCAGACATGTTGACGGCACAACAGGTTCAAACCCAGTAGAACGCGTGCTGCAATCATTGCAGACCGGACACTGCTTTCATTAGTTTGAAGAGAACTTTGATTTCAGTTGTTACTGAAATTGAACATTGCAGTTTTCCGCCAGTTTGATGGCTTGATAGGGTCTTCGTCGGCTTTTTCCAAATCGGGACTTCCTGTGCCATTAAGCTCAGTCAAAGGGCAGGGAGCGTTGCTGAATTTCCAAGACGTGTTGTTTAGCACCATTGAGCATGTTGCCATTTTCAGGCCGTCTGAACCTTTCAGACAAATGGAATCGCCAATTCCAAAATCTTCACCTTGATATCTGCAGGTGCAATTAACACTCTGCGCAAAGGAAAATGTGCTGAAGCTGACTGCAATCAGTAAAATGCTAATTGGAAGAATGTGTTGCACGAAGCGCAGTGAGTGCCTTCCGACAGAAATCAACTTTGCCGGATGTGTATGACCGCTGGACAATCGGGCGGACGCCAATGATCTTTGTGCTATCCCATAATCTCAAAAGAGTACCATGGAAGTGAATTACTGCAAGTCGGCAGCAAAAATACCTGCGGACTAGGCCACCGACTCATTAAATCGCATCCAAATTCGGATTGAGGCGAGTTTGATGGTTGCGAGATAGTTTTCGGGGTCCTTGTCGTAACGGGTTGCGACGGCTCTGAAGTGCTTGAGTTTGTTGAAGAACCGCTCCACGAGATTGCGCGCCCTGTAGAGGTGTTTGCTGAACACGGGCTTTTGCCTGCGCTGCGGCATGGGCGGGATGTTGGCGAATGCGCCCTGATCGAAAATCATCTGGCGGATCGCATCCGCATCATAAGCGCGGTCGGCCAGCACCATACTCTTGGCGGGAAGGTCGCTCAGGAGACGGTGAGCCTCATGCCCGTCATAGGCTTGGCCCTGCGACAAGCTCAACTTGATCGGCAGCCCAAGCGCATCGACGACAGCGTGGATTTTGGTCGTTAGCCCGCCCCGCGAGCGACCCATGCAACCGCATCCCCTTTTTTGCTTCCGTTCGCGCCGTGCTGATGCACACGAATGGAAGAACTGTCGATCATCTGGATGTTACCGTCATAGGCCGTTGAAACCGCGACCAAAATTCGATCCCAAACACCCGCCTTGCGCCAGCGCACGAAGCGGTTGTAGCAGGTCATGTGCGGGCCATATCGCTCCGGGACGTCCGCCCAAGGCGCACCGGTGCGCAACCGCCAGAAAATGCCATTCAGAACCCGCCGGTCATCAACACGCGCAACACCACGCACTTTGGACGGAAGAAGTGGCTGGATGACAGACCACTCGAAATCGCTCAGATCAAACCGCGCCATGGAAAACTCCTTTTAGGAGTTTGAATCACATTCGCAACTCAAAAGGAATCCCGTTTATGAGAACGTGGCCT
>CXTY01000013.1 GCA_001404055.1 Roseibium album | reverse complement strand
ATCGTGTCGTTACCTTCGCCGCCATCCAGATAGTTGTTATCTGTATTGGGTTCAGTACCAACTACGTCGTCGATAAAGTCGTTTCCGCCGCCGCCATAGACGGTATCGGCACCTTCACCGTATAGGATGGTGTCATCACCGGCACCGCCATAGACCAAATCGGCGCCTGCACCGCTGTATATCGTGCTGCCGTCTTCATGTGCTGTGATAGTGTCGGCACCCACGTTCCCCGTAATTGTTGTTTCAGAAACTCCAATATCGGTGAATGTGCTTCCGCTCATCTGGTAAGATTCAGCCACGTCGGATACCGAGATGGAAAAGGTTTCCTGAGATGTCGATCCGTCAGTTGAAGTCGCCGTAACGGTGAGGGTCACCGTCGGCTCGCTTTCGTAGTCGAACGAAGCGCCAGTTGCGACCGTGACTGTACCGTCTGCTGCAACTTCAAAACGTGCATCGTTGACGGAATAACTAACTGAATCAGTGACATCAGAGTCTGTTGCCAGCGCGGTGACACCAACCTGGGCACCGGCAGATGCATCTTCTGCAATGGAGTTTGCCGTTGCGTCTGAGTCAGTGACTGCAGACACATCAGCTTCATCCACATCGGAGACGTTGATCGAGAAGGTCTCCTGGGACGTCGAACCATCGGTCGAGGTCGCCGTGACCGTGATATCGATGGAACCCTCAGTCTCGGCATCGAAAGAAGCGCCACTTGCAACGGTGACCGTACCGTCGGCAGCAACTTCAAAACGGGCATCGTCAACCGCGTAGGAGACACTGTCTGTAATATCAGAGTCTGTTGCCAGCGCGGTCACACCGACCTGCGTACCAGCCGAAGCATCTTCCGCGATGGAATTGGCCGTTGCATCTGTATCAGTGACAGCAGACACATCAGCTTCATCAATATCAGAAACGTTGATGGAGAAGGTCTCCTGGGACGTCGAGCCATCAGTCGAGGTCGCCGTGACCGTGATGTCGATTGAGCCTTCGGTCTCGGCATCGAAAGAAGCGCCACTTGCAACCGTAACCGTACCATCGGCAGCGACTTCAAAGCGGGCATCGTCAACAGTGTAGGAGACACTGTCGGTTATGTCGGAGTCCGTCGCCAGCGCGGTCACACCAACCTGGGTACCGGCAGATGCATCTTCCGCGATGGAGTTCGCGGTCGCATCTGAGTCAGTGACCGCAGACACATCAGCTTCATCCACATCAGAAACGTTGATGGAGAAGGTCTCCTGGGACGTGGAGCCATCCGTCGAGGTCGCTGTGACCGTGATATCGATGGAACCTTCGGTCTCGGCATCAAACGAAGCGCCAGAGGCGACAGTGACCGTACCATCAGCAGCAACTTCAAAACGGGCATCGTCAACAGCGTAGGATACACTGTCGGTAACGTCTGAGTCCGTCGCGAGCGCGGTCACACCAACCTGGGTACCGGCAGATGCATCTTCCGCAATCGAGTTTGCCGTTGCATCGCTGTCGGTGACTGCAGAAACATCCGCCTCATCCACATCAGAAACATTGATCGAGAAGGTCTCCTGGGACGTCGAGCCATCGGTCGACGTTGCTGTCACGGTGATGTCGATGGAGCCTTCTGTCTCCGCATCAAACGAAGCGCCGGAGGCAACCGTGACTGTGCCGTCTGCAGCGACTTCAAAGCGGGCGTCATCGACGGAATAACTAACTGAATCAGTGACGTCAGAGTCTGTCGCCAGCGCGGTGACACCAACCTGGGTGCCGGCAGAAGAATCTTCTGCAATGGAGTTCGCGGTTGCATCTGTATCAGTGACAGCAGACACATCCGCCTCATCGACATCAGAAACGTTGATGGAGAACGTCTCCTGGGAGGTCGAACCATCGGTGGACGTTGCCGTCACGGTGATATCGATGGAACCTTCGGTCTCCGCATCAAACGAAGCACCGGAAGCAACCGTGACCGTACCGTCGGCGGCCACTTCAAAGCGGGCATCGTCGACCGCGTAGGAGACACTGTCGGTTACGTCTGAGTCCGTTGCCAGAGCAGTGACACCAACCTGGGTACCGGCAGAAGAATCTTCTGCAATGGAGTTCGCGGTTGCATCGCTGTCGGTGACTGCAGACACATCCGCCTCATCGACATCAGAAACGTTGATGGAGAACGTCTCCTGGGAGGTCGAACCATCGGTCGAGGTTGCCGTCACCGTGATATCGATGGAACCTTCGGTCTCCGCATCAAACGAAGCGCCACTTACAACAGTGACTGTACCATCGGCCGCGACTTCAAAGCGGGCATCATCGACGGAATAACTAACCGAATCAGTGACATCAGAGTCTGTTGCCAGCGCGGTGACACCTACCTGCGTACCAGCAGATGCATCTTCCGCGATGGAGTTTGCCGTTGCGTCTGAGTCAGTGACTGCAGACACATCCGCCTCATCCACATCGGAGACGTTGATCGAGAACGTCTCCTGGGACGTCGAGCCATCGGTCGAGGTCGCCGTGACGGTGATATCGATGGAGCCTTCGGTCTCTGCATCGAAGGATGCGCCACTTGCAACCGTGACTGTACCATCAGCAGCGACTTCAAAGCGGGCATCATCGACGGAATAACTAACTGAATCAGTGACATCTGAGTCTGTCGCCAGCGCGGTGACACCTACCTGTGTACCAGCCGAAGCATCTTCCGCGATGGAGTTCGCCGTTGCATCGCTGTCGGTGACCGCAGACACATCAGCTTCATCAACATCGGACACGTTGATGGAGAACGTCTCCTGGGACGTTGAGCCATCGGTCGAGGTTGCCGTCACCGTGATATCGATGGAACCTTCGGTCTCCGCATCGAAAGAAGCGCCAGAGGCGACAGTGACTGTACCATCGGCGGCCACTTCAAAGCGGGCATCGTCGACCGCGTAGGAGACGCTGTCGGTCACATCTGCATCGGTCGCGAGGGCGGTGACACCTACCTGGGTACCGGCAGAGGCGTCTTCTGCAATGGAATTGGCCGTTGCATCGCTGTCGGTGACCGAAGAAACATCAGCTTCATCAACATCGGACACGTTGATCGAGAAGGTCTCCTGGGACGTCGAGCCATCGGTCGACGTTGCTGTCACGGTGATGTCGATGGAGCCTTCTGTCTCCGCATCAAACGAAGCACCGGACGCAACCGTGACTGTGCCGTCGGCGGTCACTTCAAAGCGGGCATCGTCGACCGCGTAGGAGACGCTGTCGGTCACATCGGAATCTGTTGCCAACGCCGTGACACCAACCTGGGTGCCGGCTGATGCGTCTTCTGCAATCGAGTTTGCCGCCGCATCTGAGTCAGTGACTGCAGACACATCTGCCTCATCAACATCAGAGACGTTGATGGAGAACGTCTCCTGGGACGTTGAGCCATCCGTGGACGTTGCGGTCACGGTGATATCGATGGAACCTTCGGTCTCTGCATCAAACGAAGCGCCACTTGCGACGGTGACCGTGCCATCTGCAGCAACTTCAAAGCGAGCATCATCAACAGTGTAGGAGACGCTGTCAGTGACATCAGAGTCTGTTGCCAGCGCGGTGACACCAACCTGGGCACCGGCAGATGCATCTTCTGCAATGGAGTTTGCCGTTGCGTCTGAGTCAGTGACTGCAGACACATCCGCCTCATCCACATCGGAGACGTTGATCGAGAAGGTCTCCTGGGACGTCGAGCCATCGGTCGAGGTTGCCGTCACCGTGATATCGATGGAACCTTCAGTCTCGGCATCGAAAGAAGCGCCACTTGCAACCGTAACCGTACCATCGGTAGCGACTTCAAAGCGTGCGTCATCGACGGAGTAAGAGACGCTGTCGGTTACGTCTGAATCAGTGGCAAGCGCAGTAACACCGACTTGCGTACCGGCAGATGCATCTTCTGCGATGGAGTTCGCCGTTGCATCGCTGTCGGTGACAGCTGAAACGTCAGCCTCATCGACATCGGAGACGTTGATGGAGAACGTCTCCTGGGACGTCGAGCCATCGGTTGACGTGGCGGTCACGGTGATATCGATGGAACCTTCAGTCTCTGCATCGAAGCTTGCGCCACTTGCGACAGTGACCGTGCCATCGGCGGCAACTTCAAAGCGGGCATCATCGACGGAATAACTAACTGAATCAGTAACATCAGAATCTGTCGCCAGTGCGGTGACACCAACCTGGGTACCGGCAGATGCATCTTCCGCAATGGAGTTTGCCGTTGCATCGCTGTCGGTGACCGCAGACACATCCGCTTCATCCACATCAGAAACGTTGATCGAGAACGTCTCTTGTGAGGTCGAGCCATCAGTTGAGGTCGCTGTGACCGTGATGTCGATGGAACCTTCAGTCTCTGCATCGAAGGATGCGCCGGATGCAACGGTGACCGTGCCATCTGCAGCCACTTCAAAACGGGCATCGTCAACAGTGTAGGAGACACTGTCGGTTACATCAGAGTCCGTTGCCAGTGCGGTGACACCAACCTGGGTACCGGCAGAGGCATCTTCTGCGATGGAATTTGCCGTTGCATCCGAGTCAGTTACTGCAGACACATCCGCCTCATCAACATCGGAGACGTTGATGGAGAAAGTCTCCTGAGAGGTGGACCCATCGGTGGACGTTGCCGTCACCGTAATATCAATGGAGCCTTCAGTCTCGGCATCGAACGAAGCGCCGGAAGCAACCGTGACCGTGCCATCGGCAGCGACTTCAAAGCGGGTATCATCAACGGCGTAGGAGACACTGTCAGTCACGTCAGAGTCAGTGGCTAGCGCCGTGACACCAACCTGGGTTCCAGCTGATGCGTCTTCCGCAATGGAGTTTGCTGTTGCATCTGAGTCAGTGACCGCAGACACATCCGCTTCATCTACATCGGACACGTTGATCGAGAAGGTCTCCTGGGACGTGGAACCATCCGTAGACGTTGCTGTCACGGTGATGTCGATGGAGCCTTCTGTCTCCGCATCAAACGAAGCACCGGACGTAACCGTGACTGTGCCGTCGGCGGTCACTTCAAAGCGGGCATCGTCGACCGCGTAGGAGACGCTGTCGGTCACATCGGAATCTGTTGCCAGCGCAGTGACACCAACCTGCGTGCCGGCAGATGCATCTTCTGCGATGGAGTTCGCGGTTGCATCTGAGTCAGTGACAGCAGAAACGTCAGCTTCATCCACATCGGAGACGTTGATGGAGAAGGTCTCCTGGGACATGGAGCCATCAGTTGAGGTCGCTGTGACAGTGATGTCGATTGAGCCCTCTGTCTCTGCATCGAAGCTTGCGCCACTTGCGACAGTGACCGTACCATCAGCAGCAACTTCAAAACGGGCATCGTCAACAGCGTAGGATACACTGTCGGTAACGTCTGAGTCCGTCGCGAGCGCGGTCACACCAACCTGGGTACCGGCAGATGCATCTTCTGCAATGGAGTTCGCTGTCGCGTCGCTGTCGGTAACGGCAGACACATCCGCCTCATCAACATCAGAAACGTTGATGGAGAACGTCTCCTGGGACGTTGAGCCATCGGTCGAGGTTGCCGTCACCGTGATATCGATGGAACCTTCGGTCTCCGCATCGAAAGAAGCGCCAGAGGCAACAGTGACCGTGCCATCAGCAGCAACTTCAAAACGGACATCGTCAACAGCGTAGGATACACTGTCGGTAACGTCTGAGTCCGTCGCGAGCGCCGTCACACCAACCTGGGTACCTGCAGACGCATCTTCTGCGATGGAGTTCTCGGTTGCATCTGAATCAGTGACCGATGAGACGTCGGCCTCATCCACATCGGAAATACTCAGATCAAAAACCTGGGAACTTTCAGAGCCATCGGTGGATGTAGCTGTGACAGTAAAAGAAACAGAACTTTCAGTTTCGGCATCGAAGACTGCATCATCGGCGATTGAAACAACGCCATTTTCGTCGATCACGAATCGCGGGTCGTCTATCGAATAGGAGACAGTATCGCTTACGTCCAGATCTTCTGCGGTTACCGTGATGCCGGTTGAACTTCCACCCTCGACATTTTCGGATATTTCGCTGACTGCAGCGCCAGTCTCCTGAATATCAGAAACGTCGTATTCATCGACGTCGCGAATGGAAATTGAAAAGGTTTCAGTCTGCGTTTCACCGTCAGAAGTTGTGGCAAGCACGACAATATCGTGAGAACCGGCAGTTTCTGCATCCAAAGCGCCAGCTACAGAAACAATTCCTGTATTCGGATCGATTGTAAAAAGGCCGCCCGCATCGTCGAGGAGGCTGTACGTAACATCTGCATCCTCCGCAACGTCCGCTGATGCCTGAATACCGGTTGTGGACCCAACTGCGGCGTTTTCATCAACACCGTCCTGGGCGTCGTCGATGTCTGTTACCGAAGAGAGATTTGATGTGATGGGAACGCTTGTTTCGTCTTCTGCGGGGTCTTGATCAGATGCGACCTGATCTGTGACGCTTTGCGAGAGGGCGCCTGCTACTGGTTCTGCAGCGACAGCAACGTTTGAAAAGTCGTCGCCCAAAGACGAACTGCCCAAAAAATTGGAAGACGGGTCGTAGGAGGAACCGTTCTGTCCTGTTTCATCTGAAGAAGGATTGAGTGCGCGCTGACCAGTGGAGACGAAGTTTTCAGAGAGTGGCAATCCCGTATCGGCTCGAGAATCGTCTTCTACCTGCGGTGTTTCGCCTGTTTCCGCTTCAATTTGTGAAGCAGTGTCTTTCTCATCATCGGATAGGCTTTGAAGAGGATCAGGTTTCTCACTGCCCAGGTGCAGGTTTGCGTTCACCTGCTCCATCGACTCGCCCATATTCTGGTCGAGATGAAAATCGTGTGCTTTATCGAGTTGCTTGTCCCGGGTGTCCAACAGTCCGGACTGAACATAGCTATCAGAACTTAACGTCGTTCCGGAATCGCCCGCACTCCCGTCATCTTGAGAGGAGTTTTTGTCTCGATTTTCTGTGTCGTTTGCCATGTCGGTCACGCATCTACAAATTTCCGATGGAGTACATGACCGTACGCGCCCTTAACAAAGCGGAAAATTCGCCATGGAAACTGAAAGTTAGTTCGGATTAAATTCTGAATTTAAACAGTAAGGTAAACGATTTTTAAACCTGACCCGTTCAATTTGAACCAACGCGAATTCGACTCTGGTTCATATATGTTGAAATCAATATTTTCATCATTCTTTCTGCCTCGTTTGAAGGTCAGGCATTCTCCGTCCGGGCGCTGGATTTCCTCGCCGGGATTGTCGCGTGATGTAATCGTTGCCTCGATTTTCGCAAATATTCTTGGGCTGGCGATGCCGCTGGCGATCCTGCAGGTTTATGACCGCGTACTGCCAAACACGTCTACCGATACGCTTCTGGTTTTGATTCTTGGTGTCACAGCTGTGTTGGTTGTTGATGCTGTGATCAAGATCGCAAGGGCCGGCGTTGTCGGAAAACTCGGAGCAGGGTTCAACCATCAGGTCCATACAGAATTGTTCCGCCGGGTACTGGACGCTGAGCCGACGCAACTCGCGAAAACGCCTATATCCGTGCAGGTTCATCAATTGCGCTCGCTTCAGTCGATTTCCGATCACTACGGCGATCAGGGGCGACTACTCGCAATTGATCTGCCCGCAGGTGGCATTTTCCTCGCTGTGCTGGTGTTTATTGCCGGACCGCTTGCGCTCGTTCCGGTTTGCCTGCTTGGCATGTTCATGTTTTTTGCGCTGCATAGAAACAAGGCACTTCAGCAAGTTGTTGTCGATAGAGCAGATCAGGACGATCGAAAATCCGACTTCATTCTGGAAGTTCTGGCCGGCGCAAAGACCGTGAAAACCCAGGCTATGGAGGCGCTGATCATGCGGCGCTTCGAGCGCTTGCAAAAGGTGACAGCCAAGTTAAGCGCCAGATACATGCGCCTTTCCGGTGAAGCGCGTGATGCATCATCGCTGTTTGGAACGTTGACCACCGTCTTCGTCGTGCTCTTTGGGGCGCTCATGTTCATTCACGGCAATTTCAGTATTGGTGGCGTAGCGGCCAGTACCTTACTTTCCGGTCAGTTCGTTCAGCCATTCTTGCGTGCGATCAACCAGTTGACCGACATGCAGAGACTGAAGCACGATTACACTCAGGTGCAAGAACTCTTTGAATTGCCAGAGGTCCAGTCGCAGAAACAGCTCGAGCTCGAGACGGATGGCTCCATCAACCTGCAAGATGTAACGGTGGTGGTAGGAGAAGGTGCGCGGGAAGTCTTCTCCAACATCAATCTAAATATCAAATCCGGTCAGTTCATTGGCTTTCGGGGAGCTGATGGCTGCGGTAAATCCACACTCATGAAGCTTTTTACCGGTGAAATGCAACCTACATCGGGCAAGGTTTTGATAGGCGGTCAGGAATTTGAGGGCTTGTACGAACAGGCTCTCAGGAGATCGGTTGCCTATGTCGACAGTCAGTCCGCGATCTTCAGTGGAACAATTCTTGAAAACATAACCATGTTTGGTGCCGTGTCTGATATTGCCCATGCGCGCATGGCTGCGAAATTGATCGGACTTGAAAAGGAAATTCATCTCCTTCCAAAAGGTTATGACACCCAACTGGGTGCCGACCTGGGAGGCAAAGTTCCAACTTCGACTTTGCAGCGAATTTGCATTGCGCGTGCACTTGCAGGTGAACCCAAGATCCTTGTACTCGACGAGGCCAACGCTCAACTCGACCAGCAAGCCGAAAAGGGCCTGCTGGAAGCACTTGATCGTCTCAAGGGATACTTGACAGTGATCATCGTAAGCCATCGTCCTTCGGTGCTCGCCGTCGCAGATCAGCAATATGAACTTCGAGATCGGAAGATCCATGCATTGGGTCAGGCAGACAGCGTGTCCAAGCCAGTGAAGGCGAGGGCGTAGCTTGACAAGAAACCTATTCGATCTCGAGGAACTTGACGGCAGTGAAAACGCTGTTCACCGGCAATGGAGAGACCTCTCCGTTGAATTGAGCGCAACTGATACACCTGAAAAAATAATCAATTTGACAGGGGCCGATGCTCCAACAGCTGAAAAATGTCTTGTACCGCTCCTAAAGGAAATGCGTTGGCAGGGAAATGATCGGTTGCTGTTTGAGGCAATGCCGCATTTCGATCGCCTTGCGTCTTTTCAAGATCTCCGCGCGGTACTGAACAGGCTTAACATCAAGACCGAACCATTTCGCGGCAAAGCTGCTGAGTTGACGCCAACGCAATTTCCTTGCCTTCGTGTCGCGGGCGATGACGTACAAGTTCTTGTTTCCAAAACGGATGAGGGTGCCTTCCGCGCATTTTCCGGCCAGAGTGATGAAGCTGTCATCATCGCCGAGAAGGAAATCTCGAAAGAAGAACTCTTCATCGCCTATGAGGATGACGAGGAAGAAAGTCAGATTCAAGGCAATCGAAGCTGGTTTTCTGCCGTTTCAAAACGCTTTCGAGGCAGTATTGTTTCAATCCTAGTCTTGGGGTTTGTTCTGAACATCCTGGCGCTTGGGCCACCCTTGTTCATCATGGCAATCTATGACAAGGCGATGGGAGCCAAATCCACCAGCGTGTTGATCACGATGGGGGTTGGTATTGCGATCATAGTCCTTTGCGAAGTCGCGCTCAGAAGGACAAAAAACTGGATCCAGTCCTACCTTGGTGGCCGGATAGATGCGATTGTGGGCAACAAGACCTTCGAGCGGATCCTTCATCTACCGTATTCAATGCTGTCGGAAGCGCCGATAGGGACGCAGGTCATGCGCCTGAGATATTTCGATAGCGTTAGGGATATCTTTCAAAGCTCACTCCTGAACGCGATTGTCGACATTCCATTCACGTTGATTTTTATTACAGCGATATATCTGATTGGTGGTCCTGTAGCGTATCCACCTATGGCGCTGCTGGCGATTTATGGCCTTTTGGCTATTTATGTTCTTCCAAAAGTTCAAAGAGAAGTCGCTGCGGTTGGGGAGCAAAAGTCGAAGCTGAACGGTTTCATGATCGAAACATTGCGCAATCAGCGGGCATTGCGCAATTTGTCGGTTGAAGACATCTGGCTAAACAGATTTTCCTCTCTGTCTGCCAGCTTCAACAGGTTGAACGTACATGCACGAAACATCACGCATGTGTTGCAGACCGTTTCTCAAACCCTGATGACAATTTGCGGTGTTCTGGTTTTGGGTATCGGCGCAATCCAGGTCATGAACGGAGACATGAGCCTCGGTGCCCTGATTGCGACGATGGCGCTGTGCTGGCGTGTCCTGAATCCGATGAACCAGGCCTTTTTGAGCATTACGCAGCTTGCGCAAAGTCGGACCGTAATCGACCAGATCAACAACCTCATGAAAGTGCCACTGGAAAGAGAGCCAGGGCACTTGCCGAAAATCACTCGTGACATTCAGGGAGACCTGAAAATTTCTTCGCTTGTTCTCAGGTACCCTGGTGCGACCGAGGCATCGCTGAAAGGGTTGGACCTGACAGTAAAGCAAGGTGAGACGATCGCAATTACGGGGCCAAGTGGATCTGGCAAAACGACTTTGTTTCAAGCGCTTACAGGTCTGTTTCAGCCGCAAGTCGGATCTATCTTGTTTGATGGACTGGATGTTCGGCAGCTTGACCCGGCCGAGTGGCGATCCGCCATCGGGTATGCGCCCGATGATCTCGATTTTTTCTACGGTACGGTCAAACAGAACCTTCTGCTTGCAGATCCCGGTGCCAGCGACGCAAGACTGCATGAGGTAACAGACCAGATTGGCTTACTGCCCTATCTTGAAGCGAATTTCGAGGGATTGGAAACCCGGTTGAATGGCGAGGTTTTGAAACAAATCCCGGAAAACATGAAACAGCGCATTGTTCTCGCACGGACTTTTGTAAAGTCAGTGCCGTTGTACCTGTTTGATAATCCTGGGACGCACCTCGACTTTGAAGGCGACAAGAAGTTCATGGACATGGTTCGTGCTCTGCAAGGGAAGTCGACGATCATCATCAACACGCAACGGCCAAGCCACATGAAACTGGCAGACCGTGTGGTTGTGTTCAGATCCGGTCAAATTGCGATGATGGGCGAACCGGACAAAGTCATTCCAGCGCTAATGGGGAAGACTGCAAAAGCGAGCTAAACTGCAGGCGATTGTTTGAAGTCTGCGATGTCGGCCAGAACTTTTCCTGACCGACTCCATTAGTTAGTGGTCCATCGAGTGCTCGATGTTGGCTTTATTGCGTCAGCCTAATCTCAGAAGACGGACGAAACTGCTTCGCGTGTGGCAGAGACAACCTTGTCGATTTCCGATTTGGTGATGCATAGCGGTGGGGCGAAACCAAGAATGTCGCCCTGTGGCATGGCTCGGCCAATGACACCTTGTTTCATAAGAGCTGTTGCGACCTGTGGGCCCACTTTTCTGGCGGGGTCGAAGAATACCCTGCTGTCTTTGTCTTCAACAAATTCAATCGCACACAAGAGTCCTTCACCACGGATGTCTCCGACATGCATGTGATCCGCCAAGGCGTCATTCATTGCTGACTTGAAATAGGCACCAGCGTCCTTGGAATTTTCAACCAAACCCAGTTTGTCGATCAGGTTTAGATTGGCAACCCCAGCGGCAGCCCCGATTGGATGAGCGGAATAGGTCCAGCCATGCCCAATCGGGCCATTTTCATCGGTTCCATCTTCCAGAACCTTCCAAACCCTGTCGGAAATAATCGAACCGGACAAGGGTGCGTAGGCTGACGTAAGTCCTTTGGCTATCGTGATGAAATCCGGCTTGATCTGGTAGTGATCTGAACCAAACATACTGCCCAACCGTCCAAACCCGGAAACCACTTCATCTGCAATCAGCAGGATGTCGTGCTTGGTCAGCACTTGTTGGATCGCTTCCCAGTATCCGGCCGGAGGAGGAACGATGCCGCCAGTACCAAGTGCGGGCTCACCAATGAAAGCTGCAATTGTATCTGCACCTTCTCGCTCAATCATCGCTTCCAGTTCAGATACGCAATGGGCCACAAAGTCAGCCTCGGACATCGAGAGGTCCTGGCGTCGGAAATAGTCAGGTGCAACCGTGTGAAGAACCGTGTCGAGGGGGAGATCGAACTTCTTGTGAAAGAGCTCCAGGCCGGTCAGAGAACCCGTCATCAAGCCGGACCCATGATATCCACGCCAACGAGAAATGATCTTCTTCTTTTCTGGACGACCAAGTATGTTGTTGTAATACCACACCAATTTGATGTTGGTTTCATTGGCATCGGAGCCGCCCAGTCCAAAATAGACTTTAGACATGTGCGAAGGTGCGCGGTCGAGAACCATTTTTGCCAGCGTTATTGAAGCTTCCGTCCCGTGTCCGACATAGGCGTGATAATAGGCAAGCTCCTTTGCCTGGGCTGCAATGGCTTCTGCAATTTCAGTTCGACCATAGCCAACATTCACGCAATAAAGACCAGCAAACGCGTCCAGCAACCTTGTGCCATCGCGATCTTCAATAAAAACGCCATCACCACCCGTCACTATCCGACTTGGCGCTTCACCGCGCGCATGTTGTGCCAGGTGTGTCGAGGGGTGAAAGAAGTTTTCGCGGTCCCAGGCATCCAACTGATCGTTTTTGAGCATGATAGTTCCTTGTGTTTTAGAATGGGTCTGCTTATCGCCAGTCTCTGCAGACAAATTTTATTTCAGTGAAGGCCTCAAGGCCAAATCTCGCACCTTCTCGTCCAAGACCTGATTGCTTCACGCCACCGAAGGGAATTGGATAGCCGGTCACCTTGGTGCGGTTGACAGCGACCATGCCGTATTGCAGTTCGCGACTAGCACGATAGATCCGGCGCGGATCCTGCGTGTGGAGGTAGGCGATCAGTCCATATTCGGTGTCATTTGCACGGCGTATGACTTCGTCTTCGCTGTCAAAGGGAGCAATTGCAGCGACGGGCCCGAAGGTCTCTTCACGAAAAATATTGGCCTCTTGCGGCACATCAGCCAGAACCGTTGGTTCGAAGAAATTCGCGCCGGCGTCATGTCTTTTCCCACCGGTCAGTAGCTTCGCACCACATTCCAGTGCATCTTTGACTTGAGCCTCTTGCTTCATGACGGCGCGTTCGTGCATCAATGGTCCAATGTCTGGGTCGTCCAGACCCGGGCCCACCGTAAGCTGTGCCGTTTGGCGTGCAAACGCATCACAAAAAGCGTCATAGATCGGTCTTTCAATCAGAAATCGGTTGGCCCCCAGACAATCCTGCCCGGATGTCGCGAATTTGGCGGCAATCGCCTGTTCTACAGCATGGTCCAGGTCTGCATCTGCAAACACGATAAAGGGCGCATGTCCCCCCAGTTCCAGCACCAGTCGTTTGACCGTATCAGCACTTTGTCTGTAGAGCAGGCGGCCAATTTCTGTAGAGCCGGTAAATGAAACCGCTCGTACCCGCGGGTCTTCCATCCAAGGGGCCACAATCTCCGATGCCTGTCCGGGAAGAACATTGAAGACACCTGCAGGTAGACCTGCGCGGTCAGCGAGTTCTGCCAGTGCCAGCGCAGAAAACGGTGTCTCCTGCGACGGGTGAACAAGAACAGTGCATCCGGCAGCTAACGCCGCTGCTGCCTTACGCGTGATCATGGCGCAGGGGAAGTTCCAGGGTGTGATCAGCGCGGCAACACCAAGTGGTTCCCGCCAGACTTCCATTTCCGCGTCGGCCAAGTGGGACGTGATACTCTCGATATTCGGCCGCTTTGCTTCTTCCGCATAGAATTCGATGAACGAAGCAGCATAGTCGATTTCGCCAAGTGCCTCAGAAATTGGCTTACCCTGTTCGCGCGTCATGATCAACGCCAGGTCTTCCTTGTTTTCCAGGATAAGTGCGTGCCATTTGAACAGGTATTTGGCGCGGTCCTGAGGTAGCAGCGATGCCCATGTTTTGAAGGCATCATCAGCAGCGTTGATAGCTTCTGACGCCTGCGCACTGTTCAGTCGGGAAACGTTCCCCAGCGGGCTGCCATCAGCAGGGTCTGTAACAGAAAACACCGCCCCGTCCGATGCATCCAGCCAACGACCGTTGACGTAGCCGAAACTACGCGCCAGGTGCCGGTTGTGAAGCTGGCAGAACAGGTCAGTTGAGAGCGGGGTATCCGTAAGTGTTGCGTTTTGCATGCCAGAGCCCTTCTGAGTATTGAACTCCAGCTTAGATTTGGTCGTGGGAACGAAACGACCAAAGAACATTCAGAACGGCCATGATTATTCTTTTTCGGCGTTTTCTTCTGAATGTTCCGTTCCCATAAGTCCTGTAAGCAAGTGCTCCAAAGGCGGAGTCGCGGTTTGTTTCACAGGTTTGGTAACCACATAGGTGAAATAGCGAACCACACTCAACTCCCTGTCCAACAACCCATCTATGAACCGCTGATAGGCATCAATGTCACGGGTTACAATCTGCATCAGATAGTCAAGACCGCCGCCAATGGCCCAACAGGACACGACTTCTTCGCAATCCCGGATCACATGTTCAAATTTTTGGAAATATTCCGTTCGGTGATGCTCCAGTTCAATCGTCACGAAAACCGTGACATGTGGTGCTAGATTTTTCAGGGAGATTTTCGCGGCATACCCTTCAATGATCCCCGCCTTTTCCAGTCTTTCCAGACGCTTCCAGCAAGGACTTGGGCTCAGGTTTATCCGCTTGGCGAGGTCGGCCTTCGAAAGGCGGCCTTCTTTCGCCAACACACTCAGGATTTCAAGATCCCGTTTATCCAGTTTAAGCATGATAGATAATCTTCTTGGTCAGGTCGTAACGGTTGTGCCGACACTCGACTCGCGCATCTTATCTAGAGCCAGTGTGGCAATGGCCGTGTCCTGTACACCTGTTCCGGTGAGGTCACATACCGTGATTTCATTTTCGTTCGCCCTCCCTGGCATTCTTCCGGTGATCACGTCACCCAGCTCACACGCTTTTCCCAGGATGGATTTGAGGTCTTGATCGTGGGCTGTGCGAAGTTCACCGAGTTTGGTGCTTTGACTTATTCGATCACAAAATAGGAGATCTGCCTTTTCGAGGACAGACAGGTCCAATTCATTCTTGTCCTCCTGATCTGATCCCATTGCTGTAATGTGCAGTCCCGGGTGCAGACAATCGGCGGAAAGAATTGCGTCTTTTGTGGGTGTTGTTGTCACGACAAGCTGACACTCTGACACCAACTGTTGCCTGTCTTGCATGGGGTGAACCTCAATCCCAAGATCGGCACTCAATTTCTTGGTAAATTGCACTGTTTTGCCAGCGTCTCGTCCCCAGACAAGGGCCCTTTTGACCGGACGAACTTTCAAGGCTGCAATCAACTGCAGTCTGGCCTGCACCCCAGTTCCCAGAATTCCAATTGTCGATACATTCTCGGGAGCCAGATAGCGAGCTGCCACGGCCCCTGCGGCGGCAGTGCGGATGTCCGTCAGGTACCCATTATCGAGGAAGACGGCCTGAACCAAACCCGTTGTCGCAGACAGGAGCACCATTAGGCCGTTCAAACTGGACAATCCCAAGGATGGATTGTCAAAAAAACCTGGCGAAACCTTGATTGCAAAGCCGTCCAGGCCCGGCACATAAGCTGTCTTGATATCGACCTCTGCGTTGGCGTCCGGCAGCGTCATGGACAAGATTGGAGGCATCACCACGTCAACGGTTGAAAGTTTTGCAAAGGCATCTTTGATGCAATCGATGCTTTCCATATCGAGTTGTATGAACTGGCGCAGGTCTGTCTCCGTGATGATCTTGATCTCATGAGACATAAGCAGCTCCCTTCAACCGGTAGTCACCCAGAATAATATCTTTGCCAGTGATGACATTCGTAAATGCGCGCATGTCGACATTGCGACCAGTCACGATGGTCGCAATGGGACCGGTCAGATCTGGAAGTTTGCCAGCAATGCATGCGGCTATTCCCACAACACTAGCGCCTTCAGCAACTTGGGCTTCTTCGAAATAGAGCATCTGCATGGCCTGATAGATTTCTTCTTCGCTGACCAGAATGACATCGTCGAGAAATTTTTTGCAGAGCGCAAAGGAGCGCTGGTTATTCAACCCAATGCCACCACCAAGAGAATCCGCGAGACTTTCGACTTCTGTGATGTCTACGGGGCGTCCTGCATTGAGCGAAGCATACATGGCTGCGCCGCGGTCCATAGTCAGGCCAATTACTCTGATTGCCGGATTGATGGACTTCGCAGCCAGGGCAACGCCTGCAGCCAATCCGCCGCCAGACAGGGGCACCAACAGCGTCTTCACGTTGGGAAGGTCTTCGAGTATCTCAAGTCCAATTGTACCTTGACCGGCAATAACGAGCGGATCGTCGAACGGTGAAATTTCGGAGACACCTTCTTCGCGCGCCAATGTCTGGCATTCGGCAAGCGCGTCATCCTGACTTGTGCCGACGATGCGAATGCCTGCTCCAAGCGCCTTGATCCCGTCGATCTTGGCTTGTGGCACTAGTGACGACATGCAGATAACAGACTTGATACCCAGTTTTCGTGCGGCGAATGCAACACTACGACCGTGATTTCCTGTCGAACAGCAGGTGAGGGTATGTGTACCTTCAGGAACTTTCTGGGCTGCATTCATCGCCCCTCGCAGTTTGAATGCGCCTGTCGGCTGCATCGTCTCCATCTTCAGAAAGAAGGGCAACCCGGCGACTTCGCTAAGATGGCGCGAGGGCAGCAGAGGCGTGCGTGTGACCTTGCCGGAAATTGTTCGTTGAGCAGCGAAGATTTCTGCAAGCGTTAGGTCCATAAACGCGCCTTTCGTTTAGCCTTGGGACTATTGCCTTACCATTTAGATCGGACGAGTAACGTGGCATTTGTGTACAAGTAAGCTAGTCACCCAGAGTTTAGACGTCAACTTCAAAGAAAAAACTTGCAAAACTTTTCTTTCAATATGACTGTTGTATACAAATAAGATCATTGGAGGGATCATGCCTGGATTGAATATTCCATTTTCAAACGTCGAGTACGAACGTCGACTTGGCTTGGTACGCAATGACATGACAGCGCGCGGGATAGATGTCCTGTTCGTTGAAGACCCTTCGAATATGGCTTGGATTACAGGCTATGACGGCTGGTCGTTCTATGTTCACCAAGGTGTATTGGTGTTCCTTGACGAAGATCCGATCTGGTGGGGGAGACAACAGGATTCCAATGGCGCCAAACGTACTGTCTGGATGGACGACGTACGCGTAACGAAATACGGCGATCACTATATTCAGTCGACAGAACGGCATCCGATGCAGGATCTGGCTGGCCTCTTGATTTCAAAGGGATATGGGGCAAAGAGGATCGGCGTTGAGCTCGAGAACTACTATTTTTCCGCCAAAGCCTATCTGACCATGAAGGAAGAGTTGCCAAATGTTGAATTCATAGATGCAACAAGCATGGTCAATTGGTTGCGTGCAGTTAAGTCAGATGAAGAACTGGCTTTCATGCGTAAGGCCGCCCGGATCTCAGAGAAGATCGTCGACGGCATTTACGAACGCGTGGAAGTTGGTATGCGAAAGTCAGATCTGGTCGCCGATATATATGCCGACGCGATCCGTGGACTGGACGATGCCTGGGGAGATTATCCGGCAATTGTTCCCTTGCTTCCGAGCGGGGCGGACGCGTCTGCACCGCATCTCACCTGGGATGGCAGAACACTTCAGCCGGATGTAGCAACATTCTTTGAAATCTCGGGCTGCTACCGCCGTTATCACGCACCGCTTTGCAGGACCATCTTTTTCGGCAAGCCGCCACAATACCTCCTGGACGCGGAAAAAGCGTTGAGCGAGGGCCTTGAGGCAGGATTGGAAGCTGCAAAAGCCGGTAATGTGGCTGGCGATATTGCTAGGGCTCTTGCGAAACCTTTGACAGCAGCAGGAATAGAACGTGGCGCAAGAGCTGGTTATCCGATCGGAATTTCCTACCCTCCGGACTGGGGCGAACGGACAATTTCAATTCGTGAAGTTGATGAGACTGTCCTGAAACCAGGAATGACTTTCCACTTCATGCCAGGCCTTTGGATGGACGGTTGGGGTCTCGAGATCACGGAAAGCATTTTGATCAAGGATCAAGGGCCTGCTGAATGCCTCTGTGACCGGCCACGCGGTCTATTCATCAAGAACTGAGGCCGCCATGAAACACAAGCGTTTAGACAGCACTATTTCAATTTTGGAAAAGCTGATCGGATATCCGACGGTTTCGGCTGACAGCAATCTTGATCTGATTACTTTTGCTGCGGAACTGCTGCAAACCAAGGGTGCCCGGGTGCGGGTTTCCAAGGACAATTCGGGAAAAAAGGCAAACCTTTTCGCGACCCTTGGACCAGATGTTTCTGGTGGTATTGTCCTGTCAGGCCATTCGGATGTTGTGCCTGCAAATGCTGCCGAATGGAGCAGCGATCCCTTTAAAATGCAGGTCAAGGACGACTTTGTCTTTGGACGTGGCGCCTGCGATATGAAGGGGTTCATCGCTTGTGTCCTTGCAAAACTCGATGATTACAGCGTTCTTGATTTGCAAAGGCCACTTCATGTAGCGCTCACATATGACGAGGAAGTTGGTTGCCTGGGCGCCCGGCACCTGGCTGAAGAACTCCAAGACGACGATCTACGTCCGTCTGTAGTCATCATTGGCGAGCCAACAGAAATGCGCGTCATCGAAGGTCACAAGGGGTGCTATGAATACACAACAAGTTTTCATGGAACAGACGGTCATGGCTCAGAGCCAGACAAGGGCGTCAACGCAATTCATGTGGCTGCATCCTACATCTGCAAACTTATGGAATTGTCCGAGTGCATGAAGGAGCGGGCAGGGCCGGACAGTTCGAGTTTCTCGCCTCCGTGGACGACAATTCAAACAGGTTGCATCGAGGGTGGTTCGGCCAGGAATGTCATTGCCCGGCATTGCGCGGTCGAATGGGAGATGCGTCCGGTTCGGTCATCGGATGCAACGGAAATCAAATCAGCGCTTGAAAAGTACTGTCAGGAAGTCCTGCTGCCGCAAATGAAGGCTGTCCATCCGGAGGCAGATATCGTGACAGAAGTAATTGGTGAAGTGGCCGGATTGGCGGTCATGCGGGAGAACGAAGCCAGGGAACTCGTTTTTTCACTAACCGGTGCAAACCTTAGCGACGTTGTTTCCTTCGGCACTGAAGCTGGTCTATTTCAGGCGCTTGGTATGTCAGTGGTTGTGTGTGGTCCTGGATCCATTGCACAAGCGCATCAGCCGGATGAATTTGTCACGACCGGGCAATTGGAAAAATGCCTCTCGATGCTGGATGGATTGGAAAGAACATTAGTGAAACCGGAATGAGCGAAGTTCACGAAAACGAGGCTGGCTCCGTAGCTAACCGGTTGGGTGATGCAGAGAATGCCCAGGAACGGTTCGAAATCATGTATTCGGAGCTGCGTGATCGGATTTGCATGCTTGTCTACGCCCCAGGTTCTCAGTTGAGTGAAGAAGCAATTGCAGATGAGTTTGGTGTCAGCCGGTCGCCATTGCGAAAAGCGTTGAAAATCCTGGAGGCTGATGGCCTTTTGCAGTCGCAGCAGGGTGTAGGCACACTTGTGACTGACATAGACCTCGAAGAACTCAGCCAGGTTTATCAACTGCGCATGGAACTGAACGAGTTGACCGGCAGGCTTTCACCAAGTTCTGCGCAGTCGAACTTGCTGGAATTGTTCGATGCGATGCGCAATCGAGCAGACAGTTTAAGAACTCAGCCAAACAGAGATAATTTTGCCAGATTGAATATAGATTTTTTCCATGCCTTTCAGGAGCTTACAGAAAATCTGCCTCTGAGAGACGTTTCTGAAAAACTGTTTTATCAAACCTGCCGCATCTGGTTGAAGCTGATTCCGAACATGGATCTATCCACTGAAGTTGATATCTTCTGCAGCGAAATAGAAGACATTGCTGACGCAATATCCCTTGGAGACCTTCAGGCTGCAGCCCTCACGAGGCGAGCGCATTTGTCCATGGGGTTCATTCGCTTGAAAAAACAGAAGGACAGGCAGTCTAGCTGATGGGCCGGGAATCCGGATTGAGCCCAGGGAGAACGTAAGCGCGCTTCTCTTTCATGTTATGACGCAACTGCCGTCTGACGCGTCGGACTTCAAGCCCTAATCCGCGCCAATGTTTGTTGTGCTCGGCGGTCCCGGACAAAGATTGAGTTCCATAGTATGTAGCGCCCAGTTCAACTACTGCCATCTCGAACCGGGTCCAGTCAATCGTATTGTCCGAGGCGTTCAAACGTGATTGCCACTCAAGCCCTGCGCGCGTAGCCGCATCGAAATCCCGTTGCCAAATTTTCTTTTGCAATTGTCTGAAGGCGAATAATTCAGACGAGCGGTAAAGTTTCCGACGATGTTGCAAGAACCTCATGAGTCTTCGCATCAAACGGCGGAAAGCCAGCGCCAGGATCGCAAGTACAACAACAATACCCAGCGCCTGAATAGCAAGACTTCGCCAATCAAGCGGTTCTGCAGGTTGGATAAGATCTGGAGTAACACCGGTGATTTCGAAAGAAATTGCGGGAACCGAAGCTGTTTCAACCTGGCCGCTGTCGAGGTTGTACCAGGAAAGTAAGAGTTCGGGTAATTCGTAAGACCCGGAAAATTCGGCAACTATCGTTTCGACTTCCGTTCTGTCACCTGAAAGGATACCGCGGTCCTCTTTCTCTTCGAGAAGCGGCTCATTTGAATAGACCGAAAACCCGTCAAAATTCAAATCCGTTGCTATCGGGGGAATAAACATCGGGGACACGCCGGAAACGCTGACCCGTGTTGTAATCTTTAGTGCGTCTCCGGCGCTCAATCCTTCTGTTTCACAATCAATTTTTCGGTCTAATTTGAGCGACTTGGCGGCAAGAAAAGGGTCCAGTTCCTCCGCCCCGGGAGGTACCTGACCGGTGATGCTAAAAATTTCCGTCTGGACATCAGTCTCTATCGGTTTCGATGTCTCTGGGTCTGCGTAAGTAACTTTGATGGTGCCTGCAGGAATTACAAAGACACCCGGCACCATTGGGTACAGGCGATATAAACGAGATATGCCAGACCATGTTTCGCCATTGATCCTCTCGCTTGTCGGACCGGAAGCGCGGGGTGGCAAACGAACCACGACATTGGGAGCTTCAAGACTGGGAAATACCGGCGGCTTCGGCATCCACGTGGGAACAAGAAGCGTTACACGATAGAGCAAAGGTTGGCCTGGAATCGTGGTGTCTATTTCGAGGCTTGTTCGCAATATCGGTGTGCCTTGCTCCTGCGCAGAGGCAACGTTCGAAAAACAAAGATAAGCAACCAAGAGCAAAAGTCGGGTCATTGCGGGCCTCTGGCGGCTTCAAGTGCAAATCTGGACTTGAGAAAATCTCCCGTGCGGGTGTCAACGGTACGCATCCACTGTTCAGCCGACTCAGGGACCGTCTCCCCGGTTTCTTGTGGTTGCTGGCTATCCGATCCACGACCTGCCTCATTGTCGTAGACAATATCGTCGGCGCCAATGCCAGATTCCTCACCTGTGTCCGACTGTTCCCGGGTGGTCTCAATATATTCAAGAATATAGCGAGCCAATTCCAGATTTCGCTCAGCTATTGCATTGTCTGGATCACGCTGAAGCGCCTTTTCAAATGCATCTATTGCAGGTCTGTATGAGCGAGACTTTATCAACGACATGCCTTCGCCTACAGCAGCATCCGAGCTTTCCTGCCACCCATACATCTCTGCCGCATCTTCGTATTTACCAAGCCGGTACAACGAATAGGCTTTCCACATGGGATCTTCGAAATTATCGGCAGCCTTTTGATAATCCTTGGCTTCAAACGCCAAATATCCCTGTTGGTCCGCCGTGAAGAACCAGTCGCGCCAGCCTTCCGCCCTGACGTCGGTTGCCGGTAAAGAGAGACCAACGGCAAATACGACTGCCGCCCATTGCATCGTCCAGCCCTTCCGGAACCAAAAAAGCAGAAGGATCGCAGCTGGCCAGGCAAAAACCCAACCCTGATCCTTCCATTTTTGACGTTCGTCTTTTGAAAGTGCGGCCTGGTACGCAGCCTCAATGTTGCGAAGGACAGAATTTACATCGCTTGTGTCGGGCGTGATGTCTATTACCGTTGCGCTTGTTAAATCTGAAAGGGCGTCGCGCGCGGTTTGATCTTTGCCGGAAAACCAGAAAATAACGGGAGCACCATCATTGTTTGCGTATTCAGCAAAGGCACGCTTGTCAGCATCCGTTATGCGATCTAGCAGAAACAAAATTGTGCCCGGGGTGTCCAAAGTTGCAAGAGTTTCTTGCGCCATACCGAGTGCCAAGCGGGCTGCCTCTCCATCCTGCGGCATGACGGAAGGATCAAGTCCCTCCAGGAACGGTTTGATTACTTCGGGATCTTCCGTCGGTGGAACAACTTGATGCGCAGTCCCTGCGTAGGCAATCAGCGCAGTCTTGGCACCAGCGCGCTCTTTGATGAGATCCAATATCTTGTGTTTTGCCCGTTCCAGCCGGTTTGGCGGAACGTCCGTCTGCATCATGGATTTTGAAACTTTCAAGACAACGATGAGCGGAGCCGTATCCGCTACGAGCGGATTTGGAACGCGCGACCAGGTTGGTCCCGATGCACCTAACACCAGCAATCCCAGAATAATAGCAGCGCTATCGATAGGGCGCAGACGCTTGCTGTCCTGTTGTCCGATGGTCATCGCCTGTGCCAGATGAGGAGCGATGACTGCTGGGAGCTCGATATTCTGTGTTGCAGCCTTTCGGACCATCCACCACAAGAAAGAAACAATAAGCAGGGCAACGAGCCACCAGGGGCGAATGAAGTGAAATGCGGACAAGTCCAACGATAGAAAATCAATGGTCATGCCGATTTCCGCCGGTGGTTGGAAACCTGCAATACGCCAAGCGTCAGCAAGCCTAAGACAAGTGCGGTACCTAAAAGGTAGTGGGCAAGCGTGTCACGCGGGCGATAACTGGTTGTCTCGACCTCTCGTGGAGTTTGGGCGTCAATTCTGACGTATATTTCGGATAGGGCATCCTGATCATCGGCGAAATAGAACGAGCCGTTGGCGGCCGAAGCAATATCTTCTAGGGCCGCAACGTCAACTCGCTGCTCTCCCGAGCCATCCGGGTCACCAACGCCAACTGAAATGATTTCAATGCCCTCGCGTGCTGCAATGGATGCTGCGTTGATCGGCGTCATCCGACTGCCGGTATCAGCGCCATCACTTAGCAATATCAGAAGTTTTTCGTCGATCTTGCTCGCCTGAAACGTCTTGATGGCAAGCCCGATGGCATCACCGATTACGGTATGCGGTCCGGCCATTCCGACTTCAGTTTGGTCCAATAAAGACCGTACGGAACTCAGGTCTTCAGTGAAGGGAGCCTGAACGAAAGCCTTTGTGCCAAAGACAATCAGCGCAATGCGGTCGCCGTCACGCGCACTAATAAACTCACTAACAACATTCTTGACCGCGTCCAGCCTCTGTAATCTCTCTCCTTCAGTGTTCAGGAAGTCGTTCTGGTCCATGGATCCAGATATATCGATTGCAAGCATCACGTCTCTTGCCGCCTTTTCCTGAACGATTGGCTCACCGACGCGTTCGGGTTGGGCCAATGCCGCGACGACCAGACACCAGATTATTATGGCCGAGATGTTTTGAACGGTTGTTCGATTGAAAATGACTGACCCGGACTTGGGTTCAAGTTGCACAACCTCTGTAACTCGCCGAAAGAAGGGAAACCGCATCGCTGCGACTTGTTCACGGTGTGGGGGCACCAGCAGATAAACCGCCAATGGCAGCGACAACATCAGAAAGACGAGTGGATGAGTGAATTCAATCATCGTACACCTTTGCAATGCGACTTTATCCAGGTGTGTACAAGAGGTTTGAGGTCTTCAACTTCAGCGCGCCTGACATAGGGCGCTTCCACAAGCGATTTGCCCGCAGCGCTGGAAAAGGCCGATCCTTGGTAGGTGTCATCCAGAAAAGCAAGCCAATCTGGCCCGTGAAGCGAAGCCACATGCTTTCTTGGATACGCCACCAGCGCGGTTCGTCTCAGGAGAATCGCGAGATCGCTTGGATCAGTCGTATTTTTGAGTTCAAGAAGAGCCTGTCGGCGATACGCATTCTCTCTCCAACGTCTCCTTAACACCCAAACAATTCCAGCCAACAAGACCAGGCACAGCAGAGCCAACCATAGCCAGCCAGCGGTTTGAGGCATCATCGAAACGGGGGCAGGTTCCGGAATCGGTTCCAGAAGATCAAAAAGTTCAACAAGATTGAGGCCCTTCCATTCTTCTTTCATGGGTGTGTTCCAGTGTTTCGGGGACCCAACCCGGTCAGTTTTCGCATTTGCACAACCGTGTCTTCGCCAGCGCTCAAAGGCATGATCGAAAGACCATATTTTCTTTGCCAGGAAAGAACATCGGCAAGTCTTCCAGAAGCAAATTCTTCTAGCCGCTTGTGAGTGTCCTTGCGCGTTGTATCCAATTCAACCTGAAGTTCGCCGTCGGTTACAACCATCTTCAATCCCTTTGGAATATCTTCAGAGATCGGATCGGTAACGGGACAAAGGATAACGTCATTCTGGCGCGCGATGTTTCCGATCAAGTTCCCGGTTCGCTCATCTATGCCATCAAAGTCGCTGAACACGACAACCAAATGATTACGCCGCGCCGCGCGCGCAACCATCTCAAGGGGTCGATTAAGCATCATCGGAGCATCGGGCCGGACTTGGTCCGCACGAAGATTTACATTCGCACGCTCCAGAGCCAGCAGAAACTGGTCGCGAGAGGAACTGCTCCGCTTGGGGTGTATTTCGGCAAGAAAATCATCACTAAAAACAACGCCGCCAACCCTGTCACCTTGATCAAGAACGCGGAATGCGGCCAAGGCAGCTGCTTCGGCGGCCGTTACCGATTTCATGTTGAGCTTTGTTCCGAAAAACATGGACATCCTTTGGTCCACGATCAAAAGCGCAGGGCGGTCTCGCTCTTCGCTATAGACCCTCACATGCGCTTTGCCGGTGCGGGCAGTCACCTTCCAGTCAATGGTGCGCGGGTCGTCTCCTGGCAGGTAACCTCGCAATTCTTCAAAGTTCAGCCCACGTCCCCTGAGCCTTGAGGCATGGCGCCCGTTCAAAACACTGCCAGCTGGCTGCTTCGGCAAAAAGCGCAGGGCCTTCGCGCGATTTTCAAGGGACCTCAAGTGCTTGATGTCGACCCAGACGCGCGTGTCTCTGCTCTCAGACCTTGTAGGTGCCGATGCGGACAATCCGCTCCGCGTATATGCAGCTCGGTCGCGCAATTCTTGCTCCTCAGGTCAAGGCGACTTGTGACACGATTTCATCGACGACCTTATCTGGCGAGATACCATCGCCTTCCGCTTCAAAACTTAAGGCCAGACGGTGACGAAAGACATCGTGCGCGATTGCGCGCACATCTATTGGGTCGACATAGTCGCGCCCGGACAGCCAGGCATGTGCACGACCGCACTTGTCGAGTGCCAGAGAGGCGCGTGGGCTTGCCCCAATCTCGATCCATCGCGCGAGTTCTTCAGTATAAAGTTCCGGGGTTCTGGTTGCATAGACGAGATCAGCCATATAGCGCTCGATAGCATCCGAGACATGAATTTTGCTGATTTCTTCACGCGCAGCAAACACTGCGTCTTGTGGAATTGGCGCCGGTTTTTCCTTTGGGACTGTTTTCCCGTCGACCTCAGCCTTGCTTTGCGGCTGAAGCGCAGACTTTTCTTCACCACGCACAAGCTGGATCACTTTCACTTCGTCTTCTACGGGCGGGTAGGTAATCAGCACATGCATCAAGAACCGGTCCATCTGAGCCTCGGGCAGGGGGTAAGTGCCTTCCTGCTCAACCGGGTTCTGCGTTGCCATCACCATGAACAACGGTTCCATCTTGTGCGTGGTGCCTGAAACGGTCACCTGCCGCTCCTCCATGGCTTCCAGCAATGCCGCCTGAACCTTTGCAGGTGCACGATTGATTTCATCCGCGAGGACTATATTGGCGAAGATGGGACCTTGCTCGAACCTGAATGTGCCGGTACCGCCAGACTGATGGTAAACTTCTGTTCCCGTCACATCAGAAGGCAACAGATCGGGTGTGAACTGAATACGGCTGAAGTCGGCCTCAATATTCTTTGCCAGCGCCTTGATGGCGCGCGTCTTTGCCAACCCCGGCAAACCTTCGACTAACAAGTTACCGTTCGCCAGAAGACCAATGATCAGGCGGTCAATTACACCTTCCTGACCGATGATAGAGGTCTGCATGCGGGCCTTGAGGTCTTGAACCTGCTTGAGGGCATCTGTCATCGGCAACTTCCAGTCTTGCGAAATATAGAAAAATCAGGGCAGCACTTCGGTCAGAACCTTTCCGCGTGCTCCGCTAGGCGCCTTGATCTTGAGCAGGGCAGAGATTGTGGGCGCCAGATCGACAGTTTCAACGCGTCGCCCGATCCTTTTGTGGTCAATCCCGGGGCCCGCGAAAACTATTGGAACATGTGTGTCATACGACCAGGGGGACCCGTGATGTGAAGCAACTTGCAGTCCATCCATATCTCCAACGAACCAATGAGGCTCAAAAACGATGTAGACATCTCCGGACCGTTCGGAATGGAAATTTGCAAGAACGGCTTCGCTTATTGGCGTTTTTGCAACCTGGCCTGATCTGAGATCGTCACTGGAAATCGCAAACGCAATTCCTGGCATCTTCTGAAGCTCTTCGGCTAACCGCCGAGCCACAACTGATTTGTCCAATCCCTTTTGGTCGATAAGGTCTTCATTCAAATAGACATAGGGCTGAGAGAAATTCTCGATCAATTCCTGAGCAACGCCGAATTCCTTCTTCAGGCTTTCTGCTGCTGGTTGTTTGTCTACTGCATCAAAGCTGAAGTAGCTGGCAGGAATGCCGAGTGAGTTCAAATAACCTGGAACCTCAGCTGCTCCATGATCGGCGGCTAATACAACCAAGGTATTTTGAAGGCCAATTTTTTGGTCAACATGCGCGAGCAGACCAGCTAGCGTCCTGTCCAGACGCCGCAAATTGTCTTCAGCCTCAAGACTGGAAGGCCCGAAGATGTGACCGACATAGTCTGTCGAAGAAAAGCTGACGGCGAGATAGTCCGTGACGTCATCTTCTCCGAGCTTCTCCTCATCGATTAGCGTTTTTGCAAACTCAGCAGTCAGTTCATCGCCAGCCGGACTCAAGGTTAGAAGCGTGGTGTAGTACTTGACACCGCTTTGATCGTACGGGTGCGGAAAAACTCGGCCAAAACCCGGAAAATCGGTTTCCCACTCCACGTCATCCATCTCGCCGAAGCGATAGGTCTCGATGCTGTCTTTCAGCTCCCACGCCTTGTCAGCATAGGCCATGACATGACCGCTGTCGTTCCAGTTGTTCACCCAGTCTGGATAAGCGTCCAGATAATAGCTGGAGGTAACGAACCGCCCTTCGCTTTTGGAAAACCAATAGGCCTTTCCCGAGTGCCCGGCCATTGAGATCGCCCCTCGGTCCTTGACGGACACGCCGAATATTTTCGAGTTTCCTGCGTTCGCAATCGCAATTTCATCAGACAACGTAGAAGACAAGATGGCAGAAGGTGAGCGACCATCCGATGTTGCCGCTCTCTGGGTCGGGTCGATTTCGGTTGACTGGTCTACGCCTGCTTGTGCCAGCAACGGGTAATCAGGATCCTGAACGTTGTAGAAGGGTGTTCCAGTCCTACGATCGAACCAGAGGTTGGCAACCATGCCGTGGACTGCCGGGTCGGTCCCGGTCGCAAGCGTTGTATGGCCAACAATGGTTTCGGTGTTGGCATGCCTGTGGTGAGCATCAGAGAAGTAAGTGCCGTAGTCCAGAAGATGGCGAAAACCGCCGTCACCAAAATGCGAAATGTTCCGGTCGATCAGGTCGCCACGCAATTGATCCACCGTGATCTGCAAGACAAGTTTTGGAAGACCGTCCTGCGCATTGGCAATCGTACCCGAGGTACACAAAGAAGCGAGACAGGCAATGGCTATATTGGTTTTCAAGTTTGCCATGCTGATACCCACTCCAAATTTTGAAATCTGTCTTACGGATCCAACTGATGCCAATTAAGAATGCAGACCACGCAGTAAAAGCCAGTCTTGTTAACTCAATAATTAAACCGAAATTGCCCTGGGCAGCACAAGATGTACCGCCCAGGGCTAAGACAACAAGTGCCATGTTTATTGAGCACCACCTGGTGTGCTGAGTTTTTCCATGACCTGGTCAAGAGAGAAACTTGCCGCTTTCTGGCGCGGTGGGAATTCCTTGAATGTTGCCAGGAAATTTCCAACGTATTGTTGAGCTGGAACCAGCAGATATGCCCTGTCGAGCAGCCAATCGTAATAGGTATTGGATGTCTGATAGGAGCGTTCATAAGGATCGCGGCGCAAGTTGAAGATCAAAGGCAAACGCAGCGGTGTGAATGGCTCGATCCACGCTCTGAAGGTTTTGTATTCCTTCTGCTCCATGAACAGCAGTTTCCAGTCGTTCCAACGCAGAGCTGTCAGATCACCATCATCAGAGAAATAGAAGATTTCAGCACGCGGGCCTTTGTCATCCTGACCAGTGATGTGTGGCAGAAAATTGTATCCATCAAGATGGACCTTGTATTCGCGACCAATCGCCTGGACACCGCCTTCTTTTAGCTGTTCCTTTATGTCCGGGACGCCTGCGGCAGCAAGATAAGTCGGCAACCAATCCATATGGTGCATGATCTGGTTGGAAACTGCTCCAGCTTCGATTTTCCCAGGCCAGCGAACCATGGAGGGAACCCGCCAACCGCCTTCCCAGTTGGTGTTCTTCTCTCCAAAGAAGGGCGTAGAAGCAGCATCCGGCCAGGTGTTGTAGTGCGGTCCGTTGTCGGTTGAATAGTGAACGATTGTGTTGTCGGCTATGCCGAGTTCATCAAGAACATCTAACAGTTGGCCGACATGCATGTCATGTTCAACCATGCCGTCCGAATATTCGTCCTGACCAGACACACCCCGTAATTCGTCCTTGACGTGGGTGCGGAAATGCATACGCGTTCCGTTCCACCAGACATAAAACGGTTTGCCTTGATCATTCGCGCGTTTAATGAAATCGATGGCTGCAACGACACTCTCGTCGTCAACTGTTTCCATGCGCTTTTTCGTCAACGGTCCAGTATCTTCGATCGAGCCATCTGCAGATGATTTGATCACACCGCGCGGACCAAATGCTTCGCGAAACGTGCGACCATCAGCCAACACCATGTCGCCTGGGTAATCTTCGTTTTCCGGCTCTTCTTCAGCGTTCAAATGGTACAGATTACCGAAAAATTCGTCGAAGCCATGGTTCGTGGGAAGATGTTCGTCCTTGTCCCCAAGGTGGTTTTTTCCAAATTGGCCAGTGACATACCCTTCAGCTTTCAATAGCCCAGCGATCGTCGGATCTTCTTCGCGAATACCGAGATCGGCACCTGGAAGTCCCACTTTGGAGAGCCCTGTGCGGAAAACACTTTGTCCCATTATGTAGGAGGACCGGCCTGCTGTGCATGACTGCTCGCCGTAATAATCAGTGAACATCATGCCTTCATCGGCAACACGATCAATGTTCGGCGTCTTGTAGCCCATGAGACCAAATGTATAGGCAGAGATATTGGATTGGCCAATATCATCGCCCCAGATAACAAGGATGTTCGGCTTTTCATTTGATTGCGCCAGCGCGGGCGTTAGACCGGAAAATGCAAACGCCCCGACTGCACAAACGGCCAATCTGCTGGCAAATGTTCGTATTCGAAAATTCATGTCTCAGTCCTTCCAAGGTGCATCGCGCATTCTTCAAAAACGTTGTTACGCCAATGCTTTGGTTGTCGGCGAGCGTAATCAAATGCTGAAATTGACGCTTGGTCAACAGCCTACGAAAAATTTAATTTTTTCCACGCTTGGTTATTGTTCACTTTAGCAAAAGATATGTCGATCAATTCGTTTCAGGGGCCTCGCGTTGCCCCTTAAGATCAGCGAGTTCTTGCTGTAACTCGTGAATTCGATTTGAGACTTCCGAAGATTCGTTCGTATCAGGAGGAGTTTCTGTTGGTTTGTCTGACAAGCCGTCTGCCTGCAGGTGATCTTCAAGAACGCTCCATATTGTAATGAACAGGCCGGCGATGACAGGTCCAAGAACAAGACCAACAGCACCAAACGCCGCCAGCCCACCAAAGGTGCTGACCAGAACCAGAAGATCAGGCATCTGGGTATCGCGACCCACGAGGATCGGACGCAACAAATTGTCCACGGTGGTGACTGCAAGGCCAGTCCAGACGGCTAGACCGACCGCTGCAACATATTGATCATTCGCTGCAAGAACGATGACACCGGGGATGAGAACGAGGGTCGGACCGATCCCTGGAATGACCGACAGGACGGCCATGACGCAACCCCAGAACGCTGCGCCGGACAATCCAGTAGCCCAGAACCCTAATCCACCGAGAAGTCCCTGCGTTACACCGATGAGAAAAGTGCCCTTTATTGTCGCGCGACTGATCGAAATTACGCGGGTTCCAAGACTTTTCTGAGTGTCTTCCGGCAGACCTGTATGCGCGAGCAACTGAATGAACATGTTGGTCTTCTGCGGCAGAAAGAAAATCATCGCATAGACCATGATGAACAGATTCAGAAAAAACCGCACCGTTCCGCGTGTCGCCTGTGAAAGTGCGGTGACAAAAAAGTCCGCGATCTGACCCGCAGCCTGACCAACCTTGGTCGCGATTGTCGCACCCCATTGAGCAAAGTCGACCTTGAACGGAATCCAGGAAGGCAAAGACTTCTCAATCGCGGGAAGATCGAGATTCTCAACCCAGGCCGTCACCTCAAGCGCAACACTTGCTGCTTGCTGAGCACCAAGAACAATTATGAGAGACAGGGGCAGCAACAAACCGATTGCCAGCGCAAATAGTGTTACGCCCACGGACAGGTTTTTTCGCTCACCAAGGTGGCGATAGATCCACCTGTAGAGCGGCGAGGCCATCGCGCTGAAAACGGAAGCAAGAAAAAGTGCAATCAGATAATCCCAGACCAGTCCCAGAAAAGCCGCGCCGATTGCAAGCGCTGTCAGGCCAATTAGAAAAGTCTGGAAACGGGTCTTATCGGTATTTTGACCGTTGGGCTTAATATCGGCACTTTCCATGTCGACCTCGCACGAGATTTGCTCCTAATATGCACGGTAAGTCCGGTTTGCGATGAAGCGCAAGCATATTTGCTTTCTGGATAAGTTGTTATGAGACAAAGCAATACGGCTTGGACCGAGACCCAAATTGCGAAGGACATACTTTATGACCAGAGCCCGTAATCTTCAGGATGAAGTTTCGCAATTGAGGTCTGATGCAAACAAAGACCGTCCCAAACGAAAGCGACGGGCCGCCAAACCCGCTTCGGTTGAACCAGATCAGGACGCAGAACAGGAGGTCAGCGCTAGCGTTACACCTGAAACAGAAAAGCTGAAGGATCTTTCCAGGCAGCTTAACGATCTCGTTAACAATGCTGAAGACGGGATCAAGGACCACCCGGTGGCCGCTGTCCTCGGGGCCTTTGCACTCGGAATTGTTGTAGGGGCCGCTTTGCGCCGTTAGGAGCTTGCCATGGAAAGTGTTGTTCGAAATATGAGGCTCATTTGGCGAGCGGAGTTGCTCATCATTGAAGCCAAGCTGAATATCGCAACGAAAAAAATTGGCGCTACGGCTTTCGCCGGCCTCATCTTCATCTTTGGCCTCGGCATGTTGAACGTCGCCGGATTTTTCGCGCTGGAACAGGAGTGGGGACCCGTCTATGCGGCACTCGGCGTCGCAATTGCAGACTTCCTGATAGCGGCCCTGCTGCTGCTCTGGGGTTCCAGGTTATCAACCGGACCAGAACTGGAACTTGCGAAGGAAGTGCGCGATGCAGGTCTTGAGGAACTGGAAGCCAAGGCGGAGCACATTCAGGACGAAGTCATGGCAGTTCGCGATGAACTGCTTTCGTTGAAGAAGAGTCTGACGGCGTTCTCAAAGAACCCGCTCGACGGCACGATAAATTCTCTTCTGACGCCGATCCTGACTTTGTTGATCAAATCCTTGTCAAAGGGGAAAAATTGAAGCGTACACTTTGAATGGCCAACACCCTTAAATGTGGGCAGGGAGGTCCTCGCGCAAATTCAATTCTGAACCTTTCAAACGGCTGAGCAATATTTCCAATCGCAGAAAAGGAATAAACATGACTGACTTCAAAGATCTTATTGATGAAATCAAACAAACGCATGACGAAGTGAAACTGAAAATTCATTTGGGCAGCAAGGAATTGCAGGACGAATGGTCCGAGCTTGAAAAGAAGTGGGATGACTTTGAATCAAAGGCGAAACTTGGCGAGTCCGCTGACAATGTCGGTGAAGCAGCATCTCTGCTTGGCGAAGAACTCGCGTCTGCGTTCAAAAAAATAAAATCGGCGCTCTAAAATCAATTCAACTCCAGGCTCTCCAACTGATAATAGAGCGGATAGATTTTGAAAATTTGGCGGTGTATCCTCAAATCTGGGAGATGCCGATGGAACAAAGGCTAGCTGCAGTTCTTGCCGCAGACATGGTTGGATACAGCCGACTTATGGAAGCAGACGAGCGCAGCACGCTTGAACGGCTGCGCACCCACCGCACCGAACTCATCGATCCCGCTATCATCAAGAACCGGGGCACAATCATCAAAACCACCGGCGACGGAATGTTGGTTGAATTCGCAAGTGTGGTCGATGCTGTCCTTTGCGCAGTAGAAGTACAGCGACGAATGAAATTGCGGAACTCGGATGTTGAGGTTGATCGACGCATCGAGTTCCGGATCGGTATCAACCTTGGTGACATCATATTTGATGATGGCGATATTTATGGTGACGGTGTCAACGTAGCGGCGCGCCTGGAGCAATTGGCCGTAGCTGGAGAAGTGAATGTCTCTTCAGCGGTCTATGAGCAAGTCCGAGGTCGCACTGAGATTGCGTTTTCTGACATCGGCGAAAAAAAACTAAAAAACTTGAGCCGTCCGGTGCGGATCTATCAGGCAAATCTTCAAGATGACTCGCCGCAGCCAGAAAACGCAGCACCGACACCAGACGAAACGGCTCCGGTCGTAAAACCGTCAATAGCCGTGCTTCCGTTCGCCAACATGAGCAACGATCCCGATCAGGAGTTCTTCGTTGACGGTCTTACCGAAGACATCCTGACAGAACTGGCTCGCCGCCACGAATTGTTCGTGATTTCTCGCAATTCCACCTTTGTTTACAAGGGGCAATCCGTGAATGTTCGCGAGATCGCGACTGAACTGGGCGCTCAATACATAGTTGAAGGTAGTGTTCGAAAGGCGGGAAACCGATTGCGGATTACCGCACAGTTAATTGAAGCGCAAAGCGACGCACATGTCTGGGCGGAAAAATATGACCGAGACATGGATGACATCTTTGCAATTCAGGATGAAATTACATCGTCGATCGTCGCCACACTACCCGGTCGCATCGAGGAATCGCAGCAAAATAGGCTGGCGCGGCAAAAACCAGCGAACCTAGCGGCATACGAATGCGTTTTGGTCGCAAAAGTTTTACATCACCAAAGCAATCCGGAGTCCAACCTAGAGGCACAAAAACTGATCGCGCGAGCCGTATCGCTCGACCCCAGCTATGCTCACGCACATGCATGGAGCGGCTGTATCTACGGTCAGGCGTGGGGTTACCGCTGGTGCGATGACGTGGATGCCATGCTTGGATTGTCGAAGGAGTCTATTCTCAAGGCCGCATCACTTGATGACAACGATGCAGATGTTCATCGATTGCTGGCAGCGATCTATGTCTTGCAAAATGACCTAGAACGCGCTTTGCGGCATCAGGAAAGAGCACTGGAGTTGAATCCCAATTATGATCTTGCCGTGGTTCAGATGGGCGAGGTCCTAAACTGGCAAGGTAAAGCCGAGGAAGGAATTGCCTGGATCCGCAAAGCGATGAGGCTAAATCCTCATCACCCACCGCGTTTCTGGAGCCATCTTGGGCGAGCGCACTTCAACGCAAGACAGTACGACAAAGCAATCGAGGCATTTGGCCACCTGCCGTCACGGGAACCACTTCAGTTGGCATTTTTGGCTGCTTGCCATGCCATGAAGGCCGAAAACACAGAGGCAAAATCCTACACCACCCAATTGTTGCAGGCGTCGCCATCTTTTGCGGTTTCAGACTTTTTGCAGACCATGCATTATGGCCGCCAGGAGGATCTGGAGCATCTTTCCCTGGGACTTACCAAGGCAGAGTTGGTGTAAGCTATAAGAAGCTTGCCGGTAGCCTTGATGGTTATGTCTGGCTCGGCCGTCATAGGAGTTTCTCGGCTCCGAGAAACCACACGCCAGCCAGCAGCAAAACTCCGCCAGTAACGCGAGAGAACGTCACCGGATAAGGCACTATCTTTTCTGCAAGGACGTAAAGCGCTAACCCCACAATCCAGTATAGATTCATGAGACCGCCAACGAATAGCAACACCATCAGGGCCCAGCAGCAGCCAAGGCAGAATACGCCGTGATGCATCCCTGTACGAAGTGCGCCAATGCTGCCCGGTCGTCTGTTGTTTGCCAGGAAATGCGCGGGGGAACGGCAATGTTTCAAGCATGCGGTTTTAAGGCTGGAAAACTGATAAAGCCCTGCTGCGAACAGAACGAACCCCGCAACTTTCTTTGACTGAAACGTCATCATCTGTCCGTTAGACAGTCCTGCAAGTTCGGTTCCCCACTGCAATCCTGTGGCAGCTATGCTGAAAGCTGCCCATGCAACGAGATAACCTGTCAGAAAGAGCAGACTTAACCGCGCCGTATGTTCGCGTTCAGGACCTTGTCGCTTGAGCGCCGTGTAGAGCAGAAGCATCGGTGCGGCGCTTGGCGTCATCATCGCGATCATCATGACCCACCACATCATGAAAATCAGTGTCGCATAATGCAGCGTCCAGACGGGTTGAGCACCCATCTGCATTGGCTCTCCCACAGGCCGCACCATACGCGTCATTTCGAGCGCCGACATGTTCATGCCGACGCCCCAGAAAGTGTAGAAACCTGCCAAGATTACAATGAGAACCGTCGCGCCAGCCACAACCCAAAGGTCCTTTGAGGCGACATGTTCGACAGGTCCGCGTTTGCTTAGCGACGAGGGCACGGGTCAGGCAGCAACACCGCGCCCGGTCAGGTTCAATTTGGCCAAATGCGCGTGCGTTGAATCAAAGCTCATACTGAGTTCGCCAGCTGTGGTTTTGGCCCTGCCTGATGCCATTTCGGCGTGGCGGAACTCGAAACCGTTCGGCAACTGTATCGAAACCCGGTGAGGGGCACCGGTCACGATGTTGGGTATCGGACCCACCTCGACATTAAATATATTGCCAACCTTAGCTTTGCCCGTACGCTCTTCTCTATTCCAATCAAGTTCGATAGGAGCACTTAATGTTTCATGCTTTGTCGGGCACATGGCGCTGAAGACAAACCACATGGTTGCCATCTCTTCCGTTTCCTGACCGGTCATGATCGATTCAAGAGCAGCGCGTTGATCTGCACTGGCACTATCATCGATGATCAGTTGCATGCTGCCATTGCCCTCGTGAATAGGGCCGGGCCAATAATAAACGCCCGCCGCGCGCAAACCATCGAGTTTGGTATCACCGTAATGTCCAGTCTGAATGTCATACACGACGACCGCTTCGCAGTTACCTGTTGTCGGCAAGACACCGAATTGACAGGGGCACCCGAAGTTGCAGTTACAATTGGCGAGTTCTTCGCCCTGAATTTTCCAATCGATCATTAAAAATTCCTCCCAATGCGTAGCGAGCCAGGCAAACCGATTGTTGAAAAATCGGCTGCTTTCCCACAATTCTTCGCCGTTCAAAATGAACGTCATATTTTGTTTGGAACGATTAAATACCTATCACACCTAAGGTGGGTTGTGAATGATGATGTTGTTTTCAGAGGAGGAATATTGGCAAATAGGGAATATTAAAGTGGTGTTTATTCTGTCATTCTCAAAACAGGAAGCAGGTAGTGTTGTCTTTAGTGTTTTTTACTTAGTGAATTGTGCGGATAAGTTATCGTTCCGATGGCATCAATTGCTGGATCGTATGATCACCTGGACCGGGGCATCGAGAACAGATCATGACCGAACAATCAGCCAAAAACAAAATCTGCCGGATTTTGTTGCGTGCAGACCCGCTGCTTGTTCTCGTCATTCGTTGTTATTCGAAAGCGATTTTGAACTGAGTATTGTTTGATTTTTTTACCAGTATTTGGTTGGCTGGGGAACCTGGATTCGAACCAGGACTAACGGAGTCAGAGTCCGTGGGTCTACCGTTAACCTATTCCCCAATAACAATGCTCTGTAGAGAGCTCCGATCAGTCCTCAGATACTAGAAACAAGCGACATCTGATCGATCCGCCGCATATACATCTTTCAGCAGCTGCATTGCAAGAGCCGTTTTTGACTTTTTTGAGAAATTGAACAAGTCCCGACATTTTCCAATTCAGACACTTGTTTTCCTTTCAAGGAAAGCTTTTCCAGCGGCGATCAACCTGTTACAGTTTTTTCAACGAAGGACGAAGATTCCGGTAGCGCCGCTACAATCAGGCAGGAGCACTGGGGTCTGAAAGGCAAGATACGTGACTCAGTCAGGTCAGGAACCGCCTGGAAACAGGCGAGGTGCCACTGACGCGTCCGGTAACAGCAGGACTCCATCAGAGTCCAGCGGGCCCAATAAACGGCGGCGCAAGCGCAGGTCGGGTAAAGGCCCAAAAGGTGGAAGTGCAGCCGTTGCAAATGGTTCTGCATTTGATTCACCACAAGGTACTGAGTCTGTCTCGGTTCCTGCTGAAAACCGTACCGTCGTACATGGGCAGAATGCGCCTGCTATTTTGAATAGCGGGGAAAACACGACATCTTCGAACAAGCATCGCAAGAAGCGGCGCCGTGGGAAGAATCGTCGCCCTCAGAGCGCGATTGAACCCGTCAATGGTGTTGTAGCGGACGGTTCAAACGAACCGTCGCTAGCTTTGTCAGACACGGTAACAAGCCTGAAAGGCAAAAAGGCGGCCCGCAGGCGTGGTCGTCGGCGCGGGCAATCTGGTAACGTCTCGGCACAACAAACTCCGGCTCAAGCCGGGACACAAGTTCCTGAAGTATCGCCTCCAGTGCAACAATCTGACAATGCACCTGAAGAAATCCGAGGCCGCGGCACTAAAAACAATGGCGGTAAAGAGGTCCACCATCCCCACCCGCAAAGCGAACATAAGCGCGGTATGCGAAACGCGCACTCAAGGGAACCCGTAAGACAGAGTACGAACGGATCACAGCTCTATGCTGCCCTAGACCTGGGAACAAACAATTGTCGTTTGCTTATCGCGCGACCGGAAGAACGCGGTTTCAGAGTGGTTGATGCCTATTCCCGTATCGTACGTCTTGGCGAAGGCGTTGGCTCAAACCGGCGGCTGAGCGATGCTGCGATGGATCGGGCGATTGACGCACTTGCAAATTGTCACCGCAAACTGGCTGACAGGGGGGTTATGCGGTCGCGTCTGATCGCAACAGAAGCTTGCCGTGCTGCTGAAAACGGCGCCGAATTTATCGACCGCGTACAGGCTGAAACCGGTTTGGCACTTGAAGTCGTCAACCGAGAGACCGAAGCGCGTCTTGCCGTAGCCGGCTGCGCTTCACTTGTTTCTCATGATGCAGACGGTGTAATTCTTTTCGATATTGGCGGTGGATCTTCCGAAATCGTCTGGCTGGATTTACGTAATCGTTGCGGTGCACGTGGGTTCGCATTGACACGCTTCATTCGCTCCTGGATTTCACTTCCAGTAGGTGTGGTCAATCTTGCGGAGCGCCATGGAGGCGTTCATGTAACGCCGGATATATTTGAAGCCATGGTGGAAGACGCGGGTGATCATCTCGACGGATTCAACCTTTCTGATAATCTTTCAGAAGCTATTGCGTCCGGACGGGTTCACATGCTCGGCACGTCCGGAACTGTCACAACTCTCGCAGGTGTTCATCTCGGATTGAAGCGCTATGACAGGCGCCGCGTTGATGGAACCTGGCTGAGGGATGAAGAAGTTTCCAAAATGATTGATCAGCTTCGTGATATGCCCTATGAGGCCCGCGTGGAAAATCCCTGCATTGGAGCTGACCGAGCCGATCTTGTTCTGGCAGGGTGCGCCATCCTGGAGGCGATCAGGCGTCGATGGACATGCTCCAAACTCCGTGTCGCAGACAGGGGCCTTCGCGAGGGAATATTGACAGAATTAATGGCTGCCGACGGTGTTTGGGCCCATAAGAGGTCTGGCTATCGCCACCGTGGTAATCGCCAGAGGAAACGAGTATGAGCCGTTCAAAAAAGGGGACTGGTGATCGCGGTCTTCACGTAAAGGTCAAAACCTCAGCGGGAAGACGCGAGTCTTCAACGAGATGGCTCGAAAGGCAACTGAACGACCCTTATGTACGTCGCGCCAAGGTAGATGGATACCGCTCTCGCGCCGCTTACAAGCTCATCGAAATAGATGACAAGCACAAACTGCTGAAACCTGGGTACCGCGTGGTTGACCTTGGGTGCGCGCCAGGTGGCTGGTGCCAGGTGGCGGTGCAGCGGGTTCAGTCCAGTCTGGAGGCACCCAAAGTCGTCGGGATCGACTATCTGGATATGGACCACATTCGAGGTGCAACGTTCTTGAAAAAGGATTTCCTGGATGACGATGCTCCAGCTGCGCTGATGGAAGCATTGGGCGGTAACAAACCGGACGTGGTTCTCTCGGACATGGCTGCACCCACGACCGGGCACAGGCAGACAGATCATCTGCGAACAACTCATCTCTTTGAAATCGCTATTGACTTTGCCCGGCTCAACCTTGTTCCTGGTGGTTCGTTTCTGTCGAAAGTCTTCCGTGGCGGAACGGAAAACGAATTACTGAGAGAACTTAAACGCGATTTCAAGACAGTGGCGCATCTGAAACCACCTGCTAGTCGCAAGGAAAGTCCGGAACTATACGTGATTGCGAAAGGGTTTCGTGGCACCGACCTGGAGCCTGAATAAGCCTCCGCTCAAACACTATTTACTGCCCTACGCGGAACAGAGAAGTTTTGAACAGCCGATTGGCAGAGACGTGCAAGGCTCTTTTCTTTCTGTCACCCGCATGTTATTGACCCGCGCCAACTTCTCCGGCACAGCCGAAGCGACTCGATAGATGCTAGCTTTCAAATCAGGCCAGCGTCTCTGTAATCTATTTTAAAGGGGAATTGGCAATGGCTTCCTTCTTTGTCCCATCGACCGGGCAACACGCTCTGACCTTTGACGACGTTCTGCTCATTCCTGGACATTCGGAAGTTATGCCCGGGCAAGTAGACCTGAAAACCAAGGTTACCAGGGAACTCGAACTCAATATCCCGATCCTTTCTTCCGCCATGGACACGGTAACCGAGGGTCGCCTTGCAATCGCCATGGCACAAGCAGGTGGTATTGGCGTCGTTCACCGAAACCTTTCGCTGGACCGGCAAGCTGAAGAAGTTCGGATGGTCAAGAAATTCGAATCCGGCATGGTCGTCAATCCGCTTGTCATAGGCCCTGACGCAACACTACAGAATGCTCTCGACCTGATGAAACGTTATGGCATCTCCGGTGTTCCGGTCGTTGCCAACGGTGGTACAGGTGGCCAGATCACGGGTGAGCTCGTTGGAATTCTAACCAACCGCGATGTCCGGTTTGCGGACAATCCGGACCAGAAAATTCATGAGCTGATGACGAGTGAAGACCTTGTCACGGTGAGCGACAACGTTAGCCAGGCTGACGCCAAACGTCTTCTTCATCAAAACCGTATCGAGAAGCTTCTTGTCATTGACGAGAACCGCGATTGTGTCGGCCTGATTACCGTCAAGGATATGGAAAAGGCGCAGCTTAATCCAAACGCGTCAAAGGACAGTCAGGGCCGTTTGCGAGTTGCTGCTGCAACCAGTGTTGGCGAAGAAGGTTTTGCCCGCGCTGAGAGGCTCGTTGACGCCGGTGTGGATATGGTCGTCGTGGATACGGCGCACGGACATTCGCAGAAGGTTCTTGATATGGTTACCCGCGTCAAGAAACTGTCCAATTCGGTTCAGGTTCTTGCAGGAAATGTCGCGACTTCCGATGGAACTAAAGCACTGATAGACGCGGGAGCCGATGCGGTTAAAGTTGGTATCGGACCAGGCTCGATCTGTACTACAAGAATTGTGGCCGGTGTCGGCGTACCTCAGCTGACAGCGATCTTGGAATCCGTCAACGAGGCCGACAAGCAAGGCGTCCCTGTTGTTGCTGATGGCGGCATCAAGTATTCAGGTGACCTTGCAAAGGCGATCGCAGCAGGCGCTGCCTCAGTCATGGTCGGTTCTCTTCTGGCAGGTACCGAGGAAAGTCCTGGCGAAGTCTATCTTCATCAGGGCCGCTCCTATAAATCTTATCGTGGTATGGGGTCCGTTGGTGCTATGGCCCGCGGCTCCGCTGACAGGTATTTCCAGGCAGAAGTGCGTGACAGCCTCAAGCTCGTTCCCGAAGGTATTGAGGGACAAGTTCCCTATAAGGGAGTGCTTGGAAGCGTCTTGCATCAACTTGCTGGTGGACTGCGCGCAGCTATGGGTTATGTCGGTGGCAAAAATATTCTGGACTTCCAGGAAAAGGCTCGGTTTGTTCAGATTTCAGGCGCCGGTCTGCGGGAAAGCCACGCACATGATGTAACGATAACGCGCGAAAGCCCGAATTACCCATCAAACGTATAAAACACCTTCTTGCGGTTATGCAGGATCAGAACGGTATCAAGGGATCATCATGAAAGACGGCGGGCGCCTTTCGGCGGCAATCGAAGTACTGACCGAGGTGGAAACCCGCCACAGGCCGGTTCAGATCGCTCTCAAGGAATGGGGGGCAGCGCATCGATTTGCCGGCTCTGGTGACCGGACGGCCATTGGCAATCTTGTGTTTGATTCCTTGCGAAACAAAGCATCTCTTGGTGCAAGAATGCATGGAGACGCGCCGCGCTCACTCGCGCTCGCGACATACGTCATCACCTGGGGCAATTCGCTGGAAAAGTTGTCTGAAGCGATTGCGAATGACCGCCATGCACCCGATCCACTCACCGAGGATGAAACCGGCAATCTATCAAGCGATCAGACTGACGCGCCAAAGCCATCCGACCAGGCGGATGTACCAAGTTGGTTATGGCCGGACTTCGAGGCAGTCTTTGGCGACAATGCGATCGAGGAGGGAAGGGCGCTTGCTACTCGTGCGCCTGTGGACCTTAGAACCAACACACTGAAATCCGATCGTGAAAAGGTTTTGAAACGCCTCGCTCACACGGGCGCAGTTGCTGCAGAACTGTCGCCTGTTGGCGTTCGTATTTTGGCTAAACCTGGCATGGCACGTATGCCGCACATCCAGGCAGAAGAAGGTTATCGCAAAGGTTGGTTTGAACTTCAGGACGAAGCGAGCCAGCTTGTCGCCTTGTTGGCACAGGCTCAGCCAGGTGAACAGGTACTGGACTATTGCGCAGGCGGCGGCGGAAAGACCCTCGCGCTGGCAGCTTCCATGCAAAACAAGGGTCAGCTTTACGCCTATGATGCGGATCGTCTGCGTTTGGCGCCCATACATGAACGGCTGCAACGCGCTGGTGTACGAAACATTCAGGTTCGAGACCCTGCCAGCAGCACGCTTGATGACCTCGAAGGTCAGATGAATTTGGTCTTCATCGATGCGCCATGCACCGGGACCGGAGTTTGGCGGCGCAGGCCGGATTCAAAATGGCGATTGGCAGAAAGGGCACTGACGGATCGTGTCCAGGATCAGCGGCATGTGCTCGAAAACGCGAGCAAATACGTTAAACCGGGTGGCCGCCTCGTTTATGTTACTTGCTCTGTTCTGGCGAAAGAAAACCAGGAGCAGGCAAGTTGGTTTCTTGAAAACAATCCGGATTTCCAGTCAGTTTCTGCATTGGACGTTTGGAAAAAGAACCTGCCGGACAAAGATACGCCTAGATATGCATCGGAACGTGGCGACCTGCTGCTGACACCTGCTTCAACATCGACAGATGGGTTCTTCATCGCGCTCTTTGAGAGAAAAGCCTGATTGTTCTACTGACGGCGGTTTGAAACCTATGCCTTGGATCTGTCCTGCCTGCTGAGACCGAGTACATTTGGCAATTGAAACTCGTCTTCAGAAACGTTGCCAGCCGGCTGCTTTTGGTGAATTCTTGAATTTTCGTCTTCTTCTGCAGTCAACGTGTCGTCGGAAGCCCTCTTCAGCGACGTTCTACGCTTGGGCGACGTTTCCGTCTTTTTTGAAGAGGACGCTTCTGGCTTAACATTGCCTGTGTCGCTCTCAACAAGACTTTCGACAAAGGTCCGAATATCTCCGTCCAGGCCTTGTCCTGCTTTTACAGTCAAAACTGCTCTGGCCTTTTTCGCGTGTTTCAAAGAGGCGAGCGCAGTCCCGAGGGCGTTGAATGGCTCATGGGCGCTGTTATCCACATCATGTGCGGCGAGTGCATATTTTAGCGCCGAAGTGTAATTGCCGAGCTTCCGCGAAAGGACACTTAGGCGGACGAGCGCAAACACAGATCTGGATCCCAGCTTGAACGCAGCCTCAGCTGCTTCATAAGCATCTTCCAGGTCCCCCTTGCCACTGAGCGCATCTGCTAGCAGTTCCAGCGGTCGAGGGTCCTTTGGTGTTAGCTGACTCGCTCTGATTGTATGACGAATAACCTCGTCGTAACGCTTCCCGAGCAAGAGCGTTTCAGACAGCCCCAAAAGTGCGGGCGTATAATTTTGATCAGATTTAAGCACCTTGCGATAAGTCGCGATTGCCGACACCGTCTGACTCGTTTTGGCCTGGCTCTCGGCAAAAAGGGAGAGGGCAGCAGTTGAGTCTGGAAGATGTTCCAGCAATCTTCGGGACAATACCTCTGCTTCGCCGGCGTTCCCTTCATTGAGCTTCACGGTAGCGAGTCCAAACAGAGCGTTTCGACTGTTTGGTTCCTGTTCAAGGATTTCCTTGAAATTCAATGATGCGTTTGCATGATCGCCCATGAGAAGTTGGCAATTGCCAAGGCTTGAACGCGCTTTCAAGTGATCGGGTTCAGAAAAAACGATACGGCGCAGTTGTGATTGCGCCTCTTCCAGAAAACCGGCCTGAAGAAGCGCTGAAGCGGTCCGGTATGCAATTTCGGTATCTTGCGGCGAGAGTTCTTGTGCTTTGAGGTAAGCAACCAAAGCCATGTCCAAATCACCGGAATTTTCCAGGGCCACGGCTTCGTCGAATGCTTTACGGGCAGCTGCAGTCATATGACTTCCGGTATCCTCATGAACCCGTCTACTTCATGTGCGCTCAATACAACGAGGCGCATGCGTTTCCTTTAACCTATGTAGACCGGGGGCAGGGGTCAAAAGCGAATTTCAGCCGTACACAGCTTGTCCGCTGATATTTGTTGCGCAATGCAGCACCGCAATTGTCTGCAAGAATGGTTTTGACTCGAATTTTTCTGGTGCTGAGTGCAAAAGCGCGCGAAATTCTGGTTCAATTTGGATGAAAGACCGGTTAGAAGCTGGCCATGACACAGCATGACCGCCTTCTTATCGTCGACTTCGGTTCTCAGGTAACCCAGCTTATCGCCCGGCGCCTTCGTGAACTGAATGTCTATTGCGAAATCCACCCCTTTCAAAATGTTACGGACGCTTTTCTGGCAGATTTCAAGCCGAAGGCCGTAATATTGTCTGGTGGCCCTTCTTCGGTTTTTGACGAAGGCGCCCCGATGCCGCCCAAGACAGTTTTCGACCTCGGTATTCCTGTTCTTGGGATTTGCTACGGCCAGCAGGTCATGATGCACATTCTGGGCGGAAAGGTAGAAAGAGGGCACAGTACTGCTGAGTATGGTCGTGCATTCGTAGTCCCAAATGACAAAAAGTCATCGCTCCTTGAAGGCTGGTTCGAAGAAGAACGCGAACAGGTCTGGATGAGCCACGGCGATCATGTCAGCGAAATTGCGCCAGGGTTCGACGTCTATGGAACCTCTCCGAACGCACCTTTTGCGATCACGGCAGACATGAACCGTAATTTCTTTGCGGTGCAGTTTCATCCGGAAGTTCACCACACGCCAAACGGCAAGAAACTCTATGAGAATTTTGTTCGACTAGCTGGCTTCACCGGCGACTGGACAATGGGGGCCTACCGGGAAGATGCTATTGCAAAAATCCGCGAACAAGTTGGCGACAAGAACGTAATCTGCGGCCTTTCCGGCGGAGTCGACAGTTCCGTTGCAGCGGTTCTGATCCACGAAGCAATCGGCGATCAGCTCACATGTGTTTTTGTAGACCATGGATTGCTTCGTTTGAATGAAGCGGATGAAGTCGTCTCCATGTTCAGGGACCACTACAACATTCCCTTGATCCACGCAGATGAATCCGATCTGTTTCTTGGTGAGCTGGAAGGTGTTTCTGATCCGGAACAGAAACGCAAAACAATTGGCCGCCTGTTTATCGATGTATTCCAGAAATACGCCAACGAGATTGAAGGCGCAGAGTTTCTCGCCCAGGGCACCTTGTATCCTGACGTAATTGAAAGCGTCAGTTTTTCTGGTGGTCCCTCGGTCACAATCAAGTCTCACCACAATGTTGGGGGACTGCCGGAAAAGATGGGCTTGAAACTCGTCGAACCACTTCGGGAACTCTTCAAGGATGAGGTGAGGGCCCTTGGACGAGAACTTGGACTTCCGGCCAGTTTCATCGGACGACATCCGTTTCCAGGACCAGGCCTCGCGATCCGATGCCCTGGAGAAATCACGAAAAACAAACTCGAAATCCTTCGCCTGGCTGACGCTGTCTACATTGATCAGATCCGTAAACACGGTCTTTACGATGAAATTTGGCAGGCATTTGTCGCGATATTGCCAGTGCGAACCGTGGGCGTTATGGGCGATGGCCGCACTTACGATTATGCCTGCGCGCTCAGAGCAGTTACTTCTGTCGATGGTATGACTGCAGACTATTACCCATTCACGCACGAATTTCTCGGTGAAACGGCTACCCGGATTATCAATGAAGTGCAGGGAATCAACCGGGTGACCTACGACATCACCTCCAAACCGCCCGGCACCATTGAGTGGGAATAACAAGCATATGGCGGCTGCGAATGTTCCTTACCGGCATTTCGCGGCCTTTTTTTTTAATCAGACGGTAAAGGCAGCTGTTGCAACGAATGTCTTCGAAGTGCGTGATTGATCTAGAACCAGATTGTCCATCCTGCGCTGCTCTTTGCTGCGTAGTATTTGCATTCGACAAATCTGAATCTTTTGCAATCGACAAAGCTGCAGGAGTTGTCTGCCCAAGCCTCGAAAATTCGGGCAAATGCAGCATCTTCGACAACAGGGAGGCGATGGGTTTCAAAGGCTGCATCACTTACAATTGCCACGGTGCAGGTCAGCGCATCACCCAGGAGGTTTTCAATGGAAAGAGTTGGAGAAACGACCCTGCCTTGACAGAACGAATGGGATCAGCGCTTTCAGTTCTTCGCCGCATCCACGAACAGCTCCTTCTTCTCAGGTCTGCCCGCCAGCTCCCCTTGACCTGTGATGAGAATAGTGCGGCTGACGGTTACGAGCAGGATCTTGATCCCGAAATAGCTTGGTCTGAAACGAGCCTGAAAATGTATCCAATCGACGAAGTTTCAAGAAAGGTCGCAACGTTCCTGCGCAGCCTGCGTCATCACGTGACAGAAAACACTAGCGCGCGCACTTGATGCAAAATGCTGCAGCAGGGTCGACTTCCAGACGCTTGGCAGCAATCTCTTCCCCACATTCAACGCAATAGCCGTATTCATCATCATCTAAACGCCGAAGCGCGGCGTCAATTCGCTGAATGTCCGCGCGGCGATGTCGCTCGGCCGCCTGTGCCATCGCTTGTCCTTGAAGCGCATCCATTCGAGACAATCGACCGACAGATTGCTGGTCGAGCGTTACTGTCGCCCGCGCTTCCTGAGAAATTTCACTTAGCGCCTCGAGTTCGGATTTAAGATTTTGCAAGGTCGAAAGTGCGTCTTTTTCGCTCATTGGCATCGCCATCCTCCAGTTCAAAGAATGACGAAGGCTGAAAGGTTGCGCAAGTTGAGCAGAAAATTTCTAACGAGGCGCCTGTGCTGCAATTTCTTCCGAAAGCATCTCTTCATGATGCTCTTTCGCTTGAACCTCTATGAAGAGACGTGTAACCGCTGGCATCTCCATCTTGATCGTACGCTCAAGCGAATAAATGGTTTCTTCTACAGTGCCGGCAGTAATTTCATCGATGAAGTCGACAGATAGTGCCAGCAATATGTCCTGGGGACCGCGATGCAATGTCCTGATTTCATTTAGGTTGCTGATGGCGGGCGTGGCGCTAATTATGGAACCGATTTTTACGAGGACTTCAGGGGAAGCCCCTTCACCAATAAGAAGCCCCTTTGTTTCATAAGCAAGCAATGCAGCGGTTCCCGCCAGAATGACACCGATCAGGATCGACGCAGCCCCGTCAAGCCATGCAAGTCCCAGGTACTGAACACCCAATAGGCCCAAGAATGCGACAACAAGTCCAAGCATGGCCGCACTGTCTTCAAAAAGCACTGTAAAGACAGTTGGATCCTTGCTGTCGCGCACTGCTGCGAAGACCGATTTTTTGCCGCGCGCCTGATTAAATTCTTTGTAGGCAATCCACCAGGCAACTGCTTCAAAGACCATGGCACAACCCAAAACAATATAAGCGATATATGGGCTAGAGACCGGGTGCGGATGCAATACCTTCTGAATACCCTCATAAATCGAAACACCTGAACCAACCGCGAAGATCAGAATTGCGACCACAAACGACCAGAAATATAGCTCCGCGCCATAACCAAACGGGTGCCGTTTGTCCGCTGGTTGTTTTGATCTCTTGAGACCGTAGAGAAGCAGGCCCTGGTTTCCTGTATCAACAAGCGAATGGATACCTTCTGAGAGCATCGCCGAGGATCCTGTATAGGCAGCCGCAGCAAATTTTGTGACCGCAATCAGCGAATTGCCTACCAATGCTGCATAAATCACTTTTTTTGATCCGTGCCCGGCCATTAGTGCCCCCGTTAACGTAAAAGAATCTGACAGTTTAAGTTGAGCGCGAGCCTATGACGCATTCGTGACTATGATCAAGCTCCCGTCCTCTGGGATGATGGCAATGTCAAATACCAAGCGGAGTTTGGATGCAGATGAATCTTACAAAGTACACTCTGAGTTTTCTTGCATTGATTACCTTCATGTATTCCCCAGAGCCAGCAATCGCTGGCGACGTCGAAATCACCACTGCGACCGCGCGGATGTCCGGGGATCGCTGGACCTTCTCAGTAACATTGAGGCATGGCGACACCGGCTGGGATCATTATGCAGACTTGTGGCAGGTCTACACACCAAGTGGTGAGTTATTGGGAGAACGGGTGCTCTTGCACCCCCACGTCCAAGAGCAACCGTTCACCCGTTCCTTGTCAGGCGTTGAAGTACCTGACGACGTTTCAGAAGTTATTATTCGGGCGCGTGACAGTGTACATGGTCAATCACCTCAAAATTACAGGCTTGTACTGCCGCGCTAAGTTTGAATGAAGGCCAAAACGCCATCTGCAACGAACTGCACAGACAGTGCAGCGAGCAGAACACCAAGCAAACGGGTGATAACCAGTTGTGCCGTATCGCCCAAAAGACGCTCCAACTTGTCCGCAAGCAGGAAAGCCCCCAAACACGCGAGAAGAATGACAGCAATAACCCCGCCAAGACCTGCATAGGTGAGAGGGTCCGGTGCCTGGCTGGAAAGCAGAATGATTGCGGAAATTGTTGCAGGCCCTGAAATCAGGGGGATCGCCAGTGGAAATATGGCGAGTTCATTGACCGTACCGTGATGCGCATCCGATTCAATGGCCTTTTCAGCGGTCTCCGCTTTGCGTTCCTGCCGTTTGCCGAAAATCATTTCTATCGCAATTATGAATAGCAAGATGCCGCCTGCGACACGAAAAGCAGAGACTGAAATGCCAAGTACGTTCAGAACGGTTTGTCCCGCTGCGTAGAATATCAGGAGAATACCTGCAGCAGTTAAGGTTGCGCGTATTGCAACACGGCGCCGGTCTGCTTGGCTCATTCCTGCAGTAATGGCAAGAAACATAGGCGCCAGTCCAACGGGATCGATTGTGACAAAAAGGGTGGCGAAGGCATTGATAAAATAGTCGAGCATCACTTGTCCCCGAGCGCGATTTTCAGGCTCATTTTCGGCCTTACTATAGGGGTTTCACATATACCGCGACCCGCTGGCCAAAAATCATTTTTAAGTCCTGTGTATACTTCTTGTAAGTTGTTGTTACAAAACAATTTTTACTTTTTCAGAAAACAGCCTCAGATTTGGTACGCAGACTTGAATCGGATATAAAAGCGTTAGCAATAACAATCAAATGAGTGTCTTCCTTGGCCGACCAGGACAACAGCACCCCTTCAGACGGTCTCCCGTCCGATATCAAACCGATTTCTATCGTCGATGAAATGAAGCGCAGTTACCTCGATTACGCCATGAGCGTGATTGTATCGCGTGCACTTCCGGACGTTCGGGATGGTTTGAAGCCGGTCCACCGCCGCATCCTCTATTCGATGCATGAAAACGGCTATGAGTGGAACAAGCCGTATCGCAAGTCCGCCCGTGTTGTTGGCGATGTCATGGGTAAATATCACCCGCATGGTGATAGCGCGATTTATGATGCGCTTGTGCGTATGGCACAGAACTTTTCGCTTCGTCTTCCGTTGATCGACGGTCAGGGAAACTTCGGTTCTGTTGACGGCGATCCGGCCGCGGCGATGCGTTACACTGAGTGTCGTCTTGAAAAAGTTGCCCATAGGCTACTGGATGACATCGACAAGGACACAGTCGATTTCCAGGAGAACTACGATAACTCCGAAAGCGAACCCGTTGTTCTTCCAGCGAAATTTCCGAACCTTCTGGTAAATGGCGCAGGCGGAATTGCTGTTGGCATGGCAACCAACATTCCGCCGCACAATCTCGGCGAAGTCATCGATGCTGCCATTGCCGTGATGGAAGATCCGGCAATGTCGCTGGAAGATCTGATGCAGATCGTACCAGGTCCGGACTTTCCGACCGGGGGTATGATTCTGGGTAGATCCGGAATTCGTAACGCTTATCAATCCGGTCGTGGGTCGGTTGTGATGCGCGCAAAAGTGGATATCGAGGAGGTCCGGAAAGATCGCGATGCGCTGATTGTTTCCGAAATCCCGTATCAGGTAAACAAGTCGACGATGATCGAAAAGATCGCCGAACTTGTGCGCGATAAACGCGTCGAAGGAATTTCCGATATTCGCGACGAGAGCGACCGCTCAGGGATGCGGGTTGTGATTGAGCTCAAACGCGACGCAGTACCGGATGTCGTTCTGAACCAGCTTTATCGCTTCAGCCAACTGCAGACATCGTTTGGCGCAAACATTGTGGCACTGAACGGCGGCAAGCCGGAACAGATGAACCTTTCTGACATGCTGCGTGCTTTTGTGGCATTCCGGGAGGAAGTCGTTCAGCGCCGGACGCGCTACTTGCTGAAAAAGGCACGCGACAGAGCCCATATCTTGGTTGGTTTGGGTATTGCGGTCGCAAATATCGATGAAGTCATCCAGCTGATACGCACCGCACCTGACCCTGCTACCGCGAGAGGCCAGTTGATGGAGCGGGATTGGCCCGCACGTGATGTGGAGCCGCTCATCCGCCTCATTGATGACCCGCGTCATCAGGTTAGCGAAGATGGCACATACAAACTTTCGGAAGAACAAGCCCGTGCAATTCTGGAGCTTCGTCTACAGCGGTTGACTGCTCTTGGCCGGGACGAGATCGATGATGAGCTTAAGAAGATAGGTGCCGAAATTTCGGATTTCCTCGACATTCTTCGTTCGCGCGCAAGGATCCAGGAAATTGTTCGCAACGAAATGCTGGAAATTCGTGAAGAATTCGCAACGCCGCGCAGAACCGAGATTGTTGAAGGTGGTGCGGACTTTGACGAAGAGGATCTGATCCAGCGCGAAGACATGGTCGTAACCGTTTCCCATAGTGGTTACATCAAGCGTGTCCCGCTCGCCACATATCGGGCGCAAAGACGCGGTGGTAAAGGCCGATCTGGCATGGCGACCAAAGAAGAGGATTTTGTAACCCGTCTCTTTGTTGCCAACACCCACACGCCCGTCCTTTTCTTCTCCTCGCGCGGCATTTGCTACAAGATGAAAGTCTATCGTCTGCCGCTTGGTGGCCCTACCGCAAGAGGCAAGGCACTTGTGAACATGTTGCCGCTTGAGCAGGGCGAACAAATCACTTCCATCTTGCCGCTACCAGAGGATGAGGACAGCTGGGCAAACCTCGATGTGATGTTTGCGACCATTCGTGGAACTGTCCGTCGGAACAAGCTCTCCGACTTTGTAAACATCAATCGAAACGGCAAGATCGCAATGAAGCTCGAGGAGGGCGACGGAATTGTAGGTGTCGATACCTGTTCAGAGCACTCTGATGTCATGCTGACGACCAATTTTGGTCAATGTATCCGGTTCCCGGTTACTGACGTGCGTGTCTTTGCTGGTCGTAATTCAGTCGGCGTGCGCGGTATTCGGCTTGCTGATGGTGACAACATAATTTCGATGCAGATCCTTCACCACATCGATGTGGATGCGGAAGAACGCGCGGCGTATCTGAAGCTATCTCGTGCGATGCGCGGTGAAGCAGACGACATTGGAAACGAAATTGATGAAGAGGGTGTCGCCGCAAGCAGTTTGCCTCAAGAAAGATATGCGCAGATGAGCGCTGCGGAGCAAATCATTCTCACCATTTCCGAAAATGGCTACGGCAAAAGAACTTCGTCATTTGAATACCGCGTAACGGGTCGTGGCGGAAAAGGCATTACGGCTATGGCCGTAAATGATCGGAATGGCGGCCTTGTAGCGTCGTTCCCTGTTGAGGACAGTCATCAGATCATGTTGGTGACCGACGGTGGACAGCTAATCCGCTGTCCAGTGGATGGCATTCGTATCGCCGGCCGGGCAACGCAAGGCGTCATCGTCTTCAAGACAGGTGAGGGTGAAAAAGTCGTCGCCGTGGAAGGTATCTCTGAGGTCGATGAAGACGATGAGATCGATGAAGAAGAGGTTGAGGCAACCGAAGGTGATGCCGAAGGTGATGATGGAACCCCCAACACTGACGACGCTTCCAAGGACGAAGGTGAAACACCTTCTGAAGACTGAAACTTAGATTAGTATCTTCAAAGACGACAACAGCGGCTAGGGTGGAACCTGAGCCGCTGTTTGCCGTTTATGGGGATGAAGGTCTTTTCAGATCAGTTGGCCGCAGGATACCGCGCCAAAATTGTCTCATTTACGCTTGGCGAAGATTTCTCGACCGTAACAAAGGAAACCTTGCGTACTTTGCTTGCTCCAGAGATCGCCGCTGCGCAATCCGCGCTCCATGCGCCCCAAGCTTGTGCATCACATTTGCTACCTGAACCGGTTTTTACGGCACGGTCGGATTTCATTGCTGTCAAACCCTGTGTCGTCAAAGTAGTGAGTTCTTCAGCCTGCGATGCTTTGCTTGGATACATGCTCATCGTGCCTGCTGCAATAATTGTGAGTAATGCCAGCACGAAGACAGCAGCCATTTTGAAGTGGGCTGCGGGGTCAGCCGCTTTCGCCTGAATTGTAAAAGGCCGCACCGCATTTTGTGTCGCGGTTTGGTCGATTGAATTATTGCTCCTCATTACCTTGGCTCCTGCTCACGCCATTCAAATTCGATGACCCGACATTGCCCCAGGCTTGGCAAGAACAATGTGATGACCATCACAAAATGTCCTTTGGGCCAAAAAAGGCATATTGAACCGCACGTTCTCTTGAAGGGAGGCAATTGGCGGAGTATGGAAGAACCATGACACGTATTGCTCTTTATCCAGGATCCTTCGATCCGGTTACCAACGGCCACATGGACATTTTGCGCCAGTCATTGGCGTTAGCAGACAAGGTCGTCGTTGCAATCGGGATACATCCCGGCAAGGCTCCATTGTTCTCTTTTGAAGAACGGGTTGAATTGATCCACGCTTCCGCGCGTGCGGAGTTTTCGCAAGATGAAGCAAGTCGAATTGATGTGATTTCATTTTCCGACCTCGTCATCAATACCGCGCGAAATCAGAGAGCTGCGTATCTCGTACGTGGATTGAGAGATGGTACGGACCTTGACTATGAAATGCAGATGGCCGGAATGAACGGCACACTTGAACCAGATATCAGAACCGTGTTTTTGCCTGCTTCCCCCAATGTTCGCCACATCACTGCCACCTTGGTGAGACAAATCGCAAAAATGGGCGGAGAAATCTCCGCATTTGTGCCGGACCCAGTGGCGGAACCTCTTCGCCGACGAGCAAGTTCCGGCGAGTAGTTAAATCATCAGACCTGAACCTTAGGAGTCTCCAGTGTCACGACTTTTTGCAACATTGGTCTTTCTCGTGTCCTTGATAATTCTGCCCGCCACCGGCGGTGCTCAAGGGACTGACCCTGAAAATACGCTGTTTCTCGACTTGAAAGACGGACGCGTGGTTATCCAGCTTCGTCCTGATCTTGCGCCAAAACATGTCGAACGCATCAAGAAACTCACGCGTGAGGGGTTTTATGATGGCATCGTGTTTCACCGGGTAATTAATGGCTTTATGGCTCAAACTGGCGACCCGACGGGCACCGGAATGGGTGGCTCCGAGGAACGCGACCTCAAGGCCGAGTTTTCCAAGGCGCCATTCAAGCGCGGAACGCTCGGCATGGCGCGCTCGTCGAGTCCAAACAGTGCCAACTCACAATTCTTCATCATGTTTGCAGACGGCGACTGGCTGAACGGCCAGTACACGGTCTTTGGTGAAGTCGTTGATGGCATGAATTTGGTCGACAACATCACCCCTGGTGAACCACCAGCGAACCCAGACAAGATCATCAAGATGCAAGTCGCAGCAGACGCTCAATGAGCCTGGCGACACTTGCAAAATAAACACTTAGGAGAAAATAATGGCTGACATCAAAGACGCCGAAAACACATTGCTCATGGAAACAAGCCAGGGATCGATCGTTATCGAAATGAAGCCGGACCTGGCCCCTGGACATGTTGCCCGCATCAAGGAACTTGTTCGCGAGGGATTTTATGACGGTATCGTATTCCATCGCGTCATTGACGGCTTCATGGCACAGACAGGCTGCCCGCAAGGCACCGGTACTGGTGGATCAGGTCAAAAACTGAAAGCAGAATTCAGCAAGGAAAAACATACGCGTGGTACGTGTTCCATGGCGCGCGCAATGGATCCAAATTCAGGCGACAGCCAGTTCTACATCTGCTTTACAGACGCTCCCTGGCTTGACGGACAATATTCTGTCTGGGGTCAGGTGATTGAAGGCATGGAAAATGTCGACAAGATCAAACGTGGCGAACCTGTTGTTGATCCGGACAACATTGTTTCGATCAAGGTTGCTGCCGACGCTTCCTGATCAGATCAGACAATTTGAAAGAATTCAGCGCGGGTCATTGGCCCGCGCTGCTTCGTTTATGGGTTTTTCGACTGTGAAACGAAACTTTGAGTTCGTCTAAAGCCGTCCTGGCACTTCCTCCGTCTTTCATGTCGACTTTGATTTCTACTCATATCTTGAAACTTTCAGCACAGTGTTGACCTTGACTGGCTCCCCCTTTAAGAGCCGCAGATTGAACTCACCAGTTTTCGAGGCGATTACTCGGTATTTGAATGAACTGGCACATCCCGCAAATACACGGTTAAAAAGCGCCATGCGCGTCGAGCAATTCGATTTCGATCTACCCAATGAGCGAATAGCGCTTCGTCCCGCACGCCCGCGCGATGCCGCGCGCATGCTTGTTGTGCGTCCGCAAGAAGAACCAACGTTGAACGATATGGGCGTGCGGGATCTTCCCGTACTGCTCGAACCCGGAGATGCCCTGGTTTTCAATGATACCAAGGTCATTCCCGCGCAACTTGAAGGAATACGTGCCCGAGGCGACGTGGTTGCCAAAATTGGCGCGACTTTACATCTGCGGTCCGGCCCGGATCAATGGCGAGCGTTTGTCAGGCCTGCAAAGAAACTGCAAGTTGATGACACAGTCGTTTTTGAAAACGAGACGACCGCGTTGAAAGCGCGCGTTGCCGAAAAATCTGAGGGCGGCGAAGTCCTACTGGTATTCGATCGCTCGGGCGCTGAACTTGACGCTGCAATCGCGCTTGTGGGGCACATTCCACTGCCGCCTTATATTGCCCAAAAGCGCGGTGAAGACGAACAGGACCGTAGTGATTACCAGACGATATTTGCGGACAGAGACGGAGCTGTTGCGGCTCCAACTGCAGGGCTTCATTTTACGCCGGACTTGTTAGATGCCTTGAAAGACCGCGGGATCGAGCAACACAAGGTAACCTTGCATGTCGGCGCGGGAACCTTCCTCCCTGTGAAAGCTGATGATACCGAAGATCACGCCATGCATGCAGAATGGGGTGAAGTTTCGGCTGAAACAGCGGCTGCCCTTCGAGCTGTAAAGGCGCGTGGTAACAAGGTCGTAGGAGTTGGTACAACCTCATTGCGAATTTTGGAGAGTTCTGCGCAAGCGACCGGCAAGATCTCTCCATTTGCCGGTGAAACCACCATCTTCATTACGCCGGGATATCGTTTCAAGGCAATCGATGCCTTGATGACGAATTTTCATTTGCCGCGATCAACCTTGTTCATGCTGGTTTCTGCATTTGCTGGCCTGGAAACCATGAGAGCGGCCTATACTCACGCAGTTGCGGGCAAGTATCGGTTTTACAGTTATGGGGACGCATCACTTCTGTTCCCGCAAGAAAACGCCGTTTAAGGATTGGGCCATGTCAGACAACAATAAGAAATTTGGCTTCAAGCTGATCAAAACAGACGGCATGGCGAGACGCGGTGAAATCTCAACGCCTCATGGAATTGTCAACACACCTGTGTTCATGCCCGTCGGAACACAAGGCACCGTCAAGGCCATGTACCCGGAACAGGTTCGTCAAACAGGTGCTGACGTCGTTCTCGGTAACACCTATCACCTGATGTTGCGCCCAACTGCTGAAAGGGTTGCGCGGCTAGGTGGTCTGCACAAGTTCATGAACTGGCCACACACGATTCTGACCGACAGCGGTGGCTTTCAAGTCATGTCTCTTGCACAGCTTCGCAAACTTGATGAGGATGGCGTTCGTTTTCAAAGCCACATCGATGGCAGCAAACACCATTTGACACCTGAGCGTTCGATCGAAATTCAGGGGCTTCTCGGTTCTGACATCCAGATGCAGCTCGATGAATGCATCAAGTTGCCAAGTCCAAAGGAAGAAATTCAAAGAGCCATGGAATTGTCGCTCAGATGGGCGGAGCGATCCCGCAGGCAATTTGAAGAAATGAATGGTCCGCTCAAGGGACAGGGCCTTTACGGTATTGTTCAGGGTGGTGATCAGCCGGACCTGCGAATTCGTTCAGCTGAAGAGCTCGGAAAAATGCCATTTGAAGGCTATTCCGTCGGCGGTCTTGCCGTTGGTGAACCGCAAGAAGTTATGCTGCGCATGCTTGATATCACCACGCCCGTCATGCCGACAGGCAAGCCGCGATATCTAATGGGTGTCGGCACGCCGGACGACCTGTTGGAAAGCGTGAAACGTGGCATTGATCAGTTCGATTGTGTGATGCCGACACGGGCCGGACGGCATGGTCTCGCATATACGCGGTACGGAAAAGTGAACCTGAAGAATGCCCGACATCAAGACGATCCGAGATCTTTGGACGAAGGTAATGATTGTCCGGCAACCAGTACCTACAGTCGCGCTTACCTCCATCACCTAGTGAGGGCAGGCGAGGGACTTGCTGGCATGTTGCTCACATGGAATAACCTTGCCTACTATCAGCAGCTCATGCTGGGAATGCGGGAAGCGATCGAGCAAGGCCGATTTGAGGACTTCTATGCTCAGACCAAGGCAGACTGGGCAAAAGGTGATATTCCCGCTCTCTAGGCTAGAGCGGGAAATTGATTTTCATATCATTGACTAAGCGGACACGTTCTTCGCTTGTTTCAGGTAGCAACCTGAAATCCGCCAGGTACCATCTTCTTCCATTTTAAAACTGTACAGCGCTAACCAGTCCTTGCCTTTGGGACCCGTGACATAGACCTCCTGAGTAGGACCTATTTTTGTCATCCGTGACTGGCCGAAGGTTACGCTTTTGGGTTTATAGACCGGTTGATATCCTTGCCGAACCATTTCCATGAAAAACTCTGGTGATCCAAAGCGCTGTTGCATGGAAGGTGTTGCTAGAGAAAACGCCTCACGTGCATTACCGGACGCAAATGCGTTCATCTGGTTTTTGATGATTTTTTGAAATGCACTGCTGTCCAGGGAAGTCTCTGCGAGCGCGGAACCTGTCACCAATGCAGTGCCGATGATAGCCGTTGCTACGATCTTCCAGAATTTTCTATTCTTCATGATCAGCGTCTCCTTTCACGAAACACGATCATTATGCTATTCAAAAACCTTTTCAGAATGCTAAAATTGGAGTAATCCCCGAAACAATACAAATAGAAGTCACGACGATTATCATTCGGCGATTTTATGGACGCATTACTTTTTCTATAGAAAATTGCAGAAACATTGTAAGAACAACAGTTAACTCAAAGGCGCCAAAGTGTAATTCCATCGGGAATATTGTCACGATCCAGAAGAGCAGGAATATCGGCGACCAAACCTATTGTGTTATTCAAAATGCCGCCAATTTTTCCCCAACCGTTTTGCCCTTGTAAATAGTACGAATGTGGAACTGCCAACACCACAACATTGGCGCCAAACAACGTTTCATAGTTTGAAAGAGTGATTCCATATTCAGCTTTCACCTCCGCTGGATCAGCCAAGGGATCATGCACTGCAACATCAGCACCAAACTTTTCAAGTTCCCGTACCAGATCCACAACTTTGGAATTACGGGTGTCGGGAACATCTGCCTTGTAGGTGACACCAAGAATCGCAATTTTTGGAGGTGTCGGAAGACCGAGCTTTACGCCCTCCTGAATGATCTTGCCCGCAACAAAGGCTGGCATTGCTTCGTTCGTTCCGCGGCCCGCCAGGATAACCTGCGGTGTCATTCCGATCTCGTGAGCCTTATGGGTAAGGTAATAAGGGTCAACACCAATGCAATGACCACCCACCAGACCGGGTTGGAATGGCAGAAAATTCCATTTGGTTCCAGATCCAGCCAGCACATCACGCGTGTCTATATCGAGTTGCTGAAAGAGCATCGAGAGTTCGTTCATCAGCGCGATGTTCAGGTCACGTTGGGTATTTTCAATAACCTTGGACGCCTCCGCGACTTTTATGGAGGGAGCCAGGTGAATACCTGCGGTCACAACTGAACCATATAGCTCAGCAAGCATCTTTGCGGTTTTGTCAGACGATGCGGAAACGATCTTGGTGATGTCTGAAAATCCACGTTGTTTGTCACCCGGGTTAATGCGTTCCGGCGAATAACCAATCTCAAAATTCCGCCCCAGTTCAAGACCCGACGTCTGTTCAAGCAGCGGGGCAGCTACCTCTTCGGTAGCACCGGGATAAACTGTCGATTCAAAGACAACGACGGCATCGGGTTTCATGTTGCGACCGACAGTTTCTGCTGCACTCTTGAATGGAGACAAATCGGGTTTCTTGGTCTGATCGACAGGCGTTGGCACAGCGACAATCAGAACATCCCGGTCGCAAAGGTCTTCCTCATTTGCGGAAAATGTCAGAGTGTCAGTCGAGAGGTCTTCAGCACTAACAGATGATGTGCTGTCCTGTCCCTTTTTCAGCTCCGAAAGCCTTTTTGGGCTGATATCAAAGCCGAGCACATCAAAACCTTTGGAAGCAAATGAAACCGCCACTGGTAGTCCGACATATCCGAGGCCTATGACTGCAATTTTTTTCATATAGCTAGATTGTTGGGACATCGGGGTTCCTGAAATGAGAAAGGCCAGCCCACCAGACAGTGACCCGGCCACTCCTAATCGGTTCTGTTGCGCTTTTTCAAGCCCACTAGCCGATATTGTCTTTATTCCGCAGCAATGGGGCGCTGCATCATTTCCCGCATGAACGGCACAAGGTCTTCAGCCAGTGCCGGGTCGTCCATGCCAAATGCAATGTTGGCAGTCAGGAAACCGGTTTTACTACCGCAGTCATAGCTGGTTCCTTCAAATTTGACCGAGGCGAAGTGTTGATCCTGCATCAGGGACAGCATGCTATCCGTGAGCTGGATCTCTCCTCCCGCACCTGAAGCCTGATGTGAAAGAAGGTCAAAAATCTGGGGCTGAAGAATATAGCGTCCGGTGATCATCAAGTTGGAAGGTGCTGTGCCAGGTGCCGGTTTTTCGACCATATTGGAAATGCGGCTAGCGTTATCATTAATTTTTTCTGCGAGTTCGACGACACCGTAATTGTGGGTCTGGTCGTCGGGAACTTCTTCAACCGCAATGATATTGCCACCGGTCTGGTCATACAAATCCACCATCTGCTTGAGACAGCTGACCTTTGATTTAATGATCATATCGGGAAGGAGGATCGCAAAAGGCTCATCCCCAATGATATCGCGCGCGCACCAGATTGCATGTCCGAGACCAAGCGGAGCCTGCTGTCTTGTAAAACTGGTGGAACCAGGCTGCGGACGATGCTCTTCAAGCAATTCAAGCGCTGCGGTCTTGTTGCGCGCCTTGAGCGTATCTTCCAATTCGTAAGCCATATCGAAGTGATCTTCGATGACCTGCTTGTTTCGTCCGGTAACAAATACGATGTGTTCAATTCCCGCGGCCCGAGCCTCGTCGACAACATACTGAATGATCGGCCGATCCACGATCGTCAGCATTTCCTTTGGAACAGCCTTCGTAGCTGGCAAAAAACGGGTGCCGAGACCCGCAACGGGTAATACGGCTTTTCGAATGGTTTTTTTCATTCCGGCCTTCCAGTGCTGCAATACAGCTGAATGATTCATTGTTGTTCCAATATTTATCTAATCGGAACGCCAAACTCACGTCTTAAAATCATCTAGAGGTGAGTGATTGGTTAAAGAGCGCATTATTCAAACAAAATACAACTTTCGTTCAATTCTCCCCGGGATTGCATTGTGCAGTGCAAAATTCCAGCGAACCCACAAAAGTGAGACTATTCACCCTAAATGGGACCGTATTCTGAAATTAAATCGCTTTAAGAGCGGCTAAGGTAAATCTTCCTGATATTGCGGGTTGAGCAAAAGAGCGCTATGCAACACGCAAATTCATGGTTCGAAGCAGCTAGGCCTTCTATAGCGTGTTTCATGCCTCCCATATACTGCCCTAAAACGGTGAAAGATGACCGAAGCAAAGCGCGAAGTATCTGCTGGTAACGTCACATTCAGCAACAATTCGTCATTCAGCTTAATCGCTGGTCCGTGTGCCCTTGAAAGCCGTGAACACGCGCTGGAGTGTGCAGCCTTTATCAAGGAAGTAACCGACAAACTCGGTATTGCGACGGTGTTCAAAACCTCCTTTGACAAAGCCAACCGCACATCACTATCAGGTGGCCGTGGCTTGGGCATGAAGGAAGCGTTGCCGATTTTCGCGGAAGTCAAAGAGACTTTGGGCATGCCGGTCCTGACAGACGTACACGCTGCGGACCAATGCGATCCGATTGGTGAAGTTGTCGATATACTGCAGATTCCGGCATTTCTGTGCAGGCAGACTGATTTACTCGTCGCTGCAGCAAATACCGGAAAAGTCGTCAATGTGAAAAAGGGTCAATTTCTGGCTCCCTGGGACATGAAAAATGTTCTTCGCAAGGTGACTGATTCCGGCAACCCGAATGTCATGCTGACGGAAAGGGGTGCAAGTTTTGGATATAATACGCTCGTAAGCGACATGCGGGCGCTGCCGATCATGGCCCAGACCGGCGCACCCGTCATATTCGACGCAACTCACTCTGTGCAGCAGCCTGGTGGCCAGGGAGCGTCGACGGGTGGTGATCGGACAATGGTTCCAGTGCTTGCCCGCGCTGCTGTGGCCGTAGGTGTGGCGGGGCTCTTCATAGAAACTCACCCCGATCCGGACAATGCGCCATCTGATGGTCCAAACATGGTCCGGTTCAGCGATTTTGAAGCGCTACTCTCACAGCTTAAGGCACTGGATGACGTGGTCAAAACACCAGTAGCAGCAGAATAGTCCAATCTAGCCGTACTTTTGTGCGGCTTTTTCTTGTGGAGCCGAGCTCCAGAAATCAAGCCAAACAATTGGCTTTAGAACTGCCGGCATTTGGGCCGGCAAACTGTCAGTTCAGGTCCATGTGACAAGGGAGTTCTTTCCATGACCGCAATTATCGATGTTGTCGGCCGGCAAATCTTTGACAGCCGTGGCAACCCTACCGTTGAAGTCGATGTATTCCTCGAAGACGGTTCCTTCGGCCGCGCCGCTGTTCCTTCCGGAGCCTCAACAGGTGCCCACGAGGCTGTTGAGCTGCGTGATGGTGGCGACCGTTACCTTGGCAAAGGCGTGCAAAAAGCCGTTGATGCCGTAAATGGAGAGATCTTCGAAACGATCGGCGGACTGGACGCAGAAGATCAACTGCAGATCGATCAGGCGATGATCGACCTGGACGGCACCAGCAACAAGGCCCGTCTCGGCGCCAACTCAATTCTCGGTGTTTCCCTTGCGACAGCCCGCGCCGCCGCACAAGCATCGGGACTGCCTCTCTACCGTTATGTCGGCGGGACTTCCGCTCGCACGTTGCCAGTTCCCATGATGAACATCATCAATGGGGGTGAACATGCAGATAACCCGATCGACTTCCAGGAATTCATGATCATGCCCGTTGGCGCTGAGACGCTCGGCGAAGCGGTCCGCATGGGTACTGAAATTTTCCACACCCTGAAGAAGGCGCTGAATAACGCTGGCCACAACACCAACGTCGGTGATGAAGGTGGTTTTGCGCCAAACCTTGAATCCACGGATGCTGCGATTGGCTTTGTCATGAAGTCCATTGAAGCCGCGGGTTACAAGCCGGGTGAAGACGTGTTCTTGGCGCTTGATGCAGCATCAACGGAATTCTTCAAAGACGGAAAATACGTTCTGGAAGGAGAGGGCAAAACACTCGCTCCCGAAGAAATGGCCAAATACCTGGACGATCTCGTCAACCGTTACCCGATCATTTCAATCGAAGATGGTCTGGCGGAAGACGACTGGGACGGTTGGAAGGCAGCCACTGACCTCACCGGTAACAAGTGCCAGCTTGTGGGTGACGATCTGTTCGTGACCAATTCGGAACGTCTGCGCAAAGGTATCGACATGGGCGTTGCCAATTCGATCCTGATCAAGGTCAACCAGATTGGAACACTGTCTGAAACGCTCGATGCAGTCGAAACGGCCCACAAGGCTGCATATACGGCAGTCATGTCTCACCGTTCAGGTGAAACAGAAGATTCGACAATTGCTGATCTCGCCGTTGCTACAAATTGCGGTCAAATCAAAACAGGCTCTCTCGCACGCTCCGATCGGCTTGCCAAATACAACCAGCTGCTTCGTATTGAAGAAGAACTCGGCCCGCAAGCTATTTACGCCGGTCGCTCCATCCTGAAGGGATGATCTGCGAAGTTGCCAATTTGCCTGAAAAAAAGAAAAGCCCCGCTAATTGCGGGGCTTTTTTGTTTTCGGAATACTGATGCATTGCGTTTTTTTGAAACCGATATGTTCATCTTGAACACAAGTTTCCTCGTCCGACAGACCTTCTCGTTTTACCTGGCTAAAGAAACTTGGAACCTTGTCAACGCCTTGAACCATTCGGTCTTGATCTAGTTTGAAATCTCCGCTTCCTCATTGGTACGGGTTTCTTCTGCGTGGATCAGTGCCGCCGCAAGAGTTTCGGCTTTCTCTGCACCCGCCAGCACAAACCTTCCGTCAATGATGAAACACGGAACACCGGTGACTCCGGATTCCTGAGCCTTCTGAATTCCAGCCAGAATTTTGTCGAGATCTGTTTCTGTTTCAAACAGTTGCTCAACGAGGTCCGATTCCATTCCCGCTTCATCCGAAATACGCACAAGCGTTTCAGATTTGGTCAAATCCTCTCCATCGAGAAAATAGGCCTTGAACAGCCGCTCTGCGACTTCGTTCTGCAGGTCATCGGCACGGGACCAAAGGATCAAACGGTGGCAATCCAGTGTATTGGGAGACAGTTTTATTGCGTCGAACGCAAAGTCGATACCTTCTTCCAAACCTGCAGCTTTAATCTGGCTGTAGATAGCATTGGCACGTTCTATCCCACCAAACTTGTCGCTGAGATATTGCTGTCTGTCCTTACCAGTTTTTGGCAAGGTTGCATCGAGTTGAAATGGATGCCAACGGACTTGAACATTAAGCTGTGGTACTGACCGTATCGCTGCATCGAGCCTCTTTTTCCCGATGTAGCACCAGGGGCACATTACATCGGAGACGACGTCAACGGTGAGGGGATGCACATCGGTCATTAAGGATCCAACTTTTTGAACTGACTTCAATCGAAGCTAGTGAATTTATTCGAGAATCCAACCCCAAATTAACGGCGCAAGTTTGTCCGAACCATTTTCACAAGTTTGTATGGGTTAGTATCGAATTGATCCGTTTTTGCAGACGCGCTGTTCCGGCTTCGTTTTTAAGAACTGCGACCGGTCCAAATTCATGCACCAAACACACGAGGTCTTCGTCGCGGCTGGTTGCGTCGGCGATGGATAGGAGTGTACGAAAAATTTCATTGCGCTCTTCATGCGATGAGACAGTGTACCCGAAGTTCTCAGGCAAGAGCCGTATCTCCCAAAGGTCAAGCCCTCGCACGGCCAAGGCATTGCTGCAGGTCTCCAGATAGTTTGTGTAGTACTCAACACCAAGGCCGCCTTCGTTGATTTGTTGACGCAGCCACATATGACTTTCGGCAAGTATCCGATCAGCTAGCCTGCGACGTTTCCCGAACCTGAGTGCGGACACGAGGCGTCGCGAGAGTGTTTCCTTGAGGTTTTCCCCGACAAGCACGTCAGATGCGCCATTGCGAAACAGGCTAACGGTGTCTTCCTCGCCTTCGCAGACGGCCAAAACGGGCAAGCCGGCAAAGCGGGCGTCTCTGCGAATTTGCTGCATGTAGTCTATTGCATCGTCGAACGGAGCGTCGACGACAACTGCATCAAAAGCGCGTTTGGACATGAACTCAACGGCCATATTGCCATCAAACGCACCGACAACCTCAACTTTCTGTTCGCTTGCATCCTGCCATTCAAGAAAACGTCCACTGAGGCCAACGACGAGCAGACTGCTTGTGCCAGAATGGTGAGGCGCGCTACCGAAACCGGGAATTCGGCCAAAAATACGACGCCGAAGTTGTGCTTCCTCCGACCGCAAAAGAGCGCGCTGGTGAATACAGATAAGCATCAACAGAACGTCATCCGGCACGACCCGATCAATGATTGCAGTTGCCTGAATATCTTCCGGCAGTTCTTCATCGCTGCTTGTCAGGACGTAAAAGGGGACTTCGCAAGGAAGCTTGCGTATCAGATTCATCAGCCAGCCGAAAAAACCCTCGGATCCGGTGTATGGCATTCCGGCCGGATCGACGACGATGGCTGCGGGCAGAGCCGTAGGTGGTTCGCTGCCACGCTCATACATACTCAGAAGAGAAACATCCAAGTCTTCTGGAGTGTCGCCTACGCTGTTGCGCCGGGGACGCCGCCCTGCATACCAATAAGGTCCGCGCCACGAAAGCGAGGTTTCAACGTCCATTCCCTGTCCCCACTCATGCCACTGCGGCAGGTAACCGCTGTGTCCTCAAGGTCAAACGTTCACGACAAATCGTTCCATCCGAATTCTGCGGCAATGATTGCAAAATCAGCACACGGTGAGGAATTTTTGCCAAATCCACACCTTCTGCATCCAGATAAGCAAAGAATGCACCTGCATCCGGAACATTTCCAGCCTCAGGCACCAATGCTGCATACATTCTAGCCCCAACGACAGGGTCCTCAACAACGAAGGCAGCAGCCTCTCGTATTCCAGGATAACCTGCATAAACCAAATCAATGGTTTCTAGGTTTCCAGTTCCAAGGGCATAGATGCCAGGGATACCAAAACCGGCGATCCCTCCCTCCATCAATTCAACCTTGATGTTGGTATTCAAAAATCCGTTGCCTTCCCATCTGACGCGCCTTTGTTCGCCATTGATGGTGCGCCACCCGATCTCAGGAACCAATGGTCCCTTCACAAGCAGCGTGGGTGTCTGCTTTTCGACTTCATCAGCAACAGCAATCTCAAGAAGGGCTGGCCCGTTTTCACACCCGTTCGGCCCGCAGTGCTTTCCCAGCGCTGTTTCCTTGATCTTTGCCGAAGGGCCTCTCGCCTTTGCGACCAACGCAAATTCATCTGCTATGTGCAAATCAACTATTCGTCGTCGCGCTACAAACGTCGTGGGGTGGGGTGAGGAAATATTCCATGCAGCCAACACAGTGCAATCGTTGTTCTCAAGCTGCCTGTCCAATGACTGCGCCAATGGGCCTGGTGTCATCACGACGTCAGCACCAACTTCATTTGCGTGTTCTGCAAGATTTGAAAGTGACGTCGGGTGGTGAAGATAAAGCGTACCGCCAGTTTGAAGCCAAGGTACAAGTCCCGCTCCCAGACCTGTCAATCCACTGAGAGAGTATGGAATGAGAATTGAACTGGCTTCCTTGATGTGCGCTTCGTGGACAACAAGCTGCGATGCTGCCATCCAGTGATTGTGACACCTTGAAATTGGTACATTCTCTTCGCCGCTGCGGCTCCAACAGATTGTAGCGGTGTGATCTGCAGCATCCGGTCGCTCGCTTGGTGCAAACTCAAGGTCGTTGCCCATTTCAGCAAGCATAGGACCCAATTCGATCAGACCGTCGGGGATCTCATTTCCAAGACCGAATACAAATCGCAAGGAAAACAAATCCGCGGCAACATCGCGGGCTGCCACGCCGACATCACGTGTTTCAACCCGGTCAGCAGCAATGAAACCCTTTGCACCTATCGAATTTAAAGCATCAAGCACGTTCTTTTGCCGCCAGTGAAGCGGCAAGGGAGAGATGATCAAATGCGCACGCAACGCGGCCAATACGGCGATGACCGTATCAACTGTGTTTGGTGACTGCACACCAATCACATGATCGGCTGAAAGCCCAACGGTGCTGTAGAAAGCAGCAAGCCGGTCTATTTCAGCGTCGGCTTCCGCATATGTAAGCTGACGCGGTTCGCCACCAGTCCAGGTTGACCGGTCTGGTGCATCCACCAACGCGACACGCGTTGGGTGTTCGGCAGCGGTTTTTCTAAAGAGTTCGTCAAGCGGCAAATCGGACCAGGCTCCGCTCTCATGATACTCCTTAGACAGGTTTTCTTTTGTTACTTTCATATTATCTTTCGTCCATAGGTCCGATTAGTTGGCAGAGGCTGACCACCATGTGTCAAACTCATGCCCGTAGAGAGAATGATGCTGCGGTGGCACGACCTGTTTCCAGTGAGCTACCCAGTCGTCTGATACGTGATAGAGCGGCACCGCAAACGCACCCGATATCAACACACGGTCAAACGCTCTGACTGCATCGACAAAGTCGACACGGCTGCGAGCTGCAACGATTTCATCAATGAGTGCGTCTATCGCTGGTTCATTGGCTCCAACGAAGTTAAATGACCCTTCAGTGTCAGCCGCTTTCGATGACCACCGACCATATTGCTCGGCTCCAGGTGAGAGCGAAGCGTACCAGGTGTTGAACACCATATCGAAATCCCGCTTCGTTCTACGATCTTCAAATTGAGAAGGGTCAACGCTGCGAACACTTACCTCAACACCGAGAAGTTCAAGCGTTCTGACATATGCAAGGGCCAGTTTTTCTTCATCTTCATTCTTGGCAAGAATTTCAAAGGAAAGCTGGTTTCCGGTCGTTTCGTTCACCAGTTTCCGATCTTTCAGGCTGTACCCAGCCTTGGCAAATTCATCAAGAGCAGCGCGAAGAACCTTTCGGTCGCGACCTGAGCCATCCGCATCTGCCGGACGCCAGGTACCTGCCATCACTTCTGGATCGACAGCTTCGGGAAATGGCGCCAACAGCTCTTTTTCCCGTTCGCTGGCAGCTCTGCCAATTGAGGATAGTTCCGAGTTGTCCCAGTAACCAGCAGTGCGGGTATAGAGACCATAAAACAGGTTTCGGTTGACCCACTCGAAGTCGAAAAGCATGCGAAGAGCTTTGCGAACGCCGCGGTCGGAAAATTGCTCACGCCGGGTATTAAACGCAATTCCCTGCATTGCCGCTGGAACGCCGCGCGGAATTGCCTGTTTGATCACATCACCGTTTTGGGCAGCAGGAAAATCAAAACCTGTTTTCCAACGCGCCGGATCTCTGAATTGAAGTGCGCTCACGAGGCCTTTCTTGAAGGCCTCCTGCAGTGTTGTTTCGTCCCGGAAATATTCAATCCGGATCTCATCGAAATTATCAATTCCGGCTTTTACCGGCAGGTCTTTCGCCCAATAGTCCGGGTTCTTTTCATAAACGACAAGGCGACCCGGCTCGATAGTCTTGAACGTATATGGTCCTGTTCCCACTGGCGGGTTCAACGAGGATTTGTCGAAGTTATCGGCGTCGGTGTGTTTTTTGGAAAAGATCGGAGCAAGGGCTATTAGCAGCGGCAATTCTCGATTGTCGCCATTTTCAAAGACAAGCTTCAGCCGATTTGGCGCAGTGATCTGCTTTTCGACAATGGAAGCGTACCAATTTCGATACGGAGGACGTCCTTTGTCTCTGATAATTTCCAGTGAAAAAATGATGTCTTCAACGGTCACCGGTGAGCCATCAGAGAATTTGGCTTCCGGGTTAAGTTCAAACTCGATCCACTCTCGGCTATCAGGCATACGAACCTTCTGCGCCAGGAGACCATACAACGAAAACGGTTCAGCGTAGGACCGGACCAGCAGGCTTTCCAAAATATTGTTGCCGAATTGGCGCTCGCGCATCCCGCGAGCCGAAGTCCACCCACCTTGAACGACAAAGGAATTCAGACTGTCAAATGTCCCCTGAACACCCAACGTGATTGTACCGCCTTTGGGCGCACTCGGATTGGCATACGGAAATGACTCGCCAGGTTCGAGGGCAGGCGAGCCATGCATCGAAATTGCATGCGTCCAGGGAACGTCTTGCTCGTCTGCTGAAGCAGGAACGACAGCTGAAGCAGAAGATGAAATTAGTAGCACTGCAGCTGCAAAACGTGCGCAAACCGTGCGAAATGAACAATCAGAACTTTCAAAAAAACGCATAACCACCGCCAGTAATTCTGTTGATTCTCGGACGTGAGGGTATCACAAGGTTTTTACAAGCGCGCCTGGTGCAAGGGAGAAACACTGAGATATTCAGATTTGTTTCTCTGCTTTCGCCTGCGTTGCAATTTGGTCACCCTCTTGCCCAAATTGGGTGCCTTACCATGATTTCACGGCTCGAATGTTGTCACGGGACTTGCGGTTGCTACCGGAATGCCTCAGAACAACGCCAAAGTTTAGCACACGCACGATTGAGGACGTTTCGATGAAGAGTGTTTTAAAAAGAGGATTGTTCGCATGCGCGGCGGGTGCTTTTGTGGCCCTGTCTTCTCTTGCAGGCACTTCCGCTATTGCCCAGGAAGAAAAAAGCCCTTGGACAAAAGCATGTAACACAAACCCGAAAACGCAAAAGGAAATCTGCTTTATTTCCATTGAACTGCGTACCAACACAGGTCAGTTCCTGAGCAACATTGCGATTCAGGAAACCGAAGGTGAAGCGCGCAAGAAGTTGCTCGTCGCTGTTCCGACCGGTGTCCTGATTCAGCCGGGTCTGCGCATTCAAATTGATGACAGCAAGCCGGTCCAGGGCAAATACAGCATTTGCGCACCGAACGCTTGTTATGCTGAATTGGCAATTGATGACACATTCATCAATGCGATGAAGCAGGGCGGCGAAATGCGGGTCTCGCCTTACAATCAGCAGGCCAAGGAAATCGTTTTCAAAATGACGCTCATCGGCTTTACGGCAGTCTATGACGGCGAACCGATGAATTTGGCTGAGTTGCAAGCGCGTCAGGAAGAGTTGCAGAGCGAATTGCAGAAGCGCGCCGACGAGGCTCGCCAGAAACTGATCGACGCACAAAAGCAAAGTCAGTAAGTTTTTCCTGATTTGAAATCGAACAAGGTCGGAACAATTTGTTCCGGCCTTTATTTTTGAGCAATTAGGAAATTCACGCTACTGCGTTAGTGGATTTCGACCGTACGCGGCAAATAGCTGCCATCGGTCTGCTCTTCGAAGATTTCATCCACCTGAGGGTGACGAACGGGCTCACCGGTCATGTCAGGCTCAAGGTTCTGCTCACTGACATAGGCAACGTATTCCGTTTCCTCGTTTTCAGCGAGCAAGTGATAGAAAGGCTGGTCGCGCCGAGGGCGGACGTCTTCCGGGATAGCATCCCACCACTCTTCGGTATTGCTGAAGGTCGGGTCTACATCGAAGATCACACCACGGAACGGGTAAATCCGGTGCCGGACGACTTGACCTATTCTGAATTTTGCCGTTCGCATGATCACTCGTCCGCTTAACTGCGTGCTTTGCGCGAGATACATTGTAAGTAAATCCCATGCAAGCTTTGTAATATTAAACTTTACCAGACGAGCGTTGCGATTTCCTAAAGGTTGTAGATTTCAGCCAGACTCGCGTCTTTGGAAGCGACCAGTCGGGCCAGGTCAACGATAACTTTCGCTTGCTTCCAGGTAGCATCATCCTGCATTTTTCCATCGATCATGACCGCGCCGGTTCCATCCGGCATTGCATCAAGGATCTTTTTGGCAAACGCAACTTCATCCGGGTCTGGCGAGAACACGGTTTTGGCAATTCCGATCTGTGAAGGATGCAAAGTCCAGGCGCCAAGGCACCCCATCAGAAACGCATTTCTGAACTGGCTTTCACACGCAGCGGTATCTGAAAAGTCACCAAAGGGACCGTAGAAAGGCTTCAATCCGTATGAAAGGCAGGCATCGACCATCTTTCCGACAGTGTAGTGCCAAAGGTCTTGCTGGTAAGCGGTACGGGTAACCCCTTCACCACCATCAGACAGTACAGCGTAGTCCGGGTGCCCCCCACCAACGCGGGTTGTCTTCATTCCTCTGGAAGCCGCCAGGTCTGCCGGCCCAAGGCTCATACCGTGCATGCGTGGGCTTGCAGCCGCAATCTGTTCAACATTCTTGACACCTTCCGCAGTCTCTAGGATTGCGTGGATCAATATCGGTTTGGAGATATCCGCTTTTGCTTCCAATTGCGCCAACAACTGATCGAGGTAATGAATGTCCCAGGCACCTTCAACCTTCGGCAGCATGATGACGTCAAGTTTTTCGCCAACAGCCGGCACAATTTCCATCAAATCATCCAGAAACCAAGGGCTGTTCAGGCAATTAACGCGTGTCCAAAGTCCCGTGGAACCAAATTCATTGTCCCTGGCCATCTGAATAAAGCCGTTTCGCGCATCGGTTTTTGCATCTGCAGGAATGGCATCTTCAAGGTTACCAAGCACGACATCGACTTTTTGGATCAGATCCGGAACCTTTGCACGCAACTTTTCTATATGCGGCGGTACAAAGTGGATCATGCGCTCAAGCGAAAGGGGAAGATCACGGAAAGGCGCAGGTGCACCAATTGCGAGCGGCTTGTAAAATGCGCTTGGGGTCTTCATGAAACAGTTTTCCTCCACCTTCTATTGCCAATAGCTATAGCGCTAATGCTGCGCTGCAACCATCCGCCGAAAGGAGAACGTCCGTTATTGGTTGCCAATCTTGGCAACCGCCGCACGTCGAGCATGTTTTTGAGCAGAATTTTTGCCAGGTGGCGCCCATTTCCTGTGAATCCACATCCATTGGTCAGGATGCCCTCGGATCCAATCTTCGAATATCGCATGCATCTCTGCAGTGGTCGTCTCAATATCAGCCTGGCGATCATCGGTGCGGGGGACTAAAACCGTTTTGGTTTCGATGCGAAAATTCACGCCATTTGTCCGAATAACACGTCCCAATACGATCGGGACATTACAGGCTCTGGCAAGAGATGCAGGAACAGTGTTTGCATAAGCCATCTGGCCAAAGAAAGGGACTTGAATACCGCGGGTTTCCCGTAAATCACCCATCATTGCAACGACGCCACCGGATTTCAGCGTGCTGAGAATTTTGCGTGCGGTTTGATGGCCTTTGGACAGAAGCCCACCTTTGTAGAGGTCATGACGCAATGAACTTAACGCCTTGTCCGCTTCGGGATTTCGAAGCTGCTGGTAAACGCCCGTAATCTCCACGCCCTGACGTACGGCCGGCTGGACACAAAGTTCCCAATTGGCGCTGTGGAAGGAAACGAACAAACAAGCTTTCTCTCCCCGCAGAACCTGCTCGGTTGTTTCATCAGGGACGGCCTCGAAGCGAAAATCCTGTTTAAGCAGCCTGTCAACATGGAAAGTCTCTGCCGCAACGCGACCAAGATTTTCCCACATGCCGAGAACAATCTTTTCCCTGTCCTCTGGATTCATTTCAGGGAACGCAATTGCCAGGTGACGAATTGCACGCTTGTGCCGCGCATTCATTGGTGCCAGCTTGCGCCAGGAGAACCCCATCAAACGCGAAGCAACGTCGACCGGAATGAGACGAAACAACCAGATCGCTGCGTGCAGAGCGACGCCTTCCAGCCAGTTCTGGACAGCAATCAACTTTGCGTACTTACGCTGTCTGATTTTACGTGACATTAAAACCCGGTTCTCTCAACTTCTGGAGCCAATTGCACAGACAAGGCATCATTCAATCTAGTGTGCGCAATAGTGCCCTTGCGACGCAGCTTAAGACCTGATTGGAATACCGATAGTCGCGTTGAACTGTTAGCCACGCGTCCATAGCCAAGCTCGAAAGAAGATGCAAGCGTCTTCAATTTCCCGTTTCAACCACATCAACAAGCAAACAATTCTCTGGAAGCCGAATGCTAGACGTTTTCTCTCTCGCACTACCATTTTTTGGCTTGATTTTGCTGGGTTTCGGGGCGGGTAAACTTCGGAATATTCCAGAAAACGGGCTGAGCTGGATGAACTTTTTCGTCGTTTATCTTGCCCTACCTGCATTGTTCTTCCGTCTTCTGTCCGAGACCCCCATTGAACAACTTGCAAACGTTTCTTTCATCGCAGCAACAACTTTTACAACCTACATAGTTTTTGCAATCTCGTTTTGCATAGGAGTAGTCGCCACACGCGGCAGTATCGGTGAATCAACAATCCTGGGAATTGCCGGCGCCTATTCCAACGTAGGCTACATGGGCCCGGGGTTGACCTTGGCAGTACTGGGTGAGCAGGCGACGGTTCCAACCGCACTTATCCTTACCTTCGACAATGCGCTTATGTTCATACTGGCGCCTATGCTGATGGCACTTGCCGGTACAGAAAACGAAACATTTGTCGGGACGCTGAAGCAGATCGGATTTCGCATTTTCACGCACCCGTTTATCCTGGCAACGATAGCAGGTGTACTGGCAGCGGCGGTGGAATTTAGGCCCCCGCAAGCGCTAGACACCTTGTTAAACTTTCTAAGCAACGCAGCAGCGCCTTGCGCGCTATTTGCCATGGGCGTGACTATTGCGTTGCGTCCAGTTGGACGCATTCCTCTAGAGCTGCCGCTGGTGCTGTCTGTAAAGCTCCTGGTGCATCCCATTTTGATTTTTTTGCTGCTCTCCTGGATGGGCGGGTTCGACCCAAACTGGGTCGCAACGGCTGTTTTGATGTCCTGTCTGCCGCCAGCCACAAATGTATTTGTGCTCGCCCAGCAATATGGAATCTATGTGCAACGTGCCTCCAGCTTTGTGCTGATCGGAACGGCTGTTTCCATCATCACTGTAACAGCGTTCATCTGGGCAATTACAAGCGGTTTCCTGCCAATAGGATAACCTGTTTCAAGATCACATTCGTCTCAGATAAGATGGAACTTCATGTTGAAATCACTCAGGTGTCCCTATGTCCCATATGGTTGAAAATCCGGAAGTGCTGCGGATGATCGAAACCTATCCTGACGAACTGAGATCAGCTCTTTTGGAACTACGGTCTATTATCTTCGAAACTGCGGAACAAAACGACAATGTTGGTGTCCTGGAGGAGACGTTGAAATGGGGGCAACCAAGCTATCTCACTGTTAGACCCAAGTCTGGAACAACAATTCGGATCGACCAGGACAAATCCGATAGCGGCGACTACGCATTTTACGTCAATTGCCAGTCTTCTCTGGTGTCGGAGTGGCGCGCCATGTATCCACACTTGATCTTTGGTGGGGATCGCAGCGTGCATTTCAGGCTCGATGGTCCGATACCTAAAGAGGAAATCAGTCAAATGATCACAATGGCGCTGACGTATCACGTTGGGAAACGGGGCAGGGCAAAGCGATGAAAGCAATTTGCGGGGTTAACCCCGAAGCCGGAATCCCGTTCCTGGAGACATTCCCTCTTTCATCAAAAGCCTGCGGAACGGTCCGAGCTTGCCAGCCATATACATGCTGACACTCCTTGCAATCTGTACCGGAAGAAAGTCCGTCAACAAAGATCTGTTCAAAGCGTCTACTGCATTGGTTCGTGACCGAATATCCTGCAAACGCTTGGTTTCGTAGCTTTTCAAAACTGAAAGGTCGCCTATGTCTTGACCTTTTCCGACAGCTGAAGCGAGCAGGTGGGACAGATCGATGATGTCGCGAAGCGATAGATTTAGTCCCTGAGCTCCAATCGGAGGAAAAACATGGGCGGTTTCCCCAATAAGTGCCAGTCGATTGGCAACGAGCTGCCTTGCTGCCAAACCCGACAAGGGAAAACGCTGTGGCTTTGACGCCAGTTTCAAACGCCCCAGAATGGAATGTGATCGTTGTTCAAGTTCCAATTCCAGATCAGCAGGCTTCATCGCCAGAAGTTCACTCGCACCTTCTGCAGTTTCGACACAAACCAGCGAAGACTTCCGCCCTTCCAACGGGACCAAGGTAAACGGACCGGTCGCTGTGTGAAACTCTGTGGAGACGTGCTGGTGTGGCAAACTGTGCTCAAGGTTGAGAACAACCGCGTTTTGAGGGTAGGACCATCGGCGAACCTTAATTCCAGCCGTTTCACGCAGCAGCGAGTTTCTGCCATCCGCAGCAACAGCGAGCTTTGCCCGAATAGGTCTTCCTCCTTCGGTGTGTAGTGCTGCATGATCAGCTTCAAACGCGACTGACGCCACGGTGTCATCAAAGGATGTTAGCCCGGACTGAGCAGCGCACGCTTCTTGAAGTACTGCATTAAGTTCCCAGTTTAAAATATTGAAACCAAACTCTTTCAGGCCCAATTCAGCACTATCGAACTCCACTTCTGGAGCACGGATAAGTCTGCCTGTGTCATCAACCATACGCATCTTTTTCAAAGGTGTCGCATTGTCCTCAATGCGTTCCCAGACGCCGATATCCCGCAAGAGGGCTATCGATTGCTGCCAGAGCGCTGTCGTTCTTCCATCTGTCGCTGAGCCAGGCGGGGCTATCAAAACAGTCGAAAAACCCTGTCTTGCAAGCACCAGTGCCGCAATTCGACCAGATGGGCCTCCGCCTACAATTGCAACGTCATATGGGTCGGACTGTTCTGATTTACGCATCGGTTTGACCTGGCAAAATAGTTCTTTCAACTGACATTGCTGTTTGATGGAGAAATTTCAACGAGACGAAACCACGCAGCAATCAAAATGCCTGAATATATGATATCTGACGACTGCGTGAGTGGTGAGGAAAATCAATTCAAACTCCGGTAAGTCCTATATGCTCAATCTGCGCATCCACTTCAAACATATGTCATGAAATTCGGCCATGTCTTCCATTCCCAATTCACATCGCCCTGGAAAACAAGAGCGGTTTGCACCTCGCGGTGAACAAGGCTGGCTGATTGTACTCTTATTCGTTACGATACTTTGCTTGCTCGGCTGGTCCTACTTGATTGCGATGATTGCTGACATGTTGCCTGCGATGGACATGGCCGAGGCTGGCCCTGGCATGGCACTATTTAATAACTTCAACCTTTTCAAGGGACTACCAGCAGAAACCAGAGCTGCGCTCGCCTTGCTTTGCCTTCCCGTTGGTTCAACCTTCGGGATGCCATCCCTGAATATGGACTTTCAGGACTTGTCAAAAGTCTTTTTGATGTGGTCGATGATGGCGATGGCAATGATGTTGCCCAGTGCGACCCCCATGCTACGCGCTTACCACGATAGATTTCGGCATGAAGAACACTCCTTGATCAGGACAACGTTGCCGGTTGTGATGGTCTCGATTGGTTTTCTGATAGTCTGGTTCGGGTACGCAATTCTCGCGACGCTAGCCCAATGGATACTTTCCAATATTGGTGCTCTCACTGACATGATGGCTCCTGCGAGCCTGGCTTTTACAATTTCTATTCTCTTCGCAGCGGGCCTGTATCAGTTCACGCCAGCCAAGAGAGCGTGTTTGCAACGCTGTTGGTATCCGCGATGGGTATTTGGAGAAGGTGCAGCAACCGCCGGGTCCGGGTTGCGGGAGGGTCTTGTTCAGGGTTGGGCCTGTCTTGGCTGTTGCTGGGCTGTTATGACGGTCATGTTCGCAGTTGGACTTATGAACATCATCTGGATTGCCCTGCTTGGCGGTATCATGGCACTGGAGAAAACCTTTCCAAGTCGGATCTTGCCTAATCTCATTGGAATTGGCCTCATTTCCTGGTCAGCGTTTCTTGCTGGAACGCTTCTGTTGAACGCTTGAAGCTTTGGCTTTTCGGTGAATTACGACGAGAGTTGTTTTTTAGGTTCACACTGTCACAGGTTTGCAATAAAACTGGTGGCAGCGCCAATTTGATCAATGAAGGATTTCTTTCATTCTTCTGGTCCTTGTGCGGACGCAGTTTCAGTGAGACTTGCGGCTAGTTTTTGAGTGAGGACATCCCTTGACTGATCTAACGCCAGGCAAAGAGGCTCCGGAGCCTGCTCTGTTTCTGATCCATATCCTGACTGCCTCTGGTGCGCCAATTGCCTTGGTTGCACTTCTGGCCGGTGCTCAAGGTAACTGGGCTGAGATGTTTGCGTGGCTTGGCCTTGCCTTTTTTGTCGATGGGATTGATGGTCCACTGGCACGTCGGTTCAATATTGCTGAACGATTGCCACGATGGTCAGGTGCATCGCTCGACTTTGTCATAGACTATGCAACCTATGTATTCCTTCCGGCTTTTGCACTGTCCTGGAGCCTCATGCTTTCACAGCCATGGAACTGGATTTGTGGCGGTCTCGTTGTTTTCACTGGCGCTCTTTATTTTGCAGACAATGGTATGAAAACGCCGGACGGCTCCTTCAAGGGGTTTCCTGCAGGCTGGAACATGGTTGTCTTCGGATTGATGGTGCTTTCACCTTCACAAAGTTTCACCATTGCTTTTGTTCTTCTGTGCTGCGCATTGACCTTTGCTCCCATTCGGTTTGTTCACCCGGTTCGCGTCCGCCGTTGGCGGATGATTACGCTCCCGGTGACCTTGCTTTGGATGGGGCTGGCAGCATTCGCTATTCTCAATGATATGTCGCTGAACAGCGTCATGACGCTGCTATTTACCGCCGCAAGTTTCTACCTGTTTCTTGTTTCTGCTGTTCAGCAGTTGCTCGACAGGGTCGACTGATCATTTTTTGAAATCACGATGCAGAGGTGGCCATGACGGCTTGGATAACGGATCCGCAGATCTGGGCAAGTCTCGTGACCCTGACGATCATGGAGATCGTTCTCGGGATCGACAATATCGTTTTTATTTCGGTTATTGTATCTCGTCTTCCCGCGAAGATGGCACATCGCGCTCGCCAGATCGGGCTGAGTCTTGCACTCGTGTTCCGGATAGTGCTGCTCTCCGTTCTGTCCTGGATTGTTGGCCTGACAACGCCGCTATTTACGATCGCCGACCACACATTTTCCTGGAGGGATGTAATCCTCGTCGCTGGTGGGTTGTTCCTCCTATTCAAAGCCACACACGAAATTCACCATGACATCGAGGGCGAAGAGGAAGATTCTGAAACAGGCAATGTTCAGAAGAGCTTCGCCGCCGTCATTGCACAGATCATCGTGATTGATCTTGTTTTTTCGGTAGACTCAATCATCACTGCTATCGGTATGGCGCAACACATCGAGGTTATGGTCGCTGCTGTCGTGATTTCCATGATCGTGATGTATATCGCATCAGGTCCCGTGGCGGCCTTCATCAAGGAACACCCAACGACGAAGATGCTTGCCCTGTCGTTCTTGCTGCTGATTGGGGTGGCATTGATTGCGGACGGTTTGGGTTTTCACATACCGCGCGGTTACATCTATTTTGCGATGGCCTTTTCCGCGGGCGTCGAGATCATTAATGTGATTGCCAAGCAAAATCGCAAGAAAACGCGCTAGTAAGAAAAACGTCAGCACCCGGAGAATATTCCATGGTCCAAGCAGTATGTATTCACGAAACCGGTGGTCCGGACGTCATGCGTTGGGAACATATTGACGTGGGAGAACCCGGCCCCGGAGAAGCACGCATCCGCCAGACCGCAATCGGTTTGAATTTCATCGACACGTATTTCCGCTCTGGACTTTATCCTGCTCCCAACGGGACACCATTCAGTCCCGGGAACGAAGGGGCTGGCGTGGTTCAAACAGTTGGTGAGGGCGTTGATTATATCAAACCGGGTGACAGGGTCGCATACGTTGGACCACTTGGAGCCTACGCACAGGAACGAATTGTTCCAGCGGACCGACTGGTGGTTCTTCCCGATAACATCGACGACAAGACCGCCGCCGGCATGATGTTGAAGGGCATGACTGCCCAGTATTTGCTGCGTCAGACTTACAAGGTTGGGCCAGAAACCACCTTGTTGTTCCATGCTGCGGCCGGTGGTGTTGGCTTGATTGCAGGACAATGGGCCTCGCATCTGGGGGCAACGGTAATCGGAACGGCCGGGTCCGACGAAAAGATCGAACTGGCGAAGGCGCATGGCTACCAGCATATGATCAACTACCGTTCTGAAAATTTTGTCGAACGGGTGAATGAGATTACGAAGGGCAAAGGGTGTGACGTTGTTTATGACTCGGTAGGACAAGACACGTATCCCGGATCTCTTGATTGCATCAAACCCCGAGGGCTTTGGGTGAGCTTCGGGCAATCTTCGGGACCAATCGCTGATTTCAATCTCGGTCTTTTGTCGCAAAAGGGAAGTCTATTTGCGACACGTCCCACTCTCTTCAATTATATCGCAACGCGTGAAGAACTCGATGCGACTGCAGGCGAACTCTTTGATGTCGTTCAAAAGGGTATCGTCAAAATTGAAGTCAATCAGGAATACCGGCTTGCAGATGCAGTGCAGGCCCATCAGGATCTGGAAGGCCGCAAAACCACCGGCACAACAGTTCTCATTCCATAAGGCGTAAATACATGCGTTTCGGCCGAGCTCAGGATCTGTCGCGTAATCTGTACAGCCCGGCAATGCGTTATTTCTATGCCGCTGCCGAAGCTGGATCCATTCGTGCGGCATCACGAGAGCTCAACGTTGCCTCTTCTGCGGTAAATCGCCAGATCCTGTGGCTGGAAGAGGCATTGGGCTTACAATTGTTCGACCGGGTGGGCAGGCGAATTCGCCTGTCCCAGGCAGGAGAACTTCTCCTTGCCCACATCCGACGGACATTTTCAGATTTTGAGGGCACGGTCGCTGAACTAGACGCGCTAAAGGGACTGCGCAAAGGCACAGTCTCTATTGCGAGTGTCGAGAGCGTAGCAGAGAAACTGCTTCCTGCTGTCATCAGCGGATTTCGGAAACGCTACCCGGGCATCCATGTCAACGTCTCGATCTCTTCTGCAAAGGAAGCCGCAAGAAAGGTTGAAACGGCGGAAGCCGACGTTGGATTCACATTTGACCCACCTGAAAATTCCGCGCTCACGATAGCCTTTCATCACGACCTGGTCATTGGAGCGTTGATGACACCCGGCCACCCTTTAGCCGATGCGAAGTCGTTGAGCCTGGGGGATTGTTTGAAGTTTCCAGTGGCACTTCCGGCAGAAGGTCTGTCTTTGCGGACACGCATAGATCTTGTTCGAAGCCGGATTAGCGGTGCTTCCAAAACCTATGTCGAAGCAAATTCACTCAGATTGATGCGAGCGCTTGCCAAGGAAGACAATGTCATCGGATTTCAGACGCTGATAGGTTGTGAAGACGAACTTTCCTCGGGTGCTCTTGTGTTCAAGCCACTTACAGACGCTCCTCTGCAGGCCGATCGTTTGTGTGTGGTAACATCATCCTTGCGAGCTTTGGCATTGGCACCGGGTATGTTTTTTGATCACGCTGTGCTCACCCTGAAAGACCATCTTCCACTTCTTGATGCCAAAAAGGCATCATAAAGCTCGCAAAAGAGCGCTTTGGATCCTAGTATTTTTGAGGCAAGGTTTCGGAAGGGAGTTTGCGGCCAATCGTCGCGAAAGGGAGAGACATCATGGGGCGTTTGACAACGCATGTTCTTGATACAGCCTTGGGGGTACCTGCCAAGGGGTTGAAGATTGAACTCTGGTCCGTGATTGATGCCCCTGAGCTTATTTCGAAACATGAAACAAACGACGATGGACGCATTGATACTCCGATTTTGGAAGGCTCCGCGTTCAAGGTCGGTACCTACGAGTTGCGATTTCATGCCGGAGACTATCTGAAGGCAACTGACAAAGACTTGCCTTCACCTTTGTTTCTCGACGTGATCCCGATCCGCTTTGGTATCTCAGAAGCAGACAGCCATTATCATGTGCCTTTGCTTCTGTCGCCTTTCAGCTACTCAACCTACCGGGGGAGTTGACCTATGCGTGACACAATTCGGTTCCTCAAGGGTGGTGAGGTCGTTGAACTTGAAAATGTTGGCCCTACTGAAACGGTTCTCGACTACCTGCGCCTGCGAAGACGTGAAACCGGTACCAAGGAGGGATGCGGCGAGGGTGATTGCGGTGCCTGCACTATTGCTCTCGGGCGACTCGTAAACGGCAAGCTTGTCTATCAGCCGGTCAATAGCTGCATCCAATTGCTTGGCATGATTGATGGTGCAGAGTTGGTAACCGTAGAGGACCTTTCGCAGGACACACGCTTGCATCCGGTGCAATCCGCCATGGTCGAGCTTCATGGTTCGCAGTGCGGTTTCTGTACGCCTGGTTTCATCATGACTCTTTTCACGCTTTACCATGCCGAAGGAGAAACAAGGTCCCGCAAAACAGTTACGGAGTGGATTGCCGGCAACCTGTGCCGCTGCACCGGCTACCGTCCGATCGTGGATGCCGCAATGGAAGCGTGTTTCAACGTTGCCGATGACGCCTTTTCCTGGCGTTCCAACGAGACCCGCGAACAACTACAATCCCTTGCAGACAGCCGTGACATTTTCATCGGCGACAGTGACAGGTTCTTTTCTTCTCCAGCGACACTTGACGGTCTGGCAGCGCTTTATGCGCAGCATCCAGACGCAACTCTTTTAGCGGGAGCAACCGATGTCGGGCTTTGGATAACAAAACACCTCAAAGACCTGCCTAAAGTGATCTTTCTTGGCCGCATCGAGGGGTTAAACCGCGTCGAAAGCAGTCCCTCCGGTGTCCTTCTCGGTGCCATGGCAACCTTTGCTGAAACCGAAACGGCAATGACGGAAATCTCGACGGACCTGGGTGAACTATGGAAACGAATTGGTTCCAAGCAGGTTCGGGCTTCCGGCACAGTTGGTGGGAATGTCGCCAACGGATCGCCCATCGGAGACAGTCCACCAGCTCTGATCGTGCTGGGCGCAACGCTTGAGTTACAATCTACGGAAGGCTCACGGGCGCTGCCTCTTGAGGAGTATTTCCTCACCTATGGAAAGCAGGATCGCAAACAAGGAGAGTTCGTAACCGGACTGTTCGTCCCACGACCGTCGGCTAACCAGGCCTTCCGCTGTTACAAAATTTCCAAACGTTTTGATCAGGACATTTCCGCTCTCTTGGGCGCCTTCCGATTTACCGTCGATGAGGGCATCATAACCGAAGCTCGCATTGCCTACGGAGGAATGGCTGGGACGCCACAAAGGGCAGGAGCCGCCGAGACCGCGTTGACAGGTGCGTCTCTAGACGATCCGTCATCATGGGGAGAGGGCATGCAGGCCTTGCTTGGTGATTTCACACCCATGACGGATATGCGCGCAAGCGCGGAATACCGAATGGAAACGGCAAGAGCATTGCTTGCCAAGGCTCTCATGGAAATAAGCGGCACCTCGCCGGAAGATCTAAGGGTTTTGTCCAAACGGGAGGCAGACCATGACCGTGCTGCCTGAGCAGAACAATTTGGCTGTTTCCTTGAAACATGTTCGTAAGGCGCTTTCCCACGACAGTGCTGAAAAGCATGTTTTGGGAACCGCAACCTACATCGATGATATGGTGGAACCCCTGGGCACCTTGCACGTTGTGCCGGGCTGGGCGAGACAGGCAGTGCGCGGGCGAATTCAGTCGATTGATCTGAATGAGGTCCGGTCTGCACCGGGCGTCGTTGCGGTTTTGACAGCCACCGATATCAAGGGCGTAAACGACTGTTCCTCATCCTTTGGTGACGATCCTGTTTTGGCCAAGGATGAAATTCTTTTCCATGGTCAGGTCATCTTTGCAGTCGTTGCTGATACCCGGGACGCAGCGCGCAAAGCTGCGTTGAAGGCAAAGATTGAAGTTGCTGAAATTACGGCCATTTTGACAACCGAGGACGCAGTTGACGCTGATACGACTGTCTTGCCGGATTATCATTTTCGCCGTGGCTCGCCGGAAACAGGCATGTCGGCCTCAGAAGAAATTCTCTCCGGTTCGATGCGTATCGGTGGTCAAGAACATTTTTATCTCGAAGGTCAGGTTGCAATGGCGCAGCCGCTCGAAGATGGCGGTATGCTCGTTCATTCCTCGACACAACACCCGACAGAAATCCAGCACACGGTTGCCAAGGTTCTTGGCGTTCCTGATGCTGCGGTTACCGCTGAGGTTCGCCGCATGGGTGGTGGATTTGGCGGAAAGGAATCCCAGGCGAACCAGTGGGCGAGCCTCGCTGCCCTGGCTGCCCAGAAGACCGGTCAAACCTGCAAAATGCGCCTCGATCGGGATGACGACATGATCATGACCGGCAAGCGGCATGATTTTAAGGTCCACTGGAAGGCCGGTCACGACGGCACTGGAAGACTGCGCGCGGTCGATATGGAATTCCTGGCCAGGTGTGGTTATTCCGTCGATCTATCGCTCGGTGTGAACGACCGAACGCTTTTCCACGCAGATTCCAGCTATTTCTACCCGGATGCATTGATACGTTCGCGGCGACTGCGCACGGACACGTGTTCCAATACCGCTTTTCGCGGCTTTGGTGGGCCGCAGGGGATGCTGGCCGCCGAACGCATGATCGACGCCATCGCAATCGGACTTGGAAAAGACCCGTTAGAAATTCGAAAACTGAACTTTTACGACGGCGATAGAAACATTACGCCGTTTGGCATGCCCGTTGAAGAATATCAGGTCATGCACGACCTGATCGCCCAGCTTGAGGAAAGTTCGAACTATTGGGCAAGGCGCGAAGAGGTCGCAGCATTTAATGCGACCAACGCAGTCCTTAAAAAGGGTCTGGCACTGACCCCCGTCAAGTTTGGCATTTCCTTCACGTTGAAACATCTCAATCAGGCTGGTGCTCTGGTTCATCTCTATACGGACGGGTCCGTACATCTGAACCATGGAGGCACGGAAATGGGGCAGGGGCTCTACCAAAAGGTAGCCCAGGTTGTTGCGGAAGAATTCGGCATCACGTTGAACATGGTGCGCATTACCGCGACCAACACTTCGAAGGTTCCAAATACCGGACCGACAGCGGCATCTTCAGGTACGGACCTGAACGCGATGGCCGCCAAACTGGCTGCCCAGGAGATCAAGAACCGCCTGATAGCATTCCTGTGTGAACGGCATCAGTGTGGCTCTGAGGCAATTCACTTCGGCGACAATAAGGTTCTGATCGGAGAGCAGAGTTACGCACTGGCGGAGGTTGCCAAACAGGCTCACATGGCGCGCATTCAATTGTCCCACGCGGGCTTTTATGCAACGCCTGGCATCACTTGGGACCGCGACACCGCAACCGGACGGCCATTTTATTATTTCGCTTTTGGCGGCGCCTGTGCAGAGGTCACCATCGATACGATGACCGGAGAAATGACCGTCGATAAGGTGGATATCCTTCACGATGTTGGCCATTCCCTAAACCCGGCAATCGACATTGGTCAAATCGAGGGTGGATTTGTCCAGGGCATGGGGTGGCTGACGACAGAAGAGCTTGTCTGGGACGAGCAAGGACGTCTGCGTACGCATGCACCATCAACGTACAAAATCCCGACCGCATCGGACATACCTGAACATTTCAATGTTCAACTTTACAGCGGAAGCGGAAATCCGGAAGCAACTGTCTATCGTTCCAAAGCGGTAGGCGAGCCTCCGGTGATGCTTGCCAATGCGGTCTTCTGTGCAATCACCGACGCAGTTGCAAGCTTGAAACCTGGCGAAGTACCGGACCTGGACGCACCCGCAACACCTGAGGCCATCATGCGCGCTGTACAGACAATGCGCCGGAAAAAGTCTTCCAGATGAAGGTGTGGGCGCACATAGCGAGCTGCCTGGAAAATGGCGACGCCTGTACACTCGTGACCGTCACCAGTGTTGATGGATCGGCGCCGCGGGAAGCAGGCGCTCGTCTGGTAGTGCGACACGACCTTTCATTCTCGGGAACCATTGGCGGGGGGACACTGGAATTCGAGGCCATCAGAAAGGCTGCAAATGCTGCCAAAACCGGACGTGCGGCGTTTTCTGAACAGTCGGTTTCGCTAGGTCCGGATTTGGGACAATGTTGCGGCGGACGGGCGAAACTCGCGTTTGAAGTATTTACCCCAAATGAACTTGAAACCGTTCGATTGCTTTGCCAGCACGAACAGGTGGGGAAACCGTTCGGAACACTCGCCGTTCTTGAAGAAGGGAGGATCACGAAACGTCAAATTCTCCCTGAACTGCCCAAAGAAGTGTTTGCCATTGCCTTGGATCCAGGAACCGGCAAACAGGTCCTGACCGAACGTTTTGGGACGGCTCATCGTTCGCTCTATTTATTTGGAGCCGGCCATGTCGGCAGGGCGCTTGTACTGGCGCTTGCACCTTTGCCTTTTGATGTTACCTGGATCGATAGCAGGGCAGATCAATTCCCTGGCCCTGTTCCTGCCAATGTCACAAAAACCTGTGTCGCCAACCCGGCTGAAGTTCTCGTAAAAGCGCCAGAAGATGCCTTCGTATTGGCAGTGACACATTCGCACGGGCTTGATGAAGAAATCATGGCACGCGCATTGCTAGAGCAACGTTTCGAATATTGTGGAGTCATTGGCTCCAAGACTAAACGGGCAAGGTTTCGGAAGCGCCTGAAAGCAAGGGGACTAACCGAAGCTCTTCTCTCAAAAATGGTCTGCCCAGTCGGCAACACGGCGATAAAGTCAAAACATCCAGCGGCAATCGCGGCTGGCGTTGTCGTTGACTTGCTTGAGCGTGATGAGGCGGGTCATCAACAGGACATCGCAAGTGGGGGACTTGCACAAATTATACCACATGGTCAATAAAGAGGCACTTGTTGGGGGACGACGTGGAAGAAACAACCCTTTCAGAGGAAAACGGCACCATGATTCAGCAAAGAAGATCCGGACAGGACACCTTGCTGGATGCAAGGGGGCTGACAAAGCGCTTCGGTGATATCCTGGCCAATGACAAGGTCGATCTTGTCATTAACAAGGGCGAAATTCACGCTCTCCTGGGTGAAAACGGAGCTGGAAAGTCCACTCTTGTCAAAATGTTTTACGGTTCTTTGGAACCGGACGGTGGCGAGATTAATTGGCAGGGAAATAACGTAGATATCGGCAACCCGGCTGCTGCTCGCGAGCTGGGCATCGGCATGGTTTTTCAACATTTTTCGCTTTTTGAAGCGCTGACCGTTGTTGAGAATATCGCTCTGGCTCTTCCAAATCCGGGAAACATGACGGCTTTGGCCGAAAGAATTCAGGCTGTCTCGCGTGAATATGGTCTGCCGCTCAATCCCGGCGACATCGTAGCCGACCTGCCGGTTGGCATCAGGCAACGCATTGAAATTGTACGCTGCCTCCTCCAGGAACCGCAACTGATCATCATGGATGAACCGACCTCGGTTTTGACACCGCAGGAAGCCGATCAGCTGTTCCTGACGTTGCAGAGGTTGGCAGAAGAGGGCTGTGCAGTCCTTTATATCAGCCACAGGCTGGAAGAAGTGAAACGCATTTGCCATCACGCCACGATCTTGCGTCATGGACAGGTGGTGCGTGAGTGCGATCCGACCAAGGAAACACCGGCCTCGCTCGCCAGCATGATGGTCGGCGCTGACGTTGCTTCGGTTAGCGCGGCGGAACAAAAGCCTGACATCGGCGAGACACGGCTTGGATTGCATAATCTGTCTGCCAGGGCCGCCACGCCTTTCGCAACTGCTCTCAACGGTATCTCACTGGACCTGCGGGCAGGTGAAGTTGTCGCGATTGCTGGTGTTGCCGGCAATGGGCAGGGCGAACTTTTTGATGCCATTTCCGGCGAAATGCCGGTTGCCCCCGAAATGATCAAGCTGGACGGGACGCCATGCGGCACCAAAAGCATTACCTGGCGCCGCAAGAGGGAAGCAGCGTTTGTGCCGGAAGAACGGCTGGGCCACGGAGCCGTGCCCGGCCTGAAACTTTCCCAGAATATCGTCCTGACGCGTCATGCCACTGGTGACAGACTGGTCGGGGCCGGGTTCGTATCTACAACACAGGCAGGCCTTCTGGAAAAACGTATCAAGCAGGCTTTCGACGTTCGCATGTCACATGATGACCCCGAGGCACGCTCGCTTTCCGGGGGCAACCTGCAAAAATTTGTTGTTGGCCGCGAACTTGACAGAAATCCCGGTGTGCTCATTGTCAACCAACCCACCTGGGGTGTTGACGCGGGAGCTGCAGCATTGATCCGCCAGGCGTTGATTGACCTGGCTCGTTCTGGGTCCGCAGTTCTGGTAATCAGCCAGGATCTCGATGAAATTTTTGAAATTGCCGACCGCATCGCCGTGATTTCGCGAGGCTATCTATCTGCCGCTGAGCCAGCTTCTGACATGACACGCGAACGTGTCGGTTTGCTGATGGCTGGTGAAGCGGAAAACCAGGGGGAGATGGCAGATGCGCATTGAGCTGGTCAAAAGAAAAGAACGCAGCCAATTCATGGCACTGTTTTCTCCGCTGATTGCAGTCGGTATGACAGTTTTGGCGGCGGGTATTATATTTGCTGTAACCGGGCACAATCCACTTGAAGCACTCTACAAGTTCTTTATCGAACCCTTGACGCAGCAGTGGTCGCTTGAAGCAACAATAAACAAGGCGACACCCTTGATCCTGATCGGTTGTGGACTTGCCGTCTGTTACCTTTCCAACAACTGGAACATTGGCGCAGAAGGACAATTCGTCGTGGGAGCCCTGTTTGGCTCGATCCTGCCCGTTCTCTTTCCGTCCTTTGAAAACGTTGCGACCTTGCCGCTGATGCTTATCTTTGGTGCGGTAGGAGGTGCTCTATGGGCTCTCATTCCAGCCGTCCTCAAGACGAGGTTCAATACGAATGAAATCCTGACGAGCCTGATGCTTGTCTATGTTGCCAGCCTGATACTGGACTACCTCGTTCGTGGTCCCTGGCGTGATCCCGACGGCTACAACTTTCCCGAATCCCGCATTTTCTCCGACGCAGCGACGCTGCCGGATGTCTTTGGTGGGTTGATGAGCCTGTCGACGCCAATAACGATCCTGATTGCAGTCATACTCGCAGTCGTTCTGGCAAAGACGTTGAAAGGTTTCGAAATCAGGGTCATGGGCGAAAGTCCGCGTGCGGGCGGTTTTGCCGGGTTTTCCGCAAAGGGTCTGACACTGTTCTCATTTGCTCTTGCAGGTGGGCTGGCTGGACTTGCTGGAACCATGGAAGTATCTGGCGGCCTCAACCAATTGCTGCCGGTTATTTCTCCTGGTTATGGCTTTACCGCGATCATCGTCGCCTTTTTGGGCCGCTTGAACCCGATCGCCATCATCGTTGCCGGTTTTGTACTTGCGCTGTCCTATATCGGTGGTGAAGGCGTTCAGTCTGCCATGGGCGTTTCCAACAAGATTGCCAGCGTGATCCAGGGTTTGCTTCTCTTTTTCGTACTTGCTTGTGACACTTTGATTTTGTACCGAGTTCGCATGGTCTCCCGCCGTGTATCAGCCGCGGAGGTCTCTCATGTTTGAAGCTGTTCTACTTACAGTCATCACTGCTGCAACGCCTATCTTGATTGCAGCTATCGGCGAACTTGTTGCAGAACGGTCTGGCGTCCTCAATCTGGGCGTGGAAGGCATGATGATCATGGGGGCCGTAATCGGGTTTGCCGTTGCAAACCAGACCGGTTCCGGCACGCTTGGTGTTATCGCAGCTGTTGCTGCTGGCATGGCAATGTCAGCCCTCTTCGGATTTCTTGTCCTAATCCTTGTTGCGAACCAGGTGGCAACCGGCCTGGCTCTGACAATCCTGGGCATCGGATTTTCAGGGTTGATAGGGGAAGCCTTTATCGGTGTCCCGGGCCTGATCCTGCCAGAGCTTTACATTCCCGTGCTATCTGAAATCCCGTTCATAGGACCGGTCTTTTTCCAGCAGGATGCAATTGTCTACCTTGGCTTTGCCCTGGTCGCGGTTGTTGCATATGTATTGTTCAAAACCCGGCTTGGCCTGGTTTTGCGCGCAGTTGGCAACAATCACGGTTCGGCTCACGCACTTGGGTACTCCGTCATAAAAGTTCGTTTCATGGCGGTTCTGTTTGGGGGAGGATGCGCAGGCCTGGCAGGCGCCTACATGTCCTTGGCATATACACCCCAATGGGTGGAAAACATGACGGCCGGCAGAGGTTGGATTGCACTGGCTCTTGTCGTGTTTTCCTCATGGCTCCCGTTGCGAGTCATTGTCGGGGCCTATTTGTTTGGCGCTGTCAGCGTACTAAATCTTCACGCACAAGCCGTTGAACTGGATATACCGTCTCAATTGCTATCCAGCTTGCCATACCTTGCGACCATAGTGGTCCTTGTACTCATCTCGGCAAATCGCAGACTGACGCTGGTAAACACACCTGCATGTCTTGGTAAGCCGTTTGTTCCTGACCGGTAGGCTTCCGAGCGACAGGTCTTTCCCGTATTCGAATGCGATCAGGAGACGGGCAAAAAAACGAGATCGCAAAACAGAGATCAAACAGAGGGGAATAAAACAGATGAAATCCATCTTGAAAGCGACAGTTGCCGCCGCCGCACTTGTGGTTGCAGGTTCTGCAGCCAACGCCGCAGATGTCAAAGCATGCTTTGTCTACGTCGGTCCGGTTGGTGATTTTGGTTGGTCCTATCAGCATGACCAGGGCCGTCTTGCCGTTGAAGCGAAGTTCGGCGACAAGGTCGAAACGGCTTACCTTGAAAGTGTTCCTGAAGGTCCGGATGCAGAACGCGCGATCGAACGTTTCGCCCGCGAAGGCTGCAACATCATCTTCACCACTTCGTTTGGCTACATGAACCCGACATTGAAGGTTGCCAAAAAATTCCCGGATGTAAAATTCGAACACGCAACGGGGTATAAATCCGCAGATAACGTTGCAACCTACAACTCCAAATTCCACGAAGGTCGCTACATCATCGGTCAGATCGCTGCCAAGCAGTCAAAATCTGGTGTGGCAGGTTACATCGCTTCGTTCCCGATTCCTGAAGTTGTCGCGGGTATCAACGCATTCCTGCTCGGCGCGCAGTCCGTCAATCCGGACTTCAAATTGAAGGTGGTTTGGGTCAATACCTGGTTCGATCCGGGCAAGGAAGCTGACGCAGCCAAAGCCCTCATTGATCAGGGTGCAGACGTAATCACGCAGCACACCGATTCCACGGCTCCTCTGCAGGTTGCTCAGGAGCGTGGCGCCCATGGGTTTGGTCAGGCTTCCGACATGATAAATTTCGCCAAGGATGCGCAGTACACGGCGATTATTGACGATTGGGCACCTTATTACGTGCACCGCGTACAAGATGTTCTTGATGGCAAATGGGAAAGCGGCAGCGCCTGGGATGGCCTTGCGGAAGGCCACGTCGTAATGGCCCCTTACACCAACCTTCCGGACGATGTCGTCGAAATGGCGAAGGCAACCGAAGCCAAGATCATAGGTGGCTGGGAGCCCTTTACAGGACCAATCACCAAGCAGGATGGATCTGTTGCTGCCGAAGATGGCGTCCGTCTCGACGATGGCGCGATCCTTGGTATGAACTGGTACGTTCAGGGTGTAGACGACAAACTACCTCAGTAAATTCTTTGGCAGGTCCGGCTCAGCCGGGCCTGCCTAAAACCGACGTTAGCGCCATTTCAAGACCCTCCCCCTGTCGCACGCTCCGCCTTCCAGGCCTTGATTGCCTTGTCAAAATGATCAATTAACCCCCGGTTGCGATTGTGCAGGCAAAGGTGTCCCGACAGGTTTACGACCTCTTTAACGATCAAATCTTGGCGAAATTCCTCTTCAAGCAAACCATAGTTGCGATTGTCGATCATCAATGCGGCAATCCGACCGCTACGCAACATAATCAGGCCTGAACGATAGTCTTCGACCAAAACCGGGATGGAACCGCTGGGCAAAACCTGTTTGTCCCAGACAACACCTAGTCCTACCGCAATCTTTTTACCTTTAAATTCAGTTGTTTTCCCACCAAGACTGTCTTCTCGCATTAACAGTAAACCTTTGCCCACCGCCAGGGGTTCTGAAACTATGACAGCGAAATTCCTTACTTGAGCTTGATAGCTGGCAACGCGCATGAATTCTCCGTCCAGGCGGCCTTGTTTCAGCATGAGACTGGCACGCAAGGGTGAGATGATCTCGAATGTAACGCACACTTTGCCTGTCTGAAAATGAGGTTTGAATAGCCCCGAGTTTTCTAGACACCCTCGGTTCTCATTTTCTGCTGCCGTTCGAACTCGACGGGTGACAGCATCCCGTTTCTGACGTGCTTGCGTTTCGGATTGTAGAACATCTCGATGTAGTCGAATACGTCTTGCCGGGCCTCGGCGCGAGTCTTGTAGGTTCGACGCCTTATGCGTTCGCGCTTGAGCAGGTTGAAGAAGCTCTCCGCCACTGCATTGTCATGACAGTTCCCGCGTCGGCTCATCGAATGTGACAGATTGTGAGCTTTAAGGAATGACGCCCAATCCATGCTGGTGAACTGGGAGCCTTGATCCGAGTGGATCAATACCGTGCGCTTCGGCTTCCTGCGCCACACGGCCATCAGTAATGCCTGGAGGACAACGTCTGTCGTCTGGCGGCTCTGCATGGACCAGCCGACCACGCGACGCGAGTAGAGGTCGATCACGACGGCCAGATAGGCGAAACCTTCCAGCGTTCTGATGTAGGTGATGTCTGTCACCCAGACCATGTCGCGCGCCTCCACATCGAACTGCCGGTCTAACGTGTTGTCGACGACCACAGACGGCTTGCCACCATAGCTGCCCGGCCGGTGCTTGTAGCCGATCTGGGCCTTGATCCCCGCCAGCTTGGTCAGCCTTGCGACGCGGTTTGGACAACATGTCTCGCCCTGATCCAGCAAGTCATCATGCAGTTTGCGGTAGCCATACACCTTGCCGCTGTCCTGCCAGGCTTTCTCGATGAGTTCGGTCTGGCGAGCATCTTCCCGGGCCCTCTTGCTCAGCGGGTTCTTGAGCCAAGCGTAGAAGCCGCTCGGATGGATGCGTAGGCAGCGACACATCGCCCGCACCGAAAACTGCGGGCGATGCTCGGCGACGAATGCGTACCTCATTTTGCATCCTTGGCGAAGTACGCGGTTGCCTTTTTTAAAATATCGCGTTCCTCAGTAACCCGTGCCAACTCCTGCTTCAGCCGTCGGATCTCTGCGGTCTGATCACTCTCACCAGGACCCGCGGATTTAGAGAACTTCTTCTTCCAGGCGTAAAGCGAATGCGGACTGACACCAAGTCGCTTCGAAACCTCCGCAACCGGATAACCCCGCTCGGTGATTTGCGCTACTGCATCACGCTTGAAATCGTCACTAAAACTAGAATTGCCCACTATGGCCTCCTTGCCTCAAATTTAGGAAAGAAAGCGTCTACAAATCCAGGGGCTATTCAATGTCCTGACTGCGGTATTGATCGCCTTCTTTGCCGCACATCTCATGGAACGAACTTTTGTGGGCGCTGGCAGAGCGCCCTTGCTGGAAATTTTAAGCCGAGGCCTTTTAATCGGGATCGGGCTGTGGCTAATGTTTCGGGCCATCCAGGCGCGACCTGTGCGAGGTCAGAGCGAAGGATTTAGTGTTGCACTGACGACCGGATTGATCCCTTGTCCACTCACCTTGTTTGCCGTAGTGGCGGCACTATCGCGTGGCGTACCGGAGGCAGGACTTGTTTTTGCAATGTCGATGTTGGTCGGTATAGCCGTCACGCTTGGTTTGGTTGCAATCTTGGCAGTCGCAGGGCGTAGAACTTTTCTGAAACTCTTTTCACAGAAAGGTCGTGCTATCAGCAAAGTTTCCAGAAGTCTCGATGCAGTTGCGGGTTTGCTCATTGTCCTGTTTGCAAGCCGTGACCTCCTTCAATAGGTACAAAAGCTGCTATTTGATTGAGGTGGAACAGCCCTCCCTGAAGCCCGGGCTTGCGTGCGCTCGCCGTTTGGCCATATTTCATGACTACGAATGGCGTCGGGATCGCAAAATGATTCTTGGTGCGGGAGTTCCGGTCGGGCGAGGGTATTGGGATTGCTCCGAAACAGATTAAAGACACAGATGTCTTGGCGTCAGTACTGCGCTGGTCTGCTCTGTCTTTGTATGTCCGTTTGGACAACCTTTCCAGCCGCGTCCCATACCCCCAGATTTCTGGATACGGTCCAGGAACATCTTCAAATGATTGATGACCATGGCCATTCGCATGGTTTGAATGTCGATATTCTTTGGGCAATGCACGGTCATCAGCACGATTTGGCCGACCATGACCACAATGCAGCCGTCCTCGCGATATCCACGCGGAAGCTAAACGATGAATTTAAACGCGAACTTTGGCCGCTTTCACCGAACAACGTGACATCGATCATTATCTTTCCACCAGAGCGACCTCCAAGGCAGTGACAGACGACCCTTCCTGGGTCTGAACCAAAATCTGTAAACTGATTGGAAGGAACAAATGAAACCTTTGTTTTCAGACGGGCGAAGCAGGCGTTTGAATGCCATGCTTGTCGGCCTGTCGTTGAGTTTGCTCGCCTACGCAGTTGGCGCGCAATCGACCATGGCACACAACGTCACGGCGGGAGATGCCGGATACATTCAGGAAATCTGGGGTGTTCACATCATCCCGTTTATGTATCTAGGTGCCAAGCACATGATCACCGGATACGATCACATCCTGTTCCTGCTCGGAGTCGTGTTTTTCCTTTACCGGATGAAGCACGTCGCGATCTACGTCAGCCTCTTCGCAGTTGGTCATTCGATCACGATGTTGGCGGGCGTCTATTTCGGTTGGAACGTCAATCCGTACATAATCGACGCCTTGATTGGCCTGTCGGTGGTTTACAAGGCCCTGGATAATCTCGGCGCCTATCAACGCTGGTTCGGCTTCCAACCGGATACGAAGGCGGCGACCCTGATTTTCGGCCTTATCCATGGTATCGGCCTGGCAACAAAGATCCTCGACTATGAGATCGCTTCGGAAGGGCTCATTCCCAACCTCCTGGCATTTAATGTCGGCGTCGAGATCGGCCAGTTGCTGGCACTCGGTGCGATCCTGATCATAATGGGTTACTGGCGCAAAACGCATAGCTTCTGGCGTCACGCCTACACCGCGAACGTGGTGATGATGTCGATGGGTTTCGTTCTAATGGGATATCAGATCACCGGTTATTTCGTGACAACCTGATTTTTGAGAAAGACATAACATGTACAATGCAAATAAGCCCAACCCGGAAGAGCTGCCAAGTTCCGCTCAGCTGCTTCGCTCAACCATCATTGCTCTTATCGCCGCCATCGTCATCCTCGTGACGATCGTTCTGCCCGCCGAATATGGTATCGATCCGATAGGTGCAGGCCGCGCTCTGGGTCTTACCGAGATGGGCGAGATCAAGACTGAGCTTGCTCGCGAAGCCGAAGAAGACCACAAGGCGCAGACGCAAGACGACCAGTCGAGCTTGCTGGACAGTCTGACCGGCCTGATCATCGGAACCGCCCACGCACAAGAGGCGTGGCGGGATGAAGTGACCTTCACCCTTGCTCCTGGTCAATACACTGAAGTCAAAATGGTCATGAATGAAGGTAACAGTGCAGAATACGAGTGGTCGGCCGAGGGTGGCCGGATCAACTACGACCTCCACGCCCATGGTGACCTCGAGTCGGTTGACTACAAAAAGGGCCGAGGGGAAACCTCAGACACCGGACAATTCGAGGCCTCTTTCGCGGGTGAACACGGCTGGTTCTGGCGCAACCGCGACAAGTCTGACGTCACCGTGACACTGAAGCTTCGAGGGGACTACGGTGAGCTGAAGTCGACGAACTAGCGCTCATCATCATTTCCGCCGGGAGAGGTCCGATCAAGCATCAATGGTCTTTGACTCGATATGTCCCGCCGGTTCCCCTGACGATAAGAACTGGAGGACCAACATGTTTCGATTTCTGGCAATCAGCGCCCTGCTGATATTGTTGATTTCTCCCGCCAATGCCCATCCGAGCGGCCACGGGCAATTGGAGGAAGATGAAATACGGGAACGGGCGATTTGGGCTGCTTCATATCTGGTCACGAATGACGTCGGAAAAGAATGGGGACTCCTTCCAAAGAGTTGGTCGGCAATACCCCTTTGGCAAGCGCGAATTCTAGCGAATGTCGACAGCGATTATGTCATTGCTGTTGAGAACCTGATGGAAAAGAAGATCCTGTACTTCCTGATTTCCAGCAACGGGAGTGTGATGGATGTCAACTTCACCGGAAACTTTCCGTATGTCTATGATGTGAACGATCCTGAGAATATGCAGAATAAAGAGTGAACCTAGAACTGGCGACAATAGAAAACGTGATCAATAAAGCACAGAACATTTGGGAATGGACGACGCAAGAAGGGTACTGTCCTAAACGTTTTTGAGCGTCCAGGCGGCCATTTCGGCAAAGACGCGATCTGCGGAAGCATTCATGGCCTCCACGGCCTTGTCAACGGAAGTACTTCCCGAAGGGGTTTCGGCCCGGAAGACCTTGTTGGCCACGGTTCGGCCGTTGCGGTCGTTGACGACGCGGGCGGCAATCTCGACAACACCGCGATTGGCGCCCTCGACCTGCAGCTGGAAGGCGCGGATATCGGTCTGGAGTTGGTAATCGATCAGAAGACCGTCACCTGGCAGACCAACGCCGCGCAGGCGTTCAGTGTTCTGCAGGGTTTGAACCAGTTTCATCTGCACGACATTGGGAAGCGTATCCGCCCAGGCAGAATCCGGGAAATAGCTGTAGATCGGTCCCTTGTCGACGACAGCGATATAGGACGTATCGAGTGCCTTCAGCGCTCTTGGCTGTGCTACCAGCACCTGTACGCGGCTGGAGCGCCCTCTCAGCCCGCTGACGTCAGCAGCTTCCAGGCTATAAAAAGCAGACGGCGCGGAACTGGCGCAGCCGGAGACCAGCACACCGAGCCCAAGAGCGCCGAGAACGCCCCGGCGGGTCATGTCTGTGGTTGCCTTCGTCATACGCCCCTACCCTTGAAACTCATCATACTCACCGACGTCGGCCACCGGAATATGTTGGCACATCTTCGCCGCCGAAGATCACCCGATTCGGACTGCGTTCAAAGCTCTCTGCCGCCCGCTGAATGGATACCAGTGTGCGGCTGACCTGCGCCAGTGCAGACGTAAAGTCCGCTGACCCCTGTGTCGCGAACTTCGACAGGCCGCCTGCAATGGAGTCGGCGCGGCTTTCAAAGGCAACGGCCACCTTGCGGATCGCTTTTGCTGCAAGCGTTGCTTCCTTGATCAAGCCTTCGCCATCGCCTTCCACCATGGTCGAGACCTTTTCAACCAGGCTTTCGACCCTGACGGACGTGGAGTTCAGCGTTGCCGTCATCTGCTTGGCGTCCGAAATGATCTGGTCGACATCAGGCGTGCGCTTGGAAAGATCCGCTGTCATCTTCTGGACATTGTCGGCTGCCTGACGTGCACTTTGCAGGATTGCCGGAATGCCGTCTTCCTGATTGGCCAGCTCGGAAGCCGCTGTTTGAACCGAGCCGACGATATTGGCGACCTTTTCGGGGTCAACAGCTTTCAGAAGATCGTCAGCCGTCTTCAAGGTTGTCGCGAACCGTTCCGCTGCAGCCTGAACATCCGTGATCAGCGCTGCAATCCGGTCATCCTGTCCGCGTACCGTCGCAGACACCTGCTCGAAATTCTGCACTGTTGATTTGGTCGAAGCGATGATCTCGTTGATCTGGCTCTGTTGATTGTTGATGTTGTCGACAACGCTTGCGACGCCATCGACTGCCTTGCCAACCTTGTCGGGATCAACCTTCGCCAGCACTTCGTCAACGCGCAATAGAGATGCGTTCATGCCTGTGGTGAATGTGTTCACGTTGGCAACAACCTGTTCGACCTGAAGCGGATCGATGGCAGCGGCGATCTCAACGCCCCGGCTCATGATTGCATCGACCTTGAGAACGACTTCACGCCCGCCTTCGAGAATATCCGAGATTGCACCTTCACGCTTTTGAACCGCTCCGACAATATCATTGACGTTCTGCATGGTTTCGCTGGTGGAAGCGATCAGCTTGTTGATGTCGTCTGTGCGCTTTTCAAGCACTTCGCCCAAGGCGGCAGCGCCTTTCATGACCTTGTCGACTTCTTCCGGCTTGACCGCCTGAACAATTGCATGAACGTGATCGAGGCCTTCGTTCAGGTTCTTCGTGAATCTATCCAGTTGCTTGGCTGCGCCCTGCGCATCCGCCATCAAAAGGTCGATATCCTTGCTGGCCTTGCCCAGGCTCGCCGAAAAGGTCTGCAGGTCATCAACTATAGCCGTGACCTTGTCGGATGGGACAGCGGCAAGCAGACGTTCACCTTCATCGACCAGACCTTCCATACGCCCGGACAGGCTGGAAAAAGCTTCTGACGCCTTGCCGATACTTGCCATGAAGTCCTTCACGCCATCGGAATTGGCCGCCAGAGCCGCAGAAAACTTGTCAACGTTCTTGATGGTGTCGGAAATCATGGGACCGTTGTCCTTCAAGAGGTCATCAACAGTCTTCATGGTTGAGTCTGCGCGTTTGAGAACATCCCGCGCGCCATCGACAATGTCATCAAAGAAGGAACGTTCGGCGAGAAGAACCGGAACTTTTCCGTTGTCTCTGCCAAGCAGAAGTGGCGAATCCGATGTGCCGCCCGTGAGGTCCACATAGGCAATACCGGTCAGGCCGGTGAAATTGAGGGTTGCCTTGGTATCTTCACGCAAGGGCGTGCTCGGCTTGATGCCGACTGTGGCAACAACCTTGGTTGGATCGTCCGGCGCAAAATCAAGCGATTTCACATCGCCAACCTTGATGCCGTTAAAGAGCACCTGCCCACCAACAGGCAGGCCGGTTACAGGTCCCGGATAAAGAATTTTGACATCGACATTCTGACGAGATTCCGCAGTAACGGCTTTCCAATAAATGAAACCGAACGCACCGATCAGGGTGGCCACCATAAAGGCACCGATCAGAATATAGTTCGCGCGGGTTTCCATTCAGTCCAACCTATACTCGGCGCAACGCCCGTTCACCCTTGAAATATGACTTGATCCAGGAATCGTCATTTTTCATCATATCGTCCAGTGTCCCGATCGCCAGAACACGCTTTTTCCCAAGAACTGCAACACGATCACAAATAGAGTGAAGACTATCGAGATCATGCGTGACCATATAAACGGTCAAGCCCAGGGTGGAACTGAGATTTGCAATCAGCGAATCAAAGGCCGCCGCCCCTATTGGATCCAGCCCGGACGTCGGCTCGTCCAGAAACACCAAATCCGGGTCCAGTGCAAGGGCGCGGGCGAGACTGGCACGTTTCACCATGCCCCCTGACAATTCAGAGGGAAGTTTGTCGGCAGAATCCTGCGGCAACCCGACCAGCTCGATTTTCAATGTCGCCAGTTCGTCCATCAGCTGCGGCGACAGCTTCAGGTGTTCGCGCATTGGCACCTGAATGTTCTGCTTGACCGTCAGCGAAGAGAACAACGCGCCCTGCTGGAACAGGACACCCCAGCGGCGTTCTATGGCGCGCCTCTCTATTTGAGTGGCGGTCGACATGTCGTAGCCAAACACCGAAATAAACCCGGTTCTTTTGGGTGTAAGTCCCAGGATCGCGCGCATCAGCACAGACTTGCCTGTACCCGAACCTCCAACAAAACCCAGCACCTCACCGCGGCGGACATCCAGATCCAGGTTCTCAAGAATGATCTTGCTACCGAACCCGACCGTAACGCCACGCACCGAGAGCACGTTTTCAGAGTCTTCACCCGTTTGAATAGCGGTTTTCGCAATGTCTTCAGGTTCGGCAAGCGACATGAATTCAGTCAAACTCCAATGGCAGCAAAGAAAACTGCAAAAATACCATCAACCACAATTACCAGAAAAATAGCCTTCACAACGGACATGGTCGTATGACGTCCAAGAGATTCGGAAGATCCTTCGACTTTCAATCCTTCCACACATGCGATCAGCCCAATTATTAGCGCCATGAAGGGGGCCTTCACAAGCCCGACAGTTAGTGTTTCCAGTGTGATAGCTGCCTGTAATTGCGTAAGAAACGCCGCTGGTGGAATGTCGAGATAAATCCAGACAATAAGTCCTGATCCGAACAGGGCCGCCATGTCTGCAAAAAAGGTCAGGATCGGCAAGGCAATCATCAGGGCCAGGATTCGCGGCAGAACCAGTACCTCGGTCACGCTGAGGCCGATCACATGCAGGGCATCCACCTCCTCCTGCATGCGCATGGCGCCAAGTTCAGCGGTAAAGGCGGAACCCGAGCGGCCAGCCACCATGATCGCGGTCAGGATCACACCAATTTCGCGCAGCACCAATATTCCGGCAAGGTCAACGACATAAATGTCTGCACCGAATTGCTTGAGATAAAAACCACCCTGCTGGGAAATGATCCCGCCAATAAGGAAGCTCATCAGGGCCACAATCGGCACGGCACCAATACAACTGCGGTCAAACTGCACAGCGATCGATATGCTGCGAAGGCGCTTGGGGTATTTGATGACGGTGGCCAAGACCATGCCAAGCGAGCCAAGAATGTGCAGCATCGCCAGGCCGTCTTTGCCGGCATCAACAACCTGCCGACCCGTTGTCTCCAGAAACCCGATGATTGTGAAAGGGTTCCGCTCCGGCTTCCATCGGGGCGGGTGATGCTTTTCGATTTCATCAAACAGCGTCTGGCGAACCGGTGACACACCAGCCAGGGCAACCCTGCGACCGCCAAACTCCAACTGTCCGCGTGTTTTGTGAATCAGCCAGGCCCCGCTGGTATCCAGATGCTCGATTTTTGAAACATCGATACAAGTGAGGCGATCCTTGCCAATTTCCAGCTCGGCAAGTTCCTTTTCGGCGTCACCAATCGTGCTGACGGTCCAGTCTCCGGAGAGCGCCAGAAGCTGATGGTCTGCACCATCTGCTACCAGACCAAGTTCTGGCGCGATGTTTTTTTCCAAGAATGCCATTCCGGAGAGCTGCCCTCTTGCTGCTGGTTCAATATCCCTCGTATACCTGATGGAGAAGATCAACGTCCAGCAGCCACTTGAAAGCTTTACCCATGGAAATCGCACGCCCCTATCTTTTGTTCCTTGGTGATGTTCCCGATGCCCTTGCGGCAAAAACGGCAATTGGCATCGTGGATTGGCGCAAGGACTGGTGCCTTGGCCAGGTTAGGTTGGAAGGCTGTGCTGCAGATACCGGGGTCCCGGACATGTCGATCCCGGACGGTGCATCAGCCGGGGCAAAGACAATGATCATCGGCGCAGTCAACGCCGGCGGTCTCCTTCCCGATCGCTGGGTCGCGTCAATTGTGGAGGCGCTCGACGCAGGAATGGACGTTGCTTCCGGCCTTCATGCCAAACTGGGCGATATTCCGGCGATCAAGGAGGCTGCTGACAGAAACGGCCGCCAACTGCATGACGTGCGCCACAACACCATGACCTTTTCGACCGGTAAGGGAAGCAAGCGCCCCGGCAAACGCATCCTGGCGGTTGGCACGGATTGTTCTGTCGGGAAAAAATATACCGCTCTTGCCATGGATAAGGCCATGAGCTCGCGTGGCTACAAAAGTTCCTTCTGCGCAACCGGGCAAACTGGCGTGTTCATTTCAGGTCGTGGCGTCGCTCTTGACGCCGTGATCGCCGATTTCATTTCAGGGGCTGCGGAATGGCTCTCCCCTGAAACCGACGAGGACCATTGGCAGATCGTTGAAGGTCAGGGCTCCATGTTTCACCCGTCCTTTGCCGGGGTCACGCTCGGTCTGTTGCATGGATCACAGCCTGACGGCTTTATTGTCTGTCATGAGCCGTCGCGCACAACGATGCGTGGTGTCGATACGCCCCTGCCCACGATCCAGCAGGTCATCGACGCAACAGTTCAAAGTGGACAGCTGACCAATCCTGACATCCGCTGCGTCGGCATCGCGGTGAACACATCGGCACTCGAAGATGACGAGGCTCTCGCATATCTTGCCAAGGTAGGCGAACAACATGGTCTGCCTGCCACGGATCCAGTGCGCTACGGCATGGATGCAATCGTCGACAAGGTTTCTGCAGAATTTGGTGAACCATGAGTATTTCGGTCGAGTTCACTGCGGAACGCTTTGAGATAGCTGGTGGCGGCTTTACGATATCTCGGGGAACCCGAACCCATGCGCAGGTGGTCACTGTGTCCATTGCGGACGGCAACTGCACTGGACGAGGCGAGTGCGTCCCATATCCGCGCTACGGTGAATCTTTGGAAAGCGTTCAGGCGCAGATCGCGGAAATAACACCGCGTCTGAAGGAAAGCCTGTCTCGCCAGGCACTGCAAGGTGCAATGCCTGCAGGCGCCGCCCGAAACGCGGTCGACTGCGCACTTTGGGATCTTGAGGCAAAACAGACCGGAAAGACGGCGGCTGAAATTGCCGGGGTAGGCGTTCTGAAGCCAGTCACAACAGCCTTCACCATTAGTGTTGGCACGCCAGAGGTCATGGCGGAAAAGACAAGGGCTGCCGCCCACCGTCCTCTCCTGAAAATCAAGCTGGCTGGACCAGGCGATGATGAGCGAATTGCTGCCGTGCGGCAGGCTGCTCCCCAAAGCACGTTGATCATTGATGCCAATGAAGCCTGGGACGAGAGCTGCTTTGAAACCAACATGAAGGCGTGCGAAGCAGCCGGGGTGGCGTTGATAGAGCAGCCACTACCCTCAAAAAACGACGGCTTCCTTTCGGGTTTCGAATGCAACGTCGCAATTTGCGCAGACGAGAGCCTTCACCCGGGCAAAAGCCTTGATGGGCTGCGGGAAAAATATGACGCCGTGAACATCAAGCTCGACAAGGCGGGAGGCCTGACAGAGGGCCTGAAGCTTGTGAGCGCTGCGCGAGCCCAAGACTTCAAGATCATGGTTGGCTGCATGCTGGGAACATCACTGGCGATGGCACCAGCCGTCCTGATCGCGCAACAGGCCGACTATGTGGATCTCGACGGGCCATTGCTTCTGTCTGAAGATCGCACGCCGGGCCTGCGGTTTGAGGAAAGTATCCTCTATCCGCCGCAACCAGAGCTTTGGGGGTAGATCGTTAGTCGCCTCCGGCGTCAGCCATGCGCTGACGCACCAGAGGTGTCAGCACGACCATTGCCAGGACACCAACAGCTGAAACAGCTGCCATCAGATAGAAAGGCATATCAGGGTCCACCTCATAAAGGGTGCCGCTGACACTTAGGCCTATTGCCATCAGGATGCCGATGGACGTAGCCAGTAGTCCCTGCCCGGTGCCGGCCCAGCGATTTGGAACGACCCGTGCCAGAATTGCGACAGCACCCAGATGCGAAGCTCCAAAGGTCAATCCATGCAAGGTCTGCAGCAAAGCCATTGAAAAAAAGCTGTCTGCCAGTGGAAACAGGCTCCAGCGCACGATGGCAGCGAGCCCGGCCACAATCAGAAACACTGGCGGGTCGAACCGGAGCGCGAGTTTCCCGGCAACAATGAAAAGCGCGATTTCAGCGACCACACCAATTGCCCAAAGTGACCCGATGGTAAAGTCCGGCACGCCCATTGCCTGCCAGTAAAGCGTCCCGAAGCCATAAAATGCGGCGTGGCTGGCCTGAAACAATCCAAGCAGCGCCAGGACTGGCCAGAACCAGGGGGCTTTAAAGGGGGCCTCAGTCGCATCATGCGTGCCTTCGGGTGCTTTTTCTTCGCGCTGTTGTTTCGGCAACATCATGACAACCGCCCCGGTCGCAAGCGCCGCCAAAGCGATCAGAACGAGTAAGAGCCACGAAGACTTTTCTGAGGCAATGGAACCACCAATCAGCGTCGCAGCAACAAACCCGGCGGAGCCCCACAATCTCATGCGCGCATAGTCAGCACCGGTATTGCGGGCCGCATCCAGAGCATAGGCATCACTGAGCGGTAACACCGGCGCCTTGATCACCATGTACCCAATGACCGAAACGCCAACCACGATCAGTCCGCCTGGAACAGCAAAAAACGCGATGAAAGCAGCACCGATAAGGGAATAAATCAGAATCGATTGTCGGCGTTTTCCGGTTCGGTCGGCAACGTTGGACAGAATCGGACTGGCCGCGATTCGAGCGATTGTGCCCGCACCAAGAATAAATCCAATTTCAACTGCGCTCAGACCACGAAACTCCAGTACAACCGGGAAAAACGGCAGAAAAAGACCGAATCCGAAGAAGTGGCAAGCAAACAGCGCGGCAACCCGTGCGCTAATAGTGGGAGAAAATTTTGTCATGAAAGTTTTGGCAAGGCTCTGCCCTAAAGAGATGTTAACGATTTTCGCCTTACCTTTGAGGTGAAGTTGCCCGTCTTACGGCAACAGTCGATCCTTAGGCAAGTTGAGATTCGCGTCCATATGATTACGGAAGCAAAACAGGAACAAACTGAGCTGATCGGCGAAGCCGAATATCAGACTCTTGAACAGACCCTGATGGAGTCCGACCGCGGGCGTCGGTTCCTGACAGAGTTTCTGAAACGCAGCAAGACTCCCGAGACAACGGAGATACTAGGCGCGATTCAAAGACTTGAAAAGGTCGTTACACGTCAACGCAAGGTACCTGATCTAAATCAGATCCGCCTTGATATCGCTGACATGCACGAAGCAATCGAGCGCACCAAATCCGAGATTGCCAACATCAAGGATGAAACAGGCGACGATAGCAACCGCTTTGTCGATGCTTCCCATGAGCTTGACGCAATCGTCACCCAGACCGAAGGCGCGACGCAGACGATCCTTGAAGCTGCAGAACAAATTCAGGAAAAAGCCTGGGTACTGCGCGAAAATGGTGCCGAGGACGCTACCTGCGACGATATCGACGCCAAGGCCACCGAAATCTTCATGGCCTGCTCGTTCCAGGATCTGACAGGCCAGCGCACGAATAAAGTCGTTCAGGTGCTGCGCTACCTCGAAAGCCGCATCAATCTGATGATCAACATCTGGGGCATTGAGGATCTGGACGCTGACGATACAGCAGGTCCTGCAGACGCACGCCCAGATTCGCATCTTCTGAACGGCCCGCAGCATGAAGGCAGAGGCGTTTGCCAGAACAGTGTCGATGAGCTGATGTCAGCGAGCGATGACGTGTTCGATGCCGCGATAGAAGAAAACAATGCCGAGCCCGTAGTCGAAGCGGCCGCTCCTGCTGAAGTGAACACGCACGCCAGCGATGCTGATGTGGACGCTATCATGGCTAGTGGCGACATGGCCGCCAGCGAAGCTGACGTGGATGCCATCATGGCGGGAGGCGACACGGCTGGTGGCGACGAGCCGATGGACGCAGCTGCCATCGACGACATGTTTGCAACGGTCGCATCTGAAATAAACGAAATTGAAGCGGAAGACGCTGAAGCAGAGCAAGTTGAAGCAGCCGCTGAAGTCGATGAATTTGCCGGAGCCGATCCGGACGCCACGCTGGATGAAGCAGCTATCGAGAAACTCTTCGACAGCGAAGTTGGTAGTGATGCCCCCGTTGAAGTTGAAGCAGAAGCTGACGCCGAGTGGGAAATGACTGAAGAAACTGCTGAAGCAGAAGGCGAAGATCCTCTCGAACAGTTGAGCGAGGCAGAACGCCAAGCGCTGTTCAACTGATCTCACCGAACTGAGTTCAAATTATTGGGCGCTGCGTTCTCGCAGCGCCCTTTTTATTTGACACCCTGCTCTACATCCCGCCACGCAGGTAAATGGCACCGGTGTGATCGCATCAAAGGTTGGTTAGCTACGCGCGCAATGCCGTCATCAACATCTGCGGATCAATATTGCCGCCTGTTAAAACAAGACCCACAGTTTTTCCACCCACGTCTGTCTTGCCCGAAAGAAGCGCAGCCAGCGCAGCGGCACCACCAGGCTCGACCACCAGTTTCAACTCTGTAAATGCAAATGCCACTGCTCTGAGAACTTCTTCATCAGATACCGTCAGCCCTTCTCCAGCCAACTCCCGGAGAATGGAAAATCCGATATCGCCGGGACTTTCGGACAGCAACGCATCACAAATCGAACCGGATTTTGCTGGGTTCGACAAACGTTCTCCAGCATCAAGCGAACGTTTGTAGTCGTTAAAGTCCTGAGGTTCGACAGTATGAAACAGGGCCGACGGGGCTTTGGTCTCAAGTGCCAATGCGATGCCGCTGGACAAACCACCACCACCGGTGCAAGCGAGAACATCATCCAATTGAAGATCAAGTTCAGCTGCCTGACGCACCATTTCAAGGCCGACTGTCCCCTGCCCAGCAATGACGCCCGCATCATTGTAAGGATGAACCAGGGTCGCACCGCTTTCGGTGCACAGTCTTTCTGCGATCAGATCCCTGTCCTCGGCTTCCCGGTCATAGGTCACAACTTTCGCACCATAGCCACGTGTTCGCTCCAGCTTGATTGAAGGCGCATCGGCAGGCATCACGATGGTAGCGGGCATGGAAAGCAATTGAGCGCTCGCGGCAACACCTTGAGCATGGTTTCCAGACGAACAGGCGACCACGCCTCTTGAACGCGCGGCAACCGGAATGAGATTCAGACGGTTGAAAGCACCCCGGAACTTGAAGGAGCCGCTGCGTTGAAGGTTTTCCGGTTTGATCAGAACTGTGGCCCCGGTGTGTTGGTCAAGCAACGGATGACGCAGGAGCGGTGTCAGAACTGCCTTGCTCTGGATACGGCTGGCTGCAGCTTCGATATCTTCAAAAGAAACCTGCCGCCCCTGTTTGACCTGAGAACTGTCCGAAACCGGCTGAGTTAGGCTATCCGTCATCAAATCTCACCTTGAGCATCATGCATGTGGAGACCGATGACTAATTAGATTTTCAGCTGACTTCAACGTCTCACGTTGAAGACAAGGGAACAAACTTGTCACCCTGACAATCGCCTATTCCGCAGCCGTTCTCATGTTCTGACGATCATGCTGGTCTCTGGCTTCTATACAGTTTTCCAGAAACTGTTTCGCACACGCTGCCCAGGTGTAATTCAACGCGATTTTCCGGCAATGCTCACGTGGAATATCCAGAGCGGCCTCTGCTGCCTCTTTCAGGTCTTCAGATAAAACCCCGGCACCTGTGTCACCAATGACATCCAGTGGGCCCATCACTGGATAGGCAGCTACTGGAACGCCGCAGGCCATCGCTTCAAGCATGACATTTCCGAATGTATCGGTCAGCGACGGGAATACAAAAACGTCCGCGTCCGAATAATGACGCGCGAGGTCTTCACCCACTTTCGCGCCAGTGAAATGGACATCTGGATATTTACGCCGCAGCGCGTCCAGCTGTGGCCCTCCCCCGACCACAACCTTGGAACCTTGAAGGTCCAGATCGAGAAACGCCTCGATATTTTTTTCCGGGGCAACGCGACCGACATACATGAAAACCGGTCGTGGTAAATCTGCTGGAAGAACGGTTCCATCGTAGGGTTTGAACAAAGCCTCGTCGACACCTCGCGACCAACGCATGAGATTCTTAAAGCCCCGGTCGCGCAGGTCCCGTTCAAGAGTGGGTGTTGCTACCATGCACCCGCTGCCGGAATTGTGGAACCAGCGAAGCCAGCTGTATGACCAGGACAGAGGCACTGGCAACCGTGCTGACAGATATTCGGGAAATCGGGTGTGATAACTGGTCGTGAAAACGCGGCCTGTCTTGCGCGCAACGCTAGCGGCAAGCAGACCAAGTGGACCTTCCGTTGCAATGTGCAAGTGTTCGCAGTCAAATTCTTCAATTTTTTTGCTTACAACGCCGCGATGAGTCAGGGAGAGCCTGATTTCCGGATAGGTTGGGCATGGAAGCGTTTTGAAGGCCTGCGGGGTCAGATATTCAACCCGTATTCCCAAAATTTCAAGCTCATCAGCTGTGCGCTCCAGCGACCTGACAACGCCGTTGATCTGCGGATGCCAGGCATCTGTTACAATCAACAAGGAACTCATGCGGCGACCTGTGTTTCCTTGGATCTCGCCGAGACTGTCTTTCGCTGCGTTTCCTCCACCCATCGGATCACCTCGAACGTGCCATCATGGTGCTCTGCCACCGCGGTGCAGCTTTCCACCCAATCGCCCGTGTTGATGTAGTGGATTCCGTCAATATCACGGTCTGCGGCATGGTGGATGTGCCCACATATCACGCCATCGACACCCTGCCGACGCGCTTGTTCTGACAGTGTATCCTCAAACCGGCCGATAAAACTGACAGCATTTTTTACTTTTTGCTTTGCCCATGCAGATAACGACCAATAGGTAAGTCCGACACGGCGGCGCAGAATATTTAGCCAGGTGTTGATCGTAAGTGCGGTGACATAGGCCTTGTCACCTAACAGGGCCAGCCACTTGGCATGACGCATGACGACATCGAATTGATCGCCATGAATGACCAGATATCGTTTACCGTTTGCGGCCTCGTGAATGACGCTGTCCGCAACCTCTATGCCGCCAAAATGTGTACCAAGGAAATTGCGCAGAAACTCGTCATGGTTACCCGGAATATAGATGATCCGAGCTCCCTTGCGGCCTTTCCTGAGAATTTTCTGCACCACGTCGTTGTGAAGTTGCGGCCAATACCATGATCGTTTCAGGCGCCAGCCGTCGGCGATATCACCTACGAGATAAATCGTCTCGGCTTCATGCTCTTTCAGAAAATCGAGCAGTAAATCTGCCTGGCAACCTCGGGTACCAAGATGAACGTCCGAAATAAACAATGCCCGAAAATTCCGCGTAGACGTTGCGGTAGACATAGCACTTCTCCAAATTTTCACTGGAGCGCTATAGACGCGATTCAAGTATCACTATTATGACAACTTGCATTTCTTCACACGCAAGGACACTTGAAGACCATCAAAACCAGTGCAATTGCACCGGGCACCCTTGGTAACCCGTTAGTGGACCAGAACCTTGCCTGTTTGAATTGACAGAGTTCGAACCGGCCTCCAAAACACTCCTATGCAGTTTGGCATAAAGGAGACTTTCGATGGATTTGGGCCTCCAGGGCAAAAAAGCAATAATTTGCGCGTCAAGTCGCGGCCTCGGCAGAGGTTGCGCCGAAGCATTGGCAGAGGCCGGTTGCACCATTGTTCTCAATGGACGAAATGAAACCGTCCTGGCTGAGACACAATCGGCGCTGGAACAAAAGTATGGCGTTTCCGTTTCCAGCGTTGCCGCTGATGTTTCCACCCAGGAAGGCCAGGAGGCGCTTCTTGCGGCCTGTTCTGACCCCGATATTCTGGTCAATAACAATGGTGGGCCACCACGCAAGGATTACAGCGAACTGAATCGCGAAGCCTTGATAGAGGGTGCTGTTCAGAACTTCGTGACACCAATTGAGCTCATTCAGGCAGTTGTGCCGGGTATGAAGGCCAGGGGCTTTGGCAGGGTCATCAACATCACGTCCCTTTCGGTCAAGATGCCGATCGAAGGATTGGATTTATCAAGTGGAGCCAGGGCTGGTTTGACAGCATTTCTGGCAGGCGTATGCCGACAGCTTGCACCGCATGGCATCACCATCAACAATCTGCTTCCCGGCAAGATGGACACTGATCGGCTAAAGGCTGGATTTGAGCGTAAAGCTCAGCAATCAGGCATCAGCATCGATGCAATTCGTGCCGAGCAAGCAGCTGAAATCCCCACAAGACGCTTTGGCAACGCTGAAGAATTCGGTCAGACTTGTGCGTTCCTGTGTTCGCAACACGCCGCTTACATAACCGGCCAGAACCTTCTGATGGACGGCGGGCTTTATCCGGCTGCCTTCTGACGTTTGTTGAAAATTACGGAACGGGCCAAAGCGATTGCGCGGGCCCGTTCTTTCTTGTGCTATCGGTTTCAAATCAGAATTTATAGCGTAAAGAAGCGCTTATGATGTCCACATGACTGTCGACATCAGCCTGATAGGTCCCGAAAGTCGCATTGTAATCCTGATGGCTGGAATCGATGTTGATCTTTGTCGATTCCGGAATGATGTGGGTGTAACCCAGATCAAACGACAGGTGCTTGTTGAAATCGTAGCTAGCGCCCGCTGACAACCACCAGCGGTTATTGTCCGGCAGGCGGGTTGACCGGATTTCCTCATCAATCGGTGAAATTTCGTAGGCCAGACCGGCACGGAACGTCAGCTTTTCGTTGAAGTCGTATTCACCGCCGAGCGCAAAGAACCAGCCATCATCATAATTGAAATGCAGCGTGGTTAGTGCGGCGCCGTTGGCGTCCGAAATTGCGCGCGGCGCTTTCAGGCGGCTCCAGTTCGTCCATTCAACGGTTCCCAGGACCCGGATCTTGTCGGTGATTTTCTGTTTGGCAGAAAAGTTGACCATGTCCGGCGTTATCACGCCAAGGCTGATGGCACTGGTCGCACCACTGGCGTAAAGATCACCGTCAAGCTCATGGGAAACACCAGACCGGTAACCAATGCCAAATTCAGTTCCATCAAATGGTTTTACGGTGATACCGGCAGTGACTCCAAAACCAATGTCATCACCAGAGATTTCATTGGTCCTGGCAAACCCTGCAGACGTCGCATCAGCGGATTTCAGACTGACATCGAGATACTGAACCTGAACGCCGGCAGCGACTGCGATCATGTCATTGATCTGGTAGGTGACAGTCGGATTGACGTTGAGCGAAAAGACCTTGGAGGACCTGGAATAGAACTGGGCAGCCCAGTTCTGTTCCGGCTTGGTCGTCAAACCGAACGGCGCATTGATACCCACGCCGAATATCCACTGGTCGTTTAAGCGATATGCAGCATAGGACGCCGGGATGAACGCATCTGAAGCGATATCGCCGCTGCCAATGGAGGAGTTGCCGAGAAAACCGCCCGAAAGCGTACCATCAATATCGGAATAGGGAACGATCAGCGAATTATGCGCCTCGACGGTCAACCCGCTCTGCGCGCCAATGAGCGATGCAGGGTTCCAGAACATTGAAGAAATTGAATCGCCAGATGTGCCATATCCGGCAAACGACATACCCTGAAAATAGGAACTCTGCTCCCTAAGCGCAAACCCTCCCGCAAACGCCACTTCTGCGATTATTGATACAGCTAACGCTGTACTTGTTAATAGTACTGATTTTTTATTTACCAACAACATTACGCTTACTCCCATTCCCTCGACACCTGAGTAATCATGTCTTCTGGAGACAGGCTTTTCGAAGTTTGGAAAACGTTTCAACTGAATTATCGGTCGATGTTTCTTGTCGAAGTCATATGTCGCAGTGCAATATGGAGAGTAATATCACGAGAAAAACCTTCTTCGGATCTGAAAAATCCGAAAATGACCCCAGCCCCAGGGAGGTTTGTCACGCATTTGACACCCACTCACACAAATGCACAAAAAATAAGCAACGTAAATTGCCGCTTACGGAAACGTAACTTAGATTTCGACCGTTGCGGCATTGCCACAGGTGTCGCAAGGTAACGTGTGGGTAAAGTTGGACAATATTTTGTGCCGGATTCACTATTTCGAACACTAGAAGGAGATACTGGCCTTGTCTCTAGCTGCCTGTGCTTACATTTTTACATCACATTTAAGATCCAGAGGGCCACATGAAACTCGTACGCTATGGTGCAGCCGGCACCGAAAAACCCGGCATCATCGATGCAAATGGAACCCTGCGGGATCTCTCAGCTCAGATCGGCGATCTGAATGCCGCAGCCTATTCGCAAGAAAACCTGGCCAGATTGTCCTCCCTCGATATCGGGAGCTTGCCAACTGTTGATGGCAGTCCGCGAATTGGGTCGCCAATTTCCCGCCCAGGTCACTTCATCGCAATCGGATTGAACTACCGTGATCATGCTGAAGAGGCGGGAATGCCAATTCCCCATGAACCGGTTGTCTTCACCAAGGCACCATCATGCATTTGCGGTCCCAACGACGATGTTCGCGTTCCTGCCGGATCAACCAAGCTGGATTGGGAAGTTGAACTCGCGTTCGTCATTTCAAAACGTGCCTGGCAAGTCAGTGTCGATGATGCTTTGGATCATGTTGGCGGTTATCTGGTTTGCAACGACGTATCTGAACGTGCGTGGCAACTGGAAGGCACAGGCCAATGGACAAAAGGAAAGAGCGCCCCGACATTCGGTCCACTTGGTCCTTATCTGGTGACGTCAGACGAAATTGCAGACCCTCAAAATCTGGAAGTGTTCCTGGACGTGAACGGCGAGCGCCGTCAAACGGGCAACACGTCCACGATGATCTTCTCGGTGAAAGAAATCGTCGCTTACCTGTCAACGATCATGGAATTGGAGCCAGGTGATGTCGTGACCACCGGTACACCTCCGGGTGTCGGCATGGGCATGAAGCCACCAGTGTTCCTGAATCCAGGCGACGTCATGACGCTCGGTATCGCAGGTCTTGGCGAGCAAAGCCAAAAGGTCGTCGCGTAACTGAATTCAAGCTGCGGCTGAAGAGCCGCAGCTCCATTGGGTCAGGTGTTGCCGTCACGGGCCCTCATGAACCGGCGCATGGCAACGTCGCTCCATGGAGCAAGCCGCGCCTTAGCAGCGCTGTGGCTCTCATAAATCCGCTTGCTAAGTTCATCCTTTTCGGCAAATTCCAGCAGGACTTCAGCAGCGGTTTCTCGTAGCGCCGTCATTATCTCGTCCGGATAGGGCTTGATTGCTACGCCATCTTCTTCCTGAAGTAATCTCAGGTTTCCGGCGTTTTCCCAATCGCTTTCCGCAAGCGCCCGGCCATTTTCTGCCCGGCAGGCCTCCAGAACAATTGCCCTGAGATCTTCCGGAAGCGCTTCCAGTGCCTCCTTGTTGAAGATCGCCTCACCGGTGCCGTTGGGCTCGTGAAACCCCGGCGTGTAATAGGATTTGGCAACCTTGTGAAATCCCATGGCCCGGTCTGACCAGGGACCAAGGAATTCGGTCGCGTCCAGTACACCGGACTGAAGCGCCTGGAAAAGTTCTCCCGGCGGAAGACCGACCGGTGTTGCACCAAGTCTACGCATGACCTCACCGCCAAGACCGGGCATGCGGATTTTCAATCCATTGAGGTCAGCAAGACTGTTGAGATCCTTCTTGTACCAGCCACCCATTTGCACACCGGTATTCCCTGCCATGACGGGCTTCAAACCGAAGGGCGCATAAAGCTCGTCCCAGAGCGCCTGCCCGCCGCCTCGTTCTATCCAGGAGATATGCTCGTGCGGCAACAGACCAAAAGGTATCGCGGTGAAAAAGACGGAAGCCGGGATCTTGCCTTGCCAGAAGAAGGAGGCTGTGTGAGCCATTTGCGCAGTGCCTGCCGAGACAGCATCAAAAACGCCAAGAGCAGGCACTAGCTCACCAGCAGCGTAAAGGCGGATCTTGAAAAGTCCACCCGACATCTTTTCGACCTGATCGGCGATCCGCCGCGCAGTAACGCCTGGCCCTGGCAGGTTCTTTGGCCAGGATGTCACCATCTTCCACGCGATTGTGTCTTTGGTCTGCGCGACAGCAGGTGCGGCAATCGCACTTGCGCCAATAACGGCAGATCCACCAAGAAGGGCCCTGCGGTTCAGTCTGATCTTCTTATCTGTATCTCGTTCAGACATGTCACTTGTCCCAGAATTGGTGAAAATGATGCACCGGCCCGTGCCCCGTGCCAATTTCAAGCTGGTCCGCTGCCGAAATCGCGCCTTGAATGTACTGCTTCGCCGACCGGATCGCAGATTCAAGGTCCTGCCCCTTGGCCAACCCTGCCGCAATTGCAGAGGAAAGCGTACACCCCGTACCGTGGGTGTTTTCCGTTGCAACGCGTTCTGCGCGAAGCCAGACTGCATTCCCAACAGCGTCGAAATAAAGGTCCGAACTCTCTGCACCCGTTCCATGCCCACCTTTGAGAAGGACCGATCTGGCGCCCAGTTTCAGCAACTCTTCGGCTTGGTGGAGCATCTCCTTTTCACTGGTGGCCGCCTCGGATTGCAGCATTTTTGCTGCCTCCTGCAGGTTAGGCGTGATGACGTCGGCGAGCGGCACCAGTACCGAGATCAGACAGTCGATAGCAGTTTCAGCGAGAAGCGGGTCACCGGAAGCAGCAACCATCACGGGGTCCAGCACCACTGGGCCAGTGACATGTGCTTTCAATCCCGCGGCAACGGCTTCAATGATCTCGACACTGGAGAGCATCCCGATCTTGGTCGCATTCACCTTGAGGTCTGAATAGACGGCATCCATCTGCGCACGCACAAAATCCGGCGGCACATCATGTATCGCGCTGACACCTTGTGTATTCTGCGCTGTCAACGCGGTCAGAACACTGGCGCCATAGACACCATTTGCGGAAAAAGACTTGAGATCAGCTTGAATTCCGGCTCCGCCGCCAGAATCCGAGCCTGCTATGGTCACCGCAATTGCGGTCATGAGCACCTCCATCATCGAAGAACTTGAAAAACGGATCAGGCTGATTTCAGCCGGATCTCGATATCCTGAAAGGAAAGCGTATAGAGAGCGTCGAGTAGCTCCGGAACAAAGCTGCCGGGACCAGCGGCGCGTGATGCAGCAATTTCGCCCGCAATGTTAAACACCGACAGACCACATGCCGATGCCAGCGCCTTGTCGGCTCTAACACTCGTGAAGGCTGCCATGACAGCCCCGCCAGCACACCCCGTTGCCGTAACCCGCGCCATCAGCGGATGTCCGTTGAGCAGGCGAAAATCCTCACCCCGGCTTTCAATCTTGTCTTCTTCGCCGGTCACCGCGAACACCGTTCCTGCGGCAATCAAGGCTTCGACTTCAGTCCGTTCAGGAAAAAGCGTCTCCAGTTCAGCCCCGTTCAAACGAACAAGATCAGGTTTGGATACCATCAGATCCTTGGCAAATTTGCAGCGAATTGCAGACCGGTTCACAAATACCGGGTCAACGCAAACGGGTCGCCCGGCGGTTTGTGCAGCCTCTATAGCCACCGGAATAGACCCGCGCCTGATTTCGTCGAGGGTACCCAGATTGATCAGAAGCGCATCTGCACCAGATACGAACCCGGCGACCTCATCAGGAGCAATCGTCATGGAAGGCACTGCGCCAAGGGCCAGGAGAATGTTGGCAGTGAATGTCTGGGCCACTGAATTGGTAATTGCATGGACACGCGGGCTTTTCAGCCGGACGTCCTGCAAGTGCTCGAACACCGTTTGTGCGGACAGGGACTGCGTGGAGGCAGCAACAGAAAGGCTCATCTGGCACCTCCCAAATGTCCCGGCATTGCACCAGGTAAGTGGCTATTGTGAATTTTCTTGAAGCTTTTGAATGTACTCATCTCAAATCCCTCCGCCGGTATCAGCCGGATCAGGTTCAAGGAGTTGGCCGGATGCCTCTCAGCCCGATCCACCATCGCCGGGCACCCCCATGAGATGCTTGCACTGCTAGCAAGGCTGAGGGAGGATTGCAAGACTGTCGACCGCCTGTCCTCATAAGCAATTGACTGCGGAGGTCAGATGGGCGATGTCCTTTTTGATAGTTCAAATGAGTTTCAACGTCCGGAGTGCCGCATGACCCCGTTTTTCGTGATGATCAAATGTCAGCTGGGCAAGACCTATCAGGTCGCAAATGCAATTGCCGACGCGGAGATCGCTTCCGAAGTCTATTCCACCAGCGGCGACTATGACCTCCTAGTAAAGTTCTACGTGGAAGATGGCGCCGACATTGGGCATTTCGTGAACGAGAAGGTTCACCCGATCGACGGCATTCAGGACACCAAATCCATCATTACTTTCAAGGCGTTTTAATTTCCCCAAGCTCTGTTTCCGGAGGTTCCAATGCGTTTTTTTAATTCTGCAGTTCTCTACTTGAGTCTGAGCCTATTTCCCTTGTCGGCGACCACTCCGGTCAGTGCACAGGGCATGCCGCCAGAGCAGATCAAGAATATTCTGGATCTGACCAAGACAAGCTGGGTGTCTTTCCGTGACTGGCGAGGGCAGCAGCTGATCTATTTCACCCATCTGGAATCTTGGAAATGCGGCATTGACTATGTCTTCTACGGACTGAATGGCGGGCCGCTTGACCAGATGTGGGAACTTGCCGAGTGCGACCCTGCCAATCCAAACGTTGTGCTGAAGGAAAAGCCCTACATAGAGCTCCCGGCCAATTCGACACAGTCGATCAGTGTGCAACTTATCTTTCCCGATGGCACCAAGAGCGCTGTTGAGACGTTTAATTACAAGCCGTAATTCCTTGGCTGGATTGTGTGCCGTTATAGGAAACGTACGCTTTTCGTTGCCACCCCTGCACCCGCCTGCGCGGGCTTAAACTCCAGCAGGGATCCAGTAGCTGTTGGCCTCTGGAGTAAGAATAGAGCCTCGTTTGTCTAATGGGTCCCGGATCTTCGCTACGCTCCGTCCGGGAAAGCAATCAGAGAAGCGGTAGCACATACCCGATCCCTCGCGCTGTCCCGGACATGATCCGGGACCTGTACCACGCCTCATACCATCTCAACGAGACCCCGGCTCAAGGCCGGGGACGCGCAAAGAAAACAGCGCGGTCGAACTCAGGACCGTGACGGCGTGGACGCACGCCTATCCTTAGTGCGATCCAGCCCAAGTTTGTGTTCGCGGTAAATCACGAAGACACCTGCTGCCATCACGATGGCTGCCCCGATCACCACTTCGGGCACCGGCACTTCGGAAAAGACCACCCAGCCAATGATGATTGCCCAGAGCATGTTCACATAGTCGAACGGAGCGATGGTTGAGGCTTCGGCATACCGATAGCTTTGTGTCAGCAGAATCTGACCGACGCCTCCCGCCAAGCCAATCAGCAAAAGCAGGCCAATCGTTTTGGTATCCGGGATGACCCAGGCCTGACCGGGAAGAACCAGTCCGAGCGGTAGGGTCAACAAGGCCAGCACGGTTGAAGCCCCTGCAAACCAGGTGACAATCGTCGACGTGCGCTCTGTCTCGCAGAGTTTTCGAACAGTGATCATTGCCAAAGCGGCGAACCCGGCTGCTGTGATGCCAAGGATCGCGCCGAAAGTCGACGCATCGTCCAGTTCGCCTTCACCAAGATGCGGAGACAGAACAACCAGAATACCGAGAAACCCAACACCGACAGCGCTCCAACGATAAATACGAACTTTCTCTCCCAGAAGAAAGAATGCCAGTACGACCACAATCAATGGTGTGGCAAAACCGATTGCAGTCGCGTCAGGCAGTGGCAAAAGATAGAGCGCTGTGAAGGAACAGACCATTGCCGAAAGTCCGACAGTTGCGCGGGTCAGATGGCCTTTAGGATTTGACGTCTTGAACGCAAGGCCCAGCTCGCCTCGCATCCCTACCATCAGTAGAACCGGAAACAGGCCGAAGAAATTTCTGGCAAAAACCAGCTGTCCGATTGGCACGTCCTCAGCAGCAATCTTCAGGGCAGTTGCCATGATGAAGAAGGCAATGGTGGATGTCAGCTTGAGGGATATGCCAAGCAAAGGCGCATGCCGGGTCATTCCCGTTGCTGCAGGTTTTCCAATTGACTGGGACCGCACGCCTGAAAGCGTCATGTAATTTATCCGGGACCAGCGCGAAAAGGCTTTGCTCCCCTGACGCACCGGACCGAAGGATCAAGAGGGGCTACCAGAAATCCGGCCTGCAACTGACAAGACAGTTGTCCAGGGCAATTCCTGTTTTGGAAGGAAACACAGAGGCGGATTATATTCCGATTGAGGCCCGGAGTATCGTGCGAAGTTTGAAACAATGCAATCGGGGGACTGACAGAATTGTCTATTTTGGTCGCATGGCAGCTGTGCACACTGATAATAACTGTCAAAATCTCTTCACAACTGGATCATTTCCCTCAATCGCCCTCCCCTTGTTGAATTAGCTACCTATAATCCTGCAAATTTCAGATTCGCGAGGCAAGAAGCCAATGTTCCGTTCGTATTTCTTAAACAAGAAATGGTTTCTTTGGGCATGGGTTGGGTCAGCCCTGATCCTGGGTGTCACATGGTTCAAGGTCCAGCAAACAGTCAGGATCAATGAATGGTATGGCGTCTTCTATGACATGATTCAAAAAGCGCTTCAGACACCTGGGAGCGTGGAATCAAAAGACTACTGGCAGGGCATCCTCGATTTTGGCGAAATTGCGCTCACGCTGATAACTGTCGCGGTCTTGCTTGAGTTTTTTATCAAGCATTTCATTTTCCGTTGGCGCACGGCAATGAACAACTACTACATGTCTCATTGGCATGCCGTCCGGCACATCGAAGGCGCTTCGCAACGTGTCCAGGAAGACACAATGCGGTTTGCCAGAATAATGGAAAGCCTGGGCGTTTCGTTCATGCGTTCGATTATGACTCTCGTCGCATTTCTTCCGATACTTTATCAGCTTTCCCAACACGTCACCGAACTACCACTGATCGGTAAAGTCGACGGTTCGCTTGTTTTCGCCGCGCTAATATCCGCGGCTTTTGGAACAGTGCTTCTTGCACTGGTTGGCATCAAACTGCCGGGACTTGAATTTCAGAATCAAAAAGTCGAGGCAGCCTACAGAAAAGAACTTGTTTATGGGGAAGACAACTCGGACAGAGCTGATCCAGGTACCGCTAATCATCTTTTCGGCGAAGTCAGGCGTAACTATTTCCGGCTGTTCTTCCACTATCTCTACTTTGACGTAGCAAGATGGGCTTACCTTCAAGGTGCAGTCCTAATCCCGCTGATCGTACTCGCTCCAACTATCCTCAGCGGTGCAATCACCTATGGGATATTGACCCGAATTAGTTCCGCATTCGGGCAGGTTGAAAATTCATTCCAGTTCCTGGTGAATTCGTGGGGCACGATTATTGAGCTGATCTCCGTCTACAAACGCCTGCGTGCTTTCGAAGAGCATATCTGGGAGTATGAACGCAACGGCGGCGAACCACGCGTGATGCCTGCCGAATAGAAAAAAGGCGCCCCCTGGGCGCCTTTCAGTTCTACAGTCAACAGCGGCTCATTTCACTGCCTGCAAAGCTTCCCAGACACGATGTGGGGTGGCTGGCATATCGATCGCTTCGGTAACACCCGCCCCGTCTCTGACCGCCTTCTGGATCGCATTCATGATGGATGCGCAGCCACCAATGGTCCCGGCCTCGCCAGCGCCTTTGATCCCCATGGCATTCGTTGTTGAAGGAATATTGCGGGTCTCAAAGTGGATCGGCGGCAGGTCGTCGGCGCGGATCATCTGGTAATCCAGAAGCGAGGCGGTCAGAAGCTGGCCATCGTCATCATAAACCGTGCGCTCGCACATGGCCTGACTGAGCGCAGATGCGGCACCGCCATGAACCTGGCCGGCAAGCAGCAACGGGTTCACCGTGACACCAAAGTCATCGACGATCACATAGCTTTCAATCGAGACATCACCGGTGTCCGGGTCAACTTCCACTTCGCAGACATGCGTGCCATTCGGGTACGTGCACTCGGTCTGTTCAACCTCTTCACGCGCCGATAGCGGCTCACCTGCCCCGGCCGCAATCTCGGCGAGCGTGACTTGCTGATCCGTGCCAACAACACGCACAACACCACTCTCAAGTTCAAGATCCTCGATCCCGGCCTCCAGCCTGTCTGCGGCCAGTTCCTTGACCTTCTTGACGAGCGTATTGCTGGCATCACGAACAGAAGGCAAACCAAGCGGGATTGATCTGGAGCCCCCGGTTCCACCGCCCTTTCGAACGCGGTCGGTGTCACCCTGAACAACCTCAATCTCTTCGATTGTGACGCCGAATTTCTCCGCCACAACCTGACTGTAGGCCGTTGCATGGCCCTGGCCGTTGGTCTGTGTGCCAATAAGCAGTGTGAGGTTACCCTCGTCGCTCAGCTCCAGCGTTGCTTCCTCGCTGCCGGGAAACGCGCAAGCCTCAATATAAGTGCAAAGTCCAATGCCACGATATTTGCCTGCGCTCGCGCTCTTTTCCTGCCGTGCCTTGAAGCCATCCCAATCAGAGACTTCGAGCGCTTTGTCCAGATGTCCCGCAAAATCACCTGTGTCATAAAGACGGCCCATTTGCGTGGTGTAGGGCAGCTGTTCCGGCTTGATGAAATTGCGCTTGCGGATTTCGACCGAGCCCAGCCCGGTTTCCTCACCCGCCCTTTCGATCAGCCGTTCGATGAGATAGGCAGCTTCCGGACGCCCGGCCCCTCGGAAAGCGTCGGTCGGCACCGTGTGCATGTAAACACCTTCGACCTTGGCGAACACGGCAGGGATGTCATAGAGCCCGGGCGACATTGTTATGCCCACCCAGGGAATAAACGGACCGAACTGATGCAGGTAAGCGCCCATGGCTGCCTTCACATGCACCTTCAAACCCAGGATCCTGCTATCAGCATCCAGTGCGAGCTCAGCCGTGGAGAGATTGTCACGGCCATGAGCGTCGGTGACGAAATGGTCCATCCTGTCGCCAGCCCAGCGCACCGGAGTGCCGAGTTCCCGGGCCGCAATCATCGCCAGCGGATATTCACGGTAGCAGAATATCTTGGTTCCAAATCCGCCGCCAACTTCCGGTGTGATCACCTGAAGCTTGTCTTTTTCCAGGTCCAGAATGCCGCAAATCGTATCGCGCATGCCGTGCCCACCTTGGGTTCCGACGGTCAGCTTGAAACGTTCCTCAACCTGATCGAATTCGGCCACGCAGCCACGTAGCTCAAGATAGTTGGCCACGATCCTGTTGTTGACCAGCTCAATGGAGACAACCTTGTCCGCCTTGGCAAAAGCATCTTCGGTTTTTGTTTGATCGCCTTGACCGAAAGTGAAGGCTACGTTGGTTCCGAATTCAGGCCAGACTTTCTCCGCATCTGGAGCCAGCGCGTTTTCTATCCCGACGACGACATCAAGCGGGTCGTAGTCGACCTCGAGCATCTCAGCGGCGTTTTTCGCGATCTCAATATCGTCGGCCACAATAAAGGCAATCGCATCACCGACGTAGCGCACTTCGTCCGAACAGAGCACCGGCTGCGGCGGCAGATTGAAGTTCGAGCCGTCCTCCTGTTTCAACAGGGCCAGTGTCGGCATCGTTTTGCCGGCAACCTCAGCTCCGGTCAGGACCAGATGGACCCCATCCATCCCACGGATCTCGTCGGCGTTATCAACACTGATTTTTGCGTGCGCCATCGCTGAGCGCACGACATAACCGTGCAGGCATCGCTCTGGCGTGTAATCTGCCGTGTAAATGCCTTGCCCGGTAATAAGCGGCGCATCTTCCTTACGGCGCAACGGCGCTCCAACACCGAACTTCGGAGTGGCGATCTGATTCATGTAATTGGACCTGCAGTTTTGGGAAGGACTTCCCAGAATATCAATACACCTGGGCGACGGGCAAGATTGAACATAGTACTCAAAACCCGCCTAGACCAGTGTCTCAAGTCAGTTCGGCACCCAAATGCCTCCTTATGTGTGTTTTAGAAGCAACAGACCCGCATCAGCTCTGATAAGGATTGCGTGCACTCCTGTCCTCTGAAAGGCTTTGTTGCGTTTCTCGCGTCAGCTTCTCAATTGCATCAGCAAGATGGATCTCCTGAATGTTATAGTCGCCGCGCGCCACGCGCATCTTGTGCGCTTCCAGCATCACTTGCCCCATGGAGACACCAGCAGGTGGTTCGAAGCGGTAGCTCGCCAGCTCAATCAGGAGCCCAAGTGGATCCCGAAAATAGATTGAATCCATAAAGCCACGATCCTTCGGCCCGCTATGCTGAACGCCTCTTTCCTCCAGCCGATCAGCAATCTGGCGAAAGGTTGCTTGCGAAACATTCAACGCCATGTGATGCACGCATCCGATATCCTGCGGCGCAGGTTCCGCATCTGGTTTGCGGTCTTCATTGGTGAAGATCGTGATGAGCCGGCCATCACCCGGATCAAAATAGAGGTGGCTCTGATTGGCGTCGTCAAGGTTGGGCTGCTCGAATACGAAGGGCATCCCAAGCACGCCTTCCCAGAAATCGATGGACGTCTGCCGGTCTGCACCGACCAACGTGATGTGATGAATTCCCTGGGTCTGGATTTTTTGCATATCTGCCCTCCCTGCGCCGAACTCTTCTCGTAAATTGTAGGTGTTCTGCAAAGAATGGCAATCTTGCTGTCCCCCTCTTCACTTCTTGAACAAAAACGCTAAGCTTGTCGCAACTGCCAAAAACCGCCAGCAGAAAAAGGTCCGCTCTCCCCGAGTGCGCCAATGCGAATTCATTCCGGTTCTGCCCGGCTCAGGATACCAGATGGACATATCTCCAAAAGATCCGGCTCCCGATGGGGCCGGCAAGACTACCGATACCGCCCACACTGATGCCCCTGAAGGTCCCATTCAAAGGCTGAAGGCTCTAACAGCCCAACTGCCGTCCAATACACTCGGAGCTCTGTGGATCCTGCAGGCTGCGTTCCTGTTTTCTATCATGGTCACACTGATCAAGTTTCTGGGTCAAGATTTGAGCGTGTTTCAGATCCTGGTCGTGCGGCAGGCCATCATGCTTGCAATCGTTGCTCCAAAAATCCTGAGCGGACTTCCCACCTCCCTGGCAACCAAACGCCCCGGACTTCAACTCACACGTATTGTTGTTGCCACGACAGCCATGCTCTGCGGGTTCACCGCTGTGATCGAGCTGCCGCTGGCGGACGCAACCGCGATCAGTTTTTCCAAAACCTTCTTTGTGACGATCTTTGCAATCTGGTTCCTTGGTGAAACCGTTGGTGTCCACCGCTGGGGCGCAACAATCGCGGGCTTTGTCGGTGTTCTGTTGATGTTGCGGCCGGATGGCGAGGGCTTCATAGACAGTTTTGCGCTACTTGCCATTGCCGGGGCAGCCTGTGCCGGCCTTGTCATGATCGTCGTTCGATTGCTGACAAGGACAGATCCTCCAGTCACCATACTGACTTATCAGGCCTTTGGCGTCGGTATGATCATGCTTGTGCCGGCTGTCATGACTTGGCAGCCACCTACCTTGGAACAATGGGGATTGCTGCTGGCTGTCGGCATCATTTCCTGGGCCGCACAGATGTCCAACATCCAGGCATTCCGGGCCGGTGAAGCAACGGCCATCGCCTCGCTTGATTACACACGATTGCTGTATGCAACAATCTTTGGTGCTCTGGTTTTCAGCCAATGGCCAAGGGTCGAAACCCTGATCGGTGCAGCCGTCATCATTGCAGCATCAATTTATACCGTAAGGCGCGAAGCCAAACGCGGCCGCGAACTTGCCCGCGCAGCGGATGGGCGTGGGTATTCGAACTAACTTCTGAATAGCAAGGCGAGTATTTCAGCTGTTTCCAAACCTGCGGAAGCAGAGATCCAGGCCAAACAAAATCTGAGGGATTCAAGCAGAGCCTGCGAACACCTCCGCGCCGCGCCGGCCACCGAGCCGGGGCATTCTTCAAAGTCGGTTTGATGGTCCCGGCTCAAGGCCGGGACAGCCAGTTAAACTAATGCTCAGGCGCTTTGCGCCTGCGCGGCAGCACGTTTTTGCGCCTCTTCCTCAACCAGTTCCTTCTTGGACAATTTGCCAACCATTGTTTTGGGCAACTCATCCCTAAACTCGATTTCTCGTGGCAATTCAATCGCGGACAGATGATCTTTCAAAAAGACTTCCATGTCTTCGTGGGTCAATGAATGGCCCTCCTTCAGCTTGATGAAGGCTTTCGGTGACTGGCCGCGGTAATCGTCCGGAATGGCAATAACGATCGTTTCATCCACCGCTTCATGTAGATAGATCGCTTCTTCGATCACGCGCGGATAGACGTTATATCCGGAGCAAAGGATCAGGTCCTTGATACGGTCAACCAGAAAAATGAAGCCGTCTTCGTCGCGATAGCCAACGTCGCCCGTATGCAGATATCCTTCCGGCGTGATGCATTCAGCCGTGGCATCTTCACGCTTCCAGTAGCCTTTCATCACCTGCGGACCATGCAGCAGAAGCTCTCCTTTTTCGCCCTCTACGACTTCGGTGGCCCGGTCCTCGATGTCAACGAACCTTGCCTTGGTACCCGGCACCAAACGGCCGATTGACCCCGCCCGGCGGTTTTCATCGAGAGGATTGACCGCAGCAACGGGCGAGGACTCCGTCAAGCCGTAACCTTCCACCAGAAAACAGCCTGTGAGTTTTTCGAATTTCTCCTTCACTTCCATCGGAAGCGGCGCGCCGCCGGACAGGCAAAGGTTGATGCTGGAAAGGTCGTAATTGGCCGTCAGGGGTGAATTGTTGATGGCCGTGTAGATGGTTGGAACACCAGGAAAGAGTGTCACTTTCTTGCGCGCGATCACGTCAAGAAGTGCCTTCAGCTCAAACCGCGGCTGGAGAACCATTTCGGCGGCAAGAATGATGGAAAGATTCTGCGCCACTGTCATGGCAAAGACGTGAAAAAACGGCAGCACGCAGAGCATTTTCTCTTCACCGGCGCGGGCCGCTTCGAAAACGCAGCGCATCTGCTCAATGTTGGCTGAGAGGTTCTTGTGCGTGAGCATGGCGCCTTTCGGCACGCCCGTCGTACCACCAGTATACTGGAGCACGGCGATAGAGTCGTTTGGTTCAATCTCGACCGGTTTCGGTTTGTTCCCTTTCATCTGCAGATCCGCAAACCAGACATGCGCGTCATCTTGCTGAATGTCGGCAATTTCCTTGCGCTTGAACAGGCTGAACAGCACCTTTTTTACGGTCGGCAGACAGAATGTCATCGGGCAGACGATGATCTTGTCGAGGAGTTTTTCCCGCCGGACAGCCTCAACCTTTTCGTAGATCACCTTCAGATCCATCGTGACCATGATGCGCACATCCGCATCACGCGCCTGGAAGGAGATTTCGCGTTCTACATAGAGTGGATTGAAGTTCGCAACGGTGCCGCCAATCTTTAAAATCGCGAAATAGAATATCGTGTAATAGGGCGTGTTTGGCAGGCAGAGACCAACATGGACACCCGGGCCAACACCCATCGCCTGAAGCCCGGTGGCGGTTCGGTCTACCAGCTCGCCTATTTCAGCATAGGTCCAGACCTTGCCCATGAAATCGGCCGCTGGCCGAGAGCCGAATTGCTCGACAGTAGTTTGAAGATACTCGTGTACCGGACGAGGTTCAAAAGCCTCAGTCCACTCCTCCGCAGTCGTCATACCGTTCTCCAACGCATTTTTATCGCTTCACTGCGCACTTGGATTTTCTGATTGTCCGGAAAGTCCATAACTTTCCGAAACATCTCCCCTTTGGCGCCTGACACCGATGAAGCCACCCTCTTTAGGTTGCACCTGACATGACGCACCTTTCCGTTAACGTCAACTCGCGACGTAACGACACTTCGCTACTTTTTTGAAGGAGCAGACCATAAGGATAAGATAAGCGTACCGTCAGGATTAGCAATAGCTACGCCAAATCAGAAACTTACGCTTATGCACCCGGCACGAGGACCGTCAACGCTTCGGCCAGGCCCAGCGCGGCGGTTCAACCCCATCCACAATGGTTTCTCCCAATTCCTTGCGCAAATCATAGCGCATGCAACCGGTCTGCTTGGCCAGAAAGGAAACCAGTTCATCAGCATGTGAAACCACAATGACCTGAGTGTTTTCCGCAGCCTTGCTGATCAATCGCGCTAAGGGTTCTAGAAGCGCCGGATGAAGGCTGGTTTCGGGCTCGTTCAAAACCACAAGCGGCGCAGGCCGGGGCGACAGCAACGCTGCAGTCAGGAGCAGATACCGCAATGTTCCGTCGGACAATTCGCTGGTTCTGAGTGGTCGCAGCAAGCCTTTTTGCTGCATCAGCAGCTCAAAATATCCGTCATTGACCGTAATCTCGATGGTTGCACCCGGAAAGGCATCATCAATTGCCTCGGCCAGAACGCGTTCATCACCAATTTCCAAAATTGTCTGAAGGGCAGCGGCAAGGTCTCCGCCATCAGCGCTGAGGACAGGCGTTCTGGTGCCGATTTTCGGGAATCGCGCGGGGGCATCGCGATCAGTCCGCAAATGATCGTAGAAACGCCACGCCCGCATCCGTTCGCGCACCACCAGTAGTTCCAAGCCATCCTTCGGGTCTGCCGCATGGGTCATCATACTGTCGAAACGGGCAAGGTTCTGCACCACGGGTAACCTTTGCCCCTTGTCGTTGAGCACCTTCACGGTAGGGCCGTTCCGGCCCGCAATCTCGTTTGACCGGGACAAGGCCTCGCCTGCCCAGAGCACTTCTGCCTTGATCTCCGGATCCATGGAAAAGAACGACAATCCGGCATCGGCAGGCAAACCAAGGTCAATGGCGTAGCCGTAGTCTTCGTCGGCAAAACCGAGTTTCAGGCTCACAACGCCCTTGCGAACCGTGCCCTGAACAGGCACCTCGCCCTGCTTCATCCGCCTTGAAAAGGCTTCGGGCCCGGCCCAAAGCGTGGAGTTCAATCCTCCTTCAGCTGCCAATGACGCAATTGCCTGTCCTTGTGAGACTTCCGCGAGTAACCGGATTGAACGATAGAGGCTCGACTTGCCACTGCCATTGGCCCCGGTCACAAGGGTAATCCGGTCCAAGGGCAGGACAATGTCGCGCAGCGAACGATAGCCTGAGACGGCAAGTGTGAGAATCATGAGCCTTTAACTCTTGAGGTTTGGAGTTTTACTACTTTTTCGCGCATAGTGGAGGTTGAGATTGAATTGAGAGAAACAGGTTCATGCTCAATCCAAAGGAAGCTGCGGAAGACAGTCTTGCATTAAATCTCGCAATCCTCTTTTTTGCAGCAATTGTTGTGCTCATTTCAATTTATTTTCATCACGACACTGCGTTGAAATATTGGCTGCTCAATGGTTTCGGAAAAACAGCCCCCGGAACCATTTTGGGCGTGGAGCAAGCGCCCAACGACTTTTCCAGAATTGAAGAGATTGTGCGTCAGAACCGAAGAAACTCGCTCAAGAATTTCGAAGCTTTGGTTTCCGGAAGCACAGTTTTTGTCGAATTCAAACCTGAAAACGCGCCACTTCAGATCCTGGCGTTCAAGATGCCGGTCGGTTTTGCGGGTAGTCAAAACACCGACATGCTCGATATCAGCTATCTTCCAGCCAACCCGAGGATCGCCTACCCCGCTGACTACCTTTCCAACTTCTCTTTCGACAGCAAAATAGTGTTCTGGTCGCTCGCCGCCGGACTGGTCATTGTCTGGCTGGGCGCGCTTTCAATTCAAAAGTGGATGGGCTTTCGGAGACAAATGCGTCGATATTGACCTTACACTACAAGACAATGCCTAAGACCCCTGATCCACAAGCTCGAACTCGTTGACATCAAACACCCCAAAATCGGTGATCTTGAGATGTGGAATGACGGGCAACGGCAGGAAGGCAACCTGAAGAAACGGCTCTGCCAGGGTGCAGCCGAGATCCCTGGCAGCTGCACGCAAGTCTTCCAGCGACGATTTGACGGTTTCAAAAGGCTCAAGGCTCATCAGACCGGCCAGTGGCAAAGCCAGCTCGGCCTTAACGCCATCACTATCTGCAACAGCAAATCCGCCTTTCAGTGCGATCACCCTGTTAACCGCATGCGCCATCGCGGCATCATCAGCTCCAACGACACAGATATTATGGCTGTCATGGCCAACCGAGGAGGCAATTGCTCCATGCTGCATGCCGAATCCGTTGACAAACCCAAGGCCAATGTTGCCGGTTCTCTTGTGCCGCTCGACAACGGCGACCTTGAGAACGTCCTGCTTCAGGTCGACCAGCGTTTTGCCGCCCGCCACCGGCAAGGTTCGTTTCAAATGCTCTGTAATGATCTTGCCAGGAACAACACCAATCACATCCGCTTCGCTGTTGCGGGCCGGAATACCGAATTTTAAAGCTGTAACTGCATCCACATTGACGCTGTCCAGTCCAACCGGCTCAACGATACCTCTTTTGGAAAATGCACCGTCATTGGCGATGACGCCGCCGCTGATGACTTGCTCAACCCGGCAATCTACAAAATCACTGAGCAAGGCAATGTCTGCGCGCTTGCCGGGAGCAATCGTCCCGCGATCCTTTAGCCCAAAGGCATTGGCCGCAGACCAGCTCGCTGCGCGATAAGCGTCCAGTGGACGTATGCCCTTGGCAATAAGGCGTCGGATCATGCTGTCCAGATGGCCCTCTTCCGCTATATCAAGCGGATTGCGGTCGTCTGTACAAAGCGCGATGAAGGCTGAAACATCCGGCGTCAGGATCGGCGCAAGTGCCTCCAGATCCTTGGAGACCGATCCTTCGCGCATGAGGATCGTCATGCCCTTGGCAAGTTTTTCAAGCGCCTCTTCTGCCGTCGTCGCTTCATGGTCCGTTTTGATGCCGGCTGCCAGGTAGCCGTTGAGCCCTAGTCCTGAAAGCAGTGGTGCATGGCCATCGATATGGCCTTCCTGAAAGGCGGCCAGTTTGGCCAGAACCTTGGGATCACGCGAAAGCACACCAGGGAAGTTCATGAATTCCGCCAGGCCGATGACATTTGGATGGTCGCGATAGGGCAACAGGTCTTCGATTTCGAGGCAGGCACCAGAGGTTTCAAATGCAGTTGCCGGGACACAGGAGGACAAATTGACCCTGAGATCCATCACTGTTTCCAGCGAACTGTCGAGAAAATACTGGATCCCTTCGGCGCCCAGCACGTTGGCAATTTCGTGCGGGTCACAGATCGCCGTGGTGACGCCATGGGGCAGCACGCAGCGGTCAAATTCTAGGGGGGTAACCAGAGAAGATTCAACGTGCAGATGAGTGTCGATAAACCCCGGGACCGCCGTAAGCCCCGTTCCGTCAAGCTCTTCGCGGCCAGAATACGCACCGTGAGTTCCAACTATGCGATCCCCGACAATCGCGATGTCTGTTTTAACAGTTGATCCATCGACAACGCTGAACAGGTCAACGTTCTTGATAACGAGGTCAGCTTCTTGTTCGCCTGAGCCAGCTGCAATTGCGCGCTCAAGAAATGCTTCATCATGTACGACCGGCATATGCCTTAACTCCGAATCTCAATTTGCCCTGACAATAAGCATGTTGAAATCCGATGGCGACACTCTCCATGTCAAAGCAATTGCTAAATCGCGTTTTGACATTTTTGTAGTTCATAAGCCCGCTAATGACCTGCAGTCGTTTACTGCCATTGGATCACGGGTTTATCGCGGTCTCCATTTTTTCAGCACGTCCATTTTCTTTAGTCGAGCCTCTCTAGCTGTTTTCTCGATATCTTACCGAACGGCAGATTTTCTTGTTCAGGTTCTAATAATTCTCTTATTTTCATCAATAGCTTACCGCATCACAACACAAAAACCTTGCGACGCAATAGCGAATTGGAATTGACAGATCCACACATTGAGCGAATAATTAAATCAAGATTAATTAATATGACCCGCGCATTCGAAATCGGGGAACCGGGAGGAACGGGAACGGTGGTGGACACCAGCAAAACCGGCCGCGGCTCAAATTCCGCACAATTGCGCAGATACAACGAGCGTATTGTGCTGCAAATTCTGCGCCGCGCAGGCGAAGCCTCCAAAGCCGAACTTGCCAGAGCTGTCCAACTCACCAACGCCGCTATTGGCGCCATCATTCAAAATCTCATTGACGAAGGGCTGATCATCGAGGCCGGCAAACGCCATGATGGCAGCAGAGGTCAACCGGCGACAATTTTGCGCCTTGCCCCTCATGGTGCTTATTCTTTCGGCGTACGGCTGGACCGCACCAATATGGAAACGGTCCTGATGGATTTTTCCGGCAAGATCATTGATCGAAGGCTGCATGACCTGATCTTGCCCGCACCGGACAAAGCCCTTGAGATCCTCAAAGATGACCTGGATAGCCTACGCGCAAATCTGAGCGAAACAGGACAGACACGCATTACAGGCATTGGTCTTGCCCAGCCGTTCAATCTTGGTGCCTGGCTACATGAACTCGGTCTGCCGGAAGCCCACTTCAAGGATTGGGATGACTACGATCTGGCAAATGCCCTGCAGGAAGCAACGGGCCTGCCAGTATTTTCTGAAAACGATGGTACTGCGGCAGCCGTTGCCGAACTTTTTTACGGCCTGGGCCGGCAAAACGACAATTTTCTTTACCTGTTTCTTGGTCCGGCCATCGGTGGCGGTCTCATCTTGAAGGGTGATGTGGTGCGTGGCATGAGCGGGAACGCTGGTGACGTTGCCATGATGCCGGTTCCGCCAAGCAGCTTGCCAACGGCACCGCCCCCCCGTCAACACTGGGATTTGTTGCTGGCCCGCGCTTCACTTGTTTCCCTTGCGCGCCACATGGCGCCTGACGATTTTGCCAAACTGAGCCGCAATGACCTTCAGGATGCCGTCGAACGGAATGACACAAGGTTTCACGAGTGGATGGAAGATTGTAGCGCCGCAATTGCACTGGCGCTTCGCTCTGCCTACGCCCTGCTTGATGTCCCGCTTGTCATACTGGACTGTGACCTGGACGGTCCGTTTCACGAGCTTTTTCGCCAAGCGCTGCATACCGCCGTTGAAAATGCAGCCCCGGAAAAGCGCCAGTCTCCAGAGATCGAGATTGGCAGCTTTGGCCAGGACGCCGGTGCAATCGGCGCGGCCAGCTTGCCACAATTTTTCAATTTCTCACCACGCGCGACAATACTGACTGGTGGGAAAGACAAGGGACCCGCAGGTGCCGGCAATACCGAGGAAAATGCCGGATTTCCTGCAAGGGCAGCACGGTTAGGGTCACATCTGGCCACACCCAACCGTTCCAACTGACAGTGGCCAGGGAGGAGAACGCAAATGATACGGAAACTACTCGCAACAGGCTCAGTGCTAGCGGTCATGGCAGCAGCTCCAGCGGCTGCCGCCGACATCTCTGCTTGTCTGATTACCAAGACAGACACCAATCCCTTCTTCGTTAAAATGAAGGAAGGTGCGACCGCCAAGGCAAAGGAACTCGGCATTGACCTGAAATCCTTCGCCGGCAAGGTCGATGGTGACCACGAAACCCAGGTGGCAGCGATCGAAACCTGCATTGCAGACGGTGCAAAAGGCATTCTTCTGACGGCGTCTGATACGTCATCAATCGTTCCCGCTGTTCAGCTGGCACGCGACAACGGCCTGTTGGTTATCGCGCTCGACACACCATTGAGCCCAATCGATGCAGCAGACGCGACCTTCGCGACCGATAACTTTAAAGCTGGTGAATTGATCGGCGCATGGGCTGCAGCCAGCCTCGGCGACAAGGCAGCCGATGCCAAGATCGGCATGCTTGATCTGGCTATCAGCCAACCAACGGTCGGCGTTCTGCGCGACCAGGGTTTTCTGCAGGGGTTTGGAATTGATCTTGGTGACCCGAACAAATGGGGCGACGAAACGGACGCGCGTATCGTTGGCAACGACGTCACCCAGGGTAACGAGGAAGGTGGCCGACGTGCCATGGAGAACCTCCTTGCCAAGGACCCGACGATCAATGTTGTCTACACGATCAACGAGCCTGCTGCTGCCGGAGCCTATGAAGCACTGAAATCCATTGGGCGGGAAAACGATGTGCTCATCGTGTCCGTCGATGGTGGCTGCCCCGGTGTCCAGAACGTCAAGGAAGGCGTCATTGGTGCGACTTCTCAACAATATCCATTGTTGATGGCTTCCCTTGGAATCGAAGCAATCAAGACCTGGTCAGACAGCGGCGCAAAGCCCGAACCATCTCCTGGCAAGGACTTCTTCGATACCGGCGTTGCCCTTGTTACCGATAAACCGGTGACCGGCGTTGAATCCATTGACACCACTGAAGGCACAAATCTCTGCTGGGGCTAATCCCCTATGCTAGAAATAAACAGAAGGGGCATGGGCAACCTTGCCCCTTTTTTACGGGCTTAGAGGGATATGGGCATGACCTCAGATACTAAGACGGTCGACGGACCAGCGGAATTCGAAGCCGCTGCGGCGTCAGGTTCGCAGACTGTTGCTTCTTTCGATGACCATGGTCATGGTTGGGCGCAAAAATTACAGCATACGCTACATCAAACACCTTCTTTGGTTCCGCTGGTCGTTCTGCTTCTTTCGATCATGGCCTTCGGCATTCTTCTTGGATCGAAATTCTTCTCCCCCTTTGCAATGACCTTGATCCTTCAGCAGGTTCAGATCGTGGGCATTGTTGCCGCCGCTCAAAGCGTCGTCATACTCACAGCGGGAATTGATCTTTCCGTCGGCGCCATCATGGTGCTTTCATCGGTGGTCATGGGCCAATTCACATTTCGATACGGACTGCCTGTCGAAATAGCTGTTGTCTGCGGCCTGCTTTGCGGCACGTTATGTGGCTTTATCAATGGCTTCCTGATCGCAAAAGTGAAACTCCCCCCCTTCATCGTCACGCTCGGCATGTGGCAGATCGTGCTGGCGACGAATTTTCTCTATTCAGCAAACGAGACCATTCGTTCACAGGATATTTCCAAGGCGGCCCCCCTGCTCCAGTTCTTCGGCACCAAGGTGAACGTTGGTGGCGCCATCTTCACCTATGGCGTTATCTTCATGGTTTTGCTGGTGCTCGTTCTCGCCTACGCCCTGCGCCAGACCGCCTGGGGACGCCATGTCTACGCAGTGGGTGATGATCCGGAGGCAGCGAAGCTCTCAGGTGTGCAGGTCAACCGGACCCTGATTTCCGTCTACATGCTCTCCGGTCTCATCTGTGCGTTCGCAGGCTGGGCCATGATTGGCCGGATCGGGTCTGTATCCCCGACGTCCGGACAGCTTGCCAACATTGAGTCCATTACAGCCGTCGTGATCGGCGGCATTTCGCTCTTCGGTGGACGCGGGTCCATTCTCGGTACGCTGTTTGGCGCACTCATCGTTGGGGTGTTTACCCTTGGGCTCCGCCTGCTGGGGGCAGATGCGCAATGGACCTACCTGCTTATCGGCCTGCTGATCATTGCAGCTGTTGCAGTCGATCAATGGATCAGAAAGGTATCGGTGTGATGGAACCCATTCTGCAAGCACGTAATCTGATCAAGCGCTATGGCCGTGTCGTGGCGATGGATCAAGCGAATTTGGAACTCTACCCGGGCGAAGTTCTGGGTGTGATCGGAGATAATGGCGCTGGAAAATCCACCTTGATCAAGGCGCTCAGCGGTGCGGTTCAACCTGATGAAGGCGAAGTCCTGCTGGACGGTAGTCCGGTGAACTTCTCCTCACCGATTGACGCCCGCGAAGCCGGGATCGAAACGGTCTATCAGACGCTTGCCATGTCCCCGGCCCTGTCTATCACCGACAACATGTTCATGGGCCGTGAACTGCGCAAACCGGGCTTTCGCGGCACGTGGCTGCGTCAACTCGACCGAAAAAGAATGGAAGAAATCGCCAGAGACAAGCTGAGTGAACTTGGTCTTCTGACCATTCAGAACATCAACCAGGCGGTCGAGACACTTTCTGGCGGTCAGCGTCAGGGCGTCGCCGTTGCCCGTGCAGCGACATTCGGCTCCAAAGTGGTGATCATGGATGAGCCAACAGCAGCGCTTGGTGTCAAGGAAAGCCGCCGTGTGCTTGAACTGATCAAGGACGTGAGGGCCCGCGGCCTTCCCATCGTCCTCATCAGCCACAACATGCCTCACGTATTTGAAGTTGCCGACCGCATTCACATTCACCGGCTCGGTCGCCGCGCTTGCGTAATCAAGCCTTCGGACTATTCAATGTCCGATGCAGTTGCAATAATGACCGGTGCCATGGATCCGCCTGAAAGCAAGGCTGCTTAAAAGTTCAAAACTGCTGGTCCGGGTCACCGGGCCAGTTTTACCAAGAAGAAAAAGACGTGTCTGGAAACTTGATGTTTGTGATTTGTGGCGAGGCCCTGTTTGACCTCTTTGGCGAAACCTCTTCTGCAGAAAACCTGGCCTTTGATGGCCGGATTGGTGGCTCTCCACTGAATGTTGCAATGGGACTGACACGTCTCGGCGAAGAAGCAGGTTTCTTTGGTGGAATTTCGAAAGACACACTCGGTGAAAAGCTTGTCCAAAAACTCAAGCACGAAGGTGTTTCAGAAAAATATCTGGTTAGAACCGACTATCTGACGACGCTCAGTTTGGTTCAGAAGGACGAACACGGCCATCCTGCCTATACTTTTTACGGTGCAAATGCCGCTGATCGCATGATCACAATTGAAGACCTTCCTGAATTTGCCGAACCGCCCCTTTTCCTGCACATAGGTTCCTACACGGCCCTCGTTGAACCGATTGCGACAGCATTGAAAGCGCTTATCGAGCGGCAGAGGCCTCATACACTGATCTCCTTCGACCCGAACATACGCCCGACAGTTGAAGCGGACATGGAGCTGTGGCAGCGGAATACGGAAACACTGGTGCCGCTGACAGACGTCATCAAGGTCAGTGATGAAGATCTGACGTTGATTTTGCCAAACGAATCTATCCCCGACATCGCAAGAAGGTGGTTGTCCAAAGGGGCAAAGCTGGTCATCGTCACAAAAGGAGGTGACGGCGCCACGGCATTTACGGAAGAATGCGAAGTCAACATCCCCGGAATCACGATAAAAGTCGAAGACACGGTTGGTGCCGGAGACACGTTCCAGGCAGCCCTTCTTGCTGGTTTGAAGGAACTTGGGGTCAGTGACCGGACCGGATTGGGTGGACTTGACGAAGCTCAATTAATTCGTCTTGTTGGGTTTGCCGTCAAGGCCGCTGCAATCACCTGTTCAAGGCGCGGAGCGGACCTTCCGCGAAGAGCCGAACTGGAAAAAGAATGGACAGCCTTGAAATGAGGGGCTGACAACAGAATTAAACCGATTTAAAAGGCCGTTGAAAATCAATCCACGCATCGGCACTCGGTGAACAGAATAGCTGTCTGGAAGGGATTTGTTTATGGCGGTACGCGTCATTGAAGTTGAAGAATTCGACCTAGTCGTATTCGGGGCGTCTGGAGACCTGGCAAATCGCAAGCTTCTGCCTGCCTTGTATCACAGGGACGCGGATGGTCAGTTGCCTGAAAATGCGCGCATTATCTGCAGCGCCCGTCGCGACTATACCGACGATGATTACAGGGACTATGCACTCAAGGCCCTCAAGGAACATGTCAGCGACTTGAATGATGAAGCGCTTGAACAGTTTCTCAAGCGTCTTCGTTATGTCAAAATCGACGTCGCAACGGGCGCTGGATTTGAAGGTCTGAAGACTATTCTGGACGAGCGGGATGACGTTATCCGCGCCTTTTATCTGGCAGTTGGCCCGGATTTGTTTGGTACGATTTGCGAAAATCTCGGCAAGATCGGCGTTGTCACCGACAGCTCCCGTGTTGTCATGGAAAAACCGATCGGCAAGGACGGTGCTTCTGCAAAGGCACTGAACGACACGGTCGGCGCCGTCTTCAACGAAGATCAGATTTTCCGTATCGACCATTACCTTGGCAAGGAAACGGTTCAGAACCTGATGGCATTGCGCTTTGCCAATGCCTTGTTTGAACCGCTGTGGAACGCTGCGCACATCGATCATGTACAGATTACCGTTGCTGAATCCCTCGGTGTCGGAGGACGCGCGGGATACTATGATACCGCAGGCGCACTGCGCGACATGGTCCAGAACCACATTTTGCAACTCCTCTGCCTTGTTGCCATGGAACCGCCTGAGTCCATGAACGCAGACAGTGTTCGGGATGAAAAACTGAAAGTCCTGAAAGCCCTTTCTCCAGTCGATGCCCAGAATATCGACAAGCAGACAGTTCGTGGTCAGTACCGTGCGGGTGCTTCTGCAGGTGGCGCAGTTCCGGGCTATCTGGAAGAGCTTGGCAACGATGAAAGCCGGACAGAGACATTTGTCGCGCTGAAAGCTGAAATTGCCAACTGGCGTTGGGCGGGCGTTCCGTTCTACCTGCGCACCGGAAAGAGGCTGGCGCAGCGTGTATCGGAAATTGTCGTGCATTTCCGTCCGATCCCACATTCGATCTTTGACACAGAGGCCGGTGCAATCACCGCCAACACTCTGGTTATCCGCCTTCAGCCGGATGAAGGTGTCCAGATGCAAGTCATGATCAAGGACCCAGGCCCTGGCGGCATGCGTCTTCGCCAGGTTCCACTCGACATGAGTTTTGCCGAAGAATTCAAGGTTCGGAACCCGGATGCATACGAGCGCCTTATCATGGATGTCATCCGCGGCAACCAGACCCTGTTCATGCGCCGCGACGAAGTGGATGCAGCCTGGGCGTGGGTCGATCCGATCCTGTCCGCATGGGCCGCGTCGAAGGATATGCCCAAGGGCTACACCGCTGGCACATGGGGGCCCTCGGCTTCCATCGCACTGGTCGAGCGGGACGGACGGACCTGGGCCGAAGAAGACAATAACTAGCAGGTTCTCGCAGGGTATTCCCTGCGAGGCTTACGTCACTTTAATCGATTAAAATCGCAGTCGGGGCGTTTCGCCCTATTTGCTGATGTAGATAACCCAGCCGGCACCCGGCCAGGAAAGGACACAAGGTCATGACAATCCAGGATCGCATCGGCGATGTCACCGAACGGATCGTCAAGCGCAGCCAGGACAGCCGTTCTATCTATCTTGAACGGATCGGCAAGGCAGCAGACAAAGGTCCTCAGCGCTCACGCCTGTCTTGCGGAAACCTTGCACACGGATTTGCCGCCTGCGGAGTTTCGGACAAGCAGGCTCTTTCCGGTGATGTTGTGCCCAACCTTGGCATCATCACCTCTTACAATGACATGCTTTCAGCGCATCAGCCCTATGAAACCTACCCGGCCCTGATCCGCGACGCAGCGCACGAAGTTGGTGCTGTCGCTCAGGTTGCCGGCGGTGTCCCGGCCATGTGTGACGGCGTTACGCAGGGCCAGGAAGGCATGGAACTTTCGCTTTTCTCGCGAGACGTGATCGCGATGTCAGCGGCAGTTGGTCTCTCCCACCAGATGTTCGATGCAGCTGTGTTCCTCGGTATCTGCGACAAGATCGTCCCGGGTCTCGCCATTGCAGCTCTTTCCTTTGGACATATGCCGGCAGTTTTTGTTCCCGCCGGTCCTATGACCACAGGCATTTCAAATGACGACAAGGCAAAAGTTCGCCAACTCTATGCGGAAGGCAAGGTTGGCCGTGATGCGCTGCTTGAGAGCGAATCCAAAGCTTATCACGGCCCTGGCACTTGCACTTTTTATGGCACCGCGAACTCTAACCAGATGCTGATGGAGATCATGGGACTGCACATGCCTGGTGCATCCTTCATCAATCCGGGCACGCCTTTGCGTGACGCCCTGACCAAGGAAGCAGCCAGACGCGCTATTGCGATTTCCGCCCTCGGAAACGAATTCACACCCGCAGGTGAAATCATTGATGAAAAGGCAATCGTGAACGGCGTTGTTGGTCTACACGCAACCGGTGGCTCAACCAATCACACCATGCATCTGGTTGCCATTGCGGCGGCAGCTGGAATTAAGCTGACCTGGGATGATATTTCTGAACTGTCCGATGTCGTGCCGCTTCTTGCCCGTGTCTATCCGAACGGCAAAGCGGATGTGAACCACTTCCAGGCGGCTGGCGGTCTCGCATTCCTGATCCGCGAGTTGATGTCTGACGGCTATTTGCACCAGGACGTCAAAACGGTAAATGGTACCGATCTCTCCGGTTATACCGTCGAAGCGAAGCTCGATGCAGACGGCAACGTCCTGCGCGAAGAGATACAAGAAGCATCGGGCGACGAAACCGTCCTGGCCCCTCTCGCCAAGGCGTTCCAGCCGACAGGCGGCCTGAAGATGCTGAATGGCAATTTCGGCAAGGCAGTCATCAAGATTTCAGCCGTTGCCAAGGAACGTCATGTCATTGAAGCCCCTGCTCGCGTGTTTCATTCGCAGGAAGATTTCCTGGCTGCCTTTAATAACAAGGAACTGACAGGCGATATTGCTGCTGTTGTTCGCTTCCAGGGCCCCAAGGCAATGGGCATGCCGGAACTGCACAAGCTGACCCCATGCCTCGGCATTCTGCAGGACCGGGGTCACAAGGTTGCCTTGATTACAGATGGCCGCATGTCAGGCGCTTCCGGCAAGGTACCGGCAGCAATCCATGTGACACCTGAGGCAGCCAATGGTGGCCCAATCGCGAAGATCCAGGATGGCGACATGATCCGGGTCGATGCCATCACTGGCGAATTGAGGGTTCTGGTTGATGATGCAGAATTCAACGCTCGCCCGCTTGCGCAAGCTGATTTGAGTGACCACCAGTTTGGCGTTGGCCGCGACCTCTTCGCTGCCTTCCGGGCGAACGTTGGTGCGGCAGATACCGGCGCGCATGTATTTGGGGATTAAGATCCCGAGCAACCGACCTATAGTCTCGTAGCGACTGACAGTGTCTTCGCAGCGGTGACAACCAAATCGAATTAGGAGACCTCCGTGGCCCAAGACATAAAAAAAATTGAAGCAGTGATGTGCGCCGCGCCGGTGATCCCGGTTCTGGTTGTGGAAGACCCCAAAAAAGCGGTTCCGATGGCTGAGGCGCTTGTAGCTGGCGGTCTTCCGGCAATTGAGATCACCCTGCGAACACCACATGCTCTTGAAGCAATCAACGCCGTCAACACCCATGTGAAGGGCGCAATCGTTGGCGCAGGCACCGTTTTGAACGGCAAACAGTATGACGCTGCGGTCTCCGCGGGCTCGCAGTTCATCGTCTCACCCGGAGCGACCGATACTCTGCTGGATGCCGCTGACGAGCACAGTGTCCCGCTTTTGCCCGGTGCGGCAACGGCCTCCGAAGTCATGCTGCTTTTGGAACGTGGTTATGAGCGTCTCAAGTTTTTCCCTGCCGAACAGGCTGGCGGCGCTTCTTATCTGAAATCGCTGTCCTCGCCATTGGCAGCAGCAAAATTCTGCCCAACCGGCGGTGTCAGTCTGGACAAGGCACCGGACTATCTGAAACTGCCAAATGTATTGTGTGTCGGGGGATCCTGGATCGCCGATGCCAAAGCGATTGCTTCAGAAGACTGGAGCGGGATTGAAGAACGCGCAAGGGCAGCTGCCGGCCTGAATGACTGAGCAAATGCGCAGGCGTCTGATTTCAGGCGCCTGCAGCAGCAGAATGTCCGACTTCGAAGTCTTCCTCGTCGTCATCTTCTTCGTTTTCTTCCAGAGTGCGGTTCCACAGCAGTCTCATTCCGGCTGACGTGTCGTTTCGCCAGGCAAATTCGGCGACGACAGGCCTTTTGAACTTTTTCATCGTCAGCACAACTTCCTCAGGCAATGCCGTCAACCCTTCTGCCTTGATTTGGCAGCCGTTGTTTCCGGCATCGATAATCGTTCCAACTATTTCGGTAAGTCCTTCAAGGTCAGCAATTTTGACTGGCAGGCTGACATTGTTGCGCTTCTCACGGCGCTTCTCTGAAACTGTTTTCTCATTCTTCACGAAAACAACGGCCGCGTCGGTGTCCTTTACCGAAGTAATCTGGGCCTTGACCATTTTGTTCGCACCCAACAAGCGAATTCCCACACTCCTATAGAGTTCCTTCACATCGTCAGACACGAGGCGGCATCCCCATTCACTGACGTTGGAGACAACCGCGTCGATGACAGCCAGGTTGTCGAAATCAACCACCAGAACTTTTTCCTCAGCCTCCGGCTGATCCTGAAGGTGGGCTAAACCATGGGATTTTTTTTCAGAACTCATGCCTCAAACTTACCCTAAGTAATATTGATTCTCGCCTGATAAATGAAACCCCTGAGCGGGCCCTTCCGGCATAGGAAATATTCAGCCAAATTTCCTAATTTCCGGTCAATAAGGATAGGAATTGCTCCGAAAGTTACTTTGAGAAAAATCCTTAAATCGAACTCACACCATTTCAGTGATCAAATTATCTGCCTCGGTCCATCGACAGTCATTCAACCGATAGCGATTTCGTCTTTCGTAGGTTCTATGAGGCAAATATCCTGAATTTTCACTCCCCCTTGCGATGTTGCTGTGCTATCTGAAGCGCGACGCTTGAAACAGCAAGAATTCAGGCAATTCAATCGATTTATGGGGATGTAGCATGGCGCTCGAAGCAGCATTTGTTTCTCTTGGCCAAAGGGCAGAAACTCTGAAGAACACAACGCTCCGGGACTTGTTTGCAGCCGACCCAACCAGATTTGACAAGTTCACGGCCCGTTTTGACGATCTGCTTCTGGATTACTCCAAATCGAAGATCGATTCAGAAGCCATGGCAGAGCTGTTCGACCTTGCCCGTTCAGCTGATGTTGAGGGCAAACGAACCGCGATGTTTGCCGGTGAAAAGATCAATGGTACGGAAAAACGAGCCGTTCTTCACACCGCCCTGCGCAATCAGTCCGAAGAAGCTGTACTGGTCGATGGACAGGAAGTCATGCCGGACGTCCGCGCAGTTCTCGCCGCCATGGCTGATTTTTCCGAGGCCGTTCGTTCCGGCGATTTGACGTCCTCCACTGGAACGCAGTTCACGGACGTGGTCAATATCGGTATTGGCGGCTCTGACCTGGGGCCAGTCATGACCACTTTGGCACTCGCTCCTTATCATGACGGACCAGAACTCCATTATGTTTCCAACGTTGACGGCGCTCATATTGCCGACACTTTGGAAAAGCTGGATCCAGCGTCTACGCTGATCATTGTCGCCTCAAAAACCTTCACCACAATCGAAACCATGACCAACGCGCAGACCGCGCGCAAGTGGATTGCCGATACGTTGGGTGAAGAGGCAGTCGGTGATCATTTTGCCGCAGTTTCGACCGCCCTCGACAAGGTTGCATCATTTGGAATTGACGAAAACCGGGTGTTTGGTTTCTGGGACTGGGTTGGTGGTCGTTATTCGATCTGGTCTGCAATCGGCCTGCCGTTGATGATTGCGGTCGGACCGGATGCATTTTCAGACTTCCTTGAAGGCGCACATGCACTCGACAACCACTTCAAAGACGCTCCACTTGAAAAAAACCTGCCTGTTCTGATGGCGCTGATCGGTGTTTGGAACAGGGATGTTCTAGGACATTCAGCCCGCGCGGTCCTGCCGTATGACCAACGCCTTTCCCGCCTTCCTGCCTATCTGCAGCAGCTTGATATGGAATCCAACGGTAAGCGTGTGAAACTTGATGGCAGTCCGGTCGATCAGGAAACCGGACCTTTGGTCTGGGGTGAACCCGGCACCAACGGCCAGCACGCGTTTTATCAACTGCTGCATCAGGGCACCACGGTCATCCCATGCGAGTTCCTGATTGCCGCCAATGGCCATGAAGACGATCTGAAACATCATCATGATCTCCTTGTCGCCAACTGCCTTGCGCAATCAGAAGCCCTCATGCTCGGGCGAACCCGCCAGGAAGCCGAGGATCTACTGAAAGCGTCCGGAATGTCGAACCAGGACGTGGAACGCCTGGCACCACATAAGGTTTTCCCCGGAGACCGCCCCTCCCTGACACTTGCCTATGACAAGCTCACACCTTTCGCACTGGGTCGGCTGATTGCGCTTTATGAGCATCGCGTCTTTGTTGAAGGCGTGATCTGGGGCATCAATTCCTTTGACCAGTGGGGTGTTGAACTTGGCAAGGAACTGGCCACTGCCCTGCTGCCAATGGTCAAGGGGGAAGTTTCGACCGATTCCAAAGACGCCTCTACCAAAGGGTTGCTGGCAGTACTGACAAGCTGACAGAACCAGTCGCACTGCTAATACGGAAGTTTAAGTATTGCTTGAACTTCCGTCATACTTTTGCCCCACGGGCGCTATCTGTTTCACAACGTTGAAGAACTCAGAACTGGATACTTGGATACCACCGCCTGGACCGGGCAATCAATGATTGCCCAATTGCGCAAAGCAGCTTACCTTCGGTGAGAATTTTCAAGATTCAGGAATCCTCTGAGCGGGGACCCTTGGACCATTGATTTTAACGCACCGTCCGGAACGGTACGAAAAGGAGATAAATTTCATGAAGAAGCTTGTTCTGCTTGCTGCCGTAGGCATTGCTTTGGCAGGTTGCCAGTCCGACAGCCAGCGTGACCGCGCTCTTGTTGGTGGTGGTCTCGGTGCCGCGACCGGTGCTGCTATTGGTGCTGCTGCGACAGGTGACGTTGGTGGGGCACTGGTTGGTGCTGCTATCGGTGGCGCCGGCGGTGCGATTGTCGGTTCTGCGACAACTCCGAAAAATTGTGTTGCCTACGACAGATATGGCAACCCGTACCGGGTAGCTTGCCCGTAAGTTCAAAGTGGCCTGGGCCTATTCGGCCTGTTAGCCGGTAGGAAGGAAAATATGAAAAAGTTACTTGTGGTCGCGGCAGCAGCTGCGTTTTTGGCAGGCTGCCAGTCTGATAGTCAGACAGATCGCGCGCTGGTTGGCGGCGGCCTGGGTGCCGCAACAGGTGCCATTATCGGTGCGGCTGCGGGCGGCGGCGCGGGCCCTGCTCTTGCAGGTGCTGCAATTGGTGCTGCTGGTGGAGCGATTGTCGGTGCGGCAACAACGCCGAAGAACTGCGTCGCATATGACCGTTATGGCAACCCATACCGTGTGGTTTGCCCCTAAAGCCTCTTTGGATAACATCATACCGGTAAGGATCTGTTAACCATAGGTCCTCACCCTTGGCGGAAGTTTTCTTTCGCCAAGGGGTATCGGATGAGACGCGTATTTGCTGCAGCAGCCGCCGCATTACTTCTTGCCAGCTGTAACAGTACCGAAAGCCAACGGGACAGGATGCTGATTGGTGCCGGTCTCGGTGCGGCAACAGGCGCTACAATTGGCGCTGTTGCAGGATCAAGCGTCGGATCTTCACTGGCTGGCGCTGCCATTGGCGCCGTTGGCGGCGGCCTGATCGGCGTGATCACGGCACCTCAAAATTGCATAGCCTATGACCCGGATGGCACGCCGTACAAGGTGCGGTGTCCGTAGTTTTGATCGGGTCGGTGCAGCCAACAGTTCCCCGCGGTTTCTATCAAGAACTGTCTTGAAAACTACTCTCACGCCTCTGCCGGATCTTTGCACCAAATACGCAACCTTCGCCAGTTGCTCTCCTTGGCAAGAGCTGACTGTAACAACCATGGCGTCGACGAGATACGTCACAAACCTCGATAAGACACAGCTGCAAATAAAACGCTGCCTTTGCTGCCAACGATGACTTAGGCTGTCCCAGAGTGGGGAGCGTACCTCGGCGTAACTGAAATGAGCGGCAGCACCGCAGACAAACCGTCATACGACAACGCGACGTTACCCATCAGATAGATCTATGGAAGAACGTCTTTGGGGATCGGACAGTGAAAGACAAGAATATGGCGCTTGATCAGGATCCGTTTCACCACCACCCGGAACTACGATCTGCTATTGCTGACCCCCAACAATCCTTCTTTCGAACTTTCACGACGGCTGTTTTGGCCGAAAAAATGCGGGAGCTTGGGGTGTCGGAATGGTGGTATTCGGACGAAACGCGTGAAGCGATGCGCCTGGAAGCCCTCGCCGGGCATCGGAATAAGGATCTTTGGGTCTTCGCTTATGGGTCGCTGATGTGGGATCCAGCCTTCGAATTTGCCGAAGTACGGCGGGCGTACATTCCAAACTATGCCAGGCGATTTATCCTCAAGGACATCTATGGTGCGAGGGGCAACGCTGAAATACCAGGTTTGATGGCTGCCTTGGACAAAGGTTCCGGATGCGACGGCCTTTTATTCAGAATTTCCCTTGATCAGGTTGATAAAGAAACCGAAGTGCTCTGGCGACGTGAACAAGTTGGCCCTGCCTATACCCCGGTCTTTGTGGAGGCGCGTGTCGATGAGAGGCCGGTTGAAGCACTTACCTTTGTCGCAGATTACAATGCCGAGTTGATTGACCATACTATAAGCCGGGAAGAGCAAATCAGGTTCCTGGCAACGGGAACCGGCTTCGCTGGTTCAAGCATGGATTATCTCAGAAACATCCATAAGAAGTTCACTATTTTGAACGTCCACGACGAGGAGGTGGACTCTCTCCTCCGAGATGCTGAAGCGTTTTTGACTTCGCAATGATCCACTTTCGGTAAACCCGCAAACGGGTTGCCACGGCCTGGAGTCCTGATTGGCTCACCCACGCGGCCGGGAATGACCGAACAGATCTCAAAGCGATCATAGGCAAGAAGCAGGCTTACACCTGATTTGGTAGATACTTCATCTGAATTGGAGGTTAAGGCGCGCGAGAATTCCCTTACAAGCTGCAAGGCTTAGGCTAAGCTGGGAACCAATTTCATTGGTTCGACGTCAAGGAAAGCATCCTCTTGTTTGATTTCAGTAAATTGCAGATCACAACCGGGTCCGGTCCATTTTTCGGTTTGATTGCAGCAACAAGCACGGGAGGGTGATCGCGATGCGCTGGATACGCTCTCTGGTTACCGGTTTTTCAGTCCCCTGCATCATGCTGGGTCTCTTTTTCTTTGCAGCCTCGCTGACCCCGTCTCTGATCCCGCGCGGTCCGATGGTGCAAGGTGTGCTTGGGGGAATTGTCATTGCTCTGGGGTACTTGCTGGGGAAAATTATCGACCTGATCTGGCAGGCAGCGGATCTGCCGCGCCTGCACGGCAGACTGGCTTTGATATTCAACATCTTGCTGGCAGCTGCCGTCCTGGCCCTGGCGGCATGGACAGTTACTTCAAACCTCAAATGGCAAAATGCGCTACGGATCAAGATGGATTTGGAACCCGTTGAGACCCAGCACCTTGCAACAATTCTGTTATCAGCGGCACTCACATTCGCTGTGGCCTTTATCGTCGGCGCTATAATAGCAACGCTGTTCCGCTGGATCCGGTCCCGCTTTTATCGTTTCATGCCTCCGCGACGCGCAAATGTTCTCGGTGTCGTCGCTGTTGTGCTCATCCTGTTTGTCATCACCCGCGATGGCATCCTCGATCAAGCTGTGACTGCTCTTGATGAGAGCTACGAGACAGCCCAACAACTGTTCGATGCCGCACCTCCCCTGCCGACCAAACCGAGCCAGGCTGGTTCCTCAGCTTCGCTGATTGACTGGGCAGCCATGGGACAACCCGGCCGGAACTTCGTGACGTCGGGGCCGAATGCTGACGCGATTTCCGCCTTCACCGGCAAGACGGCAATGGATCCGATACGAGTATACGTTGGCCGGGCGAATGGTGAAACACCTCAGGAGCGGGCAGAACTTGCGCTGGCGGAGCTTAAGCGGCTCAAGGCATTCGAGCGCGACGTCTTGATCGTCACAAGTCCCACTGGAACTGGCTGGATGGATCCCGGGTCACATGACCCTGTCGAGTACATGCACAATGGCAACATAGCGACCGTCAGCGTTCAGTATTCTTACCTGCAATCCCCGCTCGCCCTGGTTCTCGAAACCCGAACCGGTCTCGATCAGGCCACCGCTCTGCTGGAAGTCGTTCACAGGTACTGGCAGACACTCCCGCAGGACAGTCGTCCGAGGCTCTACGCCCACGGTCTCAGCCTTGGCGCATGGTCGTCCATGTATGCGACAAATCTCTTCCGCCTTGTCGACGACCCGATTGACGGTGCGTTCTGGGCTGGTCCTCCCTTTCCCTCCGAATTGTGGCAATACGTTCAAAGTGCGCGTCAGCCGGGCAGCTCGTGGATGCTGCCGACGATCGATGACGGTTCTCTTGTCCGCTATGCTTCTCACTTTGCAGACGCGACGCAGGCTGAAGCCGAGTGGCGCAGGATGCGGATTGTCTTCCTGCAGTATTCAAGCGACCCGATCGTCTTCTATGACCCGTTCTCCCTTTGGCGTGCACCACCCTGGATGAATGACCCGCCTGCTGAAGACGTATCGGAGCACCTGACCTTCATTCCGATTGTCACCCAGTTCCAGCTAGCTCTGGACATGGCTCTGTCCTTCGGCGCTCCTCCCGGCCATGGCCACGCATATTTTGCGCAGGATTACATCGTCCCTTGGGTCGAGGTCACCGCTCCTGAAAACTGGACTGCAGACGATACCGAGCGCCTGAAGGCCCATTGCGACCTTGGCTTCCAGTTTGGATGTTCGAATGAGTGAGGAAATCACACGAAGCCGCGGCATCTGAAAGCATCGCCGGGCATCCATAACAAGCCCTCCTCACTGACGATGGCGAACAGCTTTGGAGGCTGGGTTTTCAAAGCTGATAGACCTCAATTTCCTGGCTGCGACCGCGTAGTTTTATCGGACCCAATGGAGTGAGTTTCGCCCTGTAATCGGTCGCATTGCCACGTTGCTCTGCTTCAGCGGCTGCGATGAGAGACGCGCTCGCCAGGCAATGACAACCAATCTCGCGAGTGACACCTTCCAGCCTGCTGGCGACATTGACAGTATCGCCCAGAACGGCAAATTCCAGCCGTTTGCTGCTGCCGATATTACCGACAACAACCGGCCCGTAGTGTGCTCCGACCGCAAGCCTGAGGTCGATGCCTTGCGTGCGTTTTCCTTCTCGCTTCCAGTTGTCGAATGCCTCGGACATATCGACCATGGCTGCAAGTGCATTTGAGGCGTCCGAGTCTGTCGGCTCTGGTGTCCCAAAAGTTGCCATCACGCCGTCGCCAATGAATTTGTCCAGCGTTCCGTTGTGACGGAATACGATCTCCGCCAGCATCCCATGGACCTCTCGCAGCAGTTTGATCGTTTCCCCGGGCGTATGATTTTCGGACCAGGTCGTGAATGCGACCAGATCGGCAAAAAGGACCGCTGAATTGTGCTCGCGTGGGTCTGAGAACGGGTCAGAGCGCTCGGCCAGCATTTGCGCGGTTTTCCTCGGGAAATACCGCTGAAGGTTCTCCTTCTCCCGCGCCAGTGTCGCCTGCCGAAGTGCTATCTTTCTTGACCGTCTGACCGCAAGTGCAAGCAGGCCTGCTACAATCAGCAGCACTGCAATCTCCTGCACCCTTTCGCCAAGATCTATGAAAGTCGGACGAGCAACGAGCGTCATCGCATTTTCAAAATTGATTTCGCCAGGATGTTCAAAAACCGTGTTCGGCAGATTGAGCAGCCAGCCGATCCCAACAGCCCAGCAAGCTGCCCCTGATACACCGCCCCACAGTACCAGTCTCGGTTGATAGACATAAGCCAGACCCGCAAGCAGAACGAAGAAGTAAATGAAAGAGCCGTATCGCAGGGCGAATTGCGGCGGGTATTCAAAGGGAACCAGAGGGTTGGGATAAAGCAGGGTAAAGGTGAGCAGAGCGAAATCCGCGAATACAAAGACATATTGATGCCAATGCCTCCCCCAGGAAGACTTTGCAACCAACCATGCGCACCATCCGAGCAGCACGAACACGAACAATAAAGCATAGGTGAACAGTGGAGCGGGCCAGGGAGACAGGAACGTCACGAGTACCGCAATGGCAGCCAAGGCGATGCTTCGACCGGTCATTGCCGTTCTTTGAGCCGCGAGTTCCTCGTGTCTCAGTGAGCTCTGAGTTTCCAACTCACCGATTTCAACTCCACCGTCATGCACGTGCGAATCCCCGTTTTTGACCAGTGGGATGGAATATACGGGAATTGCCCATCCAGTGTGCCTGAAAACCCGACAGTTGGTTCAGGCCGTCGGCAGTAGGTTCAAACAAAAAAAGGACCGATCCAATGGACCGGCCCTTTTTCTTGTATCGAAACTCAACCTGTTCAGGCAGCCTTGCTGGCGTCTTCCTGCGACAGCGCCGTAGCCGGATCGACGTAGTCATATCCGAGCGCGGTTGCAACCGCCTCACAGGTTACCTGTCCGCCAATGACGTTCAGGCCTGGCAGGAAGTTCGGGTCGTCCAGAAGCGCCTGTTTTGCACCCTTGTCAGCCAGCGCCAGTGCAAATGGCAACGTCGCATTGTTGAGTGCATAGGTGGACGTGCGCGGAACGGCGCCCGGCATATTGGCAACGCAGTAATGCACGACGTCGTCGATGATATAGGTCGGATCTGAGTGGGTTGTGGCCTTTGAAGTTTCAAAGCAGCCACCCTGGTCGATAGCCACGTCTACAACCACAGAGCCCGCCTTCATGCGGCTGATCAGATCGGCAGACACAAGCTTCGGCGCGGCAGCACCGGCAACCAGCACGGCGCCAACCACCATATCGGCTTCCAGAACATGTTTTTCCAAGGCCGACTTGGTCGAGTAGACGGTTTTCAGCGCAGGGCCAAATGTCTGGGCCAGGTCACCGAGTACGGCTGTGTTGCGATCCAGAACGGTTACATCCGCGCCGAGGCCGATTGCCATGGTAATGGCATGGGACCCAACGACACCGCCGCCAATAACAACGACCTTTGCAGGTTCAACACCGGGAACCCCGCCAATCAACGTGCCGGAACCGCCATGCGCTTTTTCCAGTGCCTTGGCACCAGCAATGACCGACAAACGGCCAGCAACCTGGGACATCGGCACCAAAAGCGGCAGACCACCCTTGTCATCAACCACGGTTTCATAAGCGATGCAGGTGGCACCGGACTTCACCAGGTCAGCGGTCTGGGGTGCATCAGGCGCAAGGTGCAGGTAAGTGAAGAGGATCTGGTCCGGACGCAGCATGGCGCGTTCAACAGCCTGCGGCTCTTTCACTTTCACGATCATCTGCGCAGCGTCGAAAACATCTTTGGCGGTCGGAAGGATCTTCGCACCAGCTGCTTCATAATCTGCGTCGCTGGCACCGATGCCTGCACCCGCACTGGTCTCAACAACAACCTCATGCCCATGCGCGATCATCTCATTAACACTGTCAGGCGTCAGACCAACACGGTATTCGTGGTTCTTGATTTCCTTAGGTACACCAATGCGCATTTCCACATCTCCTCTGGAAGCATCATCATTTGTCCCAAGTGTACGCCTCAATGCGTCGAATGTGCTTGCGTTCCACAGTGTGAAAACGGCCATTGAGACAATTTAATTGCGCCAAAGTAGCCAATGTTCAAATTTTGTGCGAAACCTACATTACAATTCTGCAATATATGCGGTGCAACATAATGAAACTCGACCGTCTCGACCGAAAGATTCTGAACGTTCTGCAAACTGATGGCCGGATCGCCAACGCGGATCTGGCCGAAAAGATCGGCCTTTCGGCATCAGCCTGTCTGCGCCGGGTCCGCGCACTGGAAGAAGCCGGGATCATCGAGGACTATGTTGCCCTGCTCGATCAGCGCAAGCTCGGGCGCCGTATGGACATATTCGTCGAGATATCGCTTACCGGACAATCCAAGGAAACCCTGGAGAATTTTGAGCGCGCGGTCGCGCGCTCCGATGAGATCATGGAGTGTTTCCTGATGGCGGGCGATGCCGACTACATCATCAGGCTGACGGCAGAAGACCCGGTGGACTTTGAACGCATCCACCGCGACCACCTCGCCCAACTTCCCGGTGTCCTGCGCATGAAATCTTCCTTTGCCATTCGTCCGATTGTGAAGCGAACAGCGATACCTCTTGGTGAATAGACACTGCCGGATGAACTGGAGAACGCAGGCGCCTTGCGCCGGCTCCTGAAACGGCAAGGCGAATAAGTCTTTACACGGATTTCAAGACAGTCGACGTTCGCAGCAACCCTCGCTATAGTCCGCATCCATTCGATTGCCTGACTTTTCAAGGAACTTGCCCCGGTGGCTCACACGATTACCCGTTTTCTCGATACAACCTATCAACTTGCCGAATGCCCGACCTGGGATGATCAACAGAACCGGTTGCTCTGGACGGATATTCAGGGCCGCGCGATCCAGTCAATGGACTGGGAAAGCAAGGACATCACGACCTGGCATTTCGACAATGAAGTCGGTTCATTCGGCTTGACCGACGACGACCAGTTGATCGTGAGTGTCTGGGACAAGGTTCTTCTGTTCGACCCGAAAAGCGAAACCAGTGAAGTTCTTACCGAGATCCAGGCTGATGTTGAGCGCACCCGGCTGAATGACGGCAAGGTTGGCCCTGACGGTGCCTTCTGGGTCGGCACGATGGACACGAATTCACCGCGCGATCCGATTGCCGGTCTTTACCGCGTTGATGCCAGCGGCGACCTTGCAGAAATTCGGGATGAACTGCTCTGTTCCAACGGCCTTGCCTGGTCGCCGGACGGCACGTACATGTACCACTCGGATACATCTCCCGGCTGGATCGAGTGCTATGCCTTTGAGCCCGACACCGGTTCACTCGGGTCCAAAATGTTGTTTGCACAGCAGACCAACGAGACAGGTCGTCCAGACGGCGCAACCGTTGATGCCAATGGGAATTACTGGAGCGCTGGTGTTTCGGCAGGTGTTCTGAATTGCTTTGCACCTGACGGCAATCTGCTGGAAGCGATTGCGTTGCCGATCCAGAAGCCGACGATGCCTTGTTTTTGTGGCCCGGATCTGGATCATCTGATAGTCACCAGCATCAAACAGCCGACCGACCCGACAGCTGTCGAGCCGGACACGCTGTCAGGCGGATTGTTCCTGGTGGAAGGTCATGGTCAGACGGGTCTGAAAACACACCGTTTCAAGACATCAGGCAGCTGAACTTTCCAAGGCGTGTTGTCCTGACATTACGGCCTTCAGAAAGCCCAGATCTGGCCCAGCGGGAACGATCCCGCTTGGGTTGAGGGCGTCGATTGAATAGTAGCCGGCCTTGATATGATCAATATGCGTCGTCTCGCCAAAGGCGGGATGTTCATAGAGACGCTCAAGATAGGCGCCGAGGAATTCATACTCGCGGATCATCTTCAAGTTGCATTTGAAGAGATCGGCATAGGCGGCATCGAAGCGCACAAGCGTCACGTAAAACCGGATATCAGATTCGACGATCTCTTTGCCCGTCAGATAGCTCCGCCCGTCCGACAACAATTCCTCCATAAACCCAAGCGTTGAGAACACTGCCTCGACGGCTTCATCATATGCGACCTGGCTTTTGGCAAACCCGGCGCGGTACACCCCGTTGTTGAAACCGTCATAAAGCCTCTTGTTGAGTGCCAGGATCTCATCAAGTTTTGACACAGGTCGCAAACTTGGCGTTTCACCAGTGATTTGCTCAAACCCTGTATCGAAGATCTGCATGATATCTGCGGACTCGTTGTTGATGATTGTCCGTTCCCTCTTGTCCCAGAGAACAGGGACAGATGCGCGTCCGGTGAAAAAAGGGTCGGCAACCGTATAGATCTCGTGCAAGTGCCTGGCGCCTACTTCCGTATCCGCTCCACTGGCACCTGGAAAATTACCGAAGCGCCAGCCTTCCTTGCTCAAGACTGGTTCCAGCACAGACGTGGAAACAACGCTTTCCAGTTTCTTGAGCTTTCTGGTGATCAGCGTGCGGTTGGCCCATGGGCAGATATAGTTGACGTAAAGGTGGTAGCGACCAGTTTCCGCCTTTAATGCCGTCTGTCCTTCTGGGCCCGGCTTACCGTCCGGTGTTATCCAGGACCGGAAACTGGACACTTGACGCACGAACCGACCAGTCGTGTCACTCTTTTGATAGGGATGCCAGTCGGCGCTCCATTTTCCATTTTTTAACATATCAATGTCCTGAAAATCTGATTGGGCGTAATAGCAAAGCCTTGGGCAATAACCCTGATCAGGCAGCTGCTTGATGATTGAAGGCTGGCTTGCCATTGCTGAAGGACAGCGCGAAGGCGCCATTGCCAAGCAGAGCCTGTACGATGAGTGTAAAACCCCAGAACGCAGGGAATTCCCAACCGCCGTTTTCATTGGAAAACAGCCAGCCATTGTGCCCGTGCACAAACACGATTGAGCCAAGCAGAATGGGCAGCAGGGCAATACTGACATACCGGACGTACAGGCCTGAAATCAAAAGCAAAGCGCCTGCCACTTCCACTGCAATTGTGATGTAGGCCAATGACCCTGGAAGACCAAGCGATTGAAAGAACCCGACCGTTCCCGCTGGTGTGAAGATAAAAAGCTTGAGGCCGGCGTGAGCCAAAAACAGCAATGCCAGGGAGATACGTAGAACGAACGCTGCATAGGGGGCAGTTTTGAGGTCGACCATGGTCCACTCCTTTGATCGAATTTCTGTTGCCCTTCTGAATTAATTGATGAATAATATTTTATAAATACATCAAAATTGTACAGTTTGTATCCATTTTGGGGACAATATGAATTTAACCGAATGCATGCGCGCTTTCGTGGCGGTTGTTGAAACCGGCTCTTTCACCAAAGCGGGTGAAAAACTTGCTACGTCAAAGACCCTGGCGAGCAAAAAAGTGCAGGCCCTTGAAAACCATCTTGGCTCGCGTCTGCTTAATCGCACGACAAGAAGCCTCAGCCTGACTGAATCCGGTCGCCTGTTTCATGATCGCTGTCTGCAGGTACTCGATGACCTGGATGAGCTCGAGGCTCTCATGCAAAACCAGGTGGCAGAACCACGTGGTAAGCTCAACATCACAGCCCCATCCACTTTCGGCGAAATGTACGTCGCGCCACTGATGCCGAAATTCAGACAGCGCCACCCGGACGTTACCATCGACCTCAGCCTGACCGACAGGCACGTCGACCTTGTTGATGAAGGTTTTGACGTTGCAGTCCGCATAGGAGAGCTACCGAGCTCAGGCTTGATCGCCCGTAAACTCGCCCCTGCCCCGGTCCACGTTTGCGCAACACCAGCCTATCTGGAAAAGCACGGTCGCCCCACGCATCCGAACGATCTCCTGCAACACCAATGCGTCATTGACAGCAACTTCAGGAACGGCACCTCCTGGCCATTTCGCGAAGGCGAAAACCGGTTTTCGGTATCTGTTAAGGGCGTTCTATCCGCAAACAGTGCAAGGGCGGTGAAAGCCTATGTTCTCGCAGACACCGGCCTTGCCCTATGTCCAAGCTACGTTGCACTTGAGGAGCTGCAAAACGGACTGTTGGAACCCGTCCTGACGGAATTCAATTCGTTCGATTTGAATGTCTACGCACTTTACAATTCCAAACGAAACCTCGCGCCGAAAGTCCGGGCATTTGTCGATTTCCTGGCACAGGAACTGTCTGGCGTCAGCAAGGACTGGTGAGAACAGCCAACACCAAGCCACCGCCGTCATTCCGGACCAGTGAGGCGCAAGCCGAATGCCGATCCGGAATCCAGATACGAGTGTGAGAAACGCGAACACAAATGATCTTCATTGATCATTGGAATTTCATGCAGGTACAGGAAAGCCGCGCCGTTGGCGCGCAGCATGTCTGGATACCGGCTCACTGTCGAACCGCACTGAATCATCCATGACTCAAGGCGACCAGAAACGTTCCTAGTACCGGCAACCCCGCACTTTCACCGGGCGCCAGACAGTGCGCTGCGACTGCACCAGAACCTGCCTGCTGACAGTTTTATAGATCGCGGGTTGCTTGACCACGTAGCTGCTGGCCGCTTGCACCAGTACCTTTTCTTTCACGTGGCTGTAGATCGCAGGTTGCCGCACCGCCACCTTGGATGCAGGCTTGACGAGAACCTGCTGGCTGACTGTCTTGTACACTGCGGGGTGCTTGACCTTGCAAAGGGTTTTTACGCCGCGGACCATGCGGTATTCCCAGCCAATGCTGGCCGGTTGAACCTGCACTTGCCGGTGTTGCGCTTGATAAACGGCGGGCGTTTTTCGGTAGCTGACCCGTTCCGGCTGAACCAGAACCCTTCGAGTCTGATAAGCATAAACCGCAGGCTTTTTAACAACATGGCTGCTGGCTGGTTGCACCTGAACCTGCTGGTGCACTGTCTTGTAAACAGCTGGTACCGTTGCCTGTTGATAGCAGGACAATGCCTGGCCGCCCGCCAGGGCAGAGGTTGCTAGAATTGGACTGATCGACAGCGCGGTGACCGCGCTCCAGAACCTGCGACGCATAACACTTCCCCCAGTCTGGTGCGGAGACATGCTCCATCTCCTGACTTTAAGGAAGTTTCCCAAGGCGTTAAAGCGAAAAAGTTAACATCCGTTAAGAAACAGGGTCTATCGCCTCACCAGCGGGAGCCTCGCCCCTGGCCTCTTTTTCATAATTGGTGTCTTCGTTTATGATGTGCTTTGCCTCTTCAGGCACCCACTCACCCCAGCGCGGTTGCAATTGATGATCGACCGAAACGCGATCATCAAATACAAAACACTCGCCCTTCCAGAGGCTTTTGTCTTCCGGCATCTTTTCCAGGTAATTCAGGATGCCACCTTCCAGGTGAAAAACTTCCTCAAAACCGTTTTTCAGCATCCAGGTAGTTGCCTTTTCACAGCGGATGCCACCGGTGCAGAACATGGCGACCTTCGGCTTCTTTTTCAGCTGGTCCTGACCTTCTACCCAGTCAGGGAACTCACGGAATGACTGGGTTTCAGGATTGACCGCACCTTCAAAAGTACCGAAGGCAAATTCATAGTCGTTGCGTGTGTCGATCACGACAACGTCCGGCTCGGAGATCAGACTGTTCCAGTCTTCCGGCTTCACGTATTCGCCGACAATCTCGTTCGGATCGATATTATCGACGGCAAGACGCACGATCTCCTGCTTGAGACGCACTTTCATGCGCTTGAACACATGTCGGTGGGTCCAGGATTCCTTGTGTTTCAGGTCCTTCATCAAAGAATCAGAACGCAAATGCGCCAAAACGGTACGCACGCCCGCTTCCGGTCCACAGATTGTGCCGTTGATGCCTTCAGAGGCAAGCAACAGGCTGCCCCTGACATCATTTGCCACGCAAAAGGCCTTGAGCGGTTCCTGCCTGTTCTCGATTTCATCAAGAGGCGTGAACAGATATAGGGCGGCAACGAGAAAGTCGTTCATCAGGCTTGTTCTTTTTCATGAAAAGCGCCGATACGAAAAAGGCGCATCAGGTCATCTCATGACCCATTTGCGCCTTCTATACAGCCTCAACCCCCGGTCTGAAAAGTCCGCAGATTATCGGACCCTCGAGACCAAGGCAGTTGGGCACCTCAAAATGAGAATTGCCCCACCCCGATTCTGGCTCTCTTTCCCGAAAGAGAATTACTCAAAAGTCTGCAAGTAAGCGATGATGTTGGCCACATCGTCTTCCTTGCGAAGACCGGCAAATGACATCTTGGTCTTGGGAACCACATCCTTCGGCTTGACGAGAAATGCTGACAGGGTTTCCTGGTCCCAGACAAGTCCACCGTCAGCAAGCTCGACGATGCTCTTGGAGTATTTGAACCCTTCGGCCTGTGCAGCGGGTGCGCCGACGATACCGTTCAATGCTGGCCCGACTTTGTTTTTGGCTTTCTCACCAACGGCATGGCATGCCTTGCATTTCCTGAACACTTTTTCGCCCTTGGCCGCATCGCCATCGGCGAACGCCGGAGACGTAAGCGCCAGTCCCAGCACAGCGACCAGGCATGAAAACGCTTTTTTCATTTAAATTCCTCTCAATTCATGCACGCGTCCCCGGCGTGGCCGTCAGAACAATGCACAGCAATAAAGTCTCGGATCTACGCCAGGACAGGTTCGGTCGTCCTGACCTGGCCCACTCGGCATGTTCAATCGCGTCCCTTGAGCTCATTCACAATGGTTGCGATCAAAACTAGCTCCAGGTTCGCAGAGAAAAGAAGCTATCTTGCGCAAACTCACCTTGATTTTCATCAATCTGCGCGTATTCAGCCCACCCGTTGGCTGGAAATGGGAAGCGCAACATCAATGATATTTATCAATGGGCGAATGGCAAAAGCGCGCTATGTCATCATTTCACCGCATGTAGTGGCAGTTGCCCAAAGTGTATGGTGCCCGCAAGGAGAGCAGGTTCGGCTGAAGAACCTGGCAGGGGACGCGATAAATGCCAAACGAACGCCGCAGGAAAATTGCGCAAAGTTCACTGTTGTTGAAAAGCTTCCCACAGGACATTCAGGACATGGTCCTGTCCATGTCGAGTTGGCGCGAATATGATCGTGGCGAGACGCTTTTCCTGCAAGGTGAAACCGCTCAGGCAATTCACATCGTAACCGAAGGCTGGGTCAAACTTTACCGGATCGCACCCAATGGTGGTGAAGCGGTGGTGAACGTATTTGCCAAAGGGGAAAGTTTCGGCGAGGCCGTTGCCTTTCGGGGCCACGCCTATCCTGTTTCCGCAGAGGCGGTCACGGCTTGCGAGGTCATGCGCATTCCAAGCAGCGCCCTGCTTGAGGCCATGCGCAAGGACCCGGAGATTTCGGTGGCCGTTCTAGCCTCCACATTTCAACATTTGCATTCGCTTGTATCCCAACTCGAGCAGCTCAAGGCGCAGACCGGTCCTCAACGCGTCGCCGAATTCCTGCTGGAGCATTGCGAACAGGAAAGCGGCAGCTGCGTGATCACGCTGCCGTATGACAAGTTCCTGATTGCAGGTCGCCTTGGCATGAAGCCTGAGAGCCTTTCGCGGTCCTTCGCACGCTTGAAAACCGTTGGTGTCCACATTAATCGCAATCACGCGGCGATTGAGAATATTGATTTGTTGCGCGACTTTTCCGAAACTGACCCGGTGGAAACCTGGCACAAGGCGCAATGACAAAACTCGATCAGACACTTGGAGCCATCGACGCTGCCAACGCAGCAGACCCCAACAAGGACGACGGCTCGCCCGCTTCACAGCTTTACGGTCAACGGATGAGCTCGGAGCTTGAACGCCTGTTTCCGGATGCTGGCGACGTATTGAGGATTGCCGCACGCGGCCAGCACATCGAACGCTGGATCCTGGCGCGGAACACCTATCCGGAAGGAAAAGCCGGGTATCACGCCTGGCGACGCGACCTTGCAAAACATCACGCGAATCGTGTCGGCGCGTTGATGGCCGAGGCTGGCTATTCCGAGGAAGAAACAGCCTCAGCAGGCAGGATGCTGCGCAAGGAAGGCATTAAACGACACGCTGACGTTCAAGCGCTTGAAGATGTCATCTGCTTTGTATTCCTGAAATGGTATTTTGCGCCTTTTGCGGCCAAACATTCCGAGGAAAAAGTACTCGGTATCGTTCAAAAAACAGCTCGGAAAATGTCGGACGATGCCAGAGCTCGTGTTTTGACGGAGTTTGATCTGCCAGCCGAATTGGCCTGCGCGTTCAAACCATGACGGTCGGGGCCAGATAGAGCCCCAGCAACAGCAGACAAAACAGGCCAAGCACCCAGTTGAAGCCTGACTGCCAGAATGGCGCTTGCCAAAGCCCCAGATAGCGCGCGAGGATTACCCGGGCCTTCATCCAGGCGAAAAGCAGAACCAGAACGCCGACGACGCTCTCACCCATTCCCGCCCCGGCAATAAAAGCAGCAGCAACCGATGCACCGCTCAACACAAGCAGCGAAAACCATGCACGAAGTATCGGGTCGGTTTTCATTACCATGCTCAACCAAGCAAATAGATAACGGGAAACAGCAGCACCCAGACGAGATCGACCATGTGCCAGAAGGCCGTGCCGACTTCCAGGTTTCTGACCGTATTTTTCCAGGCTACCAACGCGAGGATGCCAATGCCGGCCAGGACATGGGCGGCGTGAAAACCGGTTAGAAGGTAGTAGAAGGTAAACAGCGGATGGGTTTCCGTGGTGATTCCATTGCCGACCATATCCGCAAATTCATATCCCTTGATCACGAGGAAAACGCCTCCCAGTCCCATTGCAGCAACCAGGCTCCAGCGAATAGTGGTGGTCCTTCTTGAAGCTCCGAATTCAAGTGCCTTCGCGGCTAGAAAGCCACTTGTGATCAAAATAATCGTGTTGATCCCGGCAGGCGCTGGATGAAGATGCGTTCGTGCTTCTGCGAATCCGGCTGGGTCCGCGATCCGGACACCGAGAAATGCCGCGAGCCCGGCACCAAACACCAACAGCTCGCTGACGATCAGGACCCACATCATCAGGTCGCCCGGCAATTCGTCCAGCGACCCGGGCTGCAAATCAGCGTCTGGCGCGCTCATTACTATCCCCCGACAAGCTGTCGATAGATTTGAGGCAGAGCCTGGGTCAACTTGTCCGGATGCGGGATCACGGCAAACCCGCCTTGACCAAACAGCCGCGGAAACCAGGATTTCGCTGACTTGTCTATGGTGACACCAAAGACCGATTGCCCGGCTCGCCGGGCCTCGCGAACAGCCATTCTGGTGTCCTCAATGCCGTGACGGCCCTCATAGTGATCAAGGTCATTGGGTTTGCCATCGGTAATTACCAGAAGCAGTTTTCGCTTCCGGGATTGAGCAGCCAGTTCGGTAGACGTATGGCGAACGGCTGCGCCAAGCCTGGTATAGAATCCGGGTTTCAAACCGCCGATACGTTGTTCCACAACAGGTCCCATCGGTTCGTCAAAACGTTTGCAGGATTGCAAATAGACGCGATGGCGTTTCAAGGAAGAAAATGCCGAGATAGAAAAGTCGTCACCACAGGCATTCAGACCCCACGCCAGCGCCGTGAGTGCCTCCCGCTCAATGTCGATCACCGCGCGTCCAGTGACTGCACTCTCGGTTGACCGGGACACGTCAAGCAATATCGAAACTGCGAGGTCGCGGGCCTCCGGGCGGGTTTGAAGCCAGATCCTCTCGTTTCCAACTCCGCTTGCGATCCGTTCGACCTGTGACCGGACGGCCGCGTCGAGGTCAAGCGCATCGCCATCGAGATGTCCGCGTGTTGTGACACGTCCGGGTCTCAGGGCTTCAAACTGCTTCTTGACCGAGCGGATACGTCTTTCCGACTTCGGATCACGGATAGCCGTTGCGGTATCGACATCAGCTTCAGCGACACTTGTCAGAACACAGACATGATCCTGCAAATATTTGCCACTTCGCGTGTCCCATTCCGGATAAAGTAGGCGGCCTGACAGGCGTTCCCGGTCGACATCTTCGGGCGCCAGGTCCAGATGCAATTTAAGCCGGGTCGCCGGGGCTTTTGAAATCTGACCAAGGCCAATTTCATCCTGATCCTCGGCCGCCTTTTTCGCATCATCATTGTCGTCATCGTCAACACGGCGATTGAGATTGAGAAATTCAGCCCAGCTGAGGATGGCTTCAAACTTGTGCAGGATCAGGCTGTCATTGCGTTCTGCCTGCTCGGATTTGCGCCGACGCGCCCGCAGGGTTTTTCCGCTAGCCTCTTCCGGAGCACCTTCGGTGTCGCGTGTCTCGACAGCATCCCCGGTGGAAAAAACCACTTCGCGCAATTGCGGCCAGATCGGCACCGGACGGAAAGAATGATATCCACGCGGGGCTACGATATCTTCCAGATCACCTGCAAGACATTTCGTTTTCAGATCAAGAATATCGGGTTGGAGCTCACCTTCTTCGCCAAGCATATGGCGAACAAGCTTTTCAACTCGGGCTTCCACAGCGGGCATGGACGCTTTTGGTCGTTGCAACAATATGCCCTGACACAAAGCTGAATAAAGCCCACCGAGGCCAGGTGCTTCTTCCAGACACGCGCTGACAACGCGTTCAACCGTTTGAAGCGCCCTCAGGTCGGCGCGCAGCGGATCAGGTTCGGCGACAAAGTCTGGCGCATTGGCAGCCATGGCGGTCAGCCAGACATAAAGTGCAGCATTGGCCTCGCGTGAGGGAAACACTGCCAGTTTTGAGGGAAGACGCAGAACTTCTCCATCAAAACTGGCGCGCGGAATTATCTCCGCCTCGGTTCCAAGCCGTCTCAGAAAACTGAGACGGTGCCTGGAAACTTCCTCGGAGACCGGGCGCAGCTCAACTGAATGGCTTCCTCCAAGTCCCCGGAAAAAAACTGCAAGCCGCCCGCCGACCTCATTGAGGCCGACCGCGGCTCCATGATGCACCTCGGGTGCATCGAGGCGGCTTGCAAACGCGTGCCACAGTTTCCCGACCGTTTCTTCGGGTTCCCATGGTTCGAAGTCGATCTTGCCCATCGGTCTGGCCTCACCCAAACACGACCGTGGCAAGATCTTGGAGCCCGCGTTTCACGTCTTCATCGTCCGTGAGCGGTTCGATCATTGCGGCCAAAATTGCACGTTCCACCGCCATTCCCTGAGCGATCAGGGTAGCGGCATAAACAACGAGACGGGTTGATACCCCTTCTTCAAGGTCCTGCCCTTTCAGTGCGCGTAGCTTGTTGGCAAGGCGCACCAGGGAGGCCACGCGGTCTTTTTCCAGCCCGCTTTCTTCTGCGACAACTTCAATTTCGAGATCAGCTGCCGGAAAATCGAATTCAAGCGAAAGAAACCGTTGACGCGTGGAAGGTTTCAACGTTTTCAGGATATTCTGATAACCAGGGTTATAGGATGCCACCAGCATGAAGCCGGGCGCTGCCACCAGTTCCTCACTGGTCCGGTCAATCGGCAGGGTTCTGCGATCATCGGTCAGCGGGTGCAGGACAACGGTTACGTCCTTGCGTGCTTCCACGACTTCATCGAGATAGCAGATGGCTCCTTCCCGCACTGCGCGGGTCAAGGGTCCGTCAACCCAGACTGTCTCGCCACCCTTCAAGAGATAGCGTCCGATAAGGTCCGCAGCCGAGAGATCATCGTGACAGGCTACGGTATAGAGTTTGCGTCCCAGCTTTTCCGCCATATGGGAAACAAACCGCGTCTTGCCGCAGCCGGTTGGCCCCTTCAGTAAAATGGGCAGACCGTTCTTGTGCGCCATTTCGAAAACATCGCACTCGTCTCCCTGAGGGAGGTAGAAAGGGGCGGTTGCCGCCCCTTTTGCCAAGGATACACTTGCTTCCATTGCGCTTACTCCGCAGGTGCGCTGGCTGCACCACCAGCACTGATGACTTCACGCCGAGGAACGGCAACAGCGTAGATGAACAGCAAGGCGCCAATGACGACGGCGACGCCAGAACCGAAGCGCATCCAGTAAAACAGGGCCAGCTGATCCTGAACATCCATGAAGTAATCGCCATTGACCCTTTGCAGATGGGTCTGAATGGTACCGGCGAACGTCAGGACGAAGGTCATGAAGGCCATACCGCCAGACATCAGCCAGAAGGAAGCCATGTTCAGCACCTGGTTATAGGGATCACGTCCCCGCAGGAGCGGCATCGCATAGCTGATGATTGCCAGGTTCAGAGAGACATAGGCTCCGAAGAAGGCCAGATGACCATGAGCTGCCGTAATCTGCGTGCCGTGGGTGTAGAAGTTTACACCGTGCAGCGTATGCAGGAAGCCCCAGACACCAGCACCGAAGAAGGCAAGCGTTGCACAGCCGAGTGACCACAGCAGAGCTGCCTTGTTCGGGTGATCGCGACGTCCTTTCCAAACCATGACGAAGGCAAAGGCCATCATCGCAAAGAACGGTATGACTTCAAGTGACGAGAATATCGAACCGATCCATTGCCAGTAGCCGGGCGTACCGATCCAGTAATAATGGTGGCCTGTGCCAAGGATGCCAGAGAACAGGGCTGCGGCAACAATGACATAAAGCCATTTTTCGACCACTTCGCGATCAACCCCGGTCAGTTTCAGCATCAGGTAAGCCAGGATGGAGGCCATGATCAGTTCCCAGACACCTTCAACCCAAAGGTGAACGATGTACCACCAGTACTGTTTGTCCAGAGACAGGTTGCTGGGATTATAGAAACTGAACAGGAACAGGAGCGCCAGACCCCACAAACCAAGCAACAGGATGTTGGTGATCGCGGTCTTCTTTCCCTTCAATACCGTCATGGAGACGTTGTAGAGGAAGATAAGCGCAGCAACGACAATACCGACTTTCACCCATTTGGGTTGTTCGATGAACTCCCGACCTTCCTTGCCAAGCAAAAAGTTGCCTTCAAACAGGTCGAAGACGTAGGTGACAACGGCACCAAGCGTTCCCACCACCAGAATCAGCAGCTGCAGGTAAGCCAGTTTGGTCGAGTGAATTTCCCGCTCTGATTCCTCAGGGATAAGAAAGTAGGCGGCACCGAAGAAGCCAAGCAGGAGCCAGACGATCAGAGAGTTGGTGTGCAACATTCTGATGATGTTGAAAGGCAGAAGTTCGGAGAGGAAATTGGGGGAAACATACACCCACCCCGCCAGCAGTCCGCCCAGAACCTGGATGGCAAAAAGGCCCAGGGCGACGGCGAAATACGCCAGGGCAACTTTCTGAGATTGATATTTCATCATACGTTCCTTTCGCTTTCGGATCAGCCGGCGTCGTTCGGCGGCCAGTCCTGGGCGTCGATGTTGTCGGTCCAGATCAGGAAGTTCGCCAGATCGCGAATCTCTTCATCTGTCAGATTGAATTGAGGCATCTGCCTGCGACCTTCGATTCCGGTCGGCATGGCTTCCATCCAACCTTTCAGCGTATCGAAAGCTGCATCCGGGTCGTCCAGGACACCCCAGCGCGTCATCACGTTGCCGACTTCCGGCGCAAAGTAAGCGCCTTCTCCCAGAATCGTGTGGCAGTTTATGCATGCCTTGTCTTCCCAGACCCGCTTACCGGCAGCAACACTCTCCGTCAGGGAATCATGATTGCTCGATGTCCCGGTGATGTAGAGGTGGCTGTGAACCGATAGGCCCAGGAAGATGATGATGAAGAACAGTGACCCGCCATAAAATATGTTTCGGGCCATGCTTTTTGTCATGACTTCGCGCATTACGCGCTCCTTTCCGCCGTGTTGATTATGGCGAGAGGGTGACAGGGCGCGGATGTATTTCCTTAACCAAAGTCAAGCAGCAGATTTCGATGTCGACTATCAGCAAATTATTCACGCTTTTGAGCGAGGAGGCGCTCGTAGCAAAGTCATTCATCAAAGTAGACTTCACCTGCGACAATCTTGACCATCATGATGATGCGCATACCGATTTTGCGTCATTTTTCAGCTACTTAGAATCATTCAATTCAAATGAATATATTAAAAACACCCTTGATTTCAATATCTTCCAAGAATTCTGCTTAACGAAAGTCAAGGAAGCAGAGCAACGAATCCACGACGTTCCCGAGTGCCTCACCTGCATTTGGAGTTTGAAAATGTCACATCCAAGGAAGAAAGAAAGGTCCGGCCACGCGTTAGCGGCCAGCCTCGCGCTGTTGTTGGGCAGCGTGACAGCGCCTGCCTTTGCCGAAGGTCCAACCTTAAGCGAAGAGGCTTTTGAAAGTTCCAAGCAGCTCTACTTTGAGCAATGCGCCGGTTGCCATGGCGTTCTTCGAAAGGGTGCGACCGGTAAGAATCTGGAGCCTCATTGGAAGAAGACGGCTGCTGACGGAAAAGTCACTGAAGGCGGTACGCTGAAGCTTGGCCAGGAACGTCTCGAAAAGATCATTTCCTGGGGCACCGAAGGCGGCATGAACAACTTCTCGGACATCATGTCCGAGCAGGAAATCAAGGACATGGCGACCTACATCATGATGGAGGCACCCAAGCCTCCCGAGATGTCGCTCGCTCAGATGAAGCAGACACGCAAGATCTATATCGAGGAGAAGGATTATCCGACCAAGCCTTTGCATGGCCGGAATTGGGAAAACTTCTTCGTCGTTATCGAGCGTGACGTCGGCAAGGTTGCCATCATCGACGGTGACACCAAGGAAGTCCTGGCTCACATCCCAACCGGCTATGCGGTGCATGTGATCAAAGCGTCCGAGCACCATAACCTGGAAGAGCCGGATAACCCGGGTCGCTTCTGGTACACCATGGGTCGCGACGGCAAGATGACCAAGATCGACCTCTGGCAAACGCCGGACAAGATGCTGGTTTCGGAAGTGAAAGTTGCCTACGACGCACGCGACGTTGCCATCTCCGGCGACGGGAAATATGTGATCGGTGGTGGTTACTGGCCTCCGCACTTCGCTATCGTTGATGCGAAGACCATGGAACCGCTCAAGGTCGTGTCCACACGTGGCATGAACGTTGACGGAGACTATGTGGAAGAAAGCCGCGTGGCTGCCATCTACACCACTCCGAACGAGCCAACCTGGCTGGTTGCCGTGAAAGAACTGGGCCAGATGTGGCAGGTCGATTATTCCGATCTGGACAATCTGCGCATCGACAAGATCGATTCTGCCAAGTTCCTGCATGACGGCTTCTTTGACCCGACAGGCCGGTACTTCCAGATCGCTGCAAATGCGTCGAACAAGATGGTTGTCGTTGATACCAAAGAGCGCAAGCTTGAGGCCATGATCGACACCGCCGCCCTGCCGCATCCCGGCCCGGGCGCTAACTGGAACGACCCGAACTGTGGTCCGGTTGCCGGCACGACTCACCTTGGTGTGGGCACCGTGACGGTTTGGGGCAATGACCCTGAAAGTCGCCCGGACGATGCCTGGAAAGTCTGCTACGAAGTCGAAACCGATGGTGCCGGCCTGTTCATCAGGACGCATCCAAACTCGAAATACGTATGGGCTGACCAGACCAAGCACCCAGAGCCTGAAATTCAGCAATCGGTGCAGGTCATCTCGAAAGAGACTGGTGAGATCGTGAAAACGATCCAGATCACCGAAGATGAGGGCAGCGCTGCCGTCCACTTCGAGTTCAACCAGGACGGCACCGAAGTCTGGGTTTCCAAGTGGAACCTGTCGGACTCCAAGGAGCCGAACGGCGAGATCGTCATCTTTGATGCCGAGACGCTTGAAGAAAAAACACGGATCAAGGGCCTCTACGCCCCAACCGGTAAATTCAACGTCTACAACCGTTCGAACCACGTCACCTGATGTGACTTCGAGCAACCTGCGTTCCTTGGAACGCAGGTTGTTCGGACCTCCCAGGAGCGATCAACTTCACCTCTTTTTCTTTCGCATGATTGAAGTTGATCGAACGCGCATCAGAAGGGCGGCAACACGCACGCCCTTCTTTTTTGCCACAGATGTCGGGACTGCCAGGGCTGAGACCAGCAGGAGATCGAGGACCCTCTCCCAGCATCTTGAATTCCGACCGCTGACGGCCCGACGAAAAAGGGTCGACGAAGAAACCCAAGACGGAGCCTGGACATGACCAAGAGCAGCCAAGGCGACCAGAAAAAGCCGATCTGGCGCAGATACCTACTTTGGGGAATGCCCATTGGAGGTGTCGCGGCAACATTTATCGCCGGCATTGTTTTCTGGGGCGGGGCCAACACTGTAATGGAAGCCACCAACACCAAAGAATTTTGCATCTCGTGTCACGAGATGAATGATTTTGTTTATCAGGAATACAAGGGCACGATCCACGACGTGAACCGTTCCGGCGTCGGTGCGGTCTGTTCTGATTGCCATGTGCCGAAAGACTGGGTCCACAAGGTTATCCGCAAGGTGAAGGCCTCCAGGGAACTCTGGGGTAAGATGACCGGCACCATTTCCACGCCTGAAAAATTCGATGCCAAGCGTCTGCATCTTGCCATGAATGAATGGGAGCGGATGAAAGCTACGGACTCTGTTGAGTGCCGCAATTGCCATGGTTTTGAATCCATGATGCCCGAATTTCAGAAACCACGTGCGCGCCAACAGCACCTCAATGCGATCAAAACGGGACAGACTTGTATCGATTGCCACAAGGGCATTGCACACACCAATGTGCGTGATCGTGCTGATCCCGATTACCTGGAAAAATTGGAAGCTCCGAACCCGGCATTTGCGAGAAAGGTACCGGAAGCGTATCTGGCCAGCCTTGCCCGCATCACGGAAAAGGAAACGCAGGAAGCTGCAGCAGCAAAGGCTGCAAAAAAAGCAGAACATGAAGCAGTTCAAGCCCAGATTGCTACGGCAGTTGAAGCAGTACGCGCTGAAGAACAAGCAAAATCAGCCAGTGGAACAAGCGGCACGTCAGCTGATACAGGCGGTGGTGGCAACGTCGCACTGAATGTCGACTGGAACACCGTCCCATCGACCGATTTGACCCTTTTCTACCCGGGACAAGCGTCCTTTGAATGGGTGCAAAACGGCAAGACCCACGGCGGCGCACGTCCGCTTACCAAGGGCGGAGACGCGTGTACCACATGTCATGCAGCCGAACTGGAAATGATCGGTGACAAGATCGTGGCCGGAGGTGAACTGGAACCAACACCGATCCCCGGCAAACGTGGCACGATCAACGCAAGCGTTCAGGCCACGCATGATGAAGAAAACATCTATGTGAAAATCCAGTGGCCGGATGCCGGACACAACCCCGTCCCCTTCGTTGAAGGCGGCAAGATGGATCCCGACAACCAGATCAAGGTTGCGATGATGATCGCAGGTACTGGTATCGAGATGGGTGAAACAACGGGTTGCTGGTCATCATGTCATGCCGACAACACCTACATGCCTTTTGATCCCGGTCCGGAGGCAATCGCTTCGAATGTTGACGTGGCAACGCAGCTTCAGGCCAAAGATACGATAACGAAGTATCTGACCGAAAGCCGCACAAAGGTTGAGGTTCGAGGCAGAAGAGGTAAGGCCCAAGGTGGCTGGGACAAGCTGAAGACTGCTGAAGAAGTCGACCAGCTACGCGATGAAGGCACCTACCTGGACCTTCTTCGGGTCTACGCGGACGGTACTGCAAGTAACGGATATCTCCTTGAGCGTCGGATTGCCAATGAAGGCGAGATGGAGGCTGAGGCCAGCTTGTCTGGCGGCATCTGGACCGTTGTCTTCTCAAGGCCCCTTAATTCCGGCGCACCAGGCGACGTTCCTCTGGAGCCGGGCAAGACCTACACGGTTGGTATTGCCATTCACGACGACTTTGCGGCTGCACGGTTCCACCATGTCACGCTGAATACCAGCCTGGCATTGGACGATGACACCGCACAGATTGACGTGACCAAGCAGTAACTCAAACAGGGGTGGCTTTTTCTAAGATCCACCCCTGACACTATTGCAAGGGAGCTACCCCATGTTTTTAAAAACCTACTGTCTTCCCTTGGCCCTTCTTCTGCCTCTGACTGTTTGTCCCACTGCTTCGGCGAACGAAAAAGACGCTACAATCTGTGCCAAGGCTGAAGAGCGCTATGTTGACATGTTCGGGCATCCGTCCTCGCAAGAGGAGGGCGTGAAAATCGTCAAGATGTACAAATACAGGTTCTGCCCCGAACAGCTCACTGTTCCTGTTGGCACGACTGTTCGATGGGTCAACGTGGACAAGCGGACAAGCCACAGCGTGGTTCTCAAGGACTTACAGGTTCCGGAATCCGACAGGCTGTTTCCTGAAGAAAATTTCGAATTCACCTTTCTTGTTTCCGGTTCGCAGAACTACCTGTGCGGACCTCATTGGGAAACACAGGAAATGATCGGAATGGTGAAAGTGGTTCCGTGATCGGATTGAAAAAATCTGAAAACAGGCGGCAAATGCTTGACCATAATCAAGCTGTTCCGGCTCGAATTGGGCAATCATGCTCCCATGAAACGCCTTCCGCCATTCTCAGCTTTGTCAGCGCGATGTGTGCCTGACCGCAGCCTTGGTCTCAGGGGCGTTTTTCAATGAACCAATCATCCAAAAGTTTCCTGGAGAAACGAGGTCTTTCATGACTGGTAAAGTCTTTCTGATTGGAGCCGGACCCGGCGATGTTGAGCTTTTGACGTTGCGGGCACACCGCATGATTCAAGAGGCAGACGTGGTTGTTTTCGACCGGCTTGTTTCTCCTGAAATTCTGGCCCTGGCTCCCCAAAACGTGGAGAAAATCTCGGTCGGTAAATCGCCAGACAGTCATCCGGTCCCCCAGGAAAGAATAAACGAGATTCTCGCCGAGCTGGCACAGGACGGCCGGACGGTTGCCCGTCTCAAGGGCGGTGATCCTTTAATTTTCGGGCGCGGCTCGGAAGAAGCGGCCCACCTGTCGAACCTCGGCATTCCGGTGGAATACGCCCCGGGCATTACAGCCGCACAGGGGGCAGCATCGGCAAGCGGCATTCCTTTGACACACAGAGGCCTGGCAACCGGTGTGCGTTATGTCACAGGCCACCGACAAGCCAATGGAACGCTCGACCTGGATTGGAAAAGCCTGGCCAGTGAGGAAACAACCCTTGTCGTGTATATGGGCGTCGCCAATATCGGCCAGATCGCCATGCGCCTTGTTGCCGAAGGGTTGAGTGAAACAACTCCAGTCATGGCAATTGCCAACGCGACAACACCGCGTGAAACCAGGCTCTTTTCAGAACTTGGCCGAATTGCACCTGACACACGCGACGCGGCATTGACCGCCCCGGTTCTGTTCGTCATAGGCAAGGTTGTCACGCTGAGTGCCGAGTGGCCGCAAGCAACAGATGACTTTCTGAATGTGGTGGAAAACGCGCCACTGACTGGACAGCAAGCCCATGCGTAGCGTGTTCGTCCTGCTGGCCATTTGTTGCAGCCCGGCATTCGCCGGAGAGACGAGCTCTTCTGACGCCCTGATCAATCTCGTACATCAGGATTGCGGCTCCTGTCACGGCCTCACCCTCAAGGGGGGATTAGGGCCTGATATCCGACCGAACGCACTTTCACATTACGACGTCAGCACTCTTTCCACGATTGTTCTGGACGGAATTCCGGACACGGCCATGCCTCCCTGGCGCCCACTGATGAGCGAAGCGGATGCAAAGAAGATTGCGGAATACCTGTTGCATGGAGACCTGAAATGAAATGGTTTGGCAGCGCCATCCTGGCAATTCTGATGGTCGGAAGCCTTCGGGCAGAAACCATCGTCAGTACTGGTGATCTTGGACTGGTTGTCGAACGTGCCAGCGGGTCACTTCTTCTCGTTGATCAATCCGAGCGAGCTTCAGTCACACGGATAACCGGTCTGGGAGATCTTTCCCATGCAAGTCTCGTCTACTCACCGGACCAAAGGTTCGCCTATGTGTTCGGACGCGACGGCGGTCTGACCAAAGTTGACATCGTTGAAAAGCAAATCGCAGGCAGAGTTGTTCAGTCCGGCAACGCCATCGGCGGCGCAATTTCCGATGACGGCACTTTGGTAGCTGTCTCGAACTATGAACCCGGTGGTGTGCGGATTTTCGATGCCGAGACGCTCGAAATGGTCGCCGACATTCCAACAGGATCCAAAACAATCGGTCTGGTAGATGCACCGGGCCGCAAGTTTGTCTTTACACTCTGGGATGAAGGAGAAACCTGGATTACGGACATGTCATCCGGCGGACCCCAAATTACCAAAATCACTGAAATCGGCGCGAACCCCTACGATGCGCTGATCACCGGAGACGGGCGCCTCTATATTACAGGCCTCTTTGGTGAAGACGGTCTGACAGCACTCGACCTTTGGAACCCAGAGCCAAAGCCCATTCGCGTGCTGCCAGACTATGGCCGCGGACAGCAGGATCTCCCAGTCTACAAAATGCCCCATCTTGAAGGCTGGGCTCGCGCAGGGCGCGAGTTCGTCCTGCCCGCGGTCGGACATCATCAAGTTCTTTGGATTGACGGTCAATCTTTGGCGGAGACCGGAAGAACAGACACCTATGGTCAGCCTGTTTTTGCCATGGCACGGCCGGACGGTCGCCAGGTCTGGGTGAATTTCGCGCATCCGCTCAACGACACGATCCAGGTGATTGACACACTCACCAAGGAAGTTGTCCATGAATTCAAGCCGGGACCGGCGGTCCTTCACATGGAGTTTTCCCCGCGCGGCCACGAAGTCTGGATCTCCGTCCGCGATGCCGGGAAAGTCATGATTTATGACACCCGCACATTTGAAAAGCGTGGCGAAATCGATGCAGAAAGCCCTTCCGGAATCTTCTTCACGTCCCGAGCCCACAAGACGGGGCTATGAGCAATGGAACAGATAGGCGATCCCATTGACGTCAAATTGCTCGACGACTGGCAGCGGGATCTGCCTGTCGAGGCACGCCCCTTTGACCTTATTGCAGACAAGGTCGGCTGCACTGAAACGGAAGTGCTTAAGCGGCTGGCAAATTTGAAGGCCACAGGACGTATTAGCCGCGTTGGTGCGACCTGTGCTCCAAACACTGTTTCGGCCAGCACACTTGCTGCTCTTTCAGCACCCATTGAAACCCTTGAGAGGATTGCCGGGATCGTCAGCGACCAACCTGGCGTAAACCATTCCTACTTGCGGGAAAACCACTGGAATCTCTGGTTTGTGGTAACCGGGCCTGACCGCCAGCATGTAGACCAGGTATTGAATACTATTCGCGCGCATACGGGACTACAGGTTCTCGACCTGCCGCTTGTTCGCCCGTTCAATGTCGACCTCGGCTTTAAAATGACAAATCGCGCCGAGCGTCCCCCAAGTCCGCGTGCAATTCAGATAGGCCGTCTTCGCGATGGTGATAGAGACATACTTCAAGCACTCACATCTGGACTGCCGTTGTGTACCCGACCTTACCACCGGTTGGCAGAGCAACTCGGCCGTAAAGAAGCTGATGTTCTTGCGCGGATCACAGTCCTTCAAGAGGCTGGTATCATCTCACGCCTCGGCGTGATCGTACGCCACAGAGCGCTTGGCTGGCGGTCAAACGCCATGGTGGTCTGGGACATTGCGAGCGAGAAAGTGGAGACCGCCGGTCGAGAACTTGCAGCGCTTCCAGGCATCACGCTTTGCTACGAACGCCGCCCAGTCGACGGCATCTGGCCCTACCGACTTTATTGCATGATCCACGCACAAAGCCGCGGCAAGGCTCTGGACACGCTGACAAAAGCTTCTCGGCTGCCGAAACTAGCCGATGTCCCCTATCGCATCCTGTTTTCCAACCGTTGTTTCAAGCAGACAGGCGCCTTGATATCTCACAGGGGAGCAGCAGCATGACTGCCGATTTATCCGATATTGATCGCAAACTGATCAACAGTCTCCAGGACGATCTTCCCCTGACCTCCCACCCCTTCGCTACTGTTGCCGAGGAACTCGGTCTTTCAGAAGAAGACGTCATAGACAGGACCAGACGGCTAAGGGATGACGGCCTCTTGACGAGATTTGGCCCGTTCTTTGACGCAGAAGCGCTGGGAGGCGCCTTTTGTCTTTGCGCGATTGCAGTGCCCGCAGATCAGTTCGAAGAGGTTTTAACCAAAGTCAATGCGTACTCGGAAGTCGCGCATAATTATGAGCGAAATCACAGGCTGAACATGTGGTTCGTTCTGGCGACAGAAAGCAAAGCCGAAATAGACAAAACGGCCGCAGCAATCGAACAGGACACTGGACTGCAAGTTCTCCTGTTCCCCAAAGAACGCGAGTTTTTCATCGGATTTCGGGTAAACGCATGACTTTGCATCCAAAAGATCGCGCCATTGTCGAGGCCACGCAAGCGGGGTTGCCTCTGGTTCCCACCCCTTTTGAAGTTGTGGCCAATACTCTGGGCATGAGCGAAAAAGAACTTCTGGATCGGCTCGCACATCTGAAAAAACAAGGTGTCATCCGTCGTATCGGTGCAGCGCCAAACCATTATCGCCTCGGTATGACATCCAATGGAATGACCGTATGGGACGTTGACGATAGCGTGGTGGATGAACTTGGTGAACGCGTCGGCGCCCTCCCCTTTGTCACCCACAGCTATCGCCGCCCACGTGCGCTTCCGGACTGGCCCTATAATCTTTTTGCCATGGTTCACGGCGCAACGCGGAAAGAAGTACTTGAAAAGCAGAAAGAAATTTCGACCCTCTTGGGCGACGCCTGCCGTGTGGGCGACATCCTCTTTTCCACGCGCATCTTGAAAAAAACCGGAATGCGACTGCGCAGGAAGGAAAACTGATTCATGTTTCGTTTGTCCGAATATATGCAACAGCTCGTCGAACCGACACCGGTTCGTTCCCGCATCACCGGCGCTCCCGTGAAGCCTGTGGTGATCTGGAACCTGACCCGGCGATGCAATCTCAAGTGCCGGCACTGTTACACCGTTTCGGCTGACGTCGACTTTCCCGGCGAACTGACACATGCACAGGCGATGGGCACGCTGGAGGATCTTGGCAGGTTCAAAATCCCTGCGCTCATTCTTTCCGGCGGCGAGCCTTTGGACAGAACCGACCTGTTCGAAATATCCGAACGCGCCCGAAAACTAGTCCGCATGCTGGCCCTTTCCACCAACGGTACAAAGGTTCATGGCGAAAACGCTGATCGCGTCGCCGAGATAGGTTTCGACTACGTCGGCATATCCATCGATGGTATCGGATCCACCAATGACTGGTTCCGCGGCGTTGAAGGTGCTTATGTTTCTGCACTTCGGGGGGTCAGGGAATGCAAGGCCCGCGGGATAAAGGTTGGCTTGCGGTTTACGTTGACCGAGCGCAATCAGGAATGCCTGCCCGACCTTCTGCGCCTGTGTGATGACGAAGGTGTCGACAAATTCTATCTCTCCCATCTGGTCTACGCCGGGCGCGGTGACAAACATCGCGGTGAAGATGCAGTCCATACCCGTTCCCGGTGGGCCATGGATCTACTTCTCGATCGCGCCTTTGAAGGTGCAAATGGCGGAAAAAAACTGGACATCGTCACCGGCAACAATGATGCAGATGCCGTCTATTTCTTGAACTGGGTTCGTAACCGGTTTGGAGAGGAAAAAGCCGAACACATCCGCAAACATCTGGTTGCCTGGGGTGGGAACTCCTCCGGGCTCGGTGTGGCCAACATTGACACGCTCGGCAATGTCCACCCGGACACATACTGGTCCGACTACACCATCGGAAGTGTAAAAACGGGTTTGTTTTCAGATCTTTGGACTGGAAGTGATCCAATGCTTGCGCAGCTCCGGACCAGACCTCGCCCCCTCAAGGGTCGGTGCGGAGCCTGCGCCTTTCAAAATGTGTGCGGCGGCAACACCCGCATAAGGGCACTTCAAGTGACCGGTGATCCCTGGGCTGAAGACCCCGCCTGCTACATGCGTGACGCCGAAGTCGGCATCAACGGCGCCGACCATGAACGCCTCATCGTGACCCCATTCCGAGGAAAGAGCCATGATCCGGTTCATCGTTTTAATTAGCGCCCTGCTGCTTTCGTCAGGACTGGCCAATGCCGATCCCGCAGGCATCTTCAACGACGCTTGTGCGGACTGCCACGGTGCAAATCGCCTTGGTGGTACGGGGCCTGCCTTGATCCCGCAGACACTGAAACGCATGCGCGGCCCGAACCTTGAAAAAGTCATCATGAACGGGCGTGCAGCAACGCAGATGCCCGCATTTGCCGACGTCTATTCGAAGGACGAGATTGCGGCGCTTGCTGCGTATATCCGGCAACCATTGGAAGAGCTTCCTGAATGGGGCGCCGAGCAGATCGCTGAAACACTCACGCTTAATCGCGACTATTTGCCGGCAACCAAGCCGGTTTTCAGCGCTGATCCAATGAATATCACACTGGTAGTGGAAACAGGTGATCACCATGTCAGCGTACTGGATGGCGATACGTTTGAGGTTCTCGATCGGTTCGAGACGCCTTTTGCCGTCCACGGCGGCCCGAAATTCAGCCCGGACGGACGCTATGTCTTCATCATGTCGCGTGACGGCTGGGTACAGAAATATGACATCTGGTCCCTGCAGAAGGTCGGGCGCGTTCGTGCCGGACTGAACAGCCGCAACATTGCGATCAGCCACGACGGCAAGTGGCTCGCGGTGGCCAACTACCTGCCCAATTTGCTGACAATCCTTTCAACTGACGATCTGAGTGTCGCTTCGGTTCGCGAAGTCAAAGGTAAAGATGGAACACCAAGCAGGATCTCCGCTGTCTATCAGGCTCCACCGCGCGAAAGCTTCGTGCTGGCTCTCAAGGACGTGCCCGAAATCTGGGAGGTCTTCTACGGTCCAAATCCGCCGCACTATGGCTTCGCTCATGACTGGCGGATAGAGGGGCCGGCTCCTCAGACAACCCCTTTTCCGATCCGCAAGATCACCACACCCGACTACCTGGACGATTTCTTTTTCGATCAGAGCTACGAGTACGTCATGGGTGCCTCTCGCAGCGGTGAAGGTGGTCAGGTCATTGACCTCGTCATTGGCCAGAAAATCGCTGACCTGGACCTGCCCGGCATGCCCCACCTGGGATCCGGCATCACCTGGAACCACGGTGAGACGACGGTCATGGCCACGCCTCACCTCAAGGATGGAACCGTATCAGTGATTGACATGAAGTCCTGGGAGACCGTGAAGCGGATCGAAACTCTCGGGCCCGGCTTCTTCATGCGGAGCCACGAAAACTCGCCCTACGTCTGGGCGGACGTTTTCTTCGGGCCGAACAAGGATGTCATGCATGTCATCGACAAGCAGAGCCTTGAAATCGTCAAGACGCTCAGGCCCGTTGAAGGCGCAACCGTCGCCCATGTCGAATTCACGCGTGACGGCCGATACGCCTTGGTTTCCGTCTGGGAAGATGAAGGCGCGGTGATTGTCTACGACGCCGCAACATTGGAAGAAGTCAAGCGTTTGCCAATGCGCAAACCTTCGGGAAAATATAATGTTTGGAACAAGATCACGTTCTCTGAAGGCACGAGTCATTGAGGCCTTCAAGACGCCGGTTGCTACAGCTCGCAAAGGGCCTGTCAAAGAGGCTTTGATCGTCTCTCATGGGCAACCGTCCAATTCTCAGGCCGGCGAAGACCAATTGTCCGCCCTGGTTGCTCGGATCAAGCCTGTGCTTCCGGGCTGGGACTTAAGGTCCGCAACCATGGCTACTCCAAACGCTCTTGAAGACGCGCTCGAGGAATTCTCGGGCGTGCCATACGTCTTTCCCCTCTTCATGGCCGATGGCTGGTTTACCAACACAGCGCTGCCGGTACGTCTCCGTCACCGGAAAGTTCACCAGCTTTCTCCGTTGGGAGTACATCCCGGACTGCCACACAAGACCTTCAAGCTTTTGAAGCTTGAGGCCGAGAACCGTGGCTGGTCCTTCAACTCCTGCGATATCATGATTGCGGCTCATGGATCGGCAACCGGGTCCGCAGCGGCCGAGTGCGCGCTTTATTTCGCCAAACGATTACGCCGTCTGACACCTTTCAAGAAAAAGGTTCATACCGGTTTTCTGGCGCAGACGCCGTTTCTTTCCGAAGTCGCAAGGGTCAGCACGCCCCGGACACTCCTCTTGCCTTTTCTGGCAGGTCTGGGCTCGCACCTGACAGACGATATTCCCCAGGCCCTGAAGGAAGGCGAGTTTCGGGGTGTTCTTTTACCCTCTGTCGGAGAGGCCGAATTCCTTCCGGGACTAATCGCCCACAGCCTGAAATCCGCAGAGCTGAGGAGCCTCGCCGCATGACACAGTCTGACGCGTCCTGGTCGGTGAAAAAGCTTGGCTACGTGCTTTATCCGTTTGTGGCAGGAGCTGTTGCGATCAACCTGTTCTTGCTCGGTTTGATGGGTATTGCGCTCGGTCTGCCAGCCTTGCCTCCGGTGACTGCAATTTGGCTAAGTGTGCCACTGGGCATTCCAGCAACGTGGTGGACAGCCAAATGGGTGCGCGGACTAATGGATGAGGCAGAAGGCAAGAAATCTTCCGGGGACTGACCGATCTCATCACAGCATTACTGACCAAGCGCCGTCCCGGACCTGATCCGGGACCTTTTCTCGAACCAATGCAAATCGGTCCCGACTCAAAGCCGGGACGGAAAACTGCATGGTTTGTAGATGCTGTTCTGAATCGTCATTCCAGACCAGTGAGGCGAATGCCGAACGCAGATCTGGAATCCAGACATCAGCGTGAGCAACGCGAACACGTGTTCTCATCTGAGAAATTAATTAGGCCGCGCCTTTGGTGTGGAATACATCTGGATTCCGGATCACACAATGGCCCTTTCGTGCCACGCTGTCCGGAATAACGGAAGACTATTTTGTTTCGATGTTGTCAGGTCGTGCCGCTACTTCATCGGCTTAAACTCTACACCCGGAGAACCCCTGATCCGGGATTCTTTATCCAATTCTGAAAAGCTTGTCTTCCCTGTTTCTGCACGCGACAATTTCGAACAAATTTTCTCGTTTTTCAAACCTAAATGGCCACCGATTTCCGGAAAATCACGCGTCCCATCTTTATGGGTAGAAAATCGATTTTCCAAAATCGAAAGAATTTTCTTTCTGTGTGATAGAAAATTCTGTATACGAATATGAGTTCCCTCCTTCGCAGGGAGGAACTTCCTTGAGACGATCTCGCGTTGAGGAGCATGAGCCGGTTTCCTGCAGCGAAAAATTGCAGCCCAAACCGAGACTGTTAACTTCGTGATTTTTTTCGTTTCAATTCAAATACTTGGGAGGAAGAAATTGAAAACACTAATCAAATCAGCACTGGCGGGAGCAACAATTGCCGGTGCACTAACCTTCATGTCCGGCACAGCTTCCGCGCTGGAAATCAAGGCAGCAGACGTCCATGGACCGGGCTATCCGACCGTTGCCGCAATGGAATATATGGGTGAATTGCTGAGTGATTGGACCGATGGCCGCATCACAGTAACAGTCTATGGCAACATGCAGTTGGGCGGTGAAAAGGAGTATCTCGAGCAAGCCCAGCTAGGTGCTCTCGAAATCGCGCGCGTTTCAAATGGCGTTATCGGTCCCCTGGTTGACGATTTCAACGCCTTCAACCTGCCTTACGTTTTTCGCGGCGTTGATCACATGCACAAGGTTCTCGATGGACCGATTGGCCAGGACCTGCTTCAGAAGCTGGAAGGGTCCGGTTTGATCGCACTGGGTTACATGGATGCTGGTTCAAGGTCATTTTACAACGATGTCCGGCCGATCAATTCCATTTCTGACCTGGATGGATTGAAAATACGCGTCATGCAGAATCCTGCCTTTGTTGAAATGGTCAACGCGATGGGCGGCAATGGTATCCCCTACCCATTCAATGAACTTTACACTGGCCTGCAAACGCGTGTGGTTGACGGGGCCGAAAACAATCCGCCAACGTACCTGTCCAAAAATCACTTCGAAGTAGCAAAGTACTACACGCTTACAGAACACCTCATGGTTCCTGAGGTGTTTGTTTTCTCCAAGGTCATCTGGGACACGCTTCCGGAAGAAGACCAGAAGCTAATCAGAAAAGCTGGCCAAATGGCTGCTGTGAAACAGCGTGAACTCTGGGCTGCGAAGGAAACCGAGGCGCTTGAGAAGCTTAAAGCCGATGGCTACGAGATCGTCATGGAAATTGACAAGACCGATTTTATCAACGCAACAGCTGGCGTTCGTCAAAAGTTCGGTTCTCAGTATTCGGACATGATTGAGGCTATTTCTGCCGTTGAATAACAGCGAGATCGAGCTCAGGCGTTCCGTCTATGCGTGTGCACCCTGGACCTTATCCATGGTCGAACGTCATGCGGAACGCCTTTTCAAACAGGAACGCTGGCAACACGTGCCAATTGGTTCGCACACTTAATGAGACGTCTTCACCAGACTTGCGGTTACCGCAGTCAATTGAATTGATCAGGATACCGCCGGAGACCTCGATATGAAATTTCAGACAATTTCGCGGCGATACTCGCAAGCGATGCAGGGTCTCTATTGGATATGCATCGCGATCCCCGCAGCCGCGCTCGTCATAATGACAATCTTGGTGTCGGCCAGTGTGTTTTCGCGCTACGCCCTGAGCTATGGCGCATCGTTTTTCGAGCCCATTACCGTCATCCTCGCCATCCAACTTACCTTCTTCGGAGCGGCAGCATGTTACCGAAGCAACGATCACATCCGGCTAAGCCTGTTCGTTGGCCTGCTTCCTGAAAACTCGCAGAAAAAAGTAATCTACTTCGGAACGATTTTGATGGCTATTTTTAGCTGCATCATGGTCTTCAACGGTATTTCTCTTGCAAAAACCACGTTTGGTCAGGGTTATTTTGAGTTTCCGATAATTCCTGCCGGTGCGATTTACGCCGGCATTCCGATATCCGGAGCAATTATTTTTCTATTCGTAATTGAAAAGCTTTTTTTTCAACTACTTACACCTGTTGAATTCGCCACGGTTGGCCAGGAAACGGATGGTCTGGAGGATTCGACGAAATGATGTTGGGTTCTAAACAAAACATGGTGCACACTCATGGGTGACGAGTATTCGATTGCCGTGCTTCTCGGCGGCCTCGCGTTTTTCATTGTCATCGGAGTTCCCATCGCATTTGCAATGGGAATGACCGCCGTTACCACTATTCTCTACATAAGTGCGACATCTCCGTTTTCGTTTCCTCTGGCCGTGGTGTTTCAAAAGACCTCTGACGGCGTGGATACCTTTGCTCTGCTTGCGATTCCATTCTTTGTTTTTGCTGGCGCCGTCATGGGCGAAGGCGGAATGGCGCAAAGACTGGTCAATTTCGCAAATATATTTGTCGGTTTTCTCAGGGGCGGACTGGCACTGGTCAATATCCTGTCATCTATGTTTTTCGGCGGAATATCAGGATCCTCGGTAGCCGACGTTTCATCCATCGGCTCTATCTTGATTCCGATGATGAAGAAACAAGGCTACGATGATGCCTTTTCCGTCAACGTGACAATCACATCCGCGACCCAGGGAGTCATCATCCCACCAAGCCACAATGCCGTCCTCTTTGCCTATTCGGCTGGCGGCGGCGTCTCCATCGCTGCCTTGTTCCTGGCAGGGATCGTCCCGGGTATTATGATCGGCATCATACTGATGATCCTGGCAGTATTGATCGCTAATCGTCGTGGCTATCCAAAAGGTGAATTGGTACCTCTGCGAGAAGCCGTCAAGCAGTCTTGGGAAGCCATACCGGGCCTCATGACGGTTGTGATAATTGTAGGCGGCGTTGTTGGCGGTGTTTTCAACGCAACCGAGGCTGCCGCTGTGGCGGTGGTGTGGTCCTTTTTCGTAAGTCTGGTGATCTATCGAGATCTCCCGCTGAGGAAAATTCCGCACATGCTGCACAACGTCGTCAAGACCGTTGCGATGGTTATGATTGTCATTGGGTTTGCTTCCGCGTTTGGCTATCTCATGACGCTGATGCAGGTTCCCCAGTCCGTCGGAAATTTCCTGATTGGGCTCTCGGAAAACAAATACGTCATCATCATTCTGGTCAACTTGATGCTGATCGCACTTGGCACCTTCATGGATATGGCCCCATTGATCCTTGTGACAACGCCCCTATTCCTGCCGGTGATGACGCAACTGGGCTATAGCCCGGTGCACTTCGGCATCGTCATGCTGCTCAATCTATCCATCGGATTGATCACGCCACCTGTAGGAACGACTCTTTTCGTAGGCTGTGCCGTTGGCAAGGTCTCCATTGAAAAAGTGACCAGAACGATGTGGCCGTTTTGGCTCGCAATGGTCATTGTTCTGCTGTTGGTCACATTTGTCCCCGAGCTCACCCTGTGGATACCAAATGCAGCGTATGGAGATCGTATCGTTCCGATACCCAATTGACGGGCGTAGCGGTCAATTGGGTATTTTTCACGCTGTCCCGGACCTGATCCGGGACCTTGCTCCAACAAACTTGAAACAGTCCCGGTCCAAGGCCGAGACGGAAAAGTGCGCGTGTGACGCGCACATGCACCACACGTCCGGAATGATGAAGTTTGATGCCGCTTTATGCGGACAACCAACCTGTCGTATTGTCATTGCGCACGATAAACGCCCTGGTTCCGGGTGATTTTTTCAAGGACTGCAAAAGCCTGTTCTCTCCGAGAACAAGAGCTGCAGTCGAAAGACCATCAGCAATAGCTGCTGTCCTGGCGATCACACTTGCTGCGACTACTTCATTTTCTACCGGCATTCCGGTTCGCGGATCCAGAATATGCGAATTCCGACCGTCCTGGTCGAATGTCGTTCCCGATTTTGCAGAACTTGCCACGGCTACATTTGCAAGCGTGACTTTCGTTTGCGCTTTGGGTCTTTGAGCGTCCGGACGCAGCGTGATCGGCCAACCGTCTGCACTCAAACCATCAGCTATTTGTACAGATCCCATGGCCGATATTTCTCCCAGGTCGACCACAACGTCGGAACAACCTTGAACGGATAGGAGTGCGGCAACCCGGTCCGTGATGAAGCCCTGAGCGATACCATTCAAGGTCATCGCCATGCCGGGCTTAAGGAACCGGATTTCAGCAGGATTAATGGCAACACACTCAAGGTTCACGCGCTCAAGGGCTGACGTGAAGTCCTGTGGCTCAACCGTATGGGCACCTGTTGCCCGGCGGGCGTAATAGTCCCACAACGGCTGAACCGTCGGATCGAATGCGCCACCCGTCTGAGCATGAACCTGTTTTGTCAGGCTTAATAGCTCAACCATCTCAAATGAAGGCGCGAAAAGCTCACCCTCACGGTTTAGCCGAACCAGCTCACTGTCTTCCTTGTAGAGACTAAAAATGGCCTCCAGCCGGCGGATTTCAGACTCGACCAACCGAAACAAGTCTCTTGCCTTGTCCCGATCCTGATGAAGCAGGTTGATTTCGGCCTTTGCTCCGAGCGCTATTCCAGTCCAGCGGTGAAGAACGGGCGCTGCACCAACCATGACAGGGTGCAGGGTCAGGCCCGCAGAGGCAGCTGCACAGATTTTAATAAACCGCCGACGATTAATGTTCGGCACAGGAGACATGATCTTGCTCATTGCTGGGTCTCGCTTGCGTCTCCAACGCCTATTTGCGTTGCAGAGGAAAGCTCAACCGGCGCCAGAACATATTCAACCGGAATGTCAGCGAAGCGAAGGACCTGGCCTCCATTTGCCTCGGCGAAGTCATTTGCGCCTTTTTCAGTACCGAACGGTATCGTTTCCGGCGCCCCCATCCCGCCTGCCTGCTTGCTTTCAACGACGAACCAGGCCGCTTCCGCTTCGATCCAATTGTCAAAACCAGGCTCCTCCCAGCTTTTCGCCCTGTCCATGTCGTTCACGTAGATGGCTGCAATGTTCTTCGGTTCTTCGGGCGAATGCTTGAATGCAACTGCGTCGCGAACCTGCGTGAACCAGAAGGGAAACGGATTTCCAGTCAGGTGGATCTGCGCCTTGGGCCCAGTGTGTTCCAACACCGTCATCTGGCAGTAATGTCCGGCAGCTTCCGGTGAGAGGACCATGGCAGCAGGTTTGGCAATCTGAACTTCATCCTGGCAGGCAGCGAGGAAGACAAGCGCTGCCAGGGCAATCACACCTCGTTTCATGGCGTAATTCTCCGGATAAGCATTGCAGACGCTGTGAGTGCGGCTGCAACAAATGCAATGAGCGACAACAGGGCAAAACGGGGATCAAAGGGGAGCGTTTCCGATACGCCCGCCATTCCGCCAACAAGTTCACTTGCCCCAAGAGCCGCAAGGTTGAATAGCCGAAATGCATCTGCCGGGTTCAGCAGCACTGCGTATGGAAAGACACTGGATGCAAAGACACCGCTCGGATTGGCAACGAGAGCTCCAAGCAGGGCCAAATCATACAGCACGACCAAGACCAACCAGGCTGCAATTGCAGCCGCAGCTGCGGTGCCAGATTGGCGGGTCAATGCACTGAGCACGTAACCAATCGCCAGAAAACACACGCCCAGGAGAATTGAGGTTGCAATCAGACGGGCAAAATCGACTAGGCCCGTGAGAGAACCCGCTCCCATCGCAATAAGCAGTCCCGCTGTCAATCCGTAGCCGATGACCAACGCGAATGACAAAACCAAAGTATGTCCAAGCGCCTTGCCAACCAGGAATTCCGGACGTGATATCGGGCACGAGAAAGTCATCAGCAGCGTGCCGCGCTCAACCTCCCCGCAAATGGCATCAAACGCCAGCAACAGGGCAATCAGCGGCACGAGATAAACCGACAGGCTGGCAAGAGACGCAACCGTGATTGTAAGACGATCAACACCAAGAGTACCGGCAGGTGCCGATCCGAGTAGCGCAAGCGCAAGGGAGAACACCGCCAGGATCATTGTCGCCAGCAGGATCCACCTGTTGCGGATGCCGATGCGAATTTCCTGCCCGGCTATGGTCAAAATGCGAGAGAACATTTCTCAAGCCTCCCTCTGCGCGGTATTCGAGAAATGACGATAGACATCGTCAAGGCTCGGCGCGTGCACGTCGACGTCTTCAACCAGATTGCCAAGAGCACTGATCGCCGATAGCGCCCTGATCTTGTCGTCGATGGTGCAATCGAGCTCGACTGAGCGACCGTTCATTCTGGTCGTACCCAACTGATCGGCGACTTGCTCAACGGCGTCCGGCCTCGTCCAGATTTTCATGCGGATCGGCAATCCAGCCTGTTCGCGAAGCTGATTGAGCTGATCGTCGGCAACCAGCTTGCCTTTGGACATGATCAGGATGCGATCTGTTCGCGCTTCCAGTTCTGTCAGGGCATGGGAAGACAACAGAACCGTTGCTCCCTGTTCTGCAATTTCACCAATCAACTCGTAGACGTTTTGACGCGAGATTGGATCAAGGCCGGTGGTAGGCTCATCAAGCAGGACCAGTTTGGGTCGTCCGATCAGGGCCTGAGCCAGACCCAAGCGCTGGCGCATGCCCTTGGAGTAGGTTGAGACCCTGCGCCCGGCCGCATCCGCCAGTCCCACGCGCTCCAGTAGAGGCAAGGCGTCAGCTGGTTTCTGCCCCTTCAAACGGGCGTAGAACTTGAGAACTTCCTTACCGGTAAGAGCGCCAGGAAATGCAACGGACTCCGGCAGGTAGGATGTTCCCTGCCGGGCTTCATTGCTCCCTGGGGCGGCGTTCAGAACGGAAATCTCGCCACCATCTCGATTCAGAAATCCCAACACCATTTTAAACAGCGTGGTTTTCCCGGCACCATTGTGCCCCAGAAGGGCAACACGTTCGCCCGGCTGCAGGTCAAAGGAAACCTGATCGACAGCTTTGAAACTGGCGAAATGTTTGCTTATTTTTCTTACGGATAGACTGGAACCTGTCATCCTTGAACTCCTGAAACTGGTGCGGACCGCGCCGGTGGGTGCATCAGGGGGGCGTTGTCGACAATCCCGCCAGGCATCAGTGCCGGAAACTGGGACTGCGTCCAGCGAAGCAGTTGCACGGCCGGACTGCCGATCAGCAACTTGGCGGAAGGCTGAGTCCATAAAACTTGATCAACAAGGTCATTCGGGCGATAGGCCGTATCTGCAAAACCATCGCCATTCATATCGAAGGCGGCATGGTCGCTCCAGAAATTGCCACGCCCGTCCGTGCTCCAATCGAGCATCCGGCTGCCGACATATTTAACCTGGGTTCTGTTTTGAATGAACGCGTTGCCCTGAAAATCATTGTTGGCTGAACCAGCTGTGAAATGCACCCCGATGGGACATCCTTCAAAGCGGTTGTCGGTCACCTTGTTCTTGTTGGCGTTGTACATGAAAAGACATTTTTCGCCGCCACCGGAAACCCGGTTACCCGTAATTTCGGCCCGGTTGGCGTAGTTCAGCATCAGCCCGTGGTTTCGGTCGCCAATAGAGACATTGCCCCGGATTTTGAGGCGGTCCGAAAACATCAGGGCAAAACCGATGTCATTACCTTCAGAAACATTGCCTTCAATCACACCGTTGTTGCCGTGCATGTAGTGGACAGCAAAGCGCAGGTTTTCAAAGCGATTGTTGCGGAAAGTATCCTTGTGAGAGGTATTGACGAAGACACCATCGCGGCCGTACCGAATGGTATTGTATTCCGCCAGGAGATGCGGCGCGTTCCAGACGTAGATACCATTACCGCGCTCATTCATGCGCAGATCCTGTCGTCCCTCGATCAGATTGTTCGAAACGACTGCATCTTGTGCACCATGAACGTCCACACCCGTCAGATTATTCAAAATTCTGTTATTTTGGACGATCGCCCTGTGCGCCTTCTTGGTCAGCTTGACCCCGGCATCTAGCGTTTCCTGCGAAAGTCCTGATCCAGTCAGCGTCAGTCCCTGAATGGTGACATCAGGAACCGTTGCAGTCACAACGCTGCCAGTACCCGAACCAGTGATACTGGCCTTGCCTGCACCATCAAGTGTCAGGGCCTTGCCGATCAATATTGGTCCGGCATGATCGCCAGGCGCAAGCCGGAGAACATCCCCGGCTTGTGCATTTTTCAAGACCTCCTGCAAAGCACCCTGCTCTGCCGGGACAGACCATTCCCTGGCTGCAGCCGGTCCGCAGACCAGAAGTGCCGCAGCAAGGATAAGTCTTCCCGTCAATTGATGCAGGGTGCTGCGCATGGATCAGGCTCCTCTAGGCTCAACCAGCATCCGGCCGCGCATTTCCATGTGGAGGGCGTGGCAGAACCATTGGCAATAGAACCAGTGAACGCCAGGCCGTTCCGCAATGAACGTCACAGAAGCCGTCGCCTGAGGTCCAACTTCCATAGCGATACCGTAGTTCGCCAGACAGAAGCCATGAGTTAGATCATCGATGTCGTCGATATTGGTGACATAGATCGTCACTTCGTCGCCCTGTTTCACCGTGAACTTCTCAAGACTGAAGACCGGCGCGACAGAGTGCATGTAAACCCGGACCTTGTTGCCATCGCGGATCACATCCGCTGCGTCTTCCAGGTCAATGCCATCAGCTTCAGCCTGTTTGACAGCGTCTGCAAAGCTCGGATCATCGCGTTCCCAGACGATTGCCGGGTTCACTTTCGAGCGATGAACGATGATGCTGTCATGCGGCTCGGCAAAAGTCGGACCGTCATGAACCACCTTCAGGTCATCGCTGGAAATGTCGATGAGCTGCTCGTTCTCCGGTTTAAGCGGACCGACATTCAGGAACCTGTCCTTGGAGAACTTGTTCATGGAAATCAGCCACTTGCCATCTGCTTCCGCGGTTTCACCCATGGAAGTGGAGTTGTGACCCGGCTGGTAGTGAACATCGACTTTCGAAATGATCGGGTCGACCTCCTCACCGGCATAGGCACGGATGGCCTTGTCGAGGTTCCACTTCACGACCTGGCTATCCAGGAACAGTGTTGTGAAGCCGTTGCCCTGGCCGTCGAAGGCCGTGTGGAGCGGGCCCAAACCAAGCTGCGGTTCACCGACCACTGCTGAGCGCGGGTCAGCATTATCGCTGAACAAAGCATCAACCTTGGTGACATCGATGATGGAAACTGTCGGCGACAGTTTACCGGCGATGACGATGTGCTTCTTGTCCGGTGCGGCGTTACAACCATGCGGGCTGTTCGGGATCGGGATGTAGCGCGTGAACTGGGAATTGGCTTCTTTACGGCCATCCACAACAGGCACGCCATTGAGTTCCTGATAGTTCCCTGCTGCGACGGCTTCCTCGATTGCCTTGATGTTGTAGACGACAACGTGATCCAGTTCGCTCTCGGTCATTTCGGCAAGGTTCATGCCCATTTCCGAGTTGTAGCTGGTGGAGAACGCATACTTGCCCTGGTAGTCGGCATCACAGTTATCGAGGTTACCCGATACGATCACCTGCCACGCAACCTTCATTTCATCGCCGTCGATGGCGGTGAAAATGCAGGAGTATTTATCCGGCTCATCCAGGATGCTGCCGTCATTGACGAGCGGAGCTTCGTGCTCACCGTTGGCAAAGATGTATCCTGTGCGCGGAAACTTCTGAGGCCGCATGCCATGAATGTCATGCGCGTTCGGAACTTCGATAATCTTGTCGCATTTCATCGTGTTGCAGTCGATGCGGGCAACACGCGTGTTCGCCTTGTCGTTGGCGAAGATGTAGCGACCGTCATATGTGCCGTCCGTGAACGACATGTGCGGGTGGTGCAAGTCGCCATTGTCATAGGTGACCTTGCCCTGAGCAGCCAGATAAGCCTTGGTTTCAGGCAGCAGACCTTCTGTCAGGATTTTCAGTGACTCATTGGTCTGACCCCAACCGGTTGCTGAACAGCGATTGAACACGGGAACACGCATCAGTTCACGCATGGATGGAACACCAAGAATGCGCAATTCGCCGGCCTGGCCAGAGGACCAGAAGCCGTAGTATTCGTCGAGTTCACCTGGAGCGAGTTCAAATTTCTGACCATCTGCTGCAAAGGCCGGGTTTGCGCCGCTGACTGCGACGGCACCCATACCAGCTACAACAGCTGTCTTGGCTGTTCCGCCTAAAAGGTCTCGGCGGGACATGCTCCTACGGTTTTCATTATCCTTCATGGCTGCTCTCCTAACTGCAGTTTGAAAGTTACTCGGCCGGAGCCGGCAACGCCGATTTGGCGCCCGCCTCCGGTTTTTGCAGACCGGTCTGCACCTCAAATCGCCGCCTTTTCGCTAGCTTTTTGATGCAAACGGGACATTTCTGATCGTGCTGATACAAGACCTGGCAATGCAGGCAGTTCAGACACTCGTTTGGATTGATGTTGCCTTCTGGATGAATGGCCTGGACCATGCATTCCTTGGCGCAGCGATTGCAGGGATTGCCGCATTCACGATACCGCTTCAGCCAGTCGAACATGCGCATCCGAGCTGGAATAGCGAGCGCGGCTCCCAAGGGGCACAGGTAGCGGCAATAGAACCGTTCGATGAACAATCCTGCCACCAGCAGCGCCACAGCAAAAAGGACAAACGGCCAGGCACGCTGGAACTTCAGGATGATGGCGGTCTTGAACGGCTCAACCTCGGCGTAGTGCTCGGCAACATCCAGCGAATAAAGCGATAGACCGAACAGTCCGAGGAAGATGACGTACTTCAACGGCCACAGACGTTCATGCAAAGCCCATGGAACCTCGACCTGAGGAACACGAAACAGTTTGGCCAAACGGTTGGTCAGCTCCTGCAAGGCCCCGAATGGGCAGAGCCAGCCGCAATAGGCGCCACGGCCCCAGAACAGCAGCGCGGCGGCAACGGAGAACCAAAGCAGGAAGACCAGCGGATCCATCAGAAATGCATCCCAACTGAACTCACTTGTCAGCGAGGAAAAGAAGGCCATCACGTTGACGACGGAAAGTTGGGCGTTTTCAATCCAGCCAAGCCAGACCAGCGTGAAAGACAGGAAGCCGATCCGGAACCAGAAAGTGAACTTTGCGTTGCGCGTTACCTGTTTCTGGAAAAAGAACACCAGTGTCAGAACACCAATTGCCAAAGCAAGCACGGTGATGTCGAAGACACGCCCCTTCCAGATTCGTTGCCAGAGCTCCTGGGCCCCATTGTCCCTGAGAGATCCGCCAGTGGCTTGTTCTTGCGCAGACGCTTCTGCGACCGGAACCGACTTCAGATAGCTCTCCGGCAGTTGGTAACCGAGATCGAAGGTCAGAAAGACCTTGTCGATCGCCCCAACCGCCCGCTGTACGAGAAGCTGTAACCTGAAATCCTTTGACGGGTCGAACCCGATGTCTGCAGGGATTATGAAGAGATCCATCTCGGTGAAAGCTGGTGCGCCTTCAGCGGCAATCTCGCCGACACGGGTCTGCTGTTTGTCGAAGAAACGTGCCGATATGTCGTGCTGGATCATCTGGATCCGATCGAAAATACCGCCCCGGACATAACCGGACCCTTTGAAGGAATACCGGCCACGGCCCATGACAAGCAGTGCGTGTTCACCCTCTTTGAGACGCTTATTGAGGTTCCCGTATTCAGCTTCACCAAGCAGCGATAGACCGATGGACGGAACATCTGCCAGCGCAAGGTAGAGATCTATGAAGGTGTCGGTATCAGGTCCCGGCTCGGGACGAGTAACAGCGCGCGGATCGCCCTGGATTTCAAACGCTTCGTTGACCTGGGCAACATCAACAGACAGACGGCGAACCGACCCATCACCAATCAGTGTCATCCAGTCGATGACGTCCTGTTTGGCGGTGTTGATTTCTCTGCGAGGCCCCTCGTCCACGATAGCTAGCGCAAGACCACCCAGGCCGAGAACCCGCGCCACCTTCAACCCGGACCGGACGATTGAATCGTCGATCACCATGATCGTCACAGTGGCGCCTGAAATGATGTCCAGGTCGTGTGCAGAACCGCCTTCTTCCGCCTCGACCTTCAAATCAAGTCCCGCGTAACCCTCTGTCACAGCTTTTATTTTTGCATCCGGAATACCAATCAGAACGATTGGTTCGGAGTGTTTGACCAACCGCACACCGGTGATGATCGCAGCCTGGTCGACCCCGACCAGTGTGTGGATTGGCTTTCCGGAATAACCTGTGGTCGACACAAAGTCTGAGGTGAGGAACACCCAGCCGATACGTTCCCCGCGCTGAAGCGCTGGAACAACCGGGACATTCTCGTGCAAGGGCCCAAAGGAATCGGCTCCCGGGACCAGTTCTCCAGCCTGAACCTTGTCCAGAAATTGGGTGACTTTTGCCTCTGCGGCCAGCGCGACATGCGCCTGAAAACCGACGATCAAAAGCGATGCCCAGAGGGCAAAGAAACGGAATATGTTTAAAAGGGGACGCACGCGAAGCGCTCCGGCACTTGTCTGTTATGAAGTTGTGCTGAAGATCTGCTTTTTGAGGTGAAACCTCCTTGATGATAGTCAAGCCGGGAAAATAGTTTGCAGCGCAATAACATCACGCACTGCAGCAGAAATTAGTGACCAATTTACCCGGAAATACGTTTTCTCGTCAGAATGGGGAAATAGATGATGGCAAACAGGCTGAAAGCTGCGATCCAGAGCGTACCCGCCGCGAACATTACCGGAAAGTAGCCGAAGACAAGAGTGCCAAAAGTTCTGCTCAATGCTGCAAGAACAAGTGCGACAAAGGCAATCACGATAGGTGTCGACAGTTTCAGCGGCCTTCCGCTGTGGCCGAGCGAGGCGCGAGTCATCATGGCCAAGGTCATGCAACCAACAGCGCCAACGGCGAGCAGATGAAGCGCCGCAATTTCTCCGATACCGCCAAATACCAGGCTGCTGCCGTAAACAAGATAGCCGACTGCCAGAAGCAGAAAAGAAAGATGCAACACCCAGAGGATCGGGGCATTGATCGTAAGCCAGCCCTTCCAGCCGATCAGTCGAAGAAAGTTCAGTACGCCAGCAGCAAGACACAAGATCCCAAGTACGACTGCGGGTACGAATGGCAAACTGGCCAACGCCGCAAGCATTGCCGCCAGAATGCCGGCCTTCTCTAACGGTGGAAAGGACTGCGGCAGGTTCTCGGTTAATCCTTGGCGGGATAAAGCGTTCCGTGTAAAGGCCGGGACAACCCTGCCCCCCACTATTGCGATCATTCCGGCGCTTACGAAGATGCCCAATCTGACACCACTTTCGGCGGTTCCGGAAGACCAGCCCATCCACTCCAGATGCACCAGCAGGTTGGCCGTGAACAATGCGGTCAGCAGAAACAGGAAGACCATGTTTCTCACCTGGGATTTCCGTGCCAGGCGGGGAAGAATATTGAGAGCTAGTAGAGGCACAAATGCGAGGTCCACGATAGCGACAAGCAGTGGATCGATAACGCCTGAAAACCAAACTGCAATGCGGCCACTCAACCAGAGCAGTCCACTGAGCGAAACAAAAAACGCCTTGGCATCTCGTGTTCCGGTCCAGTTCGGTACAGCCGTCAGGAAGAACCCTGCCATGACTGCGCTTGTGTAACCGAAAATCAGCTCGTGAGCGTGCCAATGATAGGGCATCATGTCTTGGGAAAAGGAGAACAGTACACCGCCATTCGCCTGCGCGACGAGCCAGCCGACCCACGCAAACATCGCAAATACCGCGTAGAGACCAGCTGCCAGAAAGAAGAACCGGAAGCCTGCTGTTAGAACAGTCGGTATCTGTACCGGGCTTCCGAATGCCCGGGACTTAAGATTGGCTTGCATGCGTCTGACTCTTCGATAATTTTCGGAAATAATGCACCCAAAGGGACAATCCGAATTTGCAGGTTTGAAGCAGATGTTCGTTGCAATGGGCTTGCAATGTCTTGACCTTCGTCAAGCCACACAAAAACTTGAGCGTTTTGATCCGGTTTAAGAAAGATCTTGTATTTTCTCGCTCGAAAGTCTGGTCAGATTTCGCGCACATCGATCTGCCATATCGGCAAGGAACTTCAGGCTTTCGGAGTGGTCGCGCATGTCCTGCTCGCTCAGCACATTTTGATCGATTTGCCTCAAATCCGTCAGAAACGAAAGTCCTGAAACGAGCTGCTCATAGTCGGACTTGATGTTCCTGACTAACTCCTTTCGGGTTTTCAGAGCGTGCCACATCTCAATCGCAACAATTGTCCTATCCAATTCGTCCTTGCACGCGCAGGGCAAATCAAGCCTCGCAATTTCACGGTGGATTTGTTCAAGAAGATCCTGGTCAGTTGGACCGGTCGGATCATCTTTTGCCTCTAGGCAGGTATTGCAGTTCTTTTCCATCCGGCTTCACCTGACAAGTAAGCGTTGCACAACGGCCCGGGTAAGTTCTGCTCTTCCAGCAGGCTTTCAAATTCTTCGGCGTCGACAAGACCATCCAGATACCGCCGGTATAATTTGCTGACCTGCACCATGTCCGTGGTGTGTGGGGACAAGCGCAATCGCCGGATCCCAATAGAATTCAAATGACCGGATGTAAGTCCGGAAAAATGGCAGGCGTCGGACATGGTCTGAATTCCGTTCGCTGCCAGAAAACGGCGGCCCTCCAGCGTAGCGACATCCATGCCGTCCGGGTCGCGCTCGCAAATAAACTGGCACGAGTCCTTGCGCAGACCATGCGCTCTGGCGTGATAGCACCGGGACGACAAGGCCAGCGGTAGCCGTCCAAAAGCGAACAACTCAACTTCAACTTCCGGCACGAGTGCGGTGACTTTCTGAATAGCGTCGAGTGACAGTTCAACCGGCGGACACCAGGTTAGTGCTCCACGTTTTGCAAGAAACCCCAGGCTGGTCTCGTTATAGACGTTCAAAAAGGGCCCAACTGTGAACTGACGTCCGTTGCAGGCAGGCACCATCGACATGTCGTTGATTTCAATAGCCATGTCATACTCGGCCTGGTTCAGAAGGATTTGTCTTTCCCGCTTGTTGACCGGCTGAGAAAGAGTTGAAAGAACAGCTTTCTTGCCAGCACCCGTCAGAATTTCGATTACATCCGGCCAGACACTGTCGGTAAACGGCATGCGTTTGCCGCAAACGACCTCACCAACATATACCCGGTCAATCGGCGCTTCTTCTGCTATCCGCTTGTAAAAATCCAGTAGAACTTCTGCGGACCAATTGAACAGACACGGTCCAAGCGCAAGCTCGATGGGAGATGAATTCACCATGATTTACCGCCAGGTTTTCTTGTATGAACCCGCAGTCTGCTGTCCACCTTCAGAGAAGCTCTTCAAGGCCGCAATTGCAGACCGTGCATCAATACCGCTTTCCAGTCCATCGACGGCTTGCCGGAACGCCCGGACGACACCAGCAATATAGGCTTTGCCGCGCTGCCGGCCTTCGATCTTGAGCGCTGTCACACCTGCCTTTGAAAGATCTTCCAGCAACTCGAAAGCATTCAGGCTGACAGGGTCTTCAAAAAGATAGCCACTCTTGCCGAGCGCGGAGAACTGTCCCTTGCACAACGTCGGATAGCCGGCCGCATGACCACTTTCAAAACTGTCGATGGTGAAGCCACCGAGACGAGCCTGAAGCCGTCCGCTCTGGTCTTCCTTGTAATCCACGTGATCGGGTGGCGAACAAACCCCGGTAAGATTTGGAGACTTGCCGGTTGCGAAAGAAGACAGTGAGCACCGCCCCTCGGTCATCACACAAAGACCGCCAAAAACAAAGACTTCGGTCTCGACACCAATTTCGCGGTTCAATGCCGCGATTTCCGGAACACTCACGACACGTGGCAGAACAACCCGTTTGACACCGAAAGTCTCGGCATAAAACCGGATTGCTTCGGGCGTATTGGCTGCGGCCTGCACTGAGAGGTGCAAACGCAAGTCTGGTTGACGAGATGCTGCGTGATCCAGAACAGCAAGGTCGGCTGCGATGACTGCATCTGCACCCGCAGCGGCGGCATCATCGACCGCCTTTTCCCAGACACATGTCTGTCCTGCCTGGGCAAAGGTATTGATGGCGACAAGAACCTTCGCACCGCGCGCATGCGCGTAGGACACGCCTTTAGCAAGTTCTTCAGAAGAAAAATTCAACCCCGGGAAATTGCGGGCGTTGGTTTCATTGGCAAAGCCACAATAGATCGCATCAGCGCCCGCATCGGCAGCAGCGCGCAAGGCAGCAGGCGTTCCAGCCGGACAGACAAGCTCCATCCGTTTTTGATTGGAAGAAGACATCAATGTCGTGGCTCCATTGAGCCTGCCTTGCCAGCAGACCGCGCGGCAAACCATCTTGCCTTGTCCAGCAACCGACCGCTGACATCGTTCACCCAACCGGCAGATCGACCAGACAGGCCAAAAAACTCGCCAGGGCTCAGTTCGGCCTCCTCGAGCGTGTTTCGAAGGGCAAGCACATACTCGGTCTTGCCCTCGATACGCAGATCTCGCGTGAAGAACAGTGCATCGCCGTCATAGGTCCCGTCCAGCAGGCCCAAAAGTACAAGAAACGGAGCCCTTATGACGGCTTTGGCGTCAGCGATCGCATCTTTTTCACAGATCGAGACGTTTGATTTAGTTTCGTCCAGAGACAACAAAAATGCATGTGGCATGTCGTCGGGTACGATTGCTATCGGCACCTGAACAACAGCACCCAGCCGCCGCAACAATTCCGGTCTGCGCGCCACCAGTCGTTTGGTAAATGCCGATAACACTGCTTCCATTGGTGTTTTGGGAAACGGTGCAATCAGTGTGGAAACAACCGGGGGGAGGCTAAAGGCAGAAGACGGTTTGGACATGCGGGTCTCACTTTCAAGAACCCAAACTATTCCAGCGATTACGCCTCAGAATTGACCATTATCAAGGAGGATTGGGAATTGCGTTGGATACTAACAGTATACATCTACGGAAGACCGTCAGCCCCCTTTCAACCTTCCAGAAGGCCCCAGCAAAATTCCATGAGCGGCCGCGACCTACCTCCCTTCCAGCACATGCAGGATTTTCTGTCATTTCTTGAAACGGAAAACGACCTTCGTCAGATCGACGCACCTGTGGATGTCCACTTGGAAGCCACAGCGTTGCACCAAAAGGTTATCGCGCTCGGTGGTCCGGCACTTAAACTTTCTGCACCCAAAAGCGAAGACACAACAAAATTCGCAACGCCCCTGCTGGTCAACCTTTTCGGAACCCGAAAAAGGGTTGCAAACGGGCTGGGACTGCATCCAGGTAGCCTGCCGAACCTTGGAAACTTCCTTGCTTCGCTGCGTTCCCCGCAGCCGCCCTCTTCCCTGCGTGATGCATACAAGCTCTTTCCGATGGCAAAAGCCGGTCTGAACACCCGGCCAAAACGGATTTCCTCCAGCAAAGCCTTGGAAGCTGTTAGGCCGGATCTAACCCAGTTGCCGGTACAGACGTGCTGGCCAGAAGATGCCGGACCTTTGATAACATGGGGCGTGGTCATCACCCGCTCGCTAGGTGCAGACGATCCGAGAACCTACAATCTCGGTATATACCGGATCCAGGTGCTCGGTCCTGACAAGGCCATCATAAGGTGGCTGCCATTTCGCGGCGGTGCGCATCACTACCGGCAATGGCAGGAAAAGGGAGAGACTATGCCCGTCGCCATTGTAATTGGCTGCGATCCGGCAACTCTCCTATCCGCTGTCATTCCAGCCCCCGGCAATCTCAGCGAATTGGCTCTCGCCGGCATTTTCAACGGCACGCCGTCCCGCCTTGCCGCTTGTCGAAGCATACAGATGCACGTACCCCTAAGTTCCGAAATCGTTCTGGAAGGTGAAGTCCGACCGGGCGAAATCGCGCTTGAAGGCCCTTTTGGCGACCATACCGGTTATTACAATGACGCAGCTCCTTATCCCGTGTTCCACCTTCATGCGATGAGCATGCGCAAGGATGCCGTTTACCTGTCGACCTTTACCGGCAGAGCTCCGGACGAGCCCTCCGTCATCGGCGAAGCCATGACCGATATCTTCAGTCCCATACTTCGACAGGCTATCCCGGAAATACGCGATGTTTATCTGCCGCCAGCCACGTGCTCCTACCGGTTTGCTATTTTGAAGATCGACAAGTCCTATCCGGGCCAGGCGAAGCGCGCGATGATGGGCTTCTGGTCACTGCTGCCGCAGTTTTCCATGACCAAATATGTCGTTGTTGTCGATCAGGACATCGATATCAGGTCCTGGGATGAGGTGATGTGGGCAATTGCGACCCGTTCTGATCCCGAACGAGATCTCCTTGTTCTGGAAGGAACACCGGTCGATCAACTGGATTTCGCAAGTCCGCGCGAAGGCCTTGGTGGAAAACTCGGCATCGACGCAACCGTCAAGATCGGAGCGGAGACGTCACGTCCCTTCGCAGAAAAATTGTCCATGCCAAAAGAGGTTGAGGCACGGGCCGAGGAACTCATGACTGAACTGGTCAACGCGGATTATTCCGGAGCGTCGGTCCAATGAAGCCAGCTAACCGTGTGATTGTGGGAATCTCAGGTGCATCTGGTGCCGCGCTCGCACTGGAGATGCTGCGTCTGCTGAAAGAGCTTGAGATCGAGCGCTATGTCACCGTGACATCAGGCGCAGAGCTGACACTCCTTTATGAGCTCGGACGAGATGCACGGGAAGAAGTTCGGACACTTGCAACACTTGATCTTTCGCCGTCTGATCTTGCTGCTCCAATTGCCAGTGGTTCTTTCCACATCGACGCAATGCTGGTTGCACCCTGCTCCATGCGCAGCCTTGCAGCCATTGCCTATGGCACCGGGGAAGGATTGCTTGCGCGTGCAGCCGACGTCACCCTGAAGGAGCGACGTCCGCTTGTACTTCTAGCCCGAGAGGCCCCCCTGCACGAGGGCCACCTCGAAGCCATGTTGAAGGTAACGCGGATGGGTGCAATTGTTTCGCCGCCAGTACCGCCGTTTTATTCAGGTCTCACAAGCTTTGAAGACATGACCCGTCAGATCGCCGCCCGCGCATTGGCAACAGCGGGTATCGATCCGGGCCCGGCCTTGCGGCGATGGGAAGGCTCTGCCGGTCAAATCGTGCACAATCAATGAAGCTGGATTCCGAACACGGCACTAAAAGCGGTTTGATGGCGACGCAGTTTCTCCTCAGACGAAGATGAAATCGGATCCGATATCGAGATCGCCCGGTTGCAAATTGGCGACCAGGCCGATCAACTCATCTCTTGAATCGAAACTTCCATTCCCATTTGCATCGTGGAACACGCCTGTTCCGCCGGTACCGTTCTGGGTCCAGGTTTCAAGCAGATACTCGGGAGACGTGCCGGCAAGCTGGATCGTATCGGCGCCTATTTCGAAATCTTCGATCAGGGCGTAATCCGACTTTCCGTTGTTGCCTGCCTTTGAATTTCCATCGTCATAGTAGCGCTGACCGACCTCCCCGAGAACGAACGTGTCGGCATCACCGGCTCCTGTCATCCGATCAACAGTGCCATCGCCCCAGGTCGAAGATCCGCCCGAGGGCATACCGCTGATGATGTCCCGCCCGTCTGTTCCTGGCAGCACATCACTGCCGTCAGATCCAAAGATAAAGTTGTCTCCGCTGACAACAATCGTCAGCTCTTCGCTGCTCGCATCAATGCCGACATTGCCCGTGCCATCCGTGGCGGTTGCGATGACTTCATATGTCCCGTCCAGCAGTGCAGAGAGCAGATTGTCCGCTAACGTCCAGGTCCCGTCACCGTTGTTGGCCGCAGCCAGTACCTGCCCATCAACTGTTATTTCAATCGAAGCTGTCGGGTCATCGACCGTTCCAGTCAGTTCCGGCGTGGTATCGCTGGTGGTCAATGCGTTGACCGAGACAACCGGCGGCGTGACGTCAGCTTCAATGGTCAACTCGCCCGCGCTGCTGTCCACACCGACATTGTTTGAAAGATCGGTGGCAGTCACCGAAACATCGTAGGTGTCGATCGCCAGCGCAGAAAGAAGATTGTCGGCAAGCGTCCAGGTGCCATCACCGTTGTTGGTCGCAGCAAGCGTCTGACCATCTACCGTTACTTCGATGGTTGCGCTCGGATCATCAACTGTGCCCGTCAACTCCGGTGTGGTGTCGCTGGTAACCTGCGTATCCACAGTGACCACGGGCGGTGTGACATCCACTGCCTCGATAACCAGCTCGTCCGCACTCGCATCTGAGCCAATGTTTCCGGCGAGGTCAGTAGCTGAAACAGAAACGTTGTAGGTCCCGATTGCCAGCGCAGAAAGAAGATTGTCTGCAAGCGTCCAAGTGCCATCACCGTTGTTGGTCGCAGCAAGCGTCTGACCGTCAACGGTCACTTCAACACTCGCTGCCGGGTCGTCGACCGTACCAGTAAGCTCCGGAGTAGTATCAGTCGTCACCAGAGCGTTCACCGTGACCACCGGCGGTGTCGTATCAACGCCCGAGAAGGTGACGTAGGTCAAATTGCCTGCTTGCGGTGTTGCCACCAGATCAGCGGGATCAACGCCTTCCAGCAGTCCGATCAACTCGTCCTTGCTGTCGAAACCGTTGCCAGCGAAATCATGAAATATTCCGGTTCCGGTTTGGCCGTTGACCGAGAAGTTCACAAAGACATAGCCCGATCCGTTCAGCTGGACCTTATCCGCGCCATTGCCAAAATCGGTAATCAGTGCGTAGTCGTTCTTACCGTTGTTTCCAGGACGCGAATTGCCGTCATCGTAATAGCGGGTTGTCCCGGTTCCGAGGATGAAAGTATCGTTGCCACCGTTGCCGGTCAGCGTATCGATGGTTCCACGACCGGTTGCTGTGCTGTTTTCCTCAAGCCCGCTGATGATGTCGCTGCCAGCCGTACCAACAAGCGTTTCGCTGAGGGCCGCCGCGCCATAGATCGGAGCGCCGCTCGATGTATCTATTGTCAGTTCACCAACAGACAAATCCGATGTCGCATTGCCGGCGGCGTCCATGACCGTGGCAACAACATCGTAAGTGCCGTCCCCCAATGCCGTGGTGAGTTCAAGACTCCAAACGCCTCCCGAGACAGGAACGTCGGCATAAATAGTCCCGTCAACCGTGACGGTAAGGCTCTCACCCGTACCAAGAATTGCAGTGCCGGTCACGATCGGAGTGGTTTCATAAGTCGCTGGTTGCGGATCGACCGTCGGCGCTGCTGGTGGCGTGACATCGACAGTAAGTGAGAAACTGGAGGACAGAGGCCCGCTTTCAGCGCCTTCAACAACCTGCGCTGTGTAGGTGTGGGGGCCCTCAGTCAATCCGGCATCAGCGTAAGTCCAGGATGTTCCTGATACGCTTGCCGCTCCCAGAAGGGCACCACCACGATAGATCGCTACACTCTGGCCAGCAGCCAGCGTCACACTTATGGAACCCGAAAGAACCGGCGTGGTATCATCGGTGCTGTCACCGTCGTTCAGTGGCCCTTGTAGTGAACCCTGATCGTCCGCAGCAGAATCAATGGTTGCAATTGGCAGACTGAAACCATCAACAGTGATATCCACCGATGCCGTATCACTTAAAATGCCGTCCGACACAGTGTAAGTGAAACTGTCAGCGCCGCTTTCCCCGAGATTCAAATGATCGAAGGCGCCATTCGGATCGTAAGTGAACGTTCCGTCGGCGTTCATCGTCAGCAATGCGCCGGATGCCAAAGTGATCTGGGACCCAACATTCGCAGTCTGCCCATTGACGGCCGAAACCGAAATGAGATCGCCGTCGGAGTCGCTGTCGTTTCCAAGCACGCTCGTGCCGTTCAGGACGGCATCTTCATCGACATCATAGCTGTCGTCCCCCGCCGCGGGAGCAGCGTTGCCACCGCTTGCAAGCGCAAAAAGATTTGCAAAAGTCCAGATCTGATCACTGAAGACAATATTTTCAACAGTGTCGGCTACGAGATCCGTCGCCGTTTCAAGCGCAGCACCTATGATCTGAAGGAAGGTGCCGGAAACGGCAAAACTGAAGCTGCTGAATAGCGTGTCATAGAACAGGCTGTCTGACCCGCTGTCTCCGTAATAGGTATCGAGTCCCGCACTTGCATAGAAACTGTCGTTCCCCGCACCGCCGTGAAACGTGTTGTCCGCCGCATTTCCGACGAAACTGTCATCGCCGGACCCACCAACTGCATTTTCGATCAGCGACCGAACGTCGGAACCAAATTGCAGCGCGTTAAACAAGTGCCCGCGCGCATAGGTCACCGGGTTGTTGGCATAGCCGAAATCCAGCATAGCCCGTTGGAAATTGCCCCCAACATCAAAGTCAGAATAGCCACCCGGCGTCAGGTCTATGGCAAGGTCGGTCGTGTAATTCGACAGGTCGTAAGTGTCGATACCATCTCCGTCCCAGACCGTCCTGAACACGCGGTTGCCGCCCGGCGTTCCCACACCGACACCATCAATGAACATCTCGCCGGTACTGGTTGAGAACGAATAAGTCGTGTTCCCTGCTTCGGTCGTGAAGTTCGCGCCGTACATTCTTTGTATCGCCGCGATATCAAGCATCATCAGGCTTTGCGCGAAGCCCCAGGTCTCATTCGCATAGCCGTAGTTGAGCGGTTTGCCGACCCAGGACCGATAGGTCATCACGGTGAATTCCATCGAATCGAGTTCATATGGAACAGCACCGGGACCTGAGGTTGAATGACCATGTTTCAAACCCAGCGTATGGCCGAATTCGTGCAGGAAGGTGTGATATTGATAGTTCCCGATCTGAGGCGAATTATACCCGTTCGTATTGAACATTGAATCGCCGCCGACCGGATCATCGCTTGGATAATAGGCATAGGCTGTACCCGGATCGTCGGAACGCGCAAAGCGCAGATCCGCATCGATTTTCTGCTCGCCTGCGTCGTCGCCAAGCTCGGTAAAGGTTAGGCCGCTGATCGATGCATATTCATCAAGCGCATTGTAAGTAACGGCAATCTGCGTGGCATTGAAACCGCTAATCGTTGGGAGCGCTCCTGAGTTGTAATAGTTCGCTTCATAATCCGAAGCGCTCGCAGGAAAGCTGAAGGTAAGTGCCGTCTGGTCCCAGACCGTGCCGCTGATCAGGCCGTCGACGCCCTGGTCTGCATCATTTGTATTCGTGTCATATGGGAATGAACTGGCGGTCGCCTGCTGATCTGCCCGTTGCGGGGTACTGGAATTTGCAGACTGGAACCGGCCGTCTCCGATTTCACTCAGCAAGCCAAGTTCAATCAGCTTTTGCAAAGCCTGATCGGCAAAGACCGGGATACGATCGGACTGCCCACTCCTTTGCGAATACTCTTCCAGTGCATTTTCCAAAGCACAATGAGCACAGCAACAGTCACTGATATCTTCGTGACCGTAGCCAGCGGTGAAAACGTAGGAAAGGGCCATATTTGCTCCACCGTTTCCGTCAAGGACAGTGGAATCACCATACCTCAGACCAAGGAATATTGGGAGGCAACACCAATGCAATTTTTCAGTAATTACACAGTTAGTTAATAATAAAATTTTTGACTAACTTGAAATTCATACGATAAATATTCGACTAACTCTGGACAATTCTGGTTTTAAATTATCAAATACTTATAGTTGACTTTACGTAATTCACTCGGCAAAGTTGCTTCTCTCGAGCAGAAGACATTGATTGGCCGCTTGTGAGCAATTCGCATTCACGGAATGAATGCTGAGTCCTTGTGTATATCTGACCGCGACACAGCCTTTAACCGTGAAATCGAAAAACAATTTCCAAATTGGAAATCGCGTTCTATATTCGAACGAACTTAAGAGCGAACAAGGCGCACAATGACACTATCGGTTGATCACGACGAGATTTTGGCGAGCTGGGTTTCGGATGTTATCGCCGGAAGCGGCCGTCAGGTTAGCGAAATTGCAACGATGCTCGACATGTCCAGGTCTTCCCTCTCCAAGATCAAAGGGGGACAGCAGCAACTGAAAGCTTCACAGCTTTTGTTGCTTGCCGAGCGCCTTGATGTACCCTTGCCGCAATTGACGAAGGCAACGTCTGCGCCGGCAAAACCGGTGCCCGAGTCATCAGCGGGATTCAACCGGGCCTTGTTTGATCAGGCGCATGCATATGTTGTTGCAGAAAACGAGAAGTTGGCACAGATGAATAGAAGGGATCAGTTCCAGATCCTGGAAGACACGTTTCACGTCTACAAGACGCTGATGTCGAGTACTGCACTTGCAATGAGTGAGGCTGCGCAATGAGTAAAATCGATTTCACCTCAGAGCAGCTTGAATTTCTCGATCTTTGGAAGATCGCCGCAGATTACGATTGTCTGTACCTGCTCGACTTCTACTGTTTTGATATGTTCGATCACAACCAGACCAGTGACCTGACGGACGAAGAGCGCGCAGACCTCGCCCAGGCAGCGCGTCCTGATATTTTCGCCGAAGCCATTCAGAAGGGTTATTTGCCGTCGTCAGAAATGTTTGGAGGCGCCGATGGGCAAATCCGCCTTTGCTGAGCCCCTGTCGCTTGCCAACGTCGAAAACGGACTGGCCGGCGATATGGAGCAGTTCCTGTTCAGGACATGGCGTGAGAACAAAGGAATTATTGATCGGAACTCACCGCTAAGCCGCTTGTCGCCTTACCTGTTGATGACAGAAGCGCACGCTGATCCAGGGGATGTTCCCCAGGTCACATTTGCAGGTCATAAGTCGACCTTCCGTCGATTTTTCCCAGATGCACTCGAGAACCGGAGCGTTAATCCGCCAACAAGTTTCCTTCCCGAAGAATATCGCGAGAGTGTCGCCGACGCCTACCCCGTGGCGTTTTCGGGCGAACCCTGGTTCGACTTCCAGCGTACCGGGCGAAGATTGGGTGACAACGTTCCGGACATGACCTTACAGCGCCTGCTGCTCAAGTTCAGAACCGCTGGAGGTCATGAGCGTGTGTTCTGCCTGATAAAGCTGCTTGAGACCCATCGACAATTCGATCAATCAGGTCGCACACATCATCGGCGGAATTTCCGACAAATATCAAGTTGGCGTCCAAGGTCTTCGGCAAAGGGGCATCCCAGTTGATCCCGTTGAAATGGGCCTTCGTGAATCCGCAGTCACGCCAGAAGCCGTCCATAAAATTGTGGCCCTGGACCCAGCCGTAAAAGAAACTTGCACGCCATTGATCCAGTGCAACGATTTGCGCCATCTGGTTTAGCAGCGCGCCCAGCTTCTCGCCCTGCCAATGGGCGGCAACTTCAGTCCCTCCGAGATAGGCGACGTCGCCCGTAATCCGCCGCCCGACACGGGGTTGTTTGTCTGCGAGCATGACTTGTCCGCCATCAGCGTTGGGGTAGCAGCGATGAAAATATTTACGCCAGAAGTCCGTGAGCGTCATTGGATATTCCATGCGGTCGAATCGTGCGCAGACCCGGCCGACCAGATAGCCTTCCGGGTCGATCAGACCCAACCAGAAAGCCTGGGACGGCGTATAGGTATTCAAGACGGGTGTGAAATGTCCTTCAAGCGGCATGAGCCTCGCCTCTTCGGCAAGGTCTTCAATGGCAACAAAATCGGAACCTTGGTGCAAAGTCAGTCCATGACTTAAAAACAGCTGATCTATTACACTCCACGCACGGCGAAGCTGCGGCATATCAATTTCAAAATCCAGTTTCTGCATGGACTTTCCGTTCCGCTTCCGAAAACCGTTGCCCAATTACGCACCTTCCCGACGCGATCTGATTTCGAGGAAAACCAATCGCGCTGGCCGAACGATAATTGTCAGTAATTACGACATAGAGGCTACGGTATGCAGATTGACCGGAAGGTTAAACAAAAAACGCAGATTTAGTTAATTGTGTTAAGTACAATGCGTGGGGCTCAGCGCACTGCTTGAACGAAACGCAACGGACAAGCCATTAAGCCAGCGGGGAATTCTCGTTTTGATGAGCCAGCTTAGGTGCTTTCTTCTTTGTGATAGGATTCGATCAGTTCGACCTCGGATTTGCAGCCCAGAATGACCGAAACCCGTTGATGATGACCTGTTGGCTGAACGTCCAAAATGCGCTCTTTCCCGGTTGTGGCGCATCCTCCGGCCTGTTCCACGATGAAGCCCATCGGGTTGGCCTCATAAAGCAGACGCAGCTTACCGCCCATATGCGCATTGGCGGCGTCCTTTGGATAAAGAAAGACGCCACCTCGGGTCAGAATTCGGTGAACCTCTGCCACCATCGAAGCCGTCCAGCGCATGTTGAACGGCTTTTTGCGAACACCGGTTTCGCCGTCGAGACATTCATCGACATAGCGTCGGATCGGCGGTGTCCAATGGCGATAACGCGACGTGTTGATTGCAAATTCTTCGGTCTCCTCTGGTAGCTTCATGTCGGCAAACGTCAAAAGAAACTCGCCTGACCCGATCTTGTGTGTAAACCCGTTGACGCCGTTCCCGGTTGACAGGACGAGTGATGTCGAAGGACCATAAAGTGAGTACCCGGCGCAGACTTGCTTGGCCCCTTTGATGAGCACTGCATCGTTGCTCAGGGTTGCCAGATCCTCTTCAAGCTCGACAACGGAAAAGATCGAGCCAACCGAAAGATTGACGTTCAGGTTTGAAGACCCATCAAGGGGATCGAAATAAACAAGATAATCGCCCTTCTCCGGCGCGTCTTTCAACCAGATGACATCATCGATTTCTTCAGACACAAGGGCGGCAACTCGGCCACAATTCGAGCAGTGGCTCAGGAACACGTCATTGGCGATGACGTCTAGTTGCTTCTGGGTTTCACCTTGTACGTTCGACGTTTCGGTTGCCCCAAGAATATCGAGAAACGGTCCGTTTCGGATTTGATGTGCGATGATACGGCAAGACGTTGCAATGTCCTCGATCAGGAGCATCATGTCCTGGCTGATGCCGTTCTTCTTACGCTCCTGAAGAAGGAACTGTCGCAGCGTTTGGCGAGCCTCAGTCATATTTGCATCCCTTTGATTCCGACACTGAAGACCACCTACCCAATTACTGCTTTGTTTGAAAGCCCTCACCGCGAATGCCAGCTATATGAAGTTTGAACTTGCCTAGAAAAAACGGTTTTGACAAACGACCAGGCGTCGCACCGCCGGGTATGGTTCTAACGAATTCGCTTCATGCAAACTGAAAATTACCTCCACTGGATCTCATGCCAATCCAGTGGTTCTGCTTTTGAGATAAGGTATTTTCCTGCAGGCTGGGCTTCTAGGGTCAGGACCCATTAATTTGATTGAAATGGCGCAACAAACGGCAATGAGCTGCAAGGAAAAGCGCGATAAGCGGGCTTTCTGCCCGGGTGAGCGGTTTGACGCAGCAGATCGAAGCCGTTTATGCGTCCCTTTGGGATAGGGTGAATTTGCTCAGCAACGTCGTTGCAAATCTTTGAAAACCATGCGGTTTCCTACAGTTTTGCGCCTCGTATCCGAACAAATTCATTCCTACCATTTCATCCAAATTAGCGGGTCCTGACCCTAGAGCAGTAGATTTTTCACAACTATTAAATCTAGCGTTTGCGGGTATTCTCATTTTCGACTGAAATTCACATACGTTTCTTCACTTATGGAGTGGACGAATGCGGGCAACGATCAGAATTGACAATCGCTACAGCATCAATAGACACCGGTTGAGAGCCGGTCGTCATCATTTTGACGATCCCGTAGAGTCTGCAGACGTCTTCCTTTACAAACTTGATGACGCAGAGGCTCGTGTACCTTTTAGCGGATTACGCAGGACAAATGCGGTTGGCCAAACCAACAGACGGGGTAAAGTTACTTTAACCCTGCCTCATGAGAACGGCAATTTCCTGCTGCGCATTCTACCAGAAAATTGGAGTTCAGCTGCTGTCGGCCCAAATCTCTCACGACCCTTCCCTGCAGGAGCTGGAAGGGTCTACAGGGCCCTTGACCTCAAAATCAAGATTGATGGCAATCCCGGCCGAACACATATTGCCAGCGCGGTTGAATCAACAAATTCCAAAGCTGATGGCGAGGCCTGGGAAGTCCGCCACAACGGTATCAATGTCGTTCTTCAGCCAGTCTGGATAACCAACCACACAGGCCGCCGCAGAGTGAAAAACACAACGGACCTGATCGTCGTCCACCTCACATCCGGCTCGGACCCTTATGGCGCCGTCCGCAAGATTTCCAGCAGGGCCGGAGCTCATTACCTGATTTTGAAAGACGATGGTCAGATTATCAAATTCCTGGCTGATACTGTTCAGGGCGGTCACGCTGGCGGGAGTGGACATTCAGGAAATCCGTACTGGGCGGGAGACCGGGACATCAACAGTCGGTCAGTCGGGATCGAACTCGAAAACGTAAAACCGAGCGAAGCCGACGCTGACTTTACGGAGGCGCAGTACAAGTCGCTGCTTTGGTTGCTTCAGCGTTTGGTCGACACACATGGTATCGACCCGAAACGGGTGATTGGTCACTCTGATTTGGCCGTTGATATGAACATTCGTGATTTTGATCCCGGGTTTAAGTTCGATTGGCCGCGACTGGGGCGTGAGGGTTTCGGCCCTCCAGGACCAGGTCGCGGCTATCGGACAGCGCGTAGTTTAATTGCAGCTGGACCTGGTGCGCTGGGTGACGGTCTGTATGGCGGCGTCTTCAAAGGCTTGCCAACCGATCCGGAATTACGCCAGGGTGATAATGATCGTAGATCAATCTACGGCGGCAATCCGATGGCGGATATTACCGGACAGCCAATTCTGGAAATTCTGACAGATTTGAACAGAATTGGATATTGGGTAGGACGACGTGGCCCCGGGAAAACGCTCACCGCTGAAGCCATGCGGGCGGTTCGGTATTTCCAGATCCATTTTTTCGCGACGGAACTTAGCGAAGCACCCGCTGGTGGACGCAACACACGCCTGGATCGGCAAACTGCGCTTAGGATTTTTGATGCAGCTGCCATGAGCTAAACCGCAATTCAATAGGCCGCGGACCGGTAAAAAATGGGCCCAGGCTGTGATGACCATGATACGTGCGCCGGCCGCCGCCAGCGAGCCAAACATTGGCTGGAGTTGCTGCAGGGTATCCTGCTCAATTCCAGCCTTGTTGAACAGCGTCTCACAGACACCAGTAAAGCTCTCGACGAAGTCTCATTTTCAGACAGAACAAGGCTTACGAATTCGTACGGTATTTGTAAGTGTTCAAATGTTCATGATCATTTCACGGCGCAAAAACTGCGCATTTTTCCAATGAGATAGTTATGGTGGGTGAGTGGGGGCTCGAACCCCAGACCCGCTGATTAAGAGTCAGCTGCTCTACCAACTGAGCTACACACCCATCTGCGAGCGGCCATCCAAAAAGGATGTCGCGTCGAACTGCGGTGTATATAGGGCGCGTATCAGCGAAGCAATCCCTTTCATGACGCTTTTCATCAATCCCGCTATGCGTTTATCGCAGGTCCCGGGCACGCTGACTTCACACGGAAGCTCGGCTATGGATACCGCGCTCAGGAAATTTTCAGAAACATTGTGCAACTTTCGCGCAATAATCGAAATTTGGACTTGACCGGCCAAATCCGCCTGACTAGTGTGCGGCGCATCAAGACCGGGTGGATATGACGGGCTTGAGCCAATCTGTCTGAAGTTGTTGCGAAATCAGCGCCGGACATCGTTGGGCGAAATTTTCGCAGCGTATATCCAAATGGGTCATTCAGGCCTGCAGCATCAAAGGACCGGGACGACATGATGATGTCGCTCATTCTAGTAGTGGTAGGAAAGCGCGCCCTCCTTGCGGGATAACCCCGTTCGGACAGGATGGCGCGCGACCAAGGCTCCCGAAGGGGCCTTTTTTTGTACCTGCCTCCTGAAAATGTGCACCCTCACCTCACCGGATCTTTGACGCCGCATGTCTTATGACGGAAGAATAGAATTTAAGAGCCATTGCCTGAACAATCAGGCGAGCAATGCAAGGACGGAAAGAGAATGACACGGGAAATGACCGGCGCCGAAATGGTCATCCAGGCGCTGAAAGACCAGGGAGTTGATACCATCTTCGGCTACCCGGGCGGTGCTGTACTTCCCATCTATGACGAGATCATTCAGCAGGAAGGGCTGGAGCACATCCTCGTGCGCCACGAACAGGGCGCCGGCCATGCAGCCGAAGGCTATGCCCGCTCCACCGGCAAGCCGGGTGTTGCACTCGTGACATCAGGCCCCGGTGCCACCAATATGGTGACCGCGCTGACCGATGCGATGCTGGATTCCATTCCGCTCGTCTGCATTACCGGCCAGGTGCCGACACATCTCATCGGCAATGACGCCTTCCAGGAGTGCGACACGGTTGGCATTACCCGTCCCTGCACCAAGCACAACTGGTTGGTGCGCGATGTCGACGACGTCTCACGAATCCTGCATGAGGCATTTTATGTTGCAACGTCAGGCCGTCCGGGCCCGGTTGTTGTCGACATTCCGAAAGATGTTCAGTTTGCAACCGGAACCTATCAGGGCCCGACACCCAATCCGGCGGCGGCTCACAAGAGCTACCGCCCGCAGGTCAAGGGCGATGCTGCAGGGATCCGTCAAGCTGTTGAGATGATGGCCAACGCCAAGAAGCCTATTCTTTATACAGGTGGCGGCGTCATCAACTCCGGCCCTCAGGCCTGCCAGTTGCTGCGTGAGCTGGCCTCGCTGACCGGCTTCCCGATCACCTCGACCCTGATGGGACTGGGCGCCTATCCCGCATCAGGTGAAAACTGGCTAGGCATGCTGGGCATGCATGGCACCTATGAGGCCAACATGACCATGCACGATTGTGATGTCATGGTCTGTATCGGTGCACGCTTTGACGACCGGATCACCGGACGTACCGACGCATTTGCGCCGAATTCCAAGAAAATCCACATCGACATCGACCCGTCTTCCATCAACAAGACGGTCAACGTCGACCTGCCGATCATCGGCGATGTCGGTCACGTTCTGGAAGATCTGGTCCGCATCTGGCGTTCTTCGTCGACGAAGGTCGATAAGGCTGCAATGAAGAGCTGGTGGGGCCAGATCGAAAAATGGCGGGCAAGAAACTCGCTGGCGTATAAGCCAAACAACGACGTCATCATGCCGCAACATGCAATTCAACGTCTTTACGAACTGACGAAACATCGCAAGACCTTCATTTCCACTGAAGTCGGTCAGCATCAGATGTGGGCAGCGCAGTTCTACGGCTTTGAGGAACCCAATCGCTGGCTCACCTCTGGCGGCCTGGGAACCATGGGGTATGGCCTGCCAGCGGCAATCGGCGCACAGGTTGCCCACCGGGATGCGCTTTGTGTCGATATCGCCGGTGATGCGTCCATCCTGATGAACATACAGGAGATGTCGACGGCCGTTCAGTTCGGCCTTCCGGTCAAGGTGTTCATCTTGAACAACCAGTACATGGGCATGGTTCGCCAGTGGCAGCAATTGCTGCATGGCAACCGCCTCTCGCATACCTACACCGACAGTCTGCCGGACTTCGTCAAATTGGCAGAAGCTTATGGCGGTGTCGGCTTCCGGGTGGAAAAGCCGGGTGATCTGGACGGTGCAATCGAGGAAATGATCGCGGTCGACAAGCCGGTTCTGTTCGATTGCCGGGTGGCCAACCTTGCCAATTGTTTCCCGATGATCCCGTCAGGCAAGGCCCACAATGAAATGCTACTGCCGGATGAAGCCAATGACGAAGCGATCGCAAATGCGATCAGCGCCGAAGGCAAGTCCCTCGTTTAAGAGCCAGGCACAAGGAACATATTGAAATGAACGCACAGAATATAGATGCGCCTTCAGCCTATTTCCTGGCCGAAGTCAGCGACGAGATTGAAACCCATACCCTATCGGTCCTGGTCGACAACGAACCGGGTGTTCTAGCGCGCGTTATCGGTCTTTTCTCCGGTCGTGGTTACAACATCGACAGCCTGACCGTGTCGGAAACCGAACACGAAAAGCACCTCTCCCGGATCACGATCGTGACGACCGGAACGCCGATGATCATCGAGCAGATCCGTCATCAGCTCGATCGTCTGGTGCCTGTGCACCGGGTGACTGACCTGACCGTTCGGGCGCGCCGCGCAAACCAGGACAAGCCGCTGGAGCGCGAGCTGGCCCTCGTCAAGGTTGTTGGAGACGGTGAAAAACGCCTGGAAGCCCTGCGTCTTGGCGATGCTTTTCGCGCAACGGTGATCGATGCCACGACCGGACATTTCGTTTTCGAAATCACCGGTCGAACTTCCAAGATCGAGCAGTTCATCGCGATCATGAAACCGCTGGGTCTGGTCGAGGTCTCCCGCACCGGGGTTGCTGCGGTTCAGCGCGGCGAAGAAGGGCTTTAAAAACAAAGGTCTGTCGCCTATATGCGGCAGACCAAGATTCCCGAGAAGCCAATGCCATTCGACCTGAACATATATCTTCAACGCATTGGTCTTAACGATGTCGTCAGCGGCATTGATGGTGTCCGTCAGCTGCAGTCCGCCCAGATAGCGGCCATTCCATTTGAAAATGTTTATCCGTTTCTTGGCAGGGTTCCCGGTGTTGAACCGGACGACGTTTGGGAAAAACTCGTTCTTCAGAATTGCGGCGGCTTTTGTTTTGAACTGAACACCTTGTTCGGCGAGGCATTGACGGCCTTGGGATATTCCATTCAACCCGTCATGGCCCGCGTCAGAATGGGAGCGTCACGGGGCGGCGCAAGAACACATCTGGCATTTGTCGTAAGAGATGAAGACCGTGAATGGCTGGCGGACACCGGATTTGGCGGGCAGGCGCCCGCTGAACCCGTAAGTCTGACAAGCGAAGAGCCGCAGACCATCAAGGGACAGGATTACCGCATCCGGATTGATGAAGCTGAAGGCGAGCAGGTTCTGGAAAGATCAACTCGGGACGGATGGAATCCTCTTTTCGGTTTCGATAGGGTCGAAACCAAACCGGACGACATAGAAGCCGCAACTTTCCTAGCCGCAACCTGGCCAAAGGAACCCTTTGCAAACAGCCTCAAGGCTTATCGCCGGACGGAAGACGGCTGGATCAGTTTTCAGGACGCTCGTGCACGTTTCACGCGCGATGGGATTAGCGAGACAAGACAATTGGCTACATCCGAAGCCTTTCGGAATTTCATGCAGGACGACATGGGTCTTGGTTATTCCGATGAGGATCTGAAGGCTGTTTGGTCTCGGCTTCAGCAAATCCATACCGGCCGGGATTAACCGCGTAAACAGCAGCGGAAATCCAACATCAAGACCCGTTTGTCCTCTAGACGCGACACGGATCTGCGCGTATACGACATCGGCGTTTTGCGCTGCACCCAGCGCTCATGACATCCAGTTCCCAGATAAGGCTTCAAGCCCATGATCCACGGTCTCTCCCGGCCCAAAAACCAGATACGCTGGCTGCTGCTGGAAGGCATTTCGCCGACCGCGCGCGCGGTTCTGGATAAGAACGGTTACACCAACGTTGAAGTTCTCCCGGGCGCCCTTGAAAAAGAGGCCCTGATCGAAAAGCTACAAGGCGTACAGATCCTTGGCATCCGGTCCCGAACGCAAGTAACTGCGGACGTTCTTGAAGCTGCCAAAAGCCTTGTTGCCGTTGGCTGCTTTTCAGTCGGCACCAACCAGGTGGACCTGAATGCAAGTCTGACGCGCGGTATTCCGGTTTTCAATGCGCCGTTTTCCAACACTCGTTCCGTTGCTGAATTAACGATTGCCGAGATCGTCATGCTGATGCGCGGTGTCTTCGCCAAGTCGGCTGCGGCCCACGAAGGCCGCTGGATGAAAAGCGCCGTCGGCTCGCATGAAGTGCGGGGCAAGACGCTTGGCATTGTCGGTTACGGCAACATCGGCACCCAGCTCTCAAATCTCGCCGAGACCATGGGCCTTCGGGTTATCTACTTCGATCTGGTCGACAAATTGCAGCATGGCAATACCACGCCGGCTGAAAGCCTTGACGGATTACTTGCAGAAAGTGACGTGGTGTCCTTGCACGTGCCGGACACGCCGGAAACACGCAACATGTTCGGCGCGGCTGAAATTGCCAAGATGAAAAAGGGCGCATTCCTCATCAACAATGCCCGCGGCAAGGTGATCGACATCGACGCCCTGGCCGAAGCCCTGAAGTCAAAACATCTGGCTGGCGCCGCGATAGACGTATTTCCGGTCGAACCGAAGTCCAACAAGGACGAGTTCGTGTCGCCATTGCGCGGTCTGGACAATGTCATCTTGACCCCGCATGTGGGTGGGTCAACCGAAGAAGCCCAGGACCGTATTGGCGAGGAAGTCTCCAAGCGACTGGTGGAGTATTCAGATGTCGGCTCAACCCTTGGCGCAGTTACCTTCCCGCAAGTGCAGCTGCCAAAAGGAACCGCTGCAACACGCTTCATCCAGGTGCACCACAATGCGCCGGGTGCCATGCGCACGCTGAACGATCTGTTTACGCGGCATAATCTCAACATCCACGCGCAGTTCATGCAGTCCCACCAGGACATTGGTTATGTGGTGATGGATGTCGACAGCCCGGTTGAAGACCCGGTCAGATTTCTGGAAGAAATCAGGGCACTGCCAAACACAATCCGCGCGAGATTGCTGAACCGGGTCTAACCGGAAGCAGTATCAAAAACGAGTAAAACCCCGGTCGAGCACCGGGTTTTTTTGTCTGGATGATGCAGGCACAATTGCAATACTATTCTGTTTTCGAAACGTGACGTCCTTTCCGCACCGACGAGACGACCGCTTTGCGCCGCCAATTTTGCCATTCGACGAACTGAAACCCTATCCCAAAAGCCGACTTTCATTCCGGTCGCAACGATTTTCTAAGATGGGCGTGGTGTTTGAATTCGCTGCGAATTGAACGACTGACCGCCGTGCGCAGAAAGAGGGCGCTTGTTTCATGCGTTTCAGGGTTTTCCGGAGACGCCACTTCTATTAATGCTCTTACCATCTATCCCGATCAACCGAAGGCGGTGAGATGAACGACGCAGCGACCGAGATAATTCTGCACAACTACGCCCAGTCACCTGTTGCCGAAAAGGTGCGCGTCGCCCTCGGTATCAAGAGACTCGCCTGGCGGGACGTGGAGATTCCAAGGCTGCCGCCCAAACCGATGCTCACCACGCTTACAGGCGGATACAGGCGAACGCCGGTCATGCAAATCGGCGCAGATATATATTGTGACAGCCAGTGCATCCTGCGCGAGTTGGAACACCGTCATCCCGCGCCCACCTATATGCCGACAGCGGACGCCGGTCTGATGTGGTGCCTCAGTCGTTGGACCGACGGCCCGCTATTTGATCTCGCGGTCAAGATCGTGCTGGGTTCGGCTGGAAAGAACCTTCCTGCGGATTTCGCCGAAGACCGCGGGCGGCTGTACCTCGGTGAGAACTGGGCAGAAGGCTTGAAGACAGCGAACAGCCAGTTGCCGCATTTGGTATCACAGTTGCGCGCGCCACTGTCCTGGCTGGACACGATGCTGGCAGATGGACGGGCCTTTCTGCTCGGGGACGCGCCAGGGGCGATCGATGCCCAGATTTACCACGTGGTCTGGTTCGTCCGCGGTCGCTTTTCCGGCGGTGAGGCTTTGTTATCCGAGTTCGTCAACCTGGTTCGATGGGAGACAAACGTGCACGATCTGGGTCACGGCACATCGAGCAGTATGACACCCTCAGACGCAATTGACCGGGCTCGGGAGCAGACGCCAGTCACAGAGCGCCGGGTGCTGCCCAATGACCCACAAGGGCTCGACATTGGTATGCCCGTGACCGTTAGCCCGGATGTAGACGGCGGCGAACAACCGGTCGAGGGAACCGTGGTCTACGCCGATGCGGAAACGGTTGCGGTAGAACGCACCGGTGATGACGTGGGCGAGTTGTGTGTCCACTTTCCACGCGCCGGTTATCGGATCTCGCTCGTCTGAAGAACTCCTTTGCGATCCGATTGAATTCAATCTCTGGTTCCAAATACCGCGAGCGACCGAATTGCGCCCTCATTTCGGACACCGAGCTCTCAAAGCTGGATACCCGATAGCCGCAGCTCAATCAGGTCGCAGCGAATTGGCGGAATGTGCGGGAAACTGACTATCGCTGCGGCCAAAACGAACCGCAGCAACGCGGAAGAAGCTACCGTTCAGCATTTCTTGATGAATGTCCGCTTTTGACAGAGCGCAGACCGGCTGCACGGCCTCAACCAACACCCATCGAAAGTTGCTGAGCGTCACTCCATTGCCTAGGCGACTTCCCATAGAGGCGCTTGAACTCACGACTGAACTGCGAAGGGCTCATGTAGCCCACGTCCATCGCCGCTTCATTGACCGCCATGCCTCCCGCGATCTTCATCGCTGCGTTATTGAGGCGCATCGACTTTACAAATTGTATCGGGGCCATCGTTGTTACCTGTTTGAACTTGCGATGGAACACGGCACGGCTCATGCCTGCGCGGCTTGCCATATCATCAATCGAGATTGGTGCATCTAGATTTGAAGCCACATGTGCGATGGACTGCGCAATGACGTTGCCTGCGCCAAACGCCTGCCTTGCGAAGATGCCCGCCTCACCATTCAGGATCGCATAGTACAGTTCTCGCAGCCGCAATTTACCCAGGACCGCCGTATCGGTCTGACTGGTTCCAAGCTGCAACAACCGCAACAGCGCTTCGGTGAAGTCATCATCCCATCTTGCAAGCTTAATCCCGTGCTCCCGTAACTCTCCTCTGACCGCGGGAAGGACGCCTCCCGCATTCTCCATCTCCATGGCCAATTCCGTCATCACGCGCTGGTCAAGTGAGATCAGGACACCGTAGAGAGGGGCTGTTGGCGAAGCGGCGGGTGCTCCGGCTTTGACAGGCATCGACATTGGGCAGCACAGGTATTGGCTATCATCGTAGAGATACCGGTCACCATCCAGAAGCGCTTCCTTTGCCCCGCTCACGATGGCCACGACGCAGGATTCATAGACGGCTGGGGCACACGGAATTGCTTCCGTTGCCCGAAACAAGCGCACGCCCTTGATGCCGGTCTCTGTCAGGCCGTCCTTATTGGTTCGGCCCGCGATAAGTTGCTTGATCAGATCCTTGTTCATGCGGTCGATCTAACTGCCAAAGGTGGGGCCTTGCAACCATCTTGATACAATCAGGCAAGTAATTGCGATAAATGCATCTATTTCTGCACTCGTGCGAGAGCTATTTGCATTTTCAGCGTAGTTACAGAAATCGCGCGGCCCCGATGCCGACGCCCGAAGGAGCAAGACAATGCCAGACACCACATTCGGACCCAATGGCTGGACCCCGGAACGCCTCGGTAATCTGGACAACAAGACCTACCTGATCACCGGCGCGAATGCGGGTGCTGGATTTCAGGCAGCTCGAACTCTGCTCAAGAAGAACGCCAAGGTCGTGATGTTGAACCGCTCAGTCGAGAAGTCTCAAGGAGCCGTTGCGGAACTGAAAAAGGAGTTCGGTAGCGACGCCAATGTGAGCTTCGTCCGCATGGACCTGGCCTCGCTCGCCAGTGTGCGCGAAGCAGCGGCCGAAATTCTTAAGACCGTTACACGCATCGACGCCCTCATCTGTAACGCCGCCATCGCACAAGTGCCGACCCGCAAGCTGACAGTGGATGGGTTCGAGAGCCAGCTCGGCACCAATCACTACGGCCACTTCCTGCTCTGCGGTCTGCTCTTCGAGCGGATCGAAGCGTCGAAAGGCCGGGTCGTGGTCGTGGCCAGCCTCGGCTACAACATGGGGCTGAAGACGATCAAATTCGACGACATTAATTGGGACAAGGGATATGGCCCCAACACCGCCTATTCGCAAAGCAAGTTAGCCCAGATGATGTTCGCATACGAGCTTCAGGAAAAGCTGGCTTCCGCTGGCCGTGCCGATGTTGAGGTCAATGTCTGCCACCCCGGCTCTTCTGCGACCTCGCTCATAAGCACTAGCGGCAGTCGGACGATGCGGTTCATCTGGTGGCTCATGACCAAGACGCCAATGGTCCAGACCGCCGAACAAGGGGCCTATCCCGAGGTTATGTGCGCGACCGAGGATGGATTGGAACAACGCGCTCTGTACGGCCCCACCGGCCGGATGGAAGCTGTCGGTCCGGTCGGCAGGGGTACGCTGAACCCCCACGCATATGACAAGCCCGTCATGACGAAGCTCTGGGACGTGTCAGAAGAAGCGACAGGGTTCACCTGGGGGCTTTGACCGAACCAGCGCCGGGCGTCTGCCCGTGTTTTGCTACTTAGCGGACTTTGGCGCTCCGTGCAGCATGAAGCAGTTGGGCTCACTTCAGCAGTTCGCTGGATGTCAGATGAATGACCGCTGAGCGGACATTTCGGACCATTGACCGAATGGTGTTCACGGCCTATTCCGTTGAAAAACTCGTTGGTTTTGCGATTTGAACGGTGTGCTGAGTTCGAGCAAACCGTGCCTTGCTTATGCAGGGCAACCGATCTGTGGGGTCGGGATGAGTTTTGCGAGTTTCCTGAGGTTCTGGGTTGTGGCTGCGAGGTGGAATTCATCGCGGGCTCCGCACGGTCCACGCAATCGAAGCCGGTCGAGTTTCAAAATGCGTTTGAGGTGGGCAAACAGCATCTCGACCTTTTTTCTCAACTTGCATGAGATTGCATATTGGGTGGTGTGTGAGATGGCACGGGCGACATCACGCGAAGGCTCGTGGATCGACCTTGTGACCTTGCGTTGTGGCTCCTTCGGGCAACACTTCGGCTTCAGGCCGCAGGCATCACAATCGGCCTTGCGGGCGCGGTAGCGCAATGTCCCATCCTTGTTCGCTCCAGCTCGTGGCGTCGTGAAAGCGCGGCGGAATTGTTTGAGCTCTTTGCCGCCTGGACAGATGTAAGCATCGTTTGCGGTATCATAGGTGAAGTCCGCCCGCTCATAGGTTCCATCCTTGCGTCCAGACTTGTCTATTACCGGAATGTGCGGGGCAATCCCTCGCTCGTTGACCAACCAGTCGAGCATGGGACCAGAACCATAGGCGGTATCGGCAATCAGCCGCTCGGGCATCAGATCAAACCTGTCGCCCACCCGATCTATCATGGTTCGCACGGAGCCAACCTCAGCCTGCCGGATTGAACGTGTGGCTTCCACATCCAGGATCACTGCATTGTCGGTATCGATAAGATAGTTTGTGGAATAGGCGAAGTAGGCAGGCCCGCCCCGTGCACCAGTCCACTGAGAGGCAGGATCGGAATGGGAGGTGAACTTCGGCTCCACCGAACTGGCTGCGCCGAAGGCTTCATCGTCCAGTGTTTCCAGATATTCCCTAACCGCTCGCGGGGCATCAGAGGGATCAATCCTGTCTGGCTCCCAGTCCGATCGCGGTGTGGAGTTCTGCCGGTTGGCATCCGCTTGGATCAGGCTCGCGTCAGCTGCAAGACGTTGGCCGCTCGCCAGTCCTTCCTCGATGCAACGCGCCACAACTGTCTCGAAGACATGCCGCAACAGATCGCTGTCCCGGAACCGTCCATGGCGGTTCTTTGAGAAGGTCGAGTGATCCGGTATTGGATCGCACAGATCCAGGCGGCAAAACCAGCGATAGGCCAGATTGAGATGGACCTCCTCGCACAGCCGCCGTTCTGACCGGATACCCATCGTGTAACCGACCAGCAGCATCCTGATCATCAGTTCCGGATCAACTGAAGGACGACCGGTTGAACTATAATACGGAGCCAGATGTTTGCGAAGGTCGGACAGATCAACAAACCGGTCAATCGACCGCAGTAGATGGTCATTCGGGACATGATCATCAATCGAGAATTCGTAGAACAGCGCGCTTTGCGCTTCCTGCTTCGGACCCATCATCGCCCATATCTCCCAAATCAATAAGGAGAGTGAATCAGCGTTCGGCACTCAAAACAACAGGAGTT
>CXTY01000012.1 GCA_001404055.1 Roseibium album | reverse complement strand
GAACGCCAACATCCACGACCATTGGGTCGATCAGATCGGCCATGACACGATCACCGACTTCAACCGCGAAGAAGGCGACCGGATCGTCATCGAGGGCCACACAACAAAGATCCGCTCCATTACATATGGCGACTCGAATGGCGATGGCGTGGTCGATCACACCGTCATCTCCCTCTATTCCGATCAGGGATCAGGCGGCGGTGCTCACAACAACGATGATCTGGGAACCATCACCGTCTACGGCGATCTGGTGACACAGAACGATATCTCCACCTCCGCCAAACCGGCCTATGGCATCGTCAGATCCATCGCCGATCTCGAAGAAGCACTGCAGCCGATCGAGATGGGAACCGAGCGAGAGGATATTCCGCCACCGGCAGACCTGCCGGGCGTCGACGACCTGCCGCTACCCGAAGGCATGACCCCCGTCTTTGCCATTGCAGGTGACACGGAGTTCTCCGGTGAGCGGGGTGATTATCTGGAGGCCGGCAATCCGGACAGCCTGGATCTGACCGACGGCACGATTGCCCTCACCTTCAATGCCGACGATGTCTCCGGCGGACAGGCGCTGTTCTCCAAGGATGGTTCCGGCTATGACGATGGCGGTCACATCACCGCATATCTGTGCGACAACAAGCTCTATATCCGTCAGCAGTCCGACGACAGTTCGGAATACCTGAAGGTACAGAACGTCGAGATTGCCGCGAACACCACTTACCACCTGGCCGTTTCCTTCGGTGAAGACGGACTTCAGGTCTTCCTGAACGGTGAACTCGTGGCAGCAGAGCCCGAGTTCAAGCAGGGGCTCGACATGAACGAGCGCTCCTTCGTTGTGGGCGCCTCCGGATCATGGCGGACTGATGATGCCCACACTGCTTCACAGCAGTTCGACGGCACCATCTCCAATGTCATGGTCTTTGACGAGCAGATTGCCGGCGAAGACATGGCAGCGCTCGCTGGCGAAGTCGATCCATCGTTTGCAGCTGCAGCTCTGGATGCTCTTGCACAGGACGACCTGATGCCGGCCTTCCAGCAGCTGGTGCGGGGCACCGATGAGTTCAGGGCCATCGCAACATCCTTCGGCTTCAACGAAGACGGCGAGCTGACAACGGGAGCCACCTATACAGAGGGCACCGATGCCGGTGAGACCATCGAGGGAACCGAAGGGGCCGATGCCATC
>CXTY01000011.1 GCA_001404055.1 Roseibium album | reverse complement strand
CGGATCTCTGCGGTCTGATCACTCTCACCAGGACCCGCGGATTTAGAGAACTTCTTCTTCCAGGCGTAAAGCGAATGCGGACTGACACCAAGTCGCTTCGAAACCTCCGCAACCGGATAACCCCGCTCGGTGATTTGCGCTACTGCATCACGCTTGAAATCGTCACTAAAACTAGAATTGCCCACTATGGCCTCCTTGCCTCAAATTTAGGAAAGAAAGCGTCTACAAATCCAGGGGCTATTCAATTTCGGGTCTTGGAACAATGCGATTGTTGAAGCTGACTTCACCTCAGAACAATTAAAGGATTTCAGTGTTCGTAAGGAGATTCTGTTTGAGGCGTCGGAAAAGGATGCGGTGACGAAAAAGGAAAGCGAACTAATTCGTGAGTACCAATCCAGCGATCCTGATATTGGATACAACAGGACGCACCGTAGAAGAAAACGTGACTCATAAGGAGCCATTGAAGTTGTCAATAAAAACGAACAACAAAATAATTATACTATCTATTCTTATGTGTAGTCTTTTAGTTTTCACAGTTAATATTTTATCTGTGGAATATAAGCCAAGTATTCTATTTATGTACTATTGGATATTTTTGTTGATTGGCTGGTTTTTGTCACTGCTCTATGGGCCTTTTGCCCGATATGGTTCATGGTTGTTTGATGAAGATGATCCGCTCATTGCAGAAAAGTATTGGCTGTTAATTGCGGTGATGGAAGCAATTGGAGCCCGGGTAGAGAAGCCGCAAAAAGTTTCTTCAAATGCGCATGACTCGTAAGGAGCTTTTAGATGATATTGCAGACGCGTTTTTGTAACCTTTCTCTACCTTTTCTAAGGCAAGTTTTCCTTTTTCTATTGATATTGTTTGCACCTTTAGATGTTGCTTTTGCAGGGGAGCAACATGTTGAGCAGTTCTTTAAATCCTGTGTAGGATCGCTTCCAGATTTTTCGAATTTCGATAAAACGCTAGAAGAGACAGGATACAAGAAAACTGCTGAAAATGGCTGGATTGGACTTTCGCCTGACGCTCCATTTATTTCTGTGACCTCGAAACCGGATAGATTGGTGTGTTCTCTTTCACTAACTGGCGATCACACGGGTCTTTTTTCAAAATCCTTATTAGGTATTTTGGAGCGTAATCCAGATTGGCGCTATGAACTGAAACAGCACGAAGGCCGATCATTATACCTGGTTCAGACTGAGCTTGGCTCAACCATTTTAGAAGTCGTTCCTCCAAATGGTGCGAGCACATTCATTCTAGCAAACTCACTGAAACGTTGAGCGCGTATCTCGATGAATTCTCAGTGACCCGATAGGAGCGGAAGATGGGCCGTTTTGTAGATGGCGAAAAACGAAAATACTGGAAGAAAATATTTGCTGATTATTATTGGTACAATACTGAAGTTATATTTGTTTTTATTTTTGGTGTATTGGTTTGTTTATTTGGTCTTTATTCAGGGTCAGAATCAAAGTATTTGCCAAAGCTTATTTTGGTCACTTGTTTTTGCGCTCTTTATCTAGTGTTCGTTTTCGTTCGATCTATTTTTAAAACTCATCGCAAGTTCTAAGGAGCGAATACGTGTCCAAAAAGAGTAGAATAACCGCGGTGAGCTTGTTTGTAGTTGCTTGCGTGGTTTCAACGCTGATTGTTCATTCAATCGTAATTGCTGCTGACCGGTTAAATATCGCCCCTGATTTTTTGAGTGGGTTTCTTTTGCTTCTCATTTTTACTCTGATCTCATCTTGTTTGATTTTCTTTTCCGTGTTGATCCTGAAGAAATTCGAAGAGGGTATGATTTTTAGAGAAAATGGCCTCGGTTGGCGCATTTTTGTAACATCATTTTTTCTGTATCTTTGCACGTTTCTGGCGAACAGCCTGCTGGTGCGGCAGGGCTTAACTACGCCAATTGGTGGCATAGCAATTCAGTATTTGGGGCAAACTGTCGGCTTCACCATCCTGGGTATAGTTTTAACTTCCACGAAAAAAGGCGCTGCCTCTATCGAAACCGTATTTGAATAATGGACGTAATTTATGAGGAGCCTCTGTTTATTGCGGCATTTCCTCCGGCGGCGCCCACCGATCGTTGCCTTTGCCCGTTTCAATGCGCCAGCGGATCCAGGTTTGGATCTCCGAGCGCAGCCAGACTGTCTTGCGGCCGACCAGGATGAAATTCTCGGGAAATTTTTGGGCGCGCATCAGCTCGTAGATCGTTGATTCACCCAGCTTGGTGTCCTTGATCACTTCCTTGATGGTCATGATGGCCGTGTCTGAGGAGAATGCTTCCTTCTCACGCGGGCTGAGCATTTCGATTGGCGCGGTCATATCTTCATTCTCCTGATTTCAGATTTGATTTGGCGGACTATTGGTCCCGGATCGGGTCCGGGACGGGAATACTGGGGCGGCCTTTCCGGGGCAGACTTTGCCGGTCCGGGACGGGTCCTGTTAAGTCCGTGCCGATAGGGCGGCGAGCGGTTCAGTTGGTGTCCATGTCTTTCAGGCGCAGGTTGACTGCGTTTCGGGTGGCGTTGATGACGGCGCGGATGTGGGTGGCGGCGGCTTTGTCGCCAGATTGCTCTAGGCGGGTGGCTTCGCGTTCCATGGCTTCCAGAAAATTGGCGCTCATGGCGCGGGCGCGGGTGTGCGTGGCGTCCGGTTGCCGTTGAAAGCTCATTGCGGCCCTCCCGACTTCAAGGAGAAAAGGGCCCCGATGCCGATTGCGCCGGCAACGAGGCCAGTCAGCACCCGGTTTGCTGCTCTGGGGAGGAAAGCAGAAAGCTGGTCGGGTGCAGGTTTTTCTGAGGTTGGGTGCGGGTCGTTTGTCTCTTGTGGCCATTCGCCGAAGGCCATCAGGCGCGCGTCTTCGTTGTATTGGGTGCGGTTTTTGTTGGCGAACGCGGTGACCATCGTGACAAACAAGCAGACCATGGCAATTGCGAGGGCTGCGAAGGGTGCAAAGGCGCGGACAAAACTGAAAAGGGTGTCACTCATGTCACTTCGGCCTTTTCTGGTGGCGGCGCGTTAGCGGAGTTGGCCTGCTGATCCGACGGTTGGCTTGAAAGCTTGAGGGCAAGGTCATGAATGGGGGCAGGGCCGGTTGCCGGCCAGTTCTGCGCACCAAGAGCCGTTGAAACGGCCCGTAGCGCATCAGGGCGCCCGTAGATGACAGCGTCTTCCTGAAGATTGGGCAGGGGCAGGCGCAGGGCCTCGACCAACTGTCCACTGATGTGGTCGTGCGAGCCGTCGTCGTTCTCAACTAGCAGCGCACGGCCGACGCCCTTGGCACTTTCATAAAAGCGAACCTGGGCGGTGAGGCTGGCGAGACACTTGGAAACGGAATCCAGCAGGATCTCGACATGTTCCAGCTTGTCTTCTGGCGGCATGTCGTTGTGGTGTTCGCTGAACTCTTCAAGCGCACGCTTCAGAACGAAATAGGATGAATTGCTGTTCTGAATACCTGCGGTCACGACTACGTCTCCTGATTGTGTTGATCGGGGAAACGCTACCAAGCCGCGCGCGGTTGTAGCCACAACCTTAAATCGCAATTGATCGGGCCTTGAAAGCCTGGTCTCAATTTTTGCGATATCGGGTGTGCTAGACATAAAACTTCCAAAAACGAAACTTCGATTTTGGAAACTATGTGCAGAATACGCACTTCCTGTCAACAGGAATGACAGTGCGGGTAGGGCGATGCTAATTTAGAAATACGTGTCCGATTCCGAAACTGGTTGGTTCAATGGAGAAAATTGATGTCTATAAGTTGCGTACTGGGTGGGGGCTTCTAAACAAGAAGCTCAACGATCAGGGGTATTGCCTCCGAAGGGGCGAGTGTTTTGAAGAACTGGAGAAATGTATTGCAGGGAGTACGAGGCCCGAACTCACCGAGCACTTTTCAACAAAACAAAATACCTACACGCCACGCACAGCGTTCTGGATTTCGGTCGAAACGCATCTCGGGGAAGCGGTTGGGCGTGTCGCTACCCGAATTGATCGCCTGCAGGGCATGACGCTTGTCGATTATTGGCGAAAGTATTGGCAGAGATGCTACCCAGGCGAGGGCGGAGGGCAGGCCAATTTAGCCGCTACTCAGCCAAATTTTGGGGGGCTAATTTCCGGAAACGTCGCGTATATTGGAGACTTGTATATCGAGCCGGAGCATAGGAAAAACGGGATTGCTTCAGCCCTGGTAAAAATTGTTCAATTGGACGCGCTAGACGAATGGGAACCGGATTTCGTTTATGGCTGGATGACACGCGAGCACGTAGCGAGCCCTCTATTCCCATCTTATGGTTTTAGGGCTGTGCACACTGATGGGATACGTTGGAATATTCCGCCGGGGACAATAGATGATGACCTGGTGTTTGTTGGAAATCGATATAGCGATCTTGACGACCTTCTGTCTCAGATAACCACTTCATAGAACGCTTGATCGTGTAGCTAACTAGATAACTTCCAATTCTCTTTTTGAATTTAAGAATAACACGCTCGTACATAATTTCGGGCTTTCCAGGTCCCAGAAGTGAGCCAGTTCCTACTGTCTCGAACACTGGCTCTCCATACAGCGCGTCTTGATAGCCGTCGCAAACCAGATTTCTATATTCTTCTTGAAGTAGGTTTTTTGCGTTTCCTTCTACAATGACTTCCGCTTCCGGGAATTGAGAGGAAAATAGAGTCTCGGAGCCAAAAAACAGAATTTCTGGACTGTCGCCAGGCGCACAAATGTCATCGAAAATGACCAGATGCGGCGAAACCGCCATTAAGGCTGAGCTTGGAGGCATAACACCATCGGAATCCTGCCAAACTTTGAGCAGAAATTGGGCGGTTTCGTCTGCGCCGCCAGCCTCGATCGTGTCAATCGAGTTCCGTTCGACAAAATGCGTCACTGTTGAGCATCCCAGTCTTTAGGGCGATATCCAGTCTTTCTGGCCTGCCGCGCTACCTTTGCTCGGCATGTTAGTACAATGTAACTCTCTTGAGCTGCAGTAAGCCGCGTTAAACTGTCATGTCCAAATTTTTTATAACATTCAAATTCAAGTATATCGAAGCAATCAAAACGATGTGCTCGAAAGATTAAATCAACAAGGCTGTCTTCATTGTTCTCATCGGGGACTGCGACAATTTTTGGAACATCAATTTCCATCATGGCATCCTAGTAACTTTACGTATCTAAGTTCCTTTTCTACGCGCTAGAGTTTCATACAACTTAATGATGCGGTCAATATATTCTTCGTTACTAAGTCGTATTCCTCTGCGTTCTTCTTCCAGTTCAACCTTGGATTCTGCAAGCTTCCAAAGCTCGTCTTCGTTTTGGTTGGCTAAGTTGCCTCCCCTGAAGTCATTGTCATTTGATCGTTTAGCTATGCGGGCTTGGCCGTGACCAGGGATGGCAGGCAACTCCGCATCCAGATATGCGGCGACGATCAGTAGTTCGTCTGCCTTGATGTTCCGCGACCCTTTGAACGTCTTGTTCATTTGGGATGTAGAAAGGCCAAGCAGCTTCGCAACAGCTGCCTGCGTTTCTTCCTTTTCATCAATGACCTTTGCGAGCCATTTCTGAATTATTTCTTGTCTGTCAGTTTCCATAGTGTGCGAATAATGCACGCCTTGGTTCAGCTTGTCAGTTGCTGAATTAGCAGTGAAACTTCCGTTTTGGATATTGCCAGAATCGAAGGATCGTGCAATATCTGCTTGATTACTCCCCACCGTCATGAGCAGAGACCAAATATGAATCTAGAGCCTGCTGCATCCGTAATTAGGGAACTGGGCGGAATTTCAGTGCTGGCCGGGCACCTTGGCCTGAACCAATCGACGGTAAGGCGATTCCAATATCCGAGATCTAAAACTGGCACCGGTGGGTCCATTCCAAACGTGCACATTTTTCCGCTCCTTGCGCTGTCCTGGCAGATCGGAAAGCCGTTGTCCTTGGAGGCGTTGGTGCTAACGCCCACGCAGCGGACCGAGCTAGAAGCCCTCCGAAAACAATCATCCCCCAAATCCTGCATTTCGTCATCTCGCAAATCGGAGGGGTTTGAGAGATGAGTTTTCGGCCGACTACACATCACGACCATCTGGCCCTGAAAGCCGCTTTCCGCCGGTTGATGCGCAAATGCGGCGGGCAGGACGAGGCTGCGGAGGCAACGCGGGTCAGCCGGCATGCGCTTTCAAGGTATGGCAATAACGCACATTGCCAGGAGCATGTGCCGGTTGATGTTCTGATGGATCTCACGATTGACGCGGATGACCCGGAAGTTGTCCGCGCGCTGTGCCGCTTGGCCAACGGTGTTTTTGTTCCTCTGCCGCGGGCACGCACAAGCGTGACCAATTGGCCGGCTGCTGTTGGAGCTGCGGTCAAACGCGGCGCCGATGCCGCCGAAGCGATCTGTAGTGCGCTGAATGACGAAGGGCAGATTTCGCCGGAAGAAATCTACGATCAGCAAATCCTGGACAAGTTGAGCGCTGCCATAGAAGCGCTTGTGGTGCTGCAGGGTTTTGCGCGCGTTGTGAGCGAGCAGGAGGCAGCGGAATGACGCTGATTGCAACGCGTGACCCAACTGAGGCTGTGTTGAATGGCTGCCTGGTGACACCGCGCGATCCGAAGCGGGCCGAACGGATGGCAGCACAGGTTACGCCGCGTGCGCCAGTGCCGGTCAAACCTGCGGCGCGGATCTTCTTTGACCCGGAAAACCAGCCGCGCGGCCTGGTTGGGCAGTTGAGCGCCGAACAGGAATGGGCGCTTGAGGCAGCAAAGCTGGCAAAGCAGGAAATGCCGGATCCAGAACGTAAGCCGGGTGAGGTGAGGGATAAGCCGGCAAAAGACATGAACAGCCAGGACCGGTTGGAACTGGTGACATTCCTGGTGTTGCTGGGGCTGATTGCGAATGCCCCAGAACCAGGGCAGGAGCCGAGACAGGATCCGGAGCCAAAACTTGAACCAGTGTATCTGGTGGTCAAGACCCTGCGGGAGGTGGCGGAGGACCTATGTGCGCGGCACGAAATGTCACTGGGGCTTTTGAAAAGCAAACAGCGCTGCCGAGATGTTTGTGCCGTCCGGTTTGAGGGCATGTACCTGATGCGGGTTCACTGCAAGGCAAGCCTGCCGCAGATCGGCCGGTTCTTCGACCGCGACCACACCAGCGTTCTGCACGCCTGCGAAACTCACGCCAACCGGCACGGCCTGCCGAAACCGTGGAAAGGCGGGCAGGGATGAGGTTTTGTTTGCGCTCACGGAGCATTTTGGTTTGCGGGATTGCCAAGGGCAAGACCCGTGGCGCACTTCGCACCTGTCCTACGCGGGTGCCTCGCGCATGCTCGGGCACGCGGTCGCGCTTGCGGCCTTTGGCCGATCCAATTTCCCCAAACTCAAGTTTCAGGAGTTGCGCCATCATTGTGCTTTCGCCATGCGCGAATGCCAGCATAGAAAGCACCGATACCGCCAAACCCGAAGAGTGCGGCGATGGAAATGCCGATATTCTTGGCGGTTCCAACAGCGGTATCAACGCCGCTGAAGAAGCGACCAAATTTGGTCCAGAATCCGACAGAAACCGTGATCGATTTCGGAAAACGGCTCACAGGCAGGTTCAAGGTTTCCGCGCCGATATGAAGTTCATTGCGCAGGACGACAAGAAGCTGCAGGTCGCCCTCCTTTTTGGGCGTCACTGCCCAGGTGAACGTATCTTCCATGCCATCGGGGATCGTGCGCCAGATGATTACGGAAGGCTCAATCTTAAAGCCCGCTCCGATCAACTGTGCGCCAACACGCGCAGTTGTCTGGGTATTGGTTTCCTCGATCAAGACAGGCTCGTTTGTCGCGTCATGAAGCGCCATTGCATCCGCGCTGAGACCAACATCCTTTTGGCCAGCTCGACCCCGTGCCACCGTCAGAAATGCGTTATGTTCTGTCTCATAGACCATGTCGGGAAAGATCTCGCCGACAACCGTCGTGCTGCGCTGCTGACGGCGCTTGAATTCTTCCAAAACGGGCGTGGCGTTTGGGGTTCCGAAAAGCGACCCTGGCGCGTTCGTATCACTCAGCAGGGCAAGCAGTTTCTCGTTTGGCACTTTGCTCAGATCGCCCGGATTGCCAGTTGGATCAAAAATCGCGGCGACGCCGTTCAAACCGCTCGACTGATTGCCGGTTTCACAGAACAGTTTTTCGTTGGAGTACAGGCAGTTAAAGCTCGGATCTGCCGGGCCGACACTGGTGGGACTGCCATGATCTGCGATTGGCAGAAAAACGAGGGGTGGTGGGACAGCAGTGTTGTTGGCTGCTGGCAGATAAAACCAGACAACGACAACAGCAACACCGGCGAACGCAAGCAAGGCGCCTGCGAAATCGACTATCCGATTCATGCCACGCCCTCCTGTAGCTCTCCGGCTTCAAACGCTCACGTGGTTGCGAGGCGCTATTTTAGCAACCTTGGGGCAGGTCGCGCAATCCCTTGTGCTGGAGAGGGCGGGTGATGGCCAAACTGACGGCCAATCCGGGCGGCGTCGCAGCCGATCAACTGCGGGCCTTTGTCGAGCGCATCGAGCGGCTTGAAGAAGAGGCCGCCGTGATCAACGACGACAAGAAGGACGTCTACGGGGAGGCCAAGGGCAACGGGTATTGCAAAAAGACAATCCGCAAGGTTGTCCAGCTGCGCAAGAAACAGCCGCATGAACGCGAGGAAGAGGAAGCCATTCTGGACCTCGACATGCACGCGCTCGGGATGGCGGGGCCGGGTGAGGGTGACGGATGACGGGGAGTTTCTTATATGGCGGCTGCCAGTTGACTCATACGGTCATCTGTTTCGGTCCAGTCGATTTCGGCAATATCTTCAAGAAGTTGGTTAGACGTTCGGTCGCATCCCAGAAGTATTCTATCGCAACGTTGCTTTGTTTCATCACTGAACTTGAAGACATCGAGCGGCAACCCGTTCTTGTCAATTTCGCTACCGAGAAACCTTTCGTATTGCATGAGAAGGCTGTTCAGCGCGTCAAGCGAAAGACGAGCTTTGTAGCTGATAAGTGGCTCGGAATAAGAAGGAATAGAATAGGGAATGTGCTGCGCGCAGTTAAGAAGCGCGTCTGCCTCTCGCTCTCTCCCTTTGAATACAAGCAAGGCGGGCCCAAGCTGGCCGCGATAAGCGCCCAACTCTTCTGCAAGGTCGGCCATGAACTGGCGATAACGGTTCAGTTGGCTGAGCTCGGCCACATAGTTCTGTCGCCGTTGTTCCTTAATTTGCCTTTGAACTGCGACCCAAGCAATTGCTGCGGCGATAATTGTGGCAACGAGTGCGATAAGCGCACTGATCAGGGTTTGATACGCAGGCCATGCGAGGGATGCAAAGAGGATAATCAACCCCACGGCTGCGCCGAAGATGCCAGCAAGAATGTCGAAGAAAATTCTCATTCAGTTGTCCCCCTACGAAATCACAACTTGCCGCCTTTGCCGGTGGCCTGCAAGCCCGGATCGATGTCCGGGCCGTGGGGGAGTGCAGCCGCATGAGCGCTTACCTGTTGCCTGACGGTCATGTGCAGATCGCCTTCAGCGGCGGGCGCACCAGCGGATTCATGCTTCACCAGCTTCTGGAAGCAAACGGCGACTTGCCGGACAGGTGCGAGGTGACCTTTCAGAACACCGGTAGGGAAATGCCCCAAACGCTGGATTTCGTTACCGAGGTCGGGCGGCGTTGGGGCGTTGAAATCACCTGGTTGGAATACCGGTCCGAAAAGCCGTTTTTTGAGATTGTCGGACGACAGGGCGCAAGCATAAACGGTGAACCCTTTGAGGCGTTGATCGAGCGTCGCAAGTTCTTGCCGAACCAGCAAACGCGGTTCTGTTCCATGGAACTGAAGGTAAGGACCGCAAAGCGGTTTCTCAGGTCGATTGGCTGGGATCATTGGACAAACTGCGTCGGCATACGCGCAGATGAGCCGCACCGGCTGAACAAGCCAAAACCGAAGGACCGATGGACAGTTTGGACGCCATTGGCGGACGCGATGATTTCCCGGCACGACGTTGCGGCGTTCTGGTATCGTCAGCCGTTTGACCTAGAGTTGCCGAACGTTCGGGGCAACTGCTGGCTTGGCAATTGCGACGGCTGTTTCCTGAAGTCCGAGGCGAGTATTGCTGCCTTTACGCGGGAATATCCCGAGCGGGCCGCTTGGTGGGAACGGATGGAAGCGCGCCTGCAAGGCAAAACCAAGTCATTTGCGACAGCTCAGTTTTCCAAGCGATACAGCCGCGCAGAAATGCGGGAATTCATGGAACGCCAGGGCGATTGGACCCTGTCGACCGAAGGCGCGCTTTGTCAGGCCAATCACGGGGAGTGCGTTGCATGAGCATGCAAGCTGAAACCTTTGTTGCTGACAACAAGGGGACCCCGGATCTCTATCCGGGGCAGGAAGTTGCCGCATGAGCCATAAGGCGACCAATTGGGCGATTGAGCAGCGTGGGCTTAAGCCGGCGACCAAGATCGTTCTTTGGCACCTGTGCGACCGGCACAACCCGGATCATGGCTGTTTTCCCTCTCAGGATCAGCTTGCGCAAGATTGCGAGATCTCCCGCGCCAGCCTGAACCGGCATCTTGACGAACTGGAACGGCGCGGATTGGTGTCCCGCGAGGCACGCCGGGACCGGCAGACGCGAAAACAGCTTTCAACGCGTTATCACCTTGCATTTGAAGAGGATTTTGAACCTGCTGATACGGCGGACCCGTGTCCAGAATTGAGACACGGAAATGACGATGAAACCGTGTCTCAAAATGTGCAAAAGCCGTGTCTCAAAAATGACGAAACCCGTGTCTCAATTTGCGACACTAACCCTGTAAGGGAACCAGTAAGAGAACCAGTAATTGAGAAAGAGCGCGTGAGCGGGCGCGAGAACACGCAGGATCCGAAAGCTCACAGCGTGACGAAAAGGGCCTGGCAGAGACGGTTTCGAAAAGCGCATGCCGCATGGCCGACGGTTGCCGACGACAGCCCGAAGAAAACCGAGGCTGCGTGGTTCAAGCTTTCCGAAAAGGAGCGCGAAGCCGCCGCTGCACGGCAGGCGGCGTATTTGCATCACGTTCGGCACGACCTCAAACGCACGGCGTTCTGCCGATATTCGGTCTACCTGAGCGAAAGGCGTTGGGAGCGGCTGCCAAAAGAGGCGTCAGCTCCAGGAGAAGCCACGGAGATTGCCAAACCGTTCGGCAAGGACTGGGGTGCGTTCCGCTTTGCCAGGCTGAGCGAGCCGCCGGCGGGTTTCAACCAGGCCTTAAGCGCAGGGCAGGAGAGCTGGATTGCCAGGGGCCTGGAGACACGCAGCTCGATCCTGTTGCAGCGGCAGGCGCGTTCTGGCTGGCCGCGGGTCAACACCATGCACGAAGACGCCATGCGGCGGGGCAGGGGCGTGGTTGCCGATCCGGCGCTGGCGGCACTCGCGGCGCTGTTTGTAACGGTGCGCAAGGGCTCTGACCTGTGGCACGCCTGGCAGGCGCTGCACCTTGAGCGGGGCTGGCCGTGGCTGCCGGACAACAGCCCGGAGTGGGTGTGGATGCCGGCGCCTCCGCAAGACTTTGGCACTTACGCCAGCCCGCTGGAGGCTGTGCGGGCGGCCATCGCCCGGTTTGAAACCGGGCACGCAAACCTCACCGAAAGGCAGGCGGCAGAATGAGCGAATTGCAACGCATCCCCGTGACCGAGGCCTTGAAGGCGAATTACACGTTGCTGCGCGGGCTTGTTGGCGCCGCCGGGCTGGACTGGATCGTGGTGCGCACAAACCCCAATTGCGAGCAGCGGGCGCTTGAGAGCCTGACCGCAGCCGGGCTGCTGGCGTGGTTGCCGATGGTGCCGATGGTGCGAAAAAACAGCCGGACGAAGAACGAATTCGACAGATCAAGGCCGATGTGCACCCGGTATCTGTTCGTCGGACTGGACAGATCAGCCCGCCAGTCCACAGGCGATGTTGTGGTGTGTGACGGGGTTGAGGCGGTGCTTTCGTTCGATCCGGAGCGGCGCCCGCATATCGTGCCGGCCAGGCAGATGCAGATCCTTGTCGAGGAATGCTGGCAGGCGCTGACAAGGCGAAAATACGTGCAGGTTCAATCGTTTGACATCGGCATGACATTCCGGCTTCTGGCCGATGAATTCAAGGGCTGCCCGGGTGAAGTGACCGGCTATGACAAGGCCAGGGGCATTATCGAAGGCAAGGTGCAGATGTTCGGCCGCGAACACGCTGTGCGCGTTGCAGTTGACAAAGTAGCGATCTCTGGTTGAGAATCCGCCGCAGGATGATTTGTCGGATCCTTTGGGCCTGGGCTGTCCCCCTGGACGTCACACCAAACAGAGCGACCAAAGCGACAAACCCGGCCAACAACAAAAACGCCCCAGGGCGGAGTTGGCGCGACGGGGTTCTATGGCGGAAATGCAGAACACGATCGGATGGTGCAGCTCGCGGTTATGCGGGCCTTTTTTGTGTCTTGCGGCCCTAATTTCTGCGGTTGTGTTGAAGAAATTTTTCGTGCGACTTAAGGTGGTGGAGGGCGATGTATACACGATAGGGCATGACTTATGTGGCGAGTACCAGATCTGGCACGCTTGCCTCGATCATATAGCGTGTAAGCTCAGCAAAAACCTTAAGAAATGGGAAATCACTCCATTCAGGCGAGCCTTCGAGCCGTGGCTTGATGGGGACTACATAGGCGGGTGGAGCGAGCCCGTCACATTCCTGGACCTGCAATTTTCTAATTGACGTGACAGTGAAACTTGACATGCAATCGCCGCACTGAAAAAGGTTTAGACAACCCCACTGGTTCGCCCTGCGGGGTTTTTGTTTGCGTAATTCTCAACTGTTTCGAGCTCCGAATTACCGCGTTTAACGGTCAACGTTTGCCAGTGTTCTGAGAACATACCTTTGAGATTGGCGTTTCTTACAATTTAGTTGTCTTGTTGCGTTGAGCAATGTTCACTTACCTCTTAGGGTGGAAATATTCTCAATTTTTTTTGCAGGAATATGGGATGTGGCCATTTAGACGAAGAAGAAGATCCTCTGCGCATCAGACTTTCCTTCCACGAGCCTATCAAGACGAGTTGGCGCTGCGTCTGGCAATTGACTTGCGTGGTCGTGCTGCTCGACTCAGATGGATTGGTTTTGGTTTCGTTGGTGCGGTCGTCCTAACCGTCATTGCAGCATGTTATGTTTACTTCCTTATTCCAGGCCTCGAACGCGAGGCAGCATTTAGAAATGCTGAGTCTTTTCAAAACTTGAACGATAAAATTAGTGAACAGAAACAGAAGGTAGGGGAAATTGATGGTAAGGCAATTGAGGAATGGTCAAAAATAACGAACCAAAACAATAGTTTATCAATCCGATCGAATAAGACATTTCAGCAAAAATTCAATGCTCTACATTTTGACACTCCCGATGATGGATGGCTCGTGGGTGCGGGCGGCATGATCTTGTGGACTGAAGACAAAGGTAACAATTGGCAATCTGTTCTCCCCATCACAGCGGAGAATTTGGTTTCCGTCTACTTTGATGGCGGAGGCGACAAAGGTTGGGTTGTCGGGGCAAACGGTACAATTCTCTTTTCAAAAGACCGCGGCAAAAGCTGGCAATTCCAAGATAGTAAAACGACTGAAAATCTAACTGCCCTTGATTTCGCGGAGGACGGGAAGAACGGGTGGGTAGTTGGGCTAAACGGCACTTTGCTTCGAACTCAAAACGGTGGTGAAGAGTGGGAAAAAGTTGATATTGAGTCCAACTCCGATCTGCATTCGGTGCGTGTTTTAAGAAACGGCGCACGCGGTTGGGCGGTTGGAACGAAAGGAACGATATTAGTCTCAGATGGTGAATCCCGCTGGACTGAAAGAAAAAACGGATTCTTGGTAGATCTAGAATCAGTACGGTTTAATGAAAATGGACAGTCGGGTTGGGCAGTTGGAGATAGCGGTACAATTCTCATGTCAAAGGAGAGTGGCTTCGATTGGGAGATTTTACCAAATGATATTTCAACGGATTTGGTTGCGATTGACTTTTCAGCCGATGGACAGAAAGGCTTGCTCGCTGACAACCTTGGCGATCTTTTTATCACAGTAGATAAAGGTAACACTTGGATTAGACAGGGACGATCTGCAGGTGCGCCAGTAAAATCCATTCAGCTTGACCGCAGCGGGGAACTTGCATTCGTCTTAACTGAAAAGACGTTCGCGGTGTACTACCTTCCTTTGGAAGTGTTACCAACTTCTACGACCGAACTTAAGGAAATGAAGTTGATTTTGAATGCGACTAACAACAAGCGCAAAACATTAGTCGGCATTTCAATGGTGGATCTAGTCCGCCTAGAAGAAACTCGTAACGATGCACTTGAAACCATAAGCACTTTGGAAGAACAGTTGTCATCTTTGTCCGATGGCGCATCCAATGTATTTGGAGACTTAAAGCTGTCAGTCACTGTAACAAGGGTTGGCCTAGCGCTGCTTTTGTTGTTTCTCGTGAGCGTTTTCACTTCACTCTACCGGTACAACTTAAGGATGTCAGCCTTTTACGGTTCGAGAGCTGACGCTTTAATATTATACTGGCCAGAGGAACCTGACCTTTCATTCAAGGAATTGGTCGATACGTTTGGACCAAGTGGTATCGAGTTTGGCAAAGCAAAGTTGCCATCTGATCGTTTGGTTGACCTTGTCAAGGAAGCTATCAATGTGCGACCGAAAGCCTGAGTGTTCTCGTAACCTTTGTGTTCTTAGGTACCTTTCCTCAACTTACAAAATACGGGGCGGCTTAGCGTTTGGGTTTGGCAGTCTGACCCTAAATTCGTAGCCTAAACTCGGCTAAAGACTAAACAACCAGCTAAAGTCCTGAAGCCTATTGGAGCGCGCCTTGACAGTCGTCGCGGATGTGAACGCCGTTGTCACCAAGGGCGCGTTTGCCAAGATCCTCAAAGTCAGTCCCGGTCGGGTGTCGCAGTACATCGCTGAGGGCAAGATCTCTGGCCCGGCACTGATCGGGGAGGGGCGCAGGGCAAAGATCCATGTTGCGACCGCGCGCGAACAATTGCGCCGGCACCTGGACATCGGGCAGATGCTCGGCAACGGGCTCGAAACCTGCCTGATGCAGGAACCGTCGCAATCAGTTTCTGCTCCGTCGATGCCGGCAGATGACGGTCAGCCGGATCCGCGCAGGGAAACGGTTGAAGACAAGCTCAAACGGCAACGGCTGTTTCAGGAAGAGATCCGAAGCCGGAAAGCGGCAGCGGACGAAGAGGAACAGCACGGGCGTTTCACCATCACCGACGAGGTGAGGGCGGCCAACACCAAGATCGCGGTGAAGATGATGCAGACCTTTGAGGGCGCGTTGCCGAACATGGCCGTTGCCATTGCTTCCAAATTCGAGTTGCCGGTGCGCGACGTGCTTCATCATTTGCGCGCCGAGTTCGTCGCGATGCGCACCAAGGCAGCTGAAAAAAATCGCAATAAGGCCGAGGCAATGCCGGAAACGACTGAAACCGAGATCGTTACGGAAGACAAAGCGGACGCAACTGCGTGAATTGCATTGTTGTTCGGACCGCAAACCCGGAGCGCCTGATCTATGAGGCGATGGCCGATGCCTGGACACCGCCGCCGAAGGTCGATTTTCTGCAATGGGCAGTCGACAATATCGCGTTTTCGGAACGTGAAAGCCCGCACAAGGGGCCTTACAACCGGGATCTCTTCGGGTATTTCGATGAGGTCTTGCGGGCACTGTCACCGGATGATCCGTGCCGGATCGTGACGCTGAAGAAAAGCGCGCAGCTCGGCGGGACGGTACTGGCGAACATCTTTTGTTGTGGCTCGCTTGAGCTGGTGCCGGGGGATTTCCTCTATGTGCATCCGACAGAGGGCAACGCGCAGCGCTGGTCCAAGCAGAAGCTTGCACCGATGCTGAAGAACACCGCCTCGCTGCAGGAACTGTTTTCGCAAAAGAGCAGGGATGGCGGGGACTCGATCCTCTACAAGGAACGGCTGGATGGCCGGGGCGCCATCCAGATTTCCGGGGCGAACTCTCCAGCGTCCCTGTCGATGGTCACCATGAAGAACCAGGTGCAGGACGATCTGGCGAAATGGGAAAACAACGCGGCGGGAGACCCTGAAGCGCAGGCAGACAGCCGCAGCCAGGCACATGACTTTGCCAAGATCTTCAAAATCTCGACACCGCTGGTCCAACCGGGGTGCAAGATTTCGAGAAACTACGAGGATGGCAGCCAGGAATTGCCGTTCGTTCCGTGTCCACACTGCGAGCACATGCAGGTCCTTGAGTGGGACACCATGCAGGCCGCGCTCGATGAGGAACACCCGGAGCGGGCACATTTTATCTGCACCGATCCCGACTGCGGCGGGGTGATCGAAGAGCATCACCGCCCGGCCATGCTGAAAAAGCTGGAATGGCGGGCGCAGAACGAAAAGGCAAAACGCCAACATCGGTCTTTCTGGATCTGGTCGGCCTATTCTGTACTCCAGACGTTCGAGCGTATCGCGCGGGCCTGGCTGAAAGCCAAGGGCGACCCGGCCAGCGAACAGACGTTCATGAATGATGTTGTCGGGCTGGCCTACGATGCTGCCGGCGACGCACCGCCCTGGGAGGAGTTAAGGGATCGGGCTGCAGAGTCCACCTATTCAAAAGGCAAGATCCCGGCAGGTGCTGTCCTGATCTCGCTCGGCATTGATTGCCAGGGTGATCGGGTTGAATGGCATCTGGTCGGTTGGGACCGGGAACTGCGCCGCTATGTGATCGATTACGGGATCATTGCAGGTTACATCGGCGAAAAATCGACCCGCGGCATGCTGGATCTGTTGATCCAGAGCGAATGGCAGAACGCCTATGGTCACATGCTGAGACCAGACCTGACCGCAATCGACGGCAACGCCTACACGGCTGATGTCTGGGGATGGGTCAAACGCCATCCGGCATCGAAGGTGATCATGGTTCGCGGTGCCCGGTCAGAGACCGCGCCTCGGTTGCAGCGGGTCAAGCAGGAATACAACGAGAAAACCGGGAAGGTGAAAAAATACTCCCGGCGTTTTTTCAACTTCAACAGCTCGATCATGAAATACGGGCTCTACCGGAACATTCGCAAGACTGATCCGCTGGAGCCCGGTTTTGTATCGTTTCCAGCTGGTCTTGACGATGAATATTATCGCGGGCTGACGGCCGAGCGACGGGTGCCGGAAAAGAACAGGGACGGGTTTGAGGTCTGGCGCTGGACGAAAGATCCGACGCAAGCGAACGAACCGCTCGACACCATGAACCAGGCGGAAGCCGCTGCCACAAAGCTCGGCTTGCGGTCGATGCCATCGGTTCTCTGGGACAAGCTGGAAAGCGAACGCTGGACACAGGTTCCTGAAGCTCAACTTGATTTTGAAGACATGCCATTGGCGCAAGGTTCAGCACCAGCGTCGGACAAACCCAAAAAATCAACTTCCTCTCTTGCAAGCCTTTCGAAGGCGTTGAACGGGTGACCATGCCAACCTCGGTTCCGACATTTCCGCGCCGTGAAACGATCCCGGTGCAGCAACCGTCTGCGCAATATCTGCGCCCGGATCGCAGCGGCTTCCTGGCTGGCTGGCCGCGGCCGGCGTTGCGTGATGCTTCTCAGGATGTTCGCCAGTCCTGGTCTGCGGTTGCCTCCCGATCCATCGAGTCCATCCATAATTCGGGGTGGATGAAAGGCGCTGTCGACCAGGCTGTCGGTGATACGATCGGCAATGGGCTGAAGCTCAATCCGATGCCGGATTGGAAGGCCTGCGGTTTTTCCAGTCAGGAAGAGGCCGGTGAATGGGCGCGCGAGACGGCCACCCGGTTCCGGTCGTATGCAAGAAACCCACTTGAATGCGATGCGCGCGGCAAGATGACCATTGCGGCGATGGCCGAGGCCAGCCTGCGCAATCACTATGCTTTCGGTGAGAGTATGGCCCGAACTGTCATGCGTCGCAGAGGCAACAGTGCCAGCCAAACAAAGATCCAGCTTCTGTCACCACTCCGTGTCACGCAGGAAACGCGCGAGGAAGCGCGTTTGCACCAGGGCGTTTTTCTGGACGCGGACGGCATGGCGGTTGCGTACCGTGTCCGGGCAAGGCTGGGCGGTTTTGACAAGACCGTTACCATGCCCGCGCGGGACAAGGATGGTCGCCCGCTGATCATCCATAATTTTGATGGCGTTGCGGACCAGACACGGGGGATTTCTCCCTTTGCGGCGATCCTCAAGGTGTTCCGGCAGGTTGACCAACTGGCAGATGCGACATTGGTGGCCGCGCTCCTGCAAACCATCTTTGCAGCGACAATCAAATCGGATTCCCTGTCTGAAGAAGCCTTTGAAGGGCTCAAGGAAAAAGATGAAGACGGCAACGTGACCGGGGATCTTGCCGACTTTTTCAATGCAAAGGCGGGCTGGTCGAAGAACGCCAAGGTCGATTTAGGCGCGCACGGTAAAATCGCGCACCTATTCTTTGGTGAGGAGCTTCAGTTCCATAACACCAATCACCCGCACAACAACTATCTGCCGTTCATGCGCAACCTGTTGCGCGAGATCGCCCGCGCTGTCGGAGTTTCATATGAGGGCATGGCTTTCGACTATGAAGGCGCAACCTATTCCAGTGTGCGCATGGGCATTGCTTCGCTCTGGCCGCAGGTCGTACGCCGACGCGAGCGCCTATCCGCCCCCTTCTACCAGGCTGTTTATGACGCCTGGCTCGAAGAGCAGATTTTCAAAGGTTGGATTTCCTTTCCTGGCGGTTATCGGAACTTCCTGCGGCTCCGCGGTGCTGCCACACAGGCTCAATGGAACGGCCCGGCCAAACCGACAGCTGATGATCTGAAATCTGCCAAAGCCATGGGCGAAAGGCTCGAACGAGGTACCACCAGCCTGGCGATTGAATGTGCTGAGCTTGGTCTCGATTGGGAAGACGTTGCTGAACAGCGCTCTCGTGAGACCAGGCGGTTTGCAGATCTAAGCCAGGCCGATCCGCATGCTTCCAAAGGATCTCCGTTTAGCGGAGATGAGAAGAAACCTGATGAAGACGAGGATGAAGATGAGGAGGGCGCCTGATGGCCAGCATCTTTGAAGGTATCGACACGACAAACCCGTGCCTTGTCTGGCCGGTTCTGCAATCGGCACTTTACAAGCTGGCTGCTGGAGAAACCGAGGTCCGTGTCCGTCATGAGGACTTTGATGTCGCGGTGCAGCCAGCAAACCAGAAAGACCTGGAGCGGCTAATCACCCAGTTGAAGGCGGAATGCGGCCGCAAGAACGGAACCCAGGCCCGATTTGCCATGCGTGGCGGTTTCTAAGGTTTGGGTCAACAAATGATGAGCGGCGTTACTGACTGCATTTCTGGTTTGCAGACGCTAGTCAAAAGCGGGGCAAGATCAGCGCTGTGGAGCAATGCGATCAAAACCAGAACTCACGAAGTGGTCTCGAACCGGTAGTTCATCTTTGGCGCGAAATGATGCGATGAGGCTCAATGTTTTGGACATTCTTGTAACATTAAGCATTTCTTCGTCGGGAATGATAGCAGAGTGAACGATGTTTGCTTCCGCCGAAATTGTGCAGATTTATGCGTCTGGCCCACGATCCAAGCCATTTACAGTTTGAAATGAACGAGAGATGCAATCATGATGCTTTGTATGCTTATGGTTGATTTTTTTGAAAGTCACCTAGGGTATTTTAAGTTTTGCCGAGCACAAAAAAAATTGATTACTTTAGAAGGCCTTTTGCGATGAGTGACGAATTTTCAAATGGACCGAATCTAGAGCAACTCCGCTTAGAGCTGGAGAATAACTGGAGACTTGCACAGGAAGAAGCTCAAACTAAGCGGTACCAATATGATCAAGGTGTAAAGAAAGTAATTTGGGGAACGGCTGTTGTCGCAATTGCTGCAGCTGCTTTTCCATTCATGCAGGAAGTTGCGAAGTCGACGTTTTCTTTTCAAACGGAAACTTCTCGCCAAAACACCGAGATTGTGATTCTACAAGAACAACATCGACTTGAGTTAGAACGCATTGAACGTGAACATAGTCTTGCTCTTCAACGATTTGCGGCAAAGAAGACTGAAGGAACTCGCGATTACTTTGAACGAATTGCTAATGAAGCAAGGTCTGACAATATTGAGAAACGAATAAATATTGCAGAGTTTTTTTCTTTCCTTGCTGAAACTGATGGACGCCGCAAACAGTGGGAGCGATTTCGTGAACATCTGTATGTAGTTCAAAAAAATTTAAATAAAGAACGACAGAGCGCATTGGAAACATTGGCTGACACGAATGCCACTGTACCAGAGCGTAACGCAGCGCATAATCGATTATATCAAATTGGAAAAAGAGAGGCTCCCTCACGGGTTCAAAGCCCCGTCGTTGAAAGGGAAATTAGCCGTATTGTGCTAGGCGTGACCGAGGACGTATCTATCGATGCGTTGAGAAAAATTGCCCAAGACTTGATGGGCTGGTCAGATATTGGTGAACATTTTGTCGTTCGAAAGGATGGAACGGTTGAAACTGGACGTCCGATCAGACGGGTTCCCGCTTTTGTTTATGGTCATAATTATGGGTCGGTTGGAATAGGAGTGGCATGTGACACCAAAGCAATCGACGAAGAACAACGCTTTTGTGATGTAACTGAAGCTCAACAGGAGGCTTTGCTCAATTTGCTAGTGACTCTAGTAGATGGATACAATATTTCGGATGATCAGATATTTGGCCGTAAAGAATTGGTCCCGGAGCGTGTAAATAATTATTTGGGTTCTTTAGTTTCAGAATTGCGTGGGGAACTGTTAGCCAAAACCAGAAGAAGCAAATGATAACTTCAAGTGAATCTTTGGTTAGATGCTAGACGGCGTGAAGTGGGGTAAATGCGAGCGAGGAATTTCCTGGTTTTGTATTGCTTCGACCAAAGTCCGCATCAGTTTTATGCGTGATTATTTGTACATGCGCTTGAACTGGACGCTGCAATGCCGAAAGTAAATTCAGATTTGCTGCATATCGTAGGTCGGTTTGCAAAAAATGCGTTTATCGTGCTCGCACCTGCCACGAAATTCCTGGCTCCACCCAAACTTTGATTTGAACGCGCTGTCATGAACGCTTTGAATGACCTCGTCACGGTCATCTAACAGTATTTTCGGATGAAGAGTTCGCGATGAACCACCGACAATGAGCAGCCTATCAACTCGCTGAAAGCGGAATACGACCGCAAGAACGGAACCCGGACCCGCTTTGCCATGCGTGGTGGGTTCCAAGGATCGGATTTTCCATGCCAGAACTGAACGACCTTCACTATCTGCGGGCTGCCTCGCAGGTGTTCGATACCCCATTGCTGTTGGCCGAAACCCAAGGGCTTCTGATCGGCGAATATCTCGCCGCACGCATGCACGGTGTCACGCCGCCCGAACCGCAGGGAAACCGTTTCCGGGGTGATGATGCGTTTGAACCGGGCAATGAGGGACCCGAATGGCAGGGATATGCCATGGTCGGAAGTGTTGCCCGGATCGGGCTTATGGGTGAGCTGGTCAATCGTGGCAGCTGGATGGGAACGCACTCCGGCATGACCTCTTATGAGGGATTTGCCGAACAGATGACCCGTGCTGGAGTTGACAGCGCCGTGTCTGCAATTGCCCTGGATGTGAATTCACCGGGCGGCGCTGCTGCCGGCATGCTGGAAAACGCGCGCCTGGTCAAATCCATTGCCGCGAAAAAGCCGGTGATCGCGGTTGTCAATTCACTCGCAGCCTCTGCGGCCTATGGGCTGATCAGTGGCGCGTCCAAGATCGTGATGACCGAAAGCTCCGAGGTTGGTTCAATTGGCGTTCTGCGGTTGCATCTGGATCGCAGCAAAGAGCTGGAAAATCGTGGTGTGACCGCAACGATCATTCATGCCGGCGCCCGCAAGGTTGATGGTCATCCGTTTGGACCTCTCGAAGGTGAAGCGCGCGCCTCAATTGAGCAGCGCGTCAACATGATCATGGATCGGTTTGTCGCCCTGGTGGCTGACCATCGCGGGATTGACGCGCAATCCGTGCGCGACCTCGAGGCAAACACGCTTTTATCAGACGACGCAATTGCTGCCGGTCTCGCAAATGAGGTCGGCACATTTGACGAGGTCCTTGAAGACCTTTCCCGCGCCCGCGTCGGGCGCACAATCTCGCAGCAAAGGGGATTATCCATGAGCGAGAACAACCAGGCGCCCGATGCATCTGCCTCGGGCATTACACAGGCGCAGCTTGATGCTGCAGTCAAAACAGCGACAGAGGCTGGAGTAAAATCCGGTGCATTGGCAGAACAAGAGCGCATCAAGGCCATCCTCGGCGGGGACGAGGCCGAAGGCCGCGAAGATCTCGCCCGGCACTTTGCCTTTGACACCGATCAGAGCCCGGCGGCAGCCAAGGCAGCCCTGGCGAAATCACCGAAAGCCACCGCACCTGAGGCAGAAGAAGACTTTTCTGACCGCAAGGACCGTGCGTCGGGTGAGGCTGCGCTGGAATTCGGCGGGCCAAACAAGATCGAGCAGCCGAAATCAGGCCTGACCAAAGCCGTCGACCGCTACACCAACTAACGGTTTTTCACACATTCACGAATTCCAACCTCGACCTGAGCAGGGCCGGGGACCGCTCTCACTCGGCCTATTGAAGGAACCTTTCAACATGATGCCGTTTTATTCGATGACGCAGGCAAAGAGCCTTACTTCGCTTCTCAAATGGGAGGCCAATCCTGATTTCTCCCGCGAGTCAGTGGTTCTGGCCGCAGGTAGCGGTGCAGTCCGCACCATTGCGCTTGGAACCATTCTGGCGCTCTTGACAACCACTGCAACTGCAACAGGCGTTTCCGCAGCTGACGCAGGCAATACCGGAGACGGGGTTCTGACGATGGCGTCTCCCGCCGTCACGACCGCTGCCAAAGAGGGCGTCTATAAGGTCGTCTGTACCGACCCGGCGACCGATGGCGGCACATTCGAGGTCTCCGATCCAGACGGCAATTCGGTCGGCACTGCGACGGTTGGCTCGGCATTTGGCAAACAGGTGCGTTTCACCATTGCCGATGGCGCTGCGGATTTTGTTGCCGGCGACCGATTTGAGATCACCGTGTCACGGACTGACATCAATCCGAATGCCGGCAAGGCTGTTGCCTGGGACCCGGGTGGTTCCGATGGCTCTGAGGTGCCTTGGGGTATTGCCGCTAATGTCGCCGAGGCTGAAGACGGAACCGATCTGGACTTTGGTCTGATCGCCCTGCGCCGTCAGGTGCTTTGCTTCGCAGACGGGATCGCCTGGCCGGACGGTGTCACGGATGCGCAGAAGGCCGTCGCGCTCGAAATGCTCGAAGAGCAAGGCATCGTGGTCCGAACCGCGTAACCCAACAAGGAACCAAGGTCGGCATAGCCGGCCTTTTTCTTATTCCCTTCCGGCACGGCCGGAAAAGAACAGGAGTGGCAGGCAATGCCGGATATTCTCTTTCCCTATTCGAATGTGGAGCTGACCGAAGAGGTCAATCGCATTCCAAACAAGTTTGGTCTCCTCAACGCGCTTAATATTGCGCCGAGTGAACCAATGGCGTCCCGATTGGTGCGGATTGATTTCCGCGACGGTCAGCTCGTGGTTTTGGCTGCAGACGAGCCGGGTGCGCCGGGTCAGATGTCAGAACAGGATGATGTCTCGGGCACGATCTTGACCATCCCGCATTTCCCTCACCTTGAAACCATCAAGCCGGAGGATCTGGCGGGGCGTCTTGAAGTGATCAATGGTGTTATGAGCGCGCCGAGCCTCGACAGCGAGACCGCGCGTCGCCTGAACCGGGTTCGCAACCATCATTCCGTCACGCTGGAATATATCCGTATGGGGATGATGCGCGGGTTGATCAAGGACGGCAAGGGCCGGACGCTCTACGACCTCTATACCGTATTTGGCCTCACCAAGAAGACCGTGGATTTCGTACTCGGAACCGCCGACACCAAGGTTCTGGAAAAGTGTGAGCAAGTCATCGACCATGTCATGGGCAACCTGAAGGGGGAGACCTCGACGCAGGTTGAATGCATTGTGTCCACAGCCTTCTTCAACAAACTGACACAGCATCCGAATGTCGAAAAATTCTGGATTCAGACCCAGAATGCTCCGACACTTCAAAATATGGAGCGCGACCGCCTTGGCGGAAACTGGGGTCGTATCTTCGAGTTCGGTCAGATTCTGTTCCGCGAATACAAGGGCACGTTCCCGGTTCGCAATTCCTCCGGGGACATCACCTCCGAAGCGGCGGTCGAAAGCGGTAAAGGACATGCTTTCCCTGCAGGCACGCAGAACATGTTTACGACTTTCCAGGGGCCGGTCCATCATATTGACATGGTCAATGAGGCACCGACTGCCGATGATCCGGTCTATGTTTCGACCGAGGTGCTGAAACATGGCGCTGGGGTTGAAATGAAGTCGCAGTCCAATCGCTTGGCGGTGTGCAAGCAGCCAAACGTCCTGGTCGAAGTCTTCAGCTCCGACTAAGTCTGATGCGGTCTGATTACGCACAAAAAGCCGTCGATGCCGTGTTCGAAAGACTCGGCATTGACGTCTTCTATTCGCCCGTTGTTGGCGATCCGGTGCCTTGCAAGGTGCTGTTTTCTGCTGACGACGATTTGCCAACTGACTTCGGCGGTGCCTCACGTGCTGTCGGGCGCAAGACGGTGTTGAAGGTGCGCGCCGCTGAAGTGTCGCCAGTCAAAAAGCAGACACTCACCGCTGGTGCAGTAACCTACACGATACTATCGCAGCCGACCTTATCGGATACGGCGCGACTGGTTTATTCCTTTGAGGCTTCTGTGACCTGATGCCGGATCTTGGTCTTGCCCTTGTCGGGGACTTGCAAAAGCACCTGAACGCTGAGCGGAAAGAACTCGGCCAGGCACTGCGCGGCGGAACGGAAGATGTTGCCAATCTCGGCAAGAAACGGTTTCGCCAGCAGATCCTGAATGCAGGGCTTGGTATCAGGCTGGCAAAGAGTTGGCGGTCAGTTGTCTACCCGCGCAAAGGGGTCGACACTTTGGAGCCGGCAGCGGTTATCAAATCGAAAGCGCCGCAAATCGTAACGGCGTTTTCGTCTGGTGACGCTATTCGCTCCAGTCATGGGGCGGGTTTTCTGGCAATCCCGAGCGAGTTTGCGCCGCGCAGTCGCCGTAGAGGCACGCGAGGCAGGCGCATGTCGATGGAGGACTTCCTTGAAGCCTTCGGTAATGACAGCCTGAATGTGTTTCAAAAACCGGGATCAGGTGGAAGAGTTTTTTATGCCGTTGCAAAAGACGGGTTCCGTAGATCACGCGGCAAACGAGGTGGCTCGCGCCGGGTAAAGGTTGGAGGTCGGACCAAGGCGGAACCGGTGTTGATGTATACGCTCGTCAAACAGGTTCGGCTTGGCAAGCGGTTTGACATTGCAAGAAGCGTCCGTGTGCTCCGGCAGGCCGCACCTGGCCTGATCACTCAACGCATGCTGAAAAGGTTGTCCCGATGAGTTCAGACGATGTTCTCGACGCGCTGCATGTGGTTTTGAGCGACCTTGCTGATGGCGATAATGATGTGCCGGCGATTGGCCGCAATGAAACGTTGGACAGTGCCCTGGAGGCGCTCGACAGCGGCGCACGTGGTTATGCCAACATGGTCGATGGTGATCTTGAGAGGGTCAATCAGAGCCTCGGCTCTGGCGGCGGTTATGAAATGCGCCAGACTGCGCTTCTGGAGCTGGTTGTGAAGGCAGCAACCGACGCGGAGCGCCGTTCAGCTCTGAAAACCATCCTGTCGCGGGTCAATGCTACGCTGGAGGCCTCAACGGGTGGTCTCGCCCATTGGGAAATCAACGGCATTGACCGGCTAGACCAGGCCACTGACGGCGACCCGCATGTGACTGGGATTACCGTACAGATCGCCTGCGAATTCGTCTCGGATGTGCCGTACTAGCTTCGTCGACGGGTCCTGTAGACCTGCTGTTTCTGCGATCTGGCCATGCGGCAACTTTCAAGCCAATGACTGTAAAAAGCATGCTGCCAGCAAGAGCAAAGTAGGTAAGCACTCGCGCAGCGCCGTCGGGATCTCCAATCGGGGCGATTGCATGGAGAGTCCTGCCGCTGATCAGGAGCACGAGAATTGTCAGATACGCCCAACCGGCACCCTTGCGGCCCTTCCATTTCTTGTGCGCCATGACCCCAATCAGGATCGCAACTCCCAGATAAACCAATTCAGTCATTTTCACTCACCGGTTGAATGATCGAAGCCTATCTACACACCCATTGAAAGGCAATTCCAGCCATGAAACGCAAAAGCGATGCCGCGCCAGAGAAGGTGGGCAAACCCTTCGTGCAGCTCGAAGCCGTGTTTCTCAGCGGTGACGTAGTGTTGCGACGATCAGACCCATCACCACCAAAGTTGAACCAGCGATCAACAACAACTTGCTGACAGAAATTGTCATGTCGTCGAATGGGAAAAGTTCCAATATTTCCATGACAAATGAACCGGTGATGAGAAAACCGATAACCAGCATCAGGCACAAGGTCATTAAGCCCCAAGCGGCTCCTATCCGACCCTTCCATTTCTGCGCCATGATCCCGATCAGGATCGGGACTGCCAAGTAAACCAAAAAAACCAAAAAATTCATTTTCACTCACCGGTTGAATGATCGGAACGTACTTACACACCCATTGAAAGGCAATTCCAGCCATGAAACGCAAACGCGATGCCGCGCCGGACAAGGCGGGCAAACCCTTCGTGGTGCTTGAAGCCCTGCCAGAGCTTGGCTCGAAGGGCAGCATTCAAACCCTGTCCCAGACAGAGGCCGACGCGCTTGGAGCCAAGGTGCGGCCCGCAACTTCCCGAGACCTCGACATTGCCGGCAAGGCGTAAACAGGAGATCTGATTGATGGCTACCAGCGCAACGCCGCGCGGCAAGACCGCGAACCTTCTATTCGCTGACCAGGCGGATTTTTCAACGCCGGCAACCGGCAACTACATCTCGACCCCGTTCTATTCGGAGAACCTGGGCGAGAGCGAGCCGAAAGAAAGCGATCCGCTTCTCGGCACGGCCCGGACAAACGACAGGGACCAGACGGCACCGGCAGACGGCCTTGTGACGATGGGCGGCGATATTGTCGTGCCGATGGATGTCAATCACCTGCCTTACTGGCTGACAATGTTGTTTGGGACCGCATCGACCAGCGGTGCAGGGCCATATGAACATGTTTTTGCAAGCGGCGGCGAAGTGCTTCCGTTCCGAACAGCCGAATTTGAGAAGCGCGCGGGTGCTGCGTTCTTCCAGAATGTCGGTCTGCTTGGCTCCGCGTTCTCGTTTGATACGGCGCGCGCAGGCGGGTTCCGGCAGGCAACGATATCTCTTCTCGGTCGAAGCCAATCCAAACTCAGCTCGACGGGCGGTGGAACGCCTGCAGCACAGCTGGCACTCGGCCAGTTGCCTGGTTCAATCGGGCTGATGCGGATTGGCGGCGTGGAAGCAGCCAATTTCCTCGGTGGATCGTTCAACTATCAGAACAATCCGACGGCGTCCGACGATCTGACCGGAGACAAGTATCTTGCGGGCTATACGCTGGACGATGACGCGGCCTGCAACGGCTCCGGCCGGGTCCGCTATGTGAATGATGCCTATTACGACATCATGGTAGCTGGTGACCCGGTGGCGATGGAACTGGAATTTGAAATTTCAGCCAATGCCAAGATGCTGTTTGCCATGCCAGCGGTAAGGTTCGAAAAGTCACCGTTCGCGCCGATCAGCGGACCAGGTGGCCTGGAAGCTGATTTCAACTGGCGTGCAGAACAGACCTCCAGCGAAGCCATGTTGACAGTGACCGTCACCAACCAGATTGCAAGCTACTGATGGCGGTTCGTCTGGGTAAGGCGAGAATTGCCGAGGGCGAGGTGCCGTTTCCTGATGGCATCACGCTCATCATGCGCACGGCGACCTCGCTTGATGTCGAGGAGGCCGAGGCCGAGGCCGGGGAGCTGATCGCCGGGCTTGTCGCCGGGCAGTCTGCGCTGTCTGATTTCGGGCTGGATGGGGTCACAAACCCGGTTGGCGACGATATGGAAAGCGCCCTCGGGTTTTCCACCTTCCTGACACTGGCGCTGGTATTTGAGCGCATCGTGTCCGGTTGGGACGAGGTCTTGAGGGAAGATGGTGAACCCGCGCCTCTTGATCGGCTCTATATCGGGCTCTTTCTTCTCGATACTGCCTATCGCGGGCATTTCCGGTCCAAGGCCTATGCACGCCTCTATGCGGAGGTGCAGGAGGGAAACGCATAGGCCGCTTCGCCGAATGGATCGGGCGGGGCGGCCTTGACTACTGCGGCGGCTGCAAGAAATCAGGACTGACCTGCGGCAAGGCCTGCCCAACTGAAAAGCACAAGCCGAAATCCAGCGAGGGGCGGCTCGCGGTCAAGATCGCCTGCCAACCTGGTGTTCAACGTATTCACGCTTTTTCCGGTGATCCCATCGGCCTCGATCTGCAAGAGGCATCTGTCCGAGTGACATCAGATTCACTCGACAGGGATCTCCTGATGAATTGTTTCACAGCCTTTGAGCGCGGTTATCTGACCGGCAAGGCCAAGGCCAAAGACGGGGAGCCGGAAAATGGCAGCTAGAACACCGCAGGTTGGTGTGCGCCTGGCCGTCCTTGACGGCAAGGTGGTTGAGCGGGAACTCAAGAAATTCGGACGGGAGGGCGAAACTGCACTCAACCGGATCCAGAAGGCCAGCCGGCCAGCGTCGCGTGGCCTGAAAACCGTTGACCGGGCAGCAAGCGAAGTTCGGAAAAGCGCCTCGGCGCTCTCCGGACGGCTCGGGCCACTCGGGTCCGTGATGTCGTCAATTGGTCCTGCAGGCGCAGCAGCTGCAATCGGGCTGGGTGCCCTGGCGCTCGGCCTGACCAAGGCCATGCGGATTGGCCGGGAGGCGGTTCGTGAATTCGATGCGCTTGCCAAACAGGCGCGCACCACGGGTCTTTCAACCGATCTCTACCAGGCTCTGAAGCTGGCAGCTGATGAGCAGGGCGTTGCCCAGAAGAAGCTCAACACCAGCCTGTCGAAATTCGTTGTAGAGGCTGGCAAGGCCTCGACGGCGACCGGAACGCTCTATCTGGAAATGAAACGGATGACACCTGCGTTTCTGGAACAGTTTCAGGCGGCCGAAACCGGCGATCAACGCCTCCGGGTGCTGGCAAAGGCCGTTCAGAGCCTCGATAATGCCCAACAGAAAGCAGCTTTGACGGCTGCAGCCTTCGGTCAGCGCAATGTCGACATGGGCCGCATTCTCGGCAACACGGAAGAGAGTTTTGACGGGTTGATCCAGCGCGCAACAGAGCTGGGTGTTGTCGTCGATAAAAGCGTTCTGAAGCGTGCCGAGGAAATGGAAAACAAGCTCGGTGTTGCCGCGCGCGTGATTGATATCAACCTCAAACAGGCCTTTGTCGACCTGACGCCGATCATCGTGACGGTGGTCCAGACGATTGCCTCGTTGGCACGCGGCATCAACAGCCTGGTCGACTCCATTCGAGACTTCGAAGACAAATCAGCGACCGGCCGCGCCTCTGCCCTTGAGCAGCTGCGCGACGATCTTGCCATTCAGGACCGCAAGATTGCGACGGAACGCGGCAAGGCCAATGTGCCAGGCGTTGCAGCCTTCGCGATAGAAAACGAGCTGCGCCAGCTTGAAGAGGAACGCGAACGCATCCGGGCTGATCTTTCGGCACTGGAGCGTGCCGAATTCAAAATTCAGGACCGGGCCAGTCGGCGCGGACAGGGTGCTGGTGGCACTGGTTCGGACACTTCGCTGCTGTCGGCTGCAGAAGCCATTCGCAAGCGCATCCAGACGGCGGACGAAAAGCGCATCCAGACCCTCGGTCAGATCAACCGGTTGGAAAAAGAAGGGTTGTTGTCAGCGGATGAGGCCTCGCGCGCGCGTCTTCAGGCCGAAGAGAGTTACAGCTCGGTTGTCAAAAAGACGGGACGAACGGGCCGCCAGGCAGAAGCCAAGCTCCTGCGCGAGGTCCAGTCGCTGCTGAAGGCCAGCACAACGCCGGCCGAGGCGCTGGAAAAACGGCTGAAGCGCATTGCCGAGCTGCAGTCCGGTGGCGTTTTTGATCGGGCCAGCGGCAGCAATGGTGAGGCTGTTGCCAATTCAGCCAGGGTTACCGCGATGCGCGAGTATCTATCGGCGGCGAAAGATACCAGCGCAGCGCTTGAGCGCCTGCAAGAACTTGCCCAAGGCGGGCTTGGGGCCGATGCCCTGGCCGCGCAAGTGGCACTTGCAGAACGTGCTGGTGAATCCTTCGGCAAGACAATGACCGATGTCAGCAGCCGGATCAGTGATGGCCTGACAGATGCCATATTCGACGCCAATGACCAGGCGAAGGACTTCGGTGAGACAATGAAAGGTCTTGCCCGGCAACTGGCGCGCGACTTCCTGAATTCGCAGTTGCGCGGACTGTTCGGCCAGATGGGTGGCAGCTTTGGTGGTAGTGGAAACCTAATTTCCGGTTTGCTGTCCTCGCTATTTGGCGGTGTTGGCGGCGGCGCATCCAATGCCGTGAGAACAGCAACAGCAGGGATCTATCATGACGGCGGCAAGATTGGCCCTGGCGGCCACACGCGGCAGGTGCCTGCGTCGCTGTTTGCAAATGCCGAGCGTCGCCATCAAGGCGGTTTCATTGGTCCGGGCGAGCGGGCAATCATTGCTGAAGATGACGAGCGCATGCTGACGCTGGCCATGCAGAAGAACACGGCAGACAGTCTGCGGGGCCTTGCCTCCATGGCTGGCCGCTCGATGTCAGGTGGCGGTCAATCGTCATCTGCCCCGACTGTCAAAATCTATCCGCAACCGGGCCAGGCTGTTGAAACGCAGGAGCGGCAGGGTCCGAGCGGCGGGATCGAGCTTGATATCATTCTCGGCCCGATTGAGCGGGCGCTTGCCACCAAGGTTGCCGAAGGCGGAAAACTGTCGAAGTCCATCGGCAAGCACTTTGGCCTCAATCGTGCCAACGGCCTAGCGGGGTAAATTTATGCCGATACCAAGCTGGCCTGGCGGTGTTCCTGACGCTCCGCAACGTGGGTCCTACCGGATTTCAAAGCCATTCAACGCGCCTGACATTACCGAATTTGAAGCCGGGAATTCACGCGATAGGCCGCGCGGAACGGTGCAATACCGGACGGTTGAGCAAACGATCCGCATGAGCCAGGCCGAATATGCGCTCTTTGATACCTTCGTTCAGGATGATCTTGTCACCGGGACATTGCGCTTTTCGATGAATGTCTGGAACGGCTATCAGCTGGAAGCCAAAACCGTGAAACTGCTCGGTGCCGACAAGTTCACCGTGACACCGCGCGGGCGTGCGCTTCTGGTGTCTTTAAAGCTTGAGGTGCAGCTGTGACGACAATCAGCGAGGCCATTCGCGAGGCCTATGCCTCCTGCGAAGGTGACATCATTCTGGAAACCATCGAGCTGCGCCATCCTGCGTTTCAGGAGGAAGGTTCGCCGATTGCGCTGCGTTTCGTCGCTGATGGGGCCGATCAGGATCTGCTTTTAGAAAATGATGCGGTGATGAACCCTAGCGAGGTGGTGACTTTCACTGCCATGCCTTTTGGTTTTGATCCACCATCGGACGAAGAAGGCGCGGTGCCGCAGGTGAAGTTCTGGGTCGATAATGTGTCTTCAGAAGTCCATCGGCATTTGCAGGAAGCGGTTCTGATACGCTCACCGGTCTTTGTCACCTGGCGCGAATATGTGGTCGGTCAGAGCGGGCCGCAGCAAAAGGTCGACGGTATCGAGTTGCGCAATGTTAAAGTCACGAGCCTGCGCGCAACAGCAACGGCCCAGCCGAGCAATTGGTCAGATCATCTGTTCGGCAAGATCTACGACCGGGAAACCTATCGGACGCTCTCAACGTGAGTGACTTCGACATTTTTGTCGGATTAAGTCGGGGCCAGGTGTCCCGGTTCTCTCAATTGATCGGCGCGCCTTACGACCCGGAAAACCGGGGGCCTGGCTTTCATTGCTGGGGTGCGTTCTGCGCAGCGCAGGAAATCCTCGGGCGCTGCGATCTGCCGGAATTCGTTCCTGAAAATGTCACGCTTGCCGCAAGGGGCGAGGCTCTGGCTGGGCATCCCGAACGAGACCGCTGGCAGGAAATATCCAAGCCGGTCACCGGCTGCGCGGTTCTGATGGGCCGGCAGAAACTCTCGATTCATGTCGGCTGTTATCTGGATCTGGATGGCGGCGGCGTTCTTCATGCGACCCCTCAAACCGGGGTTGCCTTCGATACATTTCAACGATTGAGGCTGGCGTCCTGGCGATGCATCACGTTTCACCTACCAAAATGATCAGCGAAAGCATGCCGCTGCCACCAATGACACCGGTCACCATGCCGGGCGTCATGGGCGCCTGCCTTGCCGAGATCGTCGACGCCCATGGTCCGGCCAGGTCCGTCGCCTTCTATGTTGCTGTCAACGGTGAGCCGGTGCTGCGCGATGGTTGGGACCTGGTGCCGCAACCGTCCGATCTGATCGAGGCCGTGGTGCTGCCGCGCGGCGGTGATGACAGCAAATCGGTTCTCGGTATCGTGGCGCTGATTGCCTTGTCGGCCTTTGCGCCATGGGCAGGCGGTCTGGTTGCCGGCGCACTTGGTGCCGGATCAGGCGGCTTGATTGCCGGACTAGCGGGAACCGCAATCCTTGCCGGTGGCGGTATTCTGATCAACACGCTGTTGGCTCCGAAACCTGCTGCCAGTGTCAGCAACGAGCTATCTGTGTCACCGACCTATTCGGCCAGCCCATCGGGCAACCAGGCACGGCTCTATCAGCCGATCCCGGTGCAATATGGCCAGCACATCATGGTGCCGGACTATGTCTCCGATCCCTATCAGGAATTCGAGGGCAACGACCAATACCTGTTTCTGCTGTTCGGTCGCGGGCTTGGTCGCTCTGCGGTCAAGGATGTCAGGATCGGTGAGACGGTCGTCTGGACCGAGGCCGATGGTTACAGCGGCGTGGTCGATGATCTGGAGATTGAATTCTATGAACCGGGCGAACAGGTCACCCTGTTTCCGGTGCAGGTGGAAACCTCTTCGGAAGTCGGCGGCCAGCTGCTCGATCATAATGTCACTATTGGCCCGTTTGCCGCCGTTCCCTCTGGCGAGGCGGCACAAAAGCTCGGCGTTGATATTCTCCTGCCCGAGGGCCTTTACCGCATCGAGAATGACGGCGCGAAGCAGTCGGCCTCGGTCCAGGTCCGGTTTCAGTATCGCGAGATTGATGATCTGGGTGCCGCCATCGGCTCCTGGCAGACTTTTGCTGATGAGACCCTGTCGCTGACCACACCGACACCGCAGCGGTTTTCCTATTCGGTTGATGTGCCGGCAGGCCGTTATGAAGTCCAGGCAGTGCGTTTGAACGCCTGGTCCGATGGCGATCAGACTTTTGACAGGCTGGAATGGAATGGCCTGCGCGCCTATCTGGATGGCCCGCAGAGCTTTGCCGATCTCTCGACCATGGCCGTCAAGGTCAAGGTGAATGAGCAGCTGACCTCGCAGTCCTCGCAGGATTTCCGCCTGGTGCAATGCCGGATCCTGCCGGTCTGGAATGGTTCTTCGTGGGTCGAACAGGAGACCCGCTCGATCACATGGGCTGCGATCGATGCCGCGCGCAATACGGTCTATGGGGCAGGAGAGGCAGATGCGAAGATCGATTTCACCACGCTCATGGCCTATGACACGCTCTGGGACGCGCGCGGCGACACGTTTGATGGCATATTCGACACCCGCCTGACCCGCTTTGATGCGATTAACACCATCCTGTCGGCCGGTCGCGCCAGCATACGCTTTGCCGGTGACCAGATTTCGATGGTGCGCGATGAGCAGCGCAGCCTGCCGGCGCAGGTCTTTACCGACCGCAACATTATCCGAGGGTCCTTGGAGGTCACATATGATCTTCACCAGACCGACAGCGCCGATGATGTGATTGTTGAATACATGGACTCAAGCTCTTGGAAACAAGAGGAAGTCCGCTGCACAATTGCGCAGTCCAGCTCCGAAGCGCCGGCGCGCGTGCGCATGCTCGGACTTGCCAATCGGGACCAGGCCTGGCGCGAGGGCATTCACCTTGCGGCCGACAACTATTTCCGCCGCGAAAAGGCAAGTTTTCGGACCGAGCTGGAAGGCCGGCTCGTCATGCGCGGCGATCTGATCCGCATTCAATCCGACATGCCGCAGACATGGGGCAAGTCCGGGGTTGTTCTGGCGCATTCCGGCCTGACGGTCACGCTGGACAGGGAACCGGAAACCGATCCGGCAAACACCTACATTCGCTTTCGCCAGAAGAACGGCGAGGAATGGGGGCCGTGCAAGGTCACATGGACACCGGGCTCTACCTTGGTCACGCTCGATACAGCAGATCATGATGCTGCGGTTGTTGTGTTTGGCGGTTTGTCACCGCATTTGATCGATAACGGCGGTGAGGCTCCGGTCTATCTTCTGGGGGAAGGCGTCAACTTCACGTTTGATGCCATCGTCATTGGCATGGTGCCCGAAGGCAAACGCGTCCGGCTGGAAGTGGTCCGCGACAACGCAGCGGTCCATCTGGCAGATGGCGGTTTGACGGTTCCCGACTATCCGGCCGGCACATTACTGCCGCCATCGACGGGCAGCCCGTCGATAACCAAGATCTCGGCTGCGCGCGAATTGAGCGTGACGGAAAGTTTCCTGAGCGTGTCGGGCAGTGCCAGTGCCGGCGCAACGTCATACGCGGTCGAGATCTCCTACGACAATACGACCTGGACACCCGTCTATGAGGGCCGGGTGCCGGCCGCTAGTTTTGCTGTGCGCCGGGACGCCCTTTGGCTGCGCATGCAGGCAATTGGGGATCGGCCAGGACCCTGGAACAAGATCCCGATTGCTGCGGCTCCGGGTGTGGTTCGCTTGCCTGATGGGGCAGTGGTTCCCTCGGCGCAGTCTCTTTATGACGAGGTGGCAGGCGAGGTTCCAGCCGCAGAACTGATCAGCGACCTGCAAAGCGCCACTAATATGGCGCGCGAGGTGCGGGATTCGCTGTTTGCCGGGGCCGATGCACTCAGCGGCGGCAACAGCATCATGTCGCTGCTTGGTATGGCGGGCGAAAGCCAGCTGCAGACAATGCTGATTGCCGAGACGGATCGGGCGCGGCTGCAAAGTGTCAGTGCCAACATCCTGCGCGTTGAAACCATTGTTGAGGAAAAGGGCGTTGCCTTCGCCGAGCAGATCACGGTTGTCACAGCAGTTGCCAATCAGAACGCGGCGCAAATCATTCAGGTTGATCAGGCGCGGGCTGATGGCGAAACGGCGCTTGCGCTCTCAATCACGGCGTTGACGGCAGAAGTCGATGACAATGCCGCAGCGATCCTTACCGAACAGAGCGCGCGGGCTGATGGTGACGGCGTGCTTGCAAGCTCGCTCACATCCGTTTCGACAACGGTTGGCGGCCATACGTCATCGATCAGCACATTGCAGACATCGGTCAACGGGCTGGAAGCGCAATATGTTCTGTCGGTGTCAGCTGGCGGTGCAGTTGGTGGTTTCACGATCACCGGCATTGAACAGGGCGACGGCAGCGGCTCGATTGATTTCGGCATTGCGGCGGATCGGTTCTATATCGTTGACCCGAGCAACACCAATACCGCCGTTGCGCCGCTGGTTTTTCAGGGTGGCACGCTCTACCTGAACGACCTTGTTGTGGTCAGCATTACCGCATCGACGCTGAGTTCCATCACGGCCAATCTCGGCACGATTACGGCGGGCAAAATCCAAAGCACTGACGGTAACTTTGTGATCGATTGCGACAACAAAAGGATAGAGATCGCCTGATGTTTGTTGCTGATGGAAGCAAGGGTATTGTTGCGGTTTACACAGGCGCGCAATCAAACACCGTTGAAGACGATCCGCTCAACCATATGGATCGGGTGATTTTTCACTCGGACCTGCCTTATGTCGATGCGGTGCAGACGGTCACGGGTGAAACAATGATCCCGGCACCGTCCAATACTCAATGGGCCTATTATTCCAGCGTAAACCTGTTTGCCCATGGTCTCAGCTATACGCCGCTGGTCATTCCGCTGGCCCATGACGTTTATGACTATAACGGAGGTCTCTGGTCGACCATTCCGGCGAACTTGGCGTTTCCGAACTGGCGGGTCAGTCCACTCAATTATTTCAATCCGCCTGCAGCGCAAGCTGATGGCCAAGTTGGGCTGACGAACATTTTTGCCAACGACACCCACGTTGTTGCGACCACAATGTTCAATAAATCCTTTGGCAGTATTCGCCGGTACAATCTGAAATTTACGGTTCATGTCACCAACGTCGCCTTGTCCGGCACAGTCAACCCGCCAACCTCGTCAGACCTGATCCTGATGGATGAGGATGAGGTGACGATTGCAGGCAAGTTTTCATCGAAAGACACGCATCTTTCCGAAAGCGGACCAGGCGACGAGGTCTATTTTCCGATGGGCGGCACGCTGGCCAATGAGGGGCTTGGGTTTCGTGCCATGGCGATCACCTTCGGCGGCTCAAAATTCATCGGTTGCCCTTATGGTACCAAGTCACCCTATTACCGCCCGAATGTCGCCAGCGAAGGCGGCGGCATAAGCACCGGATCGACCACCGCTAAAGCCACAAGCGGTTGAGCGTAGACATTCAAAACGGTCGGCTGATTGCCGGTGGCTTCAACAGCGATCATGGCATGCTGCTGTGTTTTGGCGTTTACACCGGTACGCTGTCGTTTCCGTCCAGATCCACCGGCTCGCAAACCCAGGCTTGGAACGTTTCATCCACGGCGGCGAGCGGCATCAACAGCCTGGCGACGTTTGCAAGTGGCATGGGGAAGCTGACCGCCAGCGGTTATTTCACGACCAACTGGTTTTCCTTTGGTGGCAGCGCGGTGCCGGTCTGGATCGATGACAGCTCTGGTGGTTTTGACGCCAAGTATCAGGTCTGGGTGTCGATTGGCTCGGGCAATCTTTACGTGAAGGGCCGCCAGTACATTTCCAACCATTCCAAAGTTGGCTCGGCAACGGTGTCTTACCGCGTTGCGCTTCTTGGTTTTGCTTCAAAAACCTGATCATCCTGATAGGGATTTCCTGACATGACGACTTATTCGAGCGGCACAGTGTCCGTCAGCAACGGCAATGCAACCGTTACCGGTGCTTCAACGGCCTGGGTGAATGCGATTGTTGAGGGCGATCTGTTTTCGCTGACGCTGGACGGGCCGCGTTATGAAGTGATTGCGGTCAATTCCGATACATCGATCACGCTGGACAAGCCCTATGCCGAGGCAACGCAGACAGGGCAGGCGTACACGATCCTGCGTATATCGCTATCGCGTCAGGCGCCGATCTATTTGGCAACGCAGGTTCAAAACCTGATCAATGAATTCAAGCTGAACCCGATCATCATGGGCGGGTCGGTTGATGATTCCGTGATAGGTGCCAATACGCCAGCAGCGGGGACGTTTACGGCCCTTGTTGCAGCGACTGCCGCGCTGACTGCAGTTACCATTGGAGGCGGCACGATTGCAGGCGCGGCCATTACCGGTGGAACAATTGCAGGGAGTGCGATTACCGGTGGCGCGATTTCTGGCGTTACGATTGATGCGACGGAGATTGGTGGCACGACAGCTGCTGCGGGCACGTTCACTGATCTTGTCGCAACAGGCGGGGCGCTCAACGGTGTGGCAATTGGTTCTACCACTGCTGCAGCAGGTAATTTTACGACAGTCAATACGACTGGTTCTGTCACCATTACCAACACCACACCTTCGGTGATTTTGAACGAGACTGACGGGACTTCAACGCACAGCGAGTCTCATCTGAAACACTTGTCCGATAGTTTCAGGTTGCGGACTTACAACAGTGCTGGCGTGTTTGTTGCGGATGACTTGGTCGTCGCGAAAGGGCCATCTGGTGCCACTAGCTTCAATTTTAAGATTGCTGGTACTGCTGTTTTCAATATTGATGACGAGAGGCTGGACCTCAGTGCAATTGATATTCGGGTTGATAACAATAAGAAAATTCTGGCTGGAAGTGCAGAACAAGCAAAGTATTATCATTCTGGGTCAAACGGGTATCTCGTATCTGATGTTGGCGCTCTCTTTTTAGATGCTGACGCTGGAAGTAGCTACGTATACTTGAGATCAGTTGATAGTTTGTCTGCAAGAAACACCGGTGTGCGTGTTGGCGGCGCAACAACAACGGTCAATTTGTACAATGGTGGTGATCTCGCGGCCTACACCCACAGCAGCGGGCTTACAGTTACGCATGGCTCTGCCCCACGGTTAAGGGTGAATGACGAAACCGGCACAGCAACAGCCGTCAATGCGTTGTTGGAATTCCAGACAGATGGAACAATGGCGGGCCGTGTGGGCTTTACAGGTGGTGATGACCTTTTGGTCGAAAACGCCAGTGTAGCAGGTCACATTTACAATGATGTTGAGAACTCGGGTGGTGTCTTTTTCTTTCGGGTGGCCGGTACCGAGATCGGTCGTTGGTATTATGACGGCTTAAGAATTGCCGACGACAAAAAGATCAGGGTTGGCACATCGAGCGATCTGGTTTTGTACTTTAGTGGATCTCATTCCTATATCGATAACAACACTGGAAATTACTATATCCGGCAAAAGGTAAACAGCGGCTACGGCTATCTTCAAGCAGATAATAATAATGGCGATGTCAGGACTTGTATTATTTGGGGCGGACCTACGCCAAACGTTGGATTAAGACACGATAGCGCCACAAAACTTTCTACCACGTCAGTCGGTATCAGCATCACTGGTACCCTGACTGCGACAGGTGCCTACAGTTCGACAACTTCCAGTGCAGCAAATGTGAACGTGAGTTCTGCGGGGCTGCTGCGTCGCTCAACCTCGATTGCCGAGGCCAAGGATATCCAGTCTGGCAATCGATTGATCGATCTGATGGCCATCGTCATGGGCGCAAATCCGATCCTCTATAAATCCAAGATCAAGGGCGATGACCCGAACCAATTGCATTGGGGCCTTGTTGCCGAAGAGGTTGCAGAACTCGACCGGGCTTTGGTTCATTGGCAGGAAGGGGACTATTCGGAAGTCACGCGCACGGTTCCTGGCGAGATGGTGCCGGTTCTGGATGGGGACGGCAACCGGATATTTGACGAAGACGGCAATGCTGTCATGGAGCCGGGGCCGGAGCGGACTGAAACCGTGCTTGAATATGCGTCCTTTGACATCCTGAAACCTGCAGGCGTTCAGTATGAGCGTTTTGTTGTCCCACTGATCGCCATCACCCAGCATCACCAGCGCGCCATTGAAACGCTTTCTGCTGCCGTTGGCGCAATCACCGATCCGCTTGGCGACACGCTCACTATTGCCCATGTGGCGGTTGAGCGGGACAGGCGTCTTTCCGAAGGGTTTGATTTTGATTTCGTCGATGAGCGCGGCGTTCACACCATCGGCACGTCACCGCGCGACATGCGCGGCTGGGACGAAGTGACGACCGGCGCGCATGCGGCCATCGCGCTTGGTGCACCTGATACGGAATTCGAGATAGTTACCGACACGGGTCCAGTCACCATCACTGCGCGCGAGTGGATGATGGTGCTCGCCGCTGCAACCCAGAACCGCCAGCCGATCTGGAAATCGTTCTTTGCTTTTGACGCAAACAGCATTCCCGAAAAATACGCAGACGACAGCAACTGGCTGCAACCGACAGCCTGAACAAGAAGGACCTGAATCCATGAAATTCATTGAACTGAAACGCCTCGGTGTTGATAGCAAGAAGGTCAACGCGGCGCTGAAAGACGGCTCCATGACCACTGAGGATGTCGACACACTTGCCAAGGAACAGGGCGCGGAAATCGAATACGACAAGGCCATCGAGCTTGTTGTCAAGGCCGTGCCGCAAGGCGGCATCGACTTCAACCAGATGCGCAAGCACCTTCGTATTTTGGATGCGCTCGATGTTGCTGACGGAATGCTGGAACTGGAAGACAGCGACCACGCGCATTTGAAAAAACTGGTCAAGGAACACAAGTGGGGCGGCGTTGACCGCAACATCATGACCTTTTGCGAGGACATAGAAAACGCACCAGTGAGTGACCTGCGCGCGGTCAGCGAGTCGGCTGAATAAGCCGAACCGCTCCAAATCAATTTGAAAAACAACCCGTCCTTTGAGGCGGGTTTTTTCATGGCCAAAGGACAAGAACATGTTCGTTTTTAATAAGCCGGTGCGTCCGGTTCATACCACCTGGCTGCATTGCTCGGCCTCTGACAATGCAGCGCATGACGATGTGTCGGTTATGCGCGCCTGGCACATGGAAAAGGGCTGGTCGGATTGTGGCTATCACTTCTTTATCCAGAAGGACGGAACTGTCCAGGTCGGTCGCCCGATTGAGCGGATTGGTGCACATGTCCTCGGCTATAACACCGGATCAATCGGGATCTGCCTGCATGGTCTGCGGGAAAGCAACTTCACCAGTGAGCAGTTTGATAGCCTTCGGGATCTGTGCGCGCAGATCAACGCGGCTTATGGCCTTGAAATGCGGTTCCGGGGCCATAACGAAGTCGCGGCCAAAGCCTGCCCGGTGTACGACCCGATCCATGTGCTTGATCTCGACCGCCTGGGATACATGCGAGGCACGGGCGTTTCGCGCGATGCGTTTGCCGCTGGCGCGGTGCCAGCCAATGAAAACAGCTCGGACAAGGACTATCCCGAATTGTCCATCGGTGATCGCGGCGAGGCCGTAAAACGTCTGCAGCAGCTGTTGAACACCTGCGGTGGGTTCATGGGGATTGAACTTGAGGTCGACGGCATTTTTGGCGGGCAGACCGGCGCTGCCGTGCGTGAACTCAAGCAGGAATATGACCTTTACCCGTCGCCTGTCGTCATGCCGCATGTCTGGAAAACCCTGATCGCGGCAGATAGCCGGCTGCTGGCAAAATCGGCCTGAGGCATAGCGAAATACGCCTAACTTCAAACGAGAAAAATCATGGTCAAAACCTATAAGCGGGAAACCGCCTGGGCGCTGCTGGCAGGACTGGCGGCGCTCTGTGTCTACGGTCTTTGGAAGGGCGATCAGACGGCGCTGGAATGGGCGAAGCTGTTCACGGTTCCGGCAATCACCTTTGCCCTTGCAGCTTTCGGCCTGGACGCCGCGGTCAAGCAATGGCCGCATTCAGGGAAAAAGGCGCCGCAGGATTACAATCGGTGATCGTCTTCACGTTGCTGTCCGGGTTTTTAAAGACCCGGACAGGTGCCGTCCTGGCCGCGTTTGTTGTCGCTTGTCTGGCGCTGTTCACCTGGCACACTTTTGACAAATCAAGCGCTGTGCGGGCGGCGGTCGCCTTGATCGTTGCTGATGTCGAGCTGGCTGCGGCGGAAGCCGAACTGACGGCACTCAAGGCACGCAATGACGTGCTGCGGCAGGTAAACCGCGACTTTCAGGTGCAGCTTTCCGAATCCGAAGCCCTGCGAACCCGCCAAGCATTGGAGCTGGATGAATATGAAACAACTGTTGATGCTGTTGTTGACGAGCCTCTTCTTGGCAGGCTGTCAAACCGCTAACGAGCGGGCAAGGGCAGCGGGTGAGCGCATTGGCGATGCTGCTGCAGCTTCCGCGTTTCCCGACCTTCCAAACGATTGCCGCAGGCAGGAACGTTCCGGCGTGCGCCTGGGCGAACCTCTTGACCTAGCCTTGATCCGAACCGATCAGGCATTGGGCCGGGCAAATGCAAGGGTGCGCCGCTGCGCCAAATGGCACGACGCTTTCAAAGCCGGATTGAACGGGGAGGGCGAGCAATGACAACACCACCAGAACGGCGCCCGAAGTATCGGCCTGATATCTCACTTGGCAATATTCTGACGATCATCGGCATGATCATTGCCGGGTTTACAGCCTGGCTGGATGTGCGCACGACCCAGACGGCCATCCTGTCAGAAGCCTCTGATTTTGAACGTCGTCTGGAAATCCTTGAACGCTCGGAAACGCAGCGTCACACCGACCGCATCAATCAGGTGACGCTGTTCACTGAAATTCGCACCGACATCAAGTATCTGCGCGAAGCGGTGGAGCGGATTGAGGATGAAAGGCGGAGGTGAGGGGGGGGAAGTCGCTAGGGTTGCATTGGGCCTTGATGGCCATCTAAGGTGTAGCCTCTCAAGTTGGGGTCGATGTCGTCCATGAGAGAGTTGGTTAGGAGTATTCGGAGGTTTTTCTTCTGGAAGTCAGGCCAACAGGGCGACCGTTGGCTCTTGCTAAACAGTCGTCGTCAAGACGACTATCAATAAAGTGTGGAGGGTGCATGAGGAAGCTTTTGTTGTTGTTGTTGGTAGCAGGATGTATTTTTAGCTTTGCAAAAAATGTACGGGCAGAAAGTTGCCTGGGCGGGGTATCGAGTGAATACGTACTTGTGGAAGTAACCTACCACTCCTCAGGGATGACCGGTGTTATAATAGAGCTCTGTTTCACCAATGCATTTTGGTACTCAAAGGCTGGTGAGGAATCGTTGGCTCAAATTATACTTGGAATGAGCGCAGGAAAACTATCATCAGCGGATGTGTACGCGGAATTGTTTGATTTCATGGGAGGTGTTCGGAAAAATCATACTCACGACTATGGAAATGTCACCGTCACCATAAAAGCATTGAAAGACCCGCTTAAAGGGTCAAAAACTGGGATTCTTCCGCAATGAAAACACTGAACCTAGGTACTTACAAAGTGGTGGCGAATTTGTAAATCGTCAAGAAACTCAAGTGACAAATAAGGAGCCTAGCCGTCACTTTCTCTAATTTTGAACCAGTTTTTGTTTCGGTTACTCCAAACGTCTTGGTATTCGTTGAAGAAATTGCTGAGTAACTCATCACTTAAGGTGTTGGTGTTTTCAGCGTGGGTAATTTCTTGTTTTATCTTTACTAGTTTATTTCTAGCATCCGCATGCATTATCCATAAGTCCTTATGTCGAAACAAAGCGTCCCAAGCTGTTACGATTGACAGTGACGCCGTAATTAGGATGGCCAGCGCCTGAAAGTAGTTGTCATCTGTGATACCAAATAATTTCAACTGACCAATTCCCAAAAGTGCTGTGGCTATAGCAGCAGCTGTTGCTTTATATACTTCAATCCATGTAGTTTTTTTCTTATCGTTTTGAGATATTCTTCGAAAGAAAATAATGTTCTTGTCGATGTCTTTTACGAGTTTTACTTTGTCAATTTTGAAGTTGTTGTTAGGCATATTTAAAATCCTAGGTTGGTTCAATCCAATAAGACATAGAAATCGGTTTTTGCAATGCAATTGATCAACATGATGGGAACCGTGAGGGGGCAGAGAACCGCTAATGAACCTGTCGGATCTGAAATCGGTCTGGATGGGGAAGGCTAAGTGGTCACAAAAAAATCATGGATTCGAATGAAAGAAGATGCTCTCGACAAAAAGTGTCGAGAGCAAAAGTGATACTAGGATTCATTTAGTGAATCTGGCGAATTTTTTTAAGAAGTATTGCTTGATTGCCTTGCAAAATTTTCGCTCCGATATGCGCCCCACCAGCAACATTTATGCTTGTGCACCCAAGGACAAATGCACCAGGTCCAGATCCTATTGTTTGACCAATTGAACTTATTCTTTTGTTTTCAAGATATATATCTAGTACAACTTGAGAGTTGCTTGGTACGCACATCTCCAAATTTACGACTGTCTGGGTGCCAGCTTGGCTGTGCAACACAGAAATCAGATCATTCGGATTACTTGGAGAAAGAACCTGAGTTTCATAGGCTGTGTAAGTCTGAGTTGTCGGTTTAGAAATCAAGGTGAAAGTGTAGACGGAAATTGCGAGTGCCAAAACTGCGACAATTGCAATCAATAAGTTAGAAAGTTTCATTTCAACTAAGCCCTCCCAGGCTGTGTAAAGTTATTTTACAACTGTATTTATGCAACATGTATTCAAAATTGCAAATCTTGCAGTTTAACATCTTTTGCGCGAATTAGGATACCCTGCAGAGCCTGAACGTCTAAGGAAATATGCATCGAATGCCTATCCAGCTGTCGGCCACTTTTCTGTTCGGACCAACATCGAATTGCATGCCGTTGACTAGCTTCGTATCAGCACCTAGCGTTTACGCATGTGCGGTCGATTCAAACTCAAAGTGTCCTGGTCAGACCTCTGGCAGATGTATAATCTCATCCGGCCAGAGGATAAGGCACGCAACACTGCGCCGCGCTACAACATCGCGCCGACGCAGGATGTGCCGTTTATCCACGTTGACAAGGACGGCAGCCAGATCGTTTCCGAAGGGCGTTGGTGGCTGGTACCGCATTGGGCCAAGGAACTGACGTCCAAGTGGCCGATGTTCAACGCCCGAAGTGAGGACGCGCATAAGAAGCCTGCGTTCCGTGATGCCTACAAGACAAAGCGCTGCCTCATCCCGGCCGATGGATACTATGAATGGACCAAGAATGTCGAGGACGGCAAAAAGGACCCTTGGCTGATCGAACTGCCGGAGGCAACACCGTTCTCGTTTGCAGGGCTCTGGGCCTATAACACCGCGCTTGATGTCACCAGCTGTACAATCCTGACGGCAGCGGCGGATCCGAACATCAAGGAGCTGCACCACCGGATGCCGATTATCCTAAAACCGGATGTCTATGACAGCTGGATCGATCCAGAGCGACCGGTCGAAGACGCGCGTGCGTTGCTCACCGAGAACCTTGGTTCTGAGCTAACTTATCATCGCGTCAGTCGGGCGGTGAATTCGTCACGGGTTGAAGGTTCGCAGTGTGTGGAGGCAGCGGAATAGAATGACCAGGTTGGCAAGGAACTTGATTTTCGCGGGTTTCATCATTGTCGACATTTAACTGTCGATAACGTGGCGGTTGCGGTCAAGCATAGGCACGCCTACGACGAAAGAAATTCAAATGCCATCACAAGAATAAAAAATTCAAAGAACGCGATCGTCGGGCCAGCGAACCACCATACTTTTTTCTCACTCCTGACGCTTCTTACGACAAATGAACCGAGATGGAGTGTGAGCAGAACAACCCCGGTTAAAATGCAAAAGGTACTGATCAGGATTGCCCCTAGAGTGCCTCGTTCGCCGAAAACTTCCAAAAGCTTCGTGCCGACGGGTACAAGTCCCCCAAAAAAAATAGATTTCTCGATGTGACGTTTGGCGTCGTCTAGGATTTGCATCCAATGCCTCTCATTCCAGATATTCCGTCGAGGCTGGCTTGCTGCGAAAGTTCCTTTTGTCGCCGGACGGGACTTCAGCAAATTCGTCAATCGCATCTGTAGCATAAGAGGCGAGTTTTATTCCTTTGAACCGATCTTCGCCTCGCGCATGAAATGGACGGCGCCAGCGTATCCAGTCGGTACAGTATTTTCGCTATCGCTCATCCCAAAAAGCATTGCGGCCGCGGGTGTCGATATGAACAAAGGAATTGTAGATCCCGATTCCTCCTTTGAATTCACCGCTGTCTCTCAGCCTTTTTGCAATTTTGTACCAGCTGCCTGAGTTCCCTACATTGGGGCCGATGACCTTGAAGTCGGCAGCATCAAAGTACATATGCCGGCTGTCTTCTGCGCCGCCAACGTCACGGTTGTATGCCGGATTACGATAGATGCTTGTCAACTTGACAGGTGCCCCGACTTCCTTACGAATTTTGTCAAGAATTTCCATCAGCGGCACGACATTGTTGTAGAGGCTCGGGTCCGGGTCGGTGTTAGATTTGTATCGCTGGTTACTATTTCCCTTGAACAACACCTCTTCCCAGTTGAAGTGATCGATATGTGAGAGATTTTTCAGCCAAAACGCTTCAAAGGGGTGGCTTGCCTGGCTACCAGTTTTTGAAGATCCCCCTGGAAGAGGAAAACTCCTGTCCTGGGCAGCGGACCCTCCGTGTGGGTTTGAGGGTGAAGCCAGACCACGCGTACCGTAATAGCGCTGCAATTTGGATTTTCTTTTGGAACCTGATGAAGAGCCAAAATGAAATCCGACAACAGTTGCAAACGCCGCAGCGAGTGCACCAAATGCGACCAAAAAGACTTCCTTGCTATTGGAACTTTCGGCATTTGTCGGGATTGTTGCAGGATCTACAATCGGCGTAGTTGTTGTTGGATCAGCAGCGGTTATGGTGGTTGATGAAACTGCGGGAGTGGTAGCGGTTGTTGGATCTGTTGCCGGCGTAGTGGGTGCAGGATCCGCCGCCAATGCAATGGGTGTAGAACGTGAATCCGTTACACTGGGAGCAGGGGGGATATTCTCTTTGTCGAGTGGCTCTCTGGCTATGATGAAAATGAAAGCAATAAACGCGCCGGTGATGATGATTGAGAGAGCCGGATTAAGCCATGAAACCCAAGGAGAATCAGAGGTCGCAGCCTTCTCTGCAAATGCGCGCGCAGCATTTGTGCTTTCCAGGTCTTTCTGAAGCAACTCAAGATCGTTCTTGTGCTGGTTTTCCTGTGCCTCGAGGTTTTTTTGCTTGTTTTTGAGTTCAACGCGCAGATATTCCTCACGGGCGCGATTTTCCTTTTCAGCTTTTTGATTTGCGATTTCTACGAGCTGCTTCCTGAGTTCGACCTTGGCCGCAGGGTCATTTTCTATTTTTTCCTTTACCTGATCTGCATCGTCCAACTTGGCGATTTTTTTCATCAACGTCAGGATTTCGCTCGCCAATTCACCGGTTTTGTCGTCTTTTACGAGCGAGCCGACAGCCGGAATAACGGAAGTAGCGAGGTCGAGCAGGGCCTCTAATTTTTTGTCCATGAAGTATCTCCCCGTCTCAAAACGAATTGCTGCGGCTAGCCTTGAGCGCTTCTTGCGCCCAGTTTAACCGGCTATCAAAATGTTGAATTCCCGGACGCTCAAATTTGTTCATGAAACTTTTTGTTGCATCTCTTAGAGACTGGGTCTTGCGCAAGTGAGCGAGCGCTCTCTTTTCTGTCGTCTGGAGCTCGTGTATCAAGAAGCCGTAATTTGCTTCGTCATCAGACAAATCCTTGAACTTGTTGTCCTTACACCACGCCTCGAATGCGCGTCGGCGGGGACCGGTCCACATGACCCAGCCCCATCCGCCTCGACTCCCGGGAACAATCGGTTTTACTTCCTGTAATTTGCGGAACCCGGCGCACTCATGACCGATATTGCCGAGTATGCCGGCTGACTGATTGAGCGTCAGGCCGAATTCATTCATAAGGTCTTGAATAATTCCGGGGGCTTTTTGTCGAAACAGCCCAAAAGTACCGCCAGGATCTGGCAATGATGTCGGTGGCTTTGGCCTAGGGCTCGGGTGTGTTTGTCCGGAAACGGAGCCTTCAGAGGAAAGTTGCCCACTGCCCAATCCTGGAGCGCCGTCAGCATATTGAAGATTTGTGCCATCTGCTGGTTGTTGAGGAGCCGAAAGGATCATTTCATCCTTGTCCCTGGAACCAGTCGAGGACCCAAAATGAAATCCGATGACAGTTGCAAATGCAGTGGCAAGTGCACCAATGGCGGTATAGAAAATCTCGATGTTTTGTATCGGGCCGCTTGAGTAGAAGATAAATGCGAGAGTGCTGATAAAGCCAAGTGTTATGACGATCGACAGCAATGGGTTAATTCCGGCGACCCACCACTTGTCAGATTTCGACATCTCCAACGCATGATCACGGGCGGCTTCGACGCTCTTAAATTCAGTATTTAATTGCTCGAGTAGCTGTTTGCGCTGCTGTTCCCGTTCGGCACTTTCCAGCTCCAAAAACGCTTCTTCTATGCGTTCCTGTTCTTTTGCGGCGCGCGCCTGTTCTTCAAGCGCCCGATCTTTCAGATCTTCCAGTGCCTTTTTGAGGGTTGCCGCCAGGACGTTGTCATTGGCCACCTTTTTTTGCGCTGCTTGTTCATCCTTGGTATCGAGAAGACGTTCAACGATTTCTTCCGCTTCTTCCCGGATGTCTCCTCCGTCCCTGTCCGCGGCAAGAATTCTGAAGAGGCTTGGTGCGACGGTGACGGCTACCCCAAGTAAACCGGTAAGGAGGACACTCACGAGACAATCTCCAAACAAATAGAATTTCGCGTTAAAAGTTTAACTGTATAAAATACGCTAACACTAATAATTGTATTGGATCAACTGTTGAGTCGTTAAAGTTGTCTTTGCCTCGGTATTTTCTTCATGGCGTATTATTTACACTGGTGTTTTGGCAATCAAATCACCCCCCGAAGATGCAGTTTTTCTGGATTGATATGAACTGCTTCCACTTGCTTGTTACTTTTGGGAGTGCTGCGTTTCCACATCTTGCACCAACGCGTCAATCGCTTCCGCAACAGCCTGCTTCACCGAGACGTATTCAGCCCGGTCATAGTGTTTGCGGGCAACGTCCGCGGCCTGGCCGTGATTGTGCCAGACATCGATCCAGTCCCTGTTGAGCTGGGGATTGCGTTCAATCAGCAATGTCTTGATGGTTCGGCGCAGATCCCGCGGCTGAAAGCGCTCGACCTTGTTTCGATCACACCATTTTCGGGTTGACTGGCTGATGCTGTTCAGGGTTTGCGGTTCATCCGGATTGTGGTGTTTGGGAAAGAGGTAGGGGCTGGCGGGATCGGAAATTTGCAAGGCAGCCTGATAAGCAGCTAATCCAAATTCAGTCAGTGGGAGATCGTGCGCGCGGTCATTTTTGGTTCTGGGCAGACAGAGCCAGGTTTCATCGGCGCGTTGTTGAAACCAGTCCTTGCGGCTGTAGAGGATCTCTGTAATGCGCACACCTCCCATACTTATAAGGAGTCGGAAGACAAGTTTCATGGACGGACTCACACCCCGGCCGCTGAAACCATGCCAGAAGCCGGACAGCTCCTCCAGGGTGAGTGTGCGATGGCGTGGTTGGCCCTTCATCTTGCCACCGACATGGGTGACCGGATTGGCAGTCAGGTTGAACCGAACATCCGGATTGGGATTGGTGGGGTCGTAATCAGCGGATAGACCGCGGCTGAAGGCGGCGGACAGATAGGCGCGCGGGTGCCCTGTCTGGGATCCCGCGTCATGAAAGATCCGAAGCCAGGTGGTGACGTCATCCGGTGTGATTTCATTGGCCGCTCGATCACTGCCATCCTCATCGATACCAATGACATTGAGTGCACTATTGCTCCGCTTGACGAGGTAGCCTTCATACTCGCCGACAGAGGCAATGCCCTCGGACTTCATCTGCTGAATGACGAAGGAAAACAGATCACGCACAGAGCCAACCGCGTGGCTCTCGGCGTCGCTGTTGGTTGGGCTTTCCGTTCGCATATTTTCGGCTGCTTCATTGGCAAGAATACGGGCCTCTTTCAGCCCGATTGCCGGATATTTTCCGAGCCCAATCCGCTTTCGTCCCTTCGGCCCGCGCACCAGCGCCGACCAGGATAGCGTTCGTGCGCCAATCCGGAGCCGGAGCCCGGGGATCAGTGCGTCGGCAAATTCCTGTCGCGTGGCTGCCGGCTTGAGCGTCTGAAGCCAGCGATCGGTCATTTTCAGGGTGTCCAAGGCAAGCCCTCCGGAACCCGGATCGGAACCCAAATCGCAGAGACTGTCAATCTCTGGGTTCCAGTATCTATGTAAGTTGTTGATTTTTTGGGGGAAATTGGTGAGCCGACAGGGGTTCGAACCCTGGACCTACTGATTAAAAGTCAGTTGCTCTACCAGCTGAGCTATCGGCTCTCACCATTTTCCGGAAGCAGTTTTGCGCGTATTTTTGTTGGCGCCACCGCGTCAGTGGCGTGTGTTTATGCCGACCCAGAGGACAATGCAAGAGGCAAAATTGATTTTTTCAACAGGCTTACGAAAAACTGTCACACATCGTGTTTTTCAGGAGCTGTTTGTGGCGAATATTGAAGAAAAAGTAGTAATGGTTAATAAAAAAATGGCTGCATATTAGATAAACTACAATGGAAATGAATGCAGATTAAACAAAAGTACTAAGTACTAGTTGTAAAGATTCATTTTTAAGAAAATAACGATCATTCTCCTGCAAAAACTGTCAGGTAGCGCACTATATCGTTGTGGGGTAACGTTGCCGGGTACAAGAGAGGTAACATGCAAACGACAACAATGGATACGCCTACAAGTTCTGTAGAGTTTGATTTTGTAAAGGGCCATATCGCGGCGACAATGACCCTGATTCATGGCCTGATTGACCAGGGTTTGATCGACCGGGAACACCTTGATGCGTTTTTTGCTTCGTTCATCGGTGACTTGCCTCACAATCGTGAAACACTTGGACTGCGTTTGATCCTTGATCAATGGCGGCAAGGGCTTCGTGAGGGGGCTGCAGACGAAGAGCTTCGCGGTAAACTGTTTGAAGTCATCAGTGGAGGGCGGAACGACTAAGCCGACCTGATTGGCGGGCTGGGGTAGGGGCCTGTATATTATTGATTGTTATTTTTGATTGAATGGTGGAGGCGCGTCAGCGCCTTTTTATATTCCCGGAATTCCGATTGAAATTTGCTGTGTTCGATTTCAGTCGTTCTGCTTGATGAGGTCGAAAGGCTGGTTTTTCCGTGATTGCTTTGTTATCGCTTGTCGATGTTACTCCTTCAATCATGTGTATTAGGAGCCAGCGTGCCTCTACGATTGATAAAAAAATATTACTCACAAATTGAAACGCAATTTAGTCCAAAGCATAATCCAAGAGCGCGTTTTAGGGCTGCTGGCCTTGCTTGTTCTGCGTTCTTTGTAGCCCAGTTATTCGTCGCTGAAACCTCATATGCTGCGGATCAGAGTTTCGTTACCATCGGCACCGGTGGTGTTACCGGTGTCTATTACCCCTCTGGTGCCGCAACTTGCCGGATAGTGAATGCGAACAGAGTTGAGCACGGTGTGCGCTGTTCCGCTGAAAGCACATTGGGATCGATTTCGAATTTGAACAAGATCAAGTCCGGAGAACTGGAATTTGGTTTTGTTCAATCTGATTGGCAAAAACACGCCTATCAGGGAACTTCAGCATTTCAAGCCAACGGTCCTTTCAAGGAGTTGCGCGCAGTGTTTTCGCTGCACTCAGAAGTCGCAACGGTTGTTGTGCGTTCCGGTTCGGACTTTCATGCATTTGACGATCTGAAAGGTCATCGGGTTGACGTCGGCGGCAAAGGGTCAGGATCTGCGGCTTCCTGGAACGCGCTTAGTGAAGGACTGGGGTGGAGCGACCAGGATCAGACGAAACTGTCCGACCTGAAGCCCTCCGAGCTTGCCGAGGCGCTTTGTTCGGACAAAATTGACGCCTATTTTGTTCTCATTGGACACCCGGCGCGTCTGATTGAAGAGACGCAAGAGCAATGTGGAATTCGATTGTTGGGGTTCGAGCAGGCATCCCTCGCTGGATTGACTAAGACCATGCCCAGCTACATGAAGATCGCTATCCCTGGGGGCCTGTATGGCCTATCTGAACCCACAAACTCTTTTGGTGTCGTCGCTTCTCTGGTGACATCGTCAAAGATGCCGGACCGGATCGTTTATACACTGGTGAAGGCTGTTCATGAGAATTTTGCCGCGCTCACGCAATTGCATCTGGCCTTGAGCAATCTCAAGGTGGATGACCTGGTAAAGCGCGATAAAGCCGTGCCGCTACATCCTGGCGCATTGAAGTATTTTCAGGAACAGGGCCTAGTGGCGGCAACGAGCCCCGTCCAACAGGACTAGCACATGGATTTATCGGCAGCTCTCCAAAAGGTGAGCAGCTTGTGTCTTTGTCTATGCATGGGATGGGACTAAACCAATGTACTGCAAGCAAGCTGGAATTGACCTGCTTGGCTTTGATAAAGGCCGGAATAGTTCATGATCCTGGAAGAGACGTCGATTTTGATAGCGGTACTGGCCGGTGTTGTGTCCTTCTTGTCCCCTTGCGTTTTACCTCTGGTGCCGCCCTATCTGGGGTATATGGCGGGAGTCTCGCTGGAAGAGTTGGCCAACGACGAGGAAGAGAACAGCGCAGCAGCGAGAAAAGTATTCCTGACCTCGCTGGTATTCGTTCTTGGGTTCTCGACTGTGTTTGTACTACTGGGAGCCACCGCCAGCCTGCTTGGTCAATTTATCAGGCAGTACCTTGATTTTCTTGGGTATATCGCCGGGGCAGTCATCATTGTAATGGGATTGCATTTTCTGGGTGTATTCCGAATTGGCCTTCTCTACCGGGAAGCACGTTTCGAAGTTTCCAGAAAACCAGCAGGTCCACTTGGTGCTTATGTAATGGGTCTGGCGTTTGGTTTTGGCTGGACACCCTGCATTGGTCCTGTTCTGGCAGGGATCCTGTCTTTTGCGGCCGCCAAAGATACGGTTGGGCAGGGGATCCTTTTGCTGAGCGCCTATGCTATCGGCCTTGGTATTCCGTTTTTGATCGCTTCGCTTTTTGCGGGTCCTTTTTTGAATTTCATGAAACGGTTTCGCAAACACATGGGGGTGGTGGAGAAAACCATGGGTGGCATGCTCGTTCTTACCGGTATCATGTTCCTCACCGGTCAGATGGCAGTGCTGTCTTATTGGCTTTTGGATACTTTTCCGGCGTTCCAGACCTTTGGGTGATCTGACGTCAGGAAAATCCCACAGTGCGCGTCAGTACAGCGGATCAATCAAAACTGTCCTGAAAAAATGCTCTGTCTTCGACTGACTATCGGCTTTGGTGCTAATTTTGGAATGCAGAATCCCGGAACTTTGCCGCCGTAATCAACGGGTCACCTGCATATAGAGCAGGGTGGCATAAGTCAGTGACATCAAGCAGATGCAGGCAGGCCACTGCAGCGTCTGCCGCATTGCCAAAGGGACCTACAAGAAGAGAAATACCGCCTTCAGGAACTTGCCGCTCAAGAAGAAGTGGTCTGAGATCCTTCATCCGTTCTTCGTTTTGTTCCTTGAAGTCTGCCCAGGCTTTTGCCGCAGATGCTGTTGATCTGTATTGACCAATGACGGCACCAAAGTCGCTTCTTTTCAATTGACTGTCTGATCCGCTGCGCAATCTGCCTACGGCGCCTGACGGTATAATGATCTTTGGCTCAAGTGTGGTTCGGGTCGGCGTGGTATCAAACACTTCTGGCAGCGTATCGGCGGTCGTCGTCGGAATTGATCCAGTCACAACCGGTTGTTCGTCTGCCTCTGGCTGAGGCAGCGTTACAATCCGAACAGGCTCGCGGATGACGGCGGATATATCTTCTCCGGTATCCACGGACCTGCTGTCCTGGTAAATGCTGATCAATCGCGGCGGAGTTTCTGATGTCTCAGGTTTGCCGGAAACAACAATTGGCAGATCATTCGTGTCTGGTCGCGCGACAATTGGATCAGTGTCGACTGGGGCGGAATTTGTTCTCACTACGCCTGGAGCCGGTTCTACGGGCATGCTTTTGACCGAGGCATTTGCCTGCGCTGATCCAGTCAGACCAGAGAGTTTCGAAACGGCGACTTCCTTTTCGAGAGCTGCAATGCGTTTGGAATAGATCCCGTTCTGCTCTGACAAATCCATCAGACGTCGACGAAGGCCGACGATTTCCTTCTGCATGACTTCAATCTGGCTCTGATTGATTTCAGTGGAGGCCCGGTTTGCGCGATTTTCCGGCAAATTCATAATAGCGATTGAAGGGCGTTGCCCACGGGCTCCGATTGAAGCAGTTGTTTCGATGTCGCCAACAGGAGGTAGCGCAACGCCGGAGGCTAGCATTCCTGTACCAGAAGAGTTCTCCATCTCAATTGGGCCGCTGCCAAATTGATAAGAAGCAACGCCGACCGTCCCCATTAAGACGGCAGCAAAGGCCCAGGACAGCAAGCCGACTCGCGTGGGAGTGAACGTCTCCCTCACAATTTCCTGCATTGTTCTTTTTGTATTCGGCTCAAGCAAAGCGCCAGTTTCCTGATTCTGATGGCGAATCTGTTTCACGATACCGTATCAGTGAAGAATTATGGTTAATGAAACTGAAACCGGAATGACTTGAGGGGTAGATCTTTCAATGTTCTGTGGATCGGGGCATATAGATGCGAATTGATCGGGCGCAGCCCGTCGCTTTTACAATGGGACCTTCATGACAGCTCGTTCTTGTCTTTCAATCATTCTCGCTGCCGGTTTGGGCACGCGGATGAAATCCGACCTCCCCAAAGTCATGCACGAAATCGGGGGGCTACCGCTCGTCGGGCATGTGTTGAAAGCACTGCAGAATGCCGGTTCGGACCGAATTTCGACAGTTACCGGTCCCGATATGCCTGCGCTTGAAAATCTTGTTCATGAGCTTGTCCCTACAGCGCGTTGTTATGTTCAAAGTGAAAGACTGGGAACTGCACATGCTGCGCTTGCAGCCAAAGCGTCTTTGGAAATTCCTGCCGATGATGTGTTGGTTCTGTTTGGCGATACACCACTCGTGACTTCCAGGACAATCAGCACGGTGCGACAAGCCCTTCAGAACGGCGCTGATCTTGTTGTCCTGGGATTTGAGACCAAAAGCCCCACTGGATATGGAAGGCTTTTGGCCAAGGAGGGTCGACTGGTTGCCATTCGTGAGGAAAAAGATGCCTCCGAAGCAGAGCGTCAGATCACCTTTTGCAATTCCGGAATCATGGGATTTTCAGGGAAGCATGCCTTGTCATTGCTGACAGCAATCGGCAACGAAAATGCAAATGGCGAATTCTATCTGACCGATGCTGTTGAAATCGCAAACAAACGCGGTTTGACAGTTGCTGCGGTTCGAGGAACTGAAGTTGAAACCCAGGGTATCAACACTAGGGTACAACTCGCTTCCTGCGAAAATGATTTTCAGCGCCGCATGCGCCTGGAGGCAATGGAAAGTGGTGTATCACTTCAGGCTCCACATACTGTTTTCTTTTCTCATGACACGGTTCTGGAGCCGGACGTAACGGTTGAACCGAATGTGGTTTTTGGTCTTGGCGTTCGGGTAACGACAGGGGCAAAGATCCGCGCCTTTAGTCACCTTGAAGGTGCTCAAGTCGGTTCCGGCGCCGTCGTTGGTCCCTACGCTCGGCTGCGCCCAGGCACCGTTCTTGGCGCAGATACCCGCGTTGGAAATTTTGTTGAAGTGAAAAATGCGACTTTTGGGTCCGGCGCGAAAGCCAATCACCTGAGTTATGTGGGCGATGCGAGTGTTGGCTCCAAGTCAAATATCGGTGCTGGAACGATCACCTGTAATTATGATGGTTATCTGAAACACCGCACGGAAATCGGTGCTGGAAGCTTTGTCGGGTCCAATTCGACTCTCGTTGCACCAGTTAAGCTTGGTAACGGCACCTTTGTTGCCGCTGGCAGTGTGATCACGGACGACGTTCAGCGCGATTCCCTTGCGCTAGGACGCTCCAAGCAAGTGGTGAAAGAAGGCAAGGCAAAACGACTGCGCGAAAAGCTTAAAGCTGCGAAAGATTCCAAGTCCTGAAGTGGATCTACTGAAAAGTAACCCTGTCATTTTCTGAAACAGGGTTTGATTTCAGCCTGCAGCATCCTGTGGTCTAAAGCAGGGCGATCAATTCGGATATATTTTAAAGGACTTTCTTCATGTGCGGAATCGTAGGTGTGCTTGGCAAGATTGAAGCCGCGCCGCGGATTGTAGATTCGCTCAAGCGACTGGAATATCGCGGCTACGATTCTGCAGGCGTTGCCACACTTGTCGAAGGCGCACTCGTTCGCCGCAGAGCAGAAGGTAAACTTCGTAACCTCGAAGCTGTTCTGGAAAAAACACCTCTGGCCGGAAATTCCGGAATTGGCCACACCAGGTGGGCAACACATGGCGCACCGACTGTTTCCAACGCGCACCCCCACCAGGCTGGCTCTGTCGCAGTTGTGCATAACGGCATCATCGAAAACTATCTCGAGTTGCGCGAGGAAATCGTGGCAGCAGGTGCGATACTGGACACTGAGACAGATACAGAGGTTGTCGCGCATCTCCTGAACCTTGCGATTGCAAAAGGTCTTCCAACTCAGGAGGCCGTTGCAGAGTTATTGCCGAGACTGAAAGGGGCTTTCGCACTGGCCCTGTTGTTTGCCGGGGAAGAAGACCTGTTAATTGGCGCAAGGAAAGGGTCTCCGCTTGCGATAGGCCATGGCGAGGGGGAGATGTTCTTTGGCTCCGATGCGATTGCCTTGTCGCCGTTTACTGATCGGATCACTTACCTGGAAGAGGGGGACTGGGCCGTCCTTACGCGAAATAGCGTTCAGGTTTTTGACCAGGAAAATCAGAAAGTCGACCGTCCGGAAGCCAGGTCCTCAGTGACGTCGAGCTTGATGGACAAGGGCAATTACAAACACTTCATGGCGAAGGAAATCCATGAACAGCCGGAAGTGCTTGGTCATACGCTGTCGCGGTATTTCGATTATGGAACCCAGCAGGCCAAGGTGGCTGGAAGTGAAAAACTGAAGTTTGCGGATCTCTCGCGTCTGATCGTCTCTGCTTGTGGAACTGCTTATCTTGCCGGTCTTGTTTCAAAATACTGGTTCGAGAAATATGCGCGCCTGCCAGTGGATATTGATATTGCCAGCGAGTTCCGTTATCGCGAAGCGCCGGTCAGTGAGCGAGATGCAGCGCTATTCATTTCCCAATCTGGAGAAACCGCGGACACACTGGCCTCGCTGCGTTACTGCAAGGAACGGGGAGCTGCCATCGGTGCCGTCGTGAACGTTCCTGAAAGTACGATTGCCCGTGAATCGGATATGGTTTTCCCGACGATTGCCGGGCCGGAAATTGGTGTCGCCTCAACCAAGGCTTTCACCTGCCAACTTGCTGTGTTGGCTGCGCTCGCGCTGCAGGCCGGTCGCGAACGTGGCGTTCTTTCAGCTGAGCGGGAAAGAGAACTGGTTGCGGAGCTTACGGAAGTGCCGAGCCTTGCCTTGAAAGCGCTCGCTGCCGAAACTGACATTGAAAAATTGTCTCATCCGCTTTCAAAGGCTAACAACGCGCTTTACCTGGGTCGCTCGACGAGCTTTCCACTTGCACTGGAAGGTGCTCTCAAGCTCAAGGAATTGTCCTATATTCATGCAGAGGGATATGCGGCAGGTGAATTGAAACACGGCCCGATAGCGCTGATCGACGAGAATATGCCGGTTTTTGTAATTGCTCCCTATGATGCGATTTACGAGAAAACCGTTTCAAACATGCAGGAAGTTGCCGCCCGTGGTGGACGGATTATCTTGATTACCGATGAACGTGGTGCATCAGAAAGCGGGGGTGTAGCCGAAAACACCGTTATTCTGCCCGGCATGACGGACATTGTCGCTCCGATCATCTATGCACTACCGGTCCAGTTGATTGCTTACCACACGGCTGTGTTCATGGGCACAGATGTGGATCAGCCGCGAAATCTGGCCAAATCAGTGACGGTTGAATAGTCGATGGAATCCACTGATGAATTTAAGATTGCGGGATTTGAAGAAAACCATCGAGACCAGGTGATCCGATTATGGGATAGGTGTGGTCTGATCCGGCCTTGGAACGACCCAAACAAAGACATTGACCGGAAACTTACCGATAAAAATGGAGCATTCTTTGTTCTGCTAAGGGGCGCTGTCGTCATTGGGGCGGTGATGGTGAGCTATGATGGTCATCGCGGGTCGATTTATTACCTGGCCATCGATCCTGACTGTCAGTCGCGCGGCCTCGGTAAGCTTCTAATGGACCACTGCGAGGCGTTTCTTGTTGATCTCGGGTGCCCCAAGATCAACCTGTTCGTCCGCAGGGGCAACGAGCCTGTGATGAAATTCTATGAAAAGCTCGGTTTCGAAGAAGATGCTGCCGTGCCGCTTGGAAAGAGGTTGATACCGGACACTTGAAGCTTTGACTAAATAGTCCAACCCACTTCCTGGCATGTGCAACAAAGCACAGGGTCAAAGAACGTCTTGTTGATTTTGAAAGTTGGCAGGGACCAGTTGCCCTTACTCAGCAAGGTTTTCTTTTGGGCCTGAGGGGCGTGTCGCCACATAAATTCCGCAACCAAGCATGAAAATTGCGACAGTGATCGCCAGCCAAGGGTTTGGGTTAGCTGAATAATAAAATAGGCCAAACCCGAATGCCATGCCGGCAAGCGCTATGATCTTGGAACGGGTGGAAATAGCGCCATATTCCCGCCAGGCAACAACTGGTGGGCCAAATACAGGATGTTTGAGAATTTTGTCTTCCAACGCAGGAGATGAGCGTGCGAAACAAGCTGCTGCCATAATGAAGAATATGGTGCTGGGAAGAATGGGTAGGAAAGCACCGGCAATACCAACACCAACGCATCCTGTTCCCAGAAGTTTGAATGTGAATCGCCGCAACACTGTCTCCGAATTCGACACTTTTTGCGTATTTCGCTGAAAATTAGTCAGACGAGGGATACCGCACCGCGATAAAGATGATTATCTAAGTGCTGTCTGGTGGAAAGACATGCACCAATAAGGAATTTCTGGTTTAGCCGATGAGTCGCAACAAAGATAAGACAGATGACACGCATAAGATAGTCCATCATCGCCCGCGCGCAGCGACGCGATTGAGAAACTATTTTTTGACCGGGCTGGTGATTACCGGTCCTATCGGCATCACCTTGTGGTTGACGTGGACCTTTATCAAATGGGTTGATGGCTGGGTTAAGCCGTTTGTTCCCAAGGATTACAATCCTGAAACCTATCTGCCTTTTTCCATTCCCGGATTTGGCTTGATTGTCGCGATCTTCGTGTTGACGATTGTCGGCTTTTTTGCTGCCAACTTCCTGGGGCGAAGCCTACTTTCAATCGGGGAAAACCTGGTTGGAAGAATGCCGCTTGTTCGTAATGTTTACAGTGGCTTGAAGCAGATTTTTCAGACGGTACTTGACCAAAGAGGCAGCAGCTTCTCCAAGGCGGCGCTGATTGAATATCCGCGCCGGGGCCTATGGGCGATCGTGTTTATCGCAACGGACACCAGGGGCGAAGTCGCGAAACACCTCAAAAGCAAAGCCGAGACCGTTGCCGTGTTTCTGCCGACCACGCCCAATCCAACCTCCGGTTTCCTTCTCTTCGTCCCCAAGGATGAAGTGATTGAGCTCAGCATGGGGGTTGAGGACGCGGCCAAACTCGTGATTTCGGCAGGTCTCGTTGCGCCGGATTTGCCGGACGTTCTTGAGGATGTGATCGCGGACCCCGAGAAACTGGCAAAGATCAGAAAACCTGAAGACGCCTGACTAGCCCGCACGCAACAGCCTGATCGCAGCATCCCTGCCGAATAGATAAAGCAGACAGCGAAGAGCCACACCGCGATCGGATTGCAGCTCCGGGTCGGTTTCAAGGATCAATCGTGCGTCATCACGGGCAACTTCCATAAGGTCGGCGTGTTCCTCGGCGCGCGCAATGCGGAAACCCGGGGTGCCCGATTGGCGTGTTCCAAGAATTTCACCGCCACCGCGCAGCTTCAGGTCTTCTTCTGCGATCAGGAAGCCGTCATTGGTTTCGCGCATGATGGAAAGCCGTGCGCCTGCGGTTTCGCCGAGCGGTCCCTTATATAGCAGGACGCATGAAGACGGTTTTTCACCGCGGCCAACCCGGCCCCGGAGCTGATGAAGTTGGGCAAGGCCGAACCGTTCTGCATGTTCGATGACGATGATTGTTGCATCCGGCACATCGACACCGACCTCGATGACCGTTGTAGCAACAAGAACTTTGGTTTCACCCGACTTGAAGGCTGCCATTGCAGCATCTTTCTCATCGGCTGTCATACGGCCATGCACCAGGGATATCCGCTGCCGCAGAGCGTGTTCCAAAACCCTTTGCCTGTCTTCAACAGCCGCCAGGTCGATTTTCTCGGATTCCTCCACAAGCGGGCAGACCCAATAGACCTTCTGTCCGTCGGCAATCGCAGCCCCGACACGGGAAATGATCTCCTCCAGCCGGTCAAGGGAAACCGATACTGTCTTGATCGGTTTGCGACCGGCGGGTTTTTCCGTCAGTCGTGAGACATCCATGTCACCGAAACAGGTTAGGACGAGCGTGCGTGGGATTGGTGTAGCTGTCATCACAAGCACATCGACGCCCTGACCCTTTCCAGAAAGCGCGAGGCGCTGATGAACCCCAAACCGGTGTTGTTCGTCGACAACCACCATCCCGAGGTTTTTGAATGTGACAGTCCCCTGGAACAGGGCATGTGTACCGACAACCAGGTCGATTTCTCCTGCGTCCAGTTTTTCTTGGCGAATACGACGCTCTTTTTGCGTGTCCTTGCCCGTCATCAACGCGAGGCGGATGCCTGCTTTCTCACAAAGCGGTGACATGGAGGCAAAGTGTTGCCGGGCAAGAATCTCGGTGGGTGCCATCAGACCGCCCTGGGCGCCGGATTCTATAACCTGCGCCAACACGGCCAGCGCAACAACGGTTTTTCCCGAGCCTACGTCTCCTTGCAAAAGACGCAGCATGCGCACGGGTTCGGCAAGGTCTTCGTTGATCTCCTTGATGGCGTTGGCCTGACTACCAGTCAGATCAAAGGGCAGGGCGTCGATGACAGCTTTTTGCAGGTCGCCTGAGGGCGTGCGCGCAACGCCGCCCAATGTGCGCATGTTCGCCCTGACCATCGCAAGCGCCAGCTGACTGGCGAGCAGTTCGTCATAAGCCAATCGCTGCATATAAGGCGACTGCGGCTCGATATCCTGCTGTTCCTTTGGCTCATGAAGTGTGCGTAACGCTTCATCAAAGTTAGGCCATGCGGTCTGGCGCAAGTATGGCTCGTTCAGCCATTCAGTCAGGTGCGGCAGTTTTTCTATTGCAGCACGCATCGCCTTTTGCAGGGTTTTTGCGGCAAGCCCTGCGGTCAATGGATAGACCGGTTCAATTGCGGGCATCTGTTCAGCTTCCTCCGGGCTTAGGGAATAGTCCGGATGCACCATTTGTGGACGCTCGTTGAACCACTCGACCTTACCGGAGACGATCCGTCTCTCGCCCTCGGGAAATGTTTTTAGCAACCAGTCATGGCGGGGATGGAAGAATACGAAGGTGATTTCACCGGTGTCGTCGTATGCGGAGATCTTGTATGGCGCTTTCGAATGCCGGGGAGGCGCCATGTGCCGGCCGATGGTCACGTCCAGCGTGACGATGTCACCGTTTTCCGAATACGCAATTCCCGGTCTATGTCGCCTGTCAATGAGGTTGTGCGGGATGTGAAACAAAAGGTCGGCAACAGTTGCTTCCTTGTCAGGCTGACCACCGACCAGGCCGGAAACCAGCTTGGCGATTTTCGGACCAATCCCGGGCAATGTGGAGACAGGAGCAAAAAGGGGATCAAGGACCGGTGGGCGCATCGTTGACTTGGTGACCTTCGGCTAAAATTGGTTCAATCAATGTCTGGGACAGTTGTTCTGCCACGAAGAAAGCCTGTTTCGCAACAAATAGAACATTCTGTGAACTAAAGCGCTGACAAGCCAGGTGTCGGAGGCTATATATCCGTCACGATTTCACCTGCTCCGGCATACCTGTCCAGAGGCGCCTTGTCTCTCGAACCTTGCCGATCCACTGTACGTAGATAGGTCTTTCATGTCCGAAGTTTCCGGTGCTCACAACGACAATACACAAGACACACGGGATCCTCGGCTCAAGAAAATTCTATTTCGATGCTGGCATCGCGGCATGAAGGAAATGGACCTATTGCTGGGTGGCTTTGCCAACAAAGAGATCGACAAGCTGACGGAAGATGAGCTCCAGGAACTTGAGCATCTACTCACAGCGAATGATCAGGATCTTTACGCCTGGATGACAGGACGCAAACCACTGCCTGAAGAATGGGATGGTCCGCTCTACCGTCGGATTATCGCCTACCACGAAGCAACCGGCCCGGCCGGGTTCGTAAGTTAAAAATTACAAGGACGTTGCTGTGTTCGACAGCCTACTTAATAACCGGGCCAACGTAACACTGGCCGGTGTGCCGGATGGTGCCGAAAGCTATGCGCTTGCCAGATTGCTTGATGAAAGTGATGCGAAGGGCCTTTCGCTTGTCTTTGTGGCGCGTGACGCGACGCGCATGGCGATGGTCAGCGAAGCACTCGGTTTCTTCAATCCGGATGTTGAAATCCTGCAATTGCCAGCATGGGACTGTCTGCCGTATGACCGGGTTTCTCCGAACTCGGCAATCAGTGCGCGGCGTCTTCTAGCGCTCGGTCAGCTTGCCCGTGGCATTCCAGACGGCAAGAAAACGATTCTCCTGACGACATTGAACGCGGCAATTCAACGAGTCCCCGAGCGGTCGTTCATGGCTGATCAGACGTTCTCCATGGCACCTGGTAACCAGATTGATATGACATCAATCTCCAACTGGTTGGAGATGAATGGGTTTTCCCGCACGCCAACCGTCAGGGAAACCGGGGAATATGCGGTTCGTGGCGGTATTGTCGATCTTTATGCGCCGGGGTCCGAAGAGCCTGTGCGTCTGGATTTCTTCGGAGATACGCTGGAATCAATCCGATCCTTCAATGCAGAGACGCAACGAACGTCCAAACAGTTGAAACGCCTGGATCTGGTTCCTATGAGCGAAGTGGTTCTATCGGAAGAGGCCATATCGCGTTTCCGCCGTTCCTATCTGGCTAACTTTGGAGCGGCCAGCCGGGAAGACGTACTCTATCAGTCGATCAGTGACGGACGTCGTTATGCAGGCATGGAACATTGGCTTCCGATGTTCCACGAGCGGCTGGAAAATCTGTTTGACTATATCGGCGATACGCCAATCGTTCTCGATACCAACGCGGCCGATGCTGTGCACGAACGGGTTGACCAGATTGCCGAGCACTACAAGGCCCGGCAGGACGCACGTGAACTTGGAACGAGCGCCGGCACCGTTCCCTATATGCCGATTGAGCCTGATAGCTTGTATTTTTCGGAAAACGAATGGACTGCCGCAATAGCGGATACCGCATGTGCCTCACTCGATCCTTTTACGCCACCGCCTGGAACCGGAAAGACGGTGATCGAGCTAAGCGGGCGCCAGGGCAGAAGTTTCGCCGCGGAGCGAACAGCAGGCGACGTCAATATCTTCGATGCACTGACGAGCCATGTGCGTGACTTGCAGAAAGCAGGCAAGCGCACGGTGATTGCCTGCTGGTCGGATGGATCACGCGACCGGTTGGGACAAATTCTTGGCGATCATGGGCTGGGGTCTGTTCAGGAAGTCGACACGCTTAAGGGTGTTGAAGCGCTTTCTGCGAAAACTTCGGCGCTCTGTGTTCTCGGCATCGAACATGGCTTTGAGCTCAAGAACATCGCCTTTATCGGCGAACAGGACATTCTCGGTGACCGTCTGGTCCGCAAATCAAGGCGCAAGGCCAAGGGCGCCAATATTATCACCGAGGCGACCGGTCTCTCGGAAGGCGATCTTGTCGTCCATTTTGAGCACGGAATTGGCCGGTTCCTCGGACTGAAGACCATTGAGGCGGTGGGTGCTCCGCATGATTGCCTGGAGCTGCAATATGCGGGTGGTGACAAGCTTTACCTGCCCGTTGAGAACATTGAGCTCCTGTCACGTTATGGTTCAGAGGATCAGGAAGCGCAGCTGGACAAGCTCGGCGGCGGTGCCTGGCAGGCGCGGAAGTCGAAACTTAAAAAACGTATTTTGGAAATCGCAGACGGTCTTATCAAGACCGCTGCAGAACGTGCGCTCAAGACCGCGCCTGTCGTGGACACGCCGGAAGGTGTCTATGACGAATTTGCCTCGCGCTTCCCATACGAGGAAACCGAAGATCAGCTGACTGCCATCGACTCGGTCTTTGATGATCTTACCTCGGGAAGACCGATGGACCGGTTGATTTGCGGTGATGTTGGATTTGGCAAAACGGAAGTTGCGCTCAGAGCCTCTTTTGTCGCGGCCATGTCAGGCCGCCAGGTGGCTGTCGTTGTCCCGACAACGCTGCTCGCGCGTCAGCACTACAAGACATTCACTGAACGTTTTCACGGGTTGCCGATCAATGTCGCGCATGCGTCGAGGCTCGTGCCGACCCGCCAACTGACGCAAACGAAAAAGGGCATAGCAGACGGGTCTATTGACATAGTCGTTGGTACACATGCCTTGCTCGGCAAATCAATTCAGTTCCGGGACCTTGGTCTCCTGATCATCGATGAAGAACAGCATTTCGGCGTGAAGCACAAGGAGCGGCTCAAGGAGCTGAAATCCGACGTCCATGTGATGACGCTGTCAGCCACGCCAATTCCCAGAACGCTGCAGCTGGCTCTTACCGGCGTGCGGGAACTATCGTTGATCGCAACACCGCCTGTGGACCGGTTGGCAGTGCGCACGTTCGTGTCGCCGTTTGATCCGCTTGTCGTGCGCGAGGCGTTGCTGCGCGAACATTATCGTGGTGGGCAGAGTTTCTATGTCTGCCCTCGTCTGGCCGATTTGGCCGAGCGCAGGGAATTTCTGGCAGAAAGCGTTCCGGAATTGAAAGTTGCCGTCGCTCACGGGCAAATGCCACCGAGTGAACTGGAAGACGTGATGAACGCCTTTTACGAAGGCAAATACAACGTGCTTCTGTCGACGACTATCGTGGAATCCGGTCTCGATATTCCAACGGCAAATACGTTGATCGTTCACCGGGCTGACATGTTTGGCCTGGCGCAACTCTATCAGTTGCGCGGCCGGGTTGGCCGTTCAAAGAACCGTGCTTATGCGCTCTTTACCGTTCCGGCCAACAAGGTATTGACGACAACAGCCGAGCGCCGTTTGAAAGTGCTTCAGTCTCTTGAGACCCTTGGTGCTGGTTTTCAGTTGGCCAGTCATGATCTGGATATTCGCGGGGCAGGGAACCTGCTCGGCGAAGAGCAGTCGGGTCACGTCAAGGAGGTGGGCTTTGAGCTTTACCAGCAAATGCTGGAAGAAGCTGTTGCCCAGCTAAAGAATGGCGGCGCGGACCTCGGCGAAGAGAAATGGTCACCACAGATCAATATCGGGACGCCTGTTCTGATTCCGGATGGTTATGTTGCCGATCTTCAGCTTCGCCTGCAGCTCTACCGCCGCCTGGGTGATGTGACTGAAATTGAAGAGATCGATAGTTTCGGCGCCGAGCTGATTGACCGGTTTGGTCCACTGCCGGAGGAAGTCGAGCATCTTCTCAAGATCGTCTACATCAAGGGGCTTTGCCGCAAGGCAAATGTCGAGAAAGTCGACGCCGGACCAAAAGGCATTGTCGTCAGCTTCCGCAACAGCGAATTCGCCAATCCAGGAGGCTTGGTGTCCTACATTGCAGAGCAGGGCGTCCTGGCCAAGATCCGGCCTGACCAGCGCGTTGTCCTGACACGTGACTGGGAAAAGACCGATACGCGGCTCAAAGGGACGGCGACGGTTCTGACAAAGCTTGCGAGACTGGCGGCGGCTTAGGTTTTCGTGAGGAGTGATAGTGGCTGGAACCGTGGCGAATGCGAAGTTTAAGGTGACCGAAGAAATAGCCGATGCGGCTGAAAATTCCGCGATTGATCACGCTATTAAAATGAGTCATGCAATAAACCGCGAGGAGTTTGCTGACATGCCTGAGCGCAACGGTTTTCGGGCAATGCTGAAAGAGGCGTTTCAAAGCCCTTTTGAAGTTCATTTCAAAACTTCAAGCGTGTCTCAGTAGGAGCTGGAGCCGGACCGATGCCAAAGCTTGGTTACGTCGTATACAAACTGACCTTTCCAAACGGCAAGATATACATCGGAAAGGACATTGGCGGGGAAGGCCATTCATTGCGCTACTTCGGATCTTGGAACAATGCGATTGTTGAAGCCGATTTCACTTTGGAACAGTTGAAGGATTTCAGTGTTCGCAAGGAAATTCTGTTTGAGGCATCGGAAAAGGAAGCTGTGACGAAAAAAGAAAGCGAACTAATTCGCAGGTACCAGTCCAGTGATCCTGATGTTGGGTACAATAGGACACACAGCAGAAGAAAACGCGACTCATAAGCAGCCTAAATTTCCTCCAGCCATCCCTCCTTCCCAACAAGCGGTACAAATGCGACTGCGCCCAGGTTTTCCGTCTTGTAGTCTGTTTCCGTGATGCGACTGATCTTGAGTAGGTCCTGATAGGTTCTGGATGTCCCGACGGGAACAATGAGGCGGCCACCAATACTTAGTTGCTGCTTCAGCGTCTCTGGTGCTGCGGGCGCACCTGAAGCAACTGCAATTGCATCGTAAGGGGCATTTTCCGGGTAACCGAGACTTCCGTCTGAGCAATGTATCTCGATACTCGGATAACCGGCTATGCGCAAATTTTCGCGCGCAAGGTCTGCAAGCTCGGGAATACGTTCGATGCTGGTCACATGACCAGACAACTCGGCCATAACCGCGGCGGCGTATCCGGAGCCCGTTCCAATTTCCAGCGTTTTACTTTTCTCCGTGAGCTTTAGAGCCTCGCACATCAGGGCAACGATATAGGGCTGAGAGATGGTCTGCCGGTGACCGATGGGCAGCGGCCTGTCGCTGTAGGATTGCCAATCCTGATCGGTGGTTACGAACAAATGCCGAGGGACCTTGGCCATGGCTGCCAGAACCCGCGCATCTTGAATGCCGCGGCGCTCAAGCTGCTGTAAAACCATCTCTTTTCGTTTTGTCGCAAATTGATCCATGTCCGGCGCTCCGGTTGTTCACAATATTAGCGCGCTTTTGATTGGCCGTCTCAAGACTCTATTAAACCTAAAGCCGCATAGTGATCCGACCAAGAGACCAAGTGTATAGTGTTAAGGTCCTAAGAGTGCCAAGAGCAGCTACCCGTCAGCGAAAGCAGTCCTTTCTCCGTCGTTTGATCACACCCGCAATCGCTATTGCGGCGCTCGGGTATTTTGGTTTTCATGCCATGAGTGGAGAATTGGGGCTGGTTGGCCGCGCTCTGATCGAACGACAGGTTTCGGATCTGGAATCGGAACTTGCGATTCTGGTGGCTGAGCGTCAGGATCTGGTATCGCGGGTCAGCCAGTTGCGTCCGGCTAGCCTTGACCCGGACATGCTCGATGAGCGCGCGCGTTTGAACCTCAATCTGGTGCATGCAAACGAGCTTGTGGTGCTTCGCCCGGGGCACCGTTACGAAGTGAACTGAATTTTAGTTTATTTTTGTTACTTAACCTAATTCCTGTTAAATGTAAAATTGTCGATCAAATGCAATATCTTATTGCGTTTTTTAGCTCCTACATGCATGGATTGGATTGACAGGAGCGACAGGATAAGTTGCTCCTAAGTGTCTTAGGGGAAACTCACGCCGAGAAGAGGGTTATGGCCGCAGCAAGAAAATCAAGTTCCGGTACAAGCCGGACACGCAGCTCCGCCAAGAAGGCTGGACCTGTGATCGCCAAGTTCGATAAGGACCAGGAGCTTCACGCTTATAGCGAAATGCTTCTTATCCGTCGTTTCGAGGAAAAAGCCGGGCAATTATACGGCATGGGCCTCATCGGTGGTTTTTGCCATTTGTATATTGGGCAGGAAGCCGTCGTGGTTGGTTTGCAGATGGCGAAAATAGATGGCGATCAGATGGTCACCAGCTATCGCGACCACGGCCACATGCTAGCCATGGACCTGGACCCTAAAAGGGTAATGGCTGAGTTGACCGGGCGTCGCGGTGGCCTGTCGAAAGGCAAGGGCGGCTCCATGCACATGTTCTCCAAGGAGAAACATTTTTATGGTGGCCACGGAATTGTCGGTGCTCAGGTGCCAATCGGCACCGGACTCGCATTTGCCAACCAGTATCGTGGAAACGGTAACGTCGCCATGGCGTTTTTCGGGGACGGTGCTTCCAATCAGGGCCAGGTCTACGAAAGCTTCAACATGGCCGAGCTCTGGAAGTTGCCTGTTCTCTATGTGATCGAGAACAACAAATATGGCATGGGTACATCCATCGACCGTGCATCGGCTGTGACTGATCTTTCACAACGTGGCGCCTCCTTCGGCATTCCAGGCGAAAAAGTAGATGGAATGGACGTACGTGCCGTGATGGCCGCTTCAGAGAAAGCGCTGAAATGGTGCCGTGATGGCAAAGGCCCGTACATTCTGGAAATGGTCACCTATCGCTACCGTGGCCACTCCATGTCTGACCCGGCGAAATACCGTTCCAAGGACGAAGTTCAGAAAATGCGGTCTGAACACGATCCGATCGAACAGGTGCGTCAGCGTCTTCTCGACAATGGCTGGGCTTCTGAAGAAGATCTCAAGGCCATCGACAAGAAAGTGCGGGCGAGAGTTGCCGAGGCAGCCGAATTTGCACAGGCCGATCCGGAACCGGATGTGTCCGAACTTTACACCGACATTTTGCTCTAACGCCGGGGATTAACATGCCGATAGACATTTTGATGCCGGCGCTCTCGCCGACTATGGAAGAAGGTAAACTCGCCAAGTGGCTCAAAGCCGAAGGCGATACCGTTTCTGCAGGCGATGTGATCGCCGAGATTGAGACCGACAAAGCCACTATGGAAGTAGAGGCGGTCGATGAAGGCACAATTGGCAAAATCCTGATTGCCGAAGGTACCGACAACGTCAAGGTCAACGAAAAGATCGCTATTCTGCTTGGCGAAGATGAAGACGCGGGTGCAATAGATGCTGCTGCTTCTGCACCGGCTGCCGCCGCTGCACCAGTTGCAGCTGAAGCACCGAGCGCACCAGCAGCACCTGTTGCTCCTGCTGCCCCGGTTGCTGCTGAACCCGTTGAGGACCTTGAAATTCCTGCCGGTACGCCGATGAAATCCTCCACCGTGCGTGAAGCCCTTCGTGACGCGATGGCGGAAGAAATGCGCCGTGACGAAGATGTTTTCGTGATGGGTGAGGAAGTCGCCGAATATCAGGGCGCTTACAAGATCACGCAAGGGTTGCTCGCTGAGTTCAGTGCCAAGCGCGTCATTGATACGCCGATCACAGAACATGGGTTTACCGGTCTGGGTGTGGGCGCTGCAATGGCTGGCTTGAAGCCAATCGTTGAATTCATGACCTTCAACTTTGCGATGCAGGCTCTCGATCAGATCATCAACTCAGCTGCCAAGACGCTTTACATGTCTGGCGGTCAGATGGGCGCTCCGATCGTCTTCCGTGGCGCAAATGGTGCCGCTGCGCGCGTTGGTGCACAGCATTCACAGGACTTTGCATCCTGGTATGCAAACGTTCCAGGTTTGAAAGTCGTCCAGCCATACTCGGCCGCTGACGCGAAAGGCCTGTTGAAAGCAGCCATCCGCGATCCAAACCCGGTTGTCTTCCTGGAAAACGAAATCCTTTACGGACATTCCTTCGAAATTCCGGACATGGACGATTTCGTTCTTCCAATCGGAAAAGCGAAAATTGAACGCGGTGGCACTGATGTGACGCTGGTGTCCTGGAGCATGGGCATGACCTATGCCTTGAAAGCGGCTGAAGAGCTTGCAGCTATGGGCATCTCCGCTGAGGTGATCAACCTGCGAACCATTCGTCCGCTGGACATTGACACGGTTCTTGCCTCCGTTCGCAAGACAGGCCGGATTGTAACGGTTGAAGAAGCCTTCCCGATGTGTTCGGTATCTTCTGAAATCGCTTATCAGGTTCAGGAAAAGGCCTTTGATTATCTCGATGCGCCAATCCTGCGTGTAACCGGCAAGGACGTGCCGATGCCATATGCGGCAAACCTGGAAAAGCTTGCATTGCCGAATGTTTCGGAAGTCATCGATGCGGTCAAAGCCGTAACTTACACAGCCTGAGGCGAGGGAGGCAGATATGCCAATCAATATCACCATGCCGGCCCTTTCTCCGACGATGGAAGAGGGCAACCTGGCCAAATGGCTGGTAAATGAAGGCGACGCGGTTTCAGCGGGCGATGTCATCGCCGAGATTGAAACCGACAAGGCCACGATGGAAGTGGAAGCGGTTGACGAAGGTACGGTCGGAAAGATCGTCGTAGCTGCGGGCACTGAAGGCGTGAGAGTCAATGAACTGATCGCTGTGCTTCTGGAAGACGGCGAAGACGCCAGCGCAATCGGTTCTGCTAGTGCAGCGCCCGCTGCACCTGCTGCCGCAGAAGCGCCAGCGGCAACTGCTGCACCGGCACCCGCTGCCCCAGCAGCTCCGACACCGGCCGGTCCGGCGCCCGTCGCAACGGACGGTTCGCGTATCTTCGCGTCGCCTTTGGCGCGTCGGCTTGCGCAATTGAACGGTTTGGACCTGAAGGCGCTTTCAGGGTCTGGTCCTCACGGCCGGATTGTGAAGCGGGACATTGAAGCGGCTTTGGCTGCGGGAACTGCCAAAGTGGCACCGGCTGCAGCCGAAGCACCGAAAGCTGCTGCCGCTCCTGCTACCGGCCAGTCTGCCGACCAGGTTCTCAAGCTCTTCGACGAAGACAGCTACGAACTTGTTCCGCACGACGGCATGCGCAAGACCATTGCCAAGCGTTTGACCGAGTCCAAGCAGACAATCCCGCATTTCTACGTTTCGGTAGATGTGGAGCTGGATGCACTGCTTGCTCTTAGAGCGCAACTCAACGGGTCTGCGGCAACTGACAAGGACGGCAAGCCCGCCTACAAATTGTCGGTGAACGACATGACCATCAAGGCGCTCGCGCTTTCCTTGCGTGATGTGCCGGATGCGAACGTCTCCTGGACCGACGACAACATGGTCATTCACAAGCATGCCGATGTTGGTGTGGCGGTTTCCATTCCGGGCGGTCTGATCACGCCGATCATTCGCAGCGCGGAAGAAAAATCGCTTTCCGTCATCTCCAACCAGATGAAGGATCTCGGCAAGCGGGCGAAAGAACGCAAGTTGAAGCCTGATGAGTATCAGGGTGGCACCACCGCGGTCTCCAACATGGGCATGATGGGCGTGAAGAACTTCTCGGCTGTTGTGAACCCGCCGCATGCGACCATTCTGGCCGTCGGTGCCGGCGAAAAACGTGCTGTGGTCAAAGACGGCGAACTGGCGGTTGCCACCGTCATGTCCGTAACACTGTCAACCGACCACCGCTGTGTGGATGGTGCGCTCGGTGCCGAACTTCTGGCCGCCTTCAAGGGCTACATCGAAAACCCGATGAGCATGCTGGTCTAAGGCCTGCTCTCAGGCGCGGCGGCAACGCCGCGCCGTTTTTGAACGATGACTTCTTTCGCCGGGGAAAACACCATGGCTGATACCAACTACGACGTAATCATCATTGGCTCCGGGCCAGGTGGTTATGTAACCGCAATCCGTTCAGCGCAGCTGGGTCTCAAGACCGCAATTGTCGAACGCGAACACATGGGCGGCATCTGCCTCAACTGGGGCTGTATTCCGACCAAGGCCTTGCTGCGGTCCGCAGAGATCTACCATTTTATGCAGCATGCCAAGGATTATGGTCTTTCTGCAGACAACATCTCGTTTGATCCGGCCGCTGTCGTGAAACGTTCCAGAGGCGTTTCGGGCCAGCTGAATGGCGGCATCAGCTTCCTGATGAAGAAAAACAAGGTCGACATTCTTTGGGGTGAAGGCAAGGTTTCAAAGGTCGGTGAAGTCACGGTCTCCAAAACTTCCAAGAAGGCCATGGAACCTCAGCATCCGTTGCCCAAGGGCACAAAGGGTGAAGGCGTCTACAAGGCAAAGCATGTTATCGTGGCCACCGGTGCGCGTCCGCGCGTCATCCCTGGCATCGAGCCGGATGGCAAGGACATCTGGACATACTTCGAGGCCATGGTTCCACCAACCATGCCAAAATCCCTGATCGTCATGGGGTCTGGCGCGATCGGTATCGAATTCGCGTCATTCTACAGGACCATGGGTGCTGATGTTACCGTCATTGAAATGATGCCGAACATCATGCCGGTCGAGGATCCTGAAATTTCCGCTATGGCCAAGAAATCCATGGAAAAGCAGGGTTTCAAGTTCCTGCTTGATGCAAAGGTATCAGCCGTCAAAAAAGGTCCAGGCGGCGTCACTGCAACCGTTGAGACCAAAGACGGCAAAAAGCAGGATCTGACCGCCGAAAAATTGATCTCTGCAGTTGGTGTGGTCGGTAACATTGAAAACCTTGGTTTGGAATCACTCGGCGTAAAAACCGACAGGGGTTGCGTCGTCATTGATGGATACGGTCGCACGAACGTTCCTGGCGTTTATGCGATCGGCGATGTCGCCGGTCCTCCAATGCTGGCGCACAAGGCTGAGCATGAAGGTGTCATCTGCGTTGAAAAGATTGCGGGTAAGGATGTCCATCCGATGGACAAATCCATGATACCTGGGTGCACATACTGTAATCCGCAGGTCGCGTCCGTTGGCTTGACCGAACCCAAGGCAAAGGAAGCTGGCTACGACGTCAAGGTCGGCCGCTTCCCGTTCATAGGTAACGGCAAGGCGATTGCGCTTGGTGAACCTGATGGCATGGTCAAGACAATATTCGATGCCAAGACCGGTCAGCTTCTGGGAGCGCATATGGTCGGGGCAGAAGTCACTGAACTTATTCAGGGATATGTGGTTGCCATGAATCTGGAGACCACTGAAGAAGACCTGATGCACACGGTCTTCCCACATCCGACACTTTCGGAAATGATGAAAGAATCTGTTCTGGACGCTTATGGCCGTGCATTGAACATGTAGGCAATATTGTCAGGAATGACTGGACCCGGGCGGCAATTGCGATAACGTGATGCCGCCCAGTTTTTTTGGCAAAGGGGAGCCAGTTGTAATGGATGTAAAAGCTATTTTGATATGGGTCGCGATCGGCATCTTGGCCGGGTGGCTGGCAAGTGTTGTCGTCGGTGGCGGTGGTCTCGTTCGTTATCTGATTACCGGTCTGATCGGCGCGTTCGTCGGCGGTTTTATTTTCAAGGTCGCCGGGATCAATCTCAACCTTGGCAATGCCTATGTGAATGAAATTGTCGTTGCCGCGATTGGGGCAGTCGTTGTTGTATTGATTGCAAGATTGCTTGCTTAGTACCACATAATTCAGGAAACAGAATTGCGCTCAGGCCACTTTTTTCGAGCGCAATTCTTTTGTCAGGGTCCACGTCCAGCTGATCATCAGCGAACAGAGAGATTGGAAAATGGGATTAATCATCACGGTCATCATCGGTCTGATTGCCGGGGCCGTTGCTCACCGGGTCCTGAACAGCCGCGGAGGTTTCCTTGGAAGTCTCGTGGTCGGCCTTGTAGGGGCACTGGTCGGTGGCGAACTTGCTTCTCTGCTTAATCTGAATGTGACGGGCGGGATATTGGATCGTCTTGTCATATCCGTGGTAGGCGCCATCCTATTTCTCTGGGTCTGGCGCAAGGTTTTCAAATAGAAGCTTAGTGGCACCCATGTCTCAATCTGCAAACAATCCCTTTGTCAGGCTGGCAACTTACGGAACGCTTTCGCCAGGCCGACCCAATCATGTTCAGGTTGCTGAGATTCAAGGAGCATGGTCGACAGGAGTTGTTCGCGGTCGCCTGATGGAGATTGGCTGGGGGACAGCACTCGGTTTTCCCGGATTTTTCCCGGATCCTGATGGAGACGAAGTAACTGTTCACCTGATTACATCGGTGGAATTGAAAAATCATTGGCAACGCCTAGATGACTTTGAAGGTATAGAATATCGCCGCACGACCATCATGGTTGAAACTCCGGGCGGCAGTGTTGCCGCGTCGATTTATGTTGCTGAGACGGAACCAGACAAAACGACATGACAGACAATCCTCCTGGCAGCATGGAGCAGTTTCCGCTGCAGGCATCCGACAAACTCCGATATGCCGACACGGACCGACAAGGCCACGTAAACAATGCCGTATTCGCAACCTTTCTGGAAACGGGACGCGTTGAACTCCTCGTCGGAGATGGGCTTGCTGACGAAGGCGCGGCCTTCGTGATTGCACGGCTGGAACTTGATTTCCTTTCGGAAATCAATTGGCCTGGGAGCGTAGAGATTGGGACTTCGGTCAAATCTGTTGGACGAAGTTCGTTCAAGTTGTTCCAGATGGTTTTTCAGGCTGGAAATCCGGTGGCGCAAGCCGTCACGGTCATCGTTCAGATGAACGAAAAGTCCCGCAAATCGCATCCATTGTCGGATAAAGCGCGAAAACGACTTGAGCAGCTAATAAGACCTGCATTAAGCACATAGCTGACTTAACTGTTTTGTGGCTTGACCTTCGATTAGAATAAAGACACTTAGGATCCATGGTTACTATCGTCGACACGCTCAATCGTCCGCAGGTTCAATCTGATGCGCGTCCGCGCCATCCAGAGAAGGAGCATCGCCCCGATAATCCGGTTCAGCGCAAGCCGAAATGGATTCGCGTGAAGGCACCCACGTCTCCCGTCTATCGCGAGACGCAGGAGGTAGTAAAAAAGAACAATCTGGTAACTGTGTGTGAAGAGGCCGGCTGTCCGAACATCGGCGAATGCTGGTCCAAGAAACACGCCAGTTTCATGATCCTGGGTGATACCTGCACCCGCGCCTGTGCTTTCTGCAACGTCAGAACCGGAATGCCAGGACCGATTGACATGAACGAGCCTCAAGGCGTCGCAGATGCTGTTGCAACGATGGGGCTGCAACATGTGGTGATCACATCAGTAGATAGGGACGACCTTGATGACGGTGGCGCCAGGCATTTTGCGAATGTCATCAACGCTATCCGTGTGACATCACCCACGACTACAGTTGAAGTGTTGACGCCAGATTTCTTGCGGAAAGACGGAGCGCTGGAGATTGTCATCGAAGCAAGACCGGATGTCTTCAACCACAATCTTGAAACAGTGCCTTCCAAGTATCTGAAAGTGCGTCCGGGCGCGCGTTACTTCCATTCCATTCGGCTCCTTCAACAGGCAAAGGAACTGGACCCGGAAATGTTCACGAAATCGGGTATCATGGTCGGTCTCGGCGAAATTCGGAACGAAGTGCTGCAACTCATGGATGATTTGCGTGTTGCAGACGTCGACTTTCTGACCATCGGTCAGTATCTGCAGCCCTCAAAGAAACATCATCCGGTTATGTCTTTCATTACGCCGGAGGAATTCAAGGGTTACGAGCGGATCGCGTATGCAAAAGGGTTTTTGAAGGTTTCAGCCAGCCCGCTAACCCGGTCTTCGCACCACGCCGGAGAAGACTTTGCGGACCTGCGCAGTGCACGAAAGTCCAAGCTCGGTCGTTAGTAACTATGTCGGAACAGGATACGTAAAACTGTATGCCCAGTTTTTCATCCACCCATGAGGTCAACCACAAAGCCGACGACATGTTCAGGCTTGTCGCGGATGTGGAGCAATATCCGAAGTTCGTTCCACTGTGTCAGGATCTGCATGTCCGTGGCCGCAAGGTTCTGAGTGACGGGCGTACGGTACTCGTTGCCGATATGACGGTGGCCTACAAGTTGTTCAAGGAAACCTTCACGAGCCGAGTCGAACTGGTGCCTGAGGAAAATACGATTCTCGTCGAATATCTGGATGGACCGTTCAAACACCTTGAAAACAAGTGGACGTTTGAAGATGCGGGCGAGGGGCGTTGTTCGGTCGGTTTCGACATCACCTATGAATTTCGTAGCCGCACGCTCGGTTCTCTGATGGGGACAATGTTTGAAAAGGCTTTTCGAAAATTTTCGAGTGCCTTCGAAGCACGTGCCGATCAGGTTTACGGCATCTGAAATTCGGGGCTTCTTTTCCGGTTACTTGAAGTCTTTGAATGCTTCCCGAATGGTCTGGAGGCGGCCGGAACCCACGCCGGAATACGCTCTGACGTTACGCATTTGCCGGACCTTCCTTTCCTTGAGGCCCAGATCATCAAGTGTTGCGAATTCATGGTTGTCTGAACAAACAACGCTCGTACTTGAACCTAGGTTTTCCTGTAAAACAAGAAACATGCCGGCAGCATTTTGTTCTTCGGTCCAAACGACAGTGCCGGAGGAAACCCAGAAGGTACGTTCACAATAACGCGCTTCGAAATATCCTTTTTTGGGTTCGGTCAGTATTTCATGCGAACCGACAAATTTGCCGTTTGAGAAATGCGAACGGATATAGAAATCACTCTGGCTGAGTGCTGTCCCAGTCAGACAAAGACTGCAAAGTGAAAATGCAGAAAAGAACGCCCTTAAGCGTTTCATGTTCGCTAACCTTGTCGGTTTTACTTACTTCGCCCCTAGATTAAATCAATCTGATTACCTGAGCCTTACCTTTTTGCCAGGTTATCTATTCTAATTGCCATGAAACGATTTTGTTGTGTCTTCACCGGCACTTGGGCTGAAAGATTCACTGATTGCTGCAAAACGATTGATCTTATCGGTAGCAACGCCATCGTTCTGCATTACCACTCTGGCATCTTCTGAAACGCCAAGTCCGTGCAACGTTACTTGTTTGTCCGGGTTGTTGCAGATTGGGCGCCAACCTTTACCTCTGTTGTATTCAACCCGAACAACGTATTGCTGTTCTACCTCGAGCTGGGTCCAGGCAACCGTCGCGTAACGGACCCAGTAGGACCGGCCACAATATTGCACCTCAACCAGGCCATCTGATGCGCGAGTATAGATCCGGTGAGAACCGCGAAATGTTCGACCGTCGTCTCGTGAGATGATGTAAGTGTCGCCAGTTGCTGGAATGTCGCCCGCTGCAAATGCATGAGCGCCTGCAAAAAGGCAAATACCGGCTGCAGTGAATGCACTTTGGATCAACATTTCCCATACCCCTTGCGGCGAAATCACTTAGTGAAATTGATCGTTCTGAGCGCGACCATATGGGAGCTGGTTGTAGATAGAGTATTTATTCTCGGCAGTGTTTTATTAAAAATTGAAGCTTTGAGTAAGCCAAGCAACGTCTTTTAAACGGGTTACATGAATAGTGGGACTATTTCTGGAATTCAGATGCGGAAGCAAATGTGACCTGCAACTATCTACTTTGCGTGATAGCTATCATCGGAATTTTTGGTTTCAACGCCAGTGAAAACGGAACTGATGGCTGACAAGAAATTTTGAGGTGTCAGTTCGTTGTCATCAGTGCTTGCCACAACTTCTTCAGCGTTCTCACTGATACCGAGATCTTTTAGAGAAACCTGCGTTTCCGGGTTGGCACATATGGGACGCCAACCACGGCCAAAGTTGTATTCAATTCGAACGACATTACCGCGTTCGGCCTCAAGCTGCGTCCACGCAACTGTTTGCCTTCTGACATAATATTTTTTACTGCAATATGTAACCTGCGTAAGCGCGTATGAGTCTTCCTGGAACAGTTTGTGACTGCCTGCAAACACACCGTGCGTGTCACGCGAAATAAGGAAAATGTCCCCCGATTTTGGGGATGCGTCGGCAAGGGCGGTATTTCCCGCAAAAAGGCTGACGATTAGGGCAAACGCATATTTGTTCATGTTTTTTGGCGTCTTGATTTTCTACAGATCTATCTGACGCCATTGTATTCGAGTTTGAAATGTAAACCAGCATGAAGTCAAAGTACTATTAATGAGTGATTACCTTAGGAAATAGTAGTTAGAATGGAATTGAGGGCGGTTTGCACGGTTTTGTTCCGTATTGATCTTCTGTCCAATTGTAAAAAACTGCAATGAATGTGTTTGGTTGATTTTTTTACTTGGGCAACTGCGACGTGTACCGTTCCTACTGGTTTTTCGAGTGTGCCTCCGCCAGGGCCGGCGATTCCAGTGACCGATACAGCGATATCTGCATTTGAACGACCGAGAGCACCTTCTGCCATTGCAATTGCGACATCCTTGCTGACAGCCCCAACTCTTTGAATCAGCTCAGTCGGGATCCCTAGGAGTTCGGTCTTGGCTTCGTTGGAATAAGTGACAAAACCGCGGTCAACGACAGCGGATGAACCTGCGATCTCTGTCATGACACCACAAATCAGACCTCCGGTGCAGGACTCAGCTGTTGCCATCATCATTCCCCTGTTCTTCAAAGTCTCGAGAACGCGGTTCGCGAGAGGCAATAGGTCATCAAGGCTCTGAGGGCTCGCATCAGTCATAATCGATCTCATTCGTTTTCGCTGAAGGGAAGGCGAACCGTCACATTTGCCAATGCAGCTATTCCTTCTTTTCGACCGGTGAACCCGAGTTTTTCCGAAGTCGTGGCCTTTACCGAAACTCGTTCTACCGGCAGTTCGCAAATTCTAGCGATTGCTTCTCGAATTTGAGTTCTGTGCGGTCCGATCTTAGGCGCTTCGCAAACGATCGTGACATCAATATGTGCAATTCGTCCGCCAATTTCCGACAGTCTTTGAATCGCATATCGTTGGAACTGATCTGAAGAGGCGCCTTTCCACTTGGGGTCGCTTGGCGGGAAGTGGTGACCGATATCGCCATCACCTGTCGCTCCCAATGTTGCGTCGGTAATTGCATGCAGCACGACGTCAGCGTCGGAGTGACCCTTCAGCTTTTGGGTATGGGGGATGGAGATGCCTCCCAATATCACGGCGTTTCCATCTTCAAACGCATGGACGTCATATCCAATCCCGTTCCGAATATCTGTCAATTCAGAAAGTCGAGGTGATGAGGTAGAGTCTTCGGGCATCAAGTTCTGTCTAACCTGTCGTTCTGCGCGCTTGAGATCTGCTGCCGTTGTTATCTTGAAATTAGCTGGATCGCCTTCGCTAAGGACTATGGTCATGCCGTCCCATTCAGCCAGGCTGGTGTCGTCGGTGAATTCATGTTTCTCTGAAAGTGCCGCTTTTTCGTGGGCTTGAAGAATGCGGCTCAGTGGAAAACCTTGTGGTGTTTGCGCGGCCCAAAGCCCGGTTCGGTCAACTGTCTCAAGCGGCATTCCATTTGCGTGGGACTTCTTGAGCGTATCGGCGACCTTGACAGCGGCGAGTGCACCATCGACACCAGCGTCCAGTTTAGAAAGCAACCGGTCGATTATGTCGTGGGTCACGAATGGACGTGCAGCATCGTGTATCAGGACATAGTCACACTTCGTTTGTGACACGGCCCTTAATCCCTCAAGAACAGATTGTTGCCTTGTTTTGCCGCCAAACACCGCGCGCTTCAATTTTTCCCGTTGAGCCACTCCCAGGTTCTCGACCGCGTTTTCATACAGTTCCACATCATTGGGATGGATGACGGTTACCATGTCAGAAATCCTAGGGTGTTTCCCGATGGTCTCCAGTGTATTGGTCAACACCATCGTGCCCGAGAGGAGCCGGTACTGCTTGGGTCTTGCGTTCACAGGATCTGCCAGGCGTGTTCCTCGACCGGCAGCAACAACAATGACTGCTGCGTTTTTTGCCATAAACGTGCTCCAATTTTCAGGGCATAGCGAAACTCTTTGGTGGTCTTTAACGAAGAACATGTTCAATCCGCAAATTTTGGCTTGTCGCATTTCGATATTTGTCTACAATATGGGCAAATAAGGAACTGCACAGACAATGTGCAACTATGAGGCAAGTGTGCAGCCCGAAACGAAAAAGATTTCAATTGGCAAAAACGTTCTAAGTCGACGCGCTGTGCTGGCACCCATGTCCGGCGTCAGTGATTTGCCGTTCCGAAAGCTCGCGGCTCGATATGGTGCCGGTATGGTCGTCAGCGAAATGGTCGCAAGTGATTCCTTCATGAAAGGAGACGCTGAGACACAGATGCGCACTGAGGCTCAATGTAATGGATTACACGTCGTGCAGCTCGCCGGACGTGAGGCGCGCTGGATGGGTGAGGCAGCAAAAGTTATCGCTGACCTTGGCGCTGACGTTATCGATATCAACATGGGTTGCCCGGCCAAGAGAGTTACCTCTGGCTATTCGGGGTCTGCGCTCATGAAAGATCTCGATCATGCACTCACGCTGATTGATGCCACCGTTGCTGCAGTTGATGTTCCTGTGACTTTGAAAATGCGATTGGGCTGGGACGATAACACCATAAATGCACCCGAACTTGCGAGACGGGCTGAAGCTGCGGGTATTCAACTCATAACGGTCCATGGCCGAACCCGCTGCCAGTTTTACAAGGGGCAGGCTGATTGGTCGGCAATTGCGGGCGTGAAATCCGCGATATCCATTCCGATGATAGCCAACGGAGATTGTAAGTCTTTTGCCGATGCCACGAACATGCTGGATGCGTCGAAGGCTGATGGTGTCATGATTGGCCGTGGCGCCTATGGCCGCCCATGGTTACCCGGACACATCGGCAGGTATCTGGAGACCGGTGAGCAATTATTGGAACCAAAGGGAAGTGACTTGGCCGATCTCGTATCGGAACACTATGAAGGCATCTTGAGCTTCTACGGTGAATTTGCTGGCGTTCGCATCGCCCGGAAACATTTGGGTTGGTACATGGATACCGCAAGAGCTCAAGGTGCGGTTGACATGCCTGGAGCGGTCAAAAAAGCCATCATGACATCCCACAATCCTGGTGAAGTCATACGATTGGCAAATGACTGGTTTGCTTCCTCAAACGAACGGACAGCCGCGTGACGGAAACTGTGTCTCCCGCAGGGCGCGAAGCCTTACTTGCCAGCGATGGGCCAACAATACTGGATGCACTTCCTCATCCGGTACTGCTGGTCGCTCCGGACGGCGTTATTGAATCTGCAAATACCGCCGCAGAAATTTTTATGCGGTCCAGCGTATCTGTTCTACGGCGTCATCCAATCAGCGAATTCGTTCCTTTTGGCAGCCCGCTGCTTACACTTATACAGCAGGTGCGTGAGCGCGGTGCGCCGGTCAACGAATACAAGGTGGACATCGGTTCTCCGCGCATCGGAGCGCCCAAAGTTGTCGATATCAACGCCTCGCCTGTCTCCCATCGCCCCGGTGCTGTTGTGCTGATGTTTCAGGAGCGCACCATGGCGGAGAAGATTGACCGTCAGCTGACCTCCCGCGGAGCCGCACGCACTGTGACCGGGCTCGCCGAAATGCTGGCACATGAAATCAAAAACCCGCTTTCCGGAATTCGCGGCGCTGCTCAGCTAATCGAGCAATCAGTTCCCAGTGAGGATCGTGCGCTGACACAACTGATCATGGACGAAACGGATCGGATTGTGAAACTTGTCGACCGGATGGAAGTTTTTTCCGACGAACGACCGATCGAGCGCGAGCCGGTGAATATTCATATTGTTCTTGATCATGTGAAGCGACTCTCAGACAGCGGCTTTGCCAGAGGCAAGAGGATCGTGGAGGTCTATGATCCGTCGCTGCCACCGGTTTATGCCAACAAGGATCAGCTGATTCAGGTGTTTTTGAACCTGATCAAAAACGCAAGTGAAGCCATTGGCGATGATCCGGATGGCGAGATTCGTGTTTCGACTGCATTTCGTCCAGGCGTGAGACTTTCGGTTCCCGGAACCGTTGAGAGGGTCAGCCTGCCACTTGAGTTTTGTGTCAGGGACAACGGGCCAGGTGTCCCCGATGATCTTCTGCCACACCTGTTTGAGCCGTTTATCACGACCAAAATGAATGGATCCGGTCTGGGGCTTGCCCTGGTTGCCAAGATAATCGGCGATCATGGTGGCGTGATCGAATGCGACAGCCAACCGAGAAAAACTGTTTTCCGGATCCTACTGCCCGCTTTTTTGGGAGGAGAAGCAACTTCTTCCGAGCAGACCGACAGGGGAACTGAATGACCATGCCGACAGGCACGATCCTAGTTGCAGATGATGATGCGGCGATCCGTACTGTGCTCAATCAGGCTTTGTCCCGCGCTGGGTATACGGTCCGCTTGACCTCAAACGCCTCAACACTCTGGCGATGGGTTTCATCTGGCGACGGAGATCTGGTTATCACCGATGTTGTGATGCCGGATGAGAACATTTTTGATGTGTTGCCCCGCATGAAAAAGATGAGGCCTGATCTTCCCGTTCTTGTCATGAGTGCGCAAAACACCTTCATGACGGCAATCAAGGCGTCCGAAAAAGGTGCCTATGAATATCTGCCCAAACCTTTCGACCTGAAAGAACTGACCAGCATCGTTCAACGTGCGCTGGAAGAGCCGAAGAAAAAGCCAGCGCTCGATCTCGACGATGCAGGCGAGGGAATGCCGCTGGTTGGCCGGTCTCCTGCGATGCAGGAAATCTATCGTGTTCTAGCGCGGCTGATGCAGACCGACCTGACGGTGATGATCAACGGCGAATCTGGAACCGGCAAAGAGTTGGTTGCGCGCGCACTTCATGATTATGGTAAACGCCGCAATGGGCCGTTTGTCGCAATCAACATGGCTGCGATTCCAAGGGATCTGATCGAGGCCGAATTGTTCGGTCACGAAAAAGGTGCGTTTACCGGCGCGCAAAACCGAAGTTCCGGCCGGTTTGAGCAAGCTGATGGTGGCACGCTGTTTCTGGATGAAATAGGCGACATGCCGATGGAGGCCCAAACCCGCTTGCTCCGCGTCTTGCAGCAAGGCGAATACACAACAGTGGGTGGACGAACCCCCATCAAAACGGATGTGAGGATTATTGCCGCCACCAACAAGGATCTGCGGCACCTGATCAATCAAGGCCTTTTCCGCGAGGATCTTTATTTCCGGTTGAACGTTGTTCCAATCCGCTTGCCGCCACTGCGGGAGCGTATTGAAGACATTCCGGATCTCGTGAGGCACTTCTTTTCCATCGTCGAAAAGGAAGGCCTGCCTGCAAAGCAGATTGACCAGGGAGCGCTCAATCTCTTGCGTCGGTATCGTTGGCCTGGAAACGTTCGAGAACTGGAAAACCTGATAAGGCGGCTTGCAGCACTTTATCCGCAGGATGTCATCAGCGAAAGTTTGCTTGAAGATGAGTTGAGCCAGCCTGCTGCTTCAGTCATTGAAGATGAATCAGCTGAAAATGTGAACCTTGGCGGTTCAGTTGAGCGTTACCTTACGGGGTATTTTGACACCTTCGGCGAAGCTTTGCCTCCTCCAGGTCTCTATCACCGTATCCTGCGGGAAGTGGAATATCCTTTGATCAGTGCAGCTCTGGCGGCAACACGTGGGAACCAAATCAAGGCAGCCGAGCTTCTGGGCGTGAACCGAAACACCTTGCGGAAAAAGATCCGTGACCTCGATATCCAGGTTATGCGTTCGACGCGTTGAATTGCATAAAATGACTGTCTTGCCGACAGAATGCGATTTGAATATCTGACAGAAGTTGGTTTTTGATAGGGGCGAAATTGCACCTTCCATCGCGTTTGGCCGATTGAAGGTCAAAACCAACTATCGTGTATTTCAGCCAGACAGACCGCGCAGCGCGCAGCTCAATTCTACCGTCCACCGCCTTTTTTGCGCGGGAATTCAATCCTGTCGCAATTTCGCAACATTGTGTGGTAAGTTTGCCTCAAAATAACGGGAGTCGGACCCGCCAATTAGAATGTGGGCACCTAGAGGCTGAATGATACTGGAAGCGGTAGATAAATCTGTTGCGCAATCGAGCGCTGCGGGAAAGCTGTGGCGGCGGGCTGGTCTCGCGATCATGGTCATCGCGTTGATCTCCATTGCCGTGACTTTTGCGATCCTGATGGGGCTTACCTCCATCGATCCTACACGCGAAGTCATCACGACTGCCATGACGATCAACGGCGCACTTGCTGCTGTGCTGCTTGGTGTCATTTCCTTTGAGATTTTGAAACTCTGGCAGGCAAGACGGCGAGGGCGCGCGGCTGCCCGTTTGCATGTCAGGGTCGTTGCGCTTTTCAGTCTGGTTGCCGCCGTACCCGCCGTGTTGATGGCAATTCTCGCGGCAGTTACGCTGGATAGGGGATTGGACAGGTGGTTCGAGGATCGCACGCGTCAGATAATCGATAACGCTCTGACTGTCGCACAAGCCTACCTTCAGGAGCACGCAAGGGTTCTGCGTGGCGATCTGATTGCCATGACCAACGACATTGATCGTGCCAAGGCTGTCTACGATTTTGAGCCTTCCCGATTTGATCAGTTTTTTGCAACACAGGTGTCTTTGCGCGGGATACTTGCCGCTTTCATCTTGGATGAAAACGGCGATGTCGTAACGCGCGTCGTGATAGATCCAAATGCGGACGTTCCGTTGCCACCTGCGGACAGTTTTTTCAAGGCCAAGTCCGGTGATCCAATTCTGATTGCCCCGGGAAGTTCAAACCTGGTGGGCGGTGTGATGAAGCTCTCTGCCTACGACAATTTCTTTCTCTATGCAGTGCGAGCGATCGACCCGCGTGTCGTAGAATACTTGGGTCTGGCCGAAACAGGTGCCTTGCAATACCAGCAGATGGAAAACAGCCGTTTTGGCTACCAGGTGGCCTTTGCGCTCGTGTATCTGGGTGTTGCGCTGGTTCTTTTGCTTTCTGCTATCTGGATCGGTTTTGGTTTTGCCAATCGACTAGTCTCCCCGATCAGAACATTGATTTCTGCTGCGGACGAGGTTTCGCAAGGGAATCTCCTGGTTAAAGTTCAAACGGAAAAAACAGGTGGCGATCTGGCCAACCTGGGAACCACCTTCAACAAGATGACAGGACAGCTCCTGGGACAGCGCGATGCGCTGCTTGCCGCAAATGAGCAGATCGATCGCCGCCGGAGATTTAATGAAGCTGTGTTGTCAGGCGTATCCACCGGTGTGATCGGTATCGATGATGAAGCCTCGATCATGTTGATAAACCGGTCGGCGCTGGAACTGCTCAAGCTTGATGAAGTGCAGATACTCAATCGATCTCTCGTTGAAGTGGTACCTGAACTTCATGACTGCATCTCGGAAGCCTTGCTGGCAGGACCGGACAAGCTGCCGGAAACACAGATCGAGATAAATCGTGGAGGCCGTCTGCGGACAATAAGCGTTCGCATTACCAGCGAGCAATCAACACGTCGCGAGCATGGTTTCGTCGTGACGCTGGACGACATTACAGACCTGGTTTCCGCTCAACGAAATTCTGCTTGGGCGGACGTTGCACGTCGTATCGCCCACGAGATTAAAAATCCACTAACACCTATTCAGCTTTCTGCCGAGCGGATCCGGCGCCGGTATGGAAAACGGATTGAAGAAGATCGCGAAGTTTTTGATCTGTGTATCGACACGATCGTTCGGCAGGTTGGAGACATCGGTCAGATGGTGGACGAGTTCTCCTCCTTTGCCCGGATGCGTAAACCCAACAAGTTGCCTGGTGATCTTCGGGAAAGTGTGCGGGATGCAGCGTTCATGCAATCTGTGGCTAATCCTGAGATCAGTGTCAGTGCGGATGTACCCGATACACCTGTCAAAGCCGTTTTTGACGCACGTCTGCTTGGTCAAGCACTTACAAATGTCGTCAAAAACGCGACAGAGGCAGTTGCAGCTCGAGCGGGCGAAGAACTGTCGAAAGGCAAAGTGACTGTATGTCTGAGGCAGGCGGAATCTGACCATGTCGGCCGGGTTGTGATAGACGTGACCGACAATGGAATTGGATTGCCAGAAGAAAACCGTAGCCGGCTTCTGGAGCCCTACATGACAACCCGTGAAAAGGGGACTGGTCTCGGCCTCGCTATTGTCAGAAAAATTCTAGAAGACCACGGGGGTGGCATTGAGTTGCTTGATGCTCCCAAAACCAATCCTGGAGATACCGGTACTCTTGTTCGCCTGACGCTGGCCGTCGAGGCAGGAGAAGAACAAGGTGCCGAACAACAACAAGACCAAGCAGTGATTGCACATGGCACATGATATTCTAGTCGTAGATGACGAAACCGATATTCGCGAGATGATCGCCGGAATTCTGGACGATGACGGATATGGGACCAGAACCGCGCGCGATTCTGACAGCGCACTTGCTGCTATCAAGGAACGCAAGCCGTCTCTTGTAATCCTGGACATCTGGTTGCAGGGCAGCCGGCTTGACGGCCTGGCCCTGCTGGATGTGTTGAAGGAAATGGATCCAAATCTTCCGGTCGTGATTATTTCCGGTCACGGCAATATTGAAACAGCGGTTTCTGCTATCAAGCGCGGCGCATACGATTACATCGAAAAGCCGTTCAAGGCTGATCGGCTGATCCATATTGTCGAGCGAGCGCTCGAGGCTTCCAGTCTCAAGCGTGAGATCCGGGACTTGAAACAGAGAAGCGGTGAAACCAGCGATATAGTGGGGGACTCCTCTGCTGCGCATAATCTTCGTCAGACCGTTCAAAAGATTGCTGCAACAAACAGCCGTATTCTGATTGTCGGACCATCCGGTGCCGGCAAAGAACGTGCTGCGCGTATGATCCATGATCTTTCACCGCGAGCAAAAAGTCCGTTTGTTGTTCTGAACGCAGCAACGATCACACCAGCGCGGATGGAAGAAGAGCTGTTCGGCATTGAAGATACGAGCGGAAACCTTCGAAAAATCGGTGCATTGGAAGAGGCACATGGTGGCACGCTGTATCTCGATGAGGTCGCGGACATGCCGGCCGAAACGCAGGGCAAGATCTTGCGTGTGCTTGTCGAGCAGAGTTTTTCGCGTGTAGGCGGGACGCACAAGGTTCAAGTCGATATTCGAATTCTGTCCTCCACATCGAAAAACCTGGAAGAACATATTGCGTCCGGTCTCTTCCGGCAGGATCTCTACCATCGCTTAAGTGTAGTTCCGCTTAGGGTTCCGGGACTTTCGGAACGAAGGGAAGATATTCCCGTACTGGTTCACCATTTTCTGGAACAGATTTCATCTGCGTCGGGCATCCCACAACGTCCAATCGGCGAAGACGCAATGGCGGTTCTTCAAACCCATGATTGGCCAGGAAACGTTCGTCAGTTGCGCAATAACGTAGAGCGGCTTCTCATCTTGAGCCGAGGTGATCCCGATAGCACGATCACTGCAGACCTTCTCCCAGCCGAAATTGGTGAAACGCTGCCAAATCTACCGACGTCTGGAACCGGCGAACATCTGATGTCTGTGCCGCTCAGGGAGGCCCGTGAGATTTTTGAACGGGAATACCTTCAGGCTCAAATCAAGAGATTTGATGGAAATATCTCCCGGACCGCAGAGTTCGTTGGCATGGAGCGTTCCGCGCTTCACCGCAAGTTGAAAACGCTTGGCATGACCTGACGGACAGTGGCAATCATTAAATTGTAAAGCGGGGAAGGCTTCCCATGAAAATTGTCATTTGCGGCGCCGGGCAGGTGGGTTACGGAATTGCTGAACGCCTGGCCGCCGAACAAAACGACGTTTCCGTTATCGATTCTTCCCCCCAGTTGATCAATGCCATTGGGGATCAACTCGATGTTCGCGGTTTCGTCGGCCACGGTGCGCATCCGGACATTCTTGCCCAGGCGGGCGCTGAAGAAGCCGACATGATCGTTGCTGTCACCCTTTATGATGAAGTCAACATGGTGGCTTGTCAGGTGGCGCATTCGCTTTTCAACGTGCCGACGAAAGTCGCCCGCATTCGCGCGCAGTCTTACCTGCAAGGACGGTGGCGGAACCTGTTTTCACGCGATCACATGCCGATCGACGTGATTATTTCACCGGAAATCGAAGTCGGTGAGATGGTGCTGAGGCGTTTGGCACTGCCGGGCGCCGTTGAAACAGTGCGCTTCGCTGACGATCAGATCGTCGTCGTTGGCATCCAGTGCGAGGAAGACTGCCCGGTTGTCGACACTCCCTTGCGGCAGTTGACGGAACTGTTCCCTGACTTGGGTGCAGTTGTTGTCGGTATTTACCGGAATAATCGGCTGTTTGTTCCAAAGAGCAGCGACTCAATCCTGACTGGTGACCTGGCTTATGTCGTCGCACGCAAGGACCAGGTTCGCAGAACCTTGAGCATCTTCGGTCACGAAGAGCCGGAAGCGGCAAAAGTCATTATCGCTGGCGGCGGCAATATAGGTCTTTACGTTGCTGAAGCTCTTGAGCAACGGCATACCGGTACGAAAATCAAATTGATCGAAGCTTCTCGAGATCGCGCTATGGCGGTTGCTGATGGTCTCAAACGCTCTGTCATACTCCATGGCAGTGCTCTTGATCAAAATATCCTGCATGAAGCCGGTGCAGGGGATGCTGATACGATGGTTGCGCTGACCAACGAGGATGAGGTCAACATCCTGTCTTCCGTGATGGCCAAGAAACTTGGCTGTAAAAGATCTTTGTCTCTGCTCAACAACCCGAGTTATCCCGCCTTTGCGAGCGCACTTGGGATTGATGCATTTATAAATCCGCGGGCGGTCACTATTTCCCGGATACTGCAACACGTTCGCCGCGGCAGGATCAGGGGCGTGCATTCACTGCAAAATGGTGCAGCTGAAATTGTTGAAGCCGAAGCCCTTGATACCTCCCCACTTGTTGGAAAGCCGCTCAGGGTCATTGATTTGCCCTCAGGAATTCGTGTCGGTGCCGTTTTTCGCGGCGGGGAAGTTTTGACGCCAAATGGTGATCTTCAAATTCTGGCGCAGGACCGAATTGTTATCTTTGCCGTCGCAAACAGGGTTCGTCAGGTAGAGCAGATGTTTAGAGTTAGCCTGGATTTCTTTTGATCTGGCAAGGCCGTTATCTGCGCTTGCTTTTGATCGACCAAATGGTCAAAACTTCGATAAATACCAATCGGTTTGATATTGGTGTGCCTGTTCTGGAGGAATTATGAGCCGGATTGCCTATGTAAACGGTCAGTACGTTCGCCATGCGGACGCTGCGGTCCATGTTGAAGACCGTGGGTATCAATTTGCCGATGGCGTTTACGAAGTCTGCGAAATCTGGCAGGGCAAGATTGTTGATGTTCCCAGGCATCTGGATCGGCTCGGCAGATCGTTGCATGAGCTTCGTATCGATTGGCCCATGTCGCGTGCCGCTGTTGAATTTGTGCTGAGACAGGTTGCAATCCGAAACCGGGTGCGAAATGGGCTGGTCTACATTCAGGTGACACGTGGTGTTTCTCGGAGAGATCATTTTTTCCCGCCTGAAGATGTTGCACCTTCCATTGTTGTTACAGCGAGGTCGGCCAGTCCGGAAGCCGCCAAAGCACAGGCAGAACAGGGTATCGCTGTCTTCAGTTATCCTGAGAACCGGTGGCCACGTGTTGATATTAAGACCGTGGCTTTGCTGCCGAACGTTTTGGCAAAACAAAATGCGAAGGAACAGGGTGGTAAAGAAGCCTGGTATGTTGATGCCGAGGGTTTTGTTACCGAGGGCGGATCGACAAATGCCTGGATCGTGACCAAGGATGGTGTCCTGATTACCAGGCCGGCGGAAAGCGGTATCCTGCGCGGTATTACAAGAGCAATTGTCCTGCAACTGATTGAACGCGAGGGACTGAAGTTTGAGGAAAGACCATTCAGTCTTTCGGAAGCTTTCGAAGCGAAAGAAGCTTTTGTAACCGCAGCGACAAGTGTCGTCATGCCGGTGACGCGGGTCGATGGCAGAATAATCGGAAATGGGCATCCTGGTTCGGTTGCAACCCGATTGCGTGAATTGTTCCATACTGCTACTGATTTGCAGGCGGTATGATTCGATTGGCCTTGTGTTAGCTGAACGAATGCTAGATTAAAGAGCTGGGGCAGACAGCTCTTGATGGTGGGCAATGCAAAGAAGCGGGCGGAACGTCATCCTTAACGTTTGATTTTGAACGGCTTTTGACGGTAAGCTGCTGAAACGCCGGAAGCTCGGCCGCATCCGGAAAAAATAGGATAAAAAGACTGATGGCTGAGCGCGCACAAAATCTCCAAGACACTTTTCTTAATCACGTTCGCAAACAAAAAACTCCTCTGACGATTTTTCTCATCAACGGTGTGAAATTGCAGGGTGTTGTGACCTGGTTTGACAATTTCTGCGTCTTGCTACGTCGTGATGGACATTCCCAGCTTGTCTACAAACATGCTATTTCCACAATTATGCCAAACGGACCTGTTCAACTGTTCGATCAGGCAGAGGAAAACGCGGAAAAGGCAAACTGATTGAAACCGAAGTCTCGCGCAGACGATTTTTCAAAATCCAACGGTGCTGAAGAGCCCGGCCAGAAATCGATCAGACTGAAAGAAACTGGGGTTGACCGTCAACCTCAGCCCTTCCGTGCGATGATTTTGGAGCCGATCCTGCAATTGCGCGGAGAATCCGCACAGCAGGATTTGCGCGCAAACCGTAGCCCCGAAGCACGCCTTGAAGAGGCGTTGGGCCTTAGCGCTGCCATAAATCTCACAATTGTTCATGCCGGAATTGTCCGGATCAATAATCCAAAACCGGCAACCTTGTTCGGTGAAGGGAAAGTTGCGGAACTGGCGGGTATTGTCGCCAGTGAAGACCTGGATCTGGTCGTGATTGATCACCCGCTTTCGCCGGTGCAGCAACGTAACCTTGAGCGGCGCCTCAAGACCAAGGTTATTGACCGTACGGGTCTTATTCTTGAAATTTTTGGCGACAGGGCGCGTACCAAAGAAGGCCGTCTGCAGGTGGACCTGGCTCATTTGAGCTGGCAGAAAAGCCGGTTGGTGCGCTCATGGACACACCTTGAGCGGCAGCGCGGCGGTGCCGGTTTCATGGGCGGGCCGGGCGAAACCCAAATCGAAGCCGATCGGCGCCAAATTCAAGATCGTATAATTTCGCTTCAAAAACAGCTTGAGGGCGTGCGCAGGACCCGCGATCTGCACCGGAAAAAGCGTAAGAAAATACCTCAACCGGTTGTTGCGCTCGTCGGCTACACGAATGCCGGTAAATCGACGCTATTCAATCGGCTGACAGAATCCGAAGTCTTCGCCAAGGATCTTCTGTTTGCAACGCTTGACCCGACATTGCGGAAAGTGAAGCTTCCACATGGCAGGGAAGTCATTCTGTCGGATACTGTCGGCTTTATTTCTGACCTGCCAACGCACCTGGTTGCTGCCTTCCGGGCGACGCTTGAAGAAGTGCTTGAAGCCGATCTCATTCTGCATGTACGTGACATTTCGCATCCTGACACCGAGGCACAAGCTGAAGACGTCAAGAAAACCCTGAACGATCTTGGGGTGGACGCTTTAACCGGGGCACCGGTTATTGAGGTCTGGAACAAGATTGATTGTTTGGAAGCAGCTTACAGGGAGAAATTGCTGGAAGATGTGGGCGAAGACGGGCCGGTTTCGCTGTCGGCTCTGACGGGCGAGGGGCTTGACCAGCTTTCGGTCCGGGTTGATGCCTTTATGGCACAGCACGATGACATTCTCTCGGTTAAGATACCTGTGGCGGAAGGTGCGCTTCTTGCAAAACTTTATCAGCTTTCAGAGGTTCTGGAGCGCGCAGATGCAGAAGACTTTGTGACCGCTGAAGTGCGCGTATCGGACAAGCAACGCGGGCCTTTCAGAGAGGCATTTGCAGCGTTCGTTCAGTCGACGGAATGAGTTTGACGGTTCCACGTGGGTTTACTCAAGGACCCTGCCGGCAGGGTTTGTTCTGATTTCAGGCAGCAAGCGAGTTGAAGATCGCTGGACTGTGAAAGCAGATTATTCAGCAAAAGACGTTTTTCTTCGAAACCTTCTTTCATGGACAGTGCCAGAACCAGTGGGTGCTGCTGCAATATTTTTGCATTGCCATCGATACCATTGAGCGAAAGCTCTTTTGCCACATGCATCATCACTTTTGGATCGGTTAATGCGACATCGACGCGACCAGCGTCCAGAACCCGAGCCAGGTCGTGTTCGTTCTCGGCACCATCTTCTGGGTCATAGTTCCGGTATATCTGTCGTTGAAGCTCTGCAGGATATACGTAGCTTCTTACGAAGCCGACGCGATAATTTTTGAACAATTCTTCGATTGTCGCCCAGTTTGCGTTTGAACCTTTGCGTTGTAATACGCCCACCAGCGATAGATCAACGGTATCCGACGCGGCAAAACCTTCGCGGACTTCCTCAGGCCAGGCCGGAAAATACCCGACGTATTCCGGGGCCGTCGCGACAGACTGCGCGCGTGTCCATGGCATGAAATCCACTTCTAGGTCTATTTCAGCTTCCTTGAGGACAGCCCGAAGAGCTGCAATTGCCTTGCCGCCGCCTTTTAGATTGGATCCGGAATAGGGTGGCCATTCCAGTGAAGTGATCCGCCAGGTTTCAGCTGAAGACGTCGAACCGACAGGACCGGTCAGTAGGAACAAGGTCAAAAATATCCGAAACCAAATCATGTGGTTTGATCACCTGGAGAAATACAACTTCTCCCATAATGACGACACTTTTGATCATATGTAAATCTTGGGAATTTTGTCTGGTTTCAATAGCTTGTGGTTACGTTCGACATGCAACTATGACGAGTTTTTTGCTGCCTGCCAAGCAGCTTCCATTTCTTCCAGGCTCATCTTCTCAAGAGTGGTTAACCTTTGTTCTGCCGCGGTTTCGATTGCTGAAAACCGATGCCTGAATTTGCGGTTTGTGCGTCTCAGTGCTTCTTCGGGGTCAATATCGAGATGTCTTGCAAGGTTTGCGAGCGCAAAAAGTGTATCGCCGAGTTCGTCAGTTATACGATCCTTGTCCGGCGTGGATTTTTCGAGCTCTTCGTCCAGTTCATGTGTCTCTTCTCTGATTTTATCCAGCACCAAACGGGCGTCATTCCAATCAAAACCTACCTTGGATGCACGGCGCTGCAGCTTGTCTGCTTCCTGCAAGGCCGGGAAGGCTGTCGGGACATCATCCAGAAACCCGGCTGTTCCCTCTTCCTTTAGTCCGAGGGCCTTGCGCTCTGCGCGTTTTTCTTCTCGTTCTTCCGACTTGATCCGCTCCCAGATACCTTTGACAAGATCTGGCTTTTCCCCTTTTTCGTCACCAAAGACATGTGGATGCCGGCGGATCATTTTCTTCGTGATGCTTTCAACGACATCACCGAAATTAAACTGATCATCTTCTTCGGCCATCTGCGCGTGATAGACCACTTGCAACAGGAGATCGCCCAGTTCTTCGCGAAGCTCCAGAAGGTCGTTTTTTGCTATTGCGTCAGCGACTTCATACGCCTCTTCGAGCGTGTAAGGCGCAATGGTCTCGAAACTTTGCTCCAGGTCCCAGGGACAGCCGGTAACGGGGGTGCGTAGCGCCGCCATTATTTCAATTAGACGAGAAATGTCGCGGCTGGGTTTCATGGAAAGTTCCGTTTGAAAAGAAAAAGGCACCCTTTGAAGATGCCTCTATCTCGCACGACATTGTGTGTCTCACAAGCCGTCAATTTGTCTTCCAACTAGGTTCGCATCGATGGATGCCAGAAGGTAACGGCACGCTCCAGCATCGCAACAACGCCGTAAAACAACGATCCCGCCAGAGCTGCAACTGCAATTTCCGCCCAGACCATGTCTACGTTCAGCCGGCCAACTTCCGTTGAAATGCGGAAACCCATGCCAACAATCGGCGTGCCGAAAAATTCAGCGACGATGGCGCCGATCAAGGCAAGCGTAGAGTTTATCTTCAGAGCATTGAAGATGAACGGCATTGCCATAGGCAGGCGCAATTTGAACAGCGTTTGCCAGTAGCTGGAGGCATAGGTGCGCATCAAGTCTCTCTGCATGGCGTCAGATGCTGCCAGACCGGAGACTGTGTTCACCAACATGGGAAAGAAGGTCATGATGATGACGACGGCAGCCTTGGACGGCCAGTCAAAGCCGAACCACATCACCATGATGGGAGCGACGCCAATGATCGGCAAAGCGGACACAAGATTGCCGATTGGCAAGAGGCCTCGCCGCAGGAACGGCACGCGGTCGACCAGAATGGCAACCACAAAAGCCGAGCCGCAGCCAATAAAGTAGCCAGCCAGCACAGCCTTGAGGAAGGTCTGCTGGAAGTCGGCCCAAAGGATCGGGACGGACGTGGTCAGACGTATCCAGATTTCTGACGGGGCCGGGAGCAGCACTTTAGGTACGCCTGCACCAACCACGATGAGTTGCCACAAGACCAGAAGCGTGAAGCCGAAAAGAGTGGGAATAGCAAGGTTGATGAGCCGCGCGGCGAGGGGCGAGGAACTTTTCCATATGGCGAGGCGCTCCACGAAAAGCCAGGAAGCTGCCCAGGTCGCGGCCATAAGTGCCCAGAAACCCAGGGCCGCTTCACCAGCGTGATCAGAGACTGTACTGATCAGGAGCCAGGCGGCTATTGCAGTTACCAATCCAAGGATCAGGTCACCTATCCAGTTGCGCATGAAACCCAGTTCATAACGCACGCCGGCAATTGCCAGGATGACGAGACAGATGGATAGTCGCGGAACGTCCATGACGCCGATATCAGGAGAGAATATCGGCATGAACAGACCAACCATGACCATGGCAACTATGAACCAGGCGAGCAGGGCCGGGATGTCAAAACCGCGTTTTGAAGCTGCAACAGTTGTCATCTGGCCATCCCCATGCGTTTCAAGGTGATTTTTTCCAACACTCCGATCAAGGCAACCAGCGATCCTGCCAGGAATGCCGCCATGAGCAACGCCGACCAGATCTGAACTGTCTGGCCATAGTAGGAACCAGCGAGCAGACGTGCGCCCAATCCGGCAACGGCACCTGTTGGAAGTTCACCGACAATGGCACCGACAAGTGACGCCGCCATGCCGATTTTCATCGATGTGAAGAGATAGGGCACCGCGTAGGGCAAACGCAGTTTCCAGAACGCCTGGATCCTGCTTGCCGAATAGGTATGCATGAGGTCCATGTGAATGACTTCTGGTGAGCGCAGTCCTTTCACCATCCCGACTGTAACCGGGAAGAATGACAGGTAAGTGGAAATCATCGCCTTGGGTAGAAGACCAGATATGCCGACAGCGTTCAGCACCACGATAATCATTGGCGCAATGGCGAGGATCGGGATGGTCTGCGAAGAAATCACCCAGGGCATCAGCGACTTGTCGAGCACGCGTGAATGAACGATGCCGATTGACAGCAGTATCCCGAGCGTTGTTCCTAGCAGGAAGCCTAGCAACGTCGAAGAGAGCGTGATGCCGGTGTGGAACACCAGTGACCGTTTAGATGTGATTTTCTTTTGTACCGTCGTCTTCCAGATCTCGACGATCACTTGGTGCGGCGCCGGTAAAACCGGTCTTTCCTGCGCCAGTGTATCCGTGATCAGCTGAGAAACCGGAACGTCTGTTCGGCTGGCGCGCTCATAGAGTCCCTTCTGGAACGGCGTATTGAGCGCAACGGCTGAAATGTACCAGATTGCAAGAATTACCAGCACAACAACGATAACCGGACCTACGGTGCCAGACATGAGGCCTGCAAAGGGATTGATGCTGCGCGGTGAAGAGTGAGTGGCGTCAGTCATTTTTTCGAACTCCCTCAATCTTCATAGGAATGACCCGCTCTCAGGCCATCCCTGACCCGGTGGGCGATCTTCAGGAATTCGGGTGTTTCGCGGACATCAAGTGAGCGGTCTCGCGGCAGGTTGCTGTCGATGACATCATAGATCCGGCCGGGACGGGGGCACAGGACGACGATCTTGGTGGAGAGGAACACTGCTTCAGGGATTGAGTGGGTGACGAAGACCACAGTCTTGTTGGTCTTGGCCCAGAGCTGCAGGAGCTGCTCGTTGAGATGATCTCGAACAATTTCATCCAGCGCACCGAATGGCTCGTCCATGAGCAGAAGATCGGGTTCCACAGCGAGCGCACGCGCGATGGACGCACGCTGCTGCATGCCGCCGGAAAGCTGCCAGGGGTATTTCTTTTCAAATCCCGAGAGATTTACCAGATCCATGTTTCTGGAAATTCGCTCCTGTTGCTCCTCACCGGAAAGACCCATGATCTCCAGCGGCAGGGCGACATTCTTGGCAATCGTGCGCCAGGGATAAAGCGCTGATGATTGGAATACATACCCATAGGCGCGGTTGAGGCGGGCCTCCTCCGGTGAAACGCCATTGACAGTGATTGACCCGGCAGTCGGCTTTTCAAGATCAGCAATGACCCGGAGAAGGGTGGTCTTGCCACAGCCGGAAGGACCGATGAAGGACACAAAGTCTCCCTCGTCAATTTTTAGATCAATATCGGAAAGCGCATGTACCGGGCCATCATTGGTCTCGAATGTTAGCGAGAGGTTTTCGATGTCTATTACCCGGTTCGGGCTGGCGCTGTTCGTTTTTTCCACCATTTCGGTGTCCTTTGCGCTGGCAAGAGCAGTCATTCAGTTCCTCGCTACACGAATTCGGGCGGAGGCGAAAAGTCCGCCGTGTTGTTTCCGTTGGATCGTGCCACCATCGGCTGAGTACTTTCCACTCGGCTTCCCCGGCCTTGAGCCGGGGTCTTGTTTCAGGTCCCGGCTCAAGGCCGGGACAGCCCATATTCATGCACTGGCAGTCGAAACTGCGTCAGACGCCGCTGGCCGGAATGCCGGTGCGTTCCACTTTCCGCGGAGCCGTGACTTCTTTCCAGGTGGAGAGCGCCTTGTTGACCGCTTGAAAGGGCTCGCGTTTGACGAATTCGCCATGGCCCTGCTGATGATTGACAGTGCCATCTTCAACCGCAACGCGGCCACGGGTTAGGGTGTAGCGCGGCAGACCCTTGACCTTTTTGCCTTCGAAAACGTTGTAGTCGATCGCAGATTGCTGATTGGATGCCGAAATTGTCTTTTCCTTTTCCGGGTCCCAAACGACCAGGTCGGCATCTGCTCCCACCAAAACTGCGCCCTTTTTCGGATAGATATGAAGAATCTTTGCGATATTGGTTGAAGTAACTGCAACAAATTCATTGGGTGTCAGGCGTCCGGTATTGACGCCGTATGTCCACAACATTGGCATACGGTCTTCAAGACCACCTGTTCCGTTCGGGATCTGGGTGAAGTCGCCGACGCCGTTACGTTTCTGCTCGGTTGAAAACGCGCAATGGTCCGTCGCAACAACCTGCAGCGAGCCAGATGCCAGTCCGTGCCAAAGAGAATCCTGGTGTTTCTTGTCACGGAAAGGTGGCGACATGACTCGGCGGGCTGCGTGATCCCAGTCGGAATGCCTGTATTCGCTGTCATCCAGAGTCAGATGCTGGATCAGTGGCTCGCCATAAGCGCGGATGCCATTCTGACGTGCCCGGCGGATCGCTTCGTGAGCCTGTTCGGATGATGTATGCACGATATAAATCGGAACACCGGCCATGTCGGCAATCATGATCGCTCGGTTGGTGGCTTCACCTTCGACTTCCGGTGGGCGGGAATAGGCGTGCGCCTCAGGGCCGTTGTTGCCCTCTGCCAGCAATTTCTGTTGAAGGGTGGCAACGACATCACCGTTTTCAGCATGCACCAGCGGCAAGGCGCCAAGTTCGGCGCAGCGCTGGAAGGAAGCGAACATCTCATCGTCATTCACCATCAGCGCGCCTTTGTAGGCCATGAAGTGCTTGAAGGTGTTGATGCCTCTTTCCTGGACGACCGTCTGCATGTCCTCAAAGACCTGCTCGCCCCACCAAGTAATCGCCATGTGGAAAGAATAGTCGCAATGCGCCATGGTGGACTTGTTGTCCCACATCTGCAGCGCTTCGATCAGAGATTGACCGGGCGAGGGCAGGGCAAAGTCGACCACCATTGTCGTGCCACCGGCAAGCGCCGCACGGGTGCCGCTATCGAAGTTGTCGGAAGAGAACGTGCCCATGAAGGGCATTTCCAGGTGTGTGTGCGGGTCGATGCCGCCCGGCATGATATAGCAGCCGGTCGCGTCGAGGGTTTCGTCGCCGGAAAGGTTTGGCCCGATTTCGACGATCTTACCGTCTTCGACTTTCACGTCGGCGTCATATGACAGATCGGCAGTAACGACCGTTCCGCCCTTGATCACTTTGCTAGCCATCGTCGTTCCCCTTTTCTTTGTATTTGGTCCCGTGATTGCGACCGGGATGGTTCTCAACTCTTATTCTGGACACCAAAGGGCCGGCGCTGTCAGGTCGCGGTCCTTCAGTATCATTGATATTCCGTACTTTTTTGCCACGTTGCATGCCTTGCTGAAATGGATCGGACGATCGGAGTATTCCGCATCGAAAACCGGTTTGCCTGCTTTACTGTAGTTCGTATAGGCCTTGCAGCTCCGGTCTTGATAACAGCTCTCGGCAATTGCAAAATCGAATGCATCAAACAGGTCAGCCGTCAGGTCGGGCACGTTTTTCTGGCCGATTTTCAAGCCAAGCCCATGAGCTGTGGCTCCAAGTAGCCTGACATAGGCAATAGAATGATCTGCAGTGATCGGAAAACCGCTGTCATTGTCATGAACATCCATGTTGTCCGGCTCAATCGCGTCAAACCCCATGGTCTTGCAGGTTTCGAACCGTGCTTGCATGATCGGTTGCAGAATACCAATGCGGCGAATGTCGAGAAAGCGCTCGTCCGGCCAGTCCTCATAGGTATTGCCGATGACTTCACGTGGAAATTCGCCCCGATCAGGTGCCGTTCGCTCCAAGGTGCCGACGCTGACGTAGCAGACGGACTTGATACCCTTTTGCCGAAGCTGGGCGAGATCCTGCGTCGTGACAAGGTCCGGATGCAGGGCGAGAACCTTGACGGACCGGTTCAAGTCGGCCGGTTCAGTCAACTGCCAGTCCCAACGGTCACCAACGGAAAAGGCGAAGGCAGAGGCTGGGAGTGCAAGAACACAACCACCTATCACCATCGCTTTTCCGCTTGATTTCATCGTTCTTGTTTTCCTTCCAGTAGGTCCCGGCTCAGGGCCGGGACGGCACTTGGTAGGGCTTGGTTTATTTGCTGTCCCGGACCTGATCCGGGACCTAGATTCCACAAACGCAAGATCCCTTCAGAACGGAATTTGATCACAAATATCTCTCCAGTCGGGATTAGCCTTTGCAATCAACTCTTCCTTCCAACTCCTACGCCATCTTTTCAAACGTTTTTCCTGATGCACTGCGTCCATGACTTCATCGTATTCCTCGAAATAAACAAGCGTCTTGATGTCGTACTTTTCGGTATGGCTCCCTCGGATACCTGCCCTGTGCTGTTCGAGTCTATTTCGAAGATCTCGCGCAGACCCGACATAGATTGCTCCATGTGGCTTATTGGCAAGGATGTATACGTAGTGAGGCATTTTCCTTTCTGGACCTTTGTCGGTAGTCCCGGCTCAGGGCCGGGACGGCGTTGGTGTTGGTTACACTTGCCGTCCCGGACTTGATTCGGGACCAAACCCAATTTCCTTATTCCACAATAACCGCCGTCTCGACCACCGCATGGAACAGAACATCGGCGCCTGCCTTGGCCCAGTCCTTGGAGATCTCTTCAGCCTCGTTGTGAGACAAGCCGTCGACGCAAGGACACATGATCATGGCCGTTGGTGCGACCTTGTTGACCCAGCAGGCGTCATGGCCGGCACCGGAGATGAGGTTCTGGTGCGAATAACCGAGGCGTTCTGCAGCATTGCGGACAGCCGATACGCAGGTTTTGTCGAACTCGACCGGGTCAAACCCACCGACCTTTTCGAATTCGACTTCAACGCCCATGTCGTTACAGATTTTTTGACCACCCAGTTTTAGCCGGCCTTCCATATCCTTGATGACCGATATGTCCGGTGAGCGGAAGTCGATGGTGAACACGGCCTTGCCGGGGATCACGTTGCGCGAATTTGGATAAACATCAATATGACCGGCGGCGCCAACGGCATGAGGCGCGTGGGACCAGGCGATTTCATCGACCAATTCGAGAATGCGCGCCATGGCGAGACCGGCATTCTTGCGCATTGGCATTGGGGTCGAGCCGGTGTGGCTGTCCCGGCCAGTAACTGTCACCTGTGTCCAGGACAGTCCCTGGCCGTGGGTGACGACGCCAATGTCCTTGTTCTCAGCTTCAAGTATCGGTCCCTGTTCGATGTGGAGTTCGAACATGGCGTGCATCTTGTCCTTGCGCGCGCCGACTTCCTCGTCGCCGACCCAGCCGATGCGGCTCAGTTCGTCGCCGAACTTCTTGCCCTCGGCATCTTCGCGGTCATAGGCCCAATCTTGTGTGTGAACACCAGCAAAAACGCCGGAAGCGAGCATCGCCGGTGCATAACGGGTGCCTTCTTCGTTTGTCCAGTTGGTTACGACAATCGGGTGTTTGGTCTTGATACCGAGATCGTTCATGGTTCGAACAGCCTCAAGACCACCCAAGACGCCAAGCACACCGTCATACTTTCCACCAGTCGGCTGCGTGTCGAGATGAGAGCCGACGTAGACGGGAAGGGCATCCGGATCTGTGCCTGGACGGGTCATGAACATGTTGCCCATGGTGTCCACGCCCATCGTCAGACCCGCCTCTTCGCACCATTTCTGGAACAGTTTGCGGCCTTCGCTATCCTCATCAGTCAATGTCTGACGGTTGTTGCCACCGGCAACGCCTGGTCCGATCTTGGCCATTTCCATCAGGCTGTCCCACAGCCGGTCCGCATTGATCCTCAGGTTTTCGCCCGGAGCTGCCATATGCTTGTCTCCTATTTCAATTCGGTTTCGACGAAGGACATGGGTGCGTCCCCGCCGTTAATGACATTGTGTTCTACGCCTTCATCGCGACGATAAACGGTTCCAGCGGGTATGATTGCTTCCCGGGTCTCGCCACCGAGTTCTTCAAGCACCATTCGGCATTCGGTCAGCGTAGTGATCACATAGTCCATGCCATGACGATGCCAGCCGGTTTCAGCGCCCGGTTCAAAATCGAAGCGGGTCACCCGGACTTTTTCATCATCAATCAGCTGGTTGACCGTTGCCTGTAATCTCGTCATCTCATGCAAGCCCCACAGAAACCCGAAGAGGCCTGCCACCGGTTGGCGGCAGGTCGTTGTCGCGTCAATCGATGGTATTCAATACGGTTCTCAGTTTGCCGAACAGCTCATCAATCTGTTCTTTGGTGATGATGAGCGGCGGGGAAAGGGCGATGATATCGCCGGTAGTCCGGATCAAAATGCCGTCATCATAGGCCTTCAGGAACGCAGAGAATGCGCGTTTTGTTGGTTCACCGGCGATTGGTGACAGCTCAATCGCGCCGATCAGACCGAGGTTTCGGATGTCGATGACATTCGGGCAATCCTTGAGGGAGTGCAGACCGTCTTCCCAATATTGTGCAAGATCGCTTGCGCGCGTGAGCAAGCCTTCTTCTTCGTATGTGTCGAGCGTTGCCAGCGCGGCTGCACAGGCGATCGGGTGCGCTGAGTAAGTATAGCCATGGAACAGTTCGATCATGTGTTCCGGACCGTTCATGAAGGCGTTGTAGATGTCTGAAGTACAGTAGACAGCGCCCATTGGGATGACGCCCGATGTCAAACCCTTTGCCGTGGTGACAAGATCTGGCGTCACACCGAAATAGTCCGTTGCGAATGGGGAGCCAAGGCGACCAAATCCGGTTATGACTTCATCGAAAATCAGCAAGATGCCATTTTGGGTACAGATTTCGCGCAGGCGCTCCAGATAACCTTTCGGCGGGATGAGAACGCCAGTTGATCCAGCGACGGGCTCCACAATCACAGCTGCGATCGTGGATGGGTCGTGAAGCTGAATAATCCGGATCAGGTCCTCTGCATATTCAGCTCCGCTTTCCGGCATTCCTCTGGAAAAGGCATTACGCTCGGGGTCATGCGTGTGGCGCATATGGTCGACGCCTGTAAGCAGCGATCCAAAGTGCTTGCGGTTGGAAACTATACCTCCCACAGAAATGCCGCCGAAACCGACGCCGTGATAGCCGCGCTCGCGTCCGATGAGACGTGTCCGTGTTCCTTCACCGATTGTTCGCTGGTAGGCGAGTGCAATCTTGAGCGCGGTATCGACACTTTCTGAGCCGGAGTTGGTAAAGAAGACATGATCCAATGGCGAGGGCATCATTGCCGAAAGGCGCGCGGCCAGTTCAAAGGCTTTTGGATGCCCCATCTGGAACGCAGGCGCATAGTCGAGTTCAGCAACCTGCTTCTGCACAGCCTCAACAACTCTCGGACGGGAATGGCCTGCGTTGCAGCACCAAAGACCCGCAGTGCCATCGAGCACCTGGCGTCCGTCAGACGTGGTGTAATACATGTCTTTGGCCGCAACGAACATGCGTGGGGCCTGCTTGAACTGGCGGTTTGCCGTGAACGGCATCCAGAAAGCTTCAAGATTATTGGTGACAGCCTGACTGGGTGCTGACATGCGTCCTCCTACGGCCTTTTTGTCGGCCGGTTTCTGGTTCTGTGCGAAAAGGAGCGTATAGCTGTGTGTTCTGCATTGAAAGCAGTGGCATCAACCGGGTCCTCTCCCCACACTATTCCGTGACACGTCCGGCGGGCGTTTTACCTCTGTTGGCGTGCCTAAATTCTCTGGTTGGCCCACAGGCCTTGTCCGGTTGAAACCGGTTATAATTATGATGGTCTTATCTGGCCGGCCCTTCAAGAGATCCTCGTTGCGGGGACACTTGTGATCGACTAGCCTTCCGACCGTCTGGTCAAATTACCCTAGGAGATATTTGACCAAATGGTCAAGATGCAAATTCCGTTCGATATGGGTAATTTCCTGTCATTCGATTTATAGCTATCGTGACCTTTCAATGGACGCTGAAGTCTTTTAAAAATCAGCGCAGTGACATCGTCAAAGAGAAGGGCAGCCAAGTTGTTGGTTGCAAAATAATATTGATGACAGGTCTTGGCGGGCGGACACAAGCTTCTTCTAAGTCGGGTGGAATGAGCCGAATCCAGGAAAAGAACCGGAACCTGATTCTGGACGCAGCCCTGGGAGAATTTTCCAAAAAGGGTTTTTCGGGCGCAACTGTTGAACGCATCGCGGCGGAAGCCGGTATGTCCAAATCGAACTTACTTTATTATTTCACCTCCAAGGAGGCGATCTATAACGCGACGCTTGCCCATATTCTTGAGGTCTGGCTAGCGCCTTTGAAAACGCTGGACCCACAGGGCGACCCGGCAAAGGAACTGGCAGGGTACATTCGGCAAAAAATAGAAATGTCGGCGAAATTTCCGGAAGCTTCGCGGCTGTTTGCCAACGAGGTGATGCAGGGTGCACCCCAAATACTTCCTATTCTTCAAACAGATCTGAAGCGACTGGTAGAGGAAAAAGCAGGTGTAATTGATGACTGGATCAATGCCGGCAAACTTCGCCGAATTGATCCTGTGCACCTGATCTTCACGATCTGGGCCACGACGCAGCATTACGCCGATTTTTCGGTTCAGATCCGCGCGTTGACGGGCCGAGATCTGAGTGATCCGGAGTTCCTGAAACAAACAGAAGACTCTGTAACGTCTCTCATTTTAAATGGTGTTGGCCTGAACTGGCCATTGGAAGATGAAGAGCAGGGTTGATGGATGACGAGGCGGACCCATATGCAACGTCCCGCATTCCCGTCACTGAACGGTATTTCATCCTGAAGGATGATTTGACAGAGGACTTCATCAGAGCGTCCGGGCCCGGCGGCCAAAACGTCAACAAGGTTTCCACGGCTGTTCAGCTGCGCTTCAATCTGTCAGGCAATGATACCCTGCCACAAGATGTGAAAACTCGCGCCTCCAAGATCGCCGGGAGCCGGTTGACCCAATACGGTGAAATTATTCTACAGGCAGATCGCCACAGGACGCGTGAAAGGAACCGTCAGGACGCTCTTGATAGACTGCTCGATCTGCTACGCAGAGCCACGGAGAAACCTAAGCCGCGCAAGGCTACCAAACCAACGCTCGGCTCCAAAAAGCGGCGGCTTGAAGCTAAGAAACAGCGCGGGCAGACCAAGAAACTACGTGGCCGGTCCTCTGGCGACTGGTGACAAAACTAAGCGCACTTGCACTTATGAAGTAGACGATTGCCAAACCGCGGGAAACTAACCGCGCGGCTTTTCGAAAACCAGGGCGAAGCGGTTCTCAGATGATTGCCGAAGCCTTGTTGCAATCGGCCAGGCGCGCATCCCACGCCCATATAGCGGAGAAACGTCGAGTTCCTCTACGAACCTGAAGCCGGTTGCAGCTATGTCTTTGCGCAGATTGTCAGCGGTCAGCCCGTTGTTATAAGGAAGCCGGCTGCGAATAGCCGCATCTGTCGCCCTGCCTTCGTCGGATCGCTGCATGTCCGGTGATAACAATTGAGCGATGATCCTCTTGAACCGGTGGGTACGGGAAAAAGGCAGGGACCAGTCACCATCGTTGATCAGAAGCCGTCCGCCGGGTTTAAGAACACGATACCATTCGGCAAAGGCGGCTTCCGGATTGGTCAACGTCCATGCCAGGTGCCTGGTAATGGCAAAATCATAGTTCTTGTCCGGGACGCCTAACAGATGTTCAGCATCACACAGAAGCGGTGTCCAGTTTTGGTCCTTTAGCTTGGCGCGGGCAATCTCCAGCATCACGTCTGAAAAATCGAGGCCGGTAACATCCGCCCCAAGGGAGCAGAGCATTCGGCTTATCTCACCGGTGCCGCAGGCGAAGTCGAGCGCCTTTATTCCGGTCAGGTCTGCGGGCGGGATCAACCCGGCGGCTTTTCGCAAGAATTTATGCCATTCAGGTTTTCCAAACGTGTCTTCAATCCGATGTGACGCGCTCTCATCAAAAGTAAGCGCTCGGTTCGACCAATATGCGCGTATTTCTTCTTTCAGATCGTAGTTATGACCAGCGTCAGCGTTCATGCCGGAAGCCTCGCGTCCACATAAAGGGCGCCGCGTTGGGTACGCTCCAGATCTGTTTGAACGCGGTAAGTTTCACCTATATCCGGCAGTGCAAGAATGTCTTCAGGAAGACCATCTGCTAGAATTTTTCCTTCGCGCAACAGCACAAGCCGATCACAGAACTTTGCCGCCAGGTTCAAGTCGTGGAGTGCTGCCATGACTACCGGTTTGAAACGGCCCATTTCAGTGCGGATTGAAGTCATGATCGACAATTGGTGGTGAAGATCGAGCGCGCTGGTTGGTTCATCCAGTAGGATCACTTCGGGTGTTCGTACGATTGTTTGTGCGACCGCGACCATCTGCGCCTGTCCACCACTCAAATCCGCAATACCGCGGCCAGCCAGATGAGACAGGCCTAACGCGCTTAGCGTGTCGGAAACCCTGTCGAGATTGTCTGACTTCACACGCCAACCTGTGGTTTGTTTCAGTGCAAGAAGAACGCTTTCAAAGACGGTCAATAATGCATTGCAACCAAAGGCTTGAGGCATATAAGCCACGCGCCTTGATCTGTCGCGCCGTGTTAGGTGGGTCACGTCGTCGTCGCCAATCAGGATCATGCCGGAAGTCGGTTTGAGCAGCCCTGCGAGCGTTTTAAATAACGTCGATTTGCCTGCTGCATTCGGGCCGATCAGGCCAACAAATGCTCCACCTCTAATGTTCTGGATATTGATATTGTGCAGAACCTGCACGTTGCCATAACCTGCCCTTACACCTTCGATGCTGAGTGTCATGAGAGCTTCTCCCGCCGGGTGCTGAGGATGATTGAGATGAAGACCGGCACGCCGATGAGTGAAGTGATGATTCCGATTGGATAGATGATGCCTGGTGTGATGGACTTTGAGATGAGAGACGTCAGCGACAAGACCAGCGCGCCGACAAGAGCTGACAGTGGCACAAAATAGCGTTGATCTTCGCCCACCAGCAGCCGCGCGATATGAGGACCGACGAGCCCGACGAAACCGACGGTGCCGACAAATGATACTGCGGTGGCTGCAAGGAGTGAGATACAAACGAGCATCTCAACGCGCAGGCGACCAACATCCACCCCCATGCTCTCTGCCGTAGCCTCGCCCATGCGTAGCGCCGTCATGGGCCAGGTACGCAAGAGACTGAATGGAATGGCGAGACCCAGGAGGAGGGCGCCAAGAGCTATTTTTTCCCAGCTTGCCCTTGAGAGGGACCCCATCATCCAAAAGACAATGCGCGCGATCTGATCCTCGGATGCCAAATATTGCATGAGCGCAAGAAGGGCGGAAAACGTGAAAAAGATGGCGATGCCAAAGAGGATCATTGTCTCGGACCCGACGCCTTTGAGCCGGGTTGCGAACAATATGAACCCGCATGTCATCAGGGCGAAAACGAACGCGTTTGTGGTTACCAGAAACGGACCTACAGCCGGAATCACGCTGAAACCAAGCACGATGGCAAGAGACGCGCCGAAGCTTGCTGCTGCTGAAACTCCAAGCGTGAAGGGCTCGGCCAGCGGATTGTTCAAAATTGTCTGCATCTGCGCACCAGCAACAGCGAGCAAGGCGCCGACCAAAACGGCGGTCACAGCGACGGGGAGGCGGTAGTCCCAGACAATGACCTTCAGGCGCACGCCGTGGGACATGGGGTCAAGGAAGACGTCGAACACCGTCGAGAGCGGGTAATGGCCCGGACCGGTTGCAATATCGAGAAAGAAGCTAAGTGCCAAAAAAACCGCCACAATGGCAATCATGCCGTAGCGCCGCGTGACCTGTGCGGCGTAGGCTTTTCGTATTGCGGAGGGGTTCACATCAACTGTCATTATTCGGATCCCGTTGAAGAGGTCCTGACCTCGGAAAACCGAGGTCAGGGGAGTTCAATCGGGGGTTAGCCGTCGGCACCGAGCGTGCCCCAGAAAACACCGGAATAGTCGATGGGCAGGAACTTCTCGTGCAGCTCTTTCATCGTTGCATCCGGATCAACATCCTGGAACAGCTCAGGGTGAAGCCATTTGGCAAAGGCCTGCATGGCCACGAAGTGATAGGGGCTGTTGTAGAACTGGTGATAGACCGAGTGGAAACGACCGTTCTTGACTGCTGAGAGATCCGACCACCCCTCGCGGGATGCTAGTGCGCCAAGTCGCTCCTGGACCATGGCGTCCGTGGCTTCATAGCCAAAGAGGACAGCTGCAGTTGCCGGATTGGCTTCCGACCAGTTGCCACCGGTTCCGATGATGATATCAGGGTCATCTGAGAAGATGGCTTCAAGGCTCACATTGGTGGCAAAACCAGGGAACTTGAGCGAACCCCAGTTTCGGCCTCCTGCCAGGTCAACGAGGCGACCCAGATTTGCCGCGCCAAATGTACTGCAGCATTTGGCGGGATTGTAGCCAGCGGCGCGTTCGATAAAGACAATGGGGCGGTCCTCGACGGGGATTCCGGCGACGCGACCATAAATGAGCTTCATCTGCTTCTGGTAATAGTCGGTGAAGGCGTCAGCTTCATCACGCTTGTCGAAAATTCTGCCAAGGAGCTGTATACTGGGGACGGTGTTCTGCGTTGGGTCCTGCCGAAAATCGACAAATACCGTGGCAATCCCCGCCTCATCAAGCTTTTCAATGATCCCGCTTTCCTGTGCCTTCAATAGATTGCCAAGGTTCATCAGAACGACTTCGGTACCGAGTGAAATAACGGCTTCAAGGTTCCATTCATCCGAGTAGGGGCTGCCAAAGCTGGGAATATCTGCGGCCTCTGAAAAGGCTGCCAGATATTTGCGGTAGGCATCTGGATCGTACTTGACCAGGTCATCTTTCCAGCCGGCAACACGCTGGAACGGGTTGTCCTTGTCCAGTATTGCGAGCGTGTAGAGCATCCGGCCTTCACCAAGAACAACCTTGGTTGGGCTTTTCTCAACTTCGACCGTGCGACCGGCGATGTCGGTCACGGTGATTGTCTCGGCAAGTGCGAATGTCGCAGCTGCAAGTGTGAGCGCGGTCGCAGCGACGGTGGAGCAAAAACTCCGCGTCAATGTTTCAAATTTCATCGGACAGTCCTTGATGATTCACTTAATTCAAATGCCTAGAGGCGTGCTTGTTTGCTCATACATGAGTTTTAGAGTCAAGTTTAAAGACTGTTTGTTTTCGGGGTATGGTTGCTAAATCGGTGAGCGGAGGGAACTTTGATCCATTTTTATGGGCTCGCAGATTTGTTGACTTTCCTGTTTCGATTAGTGGAAAAAGAAACTAATTAATACAACATGTTAAGGCCAAATGGCTGTCTGGACAGGTTGTGCAATCAGGGAACCAATTGGGAACTGTTTCAGGAGAAAAATGACACTTACTAAAAACAACAAGGATCTAGTGCGCAGGGCTTTCACCCCATGGGAAGACGGTGATAGCGGTCCGTTTTTTGAACTCGTCGCTGACGACGTCAAATGGACGGTGATTGGCTCAACGCCTGTCTCAGGCGTCTACCAAACAAAACAGGCGTTGATCGAAAGAGCATTCGGTCCGCTGCTGGAAAAACTCGAAGGACACATGACGACAAGCCTTGTCGATATTGTCGGTGAAGACGAAAAGATCTTTCTCAGGTTCACCAGCAGCGGTGCAACCAAAACCGGACAGCGGTACGAGCAGACATATTGTTTTGCGATGGTCATGCGTAATGATCGTATTGTTGAAATCGTCGCTTACATCGACACGGACTTACTTCGTCGGGTGCTCAGCTGAAGGTATGAGCCCAGTGTCGTGATCTCACTCCGTTAAAACTAAAGCAGGCAGTGGCAGGGAAGCCGTAGCAGAAGCATCAATCCCAGGTGCCACTCCTCTATGCGTTATACGCATAATCAATATTATGGAACTTTCAATTAGGGCCGAATTTGCGCATTACGACAAAGGCTTAGCCAAGGCAATCCCGAACGTTTCTCATTTCAGTACGGTTTGAGCAATCAGATACATCAAGTTTCGTTTCTCATTGGTCCACGTGCGATGGTCACTTACGCTCGTGGCAATGGAACGTGTCGGCATTGGCAATTTCAGTTGTCTTCAGAAAATTCGACCAACTCATCTTTTGCGCTGTCGATGACCTGGCGAGAGATCTCGAATGAAAACCCGGCGCGGCACATGGCAGCCAGATCTCTGTCACGTCGGTCTGATCGATCAGAGGCATTTCTGAATGGCCCAAGTCGTCGCCGTCTGGCGTAGACGACAGCGGTTTTCTTCTCGTGTTGATCTTCATCCTGCAACACATTCTGGATGGTGTCGCGGTCGACGCCCTTGGCTGACAGATGTGCTGCAATTTTTCGCACTGAGGCGCCGCGACGTCTCATGCCGGATGTTTTGGTCTCTGCATATGTCTGATCATTTACCAGGTTATTTCGCAGACATTTTTCGACGACAGTATCGATCAGTTCTGAAAACTCTGATGGGTCACGATCATGAAACACGCAGGCCTTCATGACCTTTCTTTCTAGGACTTTTCGCAAGTTGGCGGAAGAAGAAGCGTATCGTTGCAGGTAATGTAGCGCAGCCCGGCTGAGCCGCTCTTCAGAAGGTAATTTTGGTTTTCTTCTATTTTGCATAGACAGGAAGACAGGCGTTCTCTGTTTTTTCAGTCAGTTCCAGACACATTCCATCAAAGGCAGGCACGATGAAATCTGGCAATTCATCGGACAAGGTACCATAGTCCAGATTGTCGTTGAGATTGGTAAAAACGGCATGTTTCGGTGCGAGTTTTTTGGTCCAAACCAGAGAGTCATCCAAGCAAAAATGACTCGGATGTGGTCTGCGGCGAAGACAATCGAGGATCAGGAGATCCAGGTTTTTCAAGCTCTCGAGATTATCCTCAGAAAAATCGGATACATCTGGAATATAGGCTGCGTTTTCAATGCGATAGCCGAGCGCATCAATTGTACCATGAGCGACATTTATCGGCTCGAATGTGATGGTTCCACCTGCTCCAGAGATCTCAATTGAGTTGCCGGGCGTGATGAGTTGATGTTCCAGGATCGGTGGATAATTGGAATCCGCTGGTGTTTTGAAGCAATAGCCAAACGCGGCTTCCGCGCGTTCGTAGGTTTCGGCGTCCATATAAACGGACATTTTCTCACCGGTGCGCAGCAGGAAGGCCCGAAGGTCATCGATTCCGTGCAAGTGATCAGCATGGGCGTGGGTGTAAAGGACGGCGTCAAGATGTGTGACCTCGGCCGACAGAAGTTGATTTCGCATGTCTGGACCGGTGTCTATCAACACGGTTGTACACCCGTTTTCCCCAGACTTCTCCACAAGAAGCGCACAGCGAGATCGGCGGTTCTTCGGCTCATTTGGGTCGCAATCGCCCCAGTTGTTGCCAATACGCGGCACACCGGAAGAGGACCCGCAGCCCAATATGGTCAGCTTGATGCTCACTGTCTGGAATTTCCTGCCAGTCCGTTCGGCCTTGGAACCTTCTTGAACAGCCGGAAAAAGTTCTCGGTTGTCTGCCGCGCGATTTCCTTTTCAGATACGCCGCGTGTTTCTGCAAGCACAGCTGCGGTCATGGCGGTGTATGCAGGTTCATTTCTCTTGCCTCGTCTTGGCTGCGGCGCAAGATAGGGAGCATCTGTTTCCACCAGCAGACGGTCTGAAGGCAAATCACGCGCAATGTCACGCAATTCTTCGGACCTTTTGAAGGTCAGAATACCGGAGAAAGAGACATAAAGACCGAGTTCAATTCCAGTCATTGCAAGGGCGCGGCCGGAAGAAAAACAGTGCAGGAGGGCGGGAAACTCCCCCTTCCCCATTTCTTCTCGCAGTATTGCTGCCATGTCGTCATCTGCGTCTCTTGAATGGATTACCAGTGGCAAGCCGGTCTGGCGGGCTGCTTCGATATGAATGCGCAGGCCTTCTTGCTGGGCGTCCCGTGGTGACTTGTCGTAGAAATAGTCGAGGCCTGCCTCTCCGATTGCAACGACCTTTGGGTGCGCTGCGCGCATGACGATTTCATCGACCGGAATGCCACGTTCGGTACCTGCATTGTGTGGATGGGTGCCGACCGAGCAGTATACTTCCGGAAATTCTTCGGCGATCGCGCGTACCTGATCAAACTTTCTAATGTGGGTGCAGATGCTGACCATCAGCTCGACACCGGCGGCTTTCGCGCGTGTAATCAGTTCAGAACGTTCTCCGTCGAAATCCGGGAAATCAAGATGGCAATGGCTGTCAACTAGCATGAATGGTCCAAAGTGCTTTTACGGGTGCGCGAGCGATGTCGCGTTGACGCACCTGATACCTGTCTTTTTGTAAAATCCCAAGTCAACTTGCTTACTTTCGAACGCAAAAATTGAAGGGATGATTTAGAAATGGCGGCAATTTTGGTGCAGGAAATCAGTCTGATGCGACCGCACGTAGATGCAGGAAGAAATCCAGAACCACCTGTTTTCGGTCAAGGTTAAGCGCATCTGAGTCTCTTATCGCCTTGTTGGTCTTGTCCCAGACTTCAACGAGTTCATTCGCTTGACCAACCCCGTTGCGAAGTTGATCCCGAACCTGTTCGTGGAGCCAAAGTTGAGCAATATGCTGGAAACTCTCCCAGTTGTCGGACTGACCCCTGGCTGCAACAAGATTGGCAAGGGCATGAACAGCGGCAAGGTCAACATTTGTGGCATTTTCAGCCAGTTTTCTCATGCCTTTCGCAATGGCAAGTCCGTCGCCGGATAGCAGTGTAATGGCCGAGCGCAGACTGCCATCAGCTGTCCTGGCGATTTCCTGCAAGTCAGATTCTCCAGGAACTGCATCTGTTGCCAGTCCGCGCAATCCTGAGGCAATTTCCTCGACACTGAGGGGGGCCATGTCAAGTCGTCGGCACCTTGAGCGGATTGTCGGAAGCAACCTGCCAGGAGTGTGGCTCAACACCAAAAACAAGCAACGCTCAGGCGGTTCTTCGAGGATTTTTAGGAGCGCATTGGCAGAACTGTTGTTCATATCGTCTGCGGCATCAACGATACAAATGCGCCAGGCATTTGCTGACGCGGTTGTGCCAAAAAACGAAACGGTGCGCCTGACTTCATCAACCGGAAGGTCTGCCTTGAACCGTTTGCCTTTTTCATCCCACGGTCGTCTCAGATGCAAGATGTTCGGATGGCCGCCGGCTTTCATCTGCCGAGCGACAGGGTGGTCGGCTGGTACCGAAAGATCTTGAGCATTCGCAACTTCTGCACCAAACCTGTCGGGATTGGCAATGACGAACTGCGCAAACCGAAACGCCAGTGTTGCCTTGCCCGTTCCTTTGGGACCACCGAGGATCCAGGCATGGTGAAGGCGTTCTGATCGATAGGCCTCCAGCAGCGCCCGCTCGGTCGATCGATGCCCAATCAAATGACTTTGTTCATGAGGCAATGGATACCCCGGCAAGGCATCTACTTCAGGAATATCAACAGGCTCCAACCGGCGCGCCATTATGATGTACCTTTCGATGCCATAAGTGGCTTGTCTTGCCCCTTCAAATCGTCAGGAAATGTATTTTTGACGGCGCTCATGACTGCATCTTCAACCACCTTTAGCGGCATTGACCCATTGACCACCGCAAAGCGGTAAGCTTCTTCTTTTGCAAGAGAAAGAAACAGCTGACGACGTCGTTCATGAACCGCGAGCGCTTCACCTTCAAAGCGGTCCGGACCTCCGCTGTCATCGCTTTTTGAACGCTCGGCGACCCTGCTAAGACCTATTTTGGCTGGGACATCTATCAGGATCGTCAATTCGGGACGAATTCCGGCGACTGCCGCGGTTTCCAGAAGATCGAGATACGCCGTATCGACGCCAGCTTCACCCTGATAAACGCGTGTTGAGTCTGCATATCGATCGCAAAGGACCCAGTCACCACGGTCCAATGCTGGCTTGATCAGGGAATCGACGTGATCAGCCCGGGCTGCGGCAAAGAGCATGGCTTCTCCGCGCGGCCCGAGTTCTTTTGCTTCACCGGAAAGCAGGATTGATCGTATTTTTTCAGCTCCGGGGGACCCTCCCGGTTCCCGCGTCACGACAACAGTTTTGCCCTGACTTTCCAGAAAACTCTTGAGCCGTTCGATCTGAGTTGACTTGCCGGCCCCCTCTCCGCCTTCGAAGGTTATGAAGTGTCCTGGCACAGTGATCGTGGCTCCATGTGCAAAGTGGATTCTTGTTTGGTGGAAGTGCTTTTAGCAGGTATCTGACTGGAAGTTTATCGTCGGCTTAATTTTCTCACCCAATCCAGCCAAAGAGCAGTTCCTGGACACCGTCCATGGCGCGATTAAACAGGCCGCCCCGTGCAACTGCGCCACCTGCAACAAGAGGTGTGCGATAGACAATCCCATTCTTGCCGATTACACGTAACTCGCCTGCCGGTGTCCCGTGTTTCACAGGAGCTTCAAGAGGGCCTTGATAAACAACACGAATTCGATATTCCAGCGTGTCGCCACGCGCCAGCAGAACATCAATATCCTTTTCGGATATCAGCGGTACGGTGCTTTCCACACCGCCAAATACCCTGCCTTCAACAACGACATCTCCAGCAGAATAGATCGTTTGTACCGAAAAGAATTCCCAGGCGCCTGAAAAGACTTCTTTCAGCGTCTGGAGCCGATGTTTGTCGGAGGTAAGCCCCGCAACGGCTGCAATAACGCGGCGTCCATTTCGATCAACAGATCCAAGTCCGGAAAACCCTTCATTCGGATCACTTCCCCCACCAAGTCCATCGAGATTTCTGATCTCGCCAAGCAGCGGATTTTTGTTTCGTTGAAAAATCTTGTTCCAGGTGAATTCAGGCAAGGAAAACAGCTGATAAAGCTCTGGATGATTTTCAATGACGAACTCAGCAAGTTTCGCCTGATCAAATACCGTGGTCCGGCTTGGTTTGTCGTCATAGCCTGTCGGATTGGCAAAAAGACTGTTTTTCATGCCGATCGTTTGCGCGAGTGTCGTCATCCGCTCTGCAAACGCTTCCTCCGAGCCATCAACACATTCTGCAAGCACGATGGCAGCATCATTTGCATTATGGACCAGCAGGCCTTTGAGCAGATCCACAACGGCGATTTCCGATTTGATAGCTGCAAACATGGTGGAACGGCGCGAGGGTGCGCCCCCTGTACGCCATGCGTGTTCGCTAACCTTGCATAATTGGTCCAGTTGCATGTCTCCATCCTTCAACAACTGAAAGACGGTTGCCGCAGTCATGACCTTTGCAAGCGAACCGGGTGCGAAGGGATTATCGGGCGCTTTTGCAAACAGGATGGTTTCAGTTGCTGGTTCGTAGAGAAAAGCCATCGGTGCTTTTGTGACGATGGTTTCAGCTGCGCTTGAGCTTGAGACTGGTGTTAATGTACTGCAGGCAAGAGTAAACAAAACAGCCCGGAGGAAGCCGGGCTGGAGAGGGCTCAGTAGATTCTTCGATATTGCCAGACGCATCACCTGCCCGCTCCCCAATTACAACAGGGAACCAAGCGAGCCAGTTGTCTGGTCATGGCGCGGTCAAGAATCCCTGGCAGCTATTCTACCGACTGGGCGCGGCTTGCCAATTGGCGCATGGTAAGTCCCTGTGGGGTAAAGACTGCCAGCACGGAATGGGCATCTGAAATGCGCTTGTTTGCTGAAAATGATGAGATTGCGCTGCCTGGCTGAATATTGCTCGGGGTGGCGGGCGCAGGAATTCTCAGAACGCCCAATGTTCCCTCGCCAGACGATACAGCAGGAGCACTATTGCTTACAGGCGACTGAAAGCCGTTGTTTGAGGCAACTTTGATGTTCGGAGCACCGGCTTCAAACGCGATGGCTGGATCGAAGGCAGCCGCAACATGCGTTTGGCTCGGTGCCTGGTAGGCGGTTACATAAGTTGGCGCCGTGAGGTATGGCCGCGGACTGGGCGACGGAACCTTGCCAAAGACGATCTGAGGCGTTGGTCGAACAAGCTGCGGGTCCACCTGAGCAAGCAATGTGCCCGGGCGTGTTGCACCCGGCTGTACAGCGCCTGGGCCTTGGTAAGATGCCATCAGATAAGCTTCGTCCTGGCCATGCAGGGGGGCTTTGCCGATATATTCGACTTTCACTTTGCCGACGCCTGCCGACTTGGTGCCAAGCACGTTGGCTACACGTTCGGAAAGATCGATGATGCGATTGCCGTGAAATGGACCGCGGTCGTTGACCCGGACGATCATCGAACGACCGTTGGAAACATTGGTAACACGCGCATAGGAAGGCAGCGGCATAGTCGTATGGGCTGCAGTCAGAGCGGTACGGTCAAAGATTTCGCCATTGGCAGTTTTGCGTCCATGGAAAGTCGGTCCGTACCATGAAGCAAGGCCGGTCTTTCTATAATTTGGTTCGTGCTTCGGGTAATACCACTTGCCGGCAATCTTGTATTTTTTGCCAGTCACATACCGGCCACCGCCCTTGGGAACTGGCTTGCCGGATGCAACCATGCGTGGGCTACCCTTCACGCCGTATTTCTTCGGGCTGAATTTTGCTTTTTCCGGAGTTGGCGCTGAGCTACAGGCTGCAACAAAAGAGACTGCGGCAAGCGCGACAAAACCAATCCTGATTTGAGACCAGAATGACCTGCCCGAAAGAGCTGCGTAAGCGCGCTTTTCGGTGGGTTCCCCAATAGACGTTCTTGCCATTTGGCAATTCTGACCGCCTGTCCCTAGCATACTGCGTCCTACTTATTTTACGCGCTGGCAGCCCCGCAACTCGCGCGTCATTTCAATGCTTTAAAATGTTTGCACCGAATACCAGGCAAATAATCTGATTTCGTGATCAGTCCCTGTTGGACGCACTACCCCCGCGGCGCATCCATCAATCTGCCTGTTTTAAGCGGTGCTTTCTTACTTCAAAGTAAACCGCACGTCGAGATGGTCAGCCTTGGTTAATTTTGGATGAAAGAGCCCGATTGGTACCTGAAGATAATTCATGACACCGACGAAACCAGCATGCTATTGAAAGATAACAACAAATTCGATGTTGTTGACCTAATTTTTGAGTGTGATGTTTAGGGCACAGTTAGCAAAATTCTGCAATCTGACAGGATGTGACGTAGGTCACATCCGTAAAAGTCACAGCCACCTAAGTTGAACTCATTGCTGATGACCGCCCTGTCACGGCAATGCTGGACCCCACCTCCAGCTTCGGCCGCCGGTTCAAAACCCTGCCCACGACACCGGACCGGCGGCCCTGCCCTTTGGCTATGTTTCGGCGCTTGCTGTGCACGTCCTGCCCCTACCCCTGAAGCACACGGCCCGGAACATAGCAAAGGTGCTCTTTCCAAAAAGCCTTCCACACCAAAATTGCCACTTTCAGCAAGCTGTTGAAAACAGACCCTTGACTTTCTTTGCAAGACGAAGGAAACGGTGACCAAGCAGCCACGCTACTCATGCAGTAGCGGTTCGGATGCTTAGGTGAGGTGGCCGAGTGGTTTAAGGCAGCGGTCTTGAAAACCGCCGTGCGTGAGAGCGTACCGTGGGTTCGAATCCCACCCTCACCGCCATTTTCTTTCTCGATTAGTAATTGATTTACAGATGCGCGGGCCGTTTCTGACAACGGATATTTGCCTGATGGAGATCTGAACAGATTCTGTCAATGTGGCTCTCTTGTTGATACTTTTCTGCTCTATTTCGATTGAGAGCTCTAATTATCTTCCGTACGTTTTTGTATCGGCCCCAGAAGATCAGAGAACATGGACTTCCACTCGCGTGGAAAGGTGTCCGGCAGAACAGCGTTCAGGTAGCATCGCCTTGATTGAACCAGAAGGTATTCCGGGTTCGAGAACTTGTTCGGTTCCGCCAGCGGTTGGCCAGTCTTTCGTAGTTCCTTCACCGAAAAATCAATGAACTTCTGTTTGGTGTCGCCGGATTTGGCAATGGCCCTGACAGCATAATGGGCTGCGAGGATTGCATCGATTGGCGGTCTTCGAATACCTGCGAATGCGGGGCCTTTTTCAATGCCTACAGGATTTGTTGCGGTAATATAATTTGGAAAGAGGAAGCGACCAGTGTCTGCCAGGCTCGAGAGCTTTGTGGCCAGTTCATCCAGTTCCCTCGTCGATACGTCATCTTCTTTCGACTGTCTGTTTAACGAAATTCCTTTGGCAATTGCTTCGAAAAGCTCCTTTGAAAAGGAAATTATTTCCCGTCGGTACTCCCCCAGAAGAGCGTATTTCTCGGCAATTTTCTGTTGTCGTCTCAGCCGTCTATTGATGAGGAAGCCCATTAAAGCAATAAGCAATGCAGAGACCGCCGCAATGGCATCCCAGTTAATTTTTCCCAGTTCAAATTCAATCAAGGCATACGTCCTTTAAATCTGAGAACAGGTCGCGGCGATCAATCGCGCTGGACCGTTGGTTGATTTCGGGGGGCACTCAATAGCACTTCGAATAGGTCTCGCTAATGTCTCTGTTCCAACGGTAAGAGTGAAGGATCCCGGCATTGTCTACTCAGGCCAATCTCAAACCAACCGCTAGAAATCGGATTTAACTAATGTTTTGAGGCCCATAGTATTTTCCAATCAATTCATTATTTTCTTGAACGCAACCGCCCACATAGCAACCAAACAAGCAAGCCCAAGTAATTTACCAATAGATCCAGGTATAAATGCAACGCAAACGAGACACGCTACCCCTCCACCTAGAAACAAAATCAATCCTATAAATTGATCGTAAGACATTCACCTTCAATCCTGACCATAGTCGTTGAACTCACTTGCGAAGAAAGCCTAAAAGTGGATCAACAATTGTAATTCCCACCAACTGTTTTCATCCCACACCGCCTGAAGAACTCATCCGCATCCTGCGTATCCACTCCATTGGTGACATGCACCATCAGATGCTCGCTGTTACGAGTCTTTGCCCAGTGTCGCGCGGCCTTCACCCGCCGTAAGGCCACCTTGCCGCCGAGAAGCGTTCCGGAGAGTTTTTGGGAAATGTTCAGCGTCTGCACCGTGGCAATCAATGTGCCTTTCCCTAAGAAATACACACCCGCATGGATCGACGCGAAACCGTAAAGGCTTTCCGGTTTCAGCGGTTCGGAGGTATTCGGCGCTGCGAAGATCAGGCCGAAACGATCCGGATCTTTGCGGGCCCGGTCATAGATCGCCCGTGCTTTTTCTTCAGCAAAAGGAATGTCCCGAAAAATCGCGTTTTGATGCGCCTCGGGCGCCAGATAGTGCGCGGCCTGCCAGTCGGCCTCCGAGCCGTTAGCCGGGCGGACAATCATGTTGCTCTGCGCACGATCCGCACCTGAACGATCACTTGCCGCCTCGCTCAGCGGCCGTGGCGGATCAAGCTGCGCGCGTTCCCGGTCAACAGATGCCTGATCCGCTGTCCCGGAGAGATCCCTATCGCCCCTGTCCACTTCGCCCCTTCAATGGCAACGTTCCGGCCAAACCCGCTGGCCCCGTCGCTCTTCCCTGCCGGAGCCACAAGCTCCCACAACCAATTCCCCACACCACCAGGCGCCTATTCCCGGCAGATCACAGAACATTAACCATATTGGTACTTATGACAAGCAACCCGCATTCGTGCATTGGTTGAAATATGCGTGGTTCCAAGAGCTTGCGAGGCGCTTCTTCACCACTTTGGAAAACAGCCCTCTGAAAACGCCGCGGGAGATCTGGCGACAAAATCTCGAGAGGTCTCGTGAAGTTTTCAGGCGGGCACTATTTCCTTCCTACTCGTCTGGAGGTCGAAATTTAGGCTCTTTCCGACAGCGCCGTAACGTCCAAGCAGCGGGGCTCATCTTCAACGACCGCCACCCATGATATTTTCCATGGTGAGATCGATGTTTCGCCGATCCCTGCGGAGATCGCGCAGGAGGCCATGCCATCGGCGGTTCTGGGTTTCCATCTGAGCGTTCACCTCATTCCAGAATTCATATTTCAGATTGGTCGACAACATGACTTTTTCGTCTTCGGACAAGTCGGCGTGATTATCATTAATGTAGGTTCGGATGTTCTGATCGAACCCCTGGTACCAGGTGTTGCGCTCGCTGTCGGACATCAGGAGGAGACCGTTTGCCGGTGTCTCCACGCCCATGAGCAAGTCAGCGATCATCTGGGACACCAGTTGTTCGGCCATCTCCCGCATGGCAGTGCGCAAAACGTCGGAACGCACCTTGGGGTCGCGCAGGATCGCACGATGCCGGTCCGTACCCACTGAAGTGGCGAGAAGGCCGTCGCGATAGTCCTCGAAACCCTCCGGTGAGAATTCCGTCTCGTTCCACTCGTCCCTGATAAGCCCGACGAAACGCGAAAGAGCGCTGTCACCCACATATCGCTGCAGGAAGCGACCGACCGGAACCCGCAGCAACACGGTTTGCAACACCTGAGCCGTGATGAAACTGGTGACACTGAGCCGAATGGCGTTTGATGAAGTGACTTGAATGCTTGTTCCCAAGGGCGTTGCAACGGTCACCGTCTGGGCGACGAACGGGGTCGCGAGCCGGAACGACGCGTAGGCAACGCTATAGGAACGCGCCAGGAGTTGTGAAATTACCAATGCACCGAAGCATGCAGCGATGCCGGTTGCCGCAACGATCTTGATGTCCTGCATGGCCTGTCCAAGCTGATTGGCAAATTGCTGGTGATCGGCAGCTTCGTGCATGGCGGCTGCAATCGCCTGGCGGTGGGCACCGTAGATGACCACTTCAGACCTTTTCCTTTGCAAGATCGCCAATGCCGTGATCCCGGCATTCAATTCAACCAGTCGTCGGTTACGTTGTGTCTGATCGCCTGGCATCTGGTGCTCCGTTGTAAAATTGACGTTAAAAGGGCGGTCGGACATGGCATTCAGTGATCCACCTTTAATATAGTTTCAGTTAAACCAGTCGAAACGGCGAATAACTGTGATGATTATTACAAATCACAAGCAATTTATTAGTATTTGATTGAAGGTATTGTTGGTGCCTGTAAGGCCGACCAATTTTGAGCAAGCTGGCCGACAATCGTGACAAGCCGATGCGCACTTCCGTTTCAGGCTGCAGCAAGTGTGCGATCCACGAACCAGACAAGATAGACGGATGCCGGTCCTGCCCCTGGAAAATCGTCTGTCGCAGTAGCTGCGCCTCCAACGCTTATTTCTGGAATGGCAACTTTGAGGACAAAACGCCCAAGTCGAAAATTGCAGCTGGATGAACCGTTGAATATCGGATTGCGTGGCTTGTGCCTGATTGTTCAAAAGAAGCGTGATTTCCGTTTCAACTTGTCAGTCCCGTCTTTCCTGATTTACGCTGATATTGCTTGGACCTCCCCAATGCCGATCGAGGGTCGTTTTGGAAAGATATGTCGAGAACTTCATGTCTGGCTTGCGCGAGCGCGGTCACATTGAGCAAATGTTCGATCTGCTTCCCGACATTTATTTCTATATCAAGGACCGGGAATGCCGGTGGGTGATGTGCAATCAAGCCTGCCTGCGGCTGTTGAATTTTCGCTTTCAGAAAGAAATCGTGGGCGCGACTGAAAAGGATTTCTTTCCGCCAAAAATTGCTGCGCTGATCGCGCAAGATGACCGTTATGTCATCGAGAACAATCATAGCATCATCAATCGCACTGAACTGATTGTTGACGAATCCGGGCATCTGACCTGGGTCTCCACCAACAAGGTCCCGTTATTGGGGAAAGATGGTCAGGTTACGGGTCTGATGGGCACTACGCGTGTGGTTTCCCGATCGGAACAATTGCCAGATGACTACAGGCAATTCAGCAAGGTGATCGACTATATCCAAGCTAATGTCGCGGAAAAAATAGACATCAAGGAACTGGCAAAAATATCCTGTCTATCCGACAGTCATTTCAGAAAACGCTTTCGGTCGCAGTTTCGTTTGTCGCCACAGGAATTCATCCTGCGAACCCGGCTTCAGGCGGCATCAAAGATGCTCATTACGTCCGACGAACCGATCATACATGTGGCGCTTGCGTGCGGTTTTCGCGATCAGAGTTATTTTGCCAATCAATTCAAGAAATTCTTTGAGCAGTCACCAAAGCGCTATCGCGCGACATGGGGCCAAAAATAGCCCTGCCAAGGCAGAATAAGCGAATAGTTACAAAACTTCGCTCGCCCCACAAAAGCAGTCCACCTCCTGTCTTGTTACGTTTTTGCGAAGCTCGTCCATGTTTGGGACCAGGGATTTCGCTAAGCAATGGCCTTTTTTACTCACAGGGATTTGCAGGTTTCCTACGATCTGCAGGGCAAGGGACAAGATCTCTTGTTTCTGCATGGGTTGGCTGCCGACCGACATCAGGCGGTCGCAACGCTTGATGGTTTGACAGGCTATCGCGTTATCACAATCGATATGCCCGGACATGGCGATAGCGCACTTCCGACGGAGCCTCGGGCATCAAATCATGCCGGGTTTGACGCTTATGCCGACGTCGCACGGGGACTTTTGCAGCATCTTGGTATCGATAACGCGATTGTGGGCGGTATTTCCATGGGTGCCGGCATTGCCTTGAATCTGGCACTTTGTGAACCGGCTTTGGTGCGCGCGCTTGTTCTGGTGCGTCCCGCCTGGCTCGATCGGCCCGGACGACCACATTTAAGTATCCTGGAGCAGATTGGTGACTGGCTCACTTCGTATGGAGCCGAGAAAACCGGATTACTCCTCAATTCACATGATTTGTTCAGAAGCATATCAGCGGAGAATCCAAACTGCGCTGCGTCGATCAAGGGGGCGATTTCGCGTCCTCAGGCTGTTGAGGCGGCTGCAGTTCTAAATGATTTGGTCGCTGATCAACCGTTCAAACGCATTGAATACCTGCGCCGTCTCACTATGCCGGCACTGGTCGTCGGCAGCAACGCAGATCCTTTGCATCCTTCCCTGATAGCTCGCGAAATTCAGGGGGCTCTGGCCCAGGCGGAGTATTTCCACGCCCCGCCCCGCTATCTCGTGCCCTCGGACCATCGCAAGGCTGTGGTTGAAAAAATTTCTCAATTTCTAGGCGACGCCGCAGGCGGCGAATGCCTAGCCAAGACATAACGTACGAGGAGACGATCAATGATCACCAAACGTATTTCCACTGAGCAGATCCTGACCAATCTCAAAAGCAAGGTCGAACGCCGTGACCCGATCATGATTTCCAGCGCCGGCAGCGGCCTGGTTGCCAAACTCCTCGAGCGTGCGGGAACTGATTGTATCAACACCTTTTCCGGTGCCCGCTTGCGGGCAAACGGAATGGGAACGATGTCGATGATGTGGCCGATTCTCGACTCCAACCGACAGACGCTCAACTATACGCGTGAAGACATTATGCCAGCTCTCGAGGGCAAGGCATTTGTATGCGCTTGCCTCAATGCAAACGATCCGCTCAAGGACATGCGGATGGTACTGGAAGACTGCAAGCGCATGGGGGTCAATTCGGTTTCCAACATTGGACCCTCGGTGAGCTATGTCGACAAGGACAGTGAAATTGGACGCGTGATCAACAGCGCCGGTATCACGATTGACAACGAAATCGACATGCTGCGGCTTGGACGCGAAGAGATGGACATGGTGACCATCGGTCTCGCCTTCACGAAGGAAGATTCCCTGGCAATCGTGGAGGGCGCGCGGCCGCATATTTTCTGCTACCACGCCGGCACCACCAAGGGCGGCCTGACGGGCTATGACAAGGGTATCTCCATCCAGCAGACAGCCGAGGAAACCGAAGAGGTCTACCAGGCTGCGCGCGCGATTGATCCTGATGTGATCCTGGTTGCGCATGGGGCTGCAATGGAAACACCGGAGGACGCTCAGTTCATGCTGGACAATACCAGTGGTCACGGATTCTGGACCGGCTCCTCTACTGAACGCCTTCCAATTGAAAGAGCTGTCAGCGCAGCCGCTGCCGAATTTACTTCCCTGAAATTCTCCAACTGATCCGGAGGACGGACCATGACCAAGACAATCGCGATACTGGCAACGCTGGATACAAAGGGCGCGGAATGCGACTACCTGCGTGAAGAGATCGAACGCCTCGGCGCGTCAGCCTTGACGATTGATATGGGCGTGGTCGGCGACAGCGCGATTGCAACTGATGTGTCAAACACTGAAGTTGCGGATCGCGGCGGTACGGAGCTTGCAAAACTTCGGCAGGACCCAACGCGTGATGTTGCTGCCGAAGTCATGATCTGCGGTGCGCGTGAAATCGTTCTGGAGCTGATCAGTCAAGGCAAAATACACGGCATCATCAGTCTGGGCGGCACCCAGGGCACCAACAATTGCTGTCAGGTCATGCAGGCGCTTCCCTATGGATTCCCAAAGGTAATGTTGTCGACCATGGCCTCCGGCGACACGTCTGGATATGTCGGCATCAAGGACATCACAATGATGTTCTCGGTTAGCGATATTCTTGGCCTCAATCCGTTCTTTCGGCGCATGCTGGGAAACGCCGCTGGCGCAGTCGTTGGCATGGCCGACGCATCCGTCGATATATCTTTTGACGCAAGCAAACCGGTCATCGGAATCACGAACCTGGGTGTCTTGACGCAAGGCACCATGAAGGCAATGGAACTGCTTGCCGAACGTGGCTACGAGACCATTGTTTTCCACGCTGTTGGCCCTGGTGGACGCGCGATGGAACAGCTGATGCGCGATGGTTTCATTACAGCAGTCTTCGATTATGCGCTCGGCGACATCACCGATGCGCTTTTCGGTGGTATCCGCGCAGCCGATGAGAAACGCTTGACTGTTGCTGGTGAACTCGGTCTTCCACAGGTCGTGGTACCTGGTGGTGTCGATCATATTGGTATCATCCTCGACGAACCACACTCGGTGCCGGAGGCCTACAAGGACAGGCTCTATAGTTATCATAACCCAGTAATCCTCGTGCCGCGAACGACAGGCCCGGAGCTTGTGCGCATGATGGAAGAAATCCGTGACCGATTGGCGAACGCCAAGTCCAACACGGTGTTCATGCTGCCCAAGAATGGCATCAGCAGTTACTCGGTCGCAGGCGGAGTGCTTCGTGACGAAGAAAGCGACGCGATCTTCCATCAGGCAGTTCGAGATCTGTTGCCCCCGCATATTCCTCTCATCGAGATGGACGCGGCCGCCGAGGACACTGTGTTTGTCGAACGAGCCGTCGAGGAATTGGTGAAACTCATCGAAAACAACAAGGCCAATGTGGCATGAAAAACCGCTGGATCGACACCGAAGCATCCAACGCAATAAGTGATTTGGATCTCCGTGCCTACACGTCCCGGCTTATTGGGGCGGACCCTGCACTGGTGTTGCACGGCGGTGGCAACACGTCAGTCAAGTCCTCAGAGCTAGACAGATTTGGCGACCAACGGGAAATCATTTGGGTCAAGGCCAGCGGATTTGACCTTGGGACAATGGGACCGGAAGGCTTCACCGCGCTGGACCTGGAAAGTGTCCAGCGGCTAGGCCAACTGGACAAGCTCAGTGACACAGACATGGTCAATGAGGTTTTGCGCGCACGATTGGATTCGAATGCGGCGGCCGCCTCGATCGAAGCGATTGTACATTCGCTAATGCCCTTCAAGTTCGTCGACCATTCTCATGCCGATGCGATCCTCACCATTTCCAATAGCCCAGGCGGCAAGGATCGCTTCGCAAGTATATACGGCGAACGCGTACTCGTTCTCCCTTATGTAAAACCCGGGTTCGATCTTGCGTTGCAGTTTCGCGACCAGATTGCTCAACATGACCTGTCATCCTTCGATGCAGTCATATTGGAGCATCACGGCATTTTCACGTTTTCAAACAATGCACGTTCAAGCTACGCGATGATGATCAGCATCGTCGATGAGGCGGAACAGTATCTGGCGAATGAATTCGGGTTGCCTGATTTTCCTGCGCCGGTTCCAGGCGATGCGGTCGCGACTGCACAGGTTCGAAAGCGTGTCAGCACGTTGGCTGGGGCACCGGTCATTTCGCGAAAATCAATCACCGTTGCACCTGAAAAGGTTGAGCGTTTCGCGATGCTGTTGAAGGGCGGTACGCTGACGCCTGAGCACGTCATTCACAACAAGCCGTTTCCCGCTCTTCTGGTAGATGAACCCGAGGCGGGCTTACTTGCATTTCGCGATGATTACACGGGGTATTTCAACCGCGCGGCGGAAAAGGGATTGAGCATGATGCCCCCCTACCCGCACTGGGCGATAAACAAAGATGGACGCACGCGCAGTTTTGGCCCCAACTTGAAACGCGCGTCAATCAGCGCCGATGTCGGCGAAGCGACGCTAAAGGCGATGTACTACGCCGACCAAATGAATGGCTGGCAAGGTCTGAGTGAAGAGGATTTGCGCGGGCTTGAATATTGGGAGCTCGAACAGGCCAAACTCAAGCGGCAAAAACCACCCGCTGAACTTACGGGAAAAATTGCCGTCGTTGCAGGTTCTGCTTCCGGAATTGGCTTGGCTTGCGCGGAGCACCTTGCTGAAAAGGGTGCTGTGGTGGTCGGGCTGGATATCTCTCCGTCTATTTTGCAGGCCATGGACAGGCCCGGTTTTGAGGGGCTGGTGTGCGATCTGACGGACGAACGGGCTGTCATTGAAGCGCTCCGCTACGCGGTCGACAGCTACGGTGGCCTCGACATTCTCGTGACCAGTGCTGGTATTTTCCGTACAGGTGAGACCATTGAGACGCTGGATGATGACAGTTGGGACCAGACGCTGGCCATAAATCTGTCAGCTCACCGCAAGGTGCTCAAGCAAGCCATTCCCTATTTGCGCCATGGCATCGATCCTGGGGTCGTGTTCATTGCTTCTCGCAATGTTGCAGCACCCGGTGCCGGTGCAGCTGCCTACTCAGTTTCCAAAGCCGGATTGACCCAACTGATGCGCGTCGCCGCCCTGGAACTCGCGCACGAAGGTATCACTGTCAATGCAGTTCACCCGGATGCGGTCTTCGACACAGGTCTATGGACGGAAGAGGCTTTGGCAAAATCTGCGGAGCGTTACGGCCTCAGTGTTGAGGCGTACAAGACCCGCAATCTTCTCAAGAGTGAAATTACCTCTAGAGACGTGGCGCGTGCCGTCTCTGCATTTGTCGATGGAACTCTACCCAGGACGACAGGAGCTCAGTTGCCCGTTGACGGCGGTAACGACCGGGTAATTTGAGTAAACTGTGAGCGCAATGATGGCGAGCAAAAACAACCAGCTGTTTCTTGGGCTGGATGCCGGAACGTCCGGCATCCGTGCCGTCGTCATAAACCGCGATGGTGAGCTGATCGCCAGCGCAAGTGAACGTTATGCCTCGACCAAGCAGAGGCAGTCACCAGGTGCATGGTTGTTGCTGTGTGTGTCGGTTCTGGAAGTTTTATCCAGCGAAGTCGAACTAGACGACATCGTTGGCATGGCTGTGGACGGGCAATCGGGAACGGTGCTGTTATGTGACGCTGACGGTCAGCCATTGTCAGCCCCCAAATTCTATCATGAGCCTCCGAGTGAAGCGGCAGCTGAGCTATTTTCACAAATCACGCCGAACGCCAAAGTCAATGTGCCTGCAACATTGGGCCGGGTTGTAGATCTATGGCGTGAAAGCAGGCCTTCAAAATTCCATATTACCCACCAGGCCGACTGGATTGGCGGTCAGTTTTGTGGCCGTTTCGACTTCAGTGATGAGAACAACTCTTTGAAATTGGGGTACGATCCGGCGAAATCCGATTGGGTCTTCAATCCAGATACGCTGCCGTTCACATCCTCTGCCTTTCCTGCTGTCAATGCACCTGCGCATGCGGTTGGACCCGTGAGCGCTCGCATGGCTGCAGTCACTGGACTATCTACAAAGTGCCAGGTCTACACGGGGACAACTGACGGAATCGCCGGGTTTCTTGCTGCAAATGGACCTGGAAAATTGCGACCGGGTGCAGCTGTGACTTCGCTGGGAACAACAATGGTTCTCAAGGCTGTGTCACCCATTCAGGTGGATGTTGGTTCATTCGGAATTTATAGCCATAAATTATTCGATTATTGGCTGGCAGGTGGTGCGAGCAACAGCGGCGGCGGCGCTCTGTTGAAGCACTTTTCAAGCGAAGAAATGACGCGTCTATCAAGTCAAATCGATCCGGAAGTTCCCTCAAATCTGGACTATTATCCACTTTCAGCAAAGGGCGAGCGTTTTCCAGTTTCAGATCCAAACTTTGTGGGACGAACAACACCAAGGCCGGATTGTGATGTGTCATATCTTGCCGGGCTGCTGGAAGCGATCGCGCGGATTGAAAAACGCGGCTATGACTTGCTTCATCACCATGGAGTTCCCTTTCCGGAACTGGTCAAGACCGTAGGCGGCGGAAGCCGAAATGAAACCTGGCGCTGCATACGCGAACGGGTTCTAGGGGTCCCTGTTGTCAACGCCAAGCAATCTGAGGCCGCATATGGCGCTGCCCTGCTGGCCGAATTAGGCGTGCGGGGTGCAAAATGAGCAAGTTATGCGCGGAATCAATCGTCGCCGACCTCCTTTCGATCTTCCCGCCTTACGATTCATTCGTCTTTGACCAGTTTGGCGTCTTGCACAATGGGACCGAGCTTTACCCGAATGTCCTGGAGGTCCTTCGAACGTTGAAGGCTTCTGGGAAAACCACGCTTGTCCTTACGAACAGCGGGCGCAGTGCTTCCGACAATATCCGCCGTCTGAGCGCAATGGGCATTGAGCCTTTGCTTATTGATGACGTGATAACGTCAGGAGACGTAGCTGTTCAGCAAGTCTTGCCAAGTTTTGCGTCAAGATTTGGAGGCAACTGTCATCATATCGCCAGTGAAAAAGCCGATCCGAAATCAGTAGAGTCCATTGGCGGCGTTCGTTTTGTCGATGATCCTCATGATTGCGATTTTGTCTATTTGTCAGGAATTTCGGCTGGTATTGGCAACACCTGGCAGCAAGATTTATTGCCAAAGCTGTCGGCGATTGGGGCGCCTCTTTTGTGCAGCAATCCGGATAATGTTGCCCCGGGCGCCGATGGCCTGTCAGTCAGTCCCGGCACGATAGCGAAGGCCTATCGTGACCAAGGTGGAACGGTTGAAATGGTCGGCAAGCCTTATCCGCTTATTTACCGGTCGGTGCGTCAGCGATTGGAACAGCTGAATTGCAGGAACACGCTATTTGTCGGCGATTCTTATCACCACGACATCGTGGGCGCCAAGAACACTGGCTTCGATAGTTTTCTGGTTCTGACCGGTATTCATCGCGAAACATTTAAGACCGGCGACATTGTCGACACTCTCAATCACGACCTGATCGAAAATGGAATTGTTCCCACCTGGGTTGCTTCAACACTCTGAGAGGTTCACGTGCAGGAAATCGATCTGGAATTTATCGAAGTTTCAAGAAAAATTGGCACAGATCCGCTGTTTATCCAGGGTGCTGGTGGTAACACTTCTTGCAAGGTGGACGCCAATACGATGTGGGTGAAAGCGTCTGGCAAGTGGCTTGCGCAGGCAGGCGCTGAAGATGTTTTCGTGGCAGTTAACTGGGCGCAAATCAATCGGCAAATCGAAGCTGGTTTCGATGATCCTGTTGCGGATGCAACTCTTGCCAAAGATCCTCGTTCATTGCGGCCTTCCATCGAGACCACCTTGCACTCCTTGATGCCACACAAGGTGGTTATTCACACCCATTCCGTTAACACCATTGCGCATGCCGTCCAACGCAATGCCGAAGCCGAATTGAGCGTCAAACTTGAAGGTCTCGCCTGGGCATTTGTACCGTACTCCAAACCCGGTTTACCACTCACACGACTTGTTTCACGCGTGCTGAAAGAAAAATCAGTCAATATCCTTGTTATTCAAAACCACGGATTGGTTGTGGGAGGGGCAACTTCGCAGGAAGCCCTAGCGGTTATGCGAGAGGTTGAGGCACGTCTGGATGTAGCTGCCAGGCCAATGCGAAAAGCCGATGCCGCGCAAATGGAACAAATTTGCGCCAATAGCGGCTACGTCGTTGCTGGATCAGATCTCATCCACCAACTGGCTCTTGACCCGCAGAGTTTTGAAGTCGCTCGTAATGGGTCGCTTTATCCCGACCATGTCGTTTTCCTTGGCAAGGCAATTGAAAGTGTAAACGATGTAGCTGAACTCGCGGCTTGTTGCGCTGCAAAAAGTGTCGATCCTTTGCATCCCAAGGCCATCGCTCTACGTTCTGTGGGAGTGGTGTACGACTCTACGTTGTCCTTGGGTGGAATAGAGATGCTGAAAGCTCTGGCAAATGTCGCTCGCCGTATCCCAGCTGGCTCCAAAATCAGATTCCTCGATCCGGAAGAGGAGCGAGAATTGGTTGACTGGGATGCCGAAAAATACAGGCAGGCATTGCCTTGATCAACTGGCGCACGGCCGACATCAAGAATCCTTCCGGGTTATTTGGTGTGAAAAACAGCGATATAAGCGAATAGTCATAAAAATACGCTCGCCGCACAAAAGCAATCTTCAATGGAGTTGGTAGAGTTCAGGGAATATCACGTAGTTGTAATAACGCGGATGCAGCCAGACAATGCAAGATGTTGGACACAATTCCGGAAGGTCGTTTTCTAACACCGTAGTAGCTCTGGCGAGCGATGTTCAGCACGCCACTTCACCGCGTGTTGCCGCTGAATTCCGTGAAATTGAGGGTGGAAACCGACCCGAAGTGCATTCACCTTCTGCTTATTATCGGCCTAAGTACCGGACGATTCTTGCAAAGCATCAGGCAGTGATATTGCATGCCAAATCCACCCAAATGCTGCGGGCGCACACTCCATGTCTTCACTAAAAGTAACCAATCTGGTGAAACATTTTGGCGATGTCAGAGCCGTTGACGGTCTGAGTATCGATGTCCAAAACGGCGAATTCTTTGCCCTTTTGGGACCCAGCGCGAGTGGTAAAACAACTTCTTTTCGCACCATCTGCGGTATTGAAACACCGACTTCGGGAACTATCGAACTCGATGGCAAGGACATGACCGATGCTGCGATGCGAGATCGCGATGTCGCCATGGTTTTCCAGACCTTTGCTCTCTATCCACACATGACGATCCGTGAAAATCTCGCGTATCCATTGCGCCAAATGAAATTGGCTTCTTCCGAAATTAATTCGCGTATTGACGAGACGGCAGAGTTGCTGCGCCTGAGCCACACGCTCGATCGTAAACCAGGAACTGCAAGCGGTGGAGAGCAGCAGCGTATTGCCATTGGTAGAGCGCTGATACGCCGACCTCATCTTCTGCTGCTCGACGAACCGCTCACCAATCTGGATGCAAAACTGCGTCATGATACGCGGGCGGAATTCAAACGCATTCACCGCGAGCGCAAGATCACGATTGTCTACGCAACGCCCGACGAACTGGAAGCCCTGACAATGGGGAACCGTATCGGTGTTTTGCGTGACGGTCGCATCGTCCAGACAGGTACGCCCGACGAACTCTATGAACGGCCGGATAACCGGTACGTCGCTGGCATGGTCGGATCGCCGCAAATGAATTTGATCCCGGCAAAACGTGGCGGTACCGAAAACAGACCGACAGTCGTCACGGATTTCGGGGAATTCCACGAAGCACCCTGGAATAGTCCCCTTGCGGATTTCGCAATTGGTGAAGAGTTGCTGTTCGGCATAAGGCCCCATGAGATTGTGCCAAAGAACGGCGCAGCGACAACTGCCGGACCCACAATCGATTGCCATGTGCACTTGATCGAGCCGATTGGCGACCTGGTCATCCTCGACCTGGTTGCAAACGGGACCCGGTTGAAAATGGTGCTGCCCGAGGAACAGGCGATTGCCTATTCCCCTGGCAGCTCACTTACATGCGGTTTCGATCTCGCCACCACGCATGTTTTTGCAAAAGAAACAGGAACGGTCATCAGGCAGCCGCTCCCGGAAAAACAAAAAGCCTAAACACTAGAGAGGAACGGATGGAGACGACAATGAGACAATTGTTGACCACGGGAAGTGCAATCGCTCTAGCAGGCTGCCTCGTTGCAACCGCAACACCGGCACTTGCAAAGGACATAACAATTCAAATGGCAGCACCGGACTGGGGACCCACCCGGTTCATGCAGGAATATGCCAACAAAACCTATAAGTCGCCTACAGGCAACAACGTCACGCTCGCTATCGATTTCATTCCGTGGCCGAGTTTTTACGAACGCGTTGCCGCGTCCATGGCGTCAGGGGAAGAGAAATACCAGCTAGTCGTTTCTGACAGCCAATGGATCGGTACCTTCATCGAAGGCGGACAGTTCCTGAAGCTGAACGAATATATCGACGCTGATCCGGAGCTTGCTTCAATATTGCAAGATGTTCATCCTGCCCTGACCGAAGCCTATGCCACTTATCCGTATAAATCGGATAACATCTATGGCTTCCCCCAGATGCCTGACACAAAGGTAACCGCCTACCGAACAGACTTGTTCTGTAACGAGGGCGAAGCTGCGGCGTTCAAGGCCAAATTTGATAAGAAGCTGCCCTGTACCTACGAAGACTGGGAAAGTGTCGACTGGGACACATGGGCAAATATCGGCGAATTCTTCATGCGCAAGGCTGGCGACGAGTTGGCTGGCGAGACACTTACTGAAGATTTCTTCGGCATCGCTTTCCAGGCTGGCAAGGGCTACGACTTCTCATCAGGTCAGATCAATGCCTTCATCTGGCAAAACGGAGCGTCGATCTGGGACGAGTCAGATCAGCCGAATGCACAGGCCGTGGGTGTTGTGAATTCCGACAAGGCAGTCGAAGGTTTCCAAAATTACCTGGATCTGCTGCAGTATTCGCCACCTGTCTGGAAAACCGGTCAGATGGATATTTTCCAGATCAATGACTTGTATCTGCAGGGCAAGATCGCTGCGATTATTAACTGGAATGCGCTTACTGCAGCAGCAATTGATCCTGATGTTTCCACAGTCTCTGACAAGACCGCCTATGCACTTCCACCAGGCACCGTCGACGAGAACGGCGACTTGGTCCGCTGGGACAACATTGGTGGTCAGCCGTTTGTTCTGACAACCTGGAACTCCGATGAAGTCGTTCAAGAAGCGCTGAATGTCGTGAAATGGTGGCTGACGGAAGACACACAGGCTGCTTTTGCCTTTAACGGCGGTACTGCAGCGCTGCAAAGTGTCATGAATGCGCCGGGATACAACGAGTTCAAACCTTGGAACCGCGCGCACGTTGAACTCCTGCCATGGCAGCGTGATTTCTGGCACGTGCCGGAGTTTTTCGAATTGCTGACACAGCAGCAGGAAGAGTTCGATAAAGCGATTACCGGTCAGAAAACCGCCAAAGAGGCAATGGATTCGATTGCTGAATTCCAACAGGAGCTTCTGACAGAAGCTGGCCGGATCGAATAACGCGTCTCAAAAGAGACCTGGATTTCCTCCAGAGATGGGGGGCGACGGTACTTGCTGCCGCCCCCCGGCCCCATCGATTATCACGTGCAGAACAGCAGTGTTGCAAGGACGGAATTGATGACCAATTTCCTACAATGGCTGATGGATCCCAAGCGAAGGGGAGCTCTTCTGGTCACTCCAGCGATTGTCCTTCTGTTCGTGATGAACATCTTTCCGCTGATGTGGTCATTCGGACTGAGCTTTTTCCATTACAAAGCCTCCTCCATGAAACCACCGCGTTTCGCCGGACTGTACTATTATGAGAAGGTCCTGAGCGACCCAGTGGTCTGGGAACGATTTCAAACCACGGCGGTCATCGTGACGGCCAGCGTATTGATGCAAATGGTGATCGGATTTGGTCTGGCCCTGCTGTTTGCCAAGAAGTTCCCCTTGCGCCGCGAAATCATGATGCTTGTCCTTACACCGATGATGCTGTCCTTCGTCGCTGTCGGCGTGTTTTTCAAGCTTTTCTACGAACCAACATTCGGTCTGCTATCGCAAGCAATGATGTATTTCACTGGCGAGCCATTCGGGTTGTTAGCCACGCAGGCGGGTGCGATATTCGGGATCGTATTTGCCGACGCCTGGATGTGGTCGCCCTTCGTCATGCTTTTGGTCCTGGCCGGATTGGTGAGTGTGCCCGATTATCTCTACGAGGCCGCTGAGGTAGATCGTGCGACGCCCTGGCAGCGGTTCAAGACAGTCACCTTTCCCTATGTAAAAGGGCTGCTGTTACTTGCGCTTCTGTTTCGCACAATCGAGACATTCAAACTGTTTGATGTTGTCTACATCATTACCAACGGAGGCCCTGGAACTTCGACGGAAACCATCGCGGTCTACGTCTATCGAGTCGCCTTTCAGTTCTTCAAGACAAGCCAATCGTCGGCGCTGTCCTACATTCTCCTGTTCGTCGTGATCGTGCTGACCAATCTTTACCTCTATTTTGTCAACCGCCGTGAACGGGAGGCCTGACCGATGTTTGCAACGAAAAAGAAAAACCGCGCGCTCCGGGAAGCTGGCTGGGGCAGAACACTGGTCGCCGGTTTCATCGGGCTGATCTACTTTTCGCCCGTTTTGTGGATCGTGATGACGGCGTTCAAAACCCGTCAGGACGCTCTGGCAACACCACCGAAATTGTTCTTTGAACCCACTTTGGACAACTTTGTGAGAGTGTTTTACCGCGTGACGACAGATGGCGACCAGCTTTCGACCGGCATGGGTCTGTATTTCTTCAATTCGATCTTTATCGCGGGCGCTGGTGTCCTGCTGGCTGTCGTTATCGGCACGCTCGCTGCCTATGGTTTTTCCCGGTACCCGCTTCGCGGCAACGACACTTACCTGTTCGTTATTCTGACGACGCGCATGTTGCCGCCGATCGTGGTCATTGTTCCTATCTTTCTGATGTTCCGCGTAACGGGTCTTTCGGGAGGGTACATCGGGATAATTCTGCTCTACGCCATGTTCAATCTCGCTTTCTCGGTCTGGATGATGAAGAGTTTCTTCGACGAACTGTCGGCTGATGTGGAAGATGCCGCCAGACTGGATGGCGCTAATGATCTTGCTGTGTTTTTCAAGATCTGCCTGCCACAGTTGAAGGCTGGTTTGGCGGCGACCGTTGTCTTCGCGCTTATCCTGACGTGGAATGAATTTCTCTTCGCCCTGCTTTTGACCGGAAGTGACACACGCACAGTTCCCGTTGCAATGGCCCGCGCCATGGGCGGACAGTTGGGTGTGGACTGGGGATTGCTGGCAGCAATCATCACTCTGTTCCTCGTCCCCGTTTTTGCAGTCACTTACATGTTGCAGAACCATCTTCTACGCGGCGTCACCTTTGGCACAGTCAAGAAGTAGGAGCGGATAGATGGGACAGATTAGGGTCAAAAACCTTACCAAACGCTTCGGAAGTCTGCTTGCCGTAAGCGATGTAGACATGACTATAGAGGATGGCGAAGTGCTTTGCCTGCTCGGCCCGTCGGGTTGCGGCAAGACCACGACCCTGCGAATGATCGCCGGTCTTCAGCAGGAAACCGAAGGTGAAATCCATATAGGCAACAAGCCTGTCAATCATCTTTCACCGTCTGAGCGCGATATCGCCATGGTGTTTCAGTTCTACGCGCTTTACCCCACTTTGACAGTCGCGGAGAACATTGCCTTCCCACTTCGTTCAGTGGGCATGAGCCGTGAGGAAATTGCGTCGCTAGTTGATGCTGTCATGACGGCGTTACAATTGCATGAGGTTGCCAACAGAACGCCGGGACAACTCGGAGAAGGAGAGAAACAGCGGGTCGCGGTCGCCCGCGCGGTTGTCAGAGATCCGAACTGCTTTCTTTTTGATGAACCGTTGAGCCGCCTCGATATCACTTTGCGCGAAACCATGCGTGGTGAAATCAAGGAAATCCTGACAGGCCTTTCCAAGGCGACGGTTATCGTTACGCACGATCAACTGGAAGCTCTCACCATGGCCGACAGGATTGCAGTCATGCGTGGTGGACGCGTCGAACAGATCGCTACGCCGCATGAAATTTTCAGTAGGCCTGCTAATTTGTTTGTTGCCGGGTTCATCGGAACACCCTCGATGAACCTGTTGCCTGCCACCTTTACCGCGCAGGCAGATGACGAGACGAACTTTCAAGCGTTTGGACAAAATTTTCGATCTGACGCCGGCAAGTTGATCCGTGACTATTCCCCGGGGTCTAAAGTTACATTGGGAATTCGTCCGCGGGCATTTCAGTTGCGTAGTGAGGGCAGCAAGGAAGGCCTGTCCGTCGAGATTGATCTCATCGAACCAATGGGTGCTGAAACGCTGCTGCATGCACGCACCGACAATACGAACTTACGTGTCGTTGTAGACCGGTCACAGAAGGTCAAAGTTGGCGAACGCCTCAATATTGTCCCGAAACCTGACCAGACGCTGGTCTTCGGCCAAAACGAACAATTGGTGATGTCATGAGCGCAGAAACACCACAGGGCATGAGTGCATCCCAAGCACGCAAACTGGAATATTCGATTATCGGGCTTTGCGTCGCAGCGCTTGTCTCTATCTTCCAGCCCTTCAGCCAATTTCTATTTTCTGCAGGCTGTATAGGCGTTGTGGTAGCCGGCCTTGCATTCAATCTGATGCCATTTTGCAGACCAGGAGTGAGCTTTGGGCAGATTGGCAAAGTCTTGCTAATCGTCATGGTCGTATTTGCAGTTGTTGTCGCACTCGCCCTCGCCTCCGCCCTGGCGTACAGTTTCTATTTGAAGAACTGATACGATTTGAATTGCTTACGTAATTGAGGCTGCAAGCCAAACTATTGAAAAGCTGAACTGCGGTTGACAGTTTCTTGGCCGCCGAACTTGTTGTCTTTACAGATTGTAGCGCCGAGCCGGTCCGAACATTAGATTCGTTGGGCAAACGCTGACTCGCAGGCTTCTTATTTTGCCGCAATCCGCCTCTCGGCAAGTCTCAAATCGGTAAGTTTTCTGCCAGGCAAACGCTCGTGCGAACCTACGCAGAATATCGGAAAAGTTCATGTTTCGGTGAAACGGTAAACTCTCAATTTGACAAATCGGCGCACTGTTTCCAACGTGACCTCAATGAACTGCGTTTTGGTTTGAAGTTGCAAAGCGCTCAGAAATTGCTGCAATTTCTGCCAATTGTTCAATCCGAAATTGAGACCAGCAAATGAAGCCGCCGTTTACGATCAAAGACAATCTTTCACCCATAAGTCTGATCGTGGCCGTAAGCTGTTTTGGTGCTGCTCTTACGCCTTCCCTGATGCCACGGGAACCAATCGTACAAGCGGCACTCGGGGGAATTGCAGCCAGTCTTGGTTTTGAAGTGGCGTTGTTGGCAAGGGCGCTTTGGCGGTACCTGGAAGTGCCTGAAGTAACGGGGCGGATACGCAATTGGTGGATTGCGGCCACGCTTGGTTCAAGTCTCGCCATTATTCTCTATTCCGTTTCAAAAGCGGGCTCCTGGCAGAATGCCACGAGAGCAGCTGTTGATTTACCACCACTGGAAACCGGTGCCCCGTTCTTTATCTTTTTCGCTGGAGCGTTGTTGTGCCTGTTCCTGTGGTGTTGCTTCAGGCTGGCTGGAATGACGAGGCGTCTGGTTTCCAGGCAACTCGACAGAGTTTTGCCGCGCCGGGTTGGAATTGTTCTTTCGATTGCGCTGGTTGGCTGGGTTTTCTGGGCGCCTATCGATGGCGCATTGATCCGAAATGCTTTTAGAGCAGCGGACGCGTCCTTTCTTGCAGCAGATATCCATATCGAACCGGACATTGCTCAACCGCAGTCCAGTGAAAAAACGGGCAGCCCGGATGCGTTGGTGCGGTGGGAGGAAATGTGTCGTCGCGGTCGGCAGTTTGTCGGCACGGCACCTACTATTGCCGAAATTGCTGAGTTTGAGGACGGACCTGCAATGGATCCGATCCGCGTCTATGTCGGGCGTAGGTCTGCAGAAACAGCGAAGGAACGCGCTAATCTTGCGTTGCAGGAGCTGATCCGCACTGGTGGTTTTGCGCGTTCTACGCTTGTGGTCGTGGTTCCAACAGGAACGGGCTGGATGGACCCCGGAGCTCACGACACTCTTGATTTCATGTTGGGTGGGGATGTTGCGACCGTAGCAGTTCAATACTCCTATTTAACAAGCTTCCTGTCTTTGCTTGCGCACCCCGATTACGGCGTTGAGCAGGCCAGTGAGCTTTTCGACGCAATATACGAATACTGGACTGTTTTGCCAAAGGACAGCAGACCCGAACTCTATGTTTTTGGTCTTAGTCAGGGTGCATTCAACTCTCAAGCGAGCCTTCCCTTGTTTGACATGCTCGGTGATCCGATCCAGGGGGCTTTGTGGGCAGGTTCGCCGTTTTTCTCCCGCTACTGGGCCCACATCCGGGACAATCGCAACGCGGGAAGCCCCGCATGGCGACCTAAATTCGGCAATGGTTCGTTCGTCAGGGTTCTGGACCAGTATGGGGGGCTTGAAGGAGACTTCACGCCGTGGGGGGCCGATCCGGGCGGTTTTCTTGAACTACGGGAGCGATCCGATAGTGAACTTCACTTATGACAGTTCCATTCGACCACCCGCCTGGCTCAACGAACCACGTGCTCCGGATGTTTCACAAAAGCTTTCCTGGTTTCCATTCGTGACCATGTTGCAGTTGGCGCTGGATTCCATGTTTGCACTGGATGTTCCCAGGTTCGGCCACTACTACGTCGCGCCAGATTATATTGATGCCTGGGCGACGACGGTTAATCCTGCAGGATGGACAGACGAACGGGCGCGCCATCTGAAGGAGCTTTTTGCAAAGCGCCCGCCGGCCTTATGAGTTTAGCCAGCGTCCAAAAGCGACGTCAGTTTTCGTTTGAACTCGTCTTTCGCCGGTTCGGCAGCTGCAATGATTTCCTCGATCTTGAAAAAATCCATGGTCATGAATTTGCCAATTGGTGGCTCAATCAACAGGTCGGGTTTTGAACATTCGAGCTTTGCCGCAACAAGCGAATGAAGCGTGATTGCAAACGATCCAATCCAGGTTTCGAGCCCGCTGGGTAAATCTTTCCTGGAAAAATCGCTGCCGGTCACGTCAACGCCAACTGTAAAATGACCATTGCCTTCAAACACATCAAATGGTGTCGGGTTGACGAAACCGCCGTCGATAAGGACCTGCCCGTCAATTTTTACTGGCGTCAGTAACATCGGCAATGCCGATGACGCGGCAATTGCAGGGAGCAGCGGCCCATTTTCCAGAATCACTTCGGATTGCGAATAGAAGTCCGTTGCCATGACCTTTAGTGGCAAATTGAGATCTTCGAACGTGTCAGCCAGGTTGGTTGGAAATATTGTTTCAAACAGAACAACGGGGTCAATAATGGCCGGTTGCGAGATGTTGAACAAAGAAGACCAAGTTCGACCGTTCTTGAGAAAGAGTTTGTTCAGGAGCTGAGGTTTTCGAGTAAAAAGGTCGACGGAAAAATCGCGAATTTCCTTGCCTGTCATTCCGCTTGCGTAAAACCCACCGAGAATTGCACCCATTGATGTTCCGGAAATTTCTATGGGCTTAACACCGAGTTCGTCCAGAGCTTCCAAAATTGGAATATGAGCAAATGCCTTTGCAGCCCCTCCCCCAAGCGCGAGCGAAAATCCGGACTTGGGTTGCACCTCCTCAGCGCTATCGGAGCGGGTTGTGCTCGCAGATGCTGCTGAGGACATGCCTAGTGAGCTGCCTGTCGTGATTGCAGCTAGCATCAAATCGCGTCGCTTGATCATTTTTTGGAATTCCAGTGCTGGTCAAAAAGTCTGCTTGGACCAACTTCTGGCATAAACTGCCGGTGGAAGCTGTCAGGCGCATACCTTAATTATGGGCAGCTGCACCGAGTTTTGTAAGTGTCTTTTCTTCCTGATCAACATTCATTGGGAATTCGCGTAATTGCTCGACAGGTATTGGTTTGCTGAAATAGTAGCCCTGTCCATATCGGCATCCCAGCTTCCTGAAGGTATCCGCTTGCTCTCGTGTTTCGAGACCTTCGACCAACAAGTCAGCGTTCATCTTGTCCGCAAGTGACTTAATCACATTGACAATGTTCAACGCCTTGGGTGACGTTTCACACGCGATGACAAAGGACCTGTCGATCTTCAGCTCGTCCCACTTGAAATTGCTGAGGTAGCTGAGCGCGGAGTAACCCGTGCCAAAGTCATCAAGCGATATGGAGACGCCTAGTTCCTGAATTTTAGACAATACGCTCTCAACCAGATCGACATTGTGCATTATGACGCTTTCGGTCACTTCAAGCTTGAGGCGGTTGGGCGAAAGCCCTGTTTCGCGCAACGTATCCGTCACAAGAGCAATCACGTCGTCGTTTAACAGCTGGATCATCGAGAGGTTCACTGAAACCCGCATGTGATCCGGAAGAAACAGAACATCACGACAGGCTGCACGCAGCATCAACCGACCCAGTTCCACAATGTCACCGCTTGCTTCCGCGATTGGAATGAATTCCATGGGAGATACCGGTCCAATATCGCCATGGTTCCATCGCGCCAATGCCTCAAGACCGATCGGTTCTCCTGTGACGATATTGAACTGCAACTGGTAGTGCGGTTTGATCAGCGAATTCTGCAACGCGTTCGGCAATTCTCTTTCGATTTGAAGCCTGCGCTCAAGCCTTGTGCGCATGGGTGTAGCAAACCTCAATGCGGTTCCTGGTCCCTCCAATTTTGCCTCGGTCAGCGCAAGATCTGCGTTGAGAATAACGCTTTCGATTTCTTCTCTTTCGGTTGCCACGGCATACCCAATTGACGTGCCCACAAGAAGACTGCCAATCGTTGTATCAAGCGGAGAATTGAACTGACCTGCCAGAAATCGGATGGTTGTTTCGAATTCCATGCCTCTTTTCCGGCACCAAAAAAGAAGCAGGAATTCATCGCCGCCTACACGGGCTGCCAAATTTTTTCCGGGTATTCCATCAACGTAATCGTTTAACCTTTTAGACAAAGCAACGAGAAGAGCGTCGCCACCGGCATGGCCCAGTGTGTCGTTGATCGCCTTGAACCCGTCGAGGTCAAGTGCCACTGCGAGCAGCACCTCATCTGCGGCAAGATGCTCAGACGCGTATCGTAGATGTTCATCGACAAGGGTTCTGTTTGCAAGGCCGGTGAGAGCGTCGTGCTTTGCCATGAAAGACAACTGGTTTGTATCGCCGGCAATTTGTGCGTTTGCCTGTTTGAGTATCCAATTCTGCCTCATGACAACAGCCAGCAGGCATGTCGCTAACACCAACAAGCCCATCACAATGCGCTTTTCGGTCATCAGACGATCCTGAAAATCTCTTCGTTCAGCTGCAAACCGCTCGATACTCGATTGGTAGGATCTACCGGCAATCTTCTCGACTTTTTTGGCTATTTCCTGCAGCGAGGTTTGAACCGTGCTACCTCCCTCGTTGGGAAGGTTCTGCAACATGGGAGACAGCCCGCTCAAGTCATAGGAGAGCTGTTCAAAAACACTATTTTCTTCTGGTGAGTTATTTAGAAAATTCTTGAAGCTTCCCGAACTCCAGGTGTCCATTCGTGCCAACAATATTTCGTATTTGAGCAATACGTCATCAAGGTCTGACTGGTCATTCGTGTTCAAATACCGGTTCACGCTGGATGAAAAGCGATAGAATTCATTTCTTCCATTTGTGGCGGACCAGACGGTGTCGTAGTCCAGCGATCTCACCTGTTCTTGTTCAATGCTGTATGACACATAGAAATAGGTCCAGAACACGAAGTGCGTGATCAGGAACCCTCCCAATATCGCCATGTGCCAAAGATTGACTCGTGTCATTCGAACTTCCTATCTGAACTCGATTGACCTGATTTGCCAAACAGAACGTGAGAAGAACACTTCGGTTTTCAACTCCGGTTTGTCATCGAACGGATAGATCACGAACAACGGTCCTTTGTCACGTATCGTCATGTACTTACCGTCTTTCATGTACGCGAGCAGCGGGCTGTGTTCCTTGAAATCTGAGACTGGAAGCGTAGAGCGATATTCGTTTAGCGCTATGAATTCCGCATTTTCCCCAGTTGCGCCTACATGCTTCATCAATGTGCCCAACAAGACACCTTCAAAGGAAACTTTGCCGTCGTGCCACGGTGTTGAAGTGGTGTAACTTACCCTAGATAGCTGTGTTAGCTGGCGAATAGACAAATCTACACTTTCTTCGCCGCTAATTTTTCCAGAAATTGTGAGTACTGTCTTGTCAATGTCTTCAGCGGTCGCCGCCGAACCCAATCCAAGAACGAGAATTAATCCTGCAAGTATACGCAGCATGACCAAACCTCCCTCACTACTGAACAACAAATTTACGTCGTAATAATAGCAAGTATTCGATTAATTTACGGATTTGGCATTGAAAAAATTACGAATTATTGGGGGTATCTTTGCATTGCAACTAAAACAAGCTACTGTATTCGTGCACTACCCAACCCTTGGTAGTTTCATTTCGTCTCTTTTTGGTTTGAAGCGCGTGCTTGGTTCGATGCCATAGTTGAATTCGGTGATTGTGTCAGTGCATTCATGTTAGAATTTCTTATGTTCAGAATGTCTGCAAAATTTGCAGTTCTCTTGCTCACAAATTTGATTTTCAATCATTCCTCAGCGCAAGCGAATGCAAAGTGCCTGAGGATTGCACTGGGTAATGCACCACATAATTTTGAACTGGCACGGGCGCTGGAACTGAATAGCCCCTGGATTTGTAGACGCTTTCTTTCCTAAATTTGAGGCAAGGAGGCCATAGTGGGCAATTCTAGTTTTAGTGACGATTTCAAGCGTGATGCAGTAGCGCAAATCACCGAGCGGGGTTATCCGGTTGCGGAGGTTTCGAAGCGACTTGGTGTCAGTCCGCATTCGCTTTACGCCTGGAAGAAGAAGTTCTCTAAATCCGCGGGTCCTGGTGAGAGTGATCAGACCGCAGAGATCC
>CXTY01000010.1 GCA_001404055.1 Roseibium album | reverse complement strand
GAAAAAAGGTCGAGATGCTGTTTGCCCACCTCAAACGCATTTTGAAACTCGACCGGCTTCGATTGCGTGGACCGTGCGGAGCCCGCGATGAATTCCACCTCGCAGCCACAACCCAGAACCTCAGGAAACTCGCAAAACTCATCCCGACCCCACAGATCGGTTGCCCTGCATAAGCAAGGCACGGTTTGCTCGAACTCAGCACACCGTTCAAATCGCAAAACCAACGAGTTTTTCAACGGAATAAGCCCTTTGCAGACGTGTGACGTCGTTCACAAAGGACGACCATCCACCGAAACGCGGACATCGCGATGCCGGCGGAGGAGCCGTCGACAGCAACATTTGCGGACTCCTGTTGTCCGGGAAATAAGCGCCCGCCGAAGCACGGTCTTCTTGGGGTCAATTCAGCTGATCGACGAAAAACATCCGCAGGGGCGCCTTGTTCTTCACCGGCAGGGTGCCGCGCTCTTCGGTTGTGGCGTTTCCGAGGAGGGTCAGGGTTGCCTCGGAAATATTGACGCGGCCGGCGTCGCCAGCGGCTTCCAGGCGGGAAGCGACATTGACGGTGTCACCCCAGATGTCGATACCATGTTCGCCTAGGCTGCCGGCGATGGCTGGGCCGGAATGCACACCGACGCGGACTTCCCAGGCCGGCTCCCCCAAAGCGACGCGGGCGTTGTTCTCCGCTGCAATGTAGTCGCGGATCGCCAGGCTGGCGGCGACGGCGTTGCGTGCATGATCGGCGCTGGCCGCCGGGATGCCCGCGGCTGCCATGTAGGAATCGCCAATGGTTTTGATCCGTGTGAGGTCGAAGCGCTCACATATCTTGTCGAAGGCACCGAAGTAGCGGGCGAGAGTTTCCAAGAGCTCCGCAGGTTCCAGCGTTTCGGTGTGCCGCGTGAACCCGATAAAATCAGTGAACAGGATACTGACTTGCGAATGGAACCGGCCGCGCACAGGCGTCTTCTCCATTGCCGGTGCCACCACATTACCGTCGTCGCGCGGTGGTCCACCCTGCACAAGCAGGCGAATAGCCTGGTCGGCCAGCCGGCGTAGCGCGTCGACAGCGCGCGGATCCAGCGTCTTCGGCTCCGGAGCCATGACGCAAAGCGTGCCCACTATGTAGCCACTGGCGCTGACCAACGGCGCGCCGGCGTAGAAGCGCATTGACGTCGGCGGATCAACGAACGGATGATTCCTGGTCCTTTCGTCTTTGCGCAAGTCTTCAATAATCAGAACGTCGCCGTGCGCAAGAACGAACTGGCAGAGGAGATCTTTGGTAGGCACCGGCGTTGGAGCCGCCGCCGGTAATCCGCACGATCGCAGAGTGTGTTGATCCGGTCGGTCCAGGATGTTGACAATAGCGATAGGTGTGTCGGCGACAGCGCACGCTATTCGGATGATGTCGTTTAGATTAGGGTCGTTTCGGCTGAACCCGGTCAGGCCAAGCGTACTTACTTCACGCCGGCGCTCTGGCTCGTTGTCGGGAACCGGCGCCGGCTTGAAGCCGCCACCTGTCGTCCCCTCGTCGTCGGTTTTGGTCATGACGTAATGGATCTATTCCGTTTCCCGAGAGCATGCCCATCCGCCACCTCTTCGTCAAGATTTGACCATATGATTGGCGCCCAACCGCGAAATTTCGCGTGCTACTAATTTTCACGGTACGGGTCGCACGGAAATGCTTACGGCTGCCTCGGGTCAAAAGGATGACTGCCGCACATAAATATCTGCTCTAGCAGCGACACTCAGCCCATGTCCGCTATCGGGTCAGGCACGCAGATGTTTGAATGTCTCAAAAGTCCGCTTTGCAGGCCTTCGTCGAACATGCCACGAATTTCCGTATCCCGCCCAACCCGGCAACCAACGTCTTGAGGATTGATCGCAAGGCGGTAGTTTGCGTTGTGACCACCTGCACCAGCTAGAGCGGCAAGGCCGGGCTTTCCTGAAAACCGAGATGTAACTCGTTGCCAGTGTATGGATTGGCGCGGGCGACCTCTTCGTTGAGGTCATGGCCCAGGCCCGGTTCGGTGGAAGGAATGATGTAGCCTTCTTCCCATTTGATTGGCGTTTTCAAAAGGTCTGCATAGATACCGTCAAAGGTGCGGATGGACTCCAGAACCAGGAAATTGGGACTGCAAGTCGCGATCTGAATATTGGCGAGCGCCACCAGCGGCCCGCAATAAAGGTGCGGTGCAACTTGAGCAGAATGACATTCCGCCATGGCTGCAATTTTCTTGGCTTCCAGGAGACCTCCGACACGGCCGAGATTCATCTGAAGGATGCTAGCCGCGCCGGTTTCCAGCACGCGGGAGAATTCGTATTTGGTGCAAAGCCGCTCGCCCGTAGCAATGGGAATGGACGTGAAGCGGGCAACTTCTGCCATGTCTTCCGGTTTTTCTGGCGGGACAGGCTCTTCAAACCACAGCGGGTCATAAACCTCCAGACGTCGCGCCAAGCGTTTTGCACCCGACACGGTAAATTGTCCATGCGTTCCAAATAGAAGATCAGCCTTGGTGCCAACGGCTTCGCGGATTGCGCGGCAGAACGCTTCCGACCTTTCCAGGTCTTCCAGGCTCGGCTGGTGGCCGTCGTAGATAGTATAGGCCCCTGCAGGATCAAATTTCACAGCCGTGAAACCCTGGCCAACTGCTTTTACCGCAGCATCTGCAGCCAACCCCGCATTGTTGTAGACGTTAGGCTTGGTCGGGTCTGGGTAAACGTCGCCATCGGCTGGATAAAGATAGGTATAGGACCTGAGGCGCTCGTGAACTTTGCCACCGAGCAGTTCATAGGCAGGTTTTCCTGCAGCCTTGCCGATAATGTCCCAGCAGGCCATTTCCAGGCCCGACAAGACGCCCATAACGGTAACATCGGGACGCTGGGTGTAACCGGCACCATAAGTCTTGTGCCAGAGCTTCTCGATATGGTGCGGGTCTTCGCCTTCGAACTGGCGCTTGAATACGTCTTTTGCCATCTCAGCCACCAGATGAGGACCGAAGGTGGCATTGTAGATTTCACCGTAACCGATGACACCACAAGTCGTGACCAGCTTCACAAAAATGAAATAGCGGCCGCCATGGCGCGGCGGCGGGTTTCCAACAACGAAGGTCTCGATTTGATCAAGTCTCATGAACGGCTAGCTCTCGTTGCTGATGGTGATCGATTTCACTTTGGTATAGGCGTCCAGGCCTTCCCAACCCTTTTCGCGGCCATAACCTGATTTTTTGTTGCCGCCGAATGGTAATTCCAGACCGCCAGCCCAGTAATCATTCACCGAAACCTGGCCGCAGTCCATTGCTGTGGCAACGCGCATCGAGCGTCCGACATCCCTTGTGTAAACACTGGCAACTAGACCGAACTCGGTTCCGTTAGCCAGGGAGATCGCTTCTTCTTCAGTTTCAAAATTCTGGACCGAAAGGACGGGACCAAAGATCTCGTCCTGAACTGCCGGATCATCGGGGGAAAGATCCGCGATGATCGTCGGTTGGAAGAACCAGCCCTTGCCGGTGTCAGCGTCTGTTGTCACATCGCCGCCGGTTAGCAGGTTGGCACCTCTTTCCCTGGCAGCATCCACATGTGCCTTGATGCGGGAAAGGTGGAGCTCAGAATTGATCGCGCCCATGTCGGGAGCTGTGAGGCCGTGTGCTGTTCGGATGCCAGCTGCACGTTCCCGCAAGATGGAAAGAACATCATCGCGGATTGACCGGTGCAGGATCAGGCGGGATCCGGCAGAACAGATCTGACCGGAATTGGAAAAGATCGCCCAGTAGGCGCCGTCCGCGACTTTTTCCGGGTCGGCATCTTCAAACGCAATCAAGGGTGATTTACCGCCGAGCTCCAGTGTAAGCCGCGTGACATTCGGAGCTGCCATCTGGGCGACATTGACGCCGGTCGTGACGGAACCGGTAAAGGTAAGCTGTTTGATACGCGGATCGCGGGCCATCCTGGCACCGACATCAGCTCCAAGACCTGTCACAACATTCACCAAACCTTCCGGTACACCGGCTTCGACCAAAAGCTCTGCCATGATCAATGCAGTGAAGGGTGTGGTTTCGGCGGGTTTTGCAACAACAGAGCAGCCAGTGGCCAGGGCCGGAGCAACGCCGCGTGCGAAAGTGGACGTCGGATAGTTCCAGGGAATGATATGACCGGTCACACCGACCGGTTCGCGCACTGTGAACGCTGTATAGGCAGACCCGAGATTGACTGACCGACCGTCCAGCTTGTCCGCAGCACCCGCGTAATATTCGAAAAGACGTGCAGACGACTGAACGTCGCCAGAAGCTTCGGCAAGGGTTTTACCGCTGTCGACTACCTCGATCACCGCCAGGCGATCTGCGTTCTCGCGCAAAACGCGGGCAGCGTTGTTCAGGATCCGGCAGCGTTCAGCCGGCGAAACCTGTCGCCAGCTTCTGGCCGCTTTTTCGGCGACTTCAATAGCGCGGTCCATCTCTGTGTCGTCTGCGAGAGAGAATTCGGCGAATGCCTCTGCGCGTCCCGGGTCAAAACTCTCCATCTTCCGATTGGACGCAGGTGTTACTTTGCCATCAATGAAATGTCCGTCAGGCAGCGTATCCAGCTTGCCCGTCGTCAAATAGGTCTTGGCGATGTCCTGAACTGTCATAGTTTATTTCTTTTTCGGTCTTCCAGAATGAAATCGGCGCCTTTGAGCGCAAGCATCATTGTTGGGGCATTGGTGTTTCCTGAGGTGATATTGGGAAAGGTTGAAGCGTCGACAACCCGCAGGCCTTCAACACCATGAACCTTCAATCGGCTGTCAACGACTGTCGCCTCCCGGTTTTCTCCCATTTTGCAGGTTGAAACCGGATGAAAGACGGTACTTGCCCGGGCTCGGAAGTCGTTTAGCAATCCCTCGTCATCAAGATCACCAAGATGCGGTGCGACCGAAGTTTCCACGAGGTTCCCCAGGGCCCTTGTTGCCATGAGTTTCTGACACAGCCGACCTCCCGCAACAACGGTCTGCCGGTCTTCTTCCGTGGAGAGCGAATTCGGCATTATCCTCGGGGGGGTGGCCGTGTCGATACTTTGGATGTCAATGCGTCCACGGCTGGTGGGGCGTGCGGGCTGCGCGCAAATGATGAAGCCGTTGAACGGATCCAGCACAGGTCTATTCTTGCCATTGTGCGGCACCAGACTATAGCTGATCGGATTGAAATAGAGTTGCTGGTCCGGCTGGCTCAGGCCTTCTCGGGATCGCACGAAACCACCGCATTGGTTCACCGAAAGTGACAAAGGGCCTTTCCTGGTGAGTGCGTATTTCAGAGCAGCGCGAGCCTTTCCCAGGAATGAACGCAGGTCCGCATTCAACGTTGGTTCTCTTGCTTGAAAATTGTAATTCGCAGCCAGGTGATCTTGGAGATTGCCGCCTACATTTTCATTGGCGTGGATCACCGGTATGCCAAGGGCATTCAACAAGTCGCCCGGACCGACACCCGAAACCTGGAGAAGTTGGGGTGATCCGACGGCACCAGCCGCCAGGATGATTTCCTGCCGAGCACGATAAATCTTGCCAATTGTCAGTTCGATGCCTATCGCCGTCTTTTCCTCAAAGAGAATGCGTTTGGCGTGGGCATTTGTTTGAACAGATAGATTTGGGCGCTTGAGTGCTGGTTTCAGAAAGGCTTTTGCTGATGAACAACGCCGTCCGTTGTGGGTGTTGATCTGATAAATGCCACCACCTTCCGGGGCATCGCCATTGAAGTCGTCGGACCATGGCAGGCCGGCTTCCTCAAGGGCAGCAAAGAAGTGTCGATTTACGCGATGCACTTGATCCGAGACATTTTGAACATGGATAGGGCCCATGCCTTGTGTGTCTCCGTTTGGAGAGACTTTGGTTTCAAGGCGCTCAAACACGGGTTTGACTTCAGACCACCCCCAACCATGAGCACCTGAACGCTCCCAGTCGTCGAAATCTCCCGGAAGGCCACGAATGTAAATCATCGCGTTTACCGATCCGGAACCACCGAGCAATCGGCCTCGTGGCCAGGTCGCAGTCCGCCCTAGCAGCTCCTTGTCGGGCTCCGTCTGGAACTGCCATGTGCGCTTCGGATCTGAATTGAGTTTGCCATATCCAAGGGGCAGTGAAACCCAGGGTGAACGATCAGACCCCCCGGCTTCCAGAAGGAGGACGGTTGTTTGTGGATCAGCGCTCAGACGCTCCGCGAGTATCGAACCGGCTGAACCGGCGCCAACGATTATGTAGTCGACTGTTTGCATACATCTTCCGCTGAAGGGATGTGCCTAGGTTTCAGTTTCAGGGAAGAAGAAAAAAATCAGAAACGAAAAATCATTTTGTGTTGCATCGAAAAATTTTTAAGGAGACTTTTGATCTTGAACAGAAATTTCCAGTTTCATGTAGTCGGTCAACTCACTTATGCCAGGGAGTATCTGCAAATGGCGTATGATCTTCCACCCCTGTCCTGGCTACGCGCCTTCGAAGCGGCAGCTCGTCTCGGCAACTTTACCCGTGCTTCGGAGGAATTGCTGATCACGCCGGCAGCTGTGAGCTATCAGGTGCGCCAGCTGGAACAACAGCTCGGTTACTCGCTGTTTGAGCGGGTCCACAGGGAACTTGTCCTGACCCGGTTGGGACAGACTTATCTGCCAACCGTTGAAAAGGCCTTTTCGGATCTTTCCATTGCGACTGTTTCGGTGTTCGGCCAGCGCGACAAGCGGCCCGTTCGCTTTCGCTGCCTTAACAGCTTTGGTCAACTCTGGATGATCCCCCGGATCGGTGCGTTCCAAGAAGCACATCCCGGTATTGAATTGCAGATGATTTCTGCGTCCTGGGCTGAAACGCTCAAGCCGGAACTCTTCGATATTGATATCCGGTTCGGCGATGGCACATGGCAAGACGGTTCAGTGGAATTTCTGTTGAACGATCCGGTCATTCCGGTCTGCAGCCCTGATTTGGCAATGGCTCACGGCGTGCGGGAAATCGACGGGCTCAGTGAGGCAGTTCGGCTGGATATCATGGGCGTCATCGATACGTGGGAGAGTTTTTTTCGCAACTTTGGTTATCCGGTCCCAAAACGAAACGGTTTGCAGGTTGACCAGACACTTTCGGCATTGGAACTCGCCGCGCTGGGGCATGGTCATGCACTTGTGCTTGAGACCCTGGCCCAGCCCTATCTTGAGAGCGGCCGATTAATTCGCTCTTCAGAAAAGAAAATCAAAAGCCGGCATAGCTATTACATGGTTACATCGGAGCCGCGTCAGAGGCTTGGCCCGGATGCAAAGATCTTCTGTGACTGGATGATCAATGAATTGGGGAACGTCTGATATTGTGGCCAAAAACTTCACTCGCTTGAGAACGTAAATTCAAACAGTCGCTCGATTGGATCACTTGCCTTGGGATCGCTATAGCGATTGAGATCGAGTACGCCTGCTTCAAGAGCACTTTGGGCGTAAAGGTGCGATTGGACCTGGTCAATGACCGCCCAGAAATCCGGGTGCGTACGGCGGATTCCAAATCGGGCAAGTACATCGACATAGTCATCCTGGGTTTTAATCTCGAGGATAGCTTCAACAAAGTCTTCAAGGTCTTTTGCGGCCACCCTGAACACGAAATTTGGGTAGCTGCTGAACTGGCCTTCAACGATCGTCAACGTGTCGTTCTCCGGCTCTCGCCTGAAATCTTCATTGAAAATGAACGCGACATTGCTGTGAGCCATGTCATGTACGAGGGTGAAAACGTCGGTTTTGTCTTCTGCCTCAACCAGGAGAACGGATATGTCGGGCAGATATTTCGCAAACGGGGCCGGCTTTACGGTCAGCGGCCGGAGCTTGGCAGCTGCGGTTTCTGGTGCTGCACATGCTGCCCCATCACACCGGTTGATCGGGTCGGCCTTCGGCCAAAGGGCTGGGCGAATCGATAGCAATTCTGTCAGGAATTCTGATTTAGGCTGATCTGACTGATAGGAAATTCCGGTTGGAGATTTTGTGTCTAGGGCACTTTCCTTCCACAGATCAACGAGTTCGACCAGTGGTCCTTTGTACCAGCTTTCGTGTAATCGCTTTCTTGCTTCCGGAGGCAGAAAGGACAGGAAAACTCGTTCGCCCTCGCGCCGCAGACTATCCATGTAGATCCTGGTCGTGAGTTGGTGCTCGACGTTGCCAAATACATCGTAACCGGCAACAAGATTGTAATAGATCCGCTCAAACAGTGGGAAGTCGATGACCCAGGCTGTTTGCGGTATTGCACCTTTGAAACCGGTAACAACGGACGCCGAGGAAAAGTTTCGATAGATCGTTAGTCGCGCACCGGTTTTTTCTCCATCACCGTTCCAGATATCAGCATATTTCGGCGGAGCACTCTGGTCGTAGCTCATCGCATACCGGTCACGTCGGAATTTCTGATATTTGATGGGACCGCGTGTCAGCAAACTGCCAAGGCGTTGCGTCATGGTTCCGTCTGACAGAGCGATCGGGAGTTCCAGGATCGGAATAGCTTGCTCAAGGAAAGATGGGTCGGTCACCGATAGGTCGGCGTTCGGATCGAGAAACGAAACCCAGAACCGGTCCTGAATGACATTCACAGCGACCTGACCGTAACACACTGGGCCACGGATGAACGATCGCACGAAAAAAAGCGAGTCATCGAGCAAAAACTGATACCGGCTACGGGCGGGTAATGCCTTGAACGTTGTGAGCGGATTGCCGCCTGCAGCGACAGAATAGGGTGGCAAGGAGCGTAGGGCCCAGTCTCGCGTTAAAAACAGATCCTGATAGCGTTTCAGCCGTTCAGGTCCGATCTCGTAAACGATGTGCTCCTTGTGCAGCATCGTGCCGTCGATCGGAACAAGGCGATAATGAAATTTTCCACCAGGATCGTCGAATGGGCGGCGGGTCGGAATTTCGTCTGCGGCTGCGCCGGGTGCTGTTCTGGAGCGGATGAGCCGGAAAAATCGACGAGAATTATCCCCTTCCAGATGAAGATGCGCCAGAAAAAGATGTTCATAGATGTAGCGCGCAACCAACGCTGTTCTGAGATCATCGCGATTGAAGAATTCCTCGATCAGGGCAACCTGTTTTGCCGCGTCACCGGCAACGGCTTTGGGTACATCCGGCGAGAGTACCGGAGCGCCTTTTTCGGCCCAGTTCAAAAGGGTTTTATATTCCTCATCTGCAAGCGGAGCAGTTCCAAAAGGCATGCCCCCATTTGCGTGATCAGAAAGGTAGCGTCCGACTTGACCTGGATGCACACAGCTATTTTTCCGCTGCGGCCGGATATCGAGTGATTTGGGAAGCGGGGCGCCGAGCTTGAACGTGTTTCTGCGGCCCAGTTTCAGCAGCTGTTCCAGTATGGAGGGTGTCTCTGAATTTCCAGTAACGGGGAAAAAACCCTTTTCCCGCCATTCGGGGACCGATTTTGCGTCAATTCCCAAACGGGTCATTGGTGCGTCTTCAAGACGAGACGAATTGTAGACTTTCTCCTTGCTCGCGCCGCGTAACCAACCTTTTGGAGATGAAAGCTTGAGCTGGCACGGCGCGTCATAGCAGCCGTGGCAGACGACACAGCGCTTGTTCAATACGTCTTGAACCGATGAGGCTCTGAATACAGGATTGCCTTCTTCGGCAAACGCCATCCCGAGAGAGATCCAGACAACAGCCAGCAGCGCGAAGGCATGTTTCGCATTCCGATAGTCTGCGGCCATGTGGAGCATTTTGCGCATGGACCGGTCCCGAAACATCCGCTTTCCTATTCCTCGTCTTCATCCATGCGCGGGCGGGTTTCGCGGCTCGGATCGTCCGGGCCCTTGTAAGCATAGAGATAGGCGTAGGCAGCAAAGACGGCTATGGCGCCAACGATGTACACCCAGGTCTTGTTTCCGAAGTAATATTCAACACCAGTCCAGCCGAAGCAAAAGACCACGAGAACGATGCGGCGCCAGAGCGGGTCAAACCAGGGATGTTCAACAGGTCCAAACAAAATTTTGCCTTCCTTGTACGTCATTTGAGCGGGGTCAATCGTACCACTAGTTTCCGTAAGGTGAGCGTCAAGAGCTTGCAAAATCAAGCAAAATTTGCCCGAAGTGGATGGAAATCATCTTGCAACAGATTGCTGAACAAGGGAAGGTGGCCAGCGAAGTAGAGCCTCAAACGACGCTTTTCCTGAAGGGGCGGGCAATTTGACATGCTGACAGCGCTTGATCTCTTGACGGCTAACGATACGCCAGGCCAGCACGCTCCTTCTTATTACGCCGCGACGGCGAATCATCAAACCTCACATGCACCTCTTGAGGGCGAGCTGAACTGTGACGTGTGTGTCGTTGGAGGTGGTTACACCGGCTTGTCGGCAGCGCTCCATTTGGCTGAGCGCGGTATGAATGTCGCACTGCTTGAAGCCAACAAAATTGGCTGGGGAGCTTCGGGAAGAAACGGCGGGCAAGTAGGCTCCGGGCAACGGGTCGAACAAACTGTTTTGGAAGAAAGACACGGTAAATCGCACGCCAAATTGCTTTGGGAACTGGCCGAAGATTCCAAAACCATCGTGAGAAGCCTGATTGCCCGGCATGATATTTCCTGCGACTACACGCCAGGCATTTTGCACGCCGATCACCGCAAGAGCTTTGTCGAGGAAAGCCGGGACTATGTTGAACATTTGCGGCTCGTTTACGGTTACGAGGACATTCGCTTCATTGACGGTGACGAGATCGGTGAACATGTCGGTAGTCCACGCTACCACGGCGGCTCGCTGGACATGGGTGCAGGACATCTGCACCCCCTAAACTTTGCGCTTGGGCTAGGCCGTGCTGCTCTCTCTGCCGGCGCGAAGATTTATGAAGAAACAAAAGTCACCGGCATAGACGGTTTGGGGCAGCAGCGGGTCACGATAAAAACAGGGAATGGTGAGGTCCGTGCAAACCATCTGATCCTTGCCTGCAACGGCTATCTTGGCAGTCTTGATCGCCAGACAGCTGCCCATGTCATGCCGATCAACAATTTCATCATTGCGACTGAACCTTTCTCCGAAAGTGAAGCAAGTGAGATCATCCCGAACAATATTGCCGTTGCCGACAGCAAATTCGTGATCAACTATTTTCGCATGTCTGCGGATCGGCGACTGCTGTTCGGCGGTGGTGAAAACTACGGCTATCGTTTTCCTGAAGACATCAAGTCTTTCGTGCAGCGCCCCATGCTGGATATCTTCCCGCAGCTCGAAGATGCCGAAATCGATTATGGCTGGGGCGGGACTTTGGCGATCACGCCCAAGCGTATGCCCTATTTCGCAAGGCTTGCGCCCAATGCGCTGACAGCAACCGGGTATTCCGGCCATGGCGTTGCCATGGCAACGCTTGGTGGTCAGGTTCTGGCCGAGGCGATAGCAGGAACTGCCGGCAGGTTCGATGCTTTTGAAAAGCTGAATATTCCTTCGTTCCCGGGTGGGGACCGCCTCCGATTTCCCCTGCTTGTTCTGGCGATGACCTGGTTCTCCCTGCGCGACAGGTTTGGTTTCTGACATGCTCAATCGCAACACAGAAATGCGCAAGGCTATCGGTAGCTATTGGGAAGCCAGCGTGCCACCGCAAAAGCAGGACCGGCAGCTGATAGGAAATGCCGTATTTGATGTTGCAGTCATTGGTGCCGGATATGCGGGCCTGAGCGCGGCCTTGAAGCTGGCTCAAAGCGGCACTTCGGTCTGTGTCCTGGAGGCTGAATATGTCGGCTATGGTGCTTCAGGGCGCAATGGCGGGTTTTGCTGCCTCGGCGGCACCAAGCTCAACGAACGCAAGCTGATCAGAAAATTCGGGCTGGAAGAAGCACGAAAATTTGTCGCTTATCAGGTCGCTGGTGTGAACCTTGTCGAGCAACGTCTGGACAGCTGGCAGTTAGACGCCGACCGCCATTCAAATGGTGAAATTTTCCTGGCCCATAGGCCAAGGGATGTCAGCTCTCTCAGAGAAGATGCCGCGTTCCTGAAAGACAACTTTGGTATCAAGGCCAGGCTGTTGTCCAAGAGCGACCTCGATGTGGAAGGCTATGGTGGCCCCGAATTTTACGGTGGGTTGCATGTTCCCTACGGGTTCGCCCTCAACCCGATGAAATATATCCGTGCCCTCGCTGATCAGGTGAGACACGCTGGTGGCAAGATATTTGCAAAATCGCTGGTAACGGGCGTCAACAAGGATGGCGAGCGCTGGCGCCTGGAAACCGAGAATGGGTTCGTCCGGGCCAAGAAGATTGTCCTCGCCGGTAATGGGTATGCCCATGAGGATGCGCCAAGGTGGCTTCACGGACGCACGTTGCCCGTGATGTCGTCGGTTCAGGTGACGCGTCCGTTGAGTGATGCCGAACTGGTGGCTCAAAACTGGACGGCCGAGACGATGGCGGCAGACACCAGGATCCTGCTGCACTATTTTCGACTATTGCCTGACAGAAGGTTCCTGTTCGGTACGCGCGGCGGAATTTTTGAAAATCCGGCGGCGCTTGCCGCGATGCGCAAACGTGCACGTTCCGACTTCGAGAATATGTTTCCTGCCTGGGCTCAAGTGGAAGCAGAATTCACGTGGCATGGCAACGTCTGCATGGCGCGCAACCTGACGCCATTTGTCGGCGAAGTCCCTGGCATGGAGGGTGTATTCGCAGCGATGGGCTGGCATGGCAGCGGTATCGCCATGGCCTCGATTTCGGGCGAGAAGGTTGCCGGCTTGATAACAGGCAAACTCCGGCAGCAGGATTTGCCGGTGGCCTTGAGTCGGCCGTTCCGGAAATTTCCCATGGCTGCCTTCCGCAAACTATACCTTCAGGGCGCCTACTGGTGGTATGGCTGGCAGGACATGTGATGCGTAGAGGCGCGTTGCATAGATTGGTGCGTCAAGTTCTGCTTTGTAAATTTCAGAAATGAGCTTAGGGCGGGGAAAAAGGACTTGAAGGGAAATGGCGTAATTATTCGCAGGTCGACCATGAGCGATCTGGACGCGGTTTATGCGATCTGCTTGCAGACCGGCGACGCTGGACAGGATGCGTCGGCGCTATACAAGGACCCGAAACTGATCGGGCACATTTATGTAGCCCCCTATGTCGCGCTGAAAGAGGCGATCAGTTTTGTTGCCGAAGATAACAAAGGTCTTCTGGGGTACGCGGTAGGGGCCGCGGATACGCGTGAATTTGAAGCTGAATTGGAAGTCAAATGGTGGCCGGAACTTCGAAAAGTCCATTCTGAACCTCGGGGCGAGAGATCCAATTGGACGCTGGACGAACTCCGTGCCTGGACCATCCATCATCCGGCCAAAGTGCCGGATGATATTGTAAAATCTCATCCTTCACATATTCATATGAACCTGCTGCCGCGCGCCCAGGGAAAAGGCATTGGCTCCGGACTTCTGGAAGCCTGGATCAATTCAGCAGGATCTAAGGGTGTGACTGCGGTTCATGCAGGTGTGAGTGCCGTCAACAGCTCCGGACTGAAGTTCTGGACCGCGCGCGGGTTCAAGCCATTGCGGGAAGATTTAACCGGTGGATCCAAGGGCACCATCTGGTGTGGCCGAACGCTTTCGGAAACAAAGCCCTAGTCCCGTTTTATTCGCTGAACAACTGCCACATTCACCTCGCTCCAGACTTCATATCCGAGCTTGCGATAAAGCGCGATGGCACCGTGATTATCGGCATAAGCGTGCAGGAAAGGAACATCTCCACGTGACCGGATTTCACTTGCAACGTGGCGCGAGAGTGTTGAAGCAAATCCATGGCCACGAAAGTCCGGATGAGTGCAAATTCCGCTTAATTCTGTGAAGCCTTCCAAGTTCAGTCTAGTTCCGGCCATGGCGGCGAGACGCCCGTCCAGCTTGATGCCCCAAAACGATCCAAGTTCCGGAGTGCGTGGTGTAAACGGTCCAGGATTTGTAAGTTCCGCAAGCGCGACCATTTCCGGGATGTCTTCATTTGTCATCGACATAATTGCAACTTCCGGACCCGGTCTTTGTGAGGCCGTGCTTTCAGTCATCAGAACGCCCAGGGCAGTTGTCTTGGCCTCAAGCTCATCTGGTAGGGATATCGGATCGGCTTGCAGCAGGTAAACGTGGTCTGTGCCGACAGCTAAAAGCCCGGTCAGCGCAGCCAATGCTTCAGGAGAATTGTCTTTTGTAGCGGCAAATGGGGAAATGTCCGGATCAAAGCGTCGAGCGCACACGTCTCCTTTGGAAAATATGTTTTGTCGGGAGGTCAACGCTGACCAGACCACCCGGTTCAATTGCCCTGTTGCAATCGCGTCATGCATAGCTGCGTACCTCGACGTTTGCATAGTGTTGAGCGATCTGGTCCCATCGCTTCAAAACCCGGCGGGCAACATCTGGAACGTAGCACCGTTCATAGTCGGTTCCCTGAAACGCGATGATATTGTCGAGACTTGCGAAGGACATGATTGTGATGAATTCGACCTCATTTTCGTTGTCCTTACGCAAGACCTCGATGCCCAGAAACCCTTTCAGGTTCTTGGCTTCGATCCCGGGGATAACTTCACCAGTCAGAACCTGGAAGTAGGCGTCAGCATTTTCTGGCGTCGTCCAGCCATGCCAAATTCTCTTGATCATTTTCGAGGCTCCTCGGTCTCAGCCAGAGTTGACCAGTTGGGCGTCGGCATTTTTGACTTCCGCATTGTCAGGGATTTTGCTGCAAGGGCGTCTTCAAGCTGGGCCAACTGATCCAGAAGTGATCCGTCCAGTTTGGAGCAGGCGTCTTCAACCGCGAGCGTCACAGCGGGCCAGAGAGTTGCCTTCAGCTGCTCAACAAGCTTCTTGCCCTCATGTGTCAAAGCGATTGTGCTAATTCGCTTGTCCCTTCCGTCTTGCATTGCCTCCACGAGGCCATCAGCCTTCATCTTGTTGATCATCCGGGTCACTCCAGGTTGGCTTTGCCCGAGTGCTGTGGTGAGATCCCCGATGCTCGAGGGGCCATGAATGTCGAGGGCGGCGAGTACCGGATTATGCGGCGTTGGCAAATCGGTATCAGCAAGCGTTGTTGCCAACTCTTGTGTCTGGCCTTGCAACCGTTCGCCAATCCGTTTCAGCCGGCTGCCGAGCGTGGCATATCCGAGTGCGCGGACAACATCTTCCATCACGAATACTCCAATAACATAATAAGATATATAACATGTTATATAGAAGAAGCAATCTTGATGCCGTTTTCGCAGCGTTGTCCGATCCGACGCGACGGGCAATATTGACGTGACTGGCAACAAGTGAGGCTTCGGTCAACGAAATCGCTGCCCCGTTTGAAATGAGCCAGCCTGCTGTTTCAAAGCATTTGAAAGTTCTGGAAAAGGCCGGGTTGATCACGCGCGGCACTGACCGCCAGCGTCTGCCTGCCCAGTTGAATGCCGCGCCGACGAAAGAGGCAATTGCGTGGTTGGAAGAATTAAAACGGTTCTGGTCATCGAGTTTCGACCAGCTTGACGATCTTCTTGAACAATTGGAAAACGCAGATCGATAGGGAGTACTGCTGTGTCTTAGCCTGAATTTATTCTTGATAGACGTTTTAATGCGCCGCGTGATTTTGTTTGGAGAGCCTGGACGGAACCGGAACTGTTGGCCCGTTGTATGGCCGGGGCGTGGAAACGATCATTCACAAACTGGATGTCAGGCCCGATGGTTTATGGCTCAACGAAATGAAATTCGGCGGTGGTTCTCATTATCAGCGATTTGAATATACGGAAGTTGACGCACTGGCCACGCGTTCCGATCAATGGCCCCGAAAACGGCACAAACAAATCGGCGCCGTCCCGGACTTGATCCGGGACCGGATTGGCGATGTGTTGTTCGAGAATAGTCCCGGCTCAAAGCCGGGACGGCACTCAACTGCTCGGTCTGTTCGGCTGGACAGATTGCTGATCAGCTCGTTGCAACGTGAGCGGGTTTGTTAGTCGTACTCGGGGCCACGCGCGCGATACGGCGTGATTTCCTTCCAGGCTTTCATCAGTGTTTCCAGCTCTTCATCACCATGTGATGGCATGATAATCTGAAGCTTCACCAGAAGATCGCCGTGGCCGCCCTTTTTCTTTGGAAGGCCCTTTCCCTTGAGCCGCATAACTTTGCCGCTTGAAGAATTTGCCGGAATCGTAAGATTGACTGCACCTGAAAGTGTGGGTGTTTTAACCTTGGCACCGAGCACCGCCTCATAAAGCGTCAACGGCAGGTCGAGGAGAATGTCGGATCCTTTGATTTCAAACAGCTTGTGCGGTTTGATACGGATTTCCACCATCACATCCCCGGCTGGGCCGCCATTTTCTCCCGGGTGCCCCTGACCTTTCAGCCTAATTTTTTCACCTTCTTCAAAACCCTTTGGCAGAGTTACATTTACCGTTTTACGGTTGGGCAAAGTCACCTGTGCCTTACCGGAGGTGATAATATCCTCCAGTGAGACCCGGGTTATGATCTCGGCATTCTTGCCCTTGGTCTTCGGCGGGGCTTGTGTGCGAGCTCCTCCACCGGCAAACCCGGCGCCAGGGCGCGCACCGGCACCTGCTTTGGAGCGACCACCACCGAAGCCACCGAAGATATCGTTCAGAATATCGTCAAAGCCGCCAGAGCCGCGGCTCGAGGACTTGAACCCGCGCGTGTTGCCTGCGCCGCCAAAGTCTTCATGACCAGAAAAGCCTTCAAACCCCTGCGAGTGAAACCGCTGCTTGCCTTCGGCGTCTATTTCGCCCCGGTCAAACTTGGCGCGCTTGTCCTTGTCGCCCACGATTTCATAAGCCTGGTTCGCTTGGGCAAAACGCTGCTGTGCCTCCGGATCATCCTTGTTCTGATCTGGATGGTATTTTTTGGCCAGTTTTCTGAAGGCCTTTTTAATTTCGCTCTCGCTAGCGGTTTTGGCCACTCCGAGAACGCTGTAGGGATCACGCATTCGTATCACCAGGTTTCCAAGATTTTCCGGTCAGTGTTCCATGCCTATGCGCTTCGGACACACTATCATGTTCCAAAGGGTAAGTTTTTCAGAGACGAAGCCCGATCGGATTTGTCTTTTATATCGGGATGGACAGCAAGAAATTCCAGTATTCCGTCGTCTGCTTGAAGATCCTACGCTTGTAGCGGGTTTTTCGAGAGGTTCAAGCGTCGGCAACGGACAAGGTGGTAACGGCGAAGCTTTGCGTGATGTCGCGGCATGCTGTTCCGGAATAGAGCTTGATCCCGCCAATCGTGTTGGCAGTCGTCTGGAACGACAGGCAACCGGTCTCGCCAAGTGCGGTGTTGTCGATGTTCGAAAGAGTACCTGAATTGCCGCTAAGCGAGTTCAGCCAGGGCAAGGAAACATTCTGCACGTCGCTGTCTGCCTTGAGCGCAACGCCTATGGCGTCAAGATTTTCAGCAATTATTCTGCGGTCGCCATCATTGATATCGGAATAGGCGATGTCAGTAGAAGACGAAATTGAACCGGTAATGACGGTTGGGGTGTCGACATTGTTGCTGCCCATCGGCACGGTGACCTGGCTGCAGCCGCCAAGTGCTCCGCCGACGCAGAAAAGGACTGCTAATAAGTATTGGATCTTGATATTCCCAGCAGTATATGAACGCATACGATGCATCTAAAGACAGCCCACCACGGTTTGCAGATACTCGCCGCGCTGCAGGCCGCCGATCCCTTTGACAGGTAACCAATGACAGACTTCAAGCATCCTTCTGAAGAGTTAACAAAAGGTGACTTTACGGAGGTCAAGAAACCATTTGATCTTTTTCATGAATGGTTTGAGGAGGCCAAGGAGAGTGAACCAAATGACCCGAATGCACTGGCTTTAGCTACGGTTGATGAAACCGGCATGCCAAATGTGCGCATGGTTTTGCTGAAGGATTTCGATGAACGGGGTTTCGTGTTTTACACAAATTTCGAAAGCTCGAAGGGTCGGGAACTCCTTTTCGCCGGCAAGGCAGCAATGTGTTTTCACTGGAAATCGCTTCGCAGGCAGGTGCGGATTCGCGGCGCAGTCGTGGAAGTGTCTGGCGAAGAGGCAGACGAATATTACCAGTCGCGGGCGCGCGGCAGTCGCATTGGAGCCTGGGCATCAAAACAGTCCAGGCCTCTGGAAAGCCGTTTCGCCCTTGAAAAGGAAGTTGCCAAATACACCGCCAAGTTCGGCATTGGCGAAATCCCGCGACCTGATCACTGGTCGGGAATGCGGCTCGTGCCGACGTCAATCGAGTTCTGGCATGACAGACCCTTCAGGCTGCATGACCGTATCCTGTTTACGCGCGATGAGGCTGACCAGCCCTGGTCAAAAGAACGCCTGTATCCCTGATGTTTTCTCAAAATCTCGAGGGGGTAGCGCTGTGCGGTGAACGCGCTGGTGGAGCTATGACTCAAAGCAGTCGTTTCCAGCGGAAGAAAATAAAGGTCGTAACCACCGATACGAACATCAGCCCTATGGAAAACAAAAAACCCTGCTGCCATGCGAGCTCAGGCATGTTCCTGAAATTCATGCCGTAGATCGAGGCGATCAGGGTTGGTGGCAAGAAAATCACGCCAAGTACGGTGAATATTTTTGAGATCTGGTTTTGTTCAAGGGTCACCAGACCGACCGTTGCATCCAGAAGAAACGTGAGCTTGTTGTCGAGCGCGTCACCATGTTCCTTGATGGAATGAACGTCACGGCTGAACATCTTGCAATCGGAAGATTGTTGATCACTCATCCCAAGGCGTTTGGCGTGTGTGCTCAGGAAAAGCAGTGCCCTTGCCAGGCTCGCGCAAACGTCGTGCATTTTCGCAACCTGAAGTCCGATTTGACCAAGACGCTTGATGGCAACCTGATAGCTGGCGGTTTTGCGCGTATTCAGGCCCTCTTCAAAAACCTGCATGGCCAGCTCGTCATAAAGGCCTGACGCGTTTTCCATTTCATCCGCGCAGCGATCAACAATGATGTCCAGCATGGCGAAAAAAATTGCCGGCCCCATGTGCGCGATTGTCTGGTCAGTTTGTGCTTTTTTTGAAAAGAGGGTGATGGAACTCAACTCCCCATATCGAACCGTGATCAGTCTTTTCGCGTTCAAGACGAAGGTCACCGACGACAATGCCTGGTTCGTTGTCCGTTTAGTCAGCGGCAACTGAGCAGTCATGACAACTGCGCCCGGCTCCACATACAGCCGCTCGGAGGTTTCTATGGAGGTCACTTCTTCAATTGTCGGGATTTCTGCGCCCATGAGCTTTTCGGCTGCTTGCCGCTCTTCGGATGTTGGTTCGATCAGATCGATCCACGCGGAAGTGGGCGGTAAAGCGTCGCCGGGAGTGAGTTCAATTTTCTCCAGGCCTTTGACCGACGGGCAGTAGGCAATGATCATTTGGGCAATCTCCACAAGGACATCTGGCATGTCCACGCGGCAGTTTGCCCAAGAGATCTGATAACAGCAACCGCCTTGATAAGAGCAGGCGTGCTTTAAAGAAAAACAGTTCGGTTGCTCATTTTCAATTCAAAATGAGCGCCGTTTAACTTCGCGACAGGCAGAATTCTTATTTCTTCTTGTCAGTGCCTGCATTCATGCAAAGCGCTGCTGCGGTAAGCGCAGCAATCCCTACTGGTTTGTAGAGGCTTTCGAGTTTAGCTCCAGCCTGCGAATTCGAGATCGGGCGGGAAGTTTGCTCAGACATTTTCTTAAGGTCCGTCGTTGTGTTTCCAGTGCCCGCGCTCTGGTGATCATGTTGAAAGTTCTGCGGGCGGTGGTGCATGTCGTATCCAATTAAGGCTTTCGGAAGGCATTTTTTGCTCGCCTGCAAAAAATCCTGATTTGGACATATTCACGATGCGCCTTTTTATGAGATGCGGCCAGTCAAAATCCATAACAGGATGTAACGAAATCCGTAATAAATTGAAGTGGATAGTTAAGTATTTTTTAATCAGTCAAAGTTCTATTTGGCGGCGTCGATTTGTTCGACCTGCCCCATTCAAAACAAATAACTTTTTTCGTTCCGGTGAGGCTCGTTTCGAAAGCTAAGAACCAGTCCGCTGAAACAGCGCATGACGACCAGGAATCCGGTCAGGCACAAAAGAACCAATCCAGTCAGAATTAGCTGGGAGGAAAGGGCCGCGCCGGTAAGGATCATCAGGCCTGCCAGACATGTGCCGATCACCAAAATTGCTATGCTCGTGCGGATGTAGTGGTAGTGCCCTTGAAAACTTTGATTGTTTTCATTTGCAAATCTGATAGCGAAAAAGAGCGCTATCGGGATAAACGCAATCGACATTATGAGAAGATTGCAAATTCGTATATTGACGAAACCCGGTGAAAAGATTGCGCTGCGCAGTTTCATGAATTTGCGCTCACACGCCTCTTCAAGCAAACTCCTGTCGCCTTTTGAGGGAAAAGAAGCTCTTCTGGGCATATGGTTCTTGCTATCATGTTTTCCATTGAATTGTCGAAGTCACCGAATGGTTCTCCAAACTGTTGTTTTTCAATCGTGTTATATATGTTGTGGACGTATTGTTTCTTTTTGACAATTAGCTTTTAAACAAAGAGACGATCACGTCGCTTAGCCGCTGACATCGCAATATTGCGGGACTTGCAAGCTGGATAGAAATGAAGCGTTACGCCGTTTACAAATCAACTGCTGCACCTTTAAGCCGGACAGTTGGCGCTATCGGGCTGACGCTGGCCTTGCTTGCATATTTTGCAAAACGGTTCGGGCTGATTGAGGCGGATGTCTTCGTTTTGTCGCTCATCGCAGCAAGCGTCATAGCGCTTGCGTCCATAGGACTGGCTCTGATCGCGTTCCGCAGGATCTGGACGAAAGGTGGACCAGGTGTTCCTTCTGCACTTTGGGGTGTCGGGTTTGCTTTGCTAGCGCTTGTTCCGCCGGCGTTGGTACTCGGCATGTTAGCCAAATATCCGGGGGACAATGATCTGTCTACGGATCGAAACGATCCGCCCGAACTGACAGTTGGCTTGGTGGCCCTGGAGCAGCCCTTTCTCACATGGTTAAACACAGCTCTTGAGCCGTTTGTCCGGCCCGCGATTTCGCAAATTTCTAGAAATGACTCCTCTGCGCTCCCAACGACAAGACAACTGTATCCCGATATTGTATCGCGCAGATACCGGATTTCTCCGGCGCACCTGCATGTGGTGGGAGGAAAAGCGCTGGAAACCTTGGACTGGAAGGTAGTTGAAGAACTGCCGCCTGATCTTCTGGATGCGCCAACATGGCTGCAGGCAGAAGGATCAACCCGTATTCTGGGATTGAAGCACGATATCGCACTTCGAATACGCCCCGATTCAGTCGGTGCGCTGCTGGACGTGCGATCCAGGTCTCAAACGCCGCTCAAAGACCTATCCAACAATGCCGACCGCATTCGTATGTTGTTCACCGAAATTGACCGGGTTCTACTGGAAACATACGGAGACCTGGCGCGGCTTTCAGTTGAAGAGGACAGCCTTGAGGACGAGGACCTTCAACCCGAGCCGCTGGAAGATCCTCGCAATACGATCCCGCTACCGGGGTTCAAACCGTACTTCGAAATTGAAGAAGAAACATTGACGCAGGATTCAGAGGCAACAGATCTGGCTGGATAATTCGGTCAGCTGTTCAAATTGAAACTGGCGTTTAGCGATAGAGCGGGAGTGGCTGAAACCAGGTCCCGCATTACCAGATCTTCCAGATGTGCAAAGACTGACAATCCGGCAGCTGGATGAAGTCTTGGGTCCACGTTTGCATAAAGCGTGCTTACTATTTCAGGGATTGTACAGGTAGCGTTAGCGAGTTTTGACAGGATCGCCGCCTCTCGGTCCAACCGGTGTTGCTTCAAGTCCATCATATAAGATGTTGCCTGACTGATCCTTCCGCCATGGCCAGGTAGGTAAATTTGTTCAGGGCGGGCCAAGAGTTTGTCGAGCGAGTTCATGTAATCGCGCATGTTGCCATCTGGTGGTGCGACAATTGAGGTTGACCAGCCCATGACATGGTCTGCTGAAAGCAAGATATTTTCTTCGCAAATCGCAATGCACAGGTGGTTTGCCGTGTGTCCGGGCGTCGAAACTGTTTCAAGCGAAAATTCAGTTGCGGCAAAAACATCGCCATCTTCCAATCGCTTGTCTGGACGGTGAGTTTTATCGGCACTGGCATCCAGTGGATTGATTTCGTCTTCAAGTAGCGCACGGGCTGCGCGATGAGCTTCGCAGCCGACGATGGGTGCCCCGGTTTTTTCCTTCAGAAGCTGCGCGCCGGGAGAATGATCCATGTGCGTGTGGGTGACGAGAATGGCTTCAATGGTTGCGCCTTCTGTCGTTTTCAAAATGGTGTCGATGTGTTCGTGTGACGCTGGTCCCGGGTCGACTGCAACAAGCCGCTTGCTGCCAATCAAATATGTATTTGTGCCGTGAAAAGTGAACGGACCGGGATTTCTTGCTGTTAACCGGCGTACACCTGGCACCAATTCAACGGCTTCGCCATAACGTGGGTCGAAATCCCGATTGTGCTGCATGGTGAACGGTCCTGACCGGGTGCTGAAAAGTGTTTCGGTAAGGCTGAACGTGGTTTGATTTGCGCCATATGGCAATGGTCAGGTTGGGCAGTTTTGCTCGTTGTTGCCGAATTTGTTTGGAATTGGTTTTATCAAATATGTCATGTGCCTGACGTTTCCGACAGGTAACGCATTCAACACTTTGCCAAAACGCGTCATTGTGTGGGACATTGATACCTGAACCTGATCTTGGAGAGATTGCAGAACAAAAATGGCTCCTGAAACCGAGTGCCGATTCGATGGCTTGCTGAATTTGCCGCGAGCGCGCGCATTTGCGCTTTTTGTCGATCGACCGGATCTTTGGTGGTCGTCTCCCTTCGGCGACCTTCACAAAGAATTGGCGGATGCCGGGATTGAACCACTGGTTGGTGGAAGCTGCTATGAAGTCGGTCAGGCAGGGCATCAAAAAGTCTGGGGCACAGTGCTCTCAATAGAAAGCCCACTTTACGTGCGTTTGGCCTGGCAGGTTTCGCAAGATGGAGACGTGATTGCTGACCCGGCAACAGCGAGCAGGGTAGTGGTGAGTTTTCGGGAGGCTGGAGAAAAAACGCTCGTCGAGATCGTGCATTCCGAGTTTCTGCGGCACGGTGAAAGGGGAGGCGAGGTTCTCGATCGCGTCCGTCAAGAGGAAGGCTGGCCTCGTATCATCGAAAATTTGCAAATTGCAGCCGACAAGATGAAGTGAAGGTCTGATCATTTGGTTCGTGGTCTGGTATTTTTCGATTTTGTCGCTGATATGACATGCTTTCCGTGTTAGGCGGATAGCCCTTAAAACTTCAATCCGAGGTACTCGGCATCGTCTGCATCTGCCCGGACTTCAACAACATCCGCTCCGCTTAGCGAGAACCGCTGGCTCAAAATTCTGAAATTCCATGAACAAAATCCCATCGCCGATCGAGGATACCCAAGAGACAAAAGCCGCTGCGACCCCTGCGGCCAGGCTCTCTGAAGCGCGTTGGGTGCTAGTGGTTGTATCAATTGTGTCGGCCATTGCCGTGGCATTTTTCAGTGTGCCTTTCTGGCCTGCTGCAGCTGGCTTTGCGGTCATTGTTGCAACGACCGCTTTCGCACCGAGGAGGCCAGGCAGCCGTCGCCTGAAACTGAAGACACACCGCGACGTTCGCAGAATGTGGCCGGGCACCGGCATGAAGGTGACTGTCGATGCGTTGCCGACACCTTGTTTCGTTGCTGATGGGCGCGGGATTACCCGTTACGTCAACAAACAGGCCCAGAAGGTTTACGGAGATGTAAAACCGGGTGAGCCATTGTCTTTCTCGTTGAGGGCTCCCTCATTGCTTGAGGCCTTTGATCGCGTTTGTGCATCTGGACAGCCAGAGCAGATCAAATGGATTGAGAAAGTGCCGAGCGAGACATGGTATGAAGCGCATATTGCACCAATGTTCATGCCGGGGTCGGGCACTGAGGGACAAGGTGGACGGCGTCCGGATTTCATTCTCGTGGTTATTCAGGACTTGACGGAAAATCGTCGTTTGGAGCGCATGCGCACTGACTTCGTTGCGAACGCAAGTCACGAACTGCGAACGCCCTTAGCCTCACTGACAGGTTTTATCGAGACCATTCAGGGCGCAGCGCGAAACGATCCGGCTGCCCGTGACAAGTTCTTGTCAATCATGCTGGAACAGGCTGAACGCATGCGTCGATTGATCGACGATATCCTGTCTCTTTCCAGGATCGAACTAAAAGCGCATGTACGTCCGACAGACACCGTGGATCTGATAGAAATCATACGCCACACGGCTGATGCCTTGTCACCACTTGCCGCTGACATGAAAGTCGAAATCCGCCTTCAATTGCCTGACGGTCCCGCAAGAATGAAAGGGGACCGGGACGAATTGATCCAGGTTACTGAGAACCTTGTCGAGAACGCCCTGAAATACGGTAAGGACGGCAACCGCGTCGATATCAATCTGCTTGAGGAAAATGAAGATCAGGAAGCGCGCTACTGGCAAATTTTCGTGCGCGACTACGGCGAGGGAATTTCGCCGGAACATTTGCCAAGGCTTACTGAACGGTTTTACAGGGTGAGCGAAGATTCCAGACAGGTCATGAAGGGAACAGGTCTGGGTTTGGCGATCGTCAAACATATTCTCACCCGTCATCAGGGCAGACTGGATATTAAAAGCGAGCCGGGGAAAGGCGCAACTTTTAAAGTCACGTTTCCAGCAGCCGACAAAACTGAAGCGTAAAAAGTGCAAATTTCGTCCTTACTGGAGAGCAGCAAGGACCCCTGGGGCTGTGAAGGATATCTTGCGAACACTGGATTGATCCCGCTCGCGTCAGCCCCGGATGCAGCAAGTTGAAGGTGCAAACAACCTGACAACGACGCGCGCCTGAGTTGCCATGTGGCGGGCTCTAACAGGCTTTGCAAAGCGGAGCCAATTTTCAGCACCTTTCCGTCGCGAAGCAATTGCCGATTTTTTTGAGACATGACCACGACTGGCAGGCGAGTAGATGTCTGTGCCGAGTCGCTCATTTTTGTAACGATTCCCTAGATGAAATGTCACTCAATTTGACATAAAACGTTCCAAATCGAATAAAAACTTTTATTTTTCAATTAGTTATACTGTCATAAAAGTGAGAACTAACTGTCATAGAACTCTCATGCAACAGGCCTAGGTTGCCGGCATCGCTGGAGCATCAAGGCCCAGTGAACATCAACAAACCTTGACATTCAAAGGGAGTGGTCAGGTGAAATTTTCGACCCTCGTTAGCGCAACTGCCCTCGCTGTTGCTTCCACTGCATTCGTAGGTGCTGCCCAGGCACGCGACCAGGTTCAGGTCGCAGGTTCTTCTACAGTTCTGCCGTATGCTTCCATCGTTGCTGAAGCTTTCGGTGAAAACACAGACTTCCCGACACCGGTTGTTGAGTCTGGCGGTTCCTCTGCTGGCCTGAAACGCTTCTGTGAAGGTGTTGGCGAAAACACAATCGACGTTGCAAACGCGTCCCGCAAGATCCGCGAAAAAGAAATCAAGGCCTGTGCTGAAGCTGGTGTCAAAGACATCATCGAAGTTCGCATCGGTTACGACGGAATCGTTTTTGCCTCTCAAAAAGACGGTCCTGCGTTCACGACGTTCCAGCCTTCAGACATCTTCAACGCTCTTGGCGCCAAGGTTCTGAAAGACGGCGAACTGGTCGACAACCCGTACACAAATTGGGCTGACTTCAACGGCGACCTGCCGAATGTTGAAATCGCTGCTTTCATTCCAGGCACCAAGCACGGCACCCGTGAAGTCTTTGAAGACAAGGTTCTGCTGGCTGGTTGTGAAACAACCGGTGCTTTCGAGAAATTCCTCGAAGCAGCTGAAGGCGACGGCGACAAGGCCAAGAAGAAAGCTGCTGAAAAAGCATGTATCTCTGTTCGCGCTGACGGCAAGTCCGTTGACATCGATGGCGACTACACTGAAACGCTTGCTCGCATCGACTCCAATGCAAACGGTATCGGCATCTTCGGTCTGGCGTTCTACGAGAACAACACCGACAAGCTGAAAGTCGCTACAATGGGCGGTATCGCTCCGTCCACTGAAAGCATTGCTTCTGGTGAGTACCCGGTTTCCCGCCCGCTGTTCTTCTACGTGAAGAAGGCACATATCGGCGTTATCCCTGGTCTGAAAGAATACGCTCAGTTCTTCATCCACGACCAGATCGCCGGTCCTCAGGGCCCCCTGGCTCAGTATGGCCTGGTTTCCGATCCGGAGCTTGCAGTTACGCAGGCTTCCATCGAAGCTGAAGAAACAATGAAGTAATCGAGCTTCTGCTCAAATCAGGGGCGGCATATTCCGCCGCCCCTTTTTTCTTTTTGGACTTTTTTAAATACTCCCGGGGAAACGAATGTCTCTGTTCTGGCTCTTCCTGATCATACTTGCCATAGCGTTGGTGGGCTATGTTCTTGGGCGTGCGCGGGCCTTGTCCAGCGCGGGTGGGGAGCGATCGGCTCTGCATTCCCTGCCGTCATATTACGGGGCGAACGTGGCAATGAAGGCCGCGGTTCCCGCTTTCCTGCTTCTGGTCATTTGGCTGCTCGCGCAGCCCTTTTACGTAAATAGCGAAGTTTCCGGGTTGATCCCGGACACGGAGATTGCCGAAGGGTCGTCCCGTGATCTGGTTTTGGCAGAAGTCAGGCGGGCAGCGCGCGGTCTGGAAAACGCAGTCAGAAGCGGCGCTATGACGGAAGAGTTTGCGAGCAACGCACGCGCCGACATCAGTGATGTCACTACGCGCCTCAAGGAGGCGGGGCAGATCGTAACATCTGAGATTTCACAGCCGATCCTGATTGCGGCACAGAGGTACCGGAGCCTGTCATCAATCGGCAATTTCTATATGTCGATCGCCGTCATTTTGATAGCAATTGGCGGAGCCCTGTGGGGTCTGCGGGAGACCAAGGCTGAATTCAGGGCGCGCAACACCGTTGAACTGGGCATGCGCGCGATTTTGGTCGGCGCAGCCTCCATCGCAATCCTCACCACCATCGGAATTGTGTTGTCACTCGTCTTCAACACCGCAGAATTCTTTCGCATCTACCCGGCTTCCGACTTCTTTTTCGGTCTGACCTGGGCACCGAGTTTCTCCGGGCGTGGCGGCACTTCTGAACTTGGCATCATTCCACTGCTTTGGGGAACGTTCTACATCTCCTTCGTTGCGCTGGCCGTTGCGGTGCCGATCGGTCTGTTCGCGGCCATCTATCTTGCCGAATATGCAAGCTCGCGCGTCCGCTCTACCGCAAAACCCCTGCTCGAGATCCTTGCAGGCATTCCGACCATTGTTTACGGGCTTTTCGCACTTCTGACGGTCGGCCCGCTATTGGTTTCTGTGTTTGGTGACAACGGAATAGGCATCATGAAAGCGGGCACTTCAGTGATGACCGCCGGCCTGGTGATGGGGGTCATGCTAATCCCGTTCGTCAGTTCTCTATCCGACGATATCATCAATGCGGTGCCGCAGGCCATGCGCGATGGTTCCTATGGACTGGGTGCAACCAAGTCGGAGACGGTCAAACAGGTTATTCTTCCTGCGGCTCTGCCAGGCATCGTTGGTGCTGTCCTTCTGGCAGCTTCAAGAGCGATCGGTGAAACGATGATCGTTGTCCTGGGGGCCGGAGCAGCGGCGCGGCTCAGCCTCAATCCGTTTGAAGCCATGACCACCGTCACAGCAAAGATTGTCAGTCAGTTGACAGGTGATGCTGACTTCGCCTCGCCGGTGGCCCTTGTGGCGTTTGCCCTTGGCATGACGCTCTTCGTTGTCACGCTTGGTCTAAACATCGTCGCGCTCTACATCGTGCGCAAATACCGGGAGCAGTACGACTGATGTCCGACACAACGATAACCCCTGACACGCCTGCTGCACCGAGCAGTCCCAAGCGCGAGTTCCGGTCCCTTTATGCAATTGATGATCTCACGCGCAAGCGCAATGCTGCCGAAAGGCGGTTCAAGGCTTATGGCATCGGTGCAATCCTGATTGGCCTGTTCTTTCTTGCCGTTCTTGCCTATTCGATCATCAAGGAGGGCATTCCCGCGTTTACGCGAACGATCGTTGAAGTTGAGTTTGCGCTGACCCAGGAACAGTTTGATGCGGCGGAAAAAGAGCTCTTCAAGACCAAGGCCTACGAGAATTTCTTTATCGGCGCCCTGAAGACCCAGCTGGACGAAAGCGGTATGGACGTGCCTTTCGATGAAGCGGCCATCGAACGCCTTGTCGGCAAGACCGGCGGCACTATCCGCGAGTTTTTCAAAAGCAACCCTGACCAGCTTGGAAAACCGGTTGAGTTCGAGCTTGCAGCGTCATCGCGCGTGGATGGCTATAGGAATGGCCGCGTTACCCGGGAAACGATTACGGACAGCCGGTTCCTTCAGAAATCCGACCTGGACATCGTCGATGCGCTGGTTGAAGCCGAAGTCATCAAGACTGTCTTCAACTGGAACTTCATCACTGGCGCGGATTCCGGGGTGGACAATCCGGGTGGCGCAGGTATCGGCGCATCGGTTGTCGGTTCCTTCTTCATGATGTTGGTTGTTCTGGCCTTGTCTTTGCCGATCGGAGTGGCTGCATCGATCTATCTGGAGGAATTTGCGCCACAAAACAGGTTCACGGATCTGATCGAGGTGAACATTTCCAATCTTGCAGCGGTGCCTTCCATTGTCTTCGGTATCCTGGGCCTGGCGGTATTCATCCAGTTTATGCATTTGCCGCAGTCGGCTCCGCTGGTCGGTGGCCTTGTGCTGACACTGATGACACTGCCAACGATCATTATCTCAACCCGTGCATCGCTGAAGGCGGTCCCGCCGAGCATACGCGACGCTGCACTTGGAATTGGTGCCTCAAAGATGCAGGCAACCTTCCATCACGTTTTGCCACTGGCAATGCCGGGTATCCTCACCGGGACAATTCTGGGTCTTGCACAGGCGCTGGGTGAGACTGCTCCGCTGCTGCTCATAGGCATGGTTGGTTTTGTTGCGCGTGGTTATCCGGACGGATTTATCGCGGGCTTTACCGAGCCCAACTCGGCGATGCCCGCTCAGATTTATACATGGGCAGCACGCGCTGACTTTGCGTTCTACGAAAAAGCCTGGGGTGGGATTATTGTCCTTCTGGTGTTCCTCCTCACAATGAACATTATCGCGATCATCCTGCGCCGCAGGTTTGAGCGCCGCTGGTAAGGAGCGTTTCGATGAACGAGATGCCAAAATTTGAACAGGCGACAGAGATGACCGAGAGCAAGATCTCCGCGAAGAAGGTTCAGGTCTATTACGGCGACACACACGCCATCAAGGACGTGGACATTGAAATTCAGCCGCGATCGGTCACCGCGTTTATCGGTCCTTCCGGTTGTGGCAAGTCGACCTTCCTTCGGACCTTGAATCGCATGAATGACACAATCGACATTTGTCGGGTGCAGGGTTCGATCAAGATCGATGGAGAGGATATTTACGATCCGAAAGTCGATCCTGTTCAGCTGCGTGCAAAAGTTGGAATGGTGTTCCAGAAGCCGAACCCGTTTCCCAAATCCATCTATGACAATGTCGCTTATGGACCGCGGATACACGGTCTGGCTCGTAACAAGGCCCAACTCGACGATATCGTCTCCTCCAGCCTTCAAAAAGCTGGACTTTGGGACGAGGTGAAAGACCGCCTGAGTGAACCGGGTACAGGAATGTCGGGCGGACAACAGCAGCGCCTTTGCATTGCGCGCGCGATTGCCGTTAGTCCAGAAGTGATCCTCATGGATGAGCCTTGCTCGGCGCTCGACCCGATTGCGACGGCGAAGATTGAAGAGCTGATCGACGAACTGCGCGCGAACTATACCATTGTCATCGTGACGCACTCCATGCAGCAGGCTGCCCGTGTTTCTCAACGCACTGCGTTTTTCCATCTTGGCGTTCTTGTTGAAGAAGGGTCGACCGACAACATCTTCACCAACCCAGAAGACAAACGCACGCAAGACTACATCACTGGCCGCTTCGGCTAAGCGTTTTTCCGAATTCTGAAGAGGACACAGGATGACTGAACATACAGTCTCGGCTTATGACGAGGAACTGACGGAAATGGCGGGAAAAGTCGCCGAAATGGGTGGTTTGGCCGAAAGAGCTTTTGCTGACGCCGTTTCTGCATTGGTCTCCCAGGATCTGGAACTGGCCAGATCTACAATTTCGCAGGACGCGCGCCTGGACGATCTTCATCAGGAAGTTGAAGAGAAGCTGATCGAAATGATTGTCCGCCGTCAACCGATGGGCCAGGACCTGAGGGAAATCACGGCTGCGACGCGCATAGCCAATGACTTGGAACGCGTTGGAGATCTCGCCAAAAATGTGGCCAAGCGAGTCATCGCGATCGACAGCGACCTGAAGTCAAAGAAACTCGAAATCGGTGTCGAGCATATGACCGAGTTGGCTTTGTCTCAGCTGAAGCGGGTTCTCGATGCCTATACACGCAAGGATGCCGAAGAGGCAAAGCGTGTACAGGAAGCCGATGCAGAGATTGATGCCATTTACACGTCTCTGTTCCGCGAGTTGCTGACCTACATGATGGAGGACCCGCGGGTCATCACCCAGTGCGTCCACCTTCTGTTTTGTGCCAAGAATATTGAGCGCATCGGTGATCATGCAACCAATATTGCTGAGAACGTTTTCTACATGGTCACCGGAGACAGGCTTCCTGAAGACCGTGTGAAAATGGACGAAACAACAAGTGTTTCATAACCGCTGCAATCAATGCGGAAACAACTGACAGCCGGTATACCGATGCCGGCTGATGAAATCGGAGCGTAAACGTATGCCGAAGGTGCTTATCGTCGAAGACGAAGAACCGATCAGCCTTCTTTTGAAATACAATCTGGAAGCGGAAGGCTACTCCGTTGAGGTCTGTGCGCGTGGTGACGACGCTGAAATCCGCCTGAAAGAAAGTGTCCCGGACCTTTTGCTTTTGGATTGGATGCTGCCTGGTCTTTCAGGGATAGAACTTTGCAGGCGCCTACGGGCACGCGAGGAAACCGAACGTCTCCCGGTTATAATGCTGACAGCGCGCGGTGAGGAAGCCGAGCGTATCCGTGGCCTGTCAACAGGTGCCGACGATTACGTCGTCAAACCGTTTTCGGTACCGGAATTGATGGCCAGGATTCGTGCCATGCTGCGTCGGGCTAACCCTGAGGCAGTGTCCACGATGTTGCGTTCCGGCGATATCGAGCTGGACCGGGAAACCCATCGCGTGCGGCGAAATGCCAAGGAAATTCACCTGGGGCCGACCGAGTTCCGTCTCCTGGAGTTTCTGATGACCTCGCCAGGGCGTGTGTTTTCCAGAGAACAGCTTCTGGACAGTGTCTGGGGACATGATGTCTATGTCGATGAGAGAACCGTGGATGTTCACGTCGGACGTCTTCGCAAGGCTCTCAACAAAGGCAAGGCAAAGGACCCGATACGCACGGTGCGCGGTGCAGGTTACGCCTTCAATGATCAGTTCACGGCGATTGCTTGAGCAATCTGAAGTCAATTGGAGAAACCCACCAAGTTTGATGGGTTTTCAGCTAGTTGACACACCTTCGACGCCCTCCCGGACGAAGTGAAACGCAGATCCGGGATCCCTGGCGCCTAATGGTCCTGCCAAAAAGATAGTGAATTCTATTCGTTTAAAGTGGTCCCGGCTCGGAGGCCGGGACGGCAGCGTTTTGCGACTAGCTTAGTCAACTGTCGGGAAACCCATCAAATTTGGCGGATTTCCGAACTGCCCTATCACATCTTCGCCGTTATGAACTGGCCGGGATTGATCGATACTTCCGGTATGATCGTCATGGACGTAGATCCCTTGATCTTCATGTCAAACCGATAACGGCCCGGGCCAAGTGGCATTGGCGGCCACCGGTTGTTTGAAGAACCGCTCCAGCTGACGCTGCTCTCGGTACCAGTGTCCAGGTTTGTCGCCGTGATCTTGATCTCACCGGGGATCTGGGTGTCAAACTTGATGCCTGACGTCAGCTTCGCATCCACAAAGCCCTTTTCCGGAACGGTGATGGTGCCGAAGTCAGCTTCCGAATGATTGTGTTCGGTCAATCTGAGCGCCAGCTTGTAGGATCCGGGCGCTAGAAAAACTGGGCCGCGTCCATCGAATTTGGTTTCCTTACCGGCCTGGTCAGTGACTTTCAGATAGTAGATGCGGTCCCAGGCGTCGTTCCAGGCAAGGTTGAGGCCTTGATCCAGAGGGACCTGTGTCAGCACTCCCTTTTCAAGCGATACTTTGCCGAGGTTGACCTCTGAATGGTCATGCTCACTCTGCCTGACGATCAATGTGTACTCGCCAGCAGGTACCGGAACAGCTTCCCAGACTGAGTACCAGGCGGCTGGTTCCCGTTTCCGGTAGCCGTTTTCCAGATCGCCGTCATTCGTCAACAGCTGCCAGTAATAGGGGCGTTTTTCTCCCTGAGGCGGAACGAGCTGCAATCCTGTGTCGATGGAAACTTCAGTCGTTTCACCCGAGGTAACTTCCACAACTTCAGGCAGGGTGACTTCATGCGCTCCATGCTCCAAATGACGCCAGACAAGCTGATAGGCGCCGGGCATGGCAGCAATGCTTGCCTCACTGACCTTTGCAACTTCCTCCGCGGTTTCTGGATTTGTGATTTTCCAGTACTTGGGCAATTGCACCCAATCCGCGAGTTTCAGTTTTATGGTGCCGGGGCCCGCAATTTGTAACTGAATAGTGTCTGCCGCCTCTGCGACAACAGGTGCCTCGACGATGATTGTCTCCTGCGTCGTAATACTCTCGGCCACCTGGGTGAGGGCGCTTGACAGCCCTGTGGTGTCATCCGCCCTGAAATAAGCGCCGCCACCTTTTTCCGCGACGCATTGCAGTTGTTTTTGAGCGGTTGCATCAACGCCATATCCAACGACATGAATCTTGAGGCCTGCGTCGGAGTTGTGCAGGGCTTCTGCGAGCGCGCATGGATCTCCACTACAGGTTTCTATTCCATCGCTGACAAGGACAATGGTACGATCATCTTCCTTCCCGGTCAGCGAATTGGCTGCAAGGCGCAGCGCCTCAGTTATCGGGGTCTTGCCGCGCGGAACCAAAGAAGAAAGCCTGGCACTGATCGCGCTGCCACCACCAGCGCTCACCGGATGAACCAATTCGATGTCGGTACAATCGCCTTTCCGGCGATGGCCATAGGCGATCAAACCGGCGTTTACCGAGGAGGGCAATCGGGCGGTCAGGTCGCCCATGACCTCCCGTGCTACAGAGATCTTCGCCTGTCCGTCATCCAGTCGGCCCCACATGGATCCGGATGCATCGAGAATGAACATTGATGTTGGCTCAGCCTGACTGACACCGGAAAAAGTCAATCCAAAAGCCAGGGCCGTGGTCGCCGTGAGTACTCGCAGATGTTTCATGTGCTTCCTCTAACTGTTTGCTGACCTGGACAGTTGATGGTTGCCAGGCCCTGAGAGGACATCGAATTCACATCGTAACAGTCCGTCTCGCGATAGCTACAGGTTTGAGAAAACGGGGGTGATTATCTGTAATGTCGGTCACACAACGGCATCTACCGTCGCGAAACGCCCCATTTTTGCCAGTTAGGGTAAACAGGCGCAAAAAATACCCGGCTGAATCCAGCCGGGTATGCAACAACTTATTAGGAAAGCTTAACCAGCGCGTGCAACGACCTTTCGGTCGCGGCGGCGGTCAGCAACAGGCTGATAAGCAACCTTACAGTGGTGAGCGCAATAAGGAACACTTGGGTCAGACTGACGGCCGCAGAAATAGAAATTGTCCGTTGCGGGGTCGCCAATAGGCCATTTGCAGGTGCGTTCGGTCAGCGTCAGAATGCTGGCGCGCTGCGAAATTGGTACAACCAGCTCAGCGATTGGTTCCAGCGCAGGTTTGGCTTCAATAATCGACACTGGTGAGATATCGGCCTTAAGTGCTGTCGCACCGAAGGTCTGCGGTTGCGGCGTTGGCTTTTTAGGAACCGGGCTATTTGAAACCGTACTGGTCCGTGGGCGCCGTGGTTTTGCGCTGGTCGAAGTTGACTTCGCGCGGCCTGAAAGGCCCAGTCGATGCACCTTGCCGATGACAGCGTTGCGTGTGACGCCGCCAAGTTCACCAGCAATCTGGCTCGCGCTCAAGCCGTCACCCCAAAGCTTTTTGAGAAGCTCAACTCGTTCGTTTGTCCAACTCATTGCCGCACCTTCAAGTTTTGACCGTTTGCCGGCCTCTAATCTCGTGTTAAGCATGCGCCAGTGGCGCGCTGTGGCATATATAGTGGCTCTCGACAGCCTGCCTTACGAGATCTCGTGTTTGCTTAGCGATAGGTTACAATAACGTTAATTTATGAGGCAACCATTGTGCCCAAACCAGTTGGGGATGAAGCGACTTTTCCCCAAATATAGCGTGCTCCCTTAGGGATTTGTGAATTGGCGCTTCTGTCGATCCGGGCCATGTCCATTGACAGGCGATGGTATTGACAGTGTATAAGAAAGCCGCGACGTGCCGCCTCTTCAGGGCGGCATGTTGCGTTTCTGCCCGTCTGCTCTGATTTGAAGAGACATCCTGCAAAAAGGAATGGCCTTTTGTGGGACGGGCGCTCAAAGAGGAAATAAGAGGTTATGTCCGCGACTGCACTGTTCGGAAATTACGCAAGATCGAAACTCGCATTCGATCATGGGGAAGGTGTCTGGCTTGTTACGAAAGACGGCCGACGATTCCTCGATTGCGGCTCCGGCATCGCAGTGAACTCTCTCGGACATTCTCATCCGCACCTGGTAAGCGCACTTCAGGAGCAGGCAGGCAAGCTTTGGCATGTCTCCAACCTGCACCAGACGCCTGAAGGCGAAAGACTGGCCAAGCGTCTGTCGGAAACGACGTTCGCCGACAAGGTTCTGTTTGTGAATTCCGGCGCGGAAGCTATGGAAGCCGCGATAAAATGCGCACGTCGTTACCACTACGACAATGGCGCTCCTGAGCGGTTTCATATCGTCACCTTCGAAGGTGCTTTCCATGGCCGGACGCTTGGCACCATTGCTGCCGGCGGACAGGAAAAATACCTGGAAGGGTTCGGGCCGAAAGCACCTGGTTTCGATCAGGTTCCGACCGGTGACCTGGAAGCCTTGAAGGCCGTGATAGGCCCTCAAACCGCAGCGCTTGCAATCGAACCAATTCAAGGCGAAGGCGGTATCCGAGAAATTCCTACGGAATATCTGCGGGCATTACGCAAGCTGTGTGACGAAAACGGCATTTTGCTGATCTTCGACGAAATCCAGACTGGTGTTGGCAGAACGGGCAAGCTCTTTGCACATCAATGGAGTGGCGTTGAGCCAGACATTATGGCTGTAGCCAAGGGAATTGGCGGTGGGTTCCCGATGGGAGCCTGTCTGGCAACCGAAGAGACGGCAAAGGCCCTGTCTCCCGGGACCCATGGCACGACGTTCGGTGGCAATCCGCTGGCAATGGCCGTCGGCAACGCAGTTCTGGATGTTGTTTTGGGTGACGGCTTTCTAGAGGACGTCCAGAAAAAGGGTCTCAACCTGAAACAGAAACTGGCCGGACTGGTAGACAGTCATCCGAAGGTTCTGGAGCAAGTTCGCGGGAATGGTTTGATGCTTGGCATCAAGTGCGTTGTTCCTGCTGCTGAATACGTGGCCGCAGCCTATGACGCCGGACTGTTGGCAGTACCTGCCGGCGACAACGTCGTGCGTGTCATGCCGCCACTGACCATGACAGATGATGAAATAGCAATTGCCGTTGAGCGCCTGGAGCAGGCCGCAATCGCAGTTGAGGAGAAATTGGTGGAAGGAGCGGCCGAATGACCGCCAACGGAACCTATCGGAATTTTCTCGACCTCACGGAATTTGAAGGCGACGAGCTGCGCGAAATTCTGGAGACAGGCAAAAAGATCAAGGCGACCCGCAATGGGGTACATCCTGGCAAAGGACCGCTTGCGGGTAAAATCCTTGCGATGATTTTTGAGCAACCCTCTACCCGTACGCGAATTTCTTTTGATGTCGGAATGCGCGAACTGGGTGGCGAAACCCTCATGCTGACCGGTGCTGAAATGCAGCTCGGACGCGGAGAAACCATTGCGGACACTGCGCGTGTTCTGTCACGTTTTGTCGACGCGATCATGATCCGCATTCTCGACCATAATGAACTGAAGGAACTTGCTGAAAACGCTACGGTTCCGGTCATTAACGGTCTGACCAAGGTTTCACATCCGTGCCAGATCATGGCCGATTTGATGACGTTCGAAGAACACCGCGGATCGGTGGCCGGAAAAAGCGTAGCCTGGACAGGTGACAACAACAATGTTCTGGCATCCTGGGTCCACGCCGCACCTCGTTTTGACTTCGAATTGCGCATTGCAACGCCGGGCGAATTGGCACCGCCGCAAGACCTGATTGACATTGCGCGTGCCAAAGGTGGTTCCATTCTGGTGACAACAGACCCATATGAGGCGGTCAAGGGGACTGACTGTGTCGTCACCGATTGCTGGGTGTCCATGGGGGACGATGATGCAGTAACGCGTCACAACCTTCTGAGCGCTTACCAGGTGAATGAGCGACTGATGGCGGAAGCGAACAAGGATGCCCTGTTCATGCACTGTCTGCCGGCTCACCGGGGCGAGGAAGTCACTTCGGAAGTCATGGACGGTCCCAATTCTGTTGTGTTTGATGAAGCTGAAAACCGGCTCCATGCCCAGAAAGGCATCCTGGCCTGGTGTTTCGGCGAAAGTTAAGGCGAAGCCAAGGTGGCACTAAATCTTGATGAACTGGGTATTACGCCCGCAGGGCTGGACGCTGTCCGGCCCTTCGCCGTGGAAGGCCTTGATGTGCGTGGCCGAGCCGTTGCGCTCGGCCCGATGCTTGACGAAATTCTAAACCGCCACGCTTATCCAGAGCCCGTATCCCGGCTACTTGCAGAGGCGATTGTCCTGACGAGCCTGCTCGGTACTTCCTTGAAGTTCGACGGTCGGTTTACGTTGCAGACACAGACAGACGGGCCGGTGTCGATGCTCGTGGTTGACTTCGCATCTCCCGATGCGATCAGGGCTTGCGCGACATTCGATGATGAACGCGTTGAAGCGCTGATGGAAGCTGGCAATGCAACGCCAGAAGCGTTGCTCGGTCATGGTCACCTCGCGATGACCATCGATCAGGGTAAGCACATGCAGCGCTATCAAGGCTTGGTCGAACTGGACGGTGTGTCACTGGAAGACGTTGCTAGGCGCTATTTCGACCGCTCCGAGCAGATACCGACCGAAGTACGTCTTGCTGTCGGCGAACTCTTCACACGTGAAGAAGGTGAGGCTCCTGCCAGGTCCTGGACCGCAGGTGGCATCATGGTGCAGTTTCTGCCCGAGTCGCCAGAGCGCATGGCGCAGGCGGATATCGATCCGGGCGATGCGCCGGAAGGTACATTGCCGCATGAAATCGACGAAGATGATGCATGGGTTGAAGCCAAGGTGCTTGTCGATACCGTCAAGGATGTGGAATTGACTGATCCGGAAGTCAGTGTCGAAATGCTGCTGTTCCGGCTGTTCCACGAACGGGGTGTCCGCTTGTTTGAGCCGCAGTCTGTCTCGGACAAGTGCCGCTGTTCGCGCGATAAGATTGAAAGCGTTTTGTCGAACTTCACCGAAGAGGAAGTCAGGCAAGTGACCATCGACGGAAAAATCGTGGTTAGCTGCGATTTTTGCAGCTCCAAATATGAGTTCAATTCCTGAATTCACGTGAGCGTAAAACGTGTGCACGGACTCTGAGATACACTCTGTTACAATAATCAGCGTGCTAATCGCGTTCGTCAGGACTATTCGAGGCCAAATTCGTTGTCGCGAGGATGATACTCCTCGCGATACTGGGAAAGTCCCGGATCTAAGAGCTAAGGGCCGTGGTGAGCTGAAATGTTGCAGTCTTTACAGACAGAAACCGGATCAAAACCGGTCTCCGAAGTGCTAGCTCCCGCTGACATGCGACCGCCTGAGCCGTTTCGGCGTCTTAAGCTTGTCCTGAAAGCGGCGCTGCAGGCATTGCTTGCCTTTGCCATTCTGTTTGGCGCCGTGAAGGGAATGAACAATCTGGTCGCTTCGAAGCCGGAAGTTGCCAAACGTCCTATCCAGGAACAAAGTTACGCGGTGGAAACCGTCGCGGTGACGACGGGCGATTTTGCTCCCGATATAAATGTTTTCGGCGAGACGACAGCAGGTCGAGAAGTCGAACTTCGTGCCCTGGTTGGCGGCGAAGTTATTGAGGTTCATCCAAACTTGAAAGCTGGCGGCCAGCTTTCCGAAGGAGATGTACTGGTCGCAATCGACCGCTTCGATTATCTCGGTGCGGTTACCGAAGCAGAGGCCAACCTGGCTGAGGCGCGTGCAGCCCTTGTTGAAAGCCAAGGCCGCGTTGAACTGGAAAAAGCCAATGTCGTGCGCGTCAAGGAGCAGCTGGAGTTTGCAGAGCGAGATCTGAAACGGGCAGAAGACTTGCTCGGAAGAGGGGCGGTCACAGAACGTACCGTCGATGATCGCAAACTTCTTGTGTCACAAAGACAGCAAGCACAGGAACAGACACAAAACACGTTGGCGCTGGAAGAAGCGAAGGTCGTGCAACAGACTGCTGCGATCAATCGCCTGGAGTGGCGCCTTCAAAATGCACATCGCCAGTTGGATAACACCATTTTGAGAGCCCCGTTTGATGCCATTGTGCGCTCCGAGGCCGCTGAACTTGGTCGGTTGGTCAGCGTCAACGATGCCGTTGTTTCGCTCTTTGCCAGCGATGAGTTCGAAGTTCGTTTCACGCTCTCCGACAATCAATATGGACGGTTGCTGGCTGATAGCGGAACCGTTGTCGGGCGACCGGTTGAAGTCACCTGGTTTTTGGGCAACACGCCCGTGGTCTATCCAGCAATTGTCAGCCGGATCGGGGCAGATGTTGCCAGCACGCGGGGCGGTGTTGACCTGATCGCATCGATCGACAGTTCCAAGGCCGACGTGGCGCTTCGTCCGGGGGCATTTGTAGAAGTATCCCTCCAGGACCAGACTTACCCAGACAGCTTTCGTATTCCTGAAACGGCCTTCTACGGGGAAGGAACGGTTTATGTGGTCAAGGATGGCCGTCTGGAACCGCGTGAGGTGAAATCCCTTGCAATCGATGAAGGCTTCATACTGGTGAAGGGCGGACTTGAACCTGGCGATGTACTTCTGACCACCAGAATTCCGGAGGCTGGTGAGGGGCTGCTCGTTCAGCCGTTGAATGCTGGTGACACCACCGCGAACCCATCAGTTGCCCGTAGCGACAACGCAGACCAATAGGGAGCGCGTCATGGCTACCGAGACTAAATCCCACGGTCTTCTGGACATTATTGTCCGTCATCCGAATGCGGCCAATCTGATCATGGCCATCATGGTTCTGTTTGGCGCCTATGGGCTTGCCAAACTGAACACCCAGTTTTTCCCGACCGTCAAGATCGACATCATCTCGGTCTCGATTTCCTGGCCGGGTGCCAGCGCCGAAGACGTTTCTTCCAATATTCTGGAGGTGATCGAGCCCGAGCTACGGTTTATCGATGGCCTTGATGAAATCATTTCCTATGGCCGGGAGGGCAGCGCCTCGGTTCGAATGGAGTTTGTCGAAGGCACCAATATGCAAGTGGCGCTTTCCGACGTGGAACAGGCAATTTCGAATGTAACGACGCTGCCACTGGATTCCGAAACGCCGGTTATTTCAGCGCCGACCTTCACCGACGGCGTGGCAACGCTTGCCTTGCGTGGACCGTTTTCCGAGCAGGCGCTCAAGGTATTTGCGCGTCAGATTCGGGACGATTTGCTTGCACGCGGGATCGACAAGGTTGAACTCAGTGGTTACCGCTCGCCTGAGTACCTGGTTGAGATTTCCGAACGCGAATTGCGACGGTTGGACCTGACGATTTCAGAAGTTGCCGACCAGATTGCGGGCAACACGATTGATCTTCCCGCTGGCAATCTTGAGGGGGCGGTGGAAAGGCAGATCAGGGCGCTTTCCGAGGATCGTTCGCCTGAAGCGGTTGGCCGTGTTGAGGTTAAATCGTTTGCCTCTGGCGAAAAGACACTTGTCGATGACATCGGCACCGTCATTCGTGACTTTGACTCTGGCGAAAATCAGGGTTTTTCCCGAGGAACCCGGGCGATCGAACTTGAGATAAAGCGCACCGAAAAAACGGACACTTTGAAAGCTGCCCAGATTGTTGATGACTATCTGGCTGAAGCGAGCCTCAGACTGCCCAGCTCACTTGAAATCCTGAAATACGATGTTCGCGCAGACGCGGTCAAAAGTCGTATCTCGCTGCTGATCAAGAATGGATTGTCTGGTCTGGTGCTGGTCGTTGCGATCCTGTTCATCTTCCTGAATGCCCGCATTGCCTTCTGGGTAGCCGCCGGAATTCCGGTCGCGATGATGGCGACCCTCGGGATCATGTGGCTGATGGGCGAGAGCATCAACATGATATCCATGTTCGCTCTCATAATGATGCTTGGTGTGATCGTCGATGATGCAATTGTCGTTGGTGAACACACGGCAACACGGCAAACCATGGGCGATGCTCCGCAGGAAGCAGCGATCAATGGTGCCGCGACGATGCTGGCTCCAATCTTCGCGGCCAGTTTGACGACCATTGCAGCGTTTTTGCCGATCCTTCTTGTGGGCGACGTCCTTGGCCAGATCATGGGAACCCTGCCTATTGTCGTGGTTGCTGTTGTTATTGCCTCACTGATCGAGTGTTTTTTGGTGTTGCCTGGTCATCTGTCCCACGCGCTCGGCAGCCGATCCGGCTGGAACTGGTGGCGCGTGGTGATCATTGCCGGTGCGCCCGCCTTCTTCCTGAGCGGTCTTGTGTCGCAACCCGACATCGCGGTGCCGCCGTTCCTTGATCCTATCGATGATCCGCTTCGAAACCTGAAGGACCTGACAGGGACTTTCGTTTTTGAGATAGTGATCGTCGGTGCCTGCTTTTTTCTGGCGCTCTCGTTGGAGACCTTGCTATCTGCCTTGCGTCAGAAAAAACAGAGACAAGGGCGGGGTGAACGCCCAAGTTGGTTCCGCCGGGGGTTCGATACCGGTTTTAACTGGGTGAGGGACTATCCGTTCCGGGTGCTGGTCTCGGCTGCAGTGAATTGGCGATATATTACGCTCGCCGTCGCTGTTGCATCGATGATCCTTGCGATCGGTCTGGTGCGAGGAGGCCGTGTTGGTTTCACGTTCTTTCCGTCACCAGAATCTGAAAACATCTCGGCTTCCATCTTCTTTCATGCAGGTATTCCTGAAGATGACGCCATCGCAGGTCTTCTGCAGATTGAGCAGGCTCTGACGGATGCTGAAGCGAAATTGACAGCGGACAATGAGGAGACGCTTGTCGTTGCGACCTATGCGACCCTCGGGCGGTCTGGCAATAACCAGGGCGACAACATTGCGAACATTTCGGTGCAATTGTCACTGTCTGAAGAGCGAACGGTCAGAACGCCTGAAATCGTCCGCGCATGGCGCGCGGCTCTTCCTGCCATTCCGGGAATTTCGCGTATTGCCATTGCAGAGCGACGAGGAGGACCTCCAGGGCGTGACCTCGATATACGCTTGACTGGAGCTCCCTTGAAGGAGCTGAAATCCGCCGCGACGGAGCTTCAGCAGGAACTTTCAATTTTTCCCGGAACAAGTGGGGTCGAAGATGATCTGCCCTACGGAAAGCCTGAGCTGCTTGTCGAATTGACACCAAGGGGCCGTGCACTGGGCTTCACAGTAGAAAGTGCTGCCCGTCAGATCCGCAATGCGTTTGAAGGCAATATTGCCCGAAGGTTCGCGGAAGGGGACGAGGAAGTTGCCGTCAGGGTGCGTCAGGTTTTTGAAAAGGACGGCACTGCTGCCTTGCGCCAGTTGTCACTGAGGACACCGTCAGGCGAGTTCGTTCCACTCACCGAAGTGGTGGACTTGACCGACGCGCAAGGGTTCTCGGTGATCTTGCGCCGCGATGCCGACACGGTGGTTTCCGTCGTTGCCGACGTGGATAGTACCGTGACGTCCAACAACGAGATTATCGCAGAGCTCAACAAGGCATTTCTGCCTGAACTGGCTCAGCGCTATGGGCTTGATTATTCATTCGCTGGCCGGGCAGAAGAACAGTCCAACGCATTTTCGGATCTCTTGACCGGCGTCATGATGGCGGTTGCCGGCATCTACATCATCCTGGCAGCCATTTTTGCAAGCTATTCACGGCCCATTGTCGTGATGTCCATCATCCCGTTTGGTATCGTTGGGGCCATCGTCGGCCATTATCTGATGGGCTTCAACCTGACGATCCTCAGCATGATCGGGCTTCTTGGCCTGGCTGGTATTCTGGTCAACAACTCGATCATTCTGGTCGCACGTTTCGAGGAGCGCAGGTCCTGTGGCGAGGATCTCAATTCTGCCGCCATCAGTTCAAGCTGTGATCGCCTGCGGGCCGTTCTGCTGACGTCCATGACGACAATTGGTGGCCTGCTGCCGCTCATGTTCGAAACGAGCCTTCAGGCGCAGTTCCTGCTGCCCATGGCAATCACCATTGTGTTCGGATTGGCAACGGCAACGGCCCTGGTGCTGGTTCTGGTCCCGGCACTGATCAAGATAGGTGATGACATTGCCGGGATCATCCAGTTGAGCAGGCGCGGTGAACATTCTGTCGTTGATGACAGTGGAAGCATCACACCTGCTCATTGAAGTCCCGGAAAGCTGAAGCGCCCTACAGCGCTTTCGCGAAAGCAGCAGCAGCTGCAGCGGCATTCTGAATATTGCCGGCCAGCGTTGCCGGAGATTTGCCGCGCGGTCCGAAATCGTGATTGCCGTCTTCCAGGTATGTCAGCGAAACATGGTCTGGCAGCGTGATTTCGTCGATCTCCTGCTTTGAACCGAATGGGTCCCGGTCACCCTGAAGGATCAAAACAGGCCGCTTTGCCTCTTCGAGTGGCGCAAGTCGCCATTCGGCATCCGATTTTCCGGTAGGATGGAAAGGATAACCGAAGCAGGTAACACCCTTGACGCGCCCGGGCAGGGAACCACCGCCACCCAGCATGGCTGCAACGCGTCCACCCATCGATTTTCCGCCAAGAAGAAGTGGCCCCTCACTCTCGTTCATCAATTCCTGAAGTGCGGTCTGGAATTCAGCGATCAGTTTGTCCGCACGCGGGGGCGGCCTTTTGGAACCGCCTGTGCGTCGTCCAGCCATATAGGCGAACTCGAACCGGGCTGTTGCAACGCCTTCGGCTGCAAGAGCGTCTGCTAGTCTGGCCATGAACGTTGAATCCATTGGCGCCCCGGCCCCGTGTGCCAGTAGCAGGGTGGCGTCGGCAGCGGCTTCAGGCCGGGTCCAGAGAAATGAACTCATGATGTTGTGATCCGTCTCGGCGGCAAGTGACATGAAAAAGCGTTACGTATTTGATTGCCCTATAGAGCAACACCATATTTGGCAAGCCGCATCAGCGTGGAATGGAAACCGGAAAGCATGTTTGAACAGTTCGATATCAATCAGATCCGCATGGCGTGCTTTGCCGGTATCTTTCTGGTCATGGCGTTGTTTGAAGCCGTCCTGCCCAGACGAGAGCTTCATTCGGGTCGGTTGAAACGCTGGCCGACCAACTGGGGCATCATCTTGCTGGACTCGTTGCTTGTCCGTTTGATTTTTCCGATTGGCGGTGTCGGGTTGGCCCTTCTTGCTCAGGAACGCGGTTGGGGGCTGTTCGGGTTCCTGGATTGGCCGGAAGGATTTTCCGGTTTGATCACCTTCCTGGTGCTCGATCTGGCTGTCTGGTTCCAGCATGTGGTGTCTCACAAGGTTCCGGTTTTCTGGCGGGTCCATCGTGTCCACCATGCTGACAGCGAAATGGATGCGACCACTGCTTTGAGGTTCCATCCGATTGAAATTCTGCTGTCATTTGTCTGGAAAGGTCTGGTGATCGTCGCTCTTGGCGGTCCGGTTGAAGCTGTCCTGATCTTTGAAATTGTACTGAATGCCTCTGCCATATTCGGTCACGCCAACGTGCGGATACCGGCAAAGCTGGACTGGTTATTGAGGTTGGTGATTGTCACCCCGGACATGCACCGGGTGCATCATTCGGTCATTCGCAGGGAAACAGACTCCAACTACGGCTTTTATCTTTCCATCTGGGACCGGCTGTTTGGCACATACATCGACCAGCCTGAAGACGGTCATGACAAAATGGAGATCGGGCTTGGACCTTCGCTGACGCCAAAAGCCCATTCCTTCCCCTTCTCTCTCGCGATTCCGTTTCTTGAAAATTCCCAGCGTCAATCCGGCAAGGGAAAGCATTGGGGTGATGAGACTGAAGCAACAGGCCGGAAAAGTCAGTAAAAACTCATCGGGAAATACCGCAGGTAAAGTTCCTGATAGACACCCTTTTGGTGGAGCTGCCGGAGAGCATAATTCAACGCTGCGGCGCGCTCTGGATCTTCCCGTCTGGTCGCGATTGCCATGCCTTCGTCGAAGTAACCGGATTCTAGCCATGGGCCACCAACAAACTGGCAGCATGTGCCTGCAGCATCACTTGGTAACCAGAAAGACAGGCTCAGACCGTCACCAAAATGCAGGTCGGCTTCACCGGATTTTATCGCGTTGCGTGCCTCGGAGGCTGTCTCGAGGCTGATGACTTCGGCCTCCGGCCAAAATCGATTTGCAAAAGCTTCATATCGCGATCCGGCTTCAACCGCGATTGACTTGCCACCTAGGTTTTGTTCGTCAAATTCCGTGGCTATTCCAGTCGGTGCGATGAATCTGGCGGGAAGTTTCAGGTAGTCGTCAGTGAAATTCAGACGGCGGGTGGACGGCAGGCTGCGGGAGAGACCTGAGATGATGGCGTCGCCTTCGTCTTCATCTAGCGCCGCTAGCAGCACATCAAAGTCCTTGATGCGCAGCGCGCAGGAGCTGCCAAGTTCCTGACAGAGTGCGCGCGCAAGGTCGACATTGAATCCGGTCAAACGTCCTTGCGGATCCCGGAATACGAACGGGGGATAGCCGTCAGTTGCCAGAAACTGGATCTTGTCGGGAATGGAGGCTGGCCGGTCATGAACCGCTTTCGGATCCCAGAAATTCGGAACACGTACGGTTTGCTCCTGAGCCGAGACAGACGAAAGCGAGCCAACTAGGAGCGAAACTGTCGCCAAAGCAGTGACGAACAATTTGTTTGAAAATGTCATTCCTGATGTCACGCAGCATTCCTGAAGTCTTCCCGAATCCAGCGCCAAATCATGGCGCCGAATTTATCCTCGGCAGACTATCTTGTTCGCAAGCCACTTGTCAGCATGGAAAGTCCGGAAGGTGTGATTGATGTGTACCCAACTCGAAGCATATCTGGGTCGGGACCAATTGATCCGCTAAGCCGCAATGCCTGGTTTGAGCCCAACCAAGACCTTTGAGTAATGTCGCAGACACGATAACCGTATATAAACCGTATGCGCAGGTTTGGCCTTGATAGGAAACTCGGCACGAATCTGAAAAGCGTTCGCTTCGCGACTCGGAAAGCAAAGTGCTTTCAACTTGGAAGCCCGCACTTGATCAATTCTTCAGCCAATTCGCTCTTGAAGTTCTCATCTTGATAGGGCTCGACGGAAAGATACTTCTGAACCTCAAAATCGGGCTCGACGCTCAACAGGTCTCGGGCATGCTGGGCAGCCTGTTCTCTTTTGGCTCGACGGGCAGCTAGCAAGCAGCTCAGTAACTTTACCTGACCATCATCTGGTACCGTTTGTAACAATCCGAGGAGTATTTGCTCTGCTTCAACAAACTTGGCGCTTGCGATTAGCACCTTGACGAGGATGAGTTTGAAATAGGTTGGGGAAAACGGTGACTGGTGGAGTGCCAGCCGAATGTGGTTGGTAGCTTCCGAGTCTAGGCCGCAATAATGAAGCACATTGGCGTAAAAGGCGTTGGCGTTCGTGCAGCTAGGGCGGTTAGCAACCGCCAGTTTGCCTGCCTCAAGGGCTTTGTCGAATTCTCTTTCAAGAAGGTATACGTGGCTGAGTACAGTATGCGCCTGGCCATCGGTGTCTGGGAATGCGACCGCCTTTTCGGCTAATTCCCGTGCCATCGATCTGGAAGCAGTCTTGTCCTGTGCCCAACCTCTCTGAAGATCAAACCAGTGGGTTAGTGCAATCCAAGTATAACCAAACGCCAAGTCGGGATGAAGACGGACAATTCTCTCAAAGTCTCCTCTTGCGATGGCAATCGATTCCCGGTTCATTTTGAAGAAATTGCTGATGCCCCTGTAGAAGATGCTCAACGATTCAATATCCCTTAGCGTTTTATGCCAAACCCTTGCGGGCTCCCCTGCGACAAGCGCAATGTTCAGGGATTCGAGTACTTCCGCTGCAACTTCATCGAGAACCACAAATGTGTCCTCAACCGTGTGATCGAATTGCTCGGAAAGGATGATCCTGTCAGTTGCAGCATCGAGCAACTGGACTGAGAGCCGAAGCTTGTTCTGCGAACCTCGCAATTGGCCGGTAAGCAAGTATCGCGCATTGATCGCTTTTGCGGCCTCCAGAGGCTCCATTTCTCGTGCTGCGTTGACTGATCCGACTGCCGTCAGAAAAAGGCCAGAGACCTTGATCAATGCATTTTGGATATCAATCCGCATGCCCTCTGCAAGCTCTACCATTTCTGATTGACCGCTCAGGATCTGGATCGGCATGACAGCGATCGTTGGTTTTTCCTCGCCCAAGTTTGTTGGGGTCGAATCCTTCGGATCAACTGCCGGCTCGTTCTCGCCAATATTCTGACGGGATTCCGAGACTTCTGCTAGGAATCGAAAACCGCGTCTGGGGATCGTGCGAATCACTCTTTGCTCATTGCCGCTGTCGTTGATCGCTACCCGGGCACCATTGATCCGGGTTGAGATGGCAGCGTCCGAAACAATACGCCCGCCCCAAACATGCAAGATAATGTCGTCTTTGCTGATCAGTTGACCGGCATGGTTCGCGAAGTACCAGAGCAAATCAAAAACCTGAGGTTCGATCTTCACTGACTTTCCGTCCTTGAGAAGCTCTCGCTCAGCAAAGTCCAATTCAAAGGATTCGAATTCTAAACGTTCGGGATGTTCCATGTTTCGATCATGGACCCAAAGCTCGGCGATTAGAACGGCGATTTCGAGAATAAAGATATTCTGAAAGGTTTCTGAAGAGTTCCTTCAAGCAGCGTAGGCCAGCAGCTCTTAGGCTAAAATCGTTCACACCACACACGCCATGGAGCAAGAAAATGAAAAAGACCCTCAAAACTCAATTCATCAAGGATGATCGTAGCTTTGACAGCGAAAAAGCAATTGAATCAGGCCATGATGCCCGAACCACTGCTATAAAGGATTTTGCGGCTTGGTTCTCATTAGCGATCAAAGCCATAGCTTACCGTGGCGAAACGCAGAAGGTTTAAATTGTAGGGTCCTGAGTCGAGCTTCCGAAACTGGCACAAAGTGACCGGAGACCGCGCGTCGCAGATCGAACACCCCAAGCAGGTGGCTTCGGTCGCTTCGTCCTGTGTGGATGGCTCCCTTATTGCAAGTCCTTTCTGGTGATTTAGATTTGTCAGAAGCAGTCTTGTGTTCGGCCTGTTAGCGCGACGCACATGGCCGCTGGCCCTGATGGTTTCCACCAACCAAGTCCCATTCCGCACATCGAACAGCAAGCGTTCAGGACAAAGCACGGGGCGTCTTGATTTTAGGGCTGACAAAGTTCCATCACTTCATTGGTCTTGCAATCTCTTGTTTTTAGGTCG
>CXTY01000009.1 GCA_001404055.1 Roseibium album | reverse complement strand
AACGGTCAGCGCCGACGGACGTTCGCTGACCACGAGTGTGGACCGGGACGGCAATGGCAGCGCGGATATTCAGGTCGATACCCGGATTGATCTGAGCGGCAATGAGGTCACCACCCACAAAGATCTTGAAGGCGGTTCTGCCGATACCATCATCACCAGGACGGCAAATGCCAACGGCACGAACACCGTCTATAGCCTGGATATCGATGGTGACGGCACCACCGACATCACCCGCGAGACCACCGTCTCCTATGATGCTGCCGGCAACGAGATCAGCACCTTTGAGGAAACCGAAGCTGTTGGCGGTCTTGCATTCACCAGCACCACGACGACGTCTGCCAACGGTCTTGTCTCGACCACAAACACCGATAGTGACGGCGATGGCGAGACCGACACCACGGCGGAGACCAAGACGGTCTTCAATGCCGATGGCAGCACCACGACCACCAGCCGGGACTGGCACGAAGATGGGTCGCTTCGTTCCAGCTATGAACAGACCGTTAGTGCGGACGGGCGCATCACGACCGAGACCTTCGACTTTGACGGCAACAACAGCGCCGACAAGATCAAGGTCACAGAGATTACAGCCGACGGCAGCTCTGTTGTTACCGAAATCGGTTACGGCGAACAGGGCGAATACAAACGCGCAATCACAACCACCTCCTCTGACGGGCTGACGACCACGATCTTCCGCGATGGTGTCACCCAGACCATCGACCGCTCACCCACCGGCAACGGCAGCTACACCTGGGAGATTAGCGAAGCAGGAAATAGCCATGTCAGCGTCTCTCACAAAGTAGATGCCCAGGGCGTAGAAACCTGGGAGATGCAGACAAACAATCGTTGGCAACAATCGTATTTTGTTCAGAGCTTCGACACTGAAGCCAAAGCCCGTCTTCTGGCTGAAGCGGCACGCGTCTATGATAGCGTACTCGACAGAGAAATGGATCTCTCCGAAGTCGAAGTTCTTGTCCAGTATGCCGAGCATGGTCAATTGAAATTGGCTGAACTAGCCGACGAACTTATCGATTCTGATGAATTCGAGGATCGCTACGGCACTCTCACCGACACCGGCTTCATCGCAAGGGCCTACCAGAACACATTCGGCCGCGAACCAACGGTGGACGAACTTGGCGAGCACCTGAGCGAACTCTCCGGCAGCACCTCCCGGGCGGACCTCATTGCCGACCTTTCTGAAAGCGCCGAGCATCTGGTCGTCGGCAACGGCCACGGCAAGACCAACAACTACGACGTCTTCCTCATGCCGGTGGTGGCAGAAGATGAGCTTCGTGCGTCGTTCGGGGTTGATGGGCTGGAGATCGTCAGCGATGACGCCAAGGTTCTTGTTGGCAGTGATGGCAACAACACGCTTACCGGCGGTTCAAGCAACGAGGTTCTGATCGGCGGTGTCGGCAATGACACGCTGAACGGCGGAACTGGCGATGACACCTACGTCTACCGCCGTGGTGACGGCAACGACACGATCAACGACACAGGTAGCGGCTCAATTGGCGACACGCTGTTCTTCGGTCCGGGCATTGAACTGGAAGATCTCAAGCTAACCCGATCAGGCAACAACCTGAAGATCGAGTTTTATGCCGAGAGCTCATCAGAAAAAAATGCGGCCACAGCAAGCGGACTGGCTCCGCTCACAGGCTCGATCACGATCAGTGGATGGTGGGACTCCGGCGACCGTCGCATCGAACGTCTTGCCTTTGAAAACGGCGACAGCCTCTGGATCGGGCATATCTCCTCCTTCCAGTCCGAGCCAGGCGTGAACTACAACATGTACCGCCGCCGAACTGACGGCGACGACACATTCACCGCAGATCCCGGCCACGACATCATCGTCGGTGCAGGTGGGAATGACACGCTCTACGGCGCGGATGGTAACGATGTGCTGCTCGGTGGCGAGGGGGGTGACAATCTCTACGGGGGCAACGGTAACGATGTTCTGGATGCAGGGGGAACCTCAGGATCCTGGCAGTATCTCTACGGTCAGCAGGGCAATGACACCTACATCGTTGGTGCCGACAACGGCAAAGTTTACATCGACCATACGGAGGGATCGGATAATGGAACCGACACCATTGTCTTTGAAGATCTGAACCTGTCGGACCTGACCATTTCGGAACACGATTACACCAACGGAGGAACGGTTCAGTCTTCAGCCGGTGTCGCAATCCGTTTCCAGTGGAACGATGGCGTGAATTCCGGTGAACTTCGTGTTGCCAATGGCGGTGATCATATTGAGCGCTTTGAGTTTGCCGATGGTGTTACGCTGAAGCGGATCCATGTTGATGGTGTTGGCCGTGTTGTCATGACTGGAACGGATGGAGATGACTACATCCGTGGTGGCGTCATTGGTCCGGGAGATGGCACCGGTCGGTTTACTGATGACAACGGACTATTTGCCGGAGCGGGTAACGATACGCTTGAGACCGGGGCGAGTGGCTATCAGGATTGGCAATACCTTGAGGGTCAGGTCGGGAACGATACATACCTGATTGGTTCTGATGGTGGTTCGGTCATCATCGACTACACAGCGGAAGCTGCTGGTGGCACAGACACCGTTCGGTTCAAGGACCTGTCCCTGTCAGATCTAACTGTTACTTATCATCAGCATGCTGACGCCAACGGTGAAGCGCTTAGGTTCGATTGGACGGCTGAAGGGGGGCGTCCGGCTGGCCGGCTTCACATTGCCGACAAGGGCAATGAGATCGAGCGATTTG
>CXTY01000008.1 GCA_001404055.1 Roseibium album | reverse complement strand
AAAAAAGGTCGAGATGCTGTTTGCCCACCTCAAACGCATTTTGAAACTCGACCGGCTTCGATTGCGTGGACCGTGCGGAGCCCGCGATGAATTCCACCTCGCAGCCACAACCCAGAACCTCAGGAAACTCGCAAAACTCATCCCGACCCCACAGATCGGTTGCCCTGCATAAGCAAGGCACGGTTTGCTCGAACTCAGCACACCGTTCAAATCGCAAAACCAACGAGTTTTTCAACGGAATAAGCGGGAAACGGACTTTCCTTGCGAAGAAAGCCAAAGTCTGCCCCGAACCAGGAGCGGTTATTTTCCATATGAAATGCAGCCTCAGAAGCCAAATGGTACATTGTTACTAGGGTCAGGACCCATTAATTTGGATGAAATGGTAGGAATGAATTTGTTCGGATACGAGGCGCAAAACTTTAGGAAACCGCATGGTTTTCAAAGATTTGCAACGACGTTGCTGAGCAAATTCACCCTATCCCAAAGGGACGCAAAAACGGCTTCGATCTGCTGCGTCAAACCGCTCACCCGGGCAGAAAGCCCGCTTATCGCGCTTTTCCTTGCAGTTCATTGCCGTTTGTTGCGCCATTTCAATCAAATTAATGGGTCCTGACCCTAGGCTGCAGATCTCGCTGCCGAAGTTGCAGACTTTCAGCTCATGATCGGTTTGATTATCCCGAGCGACAGGTCGCTCAGCGTCGGCATGAAACACAGTACTCTGTGCGTGGAGACAGATACGGCATTATTGCCGTGCCGCACCTGTCCACTGGTGGGGCTGTTCAAGAGCTCTTCCCGATAAGCCTTGCGCGCAAATCTGGATCTTTTGTGTTTCGGCCGAGCCAGATAGCGAAAAACCGTCTGGCGAAGCCGCTATCGTTGATGCTGCCGAGCCGCCGTCCGTTTTTGTAGAATACTGCATAGCCACGAGAATCTCTCACGCCAATGATGGACGAACCATTGGAGACATTTGGGAAAATACGTTCCATTTCTGTTAGCCATTCAGCGAGCTTTGCCTCATCGCGGTAGCCTTGGCGGCGTATTTCCTTGACCGATCTTTCAGCAATTGCCTTGCCTTTTAGATTGCGCAGGTAAGTTAGTTTCAAGGCATAGGGCGAGGTTGCCGTGTATTTGCCATCTGGCGCATAGAGCGCTGCATCAAACACCTTGAAGCCGAAATAGGTCATTCGAACCTTGCCGACAAGCTCAGCAGATGGGACGAGTTTGGCAGCAACGCCAATGTCTGGCTGGGCTATCGCCAGTGAGGTGGGGAACAGGCCAACCATCAAAGTGCCGGTGATCGCAAGAATGGAAAATAGGAGCCGCATTGGAAACATCCTTGTCAGCATCAACATCTGATCGGTTGATCTGTTTACGCGGCAGATAAGCGATTGGATTTAATCTTTATTTGGGGTCGTGCCGGACAGTTGCCTGTGGTGGTTCGGCAGAACTGGGCGGTCAGCTAATGTGTATCCGGCCTTCAAGAATGATTATGCAAATGATGAGGAAACGCCTATCTTTATTCAGATTGCCAATTTGAGTGATCCGCCACGCGATCCAGAACGTACTTGAGATAAGTGCAAAAAAGGTGCGGACATGCGATCGGCCTCTCAAGCGACACAAATTCTGGACGATTCAGTGCCCGGCGTCTCTATTGAAGACCATCAAATGCTCATGGCCAAAGTCGCGGATCACGGAGATCGCGACGCGTTCAAAAAGCTGTTCCTGCATTTCGGTCCGCGTGTGAAGACGCTGATGCTGAAGGCTGGCGCAGATCAGGCTCTGGCTGAAGATATCGTCCAGGACGTGATGATGACTGTGTGGCGCAAGGTACATCTGTACTCGCCCGAGCGTGGCGCGGTCAGCACGTGGGTCTACACCATTGCACGTAACGCGCGGATCGATCGGCTGCGTCGGCGTTCGGCTCAGCCTTATGAGGATCTGGATGGGCTGGAGCTGGCTTCCGAGGAAGCCGATGGCGAAGCGGAAACATTCGCCAGCCAGCGCTCGGAATGTGTGGCGGACGCGGTGGCGGACCTGCCCGATGAACAACGGCAGATCATCGAATATGCCTTCGTTCAAGACCTTTCCCAGAGTGAAATCGCCACAAGACTGGCGTTACCGCTCGGTACCGTGAAATCAAGAATGCGTCTCGCCTATGCGAAGCTGAAGGGACGATTGGAAGTATTGCAATGACAGTTCATCATCACCTCGACGACAGCACGTTGCTGCGCTACGCGAGCGGCGATCTGGATGATGCCTTTTCGACGATCGTCGCATCACATCTGGCCGTGTGCGAAGACTGCCGGCAGGCACTGCGCGTGGCGGAAGATATTGGCGGCGGGCTGTTGGACACAGAAGCTCCGGCACCGCTGGCGGCCGATGCGCTTGACCGTATCATGTCTGGCGTTACGGCTAAACCCCTCCGGACCGCACGTCCTTCCCAGCGCACTGAAAGCTCTGCTGACGTGCCAATACCGCTGCGCCGGTTCATCGGCGATCGGCTCGACGGAATTTCCTGGACAACGGTTGCACCAGGTATCCGCCGTCACCGTATTTCACTGGATACGCCTTCGTCGCTCTATCTACTGCATATCGGGCCAGGCAAAGCAGTACCCGAACACGGGCATGGTGGCGCAGAAATGACGTTGATCCTGTCGGGAGCCTATCGCGACGCGCTCGGCCGCTTTGGCCCTGGCGACATTGCCGATCTCGACGAACACGTAGAACACCAGCCTCGTGTCGAACCGGACGAGCCTTGCATCTGTGTCGTCGCGACAGAAGCTCAAACCCGCTTCAAGGGTTTTTTCAGTCGCCTGTTGCAGCCATTGGTCAGGATCTAAGCCGGTGACGGAAAGAGGCTGGAAAACAGTCTGGATCACCGGTGCAAGTTCCGGCATCGGTCAGGAGCTGGCAAAGCTAATGGACGGGGCGGCCGATCATGTCGTCATATCAGCGCGTTCGGTCAATAAACTCGAAGCCTTGTCCGAGCGAAGCCGCGCTATCGCCTCGTTTCCACTCGACGTGACGGATACGGAGGCGGTTTCGGACTGCGTAAAGACGATTGAGGTGACCGCCGGACCCATCGATCTGGCAGTGCTCAATGCCGGAGCATGGGCCTTAATGGACGCGCAACACCTCGAATTGGAGGCCGTGCGCACCGGGATCGAGGTCAATTACATGGGGGTGATGAATGCGATTGATGCGTTGATCCCGCCCATGATTGAACGTCGCCGGGGACATATCGCCATCGTTGCCTCTGTTGCCGGTTACCGCGGACTGCCCCGTTCCATCGCATATGGGCCGACAAAGGCAGCTTTGAATAATCTCGCTGAAATCCTGCGGTTGGAACTGGAACCTCATGGAATAACAATCTCAGTGATCAATCCGGGTTTCGTGGACACGCCGATGACGCAGAACAACCCGTTTCCCATGCCGTCCATTGTCAGCGCCGAGGAAGCCGCGAAGCAGATCCTGGAGGGGTTGAAACGCCGCCGATTCGAAATCGCGTTCCCACGCGGGTTCATCATGGTCATGAAGTTGATGCAGCTGATGCCTCTCGGGTTGTATTTTTGGTTGGTCCGGAAGATTGTTATGCGCGGCAAGACCTGAGCGCATCACAAACACGATTAAGCCTTGCGCAGCCGATAGACCCCCACATCGATGGACCCTTCGCGAAAGCCCGCCTCGCAATAGGCGAGATAGTAACGCCAGCGACGGCGGAAATGCTCATCAAAGCCGAGCTGGGCGATTTCCGGCCATGCCGCTTCAAAACGCCGGCTCCATTCCAGCAATGTTTCCGCGTAGGATCGACCGAAGTGTTCGACATGATCGAGTTGCAGGCCGGCTTTCTCCGCCTGGTATTCAATCATCGTCGGTGTTGGCAGCATGCCGCCCGGGAAAACATAGCGCTGAATAAAATCGGCCGAGCGCCGATAGTTCTCAAAACGGCTCTCGTCGATGGTGATAGCCTGGACCACAGCTGCACCGCCGGGCTTTAGTCGTTCGTTCAACACCCGAAAGTACTGCGGCCAATAGGTCTCGCCAACTGCCTCGATCATCTCGATCGACACGATCCGATCATAGCTGCCGTCCATATCGCGGTAGTCCTCAAGACGGAACGTACATTTGTCGGCAAGCCCAACGTCGGTTGCGGCATTGCGTGCATGGTCAAGCTGCTCGTGCGATAGGGTCACGCCCTCGACGCTGGCACCGTGCTGTCTGGCGACTTCGAGCGCAAAAGCCCCCCAGCCACAGCCTATCTCCAGAATTTTCTCGCTGTCTGAAAGCTGGAGCAGATCGATAATTTTCTGGAGCTTCGCCGCCTGTGCCTTTTCCAGCGTGGCCACGTCTTCCGCATAGTAGCCGCTCGAATAGAGCATGCTAGGGTCCAGCCACAGCCGGTAAAAATCATTGCCCAGATCGTAGTGCTCAGTGATGTTGCGACGGCTGCCGCGCTTGGAATTGCGCCGTGTCCAATGGGCGACGCGATCCTTGAGCCGGGAGGCCAGCATAAGGCGGCCTGAGCGTTCCAGATCGGCCTGGTTGCGCAGAAGGAAGCGGAACAGGCCAGTCAGGTCAGAGCAGTCGATATCTCCGTCCATATAGGCTTCAGCAAAGCCGATGGCGCCACGGCGCATAATTCGGTAGAAGACCCGGTGCCGCCTCAGCCGCAGCACCGGCTCGGCCCCATTCCCTACCGGTCCGAAACGCATGCATTCACCCGAAGGCAGCACGATCAGAATCGATCCCTGCGGCCGCCAACTTAAGAGCCGACCAACGGCCCATCGCGCGGCATATGCAAGCGGGTTGATCCATCCGCGCCGCACAGACACAGGTTCAGCACTCAGATTTTCAAGCATGGATTAATTACCGGAGCCATCGACAAAGGTTATGGGTGTTTTGGGAGCAGGAGGGCGCGACTTTAGTGGCAAACCCTTCAGCCACAGACGCGCAGCTTCGTAATGAATCCCGAGGGTGACTTTGAGCGTCATCCAGCCGGTGCGCGTCAGCTCGCGCAATAACGCGGCATCGTTCAAGGTTTGTCTTTCGCCGCGAAAATGTGCCTTGAGAAGCGGGCCGTCTTCATCCTGAAGCGCGACTCCTACCGTAAGGTTCGTGCCTGGTGGCGTAAGATGGAAACTGTAGGTGCCAGTAACCGCGTTGAACGGCGACACGTAAAGCTCTTTGGCACAGCGTTGCGCAATGACCTCTCGGTTTGAGTCTGCGCTGACCGGCAGAACATAGGTCTTGCGCTGGCCAAACGTGTTGTTGACCTCATAGACCACCAGACGAATATGTCCCTCGAAGTCCAACCCGTAATAGACGGTAAGGGGATTGAAGGCGTACCCTAGGATCCTCGGATAGCAGAGCATCTCAAAACGGCACACGTCACGACCGTGCGGAGTGCCGGTGGCAAGGGCTTCGAGATAAGCGCGGATCGGCGTTCCGTCTCCGTGATCCCGATCATAAAGGCTGAAGAGATTGAAGCGGTTATAGGAAAACAGGCGCAGCTTTCCACCCAACGTTTCGAGGGTCCTGCAATCGAACAGCAGCGCGAAGACGCGATAGCGTAGACTGTGGCTCACCGGTCGCATGCGCTTGTGAGCCACCGTGCCGCTATAGAGGGCGTTCGCACTCATTCCGCTGCCTCGCGGCCCATAGCGGGCATGCAGGCCATACGGCCAGATTCATCAGTGACCTGCCAGGGACGACGCACGCCGCCGAGGGCCTCGGCGACGGCCATCCCGCTCTGAATGCCGTCTTCGTGGAAACCGTAGCCGAAATAACTGCCGCAGAACCAGGTCCTGCGCGCGCCCTGCAACGCCCAAAGCTGCTTCTGCGCCGCAACAGCCTCCCTGTCGAAGACCGGATGTTGATACTCAATATCGGCGTCCACCGCCTTGGGGTGAATCTCGTTTTGGGGATTGAGCGTCAGGAAGAAATCGGTGCTCGTCGAAAGCACCTGCAGCCGGTTCATCCAGTAGCTGACGCATAGTTCCGTTTCAGGGCCCTTTTGTGTCTTGAGATAGTTCCAGCTTGACCACAACCGCCTACGACGCGGCATCCAGCGCGGGTCGCGGTGCAAGACAGCGCGATTGGTCTGATAAGAAAACGATCCGAGCAGTCTTTCTTCCTGCGGATCAGGTGCATCAAGTAGCTTCAGGGCTTGGTCAGCATGGGTTGCGACAACCACATGATCGAACGGCCTGACGGCGCCATGAGTATCTGTTACGCGTACATAGTTTGGATGGCGGACAATGCTCTCCACACCGTTACTGATTTGAACTTCGAAGCCAGCATCGGCTGCAAGCTTTTGCACATAAGCCTGACTGCCGCCAGAAACCGTGCGCCAGGCGGGCCGGTCCTGGAACTGCAGCATGCCATGATTGGCATAGAAATCGACAAAACTGCGCGCTGAAAACCCAAGCATTTCGCACATGGAAGTCGACCAGATGGCTGCCCCCATGGGAATGATATGATCCTCTATAAAGGCAGGGGAATAATTCTCAAGTTCGAGAAAGTCGCCCAGCGTCATTCCCTCGGGAACGCTGTCGACCCGCTGACGTGCCGTACGAAAAAAACGCGCCACATCGCATAGCAATTGCCAGTGACGCGGCTTAAGCAGGTTTTTCTTCTGGCCGAAGAAACCGCCAACCCCCGAGCCCGCGTATTCATAAGCACCGTCATTCAGCGACAACGCAAAACTCATCTCGGTCGGATCCGTTGCAACGCCCAGATGATGATAGAGAGCAGTCAGATTGGGATAGTTTTGCTCGTTGTAGACAATGAAACCGGTATCTACGGCGATGGGTCCCTCAGCGGTGACCACTTCCAACGTATTGGCGTGACCACCCAAATGGTCTCCCGCCTCGTAAACTGTAACTTGATGATGCTTCGATAGCAGCCAAGCTGCCGACAGGCCGGCGATGCCGGAGCCAATGACAGCGATTTTGCAGGGTTCCATGACGTATCCCGTTTGCGGTTTTCCTGTGTACGCAGAGCGCTGCGTTGTGGATCACCGAAAAGCGTATGTCGGGGTCAGGGTCGGCTTGTAAGGCGACACTCGGGTGATCCGGCCCGGCGGCATGCGCGTATAGCAGGAAAGCTTCATTATCAGGATGACCATGGCCCAATATCTGATCGCTTACGCATTTACTGCGGCAATCTTCCTCGGGATCGACTTTGTATGGCTTTCGCGCATTGCAAAGCCGTTCTACTACGACCGCTTGGGCGACATTTTGCTTGATAAACCACGCTTGAGCGCCGCAGTAGCGTTTTACGCGGTGTATGTGATCGGCATCATCATCTTTGCGGTCGCCCCGGCACTGAAGGCGGGCAGCCTTGGCACAGCGTTCCTCTACGGGGCCATGTTTGGTTTTTTCGCCTACGCAACCTATGACATGACCAACTATGCCACCTTGCGCCATTGGTCACTCACTGTCGCCGTTGTCGATATTACTTGGGGAACTGCCTTGACTGGGACCTCAGCCGTTGTTGGCACTTGGCTGACGCGATTGGTGGTCCAGACTGGTTGAGGTCAGTCAATCGTTGTCAACCGTATCGCCCAGAACCCACTCGCCTAAATCGTCGGAAAAAGTACGAAATTGACGATCACAATGCGAAGCGCAGATACGATAGTGCCCGACCTGAGACATAGGTAACAGAACGTTCCGGAGACATAGGTAACACTTTTCGAATTTGCGGGAGGTGTCGATGCCGTGGAAGGAAGTGTCAATCAACATTCAAATACAGTCGGCAAAGGTGAGTTGGCCTGAACTTGAAATTGTTGACTGGGCGACAACAAAAGCTGACGAGGATCAGCCGGCCCGCCTATTTGCGTGCAGTGCTTCGTTCTCGCTGCCGCATTCAGATACTGACTGCGAGGCAGAAATCAATCGTCCCCGCACAAGACCACGCACAGAGTTACCGACAAAGACCTCATCGGCCTCTTCAAGATCCCACCTAGTTAGATCAGCCTCAAGCGCAACGCCGCATTCCAGAAGGCCCGCGCGGAAAGTGCCTGGCAACACGCCGTGCTCAAGTGCTGGCGTCAACAACCTGCCGTTTTTCCGGATGAACAGGGTCATGTAGCTGCCCTCGGTCAAAAAGCCCTGTTCGTTCTCAAACAGAACTTCCTGACACCCGGTTTCAGCCTGATATCGCATTCGCGTGTCGTCGTAGAACGCCCTGTTGGTGGTTTTGTGATAGAGGAAACGATCAGTGGAGGCCGTCGTCTCGCTCGCCAGAACGAGATTGAAGACCGTGCTCTGGTCGACAGGCGTAAGGTCTGTTGACGAGATCGAAATGTCCCCATCTGCCCCCAGAAGCATACGAACCCGTTGTGCACGCGAGAAGTCTGAGGCTCTTTGCGAGAGCTCTTTGCGGATTTTGTCCTCAACGAATTGAAAGCCGAAATACGCAGCTGACTTCTGCAGGCGCTGCAGATGACGATCCAACAGCAGATAGCCTTCTCCAGGATCATACGCCATAGTCTCAATGAGATCAAAATCCGGTGTTTCTTCCGTCAGAAACTTAAGCTTCAAAACGCACTCGTCGTATTCGGGCCCCGCGCCAGAATCGAACACAACACCGGAGCCTGTTCCGGCTTCCATGGTGCCATCGTTGCGCAACACCATTGTCCGTATGGCAACGTTCAGCCGGAAATCACCCCCAGGCGCCAGATAGCCAATAGAGCCCGTATATACACCGCGCGGACCAGTCTCCAGGTCATGTGCGATCTGCATGGCACTCAGCTTCGGTGCCCCTGTGATTGAGCCGCAGGGAAACAGGTGCTCGATCACATTTGCAAAACCAATTGTTTCTGGCACACGAGCTTCCACAGTCGATGTCATCTGGTGCAGGCTTTGATAACGTTCCACATCGCAGAGTTTCGTCACCCGAACAGACCCAGGGTCTGCAATGCGCGACAAGTCATTGCGCATCAGATCAACGATCATGGTGTTTTCTGACCGCTGCTTGGGATCGTTTGCAAGCTCCCGTTCAATTCTGCCATCTTCAGATGGATAACGGCCGCGCGGAGCGGTGCCCTTCATCGGCCTTGTTCTGAGCCGCTGACCCTGGCGCTCGAGAAAAAGTTCCGGCGACAAGGACAACACAGTCTGATCGTTCATACGGATAAAGGCGGCGAACTCCACTGGCTGACGCCGCATGAGATCCAGGAACAGCTGTTCCGATGATCCTTGATATTGGGACCGCGCCCGCATTGTCAGATTGACCTGATAGATATCACCTTTGGCAAGATGGTCCTGACTACGCTCAAAAGCCTCGTCGTAAGCTGCCCGGTCCATGTCGAATTCCGGCTTGCTTACATTGATCGCGTTTTCGGCTGCGGCATCCGCCAAAAGAGCCTTTGCCTCAGCCAGTCCAATTGATTGAGGGCGATCGTAAAGACCAAACCAAAGCAGCGGTTCACCGGTCTCCTCGAAACGATTTTTCAGTTTTTCCTCAAACGCAAAACCCAGCTCATAGGCCAGATAACCTGCTGCAAAAAGTCCATCGGCCTGCGCTTCTTCCAATCTGGCAAGACAGGCGGCAACGTCTTCCAACTTCGTACAGGTAACGATGTCACGCGGGTTTTCGAACAAAAGCGCAGATTGCTGCTTCAGGATATCCAGAAGCAGTATTGTCCCGGGTTTTAATGCGCAGTCAGACATCAGGTTGTGCTGAATCCCAAACAGGACTGGATTATCGACCATATTGTGCCGCGTTTCAAAGGGCCACGTGGCTTCTAAGGAGCGGCACATTGCACTCATGCGACATCAGGTCAAGTCGTGAGGAGGGAAAACGGACAAAAGACAAAGAAAGACCGACAGGAGGCCTGCCGGTCTTCAAATTTTTCGAAAGGAAAGCGCGCCTTATGCGGCGGCAACGTCCTTCAGGAAGTCATCAATCGAACGGCGCATGTCCGTTGCCTCTGCATCCAGGACCTCTGTCGCGTCCGACAACGAGGAGGCAGACTGGCTGGTCCGCTCGACCGATTCGCGTACACCGCCGATATTTGCGGCAACACGCCCGGTTCCGTCTGCAGCCTCAGCAACGTTGCGGGAGATTTCCTGCGTAGCAGCACCTTGCTCATCGACCGCTGCGGCAATTGCGGCAGTGTAGCTGTTGACCTCGTCCATGGTCGCGGCAATCGCACCAATCGATTCCACAGCGCCTTTTGTTTCTGCCTGAATGGCCGAAATCTGTGCCCCGATTTCTTCCGTCGCCTTGGACGTCTGGTTGGCAAGTTCCTTCACTTCCGCAGCAACAACCGCGAAGCCCTTGCCGGCTTCGCCTGCTCGTGCCGCTTCAATGGTGGCATTCAGGGCAAGCAGGTTTGTCTGCTCGGCAATTGCCTGAATGAGCGTGACAACTTCACCGATCCGGTTGGCGGCCTCAGCAAGGCCTTCAACTTTTTGATTGCTTGTTTGCGCGTTTTCGGTCGCCTTGACCACAATCCCGGTGGTCTGTTCCACCTGGCGCGATATTTCCTCAATCGAGGAAGACAATTCTTCCGCAGCCGAAGCAACCATCTGCACGTTGGACGAAGCCGTTTCCGAGGCATCGGAAACAGACGCTGCGCGGCCGGTTGTGTCTTGAGCCACGGTACCCAACTCTTCAGCGGAGCCGCGCATTTCATGTACCTTCGCGCCCATGCCATCCAGCTTTGCCGAGATTTCCTGCTGGAAAGAATCAATCCGGTCACTGATGACGGCTTGCTTGTTACGTTCAAGGTCATCGTAATCTGAATTCTGTTGCTGCAGAATAACCGCCTGCGAACGGGCTTCTTCAGCTTGCTGCCGCGCCTCGTCCGAGGTTGCAAAAGCCTTTGCCAGACTATTTGTCATCCACCACAGGGCGCCGACTTCGGCAACAATGATCGTTGCATGAAACAAGACACGCGGTAGATCTGCGCCATTGGGGAACACGGCCCAGGGCATGGCGAAGTTCAGGACGAGGTGATGCACGGCGACAACGGCGGCATAGGCCACCAATGCGCGCCAGTCGACCCAGCTGGCCAAGATCGCCAGAACCGCGAAGAAATACATGTGACCGTCGAGCTGATAGGAGTTTACCCCGCCCGGGGTCGACAGAGACGCCACGAATAGTGCCACCAGCCCGGCCAGCGACATTGCCGTGGCAAGCCGGGTTTCAACGCCTGAACCGAATTTCAGCCAGGCACCTGTTGCTGCTGCGCCAAGCAAAAGCGCTCCGCCACAAACAGCGACAAGAGAAACATTGCCACCCCACCAGGCCGTTCCCATAACAAGAAAGACATTGAACCAGGTAAAGTGAATGACGATCCGCGAGAACCGCTCGCGGAAGCTGTCGAGGCCTGATGCCAGTGGTGCCGTTTCGCTCATGTAGCTTTCTCCAAAGAAACACCCTTCAGGCGGGCGCATGCATATGCGACCGCGGAAGAGGCAACAAATCCGGCTCCGGATTGATAGAGCCTTGCAACAAATTCGTGATCGGTAGCCTCGGTCAAGGCAACCCAGGACGCGTTTTGCCCGAAGATGATCCGGCCGTCGGCACGTGCAATAACCTCTACGGCGGAAACGCCCCAGGGTTTCGCAATCACTGCGACAAACCCGCTCCCACTTGGCAATAGACTGCCAAGCAGCACCAGCAGGCTGCATCCCAGAAAATAGATAACCGCAAATTTTTTTGCGGATCGAGCCATCGAATCAAACCTCTACGCAGTTGCGCTTCGGTTTAAATTTCGCAGGTCAAATTTAATAAATTCTGAAATGATGGATTAAGGTAACGGAAATACTTCAAAAAAATTCCGCAATTTCGAGTGCACTGCCCATTGCATCGTGAAAACTACGAATAAGCCCACTCTAAACCTGCTGAATATTTAACTCAGCCGGCTCTTCAGACACCTCTCTTTCGGAGAGGTGTCTAAGTTCCAGGACATAAAATCATTGCCTTGATTTGCTGCGCAGACGTCAGGATTGGCCTCAGGACTGGCCAAGAGCCGTGGGGCAGGCAACGCCCGTTCCGCCTATGCCGCAATAACCTGCCGGATTCTTGGCCAGGTATTGCTGGTGATAGTCTTCGGCGAAAAAGAAATCACTCAGTTGGCGGATTTCTGTCGTGATCGATGCGGACACCCCGCCGTGTTTCAAGGCTACCTGATAAGCATCCTTGGACTGCTCTGCCTGTTCCAGAGCCGGCGGGGTCTTTACATAGATGGCAGAACGATACTGCGTTCCGGTGTCGTTGCCCTGACGCATGCCCTGTGTCGGGTCATGGTTCTCCCAAAAGACCTTGAATAGATCCGAAAGTGGTAGGACGGCAGGATCATAGACCACGAGAACCGCTTCCGTATGACCGGTTCGTCCAGTGCAGGTCTCATGGTAAGTCGGATTTTGCGTTGTGCCGCCTGCATAGCCTACGGCGGTCACGTAAACACCTGGCAATTGCCAGAATATTCTTTCTGCGCCCCAGAAACAGCCCATGCCGAACAACACTGTTTCCATGTTTTCCGGGTAAGGCCCCATCAGGGGGTTGCCATTTACAAAGTGAGGCCCTTCAGGCTGGATCGCATTGGTGCGCCCCGGCAAGGCTTCGCCTTTTTCGGGCAACGAGAACTTCTTGGACAGCATGGTCATGAAGGACATGGCAGATCTCCGGTAAATCCTAGCATAATGTAGCCGGGCATGGCTTTAACGAACCAGGCCGCCTTCAGCACTTGATCTGAAGGCGGCCCGAAGATTCTATGATCTCAAGGTGGACTTTAAGTGCTGTTGGTGAATGTGGCGCAGTCAGCAGCACTTTCCAAGGGGTAGAAAATTTTCATGTCAGGCAAACTGCACGCGCTGGCGCCGTCGCTTGGCACCCAGCCACAGCAGAAACAGGCCAAGCGGCGCGAATACCGCCCACACAGGCCAGATCAGCAGTGTCAGCACGATCGGATCCCACAGGAATGGATGAACGTGGCGCTCGATGGCCGGCTGCAGAATAGGGAAGGTGTCAGGAAACAGATCGAACATGACCTGACCCAGCGGCGCCAGGTCCACCTGCGATTGCGCAATGGAAGTGCTGGCGTCCGAGATACCGGCAATAATCGCAATGGCGAGACATCCGTAACCAAGCAAGCGAAATATGAATTTCAAAACACTAATCATCTTTATGCTTTCAATCTGAGTATTTCAAACTCGGGGAAACCTCGGAAATACTCATCTGCTCACGATCGGATTAAAATTCCAGTGCATCGATGAGTATTACCTGAAGGAAATAGCTCAAAACACTTGAATAAAAATTGATGTGCAACACATTCTTGTGAGATTTCCGTGTTGAGCATGCTTTCTCGCACACGCTTCTATGGCGCCCATTTCCGAGAAATTCCGGCAAAGATCCACAGCTTTCAAAATGAGCACAAAAAAACGCGTTCAGGCGCTTGCGCTTGGCCGTTTCATGAGTATATTGCGCGGCACTAAAGCGGCTCCCGCTTGGTATGGACAGGTGGCCGAGTGGCTGAAGGCGCACGCCTGGAAAGTGTGTATACGGGGAACCGTATCGAGGGTTCGAATCCCTCTCTGTCCGCCATCCTTTTCTATAAGCTCTTGATTTCCCATTCTATTCTCCGTCCTTTTTTCCAACCTTTACGTTGGGTTGGACAAATTTTGTTCGCTTTTTCTTCCCGGTAATGGCTCTTAGCCCCGTCTCCGCCAATGCCGCTTGGTCAGCGGCAGCGGTATAGACCGAGACCTGTTTAAGTTCGGTATGGCCGGCTACCGCCTTGATAATGTCACCGCTCATTCCACCCTCCGCCATGCGTCGTGCTGCGGTTTGGGAACAGATCCCGAAAGCTGAATTTACTTCTGAACGCAGCGAATTCACTGAATTGGGCGAAGAATGGACATTCGCTGTGCAAGGAAGGAAGGTTTGTTTTTCCAATCACCGATAGGGTCGTGAAGTCGCTAACGAATGAAAACTTCCGACAATTTCACTGCGGAGGCGACACCATCAATGACGGGAACCTTGTAGCGAGCGGAAAGGTCCGCGGCCAGATCGGCCATCCCGGCACAGCCCAGGGCAATTGCCCCGATATTGTCCTCTTCCAGAGCCGTTTCTATCTCACATTCGATGCGGTGGCGGGCGTTGCTGTTCGGGTTTTCCAATGCCAACACAGGCACTTCGGATGCCCTTACCCGTGCACACCGGTTCGCAAGACCGAGTTGCCTGAGGTTGCTCTCCAGAACCGGAACGGACACCGAAAGGGTGGTTATGACCGAAAAGCGAACGGCAGCGACCGATGCGATGTGATAGGCGGCCTCGCCTATTCCGATGACTGGAACCGGCGACTTCTCCTTTAGCTCAAAGAGACCGGTGTCGTCGAAACAGGCGATAATGACCGCGGTGATGCTCTGATCGGTGCCAAGCGTCTCGTCAAAGAGTTCGTGAAGGCCGGGCAGTGCAGCCGCCCCGTCAACGGGCCCTTGGATGGCAGCGGGGCCTATCACCGGATTGACGGCGGTGATCCTGGTTGAGGGTGAAGACGCCAGGCGAGCCGCCTCGCCTATCTTTTCCGTCATCGACACTGTGGTGTTCGGATTGATGACGAGTATATGCCGGTCAGTCATTGAGATTTTGCCATCTAGACCATGCCTTTACCGGCGTCGGATCCATGTCTGGATCGGCGCTTGTTCATGACCAATACGATTGACAAGAAGACCCCAATAACAACGAAAGAGAAAAGTGTTGTAAGTGTTCCGAGCGCAAAGATTACCGGGGTCGTGACATTTGTGGTCATCCCGTAGATTTCCAGTGGCAGCGTATTGTAGCTGCCCGCCGTCAGAAGCGTTCGGGCAAATTCATCATATGAGAGTGTAAAGCCGAAGAGAGCGACACCGATCAGCATGGGCGCGATAATTGGCAGCACCACATAACGGATTGTCTGCCAGGAGTTGGCGCCCTGGTCTCGGGCTGCTTCCTCGTAGGATTTGTCGAAGCGATTGAAGACTGCGAACATGATGAGCAGGCCAAAGGGCAAGGTCCAAGTCAATTGGGATCCATAGCCGGAGGTGGACCAATGCACAGAAAGTCCGGCCTGAGAGAAAATCAGCCCGACGCCGAGCGAAACCAGGATCGAAGGAATGACGAGCGATGTGATGATGAGATAGAAAATCACGCCGGAACCGGCAAAACGCTTGCGGAAAGCAAGCCCGCCCATAACGGATACGATCACGGTAGTCACCATTACCATCAGGCCAAGTGTCAGCGAGCGGAAAAAACTGCCCCAGATATCGCCAACGGCCTGTTGTTCAAAAAGATCCCTGAACCAATGCAACGACACGCCACGCATTGGAAAGGTCAGACCTCCTTGAGATCCCTGAAAACTCAGCATGCCGATCGTCAGCGTCGGACCATAAAGAAACACCAGAAACAAGCCAAAGAATGCGGCAAGTGCATAGAACGAGCGGCTGCGTTTTTCCATGGTTCAAAGCTCCTTTCGGATATCGACGAAGCGTAACAGGACCGAAATCACGAGAAGAACAGTGATCAGGAGAATGACGGCCGTAGCCGCAGCTGACGGATATTGAAGCAGCGAAATGTCATTGGAGATCAGCCTTCCGACATTTGCCTTCTGACTCCCGGACATGAAACGGACCGTGATGAAATCCCCCATCACAAGAGTGATCACAAAGATCGAGCCAATCATGATGCCAGGCTTGGTCAAAGGAATGATCACATTGGTGAGCGTCTGAAACCCCGAAGCGCCATTGTCGCTTGCCGCTTCAATCAGAGATTTGTCGATGCGCATCATCGTGTTGAAAATCGGTACGACCATGAACAGTGTGTAAAGGTGGACGAAGGCGAGGATCACCGAAAAATCGGAAAAAAGCAGCCATTCCAGTGGCTCATCGATGACGCCCATTGAAATCAGGGTGGAATTGGCGATGCCGTTCCGGCCGAGAAACGGAATCCAGGAAATCATCCTGATAATGTTAGAAGTCCAGAACGGGATCGTGCACAGCAGAAACAAGACGACCTGCCATGTGAGTGAACGAACGTGAAATGCCAGAAAATAAGCAACGGTGAAACCGATCCCGAGGGTTAAGACCCATGTGACCAAGGCGTATTTGATCGTATTCCAGAACACCTGATAGGTGACGGGAGAGGTCAGCAAGAACTCGTAATTTTCGAACTGGAAAGCAGGGTAGATTGAAAACTCTGTCGCACCCCAAAAACTGACCACAACGATCATTGCAATTGGCAGAACAAGAAAAAAGAAAAGGACGAATGCGAGCGGCAAGGAAAGAAGCCAGCCGGTAGTATTGTCCGGCAAACGGCCCCAGTGGAATGTCCGTTTGGACTTCTTCTGGTCCGTGCTGATTGCATTTGATTGAATAAAAAGGTGGCTTTGGTCCGTCATGGAGCCTCTGTCCAGTAAATCGAAGACGCGTGTCCGGAGGAGCCCCCGGACACCGGTTTTGTATGCTGGCGTTATGCAGCTATGAACTCGTTCCATTTGCGAACCATGTACTGGTTCTCGTCCATAACTGCGTTCCAGCAGGCAACAGCGCCCATGCGGTCGTAGAAGGAGCCACCGTCGCGCACAGCGCCGGCCTTTTCCATGACCTTGCCGAACGGGTTGGTGATGTCACCTTCGGCAGCCTTGCCTTCGAACCAGAAGCCCCATTCGTCTTCCGACATGTAGTTCTTGGAATTTTCCGGAACGGCGGAGTAGTAGCCCTGACGCATGAGGAAACCACCGACCCAACCGTCGAGGTACCAGTTGATATACTCGTAGGCTGCATCGAGTTCGAGGCCGGAAAGGCTCTTCGAAAGGCCGATGCCGCCGCCCCAACTGCGGTATCCTTCTTCGAGCGGCTGATAGACACATGGAATGCCTTGCGAGCGGACAGCGGTGATGGCCGGTGACCACATGGACTGGATCACGACTTCGCCGGAAGCCATCAGGTTGACGCTTTCATCGAAAGTCTTCCAGAAGGCGCGGAACTGACCGTTTTTCTTGGCCTCGGTGAAGATGCCCAAGGTCATGTCGATCTCTTCCTTTGTCATGTTGCCCTTATCCGGGTATTTGTATTCACCCATGGACTCTACGACCATCGCCATATCCATGATGCCGATGGAGGAAATATCGAGGATCGACGCCTTGCCCTTGAATTCCGGGTTCAGGAGTTCAGACCAATTTTTGATCGGGCGGCCGATCAGGTCAGGGCGGATGCCGAGTGTGTCAGCGTTGTAGATCGTCGGGATCAGCGTCATCCAGCCGCTTTCCTTATCAACGAACTCCTTGCCGTCCACACCTTCCACAAAACTGACCGTGTGCGGCGCCGTACCTTGTGCGATTGTGCTTTCCGGTGTCAGTTTGCCGTCCCGGAAAATGCCAACGATCTTGTCGTAGTTTTTGATCTTGGATGTATCCATCGCCTGCAGGTTGCCGGTCGGCCAAACCTTTTTGCAGATCCAGTATTCGATGTCGGCGATGTCAAAGCTGTCCGGCTGTGTCGCGGCGCGCTGGGTAACGGCGTCGCTGTCGAGCGCTGTCATTTCCAATGTAAAGCCTAGGTCTTCTTTTACCTTTGCAGCAACCTCATTGAGGTTGGATACACCCGTGCCGAACTGGCGCAGTGTCACGTCCTTGATGTTCTGCGCCCAGATGGTTGGAAAGCCGGTAATCACGCCTGACCCTAGCGCTGCACCCGTGGCAGCTGCGCCGCCTTTCAAAATGCTGCGACGGCTGACGCCCTTCTTCTCAAGTTTTTCTGTCATATTCCTGCTCCTGTTCCCCTTGCTGTGTTTGTCGGCCCCTGGGAGAAGGCCTTGAGCGGCCGCTTCAAGCCGCAATTTGATGGGCATCCTCCGGCTTCCACGCCAATGAAACGGTTGCACCGATTTCAATCGGATCCAGGAAAAAAGCCTGATCGGAGAGAGAGGCGGTCAGATCACCGGCGCTGCCGGCATCGAGTGCCAAATTGACCGTAGAGCCGAGATATTCGACATCGACAACACTGGCTGTGAGGTGATTGTCTTCAGACGGAGCCGCTTTCAGGACCTGCAGCCGATCTGCTCTCAAGGCGACTAGCGTTCCATCCCGTTGGAGCACATTGTGACCACCTATAAATCGGGCAACGAATTCTGTTGTCGGGGTGTTGAAGACCGATTGGGGGTTGCCAGCCTGTTCGATCCTGCCGTTGTTCATGACAATGATGTCATCCGCCAGAGCCAATGCCTCGTCCTGGCTATGGGTGACATGAATGAAGGAAATGCCCAGTTCGCGTTGCAGCTTTTTGAGCTCCAAGCGCATCTTGATCCGCAAAAAAGGATCAAGCGCCGAAAGCGGCTCATCGAGTAGCAAAACGGATGGTTCCGTGATCAGGGCCCGCGCCAGAGCGACACGTTGCTGCTGACCGCCGGAAAGTTGGGAGGGCAGTCGATCTGCGTAATCGCCCATATCGACCAACTCCAGAAGCTTCAGTGCCTTTTCAGACCGTTTGGTCTTGTTAATACCGCGCATCTTCTGGGAGAAGCTCACATTGTCGACGACTGACAAATGCGGGAACAGAGCGTAGTTTTGAAACATCATCGCTGTTCCGCGTTTTGCGGGCGGCAGATCGGTGATGTTGGTACCACCGAGAACGATGTCTCCGTCGGAGACGCTTTCGTGACCGGCAATCATCCTCAACGTTGACGACTTGCCGCAGCCGGAAGGGCCAAGCAGGCATGAATAGGTTCCGGCGGCGAACTTGTGATTTATTGAATCGACGGCGACGGTTCCACCGTATTTTTTTGTGGTTGCTGCCAGTTCCAAATCCTGGGAGTTCGCCATCGCCAATTTGTTCCTTCAAAAACCTGAATTCACGCTTGTCGAGCAAACCTTGTGCCAACCGTTCAGAATGGCTGTTTTCTGCGGTTTTTTTGACGATTCAGCGTTCGAGCGTTGAAGCCAAACGTCAAAAGTGCACAATTTATCAGCAGATAAAATACAAACTGATTAAAAATTGTATACATATTGGAATTGCTGATTTACTGCTGTCCCGGTACGATCAGACTGCTGCGCCAATTGAGAGCCAAAAAGAAGAACGACACGGCCGTGACCGCCTTAGATTTGAAAAACAGACCCATGCTGCATGACGTCTTTGCGTTGCCTTCCGGCAAAACGCTGGACATCTGCTTGAGCATTCAAACCGCTATTCTGGAGCACAAATTGGCTCCGGGACTGAAGCTGTCGGAAGATGAAGTTGGCGAAATCTACGGTGTAAGCCGTACGGTCGTTCGCGCGGCTCTCCAAGCGCTTGCCCATTCAAGTCTGGTGACGATCCGGAAGAACAGGGGGGCCTTTGTTGCCAAACCGACCATGCGGGAGGCGCATGAGGTCTTTCAGGCGCGCGCGTTGATTGAACCTGCTGTGGCCCGGCTTGCCGCAGACGCAATCACCCCAGCAGATCTCGACTTGTTAAAGGCGCATCTTGCAGCAGAGCATGCGGCTCTCGACAGTGGTGACATGAGTAAGGCTCTTGTCCTTTCCGGCGGGTTTCACACCGCGATTGCCGACATTGCCGATCATCGGGTTTTCACCGGCATGGTACGATCGCTTATCTCGCGGTCTTCGCTGATCATCGCGCTTTATTCCAAACGATCCGATACAGCATGTGAAAGCCATTCTCATGGTGCACTCATGGACGCCTTCGCTGACAACGACGCGGTCGCCGCAGAAGAAATCCAAAAAAGTCACATTATCGATCTGCACTCGGGATTGGACTTGCGTGAGAAGGAGTCTGATCCAAAATCACTCAGCCAGGCGCTCGGACTTGCCGTATGAGTTTATTTGGCGGTGTAAACCGGCCACATGTGTATTTGCCTAATTTGATCGGCGGTGCGAAGTGGACGAAGGCTCGGGAATGGCTCAATGACTGCCTCAGGGCCGAAAATGCTCGCATCATGTATCCGTTGGAATGTCTGCTTTGCTGATCCGGCAACCAAAACAAGGCGGCCCGCTCTCAGTGCCGAAGCGGCCTTTCAGGTCTCGAACCGAACCTGCGATAGCTGACCATCACCATGCGGTTCGCGAACTTGTAAGATGCGGATAAAGCGGTCATGCTGTGACCATAGCGCTTGCGATGCTCTCGACGCCGGGACTTTCAGGGGCAAGACCTTTGTCGGCAAGCAACCCAAATTCAGTGGAGCTCGAAAATGCGTATACGACTAGGCTGTCGCCTGTCATTCCATCTCGCTGCCCCGACCCCGATGATCCTGTTGCTCAATGTGCATTATTCGCGCGCCAGCGATCTTGAACAACCGGATCTATTGGTCACGGATCCGGGGGGCGCGATCGAGGCCTATCGCGATGGCTTTGGCAATTGGTGCAGTCGGATCGTGGCGCCCGCCGGCGAGCTTACCATCTCCACCAATGGCATCATCAGGGATGACGGGCTTTCCGATCCGGTCGAACAATCCGCCGCGCAACTCCCCGTGGAGCAGCTTCCCGCAGATGCCTTGGCCTATCTTCTGCCGAGCCGCTATTGCGAGACCGACGTGCTTTCGGATTTCGCCTGGCAGCAGTTCAGCCATGAACCCCAGGGGTGGGGCCGTGTTCAGGCTGTTTGCAACTTCGTGCATGATCACATCCAGTTTGGCTACGAGCATTCGCGCCCGACCCGGACCGCCGTGGAGGCGCTGAAGGAAGCTGTCGGCGTTTGCCGGGATTACACTCATCTAGCGGTCACGTTGTGCCGGTGTCTGAACATTCCTGCGCGCTATTGCACAGGATATGTAAGCGATATCGGCAAGCCGCCGCCATACCCGCCAATGGATTTCGCCGCCTGGATGGAGGTCTATCTTGGAGGCAAATGGTGGGTCTTCGATCCGCGCAACAATGACATCCGCTTTGGCAGGGTTCTCATTGCGCGCGGAAGGGATGCAGCAGATGTGCCCTTGGCGCACAGTTTCGGTCAGAACGAACTCAAAGGCTTCGAGGTGTGGATCGACAAAATCGAGGACGCGGCCGATCTATCCCGTGGGTAGCAAGGGTCAAAACGACCGCGTTGGGTTCATTCCGGATAATTGTTGCAGGTTCAACGAATGACCGCTGTGGGGCAGTCCGATTCAAAAAAGCCTGCCGCGCTGGGCGGCGGGGGCGCCGGTGCGGAAGGCCTCGCCCAGGCCGAGCGGTTTCAACATCGAGACGAACTGTTCTATCGTAGACGTGCGGCCGGTGATCCCAAAGACGACATGATCGGTGGTTTCGTCGATCACCGCCGCCGTTGATCCACCGGGTCAAGTTGCAGGTTGTTCTGCCTCAACGGCCCGTGACGCGGCGCCCCCGACGGCCTCTAACTTTTCCGATTTGGATGCATCTTCGCTAACCCGGACCGTCACTTCACGGCTGGCAAAGCGAATGCCCGCTTCTTCGAACGCAGCCCGGATCCGATGCAGCAGTTCCCGGCGGATCGCAAACTGCTTGCCCGGAATTGCCTTGAATTTGACGCGCAGGATCATGGCGGAATCTTCCATCTGAATGACCCCTTGTGATTTTGGCGGATCCAGCAGGCCGTCGCCGACCAGCTCGTCTTCCATGAGCTCCGCACCGATGCGCTTGACGATCTTCTTCACCATCTGCGGGTCGGTGTCGAAGGTGAGGCGCAGGGGCAGTTTCATGATCACCCAATCGCGGGAATAGTTGGTCAGCGCCGCGATGTCGCCAAAGGGGATCGTGTGGACCGCGCCCAATTGGTGGCGCAGCTGCAGGCTCCGGACCGAAATGCGTTCGACGACACCCTTCACGGATCCAAGATCGATGTACTCGCCGCGCCGGAAGGCGTCGTCGATCAGGAAGAACACCCCGGAGACGATGTCCTTGACCAGCGTTTGTGCGCCGAACCCGATGGCCAGGCCCAAAACGCCGGCACCTGCAATAAGCGGGGCAACATTGACCCCCAGGCTGGACAGTGCAGCGAACAAACAGGTAAGGCCGATGGCTGCAAAGGCAAAGGACCGCAGCAATGGCAGCAAGGTTGCGGTCCGGCTCGCGCCCAATCCGCCTTCACCATCTCCGGCTTCTTCGTCATCGTCCGGCTGTTCCGCCGCGTTGCGGACGTCAATAATGGTTCGGATGAAATCCCAGATTGTCCATCCCACGAGCGCAGTCAGGGCAACGTTGATCGCCGCTTGAAGCGCCCGCTCGCTGGAACCACCTGCCGCGAGGGTCGCCGGATCCAAACCCCAGACGGCGAAAACGATGAGCAGCCCGGCAATGGACAGAAAGGTGCTGGCGGTCCGCCCTATGGCGGCGCAGATCGCCGCATCGATGACCCGGGCGCGCAGATAATGAACCAGGATGCGGTAGGCGGTCCAGGATGCAATGAATACCATTAGCGTCTTGAACACGCTCGCGGCTACAACATCAACGTCCCCGGCGACCAGCGATCCCCCGGTGAACAGGATCCAGATCAGCACCTGTGCGATGGCCATCAGCGCCGCCCAGTTTCGGCTGAGCATGTTGCCCAGGCCCGGCGCGTCGCTGGGCGGGAGAAGCTCGGACGTCGCCCGGTTGATCAGGTAGAGGCCAACCAGCGTGGTGGTGATCCAGACCACACCGAGCAACAAGCTGAACAGATCGGGGGTGCCCGGCGGCGCGCCGAACCGGGCCATGAGGTCGGATGTGACCGTTTCGAACATCCACAATGCCGCCAGCCCAAGCACGACCCGGTGCACCAGACGGGTTGCGTCGTCGCTGATCGCCACGAGCCGGTAGATCGGCCAGTTCTTCGGGAAGATGAAGTCGATAATGGACCGGACGATGAGCACGATCGTGACCAGTGCGATGTAACTCGACACGAAGATCCTTAGGTCTTCATTCGGGAACAAAAGAAACAGTGCGGCAAGCGCCGTCAATGCGAAAGCCAGCGAACTCGACAATTCGATCACCAGGAACAACGCGGCATCGGCAATCGTGCCGACCGAGCCATAGGACCCGATTTCGACATTGCGTTCGGCAAGGGCGATCTGCCGCAGGGCGGCGCGGCGGCGCCAGAAGTGCCGGACAACAAAGCCGGCAGCAAGGCAGATCAGTAGAGCGATCAGGGCAAAGTCGAGGCCGCCAGCTTCTGATAGCCCGGATGTTATGGCACTGAAGGCGCCACCGATTTCGGGCCATTTGGCCAGCAAGGTGCTGGCATTCGACGTCAAGGCATCGCCAATCTGCCGCGTGTCTGCCAGCAAGCCGCCGCCCGGGGTGGCCTCGTCCGCTCGCTGGGCCGCAAATTCGGCAATCAGGATGTCGCGCACCTGTTCGTCGCTCAACCGTCCCAGCAAGGCCTGGAATTCGGTATCGCTCAGCCCTGCGGGAATGGTGACCGCTTCGTCTTGCGCGCGCGCATCGCCGGCAAAGGCCAGCCACAATACAAGCAGCCCGCTGGCAAAAAGATAGGCAAACGGGTGTCGCAATTGCATTCGTATCATCTGGATCTCGCTGCCATTCAGGTACAGACTATGCTGCAGTATTTTGGGCCCGCGCTTTGAAAACCTGTGTCGATTTGGGCAGCGCAGTTTCCGGCAATCTGCGACACCAGACAAAGCGGGTCAAACGTTAGTTTCAGGAGGCCGCCTTGGCCGCCTGGAAACACTGGGACCGGAGCTGTTGCCCGGCCACCGCCGCGATGCTCCCGTAACGGCATCAGGTCAGGCCTGCGCCGCTTGACGTGCGCTGGCGCGCCGGTAAACGTGGCCGGCTGACGCACCGGTTCAGACTGTTTGCGCAGGCAGGCGCCGGTACCGGCTTGCGGGTTCCTGGATGCATCCGCCTGGCCGGCAGGCGTCCAAGGGGTACATAGTACTTTCTGGTCAGCATCAAGCCTGCCGCGGCAGCAGCAGGCTCACAACCAAGGACATTCGAGGGGCCGTTCCTTACAGCCTTTCCGGACCGTGCTGGGCAATGGTGACGCCGGTGCGGGTGAATTCGGCCAGAACCAGCGGTTTCATGATGGAGACGCATTGGTCTATCCGGGACTTGCGGCCTGTCCTTCGGAAGCGGCGCGGACTTGAGGCGTTGCGTCTATGGGAGAAACGGTCGGGCACGCCAGCACGTTTCAGGGCAAGTGATACTAACGGCAAGGGGACGATTGCTGCACTCGGGTCCAAGGCCGGCTCTGCTGACTATTCCGACATTCCTAGTCGCGCGCCAACGGCTCTAATAGGCGTGTCTGCTGACTGGCTCTAAACTCAGAAAAAATTACCCCTGAGAACTAAAGGCATATCGGGTAGAGCGCCCTACGGTGAAAGGGCAGTCGCATGTTGTGCAGTGCAGCCAGCTCAAATAGTGACTGCTTGCTGCCTAGAAATGCGCCAGCTGACCTTTGATGGCGCACTTGATCTGTTGAAAGCAACGGATAACCGGTTCCGTTAAGGGTCAAGGTGTCCACAAAAACGATCGCGTATCATGATTTCGCCCAAAGCTTTCCCCACGAAGCGAATGTGGCATCCATTTTGCAGCGCACAATTCTAAGTGCTTGTGGCTGGTTGTAGTTCGTCCGGCCCCACTCTGTTGCAAAGGATATTCAAATGAGCGGAAACGCAGCCCGATTGAAAGCCATCCACTCTATCGCCACCGCGCCTGGCTATGAGTCAACCATTGACTATGCGGGCAGCCCAACCAGCAGCGTTTGGGGCGAGAATGTTTTTTCCCTCAATGAGATGGCGCAGCGTCTGCCCAAGGCCATCTTTAAATCATTGAAGAAGACAATCACTTCAGGCGAGCCTTTGGATATCTCGACTGCCGATGCTGTCGCCGAAGCAATGAAGACCTGGGCTCTTTCCAAGGGCGCAACGCACTACGCGCACGTCTTCTACCCCCTTACTGGTCTGACAGCAGAAAAGCATGACTCATTCTTCGATCCCGACGGTGACGGTGGAACGATAGCGACCTTCTCCGGAACCGCACTGATCCAGGGCGAGCCGGACGGTTCGTCCTTCCCGAATGGCGGCATCCGCCAAACATTCGAGGCGCGGGGCTACACGATTTGGGATGTCACTAGCCCCGCCTACATCATAGAGAACCCGAACGGCACCACCTTGTGCATTCCAACTGCGTTCGTGTCATGGACGGGTGAAGCTCTCGATAAAAAGACCCCAGTTCTGCGGTCCATGCAGGCGCTCAACGAACAGACCCAGCGTGTTCTGAAATTCTTCGGTACCGATGGACCGTTTGTGTCGGCTACGGCCGGAGCTGAGCAAGAGTATTTCCTGATCGACAACAGCTTCTTCTTCGCACGTCCCGACCTTTTGGCTTGCGGCCGAACCCTGTTCGGCTCCCCCCCGCCCAAGGGGCAGGAGTTTGATGACCACTATTTCGGAGCGATCCCGGAACGGGTGCAATCCTTCATGTTTGAAGTCGAGCGCGAGTGCTTCAAACTCGGCATTCCAACCAAGACCCGTCACAACGAGGTGGCTCCGGGGCAATTCGAGATTGCGCCGGTGTACGAGTACGCCAACATCGCCACTGACCATCAACAGATGATCATGACGATCTTGAAGAAAGTGGCGAACAAGTATGGCCTGGCCTGCCTTATGCACGAGAAGCCGTTTGCAGGCGTCAACGGGTCTGGCAAGCACGTCAACTTCTCGATGGGTTCCTCCAAGGCGGGCAACTTGTTTGATCCGGGCGATACGCCAGCGAAAAACGCTCAGTTTCTCGTTTTCTGCACCGCCATGATCAGCGCGGTTTATAAGCACGCCAAACTGCTTCGTGCTGTGGTGGCCTCTGCCTCCAATGATCATCGCCTGGGCGCCAATGAAGCACCGCCCGCCATCTTGTCCATCTTCCTTGGCGACGAGCTGAACGAAGTGTTTGAGGCGATTGTCAGCGGCGGCTCGGTAGCTTCCAAGAAAAGTACACTTAACCTGGGTGTGGACGTCATTCCGACCATTCCCAAGCACTCAGGCGACCGAAACCGAACGAGCCCAATGGCCTTCACCGGAAACCGCTTTGAATTCCGAGCAGTCGGTTCCTACCAGTCGATTGCGGGTCCCATGGTGGCCATGAACACCATCATGACAGAGGCGCTCAGTGAGGCGGCCACATATCTCGAGGGAGCCGACACCAGTTCGCCGGAGAAACTCGGTGCTGCTGTGGAAGGCTACATAAAGACGGTTTGGGCGGAATGTTCAACTGTTGTGTTTAACGGGGATGGGTATTCTGATGAGTGGCACACAGAGGCTGAGAGCCGTGGCTTGCCAAACCTCAAAACGACCGCTGACGCACTGCCGGTTCTGCTGGAGCCCAAATACACTGAACTGTTTGGAAAATACAGCGTCTTGTCGGAGCGCGAGCTACACTCACGCTATGAGGTATATGCCGAGCAATATATCGCGTCGGTCAACGTTGAGTCCAACCTTGTCGTCGAGATCGCCAAAACGGTCGTGTTCCCTGCGGCAATTCGCTATCAGGGCGAATTGGCCTTGAGCCTAGCCAACCTCAAGGCTGTGGGCATCGAGACAGATTCAGAAACACTCCAGAAAATCACGGCGCTTATAGCGAACCTGCAGTCAGCCATTGCTGACCTGGAAGCGTTAAAGGCAGCCGAGCACAATCAAGGCGACGCTGGGGCACATAGCATGTTCATCAAAGATAAGGTGTTGCCTCACATGCTGACTGTTCGGGCGACCGTTGATGAGCTTGAAAGCATGGTCGCCGATGATCTATGGCCGCTACCGACATTCCAAGAAATGCTCTTCATCAAGTAGGCAGCCTTTTGCCTGGCGATTGATTTAAGAATGAGCCCGGCACCCATCGAATGGGGTGCCGGGGGCCACTTCCGTAGCCAATCGGGCGGGAAAGGAAGTATATTGCGCCCATAAGGGCGTGAAGCTGATCATTTCTGATGCCTGCCGGGGCTTGTGGAGAGCATTGCCGACTAAGCGGACTATCTGCATAGATTGCTCAACCAAGGGAAATCTGGCCATCAAGCCACGACCAGTCTTCCAGTATCAGTCGTGAACTTGACCCTTTTTGGCATGAGTTCGCGCAACCAATTTCACACCTTGTGCGGACTATTCATTCTCAATGATTTTCAGTCCAAAGACTTGCTTCCTGCTCAGAGCAAGTTAGGTTGCGGGCAAGTCCGATAGAAAGTGGAACCATGGCGAGAAAATCACAGCACAACGAGGAAATGGAACAGCTGCAAGTTGGCGCCCGCATCCGCCATGCCCGCATTCTAAAGGGGCAACGCATGAAGGATCTTGCAGAGATCGTTGGTTGTGACGAGAGCATGATTTCCAAGATCGAGAGCAGCAAGGTGATACCATCACTTGCCATGCTGAACCGTCTTGTCACTGCGCTTGACCGTGATCTTGCTTCATTCTTCGGGCTGGAAATCAATTCCCACAAACTGGTGCAGACCGAGGCCGACCGTACCCTTGTAGAGGGCGATGCCTTGCGCGGTGGCAGGGGCGTGACCTACGAACGGCTTGTGCCACTGGCGGCTGGAAACCTTCTCGAAGCCAATATTCATAACGTTGAACCGGGCGGAGAAAAGGAAGATGCCATTACGCATCAGGGCGAAGCCACAGGCTATCTTCTTGAAGGTGAGATTGAGCTCAACATCGACGGCACGATTTATCACATGAAGGCAGGCGACTCGTTCTTCTACAAAGCGTATTTGCCAAACAGCTACCGCAACATCGGGAAGGTCACTGCCAAGATAATCTGGGTCAACACCCCTCAAGTTCACTAGGCTTACGATCGTTCCATGTGATGGCAGGCCGCTTGCCATCCATCACGCAAAGTTATCAGCTCCGGTTTGCTTGTCCGGCATGTCTCGGTTGCCGACGGACACCTGTTATGGAACAGACAGGCGTTTCCCGGCGGGTCTATCGGGCTGAGTGCCTCGCCTGCACTCCGCACTCTATTTGACTTGCCCGGAGCGGACGACAACAGTGCGCGTGTATACGGATGTGCCGGTGCGGACATGACCTGTTCAACAGGTCCGTATTCCGCCACTCGTCCAAGATAAAGCACAAGGACGTGATCACACATCAAGCGCACGACTTCCAGATCATGGGAAATGAAGAGAAGGGCTATACTGCGCTCACGGCGCAGTCGGTCAATGAGTTTCAGGACAGCCGCTTGGACAGATACGTCCAACGCAGCGGTCGGCTCATCAAGCACAAGCAATTCAGGTTCGGAAACAAGTGCCCGCGCGATGCCCGCTCGCGCCTGTTGCCCCCCGGAGATCTGATGCGGACGGCGTGTCAGGAGTTCGGGATCCAAGCCGACGGACCTTGCCGTTTCGGCGATGCGTTTAGGGTCAGAAGATCTGTTTTTTCCCAACCCGACCGCAATGTTCCGCTCAATCGTGAAAGCCGGATTGAGTGCTTCCTCAGCCGTCTGGAACACGAGTTGCACAGCCGTATCGGTCGATGTGTCCAGACTGATAGTTCCTCCGTCCGCCAGCTCCAGCCCGGTCAACAGACGTCCTATCGTGGACTTCCCCGAACCGCTCTCTCCAACGAGCCCGAGACCGTCTCCAGCCTTGATGGCAAAGCTGACATCTTCGACGGCATGGAGTAGTTGACCGCGCGCCAGAGGAAAGTATTTTTTCAGCGCTTTTACATCTAGCAGGGTCACGAAAGAGGCCTCCAGCAGGCAACGAGGGCATCGGGAGGACCGGCAAGTTCCGGGCGCTCTGTCCAGCATTGCGTATCGGCAAATTCGCATCGACCGGCAAAGCGGCAGGCCGGCACCGATCTGCGCAGATCGGGAATGCCACCAGGAATGCCCGACAGTTCGGAAACGGTTGCAGCGTTGGCTGGTGTGGCCTTGGTCAATGCTGCGGAATAGGGATGACGCGGGCTGGTAAACAGCCGGTCGACACTTGCCTCTTCAACAATCTGGCCGGCATGCATGACGATGATCCTGTGAGCGAAGTCCTTCGCCAGCGCAAGATCATGGCTTATGAACAGGCAGGCCATGTGCCGGGCCTCGGCCTGTTGGCGAAGCAGACTGACAATCGCAGCCTGCGTTGTTGTATCAAGACCTGTCGTGGCTTCATCGGCAATCAGAAGCGCAGGATCTCCGGCAAGTGCAATTGCCATCATGATCCGCTGGCACATTCCACCAGAGAGCTCATGTGGATATGCGTCCACTCGCAGCGCAGGATCGGGTATGCGTACAGCGGCCAAAGCCTCGAGAACTGCCTCTTTCAATGCTTGTTTCCGCAGGAACCTGTGCTCCGCGATAACATCCGCAATCTGCTTTCCGACTTTCCGTACAGGGCTCAGCGCGGCGCGTGGATTTTGAAAGACCACACCGATCTCGCGGCCGCGGATACCGTGCCACTTGTTGCTTTTCGGGTCCGACAGATCGACGCCGCTAAAGTGAAACCGGTCCGACTTCATCTCCGCCGCAGGACTGAGAATGCCAGACAGAGCATGTGCAAGAAGAGACTTGCCGGAACCACTCTCACCGACAAGGGCCACGAATTCTCCCTTGTCGAGATGAAAGTCGACATGATCGACCGTTGCGTTTCCACTTTGCGCATTGGCGCCGAAACGGATGGTAAGATTATTGAGTTCAACAAGCCGTTCAGGCTGGATGTTCATGATGCACGCCTCGGGTCCAGCCAGTCGCGCAAGGCATCGCCAAGCAAGGTGAATGTCAAAACGGCCAGCATAAGCATCAGCCCTGGGAACAGAAAGACCCACCATTCACCGGAAAACATATAGGCGGCACCATCGGCCACCATGATGCCCCACTCGGGATCCGGCGGTTGTATGCCGAGCCCGATAAAGGAAAGGCCTGCAGCATTCAGGATGGCCCATCCCATATTCAACGATGACTGCACCATCAGCGGCGGAACCAGATTGGGCATAATGTGAAAGGCGACGATCTTTGGAGCTGGAATACGCGCCAAACGGGCCGCCTCCACGTAGCCGGCACTACGCCGACGATTGACTTCTGTGCGTACCTGGCGGGCAAAAAAAGGCATGTTGACGATCGCGGTTGCTATGATGACGCTACTGATGGAATTGCCAAGAGCCGCAGCGATACCAACAGCCAGTGCAAAGAGCGGAAAGGCCATTATGGTATCGAAAACGCGCGTCGAAACAGCGTCGAGCCATCGGCCCGACCAACCGGCTACCGCGCCGATCGTGGTCCCGGTAACGAGGGAGATGAGAACGGCGGACAATGCGGTCACAAGATCTATCCGCGTTGCCGTAATCGTTCGTGAGAAGATGTCCCGCCCAAGCTGATCTGTACCGAACCAGTGCGTGAGTGACGGTGGCTGCATGGCACTTGCCGGCACTGTCGCCAGAGGGTCGTATGGCACCACGTACGGACCGATCGCGGCAAGGATCACCAGAACTGCGAACATGACCACGGAAAAAGCGGCTCCGAGGGGAAGGTTGCCGATCTTTCGAATTAATCCCAGAGCTGCCTCAGCCATCGAATTTCACCCGCGGATCAAGGCTCAATGCGATCAGGTCTATGGCCAAATTGATTGCGACATAAAGAAAAGCCATCAGGAGAACAAAGCCTTGAATGGGAGCAAAGTCCGATGCGAGCACCGATTCAATCGCATAGGCACCAATGCCGGGCCAACCAAAGACTTTCTCGACGAGTACGTTTGCTCCCAAAAGAAAAGACAACACCATGCCGACGGTGTTGAGGACGGGAACGGCGATAGACCGAAATGCGTAGGTCCAGAGCACTTTAGAAGGAGGCAGCCCTGCTGCACGAGCGGTCCTGATGAAATCGCTGTTGAGCACTTCGATCATGCTTGCCCGTGTCATCCGTGCCACCGGCCCGATCCCGAACATGGCAAGTGTAACCACCGGAAGTGTCAATTGGCGCAAAACGCCTGAAAGCGTGTCCAGGTCCCCTGCTACCAGCGTATCGACGATCCAGAATCCGGTTGGGCCATCCGGCGTTGAATAGAGAATGTCCAGCCGCCCCAACGGGGCCGGTGCCCAACCAAGCTTGTAATAGAAGACAAAAACCAGCAGCAGACCAAGGAAGAAGGTCGGCACAGCTTGTCCCAAAATCGAGACGACACTGCACAAGCGGTCCAGTCCTCCGCCGGGTCTCAAGGATGCGCCGACACCCAGAAGAATTCCCAGTCCCGAAGCAAGTGCCAGAGCCAGCAATGTCAATTCAAGCGAAGCCGGCACCCTGGAAACCAAGTCGTCCAGAACCGACTGGCCTGAGGTCAGCGAACGTCCAAGGTCGCCGCTGAAAAGGCCCTGAACATAAGTAAGAAACTGCTCCGGGAGCGAACGATCCAGTCCAAGCTGCTTGCGTACTTCCTCAATGGATTTTTGCGTTGCGGCGGGACCAGCGAAATAGGCAGCCGGATCACCTGGCAGCATACGCGTGAGAATGAAGATCAGGATGACGACGCCAAGCAGATTAGGCAGCGCCAGAAGCAGTCGGCTCGAGAACAGCTTGATCATGGTTCCGTTTCACATTTAACTTGATCATCATTCAAGCAATCTGCGTGCCACTTTATTTGCTTCAAGAAACGTCATGGATTGGAACCACTGTGAAGCGTAGGCGGCATCCCAAGTTGCCCTAAAGATAGACAGGTTGCATGAATAAACGTCAAATTAATTCATGTAACTTGAATTACATATTTTCCGCCCTTCGAATTTCGTTGATTTTTCAAGGAAAACTCTTATTGGCATGCCACATGCATATCTGTCATGTGTATTCAACCCGTGTCGGCGACGATCCTTCCGACACACTTTGGCAACAAGGAACTTTCCGTGTTTTACTTCAAGATAGATCCTCAAAAATACTTGCAGACGGGAGTCATCGCACTTGCATTGACCTTCCCGGTCCTGGCTGGCGGGCTGGAAGCAAACGCGCAGTCTCGTGACAAGACCCTTGTCGTTGTTTCGGAGGAAGGGCCATCCACCCTCGACATCCACGGCGCGACTGCCAATGTCCCGACGCACGAAATCTCATGGAACGTCTACGACCGCCTAATCACTCACAAGCGGATAGAACTCGAAGATGGGTCTTTCGCTTATGACTATACGACTTTCGAGCCGGAACTGGCTGAAAACTGGGACGTTGCAGAAGACAATTCCAGCGTGACCTTCCATCTTCGCAAGGATGCCACCTTTCATGATGGCCGCCCGGTTACCTCTGCTGACGTGAAGTGGTCCCTGGAACGCGCAATCGCAGCGGGTGGCTTTCCTGCCATCCAGATGGGCGCCAGCGAAATGATGTTACCGGATCAATTCGTGGTTCTGGACGAGCACACGATCCGCGTCGACTTTCCCAAGCCCAACAAGCTGGTTCTCGCAAATCTGGCGGTTCCGGTAGCCCAGATCGTCAATTCTGAGCTGGCAAAGGAACATGCTACAGCTGCAGACCCCTTTGCGATGGAATGGGTCGGCGAGAATGGCGCTGGTGGCGGCGCTTACATGGTAGACAGCTGGAAACCAGGCAGCGAAATTGTCTTCAAGCGCTTCGACGACTGGAAGTCCGGTGACCTGCCTTTCATGGAAAAAGTGATCATTCGCCAGATCGCATCTGCTGGTACACGCCGGGCATTGCTAGAGCGCGGCGATGCGGATCTTTCCTTCAACCTGCCTCCGAAGGACTTTTCTGAATTGGTCGCGGAAGAAAAACTCAAGGTGATTGGTACACCTGTCGATGCAGAGCTTCTTTATCTCGACATGAACGTCACTATGAAACCTTTCGACGATCCGAAGGTGCGCAAGGCCATCGCCTATGCGATACCCTATAACGACGTGCTGAACACAGCCCTCTACGGCAGAGGCATCGGAATGTTCGGAGGGCCGGACACCGTCACCACAACGGACTGGCCACAACCCTCACCCTATGAACTGGACCTTGAAAAGGCGAAGGCTCTGCTGGCTGAAGCCGGTTATCAGGACGGTTTCGAGACCACGCTCTCTTATGACGTTACCACCTCAACTACCCGAGAGCCGATTGCTCTTCTGGTTCAGGACAGCCTCAAGAAGATCGGTGTAACGGTCAACATTGAAAAAATCACGGGCGCGGACTGGTATACCCGTCTTGGCCAGAAAGACATGCCCTTCCTGATAATGAGCTTCAAGGCCTGGCTCAATTATCCGGACTATTACTTCTACTGGACCTATGACGGCGCCAACAACTCCGTCTTCAACGCAATGAACTATGTCAATCCTGCAATGGATGATCTTATTGCAAAGGCGCGCTTTGAAACCGACGCGTTAGCCTACGAAGATCAGGTCAAGGGTTTCATCCAGATTGCTATGGATGATGTTCCCCGCATTCCGCTTGTTCAGGACTTCCGGGACGTTGCCATGCAACAGTCGATCAAAGGTTACACCTACTGGTTCCACCTGACGCTTGATTACCGGACGCTCTCGCGCGCCGAATGATTGCCTTTCCGCCGCGGCTACGGTCGCGGCGGCTGCCATTTCAAGAACGCTCCGGATTTCATGTTTACTCTATCAGACTATTTGCAGCTTGATGCTGCAGGAATTGCCGCCGGCACAAGCGCGGGACTTATCAAGCCGACAGAAATTGCCGCGCGTTCGCTTGAACGTGCGGAAGCTGTCAACAAAGAACTGCATGCCTTTACGTTCATTGCACACGATCAGGCAATAGACGCAGCAAGGCGCATTGAAGCAGGCCTGGCCGCCGGGCATCCAGCCGGGCCACTTTGCGGCGTACCGGTTGCTGTGAAAGATCTCATCCTCACAAAAGGGATGAAGACGACATTCGGTTCACGGCTGTACGAAAACTATGTTCCCGAGCAGGATGATATTGTCGTCGAACGGCTACGCGATGCCGGTGCAATAATCATCGGAAAGACGAATGTTGCGGAGTTCGGTTATGGCGGTGTCGGGCACAACCCGTTGTTTCCCACCACCTGCAATCCCTGGAATCGCGAACTGACTTCCGGTGGATCAAGCGCCGGTTCGGCTGTGGCGGTCGCCACAGGTGTTTGCCCGGTCGCACTTGGCAGCGACGGTGGCGGCTCCGTTCGGCTTCCTGCGTCTTTCAACGGCATTTTCGGCATCAAGGCCTCCATGGGACGTGTGCCTCTTTGGCCCGGCTGCCGGGACGAGAAACTCCCCGGCGCATCCGGATGGGAAACGATTGAACACATTGGCCCGCTTACGCGCACTGTTGCTGATGCAGCACTGATGCTCTCTGTCATGACAGGTCCCGATGCCCGCGACCGTCACTCAATTCCCTGTTGTGATATTAACTGGCAGCAGGCCGCATCTCCCGATCCGGTTCTGCTCCGGCTTGCCTATTGCCCTGATTGGGGTGGTTTGCCCCTTGATCCCGAAGTGAGAGCGATATGCAACCAGGCTGTTGATGTCTTTGCCAGTGAGTTTGGCTGCGAGGTGCAGGTTACCGAACCGCCTTTCGGCTGGGAAATCGAGATGTATCGTGCTGTCGTCGCAGCAGACACGGACATCGAAGGGCTAAAAAACCTCATCCAATTTCGTGAAGAATATGTATCTCGTGGGTTACAGACCTTTCTGGAGCGCAAGTGGACAGCAACCGAGTTCCAGAACGCAAACATAAGACGCAAAGCGGTCGTAAACGCGATGGCAAGGTTCATGGAAACCTACGATCTGTTGCTGACACCGACCGTCTCTTGCTTGCCATTTTCGTTGGACATGGACGGGCCAGGCACCATTGACGGGCGACCGGTTGACGATGATGCCTGGACCCCTGCGTGTTTTCCATCGAACCTGACGGGTCAACCCTCAGCCAGCCTGCCCGCTGGCTGGACGAAAAGCGGACTGCCGGTGGGTCTGCAATTGACTGGTCGTCACCTTGATGACGCACTGGTTCTTCAAACAGCCGCCCGATTTGAAGTTGAAAAGCCATGGATTGACAGAAGACCCATGTCTTTCAAGGCTTAGCAATCAAAGCCCAAGCAGAATCGCCGCCCTATTCCTTATCAATGATGGACCAGGCGATTGTCTTACTGTTCTATTCCCCGAAAACATCAGTTTGTCGGTAGCCGGCGCATTGGTAGCGCCTTTTAGAGTTGGGATGTCGGCCAATCACTCAGTTACGGAAATCGCAGCAATCTAATCGGACTGGCAGCTTTTTAGAAATTCGCCCGGTCGGCGGAACGACTAAAATGGGGCGAAAGCTCCCATTGATTTCATGGGTGTTGAATGACTGCTGTGGGCCGAAAGTGCCTATGTGGGCCGTTCTTATCAACGTGCAATCCGGGCGGGAAACTGTCGTTCGCCGCGTTCTGTACTAACGGCAGAAATGCGGACAAAGTGAACTTTAGAATTTTAGTCCTGAACGGCTGTTTGTGATCCTCAGGATACAAGTACTATTAAGTAGGATCTACGTCGAAACTATCCACTTTGGAAAGACAGTCCGTAAATATGTTCAGGCTTCTGCATTCCCTTCAGAGCATATGACCCAAGAGAAACAGCATCATAATCTAGCAGCTGTGCTACAGACTCAGACATCAAAACCTCTTGCTTCAGCGACTTACAGAGCCCCTCGACCCGACTAGCAATGTTAACGGCCTCACCAATTACAGTGAAGTCCAGCCGTCGCGCTGAGCCTATATTGCCAAAAAAAACTTCGCCGGAATGTAGCCCAATACCTGTACGTAATACTTTCCAATTGTCGTTTTCCGCCATCCTCTGATTTAAAGTAGCGAGTTGACGCACTGCTTCAATAGCTGCCAATGCTGCGGCCTGTGCTGCTTGATTGGGGGTTCGATAATCTGAAAGTGGAAAGATCGCCAGCATTCCATCGCCTATAAACTTCAACACATCGCCTCCGTTTTTGATTACGGCCTCGGCAAGAACGGAGAAATAATAATTCAGGACGTCTGCTACTGCTTCATTGTCAGAGCTTTCCGAAATGCTGGAAAAATCCCGCAAGTCCGAGCTCCAAACAATCGCCTTTATCGGCAAACCCGATCCTCGATTGATCGTTCCATTTACAACTCTCTGGCCAGCTTCGCGCCCAAGGTAGGTTAGCGATATATTTTCTGCGATACGGTTGGCGATGTGGCGCTCGACATGTAGCCCGAAAATCTTGAACAGCCGCATAAGAGTGCCCCACTGTTCTTGACTGAACCCCCCGTGTTTTCTTGTTGAGAAAGTGACGGCGTTGTACTTCTCGCCTCGCGCTGAAAGAGGGAGGGCGACATACTCAGAGAATCCCGCCGCTGCGAGTTCATTCATCAACGGGCTGAGTGTTTCGTCCGCCTCCCCTGAAAGCGGAACGCGTACGGTTTCGCCGTATTCAACAACCTTGAATATTGGATTGTTGCGGTACTCAGACGAGCTCAAAGTCTCTTCACCAATTTGAATTTCATCACATATCCCATCCTCCACATTCCAGATCCAAGCATAGCGGCGGACCTGTGGATGAAGAGTGCCGACTATTACGGTGACCCTTTCAACTCCAAAGTCGCTTTGCGCTAACTGGCCAGCGAATTCCGCGACAAGCGCATGGGCACTCTGGGTTTTGCTGGCGGCGCCAAGTAGCCAGGCTTCAACGTTATCTGGTCTAATCGACTTCTCAAGATCCAGCTCAAATCGTTGCCGTTCAACCAATCGTGCGCCGGGCGCATATTTGCGAGGATTGGGATCCTCGCTGTGCATGGAACCGGTTAGTTGATCTAGTTGGATATCGGACATCGGCATGCCTTCATCTAATTGAACAAGCGTAGAATCATGTAAAAGCTGAATAGTTCTCAAATATTAAATCCCAATTAGGACTAACGCCTGAAGCATCAAGCAATATCTTGAGCCCATACTCTGGAAAAACAGATTCTGTTCGCATAAACCCAGCTCCGCTTACTTTTGAACGCATATTGGTGCCCCCCATTCTTTGGGCGCTACTTGGTTCTCCAGCAGCCTGTCACCACCGCATCTGGGCTGCCATAAGAAGTGTAGCAGCACCTTTGTTCCTTGTACCGAGCAGACTTGGTCTTTGAGCTAGCAACGGAAATTTGCTCCGAGAGCAAGGGACCATAATTAGCGAGGTGTGATCCATGCTGAAAACCGTGTTTGCTATAGTAATATTCGTGTTGGGTGCAATTTGCTGGTTGAGACAACCTCTTGTGGGTTTTGTCCCATCCTCGGCCAGCCGATGCCGATCACACCGCAGCGATCCGCAAGCAATGTAAGGCCACGTGATGCAATCCTATTGCGTAAATACATCCCATAATTCGCTCAGTCGCACGCGCGCCTGACGCGAGGGCGGTTCATAAAGGTTTTCTAGAAATCCACGGCTGCTCAACTCCGGGCTGACGTCTCCCTTAGACCATGATTGAAGGGGTCAAAGCAGGCGGTCTAAAAACGAGAAATCAAGCATCGAAAAAGCTAATAATTTGGAAAAAGGGCGCCAAGTGAAGTTGCGCCTTACACCAGTTACAGCATCTTGATCACCTCAAGTTTCGAGGGATCTGCCTTGTGGCTGCTCGTGAGCACCATTTTCAGAGAGTTGGTAGCGGAGGAGAGACTTGAACCCCGACACGCGGATTTATAACTCCACCGGAAAGACGCAATTTTCATCTAGATTCAGTTCGTTATTAGAGATATGTGATTGCTGATATCGTGTAATTTCGAGCGATTTTTTTGCATCCCAGTTACGAGCCGAAGCGTCCATATGTCGGGCGTTTGATCGTGCGTGGCAATGGTCAGTCGGTTACAGCCAGAAAAGGCGCGGGTTCGCGGTTGCCTATGAGCGCGAACCCGCGCCAATTTCCGACCACTGCCATCTCGCAAAATCGACGGAAGCCGTCAGATTAGTGAGATAGTCTAGTGCCTTTGAAAAACGCTTCAGCGAGACTTTTTTGTCTGGCGCGCTTTTCGGTTTCTGATCTCGTTGGCCAACAAACCCATTGTCAGCAGAACAATAGCAATCATCGCAATATGAAAAGGTGATGAAAAGAAATGCTGAACGGCTGTGCCTTTACCGGCGACTTCGCCGTGTGAACCCGGATGGGCAAGTGCCGGAGCACTCATTGCGGCCAGCAGGGCCATAGCAGTTGCAAGTCTCATTTTTCAAGATCTCCTTTTTCAAGACGGTTTGACAGGATCTCAAGAAGATCGCTGTCCGTTCGTTCGGTGAGGGATACGTAGGTGAAAGTCATGGTTTCACGACCTTCCACCATGGAGCCCGGGAAGGGCATATAGACCAGTTCGCGGGACGCGAAGGCGGGTGACGCAGTGCCTATCTGCCAGTTGCTGACGACCTTAGCATCGACAAGGTGTTGCACGAGGTCGTCGCGGCCGGTGCGGTGGAAGGGAACGCCGGCGAGGCGCAGGTAACTCGTTTTGTCCTCTGCGGAACGAAAGCCTTCGATGAAACTCGTCGCCAGCGCCTGAAGCTCTTCCGCTCTGTCCGCATCGGATGTGCCATGGACATGGGAATGAAGGTGGTCGTGTTCGGCGTGGTTGTGGCCGTGTGGGTGAGAGTGATCGCTCGCATGATCATGGGCGTGGTTATGATGGTGATGTCTCATCGCGTTACTCCACATCCGGTCCGGTCGGAATGGATACGGGTTTGTCGATGATCGATTTGTGAGCACCCATCTTGCCGTGAGAGACGAGAGTTCCCAGGACATCCACGATGACGCGGGTTGCCAGCAGTGCCGTGATGTCAGAACAGTCGTAAGGTGGTGACACTTCCACGACTTCCAGACCGCAAATGCCTTCCTTGGCAACGAGGGAGACAAGCTCTAGTGCTTCGCGCGGCAAGAAGCCGCCCGGCTCCGGCCAGCCAGTTCCGGGGACGAAACCGCAATCGACGCTGTCAATGTCGAAGGAAATGTAGACGGCGTCCGCATCCTTCCAGGCCAGTTCCAGCGCTCGCGCGGCGGTTTCGGCCAAGCCCAGTTCCTCGACGTCGCGCATGGTGAAGATGTTGGTGTTGCGCTCGCGGGCGACTTCCACGCCTTCGCGCGGGACCTGCCACCCGCCGATACCGATCTGGACCAGATTGACGGCAGGCACGTTCACCAGGTCGGTTGCGTGGAACCACGGCGTCGTGTGCATGCGTTCATCGAGATCCTTTTCCTGTATGTCGATGTGCCGGTCAAAATGCACGATGCCGATGCGCTTGGACGTGCACTGGGCGATGCCTCTAACACAGGGAAATCCAATAGAGTGATCGCCGCCGATCATAATCGGCAACGCGCCGGACGAGGCCACGTGAGACACAGCACGCGTAATCTGGTCGAAGGTTTTTTCGATGTTTGCCGGGATTGTGAAGATGTCGCCAACATCACAGAGTGTCATTTGCTCGCGCAGGTCAACGCCCATTTCGTAGTTGTAGGGCGTATAAAGTGCAGAAATCTTGCGCATACCCTGGGGTCCGAAGCGTGTGCCGGGCCGGTAGGTTGTTCCGCCGTCAAACGGGATCCCAATGACTGCCGCGTCGTAGGCACCGACCTGTGTGACATCCTCGATGTAAGGGGCTTTCAGGAAAGTGTTGATGCCTGCATAGTGCGGAAGTTCACCGCGTGCAAAGGTGGGAATGGACTTGTCCGTCAGGCTGTCCGAACCGGTCAGACCCATGCGCAGCGCCCAGGCCTTTTCCTTCTCCCAGGCTGCAGACGGCAACAGTCCTTCCTTCTCGGCGGCCTTCCAGCCGCGCAGCTGGAGTTTGTCGAAATCGGGGTGGTGTTTCCGTTCGTGTTTGTCTCGGCGGATTGAACCAGCCACCCTGTGCCATGTCGATGGTCCAGCTTGTTCAAAAATGCTCATGGGGCGTTCCTCAAGAAGTCATGGTGTTAGTTTTGTCTGATTGGCCGGGAAGGCCGATCGCGCTGGCGATTTGTTCGGGGCCTTGTGTGAGCTCTGTCAACGGGGTGGCCAGAGGCAGGTCGTAGGTGATGGTTGCGCCATAGGCCTCCGGGACCTGGGGGTCGTGTCGGATCTTGTCGAAAACGAGTAGGCGCGTGCCCAGCTTGAAGGCTTCGTGGATGTCATGGGTGACCATGAAGATCGTCATGCCGAGCTCATTCCAGAGACCAAGCAGGAGCTCATGCATGTCGAGGCGGATGCCTGGATCAAGTGCGCCGAAAGGTTCGTCCAGAAGCAGGATGGACGGTTTCTTCGCTAGGGCCTGCGCAATCGCCAGACGCTGCTGCATGCCACCCGAAAGCTGTGCCGGGTACTTGTCCGCGGCAGCTGACAGACCGATCCGTTGAAGCAGCTCAGAGATCTCTTCACGTGCCTGTCGACGCTTCACACCGAACAATCTGCCCGCAAAGGGTGCTCTTTCGAGTTCGGACGCCAGGATCAGGTTCTCGCTAACTGTTAGGTGCGAAAAGACCGAATATTTCTGGAAGACGATACCCCTGTCCGGCGTTGGTTCGTCGGGCAAGGCATGGCCATCCAGAAGGATCTCGCCGCGCGTCGGCAGTTCTTGCGAAAGCAACATGCGCAGGAATGTTGACTTGCCGCAGCCGGAGGCACCAACGATGGTGCAAAAGCTTCCGCTTTCGACGTCCAGTTCCACGCGTTCCAAGATCGGAGTCCGGTCATAGGATTTCTCCAGGCCCCGGACAGAAAGTTTGATGTCGGGTGATCCGGTCATAGAGCATCGCTCCCGAGGTGATGCCACTGAAAGCTGCGCCGGGAGAGCAGCAGAAGGGCGCGGTCGAGCAGAAATGCGAGCAGCGTGATCCAGACGACATAGGGCAGGATAACATCCATAGCGAGATAGCGACGGACCAGGAAGATCCGGTAGCCGAGCCCGGTGGTGGAAGCAATGGCTTCTGCCGAGATCAGGAAGATCCAGGCCGGAACGAGGCCCATTCTGAGGGCCGTGATCATCTTGGGCAGGACCTGCGGGATGACGAGCCGCACGGTCATCTGCCACACCGAAGCCCCAAGTGTCTCGGCCTTAATGATCATCTCGCGCGGGATGTCGAGAACCGCCTGAGCTGTTGAACGGATCATGACCGGCGCGGTCCCTATTACGATGAGGGCTATCTTGGCCATTTCTCCGAGACCGAACGTAATGAACAGGATTGGCAAGATGGTGATCGGCGGGATCAAAGAGAATGTCGCGAGATAGGGGGCCAGGGCGCTTCTGACATGTGGAATGAAACCGATGGCGATGCCGAGTGATAGCGCGAGCAGAGTCGAGACGGCCATGCCAGTGCCGAGTCGCCAGAGACTGTCAAACGTGTCCACCCAAAGAAGCAAGTCACCAGATCGCCGGTCCGGGATCGCTGCCATTCGCCAGAAGGCCTGGCCGATGCTTTCCAAAGATGGAAGCAGCTTGTCTGCCGGATTGTCCAGGCGCCGGTAGTGGCTGGCTATGGCATAGCCGATGATCGTTGCCACGAAAGGCAGCAATCCGAGAGCGAGAGCCGTCAGCCGGGAGGGCTTCCGATTGATGATGCGCATGCTGGATCCCTTCGGTTTGCAGGAGCGCCCGGCTCGTAAGCCGGGCCCGATTGACTCGTCAGGATCTAGAGAGCGCCGTCAGCGGCCATCTGCATGAAGCTCGGATCGAAGCGCAGTTTCACGTTGTTCTTATCACCGTAGATCGAACCGTCCGGGAAGGAGACGCCGACGAATTCCGGGCTGGGAGCACCTTCACCTAGGATGCCCTTGTCAAACAGGAACTCGGCAACGAATTTCATCGTAGACGGCAATTCAGGCGCGTTGGTGAACGCAACGGCTTCGGCCGGTGTGTAGAACATCTTTGTGGTGGCAAGCTGTGCATCGTAACCAGGCAGGTTGGTGCCTGAGGCTTCCGCCATGGCCGTGCGGGCCGCTACACCCTCATCCCCTTCGGAGGACATGATGCCCATCAGTTCGTACCAGGCACCAACGAGTGCCTTCCCGAAGGCTGGATTGTCGGCAAGGGTCTCGGTGTTGACCATCATGATGTCGATGATCTCGCCCGGGATTCCGGCACTATCAAAGACCTTGGTGGCGTTTGGCTGTGCTTCAATTTCGGACAGCAATGGGTTCCAGGTGACCACGGAGGTGACATCTGATGTCGCGTAGGCTGCGATCATGTCCGCGTCGGACGTGTTGATGACGGTAAGGTCCCTTTCGCTGAGGTCGACCGTGTCGAGGGCGCGCGCGAGCAGGTAATGAGAGACGGACAGCTCTACGAGGTTGACGCTCTGTCCCTTGATGTCTGCAAGTTCCGTCTTGTCTTTCAGAATGATGCCGTCATTGCCGTTGGAGTAGTCACCGACAATCAGCGCTGTGGTTTCAACACCGCCACCGGCGGGAATGGACAGGGCGTCCATGTTGGTCATCGAGCAGCCGTCATATTCGCCTGCCGTGTACTGGTTGATGGATTCCACGTAGTCGTTGATCTGCACGATCTCGACATTGATGTCGTATTTGTCGGCCCATTTCTTTATGAGGCCGCTGTCCTGGAGATATCCCCAGGGCATCCAGCCGACATAGATCGACCAGCAGACCTTGAAGTCTTTCTTTTCTTCCGCCTGAACGGAGCCAACTGAAAGTGGCAGCGAAAGGGCTGCGGCGAGAAGGGAAGCTTTGGCAAACGATTTAAGCATCTGTGCGCGTCTCCTGTCTTGAGCCCTGGAACGCATCGATTACGAACGGTCCTTCTGGGCATCCTTTTGAGAATCTTGCGCACGACCGGGAGCAGGTTCGCGCGCGCGAGCCTCGTGCAGTTGTCTCCCGGGTTTTTGTCCCGCCGTGTCACCGGAAGTATGGTCAAGGCCTTGCCTGAAACCGTCCGGCTTGCACCTCTCGGTCCTGCGTCAAAGTTGACCGGATCCCTAGGTGCGCTGCACGAGATATCTTCTGCAAACGGAATGCCAAGTCTCTATTTGAAATATTTTCTGGATATAAATCAGATGGTTGACCAACAATGGGTTGCACATCTGTACTAACGTGTGTGTTCCGCACTAGTAAATGTTGTTCAAAAAGAAGGCAGCTGTGGCCATAAAACAGCCACTCTTTTTGTCGGTCGCATGTTTCTTTGGTGTTTTGGGCAGTATCGGCATGTCTTGCGTCCGATTTGCTGAAAGAAAGCCTTGCAACATCGCCAAATAGCACGATGGGCGGGCTCAGCCCGTTTGAGAGGCGACAAGTATGATTGCACGTAGTGATATGCCCGGAGCAAAAGCATCTGATGATGAAGAGGCTTAACAAACGACATTTACAAATGATTTAGCTCCAACAGCGGTGAAAGCCGGTGCCCGACGCTAAGCGGTACGAACCAATCATCCACGCAAATGGTTCGGAGGTGCGCACTGGGATCGCGTTATTTTTGTTTTCATGATTTGGTAGCGGATAAGGGACTTGCCCCCCCGACACGCGGATTATGATTCCGCCGTTCAGTTTTCAAGGTCAGTTATGAATTAGGACCAGCCGTTTACATGTCTCTTGGCGAGGGACTGCTCAGGGCCGGAAAGGCAAACTCCCCGGGATAGACAAATGTCGGCTAAGTGTACCCACCGCCGCAATCGATAGTCCCCTCACTGTCCCATTTCTGCTGTTTCGGCCGGAATCCCAAAACCCGGGCTGATCAAGAAATTTACCAGCGCCTGTTAAATCTAGGGACTTCATTCAGCTGATTTCACTGTCAACGGAATAATTCCCTCTACGATCCAGGTACGGATCCGGCCTCGGTTCTTGATCTCGATGTGTCCGCGATCCTCAGTCTTGAAACCGGCTCCTAACCGCTGCTTCACGGCATCTGAAACCTGAAGCGCGCCGACAACACCGTGGCTTTCCATGCGGGAGGCGACGTTCACAGTATCACCCCAGACATCGTAAGAGTATTTTCGCGTCCCGATCACGCCGGCGACCAGCGGGCCGGTATGCACCCCGATCCTGACATCAATCGCAAGGTCTGTTTCTTCCCGTATGTCATTGATCGACTGCAAGAGGTCGAGCCCCATCAACACGGCGCGGTCGACATGGTCGGTTTGCGGCTCGGGGATGCCGGCCGCCGCCATGTAACAATCTCCGATCGTCTTTATCTTCTCCATGTCGTGGTGCCGTGCGATGTCGTCAAAACGCCGGAAGGCCTTGTCCAGCAGTTCGACAGTCTTTTCCGGTGACAGGTCTCTGGCCAATGCCGTGAAACCGGAGATATCGGCAAACAGCACCGACGCTTCATGCAAATCCGCGATCATTTCACCGGCTTTCATGCGCTGGGCGATGGTATCCGGCAGCATGTTCTTTAATAGTCTTTCGGACCGTTCCCGTTCGTGTTTGAGTTCCGCCGTGCGTTGTTCGACCTTCTGTTCAAGATCTTGAAGCAACTCCTCCCGCGAGAGGCTTTGAAGGATGTCTTTCAAGTCCTCAATTTTTTTGTCGTCCAAAGCGGCAGGAAGCGGCAGAGTGTGGTAACGGCCGGTGATCCTCGCCGGGTGGATCATCAGGCGCCTCCGGTCTTCATCAATCTCAACGTCAAGCTCGGCGTCCGGATGGGCACGCAGGTTTTGCGAGATCATCGCGGACACTTGAGCCGCAAAGACCGAACGCAGACCGGCAGCAATCAGACTTCGGCGTATCTTGTCACGCGTGAATGGCAACACAGCCGATGAGCCAATGGAAAGTGTGCCGAGCTTCATCAGATCGGCCGTTTCCAGCGGGCCATCAGCACACCCGCATCATCGTGATCGCTGCCGGCATTTTCTATCAACTGGCGTGAGGCTGTTGCCGCATTGCCGGCAGGTATGGATCTTGGTCGAGCAACGCCGTCGGTGTACATGACAAACCAGGTATCTTCTGGAAAAGCCGCAGTGGTAAGGTGTGGTGTGCGCATGCGTTGACCGACTATTCCGGTTCGAACCAGAAGCTGGTTTCCGCCAATGATCGCATTCACGTTTCCGACGCCCGCAAAGTCGATACGGTCGGAATAGATGCGCGCCAACGAGATTGCCGCGCCGATGGAACCTTCAAGAACGACATCCAGGTCGTTCAACAGGACATCGGGTTGGAAATTCGTTCTGTCAAAAAGGGTCTTGCGAACTGTTTGCGCAACTGCATAGGCCGGCAAGCCATGCCCGGTGGCATCCACCAGCGCTGCAAGGGCGCCATCTTCCAACGGGATGACAAGCCCCATGTCTCCGCCGCGCGGGGCCCCCTGATACGAACGTATTTCAACGTTCCAGTCGAGCTCCATTTCAGCCCCACTTGACGACCTTCACTGTCGTCCCCCGGTCCACCGTGCTGGTTATTTCAAATTCATCGACCAACCGCTTGGCACCTGGAAGACCCAGCCCGAGTGTTCCGCTTGTCGACACACTTTCCTTCATGGCCTCTTCAATATCCATGATGCCAGGACCGGTATCTTGAACGACCGCTTCGATCCCGAGTCTTTTTGCGCGCTTGACCGTCTGGTAGCTGACACGCCCGGTGCCGGCATATTTGAGGACATTGGTGACCAGTTCACTGACGGCGGTGGCAATGGCGGCGCTGACGCCTTCTTTCATGCCGTTTTCGCGCGCCAGTGCCTGCACCGCGAAGATGGCGTTGTGAATGTCCGCTGTTGTTCGGATGTGGACAACCCTTTTGTCGTCACTCATGACAGCAGATCCAGTGCCTGATCAACGGTCCTGGTTGAGTTCACCCAACTGCCATCAACATCCAGCATGGCGAGCCCTGCCGCAACGCCCGGACGAAGACCTGCTATTACAACATTCGCCCCCATTACTTCGGCAGCCTTCACCACTTTGGCTATGTCGTCAAAGTCCTGTGCGTCGAGAACCTCAACGCCTGTCATATCGAAAACGATGCCGCGCGCCCCCCGGCTGTGCAGATAGTCCAGCACCTTGTTCTGTAACGTTCGAATGACGCTATATCCTATCGGCTCACGAAGAGGCACGATGACAACCGATCCGACCGGTTGAAGCACAATCGTGTCTTCAGTTGCCACCAGGTCCACCCTCCTGACCGACATGCTTGAATGCCAGGCTCAGGGCATCCTGCAAGGTGCCGGTGGTGCGCATTTCTCCAACCTCGATGCCCAGCTCGACAATCGTTCGGGCCACCGCCGGAGACAGGCCTGACACAATGGTATCGCAGCCCATCAAACGGGCCGCTTTGGTCATGCGGATGAGATGGTTGGCAACGGCGGTATCGACAACCGCGACGCCGGATATATCCAGAATGAACATCCTGGCTTGTTTTTCGGCGATTTTTTCCAGCATCCGAAGCATGATGTCTTCCGCGCGCTGGGAATCCAGAATGCCGACGATGGGAAGCATGAGCACACCGGACCAGATAGCGGCAATTGGCGTGCTCATATCGATCATTGCCCGGCTTTGTTGCGCAATGACCTCACCCGTCCGGCGTGAATAGACATCGACAACCATGGCAGCTTCCATATGGATCACGCGCCGGGTCGCTTCAGACAGATCCTGCCAATCGGAGGCCTCCACTTCCCCTTCATGGAGGGTTTTGGTCCAAAGCTCGTATGCCTTGTTCATGGCGGCCAGATAGTGCCGGGGCTCGATTTGAAGCTGTGCGTGCACATCGCCGATCTTGGCGCGGCTGTTGATATATGGTTCATCCCATTGGCCTTTGAAAAAATCGAACCAGGCGCGCCGGGCGAATGATTGCGCCCGCGCTAGGGTCTCGTCGTCCGGAAAGTGGACTTCAAAATAGGACCCGAGCGATTCCCGGAAATAGGCGTAAAGCTGCTCAATGAACTGGTCCATCTTGGGTGTCACGACTTCGCCCAGCTTCCTGACAGCTGCAAAATCGTCTTCCGTAACGCCGTAAAGAACCTTCATTTCATTAAAATCAGCCATTAGTGCCCTCCGAAATGTAACTTTAACCGGACTATAGCCCATCGAAAAAAAACGACATCATCCCTTTCGTTCAATAGCCGCTTTCCACACCATGCGTCCCGGCGGTTTTTCGGGCGGACGGTTTCGGACAGGCTCTGCAGACTGCCACCCATGGCCTTGGCAATTTGTGCGGCCCAGTGAACGAGAGTTTGCAAGTAATCAGCATCCCAAACTGGTCTAAAAGGACTGCACATTTTTTAAGATTGCATCATGACAAATCGCGTTTTCCTGCTCTTCTGCTCAGTCGGACTGATCCCCATAGCGCTTGGTTACGGCGCCATGCCAGCGACATCGCTGCCGTTCCTCTTTGACATCACTATCGATACGGTCAACCTCACTCATATCCTGCGAGCGGTGATGGGGCTTTACTTTACCATGGTTGTGCTGTGGGTTTGGGGTGAGTTTAGCAAGACTATGGAAAGACCGGCTCTTATAGGATGTGCCGTGTTTATGCTTGGGCTAGCTGCCGGACGCATCTTGAGTTTCATTTTGGACGGTCTTCCGCACTGGCTCCTTGTGATCTATGCGGTCTTGGAGATCATTCTCGGTCTGGTCGCAATACAATTGTGCCGGACAAGCAGTTCAGGCGCCTCCACTTAAACGTCTGGGTAAACATCATATCGGTTCCATGGTGCTTTCCAGAAACGAATTTTACAGCAAAAGTGCAATCGATCCGGAGTACCACCGCACAAAGCACCTAAGTCAGCTCAGGGCCGGAAGTGCCGAAGCGGGCCGTTTTTCAAAGTGCGCAATCCGGGCGGGAAGCGGCATTCGTTGCGGAATGAACGTTTGTCAGATTCTGGGCCATAAGGAGACTGGCGGCCTTAAAAACAACCAACAGCAAAGCGGAAATACCTGTGTGGCTTCTATGTGGTCGTTTCTGGCGCGCAAGTAGCCACTTTGTATTGACTATTTGCGAGACGGGTCAATCGAACCAGCGGCTGCGTTGAAGCGATAATGATGTTGAACTTCGGTCGGGTATCGGGATTTGAACCAGTGGTCGATGTGATCAAGTAGGCAGGCAGTCCTTTGACGAGCTTCGACCTCCTCCAGCGACAACGGCAACATAAGCCGGTCCTTGATTTCGTCGTAAATCGAGTCGCGGTCGATTAACGTCACCTGGCCTTCTTCAACCACCTTTCGTCCACCGACAAACACGGTGTCCGCCGGCATTCTCTTGGTTCGTTGCAGCAACGCGTCAATGAGTGGAATGCCTCGGTCGATAAAGGGGCGTGCAATATCGTTCCACTTGACCAGGACGATGTCGGCTGCTTTCCCGACATCCAGCCTGCCGATTTGACGGTCGAAACCCGTCGTCGCTCCCCCGTGCTCGGTCGCCATCTTGAAAATATGCCCCGCGGAAGGCCTGAAGGTTTCGAGGCCGGGCTCTCTGTGGAGGGCCCAAGCGAGCCGCATTTCCTGAAACATGTCCCGGTCGTCATTGAGCCCGGCCTGATCAATGCCCAAGCAGACAGGTATGCTTTTCTTGAGCATCTCGTTGACCGGAGCGATACCGCTCGCAAGACGCAGCCCGGAACTCGCATTGTGGCAGATCGAACAGCCGCATTCGTGAATGAGGTCGAGGTCTTTTTCGTCGACCCAGATACCATGCCCGATGGTCAAGTTACTGGTCAGGCAACCAAGATCGGCCAGGTGGCGGACTGCGGATTTTCCGTATGTCCGGTATGAATATTCGGCCTGAAACTGTGTCTCCACAAGATGCATATGGACCTTGGACCGCGTCCGCATTGCCGTATCGAAAATTGCCAGCAGGCATTCATCCGTACACCAATGCAGATTGGCTGGCGCCAACTGCCAGGAAACACCAACCGGGTCGGCACCGGCCCAAACAGACTTTTGTGCTTTGAACCATTCCAGGTGGCATTTGATCGGGGCCTTGCTGCCAGCGAGTATTGGCTGCCAGTAGGTCGCGTCATCTTCCGGCAAGCTGGCCAGAAACACATCATCGTCTTCATGAACCAGCTGGTTTCGGTCTCGAACCATAAAGGAAAATGAAACCCGCATGCCAATTTCGCGATAAGCGCGAATGACCTGGGTCGACAGGTCCGTCCAGTTATCCTGATCCCCTGTTAGGCCAGGATGAATGTGCTGGACTGTCGTCGTTCCCGATTCCAGCATTTCGATTGCAGAATAGAGTGTATCCAGCCTGTGTCCGACATACCGCATGCCCCGGAATTGCGGCAACCAGAGTTCCAGCGGTCCATAATGTACACCGAGCTGAAACGGGGTCAGCCCCGAATGATGGTGGCCGTTGATCAGGCCCGGAAAGGCAATTGCGTCGGCTCCCCCCTCCAAAGGCAGCTCCGGATATTCGGCCCTCAGTCGCTCATACGGCCTGATCGCCTCGACAACACCATTTCGAACATGGATACCGGCACCTTCCTGCACTTCTTCGCGCAGGTTTTTATCCACTCCAATAATGGTGGATCGACTCCGGATCAGAAACTCCCGAATGTCGGCGTTCTCAATCATGTGTTTTGCCGGAAGTGGACGGAGCACCGCTTGCAGCATTCAGGAACCGGTCCTCCCACCAGCTAAACAGAATATCGCGAAACGCCGCCCCGTGGTCGTCGCCATAAATGTCCCGACGAGCATGTTCCTCGAAAATGGCCCACTCCGCTTCATCAAGCTCGAGGACAATTTGTTCTTCCTCGATGGGGGTGTTTACGAACTCGGGTACATAATCCGGATCAGCAACAAGCTCACGGGTCGCCTTGATCTGAGCGTTGCGGAACTGGTCCGGCGTCCGCTGACTTTTCATGGATGCAACGTTCGGAACAGCGGCCAAGTCGTTTTCACTTGCTTCGAAAATGCTAATCCTGACCGGCTTCAATGCGAAATTGCTGGTACGCATGATGTCGGCACCGCAGACATTCGGAATAGCAAGGACATCCATCATTGCAACCAAATCTACATGATCGCCCTTGTTGGAGTTCTGACGCGTGATTGTCGCTCGCCCATCTCGCGCAACTTCAGTACACATGAAGAAATTGAAGCTGTCATGTACATCATCCGGTGTCAGACCATACTCGCGCTGTGCTTCAGCCTGGATGTCATGGCAATTGGTGTGAACATCAAAACCGTATGCACTTTCGTAAAGAAATGCGCTGCACCTGGGAAACAATACGTCGTTACGCCGGACCGTATCTTTCAATATGTAAAGCATCGCATTTTCGCGCGGCGGAGCAGACCAGAGAAAGTCACCCTCTGTCGGATTGAACCCGTGCACAGTGCGTGTGCGCCCGCAATGCATGAATTCCTTGTAGTCATGCAGGTTGAAACAATTGAAATCGACGCATTGATTGCCTACTGCCTGCTCGATCCTTAAGACCTCGCCCTTGCGTAATTCAAAGGCTTTTCCCGTTCCCGGCTCCAATATCCGTGTGTCTAGCAACCGGCGCTCATTGCGTGACTGAGCCTTCTTGACCGCAGCAGTGTCAGGCATCTGCTTTAGCCCCCCTGCGTTCGTCATACTCCTTCAATGCGAGGCGAAAAAGCGCCTCCCGGCTTTCTGCGAAACCGTTTGCGATCGTCCTGTCAACCAGCTCGATTTGCTGCTGATTGAGCGAGAGAACAAGACGGTGTCGTTTGCCATCTTCGGATCCCATTTTCACTCCATCTTGTATACTAAATGACCTAATCAAGTATCGATTAAATCTGTGAGTGGATTTCTTTTGATAGAATCCACTGTACCTCACACACATAAGCATCATTGGGGCACGCTACGAAGGGCATTTTTTAGGCAATTCATGCCTGAAATTAGGTCATTTTGTATACTTGATTTGTTCGATATTGCATACTTAACTAAGGCAACCAAATTAAATGAGTGTCGAGATGAAAAAACTCACACGCGCTGAAACAGTCTATCGTGCACTTCGTCAGGCGATCATCGAGCAAGACCTCGGGCCGGGCACGAAACTGCCCGAGGACGAAATCGGTGCACCCTTCAACATCAGTCGGACGCTTGTCAGGCAGGCTCTTGCCCGTCTGCAAAGCGACGGCCTTGTAGAAGCTGGCGGCAAAAAGACAGCAACCGTCGCACGACCCAGCTTGTCGGAATCCAAGGATGTTTTTCGTGTTCGCCGGGCGTTGGAACGCGAAGTCATCAGGATCGTGGCGGAAACCTGGACTTCAGAAAACGGCACCCTTTTGGAGAGTCATCTCAATAAGGAAGATGCAGCTAGAGAAACTGGCGACGAACGCATATCGGTTCGACTTGCTGCGGAATTTCACATATTGCTTGCGGAACTCACGCAGAACCCTGTCCTAATCGACTACGTTACCCAACTTGTTTCGCGTTGTTCACTGATCCTGGCTCTTTACGGACGGCCCCACGCCACAGATTGCGCCGTCGACGAACACAGGAATGTCGTAATCGCACTGCGCGAGGGAAATATTGAGGAAGCTGTGCGGCAAATGGATCATCATGTCAGCCTGGTCGAAAGGCGGGCTTTGAATGACGATGTAAAAAACGGGCCGAGGCTCTCCGAGATTCTGAGCCGCCACGCGAGCGAAATACAGGCCGAACAAGCAACCGACACGATCGCAATCCACGAAAGACAAGTGAAGCGTCAGGCATGACGCTTTGGCGGATTAGCATTCGTTCAGCCTGACACTGGGAGAACCGGCGGCCATAAGCCGTCGCAAGCAGCTGACCGGCAACCGGCAGTCGCACAGAAGCCGCTGCAAGCGGACACTCACGACACTTAACAGAAGCGGTAGCTTAAACGCTGCAACGCCAGGGCGCCGATCCGCCGGGAACGGGAAAGTTGTGCGCTGAATAGTATTTTGAAGGGAACAGATATGAGTAATTTCACATTCAACCGCAGAACGTTTCTGGCAGGAACTGGCGGTCTGGCGCTGGCTGCCTCGATACCAACCCTCACACGCGCGTCGACAACCACGATCGGCATGATCTATGTTGGACCCAAGGACGATTTTGGCTGGAACCAGGCGCACGCGGTAGCCGCACAGGCATTGAAAGACATCCCTGATGTGACTGTCGTTGAAGAAGAAAATGTTGCGGAGACCAACGCAGTCACAAAGTCCATGGAGTCGATGATCGAACTCGATGGCGCAAGCCTGCTGTTTCCAACCAGTTTCGGCTATTTTGACCCCTTCATGATTGATACCGCAAAGAAATATCCTGATGTGGAATTGCGGCACCCGACTTCATTATGGTCGGCGGACAAGCACCCGGAAAATCTTGGCGGCTACTTCTGCTATCTGGATCAGGCCCACTATGTAAACGGTGTCGCCGCAGGCCTTTCAACCAAAACAAACAAGATCGGCTTCATAGCAGCAAAGCCAATTTCACTTGTCTTGCGCAACATCAACGCGTTTACGCTCGGGGCGCGCAAGGTAAATCCAAACGTTAAAGTGCAATTGATTATTACAGGGGAATGGTCTCTGCCGGTCCGCGAGGCTGAAGCGGCGAATGCGCTGGTCGATGCGGGTTGCGACATCCTTGCCTGCCACGTGGACAGCCCGAAAGTCGTGATCGAAACCGCTGAAGGACGCGGCGTGAAGAGCTGCGGCCACAACGCGGACCAGTCACCATTGGCACCGAACGGTTTCATAACCGGTGCAGAACTCAAATGGGGAACCGTCTATACCGCATATGCAGAACTCATTCAAAAAGGCGAGAAACTGCCCAACCTCAACGAAGGTGGTTACGACAAGAACATGGTCGCCTCGACCGCGTTTGGCGCTGGCGCAAGCGAAAACGCGATAACAGCCGCCTTGGCTGCAATTGAAGAACTGAAAGGCGGCGCACCGATCTTTGTTGGGCCATTGAAAGACAACACCGGCAAGATCGTTGTCGAAGGTACGCTAGGACTCTACGACGGAGCGCTCTGGGGAACCGATTACCTGATCGAAGGTGTCGACGGCTCTATCACCTAGGTGGCTTTCTTGTAGCCGAGAATCTTTTCCGGCCTCACGAATGTCCAATTGTTTCAATCGGCCTGCTCCATCGGAGCAGGCTTTCTTGTTTGATGAGCATGTTAGACGGTTTCAAGTGCTTTTTGCGGCCTTTACACCGTGCCAGGCGACAACAGGCGTGCGGCAGGTTGTTCGAAGCTCAAACGCCCTCGTTTCATTCCCCAGGTAGGTCTCGCAATTTCTGCAATCGCCTGAGCACCCGTCTCCGCAGGAAGGGCAACAAATGTCGCTTCTTCTCCGATAGCCAAGATTTGCTCCTTGCCAATCAATTGCCCTGCTGCGGAAGTGATCATTTCAAAACAAGCCTCAAGTTCGGCGGCTGTGCTGAGCTGCTGCACATTGGCAAAAAGATTGGCCATACGCGTCAATGAACAATCCCCATATGGTGTAAACGGATTGAGCACATTGTTTGTCGCAATGGTGCAACAAACCCCATTCGCATGAAAAACATGCGCTGGCGCAACACCGCGCGGAACCAGATGATCACGATCACGCCCCATCAGGAACAGGTCCGTTGCGGGCAAGACCGTCAAGGCGATACCGGCATCCTTCACCAACGACACTGTGTCCACCAGCTGAGGTGGAGGCAAAACGGAAAGTTTTGTCACGTGTCCGACAGCAACCCTGCCCTGCCATCCGAAGGCCAATGTCTGGCGAGCAATTTCATCGAGATGCCGCCACCCGGGATCAAGATCAAAATCCAAATGAAAGTCGAGATCCAGATCATAACGGGCGGCCAATTCGTAGAGGATCCGGATCTGGGCAATTGGATCAGCGTCGGTGTATGGACAACCGCCAAGAACATCCGCGCCATTTTGGATTGCCTCCTCCAGAAGTTTTTGCGTTCCCGAATTGTTGGTCAGACCCTCTTGCGGAAAAACGCAGACTTGCAGATCGAGTGCCCATGCGAAATCTCGTTTCAATCGCATGATGGCGTTAAAGCCGGTCAGACCGATACCCGGGTCGATCTCGACATGGGTTCGCATCGCGTTGGTGCCCTGGATTATCGCTTTTTCGAGGACCCGAGTGCCTCGCCGGTAAACGTCGTCTTCCGTGAACCCCTTTTTTGCCTGGTTGACCGCGGCAATCGCGCCATCCAGCGTCCCTGTCGCATTGTGGCAGCGGTCGAGAATGCAAGACTTGTCGAGGTGAATGTGGCTTTCGACGAAGCCTGGTGTAAGAAGTGCCCCCGCACCTGAAATCTCCAACGCACTGGTCGAGATGTTTTGTTCTATCGCTGCGATCAGACCACTTCTGACAAGAACGTCTACATTGAACGAATAGCCCGGCAATCTGACCTCACGAATGACAAGATCGCTCACACCATTGCCTCCTGACGGATTGCCGCTGGCTCTCCACCTCCCAGATAGGCAGCCGTTAGCCGGGGATCGGAAACCAGATCGCTCGCAACACCTTCGACGACCACTTGGCCCTGTTCCAGAACGTAGGCATAGTCGGCGACCGAGAGGGCCATTGTCGCCATCTGGTCGACCAGCAAAATAGTGGTTCCTTCGTCTCTCAGTTCTCCCAGAATGGCGTAGAGCTCATTGACAATGGCCGGAGCCAGGCCGAGCGAAGGTTCGTCCAGCAAAAGAATTTCCGGTTTGGACATGAGGCCGCGCGCGATTGCCATCATCTGCTGTTCGCCACCAGAAAGAAGACCCGCACGGCTATGCAGTCTATCCTTGAGGCGGGGGAAACGGTCCAGTAGCACATCCATGTCACTGCGTATTCTATCACTGCGACGTTTGTAGGCACCAAGCTCGATATTCTCCAGAACACTCAACTCCGGAAAGACCTGCCTTCCTTCGGGAACAAGAACCAACCCCCGTTCGACGAGGTCATGGGGTGCCAAGTGGTGAACAGGCGCGTCATTCAGGATGATACGACCACTGACCGGGCGATGGAGTCCGGCAAGAGCAGACAGGAACGTCGACTTCCCCGCGCCATTAGCGCCGAGCAAGGCAACCATTTCTCCTGGCCTGACCCGAATGGATACGTCTTTCAAGACAGGTGCCGCGCCATACCCTGCTTCCAGTTGCAAGGTGGACAAAATGGGTGTCTCCACCATTTCCAGTTCTCCATGGCGTGGGTGAGCTTTCGAGCTGCCGCCACCAAGATAGGCTGCGATAACAAGCGCATTTGCCTGGATCTCGGACGGCGTGCCGAACGCGATTGATTTCCCGGCATCCAGAGCCTGAATTCGATCGGAGATACCCATGACCAAATCCATGTCGTGTTCAACAATAACAACTGCAAGACCAAGCCTCGAGATCCGGAGAAGAAGTTTGCCAAGCGCATCCTTGTCGGAGCGCATCAATCCTGCCGCGGGTTCGTCAAGAAGCAGGGCTTCAGGCCGCATTGCCAGCGCGCGCGCGATCTCCACAAGCCGTCGATCCACGTGGGGCAAGTCACCGGCACGCTTGTCGAGGTCACCATGGTAACCGCAGTACTGTAACAGGCCGGCGGCCAGTGCCAGATTCGAAGATGATTGAGAATCCTTCAGTGGATTTCCAAGAGTTCCCCTATAAAGGCCGGCGACCACATTAGCGACAACGGACCGGTTTTCGAAAAGCTTCGTGGTCTGGTAAGTGCGCGAAATTCCCGCCCGTGCCACCGAATGAGCAGACGCACCCGCCAGATCCCTGCCATTGAGCAGAATCCGGCCTTCAGAGGGCGCATAAAAGCCACTGACCATGTTCAGGATGGTTGTTTTTCCTGCCCCGTTGGGTCCGATTATCGAGGTCACTTCTGCGGGCCGGATCGAACAGGTCACACCGTCGACCGCGTGCACTCCACCAAAGGAAATTCCAAGATCCTCGATTTCCAGCGTTGCACCGGCGTTTCCCTTTGTCAGGAAGGTTTCAATTTGATCTGCGTCATCAGCTGAAATCACACGCGGGCGCGCTGGCAACAGCACAGAAACAGTTCCGGCAATGCCTCTTGGAGCCAGCAGCAAAACGCCAACCAACAGTCCCCCAAAGAACAAAAGCCGGTATTCCGCCAACCCGGACAGAAACTCGGGCAACAAAACCGTCACGAGTGCACCGGCCAGTGGGCCCAAAACCGCGCCGGCCCCGCCTATCAGGATCGCGAACAGGAAAAGAATCGATTGCGAGAAGGGAAAATTGCTGGGGGCAATGAACATCATCAAGGGTGTGAACAGCCCGCCCGCCAGACCTGCCATTGCCGCGGCAATGACAAACGCGGCAGACTTGACCACGAAAGGTCTGTAACCAAGTGACGAGGCTGCGATTTCCGCGTCCCGCATACCCGTCATTGCCATTCCCCAACCGCTGTCTGCAAGCCTGCGAAACAGATAGGTCGACAATCCCGCCAGTGCGATCGAAAGCAGGACAAGATCACGTTCGGAGAACAGATACCCACCGATCTCAGGCATCGGAAAACCCATGAGTCCGTTCTGACCTCCGGTCACGCTGCGCCATTCGACCGCGCCATGCTCAACGATAAATGCAAAGGCGATCGTGACCATTGCCAGGAACGGTCCCGCCATGCGGACGGCGGGAACAGCCAGCAGGCCGCCTGCGAGGCCAGTGACGACAGTCGCCAATGGTAAGGCGATCCAGAAGGAAAGTCCCGAAAGGGTTGCGATGCCACAGGCATAGGCACCAATGGCAAAAAATCCGACCTGCCCCAGAGAGACTAGACCGGTCAGTCCGTAAAGGACATTCAATCCGGTTCCCAAAATGGTTGTAAGGGCGACCAGCCCAATGACAAATTGCGTGTATCCACCGGTGAACAACACTGCAAGGATCCCTGCCAGCGTCGTGCCAAGTATCAGAAGGTCAAGGCCAATGCGTTTTGCCGAATATGACATGCGTTCACCCTCAGACCTTCTTGACAGCAGGCTGGCCGAAAAGACCATCAGGTTTTGCAGTGAGCGCAAGAATCACGAGAGAAAACACGACGATATAGGTCGATGATGAGCCGAGATAGGCCGTAACCAGCGCCTCCGTCAGCCCATAGATAAATCCGGCAAGCATTACGCCGGACGCGGAAGTCATCCCGCCCAGGATTGCAACGGCAAACGCCTTGAGCCCGAACAGCGTGCCCATATCGGAATGCACCGAAAACAGAGGTGCAATCAGCAGGCCGGCGCACCCGGCCAGCATAGCGGAGATCGCGAAGGATCCCGAAATCATCATCGTGGTGTTGATACCCATGAGCCGCGCCGCCTGAGTGTTTTGAACAACGGCGAGCAAAGCCCGGCCGTGCAGGGTTTTTCGAAACAGGAAGTGGAGAGACAGCGCAACGACGACGGCGGCGATCGGGATAAGAAGCTGCTGCGGATAAATGCCTGTACCAGCGAACTGCCAGGTGGTCTCCGCGAGCGCGGAGGGTAATGTGCGCGGCTCGTTGCCGAAGGAAAACAAAACCGCATTATCGAGGAAAATTCCACCGGCGACCGTCGCCATCAACCAAGCTTCGGAACCCCGTGCGACAAATGGCCGAACCAGGAGCGCTTCGACGAACATCCCGAAGAAACCGCAACACACGATTGCCAGCGGATAGGCCAGCCACCAGATCAAATCGAGGCGCTCTGTAAAGACATAACCAAGCACCGCACCCAGCATGACCACACTGCCCTGCGCGAAATTCACCGTGGATGAGACGGAATAGGTGATCTGGAAACCGAGTGCGATAAGTCCATACATGCTGCCGAGGCCAATTCCGGTCACGATAGCTGCAATCATCAACGTCATGAGGCAATTCCACAATATGTCGGGCGTCGGCCCGGAACAGACCAGCCTCCCGCACTAATGTGCGGAAGGCTCACGAAAACGCGTTATTCCTTGATCGGAATGATTTCGCCTTCGACGAAATGCGCGAAAACATAGTCCTCAGGCGCGATGGCGTCCTGGTCTTCAGGTGTGAAAGGGTTGGCGTAGGTCTTGATCAAACCTTCGACATTCTCGATTTCGTACATCGCCTGCCGGATGGCAGGTCCGTCGGTTGAACCGGCTTTTTCGATAGCAGCTGCTAACAGCAACATCGCGTCATAGGCGTTGGCTATGCCTGTTGCCGGCGTTACATCAGCCATCGTCTCGATCTCGGGGAATGTCTCCTGGAGCTTGGCAAACATTGCCTCACCCTTCGCATCGCCTTCCGTGAAGAGGTAGGTCTGAATGAAATGCAGCTTTTCGCCGCTCTTGCCAGCCAGTTCGGTGAAACGACCACCTGCCGGACCCCAATGCGACGCCATCGGCACGTCCCAGTCCATCCGGTCCAGCGACTTTACCACCTGTGCGGTCGGTGCAACATTGGCCACCACGAAAAGACCGTCAGCGCCGTTTTCCTTGAGCCTGGTCAGTTGCGGGACGACGTCAATGTCATTGCTTTCGAATTTCTCGATTCCCGCATGTTCCATACCGCGTTTCTCAAGCGCTTTGGTCAATCCTTTCTCGTTGGATTCACCCCACGGGTTATTGATCAGGATCATGCCAGGTTTCTTGGCGCCGTAATTTGAAATCAGGTATTCCGTAATCGCTTCATCGACAAATTCGTCGACCGCGGAGACCCTGAAAATGTAGTTTTCCTCAGCCCCGTTTTTCGTGATCCCCGTACCAGCCGCCCACGGCCCCACGAATGGTATCTTCGACTGGTTGGCGAATGGCACAATGGCAAAGGAGACTGGCGTATCCAGACCTCCTATCAGGGCCGCGACACCTTCGCGCTGAACCAGTTCACGGGCGGCAACCAATCCCTTGCCCGGATTGCTTTCGTCATCCCGGCTTACCAGCACGAGCTGTTTACCGAGCACACCGCCCTTGCCATTGATTTCATCGATTGCAATCGTAAGACCACGGGTAATTGCTTGCCCTGATTTTGCCGATTGCCCACTCAAAGCGGCAACCAGGCCAATTTTGATCGTATCAGCGGCGTATGCCGGCAAACCGGCCACAACTGCGATACCAACCACGCCGGACATCAGAACACGCCGGGTTACTTTCGGAAGAAATTTAGCTGAATTCATAACTGACTCCTATGCTTTTCCGGACCTTGAGCCCGAATACAGGAGACCAAGCAAGTGACATGCCACCTAAAAAAGTTGTTTTTTTACAACATCTTAATTCAGTAGAGCGCTTGCGGCGCACACAAGTTTGGTTAAAGTCGCCTAAATTGCATGCAATCTTTGCATACAAAATTTGCATGCAAATATTCGGCTTCCGTCTATAGTTTGTTCAGATCATATTTTCAGTGAGATAAGCAATGACCACCGCAGACCAAATGCATCCAGAGATGCCTGAAGAAGCTCGGATAGTGCGAGATTATCTGGAAGCGTCGATGAAGCCGGACCCAGACTTGGCGGCCACATTTGTTTCTGAACAAGTCGTCATCACCTTTACAGGTGGCCGAGTTTACGATCACCCGTCTGGACCAACATCCTTCAATGCAGGCCGCTATAAGTGGGTGAAAAAGAAAATGAATACGTTTGACGTCGCAACAGACGGTGAGCGTACGGTGGTCTATTCTGTCGGCACGCTCTACGGACAATGGCCTGACGGAAGTCCTTTTGAAGGTAATCGTTATGTGGACCGTTTCGAGGTGGAGAGCGGCAAGATCGTCAAGATGGATGTCTGGAACGACAGCGCAGAACGGATCCTGACCCGCTTGGGTATACAGGCCTGACAGTTCCGGCCTAATCAGCTGTCTTCACGGACCGCACGCGCATAGGGTTCAAGGGCGTCGAGGTAAAGGGACGGCCCTTCAGTTTCGGGCTTGATCAAGGCCCGGTCTGCCACTGCGCCGAGGTGACTTCCCATGAGGTCTCTCGCACGCGCTTCGTCTCCACTCGACAAGGCATCTATGATTTCACGGTGCTCCTGGATGCCACAATCGCTGGAGTGAGGCCTTGAGTAAAGGGCCAATGTCAGCCCGCAGCGATACCCAATTTCCTCGACATAACGTATCAAGACCGGGCTCTTGGTGAGTTGCGCCAGCAGAATATGAAATTCCGTTGCAAGTCGAATTGAAACCGGTTCCGGACCAGCTTCCGCTGCGACCTCTTTTTCGAGATGCGCGTTGAGACGCTTCACATGGTCTTCGTTGAAGTTCCGGATCAATCGGCAGATGACAAGATCTTCAATCTGGCTTCTCAGATCAAACAGGTCCCGGGCCTCTTCCAGGCTCGGCGTCGCAACAACGGCACCCCGGTTGCGGCGCAACTCGACAAGACTTTCGGCCGCCAACCGCTCCAACGCCTGGCGCACGATTGTCCGGCTTGAACCAAAACGTTCACCCAAGGTATCCTCAGGCAGCTTCATGCCAGGCAGCAGGGCGCGTTCAAGAATGGCCGTTCGAAGGGCAGCGCAGATTTGCTCAGACCGGTTCATGCTGGAAAACTCATTCGTCGATACTCACAAATCCAATGCGTGCCAAATTTCCCCGGATCGAATCCGTTCATCCAATCCAATTCTTTATGCAAGACCGTTATTATCATCTTAGCAACAAAGTCTGAACCGCGCCGGGCTTTACGGTGACGCCGGACGTGAACTCATGCGCTTTGGCGATGAAGCCCAAATCATTAGCATTATCAATCTGGGACTGGATGTTGGCACGGGTATGATCCTTTCCAAACTACTTGGTGTAACGGGTCTGATTTCCCAGACGGGGGAACAGGCCATGACCTCTCTCCATGCATCTGGTGCGACTTCGTCAATGAAACCGCCGAAAGCCACACCGGCACTATTCCCCGTCAGCGCCTATGGGTCCCGATAAGCTGATTGCTTAAGCGAGAGGCTTTGGCTCATCTTCACCGATCAGGAGTGAAGTATGAGACAGAAGAGCGAGCGTCATCGGGATGCAGCTGATCGTACGGTGAAGGACATCCGCCGTAAGACGCGGAAGAGGTATTCCTCAGAAGACAAGATCCGGATTGCACTCTGTCGGTTGGCCCTAATAATTGAAAAAAAACAACAAAAAAGCAGGTTAGCTTGCACCGCAAGTAGTTTTGGTGACTGCGCTGCCGCCCACCCCGCTTTAGGTCAACAGCTGGAAAGGACCCATGCAATATTCTACTGACTTCTCCAACTCGCGAAGCAATTCATTCATAAGTGTACCGTGGATTGACGACGTAACTAAACACCACTTACGAACAATTTAGTCGCCTGCGCTTCGTTCGTGGCTTTGATGGCGTCATGGGCGGTGCGTTGGAACCGCTTTCGCAGCTCTTAGATCGCAGGATCAGTAATCGTGGTCCGATGCTGATTGAGCCGGGGCACAGCCCCTTTTATCCGGTTGGACGCTGCGCTGATTTCCTCAATCTTTTCAACGTCACTTATTTTTGCGTTGGACAAGGCAAGCATTTGACTTTCAAGGCCTATTGCACAACCTCTCTGTCCGCCATTCTTTTCTTTAGGCGCTTGATTTCCCATTTTTTGAATGGCATTTTTTTGCCGTTATCGGCGAGAAATTTAAACTTCGTCTATCCGCGTAACCTGTTTCGATTGTACTCAAATTCACTCAGCGCTCGGCACGAATTTGAGTGCGGGATCAGCTTATCCATGTTTTCAGACTATTTCGCCAAGCGAATTATTCAATCTTTGGGTTAGGTCCACATTGGGACGGCACTGGCTAGAATCTGGTCGCCCATCCATCCGAAACACGCAGATCGATTGTGCGGGTGGGCGCGTGAATATCGAAAGCGTTGCGGTTCGGGGCATTCGATTTACTTTCCGGGACTGGGCCAGAGAATATGCCAAGCACGTCCTCAAGGATCGAAAAAAACGCGGATCTGCCTCCTGTTGTCTTTCCGGAAACAGCCAATTGCGAGCCGCTAAGAAAGCGACTTTACAAAAAAGAAACTTGCCAGAGAGAGCATCGCGAGGGACAGGCATATGCTGATAACCAACTTAGGGCCTATTGAGAGAAGCCGGCGCAAATCCACGCTTAACCCAAGCCCAGACATGGCAATCAAAAACAGGGCACGTGAAATATCAGAGCTCAGGCTCGAAGCTTTTGCAGGAACAAACCCTGTGTTGTTCAACCAGGCAGCAACGAGGAAGCCCGGGATGAACCAAGGCAGAATTTTGACGAGATGAAAACGTGGACTTGACGCTCTGCGACGAGGGCTGTCGCGATTGCGCAGCAGCAGCGGAGCTACCAGCACGGCCGGCACCAGCATCAAAACACGAACAAGTTTGACCGCAGTGCCAACTTGCGTGCTGAGAAAACTCACGGGTGCTGTCGCGGCTACTACCTGTGGAACGGCATAGACCGTAAGACCAGCGAAGGTTCCAAACTGGAACGCGTCGAGACCCATGATCGGTGCGAGAAGCGGAAGTGAAACAACGAACAAGACACCTAGTATCGAGCTGAAGGTCACTGCCGCAACCACATCTTCGTTGCGAGCCTGCACGGCGGGAGCGACCGCAGCGATGGCAGCGTTTCCGCAGATCGAATTGCCGCATGCCACGAGAACGGCAAGATGCTCCGGCAAGCCCACCGCACGGCAAATCGTGAAACTGACAACAAGCATCAGACCTACAAGTGCGAGTACGCCGCCGACGAAGACAATGTCGCTGCCCTGGAAAACGCCGAAGTCGAGCGAGAAACCCAGGAAAAAAACAGCAATTTCCAGCAAGACTATCGAGCTGAAACGGATTCCAGAGCCGAAGATCGCCCGAACCTTTAAGAATGATTTGACCACTATTCCGATGACAATCGCACAGGTAAAGGGATCAATCAGAAGAATCCCGCTGGACCAATTTGCTGCCCTGCTCAAGAAATTTGCGAGCAGGCCTATTGTCACGCACAGGAGAAGACCTGGCAGGTGAGCCGAAAGCCGCCGGCTGATCATCCGGCAAACGCGCGCTCGATGACAAACTCGGCGGGCCGGTTGTTTGCACCCTCTGTAAGACCTGCCTTTTCCAACAGAGCCTTGGTATCCTTGAGCATCTCTGCCGAACCGCAAATCATCGCTCTGTCTGTCGCGGGGTCCAGCGGCGGCACATCAAGATCCGCAAAGAGCTTTCGGTTCTCAATCAGGTCGGTGATGCGGCCCTGATAGGGAAACGTTTCGCGGGTTACAGAGTTATAGAGCCGCAGTTTCGACGTATCGAACAGTTCGTTCAACATCTCATCCTGCTTGACCGATGCGACGAGTTCCTGCCCATATTTCAGCTCTGCAACCTCTCTGCAGGAGTGGGTCAAAATCAATTCATCGAACTTTTCGTAAGTATCGGGATCGCGAATGACACTGGCGAACGGCGCTATACCTGTCCCGGTGGAGAACATGTAAAGACGTTTTCCGGCCACAAGAGCGTCATTTACCAGTGTACCTGTCGGCTTTTTGCGCATCAGCACCGCATCGCCTGGTTGAATTTTTTGCAAGTGAGCTGTCAACGGGCCATCTGGCACCTTGATTGAAAAGAACTCCAGATCTTCAGCCCAGGACGGGCTCGCTATGGAATAGGCCCTGAAGACCGGTTTTTTATCAATCATCAGACCGATCATGACGAATTCCCCAGATCGAAAACGAAAGCCGTTCGGACGCGTCATGTGGAAATGAAAAAGATTGTCAGTGTAGTGAGTTACCGACGTGACAGTTTCAACAAAAGTACCGGCAGGTGCGCAGTCTTCCAGCTCTGCCGGGTGGGTCATGACATTCATGGCAACCTCTTTCATTTTGAAAAAGCAACTCAAAGATGGGTGTAAAAATCAGGCCGCTTTTTCACTCAGATGTTCAAGCTTGCCGTCTACGCCATTCCACTCTTCGGCTTCAGGCAGAGGATTGATCTTTTCGCTAATCACAGGCCATTGAGCGGCGTATTTGGCGTTCAGACCCAACCACTTCTGGGCGTCCGGCTCGGTATCTGGAAGAATTGCTTCCGCCGGACACTCAGGTTCGCAAACACCACAATCGATGCATTCGTCGGGGTGAATGACCAGCATGTTCTCGCCTTCGTAGAAGCAATCGACCGGACAAACTTCGACACAGTCTGTGTATTTGCACTTGATGCAATTGTCGGTGACGACAAATGTCATGAGCCTCTCCTTTCTGGTGATCTTCTTCGTGTTATTGCCGAGCTTTCACACGCAGTCGGTCAATTAGTTGCTATTGGCTGAGCGTTTGCCGTGATGTCCTGGCTCCAGACCAAAAACGGAGCTGAAACCTTGACCACTGCAAAGCAATCGAATGACAGGCCATTGCCCACCGGGCCGGATGTGCTGGAGGTGGGACAACCGACAGAAATTCGCGTTCTCGCAAATGGAAAAGAACTAAATTTAAGTTGGCCGGACGGAGCCGATACGTCCTTCACAGCCGCTTTCCTTCGGGCGAACAGTCAGTCCGCCGGTAGCAAGAAGCTGCGTCTCCTGGGCCTTGATGTTCCGATTTCGAATGAACTGAAAATTGTGGCCGTCAAACCGATAGGCGCCTACGCCATCAATATTGTTTTTTCCGACGGATATGATCGCGGAATCTTCCCCTGGGCTTACCTGCAACAACTGACCGCAAGCTCTGAAATCGAACCGGCCAACCGGGTGCTTACGGCAGACGATTTCCTGAAGAGCAATTAATTGACCGACGGTTCAGCCTGGCGGGACCTACCCTCGTCGGCAACCGCTGAAGAAATTGGAGAGTGGCATGGATGATCTTCGGGCAGGAATGAATGAAGTAGATTGCGACCTGCTGGTCATTGGCGGCGGTACGGCCGGTCCGATGGCGGCTTATCGGGCACGGAAGAAAAACCCGAATGCCAAGGTCATTTTGTTGGAGAAGGCCAATGTGAAGCGCTCTGGTGCGATTTCCATGGGCATGGATGGGTTGAACAATGCCGTTATTCCGGGACATTCAACCCCGGAGCAATATACCAAGGAAATCACCATCGCGAACGATGGCATCTGCGATCAGGCTGCTGTTTATAAGTATGCGCAAAATTGCTATTCGATCATCGAGGAACTGGACCAGTTCGGCATTCGTTTCCAGAAAGATGATAACGGCGAATATGATGTCAAGAAGGTGCATCATATCGGCACTTACGTCTTGCCCATGCCCAACGGCGACACTGTCAAAAAGGCACTTTATCGCCAACTTCGGCGCGCGCGTGTCCTGATTTCCAACCGTTATATGGCGACACGTCTTCTTACCGGGAAAAGCGGTCGTGCGGCCGGAGCAATTGCGGTGAATACCCGCTCAGGCGAGTTTCTGGTGATCAAGGCGAAAGCGGTGATCATGTGTATGGGGGCTGCGGGTCGACTTGGTCTCCCGACGTCGGGATATCTCTATGGCACTTATGAGAATCCCACCAATTCTGGCGAAGGATACTCAATGGCCTATCACGCCGGAGCCAAACTCGCCAATCTGGAGTGTTTCCAGATCAACCCTTTGATCAAAGACTATAATGGACCGGCATGTGCTTATGTAGCCGGCCCCTTCGGTGGATACACAGCAAACTCCAAGAACGAGCGATTTATCGAATGTGACTACTGGTCAGGTCAGATGATGCAGGAATTCTATAATGAACTGCAATCAGGCAAAGGGCCTGTGTACTTGAAGCTCAACCATCTGCACGAGGATACCGCCAACCATATTGAACATATCCTGCACACGGTTGAGAGACCAACCCGCGGCCGTTTCCACGAACAACGCGGAACAAAATACTCCGACAAGATGATCGAAATGCATATCTCTGAGATCGGATTCTGTTCGGGTCATTCCGCATCAGGGGTTTATGTTGACGAGTTCGCCCGCACCACCGTGCCCGGTCTTTATGCCGCCGGAGACATGGCAAGCGTTCCTCATAACTATATGCTGGGCGCATTTACGAACGGTGCTATCGCGGGCGAACACGCTATCGATTATGCAGCAGACGTTGATTTTGAAGACTTCGATGAAGCTGCAATCACACTTGAACAGGAACGCGTCCTTGCACCGACAAAGCGCGAGGATGGTCTGCCGCCCAATCAGATCGAATACAAAATCCGGCGTCTGGTGAACGACTATCTGCAGCCGCCAAAGGTGACCGCAAAATACGAACTTTGCCAGGAGCGTCTCGCAGAAGTGCGCTCTGACATGGAAACACAGATGATGGCGCGCGACGCTCATGAGCTGATGCGTTCCATGGAAGTTGCCAGCATTCTGGACTGTGCAGACATGGCCGCCTTTGCATCTTTGTATCGGACCGAGAGCCGCTGGGGTCTCTATCACTGGCGTCCCGATTATCCAGAGTCGAACGACGAAGACTGGAAATGCCACGTTCTGCTGTCAAAACAGAATGACGCCATGGCCTGCGAAAAACGTGCTGTTGCACCCTACATCATCCCGATCGCCGAGGATGAAAAGGACGCTTATTACAATCAACGCATTACTGCTCAGGCCTGAAGACAATAACACGGAGACTACTAATGCCTTTAGCCAATACACCTACATCAGTGCCTGTACTGGTCGATGACGAAAAGTGCATTGCCGACAAGGGCTGCACTGTCTGTGTTGACGTTTGTCCGCTTGACGTTTTGCGTATCAGCGATCTGACGGGCAAAGCCTACATGAAGTATGACGAATGCTGGTATTGCATGCCGTGTGAGGCAGATTGCCCGACCGACGCCGTCACCGTAAATATTCCCTATTTGCTGCGCTGAGGAGGGATCAATGGTATTCGAACCCTTCGAAGATGAAAGTGACTTTGGGTTGTTGGCCGAGAAACTGGCTGATCCGGACGCTGCTGTGCGGCGGGTCGCTGTGATGGAATTGGCTGATACGGCTGACCCGGAGGCAATTTCGCTGATCGCCACAACGGTCAAGGACGCGAGCCCTGAAGTGCGTTTGCAGGCAGCAATCGCCTTTGGCGAGTTTGACGGGGTCGAGACCTCATCTGCTCTTTGCCTCTTGCTTCAGGACGCAGATGATCGCGTTTCCCAGGCGGCAACCTATAGTCTTTCGGAATTGAAAGATCCGAAGTCAGCCGATCCTCTTCTGGAACTGACTGCGCATGAAAGCGAAAAAGTCAGAATGGGTGCGCTTCTCGGTCTGAAACAATTGCGCCGACCAGATGCGCTGGCCAACGGGATCGAAGCAATGAAGGATCCTGTTTCTGCAGTCAGAATACAAGCCGTCGGGGTCGTAGGTTATCTTCAAACCGAGGACGCACTTCCGGCGCTGATTGCTTCCTGTCGGGACTCTGATCCCGAAGTCAGACGTACTGCTGTTGGGGCGCTTGCCTTTTCCAAATCTTCTCACGCAAAAGATGCCTTGCTCGCCGCACTTGGAGACGAAAACTGGGCTGTGCGTGAAATTGCGGCCGAAGTACTGGGCAAATTTTTTGTGGGAGATGACACCAAGCTGCTGATTCCATTGCTTGACGACCCTTATTGGCAGGTTCGGGTCAAGGCAACGCGCAGTCTGGGTAAACTTAAAGTCGTAGAGGCAATCGAGAAGATTGGTGCTCAGCTCGGCGAACAGACTTCCAATCTGCGCAAAGAGGCAGCTGCTGCACTCGGAGAGATCGCAAACAAAGCCGCGTTGCCTTACCTCGAGAAACTGGTTGATGACCCAGATCCGGACGTTCGCAAAAATGTTCGTTGGGCTTTGGGCAGAATTGGGTAATAATGCTGCATCGCAGCATGCTGACAAGGGGAGAGGCAGCTCGTGGCCGGACCGGCAGATCAGGTGACAAATCCAAAACTAGCGCATGACGGAAGTCTCTGGCGTGAAGCCCACCAGTCGCCAACGGCCTCTTCCCGTCTACCCAAATATCAGGAAATCGGCAACCAAGTGATGGATGCCATTCTCACAGGGGACTACCCGCCCGGCAGTTACCTGCCAAGCGAAAGCACATTGATGAAACATTTCAGGGTCAGCCGGGTCACCATCCGGCTGGCCCTGAATGTTTTAAGAGATGCAAACCTTATCGTTGGGCATCAAGGGAAGGGCTATTTTGTCTGCACCCTGCAGGCTGTCCAGGACCTCGGCAGATTGCAAGGGTTCGGGGAGCTAATGGCACCGCTCGGTGTCGAAACACGTTCCGAAATCCTGTCTGCTGAAATTGTTCAAGCACCGACTGCTGTCGTATCTGCCTTAAAACTGAAACGTGGAGAGGAAGTCGTCAAAATTCGGCGCGTTCGCATTGCAGCCGAAGAAACAATGAGCGTCGATGTGAGTTTTTTTCCAATACATATCGGGCGGGCTCTTCTAACGCTGGATTTGCCACATTCAGATATCTTTACGCTCATAGAAACCGAACTTGGCGTTGAGATCTCATTCGCGGACATAACGATGTCGGTTGTACCGGTAGAGGTCGAAATTGGCCGTCTTCTCGGCGTGAAAGCAGGTGAAGTTGCCATTCGCACTGAACGCCTCACCCATGACGTATCCGGAATGCCGATCGATTTCGAATACCTTTACGTGCGTCCGGACAATCACCAGTTTAAAATCAGGGTACCAAGATGGTAAGAATAAACCGGCGGAATTTCTTGGGCGGATGTGCTGTTTTGGCGAGCGCTAATCTCCATGCAGCCGCCAGCGAGCCAGACCTGCGCCATTTAGGGCTGATTTCTCCACCTGTGGCAATCAATGCACCGGAACTCAATATTCCTGATTTGAACGGGGCAGAGCACAGGTTGGCAGACTACAGAGGCAAAACGGTCGTCATTTCATTCTGGGCAAGCTGGTGCCCGCCCTGCCGAAAGGAAATGCCAAGCCTAGCGCGTTTGAGCCGTGCTCTTGGATCAGAACAATTTGCGGTTCTGGCCATTAATGTCGGAGACAGAGAACAGCGGATACAGTCCTTTCTCGAACAAATTGATCACGAAGGTATGCCCATACTTCTGGACAAAGACAGTGTCCTGCCGAGCAAGTGGTATGTCCGGGGTTTACCGGTTACCTATATTTTGGATGGCACTGGAACTGTCGTTTATGGCGCCATCGGTGAACGGGTATGGGATTCTCCAGACATGATATCTGGTCTCAGATCAATCAGCTGATTAGTTGTAATTTCAAGTACAGTGCACATGCCAAACACTTGGCTGAAACATTCCGGCATGTTCTTTTCACAAGAACCTGAATGAAACCACATGCCTAAGCTCACGTTCAATTTATCGCAGAACCATTAGCGTGCTTGTCACGCGACTGGCTAATACAGGTTATTCCAACTTGTATTAAGGGTTTGCTTGCTGCAGTGCACACTTTCCGCGCAATCTGCATCTCCGGTGTGCGTCAGCAAAAAAGTCGGATTTTAACAAGTTCCGCTAGTAGAAAATTTCTCACTAATAAAAATCAGTTATTTCAATAGATTAAGAGGAACCACGCAAAACCTTCCTGAAGTTTGGCACGCCTTTTGCGCCAATGAAACCGTCCTGAGATAGGCGGCACTACTTGAGGGAAAGTTATGAAGCACACAAAACTAGGAATTGGATTGGGTCTTGCGCTTGCAGCGTCTCTCCCAAGCATGCCGGCTCTGGCTAAAACCATCGACATTGCGATCGGTCACCAGAGCATGTGCACTGACACTTATACTGCGGGTATCGTAGTGAAAGAACTTGGGCTCTTGGAAAAGAACCTGCCCAAGGACGGCGACTATGCCGGCGTCGACTACAACATCAGCTGGGCGGACTACTCCTCTGGAGGTCCAATCACCAACCAGATGATGGCAAACAAGCTCAACATCGGTGTGATGGGCGACTACCCACTCATTGTAAACGGAGCAAAGTTCCAGGCGACGGATTCGCTACGGACGCTCTACATCGCTGGCACCGGATACAACCTCAAAGGCAGTGGCAACGCCGTTGTGGTTCCAGTTGAATCTGACATTTACTCGTTTGATCAACTGAAGGGCAAAGCCGTTTCAACACCGGTCGGCTCCGCGGCCTGGGGCATGCTTTTAAAAGCCATGCAGGACGCAGGTATCACGGAAGACATATCCCTGAAAAACCAAAGTCCGGCCGTGGGTGCTGCAAATATTGCAGCTGGAAAGATCGATGCACACTCCGATTTTTGCCCCTGGTCCGAAATCATGGAATTCCGGGGTACAGGTCGCAAGATATATGACGGCAGTGAAGCAGGTGTTCCATACTTGCACGGCGTTGTCGTTCGTCAGGATTTTGCCGAGGATTACCCGGAGGTAGTCACAGCTTTCCTTAAATCTGTCATCGAAGCTGGAAAATGGATCGAGGAAAATCCGAGTGAAGCCGTTGATCTCATGGAAAAGTGGACAGGTGTCGAGAAAGAAGTCCTCTACATCTACTTTTCCAACGGAGGTCATCTGACGCTTGATCCGACCATCAAGGACAAATGGGTCGATGCCCTGAAATTCGACCATACGGTGCTTGTGAAGGAAAAGGCTATTCCACCGCTCGATTTCGACGCCTGGATAACGGAAGACTATATCAAGGCGGCCTATGCCGATCTCGGCATGGATTACGAAACCGACAAGACGACCGTCGTCGACCCAGAGGTTGCCAACGCCGGACTTCCTGCAGAAATCTGGCACTCACGTGACGGTATCCTGAAATATGAGTCCTATCCGGAATTCCTCACGGCGATTGCCGAATTCCAGGGCACAGGAGCCAAGCTGAACGCCACATATGTTTACGACAAGGCGACCGGGCTCAAGCTCTTCGGAAAGACCGCCTATTTCGTAGTCGGCAAGGACGGAGCTTATGAAACGTTCCTGCGTAAGCCTGATGCGGAAGCCTATGCGGCTGAAGTGAATGGCGACCTTGTCGATCTACCAACTGCAGTCGCGGCATTTATCCCAACCGATTGATTTGACAACGAAGCGCGCCGCGGGCGACCGCGGCGCGCCCAAATTGATCCGGCATGCGGGACAACGCAAATGCCGAAGATTTTGAGGGAGAGTTGAATGAGTAAGTTGGGGCGGGTTGCTAACGCAATTGACGACAAAACGGTCGATCCTGAACCTGTTGAAAAGGCAACGGGGGTCGAAAAGGAGGCCGTATACACACATGTTTCCGGGCTTTCGGGTGAAGATGTAGCAAAGGCCCTCGGCGCGCTACTTTCGCAGGCCGCAGATGAACTGAGAAGAAACGCAACGACCATTTTTCTAAGCCTCGTTTCCCTGACTTTGGGGCTGCTGGTATGGCACCTCGCAACGTCCTACAAGGTAGATTTCTATATCAATTTTCAAAATGTCCCCTCACCAGCCAAGGTCTTTTCCGCATTCTGGACCCATCTCGGTGACACGGAATTCTATATCCACATCGGCGTGTCGATGCAGAGAATTCTGACTGGGTACATCACCGCCGCTGTCATCGGAATTGCAGCAGGTGTGTTCATGGGCAGATCCAAATTGGTCCGTTCTCTGATATATCCCTATATCGAGGTGCTTCGGCCAATTCCAGCGGTCGCCTGGATCCCGCTCGCCATCCTGATGTGGCCAACTGAAGAAGCGTCGATCATATACATCACCCTGCTTGGAGCCCTCTTTCCAATAGTTCTGAACACATTGCATGGCGTTGAACAGACGCCGGAAGTTCTTGTTCGTGCAGCGAAATCTCTTGGTGCTTCACAGTTGCAGATTTTCTGGCACGTCATTTTGCCATCAGCCTTGCCGAGTATCGCCGCGGGATTAGCCATTGGCATGGGTGTGAGCTGGTTTTCGCTGCTTGCGGGAGAAATCATTTCTGGCCAGTACGGTATCGGATATTTCACCTGGGATGCTTATTCGCTTATCAATTATCCCGACATTGTCGTTGGCATGCTTGTCATCGGCGGCCTTGGCACCCTTTCCACCTATGCCGTGAAGCTTGCCATGAAGCCGCTTCTAGCCTGGCAAAAGAGGGCAAGATGATGGCCCTTGCACTTGGCTCGAGACTAGCGACAGTTCTTGGCACAATTCGGCCTCGCATTGGATTGTGGGGTGCACTGACTTTAGCGTTTACAGTGGGATACTACCTTCTTTTGATGGCGTCTCTGGTTCTTCGCTTCGGTACGCTCCCGAATTACGCAACACTCTACAATTGGCCTGGCAGTGTCTGGACGATCATACGCTCGACACCATCGGTTCGTGACATGTTGCCCATCATAGCCGAAGAGTATTTGCTCGAATTCGGCTACATGAATTACGACTACGGCCTCGGAATTTCCGAATGGGCACTCAACATAATCCCGTTCAAAGTATTCCTGATGCTGATCCTGTCGGGGCTTCTGGCCGCCAATCTGCTCCTTTTGAGGACCAAATCAAGCTGTTCTTCCAGGGCCCGGCTGCGAGCCGGAGCGGCAACGGGATTGGGTGCCGGTTTCGTCGCGATCACCTCGGCTACGATGAGTTGGGTGGTTTGTTGTGCCACACCAACCTGGATCGTCGGACTGTCGATGCTCGGTCTTGGAGTTTCGACGGCTTTCTGGATCGAACCCCTTGGTCCCTGGCTCACCTCAACAGGTTATCTGCTGCTTGTCGTCAGTCTTATGTTTCTCGCAAAACCTTTCGTCGCTGGGAGTGCACCCGCTTCTGAAGGCGTTTCAACTCCCGAGATTTCCTCCCGTGAAGGAGCACACGCATGAACACCCAGGTTGTCTCCCTCAAGGAACACATTCCCCACAGGGCACATGCATCAAAGAAGGACTTCGGACACATCGTTATCGAAGATGTCGAAATCGTCTTCGGCAAAGGGGCGACCTCCAGCCAAGCAGTCAAAAAAACATCGCTTGAGATCAAGCCAGGCGAATTTGTTTGCATTCTGGGGCCTTCCGGTTGCGGAAAATCCACGCTTTTGAACTCAATCGCCGGATACGTGACACCTTCCAGCGGATCTGTCAGGGTAGATGAAAAAGCCGTTTCGGAGCCCGGACCGGATCGTGGAATGGTCTTTCAGCAATACTCGCTGTTTCCGTGGAAAACCATCCTGGACAACATTGCCTTTGGCCCCAAGGTCGCGGGCCGGACAAATGTCGAATGCAGCTCGATCGCCAACACCTTTCTTGAAATGGTCGGGCTTTCCAAATTTGCCCACAAGTATCCAGCAGAACTGTCGGGGGGTATGCAACAGCGTGTCGGCATTGCTCGTGCACTGGCCAATTATCCGTCAGTCCTCCTCATGGACGAACCTTTCGGAGCCCTTGATGCTCAAACGCGACTGATGATGCAGGAAAACCTGCTGTCGCTGTGGAGCGAGTTCGGTATTACCGTTGTGTTCGTAACACATGATGTCGATGAGGCCATCTTCCTGGCCGACCGCGTTCTGATCATGAGCGCCAGTCCGGGTTCCATCATTGACGATCTCCACATACCCCTTCCCCGCCCGCGGGATCCTGCGATGGCAACCGGCTCCGAGTTCATGGCGCTGAAAAAGGTCTGCCTGGAACAGATCCGTGCAGAAAGCCTTCGCGCCTTCGAACAGCAGAACATGTGATGTTACGTTCAATTCTCTTCATACTCTTGCTTGGTTTGTCCGTCGGCGCGAAAGCGCAGTCGGTCAATGGGGTCATTCTGGAAGAAGCAGTCCCGGTAAGAGAATTCACGCTCACTACCCAGAGCGGATCGACATTTACGAAAAGTCAGTTGAAAGAGCGATGGACGCTCCTTTTCCTGGGGTTCACACACTGTCCGGATGTCTGTCCATTCACCCTTGCCAACCTTGAAGCGGTTCGAACTGAACTGTCCCAGCTGGTGTCGCCGAATAAGCTTCCGCAGGTTGTTTTCCTTGCTGTCGACCCAGATCGAGACACAGAACTTCTGCAGGAATACGTCAAGCATTTCGGCATTTCCTTCACAGGCATCACCGGGCAACGCGCTGAGATCGACAAACTGGTTGAAAGCATTGACGGCTTTTATCGCTTGGAGAAGGCAGGACCAGACGACGAAGCTTATGACGTTACACACAGTGCAGCGGTAACAGTCATCAATCCGGAAGGCGAGATAACCGCCAAGATAAGTCCACCGTTTCATCCATTTAACACTGCCAATTACCTGGCCCGCCACATGCGCGGACTTGATGTCATGAACTGAAAGGTTTGTTCAAATGTTTCATGTTTCCAAGCATTGGTTGGCCGCTATGGCCTGGACAATTGCTATGTTGGTCCTTGCAATCACACACGGACCGGCGAGTGCAGGCAGTGACCATTCGAATGAAAAAAAGATGCAGCCTATTGAGGCGTCCGGCTTCACGGTGACGTGGGCGAAGTCACCCGCACCAGCACCAGGCGTCAACAGTGCCGCAGTTTACCTCATGCTCGAAAATGGCACTGAAAAAGATGTTCAATTGGTTGCAGTCGAAAGCGACGCTTTTGTCATGGGGCACATCCACAAGACCTCGATGACCGATGGGCTCATGAGCATGGCACCTGTCGCGCAACTCACGGTTCCCGCGAGCAAAACGGTCACCTTGGAACCTAACGGATTGCATATCATGTTGATGGGTCCGAAGCATAAATTCACCGCAGGCGATCAATTTCCGCTTTCCCTGGTTTTGGACAACAGTCACCACATCAAAGCTGTTGTGAATGTTGTGAAACCGGGAGACGTATTGCTGCATGGTCACGCAGACAAGATGATGAACTGAGGCGAATGTTCGTGCGCCCTCACCGCTTGCACTTCGGATCAGCCCCGCGCGCCACGACAGGCATGGTCGTCAGCTTCCTTTTAAGTCTATGGCTGCAACCGGCCCTTGCCGACATGATCGACACCAGCAGCATGGAACCTTGGGAAGTTTGTGGTCTCTGTCATTCCCTTGACGGTAACAGCCGCATGCCGAAATTTCCGAAATTGGCTGGTCAACGCGCGGCCTACATAGAAAAACAGTTTCGGGACTTTCATGATGGCAACCGAGAGAACGATGGGGGACAAATGCAGGCCATCACCACCGAAAGTGAGCCGGCAAACCTTCCAGCCATCGCCAGGTATTTTTCATCTTTGCCAGCACCGCAACCTGTCACAGACGATATGGATACCGAAAACGCTGCGACACTTTTCACGAAAGGCCGCGAAGATCTGCCGGCCTGCCTCACCTGCCATGGAAGTACAGATCCCGCATTGCCAGTCGCGCCCTGGCTGGAGGCACAGCATGCGGGTTACCTCGCCAAACAACTGACTGACTTTCAAAACGGTAACCGCAAAAACGACCCGGATGAGGTCATGCGTACAATCGCACTGAAGCTCACAGCTGAAGATATCACGAGACTGTCAGTATTTATTGCCGCGCAAATTAGACCGGAGAGGACACAGTGACCAAGATGCTCGTCAATCCCCAAAACCTGAAGGGTCAGTCTTTTCCCTCTCAAGATCGCGTGTCTGCGGTATACCTTAGCGAGGTTCTTTCAGATCTTGACGAAGGTGCCGACTTTCTCAGCCGATTGTCTCCCGATGAACTCGACAAAGTGAGGGCCGCCGGATCCGCCTGCCGGTTCGAAAAAGGTGCAGGTATCTTTTTCCAGGGCGACCGTCACAGCGGAATCTGGTTGATTGAAAGCGGCAGTGTTCGCACATTTTACGCTGGACCGTCCGGGCGAGAAATCACGCTGGCGTTCTGGACACCAGGGCACTTTATCGGTGGCCCTGAAATCTTTGGTGGCGGAACACACATGTGGTCAGCGGATACGCAAGAAGACGTTACGCTGCTTTACATAACCGGTGCGCGAATACGGCAGCTTGTTGATACCATGCCGAGTTTTGCTGTCTGCCTGATCAATGGCCTCGTCGCAAAGGGCAAGTGTTACTCAGCCCTCGTCCAGATGCTTGGCACACGCTCCGTTACAGAACGACTTGCCCAATTGCTGATCATTCTGGGTGACACACACGGAAAGTCTGTGGGCAACCAGCTGATCATCGAAAAGACTGTCACCCATGAAAACCTGGCCGCAATTGTGGGTTCGACCCGCCAGTGGGTAACAATTACCTTGGACAAATTTCAGAAAAAGGGGCTGATTACCGCCAAAAGAGGACGGATGGTGATCGAAAACTACGATCTGCTGCGCGCAGAAGTTGGTGGTACCTTTTAGTTCACTTTTCCGGGTCTTCAATTACGCTGACGTGTGCTGCGACGACCCTCCAACCATTCTTCGTCTTCACCCAGGTCTGCATCTGCCGGCCGACTTTTCCCGGTACGGTGTCGCGATAGAACAACGTCGCGGCGGTCGCATAGTCAGTACCGTAGGTCGTGACGACGGTACGAGAGAGCTTTCTTTGGAGGTTCTTGTCGGCGCGAGCCGATCGGAACTCCGCAATTTCAGCATAGCCGTATAGGTTTTCACCGCCGCCGTACCGGATGGTCGTCGGTGCCTGCAGGAACAGTCGGTCGAGAGTCTCTACATCATTGCTTACAAGCGCGGTCTCGTATTCCCGAAACACGCTTTCCACTTCCAGCTTCACCGCAGGAATGTTGATTTCCATCAGACTATTTCCCTATTCGCCTGCACTCGCGAACGCAACGCCGTCAAAAATGGTATGTCCCGGTATTGATCCGGCTGCACCATGTCCCAGGCAACACCGGCCGGCTGCGGATAGCCCGTGTTAGTCACGATCAGCTCTTCCTCGGTTGCGATCGCATGCAATGCGCTGTCATGGGACATCATGACGAGGTGGTCTTCAGAAACGACCTGGGACGAATGCACCGTTGTGGTTATGAGCGTTTCCTGTCGCAGCTTTCCGAGCTCCCGGAAAATTCCCAATTCTAGATCCGCAAAGCCACCACCTTTTCCTGTACGGCCACCAATTCGGCTCACCGCGACACAGCCGACAACGACGAAGTCGAGCATTTCCATTTCTTCGAACTCGACCGGATCTCCGTGTTCAACGAAACCTTGCGAGGTTGCCGCCAACTCGAATTGAATGCCTTTCTTTTTGAGTTTTTCCGGGTCGAGGCGGACAAATGGAAACGGTTTTAACAGTTCGGGAACAGGCGCATAAACGGTTTTTCCGTCATACAGGGCCCTGAGCCGAACCGGAATCTGCGGCGGATCAGGATTGCATTTCACAGTCCTGGCTAACTTCCATTGAGGCAAGGTTGCCAGCTTCAGGGCTGCGAGGTCTGCACCGGCAAAATTCGGGATGCAGCTCATGGCAGGTCCGACGTTGACACCGGAGGTTTCTAGCCCCGACCAAATTCTATGTCGAAGGTCGTCCTTTTCGAGGTTTCTTCCAGCCCAACGAGCTTCGTCCATTTAACACTCCTGCATGCTTTTTTGACCTAGAATTTGGAAACCTTGGAAGAACAGATGCCTGCAATTTCGAGCTGGTTCGCAACGCGCAGCGCGATGTCCTCCCGCCAGGCGGGGGCGATCACCTGAACGCCGATCGGCAGATCAGCTCCTGCCAACCAAACCGGCACCGCAACAACCGGCAAACCAACAAATGAAATCGGTTGTGTGAAGAGACCAATATTAGGGCGTGCCGGCATTGTCTCGCCGTCCAGCGTTATGGTCCTGGTGCCTGACGGCAGCGCGTCAAAAGGGGTCGCCGGGGCAAGAAGTACGTCAACCGTTTCAAATATTTCACGCATCTTGGCCCGGAAGCGGCTTCTGAAGCGTTGTGCCTGCAGAACCCACCCTGCCGGAACCATTGCTCCAGCAATAAACCTGTCTCTGGTATCAGGGTCATAGTCCTGTGCACGTGCCCTGATCCGGTTGAAATGCAGATTCGCGCCTTCGGATGCCGTGATAACAAAAGCCGCCGCGCGCGCTTCTGCTGCTTCAGGTATCTCGATCATGGATGAGGCTGAGAGGGCCTCTGCAACCTGGTCGACCGCCATCAGGGCCTTTGGTTCTGCTTTCTGCCTGAAGTAGCCGTCGGCAACCGCTATCCTGAGGTCACCCACTCCCTGATCCAAGAAATTCTGCGTTGGTAGGTAAGGTTTGTCTGACTGCGCTGGATCTGAACCGTCGTGTCCCTGCAAGACGTCAAACACCAGCGCCAGATCCTTGGCTGATCGGGCCATAGGCCCAAGATGGTCAAGACTGCCGACAAAGGGATAAGTGCCGTGCCGCGACAGGCGCCCGTAAGTCGGCTTAAGACCAAACAGCCCACAAAAGGACGACGGAACCCGTATGGACCCGTTGGTGTCGGATCCAAGTGTTACGGGAACCATGCCGCTGGCCACCGCAGCACCCGACCCCGAAGAGGAACCGCCGGACATTCGGGTTATATCATGTGGATTGACACAGTTGCCGTCATGCGCATTTTCACCCGTAAAGTCATAGGCGTATTCGCCCATGTGCAGCCCACCAACCAGAATTGCGCCGGCATTTTCAAGTTTTCGGATCAGTGCAGCATCTTTGCAGGCTGGTGCGTTTTCCAGATTGATTTTTGAGCCCGCCCGAGTGACCAGACCCTTGATGTCAAACAGGTTTTTAACGGCAAAGGGAACACCGGCAAGCGGCAGACGTTCCCCCTTTGCAATGCTTGCATCAACTTCAGTTGCGCGCTGCAAGGCCCGAGCAGCCGTCACTTCGGTAAAGGCGTTCAATTTCGAGTTAAGGTGCTCAATCCGGTCCAGGGATGCTTCAACAACCTTGGAAGCGCTGACCATCCTATCCGCGACGGCTATGGCAATGTCCGTAGCGGTCTGACCTGCAAGATCTTTCTCCGGGTTCATGGAACAAACACCGGTGCGGCTTCCACATCGTCGTCCATAGGTGTTTCGAGAACCAATTCTGCAGCCTTTTGAATCGCCGAGACATGCGCCTCCACGACCGGCCGCCAGTCGTCTTCCACCTTCAGACCAAGTGCCTTTTCCATATGTGCCACGTGGCCCGCAGCGTCGAAATCATCACTCATTGCTCACTCGCTTGTCGTGCTCAGTGCTTCAACCAAAGCTTTCAGCGGCGCTGTCCAGCCCACGATGCCCCCCTGGGCGCGGATCATTTCGATTGTGGCTTCCTTGAACGCCGGAAAATAGCTTTCTGTCGCCTCTTCAATCAGGAGGCACTCGTAACCACGGTCATTGGCCTCCCGCATCGTCGTCTGCACGCAGACTTCTGTCGTGACGCCGGCGAAAACCAGACTTCGGGTCCCAAGCTTCTGCAAAACGTCATCAAGTCCGGTGTCATAAAAGGCACCCTTGCCCGGTTTATCGATGACGAGTTCCCCTGCTATGGGCGCGCATTCTGGAATGATCTCCGCTCCAGGCTCCCCTCTGATAAGGATACGTCCCATGTGTCCTTCATCACCGATACGCAGCGAGGGGTTTCCGCGCGCTCGCTTTGCCAGAGGACAGTCGCTGAGATCACTGAGGTGGTTTTCACGGGTGTGAATGACCGGCATCTTGCGATCACGAAACAATTGGAGAAGGCGTTTCGTGGGATCCACTGCTCTCTGCAGATGAGAGACGTCGTTGCCGAGCGTTTCCCCAAAGCCCCCTGGCTCGACAAAGTCACGCTGCATGTCGATAACGACTAGAGCTGCGCTGGCAGGATCAAAGCAGTATTCGAAAGGGTTTGCGTCAACGGTAATCATCAATGATGCCCCGCCATAGCGTGACCGATCGTAGCCCTGTCCGTGTTTTCCATGGGAGATTGGTAGCTGACCCGCCCTTCCGACATCACCGCGACCGTGTCAGCCAGATCCAGGATCTCATCGAGATCTTCCGAAACAAGCAAAACTGCGGCCCCCTGATTTCGCTGATCCATAATCTGCGCGCGGATTTCGGCGACCGAAGCGAAATCCAGGCCAAAGCACGGATTTGCAACGATCAATACATCCACATCGCCCGACAGTTCACGTGCCAGAATTGCCCGCTGAACATTCCCGCCCGACAGGTTTTCTATTGGCTCGTCGGTGGAAGGTGTCTTGACCCTGTATGCGGCGATTAATTCCCTGGCGCGGTTACGCATCGGCAGTGGAGACAGCCACCCCCAGACTGGCGAGATCGGTGCCTTGTCGAAGGACCGGAAAGCCATATTCTCAGCAACGCTCATTCGAGGTACGGCAACGTTGTGCAGCGGCTCTTCAGAGAAGCCGAAAACCTTGAATCTATCCATCATCTGGCGCTCTGGGTCATAAGGTTTTGCGTCAATGAAAATCCGGCCATCCTGCAACGGTCTTTGTCCGGAGAGGACTTCGATCAGCTCCGACTGACCATTACCGGACACACCCGCAATGCCAAGGATTTCTCCTGCATGTACCTTCAGGCTGATCGCTTCGATCGCTGGAAGTTCCTCATCATCGTCCGCGAACAGACCGGCCAGTTCGAGCTTGAGCGTCCTGCCCTTTTGTTCGGTTCGCGATGCGCTTTCCCGAATCTCGGTCTCGCCGATCATCATGCGGCTCATGTCTCCAACCGAGAGGTCGGCAACTCGGCCGCCTCCGACAACCCGGCCGCGACGCAGCACCGTGACGTCATCCGCGTAAGCTGTCACTTCACGGAACTTGTGAGTGATCATCAGGATTGAGAGATCTCGGGCCTCTGTCATGCCACGTAAAAGCCCAAGCACTTCATCGGCTTCGTCAGGTGTCAAAACCGAAGTGGGTTCATCAAGGATCAACAATCGTTGATCCAGATAAAGCTGTTTCAGAATTTCGAGCTTTTGCTTTTCACCAGCGGAGAGGCTCGACACAGGCATATCCAACGGGACTTTGAACGGAGTTGTTTCAAGAAAGGCATTGAGCTCTTTCCTCTCCCTGCCCCAATCAATCACTTTTGGGCATTCAGCCCGCGCGATGACCAGATTCTCGGCGGCAGTCAAAGAAGGGACCAGTGTAAAATGCTGATAAACCATGCCAATTCCGAGCGCATGTGCAGCACGAGGTGTTGGTATGGAAACCTCCATCTCATTAACAAGGACCTGACCGCGCGTTGGCTGGTAAAAACCCATCATGCATTTGACGAGCGTGGATTTTCCCGCGCCGTTTTCACCGAGAAGCGCATGAAACGACCCCGGCCTGACGCGCAAAGAGACATCGTCGAGCGCCGTCAGACCTCCGAAGGTCTTAGTCATGCCGATGGTCTCCACGTCGATCGCGCGCGGTGTCATTGCCTCAGCAACACTCATCAATTCGCCCTCACCGACACTTTTCCCAGTCCTTTGAGGAAAGTTTTACTATCTGCAACCGCGCCAAAAACACCGCCTTGCATCGTTACCATTTTCAAGGCCGCTTCATGGTTGCCTTGGTCGGTCGCTCCGCAACAGTCTGAAAGGATTAGACATTCGAAACCGCGGTCGTTCGCTTCGCGCATGGTCGTGTGAACGCATACATCCGTGGTAATCCCGGTAAGCACAAGATTATCTATTCCACGCGTGCGCAGCAGCAATTCGAGGTCGGTTGCACAGAACGAGCCCTTGCCCGGTTTGTCGATAATGGGTTCTCCCGGAATAGGCGCAAGTTCTGGGATGATCTCCCATCCCGGTTCGCCGCGTACCAATATTTTGCCACAGGGACCAGGATCGCCGATGCCAGCGCCGATCCTCTGCGAGCGCCATCGTTTGTTGGTCGGCAAGTCCGTCAGATCGGGTCTGTGTCCTTCCCGCGTATGAATGATGGGAAAACCGGCATTTCTCATTACCCTCATAACGGATTGGATCGGCTCGATAGGCGCTCTGGTCAGAGAAATGTCGTAGCCCATGCTGTCGACGTAACCACCAGCGCCACAGAAATCTGTCTGCATGTCGATGACAAGCAGCGCGGTGTTCTCGGGCCTGAAATCTCCATTGAATGGCCACAAATAGGGATCTGCTTCAACAAGGCCTTGGTTCTGAATGGGCACGTCATCTGCCATGCTCATGAGGGTTACTCCGCTGCGTCGGTGAGATGTTTGTCGCCGAAGACTCGTGTCGGCGCTGCGAAGCCACAGGACGTTCCGTCCGTGTGGACAACTTCGTCCTCCCATGGAAGCCGATACTTCCCGGTGGCAAGATCTGTCATGTAGGTGTAGGGACAATCACCAGCACCGCCCTTGACCGCGACATATCCGCGGTGACCGAACTGGTAGATGTTGTTTTCAACACCCCAGTTGATACGTGCCTCACGTACCAGGTCCGGCCGAACTTCCGCGGTGATGATTTCATTCGGTCTGCCGCTGGTTCCGTGCGCGAGAATGCTGCCGTCGTAATTCACGATCATGCCTTCGCCCATGCTGTCGAACGTGCCGTCGGACCCGCACATGCAAACGTTGGCTGTCACCATAAGGTTACAGAATGCATTGGATTGATTGGTGAATTTCCAGCTTTCCCGAATAGGTGCCGTATAGCCTGCCGTGCGGATCATGATTTCCGCCCCCTTGTAGGCGCACTCACGCGCCATTTCAGGAAACATGCCGTCATGGCAGATGATTAGCGCCATTTTGCAGCCATTGGGCCCGTCGATGACCGGAATACCCTGATCTCCGGGTTCCCAGGGTTCGACCGGCACCCAGGGGTGCATCTTGCGGTAATAGAGTTTCAACTCGCCAGTGTTGTCGATGACCAGGCCGACATTGTAGGGCATGCCTTCCGGGTTGAATTCCATGATGGAAAAGCAGCCCCAGATATCGTTGTCCATACAAGCCGCCTTGAAAGCGGCGACCTCCGGTCCATCCAGACGACACATGATGTCCGGGTTGATGTCCATTGAAAGGCCATGAAGTGCATATTCTGGAAAAACCACCAGATCCATAGTCGGCATGTTGCGCCGTGCTTTTGTCACCATGTCGACGATAATCTGAGTTTGCCTGGCAAGATCGATTTCGTTTTCCACGGTCGGCAGCTGCAACTGCACCATTCCGAGAACAACGCCATTAGGAGATTTGTTGAGACCACCAAGTCCGTTCATGTCACTGCCCTGCTATTTTGTAATCGAAAGTTCGCCAGGCGCGCCCTTCAACGACCTTCTCCGCGACGTGCTCACGATCATGATGAAAAGTGTCAGGATGTAAGGTGCTGCATTGAAGAAATGATATCCGCGTGAAATGCCAATCGACTGTAATGCTGGCCCCAGGGCCCCAGCGGCACCGAACAAAAGCGCAGCCCAGAAACAATAGATTGGATTCCAACGGGCGAAGATAACCAACGCAACAGCCATGAGCCCTTGCCCAGAGGACAAGCCTTCAGTCCAACTTCCCGGGTAGTAGAGCGAAAGAAAGGACCCGCCGATCCCGGCGAAGAAACCGCCTGCCATGGTCGACAGCAGGCGTACCTGATTGACATCGATCCCGAGTGCCAACGCAGCGGGCGCACTGTCGCCAGTCGTACGGATAATCAAACCGTAACGCGTGTTCTTCAGTGACCACCAAAGGAAAACAGCGAGGGCAATACCGAGCAAAAACAATGGATTGATTTCCAATGCCTGACGCACACCGGGATGATCGCTCCACGCACCGAAGGAAAGGGAAGGCAGTCTGGGTGCCGAGGGTTGGATATAGGCTTTGCCGAAAAAGAAGGCGAGCCCGGTACCGAACAACATCAGCGCGATGCCAATGGCGATGTCGTTTACCTTCGGCAGTTTGCATAGGAACCCGTGAAGCGCCCCAAAAACCGATCCGCACACCCCGGCGACTAGCACGCCAAACCAAGGGGATCCCGTGTGGTAGGACACTGCATAGCCTGACATGGCCCCGAACACGAGTGTGCCTTCCAGACCAAGGTTGATCCGGCCAGATTTTTCAGTCAGCATTTCTCCAAGACTGACGAAGAGAAACGGAGTCGAAACTCTTATCGCGCCTGCAAACATCGCAAGTAAAACGGTCGTCAGGCCGGCATCGCCCGTCATGAGGTGCCTCGCTTGGGTCTGAAGAATGGCAGGGAGCCGTAAAATGTTTCAGACACGAGGATCACCAGGAAAAGCAAACCCTGTAGAACCATGACCGTTGCATCTGGCAAATCCATGCGTCGCTGGATCAAACCGCCCGAAGCGGCAATTCCACCGAGAAAGATTGCAACAGGTATGATGACCAGCGGATTGTGGCGAGCCAGGAAGGACACCAGAATTCCAGTGAATCCGTAACCTGCAATCAGCGACGCGTTCGCCTTGCCATGTATTGCAGCAACTTCGAAAAAACCGGCTAGCCCCGCACAGGCGCCCGCAATTGCGCAGGAAATCACCATTAAGCGGCCAACTGGAAGGCCTTGGGCTTGAGCAGCCCGAAGATTGCCACCTGCAACGCGCGCTGCGAAACCGAAGGTCGTCCGGTTCATGAGCAGATAGAGGACAGCACACAAGGCAACGCCTGCCGGCAACCCCCAGTGCAAGTCTGTACCGGGGATGGCCCCGACCATGTTTTCGGCACCTATCGGTTTCGTCGATGGTTTGTTCGGGTCCGAGGGATCTCGTAAGAAACCTTCGACGAAAAAGTTGAGGATCGAAACCGCGATATAGAACATCAGTAGGGAAGAGATGGTCTCGTTGACGCCGCGATAATAACGAAGTGCACCAACACAACCGATCCAGAGCGCACCCGCAAGACAACCTGCGATTGCCATGACCCCAAGGAGAAGACTTGCCGGAGCCCAATCGACCATCGGGATGGCTATCGAAGCAGCGGCCAGACCGCCCAGTACAAGTGCCCCTTCACCGCCGATAATAACCAATCCCAGCCTTGCAGGTATGGCCACGCACAGTGCAGTGAAGATAAGGGGCGTTGCCCGTACCAGTGTATTTTGCCAGGAAAAACTCGTGCCAAATCCACCCCGCCAGACAAGTGCAACAAAATCCGCTGGTGATTTTCCAAGGGCGAGCAGAAAGACAGAAAACAAAGCCCCGGCGACAATCAGCGCGAGAAGCGGAATTACAATGTATTCACTCGACCGCCTGATGTTGTCGAGGGTGTTACCTATCAAGTCGGTTTGCACCGCTATTCCAGGTGTTTCCGTGGTATCCGCCATACCTGTTCCTTAAGCACTGATGCCTGCAATGAATGCATCAGCATTCGCGTTTAGCTGCATCGGACTAACCGGCCTCCATGGTTGGAGAACCGGATTGTCCGTCGCCGTCGCTGATCAGGTAATCGAACCCGTCACGCCTTCAATCAGGTAGTCGGTCTGATCGAGCGCTGGATCGTAGTTATCGAAACTCGCACCTGCGGCGAGTAATGGCGTGCCATCCTGCTTGTTGATCGGACCGACAAAAATCGGCTTACCGGATTTGACCTCGGCGCGAGCAGCGTCTGCAGCGGTTATTGCAGCTTCCGTGGCACCTGCCCCATAAGGTGTGCTGCGCACGAAATCGACATCAAAACCACCACCGGTGAAGTTTGGCAAAGGTTGCCCCTCTGCCAGGTTGGCGGCGAACAATTTGTAGATCGTTTCCCACTTGTATTCCGCGCCAGTGATGAAACCGTTCGGCGCCAGTGGCGCTTGCGACGCATTGTGACCGCAGCACTTGATGCCGCGCGATTCCGCAGTTTCAATCACAACCTTCGGGCCATCAACATGACATGTCAGTACGTCACAACCCGCGTCGACAAGCGCATTGGCAGCTTCAGCTTCACGGACAGGCATCGACCACTCGCCTGTGAAAATGACCTGGAGCGTAGCGTCCGGGTTCACTCTGCGTGCACCCAGCAGGAACGAGTTGATGTTGCGCAGAACGGTGCCAATCGGCTTAGCGGCGACAAAGCCGAGTTTGTTGCTAGTGGTTGACAGGCCTGCTGCGATGCCGTCGACGAAATGTGCCTGATCAAGATATCCGAAGTAACTGCCCGCGTTCTTCGGGTCGGTATCAGTCCACAGCGGTGCGGCGTGCCGAAATTCGACGTCCGGGTATTTCGCCGCGACATCCAGAACAAACGGCTTGTAATAGCCAAAGGATGTCGCGAAAACCAGTTTCGCGCCGTCCAGGTTGATCATGGATTCCATCGATTTCTGAGCAGCAATGGTTTCGGGAACGTTTTCTTCTTCAACAACGGTCACACCTGGCACATCTTTTAGTGCGGCTGCGGCAACAGCATGCGCTTGGTTCCACCCAAAGTCATCGCGAGGCCCGACATAGACAATTCCAACAGTCAGATCACCGGCATGCGCAAGTCTTGCCAGACTTGTTGAAGACAACGCAGCAAGACCAGCAGCCGAAGACTGCAACAAAGTTCGGCGGGAGATTTCAAATCTAGACATGACGTCCTCCGTTATTACGACAAGGTCGAGCAAAAACTCGTAAACCTCGCCTGATTTCATGAATTTAAATTGCAAGGCATGTGCCAATTCAGGCTGCGTCGCGATTTTTGGGTGTACCTCATCTACAGTTTTGTTTTTTCAGTACTTTCTCAGTACTTTCACATTTCGTCTTTTTACGAATTTTCCTGCCACCTCAGCGAAGTTGATGAAATTTTCAGCAAACATATTTTTTGCCTATTTCATATGCATATCAATTGCCCATCTCTGTGACCGTCGCTGGCTCGTAAGTCGCATCAAGTTTGGACCTGAGGTAGTCGGAAGCAGAGACCGGCGCGTATCGCGGCGGCCTTCCCTTGCCTGTACAACCGGGAAGGCAAACCACTTCAGCATCTGGATTTGGATCGAGAAAAAATGCGATTGAGTAACGCTCGACACCAGTTGTGTTGACGACCCGATGAGGCGTTGAGACATAAACATCGTTGGTCCAACGCATCAGGCAATCACCGATATTGCATATGAAAGCACCTTCAACGGTCGGAGCCTTTAACCAAACGCCGTCCCGACGACGCACCTCAAGTCCACCAACGGTATCCGGGAGCAAAATGGTAATGTTGCCGTAATCCGTATGGGTTCCGGCTCCTACCTGCCCGTCAGCAGTTTCCGCAGACTGAGGTGGGTAATGGAGGAGCCGCAACGTCGCCATGGGCTCATCCAATTTGTCATCAAAGAAACCCGGATCGGCCCCCAAATCTCTGGCTATTGCCCTGTGCAGCAACCGCCCAAGCGAGCAGACTGCATCGAAATACTCAAGCACGGTAGGCTGCCAGCCCGGCAAATCAGGCCACAGGTTGACCGCCCGAAAGGGGCCACCGTTCAATATTTTCGAGTCGCCTGCCGGGATGTCCAATCCGATGTTAAACGCTTCTTTCAAATCTGATGGTTTTGACGGATCGAGGGATTCGCCCTCCATCGGCACATAACCGCGGTTTGTCCGAAGAAAATCCCTGGTAAGCGCCATCTTTGCATCGAGTGGCTCTGCGAAAAATTCGTGCGCGGCGTCAAACGTTCGCTCTATCAGAGATCGATCGACACCGTGGTTTATCACGTAGAAAAAGCCGATCTCCCTGGCAACTTTTCCAATTTCGTCCGCGACCTTTTGAAGACCATCTTCGGCGTTTCCGAAAAGCGGCGCGAGATCAACGACGGGAAGGTCGGGACGGGACACTTGCACCATTCACTCGGCTGCCGCAACGGGTCGCGACTGAGCGAGTGTATTCATGTATTCTCGCCAACTTTTCAGATGAGATATGTCTTCGGCACCAAGAGCTCCTGAACCTTCGCAAATGAAGCCATTCACCTCACGTCCGTCGAAGAGTTCCACAGTCCCCAATCCCAAGGGGGCCGGAATTCCAGCAAGAAATCCGCCGATTTCTGATTTTGGAAGTGCCCAGATCTCCAGGTCGATCGATGTTCCCGTGGCTGGCTCACCCCGCACAAGACCTGGCCGTTTAGGCGGCCCGCCGGCCAAGGCATAGAGCTTGTAGGCGTTGCTTGTTTCAGCTCGCTCCAGGAATCGGCCACCGCGCCCCGTCAGCTCGTGATTGAGTACCATCCCGGACATATGCGCGCCGCATACGGCGAGCGCGATTTCGTCTTCGCGCGGAGCCGGCAGCAACTCCGGAGGTTTCGGCAAATTCCAACCCGTAGCGCCCAGCAAGTGAGGTGCAAGGTGTTCCAACTTGCTGCCGAGGGATGCCAGAAGTCCATCCTGGCCAGCCTTTGCAAGCAACGTGACACTCCCCGGACGTCCATCTGAACGTTGCGCAACCGGAACCGCAATGCCGCACATATCGAGCAAGTTGACAAAATTCGTGTAAGTGCCGTTTCGCGAATTGGGTCCAATCGGATCGGCCTCCAAATCTGCAACGCTGTAGAACGTCGGAACCGTTGGCACCAGAAGCAGGTCCAGTTCCGCCAGGACAGGTTCGGTTTTGCGAGCAAGCTCCTTCAGGCGATAAATGCCTCGAAAAGTGTCCGTTGCCGTCAAATCAAGCGCTGCACCGACAACCTTTCTCGTGACGGGATGGACCGCTTCAGGACTATCCCGCATCAAGTCCTCAATCACCGTATGACGCTCGGCAACCCATGCACCTTCGTAAAGCATGTGAGCGACATCGTAGAAAGGCGTGAAATCAATTTCGGCTATTTCTGCCCCGTTGGCCTGCAAGACGCTAACGGTGTCTCGAAAGGAGGCAGCCTGTATATCGTCTCCATAAAACTCGATGGATCCCTCATCCGGAATTCCAATTCGAAGTTTGGGGGGCACGCCTCCAAGGTCTGGCGTATCGATCTGCCTGGAATATGCATCAGCCGGATCATAGCCTGCGGCAGCTTGATAGGCCGCGTATGCGTCTCCGACCGTCAACGCAAATATCGAGATGGTATCCAGCGTCCTGCAGGCGGGAACAACACCAGAGGCAGAAAGCGCACCCAAGGTCGGTTTCAAACCTACGATATTGTTGAGTGCTCCGGGTACGCGACCCGAACCAGCTGTGTCAGTTCCAAGCGAAAAACTGACTATTCCATGTCCCACTGCCACCGCAGAACCAGCGGACGATCCTCCCGGAACAATGTCCGGATCAACGGCATTCTTGGGGGGCGTGAACGGTGAACGAACACCGACCAGGCCAGTCGCAAACTGATCAAGGTTTGTCTTGCCGATCAACAGCGCGCCCGCATCCCTCAGTTTGCCGACAACAAATGCATCCTCGTCGGCCAGATACTCGTAAGCTGGACACGCTGCCGTCGTCGGTTTTCCGGATGCGTCGATATTGTCCTTAATGACAAATGGAATGCCCCATAGGGGCTTTGACGGATCATGGGAACCGAGTGCTATCGCGGCGGCCAGAACTTCAGACTTTTCAAAAAGAAAAAGAAAAATGCCAGGGTCACCGACTGATTCGATCCGGCGAAAGACTTCCTCAACGACCGCCTGAGGTTCCATGCCTTTGCGGTAGGCGTCCTGCAGCGACTGGAAGGTGAAGGGCAAGTCGAACATCTAAAACCTCAATCCAATTTGGTGTTATTCGGCAGCTGATGACGTGGGGACCGTCAAAATGGGCGGATGCGGCGCTGCGGATAGGAGCGTTCGTGTATAGGCGTGTGTGGGTGACGTCATCACCTGTTCAGCCGCGCCTGCTTCAACAATTTTTCCCTCTTTCATGACGATCACCTCGTCGCAAAGAAGACGAACCACGTGCAGGTCATGGCTGACGAACAAGAAGCTCAAACCTAGCCTTGCGCGCAGGTCAACGAGGAGGTTCAGCACCACCGCCTGTATCGATACATCGAGTGCGGCAGTTGGTTCGTCCAGAATTAGAAACTCTGGTTCAACCGCGATTGCGCGAGCAATGCCGACCCGGGCCTTTTGACCTCCGGAAAGCTGATGCGGGAAACGGTCAAGCAGTTTCACCGGAAGGCCGACAAGGACCGCAAGTTCCTCCACACGTGACCGGCGCTGCTTTCGCGCCATTTGCGTGAGCCGGGCCAGCGGTTCCCCGATTATCTGACGGGCAGTATGTCGAGGATTGAAACTGTCGGTCGCGTCCTGGAAAACCATCTGGATGGAGGCTCTCCGCGGGTCACGTGAAAACTTTCGCGCCGGCGTTTTGGACAGATCTTCTCCATTGAAAAGAACCTCGCCACTGGTTGGGTCAAGCAATCGGGCGAGGATCGATGAGGTCGTTGACTTGCCACAACCGGATTCACCGACAAGACCAACGCTCTGACCTTTCTTTACGGTAAACGAAACACCCTTTACCGCGTGCACCGGTCCGGATTTTCCCTGAAACGTTTTGGTAAGATCACGGACCTCCAGAAGGGGTAGGTCCACCTTTTTCAATTCCGGAAAGGGCGTGCGTTGGTCAGGCAATAGCAGCTCACGAACTGAAACACCTATGCGCGGCGTCGCGTCCACAAGTTTCAGTGTGTATTGGTGCTTGGGCGCTGTGAAAACCTGATCTGACTGCCCTTCCTCGACCACCTCGCCATCCTTCATCACGACGATCCGGTCGCAATATTGTGCAGCCAGACCCAGGTCGTGCGTGATGACCAGGGCACTCATGTCACGTTCCGAAATCAGTTCGGTAATCAGATCCATCACGGCCTTCTGGGTCGTAATGTCGAGGCCGGTTGTCGGTTCATCTGCGATCAGGAGTTTCGGATCGCATGCAAGGGCGATGGCAATCACAACGCGTTGGCACATGCCGCCGGACAGTTCGAAGGGATAGGCGTCATACCGCTGCTCCGCGTCGTTTATCTTGACTGCTTCCAGGGCCTTTATCGCTTCCGACCTGACATTGCTCCGGGTGGCCTTGGCGTGACGGCACAAAACATCCTCAATCTGGTGACCGACTTTTCGGATCGGATTAAGGGCCGCTCTCGGGTTTTGGAAAATCATGGAAATTTCCCGACCACGCAGATCCTTCATCTCATTTTCGCTGGCAGCCTTCAGATCAATACCACCATAGGAAAGGTCTCCTCCCGAGATGCTGCCTCCCTTGTCCAGGAGTCGCATCAGCGCATATGAGGTGACGGATTTTCCGGATCCGGATTCGCCGACAATCCCAAGAACTTCACCCTTGGCGACCTCCAGAGAGATGCCGCGTACCGCCTGGACATTGCCCCGTCTGGTCTTGAACGACACTTTGAGATCTTTGATCGAAACAAGGCTCATGTGCGTTGCCGGGGGTCGACAATGTCGCGGAGCCCGTCTCCCAATAAATTGAAGGTGAAAACAGCGAACATCAGCGCAAGACCAGGGAACAAGGCCAACCACCATTCGCCGGAAACGATGAAGTTTGCCCCTTCCGCAACCATGATGCCCCACTCAGCCGTCGGAGGGCGGACTCCCAGGCCAATGAAGCTGAGGCCGGCAGCATTCAGGATGGCCCAACCGAGATTGAGCGACACCTGAACCATCATCGGCGGTAGAGCGTTGGGAAAGATGTGAAGAGCGAGCACCCGAATGTCCGAGTTGCCAGATAATTTTGCTGCCTGGGTAAACCCGGCCTCCCGGCGGATGTTGACCTCTGCGCGAACCAGGCGGGCATAGAATGGAATATTGATAACAGCCGTGGCGTAAACGATGTTTTCGACCGTATTCCCAAGCGCCGCGACAATTCCCATCGCCAGCACAAAAAGCGGGAAGGCCATGATGGTGTCGAACAGCCTGTTCAAGACCGAATCCAGCCATCCGCCCCAGTAACCCGCAATGCTGCCGAGCAAGGACCCGATGACAAACGATAACGCGACGGCGGCAACGGAAATTGCCAGATCAAGTCGCGTCGCAACGATCACGCGGCTGAAAACATCACGGCCCAGATTGTCCGTGCCAAACCAGTGATCCAGAGACGGCGGCTGAAGCGCGATGGCGGCGTTGGACGTCAACGGATCATATGGCGTGATTGCAGGACCAACCAAGGCGGCAACCAGCAAGACGGCCAGCATCATGAAGGCCAACAATGTGACCGGATTTGACCTGAGAACATACAGGAAGTGGTCGAGCGCACCATGATTTCGGGTGGGTGGAACCGAATTTGAAACAACGTCCGTCATTTTGCTTCGAACCCTATTCTCGGGTCGATCATCGAATAGGTCAGATCAATGATCAGATTGAGAGCGACGAACAACAGTGCCATGGCAAGAACAAACCCCTGGACAGCTGCGTAGTCTGACACGACCAGTGCTTCCACGGCGTAGGACCCGATGCCGGGCCAGGCAAAAACTTTTTCAACCAACACATTGGCGCCAAGCGTGAAAGAGAAGACCATACCAAGGGTCGTGATGACTGGTAGTAGAGCGTTCCGGAAGGCGTAGGTGAAAAGAACCTTGTTGTCCGTCAGTCCAGATGCACGTGCGGTTCGGATGTAGTCCGAAGACAAGGCGCTCAACATGGCAGCCCTTGTCATGCGTGCAAGCGGTGCCAGCGTGAATAGGGCCAACGTCACTGCAGGAAGGACAAGTTGTTTCAATGCTGCAAGCCAGGTTTCCCAGTCCCCGGCAATAGCTGCATCGATCAGGTAGAACCCTGTTACATGATCCGGTTCGATGTAGATGAAGTCCAGACGCCCAAGCGGCGATGGAGCGATTCCTAACAGGTAGTAGAAGACATAAATCAGTACAACACCGGTGAAGAAAGTCGGCAGGGACACGCCAGCTGTAACCAGAATACGACATAGATGATCGACTGCAGAACCCGGACGGGTTGCGGCCAGCACGCCAATGGGAATGGCAATTGCACAGGACAACAACAAGGCTGTCAGGGTCAACTCAAGAGATGCTGGCAAGCGATTGGCAAGGTCCTCGGAAACCGGTTGCCCCGTCGAAATCGATTGGCCGAAATCCCCTCGCAAAACATCTGTCGCATAAATCAGAAACTGTTCAGGTAAGGGCTTGTCCAGTCCAAGCGCCGTGCGGATCTGCGCAATCGAAGCCGCGTCTGCAGCAGGACCCGCGAAATACACCGCAGGGTCTCCCGGAAGGGCCCGGGTCAGCAAAAAGCTGACCACGACGACCCCCAGGATCACGGGAATGGAATGAGTGATCCTTAGTCCGACTGTTGCAAGGCGCCCGGTCATGACCTTCAAGCCTTCTTCAGTCCGCGCACATCGAGCTGACGGTGGAACCAGTATTCATATCCAGCCACCTCTCGGGTCCCGACATTGAGTGCGGGCTGCCACAACGCGATTCTTGGGACTTCATCCCAGGCTATTTCGATCATGCGCTTGATTTTGGGCGCGTATTCCGGATCCTCGACCGACATGTGCAGTGTCTCTGCCGTCAGTGTTTCAATTTCCTCGTTTCGGTAATTCGAGGAATTGAAGAGGTGTCCTTCCAGATAGGCCCAGAAGAAATAGTAGCAGGGGTAATTCAACCAGCCGCCAAATGTTTCAAGATGAAGCGGCAGTCGTTTTTCGACCAGGGAAGCAGTACGCCAGTTGGCACCCGGAATTTTCTCGATTGTGGCCTTGATGCCAATCTTGGCGAGATTTTCCTGGATCAGAAGTGCTGTCGGCTCCATCCAGTCGGCCTGAGAGAGAGAAATCGACAATGGGACTTCAAAACCGCCGCCAAGCCCGGCTTCCTCCAGCAAAGCCTTGGCCTTGTCGAGATCTGTTGAATAGGGAAATTTTTGAGGCCAGGCTATTTCTTCGGGGCTGCTTCCCGCTCCTCCCCACATTGGTGCACCGCGGCCATAGGCAGCCGTCTGAAAGACGTCTTCATATGGAACAGACCATGCAATCGCCTGACGAACTTTCTTGTCTTTGAAAGGTTCAAAGGAAAGGTTGGGACACAGACAATAAATTGCGTTTTCGACCGGTGTCGTGGCAACGGTTATGTCGTCAGCTGAAGACAGCTCCTTCGCATCCTTGTTCGGCATGTTGAAGGACATGTTTACATCGCCGCGCTCCAGAAGTGCACGTCTGGTTGCTGGACTTGGCACTTCCCGCAAGACGACTCTTTTTACCGCTGGAACAGGACCGGACGTCCAGTTGTCATTCCGCTCATAGACCAGTTGCTCACCAGGTTTCCAAGCAGCAACCTTGAACGCCCCCGATCCAGCTGGGTTCTTGTGGAGATATTCCGTGGCCCAGGGATCATCTTCTGTTGCGTGCTCAAGTGCGACTTTTGAATTGATGATCATGGGAACCGGGACAGCAAGATCAGGCAAGGTCAGCTTGGACTTGCGCAGGAGATTGATCTTGAAAGTGAAGTCGTCGACAACTTCGAATTGTTCCGGCTTTTCAAGAGAGCCAGCTTTCATTTGAACAGTCGGAAAACCGCCCACACTGACGGCGCGATCGAAGGACCATTTCACATCGGCAGCGGTGATCGGGGACCCGTCCTGGAATTTTCCTTCAGGACGCAACTTGAAGACAATGGCCATGCCATCATCTGCAAACTCCCAGCTCTCGGCAGCCTCCGGTTCAATCACCGAATAATCGTAGGAAAGGCTGCCGTCTTCAAGCGTTTTGGTCCCGAAGCTAACCAGTCGGTCGTAAACGTTGACGGCGACCTGGTAGCTTGGGCGGTTGGTGCCAGAACGGTGAATGTCGAGGCTGTTGATAGTCTGTCCGGTCACGGCGACGACAACGTCACTACCGGCGGCGGAAGCTGGCAGGACTTTTAAAAATGGAAGAACTGATACCCCCAGTGCAGTTGCGCCTGCACCGGTCAAAAATCCTCGCCTGGAAGTTTCATACGTCATCTTTGTCCCCTTTGTGATGGAAGGAGAGCTGCCCTTCCCAAGGACTTCACGATGATCGGCTTTAGTGAGTACTTCTATTGCTATTTTTGCATCTTTGTGCTGAATTTTTTGCAGCATTAATTCTAAGGCATTGAAAATGAAACACCTTCAGACACTCATACTGATAGAAGCCGTTTCAAAAGCGGGTTCAATTCGGAAGGCAGCCGAGGACATGAACATCACCTCTTCTGCTCTGAACAGGCGAATTCAGGGTTTTGAAGTGGAATTTGGCGCCCCTATTTTTGAGCGCTTGCCACGCGGTGTCAGGCTCAATCCTGCTGGTGAGCTGCTTATCCAGCATATACGTGGGCAGGTCGCGGATTTGGACAGGGTGCGAAGTCAGGTTGCGGACCTGTCGGGACTGCGGCGTGGCCATGTCAGTATTGCCTGTTCACAGGCTCTTCAACCCTATTTCATGCCTGCGCAGATAGCCGCCTATCGCGCGGAGCATCCCGGCGTTTCATTCTCGGTCCAGGTGGGCGATCGCGAAGCTGCTGAAGAAGATTTACGTTCCTACCAGAGTGACCTGGCTCTTGTTTTCGAGCCTGTGCATCTCGGTGACTTTGACGTCCTTCTTTCCTCCGAACAGCCGGTTTTCGTCGTCATGGCCAAGGACCATCCCCTGGTTGGGAAAGCGAACCTTCGCTTGAGAGATTGTCTCGGGTTCCCTCATGTCGTTCCACCAAAAAGAATTGGCATCCGCTTCCTTTTGGACATCGCAGTCAGCCGCATGTCTCAAAAACTCGAGCCTATTGCTGAAGCCGATTCCTTTGAGTTCATGCGCCATTATGTCCAGCAGGAACATGCGGTCGGCTTTCAGTTTCCGATAGGCCTCAATCTAAACGGCGACGACCGCCTCGTTTTTCGCGCGCTTCCCAAAAACGATGTGGCCTACGGCAACCTCACGCTGATGCAGATGAAGGGCAGAACACTATCTGTTGCCTCCGCAAGGTTCGCCAACCAGCTCGCCGCAATTCTCAATCAGGAAACGACGACATGACGGGTGCGCAGTTGTTTACACAGGCAATTTGGATACCTCAAGAAGAGCCCTCTCCAATTTGCTCCTGCTTAAAGACCTGCAAGTTTTTTTTGGTCCATCTGAATTTGAAAGCGCCGCATACAATTCCTGTTACGGAATTACGCTAGCGACCGACATTACACTGGCTGGGCCCCGACAGGCTATTTTGAAGCCGGCCGCTGGTTGAAAGGTTCTATAATTCAAGCCACAAATCGGGCATTCGCAATGATCGATAGCGCGGCTAGTATCGACCCATTTCGAACATTCCAATAATCTTTCGCGATAGTCCGCTTCCCGCATTTCTGACGTTCGCGTAAAACGAAGTTACTGTCGATCATTGCTGTTTTACACTCGCCAAGGTCGGAGCGGAGCAGTGCCGTCTGAGGGCATCGGATATACTTATCTCAATTTGCCGCGCGACGAGTGAAGCGCCCTTCTCCTAATTCAGGCGCTTCTTGTTGGAATCATCGCTATTCGGGTCGGTTGGGCGGAAAACAAACCGATAGAAGCCTGTGAGAAATCACAGTGCCTTTGCCATCACGACTCCCATACGCCGAACAAACTCAGCCGGTTCCAGCGGGTCTTCTCCTTCGACAATCCGCGCCTGGTCCAACAGCAAATGGGCTGCGTCCGTCAAAAGGTCATCTGAATTGGCGTCATCCGAATTGGCGCGCTCGGCGAGCTTCAGAATGATCTGATGGGTCGGGTTCAGCTCAAGCACACGCGGCATGCCTTGCTGCAGTTGTCCGTGTTTTTTGAGCAGTCTTTCAAGATTGACATCCATATCCCCGTCATCGGCAATCAGGCATACAGGGCTGTCCGTAAGACGCTTGGAGGGACGTACATCCTTTACCAAATCGCCCAGCTCCAGCTTGATCGACGCGATCAGCGCTGTCAGGCCTTCCGACTCTGCTTCGTCCTTGTCGTCATCCGTTTCCTTATCAGAATTGATCTTGTCCAGATCCGGGGCCCCGCGCGTGATCGACTTGAACGGCTTGCCCTCAAATTCCGTGACATGCTGCAGCCAGAACTCATCCACGTGATCGGACAACAGCAGCACTTCGACACCCTTGGCCTTGAAACCTTCAAGATGCGGAGAGTGCTCTATCTTGGCAGCATCTTCTCCGGAAATGTAGTAGATGGCGTCCTGCCCTTCCTTGCAGCGGCCGACGTAGTCGCTCAAGCTGGTAAGGGCACTGCTGTAAGTAGAGGAAAAGCGGCAGACTTCCAGGATACGGTCGCGCAAAGCGACATCTTCAACCAGTCCCTCTTTCAGAACCGCACCGAAGTTGCCCCAGAACGCTGCATAGTCCTCTGGAGCCTTGTTGGCTTTTTTCTTCAGTTCGCTCAGGACTTTTTTGGTGATCGACGTCTTGATCCTCACCAACATAGGATCTGTCTGAAGCATCTCGCGGGAGACGTTCAAGGACAGGTCCTGTGAATCAACGATACCGCGCAAGAACCGCAAATATGTCGGGATCAGATCTTTTGTCGTGTCGGAGATGAATACCCGGTTTACGTAAAGCTTCACATGGCTCTTGCGCTCGGCATCGAACAAATCAAAAGGGGCGGCAGAGGGGACGAACAGCAGGGTCGTATGGTTGACGGCACCCTCGATCTGGTTGTGCATGACATGCCATGGCTCATCGAAGGCGTGCGCTGTGTGGTGGTAGAACTCGGTGTATTGTTCCTTGGTGATCTCTTTAGACGGGCGCGTCCAGATTGCGGCTGCCGAATTCAGTCGGTCATCGCCAAGTTTCACCGGAAAGCTGATGTGGTCGGAATAGGTGCGAACAATGTGCTTGATCCGCGCCTCTTCCAGAAATTCCTTGGCATCCTTTTTCATTTGCAACAGAACGGTGGTGCCGCAGGTTTCCCGGTTGCCCGGCTCGATGGTGAACTCACCTTTCCCGTCCGATGACCAGAACCAACTATCCTCTTCACCAGCCTTGCGCGTCAGCACATCCACGCGTTCGGCAACCATAAAGGCCGAATAGAACCCGACGCCGAATTGGCCAATCAGACCGACCTGATCTTTTTCTTCGGATTTGAGCGCCTCCAGGAACGCCCCGGTTCCCGATTTTGCAATCGTTCCCAATGTCGCCAACAGGTCGTCATGATTCATCCCGATGCCATTGTCCGCCACCGAAAGCGTCCTGGCCTTGCTATCGATCTCCAGCGTGATCGCCAGATCATCCGGTCCTTGAGTCAGGGAAGCATTTGTCAGCGTGGCATAACGCAGCTTGTCGCAGGCATCCGACGCATTGGACACCAGCTCGCGCAGGAAGACTTCACGGTTGGAATAAAGCGAACTCGCCACAATATCGAGAAGCTGACCCACCTCTGTCTGAAACGAGAATGTGGTTTTCTTGTTGTCGTCGCTCATCGTTCGTCCTTCGCGTTCTTTACCGGCTCAACCAAAAGCGAAGCGAATATAGGAAAATCGGTCGATTGTTCAAGACGGTGAACGTAACCCTTTTTCCGGCAGCAGCCTGTTGAAATCACTTGATGTCGCTGGATCCATGATAACAGCATCCGGCCCTGGACGGACCTTGGATTTCACCGAAACGAACGACGTGTAAGGCCCAAACAAGGCCCAAAGACCGCAGTTGGAAAATCAGGTGTAAGCTCCCGAGGAGTAGGTTAGCTCGTAGGAGTGACTGTAGATCTCGAAAACAATGCCGAAGGGATCTTCCACATAGACCATGCGATATGGCTTTTCGTCCGGATAATAATAGCGGATCGGCATACGCTGCTTTCCACCTGCGCTGACGATCTTGTCGACAAGCCCCTCGACATCCGGGTCCTGAATGCAGAAATGGAAGGTGCCGTTTCGGCGAAAATCAATGTTGTTGTCAGGGGCATAATTGCCATCGAATTCAAAAATTTCAATGCCGACCCTGTCCGCTGTCGCAAGATGGGCAATCCGGAGCTTTTTCCACTCAGGCCCAAAGACATCTGTACACATCACACCGATGTCACTTTCGTCTTCCGTTACGTCGGTGGGGGCCATGATAACGTAGAACCCAAGCACCTCTGAGTAGAATTTCACGGCAGCATCCACATCAGGTACAGAAAGACCGATATGTGAAAAGCTTCTCGGGTGCTGTGACATGAAATATCCATTCAGCTTGTTGCTCGTCGTGTCTACCTGTGTACCACATCGCGTTCGAGGAAATGCAGCTTATCCCGCATAGCTGCCGCGCGTTCCTACCGCAGCAAAAGACCGCTTCACGCCCTTTTATGCCTTCGCATGAGCAGCAGTTAGCGACAGCTCCCGGCATGGTGCCGGGAGATGGCTAAAATCCAAATAGAGGATGCTAAGTGATCGCAGTTAGCGGATGATATCAATCGCCGCTCGTTACCATGAGCAGCTATTTTACTTTCTTGACTTGAGTAGAACCAACATGAGTGGAAAGGCGATCAGGCAGGCCGACTGGTTGCACCAGTTTGTTTCAGGTCAAAATTGACGCCTTTTTTTGACACCCAACCGATCAATCACCCGCGTTTCTGAAAGCCGAGACTTCTGCTTTTGCGCCAGCTTCGATGAACCTTGCGTCGGAGCTGATGGTGACCATGTTCATGCCGCGCTGGGCTGCTCCCTTGGCATAGGCTGCTGCGCCGCAATGGAGGCAGCATTTGAGGCCTGCGGCGGCAGTGGTTTGGCGAATGTGCTCGATGAGTTCGAGCATTTCGGGCTCCTGGCGGTCAAACCCCGGGCCATGCCCGAAGGCAGCACCCAGATCGGCGGGGCCGATGTATACGCCTGTCAAACCAGGCACGGCGAGGATCTTGTCCAGTTCTTCAACCGCCGACTTTGTCTCGATCATCGCCAGTGTGACGACCTCCTTGTTGGCCACAGCCGGATAATCCGCGCCCAGCGCCAGTCTGGCCCGTATGGGGCCAAAACTCCTGCCACCTTCAGGCGGATATCGACAGGCAGACACAAAACGTTCTGCGTCGGCAACCGTTTCAATCATCGGGGCGATGATCCCCATCGCGCCGGCATCAAGCGCTCTCATGATGGCGGCTTCGTCAACCCAGGGGACCCTGACCAGCGAGGCCGCACCGGATTTCTCAATCACAGGCAGGAGGGACAGGAGATCGGAATAGTCCGCCGTCCCGTGTTGCATATCCACTGTCAAAACGTCCCAGCCGGCAACGGCCATTGCCTCGACACCGAGGATAGACGGCACGGCCAACCAGCCATTGACGGCAGTGCGCTCCTCAGCCCAGATTTGCCTCAAGGGATTTGAAAATGTCGACATACGTCAGCCTGCCATGATGTGAGAAAGTTTGGTGTTCTGATAATCCTTGATCGCTTCACGCCCACCTTCCCGGCCCATGCCCGAATGGTCAAGCCCACCAAACGGGGCTTCTGCATGTGCGATCATGAAAGTGTTCACTCCAACCATGCCGGCATGCAGCCGTTTGGACAGCGCTTCCGCCTTGGCATGACTGCCGGTAAACGCATAAGCGGCAAGACCATAGGGGGTTGCATTCGCCTGGCGTATCCCTTCATCAAAATCATTGAACCGTGCGATTGGAGCGACGGGCCCGAATGGTTCTTCAATCATGATCTGAGCATCGCCCGGAACATCGGCAAGCACGGTCGGCTCTAGGAAAAATCCGGCATTGCGATCAGAAGGACGCGATCCTCCAGTCACCAGTTTGGCACCACGCTGCACAGCGTCGTCGATCAGTCGCTCGACCTTCTCCCTGCCGGAAGCTAGTGTCAGTGGGCCCATACTCACGTCTGGGTTCTGGCTGTCACCGACAACAAGGGCTTCGGCCTCCGCTTTCATTGTTGCAATAAAACGGTCGGCAACGCCGTCTTCAACATAAAAGCGGTTGGGCGCGATGCAGACCTGCCCGGCATTTCGGAACTTGAACCCGGCACATTGAACAGCGGCAGCTTCAACATCCGCGTCTGCACAGACAACCACCGGAGAATGTCCACCAAGTTCCATCGAACAGCGTTTCATTGTCTTTGCCGCATCCGCCATCAGCATCTGGCCCACGCGGGTTGAACCTGTCAGCGAGATCTTGCGCACTTCGTTGGCTGCCATGATCAAAGGCGTGATATCGGTGGCGTGGCCCAACAGCAGTTGAACAACACCTTTTGGAACACCAGCTGCTGCGCAAGCCTCTGCAATCAGTGTCGTGGTCATTGGTACTTGCTCGGATGGGCGAACGATTATCGGACAACCCGCTGCCAGCGCCGGAGCGATTTTCCGGCAAGGCAGATTGACAGGGAAGTTCCAGGCGGTGAACGCAGCCGCAATGCCGACCGGCTCGGCTTCGATCAGAAGACGGCCACCTTGACGTGAGGCTATCGTATCGCCGAAGAGCCGTTCGGCTTCACCTGCGTACCATTCGAACTGTTCAATTGCAGCTCCGACCTCACCGGCTGATTGTGAATAGGGTCGCCCGATTTCAAGAGAAAGAGCCATGGCGATCTTCTCGGTTCTGACGCGCATTTCGTTTGCGATAGACCTCAAGATGCGTGCACGTTCCCAGCCATGAACCAGCGGCCATGTGGTCATCGCCTCTCTGGCATGAGCCAGGGCTTCAACAACTTCAGGCTCGCTGCAGGCAGGCTGCTCCCACAGTGTTTCGCCGTTACATGGATTGACTACCGGGATCGGCTGAGCGCTTCCTGTCGTGCGAAATTCGCCTCCGATGAGGAGTTTAGGCTGCATATCTGTCATCATTTTACCCGTCGATAATCGTTAGAGAATATCGGGTTCTGGCACCGCTGCGCCGAAACCCGTTTCAAGAAAGTCAAAATCGCACCCCTGATCGGCCTGCAGGACGTGAGCCGCATAGACCCAGCCATAACCACGGCCATATTTCGCCGCCGGCGGCACCCAGTCAGCACGGCGCTCTGCAAGCTCTGCGTCGGAAATTTCCAGTTCCAATCGCCCCTTCGCAACATCAACCGAAATGATGTCACCTGTACGCACAAGAGCGAGCGGGCCACCAACGTGCGCTTCCGGTGCGACGTGGAGAATGCAGGCGCCGTAACTTGTCCCGCTCATGCGTGCGTCTGAAATCCGCACCATGTCGCGAACGCCTTGTTCCAACAGATATTTCGGGATCGGCAGCATGCCCCATTCAGGCATGCCCGGACCACCTTGCGGTCCCGCCCCACGCATGACGAGAATGGTGTCAGGCGTTGCACCAAGAGAAGGATCGTCAATGGTCGATTTCATTTCTGCATAACTGTCGAACACCAGCGCTGTTCCGCGGTGTTTCAAAAATCTGCGGTCTGCAGCTGACGGTTTCATGACCGCACCATCGGGCGCTAGATTTCCGCGTAGTACCGCCATCGCGGGCTCCGCCGAGACGGGATCGTCCAGACTGCGAATGACGTCACTGAGATACGTTTCCGCACCCTCGATTTCTTCTCCCAACGTCTTGCCCGTTACAGTCCTGGCGCTGCCATCCAAGAGACCGGTCAACTGCGCCATCAAGGCCCGTAACCCGCCTGCATAAAAGAAATCCTCCATGAGGTATTTCTCACCTGACGGACGAATGTTGGCGAGCAATGGAACACGTCGGCCTGCCGCATCAAAATCGTCCAGGGTCATCGGGAAGCCTGCCCGCCGAGACAGGGCAGTCAGGTGAATGATGGCATTTGTCGAGCATCCCATGGCCATGGCCACAGCCAGTGCATTTTCGAAGGACGCCCGGGACAGGAACGAGGAAGGACGCAATTCCTCGTGCACCATTTCCACTGCGCGGCGACCGCAAGCCGATGCCATACGAATGTGGTTGGCATCAGCTGCTGGAATGGAGGAGGTACCGGTCAGGCAGAAACCAAGAGCATCGGCAATTGCAGTCATGGTAGCGGCGGTTCCCATGGTCATGCAGTGACCATAGGAACGCGCAATTCCTGCCTCGACCGCCTGCCATTCCTCAAGCCCGATCTTCCCGGCGCGGCGATCATCCCAGTATTTCCAGGTATCTGCGCCCGACCCGAGCACTTCACCACGCAGATTTCCGCGGAGCATTGGGCCGGCCGGCATAAAAATCGTTGGCAAATCCATGGAAATTGCACCAAGCAGGAGCCCAGGTGTTGTCTTGTCGCAACCTCCCATCAAAACCACCCCATCCACGGGATGGGAGCGCAGGAGCTCCTCGGCCTCCATGGCCAGCAAGTTCCGATAAAGCATGGTCGTCGGTTTGACGAAGTTTTCGGACAGGGACAGGGCAGGCAGTTCAACGGGAAAGCCGCCCGCCTGCAACACACCGCGTTTGACGTCATCGACCCGGTGTTTGAAATGAGCGTGGCATGGATTGATGTCGGACCAGGTATTCAGGATGGCAATGACAGGGCGACCTTCCCAGTCTTCGCGGGCATAACCCATTTGCATCAGACGTGAACGATGACCGAAGCCGCGGAGATCATCGGCATCAAACCACCTGGATGAGCGAAGCTTCGACGTCATTGCGATGCCGTTACTCCGCCATCCACATAAACCACCTGCCCTGTCATGTAGCTACCTGCAGCAGACGCAAAGGCAATGACCTGCCCGGCGACCTCAAGCGGATCACCTATTCGGCCCAGCGGATTACGCTCAAGAATAAAGTCGCGAAATTCGGGTTTGTCGAGGTGTGGTCGGATCCTGTCCGACTGAATAAAGGTTGGGGCTACGCCGTTGACTGTGATCCCATATGGGGCGAGCTCCATTGCATGCTGTTTCACCAGCATTGCAAGCCCACCCTTTGTTGCACAGTAAGCTGAATACCCTCGTCCCCTGAGCGCAAGCTGCGAGCGCACGGACAACAGGTGGACCTGCCGGCCACCATTGCCGCGCTCTATCTGATCACGCGCCACAGATTGCGCCAGGAACATCGCCGACTTCAGGTTGGTCTGATAGACCTCGTCGAAAGTCTCCTCGGTGACTTCCATAAGCGCCTGTTCGCGCTGCACGCCAACACAATTGACCAGGACATCTACACCTCCCATCAGCGAAATGGCTTCTGATGTGCAGTGCTCGATTGACGACACCTGGCGGGCATCCAGCTCCAAACCATGAGCTCGGCCGCCATAATCCGATATGCGGTCAGCAAGTGCAGTTGCCTTGTTGTGAGAAGGACCGGCTATGACCACGTTCGCGCCCAAACGGCCCATTGCAATGGAAATGGCTTCGCCAATCGCACCATAGCCACCTGGAATGAAAATCCGAAGGCCGTTGATATCGAACAGCCTGTCGATCCTGCCGAGGTCGATCTCTGGCGTAATACTGACTGCGGGACTGTTCATGTCGACACCTCCACTCCGGCGGCGTGATAGACACTTTCCATCAGACGCAGTGTTTCAAGATTATCCAGGCGATCCGTTTCAAACGGCGTTCCGTCGCGCAAGCCTGTAACAAAAGCGTTCATGGCAAGGTCGAAACACTCCTGGTATCGCCCGAGCAGGTCAACTTCTTCCGCACCGCCCTCTTCGCCTACGATAAACGTGCGATTGAGCTCCATGACGATCGTTCCCTGTGTGCCAATCACTTCTAGGCGGTCTCCGTGTAGCTGGGGATATCCGGGGGCCACGAGACAACCGTCTGCGGTCGCTATGAAGCCATTTTCTCCCTTGAGAAGAATTACAGCTGTATCTTCACCCCGCAGACCTTCCGCCAGCCTGTTGAGCCGTGCGGATACCACTTCGAGCGGTCCGCACAGGCAGCGCAGAACATCCAGATGGTGGATCATGGTCTCGAAGACCAGATTGCGGGTAAATCCCGTCAGATACGGTTGACGTTCCACGAGAAAAGGGACCGTACCTTCGCGCGGGCAGAGTCCCGAACCACGGCAGGAAATTGACGCGTGGCGGATCTTGCCGATCCGGCCTTCGTCAATCCAGCGGCGCACGGTCATGTAATGCGGGCGGAACCGGTAATTTTCATGCACCATGAAGCGGACACGTTCGCCCACGTAATCGATGAGGTCTTCAGCTTCTGCTACCGTTTCCGTCAGCGGCTTCTGACACATGACATGAACGCCATTGTCGGCAGCCAATCGTGTGATAGGCGCATGAGCACCGACGGAAGCTGCGATGTCGACCGCATCGATCCCGCCTTCGGCAAACATTTTCCCTGCATCTGTATAGACACGCGAGACATTGAACTCGGCAGCCCTGACTTCGGCCTTGGCGCGATCCGTATCGCACACGGCAACAATCTGCGCTCCGACCGATTGCCAGGCCCTGAGATGATAAAGGCTGATCAGACCACACCCGACCACTGCAACCTTGATTGCTTCAGCCATGTTCACCTCCAAAGAAACCATAACCGTAGTGCCAGACCGAGCCGCCCTCAGACAATGTGTGCAGGGTGTGGTTGGCGTGAGCTGGAATGCGTACCAGGTCTCCAGGAAAGCAAAGCGTCGTCTCACCAGCTACTTCGATTTCCATTTCCCCTTCGGCAACGACAACAAATTCGTCTGTGTCGTGGACAAAGTCCCGCCATATCTGTCCAAAGGGGTCTCGGAATGTCCCAAATGAAAAACCCTTGAAGTCCGCTTTGATGGTCTCGGCAGACACCGGTGTTGGATAGGTTTTCTTTTGAAAATGTACGCTCATGCTGCCCGCTCCGTCAGAAGGTCGCCCAGATAAGTGCGCGCAGGCCCGTGTTCCAGCAGGGCTGAATAATCGGAAAACGGTGTCACGGTTCCTGTTTCGACAAAAAGGAAGCTTTCGCAAATCTCCTGAACGATCTCCAGGTGGAACCGTTCGTTCGGGTGCACGCAGAGAAAGACAAGGCGTCCATCTGCCCGCAACTTCCGGAAGAAGTCCAGCATGAATCCGATGTACCCATCCTGCGTGTTGAACTGCGGTTCATCGAAGAGGTGCAACAGCGGGTAATCCGACTGAGCTGGCTCCATAAGCATATTCGGTTTGAACGAACGGAAATGGCGGACCTGATAAGACTGGTGGTAGTGGATCGCCAACCGGTCACGTTGGTCGGTGCGTACTTTGTGAATGTTACGCCCGGCAACACGCACCTCCCCGGCGGTGGGTGAATTCGAACCGGTTACCAGTTCAAACAGCGTCGTCTTGCCTGAGCCGTTTGGTCCCATCATGCCAACAACGCCCGGGTTTTCGATTGTGAAATCGGCATTCAGACGGAACGTCGGCGTGCGATCGAAACGGCTTCGGGTATAGATCTTTTCCAGATTGCGGACTTCAAGCATAGCAGTCATGGTTCACATCCCGATCAGCCGCCGTCGCAACGGCGCATTGTCTAAAAGTTCCTGGGCGGGGCCCTCGTGAATGATGCGTCCCCGATCCATGACATAGGCCCGGTCGGACACTTCCAAAGCGGCGAGTGCATTCTGCTCAACGAGAAGACAGGATATGCCTTCTTCTTTCAGTCGAAGAATTGTCTTGAGAACGTCCTGCACGATTTTGGGTGCAAGGCCCTGACTTGGCTCATCAAGCAGCACGATGCCCGGGGATCCCATGAGCGCGCGGCTGATCGCCACCATCTGCAATTCACCGCCCGACATGTTTTCGCATTCCCTGGCAAGCAGGTGCTGAAGTGCTGAGAATACTTCGCACATTTCGTCTTCGCTCCAGGAACGGAAACGCGTTTTCCGGCTCCCAAGAGCAAGATTTCGCTTGCCGGTGAGCGTTGGGAAGACCCGGCGGTCATCCGGCACCCAACCGATACCAAGCCGGGAAATCTTGTGCGTCGGCAAAGATGTGATGTCCTGGCCGTCAAACCGGATTTGTCCGCGCTGTGGTGGTGACAGACCCAATATGGAGCGAATGGTTGTTGTCTTGCCGGCACCGTTGGGGCCCAGAAGCGCAACTATCTCCGCCTGGCCAACTTCGAGTGACGGTCCAAACAAGGCCTGCGTTTCACCATAGAAGGTTTCAATTCCATTGACCTGAAGCATCACGCCACCTCTCCCAAAGCGGACCGTGCCACCCATTTGTTGGCCTTGAGTGCGGCCGGTGTGTCTTCTGCAATGACCTGCCCCCAGTGGATGACCGAAATCCGGTCCGCCAGTTCAAACAGAAAATTCATGTCGTGTTCGATCAAAACGATTGTGTAGGTCTTGCGCAATTTCCGGATCAGCCCCATCAATTGCCGCGTCGCCTCGACACCGAGCCCGGATGTCGGTTCATCCAGAAAAACGATGCGCGGTTCAGCTGCCAGCGCGACGGCAATTTCCAACGCTCGTCGGTTGCCGTAGGAAAGCGCATCCGCCTTTTGCCAGGCAAGATCCGCAAGACCCACTTGATCCAGAACACCCAGCGCCTTGTCCACCAGCGCTTTATCGTCAAAAACGCTGCGCGTGAGATTGAACCCATGAGCCCTGAACTCTGGTAGCGCCAACAGGACATTCTCGATCACAACCGTTTCGTCGAAAAGGTTCATGATCTGGAATGAACGCGATATGCCCATGCGGGCAATCTGGTGTGGTTTACGGCCGGTGATGTCGCGGCCATCAAAAACTATCCGCCCGCCATCCGGTGCATGGTATCCAGTCAATACGTGAAAGCAGGTTGTCTTTCCCGCACCATTGGGACCCATGATCCCGTGGACTGTGCCCTCTTCCACGGAAAGAGAAATATCCTCAAGAACGACCCGCGCACCAAAGCGTTTCTGGATGTTTTCTGCCTTGAACAGGGTCATGTCAGGCCCTTTCCGGGTTGGATGCAGGAGCGACGGTCTTCTGCTGTGTTTGCGCAAATTTCTGACGCAACACATGTATGAGGCCTGCCACACCTTCCGGGCGCACCATCACCATGATGACGAACATCAGGCCGAACCACAGAAGCCAGGTTTCGGTAATTCCCCCTATTATGTCTCTTGCTATGAAATAGAGGAGGACACCAAGCACAGGGCCCCAGAAGCTAACCAGACCACCACCGATAAGAACCATCATCACGATCAAGCCGGACTGATGAAGGCTCATGACATCAGGGTAGGCACTTTCCTGCGCCATTGCGAACAAACCACCGGCCAGGCCCGCAAAGGCTGCTGAAAGGGTGAATGTGAGCCACTTGATAAGCCAGACATTGTAGCCAACGAACTGGGCACGGGTTTCATTTTGCCGTATCGCCTGCAGCACTCGCCCAAAAGGCGCGTTGACGATCCGCCACAGTGCAACGACAGCAAGAACGAGGATGACAGCGACAAACCAATAGAGCGAAATATTATCGGAAATATCCAGGCGCATGGGGCCGACGACAAGATCCGGACGCGCGATGCCAAGCAGTCCGTCTTCACCACCGGTGATGCTGTGCAGCTTGATCGCGCCGAACCAGAACACCTGGCCGAAAGCAATCGTCATGAGTGCAAAATAGATGCCGCGCCGATGGGAGACAAAGGCTCCGACGATTGCACCTGCAAGAGTGGCAGCCAGTATGGCGACGGCCAGGCCGCCCCAAAGGCTTACGGTTACTTCCTGCTGGAACAACCCGAAGGCATAGGCACCAACGCCAAGATAGGCACCATGACCGAAGGAATGCAGGCCGATAAAGCCAAACAGAAGGTTGAAGCCGAGGGCAAACAGGATCCAGATTGCAATCTCGATACCCAGGTAATGATAAAGTCCAATGGGCTCCAGCCAGAAGGGGGCAGTCAGCAGCAACGCGACGAACAGACCCATGGCTGGTGTGAAAGGTGATCCGCCCCGGGCGGGAATGTCAGAAAGAGAAATCACGGGATCAGTTCTCCAAAGCGCTCTTGCGTCCCAGCAACCCGCGGGACCGAACCCCGACAATGGCGATGAGCAGGAGGTACATTGACATCATCGACCAGGCCGGCGCATAGGCGCCCGTGATGCCGACGGATAGTCCGACAAGGACGGCTGCGAGTACCGCCCCCCAAAAGCTACCGACACCACCAATGACGATGATCAGAAAAGCAGGTATCACCACATCGAGGCCGACGTGCGGTCGCAGCCCCCAAATGGGTGTGAGGATAATGCCGGCAAGACCAGCTAAAGACGCACCGAAACCGAATACAAGAAGCCGCAGCTTGGACAGATCGTAACCAAGTGCGCGAACCATTTCGCTGTCGTGGCTACCCGCCTTGATGATTGCTCCATAAGGTGTCCGCTCAAGGAAGAACCAAACGCCGCCGATGGCTAACAGTGCAAAGCCGGCAGCAAAAAATTTGTATTTCGAGAAAATCAGGCCGCCCATCAGGAATGCGCCGTTAATCGCCTGAGGAACTGTCAGGCTCTGTTCACCGGTCCCCCAGATCAAGCGGATGAGTTCTTCCACCACCAAAGCCGCACCAAATGTGAGAAGCAGCCCGTAAAGCGGAGCCTTACCGTAGGTCGGGCGCAGGCAGAGTTCGATAATCATGCCAGCGCCGGCGGCCAGAAGAGGTCCAACGACGAGCGCAAACACATAGCGCATTCCAATCGGCAGGCTCAGCCACCAAACGCCAAATTCGGTGGAGCCGAACCACCCGCCGCCGAGTGTGGCCAGCGCAAAATAAGCCCCAAGCGCAAACAGGGATCCGTGGGCGAGATTGATCACTTCCATGACACCGACGATCAACGTGAAGCCGAGTGCTATGAGTGCAAAAAGGAGCCCAAGGGTCAGGCCGTTGATGATGTGGGGAACAAGTTCCATCATTTTACTTTGTCCGAATACGTCCGAAGGGCTGAACGCGAGCCATGGTGTTAAAAAAACCGGGCTGAACCAAACGCGGCCCGCCCGGTTTTGACATTGCTGCAATCTTAAGCGTCGAAAGACGGCGTATCGTCGTAGCTTTCAAGCTTGCAGCTACCGAGGCTGGCCTCGTCGCGGACATCCTGCGGGCTCGACTGCGTCAGGATCTTGAACATGTCCTGCTCGTTCCTTGGTTCATCATTCGCTGTCGCGAGATAAATCGTCTGTTGAACCTGGTGCGTGATCGGATCAATGACCGCATCGTCGTGCTGCATGCGATCGGCAGCCGCCATGACGTGACCTTCAAGTTGCTTGATGATCGCAATGTTGTTTGTTGATCCTGCCCGCTCAATTGCAGCTAACAATTCACGGGTCGCCATGTATCCATTGTAGAAGACATTGCCAGGAACCCGCATGGATGTATCAGGGTACATTGTCTGGTACCGCTCAACGAATTCCTTCACTCCCGGCAGATCCAGGCCGTAGTACCAGGTGGTTCCAAAGACGCCGAAAAGGTTGTCCAGCGGCAGGCCATAAACATCCGGCCAATCCTGCTGGTTATTGATCCATGCAGGCTTCGAACCCATGCCAAGTTGAGCAACCTGCTGGCGCAGGGCAATTTGATCGTCGCCGCCAACTGCAGCAGCAACAACGTCCGGGTTTGTCTGCTGGATTTTCAGGAGAGCTGCCGAGAAATCACGCGTGCCTTGTGGGATCAGGATCTCGTCAAGCACTTCACCGCCGTATTGATCGATCAGCGTGCGCGTTGCCTTTGCAGTGTCGTGACCCCAAACGTAGTCATTGGTGAGCAACAGCACTTTGCCGCCGTAAGCGTCGATTGAGTTTCTGACCGCTGCTTTCGCGAAGTTGGTTCCGTTGCCGTCCCAGACAAACTTGACTCGGTGACAGTTTTTTCCACTTTCGGTTGGCGAAGATGAATTGGTGTTCAAGTAGATCACGCCATTGCGCTGTGCCACCTGGCTGATTGCGTTGGCAACACCGGAGCTGACGGCACCGACAAGGAAGCCGCAGTCTTCGCGAGAGATCAAACGCTCTGCAACACGCGAGCCGGTTGCCGGGGTTGTTTCCGTATCGATGTGCGTGGTTTCGATCTTGCGTCCGAGAACACCACCTTTTGCATTTGCTTCGGAAATCGCCATCAACATGCCCCGGCGATCACTGGCACCCGAGTTGGCATATTGACCGCTGGCATCCGATGTGATGCCGATCTTGATCGGTTTGTCTGTGCCCGCAGCCCAGACCCTGTTGTGCTTCCATGGGCCAGCAAAGGCAGCAAGGCCACCAGCAGCAGCGGCAGACCCGAGGAGTGCGCGCCGCGTTAGTTTCGATTTAGACATCTATTCCTCCCTTCAAATAACCCGGATGGGCCACTGATCGGCAATTCAAGATCTCCTCCAAAAGATCGATTGAACGCCTTGTCAATTAGATTGAAAAAATTTTCTATTCTTGTCAATGAATTTTTTTTCTACTAATTTGAAAATACATTCACTGCTGAGATTTCAAAGAATTAGGACGCAATGACACAACAAGCCCCAGAGACGTTTGACGCACTTAGGCAACGTATCCGTGACAGGTTTTCTGACCTTAGTCCGCATCTACAGAGGATCGCACGGGCGTCTCTGGAGGAGCCGAACAGCTTTGCGCTGAACACGACGCCGGTGATTGCGTCAACGCTCGAAATCCAGCCTTCGACACTGATACGGTTCGCCAAGGAATTTAATTACAAGGGGTTTTCTGACCTGCAGCAGGTCTTCCGCCAGCGCCTCATAGAAGGCAACGCGGCTGTCCGTGAGCAAGTGCTGGAACAGGACGAAGTGGCAGCCCCGGCCGATACAGAAGCTGATCTGAAACAGAGCATTTCTGCTCATATAGATAGCCTGAAGGATCTTGAGCAACATTGCGACGTTGAAACACTGAACAAGGCCGTACAGCTGCTACGCGGCGCGCGCCACATTTACATCGCAGGTCTTCGCCGCTCCCGTCCGGTTGCTGACTATTTTCACTATTGCCTGCTGCGCGGTGAACGCTCTTGCAGTCTGTTGGACTTTGCCGGCGGTATGGCCGGGCCGCAGATTGCGACCCTCAGCAGCGAAGATGTTCTGTTTGCAATTGCGTTTCCGCCCTATTCAAAACACGTGGTCGACGCGCTTATGGATGCCCATGTTTCAGGCCGCCGGATCGTCGCCGTGACGGATAACGCCGAAAGTCCACTAGCCAAATACGCCGAAGTGGCATTGCTCCTCGGCTCGGACACAACTAGCAGGTTGCAGCCGATTTCAGGTGCCGTGGCGCTCATTCAAACGCTTGCAAGCGGGGTTACGAGGCCGTAAGCGACCGCGTTGCTGTTTGTTCCAGTTAGCGATGGAGAAACGCCTCAGTCAACTGATTAGCCGGCTCATAACCAGCCTCAATAGTGATTGAAAAACTAAGCCGCGGTATTCCGGTGTTCCAGTCCGGAGATCACGCCGCGTAGCTCAGCCAGGCCTCGCATCCTGCCGATAAGCGGGTATCCCGGGTGAGCCCCCCGGTTTTCATCATCAAGCAGTTCATGGCCATGATCGGGACGAAAGACAATTTCGCTGTCAAGCCGTTCCACAGCCACGCGTCTGCGTTCCTCATTCAGGAGAACATCAACGATCTGGGTCAGGTCCGTGTCACCGCCAAGATGTGCTGCTTCTTCAAATGATCCATCTGGATCTTTTCGAACATTCCTGAGATGCGCAAAGTGGATCCTGTCCGCGAATTTTCTCGCAATTTCCGGCAGGTCGTTAGCGGGATTTGCTCCGAGCGACCCTGCGCAAAAAGTCAGACCATTTGCCAGGCTATCCTTTGCCGACAGGATCCATCGAATATCTTCTTCATTGGTCACTATTCGCGGCAAACCGAGCAAGTCGCGGGGCGGGTCATCCGGATGAACGGCAAACTTCAGTCCCAGCTCTTCAGCGGTTGGAATGACTTCTTCCAGAAACCGTTTGAAATTCTGTCGAAGTGCATTCCGGTCCAAGTGCTCATATGGCTTTAGCGCTGCCTTCAACCCCGCAACATCGTAGCGCGGGAATGCGCCCGGCAAACCTGCCATGATCGCAGTGACAAGCTCGTCTTTTTCTTCTGAGCTGGCCGACGCAAACCACACTTCCGCATCTGCAATAACACTCTGGGAATATTCATCTTCAGCGCCCTGCCGTTCCAACATGAGCAGCTCAAACGCTGCCATCTTGTGGATCGAGAACCTCAAGCAGGTACCGCCGCCTTTGACGGACGCCCGGAGGTCAGTCCGGGTCCAGTCGAGCAACGGCATGAAATTGTAACAAATGACCTTGATGCCTTCCGCAGCCATGTTCGCCATGGATTGCCGATAGTTTGCAAGTAGGCTTCCCAAGTCACCTTCACCGCGCTTGATTGCCTCATGTACCTGAAGACTTTCAACGACGGTCCAGTCGAAACCTGCCTTCAAGACCTCGGCTTTTCTGGCCGCAATGACATCACGCGGCCAGATGTCACCGTAAGGAATGCTATGCAATGCTGTGACAATAGATCTCGCGCCGGTTTGCGCTATTTCCGGCAAACGGATCTCGTCCAGATTTCCATACCAACGCCAGCCTTCGATCATGCGAGTACCTCAAGTGTTCCTGCAACACCGCGTTCTCGAAGACTTGAGTAGGCCGCCAGAAGCGTATCCTTGAGTTGAACTGCAAGGTCTTCATCAAATATCTCGGTAACGGAGAGCAAAGTGGAGACTTTCTCTGCATTGGTTTCCGCACCTTCGGATAGTTCCCGGAGCCGGTCGGCCAACGGATCACGCACATCGATCTGTTTGCCGTTGAGATCTGTTCCGCTCACATAAATCATCCATGCAGCAACTGCCGTGATGAGTCCGGGGCAACTTCGGCCTTTGGCAAAATTGTCCCGCAAGGTTCCCAGAATACGCTGCGGCAACTTCTGACTGCCGTCCATGGCAATCTGCCAGGTTCTGTGGCGGATCGCCGGGTTGGCGTATCTGTCTAACAGAGCCTCCGTATAGGCATTCACATCAACGCCTGGCGGCGCTTCAAATGACGGGATGATTTCATCACGCCATAATGCTTTCACAAAGGATGCAAAAACCGGATCGGCGACAGTCTCCGAAATGGTTTCATAGCCGCCGAGATAACCAAGATAGGCCAACGAGGAATGCGTGCCATTGAGCATGCGAAGCTTCATGTGCTCATAGGCAGTTACATTGTGGACAAGCTCGACACCAACTGCGGCAAGGTCAGGCCGCGCGTTCACTCCATAGGCAGGAACAAAATCGTCCTCCACAACCCATTGCCTGAAGGGTTCGTGCAGAACCGGCGCCTCATCCAGATAACCTGTCTTGGCTGCCAAGGCTTCAATATCTTCGGGCTTGGTAGCCGGAACAATCCGGTCGACCATCGTGGCCGGAAATCTGCCTTCGCTTTCAATCCAGGCGGCAAGGTCCGGGTCCAGGAGCTTGGCAAACTCAAGAACAATTCCGCGAACCAGGCGGCCATTGTCCGGAAGGTTGTCACAGGTCAACACGGTGAAAGGCGGCACACCGGCAGCCTTGCGTCGTTGCAGAGCCCGTACCAGGTAACCCGGCCCCGAGACCGGGAGCGCATTCTCCAGGTCCGATTTGATGTCGGGGTGTTCCAGGTTCAGATGTCCCGTAGCCGGGTCGTGGCAATACCCTTTTTCAGTCACGGTCAGGCTGACAATCCGAATATCGGGGTCTGCCATTGCAACCAGAACCGCTTCCGGGTCTTCGCGGGCGACAAGAACGTCCCGGACGACTTCCACCTGCCGGAGGGTCTCGCCTTCTGGCCCAAGCTCCTGTGCCGTATAGACAAAATCCTGCGGTGCGAGCTGATCCCGCATCCTGGGGCTCTGCAGGCTGACGCCGATTACGCCCCAGTCACCTCCGGACTTTCCGATTGCTTCTTCAACATAGATCGCCCCGTGAGCCCTGAAAAAGGCACCCAGACCGAGGTGAACGATGCCAGCTTTGGGACGATCTCTTTTTGCAGACAGACGTGGCAAATCAACGGGCAAGCCAACCTCCATCCACGTTCAGGACAGCGCCATGAATGTATTTGGCCGCAGGAGAAGCCAGGAACACGGCAGCTTCGCCAATATCACTCGCTTCGCCCCAACGCCCTGCGGGAATGCGCTCCAGAATCTGCCGGTTGCGATCCTGATCGTTACGCAGCGCTTCCGTGTTGTTGGTTGCGATGTAACCAGGGGCAATGGCATTAACGTTGATGCCCTTGGCGGCCCATTCGTTTGCCAGCAGTTTGGTGATGCCCGCAACGCCATGTTTTGAGGCTGTGTAAGAGGGAACCCGGATGCCCCCCTGAAACGACAGAAGCGAGGCGATATTTACAATCGAAGCAACACGTCCGCCCGCAAGTGCAGCCTTGCCGAATGCCTGGCAGGTGAAGAAAACTGCCTTCAGATTGACGTCCATGACATCATCCCAGTCAGCTTCCGTGAAATCCGTTGAATCCGAACGGCGGATTATTCCAGCGTTGTTTACCAGAATGTTGATCTCTTCATTCTCAAAAAGAGGAACAGCAGCCATCGGATCGGAAAAATCGAGCGCCACGTGCTTACCCTTGTCGATCTGGCCAAGCGTTTCATCGCAGTCGCGGCGAGCCGCGCACAGGACTTCAGCACCTGCCGCCCCCATGGCGATTGCAATTGCCTGTCCGATGCCTGTATTGGCACCGGTCACAAGGGCGCGTTTGCCTTCAAGGGAAAAGGAGTTCATCGCAGGTCCCCCATGGCAACCATATCCATGTCCGTGAAGTCGACGTTATCCCCGGCCATCGCCCAGCAGAACGTATAAGCTCCGGTCCCCGCGCCACAGTGAATGGACCATGGTGGAGAGATGACGGCCTCTTCATTGGCCATGACAAGGTGCCGGGTCTCTTCCGGTTTTCCCATGAAATGAAAGACGCGTTGATCCGATCCGATTTCGAAATAGAGATAGGCTTCCATCCGGCGGTCATGCAGGTGAGCGGGCATTGTGTTCCAGACAGACCCGGGTGCGAAATGCGTGTAGCCCATGAGCAACTGGCAGCTCTCGGCGACCTCCGGGTGAAGGAACTGCAGGATCACGCGCTCATTGCACATCTCGGCTGAGCCAAGTTCAACGCGGCGGGCATCTTCAACCTTGATGAGCTTGGTTGGGCACGAACGATGCGCTGGCGCGGACAGGATGTAAAACCGCCCCGCACCTGAGAACGTTATCGGCCCTGCACCCATGCCAACATAGAGAACATCGCCACGCGCAACTTCATAGGTTTCACCACCAACACTCACGGTTCCGGTGTCCCCGATGTTAAGGACACCCAATTCACGCCGGTCCAGCAAAGAGGGAGTACCTGCTTCCTTGACCTCATCCAGAACGAGGTCATCGGAAGCAGGCACTGCGCCCCCCAGGATCAGCCGGTCGTAGTGGGAGTACACCAGCTTGATTTCGCCATCGACAAAGAGGTTGGAGGCGTGGAAATGATCGCGCAGGCCCGCAGTATCCAGGGTTTTTGCAGTTGCCGGATCAATGGCATAACGGGTTTCAACAGAGAGCATTTAGAGGTCCTTGGATCAGGATTGTTTTAAAGAAAATCGTCGCGGCGCGGCGTAAACGTATCGATCAGGTCGCCTGGCTCCAGGCAAACGCAGCCGTGAACTGCCTTTGAAGGGATCACGAAGCTGTCTCCGGGACCGACTTCGAAGCTTTCATCACTGATGGTGAAGCGAAACCGGCCGCTCTCGACATAGGTGGATTGAACATGAGGATGACTGTGGAGCTTGCCTTCGGCACCGGTTTCCTGAAACCGGAAGGCGACGACCATCAGTCCCTCGCTGTCAGACAGAACCTGGCGGCGAATACCGGGATCGGCGTCTACCTCCGGAAAGGATTTCACATACATAACGTCAACCTCAATGGAACAGCGATGGAAGCCAGAGCGAGAGCTGTGGGATGTAGGTTACAAGTATCAACGTGAAGACAGCGGCTCCATAGAAGGGCCAGACAGTCCTGACCGCATCCCATACGGAAATCTTGCCGACGGCACAGCCGACGAAAAGAACAGTTCCGACTGGCGGGGTACACAGACCAATCCCCAGGTTGAGCACCAGAATGACACCGAAATGCACCGGATCGACCCCGAACGCCGTTGCAACGGGCAGGAAGATCGGCGTCGTGATCACGATCAGCGGTGACATGTCCATGAAAGTTCCGAGGAACAGGAGAAGAATGTTGATCATCAGCAGAATGACAATCGGGTTCTCCGAAACGGACTTCATGAAAATCACAAGTTCGGCAGGAATTTTCAGGAAAGCGAGCAGCCAGCCAAATGACGCGGCACACCCAATCACCAGAAGAACCATAGCGGTGGTTCGCACCGCAGCCTTGGTCGCGCCGACAAATTCAGGCCAATGCATTGTTCTGTAAGCAAGGGTCGTCACAAGCAGCGCGTAGACAGCTGCAATGCAGGAACTTTCCGACGCTGTGAACACGCCCGAGCGCACACCACCAAAAATGATCCCGATCAGAAGAAGCCCTGGAACCGCGTTGACAAACAACGCCCCGAGAGCCGCCCACCCCGGGAAACTATCGGTTGGAAAGTTGTTTTTCCTGGCGACAAACCAGGCAGTTACCATCAAGGCGATTGCCAGCAGCATTCCAGGGATAATGCCCGCGGTGAAAAGGTCCGCTATGGAAAGCCGCCCGCCGGCGGAGATCGAATAGATGATCATGTTGTGAGACGGCGGCAGCATCAATGCGATAATCGACGACATCACAGTGACATTGACGCCGTACTCGACCGAATAGCCCTTCTCTTTCATTTGCGGGATCATCAGACCACCAATTGCCGTCGCATCCGCAGCAGCAGAACCGGATATTCCGCCGAAGAGCACAGAAGCGGTAATGTTCACTTGGCCGAGTCCGCCGCGCATGTGCCCCACGACGCCGCCCGCCAAGGCGACAAGCCGACGGGCAATATCTCCGCGCACCATGAGTTCACCGGCAAAAATGAAGAACGGGATCGCCATCAGCGCAAAAACAGATACGCCGGAATTCAACCGCTGGAAGACGATTACTGGCGGCAAGCCCATATAGAGGACGGTGGCCAGCGAAGCAGCACCGAGGCAGAACGCGACCGGCGTACCGATCAACAACAGGATTGTGAACGTGCCGAAAAGAACAACAGGTTCCATATCAAGCCTCCTCCGGCTCGGCTTCGCCGAATCGAGCGGTAGGCTGACCTGCAGCCCGCTGGACGAGACGTTCAAGAGAAAATAGAAATATCAGGCAACCACCGGCGACCAGTGGCATGAAATCTATTGCGCCGGAAATGCCCAGGGAGGGTAGTTTCACATCCCACGCCGATAGCGCGAGTTCCGCGCCGAACCACGCCATGCCTGCGCCAAACGCAGCAACAACGGCATCAGAAATGCTGAACAGGATCAACTTCACACTTTTGGGAAGGAAATAGAGCAGCACGTCAAATGAAAGATGATAACCCTCTCGTATGCCGACGGCGGCCCCAAGAAAAATAAACCATCCCATCAGGATGACTGAGGCAGGCTCACTCCAGACGATGCTGTCGTTCATGACATAGCGCATGAACACCTGTGCGGAGATAAAGACCGTCATCAGGATGAGACCACTACCGGCAAGCCAAAGGGCTGCCGTGGATATAAAGCGCAGCACTTGCGCGACGATTATCAAATGGGATTGCACGTCTTAGCCCCGAAAGCAGGCCTGCGACCAAAGTGGCCGCAGGCAGTAGGTGTCGTTAGTCAGTCGCACGGATGCGAGCGACGAGGTCTTTCAGCTTGTCAGACGTGACGTGTTTTTCATAGACGCTGTCCATAGCGGCCATGAAAGGTGCCTTGTCGATTTCCGTGATGACTTCAACTCCCGATGCGCGAACTTTTTCTTCGGAAGCTTTTTCGCGCGCCTGCCACAGGTCACGCATGACCGGAACAGAGTCTCTTGCGGCCTGGCGGACAGTTGCCTGATCTTCTGCGGAGAGAGTGTCCCAAGTCGCCTTTGACATGACAAGAACTTCAGGAACGATCAGGTGTTCGTCGAGCGTGTAATAGCCTGCGACTTCAAAGTGACCTGAAGATTCATAGGACGGCCAGTTGTTTTCCGCACCATCGATAACACCAGTCTGGATGGAAGAATAAACTTCACCATAAGGCAACGGTGTTGCGTTGGCTCCCAAGGCAGACATCATGTCGACAAAGATGTCGGACTGCATGACACGGACCTTCATGCCATCGAGGTCTTCAATCGATTTAATCGGCTTAACGCTGTTATAAAAACTGCGGGAACCGCCATCAAAGAATGCCAGACCGACATATCCATGCGGCTCAAAAGCCTTGAGGATATCGTCACCAACAGGACCGTCCATCACACGGTGCATGTGATCAACGCCTTTGAAGACGTAGGGCAGAGACACAACCTTGGTTTCTTCAACCAGGTTGTTGAAAGGACCCATGGAGACGCGGTTTAAATCAATAACGCCAAACTTGGTCTGCTCGATCGTATCCTTTTCCTCGCCCAACTGTGCCGAGTGATAGACTTCAACACAGATCTTTCCACCAGTCCGCTCTTCCAGCAGCTTGCCCATATGCTTGACCGCTTCAACCGTCGGATACCCGTCCGGGTGCGTGTCAGAAGACTTCAATGTCACTTCACATGCCGCAGCGGCGGTTGTGAAAGCAGCGGTAGCCAAAAGCGATACCGCAAGGGACTTCAATACGTTCATAGTTTCCTCCCGAGAGAATGGCTCGTCAGAGCCGATAGGCTGCAAGTGCAAGCCGGTAAGTGAGGTCAAATGCGACCTCATATGCCTCGTCTTCGGCCAAGCGACCCGAAGTAACGAGTAAAGCGAGATGGGCACAGTCAACCCTGCGCGCGACGTCGTGGCGCGCAGGGATTGAACAAAATGCACGCGTGTCATCGTTGAAGCCGACGGTGTTACAAAAACCCGCCGTCTCAGTCGTCATTTCACGGAAGCGCCGCATACCTTCAGGGCTGTCATGGAACCACCAGGCCGGGCCGAGCTTGAGTGCCGGGTAAACCCCTGCCAGTGGCGCCAGCTCCCGAGAATAGGAAGTCTCATCCAATGTGAAGAGAATGATGCTGAGTTTCTTTTCCAGACCGACCGCGTCAAGCAATGGCTTGAGCGCCTGGACATAATTGGTCTGCGTCGGGATATCGAAACCCTTGTCACGGCCAAAAGCACTCAAAATTCCTTGCGAGTGATTGCGATGGCTGCCCGGATGAATTTGCAGAACCAGCTCATCTTCAAGGCTCATCCTGGCCATTTCGGTCAACATGTGACCGCGGAACATTTCCGCTTCTTCGGAGGTACAGATCCCTTTCAGGGCCTTGTGATAAAGGTCCTCGGCCTGACTGGTAGAGAGATTTTCGGTCCGTGCCGTTGGGTGCCCATGGTCCGTTGAGGTTGCCCCGAACGATTTGAAATATTCCCGCCGGGATCGATGGGCGTTCAAATACCCATTCCAGGTTTCGGTGTCCTCACCGGTCAACTCACCAAACTTCTCGATATTCGCCTGAAAGCCTTCAAAATCAGGGTCAACAACAGGGTCTGGGCGGTACGCGGTAATCACCCTGCCGTCCCACTCACTGTCTCTGATTTGCTTGTGCCATTTCAGATCATCGAGGGGAGATTCGGTGGTTGCGAGGACTTCGATATTGAAACGGTCATAAAGCGCTCTTGGACGGAATTCCGGACGCTTCAGGCAATCGGCAATGTGATCATAGGCTTCATCTGCGTTATCCGCCTCCAGCCGCTTGTCCCAGCCAAAAACCTCCTCGAAGGCATGATCCAGCCACATCCGCGACGGCGTACCCCGAAACAGGTGAAAGTTTTCTGCAAAGATGCGCCAGATCTTGCGGCTGTCGGTTTCCGTCCAGCCCCCGTCTTCTCTGGGAACACCCAGAGCACTCAGATCTATGCCCTGCGAGAACAACATGCGGAACACATAATGGTCAGGGACGATGAAAAGCTGCGATGGATCAGCAAACGCTTCGTCTTCTGCAAACCATCTCGGATCCGTATGGCCGTGAGGACTGACAATCGGCAGGTTCTTGATGGCAAGATAAAGCTCGCGTGCAAGCTGTCGCGGCCTGGCCTCCTGAGGGAAAAGGCGGTCAGCGAAGTACTCACTTTTCGAGTTTTTGGGGGCTACCGTTATCTGGAGTGTCATCGTAGTCTGCCCTGTAGCTTATTTGCTGCTAGTTATATTTGCCACTAGCAAACTGATATGCTAGTTTACTAGAAAAGTCAAGGGAGGCCGCCTAATGTCAGACAGCGGTGCACTGAAAGCGCTGGAACCACTGAAGATCCCTTCGGTCGCAGATACTATTTTTGCGGAATTACACCAGCAGATACTGTCACTTGAGCTGCCGCCAGGGACAAAAGTGTCGGAAGCTGACGTCGCAAAGGCGCTAGGCGTATCAAGGCAGCCGGTACGAGACGCATTCTTTCGCCTGTCCCAGCTTGGCTTCCTTTTGATTCGGCCACAGCGCGCAACGGTGATTTCCAAGATCTCAAAAGCTGCGGTTTTAAGAGCGCGCTTTGTGCGTATCGCGCTTGAAACCGCGTGCTGGACAGCCGCGATGGAAGTGATCACCGAGGAACAGATCTGTGACCTTGAAGATCTTCTTAAGGAACAAAGCGCTGCGATCGAGGCCAATGATCAGAAACTGTTCCACACGCTGGACGACGATCTCCATTGCCGGATTTGCAAGATTGCAGGGCACAAGCACGTGTGGACGCTCATAAAGGAACAAAAGGTCCACATGGACCGCGTGCGCTTTATTTCGCTAACGATCGGCGCTGCGCAAAGGGCATATGATGACCACCTCGAGCTGATTGCAGCTCTTCGAAGTGGTCAAAAATCTCAGCTCGAAGCCACATTGAAAGAACACCTTGGGCGCATCGAGCGCATTCTGGCGCAAATCAGCGCTGAAAAACCCGAAAATTTTCAGGAGTAACCATGGCCCGTCGCCTTCTCGCAATCGGTGAGTGCATGATCGAATTGTCCCCAAGCAACGACGGGGATTATTCGGTTGGCTATGCTGGCGATACCTTCAACACCGCCTGGTATGCCCGCCAACTGGCAACCTCCGACCTGTTGGAAGTCTCCTATTTCAGTGCTGTGGGCGACGACGAACAGTCCTGCCAAATGGTTGCCTTCATGCAGGATGCCGGCATCGATACCCATATGGCCAAAATCACCGGCACCAATGCTGGCCTCTACATGATCCTGCTGGATAGCGGCGAAAGAAGTTTTCAATATTGGCGCTCAGCATCTGCAGCGCGGCACTTGGCGGAGCATCTGGACAGCATGCCCCAGGTACTGGCCGGAGACACTGTTTATTTTTCTGGAATAACCATGGCCATTCTGCCTGAGAACGGGCGCAACAAGCTGCTTGAAAAACTGAAAGACCTTTCACGGCACGGCGCAGAAATCATTTTTGATCCGAACCTTCGCCCAAGGCTGTGGGACGATGCAGACCAAATGAAACGCTGGACGATGAAGTCAGCAGCCCTGGCCAGCATCGTTCTTCCGTCTTTTGAGGATGAAGCAGCCATTTTCGGCGACGAAGGCCCGCTGAAAACCGCTGATCGATACCTGGAAGCCGGCACCCGGATTGCGGTCGTCAAGAATGGCGCCGAACCGGTGGTCGTCAAAGCCTTTGACGGTGACAAGTTTCAGTTTCAACCCGAAGCAGCCACGGACATTGTCGACACGACAGCAGCCGGCGACAGCTTCAACGCGGCCTTCATCGTCGACTACCTGGAACGCAACCGCCTGCGCGACGCCGTCCGCGCCGGCTGCGCCCTCGCCCGCCACGTCGTTGCCCACCGCGGAGCCTTGGTTCCGGTCTCGAAACTGGGATTGATTCGCGAAAAGGCAGCATTGAGGGCTTGAAGGGGCAAAATTGGCTCCAACCACCCTTTTGATGAGATATCAAAAGGATTTTTATGAGGGCGGATGATCGCCCTTTTTAGATCCCCAACTAGAATTAGCGCTTCCAATACACCCAGCATTTGCGCGGCGGAAACACCCTACCCGGCTGATCCTACAAACAAAAATTCGATTTGAGCTGACAGGACAGTGCTGGAAAGCTTCTTGCTCTTCAGAATTAGGCACTGTTTTTCTGGGCAAAAAGCCGTGCGCACTAAATTTGGCCTTCACTATTAATTAAAATTGGCAAGACAAAACTAGCAACCCCTAAACACAGACTCATGGTTTCTCAGCAAAGCCATAGAGTTCGTGCGCGGGACTAGGTATTTTGTATCAATAAAACAGGTTTCCCGGCTGACTTAAGCTTGCGCTAGTTTTCTTAGCGTTTTGATGGACTTCAGGCTGGCGAAACCACTCAAACACGCCCAAGGCCAGGGACGAGGAACTGAATACGTGTGCACACTTTGCCTCGCAACAGGACGTAACCAGGACTTACCGATTGTCGCAGGTTTTTCCTGCAGCCAGGCCGTAGCAAACGATGCGAACGATGCCGACGCAGTTCAAGCTGCCGCGCCGACCTTTACGAACGACCAGATTGCCTACCAGCTGACCAATACCTTCTGGGGTGGAACCGCGCGGGCCTTCAACGTTGGCGTAGGTGGGACAATATCTGTCAATATCACCGGCCTCACCTCAGCTGCCCAGAACCTGGCGCGCGACGCACTCGACCTTTGGTCCGACGCGACCGGTTTGAATTTTTCTTATACATCCGGTGGCGCCCAGATCGTCTTTGACGACACCGATGCCTGGAGCGCTTACAGCTGGTCGTCCCGCAGCGGCTCGAACATCACCTATAGCTATGTCAATGTCGGCACAGGCTGGGTAGATTATTACGGCACAGGCCTGAACACCTATTCCTTCCAGACCTACATCCATGAAATCGGTCACGCACTGGGATTAGGACACGCCGGCAACTACAACGGTTCAGCAACTTACGGCGTCGACAACCACTACGCCAACGACTCCTGGCAAGCGTCTGTCATGTCGTATTTCAGCCAATACGAAAACACATCCATCGACGCCAGCTACGTCTACGCCATCACGCCGCAAGTGGCAGACATCATCGCCATCCGCAATCTCTACGGAAACCTCGGCACCACCCGCACCGGCAACACCACCTACGGCGACAACGCCAACTCCGGCGACCTCATGCAGCAAATAAGCGGCATGAACAGCTATATCACCTATACGGTTGTTGATGATGGCGGGACCGACACCTTCGACTTCAGCAACACTTCAGCCAACCAGACCATCGATCTACGCGAAGAAGCGATCTCCAGTGTGCGTGGGTATACGGGGAACTTAATCATCTCTCGTGGGACGGTGATCGAGAACGCGATTGGGGGGAGTGGGAATGATGTGTTGGTGGGGAATGCCGGGAATAATGTGCTGAGGGGGGGGGCTGGTGACGATCGACTCTATGGAAATTACGGCAATGATGTCCTGTCAGGTCTCAACGGGGCTGATAGGCTCGAGGGCGGTGGCGGCAACGACACGCTTGATGCGGGTGCCGGCAACGGCAATTGGCAATATCTTTTCGGTGGCAATGGTAACGATACCTACCATTACTTCCGACATAACGGAAAGGTTTTCGTCGAGGAAACCAATGGCACCGACAAGGTAAAATTGCTCGATCTGTCTTTGTTCGACCTTGTGATTTCCACAACCAATTACGGACCCAACAGGTCTTGGGGAACAACTTTGAACCTTGGCTGGAACAGCTCAGGATCTTCCGGCGAAATTCGCTTGGCAGACCAAGCCCAGGGCATTGAACTGTTTGTCTTCGACGATGGTCAAATGTTGCGGTCAATTTCACTTATTAACAATGACCTTCTCAAACTAGTCGGCACTTCGAAAAACGATGTCATTACTGGCACCGAATTTCGGTCCAAAATCTACGGACGAAGTGGTGACGACTTTCTGGATGCAGGACAAGCTTCAGAAAGTCGTCACCACTTCGTCCGTA
>CXTY01000007.1 GCA_001404055.1 Roseibium album | reverse complement strand
AACAGCAATGATGCCGTTTTCGTTGATGGAAAGACGGGTGCCAAAACGGTCATTGCTCATACCGTCGGACGCGGTCAGTTTGACTTCGTCGTACCCACCGCCGGCAGAAGGCGTATAGACATAGATCGATCCCGAATCGGTGCCATTGTCGTCGTCAAGAAATGCGCCGACTGCGACCACACCGGCGTTGTTAACCGCAAGAGACCGGCCGAAAACGTCGCTGCCACCAGGGTCTGATGCCATAAGCTTTGTTTCCTGATACCCTAACCCGTCGGGCGTATAGACATACACAGCACCGGCTGCGGGGGCACTTTGGTGATCGAGCCTGACACCAACAACCACGACGCCATAGTCATTCACCTGGTTCGCAAAACCGAACTCATGACGTGCGGTGCTGTCAGACGCCGTCAGCTTGTTCGGTTCCACTTGACCTTCGACGGTGATTGTCACGGTTTCAGTCGTCGACCCACCATGATTGTCCGTAACGGCATAGGTAAAGGTGTCTTGCCCAGGTTGTGCTGGGTTCAAGAGCTCGAACTGGCTATTCGCATGGTAGGTGAACGTTCCGTCGCCGTTGTCGGTTACAGAACCGAGTGTCCCAGTTGTGTTGATGGAAATGGTGAATGGACCCGCGCTATCGACGTCCGAATAAGCTGCGGAGACTGTCACGGAAGGACCGTCTTCCTGCGCTGTTGCCGTTAGGGGAGTAACATCTGGCGCGTCGTTGACGCCATTGACAGTCACGGTAACCGTTTCGGTTGACGTGCCGCCATTGCCGTCGTCAACGGTGTAAGTGAAGGTGTCCGTGACAGTATCTCCGACCTGCAGATGATCAAAGTAACCAGCGGGATCGTAGGAGAACGTTCCATCGCCATTGTTGGTTACGGAGCCGATTGTTCCTGAGGTGTTGATAGTGAAGGAGTGGGTGTCAGACGCATCGACATCCGCGTAGCTCGCTGTAAACAGCACTGCTGTGTCTTCGTCTGTTGTCTCGGTGAGGGCAGCGGAGGAGGGGGCGTCATTCTGGCCGGTTATTGTGATCGTGACAGTCTCGGTCGACGCCCCGCCATTTGCGTCGGTTACGGTGTATGTGAATGTGTCAGTCGTGGTTTCGCCGGCCGCCAGATACTCGAACTGACCATTCGGGTCATAGCTGAAAGTTCCATCCCCGTTGTCAATGACCACGCCGATCGTCCCGGTCGTGTCGATGGAGATCAAGTGGCCTGTGTTGTCGGCGTCTGTAAATGCCGAAGAAACCACAACAGAAGACCCATTCTCGTCGATGGAAGAACCTACTGCAATGGCGACAGGAGCATCGTTTACGCCAGTTATGGTCAAAGTGACTGTTTCGATTGACGTGCCACCATTACCGTCGTTGACCGTGTAGCTAAATGTGTCGATTACGGTGTCACCAACTTGCAGATGGTCGAACGAGCCTGCTGGATCGTAGGAAAATGTCCCGTCGCCATTGTTGATGACGGTTCCCAGAGTTCCGGTCATATCTACTGTGAAGGTGTGAACGTCCGAATCATCGATATCCGTGAAATTTGCTGTGAAGAGGACAGCAGTGTCTTCATCCGTCGTGTCCGCCAGTGCGACGGCGGCCGGGGCGTCGTTTTGGCCAGTAATCGTAACAGTGACGGTTTCGGTCGATGACCCGCCATTTGCATCGGCGACAGTGTATGTGAAAGTGTCTGTCGCGGTTTCACCGATTGCCAGATGCTCGAATTGTCCGTTCGGATCATAGAAGAAGGTGCCGTCGCCATTGTCGGCGACGGAGCCGATTGTTCCGGTGGTGTCGATTGAGATGGCTTGGCCGGTGTTGTCCGGATCGGTGAAAACCGAAGAGATTGTGATTGCCGAACCGTTCTCGTCAACAGAAGAGTTTACGGCGATGGCAACAGGCGCATCGTTTACTCCTGTCAGAGTGACGGTCACTGTTTCGGTTGAAGTGCCGCCATTGCCGTCGTCGACCGTGTAGGTGAAGGTGTCGGTAACTGTGTCGCCAACCTGAAGGTGATCGAAGGAACCTGCCGGATCGTAGGAGAAGGTCCCGTCACCGTTGTTGATGACCGTGCCCACAGTGCCGGTTGTATCCACTGTGAAAGCGTGACTGTCAGAGGCGTCGACATCCGTGAAGTTTGCCGTGAACAGGACAGCCGTTTCTTCGTCCGTTGCACCCGCGACGGCAGCTGCAATTGGTGCGTCGTTTGTGCCGGTGATAGTGATGGTCACGGTTTCCGTCGAAGTACCGCCATTACCGTCGTCGACGGTGTAAGTGAACGTGTCTGTTGCTGTTTCACCAATTGCCAGTTGCTCGAATTGACCGTTTGGATTGTAGGAGAAGGTGCCGTCATTGTTGTTGGTGACGGAGCCGACCGTCCCCGTTGTGTCGATGGTGAAGGAGTGGGTGTCGGATGTGTCTGCATCTGAGAAACTTGCTGCAATCAGGACAGCTGTTTCTTCATCCGTTGCACCCACCACGGCCGTCGCTACCGGTGCATCGTTTGTCCCGGTGATAGTGACGGTCACGGTTTCTGACGATGAACCGCCGTTGCCGTCATCAACAGTGTAGCTGAAGGTATCTGTCGCCGTTTCGCCGACGGCAAGATGTTCGAACTGGCCGTTTGGATCGTAAGAGAAAGTGCCGTCATTGTTGTTGGTAACGGAGCCGGTCGTCCCCGTTGTGTCGATGGTGAAGGCGTGGGTGTCGGATGTGTCTGCATCTGAGAAACTTGCTGCAATCAGGACAGCTGTTTCTTCATCCGTTGCACCCACCACGGCCGTCACTACCGGTACATCGTTTGTCCCGGTGATAGTGACGGTCACGGTTTCTGAAGATGAACCGCCATTGCCGTCATCAACGGTGTAGGTGAAGGTATCTGTCGCAGTTTCACCGACCGCCAGGTGTTCGAACTGTCCGTTTGGATTGTAGGAGAAGGTGCCGTCATTGTAGTTGGTGACGGAGCCCACCGTTCCCGCTGTGTTGACGGTGAAAATGTGTGTGTCGGATGTGTCCGCATCTAAGAAATTAGCTGAGATCAGGACCGCCGTTTCTTCATCAGTTGCACTCATCAAGGCTGCTACAACCGGTGCATCATTCTGTCCAGTGATGGTGACCGTTACGGTCTCTGTTGATGCGCCACCATTGCCGTCATCAACGGTGTAGTTGAAAGTATCTGTCGCAGTTTCACCGGCCGCCAGATGTTCGAACTGTCCGTTTGGATTGTAGGAGAAAGTGCCGTCGTTGTTGTTGGTGACGGAGCCCGATGTACCTGTGCTGTCGAGGGTAAATGTATGGGCGTCGGACGCATCCGGATCGGTGAAGCTAGCGGCAATCACAAGTGCGGTTTCTTCGTCTTTCGTGCCTGCAACAGCGGACGCGACCGGTGCATCGTTCTGTCCGGTGATGGTGACCGTTACGGTTTCTGTTGATGTGCCGCCGTTGCCGTCATCAACGGTGTAGGTGAATTTATCAGTCGCCGTTTCGCCGACGGCAAGATGTTCGAACTGTCCGTTTGGATTGTAGGAAAAAGTGCCGTCATTGTTGTTGATGACGGAACCCGATGTACCTGTGCTGTCGAGGGTAAACGTATGGGTGTCGGACGAATCCGGATCGGTGAAGCTTGCAGCAATGACAAATGCGGTTTCTTCGTCTGTCACGCCTGCAACAGCGGACGCGATCGGTGCATCGTTCTGACCAGTGATGGTGACCGTTACGGTCTCGGTTGATGTGCCGCCGTTACCGTCATCAACGGTGTAGGTGAAGGTGTCAGTCGCCGTTTCGCCGACAGCAAGATGTTCGAATTGACCGTTCGGATTGTAGGAGAATGTGCCGTCATTGTTGTTGGTGACGGAGCCCGATGTACCGGTGATGTCGATGGCAAAGCTGTGGCTGTCGGATGTATCGGGATCGGTGAAATCAGCGTGGATTAAGATATTCGAATTTTCGTCGGAAGACGCATAGATTGCATTGGCGGAAGGGGTGGTGTTCGCCATTAATAAATCCTCTAACTATCTTTGAAATATAAATAAACTACTGATCACGTTCATCGATTTGAACACGTAACTGATGCACCGACGCTAACAGACGAAACATCCAATACAAGTTTTGAGAGTGCAGTTTGTGGTTGAATTTTCATGTGACGCAACGTAATTAGGGGTTTGCCGTGTGGAAAAAAGCTATTGTCAAAAATATCGATGAAAGGTGCAGGTCTCATTCCGAAACTGCGAAGGAGGCCTTATTCACTCGCAGCAATGCTTTTCAATTCACTATTCGCTCAGCTTGCGTATGAGGGTTTCCAACTATTGGCGGAAATTCCAAGGGTTTTTCGATGTGATTTGCGTCACAGCTTGACGGTTCTTGCAATGGGGAATATTGAATCGATGGTGTGGGAGGACTAACGTGCAGCAGTAACGTGCATTTCACGGTACTGTTATCCTAGGAGAATTCCCTTGCCCCTGCATCAAGCGACGCCCGGACGGCGTGACGAGGTTTTTGATCTCTATGCGAGAGATCTGGCCGGGCAAACCTTGCCCAAATACAAGATGCCGGAGAAATCCTCTCTGGCGGATACGGTCTATAACCTGATCCACGACGAGTTGCTGCTCGACGGCAATTCGCGCCAGAACCTGGCGACATTCTGTACCACCTATGTCTCGCCGCAGGCGCAGCAGCTGATGCAGGACTGTGTCGACAAGAACATGATCGACCAGGATGAATATCCGCAGACGGCCGAGATTGAACATCGCTGTGTGCATATACTGGCGGACCTCTGGAATGCGCCAGAAGCGAGCTCGACCATCGGTTGTTCGACAACAGGTTCGTCTGAAGCTGCCATGTTGGGGGGGCTCGCACTCAAGTGGAATTGGCGCAAGAGACGGGAAGCTGAAGGCAAACCCGCCGACAAGCCGAACCTGATCTGCGGACCCGTCCAGATCTGCTGGCACAAGTTTGCGCGCTATTTCGACATTGAACTGCGTGAACTGCCGATTCTTGAAGGCGAGCTCGGCATGACGCCGGATCAGATCGCTGATGCGGTCGATGAAAACACTATCGGCGTGGTGCCGACGTTAGGCGTTACCTTTACCGGGATCTATGAACCGGTCGAACAGATCTCAGCCGTGCTGGACCAGATTCAGGAAGAGCGCGGACTGGACATTCCGATCCATGTCGATGCGGCTTCCGGCGGATTTATCGCGCCATTCCTGCATCAGGATGTCATCTGGGACTTCCGCCTGCCGCGTGTGAAGTCCATCAACGCGTCCGGTCACAAATACGGTCTTTCACCGCTTGGTGTTGGCTGGGCCGTCTGGCGCGAAAAGGAAGATCTGCCGGAAGAGCTGATTTTCAACGTGGATTACCTCGGTGGTCAGGTGCCGACGTTCGCGCTGAACTTCTCCCGACCAGCCGGTGAGATCGTCGCGCAATATTACCAATTCCTGCGGCTCGGCAGGCAAGGCTATACCGATGTCCAGGGTTCGTGCGCGGCAACGGCGCAATATCTGGCAGGTGAACTGGAAAAAACCGGCCACTTTGACATGCTCTACAACGGTGATGGTGGTCTTCCTGCGGTCTGTTATTCGCTGAAAAATAGCGATCAACGGGCCTACACCCTTTATGATGTATCTGAACGCCTGCGTATGCGCGGCTGGCAGATCGCGTCTTATCCACTTCCTGAAAACCGACGCGATCTCGTTGTCCAACGGGTGCTGGTACGCCATGGCATGGGGCGGGATCTCATGGAACTTCTGTTGGAAGACATGCAGCGGACGATTGAGTTCCTTGATCGGAACCCGATGACCAATTCCGAAGCCGGTCCAACCTTCCATCACGGACGGTAAGCGACATGACAGACACAACTCAAAACAAAGGTGCTCAGGCGGCGTCCAACGCGGCGTCCGCGGGCCGGATTTCGGTAATCGGCCTGACCCTGATGACCGTCGCTGCGGTGGTCAGTTTGCGTGGCCTGCCAATGATGGCAGAAGCCGGGACGACCCTGCTCTTTTATATCGGCTTTGCGTCCCTGATTTTTCTGATCCCGGCCGCGCTTGTTGCAGCTGAACTCGGCGGCATGTTCGCCCATTCCACGGGCGGCGTTTATGAGTGGATCAAAGCGCCTTTCGGTGCCCGGGCAGGATTTGTCGCCATTTGGCTTCAGTGGATCCAGAACGTTGTCTGGTATCCGACTGTGTTGGCCTTTGCCGCTGCTTCCCTTGCCTACGTGATCGGCAGGCCTTCGCTTGCTGCGGATGGCGTTTATACCGGAACGGTCATTATTGGTGCTTACTGGTTTGCCACTGCGATTGCATTGACTGGAACAAGCGCTGCAGCTCGTTTCACCTCAGTGGGTTTTGTGCTTGGAACCGTTGTGCCTGGCCTTTTGATCATTGCGCTGGGGGCGGCCTGGTTAGCTGATGGCAACCCAATGGAATTCATGGCAAATGCAGACATGGTTGGCGGTGCAAACGGGCATGTGCGGCTCTTCCCACATATCACCGGTCTGTCCTCGATCGCGTTTCTCGGCGGTATCGTGCTTCTTTTTGCCGGGGTCGAAGTTCACGCGGTGCATGCCAATGAACTGAAAAATCCGCATAGGGACTTTCCCAAAGCGATCTTTCTTTCTGTTGCGATCATTGTTGCGTTGTTCCTGCTCGGGTCGCTGGCACTTGCCTCGATTGTTCCAGCTGACAAGATCGCACTTGATCAAGGCCCGATGCAGGCATTCAGTATCGCCCTGAAGGGCTTCAACCTCGGTTGGCTTGTTCCCATTCTCGCACTGTTGATTGCACTCGGTGCCCTGGCAGGCGTCATGTCCTGGATCACCGGCCCTAGCCGCGGTCTGCTCAGGACCGCTCGGGACGGAGAGCTGCCACCGTTTCTGGCAAAGACCAACAAGAATGGTATTCAGGTCGTCATTCTGCTGACGCAGGGCTGCATCGTCACGGTGCTCGCTTCGCTATACTTCTTCCTGGACAATGTTTCGGTGGCTTTCTTCCTGCTATCCGCCATGACGATCACGCTTTACCTGGTGATGTACATGATGATGTATGCAGCGGCCGTGCGATTAAGGATCACGCATCCGGAGACGCCTCGTAGCTACAAGGTTCCAGGTGGCATGTTCGGCATGTTGGCGGTTTCAGGGATTGGGTTTGCCGGGGTAGCCTTCGCCTTCGTCACGTCCTTCTTCCCGCCCAGCCAGCTGCCGATCGGCAGTCCGGCAACTTATGTGGCGGTCGTTGCGACAGGATTTGTGGTCTTTATCGGTCTCCCGATCCTGATCCACTCGCTGAAGCGGCCGTCCTGGGTGAAGATCGAAGAAGGTGAAGACTGAGCACCGGCTGCAGTTTTTCAGATTACCGAAAACTAGAATTCGGCCTGCCTCGATATCGAGGCGGGCCGTATTTCATTGCGTTCGTTGAACTGTCTGAAAGTAAATGGCTGCAGGAACCTAAGCCTTCTTCCGACTTGTGCTTTCTCGAACCATTATCTCAAACCCCAGGTCTATGTTTGAGACCTTAGGCTCCTTACCGGACAAGGCATCATCCATCATTTGCATGGATTTCCGGCCCATTTCCATGCGATGCGTACGAACACTGGTTATCGAGGGATTGGCGGCAGCCATCATTTCAAGGTCATTGAATCCACAGATGCCGATTGTTTCGGGGATGGCAATTCCGCGTCTTTGACATTCAAACATGGCGCCTAGTGCAAGATCGTCGTTGTTGCACAGGATTGCATCGGTGTCCGGGACTTTGGAGAGCAGGTCAGCGACAAGCTCACCGCCAAGCGTAACAGTAGATGGGCGCGGTGTTGTGACGATGCGCCTGGGGTCAAAGATACCGGCCTCTCGGCAGGCAATACGGTACCCCTCAAGACGTCTCTGGCTGCGCGGGTCGAGTCTGGCTGATATGCAGGCAGGGCGGCGGTAGCCTTCTTCCAGTAGATGATGCGTTGCAGCGCGCGATGCTTCAAGGTGTGAAAACCCGATCATCATGTCATAAGGGGCGGAACCACACTCCATGATCTGAACGATTCGGCACTTTGCGGCTTTCAACAGTGCAGCTGTCGTTTCTGACTGGTCCAGGCCTGAAATGATCAGACCAGCAGGCTTCTGACTCAGGAAAGTGCGAACCAGTCGCTCTTCTTCCAAAGGCGAATAGCGGGAATTGCCCAACTGGATCTGCCATTTGGAGCCTTCGGATTGTTCGTAGATCCCGAGCATGACATCGGAAAAGACGTTGTTGGTAACTGAAGGGACTATGACGCCGATTACGTTTGTTCGGCCAGCCGCCAGTGCACTGGCAGCCGGATCAGGCACATAGCCAAGCCTCTCGACCACAGCCTCTATTTTTTCGCGCGTTTTGGTTGAAACTTTCTCAGGGTTTCGCAGCGCACGCGAAACTGTCATGGCGCTAACATTTGCTTCGCGGGCAACATCTTCAATTGTTATTTTCAAAATACGTAACCATTTTAGATAGTTATCGTGAAAATCCAACGCCAGGCGATAATATCGAAAATTGTGTCTATTGACAAATGATAGCGCTATCATTTCGCTGATTCAATGTTTGAGTTGGTTGAGTGACTGGCCTGTGGAAGGCTCAATGGTCGCATTCAGCTTTTCCGGTCAAATGAAGAAATGCAGGCGTATTTACGCGTCTCGATGAGAACAAAATGACTGTCCCGGCCTGGTCCTCCCACACCGTTCAGGCCGGCACTCCGCTTATAGCCAACATGGTTGGTTGGCCTGTTTGGAAAGGCAAAGGTTAGAAGGATGACATCCCAGTCGCTTCGCTTGGCGCCGATTGTTGCAGTTTCGTTTTTAGTTGCTGTTTCGACAGGGGCAATGGCCGGATCGTCATCGAACCTGAAGGCCGGATTTACCCAAGGGGCCACCTTGCAGTTGGCTTGCGATTCTTCGAGTGCGATTGAAGTTGAAGACAGCCGGGGTGTTGAAACGGGCAATGGGATGCGCATCCTGACTTCCGTGCTCGCGCGGCATCAGATGAACGTAAATTTTACGCAGCTTCCGAGAAAACGTGGAATCGTCGGTGCAGCGAGCGGTAAATATGACGGACTTTGTTCGTGTCTGTCGAGTGAGCGCCTTGGGGGCTCGTTTTACTATTCAGAACCTCTGGGGCAAGCCTCGATAGGGGCAATATCCAGCAAAGGCAACATTAGTCAGTTTCAGGCCGACAACGGTGAAAATCTTGGACGACGCGGGCTGAACTGGGGTGTTGTCGCAAGCGACGGTTTGCGGGATTTTCTGAAGCAGCGCGGTGTTCGGAACTACGCTCTACTGGATAGCCATGAGCAAGGATTTCAGATGCTTGAGCTTGGTCGGATCGACGTGCTTCTGGCACATAAATCAACCGCGTTCGCTCATGTCATAAATTCCTCGTCTCCCAGTAGGTATCGCTACCAGGAACTGATGCGCCCTTCGTTTCACCTATGCCTCACAGGAGCGAGGGGCAAGAGGATTATCGAGGCACTAAATGTGTCTCTCAAGAAATTCACGTCGAGGAAACCCGTTAGAGAGGTCTTTCTCAAGTAGCTGTTTTTGAGGCTCGGTTGCTTGCGTGAATTTGCAAGGGGGCGAAATTAAACATCATCAAACCGCTTAAGCGGCAACTCTCTGGCAAATCGCGGATCCTGCGGGTTGCCATTTTTTTTGCGCGAGCCACGTTTGGTTGTTTGTTTTGGATGCGGCTCTGCATCTGAGATCTGTTTGATTCCTTGAGGCAAATTCGCTTTATTAATTTAGCGCTAACATATTTCGAGCATCGAATTAATTCTCGCATCAAAAATTTTAAATGAATTATTTCAATATGTTGTGATTAATGATTTGAGATGGAGGGCAAAAAATCAAGGCTGCCAATTGACAAATGATAGCGCTACCATCATACGTGTTAGCGCTATCATTTGAAGTGATGAGGACTTGATGCGTATCAGAGGGTTGCCATGCAGGAGCAGTTGAGTAGTGGCGATGCAGTACCGGCAATCGTGGTGATGGGCGTATGCGGCGTGGGCAAAAGTTTGATTGCCGAACAGCTGTCGCGACGCCTGACGCTGGGAATAGTGGAAGCCGATGATTTTCACAGTGAGTCAAACCGGCAAAAAATGGCTGAAGGCATCGCACTGAGTGATGCCGACAGGACGCCATGGCTCAACACTGTTGTCGAGGCAGCAATTGCCCGGCGCGCTGAGGCCGGTGGTGTTGTGGTTGCCTGCTCGGCACTGAGAAAAACCTATCGTGACTTTCTCGGAAAGGTTCTGGCTCCCTGCATATTCGTTCACTTGAGCGGACCCAAGGAACTGATTGCGCAGAGGTTGACGGACAGGCAGGACCATTTCGTCGGTAAGGCCCTGCTCGACAGCCAGTTGAAAACCCTTGAACCGCTGGAGCGCGGTGAGCCGGGGTTTGTGCTCGATATTTCCACATCCATCGACCAGGTGGTCGAAGGAGCTTTGGAGGGGCTACGCAGGACCCTTCCTGGTGAGCATTTCGTTGCGAAATAGATGATAGCAGCATTCAAAAACGGAGGATAAAATGCTGAAGAACCTTACGAAAATTGCATTGTCGGCTGTCGCAGTCGGTGCACTGATGAGCTCGGCGATTGCTGCGGACTTCTCGTTCCGCTTTCAGTCGTCGGATCCGGCCGGAAATCCGAACTTTGAGCTGCAGCAGGGCTGGGCTGCAAGCGTCAAGGAAAAGACCGGTGGCCGCATCGAGATCGATCTCCTGCCGGTGGAATCGATTGTTGCCCACAATGAAACCCAGGACGCAATCGCGGCTGGCATTCTTGATGGGCATGTGACCGATACCTCGTATTTTGCGGGCAAGGATCCGGCGTTCGGCCTGATTGCTAACCCGGTGGGTGCCTGGTCTTCGCCGGATGAAATGTTCGCTTTCATGAATGAAGGCGGTGGCAAGGAACTCATGAATGAGTTGCTGGAGCCCTATGGCCTGCATTTTGTCGGTGCGACAACACCTGGTTTGGAAGCCTTTATTTCCAAGGTGAAGCTCAATGGCGTCGACGATCTGAAGGGCCTCAAGATGCGCGCTCCTGAAGGTCTTGTGCAGCAAGTCTTTGCTGCTGCAGGCGCTGCGCCGGTGAACCTTCCGGGATCAGAAGTCTTTACCGGTTTGGACAAGGGTGTCATTGACGCAGCAGACTACACGGTATTCTCGACCAACCATTCTCAAGGTATGCATGATGTGGCACCAAATCCGGTCTATCCGGGTTTCCACTCCATGCCGCTTGTCGAGATCTCTCTCAATAAAGGCAAGTGGGACGCGCTTCCTGCCGATCTTCAAACCGCACTTGAAGAAAGCGTAGCGGAATTTGCTGTCAGCCAGGTGGCAGCTCTCGCTGCTCGTGACATGAAGGCAGTTGAGGAAGCCAAAGCTGGCGGCAAGATTACCGTTACAGATTGGCCTGCTGAAGAACGCGCTAAATTCCGCACGATTGCAACAGGCGAATGGGAAAAGGTTGCCACCCGGTCTCCGAATGCCCAGCGCGTTTATGACGTTCTGACGAGCTACCTGAAAGAAAACGGCTTGATGCAATAAGCAACCAGCTGATCGAAGCGAAGCGGGCGCCATGGCGCCCGTTTTTTGGAATGGAAGGGGGAGCCGTGTCGGAAGCAGATAACAGCGACAAAAGAGAAGAAAACCCGGGTGCGATCCCGGAAGCGGGCATGCTCGGGAAGTGTATAGATCGCGTAGGGCTGGTGTTTGCCATCGGTATCGTTGTTTCGATGCTGGTCCTGATCAACGAAGTGGTGCTGCGCTACGTGTTCAATGCCCCGACTATCTGGGCGCATGAAACGACCATATTTCTGTGTGGTGCCGCTTTCATCTACGGAGGCCTCTACTGCGCAGCACGGGACAAGCACATCCGCGTTGTTTTGATCTATGACTCTCTTCCGCCCTCCATGCGTCGGATATTCGATTTCGTGATCTCGATCATCTGTGCGCTGGCAAGTGGAATATTTGCCTGGGCTGCCTGGTTGATGGTGCAGCGCGCAGCCTTCCGGCCCGATGGCAGTTTCCGTCTTGATCGTTCGGGCAGCGCCTGGGACCCGATTTATCCGGGCCTTATCAAGGTCTTTCTGCTTTGTGTCCTGACAATAATGGCGGTCCAGTTTCTGGTGCTTGCCTATAATTATGCGCGGGGGCGCAAGTAATGGAACTCTTCGGATCTTTCCAGTCCCTTGGAATTGAGGGCGCAACTGTTCTCATGTTCCTCATGCTGCTCGGCCTGCTGGTCTCGGGCATTCCGTTGGCTTTCGTCACCCTGTTAGTGGCACTGATTTTTGCTCTGGGCTGGTTCAGTCCTGCGGTTGTTCCGCTCATAACCAGCCGCGTCTATTCTTTCGTCTCCTCGTTCGTCTTTGTGTCCGTACCGATGTTCGTGCTGATGGCAGCGATACTGGATCGGTCAGGCATCGCAAAGGACCTGTTCGATGCAATGAAACTGCTCGGCGGACGGCTGCGGGGTGGTGTTGCCATTCAGACCATCGCCGTTGCTGTCATTCTTGCTGCCATGAGCGGGATCATTGGCGGCGAAGTGGTGCTGCTTGGACTGGTCGCGCTGCCGCAAATGCTGCGATTGGGATATGACAAGCACCTGGCGATCGGTGTTGTCTGCGCTGGCGGTGCGCTTGGAACGATGGTGCCGCCGTCCATCGTCCTGATCATCTATGGATTGACGGCAAATGTCTCGGTTGGAGATCTTTTCACGGCTGCCTTCATCCCAGGTCTCATGTTGGCCGGGTTTTACGTCACCTATGTTCTGATCCGTGCTTATCTCAATCCGGCGCTGGCTCCAATTCCAGATGAAGAGCCTATCTCGACCAAGGAGAAGCTCCGACTTTTGAAGGGCCTGATCATGCCGCTTTGCGTGGTGGTTGGTGTTCTGGGATCCATTTATGGCGGGATAGCAAGCATTACGGAGGCCTCTGCCGTCGGTGTTGCAGGCGTAATGTTGTCGACCGTCATTCGCGGAGAATTTTCCTTTGGACTGTTGAAGGGCGCTGCACTTCAAACCCTGCAGACCGTTGGCATGATTGTCTGGATCGGCATTGGAGCGAGTGCACTGGTTGGCGTGTTCAACCTGATGGGAGGGATCAAGTTCATCTCTGCTCTCATTTCGGGGATCTCGGATAATCCGACTGTCGTCCTGCTCTTCATGATGTTGATCCTGTTTGTGCTGGGCATGTTCCTCGACTGGGTTGGTATTGCGCTTTTGACCATGCCGATCTTCGTTCCGATCATCATCAGTCTGGGCTATGATCCGGTCTGGTTCGGGGTGTTGTTCTGCATGAACATGCAGGTCTCGTTCCTGTCACCGCCATTCGGGCCAGCGGCCTTCTATCTGAAGAGCGTGGCACCACCTGGAATTACGCTGGCGACGATATTCCGGTCACTGTTGCCGTTTATCGGCATGCAGATCCTGGCGGTTGCAATCTTGATCGCCGCGCCCTGGATTACAGGTCGATAGAAACTGTCGCAATTCGGCGATTTTGGAGACCGCGCATGAATCCATGTGCGGTCTTTTCTTGTCGGCCTCCGCGGCCAAGGCTCGGTCAAGTCTCAAAAAACTGTCTGGTTTCGAAAAATGGAACTGAATTCGCGTGGAAGTGTCTGTTCCAGCAACACGGTTGCGAGCTAAAATTCCATAAACGCGGCGTTCTGTGTGGGCATGGAAACAGCATTGGTAATTTTGGAATGAGTTTGAAAAGTCTTTTGGACAAGGAATTGGTGGAGCAGGTTCTGGAACAGGAGAAACGGTTGGTTTTTCCCGATTTTGGTATCGAACTTGCGCACGAGATTGGCGCCGAACTGACAAGACTCGGCAAAGAAAAATCGCTGCCAATCGCGTTCGATGTGACCCGTAGTGGGCAATGTCTTTTTCATTGTGCGTTGGAAGGGGCGACTGCGGACAATGCCGCCTGGATCTTGAGAAAAAACAGGGTCGTCAATCGTTTCGGTCACAGTTCGCTTTACATGGGCGCCTATTGCCGTCTTTCAGGCATGAGTATCGAGGAAAAATACTATCTGCCGGCGAATGAATATGCTGACCACGGCGGCGCCTTTCCAATCACGCTGAAGGGCTCGGGCATCATAGGCACGGTGACGGTTTCTGGACTGCCGCAGATAGATGACCATGAATTGGTGGTGTCGGTTCTGGAGGGAGTCCTGCGAGGCTGATCCGAATGCGCTCTGCGCCCTTTGGTCTATTGCACAACGTATATTCAATTTGCCAAACGACCCTAGTCCAAGAAACATCCGACGCGATCCAAGTGTATAAAAAATAATCCGCCCTGTTGAATTTCTGCTCATATGTATCCGTTTTCGATACACCTAAGTATACGGCAGTCAACAGTGGAGGTGACCTGATGGATCGCAGAGAATTCCTGATTTCAACCTCGGTGACAGCCGCCGTGATGGCGTTGCCGTTGCCGGCCTGGTCCGGAACCAGCGCGAAATTTCCTTACACCAAGAAGCGACTGGAAATACTAGGTCATGAATTGGCCTATGTGGATGAGGGCTCCGGGGATCCTGTTGTCTTCTTTCATGGCAACCCGACGTCCAGCTATCTGTGGCGAAACATCATTCCGGCGGTAACGCCAACGCATCGCGCGATTGCGGCCGACATGATCGGGATGGGCGACAGCGACAAGCCGGACCTTGGCTACACTTATGCAGATCACGCTGCACATCTGCACGGACTGCTGGATGCGCTCGACTTGCAGAACGTGACACTGGTTTTGCATGACTGGGGCGGGGCGCTGGGCTTCGACTGGGCGATGCAGAACCCGGACCGGGTCAAGGCAATTGCCTTCATGGAAACAGTAGCGCCGCCTGTGATGCCGTTTGAGAGCTACGAGGCGATGGGCCCTTTCGGTGATCTGTTCCGGGCTTGGCGTACACCGGGTACCGGCGAAAAGATGATCCTTGAGGACAATTTCTTCATCGACGAAATCCTGGCAAAAGTCGGGGTTCAGACCCCTCTCTCTGAGGACGTCTTGGCGCACTACAACAGCTATTATCCGGACGCCAAGAGCCGCGCGCCGTTGCTTGCCTGGCCGAGAGAAGTTCCGATTGGTGGTGAACCGGCTGCAACCACGGAACTGACCCGGCGTATCGGTACGTACCTCACCAAAAGTGAGCTGCCAAAACTGCTCTTTCACGTAACGCCAGGCGCTATTGTTCCAGCCCCCGCGGTGGAATGGATGCAGGCAAATGTGCCCAATCTTGAGACCATTCATCTGGGCGAGGGACAGCATTTCATTCAAGAAGATTATCCGGACGAAATCGGCCAGGGCCTGGCCAATTGGCTCACGAAACTTTCATAGGAGAAACCACATGCCACACGTAACCGTGACACGCACAATAGATGCTCCGGTTTCCGAAGTCTGGGCGTCCTGGGACGATTATGCCAATATCGACAAGTTCAATCCGAACCTGAACAGGTCTTTCCTGATCGGTGAAAATGGAGCAACCGGGCTTGGCGCAACGCGTCAGTGTGATCTGGAAGACGGCAAGAACTTTATTCAGGAGCGGATCGTTGAATATGTTCCCGAACAGAAGGTAACAGTAGACATATACAACGGCACGTTGCCGCTGAAATCTGCGAAGGCTGAGGTTCAAATGAAGCCGGTTGGCCCAAACCGGACGGAATTGAATTTCACCATGCACTTTGTGCCCAAAATGGGATTGCTTGGTCTCTTGATGGTTCCGATGATGAAACCACAATTCAAGAAACTGCTTGGCAAACTGGTCGACGGCAACCGGGCCTATATCGAAAGCGGCGTTGTGATCGCCCGGCAGGCAGCCTGAGTAATCGATATAACAAAAAAAGGCTCACCTCGATTTCCGGGGGGAGCCCTTTTTTTGTTTTCGCTATGAATTTCCGAACTCGCTAGCCAGATGATCGATGAGGGCACGGACGCGGCGGGTCAGATGCCTGTTGGGTGGATAAAGGGCATAAAGACCAAAAACATCGGTGGTGTAGTTGGGGAGGACATGTTCCAGTGCGCCACTTTCCAATGCTGCTTCTGCCGCATATTGAGGGCAGCGGGCAATACCCAATCCCCCGACGGCCATTTGCGTAATTGCACCCGGTGAATTTGCCTGAACAGCGCCGTTCAACCTGACAACATGCTCATTGCTTCCTGAACGAAATCGCCAGACATTGAGTTCCACCTGGTTGTTGTCGACCAGACAGGTATGTGTTGTGAGTGCGCGCGGATCTTTCGGGCGGCCGTGTTTGTCCAGGTAGTCAGGCGAAGCGCAGACGATCAGCGGCATGTCAGACAGTTTCTTGGCAATCAGCGTTGAATCTCGCAGGGCACCTATGCGGACAGCCAGATCAAATCCTTCTTCAACAATCGCGACCCTGTTGTCGGTAAGCTTCATTTCTAGCTCTACTGTGCGATGCTGCCGAAGAAACGGGATCAGTGCACTGGTCAGGCGTGTGCTACCGAAGCCCGTTGGTGCCGTCAGGCGGATAGGACCGGCAAGAGCTCCCTGCCTTTCACGCACCAGGGAATCCAGTTCATCCATCTGTTCCAGGATTGGCCGGCATCGTTCCAGATAGGCTGCCCCCACATCAGTCAGCGAGACGCTGCGTGTCGTCCGATTGAAAAGCTGGGTTTGAAGCTGGCTCTCAAGTTGCTGAACATATTTGCTGACGAGCTTTGTCGAATGTCCTAATCGGCGTCCCGCGCCGGTAAAGGAGTTTTCCTGGGCAACCGCAACGAAAGCCCGCATTGTCTCGATCTTGTCCATTTGTCGCTGCCTCCGAGCGAAACATTACCATTTTTATCCTCAATTTGTACATAATGATTGAATAAATTTAGTGATTATCTTTCATTTGTGACTTGGGCATATTGCGTTCAGCGGACCGGGCAGGGTGCTTCGGACACCGCAAAGCTTTCAGATAAGGAAACCGTAATGTCCAACGCCATTCGCATTCACCGTCATCCGCTTTCGGGCCATTCACACCGTGTAGAACTGTTCGCAAGTCTTGCAGGTATCAACTTTGAGCTCGTCGATGTTGACCTGCTTAAAGGCGAACAAAAGTCGCCTGCGTTTCTTGCGCTCAACCCGGCAGGCAAGGTTCCTGTGATTGAAGATGGTGAGCATTGTGTCGCCGATTCCAATGCCATCCTGATCTATCTGGCGCGCAAATATGCCACGGATTGGCTGCCAACTGATCTGGTTGAAGAAGCTGAAGTTCAGAAGTTCCTGTCACTTGCTGCTGGTGAAATTGCAAATGGCCCGGCTGCTGCGCGGCTTGTCACCGTTTTCGGCGCGCCAATCGATGCAGAACGTGCCGCTGTCATCGCCACGCGTGCTTTTGAATTGCTCGAGGAACACCTGGATGGCAGGGACTGGCTGGTCGGCAACAGGGTGTCTGTCGCTGATATCGCGATTTACAGCTACACGGCGCGCGCTCCAGAGGGCAATGTTTCTCTGGAACCTTTCCCAAACATCCGGGCACTGCTTGCACGTGTTGAAGCTTTGCCGGGATTCGTGCCGATGCAGGCAACCAAAGTCGGTCTGGCTGCTTAAACCGGAAAGCGCCCGGGCAGCAAAACATGTTGGAAGTGGCGTCCGCGCCCTTCCAGCCTTCCCCAGCTTTGCCTGCCGTTTCAACAACAATTGCTCAATCCGTCAAAACAGGGTTCCAACGATGTCAGCCATGATTAACACAGACGTTGCTTCACCGTTTCACAGGGGCGAGAAGACCATCCAGAGAAAAATGGGTGTGGGCGATACGGAGCGTTGGGCCCGCAAATTCATACGCGATCATATGCCGGATCAGCACCGGAATTTTTTCACCGCGCAACCGTTTCTTGTGGTTTCCGCGCGCGATGAGACTGGCCGACCCTGGGCGACGCTTCTGGAAGGTGAGGACGGTTTTGTTACCTCTCCGGAGGCTACGGTTCTGGATATCAATAGCAAACCCGTGCGAGGCGATGCGCTTGAGACAGCGTTCTCAAGAGGAGCAGACGTTGGCATTCTGGGGATCGAACTTTCCACACGCCGCCGCAACCGGGTGAATGGCCGTGTGGGTGCAGTCAAGGACGACGGGATTGCCTTTGCTGTCGACCAGTCATTCGGAAATTGTCCGCAGTATATTCGGGAGAGGAATTACTGGCGTAGTCCAGAGGAACCGTCCGGAAAATCCGCCAGAGCAACACGGCTGAACAATGCGCAAACAGCGTGGATCAGCTCCGCCGATACATTCTTCATCGCTAGCGGATATCGCGGCGACGGCCAGAACGAAGCGTTTGGCATGGATGTGTCTCATCGCGGCGGTGAGCGCGGGTTTGTTGAAGTGCTGAGTGACACAAAGATCCGCTTTCCGGACTATGCAGGCAACAATCATTACAACACGCTTGGCAATCTTCTGCTTAATCCGCAGGCCGGGTTCCTGTTTATCGATTTTGCCACTGGCAGCCTTTTGCAATTGACGGGCAAGGCAACGATCGATTGGGACTCCGGCGACGTCGCCAGTTTCCACGGTGCGCGCCAGTTGGTGAGCCTTGAGATCGAGGAGATTGTGGAACTTCCGTCTGCCCTGAAACTGCGTTGGGATGAAGACGCAGAGACTGCCCGCTCGCTTCGCCTGATCGAAAAGAAACGGGAAAGTGCGGATGTTACTTCGTTCGTATTTGAATCTCGCGACGGCGGACCTTTGGAGCCGTTTGAACCGGGCCAGCACTTGCCGATTGAACTCGACATTCCAGGTGTCGATGGCAAGGTCCAAAGAAGCTATTCGCTGTCAGGCACCCCGGGTGAAAATCGCTATCGCATCTCGGTAAAAAGGGAGCCGCGAGGCCTGGCTTCCACTTTCCTGCATGACAGGTTGGAAGAAGGCGCGATCCTCGCGAGCAGAAGGCCATCCGGCGGGTTCGAGCTTCCCGACACAGAACCGCCGCTGGTTCTCGTCAGTGCCGGTATTGGCGTTACGCCGATGCTGAGTTATCTGCATGCGGTAGCACTTGCAAAAAGTGATCGTCCGGTCTGGTTCGTGCATGGTGCAAGGGATGGCGCGCATCATCCTTTCAAGAAAGAAGTTCGTCGTCTTGTTGAGAGGCAGCCGACTATCAGTTCGAAAACGCTCTATAGTCGTCCATTGCCTGAGGATGTTTCAGGAGTGGATTATGATGTCACGGGTCGGATAACCGCTGACTTTCTTGCCGAGCTGGTTTCACGCGAGGACGCGCATTTCCTCCTGTGTGGTCCGGCCGCATTCATGGCTGAAATCAAGTCAGACCTTGAGGCCGGGGGCATCTCGGAAGACCGGATCCATATCGAGAATTTCGGACCGGCTGGATAGACGATATCAATTTGAATACAGATGCGGGCGGTGTTTCTAAAGACAGCGCCCGCTCTCTATTTTTGTTTTCAAGCCGTTCGGGTGATGAGCCTTGAAAAGGTGCCGGTCGAAGCAAGTGCTCCCAGAAGAATGAGCGCAAAACCGGCTATCTCGTGAGTTTCCAGGCTTTCGTGCAACACGATTGTTCCGAGCAGCACCGATGCAACCGGTATGAAGAACGCCAGAACGGAGGCGTTCGTTGCGCCAGCATTGCGAACAAGCCAGAACATCATCAGGACAGGAGTTGCCGTACTGAGTAGAGACAAGGCCAATGTGCTGTAAAGCGCGGTGTCACCCGGAAGGGCAACCAACGGCGGATCAATGAGCAGCGCAATGGGCAATAGAATGAGGCTACCGGTTATCAGCTGGCCGGACGCCATCACTATCGGATTGATTCCTGTCTTGATGCGCGCATAGATGTTTCCGATTGCATAGCAAAAGGCAGCCAGAAGTGTTGCGCCTGCTCCGGCCAGATGCTCTGAAACGCCGCCTATTTCCAGCGTGTTGAATGCCTGCGTACCGAGCGTTGTGAGAACACCCGCAAAGGCAACACCAACACCTGCAAGGCGCGCACCAGTCAATCTTGTTTCCTGTGTCACCATTGGTGCGATGACGACTGTAAAGATCGGGATTGTCGCAAAGAGTATACCGCCGAGACTGGCTTCAATCCGTGCCTGCCCCCAGGAAATTGCTGCGTAGGGAACCGCTGCTGTCAAAACCCCAAGCACCAGCAATGGGAACCAGTTTCGACCCAGCGCAGGTAGCCTGCCGCCAACAGCGTAAAGCATGCCTGTCATCGCGATTGCGGCCAGAACCACGCGCGCTGCCGCCAGGGTTAGCGGCGGCACCTCCTGAACCGCCAACTTGATGAACAGAAACGAGGACCCGAACAAAGTAGCGGTGAGCAACACGATCAACCAATGGAGCGGTTTCATTTGCGCGCTTCCTTTGTATTGGTCGTTGCAAATTCTTTTGCAGGCATCGGTTTTTGCGGTCGGTTGATGATCTCCGAGTAGGTGGTGAACTTGAAAGGATCAAGGTATTGCGCCGTACTTCTAAGGCGATCCGCTGCTTCTTCCTTCAGTGTGATCAGAGCTATTGAAGGGCCGTACCTTTGTTCGGCAGCGACTGCGAATTGAAGCGCCAGTTCATTGTCGCCATTTGCGAGCATGCGCTTGATTACACCAGCTGTTTGTGAGGCTGACAGGCCCAGATAAACCTCCAGCATTCTGCCGTGTTCAGTTGCCGTGATGACATCCAGCCCTTCTGGACTTTGGCCTGTTTTATCTTCGCGCCAGATGCCTGCCATCTTGCTGACCGTTCTAGCGATAATCGTGTCCCTGGATGCCGAATAAGCCAGATAGAGTTCAGGAGAACCGATGAGCTCAGGCGGGACCAGATTGAGCCTGATGATATCCTTTGCAGAATATCCATGCGCCGCATGGTCTTTTGCCGTGTCCACCAGCCAGGAATAAACTTTACGAAACGCGCTCAAGTTTTCCGGGGTGAACAGCATGGTCAGCGGGTGATGGCCGTGAAGAATGTTGCTGGCGTTGCATGACAGCACCTCTTCAATGGTGGTGAGCGTGTCATCGATGAAGCCCTCATTGACCCAGGGCTCGCCGTACCAGGGCATGACGATGTCCCCGACAAAAACCGTGTCGAGCTCCGGCAAGTGAATGAGAAGTGCATCTTCGGTCTCACCGCCGGTTACTGGAATCAACCTTATTTTCGTCTCGCCAACGTGGATTTCCATTTCTTCCGAGACCGGGCGTGTCGGCGCATAACTCTCGACCCAGGAATGATCGAAGTCTTCGCCGCGGAAGAATGTATAGCTGTGCGTTCGCAGTACCCGGTCGATAACAGGCTGGAAATTGTCCCGACCGTAGATTTTGATTTGCGGATTGAGGCTTCGGAGATACTCGTGGCCACCGATATGATCCCAATGGGAGTGGGTGATCAGGGCAGTAGTGACATCAGGTAAACCCGGGTGACGGGTGAGCAGGAATTCGTGCGCCGCTTTCAACGACCGAGGGGTCGTTCCAGCGTCAATCGCGATCAGATCCTTGCTGTTGTCTGAGAGCACAAAATAGATGTCGGAAAAGCCGAAGCCAAAGATGGCAAACACCCGGCCCGGAACAATTTCCTTCAGGACCGGTTCGGGCGTCATTGCAGTGCCTGATGGCTCGCTTGTGAACCAACCCATCATCAGGGATTTGGGCTGGTAGTCGTCAAAGCCGCTTCGTTTCAAAAACCGCTCGGCTTCCGCCTTGTTGCCATCCGCTTGATAGAGCTTGGAAAGTTGGTGGTAGACCTCGCGATAAAATCCAAAGACGGGCTCAGTCTCGGGTCGGTCAACGAGCCATTGCAGGTGCTTGTAGGCCAGTTTTTTCTTGAAGAAGAAAGCGGGAACCTGAGAATAGATCATGCCAGTTGCCCAATGGACCATCGGGTTCTCACTGGCAGTTAAAGCAAAAGCCTGGTCAAGAAGGGCAAAGCTGTCATTGACCCATGTGATCCGTTTGAGAAGCGGGACATTGTCCGCATGGGTGGCGCGTAAGATTGCAAGGCCGGAAAGGTAAACGGCTTCTGCGTCACGGCTCATGTCGTCTCGGTGGCGACCTAGAATGCCGTCAAAAAGCTGAATGCCGATGGCCTGTTGCCGGGCGTTAATGTAGCCGTTGACCGCCTGCATGATGAGCCTTGGATCTTCTGTCTGGCCATAAGACAGAAGCGTTTCGAAAAGAAAGAGAGCGGAATGGAAACTCCGGTCCGCAGACCTGGCCTGGGATTGCAGAGGGTTGATCTCGGGCACGGTACTGACTATTCGCCCACGTGTTTCGGTTCGCAATTTCATGCCGCCAATCTCTTGCGCTGGCAGGGGCGGGGCGCTCTGGATGTTCATTTTCAGTCTCCAAAAACGGCACTCAATTTCATGCCGGTCCATGTCTTGATTTTTAGATGATTATTGTCATCTATAATATAGATGATAAACGTCATCCTAAATTTCAAGTCCATGAAGGAGATTGCGATGCCGCGTGTGTCTCAGGCTGAAAAGGCAAGGAACCATCAGCGCATCATTGAAGAAGCCTCGCGTCAGATCCGTTCCAACGGGATCGAGGGACTGGGTATTGCTGACCTGATGAAGTCAGTTGGCATGACCCACGGCGGCTTCTACCGGCACTTCAAGGACAAGGAAGACCTGGCCGTTGCCGCGATCAACCATGCATTCGATGCTTTCTGCGCCAAGTTGGAAAAGGAAATTGAGGAACTGGGGTCGAAGCAGGCGCTGCAAGCTTTTATCGACCGCTATCTCTCTGCCGAGCACGTCAAGAACCCGTCGATTGGGTGCCCGGCGTCAGCGCTGAATGGGGAAGCAGGTCGATGCTCCGCGTTGGAAAAAGCAGCAATTTCCGATGGGGTGAGCAAAGTTGAAGAATTGCTAGGAAATGCGCTGTCGGATTTACAGCGCGCGCGCGCTATTGCTCCAGAAACACTGTTCAGCCTGCTACTCGGGACCGTGGCGCTTGCCCGGTCCTCAAACACAGGACCCGAAGCAGAACAGGTCCTTGCAAATACCAACGTGCTTCTTGTCGAACTCGGCGTGTTGGGCTGATAGCTCATTTGGGATACGGGCGGGCAACTCTTTATTTGATCTGCCCACCCAGATGATCAGACCTTGTTGATCGAGTTGCCACCATCGGCGATCAAGGCCGTTCCGGTGACGAAGCTGGACGCGTCAGAGGCCAGGAATACCGCGGCGCGGGCGATCTCCTCCGGTTCGGCAAGTCGCTTGAGTGCGTGAAGCGAGTTGAGAAACCCGACGTGGTCTTCGTTGCTGAGGTCTCCGGCCATGGCTGTTTTGGTTCCGCCGGGTAGCAATGCATTGGCACGGACACCATCCGCACCGTGTTCGGTTGCCAGTGTCTGCACCAGACCGACCAGTCCCGCCTTGGCAGCAGCATAGGCACCCATTCCGGGGAGCGACGCTGTGTAGCCGACAAAACTGGAGGTGAATACAATTGATCCGCCGCCAGCTCGCTTGAAGGCCGGGATCTGGTGTTTGGCCGCATAAAACGCGCTGGTCAGATTGGTTTCGATAACGGACAGCCAGTTATCGCTGGGCATATCTGGAACCGGAATCATGTCGCCCATTGTTCCTGCGTTGTTGAAACCTGCATGAAGCCTGCCGAAAGTATCTTCGGCGGCTGTCACCAGACGTTCGGAAAAGCTTTCGTCGCAGACATCGCCAACAACTGAAATTGCCCGTCCGCCCTTTTCCTTGATCTGGTTTTCAACCCGGCGCAACTCTTCTGCACGCCGTGCACCGAGCACCAGTTTGGCGCCTTCAGCAGCAAACACATGGGCTGCTGCTTCGCCGATACCACTGCTGGCGCCGGTAATAATGATGGTCTTGTCTTTAAGCTGCATTGTTCTAAATCTCCATAATTGCGATGGAGACTGACTACGCTGCAAGGCGAGGCCAAGAACTCCGTTTCCTGCCTTCAAAGTTACAATTAAAATTTATTTAAGTGTCTGAACTCAAACGAAAAAGCCGCGCATTTAACTTGCGCGGCTTGACTCGAAATCTGTGTTGAAAAGGTCTGCGTTTCCGGCCTTGTTAAACCAGTGCCTCCGCTTTCAAAAGCGAGCGTTTTCGCTCCACTCCCCAGCGGTAACCGGACAGGCTGCCGTCGCTGCGGACCACGCGATGACACGGGATCGCGATTGCTATCTTGTTGGCCGCACAAGCCTGGGCAACGGCTCTGACGGCTTTGGGGGCGCCGATCCGCTCGGCGACATCGCGGTAGGTGACCGTTTCTCCCGCCGGGATCTCCCGTAGCGCTTGCCAAACCCGCTGCTGAAACGCCGTCCCCTGAATGTCGAGGGGCATGTTCAGCCCGAGTTTGGGCGCTTCCACAAATCCGACGACGTCCGCGACCAGTGCTTCGAATTGCTTGTCCGCACCGATCAGGTTGGCCTTTGGAAATCTGTCCTGAAGATCGTGCACCAACCGTTCGGCATCATCGCCAAGCGTGATGGCGCAGATGCCTTTTTTGCTCTTGGCAACCAGGATGGCGCCCAAGCTGCATTGGCCGACTGCAAAATGGATTTCTGTATCCTTGCCGCCCTTCCTGAAGGTGGTCGGGGTCATGCCGAGCGCGTCATTTGAGTTTTCATAAAAGCGGCTGTTTGCATTGAACCCGGCTTCGAAAATGGCACTGGTGACACTTGTTTCGCTCTTCACCAGTTCCCGGCGCATTTTTTCCATGCGATTGGCTGCGCCATAAGCCTTGGGCGTCAGACCCGTCGCGGCCTTGAACTCACGGTGAAAATGAGAAGCACTGAAGCCCATCGATTTTGCCAGGTCATCCAGATTGGGTTGCTGGTCTGACTGTTCAATCAGTCGGCAGGCCGCGACAACCACTTCGTTATTGAGGTCAGTGGAAGACTGACCGCGTGGATGACACCTGAGGCATTCACGAAAACCTGCCTTCTCGGCTTCGTCCTCTGTTTTGAAGAATACCACGTTCCGGGGTTTGGCCCTGCGGGAGGGACAAGAGGGTCGACAGTAAACGCCGGTCGTCTTGACCGCATAAACAAAGGAGCCGTCAGCGTCAGTGTCCCGTGTCAGGACAGTCTGCCATCTCGGGTCCAGTTCTACGGATGTTGTTACTTGTTCCATTTTCGATCCAAGCCTTTCTGCAATGAACTTTTCCGGACTTTAGCTGCCGGCTGCGGCCTCAACACTCCGATGCTTGCTTTCGATTTTTCGGATTGTGTGTTGAGGCAGATCTAAGCTTTAACCGGTGGGCGCGCCCACCCGATTTGCGAGCGGTCGACAGATTTTTTTGTCAGGCCGCGTCGTGGAATATGACGCCGAGCGTATGCCGCTGGCCAGATCGGACCTTGCTGACGCCGTGCCGTGCCATCCGCACATGACTGCGAAAGGGAGTGTCCTCGTCATATTGAGAGGCGATGGTATTGCATTCTTCGCGTGTCAGAATTCCTGTAAGCACCGCGTTTCCGGTTTCTTCCAGGTCTGCAAGAAAATGTTTCGTGTTTATCCCGGCGATTCGTCTCGCCAGTGTCATGATATCCGTCATGCCGTCGCTCCAGTCGTTTGATTTGACTGAGCAATAGCGACAGAGCGGCTGCGTGAAACTCTGTTTCCCGCTTTTGAATTTGTGGCGCCCCGACTGATTGGTCGGAGCGCTGGTGATGCAAGAAATTTGTTTGGTTTGTCCGTTATATGTCGCCCAGCGCTTCAGGCTCGGTGATCTGGCGAACGCTGCCGGTAGCGACGTCGTAGAGCATGGCAGACACGACGATGTAGCCGGGTATTTCGGGGGCGACGCGAAGTTTTTCGATGTCGGCCTTGAGGTCTTCTTCGTGGTTGGTGATCGCGAGGCCGGAAACATCAACGCCGATCTTGGCCTTGATCGCCGACTGAAGCTGGGGGTCGGCGAAACGCTGCGCGCCGCACTGGGTGTGTTCCATGATGACAACCTCGAAGGCACCAGGCTGCCCGCCGTTCATCTGTTCGACCATGACGGCAAGAGCGCCGATTTCGTCGATCACATCCTTGGTGACACGGCCACCGCTGTTTCTGATGACAACCGCGTCACCAAGCCCGAGCCCGAGGACATGGGCCGGGTCAACCCGAGCATCGACGCAGGTCAGGATGATTGTGCGCAATTTTGGAATAATGGGAAGGTCTGCCGCGTTGAAGTCCTCGGCAAAGCTACGGTTTCTTTTTAGAAGCGCTGTGGTGCTGGTCATATGGATTTCCAATGTGCTTTCAGGCTGGTAATGCAGTTTTCAATGTGCCGTCAGGATGCTTGACGGTTCACGATCACGGAGGGTTTTGGCGTATGGGTGCGAAGCCACTCATCAGAGTCCTGACTAAAACCTGGGGAGCTGAGGCGGACGTAATCGCGGACTTCCTGGATCTTTTTCAGATCCAGGGCTGGGGTGAACAGTACTTTTGCAAAAGCAGTCAGACCTCCAAGGCGTCTGAAAAGGTTGGTCTTGAGATCAGGACGTGTTGCAACTGTGCGCCGCACGATGCTTTCGAAAGTTTCGGGCACGCGACCGCCAACCAGTTCGACGTCTCGTGTCGGCGCGTTCACAGCAAAAGCACCACGCCGGTACTCTTCGGTGTAAAGCGCGAGCTGTGAGACCGCTGCATCTGAATAATTTGATGGCGGATGAGCTCTAAGCGCCTTGCTCATCATCTTTTCCGAGGTCTCCATGTATTTCACCTTTCGGCCCAGCGCCCGGCCCATGGCTAAGGCCAGGTCATTTGGCGAAAGAAGCTCGGGGCCTGTCGGGCGGTAGGTCTTGCCTGCATGTGTCGCCGGGTCGATCAGTGCAGCTACAGCAACACTTGCGATATCTTCATTGGACGGCGGTGCATTTTTCTTCTGGTCACCGCGTCCGAGCGGCATGGCGAAAAGACCGAGGTGGGCTGCCATGTCGAGTACCATCAGGTAATTGTCCGCAAACCATCCTGGATTGACGGACGTCACCGTCATGCCGGAAGGCATGCGGATCAGGAGGTCGCCCAGATAGACTTCACGGGTGAAGAGTGAGGGGTGGTCCACAGCCGAAAGCCACTGGCCGAGCGTCACGACATGCTCAATGCCAGCCTCAGAAGCCGCAGCGGTGAAAACCGCGTTGAAATGAAGTCCGTTCGGTGCCGTCGGAGCGCATTGATAGGCCCGTTGAACACCCTTCATCGCTTGGCGCATGTCGCTGAGCGAATATTGATTGCCGACAAAAACCTCGGCGCCTGCTTTTGCAAGGGCTTCGCTGCGGCTGTCTTTCCGACGAACAAATGCGCGAACCGGATAACCCTTTTCAAGGAGTTGCCGGCAGACGGGCTGGCCGGTTTTTCCGGCAGCGCTGGTGACGAGAATTTTCGGCAATGTTGACACGGCGGTTCTCCCGATTAATGTGTGCTTAGATAAATAAAGTGATCACTTTATTTTTTAAAGTAACACTTTCGTGAGGTGTCGATTGGCCAAGCCACGCTCGTACAAATTGCTCTGCCCAATTGCCCGCGCGCTGGATCGCGTTGGGGATCGCTGGACCTTGCTTGTTCTCAGGGACTTACACGCTGGTCCGGCCCGGTTTTCCGAGCTTCAACGAGGGCTTACCGGTATTGCCGCGAACCTGTTGACCGAGCGGCTGGGAAAGCTGGTCGACGACGGGTTGATAATAAAGGTCGACGGCGAACATGGCACCGTCGTCTATGAATTAACGGCGCTTGGGGAGAAAACCGGTGACCTGATTTACGACCTGGCTGTCCTGGGTGGCGAGTTCAAACCCGAGATCGAACCCGTTGCGCCTGGCAACTTGCGGACGGTAGCGACCACGCTTGGGGCTGCGGCCAAACGTGTTGCAACATCGGGCATGAGTTTCCGTGCGTCTCTGCTGGTGGATGGTGAGGCGATCTCGCTGATTGTCAACGCGGGGCAAGTGACAGCCCGTTATGCTGTTTGTCCGAGCCCTGATCTTGTTTTCACGACGGGGTATTCAGACCTGCTGGCTTTATCAGAAGGTGAATTGGCACCAGAAGTCTTTATGCGGGAACGCAGTCAGATGGATGTCAAAACGCCGGGCAAGGAAACGGAATTCCTGGCTCTGATGTCTGCGATTGTTGGATTGTTGAACAGCTGAGGTTGAACCGGGTGAATGAAGGTCAGCTTGGTGTTTTCACTTCATGAAGCAGCGCAGAACATAACCGTTTGGCACTGCTGACGGCTGCTTCGCCGTGGAGCGGCCAGCTCTGGGTCAGGCCTTCCAGGATGAGGGTGAGATCCGGTTGGCAACCGTCAAGACCCGTTGCCTTCGCAGCACAGTCAGCGACTTCCGCCTTGTGATCCAATAACAAGGCACGCAGTTTTTCATCATGAGGAGCTGCGGCGACCGCCGCATGAAACAGGCAGCCGTGAGAAGCTTCAGAAGACATCCAGATTGCGACACGATCAATGATTGTATAAAGAGCCAGGTCCCTGTCGCCGGGCAGGTTGGCAAAAACCCGTTCGATGTAGCGCGTTTGCCTGTGGTCCAGTGCGGTATAGACCATTTCATCGCGCGACGGCGTGTATTTGTAGAGCGTGCGCAGGCTGACCCCCGCGGCTTCCTTCAAGTCCTCAACACTCGGTTCGGCGAACCCGTTCCGCGCGAATGCGCGCTCCAGTCCCGAGGCGATTCTGATCATTATTTCCGTCATGCTTGACTATGTAGAATGATCATTCTACCAAGGCAAGTAGAACAAGTATTCTACCTGAGGGACTGGCATGGGAATTCCGGAAATAATGTGTGGTGTGGTCCTGACCGGACACGGTGGGCTGGAGAAGCTTGAATGGCGCGATGATCTACCAGTTCCCAAACCCGGGAAGGGGCAGGTGCTGGTCCGTGTCCATGCGGCAGCGGTCAACAACACCGACATCAACACCCGCACGGGCTGGTATTCAAAAAGCGTGCGTGGCGATACAGCCTCCGGTGCGGACGGGGGATATGGCTCGTCGGCGGATGCTGATGGCAGTTGGTCGGGTGTTCCCTTGACGTTTCCGCGGATCCAGGGCGCCGATTGCTGTGGTGAGATCGCAGCCGTAGGTGAGGGCGTCTCTCGTTCCAGGATAGGTGAACGTGTGTTGCTGCGTGCCCTTCAGGCACCGGCTGACAATGAAGAAGACATGCCCATTGCAACCCTTGGATCTGAAAGCAACGGGGCTTTCGCGGATTACACAGTTGTGACCGGAACAGACGCGATTGCGATCCACTCGAACTTGTCGGACGTCGAACTTGCGACCTTTCCATGCGCATTTTCTACAGCTGAAGGCATGATCCAGCGAGTTGAACTTGGGGCTGAGCGGGTTCTGATCACAGGTGCTTCGGGTGGTGTCGGCTCGGCAGCGATCCAATTGGCCAAGCGTCGTGGAGCGCATGTCACTGCACTGACCAGCCCTTCAAAGGCGCAGGATCTGATAGCCCTTGGAGCAGACAATACGCTTGGCCGTGATGACGCTTTTCCCGAACGCTCTTTCGATGTCGTCATTGACCTTGTCGGCGGCCCGCGTTGGCCGGACCTGATCGAGGCTTTGAAAAACGGCGGACGTTATGTCACTGCCGGGGCAATCGCCGGGCCAATTGTCGAACTGGACCTGCGCACGCTTTACCTGCGCGACTTGACGCTGGTTGGCTGCACATATCAGCCAGCGAATATTTTCACTGATCTTGTCCGCTATATCGAAGATGGCGAAATCAAACCGGTCGTTTCTGACACTTATCGCTTGCAGGATCTGCGCGATGCTCAGGAGGCATTTCTGGCAAAATCCTTTGTCGGAAAAATCGGGATCAAGGTTGTTGAAGAGCTGAAACAGTTTTCCAACTGAGGTGATTGTATCTGCTAGTGCGGATCTTCAATCCGTGTTTTCAGGCCATACTTTGCGGAAGTCATGTTGAATATACGGGCGACTGCTGTCCCCAGGTCCAGACCGAGCTGGTTTGCGAGAAGGTCGAGGGCAATAATACTGTCGGCCATTTCGTCAGCGATGTCTTCCAGTGTCGCGGTGGAACCGCTGATGCCGCGTTCGGCGCGCAAGTATTTCTTGATGGCTTCGGCTACCTCGCCAAACTCACCGGCAACTTCAATTGCCCGGAAAGCAACATCGGCCTTGTCGTCTCCCGGCCACTCACGCTGCCGTTTGATGTTGGCATTTCGCAGGTCTTCGAATTTCATGTAGGGCCTTTCAGTGAGAATTGTTCGTGCCTGACAAGTTCACCTTGCTGAAGAAATGGCGGGCATGAAACATAGTTCGACAATCAAACCGGACTAGTTCAAAAAATCAATTTCTTGTTGGGGTTTCGGGTTTGACTGCATCTGGAAGACCGATGAGATCCGGTTCTGTCTTTGCCGTTAGATTTCGCGCCAACGTCTACCCTGTTTTGAAGTATGATATCGGCGCACAGAGGGTGGAACCCAGCTTTGGATTAGACCGCTAAGGCTGGAACCAGTATTTTTTGTCGATTGCGAGTGTTTCTGCCGACATGGTCACATTAGGAATCTTGAAGATCTTGCGGTCTTCAAGATTGATTTTGTTAAGCGCTGCCCAATTCGAAGGGTGGGTGTCAAACAGGGCCTGGTAGGAACCGTCTTCATGCGCTTTCACCAATCCTTCGTAGATAGCGTTATGGAGTTTTTCGTTGCCAATCTGCACGAAAAACAAACGCGCAAAGCTGTAGCGAAGTGCCAGGCTCTGCTCCAGTGCGAGATCCGGAATGCTGGATGTGTAGAGATTCATTTCCTCGTAAACTTCTTCAACGCCGCGCGAGAATACGTGCTCATGCTGAGAGGCCGCGAGAGAGAAGAGGTCGGCATATGGGTAGGTCGCAACAGTCAGGCCTGCACCTTCCAGAATTTCAATATCCGACCATCCCGCACCCTGAACAAAAACGAAACTCTTCAACTGCTCAAAATCATCGATCTGGCTGAATTTGTGTTGGTCATTTCGGTTGATCAACAAAACGCGCCAACCAAGCAGACCGCCGCTGATCGGTATGCGAACCGGCTGAAGTTTCTCTTCGACCTTGGCACTTGTGCCGTACCATGCAACATCCACTTCATGGCCACGCGCAAGCAGAATTTTGGATCGCCGTTCATTCATAGGCCCAGCAGGTGAGGGTACCAGGGACCATTCGCCTTCGGCTTTCTGCAGCGCCAGCTTAAGAACTTGAAACGGGAAGCTGTCTTCGACAATTCTGCCAGCCTCCATTGGATATCTTACCTCGTCCGCCCAAGAGAAGTTTCCGGCCAGACCAGCAAGCATCAAAATCAAAAGACCAAACGACCGGATAGGCAACAACGCAGCCTCCTGCTGTCATTGGGATAATTGCCACTCATGGAACAATTGACGCTAAGTTAAGTAAAGCTTTCATGGATAAGAATTGGGGATATCTTTGATATATGTAGCCTTTGCCTCGCTGATGGGTTGATTGGTCGTTTTTGTTTCCGAATCGCAACGGAAAAATTCCGCACTTTTGACCTCTAAAGTGGTGGATTTCACACGTTTTTTCTGGCTGGGTTACATCGAAAAATATATCACCATGCATCCACATTGTGGCTACCTACGCGCGGGTCAGCACGGGCTGGTCATGTCCCTAACGTTGCGTCCATTCCTGGTTGAGCAGGTTGCAGGTAAGAACTTTCGTGTCTTGGAGAGTGAAATCGCGAAGTTGATGCTCTGTGTCAGCGATTGAGTTTGATCGCCTGTGACAAATAATAGTCGAGCACTGTTTCATCAAAACTGGAAATTGATAGCACGCGCATGGCCTTGCCGTTGCCTGAAAGCTGATCGGGAGCGTCTGCCATTTTTGCCCCTTTGAGAAAACCGATGTCGACACCGTGAGGCATTGTCCGCAGGTGGCATATGCCACCGTCGGCGTTCGAGAAAGTCGTGATCCTGGGTTTTTGCGTCTCCTGCAAGTTCATGCCGGACAACAAGTGTTCGCGAATTGTCAGAAACAATGCGCGATAGGGGGAGCTCAGATCCTTGTCAAACTGCTTCACTGCGATCTTCCATGTTGGGCTGTAATCTCGCGAAGTTTTAGCAGACTACCCCTGACAACATGGTGGCAGGAGAGATCAGGTGATGTCTGGTTTTGAGGTTACGGATAAAGTTCTGGAGGCAAGTGGTCGTCGAGCAGGCTGCATAGCTGCCTTCAGTCACCCTCCGGATTGCGTTCGCTTTTCAAGTTGCGCAGCCCTTTGATGAGGACTCTTTTAACAATTGATATTCTCTTGCTTGACCGGGTGTCGCTATTGGCAAGCACCCAGAGCTGAGTGGTTGTTTTGCAGTGCAACTGTTCAGCCCCAAGCTTCAAGTTCCCTGGTGTAAGGGCTTATGTCGCCTATGTGGTCTGTCACCCAATCCTGGTCATAATAAGTATCCAGATAACGCTCGCCGCTGTCGCACATCAAAGTAACGATTGAACCAGATTCGTCTTGTTCGACCATTTCTTCGGCGATCTGCAATGCCCCCCAAAGGTTTGTGCCGGTGGAGGCACCGGCCTTGCGGCCTATCCTTTTTTCCAGCCAATGGATCGTCGCTACACTTGCGGCATCCGGCACCTGGATCATGTGATCGATAACGTCGGGCTGGAAGGAGTGCTCAACCTTTGGCCTTCCAATACCTTCGATCCGGCTGGACTTGTCTGATTTCAGGGTCGTGTCACCTGAATGGAAACTGTCGAAGAAAACGGAATTCTCAGGGTCGACAACGGTCAATCGTGTGTCGTAACCCCGATAACGTATGTAACGGCCGAGCGTCGCTGAAGACCCGCCTGTTCCGGCACTCATGACGATCATGCCGGGAACAGGGTGAGGTTCGAATTCCATCTGCTTGAAGATGCTCTCGGCAATGTTGTTGTTGCCGCGCCAGTCCGTTGCCCGTTCCGCATATGTGAACTGGTTCATGAAGTAGCCACCAATGGATTTGGCAAGCTCGACAGACGCATTGTGCATCTCTGGAGCGGAACCGACGAAATGGACCTTTCCGCCATATAATTCAATCAGGTGGATTTTGCTGTGTGCTGTGCTTTGGGGAATAACGGCAATGAAAGGCACGCCAATCATGCGGGCAAAGTAGGCCTCTGAAACCGCCGTACTGCCTGAAGAGGCCTCCACGATGGTGGTGTCTTCCTTTATCTTGCCGTTGCAGAGCGCATAAAGAAACAGGGATCTGGCCAGCCGGTGCTTCAGGCTGCCGGTGGGATGTGTGCTCTCGTCTTTCAGGTAAATGTCTACGCCCTTGTTGCCAGGAAGCGGCAATTTGAAAAGGTGCGTATCGGCGGACCGATGACTATCTGCATTGATCTTGGCAACAGCCTTTGACACCCAGTTACTCATGAGATCACCACCACTTCTGGTTTCCGTTTAATCACCTTATCGATACAACCGGCTTATCGCCACCGCCTGAATTGATGGCTACCTTGTGAAGAAAAGGCGAATGCCTAAGGGGTTTCATCGCGTTCTGATGGCACCTGTTTTACCGAAACGCTACTGAAGAGCGGTTGCCAGGGCCTGCCATTGCGGCTTCGTCATGGCTTCATGACCTGCCAGCAACCAATAACTCTCATGATGCTGCAGCGCCTCTTCTTCCAGGCGAACAAGCGATCCGTTGGCAAGGTCCCGTTCGCAAAGTGGTAGTGATGCCAGAAATACGCCCATTCCAGCGCGTGCGGCGCCAAGCGCAGACAAGAAGGTGTCGAAGCGAAGCTTTGGAACCGGCGTTGTGGGAATGCCAAAGCGCGCCGACCAATCGTTCCAGCTCGGCCTGGGGCCGGAACAGGTGATGCGGGGCCACTCCGTCCAATGGCCGAATTGCTTGTTGAGAGACGGCGCGGCGACCGGCACGATTTCCTCCGAATAAAGTTTCATCCGATAGGTGTGGGGCCAGTCACCCGATCCATAGCGTATGCGGACAACGTCATCCTGAGGTGCGCTATGCGCACCGAGAACCATTGTTTGCAGGGATATCTGGGAATTGGTCAGGACCTGAAGTTTTGCAAGGCGGGGCAGTAACCAAAGGTCGGTGATTGATTGGCTCGCTGATATGGTCAGTCGCCCACGACTTGCGCCAAAAATTGCATCGGAACTTTCTCGCAAACTGTTCAGCGCCATGCGCACGTGAGGTAACCAGGCTTCGCCTTCGATCGTCAGCTCTATCGATCGCGCGCGGCGATGAAACAGCGTTGCTCCAAGGTGCAATTCCAGCTGGGCAATGCGCTGACTGATCGCCGATTGTGTCAAGCCCGTGTCTGCACCGGCCGCAGTGAAACTGCCGCATCTGGCCGCGGCTTCAAAAGCGCGGATCCATTCAAGAGGCGGTAGCTTGGGCGCTAGATTTTCCATTAGTAAATCGGGGGCTCAGCGAGATTATTCCTAATTTGTGTTTATGCATGGAATCCACGAGATTGTCATCAAAGTTCAGGCAGAAATGGGAAATCCAATGGCCAGCGTCACCATAGATCCGTCAGGAAATTACCTGACACTGGAAAGCAACTCAGGCGTAAAGCGGTTCCACGCAATCTGGCTGCGCGACAACGCACCTGACCCTGAAACAAGGTCTCAGGGCAATGGACAGCGCTTGATCGCGCTGCGCGACATTCCCGCTGAAACGCGCATTGGATCCGCCGAGGTCAAGAATGGTGGTCTTGTTGTCAGTTTTGAACCCGAGAACAAATCCGTGGTTTTCGATCTGGGGTGGCTGGAAGCCAATGGTTACGATCAAGGCAGCGTTCGCCAATCCGGCTGGACTTCTGACCAGGTCGAGACCTGGAATTCGGGTCTGATGGCTGATGTGCCTGTTGGTGATTTCGCTGAACTGACGAAAGGCGGGGCCGCACTGCGTGACTGGCTCGGGCTCGTGGTGAAATACGGTTTTGGCAAAGTGGTCAACGGCCCGGTGGAAAGTGGCGCGTTGTTCAAGGTGGTCGATCTGTTCGGCTATGTACGCGAGACGAATTACGGCAGGCACTTTGAGGTGCGTACCGAGGTCAACCCGACCAACCTGGCCTTTACCGGTCTTGGTTTGCAGGCGCATACCGACAATCCCTACCGTGATCCGGTACCCTCGGTTCAAGTTCTCTATTGCCTGGAAAGTTCGGCTGCTGGTGGTGAGAACATGGTCGTTGACGGATTTGCTGCAGCGCTGCGTCTGCGCGAAGAAAACGAAGACTATTTCAACGTTCTGGCGGATCATTGCGCGCAGTTTGAATATTCGGGCGAAGACGGTGTTTGCCTGACGTCGCGCCGTCCGATGATTGAACTTGCGCCTGATGGCGAACTGGTTGGTATCCGTTTCAACAACCGCTCGCTGGGTGCCGTTACCGATGTGCCATTTGAAAAAATGGACATGTACTATGCGGCCTATCGGCGTCTGGGTGAAATCATCGATGATGAAGCGATGGAAGTGAGTTTCCGCCTTGAGCCAGGTGAAGCATTCGTCGTCGATAACACCCGCGTGTTGCATGCCCGCAAGGGCTATTCTGGCGAAGGCACTCGCTGGCTTCAGGGCTGTTATTCCGACAAGGACGGACTGCGTTCGCGGTACAATGGGATGCTTCGTGAGACGGTTCGGGAGGCGGCGGAATGAAACCGGATCTCGACACACTTACCCGTGACAACATCGTCGACTTCATCGGATCAATCTTTGAGCGTCGTGGCGGTGAAGAATATCTCGGCGAGCCGGTCACCATGGGCGAGCACATGTTGCAAGGTGCAACGATTGCCGAACAAAATGGCCAGCCGGAGGAAATCATTGTCGGTGCGCTGTTGCATGATGTTGGTCATTTTACCTCCGAATTCGGCACTTTCAGCATGGATGACACGGAAGACCGGCATCACGAGGACGCAGGCGCAGACGTTCTCGAACGGTTCTTTCCAACCGTCATTACCGATTGCTGCCGCTATCATGTCGCTGCCAAGCGCTATCTCTGTGCGACCAAACCTGACTATTTTGATAAGCTTTCAGAGGCCTCGGTTCACTCGTTGAACCTACAAGGTGGGCCGATGAGCGTCGACGAGGTTTCCGAGTTCGGGAAAAACCCCAATCTCAAAAAGATAATTGCCGTGCGTTATCTGGACGACGCAGGCAAGCGCGCCGGAATGGAAACGCCCGACTATTGGCATTTTGCGCCGATGGTTCAACGGATGGTGGACCGGCATCTTGGTGCTTCGAACGCGGTATCTGCGGAGCTTTGAATGACACGCAAAATCTGTCTCGTTATCATTGACGGTCTGCGCAATGATACGGCCCGGACCGAATGCGGCTATCTGGCGGCTGCGATTGAAGGTGGGCAGGCTCGCGCCTGGACCATGCAGGCCTGCCTTCCCACGATATCCGCACCGATTTATGAGACGATCCATACCGGGCTGGCACCGGTGGAACATGGATTGCTCAGCAATGAAGCAATCCGGTCATCACCCCACGCAAACATCTTTTCCGAACTGAAGGCTGCGGGAAAAAGTGCCGGCGTGGTCGCGCATTCCTATTTCCACACGCTATATGGCGGTACCGCATTCGATCCGTTTGAACATGTCGAAATCAACGATCCAGACGCACCGATTGCCCATGCACGCTATTACTCGATGGCCGGGTATAGCCAATCCAATCCAGCCATGCCGTCCGAAGTTGACCTTTGTGCCCAAGCGTGGGCGATCGCACGCGATGCGGCGCCCGACTACCTGCTGCTTCACACTTCAAGCTGCGACACACTAGGTCATTTCTACAGCGGCGAAGGCAAGGAATACCGTATTCAGGCCTGGAAGGTGGATAATGCCCTGTCGCGTCTCATCCCGCGCCTTCGAGACGCCGGTTATGATGTGATGGTGACGGCGGACCACGGCATGAATGCGGACGGCCATCATGCCGGTGATGAACCCTGTTTGCGCGAGGTTCCCTTCATCGTCTTCAGTGAAGCTTTTCCTGCAGCCCCGGAAGCTTTGCTCGATCAACGGATCATCGCCCCAACAGTTCTCACCCTGTTGGGTGTTGAGCCGCCCGAGACAATGAATACCCGGATCGTTCAATAATTCGGCGGGACTGAAATCACCCGTCCAATGCGGTATCTGCTTAGGTTTTGGTGTCTGCAATGATGCTCGAAGTCGCCTCCAGCAGAGTGTCGCAATCTTGAGACGTGCCGATAGAGATCCTGAGCCAGTTGTTGATACGGGGGTGGTTGAAGTGGCGCACAAGAATACCGCGTGTGCGCAGATCTGATTTTAGTTTCTCGGCAGGCAGAGTGTCGTGAAATGCAAACACGAAGTTAGTTGAGGACGGCAACACCTGAAAGCCTTGTGACTGAAGAACCTCGGCTGTTCGATCGCGGTCGGCCATAATTTGCCGCCGTGTCTGATCAAACCAGTTTCTATCGGCCCATGAAGCGCGTGCGCCTTCAAGCGCCAGTCGACCCAGCGGGTATGAGTTGAAGCTGTCCTTGACCCTTTGAAGACCTTCAATGAGATGCGGCTGGGCGATTGCAAACCCGACACGCAAGCCGGCCAGGCTTCGTGATTTGGAAAAGGTTTGCACGACAACAAGGTTCTCGTGGCGACTTACGAGTTCGACGGCACTGTCGGCTCCAAAATCCACATAGGCTTCGTCGATAATCACGACCACATCCGGGTGCTGGATGAGAATCTGTTCGATGTGGTCCAGCGTCATTGCAACACCGGTTGGCGCATTCGGGTTCGCGATCACGACACCGCCACATGGAACCTGATAATCGCAGATGTCGTACTCAAATGCGTCGGTGAGCGGAATTTTGTGGTGCTGGATCGCGTAGAGTTCGCAATAGGTTCGGTAAAAACTGTAGGTGACATCCGCGAACAGTATCGGCTGCTTTCCGGTGAAGAAGGCGTTGAAGGCGTGCGCGAGCACGTCATCTGATCCGTTGCCGACGAAGATGTGGTCGGTGCCCAGTTCGAATGTCGAAGCAATAGCCTGCCTGAGATCAATCGCGGATGGATCCGGATAGAGCCTCAGGTCATCTCTGGCCGCGTCGTGGATTGCATCGAGGGCGCGCGGCGAGGGCCCGTAAGGGTTTTCGTTGGTGTTTAACTTTATGAACTTCTGATCCCTCGGCTGTTCTCCCGGCGTGTAGGGGACTAATCTCTCGACGATGGGGCTCCAGAACCTGCTCATGCTTTCTGTCCTATTGCGGAGGTTTTGTGCGTGGTATCACATCAGTGAAGCTGTGTTGGAATTTTGAAGGCGAAGAGTGATGGTTTTGTCGTTTGGAAACACCGCATTATTAGCAGGAGCCCTTCTGGCAAGTTTGCTGATGGCAAGCTTTGCGCATTCCGATAGTGATCAAACGCCGATCGGGGATGCTGTCAAGGATCTGCCGCTGTTCGATGCGCATGTGCACTACAAGGAACCTGCCTGGGACGAGTATCCTGTCAGCAGCATCATTGAATTGATGGACCAGAGCGGCGTTGCCATGGCGCTGGTATCTTCAACGCCTGATGAGGGTACGATAATGCTTTGGGAATATGCCCCAAACCGCATCGTGCCCGAGCTTCGGCCCTATCACGGCGCCGCCGGGTCTTCAAACTGGGCCAAAGCGGAAGGGATGGAAGATTATCTTGCCGGACGGCTTGAAGCCTATCCGCATGAAGGCATTGGCGAATTTCACATTCACAGGCTGGATACCTCAGACGAACCGCTGTTTCGCAAAGTGATCCAGATGGCCATGGAAAGAGGTATTTATCTGCATGTCCATTCCGGGCCTGAGCCCATCCGTTGGCTCTACAGTCTCGACCCGGATGTGAAAATCATATGGGCACACGCCGGACTTGGGGAGCCTGCGAGCGAAGTTCATGCATTGATGAAGGAATTTCCAAAGCTTCTGGCCGATACATCACTGCGCGAATGGGCCATTCTCGGTCAGGGGGAAAACCTTGATGAGGAATGGCAAAACATCATATTCGATTTTCAGGATCGGTTGATGATCGGGAGCGACACCTGGGTAAATGGCCAATGGGACGACTATGCGGAGATCATGGCGTCCAATCGTCTCTGGCTCTCACGATTGCCACGGGACGTTGCCGAAAAAATTGCTTTTCGGAACGCGGAAAAGTACTTCAATCGTGAGATTTCCATGGAACAAATCGGGACACGGTAACCTGCACATCAAAACCCTGGTGGATTTGCAACTCTGCTCTGTTTGGTGCGGCTATTGTGCCGACAGATAATGTTGCGCCGTATGTTTTTCGTCTTCACCCAGGTCAGACATGTTGACGATCCAGCTGAGATAGCCGGGCGGCAAGTCCTTCCATTTGGCTCCACGGTGTTTGCCGAATGTTACCGTCTCGAGAAGGACAGGTGCCGTCGTCAAGCGTACCAACTCCTCAGGGGAGGCCTTTTTCAATAGTTCCAGTAGAATGAACGCCGTGACATACGTGTCCGGTCCGGCACGATGTGGCGGCATGGCCAGGGCAGGGTCAAAATTGGGCTGGCTATCTACATCGAGCCAGTAACGCAGCACCTGGTTGGCGTGCCGTGGTGCTTCAGGGAAGAGATGCTGGGCGCTTTTGAAGGTGCAGATCCAGGAATTGTCGCCACCGCCAAAAAACACCTGTTCGAAGACAGCGTTGTGGGCGGCAAACATATCTCCAGCGTTCATGTCCTGCATCAGCAACTTCATAGCCTCTGAGGGCTTCATGGCATCAGCAACATCTGCATCCGAGATATGGTGGATCGCTCTTGTGACGGGCGGGATTGGGTGGCCAGGATTGACCAGGAAACTAACCGTCTCGGCAAGCTGGCCTTGTGGCTCTTCAAACATTGAGGGTTGGGCATTGCCAACTGGGAAAACATCCGTGTAACCGACTTCGCAAATCGCCTTGACGGCATCTTCCGGTAAACCGGTTGTTTCGAAGTCAACGACTCGAATTTTCATGAACGGCTCCAAATGCAATACGGAAACTGGCTTATAGAGTTTTTAAGGGTGCCGAAACCGGCAATCTGATTTCTCAGGAGCAGCGGTACTGAAATTCCCAAGGAAAGTTTGTGATTTCTGGGCAAATGCAGAGGATCAGCCCATCGCGTTAGGCCGCGACCTGAACCGAGACACCCGCCCGAGGTCCATCAATACGCTCTGCGTTGTAGTCGGAAAGGTTTTCTTGAACGCCTGTCAATTCATTGCATGCTTTTTCCTGTTCACAGACAGCAGCCAGAACATCGTCAGTCACATCATTGCACCAGCCTTCTACCGGGTTGAATTCCAATACCGCCCTGACGTTTTCAATCTGACCCTTGCTGATATCGTCAATGATCTGATGAAGCTGCATACCCTCTAATTCGGTTTCCGGCACATAGAGGCAATTGCCCAATTCACAGATGACGGAAAACAGCGATACATCAAGATTCAACGACATGCACACCTCCAATTGAATGCAATCAGTATATACGCAAAATACGTACAAATCAAGATGCGTGTGTGGTTATGTACGCTTCTAGCGTTCAAAGAGCCGTTTACGCGCCTGTCAAAGTGGCTTGAAGACCATCACGATCCTGGCTTTGATCGTGACCTCGGTATTGTCGAAGTCGCCTTCGCGATAAACGACTGTCTCCTGAAATCTTGGGTCATTGGATTCCGGCATTAATTCCGATTGGCCGTTCAATCTGATCACACGTTTCGCCGTGCGTTCGATTGTCATGCCGTTATCACGCGAGCGTTCAACGAGCACCAGGTCGTTTTCTTTTGGCTCGATCCCGGCTGCAAGGTAATCCACGCACAAAAGCAGGTCGCCGTTTGCTGCAATCTTGTTGAGCGATTCCCCGCGCACACGAACAACATACTGGGACTGGGCAGGAAACCTCACATCATAGGAAATTGTTGATTCTTCGGATCTTTCCGTCTCAAATAGTGTTGCCTCCATCCAAAGTCCGGCAGCAACCTCACCCACGATTGGCACGCCTGTTGTCGGCTTGGCTGGGGATTTTCGCTGAATTTCAGCAACTGTTCCATCTGCAAGCGCCAGGACATCTTCGCGCGTGATTGCCGGTGTGCCCTTGCCGGGCAGAACTGCAAGAAGCTTGCTGATGAAGTTTGCTGGCAAGACAGGTTCAGTATAATCGACAGAAAAATATCGCTGAATGGATGAAGCCTGCGAATAGCCCATTTCACGCGCGATCGCGCGCAGCGAAAGGCTCGATCTATCCTTCAGGTTCTGCAATTTCTCATGCAACGACATTTCGTGCTCTGTCATGTTGTCGTTCGCCTTGGTCTGTTCACATTTGTACGTAATAGCAGCAAATAGCGTATAAATCCACCTTGATATACGTACGCATTTTGCGTACAAAAATTGAACGCAGGTCATTCAGGGTTTCAAATGCGGTTTTGAACCGAAGAGATTTACCTCCGAGTTGATCATGCTTCCGCTATTGCCAGCGTCGGGCCGCATTAGAAGGTCCGGCCGGCTTTTCTCAGTCATTCGGCCAGCGCGCCAGTCAAGCCACCGGCTATCAGCCGGAAGTGGGGTTGTGTGTGCACAATCGACAATGCGGTCGGCACGTCAGTGATTTTCCAGAATTCAGATTTCATAAAGACAAGGTGAGGAATTTTCATGAACGAACTTAGAGCGGAGATTGAGGAGGCTCGGGTGCGGGTCGCGCATTATCGTGGCAAGGCCGAGCGTCCAGAATCTCGACTTGAAGACGAGTTTGCGCTGGAAAAGGCTCGTAATCGACTTCTTACGCTGGAGCTTCGACTGGTGAAATTGGGACAGGGTCTCCAGGTAAAGGTCCAGAAACTCAAGCAGTCACAGCCTCAGGGCACAGGCCTGCAAGGTCGCCGCAACCCAACCAGGCCAGCTGCGGTTGAATATGCGAGAACAAAACGGAAACAAATATCCGCCTCGGCCCGTGAAAAAGCTGAAGCGGATTTTGCGGCTCTGCAAACGAAGGAGCTTGGGAACAAAACCGTCACAGGCGAACAGGGGGGCAGCTAGTGGCATCAGGAGGACAAGTGGACCGGATTGCTGCTGAGTTCGGTGTTCATTTCGTAGCGCACACGAAGCGGGCAGAGGGGCGACACCAATCCAAGGCGCGGCGAACTTGCTCAACGCTCTTGAAGAAACACGACGCTTCACACCTGCGTCTGGTTCTTGGTTTGATCAATACGGAGAAAAACCGCGGAAACTGGTCTGCACCAGTTATTACAGCAGTGTCCTGGCTCGTGCTGAACAAGCCGGAATGGGTGGTGCGCCGGGATTTTTTGAGTGTCTTCGACCAATTAGATCTTGAGGAAATTCTGAAAAAAGCCCGGCAACTTAATCCGTCGGCACCAACCATCACCATGGCAGTCTTGCTCTCATATGCGTTCGATCAGTTGATTGCGGGCGAGTTGCAGGGGAAAGCTGCATGAATCCTATTGTCAGACAAATTTTCCTGACTACACTGCCTGCGGCAATCAGGGGCTGTAGAGAATCGTCACATTCTTGCGCGCAATGCGCGCACTGCATGGTTCAGTACCAGGATGCCAAGGGCAGAATTAATGACTTGATTGGAACCGAGAGGGGGCGGGGACATGACAAACTATCAAACCAAGGCGCAGGTGCACGCGTTCGAACGTGGTGTGAAAGCCTGTCAAAAAGGCAAAACCCAAACAGACAATCCTTATCCGAAAGAAGCCGACTACTACGAATTCTGGGAACAGGGTTTCCTGAAAGAACGCGAAGCGCCAAGCACCGTCGAGGCGTAACCCAATGCAAAGACCTGTCGGCAGGGTCTGACGCTCAAAATGAATTGGGGTGTTGGTGTAAAATCCATGCATTGCTCCTGAGCGGCGCGCGACGGACGGCCTTAAGCCCATTCATCCAAACCAGTTTGAAGATTTTTTCAATTTCGGCTTCGACACCGCAAGGGATTGCGCGCGCGCATGTCCTTGCAGCTGGTGTGCACGATTTGATTGCAGCAGGTAATCGATCATTTTTTCAGTCCGGACAATTCAGCCTTTACAAGGAGTATCCTCATGAAGCCAGTTAGCCCTGAGGAGGTTTTGGTGCGTTTGGTCGAAGCTGTCGAAGTGATCTCCGTGACAGGCAAAACAGACGGGCCGCGCGCCGTGCTGGCCGCCTGGCCAGATTGCAGCGGGAAGATCTCAAAACGCCGCCGAACCTTCTCACCCGGTCATATCTCCCGGGCTGACGAGGCTGTGACCTGGTTTGCCATGATTGAGAACCAGGACAACCGCCGCGCGTTGCAAATTGAAATCATGTGTAAGGCTGGAGCCGGGAAATTCAGCAAGGTTTGTGAAAAATACGGTTGGAAACGCACCACAGTCACGAGCCGAAACAGGGTGACCCTGAGAAAGCTGGCTGCAAGCCTCGCAAAAGTTAAAGGCCCATGACTGTCAGGTCGGCACCAACCTCAACCTAGAAGCTCTCTCCACTTCCGGGCATAGCGTGAGTGGCGAGCGGTGGTGTCAATTGCCTCAATGTGTTGACGCTGCTTTGTCTCGGTTTGTTTATTCGACGCCGCACAAAGCAGTGCCGCCCCAATGCTGGTCCCGGTGGATGAACCATCTGATGTTTTTACCGCGCGTCCGGTCGCTGCGTGTAACATCGCAAGGTACTGCATGTTACGCGCAAAAGGCCCCTCAACGATGACAGGGCCCATGGCACCGGTCATTTCAAGGCATTCCGCAGTCATCAATGCCAGGTAAAAGGAAATGGCAACAAACCGCTCTCCGTCCGACAGTGAATACTCGTCAGTATTCCATTGGCATTGCCGGCCCTGAAATGGCCCTGAGCGCGGATCGACCGCAGGCAGAAGCATGAAGTTTTTTTCAAGAACGCGCGCCACATCAGCTCCGGTGCATGATTTCCTGCACCCGTCCATGACCATTTCGAATTCCCGTCCACCCATGAAACGTGCCGATGGAACCAGGTCGCCAAGCGCGTTGACATTGACAAGGGTGTCACGCGTTGGATCAAGAACCACCTTTGCTCCACCGACAGACAATACGATGACCCAGGTGCCGGTGGAGACGACCGAAAAAGGCGCCTGACGTTTCAACAAATGTGGGTAAAGCGATGCGTTGGAATCGTGGATGCCGCAGGAAACCAGCGTATCCTTCGGCAGACCGGTCTTTGCAGCAATTTCCGGCAAAATCGAGCCCATGCAGTCAACGGCGCGTTTGACCGGTGCCATTTTTCCAGCCAGCCCCAAACACTCCACAAGCGAAGAAAAATGGTTCTCATGCGGACACCAGAGATCCGTGTGGCATCCGAGCGATGAAACTTCATTGGCCTGAATGCCGGTGAGCCGATAGGTCCAATATTGCGGGTAGGTCAGGAAAGTCGCCGTGCGGTCTGACAGCTCTGGATCGGATTTGAATTGCCAGAAAAGTTGGGCGCCGACGTTGAGGCCCATGCCCAGATGAGGGGAGCCTGTTTCTTCAAAGGAAGGTCTGATCGCGTTGTACTCAGGCGCCAGATCATCAGGTCCGGTAAATTCGTAGTCGATTACCGGTGCAGCAAGATTACCATCCTTGTCCAGCAGGACACCGGACGCACCATGGGCCGTGACGGACAATGCATCAATGCCATGGGCTTCGTGCAGTTGTTTGAGTGCCAGGCAGATGAAATTCCAGTGTCCTTCGATATCAAAATGCGGGTAAGGCGGGCCGGGTAGGACATCGTTGGGACGGGTAAGGACACCAATTTCCTGTTCGCTCTCAATATCGACCACAGCAACCTTTGCATTGGTCTTGCCAATGTCGATTACCCCGACATGCTTCACGTTCTTCATTGGCGGTCAGTCCATATGAAAGACGGTTTCAAGCGGTAACACGACCGGTTTGTTGTCAGGCTCGGTTGCCATGATATCGGCCATATGTGCCCACCATTTTTTTACCACCGGATGCTCCGGCAAACTATCCATCGTGTGATCGTCCTCGCGCCACAGGACGCCAAACAGGATGTTGGTTTCCCGGTCCAGGTGAATTGAATAGTCGCGGATGCCAGCCTCTTTCAGCAAGGTGACAAGTTCAGGCCAGATCTCATCATGGCGCTTTTTGTATTCTGCTTCCATTCCCGGATTGAGTTTCATCCTGAAGGCGAATTTTTCCATCAGGTCACACCTTTCTTCTGGCGAGAATTCGGTGCGCAATCCGAGGCAAGGCGATGACGGAAATCAGCAACAAACCGATGAAGATCGACATGACAATTCCCGGTACGTTCAATAGTCCGAAACCGAAGGTGACCATGCCCATGACAAAGGCGGCGATGACGACGCCCGGAATGCTTCCGGAGCCGCCGAGAATATTGACACCGCCAAGCACCACCATCGTGACGACTTCCAGCTCCCAACCGAAAGCAATGGAAGGACGCGTCGCACCCAGACGAGACGTCAGGCAAATGGCGGCTACGCCGGACATCAGTCCGGTAAGCAGGAACAGTGCGAATTTTACGCGGGGCACGCGAATGCCTGAAAAGAGGGCGCCGACGGGATTGTTGCCGATCACATAGGCTGCGCGACCGAAGTTGGTGCGATGAAGCACAACGGCAAACAAGACCGCCATGAAGGCAAACAGCAGAAACTCGAAGGAAATCACCCACCAGACGTAGCCCTGACCGAAGAAGGCAAAGTCGGATGGATAACCGGTGTAAGCCTTGTCGCCGAGTACGATATAGGAAATGCCCCGGAAGAGGCTCATGGTGCCGATCGTGACGACGATTGACGGGAGGCCAAAGCCAGTCACCAGAAAGCCATTGAACGCTCCGCAAGCAAGGCCGACACCAAGACCAACCAGGATCAGTACTGGTGTTTCGGCTCCCATCTGAACTGCAAACCCCATGGCGGTTGAGGCCAACGCAATGATGGAAGCGACAGAAAGGTCGATCTCTCCTGAAATGATCAGCATAGCCATGGCAAAGGCGATCAGTGCTTTTTCCGTGAAGTTGAATGTCGCGTCGGACAGGTTCCAGGGATCCAGGAAATAGGGCGAAGCAAAGCTGTTCAATATGAACACGGCAATGGCAACGCCTAGCAGCAGCAATTCCCAGCTGGCAAGAAACCTTTGTATTGGCGACTTGAGCCTGTCAGGCAACTGCCGTCCGGTGGTCGATATTTCGGAGGAGGCGAGGCTCATTGGGCATGCTCCGCTTTTTTCAGGATGACACGGCCCTTGGTCCGGTTCGATGTGGCATTGAAGGCCACTGCAATGATGATTGCGCTGCCGGAAATGGCGAGCTGCCAGAAGGGAGAAATGTTGATAACGGGCAGTGCGTTTTTGACGATGCCAAGGAAGAGTGCTCCCAGCAAAGCGCCGCCAACCGAGCCGATACCGCCCGCAATGGAAATGCCGCCGATGACGCAGGCTGCAACCACTTCAAGTTCAAAGCCACCGGCAATATCGACGTAGGCAACAGCGTAGCGGGCGACCCAAAGATAGCCTGTCAGACCGGCGAGCGCTCCGGAAAGCACAAACGCGGCGCATTGGGTCTGACCAACATTGATGCCGGTGTAAACAGCTGCATGAGGGTTTCCGCCAACGGCGTAAAAAGCGCGGCCAAGAGGGGTTCTACTGATCAGAACAATGAAACCAATCACCACGAAGATTGCGATCCACGAAAGGACCGGTAGTCCCAAAATGACTTCGCGTGGAAATGCCTTGAAACTCGGGCTCATTTCGTGGGCGTTTATCCAGGCTCCATTGGAAATCAGGAAGATGATGCCCCGGTAGACGGTCATTGTACCAAGCGTGACAACAATCGGCGGGATTTCGAGTTTCCAGACCAGCAGGCCGTTCGCGAGTCCCATGAGGGCGCCAAGAGCGATGGCAATCACCAGAATAAAGGGGATCGGCAGACCCGGCATGATCGTGTTCAGCATCGCGACGATCATGCCGGTCAATGCCAAATTTGCTGCAACGGACAGATCAATACACCGCGTCAGGATCACGGCCATCTGGCCGAGCGCAAGAATAACCAGCGGTGCCGTGTCATTGAACACATTTGCCAGATTCCTCGGCGCCACGAAGGCTGGAAACCTGCTGGCAATGGCGATGAGGAGCACAAGGATCGCTACGCCCAGAATGACTTCGCGGGTTTTGAAAAATGATTGGATCACGAGGTCACCTCTGACAAACCTGCAGCAGTGCGAACGAGTTGCTCCGGGGTCAGGTCATCGCGTTCAAACTCGGCTGCGATACGTCCTTCGCGCATGACGATGACCCGGTCAGACATGCCGAGAATTTCCGGAATTTCAGATGAGACCATGATGACTGCCAGGCCTTCTGCGGCGAGTTCCGCCATGAACTCATGAACGGCCGCCTTGGAACCAATATCAATTCCCTTGGTCGGCTCGTCCAAAATGATCACCCTTGGCTGGGTGGCAAGCCACTTGGCAATGACAACCTTTTGCTGGTTTCCACCCGAAAGTTCGCCAATATCCTGATCAAGCGCGGCGGCCCTGAGGTCCAGGCGCTGCGTGTAATCGCGCGCCAGCTTGAATTCTTCGGCCAGGCGAAGAAAGCCGTTCTTTGAAGTGGTTTTCAGTGAGGGCAGCGAGACGTTCTGGAATATCGGCAAGCCCTTGATTGCACCCTGTTTGCCGCGGTCCTCTGGCACATAGACGATGCCGTGGCTGATGGCCTCATTCGGGGTTCTGATAACGGCTATCTGGTCATCAATTCGGATCGCGCCCTTGGAGGGCTTGGTCACACCAAAAAGAGCCTGCATGACTTCGCTGCGTCCGGCGCCCACCAATCCGTAGAACCCCAGGATCTCGCCCTTGCGAAGGGTGAAGCCAATGTCTTCAAATTCGGTCGGATGACAATAACCTACGACCTCCAGAACTTCTTCGCCCGGGTCGGCTTCACGGCGTGGGTACACCTGGTCGACTGACCGGCCAACCATCATTTTGACCAGCTCTGGTTCGGAAACCTCGGTGATCTTGCCTGCACCGACCATCTGCCCATCGCGAAATACCGTATAGCGGTCCGCAATCCGGAATATCTCGTCGAATTTGTGGCTGATAAACAGAATCGCCTTGCCTTCGGCTTTCAGTCTTTCAACCAGCTCATAGGTTTCTTCAATTTCCTTGTGAGACAGCGAAGCCGTCGGCTCATCCATGATCACGATTTGAGCGTCGATGGAAAGCGCGCGGGCGATAGCCACAAGGTGCTTGTTGGCGATCCCAAGATCCTTGAGCAGGACGCCGGGATCAATCTGTGCACCGATCCGGTCCAGCAGCTCTTGTGCCTTGCCGACCATTTCCTTGCGGTCGATCAGTCCGAAACGGGTCTTGGGTGCGTGACCGATGAAGATGTTCTCGGCAACCGAGAGATCGTCAAAGAGGACAGTTTCCTGGTGGATTGCTGTTACGCCGGCCTCGCCTGCATCCTGAGCAGTCGGGAAGGAGAGGGGCTTGCCGTTGATTGAGATTTGACCTTCGTCCGGCTGGTAGATACCGGTCAGAACTTTCACGATTGTGGATTTGCCGGCGCCGTTTTCACCGACAAGCGCGGTGACCTGGCCGGGAAAGAGATCGAGTGCGACTTCTGAAAGTGCCTTTACGCCGGGAAAGGACTTCGAAATGCCGTTGAGCGACAGAACCGGTTTTGCGTCTTGTGCTGCATGCGGATGCACGTTCTCAATGCCCTGCGTGTTCGCAAGCATTACCAGTCCCCCGGAGGCTGTTGTTGTTATCGGGATTTGGACCAGCCCGGCAACCAATCGCCGGGCTGGTGTCTGCTTGTGATGCGGAGCTTAGAAGATATCCTTGAAGTCGTCGATGTTGGAGCTGTCGTAGACAAACGGGTCAGCCATCGCGCCTTCATTCTTGTCGTCGAGCGTCAATGCGCCCATGCGGCCCATCGGAATGTCCGCGCCCGGCTTGGCTTCTGCGTTACCAGCTGCAAGGTTATAGGCGAGCATTGTTGCAGAATATCCAAGATCAATCGGGTTCCAGATCGCGAAGGACTTGGAAGCACCGGAGTCGACGTGACCGGCCATCTCGGACGGCAGACCAAGGCCTGTAACATTGACTTTGCCTGCTTTTTCAGCGTCGGACACAGCCTGCGCAGCCGCCACAATGCCGACGGATGTCGGAGCAATAATGGCTTTCAGGTCCGGGTAAGTCTGCATGAGGCCCTGGGCTTCACGATAGGACTTGTCGGCAAGGTCATCGCCATAGACCGTGGCAACAACATTGATGCCCGGATAGTTGCCCTTGACCTTGTTCATCTCCTCAATCCAGATGTTCTGGTTGGTTGCTGTTGCAGAAGCAGACAGAACCGCAACATCGCCGCCGTCTGGCAGATGATCAGCAGCAAGCTTGATGATCATGTTGCCGATCAACGGGTTGGATGACGGGTTGAGGTGAAGCTGACGACCTTCAGGAGCCACGCCTGAGTCCCAGGAAACGACAGTGATGCCGCGCTGCATGGCCTTTTTCAGAGCCGGAACCAGAGCATCCTGATCGTTTGCAGAAATGGCGATCGCATCAACCTTCTGGGCGATCAGGGCATTGATGACCTCGATCTGGCCTTCGGCTGTCGTGTCTGTCGGGCCGGTATAGATGATTTCCACATCACCAAGTTCTTTCGCGGCTTCTTCCGCGCCCTTGGCTGCTGCTTCAAAGAAACCGATGCCAAGCGCTTTCACAACGAGTGCGATCCGCTTGTTTTCGGCTTGTGCCGGTCCAGCTATGCATACGGCGGCAACGGCTGTTGCGGCCAGAAGTGATTTGAAGAGTTTCATTGTCTTCCTCCCTAGATAGCTGCCGGCCCTCCCAGGTTCCGGCAGAAAGCCGGCTACCCGCTTGAGGTGGCCTTGGTTTGAGCAGCACCTGATTGCGCCACAACTAATTTGATGTCTGCCTGTTCCAGCATGTTGACCGCATGATCGGGGATGCCCTCGTCGGTTACGACGGTCGATATCCGCTCCAGAGGACACAGGATCATGCTGGACCGTGCACTGAATTTTGAGGAGTCCGCCAAAACCACCAGCTCGTCCGCTTGTCCGATCAGTTTCTGTTCGGCCTGGATCAGCAGTGGGTCGGCTTCCATGAGACCAAGTGCACCCAGGCCTTGTGCGCCCATGAACATGCGTTTGGCGTAGAAGTTCCGTGTCACATCATTGTCGAACGGGCTCAAAATGATGTTTTGCTCACGATAGATAGCCCCGCCTGAGAGCATGATCGTGTTCTTCGAGTTTTTCAAAAGATGTTCTGCAATCGGAAACGAGTTGGTGAACACCTGCATGCGTTTAGACGCCAGCGGGTGCACCATTTGAAAGGTTGTCGTGCCACCATTGATAATGATGGGGTCACCGTCTTCGCACAGCTCAACAGCCTTTTGCGCGATTGCACGCTTTTGAGCGATGTTGATTGTTTCGTTGACAGAAAAGGGCCGACCGGCCAGACCGACAAATTGCGGCGGATGGATCGACTCCGCCCCGCCGCGCACACGGCGCAGCTTCTTCTGCACATGCAGCGTCGCAATGTCCCTGCGAATCGTTGCTTCAGAGGAATCCGTCAAAACCACCAGCTCCTGAACCGTCACCACTGGCCGGTCCTGAACTGCTGACAAAATTATTCTTTGACGTTCTTTCTCGTGCATTCCGTCCTCCCGATGTTCAAACGTTTTCATCATAACCGGTCAATGTCAATCAAAAAATGTCATTACTAATCATTTTGCAGCGCAATATGATTGAATATGATTGTTTTTGATTGACAACTTGATCCGTTCGAGCGAGGTTCTAATCAAACAGGCAGGTGCCGTCAGGATTATTTTTGGGAGGAATGGATGTTGAACTCTGCTGCGGGATCACGGCTGCAAAACCTTTGGGACGGTCAAAAGGCGCAGTCGATGAGCGAGGCCGAGCTCTTGTTGTACCGCTCGAACCTGCTCGGGTCGGATAAACGGATCACCAACTACGGCGGCGGCAATACGTCTGCGAAGGCCATGGAAAAGGATCCGCTGACAGGCAATCAGGCAGAAGTGCTCTGGGTCAAAGGCTCGGGCGGCGATGTCGGCACCATCAAGATGGATGGATTTGCCACGCTCTACATGGACAAGCTGCAGGCCTTGAAAGGGCTCTATCGCGGCGTTGAATTTGAAGATGAAATGGTTGGCTACCTGCCGCATTGTACCTTCAATCTCAATCCACGCGCAGCCTCCATTGACACGCCGCTGCATGCCTATGTTCCCAAAAAACATGTCGACCACATGCATCCTGACGCGATTATTGCTGTGGCGGCTGCAGCAGGCAGCAAGGCCATCACGCAGGAGATCTTCGGCGATGATATTGGCTGGTTGCCCTGGAAACGTCCGGGATATGAGCTCGGATTGTGGCTGGAGAAATTCTGCGAGGAAAATCCGAATGCCCGGGGCGTCGTGCTGGAGAGCCATGGACTGTTTACCTGGGCCGACGATGCCAGGGATTGCTATGAAGTCACCATCGAGATCATCAACAAGGCGATAGACTGGTTCGAACAGAAAGCCAGTGGAAGTGATGCCTTTGGTGGCTCGAAATACAGCGCTCTTGCTCCTGCAGAGCGCCGGGTCGTTGCCGCTGGTCTGATGCCGGTCATTCGCGGCATGATCAGCCGTCAGCAACCCCTGGTCGGTCATTTCGATGACAGCGACACGGTTCTGGAATTCGTGTGTTCCGAGGAAATGGAAGCTCTCGCGGCGCTCGGAACAAGTTGCCCGGACCACTTCCTGCGTACAAAGATCCGCCCGCTCGTTGTTGATTTCGACCCCGCAAGTCCAGATCTGGAAAAGACCCATGCTGGGCTTGGCGAGGCTATTGCCACCTACCGTGAAGATTATGCCGCTTATTATGAACGCTGCCGTCACGCCAATAGCCCGGCTTTGCGAAATCCGAATGCGGTTGTCTATCTCGTCCCGGGTGTGGGCATGATCACCTTTGCCAAGGACAAGGCGACCGCGCGCATCTCGGCTGAATTTTATACCAACGCCATCAATGTCATGCGCGGGGCTTCCAGTGTCTCCACCTATTGCGGCCTGAAGGAACAGGAAGCCTTCGATATAGAATACTGGTTGCTGGAAGAGGCCAAGCTGCAACGCATGCCGAAACCGAAAAGCCTTGCCGGGAAGATTGCCCTTGTGACAGGTGGCGCTGGTGGCATCGGTTCGGCAACGGCTGAGCGTTTCTTGCGCGAAGGAGCCTGTGTGGTTCTTGCCGATATTGATGCAGATGCTCTGACAAAAACAGCCGATGTCCTCATGGAGAACCACTCAAAGGACGTGGTTCGAACCGTGACGATGGATGTCACCAGCGAAGACGCCGTTGCAGACAGTTTCTCCCGTGCGGCGATGGAGTTCGGCGGCGTCGACATTCTGGTTTCCAATGCCGGTATTGCCTCGTCCGCACCGGTGGAAGAAACAACGCTGGACCTCTGGAACCGGAACATGTCCATCCTGTCGACGGGTTATTTCCTGGTTTCTAAAGCGGCGTTCAAACTGATGAAAGCCCAGGGAACTGGTGGCTCGATTGTTTTTATCGGCTCCAAGAATGGTCTTGCCGCGTCCCCGAATGCCAGTGCTTACTGCACCGCCAAGGCGTCAGAATTGCATCTTGCCCGTTGCCTGGCACTTGAAGGGGCATCAGAAGCTATCCGCGTCAATGTCGTCAATCCGGATGCAGTCCTTCGAGGGTCGAAAATCTGGTCGGGTGACTGGCTGAAAGAGCGGGCTGACGCCTATGGCAAGGACACGTCCGAGCTTGAAGAGCATTATCGCCAGCGCTCCTTGCTGAAACTTTCCGTGCTGCCGGAAGATATTGCTGAGGCAACCTATTTCTTTGCTTCGGAATTTTCCGCAAAATCGACGGGTAACATTCTGAATGTCGATGCCGGCAACGTACAAGCCTTCACGCGCTAACGGAGTATCTCATGACGATGATCGAAAAAGACCTGCTTGCGCGGCAGAATGAGGCATGTGCTGAAACCGTCAGTCGCGACTATGACATGCTTGGCGAGCAGCTTCGAAGGCAAGGCATCTCAATCGACGAAATCAAAACGAAAGTGTCAGGCTACGGTGTTGCAATTCCTTCCTGGGGCGTTGGCAGTGGCGGAACACGGTTTGCCCGGTTTCCCGGAGCAGGCGAACCGCGCAACATCTTTGACAAGCTTGAAGATTGCGCCGTCATTCAGGAATTGACGCGGGCAACGCCGAGCGTGTCATTGCACATTCCCTGGGACAAGGCTGATCCGGCAGACCTGAACAGCAAGGCTGACGAACTCGGTCTGAAATTCGATGCCATGAATTCCAACACGTTTCAGGATCAGCTGGAGCAACCACATTCCTATAAATACGGCTCGCTTTCGCACACGGACAGGGCAACGCGTCAGCAGGCTATCGAACACAATCTGGAATGTATCGAACTTGGTGAAGCCATCGGATCAAACGCGCTGACAATCTGGGTCGGTGACGGATCGAATTTTCCGGGACAGAGCCATTTCACCAAGCAGTTCGAGCGGTATCTCGAAAGCGCAAAGTCGATTTACGGCAAGCTTCCGGCCGATTGGCGCCTGTTTACCGAACACAAGATGTACGAACCGGCCTTCTATTCCACGGTTGTCCAGGATTGGGGCACGAATTATCTGATTGCCAATGAGCTTGGCGAGAAGGCCTTCTGTCTTGTCGATCTCGGCCATCATGCGCCGAATGTGAATATTGAAATGATCGTTGCGCGGCTGATCCAATTCGGAAAGCTGGGCGGTTTTCACTTCAACGACAGCAAATACGGTGATGACGACCTGGATACGGGAAGCATTGATCCCTACCGTCTGTTTCTTGTGTTCAACGAGCTGGTTGATGCGGAAGTGCGATCAGCTCCAGGATTCGATCCGGCGCATATGCTGGACCAGTCGCACAATGTGACGGACCCGATCGAGAGCCTGATGGTCTCGGCTATGGAAGTCCAACGCGCCTATGCCCAGGCCCTGCTGGTGGATCGTTCTTCGCTGGAAGCGTATCAAGATGAGAATGACGCCCTGATGGCAACAACCACGCTGAAGCAGGCTTTCAGAACAAATGTCGAGCCGATCCTCGCAATGGCCAGACTGGAAACGGGCGGGGCCATTGATCCTGTCTCTACCTATCGTGCTGCTGGTTACCGGCAACAGGTCGCCGAAATTCGCCCGGTGACTTCAGGTGCTGGTGGGGGGATCGTCTGATCCAGGCCTGACAACAAACGGAACTTGTCGCAGTTTCAGCGCGGTTACGCGCTGATTGAACCTCTTGGGCTCCATGGACATGGAGCCACATGTCAGAGTTTGTCTATTGAGCGGCCTGCGTAAGCCAAGGCAATTGCGAGGGTGATCCCAATCAGGAATGGCACTCTGTCGAGCGCATCCTTTGTGGGCAGTTTCAATCGCGTCGACAGGATGATGATGATGCCGCCCACGAGCGATGTTGCAATCATCACGAAATGATCGCCTGGCTCAATGGTCACCCCAAGGACAATTCCAAAGGCGAGCGATCCTGTGAATGCCCAGCGGATCCAACGCTCTATGGCATGCCCATGCCATTTGATCAGTGAGAAATTGATACCGAAGAGGTGCAGCATGAAAACAGCTGCGACGATCAAGTGAGCGAAATAGTGAGCCCGATCTAGGTGTAACGCGGTTATCGCGACCAAAATGTTGTAGATGCAAAAAATGGATATATCGAAATACAGTCTCGGGCTGCTTCGGTTCCTGTCTTTTCCGGGCTCAGCGAAAGTCAGGTAATAAATGAGAAACCCAAGCAGCAAATAAAGATAGTACCGATAGGTCAAAAACTCGTTGGTTCCGGGTGCGCCTGCGCTCTGCAGTTTGGTTGTCGCATCTCCGATTTTTGGCAGAAGGTAGAGAAATACATACCCAAGACCAATGCCCGCAGTGAAATCAGCCAAACGATAGGCGAATTTGGGTAGAGACCTGATGATCGGAATAGAAGCAATATGCACAAAACCGATGGCGACAATCAGCCCGATTGCGACAAGCGATTGAGTTTCGAATGATGGGTCTGCATCAGTCATGCGGCTACTATCGCAATCGATTGAGATTGAGTGCAAGTCCTCTCGACCTCGCCAGGAAACTCACGGCTCACCTGCGCTTATCATTCGTTGTGCGCCAACGGAGCCAGCGATAGGGTTCAACAGTTGGTTTCTTGTCTCATGCAGGATGAACGTTTCGAGTTAGAGACATCCGGTGCTGTTAATTCATTGAGGTGGTTTCATGCAGGCAGTTGCTTTCCTGGCGATTTTCTTATTTTTTCCCTCTGCAGCAGTCGCGGAGAATCCCGGTCAGGAGCCGATAAGGGTAATGCTCTCCATTCGCGGTGTCATAGAAAGGCCTGCGCTCTGGTTTGATGCTGGCGCGGAAAAGGCTGTGGTTCTACTTCATCAATACGGGGTCACCTCGCAAAGCTGGACACCGTTCGCCGAACTGCTACATTCCGAAAAAATCTCTTCCATCGCCCCGTCCGGCAGTTCCGGCGAAGATGCCCTCGCTGCAGTTGAATTTCTGGAAGAAAAAGGCGTCAAAAACATAACGCTTATTGGCGCCAGTATGGGTGGCGGTGCCGCACAGCAGGCAGCGTCCAAGGTGGAACCTGATCAATTGGATGGCGTAATTTTATTGGGAACCGCAACCGGCGCGGCCTTGAGCAGCCCTGATTACCCGAAGCTCTTTATTCATGCGCGCGACGACTTTTTCATGGGGCGATCCGTTGAAAGCTACAACAAGGCTGCAGACCCAAAGACGCTTGTTGAATTGCCAGGTGCGAAGCATGCGCAGGAGCTGCTGGAAGGCGAGCAACAACACTTTCTGCAACAGATGATCTTGGGTTTTATCAGGGATTGAAGAGCAGCTAGTGACTGGTGGCGACTGTGGGCCGGTGCGTACTATCCTTTTCCTGAATTACTGAAACAAAAAGGGGAGTCTTTTGGCCCAGATTCTTGTTCCTGAGTTCGCGGTGTCCGACTGGCGTGCGTCCCGGAGGTTCTATTGCGAAATTCTGGGTTTCGAATGCATGTACCAAAGGCCCGAAGAAGGCTTCTGCTATCTGAACCTTGGCGGCGCAGAGCTGATGATCGACCAGATCGGGGAGGGCAGAACCTTTGAGGACGGTCATCTACCCCAAAGTTACCCGTTTGGAAAAGGCCTCAATGTTCAAATCGAAGTGCCAGGCGTCGAGCCACTGATTGGTGCGCTTTCGGACGCAGATATCTCGCTGTATCTGCCGCTTGAAGAACGCTGGTACAGGAGAGACGGCGGGGAGGTGGGAAACCGGCAGTTTGTTGTTGCTGACCCCGACGGATACTTGTTGCGTTTTTTTGAAGCTCTGGGTTGGCGTGATATCAAATGAAGAATAGAGGCTGGTCGTAAGTGTTGCCGGTTGTCAAAGCCAGGGTTTGAGGACGGCGAGGAAGATTACGAACGGCACAGCCACCAACAGGCCTGTCAAAGAATAGCCTGCCATGCGGCTGGTGCCGGAGGCCGGGTCATTCTTTTTCAGTTTGCCTGACACTGTCCCATGAAGGCCGGACAACAGGAACACGATGGCAAATTTGATGTGAAGCCAGGTGTCGGAGAACCAGTCTCCCATCATTGCCAGTGACAACCCGAGGATCCAGACGAGGCCGAGGGCCGGGGAGGTCACGAAACGATCCCACTTCAGGATCTGCTGACGTGTTTCTTCGTTGAGGCAGCCCTTGAGATGCGCAGACAATGAAAGCGTCAGGAAAAGCATGCCTCCCAGAAACAAGAATATTGCAACGAGGTGAAGGGCTTTCAGGAGCAGGTAGGTCATTGTGAGCCTCGTTCATTCTTGGTGCGCAGCCAACGCTCGTTGTACAACCCCACAAAGGGGACGAATGCACCGAACAGCAGGCGGCCTGTTTCCTTCTGGGTCAGGTTTCCCGAGGCGTATTCCTGAAAGACTTTCCAGTTGAAGGTCAGAAACGCCAGTCCATGTATCGGGCCGACGATCTTTGTCGCAATGACTAATCCGGCAACATATTTTAACGGTACAGCGATGAGGAGCAATATGATCAGCGTGGTTGCTTCGGCGATTGCCGCAAGTCGCAGACTTTTCACGAGATTTCCTTTGTTGGAAGGGAAGCTAGCGACGCCAGAAAAGTCTCGCAAGTTGCCAACAACTCGTTGAGAGGCGTCCCTGTACGGGCTCTGATTGCAAGGCTTTGGATATAGGCGACCAGCAAGGTAGCCAGCATTTTCGCAGCGCTGACCTCTGCCTGAAATTTTTTGATGAGCTGGCTGGTCAAAACCGCTTCGAGTGTCTCAATAGCTTGTCGGGCGAGTGGTGCTTTTTCCGGGGTGACAGGTGCAGTCACAGTGATCATGCAACCCATTCCCGCTATCTGGGATTGATGGAAGTACTCTGCTGCATCGATGAGGCAGGATCTGAAAGCTGTTCGGAGCGAATTTGCATTCTCGAAGGATGTTTCGAGTGACTTGACTATTTCGGTGAGATAACTTTCAAAACAGCGATCGAATAAGGCGGACTTGTTTCCGAACGTTCTGTAAACGCTCTGTTTTTTCATACCCATGGAGTGGCTGAGAGCGTCAGTGCCTGCAGCGTCATACCCCTGTTCCTGGAAGACCTTCAACGCAATGCTAAGCGCTTCTGTTTCGTCGAATTTACGCGGTCGTCCTCGCTCTGATTGCTGCTTGTTAGCGCTGGGCATCGTTATTAATCCATTTTGTGACTGATTAGTAACAAAATGGATTATCGTCAAGTCCGGGGCACGAATTGATGGCCCTTGCAGCGAATCCAGATGCCAGTTTTCTCGCGAATACCGCAGACCTGCTGATTTGCAATCACAATCATATCCCGACATCCGGAACGCATGTACATCCGTCCTTCAGTCATGCCGAGTGACTATTAGTTGCTGAGGAGGTTGCAGACATTTTCCGATAGCCAGGAAAACGCGGTTTCACCGAAGAGACGTTGCGTCCTCCCTTCTTTGATGGCATGTGATTGTTACTCGCCACTAATCGATAAGCCGCAATATTTTCTGCGGCTCTGTCTCCAGGAGATCCAGCATGTCTGAAAAAAGCGCACTTATCGTCTGGGGTGGCTGGGAAGGTCATACGCCGAAGCAGTGCGCGGACCTGGTGAAAGACATGCTGGAAGCAAATGGCTTTTCCGTAAATGTTAGTGAAGGAACTTCGGCGCTCGCTGACCCTGCGCTCGGCGATTTTGATCTGATTGTCCCGATCATCACCCAGTCAGATATCGAAAAGGCAGAGCTCGCCAATCTCCTGAAGGCGGTGCGGCAAGGAACCGGCATCGCTGGATTTCATGGCCAGATGGGTGACAGTTTTCGGAACGAGACAGCCTATCAGTTCATGGTGGGTGGGCAGTGGGTTGCCCATCCGGGCGACATCATCGACTACACGGTGAAGATCGGGGATACAGATGACCCTATCGTCGCGGGACTGAGTGACTTCGCTTATCGCTCCGAGCAGTATTACATGCACGTCGACCCTTCGAACGAGGTGCTGGCAACCACCGTTTTTGAAAACACCGACTTCGACGAGATCAACGGTACGGAGATACCCGTCGTCTGGAAGCGGTCGTACGGGCAGGGACGTGTGTTCTACAGCTCACTTGGTCACGTCGCAGCCGAATTTGAAGTGTCTCAGATGAGAACGATATTCGAACGCGGTGCTCTTTGGGCGGCACGTTGAACTTCAAAAATCAATAACTTAAGTCGTGGCGAGCCAGCGTGCGACTTCCGGTTTGTCGAGAAACGGTATTAGCCGTGTTTCAGCATCGTTCACCTTCAGGGCCATAGGCGCGCAGGTCGGGCCGCAATCGACGCCGATAGCACGAAACGCTGCTTTCATGCCCGGCAAGACGCCTGTTTCCATGAGAATTTCGACAAATTCTTGCGAAATTTCCTGCAGTTCCTGGGCCCGTTTCAGATCCAGGTCGAGAACAGCTTTGTGTATCGCCACATAAAGCGCACCAAGAATATTGTAGGTTGTGCCGATGCCGCCATTGACGCCAAGAACAGCTGCACTTGTGAAAATCTCATCGAAACCGAAATAATATAGCTTGTCGGGCCGGCGACGACGCAACATGGATAGTTTGTAGAGATCGCTTGAAGTGAATTTCACACCGACGACTTTCGGAAGGTCGAGTATCTGGACAAGGAGCTCCAGAGGCAGCGGGCGACCTGTCCGAAGAGGGATCTCGTAGGCAATGAGCGGCAGGTCCGTTGCTTTGGTCAGGGCCTCGTAATAACCGAGTATTTCCTGGTCGGAAAAAGGGTAGGAATGTGGTGGAAGTGCCGACAGGGCATCGTACCCCAATTTTTCCGCGTTTCGCGCCATCTTGATTGAACCGGCCAGCGACGGCAGTCCGACATGGGCAATAAGTATATGCCCTCGGCCACCAGCTGCATCAGCGACAATGGCTTGTTGTTCCAGGAGTGCGGCGCTTTCAAGCAATCCAGATTCGCCACTGCTCCCACCGACGTACAGACCTCTCAGCCCCTGGTTCAGGACATAGTTCGTCAGGTTGCGCTGCCGATCCGCGTCGAAAGCACCTTCGTCACTCAGCCCGGTCATTAGGGCTGCGTACATCCCTGCAAGAGAAGAACTCATTTTTTACCTCGTACTGTGGCCGGCGCGAACGCTGAATGCTCACCAGAAACCTTCGTTGTTATCTCAATAGAGGGATACACGAATAGTTTAGTTTGACAAGAAAACTTTTCTGTAATACCAAAAATAGTGAATGGTAAAGTCAAATAAGGAAGAGCGGTCTATTATGTCTAATCAGAATGCGCAGGTGGCGGACTTCGAAGAGCCAAAACGGGCCGCGGATTCAATTGCGCAAAAACTGATTGAGGAAATTCGTTCAGGCATAATTGGCGCTGATACGGCTTTGCCGACGGAGCGTGAGCTTTGCGAACGGTTTGGTGCCTCCCGGCCCACCGTGCGCGAAGCGCTGGCGCAGATGCAGCTGCGTGGATATGCAACTGTGGGTGCCGGCAAACGTCCCCGCGCCGCCAAGCCTTCCTTGACGGATGTGCTTAGGGGCGCGGGGGATTTGATCCGTGAAATACTTGGTGATGCCGAAAGCGGAGCGCATCTTGAACAGATGCGTCAGTTCATTGAGACAGGTGCTGTTCGTGAAGCAGCTGCCAATGCCAGCAACATTCAGATTGCCAAGATGCAGGACGCGCTTGAACGGAATTTCGAGGCGATTGGCACCGAAGATTTCCCGTCAACTGATATCGCTTTTCACCGGGCACTGGTTTCAGTCGTAGGGAACCCGGTGATCCTGACACTGCACGATATGTTTGTCTCTGAATTGCTCAGCCACCGCCCACCTGCGGAGGATCAGGTGGCGCATGACCGGGGCTCTTACGAAGACCACAGAGAAGTCTATCAGGCGATCCTTGATGGTGCCGAGGTCACCGCGACCGCACTGATGGATCAGCACCTTTCCCGTGCTTACAGAGGGCGCCTGAAACGTCCGAAATCCGTCGCAGACGGGCCCCGTCAGAACACAACAGTCTGACAAAACGGCAGCGAACGACTGCTGAAAACCAAACCAGGAGGAATGAATGACCTATCAAAGCAAACTGCTTGCCGGCGTGGCTGCGCTTGCAATGCTCACCTGCGCCGCCGAAGCGCGTGAGCTGACGTTCGGAATGCAGGACAATGAAGTTTCGAATGTCTACAAGGGCGCGCAGGCTTTTGCCGACAAGCTGAACGAGCTTTCCGGTGGAAAGATGACGGTGAAATTGTTCCCGTCCGCCGCGCTCGGCGACTTCAAGGCAATGGTTGCCCAGGTGCAGGCCGGTGAGCTTGATATGGTCATGACGGGCTATCCGGACATGTCCTACATTATTCCTGAGTTGAAGCTCGTTGGCGCACCTTATGTCGTGGATGATTTTGCGCACTTGCAGGAGATTATTGCAGGTGACTGGGGTCAGGAAATCGCCGGCAAGATGGAAGCCGAGAGCATCAAGATGCTCGATGTCTGGTACTACGGCACCCGCCAGACGACCTCCAACCGTGCGATCAATTCGCTAGCGGACATGAAGGGCCTTCGCATGCGCACGCCGAACGTGCCGTTCCTGATTGCCTATGCAGAAAACACTGGGGCAACACCGGCTCCTGTCGCTTTTCAGGAGGTCTACCTGGCGCTTCAGACCAACCAGGTCGATGCTGAGGAAAACCCTCTACCAACTATCGAGGCAATGAAGTTCTACGAAGTTCAGGACCACATTGCGATGACCAATCATTTCATTGCATCAGGTGCCATCCAAATGGGAACCACGACTTGGGGTGATCTGAGCGACGAGGAAAAGGGTTGGGTCATGCAGGCTGTTGAAGCCGGTGGCGATGTTTCAGACAATCTGACCTTCCAGGCGGAAAAGGATTTGGTTGCGACTTTCACGGAGCGCGGACTGACAATAACGCATCCCGATACCGCTCCTTTCCGCGATGCCATGAAGCCTTACTACCACGAACTTGAAACTGAGTTCGGTGAAGGCGCCATTGACCGTGTGCGCGGTCGCTAAGGCCCATTGCGGGGGCTCTGATTGCGCCCCCGCACATCGAGCGAGGGAGACCGAATGTTCAAAAAACACAGCTTCGAGGCCTGCATAGCGTCTGTGATTTTTATCGCTCTTTTTTTTGTCATCTTGATCCAGATTTTCGGTCGGACGGATCTATTTACAGGCCCAATTTGGACTGAAGAACTGGCGCGATGGCTTTGGGTCTGGATGGCACTGATCGGTATTGGAGCTGTTGAACGAAATGGCACGCATTTGCGTATGGGTTTCCTGATTGAACTCCTGCCTCAAAAAGTGCAACGCAGCTTCGCTTTGGTGACCGACCTTGTTTATCTGGCAATTGCCGGACAACTCCTTTGGATTTCGTACAAGACGATCCTCAGAACCTGGCGAAACGAGTCCGTTTCGTTACCGACGACCGATGCAGTTCTCTACGCTTCGGCCTTCTTCGCCCTTTTGCTCATCATTCACCGAATTTTACGCCGCCTGATCGCGGGTCGTAATGACAATTCTAAAGTGGAGGCTCCGCTTTGATTCTGTCTGCCGTGATTTTTGGCTGGCTATTGCTAGTCCTTCTGAATGTTCCCATCGGGATCGCGATGATCTTCGTGTCAATGGGCTACTTCTATTATTCCGGTCTCGGGTTGAGCTTCGCCACGCAGCGCATGGTGGATGGTCTTAACAGCTTTCCAATGCTGGCCGTGCCGCTTTTCATTCTTGCTGCTGCCATTTTGAATTCCGCTGGCATTACCCATCATCTTTTCGGCTTTGCCCGTGCACTTGTCGGTCACATCACCGGTGGTCTTGGTCACGTCAACGTGCTGGCATCGCTGTTCTTTTCCGGAATGTCGGGATCTGCCCTGGCAGATGCTGGCGGGCTGGGAAAGATGGAAATCGAGGCGATGCGCAAGGCGGGCTATGACGATGAGTTCGCAGGATCCGTCACCGCAGCGTCTTCGATGATTGGGCCTCTTGTGCCGCCGTCAATTACCATGGTGCTCTACGGCGTCATTTCCAACACCTCAATTGGCAAGCTGTTCCTGGGTGGCATCGTTCCGGGCGTGTTGTGTGCGGGCGCACTCATGGTGATGGTTTATCTGATTGCCCGCAAACGGGACTACCCGCGTGACCCGGTGCACAAGCCCGCCGAGATCGGCTCACTTTTCATCAAGTCCCTGCCTGCGCTGCTGACCCCGATTGTTATCGTTGGCGGTATTTTCTCGGGCTATTTTTCACCCACCGAAGCAGCGGCAATCACGGTTCTTTACGCGATCCTGATCGACCTTGTATTCTATCGCGAACTCACCAGTCGTCGTCTCTGGGACGCAATTTGCGAGACGGTGGTTACTTCTTCTGCGATTGCAACAATCATCGCCGGTGTCGGACTACTTGGTTGGGTCCTTGCGAGGGAGCAGGCACCGCAGCAGATCGCTCAACTCTTCCTGGCTATCGCAGACGGGCCAGTGACTTTTCTGATCGCAGTGAACCTGATGATCTTCGTGCTGGGCGCTTTCATTGAATCGCTGGTGATCCTGTTGATCGTGGTGCCAATTCTCGTACCTGTCGCGCTGGGTTTTGGTGTTGATCCCGTGCATTTCGGCATCATTGTGGTTTTGAACCTGATGATCTCGATCCTTACGCCGCCAATGGGAATGGCACTCTTTGTTGTGGCGCAGGTGGGGGAGATACCGTTTCAAAGATTGGCTAGAGCCATATTGCCCTGGCTGGTACCGCCGATTGTGGTACTGATCCTTGTTTGTGTCTTTCCTATCCTGGCGACTGGTTTGCCGAGCCTGATGGACTGAGCATGAGCCTTTTGGACAAATTGCGTAACGGACTGGTAGTTTCCTGCCAACCGGTCGACGGCGGCCCCATGGATACACCGGAAATTGTGGCTGCGATGGCAAAGGCTGCCCTGGCTGGAGGTGCGGCAGGTTTGCGCATCGAGGGGGTAGGAAACCTTCAGGCCGTACGCTCAATCGTGTCGGTTCCGATTATCGGGATCGTGAAACGGGACGCTCCAGAGACGCCAGTACGCATCACGCCCCGCGTTGCTGATGCACTCGAACTTGTCGAGGCTGGTGCTGACATCGTCGCCTTTGACGCAACCGATAGGCCACGGCAAGACAGCAGGGAGAATGTGCTGGCTGCCGTCCTTAGGTCGGGCGCGCTCGCCATGGCCGATTGCGCCACTGTAGAAGATGCGCAATTTGCTCATGCTGCAGGCGTGGCTATTCTTGGAACGACCTTGTCTGGATACACCAAGGAGACAGCCGGGCAGGGCGAGGCACCTGACCTTGAGCTCGTCCGAGACTTTAGTACTTTTGGCAGCTTTGTAATGGCTGAAGGGCGTTATATCACCCCGGCGCTAGCTTCTGCGGCAATGCAGGCAGGAGCTGACTGCGTGACTGTTGGCAGTGCCATCACCCGTCCGGAGCACGTTACTGGATGGTTCTGCGAGGCACTTAAAGCGCGTGATCCGTTATGAATCGGAATGCGCTCAAGGGGTTTGCTGTAGATATCGGTGGTACCAAAACGGCGGTTGCGCGGATCGAGCAGGGCAAGATTGTTGAGCACCTTGTAACGCCAACTGACGGTGACGCGGATCTCGAGGGGCATCTGCAAAGTTTTGCCCAACAACTTGGCCGGGTCGGCTATCGATCTGGCGAATTACTCGGTGTTGCAGTGACAGGTCGGGTCACCCGGTCTGGCAAGTGGTCCGCGGTAAACTCTGGAACCTTGCGCGCAATCGAGGGGGTGCCGCTTGGTGCGGTCCTGAAAGCGCGGTTCGGGGAAGCTTGCTGCTGCAATGATGCAGCCGCCGCTGCCTATTCCGAAGCGATGTTCGGCGCGGGGGAAGACTGTCCGATTTTTGTTTATGTCACGGTTTCGACAGGAGTTGGCGGCGGCTTGGTCGTGGATGGAAAACTGATCGAGAGTAGTAGAGGGCTCGCCGGCCATTTGGGCTTCGTCACAGGTCCGGGGGCAAATCTGATATGCGGCAGCGGCAGGAGAGGAACGGTTGAGAGCATTGCAGCAGGCCGTGCAATTGCTGCTGCGGCTGAAGACGCTGGGCATCCGGATTTTGATGCGAGGAAGGTATTCGAGGCAGCGCGATCCGGTTCGCACTGGGCAGATGAGATCATCGACCGATCCTCACAGGCGATTGCTTCCCTTTGTGCAGACACCGCTGCGACACTCGATCCTGATTGCATTGCCATTGGTGGAGGCATAGGCCTTGCGGACGGTTATCTTTCAAGAGTTCGGGCCCATCTTGCGAATGAGCCTGAACTCTTCAGGGTTCCACTTTTACCGGCTGTACTTGGATCGGACGGACCACTGTTGGGCGCCTTGGCACTCGCGGTGACGAGGCGGCATCAATAGACCAAAAAAAATCACTCGGAATTAGACGCTCTGGCAGAGGAAATGCCTTTCTGAAGTTCAGAAAAAAGGTCTGCTTCCAACGGTAGGTCTTTGAGAAGTGCGTTGGGATCACCTCCAAGTTCTGCAAGTCGGAGCAAGGCACGATGTGCCTCTTTCTTATTCCCCGCAAGGCCATGTGCAGCGGCGATGATCAGCCATTCACTAACCACGTCACGTGCGTTCAAATCACGCACCAGATCGGCGGACTTTTGAGGGTCGCCTTCAGCGATGGCACCAAGGGTAAGCGGAATGCGCAGCCAATCGGGGAGCATCGGGTTTCGCTCCAGCGCGTCCTTGATCATGGCAACGCCGCGTTCCAGTTCTCCCGACATGGCAAACCAGGTGCCCGCCATGCTGGTCAGCAGTGTCCCATTGGGATTGGCGTGTACAGCCTGATCGCAAAGGACGGCAAAACGCTTTCGGTCGTCCTGTAGAAGTGATAGCGCTGCGGCGGCAAACAAGGCCTCCTGGCATGAAGGTGCCAAGGCGACCGCCTGTTCGGCATGGTGTTGACCATTCGCGACAAGGTCAGGGACTGTCATTTGTCCGAAGGCAGCGGCCTCGATGAGGCTGAGCACGACGAGCGCGTGGGCAAGGCCACTTTCGGGACTGCTCTTCAGGGCCATGGCCACAAGGTCCGAGAAACTCTTCAGGTTAATCAAGTGATTTGGATCAAAAAGAAGAATTCCAGTAAAAAGAGGAAATGGCGATAAGCGACCAGAGGGTGATTGTAAGCCAGTAACTGAGCGGCTCATACGAGCGATAAAAAAGGCGATGTAGCCAAACCTTTCCCGTCAGCAGGTCGTAAACGACCCATCCAAGTAGAAGAAACCCGAGGATGTTTGTCCAGTGCATGGGGACCTCTATGTGAAACCGTCGCGTAGCCTGTTGTTCAGACTCTCGTGAAACCAGCGGATCGGATCTTCGGCCCCTGGGCCTTCGGAAAGTGGGCCGGGTTCGAAAGCCGGGGATGAAAGACCCCGTTGGATTTTTTCGCAGATCCAGACATCCTCGGTTTGAAAATCATCTGTTTCCAGAGGATGTTTCGTCCAGTTGTCTGAGGATATGATATCGGACTGCTTGTCATAGCCAGGGATGTACTTCCGTTCATCGCGAGATTGCCAAGGCCCGATCCAATGCCGATAATCCAAACGCGTCCTCCCTGGGGAGAGCGGCTTCAGGGAGGAGATCGACAGTCCGTAGGGCGTTGGCACGACAAGCGTCAGTGGAAACAGATAATAGACGCCACCATACCCAGTTTGAGCCGCGCTCTTGATGGTTCCGGTACTGCCGTTTTCATCGCGGGTCTTTTTCGGAAGCCGGTGACGGATGCCGTCTTCATTTGCATACCAGATCATATGTTCGCCAGCTTGCTCCCATATGTTCTTGTCGGGTGTCGGGCCGCCCAAAGTGTTCTCGTGAAGGTATGCCAGGTGGTAACCGTCGATGGCGTTTTCGATGAAGACTTTCCAGTTACATTTCAGATCGTAAGTGAGCGGAACGGCTTCCTTGACGTCCGCGGCGAAGAGGTCATGTGGCCAGGCCCTGTCCGCGATGGGCGCAATCCACTCGTCAAAACGAGCCGTAGGGTCTGGATTGGCAAAGATCAGTTCCTTGAAAACTCCCAAACCAGCCGGTTTCAAGCTTAGCTTTGTTCGGTCCAGATCGGGAAAACAATTGGCCTTGTCGGGAACGCCGCGCAGCCCTCCTTCAAGACCATAGGTCCATCTGTGATACGGGCAGACAATCGCAGCACCGATATTTCCCTTTTCTTCGTCAACCAAAGTGGTGCCTCGGTGGCGGCACAAATTGTGAAACGCATTCAGGTTTCCTGACTTGTCCAGAACGACAAGGATCGAAAACGTGCCGATTTGTACGACGCGGTAATCACCCGCCTTGGCTAAGTCCCTGGTGGTTCCGACGAAGCACCAGGCGTCGCTGAAGAGGCCTGCCTGCTCAGCTCTCAGCCATTCGTTTTCAATATAGGCGTTGCGTTCCAGTTGATTGTTGTGGGGCATCATCAAAGCTCCAATGCAGAAACCAGGATGAAGGCTGCTTCTTTTGAAGCCTCACTGAAAGTTCCCAGTCCGCCGATCGGGTAAAGGGCCTCCACGTTGAAATAGATGCCCGTTATTCCCGCGGCGACGGCCTTGATCCTTTTAGCCGGTGCTTTTGGGAATTCATCCCTGATGACCGCCTCTATTCGCTCAACGAACTCCCGCAACCACTGTTGCAGTTTTCCTGCAAGCTCTTTGTTATCCGGTGCAGCTGCGCTCAAGGCGTTGAACACCTGTACAAGCTTTGGGTTGGCGTAACGAGGATCGAACAGCAAATCGACCAGGGCAGTCAGGCGCTTGTGCTCAGGAAGAAATGCAATGAGCGTTTCCATGGAGTTTCTACTTTGCGTCAGAAACCGTTCGATCAATGCTTGCAGCAGATCGTCCCGGTTGCCGACATTGTGACGAATTAGCGGGCGCGCCAAACCAGCAACTTCTGCGGTTTTGCCAAGAGTGGCGCCCTCCAGACCGTATCGGGCAACGCATGTTTCGAACGCCCCCAGAATTTGTTCGCGGCGGTCGTCCTTGATCTCGGGGCGGGGCAAATTGCACTCCAATAAATTATCTACCTTGACAAATTACTTGCATATGCAAAATTGATTGTCAATCTTGATAATTTTGAAGGTTGCCCTGGAACCTTTGCTAGAACCCAATTTCATTGGTTTTTGGGATATTCGGTTTTCGGCCAAGAAGTGCTTATGGTGAACGACCGCTCAACCGGGCTGCTTCCGATCAACCAAGGCAGATAGTGCGGGTGTTTTCTCTTGATCAGATCCAGCTGTTTTCCGCCGTGAGGAGCTGGAGTTTCTGGAAACCAGAAACACACCGAACAGGATTACGGGAATGGCAACCCAGGTGTTCCAGTCGGGTCTCTCACTCAGGAACGTCATTCCCAATAGAGTTCCAAGGATCGGAACGACGTAGTTGACCTGACTCAGGCGACCAGCCCCAATGCGGGGAACAAGATAGAAATAGACGAGCGTGGCGAGCGCCGTCGGCCCAAGGCCAAGATAGAGGACAGTCAAAGCGCCGGAATATGACCATTCAAACCGGCCGACATGCTGAAATCCAAAAAGGGCGATGGTGGTGCTTGTCAGCGCACCGACCAGCACCGCTGCTGCTGCAAGTTGAAGCGGGTCTGGAAAAGCAAACCGACGTGAGAATAGCGTTGTAAACGAATAGCAGAGCGCCGCAAATACCAGGGCCAGTTTCGGCACAAGGTAGCCGCCGGTCCCGCTGAGCGCTGACGGGCCGACGAGTATTGCAATACCTGCAAAACCGGCCGCAGCGCCCAAGATCTTCATCTTGCCCAGTGTTTCATCCGGATGAATGAGTGGCGCGACCGCAAGGGTGACAATCGGCGTGATGCCCATGATGAGTGCCGCCATGCCGGAGTTGACCTCCTGTTCGGCATAACTGATCAACAGAAACGGTATGATGTTGCCAGTCAGACCAGCCACGGCAGCAATGCTCCAGCCTCTTGCTCCTAAGCGAAGCGTGTTGCCGCTCAGATAAACGATGCTTACCAGAACAAGCGCGGCGATAAGCATGCGTCCGGCAACCAGTGTCAACGGGTCAAGTGTTTCCACACCAATGCCGATTGCCAGAAAAGATCCGCCCCAAAGGATGGTGAGCAGCGTCCAAAGGCTGAATTCCTTTGCATTCATTGAAGCAACTCCATAGTGTGCTACGAATTCAATAGCGTGCTATCAAAAGAATAGCAATGGAGATTTTGTGGTCAAAGTTCCGGTTCCCGGAAAATCTGTACGCGGCTCAAAGAGCGGCAGTCCGATCATGGCGATGTTTGACCTGCTGGGACGGCGCTGGGCCATGGGTGTGCTCTGGACCTTGAGTGAGCAGGGGCCGTTGACTTTCAGAGCGTTGCAGGATGCCTGCGAGACGATCTCGCCGGCGGTGTTGAATTCGCGGATAAAGGAACTGAGGACGGCGGGTTTCGTGGAACTTGGAGACAATGGATATCTGGTGACTGCGCTGGGTGCAGAAGTCTATGAGGCGCTTTTGCCGCTGTCTCGTGTCTCGACGGCGTGGGCTGAGGCGATTGCGCAGCTGGAGAGCGCAGAAACCAAAACCACCGACTGATACTTTCTCTTCTACTACAAATATAGTAATGCTGATTGACGCTATTGGTACGGGTGTTGGCGCCTGACGAAAATCTGCGTGGGGAATGGCAGTGAAAACACAAGCGCTCTCGGCAGCAGAAACAGAAGTGATGTTGGCGCTTTGGGAGATAGGTTCCGGCTCGGTTGCCGACATTCAAAAGGCGCTCAAGCCTGAGCGGGATATTGCCTATACGACCGTGGCAACGCTGCTGTCTCGAATGGAAGCCAAAGGTGCGGTCTCTTCCAAAAAGGCCGGGCGCTCCTACATTTTTTCACCCCTGGCGACAAAGGCCGACTTTCAGCAGAACAAACTATCTGGTCTGGTCCAGCAGTTCTTTGAAGGCCGTCCGTCTTCCCTGGCATCTCATTTCATCAAGACGAATTCCTTTTCCGATCAGGAGCTTACGGAACTGAGGCTGCTCCTGGACCAGAAGGAAAACAAGTGACGGTGCTGCACTACATTGGTACCGTGAATTTGTGCCTTGCCGTCGTCATGCTCACCCTTTGGGGTATAGGGGCTGCGACGAAATCATACGCACCGCTTATTGACTGTCGATCTGGGGTTTTTCTCTTGCGGACGGTGTTGGTGGCGTCATTTTTGGTGCCGTTGATTTACCTGCTGGTGGCTAGGCTCTTTGAAATCCATCCGTTGGCGATCACTGTTGAGATTCCATTCTTTCGGCCCGGAAACAGTCTGATTTCCAGGTTCATTGGAGGCGCCAGTTCCTCTGAAATTCTGTTTTGGCTGATCTTTGGTTCCGGCTGCGTTGTGGCGCTCGTGACAGTGCTCGACCTATTGAGATTGACGTTGTTACTGAAGAACGCGTCGGTGCAGCGGCGGATAGGAAAATTCGTGTTGCTGTCGACACCGGAGGGGGAATTGCCATTTGCGGCGGCAAATCCGTTTCGCGCCTACGTTGGTCTTCCCCAAGATCTGACCCGAGACCAGCAGAAAATGGTCCTGCGGCATGAATTGTCCCACCTTCGCAGAGGTGACCTCATGTGGGTGTGGTTGGTTGTCAGCGCAAAATTTCTATGTGCCTGGAACCCGTTTTTCTGGTTCTGGAACAACATGCATTCCCATTGGACCGAAGTGGCATGCGACGAAGAGGTTCTCAAGCACCCTGGAATACGGCGAGGCCGTTACCTGTCTTGCCTGATCAATGTTGCTCTCCGCGAAACTGATTTCGGAATTCGGGATAGTTCCATCGTTGCCGGGTTGATCGGTGGACCTCAAGTTCGTCGCGGGCAATTCATGGTGCGGGTCAGGCATCTTGCCAAGCCTCCTGTACGCCGGTTCAGCCGCGTGGGCAAATGTCTGCTTTATTCCGCCCTGATAGCGATGATTCCGATCACCGCATCTCTTGAATTGGATCGGCTTGATTGGAGCAGCGAGAGCCTTCATCAAGACACGCTTTCGCACCTGTCCAGGTTCAAAATGGACCCAGCCCGGCACACATTCAGGTTGGTAATGGGATATTGAACTAAAAATTTAGTAGACTAATTACTACATATGTAGTAACTCTCTGAAATCCATTAAGGAAAATTTCGAAGAGGCCATATGGCGGTGCGGCGAAATTACAGGAATACAGGCTGGCTGCTGGTTCTTCCTGCGTTTGCAGTGCTTTGTGTTGTTGGAATTCTCCCCGTCCTGACGTCTGTAAATTATTCGGTTCAGGATAGTTTCTCAGGCGATCAGTTCTTTTGGGTCGGTTTGAGTTGGTACAAGGAATTGCTGGGATCACCTGCATTCTGGGGTGCCCTGGCCCGTACGCTTGCCTTTTCAACTCTCACGCTTAGCTTGCAGTTTGTTATCGGGATTTTCGTCGCCCGCAAGCTGTACTTTGTGCAGTCAAGACCAGAGTTGTTTCTCCCGCTTTTCAGCCTGCCCCTGCTCATGCCCTGGATCGTCGTTGGCTTTTTGTGGCGCAGAGCCATGGATCCCGACATCGGACTAGTCGGCACCGCGTTGTCGCTCGTTGGAATGCAGCCTGATTTGAATTCCGTTGGGTGGGCCTGGACGATCATTGTCATTCTGGATGTCTGGCATTGGACCGGCCTGATCATCGTGCTCTGCTTTGCCGGTTATCTTTCAATTCCCAAACCGTATTTTCAGGCTGCCCAGATCGATGGAGCAAGTTCCTGGAACACATTCCGCTATGTGGAATTGCCCAAACTGCGGAATGTGCTGATTGTTGGTGCTCTGATCAGACTGGCGGACAGCCTCATGATCTACACAGAACCCTTCATGGTCACGCGGGGTGGTCCTCATGTGGCGACGACTTTTCTGTCTCAAGAGATCATTCAGACCGCAACGATGGAGTTCAACCTGGGTGAAGCCGGTGCGACCTCAACCGTCTATCTTCTGCTGGTTATTCCATTTGCCTGGACGCTCTACCGCATGATGGAGAATGATCGATGAGATCTCCGAACAGGCGCTCCTCCAATCGCTGGTCAAAAACGGTTCTTGCGTTTGCAGCCTTTTCCCTGCTGCCCATTTACTGGCTCGTCGTGCTGAGCTTCCAACCCAACCGCGCAAGCGAAACTACCTTGAACCTGATTCCGTCACCGCCAACAGTCCAGCATTATTCCTTCATTTTTTTCAATCAGGATTGGGTCGACGGATATTGGAATGCCGCAGTCTACGTGTTTTTGAACGTGTTTTTGACACTGGTTGTTTCGCTGCCCGCAGCATATGGATTTTCGCGATTTCGATTTGCCGGAGACAGACAGGCCTTTTTCTTTGTTCTGGTCTTCAGAATGATCCCGCCTGCCGTGGTCATGATCCCGTTCTTCGAGATGTTTTCCGATCTGGGGTTGATCGACACCCACATGGCAGTCGCAATCGCCCATTGCATGTTCACGGTTCCAATTGCCATCTGGATCCTTGAGGGGTTCATAGGTGCAATACCGACTGAAATGGAAGAGATCGCCGATGTCGACGGGTACTCCAGGTTCGGTTTCTTCCTGAAAATCCTCTTTCCCCAAATCAGGGTTGGAATTGCGGTAACTGCCTTCTTTTGTTTTGTCTTTTCCTGGGCGGAGCTGATCCTGGCGAATTCGCTGACGACCGTGCAGGCAAAGCCGATTGGCGTCATCATGAAGATTGTGGCCTCGCCGGTGGGGCAGGTTCATATCGGGATTGCATCAGCTGCAAGTGTCTTGATGCTGATACCCGGCACCATATTTTTATGGTTGTTGCGCAAGCATTTGGTCCGTGGCCTTTCCATGGGGAGGGTCGCATGAGGTGGACAGGATTTCTTGTTGCCTGTGTGCTTGTTTTAAGCGCTTCAGTTGCTTTGGGAGATGCGTTCAAGGAAGCACCGAAATCGATTACGCTTTCCATTCGAGGTGTGATTGAGAGACCTGCTTTATGGTGGAATTCAAGCCAAGCAAGAGCCGCAACTTTGATGCATCAGTCTGGAGCGACTCCGCAGAGTTGGGAATTTCTAGCCCAACGCCTCCAGTCTGTTGGGGTTTCGTCGATAGCTCCCTTGATTACCTCCGGTGAAGATGTCGTTGCCGCCATCGAATTCCTCGACAAACAGGGCGTAACAGACATCACGCTTCTTGGAGCAAGCATTGGTGGCGGAGCTGTGCAACAGGCGGTGGATCGATTGGACGCCGACAGAATTGACCGCATCATTCTGTTGGCCACCGCCACAGGACATGCTTTGACGAACCCGGATATTCCCAAGCTTTTTATCCATGCACGCCAGGATTTTTTCGTGGGACGGTCCATTCAGAGTTTCGAAAAGGCAGTGGAGCCCAAAACGCTCGTTGAATTGCCCGGAGCGCTTCATGCACAGGACCTATTGAAGGGACCGGAAGGAAAATTCGTGGAACAGTTGATCGTGAGTTTTATTCTGAATTAATTGTCGTAAGCTCCGCAAAAAATGCGGCAATTTACCAACGGCAATACTGTTTGTTTTCACGTCGATAGACGTCAAAATCTGGTGCGTTTCTTCTGCTTCTTGTCCTGCCAAGCCAGCGGTCAGATGAGATCGCCACCAATAAAGACCACCAGCAATCCGGCTAGCGATGAGACAAACTTGGGAAGTGGTTTTTTGAAGCCGATCACACCATAGGAAATGAGCCCAAGACCGAGGGCTATCTTGGCTGCTGCCAGTAGCGCCTGTATCGGTGCAGCGCCGAGTTCGATAACCGCCGGATTGGCGATCATGGCGAGTGGAACAATGTAGAGCCCGATGCCAAGAGCCATTGCGGTGAGGGCAACCTTCAGCCAATTCTCACCAATCATACCGGCGGCGATAAAGACAGCTCCGCATACGGGCGGCGTGATGGTGGAAATCAGCGCAAACCAGAAGACGAACAGATGCGCCTGCAAAGGCTCCAGTCCTTGTTGAATGAGGGCAGGGCCTGCAACGGAAACGCAGATCACATAGGCGGCTGTCGTCGGAACCTCCATGCCGAGAAACAGGCAGGCCAACGCAGTTAGAAACAGGGATGGCCAAAGCAGGCCACCTGACCCCGACAGGATCAAGGAGGTGATCTTGACACCAAGACCGGTGATTGCCAGGACGCCGATGATGATCGATGCACACACGATGATCGAAGCGATGACGGAGACCTGGCGCGCTGAATTCAACAAGGCGCTCTCAAGTCGGTGAAGGATTTGCTTGAGGTCGAACGTGCCCGACGCATTGAAAAACAGGAGAATGAAACCGGCAAGTATCGCCATGCAGGCAGCGTATTGAGGCGTGTATTGCGCAATGAACATGCCGTAGAGCAGGACAAGAAACGGCACCAGAAAGAACGCTGAGGTGATAACAACGCGTCGCAGTTCCGGACGATCTTCTTCGGCGACGGAAGCCAGATCGTAATGACGTGCGTAGGCATTGATGCCGACCCAGACCGCGAAGAAATAGAGCACTGCGGGGAGGAGTGCCGCCATCATGATCTGCGTATAGGGAACACGCGTCAGCTCGACCATGACGAATGCCCCTGCACCCATCAACGGGGGCATGATCTGTCCGCCGGAAGAAGCTACGGCCTCAACCGCACCGGCAAGTCGCTTGGGATAGCCGAGTTTTGTCATAGCGGGCAGAGTAATAGCCCCAGTGGATGCGACATTTGCAGAGGCTGAGCCTGATATAGAGCCGAAGAGAGCGGATGACAGGACTGAGACCTTTGCGGCCCCGCCTTTGAGACGTCCGGCGGCGGCTGCAGCGACATTCATGAAACCCTGTCCGGCTTCGCCTGCGTTCAGCACAGCACCGAAAATGACAAAGATCGCGACCACATTGACAGAGACCCCGGTCAGACTGCCCCAGATCCCGCCTTCTGCGATAGTCAGCGTGCCAAGGAAACTGGCAAGCGGTGTTCCCGAATGGCCAAACTCACCTGGAATATGCTGACCCAGCAGTCCATAGCTGAGTGCCAGTGCTGCCACGATGGGCAACGGCCAGCCAATGGCGCGGCGCGCTCCCTCCAGAACCGTGACAAGCAGAACAACCGCGACAAGCTTCTGAAAATTGCCCTCCAGAAACCCGTATTGATCGGAGAGCATCTCCTGATTGACGGCGACCCAGAGACAGGCTGCAACGCCCACCGCACAGATGAATGCGCCACTGGTGCGCCTGACCAGGCCACCTTCTGCAAAGATGAAGATCCACGGCAAGGCAAGGGCCAGGTGAAGTGGGCGGCTGACGAGGTTTGGCACGAGGCCTGAAAAGATCAGTCCCAGATGAAAGACAACAAGCGTCGCTGCGAGGGCCAACATTGCTGTTCGTCCCAAGGGTGATTTTGCAGGTTCGCTGTTGATCATGGAGTCAATTCAAAAAGATAGGGAAATGGAATTCGGCGCGTTCCCGGCCGGCTGGAATGGCCTTGGAAAACGCGCCGAATGGTGATCTTTGTGACGGTTACGCAGGTTTTACTGCTGCGCGTCGGTCAGGTCGATGCCAGCTTCCTTGTAGTAGCGGATCGCACCCGGGTGGATCTTGCCGGTGATGTTGGCCATCAGACCCTGATCGACACCATTCCACCAAGGAGCTTCCTCGCCCATCTTGGCTTTCTGCTCCCAGAAGGTTTTGGTCAGAGCGTAGGCCGTGTCGTCATCCATTGCAGTTGTTGTGAAGGCAGCAACGGGGAGAGACGTCGTGGTGATGTCGGCTGTCTGGCCCGCATAAGTGCCGGCAGGGATCTGCAGTTTCGCGCGTTTGGAGGTCTTGATCTGGTCATCGGAGAGCGAAATGACATTCACGCCTGTGGACGCAGCTGCTTCAATGACATTCGGCGCAGGCCAGGAACCCGCGGTGACGAAACCGTCAATCTGACCGTTCTTGAGAGCTGCAACGGCATTGGAAAGCTCGACTTCAGCTAGGTTCACCTTGCCTTCTAGCCCGAACAGTTTCAGGTATTTCTCGCCTTCCCGCGCGCCAAAGGAGCCCTTGCCGAGCAAAATGGTCTTGCCTTCCATGCCGGCAAAGTCGTTTACACCGCTTTTTTCCGACATGACAAAATGCATGGTGAGGGACGGGATCGGGAAGAGTGCGCGGATTTCGTCAAACTTCGGATCGCCTTTTCCTTCGAACATTGCCTTGCCGCCCTGGGCAAGCTTGACGAGAACAGGTGGCGTTGTGAAGACATAGTCTCCGCCACGTGCCCGAGCTTCCATGACGTTTTGAACGGAGCCCTGGCTTTCTTCAACAGTGACGATCATGTCACCGTTGCTTCCAGCCTTGATCGCCTCAGCGATCTGGACGCCCATTTGATAATAGGACGAGGTTGATTTCGCGGACTTGTACGTAATCCGCGTTTCAGCCAGAACCTGTGTCGTCCCGACGGCCAGGGTCACGCCAAGCGCGAGCTTAAGAAATGTGTTTTTCATGATTATCTCCCAGTATTTTTTGGAAGATTATTGAGAGTAGGTGGGCGTGACAATGCGGTATTTTAGATGATTGGTACGGTTGATAACAGCTTGCCAAATTATGCTGGTTTTTGTTCGCAAACCTGAACGTAACGCGCCTGTACACTTGGATCTGGCGGTAGTGCTGAGTTGTTGGCAGTTCTAGAGGTGTGATTACTGATTTTCCAGCGCTTGAATAAGCGACGGGAGGCGCTGGCCCTGAAGCATCATGTGGTCGCGCATGAGGATGCGGGCCTTTTCGCCATTGCCCTCCATGATCGCGTCAAAGATCTCCTGGTGCTCCTGAACGGATTTTTCCATGCGGCCGCGAACTTCATATGGCATCGATCTATAGGCGTTGATGTGAAGTTCGATCTGCTTCAGCTGTTCGGTCAGCCAATAATTTCCACTCGCCTTGTGAATCGCCCGGTGAAAGTCGAGGTTGGCCTGGCAATAGGCCTTTGCGTCATCCGCCTCGGCTGCCGCGTAGCAGGCGTCCAGACCAGTCTTGATAAGTTGCACGTCGCTTTGCCGAAGCTTTTCAGCTGCCACCCGACTGGCCATCGCTTCGAGTTCCGCCGCAACATCAAACAGATCAAGGAGTTCTTTGGCAGACATGGTGCGCACAAAAGCGCCCTTGCGTGGCCGGGTTTCCAGAAGGCCGCTGTCCACCATGGATCGGACGGCTTCGCGAATCGGCGTGCGCGATACGCCAAAGCGCTCTGACAGCGCGGCTTCCTCCAGCTGATCGCCAGGTTTGAGCAGACCGTCGGCAATGTCCTGTTTGATTTGCGAGATCAGTTTTTCTGCTGCGCGGGACATCGAAGCTCCTGATTTTTCATCGGTTCTCTCGCTAACACATCAAAGCGTATGGATGCAAGTTTGATTTATTTGTGTTTTTAAACTTGCTATATGTATACATATAAAGTACGTAAGAATGCGCAATCGGGAGGAAAATCATGATGAAAATTGCAAATCTACTGAAAACCAGTCTCGCGACACTGCTGCTGACAAGTGGTCTCGCTCAGGCGAAAGAGCTTCGTCTTTCGCACCAGTGGTCTACCAAGGACGTGCGCCATCAGGTGGCGCAGATGGTGGCCGATGAAGTGGAATCCGCAGGGGTGGATCTCGAGATCAGGATCTTTCCGTCAAAGTCGCTTCTGAAACCCAAGGAACAGTACAAACCGCTGTCCCACGGTCTTCTGGATATGACGGTATTTCCCTTGAGTTATGCTGGCGGACAGCGTCCGGCTTATAACCTGACACTTATGCCGGGTCTGGTGAAAAACCACGATCACGCCGTTCGTCTGAGCAAGTCGCCGTTCATGGATGAATTGCAACGACAGATGGCGGAAGACGATGTGATGGTGCTGGTCCATGGCTATCTCGCTGGCGGGTTTGTTGGAAAGGACCGGTGCATCACACGTCCGGAGGATGTGAGTAGCCTTCAAACAAGGGCCGCCGGAAAGTCATTCGAACAAATGCTTGTTGGAGCCGGGGCGTCGATTGCCTCCATGGCGTCGAGCGAGATTTATAGCGCCATGCAGACGGGAATTCTGGATGCAGCCAATACGTCGTCCGCGTCATTCGTTTCTTATCGGATTTTCGAGCAGGTCAAGTGCTATACGCCAGCGTCTGACATCGCGCTCTGGTTTCTTTATCAGCCGCTGCTGATGAATAAATCCACGTTTGAAGGGTTGAACGATGCTCAGCAGTCCACCTTGCTGAATGCTGCTGAAAAGGCGGAAGCTTTCTATCTGGAAGAAGCCAAAAAGCAGGACGAAAACTCTGTGGAAGTGTTTCAAGAAGCTGGTGTCGAAATCGCTCAGATGACACCGGCGGACTTCGAGGCCTGGCGCGCGCTTGCCAAGGAAACGTCCTACAAGAAATTCGTCTCAGATGTCGAGGGTGGCCAGGAACTTCTCGACCTGGCTCTCGCCGTCCAGTGACCTTTAAGGCGGGTGCCTGAACGCCCGCCTTTTTCCAAAGACATTCGGAGCCTTAACAATGGCCAGCTTTGTTTCACCTTCAGCCCGCGAGGCCGGGGATAGCCCCCTCTTTGTCTCCTCTGTCCGCAAATTGTCGACCTTTGCAGGGTGGATTGCCGCGGCAATGATCGTCTGTGCTGTCGCAGTTACCTGCCAGATGATCTTCGTCCGTTTTGTCCTGAATGGATCAACAGTGTGGCAGACCGAAGCTGTCATCTATCTCGTCATATCAGCAACTTTGATTGGATTGCCTTTCGTCCAGGTGCTGCGCGGCCACGTCAACGTTGATCTCATTCCGATGTGGCTTTCGGGAAATGCACGTTACGGCCTTGCGATCATGACGCTTTCTCTTTCATGCATGATCGTCGCTCTGATGTTCCTCTATGGACTTGAGTTCTGGCATCACGCTTACGCCTCTGGCTGGCGGTCCGATACCGTCTGGAGTGTGCGGCTATGGATTCCTTATCTGTCACTGCCAGTCGGTTTCGGGCTGTTTCTGCTCCAGTTGCTTGCCGATTTGTTCGTCATTGCCATCAAGGCTGAAAAGCCGTTCGGCCTGGAGGACAAGTGATGGATCCTCTCATTCTGGGTGGTCTCATAGCCCTTTCCACAATCCTTCTCCTCTTTTCGGGGGCCTCGGTCGCACTTGGACTGCTGTTGGTGTCGGCGCTATTTCTTGTCTCATTCGATGGCATGCGGTCGCTGGAACTGATGCCGGAAGTCTTTTTTGGCAAGCTCGACAGCTTCGCGCTTCTCTCCATTCCGATGTTCATCATCATGGGGTCGTCGATTGCGTCAACACGCGCCGGTGCTGATCTCTATGAAGCCCTCGAGCGGTGGTTGACGCGCGTGCCGGGTGGTCTTGTGATTTCCAATATCGGCGCTTGCGGCTTGTTTGCAGCAATGTCCGGGTCCAGCCCCGCCACATGTGCTGCCATCGGCAAGATGGGAATTCCGGAAATGCTGAAACGCGGATACCCGGAAGGCATCGCGACAGGTTCGATCGCGGCGGGTGGAACGCTTGGCATACTGATACCCCCCTCCGTTACGATGATCGTTTATGGGATCGCGACGGAAACTTCGATTGGCAGGTTGTTTCTTGCCGGTGTCTTTCCGGGCCTGATGCTGGTCGGGCTTTTCATGGCCTGGTCGCTTTATGCGACATGGCGTCAGGGCGGCAGGCAAAAACAACAGGTCCGCAGCTATTCCTGGCGCGAAAAATTCCAGGTCATGCCGAGGGTTCTGCCATTTGTCGCGATAATCGTGGGCGTTCTTTACGCCATGTATGGCGGTGTCGCGACGCCCTCAGAAACCGCGGCAGTTGGCGCGTTGCTTTGCCTGCTTGTTGCTGTGCTCATCTACAAGCTCTGGAACCCGCAGGACCTCTGGGTTGTTCTGAAGGACAGCACCAAGGAAAGCGTGATGATCCTGTTCATCATCGCGGCAGCGGGTGTTTTTTCCTACATGCTTTCAAGCCTGTTCGTCACCCAGGCTGTAGCTGAATGGATCGGTACGCTGGATGTGAACCGCTGGGTGCTCATGGGGGCGGTCAATCTGTTCCTGTTGATTGCCGGGTTCTTTCTACCGCCCGTCGCAGTGATCCTGATGGCGGCACCCATCTTGTTGCCGATCATCGTCACTGCAGGTTTTGACCCGATCTGGTTCGCTGTCGTTCTCACCATCAATATGGAAATCGGCCTGATCTCGCCACCTGTCGGCCTCAATCTCTATGTCATCAACGGCATCGCGCCGGACATCTCCCTCAAAACCATCCTGACAGGCTCGATCCCGTTCGTTGCCTGCATGGTCCTCGCCATCCTGCTCCTCTGCCTGTTTCCGGAAATTGCCACCTGGCTGCCGGAAGCCGTCATGGGCAAGGCCCTTTAAGAAGGAAATACCATGTCTGACCAGAAATCCGCCTATCGCGTGGGTCTGATCGTTCCCAGTTCAAATGTGACCATGGAAACGGAAATTCCTGCACTCTTGAAGGCGCGAGAGTCCGTTCTGCCGGAGAAATTCACCTTCCACTCCTCCCGCATGCGCATGAAGCATGTGACCAAGGAAGAGCTGGAGCGCATGGATGATGACAGTCTTCGCTGCGCGGTTGAGCTTTCCGATGCTGCTGTAGATGTCCAGGCCTATGCCTGCCTTGTGGCGATCATGAGCCGGGGCAAGGGCTACCACAGAACATCAGCTGAACGGTTGCGGAAAGCGACCGAGCAAAACGGTCTTCCAGCACCGGTGATCAGTTCAGCCGGTGCGCTTGTTGATGCGTTAGCAGAGGTCGGTGCCAAGCGGGTTTCCATCATCTGCCCTTACATGAAACCGCTGACAAAGATGGTGGTTGATTACATCGAAAGCGAGGGTGTTGAGGTAAAGGATTTTCTGGCGCTTGAAATCCCGGACAATCTGGAAGTTGCTGCGCAAAACCCGGAAGCCCCGGCTGACCTTTGGCGAAAACTGGACACCAGGGGCGTTGATGCGATCATTGCATCGGCCTGCGTTCAAATGCCCTCGCTTCCCGCAATCGAAAAGATTGAAAAGGCCTCGGGCCTGCCGACGCTTTCGGCCTCTATTGCCACGACCTGGTGCATCCTCAAGTCCCTGAACCTGGAAGCAGCAGCGCCAGGTGGCGGGGCTCTTCTAAAATCCGGTGACAGGATTTCTTCTGCAGCCTGACATTCCAATTCCCATCTTTGAAACAAGGAGATAGCCGATGAACCCGGCCAAATACACACTTGCGCTCACCGCTTTGCTTATTGCCTCGAACACTGCACTTTCAGAAGAAGTCCAACCAGGCTTTACGCTGAGCAGCCCGGATATCTCGGAAGGTCAGACACTTGCCTCCGATTTCGTTTTCAAGGGTTTTGGGTGCGAAGGAGCCAACGTTTCGCCAGCACTGAAATGGGAAGGCGCGCCTGCTGGCACCGAAAGTTTTGCGGTGACGGTATACGATCCCGATGCGCCAACCGGTTCCGGTTGGTGGCACTGGTTTGCATTCAACATTCCATCTGGCGTGACTGAGCTGCCGAAAAATACGGTTGCCGGCAAGGGCCTGCCGAAAGGCACACTCGAACTCGCCAATGACTATGGCGCGACCGGTTTTGGTGGTGCCTGCCCGCCTCCTGGGGAAGTGCACCGCTACAAATTCACCGTAAATGCTTTGAGCACAGTTCTGGAACTGGATGAAAATGTCAGCAATGCCCTTGCAGGCTATATGGTCAATGCCAACAGCATTGCGTCTTCGACTATTACCGCTGTGTATCACCGTTAGGCTGCCGTGAACATTGCCTGAGCTTTGATTGGGAAAGAGAGAAATGACCCAAGAATTGAAAGTTGAAATCGACGGTTGGGAGCATGGAGCGCCCATTCCATCCAAGTTTGCGTTCGGGAAAATACCGGATGAAGGACGCTTTGAACTGGGTGGCAACGTCAATCCGAAGATCTCGTGGTCGGGCGCTCCGGCAGAAACCAGATCTTTCGCGATCATCTGCCACGATCCGGACGTTCCTTCGGTTGGCGATGACGTGAATCAGGAAGGTAAATCCGTCTCGGTCGACCTGCCACGCGTGGATTTTTTTCACTGGTTGTTGGTGAATATTCCCACTGACCGGCAGTTAATCGCCGAAGGGGAAGCCTCAAGCGGCGTCACGCCGAGAGGCAAGGGGGCCGGGCAAAAGCCTTATGGTGTTGCTGGCCTCAACAACTACACCGACTGGTTTGCTGGCGATGCTGATATGGGCGGCGATTACGCTGACTATGATGGACCTTGCCCGCCGTGGAATGACTTGGCTCTTCACCATTATCACTTCACAGTCTATGCGCTAGATGTGGATCACCTCGACTTGTCCGGCAAGTTTGGCGGGGCCGATGCGCTCGCTGCAATGGACGGACATGTTCTGGCTAAAGGTTCTTACATGGGGACCTATTCAATGAACCCTGAAGTTACCGGCTGACGCCCATCGCAGCCAAATTTTGTAGCAGGAATATCCGGGCGGAAGGCCTCTGTCCGGGTATTCCACCAGAAGTGGATCCGTGCGTCCAAAGAAAACCGAGCGTTGCTACTTTTCTGTTTCATACCGTTTACTCGTTAACGTAACCGCCAGTACGATAATTGAAGCTGGTTTATTTGGATGTTGACGCAGTGTTTATTAATAATGACCTATGTTTTGACGTCTGTTCAAGGCGACAAGGTCAGTATTTTGTCGTACACTTAGCGTTGTACAGGTTGCGGCGCCAGGTTGAGATTTGCCAACGAAGCAGTGCCTGCCGCCGCCGCCCGTTCCGACTGGAGTTGGAGGGAAAACTATGGCTCATTTTCATGTATTCGCTGATGTCCACGATACCGCCGATCATCTGAAGATCAGGCGCGTGGAGGTCAAGGATATAATTGACGCATTACGACTTGGCTTTAACGACTTCCTGGAAAAGCCTTCTCACTACGTATTCTTATGCCTGCTCTATCCGATTGTAGGCTTCATTCTGTTTCGATGGGCCTTTGGCCAGAATTACCTTCAACTGATCTATCCGCTGGTGACAGGTTTTGCATTGGTCGGACCGTTTGCGGCACTTGGGTTTTATGAAATCAGTCGGCGGCGTGAGCAGAAACTCGACACGTCCTGGATCCACGCACTCACAATCTGGAAAACGCCAGCTCTTCCGGCAATTGCCGTCGTTGGCGTGATCCTGATCGCGCTCTTTCTCACCTGGCTCCTTGCCGCGCAGATGCTCTATTTCGGTATTTACAGTTCGGAAGCGCCAACAGAACTAGGTCCCTTCCTGGTCGATGTCCTGACGTCACAAAAGGGCTGGACGATGTTCATGTTGGGCAATGCGGTCGGCTTTATATTCGCGCTGGCGGCACTTGTAGTGTCGGTTATTTCCCTGCCGCTGCTGCTTGACCAGGATGTCGGTGCCTATGTTGCGATCAAGACATCGATCGCGGCCTGCCTTGTGAATCCTATCCCGATGTTGGCGTGGGGATTTATCGTTGCAGCCGGGCTTGTTCTGGGATCTCTGCCGTTGCTGGTCGGTCTGGCGATCGTGCTGCCGGTTCTGGCCCACTCAACCTGGCATGTCTATCGCAAGGTCGTGGATACCTCAGGCTAAAGCGTTATTAGACCAATCAGTTTGAAATGGCTTGCGCTTGGGGCGGAAAGTGCCACAAGCGCAAGCCATATTTTTTGTGAATGCCTAGGGGACGGATCCTAGTGAGTGCTGCAATTGCATGCAGGTGATGGAGTGCAAACCAGGACGCATTTGCCTTGAATTTTGCTGGTTCTGATTATCCGCCCGACACAAAGAATATGGTCCTCGACAGGAACGTATAGTCAGACTCCAGCGACATGATCCACACGAAGACCAGTAACGCGGCGGGTGGGAAAATGATGGCATAGGAAAATGCAAGCCTTTCCCACGCCATATGCATGAAAAAGGCTATGATGAGCCCTGCCTTCAGGAACATGAAGATGAGGATCAATGTCCACCTGAGGTAGCCTTCCAGCCCGGCGTAATCGACCCAATAGGAGGCTGCGCTCAGGACAAACAACCACCCCCAGACAACGAGATAGGTTTTGATCGGATGCTGCTGGCCCTCGTCATGAGCATCAGCTGTGTCTGCTTGTCCGTCAGCGGATTGTTTTTGTGTGTCTGAATGTGCCATTTGTTGCCCCTACCAAAGATAGAAGAATGCAAAGATGAAAACCCAGACCAAATCGACGAAGTGCCAATAGAGCCCCATGATTTCGACGCATTCGTAGCGCCCTTTGCGGCTTGTGAAAAAGCCGGGTGTTTCATTGTCGTAGTCACCGCGTAAAACCTTGCGAACGACGATGACCAGGAAAATCACGCCGATGGTGACATGAGTGCCATGGAATCCCGTGATCATGAAGAACGCCGAGCCAAATTGCGAAGCACCCCAGGGGTTCGCCCATGGTCGGGCACCCTCGGAAATCAGCTTGCTCCATTCGAATACCTGCATGCCGACAAAAGCTGCACCAAGCGCAGCGGTTGCCAGCATGAGCATCGCTGTCGCCTTGCGGTTGCGGCGATAGGCAAAGTTGACGGCCATGGCCATGGTGCCGCTGCTGGAAATCAACACAAAGGTCATGATGGCGATCAAGAGAAGTGGAAACTCAGTCCCGCCAATGTGAAGTGCAAAGACTTCGCTGGGATTTGGCCAGGGCACAACAGTCGACATTCTGACAGTCATGTAGCCGATGAGAAAGCTGCCGAAAACAAAGGTATCACTCAGGAGAAAGATCCACATCATGGCCTTTCCCCAGGAGACGTTCTTGAATGCCGTTTGGTCTGATGACCAGTCAGCCGGGATGCCGCCCAAGCCGGTTGGCCGGTCCGTCGCTGAATCAGTGTGCGGCATGTCAGTCATTGCATTGATCCTTCAGCTCAAAAAAGTTGGCTGCACGTCACGACGATGTCTTCTGCCCAACCCGTAATCACGACGACCATGGCGAGCCAGATGGCCAGCAGAAAGTGCCAATAGATCGTGCAAAGTTCTATTTTTGGTGCCAATTCGCTGATCGCCGTTGTGCGCCAGGCACTGGCGCATGTCATTGCCAGCGCGACCAACCCGCCGAGGATGTGCAGCCCATGCAAACCTGTCAGCAGGTAGAAGAAGGTAACAGCCGGGGTGGCGGAAACACCAAGCCCTTCGTTGACAAGCTGCACCCAGACTGCCAGCTGCCCAAAGACGAAGGCGAGACCTGCAACACCCGCTATTGCCAGGCCGCTGCGCGCGGGCACAAGAAATCCGTTGCGTGCGTCAATCAGCGCGCAATGCAGGGCGGCACTACAGGCGATCAGCATACCCGTGTTGACCCACAACAATCGGGGCAGTTGAAACGAACGCCAGTCCGGTAAACCCATTCGCTCGAAGTAGGCGCTGGTGAAAATCGCGAACAGGGAGCCTATGACTGCGAGAAAAACGCCAAGTCCGATTTTAGCCGTTTGCCTGTGCGACGCATCGCTGTCGACGGAAGCGGCAGGAGCCCCGTGTTCGAGCCATGGCTTGGACAGGAAATGGTTCTTCGTAAGCCACCAGCCCCCAAAACAGAAGATAACCAGTAGGAATGTCAGTATGACGCTCATGCCTGAGCTCCATCTGGCTTGTCTGGCCACGGATCGTTTTGCGCGAGGAAATCTTCATCGGCTCCCGGGACGCTGTAATCATAGGCCCACCGATAGACTACCGGCAGGTTTTGGCCCCAATTGCCATGAGGCGGAGGCGTGGTTGGTGTTTGCCATTCCAGCGTGGTGGCGCGCCAGGGATTGCCGCCTGAATCCTTGCCGTGGCGTATGCTCCACAGCAGATTGAAAATGAAAAGCACTTGCGCTGCGCCAACAATAAGGGCCGCAATCGAAATGAACGCATTGAGCTCATTTATGGATTCTGGCACAAACGACATATCGCCTATTTCCGGGTAGCGCCGTGGCACACCCACCAGGCCGACGTAGTGCATCGGGAAGAATATTGCGTAGGCGCCGATGAATGTGATCCAGAAGTGGATCTTCCCCATCGTGTCATCCAGCATTTTGCCCGCGATCTTGGGGTACCAGTGATAGATCGCTCCGAAGATCGCAAGGATTGGCGCCACACCCATGACCATGTGGAAATGCGCGACGACAAACATGGTGTCCGACAGGGGGACATCCACGACAACGTTGCCCAGGAACAATCCACTTAATCCGCCGTTCAGGAAGGTGACGATGAAGGCCAGTGCAAACAGCATTGGTATTGAAAAGTGGATGTCACCGCGCCAAAGAGTAAGTACCCAGTTATAGACCTTGATGGCCGTCGGAACCGCAATGATGAGCGTCGTCGTTGCGAAGAAGAATCCGAACCAGGGGTTCATTCCACTCACATACATGTGGTGCGCCCAGACGATAAAGCTGAGTGCGCCAATAATCACGATTGCCCAGACCATCATCCTGTAGCCGAAAATCGTCTTGCGCGCGTGAACACTGATCAGATCGGACACAATGCCGAAGGCGGGCAGGGCAACAATATAGACTTCCGGATGACCGAAGAACCAGAAAAGGTGCTGGAACAGGATCGGGCTTCCGCCGCCGTATTCGAGACGTTCGCCCAATTCCACCAGTGCGGGCATGAAAAAGCTGCTGCCTAGCAGCCGGTCAAACAGCATCATCACTCCGGCAACAAACAAAGCCGGGAACGCGAGCAATGCCATGACTGTGGCAGTGAAGATGGCCCAGATCGTCAGCGGCATACGCATCAGCGTCATGCCGCGGGCGCGGCACTGCAGAACGGTCACCACATAGTTGAGCCCGCCCATGGTGAAGCCGATGATAAACAGCACCAGCGAGATCAGCATCAGAAGTATGCCTGCGTCCTGACCGCCCGGTGTGCCCGACATGATGGCCTGCGGAGGATAGAGCGTCCATCCGGCGCCTGTTGGGCCGCCAGGTGAAAAGAAACTCGAAACCAGCACCAGGACTGCAAGAAAATAGATCCAGAAGCTCAGCATGTTGACATAGGGAAACGCCATGTCACGGGCGCCAATCATCAACGGGATCAAATAGTTGCCAAACCCACCAAGGAACAGGGCGGTCAGCAGGTAGATCACCATGATCATGCCGTGCATGGTGATGAACTGGTAGTAAGCCTCAGCGGAAATGAAGGAGAAAGTGTCTGGGAAACCAAGCTGAAGGCGCATCAGCCAAGACAGCACCAACGCGATCAGACCAACCAGAATGGCAGTGCCCGAATATTGGATCGCGATAACTTTGGCGTCTTGCGAAAAGACGTATTTCGTCCACCAGTTGGTGGGGTGATAAAGCTCAACGTCAGGGACTTCCGCGGGTGGAACGGCACCGGCCGCCTTTGGCGTGAACTCTACCATTGCGTTCTCCTTGTCTCTCCCGACATCCGGCAGCGCATGCTGTCAGCTGTCCCACCGCAATTTTGTTATTCTTTTATTTTTGTCGTTTCTTAAGTCCTCAAGGCTTAGCCCGGGAAGCGGTCTTGATATGATCGTTGAGCGTCAGTTCGGTAAAAGTGGACTGTTCCTGAAGCCACGTTTGATAGTCTTCGTCAGTATCAACGAGAACGATACCGCGCATAAACCCGTGGCCGGTGCCGCAGAGTTCGGCACATAAAATTTCGAATTCACCGGTTCTTGTCGGGGTGATCCAGAAATACGTAATGGTTCCGGGAATGAGATCCATCTTCGCGCGGAACTCCGGCACGTAAAAATCATGCAGGACATCAATCGACCGCAGCAGCATCTTGACCGGCTTGCCAATCGGCAAATGGAGGTCGTCTGCCTCTACCACCACGTCATCGGCACTATTCGGGTCATCCGGGTCGAGCCCCAGCGGGTTGTCGAACGATATCAGGTCGGTATCGGATTTGCCCAGTTTGCCATCTTCGCCAGGCAAGCGGAAATTCCATTGCCACTGCAGGCCTACGACTTCAACTTCGGTTGCTTCATCGGGTACCGTAATGAACTGCCCCCAGACATAAAGGCCCGGTGCGAGCAAGGCGGCCACACCAACGGTCGTCGCCACGGTCAACCAGATTTCAAGTTTTTTGTTTTCTGGTTCGTAAGCGGCTTTTCTGCCTTCTACGTGCCGGAAGCGGAAGAGGCAGTAGGCCATGAACAGGACAATCGCGGCGAAGACGATACCGGTCATCCAGAAGGTGACGACGAGCGTGTCGTCGATATAGCTCCAGTTTGAGGCTATGGGCGTCATCCACCACGGGCTAAACACGTGAAAAATCACGGAGCCCAACACAATCAGAACAAGTATCACTGCAAAAATCATATTCAATCTCCCCTAGGGGAATAATTGAGCGCAACTCACTTCGCCGAGATGACTCAAAGGAATTTTCCAGTTGAGCTGATGCTTTCACGTTAACTTTGCTCGGGTTAAATATCAAGTATCTTGGAGATATTGAGATTTTCTCACTAATTGAAGCGGTGATGCACATCGTATTTTGCAATGTTCTGCAGTTTGTTTAATTTCTCTGGTGTGGGCTTAAGCACCGGATAAATCACTCATAGAAGTTTCGAGCTAACTTAGGGTCAATTGAGATTGGGCTGGTCCCGGAACTACGTGGAAAACCCTATGTCGGTTGATACGAGCTCACGCGGGGAGCCAGATTAGCCTCTGGAGAAATTTGATTGTAGTGTGCTTGCGTACATCTTTTGATTGGGACGTGATTCAGAGGAAATTTATTCAAGGAGGCGGGTTCATGACGACGAATGGCAACTTGGCTGCGCTGAAGCAGTGTTACGAGCGCTGGAACGAGACCAAGGGCGGCAGTACGGAAGACTGGCTGGCGATGATGGATGACAAGATTGATTTCAAGTCACTTGCCAAGGCACAGAGCCCGGAAGTGAGTTTTACTGCTCGGCGGACTTGCAAGGGCGAGATGTGTGGTTATCTGAGTGGGCTGCTCGACGATTGGGAAATGGAATATTACCGCGTTGATGATTTTGTTGTCGATGGCGACAAGATTTGTGTGCTGGGCAAAACTGCCTGGACAAACAAGAGAACCGGAATACGCGCGGAATCCCCTAAGTTCGATTACGTGACATTCAAGGATGGTAAGATCGTTGCGTTTTATGAGTTTTATGACACTGCGAAAATGATTGCCGCTGCAGGTGGAATGCCGAACGCAACACCCGAAGGACCTTCTTAAAAGCAAGGGTACAGCGCAATCTGTAATTTTCTTGATCGTGCTTGCTATTGCGTTGGCATAGCCAAATGTCGGTTTGGAATTGTGCAATTAGGCGTTCTGCAAGAACATCAAACCGCGCTGGCTATGTCGTCACAGATTGCACTCAGCTTTTCTCGAAACCATTTGCTGAGGGGCCTTTCCCCAAGCCGGGTGTGCCACAGCATTTCAAGTTGCCGGGTACCGGGATCACTGGGAACCGGGCAGGGAAGGGTGACCAGATCCCAGGTTTCAAGCAGGCTTTGAACTGCCAGTGACGGGGCTGTGAGGATCAGGTCGTTCTTTTCAAGGAGCGGGCCTGCAGCCCAAAAACTGTTTATTGTCACCGCGATATGCCGTTTGAGACCCGCGTCTTCCAGTTTCTTGTCCGTGGTTCCTCTGAGGTCACCTGCCGGATTGTGCAAAATGTGCCCGTAATCTGCGTAGTCCCGCAGGTTGAGGCCTTTCTTTGCAGCTGGATGAGAACGTCCGACCAGGCAGATGTATTCATCTTTCAGTAGTTGTCGTTTTCTGAAGCGCTTTGGCGGTGTTGAAAAACTGGCAAGCGCAATGTCTGCTTCACCTGTGTCCAGTAGGCGAAAGGCTGCGCCTCCCGTCGGAATTACTCGCAAAGTGATACCGGGTGCTTCGTTCCTGAGCAGTTCAACGCATGCCGGGAGAATGGCGGTATTGAAAAGATCGACGGCCGCGACCGTTATGACACCCGAGGCCTGGTGACTATCGAAAGTCTCCGGATCAAAAATATCCTCCGCATCCTTGAGCAGTGTTCGAACAAGGCCGGCAATGTCATCGGCGCGTTCTGTTGCCTGAAGACCTTGCGGTGTGCGCACAAACAGGCTGTCCCCCAACATATGGCGCAGACGGCTCAGCGCGTTGGAGACAGCAGGCTGGGACATGCCCAGCGCCTTTGCTGCCCGCGTGACATGTCTTTCCCTGTAAATCGTATCGAATACCACCAGTAGGTTGAGATCGACATTGCGCAGATTTATCATTCACAAATCCAATAATGGAATTCTTAAAATTAATTTCACTTATAGTGTCCCGTATCGCAAACCTCCACCAGTCAAATCAAACTGGATGGATGCTATGAAATTTGAAAATCAGACTGTTGCAATAACTGGTGGCAATTCGGGCATTGGTCGCGCCGCAGCCGCAGGTTTCGCGCGTGAGGGTGCCAAAGTCTCGATTTTAGGCAGGTCTGAAGAGACAGTCGTATCGACGGCCACAGAGCTCGGCGTTGAGGGCTTTGTAGGCGATACGACAAAGACAGAGGATCTGGATCGCTTCTTTGCATCTGTTTCGAGGAAGGCTGACAAGATCAACGTTCTTGTCGCCAACGCCGGGATTGCCGAGTTCCTACCCTTCGAAGCCACTGACTTGGACCATTTTGAACGGACAATGGCGATCAATTTCCTTGGAACCGTTGCCACGATCAAAGCGGCATTGCCGTACTTGGCCAATCCGGCTTCGGTTGTTTTGACTACCTCAATTGCGTCTCAACTCGGCGAGCCGAACACAAGTGCGTATTCGGCGAGCAAGGCGGCCATGGGGTCCTTGGTACGTACCCTGTCGCGTGAATTGTTGCCGAAGGGAATACGTCTCAATGCCGTCAGTCCCGGACCAACGGCTACGCCAATTTTTGAAAGAATGGGACTTGAGGGCGAGATGCTTGATCAGACACACAACGCGTTGTCGAACGTCATTCCGGCTGGACGCTTGGGGAAGGTTGCCGATCAAGCCAACGCCATCCTTTTTCTGGCGGCACCGGAAAACGATTTTGTCGTCGGTCAGGAACTCACGGTGGATGGCGGTGTCGTCGGCTGCGCGGCAATAGGCAATTAGCGTTTGAGCGATAAACATCGCTCCGATGTAGAGTTGAGGCGAGAAGCGTACTTGCCTCAGCCTAAAAGTGCTTGGCTTTGTTGGGTTTATGCAAATCGCTTTGCGCCGGAAACACAGCCTACGACCAGCACGGTGACTGCAATCATGGGCCAGGTGATCGGTTCTGACAGCAGCAGACTAGCCAGCAAAAGGCCAAAAAACGGTTGCAGCAGCTGAAGCTGGCCGACACCTGCAATGCCACCAATCGCCAAGCCACGATACCAGAAGACAAAGCCGATCAGCATGCTGAAGGTCGAGACATAGCCGAAACCAATCCAGGCCGAAGCGTCTATTCCAGTCCAGACAGCTGGCAAACTCCATAGGGCAAAACCGGCCGTGACCGGAAGCGAAAGGATCAGCGCCCAGGATATCACCTGCCAGCCACCCATGCGCCGGGAGAGGGCAGCTCCCTCCGCATAACCCAGGCCGCAGAGGATGATGGCGGCTACCATCAACACATCACCTGTCAGAGACGCGCTGCTCCCTTTGGTCAGCGCAAAACCGGCAACCAAAAGACTGCCGGCAACAGAAAACACCCAGAAGGCTGGCCGCGGCCGTTCGCTGCCACGGAGCACGCCGAAAAGTGCCGTTGAAAGCGGTAACAAGCCGATGAAGACCACCGAATGTGCTGCCGTGATGTGTTGTAGCGCCAGGGCGGTCAGCAACGGAAAGCCGATCACAACGCCAATGGCGACAATCGCCAGAGAACCGAGATCAGTGCGCGCTGGGCGCGTTTGGCGCAAAAGCAGTAACAGCGCCATGCCGAGCAATGCCGCAATGACCGCCCGGGCAGATGTCAGGAATAAGGGATTGAATTCACCAACGGCAACCCGCGTTGCCGGAAGCGAACCGCTAAAAATAAGAACACCGAGTAACCCGTTGCCCCATCCAGCCATTGTCGAATGCATGCTCAATTCCTTTGCGACCGTAATGGAATTCTAAGGAAAATGGGCTGGCGTCAAAAGCTACGGAATAGTACGGTTTCATTAAACTGTACTGGTTCAATGAGCCATACACTTAGGAACAGGTGAAAATGAACATGGCAACGCGAACCGGCCAGGTGATGGAAGCTATCCGCAATCGGCTAAGCAGTCGTGCGCTGTCTCCGGGAGAAAAGCTGCCTTCTATTCGGCGGTTTGCGGCTAAGATGGGCGTGTCGCCCTCCACAGTTGTCGAGGCTTACGACAGGCTGGCTGCCGAAGGCCTGATCCAATCGCGTCCGGGGTCCGGGTTCTATGCGTCAGGATCTGCGGCTCCGTTTGTCATGGCGGAAGTATCGCCTGCTGCTGACCGTGCCATTGATCCGCTTTGGGTCTCCCGGCAGTCCCTGGACGCCCATCCGGACATGTTGAAGCCGGGATGTGGCTGGTTACCATCTGACTGGATGCCAAATTCGGCAATCCGGAAAGCGATCCGCGGTCTCGCCAGAGCAGAGGATGAGATCCTTTCCGATTATGGTGGCACACGTGGTGGAGCGAACTTGCGACGGCTGCTGGCTCGGCAGCTTTCCGACGAGGGGCTTTCTGTCGACCTGGATCAGATCCTGCTAACGGTCTCAGGAACGCAGGCCATCGATCTGCTGTGCAGGTTTCTGGTGCGCCCCGGGGACGCAGTGATTGTCGATGATCCGTGCTATTTCAATTTTCAGGCACTTTTGAAAGCGCATCAGGTCAAGATCATCGGCGTGCCCTATACGCAGGCTGGGCCGGATCTAGCTTGTTTTACCGAGGCGCTAAAAGAACACAATCCACGCCTTTACATCACCAATTCAGCACTCCAGAACCCCACCGGGGCGACGATTTCTCCCAAAGTCGCTCATCAGGTTCTTAACGCAGCTGCTGCGCATGACCTGATCATCATCGAAGACGATATCTTTGCCGGTTATGAACCCGAGAGCTCGCCCAGACTGGCTCCTCTTGATGGTCTTGACCGGGTCATTCGCATTGGCAGTTTTTCAAAAACGCTGTCGGCTTCCGTTCGTTGCGGCTATATCGTCGCTCGGCCAGACTGGATCGAACCACTTGTTGATCTTCAGGTGGCGACGAGTTTTGGTGGCCCGAGCCCGTTTGCAGTGGAATTGCTGTATTCTGTTCTTTCAGACGGGACCTACCGGAAGCACATGGAAAGTGTACGCCGTCGGTTGGGGCGTCTTCGCAGCGAAACAGCCGTAAACCTGGACAGGCTTGGAATTCGGCCCTGGTTGATGCCGCGCGGTGGATTTTACCTTTGGTGCACGCTTCCGGGCGAACTGGATTCCGCTGATCTGGCGCGTGCGACGTTACGTGAAAACGTGGTGCTGGCGCCCGGTAACGTCTTCAGCCCATCGCAATCCAAATCGTCGTTCATTCGTTTCAACGTCAGTCAGATGGAAGATCCTGAGATCTATGAGGTTCTTGCGCGCGCGATGTCCGGTGAGACGCAGTAGTGCTCCTCGAATGGCAGCGAGCCCAACAGAGTGGCGAACGGTTCGGTCTGTCAAAAACCGGACGTCTTCCGCCCGGTCCCCTTCCTTGCATGGAATTACGCTTTCGCTTCGCGTTCCATGCGATCGGACCAGGCATCCGCAAGGTCGATCAATACGGCTTTGAATTTCAACCTTGCGATTGTCATGAAGAGCGCGCGGGACAGAAAATTTCCCTTGGGCTTGGCAGTGATGTCGATCGCGAATTCTGCACCATGCTCGAAGGGTGTAACCGACCAGTATCCCTTGAGGTCCTTGATCGGATAAGGGTAATCAGGGGCGTCAGTGTGGACATTGAAACCATAGGACTTGCCGTCCTCGAACGCACTGCATGTTTCTGTCCAACTTTCTCCTTTGGAGCCGTAACACCGACGTAGCATACCTTTGCCCTCACCCGAGAGGACTTCGACCTTGGTTAGGTTTTCGGCGACGTCGGCATAACCTGGGTGATCGGTCATGACCTTCCAGACTGTTTGCGGTGACGCTGAAACCGTGCGTCTAACGCTTGCAGTGATGACACCTTCACCTGTTGTGACGCTTGCCTTGCTCAGCGGTGGCTGGATTCTACGTGCGCCCAGGAACTGGCCCACGGCGAAAATACCGACAAAGACTGCAACAAATTCGATGATAGCAATGCCGCTTACCGTGAGCCAGTCGTAGCCGAAGACCACGAAGGCAGCGCTTGCCGCAATCCAGATAAAGTCCATGGCAACAATCAGCATGACTTCACCGCGGGATACGTAAGGGTTTGCGACCAGAAAAATCAGTGAGAGGGCGAACAGAAGCAAGCCGCCAGCGAGGATTTGCAGGCCAAGTGGTACCCAGTTCGCGGGGACATGGAACATCAATTCGGAAAAGAAGTCAGGCAGCAGCAGCAATGTCAGGGAACACAGAATAGAAAATCCTGTGTTGAGACCGAGAAAGGTCCGTGCGGTTTTTGTCGTAGACATGATGAAATCCTTGTCCGGTTGATTGTGGCGGAAGGATTTCATTGACCGTGTATCGGATCAATTACCTGCGATGTAATGGACACCATGTTACCGCCCGACAATAATGCAGCATGACAATTGCAGATATACAGCCATCCGCTGCGTTTCCGGGGTTTTTGAAAACCTGGCGCAAGCGACGCAGACTTAGCCAGCTCGATCTCTCGCTGGAGGCAGGCATGTCACAGCGGCACATCAGTTTCCTGGAAACAGGGCGCTCACAACCGAGCCGGTTTGCCATAGCGCAGCTGGGCGAAGCTTTGCAAATGCCGGCTGCCGAGCGGGACGCAATGCTGCTATCGGCCGGATTTGCCTCTCGCGCTCCAGATGCGCGCTGGAGCGAGGCGACGCGGGTAGCGGTGGATGTATCGATCACGCACATCCTTCAGGGACACAGCCCGTTTCCTGCTGTTGCGATAGACCGGATCTGGAACCTGCAGAAGGCGAATGATCCAGCCATGTTGTTTTTTGCTGCGCTTAAGGGAGATGCGGAACCAAACCTGCTTCGATCAATGTTCAAACCTGGCCCGGTGCGTTCCGCCATCGGCAACTGGGAGGAGGTCATCAAGGCGCTCTACCGTTTTCTGGAGCTGGAAGTCGCGCGGCGTCCGAATGACACGGAGGCGCAAAACCTTCTGATTGACCTTCATGCCTTGCCCGGTGTTGCCGACGTAATCAGCCTACCTGCGCATGAGCGACCGGCGCCGGTCATGACCATTCTCTTTCATGTGGGTGGCCAGGATCTTCGCCTGTTTTCGTTGATTGCGACCGTCGGCATGAGTTCGGATGCTGCATTGGACGACATTCGCGTTGAGACACTTTTGCCAGCAGACGACGCCACCCGCGAATGGTTTTTGAAGCTTAGTAATTAGAACTGGTTTGTTGATGGGCGATTCTCGGATTCGCATGATGCCGAGAAGTTGTCGTCTCCAAATGCGGCAACTTTGAAGGAGTCGCAATCTGCAAGAATTAATCGTTTGTTAACCATAAAAGTCTGTGAAAATGGCAGAAAGCCTCTGCCATCGCATATTGAGATGGCAGTGTTGCCAACAAAATTCTTCAGCAAACACTCAGTTTATATTTTTCTTGTCCTGTCGCTTCACTTGCATGTGTTCGGGAGGACCTATGAAAAAGCTACTATTATCTTCACTATCAGCAGTATTCATGTTTGGTGGTGTTCAATCGACAGTCGCAACTGAGTGTCTCGCTCCATCTGGGCCTGGTGGGGGATGGGACTTTACTTGCCGCTCAATCGGAAAAATATTGACTGATCTGGATCAGGTCGACGGCAGTGTGCGCGTCGTCAATATGGCCGGTGGAACAGGTGCTGTAGGTTTCGCCTATGTCGCAAACAAGCGGGCCGACGATCCGGAACTGATCGTTGCCACGTCCACGGTCGCCGTCAATCAGATTGCTCAGAACAAATATCCAGGTGATCTGGACACAATGCGTTTTGTCGGAATGCTTGGCGCGGATGTCGGCGTTATCGCCGTTGCAGATGACAGTCCGATCAAGTCCCTGGACGAGCTTTTCGCAAAGCTCAAGGAGGATCCAAAGTCGCTGGTTGGTGCAGGCGATGGTTTCGGAAGCTGGGATCACATCCGCTACTTGCTGGCTGCCCAGACCGCCGGTGTCGAGGATCTCTACAGGATCATGTGGGTTCAGTTCGACGGTGGTGCACCGGCGATTACCCAGATGATGGGAGGTCGCATCGACGTGGTTACAACGGATATTAGCGAGGCTGCGGGTTTTGTTGAGTCTGGTGACATCCGTATACTGGCCGTGTTGGCCGACGAGCCACTCCCGGCATTCCCTGATGTCCCCACGGCAAAGTCGCTCGGTTATGACGTTACTGGCTACAACTGGCGTGGCCTTTATGTCGGCGGTGATGTGCCAGACGATGCTTACAACGTCTGGGTAGAACGACTGAAAACGGTTTACGACAGCGACAGCTGGAAACAGGCTGCCGCAAGCAATGGCCTTGTCCCGATCTGGAGGGCAGGTGATGAGTTTGAAGCCTATCTCGAACAACAATTACAAGACGTCACCGAGATAGTGAACAGCATCGACCTCAAATGACGGTCAGGGCTCTTGGCGCCGCGGTCTTCTTGATCGCGGTTGCCTTTGTCACAATCGGTTCGAGTTATCGGATCGAGTATGGCGACCCACTGGGTCCGGCTGTCTTTCCCCTCTTGGTGGGGGGGCCGGCTCTTTTTCTCAGCGGCGCGCTGATTGTGTTCCCGAAAGACAGTCACAAATGGGGAACTCATGCGGCGCTGATGAAGCTGCTGGCAGGCGTTGCATGTCTTTTGATCTACGCCTTCACCATGGAAACTGTTGGTTTCCTTCTGGCCACTTTCGCAATGTTTGCCGTGCTGGCCTGGCTCTTTGGAGCAAACGGTAGAAACGCTCTGGTCGCCGGGTCTGTTGCTGCTCCCGGCCTCTTTGTCCTCTTCGATATTGTGCTGGGCCTGCCGCTGCCTGCCTTTGGAGAGATGATCGGATAAGTAATGGAAATCTATAATCAACTGCTGCATGGTTTGATCGTCGCTTTGGGACCGATGAATATCGGCCTCCTGCTGGCCGGATGTTTTTTCGGAACATTGATCGGATCTCTGCCGGGTCTTGGCCCGGTCAATGGCGTGGCCATACTCATTCCGCTAGCGTTTTCACTGGGGCTTGATGCAACAGCCTCGATGATCTTGCTCAGCGCCGTTTATTACGGATGCATGTACGGCGGTCGGATATCTTCTATCTTGCTCAATATTCCAGGTGATGAACCTGCCATCATGACGACCCTTGACGGGTATCCCATGACATTGAAGGGGCGTGCTGGGGAAGCACTTGCCATTTCAGCGGTCGCCTCGTTTGTTGGCGCGACGGTTGCAACCGTCGGTTTGACGTTGTTTGCACCTCTTCTTGCCCGCGCCGCTATCTACTTTGCTCCCGAGGACTATTTTGCCTTGTTCATACTGGCTTTCATTACCATTGGCGGACTAGGCGGTGCCGATCCTCGCAAGACCTTGCTGGCGGCCTGTATCGGACTAATGATCGCCATGGTAGGCATCGATCCGGCATCCGGCGTTCCCCGCTTTACTTTCGGCTGGTTCGATCTTTACGACGGAATTAATCCAATCGTTGCTCTGATCGGCTTGTTTGCGTTGTCGGAGTTGTTCTGGTTGTTGGAAACGGGTTTTCGGGGCTCATCGCCCACTGGAAACACGAGTGCAAAATCCCGACTTCCGAGTGTCAAAACGCTCAAGAAGACGGCCGGTGCCACGGCCCGGGGATCTGCTCTTGGCTTTATTGCCGGCATTCTTCCTGGTGCAGGAGCGTCACTTGGCGCTGTTATTTCCTATGCATTCGAAAAACAGATAAGCAACCGGGACGGTACGTTTGGGAAAGGCGACGAGCGCGGGGTAGCTGCACCGGAAGCGGGAAACAATGCTGCCAGTGGTGGTGCGCTGATCCCCATGTTGGCGCTTGGAGTGCCGGGAAGCGGCACCACCGCCGTCTTGCTGGCCATGTTGATTTCACTGAACGTTCAGCCCGGTCCATTGCTGTTTGAACGGAACCCGGATCTGGTCTGGGGTTTGATTGCCTCGCTCTATCTCGCCAACTTTGCACTTTTGATAATGAACGTGCCGCTTGTGTCGATCTTTACAAGAGTGTTGAGCGTGCCGGTCTGGATTCTGCTGCCGCTGGTAGCGAGTGTCAGTTTCGTTGGTGTCTATTCAATCAGTCACAGCCCGTTTCAGATGGTCACCATGATTACCTTCGGCTTGATCGGATTTTTGCTTCGTAAATGTGAGATCTCCCTGGTCCCGGTCGTTCTTGGGCTCCTGCTGGCCGGTGACATGGAAAACAATCTGCGCCGGGCCCTGTCCATTTCCGGCGGCGACTATGAGATCCTTGTTCAAAGTCCTATCTCCCTCGGTCTTTATGTCGTGGCCGCGTTGTTTCTGCTGCTTTCCTTTGTACTTTGGAAGCGGGACAACGGACGCAGTGAGCTGATCGAAGATAGTCAGCAAATTTCTTGAACTTGAACCGAACCTGTGAAGGAAACCAAATGCAATTTGGATTTGTAGGGCTCGGCCAGATGGGTAAACCCATGGCCCTCAACCTGGCAAGGCAGCTCGACGTTATCGCATTTGACGCAAGACCGGTGCTGATGCCGGAAGATGCACCCAAGACGCTTGAAGTCACCGGAAACCTGTCTGAACTGGCAAACTGCGACTGTGTTTTTCTCAGTCTACCTTCTGCTGGCGTCGTGAAATCGGTCCTGTTGTCCAAGGACGGCCTGGCTGCGCATTTGAAAAAAGGCGCGATCATCGTCGACACAAGCACAATTGAATACAACGCGACACTCGAGATATCCGCGAGCCTTTCTGAAAAGGGATATCGTTTCGTTGACGCGCCCGTATCGGGGATGCAGGCCCGCGCTGAAGATGGCACATTGACAATGATGTGCGGTGGCAGCAGCGACGACATTGCTCCAATCGAGTTCGCTCTGAAAACCATGGCTTCAAAGGTTCTTTCCATGGGACCAGTCGGAAGCGGCCAGCTCACCAAACTCATCAACCAACTCCTGTTTGATATTAATATGGCCGCGCTTGCAGAGATCCTGCCAATATCTGCCAAACTCGGTTTGGACAGCTCAAAAATAGCCGAAATCGTGAATTCAGGTACGGGACGAAGCTACGCGTCGGAGTTCTTTATTCCCAACATTCTGAAAGGTAATTTCAGCAACGGCTATCCAATGCAGAACGCCTACAAGGACTTGATAAGCGGGGCGGAGCTTTCAGCTCGCCAGCTCGTGCCAACGCCCGTTCTGGCTGCCGCCACGGCGACGTACCAACGTGCGCTTCTGGAGGGGCATGGAGACAAGGACAAAGGGGCAATGGTTCTCGTGTTCGAGGAACTTCTCAAGACCCGATTTCGAGATCAGGATGGAGGCGTAGATGTCTGACAACAAGGGCATGCGTAAGAACTTAACCAACTATGGTGACAGGGATTTTTCCGAATTTCTAAGAAAGTCGTTTGCCCGTTCCATGGGGTATTCGACCGAAAGCCTTCAAAAGCCGATTGTCGGTATTGCCTCGACCCCTTCGGGTTTCAATAATTGTCATCGCACAGTGCCAGACCTGGTGGACGCCGTATCCCGTGGTGTGTTAGCGGCCGGCGGCCTGCCGCTACCGTTCCCCACGACGTCGCTGTGCGAACCTTTCCTCTCCCCAACCAGCATGATGTTCCGCAACCTCATGGCGATGGATACAGAGGAAATGGTGCGGGCACAGCCCATGGATGCTGTCGTTCTTGTCGGAGGTTGCGACAAAACTGTCCCAGCTCAGCTGATGGGGGCTGTGTCCGCTGACATTCCTGCCTTGCAACTTGTCACGGGGGCGATGTCCACGGGACGACATCGCGGTGAAAGGCTGGGCGCGTGCACTGACTGTCGCAGATATTGGGGGCGTTATCGCGCTGATGAGGTCGAGAAGGAAGAAATCGACCAGGTGGAGGGCCGTTTGGCGGCAACTGCCGGAACCTGTGCCGTGATGGGTACTGCCAGCACGATGGCAATTATTTCCGAAGTCCTTGGCATTGCTCTGCCTGGCAGCGCAAGCATTCCGGCAGTCCTGGCCGACAGGCTTGTCTGCGCGGAAATGTCCGGAAAACGAGCGGTTGAGCTGATCGCAAATCCAATCCGGCCGAGCGAGCTGGTCACACGCAAGTCAGTTGAGAATGCGCTGCGTGTGTTGATGGCTGTCAGTGGATCAACCAACGCGGTGGTACATCTTGCAGCTATTGCAGGAAGGCTTGGCATCTCCATTTCCTCTGAACGATTAAACGCGATTTCCGATGAAACGCCGGTACTCGTCAATCTGAAACCGGTTGGAGAAGGCTACATGGAAGACTTTCATGCAGCTGGTGGCGTCGGAGCGGTTTTGCGGGAAATTCGTGGTCTTCTGCATCTGGACACGATCGACGTCCTTGGTCAGACGCTGGAGGAAAGGCTGCAAGAGCCGCTGGAATGGGTGGACCGGAATTACATTCTATCCTTTGACAAGCCGGTTTCACGTGTCGGCGGACTTATCGCCCTATCAGGCAACCTTGCTCCCGATGGTGCGATTTTCAAAAGAGCTGCAGCAACACCATCCCTGTTTGAATTCGAGGGGCGAGCCGTTGTTTTTGAAGGTCTGGAAGACCTGGCGAACCGGATAGATGATCCTGAGCTGGACGTTGAATCAACCGACGTTCTGGTGTTGAAAAACGCAGGCCCGGTGGCGGCCGGGATGCCAGAGGCAGGATATCTGCCGATACCGCAAAAGCTGGCCCGGCGCGGGGTCAAGGACATGGTCCGGATTTCAGACGCCAGAATGTCAGGGACGGCCTTCGGCACTATAGCACTTCACATTTCACCGGAAGCTGCAGTTGGCGGACCACTTTCCATTGTTCAAAACGGTGATCGTATTCGCCTTTCAGTGAAGGACAAGAAGCTGGAATTGCTCGTTCCCGACGCAGAGATCAACAAACGTCTCACCAACTGGCAGCCGAAGATGATGCCGCAGCGCGGCTATCAAGCGTTGTTTCACAAATCAGTCAATCAGGCTCCGAAGGGCTGTGATTTCGACTTTCTGACCGAAAACGGTGAGGCTTCTTTCCGCTCCCCAAGCAATGTTGATCTGGAGGGAGCCGAATGAGCCTTTATCGCAAACTCCTTGAACGCGGTGAGCAAGACAAGCCAATTCGCATAGGAATGATCGGTGCCGGTAAATTCGGGACGATGTTCCTCGCACAAGCCGTGCGACTTCCAGGTGTTCACCTTGTCGGGGTGGTCGATCTGGTGCCGACCAACGCACTTTCCAACATGAATCTCGTTGGTTGGGCAGAAGATCAGATCACGGAAACTTCTCTCGAAGAAGCTGCGAAAACCGGCAAGACCCATGTGGGGGACAATTGGGAAGCTCTGGTTGCGTGCGCAGCCATCGACATCGTTATTGAATGTACTGGAAATCCGATTGCCGCGGTTACCCACTGCTTGAAGGCATTCGAAGAGGGAAAAGACGTCATTAACGTCACCGTTGAGGCTGATGCCTTTTGCGGTGTCGGGCTGGCGCGGCGGGCTGCGAGCTCCGGCGTCCGGTACTCGATGGCCTATGGCGACCAACCAGCTCTGGCTTGCGAGCTGGTGGACTGGGCCAGGACCTGTGGTTTCAAAGTGGTGGCTGCAGGCCGTGGACACAAATGGCTGCCGCATTATCGGCAATCCACGCCGGACACAGTTTGGGACCATTGGGGATTGACGCGTGAACAGGCGAAACGGGGACGGCTCAACCCCAAGATGTTCAACGCTTTTCTTGATGGTTCCAAACCCGCCATCGAATCCGCGGCGATTGCAAATGCCGCGGGCCTGGACGCACCAGAGGAAGGACTTTTGTTTCCTCCAGGGGGGATTGACGACATTCCAAACCTGATGCGCCCGAAGAGTGAAGGCGGTGTCCTTGAGCGCAAGGGCATGGTTGAGGTCGCCTCATGCCTGACGCGGGACGGCGCGCAGATCGAGCATGATATCCGCAAGGGTGTCTGGGTCTGTTTTGAGGGCGACACTGAGTACCTTCGGAACTGCTTTGAAGAATACAAGGTCGTGACAGACGATAGCGGCCGGTACATGTGTAATTACAAACGTTGGCATCTGATTGGGCTGGAACTTGCCTATTCAGTTGCCTCGCTGGCGTTGCGCAACGAAGCGACGGGAGTCCCCGCAGACTTTCGTGCAGATGTTGCCGCAATTGCCAAACGCGATCTGGCGCCGGGTGAGCTCCTGGATGGTGAAGGGGGCTTTACCGTGTCTGGTGGTCTCGTCCCGGCGGCCAGATCGTTAAATAAAGGACTGTTGCCGCTCGGTCTCGCGCACGGAATCCGACTTGTGCGCGCCGTGAAGGGTGGTGCCGCAGTTTGCTGGGATGATGTTGATCCATCGGTCGACAATGAGGCGTTCCGGCTGCGAAAGGAGATCGAGCGACTTTATACAGCAGACGAAGCTGGGAAAACGAGGTGATGCAATTTGAAAGCGAAAGCAATCAGACAATTGAAACCCTCGACTTCCTCGGGCACGGCATGTCGCGACCGGAATCCGTGCTTACGACAAAAAACGGGGATGTGTTTGCTTCTCACAAAAGCCGTGGCATCGTGCGGATTTGTCCGGACGGGAAGCAATATTATCTCGCTGAACACACGCTGCACGAGGGCGTTCCAATCGTTCCCAACGGCATTGCCTTGATGCGTGATGGCAGTTTTCTGCTCGCAAACATCTCTGACGCTGGCGGGCTTCTGAAACTGGACAGGAATGGTGTCAGCCTGTTTCACGCCTGTTCCAGCGGCGGAACGGCGCCACCCGTCAATTACGTCTGTGTCGACCCATTTGGGAGGGTCTGGTTTACCGTTTCGTCGACCTTGTCACCGCGTTCGCTTGCCTATCGACGCGACGTCATGAACGGGTATGTCGGCTTTATTGAGGACGGTGAAATGCACATCGTTCTTGAGGGCCTGCACTATACCAATGAGATCTGTCTCGACTTCGAGCGCGGCTGGCTCTACGTGGCAGAGACATTTGCGCAGAAGATCAGCCGTGTACCATTAACGCGCGAAGGTGTTGCCGGTGAAAAGGAAGATTTCGTGCTGCTGCCCAAGGGTGCCTTTGTGGACGGCATTGAACTTGACGGCGAAGGTGGCCTGATCGCCGCCTGCATTGTTTCCAACGAACTTTTCCGAATAAGCCCGGACGGGAATATTGCAACGGTCCTGAGCGAACGTGACACGCAATGGGTTGCAGAGGTTGAACGGGCGCTCGACAAAGAAGTTATGGGACGCCCGCACTTCGATACCGCACCGACAAAAATGCTACGCAATGTTTCAAGCAGTGCCTTTCTTGGCGAGAAGCTCGACCGGCTCGTTTGTGGAAACCTTCTAGGGGACCGATTGCCGGTCCTGAAAGCACCGGTAAAGGGACGCGCACCGGTGCACTGGCATGTCCATGTACCGCTATGGGGTGAGGCATTTTGAAATGCTGAGCACCCAGACTAAACTTTGTGAAATTTGAATATCAAATTCATGAACTCGCGAAGGAAAGGGGCAGTCATGCATTACGATCTCTACAGCCTGTCCCTGTTCCTCGCGGTTGCAAGACTGGGAAGTATTGCAAAGGCCGGAGAGGTGCAGAACATCGCCTCTTCCGCCGTTAGCCGGCGCATTTCCGAGCTTGAGGATACGGTTGGGACACTGCTCTTTTATCGAAGACAGCGCGGTGTTGAGCTAACGCCTGCAGGACACGAACTTCGCAAATATGCCCGTACTATAACCGCGGAAGTCGGGCGCATGGATTCTGCCCTCAGCGATTATGCAAGAGGGCGTAAGGGAACCATCCGTATCGCTGCAAACACGTCGGCGATTACTCAGTTTCTTCCGGAGGACCTGGCAGAATTCCAGGAGCAGCACCCTGAAGTTCGGATCAAACTGGTAGAGCTCGTCAGTGCGGACATCTTGAGCATGGTCCGAACCGGGCAGGCGGATCTCGGTATCATCTCCGGTCTCACGCCCCAGGAAGGACTTCGACAGGTAACTTATCGGAAAGACAGGCTTGTTGTAACGGCGCCCAAAGGGCATTCGGTTATCGAAAAGAGCACTGTTACATTTCGGGACATTCTGTCTGAAGACATGGTTTCACTTCAACACGGAAGTTCCATTCAGGCTTTTCTGGAGGCGAAAGCCGAAGAACTTGGCCTGCCGATCAGAACGCGTGTTGAGGTCATGAGTTTTGACGGTGTGCGGCGCATGGTGCAGGCGGGGCTCGGGATCTCCGTATTGCCGGAAGGGGCCGTGCAGCCTTATCTGCAGGCGTCAGAACTTGAAATGGTGCCGATCAGCGAACCTTGGGCAGAGCGATCATTGGAAATTGTCTACAGGGATGCGTCCGGCTTTTCGAACTTGCCGAAGGCCCTTGTCGAATTCCTGATTTCAGAAAAGATTTGAAGTCGCAGTGGCTGGGTGAGCCGTCTGGTTTGCAAGCGCCCAATTGCGGATCACTTCACCATCGTCATTGGCTAATAACTGTTGGAAGCAGACAGCCTTTTTTTGTTTCCAGAAGCATCAGCACGCGACCAGAGCTGACGTCGGTTGCATCTTCAGCGTATAGATTGAACGAATGAAACAGACTTTGACCAGATCGCTGATGGAATGACGACAATGAACATAACCGACCAAGGTCTCGCTGAGCTAACCACGCCCTGCCTTGTGCTGGACGAAGCAAAGATGATGCGTAACATCCAACGCCTGCAGGATCACGCAGATGCACTTGGTGTGGCGTTGCGTCCGCACCTGAAAACCGCAAAGTCGGTTGAGGTCGCCAGCAGAGTCCTGAAAGACGGGATGGGACCAGCCACGGTTTCAACGCTTGCTGAAGCGGAGGTTTTTGCCAAAGCCGGCGTGACTGACATTCTTTATGCCGTTGGAATTGCGCCTCAAAAACTTGATCAGGTCATTGCGCTTCGCCAGGCGGGAACCGACTTGACGGTCATTCTCGATAGTTTGGAGCTGGCTCAAGCAGTTGCAAAAGCATCACGAAAGTCAGGTGTTGCCATACCTGCCTTGATCGAAATCGACTGTGACGAACATCGGGGTGGGTTTGCTGCAGACGATCCTCTGTTGGTTGAAACCGGCCGGGTCCTTCATGACGGTGGGGCGGAACTGCGCGGTGTGATGGCACATGCAGGCGAGAGCTACGGTGCTGTCGGCAAGAACGCACACGCAAGATATTCGGAAATGGAACGTTCGGCGACTGTTGCAGCTGCCAATGCCCTGCGCGAAGCAGGTTTGCCCTGTCCGGTTGTCAGCGTCGGTTCAACACCGACCGCTCACGCGGCGCGGGATCTGACCGGTGTGACTGAATTGCGCGCCGGCGTTTATATGTTTTTTGATCTGGTGATGGCAGGAATTGGTGCCTGTAAGGTGGACGACATTGCCTTGTCGGTCCTGACCACCGTGATTGGCCACCAGGAAAAACGCGGCTGGACATTGGTCGATGCAGGCTGGATGGCGATGTCGCGAGATCGGGGCACCGCCAGTCAGGCAGTAGACCAGGGGTATGGCATTGTCTGCGATGAGCAAGGACAGGTTTTGTCCGACTTGATCATGACCAAGGCTAATCAGGAACACGGGATTATCGAACAACGACCTGGTTCCACTGCTCCCATGCCTGATTTTCCAATCGGGACGCGCCTGCGCATCTTGCCGAACCATGCATGCGCAACCGCTGCCCAACACAGCGGTTACAATGTGCTGCCTTCAACGACTGGTCACCCACTCATGAACTGGCCGCGCTTTGGCGGTTGGTAGGGGAAAGAGCATGATTCACATTACCGAGGCCCAATCAGCCGCGCTTGTTTCGCACGAGACCGCCTATGAAGCCGTTCGAGCTGCCTTTGTCGCGGCGATAGAACCCGGGGCGACGAGTTTCCCAGTTGTTCTGGGCCATGCCAGCGACCCGCAGAATCGCTTCACGATCAAATCGGCAACCGGCACCACACTGACCGGTCTTAAAGTTGGTTCGTATTTCCCAACCAATGACGCGGTAGGATTGCCACGGCATGACTCCATCATAATGCTGTTCGATCAAAGCCACGGACGGATCGGTGCAATCGTTGAGGGTGGCAAGGTCAATGCCTATCGAACGGCAGCTGCCGATGCGGTTGCCACTGACGCCCTGGCCCGTTCGGACGCCAGTATATTGACCGTGATCGGTACCGGGCACCAGGCGGAATTTGAAGTTGCTGCCGTTGCAAGGGTGCGTTCCATCACGAAGATATTTGCAGTTGGCCGGGACAAAGACCGGACGGCTGCATTTGCTTCCAGATTACGTTCTGAAGGACTGCGCGCCGAGGCGTGTGATGCAGAGGCTGCCTGCCGCGCGGCAGACATCATCGTCACAGCAACCACCGCAACATCGCCTTTGTTTGAGGCAGAATGGGTGACACCCGGAACGCATGTTTCTTCAATGGGGTCGGACGCGACAGGAAAACAGGAACTGCCTCCCGCGTTGTTCGGGAAAACCAAGCTCTTTTGTGATTTGCCTGAACAGTCCCTGCGCATCGGAGAGTTTCAGCACCTGACAGGAGACCGTCCGGTTACTGCAATAGGGGAAGTTCTCACCGGCAAGGTTTCCGGCAGGCAGGGTGAAGACGAAATAACGGTCTTCGACAGCTCAGGCATTTCCTTGCAGGATCTCCATATGGCGGAGGCCATAATCAAAGCCGCATCCGCTGAGGTGTAGCCGAGGTCTGTGATCAAAACTCAGCCGGCAACCACGAGTTCAATTGCCCTTTCCGATATCCAGTTTTCGAAAAGTCGAGCAGTGTCCGAGGGTTCGCGGACTGACAGATAATAGCTCTCGTTGGCAGTAATCGTTCGTTCGTGTGCCAGTTCGACCAGGCCTCGAGACCGGGGATGACCGGCGAGAAGTTCGCTGACAAGACAGACGCCATTGCCGTGAGCTGCCATTTGGAGCGCCGGACCGTAGCTGTCGACAAAAAGGGACGGGCGCAAGTTCCTGAAACCGGTAACCTGAGCCCAGGACTTCCAACCGTCTGAAATCCCCACCGCCTCAATCAAGGGAAGGTCGTCGATGGTTCCTTTGAGTGTGGGTGATTTCAGGGCGAGTAGTTGCGTCGATCCAAGCAATTTTGCCTTCGGCCCTGCCTGTTTTTGCGAACCGAACCTGATCTCGATGTCGGCTGACGTACGGCTGAATTCATCCGGCCAGGTGGCGCCGATAAACCGAATGGCAATTTCCGGATAAGCTGCTGTGAACTCCGGTAGCAAAGGTGCAATGACCCATTGAATCACGCTGAATGAAGCTGAAACAGTGAGCAGTTTTGAAGGTTTGTCTTCAAAGAATGCGCCGGTTGCCGACGAGAGTGTATCAAGGGCTGCGTCGACCTGAGGCAAAAGGCGACGACCGTGATCCGTCAGGGCAAGACCACGTGCCTTGCGTTCAAAAAGCGGAACCCCAAGCCGCATTTCCAAAGATTTTATCTGCTGGCTGACGGCTGATTGCGTCATGCCGATTTCTTCGCCTGCGGCAGTGAAGCTCAGGTTTCGGGCTGATGCTTCAAAGGCGCGGAACCAGTTAAGTGGAGGAAGGGCCTTGGCCATGGATCAAGTCACTCATTAGTAAAACTAATACCTGAGCATCAAAATCAATCGTTTGTGCCGAAAGTCAAGCCGTTCGATAGTGGTTTCAATCAGCTTGGGGCAGCTGAATGGAGGGCGGAAATGTATCCTGACATCAGGAAAATTGTGACTTTTGACGAGGAAGTTCTGATTGAGGGCTTCCGAAAGGCTGAAACGCCCTGGCGAATGTTCGCGGTGGCAGCTGTCGTTCGCAACCCTTGGGCGGGCCGGTATGTCGAAGACTTGACGCCGGAAATTCAGTCTTATGGACCTGTACTCGGATCTTTGTTGACAGAACGCGTGATCAACCTGGCCGGAAGCGGCGAGGCGATTGAAGCATACGGAAAAGCAGCAGTGGTCGGGCTAGATGGTGAGGTGGAGCATGCCTCCGGTCTGATCCACACGCTGCGGTTCGGAAATCATTACCGGCAGGCCGTCGAGGCAAAGTCGTATCTTGCCTTCACGAATACCAGAGGACCAGCCAACGCACCAATCATGGTGCCCTTGATGGACAAGAATGATGCCGGGCGGCGATCTCATTACCTGACGATCCAGTTCGCAATCCCAGACGCGCCGCGTGCTGATGAAATTGTGGTTGTACTTGGAGCCGCAACATCAGGACGGCCCTTTCACAGGATCGGTGATCGGTATCAGGATCTGAAAGAGATGGGCCATGACGTGGACAACCCGGCAGCGGTCTGAAATCGGCGATCTTGCCGTCATCACATGCGGGCAAGGCCCGCGACTGATCCTGATCCACGGCGTCGGGCTCAGGGCAGAGGCGTGGAACGCGCAGATCGAAGTGCTGTCGGAAAAGTTCGAGGTGGTAGCTCCAGATCTTCCCGGGCACGGGGAAAGTCCGTTGTTGCCGGAACCTGCTTCACTTGCAGACTACAGTGAGAGAATAGCCTCATTGCTGGACCGACCGACGATCATTGCGGGACATTCCATGGGGGCCTTGATCGCGCTTGATATTGCGTCGAGAAATCCGGAGCACATTCTCGGTGTTGTTGCATTGAACGCGATTTATCGGCGGACAGATGCGGCACGTGCGGCAGTCAATTTGCGCGCTGCGAGCCTTGATGGCGCGTCGGTTCCTGAACCGGAACCTACTTTGACACGCTGGTTCGGCGATCAGGCGTCGCCAGAGCGAGAAGCATGCAAAATTTGGCTCCGGAACGTCGATCCAAAAGGCTATCAGAGCGCCTACAGGGTGTTTTCTGAAGAAGATGGTCCGAGTGATGAGAGCCTAAAATCCCTACGCTGTCCTGCACTGTTTCTGACAGGTAGCCTGGAACCAAATTCAACGCCTGCCATGTCCAGGGCAATGGCAGCGCTTGCGCCGAACGGCGGGGTGCAGGTTATCGAAACTGCGGCACACATGATGCCGATGACGCATTCAGCAGAAGTAACTGACGCCTTGCGAAACTTTGCAGAAGGTTGCCTTTCATGACCGCTCAAGACCCCCGCTCCCTTCGAGATGCATTCGGACGTTTCATGACGGGTGTAACGGTTGTGACATGCAGGGATGGAAATGGAGTTCCGATGGGCTTCACAGCGAACTCATTCACGTCGGTCTCGCTTGATCCCCCGCTTCTACTGGTGTGTCCGGGCAAGTTCCTGTCGAGTTACGAGGCCTTTATGTCCTGCGATCACTTTGGAGTCAGCATTCTGGCTGAGGGGCAGGACGATGTTGCAAACACATTTGCAGGTTTCAAAGGAGACCGTTTTGCGAAAGTTCCTCATGGCAATGATTTGCATGGTGTTCCCTTGATCGATGAGGCAGTCGCACAATTTTCCTGCAAGTCGCATCAGGTGATCCCTGCGGGAGACCACTGCATCCTGATGGGTGAAGTGATGGCATTCGAACAAAAGGAAAAAAGGGGACTGGGTTATGCCGGTGGTCAGTTCTTCAGTCTTGGGTTGGAGCGCCGCGAGCGGGACCAGGCAGCCAGAAAAACCATTGGCGGGGCGCTGGTTGAGATTGAGGACAAGGTTCTTTTGGAACCAACACCAAACGGATACCGGTTGCCTGAATGTAATGTTCCCGATCACGCCTCGCTCAGGCCGTGCCTGAAAAGCGCGCTTGCAGACAGAGGTGTCACTTCAGAACTGGGGCCGGTTTTTTCGGTTTTTGACGAGCCGGCAACTGGGACCCACTTTGCTTATCTTCTTGCGCGCGCATCCAACGTTAATCTGGATAGAACGCTGGAAGCCGTGCCGACGGACGAGTTGGCTGAACTCTCTTACACCTCATTGGCGCTCGCTCGCATGATGGAGCGATACGCACTTGAGGCAAGAACGCGAAACTTCACTCTTTATCTCGGCGATGCCTCGGCGGGGGCAACGCACCAGCTTCACGAAAGGGCTTGAGCGATGGAATTTTCCCTGTTTGCTCATATGGAACGGCTGACGCCTGACCAGTCACATGAAAAGCTCTATGAAGACTTCCTGTCGCTTTGCAGATTGGCAGATGATGGCGGGATGCGTGCGATCTGGACTGGCGAGCATCATGGTATGGAATTCACCATTGCGCCCAACCCGTTTCTGTCACTGGTGGACCTGGCGCATCACACAAAAAATGTTCGCCTTGGAACCGGCACAGTGGTTGCGCCTTTCTGGCATCCGATCAAACTGGCAGGCGAGGCAGCTGCTGCTGATCTGATGACCGGTGGGAGGATAGAGCTTGGAATTGCTCGAGGGGCCTACTCCTACGAATACGAGCGTTTGATGCCAGGTATGGACGCATGGGAGGCTGGTCAGCGCATGCGGGAGACTGCGCCATTGCTTCGGAAACTCTGGCGCGGGGATTGGGCTCATGAGGGCGAATTTTTCAAGTTTCCTTCAGCGACTTCGGCACCAAAGCCTCTGCAGGAAAACGGCCCACCGATCTGGATTGCAGCGCGCGACCCCAATAGCCATGAGTTTGGGGTTCACAACGGTTTCAACATTCAGGTGACACCGCTCTGGCAGGGCATGGAGGAGGTGGAAACGCTGATGGGGCGTTTCAATGACGCCTGCGTCAGCTATGACGGTCCGCGCCCGAAGGCCATGTTATTGCATCACACTTATGTGGGTGCCGACAGTGACGATGTCGCGCTGGGCGTCAGGGAGCTGTCGCGCTTCTATTGCTACTTTGGTGCCTGGTTTCAGAACAAGCGTCCGGTATCTCAAGGCCTGATCGAAGAACTTTCTGACGAGGAAGTTGCTGGTAACGCCATGATGTCACCGGAGAACCTGGGGCGGGATCTCACCGTCGGAACTGCGAGCGAAGTCATTGACCGGATCAAGCGTTATGAAGATCTTGGCTATGATGAATTTTCGTTCTGGATCGACAGCGGCATGAGCCATGAGCGCAAAAGCGCTTCGCTCACCCGCTTTATTGAAGATGTGATGCCGGCATTCGGTTGAGGGGGACAGATGCAGCATTTCCAGCTTTTCATTGATGGCGAATGGAGCGAGGGCTCCGACGGCCAGATTATGACCTCGATTAATCCGGCGACGGGCCGGGAATGGGCCAGTTTTGCATGTGCAGCCCCGCGTGACGTCGACAGTGCAATCGCAGCGGCAAGGCGCGTGCTGGATGATCCAGTCTGGCGGGATATGACCCAGACGGCGAGGGGCAAGCTGCTTTACCGACTTGCGGAATTGATCGAAGAAAATGCTGCTGCGCTAGGCGAAATTGAAACAACCGATAGCGGAAAATTGCTGGCGGAGACAGCGAGCCAGACAAAGTATGTGGGTGACTATTACCGCTACTACGCGGGGCTGGCCGACAAAATGGAAGGTGCCGTTCTACCCATCGACAAGCCAGATATGCATGTCTTTACGAGGCGCGAACCCATTGGGGTTGTTGCTGCCATTGTTCCCTGGAACGCGCAGATGTTCCTGACCGCCACCAAACTGGGTCCCGCGCTAGCTGCCGGATGCAGCGTGGTGTTGAAAGCATCCGAAATTGCTCCTGCACCCATGCTGGAATTCGCCAGGCTGATTGAAGCTGCAGGCTTTCCGCCTGGAGTGGTCTCGGTTATCACGGGGGACGCTGAAAACTGCGCTATTCCGCTGACGCGGCACCCGGATGTCGATCGCATTGCCTTTACCGGTGGGCCAGAAACTGCACGGCATGTGGTTCGAAACTCGGCTGAGAATTTTGCTGTAACCACCCTTGAATTGGGCGGGAAGTCACCTGTTCTCGTGTTTGACGATGCTGATCTTGACGGTGCGGCCAATGGGCTGATTGCCGGGAACTTCGGGGCATCGGGACAAAGCTGTGTTGCCGGTACGCGAGGCCTTGTACATCGCCCGATCCTGGAAGAATTGATTGAAAAAATTACGCTGAACGCAAAAGGAATTGTCGTCGGGGACCCGCTGGAAGCGGCGACCCATGTCGGGCCTCTCTGCACAGATGCTCAAATTCAAAATATCGAGGAAACCCTGGCACGATCCCTGAAGCAAGGTGCGAAAGTCCGGTTTGGCGGTGCCCGGTTGGAGAAGGCCGGCAACTACATGGCACCAACACTTGTGGAATGCTCTTCTTCCGATACGGCGACGTTGCAGGTTGAAATGTTCGGCCCGGTGATGTCGCTCTTGCCGTTCGACACAGAAGAGGAGGCTCTCGCGCTGGCCAATGATACGCCGTTCGGTCTGGCGTCTGGCGTGTTCACGCAAGATGTTGCAAGAGTTCATCGCGTTTCCGCGCGCCTGAAGGCGGGTATCTGCTGGGTCAATACTTATCGCGCTGTGTCCCCCATCGCGCCCTTTGGCGGCTACAACCAGTCTGGTTATGGACGTGAAGCAGGCCTTGAAGCGATCCTTGATTACACAAGGACAAAGACGACCTGGATCAACACCTCGGGTGCCCCCATGGCGAACCCATTCGTGATGCGGTAGCACAAGTTCTGTTGAAGTTAGAACGCGAGTGAGAGCTGTTTCTGAATTCGATCATGCAGGAATACTTTCCCTATTGTCCTTCCTGCGAAGGCAGGAATCCAGTCAACGCATGTGTTTGTGGCTCAAAGTGATGCTGGGGGTACTGGATCCCGGCCTTGCGCTGTGCTTCAGCCGGGATGACAATTTCCGTACGGCTCTGCTCAAACGAAACGACCAAATTCTGTCCAAATCTTAATTTGCCTCAGAGGCCGGCCTGCGCTTTTGTTCGTTGGGTATTGACAATCTGTGTCGATGATCTGAAAAATATCCAACTTTTTTGGGAAAAGGGTGCAGAATGATTTTTGGTGGACGGAACAGGGACGACGAAACGGTTGTGGCCATGCTGGCGTCAGCAATTCGCCGTGACATTTCCTTCGGCGTTCTGCATCCAGACGCAAAACTGAAGATCGAGGCCCTGCGCCAGTCCTATGGCGGATCAAATCATTCGATGCGCGAAACTCTGAGGATGCTTGCTGCTGAAGGTCTTGTGGAAGCCACCAGCCAGCGCGGGTTTCGGGTAACCTCGGCAACGCAGGATGATCTGCAGGACATCCTTCTCATGCGGCTGGAGACAGAAAAACTCGGCCTTTCAAGAGCTCTGTCACGCGGCGACGTTGCCTGGGAGGCACGGGTTGTTGCGGCGCTCCATGCGCTCAGCCGGGCAGAGTTTGCCGTGCAAGCAAATCCGGATGATGTGACGGCGCTGGAATGGGACGAGGCCTGCCGCGCGGCAACCGAAACCCTTTTGTCTGCCTGTGGGTCGCCTCGGCTGATCCAGGTGGCGGACAAATTCTACAATCAGTCACGACGGTTCAAACTGGCTCTCCTGCGGGAGGGGCGTATCGATTTCACTGCCAGAAGCATTCGGCTGGACAAATTGCAAACGGCTGTCCTTGCCCGCGATGAAGCCGCAGCGCTAGCTTTGCTGGAAGAAGATATTCGCGCCGATCTGGGTGCATGAGAAACAAATACGAACCAACCTTGGGAGGTAATCATGGTTACATTCAACAGACGGCAGACGTTGGGCCTGATAGGGGCTGCAGCAGCATCGTCACTTGCGGCTCCGGCCATTGCGAAAAACAGGAAAGTTGTCGTTGGGGCTCTTCGCTTCACGTCCCACTCAGGCAGTTTCATTGCTCTTGAACGCGGCTACTTCGATGACGCGGGGCTAGATGTCGAACTGAAATTCTTCCAGGCGGCTCAGCCGATGGCGGTAGCCATTGCATCCGGTGATGTCGACTATGCTGTAACGGCAATGTCCGGAGGCCTGATCTCGCTGGCGGACAAGGGGGCGATCAAGGTCATTGGCGGCGCGTTGAGCGAAGAAAAGGGCATTGATGGTCAGAAGATCCTGGCATCCGACGCAGCATTTAAAGCCGGTCTGACAGCACCATCCGAACTTGACGGCAAAACCTATGGCATGTCCACCGCCGGTTCTTCCTTCCACTACATGGGCTCCAAGGTGGCGCAGGCTGAGGGTGTTGAAGTCAAGTTCAAACCGCTGCAGAAAGTTGGCGCGATCATCGGTGCCCTGAAGTCCGGTCAGATCGATGCCTGGTCCATTGTTCCGCATATCGCCAAACCGTTGGCCGGATCTGGCGCTGTTCATATCATCGGCAACATCTCGGATTACCTACCGGGTTATCAGGTAACAACGGTTTTTACCTCGGCGAAAAACGCATCGGATGAGCGAGACCAGACCAAGGACTTCCTGGCAGGTTTCGGCAAGGGGGTCAGCGACTACAACTCCACGATGATCGACAAGGTCGGTGGTGATGACGGCGTAAACGCCATGGTCGATCTGATCCACAAGTACGTCTACACCAATCGCCCACGTGAAAAGGCTGCACCGTCAATCATTAACGGCACCATGCGCATCAATGACGGCGCCAAGCTGAACATCGCTTCAATCCGCGATCAGCTCGAGTGGTTTCAATCCGAAGATCTTGTCGGCAAGGATATCACACTGGATACGGTCGTCGACGGCAGTTACGTCGAGACCTACGAGGGGTAAGCGCTTCTCAGCGGCAGTGGCCTTGAAAGGGCACTGCCGTTTTCCCGAGACCAAAAGAGTCTTCCATGGACATCAGACTGGAATCTATCAGCCATCGCTACGGCGATACTGAAGTGCTGCGTGACATTTCGCTGGATATACCAACCGGGCAGATAGTCTGCCTTGTCGGTCCATCAGGCTGCGGAAAGTCAACCTTGTTGCGGCTGATTGGCGGACTTGAACGGCCGAGCGAAGGTCGAGTACTCCAGCTTGGCAGTTCTCCGGTCGGCTGCCTCAATCCACTGACCTTCGTGTTTCAAGATTTTGCGTTGTTGCCCTGGCGCAGCGTGAAAGGAAACATTTCGCTGGTCCTTGAAGATCACGGAATACGCGGAGCAAAAGCCAAGGCAACCATTGAAGATGTTTTGGCTCGCACCAAGCTTTCAGATTTTGCAAACGCACTGCCAAAGCAGTTATCCGGAGGCATGAAGCAGAGGGTGGCGATAGCCAGGGCTCTTGCTGTGAACCCTGCAGTGATGCTGATGGACGAGCCTCTGTCGGCACTTGACAGCCAGACACGCGAGCTCTTGATGGATGATCTGGTCAGCCTGTGGAGCCGGCAGCCATTCACAGCCGTTTATGTCACCCATAATCTCGCCGAAGCGGTCCGTCTCGGTCATACGATCGTGGTTCTTTCCCGGCGCCCTGGCGAGATCCGGGAAGTCGTTACAATCGACACGCCAATCCAGGACCGAAGTGCTGGTGATCCGGTATGCCAACGGAAGCATGATCTTCTCTGGGAGCTGATGCGGGAAGAGGCGCGCGCGGCAGATGAGGAGCTGATCGATGGCTGATACGAGCACCTCTCACAACCAGAGCCCACCCGGACCGATTGAAGTTCGTTTTCGCGGCGGCGGGTTTGCACCAAGGTCCCGGCGCTGGGTTGGTGTCGTGGTCTTTGTCGTTCTGATCGCACTAATCCAGTGGGGAACGCAGACTGGCTGGATTTCGCCATTGACGCTTCCCAAACCGTCAGACGTTCTGGCAACATTTGGCGAACTTTGGGAAAGCGGGTTGCTTTTCAAACATCTGCAACCTTCACTGACCCGTCTTGTTGTCGGTGCAGCCTTGGGGGCGAGTGCAGGCATCGCTGTTGGTGTTCTGATTGGGTTGTTTTCCCATGTGCGGGCCGGGCTTGTGCCGCTTGTCGCGGCCATTTTTCCGATCCCGAAAATCGCGTTGCTGCCACTGTTCGTGATCTGGTTCGGGATTGATGAAGGGTCAAAATACGCGCTGATCGCCTTTGGAACTTTCACCCCGACAGTGGTTGCAACCTATGGAGCCGTCGACAATGTCGATCGATCTCTGATCCGCATGGGCCAGAGTTTCGGTCTGTCCTGGTTCTCAATCGTGCGCAAGATAGTCTTGCCAGGTGCAATGCCCGGCATTCTCTCCGGTTTGCGCATTAGTCTGGCTATCGCAATCATTCTTCTGGTCGCGGCAGAAATGCTGGGCGCTGAATACGGGATCGGAGCCTATATCCTGGAAGCGGGTGCACTTTACGATCTGGAGCGGCTCTTTGCCGGGGTTGTCATCCTGTCGTTGTTGGGGGTGATCCTCAGCGGCGTCATTGGTGTCATCGAGCGGCGTTTGCTTGGTTGGCGGACGTAAAGTGGTCGCGATTTCCAGAACGCAATAAAAGTTACTGATTGCGCTTAATGCTGCCGGATGGTTATCCAGTTGAAGTCTTTATAATGTTCCAAAAAGCCCTGTCTGAACAACAGCTTCAGACATGTGGCGGAGGTGGACGAGTTCGTCAAACCCGCGCTATAACTGTCGACATCACGGAACTTTGGGGAAGTATAGCTGAGCGTTTTCAGCCCTAAATCACGCTCTCCCCGATCACCAAATTCATCAAGAGAAAGACGCATCATGTCCACAAAGGGCGATGACGAATGCGTGCTGCTATGGCCAACGGCTACAGCACGTCAAAAAGCTTGCGCGGTGTTCTGCGCACATATTGCAGCCGGGTATTCCCTGAAGAGTTTTCCGGAAGCTGACCGCAAGACGGTCCGTTATTACGCCGAGCAATTTCCAGAAGATTTTCCGCCCGAAAAACTAGAAGAGGCAGCCCGTCGCGGGCTTCTGGAGTGGGAACGGATAGGCAAGGAAGGTGCAAGTGGATCGCTTGCAAAGTTCAACGCCAGTGCCTGGAGCTTGAACATGAAAAATCGTGCGGGATGGCGAGACCGTTCGGAAGTCGAGACCTGGGGCATCCTGGGCGGACCTGACGAAGCCAGGAAAATCGAAAAGCTCAAGCCGCGCAGTTCAGAGGAGATCGCTCTGGGTGTGATGGCCTTATTGACGCGAGAGGGACCTTCAGGGAATGACGACAACACTGGGAACGCTGATTGACCATATTGATGGAATGGCGGCACCCGAACGGGTCAACTTGCAGAAACAATTAGATGAAGCAGGGGTTCTGGATCAGTTCGATGTCTGGAGGCCGCAAGCCGGACCACAAGCGGATGGCTATTTCAGCGAAGCAGATCTCACGCTTTATGGCGGTGCTGCGGGTGGCGGCAAAACAGACCTGATTGCGGGACTGGCACTGTGTGCCCACCACAAGGCGGTGGTCTTCCGGCAATCGCTGAAGTCACTAAAAGGCCTGATCGAGCGTATGAACACGCTGATGCGCCATGCAGGATTGGGCAAGATTGCCGGTAATCCGCCCAGATGGATTGGTCCTGATGAGCGCATGATTGAATTTGGCCATCTGGGGCTCCCGGGGTCAGAGGAGGATTGGCAGGGACGGGATCACGACCTGAAAGCCTTTGATGAGGGGGCACAGATGGATCCACGTAAAATCATCTTTGTGCTCGGGTGGTTGCGCTCAACACGCACGGATCAACGTTGTCGGGGGTTGATAGCCACCAATCCGCCGCTTGGTGGGCAGGGAGACTTTCTAATCGAATGGTTCGCGCCCTGGCTCGATCCACTGCACCCTCTGTTCGGCAAGGTGAAACCGGGTGAATTGCTCTGGGCAGTTTTCATCGATGATGGCGATGCTATCCACACTGTGTGGGTGGAAGGGTCGGAACCGGTTGAGATTGAGGGCGAATTTCGCACGCCGAAAAGCAGAACCTTCATTCCGGCCAAGCGTCAAGACAATGCCTATCTCGACGAAAGTTATGATGCGCAGTTGGACCAGATGCCGGAGCCAATGCGCACAGCACTGAAGTCGGGCGACTTTCAAGCAGCACGCCAGGACCATGATTGGCAGGTGATCCCGTCCGACTGGGTGGACCTTGCCTTTCAGCGCTATGACGCAGGTGTTGATGCTGACAAGCCAATGGATGTGCTGGCCGTGGATGTTGCCCAGGGCGGCAAGGACAAGACAGTTCTGCAGCCGCTGCATGGACGACGGTTTGAAGAGAGTGTTGTCCGCAAGGGCGCGGATACCAAGGACGGGTCCGACGTTGGATCGCTGATCATCAAGGAGCGGCGGAACAACGCGCTGATTGTTGTTGATTGCACGGGAGGCTGGGGTGGCGACACGGTCGGGTTTCTCAAACGGGAGAACGATATTCCCGTCGAAAAATGCGTCTTCTCCGCTCAGTCCGGAGAGACTGCCCAGGATAGCAGGATACCGTTCTATAATCTGCGTGCGCAGCTCTACTGGCGCTTGCGGGAGGCGTTGAATCCCAAAAGCGGACAAGGACTTGCAATCAAACGCTCCCCAAAGGTGAAGGCGCAACTGACGGCGCATCGCTGGAAGATGAAGAGCGGCAAGATACTGATTGAGAGCAAGGACGAGATAAAAACCCGGCTTGGATCTTCCCCGGACGAGGCGGATGCGATTGTTGAGGCGTTGGGATGGAAAGACAAAGCAGTGTTCAGGCAGGTGATGAAGAAACAACACCAAAGCCAGATGAGACCGTTGGACGATCCGCTCGGCGGCTTCTGATCAAGGAGCTATGCGTGCGCGATGTGTCCTTTGTCGCAGCCAACATGCGGACGGAGGACTTGAGGGAAATTTCCTGTCTCTGGAAAGATTGGGACACGCGTACTTTGGGCATTTGCGCATTGGAAACTGCTGTGCCCGGAATGGTCTGGTCCATTTGGTATGAGGGCCAGCCGGCTGCTGCCTACGGTTTCAGCCGGGCGTCAGCATTTGATCCGGACCATTGGCAGGCGTGGGCTTTCGGGACAGATAAATTCAAACGTTGTGTTCCGTTGATCACCCGTCATCTGAACAGCCTGCGACCGGTCATCGAAGAGGATTGCCGTCGATTGCAGGTTTTGACTTTGAGCGATCACGACATCGCGCATGGCTGGATAGAGGCTCTTGGTGGGAAGAAAGAAGGTGTTTTGCGGTCGTATGGGCGAGATCACGAGAGTTTTTGTGTCTATGCGTGGGTACAAGATGAACAGGGTGCCGCTGAAAAAAGGATGGCACCTTGCTGATGAATCCTACTGCGCCTTCAAAGACCTTTATATCTTTCTACAAGATCAGTCATCGCGTTCGCATATGGTCCGGGGCCATAACTGGCGCGTGAGACGCCGAGTTCGACGGCAGCCTGGAGAGAAGTAAGTGCACCTCGCATCATGACGTTTACCGGAATGCTGGATGTTTCGCAGACGCTTTTGATCAATGCATGATCGGTGAGGGCCGGAACGAAAAAACCATCAGCTCCTGCCTCAGCATAAGCTGCACCCCGTGTCAGCGCTTCGTCCAGCAAACCGGTATGGTCGGATGCGCCAGCTTTCAGGAACAGGTCTGTGCGGGCGTTTATGAAAAGCGGAATGCCCTCAAGTTCAGCTGCCTGACGAACAGCTTTGATACGTGCAACCTGCTCATCAATTGCATGGAGGCCATCGCCGCCCACGCGCTGGTCCTCAAAGTTGATACCGATTGCACCGGCTTGAATAATCTTTCGAACGTTTTGGGTAACGGTCTCAGGGTCGCTCGCGTAAGCGCCTTCAAAGTCGACACTCAGTGGTACGTCCACGGTTTCAGCAATGCGGTTGACGATCTGAAGAACAAAGTCCAGCGGGATAGCTTCACCGTCCTTGTAGCCTTGTGCCGCTGCGACGGACCAGCTGCCGGTCGCTACAGCTTTGGCCCCAGCGTCAACCAATGCCTTGGCACCGCCAGCATCCCAGATGTTGTAAAGAACAACAGGTTGCCCTTTCACATGCAGCGCTTTGAAATCCTGCGCTTTTTTCAGTTGGCTCATGCAATTGATCCTTCGTTTTGAAATGCGATGTTCGGGTGAATGGATTTGGCTGAAGTTGACGTTTTTCGTCTTCGCATGTTTCGGATCGAAGAGGGAGGCCTTCCGTAAAGCGCAACAAAAGTGGCGCGCATGCGACGTGCACTGCCAAACCCCGATTGGCTGGCGATATTGTCGAGCGTTTCGTCAGTCTGATCTATGAGCCGCTTGGCTTTTTGGATGCGCAATGTCTGCGCCAATTGTTTGGGAGATGCGCCGATATGTTCCGCAAAAAGACGCGACAGGTGGCGGGCCCCGATACCGAGACGGTCAGCGAGTTGCTGGACACTACCGCTTTCCAACGCACCTGATCGGATCAGGCCGAGGGCACGTTCGACGGTGGTTTTGGTTCCCTTCCAGGCTGGACAGAACGGTGCTGTTTCAGGACGGCAACGCAAGCAGGGTCTGAAACCGGCAGCCTCTGCTGCGGCTGCGGAGGGGTAAAGCGCGATGTTTTTCCGGAAAGGCACCCGTGCCTTGCAGACCGGGCGGCAATAGATGCCAGTGGTTTTCACACCGGAAAACACGACGCCGTCAAGCGCCGGGTCCCGGTGCAAGATAGCTTCATAAGTGTGTTCTGATGGCATGCGGGTAGAGATCATGAAAAACAGATAGCGTTGCCTTGCCGGGCATTCCAGTCGCAACCGGGTGATCACGTCCGAAAGTGTCCGCTTTTGCCCCGATGTTTCACGGACCGATTACGCAGCTTTCCTACCAAACTGAGATCGGAAATCTGTCGGCCGTATGCCAAGCTTTTTACGAAAATGATGACGCAAAGCGTGAGCACTGCCAAAGCCGACAAGTGCTGCAATTGTCTCCATATCGTCCTGGCCGTTGGCAAGAAGTTCCTTGGTTGCTTCCACGCGTTCCTGCACCAGCCAGTCGCCTGGCGTCATGCCAGTGGCTTCGGTAAAGCGCCGTTGAAATGTGCGTGGGCTCATCCCGGTTTTTTCAGCCATGCGTTCGATGCTCCAGGCTTCGGCAATGCTGATCTGGATATGCTCCAGAAGCGGGGCAATTTCACTTCCTTCACGTAATGGCACTGGCCGCTCAAGAAACTGAGCCTGGTCACCGGTGCGATGCGCTGGAACGACTAAACGCCTCGCAACCGAGTTGGCTTTTTCCGGCCCGAAATCCTGACGAATGAGTTCAATCATCAGGTCCATGCCGGCTGCGCTCCCGGCAGATGTGAAAATGCGATTTTCCTGCCTGTAAAGAGAAGCCTCATCGACTTTGATTTCCGGATGGAGTTGGCGCAATTGTTCGGCGTAACGCCAATGCGTTGTCGCGGTATACCCATCAAGCAGGCCAGTGGCTGCCAGGACAAATGCTCCAGAACAAATCGCCACAAGGCGACTGCCGCGCGCATGTGCGCTCCTGAGCCTTTCGCAAAGGTCTTCGGGCACGGGTGTGCCAGCACCTTTCCAGCCGGGAACCACGATGATGTCTGCTACTTCCAACAATTCCGGACCATGGTCTGGTGCGATGGTCAGGCCGCCGTGGGCGCGCAATGTGCCTGCTTCAGTGGAACAACTGACAAAGCGATACCAGTTTGAACCGAACTCGGGGCGCTCCAGACCAAAGACCTCGGCGACCATTCCGAACTCGAATGTGCAAAGGCCGTCATAAAGGAGTGCGGCAACCAATGGGCCGTTCAAGGTTGGTTCGGGCACCATCGTCGATGTGACAGAAGTGTTTGTCATGATATTTACGTATAACGTCATTCGCGCCAATTGCCAATTGCCGTTGGTTTCGGCGAAAAGAAACGGGAAAGGAGACATTTATGGCTAACAACGTAACATCCGTTCCCGCAGCACCGAGTGACGCGGCGCGAGCACACTTTGCAGCAGAGTTCACATTCGAAACAGATTGCTGGGATGTGCATGACGACCTGAGGAATGGTGCAGATTTTGTGTTGCTGGATGTGAGAGGCCCTGCGCTATTTGCCAAGGGACACGTGCCGGGAGCGATCAATCTGCCACACGGAAAAATCATTCGGTCGAAACTAAAACAATGGCCGGAAGATACCTTGTTCGTGACTTATTGTGCCGGGCCGCATTGCAACGGCGCCGCACGTGGAGCACTGCGTCTGGCAGAGCTTGGGCGTCCGGTGAAAATAATGGCTGGTGGCGTCACTGGCTGGCTCAATGAGGGGTTTGAACTGGCTACTGGCGAGATCTGACTCGAAATGATGGGCGGCCCAATAACAGGGCCGCCTCAAATTCTTCAAATCTCCAGTTTCTGAAATTCCGGTTGTCCTGATGTTGATCGAGGCTTCCATTCCTCGATTACAGTTATGCCGGAGGCATTCCGAAGAACTTTCTGGGACAGGAGCCCCTGCAGCGCTCTTCGTTCAACCATATGAGCGAGTTGCCTTTCGCCAAGCTGCCCTGACAAGACCGATTTTGTCACAAGAATTGTGATGGGTCGGGCAGTGGCAATTGACGTATGTGGGAGAGCCAATACCACTACTGCAGAGGCTGACAAGGCCAACAGTTCCCGTCGGTTAGGCTGGACGACGTCCAGCTTTCTCATATCATCAGTCTTTCATAATACTGCACGTCCGGCGGGGACGTCATGAAGGACAGAAGCTGTTCCATGACGCCATTTTCCGTAATCGCCTGCAGATAAGCCTGATGGTGATCACGCGATGCAGTGCTGGAGACGGATGCTTCAGTGACTGATATCGGCCTGGATGCCGGATACCAGAACACCTCGCATTTTATCGCGCAGTTCAAGAGCCGGTTCGGCGTAACACCAAAGCGTTTGCGTCTGTCGCACCTCTAACTGTCTTGACGAACGATCATGAAAAGAAGCTCCAGACGCCAAGCCCGATCAGGAGCACTGCCAAAAGCCGGTCAAAAGACCGAGTGATGTCGTAAACGCGTTCGATCAGAACAATGAGCGTCAGGCAGATCATCCAGACCAGGTTCATGATGCCGCCAGCAAAGAAGACCAGCATCAAGGGCGCCTTGCTGAGGAGGCAGTTGCAGCCGAGTTGAAAGCCTGTCTTCAGGGATAATTTGTCGGGATTGCAATTGGAGCGCGCGCGGGATTTGAAGGGTAGCAACTGGAATAGACCCGCGCCGATCAATACTAGGGCAGAAAGGGTTGGCGAGATGCTCCACATCATGAAGGGATGAAGCAATCCAACTTGCTCGAGACACCATTGCAAAAAGCTTGCTGCGGTTGAGAACAAGAGCCAAACCAGCGCGTAAGCGCTCAGGAAAGTCACCGTCGTGATAGGTGGGGCGCTTTTGCCCGACCGATATAGCTGGATAGCAAGCGGCAGGAACATCATGGCGAGCATCATTACCCACCACATCAAGATCATTTGGACCGCATAATCAGGCGTCCATGTATGGGGAGCTGCCGACATTGCGGTGACCGGTGAGAGATTTAACCGTGTCATGGACCAGACAGACATGCCGGTGCCGTTGCCGCCGAGAACAAACACCCAGCAGGCAACAGCAAGGATTGCCGGCAGATGACCTGCCGGGAATCCGAGTGACATGGTTGTCGATTCTGGCGCCGTTTGCTCAGTATCTGTCATGATGGCGTACCCATTCCATCGGGTTGCCTTCTGATGGTTCATGACGCCCCTTGGGCGTCAGGTCGATATAGGCATAGGCGGCATTGGTGGCATCGAGGCCGCGACCGTACATCGAATATGTGTGACAGACGGTGCCGTCATCATCCTTGGCAAAGACACTCGTGCCGTGCATTTCGTCCATGAAGGCGTCGGGCATGTTGCCGAAATTATAAGCCCGTGAACGATTGTTTGGCCGTGTTTCATCAAAGCCAACGTCAAAATCGTGGTTGAAGCCGTTCTGGTGAGAAGACACCCAATTGAACGTCCAGCCCATTCTCTTTTTGAAGTCCAAAAGGCGCTCCAAAGGTGCTGAGGAAACAGCCGTGAATGCAATGTCACGCGCGGCGAGATGAGCCGAGAGCCCTTCATAGCTGTCCGCCCAGTAGGAACAGCTCTTGCAGCCCTCTTCCCAGGCTGGACCAAACATAAAGTGATAAGTGATCAATTGAGAATGAGGCCCGAAGAGTTCCCCAATGTCTTGTGGGCCGGTCTCGGTCTGGAAGACGTAGCTTTTTGTAAGCTTCACCCAGGGCAAAGCTCGGCGTGCTTCGCTGACTTCATCCTTGAGCTTCGTGTGTTCTTTCTCACGCTGAAGCAACTCCAGGCGGGCGGTCAGCCAGTCTTCGCGACTGGAAAATACGGGTTTGGCCATTTCGAGGATTTCCTTAAGCTGATTTGGCGAGGGAGGTGTCTTCGTTCCAATGAGGCGGCATCGTTGCGGCCACCTCGGGCATTGCGTTCAGCCGGTTTTTCCAATCGGCGGTTTTGGGATAAAGATCTGGCGGATATCCAAAACCGGCAGCCGTCATCAGGTCATTCTTCGTCTCGACCGCCCTTTGCAACAGGCGGATCTCGGGAAAGGCGACCGCTTCGGCGGCGCTCGGCTTGCTGCCGGCAAGAAAAGCCCGCCCGTCTGACAGAAGGTCTTCAAGGTAGCGGCACTCGGTGTGAACCAGCGCTGCCTCGGCCTGAAAGGACTGATGGTCTTCAGTGCCTTCTGAGGGAACTTGAGCGTCCGTGAAAAACGCTCTTGAAAGCAGCTTCTGATTGCCTTTTCGCAGATACTCCCGGCATTCCATGGCGATTTGCCAGATGACGGCGGCATCTTCTGCTGTCTCGCCAAACAGAGGGTTGTCAGGGTAGGCACGGTCGAGCCAGGCAAGGATGGCAACGGAGTCACGCAAAAGGGTGTCTCCGGCGGTCAACACGGGGGCCTTGGCGCGTGGGTTCAAAGCCAGGAAATCGGGTTTCTTGTGATCCTGGTTGGAGACGCTGAGTGTTTTGACATCAGCGCCGACACCCTTGAAGGCGAGGCCTAATAGCACACGCCAGCCACGGGGGGCACCGCTGAAGGTGTAGAGGGTTGGTCGCATTGAATTTCTCCCATCATCTGATGAGAAAAATGTGCGTCCTTGGTATCAATTAGCAAGTAGGCAGAAAAATCGTATATAGCATCCAAAAAGATACTATTGTTGTAATTCAAGGGTTTTTTCGAGTGATTTTTCTTCTCGATGATCGATCCACCATTGGTGCATCGTCTGGAACATGGTCTTGAGAGCCATTGCGTCGCCGGTTGCGGAGTACTCGACCCGAGGCGGAACTTCGGCAAACACCATGCGTTCCACAAGGCCATCTTTTTCCAATGCACGCAGTTGTTTGGTCAGCATTGTCTGCGTGATCCCGTCCAGTTCGCGCTGCAATTCGCCGAACCTTTTTGTTCCCCGGAAAATCAGAATTTGAAGGATGGAAAGCTTCCACTTGCCACCGATCATATTGAAGATAATCGGTGCTGGGCAAAGTTGGGTGTGTTGGTCTTTGGACATTGCTTTTCCCATTGGGTCTTTTTGATCTGATTTTCCCAATAGTATCTTTTTGATCGTTATATGCAAAAAGAGAGTTTAGTCCGAGCTGCAAGGTATCAAGGTATGCGAAAATTCGCTTGTGGACTTTGGTGCAAATACTGGTTCAGAGCACGTCCGTCGCGGTGTCCAATAGGATGTATATACCTGCGGCGATCATGACAAACGGGGAAAGGCGTTCGAAAAACTGGCCGATTTGCTTGTTGCGCGCAATGCGATTGGACAGGTACATGCCAAGCAACAGCAAGCCTGCGACTGCAAGAAGTGCACCCAGAAGCGCAAAGTGGTCCATATCCCGGCGGCTGTCTGCAAGGATTGCCGAGAGCAGGACAAAGGTGTCCGTGCTGAGCGCAAGAAAAATTGCGGTGGATCCGACAAGGGAGTTTGCTGAGCGTGCGTTCGCGCGTTCAAGTGCTGAGTTGCGGTTGTTCTTCCAGATCTCCCAAAGACCAAGTCCAATGGGTATCAAACCAAGATAGCCGAGTTTATCTGGTGACAGGAACGTCGCCCCCACGCCAAGCAGAAGAGACCCGGCAATCACGAGGACATGCGCGACGAGGAAACCTGGTATCACCGAGCGCGCACGACCAGCCGATGAAAGGGCAAGAAAGGCGAACAGGCCGTCAATGTTTGTCAGTACGTAAGCCAGCGCCACGGAAAGAGCGAAAAACAACCCAGATTTATCCTTGCCATGTGTCGGGAATATTCAGAATTGGTCCGCTTGGTATCATGGCAAGAACCGACCGACTACTGGCATGTGCGCTGCAAGTTCCAGCTCTGTCCTGTTTTTCGGGACTGGGAGACAGAACGGTGATGTCAAAGGGCCAATCGCTGGCCCTTTGATGCATGAATGCGTTGGCGGTGCTCAGGACGCCAGCGCTACAGGGGTGTTTGCAGAGATGTCTCGGCTGAGCTGGTCTGCCTGTTCCTGAGCGCTTGGCAGCGAATTTTCGTCGGACATGTGGGCGTCTGCCTTGATGAACTGCACATCCCTGATCCCGATGAAGCCGAGGACAAAGCGCAGATAGTCGGTTGCGAAATCTGCCTCCGACTCAAACCGCGTACCGCCGGATACAAAAACCACGACAGCGCGTTTGTTTTCAAGAAGACCTACCGCTCCTTCTGGTGTGTGCTTGAAAGTCAGGTTGGCCCTGCAGACCTGATCGATCCAAAGTTTCAGGCTTGCGGGAATGCCGAAATTGTAGAGCGGAAGTCCGATGACCAGAACGTCCGCCGCCTGAAGTTCGCCAACCAATTCCTCTGACGCAGAAAGCGACTGGTTCTGCGCGCTATCGCGATCGTCATTGGCCGTGAAGCTGGCGTTGAACCAGTCAGGCCCGATTAGTGGAACGCCTTTGGCCAGATCCCGCTGGATGATCGCAACATCCGGGCCAAGACCAGAGATGAATTGCGTGGTGAGCGCGCGTGAATGCGAATTGTGGGTCTGGGCGCTGGTGTCGAGACGTAGAACTTTCATGAGACTTCCTGCCGGATTGGAAATTGATGACAGGTACTGATTTAACTCTTCTCTATCAGAGTATTAATATGATCAAATCGCAATTGATTATTCTTGAAACGAGAAGAAATGTCGCGACTAACCGAAATCGAGAATTTTGTAGAGATCATTGATGCGGGATCACTGAGCGCGGTCTCCCGCCGGTCAGGGTTGGCTCTTTCGGCAGTAAGTCGGAGATTGAAAGACCTTGAGCTAAGGCTGGGTGTGACGCTGGTTCGACGATCAACACGCAAGATCAGCCTGACTGACGCAGGTCATGATTTTTATCTGCAATGCAGGCAAATCATCACTGATCTAAACGACGCGGAATCCAACCTGTCTGAGATAACACATCGGCTGGAAGGTCGTATCAGGCTGGCCGCACCGGTTACCTTCACATACCGTCATTTAAGCCCGATCCTGACGGAGTTCATGCGCCTTTATCCGGGCGTCGAATTGGAGCTTGAGGCAAATGACCGACGTATTGACCTGATACAGGATGGTTTTGACGTTGCCATTCGCCTGGGACGTTTGCAGGACTCCAGTTTGCGCGCCAAAAGGTTGACCCGGATCCGGCATTTACCGGTAGCAAGCAGGGCCTTGCTAATGGAATTGGGAACGCCTGAGAAACCTGAAGACATTTCCAGGTTCCCGGTCCTGCAATACCGATCGACAAGCCAGAACAATCGCTGGAATTTCGCGCGCCCTGATGGCTCGAAGGGGGTAGTCCAGCTTAACAGTCGTATTCTCAGCAACAACGGTGATTTCCTGACAGATTGTGCCGTTGAAGGGCTTGGAATTGCAATGGAGCCGACATTCATTTGCAACACGCGGATAGTCGCAGGAGATCTCGTCCCACTCTATCCCGATTACGTCTGGTCCGACGATGCGGCGTATGTTGTTTACCCGGAAGCGCGCGTCTTGCCGCAGAGGGTCAGAACCCTAATTGATCATATCGCCAGCCGGTTTTCACCAGATCCTTCCTGGGATCAGGAGATCAGCAAGCACTATCCGCTTTATCAGGATGGTTGGGCCTGAGATTGTGCGTTTGCATGAGCAATCTGGCCTGATGCAGCACTGCGCGAACTTAATTGGAAAAAAGGACCTGCCAAACGCGCAACGGCACACCAGAGTGAAGCGGATGACTGCAAAGTGTTTTTCGAAAACCTTTGTCTGAAAAAAGGTTTCAGACCGTTTGGCCCGCTGGACGATTCGTCAAAACAGGGCTAAAACAGGCCTCATACCAATACATTGGGAAAGTGCGGCTGAGACAGCGCACCTGCTGAAAGCAGCGATCCAGGTTTTCCAGAAACTGATCACCCTGCCAGACCATTCATGTCAATGCATGCGTGCGAAAAACGCCATGCAGATACCTGTAAGTGCCACGAATTTGCGCGTGTGAATGTCTGCGTGTCTGGGCGAACTCCAAGCCATCAAAAAATCTAGAAAGGAACCACCCATGTGCATGTTTGGTGGCGGCTCAAAGCAGCCAGAACTGGAACCGACTCCTCCGCCTCCGCGCGCGCCTGATCCGCAAAGACAGGCGAGGAACCTGCAGGAAAACAACCGGCGCCGCCGGGCTGCAGCCTATGGATCGCGTGCAACCAATCTGACCAGCCCGCTGGGCGTTTTCGACTATGGAAGCGCGTCCCGGCCTGGTGTTACTCTTTTAGGGCGGGCCTGACTTTCATGGGAATTGTCGATGATCTGAAATCGGAGTTGCAAAACGCACGATCCGAACGCCAGTGGTATGAAGCCGACTGGCAGGACTATGTGACATATGCAGCGCCCGACATGGAACGGGCCTTCAACCGGCCGGGCGGCGTGAGCGCGCCGGACGGCATGAGCGCATTCCGTCAATCCGCAGCGCGCGAGCGATCGCGCAAACTCTATGACCCGACGGCCGTCTGGCTGCTGGACCGGCTTGCCTCAGGCGTTGGCTCGCTGACCATGCCGGAGGGCTTCAACTGGCATGGGGTGGGGTTTGGCGATCCGTTCGCACCTCCGCCGTCCCAGGCCGACGAAGAGTTCTTTGAACTGGTGCGTGATCACCTGTTCCGCGTTCGCTCATCGGGAAAGTCCGGCTTTGCTCTGGCCAACCGCTCGCGGCTGCTCTCTACGGTAAAACTCGGCACGGGTGTTCTCTTTCCGAATGAGAATGAGGCTAACCTCGCGGAGATACGCACTCCGATCCACTACCGCTATGTACCGCTTTACGAGATCTATCTGGTCGTGGATGCACAAGGAGCTGATTGTGGTTTCTTCCGCGTGCGCAGCCTGAAGGCCTGGCAGGCAATGAAGGAATATGGCGGCAACGTTTCCGACAAGATCAAGGAAGAGGCGGAAGATCCCAAGCGCAAGAACACCGAGCACAGGTTTGTGCATGCCTGTTTCCTGAGAGAGGGCGGTTTTGAAGATGCGGCTGACATCAGCAAATCCCGCTATGAAAGCGTTCATTTTGAAGAAGACAGCAAGCACATCTGCCGCAGGGGTGGCTTCTTTGAATACCCGTTGGTGATCAGCCGCTGGGACAGGGATGGACTGTCGCCTTACGGCTCGCCGCCGCAGGCCAAGCTGATGAGCGACATCAAGAGCCTGCAGAGCCTGGCAAGAGACGGCTTGATTGCAAGTTCGCAGGCTGTGCGTCCACCGATCGCGACACACCGGGAGGAACGGCAGCTGGACCTTAATCCGGGGCGGATCAACCCGGGTCTGATCGATGAACAGGGCAGACCATTGTTCCGGCCGATGATTGACACGGTCAATCCAGGTGCTGCGGATGCGCAAATCGAGAATATTCACGAAAAGCTGCGGATCGGACTTTATGGCGACCTGTGGCAGACCCTTCTGGAAGGCAATGGCCGCACGGCAACGGAAGCAAATATCCGGCGCAAGGAAATGGCCGATATGATCGGGCCATTCTCGACCAACATCATGGCTGGAAATGAAGCGCTGTTTGAACGGGAAGTCGGCATTCTGGGCCGTCGCGGAGCCTTTGCGACGGGGTCTCCGCTGGCACCGCCCGATAGTATTGCCGATAGCGATGTGACTCTGGTCCCCACGGCACCGATCGACCAGATGCGCGAGGCCGGGCATTTCGAGGCAATCATGGGCTTCCAGGAATATCTGGGCATTGCAGCGGGGTCTGACCCGACCATAATGGATCTGCATGACCGGGAAGAAGAATATGACCTGACCCGGCGCGCGCTGGGCTTGCCTGCAAAGCTGAAGCGGCGTCCGGAAGAGGTTGATAAACTGCGGCAGGAGCGGGCGGCGGAGGCCGATCAACAGCAGCAGTTGGCGGCTGGCGAAAGCATGGCCCGGATGGCGAAAGACAGTGCGCCAATGCTGAAAACTCTGGGTGAAGAGGGAGGCCTGGATGGTTTGGCATTGTCTTAGGCGGATTGCCCGACGGCGCAAGGACAGAGCAGCGGTATTGGAGCGGGCCTATCGGTCGGTTTTTTTGTGCCCGGATGGCGAAACCATTCTGGCCGACCTGGCCGCGGAATGCGGGATCTACCGGGCGCCGCCCGTGGACCTTGGCCCTAGGGAAGGTGGCTACCTGGACGGCCGCAAGGCGCTTTATGCGCGCATTCTATCCATGATCCGCCTTCCTCCGGAAGAGCATGCCGCCCTGCAGGCAGCTGCGCGGCTGGAAACGCTTCCCGAGTTTGAACACGACGAGGATATTTGACGATGGACGACCAAATTGACTTCAGTGCCGATGGCCAGGAACCGATTGACACAGGTGGAGGTTTTCTGTCCGGCCTGAGCGAGGAGCATCGCGCCTTCGCCTCCGAAAACGGCTGGCAGGATACCGGCAGCGTCCTCAATGGCTATCGTGCGCTTCAGGATCAGTTGACGGACGCGGTGATGCTGCCTAGCGAGGCGGCGAGTGCAGACGAAAAATCTGCCTTTTATGGCGACATTTCAAAGAGCTGGACGCCAAAAAACGGCTATCAATTCAAGATGCCGGAGACCCTGCCGGAGAGATTCCCTTATGACCAGGCTTTTGCCGAGGAAGCTGGCGGCTGGTTCCAGGAGGCCGGACTGCATCCGGAGGCAGCGCAAAAGCTGCATGACAGCTGGGTCGGCAAAATGGCCGAGCAGTATACCAATCAGGAAAACACTGCCGCCAGCGCTGCGCTGGAACAGGCCCAGGCGGCTGAAACCGCCCATTATGATCTGGTCCGCGAATATGGCCCGCCGGAAAGCGACGGATACCAGAACGTTGTCGCCAAGGCAGATCGGGCCCTCACCAATTTGAAGGCGTCCGGGCTCGATATCACCGGTTGGTTTGCCGACAAGGGCGCGCTGACAAAAGCGGACGAAAACGGCTTGCAACAGGTGGCCGACCCGGTGGCGGTAAAGCTGCTGTCATTCATTCACGACCGGTCCTTTGCCGAAGATGGCCTTTCAGGGCTGAGCGGGGGGGGAAGCGGAGCGAACCCATTTGACGCCGACAGCCCCAACCTCAAGGAACAGTCAGAACTTCTGGAGAGAAGTCCGGCGCGGGCACGGCAGATGATCATGGCCGCAGGGCGGGACCCGGCGTTGTTCAGGGTTTAGGAGCGCGCTGTGCAGCTTTCTGCGAACCAGATGGCATCTGCGTTCCTTGTTTATTGATAGACAAAAATCAGTAAAAATATAACTTCTGCGGGAAGGCTAATATGAATGTAACAGAATACGACATACTTGAAGGGGAAGAAATTGATCCAATGACACTTAGGGAATTGTCACAATTCCAGGGGTATTTATTGGAGGAGTACGGTCACGGTCCAATGCTCTGGACGGATGAGCTCTTCGAAAGCTTGGACACGCTAAAGAAAAAAGGCGGTTTTTACAGAGATGCTTATGATATCGCAGCAGGTATTTTGATAGCTAACTCAGCAATGACGGATGAAGGTCCCAGAGTTTCAACTGATGGAAAAGCCTATGATTCTCTGTTCCATGCAGAGCAACAATATAGCGCTGGTGCTCTGCTAAACAAAGGAAACACGCCCGAAGGCCGTGCGGCGTTGCGAGAGTTCTTTGGTATAGAAATGTCTGAACTAGATGAGCCAGATACACATGGCTCTGAAGTGCAAAAAGGCGAAGTTAGAGGTCGTCAGGGCAGTAAAGCGTTTCTTTTGGGACAGAAATTGATTGGTGAGGAGCGAGTTAAGTTAACTGCACCAGATTTTAACCCATCGGGAACCGATTGGAGCAGCACTTCAAACAAAGATACAGATTTACTAAAGCGAAAAATTGGGCCACTTGAATTTGATGAAATACCAGTACCGAACCGGAGTCCTGCAAATGGAAAAAGGTTAGATTATTCTAATTCAAATAAAGCCTTAATGCCCGGCGCTAACCAGATTCCCGAGCCCCATTTTTCACCAAATTCGGGGAAATTAGACACACGAGGCGATATTCCGGTGCCTCAAGTAAAAACGGAACGATTTCGTACTCATGGCGAAGTTGGCCAGTTGGGCCGTTTCAACCCTTTCGATTTAGCGAGCCCAAGGCTCCATCAACAAGCAGAGCTCGTTGAGCGGGATCCGATCATGGCGAAGCGGCTGATTTTGGCAGCAGGCCGTGACCCTAAACTTTTTCGGCTTTGAGATGCATTGGGAGCGGCACCACCTGTTTTGTGAGAGACTGCCTCAATCTCAAGCAACAAGCTGAGTTGCTGGAGCGCAATCCCGCTCAAGCACGGCAATTGATTGTTGCTGCCCGCCGCGATCCTCAGTTGTTCGGGCTTTGATCCAAAAAAGAGAACCGTTTCAATACGAATCTGCAATCACGGGTTGATTTGGAACAAAGAATGAACATACTTGACGGTAAAACTTCAAGTTGGCCGCTTGGCCGGGGTGCAAGAACGGGGACGACATGATGCTTGTTGGCAATCGATTTTTTAAGTTTGTTTGTTCGGGTTATTGGTTTGCTTGTGCGTGCGGTTTTACTCAAGGGGCTCTGGCAGAAGAAAATCAGAAAATTCCCTGGGAGGAGCAGCCTCTGGTTTTAAACCAGGCGATCAAAGACTATGTGAATTCAGAAGACAGCTCAGCACAGTCGAAGATTAAACTCGGAAAAAAAATACGTGTGCTCTATCTTGGATTTTCAGAAGAAGAAATTGAGAAGAACGCAGCCAGTTTTCCAACGGTTCCGGAATTTGAATTTGTACATTTGCCATATGGAAGAAAGAAGTACTACGATTTTCCAATTAATATGATTGATTATCAGACAACGGACACAATTGTTGCGCTCAACCTGGATCTTTCCAAGGAACTCAAGGATTGGGGTGAAGGTCTCGGGTCAGGTGATGTGGAAGTGTCTGAAATTCTTGATCCAAGGGGACAGTATATCCACAACCTGGCGTGGGGCCTCTACAGATTGAACTTGAGAGGATCAAGCGTCTCGGGAATTGCAATCGACCTGGGCCCTCCTTTGGATAATCTGAAAGGCGCTGAGTTTTATTACAGGGAAGACTTGCTCGATAAGCACTGCTCTTCTGCAACCGAATTTGTTGAATATGATGACGAACGTCCGCAATTTAACAGCATGATCGTCTACTCAGGCGCTATGCCCGCTTCAAAGGAACAGATTGATTGTCTGATAGCGCAGGCGCTGATCTTCACAAGACCTGCGAGCGTACCCTTCAGGAGTGTTTTAAAGTCGGATTGATCTTATCGCGAAACAGCAGTGAATTGATGCCGTTCACGTGGGTTGGGTCGCAGTGGTTTTGAAAATTCGAAGCGCTCAAGAAGTGCTTTTCAACGAAATTCTGAACTCCTTGAGAGATACCCGGCCCGGGCACGGCAGATGATCATGGCCGCGGGGCGGGATCCTGACTTGTTCGGGCTTTCGCTCGACCACAGCGTTTCTTGCGTGACGTTTGAGATTTGAGCAGCTAGTCGAAATGATCGAACGAGACGACTTTCGTGTCTCAAAGAGAATAACTGTAAGTTGTTATCCTCGAGCTTATTTTCTTTCTTAGTGGCGAAGCTCTATTCGCTTGAAATATTCAGGGCAAAAATCATGAGATTTGTAAAACTTGGCTGTTTTGTGCTTGCAGTTCTAATGAGTGCCGTGTCGAGCGTTCATAGTTCGGAAGAAGAAGAGAAAAAACACTGTCCAAGCTACCGGGAGTGGACTTCGACAATTGATCCGGAGAACAGGCCGCTGTTCTGGCTGTTCGCCCAAACAGTTGTCTCGAACGCGGGCAAGGACTTCGAACCGAGCGAAGGGCTTGAATATTTGAAACTCGCGTCGTTCCTTCTGATCCATTCGTTTCAAAGAACATCCGAATTTGAGGAAGAATTAGCTCCTCTTTTCTTTGACGCGCATGAACAGCCAGAAACCAGGGATTTGCTTGGGCAAGGATCTTTGGACGAAATCGGCAAGTGTTTTTCAGGAGAAATACAAGTGGATTGTGCCGAGATGGCGTTCAGAAAAGGTTATATCAAGAGCTTGGATGAGTACAGCAAGGACGAGAATTTTAGAGAGTACATGGAGTTTTTTGAACAGGCCTGCCAGATAAAAGAAAGAGTAAATATAAATGAGTGAGAAAAGAGATCTGACGCAGGGCGAAATAGACCTTTTGACGGAAATTTACGGAGAACGCGATTATTTTTATCAAACGACGATCGAACTTGGAAATTTGTACGTGCGATCTAAATTCGGGATGGTGAGCAACAACAACATCAAGGTCGGCAAACTCGCCTATTCGGATGATTTCAGCCAGACCGCACCCGAATGGTTTATCCATGAAGGCGCGCATCTTGTTCAGTAACAGACGTTTGGGAGGCATATGTTTGGCGCGTACGTTAGCGATAAGCTCAAGTCTCCTTTCAGTAACAATTATCAGTATTCAGATGAAGTGCGAAAAGGTATTCCCTTCGACAAGATGGCGAACGAGGCACAGGCCTCGATGATTTCGGACTATTACCGGGCTGTTCAAGGGAAGCCGGGGCGATATGCAACACTACCTGTGGAGGTCTATCAAAGCATTATTCCAGAAAGCTATGTTCCTTCCTTCGGGCGATCTCCTTCTGATGACCTAACAGACAAGAAAGCCAGTTCTCAGCCCGCTGACAGTCATCAAGAAGCCAACAAGGCACTAATCGGACTACAAGACTCAAGCTCGCGCCAACGCCAAAGAATTTCCTCTCCCAGGTCAAAGCCTAGCCGGCCGGATCTGCCCGAGATTCCCCAGTCCAACAAACCGTTGATGTCTGGTGCGCAAGATTTTTTACCTCCTTCCTTCTCGAAGGAGGACCTGCAAAAGCATTCTGGCTCAGGCCCTGTCCGCAGGCCCAGCAGAGAAAAGGGCGGCAAAGTTTCGCCGACAGGTCGCATCCGTTCTTTACCCGGTAACCCGTTCGATCCAGAAAATCCCAACCTCAAGCAGCAGGCCGAAATGCTGGAGCGTAATCCTGCGCGGGCGCGGCAATTAATTGTTGCCGCTAGGCGCGATCCGGAGATGTTCGGGTATACGAAGGTTGCCTAAAAACTTCGAAACTGGTTGCATTTGGCAATGCTGAACAACTGACCAGTTTGACGCGTCTCCTCCAAGGCAAGCCTTCTTTGCTGAGACCCTGCAAATACCTCTGAAAAATTCGATCTGAACCGCTTGGGAGCCGCCAGGTTGCGACGTGCGCTGAGCGATTCATGCATTCGTTGTTTTCTGAATCGCTGTCAGATCTGACGCAGTGGTTTGATCAATGGTCAAGCCGGGTTCTCCCGCGGGAAAAACACATTCCGGCATTTTCCATGCGGAACATGTCGGCCGAAATCGGACGAAACGTCCGCTGCTCCGGCCCATTTGCGGCCGGATTTTTTACGAAAAAACTCCAAAAACAGGACATTCAATGACGTCTCAAATTTCAGACATCGTCGTACCGCGCGTTTTCACGCCATATATGGCGGAGAACAAGCCGGCGAAACTGGTCATGCTGGAAAAGTCCGGCATCCTGGCACCACCGGCACCTGACATTGCCAAGCGTTTCAAGGCCGGTGGCAACCAGATCGAGGTGCCTTACTGGGAGGATCTGGACGACGCCGAACCGACTGTGATCGATGACAGCGACAACAAGATCACCACCAGCAAGATTTCCGCCAGCGACATGAAGGCCTACAAGCACCGACTGGCCAAGAAATACGGTGCGAAGACGGTTGCGAGCTACGCGGCGACAGGCCGAGGTGACAGCGCCATGAACCGTGTGGCCGAGCGTATCGGTTCCTATTGGGGGCGGCGCAAGGAAGAGCGCATCATCGCCACTGCCGAGGGTGTGGTCGCCGACAATGTCGCCAATGACGCCGGCGACATGGTTTACTCCATCTATTCCGATGTCGGATCGCCAACGGCGGCCAACCGGGTCAGCTATCAGGCGATTAACCGGGCACGGTTGACGATGGGCGAGAACCTGGACGACCTGCGTGTGATTGCCATGCACAGCTTCGTATATGGCACGCTGCTGGACGATGAAAAGATCGAGTTCAAGAAGCCTTCGGAAGCCCCGTTCGAATTGCCTTATTACGCAGGCATGATGGTTGTGCATTCGGAGATGATGCCGGTTGCGACCGGAGCAAACTCCGATGAATATTCCTGCTTTCTGTTTGCACCCGGCGCCTTCATGCATATTGACGAAGTGCCCAACCGGACAACGATTTACGGCAATGAAGGCACGGAAATTACCCGTGATCCGGATATCGGCGATGGCGGTGGTGCGGATTACCTGACAACACGCCGGTTTGAAATGATCCATCCGGCGGGCATGGATTTCACCGGGGCGTCTCTGGCCAAATCTCAAGGTGCGAACCTAGCGGAACTGCGCGATGCGGCCAACTGGGATCGCAAATACACCCGAAAAAACGTCAAACTCGCCTGCCTGAAGGTGAATATCTAAAGCCGCAAGCGCTCTGAGCAGCGGCTTTCGAAAACGCCTCGCCCCTTCCGCAAGCCGGGCGGGGCGAGGCTCAAAAAAATCTACTTCAAAGCGCATAACGAAAATGCCGTGCGAAGCGGATGAACCTGCGATGATTTTCGAAAATGCCCGTCTGAACAAGGGCTTCAGACATTCAGGGGCGCTCGACGTTTCGTCAGAACCGGGCTAAAACAGACCTCATTCCGACATACTGGGAAAGTGCGATTTTATGCCTGCACGACCCGGCAGGTTTTCCATACCAACCCAATATCAAGAAGACATCCGCCAATCCAGGGTTGCGTTTGGAACATTTCACGAACATTGTGCGGGAAATGAACCGGAGCCGGAAGATGGCAGATTTTTACGATATCACCGGCTGGCGGGAAGAGCTGGAAGCATTTGAGAAGACGGGAGAGGGGCAGGCTTTCTTCGCCGGAAACAAGCGCTACGGCGGCCGCAAGATGCCTTATGAGAACGTGGTGCAGATGGTCGACCTGCCCCTCACCAACGAAGAGCTGCATGAGGCGTTGAAGAAAAAAATCTGGTTTGCTGCCTATACTGAGGAGCATGATCTGGAGCCCCACCAGGACGAGTTCTGGGATCTGAACCCGATAGAGGCTCACGACACATTTATTGCATTTGAACGTTGGTACCTGATGAAAGCCCAAGTTCCTTTCGGCAAGAGCAATCTGATCGTTGCGACGTGGCTGGCGATCCGATTGAAGGAAGGCAAGCTGACAACTCTCATAACTGTGGAAGCCAGGGACTTTATCAAAGAGAAATATTCGCGGTATATCTCCTTTCCAGGGGAGGAGGTGTGATGGAAAAGATTGTTGCCATCGACGCCGCCGAAATCGGTCCGATCATGAAATATCTCGGATTGGACGGATTGATCGCCATCGCCAAGCGGGGCGATTAATTTTTTTACAGCGATGATTTCAAGAAATTTGGCGGAGCTTGATCTTTAGAACAATTCATGAACATTTTTGAGCAGGAAATTCGGGACAAATCTAATGGCGGATATTGAAGACATTACCGGTTGGCGGGACGAGTTTAACGACCTTGAGGGACGTTGGGACAACGAATGGGTGGCCTTTCTGTATCAGTTTCTGAACAAGCTGGAGCCCATGATACCCGTGTCCCAGGTTCTTCATTTTATAAAAATTCTTCTTGAAAATGAGGACACACTTGCGGCCATGAAGGAGGTTGCCGAGTGGGAAAAATTGATGGATGCCAGTGGTCCGTTTGAAGACGATGCGCCTGAAATGGAACTTTACCCTGAAGACGCCGTTGTGATGATGAACGAGTTCTGGCGCTGGTTCTGCTTTAGAGCAGGCTATCCTCCCGTTTATGCAGCGTTTCGATTGGCCGGGGTCGATGTTGCGAGCGACATTCTTCGGGGGGACCTTCCTGGAGTTCAGTCTCCTGAAACCAAGGCTTTTTTACTTAAACGATACGCTTTCATACTCAGGGCTAGTGAAGAAGGAGACCTTGCATTAGCCGGGAAAAGATCATTCTTCTCGACCAGGCGCAGCTTGGCACCATTCTCAAATTTGGTGGTTTCAAAGCACTGGATGCGATTGTCGCGCGAGGCGACAGATTTTTATATGTCCATCAATCGTTTTCCGGCGACAAGGACGTCACAAAAATCAGTCGAGACCAGCGAGTTTCGTTTGAAACCTGGCTAAGAGGAAAACGGTATCAGGGCAATAAAGTCCTGGATGCGGTGCCAATAAACCTTGCTTTGAAGAAAGAACAAAATAGGTACGATCCTCTCCGGAAAGCGGGTACCCAGGGCAACAACAAGGAACTTTGGGACATGGGTGCCCGCAAGTTCATGCTTGACCATGCTAACGAATACTACTTTGAAGTGATCAGTGCGGATCAGGACTTTCTCGACAACAGGGTCGGTAAACACCATCCTCTAAAGAAAGTTCCCTTTGAGCGTCTCAGCATGAAGTCCGCGCTGAGCTGGCTGATGACACATCCTGATGTTGAGCTGTCTGAGGCTCAATTCACCGAACACAGGGCCAGTTTGCTTTCCGGGGGGTACGGTGCGAGCCACAAGCTGGAACAACACAGCTATCAAGTGCCTAAAAGCTATGAAGCTGCAGAGAAAATCAAGGAAGATGCGCGCTGGCCCAGGGACCTGGAAAAGCGGAAAAGCCGCAAGAGCGAGAGAATGCGAGCTTCAATGAAAGCTCGAAGACTGTTCGATCTCGGAACGCCGGTTATTATTACCGGTGCCACAGCCGTAGCGCTGCTTGAACTTATTTCGCAGGAAGCCAAAGAAAGCGGCATTTCCTATCCGGAGGCTGCGCAGGCACTCGGACTTGATTTCACCGAAGAGCGATTGAAGGGGTTCGCGTCGGAGGCAGGCATCGACCTGGCAATCACCTTGACTCCGATTGGGCCACTCAAGAAAGCCTGGGATATTCTGGGCAATGCCGACGATATTGTCGCGGTGACGCAGCTTTATGGTGCTGCCTATCCGGAGAACGAGACCATACAGCAACTCGCCGGGATTGCCGATGCGGTTGAAAGTTCTCCAGCCTTTGGCGTCTATGTGGAGGGGCGGGATGCCCTGACGGGTGCGGTTGGCAGTGTAATCGACGGTCTGTTTGGCAGCAGCCCGGATGAGGATCAGCTTGCCAGGTCGCTCGGCAACGTGCGGCAAGCGCTTGTCACCGGCGGTGGAGCGGTTGAAAAGGCTGTCATGGCTGGAGCCTCGCAGGAAGAGATGGCAGATGTCCTCAAGTCAGAGGTCAACGAGATATCAGCTTCAGGCGAGGTGCTGTCAAACGTACCGGTTGCGCAATCGAACCTGCTATCGCCGGAAACCATTTTGGCGGGCGATGAAAAGGTTCCACTGTCCGGCGCGGCACAGATCCCCGGTTCACAGCCCATACTGCCGCCAGCTTTTGAAACGGAGCAGGGTCATGTGAACGGGTCTGCTGCGTCGGCAGTAAAAAGCGATCCTTTCCAAAGGAAGACGTCCTACGAGAGATACCAGAGTTTTGGCTTCAGACCCGAAGAAAAAGCGCAGGCACTGGACGAGCACAAGGAACTGCTGCGGAAAAGCTACCTTGACATGAATGGACACGAGGAAGCGGCGGAAATGCTGGCGGTAGAGCGTTTTCTGCGCAAGTGGGGCCCTTCTGCCTTTGCACCGGATGCGGACGGGATAGTGATGAAATATCCGGTCGAAAAGGTCTATCCCGGCCTTGAGAACAGCGGACATGGCTATGTGCGTGATGACGTGGAAGAGTTTCTGGCAGGGCAGGGGATCAAGGCTGGCAGGTGGTATCTGTCACCGAACGAAAAGACCGGTCAGGACTGGGGACTGGGCTGGACGGATGAAGAGGGTTATGGACCACGCATGACACTGGCCTATGAAGATGCAGCGGGTCGTCGTCACCAGGTTACGGACAGGTTTCAGGCAAATGTGCGCCGGGCATCGCTGCGGCAATCAGAAAAACCTGCAAAAGGTGTGCAAGGCCGCGAAGCGCAAGGCGGTGCGGCGAGGCAGGATCCTGCCGAGAACACACCACAGAAATTGACAGTCCCGGTGCCAAGGCAAAAACCGGAAATACGGCCGGTTGGGCACTAAATAGAACGCGCTACTCATGTAGTGCGAATTTTCTTCTAGTGGTTTTCATGACTTGTTTGGAACGCCTGTTGGGGAGCTCGCCGGGGCTTTGGCCACGGCTTTGGCGCCAGGTTGCTCGAGATAACGAAAACAGAGTTTTGCAACACAACCAGGGTGGCTCAGGCCACCCTTTTTCTTTGCATGAAAGGGTTTGAAATGGACGAGATCATCATGCGTCGTTTGCGGCATTTGCAGCGCTTAGAAGAAACCCATGAAAAGGATTTTGAAGATCGGAACGGTGAAGAGATGACCCGTGCAGACCGACGGCGCGAAGAGTTAGCCAACGTGTTGTCGGCCGATTGGAACAGGAAACGCAGGGCCGCGAAAGCTCCGTTGCGGGTCAAGCCGCTGCCCAGTGGCTGGCGCAAGGAACATTGGAAGACGCAGCAGTCCATCGCAGCCGACTACACCGGTGTCGAAGCCATGAACAAGGAAGAGGCCGTTCGGGCGCTGGAAAGCTACGAGGCCGAGTTGACCCTTCCGCCGGCAGCCTAAACCAGAACACTTTTCGCGTTTCCGGACGGCACTCCGCCCTTAGGAAACGCTCCCTAGCGAAAGCAGAATTCATATGTCTGGAACTGTCCACACATCGGTGGAGATGGCGAACCTTGCGCTTGCGCATTTGAAGGAAGCGCCGATCCGCGATTTCGATTTTTCATCCGTTGCTTCCCGATGGTTCCGGAACCACTACGCAGCACATCGCGACACCTATCTTGCCATGCATGACTGGGATTTCGCGGTGGAACTGGTGAACCTGCCGGCAGAGACACAAAAGCCATCTTTCCGGTGGTCATATCAATACAGGAAACCGACGGGCACACTGCGAATTCCCCAGCAGACAGTTGCTGGTGAGCCTGATGGCAGGACCATCCCGTTTGAGGTGATTGGACAGCGCCTGATGAGCGATTTCGCGCCGCCGTTTCCCCTTAGACACATCAAGAGGGTGACAAGTGAGGCGGAGTTTTCGCCTCTGTTCGTTCACGGTTTCTCGCTGTTTCTGGCAGCGGGCTGCGCCCATGTGATTACCGGCAAGAACAGCCGGGCCGAAGCCCTGCGCCAGGCCGCCAACGAAGCCTTTGAACAAGCTGGCGGATTTGACGCGCAACAGGGCACACCGCTTCCTTCGATTGACCTGGACATCATTACAGACCGATGAGTTATCACCTTCAAGCAACCTTCAGCCGGGGCGAACTCGACCCTGAGCTGATCTATCGCTCGGATCTGGAATTGTTCCGATCCTCACTTGCCGAATGCCAAAACTTCATCACGTTGAAACGCGGCGGTTTGCGCCGCAGAGGCGGGACGAAATTCATAGCCGAGCTGAAAGAGAGCGCCGATGGCGGCTGGCTTATACCGTTCGAATATGGCAATGGCCAATACTACATGCTGGAATTCGGAGACTTTTATTTTCGAGTTTTTACCAACGCCGGGCGTGTCGGAACCGTCGAGGTCGAAACGCCGTATTCGATAGAGGTGCTGGCGGAGCTGAAATTTGTACAGTCGACGGATACGCTCTTCATTGTGGGTGGGGGTGTCAGGCCACAGGCCCTGAAGCGCCACGGCGAAACCAATTGGACGATTGGGGCGTTCGCGTACAAAGACGGGCCATATCTGGACGTGAATATTTCATCTTCCAGCCTGGAGCCGTCCGACACCGGCAACCCTGTGCCGGACATGACTTCAAACACGGCGCCAAGCGGTACTGTAACCGCGTCCAATGGTTCTTCAAGCGCCTGGCAGGTTTTCAATCGGTCTGAGGGAAAAACGGTTCTATCCGCCAGTGCTGAAGGGTGGGTGCAGTATCAGTTCACGAGCGCAAAAATCATTGACGCCTATATGTTGCAGGCGCCGAATGATAACAGCCAGAACGATGACATGCCCTGGCAATGGAACCTTGAGGGCTCCAACAATGGCACTGACTGGACCATTCTCGATACACAGGATGGGCAGGACACCTGGGCGTCGAACGAATGGCGGCAATATGCCTTCCACAATGAGACAGGTTTTACGCATTACCGGCTGAGTTTCAGGCAAGGCGGGGGTTCAACCTCCGACAATTCGGCGATAGGGCAGATTGTCTTTCACCAGGCAGGGGAAGAACAGACAGCTTTCGACCTCACGGCTTCGAACGCAAACGGTATCAACGGAACGTCCGGTTTTCAGACTTCAGATGTCGGCCGCCATATCCGTTTCAGGGGCTCGGACGGCTTCTGGCGGTGGTTCAAGATTACAAGCCGAACTTCTTCGACAGTGGTCAAAGTCCAGCTCTACGGGCAATCCCTGCTGGATACCAAGGCGCAGACGTCCTGGCGTCTCGGGTCATGGTCGGACACGACAGGCTGGCCGGAGACAATCGGCTGGCACAAAAGCCGTCTTGCCTTTGCAGGAACAAGCGAGGAACCGCAAAAGGTCTGGGAAAGCCAGACGGAGGATTATTCCAACTTCTCCGTTTCGCATGTTCTGCAAGCCTCGGATGCCGTGACAGCGGGCATTCTGTCAGGCCAGGTCAACCGTATTCAATGGCTGGTTGATGACAACGACCTGATCGTCGGGACAACCCGGGCTGTGCGCGCGCTTGGCAAGGCGACGGATCAGGACGTTTATGGTCCTGACAATGTTGACCAGAGACCGCAAACGAATTTTGGGGCAAACAAAGTCAGTCCGATCAAGGTTGGGTCTGTGCTGCTCTATTTCGGGCCTTACGGCACGGACATGCGCGAAATGGCTTATGATTTTGGGTCAGATGGGCGTGTTTCACAGTCAGTGAGCGAGGTGCAATCCCACCTCTTCCGTTCCGGGATCAAAGGTGCCTGTTACCAGCAGTACCCCGACAGCATCATCTGGCAGTGGGACAAGGCTGGCAAAGGGATCGGTTTTACCTATGAACGGCAGCAGGAAGTGTATGGCATGCAACGCCATGACTTTGGCGGCGCCGTGGAGTGCATGGTGGACCTTTCGGCAGACCAGTCGGACGAAGTCTGGATGATCGTCAAACGTACGATCAACGGTCAGACGAGGCGTTACATCGAAATCATGCAGAGGCCCTTCCGTAGCGACCAGATTGAAGATGCCTGGCATCTGGATTGTGCTTCCCTCTACGACGGCGTTGCCGTCAACAGCCTTTCAGGGTTCGGCTATCTGGAAGGGGAAGATGTGACCCTTTTTGCAGATGGGACCGACTATCCTGCAAAGGTGATTGGGGGCGAAGTGAGCCTGCCGAACGGGCAGCTGGCGCAGAAAATTCTGGTTGGTTTCAACGTGACTGCACGGGCTAAGACCTTGCCCTTTCCCATCAATACGCAGGACGGGGCATCCTTGGGCCGAAAAATGCGCGTCGACAATTGTTCGATTGCGGTTCTGGAAACGGGAACGCTGAAAGTCGGCGCGGATGAAACCTACATGGATGAGCTGATTTATTACCGGGCAGGTGATGCTGCAGGCGCACCTGCGCCGCTACGTTCAGGCGTGTTGGATCAGACGATTGAAACACGCTGGGAAGACGGTGGTCAACTTGCCCTGGAAGCCAGCGGCGGCAAGCCTTCAACCATCCTGGCGATCAATTTTGGAACAGATGCGGAGCCTTAAATCATGTGTCATCCAGCAGTTATAGCGGCGGTTTCCATTGCGGGATCGCTTGCCGGCGGCGCTGTGCAAGCCCAGGGGGTTCGCCAGCAGGCGGAAGCGCAGGCCAAAGCCGAAGAGCGCCGAGCCGAGCTCGCAGACAGGCAAAAACAGGTCAATCAGACGCAGGCCTCGTTTGAGCGCAAGCGCACCTTGGAGCAACGAGAGCGGATACACGGGCAAAACCGGGCCGTGAGCGCCGAACGCGGCCTGTCGCAAACCGGGTCGCTCGTCGATGTTCAAGACGATACCGACTACGAAATTGCCCAGAATATTGAAGCGATCAGATATCGAGCAGAAGGCCAGCGGGACAATCTAGCTTTTGAGGCAAACACCGCCCGGGAGCGCGCGCATTCCAGCCGACGGGCGGGCAGGATCGGCGCCTCCAGCGCAATTTTGGGTGGGGTGACAAGCGCTTTCACGACACTTGGGAATGCATATTACCAATTTTCAAAAAATTGACCGGGACACCGGATCTCGGTGGAAATTCCTGACTAAATTCCAATAAAAGCGGTTCTTCAAAAATGGCAAGACTTCTAAAATTCAACGGCACCCAAAGCCTGCCGGGTGTCGGCAACCCGCAAGTAGTCGCCGACACAGCGGTTGGTGAGGCAGTTGCCGGGTTTGGCAGGCAGATTGGAAATTCTGCAGGCGTAATTGGAAACCTGGCCCAGAAGGCAGCAAATACGAAGGACGCACGCCTGAAGAAACGTGCCGAGGAACAGCAGAAGAGCGCAGACAATTTTGAATATCAGAAAGTATTCGCGAAACTGGATGCTTTTTTAAAGCTGCTGGAAGACGAACGCCGCGAAAGATCCCGGGCCGGTGAGCAAAACTACGTGGAAAAGGGGCTTGCTCTTCAGCAGGAGGCAAGCCGGGCAATGCTTGAAGACCTTCCGGTATCGGTTCGACCGCAGGCTGAGAAAGAAATTCAACAACACCGGAAACACTACACCAACCGTCTGGCTGCCCAGGAATACACCGACAGCCAGACCTACTATGTTGAGAGCGTTTCCGAGATCACCAGCCAGCTGGCTGATGAGGTTAGCGGCGATCATGAGGCCTTCGACCGCGCCTGGCAGAGGATCGGGAATACCCTGGATGCGGCTCCCTTGCAGATGTCACAGAAAGAAAAACTGCTCCAGCAAGGACAGGAAACCCTCGCCGAGGCCTGGGTTAACACGCGCCCCTTGCAAGAACAGATTGACGGTTTGACGGCGTTAAAGAACAAGCGTCAATCACTGAGCGGTGACGGTATTGAAACTGATCCTGCAGCAATTGAAAACCAGGGTCGGCCGAACAAAAAGACAGGTGGAACCGAGCCGGGAAAAATCACTGAAATTTCTTCGATTTTTGATCAGCGTGCCCAAGTTCTGCCACGGCACACGCAAGAAAAATTACTTGTTGGGGCGTTCAGGAAAAAAGCGGCCGCTGCCGTTCTGGAAGAAGAGCGGTTCGTCGCTCTGATAGGCGAAAACCCCCTGGCAACGGACCCACAGGACATTCACGACAGCGGTTTTCTGGATGTGCATCAAAAAAAGCGAATGCTTGACAATTTACAGGATCAGATCCGCGAGCAGGAATTGGACCTAGAAGCAGTCGATTGGGTTGGCGGGTCTGAAAAAGGTGATCCGTTTTCGCCGGAAGATAACGACCGTCTGGAACGCGCTTTTGTCTTTTTGACAAACGATGAAACGGATCGCACCGCACTGGCACACAGACTGCTCGCGGCAAAAGGTATTTTGTCGAGGTCGTATGCCAAGGAGGTGTTAGTCGATCTGAACGGAGAAGACCCAGACAAGATGGTCCAGGCTCAGGAAAAACTCTCAGCGATATTCGACATTGCGCCTCTATCACTGCGGTACGCGGGAAACAGACCGGGTGATCTTGAGGATGCTGAGGCAAAATGGCGTTTGCTGACGGGTACATTCGGGAAAAGTCACAGGGAAGTTGCGCAGCAATTGGGCGAAACCAAAAATACAGCGCGGCGCAAAAACCTGGACTATGCGTACAAAGAGAAAGCGATGTCCGGTGACTTCAGAAGTCTTGGTTCTGAAGGGTTTTTAGCAGCAATCTATAGGGCGCTTTTTGCTGCTGGCGGTTAAATTCAATTTCAATCATGCGGCGGAACCACATTCTAATCGAGAAATTTGTCTTCGATGAAGCGTTGAATAATGCGCCATTCGGTTAGGCCATAGGCTTCGTGACTAATTAAGGCTTCTAAAGCCTGATGGTTGGTCCCATAAGCCCGTACGTCCAGAAGCTTAGGGTGAGCAAGATCACCAAACCCCACACAAATTAAAATTACAAATCCGCGGCGACAGCCGCCTCGAACCAAAAGGTCTACCAATGACAGTAGCAGCCTTGACGGAAGGCCGCGCCCAGATACAGGGCGACGGTGTGACCGATCGTATCGACTTGCCGTTTCAGTTTGTCGATGAAACCAACCTTCAGGTCGTCCACACCACCGCAGAAGGGGGCACAACGATTTGGACTTATCAGCAAAGCCCCGGAAACTGGTCGTTTGCCGGTGGGGATTTTTCCACTGGAACGGTTCTCTTTGATGCTTCGGCGCTGCAGGCAGGGGAAACCCTGACGGTTCTACTGGTTAGCGACTATGACCAGCCTTACAGCCTGGCGGGCGGGGAAATTGACCCGGCTGTCATGGAACGGGCAATGGACCGAACAGCAATCAACATGCAGTCGGTTGCCACCAGTGCTTTGAGAGAGAAAAACGGCGGCTTTGACCTGGAAGGCCGGAGGGTGATCAACGGCATTGAGGCCGCGGAAAACTCCGACATTCCGACATTTCAGCAGGTTCTGGAAATTGCCAACCTGCCAGGTGCGCAAGGGCCCATTGGTGACGCCGGTCCTCAAGGCGCGGCAGGGCCTACAGGTGCCCAGGGCCCGGAAGGTGTTCAAGGCGTCCAAGGTGAGCCAGGTGTGCAGGGTCTTCAAGGTCTTCAAGGTCCTGTTGGGATCCAGGGTGCTCAAGGCGCGACGGGTCCAGAAGGTCCAATCGGTGGGGCAGGTCCTCAAGGTATTGTCGGCCCTCAGGGTTCCCAAGGTATCGTTGGGGTTCAAGGTCCGCAGGGTGAAGCCGGACCGACCGGGACACAAGGCCCGCAAGGCATCCAGGGCCCGGAAGGTCCGGAAGGCCCAATTGGAAAATCCTTTGAGCCTGACGAGGCAGGTCTAACGGCTGATCAGGCAACTTGGGGTTCGCAGCCTGAAGGCTTTTCGTTTCTTGATACCGAACTCGGTGTTCTCTACTGGAAGCTTTCCAACACAGTTGATCATTGGTCGGCCGGGGTGAACTTCGGGCGTGGCCCGACAGGAATTCAAGGTGCTGTTGGTCCTACAGGTTCGGAAGGTCCAACCGGCCCGCAAGGTATTCAGGGCATTCAAGGTGTCCAGGGCGAGCAAGGTGTTCAAGGCGATCAGGGTATTCAAGGCCCTGCAGGTATCGAACCGCAAGGCACCTGGAACTCAGGCACGGCCTATGTTGCCCGAGACAGCGTTTATTATGGTGGCTCCTATTTCATCTGCGTTGCCCCCAATACCAACGTTATTCCAACTGACGCGTCTGCCGAGTGGGACATTATCGCGTCCAAGGGTGAGCAAGGCATTCAGGGTGTCCAGGGCAGCCAGGGCGCGACCGGCCCGCAGGGGGCGACAGGTCAACAGGGTATTCAAGGCATTCAAGGCGATACCGGCTCACAGGGTCCGACAGGTTCCCAAGGTCCGCAGGGCATTCAGGGACCTGCCGGTTCCACCTACAGCGGCACATGGAGCTCAGGAACCACCTACGGGAAAGACGACACTGTTGTTTACAATGGTTCGTCCTACATCGCGCTTAGAACTACGATCGGCGACAATCCAAGTACGTCGCCTTCTGATTGGGGCATGTTGGCGGAAAAGGGAGCAACGGGTGCGGCAGGGGCTACAGGGGCTACAGGGGCGACAGGCCCTGAAGGCCCTTCGGCTGCTCAAGATGTGAATGCAACAGGTAACACGCTTGTTAAGCGAAACAGTAGCGGCGACATCACCGGACGCTACGTGTATGGTAGTTACCTGAACATGAGCCACAGTGCCTCTGATCGAGACAGTGATACCGTCTTCTTTTCATCGAACGATGCCTTCCTCAGAAAAAACACTCGGGAAGGAATGCGAAATTCTCTCCGTGGTGTTGCTGCTGCCTATGCGTCTGTTGATCTGGTTGGCACACAGTCGTTGGTGACGAGTGAAAATATCACGTCTATCTCCGATGTTGGAACAGGTAGAACAGTCGTAACTATCGCAAACAACATGGCTATTTCCGAGTATCCCGTTGCCTTCGGAAATGGAACACTTGCCAATGCATGGGATAGGCACATGCAAATGCGGACAATTTCCGCTGGTAGTTATGAGTACCACGTCGTCAGTTCCGGATCGAACCTTCATGACATTGCGTATGCAGCTTCGGTGGCATTTGGGACCCTGGCATGATGAAACTGTTTGATAGGCTGAGGAAGGCCACGGAACATCTGGAACCTGTGCATTCCAAGTACAGGGTCATCTATGAAGATCCTGACGATTTTGACGCTCCTGCGGCTGTCTTGATCCCCGACCCAAACTTCATGGCGGCAGCGATAGCAGGAGGTATTGTTCCACCCATTGGTTCATACCTTTTGGATGCTGCGGAACCAGATAGCGCACCAAAACGACATCCCTATGCAGAACCGCTGGGGCCGATGACCGAAGAACAGACCATCGAGTATCTCATTATGAAAGACATTCCCCGCCATGTTTGGGAGTACAGGGGCAACCGCCAAATTATGAAAATCGTTCCGGTTGAGGCCATCCCGGTAGACCGAACTTTTCGAGACGCATGGGTCATAAATCAGGGGGAATGACGGCATGAATAAAATGTACATCGAAATCGACGGTAAGAAGTTTGATACTCAAAACACAAGTTTCCCGTCTGATCGTGTCTTTCGGGACGCTTGGGCGATAACCGGTGCTAACGTGATTGATGTTGATATGCCACGCGCTCGGGAGATCCACCGGGCGAAGGTGCGAACTGAGCGGCAAAGCAAGTTTGCGGAAGTGGACCGGGTAGCCCTGCCTCTGACGCGCAAGGCCGTCTATGCGGCTCTCACCGCAGCGGAAAAACGAACCCTGTCAGATGTCGAGCATGCTGCTCAAAAACTGAGGGATGCGCCGTCTCATGCTGCTATTGAGGCGGCTGAAACGCCGGAAGATCTGAAAGCCCTAACGTTGGATGTCCTTACGTCCTAAATTTTGGGGTTTTAAAGCAAAACCAACCTAAGCACACCCGCCCTTGAGGCGGTTTTTTTGTGCCTGAAAGGATGCCCATGTATTGGCTTGCTCTTACCTGGCTGGCGGTCTTGCCGGTCTTCATGGTGTTCAATCGTATCCGCGGCGGCGGAATGTCCAGCTTGACCGATCGCCTTCCAGGTCGAGCCTTGTTTTATGTGGCGGTGATCTACGCTGCACTGACAGCCGTCATTCTGGATCCAAGACTAGGACTGGTCATATTGGCCGGTTTTGTTTTTTGGGGCGCGCCAGGTTGGGGGCTTTGGTTTGATCTGCATCGTCACGATGAACAACAGCGAAACGATCCGCGGCGAAACGACTTGTTTGTAAAGGTCATGGACTCGGTGTCATTCGGCTTTGACCATATCGCAATGTTTCTTCGCCTGGGGCTCTTTGTTCTGCCAACGCTGCTTATCTGGTCCGCCTGGTCTGGCGCTTCTCCCTGGCTTCTCTTTGCTGCGTTTCCGTTCGGTTTACTCGGTGTCGGTGCCTACGCTCTCCGCTGGCGATCGACCTGGGGCAATACGCTTTCTGAAATGCTCATTGGTGCCCTGTGGTGGGCGATGATCTTTATCATGGCCTTAGCCGCACCAGGCTAGGCCTCTGAGGCTTCCAAAATGAAACTTGTATCGTCCTGCGAAGGGCTTGGAGTGTGCGCCTGATGATCCTTGCTGCCCTGCTGTCAGGTGCAGAAGTCGCTTTGCCCTTCATGGGCGAAGTCATCGAGCCGGGACGCCTGGCGCTTCTCTCGGCTCTTTCCACTTCGGGCGCATTCGTTGCCCGCATTCTTGCACAAAAAGGAAAAGACAATGGCACGTAAAACCCGCCTGGTTGGCACTGTTGGCGCGGCTGCGATCGCGCTTGTAGGTGCCTGGGAAGGTCTGCGCCTGACGGCCTATCGTGATGTGATCGGCGTTCCAACGGTCTGTTACGGCGAAACATACGGGGTGAAGCTTGGGGACAAGCACACAAAGGCCGAATGCAACGCAATGTTGCTGGCCTCGCTCAAGAAGCACGAACGCGGAATGCGCAAGTGCCTGAAGAACCCTGATGCCATTCCTGGCAAGTCCTATGTCGCGTTTGTCTCTCTGACTTACAACATCGGGGTAGGGGGCTTCTGCCGGTCAACGGCGCGTAAGCGGCTCGATCGTGGTGACGTTAAAGGCGCCTGTGATGCTGCGACCTGGTTCAAGAAGGCTGGTGGCCGAACAATCAGGGGTCTTGTGAACCGCCGCGCCGCCGAGCACAGGCTATGCCTGGAAGACCTCAAATGATCGGGGTGCTAGGTTTCATCCTTCGAAGCCGTGTTGCTTGTTCTACTCTCACCATTGCCGCCGTTCTGGGCGGCCTTTTTGTTTGGCACCAGGTCGACAAGTCAAGCGCGGTACGGAAAGCGGTTGTTGAGTCTGTCGCCAAGGCAGAACTCACCTCAGCGCGGGTTCAATTGGAAGAACTCAAACGCCGGAAAGTCGTCACCGATCAGGCCAACCGGCGCATTCAATCTGAAATCGAAATGGCCAATGCGGAAGCGGAAGCCGTAGCACAGGAGTTGGAACACTATGTTTCGACCGTCGAGGATAGTTGCGTTTTGCAGCCTGATCTTATTGACCGCTTGCGCAACCGTTGACGATCGGCTGCGCGCTGCCGCGACACAGGCCGGGCAAACGGAAGCATCCAAAGAGTTGCCGGGCTATCCGGATGATTGCCGGCGCAAAGAGAAATCAGGTGTTCGGGTCGGGGAACCGTTGGACGTTGCCTTGATGCGGACTGACCAGGCGCTTGGCAGAGCAAACGCTCGCGTTAGGCGTTGCGGCCAATGGTACGACGGAGTCAAGACAGGCTTTGCAGGGGGCGGAAATGAATAAACAAGACATGATCACCGCGCCGGTTGCTGTCGGCGCTGTCGCTTGGTCGCAAGTTCACAAAGTGGTCGAATGGATTGCAATAGAAGCGCAACTAATATTGCCAATCCTTGGTGCGTTCTGGCTCGTCATCCAAATTGTGGCGAAGATCTACAATACGTGGGTGAAAACCACTGAAAAAGGTAAGTAGGATAAGTTGCCTGGCATTCGTCTTCAAAACGAAATTCAATTTCGCGAATTCTGTAACCTTCGAGGCGATAGTAAAATGGTGTGCTTTTATCGGTGCATCATCATTACGTGCTCAGCGTTGTTCTTTTGCCAAATAAAGTGCCAGCTTCTGATGAAAATTTGTCCATTTGATAAAAATATTCACTTCCGAACCTCTGCACTTATTGTGCTGCTGATGCTTCTGTGATCACAATGCTGGATCAATTATAAAATCCAGAGGTTCGCTATGATTTTTTTCAGGGGGTGGCAATCTGCCAAGTCTTGGCCAAGACGTTCAGTTCTCAAAATAGCCTTGACCGTTGCAGCTTTTGCAGTCGTTGGCGCTCAGAGCGTCGAGGCAAAGGACAAACCAATCAAGGTCGCTGCAATATACACGGTTCCTGTGGAGCAGCAGTGGGTGAGCCGCATCAACAAAGCGCTGAAAGCCGCCGAAGCTCGTGGCGACATCACCTACACATTCTCTGAAAACGTTGCCAATACCGACTATGAGCGTGTCATGCGCGAATATGCAGAACAGGGCATGGATCTTGTGGTTGGCGAAGCCTTTGCAGTTGAGCGTGCCGCGCGCAAAGTAGCCGCCGAATATCCTGACACGGCGTTCCTCATGGGATCGTCCTTCGGTCCGGCGCAACCAAACTTTGCCGTTTTTGACAATTGGATACATGAGCCAAGTTACCTAACAGGCATGATAGCTGGTGCGACTACCAAATCGAACGTGATTGGCATGGTCGGCGGTTATGCAATACCGGAAGTGAATCGGTTGATGAACGGGTTCATGGAAGGGGCAACGGCGGTCAATCCTGACGTCAAATTCCTCGTTACATTTATTAATTCCTGGTATGACCCTCCCAAGGCGAAAGAAGCGGCTTTTGCGATGATCGATAAAGGTGCGGACATTCTCTACGCCGAGCGATTTGGTGTGTCGGACGCAGCCAAGGAAAAGGGGCTTTTGGCAATCGGGAATGTGATCGATACAGCCAATGATTATCCCGGCACGATTCTGTCTTCTGCACTCTGGCATATGGAGCCAACTGTTGATCGTGCCATCGGCGCGGTCATTGACGGGCAATTTGAGCCTGCCGATTACGGCCCCTTCAGTTTCATGTCCTACGGCGGCGGTAGCTTTGTCGTTGATGAAAAACTTGCACCGGCAGATGCGGTCAAGGCAGCCAAAGAAAAAGAGCAGGAAATTCTTGGTGGCCTGTTCCGCGTCAATGTGAACGACAGCGAACCGAAATCCACAATGTAACCAGTGGGTTCCAAAATCCGGTGGCGGTGAATGCCGCCATCGGATCTGTACCTCAGTTTTGCACTGAACATTTTCTTGAGCATTTCGATTTTCGGAGACCGTGATGGAGACCGACGGTTCGCAAGCTGTGCCCATCCTGAAACTGGACGGTATTACAAAACGTTTTGGTGCACTTACCGCCAACGGGGACGTGTCGCTGGAATTGCATCGGGGCGAAATCCTTGCTTTGCTCGGTGAGAATGGTGCCGGGAAAACCACATTGATGAATATTCTCTTCGGCCACTATGTTGCTGACGAGGGGAAAGTTCTGGTCGGATCGAATGATGGAGATCTATCTGCGCTGGAGCCAGGCTCGCCCAACGCGGCGCTTGTAGCCGGCATAGGCATGGTGCATCAGCACTTCACACTCGCGGAAAACCTGAGCGCTCTCGACAATATACTTTTAGGTACCGAAACGCTTTCCGCCTTGAAATCTGCACGGCTGCCAGCGCGGCATAAACTCGAAAACCTAATGTCCCGTTCCGGTCTTACCGTGAGTCTGGACACGCGAGTATCCCAGCTTTCTGTTGGTGAGAAACAACGGGTTGAAATTTTGAAGGCACTCTATCGTGACGCCCGCGTGCTGGTTTTGGACGAGCCAACAGCGGTGCTGACGCCTCAAGAGTCCGACACGCTTTTTGCTACTTTGAAGAAACTTGCAGAAGATGGTCTTGGGATCATTTTTATCTCGCACAAACTTGCCGAAGTTCTTGCCTCCTCGCATCGTATTGCGATTTTGAGGGCGGGGCGAAAAGTTGCAGACCTTCCCAGTGATGGGTGTGATCAACGGCAATTGGCCGAATTGATGGTAGGGCATGAAATCACTGAGACGGTCCGAGAACCCAACCAACCAGGCGCACCTCTTTTTGTTTTGAATGGCATATTTGCCGGTCAGGGCAGAGATGTGCTGCACGACGTCAATCTTGAACTAAAATCCGGTGAAATTCTCGGTATTGCAGGTGTTTCTGGCAACGGCCAAACCATGCTGGCGCGCGTAATCTCAGGACTGGAAACTGCAGCCAGGGGATCGATCCAGCTAGAAGGAGTTGATCTTGGTAAAGCCAGTGTCCGGCAAATGATTGACAGTGGGCTTGCGCGGATACCCGAAGACCGGCACCGCGACGGCGTTGTTGGAGCCATGACTGTGTCCGAAAACCTGGCGATTGAGTCAATTCGCGAACCCGAAAATCAACGATTTGGGCTGTTGAGATTTACAGAGCTCCGCGAACGCGCCAGAAATCTTATCAAGTCTTATGATATCCGCTGTCAGAGCGAAAATAGCCCTGCTCGACTGCTTTCGGGTGGAAATATTCAAAAAATCGTTCTCGCCAGGACGTTGGAAACCGAACCCAAGGTGGTTCTTGCAGCGCAGCCTTCCCGCGGGCTGGATGTTGGGGCGACGTCAGATGTGCACAAGCGTCTGCTTGCAGTCAGAGCACGCGGTGCCGGCGTCATTCTCATTTCTGAAGATCTGGATGAACTTCTACGTCTTTCCGACAGGATTGCGGTGATACACCGCGGTGTTCTTTCCGCGGCGGAGCAAACCGAAAAACTGGATCGAGGCACCTTGGGATTGAGTATGGCGGGTCATTCTGAAGAGGACGCAGCATGATACGGTTGGAGCCCCGGGGACCTGTTGCGGTATCTCGATTGATTGGCGTTTCATTCGCCGCTGCAATTGCAGCAGTGGTTCTGGCTGCTATCCCGATGCTCTTTGCTGGACTGTCTGTGTTTGAAGCCTATGGATTAATGGCCAAAGGCGCATTCGGGTCTCTGTTTGCATTTACTGAAATGCTCACTCGAGCGACACCTCTTATTCTAACCGGGTTGGCAGCCGCAGTCGCGTTTCGCGCCAAACTTTGGAATATTGGTGCTGAAGGGCAGCTTTATGCAGGTGCCCTAGCGGCGGTTGCCGTCGGAACAGGCATGATATCCGCACACCCGATTGTACTTGTGCCTGCCGTGGTGCTGGCAGGTGCTTTGGCAGGCGGGTTGGTAATGCTTGGGCCGACGCTGCTGAAAACACGCTTAGGTGTTGACGAAGTTGTAACAACCCTCCTTCTGAATTTCGTCATTCTTTTGTTTGTTCAAATGATGCTGGAAGGACCCATGAAGGATCCCATGGGCATGGGGTGGCCACAGTCGGAACCAATCCTGGATGAAGCCGCTCTGCCGAAACTCATGGCTAGAATGCGAATCCACTGGGGCTTGATCATTGCTCTGGTGTGCGCGCTGGGTGTCTATTTTCTCCTCAAGAGGACTGTTTGGGGGTTTGAAATTCGAGCCGTTGGGGAAAACGCTAACGCGGCTCGCCATGCCGGTATTCCCGTAACTGCAACGTTCGTCCGTGTCGGACTGATTTCAGGTGCGCTTGCAGGACTGGCAGGGGTCGGAGAAGTCGCCGGCCTGAAGGGTTATCTGACAGCCGACCTATCTCCCGGGTTTGGCTACTCCGGAATAGTGGTTGCGATGCTTGCTGGGCTATCTCCGATCGGGGTTGTCTTCGCGGCTCTTTTTATCGCCAGTATTTTTGTCGGGGCTGACTCGATGTCTCGGGCCACCGGAGTTTCCAATTATCTCGCTGATCTCATTGTTGCTATGGCGCTCTTGTGCGTGCTGGTGTCTGGATTGTTTCTGAGGTTCAAGGTTCATCTTGTGGGCCGGAATGCCCGAAAGGAAGCCGGAAGATGAGTGAAATTTTTGAGATTCTTCTGTCCGCGAATTTTTGGGCTGCGTCTTTGCGCATCGCGACACCTCTGATCTTTGGCGTGCTCGGAGCATTGGTGTGCGAAAGAGCCGGAGTGCTTAATCTTGGAATCGAGGGAATTTTTACAGCAGGCGCGATGGCTGGCTGGATGGCCGTGTGGCTGGGCGCGGGACTGTGGGGTGGCGTTATGGTTGCTGCGATAGCAGGTGGCTTCTTTGGCCTGATCCACGCGATTTTGACTGTGCCTCTTGGCCTCTCGCAACATGTCTCTGGAATTGGGGTGACGTTGTTCGCGACGTCGCTCAGTTATTTCATTTATCGAACTGCTTTGCCCGATGTGTCCTCTCCACCCCGGATTGAGGCGTTTCAGCCACTGGATATTCCAGTACTGTCAGATTTGCCGTTTTTGGGCACAGCTTTGTTCCAGCAGACTTCCTTGACTTTCCTTGCGCTTCTGTTGGTCATTGTCACGGCTTACGTGCTTTATCGAACCCCGTTGGGACTCGCTATCCAAGCTGTAGGAGACAACCCTTCTGCTGTTGAATCACAGGGACTATCCGTCTACGGCCTGAGAATTGGTGCCATTGTCGCTGGATCCGCAATCATGGCATTGGGCGGTGCATTCCTGACAATGTCGGCATTCGATGCATTCTTCTTTGGTATGGTCAACGGCCGCGGCTGGATTTGCATTGCCTTGACCGTGTTTGCATCCTGGCGACCGGGCAAGGCTCTTATTGGCGCATTGTTGTTTGGAGCGTTCGATGCGTTTCAGGTGAGATTGCAGACGGAGATCGGAAGCTTCATCCCGGGGCAGATCTTCCTGATGATGCCCTATGTGTTGTCCATTATCGCCTTGGTTGTCGTCGCACGGCGAGCGGATTATCCAAGGGCGCTTCTTGTTCCCTATTTCCGTGGCCAGCGCTGACAGGAATGACCCGATGAGCTTCGATCTTCTCGTAAAGAATGCCAGTCTTCCCGACGGCCGCACCGGCATTGATATCGCTTGCAGAAATGGCGCTATTGAAGCTGTTGAGGCCGATATTCTGGCCGATGCGAAGCAGACAATCGATGCCGCCGGTAAACTGGTGTCTCCACCCTTCGTCGACAGCCACTTTCATATGGATGCAACGCTGTCGCTAGGCTTGCCACGCATGAACCAGAGCGGAACTTTGCTTGAAGGCATAGCGCTATGGGGAGAATTAAAAGATGTCTTGACTGTCGAGGCTGTGGTTGAACGCGCTTTGAAGTATTGCGACCTGGCGGTGTCCCAGGGGCTGCTTGCCATTCGCTCACATGTTGATGTTTGCGACGGCCGGTTGATAGGTGTTGAAGGGCTTCTGGAAGTTCGTGAGAGAGTAAAACCTTACATCGACCTCCAGCTGGTGGCGTTTCCACAAGATGGGCTGTTCCGCTCTGCAAATGCCGAAAAGAACCTTCTCAAGGCGCTAGATATGGGTGTCGACATTGTGGGCGGTATTCCGCATTTCGAGAGAACCATGGAAGATGGCGCCAGGTCGGTTCGCCGACTGTGCGAAATCGCTGCCGAGCGATCACTTATGGTGGACATGCATTGCGACGAGACAGATGATCCCCTGTCTCGCCACATTGAAACTCTTGCTTACGAAACCTTGCGCCTTGGGCTTCAGGGCCAGGTGGCTGGTTCACACCTAACCTCCATGCATTCCATGGATAACTATTACGTTTCCAAACTATTGCCGCTGATTGCCGAAGCCGAGATCCACGCAATTGCCAATCCCTTGATAAACATTACGCTGCAGGGTCGACACGACTCCTACCCAAAACGCAGAGGGCAAACCCGTGTCCCCGAAATGCGCGCATTTGGAATCAACGTGGCCTTCGGACATGACTGTGTCATGGACCCTTGGTATTCGATGGGGTCAGGAGACATGCTTGAAGTCGCCAGCATGGGATTGCACGTTGCACAAATGACGAGCAGAGATGCAATTCGTTATTGCTATGATTGCGTCACCACCCATCCGGCGAATGCAATGGGGCTTCAGGGGTATGGGCTTGAGAAGGGATGCAATGCAGACTTTGTTCTACTACAGGCTTGCGATACCATCGAGGCTATTCGGTTAAGGGCAACACGCCTTGCTGTGGTGAAAGCGGGTAGGGTGATCGCAAAAACACCATCTCGACAAACTCAGCTTTTAATTGGTGGGCGTCCCGAAATCGTTGATCAGGCGGACTATGCACCTGTAGACGAAATGCGTGGATCCTCAGATCCTGATTGTTAATTGGAAAGCGGTTCCGATTTTCTGGCCATGAATTCCTGGATATTTTTGCATTACAATTGTTGCTGCTTAACAATTGAAGATCGGCCGCATTCATAATGGGATTGTATTGGAAAGAACGCCGTCGCTGGCAGCAGAAAAGGCCTGTCGACAGCGATAAATGGTAGGTCGCTGAATTCAATTTAAGGTTGTTGATCGCGAATTGCGTTAATGGCGCAATTCGTAATTTATCCGGTCTCAAACAGATAGACAGGCCGATTTCCGTTCAATAAATCTGCCCAAAAAAAAGTTCGCCAGCCGACACCTTCTGGTGCGGCGGGCGGAAATCGCTTTGTTATTTTTATTCTCAAGTTATCTCAGCGCTTCGCAAAAAGCGGTATTCCTCATCCCAAATCGCCAGATAGGCTCAAATTACGCCTACTACGATCGCAGCCAAAAATGCGAATGCTGCGAGAAAGGCAATCATGTTCAGGTTCCGTACGACTGTCATCTGTCCGCTCCCGATTACCTCTGTTTGACTGTGGGATACTAAGACAGGCTTTTATGGAATCGAAGCAAAAAAGATGCTGCGATGCAGCGAATAAATACCCTTATGGGTTGCGAGAGTTTGCAGATTATTAATTAAATCATTGATTGAAAACGGAACGCGCCGTTTGCACTGTTAGCCTAAAGTTCAATTTGGCCCCGAAAAAAAGTGACTCCGTTCCTGGAAATTTGATCATTTTCGATCGCGTCGGGTTCAAGAATCCTTGAATTGGCTGAAATCTGCGGTGCGCGCGATAGAGGTTCAGTAGCGTAATGTTAAGGGGCGTTTGATACAGTTGGCCCATAACGCGAGTTGCGCGTTGGAGAGCAAATGATCAACCTGTCAAAACTTGCTGACCTGGCGAGAGATCCAAGCGTGACGGGCCGTAAAGGCCTCGTTGGTGCGCTTACAGATCTATTTGTTAGGGCGGGGGACGACAGAGGCGAGCAAATCAGTCTTTTGTTTGGTGATATTGTTCTGAAGGTTCTCGGCCAACTGGAAGAAGAAACCCGGATGATCCTTGCAAAGCGGGTTTGCAAGGAAGACCATGCGCCCCGGGAACTGATGATGAAACTGGCACAAGACAAGATTTCGGTGGCCGAACCGGTTCTGGAAAAATCCCAGGTGCTTTCTTCTGATGATCTGGTCGCGATTGCGACATCTGCCTCGATGGAGCATTTGGGAGCTATTGCAGGCAGGGAAACAGTCGAAAAAGCCGTAACGACTGTGCTTGTCAATCGTGGTGATTCCAATGTCTTGAGCAGAGTTGCAGAAAACAAGGGCGCGGAATTTGCCAAGTCTTCCTTTCTGAAACTGGTCGAAAAAGCGCGATCGGATGAAACAATCCAAGCTGCGCTCATTGGCAGGGCCGATCTTCCAGAAGAAGCCGCGCAGGTTTTGTTGCCGTTGCTGACCGAAGAACTTAGAGAGCGCGTAACCGCTCTGGGAGCGGATAATACTCTTGTTCACTTGCTGGCAGAGCGTGCAGCGACGGAAGTCGCCGCGCGCGCTCAAAAACTTGATGACGTCCGTGATGAATCCAACGCTTTGATCAAAGAAGTTCTGGATGGAAAGACGTCGGTTGATGATGCAGTGAAAATGTTCGCACGAGCCGACCGGACTGCTGAGTTGGGCATGCTTCTCGCCAAAGTTAGCGATCTGCCACCGGCTGCAGTATCGCAATTATTGTTCAGCACAAGTGACAAGCCGCTGATAATTCTATGCAGAGCCAATGGCGTTCGCGCAGAAGCCTACAAAGACATTCTGACAATGCGTGCTCGTCGTCTTCGATTGGATGGCACCGAGCTGAATGACGCTATTCAGCGATACTCCGCGTTGAGTGAAAAAGGGGCAAAAAGGTCGATGGAAGTTCTGCGACAATCCGGTCCAGCGTTCGGTTTGCAAACGAACTAAGTCAGACTGTCAGCAGAAGACGTCCATGCGAGCAGTGCGTTGCCACTCTCGGAATGTGAAAGTTCGTCAACAAGTGCGACGTTATCCGGTTGATCGGTTCAGCGTTGCTGTCATCGCCGCAGCAGAGATTAGAAAACCTCCCCCCACCTTGTTGACCATCCGCAACAACGAAGGGTTTGTAAGTTTTTTGCCAACGGCTGCGGCTGCCAATGCGTATATCGCAGCGTTCAGGATCCCAAGAACAACAAAGGTGGTACCGAGCAAGGCGAGTTGCGGAACCACAGGTGCCTGAGACGCAATGAAATGCGGTAGGAACGCCATAAAGAATATGATGCCTTTCGGGTTGAGTGCGGTGACCACATAGGCATGCCAGAAGATTTTTCGAGTTGGCACATCCGCCACATGGTGCGGCCCGAGTGCGGTTGGGCGGCTACGCCACATTTTAATTCCAAGCCAGACCAGGTACGCAGCGCCTACCCATTTGAGAACTGTAAACGCTGTTGCAGATGTTGCGAGAATGGCGCCCAGTCCCATGAGCGAGGCCGCTGCTGCAGTCGCATCTCCCAACCCAACGCCCATAACGCTCGCGAAAGCCGACTTCCGTCCTTGCGTGAGTGCATAGCTTACGACCAGCATGATTGTTGGCCCGGGTATAGCCAGCACGATCAAAGTCGCAATAATGTAGGCGGAATAAAGTTCAAGTGTCATGGGAACAGTCCGGAGATAGAGAGAATATCCTTCGATGCCGTTCGGCATTAATTCAGTCATCCACAAATCTAAGATAGCTGCAAGGGGTTAGAAAACTGTATGCGGATAACCGCGCCTATTTTTCGTTTTTGTATTTTGGTTGGAATTCCTTTCCCTTCGTTGGTCAGCGCATCAGAGCCAGTTCCGCAGGTGAAACCCTTGAGCCTACAGGATCACACTTCGTTTCTCGAAGGTGTCGATCTGCCTCGTGCAAAACCTCATGTTTCTGCGGTAAATTACAGCAACGAAAAGGCGACAAGCGCCTTGTCACCAACCTGCGAAATCCCGCGCGCAATTTTTAGTCAGGTGTTGCCGTTTGACGGAGAACGCGACGGTGACGCCGCATGTGGCATTGCGGACCCAATAGAACTAACTGGCTTCCAACAAGAGGGAAGCAAGGCAAGGTTTACAGCGCCTGTCACACTATCTTGTAGTTTCGCGAAAGTTCTTACGGATTGGTTGATCGACGATGTCCTGCCTGCAGCGGGGGATCTTTTCGACAGCCCAGTCTCTGTTCTCAGCAGTGGTCCGGGATACCAATGCCGCCGGCGGAACAACCAACCTGATGGAAAACTGTCCGAGCATGCTTTGGGTGAGGCAATCGACATATCAGGCTTTAGACTTGATGACGGTTCGCAGATTTCAATCGAGAAAGACTGGGGTACTGACACGGTAAAAGGCCGGTTTTTGAGTGCCATCCACGCATCGGCATGTAAACGTTTTTCCACTGTGCTGGGTCCGGATGCTGACCCTAACCACAAATCCCATTACCATTTGGATACAGGATGCCATGGCAAGACCTGTACTTACCTGATTTGCCAGTAGAGTCGGGTTGTTCAAAAGGGGTGAGAGAAAATGTACCGTCTTTGCGCTCTGAAATGCTTCAGTCCTCAATCGCGATAGATAGTAACGGAAACAGACTGGTGGTCAGTTCAGCTGACCTTTAGCCTGAATCCGAGAACTAGGCGGTTGTTTATTAAAGTCTACTGGCAGAAGCGTTCCACGCCGCGATAGGTCATGTAGGTGCCGGTCGATGGATTGAATGACCGGAACTTGGACGAGCAGTATTGGTACCAAGCCGGGCTCCACGGCTGATAGCCAACTGCTCCGTTGACACGGCCCGGATAAGGCGCAGGTGGGTAATCCGGTGCTGGTGGATAATAATGTGTTGCCGGAGGCCCAGCATAACGCGGCTGACTGGTCGCACCGAGCAAGATTGCGCCTGCTGCCAATCCAATTATCCCTGCAGCCACTGCTGCGCCGACATTATCGTTGTTTTTATGGCGCTTGTGTTTACGGTGCTTGCGATGATGTTGCTGATGACCACCTTGGTGGTTGCGCCAACCATTTCTTGGACCGGCTTCAGCTGTAACGACCGTCGGTAGAAGAATAACACCTGTGAGGGCGGTGGCGATAAGGCGTTTGCTCAATGTGTTCATTGATCTTGTCTCCAAGGGACTGCGCCTGTTGAAGTGGCGCGAAACTGATGTGGAGACAATCGCACGCTGGCTCTGAATGGGTTCTGATATCCTCGTTCATCTTGCGTTCATGTTGCCATGTGGGAGAGGATAATCCCACCAAGCGTTCCGATAGTGGGTAACGCATTGCAACACTGATCTAGTGAGGAGAGGCGAAAATTGGGAACAACAGGCGAAGAAATCGAGCGAGAAAAATCACCTATTCGGCCAACAGATGACGAAGCGCGTTCGCTCGCGAAGGGGCTAGTTCGCAAAGCGAGATATGGTGCGCTGGCGTCTATCGAAGCGGGATCGGGTCATCCGTTGTCGAGCCGTGTGGCGGTCGCCACTGACACTGATGGCACCCCTGTTATCCTGACCAGTACTTTGTCAGGCCATACGTTGGCGATCCGACAAACGCCATCTTGTTCGCTGCTCGTAGGAGAACCCGGTAAGGGCGACCCGTTGGCTCATGCCCGAATTTCGTTATTTTGCAAGGCACTCCAGATTGAACGCGCAAGCGAAGAGCACGAAAGAGTGCGAAGCCGCTACCTGAAGCGCCATCCGAAAGCAGAATTATATGCCGATTTTGGTGACTTCTCCTTTTTCCGTCTTGAGATCATACGGGCAAGTTTGAATGGTGGTTTCGGCAAGGCATTCGAATTGGGGAATGAGGACCTGTTGACTTCATTTGAACAACCCGAGCGCTGGGCTGCAATGGAAGCCGGTGCCGTGGCGCATATGAACGAAGATCATCTGGACGCGGTCAAGCTGTATGCGGAAGTCCTCTGCAAGGCGTCGGTTGCAAACTGGAAATTGGCTTGTATTGATCCACAGGGATTGGACCTTGTCGCAGGGGACAGGGTCGAACGGTTGTGGTTCGCTGAGGAGCTAAACGATCCAGACGAGTTGCGCCCGACGCTTGTTGCCCTGGCAATGCAGGCCCGCAACGCATAAAAATTTCATTCAGTTCTGCGGCCGTTAAGGTCTGGTCAGGCGTTCTGTTTCAAAGACAACTTTGTTACGACCTGCGTGTTTGGCGGCATACATTGCAGCGTCTGCGGAGTTGATCGCATCGTTGACAGACTTTTCAGGCGTCAGGGCGGCGATGCCGAAAGAGGCCGTTACCGAAAACTGGTCACCTTTCGCTGTCTCGTAGGATTTTTGCGCGGTCGCTTTCCTCAAGCGTTCTGCAACGCTGGAGACGGCGTCCCGGTCAACGTCACTGATACAAAGGAGGAACTCTTCTCCTCCATATCGAAAAAAGAGATCTTTGGTTCTGATGTGTTCTCTAACCACGGATGCGAATCCCTGCAGCACAGCGTCACCCAGCTCATGACCGAATTGATCGTTTACCGATTTGAAGTGATCGAGGTCGACCATCAGCAACCAGTTCCAGGATCCGGATTTTCTGGAGTTTGAAATCCGCTCTTTCAGCCGTGCGATCATCATCGAACGATTTTCGGCGCCTGTAAGCGGGTCGGTTGCATTGATGGAGGCGACAATTTCGTCGTAAGCAGTTTCGATCAGGCCCACCAAAGCTTCCGATGAGGCCAGAAACTCGTCATAGACACGTTCGGCTATCTTCTCCCCCACCTGAACCGTAACGGCCATCTCCCTTCCAAGATCGTGTGCCGTCTTGTGAATGTCCACGATGTTTTTGTAGGTTTCCTGCCCGAGATCGAGATCGCGTGCGCGCGTCTCAAGCCAGTGGCCCATCGTGCAGACTAAATGGGCGTCTTCCGCAACCATGTCCTTTGTTGGTTCCGACCCGCAAATCAAGGTCCTGTTTAGCCGATAAACCCAACTGCGATGACTGTTGAGCATCGCGTCGAGCTCGTGTGCTGTTTCAGCTTTGGTCTTTGATTGCAACGGCGTCATGCGTTTACCAACCAAGGGTCAGGACATTTCGGGTGCGTCAGGAGAAAGTGATAATGATTTGCAAGAGGGGGAGCAATTGTACGTTGGCCCAATGGCTGGACTTTCTTCGGAGTCGAAGATTTTATCCAAAGTGCGCCAGGCCCCTGTGAATAAGTCCGGCAATTGTTGCAAATGCTTGTTATGGGGCTATCAAAAAAGCTGATGCCCGCTGCGAATTGTTCGTTTATTTGGTCTGTTGTTGGTCGAGGCGATTCTGGTTTCGCGAGCGGAGATGGTACTTGTGTGCCGCGGACAAGGTCTAACCTTGTCCGCACCCGCAAGTTTCATACACGACTAAGGCTGGCCCCAGCCTCCAGCTGTTGGCGTGATTACCGTAACGGCCTCTCCAGATTCAAGAATGGTCTGGTCACATCCTTCCAGTTGCTGAACCTTTCCATCAAGCCGCCGGACTTCAGTGCGACCCAGCTCGCCATCAGATCCGCCATCAAGTCCTTTGGGTGCAACGGTTCGGTGCGAAGCAAGGATTGCGCAATCCATTTTTTCCAGGAAACGCAATGTCCGTTTGGTGCCGTCACCGGCGGACCATTTACCCTTGCCACCTGAACCCTTGCGGATATGAAAATCCTCAAGAAGCACGGGGAACCGGAATTCGAGTACTTCCGGGTCGGTCAGACGAGAGTTGGTCATGTGCGTGTGTACACCATCGGTACCCTTGAAACCCGGGCCTGCCGGTGATCCGGAGCAGATAGTTTCATAGTACTGATAGGTGTCGTTGCCAAAGGTCAGATTGTTCATGGTTCCTTGTGCGTTGGACATGGCTCCAAGAGCAGCAAAAACCGCGTTTGTCACATGCTGGGAAGTTTCTACGTTGCCCGCTACAACAGCAGCCGGATAGGAGGGGCGCAACATGCAATCGTCCGGAATGATGATGTTAATCGGTTTCAGACATCCAGCATTCATCGGAATGTCGCCATCGACCATGACGCGGAAACAATAGAGGATTGCAGCACGGGTTACAGGTTCTGGAGCATTGAAGTTGTTCGGCTTCATTCCGGACGTCCCGGTGAAGTCGACTGTGGCTTCCCGGTTCTCCTTGTCCACCGTGATCTTGACCTTGATCACGGAACCCTGATCAGTTGGATATTCGTTCTCCGAATCCTTCAGTGCCTCGATGACCCTGCGTACGCTTTCTTCCGCATTATCCTGAACGTGACCCATATAAGCCTGGACAACGTCCAACCCGAAGTGGGTCACCATTTTGCGGAGTTCCTGAATGCCTTTCTCGTTTGCAGCGATCTGGGCGGAGAGGTCGGCAACATTCTGATGCGGGTTTCTGGCTGGATACGCGTGATCGGTCAGAAGTTCCACCAGTTCGGCTTCACAGAAACGACCCTCGTCAACAATCTTGAAATTATCGAACAGAACACCTTCTTCATCGACCTTGGTTGCGCGCGGGGTCATTGAGCCCGGCGCAGTGCCGCCGACATCCGCATGGTGACCGCGCGACGCTGACCAGAACAGGATCTCTTTTCCATCATCGTCAAAGACCGGGGAAACGACCGTGATGTCCGGAAGATGCGTGCCGCCGTTGTATGGCGCATTCAATGCGAAAACGTCACCCGGTTTGATCTTTCCTTTATTCAGTTTGATGATTGTTTCCACCGAGCGGTCCATGGAGCCAAGATGAACGGGCATATGTGGGGCGTTGGCGACCAGAGCACCATTCGCGTCAAAGACTGCGCAGGAGAAATCGAGGCGCTCCTTGATGTTGACTGAATAGGCTGTGTTCTGCAGCGTTACGCCCATCTGTTCTGCGATTGACATGAACAGGTTGTTGAAGACTTCCAGCATAACCGGATCGGCGTGGGTGCCGATGGCATCGGCTCGCTTCAGCGGCACGATGCGCTTCAGGATTACGTGGTCTTTTGAATTGATTTCGGCTTGCCAGCCGTCTTCTACCGCAATGGTCGCATGCGGCTCGATGATTACAGAAGGACCCATGACCTTCATACCTGGCTTCAAGCCATCACGCTTGAAAATACCGGCATCATGCCAGATGCCTTCTGAATAAAGGCGCGCCGGCTTGGCCTGTGTTGGAATGCCTGACTGCAAACTCAAATCTGGTTCGATCAGGCCTGCGCCACCGCCAGCAGTTTCCACTTCCAGCGCTTCAACGACAATCGGCTTGTTGTCATATGCAAAGCCGAATTGCTTTTTGTGCGCTTCCTCAAAAGCCGAGCGCATTTCCGATACACCGTAGAGCGGTACCGGGAGGGGCGTGTCAGTCCCATCGTAACGCAAATGGACAGTTGCCATCGTTCTGCGGGCAGCTGCTGAAATGGCCTGCCTTTCAAGTTCAGCTTCGGTGTGACTGGCCAATTGGTCTCGAAGTTTTGCAAGCTCCGGTAACAGTTCTTCGGTAAGTGTTTTAACAACTGCCTTTTGGCGGTCTGCGCGAATGTCCGCTAACCCCATTCCATAGGCCGACAGAATGCCGGAGAAGGGATGCAATATGACGGTCTTCATTCCAAGGCTGTCCGCGACCCGGCAACCTGTCTGACCACCAGCGCCACCAAAGCAGGTAAGGGCATATTCGGTTACATCATACCCGCGTTGGACCGAAATTTTCTTGATGGCATTAGCCATATTTTCGACCGCGATCTTCAGAAAGCCATCAGCGACTTCTTCCGCACTCCGGCCGTCACCAATTTTCTCTGCCAAACTTGCGAACTTCTGACGAACGACATCACCGTCCAGAGGCTGATCTTGATTGGGGCCAAAGATCTTCGGAAAGAACGCCGGAGCCAGTTTTCCAGTCATGAGGTTGGCGTCCGTGACGGTGAGCGGACCACCACGGCGATAGCACGCAGGCCCTGGATTGGCGCCCGCTGAATCTGGACCCACTTGGAAACGGCCATCCGTGTAATGCAGGATCGACCCGCCGCCAGCAGCCACCGTATGAATCATCATCATCGGCGCGCGCATACGCACGCCTGCAACCTCCGTCTCGAAAGCCCTCTCGTAGTCACCGTCATAATGGCAGACATCAGTGGAAGTGCCGCCCATATCAAAGCCGATAATTTTTTCGTAGCCGGCCATGCGGGAGGTTTCGACTGCGCCGACAACGCCGCCAGCTGGTCCAGACAGAATTGCATCTTTGCCCTGAAACAGTTCCGCAGCGGTGAGACCGCCGGAGGACTGCATGAACATCAGGCGCGGGCCTGAACCCAACTCTTCTTGAACCTGGTCTACATAGCGACGCAGGATAGGAGACAAATATGCGTCAACAACCGTGGTGTCGCCCCGGCCGACAAGCTTCATGAGTGGCGAAACTTCATGCGAAACAGAAATCTGCGGGAAGCCGATTTCCTGCGCGATGGTCTTCAAGCTCTGTTCATGGGCAGGATAGGCATAGGCATGCATCAACACGATGGCAATTGAGCGGATCCCGCTATCCCATGCCACCTGCATTTCTGCGCGAGCCTTGCTTTTATCCAGATTGATTTCCAGGGTACCGTCTGCGCGAATGCGTTCTGATATTTCGTGAACGCTCTCATAGAGCAATTCCGGCTTGATAATTTCCTTGGCAAAGATATGCGGGCGAGCCTGATAGCCAATTTCCAAGCCGTCGCGAAAACCCTTCGTGATGAACAGGGCGGTACGCTCGCCCTTGCGTTCAAGGAGCGCGTTTGTGGCAACCGTTGTTCCCATTTTGACGGTATCGACCTTGTCGGACGGGATCGGTGTGCCTTTGTCCACTCCGAGCAGCTCGCGAATGCCTTGTATGGCGGCGTCACGATAGGCCTCGGGGTTTTCTGAAAGTACTTTGTGAGGGTGGAGCGTTCCATCTGGTGCGCGGCCCACGATATCTGTGAATGTGCCACCCCGGTCGATCCAAAAGTCCCACTTGGCAGTCATGCTCTTCCCTCTGGTGTTTAGCGTTTGGAACTGGCTAGCAATTCCGGGCCGCATTTACGCGAACAATTTGTGATTGCCACTACGTTGACATTTTATCGATAAAATGTCGATGAAAAAATTTGAATGGGAACCTATTCAATCTTTTTATATCGTTATCGCGGTGTTTTCTGGTTTGTCTATTGGCATTTCCATAGGTCCAAATTGCAGGCTTTGGCGCGTAATTTCTCTAATTCTGACCTTGACCCGCTGTGGGCTTTTGAACGAGCTTCAACCCGCTCGCTCCCCACCCAAAACGCTGCGCTTCAGGTTCACTGCTGGGAACGGAGAAAGCTTCAAGGGCTGCTTTGGTTTCCTCAGCATTGCTGTGAACGACAAGAAGCCAATGAGCGCCCAGCGAGGAAGCCTGCCAGGAAACCAATGTAAGCCTGTCAAGATCGGGTATAGCTTCAAAGCCTTGTGGATCGCGAATGTAGTAGGCGAGGGCGGGGGCGGCAAAGCCCTTGTAGAGAAAGAGGCGATCTTCCGAGGCGCGAATTCGCTTATAATCTCCTGCTATGTCCCGCCATTCTGGACGGATCTTCTGCGTGAGCGTAAATTTCAATTCCGGAAAGCTGAAAAACAAGGCAAATCCAACCAACGCAATTGTTGCGAGCTTCGGAAGAAGCATCTGAGTCCCCAAAGCTGCGAGCAGAATCAGGCCGGGCCAGGCCGCGATCAGGTATCGATCGAATAGGATCGGTTGCACTAGGATTGAGTACAAATAAGCCAATAGTGGTGGCCCTGCCGTGTAGGCGAGGCAGACGAGCAGCGCGCGCCGATTGGCGCGGGACGTGCCTGAGGCCGAAGAGGGTGAGCTAAATAGCCCGTGGAACAGACCGTAGACCGCGAGTGCCAACAGTAGCCAGAAAAGTACGAGAGACCCGGAAACCGAGAAGGCGATGTTTTTCAAGAATTGATAATCAGGATAAGCGATCCAGAACCCATCCTTGGCCACAGACCGCGCCCGGTTTGCCAGAATGACGAGCCAGGGAAGGAATGCAGCGGTACTCACCGCCATTGCCAAGCAGGCAGCTAATGCCCGGGAGTTCTGGAAACGTCCTTTCATCATCTTGTCCTGAAGAACAAATATTACGCAGGTGATTCCGACGGCAGCGAAGCTCAGCAACGCGTAGATATGACTATAGAGGAACAACGCACCGCTTAGGCTGAGAGCGAGCAACCAGCTTCGCGAGGGTTTTCTGAGGACCTTCAACACACATAACAAAAACGCTAATCCGCCGGCCGCCAGCAATGCGTACATGCGGGCTTCTGTCGAGTACCAGATGTGAAAAGGGGAAACAGCAAGCAGCGCTGCTGCCAGAAGTCCAGCGGTGACCCCACCAAGCCTCTTGCCAATCAGATACATGAGCCAGACAGAGGCAACTCCCAGAAGGGCAGAAGGGAGACGTAGAGCGGTTTCACTGTCCCCAATTATCGGCATGGATGCCCATAAAATTATGTTGTGCAGCGGTGGATAGTTGTCCGCTGCCACAGACGACAACAGGTTCAAAAAGCTGCCATTCGATTGAGTCCAGCTTACTGCCTCATCGTACCAGAAGCTTGTCCGATCCAGGTCATGGAAGCGGAGAATCGAAGCCACAATCAGGATGAATAGAAGGAGCACGAGACCAGAAATTTTCTCTAAGCGATTTTGTCCGCGAGTCTGGTTCACAGCTTGAAAACCCTCCCTGATCGTCAGCCTTAATTACCTGCAAAGCACTGATTGGAAAGGCCTAGCGGATCTGGTCGCTGGAGGAAAGGTTAGTGTGTTCACAAAACAACAATCACAATTTATCGATAAATCGTTGATGTTTTCTTTTTTTGAGTCTACTCTTGCTTCAGATGCGCATGTCAGAGGTGTTCACAGAAGGCACTCGACGTCGCATCCAGCCGGGATGAATCCCGCTTCCAAGAGGAGATAACTATGCTGCATTCACGTTTTCTAACTAAGGCCGGTGTCCACCTGGCCGCTGCCACAGCCTTCAGCCTTGCAGGTTTTGCTGCAGCTTCCGCTGAAACCAAATGGGATATGCCGACACCTTATGGTGACAGCAACTTCCACACGCAAAACGTTGCTGCGTTTGCGGAAGATGTAAAAGAGAAGACCGGTGGTTCGCTGACGATTCAGATCCATTCGGCGGGCTCGCTGTTCAAGCATCCAGAGATCAAGAATTCCGTGCGCAAGGGTCTTGCGCCGATCGGTGAAGTTCTGGTGTCACGGCTGTCAAACGAAGACGCTGTTTTTGGTGTCGATTCCGTCCCTTTCCTGGCACCTTCCTACGATCAGGCCTGGAGGCTTTATCAGGCTTCAAAGCCAGCGCTCGAAGAAAAACTCGGTGAGCAAGGTTTGCAGCTGCTTTACGCTGTGCCGTGGCCTCCTCAGGGTATCTACGCCAAGAAGGAAGTCACCAACGCTGGTGACTTGAAAGGCCTGAAATTTCGCGCGTATAACGCAGCGACCGAACGCATGGCTCAACTCGCCGGCGCGGTCCCAACGCAGGTAGAAGTACCTGACATTCCAACAGCATTCTCGACTGGTCGTGTTGAAGCAATGATCACTTCACCGTCCACCGGTGCAAACTCCAAGGCCTGGGACTTTCTGAGCCATTACCACGATACCCAGGCCTGGCTGCCAAAGAACATGGTGATCGTCAACAAGCGTGCCTACGATGGCTTGACTGACGCTGAAAAATCAGCGGTTCTCGACGCGGCGGAGATTGCTGAAAAGCGTGGCTGGGAAGCATCCAAGGTTGAAACAAAAACCAAGACCAATGTTCTGATTGAAAACGGTATCACCGTCGTCAAACCAAGCAAGCAGCTGATCCAGGATCTTGCTGCAATTGGCGAAACGATGGCTGCTGAATGGCAAGAGCAGGCCGGTGACGCGGGCGCAGCCGTCCTCGAAACCTACAAAAACTAAGATCAGAATAACAACGCCGGGCGATCATGCTCGGCGTTTTTCTTTAATCATCTGCATATCCGGTGGGGGGAAACCGATGCGGAAGACTTTAAATGCGCTCTATCAAGCGTCAACGGTTCTGGCTGCGTGTTGTCTCGTCGTCATAGCAAGTCTCGTTGTTCTTCAGGTGCTGGGTCGTCTGCTCGACGGAGCACGAAACCTGCTCGGTTTTGAACCAATCGGCCTGCTGGTGCCGTCGCTTGCCGAGATTGCTGGTTTCCTGCTGGTTGGGGCTTCTTTTCTGGCGTTAGCTGGAACGCTTCGCAATGGTGACCACATTCGTGTGTCTATTCTACTTCAGGCAGCTCCCCCATTTGCTGCGCGTGTGCTCAATACCTGGGCGGTTGCCGTCGCTTTTAGTCTAGCAGCGTTTTTCACCTGGCATGCGGGCTGGCTCGCTTTTGATAGCTACAGCTACAACGAAGTTTCTTTCGGCATCATTCCAATTCCGCTTGTCTTCCCTCAAGCGCTTATGACACTCGGGCTTCTGGTATTCGCAATCGCCTTGCTGGACGACCTGTTGCATGCGCTCACCGGTCATGCTCCCAGTTTTGAAACTGCTGTCTCAGACGATTTGATTGAGGGGAAAGAATAATGGACCTCTCTCTGATTGCATTTTTCCTTGGCCTTGGCATGTTGGCTGCACTGGCGACAGGGATCTGGGTCGCTGTGGCACTTTTTGCTGTGGCACTCGCAACCATGATGTCTCTAATTTCTGTTCCAGCCGGGCCGGTGATGGCAACGACGGTGTGGGGTTCCGCAAATTCCTGGGATCTCACTGCATTGCCCATGTTCATCTGGATGGGGGAAATTCTGTTCCGTTCCCGTTTGTCAGAAGACATGTTCACCGGATTGTCGCCCTGGATGCGCAATTTGCCGGGTAAGCTACTTCATGTGAATATTATCGGGTGTGGAATTTTTGCAGCTGTATCAGGCTCTTCCGCCGCTACGACTGCCACGATTGGGCGTATGTCACTTCCAGAACTGAAACAGCGTGGATACGACGAGCGTATGGCGATCGGAACGCTCGCAGGGTCGGGCACACTGGGTCTCCTTATACCTCCTTCAATTATCCTGATCGTATATGGAGCTGCCACGGAACAATCCATTGCGCGGTTGTTCATGGCCGGCGTTCTTCCTGGTGCGATGTTGTGTCTTCTGTTCATGGGTTATGTTGCCGTCTGGGCGATATTGAACAGCGAAAAAATGCCGGCGAAAGAAGAAGCTATACCGTTCTTAGACCGGTTGTTAGCGACACGGCGACTGTTTCCGGTGATCGGCTTGATTGTTGGCGTAATCGGTTCAATTTATGCTGGGCTCGCCTCTCCGACGGAAGCTGCTGCCATCGGTGTCATGTTGTCTTTGCTTCTTTCCTGGTTCAGCGGGACTTTGAGCAAAAGGAGTTTTGCCGATGCACTCATGGGCGCGACACGAACTTCCTGCATGATTGCCTTTATTCTGGCAGGCGCTGCTTTTCTCACCGTTGCCATGGGATACACAGGTATTCCGAGAGAGCTTGCTGGCTGGATTGGGTCATTGAACCTTTCTCCTTATGCGCTTCTGATTGCCTTGACGCTGTTTTTTGTTGTTCTTGGTTGTTTCCTGGACGGCATCTCGGTCGTGGTTCTAACCACGTCAGTGATCTTGCCTATGGTGGAACAGGCTGGTTTGGACCTTATTTGGTTCGGCATATATCTGGTGCTGGTCGTCGAAATGAGCCAGATCACACCACCGGTCGGTTTTAATTTGTTTGTACTTCAGGGTATGACGGGACGTAACATTTTCACTGTTGCCCGAATGGCGTTGCCCTTCTTCCTGTTGATGATCCTCGCAGTTGTGTTGATTGTCGCGTTTCCGGGCTTGGCTCTTTGGTTGCCAGAGACGATGTTGAGCAATTAGGAAAGTCCCTTGCCGGAGGTTTGAGTTTGACGGAGAAGCCTGACCAGATTACTGACGCGCCCATTGGGCCAGTTGTTTCGGCTGCCCATCTTGCCTCTGGTGCAATGCCGGCGCTTTCCGAAATCGAATTTGCGGTGACTATGATGGTCAATGCCTATCATCGCTGGATGGTACGTTGTATGGCCGCCAGTGGTTCAGAAGCCCTTGGTCCGCTTGATGTTCTTGTACTTCATTCGGTCAATCACCGGGGTAGAGCCAAGACGCTCTCCGACATCTGTCTTGTGTTGAATATTGAAGACACTCATACCGTCACCTACGCGCTCAAAAAGCTAGAAAAGGCAGGCCTCATCGCTTCCGGTCGCCGCGGTAAGGAAAAGACAGCGGAAATCACGCCAGAAGGCGAAAAAGCCTGCCTGGAGTACAGGCGACTTCGCGAGGCCCTGCTCATCGAGCCTATGAAGGCCCTTGGCTTGGATGAAAGCGAGTTATCTCGCCTTGCCGCGACTTTGCGCCTCGTCTCTGGAAATTACGATCAGGCAGCCCGAGCCGCCGCCGCAATGTAAATTTGCCTTATTTCGCGACAGAACAATTTCTGTCATTTAATTGCTACAATAGTTCTTGTATGATCGAATTATGGATACTCACGAAGCCATAACCGCGCTGGGCGCTCTTGCTCAGGAAGACCGTCTAGCAGCCCTTCGCCTGTTAATGGTGCAGGTGCCGGAGGGCTTGCCATCTGGAGAAATTGCCGAACGGCTTGATATTCAACCGACCAGAATGTCGTTTCACCTTGCAACACTCGAACGGGCTGGGCTTTTGACAGCGCGTCGAAACGGAAGGTGCATTCTTTACGCGGTCGACCATGTGCGAATGAGAAACCTCTTGGCGTTTCTGATGAAGGACTGCTGCGGAAGCAATCCGGCTGTCTGTGGTTTTTCCCAAGACGATTTCATTATGCCTGCGGGCAGCTGACAGGACCAATCATGACCATCACAATCTATCACAACCCGAAATGCGGGACTTCCCGCAATACACTCGAAATGATCCGAAAATCGGGCTTGGAACCGCAAGTTATCGAATATCTGAAATCACCACCCAGCCGTGATGCGCTGGTGGATCTGATTGCGCGCATGGGGATACCGGTTCGTGATCTGCTACGTCAGAAAGGCACGCCTTTTGAGGAACTGGAGCTTGGTGAAGATAAATGGTCGGACGACCAATTGATTGATTTCATGATGGAGTACCCAATTTTGATCAACCGGCCGGTCGTGGTGAGCGAGAAGGGTGTTCGCCTGTGCCGTCCATCTGAAAAAGTCATCGAACTACTGCCAGAGGATATTGGCTCTTTCACCAAGGAAGATGGAGAAGTGGTATCTTCCGGAGTATCGAATGACTGACGGTGGCCCGGATGGATACGACCTTCGGAATGTAGCATCTGAGGATCTTGAGCCAATTTCGATTGAACGGCTATTTGTTCCCTTTGAGAATTCACATGCGCCACGGATCCTGCTGCTTTATGGGTCCTTGCGGAAGCGGTCCTACAGTCGGTTCTTGGTCCAGGAAGCCGAACGGCTTTTGAAAGCGTACGGAGCCGAAACCAGGATCTATGACCCATCCGGTTTACCTTTGCCGGATGACTCAGATGACAGTCATCCAAAGGTGAGAGAGTTAAGGGATTTGTGTGCCTGGTCAGAAGCTCATGTCTGGTGTTCTCCAGAGCGCCACGGTGCCATGACCGGCATTCTGAAATCCCAGATCGACTGGATTCCTTTGAGCCAAGGGGCCATTCGCCCGACGCAGGGTAAAATACTGGCTCTCTTGCAGGTCTCCGGAGGATCTCAGTCATTCAACGCAGTCAATCAGATGCGCATACTGGGCCGCTGGATGAGAATGGTGACCATTCCCAATCAGTCTTCTGTTCCCAAGGCCTACCTGGAATTCGATGATGAAGGTCGTATGAAGCCTTCGCCGCTCTATGATCGCGTTGTAGACGTTATGGAAGAGCTGGTGAAATTCACACTTCTGCTGCGAGGGCGGTCTGATTATCTCGTTGAACGGTATTCTGAACGCAAAGCGGCTCGGGAATAAAGGGTTTTCCCGCGAACGCGCAGCGCGGGATGTGCAGTGTCCCTAACCCGCAGATCGTGTCCTGCGCCGATCAGGCGCAGTGCCTGTGCTTTCTTCAGGAAACTCTGCAGAAGCAGGAACAACTTTTGCATTTCGAGCAAGTGTTGGTGATAGCGTGATTTTTGGTGAGTTACCGCTGCGCATGTGTTGTTGCGGGAACCACATGCCGCCAGTCGTGTTCAACGGGAAGACCGGGTAATCTGCTTCGTGTCTAGCAATGATATCCGGCTTCCCGAACATGTACCCTTGAACCAGATCACATCCCGCCGCGCTCAAGAGGATCGCTTGTTCTTCTGTTTCGATACCCTCAGCCGTGATCGTGACATCCAAGGAACGACCGAGCCCTATAATCGAGGTGACAATCGCATCGGTGCTTGCGTCCTTGCCGAGGTTTTGAATGAATGCCCTATCGATCTTGATTTTGTCGAAAGGAAACAGGCTCAAATAACTCAGGGAAGAGTAGCCTGTTCCGAAATCATCCATTGCGATTGAAACACCCATTTCACGGATTTGGCGAAGGGTTTCGATCACTCCTTCGGTATTGGAAATCAGGAGGCTCTCGGTGATCTCGATTTCGAGTCGTTTGGGATCAAGCCGGGAATTTTGAAGTGCCTGCGCGACCCGTTTTTGCGTTTCACCTGCAATGAACTGTGCCGCAGAGACGTTCACTGCAACACGGCGACTATTGTTTTCCCATAGTGCAGCTTCATGGCAGGCGTGGTTCAGAACCCAAGTCCCTATCTCTTCAATATGTCCCGTGTCTTCCGCAACAGGTATAAAGATATCGGGCCGAATGTTACCCTTTGTGGGATGGTCCCAGCGAATGAGGGCCTCATAGCCCTTAAGCGACCCGTCCCGCAACGCATATTGCGGTTGATACACCAGCTTGAACTGGTCGAACTTGAGTGCTTTGACCAGGCCGGCTTCCACCTCTTTTCGCTTTTGTGCATCCGCGTCCAAACTGGGTGTGTACCAGGAAAAAGTGGACCTGCCGCTGTGCTTTGCTCTGTACAAAGCCAAATCTGCGCAATGAAGCAATCTGGAAGAGCGCCAGGATCCATCAGACGCCCGCGCAACGCCAATTGACAGTGAAATCTTGATGTCTTTGCCGTCTATTCGGCAAGGAACTTCCGTCGCAGCGATCATACCAGCTGCCAATTTGGTCAAGCGGGCGGGGTCAGACACAGATGTGAGCATTACGGCGAATTCGTCACCCGACAATCGTGCGACAAGATGATCGCCGAAGACGGACTTTAGACGTTCGCCGACAATTTGTAGAAATACGTCGCCGACGCCATGACCGTGGGTGTCGTTGATTTCCTTGAATTTATCGACGTCGATGAGCATTACACCAATATTGGCAGCCTTGGCGTGCGACAAGCGGAGTGCTTCGGTTAGTCTGGCATTGAAGACAGCTCTGTTCGGTAGGCCTGTCAGCGCATCGTGATGGGCGAGGTACTGAATGTCTCTGGTTGTTCGAACCTGATCATAAAACCGCAGCCAGAGAAGAATACCGGCAAAAATGATAGAGGCGAGGCAAAGGCCTCCGATTGCGGCACTGATCGACCAAATCAAGGGCGCCAGACTTTCAAGGATGTCTGATTGCGTTACCAGGACTAGAAGTCCGGGAGTGCCGGCGGCAGCATTTACGGGGTGGTATGCAATAATTGCATTCCGACCGAAATTTCCAGGCAAGGTCATGTCTGGAATAGCCGTGAGCCCCCTGTTTGAACTTAGTGCAACAGCTGCACCTTCAAGTGCTTCGGGTGAACGGAGTTTTTTGTCTTTGAGCCAGTTTGTTTCACTCAGATCGTATTGCACCTCACCGTCTGTTTTTGCGGGGCCTTGAACTGGATAAACCAAAGCGGCATCCAGAACTGTGGAGCCATCGCTTTCAAAATGAAGAGCGTTTTGAAGTTTTTGCAACTTATCCTGAGGGATGCCGGTAGGGGTGTCGGGATCCGTTGACAGACGCAATCCGGTAACTTGTGCTGGCCGTATGGTGTCTTTGCCGGCGGAAGAAAGGAGAATATCCTGCAGCGTCTTTTCCTGTGGCAGGAAAGCTTGTTCCAGACCGCGAACCAATAGCCAATGTGTAAGCAGTCGATTGCTGGAATACACCCCAAGCGCCAGCAAAAGCACCAGTGACATAGAGATGAAAAAAATTACAATGTTACTTCTTATTAGTGGAATGGCCATCCAGCTGGGCACCATATTGCGAGCAAGTGATAGGAAATTTTACGACAAAATTCTTTAACCAACATGAATCGAAATGGAACTTGTGTATCGAACGCCCAATCAATTGATCACCGTTCTTGGCCGACTTTGCTGACTGTAAATTTTAACTGCGGCTAGCTGTCTCCCTAGTCAAACTACGCATGTGCCGATAAGAATGTGCGAAGGATTTGATTCATGCGGAAAGTGGCTGGCGGGTTCGTGTGCCACCAGTTTCCAGGCCCGGCAGGAGCTGATTTTTGAGCGTCTGGAGCAGCATTGGCAGTATTGTAAGTTCGATCGGAACTGGTGGCGCGCAAGTCGTCGACCGCCTGATTCAGCTCGTTCTTGCGCGCCCTGAGGGGACGAACAGTGTGGGCTTTACGGTTGCCATGATCGCGCTTTCAGCGAAAATGGCCAAGGCTGACGGTGTCGTCACGACAGATGAAATTCTGGCGTTTCGCGAATTATTTGAAGTCCCACCGAGTGAAGAGCGCAATGTCGGAAGGTTGTTTAACCTTGCCCAGGAAGATGTTGCTGGGTTTGAGGTTTATGCAAAAAAGCTAGCTGACTTGTTTCCTTATGATCACAAGACCTTGCTCGATATTCTCGATGGGCTATTTCACATCGCAAAAGCTGACGGCGTCGTCCACGAAAGCGAAATAGGCTACCTTTCGAAAGTCGCAGAATTGTTCGGATTGGACGAAAGGGAATTCGGAAAAGTTCTGGCGCGTCATGTGCGGAGCGATGGTAACCCTTATGAAGTGCTTGGGTTGGGTCCTGAGGCGAGCGATTCTGAACTGAAAAAACAGTATCGCCGCGAAGTTCAGGAAACGCACCCAGATCGTCTGATCGCAAGGGGGGTGCCTGAGGAATTCGTCAGGATCGCAAATGATCGGCTCGCCACTTTAAACAACGCTTGGTCGAAAATCTGTGCGGAACGAGGAATATGAGTGTTGCGAGCGACACGAGCGTAAAAGCAAGAGTTCATCCTTCGCCAAACCACGGGGAAAGAGCGAGCGGCGCCCCTATCGATATGGTTGTTCTCCATTACACCGGGATGCAATCCGCTGACGCCGCGCTTCAAAGACTATGCGATTCGCGCGCGGAAGTGTCGGCGCATTATGTCGTCTATGAGGATGGAAACATCCTTCAATGTGTTCCAGAATCCAGACGGGCGTGGCATGCCGGGCGCAGTTTCTGGAAAGGTGAGACTGACATAAATTCCAGATCGATTGGCGTCGAGATTGTTAATCCGGGACATGAATTCGGATATAGGCCATTTCCAGAACCGCAGATCGAAGCGGTAACCGAACTGGTGCGCGATATTTGCCACCGGCACGACATTCATCCCTGGATGGTTCTGGCCCATTCCGACATTGCACCTAACCGCAAGCAAGACCCTGGCGAACTGTTTCCCTGGCAACAGCTGTTTGAGACAGGGGTTGGGCACTATGTTGCGCCTTCTTCCATTGGTTCTGGCCTGTTCATGCAGGAAGGCGATCGGGGTCAGCCAGTTGAGGCTATTCAGTCAATGTTGGCGCTATACGGTTATGACATCGGGATTACCGGTGAGTTTGATCAGAAAACACGCTTGGTCGTGATGGCCTTTCAGCGACATTTCCGGCCTGAGGTGATCGATGGCGTTGTGGACCAGTCCACTGTCGAAACATTAGCTGAACTGTTACGGACGCTCCCTTCCTTGTCGGATTGACGGCAAGGCACGCAGACCGAAACGTGCTTTAGGCGACTAATGGCCGTCGGTATTTGCTGGAAACGCCTTCTTCCACTCCTTTATAGCTGCTTCAAACGCAGGCAGCAGGCGCGCGTTTCGATTGTGAAGATAGAGGTATGCTGACATTTTTGGTGTGACACGACGTTGATAAAACTTGTCTGCTTCGGACACCAATAGTTTGAAACTGATGGTGTCGATCAACAAAGCAGATACCCGACCAGCCTTTAACATGGCAAAGCCTGCTTTGGAGTCCTCGACCATGACCGGCACTGAACGCTTGGGAAAAACTCTTTCCTGCCAAATAAAACCTCTGACCATGGCGACCGGCTTCCCCACAAGCAACATGTCCGACTGTGAAGTTTCTGTCCTGCCGACAATCAAGCCGTAGCCTTCAACAATTGGTTCTTCCACGCGGACCGCGACTTCGCTTACTTCGTTGATATAGTCGCGGATTCTGAATAGCTCACCATCAATCTGACCTTGTTCGACTAGAAGAGTGGCGCGATCTGCTGATACGTGGCTCACTTCTACGCAAAGGCCATATTCGGCAAATTTCGAAATCAGGCTTGGGACGATCAATTGATCGATCTGTTTGAACGACGTCGTCAATTTGAGGCAATCAGTACGTGCTTGACTGGTGTTCGTCAAAAGCAGTCCAGCAAGAAGTGCGAAGCCTATGTAGCTGAACATTGTCCTGGAACGAGCCATTTCAATCGGGATACTCCTGATGTCATCCGATTTTCAACGTAGACCAACATCACCCGATCAGGAATGGTGTATTCACGACTATAAAATGCTGCATTGCGAAAACGGAAGATGACCAAAAATTCAGGTGCTGTCACAGGTCTTCCCAGGAAAGTCGGAAGTTTGACAGATTGTGAGCAGGTTTTTGCCACAAACTACAGAAACTGACAAAGTATCGCACTGAATTCATGTAACATTTCGTGATAAAATGAAATAATTCGTGATTGGATAGCGCCCATTTTTGTCCCATATCTCCGCCATTCCTCCTGCCCAGATTAATACTGCAACAAACCAAAAGGGCTGGACTGAATGTCACGGTCATTCAAAAATATCACTGGGGCGCTGTGCCTTTTCGCCTATGCAACAATTGCTCTTGTGCCTTCTGCGTTGGCTGCAGGTTCTGGCTCTGAGCCGATCCTTCACGTCATGGCTTCAGACAAGCAGTCCAAAGAGGTCAAAAAAACCAGGACCTCAACAACAAAACGCAAGGCAACCAAGAAACCTACGACGTCGGCGAAGGCGCCTGTTAGGAAAGACAATTATTCAACCTTGATCCGCAAGGCGGCAGCCAAGCATGGGGTTCCGGTAAAGATCGCCAAGGCGGTGGTCGAAGTGGAGAGCAATTTCAATCCGAAGGCGCGCGGTCGAGCAGGCGAAGTTGGCCTGATGCAGATCAAGCCGGCAACAGCGCGCGGTATCGGCTATCGCGGATCTACACGCGCACTTTATGACCCGGAAACCAATCTCGAATGGGGTATGAAATACCTTGCTGGAGCGCATGATCGGGCCAATGGCGACCTGTGTGGAACCATCCTGCGCTACAATGCTGGCCATTATGCCAAGCGCATGAACCCGGTCAGCCGTCGCTACTGCACTAAAGTAAAGCGTATTCTGACTTCAAGCTGATCGAGCGACTGCTCAGTCTGTCGTGGGCAAGAAAACCCCGCTGAAGATTCAGCGGGGTTTTTGATGTTTGCGTCGTATCGCGAATGGCTCAGATAAATTTGCGCCTGGCGGCGGGAACAGAGTCCGGTACCGGAGTATTTTCCGGTACATCCGATGCGTTTAACGGCTGACCAAGCGCTGTGACAACCGGAACAACGCCTGCCCAGATATCAGTTCCAAGGTCAATCTTGTCGTCGGCTGGCGGACCTGTGCGAACCTTGGTGCTGGCTTGTTCAATATCCAGGACAAGAACTCCAGTTGCCTTGTGCTCTTTAGGGAGCATTACCCGACATTCGTCCCAGCGACCTGGCAACAGATGATCGGTAATGGCGGCTAGAGCCATTATCTGTTCATCGTGATCGTTTACAAGCCGTGCTGTCCCATGAACGATCACGCAACGATAATTCATGGAGTGATGAAATGCAGAACGCGCTACGACGATGCCGTCAACCATGGTCACCGTTACACTGGCAGGCACGCCCTCAGTGTTGTCCTTTATGATCCGCGTCGTGCTGGCACCGTGGATATAGAGTTTGTCGCCAATTCGGGCGTAGGCCATCGGGATGACCATCGGGCGATCTTCTGAAATGAAACCGCAGTGCGCGATCAAACCACTATCAAGAATTTCGTAGGCTAGCTTTCGCTCATAACTACCACGATTCATTTGGCGGATTTTTGCATAAGGCGGCAAATCTGCAGCTTGCCGCTTTTCCAAAGAGGACATGGTTCTTCTCCAGTACGAATTCTGTTTGTAATTTGCTTCTTGCTCTATAAATTGGGTCTATGAAAGGTCCGGTTTTTGCAAAATGACAGAACCAGTTTTACCCGAAGGTATCTTGACATTGGACCGGTCGGGGCCAATCCCCTTGTCGGAACAACTCTATCGGTGTTTTCGGGAAGCCGTTCGGGGTGGCTTGCTGCCGTCAGGTACGAGATTACCTTCTACCCGTCGCCTTGCATCCTCACTAGGCATTGCAAGAAACACCGTGAATACCGCTTATGACCTGTTGCAGGCTGAAGGTATTATCTCAGTTCGTGCTGGCGCGGCTCCTCGAATCGTTGATGGCCTGCCGCCTGAAGGCATGCCTCTGGAACAGACGGCAACCTCCAGCGTCCCGGCTCTTTCCAGTCGTGGCAAAGTGATGTCCGCCAATCTACGTGGTGAGGGTTGGGCCTTCCGGCATGGCGCCTTGCAGCCCGGAGCGCCTGCTTTGGACAGTTTTCCATATGAAGATTGGGCGCGATGCTTGCGGCGCGCTGCAAGGCAAGTGCGCAGCTCAGACCTTCTTTATCGGAATTACTCAGGGGTTCCGGCCTTGAAGCAACAGCTTGCCCGCCATTTGGCTGCAGAGCGTGGTGTGCGCGCAAAGCCGGAGCAAATACTGATCACATCGTCCATGCAAGCCAGTCTCTCCCTGTTGTCGCAGGCACTCGCCGACCCGGGAGATCCTGTCTGGCTGGAAGAACCGGGCTATCTGGGGGCCCGAACGGCCTTTCATGTAGCTGGTCTGACAATTGGTCAGTTGCCGATAGACCAGTATGGAGCTGACGTGGGAAAGGTCTCTGTCTCAGATAATCCACCCAGAATAATTTATGTCACGCCATCTCATCATTACCCTCTTGGATCGCGAATGCCGATCGCTCGGCGATTGGCGCTCCTGGAGGCTGCACGTAAAGCCGAGGCAATCATCCTCGAAGATGATTATGACAGCGAATTTCTGTTCTCCGGCCGCCCTGTTGCGGCTCTTTACGGGCTCGCAGAGGAGGGGCAGGTCATCTACCTGGGGACCTTTTCGAAAAGCCTGATGCCAGGATTAAGAGTAGCCTATTGCGTCGTTCCCTCTGCCTTGGCCACGCCATTGGGGCAGCTCATGCGAAACATGGGTTGTGCAGCTAACGTTCAGGTGCAGGCGGCTCTTGCGCAGTTCATGGATAGTGGGGGGTATCAAAAACACTTGAAACAAATCAGGCAGTTATACCGTGAACGAGGTAATCGGTTGGTCGAAGTGCTCCGCAGCCGTCTGGGAAATCGCGTGGTCGTTGATCCGCCTACTGGAAATGTTCAGCTCACAGTGTTTTTCCGGGAAAAAATCGATGACGTTGCCGTTGCACAGGCCATGCAGGATCGTGGGTACTCTGTTTGCCCACTGAGCAACACTTATATGGGAGATGAGAGCAGGGCTGGCCTAATCATTGGATTTGCAGGGGCGACCGACGCGCAGATCGATAACGGAATGGAAGCGCTTGGCAATTTGCTGGAAGAACTGGAGCCCTGACGTTCGTTGCATGCAACGGACCTTAGGGTCCACTGCTAGGCTGACAGTATACTCTTTGCAGCAAACTCAGCTGCAGCGCGGATCTCGTCTCCCTTCTGTCCTGTTTTGGCCATGGCATTGAGGCCCAGGAGAACGGTCATGGCGTAGGCGGTCAAGTTCTTCGCTTCTCGTTTGCACAACCCAGTTTCTTCCTTGGCAAGAACACTCCCAATCCGGGCTTCCAGATTTCGCATGTGTTCTGCGACCAGGCGTGCATCTCCGGAGGTCGCAATTGCTGCGTCACCGGAAGACGAAAGCAGCAGACATCCCCGAGGTGTATTTTGTGTCATGAAGTCGCCGACGTAGCGAATATGGTTGGCGATTGACTGCCTTGGGCTGTCATTGCCATCAAGGTGCTTCAATCCGGCTTCTGTCGCTTCTTCCCAGTATTTGCGTAACACGGAAGCAAAGACATCGTCCTTGCTGCCAAAGGAAGCATAGAAGCTGCCGCGTTTGATCCCGATCGCCTCCTGCAAGTCATCGACTGAAGTGCCCTGGAATCCATTGGTCCAGAACACATCCATGCAAGCCTCAAGAGCTTGGTCCATGTCGAATGATTTGGGGCGACCGGCCATGTTTCCTCTTTGCAACGGTCTCCGGTAACGGGGCTCCGGAGACCGTTTGGCATTATTCCGCTGCTACTGCCGTTGGTGTCCAGTCAAATTTCTGGAATGGAGCGTCCACAGGCGTATCAGCGAGATGGTTTACGTAGTTAGACATCACTTTTTGGGCAACCCCAAGGATCACGTCAAGAACCTGCCGTCGTGTGTATCCTGCATCCAAAAATGCATCCACATCATTATCTGCAACCTGGCCACGCTGACGAACTGCTTTCAGCGTGAACTGGCGCAGGGTCTCCAACTTTTCATCTGCCAGTGGAGAGGCCGTGCGCAAGGCTTCGATTGTTGTGCCATCGACCTTTTGCATATGAGCGATCGCTGTGTGCGCTGGAACGCAGTAGTGGCAATTGTGTTCGACATTGATCGTCAGCCAGACGACGTTTTGTTCCACAACTGAAAGGCTGGTCTGCTGAAACAGCTCATGAAGCTTCTGGTAAGCTTCAAGATGCTGCGGAGATTCACCCATTACAGCGTGCAAATTCGGGATCATCCCGAAATTCTGCAAGGAATTGTCGAACAAAGGTCCGCTTTCTGCAGGTGCTGTTTCTTTGGTGTGAAGTGTAAAATTGGTCATCAGGATATCCTTGATTAGGGTCGTTCACCGCCAAGGGTCGTCGTCGGCGTTGTTGATGTAGGTATTTTGTACTAATGAGTCAAAAATTAATTTTAGTCGGTTTTTCGCGGAATTCTGCCGTTCTGTCTGGTCTTCAACTGAATGTGAATTTCGGTGCCAGCCTATTGGCAAGGCCTCTGGGCCTGGTTTTCGTGGATGAACGCGAGCTGACAGAGCTGGCTCTCTGTAATATGAAACGACCCAAGTTTTTCGCTGGCGCTTGTCAGACAATGCAACGAGGTAGATGTGGCAATTTCTGAACCAGATGCGTCAGAGATTTTGAGTGCCTTTGCAGCCGGGTTAAGCCAGAACTGGGGCGTGCCTGAACGCGATACTGGCCTACTTCTCGGCAACGCCAGAGTCTTGCAAAAAGAAGCTGGAGACATTCTTTTCTCAGCAGGGGACTTTCTTGAGGACCTCTATTTCGTCGCGTCCGGGCTGGTCAGATATTACTATTTAACGCCCGATGGACGGGAGTTTAACAAGAGTTTCGTATCCAACGGAGGCGTGGTCACTTGTCTTTCGTCCTTTCTTGAAGCGAGGCCTGCTCCCTTTTTCACAGAAGCCCTGGAACCCACGGTGCTGATTGCGCTACCTATGGAGAAAGTGCGCGATATGAAGTCCAGCGAGATCGTCCTGGAACGATTGATCAACGGTTTCATCGCAAAGCTGGCATTGCAAAAGGAAAAACGGGAAGCGTCGTTCCTGCTTGAAGATGCAGCTGGGCGTTACGAGGCTTTTTTGAAAGACTTTGAGGCGTTGGCTCCGCGCCTACCGCAATACCACATTGCGTCCTATCTCGGCATCACAGCCGTTGCCTTGTCCCGCATACGTGCACGACGAGTGACACGTCAGGTATCTTAACCCGGGTTAATGCGCACCTTTTAGCAGCTTGGTTAGATAGCTTCAGATTCAGATCTGGAGATATCACTCATGCAGGATAGAAGAACCATCGTGATAACCGGCGGTGCCATCGGACTGGGCCGAGAACTCACGAGAATTTATTGCGAACAGAGGCACCGCGTATTCATCTGCGGGAGGACTGAAGTCGCATTGGAAGAAGTCCGCGCCATGCATCCTGAGGCTGTACCGGTTTGCGCGGATCTCGGTGATCCGGATGGCCGAAGCCGGTTTCTCGATGCCATCCATGAGCAGGAGGGATCGGTCGATCTTTTGATCCACAACGCTGCGCTTCAGTTTTCTCACAATTTTGCTGATGGATGCACACCCGTTGAACGGATTGAGACAGAAGTCCTCGTCAATCTGCTTGCACCAATTGAACTGACGACGGAGCTTCTGCCACTTCTCGGCCAATCATCTGAAGGGAGGGTGGTCTTTATTTCCTCGGCACTTGCAAGAGTTCCAAAAAAATCTGCGCCTGTTTATTGCGCGACCAAGGCAGGTCTCTCCAACTTTGCCCGGGCCCTGCGTTACCAGCTGGAGGAAACGTCCACCCGTGTCACCGAAGTCGTGCCTGATCTCATTGTCACGAGAATGGCTGCCGGGCGCGGCGACAAGGCGCTCTCGGCTTTTGAGGCTGCACAGAAGATCGTTTCAGGCATCGCGAAGGGCGAAAATGAAATCCGGTTGGGGAGAGTACCCATGCTTTACGCCCTGCACCGGATCTTGCCGGATCTCGCCTATCGCATATTGAAGGCGGCTTAGCTGGCCTGCGCCCGATCCAAAGGAAAGACAAGATGGGAGACGCCTGTTGCTTGACCTGTGCTCCAAAGCCACTTAAGTCCGCTAACGCCAGTCGGCCGGACAGCCGCTGCCGCAAGTGCCGAAAGGCCGCGGGGGAGGAAAGTCCGGGCTCCATGGAAACACGGTGCCGGGTAACGCCCGGCGAGGGCAACCTTAGGGAAAGTGCCACAGAAAGCAAACCGCCCCAGTTGGGTCGTAAGACCTTTTCAGGGGTAAGGGTGAAAGGGTGGAGTAAGAGCCCACCGCGCCACTGGTAACAGCGGCGGCATGGTAAACCCCACCGGGAGCAAGACCGAATAGGGGCAGCGCGGGCTTGGAGAAATCCTGGCCCAGGTCGGTTTCTAGGCCAGCTGTCCGGGTTGGTTGCGTGAGGCGTCTGGCAACAGACGTCCCAGATGAATGGCTGTCACGTCCGTGAAAGCGGGCCGTACAGAACCCGGCTTACAGGCCGGCTGGCTTTATTCTTCATCGTTGGTCGAATTCTAATTCGAACTTCATTGGGAATAAATATCTATTTGAAGTGTTTTATTATTCCTTGCAAATTTGTCTGATAAATGTTGCCGGAAAAATGCCTAAATATTCACAAAATGACCTTAAATATTTAATTATACGTCCATGTTGCTGACGGTTCGGCTGCCTAGTGTTTGGTATTACTACTGAAAACAGGTGGGAAACTGATGGAAAATACATTTGAAGACTTTTTGGCGGCACTTTTGGCGTTTGAGTCCGGATGGGATCGTGATCGTTACAACAGCGGGGTAATTCAGGACTGGCAGCTGGATGAATGGGCAGGAGGACCCGTTGAGGGCTACTATCCGGGATACACAAGCTGGTCGCAGTTGAGCGATCAGGAATGGGAAGCCATGGCCTATCAATCCATGAATTCCTTGGGTTTTGTGGGCTTTCAGTTCGGCGAGGCCCTTTTGATAGACCTGGGCTACTATGACGATAATGTTTTTTACGGCAACGGAGCAGCCACAAACACCTGGGACGGCACTTGGACGGGCAAGAACGGCATAAACTCGTTCGAGGAATTTGCGACCAAGGAAGCGCAGAACATCGCGATCCAGGAGGCCTTTGGGTACAACCTCCAAGTATTGCAAACTCAGCTGGCTGGAAGCGGTCAATCCCTGGATGACTTTGTTGGCCAAACCGCAAGTTATGTTCAAAATGGTCAAACGGTTACAGTTGAGCTGTCGCTAACCGGAATTCTCGCCGCCGCTCACCTGCGTGGCGCCTGGGGCACTGCTACCCTGCTTCAAAGCGGTGCTGTTTCCACGGATGAATATGGCACTTCCATCTTGCAATATATCGATCAGTTCGGTGGCTATGCTTCGCCTTCCGTCGTGCAGATGATTGCCTTTTACGAGGATCGATTGACCGGTGACGAAGGACTCGGAACGCCTGGTGAAACGCCGGACGGTGGCGATACGGGCACCCTTGGTGGTGACGATGGTTTTGGAACTGCAAACGTTGATGAGAGCACTGCAGACGTCGTGATCACTTGGGCCTGGGGGGACGACGATATCGTAACCGACTTCGACCCGGCAAACGACACGATCTTCATCGACTGGATCGGGGCTGCGGATCTTGAGGTGACACAGACAGCGAATGGAGTGGATTTCGCTGTTCCGTCCAATAGTCAGACAACCACGTTGCAGGGTGTGCAGCTTGCCGACCTGAGTGAAGCCAATTTCACGATCCTTGATGGGGGCTCTGCTTCGGAAGTGTTTGGACTGATCGGTGACGGAACCGAAACTCCGGATACGCCGGAAGAACCGGATACTCTCGACGAGCCCGATTCGCCTGATGAACCCGACACACCGGACGAGCCGGACACGCCCGATGAGCCGGACACCCCTACGCCGCCATCAACGCCAGAGAACTGGAACGGCACGGCGAATGTGACGGCTGCAACTGCATCAGTCGTGATCACATGGGCGTGGGGTACTGATCGTGTGATCACGGATTTCGATCCTGCAAGCAATACGATCTTCATTGACTGGTTCAGCCCCGAAGCCATCGATGTGGCTGATGGCGGAGGCAACGTGGTCTTCACGATGGCGTCCAACAATCAGACGTTGACCCTGGAAGGCATTTCGCTGGCTGACCTGTCACCCGCCAACTTTACCATTCAAAGCGCAGCCACCGGCCAGGAGATCCTTTCCCTGGTTGGTGCGAGTGAAGGACCGGGTGATCCGGATGACCCTGACACGCCTGTCGACCCAGGTGATCCGGACACGCCGGACGGTCCGCAGATGATCATGATCATGCCGGGTAGCCCATCTCGCGTGATCGACGACTTTAATCCGGCGATGGATATGATCCATCTGGAGGCCGGTGTCATTGCCGAGCGGCTGGAGTTCGCCGACTATCCCGAAACGATTGCTGATATTGCGGCAGGACTCACTATTCGGGTGCTGACAGCAGCCGGGCAGATTGCCAGCGAAACCGTGCTGGTGGGTGTGGATGTGTCAGATCTAACCATGAACAACTTCATGGTTGCCGAGGAGTCGGCTCTGAACGAAGTCGCCAGTCTCCTGGGCGAAACGATCGTCACGCCCGATTTGGGTGGTTTCGATGTCGTCTATGATACCGACGGCTCAAACCCGCCAATACCAGTCGGACCGAGTGATCTGGGTGGTGTCAAATGGGCTGCCAACTTCGGTGCCGACGACATCGTCGGTTTTAACCCGGCTGCAGATGAAATCGACTTCGGCAATGCATCGGTTCATGGCCTGATCCTGACGATGACGCCGAATGGCGAGCCGGTAATCGACAATCCCTGGGGCCCTGACATGCAAATTCTTCAGGGTGTTCAGCTCACCGAGCTTTCTATCGAAAGCTTTGGCGTCGTTGGGAATGAGCACCTTCGCCAGGATCTCGGCGGTATTCTGTCCTGGGAGAGGGGGATTGGGCCGCGCGATCCGGACACTGTCTACATCCTGTCGCATGAATACGGTCAGGCCCAGGTAATTGACGGTTTTGACCCGTCTACCCAGAAAATCAGCTTCCTTTACTTCGGAACCCGCGAGCGGCTTTCCGTTGAGGATACGGCCAGCGGTATGGTGATCAGTTCATTGCCAAGCGGGCAGAGTTTCACATTTACGGGTGTCTCCAAAGCAGATCTGGTTCCAGCTAACATCGAGTTCCATTTTGATCAGGTCATGGAAGACAATCTTGAAGCGCCCTTCGGCATTGACCAAAATGATGTCTCACTCGTATCGCGTGAGATGCTGTTGACACCTGAGGCGCCAGAGGGCGAAACCACCGATGGACATCAGGTCAGAGTGGGTGTTGGCAGTATCCCGGACACGGATCCTGATGACGTTAACACTCCCGATCAACCAGACTTACCAGAGGTGCCACCTTCGGCATCGGACGATATCGTTCTGTTGCCGGGAACCGATACGGTTAAAGTCACATGGGACTGGGGCAGATTGCTCGCAGTTCAGGATTTCGACCCTGCAGAAGACCTCTTTGATTTTGGAAGCCTTTCCGCGTCAGATCTGTCAATTGAGGAAACAGGATCTGATCTCATGATCAATGTTCTCAACAATGGCGGCCACAGTTATATTGTTGAGGGTCTGCAGGCCGAGGACCTGTCTTTGGCTAACCTGACTGCCGATAACTGGAATGCGGTCCTCTCTGAAAGTGGCGGGGTAGCGGATCAGTTGCAGGCTCTTGGAAATGCCGACATGATTATCTAGTGACAAGGTGTCATGGGTGGCTGAAGACCTGTCAATACGCCGCGCATTAGCGCGGCGTATTCGTTCTCCACAGCTTCTTCACGCTAGGTAATTTTTGCCGATCAAAAGTACGGAGGATTTCAAAACCTCCGTAATCCTGCGAATCCGATTCTACATTTCTGTCAAGGCTTCATTAAGCATGTTTCGCGTAAGGTCGTCCGACGGGGTCGTGTGCGATCAAATCGAGTTGGAATCCATGAGATTCCATTGACCGCCCATGTTTCCCCATGGTATCCCATACATACCCAGAATGGGGAGTGCGGGCCCATTTGTAACAGGGCGCAGGACCTCGTTAACGGCTTGGCAGGAGTTGTTTTCGCAAACTGCATGTCCTGGCAAGTAGTTGGCCGTTTCTTCTCGTTTAGGGTGTTTTTGGGGATTTGAACGGGTAAGGACCCGTTTCGAGGGGATGTATGGCCGGCTTTGTTTCTCACTTTACCAACCGGCTGGATGCCAAGGGTCGCGTGTCGATCCCGGCGCCCTTCCGAGCGGTGTTGGCGAGAGATGGATTTGAGGGTCTTTATTGTATCGCTTCTTCTCACTGCAGTGCGGTTGATGCCGGTGGCAATGAGCTTCTGGCTGAAATCAACAAGCGCTCGGAAGCCTTCGCGAAATTGTCTCCCGATCACGATGCGCTTGCAGTCGCGCTTTTTGGTGCCAGTGAAAGTCCAAAAATTGACGGCGACGGTCGCATGACCATTTCCGACCTGGTCCGTGATCACACCGGCTTGAGCGATCAGGTCACCTTTGTCGGGATGAATTACAAGTTTCAGATCTGGGAACCGGAAAAGTTCCGCGAGTACCGCGCAGAGGCCCAAAAGCGCGCGCTCGCGATGCTGGCGGCACCGCTGCCTGTATCCTCTCAAGGAGAGCCGTCATGATGGCGCTCGGCGACAGGGAGATAACTCCTGCTGCTGGCGGATCAGAGCGCCATGTGCCGGTTCTCCTGAATGAGGTGATGCAGTGGCTCGATCCGCAAGCCGGCGACCTGATTGTTGACGGCACTTTTGGTGCTGGTGGTTATTCTCGTGAAATTCTTAAGACTGGTTCCAGGGTTGTCGGCATTGATCGTGATCCGGATGCCATTGCTGGCGGTCAGGAATTAGTGAGTGAGGCGGACGGACGCCTTCTTCTTGTTTCCGGTCAGTTTTGCGACCTTGATCAGCATGTGCGCAACAGCGGGTTCGATGGTGCAGACGGAGTAGTGCTGGATCTCGGTGTTTCATCGATGCAGCTCGATGAAGCCGAGCGCGGCTTTTCGTTTCTGCGCGATGGTCCTCTGGACATGAGGATGGAACAGGCAGGCCCATCAGCTGCCAATGTTGTTAATGAACTTCCGGTCAGGGATCTGATCCGGATCATCGGTTTTTTGGGTGAAGAAAAGCGGGCAACGACAGTGGCGCACGCGATAGACAATGCACGGAAGGAAAAGCGCTTCAGCCGTACGCTTGAACTAGCCAATCTAATCGAGAAGGTTCTCGGCCGTTCGCCCAAAAAAGCTCAGATCCATCCGGCAACCCGGACATTTCAGGCGCTTCGGATCTACGTGAACGGCGAATTACATCAGGCGGCAAAAGCGCTTGGTGCGGCGGAACGCATTTTGAAGCCAGGAGGGCGTCTGGTTCTGGTGAGCTTTCATTCACTTGAAGATCGTATTGTTAAGCGGTTTTTCCAGGATCGTACGCGGACCCGGGGTGGCGGATCTCGTCACATGCCAGAGGAAGAAGTGCCTCCGGCGACTTTTGAGTTGCTCACGCGCAAAGCGGTTGAGGCAGCGGAATCGGAAACTAAAAGTAATCCGCGGGCGCGCTCCGCAAAACTCAGGGCTGGGCGGCGTACTGAGGCTGGAGTGCGTGAATTGGACATCCATGCTGCTGGCGTGCCGCGTCTGGCGGAGTTTCATGGATTAGGGGGCTGAAATGGTTCGGGCACTGAACATACTGTTTATTCTGGCAGTCGTTATTGGCGCGGCCACAGTCTACGACATGAAACTGGCCGCAACAAAATCTGCAGAGAAGGTTGCTCAACTTCAACGTCAGATTGACGATGAGCGCGATGTCATACGGCATCTGAAGGCTGAATGGAGCCTGTTGAATAAACCTGAGCGACTGCAAACCCTGGTCGAGCGCTACAATGATTATCTTCAACTGGAATCGTTGGATGTGAAGCAAATCGTGACGCCGGAAGATCTTCCGGCGCGTCCGGTAATGCTTGAGCCGATCGGTGGCGCTAACAAGATGGGTGGCTATGCCGGCTCATCGGTCGTGATCCGGTGAGGGGCTGAACATGACAATGGTAAGCGAACCGGCAAGTTTTCTTCAGGTGCGACGCGCGCAACCAAGGGCCGTGCGGGGGTCGGTGTCGTCGAGTGCGGTGAAGTCGCGTGTCTACGTGGCGATGTTGGCTTTCGCCTTTGTCTATATCGCTATTGCCGGTCGCCTGATGCTTTTGGCGCAAATGGAAGAGGCGCCTTCTACCGCCTGGATCTCTGCGCAGGACTCCGTCGCAGCCTCAAGGCCGGACCTGATCGACCGCAACGGCGAAATCCTGGCAACAGATATCAAGACGGCATCACTTTATGCCGAGCCACGACGCATTCTCGATGTGGATGAAGCCGTTGAGGGCCTGATCCGGGTTTTGCCGGATCTCAATGAACCACAAGTTCGTCGCCGGCTGGAAAGTGGCGCCGGGTTCGTATGGCTGAAGCGTGAGATGACACCGCGTAAGGCAGAAGAAGTTCACAATCTTGGATTGCCCGGCGTCAGTTTCCTGTCTGAAAATCAGCGTTTCTACCCAGGTGGGCCGACGGCTGGTCACATTGTTGGATCTGTGAATGTCGATAATCAGGGGCTCGCCGGTGTTGAAAAATATATCGATGATGCCTGGCTCGGAGATCTTCAGTCTGTCGGCTTCACTTCCGATAAATCGATGGAACCGGTTCGGCTCTCAGTCGATCTAAGGGTTCAGCACGTTGTTCGCGACGAGTTGGTGAAGGCGATGGAGCGCTACAAGGCAATTGCGGCTGCCGGCATTGTTCTGGATGCCAAAACCGGTGAAGTTGTCGCCATGTCCTCGTTGCCGGATTATGATCCCAATGACCGGGCTCAGGCGCTCGAAAAAGACCGCCTTAACAGAGCGACAGGCGGCGTTTTTGAAATGGGCTCCGTGTTCAAGGCATTCACCACCGCCATGGCGCTTGATTCCGGGACTGTTTCCATCAACGACAGTTTTGATGCGACCCGTCCTATTCGCGCTGCAGGGCGCACGATTACAGATTTCCACGGGAAAAATCGTATTCTCTCCGTTCCCGAAATCTTCATTTATTCTTCCAATATCGGCACTGCAAAAATGATGCTGGCGACGGGTGTTGCCCGCCAGAAGGAATTTCTGGAACGTCTGCATCTTACCAAACGATTGAAGACGGAGTTGCCTGAAAATGCTGCTCCTCTACTTCCTCCAAAATGGAACGAGCTGGCGGCTATAACCATATCCTTCGGCCATGGCCTCTCGGTCACGCCCATGCAGACCGCCGTCGCAGCCGCGGCAGTCGTGAATGGAGGAACTTATCTGCCACCCACATTCCTGCCACGTAGTCAGGAAGAAGTGCAAAGTGTTGGGAAACAAGTCATTTCTCAGGATGTCAGCCGGATGATGCGTTATCTTTTCCGGCTCAATGTTTTGTCCGGATCTGGACGCCGGGCGGATGTTCCTGGATATACCGTTGGTGGCAAGACGGGAACGGCTGAAAAAATCGAGAACGGTCGTTATGTCAGCAACAAGCGCCGTAATTCTTTCCTGTCGGCTTTCCCGATGGACGATCCACGCTACGTGGTTTTGGTGGTGCTTGATGAGCCGAAATCGGAGCGTGAAGGAATTGGCGCGACAGCGGGTCTCAATACAGCACCAACAGTAGGTGCGATAATTCGCCGTGCTGCACCCATGCTTGGAGTGATGCCACGATTTGGTAAGGGGGATGAACCTATCGAGATTTCCTATTAAGGAGACTACAGGAAGCTGAAAACGCTGGCGGGGTCGCAGCCGTTTCCCGTGTTTTCAAAAGCTTCACAAAGACGACGCACAAACTGGATGATCGGATGCAATGGATCTTGAGTATTTAGCTGTCAGCGAAGATTTGCCGGACACAGCGAAAGGTCTGATAATTACGGGGCTGACGGCCGATAGCCGGAAAGTTCAGCCTGGATTTCTTTTCGCTGCCTTCAAAGGGGCCTCTGTCGATGGTGCCCGATTTGTTCCGAACGCGTGTGCGTCCGGGGCAATTGCCGTTTTGTGTGCGGAGGACGCCGCTGCTCATCTGCGTGAGAGTTGCCCTGAGAATGTGATTGTCATCGGTGCGAAAGAGCCGCGGCAGGTCTTTGCCAAAATGGCCGCCAGATTTTACGGCGCGCAGCCCGATACGATTGTTGCGGTAACTGGTACCTCCGGAAAAACGTCTGTAGCGCATTTTGTCCGCCAGATTTTTCAGGCGGCCGGTCATCCCGCTGCAAGTCTTGGAACGCTCGGAACGATCAAACCGGATGGTGAGAATTATGGTGGTCTGACAACCCCTGATCCAGTTGCGCTCCATAAGGAGCTCGCTGAGCTTGAAGCAGAAGGCGTCAACCACGCGGCCCTTGAGGCATCTTCACACGGCCTGGATCAATACAGGCTTGATGGTGTGCGGCTGACCGCTGCAGGCTTCACCAATCTTGGGCGTGATCACATGGATTATCATGCCTCTATCGAAGACTATTTGCAGGCCAAGCTACGTCTTTTTTCCGAACTACTGCCTGTTGGTGGCACGATAGTCGTGGACCCGGCCGAAGAATACGCGGATCGTGTTCTGGCGGTCGCGGAAAAGCGCGGCCTTGCTGTTTTCACAGTTGGGGAAACCGGGCGTGATCTCAAGCTGGTGGATCTCAAGCCCTCCGGCACGGGACAGATCTTGTCGCTTCAAACCGAGCGTGGTGAGCAAAATGTTGCGCTTCCACTTATTGGCCGGTTCCAGGTTTCCAATGCGCTGATTGCCGCCGGGCTCGCAATCGCTGCAGGCGTTGATAGCGATGCTGTCCTTCGGGCCCTTGAAAACCTCAAGGGAGCTCCGGGACGCCTTGAACTCGCTGGCAGAACGCGTGATGGCGGGCTTGTCTTTGTTGACTATGCGCACAAACCGGACGCTTTGGACAATGCGTTGGCGGCTCTCAAACCTTTCGCGGAGGGAAAACTCTCAGTTGTTATTGGTGCGGGTGGCGACAGGGATCCCGGCAAACGCAAATTGATGGGTGCAGCTGCTGCCCGCCATGCGGATCTTGTGATCGTCACAGACGACAATCCACGCTCAGAAAATCCGGCCTCGATTCGAAAAGCTGTATTGAGCGGTGCTCCGGGAGCGTTGGAGCTGGGAGATCGGTTTGAGGCCATTTCAGAGGCTGTTCGGCGACTGAATGCAGGAGATATTCTGTGTGTTGCCGGGAAAGGCCACGAAACGGGCCAGATTATTGGCGAGACAGTGATTCCCTTTTCAGACCACGAAGCCGTAACGCGTGCCATCAGCCTTGAAGGAAAATCATGAGCTTGCCGCTTTGGACCCTTGACGCATTTACTGAAGCCGCTGGCGGAGAGGTCAGGGGGGACGCAGGTGCGGAAATCTCAGGGATATCAATCGACAGCCGCTCTCTGGAGCCCGGAGACGCGTTTGTTGCGATTACTGGTGACAGGCTGGATGGGCACGATTATGTAGCAGCTGCGCTGGAAGCCGGGGCATCGGTGGCTCTGGTTTCAGAAAGCCGGATGTCAGATCTGCCCGAAGACGGGCGGTATGTCGTTGTTGATGATCCTCTTGAAGCAATGCGCCAACTTGGTGTTGCTGCGCGCGCACGCACAGATGCTCGCATTGTCGCTGTCACGGGCTCTGTTGGTAAAACAGGCACCAAAGAAGCGTTGCGCCTGACGTTGGAACAGTCCGGCAAGGTTCATGCGTCTGTTGCTTCCTTCAACAATCACTGGGGCGTACCGCTCACGTTGGCGCGCATGCCCGCCGATACTGATTTTGGTGTCTTTGAAATCGGGATGAACCACGCCGACGAAATCAGGCCCCTGGTCAAGATGGTGCGGCCGCACGTGGCAATCATCACGACTGTACAGCCGGTGCACCTGGAATTCTTTGAGTCGGTTGAAAAAATTGCACAGGCCAAAGCAGAGATCTTTGAAGGGCTGGAGCCCGACGGAATTGCAATCCTCAACAAGGACAATCGGCAATTTGATCTTTTGAAATTCCTGGCCTCCACGTCCGGTGTTTCCCAAATCCATACATTTGGTGAAGATGGCAGCGCTGACAGTCACATCGAAAATGTAGCTGGTTTCCCCGGGGGCTCGAGCGTCGACGCCAGGGTTCTTGGCCAGGAAATAACTTACAAGATCGGTGCCACCGGAAGGCATCATGTGAAGAACAGCCTAGCAGTATTAACCGCTGTTTCTGATCTTGGTGCGGATCTTGCCAAGGCCGGGCTTGCACTGGACGCAATGCGTTCTCCCAAAGGGCGGGGCGAAGTATCGCGCTTGCCGGTTACGGGGGGCGAGGTCGCCTTGATCGATGAAAGCTACAACGCCAATCCAGCCTCTATGCGCGCCGCGCTAGCGGTTCTTGGCGAATCCCAGGTTACGCCTCCCGGCCGCCGAATTGCTGTAATTGGCGATATGCGCGAACTGGGTGCCAACGCTGATCGGCTGCATGGCGAATTGTCCAAACCGATAACCGAAAACGGGATTGATGCTGTTTATTGTGCCGGACCACATATGCACTCCCTATGGCAGCAGCTTCCACAGGAATTGCGGGCGCATTACTGTGAAGAGGCAAAAGACTTGGAAGAAGTGCTATTGGGTGACGTCCGGCCTGGCGATGTTGTGATGATCAAGGGATCACTTGGAACGCGTATGGGGCCGCTTGTCGAGGCATTGAAAAATGAATTTCCGCCTGCGGATGACAGCGCAGCGGCATAAGGGATAGCTGATGTTTTATTTTTTGGGGCAGCTTGCTGATCAGGTTTCCGCACTGAATGTGTTCAAATACATCACGTTCAGAACCGGCGGTGCCATCATGACGGCGCTGTTTTTCGTTTTTCTTTTCGGGCCCAAGATCATTTCCAGTCTGCGAATCCGACAAGGGCACGGTCAGCCGATCCGTGCCGATGGGCCGGAAAGTCACTTGTTGACCAAGAAGGGCACACCCACGATGGGTGGGCTGATGATCCTTTCAGGTGCGCTTGTTGCAGCGCTGTTGTGGTCAGATCTATCCAATCCTTATGTCTGGGTCGTAATCGGAGTGACGCTTGGTTTCGGGGGTATCGGTTTTTATGACGACTACCTGAAAGTCTCGAAATCCTCCCATAAGGGGTTTAGTGGCAAGGCGCGTCTTGGTATTGAATTCCTGATTGCTGCGTTGGCAGCATTTGCTGTGACGCTTCTAGATGCTTCTGAATATTCCGAGGCAATCACGTTCCCGTTCCTGAAAGAATTTACGCTCAACCTCGGGCTGGTGTTCATTCCGTTCGCAGCATTTGTCATCGTTGGTGCTGGCAATGCCGTTAATCTGACGGATGGTCTGGATGGCCTGGCAATTGTACCGGTGATGATTGCCTGTGCGTCCTTCGGACTGATTGCTTATCTTTCCGGGAATGCGGTTTTTGCCAATTATCTTCAAATCCATCATGTGTCCGGGACGGGTGAACTTGCTGTCATCAGCGGTGCCGTGATTGGAGCCGGACTTGGGTTTCTCTGGTTTAATGCACCCCCAGCGGCAATTTTTATGGGAGATACCGGTTCGCTTGCGCTCGGCGGAATGATCGGGGCAATTGCAGTTGCCACCAAACATGAAATTGTTCTGGCGATCATTGGTGGCCTTTTTGTTCTGGAGGCCGTTTCTGTTATCGTACAGGTGATCTCGTTCAAGCTGACTGGCAAGCGCGTTTTCAGGATGGCGCCTATCCATCATCACTTTGAGATCATGGGCTGGACAGAGAGCCAAGTGGTTATTCGCTTCTGGATTATCTCCGTCGTTCTGGCGCTGCTCGGCCTTGCAACCTTGAAGCTGAGGTAAGCCGAATGATCCCAACGACCACATTTGAAGGCAAAAAAGTCGCCCTGTTCGGCCTTGGTGGTTCGGGCATGGTGACAGCCCGCTCCTTGCGGGCAGGCGGTGCCGATGTGGTTTGTTTCGATGATAATGAATCTCGGGTGATGCAGGCTGCAGCTGAAGGGCTTGAAACCCAAGATCTGCGCGAGCTGGACTGGTCTCAAGTCGCCGCACTCGTTATGGCGCCTGGTGTGCCGCTGACCCATCCAATGCCTCATTGGACTGTGGATCTAGCCAGGAATGCCGGTGTTGAGATTATCGGCGACGTAGAACTGTTTTGTCGCGAACGTCGGAAACGCTGTCTCGAAGCGCCTTTGATCGCGATCACAGGTACCAACGGCAAGTCGACCACGACTGCATTGATCGGCCATCTTCTATCAACTCTTGGCCTTGATGTTCAGGTCGGTGGGAATATTGGCACGCCGGTTCTTGAGCTGGACCCGCCTCAACCAGGTCGCCATTACGTCATTGAATGTTCGTCCTATCAAATTGATCTGGCGCCTACCCTGGACCCGACCGTTGGTATTCTCATGAACCTTTCGCCGGATCACCTGGACCGGCATGGCACCATGGAAAATTACGCTGCAATCAAGGAACGCCTTGTCGCCGGATCGAAAGTTGCCGTTGTCGGCGTTGACGACCGTCTGTCGTCTTCCATTGCGGACAGGCTTGAACTGGCGCGCAAACCCGTCTGTCGAATCGCCGGGGAAAAGGAACTCACCAACGGGATCTATGCGTATCACGGACGTCTGATTGAAGCTCTGGACGGGACACAAGCCGAGGTGGCACTGCTCGGTGGGATTGATAGTCTGCGTGGAGATCACAATGGGCAAAATGCGGCAGCGGCATTCGCGGCGCTAAGAGCCCTGGAGCTTCCGGCCTTGAGGATAGCCGCGGCCATGAAGTCATTTCCCGGCCTCAATCACCGGATGGAAGTGGTTGCAAAACAGGGCAGGGTCCTGTTCGTAAATGATTCTAAGGCGACCAATGCAGATGCTGCCGCGCGTGCGCTCTCCAGTTTTGACAGAATTTACTGGATCGCCGGTGGCCGCGCCAAAGACGGTGGAATCCTGTCATTGGACCAGTACTTCCCGAAAATCGCAAAAACTTTCCTGATCGGCGAGGCTGCCGAAGAATTTGCCAAAACGCTGGACGGGAGAGTGCCCTTCAAGATCAGCGGGACACTGCCGCAGGCTGTAATGGATGCTGCCGCAGAAGCTGCGGAGGACGAGGCCCAGGAAATTGCGATCCTGTTGTCGCCTGCCTGTGCCAGTTTCGATCAATATCCGAATTTCGAACTGCGGGGTGCTGCTTTTGTAGACGCGGTGCGTGCTTTGCCTGGTGATGGCAACAACCAGGAGGTGGCGTAGAGCCAATCATGGTTAGCCTGAAACAATCTGTTCACCATCCCGCGAGACGAACTGTACGGGCTTCGTCAAATCCATCGACCTTGATCCAAATCGGCTTCGGCAGAATGCGTCAGGCTAACCATGAAAGGCTCTGCAATGGTTTCGCGCGCTGATCGCAGCCGTTTTGCCGAATGGTTCTGGACCGTGGATCACTATCTGCTTGCCGCGTTTGGTCTGCTTCTGTTGGCAGGTGTGGTCTTCGCGTTTGCAGCCAGCCCACCTGTTGCGGAGCGGATCGGCGTTGATTCACTTTATTTCGTCAAACGCCAGGCGATGTTTACCGTGCCCGCGCTTGCGATCATTCTTGCTGGATCGTTGATGTCGCCACGCATGGTCAGGCGGGCGGCTCTTCTGGTCTTCGGCGTTTCGGTCGTTCTCTTGGTCGCGACCTTGTTCATGGGGTTTGAGACGAAGGGCGCACGCCGATGGATCTATATTGCCGGCGTCTCGATCCAGGCATCTGAGTTTCTAAAGCCTGCCTTTGTGATCCTGATTGCTTTCCTATTGTCGGAAAGTGGGCGACGCCGGGAAGTTCCGGGTGTTCTTTTTGCTTTTGTTCTGTTTGCGATTTGCGCCGCATTGCTGATTGCTCAGCCTGACTTCGGCCAGACCATGCTGCTGGGCCTTGTCTGGGCGGGACTGTTTTTCCTGAATGGTATATCCTGGCTCATCATCGTTGCGCTTGGACTAGTTGGTATTGTCGGGTTGTTTGCAGCGTATTTTTTCTTGCCGCACGTAACGACGCGCGTTGACCGTTTTCTCGACCCAAGTACCGGCGACACCTACCAGATCGATGCTGCAATCGATTCCTTTCTTTCCGGAGGCTGGTTCGGGCGTGGACCAGGAGAAGGCACAGTCAAACGCGTGTTGCCTGACAGTCATGCCGACTTCATTTTTGCCGTAGTCGGAGAAGAATTTGGCGTGGTCGTTTGCCTGCTTCTGGTGGCGGTTTTCGCCTTTATTGTTATTCGTGGTCTCAATCACGCGAGTAAAGACCAGGACGCATTCAGCCGCTTGGCTACAGCTGGTCTTGTTGTACTTTTCGGATTGCAGGCAACAATCAACCTGGCGGTAAATCTGCACCTCATGCCCTCCAAGGGCATGACCCTTCCTTTCATTTCCTATGGCGGTTCCTCCCTATTGTCCTCTGCAATGACCGCCGGAGCAATTCTTGCCCTGACCCGCCGTCGGCCACAGCCCACGCGTGGGGACACTGTTACTGTCAGTCGTCTTTCACCCTCGTCTTTGATGTAAGGCCAGAAGCCGGATCTTATGAGCAAAACAGTTTTATTGACGGCCGGCGGAACGGGCGGCCACTTGTTTCCCGCACAGGCACTTGCCAGTGAATTGATCCGGCGAGGCTGGACTGTGGAACTTGCGACGGATGAACGCGCAGACAAGTACGGTACGGAGTTTCCAGCCCGCAAGGTTCATATCGTTGCGTCCGAAACCATCCGAGGCCGAAACCCGATTACCCTCTTGAAAACCGCATTCAGCTTGTTTCGTGGAACAATTCAATCCAGATCTGTCATCAAGACGTTGAAGCCGGATGTCGTTGCGGGTTTCGGAGGGTACCCAACCTTTCCGCCAATGTTTGCAGCGCGGCTCACAGGAACGCCATCAATACTGCACGAAGCAAATGCGGTCATGGGCCGCGCCAACAGGCTTCTTGCAAAAGGTGTAACGGCGATTGCGACCAGCGTGCCCCTGGGGGACTTGCCTGGTGAGCTGGCGGCAAAGCTAGTTGAGACCGGAAACCCGGTGCGTGATGCAGTGCTCGATGCCGCCGAGTTGGCCTATGACGCGCCTCGGGCAGGTGGAGAGTTCAAGCTCCTGGTATTTGGTGGCTCGCAAGGGGCGCGTTTCTTTTCCGATCTGGTGCCGCCATCAGTTGAACTTCTACCTGCAGAGATCCGGTCACGCCTGAGCATCGTTCAGCAATGCCGACCGGAAGACATGGAACGGGTGCAGAAATTCTATGACGGTTTGGGTGTGAAAGCTGAATGTGCCCCGTTCTTTCAGGACATGCCGCAACGAATAGCGCAAGCTCATCTGGTTTTTTGTCGCTCTGGCGCCTCTTCTGTCAGTGAGCTCAGTGTTCTTGGGCGGCCATCTATCCTGGTGCCGTTACCGGGCGCTCTTGATCAGGACCAGGCGGCCAATGCCAAGGTTTTGGAGAAAGCTGGTGGCGCCTGGCCAATCCGGCAGGTGGATCTGCATCCGGAACGCCTTGCCAAGGAAATCGATCGGTTCATGAACGCGCCCGAAATGCTGGTTGAAGCTGCCCGGAATGCAAAAGACGTGGCCAAACCCGATGCGGTCAAAAGGCTGGCGGATCTGGTCGAAAAAATCGCCAACAATCAAGGAGAACGGCCATGAAAATGCCGCAGGATATTGGCCCGGTTCATTTTGTCGGGATCGGTGGCATCGGCATGAGTGGTATTGCCGAGGTACTGAAGACCCTGGGATATCAGGTGCAAGGCTCGGACATGGCAGAAAACGCCAATGTACAGCGGCTGCGGTTGCATGGCATTTCGGTTTCGGTCGGCCACGCGGCAGAAAATCTCGGCGATGCGGAAGTGCTCGTGGTGTCTTCGGCGATCAAGAAAGACAATCCGGAGCTGGTCGCGGCAAGGGAAAAACTCATTCCGGTTGTCCGCCGTGCGGAAATGCTTGCTGAACTCATGCGTTTCAAACAGGCGATCGCCGTTGGCGGAACACACGGTAAAACCACGACAACTTCCATGGTCGCTGCTCTTTTGGACTCTGGTCGCCTGGATCCAACCGTCATTAATGGCGGTATCATCAATGCCTATGGCACCAACGCTCGTATGGGCGATGGCGACTGGATGGTGGTGGAGGCTGATGAGAGCGACGGTACATTCGTCAAGCTTCCGGCAGACATAGCAATCATCACCAATATCGACCCGGAGCATCTGGATCATTACGGCGATTTCGCCGGTGTCAGAGCCGCCTTCAGGCAGTTCGTCGAAAATGTTCCCTTTTACGGCTTTGCCGTCATGTGTCTGGACCATCCTGAAGTTCAGACCATGATCGGCACCATTGAGGACCGAAGGGTTGTGACTTACGGAAACAATCCGCAGGCTGACGTTCGATTCACCGATGTGTCGATGGATGGGGGCAAATCCATTTTCTCAGTCACCATAAGAGACCGTCGAACAGATCAGGTTACGGAACTCAAAGACCTGGTGCTGCCGATGCCTGGGCTGCACAACGTTTCTAACGCGACGGCCGCGATTGCGGTTGCGTCTCAGCTTGGTGTCGGAGCAGAGGAACTGAAGAAGGGTATCTCGGAATTTGGCGGCGTCAAACGTCGGTTTACCCACACTGGAACGGCCAATGGTGTCCAGATCTTCGATGATTACGCACACCATCCGGTGGAAATAAAGGCGGTGCTCCATGCCGCTCGTGAGTCCACAAAGGGAAAGGTGATCGCGGTCATGCAGCCGCACAGGTATTCCCGGCTGCACAGCCTGTTTGATGACTTTTCCAACTGTTTCAATGATGCCGATGCAGTGATTGTGACACCTGTCTACGAAGCGGGTGAACAGCCGATAGAAGGTGCGCTGCACACTGACCTGGTTTCGGGAATGAAGACGCGGGGACATCGGCAGGTTCTGGCCATTGAAGGCCCTGAAGAACTGCCAGGACTAATTAAGGAACTCACTGAACCAGGTGATTTCGTACTCTGTCTCGGCGCTGGCAACATCACGCAATGGGCCTACTCCCTGCCAAATCAACTTGAAGAACTCTAAGGGAGACATCTGATGGGGTTTCCCGATCTATTGGAGAAAATTCCGGGGCTGCGGGAGGGTATACGTGGCAGGTTGACACCCAACCAGCCTCTCGCAGCCGTCACCTGGTTTCGAACCGGCGGTCCGGCACAGCTGATGTTTCAGCCGGCTGATGAGAACGATCTGTCTGCTTTTCTTGCAAAACTGCCCAAAGAGGTTCCCGTTTTGCCCGTCGGTCTCGGGTCTAATCTCCTGATCCGGGATGGTGGTCTCGAAGGTGTCGTCATCCGTTTGAGTGCCAAGGGGTTCGGTTCAATCGAAGAGGCTGGCCAGAACCGGCTGCGTGCAGGAGCTGCGGTGCCGGACAAACGACTTGCCGAAGCGGCAGCCAAGGCAGGCCTCGGCGGTTTTGCGTTTTACACAGGTATTCCCGGTGGTCTTGGTGGCGCTTTGCGCATGAATGCGGGTGCTCACGGTACTGAAACCTGTGAGCGTGTGGTGGAGTTAACTGCCTATGATCGTGACGGGAAGCGGCATGTTCTGAACAACACCGACATGGGTTATGCATACCGGCACTCCTCCGCTTCAAAAGATCTGATATTTACGTCTGCGGTGTTTGAGGGGGCCTCAAGCGACGAAACGGCTATTCGCCAGGAAATGGCAGAAGTTGTTGCGCACCGGGAAAAGGCCCAGCCTATTCGCGAAAAAACCGGTGGATCGACCTTCAAAAACCCGCCTGGAACATCTGCCTGGAAGGTCGTTGACGCCGCTGGGTGCCGGGGTCTGACCGTTGGTGGTGCGCAAATGTCCGAAATGCATTGCAATTTCATGATCAATACAGGTGATGCTTCGGGCTACGACCTCGAACTCTTGGGCGAGACCGTGCGTGCACGGGTGCTGGAAAACAGCGGAATCAAATTGGAATGGGAAATCAAACGTCTTGGTCGGTTCGGGGTGTTGGGGGCAATCGAACCGTTTCTGGGACTAGAAGGGGAGGCCGCGTAAATGGCCAATAAGCATGTCGCTGTCTTGATGGGCGGTTGGGTCAACGAGCGTCCTGTCAGTCTTGCCAGCGGCAAGGATTGCGCAGACGCTCTGGAAGAGGCCGGGTACAAGGTCACCCGCATAGACGTTGATCGAAATGTCTCGTCCGTTTTGCAAAAACTGAACCCGGATGTTGTCTTTAATGCCCTGCATGGACCATTCGGTGAAGACGGCTGCGTTCAGGGAATATTAGAGTTTCTTAACATCCCCTATACACATTCCGGAGTGATGGCTTCGAGCCTTGCCATGAACAAAATCAAGGCCAAGGCGGTTATGCAGGCAGCCGGCGTTCCGGTGACTGAACATATCGTTGTGAACCGACTCGATATCCAGCGTGAGCACCCGATGGAGCCACCTTATGTGCTCAAACCGATCAATGAAGGATCGAGCTTCGGCGTGCTAATTGTTCAAGAAGATCAACCATTTCCGCCACAGGAGCTGAGCCGGAGTGACTGGCCATACCCGGATGTTCTGATGTGCGAGAAGTTCATCAAGGGAAGGGAACTTACCTGTGCGGTGATGCATGACAAATCGCTTGGCGTGATTGACATAGTTCCGCAGGGGCATGGTTTCTACGATTACGATGCAAAATATGTTGAAGGTGGATCAAAACACATTCTTCCTGCAAAAATTTCACCGATTGTTTACCAAAACACAGAGACACTAGCAGTTAAGGCGCATCAGGCTTTGGGATGTCGTGGTGTTTCTCGAGCTGACTTCCGGTTCGATGAACGCGAAGACGGGTCCGGCGAGCTGATCTGCCTTGAAGTGAACACGCAGCCAGGTATGACGCCTACCTCTCTTGTGCCGGAATTGGCGGCCCATCAGGGGATGAGTTTCAAGGACCTGGTCAGTTGGATGATTGAGGACGCGAGTTGCTGTCGCTAGGACGTAAACATAACCGGGACAGGATGACCCCGCTGGAGGCAGAATTGGCTCCGCGAGGGCGTGGCGTTTCGCGTTTGCATCGGCAGCCGGTGTGGCGTTCTGCAGGGCGTCTGGCCGATCTTCCTCAGTGGGCAGGATCTGCCGCTGCGCTAGGTTTCTTAACCTTAACAATTGGTTATGGAATAGTCATAGGTGGGCACGGTCGTGTCGTCTCTGATGCGTTGCTCTCTGCAGCAGGGTTTGGGATCGAGGCAGTTAAGCTTTCCGGACAGCGCGAGATCAACGAATTCCAGATCCTGGAAGCGCTTGAGATTCACGAAGGAACTTCGCTTGCCTTGTTCGATGCCGACGGGGCACTTGAGCGACTGAATCAGATGGCCTGGGTGAAGAATGCTTCGGTGATGAAGTTCTATCCCAACACGCTTCAAATCAAAATTGAAGAACGGGTGCCTTATGCCCTGTGGCAGCGAGGCGATCTCGTTTCGATCGTAAACGAATCAGGTGACGTTATTACCGATGAAGTCGATGGCCGGTACGCCAATCTGCTTCTGGTTGTGAATCACGGCGCCCAAAGACGGGCAGAAGAAATTAATTCCGCGCTTGAAAAAGTACCTGCGCTGCGTCCGCGTGTGCGTGCGGCTTTTCTGGTCAGTGACCGCCGCTGGGATCTTCAGCTGGAAAACGGCATTTCTATTAGTTTGCCTCAAAACAACATCGATGCTGCCTTGGCAGATCTGATGAAAATGGACGAGGAAAGTGGTCTTCTGGCCCGTGACATTGTTGCAATTGATATGCGTTTGGGTGACCGGGTAACTGTTCGATTGTCTGATGAGGCCGCCGAACAGCGGAAGATCATGACCGGTGGACGCAAAAGATCAGGCAAGAAGGAGCAGGACACATGAGCCGCTCCGGAAACAATCTTTACCTGCCCAAAATGCGACCGCTGCCAACCAGGCGGTCGGTCATCATGTCGGTTCTCGACGTAGGTTCGACCAAGGTTTGTTGCCTGATCGCCAAATTGGTGCCGCAGGAAGACAAATCGATCCTCTCAAATCGTTCTCACAAAGTTGAGGTCCTCGGTTACGGCTATCAGCGCTCACGGGGTATCAAGTCCGGTGTCGTGGTGGATATGGATGCCGCCGAGCAAGCAATTCGGCTGGCTGTGGACAGTGCCGAGCGTATGGCAGGTGTGACCGTTGAATCGCTGATTGCCAACATCAGTTGTGGCCGCCTGCAGAGCGAGATCTACAGTGCCGGTGTTCCGCTGGTCGGCGAGAGCGTTTCGGAAGCCGATATTCAACGCGTACTGTCTGCTGGTTCCAGTCATTCCGTGACTGAAGGCAGAGCCGTCACGCATGCGCTGCCGATTTCCTATTCGTTGGACGGCAGCCGCGGCATTCGTGATCCACGTGGCATGATGGGACACAAGCTTGGTGTCGAGATGCAGGTTGTTACGGCGGAATCTCCGCCGGTGCGCAATCTGGAACTCTGTATCAATCGCGGACACCTTCACGTGGAGACCATGGTGGCAACGCCATTTGCCAGCGGTCTTTCGACAATTGTCGACGATGAAGCAGAACTCGGTGTTGCTTGCATCGACATGGGTGGTGGTACGACGACCCTGTCGGTGTTTGTCGATGGTCATATGGTACATCTTGATGCCATCGCTGTCGGTGGCCATCACGTGACCACTGATATCGCACGCGCCTTTGCTACCAGACTTCAAGACGCAGAGCGTCTGAAAACTCTTTATGGCTCACCACTGGCTTCGAGCTCGGATGATCGTGACTTGCTCACGGTGCCGCCTCTGGAAAGCGACAGTGATTTGCCAAACCAGATCCCTCGCTCGGCATTGACACGTGTCATTCGCCCGCGTGTGGAAGAAATCCTTGAACTCGTTAGGGATCGTTTGACTGCTTCCGGTTTCGCCGGAAGAGTTGGCAAACAGATCGTGCTGACAGGGGGCGCCAGTCAGCTCACGGGTCTTGGAGAAGTTGCGCGTCATATTCTGGGGCGCAACGTTCGTCTTGGCCGGCCTCTAGGCGTCGCCGGTCTTCCCGAGGCTGCCAAAGGTCCGGCATTTGCCGCCGCTGTTGGCCTCTTGATTTATCCGCAAGTCGCTCAGATTGAACAGTTCGAACACAAGAACAGTCGATCAGGGTGGGGCGGGCAATCTGGTTACCTGGCCCGCGTGGGTCAATGGATCAGGGAAAGCTTTTGACGACATGAGCCATCAAGACGACGAACAGAAAATTGAACTGCCAGAGATGGCAACGGAAACTAGGGAAGAAGACGGTGCTCCCCTCACGGGAACACCAATGGGTCGCGAGGATAATATGACCATCAACCTGAAGATGCCCGACATTCAGGAGCTGAAGCCGCGCATTACGGTATTCGGCGTAGGCGGCGCGGGCGGAAACGCCGTCAATAACATGATCACTGCAGGCCTCCAGGGGTGCGACTTTGTCGTCGCCAACACGGATGCCCAAGCCTTGGCCATGAACCATTCTGATCGGCTTGTCCAAATGGGCGTTGCTGTCACAGAAGGTCTTGGTGCCGGCTCTCAGCCGGAGGTTGGCTCTGCCGCCGCCGAGGAAGTGATCGACGAGATCAACGACCATCTGTCTGGTTCGCACATGGTGTTCATCACCGCTGGTATGGGTGGTGGAACCGGAACAGGCGCAGCGCCGGTCATCGCCCGTGCAGCGCGTGAGCAAGGTATTCTGACGGTCGGTGTCGTCACGAAACCGTTCCAGTTCGAGGGTGCGCGCCGTATGCGCATTGCCGACAGCGGTATCGAGGAGCTGCAAGCCAGCGTCGACACGCTGATCGTCATTCCGAACCAGAATCTTTTCCGGATTGCGAATGCACAGACCACCTTCGCCGACGCTTTTGCGATGGCTGATCAGGTGCTGTACTCAGGTGTTGCCTGCATCACGGACCTCATGGTGAAGGAAGGTCTTATCAACCTCGACTTTGCCGACGTCCGCTCCGTCATGCGGGGCATGGGCGTGGCCATGATGGGGACAGGTGAAGCCAGCGGCGAAAAACGCGCGCAGCAAGCAGCTGAAGCCGCGATTGCCAACCCGCTTCTGGATGAATCGTCCATGAAGGGCGCCAAGGGTCTGCTCATTTCCATCACCGGTGGCAATGACCTGACGCTGTTCGAAGTAGATGAAGCGGCTACCCGTATCCGGGAAGAAGTGGATTCCGACGCGAATATCATCCTCGGTGCGACTTTCGACGAGACACTCGACGGCATCATCCGCGTTTCTGTTGTGGCCACTGGCATTAACAGAGAGGAAGGCGTTGCGGCTGATCCGTTTCAAATCCCCGCAACCCAGCCTTTGAAGACCGAGCCGGTTGCTGCAACCCGTATTCCGGAAATTACTTCGGCGAAACCTGCAGCGACCAAAGAAGCTGCAAATGCCAAGGATGCCGCTGCCAAGGCAGTTGCCAACCTGGAAAAGGAACTGGCTATTCCAGAGCCGCAGACGGTTTCTGTCGCCAGTGATCCAGACGTGGAAATCAAGCGGGTGCAGCCTTCGAGTGCCAGCTTGACCAACAAATCTCCGATGATCGACCTTGAAGAGGACACTCCTTCTCAAGTCGCTGAAGAGATTCCTGTAAGCCAGCCGTATATTCCGCCGGTTGCAGAAGAGCACAACCCGTCGCCACGCATGCCGCGTGTCGAAGATTTCCCGCCGATCGCACAGCGTGAAATCAGGGCGCAAAATGCTCCTGCGCCGACACAGGCTGCTGCTTCGCAGCAAGCAGCTGCGCCGGTAACCCAGGCGCCAGCTCCCGCAGCAGAAGCCTTTGACGAGCACAGCGAAGATGACAAGCGCCCAATGGGTCTGTTGCGTCGCCTCGCAAGCGGTCTTGGTCGTAAGGAAGACGAGGAAGAGCATGAAATCGAGGCTCCTACAGCCCGTGCAACACCTCAATTGCAGCCGACACAACAAGCTGCACCTCGCGCTCCACAGCCGCGCTCTGCATCACAAGGTGCAGCAGGCCAGTTGGATGGTACAGGCCGGGCAGCCCCCAAGCCGGTCAGTCTCACCGAAGACGAACAGTTGGAAATTCCTGCGTTTCTTCGCCGCCAGGCCAACTGATTAGACGAGCGATCTTCTTCCCTGATCGTGACAGCCCGGAGCTTACACTCCGGGCTGTTTCCGTTACGGCACAGATTCCATGTTTCTATTCAATATCTTGCAAGCCTGTGGATCGTTACAAACCGTAATAAAGCTTTATTTCGCTCTCCCGGGGATCGGGACTATCTTCCTGCCAAATCGTGATCGTTAAAAGTCCGTAACCTTAAAGGGGCAAATCCGGTCTTTTCGATTGCAAACCTTAAGGGCAGGGCTCTATGACGAACTACGTTGACCGACAGACGACACTCGCCGATCAGGTGACGCTGACCGGGATTGGTGTCCATTCGGGCAAGCCTGCGTCAATCACTCTGGTGCCGGCGGAAGCTTCTGTCGGGATCGTGTTCACACGGACCGATCAAGACGATATCGTGGAAGTTCCCGCCCTTTGGGATAAGGTTTCAGCGACTGCTCTTTGCACAGTTCTGGGAGATCCCTCCAAAGAAGGCATCTCGACTGTTGAGCATCTGATGGCCGCCTTGTTCGGCATGGGCGTTGACAATCTGATCGTGGAAATTGATGGTCCTGAAATGCCGGTGATGGATGGAAGCAGCGCAGCTTTCGTTGACGTTATTGAGCAGATCGGCTTGAAAAAGCTGGATCGTGGCCGCCGGTATCTCAAGGTCAACAAGTCCGTTCGGGTCGATAATGGCGGTGCCTGGTGTGAACTGCATCCTTATGAAGGCACGAAGTTCGACATCACCATCGATTTTGAAACACCACTGATCGGCCGTCAGCAATTTGTTTCCGACATGTCGCCGGACGTGTTTCGGGATGATCTTTCAAGAGCCCGTACATTTGGTAACGTGAAGGATGTGGAGCAGCTCTGGAAAATGGGGTTTGCGCTCGGGTCTTCACTTGAGAATTCTGTTGCGATTTCCGAAGACAAGGTTCTGAACCCTGAGGGCACTCGGTGGCCTGACGAATTTGCCCGGCACAAGGCGCTTGACGCCGTTGGTGATCTGGCACTAGCCGGTCTTCCAATTCTGGGTCTGTACCGTTCTTTCAAGGGCGGTCACAAGATGAACCACTCTATTCTGGTAAAGCTGTTTGAAGATCCAAGCGCCTTTGAAGTTGTCGAAGCGCCGGCATTCAGACAGGTTGGGCAGGTAGATAAAGGTGGTCTTGCCGCCGCTGCAGCCTTCGGGCCAGACGTTTCCTGATTGAGGTTACGGGTCGCTTCCAGTTAGCGGCCTTTTTCTTTTGGGCAGAAAACAGCACAATTTGGGCGGCTTGCCATAAAATTGCTCAAAAAAACCGTCACATGGCCGATGAGGACGTGACGGGGACACCAGATTTCCGCTAAACACTCCTGTCAGTGAATTATGGGGCCGTCTTTAAAGATGGCCGGTGGGGTCGGTAGCGGCTCGGGAGTATAGGCGTGAACGGAATGGACACTGGTTCTGATGTGAGCGGAACCAAGCGTATGAGAACTTTCTTCAGAATGGCTGTTTTGGCCGCACCTATCGCTCTTGCTGCGTGTGGCGGCAAGGATGATCTGGATGAGCTTGCTCTGAACGACACGCCACCGGAGGTCCTTTTCAACGAAGGACTGGCACTGCGTGCCCAGGGTAAACTGCGCGATTCAACTGATAAGTTTGAAGAGCTGGATAAGCTCTATCCTTATTCTGAATATTCCAAGAAATCGCTCGTCAACCTGGCGTTTCTGAATTATTCGCGCGGCAAATACACAGAGACTGTTACTGCTGCCAAACGATTTGTAACGCTTTATCCTGGCGATCCGGATTCAGCCTATATGCTTTATCTTGCCGGTCAGAGCTACTTCCGCCAGATGCCAGACATTTCCCGTGACCAAGCCGTCACACGAAAATCGGCTGGCGCGTTCAACGAACTTCTTCAGCGCTTCCCTGATTCTGAATACGCTCCGGATGCGGAAAAGAAGCTGCGTGTTGTGAAAGATCAGCTCGGCGGCAAGGAAATGCAGGTCGGCCGTTACTATCTCGAAAAGCGCAACTACATTGCCGGCATCAACCGCTTCAAAACTGTGGTGGTTGAGTTTCAGACGACCCGGCATGTCGAAGAGGCACTGTTCAGGCTGACCGAAGCCTACTATGCGCTTGGTGTAGTGAACGAGGCGCAAACCGCTGCTGCGGTACTCGGGCACAACTACCCTGATACCCAGTGGTACAAGGATGCTTTTTCGCTGCTCAATCAAGGTGGCTATGAGCCTTCAGAGGATTCGGGTAGCTGGATCAGCCGCGCCTTCAGGTAACAAGATAGCTCCGGGAAAACCGCATGGTCCACACCATTGGTGGACCGTGCTGGCGTATGGGCGTTTTCCTGAAGAATAGGCTTGAACCGGAGGCGTGAATTTGCTCGTGTACGAGCTGCAAGCTTCGGAAAGCCGTTCAGATTCTTGAAGCCTGGTAACGACGAAACCGAGCAAGTTTATCATATCCCGAAGGGAGGGCCATCCGGCTACGATCTGCCACGTGAAATCGCTCTTTCGGGCCAGAAGCCTGCTTTTGCGATTGATCTTGCAGTTCTTTGTCGTTTTTGGTTCCTTCCCGGTCTAGTTTCTCAGGATATGACCTAAGGAGCACGCCTTCATGCTGGTGACGCTGTCTATTCGAGACATCGTTCTGATTGACCGACTTGATCTTGATTTTGCCGCCGGAATGTCGGTTTTGACCGGCGAAACAGGTGCCGGGAAATCGATTCTGCTGGATTCTTTGTCACTCGCGCTTGGTGCTCGTGGGGACGCCGACCTGGTTCGTCATGGCGAAACCCAGGGCCAGGTCACCGCCGTATTCGATGTTGCGGGAGGCCATCCAGCTCGCAAGTTTCTGCAAGAAAACGATGTCGATGATGACGGCGATATCATCTTGCGCCGTATCCAGACATCGGATGGCCGAACCCGTGCTTTCGTCAATGATCAGCCTGTCAGTGCAGGACTGCTCCGTCAGGTGGGAAGCCTGCTGGTGGAAATTCACGGTCAGCATGATGACCGCGCTCTGGTTGATCCCGAAAGTCATCGCGCCCTCATTGATGTGTTTGGTGGTTTTGGTGATTTGGCGGAGGCTGTGGCGAATGCTTTTTCAGCATCCAAAGCAGCTGAGAAAGCTGTGACCGACCATGAACGGCGAATAGAGACTGCCCGCAGCGAAGCTGACTATCTGCGATCCTCGGCCGAAGAACTGTGGCTCTTGAAGCCTGAGGCCGGCGAGGAAGAGCAACTGGCCAACCGCCGCACCGACATGATGCAGGTCGAAAAAATCGCGGGTGACCTCAATGACGCATTTGAGACCCTCAACGGTTCTGCATCTCCGATTCCCGAGCTGGCAAGCCTGTTGCGGCGTCTGGAACGCAAGGCCGATAATGTTCCCTCTCTTCTCGGCCAACCGGTGCGTTCTCTTGCCGAAGCGCTGGACCAATTGGAAGAAACGCGGGGTGGGCTGGAAAATGCCCTGCGTGAAACGGAATTTGACCCGCGGGAACTCGAAGCAGTTGAAGAGCGGCTGTTTGCGCTTCGGGCTGCGTCGCGCAAATACCACGTACCGGTGGAAGAGCTTGCCGCGCTTTGCGAGCGTATGGCCAACGATCTGTCTGAATTGGATGCAGGCGAAGACAAGCTCGCAGCTCTCGTTGATGCTGCCGCCAAGGCGCGTGCGAATTACGATGCAAAGGCGGCTTCCTTGTCAGTCAAGCGCCAGAAGGCAGCCAAGTCCCTGGTGAAGGCTGTCGAAGCAGAATTGCCTGACCTGAAGCTAGAGCGTGCGAAATTTATCGTCGAAATGCAGAGCGACCCGGAGCAACGTGGAAGATCCGGCATCGACCAACTGGAGTTTCATGTTCAGACCAATCCGGGTACGAAACCCGGCCCCATGATGAAAGTGGCGTCAGGCGGTGAACTGTCCCGCTTTCTACTGGCATTGAAAGTGTCGCTCGCCGACAAGGGATCAGCACCCACGCTGGTGTTCGACGAAATTGATACCGGTGTTGGCGGTGCCGTCGCAGAAGCGATTGGGCTGAGGTTGGCGCGTTTGGCGAGCAGCGTTCAGGTCCTCACCGTTACGCATGCCCCGCAGGTGGCTGCACGGGCTGTTGGTCATTTCCTCATCGCCAAGGAAGCGACCAGACCAGACCGGGTTGCAACCCGTGTTCAACGGATAGATGAAACGCATCGCAGCGAGGAAATCGCGCGGATGCTGGCCGGTAGTGTCATCACAGATGAAGCGCGGGCAGCGGCCCGAAGGCTCCTGACGGCAGCAGAATAGAGGTAGGCATGAGTGAGACCGGTACCAACGGGCCAACCTTGCGAGCAATTGCCGTCGAAACCCTGACAGCCGAGCAGGCAGCCGAGGAACTGAAGGCCCTGGCGCTGGAGATTGCGGAGCATGATCAGCGTTACCACCAGGAAGACGCCCCGACGATCTCGGATGCAGATTACGATGCTCTTCGGCGTCGGAACATCGCGATTGAGGAGCGTTTTCCAGATCTCGTTATCGCTGACGGTCCGTCGGCTCAGGTTGGCGCTGCACCGGCTTCCGGATTTGGCAAAATCACGCACCGCGTCCCGATGCTGTCGCTGGACAATGCGTTCAACGACGATGATGTCCGTGATTTCGTCGGCAGGGTGCGACGGTTCCTGAAGTTTGATCCTTTGATGGGTGCTCTTGCCGTTACTGCAGAGCCGAAGATCGATGGCCTCTCCTTGTCCTTGCGCTATGAGGGCGGCAAACTCGTTTATGCAGCAACCCGTGGTGACGGAACGACGGGAGAAAACGTTACCGCCAACGCCCGCACTATCAAGGACATTCCCGATCAGCTGAACGGTACTGTGCCTGAAGTGGTGGAAGTGCGCGGCGAAGTCTACATGGCGCACAAGGACTTTCAGGCGCTCAACGAGCGTATGGAGGCCAGGGGCGGTAAGGTATTTGCCAATCCGCGCAATGCGGCTGCCGGGTCACTGCGCCAATTGAAGTCTGAAATCACAGCCTCCCGGCCGCTCAGGTTTTTCGCCTATGCCTGGGGCGAAATGAGCGAAGTGCCGGACGACACGCAATCGGGCATGGTCAAACGTTTCGAAGACTGGGGCTTCCAGATCAATCCGTTGATGAAGCGCTGCGAAACAATCGAGGAGTTGCTTGGTGTTTATCACGGCATTGAGGAGAACAGAGCACAGCTCGACTACGACATCGATGGTGTTGTCTACAAGGTAGACAGACTGGACCTGCAGGAACGGCTCGGGTTTGTTTCAAGGTCGCCTCGCTGGGCGATCGCGCACAAGTTTCCGGCGGAGCAGGCCTTCACTGTTCTCAACGATATTGAAATCCAGGTTGGGCGCACGGGAGCTTTGACCCCGGTTGCCAAGCTGGAACCGATAACAGTCGGCGGCGTGGTGGTTTCCAATGCTACGCTTCACAACGAGGATTACATCAAGGGCATTGGCCAGGACGGTGAACCGATCCGCGATGGCAAGGACCTGCGTGTTGGCGATACGGTGAAAATCCAGCGCGCTGGCGATGTCATCCCACAGATTGTCGATATCGATCTGGAAAAACGCCCGGACGATGCGCAGCCGTTTGAATTTCCAACTGTGTGCCCGGCTTGTGGCAGCCACGCGGTGCGCGAGAAAAATGAAAAGACGGGACGGGTTGATGCCATTCGTCGGTGTACCGGCGGTCTGATCTGTCCGGCACAGGCAACGGAAAAGCTGAAACATTTCGTTTCGCGCAACGCCTATGACATTGAGGGATTTGGCGATAAGCAGGTAGATGCTTTTTATAAAGACGGTTTGGTGATGTCGCCGGCGGACATCTTCACGCTGGAGGAACGGGACAAGCGTGCCCTGACCAAGCTGCGCAACCGGGAAGGTTGGGGGGCTTTGTCCGCAAAGAACCTGTTCGAGGCAATCAACTCACGGCGGGACATCGACCTTCATCGCTTCATATTCGCGCTTGGCATCCGACATGTGGGGGCGGGAAATGCCAAACTGCTTTCGCGTGCCTACGGTTCCTGGGCCAACTTTAGCGAGGCAATGCAGGCCGCTCATGATGAGGCAGGCGAAGCGTGGGCCGAGCTCAATGATATTGACGGTGTAGGCCATATCGTTGCCGAGGCGCTGGTCGAGTTCTTCGCAGAAGCACACAATCGCGATCAGCTTGATGCTCTCCTGACCGAGGTTTCGCCTCGGGACGCAGAAAAAATTGATGCGTCCGGCTCTCCGGTCGCGGGAAAGACCGTGGTCTTCACCGGCTCCCTGGAACGCATGACCCGGGAAGAAGCCAAGGCCATGGCGGAGAGATTTGGTGCAAAAGTCTCCGGCTCTGTCTCAAAGAAGACGGATCTTGTGGTAGCTGGCCCGGGCGCGGGGTCAAAGCTCAAGAAAGCTCAGTCCCTGGAAGTTGAAGTGATCTCTGAAGATGGCTGGTTCGATCTGGTTGGAGCCTGATCACCAGCCGCTCAATATGGTTTTGGTTTTGGTGGTGGTGCTGGGTTCGAAAGGCGCTTAGGTTCAACGAATATTGTTGAGTTGGAGCACTCTCTTGACGGATGTTTTGATCTGCGGGGCCGGTCCTACCGGCCTTTGCCTTGCCATTGAACTTGCTCGCCGAAATATCGCTGTGCGCCTGATTGAGCGCGATCCCACGCCGCCGGCCAACCCGCGTGCCTTTGTCCTGAAGCCGTCCACCCTTTATGCGGCTGAGCAGATGGGCATTCTCGACGAGGTTCTTGGTGAAGGTGTCGCCGTTGAAACCATGGCCTATTCGTTTGAGGGGCGCATTTTCGAAGTTGCGACATCACCTGATAAACGCTGGCCATGGCATCTCAATCTTGGTGAAGACCGTCTCATCCCAATTTTGACCACGCGATTGGAAGCGCTTGGTGTTGTCATTGAACGGGGCGTTGAACTCACCGCATTTGAACAGGTGGAGGAGGGAATTCAGGCAACGCTCCAGAATCGCGTTGGGCGCGAGGAGCAGCTTAATGCAGGGTGGCTGGTTGGTTGTGATGGTATTCACAGCAGGGTTCGAGAGCATACCGGCGTTGAATTCGAGGGACATGACCACTCGCTCCACTGGCATGTGCTCGACGCCCAGATTGACGGCTGGCCGTACAAGGACAGTCAGGGAATAATCTTCTTCGATTCCCTTTTGGCCTCCGTTTACAAAACCAAGGATGTCTTCCGGGTCTATTCGCTGTCGTATGATGCGGACACGGGAAGTTGGGAACGCATGCGCGATTTCCTTCAGGACAGGGTGCCGTCGGCGCAGCTGGGCCGACCGTTGAACGACACTTCGTTTCGCAGTGTAGCGCGGCTCTGCAGCCGGTTTCGAAAGGGCCGGGTGTTGCTGGGTGGGGATGCAGCTCATGCCATGTCGCCAAGCGCGGGTCTTGGGCTGAACTCCGGGGTTCAGGATGCATTGAATCTTGGCTGGAAATTGGCCGCGGTTGTCAGGGGGAAGGCCGATGAGGCGCTGCTTGAGACTTATGAAAGCGAACGCCGTCCCGCTGCTCAAGCAGCAATTGAAACCAGTCAACGGAACGACAACCTGTTTTCCCAGAATGACCCGGCTACGCGTTCAAGAGCGTTTCGAAAGTTCGCAGTCACCTTGTCCGCCTACTTGCGCAACGGCGGAACTGGATATGAAGCCGTGATGGGTCCTTACGGCGCAAGCATCGCCGCGGTGGGAACTGCGCCGGAATTCGGGCCAGGAGCTGGTGTTCACCTTCCATCAGACCTTCGGATTTCAAGCGCAGATGGCAGAGCGACCTATCTGACGGCAGCCACTGTTTCAGGTTCACAGAACTTGGTGGTGTTTATCGGCGACGGGGGCATAGAAGCTGAAAGCCTTGTTGAAAGCGCAGAAGATATCTGTACCCGCTCCAACAGTGAACTTGTTCTTACTGTTATAGCTGGCAGCGTCGAAGGAGCCGCAGCAAGAAAGGCACTTGCCATCGACGAAACCAGTTTGCTGGTCGACCATGAACTCAAGGTCCACAATCTCCTTGGGGTCATTGAACGCAGTGTTTTCTGGGTTCGACCCGACGGCCGGATTGGCTTCCGTCAGGATGATGCGGACGATCTTGTAGAGTTCTGTGAAACGCTCAGGAATGTACTGCCTGGACTGATATCAGGTGTCGCTTTGCACGAGGACTCAGGGCACGATTCAACTTGAAACTCGCTAGGGTCAGGACCCATTAATTTGGATGAAATGGTAGGAATGAATTTGTTCGGATACGAGGCGCAAAACTGTAGGAAACCGCATGGTTTTCAAAGATTTGCAACGACGTTGCTGAGCAAATTCACCCTATCCCAAAGGGACGCAAAAACGGCTTCGATCTGCTGCGTCAAACCGCTCATCCGGGCAGAAAGCCCGCTTATCGCGCTTTTCCTTGCAGCTCATTGCCGTTTGTTGCGCCATTTCAATCAAATTAATGGGTCCTGACCCTATTCTTGTTTGGTGCATCTGGACTGAATTTTGGGCACTATCCGGATAAATACGTATACTGCGCTCAGTAAGGACTACCACCTAAAATTGTTTCTTTTGGCATAGGTCCAACCTTGTGTCGCAAAATGTCAAATTCCCCCGATCCGTTAAGTAAGCGGTAATGAGCATTCTACACATTGGTTCAAATTGGATTTTTCTGTGCGGTAGGGGGTCACAGTATGAAACGGATCAAGCTACAAATAGCTATGTTGGCTGCGGTGCCAATGTTGGCCGTGATTGGTTTTGCCGCGCTTAGCGTCGCTGAAAAACTTATCGAGCGCTCACACCACGCATATATGATGCCCATGACACGCATCGCCGAAGATGCAGGAAACGTTGTGCACGAGCTTCAAAAAGAGCGCGGCATGACCGTTTCAATGCTTAAGTCCGACTACGATCCGGCTTTGCGCGCGAAGGTCAATGAACAGAGGCCGAAGGTCGACGCGGCTATCAAGATCTTCGATGACCATCTTGCTTCTCTGGATCTCGACAATGAGGTCCTGCTGGACGATCTGCAACATGTTGCGGAAGAGGTTCACAAGATCGACAAGGCGCGCGAAGCGATTGATCGGAAGGCCTTTGCCAAGTCCGATGTGGTGAAGGAATACACCCATGAGATCGAAGAGCTCATTCACGTCATAGGTATTACGACCGAATCCAGTCCTTCCGCGGAAATTACCACCGAGCTTCTTGTCTATCTGACGATTGTTGAAGCCATGGAGTCTGGCGGTTTGGAACGCGCAAACGGTGCGGCGTTGCTGCAGGAGTTCAACATTACCGGTGAATTGAACCACAATACCTATCTGAGTTTCGTTTCGTTCTTCGGCGGTGAGAAGGCGTTTCTGAAGGAGTTTGAATCTGTTGCCACCAAGGAACAGAAGAAAGTCTGGAAGGAAATCGTGCAAGGGCCAGATGTTGAGCAGGTTTATGCCTGGCGGGAGCAAATGCAGGCCCTGCCGGAGACCAAGGACGCAGGCGGCCTTGATGGAAGCACCTGGTTTGCCGGGGCAACCAAGCGTCTAAACCTTATGAAAAAGGCATCGGACGTGTATATCCATCGCGCCGAAGCTGCTGCGGATGCAGATACAGGACGCCTGGACACGCAAATCTTCTGGCTTTCGGTCCTGGCTATTGCCTGCGTGTTGATCACTTTGGTGATTGTCTCCTGGCAGGTTATTTCGATTACACGGATGCTGGCACGCCAACGAGATATGATCTCGGGTCTTGCTGAAGGAGATCTGGAAGTTGCGATTACCGATGCTGACCGCCCGGATGAAATCGGTGACATCGCACGAGCCTCCGAAGTGTTCCGCGACAACCTCATACGCCAGAAAGAACTGGAAGAGGCGGCTGAAGTCGACAGAGAGCAGCGACGTAAACGTCGAAAGCAGCTTGAAGATGCCATTCATCGCTTCCAGTCTTCAGTCACATCGATCCAGGGCCAACTGGTAGGTGAAACGGAAGGCATGCGTGTCGGTGCTGGTGAGATGGTCAAGATCGCCATGTATGCGGACGAAAGCGCAAGGGCCGCCAATTCAGCGACCGAAGAAGCGAGCTCCAACGTTCAGACTGTTGCTTCAGCCGCCGCTGAACTGTCTGCGTCCATTGGTGAAATCTCGCGTCAGGCTACGACAGCTACCGAAATTTCAACCGCTGCTGCCGAAACTGCAATCTCTGCCGATCGGGATATCTCGACGCTGGCGGAAACTGCCGACAAGATTGGTGAGGTCGTCGAGATCATCCGGGCAATTGCAGAACAGACCAACCTCCTTGCCCTGAATGCGACTATTGAGGCCGCTCGGGCCGGTGAGGCAGGTAAGGGCTTTGCCGTTGTCGCGGCGGAGGTCAAGGAACTGTCGACCCAGACAGCAAAGGCAACCGATGAAATTGCCAATCAGGTTGCTGGTGTTCAGGGCTCGACCCAGAACTCTGTCGCAGCCATTCGCTCGATTGTTGAACGGATTGAAGAAGTTCGATCCGTCACTGAAACGATTGCGGTATCCGTTGATGAGCAGAATGCTGCCACCGGTGAGATTACTCATAGCATCACCCTTGCATCCGACGGTGCGTCTTCTGCTGCATCCAATGTGGCAGGTGTTTCCGGTTCGATCGATCAGACCCGTGAGAAATCGGAGTCTATGAGCCAATCCGCAGAACAGCTTGGTCAGGTTGCCGGAAACCTCTCTGAAGCAGTCGATCGGTTCCTGGGTGAAGTGCGGGAGGAAGAAGCTGCCTGATCGAGCTGCTTCTGAGTGAATAAAAACCCCGGCTTGCCTTGAAAAGGCAAGCCGGTTTTTTTTGTTCGGTCTTGATGAATTACCGTTTCGCGCCAAGAAATTGTCGTTCTGCTTTGGAGATGAGCAAGACTGACAACCTGTTTGATTGTTGTTTCAAATTTCTGACAATGCCAGAGATTACCTGATCCCAGTTTTTGAAGGGAAGACAAGGAAAACGCGATGTCGTTACTTGTCGCGAGTCGAATATTGTCCCCACTAATTCATGAATTCGCGTCTCGCCAGAGCGGTTTTGTTGCTATATTGTTCTCAAAAGAGCTCTATTTCATTTGGACCAGTAAATCATGGCAGACCCGGACGGGTATGACGATTCCTTCGATGACCCTTTTCAGCCCGTTGGAACGCGCGCTGAAGCCGCTCCAGCGCCGCAGAGACCTCAGGGCGGGATTGCGGCCAGGGCAATGGCTGCCCGGCGTGCGCCTGACTATCTGGACGGATTGAACCCGGAACAGCGTCTTGCTGTTGAAACCACCGAAGGCCCGGTTTTGGTGTTGGCCGGTGCGGGAACCGGCAAGACCCGGGTCTTGACCACCCGGATAGCGCATATTCTGGCCACTGGCCTTGCAAGACCGTCTGAAATCCTGTCGGTGACCTTCACCAACAAGGCGGCGCGGGAAATGAAGGAACGCATTGCTGTCTTCGTTGGCGGCAATGTGGAAGGGATCTCCTGGCTGGGTACATTCCACTCGATCTGCGTCAAGATCCTGCGTAAACATGCCGAGCTGGTTGGCCTGAAATCCAGCTTTTCCATTCTCGATACCGATGACCAGATCCGGCTGATCAAGCAGATCATCCGGGCCGAAGGGCTTGACGACAAGCGATGGACTGCGAAGGTCTTTGCGGGCATGCTGGATGGCTGGAAAAACCGGGCTCTTACACCGGATCAGGTCCCGGAAGGCGAAGCACGGGCTTTTGCGAACGGCAAAGGGCGCAAGCTCTATGAGGAATATCAGGAACGGTTGTCGATCCTTAATGCAGCTGATTTCGGCGACCTGCTGCTGCATGTCATCACCTTGTTCAAGACACAGCCTGATGTCTTGAAAGAGTACCAACGCCGCTTCCGCTACATGCTGGTGGACGAGTATCAGGATACGAATATTGCGCAGTATCTCTGGTTGCGCCTGCTTGCGCAGGGCAATCCGAATGTCTGCTGTGTCGGCGATGACGACCAGTCCATCTATGGATGGCGCGGCGCCGAGGTCGACAACATTCTACGCTTTGAACATGATTTCAAGGGAGCCGTGGTGGTCCGGCTGGAACGCAACTACCGTTCAACCAGCCATATTCTTGCAGCTGCCTCGCATTTGATCTCCTTCAATGAAGGCCGGCTCGGCAAGACGCTGTTCACCGATTTTGAAGAACCGGATCACGATCTGGTTTCGGTCGCCTCTGTCTGGGATTCCGAGGAAGAAGCCCGCACCATCGGAGACGAAATCGAGGCGTTGCAGAGCAAAGGGCATGTCTTGAACGAAATGGCCGTTCTTGTGCGCGCTTCATTCCAGATGCGGGAGTTCGAAGAACGGTTCGTCACCCTTGGCCTCAATTACCGGGTTATCGGTGGTCCGCGCTTTTACGAGCGCATGGAAATCCGCGATGCCATGGCTTATTTGCGCTGTGTGGCGCAGCCTGCTGATGACCTTGCTTTTGAACGTATCGTCAATACGCCGAAGCGCGGTCTTGGTGATGCAACGCTCAAACTGGTGCATGGTCTTGCGCGCGCCGAACGCATTCCCTTGATGCAAGCGGCCGCTCAGCTGATCGATACCGAGGAACTGAAGCCCAAGCCGCGTAACACGCTCAAGACCGTGCTCGACAATTTCGAACGCTGGCGCCATCAGATGGACACGCTCAAGCACACTGAGCTTGTGGAGATCGTTCTGGATGAAAGTGGCTACACGGAAATGTGGCGGCAGGATCGTTCCGCCGATGCACCCGGTCGGTTGGATAACTTGAAAGAGCTCGTCCGGTCGATGGAGGAGTTTGAATCTCTACCGGGATTTCTTGAGCACATCGCACTGGTGATGGACCGGGACAACGCGGATGCGTCTGATGCGGTTTCCATCATGACCCTGCACTCCGCAAAGGGACTTGAATTCGACACCGTGTTTTTGCCGGGTTGGGAAGAAGGGCTGTTTCCGCACCAGCGTGCGCTGGATGAAAGTGGCCGGGCCGGTTTGGAAGAAGAACGCCGGCTGGCGTATGTCGGCATCACGCGCGCTAAAAAACGTGCCAAAGCTTATTTTGCCTCCAACAGACGTATCCACGGTCTCTGGCAATCGACTGTGCCCTCGCGCTTTCTGGACGAACTACCGCCCGATCACGTGGAAATTGCCGAACCATCTTCAAATTACGGCGGTTATGCCGGTGGTGGTTACGGCACGTCCCGCTTCGACAACAATGATCCCTTTGAAGGTGGCAGTTATTCAACGCCAGGGTGGAAGAGAGCGCAGCGGGCGCGGCAGTCTTCTAGCGGTTTTTCTGAAAAGCGTGGCGACTATAAATCCGCGCGGACGAAACGTCAGGGCCCTCTCACCATCGAAGGGGAGCTGGTCGCCAAATCAGTAAGTGAGACACCTTCCGAGTTCTCACTTGGTGAAAGGGTGTTTCACATCAAGTTCGGCTACGGTGCAATCAGATCAATCGAGGGCAACAAGCTTACGATTGATTTCGAAAAAGCGGGCCAGAAGAAAGTCATCGACAGCTTTGTCGAGAGGCATTGAGTACCACGACGAATTTGGGGTGGTGACACGGCGCGGCAGATCTGCAACGGCACGGGGTTTGGTCTCGGATTGGCTACAAGTAAGGCAGTCGTGGCATCTGCTTCAGGAGAACTTCAGCTGCTGGAGACTATTGGAAGTGGATTGACCGTGCGGCTGTTGTTTCCGGCAAGCGTGATTTAAAGATCCAGGCCTTTCTGCTCAATGAGCATACCCCGCTCTTTGAGGAATGGATGAATTTCCATTGCCTCGCGCAATGCCTTTTGACCGAGTTCCACACGTCCCATTGTCATGAATATGATCGCCCTGCCAGACAGCGCACCAAAGTGGCGCGGTTCCAGATCCAGCACGCGCTCGATATCTTCAAGACTGGCTTCGTAATTGCCTTGCAGGAACAAAATAAATGCGCGCTGGTTCCAGCCCTCGGAATAATCCGGCGCTTCTTCAACGACTTCATCAAGCAGTTCTTTTGCACTTTGAAATTCATAGACGCCGCGCTTTTGCATCGCCGCGTCGAGTTTCGATCGGATTTCAGGGGTTGGCGCGGCTTCGAGCCAGGACATCCAGATGTCGTTTTCAATTCTTTGCGCATCGGCCTCAGTTGGCGCGACTTTGAGCGCCTCGAAAAGGGCGTCCTGATCCTTGGAAGTCTGTGGATCGGTTGCCACAACTGAAGCGGCGGCTGTTGCCCAAATACCGGCAAACAAGCAGATCACAAGGAGTGAGAGGACTGGAACTTGCCAGAACGCCCGCGTGTACGTCATGGAACACCTCAGTTTTATTGCATAACACTCTCCCAATTAAGTGGTGCACTCTCCAAAAAAGGCCAGAAATCCCGTCGGTGGACAGAGCCTGGCCATTGGACATTTTCGAATGCTTCCTCTGTTGTTCATCAGGAATGTCTTTCCCCAGGAGCTCGCATTGCATTCAAACGGAGGGGGAGAGCTTCAGCAGCACCAGTCCAGTGATAATCAAAATAATCGCAATGAAACGCTCAACTGCAACAGATTCTCCCAGAAAGAGAATGCCGACAGTAAAGGCACCGATTGTGCCCAGCCCAGTCCAGGATGCATAGGCTGTCCCGAGAGGGAGCGTGCGCATTGCAAGAGCGAGAAACCAGATGCTGGTAATCATTGCAAAAACCGTTACCACGGAGGCAGCAGGACGCGAAAATCCCTCGGATGTTTTCAGGGAAACAGCCCAGATGATCTCAAATACGCTCGCGATAAGAAGAAAGAGCCACGACATTTTCAAATCCATCTATCGGGTCGTCCGGAACAGATTTGCGCGCGCTATCAATTGATAGGTCGCTGGAAGTCGTCTTCCTGCACCGACAAATAGGACCGCAAGGCTTGCTGTTCAAGAGACGTGTGGCTGCAAAGAGTTTGAAGATATGGGACTGAAAGTTCCGCGCAGAAATTCACTGGTTCTTTCTTGCAGGTATGGATATACCGCACCCCTTGATGACAACTTGCCGAGGACCAAACGGTCATGAAAACCATCCGGGTACGGATCAGTGCGGAAGAGCTTGAAGCCAAGCGGATTTCGGACATTCTGGAAAGAGCGTTCGAAGACGACGGAAACCCGGTGACGGTTTACGAAGCTACCCCGGATGGCAGCGTCTGGTCCGCCGAAATTCTGCTGTTTGAGATTGAACCGGCTGAGGCTGAGGCCCTGGTGCGAGACCGGGTCGGTGCTGATGCTTTTGCTGCGCCGATTGAAGCGGAAGAATTGCCGGATATCAACTGGGTTGAAAAGAGCCTTGAAGGGCTCAAGCCCGTGCGGGCTGGCCGTTTTCTTGTGCATGGTGGACACGACCGGGACAAGGTTCCTCCTGGCGCCATTGGTCTTGAAATTGAGGCGGCGCTCGCATTCGGGACGGGGCATCACGGCACCACGGCGGGATGCCTGGAAGAAATCGACCGGCTTTTGTCATTGCGTGAATATGACAGCATCCTGGATCTGGGCACGGGAACCGGGGTTCTGGCGATTGCAGCGGCCCTAAAAGCCCGGCAGCATGTGCTGGCAACAGATATCGATCCGGTGGCCACCAGTACAGCGCTTGAGAACGCGAAACTGAACGGTGCCGGACATCTGGTTCAGGGTTTTACGGCAAACGGTATGGAAGACGTGAAATTCCGGTATTACGGGCCATTTGATCTGGTGATCGCGAATATTCTCGCCCGCCCCCTAATGAAAATGGCCAAGTCCATCGGTGGTCAGATGACCCAGACTGCGACACTGGTCTTGTCTGGACTGAGGATCGAAGACGGACCACGGATCCTGTTTGCCTATCGCTGTCAGGGATTTGTGCTGGACAGGCGCCGGGCAAAGGATGGTTGGCTGACGTTGACCCTGGTTCGTGGTCGAAAGGCTGCATGAGGCCTTTAGGCAGCACCTTGCCAATAGTGTTCTAGGGCCTGAAATTGAAAAAGCCTGTCAGCGGAACTGACAGGCTTTTTCATGCACAGTATGTTGCGTCTTAAACGCCCTGAGCCCCTTAAAATGCGCTTGTGGATGAACCTTCGCGCTCGAGCTGCTTCCGGTCATAACCGTGCGCTGCCAGCGTGGCATCATCAAGAGAGAGCAAGTAACCGTTGACATAACGGCGAGCCTGTATGGAGCGTGCTTCAATCATCCGATCAATTGCGCGGCGCATGAAGCCGTTGCCGGCGCGGGTCGATGTGGTCGTTGAGATAGCCATTGCACTCATTCCCATTTGAAGTTGAAGAGCTTCCCTGGGGAGAAACGTCTTTGTTATTGCTATGCCACCTATATGCCAATTCAAGATCGTATCCGGTAGGTCTGAAAACGCATGACAGCTTTGCGCTGTTCGCATATGCAAAATAAAATGCTGCATCGCACTCGCGTCATTTTGTTCCTGACAAGAGGTGTAAGTGAGAATAATTATCTGGCTTGATCCAGCGCTGTGGTCAAATTACCTTTCAGCCCATGTTTCAGAATTTTGATGATCTCAGCGATCCCTCCTGCGGGGCGCCGCATCTGGTGCTCCTCGGAACCGAACTCTCCCGTCGCGGCCTGGATGGTTTCCTTATTCCGCGTGCGGATGCCCACCAGGGTGAATATGTGCCGCCGCACGACTGCCGTCTGCAATGGCTCACTGGCTTTACAGGATCTGCGGGAATGGCCGCCGTTCTGGATGGCGAGGCGGCGATATTCGTTGATGGGCGCTATACGATCCAGGTGCGCGAACAGGTCGACATGGAGGTGTTTCCAGCTCAGCACCTGATCAATGAACCTGTCACTGACTGGCTAACTGCCCGGCTTAAGCCCGGTCAGAAACTCGGTATTGACGCTATGCTTCACACTGTGCGGGAAGTTCGGCGCCTGAAGAAAATATGCGAAGACGCCGGTGCTGAATTGATCTCGCTGGATGACAACCCTGTCGACAGTGTCTGGGAAGACCGTCCGAGTGCGCCTGTCGGGCAGGTTTCGCTGTATTCTGTCGAACTTGCGGGAAAGTCTGCTGCAGACAAGATTGCCGAAATCCATACCGCAATCACAGAGAACAAAGCCGACGCCTGTGTCCTCACCCAGCCCGATTCAATCGCCTGGCTGTTCAATATTCGTGGATCAGATGTAAACCACACGCCTTTACCGCTGTCATTTGCAACTGTTCCGTCCAAGGGAAAGCCATCGCTATTTATTGACGGACGCAAGCTTTCAAATTCAGTGCGTGATGCCTTGGCTGATCTCACCGACCTTGCCGAGCCGGATGAATTCAAGAGCGGTTTGGCTGCTTTGGGCAGTTCTGGCGCGAAGGTAATGATTGATCCGGCACTTGCCGGTATCGGGATCGCAAACGCGATAACCGAACCAGGTGGCTCTCTTGTCGAGGCGCAAGATCCTGTCCTTTTGCCCAAGGCGGTGAAGAACGAGACAGAACTCCAGGGTGCACGCGAAGCCCATCTGCGCGATGCGGCGGCCTATGTCAATTTTCTCTGCTGGTTCGACGAGGAAGCGCCGAAAGGTGAACTCGATGAAATTTCCGTCGCAGAGAAACTTGAGGCCTTCCGCCGTGAGACGGGTGTGTTGAAGGACATATCCTTTGATACGATTTCCGGAGCAGGGCCAAATGGCGCGATTTGTCACTATCGGGTCAGTCGTACCAGCAACCTGCCAATTCCGGTCGGTAAGCCGTTTTTGATCGATTCCGGCGCGCAATATGAAGACGGAACTACCGATATTACGCGAACTCTTGCTGTTGGCGATGTTAGTGCCGAGATGAAAAAACACTTCACGCTCGTCCTTAAAGGCCATATCGCGATTTCCACGGCCAAGTTCCCAGAAGGAACGTCAGGTGCACAACTGGATACGCTTGCCCGTATCGATCTCTGGAAAGCGGGCCTCGACTTTGATCATGGCACCGGTCACGGCGTGGGTGCTTACCTGGGAGTACATGAAGGGCCACAGCGCATCGCAAAGACGGGCACGGTGCCCTTGAAAAGCGGGATGATCCTTTCAAATGAACCGGGATATTATCCGGCTGGCGAATATGGAATTCGGCTCGAAAATCTTGAGATCGTGACTGAAGCCAGGGACATCAAAGGCGGCGAACGGCCAATGCTCGGCTTCGAAACCATTACTCTTGTTCCGATGGACCGGCGTCTTCTGGATGTTTCTCTTCTCAGTGAATTCGAACGCGATTGGCTCAACCGATATCATCTGAGGGTCAGGGAAATGGTTGGGCCACTCATCGGTGCGAAAGAACGGATCTGGCTGGAACAGGCAACAGAAACAATATAGACAGCTACACGGGCCGGATTGACCGGCCCGTCGTTTGTAGATTTGATTTTTGAATTATAGACGTGAGGTTTTGGGAATGCGCGCGGCTGAAATCCTGAAAATGCCTCTCTTTGCTGCAGAGTTGGCAACAGGTGCAAAGTCTTTTTGTGACAACCCTTTAATTGGCAGCCGCCGATTGAATGAGGCCGGACTGCATGTGAAGCGCATAACACTTGCAGAACGCATGGCGGACGCGAGGCGCCGCAGACTGGCACATCTTGCTTCAGCAGAAGAGCAGAATAAATACGCGCAAAATGGATTTATCGAGACCCAGAACCTGCTCAGCGACGAAGACCTTTCAGGTTTGCGCCGAGAAGTTGAAACCACACGTTTTGACGCCTGGGACATGCCACAGGGAAATGCGGTAACGCGTTTTATTCCCCTGCCTCCCAAGGTGCTTGGGAAACTTCCCTTTATGAGGAAGGTGGTTGAGGGGAAACCATTCCAGAATGGATTGAAATATCTGGCCTCTTCAAACGGAGATCCTCTGGTCTATCTGCATATCGTCATGACCAATCCTGACAGCAAACGCAGAGCGGATCCCCAGACGGCGTTTCATTCCGACACATTTCATTCCACGGCCAAGGCGTGGTTTTTTCTTTATGACATTGACGATGCTGAAGGTCCTTTCACCTATATTCCTGGTTCACACCGCTTAACCAAAGAACGGTTGGACTGGGAATACGAGCAAAGTCTGATTGCGTCCAACCACAAGAACCGATTGCATGCACGCGGATCGTTTCGTCTACCTGCAAATGAACTGGCAAGGTTGAACTACCCTGAACCGACCCGTTTTGCTGTGCCCGGCAATACGTTGGTCGTGGCAGATACTCATGGTTTTCATGCCCGGGCGAAGAGCGAGAAGCCGTCAATTCGCGTGGGCATTTATGGTTCTCTGCGCCGAAACCCGTTTTTGCCCTGGGCTGGCTTGGACGTATTCAACCTGCCTGGATTGCGCGGAAAACAGGCAAGCCTTTTTGTTGCGCAGAAAGATCTCCAGACCCGGATTAAGGGCCGCCCTGTATCGCATAGATATGCAGGACGGATCTTGGCAACAGAACCCTCCAAATTTTGAGCACTGAAATCAGTGATGCTCTTCCTTGGTCGCCTTGATCAGCGCAGAATTGAAGTAACGCAAGCATCGCACATGACGGGCAAGCCCGATAACACGGGTTGCATCACCCTTTAGCACAACAGGCAAGGTGGCTTTGCCACAGGAGTCAAAGCTTTTCAAAGCGCTTTCCAGAGTGTCCGTATCATGTAGATAAGGCCCGTCTTCGCCCGGATTGAATGCGCGCTCTTCCGCTTCTTCTGGCGGCGGGTCCATGAAATCGCGCACCTTCACGGTTTCGCTCAGGAATTGATGCAGACCTTCATTTACAAAGCATCCGCGCATGCCTAGTTGCCAGTGAAAATAGGATTTTCCATGCACCGCCTGGGTCAGGCCCGTGGCGATTGAAACCGCTAGCAAAAGGGCAATGGAAAGGGCGTAGCCACCTGTCAATTCAAAGACAATAACGGTTGTTGAAAACGGAGCGCCCAGAACGGCGGCTGCAACGGCACCCATGCCAAGAATTGCATAAAGCCCGTGGCTTGAAGCCATTTCGGGAAAAACCGAAGCCGCGATGAGTCCGAATGCGCCCCCTGTCATGGCTCCGAGGTAAAGCGAAGGTGAGAAAATACCGCCACCAAACCTGGAGGCAAGCGTGATCGCAGTTGCCGCCGTCTTGGCCACGAGAAGTGTCAAGAGCGTGGCGATCGGCAGCTCGTGTTTGAGGGCAAGGTCAGTGGCTTCATAGCCGACGCCCAAAATACCTGGAAAGAAGATGCCCATAGCGCCCACTGCAAAACCGCCGATGACTGGCCTTAGCCAGAGCGGCATCGAAATGTTGCGCGCAGTCCAGTCTGTGCCAATCAGGGCGAACTGAAAGATGATTGCAACGGCAGCGCAGGTCAGACCGAGCAGTGCAAAAGCAGGGATCTCGAGATAGGACGTGATCTCATACAAAGGAACTTCGAATGCTGCGACGTCACCGAACCAAAGTCGCGACAACAGCGTTCCCATGACAGAAGCCAGAACAATGGGGACAAAGGCAGAGACAGCGTAGTGTCCCAGGACAACTTCGTGCGCAAACAAAACGCCGGCGATGGGTGCATTGAAGGAGGCGGACACACCACTTGCAACGGCGCAGGCGAGCAGGATACGTCTCGCCGAATCCGGCAGCAGAAAGAAGCGGCAGATGGCGGCGCCGAGTGTTGCCCCCAAATGAACGACCGGACCTTCGCGGCCTGCACTTGCGCCTCCACCGAGGGATATCGCAGTGACAAGCGCTGACCACAAACCAGCTTTTAACGGCAAGCCGCGTCCGCCATATGCGCGCGCTTCTATCACATCGGCGACGCCGCCGGCGCGTTGGTAGGGATGAAAGCGATGCAGGATCCATCCGACAATCAGGCCTGCAACTGCCGGAGCACAAAGGATCACCCACCAAGGCTGCTTTGCGGCTGCCTGCATGGTTAGTTCCGTTGCAGTTGCAAGCCATGGCAATTGAAACAGGCCAATCGCGGTTCTGAACGCGATGGCAGCCAAAGCGACGATTGCGCCAACACCGATTGCAAGAAACCACACTACATGCAGCCTGCTTGCGCGATATTGACGTAAATTCGGCGTTATCCAACTGACGAGAATGTCAGGTAGCTGACTGGCTGTTTCTATTATTTTGCGCATCAGTCGGTGCTGCCTACGGGACAGAGTGTTTTCTTCGCCTATTTTGCCCGAGTCGCGTGGAAAGAACAGGGGCTCTGATCGGACAAGGGTCTTAAATCACTGACTTTTGTCACGATTTGAAACGAGGCTAGCCTTTTTTCCGTATTTCGATGTGCCTTCCGGCTCTTTCTGGGCGGGGCAGGGAGCAGTGAGCGTCCGCCAGGCTGGTTATGTTTTCAAGAATGTCCTCGGGCCACGGTGCAACTTTCCGCGCTGCCATGTCGACATGAAGGCTCATCTGTTCGGATGTCGCCGAAAGCCAGTCTTCCTCCGCATGGCGCAGCTCCTGGTAAAAATGAGCGCGCTTCAGATCATGGTCGACGAGTTGCAATGTCGCTACAACTGGCATGCCGACGCTGAGTTCGCGCACGTAACACACATGGACTTCTGCTGTGAAATAGGAGGCCTGGCGAGACTTTACATAATCCGGTCCCAGGCCGAGGCGTTCAAAAACCTCGTCGACTGCGGTGTCAAACAAGACGTTGTAATAGGCCATGTTCAAATGTCCATTGTAGTCGATCCAGTCTTCCTTGACTGTCATGACTGCACTTTTAACCGGTGTTGCGTCCCATCGTGTCGTCATCTTTGGTCCCTGAAGTTCGTTTTATGCAAGGCTTTGCCGTCAAAGTCGGATTTGGCTTTGACCTTTTCTGTTTCCGCTAACATATTCAGTTCTAAACGCGTGGCAAAAACCATGCTCAGAGAAAAAGGAAATGTGCCGGTTATGGCAAGTGCAGTCAAAGGCGTGGAATCTCCTAACGTGCAAAGTAGCGTTGTGGAGGTCATCGACACGTTGAAGCAACGATTTGGGGATCGCTGTGCGACCTCTCTAGCCTTGCGGGAGCAACACGGCCACACGACCACATGGCTTGCCAACCAGCCGCCAGACGCCGTTGTTTTTGCGGAAAAAACTGAAGAAGTAGCCGAAGTAGTGCGCCTTTGCGCCCAACACAAAGTGCCGATCATTCCGTTCGGGAGAGGATCCTCGCTGGAAGGCCATGTGAATGCGCCACTTGGTGGCATATCGGTTGACCTCTCCCGGATGGACAAGATCCTAGAGGTGAATTCGGAAGATCTCGACTGCCGCGTGGAAGCGGGTGTTACGCGCAAACACCTCAACAGTTATCTCAGGGATACCGGCCTGTTCTTCCCCATTGATCCCGGTGCAGATGCCAGCATTGGCGGCATGGCCGCGACACGGGCATCCGGCACCAACGCGGTTCGCTACGGTACGATGAAGGACGCCGTACTCGGTCTGACAATCGTGACAGCTGACGGTCGCATCATTAAGACGGGCGGCCGTGCCCGGAAATCTTCTGCCGGTTATGATTTGACGCGCTTGTTTGTGGGGTCGGAGGGAACACTCGGCGTGATCACAGAGCTCACGTTAAGGCTTCATGGCCAACCGGAAGCAATCTCGGGGGGAGTTTGCCCGTTTCCCGATGTCCATTCGGCCTGCAACGCGGTCATCTCCACTATTCAGATGGGTATCCCAGTTGCAAGAATTGAACTCCTGGACAGTTTGCAAGTGAAGGCATGTAATGCCTATTCCAAGCTTGATCTTGCTGAAACACCCACGCTTTTCCTCGAATTTCATGGTTCGGACGCAGGTGTGCGGGAACAGTCTGAATTGTTCTCGGCGATTGCTGAGGAATATGGGGGAGGGCCTTTCGATTGGGCAACGGCGGCCGAGGAACGAAGCAAGCTCTGGACAGCCAGACATGATGCCTACTGGTCCGGAAAATCACTGAAACCAGACTCCCAAGTCATGGTGACAGATGTGTGTGTGCCCATCTCACGGCTTGCCGAATGCGTATCTGAGACAGCGGAAGATATCAGCGCCAGAGGGTTGCTAGCCCCGATCGTAGGGCATGTAGGCGACGGAAATTTCCACGTTCAGATTCTGGTTGACCTGGATAACAAGGAAGAGATGCGCGTTACTGAAGACTTTGTCGAACAGCTCTCCTTGAGAGCAATCGGTATGGGAGGTACCTGCACTGGCGAGCATGGTGTCGGGCAGGGCAAACAGAAGTACCTGCGCAGTGAACATGGTGACGCACTTGAAGTGATGCGCACGATCAAGCAGGCGCTTGATCCGGACAATGTGATGAATCCGGGCAAGATCTTGCCTCAGTCATGATATTGTATCGAAGGCGTTCAATAAGAACGACCTGTTGGGCTGTTGAAAATATAGACAGTGGCCATCGGTCGGTACCGAAACCGTGTTTGCAGTGCGGCAGAGATCGGCTAAACCTATCCGCAACGATTTCCAGTGAGTCTGGAAAACAAGGAGACAAGGCCTGAACTCCGTCTACATAACTCTTGGAATCTCCGTTGTACTGGTGCTGATTGCCGCACTGGTAGGGCCGTTCTTTGTCGATTGGACAGTTTATCGTTCAACGTTTGAAAGCTACGCGGGAAGAGCGCTTGGCCACCGGGTAACCGTGCTTGGTGAGGCTGATTTGCGTTTGCTTCCCGCGCCATCCATCAGTTTTTCAGATGTTCGGGTCGGGGAGGCGGAAGATCCGCTGCTTGTTGTCTCCCAGTTCGACATACGGATCGAATTGCCCCCGCTCCTGAAAGGGGAAATCCGTGTCATCGAAATGGAGTTGGACCGTCCGCATCTGTCGCTGTCTCTGGATGAAGAAGGCCGGCTTGACTGGCTGACCGCCATGAAAACCGAAGGTGCGCTTGCCAAGCTGGCGCCGGAAGACATTGCTTTTCAAAATATCACGATCCGTGACGGAGCCCTGTCCATTGTCGATGCACGCAGTGGAGAAACACACAGGATCGACAATGGCAATCTGTCCGTCAGCGCGCGCTCGCTGGCGGGGCCATTCAAGGCGGCAGGCAGTCTTACGCTCAACGACGCGCCTTACAATATCAGCGTAGCAACCGGTCGCGCTCAGGCGGAAACCGGGCTTCGGGTCAAAGGGGAAGTGACGCCGACCAATTGGCCGGTGAATTTTGCTTTCGACGGCATGCTGAATCAATCCGATGCCGCCCCGGCATTCGAAGGTCGCTTCAATATCGCTTCTGTTGCGATGGAAGACGAGCAGCAGAACAACTGGGTTTCAGAAGGACTGTTTTCAGCCGACATTGCAGAAGTCGCCATTCCGGAGTTTGAATTTCGCTACGGCCCCGAGGATAAGCGGCTAAGCCTCACGGGAAATGCGGACCTGATTTATGCCGGCGATAAGCGCTTTGAGATCCGGGCAAAATCCAAACAGGTTGATCTGGATCGATTGCTGGGCGGCGGACCTCAGGCGCCGGTCGATGTTGATTCTGCAAGCGCGCAACTGATCACTGCACTTAGAGCAGTTCCCTTGCCTGCGATCGATGGCGCGATCTCCATGGATGTTCCGGCCGTTGTGGCCGGCGGTGGCATTATTCAAAATGTGCGGCTTGATCTGGAAACCATGATCGGAGGTTGGCGCATCGCCCGCCTCGCGGGGCGTTTGCCGGGACGCACGATGGTCGCGACACAAGGCGACCTTGGTCTTGAGCCAACGATGACCTACCGTGGCGCGATTTCCATCAGTTCCGAGCAGCCTGGTTCGTTTATCAGCTGGTGGCAGAAGACAGACACGGGTGTCACAGGTATTGACCCGATTTCTCTCGAGGGACGATTGAACCTGGTGCCTGAAGGCGCAGCGCTCGACAATCTGCGGATTACGCTGTCAGGTGAAGAAGCGCGCGGCGGTCTTGCCTACAGAAAACCTCGTAGTGGAAACGCGGTGTTTTCACTGAGTTTGGAAGCCGAAAAGCTGGACCTGGATCAAATTGAAAGCTTAGCTGCTCTCATTCAGCCCGAGCGGACGGACGCCGGCCAGACGAAAGACCCCAAGGGGCTGGACGTATCGGTTCGGCTGCGGGCCAAGAAAGTTGCAGCGCGTGGTGTCGAAGGCAAGGGACTTGCGCTGGAAGCCGAATATTCTGACGGAGGCGTTCGTATCGACCGCCTGTTCGCGGAAGATTTTGCCGGTGCGCGCCTTGATGTCAGTGGCGAAATCCTCAAGCTATTTTCAGCCCCTGCAGGGGCAGTTTCAGGAACGCTCGATGCCCGGGATCTCTCAGGCCTGGTAGCCCTGACGCGCGGGCTATTTCCTGACAGTGTTTTTGCAGAGCGACTGGAAAAGGCGGCGGCAAGTCTGGTGCCTGCCAAATTCGACGCTGAACTGAAGGCCGCGGAACTCGGTGATGGCACCGATATGACGCTAAATCTGACGGGCGTTGCCGGTGGTGCACAAACGTCTCTGAAGGCGGATTTGCAAGGGCGTGTGGATGTCTGGCACGACGCTGAGATTGATGTTGTCGTCGACCTTGAAGGGCCTGATGGCGCAAAGCTCCTGCAACAGCTGGGATTTGATCTTATCCCGGTCGATGCGTCTGGTGGCGGTCAGCTGAAGCTTGCCGCCAGAGGTATTCCGTCACAAGGCCTGGATGTGACACTGGGGGCCTCTGTCGGAACGTCGGAACTGGCAGCCAAGGGTATCGTCTCGCTCAAGAGTGACGCCGATCCTGATTACCGGATGACAATCAGTGCCAAAACTGAAGACCTTGCCCCGCTTGCATTGATGGCTGGTCGGATATTGCCGGTGATGGCCGGGACTATACCTGCCGATTTCACAGTTGACCTGGAAGGCGTTGGCAGCGAAATCGCCCTGAGCAGAGCAACCGGGAAGATTGGTGAAACGGAATTCGAGGGACGCGTAGAAGGTAATCTCGAACCCGCGCCGGGTGAACGGAACAGGCGTTTTTCTGGAGAACTGTCAGTAACTTATGCTGATTTACGTAGTTTGTCTGAATTCGTATTGGGGCCAGATCAGTGGTTCTCGGCGGGTGATGGCACAAGCATCTGGCCAGTGGCTCCATTCGGTGCGCCTCTTTTGAATGGATTTGATGTCACTTTGCAGTTTCAGGCAGATACGCTGGCTGTTGACGAAGAGACCCGGATAACAAATCCGCGTGCAGAGCTAAGAGTTACGCCAACGCTTATGCGGCTTGACGGACTGAATGGTGCATTTGCCGGTGGATCCTTGAATGGCAGCTTGTCAATACGTCGCTCCGATGCCGAGGCCGCCGCATCCGGCCGGTTCAAACTGGACAACGCGGACCTTCGTCAGCTCGTCTGGAGGCGTGACAACAGAGCGGTCGCGTCAGGTTCTTTGGACCTGTTCCTGGAATTTGAAGGCGTCGGGCGCTCGATCTCTGCAATTGTAACCGGGTTGAATGGTGGCGGAACATTTTCCCTTGAGAACGGTGACTTCAGAGGGGTTAATCCTCAAGCGTTCCCGCTGGTAATTCGGGCTGTTGATGCAGGATTGGATCTTCGCGACGAAAGAATCCGCGAGGTCTTTGTCAGTCATATGGCTGCAGGAAGTCTGCCGTTTGAACGGGTTGACGGCACGCTTACGCTTGTTGGCGGACGTTTGAGCGCGCGCAATGTTGTGGTTGATTCTCAAAAGGCGGATATCTTCGGATCAGCTGAACTCGATCTCGGTACTTACGATCTCGACGCGGACTTCTCGTTGAAAGTTGATCCCGGCGAGGACGCAGTCACCGGGGCCGAGCCACAAGTGGGATTGTTGTTCCAGGGACCGGTTGAAGTTCCGGGCAGGCAAGTCGATATTGCACCGTTTACCGCTTATCTGACCCTGCGCGCGTTTGAGCAGGAAGTTGAGCGCGTTGAAAAACTGCAAGCCGAAATCCTTGAGCGTGACCGGCTGGTGCGTGAGTTGAAACGTCAGAAAGACGCAAGGTTGCGCAGAGTGCAGCAAGCTGAAGAAGCGGCAGCGCTTGCAGCAGAGGAAGAACGTCTCAGATTGGAAGAAAGCCTGCAACAAGACGGACAGGAAGATCCGTTGGAGCAGGAAAGGTCGTCGCTGCCACGAGACAGCGGTGCGCCCACAAACCCAAGCGAAACTGTCCAGGTTGAGGACGCTGAGCCGTTCGCCGAGCGTATCAGAGCGGTTCTGGGAACGCCTTCATTCGTCGTTGAGCCTTCAGCGTTAGACACAACACCGCTTTCCAAGCCCGTCAACAGTTTGCCGCCACTTGATCCGCCAATTTCGATTGAAGACCTGATCACACAGGATGTTGGCGGGCCATTGGTGCTGCCGGGCGCGTCCCGGTAACTTCGCATGCTGCTAATTGCTGGATCTGACTTGGTTTAGCGCCCAGACCCTAACCGCTGAAGAGAGGCGGTCTTCGGGATCCCGGGTGTCGTCGATTTCCGCAATCAGGCTGGCAAGTGAACGTTTTTCCCGCTCGATATGCGCCTCAACAACGTCCCAGAATTCCGATTCCAGCGCAAGACTGGTCCGGTGGCCGTGAAGTGTGAGAGAGCGCTTGATCAGTGCCATGTCTGGTCAGGCAGTGTCATTGTCATCTGGCACATTCGGCTGGACCTCAGGCTTGTCCAATTTGTGACCGTCGACCTGCTTTTCAAGTTCATCGCGGCGACGGCGTGCATCATCACGCTCCGCCTTTGAACGGCCAAACTTGCGCCGGTTGTCATCGGCGGTTTTTTCGTTCACTTGTCGTTGTTTTTGCTTGCGCGCCTGGCGCAGATTGATGATCTCCGCGCTCATGGGTTACTCCGTCTGTCAGGTCTTCTTGCGAAACGCGTCCAGGGAGACGACTTCACCACCGCCATCGCTGTCTGTTTGCTTCGCGTCCGGCTTGTCCTGGCTTTCGTTGTCAGCCACCGCCACTTCTTTCACGTCGGCTGTTTCATCAGCCTTGGCTTCGCTCTCGGCATGTTCCTGTTCTGCCTTGGCAAGTTCTTCCACTGCCTCAAGCAGCTCTTCCGGCAGTTCCTCAGCCGTTTTGCCTGGATCAAACTCAAGAGCAAACTGAACAGAAGGATCAAAGAAACCCTTGATGGCAGAATAGGGAACCAGCAGTTTTTCCGGTACGCCGCCAAAGGAAAGGCCAACTTCAAAAGCATGTTCACCGATCGCAAGGTCCCAGAACTGGTGCTGTAGCACGATTGTCATTTCCTGCGGGTAACGTTCCTTGAGCCGCTGGGACACGCGCACACCGGGAGCGTTGGTGTCGAAGGCGATATAAAAGTGATGGTCTCCGGGCAGGCCGGTGCGCCCCACTTCGGCAAGGATTTTCTTGACCGCGCCGCGCAGCGCGTCCTGGATAAGTATGTCGTATCGCAGAAGGTCTTCAGACATCTGTTTTCGTCGAATCTCGCTGGAAATCTTGTCTATCTGCAGCACATTGCCGTTCTGAGGCCAAAAAGAAAAGGCTCTTTTCCAAGTGATACCAGATTAATGCACCGCTCCTGGTAAAGTTACAGCATTCGGAGCGGAATGGGTATCGGATTGAGCGGCTGGGAAGGAAAAAATGAAGTGGAGGCTTCTGTTGCCAGGTGCCTCCGAACCCCGCCTGAAGGTGCTACCCAACGGGACTTAGCGGACTACCGGAGCTGCATTACGCAGCGACAGCGTTGTCCATAGCATAGTTGTCATTTGCAACTATTAGAAAAGCCCGATAACGGTGGAACAATACCGAGCAAAAGACCAGTCTTTACGCCCTCGTCGATCCTATTTCGCCCCCGCCGAAACCCATGAGATTTCTGAAGCTTAACCCTCATGGGCTTGGGTGGAGGCGCCGGGTACCGCCCCCGGGTCCGATAGGTTTATTGCACTGACAGTTTATTGCCGTAGCTGGCGAACCAGCACGCTTGATATAGGCGCTTCAGCCCTGAAAATAAAGAGGCTTTGAAGCAACACTGGCGCTTTGCCGACGAAGTTCATCCACAATCGCGGTACGGGGATCTGGGGAAAGTTAAGGGAAGGGGCTGCGTTTTTGACAAAATCTGCGAAGTTAGCAACACCCGCTTCATTCAGCCAAAATTGTGCAAAGGGCAGCGCCGTGCAGCAGTATCTCGATCTCTTGGCAAAAATTTTGGATGAGGGCGTTGACAGGGGCGACCGCACGGGAACAGGCACGCGCTCCATTTTCGGTCACCAGATGCGCTTTGATCTGTCCGAAGGATTTCCTGTAGTCACGACCAAGAAGCTACATCTGCGGTCGATCATTCACGAGTTGCTCTGGTTCCTGGCTGGCGACACGAATATCGGGTACCTGAAGGAAAACGGTGTCAGGATCTGGGACGACTGGGCTGACGAGAACGGAGAGCTTGGGCCGGTTTATGGTTATCAGTGGCGTTCATGGCCTGCGCCTGACGGGCGATCCATTGACCAGATAGCAAATCTCCTTCACATGATCCGTACCAACCCGGAAAGCCGTCGTCTGATCGTATCGGCGTGGAATCCGGCGCTGGTTGATGAAATGGCATTGCCACCGTGTCATTCACTGTTCCAGTTCTATGTCGCCGATGGAAAACTTTCCTGCCAGCTTTATCAGCGGTCGGCTGATGTGTTCCTTGGCGTCCCGTTCAACATTGCCTCCTACGCGCTACTTACCATGATGGTTGCCCAGGTGACCGGCCTGAAGCCGGGTGACTTCGTGCATACTTTTGGAGATGCGCATTTATATTCGAACCATTTCGATCAGGCGCGGGAACAGCTAACACGGTTGCCTCGCTCACTTCCGGAAATGAAATTCAATTCGCAGGTCACGGATCTTTTTGCGTTCAAGTTCGAAGACTTCGAGCTGACCGGCTATGACCCGCTTCCGCATATTGCTGCGCCGATTGCAGTTTAGCGCGGGATTTTTCTAGGAAACCTCAAACCAGGTCATCATGCCAGAGGCCGCATGGCCGAGCATGTGACAGTGGATCAGCCACTTTCCGGGGTTGTCAGCGACGAAGGCAATCTTCACCGTCTCGCGCGGCACAGTGGTGAAAGTGTCTCGCCAGTCTGGATGCTTCAGCTTTTCGCCGTTTCGCTCAAAAACCCGAAAATGATGGCCGTGAATATGCATGGCATGTGCGAAAGCAGTGTCGTTTCGGGTTTCCAGAACAATTGTTTCGCCGCCCTTGGCTGAAAACATTGGTGTGTCTTCCATGCCGGCAACGCCATTGAAAGCCCAAAAGACGCCGGTTTCCATCATCTGGCGCATATCGAGCGCCTTGCCGTCCTTCATGAGAGAGCGCATGCCACCCATCGCGCCGCCCTCCATCACGAGTGGAAGAGTTCGCGCTGATTTCAAGTCAGGTTCTGGAAGTTGATTGGGTGACGGGATTTTGAGTGGTGCATCGGGATTGCTTGCCTCCGTCACTTGGAAATTGGCAAAAACGAACGGTTGTCCGGTCATCGTTTCGAACGGAATAGTGCCGGTTTGCTCTGGCCTCATGACCAGATCTATCCGCTGTGCAGGGGACAGTTGGATGGTTCCATCAACATCCCGAGCCTCGCCAAAGCACTGGGCATCGAGACCGATCAGTTTTGCGCCGAAACGGGAGGGCGCAATGTCGAGTATGCGGGAAGCAGAGGTGTTGATCAGGCGCAACCGATGCCATCGTCCATTTTGAAGCGGGATATCGGGCATCGACTGACCGTTGATTGTCAGCCAGTTGCCAAGTCGTCCGGCATGGGAAAAGTCCATCATTGCGCCAAAATTGGCCGTTTCCAACGCGCCATCTTCATCGAGCCGCCAGTCGTTGAGAGCCAGAATGATGTCGGTCTCAGGTGCAAAGAAATGTTCGTCTTCTTCAACGATCAGCGGTCCCGACAGCCCGCGCGGCACCTGGTTCCAACTCATGTTGTGGGCGTGATACCAGAAAGTGCCCGCGTCAGGGGCGATGAAGTCATAGTCAAAAGTTTGACCTGGTTCGACGGGTGGCTGGGTCAGACCCGCAACGCCGTCCATGGCGTTGTCGATACGGATCCCATGCCAGTGAACCGAGGTTGCCTCATCCAGTTTGTTTGTGAAACGTACTTTGACCCGCTCACCTTGTTTCACCCGGATTTCAGGGCCGGGTACCTGACCGTTGTAGAGCCAGAGGTCAGACAGGGCACCTTGATCGCCATAAAGCCGAGCCTGGCCTTTGGCTGCTTCAAGTTCAAAGACGCCATCACCAGATTTGGCAAGGGACAGCCGTGGCGCGAGCGCAAACGCACTCCCTGCCAATGTGGCTTTCAGAAAAGATCTGCGATCCAACTTTCGCTCCTGCTTTAACAAGCCCCTTCGCCGCTATCCCCACTCTATGGTGTCTCCATTTGGTGGAAGGTCAAGAGCGGCGACGTTGAAAGCAGATTTCAGCCGATCGTGTTTAGGCCGATTTGCGGGTCTCCAGCAGGCCTTTGTACCATAAGGCGCTGTCTTTCAGTGTTCTGACCTGTGTGTCGTAGTCGACATGAACAACACCGAACCGCATCTTGTAGCCTTCCGCCCATTCAAAATTGTCCATGAGGCTCCAGAGGAAGTAACCCTTCACGGGGATCCCGGTGTCCCGGGAATTGGCCATTGCCTGAAAGTGTTTTTCCAGATAGTCGATCCGTCGCTGGTCCGCGATAACGCCCTCGACCGGCTCGTCGTTGTAACAGGCACCGTTTTCCGTGATGAAGCAGGGCGGCAGTTCATAGCGCCCATAAAGTTCGCTCAAGAGATCTGACAATCCGTCTTCATAGACTTCCCAACCAATATCTGTGAGCGTCTTTGATTGTTCAGGTGGAACGATTGCCGTCCGCGGATAGTCGGCATCAGCTGCTGTATCCTCCCTGATCCGCATGGGGGTGTAATAGTTGAGTCCCCACCAGTCGAGCGGCTGGTTGATGGTCTCAAGATCACCATCCTGAATGTTCATCTTGTCGCCAAACGCATCCAGGATTTCAGGATGGTAGCTGCCCTGGAAAATGGGTGAGAAAAAGATGTCGTTGTTGAACAGGAAAGCCCCTTCCGCTGCTGCCTCGTCTTTTGGCGAAGGGCTGGCCGGATAAATGGAATAGGCGTTTAAAACGATACCCATCGGTAGATCAGACCGGACTGCACGTGCTGCCTGTGTTCCCAATCCATGAGCAAGATTGAGGGTATGCACGGCGGCGGCAAAGGCCTCGGGGCTTTTTTCGCCAGGTGCATGAATTCCGTAAAGGTGGCTCAAATGGCAGATGCACCAGGGCTCATTTATGGTTGCCAGCGCATCCATACGGTCGCCCAGGCGCCTGACAACAATCTCTGTATATTCGGCAAATGCTTCGGCAGTGCTGCGTGCTGTCCATCCGCCGTCTCCCGCCAGTGCCAACGGCAAGTCCCAATGGTAAAGCGTCGGATAGACCTTGAGGCCACGCTCAACCATGCCGTCGATCAGACGTTCATAAAAATCCAGTCCTTTTTCGTTCACCTGACCGCGCCCGTCCGGCAGAATTCTGGGCCAGGCGATTGAGAACCGGTAGGCGTCGACGCCAAGTGACTTGATGAGGTCCAGGTCACTTTCCCAAAGATGGTAATGGTCACAGGCCACATCGCCCGAATGTTGCTGGTAGACCCGACCCGGCATCTTAGAAAACGCATCCCAGATGCTCGGCTTACGGCCATCTTCCGTTGCAGCTCCTTCGATCTGGTAGGCGGCTGTTGCCACGCCAAATAAAAAGTCTTCAGGAAAACGCTGCGCCAGTGCTTTGATCGAAGCCATTGGATCTCATTTTTTTGGGGGAACTCACCCAGTTGATAAAATCCAAAGCGCTTTGGATCAAGTTTTTTCGTGCAAACTAACCAGAATTTTCCAGAAGTTGAGCGTTGGTTGCCATTCCTCCGCCATACGTTCGGCGGCATTCGCTTCAAGCAGAAGGTTTGTATTCCCGTGCGTTTTCCAGGTGGCGAGGCCCTTGTGACGTGCCAGACCCGCATCAACGTGGTCTTTTGGAAATCCTCTCGGGGGATTGACGAGATCGGGTTCGGAGCGCTCGAAACCATCTGCTTCAAGCCGCGCGTAGAGCGCGTTGATTTCGTCGCCCATGCCTTGTTCAAGCATCCTGAGATACGCGCCAAGCACTGGCTTGGAAAATGCCATGCAGCCGGCTCCGAAGCGCACATGGTTCTGTTCAATCGACAGGAAGAAACTCGGTGGCTGGGCGTCCTTGCCCTCAAAGAGAGCACCCTTCGGCCAGAAAGCCATTCTGATGTGCGTGTTATATGGGGTCTTGTCCTTGGAAAAACGCAGATCTCGGTTGATACGAAACTGCTTGGACGCGACTTCGTGTCCGGTCAGCTTGGCAAGCGCATCAGCAAGAGCCGGGCGAAAGGCGTCGGCTGGCTTTTTGACAGATTGCTGGTAGGCGCTCTTGTTGTCATTGAACCAGTCCTTGTTATTGTTCGCGGCCAGTGACTTAAGGAACGAAAAGGTTTCAGGTTGAAAACAGGGCTCTCTCATTTTCCAGCCCTCGCTTTGGCAGGTTTTTTCGGCTTCGCTTTCTTGGGTGGTAACGCACAAACATAGGATCGGGCCATATCCACCCATCCTTGCAAATCGTCATCCGATTCAATGCCTTGAAGTTCGATCTTGATAAAGCCCGGCATAGAACGTCCAGCTGGTTCACAAGGCGAGGCATGAGGTTTTGAGAGCGCTTTGGCTTCCTGGTCAGCACCGACACGGGCCATCAGTCCCCGTTTGGATGCACAGACCAGCATATTGCCGTTGACCATGAAACAAGTTGATCCAAACATTCGTTTTTGTTCAACATTTTCCTCCGGGATCAAAGCCCGCGTGCGCTCGATCAAAACGGTTTCCATCAAGTCAGACATTGTTCAAAAATACTCCTGGCCGGGATACATCACCTAACCAGGACGTATCCGCTTTCTGAAATCCGACAGGCTCCAACGATTAAATTTGTGTCAGATTTTTCTCTTGATCGAAAACCATGCTAGGAGGCGGACAAGATAAAGAAAACCGGATTCGGAGTGCCTCTTGTCTCAAATTGTGTTGATTTCAGCGGTTGCCAGGAACGGCGTCATTGGATCGGACAATGATATGCCGTGGCGGCTCCCGACCGATCTGAAACGTTTCAAGAAGATGACAGTCGGAAAGCCTGTCGTCATGGGACGCAAAACCTTTCTTTCTTTCGGCGGGAAACCACTTCCCGGACGGCCTCATATTGTGATTTCCCGGGATCCAGAATATGCACCCGAGGGCGTCGAAGCAGCGACATCGCTCGAAGCTGCGTTTGAGCGCGCTGAAAAGCTTGCAAAGGAGCTAGGCGTCGACGAGATCATTTGCATGGGAGGAGGTCAGATCTACGCGCAAGCGATGCCAATGGCTGACCGGCTAGAGATCACGGAAGTGAGCGCGGAGCCCACTGGCGACACCCGTTTTCCGGATATCGACCTTCGCGAGTGGGTCGAAACCAGCCGGGAGCAGGGTGTACGCACTGAAAAGGACAGCGCAGATATTGCCTTTGTCACCTACCGCCGCAAAACAAAAGACTGACTGAGCTGATTATCATGAAATTACCGGACAATCTGACAGGGACCTGGTCAAAATTTGATGAGCTAGGCCCCCTTGACGTGTACGACCTTCTGAAAATGCGCCAGGACATATTCATCCTTGAGCAGACTTCGCTCTATGCTGATATTGATGGCAAGGATCCAGGTGCGCTGCACTATCTGATACGCGAGAGATCAACCAGTGTCTTGCTGGGGGCAATCCGGATGTTTTCGGATGCTGATGCCGGGACCGCCCGCATCGGCAGGGTTGTGATTGCCAAGGAGGGACGCGGGTCTGGAGTGGGCCGATCCATGATGCTGGCTGGAATTGAAAAAGCCGAAGCACTGGTGCCTGGCTGTGCAATCCATGTATCGGCTCAGGCCTATCTTGAAAAGTTCTACGGATCGCTCGATTTTGAAACCGTGTCGGACGTTTATATTGAGGATGGAATTCCACACATTGACATGATCCGGCGGGGCTAAACTGGTCTCTGCGGAATTCGCTAAGTCTTATTTTTCCAGCAGCCTTGACAGCGGGTCTTCGGTTACCCACCTGCGGCACGGGAAATTGCATTGGTTTTTCGAGGTTTGTCCGGCTCTCTTTTCGTTGAAAGCTGCCGGTAACCTCCCTATAACCATCGATGAGTCAAAACGGGTGAAAACCCAAGACCGGCAGCGCCTGCCGGATCTCACAGAAGGAAGTCTTGATGCCTTGGAGCAATCAGTCAGGTGGCGGTGGCCCCTGGAAGGGTGGCGGAAACAACGGCGGCCCATGGGGCGGCGGTGGAAATAACAACGGCCCCTGGGGCGGAGGACCGAACCGGGGCGGTGGCGGCAATCCGCCTGACCTGGAAGAGCTCCTGAAACGCACACAGGACCGCATGAAAACCGTTCTGCCTGGCGGCGGTGGCGGTGGCCTCGGGTTCGTCGGCATTCTAATTATCATTGGCTTGGCTGTTGTTGGCTGGCTTTTGACCGGTCTTTACACGGTTGACGAGCGCGAGCGCGGCGTCGAACTGGTGCTCGGTAAAGTCTCTGAACTGACGACGCCGGGTTTGCGTTACAACTACCCTTACCCGATCGGCGAAGTTTACAAGCCGCAGGTTGAGTCGCAGCGCGAAACAACTGTTGGCGTTGAAGAGCTTTTCACAAGTTCAGGTGCTCTTCGGTCTCGTGAAATCCCTGAAGAAAGCCTGATGCTAACGGGTGACGAAAACATCGTCGATGTCGGATTCAAGGTTCTGTGGCGGATCAAGAACACGAATGCAGGCATAACCAACTACCTGTTCAATGTTCAGGATCCCGATAGCACTGTGAAAGCTGTTGCCGAAAGCGCGATGCGCGAAGTTGTTGGCGGGTCCAACATTGATGCGATCCTGACCGAAAACCGTGTCTCAATTCAGAACGACGTTTCGACGCTAATGCAGACGACACTGGATTCCTACAAGGCGGGTATTGAGGTCGCCGAAGTCCAGATGCAGAGAGTTGATCCGCCGTCGCAGGTCATCGACGCTTTCCGTGATGTGCAGGCGGCGCGTGCCGACCAGGAGCGTATTCGGAACCAGGCGGAAGCATACGCCAACAAGATCGTGCCTGAAGCACGCGGTGAAGCCGCGCAAGTTCTGGAAAAGGCGAACGCATACAAGGAACAGTCCATCGCAGAAGCGACCGGTCAGTCTCAGCGTTTCACAAAGATTTATGACGAGTACAAGAACGCACCGGATGTTACCCGCGAGCGTCTGTACCTCGAAACTTTGGAAAAGGTCTTGGGGAACAACAATAAAATCATCATCGACAGCGATACTTCAGGCTCAGGCGTATTGCCGTTCCTGCCGCTTAACGATCTGCACGGACGCGGAAGCGCACCGGCTGCAAGAACAGGAGGAAACTGATCATGCGTAGCGGTTTTCTTGTTATTATTCTCGTTATCGTGGCAATCGCCGGATATATGTCGATCTTTATCGTCAACCCAACCCAGCAGGCGCTTGTACTGCAGCTCGGCAGAATCGTCGAACAGCCGAAGAAGAACCCTGGTTTTTACTTCAAGATACCGTTCGTTCAGAACGTAGTTTACCTGGATAAACGCGTTTTGAACTTGGACATGCCACCGCTTGAGCCGATTTCCTCGGACAAGAAGCGCCTGGTGGTCGATGCGTTTGCGCGTTACCGAATTTCCGATCCGGTTCTGTTCTACCAGCGCGTCTCGAATGTTCAGACAGCCAACCGTCGTCTGTCGACATTGCTGCAATCTTCGCTGCGTTCCGAGCTCGGCAAGACCAGTTTTGTTGCGCTGGTTCGCGATGATCGCTCAGGCGTCATGGAAGCAATCCGTAAAGACGTCGGCGCTAACGCCAAGGAACTTGGTATCGAGGTGGTCGACGTGAAAATCCGTCGTGCAGATTTGCCGGATGCCAACTCGCAGGCGATTTACGAACGGATGAAGACCGAACGTCAGCGCGAAGCGACAGAACTCCGAGCCCAGGGTGAAGAAGTTGCACGCCGGATCAGATCCCGTGCCGACCGTGATGCAACCGTTCTGGTTGCCGAAGCGAACCGTGATTCGGAGATCATTCGAGGTGATGGTGACGCGGAGCGGAACAAGATCTTCGCTGAAGCCTTCGGTGCTGATCCTGAGTTCTTTGCCTTCTATCGGTCGATGCAGGCCTACGAGGCCGGGTTGCAGTCCGGTGATACCAGCTTGGTATTGTCGCCGGATTCAAGCTTCTTCCGGTTCTTCAAGGACCCGGCAGGGGCACCACCGCCATCCGCTGCCAACGACAATGGCGGCACCCGGAACAACAGTGGTGTCTCCCAGTCTGCTTCGCAATGAGCGAACTGATTACCGCACTTGGCCTGGTACTGGTTTTTGAAGGCGTGCTTTACGCGCTGGTACCGGGCGGAATGAAGAACGTCATGCGCAGCGCGATTGAAACACCAGACCAGACTTTACGCACAGCTGGTCTCGTTGCAGCTGCAATTGGCCTATTTCTTGTGTGGATCATACGCGGATAACGAAAAGTTTTCGGGCAGGAGGAGCAAAATTCTCCTGCCCGTTCTATATTCAAAGAATAAATCTATTGACTGTTTGCTCTCTAAGGGCAGTCCAACCGGCTGGAATCGAGGAGAAAGCCCTATGGCCCCACAATTAATTCGCCGTCGAATGACCCGGCTCGCTTATGCAGCAGCGGGTATCGTTCTTGGCGGAATGGTCGCTTTTCAACCCGTCCAGAGCGCTCAGGCGCAAGGGCCGGTTTCGGTCGCTGACCTGGCTGAAAATCTCGCTGACGCGGTCGTGAATATTTCCACCGCACAAACGGTTCAAGGCCGGCGTTCGGTTCCCATGCCGCAGGTGCCGGACGGATCGCCGTTCCAGGAATTCTTCGAAGAATTCTTCAATCGGCAGAACCGCGACAACGATCAACAACCTCGCCGGGTTCAGTCCCTTGGTTCGGGTTTTGTGATCGATGGCAAGGAAGGCATCATCATTACCAACAATCACGTGATTGACGGTGCAGACGAGATCACAGCGAATTTCAACGACGGAACCAAGCTTCGGGCGGAAATCATCGGAACCGATGAGAAAACCGACCTGGCTGTGCTTAAGGTTGAGCCTGAAACACCGTTGAAGGCTGTAGATTTTGGCGAATCCGAGAAGATCCGTGTTGGTGACTGGGTTATGGCGATCGGCAACCCTTTCGGTCTCGGTGGTACGGTCACCGTTGGTATTGTTTCAGCGCGTAACCGCGACATCAATTCAGGACCCTACGATAACTTTATCCAGACCGATGCTTCCATAAACCGGGGCAACTCCGGTGGTCCGCTGTTTGACATGCAGGGAAATGTGGTCGGTATCAACACGGCGATCATTTCACCTTCAGGCGGTTCCATTGGTATCGGCTTTGCCATTCCGGCCAAGACAGCGATACGTGTTATCGACCAGCTCCGTGAGTTTGGCGAAACCCGCCGCGGCTGGTTGGGTGTCCGTATTCAGGAAGTCACGGATGAGATTGCCGAGAGCCTTGGCATGAAAGAGGCCATGGGCGCGCTGGTTGCGGGTGTGACGGAAGACGGCCCTGCTGCAAAGGGCAAGGTTGAGCCGGGTGACGTCATCCTGAAGTTCGATGGTGCTGAAGTTGAGGCAATGCGTGAACTGCCGCGCATGGTTGCCGAAACTGCTATTGGCAAGGAAGTGGAAGTCGTTGTCCTGCGCAAGGGCAAGGAGGTCACCATCAGCGTGACACTTGAACGGCTAGAGGAAGCTCCCGTCACCGAGGCCAGTGCGGAGGCAGACGACCCTGCCGAGGACAAGCCGATTGAAAAGAGTGAGGTTCTTGGAATGACCCTGGCTCTGCTCGACGATGCATTGCGCCAGCAGTTCACCATCGATGCGGATGTGACCGGTGTGGTTGTCACTGAAGTGAAACCCGGCTCTTCGGCAGAAGAAAAGCGGGTCACAGCAGGTGATGTCATCAAGGAAGTCGCTCAGGAGCCGGTCGAAAGCCCTGCAGACGTTGAAAAAGAAATCAAGAAGCTGAAAGAAGACGGACGTCGTTCCGCCCTGCTGCTGCTGGCCAACCCAACCGGAGACGTTCGCTTCGTGCCGGTTCGCATAGAAGACTAGCTCGCAGCGTTTCTGCCAACAAAACAGAAAGGGCGCCGGAAACGGCGCCCTTTCCTATTTGCACTTCACGATGTGCTGCTCAACTCAGCACAAAATCACTTTCCGCATAGCCTTGAAGATAGAGCAGGGCGGTGAGGTCACCGTGGTTGACACGGAAGTCCGCCGCCTCGGCAACGGCTGGCTTGGCGCGATAGGCAACGCCTGCGCCAGCCCTTTCAATCATCGCCAGATCGTTGGCTCCGTCGCCAACAGCAAGTGTGTTGTCGAATGAGAGGCCTTTATCGGCAACCAGATATTCCAGCCGAGCTCGCTTGGCTTCGCGGCCGAGGATCGGTTCTCCAACCCTGCCGGTCAGTTTGCCATGGTCTTCCAGCAACGTGTTGGCCTGGTTCTCGTCAAAGCCGATCATGTCGGAAACAGCCTTGGTGAAATGCGTGAAACCACCTGACACCAATGCGCAGTAGGCGCCATTTGCCTTCATGGTCTGAACCAGAGTTCGGCCACCCGGCATCAGGCTGATGCGTCCGCTCAGAACCGTGTCAATTGAAGAAACGGCGAGGCCAGCCAAAAGGCCCACGCGTTCGCGCAGGGCTGGTTCGAATTCAATCTCGCCGCGCATGGCCCGTTCCGTGATTTCGGAAATCCGGTCTTTCAGGCCGAGTTCAGCCGCCAGTTCATCGATGCATTCCTGCCGGATCATTGTGGAATCCATATCGGCGATCAATAGCTGCTTACGGCGTCCTTGCTCGGCCTGAACAAAGACATCAACAGGGGCCTGACCGACAACTTCTCGCAAAAGGGTGTCTGCAGCACTTGCATTTGGTCCCCCAAAGCGGATATCGGCTGCAACACCGGAATTGAGTATGGTGGATGTCCCGGTGATACCAAGGGCATCGGACGCCTTGCGGATCAACTCCGCATCAACCGCGGGAGCTGTTGGGGTAGAAACCAATGTGGCGATGAGAGACATGGACGAATCCTTGGAAGGCAATGGGCAACCGGAAGACAGCAAACGCGTCATTCTGATAGCTGGCCCGACGGCTAGCGGCAAGTCCACTTTGGCATTGGAACTCGCCAAAACTCTGGACGGCGTCATTATCAACGCCGATTCAATGCAGCTATACGAAGAATTGCGCGTCGTCAGTGCCCGTCCATCGGTTGAAGAGGAAGCGCAAGTACCTCATAGGCTGTATGGTGTTCTTTCAGCGTCAACAGCATTTTCAACTGGAGCATGGCTCCGCTTGGCAACTGCCGAGATCGAATCTGTCTGGAGCGTCGGAAAAGTTCCGATTCTGGTCGGCGGCACCGGTCTTTATTTCAAGGCATTGTCTGAGGGTTTTGCGGATCTGCCGGAGATTCCTGATGAGATACGCGACAAGGCAAGAAGTCTGGCAGATCAGGAAGGGGTTGCAGGCCTGAAGCGGCAACTTGAAAACCTGGGAGATGAAAGAGCTAGCCACAATCTTTCCGATCCGCAGCGCCTGGCCCGGGCACTGGAAGTTTTAATGGCAACAGGCGAATCGCTCTCGCACTGGCAGAGCAGGCCTCATCCCGCTCCGTTTTTGGCTAATGGGCAGGCAACGCAAATTGTTTTGGCACCGCCGCGTCCCTGGCTCCATGAACGGATCGCAAGGCGGGCGCACCTGATGTTGTCGGAAAAAGGAATCGAAGAGGTCAAGAATCTGCTGTCAAAGGGATTGTCGACCAAACTTCCCGCTATGCGCGCCATAGGTGTTAATGAAATAGGTGCTTTTCTTAACGATGAAAATGACATTGGGGAAACCGCTTATCGGCTTACTGTTGCGACGCGGCAATACGCGAAACGACAGGAAACCTGGTTTCGTAATCAGATGAGTGACTGGCAAAGGGTTGATCCATCAGAAGAATTCGATATCAGGACTCTATTGGATTAACACTGGCTTCACTTCTTCTGCTTCATGTTTGTGCAGCGCAGTGCAAAATATGACCCTAACTAGTTGGTATTACGAATATATTTTTGTCATAATAACGCTTATACTTTTGTCTGCCACGGGGTTGGCACAATTCAGGGTTACATCAATTCTGACTGCAGGCAGCCTATTTTGCTGCAACAAAACCTCTGATGAAAATCAGTTGCCTAGGAGGACACGGTGCGGACGACTATTCTCGAATGCGACGCAGTGCGGCTTGTTCCTTTTTCTCCCGCCGATATTAATCTCGTAAAAGACCTTCATTCTGATCCATACGGCAATCGATGTTCTGAATATTCTACAAATTGTACAATCGCTGACGCGGCCGATCTGGTCCGCACCGCTTTGCAGAACCAGGTTGACCATGGGTTTGCCAAATGGAAAGCTGTGTCGAATGACGGTGAGTTTCTCGGCTGGGCAGGCTTCACACCCGTTAGTGAAACGTCTGAGATCAGTCTGAACTATTGCCTTTCGCTAGACATACTTGGTCAGGATTCCAGCCTGCCCAAACGGTTGTGTTCGGCTCTGACTGAATGGTTCTTCCAAAATACATATTTCTCCCATTTGGTTGCCGTCGTGCGTACGGACAACAGGGACATGAGAGACGTTTTTCTTGATAGTGGTTTCTATCACCGCGAAAGCAAGGTGATAGAAGGTATGCAGGCGGACGTATTCCAGCTGCTCAGCCCTTCCATGCAGTCTTATTTGTTGAGCGCCTGAGCCTGTCAGAATGAAACAGTAACAGTTATCAAAATTCAGCAAGACCGTGTTTTCGTGCGGTCTTCTTTCCAAGAGCTAGTTTATGAGTAATGTCGTTTTGACCACCGAAAGGTTGCGTCTGGTTCCCTTTGCCGAAGAAGACTATTCCCTGTTTTTGGGGCTTCATTCTGACCCCGAAGTAAACCGATTTTTGTCTCCTGGGCCTCAGTCAATGAGCGAGATGGAGGCCAGACAAAAATTGTCGACTTACATGGATGCACATGAGCGTAACCAGATCAGTAAGTGGAAACTTGAAACCGTCAGCGGAGAATTTCTCGGGCGCGCGGGCTTCTCCTGGCAGCAGGACCCAGCTAGTTTCGAAATGGGTTACAGTCTAAAGCGGGCTGCTTGGGGCATGGGCTACGCAACCGAAATCGCCCGAGGGTTGGTCAGCTGGTTTTTCAAGACAATGCCAGATGACCATCTGATCGCCTACAGCGCGTCAGAACATAAGTCCTCACAAAATGTGATGGTGAAATCCGGAATGAAGTTCTGGAAGGAAATGGAAAAGCACGGCGTTGCTTGCCGGTTTTTCCGGATCACGCGCGAAGAGTATCTGCAGGACCAGATCTTGAGTGCTGCGGTGCCTGCCTGAGGGTCAGCCTCGGTTTCAGAGTTGGCAAAGCAGCAGGCGATAACCGCAAATACAAAAATTGAACTGACAAACAACCCGGACTGACTGTACGCTGGCCTCATCTTGGGTCCCGATGAATTCCAGGCAGATAAGGTTCAATAGTTGGTGGTGGCACTTCAAACCGAACAAAGCGGTCTGTTCAAGGTTTTGTTCCGTCGTTCCAGGTTCAATTCGCGCCGGACAGGTGGTTCCCCTGGTCTAATGATTTTTGTCGGGCTAATGGCCATATGGTTCCTTGTGTCTCCGGTCGTGGCTTTTAGCTGCTCATTTCACAACTACAAACCGACGAAAACGCTGGTCGACTGGATGCTGTACAGCGATGTGATTGCGCTAGCACGTCCGGACCCTGAAAACGGCTTCAAGTATCGGGTTGTGAAATTCTACCGCGGGCAGGATGCAGACGGAGATATTCCGTTTCTTGTTGACAGCACGTTTCGTCACCGACTTGCAAACAATCCCGAGGACGGCGTTATCCTGGCCAAGGATGGTGTGGGCCGCTGGGTTATTATTGGCTATGCCGACCGGGACCATCGGTCGCTCATAGATGTCATCGTCAAAAAAGCGGTGGACTGGCGTGAAGAAGCTTACCACCCGGATCGGTTCGAAACATTTGCCGACTATCAGGATCATCCGAATCTTCGCGTCCGCAGGCTCGCGTTGCAGGAAATCGATCGGGTGCCTTATGCGATGTTGAGCGACATGGAGGTTCGATTCAGCGATCGAGAGATCCTGAAATCGCTCGGGTCATGGAGCGAATTTGCTTATCGGCCGATCAACTTCCTGCTTCTGGGGCTGACGGGAACACCGGCTGCACGAACGCTGGTTCAAAGACAGATAGAAACCATGGCAAACCTGGACACTTCGGAAAGTCTGGGCGCCGCTACTACAGCGTATATCGAACTTGAGGGTACCGGTGCTGTCAGGAACTTGGCGAGGCTATATTTCTCGGATCCCACTCAGCCTCTCGGCAAACTTGAGTCCGTCGTCGAGGCCATGGCGATCCACAGCGGTCTTGGTTCGCAAGACTTGAAAACGGCCATTCAGGAGGTTTTGCTGGAATTCGTGGCGCAGCGCCCAAATGCAGCTGCGCTGATTGCCAGACAGTTTTCGGCGCGCCAGGACTGGTCAATCGGGCTGCAATTGGAAAAATCCCTGGATCTTCCTGGAACCCTGAACCCGTCCAGCCGTCTTCTTGTCGGAGTCTATGTCGCACAATCCAGGGCGGCGCAGCAGTAATAGAGCTCGAAGCAGCACCTATGACCTTTCGAACTCTCAAGCTCGAATGACACGAAGTTTGTGCTGGTCCCTCGGGGAAAACCTGCCATCTCTTCAAAAAAAAGACGCTCGCGTAAGTTAGGCTTTCCCCTTGAAACAATAACCCGCCTCCACCTGAATGGTGGAAACGGGTCTGTTAGCGTTCTATCCGGCAAAGCCGTGCTGCTGTTTCGGGATTGTCCCGATCAGACTGCCTGCAGGGCTCCCGGATTGCTGGCGCCCTGACGCAGGGCCAGTTTGTTCATGGCGGAGACATAGGCGCGTGCGGAGGCGACCAGCGTGTCTGTGTCGGCACCCTTGCCGGTGGCGATGCGGCCTTCGGCTTCCAGACGAACGGAGACCTCTGCTTGCGCATCAGTGCCCTCGGTCACCGCGTGCACCTGGTAGAGCGACAGCGTTGCCTCATGGGGGACAATGTCCTTGATGGCATTGAAAGTCGCATCAACCGGACCGTCGCCAGTGGCTTCCTTGGTGATGTGCTGACCGTTCACGTCCATAGTCAGGATCGCTTTCTGCGGGCCGCCGGTGCCGGCAATGACCGTCAGTGCGATTACCTTGGTTTTTTCGCCCAGGGTGTTGATCTCGTCTTCGACCAGCGCTTCGATGTCTTCGTCATAGACGTGCTTTTTGCGGTCGGCGAGATCCTTGAACCTGCGGAACGCATCCTGCAGGGCATTGTCGCCCAGGTCGAAGCCCAATTCGCGCAACTTGTCGCGGAATGCGTGACGGCCGGAATGCTTGCCCATGACCAAAGAGGTTGCTTTGACACCTACGTCCTCCGGACGCATGATTTCATAAGTTTCTGCGTTCTTCAGCATGCCATCCTGGTGGATGCCGCTTTCATGCGCAAAGGCGTTCTTGCCGACAATGGCCTTGTTGTACTGGACAGCGAAGCCCGAGGCACCTGCCACCATTTTGGATGCGCGGACCAGGAAGGTCGGATCGATCTGCGTTTCATAGGGCAGGATATCGCCGCGTGTGCGCACCGCCATCACGATCTCTTCCAAAGAAGCATTGCCGGCGCGTTCACCCAGGCCATTGATGGTGCATTCGATCTGACGGGCGCCACCAGCAACACCGGACAGTGAGTTGGCAACCGCCAATCCCAGATCATCATGACAGTGCACGGAGAAGATCGCCTGGTCGCTGTTCGGGACACGTTCGCGGATCTGTTCAAACATCGACTGATATTCATCCGGGGTCGCATAACCGACTGTATCCGGCAAGTTGATGGTGGTTGCACCACATTTGATCGCAGCTTCCACACATCGACACAGATATTCAATCGGCGTACGGGTCGCATCCATTGCCGACCATTCAACGTCATCGATCAGATTGCGCGAACGGGTGACCGTATCAGTGATGATTTCCATCACTTCTTCTTCGGTCTTGTTCATCTGGAACTTCAGATGGATCGGGGAGGTGGAGACGAAGGTGTGAATGCGGCCTTTGCCGGCGTGTTTCACGGCTTCTCCGCAACGGTCGATGTCGCCGTGAATAGCGCGGGCCAGACCTGCAACAACGGAATTCTTGGAACGTCTTGCGATTTCGCTGACGGCTTCGAAGTCACCGTTGGAGGCAATCGGGAAACCGGCTTCGATGATATCAACACCCATGTCGTCGAGGATTTCGGCTATCTGCAGCTTTTCTTCCAGCGTCATTGATGCGCCGGGCGATTGTTCGCCGTCGCGCAAGGTCGTGTCGAAAATGCGGATCTGGTCCTTCTCGGAAGTGGCAGTCATGTCGTTCGTTCCTGGCTGGGATCGGCCCTAATACCTTAAGGGAAAAATGTGACGAGGCACGATCCAATTATCTTGGTTCGGTTCTTTGATTTTCTCCCCTAAGTGCCCGTTCCGCTTTTATAGACGCGGATCAGCCGACGCTCAGGGGCATCTAAGAAGGAGGAGATCGCCTAGTAGGAGAAGGCCGCCGCGCTTGTTCAGCGCGCCGTTAGAAGATCCAGAAATGTCGCCTGTCGCGATCATGGGTCTGTCTTTGGCCTTTGGTCGTCTCAAAAGATCGTCCACCGAGAGTGGTGGAAAAGCGTAACCTGACGGTTAACGAAATTCGTTCTTAAGGCAGGAATGTTTTTGACGCAACCGGCTTTTGCGTAGGTTGCACGGATTATCTCTGCGACAAACGACGGTTTTAACCGACACTGTGCCCTTAAAAACCCGTTGCCAGTACTGATAGCGTGACGCGAAAGCGTCATCGTGTGATCAGGAATCCAGATAAATTTCGTGTGCCAGTGCGTCTGTTTTCTTTTGTATTGTGAGCTTGCGGTGCTTACGCACCCGCGCTGGATTCCGGATCGGCGCGCAGCATGTGCTGCGCTTGTCAGGAATGACGGTCAAGAATTTCTGCTTACCCATCCACCCCATACATATCGCGCCGCTTCACCCAGGCCTGTGCATAGGGCAATTCTTCTTCATGTCGCCCCATCGGAGTTAAGTCGAGCAGATTATAGGCCATGTTGAGAATATCGAGACCACGGCCAAACGTTGAGTAGCTGTGACCGATGCGACCGTCTTCTAGCTTCAGGAACGTGCTAACGCCTGGCAACTCCTCGCCAAAGACATTGCCGGAATAGTTGTAACCACGCCCACTCGGGTCTTCCTTGCCGGGAAACGTAACGCCAAAATCAACGCCAAAGCCATTTCCGGCTGTTGACACCCAGTTGAAGCTCCAGCCCATCCGCTCTTTGTAAGCCGTCAGCTTTTCCAGCGGAGCGTTGGAGATGGACAGGAGCGCTGTGTCGCGCGCAGCGAGATGAACATCAAGACGCTCGTAATTGTCCGCCCAGAAGGAACAGCTGGGGCAACCCTCTTCCCAATTTTCGCCAAACATGAAGTGGTAGACCACCAGTTGGCGATGAGGGCCAAAGAGATCCGACAAGGATTTCTTCCCGTCAAGTGTGTCGAAGACATAGTCTTTTTCGACCAACACGAGGGGCAGGGACCTGCGAGCCTTCGATAGCCGGTCGCGTTCCCTTGTGAAGGCTTTTTCTTCGTTCAGATGTGTTTTTCTGGCTTCGAGCCATTCTTCACGACTGACAAAATTCGGTGATGACATATCTTTCTCCCTGGGCAATGGATTTACTTTGAAACGAAATCGACAAGACGGCCAAAGCAGCCATTCCAACCACTGCCAACACCCTGGCGGGCATCTTCGCTCTTGATGGCTTCATGGCAGAGCCGGACTTCGGTTGCTTTGCCCACTTGTGTGAAAGTGACGGCAACCTTGGAAGTATCGGTCGCCTCGCGTGTGCCGTCGTTAAATTCCTGGACGTGTCTCCAACTGAATTCCAGCCGGTTTGGCGGGTCGATGACCAGATACTCACCTTCAAAATGGATCTGCTTGTCCTGCGTCCTGTCGATGACAAAACACCATTTGCCACCAACCTGCAGGTCGATTTCAACGGACTCCAATCCGCCCGCTTTCGGTATGAACCAGCAGCTGACATCCTCAGGTGCGGTGAAAGCCTTGAAGACACGAGTGGCGTCTGCCTGGAACATTCCTTCGACAATGATCGGGTCCTGGCCAGGGTCGGACTTCAAGAATTCCTTTGCGGGCTGCTGAACGTTCATTTTTGTGTATCCTCATTGGCGAGATGGCGTGCTAGGGCGTCGAAGCGGTCGATCCAGAACGCCTCGTATTTGCTGAGCCAGTCGACAGCTTCCTTGATTGGAGCTCCGCGCAGGCGGCAGTGGCGGGTTCTGCCCCGCTTTTCAACATCGACAAGGCCTGCGTCAGACAGGACCCGCAAATGTTTTGAAACCGCCGTTAAGGACATGTCGAACGGTTCTGCCAGATCGGAGAGTGAAGTCTCACCACTCGCAAGTCGGGCGACAATAGCTCTTCTGGTACTGTCGCTGAGAGCAGAGAAAGTCGCGTCCAGTTGGGGCATCAGTGCTGCATTCATAAAGTGAACCTTTTGGTTGACTATCACCTGACTTCATTATAGTCAACTAAATGGTTGAGTAAAGAATTGCCAAATCGACTGATGCTCGACTTTGGTCGGATCGGGGAGATCCGGGACGCGTAACAACAGGAGTGGATGCCATGAAACTTTATATTACTGACCTGTCCCCCAATAGCCGCCGGGTGCTGGCAACTGTCCATCACCTGGGACTGCAGAATGACGTCGAGATCCAGAAGTTCGATCTTTTCGCAGGAGAACATCAAACCGATGAGTTTCGGGCGATAAATCCCAATGTGAAAGTTCCAGTGCTTGTGGATGGTGATTTGAAACTGTGGGAATCCAATCCGATCATGATCTACCTCGCCGACCGGCAGGGCGCAGAGGAGTTCTGCCCGTCAGACCGGATCGGACGCTACGAGGTTCTGCGCTGGCAATCCTGGGAAGTACAGCATTTCAACCGGGGACTTGGTGAGATCGTCTGGGAAACAGTTGCAAAGCAGGCCTTTGGTATTGGTGCACCAGATCAGGAGAAAATCGAGGCAGGCCTTGAGAATTTCCGCCGTTTTGCCGCGGTTCTAAATGACCATCTGAGTGGCCAGAATTTTATTCTTGGCGACAAGGTAACAGCCGCCGATTTTGCAGTTGGCAGCCATTCGGCTTTGGCCTTGCACCCGCAGTCACAGGTGCCATTGGCCGAATTCAAGAACGTGCAGGACTGGATCAACCGTCTTGAAGCTTTGCCCGCCTGGGCCAAGACAGCTCCACAAGCGCCCGCTCAAGCAGCGGAATAGAGGCTTCCTGAAAGGGGCGGTTCACTTTGAGCCGTCCCGTACAGGTATTTCCTGAATGTTTGCACTTTTTGCGTGATTATTGTGAGCGCGCAATTGATCGGCTAGCATTCGCCGATGGATAGAGCATTTTCAAAACGTGCGCTTGGGTTTGGGGTCGTTGCGGCCCTTCTTTTTGGCACGCACAGTGTGGTTGTACGGTTTCTGACCAGCGACCTTCACGGACTGCAAATCGCGGTCCTGCGGCTCTGGATAGCGAGTGCAATTCTATTCCTCATTTTGAAGGTACAGGGGCAGGCGGCGTTTCCAATCCGTTTCGACCGGTACAAACTACTCGCCATCGCAGGGTTCGTTCTCAACTACGCTGTGTTTCACGTTGGCCTGGAACAAACCAGTGCGACCAATGCGATGGTGCTGGAGAACACGGCACCATTTTTCGTACTGCTGCTGCTTGCTGGCGTTGGTATTGAGCGAGTTCGATTGATCGATGTGGTTGCTACAGCATTGGTCATGGCAGGCGTCTACCTGACCGTCAGACATGATTTTGACCCTGGTGCAACGGGCAGTTCCGGCGATCTGCTGATGATCTTCGCCGGTTTTACGTGGGCGATCTTCATTATCGGTAGCTCAAGGTCGGTACAAAACACCGAAGCGCCTGCGGAACGTTTGCGGCTGCTGTTTCAGGTTCTTTTCTGCAGCGCTATTGTTTTGACGCCCGGCTTTTTTCTCTATCCCTTCGAGCCCACAACAGGGGATCTGTTCTGGCTGGTCTTCCTGGCGGTTTTCCCGACCGCCTTTGGCTATTTTCTCTGGTACGAGGCGATGGCTGGTGTTTCCACTGTGACGTCAGCACTGCTGTTTGTGCTGTCTGTCGTCTTCACTTTCATCAATGCCGCCATATTCCTGGGCGAGGCCTTGACCACGGAAATGATCCTGGGAGGATCATTGGTAATCGTCGCGGTCATCCTGCCCTCGCTATTCAGCGCGGGCAGTCAGACTTCCAAAGGAGACGAGGAGTAATTTCTGACTGGGCAGCGCAAATATTCAGACGAATAATTCGCCGCGCGCAACGAGCGTTGCCTGTCCACCGACGCGAATGGCATGCATGCCGCCGTTTACAACATCGATTTCAAGATCAATCAACGAGGGGCGACCCATTTCAAAGCCTTGCTCAATTCGGATGTGATGCGTGCCTGCCGTGAGCCCGTCGTAGAAATGCACGACACCGGCAAATGCAGCTGCCGCCGATCCTGTTGCCGGGTCTTCCGGAATGCCCATCTCGGGCGCAAAAAGCCGGGCGTGAAACGCACTGTCGTGTGACCGTGTTTCACGGCAATAGACATAGGCATCATTGTGATCTTCCTTGCCGAATCCGGCCTTCCACATGGCAGGCACAGGCTTGGCGCGTGCAAGCGCATCCAGATCGCGAACCGGAACAAAGCAGAAGGGAGGTCCCACCTGGAAACGGGAAGGAGCATGATTTTCAAAACCGATGTCAGAAGGTTCCAGACCAAGGGCAGCAGCAATCAGCTCGATATTGTGAGTCGGGCCGGCTGACTCAGGCAGATTGGGCACATCGAATTCGGCGAATGCGGCAGCATTTTCACGCAGAATTACTGCACAGCGAACCGCTCCGATTTTCTGTTTCAGGACAACGACTGCATCTTGTTCGCCTGAAATGTCGCCGAAGCGTTCGGTCGCCATCAAAATGGCTGTTCCAACTGTCGGGTGTCCGGCAAAGGGCAATTCCACTGTCGGCGTGAAAATCCGCATGCTTGCAGACTGGCCAGGGTTTTCCGGCGGAAACACAAAAACCGTCTCGGAGAGATTGAACTCACGGGAAATCTTCTGCATTTGCTCATCGCTGAGCCCTTCGGAGTCCAGAACAACGGCCAGCGGATTGCCGGCAAGGCTTGTGTTGGTAAAGACGTCCAAGATGGCGTAGCGGCGGCTCATATTATGCTTCTCCGAAGACCATGACCTAACTGTTCACCTGACGGTGGTTCCTGAGGTGAGCGGACTTTTGCATTTCTTCGCAAGTCCCGCCAGTAATTAGTGACCCTACTTGATGAACAAAATGTAGCTCTCGTTTGCTTTGTCCAACGCAGCGTTTCGAAGTCCGATCCCTATTGCAGCAGAAGATCCCCAAAGGCACGGGCGTAAGAGACGATGGCGGGGTCATCCAGGTCATCATGTGTCCGAATGATACGAATATCGGCGATTTCCTGTTCCTCGGTCGCATCAGAAAAGCGCATGATGCTCTCGCGCAGGCTTGAGGCTGGTTCGTTGATATCGAAGATGCGCGCCATTGAGATTCTGGGGCCGTCAAATGCGACAAGAAGATCTCCGGCAACAACATCTTTCTGTGTGAGGCCGGTTTCCTCTTCAAGTTCTCTGAAAATGGCACCATCGACATCGACTTTACCTTCAATGGTTACATCTTCCGGATCCAGATTACCGCCTGGAGGGTAGATCATTCCGCTTGTTGCTGTTCGCTCAGACATGACACCGTATAGCAGCGCGCCGTCACTGGATCTGAGGATTGCAGAACCGAACAGGTTGAAAGCCGATGCATCCGGCGCCCCCCAGTCGCGCCATGCAAGGAAGGAAGAATAAGACGTTTCAATGCAAACGCCCTCAAATCGACCGTTGTCAAACTTGTAATCTGTCAATTTCAAGGTTCGACCATTCCACAACAGGCCAATTCGCTTTTTTGCTTCTTCAAAATGAACGGCTATTTCTTTGCCGTTCTCTCTCTCAAATTCCCAGGGCTCATCCGAAAGGGTGATTTCCAGGGTCGAGATCTTATGGACAGCAGGCGGGAGGATCCTTTCCATCAGTGGAATGTTGTTTCCCGGTGACATTTCGCTTGGGCGCGTTGCAACAACTTTAAACCCACGTTTTTCGTAAAATGGTCCAGCGTAGGTATCAGACTCCAGGCATATCCGTTTGAGGTTATTCTGACGGCCGTAATCTTCGGCCCGTGTCAGCAAAAGATCACCAACACCCTGTTTTTGGGCCTCCGGTGCCACGAACAGATAGTCGATTAGCAGCGTGTCTTCGTCTTGCACGACCAGCCCGGAAAAGGCGACCGGCACACCGTCCACTTCTGCAACTGTCATGTGTTGAGACCGGATCAGTTCCTCCGATATCTGCCAGTGTTTTCTGAACGCGGCCATCTTGTCATCCGAGTAGCCCCAGGATGCCTTGGCGCGGTGGAGAATGCCGGTCAGCGCAGATGAATCAGATGGTGTTGCAAGGCGAAGTTTTAAGGGCATGGCTGTCCAGAATCTTGTGTGCTGAACAGCCGTAGCGAGACATTGTGAAACTTACAAGGCAGTGATCCGGTTAACGGATAAAGGTATCGTTCTGCAGTTCGGTCACAGCTTGGATAAGCTCTTCGCGTGTGTTCATCACGATCGGACCATGCCAGGCAACCGGCTCCTTGATGGGAGCACCGGACACAAGCAGGAAGCGAATACCTTCATCCCCGGCCTGAACCACGATCTCGTCACCGGTTCCGAACATGACCAACGACCGGTTACCGGTCTGGTCCCGGATCTTGAGCTCATCGCCTCCAAATTCCTTTTCTGTGAGAACCCCGAACGGATCGGAAGCGCCGTCGAAATTTCCTGAGCCTTCAAATACATAGGCGAAGGTCTGCTTGTAGGTATCGACCTTGAAGCGTTTCTTTTGACCGGCAGGCACGTGAATATCGAGGTATTGAGGGTTAGCTGCGATGCCATCAACCGGACCTCTTTTGCCCCAGAAATCACCGCAAATGATCCGGGCGGATGCACCGTCGTCGTCAGTGACAACCGGGATTTCCTTTGACGCGACATCTTGATAGCGAGGCGCGGTCATTTTCAGGGAAGAGGGCAGGTTGGCCCAAAGCTGAAACCCGTGCATACGGCCCTTCGTGTCACCTTTCGGCATTTCCTGGTGCATGATGCCGCGACCTGCAGTCATCCATTGCACGTCACCTGCTCCCAGGTTGCCCTTGTTACCGAGACTGTCGCCATGTTCAACGGTGCCTGCAAGAACGTAAGTGATGGTTTCAATTCCCCTGTGGGGATGCCATGGAAAACCCGCCCGGTAGTCCTCCGGCCTGTCATTGCGAAAGTCGTCTAGTAAGAGGAATGGATCGAGCATTTCAGGGTCTTGAAAGCCGAACACTCTTTCAAGCTTGACGCCAGCACCTTCAAGTGTCGACTGGGTAGAACCGATATGTGTGACCGGACGAACAGACATGGCTGTTTCCTTGTTTCAAATCCTAAGTTGTCAGGAAAATAGCGGTTTGGTGCAGAAAACCTAGACCACTCGCACCAAACGCAGTGTTCAGGGGGAAGAAACAATCGTCAATTCCCTTGCAGCTCTCCTGACACGCAGTGTCAGCAAGGCAGGAAGCTTGCATCTTGCAGCGTTTTAGCCCACATGCGAGTGTGGCTCCCCTATTTGGCCGTCTGGTCAAATCATCTTCATTCGAACCGGTTGAAACTTATGGCTCCGATACTCTCCGTCCGTGACCTGGAAAAGACCTATGACGACGGTTTTCAGGCGCTCAAGTCCATGTCTTTGGATATTGAAGAAGGTGAAGTATTTGCGTTGCTTGGCCCGAACGGTGCGGGCAAAACTACTTTGATCAGTACGATCTGCGGTCTGGTTCGCCCGACAAGCGGTACTATAACTGTTGCAGGTTTTGATGCTCTGAAAGACTATCGGGCAGCGCGCAAATTGATCGGTCTTGTGCCGCAGGAAATGCCAACGGCTCCATTTGAAATTGTCGGTGACACGGTGGCTTTGAGCCGTGGACTTTTTGGGCTTCCGCCGAATGAAAAACTGATCGAACGTCTTCTGAAAGACCTGACGCTTTGGGAAAAGCGAGACAATCCGATCATGGCTTTGTCGGGAGGAATGAAGCGGCGTCTTCTCGTTGCAAAGGCGCTGTCGCATGAGCCGAAAATACTGTTTCTCGATGAACCGACAGCCGGGGTCGACGTGGAACTACGGCACGACATGTGGCGGATCGTTGGAGAACTCAAGGAACGCGGCGTCACAACTATATTGACAACCCACTACATTGAAGAGGCCGAGGAAATGGCCGACCGTGTCGGCGTCATCAACAAAGGTGAGCTTGTGCTGGTCGAGAAGAAGGCGGAGCTGATGCAAAAACTTGGTCGCAAGTTGCTGACGCTTCACCTGACAGACCGCTTGACTGCTGTTCCAGATACGTTGTCGAAACACAATTTGATGCTCGAAAACGAGGGTGAAAGTCTCACCTACATCTATGATACACACGCGGACCGAACCGGGATTACGACCTTGTTGACTGACTTGTCGACAGCGGGCGTGAGGTTTCATGATCTTCAGACCGACCAGTCGTCACTTGAAGACATTTTCGTCGGACTGGTGAAACAGGGCTAAGCAAAAATGCAGGAAGAACTGATCGTACGGAAAGCGGACATCAGCGAGAAAGACGCGCTGACGGACCTTTGCATGCGTTCCAAACAGTCCAACGGATATGATGACGCCTTCATGGCTGCCTGTGCTGACGAACTGCGCGTGCACGATAGCTGGTTTATAGAAGATGATTTTTGGCTGGCCGAAACAAGTGACGGCCAGATTGTCGGATGTATACGGCTCTCCATGGAAAAGCATGGTGGGATCGGTGAACTTGAAACCTGTTTCGTTGATCCAAACTGGCAGGGCAAACAGGTGGGACGAAAACTCTTTGACCAGCTCATCGCGAAAGCGCAGGAGAATGAACTGATGCGGCTTGGTCTGGATGCTGACCCAAGCGCCGAACCCTTTTATGCACGAATGGGGTTTGCGACCGTTGGCCGGACGCCTTCGGGCTCGATAGCTGGGCGCACGCTTCCCAGAATGGAATTGAATTTGAACGCGGGGCAGGGGCGGTAACGCGATGAATTTTGAAGCTATGAAATCAATCTATATTGCTGAGATGGCGCGCACCCGGCGAACCATCATGCAAAGCGTGATTTCTCCAGTGATTTCTACCGTGCTCTATTTTGTTGTTTTTGGCGCCGCCATCGGGTCGCGCATTTCGGAAATCAACGGTGTGAGCTACGGGGCCTTTATCGTCCCTGGTCTGATCATGCTGTCGCTGATGACGCAAAGCCTTTCCAATGCATCGTTCGGGATCTATTTCCCGCGATTTACGGGCACGATTTTCGAGGTTTTATCTGCACCGATATCGTTTCTGGAAATCACTATCGCCTATGTTGGCGCAGCCGCCACGAAGTCGATCATTGTGGGTCTGATCATTCTGATCACGGCAAATTTCTTCGTGCCGCTGGAAATCCAACATCCGTTCTGGATGGCTGCCTTCTTCATACTGACAGCTGTCACCTTTGCCTTGCTTGGGTTCATCATTGGGATTTGGGCGGATAATTTTGAGAAATTGCAATTTGTGCCACTTCTGATCGTAACACCGCTGGCATTCCTCGGCGGTAGCTTTTATTCCATCAACATGCTTCCAGAGATCTGGCAGAAAGTGACGCTGATCAATCCGGTTGTTTATCTGATCTCCGGATTTCGCTGGAGCTTCTATGGTCAGGCGGATGTCAGCCTGTGGCTTTCGTTGTTTGCGACCATGATCTTCCTTGGTGGTTCACTCGCCATTGTCCATTGGATTTTCAAAACCGGTTACCGCCTCAAGCCGTAAGGCGGGCCGACGGAAAACGACACGAGTTTGTTCATGCGTTTGAATTTTTCCCTTAAACAGGTCGCGGCACTGGTTCTGGCGCTATTCCTGGCTGCCTGTCAGACGACGCAAGCACCGACTCCAGTGTCGTCGGCAGCTAGCGCCCAGCCTTCTGTTGAGCGCGCTTCTCTTCCTGTTATCAGCTACGCGCCTGCAACGGCAGTTGAACGAGGGTTTTCCGCCTTGGTTCTCAATGCTGCAAACGGTAATGAACTTTATGCCGTCGATGCGGATGCTCCACGTTATCCGGCGTCACTCACAAAAATGATGACGCTCTATCTCTTGTTTGAAGCGATCTCCAGTGGTCGTTATTCCCTGTCATCACCGTTGACGGTCTCTGCAAAAGCGGCTTCCCAGCCACCTGCCAAGATTGGTTTGAAGGCTGGTTCGACAATAACGGTTGAACAGGCGGCAAGGGCGTTGGCTGTCAAATCGGCCAATGATGTCGGCGTAACAGTTGCCGAAAATCTTGGAGGAAGTGAAAAGGCCTTTGCGCGGCAAATGACGCAAAAGGCGCGTGCGCTCGGGCTTGGCCGCACCCGCTTTGTCAATGCCACTGGTTTGCCGGACCCGGCACAGGTGACAACTGCCCGTGACATGGCCAAGCTGGGCCTTGCGCTCAAACGAACCTTTCCTCAATACGCCAGCTACTATCGTGCCAAATCGTTCAGCTATAACGGTCGGACGTTCAAAGCCACCAACAATCTACTTGGCAAGGTCAGCGGCGTGGACGGTTTGAAAACCGGCTATGTTCGGATGTCCGGCTATAACCTTGTTGCGACGGCTCGACGTGGCGGCAAACAGCTGATCGTGGTTGTGATGGGGGGCAAGAGCGAAGCTGCGAGAGACCGCGAAGTCACCCGGCTACTGGAGCAGCATTTCTAGAAATTGGAACTTGCCGAATAATAGTTCCCTGCGTGCGGCAGGAGAACCGGTCGTTCAGCCTTCCAAGGGAGCGTTACTTTCAGGCCGAGTTTGCCTGTGGCTCTGCAAATGTAACCCGGTTCCTACCGTCATGTTTGGACTGGTAAAGGCCCTTGTCCACCGTGTGTTGCAGATCTGTCGATGCCAGTTGACTGCCGTCGCCATGATAAATACCGGCTGATGCGGTTATCTGAAAATTGTCCGGGGCAAAATCAAACCGAAGGTCCGAAATACGCTCGCGCAGACGGTCGGCGACCTTAAATGCATTTTCCCGTGAAATATCTGGTAGCAGCACCGCAAACTCTTCACCGCCCAACCTTGCAAAACAATCGTCCTGCCTGAGGTGAGTTTTGACAGAGGAGCAGATTTTCACCAGTGCCTGGTCGCCCGCCACATGCCCAAACTGGTCGTTGACCCGTTTGAAGTAGTCCAGGTCAAAATGGACCAGGCCGAAATTGTCTTTTGGCGTGGTGTGGAGCAATTCATCCAGGCGGCTTTGAAATTCCCGCCGGTTAAACGTCCCGGTGAGAGGGTCTCGACGGGCAGCTTCCTTGTGGCGCTGGGCTATTTGTTCAAATGAAATGGCAAGGGAAAAAGCCCCGGTCATACTGACAAATAGCAACATGCAGAGAAGGTGAACATCCTGGATGGTATCGCTCAACATTCCTGGACCAATTGGTCCATCGGTAATCAGGCCGTAGGCAGTGCGCAATACGCCTTCGGCTGCGATGAAGACGAATGCCAGGATCAATCCGACGGCCGAGATCAATCCTTCAAAAGATTTTGAGGCGAAGGCCCAGATAGTTGTTATGCAAAGAACGGTGAAAATGACATTCGAAGCGGTGTATGCCAGCGCATAATTTGAGAATTGGAATGCGATTGAGGCAACGAGTAGGTATGCAATTGTCGGCGCTATGACGCCGCTGATTTTGCTGGGCAAATGCGCGAGCTGACGCGCTGCATGCCAGTGAAACCCGAACGCCAGTAGCATCAATGTGTTTGGAACCAGATAGGCTGCGGGAATTGGCAGCTGCCGCGAGAATGCGAAACACACAAGTGCGGCCGCGAGCACGGCATTTGCCAGCGCCCAGCTCCGCCAATGCCCGTGTGGCGTGACGCGGAAAGACATGGATAAAAACGAAATTGCAAATATCGACAGCAGCAGAACGTTTGCTGAAAATAGTGTCGATAAATCCATAAACGCAATCTCCCGGTGGCTTTCCGTCAATATCGACGGGCAACGAGCTGGCTAACTAATTGATTGTCTAGCGATCAGTAGGTGCTGGCGAATATTCCATGAGGCATTTGGCCCGATAATCTCGCTCAGCTAATTATTAATGCTGCTATTACGAATAAACTTTGCTGGTTGGGTACTTTTAACTCCGGTATTTATATCAGGTTTTACCAAAGATTGAAATATTTTGGCCCGTCATAGCGCAAGATTGGCCGGTTATCGGAAGTCACCCGGTATTCAAAATGTCAGTTTGCCCTGAACGAGGGGTTGAACGATGTTGCTGACAGAGCGGTATGATCAGGGCGCAGGCAAGTGGACGATGGCACTGGACAGGTTGGGTTTTCCGGCTGCCTATCGCAACTTGTTCGCTGAACTGGATCTCAACATTCGCAACAAGGATATCTGTGACGTTGGAACTGGTTGCGGGGATTTCGTTGCCGCGTTGACGCAGATTGGAGACCCGCCAAACTCGCTGACGCTCGTCGATCCGTCTCACAAGATGCTGGCGCAGGCAACAAATCGTCTCCAGTTCGCGTGTCGAAACCTTCACTCAAACGCCAGGAGACTTGAGAGCCTCAGAGGTGTCGGTGAATTCGATATTATGCTGGGCGCGCATGTTCTGGAACATCTGAGGGAACCTGAAGAGGGACTTCGAAAGATGTTTCGACTGCTTAGGCCCGGTGGGCGATTGGTTCTGTCCGTCAGCAAACCCCATGTTTGCCAATGGTTTATCTGGTTGAAGTGGCGGCACCGTTGGTTCAGTTACCAACAGATCACTGAACTGCTCAACTGGGCTGGATTTACCGCAATCTCTGCAAGTGACTTCCCGTGTGGCGTTCCTGCGCGATGCAGTCGTGCCTATGTCGCTGCCCGCCCCCTCAATAGCTAAGTACTTTCGAAAAGACAGGAATGAGAATGGACATGTTTGTTGCGCTGGTCGATTTCACAGTTGCTCCTACTCAAAGAGAAACGACACTGAAAGTGTTGTTGAAACAGGTTGAAAAAGTCACCGGCATGGAAGGGTGTCAGACATTTCGTCCCTATTGCGATCCTGAAAACGAAGATCACGTTGGGGTGATTCATGAATGGCAGGACGAAGCGAGCTTTGAAGGCTATCTGAACTCAGATGGATTTGCGCGCCTGGGCGCCGAATTACGGCCGATGATGACCTCTCCTCCCTCCAGTCGCCGCTATGTTGTGAAGCGGAAGTCCGTCTAATAGGGCTGCGGTCCTTATCGATTTTCACTCTTCAAGAGTTTACCTATTTATCTGATCAGACAGGATTACGTGGTTTTGTCTGATCGGGTATTCCCCTAGATTTCCAAAATGACAGAACTTCCTGCCTTCTCAGTCGCCCAAAGTTTCGGTCCTGCACCGAGGCGCCCCTTCCAGATCGACCGGCATTACCTTCTCTTTTCTGCGGAAGGTGTGATGCGACTTGAGGCAGAGGGAACCATCTGGTCGTTGCCACCGGCAAGAGCTGCGCTCATATCTGCAAACCAGCCAATCGAGGTCACGCTTCCGGGAAAAATTCAGTGCAGGTCGGTATTGTTTTCGACGGACTTTGTTGTGTCGCCGCCGCACGTACTCAGTGTATTCGAGATGACACCGCTTGCCCGAGAACTTGTGTTTGAATGTGGCGAGTGGGGTGCTGAGGAAAAGGCGCTCTCCGATTACGCACGCGGCCTTTTTCAGACGCTGGCTTCCGTCGCCTGGAGACTTTCGGAAACTCCGAGCTTGCTCAACATGCCGGCCCCCAGAACAGATGCAGTCAGAAAGGTGCTCGAACGAACAGAACAGTCGCTGGCCAGCCCGCCTTCTTTTGAAGACTTGGCAACGGAAGTTGCCATGAGCCCACGCTCACTCACGCGCAAGATTTCCTCTGAACTTGGAATGAGCTGGCGGCAGTGTCTGCAGAAACTGCGCGTGATCAATGCGGTTGAGGCCCTGTCCAGGACTGATATGCAAATTACGGAAATCGCTTTTGCGCAGGGTTATCAGAGCCTCTCTGCGTTTAATGTTGCCTTCAGGGACCTGACTGGCAAGACACCTACGGAATACCGCGCGAGCTTTAATGCGACAAAATAGATCGCGTTGGAAAGCTTAGCTATTTGCGCGATCGTATTTGTCGAATTTTTCTAAGTTCTACTTTTCGTCAATTTTGAGATGGCGTTCAGCTCCAATCCTGTTTCGTTTGCTGAAGTGTAGAAAAGCTGCAGTACCTAGAGTAGGTTGCAGACTTGTGGAGTCTATTTTGTCACTCACCCAGAACGCGTAGCAGCGGAGACATGCTGGAAGCCTGGGTAAAAAATTGGTACGGAATTCTTGAAACGCTTTTTCGCTTATTTCCTTCCAACTGCATTTGTGGTGGTGTTGGTCGTCCTCCAGGTCGCTTACAATCCTCATGCTCTTGAAAAACTTGCTGATCTTGGTAGCTCGTATGCAGCCTTCCGATTGGGCCAGCATTACAACCGGGAGGACAGCGCAAAATACGACCCTGACATGGCTCTGGAATGGTTTGAAAAAGCTGCGGACGGAGGCAGCCTTGATGCCCTTCAGGAGATTGGAGTTCTTCACGTCACAGCCGCCGTCGAAAAGCCATCGTACAAAACAGCACATGAGAGCTTTTCTCGTGGTGCGAAAGCCGGCCACCTCGGATCGATGCACTATCTTGCCATTACCCTGGAATTGGGAATAGGCGTGGAACCAGATCCTATGGCCGCAGAGAGCTGGTTTTTGAAAGTAATTGAACGAGGCAACGAGGCGACAGAGTTGAGCCTGGCTTCGCTTCATCTTCGTAACCAGAAAGAGTTTGGTCCATACAAGGTTGCAAAGGCTTTCAGGAAGCTTCATGAGCTTGCTGATCGCGGTGATACGGCTGCGCTTGTGGACCTTGCACAGCTGCATATTGAGGGCGAAGGCGTCCCGGTGAACCCCAAGAAGGGGCTGGAAATCTATTACAGGCTTGCGGACAAGGAACCTTATTTTGCGCATGAGTTGATCGGTGGGTTTCATTTTCTGGGTCTTGGAGGAGAGGTCGACTACACCAAGGCCTTTGAGTATTTCTCAAAATCTGCAGCCTTGGGGAACCCGTCTTCGGAAATTCACCTCGGAATGATGTATGAGCATGGATTGGGCGTTGAAAGAGACTACGCCAAGGCTGCCGAGTTCTACCGGAAAGCGCTGGACAAGAAGCTTATCGGCGCCTCGACCAATCTTGGCATCCTGTATCGAAACGGCACCGGCGTGGAGCAGGACTATGACGAAGCAAACCGCCTCTTTCAGATATCCGCTGACATAGGACTTACCCAAGGGAGGGCCAATGTCGGCTGGATGCTGCTGCACGGTTGGGGAATGCCGCTCGATGAGAAAAGGGGACTGGCGTTGATTGAGGACGCAGCAGCAAAGGAAGACTTCTACGGAGCGTTCTACATGGCATTGCTTCTCGAAGATGGCGAGTATGTCGAAAGGGACACCGAGCGCGCGATGGAGCTTTACAAAATTGCAGCAGACAATGGCAATCAGCTTGCCATCATTGCCTTGAGGCGATTGAACCGCCTGAACTGACCCTCAGTTTTTCCTGCAATGAAAAAGGCCGGGTTTGCCAACCCGGCCTTTCGTTTCTTCAAACTCGGTCGAATTGCGACTTAGTTCTTTGCCTTGTCTACCAGGGCGTTGGACTTGATCCACGGCATCATGTCGCGCAGCTTTTCGCCAACTTCTTCGATCTGGTGCGCGTCGTTCAGGCGACGGGTTGCCTTGAACTTGGCAGCGCCTGCACGGTATTCCTGCATCCAGTCAGACGTGAACTTGCCGTTCTGGATTTCGGTCAGAACGCGCTTCATTTCGGTCTTGGTTTCCGACGTCACGATGCGCGGACCGGTTACATACTCACCCCACTCAGCAGTGTTGGAGATGGAGTAGTTCATGTTGGCAATACCGCCTTCGTAGATCAGATCCACGATCAGCTTCACTTCGTGCAGGCACTCGAAATAGGCCATTTCCGGCGCGTAACCGGCTTCAACCAGTGTTTCGAAACCAGCGCGGATGAGCTCGACCAGACCACCGCAGAGAACTGCCTGTTCGCCGAAGAGATCGGTTTCACACTCTTCCTTGAAAGTGGTTTCGATGATGCCGGAACGACCGCCACCAACGCCACAGGCGTAGGACAGGCCGAGGTCATGTGCGTTTCCGGAAGCATCCTGGTGAACAGCGATCAGGCATGGCACGCCGCCACCTTTCTGGTATTCGCCGCGCACGGTGTGACCTGGGCCCTTTGGCGCAACCATCAAAACGTCGACGGTGGACTTAGGCTCGATCAGGCCGAAATGAACGTTCAGGCCGTGAGCAAATGCGATGGCTGCGCCGTCGCGGATGTTGTCTGCAATGTGGTCACGGTAGATGTCTGACTGCAGTTCGTCAGGCGTCGCCATCATCATCAGGTCTGCCCATGCAGCTGCTTCTGCAACGGTCATGACTTTGAACCCGTCAGCTTCTGCTTTCAGGGCGGTTGTGGAACCGGCGCGCAAGGCAACGGCGATATCTTTAGCGCCACTGTCTTTCAGGTTCATCGCATGTGCGCGACCCTGAGAACCGTATCCGATGATGGCAACTTTCTTGGACTTGATCAGGTTGAGATCAGCGTCACGATCGTAATAAACGCGCATGGGGTTCCTTTCTCCCGTTTGCATTCTGTCTGAAATAAAGGCCGGTTACGCCGGCTTTGTTGTTTCTGGTGTTCCCCAGTGGATCCTGCGGCTCAGGGCGTTCATGCTCCGAACAGCTGGTAAAAGCGGTCGACGGCCGTCTCGGCCTGCGATTTGAGATCCTTCTCGGCAGGGCCTGCAGCCTCGCCCAGAAGAAGTCGGATATGGACATCACGAATGGCCAGGCCATAAAGCACCTGGTAAGCGTCCTCCGCGTTGTCGAATTTCAACAGCCCATGACGGCGGCCACTTTCAAGCATGGTGCGCGCACGGGCAGAAATCATGTGCTTGCCACGCACCAAAAGAAGCTGGCCAAGCCGATTGGAATTGGTGTTGGACTGGCCGATGGAGAGCCTGTTCAGCGCAAGCGATGTTTCTGAAAAGAGAACCCCGAGCAAAGCTTCAACAAAGGCCGCGACATGCGCCTGAAAAGTGGCTGCATCCGCAGTGGCGCCCGCTTCGGAGGGAAACTGCACCTGGCTGGCCTGAAACGCGACGACAGCAGCCAGTAGGCCGTCCCGGTCACCAAACCATTTGTAAAGGCTTTCCTTGGAGCAGCTGGCTGTTCGTGCAAGGCCTGCTGTTGTCAGCGCCTTTTCACCGCCTTCAACAAGAAGCGTCAGCGCATGTTGCAAAACGACTTGCTGGCGCGGCGAAAATTCTGGCGCGGCGTCCGGGCGGGAAGTGGCAATGTCAAAAGCGGCTGCAGGCATGTCTTCAGTTTTCGGTTTGTTGGCAGTTCAGGATCAGGTTCGAGAATTTGGTGAACCGTACCGTACGGTTCGGGTGCGTTATGACATTGAAGAATGGAGAGGTCAAGGGGAACTTCGAGAAAATGGGAGAGATTGGTGACCCTGGTACCAGCGAATTTTCGTAATTGTTCTTTCATTTGGTTTTGAGCAAGTGTCGCTCAAATCAAGTAAACGTCTAAAAAGGTAGGAAAATGTACTTTCAATGATCGAATTTGCGATGATGTAAAAGTAGATAAATTGACAAATCTACCAATACTTTGGGTTATCTAAATATTATCTAGTAGATGCTGAGATGAGGTAGTTTTTTGTCTCAGGAAATTACTTATGTTCGACAGGTCGGAAAACCTACGCGTTTGGCTGAATTTTTCATTACTGGTCGTTTTTATCGTGTTGATGTTGGGTGCAGGGAACCTGATGGTCAATCGGGTGGTCGATACCGCCATCGAAGCAAATTCGGAATGAAAAGCACGTAACTGGGCCGGGTATCTGTCCCGGACAATGCCAGCACTTGAAGGCCTGATTGAATCCGGTGAGGCCACTGCGCAGCAGCGGGCGATCATAAACAAGGCCGTACAGGTCGCTGATGTGTTCCGGTTTAAGCTGTTCAACGCCGATGCCCAGATGGTGTTGATCTCCGATGAACTTGGCAAGCCGTTGGAGCCAGGGGCAAAATCCGATCACAATGGTAATGCGCAAAAGGTTCTTGAAACCGGAAATGCCATTATTCAACTCAATGATGGAACTCAAAAACAAAACCGTCCGGATCTCTATGTAGAAGCCTATGTGCCGGTGGTTTCTGAAACCGGAGCGGCAATTGGTGTTGTCGAGGTCTATGTCGATCAGACGCCCGTTTCCAATCTCTTTCGGAGCAACTTTCTTGAACTGGCGATTGCTCTTGGGTTTGTCGTACTTGCCAGTTTTGGCGTTCCCTTCGCGGCCTACATCATCAAGATGCGTCAGCAAGTAAAAACCGGCGAAAAGGTAAAACTGCTCTCCTCGCGCGATCAGCTTACCGGCCTCTATAATCGGGCAACTTTCTTCCAGAAAGCAGAAGAGGCGCGTCAGTTGGGCCATCTCGATCTCAAAAGAGCTGCTGTCATTTTTGTGGATCTGGATAACTTGAAGGCGATCAACGATTCCTTCGGACACAAGGCTGGCGACGAGTTTCTTCGCCATGTTGGCAACGCGATCTCCGGTTTGTTGACTGCAGATGATCTTGCAGCCCGCCTGGGCGGTGACGAGTTCATTATCTTGACGGCTGATCGATCAAGAATTGAGATCTCCGAATTGATTGAAAACCTCAGGCAAACCGTCAGCCTGCCTGTTCGCATTGATGGGATGGCGTTGACCGGACACTTGAGCGTTGGTGTGCATGTTGGGGGGCACCCCGAACTGACCCTGAAGGATCGGATGCACAAGGCTGATATTGCTCTTTATCAGGCCAAGCTTCTTGGGCGAAACACCTGGGTCTTGTTTACCCCTGAGCTGGAAGAAAAAATCGCGAGGCGGCAATTTGTCGAAGAATCTATTGTCGGTGGTTTTGCCAACGACAGATTTGAAGTTCACTACCAGCCACTGATCGAACAGGCCGATCGCAGGGTTGTCGGTTTCGAAGCGTTGCTGCGCCTGAAAGACGGCGACGGCAATTTCATTCCTCCTTCTGAGTTCATTCCGATTGCCGAAGACGCAGGCGAAATCACGAAAATCGGCACATGGGTGCTCGAACAGGCCATCAAAACCGCAGTTACCTGGCCAGAGCGGTTCTTTGTCTCGGTCAATATTTCGGCGCGGCAATTTGAAGATGGCGATTTGGTCGAGACAGTTCAGCGTCTATTGGAAGCTTCCACCCTGGCACCTCGCCGACTTGAGCTTGAGGTGACCGAAAACACCCTGATTGAGAGTGAAGAAGAGATCACCGACCAGCTTGTGGGATTGAGCAAAGTCGGCGTGTCCCTGGCCATGGACGATTTCGGCACCGGTTACTCAAGCCTTGGCTATTTGTGGAAGTACGACTTTCACAAGTTGAAAGTCGACCGTTCGTTCATCAAGTCCCTGTCTGACAAGGACGACAAATCTCGGCATGTGCTTGATACGATCATTTCACTCGGTCACCGCCTTGAGATGAGGGTGACTGTTGAAGGCATTGAAACCGAGGCTCAGGTGGATGCCTTGAGCACACTGTCCTGCGATCAATTTCAAGGTTTTTACTACGGTGTTCCAATGCCGGCCCGGGACCTTGCCCCGTTCTTTCTGGAAAAGCCCAATTCGGGCTTGGCCGACGGGATATTGAGACTGGAGCCTGTCAAAAAATCCTCCGGTTAGGTTGACCAGAGTTTATGTGTTGCAGTTTCACCTGAATGCGAGCGAATGTATCGTCTTCAATAGTCCGGATTGATCGGGACAAATGCGATCAATTCACCGGCTAGTTTCTGGAGAAAGGCGTTCAGATGAGCTTGATGATCGATGTTCCACTCGGTTCGCCGGAACGGCGCAGTGAACAGATCTTACGGGAGGATCTGGCTGCAGCGTTTCGTCTGGCGGTGAAATTCGGCTGGCATGAATCCGTCGGCAATCATTTCAGCGCGGCGGTTTCCGAAGACGGTTCGAAATTCCTGATGAACCCGAAGTGGCGGCATTTTTCCGAAATCCGGGCCAGCGATCTTCTTCTTCTGGATGCCAATGATGAGACGGTAATGGACGGCCCGAACGCTCCGGACCCGTCCGCATGGTGCATTCACGGCACGGTCCACAGAACCAATCCGAAAGCCAAGGTTCTGTTTCACTGTCATCCGCCCAACGCGACGGCGCTGGCGACATTGCAGGACCCGACTATGAAACCGGTTGATCTCAATACGGCGCGGTTTTTTGGCAAGGTTGCGATTGATCTCGGATTTGGCGGGATGGCGGATGAAACAGAGGAGGGGCGCCGGATCGCCCATACGCTCGGGGACAAGCCGGTATTGGTTATGGGAAATCACGGGGTCTCGATTGCCGCTGGAACAATCGCAGAGGCGTTCGAGCATCTGTACTTTTTCGAACGTGCTGCTGAAACGCTTCTCAAAGCCTATTCGACGGGGCAGCCACTTGCTGTGATGTCAGATAATCTGGCTGCCAAGACGGCTGCTGAATGGGAGCCATACGTTGGTATGGGCTATGCCCATTTCGAATTTCACAAGCGTGAGCTTGACCGGACTGAGCCGGATTACAAAGACTAAGTGCGTCTGGCCAAATTCCAATAAACTCCTTGATGGCCCAACGGGGGATCCGCCGGTTTTTGCAGCTGCCCGGACCCGCGAGCCGGCATCCGGTATGCCGTAACGCTACACATTTGATCGCTCGCGACGGTGGCTACTGGGCCCCTGCCGTTGCAGGGGCGACAACTGCGTGCGGGGCAGTCGACAATCCCTCCAAATCGCGCATTTTGTCGTCCCGGTTTGGCGTAGCCAAGACTGGGATCCCGTACTCCCGGTCTGTTTTTGATCGAGATCCAAAGTCATTTGCCCACTTGTCACGATCCGTGTGACCAACAAAACTATGTCCTTGCACGACCGGTAAATCATTGTAAAAATTGGATTTTTATATTGTTTTGAAGAAAAACTCATCTGTAGTAATCGCCTAATACCTGCTCCATAGCTTCGCCTGCTAGCGTTTCTCCATCGCAATATTTCTGATGGGAGGACGAGGCATGAGCGCGAAAAAGATACTGATGATCACGGGTGACTTCACCGAAGACTACGAGACAATGGTGCCGTTCCAGACGCTGCTGGCAATGGGCCATGAGGTCGATGCAGTTTGCCCTGGTAAAAAGGCTGGCGAAACCGTCGCAACCTGTATCCACGACTTTGAAGGCGACCAGACCTACACCGAAAAACGCGGCCACAACTTCACGCTGAACGCAAGCTTTGCCGATGTTGATGTTGCTTCCTACGACGCGTTGTTGATCCCAGGCGGCCGGGCACCGGAGTATCTGCGCCTTGAAGCTGAGGTCATTTCAGCCGTGAAGCATTTCATGGGTGAAGGCAAGCCGGTTGCCGCAATCTGCCACGGTGCGCAAATCCTGACAGCTGCCAAGGTCATTGAGGGCCGCACGGTGTCAGCCTATCCGGCCTGTCGCCCTGAAGTCGAGTTGGCTGGTGCCACCTATGCCGATATCGCAATTGACGGGGCGGTAACCGATGGCAATCTTGTCACCGCGCCCGCATGGCCTGCGCATCCGGCCTGGCTGGCGCAGTTCAATGCGGTGCTGTCCGAAGGCGAAGCCAGGGCTGCTGCCTGATCGTTCTTGTTACACGCAGCCAGCTACTGGAGATATTTTCCCACTATGTTCCAGGCTGCGACTGACTTGACTTGCTCACCCGAGGACGAAACCTGCCTCGGGTGGGCCTTTTCGAATGGCTGGATAGTCCTTACACTTTCTGCAGCCCATGCGAGACGTGACAAGTGCCGGAGAAAAATATGTGCAAACTGTTCATTGATGCTGACCCCACACTCTGGGAAAGCTCCACGAAATCCCTGCGCATTGATGGCATGGTCACATCAGTGCGGCTCGAAGCATTTTTCTGGAACGTTTTAGAAGAGATCGGCGGCCGTGATGGTATGAGTGTCGTTCAGCTGATCACAAAGCTGCACCATGAGAGCATCGATGCTGGACATGATCTCGGCAATTTCACGAGTTTTCTTAGAGTGTGTTGTGGACGTTATTTGGCGCTGCAGCTATCCGGCGATGTTCCAACCGACACCCGACTGCCAATCGCAGGGTTGGATGCCGATGGCATTCTGGAGGCGGAAAACGACCGAGTACATTGAGACTATCAGGCAATGCGAGCTGAAACCTCATCCGCAATCGCCAGAGCAGAGGTTAGTCCAGGCGACTCCATGCCGTAAAGCGCGACGAGGCCTTCACGTCCATGTACTTCGGGGCCGTCAATCCTGAAGTCGGCTGCAGGTTCTCCCGGACCAACAATTTTGGGACGGAAACCGCAATAATCAGGGATCAGGGAGTTGTCCGGCAGGTCTGGCCAATAGCTGCGGATGGCTGCATAGAACTTGCCGCCGCGCGCGGGATCAACTTCATACTCGAAGCTGTCAACCCACTCGACGTCCGGCCCAAACCGTGCCTGGTGTTGCAGGTCGAGGGTCAGGTGCACGCCGAGCCCACCGGGTTCAGGCACCGGGTAGATGAGCGTTGAAAAGGGCGACTTGCCCTGGAGCTTGAAGTAGTTGCCCTTGGCGAGATAAGCCGTCGGCGGGTTTGCACCTGGCAGTGCGGACATCAACCCGGGAGCACCGTGACCGGCTGAAACGATCAGTTCCTTGCAGGTGATCGCGTAGCTGTCAGCTTCCACTGTTGCCACATGCACCTTGTAGCCGCCGGCGGGGAGACTTTCCAGACGCTCGACACTTGTGTTGAGCACGACCTGGCCGCCGTTTGCTTCCAGTCCGCCCTGTAATGCCAGCATGAACCCATGACTATCTATGATGCCGGTGGACGGCGACCAGAGCGCGCCGCTGCAGGCCAATTCAGGTTCGAGCTCCTGCAATTTGTCCCGATCGACAAACTCAAGATCGAGAACGCCGTTTTCAATTGCCTTTTCCCTGATTCCATCAAGCTCAACGAGTTGCCTGTCGCTGCAGGCAACAATAAGCTTCCCGATCCGTTCGTGACCAACGCCATTTTCGGCGCAGAACCGATAGAGCTGTTCCTTGCCTTTGACGCACATCTGCGCCTTGAAGCTGCCGGTCGGATAGTAAATCCCTGCATGAATGACTTCGGAATTGCGCGCACTGGTTTCCGAGCCGATCAGATCATGTTGCTCAAGCACCATGACCTCACGGCCCCCAAGCGCAAGCGACCTCGCGCAAGCTAGACCAATGACGCCTGCTCCGATCACGAGGGTTTCGATGTCATGCATGGAAAAACTACCGGGCAAATCTTGTTGGAAACTGTCTCGGCGCCGTCCCGGCCTTGAGCCGGGACCCTTTTTCCGGAAGTGCGGTAATGGGTCCCGGATCAAGTCCGGGACAGCACTGCTGTGAAAGTGCAGGTGGCTTGAGGCTGTATCAACCCCACCACTTTTCAGGCTCAAACGATCCTGCAGCATCTTCAATGACCTGGCCGACCTGGAAGAGGGTGCTTTCATCGAAGGGTTTGCCGATGAGCTGCAGACCGAGTGGCAGGCCATCCTTGTCGAGACCGGCCGGAACGGCGATACCCGGCAGACCTGCCATGTTTACTGTCACTGTGAAGATGTCGTTCAGGTACATTTTGACCGGATCGGAATGCAGGTCCTGGTCGGCAACACCAAAGGCAGCTGATGGTGTCGCCGGTGTCAGAATCGCGTCGACACCGTTGGCCCAGGCAAGATCGAAGTCACGCTTGATCAGCGTGCGCACCTTCTGGGCCTTCAGGTAGTAGGCATCGTAGTACCCGGCAGACAGCACATAGGTGCCGATCAGGACGCGGCGTTTCACCTCTTCACCGAAGCCTTCAGCACGGGTGTTTTCATACATTTCGACAATGTCGTTGCCTGGAACACGCAAGCCGTAGCGCACGCCATCGTAACGCGCCAGGTTTGAAGAAGCTTCGGCTGGTGCCACGATGTAATAGGCCGGAAGCGCGTATTTGGTGTGCGGCATGGTAATGTCGACGATTTCCGCGCCTGCATCTTTCAGCCAGGCAATGCCTTTCTGCCAGAGGTCTTCAATTTCACCTGGCATGCCTTCCAGGCGGTATTCTGCCGGAATACCGATTTTCAGGCCTTTTATCGACTTGCCAATGGCAGCTTCGTAGTCGGGCACTTCAATATCGACCGAGGTTGTGTCCTTCGGATCAACGGAGGCCATGGATTTCAGCAAGATCGCGCTGTCACGCACCGTGTGGGCAATCGGACCGGCTTGATCGAGGGAGGATGCGAAAGCAACCGTGCCCCAGCGAGAGCAACGGCCGTAGGTTGGCTTGATGCCGACTGTACCGGTGAAGGCAGCAGGCTGGCGGATGGAGCCGCCCGTGTCAGTGGCTGTTGCGCCCATGCACATGCGTGCGGCGACAGCGGTTGCTGATCCGCCAGAAGAGCCGCCCGGCACCAGGTCCTGGTTTGAACCGTTTTTGCGCCACGGATTAATGACGTCACCGTAGTAGGAGGTCTCGTTGGAGGAGCCCATGGCGAATTCGTCCATGTTCAGCTTGCCGAGCATCACTGCACCGTCAGCCCAAAGGTTGGCAGTGACGGTGGATTCATAAGCCGGTTTGAAGCCGTCCAGAATGTGGCTGCAGGCTTGGGTGTGAACGCCTTCGGTTGCAAACAGATCCTTGATGCCGAGCGGAATGCCTTCCAGTGCACCGGCGTTCCCGGCTGCAAGTTTGGCATCCGATGCCTTGGCCATGTCACGGGCCTTGTCGGCGGTGACAGCGACATAGGCGTTCAATGAGCTGTTAGCTGCTTCGATGTTTTTCAGAAAACCCTCGGTCAGTTCCTGCGAGGTGTAATCCTTGTTTTTCAGCCCGTCGCGGGCTTCGGCAATCGTGAGTTTCGTGAGGTCGGTCATGATCAGATCTCTGTTTCCGCCAGAAGTGGCAGGGAATAAAAAATGCAGTGAGGGCTATCGGGGTAATCGAGCACCGGGCCGCAGCGGGTAAAACCGGCTTTTTCGTAGGTGCGCCATGCCGCGGCGTGCTCTGTTCCGGTTTCCAGGACGAGTTGGCGGAGACCTTCTTGCATCGCTTGAGCAATGATCCTTGTAAGGACCTGTCCACCTAGCCCCTTTTTCTGGGACGCCGGGCGTGTGTACATGCGCTTGACTTCACCGATGCCGTCAGCATGGCGGTGCAGTGCACCGCAGGCGACAGCTTCGCCATTCACCCTTGCCACAAACACCGAGGTCGCTTCTCCGTCCATTTCTTCCGGGCTCATGCGAAAGCTGAACTCCTCGGGAGTGAGCGGTGAAAGCACGTCATTGAGTTCCGCAATGAGGACACGCATGTCGTCACTGAGCGGCGTCTCGATGGTGATGTCGGCGAGGGATGTCATTGTGCGGTCTATTCGACGACCTTTGGTACCATGAAGAAGTTATCTTCAGAAACCGGGGCGTTCAGGGTGATGTCATCTGCCTTGTTGCCGTCTTTCACGCCGTCAGCACGCTTTTTCATGGTTTGCTCAACCACGGATGTCATCGGTTCCACGCCATCGATATTCACTTCATCCAACTGCTCGACAAACCCGAGAATGGCATTGAGCTCGCCGGTCATGCGGGTTGCGTCTTCATTGCTGACCTTGATGCGTGCCAGATGGGCAACGCGTTTTACCGTGTCGGTATCAACAGACATGAATTCCTCGCTGGTTTGATGTCCAGGCCCACAGGTATGAGGCCGTATACTCTGTAAGAAGATTGGGTTCTGTTTGCCGCCTGGGGCAACGAAACTCAAGCCTCAGGGCTTGCAAATTGCACCTGAATTTTATATTTCGGTGACGATAGGTACCGTAAATTGCAAAAGCAATAAAGGCGATCTCGCGACCCAATTTTTGCGAGCTGGAAACACCAAATGGTTCAAAAAAACCCAAGCGCTGCAGGACGTCCTCAGGAACATCGCGTCACAACGGCTCTGATGGAAGCAACGCTCATCGAGCTTGCCGAAAATGGGTTTGAAGGGAGCACGGTCGCCGCGATAGCAAATCGCGCACGGACCAGCAAGCAGGCGGTGTACCGGCGCTTCGGGAACAAGACGGACATGATCGCGGCGGCCGTCGAACACGGTCTTCTGTCTATTCGCTCAACCTCGCCGCAGCGCATCAGCGTTGCGGAGGACTTGAGACAAAGTCTTGCAGGCATTGTTTCATCATTTCAAGAAACACCGCTTGGTGGGGCGATACGCGCCCTGGTTCCGCATAGAGATCTACAGCCGATAACTGAGGCTCTTGAGAATGCCGAAAACGACAGGCGCTTGGTTCTTCGGCAGATCTTCATTGCGACACCCTTTGAAACGGATATGGAGACGCGGATCGATCTTCTGCTGGGTCTGATCTATTTTCGGCTTCTGATCCGAAATGTTCCGATTGGGCAGAACGACATTGAGAGGGCCATTTACCTGGTTCTGGGGCTTGTTGCACCACGAGACCCGGCACCTCACGCTGGTATGCCGGGTATCTGAACCGGTATTCTCACGAATTCCTCCCAGAACACTGGCGGTCCTGTGATCAAGGGTGATTGGCTATTTTTGGTGGCTGGCGACATTTTGATCCGGCGCGGTGCAAAAATGCGCCGCACCGGAACACTTGCTCACACGTCCAATGGAGTCGTCCATGCCGCTTTACACGTCCAAGTCCGTTCTTCTGGGTCTGACAGCCCTATTTTCCGCAGCAGCCATGTCCGCCTCCGCGGATGAGATCACTACCTTCACCAAATCAGGTGCAGCAATTGGTGGAACTGATCCAGTTGCCTATTTTACGGCTGGAAAACCGGTCGCGGGCACGGACGAGTTCACAGCTAAATACGACGATGTAACGTGGAAATTCTCTTCCGCTGCAAACCGCGACAAGTTCTTGGCGGATCCTGCCAAATACGCACCACAGTACGGTGGTTTCTGTGCCTTTGGCGCAGCCATGGGATTCAAGGTTCCGGTTGTTCCAGAAGCCTGGTCAATTGTTGACGGCAAGCTCTATCTCAACAATTCCCTTCACGTACAGAAACGATTTGAACAGGATATTCCGGGTCACATCAATAATGCGACCTTGAATTGGGAAATTATCAAGGACACGAAACCGGAAGACCTTAAGGAACCGATTGTACGCTGATCAGCACGTCGCAGTTCTGTGATTTTGAAAGCCCGCCGAATGGCGGGCTTTAGTATTCATGAACTTCATGGTTCCGCCGGAAATTGGCTCGTCGCGGAGATTTTACCGTTTCTTCTCTGCTTCCCCGGCCTTGAGCCGGGGTCTTGTCCTGGCGGCTAGCAGATCCCGGATCAAGTCCGGGATGGCGTGGCGAGCGACTGGCTGCCTCAACCAACTCATTGCTGGCCTGATGGTGTTTCAGCAATGGGAACAGTGCTGGCATTCAGATTTCAAACTATGGCGAGTATTCAACATTTCCGTCCCATTTTCCGGCTAGGGTGACGGACTGTTGAGAAAATTCGAACAGTGAAGGACTTCAAAAAGGGCTGAAGGAGTGTTAAATCCTGAATACAAAATTCAGCTTTAATAAGGTCCCATATGGCTCTTCGTCCCAAACGTCGCCCCAAAATTCTTACCGTTCGTTCCTCCAGGTATCTCAGCCCCAATATGGTTCGTGTGACGTTTGCGGGTCCCGAGCTGGAAGGGTTTCCCCTTGGACATGAAGGCGCGAATTGCAAACTGGTCTTGCCACGTGACGGTGAAAGCCGGGAAGAGTTCGACGCTTACTTCGCGCCCGACGGTCCAGATGAGAAAGTTCATGCCGTGCGCACCTACACGGTTCGCGCATTCCGGCCCGAAACCTTGGAGCTGGATATTGATTTTGTTGCCCACGGCGACCACGGCCCGGCAACCCGCTGGGCGCAAGCCGCAAAGCAGGGATCTTTCCTGGGGTTCTTCGGTCCAAGCCAGCCCAAAATCACGGATTATCATGCAGACTGGTATCTGGTGGCTGCAGATCTCTCCGCAATGCCGATTGCCGAGGCAACTCTGGAAGCCATGCCGAAGGATGCCAAAGGCATCGCACTTTTTGAAGTTCCGACAACTGAAGATATCCGCGAGATTTCAGCGCCAGAGGGCGTGAAGCTGCACTGGTTGGTGCATGAGAACGTGCATAAACCATCTTTGGCTCAGCTTGAGTTCATTAAGTCAATGGATTGGCCGTCTGGCGTACTCCAGACCTGCATTGCCGGTGAAAGCTCGGTGATCCGGTCTCTACGGTCTTATCTCCACAATGACCGGAGAATACCGAAGAAGGACACCTACATCTCGGGATACTGGAAAATCGGTCTGATCGAAGACGAACACCAGAAGATGAAACGCGCTGAAGCTGCGTGAAACCAGTTTGGCTCACCCGCGGTGTAGTATCTCGTCTTGAAACACCCGAAGTGCTCTTTTGATTGTGGCAACGTGTTCGTCGTTGCAGCAGATCATCTCTTTATCAATTTGATTGGTAGTGTAACCGAGATTGAAACCGGCTTCCTGTATGATCTCGGCTGCCATGGTCTTTAGCACTTCCTCCAGCTGGGCGGGTGCAAAGGAGTGGCGTGTGTTGACATGCGCAAGGGCAACGGGCTTTCCAGGAAACTTCTGGCACCCAACCATCCAGTCGAGCGCGTTTTTGAAGCTACCGGGCAGCGCGTGCATGTACTCGGGAACGGCAAAAAGAAGCCCGTCGGCCTCGGCAACCTGATTTCTGAGGTTCCGGGCTTGTATGGGTAACTCGTCCTTCAAGTCCAGATCGGGATTAAAATGCGGAAGCTCCGCGATATCCCGGTAATTGCTGATCTTAATTCCAACTGGTGCTAGCTGCTCAACTGCTTCGAGAAGCGCGAGATTGGAGGAGCGCGTCCGGAGGCTGCCGCAGATGGTGAGGATTTGAACGGGCAAGAATATTGATCCGCGCTAGTGGAGGTAAGGCGAACACTATCGGATTCGCCTTACCCAGTGATCCCGATCAGCGGCTTGCCGAGGCCAGTGCTGCCCCAAAGCCAACAAACAACCCGCCAGTAACCCGCCGCACCCAACGGACGCGTCTGGCTGAGGTCAGGAAGCGGCGCATGTGACCTCCGGCAAAGGCAATGGCGGCGTGGTTGGCGTAGCACAGTGCTGCATAGGTAAAGGAGAGAACGGATGTCTCCAGAATATCGATACCCTCGGCGCGCATGAATTGTGGAAACAGCGCCGTGATTACCAGAATGGCCTTGGGATTGGTGACCGAAACCAGGAACGCCTGGAAGTACAGTTTTACCGGGCTCTTACTGGTTGTAGGCACACCGTTCTGTACCTGGAAGCTGGACTTGTCTCGCCAGATTTTCAGGCCAAGGTAAATCAGATAGGCCGCCCCGATAAATTTGAGAACCGTGAAGGTAAGTGCGGAGGTTGCCATCAGTGCGCCAAAACCAAAGGCGACAGCGTAGCCGATCGCGACAAGGCCGGTCGCATTTCCCGTTGCAGAGGCGAGCGTGGCATTGCGACCGAAACGCAACGTGTTGGAAATCGCCAGCATGACGGCCGGGCCGGGACTGACGGCAGGCAATAGGGAAACGGCTACAAAGACGAGCCAGAGATCAAAAGACATTTCAGTTCCTCTATCGGGCGGGACCGCACAAAACGGCAGGTGAGGAGTGGATCAGGGCAGCAGGCGGCCTGCCTGGACAGCCTGGTCAAGAAGGCGCAGAGCGTAATCCCAGAGCTGGGGGAAGGGTACGAGACGGGATTCTTTGGTTTCACGCAAGGTGGCAGCGGAAATCGGTTCGTGGGTCGGGTCTTCCAAACCTGAGGCAAAAACGAGAACCATCGGATGAAGTGCATCCATGGCATTGGCAAACTTGGCTTCTGGCGTTTCGTTTTCTTCGAACTCGAGCCAAAGGCTCCGGAATTCAGCTGACTGGTCTTCCGGCAACAGGGCAAACACACGCTTTGCGGCAGCCTGTTCCTTTGCCTTGACTGCGGCAACGTTGTCTTCAGTTACCCAATGGTCACCCGCGTCGATTTCGACAAGGTCATGTACTGCGAGAAGCTTGATGACGTGGTGGATGTCGGTTCCCGCCACAGCATGCTCTGCAAAGGTGAGGGTCTGCAGAATGACGTGCCAGCAATGTTCCGCCGTGTTTTCCCTGCGGCTGCCGGTGGAAAGCTGGTTGAGCCGGATGACTTCCTTGAGCTTGTCCGCTTCCAGAAGAAAGGCAACTTGCCGTGACAGCGTGTCAGGCATTCAAGGCTCTCCCATGGAATTGCGGAATCGGCGAACGCTTTCACCGAAACCGTAGATCAACGCATCGGCTGTGAAACCATGCCCGATGGACATTTCGCGGATGAAGGGAGCCTTTGCAATTAGCGCAGGGATATTTTCGACTGTCAGGTCGTGTCCGGCATTTACACCAAGTCCCAAGTTTCTTGCAGCTTCGCCCGTGGCAACGACCTTCTCCAGTTCTCTGGAAGCTGTAGCCGGATCGTCATAACAGGCACCATACGGCCCTGTGTAAATTTCGATCCGCTCAGCGCCAAGGCGTGCTGCGTGTTCGGGGGCTGCCGGGTCCGGATCGCAGAAAAGCGAAACGGCGATTGCCCATTCCTTGGAAGCGGCGATTGCGGTTTCCAGAGTGCCTGTATCCTTTGAAAAATCCCAGCCGTGATCCGACGTCGTCTGCTCCGGGTCGTCAGGTACAAAGAGAACCTGTTCCGGTCGCGCCTCCTCAACGAGTTTGAGAAAGTCAGGGGTCGGGTAGCCTTCCAGGCAAAGCTCCTTGTTCGGAAACCTGTCTTCAATCATCTCGGACAGCTCAAAAACATCTGTCTTGCGAATATGACGTTCGTCGGGGCGCGGGTGAACAGTGATGCCTTTCGCGCCTGCTTCCATCGCAAGTGCCGCCAGATCTGTCACGCTCGGCCAGGGCAGGTCGCGACGATTGCGCAGCATGGCAATGGCATTGACGTTGACTGAAAGGCGCGAAATGGCAGACATGACTGATAGTCCGGATGAAGCGGTTGCAAGTAGAGTTGAAGAGCTTAGGTTATGAGTGCAAGATTGTTTGAAAGGGTATTGAAGTCAAACAGGAAATTGTCACTAGGGACAATGTTTTTAAGTGCCTGAAAGCTGTCTAACTGATTTTCAGGTCGGCGACATCTGGTCCGCAGAAGCAGAAAGTGCTTGAGTATTCACGACGTCTTCTTCCAGCCAGCCTTGATAGTGCACAAGAAGGCCAAGACCTGGTTGAGAGATTTTCACGTCAAAATGAAACTTTCCGCCTAATTCGAACTCCGTGGTTTCGCTTACCGGAAGCGTCCATTTGGGGAGTGGGAGCCCCAAGAAAGTTCCGCGTTTAACCGGATAGTTCAATCGGCCTTTGACCGGATGCAAATGGATGTGAAACCCAAGAAGGCCGAATTGCTCGCAGATAATTCCAGAGCCATATTTGCCGGCTAGCGACAGTTTTGATCTCATCTTATGCGCCCCAAACTGGCGGCTCCAGACTTCGGATTTTCCCTTTCTTTCAATGATAACCGAGACAGGACAACTCTCTGCCGGAGGTGGCAAGCCGACAATTCTGCAAATGAGGTTTCCAATCTTCGACCTGCCGCGGGTGACCTTGGCCAGACCAGACCAGGAGTGCCGGTCGAAGACCGTATGAAGCGAGCGAACAGCTTCCGGCAATCCTTTGAAATCTGATCCCAAAGCCTGCTGGAAAAGGGTGGGGGCATTTTCCTTGCTTTTGAACGTCGCCACGCTGAGATGCGCCGTTGCCCGGTCGAATTCTCCTGTGCTGAACTCGCCGAGACAGGGGCGGGCTCCTGGTCGTACAGCTTGTTCAGCCAACCGCTCACACAACACGGCTGCGGCGACGGCCGGGATGTAGGGTCCGTCGCCGGCTTCCGCGATCAAGGTCCAGGCTCGCTTGACTGGTGCTCCATCATTGTCCAGTCCGGCAAGGCTCACTTCCATTCCCCCCCGGTCTGAACCAAAATTTTCCAGCCAATCAGCCACTATCTTCATGGGGCGAGCTGCCGGTTCCAATGATCGGATGAGCTTCAGCCGAACAAAGCAACCGAGTAGCCAAAGCCCTAGATGTAGGAAGGAAAGTTCAAGTCCTGCTCGAAACAGAACAGTTTTGGCGCCGTAGTGTTTCGGGAACAGAGTAAGATCTGGTGCTCCAATGAAACAGCTCCACCGGGGTTTGAGGCCTTCCTGTCCTGCATGATCGATTGTTTGTCTCTTGAGACCGGACCAGCCGACTACCTTGTCAGGTTTGCCTGCGCGGGTTACCGAAATAGGCTTTCCAACTTGCGCCAGGATTGCACGAATGACCGAGAGGCCGCGTGGTGCCCTGTTGCCGGGTAGGATGACACTCTCAATCACATCCAGTCTGGAGAAAGATGTCTTAAGATCTTCAACGGCGGCTGATGACAGTGCAGGGACACTGGATACACCTGAAAGGACAACGAGACCTGCCGCATGGGCCTCAAAGTCAAGAGACGAAATTTCTCTTGTAAACCGGGCGTCGTCAGACAAATCGAGATAATGGCTTCCTGTGTTGAGTGCTGCTTTCACGACACCATATGTATTGCCGCAATAGTCCTGAAACGGACCAGCTGCATCTACCGTGACAAACGGTTCGATCATCGCTAAACGCTCTGAAAATTCAGCGGTGTTCCGATCAAGTACAACAGGCGTACCACCGTGTTGCTTGCAAAACGCCTGTGCTTTTTTCAGATCACGCCCTGCAACAATTACTTCGTAGCGTGGATTACGGAGTAACAAACTGGCCAGCTTACCGCCAAAGACGCCGTAACCTCCCAGAATGACAACTCGCAGTGAGGTCTTGCGCTCAGCCAATGAGGCGGCCTTTCAGATCTTCCGATGGAATCGGACATGATCGTCTTCCGAACCGGTATCGATTTTGAGCGACCCGGTCGTAGCGCCAACGGGAGAACCTCTTCGGCAGAAATTTCAAGACAGCGAACGACCGCCAGGGCCAGCCAAGGGACATCATCGCCACCGTAAAAGAGGCCAACTTGATATGGGGGTGGCCATCCACGATCACGATGTTGGTGTCCATCGAATCGGGATCAAGGCTGTTGCTTAGATAGAATTTACGACCCGCCGGTGAATGAGCACTGACAAAGCGGAAGCCAACGGATTTATCGTGTTTGGCCATGAAGCGCGCAAAGCCTGAGCACAGGACACAGACGTCATCAAAAACAATCAAGTTGCCCTGTTGGAGCCGGGATTGGGAAGAAAACGCTGCTGAATTGGCTTGAGATACCATGAATTTCAATCCCTGGTCGATGGGAGCCATCATCTGATGGCATCAAAATGCGAATTCAAACTGCAATCGAGCCCGCATATCGTCGCGGTACCGTAGTTCCCCGTAGTTTTCAGGTGTTCCGCTTTTCACTAAAACTCTTCAATTGGGGTTTTCTTGTTTGCGCTCTGGGGTCGTGAATATCAGCAATCTGTTTCGCGCATAAAGAGAATCAATGCATACATAACATCTCTTTCCTGCCGAAAGTTTCTGACTAACCCATGGCTACCTTCAACGCGTTTCTCCTGTTTTCACAAGCAGCCGCCTATTTTGTCGTCATGATGGGTCTGCTGCGCGCACGCGCGGCGATTGGCATTGGTGTTTTCATGTGCGCGCTGGGCGTCATGCATTTTCTGGAAACCTATCTTGCCAGCGTGTTCTATATCGAACTTCCCTTCGGCATCATTTCGCCAGGGTCAACGGTGTTGTTCTCCGGCAAGCTTCTCATGATCTTGCTGCTCTATATCCGCGAGGATGCGCTTGTTGCGCGGCAGCCGATCTATGGCCTTCTCATCGGCAATTTCCTGATTGTCGGCCTGGTCATGATCCTCAGAAACCATGAAACGATCATCGTCACGGAAGGCCGTGTTCCCGACATCGAATTCGTGGACGAGATGGGCTTATTGATGGTGTGGGGCACCATCCTGCTGTTCATAGACGCGATTGCAATTATCGTTCTTTATGAACGTATCGGTGACTGGCTCGGACGCAATCTGGTTCTGAGGTTCCTGATCTGCGGAGCCGTGGTCCTGACTTTCGATCAGGCAGGATTCTTTCTAGCCCTGCATTACATCTCAGATGCGCCCTGGCACGTTTTCCTGGGTGGCTGGGTAGCAAAGATGGTGGCTACGGTTGTTTATACGGGGCTGTTTATTGCCTATCTGAAGTTCTTTGATGATGAGAAGAAATGGGTGACCAATCGGCCATTCAAGGACGTGTTTCAGGTTCTGACCTATCGCGAGCGCTACAAGGAACTGCTTGAGGCGTCTACCCGGGACCATCTGACCGGTACGTTGCACAGGCGCCAATATGATCAGAACGCGCCCAAAATTCTCGAAAACAGCCTGAAGAACAAGCGGCCATTGTCGATGCTGGTCATCGACATCGATCACTTCAAGCAGGTGAACGACCGGCACGGGCACCAGGCGGGCGACAAGGTCCTGACAACAATTTCGCAACTCTTGACGGAAAACCTGCGATCCGATGACCATCTCTATCGCTTCGGCGGCGAGGAGTTCGTGCTTCTTTGCGAAAAGATGCCGGCCGAGGCCGCGGCTTCCATGGCCAACCGGCTGCGAAAGACCATCGAACGTTTCAGCGTGATCTATCTGCCGGAAAAGGTGACTGTCAGTATCGGGGTCTCAAGCGCACCGGAAGACGGCACGGTCCTTTCTGACCTGTTCCAGGTGGCGGACAGACGGCTCTACCAGGCCAAGAACGAGGGCCGCAACCGGGTTGTGGCAGCTGAACCTTGCTAGACAAGCGTCTGCATTCTGACTGATTCAGAGTTCACCTTCATTATGAACCAAATAGCCGACGGCATTTTTTGAATAACCACGCTTCTTCAATTGCGTAATGCCGGTCGCATACACATTCTCATTTTCCCGTCTCCAGAGATGTCGCTTGCCAATTTGGCTGGATTTGCGATAGAGATTTCGTAATGTAATAACATTACAAATGAAGAGGGGATTGAAATGCGCGATTCACGCTTGCCGGTAACGGTTCTGTCTGGGTTTCTGGGTGCCGGCAAAACCACCTTGCTCAACAGGGTCCTGAACAACAGGGAGGGTCTCAGGGTCGCCGTCATTGTCAATGACATGTCGGAAGTCAACATCGATGCCGATCTGGTCCGGGCTGGTGGGGCGGAACTCAGCAAAACCGACGAGACCCTGGTTGAAATGTCGAATGGCTGCATCTGCTGTACCCTGCGTGACGACCTCTTGCAGGAAGTTAGGCGCCTTGGGGAACACGGGGCCTATGACTACCTGCTGATTGAATCGACCGGTATTTCGGAGCCCTTGCCGATTGCCACGACGTTCGAATTTCGGGACGAAGTGGGCGCGAGCCTGTCGGATGTCTCCAGGCTTGACACAATGGTTACCGTCGTCGATGCGGTTAATCTTCTGAAGGACTATTCCAGTCACGACTTCCTGCACGACAGGGGCGAGGTTCTTGGCGAAGAGGACGAACGCACACTGGTTCATCTCCTGACCGACCAGATGGAGTTTGCGGATGTCATTGTCCTGAACAAGGTCAGTGCCGCGACATCTGATCAGGTGGACGCTGCCCGTAAAATCATCCGCAGCTTGAATGCCGATGCAAAGATCCTGGAAACCGATTACAGCACGGTTGCGCCTTCGGAGATCCTGAACACCGGCCTGTTCAATTTCGAAAAGGCTCACGAACATCCAATGTGGGCCAAGGAACTTTATGGCTTCGCCGATCATGTGCCGGAAACGGAAGAATACGGTGTCGGATCCTTCGTTTACCGCGCGCGGCGGCCTTTTGATCCGGAAAAGATCCATGAACTGCTGAACGGCACGCTTCCGGGCGTTATTCGCGCAAAGGGGCATTTCTGGGTCGGCAGCCGGCCGGACTTCGTGATTGAGTACTCGCTTGCAGGTGCCCTTTCCAGCATCACCCCCCTTGGAACCTGGTGGGCATCAGTACCGTCACGACAATGGCCGGATGATGAGCGTGCCCACGCGTATGCCCGCTCAAACTGGGCGGAACCCTTCGGTGACCGTCGTCAGGAGATCGTCTTCATTGGCGCTGGTATTGACTGGCCACTTCTGAAATGCCGACTTGATGCCTGCCTTATTCCGAAAGAACAGGGGGACGATTTGACCGTCTTTGCCGATCTGGCTGACCCGTTCCCTCCGTTCCGCCGTGCGGAGGCAGCTGCATGAACCTGGTCGAAACGAGCTTTGAAGCAAGGCGGCCTGTGGCCCGTGACGTCCTCATGGCCCGGGATCCCGACATTCTCGACGACATTCATTTGCCATCCGTCGCCGCATCCATCTGGACGCGGTCGCCGGAGCCCGAATTCCAAACCTGGATAGATAGGCTGCCGGTGCACCAGCTTCCGGAATTGAATGCTGTCGTGCCGGTGCATCTGGCCGAGACAGCCGTTATCGCGGCTTGCGAGACAGCCGGGACACCTGTAGGCCGCGAGCAGGACATGCTTGCGGGGGACATTGGCGCCCTTGCATTGATGATGGCCAAGACACTGAAGACCGATCACATAAAGGTCCGGCTGGATGTATCGGACGAGGTGATGTGTCCAAAGTTTCACACGGACAACGTTCAGGCACGGCTTTTGTGCAGTTACCGAGGCCCGGGGACTGAATATGTTCCAGCAGGCGCTAAAGCCGATCCTAGCCATATCCGAAAAGTCGCCACCGGTGCGGTTGCCCTGTTCCGTGGCCGGGCCTGGCCCGATAGCGAACAAACCGGCCTGCTGCATCGTTCACCGCCCATGTCGGCAACTTCCGGTGCCCGGTTGCTTCTGGTGATCGACCCGGTAGCGTGATATTTCGTGACTAGATGGTTTTCCGTTGAATGGTCTCTGCTTCGAATTCAAGGTGAAGCGTGACGCAGGGCCTTCAATTTCTGCCAATGAATGATCGCATTGGGCCCATGAGCGGACTGTCGGTTTTGCCCATTGATTGGCTTAGCTGACATCCACGTTGCGCGGGCCGCGTGTAATTTCCGGCCTGGAGACGAACTTCGGAACAGGTGCGGCGAATGCCCGAAAAGAGCCCGTCCAAGATCTTCGGCGCGGTGCGCTGAACTCGATACTCGGGCGGGAAGCGAACATTCGCTGAAGGAAACACAAATGGCGGCTCCTTGGAAGATTGCAGTTATTCAAGCAGCATAAAGCTCCGAGGGCTAGGCTCGAGATGTTTCGCGAGGGAGTTCTCCGAACATGGCGCGATAGTCCTTGGCGAACTGCCCCATGTGCCAGAAGCCGAACATGTTCGCCGTATCGGCAATCGGTATTTCGCGCGGGCTGTTGCAAAGAGATTCGCGAACCAGGTCGAGCCGAAGCCGAAGTAAGTAGGATTTTGGGCCAAAACCAAAACGTTCTTTAAAAGCCCGATCCAGAGTTGACCAGGAAACACCGACCTCTCGACACAGAACGCTGACACGCAAATTCTCATGGATATGTGAAAGCATTAACTTTAAGGCGCGCTCAAACGCCTTTGAACGCAACTTCTCGCTGCCGTTACCTATGAGTTCACCATCTGCTTGAATGGCCGCAACAAGGTGAAGAATCAAGTCTTCCTGCTCCGGGATGTCAAATGGCAGAGAATGATCTTGAAGATACCTAAGAACACTGTTCCCTATGCGATGCATTTCACTTGTATTGCAATGGCCAACCAGCACCGCGGGTTCGCGAAGCCTGTTTATTATTGCGCTCGGCAATCCTAGATCGTAGCTCAAAAGCTCAAAACCAGGTTCCGAAACGGACAATGTGAAAGCATTGAAAGCGCCAGCACAATAGGCATCAAATTCCGCGCCAACTCCAAAACAGACGACTGAACGACTTTCGATGCTACTGCCGCGCCATTTATAGGGAAGGTGTGAATACGGTATGCCGAAATTGATGGTGTTTTTTGGAGACGCACCAACCTGGTGGACACCGTGCGACATCTTCATTTCAAGAAGCGTAACAAGATCGCCGGGGCGGATGTTGGCGTGTGTATTCATGTTTCCGCGTTCCATTTGGCGGAAATCCAATTGCCAAGGCGACATTTTTGAGAGCTGATTGGGATGAAACAGCGTGAGCCGTGTCACCGCCCCTTCATCGTGATCTGGTTTTGACGAATTTTTGATGTTGTGCATCGACATAAGCCCTTAACGTCACCAACAATCCCCAGCAGCATTTCAGCGCTTTGAGTGACTACCTGTAGCCGGGAAACTTTACAATCGTCATTGGGCTGAGCCAACAGCTGTTCAAGCCCAATCTTTTGGCATGCATCAGAAGGGCAAAGGTATTTTTCGTGAACAATATTCCAAACTTCGTTGTTTTCTTGGTTTTGGCATCACTTGGCGCAGCAACCGGTGCAACCGCTCAACCTGCTCCCATCGTCCACGACGCGGAGTACGACATACTTTTCGCCCAGCACGAAAACGCGTGGACAGAACAAGACGAAAGCGTGGACCAGCGCCTGCGAGCGCTTCGAGAAGCGAACGGCGGAAAACCACCGAACATCTTCTATATTCTGATCGATGACGTAAGTTTCGGGCAGATGGGAATACCCATCATGAATGATGTGTCGGGCATTGCCACGCCAAGCATAAATCAGTTTGCGGCCGAGGGTGCAGCATTAACCCGAATGTATACTGAAGTCTCTTGCACGCCTACTCGAACGGCGATGCTGACGGGCCGCCTACCAGTCAGAGCCGGTGTGACAGATGTCAAGGGGGTGATTGTCGGCGAGGGTTTGGATGCAACCGAAGTCACAATTGCCGAAGTTTTGAAAAAATCCGGTTACAACACCAGCCATGTTGGGAAGTGGCACCAAGGCGACATCAACGAAGCGTTTCCGCACAATCAAGGGTTCGACAGAGCCGCATTTCCGGTTCATCAGCAAGTGCAGTTGGGCTTGATGACACCAGAAGGCGCGGCGTCCGGCAATCTGGTCGGATGGCATCCGTCAGGCCAGTCCCCGAGGTATGTGATCGACGCCTTCTTCAAACCCTTCGGACTTGTCACGGGGTTGGAAGCAGAAGCCGGCGGGACTGCCCATGAAATCGATCTCAAGCCGGGAGAAGAGTGGACCCAGTCACACTACGTCGAGATGAACGAGCGTTATCAAAGGCAAACCCTTGAAGAGTTGAATCGCCTTGCGTCAGAAGACGAGCCATTCTTCCTTCAGTATTGGCCGCTTTGGCCGGTCAACTTCGTTCAGGACGGTGAATACATCTCGCGCAATGGAGGTTTCCAGGCCGAAAAGCTTCAAGTTCTGGATAGATTTCTTGGCGAGGTGTTCGACAAGGTCGATGAGCTCGGAATTGGCGGGAATACAATCGTAGTTCTGATGTCGGACAACGGCCTTATGTATCATTTTGAAGGTAAATCCGGCTTCTCCCAACTCATCTATCGCGGCGGCAAGACACAACATCTTGAAGGAGGCGTGCGGGTCGATGCCTATGTCCGCTGGCCGGATGCGATAAAGCCCGGTACTCGGATAGGAGACATTGTTCACGTCTCCGACCTGTTTACGACCTTTGCCCGTATCGGTGGGGGAACCGAGTTCATTCCACGCGACCGTATAATTGACGGCATCGACCAAACCGCACTTTTGCTGGAGGGCGACGGTAACGGACGGAGAGATTATGTCTACATATACGAAGGCCCAGTCCTTCGTTCGGTGGTGAAGCAGGAATTCAAATTTCACCTTCCTGCGCCGGGAGGGACTGCTGCCACGGCGGGGGTTTACAACCTTCTGAGAGACCCACGTGAGATGTTCCCGTTCGTCGAAAACTCCCTTTGGTCGTCGGCGTCGTTTCAGGACATGGTAAAACGCCACCAGAAGAAAATCGCAGAATATCCGCACCTGCCGTTGGGGACTGATGTTCCTTACGAGGGTATCGATAACTTGCGACCAGAGTCGATCAAGGCGCGGGAATTGTTCTTCAGTCGAAATTAGGCTCAAGCGACAAATCATATCTGAAGGACCGCTTGCAACCTGCTTGCCCTGTGAGAGATCGACTACTTTCGACTCGAAACACAGAAAGCGGTCCAGGCGTTCCTGACCGAACCAAACGTTGTCAAAAACCAATCACACCATGGCTGAAACTAGAGGCAGTCCAGAATGACACCCAATCTGAAATCTCGCAGCTTTTACAGCCTATTTGCCACGATCTCATGGTTCGCGATAGCCGGAACTGGACTTGCGGCCGATCTGCCGAACGGCTCTTCGGCTGAAGTTGCTCCAGTGAACGACCGGATAAACCGAGCCTGGGAATTCGTAATCGCCCCCTATTTTATTGCGGCCAACATTACTGGCAGCACACAGGTGGGTCGCCTTCCAAGCACAGACATTGATGTTGGAACCAGCGACATCCTGGAGAACATCCGCTTCGGATTTATGGGACGGGCCGAAGCGCTCTATCAGCACAAGTTTGGTGCCATGCTGGATGTCGCTTATATGAATCTTGGAACAGCCACCGACACACCCGGAACTGGTGGCAGAGTTCGAGTTGGTGGAAGCCAACTCATTTTGGAGACGATGCTCTATTATAGAGCTCATTCAACAAACAAGACCAAGATCGATGTCTACGCCGGCGGCCGCTATTGGGATATCGGTCTTGATCTTAATGCAACCGGAACTGTTGCGGGAGATTTCAACATCTCCAGCGGGGCCGAGTGGCTAGACCCAGTTATCGGTGTAAGGGCTGTGCACAGGTTTGCCGACAAGTGGACCATCAACGGTCGTGGAGATATTGGTGGGTTCGGTGCAGGGTCTGACTTCTCATGGAACCTTCAAGCCGGTGTTGGGTATCACTTCAACGATATCTGGTCGACCCAATTCCAATACAAGGTCTTGTCAGTCGATTACGACAACGGCAAAACTGGCACCGGCCGTTTCGCATACGACGCGCTTACGCATGGACCACTTTTGGGTATCGTGGCGCGGTTCTAGAATCAGTACGATTAGTACGATTAGTACGATTAAGACTGCCTACCGAAAGCGCTTGCTGTCTGCGTAACGGCACCTCGTGGAAACGCAAATCGGACATCCCACGAAACGCAGCTCAATGACCGCTTTGGGCCTATTCCGTTGAAAAACTCCTGTTGTTTTGAGTGCCGAACGCTGATTCACTCTCCTTATTGATTTGGGAGATATGGGCGATGATGGGTCCGAAGCAGGAAGCGCAAAGCGCGCTGTTCTACGAATTCTCGATTGATGATCATGTCCCGAATGACCATCTACTGCGGTCGATTGACCGGTTTGTTGATCTGTCCGACCTTCGCAAACATCTGGCTCCGTATTATAGTTCAACCGGTCGTCCTTCAGTTGANCCGGAACTGATGATCAGGATGCTGCTGGGCGGTTACACGATGGGTATCNGGTCAGA
>CXTY01000006.1 GCA_001404055.1 Roseibium album | reverse complement strand
CTGATGCCGAGCGCCGCGCGATACTTCAGGCCCGGTCCGGGAACGCAGGCCATCAGCTCCGCGACTTCCTCAACGCTCAGGACAATTGGTAGCGGCCGCGGCTTGCGCCGGAACTGCATATGCCGCTTCATCTCCTCGCGCCCGCAGGTCACGCCGAAAAAGAACCTGAGCGCGACGATCCGGACATTGAATGTCGACGGCGACACCCCCGCATTCGTCATGTGCAACTGATAGCCGCGCAGCTCTTCCGGGCTCGCCTTGTCGGGCGAGTGGCCAAGAAATGACGCAAAATCCTTGATGGCCCGGATATGGCTCTGCTGAGCCTTCTCGCCTATGCCACGGATGCGCATGTCTTCGATCATACGCGCGCGCAGCGGCGTGGTTCTCTCCTCCGTCATGGGAACCTCCTGTCTTATGATTGAGAAGACCTCAATCGTCAGACAGAACTCCCCGCCCGCAAATACTCGGTGCCAAATCAGTGCTCAAAACAAGCCACGGGCGCCAGTGCCGCGCGAGCGGCTTAGTCCTCCCGCTCAGTTTGCGCATTGTGAAAAACGGCCCACATCACCACTTCCGGCCCGGAGCCGACCTTAGTGCTCAATGCCGCGAAAGACTGCTGCGAGCCCATCCAAGATCTTCGGCGCGGTGCGCTGAACTCGAAACTCGGGCAGAAAGTGTGAATTCGACGCGCCAGGAACAAATGACGGCAATGCGGACAAAGCGACCATATCCACAAACCAGTTTGAGATCTCAAAGGGCGGAATACAGTAGTTCGCCGCAGATGCGAGAGTTCGGATCTGGTTTACCGCGGGCGGACATTGGTGCTCGAATATGTCCAATCGATAGATGGGAAAGGTGGAGGTAAGTCTCAAAACCCTCCCGTATGTTTAACCGATGTGCTGAAGGCTGCATTGCCACCGCGCCAAATAGTATGCAATCGAGTTCAAGAGAATTTCCGCCTCTTTGTGGTCATGCCGAGTACTGGTATTGCCTGGAAGAGCGGCAACTTCACGAATGACCTCGAGCGTGTCGAAGAGAGCATTGAGCAACCAATCATGATAATATCCGGCAATCATGGGACGAGGGTGGATCAAGTAATCACGCAGTTGCTTTAGGCGACTTAATCCCTGGCTGGGGCTGTTGAGGTTATCGATATCGCTCTCGTGAGCCTTGATCTGAACGCCAGAGGAAAGGTTCGCTCGCCGCAGGAGTTCAGCAATTCCGGCGAGGTTTTGCTTTGTCGATGCATCCAGGAGATTCCTAAAATCAACCGAGTTGGAATCCTTACCACTCTTGTAGAAGTCGCCAACTTCCTTTTCGAAGCGTTTGTTGTAGATTCCAAACCCATCGGTTCTAGTCAGTTTTTCGATCAATAACGCATAGAGTGCATCGTGAAGACCAATGGCGATCCAACGTACATTTCCTTGATCTTTCAACCTGTTTCGAAGATGGCCATCAACCAGTTGCAGACAACTAATGTAGTGGTCACCATCCACAAAGACAGTTAGATTAGCCATCAGATGTCACCACTCGTACTTTCTAACTTTGGTCGCGCTCTAGCGCTAGGCTCCGCCGCTAATCGGGACAACACCTCATAGCACCAATAATCCTAAACAAAACGGGCATTGCAAGAAAAGGACATCAAGAGCCGAATGGCTGCTTCGGTGAATCGGCATAGCAGCATTGATCCACACTGTCAGTGTCAGCTGAGGGCCGAGGCTGTGTGAAAACTCGAAATCCCACGAAGCCGTTAGAATGGAATTCCAAAACTAATCGGTTTCAAGAGCGCCTGCGAAATGCATTTGATAAGCGGAGTCAAACAGAGGAAAAACGTTCTACTTGGATTTCCCGAGATGGCGTTTCCACACAGCCTCGGCCGAGAGCGCCGAACACTGACCGATCAGGAAGGTCTTGAAAGGGCTCTGAAACGTCTTTCGCGATGGAATGAACCAAGGTCGGCTGAGGGCCGTTGTTCCCATTTGGTCAAAGGTCCGAAAAGTCCGCTCAGCGGTTATTCATCTTACGTGCAGCTAACTGCTGAAGTGAGCCCTGAGCGGACCATATAGTTTCACATTCATGCTTTAGTTATTTGCCGTGAGAAGGTGATCTCGATTGTTGCCGTGAAACACCAAATGAAAAATTTACTCGGAGGATTCCAGCCGGAGCAGAGCATCCGCGATCTTCTTCCAAGTGCTCCCATTTCTTGACGCGGCATATTCTCGTGGTGTCTGTCCGAATTCGTTTCGCAACTGCAGATCTGCCCCCTCAGCAGCAAGGAGCTCTATCAGTCGCGCGTCGCCGACATTGGTGTAGGATTGGAGCTGCGCTGCCATCGACAAAGCGGAAAAACCCCTGCTATCGAGTACATTAATCTCCGCGCCGTATTGTAGGAGCAACTTCACCGTCGCAATGTTGCCGTTCTCAGCCGCCTGTTGAAGCGGTGTCAAACGGTAGCTGCGTTCAACAGCATCGACGTCGGCTCCCCGTTCAAGCAATAATTCGGCGGCTGCAGTGTTCCCACGCAACGCCGCTTGGAATAGTGGTGTTCTACCGTCGGCGTCTCGCGACTCTGGATCGGCACCATGATCCAAGAGAAGCGCGAGAATTTTTAGATCATTGAAATCGGCCGCCATATGCAAAGCTCGAGTACCTCGCAACTCGCTGACAGCCTCAATGTTGGCGCCAAATTTGATTAGTGCGCCTGCTGTCACCTCATCGCCCTGCGCCACGGCGACATGAAGCGCTGTTCCTACGAAATAATCCGTCTCATCGATGTTGGCGCCATCTGCAAGCAATCCGTCGATAGCAGTAACATCCTTCGCCCTGACAGCATCGTGCAGTGGCCCAGCCTGTACCTGAATTGCTGTTACAAGCACAGAAAGGATGAGAGCCGAACCTTGCAGCCCCTTTATCAAGGAGAGCTGTGTCCTCACGACCGACGCGACCGCTTCGGTGAAGCGACAATCCCCCATTGTATTTCTCCAGAACCCAACAGGACGGGGCGGTTGAAACGAAAACGTCTTCGACTGACCGTAGAGCGCCACTCACCTGTCCGGTACCAGAAATTAACGCGCGAGTTTGCGGAACGCAAATGTGACACTGCTCTGTTTCGTGAGTAGTCTGGAGATCGCTTCGACGCGAACACAGTATGATTAATGTTCACCACCTCGAACACGCCTCCAATTACTGAATGCGTCTGTTTTGTCCGCAGAGCAGTTGCTCGTTCGAATTGCCGCGAAAAGCGGGCTCGAGCCCAAATTGGACATCCTCGAGCGGTCCGCTTCAGGCCTGTGCTTCGCCTAGGAATGGAGATCCAAGAACTCGTCGATCGCGTCCATGAATTGTTCGTAACCGGCGGTGCCCGGAACCGGGATGTGGTTGTCGCCGTCGAGAATCCGCAGGTCGCAGTCCGGCAAGGCAGCGGCAAGCTCGATCGCGCGTTCGACAGGTATGGCGAGGTCTCCTGCCGAGTGCAGGAGCAGGACCGGGCATGTGACGCGGGTCAGGAGGTCACGGATGTCGAGGCGCGATTGAAGCTCGACATTCGCGAGCTGAGCTTCAGCGGTCACGGCACGCGCCTGGGTGGCGTCCATTTCGCGCGCGATATCGGGTGTTGCGTCAGGGACGAGGAGGCTGGTGAAAAAGCGGCGGTATTCCGGGTTTTCTGCGCCCCAGCCGCCCGAAATCATTGTCCGGCTCATCTCGTAACGCCGCTGCTGGGCTTTGTCGCCGAGGTGCTTCCAGCCGGTGGCAAAGGTGCCCCGGGCGACGATGCCCATGACACGCTCGGGATAGCGGGCGGCGAAAGCTATTGCAAAAGCTCCACCTTGGGACGGGCCGAAGAGGAAGAACCTCTCGAGGTCCGCGGCATCCGCGACGGCGACCATGTCCGAGACCATCGCGTCGACGGACCAGTCCCTGATCTTCCGTGTGGACCGGCTTGAGCCGCGCTGGTCGAAGTGAACAATCCGGGCGCGGGCGCCAAGTCGACGGTAGAACGGGCCGAAAAGGAGGCTGTCGGCCTCGCTTTCGATGTTGGAGATCCAGCTTGGCGCCTTGAGAACCGGCGTGCCGCCGCCCACCGCTGTCCAGGCAAGTTGAACGTCACCCGAGCGGGTGAACCGGATCGGTTCCCTTGGCAGCACTCGCGGCCCGACGGTCCCGGCGACCGAGAGGCGATAGCCGCGCCTGGGAACAGTCCGCAGAACGAGCCGACGGTCGTCCCCTATAGCGCCGCGCAACTCGGAAATGCAGCGGTAGAGCGAGTCCTCGCCCACGATGACGTCGGGCCAGACGCGGGCCAGGAGGTCTTCCTTCGAGACCACGCCGCCCTGGGCATCAGCGAGGTGGCGCAGAACCGCAAAAGTCTGGGGGCGCAGGTTGACGGGGTCGCCGTCTGGTGTCCTGAGCACTCCGCTGCCGGGGTCGAATAGGTGTTGGCCAATGCGCATGTTCCCATAAGCTTAGCCGATGGGCGGATATTTCCGAAGCCTGAAATCTCGACCCCGTAGACGGTGGTCAGAATTGTCAGTTTTTTTCAGAACTCCGGTCAGGACTTCACGCGGGCCCGGTGGAAGAATCGCCTCACGAAGCCGGGCGCGGGGCCAAGGCGTGTAAGACAAAGAGGTCGATCGGATGACGACATATGAAATCGCCGGCGGTGGCGGGCTTCCCATAAGCGTGCAGGAATTCGGTAATCCCGATGGCGTGCCGATCCTGTTCATTCACGGTCTGATGCAATGCGGTCTGAGCTGGACGCACCAGACGTCGAGGCCGCTGGCGCAGAGTTTCCGCCTGCTTTGCATGGACGTGAGGGGGCACGGGATGTCCGGGCGTGCCGCAACGGCGACGGGGTATCAGGACTCACAGTTCTTTGCCGAGGACGTGGCCGCAGTGATCGGGACGCTGGGACTGAATCGGCCGATCCTGGTTGGGGCGTCCTACGCTGGTCTCGTGATTAACGACTACCTGTCGGTCTACGGAGACGCCAAGCTTGGTGGGATCAACTATGTCGCCTCGACCGTCTATTTCGGCAGCGACAAGGCCAATGCGCACCTCGGAGAAGGTCTGCTGGCGCTGGTGCCGGGGCTCCTCTCGAACGACACGGCCGAGAACATCGCGGCGACGCGGGATTTCGTACGGCTTTTCTATGCCGACGAGCCCTCGCGAGAAGTGATTGAGACGGTGCTGGCCTACAACATGATGGTTCCGGTCGACGTCCGGACGGCGCTTGCGAGCCGGGAACTGGACGGCGACGCGGCGATGGCCGCGGTGCGGTGCCCAGTGCTTATCACGCACGGGCTGAAGGATGCCGTCGTGAAGCCTTCCATGTCCGAAGCGATCAAGGCGAGAATTCCACATGCGGACGTCTCGCTTTTTCCGGACGCAGGCCACACGACCTACGGGGAGGACCCGGAGCGATTCAATCGAGATTTGGCGGCGTTTGCAAAAGCCAGGGATCTGGCCTGAAGGGGAGCCTTTCCGGCCTGCGGGGAACAGCGCAAATTAGAAACCCCGCGGGTCGGAAACTTGAGTCGTGAAAGATTAGGATTGGCACGATTTTGGTGAACCTGCTCAGAGGTGACAGTTGTGCGCAGCCGCGCCGATGACTGAGGCTGAATGTCCGCAAGGTCCTGTGGTTTCAAAGGATGGCCCACACCGGCACTTCCGGCCAAAAGCCGCCGCTCCTCGCTCAGACGGATCGCTGCAGTGCATCCCGTCATTGCAGCCATTCGCTAAGACTGCAAAATCCATAAAAAAGGTGCACGCATGCAAGCGGACAAAGCTGCCATTACGTGAGTCGCCTTTTTGGAAGATATAGGTCCCTATCGGAAACTTCCAGAAAACGTGAAAATCCAAACAAAATAAGGCGCCGGGAGTACAGTGGCCTGTCAAAAGCGGTCCGATGCGAACGATGGGTTGGCAGGCGGCTGCACCATCGCATAGCAGTCGATATCGCTTGTTCTATGGATCAAAAATCTCCACCGCAGAACACATCAGTTGACGGCATGGGAACCGAGGTGCTGTTTATTTTCAGCGACGGAACGCTAGGCAAAGCCGCCGTGCCCCGCTCACCCTGCTTCTCTCAAAAATCACCCTTTTCGGGATCGGCACCATAGTCATCTTGGGTTTCATTCACCCAGGACGAACACCAAGCTCTCGTTTTGGCGAACTAAGACGCGCGAGCATTGCGTTGACCTGTGAAGAATTTTAGGCTCCCAGGCCCCGAAGGGCATTGTAAATGAACACTATTCCAGACACAGCGATCAATGCTTCAATCAAATAATCATGCACGTGCGTGCCCATCAGGCGGAGCAACCGGCTTGCGACCCATGTTCCGGGAAACGTGACCAGTCCCATAAAGAGACCAAGCAGGATCAGCCGTTGGTCCAAGAGACCCATGCCGTAGAACGTGCCTGACCTCGACATGGCGTTGGCAAGGCCGATTACGGCATCTGTTCCCAGCAAAAGCGGTCCGCTCAGGCCTATGCTATTAAAGAACGCGATGACTAGCATGCCCGATCCGGCGGCCGTTCCGCTCATAAACCCGAAGGTCAGCCCTAGACCGGCAATCGTCTTAATACCCGGCTCAAACGAAATGCGCTTCAGATAGCGACGCGCAGGCAGGATCAGGATCAGAACCACGCCGAGAAAGCCAAGAAAGTAGGTATCCGGTATCTCGCGCAGGAAGCTCGCGCCAAGATAAATGCCGGGCAAAGACGCGACCGTGAACTGGATCGCAGGCTTCCAGGCAATCGTCCGCCAGTAAAAGTAAACACGGGAAAGGTTCGCGCAGATCGCATAGACCGCGATCAGGGGGATGACCGCTTTTGGCCCGACCACGGGGGTCAGCACAATGACAATGATGAACGAACCGCCAAAGCCGCCCAAACCGCTGACGAGGGCTCCAGCAAAGGCCGCCGCCGCAATCATGGCGTATTCAAAGAACATGTCCGCTGGCCCCCTTGGCGTCAGTGCGCCATCAGCACCGGGATCTCTGCGTGCCTGAGCATGTGGCTTGTGACACCGCCCAAAAGCCTATGGCGCAAACGGGTATGCGCATAGGCGCCTGTCACGAGCAGATCGCAACCTTGATCGGCGGCCAGATCGAGTAGCGCCGCACCAGCGGACGCGGCCTTTTCGTTAAGAAGCTGAATCTCAGCGGATACCCCATGATAGGCCAGGTAATCGGCTGCATCCCGTGCGGTGGGTCTATCCGACGCGGTATCTGGTCCTGCCCCAATAATCACACCCGACGCGCGCTTGAGGAAGGGCAGCGCCTGCCGGACTGCCTTTGTGCATTCCAGCCCGCCATCCCAGCCGATGAGGGCCTTGGTGATATTAATCTCCCACATGCCGCGCGGCACGAGGAAGACGGGCCGCCCAGTGTGAAGGATAGCCTCTTCGAATGTCGCGGTCGCATCGCCCGATTTTGAATGCGGGATCACGATAAGGTCACTGACCCGGCCATGAATCGCGACAAGTTCGCTTCGTGCGCCGTTGATCTCGCCCCAAGACGCCGTTGGCAGCCCGTCTTCAGGCTTGTCCGAAACGACGACGTCGTTCTCGTTGCAAAGCTTTTCGAAGTTTTCCCGCAACTCGCCGCGATTTTGGTTCGCTTGATCATCCATGATTGAAATGACTTGATTGCGCAAGGTTGCCGAAAGGGCAATGAGTTCGGTCCCCAACAGGTCGCTTGGCCTGGACTGAGCAAAAATCACTTTAAGGTGGGCGTTGAAGTGACGGGCGAGTGACAGCGCGCCGCGCAAACGTTCGATCTCGTTGCCGCGCGAATAGACCGGCATCAGAATGACTTTGGGATCCATGAGTGTTATTCCCCTTTCGCGATGGCTGCCAATGCGTTGATGTCTTTGATCTCCTCAAGGCTCCAAACGGCGTCAGTGAGAGCATTGGACACTTTGCTTCCAAGGATCGGCGATATCAGTTCAAGCGCTTTCGCCTGCACATCCTCTGGTGACATCGGGTTGCCCGGCGTGCCGTAGACGACCTTGGTATGCTGGCGGAACGTGGCGCCACCCTTGGTGTCGATTTCGAGGATCGCCTGCCGCGCGGGCCGCGCTATCGTGAGCTCAGGCGACGGAATGGCCGTCATCTTTTCGCGCAAGGCCAGAACGGCCGGATCGCGCATTCTTGCCTTGTCGTGGCTGGTCTCAAAACTCGTGCCGCCGTCGATCAGCGTGATGGCAACCATGTGCTGTAGGCAGACATCCGGCATGTCGCGGTTGTCGACGATCGTTAGGCGGTCGTCGGGCATGATGAGATCGATCTTTTCTATGTCGGCGACATCGAGCCCCTTATCCAGAAGCGCCATGGCCGCGTCGAGAGCCGCCTGAATTGGCGAGCCGACGCACCATTTTTTGATTGAAGCTTCCATGATCTCGAAACGCGTGCCGAGGCCGGTGGTCAGGACATCGGCATCGGGGTTTTCGGCAAAGGCCGAAAGGTAGTTCAGTTTACCTTCGAGCGGGTCCTGAACCCCCGTCAGCCCGGCCCCGACCATCATCGCCGCAGCCACACCATTGCGGGCGCCCATACCGCCGAAGTCGAAGGCTTTCTCGACATGCTCGCTATCGCGCTCCCAATAGGGGATGCCGCTGGCCTGCTGGACCGTGTAAGACAGCGCCGAGGCCGCCTTTTGCCTGTCAAATCCCATCAGCGACGACGCGGCCGCAGAGGCCCCGAAAAGCGCGCCGAGGCTGTGGGTGCTGTGGGTCGCCGTGCGAGGCCCCGAAACCCCCAGAGCCATCGAGAACCGCGCGCCGATATCGTAGCCCGCCGCCACTGCGTTCAGAACCGCCATGCCCGAAGCGGCTCGCGCCTCACCCACAGCAAGGGCAGCCGGCACAACTGCACAACCGGGATGGAAGCGGCCTTCCAGGTGGCTGTCGTCGGTTTCGTCGGCATGACCCGAAATCCCGTTGGCCAATGCCGCATTGATTGCGGTTGTCCGGATAGCGGTGCCCCAGACCGTTGCTTCGGGCGTACCGCCTTGTGTCGCCGCAAACCTCGTCGCCAGCCGGCCGGCTTTCAGGTGCGCGCCCGAGATGACGGCGGCCAGCGTGTCGAGAAGATGGCACTTGGTCTTCGTCGCTATCTGGTCTGGCAGGTCCTGACCGGCGACGGACGTGATATAGTCTGCCAACTTCTGCGTTGTGCCCGCAGGGGCTCGTATGTCAGGATCGTTCTTCGGCATCAGGCAGAGACCGTATCCATGATCTCACGAAGGCCCAGCAGGGTCTCGAAGTCACGGGCAAGCCTGAGAAACGCTTCCATCTTTTCCTCGCTCAGAACGCCGGCCGCGGCATCACGGAACTTGTCCGACACCTCTTCATAAGTCAGCGGATTTTTCGGTCCACCCCGATAATGCGGATCGGACTGCTCGAAATAGGTGCGGCCATCTTTGGTCGTGAGCGTAATGCGGGCGACGATGACGCCTTTTCCCATCTCTACGATCTCGGGGTCAAGTTCCGCCGTCACCCGTGTCTGCATTTCCTGGCACTCAAGCGACTGCACGAAAGCGTCAGAGAACTCAGCGAGCCCCGCCTTACGGCGCAGCACAATGGCGGCCATCTGGAACGCAACGCAGAATTTCGCTTCAAGCTCGGTATTTGCGTGGGGGATACGCAGCGGCCCGGGGGTAATCACGTTTGCGCCCGTGCGGACCTCGATTTTCTCAACTTCCTCGGGTTTTATGTCGTGCTTCTCCACGAGCTTCTTCATCGTATCCATACCGGGGTGACCAACCACGCCGCTGGGGTAGGGCTTGATTGACGTGCCGGGATAGATGATCGCCCAAGGATCACCCATGCGTCCAATGATCTTTGTCGGATCATACCCGCCGCCGAAGGCCTCGAAGAAACCGCGCCCAGCTTCAAGCGCATGGGCCGGCCCATCCATTCCGAGCGAGGCGAACCGTGCTGCAGTCACTCCGTTTTCAGCGGCGCGCGACATATTCAGCGGCTTCGACATAGTGCCGTGATTGGCCCCCACACCGGCAGACATCGTCGAAGCCATGGCCATTGCATTGGACAACTGCCTGTAATCAAGCCCCAGAAGCTTGCCGGCAGCAATCGTCGAGCCAAAGATGCCGATTGTACCGCTGGTGTGAAACCCACGCCCGCCGGTGAAGTGGTCTGCATTGATTGCCTCAGCAATTTTTACTTGCACCTCGAAGCCGAGAATGAAAGCCGTGAGAAACTCTTCCGCCGAGACGTTCAGATGCTCGCCGACCGCAAAGCAAGCCGAAAGCGGTTGAACGGTTGGGTGAATGAGAACGGACCGATCTTTTTCCTCGGACAACGCCGTGTCATCGAAATCCAGCGCATGACCAGACATTCCGTTGATTTGGGCCGCGATTTGAAGCGGCACGCGCATGCTGCCTTTTCCAAGTGTACGTGCCTCTTCGGCGCCTCCCACTTGACGGGCGAGCTTACGCAGAATGTCGGGTGCTGGCTCTTTCGAACCGGCCATCATGCAAGCCGTGCCATCCACGATGCAGCGTTTGGCGATCTCGATGGCTTCGCTTGGCAGATCTACATAGTTGGTGTCGAGGGCGAATTTCACCAGTTCGTGGGTGACGCCGTTCTTAGCGGTTTGGTCGAGAGCCATGGGGTGATCCTATTGCAGAGGCCAAGGAAGGGAGAGGTAGTTTTGCAGAAGGCCAGTTGGGTAGCGCAACGTGAGTTGATCAGAGATGATCCCGAGAAAGAGAATGAACCCCACCCCGCCAAGCATTGCCTTCCACCAGAGGACATGCGCCCCGCGATAAAGAAACAGTGCGATGAAGGTCGCAATGCCCAGTACGAAGCCGACAATTCCCGAAAACAGAAGCATCACGACTAGCATTCCAATGTAAAACTCCGCCGAGCGCCCCCCTTCGCGCACGGATTTCAGCTCGGCATCGAAGAAGAAACCGGACGGTGCGCGCCTGAAGGCCATCATCAGGACCACGGGCACCAAGAACACCAAAGTGCTGACCGAGGCGACCAATGGATACATCCCGGTAAGCGAGTTGAACTTCAATGCGTCCTGGAAGACGTAAATCGCGAGTGCGATGACGCCAGAAACGAAAATCCACTGCGGCATAAGTCGAAGATGACTGTGCGGGCCGTCGACGGTGACAGGTTCCGAACTTTTCTGCTTGAAGAAAACCGCCAAGGCTATGGACAGCACCGTCAGCGCGATGAGCACCTGAACGATCGGGCGCTCGATGAACGTGATCCCATACAGCGTGACCGTCTGATAAACCGACGCTTCGACCCGGGTTGACAGCACAAAGCCGATCAGGAGCGCCGGCCGAGACCAGCCGAAGCGCTTCATGTAAATCCCCAGCACCGAAAGTAGCAAAAGCGCAATAAGGTCGCCCCAGTTCCGCGTCGCCTGAAACGCGGCAAAAAAGATAAGGCCGATCATGAATGGAGCAATCAGGGTGTATTTGATCGTTGTAATCCGGGCGATCTGCGGCGCCAGAAAGAAACAGATGCCCGCACCGACGATATTGGCGGCGGCGATGGACCAGATCATCAGATAGACCTTGTCCATATTATTATCGATCATGTCCTTGCCAGGCTCTATTCCGATCAGGATCAACCCACCAAGCAGGATCGCCATACTGCCCGATCCGGGGATACCAAGGAGTAGTGTTGGGACAAGTGCCCCGCCTTCTTTGGCGTTATTGGCTGATTCAGGAGCAACAACGCCGCGAGGGTCGCCCGTTCCGTAACTTTCCCGGTTTTTCGTGGTCTGTACCGCATGGCCGTAGGCGATCCAATCCACGACGCTACCGCCCAGCCCCGGCAATGCACCGATCAGCGAACCGATCATCGAGCAACGCAACGACAGCCACCAGTTTTTCGCCCAGTCGCTGAACCCTTTCGCCCAGCCTGTGCGCTCCAGTCGGCCGGTTTCCGAGATTGTCGACTGGCGGCGCAAAAGATCCACGATCTCGGGCGTCGCGAACATCGCAAGACCAACAATAACGAGCGGCAACGGATCGAGCAGGTATTCCGTGCCAAACGCGGCGCGTTGGACACCTGAAAGCGGCGCTGAGCCGAGCGCACCCAGCAAGAGGCCGAGGCTGCAGGCCGCCAGCCCTTTCCAAAGGTTAGCCCCCGTAAGGATGCCTACCATGGAAAGCGCTAGGACCACTAGCATCAGCTGCTCGCCGAAACCGATCTGCAGGATGATGGGCGTCGCAAAGACGACGGCGAAGGACAGGACAAAGGCGCCGAAGATCCCGCCAAAAAGAGACGAAACAAACGCGATAGACAAGGCCCGCGTACCTTCACCTTTTTTCGCCATCGGAAACCCATCGAGCACCGTGGCCTGCGACCCGGATGTTCCCGGAATGCCCATGAGCACTGAGGGGAATGTGTCTGAGGTCGTCGTAACTGCAAGAAGGCCAATCATCATGGCCAGCGCGGAACTTGGCTCCATACCAAAAACAATTGGAAGAAGAAGGGCGAGACCAGCCGTCCCGCCAAGTCCCGGCAGGATACCAACCACGAGCCCGACGACGACCCCGGCCACCAGGGCCAGCAAAGTCTGGAGCGTGGCGAGTTGAGCCAGCGCGACGATCGCGGCTTCGTACATATCACTTTTCCCGTTTGGAATTTTTTGCGTCACCAGCCTGCGGGCTTTGCGGACCCTGCGTGAGTGTACCGCCTTGCTAAAGGAATAGCCGCCGGGCAAAACAGGGCGGCGCCGATATGGCCCCGCCCAACTAAGGTTTGAACAACAAGTCTAGTTCTTCAGGGTGGTATTGAAGCGCTCCTTAAGGAACCCCGCAGCCCATTCACGGACCTTCGGATCAATTGACGTACCGGTGGCCATGGCCTGTTGAGTTTCGTCACCAAAGTTCAAGGGCATGGAACCGATCTCGCGAGGAAGCGCAGCAACGATTTCCGGGTCAGATGTCACTTTTTTCATCGCGTCAATATAGACCTGACGGATGTTGTCAGGAGTACCTGGCGGCAGCATGACAGCCTTCGACAGCATTACCTTGGCATTCATCAACGCCTTCTGCATCTCGTAGGGGGTGCCGCTTGGTGCTTCGCCCTTCACTGCTTCGTAGAACTCGGGAAAAGTGGGGGTATCGGGCAGATCCGGGTCCCGCTGAAGGTTACCATTCTCATCTATGACACCGTAGCTCCAGACCGGGTTAACCTTGGGATCATCGCCGTAGTCTTTGAGGTAGGATCTTACGTTGTCGGTGTTCACGTTCATCTCGCCGCGTTGGAACGCAGCTTCTGCGTCCTTCGACGCCAAGCCGAATATGTAACGCGCGTCCACACCCAGCATCTCCATCGACACAAAATCCAAAAGCTCCGCCGATAGCGGCGTCTCTGTGCCGAACCGAATGTTAGCAGACTTTAGAGCTTCATAATCGGCCATCATATCTTCATGGCCAAGCCCCAGGTCATCGCTAATTGCGTACATGGTAGCACCCCGAGCAAAACCTGTTACCGCAACCCATTCATTTGGGTTGTACCTGGCAACCTCCGAACCGAGAATTACGGGTAGAAGCGAGGAGGTCGAAGCCATGATTAGCATCGTGCCATCATTCGGAGCGTTTTCATGAAAGTCATTGGATGCAATCACCGAACCGCCTCCGGGCTTGTTCAGTACGATTACGTTGGGTTTGCCGGGCAGGTGGTCTCCCAATTTGGCTTGCAAGAGACGCGTCAGACGGTCGGTGCCACCACCTTCACTGAAGCCGACAATCCAAGTCACGGTCTGACCTTCAAGCGTGAATTCATCGGCCAAACCAGTATTCGGCGCTGACAGCGCTAGGGCTGCAGCCGCGCCCACAATCAGTTTCTTCAATCCACTCAGCATTGATAGTCCTCCCTTAATCGAACCAGCCTTTCATTCGGAAGGCCGTTCAAGATCAATTGTTCAAACAGGTTGACATCGAGCGATAAATTACACAAATTCAAAAAAATCAAGTATTATGGAATTTTGGGAATTTATAAATGATCCGAGATACTTCTCTTGGAGAAATCATCGCTTTCGTCACCGTCGCACGGCTTGGAAGTTTCGCTATGGCCGCCGATGAACTTCTTGTTACCCAATCTGCGTTATCCAAACGGATCAAGAAACTTGAAGATTCGATCGGTGCTTCTCTCCTTGATCGGACCACCCGTTCGGTCGCTGTTTCCACCCTTGGGAAGGAATTTCTGCCAAAGGCGAAGCGAATTATAGAAGACTACAACCGCTCGCTTAACGACATGTCTGAGCTTGTGAAGGTGCGCAAAGGCATTGTCACGCTTTCCTGCAATATGACGATATCGGACACGCTACTCCCTGAAATCATTGACAGGTTTAAAACCACTCACCCGAATATCCGTATCAGGGTGCACGAGGACTCAAGCCCGCAGGCGCTTGAACGAGTCCTTAGTGGACAGTCTGAATTGGCGTTCGGCACGTTCGGTGAGGCCCATCCTGAACTGGACTTCGAGCAATTGATTGACGATCGCTTCGTCATAGCTTGTCACAAGAACCACCCACTGGCGTCGGCAACATCGACCACTTGGGAGGAGGTAAAGAACCAGCACTTCATCCTGCTTAGGCCGGAAAGCGGTACACGCAAACTCCTACAACGCCACCTCGGCACTCTCTACGAAGTGCTTTCGAACGACATACAGGTCGGGCATTTCCATTCGCAACTTAGCCTCGTCGCACGGGGGATTGGAATAGCGGCAACTCCCGCCCTCATCCGGCTCTCAAGGCGCGACCTCGACATTGCGATCGTCCCAATTTCTGAACCAACAATCAGCCGCAAACTTGGAATTGTGACTTACAAAGGCCGTGCCCTGTCCCCGGCAGCCGAGAAACTTCGCGAAGTGGCCGTCTCGGTCATGCAAGGCGCTTATGACTAGCCCGACTTCAATGGTCAGATGCGATTGTTTTTGGATGTCTGGCTTCCGGCCCATCTGGACGATGATCCTGCAGCCGGCTTGCCCGCCGCTGCATCCCGATCAAGTTGGCCCACGCCAGTATCTCAAGGTCACGTTCAGCTCCAGCTACACTTCCCTGTGGGCCTTATCTCCGTCTTCACCAAGCCCTCCCTTCCCGAGCGTTTGAATCAGTAATTTGGCCCTCAACCAAAGAAGGGTTTGTCTACAAAAGGCTCGAAGCTGACCTGCAGCGGTCTAGCATGAAATGAAGTTTTCAATGTTCCTTGAAGGTCGGCTTCCAACTCTTCGTAATGATTGGTGCGCACCTGCAGCGAAGGTCTGTTTTCCGCCCGACCTGTAAATTCACTGCGTCTGCGATGAATGTCGGCTATTGCGGTTCCGTTTAATTCACTGAACGACCGAAATGCGGAGACACTACTTCTAGTCAGCTTTGCCCAAAACCAGCCCATCAGCTCTGGGGCCGTCGAATGACAGTCCGCATTTGGCATTGATATAACGATTGCGGGCATTCAAACGATTTTTACGCCACGTCTACACAGCCCATTGTGAGTTCCATCCAGCTTATCCCTGATGATGATGCTAGGTGCGAAATTCACTTGAGCCAAATGAAGCCGCGGTGCGCATCTTCAAAACAGATTACGATCTTTCTCCATGGAGAACGTCGTCGCTTGATGGGGTTAATAAATTGACCGGTTCGGCGCGAAGTTGGCACCTACCAAATTCACAGAATTCCATCAAAGCTGCCCTTCCACAGGAAGAACACGAGTGATCCAGGAAACAGTTTTGGATACGATCCCGGCACCGGGCTCGGATACCAAGACTTCGGATAAACCTGCTCCGCTGTAAGTCCAGGTGAGCTTGCCATCTTCACCCAACTCGACCCTGTAGGTGTAATCTCTGAGACCCTTTTCCAAACTTCCGGCAATTTTTGAGACCATTCTCCGGTCGGCGATTATAAGCCCCAACTCAGTGTTGATTTCAATCGAGCGCGGATCGAAGTTCAATGAGCCAACAAACATACGTTTACGATCGAACAGTGCCGCCTTGGAGTGCATGGTCAGCTTGATGTCGCTGCCAGAAAGTACCTCGCCCAGTACCTCTGGCGCATCAGCCCGCACTTCATAAAGTTCTACACCGGCTTTCAACAGTTCTTTGCGGTAAGGCGCATAGCCACCATGAACATAGGCATGGTTGGTCGATGCGAGTGAATTGGTGATCACCCTCACCCGAACACCACGTGCACTTAAAGTTTTGTAAAACTTGACGCCTTCTTTGCGCGGTACAAAATAGGGAGTGATGATTGTGACTTCAGATGTCGCGTGTTCCATTTCGCGCCTAATAGCATCAGCGACCAGGCGCTCGCCGTCCCTAACGGGTGTGCGTAATTTGTCAGGGTCGTCGGTCACTACCTGCACATTGGCATAATCAAGCTGAACCTTTCCGGCTGAGATGTCTCTTAGATAGCGGGAATTAATAGCGCGCTGGTATACGCCGAGTGTTGCTTGTCTGGTTTTTTCTTCAATTCGCGCGCGGGTATCCTGTCGCTTGATTTCCGTTGGCATACTCACAAATGCCTCGATCGGAACGGCGAGCGGATCATTCCAAAATATGTCGAACGCAGCAGTGATTTTTCGTGCAACGGGGCCAGCGCAAAACAGATCAAAATCAGCAAATTCAGCATTGGTGTTAATCTGAAAATACTCTTCAGCGATATTGCGTCCACCGACGATCGACATCGCATTATCAATCGTCAAAGACTTGTTGTGCATCCGCCGATTAACACGTCCAAAATCCAGTACAAAATTCATTGCCTTTGTGCTGTTTCGCGACAAGGGATTGAAAATCCGAACTTCGATGTTGTCGTAGCTGCTGAGATAGGCAAGCTGTTCATCGTTGGCAGTTGTGAAGACGTCGTCGACGAGAAGCCGGACACGGACACCTCTTTCAGCCGCATTTATCAATGCCAGGGAGAATAGCGACCCAGCAGAATCGGGCTTGATTAGGAAATACTGGGCATCGATTGAATGTTCTGCCGCTTCGATCAGTTTTAGCCTAGCTCCGAGCGCATCATTGCCTTCGACCAGAGGAATGAAGGCTGATTTACCACCGTGACCGCGGATTAGTTCTTCCGCCTCAATAAAGGTAGTGCTTCTTTTGGGAAGAGTGCTGGCATAGGAGGCCGTTTTGGGAAAATTGAACGGCACATGAGTGCAACTGGCGAGTGTAAAACCGATGACAAAAACCAGCGCAACTGAAAATCTGCGAAAGGTACCGCTTGAATTTGTCAGGCACTGGCTCAAGAGGTTCACTCCGTTTTTGCCGTTAAAGCTCGGGGCTATTCACATGGCTATTGCCAGTTAATGCGAGTTTCTAGCACAGTCTAGCCCCGACCTACTCTAAAGCAGGCATTTTCACGAAGAGACTCAACTGAGTCACTTGGGCTCTCGCATATTGGGCTGTGGAAAAGAATCGTGTGAACCCATTCAGATTTAGCACCTGGATTTCACTCGCGCCAAGGATGGACAGCAGATCATGGATTCGGCATTGAGTATTCAAGTAAACCAAAAACCCATTATGTCTCAATGTCCTGAAGCCTGGCAACAACTCATAGAACCGACGATTTCCGGGATTGGTTTTACCGATTAAGTGACAATTCAGCCGGGTGAAACAGCTGGTTTAAGCGGCGTTCATTATCACTACACACTCAACACTGCCCACCGTTTTTATTGACAAACACGAGCTGTCTTAGGGATTATATAGTTCAGGACGTTTCGTCGGATCCCTCAATCCTGGGCGCGCCAATGCCGCCATTTCAAACAGAGTGCGTGAGGCGACGGGCCCGGTCAACACAAGACGCAGGACATGCGGAGTTGATGCGACGGGGTTATATGGCGCAACGAACATCATCTGAAGCCAATTCCATGATTGACGTTCCCATCCGCAAACAGGAACTGTGAATTTGTGGGGAGCTGATTAGGTGTCGCAAGTTCCTGTCGAACATCATCGCTTGTTCTGCATTATTGGGCTTAAGACTCAGCGCAATGCGATACCTATCTCGCTCGGTTAAGGCCACACGAACCAAAGTATCGTTTCGCTTCCCACTAGAAGCTTATTGTTCCACCCGACGTCAGACCGCCGCTTGGACGTGGCTGAAGGCACTCCTTTGTGCTGCTTCATCAACCAGATCTACCAGTACGAAGATGCAGGTTCTATCCTCGTCAATACAAGAAGCTAGTCGCGGTCCAGGCTGATCACCCTGATCAACTAATCCTTCATCAGGCGTGCTTAACGATCGGCTCCGTTTCCGGACAGGTTTTACGGTCACCAATGAGTTCGCGACCTGGCCCAGTTTCGTGCCCCACCATTCAAAAGCTGGGCTAGCAGAATTCCTTGAGATCAGATCGGTTGAGCGATCAGCTGGTTCAAACACTACGATGGCTTGTAGTAGGCGTTGCTCAATCAGATGCCGCCGCACCGGAAACTGGTGGCGGGCAAATTCCAGCCCCCAGCAGTGAGAACATCTAACAATAGAACCGAGAAACACAGGTGCCCAAACGCGGGCACCTGTTTTTGCTACTGGAACCCCACCAACTAAGGAAAAGTAAAATGTTCGAATACTGGGACTTAACCGAAGCGCAAATGTTGGCAGCCAATGAGCTAGCCATCGCTGTATCTGAACAACTCAGCGAAACACCGAAACCGGTTGTCCGCGCATGCATCATGTTGCTGCTTGTCGGAGAGGGGATTGAAGCACCTGACGCTGCAGGAAAGCTCGTTCAGAGCATCGCGGGGGAAGCCTGCAAGTTCTTACACAAATCCCATGGCGACACGATACCGGATACACCGGAAGGCTAACGCTTTTGCGCACCGCAAGGCGCTAACGTTGCTGGCCACTGAGTTGGGCTTTGGACTGCTGTAGCAGGCATTCAACGCACTGGCAGGCGACCTAAATCACGATCTTATCCAGCTGACGCTGGAATCCTTCCCCCCTCACATCTGCGCGATTTCCCAAAATCCATCAGCAGCTTAGGCGAGCCGGTGACAAACCGGCTTGTCTTCATCCCCCTAAAAACCGGCCCTTGTCTCTGCGTTGCCGAACAGCCAGCAAGAGGTAATCCCAATGACCGCCAGATTTTCAATCGTCCCTGCAAAGGCCGCAACAGATCCCGAGCTGAAGCTTCGTGACTTGCAGTTGCTCTGCATTCTTGGGCGCCATACCGACACCGCCGGTTGGTGCCGCCGTAGCCAAGTGAAAATGGCGGCAGAAATGGGTTGCTGCCGCGCTACCGTCTACAATTCAATAAAGCGGCTTGTTCAACGTGGTTATGTCGCACGCGTCCCGGCGGAAACTGCGTCTGGCCGGGACAGCGCCCACTACTACCGCGTAATTCTGGACCCAAAATTCGAGGACCAGTCTGCCGAGAAGATTGATGAAACAGCGGAGGGAGACACTGATGAGCCCCTCTGCCAACACTCCGACACCCTTGTCAACACACCGGCAGGCCCTGCCACCTCTGAACTGGCAGGGCCTGCCACTTCTGGGCTGGCACCTAGTATAACGACCCCACTTAACGACCCCACTTCAACTGAAAGAGAGAGCGCGCGCGAGGAAGACGAGAAGGAGACGGAACCGAAAGTCAGTCGGGACGCCTGGAAACGGCGCTTGCGCAAGCTGCATGCTCGTTGGCCAACTTTTGCCAGCGACAGCGCAGACACAGCCGAAATCGCCTGGTTCGCGCTGAGCGTATCTGAGCGCGAACAGGCAGACACTTTGCTGGAAACGTTCGTGGCACATGTCACTGGACTTGGCCGGACCAAACATTGTGCTTTTGCTGTCTATCTTCGTGAAAAACGCTGGCAACGGTTGCCTAGCCCGGCGGCCAAGGTTGTTAGCTCGAACGAGATGGCCAAACCGTTCGGCAAACTATGGGGAGCGATGCGGTTCAGCTTTTTGATCTGCGCACCGACCGGCCGTTTGCCCACGCCGACTCGCTACCAGCAGCAGATCCTTGATCAAGGTGGTCCGCCTGCCCGTGCTGAAGAACTGAGCCGGCTGGCGCGTTATGGCTGGCCCAAGGTCAACGACATGCAAGAAAATGCGATGCGCAAGGGCCGCAGTTGTCCTGCGGATCCGGCCTTGCAACCGCTGACCAAGCTGTTTCACCGGGTGCGAAAGGGATCGGATTGCTGGAATGCCTGGCGCGCATTGCATGACGAGAAGGGTTGGCCCTGGTTCGAGGTAAATCACGAGGCGCCCGAATGGATCTACTTGCCCAAGCCACCGGACGACCAAGATTTCCACAACGAGTTGGAGGCGGTAAAGGCCGCTCTTTCACGTTTTGAAGACGAGTACGCAAGCCTGAGAAATCGGGAGGCGGTACGGTGAAACAGACAAGGCAAAAGGCAAGCACTTCGGACATGTCGAAATGTTTGGGCAAGAGACAAAAGTCAGCACCAAGGTTGAAAATGCAGTGCTTGCTTAGCCCCTTCCAATAGGACAGCTAGCCAACTGCCTCGGCGCGTTTGCTGGACAAATCATCAAGCGCTACAAATCCAGCCGCACACCTTTCATAAACATCGCTAATCGCTAAACCGGCGGCCACTTTATCCGCGGGTCCTTTCCAGCTCGTGCACGTAAGCGGGTTGGGCGACAGCGCAGGTGTAACACTTGTCTGGTTCGCAAGAGAGGTTAGCTTTTTTCTTGCTGTTGTTGTGAACGAACCCACTGAACCTGTGTTTGTTGCGTTTGCTTAGCTCCTGGAAGCAGGAGCCTGCAATCCACTTCTCCGACCAAAAAATTGGCTAGCACTACTAGGCCGCTTTTCGACGAGCAAAGTACCAGCTCGCCGCCCCCAACCGAGTCCTTTCCCCTACACCAGCTAACTGGAAAAACCAGTTACGGTCCTCAAACCAGGAACGAGGCCATGACACAGCCCGCTGACGAGATTGCCGACGACGCCCCCCTGACTTTGCAGGAAGCCTGCGATCTGGTTCTCCGTGGGTTGGTAACTGCTTCAACCTTGCGTGCAGCCATAAAGGCAGGCAAACTTTCAGCTGAAAAATTCGGTCGTGGCTACACAGTGACCAAGGCCGATTTAAGGGAGTGGCGCACATCATGCCGCGTAAAACGAAAGGCCCTCGTCTCTGGCTCAGGCCCTCCAGAAAAGACCGCCCCGAGTCCGCCGTCTGGATTATCCGCGACGGAACCGTTTTCAACAGCACGGGATGCGGCGAGGCTCAGCTTGCAGAAGCTGAAAAACTGCTCAGGGACTACATTGCGGAAAAACACGATCCGACCGCAGAAGGCAAGCGAGGACCGAACCTGATCCCAATCGCCGATGCGATCAATCTCTATTCGACGGACGTTGCTCCCAATCACACCCGCCCCGACGAAACAGCTCATCGCCTTGAACGCCTGCTAGCATATTTTGGCGATAAGCCTATGTCCTTTGTCAAAGGGTCAACATGCCGCAAATACACTGAAAGTCGCAAAGCCCCAGGCGCCGCCAGGCGTGAGTTGGAAGACCTGCGATCGGCATTCAATCACGCTTTTAAGGAAGGCATAGTCGATCGACAGGTGCCGATCACTTTGCCTGACAAACCCGCTGGACGCGAGCGTTGGCTGGAACGTGACGAGGCTGCCCGTCTATTGTGGGCCGCGTGGCGGTTGCGCCAAAAATACAAGGGTCAACCGACCAAGCGCGCAACTGCCAAACACGTAGCCCGTTTTATTTTGGTGGCACTCTACACAGGATCCCGTGCAGGTGCGGTCTGCGGCGCAGCAATTCGTCCGACACTGCATTCAGCATATGTCGACTTGGAAGCGGGCCTGTTTTATCGAAAGCCACCTGGAGCCAAACAAACCAAGAAGCGCGCCCCACCTGTTGCCCTGCCCGATCGCCTACTGGCACATCTGCGCCGCTGGGAAAGAAAGGGCATATCGAAAAATTACGTTGTTGAGTGGCACGGCAAACCGGTGACCAAAATCAACAAATCCTTCAGGACGGTTCGCGAGGCTGCAGGCTTCGACAACGATGTCATTCCACACACTCTGCGCCACACAGCCGCAACATGGTTAGCTCGCAATGGTGTTCCGATGTCCGACGCAGCGGATTACGTCGGTATGTCAGTCGAGACATTCGACAGGGTATACCGTCACCATGCCCCCGACTTTCAGGAGCGGGCTCGCAATATGATCACAGCGAAGCCAACTCACAGCAGTAAAGCTACAGAAACAAAACCGAAACAGAGCGACGGCGGAGCGCACTCCCCACAGAAACGCCACAGAAACGAACTCAAACCCACCCAAATAGACATGTAAGAACAACAGAAAACCTAGGAAACCTGCGACCCTTTTCCAACAGAATAGGCGTTCGGGACGAGGGGGTCGGAGGTTCAAATCCTCTCACTCCGACCATTTTTTTTCAAAGGCTCTGCGTTAATTTCATTAATTTGAATATTTGAAAACTGACAATTATTCGGGCAACTCCGAAAGAAACAAGTTCAACTTTCTATCTCAATACGCCATAAATTTCTGACTTAATTCACCATTTGCCGATCAGAACTGAGGACACGTCGCCCGCTGGAGGGGCGCGTGGGTTCTGATATTGCAGCTTCCGCTAGCAGCAATAGTAGAGAGTTGAACCAAATTAGCTTTGATCATGTGTTTTCGGCCTCATTTTCATAAATATATAGGACCGCATTAGGCAGTAACTGTCAGTTCAAATTGATTTTTTTATGTATCACTTCAAACACATGGCAAATAACAGTCTTACGAAGACATCGTCACTCTGTCCGCCTAGCATCTCTTTGCCAAAATTGCTTTTTTGCCTGCCTGTATTACACTATTATCTTGCACTATTTTTACGCCATTTCCGCGTCAACGTTACTTAGAGAAATAAACTCATGAATCTGTTTAAACGCCTATTCTCGAAATCGCCGAAGAAAACCGTAGACCCTGAAGCGGCAGCTTTTCTCAAAAGTCTCCTCGAAAACGAATTGACGACAACTGAGATGCAACAAGCCGCAAAATCTGAAGCTGGCCCATCGGTCATTCTGACACCAGCAGTTCCACTCCCGACAAAAAACACGATCGGGTGGTTTGGCGGAGCTCCAGCACTGCCAAGCGAACTTGATTGGCCGGAGATCGAAGGAACACCTCTTTGTTTTGTTGCGCAAATCAATTTGGCAGAACTACCGCAAAACATCTGGTCGGGCGTTGGACCCCGCCAGGGAAATTTTGCCTTTTTCATTCATCCTACAGAAACACGAGCAAAGGTGCTTCACATTGATGGCTTACTTGAAACCAAGCAGGGACAGAGTCCAATGTTGTCATATTGGTTTCGAAACCATCACGACAAGCGCCCGCCAGTAAATACACATTTTCCTCAATGGCCTGTCCATCTGACCGGCCACGTTGGCGAACTCCCTGAACCTGCTGGTTGGCACAAAGGAAATGCTCCCGGCTTCTCCGAACCTTTTAAAAACGAAGAGTTTGATCTAGCTAATCCGGCTCACCAACCATTTGACGAGACAACGCTGGACGCACTCATAGAACTAATCGACGAGGTGTTGGAACGCAGACTGAATTCGACTGCGATGTTTCTGGAGACAAAGAAGTTAAGAGACGATGTTGCGTGTGCATTGAATGCACTGCAAGCCAAGGTGCAGACGGCACACGATCGTTTTTTGGAGATAAAGGAAGGGGTGGCGCCCTTTCGAGAAACGTTCGATCGGGTCGGGGTGTTACGCTATTTGCAAGCTCTAAATGAGCTGACATTTGGCGATACAAATTACCGCCGTAATGACGAGGAAGGATACGCGGAAATCGAAGTCTCAACAGGTAAGCTAATTCAATACGCCTCAAGATTCCTACGAATACTAGAACGACACGCTAAATACGCTTACCTCGACGACCCGGAAAAGTTGTCTGAAGAGGCTAAGGCACGCTTTGAAATCATTTGGGCATTTGACGCTATCCACGAGCGTGGAGGAATGTCCCACCCGCCAAAGGGCCACATATATACGCCTCATGGACCGTCCAGTCCAAATGAAGTTCTACTTGAGCTACCAACCAGCGATCTACTTGGTTGGATTTGGGGAGACATGTATTCTGTTATTTTTACTATCGCGCGAGATGATTTGGCGAAAGGAAAACTTGACAACATAATTGTCGATATAACCAACTAACTTCAAACAGACAGATGGCTCGTTGTTCAACCTGCGCGAATTGAGGATGTATGGCAGATCTCATCAAAACAGTCGTAAGGCACGCACGGTCCCAGGTCGGCTTTGTCTACATAATGGACATTTCCTTCCACGGCATCGACACCTCCCGCAAATTCGAAAAGTGTTACCTATGTCTCCGGCACGAAGTGTCACCTATATCTCAGGTCGGGCATTCCTTTTATAATTTTGAAGTTAAAGCGTTTTTTGCTTCGGAGAAATCTGTGCCGCTTTTTCCAGAGTCTTGGACAAATGATTGGGCCAATGCTTCGGGGCGTTTTGTTGGGCATTAGGGTCAGAGTTTCACTATCGTGTGCCCCGTCAGCACCTATGGGTCCAGACAAGTAGAATGCATAAGTTAAGAGATTTCGGCCGATTGCCCCTCGCATGACGAGCAGGTTGATCAAGCCATGGGCCAGGCAGTCCTGGCAAGCGTCTACGCTCTATCCGGTTGAGGGTATGCAACAACGATGCAGATCGCCCGGGACAAAGCGCCTCGGACGATCTCTTTGGGGAAACAATTACTTCAAGGAAGCAATGTAGGCATCGACGTCGCTCAAGGACAGGTATTCAACCTCTTCGGTGCCACTGTCTGTAAATTTCCAGACAACTGCGGGTGCGGAAACGTCGCCATTGGCATCAAAGCGGACGTTGCCAGTTGCGCCCTGGTACATGACGGTACCGCCCTCCGAAAGCGTCGCTTTTGCCGCCGTGAATCCAGCCGTGTCGGCGGCGACCGGCTTCCCGCTCGGGTCAGTTACCTTCGCGACCGCAGCTGCGATGTCCGCACCCGAAGCATCCGACCCAGCTGCCTCCATGGCAAGCAAGGCGATCATCGTTGCATCATAGCTATTGGCGAGGCCCGGCCCGTTCGGTTCAGAACCAAATTTTGCCGTGTAGGCTGCCTTGAAGGCGTTGGCGCTTTCGACGCGCGGCGAGGCTGTATCCGTGCCCAGTGCGCTGCCGAGATATTGCAGACCGACATTGTCTCTGAACTCATCGGATTTCAGTGAATTGGCCAGGATCATGTTCTGCGTGCCGCCGAGCGACAACCATTCGCGTACAGCTGAGGTTCCCTCGGTCGGGTAAAGCGCAAGATAAAGAGCCTCCGGCTGGCTGCCCAGTGCTTCGGTGACTTCGGCGCGGTACGATGGCTGACCATCATTGATGGCAACGGATGCCGTCACCTCGACACCGGCCGCAGCGAAGTCGGCTGCGATCAGCTTGGCCATGTCCTGACCCCAGTCGTCGTTCTTGTAAAGAACGGCAACCGATTTCCAGCCCTTGTCAGCCGCCACCTTTGCGCCCATGGCGGACTGAACCGCCGTTGTGGCGAAAGTCCGGAACCAGAGGCCATCGGTCTTGCCCTCTTCGGCCAGCTTGGTGAACGCCGTGGACGAGGAACAGCAGGACATCTGCATCACGCCGCTCGGCACAGTCACTGAGGACAGTATCGGCATGGAGACGCCGGAAGAGACTGCGCCCAGCAGCACCTTCACGCCCTCCAGGTCGACCAGGGCCTTGGCCGCATCCACGCCGACCTTCGGATCGACCTGGGTGTCCCTTAGAACCATTTCAATGGAACAGCCAGCTGCACCGCCTGCTTCGTTGACCTGATCGACTGCAAATTGGGCGACTTCGGCAATCGGGCGTCCCCAGTCGACGGAAGTCGGCAAGGCTGCTCCGATCTTGGTGGTACAATCCTGAGCCTGAACGCCCGTACTTAGGGCCGTCATGCCTGCGACCGCTGCTACAAAAACAAGTGCTTTTTTCATGTTAGTCCCTCTGCTTGTGTCTTTTCCCGGCTTCCTCCTCCGGGTTGAGAAACGACCAGCCGCTCGGGGAAAAGACCTTGCGGTCTCCAGAGCAGCATGCCGACGATCACCATGCCGATCAGCACGAACTGGATCGATCCGGTGTATAGTTGGGCTTCGATAGGCGCGAAGCGGGACAGGGCCCAGCCTGAAAAGGTCCAGGCGCCCCAGATCAGAAAGGCACCGGCCATGGCGCCCTTGTTGTTGCCGGCCCCGCCGACAATCAACATCGCCCAGATCTGGAACGTCAGGATCGGCAGGACATCCTGCGGACTGACAAAGGCATAAAAGGTGCTGTAAAGCCCGCCAGCAAGCCCGATGATCACAGAGCCAGTCACAAAGGCGGTCAAACGTAATTTGTCGGGGGCCTTGCCGAGAGACCGGGCGGCGGTTTCATCTTCGCGGATCGCGCGCAGCAAGCGCCCGAATGGAGACACGGTCAGGCGTTCCAGAAAGACATACACACCAGCGAGCACGACCACGACGGCGATCAAAAACACCAGATTGTAGGCAAAACCGCTGCCGAGAAAATCCCGAAGCGGGCGTTCGAACCCGCGAATTCCTTGCGCTCCACCGGTAACGGACGTGGCGTTCCGCATCACGTTTTCAAACGCGACAGCAACGCCGAAGGTGGCAATTGCCAGGTAATCGTGGCGCAGACGAAGGGTCAGCTTGCCGACAACCCAGGCAAGTACGCCGGAAAAGGCCATGCCGCCAAGCAGCGCAAGCGGATAGAATAGCTCAAACCCGCCCAGGTGCCCCTCCTGCGGCGTGCCGCCGAGGATCAGCGTGCCATAGGCGCCGGCACCAAAGGAGGCGACAACACCGCCGTTGAAAAGACCCGTGTTGCCCCATTGTAAGTTCAGCCCAAGAACAGCTATCCCCAGGATCGCGGCTACAGTGGCAAAGAAAACCAGATAGGAGATCACCCCGATCATACGCGTGCCTCCCCGAACAACCCGTTTGGACGCACCAACAGAACGGCCAGGATCATCAAAAACGGAACAGAGGGACTGTAGCCGGACGGCAAGACAACCAAAGCCATGTTGGAGGCGATCCCGACAATAAAACCACCGAGCACTGCGCCATAGACGCTGCCGATGCCGCCCACGATGGTCGCGGCAAAGATTGGCAAAACGAGGTCTCGTCCCATGACCGGCGTGATCTGGTAACTCAGACCATAAAAGATCCCGGCAACGGCTCCAAGACCACCGCCGATAATCCAGACGGCGGCAATCATGCGTTTCAAGTTTACCCCGTGTACTTGTGCGAGGTTCGGATTTTCGGCAACCGCGCGCAGGGAAAACCCGAAGGTCGTTCGCGACAGGATCAGGTGGAGCAAGACCATCAGAACCAGGGCAGCAATCAGCACGAACACCTGATCCGGTTTGACAAGGAGCATGGGATCGCGCGACAGCACCATCGCAAAGGCGATGTCACTGGAATAGAGCTCGCCCGACAGACCGAAGATCAGACCGATGACATTGCGGATGATGAGCGCCATGCCAAAAGACGCAAACACCATCGAAAGTTCCTCGCCCTTCTGGCGTACCCGCTGAAAGACGAACCGGTCAATCAAGACAGCAGACAGACCCGTAACGGCCATTGACAGGACAATCGAAATGGCAAGCGCACCGGTCATGGAGAGCGGCCCGATCTTTTCCGCAAGAACCGGCAACAGGCTTTCAAACACCTTGTCGAAGACCAGTGCGCAATACGCCCCGATCGACAGAAGCTCGGCATGCGAGAAGTTCGCGAAGCGCAGGATATGCATCGCCATTGTCAATCCAATGGCGCCAAGCGACAGGAAGGATCCGACCAGAATGCCGTCGACGAGATGCTGGATCATGCCGGCACCCGCCTTTCACCACCGAGATAGATCCGGCCGAGTGCGGGATCTTCAAGCAACTCAGCCGCTGGTCCGTCGATCTGGTTGCGGCCTTCGGCCAGAACGTAACAATGATCGGCGCGTTTCAGGGCTTGTTTGACGTTCTGTTCTACAAGCAAGATCGTCACCCCCTGCCCGGTCAGCTGCTTGACGAGGTCAAGTACTTCTTCGGCAGCCTTTGGGGACAGGCCGGCAGACGGTTCGTCCATCAGGATCAGGCTGGGATTGGCGGCCAGTGCCATGGCAACGGCCAGAAACTGCCGCTGCCCACCGGACAAGGACCCTGCCTTTTCGCGCCGCTTGTCCGCCAGCACCGGGAACCTGTCGTAAAGCTCGGCAAGTTTTTCTGCCGCATTGGCTTGTTTCTGCAAGGCCAGATCGAGGTTCTGCTGGATCTTGAGTGTTCTAAAGACGTTGTCTGTCTGCGGAACATAGGAGATCCCGGCATCCGTCATCCGGTCCGGGGAGAGACCGGTAATGTCTTTTCCCTCGGCTTTGACGGTTCCTTTGCTGATCGACAAAAGGCCGACGACAGCTTTGATCAAGGTTGATTTTCCAGCCCCGTTCGGGCCGATGATGACCGTCAACTTCGCCCGTTCTACATTCATGGAAACATCGCGCAGGATGGGCAGATCCTGAACATAACCGGCCGTGACGGCATCGACAGTGAGCAGGGTGTCAGGCATCGACCGGTGCCCCCAGATATGCGTCCAGGAGGACAGGATTGGATTGAGCCGCAGTCGCCGAGCCCTCAAAGACCACACGACCTTCGGCCAACGCAATGACCGGGTCGCAGTGGCGCATCACAAAATCCATGTCGTGCTCAATGATCAGGAAGGTCTTGCCCTCCCGGTTAAGCTCCTCGATCTTGTCAATGAGCACTTCCGTGAGGGCCGGATTTACGCCAGCGGCGGGCTCATCCAGAAGAATCAGTTTCGGATCACCCATCAGCACCCGGGCAAGCTCCAACAGCTTCATCTGACCACCGGAAATATTGCCTGCGGGTTGATCAGCCAGTGCACGGAGCGTGACAAAATCGAGTATCTCAAGCGCTCTTTTACGGATCGCCGCTTCTTCCTCGCGGATCCGGGCCCGGCTAAAGACCGGAGCGAACAGCCCCTCCCCGCTTTGACCCAAGGGTGCGAGCATGACGTTTTCCAAAACGCTCATCCGTTTAAATGGCCGTGGGATCTGAAATGTTCGGCCAAGTCCAGCGGCGAACCGACGCTCCGGTGCAAGAGTGGAAATATCCTGACCGTTGAACAAAACGCGACCGACGCTCGGCGGCAAATCTCCGGCAATCACGTTGAAAAGTGTCGATTTTCCCGCACCATTTGGGCCGATCAAACCGGTGATGGAACCGCTCCGGATTTCCAGCGAAACGCCGTCGACGGCGACAAAATCACCGAAATACCGGGACACATCCGTTAGCTTGAGGAGCGGTTCAGCCATTGACCGCCCCAAGAACAGTGTCGTCAGGACGGGCGTTGAGATTATATTTCATGATCCGGCCATGGCGGCCGTTCCGGTCGCGCTCCAGCCCGAACACAGGGCCTTGTGGCCCCGGAGCCGTTTCAAGCAACGCGTCTATGCTTGCCAGATCATCAGCGTCAAGCTCAAAGCGAAAGACCTCCAGGGTTTTCGGCAAATGCCGGGCATACCGCGCACCGACAATCGCGGCTGCGACCTGGGGCTGCTGCAGGACCCAGCGAGTTGCGACGGAACTAAGGGTCACCCCATGGCGCTCACCAATATTATTCAACAGCCGGAGCAGTGCCTGAAACGTCTCCCAGGGTCCGAATTCGTCTATGATCAGACGATACTTGATCAAGGAACGGTTCTCGAATTGAAAGCCCGGGTCTAGCTTGCCGAGCCAGATATCTGTCAGGAAGCCGCCGGCAAGCGTTCCGTAACACAGAAGCCGGACAGCATGCTCCGCTCCCCAGGGGACCAAGGTTTTGGCGGCACGGCGGTCGAGCACGGAATACTGCACCTGTGTGGAGACCAGATCGATCCCGGCCTCCAGGTAGGGCGCCGTTTCCGCGACATCCCAATTTGTCACACCAAGATGCGCGATCTTGCCCTTTTCCTGGCAGCGCTTCAGGACTTCCATGGCCCCCACCGGCGATCCGATGGACGTGTCCCACCAGTATAACTGAACCAAATGGAGGCGTTCGATCTGGAGGCGTTCCAGGGAGCGGTCGACAATTGCCTCGACCTCCGCCGTCGTCAAATTGGCTAGCCGGTCAAGATCCGGCACAAGCTTGGTGTGCACCTGAACCCGATCGGCGACCTCCGATCCGCGGCGTTTGCGAACATCGGCAATGAACGTGCCGATCATTTCCTCAACGCCGGTGTAGATATCCGCGCAGTCAAACGTGGTGATGCCCGCGTCCAGAAAGGCTTCCATGTCGGCAATCGCGGACCCCGGGTCGACCGGACCATGGTCTCCAGCCAATTGCCAGCCGCCCTTGATGACGCGAGAGATTTGATAATCTGGTCGCAGTTCAGCCGTTTGACCGCTCATTCTGAACCATCCTTTTGCCAGTAGGGCGTGCTGCGCTGGTCCGGCAGTCCTGTGGTTTCGGCATGGCTGAACCAACGCTTTTCTGTCCGCGTGATCCGGAACCGCCCGCCGCAGTGGGGGTCGGGACAGGCTATCTCCGCGTCAGTGCTCATCCAATCGTTCGGATTTGTCGGTCGCTGTTTGGCTGAGAGCAGCGGAAGAACGGCGGCCAGCGCATACATGGACACCCGCTGGCCAGCACCAAAGACCAGCGCCTCACCCTCAACGGTGAAGCTCTCACCCTCGATATGCCGGCAGACCGGCGTGCGGCCATCCAGAACCGTTTCGACTTTCAGGTCATACAGCCAGAACCCATCGTCGGTTTCGGCCTCCGGCGCATTGTTCGTCCCCTTAAGGTCTTCCGCCACCGCGCTCCCCACTTTTTTGATTTGGCGCCTTGCTTGTGATGTGTGATATTTTATACCATATCTCAAATCCGAATTGTCAAGACTAGAAGCCATCACGGCTGAAGGCAGGGTCATGAACGAGCCAAAGATCGCCAGGATCGACCAGTCGAAACTGAGGGAAAGTGTTTATGATGCTTTGCGTGAGGCCTTTACCCGTGGGGCCTTTGCACCCGGCGAAAGCGTAAGCCTTCGAACACTTGCCGATCAGCTCGGTACCTCCATGACGCCGGTCCGCGAGGCCGTCCGCCGCCTCGTGGCCGAAGGCGCTCTGGTCGATACGCCAAGCCGAACCCTCGAAGTCCCCCCCTTCGACGCAGACCGAATGCGTGAATTGAAATCCGCCCGGCTCGCCCTGGAGGCCATATTGCTTGAAGAAGCGATGGACCAGATGGATGAGGCGGTGATAGAGACGCTGGCAGCCATCATTGCGCGGCCAAGACCTCAAGGTAATCTGCCGGACCTGACGCAAAACTACGAATTCCATTTCACGCTTTACCGGCAATCCCGTTCCCGGGTGATCCTGCCTCTGGTCGAGGCTCTCTGGCTGCAATACGGCGCGTTTCTAAATCTCGTTGTCCAGGAAAAAGCCGCCTCGGAAATTCCGGAACACATCCATCACGCGGAAATCATATCGGCCTTGCGCGCTAACAACCGCGCAGCCGCCCAAAAGGCCCTTGCCCAAGACATTGAACGCAGCTTCAAGCTGCTCCTGCCCGAAACCTGAAGGATCTCCTCCATGACCGCCCATCCGCCGCGCCAGACTCTTGCCGACGGCCTGGAGATCAGCCGCATTCTCACAGGCCTATGGCAGGTTGCCGACATTGAGAAAGACGGCACAACGATGGATCCCGAGATAGGGGCGGACCACCTGGAAGCCTATTTGAACGGCGGGTTTTCTACGTTCGATATGGCGGATCATTATGGCAGCGCGGAGATCATCTCTGGCCGCCTGCTCGCCCGGCATACTGGAGAAAAGTGCCCGCAGATCTTCACTAAGTGGTGCCCGGAGCCCGGGCCGATGACGGCCGACGTGGTGCGCGCCGGTGTTCAGGAACGGCTCGACCGGCTCGGCACGGACTGCGTCGACCTTCTGCAATTTCACTGGTGGAGCTTCGCGCACCCAGCCTGGCTGGATGCGCTTCACGAGATGACGCGGCTTAAGGAAGAGGGGCTGATCAAGGCTCTTGGTGTCACCAATTTCGATGCCGCGCATTTGCGTCTCGCGCTGGCCGACGGGATTCCGCTCGTCACCAACCAGGTGTCGTTCTCAATGATCGATCGGCGGGCTCTCGGCCCTTTATCAGACCTGTGCGCGGACCAAGACGTGCGATTGCTGGCTTATGGCACCTTGTGTGGTGGCTTTTTGTCCGACCGTTGGCTTGGCAAATCAGAACCCACCGATATCGCCGACTGGTCGAAGATGAAATACAAACGGTTCATCGATGCTGCCGGTGGCTGGGATGGCTTCCAGGTCATTCTTCGTGCAGCCAACACAATTGCCCATAAATATGGCGTGTCCATCGCCAATGTCGCGACCCGCTGGGTGCTGGAGCAGCCTGCTGTTGCCGGAGCCATCGTCGGTGCCCGGCTGGGTGAAAACGAACACATGGCTGATAACGCCAGACTGTTCGCCTTTTCATTGGACGAGGCAGATCATGCCCAGATGGACGAAGCCTTTTCCCAGACAGTACAGGTTCCCGGCGACTGCGGTGACGAATACCGCCGTCCACCCTTCCTGACTGCTTCCGGGGATCTCAGCCATCACCTTATGAAATTGCCACGAGCCCACGATGCGGCCCCCGCCCCGCACCGGCCAGATGCTAAACATGTCCTGACTGGATCAGACTGGGAAGAGATCGCCGGGTATTGCCGCGCCCACCGGATCGGTGACCGGATCCTTGTTTCCGGCACGACTGCGGTTGCCGGAACCTCTCGGGCAGTCGCGCCGAACGATGCCGCGGCTCAGACCACCTTCATTCTCGACAAAATCCTTGCTGCGCTCGCCGCGCTAGGTGCCAGCACAACAGATGTTGTGCGCACCCGGATCTATATCACTGACGAAAACGATGTGTTTGATATTTCCAGGGCCCATGGACGTGTCTTTTCGGACATCAAACCAGCCAACACACTCGTCGTCGTGGCTGGACTGATCGGAGACCACAAGGTCGAGATCGAAGCAGAGGCGCTCGTGTGCGACCACTCGCAGGAAACTAGCTAGAGGGGAATTTTTGCTGATGAAGACGAGGTAAGTTAGGCGTGCAAATCGTCAATTTTTCGGAAAATTCCCTCAACAATCAACAAGTTGATGCCACAGAATTGCCCCCCTTCCTTCACGTTCGGAACGAAGAGATCGGAGGTTCAAATTCTCTCACTCTGACCCTTATTCAGTTTTCCAGTCAAAATACTTTTTCTGAAGACAAGTCAACAGTTCGGGCACCTGGACCACCGGGTTTCCCAGCGAACGCGATTAGGTACTTCAGCGTGCCCACGTTTGGCAAATGCGATTCAAATTTGCCGTTCGTTCACAGCAGGCTACAAAATCCGTCTACGCGCGATCAAGTGATGAATTGTGCAGCAAAAACCCATGTCGCTCCGGCCATGCCGTTGTCACCTGAACCACCTGACAGAATTGTTCGGGCGTCTCCTGAAAGCGCAACGGAATTTCCCTGGAGAGCCGCGCCGCTTGCACCGGTGCCAACAAGTTTTTCGCCGCACTGCAGCCAGTTGCCTGCGTTTCGCTGATAGACCCAGACTGCTCCCAAATCGCCATTGTCCGTGTTGCCACCAACAATCGCTGTATCGCCATCGGCCGAGATTGAGACTGAACACCCTTGCGCGGCTTTGCCGGTCGCGCCTGCGCCGACCATTTTACTTCCCTGCTGGCTCCATGCATTGCCGCTGCGGGTAAATATCCAGGTGGCACCTCTCTGGGCGTCGTCCTGGTTTTCTCCAAGAACGAGGGTGTTGCCATCTCCTGACACGCCCACTGACGTGTTCTGCCCGTTGGGATTGGTAACAGCATCTGTTGCTGTCAGGTAGTTACCCTGTTGCTGCCAGCCACCAGCTTCGACAAAAACCCATATCGGTGCATTCACGTTCGTTTCAATTGCACTTCCAACAATTAAAGTCTTGCCGTCATCGGACATCGCAAGAGAGCTACCCTGGTTTGCCTTGCCGCTGTAACCTGATCCGGTCAGTTTGCTGCCGGTCTGAGACCAACCCCCTTGCGAGCGCGTGAAGATCCAGACAGCACCGATACCGAACTCGTCCCCATTGCCGCCGACGGCCGCAGTATTGCCGTCAGCTGAAATGGCGACTGATCCACCTTGCATGGAATCTCCTACAGGGTGACTTCCAACCAGCTTGTTGCCCTGCTGGGTCCAGATCCCGCTCGTTCTGGTAAATACCCAGGCAGCACCGACAATACCATTGTCGCCGCTGCCGCCGGCAATCACCGTATTGCCATCAGACGATATGCCGACCGATGTCCCCAGACCTGTGGCCCCGACGCAGTCTGAGCCCGTAAGCTTGCTCCCCTGTTGGGACCAGGCGTCACCAGATCTGGTGAATATCCACACAGCTCCCGTGCCCTCCGCATCGTTGCTTCCCCCGACAACAGCGGTGTTCCCGTCAGCCGATACTGCCACTATTCCCTGCTGGCTGTTTCCCACGCTGTCGGTACCGACGAGCTTTCCACCCTGCTGTGCGTAAGGAGCAAAGACTGGGTATGACTTTTCGTCAGTCGCTTGCGTTTCAGTGATCGTCATAGGTTTTGCTCCTTGTTTCGGCTCAAACGGCCTTCCACGGTCGACGATCACGAGCTTTGGCAACAAACTACAAATGGCCTGCTGAAGCAGGTCTTCACCCGACAAAATCGTCGATAAGAGGATATCTAAGCAAACAGGAAACTCAATCTAAAGTTTTAATTTTTGTAAACACAATTTAAGAAAGATTTGTTCGATCTGCGAAATGATCGGCACCTTGGGTCTCATTTTCAATGGTTTTCAAACAAAAAAAACCGCCGACTGAAAAGCCGGCGGTTTCACTTTACCAGTTCAATTTCTCTTAAGCAGCGGAGACCCGGCTGAGGAAGGTTTCGATTCCATCCTTCAGGGCTGTGCTCCTGTTGCTCAGATCGTCGGATGCAGCCAGCACATTGCCGGAGGCGTCCTTGGTTTCATCCACGGCCTGCGCAAGCAATGACATGTTGGATTTCACTGCCAACGTACTTTCGGCAGCACGGTGAACGTTGCCCGAAATCTCGTTCGTGGCCGCGCCCTGCTGGGTGACAGCCGCCGAGATACCTTGCGTATAGCCGTTGACCTCCTCCATCGTATCGGAAATCGCCCCGATTGCCGTCACGGCATCTGAGGTGGATTCCTGAATGGTATGGATCTGCGATGAAATCTCTTCCGTCGCCTTCGACGTCTGGTTCGCAAGTTCCTTGACCTCAGCAGCCACGACCGCAAAGCCCTTGCCCGCGTCACCGGCACGCGCAGCTTCAATCGTGGCATTCAATGCCAGGAGATTGGTCTGTTCGGCAATGGCCTGGATGAGGCTGACGACTTCGCCGATCTTGGTCGCGGATTCCGCCAGTCCCTGAACCTTGCCATTGGTCTCGCGAACGGCGCCGGTTGCCGTTGTGACAATGTCGGAAGACCGGCGTACCTGCTCACCGATCTCGGCAATCGAAGCAGAAAGCTCTTCTGCAGCGCCAGCAACATTTTCAACGCTCATGCTGGCATCTTCACTGACCCGCGACGTGTCACCGGCCTGTTCAGCGCTATTTTCGGCAATGCTGCCAAGTGACGATGCTGTGCCGGTCATGCCAGCTGCAGTTTCATCCAGCGCACTCAGGAGACCTTGAATCTCCTCACGAAAACCGTGGATCAGGTGATCAACTTCTTCCTGGCGTGCATTCTGCGCGTCCTGGGCGGCACTTGCTTCACCTTCCAGGCGAACGCGGTCACGTGCATTTTCCTGGAATACCTGGACGGTGCGGCTCATGTCGCCGATTTCATCACGCTGGTCTGTCGAGGGGATGGCTACATCCGTGTCCCCCTCAGCCAATCGGCCCATGGCTTCAGTCAAGGTACGTGTTGGCTTGGTGATGACAAGCGAGACCACGAAAGTCAGCAAACCGCCAACAATCACTGCGGCGGCAAGAGCCGCCGCGATCAAGACAAGAGCTGTATCAGCACGAGAATAAGCACTTGCAGATTGCGCCTCGGTCAAAGCCGTAATCACGCTGCGCACCTTGTCGGAAATGGTAACCAGCGATGCGCGTTTGGCATCAAAGACTTCCTTGGCGATCACCATTTCGGCGAACTCGGCTTCGTAGGCGCCAACTTCCTGTTCGATCGCTGCAACGGAGTCGGTGATTTCCGGGAACGCCGCGCTGTCAGCTTTCAGTGTATTGGAGAGGTTGCGAAGAATCCCGATCCGTGTGGTGACTTCGTCCGCCCCCATGGATTCAAAGCCCGCAAAGAACTCCATGGTCACCGAGCGGATTTCCAGTGAGGCTCGCAGGAATTTGGTCGCGTTGACGTTCACAAGATCAACGATGCCGAGCTTGGATTGCGCCTTGCCGGCGACCTTCTTGGCCTTGTCAGCTGCGACATAAACCACTTTGCGCAATTGAGATGCCTGATCATGGACCTTCATCAGCTCTGATGCTGCCTCGGCCGCAAGCGCAGCAGCGATAGGTCCGCTTTTTGCATCCTTTTCTGCTGGTTTGGGCAATTTGTCCGACAGAGCCTTGGCCATAGCTGCCAGCTCTTTCATCTTTGCCGCATCAACACCGTCAACCTTGAGCTTCGCTGATTTCTTGGCGTATTTGGCGATGGTCTTGGTGCCGTCGAGCAAGACTTGAGCTGATTCAGGGCTCAGGTCTGTACCCTCACCTGCGTCGGCAATCATCGCGTTGAGATCGGCAGACTTGTCTTCCATGTCCGACAGCATACGGCCAACCTTGTCGGCACGGTTACGGGTGCCGGAGGCCTTCTTGGCCGCTCCCCCAGCATCACGCTGGATCTTGGTCATCCTGTCGGTGATGCCTGTTGCAAGCGTTTCCAGCCCGACGGCGGATCGCAACAACTTGTCTACCTGCGCCTGCCGGTTCTCCACGGCTGACACTACGCCGCCGAATTCGCTGTTCAGCTGGCTGACAAGAGCGATGGCTTCAGTCGTTGCTTCATGGCCAGCTCCCTCACCGGAGACCTGATCCAGCGAGACAAGCGATGTTTCAAGCTGGTTGATCTGCGTGCTGGCGGCTTCGGCCAGTTCCGGACTTCGGCCCGAAAGGTAGGCTTCCTGAGCCTGAGCAACCTGCTGAAGGTTCGCCATCGATGTCGTTGCTTTGGCGCTGACATCGGATTGCGCCCTTAAGCCGAGGATCGCAACGGTTCCAACAGCGCCAACGGCAGCTGCTACCAGGATCATCGTAACAAACCCGCCACCGACTTTCGCCGAGAAGCGCGCATTCTTTAATGGTGTAAGTAACTTGGTCATGTTTCCCCAACACTTTGTTCAATTGAAAGGGAAACCGGTTAAACAATTGGTGAATGCTCTTCTTGGTCCAATTGTCATTCACACGGTGAATTAAATCAAAACTGGTTTTGGCTTAGTGCACAAAGACATAAGCCCAAAATTTAGTTGAACTTTTTTTGCCCGAATTAAATCAAATGCCGCGGTTCTTTAAAGAAAACCCCAATAAATACTAGTTACAGCTGCATTTACGACTCACTTCACACACTCCACCGGTTTTACCAGGGGTGGAAAATGCCGGTCAAATTCATTTCCGATCTCTCTCCAAATCGAATTCAAGCCGGTCGTGCAGCAACAAGAAGATCAGCCAATATTTGACGGTCTCCTAGCTGGTTGGCCATCAGCAATATCAGCCGGGCATTGAATGCGTCGCTTTCTGCCTTGCTAAGCCCCTCATGAGCAGCAAGCAAATCAGCGTAAAACGCATCTGGTTGTTCTATATTGGGCGCCGATATGTCGTTTGTCACTTTGTCCGGTCTCCACTTCCAAGCGCAGTCGCGAGAGCCTGCTCGATTTTGTTCCAATCGAGACTGGTCCAGCGCGCAGCTACGTGTTGATCAGGACGGATCAGATAGACCGCTTGCGATGCATCGCCAAGGTAGCGTTCTCTCATTTCCGGGCCGATCTCAACAACACCAACACTCAAACCTTTGATGCTCACACCTAGTCGTTCTGTCTTATTGGGTATGGCACATCCTATCCCAAGCAGGACAAAGTCTCCGGTGAGCTGATCGAGCAACCAGGACCGCTTCAACGGCGCATCCGGTGCTGGACTGCCTGGGCGCGTGCGTTCAGGAAGTTCTTCACTTTCAGGACTGTTAAGTGGTGAACCGTCATAGATACAAGGCACCGACAAGCGGCCCGAATTCACCAGAGGCCGGGCAAATGCATGGTGTTCAGAAAGATCCAATACTGCATCCCTGAAGATCCGGCTGATTTCTGATTTGGGTGTTATGAAATCGGTTGATCTTGAACTTTGCAGAATGTTCTCGTCTGCGCCCAGCTCACGCTCAAAAGCATAACTGTCCAGCAACGTGTCGGGTGCTTTGCCTTCCAGGACAAGCTTCAGTTTCCAGCCGAGGTTATCGACATCCTGAAACCCGGAGTTGGCGCCCCTTGCCCCGAAGGGAGACACCTGATGCGCGCTGTCACCGGCAAAAATCACGCGACCGTGGCGGAATTTTTCCATTCGCCGACACTGGAAAGTGTAGATCGACACCCATTCCAGATCGAACTCAACCTCATCGCCGAGCATCTGCTTGAGCCGCGGAATGACGTTCTCAGGTTTCTTTTCTTCTTCCTTGTCGATGTCCCAACCAAGCTGCAAGTCGATCCGCCAGACGCCGTCGGGCTGTTTGTGCAAGAGAGCTGATTGATCCTTGTTGAAAGGCGGGTCGAACCAAAACCAGCGCTCCGTTGGAAAATCGGCCTTCATGATCACATCAGCAATCAGGAAATTGTCTTCAAAGACACGGCCGACAAAATCCAAATTCAACATCCTGCGGGTCGGGGAACCTGCACCGTCACAGGCAATCAACCAGTCAGCTTCAAGATCATAGTCTCCATCGATGGTGTCGACCCTCAGCAGCGCACCATCGGACATCTGTGTCACATTTGTGACCGTGTTGCCGCCCCGGATCTCCACAGGCTTGCCTTCCGCCTGCAACGCACGAATGCGTTCGACCAGGTAGAGCTCGCAGTAATATTGCTGGAGATTGATGAACGCGGGACGCTTGTGGCCTTCCTCAGGCAACAGGTTGAAGTCATAGACCTGCCGGTCACCAAAGAAGACCTTGCCGACATTCCAGACCACACCCTTGTGAACCATCTCATCGCCGCAGCCCAATCTGTCGAGAATTTCCAGAGAACGCTTGGAAAAACAGATCGCCCGTGAACCGACACTGACCTTGTCATTATCATCCAGCACCACCACCGGAACATCCGCCTGGGCCAGGTCGATTGCCATGGCAAGACCAACCGGCCCCGCGCCGATGACGACGACCGGATGCCGGGCTGGTATATCCGCGTCCTGATCGGCTGTGCGCTTATAGGGATAAAGCGGGGCTTCAAACAGTTTGGTCACGGTGGATCTCCATGCACTTCATCAGCAATTGTTCATGGCCAAACAAGTCTAAATGTTTCGGTATAGCGAAGGAAACTTTGGCAGGTCTCATTCCAAACCTCCGAGTGCTTCTCGCAAAAAAGCTTTTTGAAGTCCTTTGCGTTCCAGGTTTAGATCGCCTACTCCGTCAAAGACGAGCTTCGTGTCAGAAATCAGGATCTTCGACGCCTTGAACGACATGCCAAATTCACATGGAGTTGGCTGCGAGATCATCAATTTGTCCGAGCTCGCCAATAAAGGCGGCTTCGGAAGCAAATTGTCATCGAGGACAGAAAACTTCTGAATGTGCAGCAAACGATCTCTGTTTGGGTCCCAAACATCCAAGCCCAACAAATAGAGACCGCCCAAATCACGATCTTTGCGGCACCACGTGGATTCTGCTTCCCGTTGCTCAGGAAAAATCACTGTTATGACACCCTTGCTCGCAACAGGGCTGATGTCACCATAAATTTGCTCCGACACGGAAAAAGATACTTCAAGTCCCGGAATATTCGCAGCACCGCTCCTCAAGTTCACGTCTTTGCAGCCGACTGCTTTTCCTACTACAACGACCTCCGCGAAAACCAGCAAGTCAATACGACCCGGAATTGTGGTGGTTATGCACGCGGACGCGAAATTGGTGGTCATGAGTACGGTAGCCAAAAACGCAACCGCAATTCTCATCCTTGCAGATCCGCCCACATGTTGGCGTCCCGCTCTGCCGTCCAGATGCGCGGCGTGTCTATATCGAGGGCTTCGTCGTAAGCCCGGGCGACGTTGAACGGCAGGCAGTGTTCGTAGATCGCATAATCCTTGAATTTGGGATCACATGCTGCCCGGCAGGCATCCCATGCCTCTTTCAAGGAACCCCCGCGCTTGGCGACCTTTGCCACCGGTTCGTAGGTGGAGCGCACAAAGTCAGCCGTTGAATCCAAAGCCGCGTTGACCATCTCGGACCCAACCAGTGCATCGCCGCGCCCGGGAGCAATGGCATCCAGATTGAAGCTGCGGATAGCTTCAAGTGTTCCCGGCCAGTCATTGAAATGACCGTCGCCGCAATAGCAGGCGGAATGATATTCCACGATGTCGCCGGTGAACATGACGTTCTCGTCCGGAACATAGGCGACGATGTCACCGGCGGTGTGCGCACGACCGAGGGACATCAGGTCGACCCGGCGCTTGCCGAGATAGACGGTCATGCGGTCGTTAAAAGTGGTCGTTGGCCAGGTCAGGCCCGGAATGCTTTCATGGCCCTGAAACAGGCGTGGGAAGCGTTCGAACTCGCTGGCCCAATCCTCGGCACCGCGTTCGGCGACCATGGAGCGGGCCTTCTCGCTCATGATGATGTTCTGCGCATTGTAGGCGGACGCACCAAGAACGCGGACAGCATGATAATGGGTCAGAACAAGATGCGAGATTGGCTTGTCGGTGATAGAGCGCACTTTCTCGATCACCTTGTTCGCCAGGCGCGGTGTCGCCTGTGCTTCGATGATCATGACGCTGTCATCGCCAATAATCACGCCTGAATTGGGATCACCTTCGGCGGTAAAGGCCCAAAGGTCGCGTCCGATCTCTGTAAAGGAAATTTCCTTGTCCGCCATGTCTCCGGCAGATGCGAATTGTTTGCTCATTTAATGTCTCCTGTTTTGCATCTCAACTCGCCCGTGTCATTCCGGACAAGTGAGGCGGAGCTGAACGCTGATCCGGAATCCAGAAATCAGCGCGGGCATCACCCGCTCCCTAAATATTGACGTGCACACGCACGGCAGAAACGCTGGATTCCAGATCGTCGCGCAGCCGGGCTGCACTTGTCTGGAATGACGAAACTTAAATTATTCAGACCTTCTCCACCGTCTGCTCAATCGCGCCAAAGATGGAGTTGCCGTCTGCATCCATCATTTCGATGCGGACTGTGTCGCCGAACTTCAGGAATGGTGTTTTGGCTTCGCCGTTGTTGATCGTCTCGATCATGCGCAGTTCGGCAATGCAGGAATAGCCCGCGCCGCCTTCCGCGAGTGGTTTACCCGGGCCGCCATCGAGTTTGTTGGAAACGGTACCGGAGCCAATGACGGTCCCTGCGGACAAAGCCCTTGTCTTTGCTGCATGGGCGATCAGCTGGCCGAAATCAAATGTCATATCGATAGCGCCATTCGCGCGCCCGAACGGAGCACCATTCAGATCAACGGCCAGCGGAAGATGCAGCTTGCCGTCCTTCCAGGCATCACCGAGGACTTCAGGTGTGACGGCAACGGGTGAAAACGCCGAGGATGGTTTCGACTGGAAAAAGCCGAAACCCTTGCCGAGTTCACCGGGAATCAGACCGCGCAGGGACACATCATTCACCAGCATGACAAGCCGGATAGCATCGTGGGCGTCTTCTGCGCTGATACCCATGGGCACATCGCCAGTGACAACAGCAATCTCGCCTTCCATATCGATGCCATAGGCCTCGTCGCGCATCCGTATCGGGTCGCGCGGTGCCAAAAACGTGTCTGACCCACCCTGGTACATCAGGGGATCTGTCCAGAAACTGTCCGGCATCTTGGCGCCACGCGCTTTGCGCACCAATTCGACGTGATTGACATATGCAGACCCATCCGCCCACTGATACGCCCGCGGCAGGGGCGACAGGGCGTCATGCTCATGAAACCGGATCATCGGCACGGCCTCATGTGACAGGCTCTCAGCCAGGAGCTTCAGTTTTGGAGCAACCTGGTCCCAGTCATCCAGGGCCGCTTGCAGGGTCGGCGCTATATGGTCTGCCTCGGTGCAGTAGGTGAGCCGGTCATTGACCACCACCAGCTTGCCGTCTCGGCTGCCATCTTTAAGCGTTGCCAGTTTCATTGGGTCTTAGCTCCTTGTGATTTCCAGTCCGTCACGGCTTACGATGGTTTCTCCAGAAAAAGCACGTGTGGCCTCTAGCCATTCAGCTTCTTCAAAACCGGGCAGGTCGGCCGGGATCAAATGATGGAGCACCAGTTTCTTCGCACCAGCCGCATCGGCAATTTTTGCTGCATCGGGTGCCATCGTGTGGCTTGCCAGAAGATGTTCGCGCAGACGTTCGCCGTTTCCGGTAATTTCAACGATCTTGTCGACTCCCCGCTCCAGCATTGCCTCGTGCACTAGAAGGTCGCACCCTTTTGCAAACTCCGCCAGCGGGGGGAAAAAGTTGGTGTCAGCAGAAAATGCGACAGACCAACCATTTGTCTCGAACCGAAGCGCGAAACAGTCGACCACCGGGGGATGATCCACCCGTAGTGCACTGACGGAAATCGAGCTGTCTTCAAGCGCAACGTTTCCTTCCTGAAGCAAATGAATTTCCACCAGATCGCGCAGATCAGGGCGGCCCTCATCGGCAATCCTGAGGTCGATATCGTAGCGCATGGAACTCAGAAAACCGTCCCAATACTCCATCAGATCGGCAGGACCGTAGATCCTGACAGGATGCGCCAGACCAGTGGTCCAGGCTGTGTGCAAAAGGGGGCCAAGTTCCAGAACATGATCGGAATGCATGTGGGTGATAAAAATCAGGTCCAGGTCTTTCAGAACAACACCGGCCTCAACCAGCCCTCTGGTCACGCCCAGACCGCAATCGATCACGCATCGCCTGCCACCAATTTCAATCAGGGAGCTGGTGGGAGACGGCCCGCCAGGTCGAATGGCCGGACCACCCTTGGAGCCCAGGATCACCAGACGCTCACCGGAGACCGAAACTTTATTACCGCTCATTATTTGTTCCACGTGCCTTCTGGGGTTCCGTCGAACTTTTTCTCAAGCGAATCCCAGCAATCAATATATTCATCCTGCAACGGCGCCTCCCTGGCTGCAAACGCAGTCAAATGCTGCGGGAAACGGGTCTCGAACATGAAGGACATCGTGTTGTCGAGTTTCTCGGCTTTCAGATCGGTATTGGACGCCCCTTCAAAGGCATCGTTGTCTGGTCCATGTGGAAGCATCATGTTGTGAAGGCTCAGACCGCCGGGGATGAAGCCCTGAGGTTTGGCGTCATACTGACCATAGATGTTACCCATCATCTCCGACATGATGTTCTTGTGGTACCAGGGTGGCCGGAAAGTATTTTCCGCCACCATCCAGCGCTCTCGGAATAATACGAAATCTATGTTGGCCGTACCCGGAACGCCTGAAGGTGCGGTCAATACCGTGAAAATGGACGGGTCCGGGTGATCGAACAGGATGGAACCGACTGGACAGTACGTGCGCAGATCGTATTTGCAGGGCGCATAATTGCCGTGCCAGGCGACCACATCCAGAGGTGAGTGGCCAATCTTTGTTTCATGGAATTGTCCGCACCACTTCACTGTCACAGTGGAGGGAACTTCCCGATCTTCATAGTGGGCAACCGGTGACTTGAAATCGCGACGGTTGGCCATGCAGTTGGCACCAATTGGGCCCCTGCCCGGCAGTTCGAATTTCTGGCCGTAATTCTCACAGACAAACCCACGTGCGGGCCCTTCGATCACTTCCACCCGGTAAACCAGTCCTCGCGGCAGAATGGCGATTTCCTTTGGTTCCAGTTCGATAACGCCAAGCTCCGTGCAAAAGCGGAGAACACCTTCCTGCGGGACCACCAACAGTTCACTGTCAGCGGAGTAAAAATACGCATCTTCCATTGACTGATTGACGAGATAGATGTGGCTTGCCATGCCCACCTGGGTATTTACATCGCCAGCTGTCGTCATGGTGTGCATGCCGGTGAGCCAGGTCAGCGCTTCGTCGGTGTGTGGAACCGGGTTCCAGCGGTACTGGCCAAGTGAGATCACATCGTCGCAGACATTCGGAGCGCTCTTCCAATGAAGCAGCTCGATTTTGTTGAAGCGACTCGTATGTTTGACCGAGGGTCGGATGCGATAGCACCAGGTACGTTCGTTCTGGTGGCTGGGAGCAGTAAAGGCCGTACCGGAGAGCTGCTCCCCATAAAGGCCATATGCACATTTTTGCGGGCTGTTCATGCCCTGGGGCAAGGAGCCTGGCAATGCTTCGGTTTCAAAGTCGTTGCCGAACCCAGGCATGTAGGCAAGATTTGTTGAATTCCGACCGTTACCGGTCAGGTTCTGATCATTGTCCGCTGTCTGGTCCATAACGGTCCTCTCACTCCGGAGATGAATTTAGTTGCATATGTAACTTTTTGCATAATGAGCGTCAAGACAGTGTTTCCAACTCTCCGCATCAATTACATTGCCTGACTTCTAACCATCTGAAAATGATGACATATATTGGACAAAATGTATTCTCTCCCAATAATTTTTGCCGGGTGAAGTCCAAACAAAACCCATGGAAACAGATTCATTCTTGCCACATTTTGCCGGAACTGTTAAAAGAACATAACATGAACACTTGAGGTGAACGATGCTGCTGACCAACCCAGCCATAGAGAAATCTTCTGTCGCGCTTTCGTCATCAGCTCCGATTTTGGATTTGCAACCGACTATGGAAGTCACACTTGAAGAAGTTCGCACCATGATCCTGTACTTGCGCAGGGCGCGTGCAAGGGCCATTGAAATTCGTGATCGCTCGCCTGCAGGCAGTTACATGGTAAGCGTACTGGACCGGACAATCGACGGCATAACGCTGGAACTTTCCCAGCTGGACTATTTGCTGGCTCGTAAGCCAGTCGACACCGAAAAAATTGCAAGCAAGCGGCATCGGATGCGCCCCGCAATTTAGGTAATCACCTACGAAATTCAGCTTCAGGCCGCTGCCTCGTCTCCCGGCTCCGTCCGCCATCCGAGGTCTGTCAACGTGACAATGCGGTTGCCACGCAGGTCCGTTGCACAGACCAGAAAACCGCGTTCTTCCATATGGCTCAAAAGCCAGCGGGCGCGCCCTGGAGACCTGGTTCCATAAGCCGTTGCGATTTCAATGTTTCCCGGGCAAGGCGCCTCGGCGAGCGCTGCCTTGGCAAGCAGTAGATAAACGCCGCGCATGTCTTCAGGCAATTCGGCTGCAATCAATTCTGCCTGCTGCCACGCGCCGTCATCCATCTCGCCTTTTTCAACACCGGCTCTTGCGACCGAGAGCTTCTCCCGGAAGCTCTGAAGGTCAGGCGTTCCGCCTGCGAGTTTTGCGATACGGCAACGGACCTGAAAGTCCTGATAGAGCGTCGCAATCGGCTGAAAGGCTGCCTCGTCTTCGCTTAGAATCTCGCAGATGATTTGCGCAATCTTGTCTTCGCGTTCACCAAACTCCAGCAGGTTTTCAGCTTGTGGAACATCGTCCTCGTTTGAACGTTCCGCACTGGAAAGCTGATCAAGCACTTCACCTGTGGAAACCACCGGTTCGATAAAACGCTGGCGGACCGGCTGAACTTCGTTTGCCGACGGCGTAAAGATGAGATCCTTGGCTTCTTCCTTCGGCTGTTCCGGCAACGGCATCAGCTTGTGGCCGCCACCTCGACCCATCGTTTCAACAGCACCGATTTTCACCGGAACCGGACGACGCGACATCGCCGGACCAAGCGCAATGAAATGACCGCGGTCGAGATTGCGGAAGCTTTCTGCCTGCCTCCGTTCCATACCCAGGAGATCTGCCGCACGCGCCATATCAATATCAAGAAATGTTCGACCCATCAGGAAGTTGGAAGCTTCCGCCGCCACGTTCTTTGCAAGTTTTGCAAGACGTTGTGTTGCGATTACCCCTGCGAGGCCACGTTTTCGGCCACGGCACATCAGGTTGGTCATCGCCCCCAGGGAACGCCTGCGCGCTTCTTCCGTGACTTCACCTGCAGCAGCGGGGGCAAACAGCTGTGCCTCATCCACCACGACAATCATCGGATACCAGAGATCACGATCCGCATCGAACAACCCGTCCAGAAAGGTCGCAGCGGCTTTCATCTGACGGTCTGCGTCGAGGCCTTCGAGGTTCAGGACCACAGATACACGGTGTTCACGTACCCGCGCAGCAATCATCTGAAGATCTTTTTCAGTGCCGACAGCATCAACAACCACATGACCAAACTTGTCAGCAAGCGAAACGAAATCGCCTTCCGGGTCAATGATGGCCTGCTGAACCCAACTTGCGGATTGTTCCAGAAGACGGCGCAACAAGTGGGATTTTCCGGATCCGGAGTTTCCCTGGACCAGAAGCCGCGTTGCCAGCAGCTCTTCAAGGTCGATCGCGGCCCGCTTGCCACCTGTCATTTCACCGATATCTATTTCTACCGTCATACGACCACTTCTAGCGCAACCTCAGCTGCGCTGCGGTTTCTCCGTTCTTCTGACATTCTGCTGATGCGGAAGTCAGCACGATTCCTCGCCTGTTGCAAAGAAGTCAGTGTCGGAAACTTGGGTTTTCCCAGAAATCCACTGCACGCAACCGATTACAACCGACCAACACAGACCAATCACATTGATTTCAAGTCCCGTCTCTTCAATTGTGGTTTCTAAGATCCATCTTTGAAAGACGCAATCCGTCATGAGGGAGAGACCTGATGAAAATTCATGCAGACCTGACAGAACGCGCAGTTGTCGACAGTGCGTCGCTTGATTGGGTCCCCTCTCCGATGGCCGGTGTCGAAAGACGCATGCTTGAGCGTGATGGTGAGGAAGTCGCACGCGCAACAAGTCTTGTTCGTTATGCACCTGGCTCTTCGTTCTCTGCACACAAGCATGACATGGGTGAGGAGTTTCTTGTGCTCGACGGCGTTTTCTCCGATGAGAGCGGCGATTTCCCAAAAGGCATGTATGTCCGAAATCCCCCCGGGTCCAGCCATATTCCCTCCAGCGAGCCGGGAGCTGTCATTTTTGTGAAATTGCGCCAGATGCAGCCCGACGATGACGCGCATATTCGCGTCAACACGCTGGATCCAGCCGGCTGGCAGGTCGGGCGCGACGGCGAAAATATTCTACCGCTCTTTATCAAACCTGACGAAGAAGTTGTCATGCTGGACTGGGAACGCGGCGCGCGCCTCGAATCCCAGGACTTTCCTGGCGGGGCGGAGTATTTCGTTGTTGAAGGCAGCTTTGAAGATCAGGACGGTCGTTATGACCAGGGCACCTGGTTACGTCTGCCAGCAGACAGCAGTCAAACGATCAAGACCAGTCAAGGCGCAAGGGTCTGGCGAAAGACCGGACATCTTTGATCTCAAGCGATAGCAAGCTTCTGCACGACCGCATTATCCAGAACCGTCGAGGCGATCTTCTTGTGAATGGGAAGGATGAGCGCGAGATAGATGTAACCGAAGAGGTTGTGTCGCTTGCAGCAGGTTGATGCATAGACCCGCGGACTATCGCCGGTTTCACGGAAGATCGACAAGCGGAAGTCCTGATGCCAATCGTCTTCGCCCAGGAGGATCTCGTTTTCATCTACGCGGTAGATCTTGAAAAATCCGACGCGGTCGCCGGGCAACCTGTCTGCAAACGGCAGATCCGACTGCTCCTGCAGGAGGTCGTCTGTCGTTTTCAATCCGAGCGGTTTGACGACGTGGTCTCTGGCTCGCAACAAAGCATTCATCCAGGTGACGTCGGCATTCAGAATATGGTCAGCCAGCACCCGTATATCGGCTGTCATCAGATCATCACGACCCTTCATGGAAACGGAAAAAGTATCCATGAAATCGCCAGATGTATAATAGGCGTTGAGGCAGCTTTGTTCGGGCAGTTTGTCGGATCGGCTCATGATCGGTTCCTGAGATTATCAGTCCGATATCTAACGTAATGGGTAGACCTCAAGAAAACACTGAGCGGATTGCCGCAGTGATTAATGCGAATTTTTCTACGCTCAGGCCGCAACAGCCTGGGAAAATACTGAGACGATTTGGAGCTTACCGCGGCGAAACGTGCCTTCGCGATCCTCTGTTGCGTCATTTCAAACGTCGTTTTGCCAGTTCCCGGTAAAGAGCTTCTGGGCTGACACCTATCTGCGCCGCAACGTTTTTCCACTGACCTTTCGTGACCGACTCGTTATCCCGCCACGCCAACCAGCCATCCAACCGTTCCGATACGGTTTTTCTCGACAATATCTCGATCAAACTTCTTGCGGACTGCACCTCCCTGGCAAGATATTCGGACCACATATTCGAAAATTTTTCATCGACTCGCATGAGACGTTCGACAGTTGATTTCGAAATGGACGCGATATCCGCTTCCAGACAAACAATCGCGTCACAATGATACGTGCTGGAATAGAGAGAAGCTTCGGCAACAACCATATGAGCGGCGGCGCGCTGAAGCACAACCGGACGCCCGTCAAGCTGGTGGCGTGTCAGTTCGATGAGCCCTCTTTCAATGACAAACAACGATCTGACTGTGTCGCCTTGCCGGAAAAGATTGCTCTCTTTTTCCAGCGTAAATCGATTACTCGCCTGACTAACGAGAAAGGTGATTATCTCATTCCGCATGATAGTGATCATGTATTGATTAGAGACAAAGGTGCAAGTGTCAGAGGAAGATTGATTTCGCTCTCGAATTTGGAAAGTCACAATGAAAAAGCTGCTGCTTGCAATCCTCCTGACAATACCGGCAACCACATTACAGGCGAACAGCAACGACACGTCTCACAATTCCCACGTATCGAAGTATGCTGGTGAAGAAGGCCGGGCCATCAAAAGCCTTTCTTCAGCAGATATCGAGGAGCTCCGCCGCGGTGGCGGCTGGGGTTTGGCCAAGGCCGCTGAACTGAACGGCGTTCCCGGACCCGTTCACTTGCTTGAATTGAAAGATGATATTCCTCTTTCAGACGCACAGGTCGGGAGTATCTCTCAAGTCTATGAAACCATGAAAGCAAGGGCCCGCAGACAAGGCGAAATTCTCATCGAATTGGAAGTTGAACTCGACGCGCTTTTCCGCGATCGCACCGTCACGGAAGACCTTCTGCGTGAACGGTTGCTCGCGATCGGCGAAGCCAGAACCGAGCTGCGGTACATACATTTGTCGACGCATTTGAAAACGCCTGACATTCTCACTGAACAGCAAATCACTCGCTACAATGTCTTGCGCGGATATGGCGAAGCTTCACCTTGCACTCAAGTTCCAGAAGGTCACAACGCTGAAGCGTGGCGCAAACACAATGGTTGCGAGTGATTACTTCCTGGGCACGTATCTAGGTTGGTCAAAACCAGATCGGTAACTTGGGAAAATTCCACAATAGTTGAAGTTCAGATCCAGGCGACGGAAGGGATGAACCTCCCTCACCTGGTCAAAGCCTGCCTACCGGTCCGGCAAGTGTCCAATACGCTTGCGAGCCATCAGCGTTTTTCCCTTCCATCCGAGGGCATCCAAAAATCTGACGCTCCTAACGCTCAATTATGAAGCTTCGCTGATTTGCGGACGGCTCCTGGTATTGACCGCTCAAATTTCTTCCAATAAGTGGGCGAAAATGAATGGCTGCACATCGGCAGTTCAAATTCTCGCTTGAACATCAAGCAATCACAAATTGTCCCTAAACCTATCGCCTTGGTAGGTTTACTGATTATGATGCAGTTCACATATTGTTGAAAATTTTGATTGGTCGGAGGGCTCATGTTAGCCGCTAGGATTCTGTTCGGATTTGCAGTCGTTGCTGCTACCCCTCTCAGTGCTATTGCTCAGGATGCATCCTCTTCGCCACAGAAAGTGACTGTCGCGCCCGTTCAGACCATCGAAGCCGCGAACAAGGCCCGTTATGTAGGACGGGTGGAAGCGACCAAGACCGTGGCAATTGTCTCCAGGGTCGAGGGCTATCTCACAGAACGCAAATTCACAGAAGGTGGCTTTGTCAAGAAAGGCGACCTTCTCTATGTGGTCGAGAAGGACCTTTACCAGGCGAGTGTTGACCAGGCGAAAGCCACGCAGGAAGGTGCCAAGGCGGCGCTGACAAATTCCCAGATCGAACTTGAACGTCAGAGACAGCTGCTCGCAAAAGGCGATGTTTCTCAGGCGGTTTACGATAGCGCAAAAGCAACGATGTCAGGAGATCAGGCGAATGTCGATGAGGCGCAGGCCAATCTGGACACTGCGACAATCAATCTCGGCTACACCGACATTTACAGCCCAATCGACGGACGTATCACCAAGACCAACGTCAACGTAGGCAATCTGGTCGATTCCAATACCGGCACCATGGCAACGGTCACCAGCGTCAACCCGATCTATGTGAGTTTCTACATGGGCGAGAAAGACCTGATCGAAGACCGGGAGGCCGGACTTGTCCGAAATGACACATCCACGCTATTGGTCGATCTGGGTCTGGCGGACGGTTCAAAATATCCCTCAACCGGCAAGATAACCTATGTCGGAACGTCCATTGACGAGGGAAGTGACACCGTCGAAATGCGCGCTACTTTCGACAATCCGAAAAACCTTTTGATCCCCGGTCAATTTGTGAATGTCTCCGTGCAGGATGCCAACCCGCCAAAAATCTCTGCGATCCCGCAGTCAGCGATCCAGCTCGATGCCAAGGGGCATTACGTTTACATCGTAGGCGCAGACAACAAGGCACAGCGGCAGGATATCAAACTCGGTAAACAAGCCGGACCACTCTGGGAAGTGAAATCCGGATTGAAGCAAGGTGAAAAGGTGATCGTGCAGGGGTTGCAAAAAGTCCAGCCCGGCATGGCCGTCGACCCTATCGAAGCTACCAAATAGGTAAGGCACGCGACCATGTTATCCAGGTTCTTTATTGATCGCCCGAATTTCGCGCTCGTTCTTTCACTGATTGCTTCTCTCGTCGGCATCATCGCGATTATCCTGATCCCGGTGTCGGAATATCCGAATGTTACACCGCCTCAGGTTGTCGTGACGGCACAGTTTCCAGGTGCCGATTCAGAACTTATCGAAAAGTCCATCGCCATCCCGATTGAAGATCAGGTGAATGGCGTTGAGGACATGATCTACATGTCCTCGACCAGTTCCAATGCTGGCACATACCAGCTGACGATCACATTTGAAATCGGGACAGATCCCGACATTGCCGCGGTCAACGTGCAAAACCGTGTATCGCTGGCCGAACCTCTGCTGCCTCAGTCTGTAAGAACGCTCGGCGTTGCCACAAAGAAGCAGTCCTCGAACATGCTTCTGGTCATCAATCTGGTTTCGCCGGATGAAAGCCGGGACGCCATATTCCTGAGCAACTATTCGACCATTCACATACAAGATCGCCTGTCACGTCTGCCCGGTGTCGGCAGCGTCTCGCAGTTCGGGCCGCTGGATTACAGCATGCGCGTGTGGATGCGGCCGGATCAAATGACGGCGCTCAATCTGACCGCAAACGATCTTTCCAATGCCATTCAAGCCCAGAACGCCCGCGCGACTGCTGGCCAGATCGGCGGTGCGCCGTTTGCCGGGCCGACGGACTTCCAGTTCCCGTTAAAAGCTCAAGGCTTGCTGGAAACACCGGAGCAATTTGGCAATATCGTTGTTTCGGGAAACGCGTCCGGTCAGCTGGTAAGATTGAAAGACGTTGCCAGAGTTGAGCTTGGGTCCAGTTCCTATGCTGCCTTTTCAGCCCTGAACAACAAGCCATCGGCGGCGATTGCGGTTTATCAGTCTCCGGGTGCAAACGCGTTGGATGTGGCGACGAGCGTTTATGCCGAACTCGACAAGATGAAGGCGCGTTTTCCAGAAGGCGTTGAATACAGCCTTCTATATGACATCACCAAGGCCGTTCGCGCATCAATCGATGAAATCCTGACGACACTTGCCATGACCACAGGTCTCGTGGTCCTCGTCGTCTTTCTCTTCCTGATGAGCGGCAGGGCAGTTCTTATCCCTGCAGTCGCGATTCCCGTGTCACTGCTGGGTACGTTTGCCATTCTCTTCATGCTCGGCTTCACGGCCAACCTGATCACGCTGTTCGGCGTCATCCTTGCCATCACACTCGTCGTCGATGATGCCATTGTCATCATCGAAAACACCGAGCGTTTGATGGAAGAAGAAGGGCTTGAACCCAGGGAAGCCACGTTGAAAGCAATGAGCCAGGTCACGGGACCGATCATCGCAACGACCTTTGTGCTTCTGGCGGTTTTTGTCCCTGTCTGCTTTTTCCCAGGCATTACGGGAAAGATCTATCTTCAGTTCGCGCTAACCATCACGGTCGCCTTCTGTCTGTCCGCCGTGAACGCACTTACGCTGGCTCCGGTGTTGTGCTCCCTGCTGTTGAAGTGTGACAAGAAAAAGCCGTTCATGCCCTTGAGGGTGTTCGGGGCAATCGTTGACAAGGTACGCAACGGATATGTCAGGCTGGTCCGCGTGATGCTTCGAAGCGTGACGGCGTCTCTGCTTATCCTCGTTGTGGCGATTGTTGCCACGGTCTACATGTTCCAGAATACACCAACCGGGTTTATTCCGCTGGAAGACAAGGGGGTTCTGTTCGCCAATGTTCAGCTTCCAGACGGTGCGTCGCTTCAGCGAACGGAAGCCGTGGCGAAATCCATGACAACGCTGATGCACGACGTGGAGGGCGTCAATGACGTGATTTCCGTCTCCGGCTTCAGCATCATTGCGGGCAACGGGTCCAATTACCTGACCCTTATTGCAATCCTGGCACCCTGGGATGAACGCACAACCAAGGAAACAAAGTGGTTCAATATTCTCCGTGCTATCAACGAGAAACTTGCCACGGTCGACCAGGCAAAGGCATTCGTATTTCCTCTGCCACCTATTGATGGTCTTGGCATTTCCGGCGGCATCTCCGCACAGATCCAGGATGATGCCGGTGGCAGCGTCGTTGACCTTGGCGCCGTGACCAATGCGGTGCTGGCTGCGGCAAATGCCGATCCGGTCTTCATGCGGGCTTTCAGTTCCCTTTCGGCGAACACGCCCCAGTACCAGGTCGAATTGAATCGCGACAAGTCCGAGGCTTTGGGTGTTGATATCAGCGACATCTTTTCGGCATTACAGGCAAATCTGGGGTCCTATTACGTCAACAATTTCCTGCTCGACGGCAAGATCTTCTGGGTCATCATTTCTTCAGAAGCCGAATACCGGCAATCGCTTGAGGACATCGACAATATCTACGTCAAGGGATCTTCCGGCGACATGATACCGCTGAGCACGCTGGTTAGCCTGAAACCGGTCGTCGGCCCGCAAAGCGTAACCCGTTACGACCTGGAACGATCAGCAGCCGTACAGGGTCTGACCAGCATGGGTCACAGCACGGGCCAAGGCATTGCTGCATTTGAAAAGATCGCAGAAAATGTTCTGCCCGACGGTTACTCGGTCGAATGGACAGGCATGTCATTGCAGGAAATCCAGGCAGGCTCCTATGTTCTCTACATTTTCCTGCTTGCGTTCCTGTTCGCCTACCTCTGTCTGGTAGCGCAGTATGAAAGCTGGTTGTTGCCGGTGTCGGTCATGTTATCGGCTGTCTTTGCCGTGTGCGGTGCGCTTATTCCGCTCTACTTCATCGAAGTGCTGAACAACAACATCTATGCCCAGATCGGCATGGTCCTGCTGATCGGTCTGGCTGCCAAGAAAGCCATCATGCTGGTGGAGTTCTCACGTAACTGCCGGGACGAAGGCATGAGCATCACCGATGCGGCCATCAGCGCAGCGCATACACGTTTCCGCCCTGTCACGATGACCGGTCTGTGTTTCATTGTCGGGGTTCTGCCCTTGGTATTCGCCAGCGGCGCTGGTTCTGCCAGCCGCGTTTCCCTGGGTTTGCCGGTCTTTACCGGCATGATCCTGGACAGCACCATCGGGCTCATTATGATCCCGGTGCTCTATGTTGCGGTCCAGAGAACCAGAGAGAAGTTTTCGCGAAAAAAAACCAATACTTCGACGGAGGGACCTGCCGTTTCGCAAACTTGAAATGGCAGGAAGACTTCAGGAAAGTGCGTAAAGTTTTGCTTGCCGTTTAGGGAAACAAAGCAATTATGGCCGCGATTGTTCGCACAACAATTCGCGGACTTAGCGCATTTTTTTTGTCTACGTACCACCGAAGGAAAATCCTGCGAGTTAGTTCCAGGTTCTCTTGATTGTCCAAGCCTCAAGCGCGGCCTAACCGTTGTAAACATCCCAAAAAAGGAACAGATGTGCAATGCACACAAATTAAAAATTGGGCGGGGAATGTGAATTCGCCGCGCCGGCGACCAATGACGGTTATGCGACAAAAACGAACCCGGTGGGCAGATACACAATTGGGCTCCCGCTGCAGGTTGCACTGTCCAGGTTTATTGGGGCGAGGTACTATAGACACCGGGAAAAGCAAAATATTTGACAGGCATGCCGCCGGTGCGGAATGGTGGTTGCAATCGCGGTTACGACCACGCCGAAGCAATCAGTAATTCTGCAAGGGGGCGTCAGGACATGTTGTTTCGCAGCTGGCTTGCCTTCACGATTGTGATCGGTGTTGTCCAGGTGTTGCTCGGATTGCTGGCGGTTCTCCAGCATGACGCGATCTATTCTCAGCTGCTGCGCCAGCGTATTGCCGTCATCAGCCAGACCATCGTTGCCTCCTACAAGCCGATCGTTGATCTGGGCCTGCCGGTCTCCATGATCCGAAATGGAGATCAGGTCGTTTTGCGCGCCCGCGACATGGATGCAGAAATAGGCGTTGCCAACACATTCAATTCGTCCGGTATTGTCGTTCACAGCACCCAGACCCCGCGCCCGCCATCGGTGAGCAGCGAGGTGCTGCGGCGAATGCACCTCGCTGACGGTACGACCTGGGGGACGGAAACCGAAACGGAGGTCATCAGTGGCCACACGATCCAACGAGCCGACGGCGAAGCTGTTGCCGCCGTAACCGTTTCCTACCCGAAGGACAGGCTCTCGGCGGCGTCCTCTGCAATCTTCCGGAAAATGGCAATTGCCGGGTTTCTGATCTGGCTCGCGATTTCTGCAGTCGCCTATTTCCTGCTCAGAATCCTGCTGGCAGGTCCGCGCCGGGCAATCGACGGCCTTGGCGCAATCGGTAAGAGGAGCGAGCCTGCCGAGGATGCACCGCTAGGCAAGGGAGCACTTGAACTGGAAGTGTCGCGACTCAACGCAAACCTTGTCGAGGCCTCGCGGCAATACGATGCGGTCATCAAATCGCTTGGCTCCGATGACCTTGCTTTGGCACCAGGTTTTGAGACTTCCCGCGCACCTCAATCGCCGGAACGGACGCGTTCGCTGGCTGGTGTTCTTGCCCTCAAGCTCGCACCGGTGGCCGCCGCTGCAATTGTCGTCTCCGCCACAATTTTGGGCCTTCTGGTCTTGCGGGATGTTAACAGATCCATCGAGCCTGAGCTTGCCGCGCGCGCTAACCTCGTCGGGGTTGTTGTCAGCGACAATGTCCAGCGGGCAATAGAGGCCGGTGCGCCGCTCGACAATCTGGTTGGAGCGGAAAATTATTTCGGCGACATGCTCACGCAGTTGCCCGAAGTCGCCTACGTAGCGGTGGCCACCGGCCGGATCGTCCTGGAAGCGGGCGAACGGATCGATCCGTATCTAGCACCGCCGCGTCAGCGGAAGGACGTACGCAGCCACCCGATCCTTTATGAAGGCGAAGAAATTGCCTATGTCGTAATCGATATCGATCCAGCGTTCATCGCCAAGCGCTTTCGGGATGTGTTTCTCGACATGAGCGTGGTTGTTCTCGTGACGATCCTGCTCGCCTACGAAGTGATGGTGCTCCTGACTAGCCGCTCGCTGACGGCCTCGCTCGACAGACTGCAGCGTCTAGCCGCGCTTCAGGCCAGCGGAGACTTTTCCAAAACTGCAACACCAGGACACCAGGCCGTGATCGCCGGTTTGATGCGCCAGCTTTCGGAACGCTCTACCGATGTCTACCGGCGGCTGGAACAGGTGGTTGCAAGCGCAGGGGATAGTGTTGCGGACGCTTCGCTTGAAGGTTTGAAGCGGCACTTCGGCCTTGAAAACGGACCGCCGGCACCACTCAGGATCTCCTATTTTACCGATATCCGGCTCGCGCTCTTCCTGTTTGCCGCAGCCGACGAGCTGCCGCTCGCCTTCCTGCCGCTGTACACACGCGCGTCCGAGAACCTTTGGCCGTGGCTCGATGAAAGCGTTCTCATCAGTCTGCCGCTGGCAGGCTATCTACTTGCAATTTTATTCGCGTCCCCCTTCGCCCGGGGGCTAAATCAGCGCTTTGGCCTCAGAACGCTCTTTCTCGCAGCCGGCTTGCCAATGATTGCAGCCCATATCGGGCTTTACTTTGCCGAAACGGCGCAGGAGATCATTTTCTGGCGCACGCTAACCGGCATCGGATATGCCATCATCACGCTGGCCTGTCAGGATTATGTCATCGACACGGCGACGTCTGAAAACCGGGACAGTGTGCTTGGAACCTTCACGCTGGTCCTGTTCGGCGGCGTGCTGGCCGGTGTCGCGCTCGGCGGTGTTCTTGCCGACCGGCTGGGGCAGCAGAACGTCTTTCTTTTGAGCGCCTTGCTAATTGGCGTTTCGGCCTTGTTGAGCACCTGGCTGATCGTACCCGGTGCAGGGGCCAGCGAGCACAAAGGGGAACGTTTCAACTTCGCTGGAATTCTGGCGCCGCTCGGCAATCCACGTTTTGCGGCAATTGTCTTCGGCATTGCGATCCCCATGGGCGTGATCCTACAGGCATTCGTCTCCTATCTTGCCGCACTGACGCTTGATGATCTCGGTGCGTCGACCGCCGATATCGGGCGCGCTTTGACGTTGTTTTTCCTCGGTGTGATCGCGGCCGGACCCATCGGCGGGCGCCTTGCGGCGGCCGGACTTCCCGTCGGACCGGTCGCGGTTCTCGCATGCCTTGCGTCCGGTGCGTCGCTGGTGCTTTTCGGTCTTTGGCCGGTCTCCTGGGCATTGGTTACCGGGTTGGCAGTTTCCGGCATCGGCTATGGCCTGGCACGGGGTGCGCAGGTTTCCCTAGTGATGAAACTCGCAGAAGGCGAGCTGAAGGAGGCAGGCTCAGTTGCCGTGCTCGGTTCACTGCGGACGCTTGAACGGCTTGGAAGCGTCATGGGGCTCGTTGCCGTTGCTGCGATCGCCGGCGCCTTTGGCTATGTCGCTGCTCTCGGTGCTGTCGCGGCCTGGACACTTGTTGGAGCCGCCTTTGCCGCAACCGTGCTCCTGAAGCGGTTGCCTGTGTGATGCAGCGTTAACGTGCATTCGCGACTGACCTGAGTTAGTCTTTTGGAAAAGATCACCTCGGAAAGCTCATGGGGGATAGTGTGCCTGGACTGCGCAGTCTGCTTCTCTTCGCCTCAATGGTAATAGCTTTCGTTCCGTCGTCTTTTGCGGAAGACCGGCGCACGATCCTCGGGATTTTCTATGAGGGTTGCGAACATCTGTGTGAAGGTTTCAAGACCGCAATCGCCGACAGCGGTTTTCCGGCAAGTGTGGTCGTCAGGGACATCAATCAGGACAAAGCGCAATTGTCGGCCATTGTCGCGGAGATCAACGAAACACGTCCGGACCTGGTCTTGACCTTTGGCACCAGCGTGACGATGGGATTGATCGGAACGCTGGAGGATAGCAGGCCCGATCGCATCAGTTCCAACATCCCGGTCGTTTTTACGGTCGTTGCCGATCCTTTCGGAACGAACATCGCCGAAAGTTTCGAGGCAAGCGGGCGGAAAAACGTTACCGGCACATTCAACCGGGTACCGGAAAGCGTCAATATCGAGGTCATCCGGCAATACGATCCGGCATTTTCAAAACTTGGGCTCTTGTACAATTCCAATGAGCGCAATTCGGCGATCAAGAAAAAGGAGCTGGAAGCGTTGGCCCCGACGCTAGGGATCGAGCTGGTGGCGCTGGAGCTCGACCCGGGCAACGAAGGCGCGCCTGACCCGGGGACGATCCCGGAGCGCATGGCAGAGCTTCGCAAAAAGGGCGTTGAATGGATTTATCTCGGTTCTAGTTCCTATCTACGCAAGAACGGCGATCTTTATACCTCATCCGCGGTGGAAAACGGCATTGCCATTGTCAGCCCATATGAGAGCCTTGTCAGGGAAAAACAGGCGCTCTTGTCGATTGCGGCGCGCTACTACGATGTCGGTCAGCTCGCCGCAGGCCAGGCTCTCAAAATCCTGCGAGACGGCGCGACCCCCGGCGACCTGCCAATTGTGCGTGCGACAGATTTTGCCTATGTGGTCAACATGGATGTCGCAAGGAAGCTGGACCGGATCCCACCCTTTGCCTTCCTGCAGATAGCTGAGGCCGTGACAAACTGAGGCGCGCTCAGCTCCGCGTTCTTTCCTTAAAAGAAATATTGGTGCTCTTGCCGAAACCGTAGCGGATACAGCGGGGCAGACCTTTGATCGGTTCCCACCTAAGTCAGGTTTGGGCCGGAAGTGCCGATGTGGACCGTTTTTCACAACGCGCAATCTGGGCGGGAAGTGTGAGTTCGCTGCACTCCGACTCAAGGAGAGAACCGGGGAGATCGCAAGGACTTTCGCGCCTAACAACTCCAAGATATCTGAATGTCTTTCGAATTGCAGACAAAAAAGGCTAACATTCTGAAATAAAGATCGGTTCTCATGTCTTGGAGCTTGACCGAAGATGCGGCATCATCGCAAGGTAGCTTTTGTTTTCACTATTCTTTTTAGCCTGGTGAATACACTGCCCGGTCTCGCGACAGAGGCTCAGGACAAGGTCTACCGCATCGGTTACATAATAGGTAGCATCGGTCATGCGACTGCGATCAAGCGGCTGGCCCAAGTTTATATGCACGCTGGATTGATGGTCGAATTTGTTCCGCTCCCGGCGCAACGGTCCATCGTATGGTCCGATTCTGGAGAATTAGACGGTGATGCGGCCCGTGTGCCGGCTATTGAGAAAAATCATCTCAACCTCGTTCGAGTGGGTGAGCCGGTGAACACACTTCGAGGTTTCGCCTATTCGACAAACCCTGCGTTGGCAAAGACTTTTGGCGGGAGCGTCAAGGAACTCGCCGGGCTTGAAGTTGGGTATGTGACAGGCGTGAGATGGGCGAAAGGTTTTCTGTCGGGGAGGAGTGCGGTTGAAGTTGCAACCTATCCTGATCTCATGAGGATGTTGGCGAGGGGGCGTATCGATGTCGCGATCGCCACGGAAAGCAGCGCCGATGAGATTTTAGCAAAGGATTACCCGGCAACTACGAATATGATCAAACTCGCTCCGGTGCTCTATCAAACGGGTACTTATCATTACCTGAATGTTAGAAATAGAGATATTGTCAGCCTGCTTGAAATCAGCATCCGCGAACTATCGAGCAAAGAAAATACTAATTGGTAATTGCTCTATTCAAGCCATGGACGAGTGCCAAATCAACAGTTGAATCGGTGTTTGGTAAGCAGCAGATGCCCCAATTAAAACCGTCCGCGACACCGGTTGGCGGGATATTTTATGACTGAAGCCATGTGGGTACCGGGCGACATCAGCAGTACTGCGCATCTGATATGAAACCTGCACAGTACCCAGTCAGATATTTTGGGATCGTATCCGGAGACATCGCCGCTGGCGGGAGGGGCTCCCGGAATTTTTCCAGTCTGACTCCAGAAATTGAATCCCAAAGCCTTTAGTCCAATCTGAAAAAACCAAAGTTGAGATCTTGCGGAAATCTGATCGGTAGCCGAAGCAGTGCCCGTGCATCGCATTATCGGCCTGTCATCACCGAAACTGCGGTTCAAAAACAATGCGTGACCCAGCACTTTGACACCTGGGCAATACAGGCTTTTTCAACAATGCGGGCTTGGAGCGGACATTGGCTGCGCCGAGCGCCATGGTCCGGTTGGGGCCCTAGCGACTGCTTTCAATATGGGTGCAAAGTGAGCCTTCGGTGCAGTTCACCGGAAAGTCCTCACTGACCAGAACACTGGAAATATACAAAGGTACGTGCGGCTCTGGTCATTGCAATCTGCCCTCGGAACGCCACTAGGACTTTCTGAAATGCCTCTCCATCTCGCGGCGAATTTTCACGGCGTCAGCGGTGTCGTCGATGTCAACATCTGCCCAGGTGACAGTCTGGCCGGCGGCGATGTTGTTTTTGAGCCTCGCACCATGGGATAGGCCTATCGGCAGCGCATGCAGATCTAGTGAGTTTTGTGCAGGCAATAGCTTGCCCCAGACGGTCGATCCGCCTTCTCCATCGAGCAAGTCTCCGGCAACCAAGTCACGCTTGGCGGTCGACGCGACATCGGCCTCGAAAGTCAAAGTAGATCCGGTTGCCTTGCCGAGCAAAGCTGCGGACAAGATCGAGACATTCAACTCCAGTCCTATAAGGTGGAACGGCTTGTACATCGCAGAATAACGTCCGCTGGCATCCGTGTTCATACCGTACTGCCGGAAGCACGCCGCGGCATAGGGGTTCGGCGCTTCGATGACCACATAAACTCCCCAGCGAAGATCCCGAAAAACTGGTCGGCCATCGCGTTCCAACGAGGATACAACTTCAACCATGCCTTTCCGCTCAAGTTGACCGCCTTCTGCGACCGGCCGCAAAACATGCGCCAGATCATCCATCCCGGCAGGAGGAAACGATAACCCGTCTGCGGGGGAAGTAAGGCCAGTAGCATTGGAAATCGCAGCCATTTCCAGCGCGGACTTGGTGCCATCGAGAAAACTGTTGAACATTTGCGCGTTCATCCCGGCCTCTGCTGCTTGGGCTGCAGTCAGACCGTAGTGTTCCCATACCGTGTCCGGCGTGGAGCCATGGTAGTTGGGCAGATATTTTGTGCCCTTGCCAGCTGCCACAACGTTGAAACCGCAGGACCTTGCCCACTCTACCAATTCGCAGGTCAGGGCGGGTTGATCGCCATAGGCCATGGAATAGACCACGCCCGCTTCGCGCGCTTCTTGTGCCAAGAGGGCTCCAGCCAGCACATCGGCCTCGACATTGACCATAACGATATGCCGTCCTTGCCGGATTGCCTCACGTGCATGAACCACGCCCACGACAGGGTTGCCGGTGGCTTCAACAACAACATCCACATCGTCGCGCGCCATCATGGTCATAGCGTCATCGGTAAAGGCGACCTCCCTGATCAACTCGTCAGACCAACCGACTTCGGTGCATGCCTTGCGAGCGTTGTCAGGACGCAGATCCGCTATAGCTGCTACCCGCAGTCCGGGCGTGGTTGGTACCTGGCTCAAAAACATCGACCCGAACTTGCCGGCGCCGATCAATCCAACCCGCACCGGATTTTTCTCCTCTGCTCGCGCCAGAAGTTCCTCATAAACGAACATGCGCCTCCCTTTCAGCGCGTTTCTTGACACGCTCAGCACAATTTGAAATTCTGCATTCGGAATTCCAAATTCAAAGATAGCAACTTCGATGTCAACACAAGATATTCAAGTCAGAGAAAAGCAAAACGCCACAATGCTTGACCCGCTCAAGCCGGAACCCGCCCTCATAGATCTGGTCCACGGCAGATTGGTTGAAGCGATCTCGGCAGGTCGCCTGCCGCCAGGGGAACGTTTGACGCAGGGCCGGGTCGCAGAGTTACTAGATGTTTCGCGCCAGCCCGTAAGTCATGCGCTGCAGGTGCTTAAGCATCAAGGACTGGTCGTACAGCATGGTCGCAAGGGCTTGGCTGTGGCGCCATTGGACGCAACGCAGATTTGGCACCTTTATCAAGTACGCGAAGTGCTCGATGGTTTGGCAGCCCGGCTAGCGGCAATGCGGGTGGCACAGGGAAGTGCGCAGACAGCCGAATTGGACACCTTGCAGACCGCCCTGGATGCGGGCGCAGCGCTGCCGTCAGACACGAACACGATGGAGATGGTGCGCGCCGACGTCGCGTTCCATAAGGCATTGCACAACCTTTCAGGCAATCCGGAGATTGCGTTTACGGTTTCCGAGCAATGGCCGCAATTCACGCGTTCCATGGCAGCCGTTCTGGACGACGAAGACCACAGATCAGTCATTTGGAATGAACACGCTGAAATTGCCGCTCTGGTTCTGTCTGGGGATGCGGAACTGGCGGAGGCACGCTCAAAAGAACACGCTCGGCGCGCTGGAGAAGAGATCCGACAACGGATCGGCCAGATGCATGACAACTAGATCCAAATGGATCAGCGAGGAGAACCGACATGAAACTGACAGAAGAGCAGATCAAGCAATTTGATGAGGAGGGCTGGATTTTTCTGCCCGAAGCGTTCTCACCAGAAGAAGTCGCTGTTCTGAAAGCGGAGGCCGAGCGCATCTACGATCAGGACCGCCCCGAGGTCTGGCGAGAAACGTCAGGTGCTCCAAGAACGGCGTTTGCTGCCCATACCTACAACGAGGCGTTCGGAATTCTCGGGCAACATCCGCGCCTGATTGAGCCTTTGGAGCAGGTGTTTGGCGAAAAAGTGTACATGCATCAGTACAAGATCAACGCCAAGGCCAGCTTCACCGGTGATGTCTGGCAGTGGCATCAAGACTATGGCACCTGGGCGCGCGACGACGGTATGCCTGAACCTCGAGCCATGAACATCTCGGTCTTCCTCGACGAGGTCTTCGCGTTTAATGGACCGCTCATGCTGATCCCGAAAAGCCACAAGCACGGGGTACTCGCAGCCGGCCACGACACCTCAACAACGAGTTATCCGCTTTGGACACTGGACAACGAGACGGTCACCAAGTTGGTGGACGAAGGCGGCCTGGTTGCCCCCACTGGCAAGCCAGGAGGGGTTTTGATCTTCCACGGAAACCTGGTGCATGGTTCGGCGGGCAATATCACACCTTTCCCGCGCAAGATAGTTTACCTGACGCTCAATGCGGTTTCGAACTACATCCGCACGCCCACACGAGCGGATTGGATCGCGCATCAGGACTTCACACCGATCGAAGCTTGCGACGATGACGCCTTGATAAAATTCGCCAGAGCCTACAAACAGGCCGCCGAGTAGTTGGACGCACAATACTCAGACTACGTCGGCAGAGCTACGCTTGACGGGTGCGGTCCTTTCGGCTTGCCAATATGGGATCGATAACATCGCGGCAAAACGGACCCCTTCAAAGTGCAGCAAAGCCTGAAACTGCAGGAACAACCATTAAAGACCCATCCAGTGTCTGGTCAAGAAGAGTGAACTAACGCGATGTTGGGTTTTGCCGCCGCCGTCTTCTTTCTCATCATAACTCCTGGCCCGGGTGTTCTTTCGACTGCCGGTGTCGGAGCTGGTTTCGGATTTCGATCGGGCAGTCAGTATGTTGGCGGCCTCTTTCTTGGCTCCAACCTCGTGGCGTTCATTGTTGTGAGTGGCCTCGGGGCATTGATCTTGGCCGACCCGCGCGTTCGAACTCTGCTCTTTGCTGTTTCCTTTTGCTATCTCACCTATTTGGCGCTGCGGATTGCATTCGCTGGTGCGCGTTTGGCATTCATTGAGCGTGCGCGCCCACCCGGAGTTCTGGGAGGCGTCATTCTACAAATCTTCAATCCCAAAGCCTACGCTGTGAACACAGCCTTGTTTACCGGCTTCGCTTTTTTACCTGAAGACTACATGACAGAGGTTGGCCTGAAGTTCTTGGTAATGAACGCCATTTGGCTACCTATCCACTTTGTTTGGCTTTGGGTGGGGGTGACACTCCACCGGTTGGATTTGTCGCCGCGAGTTCACAGGGCAATAAATATTTGTATGGCGATTTCCATGATTATAGTTGTGGTTCTGGCAGTCGTCTTGCAGTGACCAGTCTTCAAAAGACTGCTTGAGTTATCTGATTTGAGTTTGAGGCGGTCATAGTTAGAGGGACACAACATGAAACCAGTTAACGCACAAGCCGGACAACGACAGATCGGCCACCAGCGTCAGGCACTTGCGACCGTAGTCATCGACCACGGCCAAAATCCGAAACCGACGGCCGACCGCGAAAGCACCTGATACGAAGTCCAGGCTCCACCGCTCGTTTGGTCTGCTTGGCAGCACCATCGGCCGTCTGATGCCCAAAGCTCGCTTCCGGCCAAACGTTTGCGGACCTGAAGCTTTTCCTCGCGATAGAGGCGTCTCAACTTCTTCTGGTTCATTCGGATGCCCTGGCGTATCAGCATCAGGTGAATACGCCTGTATGCGAACATTAATCTTAACTGCAGTTAGGGTTTACATTGCGGCCAAAACTGCCGATGCGGTCTCAAGACCTTGCCTCGGGTGGGTGGAGGTGCGTAACCTTTGGGATGATTAAACTGCTCGCGACGACCCTGCTAACCGCTCTACTCGCAATCTGTTGCTTCGGTGCCCAAGCCTCGGACATTGTTTGCGTTCATCCTGATGACCCAAATCACACGTTTACGGTCGAAGGCGTGCGCGGTGTGTACACGTGGGATGACCACGGGATTGAGCGCTCGCGAGAACTGAGTTGTCATGCTCAGAACGACAACTCAACAGCCTGCCATCATTGGGGACAAATAGGTGAGGTCGGCAGGAGCGTGTTAATTTATAAGATCTTGCGTGACGGAACACTCGTTGAGGCAGGTGTCTGGGCTTTGCTCAATGTCAGCAGAGTCGTAGCAACGCCCGGCTTTGTTTGCCGGAAATAGAACAACGAGCCGACCTCTTTCTGAACTGGCACGATAAGTATGCATTGTTCACGTGTCGCACCTTAGGGTCAGGACCCATTAATTTGGATGAAATGGTAGGAATGAATTTGTTCGGATACGAGGCGCAAAACTGTAGGAAACCGCATGGTTTTCAAAGATTTGCAACGACGTTGCTGAGCAAATTCACCCTATCCCAAAGGGACGCAAAAGCGGCTTCGATCTGCTGCGTCAATCCGCTCACCCGGGCAGAAAGCCCGCTTATCGCGCTTTTCCTTGCAGCTCATTGCCGTTTGTTGCGCCATTTCAATCAAATTAATGGGTCCTGACCCTAGTTCAATGTGTGGAGAAAATGCTTGCCGTTCATTTTGTCCCCGTCAGCTTCTTTGGACCCATAGGCGCTGACGGGGAACAATCAGATTATAAGGCATCAGACAACGGATGATCTGAGAATATGTCGTGGGGTTGTGGATTTCTGTACTCCCTGTCACTGCGTTGATGAGCAAATGCGTTCAGCGTAGAAGTGGCAAAAAATGGGCCGGAGCTCTGAACAAGAGGGGCAGGAATCGAAAGCCTTGCAGAAACCGATTGGCCTTGTAGCTAGGGGCTCAGCTAAATTGGGTAATTGCCCGCTTCCACATGCCAAAGACCAAAAGCTGCCAGTCAGCAACGGGTTCCAATCCTGTCGTTCGTAAAAGGAGTGGCGACCCGACGCAATCCGTTGCGTTCAAGCCCAAGAATTTGAAACCCAGAATGCAACCCCGGACGTTTCGCACGAAGACGCGACTGCGGAGCTTGAGACGTAACTGTCAGTGATTTCGTTGTAAAATTGATAGCGGAGGAGGAACTTGAACCCCGACACGCGGATTATGATTCCGCCGCTCAGTTTTCAAGGTAAGTTATGGATTAGCACCAGCCGTTTGCATGTCTCTTGGCGAATGACCGCTCCGGGCCTATTCCGTTGAAAAACTCGGCATTGTGTTTTTCGTATCAAATTTGGAGAAAATGGTTTCAGTTGACGCATTCTAATGAAATGCGTTTGTTCAGATTTGGCTCTGAAGAAACAGGATGCTAAATTTTGGCTGTCGCCGCGCGCACCCATGAGTTTTTCAACGGAATAAGCCGTGACCGGACTTGGGACAAACTCTGATCGAAGCGGTGCATTGGGTCGGAAAATCGAGATGGTGCTCTTTGACCATGGAAGGATGCGCAATAGCCTGAGTCGAAGCAAAACATATATTCCAACAACTTAGACTGAATCAGACATTCCGTCTAAGTTGTTGTAATTTATGAAGGCAGTTTGATACGGGATTACTCTCTTCGCGAAATTATTTGCGCTCGGCGAAACTTTATGCGCTTCCAACATAGGCAGTAAATGTCCCGCAAGCATTCACTGCGGAACAAAGTGGCAAGTCGTTTTAGAGTATGCAGGCGGCCTCGTGACTTTGGTCCGCCTGCAGTTTTATTCAAAGGGCTGGAATAACGTTTCAGGCCCAATTACCAGAAAAAGCGATTTCTTCCAGAGGCTTGCGAGCACTCGGGGTCTCGCGCGCCTGCAGGCTTTCCGGCAATTGATCGGCATCGCCGCGCTTGCCTACTGCAAAGCCGATATGGGGCGTAAAGCGCAGTGGAACGCCAAGTCTTTCGTGGATCTCATCTTTCAAAATGCCAGCCATGCCGTGCGTGTGGTATCCAAGTGCGGTCGCCTGCAAGGCCGCATGTGTCCAGGCTGAACCGGCGTCGAAAGAATGGTTTCCATTGGAACGATTGGGTTTGCCCTCCTTGCCATCCACTTCCGTGTCCGAGAACAGAAAGACCAGCGCCGAAGCATGCTGGGCCCAATCACGATTGAATGGGTTCAGCAACTCGACCAGGGTTTGCCAATTTTTGTCACCGCGAAGTGCATAGACAAATCGCCATGGCTGAATGTTAAAAGCAGAAGGTGCCCAGCGCGCGGCCTCCAATATGATCTTCAGATCCGCTTCCGGCATTTCTGCGCCATCAAAGGCGCGAGGCGACCAACGATTGACAAACAGGTCCTCTACCGGGTGATCGGGTTTACGGGCTGTCATGTTCCTAATTCTCCAAATTCGTTCGGGGCTTGTATCTGCCTCGGCACGCAAGAGATAGGCATTTTTATCTCAACATCAAGATACTTATTTTAAAGATAAATTACGCAACACTTGCTTCCAGTCCCTGAGCCCTTGGTTTTGCCCCTATCGCTGGAGCGATCAGGATTGCGGACAGGACCAGAAGTGCTGAGAAAATCTCGCGATAGCCAACAGCCTCGCCGAAAACCATCCAACCCACAATAAACATGGTTGGCAGTTCACAGCTCCCAGCAGCGGCGGTGCGAACCGGTCCGACCTTCTGACAGGCAATCGTGAAGAGAACTTGCGGAATCAGCGCCGTTGCCAGCCCCATAGTGATGATGAGCCCCCACTCTTGTGTCGTGGCGGGCAGAACGGACCCCTGCCCTTCCTGAATAGCTAAAGGCAAGAGACCCACGATTGATCCTGTCAGTCCGCAGACCGTTCTCTCCAGTGAATTCAGCTCGCCTGCCATTCCGCTGAGAACCACCACCAGAAATCCAAAGGCAATGGGCGCAGGTATGGCCCAGACGAGCGCGATAAGCACCTCTGGCGACAAGGTAGATGGATCCAGCAAAAGCGCAGCTGCGCCAAGCACGAGACCAGCTGCTGCTAACGATCTCCAGGTAAATACCTGCCGCAGCATGACCCAGGCAAACAAGGCCGCAAAGACCGGGTAGGACATATAGACCACGCCGGCAGCGGCCACCGGTGCGTTTCCAATTGCGTCCAGATAACCTATCAGGCTGAGACCAAGGACTGCGCCGGCACCGGCAACAAGCAACGCCCCACCACGTTTATGTTTTTCAAGCGGTAGAAATGGAAGAAGGACCAACGCGGAAAATCCATAGCGATAGAGCGCGATGGTCGCAGGCCCATTGCCCAGACTTTGCAGTTCCCTCACAAACACTGGCACCAGCCCAAAGCAAACCGCGCAGGCAACGATAACAAGGGTTGCTGAAACGGGAGTGAGTTTGAAACGCTGTAAACTGAATATCGACATATGTTGTCGATACAACTTGATTGTTTGCAAACAAAATTCTTAGTTTTCATTCTCAGTATGAAATGCTTTCATACTGCCTATGATTCCTCGTCTCGGTATCCATCACCTGACTTTACTCTCAGCGCTCGGTGAAACCGGAAGCATGACAGCTTCGGCTTTGCGTCTTGGGGTCACCCAGTCTGCGGCTTCGCACCGCTTGCGCGAAGCCGAGCGCAGGCTTGGTGTTGTGCTCAGTCAAAAGGTTGAAACCGGTTTTGAATTAACCCCCGAGGGTGAACGGATACGGCGTCTCGGAGAGAAGTTTCTGTCTGAATTATTCCGACTTGAGCAGGAAATTGAAGCCTCTGCCAGCGACGCACGGGCCCTGGTGCGCCTGGGTCAGGCGACCTATAGCCGCTACCACTGGTTTCCAGCCTTTCTTGATCACCTGGAAGCGAATGAAGCCGGGCTTACGGTCGACTTGTCCGGGCGTGCAACCGCACATCCGCTGGCATCTTTGCTTGATGGATCAGTTGACGTTTCCCTCGTATTCGGCCGCGAGCCGGCCCTTTCGAAGTTCAAATCAATAAAACTCGGCTCTGATGCCATTGTTGCGGTCCTGTCGAAAAATCACCCGCTAGCCGACGAGCCAGTCGTCAACAGTCTGAACATGGGCGACGAACGTTTTTTCGTTTATCCATTGACGGCTGAACCCGGGTTTGACTGGATCACGTTGCTGGGCGCACCAACACTTCCCTTTCGCCGCCTGACACCGATGCCGACGCCGGAAGCTGTGATCGATCTCGTCAGAGCCAGTTTCGGTGTTGCCATCTTCAGCAAGTGGGTGGTGGAACCCGAACTTGCTGATGGCACATTGATCGCCCGCCCAATCAGCGAAGAAGGTGTTTCACTTGATTGGTGGTGCGTCCGGCGCGCTTCTGATCCGGATGACAGCCCATCCGCCCAGCTGGCATCTGCGCTGGCCTCCTGGAGTGACCAGACGGAACAGGCGCTGTCTACTCTCGCTTTTGGAAGCAAGGCCCCAAGCCTCAGGAAAACATAGATAAAAATCGCTATGCCCGATCAACGCTTCTGACCTATGGTTCTCTTTTGTGCCCCTGCTGGTGGATAGGAATGTGAATGGCTGCACTTGGCGAAACAGCCCGAAAACGCGGTCTGCTTCTGGCAGTCGGTGCTCTGGGTGGCCTGGTTATGCTGGACGAGACCGTCCTCGGCGTTACGTTGCCCACCATTCGCTCCGAAATGCACCTGTCGCCAACGACGACGCACTGGATCCTGAATGCTTACATGCTTGCCTTTACCTGCTTTGCAGCCCTGGGCGGCAAGGCGATTGACTTGTTCGGACTAAGACCTGCGCTGCTTGCAAGCTGTTCCCTTTTTGCAGTGGCAAGTTTGCTTGCAGGTTTTTCGGACGGCCCGGCGATGCTCATTTCCATGCGCGTGGTTCAAGGCCTTTGTGCCGCAGTTATGTTCCCTGTTTCTTTCGCGGCTGCAACGCTCACTTTTGGCGAAAGTGAACGCGGTCGGGCGATCGGCACGTTGGCCGGCATGGCATCCATTTTTCTGGCGTCAGGCCCGCTTATAGGTGGAATTCTGACCGACTTTCTTTCCTGGCACTGGGTGTTCTGGATCAACATTCCAATCGTCATAGTCGGATGCACCTTGACTTGCTTTTTGTGGCGAGAACCGCAGCGGGACAGCCAACGGGTCAATGTTGATAAAGTCGGCCTGGTTTTGCTGCTGTTCGGCCTGACATCGCTGATCTTCGGCTTGATGGAAGGTCCCGATTTCGGATGGTCCAAACCAGTCATCATGGGCAGTTTGCTTGCAGGCGCCGTCTGCCTGGTTGTTTTCTTTGCCTATGAAGCCAAACAAAAAGCCCCATTGATTGATGTGCGTCTGTTCAAGCTCTCGGCCTTTCACGCCAGTGCACTGGTCATCCTGTTTTCGCAAATGAGCAAGATCGCCGTTGCCATTTACATCCCGCATTTCCTGCAGCTGGACATGGGTTATTCGGCTCTTTGGGCAGGCCTGGCGACAGTCGTTGCCGTTTTCCCGTTTCCATTTCTTTCGGCACATGCAGGCAATGCCGCAGACAAATACAGCTCACGCCGACTTGTTCTGGTTTCCATGGCTGTCATTGCCATTACCAGCATCTTCATGGGCTTTGCGCTTCCGCTTAAAAACTACATCGTTCTGGCACCAATTCTCCTTCTTTGGGGGATCGCTTTGCCCTACGTGATGATCCCGACAGGAAGGATAACGGTCAATTCGGTTCCTCCAGAAAAACAGGGAGAGGTCAGTGGCTTGATCATTTCAGCCCGCTTGATTGGCGGGACGCTCGGTGTGACGCTGGGGAGTGTGCTTCTTGCAATGGGAGCTGGATTTGGCTCGGTCTTTTGGCTCATCGGAGCACTGCTCGCCCTTTGCACCGTCTATTGTTTTTTCAAACTGAAATGACGCTCCCCGGCACCGGACATTTCCAGTCAAGGACGACGTAATGTTTCATCACACGGAAGAAGGCAGGAAGTGGTGGATCCTTTGGTCCATGGGGCTCATTTCCGGCCTAATTCTATTGGATGAAACCATTCTTGGGACGGCTCTCCCGTCGATCAGCAAGGATTTGGGCCTTGTCGAAACCACCTCACACTGGGTCATCAACGCATATCTGCTCGTGTTTTCCTGCCTTGTTGCGGCAGGAGGCAAGACTTCATCCCTGATTGGTCCACGCAAAGCCATCACGATTGCCGGATCTATCTTCATTCTGGGTTCAGCACTCGGGGCAGTCGCACAATCCGGTGACGTGCTCATCACAGCCCGGATGTTGCAGGGTCTGGGAGGGGCCTTGCTGTTTCCAATTCCAATAACGGCGGTTTCAAATGCCTTTTCGGACGAGGAGCGGGGCAAGGCAATCGGCTTTCTGGCGAGCACAGCTACATTGTTTCTGGCAGCCGGACCTCTGCTTGGCGGAGCCATTTCTAGTTACGTCTCCTGGCGGCTGATCTTCGTGTTGAATATTCCGGTGGTTCTGGTCGCAATGATCGCTGCCAATATGCTTTTTCCAAAACAAGCCGCGATGCCTAGAGAAGAAAGAACGGGTTTCGATTTTACCGGTCTCGCACTGCTGGCCGCATCCATGGGAGCGTTGACCTTCAGCCTCATGGAAGGTAGCCGATTGGGCTGGTCTTCTCCGCTGGTTCTCGGGTTACTGACCGGTTCGGCGGCAGGATTCGTAGCCTTCTTCGTATTTGAACGCGGGAAAAGTGCACCGCTTCTTCACGTTGAATTCTTGCGCAATCCGACACTCACCGCAGCAACCTTCAATAGTCTGTGCGGTCAGTTCAGCAAGATGACGACAGCCATCTTCGTCGCCCTTTACCTGCAACAGGGCCAGGGATACACGCCATTGATGGCCGGTCTCATTGTGTTCATTGCTTTTGTGCCCGCGCCGATCGCAGCTCCTCTAGCGGGGCAAATCGCCGACAAATTCGGTTCACGCACTCCTGCTCTTGTCGGACTTTGCATCGCAGCCATCAGCACACTTGGTATCGCAGCTTCAGTTCAGGCTAATACCCTCTATTTGTTATTGCCTCTGCTGCTCATCTGGGGCTTTTCGCTGCCATTCTGTTTCATTCCCTCTCTTCGTGTTGTCATGGGTTCGGTGCCGGAAAAGCACAGAGGTGAGGTCAGCGGACTTAACACAACCGTCCGGCAAACCGGGGCAACGCTCAGTCTTGCAATCGGCAGCGTAGTGCTTGCAGCAAGCAACGATTATGCGCTGGTTTTCGCTGCCAACGGTCTGCTTCTCCTCGCAGGACTACTGGTTTCCTATCTCTATCTCCGGGAACAAAACTCACAAGGGGAAAAGCCCTTGCGGCCGTGAGCAGGTCGGAACTGAGCTAATCGAACAGTTCGACCTCGCGTAATCAGGAAAAGTCGCTCTTGTACTGATCCCGCAAGACAGTCTTCTGAATTTTTCCCATGGCATTGCGCGGCAACGCATCCTGAACATGTACCATTTTAGGGTGTTTGAATTTTGCCAACCTGTCAGCCACTGATACTTGAACGATCTCAGGCTCGAATGTTTCACCTTCCTTGAGTGCCAGTACCGCAACCACTGCTTCGCCGAAGTCCGGATGCGGCACGCCTATGACCGCGCTCTCGGCAACGCCCGGCAGTTCGTCCAGCAATGCTTCAACCTCAGCCGGATAAACATTGAAGCCACCGGATATGATCAGGTCCTTTGAGCGCCCAACAATCGAGATATATCCGTCTTCGTCGATACGCCCCATATCTCCAGTGACGAAATAGCCGTCAGAGCGAAACTCCTGTGCCGTCTTTTCCGGCATCCGCCAATAGCCATGAAAGACGTTCGGACCTTTCACCTCAATGATCCCAACCTCTCCTTGTGGCACTTCTCGTCCGGTTTTTGCGTCGACGATGCGAAAACCAACCCCGGGCAAAGGAAATCCGACGGTTCCTGGACGCCTGTCGCCATCGTAAGGGTTGGAGGTGATCATGTTGGTTTCTGTCATGCCGTAGCGTTCCAGGATCGCGTGACCGGTTCGGATCGAAAACTCCCTGTGTACCTCTGCAGACAAGGGAGCTGATCCGGAAATGAACACCCGCATATGTTTTACGAGATCCCCAGTGAATGCCTCAGAATTCAGCAGACGGGTGTAAAACGTTGGAACTCCCATCATCGCTGTGGCCTTCGGCAGTAGCTTGATGACATCCCCAAGGTCGAATTTCGGCAAAAACAACATGGATCCACCTGCCATCATCAGGCAGTTGGTTGCCACGAACAGCCCATGGGTATGGAAAATTGGCAAGGCATGCAACAGCACATCATCGTCTTTGAATTGCCAGTACGCCGCCATCGTTCGGGAATTGGACGAAAGATTGTCGTGGCTAAGCATGGCGCCTTTGGAACGCCCTGTCGTACCGGAAGTGTAGAGAATGGCGGCAAGATCGTCAGCGTCTCTGGGTCGCGTATCGAATTGATCCGGCATGCTGTCAGCCAGATTGCGCAGACTGCCTTCACCGTGCGCATCCATTGTTTGAAGCCTGGCACCAGCTTTTTGTGCAGTTCCCGCGAGTGCATCTGCATTTGCCGGGTCGCAGACAAAGACCGAAGGCTCCGCGTCACCGACAAAATAGGCAATCTCTGTGGGCGTATAGGCGGTGTTCAACGGGAGAAAAACAGCGCCAGCTCGGATAGTCGCAAGATACAACATTAAGGCGTCAGATGTCTTTTCCACCTGTGCAGCCACCCGGTCGCCCGGCTTAACGCCAAGTTTGTGCAAGGCACCCGCATATCGAGCCGAACGGGCAAACATGTTCCGGTAAGTCAGACACTCGCCATCTGCCGTTTCCAGAAATGTCTTTTCCTGGTCTTGAATATATGCAGTCAATGCGTCGAAGAGATGGTTGCTCATCATTGGATCCCGGACAATAAGGCGATTGAAACCCCGGTTAATATTTGCGGTTCATTTAAAGCAACAATAGGAAATTTGTTCAAGGGTTCCGTGGCTTACGGGTTCCTACCTACGTCTTTTGAACCTCTCCCCAAACAATGCGATACTTGCCGAACATTTCTCCGGTTCAGTTTGGATGGTGTAATTCTTGTTTTGAACATGCCCTTCGAATTACTCTTGTTTACTGGAACAGGGTTGGTGGAAATGGTTGTTTCGCGAACACAGTCACTCGCTGAATTTGTTGCCGACGGCACCATTCATGTATTGGGTTTCGGACTCGGTCTGGCGGCCACCATCGTGCTCGCGATCACGATATCGGAAACAACTGACACGGCGCGACAGGTCACTGTCATGATTTACGCCGCGTGCCTGATGGCGATGCTGACTTGCTCGGCGCTCTACAACATGTTCGCCAGGGATCACAAAACAGATCTCTTGAAACGGCTGGACCATGCAGCGATTTTCCTGATGATCGCCGGAACCTATACGCCCCTTGCTGCAATCATCATTGGTGGCTGGACGGGAGGGGTTCTTTTAGCAATCGTATGGACCGGTGCCGTCGCCGGCGCACTTATCAAGTTGGCCGGATTGACCGGGTTGGAACGCCTGAGCGTGCAAATCTATCTCGGTCTTGGCTGGGTCGTTGTATTCGCGGCCAAGCCACTTGCCGAGAATGCGTCTGTGTTCGGATTCTACATGATCTTAGCCGGCGGCTTGCTTTACACGATTGGCACCGTATTTTTTGCGTGGAAACGTTTGCCATTTCAAAACGCGATTTGGCACGCTTTTGTACTCGCGGCCGCAGTCTGTCATTTCGGCGCAGTGTTTCACGATGTGGCTCTGGCAAAGGCAATTTAAGATAAGTGGCCTTCTGGGTCTTTCGCCCCAGAAAGCCAGTTTCAATCTATATCATCTGCACAGAAGCCCAGACGTCAGCCGAACGCTTATGCTTCCCCGCTTGGATCCTTGGACAGCACAATGACTTTTGTCCGAAGCGGCACCCGGTTGAACAGGTCGATCACGTCCTGTTGCCACATGCGAATACAGCCGGATGAAACGCTTTTTCCGATTGAGGACGGCTTGTTCGTTCCATGAATACGGTAAAGCGTATCCGTCGCACCCTGCCAAAGATCCATGGCCCTTGCGCCCAACGGATTTTTAAGACCGGGCGGATAACCTTTTTCCCAATAGCGTTCCAGAGACGGCTTGCGCGCAATCATTTCCCGTGGAGGGCGCCAGATCGGGTGTTCGCGCTTAACCCGGATCAGCGCATCGCCGGACCATGCAAACCCGGCACGTCCAACACCAATGCCATATCTCAGGGCTGTCTTGTTTGAGAGCGTCCAATAAAGGAAATTGTTATAGGGGTCGACAATGATCGTTCCCGGTTTTTCACGGGATTTGTAGTCAACGACCTGCCGCCAATATTGCTGATCAAAATTCTTGTAATTGATCGCTGGCCAGGTGAAGTCACCATCAGGGAGTGCAGCGTAGGCAGCCGCATAGTCGAATTCTTCGTCCGGCAATTCGGCTTGATCGGGCAATCCCACAACGGTTTGGCAGGCTGTCAAACCTGATGCTGCCAGGACCATGCCACCAGCTAGAAATGTGCGACGACTAAGAAATCCGTGTTCATCCGCTGACGCGTGTTCGTTGAGCAACATCTGGCGCTTCATAAGACCTCCAAAATTCAAGGTTTCTTCTTGCGGCAGCTTTTCAACAGTTGCAAGTCACTTTCGGCTGTTTTGCCTTACAATCTGCAAATCAGGCACTAAATTAATAGCCTCCATTGCCCCTCACCTTCTCCCCCCAAAGGCGTTGGTTTCCATTCGTTCAAGGAATTTCCGTGTCAAACTCTTCTGCCAAGTCGCCCTTTCCCGTTTTCGACGGTCACAACGACACTTTGCTCAGACTTGAGATTGAGCGGATGAAGGGTAAAGAACGCAGCTTTTTCGACCGATCCGATACAGGACACATTGATTTTGAGCGTGCGCAGGAAGCTAGATTTTCCGGTGGGTTGTTTGCAATGTTTGTGCCTTCCAATCTGGAGCAGGACTTCAGCAAACCCTTTAATCCGAAAGACCCGGCCAATTTTCAGCCTGTTCCTCAAAAACAGGCGCTCGACTTCACCTCCAGGCTATTGGAACGCGCAGAAAACATTGCCGCTGAATCAGATGGTGCCGTCGAAATCTGCCTGACGCCTGACGCAAACAAAGCCGCAATTGAATCGGAAAAGCTGGCGATCAGCCTCCATATTGAAGGTGCGGAGGCAATCGACACTGAATTTTACGCGTTGGAGGAATTTTATAAACGCGGACTGCGTTCGCTTGGTCTTGTGTGGAGCCGCGAAAATGCCTTCGGGTATGGTGTCCCGATGTCCCACCCGGCCTCTCCGGATATCGGGTCTGGATTGACGGAAGCCGGTCGCGATCTTGTCAGGGCAGGCAATCAGCTGGGCATACTTCTGGATGTCTCGCATTTGAACGAGAAAGGTTTCTGGGATCTTGCCCGCATCACCGACCGTCCAATTGTTGCGAGCCATTCAAACGTCCATACCATTTGTCCAAGCAGCCGCAACCTGACAGACAAGCAACTGGATGCCATCAAGGAAAGTGACGGCCTTGTCGGCATCAATTTCCATGTTGGTTTTCTGCGGCCCGACGGGGCATTTTCCACTGACACATCACTGAATACTATTGCGGATCACGCAGCCTATCTTGTCGACAGATTGGGGGAAGATCGCGTCGCTCTCGGGTCAGACTTTGACGGCTGTATGGTGCCTAAGGACATTGGTGATGTGACAGGACTGGGCCGTCTTATGGAAGCTTTGGACACCCGAGGTTTCAACAGTCAGACCCTGGAAAAAATCGCATTCCAGAACTGGATTTCTGCACTTGAAAAAGCGGCCGCATAACTCCCAAATGCATGGCGCCTATTGCCGATTTCTAATCCTGAGTTTTAGGTTCAGGTGATCGCAATTTTGTTACTAAGACTTTCGAATTAGAGATTGCAATCGGCCATACAACCTTAAACAATGAATTCATTGACTAATTTTGTAGCCGTTAATCGATCATCCGGCACTGCATCTAATGTACAAATGTCTCCTATCTGAAGCCAGATTGGCAGGCCAGTGATTAGGTGCCAAGAGACCGGAAAGACGGCTACGTAGCTGGTACGCCCCATCGCCCGCTCCTCCACCCAGTTGAGGGCCGGTTGAAAAGTGAAACAAGACTGCGGCCGGAGCTGTTATTCTCCGGCTGTCGTCTTGTCCGGAGCCGCCAGCTGGGTGTGTTGTGTTTGGAGGGGCTGAAGTGAGATTTGAAATTGCTGCGGAAAAAGATTTTCCGCCCAAACCTGCTCCTAAAGGCAAGCGGCCGCGGAAATCTGCGTCGGTTTTTCAGGATCTGAAGCGGAAAATTCTGACAGGCATCCTGACGTCCGACAGCCCGATTACCGAACAATCCCTCGCACAAGACTACTCATGTTCCCAGAGCACCGTTCGGGAGGCTCTTATGCTTCTGCAGGAACACGGCTTGGTCATCCGCCGCGGATACCAGGGAACATTTGTAACTGATCCCAGTCTTCCTGAAGCGCGCCTCATGCTGAAATTGCGTCTGGACATTGAAGTCACGGGCATTTCGGAAGCCGCAAAGAAAATCAATTCAACACAATTGGCGGAACTCTATTCAATCGACCGTCAGTTCGAGGAGTGCCGTGCGCGCCGCGATGTGATCGGCTGCGCAGAATTTGACCAGATGTTGCACCAGAAGCTTTTCGAAATCGCCGATATGCCGGTGCTGGAACCCATGCTATTGCGCAGCACTCTTGCGCTTCAAAGGGTCATGTTGTCGGCTCCAAGGTCCGAAGCTTCCTGGGGGCGACCGAATGTTACGCCACACCGAGCAATATTATACGCTTTGGAAACTCAGGACCTTCAAAAGGCAACAACAGCACTCAAAGCGCATATTCTTTCCAGCGCAGTTCTCCTGGCTCCGCAATTCTATGGAACCGATCTCGACCAATTGCAGGAGAACTACGAGAATGAACCGGTCCAGATAACGGCTCTGTCCGGGCGCTAACAAGCGTTTTCTTCCGAATGCTTAGGCGGTTTCCATCATTTGCTGTTGGGTTAACATGGCTGCACCGATGAGTTCCTTTGTGTAGTCGCATTTCGGCGCTTCAAATATGGCTTCAGTCACGCCCGCCTCGACAACCTTGCCGTGCTGCATAACCATGACCGTATCGGAAATAGCCCTCACAACAGCAAGATCATGACTGATGAACAGATAGGTCAGATCATGGGCCTTTTGCAGATCCCGCAACAGCTCTACCACCTGTTTCTGGATCGTACGATCCAGCGCTGACGTCGGCTCGTCCAGTACAACGAGTTCAGGTTTCAACACCATCGTACGCGCAATTGCGATGCGCTGACGCTGACCACCAGAGAACTCGTGCGGATAGCGGTTGCGCATTACTGGATCGAGCGACACTTCCTCCAGGGACTGACAAGCCCGCTCATCGCGATCTTTGGCAGATAGTGATGGTTCATGAACCAGAAGTCCCTCGGAAATGATCTGACCAACAGTCATGCGCGGGCTCAACGATCCAAAAGGATCCTGGAAAATCAGCTGCATGTCTTTGCGCAAGCCACGCATGGCAGCACGGTCTTTGCCTGAGATCTGCTGCCCCTGAAAAACGACCCGACCGCCTGCCGGTAGCAAATTCAAGACTGCCCGACCGAGCGTCGACTTGCCAGAACCACTTTCCCCGACAATACCGAGTGTTTGTCCCTTGCGCAGAGAGAAGCTGATATCATCCACTGCACGCAAGATGTGCTTCGGTTTCAGAAAACCGGAATCCAGCTCAAATTCCACCTCGACCTTCTGCGCTTCCAGTAAAACCCGGGTACTTTCCGGCACGGGAAGTTTATGTCCGGTCGGTTCAGCGTCCAGCAGCATTCTGGTATAAGGGTGCGCAGGCTGGGTGAAGATTTGGCTGGTCTCGCCGCATTCAACCACTTCCCCGGTTTTCATTACATAAACACGGTCGGCAATTCGACGAACAATACCCAGATCATGGGTGATGAATATCACCGCCATGCCCAGACGTTCCTGCAGATCGGCAAGCAGATCAAGGATCTGCGCCTGGGTGGTCACGTCAAGCGCCGTGGTCGGTTCGTCAGCAATCAGAACATCTGGATCATTGGCAAGCGCCATGGCGATCATGACGCGTTGGCGCTGACCACCTGACATCTCATAGGGATAGGCTTTGATCTTGCGTTCAGGCTCGGGAATATTCACGAGCTTCAAGAGGTCTAGCGCCTTTGCCTTTGCCTGCTTCCAGGATAATCCACCATGTACGACCATTGGTTCAGCGAGCTGCCGTCCGACGGTGTAGAGCGGATCCAGTGAGGTCATCGGCTCCTGAAAGATCATGGTGACCTTGGCGCCGCGAATGTCGTTCAACCGCTTTATCGGCAAACCGAGGATGTTGCGTTCCTCATAGATGACTTCACCGCTGGTTCGCCCATTAGACGCGAGAAGCCCCATGGCGGCCATCATGGTCTGGCTCTTGCCCGAGCCGCTTTCTCCGACGATGGCGACGGTCTCACCGGCCTCGACATGAATGTCGACACCACGCACAGCATTGACCGTGCCTGTCGCAGTTTCGAAATCGACTACCAGGTCCTTTATGGAGAGGACCGTTTTTTCCGTTGTCATGGTCATCTCCTTACCGGTCCTTGGGATCCAGGGCATCACGCAGTCCGTCCCCAATGAAATTGAGTGCGAAAAGCGTCGACGTCAGGAAAATCGACGGAAAGATGAGCATCCACGCCGCCCCTTGCAGGTTACGCGCACCCTCGGAAATCAGCACGCCCCAACTTGTCATGGGTTCCTGAATACCGAGCCCAAGGAAGGACAGGAAGCTTTCCAGAAGAATGACCTTTGGCACTAGCAGTGTCATGTAGACAACAACCGGGCCAAGCGTGTTCGGGATGATATGCCGACGCACGATACCGCCATCGGCAACACCCATGGCTTCAGCAGCCTGCACATATTCCTGGCGCTTGATGGTGAGCGTCTGGCCGCGCACGATACGTGCCATATCGAGCCATTCCACCGCCCCCACGGCAATGAACATCAATATGAAATTCCGACCAAAGAACACGACCAGCATGATGACGAAGAAGATGAAGGGCAACGAATAGAGAATATCGACAACGCGCATCATCATCTGATCAGTTCGGCCACCCAGGTAACCGGACGTCGCGCCATAGAGGACTCCAATCGAGATTGCCACGATTGTAGCAAGCAGACCGATCGTCAGAGACACCCGGCCAGCGATAAATGTCCGGGTCATCATGTCCCGGCCGTTGGCATCGGTACCGAAATAAAAGTGCAGATAGTTGATGTCAGCGCGCATGGTGGCAGACTTCTTGTCCGCAGACATATCCGTCAATTCCGCGTCTTTGAAGAGATCGCTGCGATCGACATAGCGGGTCGAGCGGGGATCGATTTCACGCTTAGAGGTGACCTTTGCCACCACAGTGTCTCCGTTGCGTTCATAGCTGTCGACCGTAAGGCGGGCGCGCTTCAAAACGGAAAGGAGTTTCGGTTCCACCTGATCGGCACGCGGATAAGCTTCCAGACTTGCTGGAACTTTGACGTAATCCCGGTAAACGGTGTCAAAATGGTGCGGTGAAAGGATCGGCCCCAAGATCGAGATCAGCGTGATCGATGTCAGTACGATCATTGAAGCAACGGCTGCCCGGTTAGCCAGCAAACGGTCGCGGGCATCATCCCAAAGTGAACGTCCCTTTGCAGGAACATCAGGGTTTATTTCGGTCATGGTCACAGGTCAGCTCCTCCTCAATCGTAGCGCACACGCGGATCGAGCAGCGCATAAAGCAGATCCACGACGAGGTTGAACAGGATTACAAAACAGGCGACGACAACGACCGTACCCATCACGAGTGTATAGTCACGGTTGAGCGCGCCCTGAACGAAGTAACGGCCAATACCGGGAATTCCGAAGATGGTTTCAATCACAACCGAACCGGTCAACAAGGCGGCTGCGGCCGGTCCGAGATAAGACACAACAGGCAGGATCGCGCCCCTGAGCGCATGGACCACGATGACCATGTAATTGGTCAAGCCGTAAGCCCTGGCGGTTCTGACGTGATTTGATCGCAATGCCTCAATCATCGAGCCGCGTGTCAAACGCGCAACGACGGCGATCTGTGGCAGAGCCAGCGTGACAACCGGCAGGATGACATTGACAAAGGCACCACCGTTCCAGCCGCCGACCGGTAGCCAACCTAGCCAGACCCCCAGGATCAGCGTCAAAATGGGTGCAACCACAAAATTCGGAATGGTGACCCCCAATGTGGCCGCGGTCATGACTGCGTAATCGGTTGGTTTATTCTGGCGCAACGCTGCGAACACCCCGAGGGTGCCGCCAACGACAAGAGCCAGACAAAGAGCCGAGAGCCCCAACTGGATGGAAATGGGGAGACTTTGCGCAAACAATTCATTGATTGTGAAGTCGCGGAAATAAAAGCTTGGGCCAAAGTCCAGCTGCGCAATGCTTTTCAAATAAAGCAGGTACTGGTTCCAGAGTGGCTCATCGAGATGGTAGATCTTGTTCAGATTTTCCATCACCTTGGCTTCCAGTGGTCGCTCAAGATCAAACGGACCGCCAGGCGCGATCCGGATCAGAAAAAACGATATTGTCACGATCAGAAAAATGGTCGGAATAGCGCCGAACAATCGACTGAGCACGTAGCGGTGCATAGGCTTTGCCCCAATTGCTTCACGGCGGTTTTTTGTTGCCGCCTTGCAAGAACCGGCAGGGAATTCCCTGCCGGTCTCGGGTTTTGGATTATTCGGAGATGCTCATCCAACGGGTCGGATGGACATTGAGAAGGTTGTTCTCAAATCCTGCGACCTTGTCGGAGACCAGGTTCATCGAACCGTAGTACATCATCGGAATGAACGGCAGATCACGCATGAAGAGCACTTCTGCTTGCTTTAAAACGTCGGCACGTTTTTCCAGATCGACAGTTGCAGCTGCCTTATCCATCAGCGCGTCATATTCCGGGTTCTCATAACGAGCGTAGTTGAAACCGGTATTGTCGCTTTCCACCATGAACAGGAAGTTCTGCGGATCCGAATAGTCACCGATCCAGCCAGCACGGGCGATGTCAAAGTCCTGACGATCACGCAGCATGGCGTAGTGCGTTTTGGTATCGGTGTTGACCATGGCCACTTCAACGCCAAGAGGCTTCCACATATCGGCAATGGCAACAGCCGTATTCTTGTGGTTTTCCGAGGTGTTGTAGTTGATGGTCAACGTGACAGGATTGTCCGGACCGTACCCAGCTTTTGTCAGCAGTTCGATCGCTTTTTCTTCACGGTCGATCTGGGACATATCCATGTAATCAGCGAATGCCGGCTCGCCGTAGTTGCCAATTCCTGGCGGTACGAAGGAGTATCCGGCGACCATGGTGGAGCCCCAGATTTCGTCCGCGAGGAATTCACGGTCGATTGCCATGGACAGAGCCTGGCGTACATCCGGATTGCTGAGTGTCTCGTCTTCGTGGTTCAGCGCATAATAATACGTACCGAGATATGGCGCGACGCGGAACTGATCCCCGAGGGTTTCCTTCATGAAGGCAACCTGCTCCGTCGGAGCATCGTTGTTGGTATGCAATTCACCGGCCTGGAAACGGCGGAGAGCTGCGCCACGATCTTCCGTTGGGTAGAAGAAGACAGTGTCGATCTTGACGTTGTCCGCATCATGGAAGTTCGGGTTTTTTGTCGCCTTGACGTGGGCGTTCGGAATGAATTCCGCCAAAGTATAGGCACCGTTGGTGACCATGTTTTCCGGCTTCACGAAATCAGTGCCGTGAGCTTCGACAGTTGCCGGGTGAACAGGCAGGCCGGTCTGGTGGGTCAGCTGCTCGATGAAATACGGCGTCGGCGATTCAAGCGTGATTTCCAGCGTATGGTCATCAAGCGCCTTCACACCAACTTCGTCAGGGGTCAGGTCACCCTTGTTGACTTTTTCCGCATTTTTAATCGGATACAGGATGTTAGCGTATTTGGCGCCGGTGTCCGGGGTCATGATCCGGCGAATGGAATAAACAAAATCGCCGGCGACAACCGGATCGCCATTTGACCATTTCGCATCATCGCGCAGGGTGAAGGTATAAACGGTACCATCGTCAGAGACGGACCACTCTTTCGCCACGCCCGGGATGACCTTGCCAGCAGCGCTGTAGGACACCAGACCTTCATAAAGATCGCGCAGAATATGCGCTTCATATGTCGTGGATGTTTTGTGCTGATCCAGTGTTTCCGGGTCAGCTGTGTTGCCGCGGTGATAAACCACCTCTGCAACCGCCGTTAGAGACGTAGCTGCCATCAAAGCAGCCGCAAGCGCTGTCACACGCATGGACTTGAACATATCGCTCTCCCCTATAGAGTTATTGTTGATGCTAATGGAACGATGGCTGACAAGATTCCACCTTCTTTGCGCGCAATCAAGCTTCTCCCAACGGCACATTTCGAGAACAGCCGTAGAAAGGCGATGTTTTTGCGCATTAATGCAAAAATCCGGAAAATTTTTTCGCTGTTTTACTATTCGGTCAAATTTAACTGCAGTGCGGCGCGAAATTTTGTTTCAAAACTAGCGGCAAAAGCGATATTTTCCACTATACGCCAGATACGTTCCCGTATTTGGGTTGAAAGATTTGAATTTCCGCGAGCAATAAGCAACCCATTGCCGAGTAAACGGCGGCAGTCCCGTCTTGGTATGCGGCACACGCTGTGGTTGCCCTACATATCGGCGAGGACCAACATAGCGGCGCGGGCCTACATAGACCCTGGACCTGTAGGGATAAGCGCGCATGTCATAGGGATGGTAGTAGTGGGGTGCGCCATACGGACGATATGGAGGTCCTGAGAATCCATAGAAGAAACCGCCCCTGTATCCACCTCGGTACCCACGATATCCACCAGTGCCAAATGCTATGCCAACACCGCCAGTGCCGAAGTAAAATCCATCAGCACGTACATCTTGCGTGCTGGACAGTACTGAAACTGTACTAACTGCAAAGCTTAGCAAGGCCGCTGCTGTGCAGGACGCGAAGCTCTTTCGAAATTGTGTGAAATCGATGGGACTTTTGATCAGATAAGGCATAGCTGCATTCTCCTGCCAGCCTCATGAAGGCTGTCTGTTAGTGATCGGCCCCTGTCCACATTCGTTGATAATAGCTCAGTTTGGCTGGAAAATCTCGGAAGCTCTGATCAAAAATGCACGCTTCCAGCTTGCGACCCGCTTGCGCGCCACTTGTCTGACCAGTAAACCGGGCGCCGATCCAACTCATTGACCTGGAATTTCAAAGGCACCCATGGCCCCGCCCCTTCTCACGCTTCGCGATGTTCATCTGACTTTCGGCGGCACGCCATTGTTGACTGGAACCGAGCTTTCCGTTTCTGAAGGCGAAAGGCTGTGCCTTGTCGGGCGCAACGGCTCCGGCAAGTCGACCTTGCTGAAAATCGCCGCAGGTCTCGTTGAAATGGATAGCGGTGAGAGGTTTTTCCAACCAGGCCGCACTGTCCGTTATCTGCCACAGGACCCCGATCTTTCCAGCTATGCGTCAACGATTGAATACGTCAACGAAGGCCTAACAGAAGGCGATGATCCCTATCGTGGAGCCTACCTTCTGGAAGTACTGGGACTGACTGGAAAAGAAGACCCGAACACGCTTTCAGGCGGTGAAGCGCGCCGCGCAGCTCTTGCCCGTACGCTTGCACCCGAACCGGATGTCCTGCTTCTGGATGAGCCGACCAACCATTTGGATCTTCCGGCGATCGAATGGCTGGAAGAGGAACTCAAGAGCCTGAAATCGGCCCTTGTACTCATTTCTCACGACCGTCGCTTTCTGGAAAACCTGTCACGCGCAACCGTGTGGATCGACCGTGGCGTGTCAAGGCGCATGGAAAAGGGGTTTGCGCATTTCGAGGTCTGGCGCGACGAGGTTTTCGAGCAAGAGGAAATCGACCAGCAGAAGCTCGCGCAAAAGATCAAACGCGAAGAACACTGGATCACCTACGGCGTTACCGCACGCCGCAAGCGCAACATGCGCCGGGTACGGGAACTCGCAGACCTGCGCAAACAGAAGCGCGAACATCGTGGTCCGCAAGGCAATGCCAAACTGAATGCCACGGAAGCCGAGGCTTCCGGCAAACTGGTGATCGAGGCAAAGAGCATCTCCAAGACTTATGGTGATCGCACCATCGTCAAGGATTTCTCCGCCCGAATTCAGCGGGGTGACCGAGTGGGATTTGTTGGGCCGAACGGCGCCGGAAAAACCACCCTTCTCAAAATGCTCATTGGCGAGCTTGTGCCGGATGCTGGCTCAACGCGGCTTGGGACAAATCTGGAAATGGTCACGCTTGACCAGAAACGAGAGAAACTGGATCTCAATGACAGTCTTACGTCGGTACTCACTGGCGGACGCGGTGACATGGTGGTCATTGGCGATGAAACCAAGCACGTCATGTCCTACATGAAAGACTTCCTGTTCTCGCCAGAACAAGCCAGGACCCCGGTCAGCGCGCTTTCCGGCGGTGAACGCGCACGCGCGATTCTCGCGCGAGCCCTTGCCAGCAAGTCCAACATGATGGTGCTCGACGAACCGACCAACGACCTCGACCTGGAAACGCTTGACCTACTTCAGGAACTTCTCGCCGACTATCCGGGCACCGCACTGATCGTCTCGCATGACAGAGACTTTCTTGATCGAGTGGCGACATCCGTCATTGTTTCTGAAGACAATGGTGTCTGGCGCGAATATGCGGGCGGCTACACGGATATGCTTGCTCAACGCGGCGAAGGCGTCACTGCGCGCAAGGTAGAAAAAGCTGTTCCCGCAAAGAGAGAAAAGACTGCTGCATCAAATGGTTCTGCGTCAAAGCCACAGCAGAAGTCAAAGCTGTCCTTCACCCAACAGCACCTTCTGAAAACCCTGCCTGACAAAATAGAAAAACTTGAAGCAAAGCTTGAACGACTTCAGGCCGATATGCACGACCCGAACCTTTACGCGAAGAACCCTGACAAATTTGCCAAGTTATCCCAGCAAATCACTGATTTGACGACAGAAAAAGACGCTGCCGAAGAAGAGTGGCTGGAACTTGAGATGCTGAATGAGTGAGGCATGTCCGACCATTGGGTCGGCTAATCGACAACGATTTGTCGATTAGAATGCCGAACGCGCAAAGCCATAGCGGAGCGCAGAGCGGCACTTTGCGGATTGAAGCAAAAGGTTTTGCTTTTTGAGCGACTAACACCCGGTACCCTAGGGAATGGCATCGGCTCATAGGGAACCAAACACCTATCCGGATGTACGTTTCCAATCAGTGTGCAGATTTGAAAAGCCAATGGATCCCGGATCAAGCCCGGGATGACTTTGGTGGAGTTGCTTGAGCCTAAACCATGAAACTTCCTTCGTCATTCCAGACAAGCGCAGCGAAGATACGAGCAGATCTGGAATCCGGCACTTCAGCGTAAGCAGAGCGAGCACCTTTGCTCACCAATCCTGGACTCGATTGTCATGCTCGTTCGAATTCGAGCAATCCCTCACCTCAGGTCCTTATAAAAAACAGTCGTCGCATCGAGGGTTCCATGACTGCCATAAGCATAGTCGGGAATAGCCCCAACCTTCTGATAGCCACAAGTCGGATAGAGATTCTCCGCACGATCACCAGTGACGGTGTCGAGAACAAGCAGCCATCGATCCAGTGAGAGCGCCAATCCATCAATTGCCGTCATCAGCTTGCGCGCGACACCCTTTCGCCGGTGGTTCGGATGAACCATCAGTTTGGCAACTTCAGCACGATGTTGGCCATTGTCCTGCGGTGCCAGTGTCAGCACGACGACGCCTGCGATTTCGTCTCCCTCGCGCGCAACCATTAAATATGCATCGCCGCTCTCCAAAGCTGGAATGCCCTGCTGCCAGAAGGTCTCGGCTTTCTGGCGAGGGAGCGGCAGGATGAAGCCGATACCGGCGCCGTCCTCGACGCATGCCTGCAGCAACTGCGCAAGATCGGGAACCGCAGCGCGAACCTGGTCTGCAGAAAGCAGAAAGACAGGGGCTACTGGTTGAAATTCAGAACCGGAACGTGAGGGTGATGTCACATCGGAAACGGTCATGGCGTGATCACCGTCAGGAAGTAACGCGCAGATTGCTCGCCGACTACGTGATAGCTGTTTGGTGCATTGAGACGAAATCGCAAGGCATCACCCGCAACGAGTTCATAAACCTCCAGTCCGAGGGTAAAGCGCAACGCACCTTCCACAAGCACAAGGTGATGCTCCAGATCGGGAACAGGTGGAGCCGCATAGGAGATGGTCGCACCGGCTGGCAATATGCCTTCAATCACCGACCCGCGATAACCACTCGTGGCCGGTGTCAGTGACCGGCGAATGAACCCTGTCTCCGGATCCTGCCAGATAGCTTGTGAAGCTGAAGGAAAATGTCGTTCGGCGCTTCCTGAATCTACCCCAAACAGTTCCGCCATCGATAAACCGAATGCACTTGCCAGTTTTCCCAGAACGATTGCCGTCGGACTGGTATCACCGCGCTCAATGCGCGAGAGCGTCGCCCGGCTGATCCCTGTTATTTCAGCCAGCTCTTCCAGCGACCAGTTTCTTACCTTACGCAATTCGGTGAGGCGCTGCGCAAGATCTAAATCCAAATTCGACATCGACAATTCCCAAATACAAGAATTTTCTCATATATGAGAAGTCAGATAAAACCAAGCTAATAATATCAACTCAAATAGAGACACTCACAGAAGCTGCCTATTGTTGGTTTTCTTCACGCACACGCGTGCGCTGCCCCGGCGTTGAGCCGGGTCAGATCCTCTGGCTGCAGAAAATGGTCCCGGATCAGGTCCGGGACTGCTCTGTCATATCGGGGGCACAGGGCAACAACCTGAATTCAAACCCTTGAGAACACTGCGCTGGCATTCACACCGCCAAACCCGAACCCATTGGTCAGAACGTGATTGACCTTACGGGCAATTGCCTTCCTGGGGATCATCTCAAACCGCGACATTGCTTCATCAGTTGACTCAAGGTTCCTGGACGGTGGCAGCATGCCGCTGGTCAGTGCCTTGACGCAGGCGATTGCTTCAACGGCACCTGCAGCACCCAGCAAGTGACCAAACATCGACTTGGAGGAAGAGACCGCGAGATCCTTGCCCCGATCATCAAACAAGGTTGTGAGTGCAGCAATCTCCGCCGCATCCCCGACAGGCGTCGACGTCGAATGCGCATTGACATATCCAATGTCAGCCGGACTGAGCTTAGCCGTTGCCAAAGCCTGCCGCATTGCACGCTGACCGCCCTCTCCATCTGGAGAAGAAGCGGTTACGTGATAGGCGTCTGCGCTTGTGCCATAGCCTTTGATTTCAACCAGAATATTTGCACCGCGCGCCTTGGCGTGCTCATAGTCTTCAAGCACGAGAATACCTGCGCCTTCCCCCATGATGAAACCATCACGGTCCTGGTCGAACGGCCGCGAAGCATGGGCTGGGTCGTCGTTTCGCTTCGACGACATGGCCTTGGCCGCACAAAAGCCAGCGTAGGAAACTTTGTCGACGCAGGCTTCCGCCCCACCAGCTACCATTACATCAGCTTCGCCTGAACGGATCAGCCTTGCCGCATCGCCAAGCGCTTGAAGACTTGCCGCACAAGCCGTCACCGGTGCGCCGATAGGGCCTTTCAGCCCGTGACGGATGGAAACCTGACCTGCAGCAAGGTTGGCAAGAAAGGATGGCACCAGGAACGGGGACGCTCGCCGTGGGCCCTTTTCGTCGACCAGCCGCGTACCGGCTGTCATCGCAGGAAAGCCCCCGACGCCAGTTGCAATGATTGTGCCGGTCCGCTCCTGATCGTTCGCTGTCTTTGGAGACCAGCCTGCGTTCTCTAGTGCTTCCTGAACAGCGCCCATGGCGAAGTGGATGAAGCGGTCGGAGCGGCGCTGTTCGCGTGGTTCCATGACGGCATCCACGTCAAAGCCATGTTCATCTTGATCCTTCGTCGGCACCTCACCAGCAATCTGGCATGCCAGGCCGCTTGCATCGAAATGGGAGATCTTGCGAATCCCGTTTTCGCCTGCCGTAAGCCGCGTCCAGAACGCATCGACCCCGGTTCCAATTGGCGAAACAACACCCATTCCAGTCACTACTACACGCCGCATTTTCAACCTCACTTGGCTAGCGTTTGATCGCGGTCCCCCGCGCGACCCAATCATTTGATGATTTTTTTGCCCGGCGCGCTCCTGCAGCTCGAGCATTGAATTCAAAGATCTGACAATTTTTTCAAGGCGCTGATTGTCCTCAGAAAGTCAGCTTCTCCGAGATGAGACATCACGTCGCCCTGTGCCTTGCGCCAAAGCGGCAACGCATCTTCCAGCAACGTCCTGCCCTTGTCCGTCAACCGATAACACTTGCCCCTGCTTTCACTGGACATTGAAGAAGCCACGAGTCCCTTGCGTTCCAGGAGCGCCACATTGCGTACAAGGGTTGTCCTGTCCATGGACAACCTGTCCGCCAACTCGCCTGTCGTCTCTTCCGTCGTCTGCCTTATGGCAACAAGAACGGAAAACTGACCAGCGGTCATGCCAGCCTGTCGGGCCAACCGGTCATAATGGCGACTGACCGCACGCGCAGCCTTACGCGCATTGTTCAGAACACAAAGCGTGAAATCATCCTCTTCCATATTTCAGTAGTGTGCATATACACACTAAAAGTCAAGATACAAGCAGCGATGCTAATCCTTGTCAAAATTGCCATCAGCGTTTTACGTTTGACTGCGAAGCGGTTACCGTTAGTCGGAGTAACATGAACGTGAGGAGATCCTGATGACAGATGCAAGTCAGGCCGTGGAAGACATGAAAGCGAAAATCCAGGAAAACTGGGGGTGGTTCCTCACGCTTGGCATAGCGCTGGTTATCGGTGGAATTATTTTGATCGCAGCGCCATTGGCGACGTCAATTGCTGTCGTAATTCTGATTGCGGCAGTCCTGTTTTTCGGCGGGCTGGTACAAATCTACAATTCGTTCAAGACCAAAGGCACTTCCAGCTTTTTATGGAACCTCATCACAGGCGCCATTGCCGTAATCGGCGGTGTCGTCATTTACGTGAACCCGCTTGCGGGAACCTTCGTCCTGACCGTTGTCATCGCTGCAATCTTTGCCGCTCAGGGCGTCAGTCAGGTGCTGCTTGCGTTCAAGCTACGCCCGCATGAGGGTTGGGTCTGGGTAATGATAGCCGGTGTTGTCTCACTGGCAGCAGGGATCATGATCTGGATGGAACTGCCTAGTTCGGCAGCCTGGGCACTTGGGTTGATTGCCGGTGTTTCGGTGCTGGTCAATGGCTGGAGTTACATTGCAATTGCACTCGCAGCCCGCGCTTCCAAGGCCTGACCAATCCGGCCCGTATACAAAACCGAAATTTAAAAAGTTTATCCCCACCCGGCAATATCGCTATTGCCGGGTGGTTTTTTAATGTAGCTTTCCAGGTGTGATCAACCGAAGGCGTCGCCTTCAAATCGGCTTCAAAGTGGATGCTCTTAATCCTCGGGCGCAATCCCGGAAATCCGCATAACAAAGCCTATTGGTGGTGGCCGCCCCCCGCCAACCGTTGATGTATGCGCCAAGGCCGGCGCAGATCGCATTTCCAAACACATTGACGGATTTTTCTGAATGACGACTGTATCCTTGCGCGGCGAAGACCGTGCACTTCACGTTGCCTGGCCAGACGGCACCAGCGCTGAATTTCCATATCTATGGCTCAGGGACAATTGCCCAAGCGGCTTTCATCCACAAACACAAGAACGTCTGTTTGATCTGACCGGCATACCCCTCGATATATCGATTTTGACAGCCGCGGTGAACGACAACCAGATCGTCCTGACATGGGACGAGATCGACCATGTGAGCCGGTTCGATGTTGATTGGCTGTTCAGTCACCGCCCAGGTGTTGGGCTTGCAGACCCGGCATCAATCGCTCCTAGCCTCTGGCGAGGCGACTTGCCTCCAGGCGAATTGCCGCGCGCAACCTCCGCCAGATTGATGTCAAGCGATGACGCCTTGCTGGAATTCCTGATTGAAACCAAGAAAACCGGCCTGGCCATTGTAGACGGGATGGCCGATGACAAAGACGCGGGGATGACGATGGCCCGGCGCATTGGATTTCTCCGGGAGACAAACTTCGGCACCACATTCGAGGTGATGTCGAAACCCAACCCCAACAATCTCGCCTATACGTCCCATGCCCTGCCGCTCCATACGGATCTTTCGAACCAGGAACTGCCGCCAGGGTTCCAGTTCCTGCATTGTCTTGCCAACAAGGCACAGGGCGGCAGCTCAACATTTTGCGACGGCTTTGCCATCGCTGCCGATTTGGAGAACCAAGATCCGGAAGCCTTCGCGCTGCTTTCAAAAACGCCTGTTCCTTTCAGGTTCCAGGACGAAGACCACGATATCCGCCGTCACCACACGGTGATTGACCTGGATGCGTTCGGAGAACTTCAGGAACTACATTTCAATGCTCATCTGGCCGGTATCTTCGATCTGCCAGCGGGCAAGATGGAAGCCTATTACCGGGCTTACAGGAAAATCATGCAAATGACGCGTTCGGACACTTACGTCATGACCACGCGGCTGGCGGGCGGTGAAATGGTCATTTTCGACAACAGGCGCGTGTTGCACGGGCGTGCCGCGTTTGACCCCAACACCGGGTTTCGTCACCTGCGCGGCTGTTATGTAGACCGCGGTGAATTCGACAGCCGCATTCGTGTACTGAGTCGGAAAAAGGTGTAAAATACGCCAAATTTGTCGGCTAAATTTGAGCCGTCCCGGACTTGATCCGGACCTTCGCTAAGAATTGGATTGACCCCGGCTCAAGGCCGGGGCGGCAAGGCATGTTCTTGCAACGCTGCTACTAGGCAAATATCAGCGCCTTATCGTCTTCAGTCAGGACTTTCCATTGCCCTTCGGCCAAGCCTTCCAATCCCAGTGAGCCGATCCGGCTACGGGACAGTTCGGTGACATGGTTTCCGGCAGCAGCAAACATGCGCCGTACTTGATGATAACGGCCTTCGTGCAAGGTCAGACGTGCATGTGTATCGTCCAGGACCTCCAGCTCAGCCGGCTTCAGCGGCTTTACCTCGCTCTCCAGCATCATGCCCCCTGAGGCGAAGAGTTCGACTTCGTCCCCTTTCAGTGGGCGATCAAGCGTGACTTCGTAGATCTTGGGCACTTCCGATTTTGGCGAGATCACCTTATGCAGAAAGGTGCCGTCGTCGGTGAATATCAGCGCCCCTGAAGTTTCCTTGTCCAACCGACCGATTGTGGAAAGTACCGGCTTACGCATCCGGTAGCGGTCCGGGAGCAAATCATAGACCAGCTGCCCCTGGTCCTTGATGGAGCAGGTGTAGCCTTCCGGCTTGTGCATCAGGATCACCACACCGGGCGCCGGGTCCAAGGGTTCATCATCAAAGAGAATGTCGTCAAATGCGGTCTTGCTGTCCGCTTTCAGGCGATTGCCTTGTTTGTCTGTCACCCAGCCGTTGCGGATCGCCATCTGGATTTCCTTACGGCTGCCATAGCCAAGATTGGCGATGAGTTTGACCAAACGCATATCAGCGTGCTCCCTTGCGTTTGATAGCTTTGATCACCTTGTAACCACCTTCATCTGCCAACTGGTTCACGATACCGAAACACTCTCCAAGGGTCTGCTCGTAGGGCAAGTGGCGGTTGGCGACCATGTAGAACTCGCCGCCCGGCCTTAACCCGGCGCTGGCTGCCCTGATGAAGCCTTGCCCGACATCTGCGCGGTCGGCTTTACCTGCCTGATGAAAAGGAGGATTGGAGACGATGAAATCATAAGGGCCTTCAAGGCCTTTGGTCACATCCGACCAGATCCCCTGCATGTTTCTTTTGCCCTTGAAGGCAGAAAGATTTTCTTTTGCAAGATCGAGCGCCCGCTTCTCTGCTTCATAAATATCCATACCGGACACCTTCGGAGCAATTTCCAAAACTGTACGCGACAGATAGCCAAACCCTGCACCAAGATCAGCGCCTCGACCCTTGAGCGTATCAGGAAGAAGTCCGGCAAGGAGTTCTGAAGCCGGGTCAATCCTGTCCCAGGCAAAAATGCCGGGACGGCTGACATAGTCTCCACCAAGCACGGGCCTGGGCGCATCGAGTTCAAGCCACTCTGCTATAAGCGTATTGTTCAGATCATCGGGTCGAACTTTTTCCCAGACCACCCGGCATTTGTTTTTCGTGAGTTTGTCTGCCCGTCCAAGAAGGTCCGCCAGATCTTTTTCAAGGGTCTTAGCGCCTTCTGTATTTGGAGCACATGCTACGACGAAGCCGCCATCCCTGGATTTGGAAACCGCTCTGGCGAGTTGCGCACGTGCCTCCTGGCGCTGGCGTCCCGGGAGCAAAAATACGGCGTCAAAATCACCCTCTTCCGTTTCAGCCTCTACTTTGAACCCAGACTTGAGCAACGCATCCCTGTCAGGCGCGAAGCTCTGTTCACATAGTAAATCCGCTTTTTTAAGAATACTGAGAGCCCGCCCTGAGCGCGCGCGCTGGAACAGCACCTTCGCATCATCCGCAAGATCTATGATTTCGGACTCTATAGGCAACAGCAGCGTTTCGAGCGCAGGATCGGACATGAGAAGCCTTTGAAGGAAAAAGATGTGGTGCGCTCATAACGCCCACAGTGCGATCCGTCAAAAATTGCTGTCAGAATTGAACGCTTTTCCGTCGACCAGAAGCGTCATCGGCAGGGATCTGCCATCTGGAGCAATGGACACTTCAAGAAGAATGCGATCAAGATCCAGTTCTTCGATGATCAACCCTTCACCTTCGGGCAGAAAAAAAGCGTCAATATCGTAATCGATCCGGATCTGGTTCGAAGCCGCAGACTGAACTGTCCCCTGAATAGCGAGCGGCCCTGCATCTTCACGAAGTTTGGAGACAACAACAGGCGTTGCCGGTTCCATTCCTTCAGATACAAGCCCGACATAGACGACATCGCCGGAGCCGACGGTCTTGCTGCCGGGTATTTCCGTGGATACCTGGGTAATAGACAGGTTGATGATCACGTAATCGCCCCGGAGCAAGTCCCTTGGATCTACGGGCACAAGTTCCAATGGAACGACGGTTCCACTCATCTGCACCTGGAGCCGGTCAACAAGCGGGATAGAGATAAGGCCCAATTGTATCAGCACAATCAGTCCCCAGCGCAGTATCGGCGCCATTCCATCGTGACCAGTCTTTGCGGGCAACGTTTCGGAGGTCGTGGTCATGGCCGTTCCCCCGATGCAACAGGTGCATTTTCAGACGACCCGGCGCCTGCCTTGAACAAGCGCGCGAGCCAAAGTGCCATACCAAGCAGTAGTACACCGGCGATAAGGAAGAACAGCGATTGACCAAGCAGAGACCCTATCGTGACCTCCAGAAGCCAGAGCGCGACGGCGGTCAGGCCGATATACGCGCACAACATCCAAAATCTGTTGTTGTACCAGGTGCCAAGCGCGCAGAACCCGATGAGCGCAGCCAGACTAACCGCAGCAACGACGAGAATATTTCCGATGACGATCGGTAAAAGGACACTCAGCAGAGCAAGGCCTGTTGCACTGAAGAGTGCGCGTGTTCTGGCTGTCTTGAAGGATAGCAACAGTCCAACCACCAACATGAGAACTGCCAAGCCAATGGGCAAAAGCGCCGGCAAGTAGAATAGGCCAGCAGCCGACAGGTCATCAGAGAATTCGGGAACTACGATCAGGGAAAAGACGATCATGACACAGAGGATCAGGAACCCCGCATCCTGCATCGATCGCGACATCAGCCAACGTCCGTGGCTTCTTTCGGGAAGATAGCTGGACCACTTTACGAAAAGGTCTGCAACCGGATCGATGAAAACCATGACCGCAGCCAGACTGCCAACACCTGCAAGCATCATCGTCAGGATCACATCGTCTGATGTGCCAAAAAATTCAGCAGATTCAGCAAACCATCTGCCGTAAGTCACCCAGAGCAGGCAAATCGCCACCCAGCGCGAAGCGCGACCCGGATAAACGACCGCGTGAGCATAAATTGCTGCCAAGAAGGCAAAGCCGATGAGGCTTTCCAGACGCGTGCTTTCATCGAAATCCAGGCGTGTAAAATGCCAGGAAATCGCGGCAACAGCAGCAACCAACAATGAGGTTCGAGAGCCCGTCAGCCAGGCTGCGGCCAAGGCTCCCAAGCAAACAAGAAGAGCGCCCCCTGCCCAGTCTGACGGCAGATGAAAGATCTGCCCGACCAGGGCTATACCACCGACAAATACAAGTGTTGCAAATCCGGTTGTCAGGTCTGCAACACCTTGCCTTCCTCGGCTGGCTGCGAGTGCAGCCAGTCCATGACTTCCAGCAACAAGCAGAGCGATACCAGCAAGCTTCAAGGACTTTGGAATTGCCCCCCAGTTCGCAGCGATGAATGCAAACACCGCTAGCGCGACACAAACCATGCCGATCCCCGCAAGCGCCATGGGGAGCCTGGAACGACCGTCGTCCTGATCCTGATCTTTTAAAATGGCAACGGCCGCGTCGGAGTTGACCCACCCTTTGGAAACCCAGGTTTCCAGATCGTCTTTCAATCGTTTTTTATAGATCCAGTCGAACATTCAGCTTCGCTTGTGATGTGTCCAATATTCCGCGTGGTCGCGTAACAAGGCCCCGCATGCATGCAGGCCTTCAATTCATCGGACTTTTTTGTCGTTGTGTCCAGACCATGTCGTTGGAGCCGCAAACCCGTCAAATTCTGTTCAAGCACTTGAGTTACCCAAAAGGCCTTCACCAGGGAAACATTGCAACGGACAAAATTCTCAAGTTGGTTTCATGTACTTATCCTGAGCATCAAAATTTAATGTGCTTCTCGGCCATGTAGGACTTGTCGCACCCGCCGTTCTTGCTATTCTTGTGTACGCAATTCTGGCCAGGTAGGACCGAAGGCTGCGATGGAACTGATCGCAGAAACCTGCAGGCGTTGGATTTGTAAAACAGAATTCTAATCAGAGCCTAACTCCAATAAAAATCCAGGGGGGCTCTGAAGGGGCGTCCATGAGGCCGGGACGCCCCTTTCTATTTTTTCAGTCGGCTTTTTCCCGAAATTCTTGATGTGCCGTGCAGTTAGCCCTGCTGCTAAATCGAAACGGCGCTCCAGAACATTCTGAAGCGCCGCTTGTTTTCAGGTCGTCCGCCAGGACTGCCGACTTATTTCAGATCAAACCGATCGGCATTCATGACTTTCGCCCAGGCGGCGACAAAGTCCGTCACGAACTTCCCGCTATTGTCGTCCTGGGCGTAGACTTCGACATAAGCTCTTAGGATCGAGTTTGAACCGAAGACCAGGTCCGCGCTGGTGGCGGTCCATTTCAAGGTGCCGAGCTTACGGTCACGGATTTCATAGGTTCCGTCCGACACCGGCAGCCAACTGTTGGCCATATCGGTCAGATTGACAAAGAAATCTGTGGTCAATGCACCAGCCCGATCGGTAAAGACACCATGCTTGCTGCCGTTGTGATTGGCACCCAGTACACGCAAACCACCTACCAGAACCGCCATTTCCTGAGCGGTCAGGCCGAGAAGCTGTGCCCGGTCAAGCATCATTTCCTCTGGACTTACAGCGTAGTTTTCCTTTTCCCAATTGCGGAAGCCATCGGCAAGCGGCTCCAGCACCTCAAAGGATTCTGCATCGGTCTGCTCATCAGTCGCATCACCGCGACCGGCGGAGAATGGAACAACGATGTCAGAACCTGCGGCCTTGATGCCTTCTTCCACACCGACATTGCCTGCAAGGACAATGACGTCAGCGAGCGAAGCACCTGTTTCAGCCGCGATCGGCTCAAGCGCAGCAAGAACCTTCGAGAGACGTCCCGGCTCGTTGCCGACCCAATCCTTCTGCGGAGCCAGTCGGATGCGAGCACCGTTGGCGCCGCCCCGCTTGTCCGAGCCGCGGAAGGTGCGGGCACTGTCCCAGGCCGTTGCGATCAACTCGGCAGCAGAAAGGCCGCTTGCCGCGATCTTCGCCTTGACGGAATCGACATCATAGGACGTCGATCCAGCCGGGATCGGATCCTGCCAGATCAGGTCTTCAGCCGGAACGTCAGAACCAAGGTAGTTAACACGCGGGCCCATATCGCGGTGGGTCAGCTTGAACCAGGCACGGGCGAAGCAATCGCGGAAATAGGCTTCATCAGCCATGAATTTCCGGCAGATCTCGTTGTAGGTAGGGTCCATTTTCATGGCCATGTCCGCATCGGTCATTAGCGGATCGTGACGGATCGACGGATCTGAGGCATCGACGGGCTTCTGGTCTTCCGGCATGTCCACCGGTTTCCACTGCCAGGCACCTGCCGGAGACTTGGTCAGCTCCCACTCATAGTTGAAGAGATAGTCGAAATAGCCCATGTCGAACTTGGTCGGCTCTTTCGTCCATGCGCCTTCGATGCCCGACGTAAAGGCCTTGGAGGCCTTGCCATCCTGATCCGGGTTGGCCCAGCCGAGGCCCTGTGCCTCAACGCCGGCAGCTTCCGGCTCCACACCAATGTGGTCTCCAGCACCACCGCCATGCGCCTTGCCGACCGTGTGGCCGCCACAAGTCAGCGCCGCAGTTTCCTCGTCATTCATTGCCATGCGTTTGAAGGTTTCGCGGACGTGCGCACCGGTCTTGACCGGGTCGGGCTTGCCGTCAACGCCTTCTGGGTTGACATAGATCAGGCCCATATGAACTGCAGCCAGCGGGTTTTCCAGCGTCGACGCGTCGTCGGTGCTGTCATAACGGTTTTCAGCAGGTGCGAGCCACTCTTTTTCAGAACCCCAATAGACGTCGGTTTCAGGACCCCAGATGTCTTCGCGGCCGAAACCGAAACCGAATGTTTTGAAGCCCATGGACTCGTAAGCCATGTTGCCGGCGAGAATGATCAGGTCGGCCCAGGATAGCGCATTGCCGTATTTCTTTTTCACGGGCCACAGCAAGCGGCGAGCCTTGTCGAGGCTGGCATTGTCCGGCCAAGAGTTGAGCGGTGCAAAACGAATGTTGCCGGATCCGGCGCCACCGCGCCCATCCTGCATGCGGTAGGAGCCGGCGGAGTGCCAGGCCAGACGGATCATCAAGCCACCATAGTGGCCCCAGTCCGCCGGCCACCAGTCCTGGCTTTCGATCATCAGAGCGCGGACATCGGCCTTGACCGCCCCATGGTCCAGACCCTTGACGGCTTTGCGGAAATTGAAATCCGAATCCATCGGATTGGTACGGGCACCGTGTTGATGGAGGATGTCAAGGTTCAAGGCATTCGGCCACCACTTGGTGACGGGTTTGTCCATCGCAGTGTTGCCGCCATGCATCACGGGGCAACCGCCTGATTTATCAAGCTTAGCGTCCATATTCCTCTCCAATTCGACTATTGGTGCAGCGCACCGGCTTAGACAACTCCAATCCGGTGTCAGCAATTTGACAGCCAGATCGGGCATTTAACGGGAAGCGCCGCAAAACCAGGGGAGCAGCGGGTCACGGCGGTTCAAATCCTTGGCGAAAGCGCAGAAAACTGGCCTCCTCTGATCTACCAGCGGCTGCCTTTCCACTCTTTACAAGTTCTAAAGTAGCAAAGCATTTCAATCAGAAGAAGTTGAATTTTCTGATCGCTTTGATAATTATTTCTTATGATAAATATCACTCTGAAACAGCTCCGCTATTTCGAAGCACTGGCTCGGCACGGACACTTTGGACGTGCCGCAGATGCCTGCGCCATCTCACAACCTGCCCTTTCCATGCAGATCAAGGAGATGGAGGAAGTGCTGGGCGCGGCGCTCATTGAGCGTGGAGCCCGGCAAATTCGGTTGACCCACTTCGGCGAAGTGGCTGTAGAACGCGCAAGGGACATTCTGCGCGCGGCGGACGAGCTCGGCGATCTGGCACGCGCGTCCAAAGAACGACTGGTTGGACGACTGCGCATTGGGGTGATCCCGACGATTGCCCCTTACCTGCTACCAAAGGTCGTCGGCGACCTGTCGACCAGATACCCGGAACTGGACATTCACGTTCGTGAGACAGTAACCCCGAAACTGATCCAGGAACTGCGCGACGGTCAATTGGACACGGCAATTGTCGCTCTCCCGATTTCCGAGAATTGGCTCGCAGAAATCCCGCTGTTCGAGGAGAACTTCGTTCTGGTTCGCGCTGCGAAGGAGGCGAACGCGCCGCTGCCGAGTGCAGACAGTTTAAGAGAAATGCGATTGCTGCTTTTGGAAGAAGGTCATTGTTTCCGTGACCAGGCTCTCTCCTTCTGCAACCTACAATCGGCTCCACCCAGAGAGGTACTGGACGCAAGCTCACTTTCGACACTTGTGCAGATGGTCAGCGCCGGGATGGGCGTTACCTTGATCCCCGAAATGGCAGTCCCGGTTGAAACCCGCTCGGCTTCGGTTGCCATATCCCGGTTTCAGGAACCTGAGCCAGTGCGCACGATTGGAATGGTCTGGCGTCAGACCAGCCCTTTATCCGGTCAACTGCGAGAAATATCAGAGATTGTTCGCCGATCAGCAGGTATCGACGGGTGAAGCAGGCATTTACCACCTCTCACCTAAGGCAGATCAGACCGAGCGCTTCCAGAATGTCGCAACTCCCATTACTGCCATAGCTGCCGCCAATCCGACGAGGACACCACGCGCATCGTCACCGGCAGCAAACAACGCCACGATCAGCCCGGCCATCGGCTGGGACAGATTATTGAGGCAGATGATGACACCAGTGGTTTTGCCAAACTCTGCAGGCGGGATGATTTCCTTGCGCAACGTACGAACATAGATGTTGAACATCTTGTCGAACCCGGCAATCAGGAGAAAGCCTGCAACGTAAATCAAGGGGTGTGCACTGAGCCCGGTCAGGAAGGCACCGAGACAGATCAAGCCGTAGGCTGTCACCCCCAGAACGTTCAGTCCCAGATGTACATGGGCAGTCAATGTCAACACGGTCAGCGTCGCCACAGCCCCGCCAACCTGCAGCCAGGCATAAGCCTGTTCGCTTTGATTGAAGTATCCGGTCATCATTGCAGCTGCAGTTGCAAGCGTTGCTCCGATGATGAGGTTGACACCCGCAGCCTGAAGGATCGCCCGCATCAGGCCCGGCAAGGACCAGACAAGCTTGAGCGCGTGTTTCAGGTCCGCGACCGGGTGCCGAGGCTCACCACCCTCCGGAGGCGCTTTCATCCGGCCCTGCCCCGGCCAAAGCTTGAAGGCGACATCTGCCAGAAGAAACAGGACCGTTGCAAGGACGACGACAAATTCCCAGGGCCAGATTGCCATCAGATATGCAGCAACCAGAGGACCGAGCACGACACCCATCTGTGATGCCAGTTGGCCGTAACTTGCCACCTTTTCAAATCGCTGATCGCCGAAGGCCCTGACAAGAAGCATCTCAAGCGCCAGCATGCCCTGCGTCGTCAACACACCAACAACGGCCGAAAGCCCGATCAACCACCAGACGCCACCAAAAGCAATCTGACCACCAATTCCAACAACGCAAGCAACGGCGCGCATAATACGGCTTACCCGCAGAAGAAGGATCGGCGAAATCCGGTCGCAGAGAATACCGGCAATTGGAAACGTCAGATAGCGCGGCAACGTTTCAAAGAAAAAAGCGAGGCCAGACCAGGCGACGTTTCCGGTAATTTGAAAAATCACCAGAGGCACAAGAAACAACAGGATCTGATCGGCGAGTACCGTCAGAAACATTGACGCAAAGAACGCGCGGTCACGAGAGAGCATGGAGGCTTTCAAGGAAGTGGCGACAGGAGAGAGCCCAGTCGTACCATTGCCACCTCACCACAGCAAGGCTGCAACCCGTGATACCTTTCCTACCGAAGTAACTCTCAATGCAATTATCGAAATACCGTCAAATCTTCCGTGCCACGACAAAGCGGCTGCGCGGCTCCGGATACGTCCCGGTCTCAATGATCTCAAAACCCGCTTCCCGAATCATGTCTTCGACGTTTTGGAACGACAACATGCTCACAAATGGGGCTTTGCGAAAGATCTGCATTGCTTTGATCATCGGCAGGAACAGCCAGGCGCGATCCTTCAGACAGACCGTCTTGGAAATGTAGAGGCCACCGGGTTTCAGTAGATCGCGAACTCTTGCCAGAAGGTCTTCGGGGTTCTCGACCAGGTGAAAAAAGTTGTAGGCCAAAATCGCATCATAGCCACCAGTGTTTTCATCAGGCAGCTGCACGCTTTCGTCAAAAGCATCTGCAGTCAGAAAACCGAGCCCTTGATGCTTCTTGCCGTTGGCCTTTTCGGCGGCCAGTTTTTCATTTGCGATTTCGATCATGCCCGGCGCGAAGTCCGTCGCCAGATAAGATCTTACATTCCCGGCCAGCAAGAGCGCCGTTGATCCAGTGCCGCATCCCAGCTCCAAGACATTGTCTTCTGGTCCGAGATGTTCTGTCGTGCGCTCAAGGGTTTTTTCATACGCAGCTTGATTGCTGATCGGCGAGGCTGCGTATTTGCGCGCCGCCTTGTCCCAGAACTTCGTCGAAGGCGTCATTTCATTGGTCCATGCAATTGCCATGGTCAGTCTTTCCATTCATTCAATACAAGCGTTCGGCCCCAGACCACCCAGAAACACGAACCAAAACCCAGGCTACTTGCCTTTTCGGCTGCTGCCGCGAAGTCCTATCTGGCGCAGGATGTCACGACCTATGTCACGGCCACCAGTTGGAGAGGCCAGAAAACACAGAACTGAAAAAATCAATTTCGCCAGTTGTAAGGTCAACCAGGACGGGTTCATTGGAAGCGCTCCTTTCCCTGGATTATTACCTTCTTCATAAATGAATAGAAATTGCCGAATTTCGGCTAGGTGATATACATATTTGCATGAGTTGGAAAAACATCGCATTCGACTGGAATCAAGCCCGCGCGTTTCTCGTGACTGCAGAAGAAGGGTCGCTATCTGCAGCGGCCAGAGCATTGGGCCTGACGCAACCAACGCTGAGCCGTCAGGTGGCTGCGCTTGAAGAGGCACTTGGCGTGACGCTCTTCGAGCGCGTCTCCAAATCGCTGATCTTGACCGAAGCCGGTATTGAACTTGTCGAACATGTTCGCGCCATGGGGGATGCCGCCAGCCGCGTGTCTCTTGCAGCATCCGGACAGTCGCAACAGATCGAAGGACTGGTGACAATATCGACGACGGACCTGATGGCAACATACATCCTGCCGGATATTCTGCGCGACCTGAGGCACAAGGCACCCGGTGTCGAGGTCAAGGTCCACTGCACAAACAGCTTGAGCGATTTGCGGCGAAGGGAAGCGGATATAGCCATTCGGCATGTCGAACCCGACCACCCTGATCTTTACGCCCGCAAGCTGCGCGAGGCACCGGCGCGTATCTATGCAGCACGCTCGTACCTGGAAAGGTTCGGAAGAAAACTATCCAGAAAGGAAGCATCGCAGCTGGATTACATCGGCTTCGACAACAACGAGGAGTTGGTCGGCTACCTGCGGGCCTTCGGGCTCCATGTCAGCGAAAGCAATATCAAGCTTAGTTCTCCCAGTGGTGTCGTTGCCTGGCAACTTGTCCGCGACGGACTCGGGCTTTGCATCATGGCCGACGAAATCGCCAATCGCTGTCCTGACATCGTTCCGGCTTTTGCAGACGTTGACCCGGTCACCTTCCCGATCTGGCTGGTAACCCATCGTGAGCTTCACACAAGCCGCCGTATCCGGACTGTTTTTGATCATCTGGCTGAAGGATTGCTGGCGGTGGATGTTTCAGTCGGGAATTACTGACCCTTGTTATCAAACTGACTCGAGAACTTCGTCATTCCGGACAAGCGCAACGCTTGTTGCGTGAAGATCCGGAATCCAGCACATACTGGTGAGCGACGCGAACTCATATTCTGGTTATCCCAGCATCCAGTTCAGCACCAGCCGCCAATCGGTCATCCGGATGGGGGTTCCGTGAGTGCCGGTATCAAAAAGTGTGAACTTGATCGGATAGCCGGGCGCGCGGGATTTTATCTGTTTGAAGAAATTCGCCTGGGTCTCCCAGTTATAGACCCGGTCCAAGGTCCCCTGTCCCATATATATCGGCACATTGCGTGACAGTGCGCCCGAGCCAAGGAAATTTGGGTCCTTCGGCGAACCAAGCAGGACAATGCCGTTGAGTAGCCGGGAATATTTGGCGCTCTTGACGAGGTTCCAGCAGATGATGCCACCCATGGAACCACAGGCCACCACCACCTTGGCCCGAGGAGACAGCTGTTTCTGATACTGGATCAGCGCAGCGACATCAGCCGTGCCACGTTTGCCGAAGTTCTTGATGTCGACGGTGAGATAAGCACCGCCATTGCGAACCATCAGGTTCTGTACCCGGTTGAAGTTGCCACCGAAGGAAACATCGTTCATGCCCTGGAAGCGGTTGCCACCTTGGCCGTGGATATAAATGACGATGGCCTTCGCGCCACCTTTCCACTTGCCTGTGCCCATGTAGTTGATGGTCCGGCCGTTTGCATTCAGTTCACCACTGCCACGCCCGCGCTTGGGCTTGTAGGAGACGTAATTGCCGAAGACGCGACGTTCATCGACCTCGTCCCGGTCGCGCAGGTCCCGCTGTTTGGAATATTCCACGACGATGAAGTTGCCGTCATAAAGGCTCTCGGTGACTTTCTTGTAGCGGAATAGACGATCCTTGTATGGCTTCAAGGCTTCCGCTTGCGCACTGGCAAGCGGAATGCCCAGCGCTATCAGCCCTCCCAACACCATGACTTGAAACTTGCGAACCATGCGGGGTGTCAGAAACTGGCGAAACATCAGTTGTCCTTCAATCAGGCAAATCATTGGCTACAATTGGCACACAGCCTACGCGGCGCCTGAACTGCTTGCAATCTATCGCCGTGCATTTTCAGGCCTCTATCCTCGCTAGACTTGCCACTGAAAGAGCAAGCACAGGAACCTGTTTCCTCGGAAATTTTGCGAAGATAAAACTGAATGCACAAGAATTGAGTTCAACTATTCGCAGAGCATCATCGGAAATTCTACCAAGAGTTTTGTTGTGATTTATCCACAAAGCCTAAGACTATCTGAATAACTCACCCTCAAATAGCAAATTTAAGGAATTGGTAACCATAAAATTTCAAGACTGGATGCCACACGAGCCCGGAAGAGGCTCACCATTTAGACGATGCTCGGCAAGTTCAGGAGAACCCAAATGCCAGTCATTTCCTTCGCAAACGCAAAGGGCGGTGCCGGAAAAACCACGGCCGCTTTGCTGCTGGCGACAGAAGTCGCAGCACGGGGAAAACGTGTGACCATTTTCGACGCAGACCCGCAGAAGTGGATATCGAAATGGTACGACCTCCCGAACCAATGTGACGGCATTTCGGTGATCAGTGAGATCTCCCCTGCTTCCATCACAGAACAGATCACTTACGCGGCAGAAGAATCCGACTATGTGATCGTTGATCTGGAAGGTACGGAAAACCTCGTCGTTGCCAACGCGCTATCGGTTTCCGACCTGGTGGTTGTTCCGATCCAGGGTTCCTCCATGGATGCGCGTGGTGGTGCCAAGATCCTCTCTCTGATCAAGAAGCTGGAGAAAATCGTCCGGCACGACATCAAGCACTGCGTGGTCCTCACCCGCTCGAACGCCGCAGTTACAACACGCGCCATGAAAGCCGTGCAGGATTTTCTATCAGCACAGAATATCGATGTGCTGATGACCCCCATCGTGGAACGCGCTGCCTTCCGCGATCTATTCGAATTCGGTGGCGGCCTGGACGACCTGAACCCCAAGGTTGTTTCCGGTGTCGCAAAGGCTAAAGAAAATGCTTCACTCTATGCCGCGGAGTTACTTGAGCGCGCGATCCGCATTCCGAAGAAACGCTGGTACAACGTTTTCAAGCGAGCCAGCTGATAACAAAAAACCTACTGTGCAGTCTAAGCCGGGCCTTTGCCCGGCTTTTTCATTTGAAAAAATCGTGCTGTAGACCAGTGCTCCTTGCTTCCCGCGCATATCCAATGGCGCTCTCAACTTGCCCGCGCTAAGCTGCAGGCGATTCATACTTATTTCTGCGCCATGCTTTTGATCCCACGGGAGGAATTCATGTTAGCGTCGCTGTTGCGTCCAATTTTCATCGCCTCGTTCTGCTTGCTGCTTGTTGCTTGTTACGGCGAGGATGGCAACGTAGCGCTCGGCACGCTGGAACGGGACAGGGTCGCGCTGACAGCAACCGCCAGCGAGGTTCTTATTGATCTGCCAGTTTCGCAGGGAACCTTTGTCAAAAAAGGGACGCTGCTGGCGCAGCTCGATCCGACCGAGCAGCAGGCCGTGGTCAATCAGGCCCGGGCTGAAGTGCAAAAAGCAAAGGCCAATCTTCTGAAGCTGGAAAATGGCGCCCGCGAAGAAGACATTGCAAAAGCGCGCGCTGATGTTGCCGGTGCCAAGGCTGAACTGGTCGATGCGGCTGCAACGTTCAAACGATACAAGGACCTGACCGGACGCGGCACCACAAGCCAGGCACAACTCGATAGCGCCAGGGCGTCGAGGGATGCAGCTGATGCGTCCTTGAAGAGTGCCGAGCAGTCCTTGCAGGAACTGATCGCCGGAACACGGCCCGAAGATCTCGACATCGCAAAAGCCGAACTTGCGGCGTCCGAAGCCAGTCTCGCGACACAGCAAAAAATCCTTTCAGACCTCACGATCACTGCTTCGCGCGATGGCACACTCGACAATCTGCCCTGGAACCTTGGAGAACGTGTCACGATTGGCAGCCCGGTTGTGGTTCTTCTGGCTGGTGACGCCCCTTTTGCGCGGGTCTATGTTCCCGAGCCGCACCGGATCAAGATCAACGAAGGCGACAAGCTGCAAGTAAAGGTCGACGGCCTGGAGAACCCTATTGAGGGTTCCGTGCGCTGGATCAGCTCTGAACCGTCTTTCACCCCCTACTACGCGCTCAACCAATCAGAGCGGGCGCGGCTGATGTATGTCGCCGAAGTTCAGCTCCCTGACAGCGCCAATAACCTACCAAATGGGGTTCCCGCGCAGGTCAGACTGCCGTGAGCGCGGATCAGCAGGAAATCGTCATACGCGCCAAAGGCCTGGTCAAGAAGTTCAAGGACTTCAAGGCCGTGGACGGCCTTGACCTGACCATAGAGCGCGGCATGATCTATGGGTTTCTTGGACCCAATGGCTGTGGCAAGACCACAGCCATGCGGATGCTCACCGGCCTGCTGACGCCGACCGAAGGCACAGTGGAAGTGCTCGGCCTTTCAGTTCCCAAGGACGCCGAAACGCTCAAGTACAAAATTGGCTATATGACCCAGTCCTTCTCGCTCTATGGCGATCTGACGGTGCTGGAAAATCTAAGTTTCATGGCGACGATCTATGGTTTGACCGGAAAGAAGCGGAAGCAGCGGGTTGCCGAGGTTATGGAACGCTATTCCCTTTCCGACCTTCAGGACCGCTTCGCTGGCAAGATGAGTGGAGGGCAGCGGCAACGTCTTGCTTTGGCAACGGCAGTGTTGCACGAGCCACAACTCCTTTTCCTGGATGAGCCGACATCTGCCGTGGATCCGGAATCGCGCAGGCATTTCTGGGAGCAGTTGTTTGATCTGGTCGACGGCGGCACGTCGATCGTGGTCACGACCCATTTCATGGACGAAGCAGAGCGCTGTCACAAGATTGCAATCCTGGAAAATGGTCAGAAGCGCTTGGACGGTGCTCCGAAGGACCTGATGGCAGGCATGGGGGCGAATGTGGTCGAGATTGAAGGTCAGAACCTGCGGGATATTCGCCGCCGCCTCCTTGGAACCGATGATATCGTGGCCGCCGCCCAGCTCGGTGCACGCCTCAGGGTTCTGGTCAAAGACGAGATCAACGCCCCTGTCGATTTTCTGAAAACCAAAGCGGAAACCGATGGCGCAACACTCATTGAAAAAGTCCGCCCCAACCTGGAAGACGTCTTTGTCACAGCAACAGGGGAAGGCCGCCAATGAGATCGCTCTCCCGCATTTCGGCAATCTTCAACAAGGAAATGGCGCAATTGCGCAGGGACAAGATGACCTTCGGTATGGTGATCATGATCCCGTTGATCCAATTGATCCTGTTTGGCTATGCCATCAACACGAACATTCGCGACATCCCCGTCGCGGTGGTCGACTTTAGCCAAACCGGGCTAAGTCGCACGCTCACCCAGATGGTCGAAGCAACCCGCGTGGTCAAATTCACTGAGAGGTTTTCCTCCGTTGAGGAAGCGGAAGCGGCGATCAAATCCGCCCGGGTGCGAGCAGCGTTCATACTGCCCGATGATCTTGCCCAGCGGATCGTGCGCTCGCCTGCGGTTGGACTGGGAACGCCTGCCTCGACCGACGAGGAAACCAGCAGGCCCGTTGCGCAGTGGATCGTCGATGGGTCGGATACGATGATTGCCGGTGCAATCAAGGCGCTGCGCGCCATGCCGCTGTCTGAGCTATTCCGCCAACCACCGAACCGCTCGACGCCAACCTTCGAAGTCGCCCTGTTCTTCAATCCGGAGCAGCGGACCGCCATCAACATCGTGCCCGGGTTAGTCGGCATCATTCTCACAATGACCATGATCATGTTTACTTCTGCTGCCATCGTGCGCGAAAGCGAGCGTGGCAACATGGAAATGCTGATCAATACACCTGTGCGACCAATGGAGCTGATGATCGGCAAGATCATCCCCTATATCTTCATCGGGTTGCTGCAGACAGTGATCATCCTGGGTCTCGGGCACTTGTTGTTCAATGTGCCATTTGGCGATCGGATTTTCGATTTGTTTGTCGGTACTCTGCTTTTCATCGGCGCAAGCCTGTCGCTGGGTCTGGTCCTGTCGACCATCGCCAAAAGTCAATTGCAGGCCACGCAGATGACGGTATTCGTACTGCTGCCGTCAATCCTGCTTTCCGGGTTCATGTTCCCTTATGAGGGCATGCCTCGCATCGCCCAGTATATCGCCGAGATTTTTCCAGCGACCCATTTCATGCGCATGGTCCGGGGCTTTGTGTTGCGCGACGCAACGCTTGTTGACCTGCATTACGATGTGCTCTGGATGTGCGGCTTCTTCGTTCTCGGCATCCTCGTTGCAGCCCTGCGCTTCAAGAAGCGGTTGGATTGACTCGGAGCAGACCCTGGTATCAGTCTCGTTGCCTGGGTTGCGGGCCGGCGTCGAAACGCGGGTTGGCTGTTTTGAGAACCGGCGTCCGTTTTGAGACATTCTCCTGGCTTTCACGCCAGACGACGAAGATGCCCGAAAGGATGATGATCGAGGAGCCGACTGCCACGTAGATATCCGGCGTTTCGGCGAAAAATACAGCGCCGTAAAGAGTCGCCCACAGGATCTGGCTGTATTGAATCGGAGCCACAAATGCAGCTGGCGCTGCACGATAGGCCAAGATCGTGAATAGTTGCGCAGCCACAGAAAGAAAACCGATCATCGCCATCAATCCGAGATCGCCAAGCTCGATCGGGACATAGACCACCGGCAGTGTCATGGACATGGCCAGCATCGAGACGAGCATCGGATAAAGGATCAAGACGGCAGACCGCTCCTCCCCGCCGATCTTGCGCACCACAATAGATGACATGGCACTGGCACACGCTGCGGTCAGCGCGGCGAGATGGCCTAACGTCAAATCCGTTACGCCGGGTCGCAGAACAACAAGAACGCCAATGAGACCGGCGATGACAGCTGCCCAACGCTGCATGCGAACTGTCTCGCCGAGCAAGGGCACAGAGAAAATTGTCACGAGGAGCGGCATTGCAAACAACAGCGCATAGACTTCTGCCAGCGGCAGCGTTGTAAAGGCGTAAAAGCCGCAGGACATGGCCACAATCGCAAGCAGCGAGCGCAGCAGGACCAGCCAGGGATGATGTGGCCTGAAATTATCCACCGCCTTGTCTACGAGCACGATGATCGAGATCGGAACAAAGGCAAACAGCATCGAAAAGAAGATGATCTGAAACACCGGATAGGAGACGCCAAGCGCCTTGATGATCGCGTCATGCGTGGAAAAAAAGCCGAAGGCAATCAGTGCAGTAACAAGACCCTTGAACGATGCAGTCATGAGCGTCTTCTTCGAAATGGTGATAGCAGCTGCCAGACAGGCAAGCCAAGAATGCAACAGTTGTTCAGCGCACTGCGACCAAGCCGCTCGCCGCTTGGCGTCCGGATGTTACCGCGCCATGATTTCTTGTTATCAGAAAGTTCCCGAACTCCAAAGTACGGAGTTCAGCTGGTGATATTATCTGGATATAGCTTTGTTCAAGAACGCAAGGCCGGGAATGCAGAAACTACACGAAGACCCGAACCAAAGTCGCAACAGCCATTGCGGTTGCCGCACGCTTGGGGCCCGCAAATTCCGAGGCAGCGTTCCCGGGTACGTTCAAGCTGATCTTGTTGAGGTCAGAAGCGTCCAGTTGATCGAGGTCCGCTGATTTTGCTGCCTCCTCGGCAGAAATACGGATTTCGTCAAACATGCGCACCAGACGCTGCCAAATGTGCAGCGGCGGCGCCTCGCTTGTATCGCACCAGCGAAAGATTTCGTCTTCAGAGACGTTCAATGCTGTTGCGGCCTCACCTGATGTGAGACCAATATAGTCCATCACATCGCTGAAATTGCTCATGAATTTCCCCAAAACGTCGATGTGCACCCTACATCCACTTAACTATATTGCACTGCAATAAATTAAAAGTCGAGCGTTTTCACTGGCCCTGGTTAACGACGATATTTTCTCGCGGGTCGAAGAGGTGCCTGCGCGCTGATTCTGGTGGTGAAACTTGGCAATTCTCCCTAGACTCCAAGCTACTACCTCTCAATTCAGCATGGTTGAACCGTCAATTAGCTGAAATATAAAATGAAAATCGATATCGGTGGAAAACGGTTGGCCGCCCGATTGTGGGGAACGGTTAATGATACGTTTATTGAACAAATCAACTGACCGTAAGATGTCGCCGGACCTCATTGATGAAGTTCAAGGGTAAATCCTTCATTGCAATCGTTTTGACTCCCGAACCACCGTTCAGCGACTGGTTTCAGGAAATCGATCGGATTATTACACGCTCACCCGGCTTTTTTATTGACCGGCCGATCATCCTTGATGTGCGTGGCAGCAAGATCCCGATTGATGATCTTGAACACGTGCTTAAGGAACTAAAAGCCCGGTCTGTTCGTGTCATGGGCATTGACGGCGTTGCCGGAACACGCCTGAAGGAAGACATGCCACCGAGTTTTTCTGGTGGCCGATTGACTGCGGACGTAGATGTGCCGGAACCTGCGGGCGCTACTGAAGGTGCTCATGGCAAAACGGCCGCAAATTCAAAAGGGTCGCAGAAAGCACCAAAGGTGTCAGGCAAGCCAACGGGCGATGCTACGGACAATGACATGTTCGCGGCAAAGGCCTCTTCAGGAAAAGCGAATGGCAAGGCGCAAAAGTCAGCTACTGACGCGCTGCTCACGCCTTCCCTTATCGAAGATGGAAATTCGATAGTAATCACTGAACCGGTTCGGTCCGGTCAAAGCATCCTGCACCCTGATGGCGATGTCACGGTCATCGGGTCTGTTAGCTCCGGTGCCGAGATCATTGCCGGTGGCTCAATCCACGTCTACGGCGCATTGCGAGGGCGCGCGCTGGCTGGGGTTGCCGGAAAAGACAACGCACGGATTTTCTGCTCGAAACTGGACGCGGAGCTGGTTTCCATTAACGGGCTTTACAAGGTTGCCGATGATTTTGACGGCACCCTGCGAAATGTGCCGGCACAGATCCGGTTTGAGAATGAAACCCTGGTCTTTGAAGAATTGAACTGACCACGGCCTTGGCGTCTCTTTGGATGCCGGCGCTGACAACAAAAACAGGACAAACACCATGAGCAACGCAACCGTCGTTGTGGTCACGTCAGGCAAGGGTGGAGTGGGCAAAACGACCACGACCGCAGCAATTGCCTCGGCGCTTGCCAAAGAAGGTTACCAGGTCTGTGCGGTCGATTTTGACGTCGGTCTGCGGAACCTTGACCTGATCATGGGTGCAGAACGCCGTGTCGTGTTCGACCTTGTCAATGTTGTTCGCGGTGAAGCCTCAATCAAACAGGCATTGGTGCGGGACAAGCGGCTCGACAATCTGTTTTTGCTACCAGCATCCCAGACACGGGACAAGGACGCACTGACGGAAGAAGGTGTCGCCAGCGTTATCAACGAGCTGCGGATGTATTTCGACTGGGTCATTTGTGACAGCCCTGCGGGCATCGAGCGCGGTGCAACGCTTGCCATGCGTTACGCCGACGAGGCGATCATTGTCTCAAACCCGGAAGTTTCCTCTGTACGCGACTGTGATCGGATCATCGGCCTGCTCGACGCCAAAACCAAGACGGCCGAAGACGGCGGCCGCATGCCCAAACATCTCATGATCACCCGCTACGACACCGAGCGGGCGAAAACCGGCGACATGCTGGCAACTGACGATGTTGTCGACATTCTGTCCGTGCCGCTGATTGGCGTTGTGCCGGAAAGCAAGGATGTCTTGAAAGCATCCAACGTCGGTCTTCCGGTCACCCTGTCGGATGAGAATTCACCTGCGTCCAAAGCGTACACCGAAGCTGTACGCAGGTTACTGGGTGAAAATATCCCGGTCACCATACCTGAAGAGAAGAAGAGCCTGTTCGGCAAATTCTTCAAAGGGAGAGCCGCATGAACATCCTGAGCCTTTTTGGCAAAAGAGGTGAAAGCGCCTCGGTCGCCAAGAACCGGCTGCAAATTCTTCTGGCTCATGAACGCGCTGACGACGGCTCAGACGCTGTCCTGATTTCCAATTTGCGGGAAGACATACTTGCTGTTGTCGCCAAGCGGTTCGACATTGACCCGGACTCGGTCCGATTGGAAATGGACCGCTCTGGTGACGTTACGACGCTGGGCATCGACATCGAACTACCGTCTGCCAGGGCATCTTAAGCTGCAGCAGCTGAGTTGGAAAACCGGCCACAAGTGGCCGGTTTTCGTTTGTATCCTTGTTTGGCAGTAATTTTCTAAGAATAAGAAAAGCCGGCTAGGGATCGCCTAGGCTGAGGTTTTTATCAGGTGTTTATTCAGGGCCAGCAATTCGGCGGAATAGACGGCCATCTGCCCGCGCCCCTGGCGCTTTGCTGAATAAAGGGCGACATCAGCTTGCCGTAACAATTCAGACGGGTTGTTTGAGAACGCTATTCCGACACTTGCACCGTAGCGGCAGATGCGCCCGTCCAGATCAAGTGGCTCGCCAAGGCGTTCAAGAATTGTACGCCCAGCTGAAAGAACCTTTTCTCTTCGGGCGTTCCCAAAAACCATCACGAATTCGTCGCCGCCCAAACGCGCGACGCCTTCTCCCGAATTTGCCAGAGCCCTCAATGCATCGGCAACGTGTCGAAGCACCTTGTCGCCTACGTCATGTCCAAAGGTGTCGTTGATCTTCTTGAAATGGTCGAGATCCACATAGAGCAGTGCATGGCCTTCGTCCGCGACCACATTTTGCAGTTCCGATATTTCCTTATCCAGATAACGCCGGTTTCCAAGGCCTGTAAGCGGGTCGCTTCTGGCCTGGTTTGACAGCAATTCCTTGGCCTTGTCTGCCTGAAACTTGGCTTCTTCCAGGGCTCGGACTGTTTCCGTTGCCCTTTGGAAGAATAATCGGGCTGACAGATACATGCTCATGTAAACAACCAGCAAACCGAATGCCAACAGCGGCAATAGACTGAAGCCAGGGAGTTTCGGGCTCCAAACAAAGTACCCCAGCAGAGTTTTGTCTCTCGTTTCAATTGTTAAAGCCGACTGCCAAAAAGCGGGCGGCTGACTGGAAAGGTGCAGGTTGGGAAGCCTATACTTTTCTGCCAGAGTGGATAGCGTCGCCTCGTCGACTGGCTGCGCAAACACCAAAACGTGGTCAGTGGTGATATCGACGTCGCTCGCGGTATAGGTCGTCAGCAACACCGCACTCGCAAGATAAAGTCCGGAAAGGTCTCCAACAAACCCAGTTGCCGGTAACGGCGGGGCATTGCCTGGCCCTTTTCTGGCCTCTTCGATCAGCCCGGTTACCGCCTGGCCATAACGGGACAACAGATCGGCTTTTGCTATCTGACCTTCAACGACATGCAACTTCGCACGGCCGCTGCCATCAATCAGGTGCAAACCTTCAATTTGCAATTCCTCCTGCATATAGTTCACGAAGGTTTTTTCGACCCAGTTCATATCCAATTCGTCGACCAGGTTTTCGACAGAATCGTCCCAGTATCCATATTCAAGCGTAATATCTGAAAGGCGTTCCGCGCGATCATCCAGCACTGCAGTGAAAACCTGTTCTGATGCTTCAATCGAATTTCGGTCAAGCGATTGGGCGAGGAACGTCACGAATGCCATCAGACTTGCCGCACCGATCACAACGGTCGCCCAAAACGGCTTGGAAAGGTGCCGAATTTCAGCCGCCTGTGCCTCAGCACCCTCGCGTCGTTCCGATGTGAGCAGTTCACTGCTATCGGGTGCCTTGCCTATGGACGTGGTCGAACCCATCGCTGCCCTCTCGCTATAACTCTAGATCTTACAGCGAATTCCATGGTGTTATCGCCAGCCGAAGAGGCCAGTTAATAACAAAAAATCAAATTATTCTTAAGGTTCATATTAACATTATACCCATATCAGCGTCAGTTTGCTTTTATGTTATTTTTTACAATACTTATTTTCTTATTACAGCATCCACATCCGTAGAATTTTCGGCAGAAATACACACGACCTTAAAGTAGAAAATTTTCAACCACTGACCTAAGGTGGAGTTTCCTTTGAAGCTCAGGTCCGGCTCGGGCGCAAACGTGCGCCGGAGCTGACCAATTCCAGAAGCCTACGATAACCCCTCGCCTTTATTCGAGGGAATTACCTGCTTGACGGATCAGTTTGGGGAGACGCCAGATGACTGGCAACGATACCAATGTCGCAACGACAACGTAATAAACCGGCGCGTAGTCATCTCCTGTCCGGTTAACAAGATACGTTGCCACCAACGGGGTGGTGCCACCGAATATTGCCAGGCAAATATTATAGCCGAGTGCAACAACGCTGCAGCGCAAGCGCGCTGGTGCCATCAGCGTCAGGGCGGTGATCGATAACGCCCATCCAGCTGTGCTTGCAAGGGTCAGGCCGAACTGCCCCAGGAATACCCGGGGTACACTTACCTGATGCATCAGCCACCAGCAGGGCCAGACCAGCAAAAGCGTTCCAATCGCGCCTGCCATGAAGACCGGGCGCAGACCAAACTTGTCAGCAGCCCACCCGCAAACCGGCACAAATAACGCCATGACGATGAGGTTGGCTGTGGTGATATCCAGTGCATTTGCCGAGGAGAACTCAGCTTCTGCGCTCAAGTATGAAACCGCGTAAACATAGATCACGAAATAAATCACTGCTGTTGGAATAAGCAGAAGGACCATCTGGAAAATCAATCCTGAATGGTGTTTGAGGCTTTGCCAAACCGGCGATCCTTTTTCTTCCCGTGAACCGGCGGGAAGTGTTTCGGTCAAATTCTTGCGCAATATCGCACTGAAAATGGCAACAGCACCACCAAGGGCAAAGGGTAGTCGCCAGCCCCAATCAGCCATCTCCTCAGACGTCAGAAGCGAATTTAGTCCTGCCGGAACCGCCGAGCCCAGGACGCAGCCCCACATCATGGCAAAGGCGATCCAGGCGCCTGCCCTTGCCCGGCTCCCTTGATTTGCCTGTTCCACAAGCAAGACACCGGAGGCAGTGTATTCGCCAGCAACTGAGATGCCCTGAACAACTCGTATAAGGACCAGCAAAAGCGCGGCAGTAACGCCTAGCGTTTCATAAGATGGCAGGGTTGCGATTGCCAGCGAACCCGCCCCCATAAGCAGAACCGAAATGATCAATGCAGGTTTCCGTCCAATCCGGTCGCCTATATGACCGAATATCACACTACCAATGGGACGCGCTGCATAGCCTACGGCAAGCACCGCAAAGGCCGACAGGGTCGATGCCAGCTTGTCGGTCGAAGGAAAAAACTGCGTGGCGATAATCGGAGCCAGAAATCCGTAAACCGTGAAGTCATACCACTCAAGAACATTGCCACTGGATGCAGCCAAAATGGATCGCGGGCTTAATTTCGAACTGCTTTCCGGCATAATTATCCCTTCGGGCTTGGACAACATGAGAGCCAGCACACCGTTTGCGCAGATTCCGTTCCTTTTAAAGTAGAGCATATTTCCAGTTGTGATCAATCAATTCCGAAATCAGAAAGCGAAGACGATGTGCTGGTTTCGCTTACGGTTTCGGGATTCTGCATGATCTATTTGCCTGCAAACTTGGCGGCGGGCCCCTGACCTGATCAGGGCTCTATTTCAAAAACCTCGACCTGGTTGCTATTGACCCAGAACCCAAAAAACACAGCTGGTTCCGTCGCTTTGTCGGCTTTCTGGCTTAGCAATCCAAGGCAACACAAAACGGGACCTGGATGGCTGGGATCAGAATTGACCCAAAAGCGTCAAACTTTGTCTCGCTGAAAAAGCGCAAGTTCCGGCAATTGCAGTTCAATATCAAAGGTCATGTACAATGGGCGATGTGAGCTTCGGTCTGCGGTACAGGAGACTTTCGCAGGCCTCTAGTCGCTCTTGTGGGCAGAAAGTACGATGCAGCTCGGATTGTTAAGATACCAAGCCCAGCCCGGCATCAAATCCTGATGTTCCGGCGGGAACTCAAGCGGGTGCCATTCAATATTCGACAACCCTGCCTTCTTCAATGCTTCCTCATGTTCATCCCTGCCCCATTGCCAGATTGGCACTTCAAAGTCCTTGATTAACAGCGTGTAGGCGGGTGGGTCGACGATTCCATAGCGAAAGCCGATACGTTTTTCCATATCGACAGGTGCATTGGTAAAATCGTAATCCGGATTGATAGTGTAAGTGACGAAGCGCCCACCTTTCTTTAGGTTTCGACCGATGAAACGACCCATCTGGTTGAGCTCGTCAACGTTTCTGGCATAGTGGAACAGATACATGGCAGTCACCAGATCTGCCTGTTCCTCCCATTTAAACAAATCATCTGTGGCGCTAATCCTGTCAAATGACACCACACCGGGGAAAGCCTCTGGTTTACCGGGTGCGTTCTGCTCCATTGCTCTTTCCAGCATTTCCGAAGAGACATCCAATCCAAGGACTTTGCTCGCACCACCATGAGCAAGGACGCGGGTCAAACGACCGTCGCCACAGGCAAGATCAAGCACTCTTTTGTTCGAAATGGAACCAAGAACTCCCATGAAAACAGTCCACTCGAGAAGCCGATAGGAATTTTCGGAAAACGCCTGCTGCAGATAAGGCGAAGGATTTTTGTCATAGTCGGCCATCAGTCAACCTGCGTCCTCTTTTCAACTGACGCTAGTAGGGATCAATGGCTCACAGGAAACAATAGGAAATTGCCAAGTTCCCGCGTCGTGTTTTGAGCACCAAGCTGCGCAGATCGCCTATTCCCATCCACAAATGCTCTCGAAACTTTTTCCATTTTTTTGATCCAGATGAAATTAACTAGCCGAGAGTACCCGTTTCCCTCTATCGATTTGGCCAATTCAGGCATAAGGCACTTGCCAGTGATATTTTTTGCACGAAGCGTTGGTTTCAACACCCCAATTCCAATAATTGTCGCAACCTGATCACTAACCACGCCGGGCGTGTTTCCAATCGAGTTTGCTCCTTTTCCGCCTCCCGCATAAGCTGTACGTGAGGAGGACAGCACGTGGCCACTGCAACCGTCGAAATCAGCATGGAAGATATTGAATCCCGATTGAGCGCACTGCCGTCCGAGGCATCAATAGCGATCGCTGCTCGTGCTGCCCTGAGGGTTGTTGTTTTTCACTATCGCCCCGGTGCGGAAAGCAAAGAAAAATTATCTGAGGTCGTGTTGGTCACACTTCGTGCAGCGGCCCTACCCTGGGCGGTTTCCACGTTCTCGCTGAAAGACGTTGAAGTTCTAGAAGCTGCAAAGCATGCAACTTCGCCGGCAGGTCATCTCAGGCTCGTCTCGTCGCTAAGCCAAGCCGATACCGTCACAATCGATGCAGTTTCCAGAGCAGCGCAATTTGCTTCTGCCACAACAATTGCCGAAAATCCTATAGGTGACGCCTCCAACGCAGTCTCTGCAGCCAACACTGCTGCAAAACAAAGTGAAACAACAAGCTTCGCAACGGCTACAGCGTTCATGGACGATATCCAACAAGTCGAGGAAGGCCTTCCTGCAGAGAACCTTGCGGCGCTTCCCCTTTGGCCCAGAGGAGAGATGATCGATGACGTGATGAAAAGCTGGGAAGGGCTGAAATCCTTGCTTTTCTCAATCAACGAAGACTGGAAAGTCTGGACCGAGTGGTATGAAGCCAGGCTTTTTGGTCGCTCGCCTGCAGAGGAGGTGCTCGAGGTTGCGCGGATCACGCTGCCAAACGTGATGTGGCAGCAGGGCCCAAAGCTCGTCAATGCCGAAATTCGGCTGCTGACCGAGTTCCATGAGAAGGGTGGCCCGGAGATGGTCATGGCCCGGTTGGCGGAATTACGAGAACAATATCCGGAAACTGAGGTACTTTCAGCGGAAGCTGACCAAAACGACCAAGACATCTCACAAACGTTTGCCGAGGTGCCTGAAGGCTCTGTCAGCTCAGGAAACAGACAGACTCCAGATGAAGCGACAGCCAATAGCGATGATGAAACACCGCCCGGTCAAACCCAGGATAATGCGGTCAGCCTTCCAAGCGTCTGGATACTGCAATTCAACCCGGAAGACTGGCAGGATGCTCCACAAATAATTGAGCGCGGTGAGGAACTCCCCTGGAAAACCAAGAAGGCATTGCCTGAAGATCAGAATTTTGGTGACCCCGTCGTTTACTGGCGCACCCGGCGGCAAGGTGGCCTGGTGGGGACAGGGCATATTGGGTCTGGCTCAATTGAGCAAGACAGCGACGGCACCAATCGATTTCCAACCGAAGTTCATGAATTCAACCAGGACAATCTTATCCCGCGCAAAACGATTATCGAGGCAGCTGGTATTACACGCCGCAGCTGGCAGGGTGCGGTTTTGGATCTGCCGCGGGAACAGGCACTGAAGCTTGATGCCTTTTTGCGCCGTGAAGGCCGAGCACCAGTTTTCACCGACGAACAGCTGGCAGGGGCAGGAATCCAATTTGATACCCGGACAGGTGGCTCCAGCACCAATACCGGAGACGGCACCAAAAGCAGCACGACTGACGATCAATCGCAGACCGGAACGGGAACCGGTGACGGTTCAATCGATACCGACACAAGTTTTTCACCCGACGACGCGGAAACCGAACAAGATGATCTTGGTCGCGGCATTTTGGCGATTGCCCTTGCCCGGCGGCTTCATCTGATCTGGTGCCGGTTGAATAATGCCATGTGGCAGGATCCGGACAAGAAAACCAAATCCACTCGCAACGGGCAAAGCAGCGAAGAGACGACCGACGACGGTAATGTATTTTTCGACCGCTCTCGCAAGAACACGCGTGCTGGTTTCGTGTTGCATCTCGATGCCCCATGGGGCGGCGGCAAAACCACATTTGCGAATTTTCTCGCACGGGTTCTCAACCCGACAGGCTACACCCACGGCAAGAACTCGTTTTTAAAGAAACGCTACGGCGATGCCGACCTGTCGACAGTGTTCCTGCGTGATCCCCCACCTAAAGATGGCTCCGGAACAGGCGATGGCCGTGATTGGCCTGACGAGGCTCGCCGTCCCTGGATTGTTGTTCCCTTCAATGCCTGGCAGGCGCAGCATGTCACACCACCCTGGTGGGTGTTTTACCAAACAATCCGTAAACGCTGCTTTGAGTCTGTTGTTCACGAAGGCTGGGCGCCCGGCAAGACAAACGGCAAATCGGCCAAGACGCCGGGGTGGTGGAAAAGGCAGTATCTCTGGCTACGCCTCTGGGTGCCGGAAATCTGGTGGCGCCTATGGAACCCCAAGGTCAAAACTTTGCTATTCACCGCGCTTGTTAGCGGAGGATTGCTTGGCCTGCTTGCCTGGGCCGGCGTTATCGATGTCCTTGGCACGCCAGGAAAGGAAAAGGTTGGTTTTGTGCTAACCGATGGTATCGGCATTCTACTTGGCGGGCTAACCGGACTGAGTTTTCTTTGGGGTATTGGCGCGCTCTTAACCGAGTCTATACGCCCTGGAACGAAAACACTTGCCGAACGACTTTCGCTTGGCGACGGTGATCCATTTGAGCGCTTCCGCAAGCATTTTTACAAGACAATCGAGCGAGTAAGGCGACCGGTTCTGGTGATTGTCGATGATCTCGACCGCTGCAGTCCCGAGTTCATTGTTGATCTGGTGCGTGGCACACAGACGTTGTTGCGCAGTCCCAGGGTTGTCTTTGTCATCCTTGGAGACAGGGACTGGATTGAACGTGCCTTCGAGGTTCACCACAAAGACATGAACAAGGTCAGTGTCGGCCCGGAACAAACCTTTGGTGCGCGCTTTGTCGAAAAGGCAATCCAGATGTCTTTCATCCTGCCTGGCCTCGCCAGGGAAAGGCAAAAGGAATATGTGAGGCGCCAGCTGCTGGGCTCAAAGGCTGATAAGCAGCAAGATGGCGCGAAGACAATTTCGCCTGAAACCTCACAATATTTGCGCGTCTTTTTCCAACAAGCGGTCCAGCAACCTTCTGCAGCGGTGTTCAACAGTGAGATATTGAAGACCGCGGTGCGAAATGCTGCGGATGAAGAACAAGAGAAACAGGCCAAGCCAGATGTGGCCGAGGTGCTGTCCGACGAAACCGCTTTTGGTGACTGGTTCAAGGATGAGTATACGATCCACGCAGCCACTGATGAGGCGGTTGAAAAAGAAATTTCTCACCGTCTGGAGCCACTCGCCGACAACCTTCCTGCCAATCCTCGGCAGATCAAGCGGATCATCAACGGTGTCACCATGTACAACGCCGTTGCGCGGCATCAGCGCGACACGTGGAAACAGAACAACAGCCGCTGGATGCAGCTCGCGCGCTGGATTGTGATTATGACCGAATGGCCAAAGACATGGCGATTGCTCGTTTCCTATCCCGCGATTGCAGATCTCTTGTTTGCACAAGACCCTGAAGACGCCTTTCAGCAGATGAAACAAGATCCGTTACGTGCCGCAGAGCTACCGGACTCTCAAAAAGCGTCACTGGAAGAGATCGCTCGCATCAAGGGAGATCTCAAACTGATGGCGCTGATTTCAGGAGACGAAGACAAAGAAGGCGAGAAACTCGATCACACCGTAATCTCTGATCTCGCCAGCCTGACCCCGTTGCATAGTCGAATCGTGGAACTGTCTGATAACGGAAACGAAGAGTAGTTTTGATGCGGTCAGGCTTCGTAGACAATTTCCCGCGTCTCGCGAAAGACCACATCCGGGTATTTTTCGGTAACGTGGCTGACTTCCCAGGCATTCTTGAAGAGGAACACTGGTTTGTCATCCCGGTCTTTGGCGATCGATATGCGATGGCCTTCAAGCATTTTTTGCAAGGTAGCCTGATCCGTTTCGATCCAGCGCGCCTTGGTGTAGGGCACGGTCTCAAAACCAATTTCTGTCCCGTATTCGGCTTTCAGCCGGTCGACGACCACGTCGAGCTGCAGCGCACCGACCACCCCAACGATCCAGTTGGAACCGAGATCCGGTTTGAAGATCTGCACCAGGCCTTCTTCTGCCAGATCGAGAAGGCCCTGACGCATCTGCTTGACGCGCATGGTGTCGGACAGGCGAACACGGCGCAGAATTTCCGGCGCAAACGCTGGCAGACCGGTCACGTGAATGTTCTCGCCTTCGGTGAGCGTGTCACCGACACGGAGTTGCCCGTGGTTCGGTACCCCGATGACGTCGCCTGGATACGCGAGATCCGCAATCTCACGCTCTTCTGCAAAAAACAAGATTGGCGCTGAAACCGCAATCTGTTTTCCGGCACGCACATGTTTCAGTTTCATACCGCGCTTGAATGTGCCCGAGCAGAGGCGCAGGAAGGCAATCCTGTCTCGGTGTTTCGGGTCCATGTTGGCCTGAACCTTGAATACGAAGCCGGTAACCTTGTCCTCTTCAGGCATGATGATACGGCCGCCTGTGGCCGGCTGGGAATGTGGTGGAGGCGCATGTTCAGCGATGAAATCGAGCACTTCCTCAATGCCGTAATCGCGCAATGCAGAGCCGAAAAACACCGGTGTCAGATGGCCTTCAAGGAAACTTTCCTTGTCAAACTCGGAATAGCCTACCGAACCGAGTTCCACATTCTCAGTGAGTTCTTCCATGATCCGGTCGAAGACAGGGCCTGTCAGGGCCTCGTCTTCAAGGCCGGAAACCTCTTTCGTCTGGGCATAAGCACCACCGCGCTCACCGTCGGACGTATGAAAGTTCTTCTTCTGCCAGTCATAGACCCCAAAGAAGTCCGAACCCATGCCTACCGGCCAGGTCTGCGGCGAAACGTCGAGTGCCAGCGCTTCCTGGACTTCATCCAGAATTTCCAGCGCGTGACGGCCTTCGCGGTCAATCTTGTTAACGAAAGTGATGATCGGGATATCGCGCAGACGGCAGACCTCGAAGAGCTTGCGTGTCTGTGTCTCGATGCCCTTGGCGGCATCGATCACCATGATGGCCGCATCCACAGCCGTCAGCGTGCGATAAGTGTCTTCTGAGAAATCTTCGTGGCCTGGCGTGTCGAGCAGATTGTAGATGATGCCATTGCGCTCAAAAGTCATGACGGAGGAGGAAACCGAAATCCCGCGTTCCTGCTCGATTTTCATCCAGTCGGACCGGGCCCGGCGGCGCTCGCCGCGCGCACGTACCTGACCGGCCGCCCGGATCGCGCCACCAGACAGTAGCAGCTTTTCCGTCAGGGTCGTTTTACCGGCATCCGGATGGGAAATAATCGCGAATGTACGCCGGGTCTGATAAGGCGCTGCGCCGTTGAGGCTTGTCATAAGGATCTCCTGATCCGTCCGTTTTCTTGCAGTTTGCGCAATCACACAGGGAAAACCCCGGGCGCAACAACTCAATTCGAAGCGGACGGATTGATGTTTCGTTGCCGCAGGTCATAGAAAGGATTCTGCTAAATTTCCAGAAAAGAATTGCGATTCGCTTCTTCAATCCTAGGAGATTCCACTTGAGCCGCACCAAATGTATCGTCATCGGCCTCGCCATGGTCGCCGCCACCGCCGCTATTCTCCTGGCGATGGGCAGGATCCCGATCTGCGACTGCGGTTATGTTCTTCTGTGGACACCTGCTGACGATGTAGCAGGGTCATCCCAGCATATTGCCGACTGGTACACGCTCTCGCACATCATTCACGGCTTCATATTCTACTGGGTTCTGTGGCTGGCGTTTCGCAGGAGTTCCGTTGGCGAACGGGCACTTGGCGCTATTTTCATCGAGGCGGCCTGGGAGGTTGCTGAAAACAGTCCATGGATTATCGACCGTTACCGCGAAGCGACCATTGCAGTCGGCTACACCGGTGACAGCGTTCTCAATTCGGTTTTCGACATTGTCTGGATGTTGCTCGGGTTCTTTTTCGCCTGGCGGATGCCGGTCTGGGTCACAATCCTCACTGCCATCGCCTTTGAGCTGCTGGCGCTGTGGGTGATTAAGGACAATCTTACGCTGAATGTTCTGATGCTGGTTTACCCGGTTGAGGCGATCAAAGTCTGGCAGGGCGGCTAGGGTTCAGCACCGGTTTCCAAGCCGCGTTTGACTTGCACTAATCAAGCCCATTCACACTACCGCCCCGGTCTTGAACCGGGACCACTTTCCTTTGAGGGCAGGTCCCGGCACAAGGCCGGGACGGCGAATGGTTAGATAATCGACCAGTTCCATGGACTCGCTGCCTTTGTTCCGAGACGATCACTCCTCCTCCTCTTCCGGGTCCAGATCGATGATGATCAAGTTTTCCAGAAAAGCGACGACGGCTGCCCTTTCCTGCTCAGCAAGGGCCTCGTAGGAAAGACGGCTCTCTTCGGCCTCGCCGCCGTGCGCCCGAATTGCCTCGTCCAGCGTCGTGGCATTGCCGTCGTGAAGCCAGGGACCTGTGGACCCAACGCCAGCCAGCGAACGTGTCGGCCAGACGGAGGCACCAAACCCGTGAACATCTGCCGCATCAGCCAGCAATGGACCCATGTCATGGCGCTTGAAGTCTGAATACCAGGCGATCACAGCTTCACCATTCTCGTTTCCGGGAAAGGCTCCAAGGTTGGTTTCCTTGTCCGCCGTTATCGCAACATGATTGTTGGGCGAGCCATCTGTCAGGTCAAATCGAATTGCGGTTACCTGATTTAATCCCTGCTCCGCAGCTTTCTGCCCGGAGGGAAAAATCTCTTCAAAAAAGCCAATCTGGGAACTTGGCTCACTGAAGACTGGGCTTTGTACTGTCAGTTCAGGAATATGGCAGCTTGCACAGCCGACTTTGGCAAACGATTTGCGCCCGTCTTCAATCAACTTCTTTTCTTCGTCTGGCAGCTCCAATAGCCCATTTTCCGCCAGTTCAATTTTGGAAATCGGGCGTTCAAGAGCGGCCATATAGACAGTCAGGGCCGTCAGATCTCCGACAGACAATTCTCCTGTGACACCGTCATGATCGCCGTCCAGTTCGCCGACAATCTCATCTGCCTGCATGCCAAGCTCGTTGTGAGCCGCATGCCGGGTAAAGGCGCGTATGGTCGCGTGTGACCCTTTCCAGCCGAACATTTTCACGACAAGGTCCTCATCCACCCCAATGATACCGCTGCGGTCAAAGTCAGCGGTACAGGCTCCGTCAGTTTTCATGGGCATGGCTGTCAGCATGCCAAAACTGGTCCCTTTGGCCGACAGGGGAACGCTGGCGGTCTGGCTGGAGGAACACACTGTTTTTTCCAGATCATCCTGAATCTGCAAGAGTTCCGCCGTCATTTCTTCTGCGATCAATTGAACAGCGCCCAGCGCAAACAGGTGTGGTGTGTTCCGGTGCAGGTACATACTCGGATCACCGGTATGAAGCGGATCAACCACACCGTTGAGCGGATTGGGACCAGAACCGTTGGCATAAGGTGCCGAGTGACAGGCAATGCAAGCCTGGGCGACAGGGCCTGTCTCGCGCGCTGGAATATGCGTCGCCCATTCACCGGAACCCTTCAGGTCTGCGCGGGGAAAGCGGGTGAAGCGATTGCCGGTTTCGCTCACCTTGGCCCCTACGCCGCGCTCCGATGTAAAGGCTGCCTCCGTCAGCTCATCACCCGCCTCAAATGCTTCAATAAAAGCCTGTTGCGGGTCCTCCTGAACCAACGCGTTGAGATGTTGTTGGCTTAGGCTTTCCGGCATTTCCGCCATGCTCTGCGACGAGAGCGTTAATAAAATGATTACTGCAGATATTTCCAGCTGGCGACTTGCTTGCAGGAACATGGATTTATCTCTCCAATTAATTGAATAGGCGAGATAAATTATGCGCTCACGCAATTTTTATTTGAAGAAATTTATTTTTTTATTTCCACGTTACTTTGTGGAATAAATTATTTTCTCAGGGGTTTTAATAATGCCAACGTCTTTCACGGGAAGTACTCGAGAAAGCGCCGTTTTTGCATGTGAACTTTAACATTTCCACTAATGATCGTCGCGTTGCATGGAGCCGTGGACGTTGTGCGTGCCAGGCGTGCATGGTGGGCGGATTTCGCCCTAAAGGATCGCGTGAAATCCTAAACGCCCACTGCCAGAGGATCAGCGACCAAAGCGAAAACCCTAGGGCGGCACTTAAAATGGCAGTTCCTAAATCTGGAACAGTTTATGTTTTTCCAGCAGTTCGATCAGCACTTCCCGCGCATGCTGGCGATGGCTTCTGTGCCGGTCTCGCGCCCTAACCGAATCGCCCTCCTTGATCGCGCTATATACAGCACGGTGGTCCTCGTTGGATTTAACCGGTAGTGGCCGGATGAACAGCGTCATCGCGCGCGCGCGCCGCACCTGGTTGGCCATCATGGAGACGATGGATTCAACTCTGGAATTTCCGCCAAGGCGGACCAGTTCGTCGTGGAACGCGTCATCAGCCATCGCCCATGCCTCACGATCCTCACGCTCAAGCGCCTCCTCCATTGCTTCAATAGACTGCTTGAGTGTTTTCAGGTCCACATCAGAATAGCCGGCGTTTGCAGCTTCTTCCGCCGCCAAACTTTCAAGCTCTGTCAGGACTGAATAGATTTCTGCCATATCCCGCAGGGACAACGTTGAGATCCTGACGCCCTTTCGCGGTCTGACTTCAAGCAGTCCCTGCTGCGCCAGTATCAAGGTTGCTTCACGTACCGGTGTGCGCGACATGCCAAGCCGGTCGGCAAGTTCGCTTTCCAGATGATCGGAGCCTGCAGCCAGTTTGCCATCAAAGATGAGCTGGCGAATCTTTTCCATCGCCTGCGTGGTAATCGTTTTGGGTTTTGGCGCGTCAAGCACTGGAAAACTCCCGAATTTTCTGTCCCAAGCGATCAGAGTCATAAATCGCTTGTTCAATCTCTATGACCTTCAAATAGTCCCGCGCCTGGTTTTCCAAGGGTTTTCCATCCAAAACGCCGTCAACGACATGAACTATCAGGTTTTTCACACAATCCCCACCAAAGCCATCCCACTCTTGGCCTGCCAGCAGAACCGCATCTTTTTGTTCACCGAAACGTCGTAGCTTTACTGAGCCATCGCCTGCCAGGTTAAGTGTTCCAAGGGTCCCTTCGATAAGAGCTTCACCCAAGGTTGTCCGGCAATTTTCCGCCGCATGATCCAGAAGTCGATTGCCATCAAACAATGCCCGGACGCCGTTGGCATAATCGAAAATGAAATAGCCCGCATCTTCGCCCTTGATCACCGGATTCAATCTTCGGAGGTCCGCATAAACCGCCTCGGGTTCACCCAGCAGGTAGCGGAAAGTATCTATCCAGTGAACACCCGTCTCGTGGATTAAAAGCTTAGGCATTGTCTGGAAATACGGCTGACGGTCCAGGTAAGCGCGCGGTCCCTGCCCGTCTCCGGTCCTGAGCCGGAAAGTGAGCTGTAGCAGATCCCCCAACAGCTTATTGTCCAGGGCCTGTCTAATCGTCCGATACCAAGGCTGGAACCTGAAGTTCTCGTGAATCACAATCGTGACGCCTGCAGCTTCTGCCATAGCGGTGGCTTCTTTTGCCTGCTCGAGCGATTCGCAGAACGGTTTCTGACAGATGACAGTTTTGACACCTTTTTCGATAGCTAGCTTGAGTGCCTCGAAATGTGTCGTTGGCGGGGTGATGATATCCAGAAGATTCGGCCGAGCCATTTTCAACATGCATTCAAGATCGCCGAAAGCCGTCAGCCCGGTGGCCTTTGCTTTTTCACGGTCCTGATCACAGGCGCCCACAAGACGCACGCGAGGGATTTTCTTCCATGCCTCGTAGTGAAACTGCGCGAAATAGCCAGCTCCAAGACAAGCGACACGTAAGGCTTCTACGCCTTCTTCCATGCTTTCGATCCTCTCGCACTCCCAAAACAGGAGCAAAAAATACATTGCCACAAATTTGATAGTCGACATTACCGAAGTTGACAAGGGATTGGATTACGTATACGCAATTCAATGTGTAAATCGATACGGACGCACCCTGCGCCGTGGGAGGAGACTGAAAATGCTTAATAAGAAATCCTTGAGCCGCCTATTTCTGAGTGCGGCAATTTTGGCCGCCGGCATGGGCGGAGCATCTGCAGTTGAAACATTGCGTTTCAGCCATACGGACAACCCGGGCGGGTCCCGCCAGGCCGCGGCAGAGCTGTTTGCTGAAAAAGTCGGCGAATACACGGATGGCCGCTATGAAGTACAGATCTTCCCATCAGGACAGCTTGCCAACGACCCAAAGGCTATTGAACTGCTTCAGCTGGGTGGTGTGGACTTCACTGTCTCTGCAACTGGTAGCTATGCTACACACTTGCCTTCCCTGAACCTGACTGCCATGCCTTTCCTGGTTGACACCTATGAGCAGGGTTGGGAACTTTATGACAACTCCGCATGGCTGCAGGGCGAGTTCGCCAAGCTTCCGGAAAAAGGCTTCCGTGTTCTTTCAACTTGGGAAGCTGGCTTCCGCAGCTTTACAACCAACGAGCCGCTGACGTCTCCTACAGACGCAGAATCCATGAAAATGCGCGTTTACCCGAACGACATGATCCGCTGGTCCATGGAAGCCATTGGGTTCCAGACTGTCGTCATGCCGATCACAGACGTGTACCTGTCCATCCAGCAGGGTATCGTGAATGGTCAGGAAAACCCGGTCGACACCATCAAGTCTCTGCGCTTCTATGAAGTTGCGCCGAACATCACGCTGACACGCCACGTCTACAGCCCGCTTCCGCTGACCATTGCTGAAAAGACCTGGCAGTCCTTCTCTGACGAAGACAAGGCCGCCATTTCGAAAGCAGCTGCTGAATCAGCAGCATTCAGCCGTGATCTCGTCAAAAACTCTGTAGACAGCCAGCTCACTGAAATGTCCGAAGCAGGTGCCAATGTGAGCGTGCCTGAAATCGGCCCGTTCCGTGATGCAGTTCAGTCGGTCTATTCAAAAGCAAAAGACGTCTATGGCGACGAAGCGGTCGACAACATTCTTGCCGACACAGCAGCAATCCGTAAGGCGCTCCCAGCCCAAAACTGATCGAGCATTGTTGGGCTAAACTAGCCGGAACCCTGGGCCGCAGCCTTGAGGTTCCGGCCCTTTCTTAAAAAAGAGAAGACCCTTGGATTACCGAGATCACTATCCGGCTGTGCTTCGCTGGCTCAGTCATCTGGTCGATATTTGTCTGGCGCTAGGCGGCTTTTCGATCGTCACGCTGGTGTTCTGTAACGCCTTCCTCCGAGGATTTGCAGGTTTCGATCTGGCCTGGTCACTGGAAGTCACCAGTTTTCTGCTGCTGTGGAGCACCTTCATCGGATGTGCGGCAGCCATCGCCCGCGGCGCACATATGCGGGTGACCGAAATCGTAGAACGACTGCTTCCCATGGTGGGTCAGCGGGTTCTTTCCATCATTATTGATGTGATCATTGCTGTTCTGCTGATCAGCCTGATCCACACTGGATACAGCATCTCCGTTCACACCTGGGCGCAGAAGACAACGGTGCTCTATTGGCCCGTCGGTCTGCTCTATGCCTCCATGCCCGTAGGCATGGCTGTGAGCCTGATTTTCCACCTGTTCAACATGGTGTTTGATATCCGGAACCCGGTCGTCCCCCATGCAAGCCATTCTGATGGCGGCGAGGCTCTGTCATGATCCTGCTTTTTGTTGTCGGGACATTCCTGACCACTGTTTTTTTTGGTGTTCCGCTGGTTTGGGCGATCCTCATTACAGCCGTTCTGCCGATAATCGTCTTTGATCTGGGGTACCCGTTACAAGCCCTGTATCTGAACTTTATCGGGGGCGTGGAACCGAACCACTTCCTGGCTATTCCGCTTTTCATCGTTGCAGGCGAAATGATGAGTCGCGGCGGTGTTGGCCTGCGTATCATCGGCTTTGCCCGCGCAGCCTTCGGTTTCATGGCTGGCGGTCTGGGCATGGTTGTCGTGGGTGCTTCCATGATCTTCGGCGGCATCTCGGGATCGGCTATCGCGGATTCAGCCGCCATCGGCTCCGTGATGATCAAGAACATGTCCAAAGAAGGCTACAACACGGCTTTCGCGGCAGGGCTTGTTGCTGCAGCTGGGACGATTGGCATCATTATCCCACCATCTATCCCGATGTTGATTTACGGCTTTGTCGGCAACGTCTCTGTCGCGGATCTGTTCCTGGGCGGTATGGTCCCTGGCGTCCTGTTTGGCGCGCTTTTCATGGCCGTTTGTTACTATGTCGGCAAGTCGACCGGATGTGATCCGGGGGGACGGACGACAACGTTCAAGGAACTGAGTTCTTCCTTCATTGGAACCGCTCCAGCCTTGTTCATGCCAGTGCTTATTCTGGGTGGTATCTTCACCGGATGGGTTACGCCAACCGAGGCAGCTGCATTGGCTGTGGTCTATGGCCTGTTCGTCACCACTGTTGTCTATCGCGACTTCAAGTTCAGAGACTTGCCGCGCCTTCTGATCGACTCCTTCGTGACCAGTTCCGTCGTAATGGTCGTGATCGGTGCAACAACTGTGCTGGGCTGGCTCATCACCCTGGAGCAGATGCCTCAGATCCTCGTTGGATTCGTACAGGATTTCTCAACCGGACCATGGATGTTCCTGCTGCTGGTCAACATCGTTCTATTGATCCTTGGTCTCGTGCTTGATCCGGTTCCGGCGATCCTGTTGACTGCACCATTGTTCCTGCCGACCGCAAAGGCTTTCGGTGTGGATCCGGTTCATTTGGGTGTGATCATGACCTGTAACGTCGCAGTAGGCCTGTTTACGCCACCGGTTGGTGCAACGCTCTATGTCGCTTCACGAATTTCCGGTGTCGGCGTGCTTTCCATTGCCCGGAAAATGGCTCCACTCTATATCGCTGCAATTGCTGCACTTATGGCTGTAACCTATCTGCCGTGGGTTTCGATGGGCATGGTCCACTTGTTCCGCTAAGGAGGCGGATGAAATGTACGCAGTTACAGTTCTGTTCAAAATCAATGAAGGGCGGCAGGATGAATTCCTGCCGCTCATGATCGAAAACGCCAAGCTATCACTGAAAGATGAGCCAGGATGTCGTCAGTTTGATGTCTGCACCGATCCAGCCCGGCCCGGCGACGTCTTCCTTTATGAGATTTACGATGATGCGGCGGCCTTTCAGGCCCACCTTCAAACGCCACATTTCAAGAGCTTCGACGCCAATGTCTCGGACATGATTGCGGCGAAGACTGTCGGGACCTATGCGGAGGTGGCATCGTGACGCCCTGGGAAGTCTTTGCAGTGAAATACGCAGACCGGAATGCCCGCACCCGGAAAGACAGCTTCCTGTTCGACGACAATCATGATCAGCCACATGACATGGACTATTTCATCTGGGTGCTTCGTCAACGGGACGAAATCATTCTGGTCGATACCGGATACGATCAGGAGGAGGGCGAAAAAAGAGGTCGACCAATCAGGCAGCATCCTGCGGAAGCCCTTGCGCCGCTTGGCATCACCCCTGAAAGCGTCTCCACAATCATCGTAACGCATCTGCACTACGACCACGCAGGCGGTTTGCGGTATTTTCCGAACGCGACCATTCATCTTCAGGCAGCAGAAATGGCCTACGCCACAGGCCCATGCATGTGCCACGGCACTCTGCAGGCCCCGTTCACCGCAGACCATATCTGTGAAGCTGTTCAGCGACTTTATTCCGGTCGTGTGATTTTCCATGACGGCGAAGGGGAAATCCGGGAAGGCATCACCGTTCACCGAACAGGTGGCCATAGCAGGGGGTTGCAGGTTGTTCGTGTGCACACGGAAGCTGGCTGGATGTGTCTGGCCTCCGATGCTTCTCACTACTACGAAAATTTCATGACGGCCAAGCCGTTCCCAATTGTTGTCGATCTCAGCGACATGCTGGATGGTTTCAAGACCATTCGTCGTCTCGCCAGTTCAGATGATCTTGTCATTCCGGGTCATGACCCATTGGTGCGTGAGCTCTTTCCGGCTTACGGCCCAGATCATGTCTTCCGCCTCGACCGCGGCCCCGTAAAGGTACTTCCATCATGAAACTAGGCGTAATCGCGGACGATTTTACCGGCGCATCGGATATTGCCCTGATGCTTTCTGACGGTGGCATGCCGACGGCACAATATGTCGGTGTTCCGGATGCTCCAGCAAGTGCTGCAATTGCAGCTGGCGTGATCAGCCTGAAATCTCGCACGGTCCCGGCAAAAGAAGCTGTTGTTTCCTCGCTTGCAGCTTGTGACTGGCTGCTCCAGCAAGATTGCGAACAGATTATTTTCAAAGTCTGCTCGACATTCGACTCAACCGACGAAGGTAATATCGGGCCGGTTACCCAGGCACTTGCGGAAAAGCTTGGCGAGACAACTGTCTATGTCTGTCCGGCTTTTCCGGAAAATGGTCGATCCGTCTACGAAGGTCATCTCTTCGTCAACGACAAGCTTTTGAGCGAAAGCGGCATGCAGAACCATCCGCTGACCCCGATGCAGGACCCGGACATCCGCCGTGTTCTTTCCAAACAAACCTCCTGGGCTGTCGCCCATGTACCGATTTCCGATGTCTGGGCAGGTCCGGCATCCATCGATGCAAGCGTAGCCGCATTTGGCAGGGCAATGGTGATTGTCGATGCTATTCGCAATGACGACCTCAAAGCTATTGGCCGTGCTGCCAAGGGGCGCAAGTTGCTCACCGGCGGCTCCGGCATCGCGCTCGGCCTCCCAGAGAATTTCGGCTATACATCAGCACGCAGCGCCTGGGCTGGTGTCGCTGGAAATGCTGTCGTGCTGTCCGGGTCGTGTTCCACCGCAACGCGCGGTCAGGTCAACACGTATAAATCTCTTGCACCTTCGCGAGAAATTACGGCCGACGACATCATGGCAAAGAAACTCTCATTGCAGGAAATCGTGGAATGGGTTCTACAGCAGGACACACCGCCACTACTTTATTCATCAGCGGATCCAGCGATTGTTGCCGAGGCGCAGCAGAGATTTGGCCGCGAAGCCAGCGCAGAAGCAATTGAGTCCCTGTTTGCCAACCTGGCCGCAGCCCTGTCCCATGCCGGCGTTCAAAGGATCGTTGTTGCAGGCGGCGAAACGTCCGGTGCTGTCGTCTCGGGCTTGCAGGCCAACTCTCTGGAGATTGGCCCCAAGATTGCAGCCGGTGTGCCAGCCTTGAAAGTTTCCGGGCGACCGCTGGCATTGGCGCTGAAATCAGGAAATTTTGGCGGCCCCAACTTCTTCACAGAAGCGCTTTCCGTTCTGGAGCGCCCAGCATGAGTGAGATAACCGCCGCACGCGAACAGATCGCCTTGATGGCAAAGTCCATGTTCGACCGTGGGCTTACGCATGGCTCGACGGGCAATATTTCGTTGCGCCTGTCAGACGGCAGTCTTCTGGTGACACCAACAGGTTCGTCGATGGGGTCGCTTGACCCTGGCCGGATAAGTCACCTTTCCGAGGCAGGCGACCTCTTGTCAGGTGACAAGCCGACAAAGGAAATTCCGCTCCATAGCGCCTTTTACGAAACCCGGCAGAATACCGGTGCCGTCGTGCACTTGCATTCCTGCCATTCCGTTGCACTTTCGCTGATGCCGGAAATCGATCCGGACAATGTGCTTCCGCCCCTGACGGCCTACGGCATCATGCAGTTGGGCAAGGTTCAACTGCTGCCCTTCTTTGTCCCCGGAGATCCGGCGATGGGCGACGCGGTTCGCGGGTTGGCTGGCAAGAGATCAGCCGTGCTTCTGGCAAACCATGGCCCCGTGGTTGCCGGCAAGGACCTGGAAGCTGCGGTTTACGCGATGGAAGAACTCGAAGCGACCGCGCGCCTGGCGTTGCTCCTGCGCGGTATTGCAGCAACTTCACTTAACCCGGATCAGATTTCGCGGGTCGTAAAGCGTTTTGACGTTGATTGGTATGAGTAGGATGGCACAAATGAGAATTGCCTTGATCAAGGGTGACGGAATCGGCGTCGATGTCGCAGAGGCAACAATGGCCATTGTCGAAGCGGCTCTTGCCAAGGTGGGTGAACAGGCACCTGTCTATGATGAAATCCTGTCCGGTGCCGGATACTTCAAGGAAACGGGTTCGGACATAGAACCCGGCGGTGAAGACCGGGCAGAGGCCGCCGATGCGATTTTCCTTGGAGCGATCGGGCTACCATCGATCCGGCATAAGGACGGCACCGAGATCTCCCCTCACCTTCGCCTGCGCGATCGGTTCGGGCTCTATGCGGGCGTTCGCCCGGTCAAGGCGTATCCCAACGCACCGCAACGGCTTGCTGACCCGCGCGCTGCTGGCATAGACCTCATCATTTTGCGCGAATCCACCGAGGGGCTTTTCTACTCGGCTGCTGCACATAACCGCAGCCTCGTGGTGAATGACGACGAAGTGCAGGATATTCTGAGGATCACGCGCAAGACCACGACCAAGCTGCATGACTTTGCGTTCAACCTTGCACGGAAGCGCAAGGAACGCGGCAAGTCAGGAAAATTGACCTGTGTCGATAAAGCCAATGTATTCACCTCGCTCGCCTTCTTCCGCAAGGTGTTTGATGAAGTGAAACTGAAATATCCGGACGTCCCGGTCGGCTACAATTATGTCGATGCTCAAGCGCTCGACCTGGTTCGTAAACCCTGGGAATTCGACGTGCTGGTCATGGAGAACATGTTTGGTGACATTCTCTCAGATCTTGCCGGCGGCCTGGTTGGCGGAATGGGCATGGCGGCCTGTGCTGAAATTGGCGATGCGAACGGCTTGTTCCAGCCTGCCCACGGCAGCGCGCCCGATATCATGGGTCAGGACAAGGCTAATCCATTGGCAGCGATCCTGAGCGGCGCCCTGATGCTGGATTACCTCGCTGAAAAACTCGACCACCCGACCCTTGCAGACGCTGCGGACCTGATCAACTCAGCGGTTGATACAGGTTTTGAAGCCAACGCCTTGAGGCCAATGGAGTTCGGCGGGGACATGGGCACAAAGGCGGTTACCAATCAACTGTTGTCCCAGATTTCGGATCGCGTGCCGGTCATGTCGACTGTCAACGCGTGAGGGGGTGCGTTTCAGCGGGCGTATCCCCTCCTCTACTTCCTTGACTTGGAAACCCCTGCACAGCTCTCTCTGACAACGAGATCGCCGTGCAGGAGGTGTGACTGCGTGGCCAGAGACTTTTTTGTCAGCCTGTCCAGAAGGATATTCATTGCCAGCTCGCCAATATGATGTCGAGGTTGCCGGATGGTGGTCAGGCCAGGTGTGAAATTGTTGGCAAATGGAATGTCATCAAATCCAAGCACGGAAAAATCGTCCGGCACACTGTAACCGCGCAATTGCAGCGCGGAAATTACACCGATGGCCGTACTGTCGTTGAAGCAGAAAAAGGCCGTTGGCAAATCGTCCTTGATGAACAGTCGCTCAACAGCTGCACGCCCGCTTTCGGTGGAGCCGTCGCCTTCAACACGCCAATCGCGCAAACTTTCCGGAGATTCCTTCAGTCCCTGCTGATAACCGGAATGCCTTAAGTCGCTTCGGATATCTGCCAGACCGCCAGAAATGAAAGTAATCCTGCGATGCCCGAGTGATATCAGGTACTCCGTTGCCATCTTTGACGCCGCGACGTCGTCCACACCGACGTAAGAGATTTCCGAATTAGATACCGGTTTTTCTGTTGCAACGATTGGCGGCAACGCGGCCAAAGGTGCCTGAGGTTCACCAGCGACCGGAATGTGTCCTGTCAGAAGCACCAGTCCGTCAGCCATACCGGTGGACAAAAAACGCAGATAATTTTGTTCCAGCCCTGTTGTTCCTTCTGTGTTGCCGATCAGAACACCATAACCCCGGTCGTTGGCCGCCTTTTCCAGGCCCGTCAAAATCCCGGCAAAATTCTGGTCTGCGATAGCCGATGCAAGCACCAGGACCATCTTGGAGCGTTGCATGCGCAGGTTCTGCGCCATCGCATTTGCGGTATAGCCCGTGCGAGCGATAGCGGCCGTGACTTTCTTGCGGGTACTCTCTGCGACCTTCTCCGGTGAGCGCAACGCCCGACTCACAGTCGCGATGGAAACACCCGCGAGCTTTGCAACGTCTTCAATAGTAGCCGGTCGGTCCACCGGTTCGCTCATTTTTTCATCCCGATCATGTTGCAGTGCGGGCTCGAATTAAGTGCATGGAATCTAAAGCTGTCTAAGCTGTATAGAGCCTCTTGTGATTCATGAAAAGGTTTACACCTCCAAATGTAAAGGTTTACATAGCCAATGAAAACGTTTACATAAAAATCATGGCGTCATTGAGGAAGAGGACTTTGACGCTGGGAGGAAATCAGAATGTCTATGGAAGTTTCGGCTTCGGCGGCGATCATCGAAGCTGTCAATATCAGCAAATCATTCGGACCGATTCCGGTCCTGTTCAGCGTCAGCATGGATGTGCGACCGGGTGAAGTTCATGCGCTCATCGGCGAAAATGGCGCTGGCAAATCCACATTGATGAAGATCCTGTCCGGTTTTCATGATCCGACGTCCGGACAAATTCGCCTCGACGGAAAACGGACCCCTCTTCCCCCGAATGGGGCCGCCGAACACCTTGGCATTGTATTGATCCACCAGGAACTCAATCTTGCCGAACAGATGACAGTTGAGGAAAACGTGTTTCTCGGCCGCGAGATCAGAACAAACGGCTTCCTGGATCGCGCCGCAATGCGGGCCGAAGTGCAGAAGTATCTGGACGAGATCGGCCTCGACATCCTGCCGACCGATCGCATTTCCAAACTGACGATCGCTCAAAAACAAATGGTCGAAATCGTCAAGGCGGTCAGCCGCAACGCACGTATCCTGATCATGGATGAGCCAACCGCCGTCTTGACCGAAGAAGAAACAGAAGTGTTCTTCAGGCAGGTCAAGAAACTGAAAGAAAGCGGCGTTGGCATCGTTTTCGTCTCGCACAAGCTCAATGAAGTCAAAGAAATTGCCGACCGCGTGACAATCCTTCGGGACGGTCAATGGATAGATACACGGTCCTCCCAAGACCTGACGCCCGACACAATGGCCCAGATGATGGTCGGGCGCGAACTTTCCGATCTTTACCCGCCAATGCATGAAGCCGATGTCGACGCCGACGTGGTTCTTGAGGTCAAGAACCTTCGTGCGCAAGGCGTCGACAATGTCAGCTTTGGATTGCGTAAAGGCGAAATCCTCGGCTTTTCAGGTCTGATCGGTTCCGGGCGAACCGCCGTTTTTGAGGCGATATGTGGTCTCTCCCCAATAGAGAGTGGCGAAATCAGGCTGTTTGGCCAAGATGCAAGCAACCTGAGTGTTGCCGAAGCGCGGGATGCCGGGCTTGCTTACCTGACGAAAGATCGCAAGGAAAAGGGCCTGCTTCTCGACAAGCAGATGCGTCCAAACCTGACGTTGTTTGCCTTGCCCAAGTTCGTTCGCAATTTATCAATCGACCGGAAAGCAGAAGAAAACGCGCTGACGCGTGCCATTCGCCGCTTCGATGTCAGAGCGCGCGATTCCAGCATCACAGTTGGCAAACTTTCCGGCGGAAATCAGCAGAAACTGCTGCTTGCCAAGGTCATGGAATGTGAACCGAAGATCGTCATCATCGATGAACCGACGCGGGGCATTGATGTGGGAACCAAGCAGCAGATCTACCACTTCATTGCAGCGCTCGCCGCAGAGGGTGTTTCGGTCGTCGTGATTTCCTCGGAAATGCCCGAGATCATTGGCACCTGTCACCGCGTCGTTGTCATGCGGGAAGGCCATATCACCGGCATTCTGACAGGCGACCACATCAACGAAAACGAAATAATGCGTTACGCCGCCGGGCTGAAACGGGAGGAACTCCATTGACCATGACGACCGCATCTGAAGATACAGCGGCCAAAACCGCCAAAAAGTTCTCCGTCGATTTCAAGACGCTTGGACCTGCGATCGCGCTGCTGTTGCTGTGCATCATCGGCTTCATGCTGAACCCAGCATTCGTGAGTGAGGGGAACCTCACCAATTTGCTCACGCGCTCGGCCTTTATCGGGATTATCGCTGTTGGCGCGACCTTTGTAATAACTGCCGGCGGTATCGACCTGTCGGTGGGGTCAATGGCGGCGGCCATTTCCGGTGTCATGATCATTGTCATGAACAACGCTATCGAAACCATGGGCTCCGGCGTTCCGACGGTTCTGCTGGGCTGCGGTATCGCCATACTTCTCGGCATCGGTGCAGGCTGGATCAATGGGGCGTTGACGACCAAGGGCAAGATCGAAGCCTTTATCGTGACGCTGGGAACGATGGGTATCTACAGGTCCCTGGTGACCTACTTTGCAGACGGTGGCACCCTGTCCTTGAACTTTGATATCCGGGGCACATACCGTCCTGTCTATTACGACAGCTTTCTGGGGCTCCCCTTCCCTGTCTGGGTATTCATCGGTGTCGCAATCTGCGGCTGGCTGCTGCTCAACCGGACGGCGTTTGGCCGTTATTGCACGGCCATCGGCTCCAACGAGGCCGTTGCCAAGTACTCGGCGATCAATGTCGACCGCGTCAAAACCCTGACCTACATCATTCAAGGATTGTGCGTCTCCTTTGCCACGATCATCTATGTTCCACGGCTCGGCTCAGCATCTGCTTCAACCGGTGTGCTTTGGGAACTGGAAGCAATCGCCGCAGTGATTATCGGTGGCACGGTGCTCAAAGGCGGCTATGGCCGGATTGGCGGCACCATATTGGGCGCCCTGATCCTGACGACAATCGGAAACATACTGAACTTCACCGATGTGATCTCGAATTACCTGAATGGAACCATGCAGGGCCTGATCATTATCGTTGCAGTTCTCTTGCAGCGGAGCGACTGGAAGGTCAGCAAGAGCGGAAAGTCCTAACACAACTCAACGGAATCGGGACCCGTCCCCAACTATTGAACTGGTTCGCACCAGACGGGAGAGGTGCGTTTAATTGGAAGCATTGGAGGAGGAAACAATGTCCATGAAGAAAGCTCTTGGAGCGATAGCAGTAACGGGTGCCCTGGTATTTGCAGGTGCAGCGGTTGCGGATGAGAAAATCAAGATTGGTGTCAGCTATCCAACGCCGACACATGCATGGGCTGCCGGTATGAACTGGCACGCTGAGCAGGCAGAAAAACGTCTGGAAAAAATCTACCCGGATGTCGACCTGATCCTGGTCAACTCACCTGATCCGGGCGCACAGGCAAGTGCGCTTGAAGACCTTGTATCAGTTCATCAGATTGATGCGCTTGTTGTTCTTCCGTTCGAATCCGAGCCGCTTACCGACCCGGTTCTGAACGTCAAGAAATCCGGCGCATGGATCACAGTTGTTGACCGTGGTCTCAGCCAGCCTGGCATCGAAGACCTTTATGTTGCGGGTAACAACCCGGAGCTTGGCCGTGTGTCTGCTCAGTACATGAAGGGCCGCCTGAAGGATGGTGATAACATTGTTATCCTGCGCGGTATTCCGACAGTGATCGACAACGAGCGCTTCGACGCCTTCATGGCAGAAATCGAAGGCTCCGGCATCAATGTTCTGGACCACAAGCACGCCAACTGGAACCGTGATGACGGTTTCGAGGTCATGCAGGACTTCCTGTCTCGCTTCCCTGACATCGACGCTGTCTGGGCTCAGGACGATGACATCGCAATCGGTGTTGTTGCAGCTCTGAAGCAGGCCGGTCGTGACGGCGACGGCATGTTCGTAGTTGGCGGCGCTGGCATGAAAGAGACCATCAAGGCCATCATGGATGGTGATGAGCTCGTTCCTGTCGACGTTCTCTATCCGCCTGCAATGATCGCAACGGCCATGGACGCGACGGTTAACGCGTTCAAATCCAATGGCCCGGTTGCTGGTCGCTACATCCTTGGCGCGACGCTGATCACCCGCGAAAACGCTGAAAGCTACTACTTCCCCGAGTCTCCTTTCTAAGACTTGAGGAAACTTAGCGGCCGGGACTTTACGCGATGGGGTCCCGGCCCCTTTTATCTCAAAGAGCGCAAAGCAATGCATGTGACGATTGAAGGCAGGCCACATCTATCGCTTTACGCTCTCACCTGGAGGAAATCATGAAAACCATTAAGGGACCCGCGCTTTTTCTTGCCCAGTTCGCTGGGGATGAGGCACCATTCAATTCCTGGGACTCGATCACCAAATGGGCAGCTGACTGCGGCTATGTTGGTGTTCAGGTTCCAAGCTGGGACGGCCGTCTGATCGACCTGGAAAAAGCCGCCAGTTCCAAGGGCTATTGCGAAGAGCTCGCCGGTAAGGCCAAGGAAAACGGCGTTGAAATCACGGAACTGTCCACGCATCTCCAGGGCCAGCTTGTTGCCGTTCATCCCGCATATGACACGGCCTTTGACGGTTTTGCCGCTCCTGAAGTTCGCGGCAATCCTGCAGCCCGGCAGGCTTGGGCTGTCGAACAGCTCAAGCAGGCGCTGACAGCAAGCCGGAACCTCGGCATCTTGCATCATGCAACGTTTTCCGGCGCATTGGCCTGGCCTTACATCTATCCTTGGCCGCAGCGTCCCGCCGGTCTGGTCGAAACCGCATTTGACGAACTTGCCAAACGCTGGCGCCCGATCCTGGATTACGCCGACGATATGGGGGTCGACGTATGCTACGAAATCCACCCGGGCGAAGATCTCCATGACGGTGTGACGTTTGAAATGTTCCTGGAACGATTGAACAATCACAGCCGCTGCCAGATGCTCTACGATCCGTCGCACTACGTGCTGCAATGCCTCGACTATCTGGATAACATCGACATCTACAAAGAGCGGATCGGTATGTTCCACGTCAAGGACGCCGAATTCAATCCGACCGGACGCCAGGGCGTTTATAGTGGCTACCAACCCTGGGTGGATCGGGCTGGACGCTTCCGTTCGCTTGGTGACGGTCAGGTCGACTTCAGCGCAATCTTTTCAAAAATGGCAGCAAACGACTTTGACGGTTGGGCTGTTGTCGAATGGGAATGCTGTCTGAAGCACCCTGAAGACGGTGCCCGGGAAGGCGCACAATTCGTTAAGGATCACATCATCCGTGTAACTGAAAAAGCCTTTGATGATTTTGCCGATGGCGGAACTGATGATGCAGCCAACCGGAAAATGTTGGGCATCAGCTGAGTTTAGCCAAATAGATATATTCTCCCGTACAGCAGTGTTTCGGGAGAATAGGTCTTGAGCAAAATTCGCCCTGTGTCAGATCAGCCATCTATACCGAAGGATAGATCATGCACGCGAGTGAAAGAGTTCTCGTTCATCGGAATTGCATTCAAGCGCTTCCATAGGACTGGACTTCTATATAAAAATGTAATCGATTACAGAGCGAGCGTATTGATACAGTCGGCGTAAACAGGAGAAGCCAGATGGCAATTGAAGGAAAAGATAATCCGCAGGCGCGCCCGATCCGGCTTGGCATGGTTGGCGGTGGCAAGGATGCCTTTATCGGAGCCGTTCACCGGATCGCCTCCCGGATTGACGGACGCTATGAGCTGGTGGCAGGTGCATTGTCCTCCACGCCCGAAAAAGCGCAGGATTCCGGGCGGGCACTCGGTCTCAAGGAAGATCGCATTTATTCGTCTTTCGAGGATATGGCCAAGCGTGAAGCGCGGTTAAAAGATGGCATCGAGGCCGTTGCAATCGTGACTCCAAATCACGTGCACTACCCGGCAGCGAAGGCGTTTTTGAAACGTGGCATCCACGTTATCTGCGACAAGCCGCTGACATCAACACTCGCCGATGCGAAGAAACTCGCAAAAGCAGCAGAAACCTCAGAGTCCCTCTTCTTCCTGACCCATAATTACACCGGCTATCCGATGGTACGCCAGGCTCGGGAACTGATTCAAAACGGTGACCTCGGCACTCTGCGTGTTGTCCAGGTTGAATACCCGCAGGACTGGCTGACAGTTGAACAGAGCAACAAGCAGGCTGACTGGCGCACCGACCCCACGCGGTCTGGGGCTGGCGGTTCAACCGGCGACATCGGTACGCATGCCTACAATCTCGCCTGTTTCGTAACCGGGCTTTCCGCAGAGAGCCTCGCGGCTGATCTGCAGTCCTTTGTGCCAGGTCGGCAAGTTGACGATAATGCCCACGTGATGCTGCGTTTCGATGGCGGTGCCCGCGGCATGCTCTGGTGCTCTCAGGTCGCACCTGGCAATGAGAACAATCTCAAGATCCGCGTCTATGGAGACAAGGGTGGTCTGGAATGGCACCAGGAAAACCCGAACTATCTCCATGTCACACCATTTGGTGAACCCAAGCGGATCATCACGCGCGGTGGTGCAGGCATGTCGGATAGCATCGCACCAGCAACACGCATTCCACCGGGCCATCCGGAAGGTTATCTGGAAGGGTTCGCCAACCTTTATAAGGATGCAGCTGACGTCATCCGTGAGCGCCAGCAAGGCAAGGAACTTCCGAACCTGGTGCCAGGCATTGGAGATGGTCTTGCCGGTGTACGTTTCATCGACGCCTGCGTTCGCTCTTCTGCCAGAAATGCTGCCTGGGTGAAACTGGACGGTTAAGAATTCAGAATCAAAAGACAACAGCCCGGGCTCCAGGAGTTCCGGGCTGTTTTTGTATGGCGCAGCGTCACACGTTGCGCACCGCTATTACTTCGCCACTTCGAAGTGCCTAAGACCTGTGTCGACCGCTCCGCGCAATCCTCTTCGACAACATTCAGAAACTGAAAACACAACCACTTAATGAGACCCGCATGCCCATTGATTTTCTTGCCGCCAACGCGCGGAGTGGCCTTCAGGAAATCCACTTTTTGACATGTTTTTGCGCTGTGATTTCGCCTCCCATTCGTCGTCATTCCTTGGAAATATACACTCATGACATTCAACTTAATAAAAATAACTAATATATTTCAATACCTTATAAGATCACTTCAAAAGGCTTGATTTTCCGCACTTTACAAAAGTAATAAAGTAATACTTAATAAATGCGTGAGGAAAAAATACCTTGTGGAGGTGACTATGAAATTCAAGGCAATGCTCATTGCCAGTGCAATGGCTTTTGTCCCGGCGTCCGTAATGGCCGCCGATCTGACAATCGGTTTTTCTCAAATCGGATCTGAGTCCGGTTGGAGAGCGGCAGAGACAACCGTGACCAAGCAGGAAGCGGAAAAACGCGGCATCAATCTGAAGTTCGCTGACGCCCAACAGAAACAGGAAAACCAGATCAAGGCGCTTCGGTCGTTCATCGCCCAGGGCGTTGACGCGATCCTGATTGCACCGGTTGTGGCAACTGGTTGGGACGAGGTTCTTGAAGAAGCCAAGGAATCCGAAATTCCGGTTATCCTTCTTGATCGTACCGTCGATGCTTCTGACGACCTTTATATGACTGCCGTCACTTCTGATCTTGTTCATGAAGGCCGCGTCGCCGGCAAGTGGCTTGTCGACGAGATGGCAGGTGCCAAGTGCGACATCGTTGAACTTCAGGGAACGACCGGGTCTTCACCGGCCATCGACAGGAAAAACGGATTTGAAGAAGGTATCGCAGGTAGCGACAACCTGAAGATCGTCCGTAGTCAGACGGGTGACTTTACCCGTAGCCAGGGCAAAGTCGTGATGGAAAGTTTCCTGAAGGCGGTTGGCGGCGAAAACATCTGCGCCCTTTATGCCCACAACGATGACATGGCAGTTGGTGCCATTCAGGCGATCAAGGAAGCCGGTCTGAAACCTGGCGAAGACATCAAGATCGTGTCCATCGACTCAGTTCCGGACATCCATCTGGCCATGCTCGAGGGCGAAGCCAATGCCACAGTCGAATTAACACCTAACATGGCAGGCCCTGCGTTTGATGCGCTTGATGCCTACTTCTCCAATGGTGTTGTTCCTCCCAAGTGGATCCAGACCGAGTCCAAGCTGTATACTCTCAAAGATGACAACAAGCACATCTATGAGACCAAAAGATACTTGGGCTACTGATCCAGCTCCCATCGCCGGATGGTGAGACCACCCGGCGATGGGAAATGTGACAGCGGAATGCGGACTTCGGGGGATGCCAATAGATGGCAAGTGATCTAAGCCCTGTGCTGGAATGCAGAGGGATTTCAAAGTTTTTTCCAGGTGCAATTGCTTTGGATGCAGTCGACCTGGCTCTATATCCAGGTGAGGTTCATGCACTGCTTGGTGAGAATGGCGCCGGAAAATCGACATTGATCAAATGTCTAACAGGTGCCTATCGACGCGACGGTGGCTCGATCATTCTCGAAAATGAAGAAATTTCTCCTCAAAGCACGCAGGACAGCCAAAAATTCGGTATCGGTACGGTCTATCAGGAAGTTAACCTCCTTCCGAACATGACCGTTGCAGAGAACCTGTTCCTTGGTCGCCAGCCCACACGCAGAGGGCTGATTTCACAAAAACGCATGCTGGAAATGTCACGGGAATTGTTGGCCGAATTCGGCCTGTCTATCGACCCATCAGAGCCTCTTTCCACGTATTCGGTAGCAATTCAACAAGTTGTTGCCATCGCGCGAGCCGTCGAGCTTTCGGGCAAGGTCCTCATTCTGGACGAACCAACTGCGAGCCTTGACCGGGATGAAGTCGAGCTTCTTTTCTCGGTTATAGAAAAACTCAAGGCGCGCGGCCTTGCGATTGTTTTCATTACACACTTTCTGGATCAGGTCTTCGAGATCTCCGATCGTGCCACTGTGCTGCGCAATGGCCGGCTGATCGGAACACGAACTCTGGCCAATACCACGCAAACGGAAATCATTACGTTGATGCTTGGCCGCCAACTTGAAGACAGAATACAGGACCGTGCTCCTGCTGAAACGGGCGACACGCTTCTTGAGATCCGAAATCTCGGGCGCCGAGGCATGATTGAACCATTTGATCTGACAATTCGAAAAGGCGAAGTCGTCGGATTGGCTGGGCTTTTAGGATCGGGCCGAACGGAAACAGCAAACCTGATTTTTGGTGCAGTTCAGGCCGATCAAGGGGAAGTTCTGTTGGAGGGTCAGAAAATTGCTCTCCGAAGTCCAAGAGAGGCGGTTTCCCAGCGATTTGCCATGTGTCCCGAAGACCGCAAGAGCGACGGCATCGTTGGGGACCTATCTGTTCGGGAAAACATTGTCCTGGCACTTCAGGCGAGGCAGGGATGGTTCAGGCCTTTGCCCAAGTCCAAAGTTAATGAACTTGCAGAGGCTTACGTCAAGGCGCTTGATATACGTCTGGCCAGCCTCGACATGCCGATCCGATTGCTTTCGGGTGGCAATCAGCAAAAAGCTCTGCTTGCAAGATGGCTTGCGACGAATCCGTCTTTCCTCATTTTGGACGAACCAACGCGAGGAATTGATGTAGGCGCGCACGCTGAGATCATTGCGCTGATTGAACGCCTCCGCGAAGACGGCATGGCACTTTTGGTTGCTTCCTCCGAACTTGAAGAACTCGTGGCCTATTCAAACCGAGTGATTGTCTTGCGTGACCGACAGCAGGTCAGCGAGCTCAAGGGCGATGAAATCACCACAACAAACATCGTGAGAGCCATTGCTGATGACCCGCTTGCGGAGGCCGTATGATGTCTAGCTCAATTCGTGCGACGTTGAGGCGGGTTACGCCTCAGCTCATCATCCTGGCAGCGGTTCTGTTTCTCAACTTTCTGGTTTTCCCGGATTTCTTCCGGGTTGAATTCCAGAACGGCAGGCTTTTCGGCAACCTGATTGATGTCCTCAACCGGGGTGCGCCGACTGCCCTGCTGTGTATCGGCATGACGCTGGTGATCGCGACCAAGGGAATAGACCTTTCTGTCGGCGCGGTCATGGCAATTGCCGGTGCGGTTGCGGCCTCCTTGGTTGTTGACGGCTACAGCTGGCAAACGGCGCTGTTGGGAGCGTTGGCAGTTGGCATGTTGTGCGGAATCTGGAACGGGATTCTGGTCGCCGTGCTACGTATTCAGCCGATTGTCGCAACTCTTGTGCTCATGGTTGCAGGACGCGGCATCGCCCAGCTGGTAACTGAAGGGACAATCCTGACATTCGTGAACCCGGGTCTTGTCCATCTGGGATCCGGCACCGTCGTGGGTATACCAACGCCGATCCTGATCTGGGTTTTCCTCGGACTTGCCGTTGCCGCCATTGTCAGAAAAACGGCTCTAGGAATGCTGATTGAGGCAATCGGGATCAATGAAGGTTCATCGCGCATGGCCGGCATCAACAGCCGTGTGCTCATAACCTCCGTTTATCTGATTTCCGGATTTTGCGCTGCCTTGGCAGGTGTCATCGTAGCAGCAGATATCAAGGGAGCAGATGCCAACAATGCCGGCTTATGGCTGGAACTTGACGCCATTTTGGCCGTTGTCATTGGTGGCAATTCATTGCTTGGCGGAAGGTTTTCAATCCTGGCCTCCCTCATTGGAGCCCTGATCATTCAATCGGTGAATTCCGTGATTTTGCTCTCAGGCATGCCTCCAGAATTCAATCTCGTCATCAAGGCACTCATCATCATCGCCATACTGGTCATCCAGTCGCCAACGGTGAAGCATGCGCTTTATATCATTCGCGCGTCTGCACAGCCCTTGCCGAGCGAACCCGTAAAAGAAGCAAAAGAAAGCACGCAATGATACGCTCGACCCATTGGCCGCTGCTGGTCACGATCGCCACATTCGTGCTGGCCTATACGCTTTGCGCCTATCAGTACCCCGCGATGCTGTCGACACGTGTGCTCGCCAACTTGTTGACTGACAATGCCTTTTTGGGAATAGCAGCAGTCGGAATGACCTTCGTTATCCTGTCTGGAGGAATCGATCTTTCCGTTGGGTCGGTCATTGCATTCACGGGCGTATTTCTGGCCGTGATTTTGCGCGACACATCGATCCATCCGCTTTTCGCCTTCGTGCTGGTGCTGGTCATCACTGTCTCTTTTGGCGCTTCGATGGGAGCGATGATCCACTACCTGGAGATGCCTCCCTTTATCGTCACGCTTGCAGGCATGTTTCTGGCGCGAGGCGCAGCTTACGTTCTGTCTACGGACAGTGTTCCGATTACCCACGAGTTTTACGACACGCTTCAGTCTCTGTACTGGAAAGCTCCCAGTGGCGGACGTTTCCGGCTGACGGGTATTATCATGCTGCTAACGTTCGCGGCTGCTGTTGTGGTGGCACACCGTACGCGATTTGGACAGAACATCTACGCGATTGGTGGCGGTCTCTCGACTGCCCGGTTGATGGGTGTTCCGCTTGCAAGGACCACTATCGGTATCTATGCGACGTCCGGAGGTCTGGCGGGACTAGCCGGAATTGTCTTCTCGCTCTACACGTCAGCAGGTTATTCGCTTGCAACCGTCGGCGTCGAACTTGATGCAATTGCAGCGGTCGTGATTGGCGGGACTCTTCTCACCGGTGGATCGGGATTTGTCGCCGGTACTTTCTTTGGCATATTGATAATGGGGTTGATACAAACGTTTATCGTGTTTGACGGAACATTATCGAGTTGGTGGACCAAAATCGTGATAGGCGGTCTGCTCTTTGGGTTCATCTTGCTTCAGAAAGGTTTAACTTGGGCAACGACGCTGCGCAAAAAACCAGCGACCGAGTTCGCCGCGCAATCATGACATTCGTCGCCACTGGCGGGTTGGGAAGTCAAATAGGTAATCACACGGACCAGGTTGTTGAGCAACTTGGAAGGGCGATTGTTGCCGGTGAGTACCCACCCGAGAGCATGATCCCTTTGGACCCGGACATCTCCGAGATGTTTACAGTTTCTCGAACTGTCGTGAGAGAGGCCAAAAAAACTTTGATCGCCAAGGGGTTGATCCAATCCAAGGCCAAGGTTGGTACACACGTTCGTCCGGCTTCTCAGTGGAACATGTTTGATCCGGATGTTCTGCGCTGGCACGTCGCGCTTAAAAATGCGCAGCCTTTTCTGGAAGAATTGTTCGAAATCCGGCTCATCTTTGAGCCGGAAGCTGCCAGCAAAGCTGCCAGGCGGGCATCCGACGCAGAGTGTGAAACGTTGTCTCGACTTTGCGACAACCTTGCAACTGGCAAAGACCGGGCAGCAATCGCTGTCGCCGACCTTGAATTTCACAAGATGATCCTGAAATTGTCGGACAACCGCTTCCTGCAGTCATTGGGCGATCTTGTGCAAACAGCGCTCTATTCGCTCTTTGTGGCAGAGGCAAATGATCGCAATGATCAGGAAGCACATGAATTTGTCGAAGGCCACCGGGCAATTGTCAGAGCTATTACGGCTGGCAACGCCGAAGAGGCATACGACGCAATGAAAGAAGTCATTCTTGCAGGAAAACGGGCTGAGCTACCTGCGTAGCCCAGCCAATCCTTGGTTCATTTGTCCTTTATCAGGTTGTCCGGCATGTTCTGGTAACTGACCGGGCGCAGAAACCTGCGGATCGACAGGGTGCCAACGGATGTCGCGCCGAAATTGGTCGATGCCGGATAGGGACCGCCGTGTACCATTGCTTCGCTGACCTCGACACCAGTCGGAAATCCGTTGGCCAGTATCCGGCCTGCCTTACGTTCCAGCACAGGCATCAACGAGCCAGCCAATTCGTTGTCGGCATCGTCCATATGCAAGGTACAAGTTAGCTGCCCCTGAAGACCGTGTGCGATTTGTCGAAGCTGATCTTCGTCTTTCACCCGGACAACAATTCCAAGGGGACCGAACACTTCTTCGCCAAGCTCTTCATTTGCAAGCCAGGCATCGCCTGTTGTTTCGAAGAGATATGGGGCTGCGTCACGTGTCTCACATGCCGTTCCAACCAGCTCTCGAATTCCGCTGCTACCGGAAACACGGCGAGCGCCGGACCGGTAAGCGTCAGCTATACCGTCCGTCAACATGGTTTGATTTCCAATATCGCCCAGTGCCTCTGTCACTGTTTTCACAAAGGTATCAGCATCGACGCCATCAACAACAAGCGCGATTCCGGGGTTCGTACAAAACTGCCCTGCTCCCATGGTCAGAGAACCGGCCCAACCCTTGGCTATTGCTTCTCCGCGCGATGCCAGAGCTGCAGGCAGCAAGAACATCGGATTGACGGAGCCCAGTTCTCCAAAGAAGGGAATGGGTACAGGCCGCTGCGCGCACAGATCAAAGAGCGCGCGGCCACCACCTAGAGAGCCGGTAAAACCAACAGCGGCAATATCGGGATGCTGGACCAACGCTTGCCCAACGGCGCGATTACCGCCCTGTATCAGGGAAAAGACGCCCGGATGCAGACCGCAGGATTTGATCGCCGCAGCAACGGCTTCAGCAACAATTTCTCCAGTTCCCGGATGAGCCGAATGTCCTTTGACGACGACAGGACAACCGGCAGCCAGAGCAGCAGCCGTATCACCACCCGCTGTTGAAAATGCGAGCGGGAAATTCGAAGCACCAAAGACCGCTACCGGACCAATTGGCCTTTGAACAAGCTTGATGTCCGGCCTTGGCAATGGCTGCCTGTCAGGCAGAGCTTCATCGTGACGCCTGTCCTGGTAATCACCCTTCAAGATGTGCTGGGCGAACAGTCGGAGCTGGCCGGTTGTACGTCCACGCTCCCCCTGAAGACGGCCTTCAGGAAGGCCGGTTTCCGAAGTTCCAATCTCGGTGATGGCATCAGCCCTTGCCTCAATTTCATCAGCAATCGCGTTCAGGAACTTCGCGCGGTCTTCTCTGGACGAATAGCCGTAGCTCCAAAACGCCGCTTCGGCCGCCCGGCACGCTGTATCCACCAGTTCGGGGGTTCCGACAGAGTATTGATACGCATCGCCGTGCGCCGGTTCTGAGCTGAATGTATCAGCGCTCGCAACCCAGTTTCCGGCAATGAGGTGTTTTCCAAGCGGTTTAAATGTCATGACCAACTTTCGGATTTCAAATTCGGATCAGAAGTGAAAGGGCTCTGCCGCAACGCGGCGACCAAGTGAAAACGCATCACAAACATGAATCAGCGGTGACAGATCCATGTCGCTTCGGCCCGTTTTCACCAATTCCGCCATGCGCGCGTAGAGATTTGCGTATTCATTGTTGGAACCATGTTTGACGAGTTCGCCGTCAATCTCAAGTTTCTCGCCGCCGAGTGAGAGGTGTGCACGTCCCTGGTCTGTTTCAACCTCGATATTCCAGGTTTGCAAACCTTCGTGGCGCCAGTCGAATTCGGCGCTCATGTCAGCGCCCATCGGATCAACGAAGGTCATGTTGGCTGCGATTGGCGTTGCCCGATTATCAGGAAATTCCAGTGCAGCTTCAGACAAGTGGACGGAATAGGGCAAGATTTCGGTCAAGATCGACAACGCATTGATGCCTGGATCGAACACGCCCATCCCGCCCGGTTCCCAAATCCACTCCTGGCCGGGATGCCATCGACGTACATCTTCTTTCCAGGTGATCTTCAAACGTTTGATTGTTCGATCCGCCAGCCAGGATTTCAGGTCTGGAACACAGTCTGCGTAGCGTGAGTGCCAGGTCGCAAAAAGGGTTACACCCTGTTCTTCTGCCATTGCCTCCAAAGCAAAGCATTCGGCAAGGCTCTGTCCCGGCGGTTTCTCCAGCATCACATGCCTGCCGGCCTTCAGGGCTTTGGCTGCATATTCAAAACGCGGTTGTGGTGGGATCGCCAGGGAAACGGTGGTGATGTCCGGTCTTGCTTCCAGCATTCCGTCGAGCGTTTCAAAATTCTCGACACCATCAACAGACGCGTTACGGCTAACGGTTGCCTCAAGCGCCCAGTCTGAATTGGACGAAATCGCAGGAATATGCTGGTCGCGGGCAATCTTGCCGATGCCCACCAGCGCCAGTTTTTCTGCCATCAATGAGAATCCTTCGGAACGTCTGACCCACGGCAGCCTATGAGAAAATCGAAATCTGCTCCGGTATCTGCTCCCTGAACATGATCGTGGAACAGCTTGGCATACCCGCTTTCGGGAACTTCATGGGTTGGAACCCATTCGTCAAGCCGTGCCTTCAACTCCTGGTCGGAAATATCAAGGTGCAGACGCCGGTTCGGAACATCCAGTTCGATCATGTCGCCATTTTGAACAACCGCCAACGGACCGCCGGCAGCGGCTTCAGGCGACGTGTGCAGGACAACTGTGCCATAGGCAGTCCCGGACATCCGCGCGTCAGAGATCCGCACCATGTCGGTAATTCCTTTTTTCAAGACCTTGGGCGGAAGCCCCATGTTGCCGACTTCGGAAAGGCCTGGGTATCCCTTGGGCCCGCAGTTTTTCATGACCATGATGCAGGTCTCGTCGATGTCGAGTGCGTCATCATTGATCCTGGCCTTGTAGTCATCAATATCTTCAAAAACGACCGCTCGACCCTTGTGCTGAAGCAAATGTGGAGACGCGGCAGAGGGTTTGAGGACCGCACCCTTAGGCGCCAGATTCCCCTTCAAGACAGCAATCCCACCCTGCTTCGTCAACGCCTTTTCAACCGGAAGAATGACATCTTCATTCCAGTTTTTTGCGTCCTTGACCTGATCCCATATCGTTTCACCAGCAACGGTCGTCGTATCCCTGTGAAGCACGCCTGCTTCTCCAAGCCGCTTGATCACAACGGGCAGTCCACCAGCGTAGAAAAACTCCTCCATCAGGTATTTTCCAGATGGCATCAGGTTGACGATTGTGGGGATGTCACGCCCCACCTTGTCCCAGTCATCAAGCGTGATATCAACGCCGATCCGGCCAGCAATGGCCAGAAGGTGGATCACGGCGTTTGTTGATCCGCCTATGGCACCATTGGTGCGGATCGCGTTTTCAAACGCTTCTCTGGTCAGGATGTCGGACGGTTTCAGGTCATCTTTCACCATTTGCACGATCCGTCGCCCTGAAAGATGCGCCATCACCCGCCGACGACTGTCGACAGCCGGAATGGCAGCGTTTCCGGACAGGGCCATCCCGAGAGCTTCGGTCATCGAGGCCATGCTCGACGCTGTACCCATGGTGTTGCACGTGCCCGGCGAACGGCTCATGGCAACTTCAGCTTCCAGAAACTCTTCCTGGGTCATCTCCCCGGCTTTGACAGCTTCGGAAAATTTCCACAGATGCGTCCCCGAACCGACACGTTCCCCCTGGAACCAGCCGTTCAACATCGGGCCGCCCGTCACGGCAATCGCGGGAAGATTTACCGACGCTGCACCCATCAACAGAGATGGCGTGGTCTTGTCGCAACCGACCAGAAGCACAACTCCATCGAGCGGCGTCCCGCGGATCGCTTCCTCGACATCCATGCTGGCAAGATTGCGGAACATCATGGCCGTGGGGCGCAGTGTGCTTTCGCCTGTCGAGAAAACCGGAAACTCAACCGGAAACCCACCGGCTTCGTAAATTCCGTGTTTTACCCGTTCTGCAAGATCTCTCAGATGGGCATTGCAGGGCGTCAACTGCGACCAGGTATTACAAATCCCGATGACCGGACGTCCATCGAAAAGGTCATCAGGTAGTCCCTGATTTTTCATCCAGCTTCGATGATAGATGTGATCCCGGCTTGTGCCGCCAAACCACTGGGCAGACCTGAGTTTACGCGGCCAACTGGCCGGTTTGAAAACCATAATTTAGAGTACTTTCACGACTGTCGCTGATGTTTCGGAGGCTTCAAATGCCAGACGGTTCTTGAGCGGCACACCAAATCCGGGAGCGGAAATTTCCACCTCGTCGCCTTCCTGGCAGGAGATCCCGTCAGCAAACGAAAGCGTTGCCGTGCCGAACATATGAACGTGCACGTCGCCTGGCTGACAAAAAAGGTCATACTTGAAGTGGTGATGTTCCAAATTCCCAAGCGTATGAGACATGTTCGCCTCACCGGAAAGAAAAGGCTTTTCCCAAATGACGGCCCCTCCCCGCAAAATGCGGCTGGTGCCTTGAATATTTTCCGGTAACGGGCCAACCAACATCTCGGGTCCGAAAGACGCAGGGCGCAATTTGGAATGGGCCAGGTAGAGATAGTTCTGGCGCTCCATCACGTGGTCTGAAAACTCGTTGGCGAGTGCAAAACCAACACGGAAAGGCGTGCCGTCGGCCGCAACAACATATATGCCGGCAACTTCCGGTTCTTCGCCGCCGTCTTCGCAAAAGCCCGGACTGACAAGGTCACCACCGGGCACCACAGCGTATGTGCCATTGCCTTTGTAAAACCATTCCGGCTGCACACCGACTTTGCCTTCATCCGGCTTTCCATTTTCGAGCCCCATACGGAACATCTTCATGGAATCTGTAACTTGCGTCTCTTCAGCTTCTGCCTTTGCATGCATCGCATCGCGTGTCGCAGCAGAACCAAGATGGGTGAGCCCGGTTCCAGTCAAATGCATGTGGGCAGCATCTGGATGATGAATTGGCAGTAGGATCCGGCCTTCCTCCGCCAGTTTTTCCAGATCGACCGCCGCTCCAAGTTCGTGGCCGCGGATGCACTCCGTTAAACTCTGGTTCTTCCCGATCGCTTCCTGAACCAGATCATAGGTCGACTTGACGCCTTTCAAGATGCAAGCTTCGCTGCCGCTTCTAACTACGACACACAAGTTTCCCTGCGCGTCTAATACTTGAGAGATCAGCATCCAGTTATCCCTGCTTGTTTTTGTTGTAGACGTCGAAAATCACAGCTGCCAGCAGGACAAGGCCCTTAATCATCTGCTGATAATCAATGCCGATGCCCATGATCGACATGCCGTTGTTGAGAACCCCCATCAGGAAGGCGCCAACCACCGCGCCGATGATCGTGCCAACGCCACCTGACATCGATGCACCGCCAATGAAGACAGCCGCAATAACGTCCAGCTCGAGAGCGAAACCTGCCTTGGGTGTGGCGGTGTTCAAACGTGCGGCGAAGACCAGACCAGCGGCTGCCGCAAGGACGCCCATGTTTGCAAAAGCAAGGAATGTCAGCCGTTCAGTCTTGATCCCTGACAGTTTGGCTGCCTTCTGATTTCCTCCGAGCGCATAAACACGGCGGCCGATTGTCGTGGTCTGTGTGATGAACGCGTAGATGATCGTGAGAACACCCATTGTGATCAACACGTTCGGCAGTCCGCGGAACAAGGAAAGTTTGTAGGTCACGAAAATCAGCGCAGCGGCAACGATCACATTCCGGGCGATGAAAAAGCTCCTCGGTTCATCTTCGATACCGTAAAGCTTGTTTTGCGCGCGCTGGCGAAGTCCAAGCCAGACGACCACTGCCGCGGCAACAATTCCGGTTGCCAGAGCAAGAATGTTCACATGTTTGACGCGTCGGATCTCAAGCATGTTTGCAAAGGAGTCACCCCAGCTTACAGGAAAGATATCCGGCACGAATCCTGTGGCCAATATCTGAAATTCCTTCGGGAACGGGCCAACTGACTGCCCTTCCAGAAGCCAGAGGGAAAGTCCCCTGAAAACCAGCATCCCCGCCAAAGTCACGATAAAGGAGGGTATTTTCCAGTAGGCGACCCAGTACCCTTGCGCTGCCCCGATAACACCGCCCATGACGAGGCAGACAAAGATGGTCAGGGGAACCGATTGATCCAGGTTGACGATCATCACCGCTGCAAGCGCGCCGATGAAGCCCATCACGGACCCCACGGAAAGGTCGATGTTTCCAGACACAATGACAATGAGCATGCCCAGCGCCATTATGATGATGTAGGAATTCTGCAGTAGCAGGTTGGTGACATTTACCGCACGCAGAAGCGTGCCGTCCGTGACAATCTGAAAGAACGCCATCACCGCGATGAGTGCAAAGAGCAATCCGTATTGTCTCAGATGCGATGAAATGTACTCACCGATGCCTTTGGCTTTCACCTCCGGCGTGGGATTTGTATCGCTTTGTGCCAAGTCCATGATTTGATCTCTACTCGTTTACAATGAGCGACATGATGCGCTCCTGGCTCGCATCGCTGGCGTCGAGTTCGCCAACGAGAGCCCCTTCATTCATGACGTAAATCCGGTCGCACATGCCGAGCAATTCGGGCATTTCCGACGAGATCATGATGACACCTTTTCCCTCAGCAGCGAGGTCGTTGATGATGTTATAGATTTCGTATTTTGCCCCGACATCGATGCCGCGTGTCGGTTCATCCAGGATCAGCACTTCAGGCGATGTGAAGAGCCATTTCGCGAGAACAACCTTCTGCTGATTTCCGCCGGAAAGATTGACGGTCTTCTGGAAAACAGAAGGTGTTCGTATTGCGAGTGCGTCCTTGTATTTTTCGGCAATGCGGGTTTCCTCATTGCGCTTCAAGATCGAGCCAGACGACACACCTTCAAGGTTTGCCAGAGTCGTGTTGAAACGGATGGTCTCATCCAGGACCAGACCCAGTGTCTTCCGGTCCTCTGTCACATAGGAAATGCCGGCATTGATCGCACGATCAACCGAACTGACGTCGATCTCATTGTCGTTGAGTTTGACCGATCCGGAAATGTTACGGCCATAAGATCGACCAAAGATGGACATCGCAAGCTCTGTCCTACCTGAGCCCATCAATCCGGCGATGCCAACGACTTCACCGGCACGAACGCTGAATGAAGCATCGGTGATAACCTGACGATCAACATGCTCGGGATGCCAGACATTCCAGTCCTTGACTTCCAGAAGCACTTTCCCGGGCGAACGAACGTGTTCGGGAAACCTGTGCGTCATGTCCCGGCCAACCATATCGCGCACGATATCGTCTTCGCTTATTCCGGCAGTAGCATCCAGGGTCGAAACGGTCATTCCGTCACGGATTACCGTGACGCTGTCAGCGACATAGCGGACTTCGTTCAGCTTGTGAGAGATGATAATGCTGGTTACGCCCTGCTCTTTCAGCTCAAGCATCAGATCAAGGAGCTTTCGGCTATCATTTTCCTGAAGTGCCGCCGTGGGTTCATCCAGGATCAGCAGTTTCACATCCTTGGAGAGCGCCTTCGCGATTTCCACGAGCTGCTGCTTGCCAACGCCGATGTTGTCGACCAGCGTGGAAGGAGCTTCCATAAGCCCCACCTTGGCAAGAAGTTCTTCAGTGCGCCGATTAGTCTGGCGCCAATCAATTACGCCGCTGGTTGCGCATTCATTGCCCAGAAAGATGTTTTCAGCGATTGAGAGCTGCGGTACCAACGCCAGCTCCTGGTGGATGATGATGACACCATGCCGTTCGCTGTCTGAAATACTGGAAAACCGGGCGGGTTTTCCCTCAAACAGTATTTCACCTTCATATTGTCCATGCGGATATACGCCGGACAGAACTTTCATCAAGGTCGATTTTCCCGCACCGTTTTCACCAACGACAGCGTGAATTTCGCCCTTTTTCACATCAAGATTTACCCTGTCGAGCGCCTTGACGCCCGGAAAAGTCTTGCTGATGTTTTGCATGGAAAGGAGCGCCATAAACCCCGTTCTCCAACTCCCGAGGAAAAACCCGCCCGCATTCTGTGGGGATGCGGACGGGAGTACAGATGGAACCTAAGTTTATTTTATTTGGTCCATTTTATAGTAGCCGCTACCAATGAGGACATTTTCCCAGTTGGAAACATCAACAGCGACCGGTTCCAGCAAGTAGGACGGCACGACTTTGACACCATTGTTGTAGGTCTTGTTGTCGTTAATTTCAGGATCGGTCTCCTTGAGGATCGCATCAACCATACCCACCGTTACGCGGGCCAGTTCACGTGTATCCTTGAAGACCGTGGAGTGCTGCTCTCCAGCGAGGATCGACTTCACAGACGGAACCTCAGCATCCTGGCCGGAAACAACCGGCATTTTCTGATCGCCAGATCCATAACCGACACCCTTCAGCGAAGACAGGATACCGATGGACAGGCCATCATACGGGCTGAGAACACCCTGGATGTGATTGTCGGTGTAGTTCGCAGACAACAGATTGTCCATGCGGGCCTGAGCAACCGCTCCGTCCCAGCGCAAGGTGCCGACAGTATCCATGCCCATCTGACCAGACTGAACAACAACCGTGCCATCGTCGATCAACGGCTGCAGAACGGACATAGCGCCATCATAGAAGAAATAGGCGTTGTTATCGTCCGGTGAGCCACCGAACAGCTCAACGTTATACGGCCCGTCGCCAAAGCGCTCTTTCAGGCCGTTCATCAGAGACGTTGCCTGCTGAACACCAACCTTGAAGTTGTCAAATGTCGCGTAGTAATCAACATCACCACTGTCACGGATCAGACGGTCATAAGCGATGACTGCTGTGCCAGCGGCAGCCGCGTTTTCCAAGGCATTGGATAGCGTCGTACCGTCAATGGCTGCGATAACGAGGACATCAACACCCTTGGTGATCATGTTCTCGATCTGAGCGAGCTGGTTCGGTATGTCATCTTCTGCATATTGAAGATCAACTTCGTAGCCAGCGGCCTCGAACTGCTCGACCATTGAATTGCCGTCGGAGATCCAGCGAGCGGATGATTTTGTCGGCATGGAAATTCCAACAAAGCCTTCAGCAATAGCCGGCGCTACAAAAGCTGTTACAGCGAAAGCAGCTGCCGAGACAGCTGTCAAAAACTTCTTCATAGAGGGTCCTCCCAGTAGCTTGACCAAACAAGCCACCCAATGTGACACCAACAGCACGAAGCCTTGGTGAATACGAATCTAATACTTGCCAAAAAATTTGACACAGCATTTCGATGTTGAAGAGGGTACAGACGCCATACATTCAAATCAAATAATGATAATGTATGAAAATATACCCATAACGATATATATTAAGAGTGAATTACCAATTTGCAGTGTCTATCGAACATATTTTGGTCAAAATTTTCTTTACGATTAAAAAATAATCAAACTTTTATCGTAAAACGCTAACCTAGTCGTACCCAACAACTCTTGATTATATTTTGAAGTTACATTTGATTTTTAAATTAATATTTTCATATGGAAATATATTTTGATATATCTCTCATAATTTTTGAATTATTGCGACAAAACTCAAATATTTTTTGGTAATGTTGAGCAATTATCACTAAATTAACTTACGGATGACCTTAATCGCCCAAACTTGCTTCCGTGAAAGTTGGGAGATTAAATTGAAAACGCCGCTACATATTTTTTCCGACCTCAAGATCAGCGCGAAGGTCGGAGGGGGATTCGCAGTCGTACTGGCCATTACCGGACTGGTGGGCATTGCCGGAATTTTCGCAGTCAGTCAGCTGAATACCAAAATCGACAATTCAGTAAGTGCATCCAAAGCCATGACCAGCTTGCAAAAACTGTCAGCGGCGAGGGAAAACTACCTGACTCTAAAAGGTGAAGAGCAAGCCAGACTGGTTTCAGTTTCACTGGGCGACCTCAACGGTGACCTGGACGCTCTACTCACATCGGTTGGCGGAACGCCTTCTGAGCAAGACGTCATGGAAGCCATTGGCTCTGTGGACAGGATGAAAACTGCGTTCGACGATGTAACCGCCAGCGTCGCCAGAGAGGTTGATGCTATCGCTGAACTGGAAAGCCGCAGTCAAAAGCTCAACTCCAGTGCAGATACAGTTGGCAATCAGCTAAAAAAGATTCTGAAAAACCTAAATGGCTCAATAACGACAAATCGCGAGGAGCGATCGGTCAGTTTGCAAAACGCAATTGCGTTCGATCATGTAGCAGATGAACTGGCAGCTGTTCGATCAGACGTTCTTGCGCTGGCTTTGGGAGAAAAGGCCGCTGGCGACAGGATCTTGAAAACTCTTGAAGAGATATCGGTTCCGCTGTCTGAAGTGCCGGAAGCCATTCGCTCCAAGCGGAAGCGGAAGAAATTTGTCGCAAAGATGCAGGTTCTATCGGACCTGCCTAATCTTCTCACAGATCTTCAAACTTCTACAGACCTGCCATCCCGTGCAGAGCTGGCACAGGAAATTGACGTCCAGCTTTCAAACGCTGTCGCAGCCGTTGCTATTATCGCAAAAAACTCCAACAAGATTTTCCTGAACACCGACAAGGTTTACCAGCAAACGGAAGTCAAGATTGCCGAATACAGCAGCCTGCTGGCGGAAGTCGGCAACTTCAAGGATCTGCTCGTCGCTGTTGAAGCAAACACCCTGCGCGCGATGGTGAGCCGGAAGCCCGACACTATTGCCGAGGTTCAAAACAAAACCGAAGCTTTGTTAAAGGCGACAGACCAACTCGCCGAACGCACAAAAGACGAGGCACAAGTCTCCAGCACGACAGGCAGCCTTGCCGGCTTCGTCGAGCAATACAACAAGTCCTTTCAGTCGATTCTTGCAGCAGTTCAACAGCAAGGCGACGCGCTCAAGAATTTCTCGCAGTACTCTGATCAAACGCGAGATCAGGTCAGCATCGTTGCGCAATCAGAAGCGATATCCGCAAAAGCAACCGGTCAACAGGCGATTCTCATGATCGCAATAGCGATTGCTTCGGCAATCGCCATAGCCACCTGCATCGCGGTCTTCCTGTCTATTGCGATCTCTCGCCCGGTACGCTCACTGACCCAAGTGATGACCGATCTTGCCAGCGGTTTCCTTGACGTGAACATCAATGGGACATCTCGCCGGGACGAGATCGGAGACATGAGCCGTGCCGTTGAAGTCTTCCTGACGAATGCCGTTGAACGGAACAAGCTTGAGGAAGAACAAAGAGAAACCGAGATCAGACGTGCCGAACGTCATGAGCGGGTGGATACGCTTATTTCCGAATTCCGGGCTGGCATTTCAGACGTTCTGGACACAGTGCACGGCAACATGGACCGGATGAAAGACACAGCCGAAAAGCTGACGGAAGTCGCAGAGAACACGACGGAACGCACCAGAAGTGCGCAAGGGTCTGCGTCAAACACCTCGCAGAATGTTCAGACAGTCGCCTCTGCTGCTGAAGAACTGTCTTCTTCGATCACCGAGATTTCACGGCAAATCAACACAACAACCGGCATCATTCACGAAGCCAGTGAGAGAGCAGACGACTCCAACTCCAAGGTTGCCGGCCTGTCCACCGCTGCACAAAGGATCGGTGATGTCGTCTCCCTTATCCAGGCTATTGCTGAACAGACCAATCTTCTTGCACTGAATGCCACGATTGAGGCCGCCAGGGCTGGAGAGGCCGGCAAAGGGTTTTCTGTCGTGGCAGCGGAAGTGAAGGAACTTGCGACCCAAACGTCAAAGGCGACGGAAGAAATATCCTCGCATATCAGTGAGATCCAGTCGGCAACGCAGGAAACCGTTGATTCGATTGAGACGATTTCCAAAATCATGAGCGAAGCCAATGAGCACACCACCAGCATTGCCGCTGCCGTTGATCAGCAAGGTGCGGCAACATCCGAGATCAATGGCTCGATCCAGAGCGCTTCAAACGGCACAATGGACGTATCCAACATGATGCTGTCCCTTGTTGAGAACATGGACCAAACCAAAGAAGAATCACTTCAGGTCCGTGAGACGAGTGAGACCGTCGTCAATTCGAACGAGGACTTGCAGAAATTGATAGATACGTTCCTGCGAGACGTGACCGCCGCCTGACGAAAACTGAACGTGGTGAACAACGCAGCCCTGAACTTCCGTTCAGGGCCGCCGTTTGTATCTTTGAGAATTCCAGCTAGATTGATTGTGTCCACCCATTCCCGCAACAACCTGATTTCAACACGCAAATGCCGCACGACCTGATCCGCCGTGGACTGAAAATCGCGCATTTGCGCTTGTTCGCGGAACTGTCGAGTAAAAATCGCCTGTCTGAGGCCGCTGACGCAATCCGAATTGCCCAGCCTGCGGCTTCACGACTTATCGCAGAGGCTGAGAACCTCGCCGGTACGAAACTTTATGTGCGCTCCGGTCGAGGTATCGAGCTCACACCGGCAGGCCAACAACTGGCTTACAGGAGCGTCAGGATCCTGCAGGAAATATCCGATGCCGGGCGGGATATCGAGCATCATATCTCAGGACAGAGCGGGCATGTCAGCATTGGCTCAGTCACCGGCCCGGCGATTGAGTACATTCTCCCGGCAATCCGTCATATCCGTCTGAGTTATCCTGATATTTCCATATCTGTGGAAGTTGCCCCAAGTCGCGTCCTTGCTCCCATGCTGCAGGACGGTCGGCTTGACTTCTCCTTGAGCCGTGTTCCCGTTGATGAGGACCCGGCAACGTTTGAAGAGCACCCGCTTTTGCAGGAACCAGCCTGTCTCGTAGCCCGGATCGGGCACCCGCTTACACGCAGCGAGCCTCCTATCTCCGCGGATTCCCTATTGTCGTTCGACTGGGTTCTTCCGCCTGTCGGCGCCCCGATCCGTACAACAGCCGAACAGGCACTGAGAGAAAAAGGGCTCAGCCTGCCAACCAGAATTCTGACGACGTCGTCGTTTCTTTTTACGCTTGCGACAATCCAGAAAACCAATGCTGTCGGCCCTGTTGCACGCTCTGTCGCCAGGAGCTTCGCAGCCCAGCCCAATGAGACCCAAGGCTCGATTGTCATCTTGCCAAGTGACCTGGATCTGTCAGTGGAAACCTACTCCTTCCTCACACGAAAAGGTCAGGTCCTGACGCCTGTTGCCGAAATTGTTGCGCGAGAAGTCAAGCGCGCTGTCTCGGGTGACGCTACCGAGAATGTTTCATTGCCGAAGATTTAGGTGAATGGCCGAACCCGGTTCATAAACATAACGTGTCGCAATTGCTCGGAAATCAAGGCATCGGACTTGCAGCAGTTTCAAATCGCTTTTACTTCTGCCTGTTGAACAAGTTCGCTTCCCATGAGGGGAGGCTGCACTGTCTGATTTTGCGCAATCTTTCCACCGTCCAGCAAGTTGAGAATGCTGCGCCCCAGCCCCTCGCCGGATTGAAAAATGTCCTCGTAGATACTGAAGTAACTTGGCCGGTAAAGCTCAAAGAGACCGGACGTTCTTTTCACCACCAGGTGAAAATCCTCTCCGGGCCTCAGCCCCCTGTCAGTCAGTGAAGACGAAATCGCCAAGGCCGACGTTTCCCCCGGGCACACGATACCCGTTTGTGTTCCGGCTTTTAACTGCCATTTTCCAAAATGATCGCGAAGCGCTTCAGGAGAGCTGTCCAAGTCGATGCCAACAGGAATGACGGAAGCAACTCCGCTTTCCCTGACCGCCCGCATGAAGCCGTAACGCAGGTGCTGATAGAAAGTGAAACGATCAGGTGGCAGGATTATTCCAACCTCCTGACATCCCTGATCGATCAGGTAGCGCGTTGCCTGGTATGAAAACGCCTCATTGTCGTAGTCCCAATAGGCGTGCTGCGCAGCAAACTCGGTTCGCCCGTGGGTTACGAATGGAAAATTCGCCTCTTGAAGGATCTTCACGCGTTCATCGAAATGCTCTGTTCTCGTAAAAATCAAACCGTCTGCCAGATGATTTCGAATGATGTAGTTGACCGGGTCTATTGTTGGCTCGCCTTGGAAATCCGGTGTAATGGTCAAGTGGTACCCGGTCCCCTTCAGTGCGTAACTCAGACCGGCGACCATGGAGCGCCCAAAGTCCGGTATTTCATTGTGGGGATCCAGGATCAGGCTGATGACCTTTGTTCTCCCGGTCCTTAGTCTTTGCGCCGCCCGGTCAGGAACATACCCCAGTTCTTTTGCAGCAGCCGCTACGCGCTTGCGTGTTTCAAGGGCAATTTGTGGAGAGTCCAGAAGTGCACGGGAAACGGTTGTGACAGCAAGACCGGTCTTTTCCGCAACCGTTTTCAACGTCGGCTTTTTTCTGACCAATCTTTCGCCCCCAAAGTTTCCCCGGCAGAGTATACCGACGGAACGTCGCAGATACACACCGGAAAATCAGTTTATAACGTTATAAATTTTGGTCAAGACACCAATTCCATTTCTTTAACCTATTGTTATTTATTCTTATTTTTTTTTGTTTGACAACAACACCATTTATAACGTTATAAATTGTTTACGAACTTCGGCGGGATCGCCATGAGTTCTGTATCGGGAGGAAATCACATGATGAAATTTAAATTGGCCACGATGACGGCGGCCACAGCCCTTCTTGCTGCGACAAGTTTCGCTCAGGCAGAAGATGTTGAAGTGCTCCATTGGTGGACGTCCGGCGGTGAAGCTGCCGCGTTAAACGTCCTGAAAGAGGATCTCGAGGGTCAGGGCATTGGCTGGCAGGACATGCCTGTTGCTGGCGGCGGCGGAACCCAGGCCATGACCGTACTGCGCGCTCGCGTGACCTCTGGCAACCCGCCGACCGCAGTCCAAATGCTCGGGTTTGACATCCTGGACTGGGCTAACGAAGGCGCGCTTGCCGATCTCAACATTCTTGCGGGAATGGAAGGCTGGGACGATGTTGTTCCCGAAGCCCTGCAGAAGTTCTCAAAACATGATGGCAAATGGGTCGCAGCACCTGTCAATGTTCATTCCACCAACTGGGTCTGGGCCAACAAGGCTATTCTCGATGAGCTCGACATAGAACCACCGAAAAACTGGGACGAGTTTGTCGCAGCACTTGAAAAGGTCAAAGCTGCCGGTAAAACACCGATCGCACATGGCGGTCAGGCTTGGCAGGATGCAACCGTGTTTGATGCTGTTGCCCTGGCAACAGGTGGTCCGGAGTTCTACAAAAAGGCGTTCATCGATCTGGATCCGGAAACGCTAGGATCGGATACCATGAAAGAGTCGTTTGATCGGATGGCCGTGATCCGCTCATACGTTGACGACAATTTCTCCGGACGTGACTGGAACCTGGCAACCGCAATGGTCATCAATGGGGAAGCCGCTTTCCAGATGATGGGCGACTGGGCGAAAGGTGAATTCCTGAATGCCGGAAAAGTTCCGGGTGAAGACTTCCTCTGCTTCCGCTTCCCGGATACGCAGGATCAGGTCACATTCAACGCTGACCAGTTTGCCATGTTTGCGCAAGGCCCTGAAGTCGGCAAGGAACAAGCTGCGCTTGCGACAGCAATCCTGTCACCTAATTTCCAGTCTGCATTCAATGTGGTCAAAGGATCAGTGCCCGCGCGCACAGATGTGTCCAATGAAGCCTTTGATGCTTGCGGAAAGAAAGGCATGGCCGATCTTAAGAAAGCAGCTGACAGTGGCAACCTTTATGGCTCCATGGCACACGGCCACGCCAACCCGGCATCCGTCAAGAACGCGATCTATGACGTGGTGACAGCGCACTTTAATGGCGAATATGACAGCACTGTAGCAGTTGAAGAACTGGTCAGTTCAGTCGAGATCGCTCAATAAACCTGTCCCAGGACTAGATTCAATCAAAAAGAAGGGCGATGATTTCGCCCTTCTTCTCTTGGGGCCTTTCGAGATGGAACAATCTGTACCTACCCGCAACAAGCTTGGTGACAAACTCGCGGACTTTTTGCCAAAACTCGTGCTCAGCCCGAGCCTGGCAATCGTCCTGATCTTTGTCTACGGCTTTATCTTTTTCACTTTCTACCTGTCCTTCACAGACAGCCGGATCCTGCCAAGCTTCGGGCTTGTAGGTTTTGAGAATTACGACAAGCTCTTCAGATTGCGCGCCTGGAGCATTGCCGTAGACAACCTGTTCATATTCGGCGGTCTTTACATTGTAATCTGCTGTGCACTCGGTCTGATGCTGGCAATACTGCTCGACCAGAAAATTCGCAGCGAAGGCTTCATCCGGACCATATATCTCTACCCGATGGCCCTCAGTTTCATCGTGACCGGAACGGCCTGGAAGTGGTTTCTGGATCCCGGCATTGGACTGGAAGCAGTTGTGCAAAGCTGGGGCTGGACGAGCTTCGAGTTCAACTGGATCAAGGACCGGAATATGGCGATCTATACGATCGTGATAGCCGCGGTCTGGCAAACGTCCGGATTTGTCATGGCAATGTTCCTGGCAGGATTGCGTGGCATCGACAATGAAGTCCTGAAAGCGGCCCAGATTGACGGCGCTTCCAATTGGGCGCTCTACCGGCGCATTGTGATTCCGCAGCTTCGGCCCGCCTTCATGTCGGCCTTTGTCGTTCTGGCGCATATGGCCATCAAGTCCTACGATCTCGTCATTGCGCTAACCAACGGCGGACCGGGACGCGCTACGGAGTTGCCGGCAACCTTCATGTATTCCTACACCTTCACGCGAAACCAGATGGGTATTGGCGCAGCGTCGGCCACTTTAATGCTGATGACAATCGCCGCGATCATTGTTCCCTATCTCTGGTCTGAACTCAGGGAGAAGAAATAATGGCCCTGGCTTCAACCGATACAGTTATCCGCACCGGCAGGACTTCCAGGTTCATCATCTATACGGTCCTGATCGTGTTCTGCATCTACTACCTTCTGCCGCTGTATGTGATGCTGGTGAACTCCCTCAAACCGCTGGATGAAATTCGCGGCGGCGGCATGTTGTCCCTACCCCAGGAATGGACACTGGCCCCATGGGGCAGCGCCTGGTCGACGGCCCAGATCGGCGTGGAAGCGACAGGACTGCGCCCCTATTTCCTGAATTCACTGCTTATGGTTGTTCCGGCAGTCGCGATCTCGACCATGCTGGGCGCACTGAACGGCTACGTTCTGACCAAGTGGCGCTTTCGCGGTGACACAATCATATTCGGCCTCATGCTCTTCGGCTGCTTCATACCGTTCCAGATGGTGTTGATACCGATGGCACGGATGCTGGGCCTGATGGGCTTGGCCGGAACGGTTCCAGGATTGATCTTCGTGCACTTGGTTTACGGGATTGGCTTTTCGACCCTCTACTTCCGCAACTACTACGCCCAGTTTCCGGATGAACTGGTGCGGGCAGCAATGATAGACGGCGCCGGCTTCTTCCGGATTTTCCAGAGGATCATGCTGCCCTCGTCAGGTCCAATCGCGGTTGTCTGTATCATCTGGCAATTCACCAACATCTGGAACGACTTCCTGTTTGGTGCCAGTTTTGCCGATTTCGACAGCCAGCCGATGACGGTCGCACTCAACAATCTCGTCTCTTCCTCCACTGGGGTGAAGGAATACAACGTGCATTTCGCCGGGGCGATCATGGCAGCATTGCCAACCCTGCTCGTCTATGTCGTGGCAGGACGCTTCTTCGTCCGTGGCTTGATGGCCGGTTCCGTAAAAGGATAACTCGATGGGTTTTCTCGACATTAAAAACGCAACCAAGTCCTACGGTACCGTGAAAGTGCTGCATGAGACTGATATCTCGGTTGAAGAAGGTGAGTTCCTGGTGCTCGTCGGCCCGTCCGGCTGCGGCAAGTCCACCCTCCTCAACATGATTGCAGGGCTTGAAGAGGTCACCAGCGGCGAGATTGCGATCCGTGGCAACCGAATGAATGAAGTCCGGCCCGCAGACCGAAACATCGCCATGGTGTTCCAGTCCTATGCGCTCTATCCAAACATGAATGTTGCCCAGAACATTGCCTTCGGCCTGGAAATGCATGGCGTTGTGAAAGCGGAACGCGACAAGGCCGTTCAAGGAGTTGCAGAATTGCTGCAGATCACGCAGCTCCTGGACCGCAAACCCGGGCAGTTGTCAGGCGGGCAGCGTCAGCGTGTAGCCATGGGGCGCGCGCTGGTCCGGGATCCGGATGTGTTTCTGTTTGATGAACCCCTGTCAAACCTCGACGCGAAGTTGCGTGTCGACATGCGCACGGAAATCAAGAAGCTCCACCAGAAACTCGGGCGGACAATCGTTTATGTGACCCATGACCAGATCGAGGCCCTGACACTCTCAACCCGGATCGCTGTGATGTTCGGTGGCTATGTTCAGCAACTTGGTACACCCAAGGAGATCTATGACAATCCAGCAAACATGTTTGTTGCTGGCTTTATGGGTTCTCCTTCAATGAACCTGTTCCCGGCCAAACTGTCGGCGGCAGATGGCAAGGCATTTGCCAATTTCGCGTTGGCGGAGGGAGGAACTGGCTCACTGGCGGTTCCAGACCCTGCCCTGGCCCGCCATGATGGGCGCGATATTATCCTGGGTATTCGACCTGAAGCGATTACCGACCCAGACGGCGCGGACCGAAACAGCAAGGACATTCATCACGTTGAAGCCAGAGTTGAGATCACTGAGCCAGCTGGTTCCGACACCTTCGTCGTGACTGAATTCGGCGGTAAGGAAGTCACTGGACGGTTTCGCGCTGATGTCGACGTGAAGCCTGCCAAGGTTCAAACATTCGCAGTCAACATGGAAAAGGCTGTCCTGTTCGATCCTGTGACCGAAGAAAGGGTCGTCTAGCAAGCGCAACCGGGTGTTTTCCAAGACCAGCTGTTCCGTCTCGCGCCCACTCGGGCGCGGACATGGGGACCCTGTTGCCAAACGCCCAAAATGCACGTCTGACGAGATTTCAGAAATGAGGATTGAATATGCGGCTGGGAATTGACTGGGGCGGCACCAAGATGGAAATCATCGCCCTTGGTGAAACCGGCGAGGAACTTTTTCGCAAACGGGTGCCGACACCGCGCGACGATTATGACGCCTGCATTGCTGCGGTAAAAAATCTGGTTCAATCCGCTGAAACGGCAACGAGCAACACCGGAACACTTGGCATTGGCATACCTGGCTCGCTCTCACCTCAGACTGGTCTGGTCAAGAACTCGAACGCGACCTGGCTGAACGGCATGCCGCTGGATAGGGATATCGAACGCGCCCTCCAACGACCGGTAAAAATACAGAATGACGCCAATTGCCTCGCGGTCTCCGAAGCAACTGATGGTGCGGGGAGCGGAATGAGCGTCGTTCACGCAATAATTATCGGAACAGGCGCTGGTTCAGGTATCGCAATCAATGGCAAAGCCCATCGCGGCGCCAACGGTATCGCTGGTGAATGGGGCGCAATAACCGTCCCCTGGATACCAGCAAAAGACTTCCCGGGGCCAGATTGCTGGATCGGGCATAAGGGAGCGATTGAATACTGGTGTTCCGGAACCGGTTTCCAAGCCGACTACCAACAAAGAACTGGCGTCTTTTGCAAGGGCACAGAAATCATCAAGCTGAAACGCCAGGGTGATGCACTGGCGAACGACGTCTATAGAGCCTTTGTCGACCGCCTTGGACGAGCGCTTGCGATGTCCGCCAATCTACTGGATCCGGATGTCTTTGTTCTGGGTGGTGGTATGTCGAATATCGAAGAGCTCTATGAAGACCTGCCTGACGCCATGGTGCCCTACATATTTTCAGATCGATACGACACGATCATCCGAAAAGCTTTTCATGGCGACAGTTCTGGCGTCAGGGGCGCCGCCTGGTTGTAGTAATTACTTGCTGCTCTATTTTTCACGTCATCAACGCTCGTTTTTTCATTTTATTGAACGAATAGATTGTGCTGATTAAGGCACATTGGTTGTCTGTTTTTCGACTATTTCTGCCATTTTTCCTTATTATCATTGAATTTTCCTGGCAAATTGATCTCACGGATCAAAGAAATCGAAAAATAATTTCAGGTTTCTTTTTTCCACAGGACACAACCTATAATTTAGTTTCAATTGTAATTTCTATCAATTATCAGCGCATATAATGCACTCATTAACGCACGCCTTGATAGTATTCAATATTCTTCAATAAGTTCAATTACTTACATCAAAGCTATTCTTATTTCCTTTGACTCAATTTTTAAACTCTTTCTTCTACCCAATTATTACCAACTTAATGTATTTTTTTAGCCACATTTTATCTTTCTTTTCGCCAAATTGCCGCGAATACATTAAACGCATAACAACAAATCAACGAAATTAATCATTTAGGCAGCAACCTTTTTGACGTCGCCAATCTGGGCGGCGGGTGGGACCATTTTTTTGCCTTTTGGGAGGCCAGTACAATGCAATCGACCACGACATCCTTTACGCGCACCCCCGTCTTTGCCATTGCAGGTGACACGGAGTTCTCCGGTGAGCGGGGTGATTATCTGGAGGCCGGCAATCCGGACAGCCTGGATCTGACCGACGGCACGATTGCCCTCACCTTCAATGCCGACGATGTCTCCGGCGGACAGGCGCTGTTCTCCAAGGATGGCTCGGGCTATGACGATGGCGGCCACATCACCGCATATCTGTGCGACAACAAGCTCTATATCCGTCAGCAGTCCGACGACAGTTCGGAATACCTGAAGGTACAGAACGTCGAGATTGCCGCGAACACCACTTACCACCTTGCCGTTTCCTTCGGCGAAGACGGACTTCAGGTGTTCCTGAACGGTGAGCTTGTGGCGGCAGAGCCCGAGTTCAAGCAGGGGCTCGACATGAACGAGCGCTCTTTCGTTGTCGGTGCTTCGGGAGCCTGGCGGACTGATGATGCCCACACGGCCTCACAGCAGTTCGACGGCACCATCTCCAATGTCATGGTCTTTGACGAGCAGATTGCCGGTGAAGACATGGCAGCGCTCGCTGGCGAAGTCGATCCATCGTTTGCAGCTGCAGCTCTGGATGCTCTTGCACAGGACGACCTGATGCCGGCCTTCCAGCAGCTGGTGCGGGGCACCGATGAGTTCAGGGCCATCGCAACATCCTTCGGCTTCAACGAAGACGGCGAGCTGACAACGGGAGCCACCTATACAGAGGGCACCGATGCCGGCGAGACCATCGAGGGAACCGAAGGGGCCGATGCCATCAATGCAGGTCTTGGCAATGACACCGTCAATGGTGGCGGCGGCAATGACGTCCTGCAGGGCGGATACGGCAATGACGACCTCAATGGCGGCGAAGGCAATGATGTGCTCGACGGCGGCCATGGCGAGGATGTGCTCAACGGCGGGGCCGGCAACGATCTGCTGATCTCCCAGGCTGATGGCCGCGAGGGACCGGTGGCCTATGATCCGGACCGTGATGAAGCCGACCCTTACAATGAGCTCACAGACGGCAAGCTCTATCCCGATCAGCCGATCCCGGCAGACGATGTGCTCACCGGAGGCTCCGGCGCTGACATCTTCTACTTCCAGACCCTGATCAATGCCAAGGAACGCTTCATCGAGGAACACACACAGGATGACGGCACCATCAGATGGAACGGGGTGGCTGGCGAGAACGCCAACATCCACGACCATTGGGTCGATCAGATCGGCCATGACACGATCACCGACTTCAACCGCGAAGAAGGCGACCGCATCGTCATCGAGGGCCACACAACAAAGATCCGCTCCATTACATATGGCGACTCGAATGGCGATGGCGTGGTCGATCACACCGTCATCTCCCTCTACTCCGATCAGGGATCAGGCGGCGGTGCCCACAACAACGATGATCTGGGAACCATTACCGTCTATGGCGATCTCGTCACGCAGAACGATATCTCCACCTCCGCCAAACCGGCCTATGGCATCGTCAGATCCATCGCCGATCTCGAAGAAGCACTGCAGCCGATCGAGATGGGAACCGAGCGAGAGGATATTCCGCCACCGGCAGACCTGCCGGGCGTCGACGACCTGCCGCTACCCGAAGGCATGACCCCCGTCTTTGCCATTGCAGGCGACACGGAATTCTCCGGTGAGCGGGGTGATTATCTGGAGGCCGGCAATCCGGACGCTCTCGATCTGACCGACGGCACGATTGCCTTGTCCTTCAATGCGGATACCGTTGAAGGCAGCCGAGCGCTGTTCTCGAAAGACGGCAGTGGATACGATGCCGGTGGTCACCTGAGTGCCTGGGTCTACTACGGCACTATTCTCGTCCGTCAGCAGTCCGACACCGCGACGGAGTATCTGAAGATCAAAGATCTGACTCTTCAGGCCGATACCGACTACCACCTTGCCGTTTCCTTCGGCGAAGACGGACTTCAGGTGTTCCTGAACGGTGAGCTTGTGGCTGCAGAGCCGGAGTTCAAGCAAGGGCGCGACATGANCGAGCGNTCCTTTGTTG
>CXTY01000005.1 GCA_001404055.1 Roseibium album | reverse complement strand
CCGGTTGAACTATAATACGGAGCCAGATGTTTGCGAAGGTCGGACAGATCAACAAACCGGTCAATCGACCGCAGTAGATGGTCATTCGGGACATGATCATCAATCGAGAATTCGTAGAACAGCGCGCTTTGCGCTTCCTGCTTCGGACCCATCATCGCCCATATCTCCCAAATCAATAAGGAGAGTGAATCAGCGTTCGGCACTCAAAACAACAGGAGTTTTTCAACGGAATAAGCTCGAAGCTGACCTTTGCTGCTCTTCATTCCAACGACAGTTCAAGACCGTATTTGACAAGACCCATTCAAAATCAGTTAGATTCGAACTGATTTTGAATGCCGGACCCGATGTCTCAGTTATCCATGCGTGCATCAATGAAACGCTCGCCCGGCATTCTCCTTGTTCACCAGCCGCAGAAACCGCGGTTGACTGGAGCCACCATGCGCCTGATTGCTCTCGCCTTTACCCTCCTCCTTCTTGTCCAACCGGCGCTGGCCGGCATCAAAGACTCGGTCGCAGCCAAGGCGCCCTCGGGGGTCGTGCTCGTTTTGGATGAAAAGGGCAACGAGTTGGTGGCTCAAAACACTGACAAGGACTTCGTTCCAGCTTCGGTCGCCAAGATCGTCACTGCGTGGCTGGCTCTGGAGGTTCTGGGGAGCGACTACCGGTTCAAGACCCACTTCTACCTCGACAGAAATCGGGTGCTCTATGTTCGTGGCGGCGGTGATCCGTTCCTTGTTTCCGAGGAGCTCGCGCTGCTCGCACCCGAGTTGCTCGCCGTGACCGGCAAGGAGCATTTTGCAGGGCTCGTTGTGGACTCTAGCTACTACCCGGCAGATCTTCGCGTCACGGGCATCGAAGACACCAACAAATCCTATGACACCCCGAATGTGGCCCTTGCCGTCAATTTCAACACGATCCATGCCGTGCGCAAGGGAAACTCTGTCCGTTCAGCAGAAAAACAAACCCCGATCACACCGTTAGCTATAACCCAATTTCGGAAGCGCGGCCCCAAAGGACGCGGCCGCATCGGTCTGCCCCAGAACGATCTTACAGTGAGTGCGCGCTATGCCGGCGAACTCCTCGCCGCCTTTATCAAGAAAGCTGGCGGGAGCGTTGAAGGCGACGTAACAACCGGGTCTGTTCCCGAGGCCTTGACGCCTCTCCATGTGCACCACCAGTCACGTCCTCTTTCGGAGATCGTCAAACTGCTGTTGCTGGGGTCGAACAACTATATTGCCAACCAGATTTTTCTGGAGATTGGTACCCACCGGCTTGGCGGGCCTGTAAGCCTTGAAAAGTCGTTGCAAGTCACCGGGGAGATTTTGTCCAAACACGACATCGCCGATGCCATCGATCTCAAGGAAGGGTCGGGCATCAGCGAAGAAAACCGCTTTTCCACCTATGGCCTGGCCAAAGTGCTATACGCATTCGCGCCTTATGCCGAACTGCTCCCCAAGACAAAGGCCGGCTCCAGGTACAAGACTGGAACCATCCCCGGCGTGCGCACACTGGCTGGATACGTCAAGACCTCCAAGCACGGCCTGGCGCCCTTCGTAATCTCGTTGGGCGGCAGAACGGGAAAGACCCGATTTCGCCTGCTTCGGACACTCGAGAAAGGTCTTTGAAAGAAGTTTGACTAGCGTAGATGTCCGCTTCGGGCCAATGGAGACTATCCCTGTGCCTATCCACGGAGCGACTTGTGCGTGGCTCAAACTACAAATCTAATTTAGTTGCCAGCTAAACCGGCTTCGAAGCTTCAATCCGCAGGATTGAGATAGCTCGCCATGATCCGGTCAATCTCGCCGTTGGACTTCAGTTCGACAAGAGCATTGTTCAGGGATGGTAGATATTCTGCCGCACACGGATGGACACGCAACGACAGATCGGTGGACTGAACTTCTTGGGCGAAATGGATCTCAACACCCATTTCATTTGCCAGGAATTGGCCAACGGTTTTCTCCAAAATGCCGGCTTTTGCCCGCCCCTGCTCAAGCATCCTAATCATCGTTCGCTCGGATTTAACATCAAGCCGTTCATCAAACTCAAAGGTCGGATAACGATACCCAAGCACTGCGAGAACCGGCTCCCCTTGAAGTGGAATATGGGCCAAACCCCGATCAGCCCCCGCATATGCAATGACGTCTGCGTTTGTCATGAACGGCTCAGAAAAGTAGGAGTTTGCACGTTCCTCATCTGTGTACCAGGTTGGAGACACGCCGAATTCAAGTTGCACCTTGCAGCGATCAAACAGAAACCGTCCTCGGGTTGCCGGATAGACCCCCCACCTGATTTCTATGCCTGTGATGTCGGTAATCCGCTGAGCAATTTCATAATAAATGCCGCGCCGAGGAGCGCCGGTAGGAAACAGAAATGGGCGGTAACCTTCTTCGCCCTGCCCGGTTAAAAGAACAGGACGTTCAATGGGATTTTCCTCGGCAAAAGCCTGGCTAACACCAATAGTTAGCACCGTGGCCATTGCTGCGATCAATTGAAAAGAAAACTTCAAAGCAGTCCCCGAGAGCAATCATAAGCCCCGATCAGATGATATCACGTATTCAAAATCTAAAAATAAACTGAGGGTAGCTCTCCATACTGCATACACCAGCCCCCGCCTGAGGTACGAACTGAGTGAGGACGTCGCGCGGGCGCATCCCGTCAAGGATGACTTACAAGCGGAATAAGGACTTTTGTTTCTGGTCGAGAAGCAACCAGATTTTCACCTAGGTACTGTTGCTGACCATAGTTGGAAAATCATGTCTAACGCCTTCCCATGATTGTCAGAACAGTTATGTCCCTGCCCGGCACAACACATCAGGAACTCAAGATATTCAGAACAACCAAGACATAAGCAACGCCACATGGACAACCCCACTCATCTGTTTAATATGGCCGTCCGTATTTTACCGGGAGAGGTGCCGGAATGAATGGTGCAGAAGCACTTGTTGAGACAATGCTGGCGTCCGACGTGTCGGTTTGTTTCGCCAATCCAGGCACTTCTGAAATGCACTTTGTGGCCGCGCTAGACACCCACCCTGAGATGCGTTGTATCCTCTGCTTGTTCGAGGGAGGCGCGACCGGTGCCGCGGATGGGTATGCCCGAATGAGCGGGAATGTCGCCGGCACACTACTGCACCTGGGTCCGGGCTTTGGCAATGGCTGGGCCAATCTTCACAATGCACGAAAAGGAAGATCTGGTGTCGTCAACATTGTCGGCGACCATGCGGGCTATCACCTGAAACATGATGCGCCATTGCAGGCCGACCTGGATGGTGTCGCCGGATCGGTGTCACACTGGGTGGAGCGAGCGAGCGATAGCTCCATCGTAGCCAGTATGGGAGCCGAAGCGATCCGTGTTGCTCGCAGCGGCCAAATTGCAACGGTCATTCTTCCGGCTGATAGTGCTTGGGGCGATAGTGTGTCTGGACCCACCAAGGTTCTGCCTTCTGCCAAAAAACATCGCCCGGATGCGGACCGTATCGCAGCAGCCGTTCAGAACCTCTCCTTGCCAGGAGCAGCGCTAATGGTAAGTGGCCCAGGTCTTTTCGGCCCCGGCGCCGATCTTGCTGGGCAAATCGCTGCACGCACCGGATGCCGGCTTCTGGCGCCGTTCTTTGCACCTCGTATTGCCCTTGGTGAAGGGGCCGTAGCTTTCGAAATCATGCCGTACAATGCTGATCAGAGCGGCGAATTCCTGTCTGACATGTCTCGTATTGTTCTTGTCGGTGAAGACCCGCCTGTGAACTTCTTTGCCTATCCTGGCAAACCGTCGACACCCGAACCTGCGGGGTGTGCCATTGACCGACTATGTTACGGCGATTGGGATGTCATGTGGACGCTTGAGAACATGGCTGCGGCGGCTGGTGTCGAAGGTAAAGAACACGTAGCGCAGGTCGCAGGCGAGATACCTGCTGTCCAGACCGGTCCTCTTACATCCGAGGGGATCGGACGCGGGCTTGCCAATGCCATCCCGGATGGCGCCATCATGGTGAATGAAGCTCTCACCGCTGGGCCAGGCATCTGGCCCGCAGTGAATTCTGCTGCGCGCCATGACCGGATCAACAACACAGGCGGTTCTATCGGCCAATGTTTACCAAACGCGCTTGGTGCATCTGTAGCTTGCCCTGAGCGTCCAGTATTTGCCATCTCTGGCGATGGATCGGCGATGTACCAGGTCCAATGCCTCTGGACGGCTGCACACGAAAAAATGGACATCACGTTTGTGATCATCGCAAACCGTGGCTACCAGATCCTGCATGCTGAACTCCTGGCGCAAGGTGCACCAAAGCCTGGACGCAACGCGCGCGCGATGTTCGACATCGAAAATCCGCTGCTTGACTGGGTGGCGCTGGCCTCCGGACATGGCGTGCCCGCGGTGCACGCCGATAGTGAGGAAAGCTTTGTGGAAGCGCTGAAAAAGGCATCGACTACTGATGGACCTTTCCTTATCGAAGCCTCCATTTAAGCAATCTTTCCCAACTCGGCTTTTCCTTATGGTTTAAAACGGTCTATTTGATCAGTGCTCAAGTAGACAATCCCGAGCGTAGATAGCATCAGACCAGATAGTTCTGGGCCATGATCGCAACGAAGAGGCCGCACGCGGCAATCCCTAGAACAGCACCCAGCACAACTTGGGCTTCAAGATACCCCGGCCCGACCGATCCGAAACGATATTGACGCCTTGAGCCGGCAGATGATTAGACTGGAGGCGCGAGAATTGAAACGGCGGTTGGATTGAAAAAGGGACCATCATGAAGATCACCAGACTTGAAACCATCAGGATTGATGAACGACCCAATCTTTTATGGATCCAGGTTCATACCAACGAGGGACTGGTGGGTCTGGGCGAGACATTTTTTGGTGCACAGGCGGTCGAAGCCTATATCCACGAAACAGTGGCCCCGATTGTTATCGGTCGCAATCCACTCGAAATAGACAAGCTGTCAAAAGATCTTGTCGGCTATCTCGGCTATCGGTCGACTGGCGTTGAAACAAGAGGCAACTCGGCATTTGACATCGCCCTCTGGGACCTCTTCGGCAAGGTAACGAACCAGCCGATTGCACAGCTATTGGGCGGATTTTTTCGTCAGGATATTCGCACTTACAATACCTGTGCCGGCACCGAGTACATCAAGAAAGCGACGGGTCAAAACACTGCAAACTATGCCTTGGGCAATAGTGATGTTGCCGAATACGACGACCTGAATGCATTTATGAATTGCGCGGATGAGCTTGCCGTTTCGCTTCTCGAAGACGGCATCGACGCGATGAAAATCTGGCCGTTCGATGTTGCCGCGGAAAAGACCGGCGGTCTCCATATCTCCGCTGCGGATTTGAAGACGGCTCTGGAACCATTTGCAAAAGTCCGCGGTGCGGTTGGCGACAAGATGGACATCATGGTCGAATTTCATCTGATGTGGCAGCTGCTTCCGGCCATTGAAATTGCACGGGCCCTGGAGCCGTACAAGACTTACTGGCATGAAGATCCGATCAAGATGGACAGCCTGTCCAGCTTAACCCGCTATGCCGACGCATCCCGCGCGCCGATCGCAGCCTCGGAAACACTCGGCAGCCGGTGGGCGTTCCGTGATCTAATCGAAACGGGTGCTGCCGGGGTCTTCAACCTTGATATCAGTTGGTGCGGCGGTCTGTCGGAGGCACGAAAGATCGCCTCAATGGCGGAGACCTGGCACTTGCCGATTGCCCCCCATGATTGCACGGGCCCAGTGGTTCTGTGTGCATCAACGCACCTGTCGCTCAACGCTCCCAATGCGTTGGTGCAGGAGAGCGTTCGCGCCTTCCACCGCACGTGGTACCGCGACCTGGTCACGGCGCTTCCACCCGTCAAAAACGGGCGCATCACCGTGCCACCCGGACCCGGCTTGGGCATGGAGCTCAATCCAGATCTGGATAAGGCATTCACCACCTCCCGGAAAGCCTCGGACGCCAATTCCATCTGACTACGGTGATCAACTGGGAGGAGATTCAAAAAGATACGCATGACGATCGTGGCAAGCGCCACAATACCCTCGGCCGCGCAGGCACGAAGGAAGTTTCCTGGGTAATAGATGACTAAAGTTCCGAAACATGACGTATTGTCGATTGCATCTGGTGTCCGACATGGCAGAGGACACACGCTCCGATCCCGATACCAGCAACCAACTTTCCCTTGGCCTTCAGGAATCCCTGGACCTGCCGCTTCGACTCAAACCGGCGAACCGGTCAGCAAATTATGGCTTCGCATCAAATAACCCGAAGGTTACCGATAGCCTGCGAAATCCTCACCGGGTTTTATGTTGGGAAACTCTTGCATGCTCTGCGTCAGAGCGGTCAGAATCTTGGTGACTGGCGTCATAACCCACGCGTGCGAAAAGCCTTCGTTTCCCCAAAGCTCGAACTGTTCGGCTGGATCTTCCTTGATGTTGTACACCTGCGGAAACGTGTGTTTCTTGATCTCTGAGAACGTTGCCTCGGCGGTAAAAAAGTGAACCTTGAGATCCCGCCATTTCACAGCAAAAACGTCGTCGCCGACGAAAGTAACAACATGCTCCCGATTTGAATTTACCTGATGGCCAAGCAAAAATTCACTTTGATCCACACCATCAATCGGCCGGTCGGTTGGGATGCGATCCGCTTCGTCAACCAGTGTTGCAAGTGTTGGATAAACGTCCAGTACAGAAACAACTTCGTTGCTCACAACGTTGGACGGTATTTTTCCGGGCCAGCGGATCATTGCGGGGGTTCGCAGCCCTCCCTCAAATCCGGTACTCAGTGAACCCCGCCACGGGCCTGTAGACCCACCGACTTCGCCAGTTGCATAGCCATTTCCTTGTGGCAGGGTACCTGGACCGTTGTCACCGGTCAGGATGACAATGGTGTTGTCTGCAATTCCAGTTTTTTCGAGCGTATCGAGAATGCGACCGATATTGTGGTCCACTTCATACTTGATGTCTGAATAGTACCCAGCGCCGGAAACACCCTCAAAATCCGGGTGCACAACCCACGGCGGGTGAAACTGCGTAAAGCCTATATAGAGATAAAATGGATCGGCCTCTTCGGCATTGCGAGCAATATAGTCGACGGCATTATCGGTAATGTTTCGGTCGAAAGTTGTTTTGCCAGCGATGTCATATTCTTCCGTTTCGTAAGATGGTGCGCCTTTCTTGCCTTCCCAAAAATGAGGCACGGCAGCGACCGCAGGATCAAATTCTGGCGTGGCGGTATAAGCTGCAGCGTTGGACCCCTCGTTTATTCCCCACCATTCGTCATATCCTTGATCACTGGGGTGTCGACCGACCTGGGAGCCAATATGCCATTTGCCGAATAGCGCAGTTTTGTAGCCGGCATCGGAAAGCAACTCGGCAATCGTGTACTCCCAGGGAGCCAATCCGTCGGGTTCACCCGGAGCGGCCACTTTTTGAGTGCCGGAACGGATCGGCAAACGGCCCGTATGAATGGCTGAGCGTGTGGGCGTACACTGGTTCTCGATATTGAAATTTAGTAGCCGCATCCCTTCAGCAGCAAATGCGTCGATTTCGGGCGTGGGAACTATGCTCCCCTGAATTCCGATGTCGCCCCATCCCCAATTGTCCACGAGCAGATAAACAATGTTTGGCCGTTTGTCGGACGCCATCGCTGTAACCGTCGCGAGGATCAACAGCATCACGCCACATAAAATAGGCTTCAAACAATTTGAGTATTTCATCGCAACACCCCTGCACAACACGCTACCAATTTGAACTTAAATCAGCTGCCTCCAAGGTCAATCTGGATATTGCAACAAAAACACCCCTCCCAGTGGACACCGGAAGGGGTGAATAACTGCGCTAAGTATACGTTCAAGCCGCGGTTTTCGCCTTGAATTCAATGCGACGGCGATGCAACACAGGTTCGGTGTAGCCATTGGGTTGTCTGGTTCCCTCAAGAACCAGTTCGCAAGCGGCCTGGAAGGCAACAGATCCGTCAAAATCATCCGCCATTGGCTGGTAGAGTGGATCGCCTGCGTTCTGGCCATCCACAACAGCTGCCATTCGCTTCATGGTCTCCAGCACCTGCGCTTCGCTGACAACGCCATGATGTAACCAGTTGGCAATGTGCTGAGAGGAAATCCGCAAGGTTGCGCGGTCTTCCATCAGGCCGACATTGTTGATGTCCGGCACTTTGGAGCAGCCAATCCCCTGTTCAACCCAACGCACAACATAACCAAGAATACCCTGCGCGTTGTTGTCCAGTTCCGCCTGGATGTCGTCCTCTTCCCAATTCGGACGCTCGGCAACCGGGATAGACAAAATGTCGTCGAGTTTGGCAGCAACGCGTGTTTTCAGTTCTGCCTGACGGTTTGCCACGGACACCTTGTAATAATGCAACGCGTGAAGCGTAGCGGCTGTTGGCGATGGTACCCAAGCGGTGTTGGCACCTGACATCGGATGACCGATTTTCTGATCGAGCATCGCCTCCATGAGATCCGGCATTGCCCACATGCCCTTGCCGATCTGCGCATGTCCCGGCAGGCCGCAAGCCAGACCGACATCGACGTTATTATTCTCGTAAGCTGCGATCCAGGTGGCGGCCTTCATGTCTCCCTTGCGGATCATGGGGCCTGCATCCATGGATGTGTGCATCTCGTCGCCCGTACGGTCCAGGAAGCCGGTGTTGATGAAGAACACGCGGTCTTTTGCCTGACGGATACACTCTTTCAAGTTCACCGTTGTGCGGCGTTCTTCATCCATGATGCCCATCTTGAGCGTGTTGCGGTCCATGCCCAGTGCATCTTCCACCCGGTCGAAAATTTCCGATGCAAAGGCAACTTCTTCAGGCCCGTGCATTTTTGGTTTGACGATATAGACAGACCCCGCCCGGCTGTTGGTTTCACGGCCATTGGCGCCAATGTCATGCAATGCGAGTAGCGCGGTGATCATGCCGTCCAGCAGACCTTCGGGAACTTCATTGCCGTCCCTGTCGAGCACCGCATCAATGGTCATCAGATGACCGACATTTCTGACCAGCAACAGCGAACGTCCATGAAGGTTCAGTGCACCGCCGTCAGGGGCGATATAATGACGATCACCATTCATGCGTCGGGTGACGGTTTCGCCGCCCTTTTCAAAGCTCTCTTCCAGATCTCCCCGCATCAGGCCGAGCCAGTTCGTATAGACAACAACCTTGTCTTCGGCATCGACGGCTGCAACAGAATCTTCACAGTCCATGATCGTCGACATTGCGGATTCAAGAACAACATCTGAAATATGTGCCTTGTCCGTTTTGCCAATCGGATGCTTGCTGTCGATGTTGATTTCCAGATGCAGGCCATTTTTGACCAGCAGAACCTTGTAAGGCTCCGCGATATCGCCGGAGTAGCCTGCAAACTGCGCTGCATCAGCAAGCGTTGTCGTGCCGGCCTCGGTTGCGACCCGGAGAGCCTCGTCATGAACGGAGAGGCCCGTTACGTCAGACCAGCTTCCTTCGGCGAGAGGAGCCGCCTCGTCAAGAACCTTGCGGGCATAGGCGATGACCTCGGCGCCACGTGTTTCATCAAAGCCACCACGCTGCGGTTTTGAACCCATGGCATCGGTGCCATAGAGCGCATCGTACAGAGATCCCCATCGCGCGTTCGCAGCGTTCAGGGCGTAACGCGCATTCATGACCGGGACAACCAGCTGCGGCCCGGCAACACTGCCGATTTCCGGGTCGACGTTCGCGGTCCCGACGGCGAAGTCTTGGCCTTCAGGAACAAGGTAGCCGATGTCACTCAGGAATGTCTTATAGGTCGCCATGTCCGGTGTGCCGGGATTGGCCTTGTGCCATGTGTTGATCTTGCCTTGAAGCATTTTACGCTTTTCCAGCAGTGAGCGATTTTTCGGCGCCAGTTCGTGAACCAGCTCAGACAGGCTTTTCCAGAAATGGTCCTGGTCGACCCCGGTTTCTGGCAAGGCTTTCTCATTGAGAAAATCATAAAGAACCTTGGCAACTTTCAATCCGTGGGCGTCAATCCGACCAGTCATTTTTGTCTCCACTCGATGGGATTATTATTTGGCTTTCAGGCCAGTGTTTTGATGGCAAAGCACGCAGGCGTCAATTGCCCTGACACTCTCATGACTTTTTCCATTTTGGAAAAGATCCAAGTAATTTTCTCCAACAGTATAAGTCGGTATACAAAAAGAAAGCGCTTTCGGTCACGACAAACTTCCTATACCGGTGTTTTCCGCACACCGCTTTTCGCGGAAAGGTCCCCATGGTCGCCCTGGTAAAACGCTTCAGCAGCCTGACTTACGGCAATGCAATTTTGCTGCTCGGCCTGACGACCCTATTCTGGGCTGGTAACACCATTGCAGGTCGTCTTGCAGTTGGGGAAGTCTCTCCAATGGTGGTGGTGTTTTTGCGCTGGCTGATCGTCGCATCGATCCTGGTCCCAACTCTCTGGCCGCGCATCCGATCCGAGTGGCCAACCATGCGACCCTATTTCCCGCGCATGGTTCTTATGGCAGCCTTTGGTTTTGTTGCTTTCAACACGCTGTTTTACATTGCGGCCAGCAAGACAACAGCGGTTAACCTCGGTATTATTCAGGGATCGATGCCGATCCTGGTTCTGGTTGGATCGGTGATTGCATTCAGCACCAAGGTCCGGGTTCTTCAGGTATTGGGGATCTTTTTAACGCTTGCGGGTGTGGTCCTGATTTCCGCGCAAGGGAATACAGACATTTTACTGAATATGGCCGTCAATCCTGGTGATGGCATCATGCTCATCGCGTGCGTTCTTTATTCCGGCTACACACTTGCCCTGCAAAACAGGCCACAAGTTTCCGGGCTGACATTTTTTGCTGTTCTCGCTGGAATTTCAGTCGTGGCCTCATTGCCCGGCCTTGCTTATGAGATGAGCATGGGTGATGCGCAGTGGCCCACCACCAAAGGCTGGCTGGTCGTTCTATATATTTCGATTTTCCCATCTTGCCTTTCGCAAATCTTTTTCATGCGCGGCGTTGAGCTTATCGGTCCAGCGCGTGCTGGCGTCTTTATCAATCTCGTGCCGATTTTTTCAGCCGTTTTGGCAGTGACAATTCTCAGTGAGGCGTTCGAATGGTATCACGGCCTCGCATTAGTACTGGTTCTTGGGGGTATCTGGCTTTCAGAAAGAAAAGCTGCAAGCTGACGGCTTACGCTGGAATTCTGCCCGAACAACCTGTATCTGCCTTCACATCGCCGCACTTGGGACTATTAGGTAGCGGCGAAATTTCGCTTGGCGTTTTGATTGCTAATCTGAAGCTAACGACAAAAAACGTTCAATTTTCCACCGGTTACCCGGCTTAGCCTAAGTCTAAGCATGTATACCGGTTTGAAGTCGCGCCAATCGCAAGGCACAGTGCAGCAATGGAAACACCTTTGATAACAGGCGCTTTTGCGCTGTTGCTCATTACAATTTCTCTGTTGCAACCTCTCGCACGGCGGTTGGGGCTTGCACCCAGCGTGTTGCTGGCAACCGTTGGCACATTGATCGGTATCGGTGCAACTTATCTTTTGAATACACCCCGGACCGACGCCTTTAACACCATTGCCAGCGTCTTCGTGAATCCTCCCCTGGATTCGGAGATGATCCTCTATATCTTTTTGCCGCTGCTCCTGTTTCAAACCACCCTGACCCTGGATGCCCGGCGGATTTTTGAAGACCTTGTCCCAATTCTTGTCTTGGCAGTGGTTGCGGTTTTCGTGGCGACTGGATTTATCGGGTTGGCACTATATCCGCTTTCGGGAATGTCACTGATAGCCTGTCTTCTGCTTGGTGCCATCGTTGCCACCACTGATCCTGTGGCAGTTGTCGCCATTTTCAGGGACATCGGCGCACCTGCAAGACTGGGCCGTATCGTTGAGGGTGAAAGCCTGCTGAACGACGCTGCCGCGATCGTGATCTTCGTCATCCTGCTCGGAATATTGACAGGCCATCAGTCGATGACGGCAAGCGAGGCTTTTATCGCCTTTGGCCGGTCGTTTGTCGGCGGTATTGTCGTTGGAACAGTGGTTGCGCGGCTCGCTGTCGTCTTTCTTCCTTTGATGCGAGACCTTCCGCTTGCCCAGGTGACATTGAGCCTTGCCCTGCCTTATGGGATTTATGTTCTCAGCGATCAGTTTGCGGATGTTTCCGCGGTCGTTGCCGTTGTATGTGCCGGTATCATTTTCAATCTTTACGGCCCCGCCCGTATCCAGCCCTCCAACTGGAAGTTTCTACACTCAGTGTGGGAGCAGATTTCCTTCTGGGCTGCATCACTTATCTTTCTGCTGTCAGCGATCCTTATCCCGCGGTTCGTGGAAGGCTTTACGCCTATCGATATCCTTTTGCTTATCGTGGTGATTGTTGCCGCGCTGGCAGCTAGAGGCGTCGTCATTTTCGGCGCTCTTCCGGTTCTCAGTAAATTTGGCGCCGGACAATCGGTCAACAACAAGTTCAAAACGGTAATCCTGTGGGGCGGCATGCGGGGCGCGGTAACGCTCACGCTTGCGCTCAGTGTTTCTGAACATACCGCTCTCTCGCACGAAGTTTCCGTATTCATCACAAAACTTGCGACCGGCTTCGTCCTGTTCACGTTGCTTGTGTACGGAACCAGCTTGAAACCGTTGATCCGCCTGCTCGGTCTGGATCGGCTTGGTGCGCGTGACGAAGCTCTTCGAACCCAGTTTCTGGCACTGTCTTTGTCGGACGTCCGCCAGGAAGTCGATACCGCTGCCCAAATTTATCATATCCAGCCACGTGTTACCGACGTCGTTCTGAAGGATTACCAGGACAGGGCGGCATCAGCGGCATCAGAAACCAACATGCTGGAAGAACTGAAGGACACTGATCGTGTCCGTATCGGCCTGATCGCACTTGCCGACCAGGAGCAACAGCTGGTTCTGGAGCATTTTCACGACAAGACGATTTCAGGCCGCTCTGTTTCCAGCTTTCTTGCACTGACAGGACGTATCGGTGACCTGACCCGAACCGACGGCCGGTTCGGCTACAACAAGGCGGTGCGCAGACCACTCAGGTTTGGATTTGGTTTCCGTTTCGCTCAGTTCCTGCAAAGACGTCTCAGAATAGCAAGACCCTTGGCAATCCGATTAGCCGACCGTTTTGAGTTCCTTCTGGTCTTCCGGATCTTGGCTGATGAGCTGATCGAGTTCAACGCAAGACGCATTCGGCCTCTATTGGGTGATCGTGTTGGTGATATCCTGCATGAAACCCTGACCCAGCGGCAGGAAGAAACTGTTCAGGCCATTGATGCCCTGCGCCTGCAATATCCTGACTACGCAGATGCCCTGGAGACCCAGTTTCTGCGAAAGGCAGGCGTGCGGCTTGAAGAAACCGCATATGATGAAGCCAAGGATCAAATGCTCATCGGTACGGAGTTGCACCGGGACCTACTACGGGACGTGGAAAGAGCCAGGCGGGCTTCGCATGACCGACCCAAGCTCGACCTTGGCCTGAAAACCCGGGAACTCATCAGCGCGCATCCACTCTTCGCCGACTTGTCCAAAAAACAGCAAAAAGCCATTCGCAAGATGATGCGGCCACAATTCGCAACACCGGGTGAAAAACTGATCCGCAGGGGTGATCGTGGCGATGCTGCGTATTTCATTGCGTCCGGTGCTGTCGAGGTCCGAACACCGACTTATGATGTCCGGCTTGGCCGGGGTGACGTGTTCGGTGAAATTGCGCTCATGACCGGTGGCCGCAGGAGCGCCGATGTTGTGGCACTCGGGTATTGCCAACTTCTGAGCCTCGGTGCGCAAGACTTCAAATCGCTTATGGAGCAATCCCAGGATCTCAAGGATCACGTTGCTGAACTTTCCAAAAAACGTCAGCTGATGAATACCGGTCATCCACATGAAGAACTTGAGGATCCGGTCGTCCCGGTGCTTTCTGGCATCCAGGGAGAGGTGAACGACAAGAACGAAAACGCCTCAATTGAGGAGCAGCTGGTGGCTTTTGAGGCGACGCCAACTGAAGACACTGTGTCTGAAGAAACAGACGTCGAGCCGTCTGCGGCTTCTTCTTCCGAGACGGCTGAGACGGCTGAGACGGCTGAGACGGCTGAGACGGCTGAGACGGCTGAGACGGCTGAGACGGCTGAGACGGCTGAGACGGCTGAGACGGCTGAGACGGCTGAGACGGCTGAGACGGCTGAGACGGCTGAGACGGCTGAGACGGAAGTAGAAACAGGTGAAACATCATCTGACAACCAGCCTGATGTGGAAAACCAGCCAGATGCCACACCAGACACAAAAAAAGAGACCGCATCAGGATGAAGCGGTCTCCATTGATGTGAAGATTGGCCGGTATTATCCGGCTTTTTGAATTTCGACCGTATGCGGATACGGAATGGAAATACCACCGGCGTCAAAGGCTTCCTTGACCGACTTGAGCATGTGGAACTTCAGTTCCCAGTAGTCCCCAGCATCGCACCAAAGCCGCACACCGAGGTCTATGGAACTGTCACCCAGATTGGTAACCCGCACCCAGGCCTCAGGATCCTTGTGTATGCGTTCGTCCGCGTTGGCAACATCCAGGATGATCTGTGTCGCCTTGTCCGCATCATCGCCATAGTCGATGCCGAAAGTCAGATCGAGACGACGCGTCGAATGGGCCGAGAAATTCTTGACCACGGTGCCCCAGGCTTTGCCGTTGGGCATGATGATCTGGACATTGTCCGGAGTCACCAGTTCGGTGACGAAAATGTTGAGATCCTTTACGGTGCCAGATGTCCCGCCGATGTCGACAAACTGGCCGATCTTGTAAGGTCTGAAGATAATCAACATCACACCGGCTGCGATATCGCTCAAGGTTCCTTGCAGCGCGAGACCGATAGCCAGCGTGCCTGCACCAAGAACAGCCACCAGACTAGTGGCCTGAATCCCGAACATCTGCAGAACTGCAATCAGGGTTACGAGTAGAATGAGCCAGCGCACAATCGATGCTGCGAAGCTTCCGATCGTGTCATCGATCTTGGGATGACTAACGATCTTCTTCTTGACCAGACCGGACATAAAATCGGCCAGAAACCAACCGATAACCAATACAACAATCGCCTTGCCGGCATTAAACAAAAGCTCGCTGAACAGGCCTGCTGAACCTTCCATGGGAACCCCTCCATCCAAAATAAATGACTAGACTATGCGGAAGTTCTATCAGTGGAGGTTCTCGCTGACCAGCAGAACCACCTGTCAATTCAGTCAGGATTGCTGTGAATTTGGTCGAGGGACGACTAGACGCAGATGACAATAGTAGCCTTGTCAAACACCGGGCTCTCGGGCGGATGAAAACATCCGCCCGCACCTTCAGTGGTTACCTGATTGCCAGTCTTCCAGGAATTGCGCCAAGTCTTCGTTACCACAATTGGCGATGAACCTCGGATCAAGAAAACTACCGGCTTCAAGCAGCAGACGAGCGCAGGCGATGTGATCTGTCTCGTCTCTTCTGGGCGCAAACTCCGAACCGTGCACGACTGTGTCCAGGGCATCGCCGCCATACCCATTCTTGCGCGTCAGATCAGGATTGAAGGAGAGAAAATAGCTCAATTCCGGGACCAGACCGTTCCACGCTGCCATATGCAATGGCGTCATGCCGCTGCTGTCAGCTGTCGCCGGGTCAAGCCCTGCAGCTACCAGGGCCTTAAGCCGGTCAAGGTTACCGGGTTCTGAAGCCACTCTTGCCAATAAGCTTCTGTCTTCAACCTCCAGCGAAGTTACATCGAGAAGGCCGGGTCCGGCATTTCCGCCCATCGCAGATGCAAGCACTTTTTCGTTCTCGGAAAGGGGGCCAACTTGCGTGAATTTCTCCAGGTATTCGGCAGCAGCCCTGTTTCCGTAAATCAGCGCGGTTGCGTGGGCTGAGTGCCCCATCCAGACGGCATGCGGATTAGCTCCAAACTTCAGCAGAAGCTCCACAATCTCTATGGACCGGCCTCGCCGTACAGCCTGATGTAGCGAGGGAATGGTATTCATTGGCATGCCGCTCGGATGATCCGGCACAGTGATGTTCGGGTCAGCACCGGCTTCAAGCAGAAGGCGCACCATTTCCCTGTTTTCAAAGTCCAATGCACGTGGCAGGGCGTTAGTGCCATCAGGCTTGGCCCCATGTTGCAGCAGTAACGCCAGCGCGCGTTCATCACCCAGCTCTGTGCTGTGATAGAGGCTTTCATTGTCGTTGGGATCTGCCCCCTTTTCCAGCAGCAACTTACCAAGCTCGAAATTGTCCGCGTGGCAGAGCGCACCGTAAAGCGCAGATAGTTTGTGATCCGCTCCCGGCTCTGCTGGGTAGCCGTCATCGACATTTGCGCCTTGCACAAGTAGAAGTTCTGCAATTGCGAACATGTCCGCCACCTTGTCGGGATTGCGATGCAACTCCTTGGAAAATGCGAGGTGAAGTATCGGCGAACGGTTGCCGATCAATTGCGTCGCAGCACTGGCGTCACCTTCGACAACCGAGCGGACTGCGTCCAAATCATAAAGTGCTATTTGCAAACCAAGGTTCGCGTCCTTGAGCGTTGGATCGGCTTCAAGCAGTTTCTCACTCACCCAATGCTGGCCGAAATAAAGTGCAACCTTTAGCCGTTCAGCCTGTTCCGCTCGCGTCATGTTTGCGACTACAATAGCAAATTTCAGCTTGGGCCAGCTATCGTGCCCAGCTTCGCGGGCAATCACGTGCAGAAAGTCTGCATGCTTCAGGTTCTTGTGTTTGGGAATATGCGCAGTAACACGCGACAAGGCATCCGCATCGCCTGTTCTGCAGAGTTTTCTCAAACGGCGCGCGGAGTTTTTATAGGTCTCTATTGTCGGAGCGATGTCTTCAGACATGGCTTTTCTCCTGATCTGAATGCCCGGGTGATCCGCTTGTTTCGGGCGCAGGTGAAAAACCGGCATATGTCGTCAGATGTCAGGGTGCTCACGCTTTCCGCGGATCCGGTTGCCGCCCTCATCGGCTCCTGGAGCCTGCATGAACGGGCAATGCAATGCAAGCCCGTTCACACGACCTGGTTACAATCTTCAGCTTTTGACTGGCCCAAGATCACAAGGGGCTTCGCTGTCATCGGGCACAAAGAAGTCCGGCGCCAACGCCAGGCTCGGATCAACGCGATACTGGTCAAAGTCAGTCACACCCCGGCTTGCAAGGAACGTGTCGTCAATCACGAACTGACCGGTGAAATCCTTCGATGGTGAGTTGAAGATTTCATAAGCGGCATCGGCCAGAATGTCAGGCGTCCGGCTTTGCTGCATCATCTTTTCGCCGCCGATGATGTTCTTGATCGCAGCCGTTGCGATGGTTGTGCGCGGCCACAAGGCGTTGACCGCTATACCTTTCGAGCGCAGTTCTCCTGCCAACCCGAGCACAACCAGACTCATGCCGTATTTGGCAATTGCATAGGGTGTGAACGGCGCAAACCACTTCTCCTGCATATCGAGCGGAGGCGACAGCATCAGGATATGCGGATTGTCCGAATTTTTCAGATGTTCAATTGCATGCTTTGAACAGGCCAAAGTTCCACGCGTATTGATCTGGTGCATCAAATCGAAACGCTTCATGTCAGTCTGTTGAAGCGGGGTCAGCTGAATGGCGCTGGCGTTGTTGACCAGAATGTCCAGTCCACCGAAATGCTCAGCAGTTTGATCTATCGCCGCTTTAACGGCCTCATCATCACGCACGTCCAGAACAACAGGAAGGGCCTTGCCACCGGCAGCCTCGATCTCCTCAGCAGCCGTATAGATAGTGCCTTCCAGTTTAGGATGGGGTTCGGCTGTCTTGGAGGCGACAGCAACATTTGCGCCGTCTCTGGCGGCTTTCAATGCGATCGCTTTGCCAATGCCGCGGGAAGCACCACTGATAAATAGAGTTTTGCCCTTCATGGACATATTGGTTCTCCTTCAAGAGATCCGGGTTTACCTAGCCAGTTCGGTAATAGTTGGCTTAGTCTGGAAACGATTTCAGGCCTTGGCCTTTTTCGACATGAACGCCTGAAATGCCGCGATGGTTTCAGGTGCGCTCAGGCGACTTGCGAAAATTCGGATCTCTTCTTCGACGCGTTCAGAAAGTTCCTGAGTGTCGCCTCGCAACAACTTGCGCGACAGGGCAAGCGCTTCAGGCGGTTTGGCTGCGATTGCCTGCGCACAGGCCAGTGCGGCTTCTTCGACGCCCTCCTCGAGGACTTCATTGACCAGACCGACCTGCAACGCCTTTTCTGCTGAAAATGCATTGCCAAGGCATAACAATTCAAAAGCGTGCGCGTGTCCCATGAGCTGTGGTCCCAACAGGCTGGACCCTGCTTCTGGCACGAGGCCAAGGTCGACGAAGGGAGACCGCATCAAGGCGCGCGGGCTTGCGAACACCATGTCGCAATGCATGAGCAAGGTCGTGCCCACGCCGATCGCAATACCGTCAACTGATGCGACCATCGGCTTTTCATTTGTGACCAGCGCCCGCAGGAACCGGACAACGGGTGTATCTGGAAGACCTGACCTACCTGCGTATTGCAGGAAATCTCCAATATCATTGCCCGCTGTAAAGACTTCAGGCTGGCCGCAGATCAGGTGGCAACGCACCTCATCGTCGCCATTGCCTCTCTCAAGCGCATCGGCCAGGTCCGTGTACATTGCACCTGTCAGAGCATTCTTTTTCTCCAGCCGGTCCAGACGCAGGGTCTGAACGCCGTTTTCGAGGCTCTTCCGGATCATTTGATTACTCCGATCTATTTACTCAGGAAGCCAGCGCTTCGGCATCAAACGCCTGTATGGATTCAGCTGAAAGCAGGATGTCGGACTTCAGGCCAGCGGTTTCACCGAGAACAGTCTCACAAAAATTACGGGCAATAAGTGTACGCTCGGCGAGCCGCTGTGCGGGTTCCGATACAGAATGCAACGCTCCCTTGGCGAGGAGCGCACCACCCAACGTCAAACCTGCAACACGCAGGTATGGTGTTGCTCCAGACAATGCGTCCGCGACGCGGCCTTCACTTTGCGCGTTCGCCATATAGTCGGTCGCGTCCCGAAGATCCTGAATGCTTGCGTTCAACCGCTCGGCAGCAGCTCCAAATTCCGGCCTGTTGGAAGCCGCAACTTCGTCAGCGATGGCCTGCAATTCTGAAATGAAACCCTTGATGTGCTCGCCGCCTGACAAGGGAAGTTTGCGCATGACCAGATCGATGGATTGGATGCCGTTGGTGCCCTCGTAAATCGACGCGATGCGCGCGTCGCGCAAGTGCTGGGCAGCACCGGTTTCTTCAATGTAGCCCATGCCTCCGTGGACTTGAATTCCGAGTGAAGACACTTCTACGCCAAAATCTGTCGGCAGCGCCTTGGCAATCGGCGTCAGCAGGCTTGCCCGCTCGCTCCAGAAGGTTTTTGCTTCAGTATCTTCAGCGAGATTTGCCATATCAATTGCATGCGCACAGGCATAGCAGATAGCCCTGGAAACCTGGGTTCTGGACTTCATTGCGAGCAACATGCGCTTGATATCCGGGTGCCGTGCAATTGGGCTCATACCCTCCTGGGTCTCCCCGGGCGCTCTGCCTTGCTTGCGTTCAACCGCATAACCCAGTGCATGCTGGTAGGCCCGTTCGGCCACACCAAGACCCTGGATGCCGACTGCCAGGCGAGCGTTGTTCATCATTGTGAACATACAGGCAAGACCGCGATTTTCCTCACCAATCAACCAGCCTGCGGCGCCACCTTCATCACCGTAAACCATGGTACATGTTGGTGAGCCGTGGATCCCCATCTTGTGTTCGACGCCCGCTACCTTGACATCATTTCGCTCGCCAAGTGAGCCATCGTCATTCACCAGGAACTTCGGTACGAGAAAAAGCGAAATGCCCTTCGTGCCCGCAGGTGCGTCAGGCAGCCGGGCCAGAACCATATGAATGATATTGTCAGTCAGATCATGATCGCCATAGGTGATGAAGATCTTCTGGCCATAAATGCGATAAGTACCATCAGCGTTGCGCTCAGCTTTTGCCTTCAACGCGTTAAGGTCGGAACCCGCCTGGGGCTCGGTCAGGTTCATTGTCCCCATCCACTCGCCGGACACGAGTTTCTCAAGGTATTTGGCCTGAAGATCAGCTGACGCGTGTTTCTCCATCGCTTCAATAGCGCCCATGGTCAAAGTGGGGCCGATTGCAAAAGCCATTGAGCCGGAGTTCCACATCTCCAGTGCAGCAGCTGAAAGCATTTGGGGGAGCCCTTGACCTCCCGATTCCGGATCAGCAGTCAATCCGTTCCAGCCGCCTTCAATCCAGGCATGATAAAGCTCTCGCCAACCCGGAGGTGTTGAAACTTCGCCGTTTGTCAAAGGCGTGCCGTGCGTGTCGGCAACACTGTTGAGTGGCGCAATTTCTTCAGAAGCAAATTTGCCAGCTTCAGTCAAAATCGCATCGACAAGATCGTCACCCAGCTCGGCATGCCTTGCACTTTGCTGCAAATCACCAAGCCCACATACCTGCTTCAAGGTAAAGGCAATCTCGTCTACCGGTGCACGATACATTCATTTCTCCCACAGGCCTGTCAGCTTTTACGTGCCTGACTATTTTCGGTTTTCGCTGCCCAAAGCTTGACGCTGGCGAGCCTTGCGCCCAAAAGGCGGTTGAGACAGCTGTTGACAGGACAGTAGCCCTGTTGACGTAAACGTCAACCCGTACCGCAGCGGCATGTGAGAGTCTTTTCCCTCAAATCAAGCGTCGCTTCCCAGAAGAGACTGGTTCATGCAGCTTTGGAAACTCAATTTCAGCGAGCCTGACTGGCAATTATCTCCAGAAGCAGAGGCGGCTTGCATTGCCCTTTTGGATGGGGAGCTGGCTGCAATTCCAACTGAAACAGTCTATGGGCTGGCCGCTGATGCTACGAGCGGAACCGCTTGTGCGAGAATTTTTGAGGCGAAGGGACGACCTCAATTCAATCCCCTGATTTCCCATGTTGCTTCATTGGACGCCGCAAAAGAACATGGCGAGATCACCGATCAGGCATTGACGTTGGCCGAGGCTTTCTGGCCAGGACCGTTAACGCTCGTCGTACCAAAAATCAAAAGTTCGCCGATATCCGACCTTGCGACAGCAGGTCTCGACACGGTTGCCTTGCGTGTACCCGCCGGGCCGGTCATGCGCCTTCTCTCGGAAAGGATAGGTCGTCCTTTGGCAGCCCCGAGTGCGAACCGCTCAGGGAAAATCAGCCCGACCCGTGCTACGGACGTTATTGCAGACCTTGGACCATCTTTGGGTTACGTCATTGATGCAGGGCCGTGTGCCGTCGGAATTGAATCTACAATTGTTGGACTGGTTGATGGAACACCACGACTGTTGAGGCCAGGTGGTCTGACGCGCGAAGACATCGAGAACGTTCTCGGAGCGGAGCTCGCAAGCCCGCCCAGTGAAATGAAACCGGACGCCCCAACCGCGCCGGGCATGCTATCCTCACATTACGCTCCAGATGCTGCAATGTACCTGAATGCGCAAGAGGCGACTGCTGAAGATGCGCTCCTCTCGTTCGGCCCCACGCCACTCCTAGGAGCTGAACGCGCCACTGCAGAATTCAATTTGAGCCCGTCAGGAAATCTCGTTGAAGCCGCAGCGAACCTGTTTCAGGCGATGCGAACCCTTGATTTGAGCGGCGCTCGGGCCATCCAGGTACAGTTTATCCCCAATACCGGGTTGGGAGAGGCAATTAACGACCGACTGCGCCGCGCCGCGGCACCACGCGATAATATTTGAGATTTCTCATACACGGCGTCTGAATTGAAAAATGCCACGTGGTGAATTTATGTGCGAACTGAAAAGCCTTAAAAATCAGCACTTCGCATAAGCTGCTTATTCCTGCGCGTGAAGAACGATCAACTTAAGTTAAGCTCAAGGAATTCCAAGTTTCCAATATAGTAGAAAACTATATATTCAACAGAACGTGACAAATTAGCTAAGCATTTCATACAATATATCTGTGCTTCCCCTGCGCCGCACCAAACTTATCAACATCAATATCACACCTGATTACGGTAAAGGGCTCGCTTTTTCACACCGAAATCAAGTAGTCTTTACGTACGAATTGAGATGCAGCGGACCTCCCCTCGGGCATCGTGGTGCTCGCACCTTTCAACGGGCTGGCTAAGAAAGCCGGCCCTTTTTTTTGTTTCCCGACAGTTTCAATTGCCAGACCTTTAGACCTATCTTCAATTGACAGATCCATCTGGTGCCGCTCAGATTGCTTTCGTTCAACAATTGACAACTACAGACCTTCTGGAACCCATACGTGTCCACCCTCTTATTGCATCACCCTTCCTATCTCGATCATCTGACGCCTGTCGGTCACCCCGAGCGCCCGGACAGGATCCGGGCAATCGACCGAATATTGGAGCACGAAAAGTTCCAGTCGATAGAACGTGATCTGGCTCCCGTTGGCGCACTTGAAGACTTAGCCCGGGCCCACCCGATGAGTTATGTCGATTCCCTGCATCGCCTGTCCCCCGAAGAAGGCACGGCCCGTGTTGATGCCGACACCACCATGTCCCCCGGCACATGGGAAGCAGCCCTCAGAGGCGCTGGCGGAGCTTGCCGGGCAGTTGATGAGGTCCTGACAAAAAAGGTCGGCAACGCTTTTTCCGCCTCACGGCCACCGGGTCATCACGCGGAAAAGGAACGCGCGATGGGCTTCTGTTTCTTTAACAACGCTGCGGTCGCTGCTCGGTATGCACAAGCCAAACATGGGATCGACAGAGTTGCGATCGTCGATTTTGATGTCCATCACGGCAATGGAACACAGGACATTTTCTGGGCAGACCCGAATGTCATGTATTGCTCGACACACCAGATGCCCCTTTATCCGGGATCAGGAGCAGCTTCAGAGACGGGCGAGGCAAACACAATTGTAAATGTGCCGCTGGCCCCAGGAGAAGACGGCGCCGGTTTCAAGGAGGCCTTTGAAGTCGCCATCCTTCCGCGGCTGGAAGATTATGCCCCCGAACTTGTCATCATCTCCGCCGGATTTGACGCCCACGCACGCGATCCGTTGGGTGGACTGAACCTGGTGGAAGCCGATTTTGCATGGGCCACACGCGTTTTGATGGATATTGCAGACAAGCATAGCGACGGCAATGTGGTCTCCGTTCTGGAAGGTGGCTATGATCTGGAAGGGCTTGCCCGCTCGGTTGCGGCCCACGTCATGACGCTGATGACCGGTTGATCTGACGCCACCGCTTCAAAACCACGGGGATCTTGCACCCAAAATTCGATTGAAGGCTTGACCTCAGCCGGCAAGCCCGCGACTTTCCCAATTGAAATAGACGATATTCAGGAACCGCACCGATGACTGATGCTGCCAATGACATTTCCGGTCTTTCTTTCGAAGAAGCGCTGAAGCAGCTGGAAACAATTGTGCGGGAACTGGAACAAGGCAACGTTCCGCTCGAACGCAGTATCGATATGTACGAGCGCGGTGACGCTTTACGTGCGCATTGCGATACACTTCTAAAATCGGCTGAAGCCAAAGTTGAGAAAATACAGCTTGGGCAAAATGGTGAAGCGAGTGGAACGAGCGAACTCGACCCGCAGTAAAAACCTTCCAACAAACTTACTCGAGTGCCCCAATTTCATAAAAACCGCCGGTTCAAACAGGCGCCTGGTTCATTGGGTGAATTCATGTGCAGGTAGCGCTCTATTTAGTTCTCACCTTGAAACATACGGGCGGAACGATGGTTGATTTTCCATGCAAAAGTTTCCGGATTTTTCCATAGGCACAGCAGACGCGTTCAGATCTGGGACCAATAAGTCGCAATTCGCCGCGTCTATGTAATATTTGTAGATCTCCCCACCCCCGAACATAACAACTCCCAACATAAACAAGTCGAACATTTAAACTATGTTGCGACTCCCAGAATAAATTGATAGATAAATTGGAAGATATCCTAACTGAAGCGTGTTGATTAATTGATGCAGCAAGTTATGCCGGCACTCAACAAATCTGACGAAGCAAATTTACTTTTGCTCGCACTAGGGTGTTCGACGCGCGCTGATGGATGGTCCCAGTTTCTGACATTCCTTGAAACAAAGCTTGGCTGCAGATCGTTTCTTTCTGAGTTCGACGCTTCCGGACGTGCCACTTCGTTGTTTGTCGGACATCGACCAGGTCGCGAACTTGGCGACTTTCTGACGCAAATCGAAACCGAAGGCGGGCGTAACGCATTTGAATTCCTGTTGTCGGAAGCGTCTCTGCTTTATCCCTATTGCAAGGTCTCGCTGGACAAATTGAAACGAAATTCGCTATCCGCGAACAAGGTTGACGGTCAATTTGCCGGGCGCGAGGCAAAGCTCAAAGAAAATGACAGCTCCAGAAACCCGTTGCGAAACGCTCCAGGTTTGGTTTCACCTGTCAACCGGTCAGGCGGCAACACTATCCTGTTTGCGTGTGTATTCACGAGCGATACCGAAGAAACAATCGACACTACGCGGGCAAGCGAAAACTTTCAAATGATCATAGAGGCGCTCACCCCGGCACTGAATTTATTTTTGAAACTAAGTAAAGAACGTTCTGACAACGACTTTTCCAGCACCCTTCTATCCGCATTGGACAGCCCCGCAATTCTCGTGAATTCTGACCGTGAAATACTGACGCATACTGCAGCCGGGCTCCAGGCACTTATCAAGATGAATGTCGTCCTGGATCAGGGCGACAAACTGATTTTTAGAAACAACCAAATCGAAACCGGTTTTCGTTTTCTCACGGAAAAGTACTTTTCAGAAGAAGCGGCCTCCGAAGCGAATTTTCTCTCGCCAGCACCGCAAGACGGCGTGATGGTTCATTCTGTTTTTCTGAAACGTAACAACGGTTCTCTAACGCGGATCACAATTGAAACCGTCCCTCATCCCTCGAAAGAACCAATTGAAACACCGCTTCCCTGGTTTCTAATGCGTGTGTACGAACCGACAGATCCACCCAAGGACGTCGAACTTGTTCTCCAGGATCAATTCGACCTTTCCCAGTCAGAGGCCCGACTCGCGCGCCGCTTGACCATTTCAGGCTCCATGAATGCCACGGTGAACCACTTGGGAATCACGCGAAACACAGCAAAAACACATCTGCGACGCATATTTGAAAAAACCGGAATTAACACGCAACTACAACTCGCAGGCCTGGTGCATAAGCTGTCGGGCTTATTCTAAGCCAGCAGTCGGCGCTTAGGCCACAGCTTGCTGAAATTCCGCATTTTTGCTCGTGTAAACCTTCGCCAGTGCACCCTTCGGATCAAAGAAAAAGGGGTCGCTTTAACACGACCCCAAGTTGATCACTGTGCACGTGGCCCCATCGACCACGGCCAATCACTTAAGATATATCTGAGAAATATGCATCACCCAAACGGGTGACAGATCTTGAAATCATTGAACTGTTGCAAAAAATTTCAGAATATCCCCCATGCCTTATGGGGGTAAATTGCTCAAAAACTGCAATGTGATGGCTGACACTGCCGCAAAATGGCGCATTCCTAAGCAAGCGTTTGCGCCCTATATCGGGTTAGTGTATGCCTGCCCGCCATGTTTCAAACAGTGGAGCCATCGACAGCGTGACTTCCAAGCCACATACGCCGCTACTCGACAAAGTCAGGTCGCCAGCGGATCTTCGCAAGATTGACGAATCTGATCTGCAGGAACTTGCAGAAGATTTGCGCACGGAAACGATTGACGCCGTGTCGATTACCGGTGGCCATCTGGGCGCCGGGCTTGGTGTTGTCGAGCTGACAGTTGCGCTTCATTACGTGTTTAATACACCAGACGACAAGATCATCTGGGATGTTGGCCACCAGTGTTATCCTCACAAAATCCTGACTGAAAGGCGCGATCGGATCCGCACATTGCGCCAAGGCAAAGGATTGTCCGGATTTACCAAACGAACCGAGAGTATCTACGATCCGTTTGGTGCTGCGCACTCATCTACCTCGATTTCTGCTGGCTTGGGAATGGCTGCAGGCCGGGACCTGAAAGGCGGCGACAACAATGTCATCGCAGTTATCGGTGACGGCGCCATGTCCGCTGGCATGGCCTATGAGGCGATGAACAATGCCGGGCATCTGGGTTCCCGTTTGATCGTGATCCTCAACGATAACGACATGTCGATCGCCCCGCCCGTCGGGGCAATGTCAGCGTATCTGGCAAAACTTGTTTCAGGTCCGACGTATCAGACACTGCGCGATGCAGCGAAGAACATTGCCAAGAACCTGCCCAAGCCGGTCTTTGAGAAGGCGGCGCGGGCTGAAGAATACGCGCGTGGTTTCTGGACCGGCGGCACCATGTTCGAAGAGCTCGGATTTTACTACGTTGGCCCGGTGGACGGTCATAACCTGGAACACCTGCTTCCGGTTCTGAAGAACGTCCGCGATACGCATCATGGTCCGGTTCTGATCCATGCAGTAACGCAAAAGGGTAAAGGCTACGGCCCCGCAGAGGGTGCCAGGGACAAGTATCACGGTGTTGCCAAGTTTGATGTTGTCACCGGCAAACAATCCAAGCCAAAAGCAAACGCACCCAGCTTTACCAACGTCTTTGCAACGTCACTGATCAAGGAAGCGGAAGACGACGAGAAGGTTGTCGCAATCACTGCGGCCATGCCGGACGGGACCGGCCTGGATCTCTTCGGTGAAGCGTTCCCGGAGCGAACCTATGATGTCGGCATTGCAGAACAGCACGCTGTCACATTTGCCGCAGGTCTTGCCACTGAAGGATACAAACCTTTTGCGGCAATCTATTCCACCTTCCTGCAACGCGCCTATGATCAGGTTGTTCATGACGTAGCGATCCAGAAACTTCCCGTTCGCTTTCCAATCGACCGCGCAGGACTGGTTGGTGCTGACGGGCCGACACATGCTGGTGCGTTCGATACCGCTTTTCTCTCCTGCCTGCCTAACTTCGTGGTGATGGCAGCGGCCGACGAAGTTGAGCTCCGCCATATGGTTGCGACAGCTGTCGCCTATGACGAAGGCCCCGTCTCCTTCCGTTATCCGCGCGGCGAAGGCGTTGGACTGGACCTCCCTGAGCGCGGCAGCGTTCTTGAGATCGGGAAAGGCGTCATACGCAGGGAAGGTACCAAAGTCGCTCTGTTGAGCTTTGGTGGCCGGATGAGTGAATGCCTCAAGGCAGCTGATGAATTGGATGCGGCTGGTCTGTCTACAACTGTCGCAGACGCAAGGTTCGCAAAGCCGCTGGACATCGATCTCATCCATCGCCTTGCGCGTGAACACGAGGTTCTGGTGACTATTGAAGAAGGCTCAATTGGCGGATTTGGGAGCCATGTGCTGACCAAGCTTGCTGACAACGGGCTGCTCGACCGCGGCTTGAAAGTCCGGACCCTGACCCTGCCAGATACTTATCAGGATCATGACAAGCCCGACCTGATGTACGCGAACGCCGGCCTCAATTGCGATGGCATTCTGAAGACTGTTTTCGCAGCTCTGGGAACAGAATACATGAGTGCACCACAGCGCGCATAACCCTCTGAGCTCTCTTTGCTATTCACCCCTTGCCAACATCGCCTGGGGGCGCGTAAAAATTCATCATTGACACGCGCCGCGAGAACTGGAAATGCTGATTGGCAGGATCAATTGCGTCGGCTCCAACCGGCGCTTTTGTTTTAATTCGCGGGCGACTTTCAGCTACGGCAACAGCATTAGACCTGATAGTCGGAAGCGCGCCTGGAATTGGAGAGTGGCGGGGCAATTTTATACGACCTGATTGATCGTCTGCGAGCTCAATCAGATCGTATATTGCTCTAGTCTCTGGGGAGGCAGCATTGGCTCAGACGCTTCTTTCTGTATCCGCACTTTTATTGTCTGTCGCCCTGCTCATTTTCGGGCATGGACTTCAGACCACTCTCCTTCCGTTGGCCGCGGACCGGTTTTATTTCACGGACTTCGAGATTGGCGCGGTTTCCTCAGCCTATTTTGTCGGCATGGTACTGGGCTGCCTGGGCGCGCCTCTTCTAATCATGCGCGCTGGACATATACGGGCGTTTGCCGCGCTTGTTTCGCTGATGTCCGCAGCTGCAATCATGCACCCTGTCCTGATTGATCCCACTGCCTGGTTTGTCATCCGTGTCATTTCCGGCTTCAGCCTTGCCGGTTTTTACATGATCGTGGAAAGCTGGCTCAATGAAACTGCCACGAACGAAAACCGTGGCACCATTATGTCAGTCTATATCGTGATCCTGTTCGGTGCGCTGATGCTGGGGCAGGTCTCGATTGCCAGCATGAGCATTTCCTCATTCATCCCCTTTGTCATCGCCTCGGTTAGTGTCAGTCTTGCGGTTATGCCTGTCTCTTTGACGACCTCGACTCAACCAGCGCCGATTACACTCGTCAGATTTCGACCAGCGCAGCTTTTCAAGAACTCCCCTGCAGCCTTTGTTGGCATTCTGCTCATCGGGACGTCGCAGGGTGCGCTTTTGACACTGACGCCGCTGTACGGTTCACAAATCGGCCTATCGACTAACCAGTCAGCATTTTACGCCGCTGCCATCATCGGGGGTGGGTTGCTCGCCCAGTGGCCCGTTGGGCGATTGTCTGACCAGGTTGACCGGCGGTTGGTTCTCGTCGGACTCGGATGTGCGACTGCCGCCGCGTCTCTTGCAATCGTTGTTTTTTCGACAAACGTTTTTGCCGTTGCTGCCTTGTTGGCAGTCGTTGTGGGCATGTGCTCTCAGCCTCTATACGCGATTGCTGTTGCTCACGCGTTTGATCATGCAGCCCCAGGCGAATTTGTCGAGACATCGTCCGGCATGCTGCTTTCATTTGGAATGGGCTCAATCGCCGGACCATTGATTGCCTCAACATTGATGGGACAGGTCGGACCGTCCGGTCTTTATGTCATGGTGATTGTGGTGAACCTCATCATGGCAGCCTTTATCCTGACCCGGGTCTTTACACGTGTTGCACTGACATCAGACGAAAAGACAGACTTCGAATATGCCGCTACAGCGCAGGTCGGCACGGTCATTTCACCAGAACCTCTGGATGCCGACGCCGAAGAATATGTCATTCCACCGGAAGAATTTCCGGCGTATGAGGACGATATCTACAATTTTGAAGCCCCTGAAGAAGGCGAGGAAGATAACGCCGAGAATGACGTCGCACAAGCAGGTGAAGCTGACCTGGAGAGCGACAAGGCAGAAAACTCGAGCGTTTCTGAAGGCGAAAACGAACCGGAAATCACTGAACCTGACAAGCCGCAACAAGGCTGAATGCGCGGTTGTACTTAGCTCCCTGCGCTGTTTCGTCTCTCGACAGTTCGGAATAATGGGCCTATAGGCAGCTTATGAGCACGCGTGTGTCACAAATGCAGGTATTACGTCAGGAGCGTCACCCCTTGGTGGCGTTGACGACACTGGCATTTGTCTTGCGGCTCTGCCTTGTCATCCTGGCAACTGCCCTTTCGCCCAACGCAGCATCTGCGGCAGGTCTCACAAGCCTCTGTCAGCCTTCCGGACAACAGGAAAACCTAGCTGGACTGCACGACCCGCTCTCCTGTCAGTGTGGTCCGGTCTGTGCTCATGGTTGTGCACTTGGCCCATGCTTGGCCGGCGAGACCCCTGCATTTACGCTGAAAACGGTTTCTGCAAGCATTGTTTTGGCCAGGGCAGCTCAAGATGAACCCAAATCCAATGCCGGTCGAATAGATTCAATCCGCGCCCCTCCACAATCCTTGATCTGAACAACTACTCAACAATTCAGACATCAAGGACTAAAGAAATGAAACTCTGGAAATCGATCGCTGCTGCGACAGCGCTTGCGCTTGTGTCGTTCTCTGCAGTTGCCGGCGATTACAAGGTCGGTGACCTCACCATTGGTCATGCATGGACCCGTGCAACCCCACCAAAAGCAAAGGCCGGTGGCGGTTTTGTCGAAATCGTCAATAACGGCTCCGATGCCGACCGCTTGATTGCCGTCAGCTCCGATGTTGCCGGAAAAGTCGAGATCCATGAAATGGCCGTCACTGATGGCGTCATGAAAATGCGCAAGCTCGAAAAGGGCGTTGAAATCCCGGCTGGCGAGACCGTAACCTTGAAGCCAGGCGGCCTGCACATCATGTTCATGGGCTTGAACCAGTCATTCGAAAAAGGCTCGAATGTGCCTGTCGTCTTGACCTTTGAAAAAGCTGGCGATGTTTCAGTTGATCTTGCCGTAGCCAAAATGGGTGCAAAATCCATGGATGGCGGGAAAATGGATCACAGCAAAATAGACCACAGCAAGAACTGAAATTTCTCAGAAGAGGACAGACCATGTCAGGCTTGAAACTCTTCCGGTACGTGGCATGGGCAGCCGTTGCTGTCCTTGCCGTCGTTTCCGGAGTACTGGTCTACAAGCAGACCGTTGGAAACGAGAATTCCGGTGCATTGATCGAGCCACTGGCTTCAATTGGCGGACCGTTTGAACTTGTAAGCGGTACCGGTGAAACGGTCACAGATCAGACCTTTGCGGGCAAACCCACCGTCATGTTTTTCGGTTTCACCTTTTGTCCGGACGTCTGCCCGACCACATTGTCGGAACTGCAGGGTTGGATGGAAGTTCTGGGCGATGATGCAGCCAAACTCAACTACGCATTTGTAACAGTCGACCCTGAGCGAGACACGCCGGACGTCATGCGAGACTATGTTTGGGCATTCGACAAACGCATCACCCCGCTGACCGGTTCGAAGGAGCAGGTCGATGCGATGATCAAGGCTTATCGTGTCTACGCCAAGAAGGTACCGCTTGACGACGGCGATTATACGATGGACCATTCCGCATCTGTCTATCTGATGAATGCAGACAACAAATTTGTCGGCACCATCGCCTACGGAGAAGCAGAAGAAACTGCGCTCAAGAAGTTGCAGCGGTTGATCGCAACCGCACCGGCTTCTTCCTGAGTTTTCGGGATAGGACGGTTTAAATGAGGATGCCGCTTTATTTGGGACTGACTGCTGGCGCGACGGCTATCGTCGCGTTGTCGGCCTTGTTGTGGCTGTATGCTGGAGAACGGGTCTACGTTGACCGGCTGCTCTCTGCGATTGCAAACTGTTTTTGATCTTTTCGCAATACCGATACCCTTTAGCGAATTCAACACCTGATACTCCTCCCATGTCCAAACAACGCCTCGATCAGCACCTTGTTGACACCGGTCATTTTCCCAGTCGTGCCAGGGCTCGTGATGCCATCTTGCGTGGCACCGTGACGCTGGAAGACGTTGTGTGCACCAAACCAGCTCAGAAGGTCACCGTCGCCACGGCCATCAAGGTAGACGACCCAGCTTCCGGTTACGTCTCGCGGGCCGCGCTGAAGTTGATTGAGGGCCTGATGCGATTTGGTGTTGATCCTTCAGATCGCATCTGCCTGGACATCGGCGCATCTACAGGTGGGTTCACGCAAGTTCTTCTGGAAAAGGGTGCCGCGAAGGTTCATGCGATCGATGTCGGTCATGACCAGCTCCACGAAAGCCTTCGCACTCACCAAAGTGTTGTTGCGCAGGATGGGCTCAACGCGAGAGACCTTACGCTCGCACATCTGAACGGTGACCGACCTAACTTGCTAGTTTCAGATGTCAGTTTCATTTCACTCAAACTTGCACTGCCGCCAGCGTTGGAATTGGCAGCACCGGGCGCTGAAGGAATATTCCTGGTCAAGCCGCAATTTGAAGCGGGAAAGGACCGGATTGGCAAAGGCGGTCTTGTTGATCCCGCGATTGCCGAGGAAACCGCGAAAGAGCTCCAGACCTGGCTCGGGTGTAGTCCCGGCTGGCAAACCGGCGATCTGGTACCGTCTCCTGTCAAAGGCGGGGACGGAAACTCTGAGTGGCTGCTCCATGGCAAGAAGACCGGCTGACTTTTGGCCCGCCTATTCTCCTTCTTCTTAACGTCGGTCATTTTGAAGATTTACAAGCGCGTGCCGCTCAATACGGACGACCCTGGGAACTTTCTTCATAATTGCTGGCACCAAAATGATTACCTCGGCTTAAATCCGTCCGAACGAGGTGAACCGGTCTTTCGGGACTTGCTCCCCTTACCGGTAAGCGCTATCGCTCTGCCATGAGTGAGAGAGAGCTAAAAATTACAGAACTTGGTCATCGCGGTGACGGCATCGCGCAGACTGACAGCGGACCCATCTATGTCGCAGGTGCTTTGCCGGGAGAATCTGTTCGGGCGGAAGTCGCCGAGGGCCGTGCAAGAAATCCGGTGTTCGAGACGCGCTCCCATGACCGGATCGATCCAGTGTGCCAGCATTTTTCGAAATGCGGCGGTTGTTCCGTCCAACATCTGGCAGAGCGACCGTATCTCGACTGGAAACGCAAGCTTGTCGAAAAAGCGCTGAGCGACCGAGGCATCGAAACCACTGTTTCTGAAACCATCCCTGCAACAGCAGGCGGACGCCGCAGGGCTGTTCTGACAGCAACTCGTGCTGGACGGCACACGCTGCTTGGTTATCACGAGAAGGCCAGCCATCGCCTTGTCGACATTGCCGAGTGCCCCGTGCTTGACCCAGCAATAGTCCAGGCGATACCCGGTTTGAAATCTCTGGCCGCCGAGTTGCTACCGAAAAAAGGCGAGCTGAGGCTCACAGTGCTGGTCACTACATCGGGCCTCGACGTCGCCATTGACAAAGCCGACAAGAATTACGACAGAAAAATTCCGACACTCTCGCAAAAAACCGTTGAACTGGACTTCGCCCGCCTGACTGTCAACGGCGAGGTCATCCTTGAAGTCCGGCCACCGATGCTCGACATGGGTGGTATCGGACTGGTCGCTGCACCAGGCGGCTTCACTCAGGCGACCCACGCGGCGGAAGAAATACTCTCCCGGCTCGTCCTTTCAGGCGTCGGTCAAACGAAGAACGTTGCGGACCTTTTTGCAGGGGTTGGCACCTTCGCGCTTCGGCTTGCCCCAAATTCAAATGTCCATGCTGTTGAAGGCGATGCGACAGCGATTGCATCGCTTGACAAGGCACTCCGAAAACCGCGGGGGCTGAAGAAAGTTACCTTTGAAAAACGTGACCTCTTCAGGCGACCTCTGGTTCAAGAGGAGCTTGAACCCTTTGATGCCGTGGTTTTTGACCCGCCGAGAGCAGGTGCACAGGCGCAGGCTGAGTTACTTGGTGTGTCCAAAGTCAAAAAAATCGTTGCTGTTTCCTGCAATCCAGCAACGCTTTCCCGTGATTTGCGCATCCTCATCGATGGCGGTTACTCCTTACAAAGCATCACACCGGTGGACCAATTCCAATATTCGCCCCATATTGAGGCTGTGGCAGTCTTGACCAGGGAGTGAGCCATGAGTGAGGTGGAAAACAAGATCAGTCCTTCGCGAAAATCCCGAAGGCTTCCACCGCTTTTGAGCCTTGCACGCAGAACCCGTTACGCATTTCACCAAGGCTCCCGGGTAGCCCTTTACACCCTGCATTCAGAAGCGATGCGCCGGATGAACCGGCAACTGCAAAAAGAACTACCCTCAGCTCCCAATGTGAAACCCAATGGCCCGGTACCAAGCCAGCGGCGCATGCTGGGAGATATCGCCAAGCTTTTTTCTGAAGACATGAAATCGGTGGAAGATGGCCACTATCCGATGCCGTCTGACGGTACGATGAGCCCTCGCGAATTGTTCAATACCAGCCGCGCCTTTTTTCAAGATGTACCGGAAGTCGCGCGTCGGCGCGCAACCGGTGCTCATCAGGAGGTCAACGAAGACCTGAGCGGCTTTGCCTCCAAGCTCCCACGTTATTACCGACAGAACTTTCACTTTCAAACCGATGGCTGGTTGTCGGAAGAAAGTGCCAGGATTTACGATTTTCAAGTCGATGTGTTGTTTTCTGGAGCGACGGCCGCCATGCGTCGCAGGGCGTTGGTGCCACTCGCCCAACTCCTGCGGAGAAGAGATCAGCGTTCACTCGCCTATGTTGATCTGGCATGTGGCACAGGCGGGCTTCTGGGTCCGGCTCTCAAGGCATTCCCACGCCTGAAAGGAATTGGGCTGGATCTGTCAGAACCCTATTTGACGGTCGCACGCAAACGGCTCAAGTCGCACCGCGCGACCTATGTAACTGCGTTGGCAGAGGAACTACCATTTGCCGATAGTTCTCTCGACGTGGTCTCTTCGGTCTTCCTGTTCCATGAACTTCCATCAAAAGTCCGCAGGCTGGTCATTTCGGAAGTTGCGCGGGTGTTGAAACCTGGCGGGTCTTTCCTTTTTGTCGACAGCCTGCAAACAGGAGATGTGCCGGATTATGACGGCCTACTGTCGGTATTTCCGCAGCTTTTCCATGAACCCTATTTTACCTCTTATCTTGAAGAAGACCTGGCTGGATTGTGTGCTGGCCGCGGACTTGAACAGCGCTGGATGACGTCTGCATTCCTTTCCAGAGCGGTTCAGTTCGTAAAGCTCCGCTGAGATTTCAGTATCACTGAAATTTCCTTGCAGTTTCACTTGAGGCTGAAGCCGGATGAGCTTATATGAATTCTCATGAGACTTGATCATTGGCTGACACAGACAGGAGAAAGCCGCAGCGCCTTTGCGCGTCGCGCAAATCTGTCGCCTGCGTCCGTAACCGCTCTTTGCAATGACCCAAATGCATGGATCTCGCGGGATATGGCTCGCAAAATCGCAGTTGCGACCAATGATGACGTCACTCCCAACGATTTTCTCGGACTGTCTACAACCAAGGAGCATCCCGTGTCCCAGGCCCGTGTCGCAGAAGCTATCCGCGCGTTTGAACGTGGTGAAATGGTTGTCGTGACGGACGATGACGACCGAGAAAACGAAGGTGATCTGATTGTTGCCGCATCCAAGGTGACGCCTGAGCAGATGGCGTTCATGGTTCGCCATACTTCCGGTATCATCTGTGCTCCCATGACCGCCGCTCAGGCCAGGCGCTTGCGGCTGGATCCCATGGTTGCGGAAAACGACGCGCCATTGGCAACCGCATTCACAATCTCGGTCGACTACCGCCAGGGACTGACAACAGGCATCTCTGCTGAAGAACGCTGTTCGACAGTGCGTGCACTTGCCAACCCGAACGTCGGATCGGAAGACTTTGTTCGACCCGGTCATGTCTTTCCGCTGGTCGCCAAAGAAGGCGGCGTGATGATACGCTCCGGTCATACTGAAGCCGCTGTCGATCTCTGCCGCCTGTCCGGACTTGAACAGGTCGGTGTCCTCAGTGAGCTTGTCAATGATGACGGCACGGTCAAACGCGGATCGCAGGTGGCTGATTTTGCTTCAGAACACGACCTGAAAATGGTTTCTGTCTCCGACCTGATCGCCTGGCGTCAGCGCACGGAGCGGCTGGTTGAACGTGTCAACGAACAACCGGTTGAAACCATTGTCGGCCCAGCCTACGCGATGACCTATTCCACGCCATATGACCCGATGCATCACCTTGCCATTGTTTATGGTGACATTCTTGACGGTCGCAGCGTCCCTGTTCGCCTGCAGCTTGAATCGGTTCTGGACGATGTCTTTGGAGAAGCCCAACCTCTGGACCAGATCATGAAGCATTTCGCGGATCGGGGCCGGGGTATAATTGTCTATCTTCGCGAAGGTTCAGTGGGTGTGACCCGCCAGTCCAAACGAACACGGTCAGATTTTGAAGCAGCAGATTCCGAAGAGCACACCACAGCACTCTCGCGGCAAGAGCAATGGCGTGAGGTCGGTCTTGGTGCCCAGATCCTGAAGGATCTTGGCGTTAGCTCAATTCGTCTTCTTGCTTCGCGCGAACGGCACTATGTCGGTCTGGAAGGTTTCGACATCAAGATCGACGAGACTGAAATCCTCGATTCTTAAAATCCGTTGGAAGGCAGGTTAATGGCAGCAAATTCTGAAAAGGGCATTTCAGCACAAGCTGCCGGGCTAGCTCCAGCACCATTTGCTATTGGCTTCAACCGCAACAACGGTGAAAGCTTTGTTTACGGGTGCTTGATCTTCGGCATTCTCATTTCCGTGGTCGGGGTCGCTGCGCAGGTTCCTTATCTGGCGTTCGGATCTGTCATCCCGGTTGGGATTGCATATTGGCACTACCCTATGATTGAAAAGGGCCTGCCACAGCTTGGCGCAAATAGCTCAGGTCTATTTATCGAACGAATAGGCCAGATAAACTGGTCCGCAATTAAAGAGACCCAACTCACACAAACCTCTGTCCGCAACATCATGCTGGTCCGGCTGAATGTTCACTTGAACCGTCCTCTCGAAGACGCGGTGAACCAGGCACATACCTTTCCACCGTGGAAGAATTTCATGATGCGAAATTGGAAAAAGACCCGCCAGAAAGACGGCGAAATGCTGATTGCAATTGACCTGCATACGTTGACTGGTGACCCGGATGACATCCTGAGCCGTATTCGTGCATTCAAGTCTGCCTAGAGCCGTCGGTATTCACCGCCCATCGAAATCGATTGAACTATTATTGGGACTCGCAATCGTAAAAGCCCGGGAGTCCGCCCGGGCTTTCTGTATTTTAGCTAAACGCATTGTGTGACCGGAATTTACTTCAGGTTTTCCTTGAAGAAGGCAATCGTTCGGTCCTCTGCAAGCCTTGCGGCATCCTTGTCAAAGCGCGGTGTTGTGTCGTTGTGAAAGCCGTGATTCACACCGGGATACATATGCGCGACGTAGTTTTTGCCATTGGATTTGAGTGCTCGCTCATAAGCCGGCCAGCCTTCGTTGATCCGCTGGTCCAGTTCTGCGTGTTGAAGCATCAACGGCGCCTGGATGTTTGCAACGCTGCCCAGATGAGGCTGCCGCCCATAGAAGGGAACTCCGGCCGCCAGTTCCGGATAGGCAACCGCGATTGCATTAACAACGCCGCCGCCATAGCAAAATCCAACGGCACCCACCTTGCCAGTGCTGCCGTCATGGTTCAGCAGGAATTCGAACCCAGCAAAAAAATCATTGAGCAGCTTTTCCCGATCGACCGTCCGCTGAAGTTCACGGCCCTTGTCGTCCGTTCCCGGATATCCGCCGACGGACGTTAAACCGTCGGGTGCAAGCGTAAGGAAGCCTGCCTTTGCCAATCTACGCGTGACATCTTCAATGTATGGATTGAGACCGCGATTTTCGTGAATGACGAGGACGGCAGGCAATTTCCCGGAAGCACCGGCAGGTTTCACCAGATACCCGTTCACTTCACCATGGCCGTTCGGGGAAGGATACGTGACCCTCTGGGTTTCGATCGCGGTGTCTTCAGGGTCTACCTGTTGCGCCAACGCGTAATTGGGCGATAGCTGATCCAGCAACATCGCTGCGGTAACACCAGCAACAGCATATTTCGCAGCCCCGGTTAAAAACTCGCGCTTTGTAATCTTGCCATGGGCATAAAAGTCATAGAGATCCATAAGTTCCTGCGGAAAATCTTTTGCCGTCATCCGGCGCATCGGTGTCATGTCATTCATATCTTCACTCCCTGAAAAGCACGTAAAGCATGCTGATCAACAAACTAGGATGAGAGTGTGCCAGGTCCATGGCCATATGTTCGAAAAATTGTAATGACATGTAACAACAACTCGGCAGGCAGTATGGCCGAGGGCTATCTCAGGCTTTTCGTGGCGCAGACCCTGGTCCTGGTGATTCGGGTTTAGCCGACCTGTCCACGGTGGCGCAGGAAATGGTCTGCAAGCACACAGGCCATCATGGCTTCGCCAACAGGAACAGCACGAATCCCAACGCATGGGTCATGTCGGCCCTTGGTCATCACGTTCACTTCCTCACCCTGCCGTGTGATCGACTTGCGCTCGGTCAGGATCGATGAGGTCGGCTTGACTGCAAAACGCACAACCAGCGGATCGCCATTCGCAATGCCGCCCAGAACACCACCGGCATTGTTGGTCAGGAACACCGGCTGGCCGACATCGTCTATCCGGATTTCATCGGCATTTTCCTCGCCGGTTAGCTGGGCAGCTTCAAAGCCGTTACCGACTTCAACGCCTTTGACAGCATTGATCGACATCATCGCCGCGGCAAGATCCGTGTCCAGTTTGCCGTAGATCGGTGCACCCCAGCCTGCTGGCACGCCTTCAGCGACAACTTCAATCACTGCACCAACGGAGGAGCCAGCCTTGCGGATACCGTCCAGATAGTTCGCCCAGAATTCTGCCGCCTTGGCGTCAGGAGTGAAAAACGCATTGTTATCGACTTCGGCCCAGTCCCAGTTGTCGCGATTTATCTTGTGAGGACCAACCTGAACAAGGGCACCCCGGATCGTCACGCCTTGCAGCACTTTGCGGGCAACGGCACCGGCGGCAACACGCATAGCGGTTTCGCGCGCCGAGGATCGTCCTCCTCCGCGATAGTCGCGAATGCCATATTTCGCATTGTAGGTGAAATCGGCGTGTCCTGGCCGGAACCTGTCCTTGATCTCGGAATAATCCTTCGAGCGCTGATCAGTGTTCTCAACCATCAGGGAGATAGGCGTCCCGGTTGTCTTTTGAACACCGTCCTCGTCAACCATCACACCAGACAGAATCCTGACTTCATCCGCCTCGCGCCGCTGGGTGGTAAAGCGCGATTGGCCGGGTTTCCGTTTTTCCATGAACCCCTGAATATCATCTTCAGTCAGAGGAACCAGAGACGGGCAACCATCGACGACACAGCCGATTGCCGGGCCATGGCTTTCGCCCCATGTGGTGACCCGGAACATATGACCAAAGCTGTTGTGTGACATGAACGACTTCCGACTTTTCGAGATGATCTCAGGTGCCGAGCGATAAGCCAAAAGAACAGGAAGCTCAAGCCCATGGGCTTCATATCGCTGCAGATCCCTCAAGACTGAGTTCCACAACTCAATTTAGCCTTCAAGACAACTTTGAGCATTAAGGATCATCACTCTTGCGTGACCTTTCAAACAATTTGCGGAAGCAATTGCGAATTCCAGTAGAGCAAAGACGATTTCGACCAGAGATTTGCTATTCTTTAATTCTCTACCGGTATTACACATAGAGGTGGCAGATTCTATGTGAGGCACAAACGTGCGCATCCGGGGATGGTTGACAGGGCTGATTGTTTTTTTGCTGGCGCCCAGCCTGCTCTTCGCCTCGCTCTGGTTTTACAACAAATTTGAAAACGTCAATGCAATTGACCGCAGCCTGACCGGCCTGAAGCTGATCCAGGCTCTCGGTCCACTGATGCAGGAAAAGGCCCTTACCGGCAGCATTCAGAAGTCACCGGAGAATCTGAAAGAACATCTGATCAACTTCGCCGGTGAAAACAGGTCTGCCGGTTTGCTTCAGGATCTTCGCACATTCCTGGGAGACCCAGAGACACCGTTGTCTCTTCGAAAGGCACGCTCCCTTTCGATGTCTTTGTCTCAACTTGCACAACTGGAATCTTCGGTTTCGTATGAGGCCTCCAGGCTGCCTAACCTGATCAACGACACCTTGCCTTCGGTCGTCATCGAATCTTCCATTATGGTGATCAACGCCAAGCGACTTTCCGTGCGGGAAAAGATCAATACCTGGGACAAGATGCTGATCCCTGTCCAGGGTGGCCAGTTCAAGGTTGCGGCAGATGCGGCCATTCGCAAGACGTCATCTTACCTGAGTGTGTTGACGGGTGTAAAAGCCGATACGCTCCGGGAGAATGCTGAAAACTATCGTAAGAGCAATTACGCCTATCAAACCGAAGGCGCCAAGTTGCTCTCCTCCACGATCAAGGGAGCATCTGGGAAAGACATTATCTCCGAGCCAGTGATCGAGGTGCAGCCTGAACTTGTCCGCGCTTCCTTCCTGCTATGGCAGTCTGCAGTCGACTATCTTTCCCAGGACTTGCAGAAACGTCGGGCAGAAACCTTATTCGCTGTCTCCCTTGCAGGGATTGTTGGCGGTCTTGTTATCATCGTCGCATTTGTCATAGGTGTGGCGTTGACGCGTGCCCTTGCCGACCGCACGCAACAGGAATTCGAAAACCTTGGTTTTCACGATCCCCTTACAGGCCTGCCAAATCGGCGCGCGCTCCTAAAAGCCATTCGAACCATATCCCCGACAGATAGCGTTTCTCAGACGGGTCTGATCCTGATTGACCTTCGCCATTTCAAAAAGGTCAATGATCGGTTTGGTGATCACAATGGCGATTCAATTCTACGTTCCGTCGCAGAGCAGTTGATCCAGCATGCAGAGCCGGAAGACTTTATTGGCCGCACCGGTGGAACGGAGTTTATGCTTCTCCGTCCCAGACTTGAAAACGCCGATGGATTTGAGCAACTCGCCACCGCGATCATCAGCGACCTGGGCAAAGAAAGAATTATCGAAGAACACAAGACGTCAATCGAGGCCAACGCTGGCCTGCTGGTCAGCCAGCCCGGCGATGATGTCACGGATCAGATCCTTGTTGATGCCGCGCTCGCTTTGCGATCCGCCAAACAACAGGGGCCGGGTAAACTTGAACTATTCACCTCCGGCATGCGGGCGAACTTCGTAAAAAATGGCGAGACCGCGAAGCAGCTTCTAAGAGCATTACGCAAGGGCGGAATTACGCCCTGGTTCCAACCTCAAATTGATCTCCACACGGGTAAGGTCGTTGGTGCTGAAGCGTTGGTTCGATGGATTGAAAACGACAAAATCCGTTATCCGGGCTCTTTCCTGCCCGCCGCTACTGAAGCCGGCTACATGGATCAGATCGATGCGACCGTTCGTGACAAGACCTTGCAACTCGCTGCGCAGTTGAACGGATCTACAAACGAGCACATTCATTTCGGACTAAATGTTTCCAGCGACCTCCTGTCAGACCCCAATGCTGTGGAGGCCCTGCACCGGCAAGTTCAGGACATGGGACTGGAGCCCACAGTTATCAGCGTTGAAATTCTTGAAGCGGTTATGATCGATGAACATGCCGCTACACCAATCAAGGAAAATATCGCCCGTCTTTCAGAACTTGGTTTCTTTATTGAGCTGGACGATTTCGGCACGGGTCATTCGAGTATATCAAGCTTGCGCGATTTGAAGATCGACCGGGTAAAAATCGACCGGAGTTTCATTTCCGGCGTGGACAAGGATCCTGGCCTGCAGAAATTCACCAGTGCCTTGATCAATCTTGCCAAAAGCCTGGATATCAGCGTTCTTGCCGAAGGGGTCGAGACGGAAGGTGAGCGCCTTTGGCTTCAACAAAATGGTTGCGACGTCATTCAAGGCTTCCTGATTTCCAAGGCAGTTCCTGAAGACCAGCTGTCAACCATGATCCTGCAACGCAATTTCGCGGCTCAGCGCGAAGTTTTAGCGCCTCGAGAAGCACCTCTGGCTCCACGATCAAGCCTTGCTCAGCGCTGATTGCCGCTCCTTGAATTCGGCTGCTGCCAAAGACAATCCTCCGTCGGCTCCGTCCACGAAATGAATGTGATGGCTATTGCCGATATCCTGCACAAAACAGGTCATCAAGGCTTCGCTGGAAACGTGCAGGCCGAACACAAGGTCACCAGCCTCATAAGCTGAATTCAAATACTCTTCCACGGCACGTTTTTCTTCTGGCGCAAGGTCTAGCACCAGCTGCAAACTATCGCCGACTTTGCGATGATCCGTATTGAGGCTTAGTTCCTTCAAATATCTTTTGGGATCGTAGGGGCCAATTCGCCTGCCGGTCACATGGCCATAAAAAAAGAAAAGGCGCTCAACCAGCCCCTTCCCCCAACCGCGCAGAATATTGCGCGCTGAAGTTAGTCGCGCTTCAAGATGAAGTCCTTCCAGCGGGGACTTGACCTTTAAATGCTTCTCGTCTGCCAACGTCACTCGAGTTTCATCTGCAAGTGGATTGAAACCCAGCTTGTCAGTCAAGGCTGTCATTATGTCTGGTAAGGTTTTTCTGCCGGTAGGTTTAATGATCAGGGAGACGATATGCCCGTGCCTTGCAGGCAATGGTTCCCACCTGCACGACAGACCATCGAGTGGCGGCAAAGAAGCCTCATCGGTCGCGATCGCAAAGGGCTTTGAGGCCTCCGGGTCTTTCAGAATCTTATCCGCAACGCCCAGACCGTCACCCAGGATCATCGCCAGATGGTTGCCCGGACTGAGACAATACTTACGAAGCCGGATATCAGCACCGAGGCTCCTGAGATGTGAGACCGGGATTGTTGCGGCTCGCAATTCAAGCTCCATGACCTGGCGCGCAAGACCAACAACGCCGGCAAGTGCTTCGCGGCCGGCCTCGATGTCCTTTTCCGGTACCACAAGCGTGGCACCATCACCGCCAAAGACAAATGGTACCCGGTCCCGGCCAAGCCGATTGAGAACAGCCGCGATAACGGCAGCCCCCACCATGTTCACTTCCTTGTAGCGTCCGGCTGCGACAGCATCGCCTGAACGAACTATATCTGCAGCAAGAACATGCCAGTCGTCCGGCACCGGCCTGTAATCATCCAGTGCCCCAATCGTGCTGAAATCTGAGAAACTGGGAAGCTCGCTATAAAAATCTTCCGCTGACACGGCACGCACCATAACATTTGGTTTCCACGCACAAGCGCAGAACCCGGATTACGAAGGTCGTTGCCAGCCGAGAAACCTGTCTTTAGACAAATTCAAACTGGCCGCTGCCCCAGACGAAAACCTTGTCCTGAGGCACATCAAGTTTGGGAACAGCGTATCTGTCCAACCCTTCCAGCATACCTCGCAGAACCCGGAATACGCCGCCATGGGAAACCACAACCGAAGGCCGGTCAATGGTTTTCAGCCAGACACCGATGCGTTCGGCCAGCATTTCATAGCTCTCCCCTTCGGGTGGCACGAACGCCCATTTGTCTGCACGGCGCTGTAAAATCAACTCCTGTTCTTGGTCAGCCAGTTCTTCGAGCGTAGACCCTTCCCAAGACCCAAATGTGATCTCGCGAATTTCTTTTTCAAGACGATACTCATCTGACTTCAGGCCAATCGCCTGGCGCAGCAGTTCCATTGTCGCGCGTGTGCGTGTGAGGGGAGATGAAACAAAGTCGAGTGTTTCGGGACCAATACCGTTTTTCCTGAGATACTCTCCCAATCGCTTTCCGTTATCCGTCGCCTGACCAATACCAACGGAATTCAGAGGAATATCTCGTTGCCCCTGCATCCGCCCTTCAGCGTTCCAGTCCGTCTGACCATGACGAATAAAGATCAGAAGCTTCGGATCATGGACCTTTGGCAGAAGGTGAGGTTTTCTCGCAGTCATCGGTGTTGTCATCACATCATCCGAACAGAAGAGCGCCCCGGCTCGTCTGAGCCAAGGCGCACATAATAGAAAACGGCCGGCCGTTTGTCGGCCAATTGAATCGATCAGTCTTTTACAACGGATATATCCGGGGCATCTACTGCCTTCATGCCAACAATGTTGTAACCGCAATCAACATGCTGGATTTCACCGGTTACGCCACGGCCGAGGTCAGAACACAGGAACAGCGCGCTGTCGCCAACTTCTTCGATGGTCACCGTGCGCCGAAGCGGCGAATTATATTCGTTCCATTTCAGGATATAGCGGAAATCACCAATGCCTGATGCTGCAAGTGTCTTGATCGGGCCTGCAGAGATTGCGTTGACGCGGATATTCTGCGGACCGAGGTCCATGGCCAGATACTTCACGCTTGTTTCAAGCGCGGCTTTGGCAACGCCCATGACGTTGTAGTGCGGCATGACTTTTTCAGCGCCGTAATAGGTCAGCGTCAATATGGAGCCACCATCCGTCATCAGCTTTTCAGCGCGCTGTGTCACTGCGGTCAGTGAGTAGCAGGAAACATCCATTGTCTTCGCGAAATTGTCTGAAGACGTGTCAACAAACCGGCCCGTGAGCTCGGCCTTGTCAGAAAATGCCACTGCATGAACGACAAAGTCGATCTTGCCCCATTTGTCTTCGAGTGAATTGAAGACCTCGTCAATGGTGGCACTGTCAGTCACGTCGCAGTGTCCAACAACAATCGCGCCAAGCTGCTCGGCAAGTGGGCCCACGCGTTTCTTCAACGCATCGCCCTGATACGTCAGCGCCAATTCGGCTCCTGCGTCGGCCAACGCTTTGGCAATACCCCAGGCAATCGACTTGTTGTTTGCCACGCCCATGATCAGGCCACGTTTGCCATTCATCAGTCCGCGCGTTTCCGCCATCGTATTCTCCGAATTGGAATTAAGTACCACCCGAGCGGGCTGGCTTCCTATGACACAAGGGATTTGTTCCTTCAAGTGACCAGGTAACGGAATGAGGCGTCGACGTCAGCTTCCTGACTGACTATGTTGGCGCCAAAATTTCACGGTTAAACTTCACAAGGACCCCGCTCATGGAGCGCTCTCCCCACGCCAACCGTTTCGCCGAGTTAATCGGCGCAGCCAATGTTCTGACCGAGCCGGATAACCAGGCCCCTTTCCTGACCGAATGGCGCGACCTCTACCAGGGTGTCACTCCAATGGTGCTTCGTCCTGGCAGCACTCAAGAGGTCAGCGCTGTCATGACCTACGCTTATGAGCATGGTCTCAAGATTGTTCCACAGGGTGGCAATACGGGGTTGGTGGGTGGCCAAATCCCGCAGGAAACCGGGGATGAGATCGTTTTATCACTCTCCCGTCTCAATAAGATCCGGTCTGTGGACGCTGCCGGGTTTACCATCACCGTTGAAGCCGGCGTGGTTCTGGAGACGCTGCAAAACGAAGCGGAAAATGTCGACCGACTGTTTCCCTTATCACTCGGTGCACAGGGTTCCTGTCAGATTGGCGGCAACATTTCCACCAACGCGGGGGGGACTGCCGTTCTTGCTTACGGCAACACCAGGGATCTTGTTTTAGGCCTCGAGGTCGTGCTGCCAACCGGTGAGATCTGGAACGGTCTGAGGACCCTTCGCAAGGACAACACCGGTTATGATTTGAAACAATTATTTATCGGCGGAGAGGGCACTCTGGGGATCATTACAGCTGCGTCCCTGAAGCTCTTCCCCAAGCCGCGAAAACTTGAAGCCGCCTTTATCGGACTTTCAGATCCACATGCGGCGCTCAAACTCTTCACGCTCGCAAAAGCGCAGGCAGGTCCTGTCCTCACCGGTTTCGAAATCATGCCGCGCGTCGGTGTTGATTTCTGCATCGATCACCTGTCAGGCGCGAGAGACCCGCTTGAAGGTAAACACGCCTGGTATATCCTGATGGAACTCTCCAGCGGTTCGGAAGCCTTCCCGGTCCGGGACCTGCTGGAAGGTATTCTCGGCGAGGCGTTTGAAGACGGTCTTGTCGAAGACGCGGCCTTTGCCCAGAATCTCTCACAAGTTCAGGACTTCTGGCATCTTCGCCATGGGTTGTCCGAAGTGCAAAAGGCGGAAGGTGGCTCTATCAAACATGACGTCTCCGTTCCCGTTGCCTCTATCCCGGAGTTCCTGGACCAGGCCATTGCAGCTGTGGAAGCATTCGTACCGGATTGCCGGCCTGTGCCCTTCGGTCACATCGGCGACGGCAATATCCACTTCAATGTCAGCCAGCCTGTTGGCGCGGACAAGGAAGAATACCTCGCCAAATGGGACGAAATGAATTCGATCGTTCATGGCATTGTTGCTGAGTTCAACGGCAGTATCTCTGCAGAGCACGGAATCGGCCGCCTCAAGAGCGCGCTCCTGAAAGATGTCAAATCCGATATCGAGATGGATATGATGAAGCGAATTAAATCGGTGATGGACCCCAAAGGTCTGCTCAACCCAGGGCGTATCCTTTAGGGATAGGACGACGGGTCCGGGTGACAGAACCAAGTCTGACAGCTGCTTTCATACCAGGAGCAGCTGTTCTGCCTTGCGTCTCTCCAAGTGAGCAAGCAAGTCACGTGGGCTGACGATCTAGCCGCCCCGTACCGGTTCGCCAAATTCAAGGTCGTTAGTAAGGTTTGAAGTAGTTATTCGGCACTACTTTCCAATTTCTTCTCTATAGCACTTAAAACACTGCCGACCTTGCCATGCAGAATATTGAATCGGCGATCACAGCGGGTGGGTCTGTTTCAATTGCAAGAAATGACAGTTCAGCGAAAAAAACCAGGCTCTGGGGATAAAGCTGCCCAGACTCCCAAAAGTGGCAATGCAAAGATCACTTTCACACTAACTCGCAGTTGCTTGTTCCGACTGGATGTTTGTGAGAGTTGCGATCATGTCCAATTCTGTTCGCGAGTACCGTTAGAATAACTCAAGGCAGAAAATTGTCCCCAATTTCCGTACCGATTCTCCCGCTTTTGCCTGTCATTCCAACTTGACCAAGTTTGGCGTGACCCTGCTCTGAATTTGATACTCTCTCTGCACCTGTCAAAAATACCTTATTTTTCAAACAACAAGCGCGGGTCACCTTGGAAAAAATCACTAATACAAGAACGTTCTCTTGATAACTTTCAGAAAAAGATCTGAAAAGTTAAATTTTTCCTAAAATTTCTTGTGTGCCCACAGGCATAGGTGAAACAGCTCAGGGGAGAACAACTGTTTCAGGACTTGCAGCATGTCCTGACGGTGTTGGATCGTAAGATTCTCTATGTAAAATTTACATGAAAATCGCCCAACATCTACAAAAATTACAATATGAAACGTCTATGGCCTCATAAAAATAAGCTATTTGAAAACGTGGTAAGTAAAAGGTTAACGTAGGTTCATAGGCGTCAATAAGCCAAAACGGTTCGGAGACTTTCAAAGGCTACCGGACCTAAAAAAAGCAAACGAGCGGCGACGAGATTATGCGCAGCTCTTAGACAGTGCACGGGGGGGTTCTTTCACAAGTTCCCTCATATGGAGGCCACAATGCAGGTTCAGAACTTAGCCAGTTCGGATCAATGGGATCGTGTGAAAACAGAACTGAGAAACGAGCTCGGGGACGACATTTTCTCAAATTGGTTCGGTAGAGTGAAACACGAAGAAACGACAGGCGACGCAGTCCGTCTGTCCGTACCGACCCGCTTCTTGAAAAACTGGATCCAGAGCAATTACGAGAAACAGCTCGTTGGACTTTGGAAGCGTGAACAGGTCGATATCAAACGTGTTGAACTGACGGTTCGCGGCGCATTGCGCCCACGCCAACTCATTGGTGCACCGGCTCCAAAAGCAATCACAGCCAGACGCATCAGCGGTCGTCCGGCACCTTTCAGCAGCACGCCTCAGTTTGGCTCTTCGGCCAATACAGCAGCCATTCCTTGCTTGGCTGACACGGGTGAAGATGCAGCCGCAGAATTCCTGAATGGCGCCGCTCTTAACCCGAAACTGACATTTGAAACTTTCGCGGAAGGCGCCTCGAACAGCCTCGCATGTGCTGCAGTTCGCCAGATGGCAGCTGGCCATGAAGGCACCTTGAACATGCTCTATATCCATTCCTCTACAGGAATTGGAAAGACGCATCTTCTGCAGGCAGCAGCTTTTGAAGCTCGGAAGACCGGCCGTCAGGTTGCCTATCTTTCCGCAGAGTTCTTCATGTATCACCTGGTTCCTGCGCTTCGTACACCGGCATTCCCGGTTTTGCGCCAGGCCATGAGATCCATAGACCTTCTTTTGGTTGACGATCTCCAATTCCTGCACGGCAAACAGGGCCAGGAAGAATTCAGCAAAACGCTTGAACTGCTTATGGAAGCACCGTCGCAGATCATCATGGCTTCTGACCGTACGCCTGAAGAACTCGGTACACTCAGACATTCCCTTTGCCAGCGCATTCAGTCTGGTGAAGTCGTTGGCATCCAGGCGACTGACTACGCCTTGCGCCACGAAATTCTGAAAAAGCGGACAGCGTCTGCGCGTCGCACTCATCCGAGCTTTTCTGTTCCTGATGAAGTTACCGACTATATCGCGCGTTACGTCATCGCCTCTGCACGGGACCTGGAAGGTGCGCTCAACCGGCTCTTTGCTCACAATCAGCTGACCAAGCAGCCTGTAACAATGGAACTGGCAGAAAAAACCCTGCACGATCTGGTTCGCATTGGTGAACCACGCTCCATCAAGGTGGAAGAGATACAGCAGGTTGTCTGCAAGCATTACAGTGTGACCAAGGCTGACCTTCTATCTTCCTGCCGTGCACGTACATTGGTCCGCCCGCGTCAGATAGCAATGTATATCGCCAAGGTCATAACCGGCCGCTCGCTGCCGGAAATCGGCCGCAGATTTGGCAACCGGGACCACACCACGGTTCTGCATGCAGTACGCAAAATTGACGGCATGGTTAAGACGGACAAGGGACTTGCCCAGGAAATTGAACTCCTGAAGCGCCTGATCCACACCTGACCTGTTTCGGGGTCCCCTCCCCCGACAACCAGTGGCAGCGGGTCCGCCCGCTCCCGCATTTAGCTCCGGGCGGTGTTACCGCCAGGTGTTTCATCTAAACCTCCCTCTCCTTAAAGCCGCGCCTGCGGCTTTCTTTTTGCCTCATTGACAGTTTGGGCTGTTCGGCATATGCCTGCGCCAGGTTGAGGGAACCTGCCGCCCGTGGGCAAATGCCTTGGTGAATCCCCTCTCGCAGAGATTTGCGACCCCTATCGACCTTCACAAGGATGTGCAGGCAGATGGTAATGCGGGCCCCATTCAGATCGCCTGCCTTTCTTGGAAAGGTACAAATTATGACGCTCCCAAGCGTTACGGACCTAAAGGCTCAGGCCAAGCGTCTTCGCGCGGCGCTGGCGAAAAAAGGGCAGGTTGTGACACACAGCCAGTCCCTGGAACTGCTCTCAGCCCAGTATGGATTTCGCGACTGGAATACGGCAACTGCTGCAGCTTCTGCTGCAACGCAGTTACCATTCTCTCTCGGTGACCGGGTGTCGGGTGTCTATATGAGCCAGCCTTTTGAAGGTGAGATCATCGGGCTATCCAAGCTCGGCGGTTCCGACGACCTGCGTGTTTGTATTCAGTTCGACGAAGCCGTGGATGTCGTGACCTTCGAGAGTTTTTCCTCCCATCGCAGCCGCGTGAATTGCGTCATTGGTGGTGACGGAATCGCCATCAAGAAAACCTCGAATGGTGAACCGTATTTGAAGATGAAACGCACCGAATGACACAAGGGAGTGACGCGTGCCCGTGCGAGGACAAGCGTCACTCTTTTGAACTCCGTTTTCAAAAAACGCAATTTTGTGAAAGGTGGGAAAAGCCGTGGCATACTCGGTCAGATGTAGAGTTTGATCGACACACCAGTAAGTTCTCCGTTCCCACTGAACTGCCTTATTATGCGGAAACGGGTTTGCTGGCGATGGGAGACCAGCATGACCCGCAGTATCTTCAGCGCCGCTTACATATTCAGATCTCTCGCATTGATGATGATTTCAATCTGCCTGCTTGGCAGTGTCTACATTGATGTGGCACGTGCAGCCGTCATGCCCGGCGGCAACAACGGCTGGCTTGTTGTAGCCAGCCGTCCGGATGCCAATGCAGCCGTTTCCGTGGCGCGCGGTTATTCAAACCGGTTTCCCCAAACAACCGTCTTTCAATCCAACAACGGATGGTACGCCATCACGATAGGCTGGATGAACCAGGCTGCAGGCAACACCTACAAGAGCCAATTGATTTCCAGCGGTGCCATTCCGCATGACAGCTATTTCCACAATGGTGAACGATTTCAATTTGTTGTGTGGTCCGCGACTGGCGTCACCGGTGGCGGTTCACAGTCTCTATTCGCTGCGACCCGCATCACTGACGAGCCCGGAGGAAGCGGCGGCGCGGGGCAGCAATCTCCGCAAGGTTATGTCACCGGGCTCAATCCTCGAGGCGACAATTATCTATCCTTGCGCACGGGTCCAGGTGGCCGGTACCAGGAAATTGCGCGGATGGGACCAAACACGAGATTGACGATCCTTGGAAGAAGCGGGTCGTGGCTCAATGTCTCCCTGACCAATGGCCGTTCAGGCTGGGCTCACAGCAGATACATCACGTCTCTTCCAACCAGTCCACCGACCGTCACCCCGCCCATCATTACGCCGCCGCAGGTTTCCAAACGAACAATCAGTCCACCAAAACTGGGGGTCGTTGGCGACTTGAGCAGAAGCGGCGACACGTTTCTGTCGCTTCGGGCCGGTGCTGGCACAAACTTTCCTGAAATCGCCCGAATGCTGAAGGGCACCGAAGTTCAAATGCTGGCACAGCAAGGTGCCTGGATAGAGATAGAACTTGAAAACGGCATGCGTGGCTGGGCTCATGGCACCTATCTGAAGGCGCCAGAAAAGAAAATCGAGATCGTTGATGTCCCAATCATTGGACCCAAGGAAGATCACGTTCAAGAAAATGAACTGGAAAATATTGTCACCAACCTGCCTGATGGCAAACGCGTCGCGCTGGTGTTTGGAAATTCGGCTTATGAGCACGCCCCAATTCTGCCAAACCCAAAAAACGACGCTAACGACCTGACGCAAACTCTTGAACGGCTTGGTTTCACAGTCATTCAAGGCCTGGACCAGAGCAAGAGTGCCATGGAGGGTACGATCCGCTCATTTGTGCGCAACATTCAGGACGCCGATGTTGCGCTGTTCTTTTATGCGGGTCATGCAATGCAGATGGGGGGCAAGAATTTTCTCATTCCCATTGATGCAAAACTCGAAGATGCCACTTCCGTCGATTTCGAGACGATCGAGCTTGGGATGGTTCTCAATTACATGAATGCGCCTGGAAGGTTGTCGATTGCGCTTTTGGACGCCTGCCGAGATAACCCGCTTTCACGCCGGTTCTCCCGTACGCTTGGCGCAAGCAGAAGCTCCTTTGTCAAACGCGGTCTCGCTGCGCCTGTCGCTGGCGGGGGCAATATTCTGATCGGGTTTGCCACTGCACCTGGCGAAGTTGCTCTGGACGGCGATGAAGACAACAGTCCCTTCACCATCGCGCTTTTAAAACATATCGAAACACCAGGGCTGGAAATCGAGATCATGCTGAAACGGGTCAAGGCAGATGTTTATGCTGCGACCCAAGGCTCGCAATCGCCTTGGCACAATTCCGCACTTCGCCGGGAATTCTATTTTTTAAACAAGGGACAGAACGACAACTAAGTTTTGTCGATCAAATCAACCGTGCGACCGCAAGGTGACCGGGAACCGGATAGCCGTCCTCCTGCCGTACGGTGATTGGATCCATGGCCAGGATTTCGAACCCAGCTGAATTCAAGGCAGAACGAATGTAGATTTCGCCTTGCGCAAAACGATTTTTCGGCCCGACCATATAAGACCGTCCCTCTAGAACCTTTTCATCAAGGGTTTCGGTTGAAAACGCGAGGTACCCTCGCGGAACAAGACGTTCGGCAGCGGCCTGCAGGAACGGCTCGACCGCGCCAAGATAAGGGAAGACGTCTGTCGCAGCAACGAGTGTCCATTTCTCGCGCACGCCGTCATCATCTTCAAATTCTTCCAAAAATTCAACAGCTTCACCGACATAGAGATCATCATAGACCTGTCGATCAAATGCGAGTTCGACAATGCGCTCCGACAGGTCGACACCCGTACGATGCACAGTACAATCGGCAAGAGCCATGCCGGTCAGGCCCGTGCCACAGCCGAGATCGAGCAGGCGGTCAAACGGTCCGATTTTCAATCGGCCAATCAACTCGCGCAGGAGCAAGGGGACACAATAGCCGAGCCCATCCACAAGGATCTCGTCGAACACGTCCGCATGTTGGTCGAAGAGCGTTGCGACATAAGCATCCGGCATTTTCTCCGGCGCCCGCTCTGCGCCAATCGCTGCAAGACGAATACTGACCCCGCCGGTATCTTCCGGATCGAGTGCAAGGGCCAGACGAAAAGCCTCTTCTGCACCTTCAAGGTCTCCCGACCTCTGCAACTCCAGCCCCCTGTTGTAGGCTTCTGCCAGGGCTTCATCCAGTGTCGCATCTTCAGGTACTTCTTCAGGGAGCGGATCGTCTCTCTCGGTCATTTCTTATTCCTTACCCGAACTGCCTCTCCCCTATAACCTGAGCTCACACTTTGCACGGTAATTCTTCGTCAAGCGACTTGATCAGAACAGATCAAGCTGATTCTTGTCCGTCTTATTTTCGGATTTCGCCTGCTTTGATTGCGGTGATTTTTCGCTCAATTCGACAGGTTCCAGTATGCTTGCGTCATCATTGACGACCTTGTTGACGCGGTTGGAAATCGGGGTGGCCACAAGGTAGTCATCTTCGATAGGTCGGAGCATCTTCTTGGCTTCCCGCACGTTGACATTGGCGGTATCCAACCAGGTTTCAAAGGAATCCGGTTTCAGGATCACCGGCATGCGGTGGTGAATTGCGGACATCATCCGGTTAGAGCCGATCGTAAGAATTGCACCTGAATCCATGTCGCCACCATCGGGATCGCACCATGTGTCCCACAGTCCGGCAAATGCCATGATTTCACCGTCGGCAGGATGGATCCAGAAAGGCTGTTTGCCTTCCGGTGTGCGTCGCCATTCATAGAAACCACTTGCTGGTATCAAACACCGGTGATGGCGCATAGCGGCCCGAAATGAAGGCTTTTCTGCCGCGGTTTCAGCTCTTGCATTGATCAACAACGTAAAGCTAGCCGGGTCTTTGACCCAGGATGGAATGAGCCCCCAGCGCAATAGATGAAACCTACGTTTTCCATATTCGTACCGAACGGTTGCGATCGGCTGGGTGGGGGCAATGTTGTAGCGAGCCGGGAAATTCGGTTGATCCGTGTAGCTGAAAAAATCCCTCACCGCGTCCGGTGGTGTCGTAAGGGCTAGGCGGCCACACATTTGTCTCTCCAATTCACGACCGTTTATTTGGTCTATCGGCCACAAGCTGCCTTCAAGTTAGGCAATTGGAAACAAAAAAGAAGTAGCTTGGGACTCAAGTCAATAACAAGGGGGTGGGAATGGACTGTTTGGATCCAGTTTTGGGCGCCGGAGATCTGGCAGCCGATAGGCTGGAACAGGCAAACATCAATGCCCAGACCGGCCTTGCGACTGACTATCTCAATCATTTCAACGAAGTCATGATGCTTCTTGAGATGCTTCCCGACATGCCAGACTGCGCCGAAGACGTTCTCGAATGGGGGCCTTTGGACTACGAAGGGCATTTCGAGAATTCGACTTTCAAAGACAAACAACTGGCGATCCAGGCCTATCATGCCGCCCCGACTCACCTTCGCGAGCACCTTGAAACGCAAGTGGGCGAGATTAATACGCTCGTCGTTGAGATCCAGGATCAGTTGCGTGATGCCCCGGACCCGGGTGCTGTTGCAGGCGAAGTCGCATACAAGGCGACCCACGAGATCAAGCCCTTGATTGCAGTTGCCGGCGCGGTCATTCACGGCCATGTTGAACCGGAAGCGACCCAGCACGAAGGCGATGGTGCTCAAGCGGAAATTGACGCCTTGTTTGCCTAGGGTTCAGTTTTTTGGTTTCGAACCCTAACCACTTTCCTCTATTCGAGGCTTTCCATGTCCCGGCACTATCCAGATGCACCGCGTATCGGCGTCAGCGTTTTGTGCGTCAGGGACGATTTTGTGCTGATGATCAAGCGCGGCAAGTCGCCCTTCAAGGGCTATTGGAGCCTGCCAGGTGGGCTTGTCGAACTTGGTGAGAGCCTCCGGAACGCTGCGGAGCGGGAACTCCTTGAGGAAACCGGTGTGAAAGCCGGGCTCGGGGTTCCGGTTGAAACGTTCGATTCCATCCAAAGAGATGATGCGGGTTTGGTTTCCTCCCATTACGTCCTGACAGTCTTCAGCGGACCCTATCTGTCAGGTGAAGTATCGGCCGGTGATGATGCCGCAGACGCCAGGTGGATACTGCCCTCAGATATCGACAATCTTCAGACAACCCCGGGAACACCCCAACGGATCCGACGCTTAATGCAAGCATGATCCGGTTCACGGAGGTTTGCGGTTCTGTGATTCCCCTTCACTGCCCGTTTTTGGGACGATAGCGGCAAGTACTCTGTTTTTGGGGACCCCGCATGCCGAACAAGATAGCGCCTCAAACCACCCCGCCCGGGATACTTGCACTTGCGGCGCTGATGCTCAGTCTCCTGGCAAGTTCAGTTGCTGCTAGTCCGGACCAGTGGCGCCGGGGTGGTTTTACGACTGACTTTTCCAAGACGACCATCAATCTGGAGACGATCTTTTCCGGCGGCCCGCGAAAAGACGGTATTCCCTCAATCGACAATCCAAGCTTTGAACGCGCCCGTGACGTTACCTGGCTGACAGATAGGGAACCGGTCATACAGGTGTTTCAGGATGATACCGTCAAGGCCTACCCACTCCAGATCCTGATCTGGCACGAGATCGTCAACGATGAGATCGGAAGTGTTCCGGTTTCGGTGACCTATTGCCCCTTATGTAACTCCTCCATTGCCTTTGATCGCCGCCTGGACAAACAGATACTCGATTTCGGTACGACTGGCCTTCTACGCAATTCAGATCTGGTCATGTATGACCGGCAGACAGAGAGCTGGTGGCAACAATTCACCGGTGAAGGGATTGTCGGCACACTTTCAGGACGGCAACTGAAGATGCTCCCGTCCCGTGTGGTCGCATTCGGTGCGTTTCAAAAAGAACATCCGGATGCCCTGGTTCTGGCTCGCCCTCAACCAGCGCGCCGCGATTATGGCCGGAACCCTTATGTCGGATATGACAGCCGATCAGCGCCCTACCCTCTCTACCAGGGAGACTTGCCTGAACATATCAACCCGATGGCCCGGGTCGTGGTTGTTCGCGATGGAGAGCAGACGTTTGCAGCCACTCTGGATCATGTCCGGAATTCCGAATCCGTGGCGCTTTCAGAAAAGGTCCAGCTGCGATGGACTGGGGAGCAAGCCTCCATCCTGGACAATAGCGACACCGGACAGGGGCGTTTAATTGGTTCTGTTGAGGCCCTAAGATCTGGAAGTACAGGTGAAAAATCCCTGGTTCATGACGTGACCTTTGCATTTGTCGTTCACGCATTCCATCCGGATTTACCAATTCTTGGGATCAAGGCTCCATAGGTCTTGCAGCAAACGCGGTCTGTGAGCATGATCCGCCCATGAAGAAAAAGTGCTCGCGATTAGTCCTTCAGCGGACCGCATTTGTTGCGGTCTTCGGTTTGTTGCTCCAGGGGCAACCCGTCCTTGCGCAAGACATTTCTTCCGATGCGCCCCCTTATGAGCAGCAATTGATGCGCTTGTCCGAGATTTTCGGTGCTCTTCATTTTCTGCGCCCGCTTTGTGAACAGGCTGACACCCCTGCCTGGCGCGACCGGATGGAAGACTTCCTTGACGCCGAAACGCTGGACGAAAACCGCCGCCGCCGATTCATTGAGCGTTTTAACCAGGGTTATCGTGGTTTCTCAGTCGCTTATAAGGAGTGTACAGAGGCTGCGCGTATCGCTATGGGACAGTATCTGAGCGAAGGTGAAGTCATAATCAGTGATGTTACCAGCCGATATGGGCGATAAATCCTGCAGAAATCCCCAAATTGTTACGAGTTAGTTAACCTTTTGAATCAAATTTGTGGGTGGCCGTTAAGTTTGCGTTCACGGTTACTTATCAGCGCGAATTGCCGTGCTAAGATCAGACCATGAGATTCGAGGCAGAAGCACTTCGGTGACTTCTCCGGGCGATAGTGACAGACCGGTAAGGTAACGAATGATAAACGACGATTACGCTGACGCGGCAATGGAAGCCGAATTTGCTGAAGACGAAGACATCAGACGCGCTGCACTTGGCTTTATCTCTGACGCGTGGGCAGAAGCCATAGCCAATGGCGTAGACGCGGATGCGGTTGCTCACGCAGCCATGTTTACAGCGCTTGCCGACCTTGTTGCCGCCTACGGCGAAGATGCCGTTGCCAAGCTGGCCGAGGGCTTACCGGATCGTATCTTGCAAGGCGACTACACAGTCAATCGCGTTCTCCAGTAGACGCGTTAGAAATCAAACAGATCTAAAGGCCGGAATTTTCGGCCTTTTTGTTTTTGTAAAGTTCGCCCTGATGTGATCAGGCACAACAAAGACCTAACTGAACAGATCAAACGCAAGGTCAAGGTAAATCAACGCACCGAATGCAAGCAGAATGGCACCTGCAATATGATTGGCCCGATCCAGCCACTGGTCGTCAATTCTTGTTCGGAATCGCGAAACAGCCGCAGAAACGATGACCCACCAGGATGTTGCTCCTGCGGTAACCCCAGCAACCATTACCAGGGCGCCAAAGTAGTTGTCATGAGCGGGCCTTAGGTCGCCCAAACCACCGAAGATCGCCACAAAGGCGAGGATCGTACCCGGGTTGGTAATCGCCAAGAAAAAGGCTGCTGTGGCGTCGCCTAAAAAGCCATGTTCCTTGACGTTTCCCTTTTTGCTCAAATGAGGATGCGTATTCCAGATCTTCAAGCCGAATATTATCAGAAGCGCACCTCCGACAATCTCAATGAGCTTGATCTGCCCCTCGACGAACTGCGTTACCGCGGCAACGCCAAAAATTGCAGCAGCAGCATAAATCGTGTCTGCAACAACGGCCCCAAGGCCGACATAGACGCCGTGGTGAAACCCGCTGCGAACCGCGTGTTGAATGGCCATGACATTAACTGGTCCGACCGGTGCTGTTGTCAGAATACCAACAAAATATCCGATCAGAGCGTATTCAAAAAATGCCACACTCGGTCCTTTTCTATAGGCCGCCGCCCGGGTTCCAAAAGGCAGACCACCCCTCGATAAACGTCCTGACATCCAATGACAAGAAAGAGAAAATTCGATCTGCCCGGTTTCCACACTGCCATGAATTGTTTATGGAAGGACCTCGGGATACCAGGGGCTGGAAACCAGGAGGCGGTTGCCATGGGACGGAAATTTTCAGCGGCAATTCTGATCGCCTTGCTCACGACCGGCACAAGTCTGGCGAAGCCTGTCCAGACGGAAACAATCCCGCTAAACCCCGTTGAACAACTGCAAACCGCGCCTATTCCTGCTGAAGAACTCAGTCTCCCGGAAAGCGAACTCCCCCTGCCGGAAACAGATACCAGTGAAACAGCTACGGATCAGGACACAGACGATCTGCCGCAAGTTCTCTATGACACCGCTTATCTACCCAAACCGGTCAAGCGCATGCACTCGCAACTAAGAGAAGCTGCACTTGCCGGTAATATGGAACGTATCCGCATGGTGTTGGAGAGCAACGAATTGCCGCCAACGCTTTCCTTCGGCGAAATCGATGATCCGATTGATTTTCTGAAATCCAGCTCCGGCGATGGCGAAGGGTTTGAGATCCTGGCGATTCTGGCTGATACCCTGGAAGCCGGTTTCCTGCATGTCGATGCCGGCACTCCGCAGGAGATGTATATCTGGCCCTATTTTGCGCGCTATCCGCTTTTTGATCTGACGCCGGATCAGAAGGTTGAGATGTTTCGTATTGTCACCGCCGGTGATTTCGCCGAGATGCAGGACTTTGGTGCCTGGACGTTTTACAGGGTCGGCATCGGACCGGATGGAACGCTGCACTATTTTGTAGCTGGCGATTAATCTCAGGCTAACGCAATCCGCTGCCCCTGTTTTGACGAAAGTTCCAAGGCCTGGATCAGTCGGTGGACTTCCAGTGCTTGTCTGCCGGTCACGAGTGGATCTCGATTTTCTGCAACGGCTTCCGTAAACTCGCCAATAAGCGATTTGTGCCATTCATAAGGGAATGCCATTGGATCTGCGCCGCCACCGGTATCAGCTTCCTCCCCAAACTGATCGATGCGTCCATCGCGCCAATTAATGGTCAGGCTACCCGACTTGAGTGAGACAGAAGCGTTGTCGCAATCCAGCGACAGGCTCTCCCCGTTTCCCGGAAAGCTTGCCGTGCTGGCGACAATCGACCCGACGCCACCTTCAAATTCAAACGCGCTGGCACAAAAATCTTCTGCTTCCATCTGGTGAAAGGATGTCGTCGCGCACAATGCCTGGACAGCCGTGACGGGCGGGATCAACGACAACATGAAGTCAAGCGTGTGTACGGCCTGCGATATCAGGACGCCGCCGCCGTCCCTTTCATAAGTTCCCCTACCCGGGTCGTCGTAATAAGCCTGATCGCGCCACCAGGGAATGTCAGCACGGACAACACGGATCTGGCCAAGGTCTCCAGCAGCGATCAGTTCAGACAGTTTTAGGGATGCTGCCCGAAATCGATGTTGAAATACGACGCCGAGACGGACACCAGCATTTTCACAGGTTTCAACGATATTAGTCGCGGTATCGACTGTCCTCTCGAGTGGTTTTTCACAAAGGATATGCTTACCTGACCCAGCAAACAGCGAAATGATTTCGGTGCGTGCATTTGGCGGTGTGAGCAACAACAAAGCGTCAACCGTTGGGTCTATCACCAACGCTTCGATATTCTCGACAACCGGAAATCCATATGCGTTCGAAAATTCATTGCGCGATTTTTCAGATCGGGCGAAGACACCGCGAACATCAATCCGATCAGACATATCCTTGATAGCAAGTGCGTGCGGCTTCGAGGCCATTCCCAAGCCGATGATCGCAAGTCCCATCCGTCCATTCATGTGCTAAACCCATTCGCCAGTTGTTCGTCCAATGCGCCGAATATGTGCAAGTCGGTCAGTTTGAAAGTCAAGTTTCAGCATGACCCGCGTCGTCATTCCGGATTTGGCGATTTTTTGATTGCTGTATTCAACTCCTATTCGAAGATTTCGGGAACCTTTTTCGCCATTTGTCGCAACGCTGCGCATCACGTTTTTCGTAGCGTTCGACGGCCAACGCCGGTGTCATGTCGAATTGGTTCTCATTATCCTGGCCGAGAGCGGTCAAGCGCATCGAATACCAGGCCGTGACACCGCCGTGAGGAGGTGAAACAAAAACAGGAAAGTCTGGGTCGCCGCTATCATCACACAACCAGGTATTTGCAAGCGACGGATTGAGCACCATGGTGCGGGCAAGACCAACAGCATCCACACTGTCCGTCTCAAAGGCTGCATGCACCTGGTCACGCGTCCTAAATCCTCCCGTCGCCATGACGGGAATGGAGGTCAACTCTTTAGCGCGCCGGGAGAATTCAAGGAAGTAGGGCCCAGATGACCTACCATCTGAACTCGATGCGGCGCCTGGGAAGTAGGTTCCACCACTAATATCGATCAGATCAACGGAAGTTTGATCCAGGATACGAACAACCTTCAATGCATCGTCTTCGGTCAAGCCACCCCTTAGTTTGTCTGTTGAGTTGATCTTGATGCCGATTGGGAAAGACGTGCCAACCACCGCCCTGACCTCATCCAGCACTTCCTGGATGATGCGAAACCGCTCTTCGACGGAGCCGCCATAAGCGTCCGTTCTTTTGTTGAACAGCGGCGAAAGAAACTGGCTAAGGAGGAAGCCATGGCCTGCATGGATCTGGACACCCCCGAAACCGGCATCCTTTGCGAGCTTCGCTGCTCTTGCATAAAAACCGGGAAGTTCGCGAATGTCTTCAAGGGACATTCCTTCACATTGAAGACCCTCAACATCAAGTGGAGATGGTCCCTTTGGCCGACTGATCGGCAAATGCGAAAGCGCACCTGCATGGCCAAGCTGTGGCCAGATTTGCGCACCATTTGTTGATCCGCGTCTTGCCAGCTCCTGCATGGCAGGCATATCAACGCCAGGCATCAATACAAGATTCCCTGGTTTTTCCGGATGGTGCGGCTCCGTTTGAACTTCACCAATCAACGATAGCGCCGCCCCACCTTCTGCCCACCTTTCGTAGAGTCTCATCTGGTCGCTGGTAGGATTGCCTTCACCGTCTCCCAGAGAGTCAGACATCGCAGATTTAATCAGTCTGTTCTTCAAACTCGCGCCGCATGGCAATTGAATAGGAAGTCCCAGCAAATCTTTTGGGTTTTGAGTTTGGTCGATCATTCTCCGCTCCCATCGTAATATTTCGATATTCCGGTATTTCAGGTCATAAAGGCGTTTCGGCACCCGACCTTCTCAATGTTTCACGGCTTCAACAGTTCGTCTTGAACAGCGGCAAGGAACAACCGAATGTTCTTTTCGTCGCGACGATAAAACGTCCACTGTCCATGGCGTTCAGCAATGACAAATCCCGCCTGTTTCAACAGTCCCATGTAATTTGAAATTGTAGATTGGGACAATTGTGCCTTTTCCTGAATGTAGCCGACACATACGCCCTCCAGATCAGCATGCTCAGGCAAAGCAGGAGGAAAGTTTGACCTATCCTTGAGCCACTCCAATATTCTGCGCCTTGCAGGGTTGTTCAGGGCCGAAATCGATTTTTCTATGTCCATATATCGAAATATCTCGATATTAAAATAGAATGTCAAGCTGCTCCCGGCGTTCCCAAATGAAAACTCGTTCCAATCTAAATGTCACACGGATTGACCCGCATTTCTCGTGAGAAAGGCAAACCTCTCTCATATTAGGCGGCCAATATGGTTGCCGAAGACATGCGTTAACGCCATCAACGCATTTGGTCCCCTTCACCTACGAGCGGCTATCGAAGCAACTTCTGAGCATGATTGCTTCGCCTCCTCCTCAAAAAACGTAGATACAGCCATTGTTCAGATTTCGATCAATGACCCCGCTCCGGGCCGATCATACTCAAATTCTGTTTGTAGACGGGCCTGGATGTCGAAGGAAACACAATGAACCGGTAGCAGTCGGGGAATTTTCTCGGCTTTGAACCACTCGATCGTTTCCTCGACCGCAGGCTTCTCGGGGTGAACAAGATGGAAGCCGCCGATTACTGCATGCAAATCTTGGCCGGTGATCTCTTTTGCGTAGGTACAAATGTTGCAGATACCACTGTGCGAGCAACCAGTCACCACGACGGCCCCTTTGTCGGTCCGGAAAGCTAATGCAGTGTCATCTTCCATTGCGTCTTCGTAATAATACCCTCGCTCGAATGGTATTACTCTGGGAATCTGACCCAAAAAAAACGCACCTGATGTGAATTCCAAAGGCTCTGAAGCCTCTACGATCTGAAAATCAGAACGAATTTTCCGTTCAATTTCCGAATACCTGTGAGGGAGATGGCGATCAGGCGGTTCTATGAACGGGTCAAGCAACGCGGTCATCACTCGAGGGTGTAGGATGAGTTTCTTATTCTCAACGAAAGGATGAAAGAGCAGACCGCGAGAATGATCACTATGAAAATGGGAAAGCGCGATGACGTCAGCAGATTGAACATCGATTTCGGCAGTCTCGGCGTTCCTGCACCATACGTCAGACCAACCAGTGTCAAAGAGGATGCGTGTTCGCCCATATTCGATCCATGCCGAAAACCCATACTCTGCAAGCCAGCAAAGGTCTGAAACCAAGTTCTCGTTCAAGAGCCTAATTTTCACTTTATGCCCTTCCTCTAACGTGTACCCGCTTTGCAATTGGTAACGGCATTCAAAGCGAATGAAGTCGTCGCTGCAGTCGTGTTCGCTTTCACTACTCGTTACGTGCGAAAAAGAAATTCAGTCTTGCCGGAATGCGAACGCCGCCCTCGGTTTCAAAGCCCCGAAATCTTTCAAAGACATAGTTTTTGATCGCCTCAACATCGGCCTTCGTTCCGTTATATTTCTTCAAAATTCTTGCAGCTGGCCCAATATTTGAGGCAAGCGCGGCAACACGTTCGAGGGGTCCCGGGTGCGCCAGAATAACATCCGTTGTCTCACCGGACACGTCGACAAATCCGGATTGCCTCAGAACACCAACAACGTGTTCGATGTTCTGAAACCCAAGCGGCCCTGGCGCATTGGGATCAGAGTGATCCATAGGTCCCATCCTGTTAACGGCACCGTCTTTAGGCGCCTCGAACCAAGGATTACCCTGGGCCTTTGCCCAAGCAGCGAGCACCATTCTTCCATCAGACTTCATGTGCTCACGAACATTGGCGAAAGCCGCAGTTGAGTCTGCAAAAAACATTGCGCCAAATCGCGATATTACCAAGTCAAACGGCGCCCCCGGAATCGGATCGCTTTGAACATCAGCCAAATGGTATGTGGGTTTCACCGAATGCTCGTGTACGTGAGCTTTCGCCTGATCAATCATTGGCGGCGAAATGTCCACCGCTCGCGATTGCCCCCCAGGCGAAATGTACTTTGAAAACGTTCTTGTTGTTGCACCTGTACCGCACCCAATATCCAGAACACTTTCGCCCGTTTGGGGTAACGATTTTCTTATCAAGGCTTCATCAACGGCATTGAATACAAGATCAAGTTCTTTCTCAAACCAAATCCATTTCAAGCCACTCTCCGAACTCCAATAGTCAGCTTGATTTTGATTGCCCGACATTTCTCATCCTCGTCGCGCGTTGTTCTGCCAAATCTAGAACGAACAACATAGTGTGAACCTCAGTAGGAGCTTGATCCCACAAAAGCGGCCAATCAAACTTAACCGACGAACACTCGCCATCCAGCCAGGATGGTCTTGCATGGATCTGCAAGACGTTGGACGAATCCCAGCTTTATCTAAGCTTCCGCCACCTAAAGTTCAAAACCTCTGCTAACCCTTTATCTCAATCCTAATTCCGTGGATATTTGTGTCGCCCTTGTTCAGCACGCGTCCGAGTGGCTGCGGTGCCATATGAACGACAAGACTCGATTGACCATCCCATGCTTCGATAGCTCGCAAGACATCGCGACTCGGCGGCAACTCCACACCTTCGGGAGAGACATCCCGGACCTGGTCGTGAAGTTCGTCCAAAACAAATACTGACGGCCAACGATGATGGTGAAGCGGTTCCTCGTCCAGCGGCTCCAGAGTAACTTCAAGCACTCGAAGTTTATCATTCTCAAACAACACTTTATGGTGTTTCGGCGCTGCGCTCACCGCGTCATAAGCCGGATCCCAGGCTGCCGGATCCATGTTATTATCAGCTTCACTCATAACCCCTCCAAGTACACCTTTAACGCTACGTCAAAAATATACTGTTGCATGAATTATGGAAATGATCACCGTATAATATATGTGACTCATAAGACTTTCGAGGATCTACTCCCTCTCATGTCAAGAAATTACCGTTGCCAATCTTGCGCAGTTCTTCTTCAATTCCGTTGTTGCCCCGCTACCTGCACTTCACCAATTCAGCATAATCTGTGTAACCTCGATAAAGCGGTTGGAACATCAGGTCAGAAACAGTTTGCTCAGAAATCTTTTCCAGTTCCCTTTTCAGGTCAGCACGTGGTGTCACGTGAAAAGACTGAAGCCATTTGAAAAGGACTTTCCTGAACCAAACAGGCAACTGGCCTTGCTGTCCAAAGTCGACCACGTGGATCTGGCCACCTTCAGCTAACTTAGCAGCTCCAGCACCAAGCGCTTCCCGCCAGATCGGGATCATGGAGAGCGTGTAGGCATAAAACACCCGGTCAAAACCCGAAACTTCAAAAGCGTCGGTTGCCGACACGTTGGCAGCATCGCCCTGAATCAAGCTGATCCGATCACTTAAACCCGCCCTGCTGATGTTCGTGGCAGCCGTATCCAGCATGTGCTGCGAGATATCGAGACCATAGAAACGCACTTGCGGATATCTTTTTGCCGCCGCAATCAGATTGCGGCCCGTGCCGCAACCGAGTTCCAGCACAGCACCACCTGCTGGTGGATCCAACTGCTCAATCAGATGATCGCGGCCAAGTAGATAGAATTTGCGGGTCAGATCATAAAAATGACGTTGGTGGCGATAAATCGTATCCATCAACCGAGCTGTCTCAGCGGCTTCGCTCATGAGGTCATCTCTCCGATCTGATATCAGCCGTTGAAGACATAAAGATGGAAGCCACCGTAGATCGAAGATCGGTCTTGTCGACCAAGCTCAAGGCTTTCCTCTTCCTCGTATGTCCAACGATTGAGGATCTGGTCAGCGACCCGCCCGGGAAGCAAAGTTGGTTCTGCTGCCGTACGGAAGATGACCCGAGCGCCAGGACGTGCCGTCCGCGTGACCTCTGCCCAGAGTGAATTGAGTTGCTGATCTGTCATCCAGTCCTGCGCATCCAGCAGAACATAAGCGTCCAGCGTATCGTCAGGGAGTGTTTGAAGATGTTCAGTAAAGTTGCGGTTCAGAAAACGGACACGACCGGCTCGTTCACGAATATCCTCGAAGTTGGTCCACTCCAAATATGGCGGCAACGGCCCCGACTCGGCTGAGGTTTCGCTGCCCAAAGGCGCATAACTTCGACCGAATGCCTGCCAGGCAAAATAGTTGTCTTTCATGGAAAAATCGCAGGCCAGCTTTTCAAGTCGCTGCCGCAGAACCGCGGACATGTCTCCATCCGCGTTGGCGGAAACCAGAGCGTCATATTGTGCCGGTGGAATGCCCAGTCCGTAAAGAGACATCTTTTTTGACGTTGCCCAACGCACCAGTCGTTTGTCGAAAAGCGGGGCAAGAGCGGTATCGAAAAAGCTCCTTTGCTCTTCCAGAGACCTTGTTTTGACCATGTGTTTCGGATTGATGCCATAAAGACGTGCGATCAGATGGCCGAAGCCGATGCAGTAACCCAGCAAGCCGTGGTGGTAGAGGTCACGAGAGAAAAGCGTAATCCGTTTGCGTCCCCAGTTGGCCAGGTCCCTGCCTTCCCAGTAGGCAACCGTGTCTGGATCAAGATTGTCTTTCAGAAAACGGTTGTAGGCTGCCACATTGGCTTTTTCATCCGCCTCGCCGAAAAACCGGTAGAATGTCTCGTAATTAGGGAAATGTTTTGCAGCCGCCAGCTTCAGGCGCCCCAACGCGACATGTGCCCGGTTCAGGTCGACTGCCATAATTTCTGCGGGATTGGCGGTGAGGTACGACATCACATTACACCCACCAGAGGCGATGGTGATCATTCGGGATTCAGGCGTCAGGCGCAGGGCCTTCATGTCAACGTCCGGGTCTTCCCAGATCTGCGGATAGACCAGGCCTTTGAAAACGAAGGTGAACAGCCGCTCCAACATCCCCTCACTGGATGAAGCATCGGAGCGGTGCACCGCTTTCTTGAGCCGTTTTTTTGATGCTGTCAGCGTGTTCTGCGCCATCAAGGTCTCCCCGGTTTCTGAGCGAATTACCGCCTTGCGATACGTCAGGGAGACGACAGTATGGTGACGGACGGGAGGTTTTGGCTTCATGCTGAAACAAAAACCCCCGCCGGAGCGGGGGCATATTGCGTTATCTGGCCTGGATCAGCGTGTGATCACGACAAAGTCGGTGCCCAGGCCGGTGTTCCGCTTGAAGCTTCGATCCGTAACCGTCAGGGACGTACCCGGCGTTAGCATTTTCGAGAGTTCTTTGGACACCTTTTCGGGAATGTCGATCCGTTCCAGCAAATCGATGGAAGCGCCACCACGTGCGCCTTCAGCTGAAACTGCAATCCAGTCGACGGAGCTCTCACCCTGCTTGAACTGGAGCGCAGTAAAGACATGCGTGCCGATTTCCCGATCAATCTCTTTTACAGATACGGGAGCCTGATAGATGTCTCTGAATTTCCGGCGCACACGCAAGACAGCATTGTGAGGCTTTTCGTATCCGGCGTCCTTGTGAATGCGAGCGACGATTGCATCCGTGACGCGGCCGGTTACCGGCAGTTCCGCACCTTCCTGATAGAGGCTGATTGCAGCGCGGGTCTTTCGGCCCATGACGCCGTCAACCGGACCTGCGTTAAACCCCATCTGATTGAGAAGACGCTGCAGGACCTTCATGCGGCTGAGCGGTTTTTGCGGCGTGATAATCATGCGCAGCGGCCGGTCAAAATGCGGGTTGTCCGGCTGTAGCAAAGGCACGGAATTTTCGAGTATCACAGGACGAATGGCGCCGCGCAAAGCCGGATCAGCCGCAATTGTCTTTCCGGAAAGGCTGGCAACTTCTGTCTTTGGTACAAAAGGTTGCGGCAGCACACCGTGGCGCACGCCAACAGGTTCAGTCAGATCGCGGGTTACAACAACGTGCATACCCCGATTTGTCAAATTGTAGAGCGAGCTTGCAAATGGGCGCGGTAAACGAATGCAACCGTGAGAGGCCGGATACCCGGGAAGTTTGCCCACGTGCAATGCAATGCCTGACCAAGTCAACCGCTGCATGAGCGGCATTGGCGCATTGTCGTAGAGATTTGAAAAGTGCTTACGGCGCTTTTCCAGAATTGAAAAGACGCCAGTCGGCGTGCTGTATCCGCTCTTTCCAGAGGATATCGGAGACGTCTCTATCAGATCGAGACCCTGATATACCTTGATCTTTTGCTCGTTCAGCGACACCAGCATATGCAGCGGTGCCGCTTCCTGTGGCTCACTTTCGGCAGCGGGCGCAGCATCGCGAGCTGCGGCTCCGGAAAGAGAGGTGATAGACAAAAGCGCGGCACCAGCGATCTTCGCGAGTACGCTTGTGCGTGTATTCCAATTATTTTTATGTATCGACAGCATCCCAGAGCTCCCCAACGCAAAACTCAATAAGCTCGTAAAAAACACTAACAGCGACCTGTGTAGATCGGGTTAGGAAAGACGGTTACTCATTGGTTTCCTTCGTTCTTTTCCCCGGTATCTCATTGTAGCGGGCTTCAAGCTGTTATTCACATCACAATTTGTACGGAATCGCCGCTCGTTCTTGATCAGGTCGGGAAAAGTTGCGCAACCGGGTGGGATGCCAGAAGCTGCTTTCGCAGTTTCCAACAAAAAGCGATCCAGCTATCCGCTTTTTTTAGGACTTCATGCCATCTTGAAAGACTACCGCTTCACCACGCGAAGGCGTCGATAGTTCCCCTTCCCACATGACTCGCTGGCCTCTCACGATCGTGCCGACTGGCCAGCCGGTGACTTCTTTGCCGTCATACGGTGTCCAGCCACACTTGGAAGCAATCCATTCATTACGGATGGTTTCCTTATGCTTCAGGTCGACGACCGTAAAGTCCGCATCATATCCAACAGCAATCCGGCCCTTGCGTGCTGTTTGGAACAGGCGCGCCGGCCCAGCGCTGGTCATGTCGACGAACCGTGCGAGGCTCAACCGGCCAGCGTTGACATGGTCAAGCATGATCGGCACCAGCGTCTGCACCCCTGTCATGCCTGAGGGCGATGCCGGATAGGGCTTCTGCTTTTCTTCCAGAAGATGTGGCGCATGATCTGAGCCGAATATGTCCAGGATACCCTGTTGAAGCCCCCACCAAAGACGTTCCGAATGGCGCGGCGCGCGAACCGGCGGGTTCATCTGCACCAGCGTCCCAAGCCGGTGATAGGCTTCATCTGTCAGTGTCAGGTGATGCGGCGTTACTTCAATCGAAGCCACATCCTTGTGGTCGATCAGGTAGTCAACTTCTTCAGCAGTCGACAAATGCAGGATGTGGATCTTGGCGCCGGTTTCCCGCGCGATGCTCACCAGGCGCTGCGTACATTGCAACGCGGCGACCTCATCGCGCCAGATCGGATGTGAACTCGGGTCGCCTTCGACCCGTTCTCCCTCACGTTCCCTGAGACGAAACTCGTCTTCAGAGTGGAATGCCGCACGCCGACGTGTCGTGGAAAGAATGTCCCTTACGCCTTGATCATCTTCCACAAGAAGATCCCCGGTGGAGGACCCCATGAATACCTTGATGCCAGCAGCGGCCGGCAGCCGCTCCAGCTCAGGAATGTCCTTTACATTTTCCCGTGTACCGCCAACCCAGAATGCAAAGTCGCAGTGCATGCGGTGATGGCCACGCCGGACCTTGTCCGCCAACGCCGCTTCCGAAGTTGTCAAAGGATTGGTGTTCGGCATTTCAAATACCGAAGTGACGCCGCCCATGGCAGCAGCGCGGGAACCTGATTCCAGATCTTCCTTGTGATCCAGACCTGGCTCGCGAAAATGTACCTGCGTGTCCATGACACCTGGCAGGACGTGCAAACCGGTGAGGTTGATCACTTTGCCGGCCTGCGATCCGTCAAAAGACCCGATCCCGGCTATACGACCGTCCTTGATACCGACATCGCGCTGCCCCTCACCGTCCTGATTAACAACGGTTCCACCTTTCAGGATCAGGTCATAGGTCGCGCTCATAAGGCACCTCCGGCAATGGTTTGCTTGCGTTTGATATGAATTTACCGGGCTTATACGCGGCAAGCGGCGAAAGAACCAGATGCAGGTTGCGAATTCCGCATCTTGCCCACGCGCTTCAAAGCGCCTATTTGGCCTAGGGTCTGAATTTTACGCTACACACGCATCTTATTGAGGAGCGCCCTGTGCCATCCATTTCTTTCGCCCACCTTACCGACCGGGCATTGATCCGTGTTTCGGGAGCAGATGCATCCCATTTTCTGCAGAACCTGGTGACAGCGGATATTGAGGGTGTCGACAAGACAGGCGCAGGATCAAGCGCATTGCTGACCCCACAGGGTAAAATCCTGTTTGACTTTCTGATTTACAAAAGCGGAGACGCCTATCTGCTGGATGCACCAAAATGTACCGCTGCCGATCTCCTAAAACGCCTGGGGTTCTACCGTCTGCGTGCCAAGGTGGATCTGGAATTGTTATCAGACGAAACCGGTGTTGTTGCAGCCTGGGGCGCGCCCGCGCAAGCCAGTAGCGCGCATGTGAGTGTCACCGATCCACGTTTGGGCGACCTCGGACAACGTTTCGTGGGTCCTGTCGCCACGCTGTCACAGGAACTAGGCGGCAAGCCGGTTGATCAATCCACTTATGAATTTCACAGGATCGAACGCGCTGTACCCGAAGGGCTCAAGGACTACGACTACTCGGACATTTTCCCTCACGATGCAGACCTCGATCAACTGAACGGCGTCTCCTTCTCAAAGGGATGTTACGTCGGCCAGGAAGTTGTTTCGCGCGTTCAACATAGAGGCAGTGCTCGAAAGCGCTTCGTTCCGGTCACGAGCGAAGGGCTGCTTCCGGAAAAAGGCACCGGACTGACCGCCTCTGGCAAAAATATCGGCACGATGGGATCTTCCACCACTGTGGAAGATAGAAACATCGGCATTGCTCTGCTTCGTCTTGACAAGGTTCGACAAGCCAAAGACAACGACACTCCGATTTTGTGCGGCGATTTGGAAATTCAGGTAGAGCTCCCGGACTGGGCCACCTTCACTTGGCCCGAAACAGACGCCGCAAACTGACACTAATTTTGTTTTGAGGACCGATGCCCTCTTCCCGCTCTGATAAACCCCCGCGCGCGTGGCAACGCATGCTGTCCGGAAGGCGCCTGAATCTTTTGGACCCTTCGCCTCTCGACGTTGAAATTTCCGACATTGCGCACGGTCTCGCCAGAGTGGCGCGATGGAACGGCCAGACCTACGGCGATCACGCATTTTCTGTCGCAGAACACTCACTGGTCGTGGAAGACATTGCACGCACCTTGAAACCGGATCTCCCGCCCCACTGGCGCCTTGCGGTTCTGCTTCATGATGCGCCCGAGTATGTTATCGGCGACATGATTTCGCCCTTCAAGGCGGTCATTGGCGAAGCCTACAAAGGTGTCGAGGCACGATTGCAAGGGGCGATCCATCTGCGATTCGGTCTCCCTGCCGAAATACCGCAAACGGTGAAAAAACTGGCCAAGCGGGCAGACATCATCTGCGCCTATTTCGAGGCTGTTGAGCTTGCCGGATTCGAGAAGCAGGAAGCCGCGAAGATTTTCGGACGCCCCCGTGGATTTCCACAGAACAGCGAGGGACAATTGCACCTTGGCTTGAAACCGCTCCCCGTCGCCAAGGCGCAGGAAAAGTTCATGCAACGTTTTGATGAGATCGAAGCGCTTCGTGAAGGCGGGAAAAATCAAAAAGCCATCACTCAGCCGGGTGACCTTACTAGCGAATAGCTCTAGGGTTCGAACTCACAACTGAATAATCTGGTCTCGAAATGCTGCACGTATGTTCCCTATCAAAATTGCCTGATACGGTCACCGCGACCGGGGCAAAAACAGTGGTGACACTGATCAATGCCGAAATGGATGTACCAACCCCATTTGGTATTTTGCCCGAGCGGCACCTGTTTCTGGCATTTAACGATATCGTCGATCCCGTGGCTGGCCTAACACCAGCCAGCGAGCAGCACATCGAGCAATTTCTTGCATTCATCCAAAACTGGGACCGGCAAGCACCTCTGATCATCCACTGCTGGGCCGGGATCAGCCGATCGACAGCCGGAGCCTATGTTGCGGCTTGCGCGCTTAATCCGGAAGCAGATGAACGTCGCCTCGCCGATCTGTTGCGGGAACGGTCTCCTTCAGCCACTCCCAATGCACGCATCGTTGCCATGGCAGATAAAAAACTTGGCCGTGAAGGGCGCATGATTGATGCTATCCGCAGTATCGGTCGCGGCGCCAACGCTTTTGAAGGCACACCTTTTGTCATGCCGATTGACTGATGTGAACTTCGAGACATTTATGAAGACAGGGGTCGAATCGACCGGACTAAAAATTATTATGGATCGGGTTTGAACCTGTATCGGTCTTCACCGGGAATTAAGCAGCAGCAACCCTGGCACACCTTGCGCGATAGTTGGAGAACAGATGCCTCACCGGCACGCCAGCATTGAGATCGGATTGAATGCCGTTATTGTTTCGGTTGCCGAAGGCGTGCCACAGATCGTGCATATGAGCGATGTACACGATGCGGTACAAGACGGTCTACCGTTTGGCCCCTTTGACCCTATTCATCACAGAACATTCGAGATCGGCCTGCGTGCCTGGGTAGAAAATCAGACTGCGCTGCGTCTTGGATATGTGGAACAGCTTTACACGTTCGGCGATCGTGGACGGCATCGCGTGTCCGGCGACGAAGGCCCTCACGTGGTGTCGGTCGGCTATCTGGCACTGACGCGGCAAACACCTGGCTCAGAGAACACTCTTTCGCGGCATAACTCGGCCTGGCGTTCCTGGTACGACTATTTTCCCTGGGAAGACTGGCGAAATGGCCGCCCTGCTCTACTGGACAGAGAGATCCTGCCTGCGCTCGATGCCTGGGCTGATGAACCGCCGATTGCCGGTGAACCACCCAGAGCGCTAGGCCGGAAAGAACGCATTCACCTGGCCTTTGGAACCGAAACCGCAAACTGGGATGAAGAACGTGCTCTTGAGCGGTTCGAACTTCTTTACGAAGCCGGACTGGTGCCAGAAGCAAAGAGAGATGGCCGGCCCGCTGCACAGCAGCGCGAGACTTTTCCTTTTTTGGGCGCAGCCATGCGCTTTGATCACCGGCGGGTTTTGGCAACGGCAATCTCTCGTTTACGCGGCAAACTCAAGTACCGGCCAGTTATCTTCGAATTGATGCCGGAAAGCTTTACGCTCACCGATCTGCAAACGTCCATCGAAGCCATCTCCGGTCGCCATCTTCACAAGCAGAATTTTCGGCGACTGGTGGAAAATGCCGATCTGGTGGAACCAACTGGGGCAACCTCGACAGCAACAGGTGGTCGACCTGCGGCACTTTTCCGATTCCGACAACAACTGATGAGCGAGCGACCGGCTCCCGGTTTGCGAGTCGGCGGTCGCTAGTCGGTACCAATTCACACAAAGCTGTCCTGAATTGACGGTTAATTACTTAGTAGTATTAACCATACCAAACGCTTTCAGCAGGGAATTTCATCGAAATCCTGCGAATTCTATTCTTATTAACGGTCTTTCAAGGTTAAGCGGACATCTTCAATCTCGTTGCTGCTGTTTACAAAGCATCAGCATTTTCCGTCCGGCGTAATTGGACGATGTGTAACGAGTTGGAGTTGGCTGCGTATGTTTGGCCCGAAATCCCGCAACGGAAAGCGGTTATCTTCTACAGTGACACAAAATTATAACCCGGTCCGAGCGCATTTGCGCCGGCTTAAAAACGTGCTTGTTGCAAGCCCCGTGATCTACCTTGGGCTCGGTGCAGCAGTTGGTGAACAAGATATCTTCGCCCTTATCAACGCGCGCAGCGAACAATCGCCGCGCTGGATGATGGCGCTTGAACCGGCCAATTTCACGTCCAAGCTCACGCCGCAGCTAGCTTTGGCTTCAACCCCGGTGCCGGATCATACCAGTGCACCGGTGCTGATGCTTACGTCTGCAGATGAAGATTTCGTACCCAAGCCACTTGTGGGCCTGGAGGATGTCGCCAACAGCGTTTTGCCGACCGAATTACCGGAGAAGCTTGAAAGCAACACATCCGCAAAGGGCGATCGCCTGATCACCGTGGCGCCGGATCGGCGATTCACGGACATGGCTGCGGGTAACATTTTTGCCATGTCGAGCCTGATTTCGACCGAAAAGAAACCTGAAGATCTGCCTCGCGTTGCTTTTGTGAAACCTGAACCTCTCAATGCCACGGAAACGTCGCTTCTGGCCAAGGCCGGAAAAGACGGTCTGCTGGAAGGCGGCCCGCTTGATCTGCAGAAAGTCATGATGGCGCGCAATGCTGCGGCCGCGAGCTTCTCACTGGTTTCCGCCTATGCGCCTGAAAGCGTCAAGGAAACCAAAGAACCATTCGATGCGTTGTTTGGTGCTGCCAAATACGAACAGGACTTGCCCCCGGAGGAAGACCCTGACAATCCACATTGGTGGGCCCAAAAACCCCTGCCGTTGTCGGTCGGAACCAAGAAAGAACAGCGCTGCCTGGCTGAAGCGATCTATTTTGAAGCGCGCGGCGAGACTGAAGAAGGTCAAGTTGCTGTTGCTCAGGTGGTTCTCAATCGGGTCAAGAACCCTTCATACCCAAAATCAATCTGCGGTGTGGTCTACCAGAACCGGCACAAGCGCAACCGTTGCCAATTCTCGTTCGCATGTGACGGTATCAAGGACAGGATCTCGGCCAAGGGCTCTTGGAAAACAGCACAGCGTCTTGCCATGGACGTACTTGACGGCAAGCGCTACCTGAAAATGGTCGACGCTTCGACCCACTATCACGCGACATATGTCAATCCGAGATGGGCCAAATCCATGGCCAAACGCGGTCAGGTGGGCTTGCACATTTTTTACAAGACCTATGCAGGTGGCTGGAACTAAGCGTTCACGTTTGAACCTTCTAAAAGCTGATTAAACCAGAAACACCCCGGCGTTACGCGGGGGTGTTTCTTTTTTATAAGCCAGCATTCAACGAGAGCCGGAATAATAGAAATTTCTAAGCGGGCCCAAACGCGTTCTTGTATTGCTCACGAAGGATGTTCTTTTGAACCTTTCCCATCGTGTTGCGCGGCAGACTGTCCACCATGACCAGCTTTCGCGGATGCTTGAAACGCGCCAGGGACGCCCCGGCGGTCTGCAAGATCGCATCCAGATCCGGAACGGTTTTTGTATCGGCAACCAATACCCCCACGACGGTTTCGCCAAAATCAGCATGCGGGACACCGATAACGGCGCTTTCTCGAACACCTGGCTGAGCATCCAGGACCAATTCAATTTCCTTGGGATAGATGTTGTAACCGCCGGAGATGATCAGATCCTTGTTGCGGCCGACGATGTGGACATAGCCATCCTCATCTATTTTCCCCAGATCGCCAGTGATGAAAAAACCATCCTCACGCAGTTCTTCGGCAGTCTTTTCCGGCATTTGCCAGTATCCCTTGAACACATTCGGTCCGCGAACTTCCAGCTGGCCCACTGTGCCCTGGGACAGGGTCACTCCTGTAGCCGGATCGGTGACTTTGAGTTCGACACCTGGAAGCGGGAAGCCGACGGTACCAGCGCGGCGCTCGCCATCGTAAGGATTTGACGTATTCATACTTGTTTCGGTCATCCCGTAACGTTCCAGTATCCGATGCCCGGTTCGCTGCTCAAATTGCACATGCGTTTCGGCTAGCAGAGGCGCGCTGCCCGATATGAACAGACGCATATGGCTCGTCAGATTTCGGGTGAAGCGTTCATCCTGCAGGAGCCGGCTGTAAAAAGTTGGCACACCCATCATTGTGGTAGCTTTGGGCAAAAACCCAATTACGGCATCCTGATCGAATTTCGACAGGAAGATCATTGCAGCACCTGCTTCAAGCGTCACGTTGGTGGCGACGAACAATCCGTGCGTATGAAAGATTGGCAGTGCGTGCATTAGGACATCGTCTGCCGAGAACTTCCATTGCTCTGCAAGTGAACGCGCGTTTGAAAGCAGATTTCCTTGGGTCAGCATCGCCCCCTTGGATCGTCCGGTTGTACCTGATGTATAGAGCAGCGCAGCCAGATCATTTTCGGTCCGTTCAACCGGAACAAATTCAGTCGGCATCAATTTTGCGCGGTCTGTCAGTGTTCCGGTTCCGTCGGCATTCAACGTTTCAATTTCAGCCGCCAGCTTCTCAGCAACAGGGGCCAGCAAATGTTCACTTCTGCCATCACAGACAATTGCCTTCGCCCCGCTGTCCTCAATGAAATAACTCAGTTCATCGACTGTGTAGGCCGTGTTCAAAGGCAGAAAGACAATTCCAGCCTGAACACAGGCACCGTACAGCGCCAATGCCATAGGCGATTTTTGAACCTGTGCTGCAACACGATCACCTGGCTCTAACCCGATTGCCGACAACACATGGGCGAGCTGAGAAGCAATTTTCAGGAACTCCGCGTGTGTAACCACGGACCCGTCCTCAAGAATAAGGAATGGTGTTTCCTTGCCAGCGTGCTTTCCGAAGAACTGGTCGTAAAGGGCGTTGGTCATAGGGTAAGCTCCTTCATTGGCTCCGACGAAAACGGAAACCTGAAATGCGGCTGGAAACCGCAAAAAAATCAAAGATTTAGCGCATCTCAAACGCCCGCAAGGACAAGCGATGCTCTAGGCCATTTCCTCCTCAGCGGCCGCGCTCAGCGACCGGATGTCTGGGGATGCCGCAATGGCGTGGGCGGACGCGAATTGCTCGTGGTTCTGTGTGACTTTCGCCAGATCATAGAGGTAGTTGACCATGACACCGGCAGACTGCTGCATGCCCTTTTCCGACGTATCCGCCCCCGCATGGACCCTGTGAATCAATGCTCCATTGCCTAGGTGAAACCGCGCCACAGGGTCGAGCGGCAAACCGTCTGCGCGCTTGGCTGTCATCAGATAGCTTGCCGCCAGGCTCTGCGTCCGACTGTCATCGTCAGTCTCTTCAACGAGCCCCTCTGCATCCAGCCAGCGGGTTAGTCCCGGGATAGGCGACAAAGTAACGAATGTCTTCAACCCGGGCAGTTCCAGAGACAGGTCAGCCACCACTTGCTTGATTAGAGAATTGCCGAAGGAAATTCCGGCAAGACCTGCCTGGCAATTGGAAATCGAATAGAACACCGCAGTGTCTGCGTCTTCCGCCTGGATCAGTTCGCGATCTTCAGCCAGCAGCGACTGAATCGATCCAGGCACCCCTTTTGTCAGCGCCACTTCTACGAAGATCAGCGGTTCTTCCGGCATGGCCGGGTGGAGAAAAGCGAAGCAGCGGCGATCAGCGGGTTCCAGTCGCCGCCTCAAATCCTCCCAGCTGTTGATCGCATGGACAGCCTCGTAGGCGATTATTTTTTCCAGGAACTGTGCCGGGCTTTCCCAACTAATGGGCCTCAATACGAGGAAACCGCGATTGAACCAGCTTGCAAAAAGATGGCGGAAATCAAGATCAAGCGCCTGCAACGCATCGTCGCCCCGCACAAATTGCAACAAGTCTTCACGCATTTTGACCAAAGAGCGCGTTGCGCCTGGAACCTGATTGAGCCTCCGGATCAATTCCTGTCGCGGTGGCTCGACGGCCGCCATGAACGCTCGGTAGCTGGTTTTCGACTGCCCTTTTTTGTAGGCTTCAAGTGCTTCACTTACTGCGGGTGCCGAGACAGTCATCTCCATTGCAAGATGATGGAAGAAGTCCCGTTTTGCGTCGTTATCCATGGCCGCATAGCGGGTGAGGATCTGCCGCGCCATGGTCAACCCGGACACTTCCCCCGTTGCGCCAATCAGATCGGCGGTCAGAGCGGGAAGCGACCGATTGTCGGCGAGCTCCGCGGTTCGAGGGCGATGTCTGCGTTCAAAGACTGTTGACAGAAGATCAGCCAGAAAACTCACAGTCTTGCTCCCATGATTGCATCAGGAAGCCATGTGGCCAGTCCCGGAAACAGACACAGCAGGAAAATGGAAAACACCATGCAGGCAACGAAGGGCAGAGATCCCCTCAGGATTGTCTTGAGCGAGATGTCCGGGGCGATCCCGTTGATCACATAAAGGTTCAGGCCAACCGGAGGAGAAATCAGTCCGATTTCCATGTTGATGGTAAGCACTACGGCAAACCAGATTGGGTCAAAACCGGCGCTGGTAATGATTGGCAGCAGAATTGGAGCTGCCATCAGGATCACCGCAACTGGTGGCAGAAAGAAACCCGCAATCAAAAGAAACAGGTTAATCGCAGCCATCAAAATCCATCTGTTCACGTCCAGTGTACCGATCCATTCGGCAATTGACTGCGTGATGAAAAGCGAGGACAGCATGTAAGAGAAAACGCCTGCTGCAGCGATGATGAAGAGTATCATCACGCTTTCTTTCGTGCTGTCGCGCAACACCACCCAAATCGAAGCTGGGTTCCAGAGCTTGTAGATGATCACTGCGATCAGGAGACACAAAAGCGCGCCAACCGCAGCCGTTTCCGATGGCGTGGCAATGCCACCGTACATGGCGTAGAGTACGCCGGCGATGATTAGCAGGAAGGGCAGAACACGCGGTAGAATTTCGAACTTTTCAGCCCAGCTGTAGTTACCCGCGCTTAAGACATCTGCGTTTCCGCTGCGCCAGGTAGAATAGAGCGACCAGGCCATGAATAGCCCCATCAACATGAGACCGGGCACCACGCCCGCCAGAAAGAGGCGACCGATCGAGGTTTCGGTCGCAATGCCGTAGACGATCATTGTGACCGAGGGCGGGATCAGAATACCGAGGGTGCCACCGGCGGCGATGGAACCGGCTGCAACGCCGTCAGGGTAGCCACGCTTGCGCATCTCCGGGATGCCCATCTTGCCGATTGCAGCACAAGTTGCCGGTGACGAACCTGACATGGCGGCAAACAAGGCACAGGCACCAAGGTTAGAAACAACCAGTCCGCCAGGCACACGCGTCAACCACCGCTCCAGGGCTTCATAGAGATCGGCTCCGGCCCTGGTCGATGCGATCGAGGCACCCATGATAATGAACATCGGTATGGACAGCAGGGCAAAGTTATCCAGTTTTCCGAACAGGATTTCTGGCATCAGTTCAAGCGAACGCGCGCCATCAAAGACGATCAGGAATCCAGCTGCAACAATCAGCAAGCCGAGCGCCACAGAAACACCTGAAAACAACACGAAAATTGTGGCCAATGCGACCAGAAGACCAAGAATGAGCGGATCCATTAAGCGTCCTCCAATCCAAAGGGTTTGTCTATTCCAATGAGGACTGCAAAAAGGTCGGCAACCAGTTGAAGAAGCAACAGGCCGAACCCGACAGGCAGCGACAAATAGGGGATCCACAGTCTGACGCCCCAGACCGTGTCGGAGGTCCAGCCTCGCGCCCAGGCAAAGTGCCAGTACTCAAAACCGTAGAAAAGCATCACTGCCACGATCACGATCGACGCCGAAAGCGTGATGCACGACAGAACAAACCTTGGACGAGGCCTCAGCGACAAGGGAAACAGATCAACGTTCACATGACCCCGCAGGCGCTGAACATAGGGCAGTCCCACGAGCGTGGCCGCAATGACCAGATAGATCACAGCTTCGGTTTGCCAGATGGTCGAGGCGTTCAGCACGAAACGCACAAAAATCATCTGACAGGTAATTACGACGGCGGCGACAATCATCGCAGCAGAGCACCAGCCTGCCAGGGTCGAAATGCCTGCAACCAAACGCAGAAAGGGATTGTGGCCGGCATGCGCAACCGCTGCCGATGTGTGGCCCGCCATGGGTCACTCCTTGAATTTTATCCGGGATACAGAAAGGTCTGGGGCGGCCGAAACCGCCCCAAGCCAAGCATTAGTCGACAGACAGTGCCAGATCGAGCAGCTGTTGACCATTTGGCGTGCTTTCAACAAAGGCCTTGTAAGACGTTTCCTGTGCAAGCGCCCGCCAGGCATCGAACTCGGCTTGTGTCATTGCTGCAATCTCGACACCATTTTCACGGAACACCTCCGCAGATGCAGCGTCCTGCTTCTTGGCTTCTTCAAGATAGTAGGCTTCTGCTTTCGCAGCTCCGGCAAGCAGAGCGTTTTGCTGTGCTTCGTTCAGGCCCTCGAACGTACTTTTGTTCACCAGAAGTGGCTGATACATGAACCAGAGAGCATAGTCTCCCGCTGGCGTGTAGCATGAGACCTGCTCATAAATCCGGTAGCTCACGAATGACGAAGAGGAGGTGTTTGCAGCATCCAACACGCCTGATTGCATGGCGTTGTAGATTTCCGATGATGCCATTGACGCAATAGACGCGCCAGCACCTGCAAGCATCTGTTCGAACGCCTTGCCTGCTGCACGGGTCTGCAAACCTTGCATATCGTCAGGAGAAGTAATGCACTTGCCCTTTCCTGCGAAGCCACCAGCAAGGTAGCCATGCACGAGCACCATCACATCGTCCCCAGCCATGATTTCTTCAATGGCTTCCATGAACGGGCTTTCATTAAGCCGAGCAGCGTGATCGTGGTTTTTCACCAAACCTGGCATGAGTGTCAGGTTATAGGCAGGCTGCTGACCTCCGGCATAACTAAGCGGCAGGACCGACATGTCCAACAGACCACGGGTGAGTGGCTTGTACTGGTCACGCGGTTTCAGCAAAGACTTGGACGGGAATATCTTGATCTCAAGATCCACGTCAGCAGCTGCTACCTCATCGGCAACAATCTGGGCAACCTGGTGACGCACGTCGCTGGTAGACCATTGATGTGAAAGGCGTAATTCGGTTGAATTAGCAGCAAAAGTTCCTGCCAAAAGCGCAGCTGCAGCTGCTGTCACGGTATATTTAAAAGACATTTTTGTTCCTCCCTGAACGTCCGGTGGTTACCCGGAACCCTCTCTTTTTCTCAGGTTATGTTTTTTTGTCAAGCCATTTTGTATACAAGAATAGACTTGTTGCGCGCAAAAATGCGTTGTGCTAAATGCAAAACATGGAGAGAAAACGCGCCGACCGCATTGCTGATGACCTGGAAGGGCTGATTTTTGACGGAACATTCGCCGATGGTGAGCGTCTGGACGAGGTTCAGCTCGCAAGTCGGTTTTCCGTTTCCAGAACACCAATTCGCGAAGCACTGCAACGGCTTGCGCAATCAGGCCTTGTGGAGCAGATCCCACGGCGCGGTGTATTTGTGCGTCAACCCGGTCCCGTTGAACTCATCGAGATGTTTGAGGTAATGGCGGAACTAGAAGCCGTCTGCGCGAAACTTGCCGCCACGCGCATTTCCGACGAAGCACTTGAGGACCTCCAAAGCACAAACAAACGTTGCATGGCGACAGTGGAAGCATCAGATACTGACGGCTATTACCGCGAGAACCAGCACTTTCATGCGATCTTGTATCGCCAGTCCGGCAACCGTTTCCTTGAACAGGAGTGCCTTCGACTTCAGCGCCGCCTCCAGCCCTTTCGCCGGATTCAACTCCGCGTGCGCGGGCGCCTCAAGCAGTCCATGGCTGAACACGAGGCTATTGTGGAGGCAATTAAAGAAGCTGATGGCGAAAAGGCGGCGACCGCCATTCGCCAACATGTGTCGGTACAGGGCGAAAAATTCCACCACCTCATGGCAAGCCTGACCATCGCCGCGGAATAGCTGAGGTATCACCACTTCGGGGCAGTCGCATCTCTTCGCTACCTGATCAGATTATTCGCTCGACCTGAAGACATTGGTGACAACGTAGGTCGCCAGCAATATCAGGTGAAATCCGAAAAGGGCGGCGATCTGCAAGGCGCTGATTTGCGAAAATTCGAGAAGTTCACTCAACACGTGGATGGATGAAATGATGATGATCGTCGAAACGATTCTGTGTTTCATCCGCCGGTAAGCTCGTTCGCTTTCCTTGATATAGTCTTCGCCCTGCGTAGACGCTCTCAGACGATAGGTGTTGTAGGTGTTATTTGCGACCATCACGACCAGGTTTGCGATGAACACCATATCCAGCATGTTCAGAATCAGAAGGATCGTCTTTTTCCGTTCCAGAAATTCATACGTCACGATCGCATCGTAAATGTCGATAAAGAAGGTAATCAGGAACAGGACCATGCCGATGGACAGACCAATCAGCATTGGTATCTGTGCCATCCGCGTCAGACGATTTGCCAGATCAAGGTCTTTTGTCGTTTCTTTTTCGGGTGTCTGCTCGGCCATTACGTCGCCCTGATTTTCGGATCTTTCTATTGCACCGCACGCTAGTGGTGTTCCAAGAGGGAATCAACATATTCGCCGGCTCGCGCAATCTCGTTTATTGCCCCCAATGCCTTCCCTTTTCCTGGCGATCCTGGGCAGGACTAATGCCGTGTGCCGCCCGATATCGTTTTGAGAAATGGGAAGCACTGGCAAACCCACATGCAACGCCAATATCGATGATGCGCATGGAGGTTCGGCAAACCAATTGACGGGCTATGTCGACCCGGATCTTGTTGTAATGTTCCAGCGGCGAGCAATTCAGATACTTTTGAAAATCGCGCTGCAATTGGCGTGGACTGGCTCCCAGCTTGCTAGCAATTTCCTGGAGCGACAGCGTTTCGCTGATGTTTTCAGTCATCAGTTCGATGCAGCTACGTAGTTTCTGCGGCACCATGTTCAAGTCGTCGCGCATCAAAACGTGCTGGCGCTCACTGCCGGAGCGCATGTCGTGATGAAGAGCCATCTCGGCAACGTCGCTGGCCACAGCACCACCATGCACTTCTGCGATATAGCCGATCATGAGGTCCAGTGCCGTGGTTCCGCCAGCGCAGGTCAAATAGAGGCCGTCGGCCTGGATCAGGTTGTCAACAAGCTCTGTCTTTGGAAACAGTTCCTTGAACAGGTCGGCATATTCCCAATGGATCGTGCAGCTGCGATTGTCGAGCAAACCGAGATCTGCCAGTACGTATGCTCCGGTGCAAATACCCGCGATACGCGTCGACCGGTGCGCGAACTGCCGGATCAGGGCTTTTTGTCCGGGTGTCAGCGAGACGCGCTCAACATCGTCGCTACTGCACACAGCAAGAAGATCAGCATGACCGACTTCATCAAGCGCGCAATCTGCCTTCATGACGCTGCCGTTACTTGCCAGCGCGTCCCTGCCATCAACCGTACAGCACCGGTAATTGAACGCCTTCCGCTTCAGAACCTTGTTGGCAATCCGAAGGGGTTCTATCGCCGATGCAAAGGACAACAAGGTAAAATTGTCCAACAACAGAAAGCAGATGTCTGCTATGGCAGGGTCTGAGGATCGTCCAGATATTTTTCGATCTGGCGGCATGATACCGACTTCAGACGGTTGCTGAGATGAGCCGTCGATCTGGCGCGTTTTTTTCGTAACCGACAACTGGTTTCCTTCAGTCATGCGGCCGAAGGCATATCGGCAACGCCTGGGATTAAGACCCTTAGGTCATATTAGGATCAAAGATCCAAGCCCAGATTGCTTCACTCCAATGCGCGAGTCGAGTTATTCCTGTCACACTCAGCTTCAGCCGATTTGAATATCGAGACCGAGATCCAAAACAGGTGCGGAATGCGTAATCCAGCCCGAGGAGATCAGATCGACACCGGCTTCTGCAACAGCCTTGACGGTGTCGAGTTCGATACCGCCAGAAGCCTCCAGGCGAACCCTTCCTCCCGCAATTTCGACCGCTTGCCTGAGGACTTCTGGTGGCATGTTGTCGAGCATGACCACATCCGGTCCGGCTACGAGCGCTTCCTTTAGTTGCTCCAGCGTGTCGACTTCCACCTCGATTTTCACTAGATGCCCGGCAAAAGCCTTGGCCGCTTCAATGGCTTCCGACACGCCGCCGGCAACAGCAATATGATTGTCCTTTATCAAGATCGCGTCATCCAGGCCAAACCGGTGATTGGAGCCGCCGCCGCATTTGACGGCATATTTTTCAAACGCCCGCAGACCCGGTGTGGTTTTACGGGTGCAAACGATGTCGGCCTTGGTGTGGGCGATCAGCTCGGCGAACCGGGAAGTGGCTGTTGCGACACCGGAAAGATGACCGAGAAAGTTCAGGGCGACCCTTTCTGCTGCAAGCAGAGATCGCGCGGGACCTTCAATTCGGGCCACCACATCTTTTGGCGACAACCTGTCGCCATCGCTCATCACTGGCTCGAAACAAAGAAGATTTTCTGTCTGACGGAATGCACTTTCCGCGAACTGAAGACCTGATAGAACGCCCGACTTTCGGGCAGAGATCACCGCCCGCGCCTTTGCATCCTTGGGAAGCGTCGCCTGGCTGGTGATATCTCCTGCACGGCCCCAGTCTTCCAACAAAGCAGATTTGACTGCTTCATCGATCATCAATTGCGGAAGCTCTGGCAAGTTCTTTACGGTCATTCAGGTTCTCAGCTTATGCAGTTTCCAACGCATCGGCGGTGATCGCGTCAACCTCTTTCAAAGTCGTGTAGGAGCGCTTGGCCATTTCCGGATTTTCTTGCGGGAAATCCTTGCGGAAATGCCCTCCCCGGCTCTCCTGTCTTTTCAAGGCTGCCGCCGCAATTATCTTGCCCGTAACCATCATGTTCTTGATGGACTGGCGAATGCAGATTTTCTCTACCTCGGTGATGTCCTGCAAAGCGCGTTTCAGGCTATTGGCATCACGCAACACGCCAACGTTCTTGAACAGCGTGTTTCGCAGGACAGTGATTGCCTCGCGCTCTTCAACATTTCGCTGGCTTGGCAGACCGGGTTCATCATCCATTTCATTCCAGAAGGCGCTGCGCGGTGTCGGCATGAGCCCCTGTATGTCCTCCGCAATCCGAGCCGCAAAGACGACCGCTTCCAGAAGCGAATTCGATGCCAACCGGTTGGCACCATGTGCACCTGTGGAAGCCACCTCCCCTGCGGCCCACAGACCATCCAGTGACGTCCTGCCGTTTGCATCGGTCAAGACACCGCCCATGTGATAATGCTCAGCCGGAGCAACGGGCAAAAGATCCTTAGCCGGATCGATACCAGCGGCAGCGGATGCCGCAAAGACAGTTGGAAACTCTTCCTCGAACCTGTTGCCGATCGCCACCCGGCAATCCAGGAACGCACCGCGGTCTTCGGCAATCTCGTCGAAGATTGCCCGTGCAACAATGTCGCGTGGAGCGAGTTCAAGATCAGGATGCACGCGTTCCATGAACCGCTCACCCGCGCGGTTTACAAGGGTTGCCCCTTCTCCGCGCAGAGCTTCGGTTGCAAGTGGAGCTGGATCTTTTCCGACATCAAGTGCGGTTGGGTGAAATTGTACGAATTCGGCATCAGCAATCACTGCGCCAGCCCGGGCAGCCATGGCAAGGCCATGTCCGTTAGCTTCATGCGGGTTCGTCGTGTGACCGTAAAGGTGGCCTATTCCGCCGGACGCCAGAACCACAGCTTTTGCTGGAAAGGCAATGCGCTCGATGCCGCCGCGGCGCCGAACCAGCACACCCGTGACATAACGACCGCCGCCAAGAAAACTCTCGCCGATATAGCCTTCGAGAATTCGAATGGATGGAATTTTTCGAACCGCAGCAATCAGCGCATCCATGATCGCCTTGCCGGCCATGTCGCCGCGCACGCGCACAACACGGCTGTTGGAATGTGCCGCTTCCCTGGAGAGTTTAAGACGGCCTTCAAGGTCTTGGTCGAAGGGCACACCAAAGGACAGCAGATCGCGGACCCGTTCGTTTCCCTCACCGGTCATCTGGGCGACGATCTTTTCTTCGCAGATCCCGCACCCGGCTGCGAGCGTATCATCCCGATGTTTTTCGACCGAATCTTCTTCTGAAATTGCAGCTGCGATACCGCCTTGCGCCCACGCAGAGGATGCCCCCTCGCCGATGGGCGCGTTCGATATCACCGTGACCGGGCGCGGACTGAGTTTCAGTGCACAGAACAGGCCAGCGAGACCTCCTCCCAGAATGACGACGTCATCTACATCCTTACCCAGATAGGCAGGTGCAAAATCATCTACCGACACGGCCATGGGATACTTCCTGGAACAGTTTGGGCATCGCCCGAAAGGGTTTCCGGGCAGGAACAAGATTCTTGCCCGGAGGAACGTTAGCGCGGTTTAGACCGAAGAGGGTCAGGTTTTCAAGTTGATCATTCGCTCGACAGCTGTGCGGGCCTTGTCAGCGATGGCAGGATCGACCACAACCTCATCCTTCATCTCGATCAGCGTATCGAGGATCCTGTCCAGCGTAATGCGTTTCATATGCGGGCAAAGGTTGCACGGGCGAATGTAATCGACGTTCGGCGTTTCACTGGCAACATTGTCTGCCATGGAACACTCGGTGACCATCATCACTTTTTTCGGCTGCCGGGTTTTGACCCAGTCGATCATATGCGCTGTTGAACCGGCAAAGTCGGCCTCTGCCACGACTTCGGGCGGGCACTCTGGGTGCGCAATAATTTTCACTTCAGGCTCGATCTTGCGATAATCGCGAAGTTCTTCTGCGGTGAACCGCTCATGCACTTCACAAGCACCATCCCAGGTCAGAACTTCAACGTCAGTCTTGTTGCCAACATTGGCTGCCAGATACTTGTCTGGGATCAGGAAGACCCTGTCGACACCAAAGCTTTCAACCACCTGCAGTGCATTGGAGGATGTGCAGCAAATGTCGCACTCGGCCTTCACGTCTGCCGAGGTATTGACATAGGTGATGATCGGTACGCCTGGATTGCGTTCACGAAGCCCGCGTACATCCGCACCTGTGATTGATTCCGCCAGTGAGCAACCGGCGCGCATATCAGGGATCAGAACGGTTTTTTCGGGGCTGAGGATCTTGGAGGTTTCAGCCATGAAGTGCACACCGCACTGCACGATCACTTCCGCGTCCGTGCGTGTTGCCTCAATGGCAAGCTGCAGACTGTCACCCACGATATCAGCAACGCCGTGATAGATGTCCGGCGTCATGTAGTTGTGCGCCAGGATGACAGCGTTGCGCTGCTTTTTCAGCTCGTTGATCGCATGAATGGTCGGTGCCAGCGCCGGCCACTCGATAGCCGGGATGATGTGTTTGACCTTTTCGTAGATCGGCGCAGTCGCCTCGGCGATCTCAGGCGTGTAGCGCAGCAAAGGGCGCTCCAGTTTCCCGTAGCGCTCCAATGCTGAAATGCCAGCTGCGATCGGCTTGCCGACCGGTGTGTTGGTTTGGGCGATGGTCATGGCGACCTCCATTTTGATCACGGGACTTTTCAGATTTCTCCAGCCCGCAAAATCATTATACTCAATTTGAGCATATTACCCGCAAAAGAAAACAGGCACATAGGCCCACATGCTTTTGCTCTTTCAGAGTTTATATAAGCGGAAAGCGCATAAAAAGCCATAGCTTTCCGGCGCAAATTGTCGCGCTGGGAATTTCCTTAATGATTACTGATATTTACATTGATAAAAAACGCAGTGAGAAAGCCAGATAAGCTTTTGACCTGATTAAGTTTCGAATTATAGCGCTCTTTTCAACTCATTAATCGACGTTTTATGAGTTCCATTTGGGTACCGGTTTCTACTTCTTTCCGCACTCAATATCGGTAATTCCGTGTAATTTCTTGGCGCGCTCTATCCAGTCGAGCAGCGCCCGTTTGAAAGCAGGACTGGCATCACCCTGGTCTATTACTTCACCTTTTGTGATGGATTTACCGCGACCATCATTCTTAAGCGGTTTTCCTTTTTTATTCAGAATTTGAAGTTTGCCATCAAGGACCCGCCATTTAATGGAGTTCAAGACAACGAATGGTTTCTTGTCGAGGCAAATCGCAGCGGTTTCAAAGTACTCCAAGTACTCTGTTTTATGGGCGGCTGGACGGTCCTCGCCCCGAATGTGCTTACCTTTTTCCTTGTCATTGCCCTTGTCGTCGATATGACTTTGGCCGAAATAGCACGGACATTTTACCGGTGGAACGCCGGATTTTCCCGGGTGAAAGAATGGTGTATCCACAGCGTAACCGCCGACATCTTTTCCACCGTGCGGCAAACCGCTTTTACGCTTTTTAGGGTCTCCACCCATGTCCGTGTTGACTTTTTTGTAGCTATCCAAAAATCCGTTTACAGCTGGCTGCAACAGCTTTGTGTAATTTCCCTTGCCGTCCTTTTCGAAGAAACAGAAAACCGAAATCAGACAAATATTCTTGCACTTGAATTTTTTATCAGTCCAGAAAAACCAGTTGACGCACCGCTCGGTACAGTAAGTGTCGTCTTGTGTCTTTTTGCTCCCCTTGAAGCTCCCCCCCTTCTTAAAAACAAAACTCTTTTTGAGATTTTTGTCAGCCAATTGAAGGAAAAGATCGGGTTGTAGTAAAGGCAATACGCTTTCACAGGATGCCAGAATGTGGTCAGCGGCTGATAGTCGAATGGCGAATGGTGCATCGTCTTGCAGCGGAATATCGGGCGGAATATCCGTTCTCAGGTCAGCCAGGTCTTTCGTTTCCAGAAGCAAGCTTAGTGCCGCAACCCGATCTCCATTGGCATAGGATTCCATCGCAAGCCCAAATCTCGACCTGGCTTGTTCCAGAAGCAAATCTGCACCTCTCGTGAATTTTTCTGCCAAGCCTGCGCTTGTTCGCACAAATGCAGGTTCGTTTTTGCCCTTCTTTTTCATATATCCCCCCCCTCAAAATGTGTCTGTTGCTTCACACTCAAGTCGAGTGGCAGCTACCTTTCAAACCTACCCTCGGTTATCTCGGAGAAGCTTTCAACTTTTGACTGAAATCAGGTGCGTATTTGCGTACGAAACAACTCAGTTGCGGTGCTTTCCATCTATTTTCTTGATCAATCGATCAAAATTACGCGTTTGGACCGTCTCTCTGTATGACCTATCTTATCGTAAGTTCACGATATGAGGTTTCGAATGACCGTAGCCACGACAACTGCACGGACAGGCCCCAATGTTCCGCTGGTGATTGCCTGTGGGTGTTTGATTGCACTGATTTCCTTTGGCCCACGGTCTGCAATGGGGCTCTTTTTCCAACCCATGACAGAGGCTCGGGATTGGAGCCGCGAAATTTTCGCACTCGCGATCGCTATCCAGAATCTGGTGTGGGGCCTTGGCCAACCCGTGGCAGGCATGATGTCCGATCGCTTTGGAACCTGGAAAACGATGACGCTTGGGGCTGTGCTCTATTTCTCTGGCCTCATCTTGATGATCGACGCCCAGAGCGCGGTTGCCCTTCATGTCTCAGCTGGCGTTCTTGTAGGTCTCGGCATCGCGTTTTCATCGTTTTCGCTGGTACTTGCAGCATTTGGGCGCACAGTGACGCCGGACCAACGGTCGCTGGCCTTCGGCATCGGCACAGCTTCAGGCTCACTTGGTCAGTTTCTGTTCGCACCATTGGGTGGCGCGCTCATTGCCAATATCGGCTGGCAAGACACGCTGCTCGTCTTTGCCGGCTTGAGCGCAGTAATTCCGTTGTTGGCAATAGCGCTGAGAGGGAGAGCCGAGTTTCCGGCTGGGTCCGCTGCGGCCTCCAACCAGAGCCTCCGATCAGCAATGGCAGAAGCATTCGGCACACGCGGCTTCATCTTGCTGTCTCTCGGCTTTTTCGTCTGCGGATTTCACGTTGCCTTCATTACGGTTCATCTACCGCCCTATATTGCCGATCTCGGGTTCGATCCAAGCCTGGGCGCCTGGGCCATTGCCCTGATCGGCCTGTTCAATGTCGCCGGGGCTTTGGCTTCGGGATACATTGGCGGGCGTTATTCCAAGCCGATATTCCTGTCACTGATCTATATCGGCAGGTCAATTGCGATCTTCACCTTCATCATGCTTCCGGTTACGCCGGTTTCCATCTTGGTCTTTGCAAGCGTGATGGGACTGTTATGGCTCTCGACCATCCCACCCACATCCGGGCTTGTCGCCGTCATGTTTGGTCCCCGCTATATGGCAACCCTGTTCGGCTTCGTCTTTCTTTCCCACCAGATCGGATCTTTCCTTGGCATCTGGCTGGGTGGCAAGCTGTTTGACGAAACGGGGTCGTACGACCTTATCTGGTGGGTCGGCATTGCCCTTGGGATTTTCGCCGCGATTGTACATTGGCCAATCGAAGAAAAACCCGTACCCCGTCTGGCACAGGAAGCCGCTGAATAAAAAGAAGGCGGGCCATGAGACCCGCCTTCTCTTTTAACTACTTGGCGCGAATTATCCCGCAACCTTCGAGAAATCCGCAACCACATGGGTCGCATCGCGGATTTCAGCCAGAAGCTGCAAACGGTTCATCCGAAGCGTCGGATCTTCAGCGTTGACCAGAATGTCCTCAAAGAACTTGTCGACTGGTGCGCGCAGTTTGGAAAGTGCCTCCATCGCACCTTCAAAGTTCTCATTGTCGACCGCTTCAACTGCTTCGGCGCGTGCTGTGTCAATCGCGGCTGCCAGATCAATCTCTGCCTGCTCCTTGAAATGATCAGCAAGAGGCTTCCCGGTTATCTCGGAGCCGCCTTTCTTTTCTTCCGCTTTCAGGATGTTGACGGCACGTTTGTAGCCGGCTAGCAAGTTCGCCCCGTCGTCAGAGGATATGAAGGCACCGAGCGCCTCGACGCGCTTCACCACCATCAGAAGGTCATCCTGGCCGTCCAGAGCGAAGACAGCGTCGATCAGATCGTGGCGTGCGCCTTCGTCTTTCAGGTGAACCTTCAGGCGATCACCAAAGAAGGAAAGCAGATCAGCAGAAAGCGCATCGAGATTGGCGATTTCGACGGACTGCATCTTTGAAGAAAGCCGTATCGCATCTCCAAGTCTGATCCGCAGATTGTTTTCCAAGATAATGCGGATCACGCCAAGCGCCGCCCTGCGTAGCGCATATGGATCTTTTGAACCGGTCGGCTTCTCATCAATTGCCCAAAATCCGGACAGAAGATCCAGTTTTTCCGCCAAGGCTACGCTGATGGCGACCGGATCTGTCGGAACACTGTCGCTTGGCCCCTGTGGCTTGTAATGCTCTTCGATTGCAGTCGCAACGGAAGTATCTTCACCCTGTGCGGAAGCGTAATAGCGCCCCATCAGGCCTTGAAGTTCCGGGAATTCGAAGACCATGTTCGAGACCAGATCGGCCTTGGCCAGTTCGGCCGCGCGTTTAGCATTTGCCTCGTCCGCGCCGACGATCGGAGCCAACTCCCCTGACAGAGATACAAGGCGCTTGACCCGTTCGCCAACGCTGCCAAGCTTTTCGTGAAATTTGACGACATCCAGTTTGGGCAGATTATCTGAGAGTTTGGATTTCAGATCCGCATCCCAGAAGAAGCGGGCATCCGATAGCCGCGCACGGATCACCTTTTCATTGCCCGCAACAATCATCTTGCCACCATCGTCGGCAACGATGTTGGAAACCAAAACCAGTTTATTGGCAAGACGGCCCGTCTTTGGATCCTTCAGCACGAAGCATTTCTGGTTCACACGGATCGTGAGCTGAATACACTCGTCAGGTATTTCCAGAAAATCCTCGTCAAAACTTCCCGTCAGAACAACCGGCCACTCAACGAGACCAGCGACTTCTTCAAGCAAACCGGGATCTTCAACCAGCTCAAGGCCCAGCGCCAGCGCTCGGTCTTTTGCATCGTTCAGGATCATGTTCTTGCGGCGGTCTGCATCCAGGACCACTTTATGTTTTTCCAGCTCGACTGCGTAGTCGTCGAACCTGCGCACATCAAAAGTATTGTTTGCCAGAAAACGGTGTCCGCGTGTTGTTTTGCCTGACTGAATGCCGTCAAATTCAAATGCCACGACATCAGGTTCTTCGGTTTCCGGTCCGAAGGTTGCCACGATCGAATGCAGTGGTCGTACCCAGCGCGTGGATGACGTTCCCCACCGCATGGACTTCGGCCAAGGAAAATTGCGCAAGATACCAGGCATGAACTCGGCAATGATATCAATTGCAGAACGGCCCGGTTTTTCGATCACGGCCACATAGAAGTCGCCCTTCTTGGGATCGCTCTGAATAGTGGCATCTTCGATAGACGTGAGGCCTGCGCCCCGCAGAAACCCTTCAACTGCCCGATCTGGGGCCCCCACACGCGGGCCCTTACGCTCTTCCCGCGTTGAAGCCGAGCCCACTGGAATGCCAGCGACGTGCAATGCAAGCCGGCGCGGTGTTGCATGGGCCTTTGCGCCTTCGTATGGCAAACCTGCTTCCACCAGGGCATTGGTCACAAGCGATTTCAGGTTTTCGGCCGCTTTGCGTTGCATACGGGCCGGAATTTCTTCGCTGAAAAGCTCAAGCAGAAGATCGGGCATGGAGTCTGAGGCCTTTGGTCTAGGTGGAGCACCACCGGAAAGAGGTTGCGCGTCCGTTAGCAAGTCAATGACGACTTGTCACCCCTTTTCAGGGCTGGCAGTCCTGACTTCATTGCCGGGCGATGTATAGCGCTCTTGTCGATTGCTTCACTCTTCTTCAAGAAATGCATGTGAAACTTCTCTCAAAACAAACAGTGCGATGTATCGGGGCCAGTCCGTGAACGGCAAGAACACAGCAAATTACCGGTTATTGGTGCAGTCAACGGCGGCACTACTTGTGGTAATTCTTATCACTTTTACGGTGGTAAAGTTTTTCCCAAGCCTAATTCTTGGCAGCCAACCTGAACACGGGCACATGGGCTACGAAGTCCTCACTAGCGGGCTTCTAGTCATTGCCATTTTGGGCCTCGCCTATGGCGCCTGGGCCACGCAGCGACTGCGCAAGGAACTTTCTGCCAGATCCTCCGAACATTCCGAAGCACTGGCTCTTGCACAACATGACCCTCTGACCGGCTTGCCCAACCGCCGCCGTCTTCTCGAAGCGTTTACCGATCTCAGCCGGGACGTAAAGCCAGAAAGTTTCCGCGCAATCATGATGCTCGATCTTGATGGTTTCAAACCCATCAACGACGTGTACGGCCACACTTTCGGCGACAATTTGCTGCGCAGTTTTGCAGAACGGCTTGTGGAAATTCTTGGCAAGGATGGAATCGTTGCGCGTCTGGGTGGTGATGAATTTGCGATTGTATCCCCCGTGTTCAAGGATAAATCAGAGGCATCCGGTTTCGCTCGCCGCCTGTTGACGCGTATCAGTGACCGATTTGAGTTTGGCGACCGCCAGATCTCAATCGGCTCCGGTATCGGAATCGCGCTTTACCCGCACGATGGGCATGCGATCACCGAGCTTTTGCGCAAAGCCGATATCGCTCTCTACCGGGCAAAATCATCTGGCCGGTCGACCTATCGCTTCTTTGAGGTCGACATGGATGCGTCGATTTTGCATCGAACCTTGCTGGAGCAACGGCTGCGCCGCGCGATTGATGACAACCAGGTCAAGGTTCACTATCAGCCGATCCTCGATATGGATTCAGGTCGAATTGCGGGATTTGAAGCACTCGCCCGCTGGAGCGACAGTGATTTCGGCAACGTGCCCCCGCTCCAGTTCATTCCCATAGCCGAGGACTGCGGAATAATTTCCGAACTCACGCGCCACCTTCTGGCGGAAGCCTGCATGGTTGCGAAAACCTGGCCGGATGATCTCTATCTGTCCTTCAACCTGTCACCTGTCCAACTTCAGGACCCTGCGTTGTCAGGTCAGGTGGCGTCCATCTTGAGCACCTGCGGTTTTCCCTCGAACCGACTGGTTCTGGAAATCACCGAAACGTCACTCCTCAAAAACCCGGAGTCTGCCAAGCGCATACTGGCTGAACTAACTGAAACAGGTGTGTCTATTGCCCTGGATGACTTCGGTGCCGGTCATTCAAGCCTCAGTTATTTGCGTGACTTGCCGATCAAGAAGGTCAAGATCGACAAATCATTTACCGAACGCATGCTGGTCGACAAACAATGCGCTGCCATTGTCGAGGCCATTCTCGTTCTGTCCAAGGGCCTGGAAATCGATGCCGTTGCTGAAGGCGTTGAAGAAAGCGAAGTTCACGACGCGCTCAACTCCAATGGCTGCCATTATGGGCAGGGCTTTCTCTATGCGGCCGCTGTCAGCGCCGATGAAGCTTCTGAGTTGCTTGAATCACAAGTTGATGGCCGCTTGCCATTCACCGACAAGACGGACGCCGCGTAGGTAATCTACCAGCGAACGGACGCGCTCGACCCTTACCCCCCCAAAAACAGCAATATGATCACTGCGTTGGCCAGATCCACGAAGAATGCCGAGACGAGTGGCAGGATCAGAAAGGCTTGCGTTGACGGGCCGTATTTCTTGGTCACAGCAGTCATGTTGGCAATCGCTGTTGGTGTCGCTCCCAACGCAAATCCCGCAAATCCCGATCCCAGCACAGCGGCATTGTAATTCCTCCCCATCATTGGGAAGACGATGTAAATGATAAATACGGCTGCCACGACAACCTGTGTTGCCAGTATCAGCATCATGGGGCCGGCAAGTCCTGCAATCGTCCAGAGTTGCAAGCTCATGAGGGACATGGTCAGGAATATACCAAGAGCGAGGTCGGAAATCACCGCGAGTGACCGCGAACCAGCTGGCCATTCAATTTGCTTGAAAATCAGCGGCACCGTGTTTGACAGAACAATGCCGCAGAACAGGCAGCATACGAAAATAGGCAGATCCAGGCCGATGCCTGTGACCAGAGCTTCCTGAAGCCCCACACCAAGGCCAATCGCGATATTGAGAACCAAAAGCGAGCGCATCAACCCGGTATGGGTGACATTTGTATCGCCCTCCTGATCAGTTTCAATACCGATCATCGGTGCTTCCTCTGGACGGTTGGGATCCGGTTTAGCGCCCTTCTTTTCAATCAGGTAGTTGCCGATCGGCCCACCCAGCAAACTGGCGGCGATAAGACCAAGCGTCGCTGTTGCCGCACCAATTTCGACAGCACCGACAACGCCATAATCGTTCACAAGTCTTGGGCCCCAGGCAATCGCCGTCCCATGTCCACCGACAAGCGAAACGGTGCCTCCCAGAAGACCAAATCCGACAGGAAGGCCCATTGCGGCCGCTATCCCGGTGCCGACGAGGTTCTGAATCAACATGTATCCAACTGTCAGGCACAGCAGAACGAGAAGCGGCTTGCCGCCTTTAGCAAGATCGGTGAACCGGGCATTCAAACCAATAGCCGTGAAGAAACAATAGAGAAGATAATCCCTGGATTGCAGGGAAAAACTGATCTCCTTGTCGAGAACTGCAAAGACAATAAGCGCGACCATAGCCACCAAAAGGCCGCCAGAAACAGGCTCGGGAATATTGTAGTGGCGCAGGAACGGGATTTTCTTGTTCAGCCGAACACCCAGAAAATAGACCAGGATCGCCAGGTTGAAACTCACAAATTCATCCAGCGAGAGTGCTTCTCCAGTCATTAGCCCATCCGTTCCATCATATTATTGCCGCGGTACCGCCAGTAGCGTCACACCCAGCGCATTCAACCTAAAGGTGGTTTCCAGAAACGCAACCGCGATTACCACCCACCGCCGCCGCCACCGCCACCACCGCCGCCGGAAGAGCCCCCTGAAGAACTCGAGAACCCAGAACTGGAGGATTTCGGTACAGGAAGTGAGGACTTGAATGATCCGGCCATTGAACTTGCGGTAGAGCCCAGCGTGTCCGAGATATGGCGGGCATCAAAGGTTCTGCCTGAATACCAGTTCGGATGATAACTGGTGGCAACCGCTGCACCCGCTGCCGTTGCCAACCAACCCTCAAACGCTTTTGCCCAAGGTTTTTCGACACCAAGCGCGACGGCATATGGGAGCAGCTCTTCGAAATGACCAGTGCTCATGTCTGGCACCTCCGTCATATTCATGCGCTCTTTTTCTGCGACCGAAAGGTACAAGCGAAGCCCCTCGATTTCATCGAGCGCCTGCCGTCCAAGTGCAGTTGGTGCACCTATGATGAAAAAGAACAGAATGTTCAGCGCAACGAGAACGGCGGCAATGATTGGTAGGATCGGAACTGTGTCGACACCACCGGTAATCTGAAAGGCACCATATGCGGCGCCCGTCATGGCCAAGCCGAATAAGACAAAAATCAACGCCATACGTAACTGCATCGAGGCAAAACGAAATACGACCTTGCCAATATTGACCGAAATGACAGATGCGAAAATCGACATCATCAGGAACACCATGACGAAGCCCTCCTGATCAGGCTGCAACCTACCGAAAACCAGCAGCGCAACAATAGTGATGATGCTCAGCACGATACCGGGAACGAGAAATAGTTTATTGCTCTTGAAGAAAACACCGCGGCTCTCTTTTTCAATCGCGCTCCGAAACTTGCTACCGAGTGCCTTGATCGCGCCACCATTGTCCTTGTTGAGCGGCAAAGGCGTGCCACGACCGCGAATATAGGACACCAGGGCAGCCTCTCCCTTTGGCAACTTGGCGTCATGAACTGCACCGCCATCTTCCATGACGAGTGTCACTTCATCGTCCTGCTCCTCAATGCGAAGCACTTTCTTCACTGCCAAGCTAAGGCAAGCCGACGACAAGGCTACCCAGCCTCCATCACCAAACCCACGATTGGATACATATTTGGCAAGGGCCGGCGAAATACCCTCCGGAGGTTTGAACCTTGGGAAGGTGACACCCCTGGCTGGGTCCCGTCCAACGATCCACCATGCGAACAAATAATAGAAAACAACGAGTGCCAGACCTGCCGCCCCGATCAGTTCAGAACTGTAATCGCTCAGGAAGTACTGGAGCTGCTCATCCTGCGAAGGTGCAGGCACAGCGCCTTTCGGCATGCCAACGACAACCGAAAGCCCCTCGTAAGTCCCGAGAGGCCGAGTGGTCTCGAAGATGACTTCCCTGTCGCCCTCCTCCGACCGCGCTGTGTAATCCTGCCCCTTGTCGCCAAAGTATCCGGTGTAGGCTATCCACTTTGACGCCTTGACGCCGCCTGGCAGGACGACCCTCGCCAGCGCTTCGTCAATCGGAAAAGCCCATTCATTGCCGGTCGCGTTCCAGTAGACCTCGTCGTGATCGTCGAAAAATCTGATTTGCCGGTCCGTCTCATATTCGATCGTGTAGATATGGACACCCTTAGTCACAAACTGGTCTTCGCGGCCGATGTAGATCCTGACGCCATCACCGCTATCACGCTCAAAATGAGGTTCCGGCTCACCGTCGCGCAGGACCGACAAAAGCTTGAAACCGACTCTATACGTGCGGCCGTTCGCAGCTTCAGCAGTCAACGGAATATCGCGAAAGATCCCCCGCTTGATCTGGTCCCACTCGGCGCGAACCTTGATCGTTTCGGTGACAGTCAACGCACCGTCGGAGGCAACCTCGATATTGGAGACATACCGGAGGATTCTTTCATCTGCCTGCGTGGCCCAAATGGAAACGAGATAGAAAAGTGCTGCAAACCCTGCGGCCACGAGATGGCGTATATTCATGGTCAGACGCCTTTTCTAGAACTGGACCTTGGGAACAGCTCTCTCGGCCTCATCTTCGATTTCGAAATATTCGGCCTTTACGAATTTGAACTGGTTTGCAATCAGGTTGGAGGGGAAACTCTCAACAGCAACATTGAGTGCTCTTACCGCACCATTGTAGTAGCGGCGTGCCATCTGGATGGCATCTTCAGTCTCATCCAGTGACTGGTGCAATTCCGAATAGTTCTGGCTTGCCTTCAAGTCCGGATAGGCCTCGGCAACAGCAAAGAGCCGCCCCAACGCCTGTGACAGCGCGCCTTCGGCTTTCGCGCGCCCTGCAACATCATCCCTTGGCAGGGAACTGACCTGGCTGCGGAGTTTTGTAACCGCATCGAGCGTTTCCTGCTCGTGGGAGGCATAGCCCTTGACCGTTTCCACCAGGTTGGGGATCAGATTAGCCCGTCTCTTGAGCTGCACATCAATCCCGCTCCAGCCTTCTTCCACCATCTGACGCTTTTTGACGAGCCCATTGTAAAGAAGGATAGCAAAGACAGAGAGCGCAATCAGAAGTGCAAGAACAAACCAGGTAGTCATGAAAACCTCCGCAAAAAACACGAGGAGGCTAACCGGACTTCACCTGGTTGTCATCTGCGGGGCAAAAAGAAAATGGAATTCAGCGACTTATTCTGCTGCCTGGTTGTGATAGCCAACGCCACCAGCTTCCGTCTCAAGGAAAGCTGCTCCACAAGCTTTTGCCAACTCACGCACGCGAAGAATGTAACTCTGGCGCTCGGTCACTGAAATCACACCGCGCGCATCAAGCAGGTTAAATGCGTGGCTGGCCTTGATGCACTGATCATATGCTGGCAGTACCATCTGGTGCACGGCAGCTCCGGCTTCATCGCGCGCTTTTGCACTTGCTTCCAGGATCGCAACGCATTCGGTTTCCGCATCCTTGAAGTGACGGAACAGCATATCTGTGTCCGCGTGTTCAAAGTTGTGACGGGAATATTCCTGTTCAGCCTGCAGGAAAACATCGCCGTAAGTGACTTTGTCTTCACCTTCCATACCGTTGTAGTTCAGGTCGTAAACGTTATCGACGCCCTGAATATACATCGCAAGCCGCTCAAGGCCGTAGGTCAATTCACCGGACACCGGTGAACATTCGAATCCTGCGACCTGCTGAAAATAGGTGAACTGCGACACTTCCATACCGTCGCACCAGCACTCCCAGCCAAGCCCCCAGGCCCCAAGCGTCGGGCTTTCCCAGTCATCTTCCACAAAGCGGATGTCATGCAGCTTCGGATCCAGTCCGATGGCGTAAAGCGAATTGAGATAGAGGTCCTGAAGGTTATCCGGAGACGGCTTCAAGATGACCTGGAACTGGTAATAATGCTGCAGCCGGTTGGGGTTTTCACCATATCGACCGTCGGTCGGTCGACGCGACGGCTGCACATAGGCTGCTTTCCACGGACGCGGACCGAGCGAGCGGAGTGTTGTTGCAGGGTGGAACGTGCCTGCACCGACTTCCATGTCGTAAGGCTGAAGAACCGCACAGCCCTGGTCGGCCCAATAGCGTTGCAGGGTGAGGATCAAACCTTGAAAGGAATTTTCCGGGCGCATATGCGCCGGTACGGTTTCAGTCGACATAGATAAAGTTCCGAAATCTGGCTTTCTGCGGCAAGCGTCGCCTGCCGATTTGTGGGCGACAGGTGCCATGGAGGCAGCATCAGGTCAAGGGTTGATGAGTAATCCTGGATCGCGTAGGGCGAACTGCGGTTTTTCCTTTCTTAAAAAAGCTGCTTTGTTCCGGTCACATATCCGCGCCAAACTGATCGACAAACCAGCTGAACTGGTTCTGCTCTTGACGCCGCTGCGTGGTTCTGAGTAGTTTCTCGTCCGGTTCCAGATACCTGCCGCTCGCAGACTTAATTGTCATGGTGAAATTCTGGCTTTGAAGTTTTGCCGTTTTTATGCGCATCCCTTCTCCGGTGGCAACGCGAGCTCCTCCAAGTTTCAAGATCGATGATCGGAGAAAAGCATGTCGCAAGACACGGCTCGCCCCAACATGTTCACACAGGGGTCGCTTGGCCTCACTCTTTTGAAAACCGCCCTGCCCATCATTTTCGTGATGAGCATGAACGGACTTCTGACAGTCGTTGACGCCATGTTCATTGGCGTTTTTATCGGACCGGACGCCTTGAGCGCGGTCACCCTGATGTTTCCGGCCTATATGCTGCTTGTCGCCTTGGCGACGCTGATATCCAACGGCATGTCCAGCTTGCTGGCACGTCATCTGGGCGGAAACCGGATTGAAGCAGCCCAGGCGGTCTTTTCAGGCGCTCACGGACTGGCGCTTTTGTTCAGCTCTCTACTTATAGTCCTGCTCCTCCTGTTTGGGCACGAAGCAACACTCATTGCTGCTGACGGTTCATCGGTGATTGCAGAGATGAGCTATACCTATGTGGCAATTACCCTCTGGTGTTCGCCGCTTCTGTTCGTCCTGGCAGTGAATTCTGATGCTTTGAGAAGCGAAGGCCGTATAGGCCTGATGGCGGGCACCAGTGTCTTTGTCTCGCTGGCCAACATTGCCTTCAACTACGTTCTGATTGCCATTTTCGATTTTGGTGTGGCAGGTACCGCCTATGGAACGGCGCTGGCGCAGTCGATAGCACTTGCTATCGTGCTTGGCTTTCGCTTGCGCGGAAGAACAGTCTTGCGGTCCGGCAGTCTATTCCGGTTCCCGTTGTCATCGAACTGGCTGTCAATTCTTGCTCTCGGTGCGCCACAAAGCCTGAGCTTTATCGGCATCGCTTTTGGGTCAGCGTCCACGTTCGCTGCTCTTCAGCATTTCGGCATGAACGGATATGAGGTTACTGTTGCGGCCTTCGGCATTACCACCCGTATCATGACCTTCGCTTATTTGCCTCTTCTCGGGCTCACGTACGCACTGCAGGCAATGATAGGTAACAATTATGGTGCGCAGCTCTGGCACCGTTCAGACAGTACTCTTCGCATCGGGCTGGTTGGTGCATTTGTCTACTGCCTCGGCGCGCAGCTGATCCTGTCTGTTTCAGCCCGCCCTCTGAGCCTGCTGTTTGTTGACGACATTGCAGTTGCTGACGAGGTTGCGCGAATTCTGCCCATCATGGTTGCGATGTTTTTTGTAGCCGGACCGCTCATTGTTGTCGCAAGCTACTTTCAGGCAATCGGCGACGCGAAACGCGCGGCACTTCTAAGCCTTGTCAGGCCTTATTTCTTCTTTATCCCGATGGTGTGGCTGCTGCCATTTTACATCGGTGAAGTCGGGATCTGGTTGGCTGGACCTCTGTCCGACACGCTGTTGATCGGACTAACGGCCCTGATCCTAGTGCAAACAGCAAGGCGGAGTACCGCACGTTGGGGGTTGTTCAAGGCAATTCCTGCTGCTTAAAACCAATTAGGCGGGCAAGATCCATCTTGCTCGCCTATATTGACTGCAGGCTTCTTGAAGGGTTTTGGACGTCTCTCAGGTTTGCGGACGGTATCTACCGCTCACTGGATCCAGAACCAGCTTTGCACCGCGCCCATTGGGATCGGCTTTTGCTGCAGCCTTGGAAATCTGGTTTTCAACTTCGGCCATCTTGCGCTTGACGCGCTGCATGATCCAGTAACCACCAACTGCGAGTGCGGCAACACCTATCAGTTCCGTCATTTAAATCCCCTTTCCTGCCCAACAATTCAACTGCCCAATGCGCCTTTTTAAAGGCCGTAACGCATCCAGAGTGCCCGGTTCTCAATCGAGGAAATCAGCTCGTCACCAAGCCCCTCCGTCAGTCTTTGACCGGACAAGTTCACACCAAGTCCCGCCTTGCGGCCCAATAGTCCGCGCGGCGCGGCGATCAGCTTCGGCTCGGCTTTCTCGCCGTACCGCTCTTTCACGACCGAACGCAGGTCACCAATCGCATCGACCAATCCCAATTGAATGGCGCTGCGGCCCGTCCAGAATTTCCCGGTAAACAAATCCGGGTCATCGGTGAGGATGTCGCCACGACGGGATTTCACCAAATCGATGAATGTCTCGTGGATTTCCAGCTGAAGGGTTTTCAGATATTCGATATCATCCGGCACTTCTGGCTGGAACGGATCGAGTGTCACCTTCTTCTCACCTGCGGTATAGACGCGACGTTCAACACCGATCTTCTTGATCATTTCGGTAAAACCGAATCCAGCGGCAACAACCCCAATCGAGCCAACGATTGAGGACGGGTCGACAAAAATCTCGTCACCGGCCAGTGAAATCATGTAACCGCCGCTTGCGGCAACATCTTCGACAAAGACCAGAACGTCTTTTTCGTTCTCCTTGGCCAGGTCCCTGATGCGCTTGAAAATCAGGCGCGACTGAACGGGCGATCCACCGGGCGAGTTGACGATCAAGGCGACCGCAGGTGCCTTTTTTATGGAAAACGCCTTTTCCAAAGGCAGAGCGATCGACGCCAGCGACAGGCCGGAACGCATCGGGCTCGACATGCCGATGGCACCTTGAAGGCGCACGACCGGAATAACCGGTTTATCGTCACGGAAAGGTTTGGGGAGGAAACGGCGAATTTTTGAAAGCACGCGGAATAAGCCTTGATAGAGATTCACAATCTCTATCGATATATGTATCCAGGCGGCAGTTGCAAAGGTCGCAGATCAGCAAATCAACGCTGAACCACAATCGACGGTCAATTCAACTGAATTAACTTCCAAAAGCGCTGATCCGCTTTTTCGGTTTTTTCCGGGTTTTCGGCTCCGGCTTCGGTTCAGGTTTCTTGCTATCTTCAAGCAGCTTTTTGAGCTTGTCCTGCGTCGATGGCTTGGGTTCGGGATCGAAAGGCCAGTCGAGGCGGACACCCGCCTGATTATTCCCGCGCCAGATAATTTGCGCAGGTATCGGCAAATCGAGACCGGGAATGGAAACATCAATTTCTTCCGGCAAACGATCCAGCTTGTCTCCTTCAAGTCGGCAACCGGACTTGCTTGCATCCACGATCCGGCACTTCATTGAAACTGGATTGGTGCGTCCGCAAATGACCGAGGTTATCCAGACGGGCCGCCTGATTTCACGACGCTTTTCACTCGGTTCCTCAAACTTCACCTTGAAGGAAATTTGAGCTTCGCTATCGCCATAAGCAACAATGTTGCCGCGAACCAGCTTATCGCGTCCCTCGAGACGAAGGCCTATCTGTTCCTTGAGCAGATTGATCTTGTCGGAAAAAATCCAGCATCCGTCATCGGTCATGTCCTGCACCGAAACTTCAAGACATGACATGTCAGCAAGATCAACGGCGAGTGCCGTTGCACAATTATCGGCGTCTTCCGCCAAAGCAAGATTGGTCAACATTTCCCCCCGGCAATGATCAGATCAAATTGCATCGCCATGTCTGAAATCCGGGTTAACGCCGGGGGAATAGTCGTTGGAAATTATTCGCCGGAAAGCCGGGCTTTGATACTGAGAAAATCTCTCCAGGCCAGTCGCTTTTCCAAGGGGCTGCGCAGAAGATAAGCCGGGTGATAGGTGGCAATGACTGAGATCTCGCCGCCTTTGGTTGGATATGACATCCAACGTCCCCTCATCTTGCGAATACCTTCTTGAACACCCAACAACGTTTTTGCAGATGCTGCTCCCAGGAACACAAGAATATCCGGGTTTACCAACTCAATCTGCCTTTGAATGAATGGTTTGCAGATTTCCGTTTCCTGCGGTGTTGGAGTACGGTTTCCTGGTGGCCGCCACGGCACGACATTTGCGATATACGCCGACGACCTGTCCAACCCGATCGCGTCAAGCATGCTGTCCAGCAACTGACCGGACCGCCCGACGAATGGTTTGCCTTGCAGATCTTCATCCCTGCCAGGCGCCTCACCGACAAACATCAGTTTTGCAGCTGGATTGCCGTCAGCGAAAACAAGCTTTTTTGCGGTCAGTTTCAAATTGCAGCCGTCAAAGGAGTCCAGACACGCTCTTAGATCTTCGAGCGAGGCGGCAGTCGCTGCCAAATCACGGGCAGCGTCAACAATTTCCTTGTCTGGAACGACAGCGGCAAGTCCGCCACCCGCCAAATTCCCCGTTGCATTTGCAGGTACCGATGGAACTTTCGAAAGCCCAGATGCTTGCGCTGCTCCTGGTGTGGGCGCGCTTGGCGGCGCGGCTTGCGGAGTGGGTTGAATTGGTGCTTGCGAAGCCTGGTTTTGACGGCGACGGGCAGCCTGTTGCCTCGTCAACTCGTACCAGTCCACTTGGTCATCGCCTAAAAAGCAGTCCACACCGGATTCGGTATAGAAATCCAGCAGAGCTTCAAGTTGGCGCAAGTCAGACGGGTTTTGCTGCAATGGAAAGGCCTCCGGGGCCAGAGTTTAACCAGCCGAGATCTGAGCACAAGAACACAGTCCGGATCATCAATCCGGTCCGACCGGTTTTCCAATGGCTGTACACATCTCTTCATCGATTGGCAAACTCGAAAAATTACCTTTACGTAAACGTAATTCTTTCTCTTGACGGAAACTCTGCGCTTTGGTCTATCTGGCACTCGGAAGACGAGATTCAGCCCGAATTCGCATTCGACGATGAAAAATGTCGTGTTTTGCGCTGCAAAATGAGGCAAACAATGCGAAAGGGGCAAAGCCTTTGCGTGGTGAGTTTGAAATGCGTCTCGTTCTGGAAGTGATCACTGGGACGTATTTCAAATTTTAATACCACACGAGAGAAATAACTTGCTAGTCACCCGTTCGAATTTGAAGTTCGTTCAGGGTGCACCGGAAGATGAGACAAACATCAGATCCGGGTAACTAGCGGGCGGAGGGAGAAAATATGAGCGAACAGGAAGCGCTTGGCGAACGCGAAAGCATGGATGTTGATGTCGTCATTGTCGGTGCAGGACCGGCAGGATTGGCAGCGGCCATCCGGCTGAAACAGATCGCAATCGAAAAAGGCGAAGAGCTAAGCGTCGTCGTTCTGGAGAAAGGCTCCGAAGTTGGTGCTCATATTCTCTCGGGGGCTGTGATTGACCCGATTGCCCTGGACCAGTTGCTGCCTGACTGGCGCAACGAAGACACCCCGATCAACACAGCTGTCAGCGCTGATCATTTTCTCGTTTTGGGGCCAGCAGGATCTTTACGACTTCCGAACATGTTCATGCCCAAGCTGATGAACAACCACGGCAATTATATTGTTTCGTTGGGCAACGTCTGCCGCTGGCTTGCAGAAAAGGCCGAAGCGCTCGGCGTTGAAATTTATCCGGGCTTTGCAGCCGCTGAACTGCTTTATGACGACAACGGCAATGTGGTTGGCGTCGCCACCGGTGACATGGGTATTGGCCGGGACGGCAAGCCCAATGCCATGTTCACGCGCGGTATGGAACTGCGCGGCAAATACACCCTTATCGGTGAAGGCGCGCGCGGTTCGCTGGCCAAACAGTTGATCGACAAATTTGAGCTCGACAAGGATTGCGACGTGCCGAAATTCGGCATCGGCATCAAGGAACTCTGGCAGGTTGACCCGTCAAAGCACAAGCCGGGCCTCGTTCAGCATTCATTTGGCTGGCCGCTTGATGGCAAAACCGGCGGCGGTTCCTTTCTGTATCATCTTGAGGACAACCAGGTCGCCGTCGGCTTTGTTCTGCACCTCAATTACGAGAACCCCTGGCTGTCCCCGTTTGACGAATTCCAGAGGTTCAAGACGCACCCGGCGATCCGGGACACGTTTGAAGGTGGCAAACGCATTTCCTATGGCGCACGTGCAATCACCGAAGGTGGTTATCAGTCAGTACCGAAACTCTCCTTCCCTGGCGGACTGCTGATGGGTTGTTCTGCTGGCATGGTAAACGTGCCGCGCATCAAGGGCTCCCACAATGCGATGTTCTCCGGCATGCTTGCAGCAGAAGAAGTCATGTCTGCAATTGGCCGGGGTGAAGCAAACACCGAGTTGACTAACTTCGACACAGCCTGGCGCGAGAGCCCAATTGGCAAGGACCTCAAGAAGGTTCGCAATGCCAAGCCGCTTTGGTCAAAATATGGAACAGCCATAGGCGTCGCCCTCGGCGGCCTGGATATGTGGACCAACGAACTGTTTGGCTTCTCCTTCTTCGGCACCCTGAAACATGGCAAACGGGATTCCGAGACCCTCAAGCCCGCCAAAGACTGCAAGAAGATCGACTATCCGAAACCCGATGGCGTGGTTACCTTCGACAAGCTGTCCTCCGTGTTTCTTTCCAACACCAATCATGAAGAAGATCAGCCGATCCATCTGAAGGTGATGGACGACGCTCTCCAGAAATCATCTGAGCATGATGTTTTTGCAGGTCCGTCAAACCGCTACTGTCCCGCAGGTGTTTACGAGTGGATCGAAGAAGGTGAAGATGCGCCACGCTTCCAGATCAATTCGCAGAACTGCGTGCATTGCAAGACCTGTGACATCAAGGACCCGAACCGCAACATCACCTGGACAGTACCTGAAGGCGCCGGCGGGCCGAACTATCCGAACATGTGATTAGTCATTTTGGTGCCTTTCGCCCCAAAATATTATGGAGTGGCAGTGGCTGCTCTTCTTGGCTCCAACACTTCCGCTATCGCGGAAGTGTGCGACAAGGTTCGCCCTGAGTGGAGCCCATCTGATGGCCCGCTCAATCAGATCGGTGATTTTCTCCTGACATTTGGATCAGTACCAGGAATTACCTTTATCGCATTTGTCGCAGCTTCGCTGTTTCTCAAAAATATGTGGCTTTGCGTATTATCAGCGGGACTATCAGCATTCGCGGCGTTTGTTGTGCCGTATAATTGGCTAGTCCCGTCTGTTTCAAAAGGTGTGGTACATATCAGCGCCATAGGTGAAGGCTGCATTATCCCCCCTTATCTATCGACGTCCCTGCTAGTGCTGATCTGCATGATTTGTCTTTTTACTGCAAATTTTCAGCGGGTTCGGAAAAGTCGAAAACTCTGACAATCGATTACCAGCCAGCGGAACATCTCGGTACCAATGTCTTCGTGATTGTGACACCCTGATCGAAAATAGCAGCATTTTAGATGCCCAAAACAAACAGCACCGGGAAGGAGACCTTCCCGGTGCTGTAGCCTTGTGGCCGATGGGTCGTATCAAGCTGGCAAAAGTGGGGGGCCAACTTGTTGCGGTTATCAAAAGCACACAGCAGAGAGTGCGGACGCGCCGCGCATCCGCATGCCATTGCGCAATTGCCCGCGCCACAAGGGGTTTGCCTGCCCACAATGAGCAAACAACCATGTATGGGGTCGGTGGTCCTGATGGAGCCGACGTGCACATTCTCCCAGATTCAAGTCTGGGTTTTTGTCAGGCTTGCGACTCTTCAGAGCCTGTTAACCATAAACCTGTGGAGCCGAGATAACCTCACCTTACGGTAAGGTCAATGAAATATTTGACGGAATAAAATTTTGTTATAGCTCCAAAATTCAACCTTATGTGAGCCGCAGAAACTTGCGATTTCCACCGGAATGCCGAATTTAAGGAAATCGAGATCTCACGACTTTTGAAGTAATACCTGAGTATGTCGCAACATACCCCAATGAGATCACTTGCTGTTTTTTTCTTATTTTTCAACTTGGTAACCTGAAAATTCCATCTATTTACAGGGCATAAGAATTTTCAATACCCGGATAAATAAAGAAGATATGCAAGCCAATTCTTTGAATTTAAATCAAAATTTCCAAAACATACAACCGCACTACAACCACTGGGCGTATCACTGAAATTGATTTCAAGTCGATTTTTCACATAACTACCTGACAGAAAACAAGTTTTTTGTTATTCACACACACTAGGCGAAAATCCCGGTTGTGGTTGCAGTTCCAAGTTAACTAAATTACTTTTACTTCCAACGGGGCGAGCGATCAAAAACAAACAAGTCCTTGATGGACTTTCATAAGTTTTTCGCGACTTCCCGAAAATAAAAACTGATTGGGCGCCAGAAACGCCTATATGCACGTGGATTGGAAGTTTTTAGAGCGGTAGTCAGATAGCGGCGGCAAAGACTGTCGGTTCAAACAGCTTCTACATATCCCCAGGCAGCTATGGCTACCTGGACATCCATCGATCACCGAATTGGCACCGGGAAGGCCACTTCCCGGTGTTTTTCTTTTTGAAAAGCGCGCAGCAAGTGCAGGCACTTAAGCTTAGGCCGCGTTCCTGCGACCACCCTGCCGACGTCTTTGATGCCTTGCGCGGGACTTGTTGTCGTTGTCGCCAGAAGACGATCTTTTCTGGAATGGCTTCTTGCCGGAAGGCTTACCGCCACCCTTGTTGCGCCCACCGCGCTGCGTGCGTGCTGCCGCTGCCGACATCGGTGGCACCTCGCCGCTGGCGACAGTTATGTCCAGACCTATGAGTTTCTCGATCTGCCGGAACAAACCGATTTCCTCAGGTGAACACAGCGCAATGGCTTCGCCTTCAGCACCGGCCCGGGCAGTCCTGCCGATCCTGTGCACATAAGCTTCCGCAACTTCCGGCAACTCGAAATTATAGACATGGCTTACACCCGGAATATCGATTCCGCGCGCAGCGACATCGGTTGCCACGAGCACCTTGATGGAACCATCACGCAAATCCCGGATTGCCCGCTCTCGTTGGTTCTGGCTTTTGTTTCCGTGAATAGACCCCGCGGCAATCCCACTTTGCGCAAGCTTTCGCATGAGCTTCTCAGCGCCATGTTTGGTACGGCAAAAGACAAGCGACATGCCATCAGGCTTCGACTGCAACTGGTCAACCAGGAAACTTCCCTTGGTCTTTTGCTCCAGGAAGTGAACGGACTGGGTAACCTTGTCAGCGGTACGCCCGGTAGGAGAAACTTCAACCCGTTCCGGGTTCTTCAGATAAGATTTCGCCAGCACATTGATCTGTTTTGGCATGGTGGCCGAGAACAGAAGCGTCTGGCGATCGTCGGAAACCAGTCCTGCAATTCGGCGCAGAGCATGAATAAATCCGAGATCGAGCATCTGATCGGCTTCATCCAAAACGAGGTAGGAAGCTGTTCCCAGGTCGACGGACTTGCGATCAACCAGATCCAGAAGCCGGCCAGGTGTCGCAACCAGAATGTCTGTCCCTCTGGAAAGGCGCTTGACCTGCGCATTGATGGAAACGCCACCAACGACCGAAGTCACCCGCAGTGGTGTTTTCTTCACGAATGAAACCAGATTCTTGGCGATCTGATTAACGAGTTCACGGGTCGGGGCAAGTATGAGTGCCCGTGTCCCTTTTGGCAGGGGGCGCTTGTCTTCTTCAAGAAGTCTGTCGATCAGCGGCAAGCCAAACGCTGCAGTTTTGCCTGTTCCTGTCTGAGCCAATCCCATCAGGTCCTTGCCATCAAGAATCAGGGGGATGGCCTTTGCCTGAATTGGTGTCGGTGCGTCATAGCCGTTTTCGGCGACAGCTGACAGGAGGTCTTCAGAAAGTCCCAGGCTTTGAAAGTCGGTCAAAAATAATTTCCTTGTTTCAAGCGCAACACAATACGCTTGTGGACCGCAAAGGCTCGCCCTTGCGGTTTGATGTTGGTTCGCGGCAGCCGCTTTCATTCAGAAAACGATCTCTTTGCCGCCAGACCCTCGCGTGACATGGGAACTGGTTGAGCCCCGTCCGGGCTCAGATAATTGCAATCAATTAAGCGGCTCGCCTGCGTTTGAAATCCATCAGGCTGTTAGCACGCAGCTACTCACGCGGCAGCGATTGCAGGGCGCTATATCGTCGGGCCGGTTGCAAATGTCAAGCGAAATTGGCCGCATGCCTCATATGCAACAAGCTTGTCCCTGCTTTTTACTGCGGCAGAAGGCGGATCAATTGGCCGTCATCACTGTCAGTCAAAACATAGACATACCCGTCTGGGGCCTGCCGGACGTCCCGAATACGTTCGCCAAGGTTCGTGAGCAACTGGTCTTCCGAGACAACACGGTCTCCATCCAGAACCAGCTTCGACAGGTGCTGACCTCGCAGAGCACCAACAAGAAGATCACCTTGCCAATCCGGATAAGTGCCGCTGGTTACGAAAGCCATGCCTGATGGTGCGATGGAGGGATCCCAATAATGAATTGGCTGTTCCATGCCTGGTTTGGACGTTCCTTCACCGATCTTGCCGCCGGAATAATGCCGACCATAGGAAATCACCGGCCAGCCATAATTCTTGCCAGCTTCCGGGATGTTGACTTCATCGCCCCCTTGCGCGCCATGCTCAACGGTCCAAAGCTCGCCATTTGCCGGATTAATTGTTGCGCTTTGGGGGTTTCGGTGCCCGATAGACCAGATCTCGGGTTTGTAACCGGCCTGTCCTGCAAACGGATTATCAGATACCGCCTCTCCGTCACGTGTCAGCCGCAATACAGAACCGGTATGATCGGCAGTATCTTGTGCGCGCGGCCCGTCGCCTCTGTCGCCAAGCGTCATGAATAGATTGCCGTCTGGCGCAAAAGCCAGCCGTGAGCCGAAGTGCCGACCACCGTAGGATCTGTTGTTTGCTGCAAAGATCGTTTCACCATTTGCCAACTCATAACCGCCGTCGACAGCTGTCAGTTTCGCCCGGTAAACCGACGTCCCTGCGCCTTCCGGAGATCCTTGCGAGAATGTCATGAAGACGGTGTTGTCTGTACCAAACTCGGGGCTCAGTACAATATCGAGCAGCCCACCCTGCCCTTGAGCAAAAACCTCTGGCGTGCCGGGAACAACACTTTGTGTGCCTTCATCAGAAACAAATTTCAGCAGGCCGTCGCGTTCGGTAACCAGATATCCGCCTTTGGGCAGAAAAGCGACACTCCAGGGATAGGAGAGCCCATCTGTAACCGTTTCAATTTCGATCGAGGATTGCGCGCTGGCCGGAAACACAGTCCAGGCGGTCGACGTCAAAAATGTAGCGGTCAGGAGGGAGAGAAAATTCTTGCTGCCAATCATCAGGGGCTCCATCTCAAAAATGCAAACTGTTTGAGCTGCCCACTTAAGTAAGATCTCCAACCGCATAGTACAGACAGGCTGACATTAAAAATTTTTAGTCCGTACCCTTGTTGCTCACTGGCTCCTTGGCGCTGAGGTGCTCAGCGATCGCAGCACGCTCATAGGCCACATTCCAGTCAATCAACGTACGCCAGACGGTTTCGGCTTGTTCACCTTCTAATCCGAGTTCTTCGGCGCGCGCTTTGAGTTTTGTCACCATGGTCTCAATTCGCTCATGATCGAAGGCTTCGCCCGGATGCTTTTTCAGTTGAGCCATCCTGCGGACATAGCCCTGGCGGCGGGCAAAAATCTGCAGAAGATCATCATCAAGACTGTCAATTGCGTTTCGAATGTCATTTTTGCTCATGCAATCGGCAGGTGGTTTCAACTGGGTCATTTGAACTTGCTTAAATAGAGAAAAGGCGCGAACCGTTTTTAGCGGTCCGCACGCTTTAAAAGAAGGAGCAAATTGAAGCAGCGTCAGCTCTCTCAATCAGCCCGGGTCTGGGCTTCTACGCTCGCCAAGGCAGACATGTTGACCACTCCGCGTGATGTTACGGATGGGGTCAGAATATGGGCTGGCTTGGCAGTTCCCAGAAGGATCGGCCCAACGTGAAGGGCCTGCGTTGCCACTTTCAGGAGATTGTGCGCGATATTGGCCGAATCCAGGTTGGGGAACAGCAACAGGTTGGCTTCACCCGTCAGTTTGCTGTCGGGCATAACACGTTCACGCAGTGCCACGCTCAGCGCTGAATCACCATGCATCTCACCATCGGCTTCCAGCTCCGGATGGCGGTCCCAGATGATTTCAATTGCCTCACGCATCTTGCGCGAGGAAGCAGTGTCACGTGAACCGAAGTTGGACATCGACAGCAGCGCGATTTTCGGCTCGATACCAAATCGCCTGATTTCTTCCGCAGCAAGAACGGCCATCTCGGCAATCTCCTGTGCGGTGGGATCTTCCGTCACGAAGGTGTCCGACAAGAACATTGCGCCACGACTGTTGATCAGCAGGGACATTGCGGAGAGGTCACGGGCAGATTTACAAATACCAATGACCTGTTTGATATCCCGAAGATGCCGGATGTACCTGCCCTCAAGGCCGCAGATGACTGCATCTGCGTCGCCGCGACGGACTGCGAGCGCAGATATCACTGTCGCATTAGTGCGCACAACGGTTCGCGCAGCACCTGGTGGCAGGCCTTTTCGGCCAACACACTCAAAATACTCGTCCGCATAATCCCGATAACGGGGATCGTCTTGAGGATTGACGAATTCGAAGTCGACATCCGGACGGATCTTCAAGCCGAAACGCTCGCAGCGGGCCTGCAACACTTCCGGACGCCCAACCAGAATGGGTTTTGCAATGTTGTCTTCCAGGAGAACCTGGGCGGCGCGCAGAACGCGCTCGTCCTCGCCTTCCGCATAAATGATCTTCTTTGGATCCGTGCTGGCGTTCTGGATGATCGGTTTCATGATCAGTCCTGAACGGAAGACAAAGCGATTGAGGCGGTCGAGGTAGGCATTGAAGTCCTCGATCGGCCTCGTCGCAACACCAGTATCCATAGCTGCCTTGGCGACCGCTGGAGCGATCCGCAGAATGAGGCGCTGGTCAAATGGAGACGGAATGAGATAGTTCGGCCCAAAGGTGTCGGTTTTGCCGCCATACGCACGCGCGGCAACATCTGACGGCTCTTCTTTTGCGAGGCCAGCGATAGCTTCCACCGCAGCGCGCTTCATTTCTTCATTGATCGTCGTCGCGCCGACATCCAGTGCTCCGCGGAAGATGTATGGGAAGCAGAGAACGTTGTTCACCTGGTTTGGATAGTCCGAACGGCCCGTGCACATGACAACGTCATCACGAACCTGTCGGGCGTCCTCAGGCATGATTTCCGGGTTTGGATTGGCAAGCGCCAGGATCAGCGGCCCCTGCCCCATTTTTTCGACCATATGCGGTTTGAGCACACCGGCGGCAGAAAGACCGAGGAATACGTCAGCACCTCCAATAACTTCGTCCAAAGTGCGCTTGTCGGTTTTCTGCTCGAAAACTGACTTCCACTCATCCATGAGCGCTTCACGGCCCTCATAGACAACACCTTCGATATCCGTGACCCAGATGTTTTCCCGCCGGGCTCCCAGAGACACGAGCATGTTGAGGCAGGCCAAAGCAGCAGCGCCCGCACCTGACGCGACAATTTTAGCGTCTTCAATCTTCTTGCCGGCCAGATCCAGACCATTGCGAACTGCTGCGCCAACAATAATCGCGGTGCCATGCTGATCATCATGGAAGACCGGGATTTTCATCTTCTCCCGGAGCCTGCCTTCGATCATGAAGCATTCCGGTGCCTTGATGTCTTCAAGGTTGATGCCGCCGAAAGTTGGTTCAAGCGTAGCAACGGCGTCGACAAATTTGTCGACATTGGTTTCGTCCACTTCAATGTCGAAGACGTCGATCCCGGCAAATTTCTTGAAAAGAACCGCCTTGCCTTCCATCACGGGCTTGGAGGCCAATGGTCCGATATTACCGAGGCCAAGCACGGCAGTACCATTTGAAATCACGCCGACAAGATTGCCCCGGGACGTGTAATTGGCGGCCTTGGCAGGATCGTCAGCGATTTCAAGACAGGGCGCTGCGACACCAGGAGAATAAGCCAGAGCAAGATCGCGCTGGTTGCCGAGTGGCTTTGTCGCCTGAATTTCGAGTTTCCCGGGCTTGGGGTGCTCATGGAAATACAGGGCGGCTTCGGTCAAATCGCTTTCGGTCTTGTTGTTATCGCTCATGAAGATCCCTGTCTCTCTGCCCTGTTTTCTGGGTCGTTGATTTGATCTGCAAACACGGCCCCGGCGCCGTAACTGAATTCTGCAAAACCATGATTTGTCTCTGAGGTTTACCCGGCGCGTTGTGAAATGAGAACCCGTAATAGTCTAAAGAGCACGATGGCGTTCAGGATATGCCACAGGAAGTGGGTTCCGAAAGTCAGTTGCGTGCAAAGTGGTTCATCGAGTGTACGTAAAGTCAGCGAAACCGCAAAGACCAGTCCTGTCAGCAAAACCTGCGCGCCAAGGTGCCTGTCTTTCCTATAAAACAGCCTACCAACCACAAAAATAGCCAAAAGCGCCGTAACGTAACCAGCCGATGAACCGACGATTGGCGCGACGGCTTGAGCGACGAACGGGGTGACACCAAAAAAGCCTGCCACAATCACAAGCGCGGCCCACCACGGCATTTCCAGAAAACGCTTTAGCGCAACGAACAAGTAGATGTGGATGAACAACGTGATCGGGATGATATCAGCCAGCATGGCCCACCGGGTCGCAAAGGTGTGGAACAGAAACGACCCGGCACCAGTCACGAACACGATAACGATCAAGAGCAAAACCGAAAGATCGTCAGGCGTTTTTCTATGCCAAATCAGATAGGCAACAAAAGCGGCGATCAGAAACGCAGCGTTGGTAACGGCGTTCAGCGGTTCGGACCAGAAATCCGGACCTGTCCGCTCACAGTAATTGTTCAACTGATCACTCAGCGCCATGCGCCATTCACCTGCTCGCCTTGCGTTCCGATGATTTGACTACACCTTGGATGTGACAGTTTCGACGATCAACCTGCCCAATCGCGAAACACCTTTTTCGATTTTTTCATTATCCGCGCAAGAGAAGCTGAGCCGCATGGTATTGGCGCCGACACCATCTGCATGAAATGCCCTGCCAGGAACAAAGGCAACTTTTGCAGTCTCCACGGACTTTGAAAGCAATTCAGCGGCATCAATCTGACCCGGAAGTTCAACCCAAACGAACAGACCGCCCTCCGGCTTGGTCCATTTTGTTCCTGCTGGCATATGCCGCTCAAGGGCGGCAAGCATCGCATCCCGCCGCGCTTTGTAGACCGTTCTGGTCCTTGAGGTATGGGCTTCATAAATACTCTCAGCAACGCGTGCCATTGCATCCTGGTTGAGCACCGGTGTGTTCAGGTCGCTGGCCTGTTTGATCAGGACAAGCCTGGAAATCACCTCGCGTGCAGCGCAGATCCAACCCAACCTCAGGCCCGGCGAAATGGATTTGGAGAAACTGCCGCAGTAAAACGTCCGACTGTTCTCGATCCCGCCGGATGCCTCACAATCAAGCGCCAGCAACGGCGGAACAGGTTCGCCGTCATAGCGCATGCTTTCATACGGCGAGTCCTCAATCACAGCGCATGACAGGTCCTCTGCCAACGACAAGACCCTGCGGCGGTCTTCAAGGCTCAGCGAAAGGCCCGTTGGGTTAGCGAAATCGGGCGAGAGATAAGCAAATTTGATATCACCCCCGGTCTCGCTCGCCTTTCTCCGATGGTCTGCAGCTGATCTGTTTGTGCCCGGATCAAGCCGGTCGTAACGGGCTTCATATGCGTTAAACGCCTGCAGCGCTCCGAGGTATGTGGGCCATTGAACCAGTGCGGTGTCATCAGGAGACAAAAACAGTTTGCCGATGTAATCCAGCGCCTGCTGAGAACCGGATGTAATCAGGATGTTTTCCGGGCTGCAGATAACGCCAAGCGATTGCATATGGTCCGCGATCCAGGTCCTGAGCCGCAAACTACCTTCGCTGACCCCATATTGCAGTGCTCTTTCAGCCTCGGCACTTCCAAGAATGTCCGTATAGGCTTTCTTGAATTCGTCTGCCGGGAACAGTTTTGGGTCTGGAATTCCACCTGCAAACGAGATCACATCAGGCTTGTCCAGAAGCTTCAGCAATTCTCGTATCTCTGACGCGCGCATACGAGTTGCGCGATTTGCATATAAACTGTCCCAGGTGGTCATGATGAGCTCATTGGCGCGTTGAAAGTATCTAATTAAGTCAATAATGCTGACCTAACTATAATGCAAGTGTCTCACTCTTGCTATTTTTTGTAATTTTATTTCAAAATAGGACCTCACCCTTATGTGTCAATTTCGCCTCTGGAACGGTCTGGGCCAATCGCTTATGTCTTGAGGACAAAGGAGTTTCCATGTCCCGTCTCGATGAATCGCGCCCTTTCGTTCCGCTGAATATTGCGGTTTTGACTGTCTCCGACACCAGATCCCTGGAGGAAGACCGTTCGGGAAGCACGCTTGCCGATCGCATCGAAAAATCCGGACACGCGCTCGCGGACCGCAAGATCGTCAAGGACGATGTCAGTTCCATCCAGGAGATTGTCAAAAGCTGGATCGCCGACAAGGGTGTGGATGTGATCATCTCCACCGGTGGAACCGGCTTCACAGGCAGAGACATAACGCCTGAGGCTGTGGAACCCTTGTTCGAAAAACGTATGGACGGTTTTTCGACGGTCTTTCACCAGCTGTCTTATGAGAAGATCGGCACCTCAACAATCCAGTCCCGTGCGACAGGTGGTGTGGCCGGTGCTACCTACATCTTCGCCATTCCAGGGTCTCCCGGGGCTTGCAAGGACGCCTGGGACGGTATTTTGAAGTGGCAACTTGACTATCGGCATATGCCCTGCAATTTCGTTGAAATCATGCCGCGTCTGGACGAGCACTTGAAACGCGGCAAACTCCGAGAGGCTTGAACCGGTGTCATTGCGAATTCGGACCGCCTCTCTGCTTGATCTGGAAGCGGTTTCTGAACTCCTGCTGAAAAGTTATTCCGTGTTGTTGCAAGGGGCCTACGACGCAACCATGTTGGAAAAAGCGGTGCCGTTGATCACCAACGCCCAGCCCAAGCTTCTTACCTCCGGCAGCTATTATCTTGTTGAAACGGACCAGGGAGCAATTGTCGGTGCAGGCGGCTGGACGAAGGCCTCACCGAATGGACAGAACGAAACGTCGACAAACGGCAACATCCGGCATTTTGGCACCGACCCGGATTATGCAGGTAAAGGCATAGGCAGGACGCTTATGAACCGGTGCGTTGAAGATGCTTCCCTTGCCGGCCTCAACGAATTGAATTGTTACTCGACGCTGAATGGCGAAGGCTTTTACCAGGCCTGTGGGTTTAAAAGTATCGAGCCGTTCCTCATCGCGCTGCCCGGCAATGTTCAATTTCCCGCGGTCCGGATGACGCGGGTACTGTAACTTCCCTCTCAACTACCTAAATATCTTCCAAAGGGAGATTTGAATGGGGATGCTTGTAGACGGTACCTGGGATCCTGAAGCGACAAGCGAGAGCGTTTCGAGCGAACGGTACGAACGGTCAAAGGCGCAAATTCGCAACTGGGTCACGAAAGATGGTTCTGCGGGACCAACTGGCGATGCAGGATTCAAAGCCGACAGCGGACGCTATCATCTCTTCGTCGCCTGGAATTGCCCCTGGGCTCATCGCACACTGCTCATGCGCGCACTCAAAGGTCTAGAGCCCCATATCCCTATCTCTGTTCTTGCCCCCAAACGCACACCAGAGGGATGGGTATTCGATCCGGCAGAAGGCTACGTCGACAAGTTGTCGGGTACGTCTGCCCTGCATGAAATCTATGCCAACGGCACGCAAAACTATACCGGCCGGATAACTGTCCCGGTTCTGTTTGACACGCACACCAACAAGCTGGTCAGCAATGAATCAGCTGAAATCATCAGAATGTTCAACAGCGCATTTGCGGTAATAGCGGAAAACAAAACGGACTATTGCCCTGAAAACCTTCGCACCGAGATCGATAGCTGGAACGCTCTGATCTATCCCAAATTGAACAACGGGGTGTATCGGGCAGGATTTGCAAAATCACAGGCCGCGTACGACGAGGCGGTGAGCGATGTTTTCGAAACATTGGATAAAATCGAGGCTGCACTTGAGGGCCAGAACTGGCTTCTGGGTGACAGAATGACCGAAGCAGATGTCCGTCTGTTCCCCACGCTCGCGCGTTTTGACGTTGCATATTGGAGCGCATTCAAGTGCAACAGGCGGCGCTTGATCGACTATCCGAACCTCTGGGGATTTGCCCGCAGATTTCATGCGCTGCCTGGGGTCGCAGAAACCGTGAAACTCGAGATCTATCGGCGGGGGTATCATTCCAAAAGTGCAGCACGAAATCCAAAAGGAATTATCCCGCTCGGCCCAATGGTCGATTTCGAGATGCCATCCGAACCAGTACAGGTAGATGCTTAGCCGTGCAGCTTAACTGCCAGACTTGCCGGTAAACGCAGGGTGCCGACGCAAAAGCGGGCGACAGCGCGCCGCAAGCCGGAAACCAAACCCTCGTCGTCTGTCTCACCTGACGAAACTGCAGCCGCGCGCAAGAAAACCATGCGTCCCCTGCCAATGCGTTTGGCAATGTCGAGGTCTTCCAGTTCCGGCAGCGGCTTATGGCCACCAAGCTTCTGGTAGAACTGCCGGGAAATCAGAAGTCCCTGATTGCCATAGGGCATCCCCAGAAGTTGTGACCTCAGGGCGGCGATCGTTTCACCAAGCCTGGCACCCAATCCAAATGCCTCATAGCGCAGCCGGAAGCTGGCGGCAGTGCGTGGTCCATTGGGGGCTCTGGCTGCTCTTTCGACAAATCCTTGCGCTTCGTGATGCCAACCGCTTTCCAGCAATGTTTCGGGTCGCAGAAACAACAGCCAGTCACCGCGCTTTGCCTTGGCTGCACCAAAAGCCAACCGCTCGCTGCGAGGAGCGTCAATCCTGACCCATTCGCATCCGGCCGCGTCGGCGACCTGTTCGGTGCCGTCCGAGGACCCACCATCCACAATAATCACTTCCCGTATCACCCCTTCTGCAGCCGCTGGCACCAGGGCCGAAAGAGTGTGAACGAGCTCGGTCTCTGAATTTTCTGTTGCAATTATGACGCTGATCATGAGCCCGGCTTTTACATGAAAAAATTCAAAAGTGCGAGAGAGAGGGCTTGTTAAGGCCCGAATTTTGACTAATGTTCTCTTTATGTTCCCTCTTGTTCGCGATTCCAGATCATGAATGCTGTGCTTCAATCAGACCTAGACCACGCCCAGAAAGAGGAAATGGGATCGAATTCTATGCGCATTGTAGAAGATCGCAGACGCGGTCGCGGTGCCGCATTGAATACGTCAGGACGTTTTGAGCCCCAATCGCGCGAAAGCTTCGACGATGGTTGGGATAGTCTTGAAGACTTGCCGCCGCTTCAAACTGAAGTACAGGAAGAACGCGCACGAACGATTATCACGCGCAATGAATCGCCGGACCTGTCCTTTGATCGGTCGATCAATCCTTACCGGGGGTGCGAACACGGCTGCGTTTATTGTTTTGCCAGGCCAAGCCACGCCTATATGGGCCTATCCCCGGGTCTCGATTTCGAAACACGGCTGTTTGCAAAACCCAATGCCGCACAGTTGCTCGAACGCGAGCTCTCAAAACCTGGTTACGTGCCGCGCCCCATGGCGATTGGAACCAATACCGATCCCTATCAGCCGCTGGAACGTGACTACAAGCTGATGCGGGAAATCCTGGAGGTGCTGGACAATTGTTCGCATCCGGTCGCGATTGTCACCAAGTCCGCATTGGTCGGACGTGATATCGACATCCTTTCACGCATGGCTGAAAGGAACCTGGTCAAAGTTGCGCTGTCAGTAACAACGCTCGACAGAAAACTTTGCCGGACGATGGAGCCCAGAGCCTCAGCCCCGCACAAGCGCCTCAGCGCAATAAAGGCTTTGTCTGAAGCCGGTATCCCGGTATCCGTCATGATGGCACCCATCATTCCTGCTCTCAACGACAGCGAAATCGAAGCAGTGTTGGAGGCTGCCGCTGATCAGGGTGCGAGTGAAGTGGCCTATGTGCTGCTTCGACTTCCCCTCGAGGTATCCGAGCTCTTTCGTGACTGGCTCCTGCGCGAGCGGCCTCATCGTTATCGCCATGTCATGAACCTGATCCGCTCCATGCGGGGCGGCAAGGACTATGACGCAAAATGGGGTGAACGCATGCGCGGACGAGGCCCCTATGCCGAGCAGATCTCCAGACGAGTTTCTCTTGCCGCCAAGCGGTTTGGGCTAAACATTCGTCGAAAGAAGCTCGACACCAACGCATTTGTGCAACCTCAAAAAGGCGGTGTGCAACTGGACCTCTTTTGAAGATCCGTCTTGCGAGGGACAATGACAGCCTGCAGGGTACGGAGAATGACCGAAAACCTTTCTCTTTTTGACCTCGCTTTTGGTGACAGCCCAGACTTGAAACTGGAACGCAAACACGCAGCGGTCTTTGATGGCTTGATCTGCGGGGTCGATGAAGCCGGACGCGGTCCGTGGGCCGGGCCTGTCGTCACTGCCGCTGTAATCCTCGACTACGACAATGTTCCCGAGGGACTGGATGATTCCAAGAAATTGACGGAAGCGAAACGGGAAGAACTGTTCGGAAAGATCACTTCAAGCGCGGTCGTGTGTGCTGCCAGTTCTTCGCCTGCAACTATCGACAGATTGAACATCCGCACTGCTACTCTTTCGGCCATGGTGCGGGCAGTCAACGGACTGGCAAAAGTTCCAAGATACGTCCTTGTTGACGGACGTGACGTGCCAATAGGCCTCAAACAACCCGGTCAAGCACTGATTAAAGGTGATGGCCGTTGCCTTTGTGTGGCAGCAGCTTCAATCGTTGCCAAGGTCACAAGAGACCGAATGATGGTGCGGTTGGAGGATCATTGCCCCGGCTATGGCTTTGCCCAGCACAAGGGCTATGGCGTTCCGCAACATCAGGCAGCGCTGAATAAACTCGGGCCGTCGTCCCATCACAGAACATCATTCAAACCGGTGCGGCTGGCAGCGGCGACCGAGTAACCCAACCCCAACGGTTGTCATCCCTGCGGAGGCAGGGATCCAGTAACCATCGGCTTTTGCGGTGGCTACTGGATCCCGGTCTTGTCTTCGCCAAACTGGGATGACAACGACGGAAACTTCGAGACTAATTTACTGGCCCAACAAAAAAAGCGGCCCGGAGGCCGCTTTTCATAACTCTTGCAATGAGGATCAGTCCTAGTTCAGACGATCTTTCACCTGCGCAATGCTCTTGGCAAGAATGTCGTCAGCAACCTTGTCCTTGACCTTGGCGGTCAGGATCTGCTCGGCTGCAGCAACAGCAACATCAGCTGCCTTGGCCCGAACTTCGGCAATCGCCTGTGTCTCTGCCTGAGCGATCTTGTCTTCCGCGGCCTTGGTCCGACGGGCGATCATCTCTTCCAGAGCCTGGTTGGTTTCAACCGTCAGGCGTTCTGCTTCAGAGCTGGCCTCGGTGACGATGGCTTCCGCCTCACCTTCAGCCTCATGACGCTTGCGCTGATATTCCGACAAGAGGGCTTGAGCCTCTTCACGAAGTTTGCGGGCTTCGTCAAGTTCCTTGCGGATGTCATCTGCACGATTGTCCAGAGCGCCCGTGATTTTGCCTGGAACCTTGGCCCAGATGATCACGGCAAAGAAGAGAACGAGGCCAATCAGGGCCCAAAATGTTGCATCCATTATCGTCTCCTCAGTTCATCGCCGACTTGAGTGCCTTGGTCAGATCGGTTTTGGTCGGAGCTTTGCCAATCAGCTGCTCAACGAGAGCAGAGGTGGTTTCTCCGGCAATATCACCAATCTGGGACAACGCCTCGGTCTTGATACCGGCAATGTGCGTTTCTGCCGCTTCAAGCTTTTTGCCAAGTTCCGTTTCCGCCTTTTCGCGGCGAACATCGTTTTCAGCTTTCAGCTTCGCACGCGTTTCTTCCACAATGCCATGCGCATTGTTTCGCGCCTCAGAAAGAGCCTGCTCGTAAGAGGCAATCGCTTCGTCGGTGTCTTGCTTCAGCCTGTTGGCTTCGGCAATGTCTCCAGCAATACGATCTCTGCGGTCTTCAAGGATGCCCGCAATCCGCGGCACGGCCACATTCTTCATGATCCAGTAAAGAACACCAAAGGTAATGGCGAGCCACAGGATCTGGGAAGCAAATGTCGTGCTGTCAAACGGCGGAAATCCTGCATCTGCCTGAGCGTCGTGCGGAACTTCAGTTCCCGTTTGGGTTTCGCCTGCCATATTCGTCTCCAGATGCCGGAGAGGCGGCGCATGTGCGCCACCACCGGTTTCTCATCAGTCTCGTTTCGATCAGTGATCGATTAGACGACGAACAGCAGCATCAAAGCTACGAGAAGAGAGAAGATGCCAAGAGCTTCGGTAACAGCAAAACCGAAAATCAAGCGACCGAACTGGCCGTCAGCTGCGGATGGGTTGCGCAATGCGCCTGCCAGGTAGTTACCAAAGATCTGGCCAAGACCAATGCCTGCGCCGCCCATGCCGAGACATGCGATACCGGCGCCGATGTATTTTGCAGCTTCTGCTTCCATGACACGTGCTCCTAATTAGCGTTTGTCAGTTTCACTTGCGACCCAGACGGCCGCGTGATTGGTGAACTTTTAGTGGGATGGATGAATTGCATCGTTGAGGTACATGCAGGTCAGAACCGTGAAGACGTAGGCCTGCAGGAAAGCAACGAGGAACTCCAGTGCCGTCAGTGCAACGGTCATTCCCAAAGGAAGAACGGCTCCGAAGATACCAACAGCTCCCAAAGTGCTCAGGCTCACAACAAAACCCGAGAACACTTTAAGCGTGATATGGCCTGCCAGCATATTCGCGAACAAGCGAACAGACAGGCTGATGGGACGAGAGAGAAACGAGATGATCTCGATCATCGTCACCAGAGGAATAAGTGCTGCCGGCACCCCGTCGGGCACAAACAGTTTCAGGAATCCCATGCCGTTTCGCATGAAACCGTAAAAAACCACAGTGAGTATCACGAGCATCGCTAGCGCGAAGGTGACTATGATGTGGCTGGTTACAGTGAAGAAGTACGGGAACATGCCGAACAGGTTCGCGACCAGCACGAACATGAAGAGCGAGAACACCATGGGGAAAAAGCGCATCCCCTCCGACCCTGCCGCATCGCGCAACATGCCGGCTACAAACTCGTAAGCCATTTCCGACACAGATTGCAGGCGCGTTGGAACCAGTCCACGGCCGCTAGTCGTTAAAATCAGGAATGCTGACGCAGCGGCAACAGTTGCCACCATGAACAGCGAAGAGTTGGTAAATGATAGATCCATTCCCCCGACTTCAATCGGAAAAATTTTCTGGATCTGGAACTGATGGATCGGATCGTTCGCCACCGGTCAACCTTCACGTTCATAATATTAAGGGCGCGCAAAGCGCGGGCACATTCAGTCTTTGCCGTCATCTTGTTTAGGAGGCGTCGCGCCTGGCTCAGCAATTTGACCTGCCGCCCTTAGCACATTCAAAACCCCCGCCACAAAGCCAAGCAACAGAAATACGATCAACCCGAAAGGTGATGTTCCCAGCCACTCGTCCAAGAGCCAACCAATACCAGCGCCAACAATAATGCCCGCTATAAATTCAGAGGACATTTTGACAGCCTGAGCGTAACCGGTTGCACTGCCTTTTGATCGCCGAGAAGCCGAAGCCTCTTCCTGCTTTCGTTCATTCAGTGTCCGGTTCAGTTGGTCCCGTCGTCCTGACAGACCAGCTTGCGGTGATTCCGATCCGGATTTCTCGTTCTCATGATCCTGCGAAGAACTGTTCATGAGGTCCTCTCGCCAAGCTCAGAATGATCAATCCGGAAGTCGTTCAGCCCCCGTAAGCCGCGCGCACCATAGTCGGCGGACCCTGCCCTGTCAAGAACTGCAGATAGCTAATTAAGTTATTGTTTTTTATATATTTTTTGACTGAACAGAAGAAATCACAAGACCTTAGTTGAATTGCCGAAAGCCGAAACAGCCTGAAAAAACGTGATCAAGCACTTTCCCGGAATCGCTCGGCGGTCTCAAGATCCACCGAAACCAGCTGCGAGACCCCCCTTTCGGCCATCGTTACCCCGAAAAGCCGACTCATTCGCGCCATTGTAATGGGGTTGTGCGTAATGACGACGAAACGTGTGTCCGTACTTGCCACCATTTCGTCCAGCAGATCGCAATAGCGCTCCACATTGGCGTCATCCAGGGGAGCGTCGACCTCATCCAGAACACAGATTGGTGCCGGGTTGGTCAAAAACACCGCAAAAATCAACGACATTGCCGTCAGAGCCTGTTCTCCGCCGGAGAGTAGCGTCATGGTCTGCGGCTTTTTGCCCGGCGGGCGGGCAATGATTTCAAGGCCGGCATCCAATGGGTCGTCAGAATCAACCAGCTGCAATTCAGCCGTGCCACCACCGAACAGATGAGTGAACAGTCTCTGGAAGTGACCGTTGACGACCTCAAACGAGGCCAACAAGCGTTCGCGGGCCTCCCGATTGAGGTTGGAAATGCCGGTGCGCAGACGACGAATCGCCTCAATCAGATCATCCCGTTCAGAAGTGAGCGTGGTTTTCTGTTCATCAATTTCCCTGAGCTCTTCTTCAGCGCGCAGGTTTACACCGCCAAGACGTTCCCGCTCAGCCTTCAACCGATCGAGCTTGCGTTCCATTGCCTCGGGGTCAGGCAACGGTGCCCCCTCCTTCAGACCGGCAATCTCCGGAAGGGCGGCAACCGAAACTTCCAGGTCTTCGTCGATCCGGCGTTCCAGATTGCCTTTGCGTTCCCTTGCCGCCTCCAGGCGTTCTTCACTTCGGATTTTCTGTTCGCGGGCGCCGGCCATGGCCTCCATGGCAGTTTTTGCCGCCCGGTCTACGTCTGCCAGATCCAATTCGGCCTGCTGCAATCGATCATCCATGGCCTTTTTTTCTTCTTCAGCCTTGGCAATAGCTGAGAAAAGTTGGCGTCGTTTTATTTCGATATCTTCCGGTGCCTCGATCAGCTCAGCACGCTCTTCTTCTGCTTCCTCGCGCCGCTCGGTCAAAATTGTTATTTGCTGAGTGGCATTGGCCGCGCGGGTTTTCCAGCTGTCATATTCGCGGACGATCGCCTCAAGGCGCCTGTCCCGCAATTGTTGTTCGCGGCTCAGACCTTCGGAAACCGCACGGGCCTCGGCCAATTTGCTGCGCGCTGTTCCGACATTGCCTTGAAGCTCGCTTATCTGGTCCTGGTAGCTTGCGCCATCTGGCGCCTCTACCAGAAGCTCTTCCGCCTCGACCACTTGCGCGCGCGCGAGCTCAGCTTCCTCCCCCAGACGCTCTGACCGGTCGCGGGCGGCTTCTTTCTTGGCAGCCAGTTGCGAGATCGCCCGCTCGGCGGCCACCATAGCTTCACGCGCTGCGGCTGCACGGCGCTGATCGTCGCGCACCTTGCCGCGGGCAATCTGCTCAAACTCAACGGTCTGACGGACACGGAGAGCGGCTTCTTCCAGAACCTGACCCTGGTCCTCAACAGCACGGCGAGCTGTCTCAATTTCATCTGCGAGTTCCGCAAGACGGTTTTTCTGTGCAAGCCGTTGTGCCGCTGGCGTCGGCGCATTCGCCGCAACCACAAATCCGTCCCAACGCCAAAGGTCACCGTCCCGGGACACCAGTCTCTGACCGGGACTCAATTTGGACCGCAGAACCGACCCTTGAGCCTGGTCCACAATGCCGATTTGTCGCAGGCGGCGGGTCAGCTCCGCAGGTGCTTCCACCACTGAGGCAAGTGAAGGAACACCGTCTGGCAAAGCCGCATCCTGATCATCCGGCAGAGCCGATCCCCACCTGACAGCTGCGGCATCGTCCAACGAAGCATCAAGATCCTCACCGAGCGCTGCACCCAGTGCTGTTTCGAAGCCCTGCTCGACACGAATTTGTTCGACGACCGGTGTGTGATCCTGTTCGGAATGAACATTCAGAACCTGTTCAAGGGTTCTGGCCTCGGTTTCAAGACCCTGAAGCATCTGTTGGGCTTCGCTTAATGGCTCCCGCGCAGACTGCTCATGCTCGCGGGCTTCACGCGTTGAGGTTTCTGCTTCTTCAACCGCGATTTCGGCCTCTGCAAGTTCCTCTTCAACAAGTTCAAGCGTCTCACGGTTTTCCGCGACGCCGTCATGCTCAGCCATCTGAGCATCAAGATCAGCCAGAGCCTGCTGAGCTTCCTGCGCCTGGGCAACCAGCCTGTCAGCTCGTTGCCGGCTATCGGCTACAGCTCGCTCAAGTTGGCGGCGTTCCGCGCTGGCGCGGGCCTCAGTCGCTGTCAGTTCTGAAAGCTGGCTTTCAAGGCTGCGAACAGCTTCTTCAGCTTTGCTAACCTTTTCTCCAGCGCTTTCAGTGTGCTCCTGCACCATTTCGTTTTCTTCCAGAAGCTCGGCGCGCTCCTCTGCAAGACGTTCAAGAACCTCGTCGTTTTCCGAAACCATGGATTGTTCGCGGCGGATATCTTCCACCAGCTGGACAAGCCGCCGCTCAAGATCCTGCAGTCGTTCCTTGACCCGCCGTTCTTCGGCGTCCAGTTCGTTGCGGGCGATCACAAGGCGCTGCAGCGCGGCTGCCGCCTTGACTGCGTCGTCTCGAAGTTCGGGCAATTTGTGAGCTGCGATAGCCTGAATGCGCGCGCTTTCAGCCTGCAGGCCCGTTGCCTCGTTCACCTGCTTCTGTGCTTCAGCGAAGTGGGTTTCTGCTGCAGCCAATGCATGGCGTGCCTCGGTCCAGCGGATATAGAGAATGGAGGCCTCGGCGCCCCGGATTTCAGATGAGAGATTGCGGTAACGTGTCGCCTGTCTGGACTGGCGCTTCAGACTGTCGAGCTGTCCATCGATCTGGACCAGTACATCTTCAAGACGTTCAAGGTTCGTTTCTGCAGCGCGCAGGCGTATTTCCGCCTCGTGCCGCCTGGAGTGCAATCCCGAAATGCCAGCGGCCTCTTCCAGGATCTGCCGGCGGGAAGTTGGCTTGGCGGCAATCAACTCGCCGATCTGCCCCTGGCGTACCATCGCTGGGGACCGTGCACCGGTGGATGCGTCGGCAAACAGAAGCTGTACGTCCCTTGCACGCACATCCTTGGCGTTGATCTTGTAATTCGACCCCTGTTCGCGCTCGATACGGCGAGAGACCTCAAGCGCGTCGGCATCATTGAAGGCCGTGGGCGCGGTGCGGTCGTAATTTTCCAGAAACAGAGTGACTTCAGCGGTATTGCGGGCAGGACGATTGAGACTTCCGGAAAAAATAACGTCGTCCATGCCGGACGCACGCATATTCTTGTAGGAGTTTTCTCCCATTACCCAACGCAAGGCTTCAACAAGATTGGACTTGCCACAGCCATTGGGCCCAACCACGCCGGTCAGTCCATCGCCGATGATGAATTCCATCGGCTCGACGAAGGATTTGAAACCGACAACGCGGAGCTTGGAAAACCTCATCGGCGCTCATGCCTCAACATGCAAAGCGCCGATGAACAACTGGTCAGATCAAAACAGGCCTTTTCGTTCGACGGTGAAACCGCCGGTTCAAAGGTATTCTTCGATCTTCTTCCCCATATCGTCAATCGACAGCGCCCCAGAGACTTTTTCGCCGTTGATGAAGAATGTCGGTGTGGAGTTCACACCAAATTCACCAGCTCCACGATCTTTCACAGCATTAACTGCGTCCAGCATACCCTGGTTTGTCAAGCATTCCTCGAACGACTCCTGTGTAAATCCAATCTGCTTGGAAAAATCGAGCAGGGATTGATAAGGATTGTCGGTAAACGCCCAGGTGCGCTGCTGCTCGAACATGATGTCGACAATATCGAAATATTTGTCCGCAGGTGCACAGCGCGCCAGCATGAACGCAGCAGCGGCCACCGGGTCAAGCGGGAACTCGCGGAAGATGAAGCGGACTTTCCCGGTATCAATGTACTGTGTCTTCAAGGCTGGCCAGGTGCCTTTGTGGAAGTTGGCACAATGCCCGCAAGTCATCGAAGCATATTCAACGATTGTCACAGGCGCATTTTCATCACCCAGAATTTTGTCGCCCAACGGTCCTGGCTTCAGCAGTTCGTCATTGTCGACCGACTGCGCAAAGGAAGGTGCTGCGGCTGCAACACCAAAGGCTACGGTAGCCAGGGCTGTGGTCTTGAGAAAGTGTCTACGGGTCTGGGTCACGAATATCGTCCTGTCACAAGTTAAAGCACGGCACCTTTGGGTGCGAATCCTGATGTCTCATGTGCCCCTTCAGGCACGTCGCGTCAACAAAGCTTATCAATTGTGGCAGGAACGAGGACGTTGCAAGGCCTCGCTTCACAGTGATGTTATCACTGGTACACACAAGCGCGAGCGGCTTTTCAGGATCATAGGGTCCCGGTTTTGGCGATCACCTGTGCCCCGAGTTTTTTCAACGCCTGACGCAGACGGTCGTTTTCGACGCCTTCCACGCTTTCATCGAGCCTTTTTTCCTCAGATTGGGTCAGGGAGCGCAACGGCTTGGGTGACTTTGTCTTTTTTTGCGACACAGGTTTCTGCAGGATCTTAATGCGACCAATGGCCGCCCAGCCATAGAAGGTGTTGATCCGTTCGATGACCTGCCCACTCTCATGGGACAGCATCAGGGCCGTGGCACCATCAGTATGAACTACCAGCGTCGCTGGTTGCCGCGGCGCATCCGGATCGCCAAGTTCAGTCTGGCGTGGCCAGATCAGCCGGTCGGGCTGGACGCGCGTACCATAGCGGTCTCCGACGATGTCGGCCCAGGACGCCACGATATCAACGGATGCAAACCCTCGTTTCTTGCAAGCAGGCGTCATCGCCTTGCTGACCAGGTCGGCAAGACGTTTTGCTTCCTTTGGCTTGCGAACAGGGTTTGCCTTTGCCACGTTGATGCTCTACCTCCTCATCAGAACAAACGAGGATCAACTCCTTGCCAGTTCCCATTCATGGACTGCCATGTTGTGTTGCAACAGAATGCGACAAAATGACGACGAATACTTTCAACACACGAACTTGTTAGCCTCAACCCACCGAGTTTTCCCCAGGCTATCCAGTACATTGACCTGATCTTCTAGCACATAGATACAGTCTTTCTCATGAAACCGGAAATTGCTTCTTCCCTGCTCCTGAACTGGTACGACCGTCACGCCCGGGAATTGCCCTGGCGTGTGCATCCTGAGAACCGGAACCTGGGCGAAATTCCCGATCCTTACCGGATCTGGTTGTCGGAAATCATGTTGCAACAGACAACTGTTGCGGCTGTGAAAGACTATTTCAACAAATTCACACACGCCTGGCCCACCGTTGAGGACCTTGCTGCCGCGCCCGAAGAAGATGTGATGAAAGCCTGGGCGGGGCTTGGCTACTATTCGCGTGCACGCAACTTGAAAAAATGTGCCGACACGATTGTCTCAAGTCATAACGGCAGCTTTCCGGAGGGCGAAAACGAACTCATAAAGCTGCCGGGTATTGGCCCCTACACAGCGGCAGCCATCACCACGATTGCCTTTGACCGGCATGCTGCGGTTGTCGATGGCAATGTGGAGCGCGTTCTTGCCCGGCTTGACCAGATTGAAACGCCTCTACCGGAAGCAAAACCGGACATAAAGAAGTTGATGGCGAAGCTGACACCGGACATCCGTCCTGGCGACTTTGCGCAAGCCGTCATGGATCTCGGCGCGACGATCTGCACGCCCAAACGACCGGCTTGTTCGCTTTGTCCATGGAACGATGGGTGCAAGGCATTTTCATCCGGGATCCAGGAAACACTGCCGCGCAAGGCACCCAAAAAGGTGATACCGACGCGACACGGCGCAGCTTTCCTGGCCGTTGACAACAACAACGCTGTTCTTTTGCGGCGGCGCCCCCCAAAAGGACTGCTTGGCGGCATGACAGAAGTGCCGGGCACGGAGTGGTCCGAGAATTTTGACAGCAAGGATGTTCTGCCACTTGCGCCATTTACAGCCAATTGGAAAAAGTGTTCCGGTGAAGTGAAACATACTTTCACGCATTTTCATCTCAAGGTGACGGTCTACAGGGCAGATGTGGCTTCAGACCTTGTGACGCTTGACGGGAATGCCTGGTGGTCTTCACCCGAGGACCTGGGTGGCGAGGCGCTACCGACCGTAATGCGCAAAATCCTACATCACGCCATTGGCTGAAGAGCAGTCAGCAATTGGTTCAAGAACGGTCATTTAAACGCGCATTGCATCTCATCGGATCACATTCTTGATGAACTAAAAAAAAATAATTTTTCTAATCCAAAATACTCAGGGCCTCGTATTCCTTATAACACTGGCATTCAACCAACCTTTTGGAACTAATCCGGAAAATTCGTTTTCCGGACCCGATAACCCCTGCCTGTGTGACATATTTGGGAGCATGACATGAAACTAATCCAACGTCTCGTTTTCGCCCTCCTTCTGGTTCTTCCTGTCTCGTTTGCGAAAGCATCCGACAAGGACATCGTCGACACGGCAGTCGGCGCAGGATCCTTTAATACACTCGTCGCTGCAGTCCAGGCAGCCGGTCTAGTCGAAACTCTGAAAGGAGACGGGCCATTCACTGTTTTCGCACCGACAGACGAAGCATTCGCCAACTGCCTGCCGGAACAATCGACAGCCTCCTGAAGCCCGAGAATAAGGACAAACTGGTCGCCATCCTCACTTATCACGTCGTTCCGGGCAAAGTGATGTCCTCCGACATAGCCGGAAAAAAGGCAGATGTCGCATCCGTGCAGGGCGATACAATTTCGGTTGATGCAACAGATGGTGTGAAGGTCGATGATGCCACGGTAGTTACCGCTGACATTGAAGCCTCAAATGGCGTCATTCATATCATCGATGCCGTAATCCTACCGAAGTCCTGATCATAAATTCTTCACAAGATTGAAGGCAAAATCCAGCAAGAATGGCGCAGCTCCGGGTCGGGCTGCGCCTTTTCAATATTGAACTTTGAATGGATCAGTCCGTTTGGTGAAACTCTGCTGCGAACGCTACGTTTTGTATATATGAAATTCAACTTTTTGGTGAAGATTAGCTGGACTTATAGAATAGAATAATTCTAATGTAGCCAAATCATCCGCATCAAAGGAGGTATTGCCGTGAAAGGGAATGCGAAAGTTATCGAACGCCTGAATGAGGCTCTGTTTCTTGAGCTTGGCGCGATCAATCAGTATTGGCTTCACTACCGCCTCCTGAATGACTGGGGCTTCACGCGCCTTGCCAAGAAGGAACGCGAAGAATCCATTGAGGAAATGCAGCATGCGGACAAATTGACCGACCGCATCATTTTCCTCGAAGGCCACCCGAATATGCAGAAGGTTGGTCCCTTGCGCATCGGTCAGAACATCAAGGAAGTTCTGGAATCTGATCTGGCTGGTGAATATGACGCCCGTGCGTCCTACGCCAAGTCCCGCGACATCTGCCGCGATGAGGGCGACTACGTTTCCATGGGCCTGTTTGAAGAGTTGCTCGCTGACGAAGAAGGGCACATCGACTTCCTGGAAACCCAGCTGGACCTTTTGGAAAGGATTGGCGAAGAACGCTATGGCCTGCTGAACGCAGCTCCGGCCGACGAAGCCGAATAAAACCGACCACTGATATCAAAAAAAACGCGGCCAATCGGTCGCGTTTTTCGTTTCCAGACACTTGAATTGACGCCGTCCCGGACGAAGATCCGGGACCTTCCCATCTCGTCACCCAGGTCCCGGCTCGCGCTTCGCTTGGCCGGGAAGGCGACGAAGGATCCGTGACCTTATTGAAACGCCGTTTCGGCAAAGCTTCTGAGTTTGCGTGAATGCAGTCTCTCGGCTGTCATGTCGCGCATTTTCTCCATCGCTTTGATGCCGATCTGCAGATGCTGGGCGACCTGCCGCTTGTAAAAATCTGTCGCCATGCCCGGCAATTTCAATTCACCATGCAGCGGCTTGTCCGAAATGCACAAAAGCGTTCCATAGGGCACACGGAACCGGAAACCATTTGCGGCGATGGTTGCAGATTCCATATCAAGGGCTATTGCCCGCGATTGTGAAAAGCGTTTCACCAGTTCCGGCTGATCCCAGAGTTCCCAGTTCCTGTTGTCGAGCGATACTACAGTTCCGGTCCGCATCACACGCTTCAATTCATAGCCGTCATAGCCAGTGGTCTCGGCCACAGCATCTTCAAGTGCGACCTGCACTTCGGCAAGTGGCGGAATGGGCACCCAGACCGGTAGGTCCTGATTGAGAACATTGTCGTCACGTACATATCCATGGGCAAGAACATAGTCACCCAGCGTCTGGCTGTTTCTGAGGCCCGCGCAGTGGCCCAGCATCAGCCAGACATGCGGACGAAGAACCGCGATATGGTCAGTGATGGTCTTGGCGTTGGAAGGTCCGACACCGATATTGACCATGGTGATGCCGCTGCCATTTGCTCTTTTGAGGTGGTACGCGGGCATTTGCGGAAGTTTGGCCGGCTCCGTGCCGCTGCACGGTTCACTGTCACCGGCTTTTGTGACCAGGTCACCGGGCGCGACAAAGGCTTCATAGCCGCTGTCCGGATCTGCCAGCATTTCCTTGGACATGCGGCAGAACTCATCAATGTAGAACTGGTAGTTCGTGAAAAGAACGTAGTTCTGATAGTGCTCCGCGGCAGTCGCCGTGTAGTGCTGCAACCGGTGCAGGGAATAGTCAACACGTGGCGCCGTGAAAGACGCAAGCGGCATGACACCGTCGACCGGCTCATATGTGCCATTGGCGATGGAATCGTCCATCACGGTGAGGTCCGGCAGATCAAAGATATCTGCCAACGGACGATCCATATTTGCCGCAGCCGCACCACCTTCCACATGCGTGCCGTCATAAAACGCAAAATGCAGCGGGATCGGCATATCGCTATCACCCACCACGATGGGCACATCATGGTTTTTCATGAGCAGCGAAAGCTGTGAGCAAAGGTAATTCCGGAACAGATCCGGGCGTGTGATTGTAGAGGCATGGGTGCCTGGCCCGGAAACAAAGCCGTATGACAGGCGGCTATCCAGACGAATGTGGCTGTCAGTAACGATGCGGACTTGCGGATAAAATGCACGGACGCGTTCGGTAATTTCCTTGCCGTCCAGCAGATCCTTAAATTGTGCGCGCAAAAATGCGGTGTTGTCTTCAAAGATTTCAATCAGCCGGTCGACCGCTTTGCCTGCATCCGAAAAAACTTCAAGTGGATGAGAGGGAGCGCACCGTGTGCGCCTAACGGGTTGCTGAACATCGCTATTGTATGATGTAGACATTAAATCGTTCCTTATTGTTGTTATTCGTTCACAGTCCCGCCAAGTCTCTTTAACGTCAATAGGGAGACGGCAGTTTCTGAATATTTTTTCGCAACAAGAAAAATTATTCACTCCAGTACGAAGTGTTGTTCCTACGGTCTTTCCCACCAGCAAGGAAGCCGGTAAAGTCCTCCTGATTTTGGCGAGGGTACGGACCTAAAATATTGAATGCATTGGCGTTGAAACGGCAAAGAAGGGCGAGGAAACGCTTGCAGAGCTATGCACGGCATAGGTCAAAAGTGTTGACGTTACCAATCGAAGCAGTTTCAACGTCCTTAGGATCGAACTGGCACCAGCCGTACCCTGCGTTGCAAAATCTTGGAAACCACCAGGTTTCCTGCGATATTGCGCCTCGCCTCCGACCGATTCCAGATCGACCAATGTATCCAATATTATAGGTCCGTACCCTAGGAGCTTCCCATGCAACGCACTTTTCTGACCGTGGCAGTCGCCATTTCAACCGTGCTTGGTGCCAGCACGACCTCGCTTGCCGACGATCTTCCGGACCTTGGAGGCAAGGAAGTAATCATTGCGTCGGAAAACACCTATCCGCCGCTTCAATTTGTCGACCCAAAGACAGGTGACGCGATTGGCTGGGAATATGAGGCTGTTGCGGAAATCGCCAAACGGCTGAACATGAAAGTCACTTATGAGAACACGAGCTGGGACGCGATGATCCCGGCTATCTCCCAAGGTGAATACGACATTGCCATGAATGGCATTACAATTCGCGCAGATCGGGCGGAGAAAGTCGACTTCTCAGAACCTTACATGCGCTCTGAAATGTTTATGCTCGTACGTGCCGACGAAGACCGATTTACCGACGCCAAGAGTTTTGGTGCGGAAGCCGACTTCCTGGCAGGTGCACAGCCCGGCACAACCCCTTTCTATGTCACGGTCTATGAAGTGCTTGACGGCGATGAAGCCAATTCACGCATCAAGCTGTTTGAAACCTTCGGTGCAGCCGTTCAGGCGCTGAAAATCGGCGACGTTGATCTTGTTCTGACCGACAGTACCGGTGGCAAGGGTTATGTCGCCACAAATCCGGACACGTTCAAACTGATCGGCGATCCACTTGGAAGCGAGGACTTTGGCTTCATCTTCCCGAAAGGCTCGGAACTGGTTGCCCCGGTCAACGCCGCGATCACAAGCATGCGCGACGATGGAACACTGGATGCGCTCAACAAGAAGTGGTTCTTCGACTATAAAGCAGGTCAATAATGCTTCTTTAGCTGCTTCAAGCTGCTAGGGTCAGGACACAAGACAATCCTGTAGTTGGCCGGTATCCGGGCTTTGGTCACGGATACCGGCCATTTGCATATCTGACGGCTTCCGCAAGATAACAGCAATTCGTTCTTTTCACTTCCCAGCCAAGACAGCCTCATGTTCCGCAAAAAGTCTCCCTCCAGCACACCGAAACAGGATTTTCCCTATTGGCTTCTGGCTGCTGTGGGAATAGCAACCTTTCTCCTGTTTCAGATCGCGACCGATGAAATCTATACCCAGGTCATATCAACGGTCTCGCGCGGCGTTGGCATAACGATATTCGTGACGCTGGTCGGGTTTTTTCTGGCATCCGTTCTCGGGCTGCTGCTCGCACTGGCGTCGCTCTCCGGTTCCATTGTCTTAAGGCAGAGCGCCCGGTTCTACGTCGAGATCGTGCGCGGGCTGCCGATCATCGTGCTCCTGCTCTACATCGCCTTTGTGGCAACACCGCTGATTGTGGCCACCATCAATGCCGTGATCGAGCCGCTTGGCCTGGACGCGATGCGAACGCGCGACTTCCCGCTGCTGTGGCGTGCGATCGTCGCGCTGATGATTGGGTATTCAGCCTTCATCGCAGAAGTGTTTCGTGCCGGCATCCAGGCTGTCGACAAGGGTCAGATCGAGGCCGCAGAAGCCCTGGGCATGAACCGCTGGCTCCGGTTCCGCCTGATCATTTTTCCCCAGGCGCTAAAGACAATCCTGCCACCCCTTGGAAATGACTTTGTCGCCATGATCAAGGATAGTTCGCTGGTCTCCGTTCTCGGCGTTACCGACGTCACCCAGCTGGGCAAGGTTTATGCCGCCGGGTCGTTCCGCTATTTCGAGACATATAATGTAGTGGCCCTGATTTATCTGATGATGACGATCACGCTGTCGCTCGTCTTGAGAAAATTCGAGCGAACAAAAGAGATCGGCGGCAGGTAGTTTCTCTTTCTTCTCGTCATGCCACGACTTGATCGTGGCATCCAATCCGTTTCGCTTTAGGTTGGTCTCACAGTTTTTTGAAAAATCACGGCATGGATTACCGGGTCGAGCCCGGTAATGACAGAGTAGTAGTATGATCAAAGCAGGGAGAACGCGCCGATGCGATCTTTTGAAGAAATCGAAGCCCTCGCTACCGAGAAGAAAGGCGGTCCTGAGAAGCTTGCTGCTCTGCTCGGCGAACACAATCCGCCAAAGTCCGAAGCAGAACTGGAAAAGATTGGCGACGACCGCTGGCTGGCCATGTTCACCAAGTGTGTTTTCCAGGCTGGCTTCAGCTGGAAGGTGATCGAGCAGAAATGGCCAGGGTTTGAAGAAGCCTTCGAGGGATTTGATATCGCCCGCCTCTCATTCCTGCCCGACGAAGCCTTTGAAGCACTCCTGAAAGACACCAGGATTGTCCGCAACGGGATCAAGATCAAAACCGTCCAGGACAATGCTGTTTTCCTCAAGGATCTGGCCATGGAACATGGAAGCGCGGCGAAATTTCTGGCCCATTTCCCTGTGACAGACCAGATCGGCCTGATGGAAATTTTGAAAAAGCGCGGCAGCCGCCTTGGCGGCAACACCGGGCAACTCGCGCTGCGTTTCATGGGCAAGGAAAGTTTCCTTCTCTCGGGCGATGTCGTTAATGCTCTCATCAGGGAAAACGTGATCGAGAACGACCGCCTGTCGAAAAAAAATCTGAACGCGATTCAGGCCGCCTTTAACGATTGGAAAGCAACTTCCGGTCGAACGCTGAACGAAATCAGCAGAATTCTGGCGTTTTCGGTTGGAACAACCCGTTAACTTCTCATTCAACATTTACGATTGTAAACAAAGCATTGATTCAATGGGAATTTTTGTTTTAAGAGCTTAACTCCTGATTTACCAAACCCGGTAACCATGACACTCGAAATTGCGTGAGGTATTGCGTCGCAATGAGTGTACTGCGTAACGGGGTGTCCTGTGTGGCACCCCAACAAATCGAAAAATCGGAAGCACCCGCTTCCTGGCTGAATACGATCCTGAAGGGCGACTGTGTAGCCGCCCTTGAGAAACTGCCGTCCCGGTCGGTTGACCTGGTTTTTGCGGACCCGCCCTACAATCTTCAGTTGGGCGGCGACCTGCATAGACCCGATCAGTCGAAGGTGGATGCCTGTGACGATCACTGGGACCAGTTCGAGAGTTTTCAGGCATATGATACCTTTACCCGGGCCTGGCTTCTGGCCACACGCCGGGTGATGAAGGACAACGGGTCGCTTTATGTGATCGGTTCCTATCACAATATCTTTCGTGTCGGCGCGATCCTGCAGGATCTCGGCTTCTGGATCATGAATGATATTGTCTGGCTGAAATCCAACCCGATGCCAAACTTCCGCGGCAAACGGTTCACGAATGCCCATGAAACAATGATCTGGGCCGTGAAATCGAAGGATGCAAAGCCAACGTTCAACTACGATGCTCTGAAGACCTTCAACGAAGATATTCAGATGCGTTCAGACTGGCATCTGCCGCTCTGCACCGGGTCGGAACGCCTGAAAGACGACAATGGTCAGAAGGTACATCCGACGCAGAAACCGGAAAGCCTGCTCTACAGGGTGCTGACCGCGTCAAGCAAACCAGGTGACGTTGTGCTCGACCCGTTCTTTGGAACCGGCACCACAGGTGCAGTTGCCAAGAAACTGGGCCGCAACTTCGTCGGTGTTGAGCGCGAGCAGGACTACATCGATGCTGCGACGGCCCGGATCAAGGCGATTGAGCCGGGTGATGCAGAAGCGCTGGAAATGCAACAAGGGAAACGCGCCCTCAAACGCATTCCTTTCGGCACGTTGCTGGAAAGTGGCCTGATGGAAGCTGGAACGGAACTGAGCTGTTCGAAAGGCAAACACCTTGCCATTGTGCGCGCTGACGGTTCTCTGAAATCCGGAGACCATACCGGCTCGATCCACAAGGTCGGTGCATTGGTTCAAGGTCAGGAAGCCTGCAACGGCTGGACATTCTGGCACACGAAAGACGGCTCGAAGAAGTCTCCAATCGACGAGCTGCGCAAAGAAATCAGATCCCGCCTGCAGGCATAAGCAGGCTTTAAAAGAAGCGACCTTCGCGTTCCCCGCGAAAAAACTCCCTGCCTCCCAGAAAAGGAGGTGGGGTTTTTCTTTTTGGGTTTTGAAAGAACCAAATGTCGCCCTGCTCAAACGAGGTGCGAACCGGTATCCTTTTTCAGGGATTGTTGCGACAGAAAACGGGTGTCTGAAGCAACCTGGAGAGAACCCACCTCGCCGTGAGACCATGAATGTGTCTCAGAACTGAAACACATTGAACAAATAGACCCTTTCACCGCCTTGAATGTTTTCGCACCAACCGTCATTCTGGTGCGTCTTTTTGGACGTTTTGGGAGGAACGGATCGGGAGTTTTGGGGCCAATAGGCCAACCGCTCGGGATCCATGATCACACTCATGAAGGATCATGTCGAAACAGTTTTTCGAACCGTGGAGTCCGGGTCGGCGCCTGCCGTCTCCAGGATCGCGGCCTCATGGCGCCGGTCGATTGATAAATATGGTCTTCACCCAGGTGAACAGCAGGCACCAGAGCGGATGGAGGACGGGCAACTCCGTCAACGCCGTGATGAACAAGGTTCCTTTCTTCAGATTGCCGCCCCCAAACTTGATCAGCTTTTCGGTCTTGTCGGACAGTCCGGCTGCACCGTTCTTCTGACAGATGCAAAAGGTGTTGTTCTCGACCAGAGATGCACCGCAGCTGATGCGGATGTATTTGACGAATGGGGTCTCGCACAGGGGACGGACTGGAGCGAGGCGGCTGTCGGCACAAACGGTGTTGGCACCTGTATTGCCGAAGAAAGAAATGTCATCGTCCACCGGGAGGAGCATTTTCTGGCCCGGATTGCTTCCATGAGCTGCATCGACGCGCCGATCTACGGTCCTGACGGTTTTATCGCAGGTGCGCTGGACGTCTCTTCCGCCCGGTCTGACCAGACTGAAGCCTTCAACCGGCTGATTTCAGCGATGGTTTCCCAGACCGCACGGCAAATTGAAGTCGATACGTTCCGGGCAGCGTTTTCACAAAGCCGCATCATATTCGCAGACAGAGATTCTTCTGAGTCGACGATCCTGCTGGCAGTCGACTCCGATGACATTGTCGTTGGTGCCACGCGAGGAGCGCGCAAGGCGTTTGGTCTTGGGGCCACAGGTCCCGTCACGCCCCTTCCCGCTTCAGACTTGCTGGGACGCGATGAAGGTCCGACAGGCTTTGAAAAGGCAGAGCGCGCTGCGGTCATGCGCGCACTGGCGCGGGCAAACGGCAACGTTTCCGAAGCGTCCCGAGCACTCGGCGTTGGCCGAGCGACGCTTTACCGCCGCATGAAAAGACTGGGCATTGGCGATTAGCCGGGCCAACCTGTTTCGGAACTGAGACAGTCTGGCGGGCAGTCCGGTTTGCACCTGCTGACAAGCTCATCAATGCTCGACATTTTCCTCCGATCCCTGGTGGAGGACCAGGAAATTGGAGGAAATCACATGAACGAGATGCCCAGTTTCACAACAGAAACAGAGTCTCCCTTTAAGTCCCGGTACGACAACTTTATCGGTGGCAAGTTCGTTGCCCCGGTAAATGGCCGTTACTTCAGCAACGTGACGCCGATCTCCGGCAAAGCCGTATGCGATGTCGCCCGCTCAGACGCTGCCGATGTAGAACTTGCTCTGGATGCAGCACACGCGGCAAAGGAAAGCTGGGGCAAGACGCCAGCTGCAGAACGCGCCAATATCATTTTGAAGATTGCCGATGTCATGGAGCAGAATCTGGATCTGCTGGCCAAGGCAGAGACTTGGGACAACGGCAAGCCGATCCGTGAAACGACAAACGCTGACATCCCGCTGGCAATCGACCATTTCCGTTATTTCGCCGGGGTTCTGCGCGGTCAGGAAGGCACCATGTCGGAAATCGATGCCGACACCGTTGCCTATCACTTCCAGGAACCGCTTGGTGTCGTTGGCCAGATCATTCCGTGGAACTTTTCCATCCTGATGGCCGCGTGGAAACTCGCCCCGGCCCTTGCTGCGGGCAACTGTGTTGTCCTGAAGCCGGCTGAGCAGACGCCAGCTGCGATCATGGTTTTGGCGGAACTCATTACCGATCTGCTTCCCGCCGGTGTCCTGAACATCGTCAATGGTTATGGTGCCGAGGTCGGCGCACCGCTGGCAAAATCTGGTCGAATTGCCAAGATCGCCTTTACCGGGTCGACCCAGACCGGCCGCATGATCATGCAGTATGCAACTGAAAACCTGATCCCGGTCACGCTGGAGCTCGGTGGCAAATCGCCGAACATCTTCTTCTCCGATGTCATGCGCGAAGACGACGCGTTCCTGGACAAGGCCATTGAAGGCTTTGTTCTGTTTGCCTTCAATCAGGGCGAAGTCTGCACCTGCCCAAGCCGTGCGCTGATTCAGGAGGACATTTATGAAGCCTTCATGGAGCGGGCAATCGAACGCGTCAAGGCCATCAAGCAAGGTGATCCGCGTGCAATAGACACCATGGTCGGCGCCCAGGCCAGCCAGGAACAGCAGGACAAGATACTGTCCTACCTGAACATCGGCGTTGAAGAAGGTGCTGAAGTTCTCGTCGGCGGAGCAGAGGCAAAGTTTGAAGGTGACCTTTCGGGCGGCTTCTACATTCAGCCAACCATCCTCAAGGGCCACAACAAGATGCGCGTGTTCCAGGAGGAAATCTTCGGCCCGGTTGTTTCCGTCACAACCTTCAAGGACGAAGCAGAGGCGCTCGCGATTGCCAATGACACAATGTATGGCCTCGGGGCCGGTGTCTGGTCGCGCGATGCCAACACCTGCTACCGCTTTGGCCGATCAATCGAGGCTGGTCGCGTCTGGGTGAACAACTACCACGCCTACCCGGCACACGCGGCCTTCGGCGGTTACAAGCAGTCCGGCATTGGGCGTGAAAACCACAAGATGATGCTCGATCACTATCAGCAGACCAAAAATATGCTGGTCAGCTACAATCCGAACAAACTAGGTTTCTTCTAGGGCTCAGTGAGCCTTGAAAACGATAGAGGCGGTCTGATTTCAGGCCGCCTTTTCATTTGTCACCTCAGGTCATTCCGGACAGCGTGGCGCGCAGCGCCATCGCGTGATCCGGAATCCAGATGTATTTCGCGCCAAAGGCGCGGCCTCTTTCCTAATCTCAAATGATTATGTGAGTTCGCGCTGCTCACGCTGATTTCTGGATTCCGGATCGGCGTTCGGCTAAACGCCTCACTGGTCCGGAATGACGAAAGTTGGAACCAGAAGCAGTACAGGCTGCTCAGAACCACCTCAAAGCGCCAAAGTCTCCAAAAGGTTTGCCAGTGCTTGCGGTGCGGTGACCATGGCATCATGTCCCGTCCGGATCTGAGCCACTGGCCAACCGTGTTGGCGTGCCCGCTCCAGGGCAACTTTTGCAGGTGGATAAGCTGGCTGTGTACATTCGATATAGGTGGCAGGCAGGCCATTTCCGATTGGATTGTCGAGTGACAAGGCCGTGGTGAATGTTCTGAAGGGATGCGGCGTCAGGCGTGGCTCCAGAAAGGCAATGTCCTCGGGACGACTCACACCAAAACTTTGTGCTGGCGCCGGTGGCAGGCTCAAACCCCCACTGCTGCTCTCAGCAAGCGCTGCACGTTCTTTTGCCAGGTCTTCCGGCAGGAGATCGAACCAGGTCTCACCGGAATTCAACATGATTGCGTCGAGATAAATCAGCTTTGCGATGCTGTCCGGCACACGGTCGGCGACCCCGGTTATCGGCGCGCCGCCAAAGCTGTGGCCGACGAGAACAACTTCCGACAGGTCTTCAAATTTCATGTGCTGGATAATGTCGTCAACAAAGGTCTGCAATGTGATGTCTGCGCTGAGCAAGTGGCGTCGCTCTCCAAGCCCGGTGTGCGTCGGTGCGCTAACCCAGTGACCGCGCGACTTCAAAATATCTGCGACTCGTGACCAGCACCAACCACCGTGCCAGACCCCATGCACCAAAACAAAGACCTTTGAATTCATTGTCAGTTTCCCCGGGGCGGCGTTATTCTGCGGCTTCGGCTTCAGGTTGATAGCCGCGCAGAACCTTGAGCTTGTGCCCAACCTGAACAATGGCCTCAAGCGCCGGTATCAGTTCCTCTCCAAGACCCGTCAATTCGTATTCGACTGATGGCGGTGACGTCGGCATGACATGACGCAGCAAAACACCCCTTTCTTCCAGTTCAGACAGTCGCGCCGACAGGACCTTGGCGGAAACAGGCGGAATGTCCGCTCTGAGCTCGCTAAAGCGACGCGGACCTGCCCGCAGACTCCAGATGACATTCGGCGCCCAGGCACCGGCGATCACCTGCATGCATTCCGTCAACATGCAGGGCTCGGGCGGTTTCGGGCTGCGATTCTTTCGCATCTTGAGAGGCATTTTTTGATCACGCTCGCAAAATCAGGTTTCTTCCGGGTAACTCGAAAACTAAGTTACCATCAGTTACCTACTTGTCAAATGAAACCTAAAACAACACCTTCCCGTCATCGATAAACGTGAAGGACAAAAAACAATGAAACTCTTCTACAAGCCCGGTGCCTGTTCCATGGCAGCCCATATTCTCCTCAACGAAGCAGGGGTAGATTATCAACTTGAAAAAGTGGACACGGATGCTGGCACGACCGAGAACGGGGCTTCTTATGCCACAACAAATCCGCGTGGCTATGTGCCAGCGCTCGAGTTTGAAAACGGTGAAATACTGACGGAAAATGTTGCGGTCCTGCAGTGGCTCAGCGAGCAACTTCCCGGATTTGCCTCCAACGACAACGGCAGCTCCTTGGTCAAATTCCGTCAGCTTGAGTTGCTGAGTTTTCTGTCCTCGGAGCTGCACAAGGCCTTTAACCCGTATTTTTCAGGAAAGGAATTTAACGCCGACGAGAAAGCAGCAAACAGCAAGAAGCTGAACGCAACAATCTCCCAGTTTGAGGTTCTTCTGGCCAAGGGCGGTTTGTATCTCCTTGGAGACAGTTTCTCTGTCGCAGATGCCTATGCTTTCGTGATCCTGAACTGGACAAACTTCATTGGCGTTTCACTGGCTGACTGGCCGGAAACAGAAGCTTATGTCACGCGAATCCAGACGCGACCAGCAGCGCAACAAACACTGAAAGAAGAAGGATTGGCTGCATGAGTGATGCGCTGAATGCATTGCAAAGCGCGATCTCGGACTACTTTGATGCGCTCTACCAATGCGACACGGATCTGTTGCAGAAGGTGTTCCACCCGAAGGCGGTCTATGCGACGGCGGATGAAACACCCCTTCTTCACCGGACCATGGCGGAATATGTGCCTGTCGTTGCTGCGCGCGTGTCGCCTGCCTCGCGCGGCGAAGAACGACGGGATGCAATCGACGACATTCAGCTTGCCGGTGACAACACCGCCTTTGCCAGGGTTCGCTGCAGCATTGGTGACAGTGACTTCGTCGATTTTCTGACCTTTGTCCGTGAAGACGACCGCTGGCAGATCATGTCGAAGATCTTCCAGATCAAACCACGTCAGACCGGAGGTGCATGATCATGCCTTACGTCAATATTCAGGTGACCCGCGAGGGCGTGACCAGTGACCAGAAGAAGCAGCTCATCAAGGGAGCAACGGATCTTTTGGTCGATGTTCTGGACAAGAACCCGGCAACAACATTTGTCGTGATCGAAGAGGTCGAACTTGAAAGCTGGGGTATCGGAGGCTTGCCCGCCGAGGAATACAGGGCTCAGATCGCGCACAAATAGAATGGATCAAAAGGGAGCCGGATGATGTCCGGCTCCTCAGACTACCGACAAAACCTAATACCTATGCCGCTGTCCCGGCCTCCGCGCCGGGACCATTTTTATGGACCACTGAATTCAATAACTTTTTCCTAAGTCTATCGGAGGCTACAGGTCCCGGATCTGCGTTTCACTTCGTCCGGGACGGCGAAGGAGGAATTGTCAACAAGGCGGGAAGCCGAACCCTGTCCGACCCTCTCTTCAATTTGTTCACTCAAATCCCACCAGTGCCTTACGGCGCTTGCCGACGGACACAGCCAGCCGTTCATTGGCCTTGAGATCGCCGCTCGCGATCCGGCGGCGTGGATCGTCGACAATCTGATTGTTCAGGCGGACAGCTCCACCTTCAACAAGGCGTCTTGCTTCGCCGTTTGAGGCAGCGAATCCAACCTGGACAAGCAGTTCCAGCAACCCAAGCCCTTCTGCGAGTGTTCCAAGCGGCAATCTGTGGGTCGGCTCCAGGATTTCGCCTTCTCCCGCAAACAGCGCATCCCCCTGCTGCAGGGCAGCCCGTGCTTCTTCTGGCCCATGCACAATGGCAGTGACCTGCGTTGCCAGGATCTTCTTTGCTTCGTTCAACTCAGCGCCTTTCAGCGCAGAAAGACGCTCGACTTCTTTCATGGGCAGCTCGGTGAAGAGCCGGAGAAATCTTGCAACGTCGGCATCAGCGGTGTTGCGCCAGAATTGCCAGAACCCGAAGGGTGACAAGTGCTCCGGGTGTAGCCAGACAGCACCTGCTGCAGTCTTGCCCATCTTTGCACCGCTTGCAGTGGTTAGAAGTGGCACGGTGAGGCCGTGGAGCTTGCGGCCGTCGCGGCGGCCAAGTTCAACACCGTTGACGATGTTACCCCACTGGTCGGAGCCTCCAACCTGCAGCACACAATCCTGCCGTTTGGCGAGTTCCAGAAAATCCACTGCCTGAAGCATCATGTAGCAGAACTCAAGCACGGTCAGCGGCAACTGTGCTTCCAGGCGGGATTTGACGCTATCGAAGGTCATCATGCGGTTGACGGTGAACTGGGAACCATAATCGCGGAGGAATTCCAGGAAGCGAAATTCGTTAAGCCATTCAGCATTGTCGACCAGTAGTGCGCCGTCCGGGCCGTCCATATCCACCAGACGTTCGACAGACCTTCGGATCGTGGCGATGTTGGCCGCGATCTGGCGTTCTTCCAGCATGGGCCGCGCATCATTGCGAAAACTAGGGTCGCCGATCTGGCTCGTACCACCGCCCAGAACCACGATTGGTCGATGCCCGAGTTTCTGCAGCCAGCGCATGGTCATCAGTGGCATCAAGTGCCCGACGTGAAGACTTGCGGCGGTGGCGTCAAATCCGGCGTATGCCGTGATCGGCCCTTCGGACAGAGTTTTGTCGAGAGCATCAATGTCCGTGCACTGATGCACAAGCCCACGCTCCAGAAGCACGGCAAGTGCTTCCGATTTGAGTTTGGTCGCCGGCTTTCCGGCTTCAATCATGTGTTTAGTCATTTTCGGCTTCCTGGTTCCCCCGCCAGGAGCCTTAGAAACCAAAAAGCCGCCTGACGCGGCGGCTTTTGAGGTGTCTAAGAGATGAACAAGATCCTACGCAGCCGCCGATATGTCGGTGACGTAATAAAAATACACAAATGTTGCAGGCATCTTGGTCATGACAGCTTAAATGCGCGATGCAATTGGAAGAGTCAAGAGGGTCAATTCAAGTGAGAGCCAAAAGGCAAAGTCGATTTCCACGACCCCCAAACGTGGCATCAATCTCCGGATTGCCCCAAACCACTTGCTGGCAGGACACTCGTCATTTCACTTCAACTATTTGAGAAAGAAGGTTTTTCAGGATCAGCGACAGTGTTTCAGTCTCACCCTGGGAAAGATGGTCAGCAAACTCTGTTTGAACTGCCTGTCGGTAAATCGGCCACATTTTTACCAGCAAATCTTCGCCCTCAGGACACAGGCACACCCTGACGCCGCGACCATCTTCTGATGATTTGCGCTTTTCGGCGTAGCCTGCGGCAACAATCCGATCGATCAATCTCGAGACGTTGTATTGCGCCAACAGCGTGCGTTTTTCGATTTCAACGGGACGCAGGCTATGCCCCTCTGCCTTCCGTAATTCCAGCAGTACATCATACCAGGAGAGCGGAGGGAAACCCGCTGCCTTCAGCTTTACCTCAACACGTTCCAGAATTGTGTTGCTCGCCCGGTGTAATCGGGCCCATGCCTCGATTGGTGCTGAATTCGGATTTTCTACGTTTGCCTTGGTCATCGAATAACCATGCAATTTAAATGCAGATGCATCAATCTTGATTTTTCATGCAATTGCATCTATATCAACGCAGATGCATGAAATGGAGCCTATTGATGACCTCTTCTCTTACCCTGATCAGCCACACGCTTTGCCCCTATGTGCAACGCGCGGCAATCGTACTTTCTGAAAAGAATGTCCCCTTTGAGCGCATCTATATCGACCTGGCGGACAAGCCCGACTGGTTTCGCGCTGCATCCCCTCTGGGTAAGGTTCCCCTGCTCAAGGTCGGTGAGGACACATATCTGTTTGAATCTGCACCAATCGTGGAATTCTTAGACGAGACAGAAGGCAAAAAACTGCACCCGGACGATCCGGTCACAAGAGCGCAACACCGAGCCTATGTTGAGTTCGCGTCACAGATCCTCAATGGAATTGGTGCACTCTATAACGCCAAGGACGAAGCCGCGTTCAAGCAGGCATCTAATGTTTTGCGTTCGAAGTTTGAGCACCTTGAAGAAACTATTAGTCCGGTTGGTCCCTTTTTCGGCGGAGAGCATTTTTCACTCGTTGATGCGGCCTTTGGTCCGGCATTCCGCTATTTCGACGTGTTTGAAGAATTTGTTGATCTCGAGATTTTTGACGGATTGGAGACCGTTGTCCGATGGCGTAAGCAACTGGCAGCGCGGGCCTCAGTGAAGGGTGCCGTAGCCGGCGATTATCCAGAACTTCTCAAGGTATTTTTGCTGAAGCGGCAAAGCTGGATGTCGAATTTGCTCGCCGCCCATTCCGACCAAACGAGGCTTGCAGCTGCAGAATAAACTCTCTCCGGCTAGTCCGACCTCGAAGTGCTCAAGCGAATGCAACTCCCGCCGCATCAAGCTGCTGCTTGAGCGGCGGCCATTTTTGTGGCGTTGCAGTCAGCACGGATGGCTCGGCAATCTCTACTTGATACCCGCGAGACAGTGCGCCCCTAGCGGTCAGCTGCACACAGTGGCACGCATCAAGACCAACAAGCCTTAGTCTCCCGATCTTACGGTCTGCCAGAAAAGCCTCAAATTCCGGATTGGAAAACGTGTCGCCTATGGATTTTTCAAAGATCGGTGCATTGCCAACATCCAGGACACCGTCAATCCTCAACCCCACCCGCCCAGGAGTACCGATCCCTTTTGCCAAAAGCTTCATTGTCACGATGACTGGCCAGTCGCGAAAAACGTTCTTGATAAAGACTACATCAGTGCCGAGAGACCGCGCAGTTTCAATTTCCAGATTGATTGCCGCAAGGGCTGCGTCACGGACAATTGGATCGAAAGCCTGCTTACCGGTGTTGCGGGTAAAGTCTTCCTGAACATCGATGACAATCAATGCGGAGTTCGGCCGCGACCTAGCGTCGATCAAAGCACCCTTTGTCGGTGTACTCAGCTTTTTAAGAAAATAGCCAAAATAAAGAACCAGCCCTAGAACTCCCAAGCAGACAATCCCAACCGCGCTCCAAATTCCAGGCATCTCTGTTCTCCAATCAATTAATCTATTCGAGGTTTTTGGGACGGTCCGGGTCGTCTTCAAATTCGGCAAAGTGATCAAGCATCGCGCAGAGAACTCGCTGCGTAGACTGAAGGTCGGCGTCCGAAAACAGTTCGCAAACGGCATCCATCTCCTGATTTTCCCTGTCGCGAATTTCACCAAAGCAGGTTTGCCCGGTTTCGGTGAGGGAAAAGAGTGGTGAGCGTTTGTGCGCCGGATTGTCCCGACGCTGGATCAAGCCTGCTTCTTCCAGCCCGTTAACAAGTAGCTGGACCTGCTGCCTGGCAAGAAACAAAACGCGGCCAATCTCCGGCACTGAATGAGGCCCCGCCTCCTCCAGAACTTCCATGACTGCACGCATGCCAACGGTAATGCCAGTGTTATTCAGTTTTGCTTCAACCGCCCGCGCCAAACGCCTGTGAACTGGCCTGATCAGCTGGATGATCTCATAAAGTTCCGTCGATTTATTCATGCCACCTCACTGACAATAGTCATGTCATATTGACAATAATATTGTCAATATGACTCTTGGATCTTTTCTTTTCTAAGCGAGGCAAAATGAAATCAATTTGGACCTGAGAACAATTAAACACCTGAAATTCAGCGGCCTTTGGCACGTACACGTCAGAGGCTGTAGATCAATCGTGCAAATTAGTTCTCCTCACCCAAATATTGCTTCGACAAAAACTCCCCAAATTCCGAAAATCTCAAATAATTACATCGATATTTTTGTCAAGTTACTACTATTTTAGTAATTAAGAGACACTTCGAAACCCAAGCCATAACTTTAGTTTCCCATTTACTTCCTGAAAAAAGCTTCCATTATTGAGTCTCGCAAGTGTATCTCTGCAGAAACAAGAATGGGTGCGACCGATGGTCAGGAGTATTCTAAATGCAGCCTCAGTCGCCGCCCTAATCTTCTTGACGATAAGTGCAGCCACGACCACCAGCCACGCAACAGACAAAGACTATGTGACCGAACTCATTAGGCAGGTTTTTGCCCGGACCGAAGCTCCGGGTGCCGCGGAACGCCGTCCCCTGGAGACACTTGTAACGTCGCGTAATCGAATGCTTCTTGAGCTTATTTCAGGCGAGAATATCGAGTTCAACGCGCTTCCGACAAAGCCTGAATGGGAAGAGAAATTGATTACAATCCGTATTCCTTTGAGAAAAGGTCTGCAGGGTTACAGGTTGTTTTTCATCAATCGCGAGGACCAAGAAACTCTGGCAAAGGTTGAAACACTCGAACAGCTCAAACAATTTCCAATAGGCTCTGGCGCACAGTGGTCCACCACAAAGGCACTTGAACAGGCTGGGTTCATCGTCGTGACTGCAAAAGGCAAGCCAGAACTTATGAAAATGCTCAGTCTCGGCCGGTTCCAGACCTATGGCCGTGGAATTGACGAAATCTATTCAGAAAATGACAAGTGGGCAGCCGAGTATCCCAAGCTGGCAATCGAACAGAAAATTGCGCTTTTCATTCCGCATCCAACCTACTTCTTCGTAACGCCCAAGCGCCCCGACCTTGCAGAACGCATGGAGCGTGGCCTGCGGGAGATGGTAGCTGATGGCTCATTCGATAAACTGTTCTGGGAATTCTTCGAAGACGACATCGAACGGGCGGGATTGAAAAACAGAAAAGTATTCCGAATTCCCAATCCATTGGCGGGACCGCTCACGCCAATCGACGACCCAGCCCTGTGGTTTGAACCAACGGTTACCTTGGCTGACACGCCAGAAAAGTCTGACAACATTCGCTGAAAAACCGATTAAAGAACCTACAGGCTACCCTGAAAACCTGAGCCTTCGGTAGTCTGTGAGTTTTAGTTCAGGCTTATGATCTAGCCAATTTGAACGGGATTGGCTCCACGATAATCTCGCAATTCACCGAATTGGCGATGAAGCAAACGTCATGCGCTTTTTCGTGGAGATCGGTCAGCCAGGTTGGATCAGGGTCCTCGTCAGCGATAATTGTGATCTCGGGGCGCAGTACCACCTTCGTGATCGCCATTTTGCCGCGCGCCACGCGGTTCATTTCGCCTTGGGCATTGTCCCTATAAGAAGCAATATTGAAATTCGCCATACGCGCAAGATCCAGGAACGAAAGCATGTGGCAGGAGGAAATTGCCGCAACGAAGGCCTCCTCCGGATCCACTGCCGCCTCTATGGAATGAGGCAAGGGCACCACTGTCGGCGATGCGCTTGCCGGAACTTCCAGTCCACCATCAAAACGCCAGACGTGTCCACGCGAATAGGCGTTGCCGGCATAATCACCGTCACACGCCCACTCTACACTGGCTGAATAGTAATGCCCCGCCATGGATCAAAGTGTCTCCACGTATGCCTTGTAGGCAGCTTCGTCCAAAAGTTCGGAAAGCTGCTCCGGATTGCTCACTTTTAGTTTGATGAACCAGGCCGCTCCTTCCGGATCCTCATTGACCTTTCCCGGTTCGTCGGCAAGCGCCTCATTGGATTCCACCACTTCGCCATCAAGCGGTGCAATAACCTCACTCGCAGCTTTAACAGATTCCACTACGGCAGCATCGTCGCCTTGCGCCAACTCCGTGCCAGCTTCCGGTAAATCGACATATACAACATCACCGAGCTGTTCCTGCGCATAATTGGTAATGCCGATAGTCGCGACATCGCCCTCAACGGAAATCCACTCGTGGTCTTTTGAATAGTAAGTCGTCATTTTGTTGCGTCCATTTTCTGGCAAGGCTTAGGATTTTGGTTTTCGATAATACTGATTGGGTACAAAGAGCATATCCGTCACGACAGCTGGCAGACGGCGATTGCGCACGATCAATTCGAGCTGTGTCCCCAATTCTGAGTGTTCAGTTGGCACGTAGCCCATCGCAATCGGCGCACCAACTGTCGGTGCAAATCCACCCGAGGTAATCATTCCGATGACAGGACCGTCCGGCAAGGCGATTTCAGCACCCTCACGCGCTGGTGCCTTCCCTTCAATGCGCAACCCGACGCGAAGGCGCCCCGGACCATCCCGAAGTTCCTCTTGAATACGCTCGGCAGCTGGAAAACCGCCTTCTTCGCGGCGGCGCTTTTGCATGCAGAAGGTTATCCCACCTTCAACAGGCGAAGTTGTTTCGTCGATGTCGTGGCCATAAAGACATAGGCCTGCTTCCAGCCGAAGACTGTCGCGTGCTCCGAGCCCGATTGGCTCCACGCGATCATCGGCAAGCAGAGCACGCGCGATTGGCTCTGCAGCACCGGCGGGAACCGACATTTCAACGCCGTCTTCACCGGTGTAACCAGCACGCGCTATGTGGCAGTCGATACTGTCGAATTCCATCGAGGAGGCAGACATGAAGGCAAGGTCGGCCGCCTTGGGCGCATGTGCGGCAACAGCGGCAACAGCCTCCGGCCCCTGAACGGCGATCAGAGCCCGGTCTTCGACAATTTCCAGCCGGACATTGTCAGGAAGGCGGGTTCGAAAATGCGCATAATCGATGTCCTTGCGCCCGGCGTTGACCACCAGCATCAAGCGGCCGTCATCATCCGCAGAAACCGAGCGTGTGACCATGAGGTCGTCAATGATGCCGCCTTCATCGTTCAGCAGAACGGTATAGCGCTGTCGACCGAGTTTAAGCTCAACGAAATTGGACGGGGTTAGGGCTTCAAGCGCACGGGCTGTTGTTTCATGGTCCGGGCCAACTAGAATCGCCTGTCCCATGTGGGATACATCGAATAGTCCGGCCTGACTGCGCGTGTGCAGATGCTCGGACATAATACCGGCTTTGTACTGGACTGGCATGGAATAGCCGGCAAACGCCACCATCCGCGCACCAAGTTCTTCATGAAGGTCATGAAGTGGTGTCTGCTTCAGATCACTTTCTGCAACGGTATCCGCCATCAATGGTCCTCGCATTCAGGGTCGCGCAGTCCCAAACCATCCCACAATGGATCTGGCCTGTCTGCACCCCCTCTGTCCGAGTACCTGAGAGATTTCCCGAAAGCGCTGGAAAATGCGCTATTCGGTTACTCCTTCGGTGAGCAGTCCACATAACCTTTATGCAGAGCACTGCTTTCCAGAGCGTTTCAGCATTTGCGGTCCTTCTGCCTGAGAGTTTCCGGGGTGGTTGCTCCTTCGGCGCCAGGATCTTCTCACCCAGGCTCTCCCGCATATGCTCCAGCGTGTTGCCACGCCAATCAGGGCACGACCCCGATTTAGGCCGCGATTGTGAAAGCCGGGCATAGGCTTGTCAATATGTGACAATCCTTGCTTGACGAAATAGCTGTTGGCTGTGCCAAGGCATTGAAAAGCAATCAGATCGCGTTAGCGACGGCGACCTGGGTCAAAACCGAAAACAACCTTCGCACTCGTGGACTGTGGCACCGTAAATTTGCTGTCAATAAGGGTCCATTTTTCGCTTGGCGAACCGGCCCCCAGGGTCACCGGAACCTTGAGGATTTCTGATGCAAGTGGCTTTGCATCCTCGCCTGCGGGAAGGACTGCGACGCGAAGCGGCAGGACCACTTCTCCACCCTTCCAGGCTGGACCAGGCGTGACATTTCCGGAGAAGCCCATCTTGATCCGCCGTTGACCAGCGACGTCCTGTGTACAGGAGTTCGCCCAGTCCTCAACAGTGGCCTGATAGAGCAGGTGCTCGGGCTGTTCATCCTTGCCGCGCTGATACTTCATGATCAGGTAGGTATTCGACTTCAGCTCCATCGGAGGACAGGGAACCGGCGGGGCAAAAGTTTGGGGCGAAATTTCTATCGGCTCCTGACCACCAGCGATAATTTTTTCCGCCACGCCACCGGTGCCGCCACCACAACTGGCCAAAACAGCCGCACATAATCCAAAGCCTAGAAATGTTTTCAATTTGGTACCGGTTACAACTTGAAACGCACTGATCATCATTTACCCATTCGAATACTAAGCGGCTTGGCGAGGCTTCATAGCAGGTACAAATTTGGTTGGCGAGTTTTGTTTGTTTGGAGGTCCCGAACCATACGGTGGCTGAAGCGGCACATTGTGACTGAATTGGCTTGCACACCTCTCTACTGCTCTTGACAGGTGGCGGCCACAAGCTCTTATTGCGGCCAGATAGGTTTCAGAAAGTGCACAATGACCGAGACCCCGGAAAAAAGACCTGCCCTGACCATTCGGCTCTGCGCGCCGCGCGGATTTTGTGCGGGCGTTGACAGAGCTATCCAGATCGTTGAACTGGCTCTGGAAAAATATGGACGCCCTGTCTATGTCCGCCACGAAATCGTTCACAACAAGTTTGTCGTCGACGGCCTGAAAGCCAAAGGCGCGGTCTTTGTCGAGGAGCTGGAAGAAATTCCCGCAGAGCATGCAGAACGGCCCGTAATCTTCTCGGCCCATGGTGTTCCAATGTCAGTTCCGAAAGACGCGCAAACACGGAACATGTTCTATCTAGATGCGACTTGCCCTCTGGTTTCCAAGGTTCACAAGGAAGCTGAAATTCACTTTCGGCGGGATCGCGAAGTTCTTTTGATCGGCCACGCCGGTCACCCGGAGGTCATCGGGACAATGGGACAGTTGCCGGACGGAACCGTAACCTTGATTGAAACTGAAGAAGACGTTCGCAATTATACGCCGAAGTCTGACTATCCGCTTGCCTACATTACGCAAACCACGCTGTCGGTCGATGACACGGCAGGAATTGTAGCTGCCCTGAAAGGGCGTTTTCCTGACATTGTAGCGCCGCACAAGGAAGACATCTGCTACGCCACGACCAATCGTCAGGAAGCTGTCAAACACGTCGCGCCGGATGTCGATGCCATGGTGGTGGTTGGCGCACCAAACTCCTCCAATTCACAGCGCCTGCGCGAAGTGGCGGAGCGTTCCGGCTGCAAGACATCGGTGCTTATACAGCGTGCAAGCGACATTAACTGGCCGGATTTCGAAGAAATTCACACACTCGGCCTGACAGCAGGTGCGTCTGCACCCGAAACACTGGTAGAGGAAATCATCAGTGCGTTTGCCGAGCGTTATGACGTCACCGTGGAGACCGTCAGAACTGCCGAAGAGACAATTTCCTTCAATTTGCCGCGCGAGTTGAGAGACATGGTCTCGCCAACCAGCGCCGCCACCGGATAAACCCATGGCCGTTTACACAGAAGTGACCGATGAAGAATTGAATGTCTTCATTGGTACCTATGATGTCGGACGACTGCTGTCGTTCAAGGGCATTGCTGAAGGTGTTGAGAACAGCAATTTTCTGGTTCACACCGACAAGGCATCCTACATTCTCACGCTCTACGAAAAGCGTGTGGATCCTGACGACCTGCCTTATTTCCTGAACCTGCTGCAGCATCTGGCCGGAAAAGGCCTGTCGTGTCCAACACCTGTGCCTTCAAGGGATGGAATGCTGCTCGGCACTTTGGCTGGACGGCCGGCGGCACTGGTTACTTTCCTGGAAGGGATGTGGGTCAAGCGCCCGCGTGTGGAGCATTGCGCTGAACTTGGCAGAGCCATGGCCGAATTGCATCTGGACGGTCTGGACTATGAAGGTTTCCGAAGCAACGCGTTGAACGTCGGGGGATGGCGGCCTCTGTTTGATCAGTGCCGTGACCGCAGCGATAGCGTTCAGTCGGGCCTTCGAGCAGAAATAGCGCAAGAGCTCGATCTGCTTGAAGCTTCCTGGCCTGCCGATCTGCCAAGCGGCGTCATTCATGCAGACCTTTTTCCAGACAACGTCTTTTTCCTGGGCGATGAATTGTCCGGACTGATTGATTTCTATTTCGCCTGCAACGACGCCTTTGCTTATGACATCGCAATCTGCCTCAATGCCTGGTGCTTTGAGCTGGACGGCGCTTTCAATGTCACGAAAGCGCGCGCGCTACTGAAAGGCTACGCTGCTGTCCGCCCGCTTACCGATGACGAATATGAAGCGTTGCCAACACTTTGCCGCGGTGCTGCACTACGGTTTCTGCTGACGCGACTTTATGATTGGTTGAGCGTTCCAGCGGGTGCAATGGTGACCCCAAAAGACCCTTTGGAATACCTGAAAAAACTCCGGTTTCATCAAACCGTTGACAGTACGGAGGCTTACGGGCTGGAACGATGAGCACCGAAAACAAAGTGACGATTTATACCGATGGTGCCTGTTCCGGCAATCCCGGCCCTGGTGGGTGGGGCGCGATCATGCGTTTTGGTGAACATGAGCGGGAGCTGAAGGGCGGCGAACCGGAAACCACGAACAATCGCATGGAATTGACTGCAGCCATCGAGGCCCTGAATGCGCTTAAGCGCCCGTGCGCCATCGACCTTTATACGGATAGCACCTATGTGCGCAGTGGTATCCGGGAATGGATGGACGGCTGGAAAAGGAAGAACTGGCGAACATCGACTAACAAGCCGGTCAAGAATGCAGAACTTTGGCAAGCCCTTGATGCGGCACGTGAACGCCACGATGTAACCTGGCACTGGGTCAAGGGGCACGCTGGTCATCCTGACAATGAACGCGCAGATGAGCTGGCGCGCGCTGGAATGGCCCCTTATAAGTTCTGAGAGAAGAATCTGATCCGGTCTGACTGCGAGGATCTTGAGTGCGAATTTTTCAATGGTCTGCCACTCCTCTTGAACCGAGCACGATAGAACTGAAAAATACCGGTTCAGCCCTCATCATGGCCAATCCGACTTCCGGTGGTTATAGCGCAAAAACCCTGAAAAAAGTGAAGGCACGCCTAGAGGAGCTGGGCTGGACTGCCGAGATCCGTCTGACAAGCAGTGCTGGCGAAATTGGCGAGGTTTGTACTGATCCTTCACTCGATGTGAGAACCCTGGTTATCGCCGGCGGGGACGGATCAATCAATGAAGCCATAATCGGACTTCAAGACCACCCACACCCACCGCAACTGGCTGTGGTGCCTATCGGAACAGCCAACGTCCTGGCGCTGGAACTCTCCCTGCCAAGAAAAGCCAATGCGATTGCCGAGACAATCGCCCGCCAAAAAACCAAGCGTCTCCACTTTGGTCTGGCAAACGGCCACCCCTTTTTACTCATGGCATCGGCGGGATTTGATGCGGAAGTCGTGCATAGCGTACCGCTTGCACTGAAGCGCAGGCTCGGCAAACTGGCTTACGTGTTTACCGCCTTCAAGGTCGGCCTGACGCGTAAAGACAATCCGTTGCAGATCACGTTGGATGGTGAGCCATTTGCGGGAAAGTTCGCGGTTGCCAGCAACGCACGCCACTATGGCGGGCCATTTGTAATTTGCCCAAGCGAGGTAACCGATCCCGGACTTCATATGCTGATACTCGAAAAGGATGACCTCTGGTCGTCTATAAACTACGGGATTGCGCTGATGCTTGGACGGATCCACAAGGCGCGCGGTGCGACGGTAAAACCTTTCACCGCAGCAACCATTTCCGCGCAAAGTGCCGTCGCAACCCAGGTGGATGGTGATCCCTTTGGCGCAACACCGGTTGAAATCAGACAGGCAGACAAAACCATTCCGATTTTGGTTCCATAGGGTTAGACCCGGCCAGAATACACCTTAAGCAGGTTCCGGTTCTGCAGGCATTTTGCGCAAGATCTTGGTAGCCTCAGCGGCGGATACAGCTTCACCGAAGAAGAAGCCCTGCGCGTATTCACAACCGAGTTGGTAAAGCTCCAACGCATCTGTTTCGCTTTCCGCGCCTTCCGCGACAACCGACATGCCCAGATCGTGACCCATTGCAACAATTGTCCGAAGCAGGACAGGACGTGCAGACAACCCGTTGGGTTTTACAAAGGACTGGTCGATCTTGATCGTATCGAACGGAAAACGCTGCAGATAGGACAGTGACGAGTGACCAGTGCCAAAATCGTCGAGGGACAAACCGGCACCCAGGCTGCGCAAACGCTCGAGAACCTTTGCGGAAAACTCAGGATTGGACATCACCAGAGACTCGGTCAACTCCAACTTCAAGGTGCCTGTCTCCAACGAGTTCCGCGAAAGAACCGCCTTCACGTCGTTGATCAGGTCCTGTTTCAAAAGCTGGCGTGAAGACATGTTGACCGACGCGAACAATGGCTGCTGCGTCGGGAACTCCCGCTGCCAGATGGCAAGCTGATGTGCTCCCTTGTCCAGCATGTACATGCCAAGTTCATTGATCAGGCCGGATTGTTCGGCAACCGGGATAAATTCCGCCGGAGAGATCTTTCCGCGCTTTGGATGATTCCAGCGGGCCAGCACTTCAAAGCCTGCAACGGCCTGGTCTTCCAGACGGATGATTGGCTGAAAGAAAACACCGAGCGTTTCTTTCTTGATGGCATCGCGCAAGTCGCCCTCGAGATCGACGATGTTCTTGTCGAGTGGCCGCAAGATAGGCCGGAACACCTCCTGCCGGTCGCCACCGAGGCGCTTTGCATGATTGAGGGCAATTTCAGCGTTGGTGAGCATGTCCTCAACGCCCTGTTTGCCACCTTCAAAAAACGCAATACCAACCGAGCAGGTCAGGAAAATCTCACGATCTCCAAAGGTGATCGGCGCGCGAACCACTTTGCGCAATGCGTCTGCAAGCGCGACGATCCGGTCAGGCTCCTGTTCGGACAACAGGACGAGACCATATTGATCGCCCGACAGACGGCCAAGCGTGTCCTGCTGCCCGATCAAACGGCCCATCCGGCGGGCGACGGTCAGCAGAATACTGTCACCTGCCGACAGTCCTATGCTGTCATTGACCTGTTTGAAACGGTCGAGGTTGAGGACGAGGATCGTTGGCTTGGACGTTTCTTCGGCTTGTGACCGCACAACACTTGTGCGCAACCGGTCAACAAACAGTTCGCGGTTCGGCAACCCGGTTAGATTGTCGTGGACGGCGTCGTGCATCAAACGTTCTTCAGCTGTCCGTTCTTCGGTCACATCCAGCAAAGTGCCAACGCATCGGATGACCTCGCCATCGGACCCGATTATCGGGCGGGCGCGGAGCCGGAACCAACGGAAATGCCCGTCCTCTGACCGCAAGCGGAAGGTTTGCACAACCTTGCCGCGCCGTTGGTCGATAACAGCGTCCAGTGTCGCACGAAACCGGTCCCGGTCCTGAGGATGCAGCACTTCCAGCCAGTCGCGTGCCGGCCCTTCAAGGGTTCCGTGTTTGAGGTTGAGCAGATCTTCGACTTCGTTGCCAGTGAATATACGATCCCGGTCGATGTCCCAGTCCCAGATAATGTCCCCGGCGCCTGTGAGCGCAAGCGCCTTGCGCTCGACATCGGAAATCAGCCCCTGTGCGATAGCACCGCCTGCAAAGGCGTGCTGCATCACCGTGAAGCCAATCAGCAGGACAATCAGGACGAGGCCACCACCGAGTGCCGGCTGAACAATATCATTGGAAAGATAACCGGTGATCGTCATGCCAGCGCCGATCAGCCAGGCGATCAGCAAACACCAGGTCGGTATAAGCAAGATTGCACGATCATAGTGCTGGAATGCCAGAACCGCGATCGTGACAAAACCCAGCACGCCGATGACACCAAGGGAAAGCCGCGCAATTCCAGCTGCTATTGACGGATCCCAGACCGCTACGCCGAGAAGTCCCAAAACCAGGATCAGTGTCGTCAGTGCAAGATGGGAATAGTGAATGTTCCAGCGGTTCAGGTTGAGATAGGCGTAAAGGAAAACAATCAAGCTGGCCGCGAGCATGACTTCGGCGCAGGCGCGTGCCAACTGGCTACCGCCACCTTCCAGGCGGAACACCATTCCCCAGAAACCGAAATCGATGCACAGATAGGCCAGAACCGACCAGGCGAGCGCTGCTGTCGCCGGGAACATGACGGTTCCCTTGACGACAAAAAGGATCGTCAGAAACAGCGCCAACAGACCGGAAATACCGAGAATGATCCCTCGATAAAGCGTGTATGCATTGATTGTTTCCTCATAGACATCCGGTTCCCAGATCCTGATTTCGGGCAGGCTCGGCGTTGTCAGTTCGGCAACAAAAGTGACGATCGATCCAGGGTCGAGCGTGACAAGAAACACATCTGCGTCGAGACTTTTCTGTCGCACAGGCGCAATGCCCTGGCTGGGTGTAATTGCCGCGATTCGCGAGGATCCCAGATCCGGCCAGAAAAGATCTGATCCAACCAGCTTGAAATTCGGTGCCACAATCAGCCGGTCGATCTGCTCGTCACTCGTGTTGACGAGAGCGAAAACGGCCCAGTTGTCGTTCGCGCCATCGCGCGACGGCACTTCAATACGGCGCACAATTCCGTCTGCGCCGGGAGCTGTCGATACCTTTAGGCGCGTTCCCGCCGCCCTGTGGAGATCTATGGAATTGGTGATATCAAGGGCTTCAATGTCAATTGGCACCGGAATCGGCTCAAGTGCATGTGCAGGCAAGGCGGCGACGAGTGATGCAACCGCAAATACGATGATGGCAAGGCTTCTGAACACGCTACTGATTGGATCCCGGATCAAAATTGACATGAAGCGAAGAACTACCGGGTTGTGGCGCATGTCACAAGAATTCTTTCAAAATTCCCTCGATACTTGGTGCCACTTTTCTTGGACGTGCTGCGTGATCTTCTGCCAAACAGGAAAAAAGCAGATGATCCTGCCAGATCCCGTTGATTAGCAGATAGTTGCGTGCATAGCCTTCACGGTGGAACCCGGCGTTTTCGAGCAGTCTTATGGATGGTGTGTTCGTTGGCAGGCAAGCCGCTTCAATACGGTGAAGGTTCAAAACATCGAAGCAAAACGGCAACATCATGGCAACGGCGGCCGACATGTGACCTTTGCCTGAGTATTTTTGTCCCATCCAATAGCCGAGCGTTGATGTCTGACTGACGCCACGGCGAATATTGCTCAAGGTCAGGCCACCGAGCAGTTCGTCGTTTTTCGCCCGAAAAAGAAGGAAGGAAAGACTGCGGCCTTCCTTGCGGTCTCTTGCATACCGCCGCAAGCGCCGGCGAAATCCACTTTTAGTAAGATCGTCGGATGGCCACAGTGGCTCCCATGGTTTCAGAAAGGTTCTGCTGTCTGATCGGAGTTCCGCCCAGGATTTGAAGTCCGACATTACCGGTGGCCGCAAATAGTAGCCACCTGCCTCTATCAGCAATTCGGCGTCTGGTGATGATCCCGGTCTTAGCAGCGCCATGCCCAAGCTCTCCACCTGATTACATAGATGCCGCCTGCAAAACGGGGCTTTGTTGCAGTCTGTCGGCCAGTTCAGTCGCGTTCATGATACCATCTATGGGACCAATTGCTGTAAGAGTTGGCTTGGTACCCACAAAAGTTTCCTGTGCGACCCTACGAATATCCTCGGTCGTGACGGCATCGATCTTGCCGGAAATCTCATCAGGACCCAGGACCCGGGCATGCACCAGAATCTGACGCGCAATCTGTCCAGCGCGCGCTGCCGGGCTCTCCAGTGCCATCATGAGACCAGCACGAATCTGGGCACGCGAACGCGCCACTTCTTCGTCGGAAATCGTCTGTGTCGCAGCAACCAGTTCATCGGCAATCATAGGCATCAAGGCAGCCAGATCGTCATGGCTTGTTGCCGCATGTACGCCAAACAGACCGGTGTCTGAAAATGCCCAATGGAAGCTGTAAATGGCATAGCAAAGACCATGCTTTTCGCGGATTTCCTGGAACAGACGAGAAGACATGCCACCGCCGAGAACCGATGCCAGAATCTGGATCGCGTAATAGTCTTTCGACTTGTACGGACGGCCCTCAAACCCGATCAGCACCTGTGCTTCCATCAGGTCCTTGTTGCGAAGGGTTTCACCGCCGCCATAACCAGCTGCTGTTTCTTTCGCTGCAGGTTCGCTGCTGAAACCACCGAATTTGGTACGCGCCAAGGCCACGATTTCATCGTGATCAACTGCACCTGCAGCAGCCAGAACCATATCGGGCGCGCGATAGCGATCCGAAAGATAGCCGTTCAATGCATCCCGATCAAAACCCTGAACAGTCTCCGGCGTGCCGAGAATCGGCCGACCGATGGCTTGATCCGGCCAAGCAGCTTCCTGGAACAGGTCGAAGGCCTGATCTTCAGGTGAATCATTTGCAGCACCGATTTCCTGAAGGATCACATGCTGTTCACGAGCCAGTTCCTGGGCGTCGAATGTCGAATTTTGTAAAATATCTGCCAGCATATCGACAGCCAGAGGCATGTCTTCAGCCAAGATCCGTGCATAGTAATTCGTGTGTTCAATGCTGGTGGAAGCGTTGAGTTCGCCCCCAACCGCCTCGATTTCTTCCGCAATACCGCGTGCTGTTCGCGTCTTGGTACCTTTAAAGGCCATATGTTCCAGAAGATGGGTTATGCCGTTTTGATGCACGGCTTCTGCACGTGATCCGGTTCGCACCCAAACTCCAAGAGCGGCAGTTTTCAAATAGGGCATCTGGTCGGTGACGACCGTCATCCCGTTATCAAGGACAGTTGTTTGTACTTTCATATAGTCACACCGCAGCGGTGACGGCCCTGGCGTGGTCGTCGATAAATCGCTCCACCACGTCCTGTTTTGCAGCCAATACCTGCTGACGCTCCTCCGCAGTCATCATTTCTTTTAAGTTTTCGGGCAATTGAGGCCTGACACCAGCGGCCTTCTCAACAGCATCCGGGAATTTCGCCGGATGGGCTGTTCCCAGCACCACCATCGGCACCGACCCGTCGTCATGTTCCTTGGCGACATGCACGCCAATGGCAGTATGAGGATCCAGGAGATAGCCTGCATCCTTCCACGTTTCGGATATAGTCGCTGCAGTTTCCTCCTCATTGCAACGACCTGCTCCGAAATGCACCCGCATTTCATTCAAGGAACCATTTTCGATTTCGAAACTTCCGGACTGAACGAGCTGGTTCATCATCTGGCGGACGGCTGCGCCATCACGACCAGAGACTTCGGCCAGAAGTCGTTCGAAGTTAGACGACACCTGAATGTCCATGGATGGTGAAATTGTCGGTTGTACACCGCGTGTTTCGTATCGTCCTGTTTCCAGCGTGCGCGCCAGAATATCGTTCACATTGGTCGCAACGATCAGCTTTTCGATTGGAAGACCCATTTTCATTGCCGCATAACCGGCAAAAATATCTCCAAAATTTCCTGTCGGAACCGTGAAGGATATTTTCCGATGCGGTGCGCCCAGGGCAGCACCGGCCACGAAATAGTAGACGATTTGCGCCAGAATGCGTGCCCAGTTGATGGAATTGACGCCAGAAAGCGCAACCCTGTCACGGAACGAGAAATGGTTGAACATGCCTTTGACGATTGCCTGGCAATCATCAAAGTCACCGGTGAGCGCCAGCGCATGGACATTCTCCTCGGACGGAGTTGTCATCTGCCTGCGCTGGACGTTCGAGACCCGTCCATCGGGGAAAAGAACAAAAATATCGGTACGTTCGCGGCCTCTAAACGCCTCTATTGCAGCGCCGCCTGTATCGCCGGAGGTCGCGCCGACAATCGTTGCGCGTTGTCCCCTTTTCGTCAGCACATAATCCATCAGTCGGCCAAGCAACTGCATGGCAACATCCTTAAAAGCCAGCGTCGGCCCATGGAACAGTTCAAGAATAAAGGTGTTCGCACCGGTCTGAACAAGCGGTGTCACCGCAGGATGACGGAAGCCCGCATAAGCCTCTTCAATCATGGACTTCAGATCGTCTTCCGGGATCTCATCTCCGATGAAAGGCTGAATGATTTCAAAGGCAACATCCTGATAGGATTTGCCAGCAAAGGAGGCGATCGTGTCAGCGTCGAACTGTGGCCAGGTTTCGGGAAGATAAAGACCGCCATCGCGGGCGAGTCCTTGCAGCAGGACATCAGAAAATTCCAAAACCGGTGCTTCGCCACGCGAACTGCTGTATTTCACCGCGCTTCTTCCCTCTTGTATGACCTTGTAAACTGGCGCTTTCGTTCCTGCACGGCAGAAAGACCTTCAGCCTACTTGAATCCAGGCAGCTTTGAAACAAACATGCCATTGAAGCGACTTACGCGCCATAACATTCAAGCGCAAGTCGCTTTTGGTCAAATTGACGACCGTGCATGAACAAGGACTGTGTAGTTTCCCCTGCCCGAATGGGTCATCAGGCGTGGCCAGCATCTGAAAATAGCATTGCGGGATCGATCCCCAGAGACGCCAATGCGCGGTGCCACTTTTTGTCAAAATTCCGGTCAAACAGAATTTCCGGATCAGCCGGTGCCGTCAGCCAACCATTGGACTGAATTTCGCTTTCCAGCTGTCCGGGTGCCCAACCTGCATAACCCAATGCAAGCATGGCCTGCTCTGGTCCCTCACCCTCTGCCAGAGCACGCAGAATTTCCAGAGTAGCCGTCAGGCAAATACCATTGTCGATCGTGAGCGTGGACTGGTTCAACATGAAATCATCGCTGTGAAGTACAAAGCCACGCTCAATTTCAACCGGACCACCCTTGTGCACATTCATATCGCGCACCTGCTCAGGCAAGCGAATTGGGTTGTCGTCGTTTACGATATCAAGCTGGATGAGCAACTCTTCAAGAGACAGGTGCTGAGCAACCTGATTCACCACCAAACCCATTGCGCCTTGCTCGGAATGTGAGCACAGATAAATCACGGAATGTTCGAACCGACTGTCTGCCATGCTCGGCATCGCAATCAGGAACTGGCCTTCCAGGGTTTCCGTCGCTTCGGGTTCGGCCATGTGCTCCTCAATGTCGTTTGCCCCTGTTGCCACGATGAAAGCATAGACCCTTTACCAAGGTTTGTTAATGTCCATTTGAGGTGTCCCTACCCATCGGCCTCACAATCGCGTCACGAGGAAATGACCCGGTTTGCACGCCAAAGCCAATGACGCCTTGTTAAAACTCGTGTAGCAAAAAGCCATGATACGGATAGCATTTACACTTTGCGTCGCCCTTTCAGCTTTGTGTTTCCCAGCCCGAGCGGACATGACCGACTGGTCAGAGGTGCAAGGCGGGGCCGTCAGGCTGATTTCGTCAGGACCTCTTGAAAAAGATCATTATCTGGCAGGCTTGGAGTTTTTGCTGGAGCCCGGCTGGCACACTTATTGGCGCTACCCCGGTGAAGCTGGCATTCCACCACTTGTGACTTTGAAAGATTCGGAAAATCTGAAGGATTTTGAAATCCTGTATCCCACGCCTGAGCGCTATAGCGATGGTTTTTCGGAGTCGATTGTCTATCACCACGGAATAGTACTTCCAATTCGCGTCACACCAGAAAACCCAAACGAGAAAGTAAGTCTTTCCTTTGAGCTCTTCTTCGGCATTTGTAGCGATATTTGTGTCCCCGGAGACGCCGACCTGACGCTTGAATTCAACCCGAACGCGCAAGTTGACAAGCTAGCTGCAAGACTAATCTCCCGTGATCTGGCAACTGTTCCTAGCGCAGCTTCAGTTGATGGACTTCGGGTCGAGTCTGTTGCGCTGAGCGGAGACCGGCTCGTAATTGTTGCAGACGTCGGTGACGCTTCAAATGCTGACCTGTTTGCAGAAGGCCCGGAAGGATCTTTTATAGGACTTCCGAAACTAGTTGATCACGCTGACGGAATTGCGACCTGGAACCTTTCAACCAAGGGACTCGCAACCACAAAATCTGATCGGCAGCTAAGACTTGTTCTGAGCACGGCCGAAAAGGCCGTGGAACAACTTGTTCCCATTGAACCTTCGTGGACAAACTAGTGCATCGGTTATCCGTTCCGGCATAAGTTTTTTTCCAAAAATGAGCCTCGACGGATGACCACAGAATCCTATCTGTGGTGCGAGCCACGCGCTTTTAGCAATGAATTAAATAAGGATGACTGCCATGACACTTCGGGTTGGTGACCTATTGCCAGAGACCAAGTTCAAAATCATGACGTCAGATGGACCAGGCGAACTTTCGACCAGTGAGCTGACCAGTGGAAAGACCATTGTTTTGTTCGGCGTACCTGGCGCCTTTACACCAACCTGTCACATGAACCATCTGCCCGGTTTCGTGGAACATGCGGAAACTCTGAAAAACAAAGGCGTAGACACGATCGCCGTTGTGTCGGTCAATGATGTATTCGTCATGGACGCCTGGAAGAAGGCGACCAGCGCTGGTGGAAAAATCGAGTTTCTTGCCGATACCTCCGCTGAGTTTGTTGAGGCAGCAGGTCTTGCTCTTGGCCCGGTGCCAATTTTCGGACACCCGAGATCGCAACGGTTCGCGTTGATCGCCAAGGACGGCGTGATCACCTTCCTTGCAGTTGAAGAACAGCGAGGTGTAACAACAAAAACCGGGGCAGCTGCCATCCTGGAAGAGCTCAGTTCATCGCACGAAAAGCTGGATTTGGCCGGAGCCTGAGCTCTTGCCTAGAGTCTGAACCCTAATCTTCCGGCTTCTTGCGCGGCCATAAAATTGTGGCCGCGTAAGCCAGAAACACCCCAACCAGTGTCGCAGCGAGCCCGAACCAGGTCAGCGCATAACCAAGATGATCGTTTTTGAACTGAACGATCGTTTCGCCCGCCTGCGGCAAACCGCTCGCAGGCGTATATTCGGCATCCAGATCGATGCTGAATGGTGCCAGCTTTGCGTTATCCAAGCCGAGAAGGCTACCCATTGCCGCCGTATCGCGCGCGAACCAGATGCGATCCGCGGGGTCTGGCCCAGGTGTCGTCCAGTTTGGCTTTTCGTTGAGACGCAGTAGCCCGCTGATCGTCACCTCCCCCTGGGGCGGCTCTGTCGCTGCCAACCTTTCATTGCCTGTGAGCGCCTGCGGAAGAAAACCACGGTTGACCAGAACAAGCCAACCATCAGCGGTCTCGAAGGGTGCATAGGCCATCAACCCGGGACCTCCCTGAGGTCCGGCTGGTTTGGCAAGAGCCGTGAAATAGAAAGTTGCTCCGGTAAGGAACGTGCCCTTCAATTCGACGTGCCGATAGTCATCGGCTTCCGAAAGGTTGCCCCAGGCATCTGGCTCAGGCGCGGGCACAGGCGCTTTCGAAACACCCTCTTCTACTTGCACAACCAGGCTCTCTTTCCACGCCAGCCTATCGAGCTGCCAGAAACCAAGATTGAGAAGAATGAGCAAACCGATAGCGGCAGCCACTAAAGGTATGAAAATTTGTCGGATTGCCCCCATCGGGACCTTCTTTCCTAATTACTGGTCCTGGCCCTTGTCGAGCTTGCCTTCTTCAGCGTTATGCCGGAATTGCAGGGCGATCATCAATCCCTTCAAAGGCCGAAGAACCATTCCTGCCAGCAGGACAGTCAGGGGCAGCCACAAAACCATATGGAGCCAGATCGGTGGTTGAAATGACAGCTCGACGAACAGAACAAGCCCAACAACAATAAACCCGACAATCATGATGACAAAGACTGCAGGACCATCTCCACTGTCTGCGAAAGAAAAGTCCAGGCCACACGCCAGGCAAGATTTCTTGATAGCCAGGAACCCGTCAAACAGTTTGCCCTGACCACAGCGTGGGCATTTGCCTGACAGGCCTGCAGAAACCGGGTTTATCGGTGGAAAATGAGCCTTGTCTTCCATATAGGCCTCTTTAGTGACCGCAAAATGAAAACGCCCGACCCGGAGACCGGATCGGGCGCATTCTGTCTCAACAGGACCCTGCCTTAGTGCGCGGCCGGCACGCCTGCGCCCCAAATGTAGATCGCAATAAACAGGAACAACCACACAACGTCGACGAAGTGCCAGTACCAGGCAGCAGCTTCAAAGCCGAAATGCTGTTTAGGCGTAAAGTGACCAGCCAGTGCACGGAACAGGCAGACCGCCAGGAATATAGTACCCACGATCACATGGAAGCCATGGAAGCCAGTCGCCATGTAGAATGTTGCGCCATAGATATTGCCATCAAATGTGAAGGCCGCATGGGCGTATTCGTAGGCTTGGGTAAATGTGAAAAGCACACCCAGAAGCACGGTCAGAACCAAACCCCATTTCAAGCCTTCACGGTCGTTGTGCAAGAGCGCATGGTGGGCCCAGGTTACTGTTGTGCCAGAACACAGCAGGATCAGGGTATTGAGCAGCGGCAGATGCCATGGATCAAACGTTGCGATACCATCAGGCGGCCAATGTCCACCTGTCGCTTCCACACGGGCAAACTGAATGGCCTCATCCGCATAAAGCGCGGCATCGAAATAGGCCCAGAACCAGGCAACGAAGAACATCACTTCGGAGGCGATGAATAAAAGCATGCCGTAGCGCAGATGCAACGCAACGACGCGGGTGTGATGCCCCTCGTTCGCTTCCTTGATGGTGTCGCTCCACCAGCCGAACATCACGTAAATTACGATGAGAAGGCCAACAGCAAAGATGCCCCAGTTGGCAGACGCCAGTTCTATGCCGAGGAGATTAAATGACTCTCCCGCAGCAGAGCGCATCCACGCCAAGGCGCCGATCGCGAGAACAAACGCTCCGATCCCCCCAAGGAACGGCCACGGGCTCGCATCCACAAGGTGGTAGTCATGGTTCTTGGTATGTGCCTCAGCCATTGGCAAGCTCCCCAAACACAGTCATCTCAAGCGCGGTTTGCGCCAATCAATTACAATTTCGTCTCAGCAACAGGTGTTTCAACCCGAGCTGCAACAGGTCGTTCCGGTTGTTCTACCGGGAAGAAAGTATAGGACAGGGTAATTTCCTTCACATGTTCCAGCTCAGGGTCCTTGTCCATTTCCGGATCGACAAAAAAGACGACCGGCATTTCGACAGTTTCACCAGCTTTCAGCGCCTGCTCGGTAAAGCAGAAACAATCAAGCTTGTTGAAATAGATGCCAGCAGTTGGAGGCGACACATTGAACGTGGAGGTTCCAACTGTCGTCTGACTGCCAGTGTTAGTTGCCAGATAGGCAAGTGTGGCGGTTTCACCCATCTTGAAGGTTACGGAGCGTTGCTCCGGTTTGAACTTCCATGGCAGCGTGCTGCTAACGTTGCCGTCGAACCGAACGGTGATCACGCGGTCGATAACAATATCGCTTTCATAATCCGCGACCTGCGTGGTGCCGCCAAAACCTGTCACTTTGCAAAAGAGATCGTAGAGCGGAACAGCGGCGTACGCCGCTCCAACCATGAGCCCGAACATACCGACACAAACAACCGCAACCTTGCGATTTTTGCGTGTGAGGTCTTGAGGGTTCGGTTGGCTACTCACGTGCTCTCCTTTAAAGCGGCTTGTTCAAGATGCCGGGACCAAGCTTGACAATGGTCACCACGTAGAAAATTGCGACCAGCGCAGCGAGAACAGCGGCAATCGCAATCGAACGCGAACGACGCTTTTTCTTCTGTTCGTCGGTAAGTTTGATGCCTTGTTCTTCTTCAACCATCACTCACGCTCCCACGACAAGGCTTTCACCCAACAGAAGGGCGAACAGAATGAACAGATAGAAGATGGAGAACTTGAAGAGGCGAACACAAGCCAGACGCGCCGGTTCACCGTCACGTTTACGCCAGACGTCAACAGCCATTCCAACAAACGCCAGGCCCAGAAGCGCTGAAACGACACCGTATACAGGTGTCGCAAAGCCAAGGAAGTAAGGCGCGACGGCAATTGGCGCGAGAAGGATTGAGTAGACCACGATGTGATGGCGGGTGCTGGTTTCACCTGCAACAACCGGCAGCATCGGCACACCGGCGGCCCGATAGTCACCACTCTTGAAGAGAGCAAGCGCCCAGAAATGCGGCGGCGTCCACATGAAAATGATCAGGAAGAGAACAAAGCTCTCAAGACTGACTGATCCGGTTACCGAGGCCCATCCAATCATGGGAGGGAAAGCACCGGCAGCGCCACCAATAACAATGTTCTGTGGTGTCGAACGCTTCAACCACATCGTATAGACGACAACATAAAAGAAGATCGTGAAGGCCAGAAAAGCACCAGCGAACCAGTTGACGAGCAGACCCAGAGCGACCACCGATCCGGCAGACAGCGTTATGCCGAATGCGAATGCTTCGTCACGCGTGATTTTGCCCGCTGGGATTGGCCGCTTTTTCGTACGCGACATGATCTCGTCAATGTCGGCGTCATACCACATGTTCAGCGCGCCGGAGGCTCCGGCTCCGATTGCAATGCACAGGATCGCAACAGCGCCCAAGACAGGATGCAAAGACCCGGGAGCCAGCATCAGTCCGACAAATGCAGTGAAGATCACCAAAGACATGACGCGCGGTTTCAGGAGCGCCACATAGTCGCTCGCTGACCCCATCCCGCCTGTCCAGACGGAACTGTCTTCATGCATAGTATCCTGGCGCTCAACGAGCGACATGGGCGTGTCCTTTGAACTCTTTATTGCCTGTGCGTCTTCATTGCGCTCGGGCATCGCATTCCCTAGCAGGCTCTTTGCGGATAACACCGCGCCTTTTCAGAGGCGCGGTGTTGATTTTCTCGGAAGAGATTTCTCTCCCAGCACCAAACTTACTTGATGCGCGGCAGTGTTTCGAACTGATGATACGGAGGCGGAGACGGCAATGTCCACTCCAACGTCGTTGCACCTTCACCCCATGGATTATTTCCAACTGCACGTTTCTTGGAGAACGCTTCGACAATGCCGAAGATGAACACCAGAACCGCAAAGGCGGAAATGTAGGACCCGATGGACGAAACATAGTTCCAGCCAGCCAGCGCATCCGGATAATCGGCATAGCGGCGAGGCATGCCGTTAAGGCCCAGGAAGTGCTGTGGGAAGAACACCAGGTTCACGCCAACAAAGGTGATCCAGAAGTGAGCCTTACCGATCGTCTCGTTGTACATGTAACCGAACATTTTCGGGAACCAGTAGTACCAGGCTGCGAAGATCGCAAACACGGCACCAAGAGACAGAACGTAGTGGAAGTGAGCCACAACGAAGTAGGTGTCGTGGAAGGCACGGTCGAGACCTGCGTTAGCAAGCTGAACGCCGGTAACACCACCAACGGTGAACAGGAAGATGAAACCGATCGCCCAGACCATCGGCGTTTTGAACTCGATGGAGCCACCCCACATGGTGGCAATCCAGGAGAATATCTTCACCCCGGTTGGAACCGCGATCACCATGGTCGCAGCGACAAAGTAGGCCTGCGTCTCGGCGGACATGCCGACGGTGTACATGTGGTGTGCCCACACGATGAAGCCGACGACACCAATGGCAACCATGGCGTAAGCCATGCCGAGGTAACCGAAGATCGGCTTGCGGGAGAACGTGGAAATGATGTGGCTGATGATGCCAAAGCCTGGGAGGATCAGGATATACACTTCCGGGTGACCGAAGAACCAGAATAGATGCTGGAACAAGATCGGATCGCCGCCGCCAGCCGGATTGAAGAACGTCGTATCGAAGTTACGATCTGTCAGCAGCATGGTGATCGCGCCAGCAAGAACCGGCAGAGAAAGCACCAGAAGGAAAGCGGTGATCAGCACGGACCAGGCAAACAGCGGCATCTTGTGCAACGTCATGCCAGGTGCACGCATGTTGAAGATGGTCGTGATGAAGTTGATTGCACCCAGGATCGAGGACGCACCGGCAATATGCAGCGACAGGATCGCCAGATCCATTGCTGGGCCAGGCTGACCTGAAGTGGAAAGCGGCGGATAAATCGTCCAACCACCGCCAACACCGTTTGCGCCTGGAGGTCCTTCAACAAAGAGTGAAAGCAGAAGAAGCAGGAACGCAGGTGGCAAAAGCCAGAATGAAATGTTGTTCATCCGCGGGAACGCCATGTCCGGCGCACCGATCATGATCGGCACGAAGAAGTTGGCATAACCACCGATCATCGCGGGCATGACCATGAAGAAGATCATGATCAGGCCGTGCGCCGTGGTGAACACGTTGAAGAGATGCGGGTCACCGAAAATCTGCATGCCCGGTTCTTGCAATTCCATCCGCATCGCGACACTGAGTGCGCCGCCTACGATTCCGGCAAAAATCGCAAAGAACAGATACAACAGTCCAATGTCTTTGTGGTTGGTCGAATAGACCCACCTGCGCCATCCAGTCGGATGGTCATGTGCCGCATGTGCTTCGGTCGCAGCCATTTGGGGCTCCCTCTTTCGTCTGTCTCAGGGGCGCTGCGTGTCATCGCGCGCCTCGCCAATTACAAAGCTTGTCGCAGCGTTATTTCGCAGCGACAGCGATCTCTTCCAGCTTGCCATTCACAGCGAGTTTTTTCCCGGCAGCGATCGAAGCCAACAGTTGTTCGTTTGCAGTGTCCAGATCATCCTGAGCGGCAGCAGCCCAGGTCTGGAACTGACCTTCGGAAACAACCCGAACGGCAATCGGCATGAAAGCGTGGTCCTTGCCGCAAAGTTCGGAGCATTGTCCGTAGTAGACACCTTCTTCACGAGCGTGGAACCAGGTTTCGTTCAACCGGCCAGGGATCGCGTCGATCTTGAGGCCCATAGACGGCATGGCGAAAGCGTGGATCACATCTTCAGAGGTAACTTGCAGACGCACTGTTTTGTCTACCGGAATTACGAGGTCGTAATCAACGGCCAGAAGGCGCGGCACTTCGTTGAGCGTGACGCCGCGTGCGTCAGCAACTGACTGGCGGTCGTCATCTGCAACCATGATGGAGTCGAAATAAAGATCGCCCATGCCCTCGTCGGTATATTCATAACCCCAATACCACTGATAACCGATGGCCTTGATGGTCATGTCATATTCGGGAATGTCCAGCTGCTTGTAGAGCAGGCGGAAGGAAGGAATGGCAATCACCACAAGGATCAGGATTGGCGCAATCGTCCAGACCACTTCGATCATCGTGTTGTGCGAAGTGCGGGACGGCACCGGGTTCGCCTTTGCGCTGAATCTTGTCATACAGATGACAAGCAGCGCCAGAACGAACAGTGTAACGACTGTGACGATTATCAAGGTAAAATTGTTGAACCAGGTGATGTCATCCATCACGTCGGTTACTGACTCTTGAAAGCCGAACTGCCAATCTTTCATGCCGGATTCAGCTGCCAATGCCGCTGAACTCGTTCCAGCAATTGTCGCCGCTGAACCGGCCATAGTCATGAGACGCTTGAAGACTGCCTTCACGTCCACGCTCCCTTCCCTCAGCCGCGATATATGCGGCACATGCAAAAACACCGGACACATGTTCCGGCCTAATCAAGGTGCGGCAGTAACGGTCTTGGCGCTGCTGCGCAAGCCTATTCTGCCTTCTCCTGGCAACCATCAGGGCGCTCAGTTCCGCGGACTATAACCACAAACCCGCGATAAGAGCGATGACTACTATCGCGCATAGCGGCGATGTGCCGCATCACCCTGCCGTCACCGTTGTGCCGCACAAAAACCATAAGAAACGCCGCGCTGCAACGGTATTTCCAACTTTTCACTGCCTCGAACAGCTTTGTTGGATTGACTATCGTCAAAGACAACCGATTTTCGACAAAAAAACCAACTAATCATGCTGTTCCAATGCAGCCAGACTGGAATCGTTCGCCATCATGCGGCAAAGTCCGAGCTGAAAAACACCATGATTCGCGGTGCCTGTCTCTTTGTCAGACGGGTATTCAGATGGATCGGACAACGATTGACTGGAGGGTTTCTTGTCAACCAATTCACTGCTGTCCTCTTTTGCCCGACTGGCAGGACACCCTAAAACGTCTATTTCCAGGCTCGCTGCAATTGCGGGAATCGTTCTTGCTACAATAGCCCAGGGATCCTCAACCGCATCAGCGCAAGGCGAAGTCCGCTCCGCGCACGGCGATTGGCAAATGCGTTGCGACACACCTCCCGGTTCCTCCGGTGAGCAGTGCGCACTCATTCAGAACGTCACGGCAGCAGATCGGGAGAATGTCGGCCTGTCGGTGATCGTTCTCAAGACCGCCGACAAACAAGCCCGCATTTTGCGCGTGCTGGCCCCGCTGGGCGTTCTACTGCCATCCGGCCTCGGCCTGCGTGTGGATAATGCTGACATTGGACGTGCCGGATTTGTCCGCTGCCTGCCGAATGGTTGTATTGCGGAAGTTATCCTGGAGGAGGATCTGCTTGGCAAACTCAGAGGCGGAGGCCAAGCGACCTTCATCATATTCCAGACACCAGAAGAAGGTATCGGCATTCCGATTTCGCTGAGCGGCTTTTCTGCCGGCTTTGACGCGCTGCCTTAAACACTGAGAAACATGCAAAAGAAAAAGCGCTCTACAGGGGCGCTTTTTTATTCTGCCGGAGCGTCCTGCTGGTCCTTTGACACTGCATTGCGCGGTGTCACCTTGTGCAACTGGTCTGCGCCCGCATACATGCCTTCACTCAATTGCATTGCCAGGCGTTCATCATCCCTGTGACGCACATCTTCTTCAATCTGGTCAATACGGTCGAGCGGTGTCCCCAGTGCTTCCAGGGCGGCACGACCAAAAACGACGCTTGATTCAAAAGTCTCGCGCACCTGAAAATCGACACCCAGCTTGGTGAGATCCAGCATATGCGCCCGATCCGTCGCCCTGCAAAAAATCAGCGTCTCCGGGTAGCCGTCCCTGATGAGGTCGATCGCTTTTGCCATGACCTTGTCATTTTCAATGCACATGGCCACCAAAGCGGAATTTCCGGCGCCTGCTGCTGACAACACATCTGCTCTGGTCGCATCGCCGTAATAGACCTTGTAGCCAAGCTTGCGTGCATAGGCGATCCTGTCCGGACGGTTGTCGATTGCCGTGATTTCCAGGCCCTCCGAAGTCAGAATTTGCGCGACCACCATTCCGAAACGGCCGAAGCCGATAACAAGAACGGTCGGCGTCGCTTCCTCGAATGTTTCGATCGATGGATTATCAACACCGCGCGCCTTCACCCGTGCAGCAAGCGTATCCAGCCCAATGCAAGCCACGGGTGTCAGCAGCATTGTCAGAATGACGATCGCGTTCAAAAGGTTGACTGTCTGATAGTCCAGAAGGCTGTTGCTTACGGCTGCTGTGAACAGGACAAAGGCGAATTCCCCCCCCTGCGGCAGGGTGACGGCAATACGCAGTGCATCCGAATTTGAAGACCCGGTGCCCCGAGACAGAGCCCAGAGGAAAACACCCTTCAAAAGCATCACCGTCACAACCCCGACAGCCACGACCATCCAGTTTTCCATTACCAGCGCAAAATTGAGCGACATGCCGATGGCGACAAAAAACAGCCCCATCAAGAGGGAACGAAAGGGGTCGATGTCGGCTTCCAGCGTGTGCCTGAAACTGGATTCAGCCAGAAGCACCCCTGCAAGGAACGCCCCAAGGGCCATGGATAGCCCGACTGAATGCATAATGCCCGCACTACCCAGCGCAACGAGCAGTGCTGCCGTGAGCATCACTTCACGTGCGCGGCTCGCAGCCAGAAACAGGAATATCGGGGAAATCAGGTAACGGCCCGTGAGTATCACACCCGCGACGGCTGCAATGACTATCGAAATCTCTGTTAAAACATCAGCGGTGGTTGCAGGGCCTTGCCCGGGAGCAAGGATCGCAACCAATGCAAGGAGCGGCACGATGGCAATGTCTTGCAGTAGCAGGATGCCAAAAGCTCTCTGGCCATAAGCGGAAGACAGCTGTCCACGATCCTGCAATATCTGCAGCGCAAATGCAGTCGAGGACAATGCAAGGCCGAATCCCGCGATGAGGGCAGTTTCAATCTGCATTCCGACCAAACGCGCGGCCACGAAAAAACATGTGCCCGTGACAACAACCTGTGCCGTTCCCAGCCCGAAAATGTCTCTTTTCATTTTCCAGAGTTTTTGCGGGTCAAGCTCAAGGCCAATGACGAACAGCAGCAGCACAACTCCAAGTTCCGCAACATGCAGAACGTCCTCACCTGATCCTAGAAGCTGGAGACCATGTGGACCGATAGCCGCACCAGCAGCCAGATAACCAACCACCGAACCAAGGCCCAGCCGCTTTGCAATCGGCACAGCAACAACTGTTGCCGCCAGAAAGACGATCGATTCAGCAAAAAAAGGAGGTGTTCCCTCTGCGGCCATTCTCTCTCCCGTACAGGTATGTTTGTTGCCTTCCCTGATTCGGCAACGGAAACAGCGTGATTTTCAGCTTAGCAAACAAATTCCGGATTTCCTGAAACAATTCCGGCTATTCAGAGATAAAAGCACACTGTTTTCAACGAAATGAGATAGGTCAACGAAGTATTTCGAAATGGCGCAACAACGTCACGTGGCGGTAAAACCGCCTCAAAGCAGAGAGTGCTCCAGTAAGAACTTTTGGAAATTTGCCAGGGACCTATAGGTGTGACCGGTTAAGCCCGCTTGTTCCGCCCCCAATGTATTCTCTTCCCGGTCATCGATGAATGCGCAATGTTTCGGTTCGTAGCCGTACTGCTCGCAAATGCGTTGATAGACGATCAGGTCAGGCTTGCGCGCAATGAACTCTGCAGACACGTGTGCTTTTTCACCAAATATTTCAACAGCTTCAGGCGCGCATATCGGCAAGGCTGATTTCAGCAACATACCGTTGTTTGTCAGGAGAGCCACGTCGGCCTTTTTCTTGATTTGGCGAACAACGTTCAGCACATCAGGTCTTGCCCGCATCATGTTACGCCGAACATGGGCCCAGGCAATGAAGTCAATCGGGTACTCAAGAAGTTCAGCAAACTGGGCAAGATATCCTTCAGCGGTGTCCGGGTGACCTGCTTCTGCCCTGTTTTCATGAGGCCCGCCCCAGACAGCGGAGTCGATCTCCGCAGCGGACCGACCGGTCAGGTCCGCAAGCAACGCCAACCGAACCCGGTGGTCATAGTCGTAGAGCACCTCATCCATATCGAAGATGACAAATTTGATGTCCGGCATTTCTACCCGCCACCTATTCTAATCAGACCGCAGTTCCCCCAATGGTCATTTCATTGATACGCATGGAAGGCTGGCCAACACCAACTGGAACACCCTGCCCCTGCTTGCCGCATGTGCCCATGCCCGGATCCAGCTTCATGTCGTTGCCGATCATGGAGACACGGGTCAGCGCATCGGGGCCGTTACCGATCAGCATGGCTCCCTTGACGGGTGCCTCGACCTTGCCGTTCTTCACCTGGTAGGCCTCGGTGCAGGAAAAGACGAACTTTCCGGACGTTATGTCAACCTGACCACCACCGAAGGAAACGGCATAAATGCCGTCCTTGACGGACTTCAGAATCTCTTCCGGTTCCTTGTCGCCCGCCATCATGACTGTATTGGTCATGCGCGGCATTGGGATATGGGCATATGACTGCCGGCGACCGTTCCCGGTCGGGTCCATGCCCATCAGGCGCGCATTCTGCCGGTCCTGCATATAGCCCCGTAAAATTCCGTCTTCGATCAGGACGGTTTTGCTTGCTGGCGTTCCCTCGTCGTCCACTGTCAACGAGCCCCGGCGATCCGGAATTGTACCATCATCAACAATTGTTACGCCGGGCGATGCGACTCGTTCGCCCATCAGGCCAGCAAATGCGGAGGTCTTCTTACGGTTAAAATCACCTTCAAGGCCGTGCCCCACTGCTTCATGCAGCAAGATCCCTGGCCAACCTGAACCGAGAACGACATCAAATGTCCCAGCGGGAGCAGGAACAGCGTCGAGGTTTACAAGCGCCTGCCGCAGGGCTTCGTCTACACCGCCCTGCCAGTTTTCCGTGGTTATGAAACGCTCAAAGCCTTCTCGACCGCCACAGCCGAAGGAGCCGCTTTCCTGGCGATCGTCATTTCCAGCTACGACCGAAATACTCATGCGCACCATCGGCCGGACATCCCGCACGAGGTGTCCATCGGCACGCAGGATTTCGACAACTTGCCAGGACCCCGCCAGCGAAGCTGAAACCTGGCGCACGCGCGGATCCTTGGCCCTGGCGTAGGCGTCAATTTCCTGCAGCAGCTTGACCTTTTCCTCAAAACTCGGGCCGCCTAGTGGATTGGCGTCGGAATAAAGAGAGAGGTTGGTTCTGGCAGGCGCGGCAGCATAGCTGCCTGAATATCCCTTTTTGACTGCACTGACCGCTTCTGCAGCGCGTTTCAGCGCACCTTCAGAAATATCCCCCGCATGGGCATAACCGGCGGCTTCGCCGGCAACTGCGCGCAGTCCGAACCCTTGAGCCGTGTCATAGTTGGCGCCTTTCAAGCGTCCATTGTCGAACACCAAACCTTCGGTCTGGCGGTATTCGACAAACAATTCACCATCATCTGCTCCCGACAGCGCGTCTTTCGTGATCCGTTTGGCCGTTTCCAGACCAAGGCCGGAAGTTTCAATGAGGTCTGTCGTGGAAAGGGTCATTCGTGTGTCCTGTTCGCCTTCCCAAGAAGGCTGTCATTTGTCTAGCGCCGTTCTGACAGGCGGTTTTCATTGTCTCCAAACATAGGGCTTTTGGAGCATAAATCATCCCAAAACCTCATAATTCCACTTGCAAAATTCTTTAATATGATCAAAAAACTCAACTTTAATGATCGACCGGCAATTTCGATCGTGTCAAAGCCAGCCCGTTCTCTTCGGCCTTAGCCAACTCCAATAACCCAAAACGACAAGCCTCGTGGTTTTCGCGATGAACAGGATTTGTGCCATGACGAAACGCCCCTCGTTTCCTGAAAGCGACTCATATGCTTCCTTCCACGCGATTGCTGCAAAGAGGGGTGATGGAATGCATCCATTGCTTTTGCAAGCGTTCGCCAAATCGGGATCTGTTTCAGGTCCGCCTGCGCCCTCCAAGAAAAATGACGAGAACGTCGTTCAGCTTGTTATTGGGCGGAAAGAAAAAGTCGCCCAAAAGGGATCCTTCCAACAGCTATGAAAACTATTCTTGTTGCCATGCATCTTGTTGCCTGCCAGCCCGACCTGCTGATTTGTGAAGACATGTCAGTCAACACCAAACGCTGGTCTGATATGGAGGCTTGTCAGCTGGACCGGAACACCGAAATGACGCGCATCAGGGAAGTCCTGCCGCACACGGCGGTTGTCATGTTGCGCTGTCGGTATCTCATCGGACGGGACCACCAAACGCCACAAATGTTCTAGAGGTTGGCGCTGAGATACAAGTCGTATGTTACAAAGCTTTGACTTGCCCTCTTGGCGAAAACTGCCGTAAAAGACAGTTCGAGAAAACACTGAGAAAATCCAGAACCGCCAAAATGAACCGTTACGAAAATCCGCGCATTCCGAGCGAAGCCCGTGTCCGTTACCTTGACGGCGATTATCAGGTGGAAACACCGGGTACATTCGTGCGTTGTTCCGTGACTGGTACAGCTATACCGCTTGATGAACTGAAATATTGGTCAGTCGAGCGTCAGGAAGCCTATGTCGATGCGAATGCGTCGATGAAACGCCATCTCGAAATCAGCTGATCCATCGGCCTATGCTGTAAACTTCCGACTGCGGAGTTTTTCCCTGATCAAGGAGATCAGACGATCCTGATCGTCAATTTCCATTTCCACATCCAGGACGACTGTGCTGGACGCAATCCAGTGGAATAATTCTCCGGCCGACGTCTTCAGTCTGGCCATATCCTTTGCTGTGGTGACCAGTTTCAAACCTTCTGCTTCAGCTTCGGTCAGTAGAAACCGGACATCAGATTCCGAAAACCGGTGATGATCTGAGAAGGCGCGGGCCTTTTTCACCTCATAGCCCATGTCTTCAAGGCTTGAGAAGAATTTCTGCGGCCGCCCGATCCCGGCAAAAGCAAAAAGCTTTTCACCGGCAAGCTCTTCGTTTGGCTGAGGGCGAAGATGTGCGTGCAGGATCGGCAATCCCCTGCGACCAGCGAGATGAACAGCCTCTTCGGCTGCATCCCCCTCTCCCACAAGAACAAGGCAATCGGCCTTCAAAATTTGTTTGTCGGCGGGTGCCCTCAGCGGTCCGGCTGGCAAACACAGACCATTCCCGAATCCAACCGCGCAATCCACGAGTACCAGGCTCAAGTCCTTTGCAAGGGCCGGGTTCTGGAATCCGTCATCCATAATCAGAACATCGACGTCCTGTTTTTCTGCAAGCTGAGCACCCGCAACACGATCCGCGGCGATAACAGTTGGTGCGAATTGCGCAAGGAGGAGAGCTTCATCGCCAACTTCACCGGCCTCCTGCACCTCAGCATCAACGAGAAGAGGCTTTTTGCGCCGCCCGCCATACCCCCGCAGCAGAAATCCTGGCTTAAGGTTTTCATCCTTGAGCTTATTTGCCAGTTCAATTGAAAAGGGGGTTTTTCCGGTTCCTCCGACAATGAAGTTGCCAATACAGATAACCGGGAGCCTACTTTTCGCCTTCGGTTTGGAGAGCATTCGGCGGGCTGTAATCCTGCCGTAGATCCAGCCCAATGGCGACAGCACTATTGCTTCAGCCGCCAGACTTGAGCTCCACCAGAAATCAGGGGCTTTACTCATGCGCAGCCTCGCGCAGCCGGTCTTCAGTTTCGACCGTTACATAGGGTTCAAGCAACGTGAGTGTGTTTTGTAAAGCACCACGCCCAGCCTCGACCAATGCACGTGCTTCATGTGATTGTCGTTGGGCTTCCTCGGGCGCACCGAGCAACTTGCCAACTGCGGCTGCCAGGTTCTCGGGCTCACGCACTCTCACCGAAGCCCCGGCGATCCAGAAATCCTTGTAAACGGCTCGGGCATTGGAGACATTTGGGCCGGTCACGAGTGCCGAGCCGACAAGCGCGGCTTCAACGGGATTATGACCCCCGGCATCGTTGAAAGACCCGCCTAGAAATGTCACAGGGGCCAAACGGTAATAAAGCCCCATCTCTCCCAACGTATCGCCAAGATAAACTTGCGTTTGTCCGTCGATAAACCCGCTATCGCTACGCAGTGAGATCGACAGCCCCTGTTGTTCGACGAGGTCCCTGATTTCGTCCGCCCTGGCCGGGTGCCGAGGGACCAAAACGAGCAAAAGTTCCGGAAACTCCTGCTGCAACAGCGTGAACGCCTGAAGCGTGATTTCCTCTTCGCCGGGATGCGTCAATGCTGCCAGCCACACGTGGCGCGCACCGATCTGCTCCTTCAGCGCAACAAGGTCTGCCGTGTCGGCCATTGGTTCTTCGGCGTCAAATTTCAGGTTTCCCGGGGTTTCGACCCGCAGACAACCCAATTTGCGGAAACGCGCCGCATCGGCAGTGCTTTGTGCCAGAACCAGGTCAAGACAGTTGAAAATATATCCTGAAACGCGTGGCAATCTTGACCAGCTTTTATGTGAACTGTCCGAAAGGCGACCATTCAGGAGAACAAACGGTGTCGATCGCGCGCGCATTTCGACAAACAAACACGGCCAGACTTCAGATTCCACCACCATAACCAAGTCAGGGTTCCAGTGGTCCAGGAACCGGGCAACCGGTCCTGGAGCATCAAACGGCACAAACTGATGAATAGAGCCTGCTGGAAGGCGGGATTGGGCAAGCTCCGCTGCAGTCACAGTGACCGTGGTCAGCAGGACGTTCTTGCCAACGCGCGACAGGGCCTCAATCAATGGCAGAACCGACATGGTTTCACCCACGCTTGCTGCGTGGATCCATATCAAGGTTCCGTCCGGCCGAGATTCTTCGCCACGGCCGAAGCGCTCATCTTTTCTGCCTGGAATTTCTTTGCCAGACCTGCAACGCAACCAAAACAGAACATGAAACAACGGTGTCAGAGCCCTTGCAAGGCTCCGATAAATTCTGATCAGAATTGGTTGCTGTTCAGCCATCCGCCCTTCCGACCAATTCATAGGCTTTTGACGTCACTGCGTTCAGCCCTTCTTCGACCTGCAAGCGAAAAGTTTCCAGTTCATCGTCATCCGTATCAGACGATACCCAGATGAGATCGCCAACGAAAATGCTTCCACGCCCAAAAGGCAGGTTCACACTGGCCTTGTCCCAACTGTCGAGCTCAATACTGCGACTGGTTGCAACAGCGACGGGCAAGATCGGACGACCAGAGTGTTTTGCCAGCTGCACAATACCGGTGCCAGACTTGCGCGACGGTCCCTTGGGAACATCAGCCGTCATGGCAACGCTATGGCCTTCCTTGAGGGTCCGCAATGCTTCGATAAAGCCTCGCATGCCACCTCGTTTTTTGATTTGGCGCGCATTTTTTCCGCCCGAAGCACGGATCAGACCGAGACCAAGTTTGCGCGCGGCAATGGCGTTGACTTCACCGTCTGCGGACCGCGAAATCATCACCTTCGCTGGCCAGTGCGATGGCTTGGCAAACGGCACCATGAAATGTTGTCCATGCCACATGGCAACAATCACGGGCAGATGCGATTCCATTTCGTCATGAATACCATCAGGTTTCACAACAAAGCGGTTGGTACGATAAACCAGTTTCAGCCAACCAGCGAGCATCGTGCCCACAAAGGATAAAACCCAGGGCTGACGGCCAAGGCGTTTGATCATTTTTCTTGTCGCCTCACGAAAAGCGCGCTTAAGCGGCTGTTTCAGGGTCCAGCAAGCGATGCATGTGAACGATGAAATAACGCATATGGGCGTTGTCTACTGTCGACTGGGCCTTCGCTTTCCAGGCTTTGTAAGCTTCAGCATAATTGGGATAAATGCCGACGATATCCAACTCATCCAAATCTCGGAATGTCAGTCCTTCCGGTGAATCGAGTTCACCGCCAAAAACCAGGTGCAGAAGCTGTTTGGGCGTGTCGGTTTCGCTCATGAGTGTCCTCATTTTCTGTCAACGCATCATTCAATGCATCATTGGCTGCCTATTTGATGACAACTTCCAGCGCTTCGCGCACGGACTCTATCAAAGGGTCTGGTGCAGCGATCAGCGCCGGATGACCTGTCTTGGCACGGTTATAGATCAATTGACGGCCTGACAGGTCGGTCAATTTGCCACCTGCTTCCTGCACCAAAAGATCCGCCGCTGCAAGGTCCCAATCACTTGGGCCACCGCGCGCTGTTCCCACATCAACCCTGCCCGCCGCAACCATCGTCAGCCTGTAGGCCAGTGACCGCAGGATCGCGGTACCCTTGAAACCGGCTTTTAGAACATCCTGATTGGCAACGATCGAGTGGGGACCGGTCAAGGCAGCGCCGTCTATACTGCTTTGGTTCGAAACGGAAATCCGCTCACCATTCAGCCAGGCACCACCGCCAAGGCTCGCCAGAAACATCTCGTCACGACAGGGACAGAACACAGAACCGGCTACCGGGCGACCGCTTTCGACAACCGCGATGGACACCGTCCACTCATCGCCTCCTGCCAAGAAGGCGCGCGTACCGTCAATCGGATCAACAATAAAAACACGTTCATGGGCAAGGCGGGACCGGTCGTCCGCCGTTTCTTCCGATAGCCAACCATAATGTGGCCTGGCATTTTGCAAATGCACAGCCAGAAACCGGTCAACCGCCAGGTCCGCCTCAGACACGGGCGACTTGTTTCCCTTGAACCAGGTCTCCGGATCTTTCCCAAAAAAGGAAAGTGCAAGCTCACCAGCTTCCCGTGCCGCGCTTTCCAGCAGGTGCCTGTCTGTTTTGGGATCCGAAGCCAAATCGCTCATATCAGCTTCCGGCAAGCGCCATCCCTTCAATCATCAATGAAGGCGTAGCAGCTGAATACCTGTTATCCAGATCACTCCCCGGTACCAGCCGTTTGAACATATCATTCAGGTTCCCGGCGATAGTGATCTCACTGACGGGCTCAACGACCTGCCCGTTTTCAAACCAGAAACCTGCGGCGCCGCGGGAGTAGTCTCCGGTGAGACCATTCACACCGTGGCCGATGAGATCGGTGACCAGAAGCCCTTCACCGGCTTCAGCCATCAGCTCTTCCAGAGATTTGGTTCCAGGCATCAATGTGATATTGGTCGCTCCCGGAGATGTCCCGCTGCCGCTGCGGTGCGCACGCCCATTCGGCTTCAAGCCCAGTTCGCGGGCTGACGCTCCGTCCAGGAACCAATGCTGCAGAACTCCATCCTCAACCATGTTGAGAACACTGGCACTGGTCCCCTCACCGTCGAAGGGACGGGTTGCCGCGCCTCGGCGCTTGAACGGGTCATCGATAATCTGAATTCCGGGTGCGAAAATCGCCTCACCCATTTTATCTTTCAGAAAACTGGTTTTCCGTGCCACCGATGCACCGTTGATCGACCCGCAAAGGTGCCCAAGAATACTGCGGGCAGCGCGCGATTCATAAATGACATTCGCGGTTCGCGTCGACAGCTTCTGCGGATTGAGACGGCGGACAGCTCTTTCACCGGCCCGCCGACCAATTTCAGCAGGCGCTTCCAAATCCCCGAAAAAAGTTCGGCTGTCGAAGTCATAGTCACGTTCCATTGCAGTGCCTTCACCTGCAACAGCCGTCATGGACATGCCAAAGCGAGAAGACATGTACGAACCTTGAAACCCGTGGCTGGTGGCCAGCACAACACCCGCCAAGCGCCAGGAAGCACCAGCGCCGCCCGATTTGCTAACACCGCTGACAGAAAGGCCGGAAGCTTCAGCCTCCAATGCAATTTCGGACAGATCAGCAGCCGTTAATTCTCTGGTATCCAGCAGTTCCAGCTCCGGGAAGTCTTTTACCAACAAGTCCTGATCGGCAAGACCAGCAAAGGGGTCTTCCGGAGCAGCCTTGGCCATCGCAACGGCACGCTCAGCCAACCCGTCCGGATCGTCAAGCTGATTTGCCGAAACCGCAGCGGTGCGCTTTCCAACGAATACCCGCAGAGTAACGTCGTCGCCTTCTGCCCGTTCGGTTTCCTCTACCTTGCCTTCTCGCACGTCGACACCCAGCGAAACACCCGTGACTGCGATTGCGTCACAGGCGTCTGCCCCTGCTTTGCGCGCCGCTGCGACAAGACGCGCTGCGCGTGATTGCAGTTCACTTTGATCAATCAGTTCAGACATATGCTCCGCCTTCTGGTTGGGCTGATGTTTACGCGCCGCGCCCGCGGGCTGCAACTGCTTGCGCACAATTGGCAACAGCTGGTTCTGATAACAAGAGCCAGCATAAAAACCGAAACTCCCTGCACGTACGTTGGCCACACTTGTGAACAAGCTCTTACCGACTTGATTACACTCCAGTAACCCTCTTTAAAATCACAGTTTTTTAACTCTATCTCTTAAGTGGTTCACGACTTTTCTCCGTTAGGTTCAAATGCATCAAGAGACCAAAAGGTCCGACGGAGAGTCTAGTGAGACGTCAAACAGAAATACAGGAAACAGAGACAACCGGGAGCGGCCAACAAACGTTGCCGCACCCCGGTTGTCTCCCCGTTCAATTCCAGCAAAGACTGGAAAGCAGACCGGGAACAACTTCTCTCCCTGCTGATATCTACCTTGATGACGAAAAGGCAATCATCAAGCACCGTATCGCAGGTGTTCCGGTAAAGGTCGTCGTCCCGGCAAGTGGCTTTGACGGTGTCATGGTTCGCATCGTTCCAGGCGATGCACCGGGAGATATTGTCGCCGCACTCATCTTGAAGCATCCAGATGACGGGTTGTCGATCACCCTGGCCGAAACAGAAAAATCTGACGATCTGGCGGTCCTTTGGAGCCGCTGGTCGCAGACACTCAAGCTTCCGATGCTGGTCTGTGACCTGGGAGGCAAGGTCAAGCCCATCGAAGCTTACAGTGCTGTTCCGGTGGCAGGTCCGGCACCGCGCCGAAAAATGAGACTGTTGACCGGACGCCGCCCCCGCTTCCTCAACAAGCGCTGTACCGGTCATCAGACGCCAATTGCTGTCACATTCGCAAACGAGCGCGAAATAATAGCGCGCACCTGACAGGCAAATTCGGTTCAAAGCAACCAATCAGGTTTGAAAGGCTCCAATTTGGAGCCTTTTGTTTTTGCAAAGATCCGACTACAGCCAGCCAATCAGCGCATCAGCGACAAATCCGGCAAACAGGATCCAGCCATAGGTGGTGTTCGAGCGAAAGAGCTTGAGACATTGATCGCCGTCATCGATATCAAGAACAATTACCTGCCAGCCCAAATGAAGAACGCCCAGCAGAATACCGGCAAAAGCCGCCGGTCCGGCATCAGCAAGCGACGCGGCAATGACGAAGAGGATCGTTGCAAGCGCATAAAGAACAATGAGTGCCGGTTTTGTGCGGTTGCCAAATAGGCGAGCCGTCGACTTCACGCCGACCAGTGCATCATCTTCCTTGTCCTGGTGGGCGTAGATTGTGTCGTAACCGATCGTCCAGCAGATTCCGCCGACATAAAGAAAGATCGGCGCCCAGGCCAAAGAACCAAATTCTGCGGCCCATCCCATGAACGCACCCCAGGAAAAAGCGAAACCCAAGAACAGCTGTGGCCAGTTGGTGAAACGCTTCATGAAGGGGTAAATAGCAACGGGCAGCAGTGCCGCTATTCCCAATGCAATCGTGAATGTGTTGAACTGCAAAAGAACGAATAGCCCAACAAGACTCTGCAGCACCAGAAAGACCTTGGCTTGAAACCGGGAGACCTGCCCGGCGGGTATGGGCCGCGACCGCGTGCGTTCAACCTGTTCGTCAATGTCGACGTCAACAATATCGTTGTACGTGCAACCAGCGCCACGCATGGCGATGGCACCTACAAAAAACAGCACAATATGCCAGGGGTTTGGCCACCCATTGCCTGCGGCGATCGCGGCTAGCGCCGACGACCACAGGCACGGCCACAAAAGCAACCACCAACCGATAGGCCGTTCCCAACGCGCCAGTCGTGCATAGGGACGCAGTGATGCGGGCAATTTCGTATCGACCCAATGCCGCTTCACCGCATCTGCGACCGGTCCGGTATCTTTGGTTGAAAACAGCATCGCTCCGCCTACCCACTCTGCCAGGGTTGTTGTTGTCTTGGGAACGTCTCCCAAATCCCACTGGCACTTCTACTGATAATTAAGATGTATTTCATCCCGCAAGAGGTCATAGTGCCGCCGTCGTGGCTGACAACGGAGTACACACGTGAATTTCTCACCCAAAATTGCATTTGGACTATTTTTGGCAACTGGCATCGGACTTACCGTGGTACCGGCAGCATCCTTTGCAAAAAAGCCTCCCCCTCCACGGCCTGGCGGGCAAGGGGCGGAGTTAAATGAAAGCAAAATAAATTCTTCTGGCACCCACAAAATCCTGGGTGAGGTTTGGGTGGATAACTGGTTCAAGCTTTATATTAACGGTGCGCCATTGCTGGAAGACAGCGTGTCCATCAAGACAGAACGTTCATTCAATGCCGAGCGTTTTGAGTTCAAAGCCGACACGCCCATGACAATCGCCTTCGAATTCCGAGATTTCATGGAAAATAGTACCGGCCTTGAATATATCGGCACGCGCAAACAGCAGATGGGGGATGGCGGTGCCATTGCTCAGTTCAGGGACCAGGCAACCGGCAAACTTCTGGCCGCCACTGGATCGGATTGGCGTTGCCTAGCAGTTCAATCGGCACCCAAAGACAATTCCTGCGAGAAGGAACGCAACCCGGACGTATCCAAAAGTAATTGTGCGGAAACAAAAATTTCCGCTCCAGACAACTGGATGGAACCGGGATTTGACGCCAGTAAATGGCCCAAAGCAACAATCCATAGCGAGCGTGATGTGAGACCCAAAGATGGGTATGACCGTGTCCAGTGGGACGGGTCCGCGAAGCTCATTTGGGGACCTGATCTTCAGAAGGACAATATTCTTTATTGCCGTGTTACGGTCGGCCGATAACAGCCCCCTGCCGGGAGCGGTCTGCCGCTTCCGGGTAAAACAGATTTGGCATTTCAGGCTCTCTTCTGCATGAACTGAAGAACACGCTCCGGATAATTGCAGCTCGCGAAAGCCCGTGTTAGACCGCGCAGCAATTGGCTTGCTTGCCTCCACGATCAGCAAACAGCCGTTCAGCACGAAACACGCTTCAAGAGACTGGCATTTCATGAAACTCCTTCTCATCGGATCTGGCGGCCGCGAACACGCTCTTGCCTGGGCCTTTTCAAAATCCCCACGACTGACCAAGCTTTACGCCGCACCGGGGAACGCTGGCATCGCCAAGGTGGCCGAGCTTTCCGATCTCGATGTTTCCAACCATGATGCCGTGATTGACTTTTGCCGGTCCAAGGAAATTGACCTCGTGGTTGTCGGCCCGGAGGCTCCATTGGTCGTCGGACTTGTTGATGATCTTGAAGCCGCCGGCATCAAGGCGTTTGGACCGAGCAAGGCCGCTGCCCAGCTGGAAGGCTCAAAAGCATTTACAAAAGGCGTGTGTGACGAGGCTGACATTCCGACCGCCGGTTATGGTCGTTTCGACAACGCAGAGGCCGCCTTGGCCTATGTTCGGGAAAAAGGCGCTCCCATTGTCGTCAAGGCAGACGGTCTGGCGGCCGGGAAAGGTGTCGTTGTTGCGATGACACTTCAGGAAGCGGAAGACGCGGTTCGTGCATGCTTTGAAGGATCGTTCGGAGCAGCCGGCGCCGAAGTCGTGGTCGAAGAGTTTCTTGAAGGTGAAGAAGCGAGTTTCTTTGTAATTTCCGATGGTACCAACGCCCTGCCGCTTGCCACTGCTCAAGATCACAAGCGCGCACATGATGGCGACACTGGACCCAACACGGGTGGCATGGGCGCCTATTCGCCAGCACCTGTCATGACGGATGAGCTGGTGTCCGAAGTCATGAACCGGGTTATCGAACCGACAATCGCCACGCTCGCCAAGCGCGGCACACCGTTCAAGGGTGTGCTTTACGCCGGTTTGATGATCACGACCGAAGGCCCGAAGCTCATAGAATACAACACCCGTTTTGGTGACCCGGAATGCCAGGTTCTCCTCATGCGCCTGAAGAGTGATATCCTGGATATCATCCTCGCCAGTGTAGAAGGCCAGCTTGCAACGACGTCGGCAACCTGGCGGGATGAAGTTGCACTTTCCGTCGTCATGGCAGCAAAAGGTTACCCGGGTAGCTACGACAAGGGCACGGAAATTCGCGGTCTTGACCAGCTGAGTTCAGATGCCCTGGAAGTCTTTCATGCCGGCACCAAACAAGATGGCAACAGGCTGCTTGCAAACGGTGGTCGGGTTCTGAATGTTACAGCACTCGGCGCAACTGTGCGTGAAGCCCAGCAAAATGCCTACAAAGCCGTCAGCCGAATTGACTGGCCAGAAGGCTTTTGCCGCAGTGATATCGGCTGGCGCGCCATCGAACGCAAACCGGACCAATAGATCTCTGCTGCTTTGAGCTCTTAGACGACTTGGCAGGTGCCGAGCAACAACGTTAATCTCCTCTCCAATGTAGGTTGGGAGCCTGATATCGTGAGTGATTTGCCGGAACTGTACCCAGGATTTGAAAGCAAGACCGTCAAGGTCGCTGGCGCTGACATATTTTGCCGGATTGGTGGTTCTGGACCGGCGCTTCTACTCCTTCACGGCTACCCGCAGTCACATGCGATCTGGCACAAGATAGCTCCCAAACTTGCTGAACACTTCACTTTGGTGCTGCCGGACTTGCCAGGTTATGGCAGGTCTTCCATTCCGCCGCTCAGTGCGGACCACGAGGCCTATTCCAAGAGAAATATGGCACGAATGATGACTGAGCTGATGCAGGCTCTCGGCTATGACCGGTTCTTCCTGGCTGGACATGACAGAGGAGGCCGCGTGGCCTATCGCCTAGGCCTCGACCATCCTGATGTTGTCGAAAAACTGGCAGTCCTGGATATCCTGCCGACATCCGACTACTGGGACAGAATGGATAGATCCTTCGGACTGAAGATCTACCACTGGATGTTTCTGGCCCAGCCCGCACCCTTGCCGGAAAACCTCATCACGGCCGCACCTATCCGTTACCTGGAGCACACGTTGTCCAGCTGGACTGCGGACAAAAGCCTCAACTGTTTCTCAAAAGAAGCCATGGAACACAACCGTGACTGGTTCCGTGAAACAAAACGGATCTCCGCGACCTGCGAAGATTACAGGGCTGGCGCAACCATTGATTATGACCATGACAAGGCCGATAGAGACGCAGGCAAGAAAATCACATCCCCCCTGCTGGTGCTATGGGGAGACAAGGGAATTGCCATGAGTGCGAATGACCCTTTGAAGGTCTGGCAGGAGTGGAGCGCGAACGTGAAAGGTGAAGCTATTTCGTCCGGTCACTTTTTGCCCGAGGAGGCCCCTCAAGCCACGTGTGAAGCTCTTTTGAGCTTTTACACCAATGAGTAGAACGCCTTCCAAATAAACCAAAGAATGTATGTCAGTTCACACTGCAAATTAACTGCTCACGACACAGAAAATCTCAATCCAATCAAGACCGACGCTGACTTACCCTTAATAGTTTTTAAGAAACACGTTCAATACAATTTAACGTTTCAAGAGTATTGAGAGAATTGGCAGGGATTGTTTGTGTTATTTGCCGATATCCAACGGTCAACCAACTAAAGGGGCGTTCTTGCCAGGGAATGCGCGACAGCGGTCGTTTGGGGCAATAGGTGTAAAGCTTGGGCAAGCAGGGAACAGAGGAACGGGAGGACCAACGAGGACAGCTACCTCGAGGTTCAAACAACCATTGGCTGGATAAACTTCTGGCGCGCTGGTGTACCGACGACTCCCATTTCGAAACACCCTTACGAGTTGTCTTTCTTTCATTCCTGGCGCTCACAGTAACATTCCTGACATTGCAGAATGTTCTTTCAGAATACCGGAACCTGAACGAGCCTCAGGACGCAATCGTGCAGACTGCCGAGAGCTTGCTGATGCAGCAAAAAGCGCTCGCCTCGCGGACACTCGACCAGGCCCTCAGGTCAGTGAGCGCAAATGCGGAACTGCAAAACGCCGTTGTTCAACAAAACAGCGCTGAAGTCAGGGAACTTGCCAATCAGGTTTTCGCAAAGAAAGCCGATGGACTGGATATCGCAGAGCTGACGATCTACTCAGCCGACCAAAAACCCATTTATCGCTCCCAGGCGCCAAATGGCTCCTACACTGACGAATCCTCTTTTCAATCCGATATGAAGAACAATCTATCCAGGGCGACGAATGGAATTGAATTCGGAAAGGGCAATCAGGTTGTTGCGAGTGTCTTTCGCCCGTGGACCTCAAGCGGACAACTTGTCGGATTCCTCAAGCTATCATTGAATATCGAGCGTTCGCTCGCCGTAGCGAGTTCCGTTGTGGACGCAAAAATCATCAAGATCTGCGAAACACCAGGTTCCAAACGTGATCGAGCGAGCCCAATTCGCTATGAACTCCTTGGCAATACCGCGCCTGCCGGTTTTGATATTGCAGGCGTTAGCGCGACCAGCCGAGGTCCGGGCGGCCTCAACCAGTTCCTGATGCAAGATGGCAAGGTTTTCCTGATCCGGGATTTGCCAATCAACATTTTGAACAATGAACATTCGATCAAACTTGCTCTGGTGAAGGATATTACGGGAAACGTTTGGGCCTTCGCCGAACGGACACTCATCTCCATTCTTGCAGGCTTCGGCCTGGCGTTCCTGTCCTGGACTGTCATCCGGCGAATTCTGGCACGGCTGCAATCCTCCGTTCAGTCGACGCGAGACCGCCTGGAAGGTGAAGTTCTTGAAAACACTCAAAAACTGGAACGCAGCGCTATTCAGCTTCTGGAAGCGCAACGGATAGCGAGTGTTGGAAGCTGGGAAACAGACCTGATTACCGGTCAGGTGCAAGGGTCTGAAGAATTCCATCGGATCATGAGTGTTTCACCGGAGCTTTCCGGTTCGCAAATGCAGCAGCAGATCTTTTCACGCATCCCTGAGCATGAACTGACCGAGAGCAAAACCGTCGTTGAAGCGGCGATAGCCGGCTGTGGCAATTTCGAGTTTGAGCACACGCTCGTGCTGGAAGATGAAACCATCCGGCACCTTGATATTCGAGGCTATGTTCTGGCTGGGCCAGACGGCAATGCCGCCAAAATCATCGGAATCGTTCACGATATTTCGGACCGTTACAAAGCAGAACGCCAGAACCACCTGTTGGCAAACATCCTGGAATCCTCGCTCAACGAGATTTACATTCTGGATGCAGAAACATTCCGCATCGAATATGCGAACGCCTGTGCTCTTGAAAATCTCGGATACAGTCTTGAAGAGCTGAAGTCTCACCGAATCTGGCATATCAACCCGGTTTACGACGAACAAAAAGTACAACGCCATGTGACGCCGCTGCTGAAAGGCATGCGGGACAGCCTTTCAGTTGAAAGCCTTCACAAGCGTAAGGATGGTAGTGAATATCCCGTCGATTTGCGCGTTCAATTGCTCCACGATCACGAGCGGGAACTTTTTGTTGCCATTGCCAATGACGTTTCAGAGCGCGTGCAACGTGAAAACGAGACACGTGAGGCAAAAGTGCGCGCTGAGCGACTCGCTTATTTTGACCCGCTGACTAAACTTTCAAATCGTGCCGGCTGTCAGCGCGACGCAAAAGTGTGCTTTGCAAAGCCTGAAAAACCGGATTTTCTTGTTCACGTCGACATGGACAATTTCAAGCGGGTCAACGACACGCTCGGTCACCTGGCAGGAGACCACTGCCTTGAAGAGACCGGGCGGCGACTTCGCGAAGTCTGCCGTGGCCTTGGAACACCTTATCGCTGGGGCGGCGATGAATTTGTGATACTTGCGAACAGCAGCGCTTCTGACCCGAACGAATTGTGCGAGCGTGCACGCCGTATCATGCGCGAGCCGATGGAGTTCAACGGCAGTCGCTTCTGGCCCACGGTCAGCATGGGGCTCTCGCTCTGTCCTGAAGACGCTGAAGATTTCGAAACCCTGCTGGTCAACGCCGATCTTGCGCTCTACCAATCGAAAGAAGGTGGCAAAGATCGCTACACCTTCTTCAAGCCGGCGATGAAAGCCGATAGCGAAACGGAAGCCAAGATTGAGCTTGAACTACATGACGCTATCAAAAACGACGAGTTCTTTCTTGTATTCCAACCGCAGGTAAACCTCAGATCTCAAACGGTAACCGGTGTTGAAGCACTCGTGCGCTGGAGCCACCCTGAGCAAGGTGTTATTTCGCCGGGGGATTTCCTTCCGGTCGTGGAAAAAACCAGTCTGGCTCCCCTGTTTGGCAAAATTGTTATCGACAAAGCCCTGGCTGCGGCCAGAGCCTGGCTTGACGAAGGTCTTGAATTCGGTCGGGTCTCTGTAAATGTCTCTTCCTCGCATCTGGCGTCTGGTCTTTTGGTCGAACACTTCAAAACCGCGATGGAAAAATTCAGTATCAGGCCTGACCGCATCACCGCCGAGGTCTTGGAATCTGTTTTCCTGGACGATGATCGAACCGACCATCTGGGCGCCCTGGAAGAACTTTACAATCTCGGCATCCACATTGAACTGGATGACTTTGGGACAGGCTATGCTTCGCTGACCCATGTCGCTGACTTGCCAATCAATGGGCTGAAAATCGATCGATCCTTTACCAATCAGATGCTTGAAGATCCCAGGAAAGAAGCCGTGGTCAACCAGCTTATTCATCTGGCCCGGTCGCTTGATATCGGTATCGTGTGCGAAGGCGTGGAAACAGAGGCGCAATATGACCGCCTCAGAATGATGGGCGATTTTTCCATCCAGGGTTACCTGATCGCCCGACCGATGCCTTTTGACCAGGTTACGGATTGGATGTCTGAATCTGCAGATGACCTCTACTTCATGGTCTGAACGCGTCTAAGCTCGCCAAAGCGACCTCCCCAGTCTCAATTTTCTGCTTCCCGCTCATGTTGTTGGCAATGTGCGTTTGCCACCCCACATCTTTCCAGTGTCATGGATTGAACGGGAACTTAAATGATGCCTGACGATTTCGGTCGCCCGCGTATTGGTCTTGCTCTAGGTGGAGGCGGCGCACGAGGTCTTGCCCATATTCCAGTTCTTGAGGCGCTGGACGACCTGGGGCTCAAGCCGGTTCAGATCGCCGGCACCTCTATTGGGGCCATTTTTGGAGCGGCCTATGCCAGCGGTCTCAGCGGACAGGAGATTCGGCAGATTGTGCTGGAAATATTTTCAGACCGGAACAGCGTTCTTTCCCGTTTGTGGCAATTAAGACCAAAAAGATTTGCGGACGTGTTCCGCTCTGGTCCGGTTCAATTTGACCCTGAGCGGGTTCTGGACGTTTTCATTGCCAAACACCTTCCCGAACGCTTTGAGGATCTGGAAATACCCTTGCGTCTGCTCGCAACTGATTTTTACGGTTGTCAGGAAGTGGATTTCGAATCCGGTCCGCTTCTAAAGGCGGTTGCCGCATCCATTGCGATTCCGGCAATCTTCAAACCGGTAAAACACGGTGACCGCCATCTCATCGATGGCGGTGTTGTAAACCCATTGCCATTTGATGGCTTGCGTGCCAACTGCGACATTGTGATAGCCGTCGACGTCGTTGGAGCGCCGGTGCCTCGAAAAAGCGGGGAAGATATCAACATGCTGGATACGCTTTTTGGTTCCTCGCAGATCCTTATGCAAACAATCACAAATCAAAAACTCAAGGTCGATCAACCAGATATTCTCATTCGTCCACCAAATGACTCGATACGGGTTCTGGACTTCCTGAAGGCACAGCAAATTCTGGAAAAAGCAGAATCTCTGCGTAAAGTTACCAAGGATAACCTAGAGAAATTGGCAAAAAGAACCAATGCAAGTTACTTAGTCGCAACATGAGCACAATTGACCAGATAAATCCTTTTTATTGCCAGCAATTCGACTTTTAATAGACCATTAATCAAATCCAGAAATACTTTGTTTAATTTATTAGGAGCAGGTCAATGAGACCAACTGGATCTACAGACATGGAAAATTGTCCGGTTTCGGACGATTTGTTAAAGCGATTGCTGGACGCAACCTTGAACGCCGTGACGGATGTGAGCGGCCAACTCTCCGAAGAACAGCGCGCAGCTCTTGCCGTTTATTGCTACCGGCGTTCGCATTTACGCCGACTTGGGCTCTCCCTGGCGTCACTTTGCACCCGCCAGAATCTGGTGATGGAAGCTGGTCACGCTGGCGAACTCATTCATTTACAAGCGAATTCCACGAACAAACTTGCTGACAACGACGCGAACCATCGCCCCAGAGGGGGCAAGGCGCCAGTCAGTCTTTACGTGGTTTAATTTTTCCTTCGGGGCTGGTTTTTCCTCCCTCCCGCCCCCACCTTCGGGCAACCGCCAAGCAGATAGGCTGCTGATGCCGGTTGCCTTTTCTTTTACCTTGGGTTCGGATTAATATCGAAAAGATACGATCTGGCTTCCGAATCCAAGCGCGACGAAAAGTCGAGAATCAGCGGCAAATCAATTTTTCAGGCGCTCTGGCGCAACTTGAGACTTGCCCTATGCGTTCTGCCCTCTAAACTTAATGGAACTTGCTGAACCTGGAAAAGCAAACCATGGGTACGGGCATTTCTGCCTTCCTGCATTTTCCTGTCCGTTTGTTGCGTAGCGCACTTTCGGTTGGATCACTCTTGTGCCTGTTGTTGGGTCTGTCTTTTGTCCAGCCCGCTTTCGCGGTTTGTCAATTCGTCGCAAATGCCCCGTTACTGCCTCCTGGACCTGGCGAGATGCGGGTGTGGAAAGTCGCCTTACAAACCGATGAGGTTCAGATCCGTTACATCGGCCATTCAACCTTTGAGCTGGAAACAGCAAAGGGCGTCAGGATTGCAACGGATTACAATGACAGCGTCCGGCCGTTCCTGCCCCCTACCGTAGCAACCATGAATGGCGCCCACAGCACGCACTATTCGGTGACCCCGGACCCAAGCATCGAACATCTACTCTTTGGCTGGAACCCGGAAGGCGGACCGATAGATCACGACATAACCGTCGATGACGTTCGAATTCGCAACATTCAGACAAATATTCGCGGATGGGACGGAGAAACCCGCCGTCTTGGCAACTCGATTTTCATATTTGAAGTTGCTGACCTCTGCATTGCGCATCTTGGCCACTTGCACCACCGTCTCGTCGATGAAGACCTGAAACGGCTTGGGCAGATCGACATCGTTTTTGCCGCAATAGACAACTCGTCAACCTTGCGCCTCGACAGTCTGATGGACGTTCTGGACAGTATCGGCCCGGCGATGGTCATTCCGATGCACTTTCACTTCGCGGGCGCCTTGCCGTCGTTCATTGAGCGCGTGAAGGAAGCCGGTTACGACATCGTGCAGGCGAGTTCCCCAAAATTGGTGGTGAGTCGTTCAAGTCTGCCGACAAAGAAAACCGCCTATATCATGAGGCCTGGTGGCGCATGAGCGGTTTATTGATCGTCAAGCGCAGCATCTGAACCGAAGCTCAGAAAAACCACCTGACTGTCACCGACAGCGCGTCTGTCAACTTCGGTGAATTCATCGGGAATATCTGTATCCGCAGAGGCACGTTCTTCCAGAATACAGATCGCACCAGGTTTCAGCCAGCCGCCAGCTGCGGCAGACACCAGCGCCTTTTCACCCAATCCTTTGTCATAGGGGGGGTCGGCAAATAGAAGATCGAACGGCTCGATCGTGCCTGGCATGCCCAGGCGGGCGGCGTCTCTACGAAGGATCTTCGCTGCCCCGTTCAAACCGAGCGTCTCCATATTTCGGCGGATGACACCCCTCGCCTCTGCGGCTTCCTCTATGAAGGTACAGTGGCGCGCGCCACGGCTGATGGCCTCAAAGCCAAGCGCGCCGGTTCCAGCGAATAGATCCAATACCCTGACCCCGTCGAGATCAACGTCAAGACCATGCGACAGAATGTTGAATATCGTTTCACGCAGCCTGTCGCTTGTCGGACGTGTTCCCTGGCTTTTCGGAGCTGCGAGTGCCGCGCCCTTGAAACGACCGGCAACAATCCTCACGAACGGTCTCCACCCCGCGGACGGCGAGGACCTTTGGACGGCCCGCTACGCTCACGCTTTTTCGCGTCCTCACGGCTTTGCTGCTGCTTGTCTTCCACAATCCCGTCGTCTGCCCAGATCTTGCGTGGACGAGCGCTCGGGCGTTCTTCAGCATATTCCTTGCGCGGCTTTGGCTCAGAGGTCATGCGGAAACGCGAGCGAGGAGACACTTTTTCCTGCCTGGGTCCAGTGTTACCACGCTTCCCCTGCTTCCGATCAGAGCGCTCGGACTTGGCCGTTTTTTTCCGGTCGGTCTCGCTCTTGCCTTCGCGCGCGGTGAGCCATTTTCCCTGGCTGCCCTCGCGGCGTTCGCCTGGCTTTTTGTCTCCACCACGCGCACCTGGTCGCTTTGTGCCTGAAGATTTCTTTTCTTCTTCCGGCATTGCCTGATGGAAAATCGGCGCATCGAAATCTGCGCCCGCTTCCTCCGCCAGAGCATCACCCAGCTGGTCGCGCAGCACACGTCCACGAATTTCGCGAACGTCGCGTTCAGGCAAATCCATCAATTGAAACGGGCCGTAGGAGATACGGATCAACCGATTCACGGAAAGTCCCAGATGTTCCAGGACACGTTTGACTTCCCGGTTTTTGCCTTCACGAAGACCAACCGTCATCCAGACATTGTCGCCCTGTTCCTTGTCCAGGGTCGCCTCGATAGCCCCATAAAGAACGCCATCAATTGCAACACCGTCGCTCAATCCATCCAGATCGGCTTGCGTAATCTTGCCGTAAGCGCGTACCCGGTATCGGCGTAACCATCCGGTCGACGGAAGCTCAAGAACCCTTGCCAGACCACCATCATTGGTGAGCAGCAGCAGGCCTTGTGTGTTGATATCAAGGCGACCAACAGTCAAAACACGCGGCAGTTCCTTGGGCAGCCGTTCGAAAACAGTTGGCCGGCCCTCCGGATCCTTGTTGGTGGTCACCAGCCCGCGCGGCTTGTGATAAAGCCACAAGCGCGTGCGCTCGCGGGTCGGTAGCGGCTTGCCGTCCACCAGCACCTTATCATTCGCCGTGACCGTAATTGCCGGGGTTTCCAGCAACTTGCCGTTCAGTTGAACGCGGCCGGCCTCAATCCAGGTTTCTGCTTCGCGGCGGGAGCAAAGCCCAGCGCGCGCCATGACCTTGGCGATACGTTCGCCGCGATCCGTCGCGTCGTCGGAGACCTGCCGAGGCGCAGGTGCCGGTCCGGCTTTCTTTGCGCCATGCGGTTTGGGACCACGTTTTTCAAATGGTCGCTTGTCGCGGCCTCGGCTCTTGGATTGACCCGGACGCTGAGGAGGTGATTTTCTTGTCGTCATGCGCGCGTCATAGCAGAGCGGAGACGTTTCGGAAATCGCTTGTTTTCACCATTTTCAGCATTGCAGCCCTTTTTGACATGCATAGCTCCACATTCGGAGGCAAAAATCACCCGGGGGGCTGACTGCAAATTGAATTCCAACTACACAGAATAGGAGTTGATGAGCCAGGCCGATATTCCGAGTTGAGAGCGAATGACTACGCTGAAAACTGCGCAAAACCAGATGTCCTTCATGGAGCTTGCACTGAAAGAAGCAAGGAGCGCTGCTTCAAGAGGCGAAGTGCCGGTTGGTGCTGTACTTGTGAAAGATGGAGAAGTCTTGGCGCAGGACGGCAACAGGACACTGGAGTTGAACGACCCGACGGCTCATGCAGAGGTGCTGGTGATCCGAGCGGCCTGCGAAAAACTCGATTCGCAACGTCTTACGGGATGCGATCTCTATGTCACGTTGGAACCGTGCCAGATGTGCACCGGTGCCATCTCGTTTGCCAGACTTCGTCGGCTCTACTATGGAGCGGCCGATGAAAAAGGCGGGGCTGTTGATCATGGCACGCGTTTCTTCTGCAATCCGATCTGCCATCACGCGCCTGAGGTCTATTCAGGCATCGGAGAGATTCCGGCTGGCAATTTGCTGAAATCGTTTTTCAAAACAAAACGCTAGCTTTAATCGCCTGGACCTGAGACGCGTTGCACTCAGGCAACACGGGCACCAAAAATTGCAACAAGGCCCAATAGTGAAGGCCACGATGTGCAATTCGTCATCATTGAGCTCCATATTGGTTGTGAGGGAATTTCCGCATTTCATCGGAGTAAGAAATGACTCGTTTTGCTGTTCTTGGTGCGTTCACCGGCCTCCTCGCCGCAGCTAATCCTTTACAGGCGGCGGATCTGCCGATCGCTCCCGAACCTGTTGATTACGTCAGAATCTGCGATGCTTACGGCACGCGTTTCTATTCCATTCCAGGGACTGAGACCTGCTTGCGGGTCGGTGGCCGTGTTCGCACAGAATTCCGTGTACGCAACTTTGGCGACGCTCAAAATGCCTGGGGTGACCGGGACACAGACGGCTACCAGTGGCGGTCCCGCGGGTACCTCTATCTTGACGCGCGCACAGCAACCGAATTCGGCACACTGCGCTCATTTATCGAGTTGTACGGCACCGCGACAAACAACAACAATACCTCCTTCACCCTGGACAAGGCTTACATTCAGTGGGGCGGATTGCTAGCTGGACGCGCTGGCTCTAACTTCGATTTCTTCACAGGTTATTCCTACAATGCACAAATCGAAAGCTACAGCGATCAGAAGCTGAACCAGCTGGCTTACACCTTTGCATTTGGCAACGGATTCAATGCAACGCTGGCCGTCGAGGACCAGGCAGCCCGAGGAACAAATGTCGGGCTTAATGGCGGCACCCAAGGCTATGGCGGCACGCGCATGCCGGACGTCGTTGCGGCTTTTGGCGTAAAACAGGGCTGGGGTCAGGCCCAGATCATGGGCGCGCTCCACCAGGTTTACCCCAACGGGACCTATAACGGCGTGACCGGCGGTGCAGAGGATGAGCTGGGTTGGGCCATCGGCGGTGGCGTCATATTCAAGTTTGCAGGCCTCGGCAATGGTGCCAACGTCGCTTTGCAGGGCGTTTACACCGATGGTGCCAGCGGTTACGGATCTACGGGCTGGAATAGCCGGATCACCGACGCCGTCTTTACCGGATCAAATACGGAATCGACAAAGACCTGGAACGTCTTTGGCGGTATTAGCCTCGGTCTCACCGATACGCTCGTCACCAACATTGAGGGCGGTTACCACAACGTGGAAGGCGGGACCGGCGCTTATGACTTCACCCAATGGGATGCGACGGCGAATGTGGTCTGGGAACCGATCCAAGGCTTCATCATGGGCCCTGAACTGCAGTACCGCGATCTTGACTTCAGCCGATCATCCGGCTTGAGCGATACGAACGAAATTTACGGCGCGTTCCGTCTCCAGCGCACATTCTGATTGATTTTGGAGTAGAAACTCAAAACCCCGGACCGTCAGGCTCGGGGCTCTTTCATGAGCGGTTTGAACCACCAAGGTTTGTATTTATTGCTAGCTTGAACTCACTGTGCCTGAGTCCAGGCCTCTTTCACGGCTGGCCACAAACCATTCGCCCACAATTTGCTGTGCCCGACACCATCAACAATCAGAAGCTGCTTTGGATCACTTGCCAGTTCAAAAAGCCGTTGCCCGTGCTCAACGGGAATGATCCTGTCTTCTGTCCCATGCACAATCAGAACAGGTGCCTTCACGCCAGGCAGGCGCTCGCGGGTGAGCATCTTGTCCTCCATGAGGAAATTCACGGGCAACCAAGGATACTGCGCTGAGGCCATGTCGACGAGCGCCGTATATGGTGCTTCCAGGACAAGGAGTCCTGCCTGCGGGCGCTCTGTTGCAACTGCGCTGGCAACCCCGGAGCCCAGGCTCTCTCCATGCACGATGATCGGTGTTCCTGAAGCAATCAGCCTATCAAAGTGTTCAAGAGCATCGGAAACAAGAGCTGCTTCTGAAGGGCTGCCCTCACTGCCCGCGTATCCGCGGTAGCTCGGCGCATAAAGTCCATAGCCACTGTCCAGAATCTGTTTGAAACGCTTCCACCGGGTCGAAACGTTCCCGGAGTTCCCATGAAAATACAGCACTGTTGGCGTGTCCGGCGTAACCGGAGCAGATGTCCAGACAGTAACATTGGTACCGTCCGCCATCTGAACCTTTTCGACAGCTACATTCTCAAGCCCCTTTTCGGAAGGCTCTGCCAACTCGCCACTTGGTACAAAGATGAAGCTGCGCTGGTTGAGGTACATGTACCCTGCAGCCATGCCGTAGGCGATGACCAAAATCAGAGCCAGTCCGGCAAACCGACGCGCAGTCTTCTTCCAGAGGCCCTGGGGCTGGTTCAGCGCTGTTCCAGCCTGCTTGGTCTCGGCGTCAGTCATACTTTTCTCCTGCTTGGCTGGCTTGCCAATTGCACTTTGCATCTCGCGAGAGATCAGATTTAGGACTACTTCCGGCCAAAGAGCTTCTCGATATCCGTCAGTTTCAATTCCACCCATGTCGGTCGACCATGATTGCACTGGCCTGAGAGCGGCGTTGCTTCCATGTCGCGCAAAAGCGCATCCATCTCCTCAGGGCGCATTCTTCGGCCCGCGCGAACGGAGCCATGACACGCCATGGTGGCAGCAACATGGTCAAGCTTTTCCTTCAGACCATCTGCCGTTTCCCACTCGGCAAGTTCGTCAGCAAGGTTGCGGACCATGCCCTGGATATCCATGTCGCCCAGAATGGCGGGCGTTTCCCTGACTGCGATAGCACCGGGCCCAAAGGCCTCAAGAATCAATCCAACCTTTTCCAGATCCTCAGCGCGCTCGGCCAGACGCGTCGCGTCTTCTTCCGGTAGCTCGATGACCTCGGGGATCAACAGGATCTGTCTGGACACCTCTTTCTTGGCGAGCGCTTCTTTCAGGCGTTCATAGACAAGGCGTTCATGGGCGGCATGCTGGTCCACAATGACCACGCCATCGCCGGTCTGCGCGATGATATATGTTTCATGGACCTGCGCACGCGCAGCCCCGAGCGGCAACTGCGTTTTTTCCACTTCAACCGGCACGTCATGAGCGCGAGCATCGGCGGAAGGTGCGTTGAAGTCCGAAAACCCGTTTTTTGTCTGATAGCCCGGCTGTGGCTGCTCGGCAAATCCACTTGCCGCCTCTGCACTTTCCAGGGGGCTAAAGGCACCAGCCTGCCAGCGAGGTGCATGGGTCGCCTGTCCGGAACCTCCACCAAAACGATGCTGAAACTCTGTTGTTTCACCACCTGCTGAATGCGGAGCCTGAAAACCGGCTCCCTGCGCCCTGAGCGCATCGAGGGCAACAGTAGCGTTGGACGTTGAAGAACGATGACCGGATTGAACGAGAGCGTGTTTGATCGCGCCGACAAGCAGACCACGCACCAGCTGGGAATCGCGAAACCGTACATCGGCTTTTGCCGGATGAACGTTTACATCGACCTGCCCCGGTTCGAGATCAATGAACAATACGACAACCGGGTGCCGGTCGCGGGCCAGCACATCTGCATAGGCACCACGCAGGCCGGACAATAGCAGCTTGTCCTTCACCGGACGGCCATTCACGAAGAAGAACTGATGCTGGGCATTGCCTCGATGATGCGTGGGCAAACCGGCAAAGCCCGACAACCGGACCCCTTCGCGCTCGGCATCGATTTCCATGGCGTTATCGACGAAATCCTGCCCCAGAATTTGAGCGATCCTCGCCAGTTCAGGCTCCTCGCCTCTTGCCGCCGGCCAGTTTTGCGGTTGACGGTCCGGGCCAGACAGAGAAAAGCCCACCTCAGGATAAGCAAGCGCGATCCGTTTAACGATTTCAGTGATGGCAGAAGCTTCGGCCCTGTCCGACTTCAGGAATTTCAGCCGGGCAGGTGTTGCGAAAAACAGATCCCGCACTTCAACCTGCGTCCCTTTGGTTCGCGCTGCCGGAACAATTGCCTGCTCCCTGCTTCCTTCAACCGCGATTGCCCAGGCGTGGTCTTCGTCTGCGTGCCGGGTTTGGATTGCAAGCCGGGCAACCGAACCAATTGAGGGCAAGGCCTCGCCCCTGAAGCCGAGTGTGCGAATGTCAAAAAGATCGTCATCTGAAATCTTCGACGTGCAATGACGCCGGATTGCCAGTTTGAGATCACCCTGAAGCATTCCTCTGCCGTCATCGGACACACGCATCAGGGTTTTGCCGCCAGCTGCGGTAACGATATCGATGTTGTTCGCCCCGGCATCGACGGCGTTTTCAACCAGCTCCTTGATGACGCTGGCCGGTCTTTCGATGACCTCACCAGCGGCAATCTGGTTGATGATCGTCTCGCCTAGTTGCCTGACTTGCATGAAAGTCCCTCTACTCGGTTTCACACTGCGCCCTGTTCCTATATGGTCCGCGCCGAGTTTGCCTCGATTCTTTGCAAACCTTATCAGACCTATTGTAATCCGAGTGACCCGCCATGACCGTTTCTGCACCGCTTCTTGTTGAAGGGCTTCGCGCCCTCGCCCCCTCCTACAAGGGCATTCTGTGTGATGTCTGGGGAGTCCTGCATAATGGTGTTGCAGCCTTTGAAGACGCTCATAAGGCTTTGCGGACTTACCGGGAAGAAAACGGCGGCAAAGTCGTACTGATTACAAATGCACCGCGTCCCGCAAAACAGGTTGGCGAAATGCTTGCCAGCCTGGGCGTGCCAACCGAGGCCTATGACGACATCGTAACCTCCGGCGACGTTACGCGCGCAATATTGGAAGCACAGGGAGGCAAGACGCTGCTGCATATCGGCCCTAATCGCGACCAACCGCTTTACTGGGATCTTGAAGCCACTTTCACGTCGAATGACGACGATGCAGAAGCCATCAGCTGCACCGGTCTTGCAAATGATGAAACCGAATCTCCGGATGACTACCGGGACCGCCTTAAAAAGCTTGCCGACCGAAAACTACCAATGATCTGCGCAAACCCGGACATTGTTGTGGAACGCGGAGACAAGCTTGTCTGGTGTGCAGGCGCGCTCGCCAGGCTCTACGAGGACCTGGGCGGTGAAGTTGCCATTCTCGGCAAACCGCATGCACCGATTTATGACGCAGCGCTCGAGCGGCTGGCAAAACTTGCAGGCGAAAAAATAGCCAAGGAAGACGTGCTCGCAATTGGTGACGGCCTGCCTACGGATATTCGCGGTGCGGTCTCACAAGACATTGATGTTCTATTCATTACTGCAGGGATCCACGCATCGGACTTCGGCCCCAGCGATGAGCCAGATGAGCATCTGATCCGCCGCCGGCTGACCGAGGAAGGGCTTCGCGCCCGTGCTGCGCTGCCTCGCCTTTGGTGGTAAAAGCCTCCGATCTGGCAGAATTTTCAGCAGCATTTTTACACTTACCGACATTTTGTACCGGCAGGCTTACACCGCATGCCCGGACAGGAATGTCTTCACGTGTTCCTCAACATCAATGTCGCCATGCCATGGGGCAAGTTCAGACACTTTCATGAAATTGGCGATGGCAAGCGGTGCAATCAGGTCGAGTGCAAACTTGTCGGCACTTCCTTCCCTGATCCGGCCTTTTTCCTGGTGCGAAGCAATGATGCGTCCAACTGCTTGCATGTTGGGTACAAGTGCGGCCCCCGCACCGCGAAGCTCGGGATAATGTGTAACCTGGGCAATTAGTGTCATCACCAAGCCGCCAAACTCTTCGTGGGTCTTCATAAAAGATCTGACGACGCCAATCAGGTCGGCTTCGATATCGTCGCTTGCAGGCACCTGACCGAAGGGTGCATTGGACAACACCTCGGTAATCGCAGCTTCAATCAGCGCAACCTTGGTACCAAACCGGCGGAACAACGTTGCCTCGTTGACCTTTGCACGCTCCGCGATTTCCTTTGTCGTGGTACCGCCAAAGCCGCGTTCACAAAACACTTCGGTTGTCGCGACAAATACGCTGTCTAGATCGATACTTTTCGGCACGCCACCTACCCTGATTATTGCCACTACCCAACGTCCCACCGATTGGCAGATGTGTGCATAGAAGTTTATTGCTGCCCGTTTTGCAAGTAGTCACTTGCAAAACGGGTCAGCCTGCGGTATTGCAAGTGACTACTTGCTTTAAAATGAAACCGCCTTGTCTTAAGTCAATTTTTTCAAACAAAGCCACGGCGATCGAACGAGCATTTTTGAATGGTTCAAGGACTTACGAATCCTTCCCGGATGAATCAGGAATTGAGTACAATCATTTTGGCGGAACAAACCAGTTCGCCAACGCGTGATTTTGCGGAAACTCCCTTCCGACACACCTTTACGACCGGAGAACACACGTGTCGCTGTTGAAAAAAGCCATGATCGTTCCGCCAATTGCCGTTGGCGCTGCCCTCGTTTATTTCGCGGTCAGCGGAAAGAACGCGCCTGAGCGGGCAGAGATTGCCGAAACAGCCACGGTGGTCCGTGTCGTCACATCCGAGCCGCAGACCTTTGTGCCGCGTGTTATCGGTTACGGCACGGTCGAGCCAACCCGCACACTCGATGCAATTGCGCAGGTTTCCGGACGTGTCACTTATATCAACCCTAGTCTCAAACGCGGTGATTTTGTCGCCAAGGGTGAAGTCCTAATCAAACTGTCTCCGGAAGATTATGAGCTTGAGATCGCCGAGGCGCAGACTGATATTGCGAGCTCGTCCGTCGATCTGGAAGAGCTCGACGTCACGCTTGAAACACAAAAGAAATCCCTTGAGATTTCAAAGTCGGTGCTGGATCTGGAAAAACGCGAACTTGAGCGATTGAAGACGCTTTTGAAACGCAAGGTCATTTCAGATCAGCAAGTTGAAAACCAGGAAGCCGTGGTCCTTCAACAGCAAGCTGATGTACAGGACCTGGAAAACGAAATTGCGCTCAATCCGGTCAAACGCAAAGCACTGGAACAGGCAAAACGCAAAAACGAAGTCCGCCTGCAAACGGCAGAACTCAATCTGACAAGAACCACAATCCACACACCATTCGATGCTCGTGTGTCCAGGGTCAATGTTGAAATAGACCAGTTTGTTTCTTCCGGAACATCAATAGGTGAACTGGATGGCACGGACGCCGCTGACATCGACGTGCAAATCAGTCCGGCAAGCATGTCTGGGTTTGCAAACATGGCATTTCCCGGACAACTCGATTCTGAAGAGGGCGTGCTGCGTGCAAGGCGTGAACTCGACAGATTGTCCGCAATTGTCAGTGTTGGATCTGTCGGGGACGCAGCAAAATGGGATGCAAGGGTCAAGAGGGTCAGCGACACCGTTGATCCCGATACGCGGTCAGTCGGTTTGATCGTGTCCGTCGACAAACCGTACAATACTCTTCGGCCCGGCGTTAAACCCCCGCTTGTGAAGGGAATGTTCACCGAGGTCGAGTTATCGGCCCCCCCACTTGCAGACCAGACAATTTTGCCTCGCAATGCCGTCTTGAATGGAAAGGTCATGACAGTCACACCGGACAAGCGCCTCGCCCTGGTGGACGCTGATGTGGCCTATCAATTCGGGGATATTGTTGTTCTGAGCGCCCCTCTGCCCAAGGGAACGCAGGTAATCATCAGTGATATCTCTCCCGTTATCGAAGGCATGCTTTTAAAGCCGGTGGAAGACAAAGCAGCTGTTGAAAGCCTGGCACTGGCTGCAGGCAACGGCGTGCCAACCGGAGAAACCCAAAAATGATCCGGTACTTCGTCAAGCACCCGACAGCAGCAAATCTTTTGATGGCCGGGCTGATCATTCTCGGTCTGCTCAATATCCCGAACCTTTTGATGGAGACGTTTCCGCAAGTTCCCATCAAGGAAATTACGGTCAACGTTGCCTATCCCGGTGCCACATCCGCAGATGTTGAAAGAACAATCTGCCGCCGTATCGAGGATGCGCTCGATGGCATTGAAAATATTGATGAACTCAAGTGCGACTCGCGGGAAAACCTGGCGCTTGCCACTGTTCGTATCGTGGAAGGCAAGGACATTGATCAGCTCATGCTCGATGTCGACAGAGAGATCAGCGCGATTTCCGACTTTCCCGACAGTGTGGAAGACCCGACTGTCGAAAAAGCTGGTCGCCTGAGTGACGCGACGTCCGTGGTCATAACAGGTGTTCAGGATAAGCCACAGCTCAAGAACTATGCGGAAGCTGTCAAGGAACGCATGCTTCAGTTTGGCGGAATACCGCAGGTCGAGATCTCGGGCTTTTCAGATCGCCAGTTCAGGATTGAGGTGCGGGACGCTGCAGCGCGTGAACTCGGTCTGACGCTTGCTGAAATTGCCGATACCCTGACACGGCAAAACATCAATGCACCATCAGGTGAAATCTCCAGTGAAGGCGGCTCAATCCTGCTGCGTTTTGCTGATGAGCGCCTCGCAGCTGACGCTTATTCGTCCGTTATTGTTGCCTCTTCTGCCCAGGGCGGGCAGATCAAGCTTGGCGATATTGCGACCATTACCGACCTCTTCGAGGACGAAGAAGTTGAAACCCGGCTTAATGGAGAGCTTGCAGCGGTTCTTGATGTTTCGATGACGCGCAGTGACGATCTCATCGATGTTGTTGACCGTGTAAAAGTTTTTGTCGAGGAAGAGCAGGCCCGCGCAGCACCCGGCATAAGCCTGACGGTTATCAACGACGGCTCGATTGCCTTGAAAGATCGCCTCTGGATGCTGCTTGACAATAGCGGACAGGGTCTGGCGCTAGTCGTGGCGGCCATGTGGATCTTTTTTGGCGGGCGCCAGGCGTTCTGGATCGGGATGGGCCTGCCCGTTTCCTTTCTTGGTGCGTTGGCGATCATGTCGATGCTCGGCCTGACCATCAACATGCTGTCGATGGTCGCCTTGCTTATCGTGGTTGGCATCATGATGGATGATGCCATCGTGATTACGGAAAACATCGCCACCAAACGCCAGCAGGGCCTATCTCCCATTGAGGCAGCCGTTCAGGGAACGCTTCAGGTTGCGCCGGGGGTCTTTTCCTCCTTTCTCACAACAGCCGCCATCTTTGGTGCGCTTGCCTTCATTGCCGGTGACCTTGGTGACCTGTTGCGGGTTATCCCTATCGTTATGCTTCTCGTGCTTGCGATCTCATTGATCGAAGCATTCCTAATTCTGCCCAATCACCTGTCCCATGGATCTGCAAACGACAAACCCAACTGGGTGACGCAAAAAGCGGAAACCGGGGTTTCCTGGCTACGCGAACATGTGGTTGGGCCCTGTGCCGGCTGGTCGGTGCGCAACCGGTATTTTGCAGTCGGTATCAGCATCATGCTTTTCCTGAGCACCCTTGCGCTGTTCGCAGGCGGCCTTGTGAAATTCAGGGCCTTTCCCAATGTCGAAGGTGACCAGATTGAAGCGCGGATAGAACTGCCGGCAAGTGCCACCTTGAAGGACACACGGCACGTCGTTGCCGAGACCCTTTCAGCGCTGGAGAGCATGGACACGCTGCTGTCTCCGGAAAATCCGGACGACACGTCTCTGCTCAAGAACGTGCTGGTACGATTTAACGAGAACAGTGACGCAGGAACCAATGGCGCCCATCTGGCAACGATCAATGTCGACTTGCTTGAAGGCGCAGAGAGAAAGGCTGGGAACCAAGAAATCCTGACCCTGTGGCGCGAACAAATGCCAGATACGCTGGATGTCCGCAGGATCGTGATCACCGAATCAAGCATTGGGCCAGCGGGACGTGCCATTGAGTTGCGCCTGACACATTCCGATCCCAGCGTTCTTGACCGGGCCTCCACAGAGCTTCAAACCTGGCTGAACGGCTATGGTGGTGTCTACAACGTTTCCGACGACCTGAGCCTGGGCAAACCTGAACTTGCGCTTTCGCTTAAAGATGGTGCTGGAGCTGTCGGCCTGGATGCAAAGAGCATCGCAGATCAGCTCAGAGGCGCCTACAACGGCATCACCGCCGACGAGGTCCAGGTCGGTTCGGAAAGTTTCGAAGTAGATGTTCGGCTGGATATCACCGACCGCAACAGTCTAGGGGACCTTGAACTCTTTACGATCGAGACCCCGTCAGGCGACCGCGTTCCTTTGGGGACGGTTGCAAATATCATTTCGGACCGAAGCTATACACGCATCAATCGAATTGATCGCATTCCCACCGTGACGGTTACCGGCGATGTCCTATTAGGTGTTGCAAATGCCAACGAGATCGTCACAGACACCGCCAAAGAATTTTTGCCCGGACTTGTTGACACCTACCCCGGCCTGCAAGCTTCCATAGAAGGTCAGAACGCTGAAGGTTCCAAGACACAGGCGTCAATGGCAACTGCTCTGGGGACAGGATTGATTTTCGTTTTCATCCTGCTCAGTTTTCAATTCCGTAGTTACATAGAGCCCATTGTGGTCATGGTTCTCATCCCATTCGCGCTCATCGGAGCTGTCTGGGGGCACTTGTTGATGGGCGTCGACTTTGCCCTTCCAAGCATGTTGGGGTTCATTTCGCTTGCAGGCATCGTGGTCAACGATTCCATCCTGCTGGTTCAATTCATCAAGAATGAACATGCCCCCGACATGGACAGCGTTGCTGAGATTGCCCCTATCGGTGCCAAAGCCAGGTTCCGGGCAATCCTGCTGACCTCCGTCACGACCATTGCAGGCATGATGCCGCTCCTGTTTGAGACCAGCCCTCAGGCACAGATCCTCATACCACTGGTGACGTCTATTGCCTTCGGCCTTGTCGGAACCACACTGATGATCGTTTTCATCGTTCCGGCCTTTTATACAATCCTTGATGACTTCGGGCTGACGTCATTGGCAAAAGAGCGGAGGGACCATCAAAACGCTGCGGCTTCGGCCGCCGCGGAATAGGGCCGCACACAGGTTCGAATAAGACGGACAAAACCTGGCATAAAAAAGGGCCCTCAATCAGAGGACCCTTTTAAATTCTTGGAAATACCGGAATGAAGCTGAGTTAGTCGAACAGCTTGTCGATATCAGCCTGGCCTCCGCTCAGCATCGCGTCAATATCGTCCTGCGAAACACCTTCACCGCTATGCTGCGGTCCGTGCAGGATCAAATCACGCTTGCGGCGTTCTTCCTCGGAATCATCCGGGGCTGCATCCAGATCTTCAGGAATGCGAAGATGTTCGATGAAAGATGTCACACGCTCTTCAATGTAGCTGAGCGTTGTAACAACCTTCGAAATCCTCTGGCCCGTAATGTCCTGGAACGTGCAGGCTTCAAAAATACTGATCATCTTGTTGCTGACCAGGTCTTGATAAGCCTCGGTGTCACTGGTGTCGGCGCCCATGATTTCTTCGGCCGCCTCCATGATCGAGTTCGTGGCTTCTTCCGTCGCCTCGACGATCGCATCCAGTTCACGGCCGGCATCCGGTATTTTGTTGCCGGTCATGTCGTTCGCACGCAATTGGGAAATTTCATCCTTCATGCGTGAAATTTCCCTGGCAATCAATGTGAGCTCATCTGTTACGGCAGGCTGTACCGTCGACAGAAAGTCATGCATTGACCCTGACATTACTTCGGCCAGATGCATCACATCATTTAAGGAAACTTCGCCTTCGCGATTTTTGTTTTCTTGCAGGAAATCGATAACGCGGGCAACGTTTTCCTGATTCATATTGGCCATCAGTTCTGCCTCACCATTTGAAAGCACCCCCTATAAGCTGGTCCAGTGGACCGCCTTTACTTTCCGGACATGCCTGAATTGCCCCGCTCTGCGTAATCCGCAAAACAGAAACCAACTAGCCTATCCGTCTGGCATCAGCGGAGAAACGCCCCACGCGTTTATCTCCGCCAGATGCAAGATACTATTCGGAGAACACGGCCTCGATCTTGCCTTTCAATGTTTGCGCATTGAACGGCTTCACGATGTAGTTGTTCACGCCTGCCTTTTTGGCGGCGATGACGTTTTCTGTCTTGGATTCCGCTGTCACCATGATGAATGGTGTCTTGCTGAGACCGCTATCGGCACGAACCTGCTTGAGCAGTTCGTAACCGGTCATCGGTTCCATATTCCAGTCGGAAATCACCAGGCCGTAACGGCGCTGTTTCATCTTTTCCAATGCTTCGGTGCCGTCCGCAGCGTCGTCGATGTCCTCGAAACCAAGTTGTTTCAAAAGGTTCCGAATGATGCGAATCATCGTTTTGTAGTCATCGACCACGAGGACCGGCATCTGAAGATCAAGGGCCATTGTCTACTCCATACTGTCAATTGGCGCGGCCCCTGGCCGTGGGCCGTTGGAAACGCGATATGACTTTGAAGGAGAGCAACACAACTATTTGTGTCCTCACCTCCCCACACTCAACACAACTTAAGCCCTGCCCCTGAAAAGACCGTTAATAACGCGCGCTTTTTTTCTTCGCCCAAAGCACAATTGCCAGAAAACCTTGGGAAGCCTAGCTTCCGTGATGCTTGAAAAAGACCAATCAGGGCAGAATTAGCGATGTTGGAACTGCAGAAACTCTGTTTCGAAGACCTAAAAACTGGAATGAGTGAAGAACTCGTCAAACACGTCAGTTCATCTGATGTGGTCGGATTCGCGGAAGTATCCGGCGATCGCAACCCGATTCATCTTTCGGAACATTTCGCAGCTCGCACTCCATTCAAAACGCGCATTGCACACGGGCTTTATACGGCAAGTCTGATTTCGGCGGTGCTTGGCACACGCCTTCCTGGCCCCGGCGCAATTTACCTGTCCCAGACACTCAACTTCAAAGCGCCTGTCAAAATCGGTGATGATGTCAAGGTGACGGTAACTGTCGAAGAACTGACAGAGCGCGGCAATCGCGCAAAACTTTCCTGCATTTGCAGCGTTGATGACACGGTGGTTTTGGAGGGAGAGGCCCTCGTCAAGGTGCCGAGCCGCGGTGAAGACCGGTCTGGGCTCTGACTGAAGCAGTCGAATAGGCCCCGATCTTCACCCTCTCCCGACCTTGACCTTTGTCTATCTTGGCGGCAGGTTCCACTTCGGCGCGCGTGAACCGGCCTGCTGGTGCGCTCTTCTGCCAATCCTCTCAACAGGACCGGTCCGGTTCTGGCTGTTCATCGCTCAAAGGTCTGCCGCATGCGCCTGTCTGATTCTTCCAAATTTTTGATTGTCGAAAATCTGGACGCATTTCCCGAGGCTTTGAAGGGCGGCATCGTAGCGATCGGCAATTTCGATGGTGTGCACAGAGGTCACCGTGCCGTTCTGGATGCGGCATTCGGGCTGGGCCACGGGACACATCACCCCGTTTTTGCCATGAGTTTCGAGCCACACCCACGCACTGTCTTCAATCCGGCAAAACCCGTCTACCGCCTGACGCCACCAGCATTGAAACTGGAAGTGCTGCAGGTATGCGGACTGGATGGTGCTTTGATCTTGCCCTTCACCAAAGAATTTGCCGGTGTTGAGGCCAGTGCCTTTGTGCAAGACATTCTGATTGATACGCTCGGTATTTCACACGCTGTCACAGGATATGATTTTCATTTCGGCCGGGCGCGGCAGGGTACGCCGGACTATCTGCGCGCCGCCGGAGCCGAGCATGGTTTTGGGGTGACTATTGTTCAGCAGGAAGAAGACGAAGGCGCAGAGGTCATTTCGTCTACCCGCATTCGCGCGAGCCTGGAGCGCGGAGATATTGCCCAGGCCAATGGACTGCTGGGTTATCGCTGGTTTTTTGAAGCAGACGTGCAACATGGTGATAAGCGAGGCCGCGATCTCGGCTATCCGACCGCCAATCTTCAGCTTGGTGAGAATTGTCCACTGCTCCAGGGGATATATGCAGTCAAGGTGAGGACACGGGACGGTTTGTTTGATGGTGTGGCAAGTTATGGTCGCCGCCCGACCTTTGACAACGGACGCCCCCTATTCGAAGTGCACTTGTTCGATTTCACGGGCGATCTCTATGACCAGACGATGAGAGTGCATCTGATTTCCCGCTTGAGAGGCGAAGAGAGTTTCAATTCTGCGGAAGCGCTGGTCGCCCAGATGGACAAGGACAGCGAAGAAGCCCGGGCGGCTCTTGCCTCGATCCAACCGCTATCAGAGATCGACCTGAGGCTGCTGGACTCTGCCGAGTGACGCAGGCCAGGGCACAGACCTCTATCGAACAGAATCCACTTTGGGCGATTTTCCTGATGACATCAGCGATGCTGATCGTTCCCATCATGGACATCATCGCCAAGTTCCTGTCAGCGGACCTTCCTCCGCTTGAAATAACGTTTGGCAGGTTTCTATTTCAGTTCCTGATTTGCCTGGGCTTGGCCACAGTGACCGGCCGCTTGACCCGGTTGAAAGGAGAGCAGCCCTTCATCAATTATTTGCGCGGCATTTTACTGGCTGCAGCATCCTTGTGCTTTTTCACCGCAGTGAAATTCATGTCCGTTGCCACTGCGATTTCAATCTTCTTCATCGAGCCCATGGTGTTGACCGTTCTTGCGGTGCTGATTTTGAAAGAACAGGTCGGCATCCGAAGGATAGGCGCAATTCTGGTCGGCCTTCTGGGCGCCATCATTATTCTTCGGCCAAATCTGGCCGAAATCGGCCTTGTCAGCCTACTTCCCGTGGCAACCGCCTTCCTGTTTTCCTTTTATCTTCTGCTCAACCGGCTCTATCCTGTCAAAGACGGCCTACTGACCATTCAGTTCAGTGCAGGTCTGTCGGGTTCGCTGATCCTCGGTGCAGCGCTACTGATCGGAAATCTTATCGGCTATGAGGGCGTCGAATTTGTCCTGCCAACCAGTGCTCAGACCGGCCTGCTTGCCTTGATTGGTCTGATCTCTTTTGCAGCACACGGACTTGTGGTTGCAGCATTTCAGCGCGGCAGCACAAGCATGCTGGCACCGCTGCAATACGTTGAGATCGTCAGCGCCACGCTGTTCGGATATCTTGTCTTTTCGGATTTTCCCGATGGGCCCACCTGGCTCGGAATTGCCCTGATCGTGGGCAGCGGCCTTTATATTGCGCACAGGGAACACTTACAAAGTTCGCATTCTTCAAATTGAAGCGGCGCCAATTCGGTTGGGATTTGGCGTTGCCTGAGCCGACGCATTTGCGCTCATAAGACGCCGTAAACCCAATAGCAGCGTCAACATTGGCAACAGGGGTGCAATGGGTAGCCCCAACCAGATAGCGAGCGGGCCAGTCGAGGCAGACAGTCCGATCACGAAAAAGAGGGTTGCCTTTTCATAAGGTAGAAATCTGTTTTTCAAGCCCTCCCTGATCAGGAAAGCGCACGGCACGACCAGCAAGGTCAGATCGTAGGTGAGTGCAAAAGGTGTGACCAGCAAGGCTGCACCCACTAGCACCAATGCCCGCACCGCCATGTCAGCTGACCGGCGCCAGGCGAACCAAACACTTGTTGCAGCAACGACCGAAACAACAATCTGTACCGACATCGCCGCTGTGTGTCCCAGTCCCAGGAACCTGGCACTGCCGTAAACCGAGATCATCTTGCCCCATTCAACGCCGCCAAGCTCCATCATTGCGGCGGCAACAGGTGCCTGTTCCCAAAACACCTGCCAGACACCGAGACCCAGAACAGCAGCACTCAGACCTGCAAACACAATTGTGGTCAGCGACGCACTCAAAAACGTTCGCCAATTCTGACTGGCGATAAGCGCAACGGGGATCAATATCCCGAGTTGAGGTTTGATCGTCAGGATGCCAAGTGCGACTCCAGCCCATATCAGCCGGTTTCGTTCAATCCCGATGAGAAACAACGCGTAAAGCGCCGCAGTCAATGCTGCATTCTGGCCATGAAAGGCGTTATTTGCACAGGCTGGAATGAGTATGAGACTGGCGGCATACAGCCAGCTTCCCGAAATCATGCGGCAGGCAATACACAACAAACCGGTCGTCAAAACGATAAATGCGGCAAACGCGACCTTGTAAGGCAAAAACGCAAATATGCTCTGCAAAAGCTGAAAAGTCGGCGGATAAAAGAACCCAAAGACAGTATCCGATCCAGAAAACTGCTTTTGTATGGAAGCGAACTCAGTGGGAATGTAGGCCAACTCGGGTGTTCCCTGCAGAGCCTGTTGTCCGGCAAGCCAGAAACTCAAATAGTCCATCAGGAGTGTGCCGTTCGGTGACCCGAAACTGTTCGGAATGACCAACATCCAGATTAATCCGAGTGTCAGGCCAATGCCCGAACACAAACACGCAAAACCAATCCTGTCCCAGGTTAGCCAGTCACCCGAGCGTACACCACGATGCCACAACCCGCCTGCATTGGAGCTGGCCGCTTCATCTAGCGTTTCGGTTTTATTGCCAATTGCCATGTGTTGCCGGGTTTGCCTGGACTTGCCTCTTTTGCGTCGGCCTTATTAGTGGGGGACAGACGTCTACATTCAGTTACTCGGCTGCAGTTACGTGTCTTTTCAGCGTATATGAGGCGCAAACGATCCGAGAAATGCCAGAACATCTTTATTCACGCGCGAAGTGCTGCTATGTCCCATGCCATGCATCATATGGCTCTCATATTTATCGGTTCACCGATGGTCGCGATCACGCGAATTACCTGCCCGGCCTTCGGCTGATGCGTTCAAGCGGCGCCAGGGACCGGGTTCTTCCTGTATATATTGCGGTCTGGAAACAGACCTGCAAACACCCTTAATTATGATTGCGGGCGCTGTGCCCGTACGACCGGATCTACCTGACGATGACCGAGACAGACAAACGCGACTATTCTCAAACGCTCAACCTTCCAAAAACCGATTTCCCGATGCGGGCTGGCCTGCCCAAGAAGGAACCGGAAATCCTGGCGCGCTGGGAACAGCTCGAAATTTACAAGAAACTGCGTGAGCAGGGAAAAACCCGTGACAAATTTGTGCTTCACGACGGTCCTCCCTACGCAAATGGCAACATTCATATCGGTCACGCGCTCAACAAGACGCTAAAGGACATCGTCGCCCGCTCCATGCAGATGACTGGCTATGAGAGCAATTATGTTCCGGGCTGGGACTGCCACGGCCTGCCGATCGAATGGAAGATCGAGGAACAGTACCGCGCCAAAGGCAAGAACAAGGACGAGGTGCCAATCAACGAGTTCCGTCAGGAATGCCGAGAATTTGCGGAACACTGGATTGACGTGCAGCGCAAGGAATTCAAACGTCTCGGCATTGAAGGCGACTGGGACAATCCGTATCTGACGATGCGCTTTGAAAGTGAAGCGATCATTGCTCAGGAACTGATGAAATTTGCCATGTCGGGCCAGCTTTATCGCGGTTCCAAGCCGGTGATGTGGTCTGTCGTTGAAAAAACGGCGCTCGCTGAAGCTGAAATTGAATACCAGGACTACAAGTCCGACATGATCTGGGTGAAGTTCCCGGTTGTTACTGCGGGCGGAAACGATGAAGAGGCCGTTGAGCAGCTTCTCGATGCATCCGTCGTGATCTGGACGACGACACCCTGGACTATCCCGGGCAACCGCGCTGTCTGTTTTTCCTCACGCATTGCTTACAACCTCTATGAGGTCACGCAGGAAGGCCTTCCGGACGACAACTGGGTGCAACAGGGCGATCTGCTGATCCTGGCCGATGCACTGGCTGCTGATGTCTTCAAAAACGCTCGGATCAACGATTTCAAACTCGTTCGCGCTGTCACTGCAGACGAACTCGCGTCCCTGACCCTGGCTCATCCGCTCGCAGATCTCGATCTCGGGGGGTACGAATTTGATGTGCCACTTCTTGACGGCACCCACGTCACCGATGACGCCGGCACAGGCTTTGTGCATACCGCGCCCGGCCACGGTTCAGACGACTTTGAAATCTGGATGGATAAACGCGCCGACCTTGAAGCACGCGGCATCGACACGGCGATCCCCTTCACGGTCGCAGATGACGGTTTTTATACCAAGGATGCACCCGGGTTTGACGGCTTTGAAGTCATCACCCACAAGGGCGAAAAGGGCAAAGCCAACAAGGCAGTCATCGAGAGACTGAAGGAGAGTGGAAATCTGATCGGCCTTGGCCGCATGACCCACTCCTACCCGCATTCCTGGCGTTCCAAGAAACCGGTCATCTTCCGCAATACACCGCAATGGTTCGTCCATATGGACAAAACGCTTTCCGGTGAAGGCGACACGCTGCGGGCAAGAGCGCTGACCGCAATTGACGAAACACGGTTCATACCCGGGGGCGGCCAGAAACGCCTGCATTCGATGATTGAAAACCGGCCAGACTGGGTTCTGTCCCGTCAACGCGCCTGGGGTGTTCCGATCACCGTCTTCATCCGCAAGGACAGCGCAGAAATCCTGAAAGACGAAACAGTCAACAAGCGGGTCTTTGATGCCTTTTCCGCAGAAGGTGCTGATGCCTGGTACGCAGATGGTGCAAAAGAACGTTTCCTTGGCAAGGATTATCCTGCCGATGAATGGGACATGGTCACCGACATTTTGGATGTCTGGTTCGATTCAGGTTCTACCCATGCGTTCGTCATGGAACAACGCGAAGATCTGAATCCGAAGCGTAAAACCGAAGGTGGTAATGACTACGTGCTTTACCTGGAGGGTTCCGACCAGCACCGTGGCTGGTTCCACTCCTCTTTGCTGGAAAGCTGTGGCACCCGGGGTCACGCGCCTTATGACGCGGTTCTGACCCACGGCTTCACAATGGCTGAAGACGGCCGTAAAATGTCAAAGTCGTTGAACAACCAGGTTTTCCCGCAGGACATCATCAAACAATATGGTGCGGATATCCTGCGTTTGTGGGTGGCCTCAACTGACTATTGGGAAGACCAGCGCCTCGGACAGGAAATCATCAAGACCAACGTCGACAGCTACCGTAAACTGCGCAACACACTGCGCTGGATGCTCGGCTCGCTGTCTCATGCGACGGGGGAAGAGGTCTCATTTTCCGAGATGCCTGAGCTGGAGCGGTTAATGCTTCACAGGCTCGCAGAACTCGATGAAATGGTTCGTGAAGCCTACTGGGAGTTCGATTACAAAAAGATCTTTCACCAGCTCTTTACTTTCATGACGGTTGAGTTGTCCGCGTTCTATGTCGACATCCGCAAGGACGCGCTTTACTGTGACGCGGCTTCCTCTACCCGCCGCAAGGCATCGCTGTTCGTGATTGACAAGGTGTTCAACTGCCTGGTCACCTGGCTCGCGCCCATGTTGCCTTTCACTATGGATGAAACCTGGGTTTCACGCTATGGCGAAGACACGTCTGTTCATCTGGAACAGTTCCCGGTCGTTCCTGCAGCGTGGAAAGATGACGTACTCGCTGCCAAATGGGTAAAGATCAAGACCGTGCGTAGAGTGATTACGGGTGCTTTGGAAATTGAGCGCCGCGAAAAACGGATCGGTTCTTCGCTCGAAGCACACCCGATCGTTCATGTCACTGACCCGGAGCTGATGAAAGCTCTGGAAGGCAGGGACATGGCCGATATTGCGATAACAAGTCAACTGACGCTCACCTCCGAACCTGCCACGTCAGACGCTTTCACTCTGGACGACACCACCGGTGTTGCTGTCGTCCCAGGTCTTGCGGACGGCCAGAAATGTGCACGTTCCTGGAAGATTTTGCCCGAGGTCGGCTCCGATCCGGACTATCCTGAGGTGACCTTGCGCGATGCGAACGCGTTGCGGGAATGGGACGCTGCTCAATCTGCAGCATAATGCGGAAGCAACGCACAGAATATGAGTGAACCGAACTCAGTCATGACCGATCAAACCAATCGGCCCCTGTTTTGGGGCCGGTTCAGCTCTTTGGTGTTTCTGATCGTCCTGACCGGCGTGATTTTGGATCAGGTATCCAAGCTCTGGCTTCTTTTTAGCTTTGATCTGGGTCTCAATGGTCCGGTATCCGCACTGCCGTTTCTGGATATCGTCCTGGTTTGGAACCGTGGCATTTCCTATGGCTTGTTTCAGCAAAACAGTGACCTGGGGCGTTGGTTACTGGCCGGGATCACGGTTGTCATCACAATTGGCCTGTGGATCTGGTCGGCCCGCTGTCAGTCAAGATGGCTTGCAGTGGCACTGGCATTTGTTATCAGCGGTGCGGTTGGCAACGGGATCGACCGGCTCGCCTATGGTGCTGTGGTTGATTTCATATATTTCCACGTGGGAACTTTCTCGTGGTATGTCTTCAACTTGGCTGATGTGTGGATCGTTGCGGGCGTCGCCTGTCTCCTGTATGACAGTTTCCGAATTGGTCCTAATTCAGCCGTAAAATAGCGGTTTAAGACTGGACAAAGTGGTTGCGAGCAGAACGCTGCCTGCATTTTCATAGAGTAATCGGGGAGTCTGCTGTTATGCGGACGATAGTTGGGTTGGTGAAAAAGTCTGTAATTCTGGCGCTTGTCGCCGGATTGGCAGCTTGTCAGGCTGCCGATGGTACGAGCCAGGCACCGGATATTGCACTTGTCGATTCTGTCATGAAGGGACTGGGTGCGGTCGATCCAAATGAGAAGCCAATCGACTATAAGCCGCGCGCTCCGCTAGCCATGCCCTCTGAACCCAACAAGCTTCCTGAACCGGAAACAGCAGTCGCAGGGGTAAATTCTGCTGATTGGCCGTCTCAGAAAGAGAACGAGCAGCTGACTGAACTCAAACAGCTTTACGCTGGCTCCAGCCGCATGCACAGCGAGCCGTTAACCCCGGAACAAATGCGCGGTTTCAAGATTACCGGAGCTACTGGCTCACGCGACCTCAATGCTGAGCGACGCGCGAACGAGATTACCGAAGGTGAGACACTGACGCGTGCCGAACAGCGCAAGGAATGGGAGAGTCTGCAGGCGCTCCAAGCGCAGAAGTCAGGTATTGATCAATCTGGCCTGGCGTCGCGGCGTTTCCTCACCGAGCCCCCGACGGGCTATAGCACGCCCTCCCCAGACGCACCGATGCCAGAAGTGGTCGCCAAGAAAAAGCGTAGGGCGAGCAACTACGACGAATATGATTCTGAAAAACTGGATCCGCGGTGTCTTGAAGGACAATCAGCGTATTGTAAGTAGGTCCTTTGCCTGACAAAACGGCGGCTTTTCCGCCGATGACAAAATTGTAACGAGACCTCCGGACATTGCTTCCTATATGGAAGATAAAGTCCGGAGGTCTTTTGCATTAAAAGACCCGAAACGGGAGGTTCATGTGAACCCGCAAAATTGTTTATCTTCTTCCATCTCGCGGAGGGGGCTAAGGCGGTCGTGTCGCCTTTTGCTGCTGCCCGTTTTTCTGATCAGCGCGCCGATCATTTTCGATTATGAGCAGGCAAAGGCTGACGTTACAGCAGTCAGCGATCTGGTCATCGCTCCCAATCTTGAAAGCTTCACACTCGACAACGGTTTGGAAGTTGTGGTCATTCCAGACCGCCGCGCACCGGTGGTCACGCACATGATCTGGTACAAGGTCGGCTCAGCGGACGAGCCCGAAGGACAGTCAGGCGTCGCACACTTCCTTGAACACCTGATGTTCAAGGGTACGACCACCTATCCTGATGGCGCGTTTTCAAAAATGGTTGCCGAGCGTGGCGGGCAGGAAAATGCCTTTACGAGCGCGGATTATACGGCCTACTTCCAACGGGTTTCCAAAGATCATCTTCCGCTCATGATGAAGCTGGAAGCCGACCGGATGGAAAATCTGGTGCTATCTGACGAGGTTGTTGCGCCCGAACGTGACGTTGTTCTGGAAGAACGGCGCATGAGGGTCGATAGCGAGCCTGGATCGCGGCTGCGCGAGGCGATGAATGCGATAACGTTCGTAAATCACCCCTATGGATCTCCTGTCATCGGATGGCAAAGCGAAATCGAAGCGCTGAACAAGGATTCCGCAATCGCGTTCTACGATCGATTTTACACACCTAACAACGCCGTCGTGGTCATCGCCGGGGATGTTGACGTTGACAAGGTTCGTGAGCTCGCAGCCGAGACCTATGGGCAGATTGCAAGACGTGCAGAACCCGGCGCGCGCGTTCGTCCGACCGAGCCTCCTCTTGCGGGTGAACGACGCATTGCAGTTTCGGACCCTAGGGTTCGCCAGGAATCCCTGTCGCAAACCTGGATCGTCCCCAGCCAGTCGACCGGCTCAGGTACGACACCTGAAGCGCTGGACATTCTTGCTTATGTTCTGGGTGAAGGGCCATCCAGCCGTCTGCACAAGTCGTTGGTTTTGGACAAGGAAGCGGCAATCAGCGCCGGAGCTTATTATCAGGGTGGGGCGCTGGATGACGGTCGTTTCGGGCTTTACGCAGCGCCTCGCCCGGGTCACTCGCTTGAAGACATGGAACGTCTGATAGCGGACGAACTTGCCAAGCTGCTCGAAACCGGTGTCAGCGAGGAAGAAGTTGAGCGTGCGAAAAACAGCATGATATCCAGTGCGATCTATGCGCAGGACAGTCAGTCTGGACTTGCACGCCTGTTTGGCAGCGCCCTGACGACCGGACAGACCATCGAGGGCGTGCAAAGCTGGCCTGCTCAGGTCATAGCGGTCACCCCGCAGGATGTTGAAGAAGCCGCAAGAGCTTATTTGACTGCCAAGCCGGTTATAGGCGAATTGCGTCTGGAAGCGCCGAGCGAACCTGAAGCAGCTCAGTCCGACACGAAACAACTTGAAGACAAATCCTGATCATGACCCAGAAACCCCGGTTCAGGGACCTCGTTCCCGCTGTCACAATCGCGCTCATCGCCTTTCTGGGTTTTGCCAGATTGGCGAACGCTGTCGAAATACAAAAGGTCGTCAGCCCGGAAGGCATCGAAGCCTGGCTGGTTGAAGATCACACCGTTCCCATTGTCGCACTTAATTTTTCTTTTGAAGGCGGTTCTGCTCAAGATCCCGAAGGCAAAGACGGCTTGACGCGCCTGCTTGCTGCAACGCTGGACGAGGGAGCTGGTACTCTTACCTCTGAAGACTTTCAGGCCCAATTGGAAAAACTGGTCGTAAGCGTTGGTTTCAGCGCGGGTAAAGACCGTTTCTATGGCAGCTTGCGAACGCTCACCCCAACGCTTGCAGAGGCGAGTGACTTGTTGGCAATCGCCGTGAACGAACCACGGTTTGACGCAACACCTGTCGAGCGTATGAAGACCCAGTTGCAGACCCGGGCCAGACGCAATGAAAGCGATCCGGACGCAATTGCCGGTCGATCGCTTGCAAATGCCATGTTCGGGAAACATCCCTACGCCAGGTCTACGCTTGGAAGTGTTGAATCAATTGACAAGCTCACTGCCGATGACCTCGCCGACCAGCATCGAAAGATCCTGACTCAAAAGGGGCTAACAATCGGTGTTGTCGGTGCAATCAATGCCGAAACACTAAAGGGACTGCTCGACAAGGTGTTTGCAACCCTGCCCAATAACTCAGCTTTGGAGCCTGTAGTCGAACTTTCACCGAAATACGGCGAAGAGATTACACGGGAACTCGCAGTCCCGCAGACAACAATCCTTTTGGGTTTGCCTGGTCTCAAGCGAGACGACCCGGACTATCAGGCTGCTTATGTGATGAACCACATACTGGGCGGCGGCAGCTTCACATCCTGGATGTATGAAGAAGTTCGTGAGAAACGGGGCTTGTCCTATGGTGCAAGCACATCGCTCTCGCCATACGAACACGCTGGTCTCTTGATAGGTTCGGCGGCCACAAAAGCTGACAGAGCCGATGAAACCGTCGATGTGATGCTCCAGCAATTTCAGCGGATGGCGACGGAAGGGCCGAGTGAAGAAGAACTCAAATCTGCAAAACAGTTCATCACCGGCTCTTACCCACTGCGGTTCGATAGTTCGGGCAAGATTGCCCGCCAACTGGTCGCCTTGCAAAATGCCGACCTTGGCATTGATTATTTCGAGCGCCGAAACAGTGAGATCCAGGCGGTCACGCTCGAGGACATCAAACGCATAGCCAAGAGATTACTTGCCGAGAAGACGCCGACAATCATCACAGTCGGCCCCAAGCAGGGCTAAGAACACCTGTTGATCACCAAATGAAATGAAGAACGGCGGGATGATTATCCCGCCGCTGTTCTTCTAGGACCTGTGGGACCTGGCGCCGGTGCTCCTTGGAGCACTTCAGCTCGAACCGGCCGTGGTGGGGAAAACAGATTGCCCTGTGCAAGTTTCACATCGTAGTCCAGCAATTCCAGCACCTGCGACTCTGTTTCCACATGGTCCGTTATCAGTTCCATGCCGTACCGGTGTAGCAAGTCGCCGAAATCTGAGGGATGAATATGTCCATGAATGGCTTCACGCCGACCAATCAGATAATCAGCGTTCAATTTACCGTATTTGAACCCGCGGCCCGCCAATGAGTTGAAGTCCATTTTCATGTCTGAAATCTGGTCAATCGAGAACCGGAAACCTTGATCGTAGAGCGCGCTCAAGCTTTCAAGTTCAACTGCCCCCATTTCGGCAATATCTGATTGTGAGAATTCAAACACCAAGACGTCTGCAAAATTCTGATTGGCTTTCACGAACTCCAGGAAACCCGGGAAGAAAGTCTCGTCCACCAGAGAAACGGACGAAATGTTGCAAAACAGAACTGCATTCCGATTGCGGGATGTCAGGCGGCGAATAACCTGGATTGAGCGGAACAGCAGCAAGTTGTCGATGCGCGCAATCTGTCCCGACTGCACCGCTTCAGGCAAAAACGCAGAGGCTTCTACCAGGTTTCCGCTGGTATCGCGTAAACGTGTGTACGCTTCGTAATATTTGACCTGGCGCTGCGGCAAGGTGACGATTGGTTGCAAATGAAGCTCAACGCGGTTGGCATTCAGGGCCGAAGTGATCAGTTCGCGCATTGCGTGGTTCGGCTTCGACGGTTCCGGCGCCATCAATGGCTGGCTCTGCAACGGCTCATTGAGCACTGGCAGGTGCGCATCTTCAAAGTTGCGATCATGGGTATGGCCGTTCGCCTCACCCTGGCCCCGGTGGACACTTTCCGGACGCCGCTCAGCATGAACGCCGTATTTACGGTCCAGCTCCGACATCTCGCGGGCATGAGGCGGCATACCCTCATAGTACTGATCAGACGCAGCGGTATCGTGATGCGGCTGATGAGCCGTGGGGTGCGGAACAGCGCCCAATGGCGGCGCTGCTGCATATGCAGGTTGCGGCTCGGCTGCATAGCCGTGAGGTTGCTGGCTCGTCTGAGGATAGCGCGGCAAGCTGGGCATCCGCGGTGGCGGGGTCAGAGAATGCTGATCCTCAACCTTGGTCTCCAGATCGGACATCGCCTCAGCCATCTGTTTCACCAGGGTGCCAAGAACTTCAACCTCTGCGAACAAAGGGTCAATCTCCTCGCGGGCACGGCGAGGCATTGTGTGTTCCATGCCCGTCAGACGCCCTTCCAGATTTCCAACATCTTCATCAATGTCAGTCATTCGCTCTTCAAGCCTGTCAACGGCTTCGCTGACGGCGCCACGGTCCCTGGCCCGGCCGATAAGAAGATGAATGAGGATCATGGTGCACATAAGTGCAAGAGACAGCGAAACTGCCTCACCAAAAGGACGACCAAACTGAAAAATCAGCACTATCGCTGAAGATAGCGCGATCACGGCCATACAAATTGCTACAAAAATGGTCCCTGTCCGGCCCATGCGTCTGAATCATCCGACTCGAATCAAAAGTTACTGGTTAATCATGCCTTAAGAAGCAGTCGCAACCGAATCCGCAAGCCACTTTGCTACGCGGTTTCCATGACTTGTCCCCGACTATGCTTCCTGCGTCAGGCAAATTTGGCAATTCGAGGTCAAGGTCACACCAATATACCACAAGCGACATCAGCCGGTGGTTCGCGCTACAGACCAATATTTTGTCCCCTTTAGCAATTGAATTTGTCTGGGATTGCCCTAAACTTACGCTTGGGCAACTAAGTCGTGGCGCATTTAAAAGTACCAGTTATCTTAAGGAGGCTGGCATGCATGCTACTGGACGGACGTCCCGACATCCTCCACCCGGAACAGCAAAGGATACGCGTGCGGACAATCGCGTAACCACGCCTTCGGGTCCCTACGCGGTAAATGAGCAAGGAAGAACATGCGCCGCCAAATCAAATCCGGTGACCGGGCATCTATTGCCAAATGATCAGGTTCATGCCGCACTCGGGCGGGCCCTCAACAGCACAGAATTTCAATCGGCCCCTCAGCTCCGCGCATTCCTTGAATTTGTTGTGCAGGCGACGCTCACGCGGCAAGGGGAAAAAATCAAAGGCTATATGATCGCCGTGGAGGCTCTCGGCCGGTCAGAGGATTTCAATCCTGTCGTTGATCCCATCGTGCGTGTGGAAGCGGCGCGGCTTCGGCGCAGGCTGAAGAGATATTATGAAGGAACGGGAGCTACAGATCCTGTTCGGATATCAATTCCAAAAGGTAGTTACGCACCCGAATTCCGTCCAGCACGCGCTGGCCCGAAAGTAGAAGAAAAACCGGAAGACCTGATCTCGCCCGAAAGATCCGGCTACAGGCGTGGCTTACCTGCGGAGATTGAAACCACGCAGGCCCAAAACAAAATTGTAAATATCACTGGTTTTGAAAAACATGCCGGCACGTCCGGTCACCCATATAATTTTTCTATCGCAAACGAGGCAATCAAGACGGGAACAAAGGCGCCGCCCGTGCGACCTCCTGTGCGAAACTCTGGGTTCCTTGTCAAATCTGCCAGACAGCTACAAGGAATTCTCCAGATCCGCATCTCGGTTCCGACAGCAATTGCGTTCGGGGTTGCTTGTTTCGTGACCGGATATTTCGTTGCCTCCTCGTAAAAGGCCTATTTTCCTCTGAGAATTTTGCAAAAACTGCAAAATGCGTCAATTGACAACGCTTTGTTTACCCTGTTCGGAGAATTATCAAATTGACGAATCTTTCGATTTCCGAATGAGCCAAGTCGAGCGATGGGAGTTACCCAGCGATGGGGAGTAAAGAGGGCAAAGAATTGCCTGTAATAGTTCGCGTATTGGACGCATCGGCCTCCGAGGCCGCCCGCACTTCCGCTGTTTGCGCAAAATTGTCGGCAAGTTGCGCGGATCCTATCCTTTACACTGAATCAACTTCCTGTCTTCAGGATCTGGCGGATAGATCCACCGATATACTCATCATTGATCTGGAAACTATTGGTGGCGACGAAGCGCTGGAAGCTTACGCGGTGCGGTGCCCCAAGTCCGTTATCATGGCGGTTTCTTCAAAGGGGTCCGTTTCCAGAGCTGTCAGTGCCATGCGCTCCGGAGCTCATGATTTCCTGACCAAACCGTTTTCACTCGACGCACTCGCCGCAAAAATATCCTTCCAGCTCGAACAACGCAGGCCAGTTACGGCCGCGCCGGCGAAACGAACAACGACTTCGCCTGAACCGGTACCCATGCAGGAAACATCCAAACAGGCTTTCCAGCCAATAGTTTCCGAGGAAGACGCTGCCGGTTTGAGCCGCCTCGTCGGCAGTTCAGCTCAGATGTTTGATGTTCACGATCAGATCAAACGCATGGCCCCCTCACAGGCACCGGTGTTCATCACAGGTGAATCTGGTACGGGTAAAGAACTTTGTGCCAAAGCCGTGCATGATTTGTCAGATCGGCAACCGAGCCGGTTTGTCACGCTGAACTGCGCTGCGATCCCGCGAGACCTGATCGAGAGTGAGATTTTCGGGTATGTACGCGGCGCTTTCACCGGGGCAGTCGACAATCGCGCCGGGGCCGCCGAACAGGCTGATGGTGGAACACTCTTTCTGGATGAAATAGGTGAGATGGACTTGCTGCTGCAAAGCAAGTTATTGCGTTTCCTTCAGACCGGGACTTTTCAACGGCTCGGAGATACGCAAAGTCAAAAAGTAGATGCGCGCATCATCTGTGCGACCAACCGCAATCCGCTGGCCGAAATCTCGGCCGGCCGTTTCCGCGAAGATCTTTACTACCGCCTTCATGTATTGCCTATCCACCTGCCCCCGTTGCGGGAACGCCGTGAGGACGTTCTTCCTCTGGCAGAGACTTTTCTCAAAAGGTACTCGCAGGAAGAACGGCGTAGTTTCAGAGGTTTTGATGCGGATGCTGAATCCCGGATCGTAACCTATTCCTGGCCTGGAAACGTGCGCCAGCTGGAAAACACTATCCGCCAGATTGTCGTCATGAACGATGGTGCGGCTGTTACCTTTGACATGCTTCCGATGGCGATCAGGGACCAATCCGGACGGCCAAATGCGGTCATAGATCTATCCCGCGAGCGCTCCCGCGCTGCAGCACCCAGCCGACCGTTCGGCGCGATTGAACCCCTGTGGTCGCAGGAACGCCAAATTATCGAGGATGCGCTAGACGCCTTTGACGGAAATATCGCCATGGCTGCCGCAGCCCTTGAGATCAGCCCATCGACCATCTATCGGAAACGTCAATCCTGGCTGGCACGAAGCGTTCACCCGGCCAGCGTTTAACCACCTGCGTTTACCGCGACGCACACATTTCCTTGTCTATTCCCGAAAGTCGGTCTATATCGGCGAAATCGCTAAGAAAAGACAAGACTTAAGGGCGTGCGGGGAATTATGACATTGTTGGCTGGAAGACGTGCCTCACGGCGGATTGCATCTGCTGTTCTCATTGCAACCGGGACTATTGCAGGAGCCTTATCTGTTCAAGCACAGTCTGACGACAGCTCAGCACTCTCCCCTGCCCTCATCAGCGCACTTGCGGCCTATGACCAGGCCTGGAACTCTTCATACCTGGCTTTTTCTGTCTCCACCTTCGCTGAGGGCACTGGAACAGGCTATGGCCATTATCAGCCAAAGACAGAGGCTGTTATTGCGGATGGTGAAGCCCTTTCCGTCTATGCTGAACCTGTCGGCTATGCGTTTTCTGAAAATGACGGCACTTATTCTTATGAACTCACCGCGAGCTACAAGCTCCTGAACCTGTCTGGTCAGGTTCTCGCGGAGCAGGACAATTTCGCGGTCTTTTCCGGTAAAGGTAGATCCAAGCAACGAGAGCTTGGGGCCAGCCTGACATTCCAGTTCAGTGGCCTACCTGCTGGCGATTACCAGCTTGAAACTGGCTTTGCAGACGAAATCAGTGGCAAACAATCCAGCTTCACCTTGCCATTCACGGTTTCAGGCACCAACTAACAGCACAGATCAAAGGTTGCTACGCGGCTTATTTGGTATCTTTTACAGGTGTTTTCCAAATCGGCATCGCTTTGTTAACCACAGCGATGCCACTTAGGGATAAGACCTGAAGAAATTCTCTCCCCAAAGCATTGACAAGCTGCACTCAGCTACATAAATCCATGACGCTGTTAGCACTCGCCTTGAGGGAGTGCTAATTGGTAGCGGGAGGCGCAAGATCTCCTGTTCAAGTCAACCTTAGTAATCATGTCTCGCGCGCTGCCCATTGCGTGGGGCGCGCTCATGAGAGGAAATAAGTCTTATGGCATTTCGTCCACTGCACGACCGTGTCGTTGTTCGCCGCGTAGACTCTGAAGAGAAAACCGCAGGCGGCATCATCATTCCGGATACCGCACAAGAGAAGCCGCAGGAAGGCGAGATCGTCGCAATTGGCGCCGGTGCCCGCAAGGACAGCGGTGAGCTGATCCCGGTCGACGTCAAAGCAGGCGACCGCGTCCTGTTCGGCAAGTGGTCCGGCACCGAAGTCAAGATCGACGGTGAAGACCTCCTGATCATGAAGGAATCCGACATCATGGGCGTGATCGCTTAATTCACAGCGAACCGCTTCTGATCTCAACCTCATTCCAATTTAAGTGAGACGAACATATGTCTGCTAAAGAAGTAAAATTCTCCTCCGACGCTCGTGAGCGCATGCTCAAAGGTGTCGACACTCTGGCAAACGCTGTCAAAGTAACGCTCGGCCCTAAAGGCCGTAACGTCGTTCTCGACAAGGCATTCGGCGCACCGCGCATCACCAAAGATGGTGTTTCCGTTGCCAAAGAAATCGAACTTGAAGACAAGTTCGAAAACATGGGCGCACAGATGGTGCGTGAAGTGGCTTCCAAAACCAACGACATCGCTGGTGACGGCACGACCACTGCGACCGTTCTTGCTCAGGCTATCGTCAAAGAAGGCGCAAAGTACGTTGCAGCCGGCATGAACCCGATGGACCTGAAGCGCGGCGTTGATCTTGCTGCGTCTGAAGCTGTCAAGTCTCTGGAAGCTGCTTCCAAGAAGATCACGACTTCTGAAGAAGTTGCTCAGGTCGGCACCATTTCTGCAAACGGCGACGTGCAAGTTGGTGAAGACATTGCTGAAGCCATGCAGAAAGTTGGCAACGAAGGTGTTATCACCGTCGAAGAAGCCAAATCTCTGGAAACAGAGCTGGAAGTCGTTGAAGGCATGCAGTTCGACCGTGGCTACCTGTCTCCTTACTTCGTCACCAACGCTGACAAGATGCTGGCTGACATGGAAAAGCCTTACATCCTGCTGCACGAGAAAAAACTCTCCAACCTTCAGGCAATGTTGCCAATCCTGGAAGCTGTTGTTCAGTCTTCCCGCCCGCTCATCATCGTCGCTGAAGACGTTGAAGGCGAAGCACTGGCAACTCTCGTTGTCAACAAGCTGCGTGGCGGTCTGAAAATCGCTGCTGTCAAGGCTCCAGGCTTCGGTGATCGTCGCAAGGCGATGCTTGAAGACATCGCGATCCTGACCGGCGGAACAGTGATTTCCGAAGATCTCGGCATCAAGCTGGAAAATGTGACGCTCGACATGCTCGGCACCGCCGAAAAAGTGTCCATCACCAAGGAAACCACCACCATCGTTGACGGTGCCGGTTCCAAGGATGACATCCAGGGTCGCGTTGGTCAGATCAAGGCTCAGATCGAAGAAACCACTTCCGACTACGACCGCGAGAAGCTCCAGGAACGTCTGGCTAAACTGGCTGGCGGTGTTGCAGTGATCCGCGTTGGCGGTGCAACTGAAATCGAAGTGAAAGAGAAAAAAGACCGCGTTGACGATGCTCTGAACGCAACTCGCGCTGCCGTTGAAGAAGGCATTGTACCAGGTGGTGGTGCTGCTCTTCTTCGTGCAAAGAAAGCTGTTGCGGCTCTGACTTCAGACAACGCTGACATCGAAGCCGGCATCAAGATCGTTCTGCGCGCTCTGGAATCTCCGCTCCGTCAGATCGTTGAAAACGCTGGTGTCGAAGGCTCCATCGTTGTCGGCAAGATCCAGGAAAACGACGACGACACCTTCGGCTTCAACGCTCAGACCGAAGAATTCGTCAACATGATCGAAGCTGGTATCATCGACCCGACCAAAGTTGTTCGTACTGCCCTGCAGGACGCAGCTTCCGTCGCTGGTCTCTTGATCACCACTGAAGCCATGGTTGCCGAGCTGCCGAAGAAAGACGCAGGCGCTCCGGCAATGCCGGGCGGCGACATGGGCGGCATGGGCGGCATGGGCTTCTAAGCCAGTCGTTCCAAGTGATCCAAAGTTTAAGGGCGGCCCTCGGGTCGCCCTTTTGCGTTGCGGCCCATGTTTTTCAGTTTGTTGCCGCTTTGCGGCACTGGGGGCGGCATGGGCTTCTAAGCCAGTCGTTCCAGACGGTGCTAATCTCAAGGGTGAACCAGCGGCTCACCCTTTTGCAAAGTCAGAACTTCATTCGCGATCGTTCTCGCATCACAACTCTGGCGGTGAAACGAATACGAATTCCATTGTTTGTTAGCCGGTTGGTTGAACCATTGAGTTTTTTAACCATAAGCGAACATCATGCGGAGCAGCTACACGCCAGGAAATTTCAGGTGGCTCGGTGCGATGAAGTCTATCAGTGTGAAGTTTACCCCGCTTAGAACAGTTTTCGGCATAGATCTTCGAACCCTCGCCCTGTTCAGAGTTTTGCTGGGTGTCTACGTTCTCATTGACCTTTGCTATCGCTCACGTGACCTGGTTGCACATTATACTGACGCGGGAATAATGCCCCGTGCCGTTCAGATTGATTACCTCTATTTCAGCACCTGGTCGTTTCACTTTGCCAATGGCTCGGCCTGGTTCCAGTCCCTGCTGTTTCTGGTGGCGGCCATTTTCGCCGTCCTTCTTATTCTTGGTTGGCGCACGCGACTGGGCACGGTCGTTTCGTGGGGCCTGATGCTGTCGGTTCAAAACAGAAACACCTTCATTTTGTCTGGTGAAGATAATCTTGCACTGTTGCTTCTGTTCTGGGCCATGTTCCTGCCGCTCGGTGCACGCTATTCAATCGATGCTGCCCTCGACAAGACCGAGCGCTTCTCAAAAAACGCCTACTGGTCAATTGCGACCACAGCTCTCCTGCTACAGGGCATGTCCATGTACTTCTTCAGCGCCCTGTTGAAGACCCATCCCATCTGGTTTCAGGAGGGGAGCGCCGTCTATTACGCCCTTCAACTCGATTATTTTGTAACGCCCTTTGCCCTTTGGTTCCGTCAGTTCAACGAAATCATGACGGGGCTGACCTACTACGTTTATGCACTGGAGTTTGTCGGCCCCGTCCTGATTTTCTCGCCGATCTTTCATCGCACCTTTCGAACCCTGGTCATGCTGGCTTTCATAACCATGCATCTGGCGTTTTTGGCTTTTCTCGAAATCGGGTTCTTCCCGTTCATCTCAATCGTCATGAACCTGACATTCATGCCGGGTTGGATGTGGGACAAATTGGGCATCTGGTTTCGAAAAAGAGCGCTCGAACCTGTCGCGATCTGGTTTGACCAAGGCTGCGATTTTTGCGAGAAGACCTGCCATATCCTCAGAGTGTTTCTTTTCCTGCCCTCGATCCCCATAAGGCCGGCGCAAGAAGACGCCGAAATTGGCGCGGAACTAGAGAGACGAAACTCCTGGGTCCTTACCCTGGGCGAACAGCGATTTTTCAAGTTTGAAGCAATTTCAAGACTGGTTAGCGTCTCACCAATATTCTTTCCCTTGGCCTGGGTGCTCGATCGCAGCTTTTTTCGAAGGATCGGCGACCGCTGTTATGATTGGGTCGGCGCAAATCGCCCTCGTTTTTCCCGTGTAACAAAACGATTGTTGCCATGGCGTGAAAGCGAGGCCCGCTTTGGCCTTGTCACACAGACCCTTGCAGCTATTTTTCTGGTCTTCGTCACCATCCAGAACATTTCGACTCTTCCATGGAGCGGCTTGACCCTTCCGGGATCGTTCGTGGCGGTCCGGCAGGCCTTGGGGCTTCATCAGAACTGGACAATGTTTGCGCCCTACCCTGAAACGACAAGCCCCTGGCCGGTTATTGAAGGCGACTTGTCGGACGGGACCATCGTTGATGTTTACTGGAACCGTATAGGGCTCGCCAATTTTGACAAGCCCGAGATAGTTTCCGAGGTTTACGCGAATTATCGGTGGCGGAAATTTTTATCTATCATGGAAGATCGGTCCTATCACGACACGCATCATACTCTTGCCCGCAACTACGCGCGCTTTTTGTGCCGGAATTGGTCGAAAAGCCACACCGGGATGCCCGCACTGTCCACCTTTGTCATTTATTTTCAGGTCGAACCAACACCACCGCCCGGTGGCCAAAAGGAGATAACGACCAGACAGATCTGGAACCACAATTGTTTGGCGTAGGCAATGATCGATACGCCATCAACGAACGAAGAAAATCAAAGTCATGATCGCGCCGATTGCCAGTACGAAATGGCGGAGGATGTCTGTCCGGACGATCTTGCGGCTCTGGCGAGCCCCGATGTAACCGCCCAACGTCGCGCTGCCCGCCATGACGAACGCCTGTTCACAGGCGATTAGCCCCGCAGTGACGAAAGTCAGTGCGGAGATCAGCGAGAGGATCGCCGACAGGACATTTTTCAGCCCGTTCATGCCGTGCAGGTTCACATAGCCAAGCAACCCAAAGGCGGCCAACAACATGATCCCGAGACCGCCATTGAAATAGCCGCCATAAATGGAAACGGCGAGGATCGCGAGTGCAGAAAATAGAGCTCCGGCACCGCTGCCTCCCCGCATTTGCATCATTCGCAACAGATATGGGCCGCAGCCGAAGAGCACAGTGGCCACCAACAGCAACCATGGCACGATCCAGAGAAAAGTCTTGCCTGGGGTCACGATCAGCAAAACCGCCCCCAGCACGCTGCCGATAGCAGCAAGACCGATGATCGTTGGCAGTCTCAGGCGACCCTCTGCCTGCATGTCGTCCCTGAATGCCCATGCGCTACTCATGTAGCCGGGTAGTGCTGTCAGGGTTGCCGTCGCATTGGCACTGACAGGAGGGATGCCGACGTAGAGAAGCGCGGGCAAACTCAGAAATGTGCCGCCGCCGGCGACAGCGTTCAGGAGCCCCGTTGCAAAACCTGCAACGCATAACAACATCAATTCAAACACGCCTGGCCTCTTTTCTTGAATGTAGCGAGGCGCTCTATTGCATCTTTGTGGATTGGCCTACAAATTGGTCTAAAAAGGACTGTTCATGGCCAGGAAAACAAAAGATACAGCTTTGTCGGCGTTGAGAGACTTTTTGGCAGAAGTTGCGCCCGATGTCCGGCTGCCCAACGGAAGGCTCGACGTTAGCGGCCAGAGCGTGAACTTTTCAGAACGGATTATTGGTGCGGTGACCAGCACTTCATGATGAGGGATGTTTTCAAAGTAATATATGCGGTCAACATGCGGTAACGGATACAGCCTATTAAATCCCACCCCGGTCATACTGAAAACATCACCAGAATAATCATCAGACGACTGATTACAGACCTGGCTTCCACTTTATGACCCCGCACACTTAAGGAATTTTATCTCCTGTTCAATGCCGTCCCGGCCTTGAGCCGGGGCCAGCTAGACGTGGCTGCGAAAAGCAGTCCCGGATCGAGCCCGGGACGGCGCGATATTTTGGATTGGCATCGTACTGATCAAATTACCCGTCCATGCCAGCCGGACGCTCAAACCTAAGGTCTCGGTGGGATGTTGATCGACTTTTCGCTGGCCGGGCGGCTCAGGCAGGTGTCGACCCAACGCACGACGTTTTTGAAGTTGTGGTAGTCAACGATTTCTGCAGCCTCGTAAAAGCCATTGATGTTCCGTGCCCAGGGCCAGGACGAGATATCGGCGATGGTATATTCGTCGCCCATGATGAACGCGCGGCCTTCCAGCTGCCTGTCAAGCACACCAAGCAACCGTTTGACCTCGTCGCGGTAACGCTCAAACGGGCGGCGATCTTCAAAGTCTTTACCGGCAAACTTGTGAAAGAATCCAAGCTGACCGGTCATTGGCCCGAAGCCACCCATCTGCCACATAACCCATTGGATCGCTTCATACTTCCGGGAAGGGTTTTCCGGGAGCATTTTGCCGGATTTTTCGGCAAGATAAAGGAGGATGGCACCAGACTCCCAAAGCGCCAGCGGCTTGCCGTCCGGACCATTGGGGTCAATGATCGCAGGGATCTTGTTGTTCGGATTGAGAGACAGAAACTCAGCGGTCATCTGGTCACCGGTGAGGATATTCACCAGGTGCGGTTCATAGGCCAGACCTGTCTCTTCAAGCATCGCCGATACCTTGATGCCATTTGGCGTCGGCAGCGAATAAAGCTGGATCCGGTCAGGAAAATTCGCTGGCCATTTCTGGGAGATCTTGAAGTCGGGTATGGCATTCATGCTGCGCTCTCAATCAATCGATCTGGCCTTGTGGCCCGGTCCGGGTACAGGATCCATATAGGAAACCTCCTGCGCATTTAAACCCATCGCCATTAAACGATGAATTAAAATGTTTTCTTCCGTCCCACACCCTTTATAGGTGCTTCCAACCAGGTGGCGCTGACTGCTGCCAGAAATGGAAATACACGACAGGAGGCAGGCTGTGTCACAGGACCATGAGACGAGGCTGGAAAAACTCGAGATTGATCTCGCCCACGCCAACCATACGATCGATGAGCTCAGCACCGTTGTCGCCGAACAAGCCAGGCAAATCGACCGTGTGACAAGAAAGCTTGTGAGCATGACCGACCAGGTTGGAGAGCTTCTGGAAAACACAGCACCCGGTCACCAGATCGAAAAACCACCACACTATTGATCGTGTCTCCCGCCGCCTGACCGAAAACCTGGCTTGAAGCCGACGAATTTGATCCAGGCCATGGATTTACGATCCCAGCAGGTTAATCTCACCTACACAACCTGTGCAGGTGCATCATGCGGTTTTTACGCTATTTGGTTTTGTTTTCGGCATTTGTTGCCGCAGTTCTTGGCTGGTACTGGTGGTCGGCAAGACCGCCTGTGGTCGAGTTCATACGCCCGAAAAACGGCCGCGCGGCAGAAGTCGTCTATGCAACAGCTGTGGTTGAACCGGTAAGATGGGCGAAAGTAACCAGTATCGTTCGCAAACGCATCGTCACCCTTTGCGGCTGCGAAGGCATGAAAGTCAAAAAGGGAGACGAACTTGCCGAATTAGACAGCGGAGACGCTCGCGCCACTCTGGCCGAACTGGAAGCCAGACAGGCACTTGCCCAATCTGACCGTAAAAGAGCGCAACAGCTTCTGGAACGACGGGTGGTTAGTCAGCAGGTTTACGACAAGGCTCAAAGCGAACTCATCCGCGTCAACGCAATGATTGCCGCCCAAAAGGAACGGCTCCTTGACTATCGTATTGTATCTCCGATGGACGGCGTCGTGTTGCGTCAGGACGGGTCGGTTGGCGAAGTTGCTGAACCCGGCGACATCTTGTTCTGGATAGGACAGCCACAACCGCTTCAATTGGTCGCCGAAGTGAACGAAGAAGACATCCCCAAGGTCACGAAGGGACATCTCGCGCTCATTCGTTCTGACGCATTTCCCGACCAGGAACTGAAGGCAGAAGTTTCCAGTATCACACCGAAGGGTGATCCGGTGTTGAAGAACTATCGGGTCTACCTCGATCTCCCCGAGAATACACCTCTACTGATCGGAATGACCCCGGAGATCAACATCGTCACGCGCGAAGAGAATGACGCCACGCTGCTGCCACTCGCCTCCTTTGACGGTTCGGTTGTTCAGATGGTCGACGCGAAAAACCGTGTATCACGCGTCGAAATCAAGACCGGTATTTGGGGAACCCGTGCCGTTGAAGTGGTGGAGGGCGTAGGTGCTGATGCACGTATCGTGTTTCCATATCGCCCAGACCTCACAGACGGGCAAAAAGTAAAACCGGAAGCAAGAGGCGCGCAATGATGCTGTTACTGCGGATTGCGGCAACCCATGTCCGGAACCGTCTGCGGCAGACCATAGTCTCAACGCTCGGCGTCGCGTTGGGAGTAGGTTTCTCTGTTGCCATGGCCAGCCTAATGGAGGGCTCCCAACGCGATTTCATGGAGACGCTGATCGAAGCCATCCCGCATGTGCAAATTCTTGATGAGCAACGTTCGCCCGCTGTCCAACCTGCTAGCAAGGTTTATGACGCCATCGAATTTCATGGTCTGCGCCCCCGGGAAGATCTGCGCGGCATCCGCAACCCGATAGAAGCCCTCGCTTCGCTCAGGGATTGGGTGAACGGCAACCTTGCCCAGCGCTTGAGTGGGCAAGCCGTCCTGCGCTACAGCGGGCAGGACATCGGCATGACCTTGATAGGCGTGATACCCCGACGCGAACTGAAAGTCTCAAAAATCAGCGACGATATGCGTAAGGGGACTTTTGAAGATCTTGATACCATTTCAAACGGACTTGTCCTCGGCGACAAAGCCGCCGAGCGCCTTGGGGCAGGTCCCGGCGATACGGTGACACTGACTTCTGCGAACGGCATTGCCAAGCGGTTCAAGATCGTCGGTACATTTCACACCGGAGTCACCGCCAACGATGAAAGCGTTGCCTATGCTCCTCTCAAGGCGGTCCAGATCCTTCTGGAAAAACCTGACATCATCAACAGCATCTCCATACGGCTTGCCAATATCAGTGAGGCAAATGTCGTGGCTGCACGGGCCGAGCGTCAGCTCGGCTACAAAGCCATTTCCTGGGAGGAAGCCAACGAAGGCCTGATGGAGGCCTTTCTTGTCAGAAACATCATCATGTACACAGCCGTGGGGGCAATTCTCGTCGTGGCTGGTTTTGGAATATTCAATATCGTCTCGACAATCGTTCACGAAAAGGCAAAGGACATCGCCATTTTGAAGTCGCTCGGCTTTCCCGAGGCGGACATTCAACAGATCTTCGTGCTGGAAGGTCTGGTGATTGGTGTCATGGGGGCTATCGCCGGTTCGATGCTTGGATTTGGCCTGTCGAGCTATCTGTCCTCGATTGAATTCGAATTAACGACCAATGTGGAAATGACCCGCCTGCCCATTTATTTCTCAGCACTTCATTATGTTGCCGCCAGTCTGCTTGCGCTTTTTTCTTCAGGGATTGCTGGTTTTATCCCGGCACGCAAAGCAGCGCGGCTCAACCCGGTAGATATCATTAGGGGGGCAACGTGAGCTCCCTTGCAGCACAAAAGACAGCTGGTTTTTCCGCTCTGCTGGAAGCTCGCAATCTCACGCGTATACTTCCTGCCGTTGTGCCGGTCACGCTCGTCGAAGATATCAGTTTCGAGGTAGGCGAAGCAGAGTTTGTCGCAATCACTGGACCGTCGGGATCTGGAAAATCTTCACTTCTCTATCTATTGGGCCTCCTCGACAGGCCAACCAGAGGTGATGTACTGATCCGCGGCACCAAAACAGATGAACTTTCCTCCGCAGAACTGTCGCAGGTCCGTCTTGAACAAATCGGGTTCGTCTTCCAGTTCCACTTTTTGTTGCCCGAATTTTCAGTTCTCGACAATGTCATGATCCCCATGCAGAAGCTTGGAAAACTGCCGCAGCGGGATCAGCTTGACCATGCCAAAACACTTCTTGCAGATCTCGGGCTGGAGGAATTTCTGCACCGCCTCCCGGCCCAGCTTTCCGGCGGTCAGCGTCAGCGAGTCGCTGTAGCCCGGGCGTTGGCAAATACGCCGGACCTGATCCTTGCCGACGAACCAACCGGCAGCCTCGATTCCTCCGCCACAGAGCAGGTCTTCGAGAGCCTGCAGAAAATTGTCGAAACACAAAACACGACCGTGGTAGCCGTGACCCACGACCTGGATATCGCCTCGCGCATGGAAAGGCGTATTCATCTGGTTGATGGACGAATTGATTATGACCGTCATCGTTAATCGGGCCTGTTCCTTAAACCTGACTAAGACCAGTCACCTAAAAAGGTGACGTTGCTTGCGCACACCGACTTGCCAACTTCCAAATGACATGGCATAAGCCCGAAATCATCAAGAGAAGGGCTGGCGCCCTCGCCAACCTGCCTGACCGGGCAAGGTGGTTCCGCAACAGGGATGCGGCTGACGTGAACCTCAAAGAGGCTTGTCGGCAACTAACCGGTTACTTCCTGCGCCAGTCCTCCTCGGGCAACCGATGGAGGATTTTTTGTCTCAACAGCCTTTTGCCGGACGTGCGGCAGACCTGATCGAGAAACATTTGCCAGAGAGCGTTGAATTGGCCTCTGTCGATGTCTGGGTGCGTGCCGCCGAAGATTGCGTGCTCGCCCGTATCAAGTCGTTGCGCCTTATTGGCGGCTTGCCGCGCCACAAGGCCCCCTTGAGTATCGAGACGCGTATCCAGCGTTTGAAAGCGCTATTGCACCTGTGGGCAAGTGGTTGCTCCTGTGCAGTGGACGAGGACCTCTTTGCAGATATCGTCAACCGTCACAGGCAAGCTTGAACTGATTGATCAATCCTGCTTAGGCACCGGCCGCGGTTTGCCGTTGTCATCAACGGCAACCATGGTGAACATGGCTTCGGTGACTTTTTCCCGTTCGCCATAGCGGTGCCTGAGAGCCCATGCCTTCAGATTGATTTCCATGGAAGATCGGCCAACTTTCACGACTTCGGTGTAGACGCAAAGAACATCGCCGACATGAACAGGCCTGATGAACTTCATCTTGTCGACCGCAATGGTCACCACACGGCCTTCAGCTCTCTGTCCAGCGGCGATGCCACCAGCCAGATCCATTTGCGACAGCACCCAGCCGCCAAAAATGTCACCGTTTGCATTTGTGTCGGCAGGCATCGCCATTGTGCGCAGTGTCAGATCGCCAGTTGGTTGTTCGTCGCTCACGCCTGAGTTCTCCCTTTTTGCAACAAGAAGAGACTACCTTCAGACGAAAAGATCACAAGGCCTTGTTCCTATATGACCAGCATAAGGATCGCCATGATCCACAACGGCATGGGTGCCGCTACCCAGATCAACAGGATGGGCAGTCCGCGGTGCAACAGTTTTGAGTTCAACATTTTAGGATCCTTCCTAACCAATTGAGGGAATTTCCGTGATTGTGAGCACGACCAGCGCCAGTATCCCGGTGATGAAAGCGAGCTTGGCGCTGCCGATCAACGTACGCCCTGCGACATCCAGCCTGGGCAACTGCATTTTTCTGGAATCCAGATACATCGACATGAGCATGGAACAGAAAACTGTGAACCACACAACGACCAGCGCTTCGGCCACGAGTACGATTGCTACCAGCATGATCCACTCCATTCTGCTTGTTGGGAGGAAAGCTCCGGTGGTGGGGCTGAACCGGCAAATCCAAAGGTGGCGTGCCAAAGGCTCTGGGCTATCCGTTCGGCGACCAGAATGATCTCATCCGCCAGGTCCGGCACAAATAGCTCCCGCACGACGGGGCGAAAGACACCGAGCCACTCGCCATAATCGGAACTCACAAGTTCCTTCTGTTTAAGATGCGCCGGAACGGGCTTGCCCTTGTAGGCGCCATTTTTCAGCAACACGGATTGCCAGAAGGCTTCCATCCGCGGCAGGTGTTCGTCCCATCGGCCAGCCAAACGGCGTTCAAAGATTTCACCCAAACGCGGATGTTTTCGAATGCATCCGTAAAATGTATGCACCAGCACCTGTATCGCTTGCGAGTCCACGTCTTCGTAACGGCGCAAACGGTCTCCTGCCGAATTACCGGACCGCCCCTGAAAACTGTTCTTATTCATGACGGAATTACCGACTGCCATCACCTTCTCCAAACATTCATTCAAGATGCATCTTTTAAATGCCACATCTCTTGTCTAAAATCAACATCTGAGATGAATGTTTTATAGGACCCTGCCATGCGCCTCAGTCAGGCCAGTGATTTTGCCCTCAGAATTCTGATGGCGACAGGCCAATCGAATGAACCACAGACCGTCGACAAGCTGACGACACAGCTGGGCCTGGCCAAATCACATGTCATGAAAATCGTGGCGCATCTGGCCAGAGGCGGCTATCTGGAGACAACACGAGGCCGTGGTGGCGGCATCCGGCTCGCGAAAACACCAGACCAGATATGGCTGGGTGACGTGGTCCGGCTGATCGAGCCGGATCTTGGCGTGGTCGCTTGTCTGAAACCGGAACCGACCATTTGCACTTTCCTGCCACGCTGCGCGCTCAAGGGCGCAATGGCAAAGGCGTCCGAGGCTTTTCTGGACAGCCTGAACACCCAGACACTGGCAACAATTCTGGCCGGAACCCAGAGGGCGTCTTTGCCGGAAACAACCGTTTAGAGCGTTGAAGCCTTTTCCAGAAAATCCGGTTGTTCGATGCAGTAGTAACCGGAAATACGGCTGATCGTGCCGGAACGTTTCCAATCATTCAGCACGCGGCTGACGTTCTCTCGTGCTGCACCTGCCATGTTGGCAATATCGGCCTGGCTGAGCTTGTAATGAATCAGCATCCGGCCATCGTCCAGAGGTTTTCCGAACGTCTCGGCAAGTTGGAGCAGAGTTTGCGCAACACGGCCAGGAAGCGGCAGGAACGAGCGCGCCGCCAACACATCGTTTGCCTGACGCAATCTTTTGCCGACAATCGACAGCATATGACGATAGACAGCAGGGTGTTCATCGGAGAAGCGCTGAAAAGCCGCCTTGTCCACGAAGGCCAGCTGCGCATCTTTCAAAGCAATGACTGTAGCGGACCGCGGGCGCCCGTCCAGCAACGCAAGTTCACCAACGAGATCGCCCGGTCCAAGTACGGCGAGCAACTGTTCGTCACCATCAACGGACAATAGCGACACCTTGAGAGACCCTTCAAGTACAGCGTAAAAGCCGTTTCCCGGGTCACCGTTTTCAAAAAGTATCGTACCTGCGGAAATTTTCATTGATCTGGCGAGACGGGATAAACCGGTCGCCAATCCCGGCTCGAGCCCTTCCAAGGAAAAACTGTTTTTCAGGAAATCTCTAATTTCTTCCACTCTACCCCCCTGCCGCACCGCTGATACGAACTTTCAACGAACAAAAACAATCTTGTGATGTTCATCACGTGCATTCAAGCAAAATAATCCTATATCTAAAGTCATGGAAGCGGGGTTGCCCCTCCCCCCTTTCAGACCTCCACGAAAAACGGCTCTGTTCCCCGCAGAGCCGTTTTTTCGTTGTCCGGGCCCAGTCCACATGCTCAAGAGCAGGTGCCCTAATTCAAAAACACGTCCTTTTTGTCCAACGTCCGGAAAAACCGATCACTGGACAGAACTTCGTACTGGCACTCTCGAATGGCGATTTTCTTGCGATGTTCGTCACGCCTGAGGCGATCGTCAGACCGTCCGGGAATGGCTGCAACAAAACTGCGGTCAACCATACCATCGAAATGATTGTGCAACAGGCGATGCAATTCCTCCGGATCATTGATTTCCGGCAGAGGATTGGCCTTGGGCAAAACTTCGAGACCGAAGGATTTGGCCAGGCGCCTGAGCCTGTGCGTTTTCAAACCGCGCCGTACTGGCAAGATAACAAGCGGCGGCACATCGAAATCGGCGTGTTTGATCGCCCTGAAAACTATTTTCGCCAACGAGGTTCTGGCCAGAAGTCCCTCGCGCACAGCAACAAAATCGGGCTGCCTCTTCATCAAGATGCTGTATCGCGCCAATTGCGCCTGAGCCTCGGTCAAAAGCAGTTCGTCCGGTAGCAGCCGAAAGAATGCACGTCGCTGCAGTTTTTCCCGGCTCCACATCAGGTCGCCGTAGATCTCCTGCATGCGCGAACTCACAGGCATTACCCTGTCACCGGTAAAAGCAAGCGTCACTCCAAAAAGCGCCCGTTTTCCAACTTTTTCGGCGGTCTCCTGAAGCGGTCTGAATTCACGTGGCCAAAGCTCGGTCGCAACGAGAGCGCCAAGCGCGCTCAAACGCCCCTGTTCAACCAGGCTGCGCAAAGCCCGGTCGACCCCGAAAGCGAGGCCGTAATCCAGAGCACCAAGTGTAATTCTCTTCATCAATTTCGAAAGCAGACCGGACTGAAAGAAAACAGGAAACCTTCCCTGCGGCATTCACAATAACTTTGCAAGTCTCTTATCGATCTGCACTTTGATTGCGGCTCGATTAATTCGATGGGATAGGTTCGAAAACAGGCCCGATCCGTCCCTGTACCTTGTAGACCACCAGATCCTCTAGTGGCACGCCTTTGACCTGCCGTTCCAAGATAGCCAACTCTTCAACCGTCTCGAAGGACTTTTGAAGTTCGCCTGCCTTGTTACGACGTTTCTCCGTCACATAAAGACCCGGCATGTCAAACAGGCTCATGTCCGGTTCCGGCATCATGATATAGCGTATGCGCTCGGTAAGCTGAATAACGGGCAGATCGTCCTTCATCAGGAAATCAATCTGACCATTCAATCCATAACTGGTGGTCGCCACGTATTCTGCATTTTCGGCTGTGGCGATTTCACGAAGTTCCATTCCAATTTCCGGCCAGCCGCGCAATTGAAAGGTTGGGTCCTTGCGGGCTAGCTGTCCTGTAACCGGCCAGACAGCATGAATTTGAACCAACACGGCAACCACAATGCCAAGAAGAACACCCACGACAGCGAACTTGTTCCAGAAGTGCTGCTCTGGCCGCAATCCGGCGACGAAAACTGCCGCCATTATTGCAAGTGCCGGAAACAAAGGCGCGGGCCAATTGGCCTGCACGCGTGAATGAAGCGAGTGATAAAGCAGGTAAAGCGCAAACGGCAGGCAGGTAAGCAGCAGCAACGAGGCAACGCTGCCTCTTTTTCTCGCCGTTCTAATAAGCTGAGCACAACCCAATATCGTCAAGACGGCAATCACCGGATTGAGCAGCCCCAGTGTTGCGCCGAGAAACTCGAAGATATACTTGGAGGTAAATCCACTGGTTCCGGCCCTGCCAAACTGCTTGTAGAAACTCATCCACTCATGAAGATGGTTCCAGTAGAGCACCGGTAGAAAGCAGACCACAGCGATCAATCCGCCTGCCCAAAGCTGCCAGGCGCTCCAACAGCGGCGTGCTTCAGGCACCCATAGCAGCCACAGGACAATTCCGGTCCCGAGAAAAAGCACGGAATATTTTGACAACAAGCCCAACCCGGCCATCAGACCCACGAGCAGCCACCAGTTGGCGTTCCGGGAGTGGATCAATTCCGCCAGCGTCCAGAGGCAAAGCCCCCAGAAGAAAACCGAAGGGGCATCCGGCGTCGCCAGCATGCCGCCAATGCCGACAAGAAGACTTGAGTTGAGGAATAATACGGCCCAGCCTGCAACCCGCCTGTCGAAGAGAATACTGGCGGTTCGCCAAAGCGCGATCGATCCGACCAGCCCAAGCAGGAGAACCAGGGCACGAACAGCAAATATCGTGTCGCCGAAAAAGGCCTGACCCGTCGCGATCCACCAGCCGATCATCGGCGGATGGTCGTAGTAGCTGAATGCCGGATTGAGACCCCAGATCCTGTAATAGGCTTCGTCTTCAACGAAATGGGCGTTGCTAGCAGCAAACAGTTTCAGCGCCATCAACGATCCGACAATCAGGATCAGACCGCTGGGGCGAAGAAAGAACGGCAGTTCTTCTGACTTCAGATCGGCTGTCACATCTGACCTTTAAGATCTGCGCCAGGTCAGGGCAGAGCTGGCTGCATAGTTCCACACAGCACCCATGACTGCACCAGCGGTTCCGGCCAACCACCAATAGGCCGGATCGGCATAAATCAAGTTAGCAACACCAACGTTGGCCAGAACCCCCACGGAACAGACGGCATAAAAGGTCAGCAGCCCGATCAGAGCTCCAACGCCGCGCAAGCGCCTGTCGCGATAGGTCAGTTGGTTGTTCAGGAAGAAGTTCGAGGTCATGGCAACAAAAGACGCTGCGGTCTGGGCCAGGTTGAAGCTGAAATCGCCAAGAATAAACATGCGCAGTGCTATCAGGTGCACAACGAGACCGCTTGCCCCCACAAGGCCGAACATCAGAAAGCGAACAGAGACAACGTCGCCAAAATATTTAGCGAGCAATAGTCCGAAATAGTCCAGTGTCACCAGAGTGTCGAGTTTGCTCTCCCCATGCTGGCGTTCGCGGAAGGTGAAAGGCAGCTCCTTGATTTTCAACGCGCCATTGGCGCTTGAAACAAGGTCAAGCAGGATCTTGAAGCCCTGAGGCGACAGTCTCGGCGCAATTTCTTCAGCCTTTTCACGGCGAACCATGAAAAATCCGCTCATCGGGTCCTTGAGCGTCACGTTCAAGAGCTTTTGCGCCAGACCGTTGGCAACGTTGGAGCCCCAAGTGCGAAAAGAGGAAAGACCTTCTCCAATTTCGCCGCCGTCGACTTTTCGGCTGGCAACCACCAGATCGGTATCGTCCTGCTTGATTTCGGCCAGCATTTTTGGAAGCAGCGTTTCATCATGCTGGAGGTCAGCATCCATGACCGCAACATATGGGGCTGATGATGCAAGGATGCCCTCAATGCAGGCCCCGGACAGCCCTCGGCGTCCTATCCTGCGTATGACGCGAACTCGCGGGTCGGACCGTGCAATGTTTCTGGCGACCTCTGTTGTTCCGTCAGGCGAATTGTCATCCACGACAATCGCTTCCCAGGCAACATCGACCAATGCAGTGTCGAGGAGATCTACAAGGATTGGAATGTTTGCGGCCTCGTTAAAGCTTGGCAAAATGACACTCAGCTCCGCTGCGTTCGAGCCGGGGTTTCCTTGAACCGCGCCCCCGCTCACATCCGCCTTGCTTTCAACAATGCCCACCGCACTATCCATATCTGTATTCAACCACTTCACTTTACCCGGCAATTGGTAACCGGGCCACTACCCCAACAAGTTCGCGCGGACCATAGCTTGTAAGAGATTAATGGCAAGAAAAGACATGCCAAATTCGCGAGGCCTTCCAATCAAAATCTCGCTGGATTTCAGTCGCGCACCAGCCGCTCCTTTTATCTGCGGCCGTGATCGAAACAAGACATTCATCGTGATTTCGATTTCAAGTTTCAAAACAAGCTGATGCTTCCCGGCCTGCAGAAGCAGCCGATAACCTTGCTCTCAGGTTCCGTTTCGTCTAGGACAACGCCAACATGACCAGGGTTGATTGGCGGAATTTCGCCCCGCAATTGGCCAGGAACTCGCCAGGACCCAAGAAACTTCATGGCCAAGAAAAAACCGAATAAACTAAAGGCCCGCTTGCCGCGCGGCTTTGTTGATCGCTCTGCCGAAGACATCCGCGCCACAGACGAAATGCTTGGGCGCATCCGTGCAGTCTATGAACGCTATGGCTTCGACCCGGTCGAAACACCAGCATTTGAATATACCGATTGCCTTGGCAAATTTCTGCCGGACACGGACCGCCCGAATGCTGGTGTCTTTTCCGTTCAGGATGAAGACGAGCAATGGATGAGCCTTCGATACGATCTGACCGCACCGCTCGCGCGGCACGTATCTGAAAACATCAACGAAATCCAGCTGCCATACCGCACCTATCGGTCGGGTTGGGTTTACCGTAACGAAAAGCCGGGACCGGGCCGGTTCCGCCAATTCATGCAGTTCGATGCTGACACGGTTGGCGCGCCCGGCGTACAGGCCGATGCAGAAATGTGCATGATGATGGCAGACACAATGGAAGCCCTCGGCATTCCGCGTGGCGACTATGTCATCCGGGTGAACAACCGCAAGGTTCTGGACGGCGTTCTGGAGTCAATCGGCCTCGGCGGCGAAGAACATGAGGCCCGACGCCTGACAGTTCTGCGCGCCATAGACAAGCTAGACAAGTTCGGCATCGAAGGTGTGCGACTTTTGCTCGGAGCGGGCCGCAAGGACGAAAGCGGTGACTTCACCAAGGGCGCGGAGCTTGAGGAAACAGCAATTGACAGCATCGTCGCGTTTGTGTCCGGCACCGGTTCGCTTGAAAACGAAGGTGTCACCGAACTGAACACCATGGCCGCGATATTTGCGTCCTGCGGTTATGAAGAAGACAGGGTCAAGATCGACCCGTCCGTCGTTCGCGGTCTGGAGTATTATACCGGTACTGTATTCGAAGCTGAACTCCTGTTCGATGTCACCAACGAAAAGGGTGAGGTTGTCCAGTTCGGGTCAGTTGGTGGTGGAGGACGTTATGACGGGCTGGTCAAACGCTTTACCGGCCGGGACGTTCCAGCAACGGGCTTTTCCATCGGCGTTTCGCGCCTGATGACGGCATTGAAGAACCTTGGCAAGCTGGACACCAACGATGTTGTTGCACCGGTTCTGGTCACCGTTATGGATGGCGACGTCGAAGCCTTGGGTCGATATCAGAAGATGGCTCAGGATCTGCGTTCGGTCGGCGTCCGGGCAGAAATGTACCAGGGCAACTGGAAGAAATTCGGCAACCAGCTGAAGTATGCTGATCGGCGCGGTTGCCCGGTCGCAATCATTCAGGGCTCTGACGAACGGGATGCCGGAGAAATTCAAATCAAGGACCTTATCGAAGGCAAACGGCTTTCGGAGGAAATCACCGACAACGTCACATGGCGCGAAAGCCGCCCGGCGCAGGTCACCACAAAGGAAGCTGACCTGATTGAGACCGTGCGCGGGATTCTGGACGGCCAGGCCGAAGACCGCAGACGCCAGAAAGAGGGCTGATTGATGATACCGGCGGCACAGACATCCGGACTGGATCCGGCGAAGATCGAAGCGGTTCTTGAGCTGTTCAAGGCAGCCGGGCATGATCATGTCAGCCCGCCGATTCTGCAGCCTGCTGACGTCTTTCTGGATCTGACGGGTGAAGATATCCGCCGCCGGCTGTTTTTGACCAATGGCGCGGACAGCGTAGATCTGTGCCTCAGGCCGGACTTTACCATTCCTGTGTGCCGTCATCATCTTTCCGGGGAAGCTAGCTCCCTGCCAGCCGCCTATTGTTACAACGGCCCGGTCTTTCGTCAGCGTCCTGACGGGGTTGGAGAAATTCCCCAGCTTGGGGCAGAAAGCCTTGGCCGCGCTGATATTGCGGGTGCAGATGCAGATATGCTGGCTCTGTCCATCAAGGCACTCGAAACGTTTGGTCTGACGGATTGTTCCATCCGCATCGGCGACGAGACGTTGTTTGCTTCCGTTCTGGAAAATCTCGAACTGCCGACAGTGTGGCGCCGACGTCTTCGTGATCTTTTTGGTGAGACCGACAAGCTAAAGGCTGCAATCAACCGTATGTCCGGTGGCAACGCAGCTGAAGAAGACGACAGCCGCGACGTCCGCCTCGGCTTCCTGTCCGCCCTGGAAGGCACCGCGCCGGAAGCAGCACATGCAGTCGTTGAAGATCTTCTTTCGATTGCAGGCATTTCTGCAGTCGGAGGCCGCACGCCTGGAGAAATTGCTGATCGCTTCCTGGAACAGGCGGCATTGGCAAGCGGATCAGGCGGACATGATAAAGCCGCTGAAATCCTGACAGCTTATCTTGACCTGGAAGCCGATTGTTCAAAGTCCGCTGCGTCCTTGCGCAATTTCAGCAAGGAATTCGGACTTGAGCTGGAACAGCCCATCGCGGCATTCGAGCAAAGGCTGTCTGCTCTTGAAGACAAGGGCATCGATCCGGCGCGTCTGACTTTCGCCGCAGACTTCGGACGCCGCCTTGATTATTATTCCGGCTTTGTTTTTGAAATTCATTCTGCGTCCAGCAGGATTGCCGGTCCGCTGGTTGGAGGTGGCCGCTACGACAAGCTGGTGACCCTTCTCGGGGCCGACCAGGATGTTCCTGCCATTGGCTTTTCCATGTGGCTGGACAGGATTGCAGCGAGCGTTAAAGGCTGACCCATGAGTAAAATGAGTATCGCCATTCCCTCCAAGGGCCGCCTGCAGGAAAACACCCACGCTTTCTTCGGTCGCGCGGGTTTGAAAGTTCTGCAGCCAGGCGGCGCGCGCAATTATCGAGGCGCTATCAAGGGTCTGCATAACGTTGAAATCGCATTTCTTTCTGCATCAGAAATCGCGCGCGCGCTGTCAGAAGGATCGGTTCACTTCGGCATCACAGGGCTGGACCTCGTTCAAGAGAACATTTCTTCACCTGAGAAGTCCGTGCATATCGTCACGCCGCTCGGGTTCGGATCTGCCGATGTTATCGTCGCGGTGCCCAAGGCATGGATCGATGTTGAAACGATGGCTGACCTCGGCGATGTCGCTTCCGATTTCCGGAACCGGCATGGACGGCGCATGCGCGTTGCAACCAAATACGTCAACCTGACCCGGGCTTTCTTTGCCCGGCAGGGTATTGCCGACTACAGGATCGTTGAAAGCGCTGGTGCCACAGAAGGGGCGCCTGCTGCCGGATCTGCCGAACTCATTGTCGACATCACCACCACCGGCTCCACGCTGGAGGCCAACAACCTGAAGATCCTGTCCGACGGTGTGATGCTCAAGAGTCAGGCCAATCTTGTCGCTTCGCTAAATGCCGACTGGTCCGAGACCGCATTGACGGCCGCGCGGGCTATCCTTGACCGGGTCGCAGCGGAAGAAGCCGCGCGCGATGTGAAACTCGTGAAGGCCGTTGTTGATGATCGCACCCAGGCACTCAGGGCTGTCAGCAATGTTGGCGCCATTCAACGATTTTCAAACGTCGATGACACGCATCACGTCAATATCCTGTGCCCGAAAGATGCAGTTGCCGACTGCGCCCAGCTGCTGATCGCGGAAGGTGCCGACACCGTCACGGTCGAAACCCTGGATTATGTCTTCTCAAAAGAAAACCCGCTGTTCGCGCCCTTGAAAGAAAAAGTCGCCCGGTAATTCAACACAGAAACAACGAGCTGGCTTCTTTCAACCCAAGACCATGGCAGCGAGGTTTCAAGACTTGATGACAGGTCTTTTGAAGTCTGCACGCGCCCTATCAATCTTGTCGCGGCAGATGCACCCTTCCAGATGATCATTGACCATGCCCATCGACTGCATGAAAGCATAAACCGTCGTTGGGCCTACGAAGCTCCAACCTCGTTTTTTCAGGTCCTTTGAAAGAGCAGTGCTTTCATCGGTTTTGCCAAGTGTCCGGGCCGTTTCAAAGTCTATTCTTTCCGGTCTGTTCTCAGCTTTGGGTTCATGGGACCAGAAATAGGCGGCAAGCGAACCAAATTCAGCCTTCAGCTCCAACGCCCGGTTGGCATTGTTGATGGTTGATTCAATTTTTTTGCGGTGACGTACGATCCCGGCGTCCTGCAGACACCTTTCGACATCCTTTTCGGTAAACCTGGCGACTTTTTCAAACTCGAAATTGGCAAATGCTTTTCGGAACGCCTCGCGCTTGCGCAGGATCGTCAGCCAGGACAACCCCGACTGAAAGCCTTCCAGGCAGATTTTTTCAAACAGGCGCCGGTCTTCATCGACCGGCCATCCCCACTCCGTGTCGTGGTATCGCTCATAGTCTTCAAGGCCATTGTGCCACCAGCAACGGCTTTTCCCATCGGCGCCTTGCAGCAATCCAGTTTCTGGATCCCGCTCTGCTTTTGAAGGCTTTTCTGTTTTTTGATCGGCCATTACCACTTCCAATATTCACTCTTTGTTCTCTAATGTGGTAAAGGCGGACACAAGAATTTACAAGACCTGATTGAGATCAGGGAAAAACACGCAGTTGATACAAAAAACCCGGCAAATTGCCGGGTTTCCAATTTCGGAAGAAAAACGATCAGGCAAATAGGGCGTCGATGTCGTCCTGACTTGCGACGTCCGTATCGTTTTCCAAAGCGGGGCCGTTGAGCAACGCCGCGTCGCCTTCTTTGAAGTCTTTCTTTTCGACTTCGATTTCCTTGAAGGTTTCGATGCCACCCCAGATATCCATCATCTGGACGATGCGATCTTCAACGAAGCGCAAGGTAGACACGACTTTAGTGATGCGCTGGCCGGTCAAATCCTGGAAGTTACAGGCTTCGAAAATCTGAATGACCTTGTCCTGAATATCACCTGCAAGCTCTGCGTCCTGGGCTTCAAGCCTGGCTGACAGGGTATTTGCAGTTTCGTCAATGAACTCAGCTGCGGTCAGGATGTTTTCCGTTGCGCCCTCAGTACCGTCAACGACCGCGTCCAGTTCGTTGGTGACGCGGGTCATGTCTTCGCCTTCCGACCCGGTCGTATGGTGCAACGTGGCGATTTCTTTTTTGGTCTGCGCAATCGCTTCATAGATCGCGTCCAACTCGACCTTCAGCTTGGCAGCTTCAGAAAGTTCCTTACGGAACTCCGCCATGAATTGTTCACCCATAGCCTGCGGATCTAGGGCAGCATCCTGCCCTGTTCCGTTCTGAACCATGGATTTCAGCGTGGAAATTTCTGCCAGAAGTTCCTGGTGGCGACGTTCCTCAACAAAGGCAGGATCTTCCTTCGCCCCGGAGTTCATATATATCAAGCTTTCCGCTCGAAAGGATCGTTTCACCGCGGCCATGCCTTCTCCCGCCCCCTTACAAAATACCAGCGTATATTTTTCGCGCTTTGACCCGGTTATACATTGGGAAGTTTAAGGAATTGTTTTTTCCAGCGAAGTTGGAGTCAAAAACTATTGTTTGGTGTTTGGTAACACTTTCTTGGCTTCCTTCTTCAATGAGCTTTAGCTATCCTCACACCACGATTTTTGCGGAATGCTTGGGCAATTTCTCAAGCCAGAGGACGACTGCCTATTTCAATGACCCCCACAAGCACTCTGGTTGCTAAAGGCGTTTTGTCCAGCATGAACATGACACGACCTTTTCAAGCCCTTTTCGTTCTTTTGATGATCATGACCGGGTCAACTGCTCGCGCTGCGAACGACAGTTTCTCGACGGTTGAGTTATTGGCGGGATTTGAAAAAACCGTATTCGGGCTGGAATATCGCAGCTGGAGTTGGAGACCGTACCAGGTCAAGAAATTCACCAAACCGGTCAAATTCTATGTCTACAATTTTTCCAGGCACGATCGCCGGAAAACCGTGCATCGATTTGTCCGTGAAATCGGCCGGCGCGTTGGCGGGCTGAAAACCGGGATCACAAAAGATCCGGCAGCCGCCAATTTCAAGATCTATGTCGTGGATCGCGCGCAATATGAGCCGGTGGTTAGAAAAGACGTTTACAAGAACAATCGTGCCAAGGTTCCGGGAAGATGTCTGGTTCGGGTTGTCTCTGGCCGGAAGGGCATCAAACAATCGGCTGCTGTCATTGTTTCCGACGAAGGTGAGTTTCTTTTCAAACGCTGTCTCGTTGAGGAAATCCTGCAAGGGTTGGGTCCGATGAATGATGACGAAAGCCTGACCCATTCCGTTTTTAACGATTCCTCGCGCCATAGCCGCTTTACCGTGTTCGATCAGCTGATTTTGAATATGCTCTATGATCCCCGGATCAAACCGGGCATGTCGCAGGAGCAGACAAAAGATATTCTGCCGCTGGTTGTTCGCGATGCCCGCAGGCGGGTCCGTTAACCAAGTAGTTCCCGAAAGTTCAAATTTTTCAGCGTGAGGCGAAACTGCTTTGCCAGAGGCGCGGTCGGCAATAGTAATTCATTAATACTATCTCTCAACAAAGAGATAACCATAAGTAAGATTAGATAAAATTCTATGTATCCGATTCACTTTTGACAGAGCAGCGGCGACTATCATCATTTCCAATCTATTAATCGGCGACTTCAAAGTCCGTCGAACGTGGTTGATGATAAGTTAAAGAGTGCTGCCATGTTATTTATGCGTGAATTAAATTCGAAAATACTACTTCTGGCCGGAGCGATGATTGTCGGCGTTGGCTTTGCAGGGACTTCTGCAAATGCTGGCCAGGTTGCGCCACCGCCACTTGTTCTAAGTCCTAACCTGACAGAGCCCTGGTTGCTGCAATTGCAGCCAAGAGGTGGGCGCAGAGCTACAGCGCCGGTTCAGCAACGCCGGGTACAGCAACCAAAGGTTCGACGAGCCAGTTGGTGGTCACCACGACAACAGCCGGTTCGCCAGCAGCCCAAGACACAACGCACGTCCCGACAGATCGCACCTCAGTTTCTGCCGACAGTTGTGAAATACGACGGCCCTCACAAAGCCGGTACGATCGTGATCGATACCAATGCCAGGTTCCTTTATCTGGTACAAAATGATGGTACAGCCCGCAGGTACGGTGTGGGTGTCGGCAAGCCCGGATTTGAATGGGCTGGAACACACAAGATTACGCGCAAGGCTGAATGGCCGGACTGGCGTCCGCCTGCGCAAATGCGCAAGCGCCGACCAGACCTGCCGGTGTTCATGGCAGGCGGCCCGGAAAACCCTCTGGGTGCGCGCGCCCTCTATCTCGGCTCAACGCTTTACCGGATCCATGGATCGAACCAGCCCTGGACCATTGGGCACGCTGTTTCCTCCGGCTGCATCAGGATGCGTAATGAAGATGTGACGGATCTTTATGAACGTGTTCGCGTCGGCACCAAAGTGTATGTCAAATAAGGTTAGACCTTAGCTCACAGCGGGCCTCTACCAGATCAAACGCGCGGGAAACCGCGCGTTTTCTTTTTTTGCTTTTCAACCTGCTCTTGCACGCCCGCCGGTTTCTTTGCAGTCTGGGTGAAAATCAAATCGAATCTATGAACTCCCTTTACTTCGACCCTCACCCGGCCAGGGCATGATTGAACGATCCTTATCTTCCTCCGCACGATCTGATGCGGTCTATTTTATGAAAGCGGCGGCTGTCGGGCTATTGGTCGGCGGCCTTGCAACCGGATTTCATGCCGGTCTGGAGTTTCTTTTCTCTCAATATGCCGCCCTTCGGTCCTCTCTCGGTCAGGGTTACCTGCCCTATCTGGTCTCGATTGTAATTTCCGCAATCTGCGTGGCTGGCGCCTTTCTCATCGTTCAGCGTGTTGCACCTGAGGCCGCCGGAAGCGGCATTCAGGAAATCGAAGGTGCGATGGAGGACAAACGGCCACTCAATTGGGCGAGCGTCCTTGTGGCTAAATTCTTCGGCGGCCTGCTCGCACTTGGATCAGGCCTAGTGCTCGGAAGGGAAGGCCCCACGATACATATGGGAGCGATGACCGCAGAAGCGCTTTCCAGATCCCACGACATCAGTCCATCCGACCACAAAGGGCTTCTTGCTGCGGGCGCTGCTGCTGGCCTGGCGGCTGCTTTCAACGCACCGCTGGCTGCGATCCTGTTCATTGTCGAAGAGACCAGGCGGCAGTTTCCCTTTGGCTACCGAACATACATGGCAGTGATTATTGCCTCGATCCTCAGCGCCGCGGTGACGGAACAACTCACGCGTATTGGGCCGCCGCTTCTGGTGGAAGTGACCTACATACCCGTCTGGAGTTTTGCACTTCTTGGTGTTCTCGGAATCTTACTTGGCGCACTGGGCGTGTTCTTCAATTGGGCGCTGATTGCCGTCATGGATCTGTTTCAGAGGATCCCGACCCGGTTGCGCTGGCTGCCGGCACTGGCAATCGGCGGGTTTACCGGTGTGCTATTGAACGCATTTCCGGATGCGACCGGCGGCGGCGAAGACCTCGTTCATGATCTTGTCACCAGTCACTACGGGATAATGGCTCTGCTGGTTCTCACGTTGCTTCGGTTCGGTGGTGTGCTGTTTTCTTATGCTTCAGGTGTACCCGGAGGCATTTTCGCTCCGATGCTTTCAATTGCCACCTGCGCAGGTCTGGCTTTTGGCGTGGCATCAGTGGAAATTCTGCCGGTCGACAATGACTTCCGCGCGGCTTGTGCCGTTGCTGCAATGGGTGGTTTTTTTGCAGCGTCCGTACGCGCTCCGCTCGTCGGCGTGGTTCTCGTCATGGAACTTACCGGCGCCTATGCATTGATCATGCCCGTGCTGGTGACTTGCACCACCGCCTCTCTAACTGCTCATCATCTCGGCGGACGGCCCATCTACGAACAACTCCTGGAGCGGACATTGCGCCTCGCGGGAGAGCCCCCAGATGATGAACCGGACAAGACGCCCGTCCAGCTGGGAACGCGGGAAAGTTGATCCCTTCACATCGCGGTGCCAAACCGTCCTGTTTGCTCCCTTACATCAAATGCTGATAGACCCTCAGAGGTACCGGGCTCTTATTTGGCAATAAAATCCAGGAACATCCGATAACGGCAATTCTCATTCTGAGAGATCGACAATGAGCAATCTGACGGACATGGAGATTTTCGCGAAGGTCGTGAGTGCCGGCAGCATGTCTGCGGCCGGGCGCGAAATGAACCTTTCGCCGGCCGTTGTGTCCAAACGCATCCGGCGGCTGGAGGAAAAACTCGGCACACGGTTGCTGCAGCGAACGACACGTCAGATCGCCATGACCGAGTCCGGACAGGGGTTTTACGAAAGGGTGATTGCGATCCTTGCCTCGGTCGAAGAAGCCGAGTCATTTGTTACGCGCGGTTCTGATAACGCCCGTGGCAACCTGAAAGTGGCAATCCCAACGTCCTTCGGCAGATTGCATGTGGCACCGCATATTGGCAAGTTCCTGACCGAAAACCCGGATTTATCCGTCAATCTCGATCTTTCCGACGAATTTGTCGACATTGTTGGTGACGGATATGATCTGGCGATCCGGATCGCGGAACTTTCCGATTCAAGCCTGGTTGCCCGCCGTCTTGCACCCGTACACCGAATTCTGTGCGCAAGTCCGTCCTACCTGGAAAGAAACGGCGAGCCAAAAAGCATCGAAGATCTGATCAAAAATCATGTCACGATTGCTGCAGCCAGTCAGGATCCATGGCGCCTTGCAGGTCCCAGCGGTATAGAAACAATACGCACTCACGCGCCTATCCGGACAAACTCAAACGAAGTGGTCAGGGAATGCGTGCTGGCTGGAGTTGGAATTGCCCTGCGCTCCACCTGGGATATCGGTCCGGAACTGCGTGAGGGAAAATTGCAGATATTGCTTCCGCAGTACACGGCTTCAAAAGATGTCGGTCTATATGCGGTTTTTCCAAGCCGGAAATTTCTGCCAGCAAAGGTGCGCGTGTTTATAGATTTTCTGGTCGACCTCTACGGATCTTCGCCCTATTGGGATACCGGATTGGAAGACTGGCTCAATTTGCCAGAGGACCTGCGAGCTGTCTGACAGTTGTTAGCGCTTTCTTGCAAGCAGGCATATTTCCCACTTCAAAGCCCCAGCATCAGCTCGACCTCACAAAGATGCGACGCCGCGTCACTTGCATAGTGCCTCTACATTCTATTGTGTAGGTACGGGACTAACGCACCCACATTGAGGGAGAAACCTATGCAGCGATTGTTGATGATTGCCGGAGCAGCGATTCTGGCTTTAACCGCCCATGCCAGTGCCGAGGGCGACCCAGAGAAGGGTGCAAAAGTTTTTAAAAAATGTGCTGCTTGCCATGCCGTTGGAGAAAGCGCCAAGAACAAGGTCGGACCGCAATTGAACGGTGTTGTTGGTCGCCCCTGGGGAGCGATCGAGGGATACAAGTATTCCAATGCGCTGATCGAAATGGGCGATGGCAAGGTGTGGGATGAAGAAAACCTTCAGGTCTACCTGACCAAGCCAAAGGCACTCATAAAGAAGGGCAAGATGGCGTTTGCCGGTCTCAGGAAAGAACAGGACCGCGACAATGTGATTGCCTATCTTGCCCAGTACAAAGAAGACGGAACGACCGAATAATCCGGTCCTTCACGTACAGAAAAGAAAAGGCCGGTGATTTCCGGCCTTTTATGGGTCGTGGCTCATAAGTGAGTTCGTGACTCAATGTTCGCCGTGCTGCTTGCGAATACGCCGGACGATCCACCAGATCAAAAGCACGACAACGGGTACCGCCAGTCCCGTTGTAACGCTGGCGTTCGGCATCGGCAGACCGGATTCCTTGGCAGCTTTTGCCAGATAGGAGAACAATCCCACCACGTAATAGCTCACCGCCGCAACCGACAGACCTTCAACAGTCTGCTGCAACCTGAGTTGCAGACGCGCGCGCCGGTTCATGGATTGAAGGAGGCTTCGATTCTGGTCTTCAAGTTCCACGTCCACCCTTGTGCGAAGCAAAGTGGTGGCCCGGGCAAGCTTGCGGGACAACATGGCCTGGCGATCTTCAATGGCCTGACAGGTCCGCATGGCCGGAGCGAGACGCCGTGACAAGAACGTCGCCATTGAAAGTTCACCTGTCGCCGCTTTTTCCTTGAGCGTTGCAAACCGAGCCTTGACGATTTCGTCATAAGCGCGGCTGGCGCCAAATCGAAAGGTGCTTGCTGTCGCACCGGCTTCAAGGTCGGCAGCCAAAGCACTCAAATTGTTCAACAGGTCCTGGTTTGCACCAAGCGCGGAGGTACCTTTCATCTGTCCCGTCAATTCCGCCAGCTCAATTTCAAATCTTCTGATTTCAGGTTGCAGACGGGTGGCTTCGAACAGACCTAGCATTGCCAACGTGCGGTAGGTCTCGACTTCCAGAAGCCGCTGCACAACGGCGCCGGACTGCACTTCACTCAAGGACCGGTTGAACATCAAAAACCGCGTCAGGCCATCGCCGTCCTGCCGGAAGTCGGTCGCCACCATCGCGCCGCCATCGTAGACGTCGGAAATCGTCAGGCTGCTCGTGTCGAAATGGTCACGCCAGTCTTCTTGTGCCTGGGGCTCACGCAGCTCCAGCCGAACGGCAACAAGCAGGTCTCCCGGAGCACGAAAAGCAGCCCCAAAAGGATGTTTTGCGGACACTTGCCCGAAAATCACCTCACGGTTGGCCATCCCATCCCAGGTGTAGGTGGTGAACTCAGCATGTTGTTCCCAGCTGAGTGTTCCGCCTCCAAATGGCAACGTATGGTGACGAGCGCCATCCGTGGGGCCATTTGCACCACGCGAAATACAGAACTCGGTGAGCCATGCCTGATCCTTAGCCGCCTCTTCCGAGTTCGTCAGGAACGCATAGTGAATAACCGTTCTCGGCGCAGCCAGCGGCCGGAATGGCCGGGCATGCACTTCACCCAGGACCCTCTCCCGCAATGGCGATGTCCGAAAAGAGGGAAACGGTGATCCGTTTTCTGATCCCTGCCCCAAGATAACCCCCTACTTTGGTAGTATTCACCCAACTTGCACAATGAGCCTTTCGCAACAAGGAGGTCACCACCGATTTTGCGCCTTTTTCGTGAAATGCGTCAAAACGCAGCATTTCAGCAACATGAAATTGGACAATAAATTTGACCAATTATCCTTTTGAAGATAATTTCCCGGCGAACAGGGGAATTCACTGAATGTTTCGACCCATTGATCATCAGAAGACAGCTAACGCCGTGGTCGAGCAGATCGAAGATCTTATCCTGAAGGGCGTTCTGCATTCGGGTGACAAACTTCCTTCGGAGCGGGACCTCGCAGAACAGCTGAAGATCTCTCGCCCCGTGCTCCGGGATGCCTTGAAAATTCTGGAAGACAGGGAACTGGTCGAAGCCCGACGTGGTGGTGGAACATTTGTCTGTGACCTGATCGGTTCGATCTTCTCCGAAGCTATCGTCCAGTTGATTTCCCGACATCCTTCCGCGGTCAATGACTATTTTGAATTCCGGCGGGGTCTCGAGGGTCAGGCCGCCGCGCAAGCTGCCATGTGTGCCGCCCCATCAGACATCGGCAGACTTGAAAACATCATGAACCGCATGCAGGCCGCCTTTGATGCAGATGACCCGGAAACTGAAAGCAGGCTCGATGTTGAATTTCACCATGCGGTTGGTGAAGCGGCCCACAATGTGGTGCTCCTGCACACCTTGAGATCCTGCTACCGACTATTGGAGAACGAAGTCTTCATCAATCGTGGACGCCTCTATCATTTCCCGAATGCACGGGTTGAAGTCCTGCAACAGCACTGGGCGATCTCGGAAGCTATTCGTGATGGCGACCCTCTCGGAGCGCGTCGCGCCTCTGAAGAACATATTGACTACGTGCGCGGCACATTGGCTGAAACACTGGAAAGAGACCAGCGTGAACAGCTTGCCGGTCTCAGGGTTTCCAAATCCATCAAACACACCTCTCGTTCCTGATTTCTCCAGGAGGAAACATTTATGACAGTAGTTACTGACGTTCTGGATATGCAGGCACTCGCGAAGCGGCGGGTTCCGAAGATGTTTTATGATTATGCCGACACCGGCTCCTGGACGCAGAGCACCTATCGGGAGAACGAAGCGGCCCTTCAGCGTCAGAAGCTACGTCAGCGCGTTGCGCGAAACATCGACAACCGATCGGTCAAGACAACCATGATCGGCCAGGATGTCTCAATGCCTGTAGCGCTTGCACCTGTCGGGATCACCGGAATGCAGCATGCAGACGGTGAAATACTTGCTGCGCAGGCTGCTGAAGAGTTTGGAGTTCCGTTCACACTGTCCACCATGAGTATCTGCTCAATCGAAGATGTTGCCGCACACACGAAGAACCCGTTCTGGTTTCAGCTTTATGTGATGCGGGACCGTGGGTTTTCGGAAAATCTCATACAGCGTGCACACGCAGCAAACTGTTCAGCCCTGGTTTTGACGCTTGATTTGCAAGTCCTTGGGCAACGCCATCAGGATATCAAGAACGGCCTGAGCGCCCCCCCCAAACCCAAGCCCCATGTGATGCTCGATCTTGCGCTCAAGCCTCGCTGGTGCTGGAACATGCTCATGACCAAGCGCCGCCAGTTCGGCAATATTCATGGCCATGTGTCAGGAGTAGAGGACATGTCCTCACTCTCGGAATGGACCAACAGCCAGTTCGACCCCACACTTGACTGGTCATCGGTTGAATGGGTCAAGAAGCACTGGAACCGCAAACTGATATTGAAAGGCATCAACGATGTTGAAGATGCCAAGACCGCTGCTGAGATTGGCGCAGACGCAATTATCGTTTCCAACCACGGCGGCCGTCAGCTCGATGGTGCACTCGCGTCCTATGAAGTATTGGGCGAGATCGTTGACGCGGTGGGCGACAAGGTTGAAGTCCACTTCGATGGTGGCATCCGCTCCGGTCAGGATGTGTTCAAGGCCGTCGCAATGGGCGCAAAAAGCACTTACATCGGCCGCGCCTTCATCTACGGTCTTGGCGCCATGGGCAAAGAGGGCGTGACCAAGGTCCTGGAAATCATGCATAAGGAACTTGATGTCACCATGGGGTTGTGCGGTGAGACCGACATCAACAACGTGGGCCGGCAAAACCTGGTTCTTTGAATAAAATTTGCTGCGCTGAAGTGATCAGATCACTTCAGCGCATCACATAGATTGCACGCGGCTTATCCTGGACGGGTTCAAACCCAATCTGGACTTCATGATTGCCGTCATGTGGCTTTGCGAAGAAAACCCGACACACAGGGCGATATCTGTAGGTGGCAAGTCGGTTGTCGCCAAAAGGTGCCGAGCCCTCTGAAGTCTTCGGCTCAAAATATAGTCGTAAGGGGTCTGACCGCTATAGGCGATGAAAGCGCGGCTGAGGAAACTTGCGGAAACACCGATTTCCGCGGCTAACCCTGCGACCGTCAGGCGCGCTGCCAGGTTATCGTCAATGGCATCGGCAATCAGACGGAAACGCCTGGATGTCATCCACCTTGCAGCCTTTGCAGGTCGTGAGGGTCGCATGACAGCTTCACTCAGTTGCAAGATTGAAGCTTCTGCTGCCAGCTCATTCGGCTGCGTTTTTCCGAGCATCCATCGCCGTATCTGCAAAGCAGCGCATATCGCACCCATGTTTTGGATATTGGTCCTGTAACGGCCAGCTGCTACACGTATTGTTGGGCCACTCACCAGCAGATATTCCCCTCCCCGTTCGGACCTGGACCGGACATCGCAACCGAGCGGTGTGACTGCCATGCTGTTGGGAATTCGAGAGAAGGCTTCAGCTCTGTCGGAGCCGATTGCGTGACTTCCAGATTGCGCATCGAAAGCAAAGCCGATGCTGTCCCGGGACGCTGTAAAATTTGCCTCATAGGCTGTCGACGGCAACAGTGTAACGTCGTGCCTGGCGACCGAAATCATCAGTGAGTTTATTGCATTCATGGCTGGCCAACATGCCGCAAAGCGCTCTTCTGCTCAAGAGTGTGCTGGTTCAGGATTCTGAAAGACAAGGCCGCTCGCTCCGGTCAAACTGTCTCGTAGACCAACTTGCCGCAACCCGGACCTTCTCGGGCGCTGCGACTGTACCCTTTCTTTGCGAGGTAGCAAGATGACAGCCTTATTCACGCTCGAAGAGTTGGAGAGTGTTTTTCCAATTGTGAGGCAGCTCGTTCCCGAAACACCTTCCTATCCCTGGCCATTGCTACAGCAGCGGTTTGGCGTAGAGATCGTTGTGAAGCATGAGAACCACACACCTATCGGCGCCTTCAAGGCCCGCAGCTCGATCACCTTCATTCAAAAACACATTGAGGCCAACGGCAGGCCCAAGGGCGCTATCTCGGCAACACGCGGCAACCACGGTCAGTCTCTGGCACTCGCCGCCCGCACGCTCGGAATTCCGGTAACACTGGTCGTTCCAGAGGGTAATGCCGAGGGAAAAAACAGGGCCATGCGGGCTTTTGGAGCGGAGTTGATTGTCGATGGTCGCGACTTTGACATCAGCCGACGTACCGCAGAGCAAATTGCCCGCGAAAGCAACTACCTCATGGTTCCCTCGTTCCACAAGAACATCGTTCTTGGTGTTGCCACCTACGCGCTTGAGTTCTTCAGGAAGCACCCTGATCTGGATGTCGTATATGTTCCTGTCGGCATGGGATCAGGTGCTTGCGCGCTCATTACCGTTCGCGACCTTCTGGGATTGCGCACCGAAATTGTGCCGGTCGTCAGTGAAAACGCCCCGGCCTATAAACTGTCCCACGAAGCCGGAAAGATCATCACAACAGAGACAGCAAAGACATTTGCCGATGGCATGGCATGTCGCGAACCTGTCCAGCAAGCGCTCGATATCCTGCGGATGGGTGCTGAGCGAATAATCACCGTTTCTGAGGATGAAATGGCCGAGGCCATAAGAAACCTGTTTGCCGACACTCACAATATGGTGGAAGGTGCCGCGGCTGCTCCCCTCGCTGCCTTGAAAAGAGACGCACATCGACTGAAGGGGAAAAAGGCTGGAATCATCTTGTCTGGCGGCAACATAGATGAAAGCTCTGTCCAAACTATTCTAAGTGGCGGAACACCAATCGTTTGATTGAGCGAGGTTTTCCTCTTCACTTCGAATGTTCTGTTCTGTGACTGAAATGTACAGCATGCATTCATCTCCAGTTTTGATGAGATGATCAAAAACAATCATTTGTGTTGAAGTGACCGCAAACTCACATTAGCGACACGTCCTCCATTTGATTGGCATTTTCATGAGCGTCGCAACACCCACCGCCGACAGCAATTCAAGTGACTTCAGCGCAACAGACTACGGCCTTTACGCTGTAACAGTTCTGGCCTGGGGCTTCAGCTGGATCGCGATGAAAGGCCAGATCGTCAACGTTGCACCGGAAGTTTCCGTTTTCTGGCGGTTTGTCCTGGCCGCAGCAATCATGGTGGTCTGGGCAAAATTCCGGCGGCATTCGCTGTCGTTTCCCTTGAAAGATCACGTCCGGTTTGCAGGACTGGGTGCGCTTCTGTTTTCGACCAACTTCACGCTGTTCTATTATGGCGCGGCCCATCTTCCCTCGGGGCTGCTCGCAGTGATCTTCTCCACCGCTTCCATATTCAACCTGTTCCTGAGCCTTCTTCTGTTCGGCCAACGTCCAAACTTGATTGCGCTTGCTGCTGGCGTTTTGGGATTTGCAGGTATCGGCCTGATGTTCTGGCCCAGGCTTGCCGGTGCAGAGTTTGACACACAGGCAGCCATAGGGCTGGCAATGTGTATCGGCGGCACGTTGTCCTTCTGCTTCGGCAACATGCTGTCGGCAGATACGCAACGGCATGGCATCGGCGTCACGCCAGCGACAACATGGGGCATGGTTTACGGGATGGCCTTTCTGGGAGTTTTTTCGGCTATCCGCGGCCAGAGCTTCCAAATTGAATGGACAGTGTCTTATCTCGGCAGTCTGGTTTACCTGGCAATTATCGCTTCGGTTATTGCGTTTGCCTCATACCTCACCCTGCTCGGCCGCATCGGGTCGGCGAAAGCCGGGTATGCAACGGTCCTCTTTCCGGTCGTGGCGCTCAGCTTGTCGACAGTCTTCGAAGGCTATCATTGGACACCGCTAGCGGCTGGTGGAGTAGTCTGTGTTCTTGGTGGAAACCTGCTGATGCTGCGCGCGCGCTAAAAAGCGCGCATCTCTTCCAGTTAGAAAAGAAACTATTCGGCGGCCAACTGCCCGGTGCCATTGCCAACATTGCCGATGGCTGCAATCAAGTGATTGCACAGCGTGTCATGCATTGCCTCGCGAGCGGTATCAGAGCGAAGCAGAGCAATATCGCAAGATGGCAGTGTCGGAAATCCGTCCTTCTCGTCCAGAATGCGCATCCCGTCCCGTATCGCACTTTCAGGAAAGACCGTGACTGCGAGACCCGCCTGGACCGCTCCAACCAGTGCTGCTGCACTGGAACTCGTGTAGCACACGCGGTAGCGTTGACCGACCCGATCGAGGGCATCCATGGAAAGGCGCCGCCAACCGCAGGTCGTCGGCCCAAGCGCGAGCCTGATGACATCCTGCACATGGGCACAATGCTGATTTGAGGTGACCCAGTAGAGAGGCTCGCGCCGAATAATCTCACCGCGCAAGTCAAGTGTATCGCTGGAAGTTGTAATGGCAACATCCAAAGTCCCATCGCGAATAGCTTCGGTGAGCTTAACGCTTCCCGAACATTCCACCAGAACCTCGATTGAGGGGTTGAGCCGATTGAAAGCCGCCAAGACCTGAGGCAACAACCGGTCTGCATAGTCGTCCGGCACCCCAAGTTTCACATGACCGACTTCCTTCTTGCCATTGAAGGCCGTCAGGGTTTCGTCATTCAGCAAGATCATGCGGCGCGCAAATTCCACAAGACGCAAACCGTCTTCAGTCAGTCTTGATTGACGGCCATCCTTGATGAAGATCTGTTGTCCGACACGCTCTTCCAGGCGCCGCATCTGCATGGAAACAGCAGACTGGGTCTTGTGAACCGCCTCCCCGGCCTTTGTGAAACTTCCAAGTTCAGCAATCGCCAGAAAAGTACGAAGCTGATCAATATCCAATGCGTGATTCATGCGAGACCATATCGATAGCCCCAAATCAACCGTGTGATTTGAGATGCGAATTGATTTCCTGATTATACATCAAGATCTCTTACGCTTCAATCAAAACCATCACGAAAAAAGAAACTGATCATCGGTTAACCATTTGAATATATGAACAAAACTTATCAAAGTTCAATCATTCCGCCGCCTGCGGAACCGACAGATTATCCAACGACGACACGATGTGCTCGACGAGTGCGTCTGTCACCCGTGAGCTGTTGTGCCAGGAGCGCAAAATTCCGATTTCACAGTCGGGTAGCCGGGGAAATCCATCGGCTTCAGTCAACACACGCATCCCGGAGCGGAGAGCGGATTCCGGCAATACGGAAATGGCCAGACCGGCAAGAACGGCAGCCCCGACAGCGGTCGAATTCCAGCTTGAATAGAGCAAGCGGTGCTCCCGCATCTGATCTCCCAAGGCGTTGATCGCAGCCTTTCGCCAATCGCATGTAGCCCGGCCGAGTGCGAGCGGCAGCGGGGATTCATTCTCCACGGCATGACGGGCAGAGACAACCCAAAGCAGGGGTTCCCGGCGCACCAGATCAGCCTGCTTGCGACCCTTTTTTTGCACATGGGTAATGATGGCGACATCCAGTTCGCCTTCGGCAATCATATCCGCCAGGTTCGGCGTCGGTGCGCAGACCACGCTCACTTCCGCCTTCGGATTGGACCTTGAGAACCTTGCCAGAATTTCCGGAAGGAACCGGTCTGCATAGTCGTCAGGCGTGCCCAACCTTACGAGTCCGGCAAGTTCGGAATCGTCAAATGCTGCAAGGGTCTCATCGTTCAGTTGAACCAGTCGTCGTGCATAATGGAGCAGGCGCTCCCCATGCTCGGTCAACCGGGACTGACGGCCGACTCGAACGAATAACGGTTTGCCGATTCGCTCTTCCAATCTGCGCATCTGCATCGACACGGCAGACTGAGTCTTGTGCACATTTTCTGCCGCTCTTGTGAAGCTGCCGCATTCGGCAATGGCCACAAAAGTTCTGAGCTGGTCCAGATCGAGCATATTCGCCTCATACATAAGCAATTCTCATGCTTAGCATGAAACTCATTTAAGTAGGAAATATTTTGATACTTGAAGCACTTGACGAATGCAATCTCGTATCAACGCTGCCAAGCATCACAAAATACGATCATTACCATCACAAACATTCGTTGGATTAATATTAGAAAAAGCCTCATCTAGAGGATGTTCCACAAATAAGGAGTGCCAAAACTGGCGCGGAACAAGCCGTTGGAAATTCCTCCGACCGCTAACAGGAGAACTTTGCCATGACACATTTTGCAAATCACCCCATCTTCGCTCTCTTCGGGCAGACGGTTGTCCGTGCGTGGCGCGTTTTCAATAACCGCCGCCAGGTAACGGAACTCAAGCATTGGTCTGACGAGCAACTGAAGGACATCGGACTGACGCGGAGCGACGTTCGACGAGCCTTGGCGCTCCCTTTCTATGCGGATCCGACCTCCCTTTTGAACAGCTTTTCCGCAGTTCAAAAACCCGTGAATTTTCATGCGGCCAACACACCAGCGATGTCACTTGTTGACGATCAAGGAAAACTGGCCGCCTGACCTCCCCTTATGCAGCCCCTGTCGGCAAGCCTTGCTGACATTACTTGACCCGCCATTTGGCGGGTCTTTTTTTGCTCGCAGCTTCTCTCTACCGGGTTTTCCAATTCGTTTGATGAATTCATGCCGACCTTATTTGGTCAAGCATCGGGCACTGCGGCGAGCCGGCCCTGCAATTTGAAGTCAGCTCCTCCAAAGCCACTTCCAATTTCCTGAGTTCTTCAATTTTTGTACGAACGTCTTTCAGTTGCGCCAAGCCAAACTCAAGAACGTTCCCACAATCGACGTTTCCACCCTGAGAAATCAAAAGGAGCGCGCGTGCATCCTGCAGTGCAAATCCCAGCTCTCTGCATCGCTTGATAAACCGCAGATTTGCAATGTCATTTCTGGTGTATTTGCGACGCCCATTTGGAGAACGGCCGGGCTTTGGCACTATTCCCTCGCGCTCGTAGTAGCGAATGGTTTCAATACCAACACCGCTTCGCTTTGAAGCCTCTCCAATCAACGACATGTGAGAATTCTCCGCTTGTTCCTGTAGTCACTACAGGAAGCATACTGCCTGTATCCAATTCGCCAAAATCTCGGCGGCCACTCTTGGAACTTGAAATCATTGAGGTGGCTGGCAATGCTGTTCAGAGGGAGCATGAATTTGAAGGGTTTGATCGGCACCAGTTTTGGCAGTTCGGCGGCAGCGTTGGGCGTAGCCACCTGCTGTGTCCTGCCAATGACAATGATGTTGCTTGGCCTGGGAGGAAGCTGGATCGCGATATTCGGCAAAGTTGCAGCCGCGAGCTACTATGTCCTCATTGTCTCGGGTATCTTCTTATTGATTGGCTGGGTGGCAGCTGTTCAACGCGGATTGCCGGCAAGTCAAAAATGGTGGTTGGGACTTTCAACAGCCTTGGCCGCAATCGCCTGGGCAATCGTCTTCTACGAGACCCCCATCAATGACTACCTGATAACCTTGATGTGAAAGATGGACACGCAAACACCCGTTTTGACCAGCACAATTACCTGTCCCGCGTGCGGACACTCCTCCGATGAAACCATGCCAACGGACGCATGCCAGTGGTTTTTCGAGTGCGCGGCTTGCCACAAGCTGCTGAAGCCGTTGCCAGGTGACTGTTGTGTGTATTGTTCTTTTGGCACAATTCCGTGCCCGCCAATTCAGGCCGGTAGCAGTTGCTGCAGTTAGTCGTCGCCGTGCATTGTTAGCCAACGACAGCGATATGCTGGGCAGGTTGCCTCACTTCTTGTTGTCGATCGCGGTCTGGTCGCCGGTCAGACCCAACTGTCAGCCCCAACCCTAGTTCGCCTTGTTTTTTTCCGACGCAATTAGTTTGTTCATAATGGCGTCGTAGCGACCACTTTCTTTCAGCTGCATCACTGTTTGATCAAACAGCCGCGTTATTTCATCTTTATGAGGATAGCGATTGGAGACCAGAAGAGGAAACTTCGGACTCTCGTCGTACTTCAGATCGACCAATTCCAATTCCTCGTCCAGCCCCAGTTTTTTCTTGAAAATCTCAAGAACCGGCTTTGCATGAATAACAATATCCACCCGGTTTAACTGCAATTGAAGCAGACAATGATCAATCGTGGGCGCTATAGAAAATTCAATGTCCCGCTTTTTGTAAAACTCTTCGGCCCAGCCATTTCCAAGAACATCGCAGTATCTGTAGCCCCCGAGATCACTCAGGCTCTTGTCTGCCAAAAGTTTGTCCTTCAGCTCACTGTCACGCCTGATGATCGGGTGAAACGGTATTTCCAACGCCGCTTCGTTGCTTTTCTCGGCGTGCTGCATGCGCTTCTTCGTTGCCGTTGTGACCATTCCATCAACACCGCCACCAAAGAACACTTTTTGCGCCCGTTCCCAGGGCAAACCATTGTGCGTTAATTCAAACCCTTCGATGCCGGAAAAAATTTCGTCCATCAATCGGGGCAATATTCCGTCGACTTCACTACCCGCCCCATAAGAAATAGGTGACCATTGACTCGCATATACTATTGTAAAATTTCTATTTTCTTCAGATCTTGAAGTTAAATCAAATGAAAAAAGGAACAAAATCATAAAAATAACGAGAAATTTAATTTTTCCTCTAACATTTCGATAAGAATATACTTTCAGCTTCATTGTAGTCTCCTGCAACAGCAAGACTCAATTAAGTTAGTAAAGAAATCAAGCACGCATAGATTGCAAGTATTGGTAGTTATTTGTGTTTGCATTCGAGATGGAGTGTGATTGACGTTCCGGCAATATAAGTTTGAATCCGAAAACCAAACGGCAATGTGGTGCGCCCGCATTGGCGAGGTTCCTTCGCACCGGCAAGCCCCAACCGTCGTCCGTCCCTAGGGTCAGGACTCATTAATTTGATTGAATTGGCGCAACAAACGGCAATGAGCTGCAAGGAAAAGCGCGATAAGCGGGCTTTCTGCCCGGATGAGCGGTTTGACGCAGCAGATCGAAGCCGTTTATGCGTCCCTTTGGGATAGGGTGAATTTGCTCAGCAACGTCGTTGCAAACCTTTGAAAACCATGCGGTTTCCTAAAGTTTTGCGCCTCGTATCCGAACAAATTCATTCCTACCATTTCATCCAAATTAATGAGTCCTGACCCTAGCGATCACCAAAGTCCTTGGCGGCTTTTTCAAAGAAACTGTCAAAGGCCTTGAATTGGCTGGATTGAAGATCTTTTCCTGCAGCCATCCATCCAGACACCATTTCTTCAATCTCAGATGGCTCACCTGGGGGAGTTTCGGGTTCTTCCGGTTCTGGTTCCGGTTCAGGTTCCGGCTTGCCGGGACTTGTCACGATGCTCGCCGGCTGTAGGAACGCCCCCCAGAAGGCCTGCATGGCATCCGTGTAGCCTTGGAGATAATCGCCAGGTGAAGGTTGCGGCTTTGGACGACCGCGCGCAAAACCGCGCAAATAGGCATCCAGTAGATTACGCGCTTCACCATGTACAAACGGCCGCGCGATCTGTCCCATTGCGAGCGTAGCTGCAACCGGCATCATTTCCCGAATGGCATCCTGTTGCAGCCCCGTTATGCCGGACACTTGCCCCGCAAGTGCTTTTTGCACTGCCTCTGGCCCGAAGAAGGGCGTGAGCGCCGCCTCTGACGGTGTTTGAAACAGGCCCTGGAAGGCCGAGAACGGTGATTTGGTGTCGGCTGATTGCGCTGAAGATTGACCCAGAAAATCGGTGAAGCCCGGTGCAGTACTGCCGAAATGACGAAATCCGTTCAGAGCAGCAGGAAGGAGTTGCTCCATCACACTGCTGAGATCTTCATTGGACCAGCCGAAGCGGTCGCGGACATCCTCGAGTAGAGAATATATGTCGAATGGGGGAGCCGCCGATTTGCTGTCACTCATTGCACTGCTCCGGTCCTGTGCTTCAAGGCCCCGCGAAGCAGGACCAACCATGACCAGAGTGACCTTTTGCAAGCGCAAGGTCAATTAATGCAGTTCAATGACAGCCCCCATCCCCCACAACATTCACATGGTCGCGCTGAGCGCATCACGGCGTTCTGATGCTAGTAAGCGTAATCCCGGAACACCTGTGTCACATCCTGATTCCAGGATCCGTTGTAACGCTGCAGTAAAATGTCTGCCGGGCACATACCGGACGCCAGACCTTCTTCGATCGGAGCAAGATGAACCCGCTCGTCAAGATCACCGTCACTTAGCCGGTTGCGGCGCTTGAGACCTTCCTGTGCAAGGGCAAGAACATCTTTTGCGACATCCAGGACCGTCCCGTTCCGGAAAGGCGTCTGAAGTGCAAGCTTCGGCACTTCACTTCGAAGGTTCGCCCGCTCTTCCTGGGTCCAATCCTTGACCAGTTGCCATGCCTGATCCAGAACACCGGCATCATACAGCAGCCCTACCCAGAGTGCGGGAAGCGCACAAATGCGTCGCCAGGGACCGCCGTCTGCGCCGCGCATCTCAATAAACTGCTTCAATCGGACATCGGGAAACAGTGTCGACAGATGATTGTTCCAGTCGCCAAGGCTCGGTTTTGCATCCGGCACCTTGCCTTCAAGAGCCCCATTCATGAACTGGCGGAAAGTTGTTCCGGTCACGTCATAGTAGGTAGATCCCCGCTTGACGAAATACATCGGCACGTCCATTGCCCACTCGACGTACCGCTCGAACCCGAAGCCTTCTTCAAAGGCAAATGGCATGTCGCCAGTCCGGTCTGCATCGGTATCAGTCCAGATCTGCGCGCGGAAGGATTTGAAACCGTTGGGCTTTCCTTCCGTGAAAGGGGAATTGGCGAAGATAGCAGTCGCGATTGGCTGCAGCGCAAGGCCTACCCGCATCTTCTGAACCATGTCGGCTTCGGACGAGAAATCCAGGTTCACCTGGATTGTCGAGGTCCGGTACATCATGTCCAGACCATAGGAACCGACTTTCGGCATATAGTTGGTCATGATGTCATAGCGGGATTTCGGCATACGCGGCACGTCAGCGCGGGACCATGTCGGTGTCATGCCAATCCCCAGGAAACCAACGCCCAGTGGTTCAGCGACTTCGCGCACCTGGTGGAGGTGCTGGTTGGCTTCCCTGCAAGTCTGATGAAGATTGTCGAGAGGTGCCCCGGAAAGTTCAAACTGCCCACCCGGTTCGATGGAAATGGCACCGCCACCCTTGTCGTCAGCAAGACCGATGATGTTGCCGGCGTCTTCGATCCTTTCCCAGCCAAGCAGGCTTTCCATGCCCGTCAGGATCGCCTCGATACCGTTTGATCCTTCATACGGTATCGGGGAAAGGGCTTTTTGGCAGAACAGAAACTTTTCGTGTTCTGTACCGATCCGGAACTGATCCTCGGGCTTGTTGCCCGCTTCGAGTGTTGCGGCAAGATCCGCAACAGTTTCAATCGGCGTGGTATCGACCGTATCGCGAGCCATAAAAGCGTCCTAATTCTTTCGCGGCCGTCAGCGGCAGCGTTACAACGCCCCACAAACCGCAGTGATCCGGCGCGTTTAAGAAAACGCTTTTGAGTTTGCGTGATTTAGGTTTCCTGAGTGAAGAATGCAAGCGCGGAAAAGTCAATAAACGCCGTTCACGCAATTCTGAAGACTGTGAGTGGGTCGGAACGACCACGCAAGTGAACAGATCCGAGGCTCGTTGCGCTTACACCTTCAGGCAGCTGTCCCATGGTATCACCGCTCGCCAGCGCAATAACCTTTGCACCCGGGTCTACCTGTTTTCCATGTTCCTGCAGGCGGGCTGCAACATTCACCGCGTCCCCGATTACCGTATAGTTCATGCGCGCTGCGGACCCGATGTCTCCGACCACGACCTTGCCGGTATGAACACCGATGCGGACCCGCATGTTTGCTGATGGAGACTGTTCGATCCGCTCAGCTAGCTTTTTTACTGCCGCTATCGCCATCGCAGCGTGTTCAGGTTGATCCGAAGGCGCCCCCCAGAAAGCCATCACGCCATCGCCCAAAAACTTGTCGATGGTGCCATGGGTTTCGGCAATTGCCTGGGAGACTGTCTCGAAGTACCCGTTGAGGTAGGTCGCTGTTTCCTCTGCCGACATATGCGAGGCCATGTCCGTGAAACCCGCCAGATCGGTAAAAACGATGGTCATGTCGCGGATCTGAATATTTCGCGAGCTGGTCATGCCTTCTTCGATGAGACGGGTCACCAACTGCCGCGGAACATATTTCGCAAACGCGTTCAGGGCTCCGATTGAACCGTTGAAAGCCTGGTTGACGTCATCCAGTTCCCGCAATCCGGATCTGGGCAGACGATCCACAGAATCGAAGTCAAGTTGTCTTAGACCAGCAGCCGTGTGAGCCAGGCGTGTAAGTGGCCTTCCCAGCATTCTGCCGACGATGAAAGACAGGATCGCACCGACAACGAGCGCAACCAATGCAGCGTAAAGCACAATCCTCGTTTGATCGAGAGCAGCACCAAATTCGTCAGCCTGGTAGAGCGTTCCCAAAATCCAGCCCTTTGCAGGCCCTGAGTTCACCTCGGTGTAAATGGCGGTGAACATTCTGCGGTCGCCAGGAAAGACCCGGCCGTCAATCTCGCCGCCCATATCATGTGACCGTTCCTGATCTTCCCACATCAGGTGCAATGGAGATCCACTCAGGCCGGAAAGATCCGGCAGTGGATTTTCAGGGCTTGCTGCAAATGCGTCTTCGGCAACACCGCCAACCACAACGGCCTTTTGCCGGCCGGACAGGATGAATGTCTCCTGTCGACCTTCCCAGGCCATCGAACCTGCAATCTTGACAAAGACAGGTTGAGGATAATCGCCGATCAAGGTCTGGCCGTTGCCAAGGTCCAGTTCTGCGGATTTAACCGCTGTTTCAAACCCATGCTTGTAGCGAAAGTCAGACCAAGCCACATGGGGCAGTTCATCTGCAGGCACTTCGGACAATACTGCCCGGCCAAGCTCCAGTTTGGCGCCTGCGGGCAAAAGCCGGTAGTAAGGCGCGAGTTCCGCTTCGCCCAGTTTCTCACCGGTCTCGGCAGCATGAACCGCCAGAGACCGAAAGAGCAAATCCTGCTCTTTGAAAAAGCTCTCCAACACAGCTTCGTTTCGTTTCAGGACCGCCAGTCCCTGTTCATCCAGAAGCCGACCAGCAATGGCACGGTCTGCAGACGCCATGTAGGTGATGATGATGCCGCAAATCACGACCAGCAGAACAGAAAAAACCAGCCCGAGCGCCACACCAACCGAAAGTCGAAATCTTTTGGGGCCAGCGCCATGAACTGAAGCGCCGGGCTTATCCGCCACTCCGGCTTTTTGAAGGTTCAGGCCATCATCAGAGGCAGAGCCAGCCGGGGGGAGGATTTCTTGTGGCATGGTCTTATTTCCAGTCGCCCACAGTTGCCTGAAGGATCGCCAGTGCAGCAACTGCTGCAGTATCCGCCCTGAGGATACGTGGACCGAGTGGAATCGGCGTGACAAAATCCAGACTGCGCAGGCGATCTCGCTCTTCTTCCGAAAATCCGCCTTCAGGACCGATCAGAATACCAAGGGGCGGCGGCCCGGCATCTTTCATCTGCGCAAGCGTCAGAAGCGGGTTGTGGCTTCCTTCCGCTTCATCACAGAACAACAAGCGACGCCCATGCTGGGCTTCTGACCAAACGTCAAGAACGTCCTTCAATGGCTGCGGTGCGAGAACTTCAGGAACGGAAAGCACACCGCATTGCTCAGCGGCTTCGATGACATTTGCTTCCATCCGTTCCAGATTGATGCGACTGGTCTGCGTGTGCTGGGTCATGACCGGCTTCAAGCTGCCAACCCCCATTTCCACCGCCTTCTGAACCATATAATCGAGGCGTGCGTGCTTGAGAGGTGCAAACAGATACATCAGATCATTGCGTTCTGTTTGTTCGCGCGTGCATTCCATCACCAGAAGGGTGCAATCCCTGCGACCGTTGCTGGAGATTTTTGCCAGCCACTCACCATCGCTGCCGTTAAACACCAGAATGTAGTCGCTGTCCTTGAGGCGAAGAACATTCAAAAGATAATTCGCCTGCCCCCGGTCTGCTTCGATCCGTGCGCCTTCGGCAAGAACATGCCGCAAAAACAGTCTTTGCATCTTGAACTCGTACTTTCCCATCCTTCAAACGTAGGCGTTCGAATGTGTGGGTTTCAAGGCGGAACTCGAAGTAGAGCAAACAGTTCACACCATTCGCGCGGCTCGATGACAATTTCAGCCAGATCAGCCCAGATGTAGCTTTTTCAAGATTTTGAAATGACTAAACCCGCTTCACGCTCCTTGACCCCGGCCATGCAACCGGCCACCTTCGAGTGAATTCAGAGGAATCACCTAATTGAGCGAAACCCCGTCCAACGTCGCCGAATTCTCCGTTTCCGAAATCTCGTTTTCCATCAAGCGCACGATGGAAGATACCTTCGGCTATGTGCGGGTACGCGGTGAGCTGGGACGCATCTCCCGGCCCGGATCCGGGCACATCTATCTGGATCTGAAAGACGACCGCTCGGTGCTTTCCGGTGTCATCTGGCGCGGTGTGGCATCCAAGTTGAAGATCCAGCCGGAACAGGGCCTGGAAGTGATCGCCACGGGAAAGATCACAACTTTCCCGGGACAGTCCAAATATCAGATGGTCATTGACGCTCTGGAACCGGCAGGCGCCGGTGCGCTGATGGCATTGCTTGAAGAGCGCAAGAAGAAGCTTGCAGCCGAAGGACTGTTTGCCGAAGAGCGCAAACAACTTCTTCCACCGCTTCCCAAGGTCATTGGCGTTGTCACGTCACCGACCGGTGCTGTCATTCGCGACATTCTGCACCGGATATCGGATCGCTTTCCATTGCACGTTCTGGTCTGGCCTGTTCGCGTGCAGGGAGAGACCTCGGGCGCAGAAGTCGCAAATGGCATCAAGGGTTTCAATGCGCTTGACCCGAACGGACCCATCCCGCGCCCGGATTTGCTGATTGTCGCTCGTGGCGGAGGCAGCATCGAGGATCTTTGGGGTTTCAACGAGGAAACCGTTGTTCGGGCTGCCGCCGACAGCCAGATCCCGCTAATATCCGCTGTTGGTCACGAGACCGACTGGACGCTGATTGATCTTGCTGCCGACCACAGAGCGCCAACGCCGACCGGGGCGGCGGAAATCGCCGTGCCGGTCAAAGCCGAACTGATGTCAATGATCGATGACCGGGCACGGCGGCTCAATTCCGGTCTGGTTCGTTTTGTCACCACACGGCGCACCGAGCTTCGGGCCGCCAGTGCGGCTCTGCCTGCACCCCGCGATCTCCTTGCCCTGCCGCGACAGCGCTTTGACACGGCAGCAAGCAGCCTGGAACGCGGGCTGATCGTCAACACCAAACATCACCGGACGTCTTTCCAGAATGCATCCGGACGCCTGTCACCGATCCTCCTGACTCGTCTTAGCTCAAAGGCCCGGCAGGATCTCGTGCAGATCAGTGATCGGCAGCAACGCGCCTTGCTTGTTGCCGTGTCCCAGAAGCGCCAAGCTTATTCGGCAATAGCAGCGCGATTGACGCCGGCTCGCCTTTCCCAGCAGACAACCCTAGGCAAGGAACGCTTGAGCGGTCTCGCCGACCGGTTGGATCGGGCCTATTTATCACGCGTCAGCCAAGAAAAGGCGCGCCTCGACGGCTTGCAGAAATTGCTGAAATCACTTTCCTACAAGGATGTTCTGGCACGCGGATATGCTGTTGTGAGGGACGATAGCGGTCAACCTGTTCGGGCTGCCGCGTCGGTTGCCTCAGGTACGGCGCTGTCCATCGAACTCGCTGACGGATCCATTGATGCCGTTGCCATGAGCGACAGTGCAGCTCCAAAGCCCAAAAAACCAAAATCCAGGAAAACTGGAACCGCAAAAACAACTCCCGTGGACCAGGGCAACTTGTTTTAGCACTTGAAAAACCATCTATTAAAGTTTGACCTTTTCAATTCACTTCAATCTTAGGTTGTCCTGCGCATTCTACCTCCATTGGATCATTTTGATTTTTTGAAGGAGGCGTTGATGACAACGCATCGCAAGCAATTTGGGAAAAGAGGTTCGGACCAATATGCCGGGCAGCAAAGTGGTTTCCAGCAGCCACAATATTCGCCAGCAAGCGCGATACCCGGCTACGCAATGGCTGGCAATAGTCCGACCTCACTCGATGATGCCCCCGACTTCTCGTTCGGAAACGTTTTATGGTCAATCGTGGTGCTGTTTTTCAGTTTTGAGGGCCGCATAAACAGGCTGGGCTACCTGGTTCTGGGACTATTCAATTCGATTATTCAAATCTCGATCTTCGTAATTTATTTCAGTCAGCTCGACTTAAACTGGGCTAACTCGGAAGTCGCGGCTCGTGAATTGATTGCAGGAGACCACTTTATGAATTTGTTCATGCTGCTGCTTCTACCGTCCGTTTCGAACATTTCCCTGCTGATACGGCGATTTCACGATCGGGACGTGTCCGGTTTCTGGCTCCTGGCTTGGTTCATTCCAATATTTGGAGTGTTGATTTGTTTTTTCCAATCCCTCGCAAATTTGTTTTGCGCGGGTACACGAGGCCCCAACCGCTTCGACACCGTAGACAGTCGTGTGGGGGTGTTTGACTAGGGTCAGGACCCACCGCCGCGAGAACAGACCAATGGCGTTATCAAATCACGCGTAAAGCAATGCTACTGAGTGGATTGGCTAATAAAAACGCCGCCGGAAAACTCCGGCGGCGTTGTTTGTTTACAAATTGCCTTTGACCCTTATCCCATCAACGATGGAAGGATCGTGATGATGGACGGGAAGGCAAGCAGACCGGCAATCGTCAGGACGTCTGCCACAAAGAATGGCACACATCCCCGGAAAACCTCCTGAACCGGGATATCGGGGCGAACGCCCGAGACCACGAAACAGTTGAGCCCAATCGGCGGTGTAATCAGACAGAGCTCCGCCATCTTGACCACCAGTATCCCGAACCAGATCGCACAAGCTTCACCCGACATGCCAAAGGCACTGTCGGCTGCCGAGACCCCCTCACCGCCATTGAGCGCAATGACCGCTGGATAGACCACGGGCAGCGTCAGGATCAGCATGCCGATTGCATCCATGAACATGCCGAGCACAGCGTAGGCCAATAGAATGCAGATCATGACGATCCAGGGTGAAAACTCCAGTCCGACTATAAAATCCCGGAAGGCGTCCGGTAGACCAGCAAAACCAAGGAAACGCACATAGAGAAGCACGCCCCAGATCAGCGTGAAGATCATCACCGTGAGTTTTGCCGTTTCATGCAGAGCCTGACCAAGCTGTTTGGCCTTCATACCCTTGGCAAAGGCCACGATGAGAACGACAAACGCTCCTAGCGAGCCAGCCTCGGTTGGCGTTGCAAGACCGAAGAAGAAGGAGCAGAAGATAATCGCAACGACCGCAATGATTGGCAATGTGCCGGGCACACTCTCAAAACGTTCTGCCCAGGTAAATCCCCTGACGGGCGGGGCGTCCCCACGCCAGGCCGATACCGCGACAATGATGCCAACGTAGATTAATGCGGAAAAAACGCCTGGCAGAAAACCGGCAATCAGCAACTTGCCGACCGACTGTTCCACGAGAATGGCGTAAATAACCAGGATGGCGGAAGGTGGGATCAGTGAAGCGAGCGTGCCACCAGCAGCCACGACTGCCGCAGAAAGCCGCTTGGAATAACCTGCAGCCAACATCTCCGGAATTGCGACACGCGCAAAGACTGCAGCTGTTGCTACGGACGCGCCGGATACGGCAGCAAAACCAGCCGTTGAGAACACCGTTCCAACTGCCATTCCGCCCGGCATCCAGCCAAGCCAGCGTTTTGCAGCTTCGAAAAGCTGTTTTGTGAAACCGGCATAAAACGCCAGAAAACCAATCAGGATGAAGGTCGGAAGAACCGACAGTGCGTAGGTAACGGACTTGGAATGTGGAATTGTTCCGGCCATTTTCAGGGCAACGAAAAATCCACGTTCAAATCCCATCTTCATCGAGAAATGGATGATCAGGCCGACAAGGCCAGTGAAGGCGGCCGCAAAGGCAACCCTGACACCAAGGACGACAAGAACAAGCAAGACGCCTGTCATCAGAAGGCCAACATCAAACGGCGTCATTTGGAGCCTCCTTCAACAGTCTCTTCGCCAAAGGCTTCTTCAATTTCATGCTGGGCGACTTCTTCCACATCTTCCAGAACCGGAACGGCTATCGGTTGTCGCGATGGATCTGCAACAAGGCGTGCATAGCCATAGATCTGCATCAACAACCGCAAAAACAGGAGGCTCAGCGCCACGGGAATAATCAACTTGGACGGCCAGGTCGGCAGGCGGATATCAATTGTGCTGTCGCCGATGGTCCAGGACCTGTCGAAGTGATACCAGGACCCCCAGATGAGCAATGCGATCGTGAAGGCGATCAAAATCACTCCGAACATCTCCAAAATGTACAGAGGCCGGCCACTCAGCTTTCCAAGCACGATTTCCATCCGGATATGGCCACCAACCCGCTGGCAATAAGCGACACCGGCGAAAGCGAAGATCGCCATGGCCTGTTCCGTGATGTCGATGAAACCCGGAATAGGCGTGTTGAAGAAGAAACGACCGAGAACCTGTGCAACAGCCAGAAGCATCAGTGTCAGAATGGAAAAGGCCGCAAATAGGTTGAAGGCGTTTTCGACGTGGGCGAGCCAGCCGTCGAATTGGATATAAGTGGTTGGGCGTTCCGAACCGGAACGTCCACCGGGATCAGTAGTCATCATGAGTTTCAGCCCCGAGCAGGGCTTTCTGGCACCGTAATCAACAGGTCAAGCGCCAGAAAGCGGTAAGGTCAAGCCAGTTTCTGGGGCTTATTCGGCGATGGTCTTCTTGACCATGTCCAGCAGTTCCTGAGCAGGCAGGCCATTTGCAGTCTGCTCTTCAATCCACGCTGCGTGGATCGGGCCGGCTTTGGCTTCAAAGTCTGCCAGTTCCTCAGCGGTGAACTCGACTTGAGCTATGCCGCGGTCGTCAAGCTCCGGCCACCACTTGTCGTATACCTTTGCATATGTCGCCAGGTAGTGAGCAAGTGCCGGGTCAACAGACGCATCAAGAGCTGCCTTGAAGTCATCCGGAAGTGCAGCGTAAGCGTCTGTGTTGACGACGATCGGGCAGTGCACGGTGCCCGGGTTGAGGTTCTTTGTCCACCAGTCGGCGACTTCAATCACTTTGAAAGCAAGGTGAGCATGCGGTGCGAAACCAGCTGCCTGAACCGTGCCACTGTCGATTGCCTGATATGTTTCAGAAGCAGTCACCGACGTCGGGACGGCGCCGACGGCGTCCATCAGCTTGCCGAGACCACCAAGAGCACGCACCCGCATGCCGTCGAAATCAGCGATCGACTTCGGCGCGTCACCTTTACCTGCAAAATTGTACTGCGGCATTGGAGACGGCATCAGCAGTTTTGCGTTCCAGCGGCCGAGGTCCTTTTGAACAGCTGGATGATCGTAAAGAGCTTTGGAAACCTTCACTTCGGTTTCCAGGCTATCTACGCCGAGGAACGGCAATTCCAGAACCGTCAGTGTGGGATTCTTGTCTGCATGGTAGGACGCACAGAATTGCGCCATCTCGAATGCACCAAAGGAAATACCATCTAGGTTTTCACGGGACTTGGAAAGTGCTCCACCGTAATGCAATTTGATTTCAAATTTGCCGTCGGTCTTGGCGGCCACTTCTTCAGCCAGCTTTTCAACGTGTTCGGTAAATGCCCGGCGCTTGCCCCAGAGGGAAACGTTCCAGGTCACATCAGCAGCAAAAGTTTCGGTAGCAAATACAAGAGATAGTGCAGCCGCGGATACAGCGGTTGCCGACTTGAGTGAAAAGAGCATGAAATCCTCCCAGATTATATAAGCTCAATTCCTTGGCCACTCAGCCAGATCGCTTTCCGCGACGCAAGCCCGAACCAAGTCGTTGAACCCTAAGCATGACCCGTGCCAGCTTGGCTTGACAACACCTTAGTCCCAGATTTTTGCGGTTTTTCGCGTGCGTGATTTCGATTGCTGCAGTGCAGCTCGGCAAGATCTTGCCGACGAAGAGAAACGGTCGGCGGATTTTCGCCGAATTCTTTTCTAATCAGGCGTCCACGGTATTGGTTTGTCCCGAAGGATCCCGGCTCAATCCATGACGCGCCATCTTTTCGTTCAGGGTTCGACGTGGCAGGTTCAGTTCGCGCATGACATCCGCCACCCGACCGCTGTGACGCCGCAATGCGCTCTCTATCAGGTTGCGCTCATAGGTATCCATCAACTCCTTCAATCCGCCTTCGGCTGCAGTCGCAACTTCATTCTGGCGCCCGGTCACCAACGCTTCAAGCGGTTGAACGCTAACGCCTGCATTGAGCACAAAACGTTCAGCAGCATTGCGCAACTCCCGCACATTGCCAGGCCAGGCATATGTTTGAAGAAACGCCTCGTCCTGAGCAGAGGTTTTCGCAGCTTCCAGACCGTAATGTGCAGCGAACCGGTTCAAGAACGTGTCAAACAGCAGAAGACTATCGCGGCCACGTTCACGCAAGGGCGGCACGGTTAGCTCGATGGTATTCAAACGGAAAAGCAGATCTTCCCGCAGACGGCCGGATTTAACGGCCTCCCTGGGATCCATGTTGGCTGCGCTGATCAGCCGAATATCGACTTCAACCGGTTTGGTCCCGCCAATCCTGTCTACTTTCTTTTCCTGCAACACGCGCAAGAGTTTCGGTTGGAGACTAAGAGGCATGGAGACAATTTCATCGAAAAACAGAACACCTCCGCTCGCAGCTTCCATCCTGCCGGTACGCTGCCGGTCGGCACCGGTAAAGGCGCCTGCCTCGTGACCGAACAGTTCAGCTTCCACCATGGTTTCGGGTAGCGCAGCTGCATTGATCGCGGTGAATGGGCCGCCTTTGCGCGGGCTGAAGTCGTGTAGCGCCTGTGCAATGACTTCCTTGCCTGTGCCCGTTTCTCCCGTGATCAGGACTGACGCATCAGTTCGTGCAAAATGGAGTATCTGCTGGCGAAGCGTTTGCATTGCCGGACTGTTTCCGATCAGCCTGCTTTCAAGACTAGCACTGTCGGCCAGCTGCGTTTTCAGAGCCCGGTTTTCAAGAACAAGCGAGCGTTTGTCGCACGCCCTTCGAACGACTTCAGCGATATGATCCGGGTCGAAAGGTTTTTCAACGAAATCATAGGCACCAGAGCGCATTGCTTCCACGGCCATCGGTACATCGCCGTGACCGGTGATCAGGACAACAGGAAGTTCACCATCAAGGTTGCCAATCCGGCGCAGCAGGTCCAGCCCGTCTTCATTCTCCAGCATCACATCTGAAACCACGCAGCCGTCAAAATCCGCCTTGAGCTTGCCCATCGCCTGATCGGTGGTGGCCACTTCGTGCGTATCGAACCCGGCCAGCCTGATCCATTGGCGCAGTGCCGCGCGCATAGACGGGTCGTCGTCGACAATCAGAACAAGGGGTTGATCAGTTTTGACGGTCATTCAGCAGCTTCTGGCTCCTGTCTTGTCTTACGATCTTCGCCTGCTGCAACGCTTGGCAGGGCAGGAAGACGAAGTTCAAACACAGCTCCTTTAGGGCTGTTCGCATTTACAGACAAGTTTCCGCCCAGATCTTCTGCAATCCGCATTGATATCGCCAGCCCCAATCCCATACCGCCCGAACTGCCTTTTGTTGAAAAGAACGGATCGAAAATTCTCTCTCGCAAATCTTCCGGCACACCCGGCCCGTTGTCCGAAATTCTCAAAAGAACTTCGCCGTTCTCCTCCATGCCCTGCAGCAAAACCTGCCCTGCATCTTCGCCTGCTGTCGCATCCGCCCCGTTTCGAAGCAGGTTCACCAATATCTGCTCGATACGTAGAGGCGCTGTCTCCACATCGAGTGGTTTTTCGGGCAATTCCAAAGTCAGATGAACGGCTGTTTCTTCAAATCTGGATCGGACAATTTTCTCAGCAGCACGCACGCTTTCACGCATATCGACCTTTTCAATCCGGCTCTCACTAGGGCGCGCGAACCGTTTCAGTTCCTGTGTCAGGCTGGCCATGCGCATTTGCAGGGAGTCGATTTCATTCAGGTTTTCAGTTGCAGTGCCGGTGTCGCCCTTTTCCAGGAACTTTCGGGTTCCGGCAACGAACATCCGCAAAGCCGCCAGCGGCTGGCTCAATTCATGGACCACTGCAGCTGACATTTCACCCACCGCAGCCAGGCGGTTGGAGCGCGCGAGACCCCGCTGCGCTTCAAGAAGTTCGCGCTCAATTCGCCGCCGCTCCTGGATTTCCCCAACAAGACGGGTGTTCAATTCCTTCAAATCCGCCGATTCCTGGCGAAGTTTGACGGAAGTCTTGCGCAACCTGCGCCCGCGCAAAACAAGGACAATGACCGCATAGACCAGACACAGCGCAATTGCTGCCGTCCAGATCGGCAGGACGCTTTTTCTGGTTTCCTCGACCGGCACGAGAAAATGTAAGGTCCACCCCAACAACCCGACTTCAGCTGCGTTATGCCGGTATGCCTTGCTGCTAATGGTCAGAAGATCATTGGAATGGACGGGCTGACTACTCACCGGATCAAGACCCTGCCCGGCGTATTGCTTTGTATCTACGATAGTCTGACGAATTTCGTGCGGCAGTTCGAACAAGGTGCGATAGCGCCATTCTGGTCGGCTCGACAAGAAAATGACGCCGTTGGCGTCAGAGGCAAAAACTGTCTCACCACCCTCGGCCCAGGCTTCTTCCAAAGGTCCCATATCCACTTTGACAACTGCAACCCCGAGCGGTTCACCTGATACAGGCGTCGGGCGCGCGAGAAAAAGTCCAGGCTCTTCAGAGGTTGCTCCAATGGCAAAGAACTGGCCCTCATTGCCTTGCATCGCTGATTTGAAATATGGACGGAAACCGTAGTTCCTGCCGACAAGCGACAAAGGGTCCTGCCAGTTGCTGGTCGCCAGCGTCGTGCCCTCGCCATTCATGACGTAAAGCAGATCCGCACCGGAATATTCCGCCATTTCCTGCAGGAAACGGTTGGCACTTTCAACCGGTTGACCGAGCGCCAGGGCCGCGGTTGCACGCGGATCTCTGGCAATCATATACGGCAGATAACGGTATTTTTGATACTCTCCGAGGATCGTCTGGCGATAAAGCGTCAGGCGCTCAGCTGCCTTGCGGTCAACACTGTCCCTGTCCAGCTCCAGAAAAAGCTGAACCAGTACAAATGCGGCGGCCAAAAGCACAAGTGGCGGCAGCGCAAGAAAGAACCAGCGTCTCGACATGCCCCCATATTGCGCATTTTTTCCAACTTCGCCAGCGCAGTGGTTCACGCAGCGAGTTGTATTGATGCCTGTCAAAGACACGCGGAAAGGGAGTTGTAATGATTTTTGACGAGCCTAATCTATTTAGGTGTTTCCGGTCATAGGAGGGATCTATGCCTATTAAAGATATTTTGACCGTATTGGATCTTGCAGGTGATCAGCCTGCTGCCAAGTACGCCCTGGAATTCGGACGTAACTACGATGCTCATGTAACTGGCCTGGCTGTGTCATTCGAACCGGTCGTGCCGGCGTTTGCTGCAGCCCCGATGCCTGTCGATTATATGCAGGCGGCACACGATCAGGCAGTTGCTGCTGCGAAAGATGCACAAGAGCAATTTGATGGACTTGCCCGGCTCGCGGGCGTGAAAAACGAAAGCCGTCTCGCTGAAATCCTGACCGGCGGGCCATTGGAGAATGTTCTGGTGCATTGCCGCCCGACGGATCTCGTCGTCGTCGGCCAGGCCAGCCCCGATCGTCCGGAGCCAATGCGTGAACTGCTCATCGAAACAATCCTGTTTGAAAGCGGCGTCCCGGTTCTACTTGTTCCATACATCGGCAGTACCGCCTTTCAGCCGAAAAAGGTTCTTGTCGGCTGGGACGGTAGCTCTACCGCGACCCGAGCAATCCATGCTGCCCTGCCTGTGCTGGAAAAGGCAGAAGAAGTTACTGTTCTTGTTATCGAGAAAAAATCTTCGTCATCCAATGGCCAGCCAGGTGCGGATGTCGCCAACTATCTCGCGCGACACAACATGAACGTCACGATTCAAGTCGTCGCCAATCCTCAGACTAGCGTTGCCGACACCGTATTGAACTATGTCTCCGACCACGGCAAGGACCTGGTGGTAATGGGTGGTTACGGTCATAGCCGCATGCGTGAATTCCTCTTTGGTGGTGCGACACGCGAAATTCTGGAAGCCATGACAGTTCCCGTATTGATGGCCCACTAAAGACCTCAACGAGAAACCTACCCGCGGGCTCAGAAAATCTCGGTCCGCGGGTATTTTTGTCTTAAACTTCCACTACGCTCGGCTTTGCTTCAGTCCAATTCAGAGGACAGACCTCGTGACCATCCGCAATCTTGACGGATTTTTTAGACCTGATTCAATTGCCGTAGTTGGCCCCAGCCGACATCCAGACACCCTGACCAGAAAACTTGTCGAATGTCTGCAAGCCTACGACTTTGCAGGTCGAATTTTTTTGGTTGGATTCGACAAATTCCCTGATTGGAAAGGCACAAGATCCGACCGGTTGGAAGATCTTCCCAAGATGCCTGACCTGGCGATCTATTTGGCAGAACCCGAGGCACTGCCGGAACGCATCACTGAATTAGGCATCGGGGGGACCAGAGCCCTTCTCATTCCGTCCCCAGGATATGAAACCTGGCCAGAACCGCTCATGCAAAGTTGCAGAGCGGCAGCACGGCAGACAAACCTGCGCTTGATCGGCCCTGGCAGCCTCGGTTTGGCAGTTCCGTCCAGTGGGCTCAATGCGCTTTTAAGCGCCGAAGCCCCCCTGAAGGGCGATGTTGCGTTTATCTCGCGTTCGGATGCGGTTCTCAACGCGACGCTGTCCTGGGCGAAATCTCACAATGCGGGTTTTTCTGCTGCTGTTTCGCTGGGCGACCGCATGGACGTCGATATCGGCGATCTCATCGACTATTTCGCGCAGGACTTCCGGACACGTTCAATCGTGCTTCACCTTGAAGGGATCGCGATCCCCCGTAAATTCATTTCAGCTGCAAGAGCGGCTGCCCGCACTAAACCCGTTATCGTTATCAGGTCCGGGAAAAGCAGCGATTCCGGCGGTACCGGTATGACTCACGCCGGGAACCTTGCAACAACTGATCAGGTTTATGAGGCCGTATTCCGCAGAACCGGGCTGTTGCGGGTGCATGACCTTGACGAGATGTTCGAGGCACTTGAAACGCTGTCACACATGCGCGTGCCCCGTTGCAACAATCTCGCAATTATTGCCAATGGACGCAGCCTTGCGAACCTTGCTGTTGACCGGTTGATGGACTTTGGTGGCACATTTGCCGACCTGAGCAGCGAAACCCGGTCTGACTTGCGTGGCCTTAGCAGACAATATCCCGGCCTTGCTGAAATGCGTGCCGCGAACGGCTCTGTGATCCTACGCGAGAACCTGGACCGGGAGGACATCACAAAAGCAATCACCACTGTCTTGAAGGACAAGCAAGTCGACGGGGTGGTCGTCCTGGAAGCTGCAAGCGCTTTTCAATCTTTGCAAACCATTGCAGCAGCCATTGTCGACGCTGCCGAAGCTGACCGCCGAAGAAACGGTCGACGCAAAGCGCTTGTCGCCGGTCTTGTCGGCAGCGACGGAGCTATCAGAGCTGAATTGTCCGCTGCGAAAATACCCAACTACCCCAGCCCGGCGGAAGCCGCGCGCAGTCTCATGCATCTGGCACACGATGCACAGGCGCGAGAGTTTCTGATGGCGGCCCCGCCCAGCCTGCCGACGACATTTTCTCCAGACATCACGCATGCACGCAAAATAGTGGAAGGCGCCCTGGATGAAGGCAGGACCTGGCTGGAGCCGCACGAAGTCTGTCAGGTACTGGAAGCCTATGATCTACCGATCATGGCAACCAAAATGGCAACCTCGCCCGCGCAGGCAGCAGAAGCATCCAAGGAATTTTTTGACACCACAAAACGATGCGTCGTCAAACTGATTTCACCGGACCTGCCGTTCAAATCCCGTATTGACGGTGTCCGCCTGGGGTTGGAGAGCCCAGCGGCGGTTGAAAATGCTTCCCGGGAACTGATTGTTCAGACCACCCGAGACTATCCCAAGGCAAAAATATCAGGCGTTTCAATTCATCCCATGCTGGAAGAACGCCACGGACTCGAGCTGTACATGGGCCTGGCGGAAACTCCGACATTTGGGCCGGTTCTTGTCTTTGGACATGGCGGTACTTTGATAGAAGAGAGCGCTGATATTTCGCTGGAACTGCCGCCTCTTGACCTCAATCTGGCGGAAGCTCAGATCGGCCGCACTCAAATTGCACGTCTACTCGATGGTGGACCCGCCAGACCAGCCTTGGACCGGGCAGCTGTTGCGCAAGCCCTGGTAAAACTCTCGCAAATCACCATCGATATCCCGGAAATTCGGGAATTGGATATCAACCCGATCGTGGCATTGCCAGCAGGGGTGATGGCGCTGGATGGGCGCATGAGCCTTTGCCATCCGGAAAAACGGCCTGGTCGGACAGGAGGCTCGCGACTGGCGATTGCTCCCTACCCGCAGGAATGGGAAAAAACGCTGAGCCTGAAAGATGGGAGAGAACTTTTCGTCCGACCCGTCCGTCCCGAGGATGAAGATCTTTTCAAGGAATTCTTCGAGGCCGTCACGCCCGAAGATCTACGCCTCCGCTTCTTTGCACCTGTCAGAGATTTCAGTCACCGTTTCCTGGCGCGACTTACCCAACTGGATTACGCCCGTGCCATGGCTTTTGCCGCGTTGGACCCACAAGACGGCAAACTTTTGGGTGTTGTGCGTCTCCATGCCGACCCGGACCACCAGACCGGTGAATATGCGGTCATGGTCCGGTCTGACCTGAAAGGCCTGGGACTTGGATGGGCATTGATGAAATTTATTCTGAAGTACGCCAAGGCAGACGGCATCGAGACCATTAAAGGCGAAGTTCTGAAGGAAAACACCTCGATGATCTCCATGTGCCAGGCACTCGGATTCAAGATAAGCACCTCGCCAGATGACCGAAGCGTCGCCTTGGTGACCTTACCAGTTGCGGATCTGCCACCTGACGCCTGATCTCTGGCGCGTTGTTTGTCGCAGAGTGCCGTTTTATCTTGCTTCGGCTGCTGCCCGGATTTGAGACAGTGAGGCAGCAGGAGTGATCGCTTCCGAATCAAGTTTGAGATGCAGGATAGACGGCAATCCAGAAGCACGGGCGCGTTCAAATGCCGGCCCGAACTGGTCAGTGCTTTCAACCGTTTCACCAAACGCACCATAGGTTCTCGCCAGAGCCGCGAAATCAGGGTTCACAAGCTTTGTCGCCGAGGGCCGCCCAGGATAGGTGCGCTCCTGATGCATGCGGATAGTTCCATACATGCCGTTGTCGATGGCCAGCACAATGATGTTCGTGCCATCCTGACACGCAGTGCCGAATTCCTGCATGGTCATCTGCAGGCAGCCATCGCCCGCAAAACAGATTACTTCGCTTTCAGGAAATGCCAGCTTCGCGGCAACAGCCGCGGGTAGACCATACCCCATGGATCCGGACGTTGGTGCGGCTTGCGTGCCATAACGGCGGAAGCGGTGAAACCGATGCAGCCACGTGGCGTAATTGCCAGCACCATTGGTGCAGATTGCATCTTCGGCAAGGTTGTTCTCAAGCCAGTTCATGACGCCTGCCATTTGAAGCGCGCCTGGCGTTTCAGGGCGCGCACCAGACCAATCTTGATAGTCCTGATGAGCCTTTGCAGCTTTGCCCTCACCCTTGATTTCGTTTGGCGGCTGCAGGCCTTCGGCTGCCTTGCAGAAAGCCGTCGGACTCGCGTGGATCGACAGCGCAGGCCGGTAAACCCGCCCGAGTTCTTCCGCGTCAGCATGCACATGCACAAGCTGCTGAGAAGGCGAAGGTATGTCGAGCAGAGAATATGACTGGCTCGCCATCTCAGAAAGCCGTCCGCCGACCAAAAGGATCAGATCAGAAGATTTTACCCGTGCCAAGAGCTTCGGATTGATACCAATACCGACATCACCGGCGTAATTCGGATGAAGGTTGTCGAACAGCATCTGGCGGCGGAAGGAGCATGCCACAGGAAGATCGAAACGCTCGGCAAAACGCGTGAAGGCAGCGACGGCTTCCTCCGACCAACGGCTACCACCAAGAATCGCAATCGGGCGCTCTGCAGCCCAAAGCCTTTTTTGCAGATCTGCCATCTGCGTCAGCCCGGGATGTGTTTCCACTTGCTGCCATGCCGGTGGTTGCGAGACAGCCGCCTTTTCCACCAGCATGTCTTCGGGCAAGGCAAGCACGACAGGGCCCGGCCGACCGGACGTAGCAACATGGAAGGCCCTGGAAATGAATTCCGGCATACGCTCGGCATGATCGATTTCGGCGACCCACTTGGCGATGCCGCCGAACATCTGCCGGTAGTCGACTTCCTGGAAGGCTTCACGCTCACGCATGCCGCGCTCGATCTGACCAATGAACAGGATCATCGGCGTCGAATCCTGCGCCGCGATGTGCACGCCGGCCGAGGCGTTGGTCGCACCTGGACCACGCGTAACCATGCAGACACCCGGCTTGCCGGTCAGCTTGCCATGAGCGTCGGCCATCATGGCAGCGCCACCTTCCTGCCGGCAGACGGTTATCGGAATGGAGGCATCGTGCAACGCATCCAGAACAGCGAGATAGCTTTCTCCCGGTACACAAAATATGCGTTCCGCCCCGTGAAGCTCCAGCGCCTCCACCAACAATTCACCGCCAGTCTTCTGATGCATGACCCGTTTCCTGATCCAAAATTCCGCCCTTCATTCTATAACGTATGAAAGAACAGACCGTCAGAGCCAAAAATCAGATTAATTGGCAATGAGTTCATTCCAAACTGGAAGAAAGAGCGGCATTCAAGGTTATCAGCTCACAACTTGACCCAGCGCCACACAGTTTTGAGAGCGGTGTCAGACACCTGCGCCGATTACAAAATCAAAAAAGGGCAACGGATGTCCGCCGCCCTTCCTCAGGAAATTCGCCATCAATATTCAGATCGACTGGACAGTCACGACCTGAAATGTATGCAAATCACCGTCTTCATCCTTTATGGAAACATACTCTCCGGGACTGAAGGCGTGAGCGCCGAAACGATATCCCGCTTCGTCATCATCTTCGCCGTCAATATCGTAGTGGAACGCCCAGGAACCGCCAGGCCGATGGACCAGATGACCAACTTCTTCTACTTCGCTGCCCCAGAATCGGCGGACGCGGCAGAGGTCGCGTTCTTTTTTCCAAAGACTTGCATCAATATGGCCGGTTTCGTCCAAAGGAGCTGTAAATTCATATCCATGGCGCGCCGAGCCTTGCGGATACTCTTTCGTCCGAGCCAGGTTCAGCCTGATCTTTTTCAAAGCCGGATAGTCGATCATGGAAGCCTCCTTTGCTGACATTTCTCTCTATATGTGCCACATCGCTGATATTGCTCATTGAGAAGGATCAAATCATAGGCACTGCTTGTCAGGCACTGTCCGAATGGTTCTGCGAAAAGGAAGAATGATGGATCTGCCCTCTTGCCAAAATGAAGCGCTCGCTTTTCTGGAGCGTCTCCCCTCGGATGATCCCAATCGGTCTGAGGTCAAGAGGATCGATACCCATGCCAACATCATCTTTCTGGTTGGAAGCCAGGCCTACAAGGTCAAGCGGGCGGTCAAATTTCCTTTTCTCGATTATTCAACTCTGCCCCTACGCGAGGAAGCCTGCAAGGCTGAAATCACTTACAACAAACCAAACGCGCCCCAAATCTATTGTGTCGCCTTGCCGATCACATGCGAAAGTAACGGAAAACTGGCTTTGAACGGTACCGGTTCACCCGTGGAATGGGTGGTGCAGATGAACCGCTTTGATCGTGCCAACGAACTGGACGTGCTGGCGAGTGATACTCAGATACCGGACGTACTGTCGGACCAACTCGCAGACATGATGGTGGATGCCCACCATGAAGCGCCGCTGCGCAGCGGCAGCGGATTTCATGCAGAACTCGCATCCTATGTTGAACAAAACAATGCCGCCTTTCGAGAACACCCGGACCTGTTTCCATCTGAACAGGTTCGTCATCTGACCGAAACCTCGCGTGCCGTGCTGGGCTCACTCCACGAACTCATTTTGTTGCGCGGGGAACAGGGATATGTCCGGCGCTGTCACGGTGATGCTCATTTGCGCAATATTGTGTTGATCGAAGACAGGCCGGTTCTTTTTGACGCTGTCGAGTTTTCAGACGCCATCGCGACTGGCGACATACTTTACGATCTAGCGTTTCTCCTGATGGATCTTTGGGAACGCAACCAGCATCGCGCGGCGAACCGCGTGTTCAACCGTTATCTGGACATGAGTGTGTCCGGCGCCCATGCGACCGGTCTTGCCGCACTGCCGTTTTACCTGATGATGCGTGCGGCAATCCGATCAAAAATCGCTGCAAGCACTGCACTCGCCCAAACCGATCAGGAGTTGAAACGAGCCCAGCAGGCGCTGGCCAAAACCTATTTTCAATATGCCCTCAGCTTTCTGGATCCCTCGCAACCGAAACTGGTTGCCGTCGGAGGATTGTCGGGGACGGGAAAGACGACACTGGCTTATGATATCGCGCAAAATTTAGGACGCGCACCTGGCGCAAGAGTGTTGCGTACCGACGTAATTCGAAAGCGGTTGCTGAATATTTCCCTGTCAGACAAGGCGCCTCCGGCGGCCTACACGCTGGAAGCGTCTCAGGAAGTTTACAGAACACTCGACGAGACAATTCAGGCGGTACTCTCTGCGGGACATTCTGCGATTTATGACGCGGTGTTCGCGGCCGAAACCGAACGCGACAAAGTTCAGTCAATTGCTGCCCACGTTGAGGCAGACTTTCTTGGCCTATGGCTAACTGCACCGATGGACATTTTGAAAACCCGTGTCGCGGCCAGGGCGGGAGATGCCTCAGATGCCACAGTTGATGTCATCGACAGACAGCTTGGCTACGACACCGGGTCCATGTTGTGGAGTGAGATTGATGCAGGCGGCAGCAGATCAAAGACAGCTGGCTTGGCACGAAGAGCTTTAGAGAAGAACTAAACCCCCGCAGCCCGCAATGCGGCGGCGGCCCCGGCAGCGCAAAACACAGCGATATATTCCTTCTTCAACAGAAATTGTGCCGCCGCGGCAACGATAAGACAGAGACCAACAGCAAGTCCGCCCTGCATCACGATTGGCAATATCGTTGAGACAATGATTGCGCCCGGCAACGCCTCAAGACCACGGCGCATTTTTTCCGTTATCGGCAGCCTGCCCATGACCCAGTAGCCGCCTGCCCGCAGCGAATAGGTAACCGCCGTCATGCAGATCACCGCCAGAAAAAACACTCCGTCGACGGAAAAAGCCCCCTCAGTCATCGAGATACGCTCCCGCAAATGCCCCTGCGATGGCGCCGGTGAAAATACTCCAGTAGCCGCCGACGAGGAACCACGTGACAGCAGCAACAGCACCTGCGATCAGCCAGCTGACGGTCTGACGCTTGCCCTTCCATAGTGGAACCAGCATGGCCGCGAAGAATGCGGGCAAAATTACATCCAGACCAAAGGTCTTCGGATCGGAAATCAAGCTGCCTGCGAAATACCCGGGAATGACTGACAAGGACCAGACGGACCAGAAGATCAAACCACTGCCAAGATAAATGCCCCAGTCGCGTGAGCCTTTTTGATATTGGCCCATGGCAAGAAGCCAGTTCAGGTCGGTCAGGAAAAACAGCGCAGGATAAGTCTGATAACCGGGAACCTGACCAAGCCAGGGCCTGAGACTCGCGCCAATCAGCAACATGCGCAGGTTTACAGCTGCAGTAACCCCGACCATGGCAATAAGCGTACCCAAGGTAAGTGGGTCCCCATAAACTTCCATGGCGACAAACTGACTGGCCCCGGCAAAAACCAGCGAATTCATCAGTACCGTCTCAAGGAACGTCAGTCCCTTTTGAGCCGCCACTGTCCCAAATACCGCCGCAAGCGCAATGACGCCGGGCAGCACCGGCAAACACATCAATGCGCCCTGCACGCAGCCTCTCAGGCTGAGGGTGACATTTTTATCAAGCATGGGTGTCCATGGGTTCAAAGGCCAGACTATTGGCCATGGAAAGGTCCGACACTATCCCTGAAAACGGATCCGAGGACCAATGAAACCTTTTGATCCACTTATCAATGCCGCTTCAGTTTAGCTTTAGAGCATGACGTCGTAGATCATACGCAATCCGGTGACGCCCAGAAAGAGCGCGAAGATGAGTTTGAGTTTCGACGGATCAATCGCGTGGGCGATCTTTGCACCCAGCGGAGCCGCGTAGGTGGATGCCGGTATGATCAGGATGAAGCCGATCATATTGACATATCCGAGCGAAAACGGCGGTAGACCTTCGGCGTTCCAACCGAAGTAGACGGACAGCAATGTGCCCGGCACCGCGATGATAAGGCCAATGGCGGCTGCCGTGCCGACTGCTTTGCGGATCGGATAGTTAAAGAGCGTCAGCGTTGGTACACCAAGCGTTCCGCCACCAATCCCCATCATCACCGATATTCCACCAATGAGAAAACCGAGCAGCTCTTTCAAGGGAGAACCTGGCAGTTCATCTGCCAGATGTGAGCCATCCTTGCGAAACATCATGTTGGCCGAGACAGCTAGCGCGACGACACCAAAAACAAGTGTTAGCGCACCACCAGAAAGATTGCCGGCAAGCATTGCTCCCGCGACAACACCCAGAGCTATCGCCCACCACCAGCGTTTCAGCAGATCCAGATCCACACCGCCGCGCTTATAGTGCGCCCGGGTTGAAGAAGCTCCGGTGGCAAGGATTGTCGCGAGCGATGTGCCGACAGCAACATGCATCAAGACAGATGCGTCAATCTCGAGCGCGGTGAACATGTAGTAAAGCACAGGTACGATCACGATGCCGCCACCGACGCCAAGAAGTCCTGCGATGATCCCCGCCACGACACCTGTTGCCAGCAGCGCAAGAGCCAGAAGGCCCAGGGAGAGTAGGCTGAGATCTTCCACAGTGTATTCCTTGTTAGCCGAATGTTCGCGCAAGAACGGCGGAACACCTTGAAGTTGTTAACAGCGCTTAGACCATGATCTACGCAATTTCCAGACAGAAATCAGTACAAACTGTTTTGCCTTGCGTACAAACTCTTGAAGTTGCCTCCGTTTGCGTTCAATCTCGAAGCGATTGCAGCCTGGCATGGGAGAAAAAATGTCTGATTACTGGCTCGCAGTTTATACATTTGCTCAATTCCGCAAGCGGGCTGACGACCCGTCTAACGATGATTTCTTTGATAATGAACCAGCGATTCTGGCTGCCATGGAACGGGCAGAAGGTTTTATCGCGCGTTCCGGATACGAAGATGACCCGGGTCCGGAAACCTGGGGCGAGCAGGTGTTTCCGAAATACTGGCAAGACAATGGAGATGGTTGGGCCCCGTCCACGATTTCTCTCTGGCAGGACTTGGAAACGGCGCTGGCTGCCATTTATCGGGGACCACATGCGGAGATGCTGCGTCTGGGGCATCTGTTTGTGAAAGATACCGTGGACTATCCGCCCTATGTTTTGTGGTGGGTGTCAAAAGACCAGCAGCCGGACTGGGTTGATGCTGTCGACCGCCACGAATTGCTGGGTGACAACGGCCCATCACCAGAGGCCTTCACATTCAAGGCTGCATTTGACCCGCGTGGCATGCCACTTGCCATAAACACCGAACGGGCGCGAGAGATTGCTCAGCGCAACTGTTTGAGAACCGACACTCCAAAAGCTGTGCAGTAACTTATTGTTCAACATTTTAAAACTAATTGTTCAATTCCATCGTGATTGTAAAACAAAACTAGCCAACCGATCTAAACCCCAACAGCGCACGAACTTGTCTTCGTGCCAAGGAAAACCCTTCTTTGGGAAAGGATCGTACGATGAACCAGATACTTCGCCCTTCAAACGCTCGTGGTGTAGCTGATTTCGGCTGGCTGAAAAGCAAGCACAGCTTTTCCTTCGGGTCTTACTTCGACCCGAAGCACATCGGATTCGGAGCCCTTCGCGTCATCAATGAAGACAGGGTTGATCCCTCCGCAGGGTTTCCAACCCATCCACATGAAAATATGGAAATCATCTCCTATGTGATTTCAGGCGGATTGGAGCACAAGGATTCTCTGGGCACCGGATCAGTAATCCGACCAGGTGAGTTGCAACGGATGAGCGCCGGGACCGGTGTCCGGCATAGTGAATACAATCACTCCGACACTGACCCAGTACATTTTCTGCAAATCTGGATTATTCCGGAAAAGGACGGGCTGAAGCCAAGTTACGAGCAGAAGGCCTTCAAGGACACCGAACGCCAGGACAGCTTGCTCCTGATCGGGTCCCGCGACGGTCGTGATGGATCGGTTGTCATCCATCAGGATGTAAACCTCTATGCGTCCCTGCTGGCGACCAACAAGAGCCTTTCGCATGATATCGGGCCCGACCGCAAGGTGTGGCTGCAGGTGGTGAAAGGATCGTTGCGGGTCAACGGCGACATCCTGGTTGCCGGAGATGGTCTCGGTGTTCTTGATCCAGGAATGGTTCAACTTACCTCGCTGGATGAGACTGAATTCCTGTTGTTCGATCTGGCAGCCTAGTCTGGAATCAAGATCTCACTTTGCACGGGAGCATCGCTCCCGTGCCTCATCGGAGTTTGACATGACAGAAATCAGTAAGCCCGCCATCACTCTCGAGATGGAGGCAACAAAGGGTCGCTATATTGCAAAGGTGAATGGAATTCAGGTCGCTGCCGAGCTCACGTTCTCGGTCGTGAACGACCAGTTGATCATTGCCGATCATACGGGTGTTCCAGATGCCATGCGCGGTCTTGGTGTTGGCAAGGCATTGGTTGAACGCCTTGTTTCGGACGCTCGAAAAAAGCAGATCAAGATCGTCCCGCTTTGCCCTTATGTAAACGCGTTGCGCAAGAAACACGCCGAATGGGCAGATGTGTTCCAGGGATGATCAAACACCCATCGCATTCGCAAGGCGAATGCTGAACATACAAATTGTTTTTGATGAGAAGTGGTACAGACGAGTGGAGTTGAACCACCGACCTTCGGAGCCACAATCCGACGCTCTAACCAACTGAGCTACGTCTGCTTAAGGGCTTGAATTGGCGCGGACCATAACTGCCCGTGTCGCCATTTGCAAGGCGTCTTCTAAACACGTTTTTCGCAATCGGCAAGCATGAAATTCTAAAAATTCAGCCTGTTGAAAAGCAAATGCCCGGAGCGTGGCTCCGGGCATTAATCCTTGGTGCTGAGCCTTGGCGCAGCGTAATTGAATTAGTTGACCTTCAGGTCCTTGAAGGATTTTTCGACTGCTTCCTTGACCGGAGCAGAAACGTCTGTGCCAAGCTTGGTGGCGAGTTCCTGCATTTCTTTGGTCTGGGTGCTCAGAACATCGAACTGCTGGCGCGCGAAGGAAGACTGCAGCTCGATGGCTTCAGTCAGTGTCTTCACGGACATGATGTCCTTGATGAAGCCGAAGGTAGCGTCTGCATTGGATTTCGCTGCATCAACTGCCTTGTGGTTGAACTCGACGACACCCTGACGGGATGTTTCGAAAGTGTCTTCCATCAGATCAGTTGCGCCTTCAGCGGCTGTTTTGACCTTGTCGTAAGCTTCGCGAGCATTTTCGAGACCTTTTTCGGTCGCTTCGCGGAGCGCAGCCGGAACTTCCATGTTCGGCATAGCGAAAGCTTCAAATTCCGGGAAAGTCACTGTGGAAGTTGCAGCTTTTGCTTTTGTGGCGCGAGTTTTCGCAGCCGTCTTGGTAGCATTGGTAGTGTCAGTCATGATCTCATCTCCTTAAGAGTTCGGATGCGATCATTGGTGAAATTCATTCCGCCGAAACGATGTCGGCGGACCCTGTCGTCATCCGCATGCTCTACATAGGATATCTTATTGTGCATTGCAACATCTTTTTGCACTGCACAATAAAATTTCCGTCGGGGCTACAAGGTTTTCTTCAAAAAAGGCAGGGTTCGCAGGGGATAAAATGTATCGCGCCAACAACTGGCGGGTTTGTCCCGAACGAAACATTTGGCACGCCACAGCCTGAAAATGAGACAGGCTCTCTCAAAACCCACACCACAGGCGATCAACTTTCCTGTTTGGTGCCGGATCTGTTGTCCGGCACCAAACCAATAAATTGGAATCAGGACTTTTTGGAGGCCGCCTTGGCAGCGTCCTGAACAGCTTTGGTCGCGGTGTTGGAAAACTCGCGGGTCTGCTCACCCAAGGTTTCCATCTGGTTACGCAAATAATCCTGCTGAAGCTTCATCATGTCTTCAACATTTCCGGCCTTGACCAGTTCCTGGGCAAACTTGAAAGCAGCATTGACATGCTCTTCTGCATAATTCAGCGCTTGCTTGTTCACGTCAGCAGCGTTCTCCTGAACGGTGTTAGCGCTTTCTTCAACGTCTGTGACAGCCTTTTGGGTCGCGCCCATGAAGTCGTCGAATGCCTTGCGAGCCTGGTCGACGCTCTTTTCAGCGAAATCTCGCATCTGTTCGGGAACTTCAAATGCTGTTTTATCGGTGCTCATATCGGGCTCCTCGGATCGAAGGCTGGTGGTGGTTGATCTCCTGAGATCTTCCCATGCAAAAAGTTCGTAACACGCAGATGGCAATCCGGCAAACTTATCGCCACCGATTAACCACGCTTTCATGTAACGCCTTTAAGAACATTGCTTTACGTGGACGGCCCGAAAGATTGCTTGTATTAACAGAGTGTTTACCACTGCTGGCAGATCCGGCCGCACCCCGTCAACCGGTGTTGCAGACCAGTTTGGAGAATGCAATGGACAATCAGACCCAATCATTCCTGGAATTAAGTGCCAAGAATGATCTGGTTCAGCTTGTTGCTGACAAAAGAGCCGCTTGGCTATGGTCGGCAGACGGGGCCCATGTTTTGTGGGCCAATGCCGCTGGCGCTTCATTTTTCTCAGTGCAATCAGCTTCTGAGCTCGCTGGCTTGACCGCGCTTGAGCGCTCGCCTGCGCGCCCGCATATTGCGCGCATTGCCACGACTGGGCAGACCGACAAGTTCAGCATCGACAGGTTACGCTTTTATCGCGGCCTTCGCGTCATGCTGCTGACTTGCCAATGCAAGCGGATCGACTTGGAAAACGGTGAAACTGCTGCCTTGATCGTCTGTGGCGACAAGGGTCTGTCGACAACCAAGGATCCAGTCGAGTCCTTCGCGCAGTTGGTTCAGACCTCGGGCCTGACCGCTTTTGTGATGGCAGGAAACAAGGTTCAAAGGAGCGTTGGCAAACTCGAAGGCGTGCCCGAAGAGCTGGACCTGCCGGAAGGCCAGAGCGCATTATTCGGTCCGCTCGAACTCGATGGCGAGTTCCATGAAGGCGCGCTCATTCAGTTTCCGGATGATCAAGAACTGATTGTGCTCAAAGACGATGTGTTGTCCGACGAGCTGACAGAAGAATCCCAGGAAATCGACGCGCCCGTATTGCCCCCCGTACTTACCTCGACATTGACTGAGGCAGCCGAAACACCTGAGCCTGTAGAGCCAGACCCGGTAGAAGCAGAACCGGACGAGACAGAAATTGAGACCGGTGACGAAGTTCAGTCCCCCGAAGTTTCAGCTGAAGCCGGTCAAACGGGAACTTCAATTGGCGAGACAGACGCTGAAGAAATTCGGGAAGAAGCATCACTCTGGGTTCGCGCTGATAGCGAAGACCTCGACAGCGATAATCCGGACCAGAATGCTGATCAGAACATTGAAAACGGTCTTGGCGATATCGCCGATGTCGAAGTTCCAGGTGATGACGATGATGCACATGAAGAAATAGTCCAGGAGACCGTGCAGGAAAGCCCAGCCGTCGAAGATGACTTGGAATCCGACGAGGTGGCATCTACTCCGGAAAAAATAGATCAAGACGAAGACCCGGCAAATGAGCAAGTCGAGCCGGAAACGGAGACCACTGCTGAATTTGATGAACCGGCGCATAGCGAAGAGGCCGAAGAAGGCTTGAGCGATAGCGAGGAGACCGGCGATGATCTGGCCGAAACCGCCGCTACGGCTGAAGAAGCCTTCGTTTTCCAGCCCCGTCGCCGACCTGTCCGTTTTGCCTGGAAGATGGACATCGATCAGCGCTTCACTTTTCTTTCCGACGAGTTTTCCGAAGTTCTGGGACCTTTGGCGACCGACATTGTCGGTCTGACGTGGGAAGAAGTCTCCAGTCAGTTTGGACTGGATCCGAAGGGCAATATCGCGAGAGCTCTTGATCGCAGGGATACCTGGAGCGGTCGGACAGTCGACTGGCCTGTAAGCGGTGCGCCACTTCGGGTGCCTGTTGATATGGCAGCGCTGCCGGCATTCGACAGAAATCGCAAATTCGAGGGTTATCGCGGCTTTGGTGTCTGCAGAACTGCAGACGCTATCGACGCGCCGGAAGTACTTGTGCTCAGCCCAGCGCTGGCGGCATTCGACGAAGCCCTTGCTGCAGAACCCGCGCCCGAGACTCTGGAGACACCAGAGGAGCCCGCTGAGGCTGCGGTTCAAAATGAGCTGGCTTCCCATGTGCGGGAAGACTTTGGCGAGACCGACGCAGACAGTTCGCTGACGACAGATCTCCCAATTGAAGACGCCGTTGATGAAATACCTGCAGAAGACAAGACAGAGCCGGAACACACAGAGGCTGAAGCAGAACCCGAATTGGCGTCTGAAGCCCAAGAAACAGTTGAAGATCTGAAGCCAGCCCAGCCAGACACCTTTTCTGGAAGAACCTTCCTCGGCGCAAGCGCGGCTGCTCTTGTCGGCTCCCTTGCCCGTTTTACCGGAAAATCCGGGTCTGATCCTGTTGAGAAAACTGACACGCCGGAAGACGACGAGAAACCGGATGCTCTGGAGGATACTGGTACGCAGCCAGATGAAACCGAATTTGTCGGCGCAGCCCTCGATCAAAAACTTGAAGAACTAGAAGCTGGAAAAGACACAACTACTGAAACCGTTGACCTGGGTCAGGACAATAAAAATGAACAGAGCGCCTCATTGGGCGCGGAAGAAGATGACGAACCGCGCGAGGCCGATGCTCAAGAGACGGCGAACACCGAAGAACCGGCTCCATCAGAAGCCGCTGCTGAAGACGTTCACCTGACTTCAACAGAAGAACCCGTCGGGATCAATGGCCCAGCCGAGTTGAAACCTGCCGAAATCGAAAGTGCAGTGAAGTCACTGGCAAAGTCCTACAACGCGCCTGAAAAGAAAGCGCCTGATCTTTTTGACGAAAAGTCTGAGGGCCTGAAAGACACGCAGGAGCCCCCGGTTTCGGAAGAAGAACCGATCTCTGAAATCCAGACTGACAAACAGGACAATGACAATGCGGACGAACCGTCCGAGAGTGAGATTTCGGTCGCCAACGAAAATCTGGAAACTGTCGATGAGAACGAGAACCCTCGGTCTTCATCGGATCTGCCACCTAATGACGAAACGGACGCGAGCGATGACAACCGCTCCGACGACGAGCGCGAGTTCTTTGAAGAAACCGCTGCCTTTGAGCATGAAGACCAGATAGCGGAAGCAATAGACAACGACACGCCTGAACCGGCAGAGCAAACGACAGGGAAGGTCATTCCTCTGGCGACCGCAAAACCGCGTGTCGTTCCAGTCGACACGTCCGGCCTTTCGCGTCCAGAGAGACAGGCTTTCCGCAAGATCGCAGAGGCTCTCGGTGCCCGCCTTGAAGGAGACCTTGGTGACTTTGAGGCATCAGATCCCGAGATTGAAGAGATTGACGAGCTTCCCCCAGAAGTGCCTGAAGCTGGGCCAATTGACCCGAGCCTACTGGACCGGCTGCCTATCGGCATCTCAATAGTCCGCGACCGCGAAGTGCTCTATGCCAACAAGGCGCTTTTGAAATTGCTTGGCTACAACACAACCAAGGCACTATCCGAAGCAGGTGGCCTTGAGGCCCTTTTCATCGACGAGACGGAAGACCTGCCCTACGGCATCGGCCTGGAAGACGAAGTCGATGAAACCATGAAGGTACGTTTGGCTGACGGCGGTGTGCTCAATGTTGACGCGCACATGCATTCCGTTCCCTGGAACGAAGGCCAGGGCCTGATGATTTCCGTCACTGAGCGTGTGATCAAACCTTCAACCGCACCTCTGGAAGCCCCTTCTTCACCAAATTTCTTTGCTGAGGTTCGTGAAGAACTGGAAGGGGCGCGCAATCAGATCGCGGAAATGGACACCATCCTGGAAACCGCGACGGACGGCGTTCTGGTGCTGGACCAACACGGATCGATCGTGAAAGTGAACGGGTCCGCTGAAGCTCTTTTCAGCGCCAACCGATCCGACATGATCGGTGAACCATTCACTGAATTCCTGGCACCGGAAAGCCACAGGGCTGCAGCTGACTATCTTGACGGGTTGTCACGTAACGGGGTCGCCAGCATTTTGAATGACGGCCGCGAGGTGCTCGGGAAAGTCCCAACCGGCGGCCTTATTCCCCTTTTCATGACCATGGGACGGATTACCAGCGGCAAGAATGACGCAAAATATTGCGCTGTGTTGCGTGACATAACCCAATGGAAAACGGCGGAAGAAGAACTCACGCAAGCCAAACGCCAGGCCGAAAACGCCAGCTCGCAAAAGTCAGATTTCCTGGCCAAGATCAGCCATGAGATACGCACGCCGCTCAATGCAATCATCGGCTTTTCGGAAGTGATGATGGAAGAGCGTTTCGGGCCGATCGGCAATGACCGCTACAAGGATTACCTGAAAGATATCCGCACATCCGGCTCGCATATCATGAGTCTGATCAACGACCTTTTGGACCTTTCCAAGATCGAGGCTGGCAAGCTGGACCTGAATTTTTCAGCTGTCTCGACGAACGATGTGATCAACGAATGCGTTGCGCTGATGCAGCCACAGGCCAACCGGGAACGGGTCATCATTCGCGCGAGCCTGCCGGAATCCGTGCCGGACGTCGTGGCCGATCCGCGTTCTTTGCGCCAGATCATTCTCAATCTTCTGTCCAACGCGATCAAATACAACAGGTCGGCCGGTCAGGTCATCCTGTCCACTGCGTTGGAAAGCAATGGTGAAGTCATCCTAAGGGTACGCGACACCGGAACCGGGATGACCGCCAAGCAACTGGCTGCCGCCCTGGAACCATTCCGCCAGTTACACACGGCAAGCCGCGGCGGTGGAACCGGTCTCGGATTGCCACTGACCAAGGCGCTGGTTGAGGCCAACAGGGCGAGCTTTCATATCGACTCAACGCCGGATCAGGGAACGCTGGTGGAGATCATCTTCCCAACCCAGCGTGTTCTTTCCGAATGACACCTGGCGCTGCGGTTCCGGTCGCAGACAACATCTGGATTTTTGAAGGGGGCATCGTCCCCTTCTTTACATGTGCCTACCCGACCCGCTGTGTCGTTGTCCGTCTGCCTTCCGGTGATCTTTGGATCTGGTCACCGATTGAGCTGTCCGAAGACTTGAAGCAGAAGATTGAAGCGCTCGGGGAACCAACACATCTCGTCAGCCCCAACAAGATCCATCATCTTTTTCTGCAGGACTGGAAATCAGCCTGGCCAAACGCGAAGCTATGGGGCCCGCAGAGCACAATTGACAAGCGGACTGACCTTTCGTTTGAATCTGCCCTCGATGAACTCGTCCCAGCTGAGTGGGAGAACGCGCTGGACATGGTCCGTTTCGCCGGTTCACCAGTGATGGATGAGGTTGTGTTCTTTCATCGCGCTTCCCAAACCGCCATCCTGGCCGACTTGAGCGAACATTTTTCAAATTCATTTCTCGACCAGTACTGGAAACCCTGGCAACGGGTGATCGCGCGGCTTTGGGGTATTGTCGAAGGCAAGGGTTACGCACCGCTGGAGTGGCGGCTGTCATTTTTCAATAGACGCCAGGCACGCGGCTGCAGGAACAGAATTCTCTCCTGGGAGCCACAAATGGTCATTATTGCGCACGGAGAATGGCTGCGTGAAGGCGGAACCACGTTTCTCAAAAAGGCTCTTTCCTGGGTCTGATACACCCTCCACCTGTTGATAACATTTTCGTGAACATCACTGACTTGCTGCGCCGCAATATTCCAATCCGATTAAAGTAGAGGATTAAACTCCTGTTTTGACTGATCTTTTCAAGGGAATAGTGGAGCCTTGAACTCCACTTAGTTTTGAATAATTCTAAAGTATTGATTTTATTAGCTTTATTGACTTTCCTTCTTCCTCGCGACATATTCCGGTCAAGCGCCGCGGTCCTTCTGCCGGCGCGAATAATCAACAAGTTCTCTTGGAGAGTTCCATGCGTTCGACACTTCGTGCCCTTACCGGTGCTTTTGCTCTGACCACTGCAGCTTTTGTAGCTGCGCCGGCTTCCGCTGATGGTGATGTAAACATCTACTCCTATCGCCAGCCATTCCTGATCCAGCCGCTGCTGGATGCCTTCACTGGCGAAACCGGCGTCAAGGCTAACGTGATCTATGCAAAAAAAGGTCTGGGCGAACGGATCGCAGCTGAAGGAGCCAATTCTCCTGCAGACGTTCTGCTGACGGTTGATATCGGGCGTCTTGATGGAGCCAAAAAGCTCGGCATCACGCAGCCGGTCGTCTCCGACGTCGTAAATGAAAACATCCCGTCTCAATACCGCGACCCGGAAGGCCATTGGGTTGGCTTGACCAATCGCGCACGCGTTATCTATGCATCAAGGGATCGTGTCGATCAGGACAGCATTACGTACGAAGAGTTGGCCGACCCTAAATGGAGGGGCCGCATCTGCACCCGTTCAGGCCAACATGTTTACACAATTGGCCTGATCGCTTCCATGGTCGCCCACCACGGCGCCGAGGAAACCGAAGAATGGCTCGCAGGTGTTCGTGACAACCTTGCCCGCAAGCCGGCTGGCAACGATCGGGCTCAGGTTAAATCCATCTTCGCAGGCGAATGCGACATTTCCATCGGCAACACCTATTACATGGGCAAGATGGAAACCAACGACAAAGAGCCGGAACAGAAAGAATGGGCATCGTCGGTTCGCATTCTTTTCCCAAATGTTGAAGACCGTGGCAGCCACGTGAATCTGGCGGGTGTTGTTCTGGCCAAAAACGCGCCGAACAAGGACAACGCCGTAAAGCTGATCGAGTTTCTGACCTCTGCGGAAGCCCAGAAAATCTACGCTGAAACCAACTTTGAATATCCAGTTACACCAGGTGTCGAAGCCTCCGAGCGCGTCAGCAGCTGGGGTGAATTGAAGCCGGATACGCTGCCTCTAGCCGATATCGCAAACAATCGGAAGACAGCCAGTGAGTTGGTCGACAGGGTTGGTTTTGACAACGGCCCGGCTTCCTAAGCAGGCGCTCAAGTCAAATCAAGGAAAAGCGCCGCCCGCAGCGGCGCTTTTTTTGCATTTTCCGGCAATTGCCGTTAGTGCTTCTGCACCGCAAATTGAACAGTTAAAGACCGGCCTTGCTGCGCACGCCCTCCCTCACCATCATTGATCGCTTCTGGCAATTCGCCGCGTTGTTGATTGCAACGCTGGTGTTGCTTCCTGTTGCGGCCATCGCCTGGCTTGCGTTTGAGCCAACGGCGGATGTCTGGGGACATTTATTTCTGACGGTTTTGCCTGGCTCTCTGCAAACCACGCTGCTGCTGATGCTTGGTGTCGGTCTGAGCACAGGGATTACCGGGGTTGTCACCGCCTGGCTTGTGACCATGTGCAATTTTCCGGGACGCAGGATCCTGGATTGGGCCTTGCTGGTTCCACTTGCGGTCCCGACCTATATCGTTGCGTTCGCCTATGTAGAAGTTCTTGACTACACCGGGCCAGTTCAAAGCTTCATTCGTGCAATCTTTGGCTTCCAGACATCGCGAGACTACTGGTTTCCAGAGATCCGATCCCTTGGCGGTGCGATCTTCGTGATGGGTGCGGTGCTCTACCCTTATGTCTATCTCACCACGCGGGCGAGTTTCCTGATCCAGTCCGCCTCCACACTCGATGTGTCGCGCACGCTTGGTGCGTCGCCTTACGGACTTTTCTTCCGTATCGCTCTTCCGCTTGCCAGACCAGCGACAGCCATCGGCATATCCCTGGCGCTGATGGAGTGCCTGAATGATATTGGCGCAGTCACATTTTTTGGTGTGAAGACGCTGACTTTCTCCGTCTACGACATCTGGCTCAACCGCTCGAGCCTTGGCGGCGCAGCACAGCTCGCGCTTGCAATGCTGGTTGTGGTTCTTGTGCTGCTCTGGTTGGAACGGTTCGGCCGCCGAAAACAGCGTTTTGACAGCGGCGGCGGTTCCAAACACCGTCCACCGACACGGTTTGATCTCAAGGGAGTACCGGCTGGTTTTGCGTTACTGTTATGTTGTCTGCCGATTTTTGTGGGCTTTGTCGTCCCGGGCCTACTGCTGGCCGACAGGGCGAGCCGTCGGCTAGATGACATTTTCACAACTGGCTTTGTTGAAACCGTCTGGAACAGTTTCAGCCTGGCCGCCGCGGCAGCACTTTTGACCGTTATTATTTCCGTTTCGCTGGCCTACGCGCTCCGCCTCAACAACAGCGGTCCTTTGAAGGCAGCAGTTCGACTCGCCTCGATTGGCTATGCCATTCCCGGCACGGTCCTGGCGATCGGCATTCTCATCCCGATGGCGCGTTTCGACAATTATCTCGATGCTCACATGGAAGCCTGGTTTGGGATCAACACGGGTTTGTTGCTTCTGGGCAGCGGAACGGGTCTGGTTTATGCCTATGTCGTGCGGTTTCTCGCAGTTTCCTACGGTCAGGTAGAAGGTGGATTTGGCAAGATCTCGCCACATCTGGATATGGCAGCCAGAACGCTTGGACGTAACAGCGGCCAGACACTGACGCAGGTTCATTTGCCCATCTTAAAACCAGTCTTGCTATCTGCCGCACTGCTCAGTTTTGTCGATTGCATGAAGGAACTACCCGCAACGATCCTGCTGCGTCCCTTCAATTTCGATACGCTTGCAACCACTGTCTTTGAAGCCGCCTCCCGGGAAGCCTTCGAGGAGGCTGCTCTGCCTTCGCTGGCAATCGTCCTGGTTGGGCTGATCCCGGTGATTTATCTCGCTCGCTCGAGTGCCTCTTCTTTCCGGACGAAACAGTCCAAGCGGCAATCCGATGTTGCCGCTTGAGCCACTGAAGCGTTTGATTGCCTTGACACGATCCAGTCAAATCGTACCAATTACCCCATTGCTCAGTTTATTCTCAGGACAGAATTTCCATGGATAAGAAACACCAGATCAATCTTTGGTACGCCTTCATCGCAATGATGATGGTGCTGATGTTCCAGAGCTGGTGGACGACTTATAAAACCGTCGAGCCCATACCCTACAGCCAGTTTGAGCAATACCTCAAAGACAAGAAAATTGAGGAGATCTCCGTCAAGGAAAACACCATCGAGGGCAAGTTCAAGAAGCCCTTGAAGGACGGCAAACAGTATTTCATCACGACGCGCGTAGAGATCCCTTTGGCGGATGAGCTGAGCAAGTACGACGTCAAGTTCACCGGGGTGGTTCAAAGTACCTTTATCAAGGACATTTTATCCTGGATTCTGCCCGTTCTTCTTCTCTTTGGCCTGTGGATGTTCTTCATCCGGCGCTTTGCGGAAAAGCAGGGCCTGGGCGGAATGATGACCGTCGGCAAATCCAAAGCCAAAGTTTATGTCGAAACTGATGTGAACGTGACTTTCGAGAACGTCGCCGGCGTTGAGGAAGCCAAGCGCGAATTGGTCGAGGTCGTGGATTTTCTGAAGGATCCCAAATCTTACGGTCGACTTGGCGCGCATATGCCGAAAGGTATCTTGTTGGTTGGCCCTCCAGGTACGGGCAAGACGTTACTGGCCAGGGCTGTTGCAGGAGAAGCCGGCGTCGCCTTCTTTTCCATTTCCGGATCCGAGTTCGTTGAAATGTTTGTCGGTGTTGGCGCCGCCCGCGTTCGCGATCTCTTTGAGCAAGCGCGCAAGGCGGCTCCAGCGATCATCTTCATCGACGAGCTCGATGCGCTCGGTCGGGCACGCTCGAGCGGTCCAATGGGAACCAACGATGAAAAAGAACAAACGCTCAATCAGCTTCTGACAGAGCTCGACGGATTTGACACCTCCAGCGGCATCATCTTGCTGGCAGCCACCAACCGACCTGAAATTCTGGACCCTGCCCTACTGCGTGCTGGCCGTTTTGATCGCCAGGTTCTGGTCGATCGCCCGGACAAGTCCGGCCGTCGTGCGATCCTCGATGTCCACGCCAAGAATATTGAACTCGATCCGGCTATGGACCTCGATCAGGTAGCGCAGCTCACCACTGGTTTTTCCGGCGCGGACCTCGCAACCCTTGTCAATGAAGCAGCCCTACTCGCCACCCGGCGCAATGCCGAAAAAGTAACTCAGCAGGACTTCAACGAAGCCGTTGAGCGGGTGGTGGCCGGGCTTGAAAAACGCAGCAGGATCCTTTCTGAAAAAGAACGCAGGACCGTTGCGTTTCATGAAATTGGTCATGCGCTCGTTGCCGCTAACCTCGAGGGATGTGACCCAGTGCACAAAATCTCGATCATTCCGCGTGGGATCGGTGCCCTGGGTTATACGATGCAACGCCCCACCGAAGACCGGTTTCTTCTGTCCACGCGGGATCTGGAAAACCGCATGGCTGTTCTGATGGGCGGCCGGGCAGCAGAGGAGATCGTATTTGACGAGATCTCAACTGGCGCTTCGGATGACCTGCAAAAAGTCACCGAAGTCGCGCGAGACATGGTCATGCGCTACGGCATGGAAGCTTCGCTCGGCAATCGGGCGTACTCAACACAACGCCAGAATTTTCTAGGTCAGCCAGCCGGAGATGTTGCCGAGGTCTCGGAAGAGACACAGCGGGAAATTGATCTGGCCATCAAGATACGTGTTGAAGCCGCTTTCACACGCGCCAAGGACCTGTTGAACGACCACAGGAAAGAGCTCGACCAGGGAGCTGAACTGTTGCTCGCGAATGAAACACTTACCGAGAAAGAATTTCCCGCAATCAGACCTGTCTCGGAGCGCCAGGAAAACGCAGCTGCAGAATAAAAACGGTAATAGAAAAAGGCGACCACACCAGGTGCAGTCGCCTCAATCTTGAATGTCACAGAGCGAACGCTGAATGAAATATTCAGCTTGATTAGATCACCGTTGCCTGGGTTTTTTCCTTGACTTCATCGAGCGTCACATCGGGTGCCAGCTCGACAACTTTCAATCCGCCTTCAGCAACATCGAAAACTCCGAAGTTGGTGATGATCCGATCAACACACCCAACACCTGTCAAAGGAAGCGAGCATTCCTTCAGAAGCTTCGGGTCGCCTGCCTTGGACGTGTGATCCATGATCACCACGACCCGTTTGACACCGGCTACCAGATCCATGGCACCGCCCATGCCCTTGACCATCTTTCCCGGGATCATCCAGTTGGCAAGATCGCCTGACTCGGCAACTTCCATGGCGCCCAGGATGGAAAGATCGATGTGGCCACCACGGATCATGCCGAAGCTGTCGGCTGAAGAGAAGTAGCTCGTCTGCGGCAGTTCGGTGATGGTCTGCTTGCCTGCGTTGATCAGGTCCGCATCAACTTCATCGTCGGTCGGAAACGGGCCCATGCCAAGCATGCCGTTTTCCGACTGCAGCGTCACATGAACGCCGTCCGGAATGTAGTTGGAAACAAGGGTCGGAATGCCGATGCCCAGGTTTACGTAAAATCCGTCTTCAAGCTCTTGCGCTGCGCGCTTAGCCATATCATCGCGTGTCCAGGCCATGATGTGTCCTCCTCAAGCTTCGCGCGTGGTGCGTTTTTCGATACGTTTTTCATGATTGCCGACGATGATCCTGTCGACGAAAATTCCCGCTGTGTGGATGTTGTCCGGGTCAAGCTCGCCGACTTCGACGATCTCTTCCACTTCAACAACACAGGTCTTGCCGGCAGTTGCCATCATCGGATTGAAGTTACGTGCGGTCTTGCGGTAGATCAGATTGCCTTCCTTGTCGGCCTTCCAGGCCTTGACGAGAGAGACATCAGCAACCAAGCCGGTTTCCATGATGTAGGTTTCGCCGTTGAAATCCTTGTGCTCCTTGCCTTCAGCAATAAGCGTTCCGACACCGGTTTTGGTGTAAAAACCCGGTATTCCAGCACCGCCTGCGCGAATACGCTCGGCCAGGGTACCTTGCGGATTGAACTCCAGCTCAAGCTCACCATTCAGATACTGCTTTTCAAAGGTTGCGTTCTCGCCAACATAGGAAGACACCATCTTCTTGATCTGGCGTGTCTGCAGCAGAAGTCCAAGCCCAAAGTCATCAATGCCGGCGTTGTTGGAAATGGCTGTGACGTTCTGTGCTCCGGAATCCCGAAGAGCTACGATCAGGTTCTCCGGAATGCCGCAGAGGCCGAACCCGCCAGCCATCACAGTCATACCGTCGAAAGTCAGCCCTTCCAGGGCAGCCTTTGCGTCCGGATATATTTTGTTCATGTTTCACTCCCGTTTAAGACCGCAAGGTGCGTGCCGGGCACATTCGCCGTTTGTTTTCCGCTGGTCAAGAGATCTTTGCCGCACTGCAGCGAAAAACATGAATTGGGTGTCAGTTTTTTTCTTTCAAGTTTACTCTGTCAGCAATCAACCACGAAACGGGACGTCTTTCCGGTATTTTGCGGCGTTGATTATGTTATGTAGTTTGTAGTGCGCGACGGCTTCATCAATAGCCGTGTACGAATGAATGAACTGAGAGCAACAACCACCCGTGTACCCATTCCTGTCGACCCTTTTCAAGATCGCAGTGATTTCGTTGCTCGTCGGGGCGGCTTTGTCGTTCATCAATGTGAGTGCTGAAGATATTCTCGGCTCGGTTGGCCTCAGCCCGGTCCAGCTTTGGATCTACTTGCTCGACTTCTGGGACTGGGCGGTCCCGAACATGATCCTGGGCGCTTTTATCGTCGTGCCTGTCTGGGTGGTGGTTTACCTACTAAGGCCGCCGGTCAACAGACAGTAGCGACCCAGAAACTGCCTACTCTGCAGCCATCGCCTTTTCAAAGATCTCTTGAGACAGTCTTTTTGCATGCATGGCCGTGACGTAGGTTCTTCCACGCATGTTCATCGGTACCAAGATACGCTTGGTTTCCTGCATCGCGGCACCAAACCTGTTTTTGTAGGAATGCAGCCCTGCTCCCAGACTGAAGTTCTGGATACCGTTCTCCCTGGCCCATTCGATTGATTTGACGAACAAGACCATGCCAGGTGACATGCGATGCCACTTGGGATCGCCAATGGAGACGAGAACACCATTTGCGCTGGTTCCCTCTGCAAGTAGGACGACAGCCGCCACAATCTCCTCACCATTCTTCAAAGCGAGCGCGGTGAGAGGTCCCTTATCTTCATTCAACCCGGCAAGATATTGATAGAAGTTTTCCCGGTTTTCCTCTTCCAGCGACACAAGGTTATCGGGAGCATCATGCCGTTTTTTTCTTTGTTCCAAAAGAGTACGGCAGATGAGTTCGCGTTCGGGTGCGGTTGCCGCTTCCACAAGTGTCACTCCCTCACGCTGCAACTTGCGAAATTTGGTACGTGCTTCCTTGTAGACCGATTTTTTGGAGCTCGTTACGGCATCTTCCAACGCTTGGTGATCAAGGTAGAGCGAATGCCCTTCATGGCTTGCCTCTGGAACTTCAAACAAGGGATTCGCCTTACCAGAGATGGTCGGGTGAATCTTGCAGACCTTGAGCACGTCGCAATCCAGAATCGACTGCAACAATGCAGGCAACAGCGCTGGTTTAAGTGCGCCGCAGACATCACCACAGCGTTTCCCAAAAACCGGTCCGTTTTGATCGGAAAGCCCCAGGTCAAGGCTGGAGACGATGCGAAACGGCCCCTTGCGGAACCAGATCAACGGCATCAGCATGACAGGCTCTCTGGTCACTTCATCACATAGGGAAAACACTGCAAATCGCTCGCAGGCTCCAGGTAAAATCTTTTCAGTAAAAGCATGCAGAAATTCAGGGGTCTGAAAGGGTGTCGACACGGGACCGCCAGCCAGCGAATTCCACAAGGACTTTAGTTGTCCCAAAGAGGGCTTTTCATGCCAACCCGCAACAAGACCCAGACCTGCCAGATCAACTTGTTGCTGAAGAAGATTCATTTGGGTCAACCGAGAAAGTCCCACCATGTCCGACTACACATATCCAACCACCAAACAATAGGTAGAATTGTCTATCATGACACAATTTAAAATTGGTTAAATGAGAGCCTGTCTTTGACGCAAAAGATTTGTACCCAGCTGAATTAATAGAGTTTTCTGGTCATGTCATGTCGTTTCCAAATGCAGCTCTCTCATCGCGCTCCCTTTGCACTTGTTGGCGCTTGGTAACGATGGAAGCTGCAATCACTCCGACGGTGACCAATGCAACCAGAATTGTGCAGACTGCATTGATTTCCGGCGTGACGCCAAGTCTGACTTGGGAATAGATCTTCATAGGCAAGGTTGTTGCGCCCGGACCAGTGGTGAAGCTTGCGATGACCAGATCGTCCAGAGACAAGGTGAAAGCCAGCATCCAGCCGGCAATAACACCTGGCAGGATAATCGGCAAAGTGATCAGGAAGAACGTTTTGACCGGTGGGCAGCCGAGGTCTTCTGCGGCCTCCTCGATGGACTTGTCAAAGCCGACCAGACGCGACTGCACCACCACGGCCACATAGCACATGGCAAATGTTGTATGTGCCAGCATCACGGTCCAGAACCCGCGTGTCTGGTCTATCGCCACAAACAGCAGCAACAGTGACAGGCCGAGGATCACTTCTGGCATGACCAGGGGCGCGAAAATCATACCCGAGAAAAACGAGCGCCCCAGGAATCGGCCAGAGCGCACAAGAACAAGCGCCGCCATTGTTCCGAACACTGTCGCAATACTGGCTGACACAAACGCCACACGCAGGGTCACCCAGGCAGCGTCCAGAAGTTGCTCGTTCTGAAGCAGAGATGCGTACCACTTGGTAGAGAACCCGCCCCAGACGGTCACCAAACGGCTCTCATTGAAGGAATAGATCACCAGAAGCACGATGGGCAAATAAAGGAAAGAAAAGCCCACAACGAGAGAGGTGATGTTGAACCAGGTCGGGCCGCGCGTCATCCATCCCTCTCAGACATTTTCTGTTGCTGGTTCTGGAAAAGAACAATCGGGATCACGAGGATCATCAGCAGAATAACCGCGACAGCAGAGGAAACAGGCCAATCCCGGTTGCTAAAGAATTCAACCCAAAGCGTCTTGCCGATCATCAAGGTGTCAGACCCACCAAGCAGATCCGGGATCACGAATTCCCCCACCGCCGGGATAAACACCAGAAAGCAACCGGCAATCATGCCGGGCAGCGACAAGGGAAGTGTAATTTTCCAGAATGCTTTCCAGGGAGGACACCCGAGATCTTCCGCGGCTTCGAGAAGACTGCCATCAAGCCTCTCCAGGCTGGCATAGAGCGGCAGCACAAGAAACGGCAGGTAGGAATAAACAATTCCGATATAGACCGCGATGTTGGTGTTCAGGATCACCATGGGTTCGCTGATGATGCCCAGCGCAAGCAGAAGCTGATTGAGCAAACCTTCGTTCTTTAAAATACCGATCCAGGCATAAACGCGGATCAGGAAGCTGGTCCAGAACGGCAGGATGACAAGCATCAGCAACGTCGGCCTGATGGAGCGTGGACTACGCGCCATCCCGTAGGCGATTGGATACCCGATCAGCAACGTCAGCAGAGTGGATATTCCGGCGATGGTGACGGAGGAAAGATAAGACTTCCAATAAAGGTCATCTTCCGTAAGCCAGATGTAATTTTCAAAAGACAGTTCGCTGAGATTGTCCCTGAAAGCCTGCCAGCCTTCAGCCAGGTCAAATGCCGGGATATAAGGTGGAATGGCGATTGCCACCTGGGACAGGGATATCTTGAAGACAATTAGAAACGGCACCAGAAAGAGTATCAGCAGCCACAAATACGGTGCGGCGATCAGCGCCCATGCACCAAGCGATCTTCTTTTGGGAGCAGCAATGTTCTCTTTCATTACCCCCTCCCTATCCTGTCAGAATGACGCCGGCGTCCCGGTCGAATGACATCACGACTTCGTCTTCCCACATGATCGGTTTTTCGACCATGCGCGAGACATTGGCAAAAGTGGCCCGTATGATGTCGTCATCATTCTCGCCGACCTTGGAATGGATGATGGAGACGTCACCAAGATAGGCAATGTCCCAGACCAGGCCATTGATCTGGTTCGGGACACCGTCCTGTCCCCGCCCCTGCACGATGCGGACTTTTTCGGGTCGAATGGCGTACCAGACACTGTCCCCGACGCCTGCGTCCGTCTCCTGCTCACTCTCAATGACAAATCCATCCGCCACCGAAACCAATCGCGTTCCCATACCGGATTTTTCGGCGACCTTTGCCTCGATCATGTTCACATCGCCAATGAAATCCGCCACAAATCGTGAGTTTGGCGTCTCGTAGATTTCGGCAGGCGTGGCCACCTGCACAAGCGTGCCCTTGTCCATGACAGCAATGCGATCAGCAACTGTCATCGCCTCTTCCTGGTCATGCGTCACGATCAGGAACGTCACTTCGAGTTCTTCCTGAAGGTTCATGAGTTCAAACTGGGTTTCTTCGCGCAATTTGCGATCCAGCGCGCCTAAGGGTTCGTCCAGAAGAAGCACTTTTGGGCGTTTGGCAAGTGAGCGCGCCAGGGCCACACGCTGTCGCTGACCACCAGAAAGCTGATGCGGCTTGCGTTTGCCGAATTGTTCCAACTTGGTGAGCCGGAGCATTTCCGCAACGCGGGCTACAATTTCAGAAGCCGGCAACTTGTCCTGCTTGAGCCCGAAGGCAATGTTCTTTTCAACGCTCATGTGCGGGAAAAGCGCATAGGATTGAAACATCATGTTTGAAGGGCGGCGGAAGGGTGGAATACCGGCAAGGTCCTGACCATCCAGAAATATCTGTCCGGATGTCGGCGTCTCAAATCCCGCGAGCATGCGCATCAAGGTGGTTTTACCGCAGCCTGACCCACCAAGAAGGGCAAAAAATTCGCGCTCGTAAATTTTCAGTGACAGATTATCGACAGCAACGAATTCACCAAACTTCTTGGTGACATTGCGAAACTCGATAAAGGGTTCGTGGTCGGGACTTTCCCAGGGCTTGAACTCACGGCGTACCGGTCCGATCGATTTCTTCGCCAAAACAATCCCCCAACCCAAAGAAACATTAAAACCGCCGGGCTTTTCCGGCCCGGCGGTCTAAAAAGCTTACTGACCGCTCTTAACGGAGGTCCAGGTGCGGGTAACGATGCGATTGATCTTCGGCCCGTATGGCGCCTTTGTGTAGAGTTTCTTCACAGTCTCTTCGTCCGGGTAGATCGCCGGATCGCCGATAACATCTTCATTCAGGAGTTTCTGCGAAGCCTTGTTTCCATTGGCGAAATAGACGTAGTTGGAGGCTTTTGCCATCACATCGGGACGCATGATGTAATCCAGGAACTCATGTGCTTCGTCCATATTCTTGGCATCTGCAGGGATCGCCATCTGGTCGAACCACATCAGGGCTCCCTCTTTCGGAATGGCGTACTCAACGGTCACGCCATTGTCGGCTTCCGCAGCGCGGTCGCGCGCTTGAAGTACGTCGCCGGACCAACCCACTGCGAGGCAGATATCACCGTTCGCCAGCGCATTGATGTACTCTGAGGAGTGGTACTTCTGGACATAAGGACGAATGGACTTGAGCAACTCGCCTGCTTTCTCAATATCACCCTTGCTTTCAGAATTGGGGTCAATTCCCAGGTAGTTGAGCGCAGCTGGTATCAATTCGGTTGGTGCATCCAGAATGTAGACACCACAGTCGTTGAGCTTTTCGATATTTTCGGGCTTGAAAAGCAGATCCCAGCTGTCGACTGGCGCATCGTCACCAAGCGCAGCCTTCACTTTTTCAACATTGTACCCAAGGCCAGTGGTGCCCCACATATAGTTGATGGAATAGGCATTGCCCGGATCATAAATTTCAACGCGCTCTTCCACATCCTTCCACATGTTGGACAGGTTCGGCAGTTTGGATCGGTCCAGCTTGGAAAACACACCGGCCTGAATCTGACGGGACAGGAAGTCAGCCGTTGGAACAACGACGTCATACCCCGTGCTGCCTGCAAGCAGCTTGGTTTCGAGAACCTCATTGCTGTCAAAGACGTCGTACACGACCTTGATGCCGGTTTCCTTGGTGAAGTCTTCCAGGATCGACTCGTCGATATAATCGGACCAGTTGAAGACGTTCACGGTCCGGTCCTGGGCGAAGGCCACGCCGCTCATCAGACTAAGCGCTGCAACTCCGGTCAACATGCTTTTCAATGACATTCTGAACTCCCCTTGAGAGGTTTGACGGTGGCCATTTTTCCGGCCTTGTCCCTCATAGCAAACGGACATTGCCGCTTGTTTTTGGTTATCTATTCCAATCATCAGCGATGGTGCCAGACTTTGTCCAGCACCTATTTTAGGCGGCCAGAACCTCAGACATATGTCTGCCGTTCCAGCGAAGAAATCTCCCGCCCAAACTCGTTCAGTTCTTCCCGCTTTATCTCGGTCAGAACCTTGTGCATCTCCTTCCCGACGGCCTGCTTCATCAGTTTGGACGCCTCGAAGGCATCAATGGCTTCGTCCATCCATGGGGTCAGGCGTTTCTTGCGCTTTTCATAAGCGTTTCCAGTTACCGGCGCCGGCGGATCTTTCTTCTGCGTCAGCCCTTCCAGCATTCCTGCCAGAATTCCGGTCAACACGAGATAGGGATTGGCATCAGCTCCGGCGATGCGGTGTTCCACGCGGGCAGCTTCCGGGCTGGAGGCAGGTACTCTGAGAGCAACAGACCGATTGTCGAAACCCCAGCAAATGGAAGCAGGCGCATAAGACCCGGGCTGCATCCTGCGGAAGCCATTGAACGTGGAGATGAACAACAACAGCGCTTCCGGCATGGTTTTCATAAGGCCATTGATGGCGTAACCAAGCCGCTCAGGACCTTTTTCAGGATCGGCGAACAAATTGCCATCTTCGTCTTCCATCGAAACATGCACATGCATGCCGTTGCCCGGCCATTCCACAAACGGCTTGGCCATGAACGACGCTTTCAGCTCGTGTTTGCGGGCAACGCCGGCAACCAGCCTTCTCAGCAAGACGACGTCATCTGCAGCCAGCAACGGATTTGTCCGGTGATGCAGGTTCAGCTCAAACTGCCCGGGGGCAGCTTCGGAAACTGCAGCATCTGCCGGTATGCCTTGCTCTTCACAGGCCCTGCGCAAGTCGTCGACCACCGGAAGAAGGGCTTCAAGATCGGAAAGCGCATACATGTTCTGGCGAGCAGGCCCCAGATGCGTTGAAAACAGGGGCTTAGGCTGCTCTGTCCAGTCACCTTCGCTTTCTTCAAACAAGTAGAATTCCAGTTCGAAGGCGCATGTCGCGGTAACACCGAACTCGGTCTTCAGCCGCTCGACCATGTTTTCCAGAACATGGCGCGGGTCGGCAAGAAACGGCTCTCCATCACGGTCATACATGGAAAGAAGAACCTGCGCGGTTTTCCGGTCTGTCCAGGGAACCAGTTTCAGGGTTTCAGGTATCGGCCAGCAGACACCGTCCTTGTCGCCCGTTTCCAGATGCATACCGGTAGCCTCGACCTCACGACCCCAGACATCCAGTCCGTAAAGTGAATAGGGAAAGGCGACACCCTGCTCGAAGACTTTCGGCAAAGCATTGCCCGGAAGCCATTTGCCGCGAAGCACGCCATTCGTATCCGGCAACACGACTTCCAGAGTATCCAGATCCGGATGAGCTTCCAGAAAGGCATCAAAATCTTTTTTCCACCCTGGTTCAGCAGGGTGTTCCAGAATCTGATGGGGAAGTTCGTTCATTTAACCCCTGCTTTCAGACCGGCCCTGATCAACATGTCAAATCAGACCGGCACCAGCTTTTATTTGCTTCGTTTCCAAAAATGTGATCACTTTCGGTGAACTCTGTCAAGGCAGATCGCGAATTTTGCTTCTGCAGCGCATAGGAGAAGGTCACATTGGCGGTCAGACGCTCCGCATTACAATCCGGCCCGAGCAAAGGTGGCGACACCGCCCCCACCTCCACCCGGGGCGCTGCACGCGAACAGGTCGACCGGGCGGTACGCTCTGGCCTCCTCACAGGACGTTTCATTCCCGGGAAAGCTGTCACACTACGCGGCTTGGCAGCCGAACTTGGTGTCAGTCCTATGCCGGTTCGCGAAGTTCTTCAAAGACTTGCGGCGGAAAACGCTCTGGAGGTCAAACCCAACGGCCGTGTCCAGGTGCCCGACATGACCCCTGCCCGTTACCAGGAAGTCCTCAAGGCAAGACTTCTGCTTGAGCCAGAGCTTGCAACCCTTGCTCTGCCTCACTTGACTTCGAAGGATGCCAAGCGGCTGAAGGCCGTCGACGATGACATTGACCAGTGTATTCTGAGCGGCGACGCGGAATCCTACATGCGGCTCAATCACACCTTTCATTTCCACATCTACCGGGCCTCAGGGTCCGAAGTTCTCTTGCCGCTGATCGACAGCCTGTGGCTGCAATTCGCACCCTTCATGCGCACTGTTTACGGGCGTGTCGGGACAGTCAGCCTGGATGATCGCCACAAAGAAGCTATCAGGGCCATAGAGCTGCAGAATGAGGACGCTCTACGCAGTGCCATTGCCGCCGATATCAACGATGGCATGGGCTTGCTGGGGAAGGAGCTCCTCGCTGTGCAAGGCAAAACTTGATCCTGTGACTGACCCGTGTCATTTTGTGATCACAAAATACCTGAATTTGGAATTTTTAGGCTATTAGTAACGACGCGGGCCCCATCGACTACGCCCGTGCCTCGTATCGGTTCAACCTCGAAACCGCGCCAACCAATTGGAGCTCCTCGTGACTGCTGAAACACCCGCCAGCAAAAAACAGAACCCGATAGACAGTTTGCGGGGCGTTCCCGACGAGGACGCTGCAAGAGACTGGTTGAGCTCGCGCAACATTCAGGACATCGAGTGCATTGTGCCGGATCTTGCGGGCGTCGCTCGCGGCAAGATGATGCCGTCCGAAAAATTCTTTTCCGGCCCGGTCATGACCATGCCGGCCTCGATTTTCGCCCAGACGATATCAGGCGACTATCCGGATGATGACGAGCGCTTTCAACACAGCCCGACAGATGGAGACCTCTATTTCCGCGCCGATTACAGCACATTGACCACTGTTCCCTGGGAAGCTGATCCAACAGCCCAGCTCATCCATGACGCCTATACGCGTGATGGTATCCCGGTGGAAACAGCTCCGCGCAACGTACTGAAGCGCGTGCTGCAGCTGTATCACGACAAGGGCTGGGAGCCGATTGTCGCCCCGGAACTGGAGTTTTACCTGGTGCGTCCCAACACGGATCCGGACTATCCGCTGGAGCCGCCGCGTGGCCGGTCCGGGCGCCCGGAAGTAGGTCGCCAATCCTATTCCATTTCTGCGCTCAACGAGTTCGATGACCTCATTGACGACATCTATGACCTTTCGGAGAAACAGGGCCTGGAGATCGACACCCTGATCCACGAAGAAGGTGCCGCGCAGATGGAAATCAATCTGCGTCACGGTCATCCGCTGGTGTTGGCTGATCAGGTCTTTTTGTTCAAGCGCACCATTCGGGAAGCGGCGCTGCGCCACGACATGTATGCGACTTTCATGTCGAAGCCGATGTCCAACCAGCCCGGTTCGGCCATGCATATCCACCAATCGGTGCTCGACATTGAAACGGGTGAAAACATCTTCTCCGGCGAAAACGGCGAAGAAACACCGGAATTCCTGTCATTCATTGCGGGCCATCAGCGTTACCTGCCTAAGGTGACCAGCATCATGGCGCCTTTCGTGAATTCCTATCGGCGCTTTTCCAAGACATCGACATCCCCCGTCAATGTTTTTTGGGGTTACGACAACCGAACCGTTGGCTTGCGTGTTCCCTATTCAAGCCCGGATGCCCGGCGTCTTGAAAACCGGATTCCCGGCTCCGATGCCAATCCGTATCTTTCCATTGCTGCAAGCCTTGCCTGCGGTTATCTGGGCATTATCAATGACTTGAAGCCGGATGCACCGCGAGCTGACGATTGCACCGAGATGGCGAAATCCCTGCCAAGGGGGCTACCTGAAGCCGTCGCAAGCTTGGAAAATTCCGAAGAGATGATCGAGATCTTCGGCGAAACCTTCATCGCCACTTACCGGGCGATCAAATACGAAGAATTCGAAACCTTCATGTCAGTGATCAGCGCCTGGGAGCGGGAATACCTGCTTCTCAACGTCTGACGCCTTTTCCCAATTTCTTTGGAGTTCATGCCATGACGGCTCATTCCAACATCTATCCGACCAAGGCCCTTCAGGAACTCGATGCTGCCCATCATTGGCATCCTTTTTCCGACATGAAGTCTCTGAACGCAGAAGGCAGCCGGATCATTACCAGCGCTGACGGCGTCTGGCTCCAGGATTCCGACGGCAAGAAGATCCTTGATGGCATGGCGGGCCTGTGGTGTGTCCAGGTTGGACATGGCCGCAAGGAGATTGCCGACGCTGTCTACGCCCAGATGAATGAACTGGCGTATTACAACACGTTCTTCAAGACCACTCATCCGCCGGCAATCGCGCTTTCCGAAAAACTCGCCAAGCTGGCGCCCGCCCACATCAACAAGGTTTTTTATTGTTCTTCCGGCTCGGAGGCCAATGACACCGTGTTCCGCATGGTACGCACCTACTGGGACAAGATGGGCAAGCCGGACAAGAAGGTGATCATCGGTCGCTGGAACGGCTATCACGGGTCCACACTGGCAGGCACCAGTCTCGGCGGCATGAAAGCCATGCACGTTCAAGGCGATCTGCCGGTTTCAGGCGTGCATCACATCGACCAGCCCTACTGGTTCGGTGAAGGGCAAGACATGAGCCCCGATGAATTCGGAATCTTTGCGGCCCGCAAGCTGGAACAGGCGATCGACGAACTTGGCGAAGACAAGGTCGCCGCCTTTATTGCCGAACCCATCCAGGGCGCTGGCGGCGTCATCATCCCGCCCGACACCTATTGGCCGGAAGTCCGCCGGATATTGGACGAACGGGATATTCTGTTCGTCTCGGACGAGGTTATCTGTGGGTTCGGCCGACTTGGCGAATGGTTCGGCTCCACCCATTACGGCATGAAACCGGACCTGATGCCGATCGCCAAAGGCCTGACGTCCGGCTACCTGCCGATGGGCGGCGTCATGGTTTCTGATCGTGTCGTGGAGGGATTGATGCTTGCCGGAGACGACTTCAATCACGGCTACACTTATTCCGGCCACCCGGTTTGTGCTGCCGCTGCGCTAGCCAATCTGGAAATCATTGAACGTGAAGGCCTGGTCGAACGGGTGAAGAGCGACATCGGTCCTTATTTGAAGGAGCGCTGGTTGAAGCTTGGCGACCATCCACTTGTCGGCGAAGCCCGCATGGCAGGACTGGTTGGCGCGCTGGAATTGGTGCCTGATAAAGCCAACCTGCAGAAGCCTTTCAGAGAGGTCGGCACAGCCGGCACTATCTGCCGGGATATTTCCTTCGGCAACGGCATGGTGATGCGTGCGGTCCGCGATGGAATGATCATCTCCCCACCTCTTGTTCTCAGTCACGAAGAAGCTGATCATCTGGTGGCAACAGTGGAAAAGACGCTGGACGAAACGCATCACACACTGAAGCAGGATGGCTGGCTGAGGTAGTCCCGCTTTTGTTCGTGAGAGTGAACCGGGAACGTGGGTAACACGATCCTGCCTGTTGTCATTTGGGAAACCACCAAAACAATCAGCGATTGATTTTCCAGACCAAACACGTATTTGTATCTGCGTCCCCAAGGTACTCCCTGGAGAAGAAATGACTGAAACAATTGAAAAACTCGCGGCGATTCCGCTACCCGTCTGGATTGGGCTCATCTGCGTAATCACCGTTGTCGTGATTTTTCTTAGAGCCACAAATCCTGACAAGGCCAAACGCGACTTCAAGGTTTCAGAACCTGAAAGCCCTCTGTCGAATGGGACGCCCTATGGAAGTGGCTACAGCGAGGGAAACATGCCTGACCCTCGTCAGTCGCAAAAGGAGCGACTCGTTGTCGATCCAACTGAGCTGCGCAAACGTTGAAAAGCTGATCAGCAACTTCTGTGCGATGGCTCTATAAGTGAAACCGTTCGCTTATGAAAAACTCACAATCCGCTCGATCAGCCAGTAGCTTGACCACCCGCCGATCGCGTAAGCCAGTGCCACTGTAATCGCTCGGTAGCCCAGCACGGATTGACGACCAAATGGCAGGGACAGCAGCCAGAACAGAAATCCTGCCGCGAGCACAAATGCCAGTTGACCTGCTTCAACGCCGACGTTGAAAGCAAACAATGCAAGCGGAATATCTGACTGCGGCAGCCCGATTTCTCGTAACGCACCCGCGAACCCAAGCCCGTGCAGCAGTCCGAAGGCAAATGTTACCAGCCACGGCGCCGATTGCGACAGACGTTTCGTGCCTGGTTTTGTCAAAACAATCTCGCTTGCCAGAAAAACAATAGAAAGCGCAATCACGGCTTCTACTGGCGCAGCAGGTAAAGTAATCCAGTTCATTGTCGAGGCGACAAGTGTCAGACTATGCGCCACTGTGAAGGCGGTGACCGCACCGACGAGCCTCCAGAACCCCTTGATCAGGATCAGCAGCGCAAAAAGAAAAAGAAGATGATCCCAGCCTTCAAGAATGTGTTCGAAGCCCAACCCCGCATAGGTCGAAAAAACTTCCCACTGACCGGGTTCTCTTGGCAATATAAGGCTTGGCTGGTAGGCAGTCAGGCGCAGCGACACCGCGGACTGGTCTAGCGGCGCGAAACGCACCAGAACATCGGTCTTCGTTGCTTCCAATCCGGAAATAATCAGCTTCTGTCCGAGGAGGCTGCCTCCGCAGGTCGCAATCCAGCCTGTTTCCCAGGCTCCGCTCTTTGGAACTGTTGCCGGTCCGGATTGAGGCTGACAAATTGAAGGCAGCAGCAGATCGATCGCCATGGGTTTGCCGGAGACATCAGGCGTGCGCCAGAAAACCTTCCAGTTGCTCTGGTCGATTTGTTCAAGCGCCGCATAGCCCGGCTGCAGTTCGTGCGCGCGCGACAAGGACGGCGCGAACAAGCCGGTCAGTACCAACAGCAGAGCAAACACTATCGAGCGGCTCAATTCACCTTCTCCTCGACAGTAATACGATACTGCCCCCGTAGAGCCTCGTGCTGACGGTCCTTGGATTCGGTATATTTCTGAAGAGACCAATCCTCCGAAACGAATTTTCTTGCCTCTTCGAAGGATAGCTGCTCTGCCTTCTGCTTGTCGGTAATACGGATCAGATGAAACCCATAGCCGGATTTCAGAGGTTTTTGCCAGTCAGTTCCTTCAAGATCCATAAGCCTCTCAAAGAGGCCATCGCCAAACAGTCCATCCACTTTTGCCCGGGCTGAAATCCCGAGCGACGATGGCAGCAGAGTCCGTTTGCCAAGCTCCATTGCAGGTACGCCGTCATTCAATTGCGCCTGAATTTCACCGACCAGGGTTTCATCAATCTTCTCGCCCAAGAAAATCTGTTCGAAAGCGATACGCCCTGGACGAAGATAGTTTTGCTGGTTGTTTTGGTAGTAGCTGACCAATTCCTCGTCGGTTGGTTTGCGCGCGCGCGCAGCGGACGCTGCCAGATATTCCATTTTTTGCACCAACCGGCGGCGCAGGACAGTGTCGTCCCGATCGAGACCAATGCGCAGCGCTTCGCGAACAAGCACTTCCTCGCGAATGAAATTGTCGATCAGCTTTTGTTGTTCTTCAGATGTCGGTGGACGTTGCCAGATAGCCTGGAACTCGGTGGTCAGCCGCTCGACCTGGAGTTGCGTAACAACAATTTCGGTCTTGGGATCACCAACAACCTTTGCCACCTCCGGTGTGACCAGATCATAGAGGGCAAATATCAACCCGCCGAGCACCAGAAAGTGCAAAAGCGGCTGGCGTAAAAATCGATAGATTGTCGACAAGACTGTTCCCGAAATTTCCTTGGATGCAAGCAGGCATGATACCTGCTTGCATATCAAACGCGGTCAGGTTTCAGGCGTATACCAGATCGGCGATGTGTATGCCCGTTCTTGCTGACTGGTCGGCGCGCCTTCTGGCATCTCAATGCCATAGCGGAACGCGTCATAGGCATACCAGGGTGGAGTCGGGATCTCCAGGACACGGGCGTAATAGAAAGCCCGTTCACCGGGTTCAAAGTCCGGATCGGTCCAGACCGTCGCCAGTTCAGATGAACCGATGGTGTTGGTCCAGCTGGCATTTTCAAGATTCACCGTATTACCAACCGCCGGAATTTTTCCGTCCGCGCCGGGTTTCCTGTCATCTGACCAGGCAACGTCAAAGACCTTTTCCTGTGTCTTCCCGTCGCTATCGACCCAACCCTTGACGATCTGGATCCGGTCCAGATTGGCACCGATCGGATCTCTCAGTGCATAAACCAGGAAAGACGGTGCTTCCACCGCTTCGGGTTTAGGCATCAGATCGCCGCCCATGGGCACACCCTTGCTGTACCCAAGTATGCCTGGGCTGCGCGTATTGAGGTCGGACTGCGCGAAGTCCCAGCCACCGAACAGGCGGACCGCCATCCGCGTTCCGGTTGTGGCGTAGACCTCCTTGCGCTGCATGGCATCGAAAATGGCTTCGCGCGTATTTTCTTCTGCCCAGACGCCGGTAATTCCGGATGCAACCATTTGCCAGGCAAACAGTTCACCATTTTCGGTCTTGACGAACGGGTGCGTCAGGCGCTCCGCAGATGGCTCATAGCCGGTATGCTTGCCAAAAAAGTTTTCTTCCTCAAAGGTTGTCAAGCCCGTGTGGCTGTCGGTGGCACCTGAGAAGCCAAACTTGTAAGGATTAGTGCCAAACTTTTCTTCCAGCAGCATGCCGTTTTTCAAGGCTTCGCGGGCATATTCGCCTGCCAGCATGTCGTCGGTTTTGGCGACAGAGAGATCCAGATTGCCCTTGTCCCAATTGTAATAATCGGCAAATTCGTCATTGGGCGACAGGAAAGGATGTGCCTCGCCATCTCCCTTGATCTGCGTGATCTCGTAAAGCGGCTCCCATTTGCCGCGCAGTTCGACGTAATCCTTGTCGATTGCCTTGCCGGTGAACTGGGTATCGACCGGGAACATGATGCCGTTGGAGAGGTTGCCGTTGTGCGCAAGCGCGAGGACCGCTCCGTTCGTTTTATCCTCATAGGCCTGCATCCACTTGTAAAGATCGAGCGGGTCCGAGCTGCCAAACGGTGCGGTCATTGTAAAAGGCACCACCTGACCTGCCCTTTCCGCATCGTCCCGGAAAATCACGTTGCGGTGCAAGTTGTTGCCCTTAACAAGCGAGGTCCACTCAAATCCAATGATTGCCGAAAAATCACCGGGTTCGTTGAATGCGTCGGCTGTCTTGACGTTATCCGACCAGATGGAGGCAAACCGCCGAGCGCCGGGTTGATACTGCGCCATAAGTTCCGGCTCCACAGTACCCTGACTGAAGTTGCCGATCAGATCCAAAGTAGCGTCGACAGCTTCCTGTCCCCCCGCCCGATAGCCCTTCGACCATTTGCGTCCCTGTTCGAATCTTGTAACGCCGGGCACTCCGTCGAGAATGTCAGTGATCAGCCCCATACCGTCGGAATGTTCGGTGATGACCAACCAATCGAGCGGGCGGGAAAGCCGGACCGGCTGACCGGACGAAGCGATGATTTCTTCACCGCGCGCAAAGCGCCATGCGTCTTCCTGGGAGAGACGGGCTCCAAAGCCGCCTGCATCCATTGACTGCCCAGTGTGAAGATGCGTGTCGCCCCAGAGCGGTCTTTCCGGAATATTTCGTCCTGCGTATGGAGAATACGCGTGTCCGGGATAGACGTCCTGCAGCTGATCCTTGTTCAGCTCAAACTCCTGCGCATAAACAATTGAACAAGAAGAAAGAATTGTGAGTGCGGTCAAAAATCCAGTGCGCATGAACACCTCCCTGAGGATTAGTGCACCTTCAAAACGGCGCACTTGAAACAGCGACATTTGGCGAAAATCGCTTGTAGCGTTGCACACACGCGGAGTCACAATCAAGCCAATGAGAACTAGCTTTGCGTGTTTTTATTGAAGCCACTGTCGGGTAAGCTCCGGCAGAAACGTTCCTTGGTCACAATTCCCATGGAACCAGAGGACTTGAACATGCTTTTTTCCGTATTGATTTACGCCAGTGAAGATTTCATCGACGCACTCACCCCTGACGAACATCAGGAACTATTGAAGAAACACGGTACTTTTCATGAACAAACCAAAACAAACAAGAACTTTGCCGCTGCTGCCAAACTGATGTCGACCGGCACGGCGGTAACCATCAGCAGGGAAAGCGACGAGTTTCTCGTTACCGATGGCCCCTTTGCCGAAACCAAAGAACAATTCATGGGATTTTATCTGCTCGATTGCCCATCTCTCGAAGAAGCTATCGATGCTGTAAAAATCCTGCCACTGGATCATGGCCGTATTGAAGTACGTCCGATTGAGTATTTCGAAGGGGCCGATTTCAAAAATGCAGAGCGGCTTGTTATCGACGCATCTTAGGGCGGCTCGCCCGCGCGTCCTTGCGGCCCTGAACCGCGTCTTTGGCGATATCGATCTGGCAGAAGATGCCTTTCAGGAAGCATCTTTGAGGGCTTTGAAATCCTGGCAGCGCGACTCTCTTCCCAAGGACCCTGTTGCCTGGCTGATCGTGGCTGGTCGCAATACCGGGATTGACCTCATTCGCAAGAAAAGCCGGGAAACGCTGACAGCGCCAGAAAACCTGGAACCGGCATTTGATGGCGCGCACCCGGAAGAGGGTCTGACGCAATCGCTTGACCAGTCGGTCTACCGGGATGACATCTTGCGATTGCTGTTCACCTGCTGCCATCCGGTCCTGCGTAAGGACCAGCAGATTGCGCTGTCCCTCAAGATCGTCGCGGGCCTTTCGGTTGATGAGATCGCACGCGCGTTCCTGGTCCAACCCAAAACGATGGAACAACGGATCACGAGAGCAAAGAAGCGTCTCCAGGCTGCTAAACTGCCTTACGAGGACCCGGACGCAAAAGCGCGCGCTGACCGTTTTTCTGCTGTCGCCAATGCCATCTACCTGATCTTCAACGAAGGCTATTCAGCTTCGCAAGGTCCCCAGCTGATCCGTGAGACGTTATGCGAGGAAGCCATTCGCCTTGCCCGACTTCTGGTGCGTCTCTTTCCAGAAGCACCAGAGTTACGCGGGCTACTGGCCTTGTGTCTTATTCATCATTCCAGGCGGCACGCCCGTCTGAGCCCTAACGGTGAAGCGGTTACGTTGGAAGATCAGGACAGGAGCACCTGGGATCGGAAGGAGATTGCCGAGGGCAACATATTGCTGGAGGCCGCGCTCCGCCGCGCAACCCCTGGTCCATTTCAGATCGAGGCAGCCATCGCAGCCACACAAGCGAGCGCACTACGTTTCGAAGAGACCGACTGGGCGGAGCTGGACAGGCTTTATCGTGCCCTTCAGCATGTTCGCCCTTCGCCGGTGGTTGCCCTCAATCGAGCGGTCGTCGTGGCAAAACTGAAAGGACCGAAAGAAGCGTTGAATTTACTGGTACAACTGGAAGGCCCGCTTGAGCGATATGCGAGCTACCATACGGTCAAGGCCGCGTTTCTGGCGGAGCTGGGTAGAACATCTCAGGCGCAGCAAGCCTATGAGGTCGCGCTCTCGCATGCCGGGACAGAAGTTGAACGCCAGCATCTGCAAAAGAAAATTGACGAACTGAAAAATTCCCTCGAAGATTGATAGCGCACTTTATTCCACCGGATGAGACACTAATGAACCTCAAAGACACCATCATCCCGATCATCATGCTGGCCGCCCTTTTTGGACTGGCTGTTATGACCTTTAATTTTCCGGTCGGCATTCATCCGAAAGCATTTGGAGCTTGGGTCTTCGGCGCGATACTCCTGTTTGGTTGTCTCAACCTTGTGCTTGCCTTTTTTGAAAGCCGCGAGGGCCGCGACAAAGAAGACTAGGACGCGGAATCATAACTGCGACACAAAGATCAAATTGCTGCAAGCTTGTAGACCGCAATTCAGGACCGACGAAATCGAGCAGAACTCCACGTTGGAAACAAAAGAAACTCAACGCGTCAGTTCTCGTTATTACTCTTCAAGAAATTCTCCGCTGCCGCCCCACTCCTCAGGCATGTCTTTCAGTTTCGGCAAGCCATCCCGGATGGGAAGCACGGAATTTTCGTAATTGATATGCACGGTCGGTTTGAAGTCCAGATCGGACAGGAGCCCCGCAAAAATATCGAACAGATCCGCTTCGGGCAAAACCGCTCCAATCAGACCGTTGCAAACACCGCATGACAAAGTGCCGCCTTCCCGGTGCCCGCTTTTCGAATAACGCCTGACTTTGTCTTCTCCCGAAACAAAGCGCACACTTGCTCGGGGCCAAAGAACCGGCGTATTGACAGGACTTCCGGTAAGGCTGCGGCACGAATTGCAATGACAGTAACACTGAACAAGCGGTTCACCCTCTGCCGCCAGCTGCACCGCTCCGCAAGAACATTGTGCATGATAGGTCATGTTGCATCCTTCTTTCTTAAAAGCGACAGTGGCACAGTTGCGCGCGTACCCGTAGGCCAAGAGATCACCCTTTGAACATTCATGATGAATAGCAGCCTTGCGCTCAACGCCGCTAAAAAATTACTCGTGCCCTTTCGGATTTGCCAAGCCTCGTCCCTCCTCTGATCACCTGGGTCTGCCAAGCGATAGTTTTAATTGAGGGTCAAAGACATAAGTAATGCGTCGCAAACCAATGGTGCCTTCAGCTGGATGGAACTTCACGGTGGTGACCAATGGCGACGAAAAGATCGGTGGTTTTCCACCCAAGCAGGCTGATACGGTACACTGATTTCTCTAGCTCACCGCCAACGACACCGGGACAAGGATTAGAACCTCCTGTACGGGACCTTAGAACCTGTACCAAAGAAACAGGCCGCCACGGCCGTTTGCGCGCTGGCCACGCTCCTTCACAATCGGGCTGTCAGCAAAGTCACCGAGCAGCACGGATCCACCTACAACACCGCCAACACCCCATTTTTCCGTGAAAGCGTAACGGGAGGACAAATCAACTGAAACATCGCGGAAACCTGCATCTGCCTTGTACTGTTTGAGACCGCTGGCGGCCGCCCCCTTGGCAGAGATCGAATAGTAGGTGTCCGCATAGGTTCCGTCAGCAAAGGTCGTTGAAAGATCGACGCCAAAAGCCAGTCTTTCGGTCGCGTTCACCTCGTATCCTATGTTGAACGTTGCCGTAGTCCCGCTGCCCCCCAGAACGTCATGGGCGACTTCAATCCCTGCACCAATGTTGTCCCGCTGAAGCATGAGCCCGGCATAACCGCCACCGACCGCAGCCCCGACCCAAAGTTCGTTATCGACCTCGGGCAGTTTCTTGACGACCTTGTCCGATACATCCTTGCGGCCCATGCCGAAACCGACCAGAGGACCTGCATAAAAACTTTCATATGGCAGGATGTTGGCGGTCGCCTGAGTGCCATTGAACTTGATGAAATACGGTCCCTTCTGGATCGTACCGATCAGCGCTGGTGCAAAAGTGTAATCGTCAGAACCAAGATATTCCGGGACATAGAAGCCACCGCCACCGACAAAGATGCTCCAATCCTTGGATTCTTCTGCCGCGGCGGCAGAACACAGCACTCCCAGGCTTGCAACAAGCAAAGCCTGCACATAACACTTAGATGACATTTGAACACCTTTACACACTGCAACATCCGACAATGTTGTCAGTGTCTATATGCACATTTCGACATCGTCAACGAAAATATTGACGCTGTCTATATTTGTTGGAGGACCCGGGGCTGAACGAAACGAAATATCATCATGGAAACCTGAAACAGGCCTTGGTCGAGGCTGGGCTTGACATATTGCGGGAAGACGGACTGGCCGCACTTTCGCTCAGGGCTTGCGCCGCGCGTGTGGGTGTGTCCCACGGAGCGCCAAAGAACCACTTTGCAACGCTGGCCGTGTTGCAAGCTGCCATTGTCGCCGAAGGATTCCGACAATTTGCAGCGACCATGCGCCGCCATATGAATGCCGCAGCGAAAGACTCAAAGACGCAAGTGATGGCAAGCGCCAGGGGCTATGTCGCCTTTGCCGAGGCCAACCCGGATCTGTTCAGGTTGATGTTTTCCATGGAACGACAACTCGACGTTTATCCAGACTTGATGCCCGCCAGTCGTGAAGCATACGCAGTGCTGCGCGAGGTTACGCAACGCATTGCCCCCGACAGCTGTGAGAACCCGGTGCACCAGACCACAAATGAAACCATGCTCTGGACCTTTATCCACGGCTTTGCCAATCTGAAAGCCAACCGGCAATTCTACACCTCGAATGCAGAGACCGGAAAAGATCCCGAGCTTGAGGACGTCTTTCCGAAGCTGAGTTATGTGGAGCTTGAAGACTGAACGCCACCGGAGACCTTGATCATGGCGACGTCCAGAGATGTCTCGGAAATTGATTGCCACTTTTCGTATCGGAGCAAATATGTTTCGTTGATTGCATCATTGAAACACGAACTTGCATCAATGCAACGATTGGATGAAGAACCCGTGAACCTCAAGGACTCCATCCTTCCTCTCATCATGTTGGCTGCACTGTTCGGTCTGGTGGTTATGACTTTTAACTTACCGGTCGGCATTCATCCGAAAGCATTTGGAGCTTGGGTCTTCGGGGCCATTCTCCTGTTTGGTTGTCTCAATCTTGTGCTTGCCTTTTTTGAGAGCCGCCAAGGCCGCGACAAAGAAGACTAGAAGGTGGGCTCATGAACAGGATTTCTTGGAGAAAGGTAGAACAGTGATTGAACCTCTACCATCCCTTACGATTACAAACACATTTCGTCGTCCGACGGAGAAGCAGATTTCCGCATTTCAAGGCGTGGCAACTGGGTTTGTCGTGGATGCTCTCCTAGGAGGTGGCGCGCTGGCACCCAGCATCCAGCCGATTGGTGGCGGGCGTGATTTGCACTGCGCTACCGCCGGCCCGGCATTGACAGCTGACTGTGGTGCTGCAGATGTACTCGCATCATTTGCGGCCCTAAAATTCATCAGGGCCGGCGATGTGGTGGTAGCCGCATTTGCAGGCCATACAGGCTGCGCCGCAGCGGGTGATCGACTTGTTGGCATGATGAAAAACAACGATGCTGCCGGTTTTGTTACCGACGGGCCGGTCCGCGATTATGAAGGCATCGTGCAGGTTGGATTGCCAGTTTGGTGTACAGGTCTTACACCCGCATCACCTCATATGACCGGGCCTGGATCGGTTGGGTTCCCCATTCAAATCGGCGGCCAGGAGATTGAAACTGGTGACATGATTGTGGCCGATCGCGATGGTGTGGTGGTTGTCCCATTCGAGCGAATTGACGAAGTTATTAAGAGCTTGGCGCATATAAACCAATTGGAAAAATCGTTAGACGCGGAAGTTGCGCAGGGTTTACAAGTACCTGACTGGGTAGAAGCGTTTCTGAAAAGCGAAAAGACGGTGCGAATGGACTGACGGATTTGTCCGAAAAGTTAGCATTCGCGTCGAAGGTATCGACTTCGCAAGCAGTGTCACCAGCTGACGCTGGCTGTCCGCATTTATGAGTGTACCGCCGAGACTTGTCTCCCTCTTTCAAGGTTAGAAACTAACTTCTGGCAAGCAGTTCTGGCAACTTGCGCGTCGCTCTCGGGCTTAAATAGGCAGCCTTGTGCTCAACGCAGCATAGAAAACCAAAAAATTATTCATGCCCTGTCGGATTTGCCGAGTCTTGTCCGTCCTCTGATCACCTGGGCCTGCCAGGCGACAATTTTAATTGAGGATCATAGACATGAGTAATGCGACGCAAACCCACGGTGCCTTCAGCTGGATGGAACTTCACAGCGGCGATGGTTCCAGGGCGAAGGACTTTTATACCGGCCTGCTGGGATGGGACACGGAAGAAATGGAAATGCCGGGAGCAACATATACCGTTGTTACCAATGGCGAAGAAAAGATCGGTGGCTTTCCACCCATGCAAGCTGATACAGCCCGCTGGCTTCCCTATGTCACCGTCGATGACGTTGACGCGCGGATCGAAAAAGCCAAGTCACTCGGCGCAACGATTGCCAGCGAACCGATGAGCATTCCAGGTGTCGGCCGGATGGCGACGCTGGTCGATCCGGTTGGTGGCGTCATCGCGCTGATCACATACGAAGCACCCGCTGCCGCGTAACACCTGACGACAGGCCGGTCTACAAACCGGTCTCTGCTCTGGGAGATTTATTAAATGGACGTCTTTTCTTCGTTGCCAGTGACCTTGGTCTTCATTGCGCTGTTCACCCTGATCCAGATCCCGATGACAATCGCTGTTGGTTTTCGGCGCTTGCAATCCGACATTCATTTTCTGGATGGCGGTGACCAGACTTTGCTGAGGCGCATGCGCGCGCATGCCAACTTCACTGAAACGGTTCCGATTTCACTGATTGCGATGGCCGCAGCAGAACTTGCTGGCGCACCGCACCTACTTTTGTGGATTGGAGGCGGTGCGTTGCTACTGGGGCGCCTGACTCATTACGACACGTTGACTCGTCTGGGATGGGGAAATGGCCGGGCCATAGGCATGCTGCTGACTATGACACCTATGTTCATTTTTCCGATCTATGTGCTTTTGAAATTGGCCGGACTACCCGTCTAACCTTGCGGGTCGCATGGTCAAGCCGACCAGCGACCCCAAACCCCAAGCGTCCTGTGCAGGATTCACGCTTCTTTGTTTTGTCGATACTTCTTGATCGTTTCAACGTGCGGCCTGACCAGATCGGCCACCATTACCCCCGCCAACTCGGCCTGAAACGTTGCCCGTGAAGCTTCCAGCGCCTTTTGAGTTGCTTCGTCTGCTGACCTTGCAAGCAGGCAAGACGGCGCATCTCCGGACTGTCCAAGCGCAAATAGCTGAGGTGAGCCGAGCGCCTCATAAACCTCTGCGAGTGAAATCTCTGTCAGGGGCTTTTCCAGATACCAACCCCCGCCGTGCCCTTTTGTCGAGCTGACAAAGCCCGCTTCTCTTAGTCCAGCCATGAGCCGGCGAACCAGCGACGGATTCGTATTCAACATTTTGCCGATCATCTCCGACGTGATCGGATCTTCATTCTGATCAAGATGCAGCAATGCGTGAAGCACTCTTGGAAGGCGGCTGTCTGTCGGCAAGGCAATCTCCTGTTTGACAAATCCTATATCAAACCATTCTCGTTACAAACAAAGATACGAGAGATTGACAAATTGGATATTGTTACTTTATGAGTTACGTGAAATTCATAAGTGAAAGGACCTGATAATGGACATGCCTGACCTCAATCTGGATGCCGTGGATTTCTGGGAAATTCTCTACAAAAACAAGCCCTCGGGTTCCAATGGACGACCTTCGCGCGTTTTGGAAAGGTTCTTGATCGACCGAACACCAGGCAACGCACTCGAATTAGGATGCGCCAAAGGCGACGATGCGGTCTGGCTTGCAAAAAATGGCTGGCAGGTGACAGCTGTCGATATTTCGAAGACCGCCCTCAGCTATGCAGAAGCGAACGCTCAAAGTCAGGGTCTCGCGGACCGGATCGATTTTCAGCAGCACGATCTATCGGTGAGTTTCCCCGACATTCGCTGTGATCTTGTGACTGCAATGTTCCTGCAGACGCCTTTGGATTTTCCACGAACCGAAGTTCTGAAAAAGGCCGCCCAGAGCTTGAACTCGGAAGGGCTGCTGCTCATCGTCGCTCACGGATCGCGCGCACCCTGGTCCTGGGCGAAAGCCGATAAAACCTATTTCACAGCCAGAGAAAGCCTGCGTGAACTTAACCTTGAAGCAGATGACTGGGAGGAGATTCATGTCGGAGAAGAAAAGCGTTTCGCCCGCGGTCCGGACAATCAAAAAGCAACGGTGACAGACGCGATCATCTTTTTGAGGCGCATGTAGGCAGCCCGTTGCCAGAACGGCTAAAACCAGACCTCGAATTTGATCGAGGCCTGGTTTTTGACCAGTTATGACCGCTGGCAACTGCGGATCATAATCTAAAGAGCTACTCGGCAGCCACCGCGATGTCCCGGTGAGAGCGGCGTGCCCAAGGGCGTGTACCGGCAGGAATTTCGTCAACGGTACCAACCGGCTGCAGGTATTTTGTGACTTCCGGCCATTCACCGGCTTTCAACGCCTTCAGGACTTCCGGCTTGGAAATCTCAAAGGAGGAAACGCCGCAGCGGCGTGCAAGCGGAACCTGGTCGAGAATGTATTGACCAACGGCGCGGATGTCGCCTTCGTAACCCAGTTGCTCCCGCAACACGCGGGCAGCGGAGAAGCCACGGCCATCAGCAAAGCTCGGGAAGTCGACGGCGACATATGCCAGTCGATCCAGGTAGCTTTCTAGCTGTTCGACATCGTCACCTGCTTCGATGAGAACAGCTATCGCGCCCTCACGTGCAAGCAAGCTGTCTGAACCGCTCAAGAACAGAGTAAGCGGAACGAGCAGATTACCGCCCGCTGCCGTTTCGGTTTCAGGCTCTGCCCGGATCCAGTTTTCTTCGACGAACTCGCCGTCCTTGTAAATCGTTGCCATAGTCATGCGTCCTCAAAATCAGTGCAGCGACAGCGGTCAGATTCCGCTGCCGTCAACTTCCTTGCCATGGGTGGGCCAGTGAATGCCGCACTCCGTTTTATCCTGCCCGCGCCAGCGTCCTGAGCGCGGATCCTCTCCAGGTGCCACCTTGTCCGTGCATGGCATGCATCCAATCGACGGATAGCCTTGTGCGACCAACGGATGCGTTGGCAGATCGTGGGTCTTGGCGTAATCCAGAATTTCAGCCGCGCTCCAGTCGGCCAGCGGGTTGACCTTCACGCGTCCCTCATCCACCTCGAAATATTCGAGATTGGCGCGCGAAGCGCTCTGGAACCGTTTGCGACCCGAAATCCAGGCATCAAATCCACTCAGGATGCGCTCGAGAGGCACGACCTTGCGAATGTGACAGCAGGCATCCGTGTCGCTCATCCAGAGCATTCCTGCCGGGTCTCTGTCCGCCAAATCCTCTTTGGAAGGCTTGAAGGTACGCACGTCGCTCAGGCCGAGTTTTTCAATCAGGTCGTCCCGATAAAGAAGTGTCGCCGGAAACAGTTTGACGGTGTCGCCGAAGAGAACCGGAGTTGACGGGTCGATCTGGGAGACCATGTGCAAAAGCACGGCAGAATCCGCACCAAAGCTTGAGACCATGGCGATGTCACCGGCAAACTGATGCCGGATTGCAGCTCTCAGGATCTCCTGCGCGGTCGCATCCTCGAACTGGGCGTTCAGTGCGGCAACTTCCGCCTGCAACCCCAGTTCAGGATCTACACCCAGACTGAATGTCTCATGCAGCGCCATATAGGGCCTCCTTGAAGGGTGCCTCCCCAACCCGGCGATAAGCCTCCAGGAAGGTCTCTTCGTTGCCTGAGCGCAGGCCGAGATACGTATCGACCAGCTTCTCAATCGCATCGATGACTTGTTCGGACGAGAAACCACGACCGACGATTTCACCGATGGACGCGTTTTCGTTCGCAGAACCACCAAGCGTTACCTGGTAGAATTCCTCGCCCTTTTTCTCCAGGCCAAGAATTCCGATATGGCCGACATGGTGGTGACCACAGGCGTTGATGCAGCCCGAAATCTTGATCTTCAGTTCGCCGATTTCGGCCTGACGTTCCGCCGTACCGAAACGCTCAGAAATCCGCTGCGCAACCGGGATGGAGCGCGCAGTCGCAAGTGCACAGTAATCCATGCCCGGGCAGGCGATGATGTCGGTGATGAGACCGGCATTGCCTTCGGCAATCTCAGCTTCGACCAGCTTGTCGAAGAGGGCCGGCAGGTCGTCGAGCTTCACATGAGGCAGAATGACGTTCTGTTCGTGGCTGATGCGAAGCTCATCATGGCCGTATTGTTCTGCCAAGTCGGCAATCACATCCATCTGCTCATCAGACGCGTCACCGGGGATGCCGCCAATCGGTTTCATCGACAGTGTGACGGACGTGTAGCCCGGAACCCGGTGCGGGTTCAGGTTATGTGTCAGGAACTGGGCAAAGGCGGCATCGCTTGACCGGCGCGCTTCGACAGCTTCGGATTTTGCAGTACCGACCTCGAGCGGCGGCGGTGCGAAATAGGCTTCGATGCGGCGCACTTCTTCGTCCGGCAGGCGCAGGACGCCGTAACGAATTTTTTCAAATTCCGCTTCGATATCGGCTTTCAGTTCTTCCAGCCCGGTCTCATGAACCAGGATCTTGATGCGGGCCTTGTACTTGTTATCCCGGCGGCCGTAGCGGTTGTAAACGCGCAGGATCGCTTCGGAATAGGCCAGCAGGTCTTCTTCCGGCAGGAAGTCGCGGACCTTGCGGCCGATCATTGGTGTCCGGCCGAGGCCACCACCGACATAGACCAAAAATCCGATATCACCATCGTCCTTGCGAACCAGCTGCAAGCCAATGTCGTGAACCTGAACGGCAGCACGATCATTCGGCGCGCCTGTGATCGCGATCTTGAACTTGCGCGGCAGGAACGAGAATTCCGGATGCAGCGAAGACCATTGACGCAGGATTTCCGCATAAGGACGCGGGTCCGCGATTTCATCGGCAGCTGCGCCGGCAAAATGGTCCGCAGTCACGTTACGAATGCAGTTGCCCGACGTCTGGATGGCGTGCATTTCAACTTCTGCAAGCTCTTCCAGGATCTTCGGTGTGTCTTCCAGCTTCGGCCAGTTGAACTGGATGTTCTGGCGTGTGGTGAAGTGGCCATAGCCCTTGTCATACTTGCGGGCAATATGCGCAAGCTTGCGCATCTGACGACCATTCAACGTCCCGTAAGGGATCGCGACGCGCAGCATGTAGGCGTGAAGTTGCAGATAGAGACCGTTCATCAGGCGCAGCGGCTTGAATTCATCCTCGGACAATTCCCCGGCCAGACGGCGGCGAACCTGATCCTTGAACTGCTCGGTGCGCTGATTGACAAAGCTCGCGTCAAATTCGTCGTAACGGTACATTTTTCTCTCCTGATGGGCGCTGCCGTTGCAGGCGCTGCCCTGGTCTCATTGTTCTGTTAAGCCGATACGGCCTGTGCCTGTTTGCCAAATTCGAGATGAGTGGTTGGTCCGGTAGCGCGGATCTTTTCCCGCAGACGAACCGGGTTGATCACCCCGTCTTCAACCGTCACATCCATCTCGTAGACGCCAACGACTTCCTGGTTCTTTTCGGCCATCGCTCCGGTTTCAAGGCCATTGGCAACAGCGTCCTTGCCGTCATAGATCTTTGCCAGGGTCACCCGTTCGACCCAGTTCTGGTTTTCACCGAGCCAGACAACGTCTCCGTTCAGCAGTCGGTTGGCGGTAATGACTTTCATCGTGTCTACTCTCTTTAACTTCAGGCAGCCGCAACCCGGGCAGCCTTCAGCGGCGCCAGCGGTTCAGCATTGTTCAGTGCGGCGTGGCCAACGGCCTCGCCTATGACGATCAGGACCGGACCATCGATCTCGGCGCGGTTGGACAGAACCGCGAGTTCAGAAAGGGTTCCGGCAAACTGGCGTTCATCGGGATGCGCGGCGTTTTCAATGACGGCGACCGGTGTTTCAGACGTGAGCCCTGCGCCTATCATTTTCTCGGCAACAGCGGCGGCAACCGTGCGGCCCATGTAAACGGCAACTGTCGCACCTTTCAGGGCAAGACCGGCCCAATCCGGCAGGGTTTCAGATTTGGCATTGTGCCCGGTCGCAAAAACAAGGTTGGAGGCGACACCACGAAGTGTGAGCGGGATCTGAGCAGAAGCGGCTGCGGCGAAGGCTGCAGTAACGCCGGGCACCACTTCAAAACCGATACCACCTTCGCGGAGCGCCTCCATTTCCTCTGCGGCCCGGCCGAAGATCATTGGATCACCAGCTTTCAGGCGTACAACTTTCAGGCCCTTTTGGCCCAGCTCGACAAGCAGTTCGCTAATCTCAGACTGCAGAACGGAATGCGCACCCTTGCGCTTTCCAACTGAAATGCGATCAGCATCGCGGCGCCCCATGGCAACCACATCAGCCGGCACGAGCGCATCATGCACAATCACGTCAGCTTCCTGAAGCAAGCGCTGTGCACGCAGTGTCAGCAAATCTTCGGCACCGGGACCCGCACCGACCAACCATACAAACCCCGGCTCATCAGACATGCTGTTCAAAAGGCGTTGCGCTTCAGAGCGGGCGGCGCCAGCTCTACCGGCATAAATGTTGGAAGCGACGGAACCGGAGAAAAACCGCGCCCAGAAGTTCCGACGGAGCGGACCCTCGGCGACAACCTTTGTCGCCATGTCACGGAAACTTTCGGCCAGCCTTGCGAGTTCGCCAGTTGCATGCGGAAGCATGGCTTCTATACGGGCCCGAATATGACGCGACAGAACAGGACCAACACCAGTGGAGGTAATTGCAACGGCGATTGGCGCTCGATTGACCAGAGCGCCTGTAAAGAAGTCACACAGCTCAGGCTTATCAACCGCATTGACCGGCACACCTGCTGCCCTTGCAGCGTCAACGACGAGCCTGTCGAGGTCCCAGTCCTCGCGCGCGGAAAAAACCAGCGCGGCCTCACTCAAGTATGCAGGAGAGAATTCTTCAGCAATGTGATCGGCCTGAAAAAGGTCAATCGCCTTTTGCAGATCCGCTTCAACATGCTTGGAGACGACAAGGATCTGGGCGTTGGTTTCACCGAGCAATCGAACCTTGGCAGCGGCTTCAGCACCATGGCCGACGACCAGCACTTTGCGACCGGCGACTTTCATGAACGCCGGAAACACATCGAGCCGAGCTTCCGGTTCTTTCAGTGTTTTCGCAATGTCACCACGGCTACGCGCCATTTGAAGGGTCTCCGTTCCCAGTTTGATGGATCTAATGTAAGTCGCGGCCCTCCTGAGCGCCGGGCACCGGATTTCAAAGCTTGAGGGATAAGCGGAAAAGTTTTTTCTGAATGGCGGGTTTGACCAATTCCAGTTCCTGAATCGATGCAATCAACCGAAATTCCTAAAAAATGGGCAAAAACCCAACATGGTTTTGGTGTGTTTCCCACGTGACGAAAGCTCTGGACCCGGCTATGAATTTCTTTGGACGCGCGACTCACAAACAAAGAAAAAATCATGCCTTCATTGAAGACCCTTCTCGTTTCAGCTGCCGCCCTTGGCATCTCCATTGCGCCCCAGGCTTCATTCGCACAGCAACCCGCTTCCGATAACCTCTGGCAAACCCGTTGCTCCGGCCCTTCCAGGACGGCCGAGGCACTCACTTGCGAAACGTCCCAAAGCCTCCGGGTCAAGGAAAATGGAAAACTTCTGTTCAAGATCGACGTGATTTATCCACCCAAGAAAGCTGCACCAATCCTGCAGATGCAGGCGCCTTTGGGTTTTTTTCTTCCTGGCAAGATCAGGCTCGCAGTTGATGGCACACCTATCAGCGAATTGACGATTGGAACCTGTGACGCACGTGGCTGTTTCCTGTCTTCACCGGCAACGGACGAAATGATTGGCGCCATGAAAGCCGGTGTAAAAATGCAGATCGACTTCGCGCCGACAGCCGACCGCAGACAATCAGTTGACGTGCCACTGACCGGTTTCAGCCGGGCCATTCAGGCGATTCAATAGGCCATCAACACCCACGGAAACAAACAACACAACACTCGTCTTTCTTGATGCTGCAACGGAAGTCGCTTAGCCTTTCCAAATGACTGGCGGCGATGAGTTCAATCACCGCCTCGAAAAAAGTATCGGCATCAAGGTGGGGGAAACGATGCGCCTACACGGTTTACTGATTGCGGTTGGCCTGTTTCTGATTGCCAACATCGGACAGGCGAGTGCTGCCGCGGTTGACAGTTTTCGGCTCGGAGGCTGGAACGGTAGTGCCTTTACCGACGATCAAAGCGGGCTTTTTTCTTCCTGCGTAGCCTCTGCAGACTACAAGAGTGGCATCACGCTCTATGTTGAAGTTGACACCTCCTACAACTGGGCGATCGGGTTTTCCGCAACACATTGGAACATGGATGTCGGTTCCGACATTCCCCTTCAATACCGCATAGACCGCGGCAGCTGGCAGCAAGGGATTGCCAAGGCAACGACGAAAAACCTTGCACGCATGCCGATGCCGCAAGGTGGCTACATCATCAAACGTTTCCGCCGTGGCAGAACACTCTATGTCCATGATGGCACAAACAATTTTCAATTCCGGCTGACCGGAACCTCCAAGTTGATGGCGAGAATGGCCAAATGCGTAGAGCGTAATGTGGCGCGTTATGGCGCAGCGCCTGCATCAGGCAATGCTGCTGCGACATCCTCAGGCGGACTTGGCAACAACTCCCCTGGTCAGGGCGCAACGACGTCAACCGCTACTCCAGATCCGCAATTGGCGGTCGAAGCAACACAAGCATTGTTCAACTTCATGGGCAGCGCAGGATTGTCCGGTCTGAAACTCATTCCCGACGGACAGCGGGAGGACGATGACCTCAACGGTCTGCACGCTGTTGCCACAAACGATGCGCGCACGCTTGTGGCGCACATATTCGGCGAAGGAACCTACGGCAGTGAAAATGAGTTGATGTCGTTAATTGTCGCCGATAGCCAGAAGTCCTGTGAAGGCAGTTTCTCCTCAGGCTCGGAACGCGTTACGGAGGGTGGCAAACAGCTCTATACCAGCTACGCCAATTGCGAGGCGGGTGACTATCAGTTGATCGAGCGCGTCGCCATCGTCAAGCGCAACGCTGGCGGCATCTTCGTCTATGGGGTTGGCGACACTTATGTTGGCGAAGGCGGCGGCGCACCTGTGTCACCACCGGAACTGACCGATCCCGATTTTTATGCTGCGGCGGCGGGTGCTGCGAATTAGAGCGTTCTACGGACACCGATACCCAGAGCAAGCCGTTCACACCTTTCGCCGCCCCGGCCTTGAGCCGGGGCCAAGGCATCAATGACGATTGGTCCTGGATTAAGTCCGGGACGGCGCTAGACGAATGCCCTCCGGTTTCTCTCTTCTTGTCATCCCTGCGAAGGCAGGGATCCAGTAACCTACTGAATTCACGTTGTTTTCAATTCATTAGTTACACGGCGTACTGGATCCCGGCTCTCCGCTTCACTCGGGCCGGGATGACAATGGAAAGGCAATCGACACAAAAAAGCCGGCGAAAAGCACCGGCCTTTTTTCCTGGTGTTCGAAGCCTTTACTTCATCGCCTGAAGTACAGACACGAAGTTGGCAACAGCCGCACCGCCCATGTTGAAGATGCCGCCGATTTCGGCGTTTTTGATCTGGATGTCACCAGCAGTATCAGTCAGCTGCATGGCGGTGAGGACATGCATGGAAACGCCGGTTGCGCCAATCGGGTGACCCTTGGCTTTCAGGCCGCCGGAGGGGTTGACGGGAAGTTTGCCGTCTTTTTCGGTCCAGCCTTCCAGAATGGCGCGCGCGCCCTCGCCTTCAGGTGTCAGGCCCATGGCTTCATATTCAATCAGCTCTGCTATCGTAAAGCAGTCGTGTGTTTCAACGAAGGAGAGATCCTCCAAAGCCAGATTTGCGTCGCCGAGTGCCTCACCCCAGGCGCGGGAACAGCCTTCAAACTTCAGGATATCGCGCTTGGACATTGGCAGGAAGTCCTGCACATGGGACATGCCACGGAAAGCGACGGCCTTTTTCATGCCGAGTGCGGTTGCCGGATCGGTCAGAACAAGAGCCGCGGCTCCATCAGACACCAGCGAGCAATCAGTACGCTTCAGCGGACCGGCAACAAATGGGTTCTTTTCGCTTTCTGCACGGCAGAATTCGAAGCCCAGATCCTTGCGCATCTGCGCGTAAGGATTGCTGACGCCATTCTTGTGGTTCTTGGCAGCGATCTTTGCCAAGGCATCTGACTGGTCGCCATGCTTCTGGAAATAAGCGTCTGCAATCTTGCCGAAGACACCCGCAAAACCAGCAGGAATGTCGCCCTCTTCCTTGAGGTAGGACGCTTTCAGCAGGTTCTTGCCGATTTCAGGACCAGGCGTCGTGGTCATCTGCTCAACACCAACGACCAGTACAAAGCGGGCATCGCCGGACGCGATAGCACGCACGCCCTGATGAACTGCCGCGGAGCCGGTGGCGCAGGCATTTTCAACACGGGTTGCGGGTTTGAAGCGCAAGGCAGGGTCGGCCTGCAACACGAGAGAAGCGGTAAAATCCTGCGGTGAAAAACCGGCATTGAAGTGACCAAGCAGAATTTCATCTACGTCTTCTGGAGCGATACCGGCATCGTGAATGGCATCCACCGACGCCTTGACGATCAGGCTCTCGACTGTTTCATCCGCATGTTTGCCAAAGGGCAGATGCGCCCATCCCACCATCGCAGCCGTCATGACTTTTCCTCCAGATTATTGCCAACAAGGGTGGGGGTTGAGGTTTTCAACGCCAGCCTCGCGAGATTCTCGTGAGCTCCACCTTACGTAATTTCAACGTTGCGAGAAAGTTTCAGCTTCCATGCTGCTTTGCAAGAAGAAATTGACCTATACGTCATAACAAAATTTTTTCCATTTTATTTTCAATAAGTTAATTTAATAACGCAACTGCACAATATTCACCTCTTAGACAATACCACCCATCCAAAAATGGTGTCGGTCGAAGTCAATAACGACCGTAACAGGCCACTTCACGCCTGTGTCACGCCGCCCTGCTATTAATTGCAGTGTTCCGGAAAAAATTGTGTTTCGAGACTTTTCAGTTGCTCCACCGGTCCTGCTCTGCAGGGCCGGTTTTTGCATTTGCGTCTGATTTCCGTGAATTCCCCTCACGCCTTCTTTCAACATTCACACCATTTTTTTGTTCATTTCTATTGACCTCATGATCCGCCGCATATAGCCATTCAAAGCGCTTTGAATTTCAATTGCCGCAAGCAATGCGGCGCGGAGACGGTCAATGTTTGAAGAAGCCGAAACAGGCCAGGAGGCAGTCATGCCGGAAAAAATGATCCAGGACCCGGATTGGTGGCGTGGAGCCGTGATCTATCAGATCTATCCGCGCTCCTTTAACGACACCAATGGTGACGGTATCGGTGACCTGAATGGTGTGACTGAACAGATGGATTACATCGCCTCGCTTGGGGTGGATGCGATCTGGCTTTCGCCTTTCTTCACATCTCCGATGGATGACTTCGGTTACGACATTTCCGACTACGAAGATGTTGACCCGATGTTCGGAACACTGGCAGATTTTGACCGGATGACCGCAGAAGCGCACAAGCGCGGCCTGAAGGTCATGATCGATCTGGTGATTTCGCACACGTCCGACCAGCACCCCTGGTTCAAGGAGAGCCAGTCTTCCAAGGACAACGCAAAGGCGGACTGGTTTGTCTGGGCTGATGCCAAACCGGACGGCACACCGCCGACAAATTGGCTTTCGATCTTCGGCGGTTCTGCCTGGGAGTGGGACAGTCGCCGGCGCCAGTTTTACATGCACAATTTCCTTGCCAGCCAGCCGGACCTCAATTTTCACAACGAGGACGTTCAGGATGCGGTTCTGAAAGCCGCAGAATTCTGGCTTGATCGCGGTGTCGACGGTTTCCGTCTCGACACGGTGAATTTTTATTTCCACGATGCCAAACTCAGGGACAATCCTCCGCTAAGCTTTAGCGAGCTGCCGTCAACGGTCGACCCATCCAACCCTTACGGCTTTCAAAACCATCTCTATGACAAGACCCAGCCGGAAAACCTCGTCTTCCTGGAAAAACTGCGCAAACTTCTCGACAGGTATCCGGGCACAACATCCGTTGGTGAAATCGGCGCCGATGGCCAGGCCGTGGAACTGACGGCGTCATATACCGAAGCCGACAAGCGCATCCACATGGCTTACAGCTTCGACCTGCTGACGCCGCAGCATTCTGCAGGCTACATCCGCCGGATCGTGGAAGACATGAACGCAGGAATCGGTTCTGGCTGGGCAAGCTGGGCGTTGTCAAACCATGATGTCAAACGGGTCGGCAGCCGCTGGGGTGAGGATCTGGACCTGAAAAAGTTTGCACCCCTTGGGACGGCACTCTGCGCAACCTTGCGGGGCACACCTTGCGTCTATCAGGGCGAAGAGCTTGGCCTGACACAGGCAGAGGTTCCGTTCGAAAAGCTGCAGGACCCCTACGGAATTCGCTTCTGGCCGGAATACAAGGGTCGGGATGGCTGCCGTACGCCAATGCCGTGGATCAAGGACAACGCTCACGCCGGCTTCTCCGATGCTGAGCCCTGGTTGCCTGTTGCCCCGGAACACCGCGAGCAGGCCGTGGCCGAACAGGAAAAAGACGCTACATCGGCTCTGAACCGGAACCGTGCTTTCTATGCCTGGCGGCAAGATCATGCACCCTTGAAGAAGGGCGATATGACCTTTCTTGAAAGCCCGGGTGAAACGATTGTCTTCACGCGCCACCACGGGGACGAAACTGTGCTCTGCGCGTTCAATCTCGGTCAGGCACCTGAGACCATCACATTGTCCGGCCTCAGTCTGGAAAACCTGAATTGTCCGGGCTTTTCGGGAACAATTGATGGCGACACGATCATCTTGAACGGTCTGGATGCAACCTTTGCCAAGGTCATCGCCTGATTATTTTCTTCAAAACTTCCCCCGGCGCAGCTAAGAAAGATGCGTCGGGCCGCTCCGGCCAACCTTTTTTATTGCCGGACCTTAGATGACTGAACGACTTCCTCTTTCCGTTTTCATTATTGCAAGAAACGAAGCCGACCGGATTTCGCGGCCGATTGAAAGCGTGATCGACTGGGTGGATGAAGTTATCGTTATCGACAGCGGCTCAACCGACGACACCATCTCCGTTGCGGAAAAACTTGGCGCCAGGGTCATCTCGAACGACTGGCCAGGTTATGGTCCGCAAAAGCGGTTCGGTGAAGACCAGTGCCGGAATGACTGGCTGCTCAACCTGGATGCAGACGAAGAAATCACACCAGATCTCGCTCAGGAAATCCGTTCGAAATTTGATGATGGCAGCTACATCCAGGCTGATGGCTGGCGGATCATGATCCGGGACATGTATGCCCATGAAAGCGAACCGGCGTCGTGGGCCTACGGCTACCATCAGATCCGCTTGTATGATCGGCGAAAGGGTCGATTTTCAGCCTCGATCGTGCATGACACTGTCCGACCGGATGAAGGGACCCGGATCGACAACCTCTCCGGCATCATGGCGCATCGCTCGATCCGTTCGCTGGATTTTCAAGTCGGCAAGTACAACCGCTATTCCGGCATGCAGGTGGAAGACATGCGCTCGCGTGGCAGGAAGCTGTCCCGCGCCCGTCTTGTGACCGAATTCCCGGTGAGTTTTTTCAAGGCCTATTTCGTTCGCAAGTATCGCAAATACGGTTGGTGGGGCTTCATCCTTGCCATGAACTACGCACACGCCCGTTTTTTGCGTGTGGCCAAAGCCTATGAAGTCGAGCTTAACGACAGGCAGAAAAGATCATAGGTCCTTTCAAATCGGCAGTGGTCTTTTGCAAGCGGGCTGAACTATAAGGCCTGATGATTGATGTCCTGATACTTGGTGCTGGCCCGTCCGGCCTGTTCGCGGCCGACAAATTGTCGGCTGAAGGTTTCTCTGTCACCGTGATTGAGAGCATGCCGTCCCCTGCCCGCAAATTTCTAATGGCCGGTCGCGGAGGATTGAACCTCACACACAGCGAAGATCTGACAGCCTTTTTGGGTCGGTACAGCGAGGCGACCGGGTTTATTGAACCCTTGCTCCGCGAGTTTTCACCTGAGGACCTTTTGAGCTGGTGTCATGAACTTGGTCAGGAAACCTTCGTTGGCACCAGCGGAAGAGTGTTTCCCAAGTCCATGAAATCCTCACCATTGCTGCGTGCCTGGCTGCGACGACTGGAACAAAACAAGGTTCGTTTGCTGACACGTCACAGGTTCATGGGTTTTTCAGAGGCCGGATCGGCACAGGTCCGCACAGACGCTGGCGAAGACATCGATATGCCTGCTCGTGCAGTACTGCTCGGCCTTGGCGGTGCAAGTTGGCCAAAACTTGGCTCTGACGCCTCCTGGGTCCCAACCCTTGAAGCCAAAGACATCCAGGTCACGCGTTTGCAGCCTGCGAACTGTGGCTTTCTGGTTCCGTGGAGCGCCTTTATCAAAGAGCGGTACGCTGGTTCTCCTTTAAAACACATTGCCATCAGCCTGAATGGTCGTTCCATCCAGGGAGAAGCCGTCTTGTCGGAGAAAGGCCTGGAAGGTGGCGCTGTATATGCTCTGTCTGCTGATATTCGTGAAACGATCAACCGTGAAGGTTCAGCGGAACTGACAATCGATTTGCGACCAACCGCAACAGTTGATGAATTGCACCAGAAACTGTCACGCCCCCGCGGCAAACAATCGATTTCAACTTTCTTGAGAAAAACACTGAAGCTCAAACCTGTAAAACAGGCTCTCCTGCGCGAAGCAGGTCCGCTGCCGCAAGATCTCTTGGAACTGGCCGCACGCATTAAATCGGTTCCGGTAAAATGCGAAGCGCCCTATTCAATCGACCGGGCAATATCAACCGCTGGAGGTATTGCATTGGACGAAGTGGATGAGAGCTTGATGCTCAAAAAAATGCCTGGCGTTTTTGCTGCAGGCGAAATGCTCGACTGGGAAGCCCCTACGGGTGGATATCTGCTGCAAGCCTGCTTTGCGATGGGTGACAAGGCAGCAAGTGGCATTTCGGCCTATCTGAGGGAACAAAAGGACGGTCCGGAATGACGGTGCTTTACATCGATGCTGATGCGTGTCCGGTGAAGGATGAAGCAATCCGTGTGGGTGAACGGCACAAGACGCCGATCAAGATTGTCTCAAATAGCTGGATGCGGTTGCCCGAGGGAGACCTGATCGAACGGGTCGTCGTTCCCGAAGGACCTGACGTTGCCGATGACTGGATTGCCGAGCGCGCTCAAAAGGGGGATGTCGTGATCACGGCTGACGTGCCTCTGGCAGCGCGCTGCGTCAAGACGGGCGCCTTGGTAATTGGCCCGACCGGCAAACCGTTTCGTGAGGACGGCATCGGCATGCGCCTCGCCATGCGGGATCTGAACACGCATTTGCGGGAAATCGGAGAAATCCGCGAGAGTGGCCCATCGTTCTCGAAGGCTGACCGCTCAAGGTTCCTCAATCAGCTGGAAACGACCATGCGGGCAGCCAAAAGGCTGTCAGAAGAAAGCTGACTGCAGATAAAAAACTCCCTGCAAGGCTGGGGAGGAGACACCTTGCAAGGAGTTGCCGGATTAACCCGTTAAGGGCCGATTGCACCCCGGCTCGAGTGAATGGATTTGCGCATTAGTGAGGCGAAAACCCGTATTCTCTCAAAGTCACCAACACCCGAAACGGGTTAGCGGCAGAAACGATGCTGGCCGGAATACGCCAGGAAATACCCTGTGTTCGGGTTGAAAGAGCGGTACCTGCGGCTGCAGTAATTGTACCAGGCAGGGGTCCACGGTGCCGGACGATAGGAAACGACCGGAGCCGGAGCAGGATAATAGACCGGCGGCGGCGCATAGTAGCGCGGCTGGGACAAAGCTGAACCAAGGATTGCACCTGCGGCCAGACCACCGGCAATGCCGACGCCGACCTGCCAACCTTCGGCAGCATCTGCGGACTGTGTCTGTGTGGTCAAGGCTGCACCGGCAACAAGAGCCAGCGCGACGGTTGTGTTAGCGACTTTCCTGAACATGTCTTTGTCCCTTCTTGCTTTTGAGGCGATGCTTGGTGCCTCAACTTCATGAAGGGACATTAGCCCTGTCTTTGGATATGCTCTGTGATTGGGGTCACAGGGTTGCGGTTTACATTTTTGTCCCTGTTTTTGCAGTGGATTGAAAAACTCAATAATCTTTCACTTGCCGGAATTTGAAACCGGTCCTACATTACTCGACATTGGCGCGAGTTGTGCTGATACGGGACGACGTAGACCTGGTGAGACTGACGACTTCGGTGGCTGCTCCATTAAGCGCTGCTTTGAATACCCAAGCTTTCCGTTTCTAATTGACTTCTCGTTTATCCGCGCATTGCCGGGAACGGGAAAGCGCATTCAACTGACGGAAAGGTTTCTCCATGCGTGAGAACGGCACAATCAAGTTCTTCAACCACGACCGCGGCTTTGGATTCATCACGCCAGAAGACGGCGGCAAGGATGTTTTCGTTCACGTGACCGCATTCGAACAAGCCGGTATCGGTACACCTGTTGAAGGCGCAAAAGTTTCCTTTGTTGCCGAAGACGACCGTCGTGGTCGTGGCAAGCAGGCTGCACAGCTCGAGCTTCTCTAAGCTCAGCGCTTTAGAATTGCGACAGTCGGTTCATAACCGACACGGCGCATATAAATGAAAAACGGGGCCAGCAGGCCCCGTTTTTGTGTCTGATAATATGCCTCGAGCATACCCGCCAATGGTATCTGACCAGGGGCACCTGACGGGGCTTAGAGCATGCAGTCCAGAAGCTCGTTCTCACCGATGACACCGACAATCGCGCCGTCCGTTTGAACCACAACCGGCTCCGAGCTGGTTTTCTTCAGTTTGGCCACATCCCGAATGGGTGTACTTGCCTCACAGGTCAGCCCACTCGCCAGAGAACCCGGCAGGCTGCCGGGAGGCACCATGATGTCACGGGCGCGCAGAACATTGAGCGGGTTCATGTGACTGACGAAATCCGCCACATAATCATCGGCAGGTTTCTTGACGATTTCCTGAGGTGTGCCAAGCTGGATCACGCGCCCGCCTTCCATGATCGCAATGCGAGAACCGATCTTGGCGGCTTCATCAAGATCATGGCTGACGAAAATGATGGTGCGGTTGAGTTCCTTCTGCAGATCGAGCAGCTCGTCCTGCAGCTTGTCCCGGATCAACGGATCGAGAGCGGAAAACGGTTCGTCCATAAGCAGTATGGGTGCATCGGTGGCAAAGGCGCGTGCCAATCCGACGCGTTGCTGCATGCCACCGGAAAGCTCGTGCACCTGCTTCTCGCCCCAGCCCGTCAGACCGACCAGTTTCAGCTGCTCATTGACCTTGGCCTCACGTTCCTTTTGAGACATGCCTGCAAGCTCAAGGCCAAAGCCGACATTCTCGGCAACCGTTCGCCAGGGCAGCAGGCCGAATTGCTGGAACACCATGGCAATGCGGTGTCGGCGCAACTCCCGGAGATCGTTTTCCGAACAGGTTTCGGGGTTCACGTAACTGGTGCCATCGTGAACCTGGACTTCTCCGCGGATGACCGGGTTCAAGCCGTTGACAGCGCGAAGCAGCGTGGATTTGCCGGAACCGGAAAGGCCCATGAGCACGAGAACCTCGCCTTCGTGAATGTCGAAGGTCGCCCCGGCCACACCGAGAATTTGCCCGGTTGCCTCCTGAATTTCCTGACGGGTCTTGCCCGCATCCATCATCGGCAAAGCAGCGGCGGGCTTATCGCCGAAAACGATGTCAACATCCTTGAAGGAGACGACTGGCATGTTGTCCGAACCACTCATCGTTTACCTCCCTCTTCCTTGCGGAAGAACCGGTCGAGAACAATGGCGATTAGAACGATACAGACGCCGACTTCAAAACCTTGTGCGATGTTCACCGTGTTGAGTGCCCGCAGTGTCGGGACACCAAGGCCGTCAGCGCCAACGAGTGCAGCGATCACAACCATGGAAAGCGAGAGCATGATGGTCTGGGTGAGGCCAGCCATGATTTGCGGAAGAGCATAAGGCAGCTCGACTTTCCAGAGCAGTTGGGACTTGGTCGCGCCGAAGGCTTCCCCTGCCTCGAGCAGGGCAACTGGAGTTGAAGAAACACCCAATTGCGTCAAACGAACTGGCGCTGGGATTGCGAAAATCACTGTCGCTATCAGGCCGGGGACCATGCCAAGCCCAAAGAGGATCAGCGCCGGGATCAAGTAAACAAACGTCGGGATGGTCTGCATCAGATCAAGGATTGGTCGCAAAGCTGCATAAAACCGCGGATTGTGAGCTCCCAGAACCCCGATCGGCACGCCTGCGGCCATACAGACCACAGAAGCGGCGATCACCAATGCAAGCGTTTCGGTCGTTTCTTCCCAATAGCCCTGATTGATGATGAGCAACAAGGCAATCGTGACAAATGCGGCGAAGGAAATAGTCCGGTGAACTGCATAGCCAATCGCAACCGCTATCACGACGATGACCAGGGGATGCGGCGTTTGCAATAGCCACAATATTCCGTCGATCAAGGTTTCCAGAAAAATCGAAATACCGTCAAATACCCAATAGGCATTGTCGGTCAGCCAATCGACCAGGGTTCGCGCCCAAGGTCCTATTGGCAGTTTGTTGTCCGTCAGCCAGTCCAACACGCCACCCCTATGTTACATATCGCCTGCAGAATTCATCTGCGTGTCATCATAGGAAAACTACCAGCTTCCCGAAACAAAAAGCGCAATGCTTTGAAAACGCCCTCCCGACCAATCAGATCGACCAGACGCGCGCAAAGCCATTTCGGTTCTGGAAAGACAATTCTCCCGAGACAGTTTGTGGCGGCGCCGGCACAGGACCGGCGCCGTAACAGGTGTTGACCTTAAAGGCCGAGCGCACCTTTCACAGCAGCAAATGAATCGCCACCATCAACAGTCTTCACGCCAACCAACCAGTTTTCGAAAGTCGCGGGATGCTCTTTCAACCAGGCAGCAGCAGCCTTGTTCGGATCTTCGCCATCGATCAGGATCGCGCCCATGATCTCATTTTCCATGGCCAGCGAGAATTCCAGGTTCTCAAGAAGCTTGCCGACGTTCGGGCAATCTTTGGTGTAGCCTGCGCGTACGTTGGTATAAACCGTCGCTCCGCCATAGTTCGGGCCGAAAATCTCGTCACCACCTTCAAGGTAGGCCATTTTGAAATTGGCATTCATCGGATGCGGTTCCCAACCAAGGAACACGATATCATTGTCGCGCTTGTTGGCGCGTGCTACCTGCGCCAACATGCCCTGTTCAGAAGATTCAACAACTTCAAAGCCTTCCAGACCAAATATGTTTTCATCGATCATGCCAATGATCAACCGGTTGCCGTCGTTGCCAGGCTCAATACCGTAGATTTTTCCATCAAGATCGTCACGGAATTTTGCAATGTCCTGGAAGGACTTGAGGCCTTTGTCATAGGTATACTGCGGCACTGCAAGCGTGTATTTCGCACCTTCCAGATTTGCACGAACAGTCTCGACAGAACCATCTTCCCGATAGGCTTTGATATCGCCTTCCATGGTCGGCATCCAGTTGCCGAGGAAGATATCGATATCCTTGTTCTTCATGGAAGCATAAGTCACTGGCACTGACAGGATCTTGATTTCGGTGTCGTAACCAAGGGCATCGAGAACAACAGTCGTGGCCGCGGTAGTCGCTGTGATATCCGTCCATCCAACATCCGAGAAGCTGACGGTTTTACAGCTTTCCGCTTCGCTTGCGAGTGCGGTTCCGGACAGCATCAGACCAAGCGCCAGACCTCCAGCGAGTTTCGCTGCAATTTTCATGGTTATGTCTCCTTCGGAAAGTGATTTTTGTTTCTTGCATGGAGCGGCTCTCCCAGCAGCCCCGCAGCTCGCCATATCCTCCAATAGCAGCCTGCCTGAAAGAGATCCAAACATCAGTAGAAAGAATTTGCAAGTTTTCATTGATTGATTGATCAATTAAAAATAAAAATACTAAGTCACGGGAGATCAATATGCCCAAAGTCGGAATGGAAGCAGAGCGACGACGTAGCCTGATCCATGCAACAGTCGATGCTATTCACGAACGTGGATACAGCGACATCACCATGGCTCAGATTGCCAAACGCGCAGGTGTGTCCGGTGGGCTGGTGCATCACTACTTTGGGTCCAAAGATCTGCTTCTTGCCGCAACCATGCGCTATCTGCTGACCGAGCTTGGCAGGGCAATCCGGGAAGGACTTGCGAAAGCCGAGACACCCCGTGAGTGCATTTCCGCGATTATTGCAGGCAACTTCTCACACGATCAGTTCCGGCCGGCAGTCATCGCTGCATGGCTCGCTTTTTATGTTCAGTCCCGCACAACCGACAGCAACAGCCGCCTGCTGCGCATATATGCCGCGCGTCTAGCCTCCAACCTGACTTTCAATCTTCGATCCTTCATGCCGCGCGATGATGCACGGCGCATTGCGGAAGGCACGGCCTCGATGATTGACGGGGTCTGGATCCGTCAGGCCCTGAGCGACGGCTCAACGGACAGGCAGGCCGCCATCGCATTGGTTGAAGACTATGTTGAAACCCAGATTGCCGCGCATGTCGCGCGCAATTCTGAAACCTGAGCCGCTGGAGTATTCGTCCGCATGATCGACGAGTTCGATTTCATCATCGTTGGCGCTGGGTCAGCAGGTTGCGCCCTGGCATCCCGTTTGTCGGAAGATTCCAAGAACCGTGTTCTGGTTCTCGAGTTTGGTGGCACAGATGTCGGGCCTCTGATCCAGATGCCTGCTGCGCTGTCCTACCCGATGAACATGCCCCTTTACGACTGGGGATTTGAGAGCGAGCCGGAACCGCACCTTGGTGGCCGAAAGCTGGCAACACCGCGCGGCAAGGTCATCGGTGGCTCCTCCTCGATCAACGGCATGGTCTATGTGCGCGGTCATGCTTGTGACTTTGACACCTGGGAAGAAATGGGAGCAAACGGCTGGGGCTACCGCCATGTGCTGCCCTATTACAAACGGCTTGAACACAGCCATGGCGGCCAAAGCGGCTGGCGCGGTACCGACGGACCGCTCCACGTTCAGCGCGGTACGAAGTGGAATCCGCTTTTCGATGCTTTCAAGCATGCCGGCGAGCAGGCTGGCTATGGCGTTACAGCTGACTACAACGGTGAGCGTCAGGAAGGCTTCGGCGACATGGAGATGACGGTCCATCGCGGCCGCCGCTGGTCTGCCGCCAATGCGTATCTGAAACCTGCCCTGAAACGCGGGAACCTTGAGCTCATCAAGGGGGCGCTGGTTCGAAAGGTATTGATCGAGAACAAGCGCGCCGTTGGGGTCGAGTTTGAGGTGGGCGGTGAAATCCGCGAGGCCAAGGCGGCACGCGAAGTTGTTTTGTCGGCGTCGTCCATCAATTCTCCAAAAATTCTGATGCAATCTGGTATTGGCCCAGCTGAACATCTCAAGAATGTCGGGATAGAGGTGATAGCAGACCGGCCAGGTGTTGGCGCTAACCTGCAAGATCATCTGGAACTTTACCTGCAACAAGCCTGTACGCAGCCAATCACGCTCTTCAAACATTGGAACCTGATTTCCAAGGCGATGATCGGTGCACAATGGCTGTTCCTCAAACAGGGACTTGGTGCGTCCAACCAGTTTGAAAGCTGCGCCTTCATCCGCTCCAAGGCGGGCGTGAAATACCCGGACATCCAGTACCACTTCCTTCCCTTTGCAGTCCGTTATGATGGTCAGGCCGCAGCAGAAGGGCATGGATTTCAGGCCCATGTCGGTCCGATGCGGTCAAAGTCCCGCGGCCGGGTTCAGCTGAAATCAAACGATGTCAGGGACAAACCGTCGATCCTCTTCAATTACATGTCACATGAGGAAGACTGGGAAGATTTCCGCACGTGTATTCGTCTGACTCGTGAAGTGTTTGGCCAGGAGGCATTTGCGCCTTATCGCGGCAAGGAAATCCAGCCCGGCGATCAGGTGCAAAGCGATGAAGAACTCAACGGTTTCATCTGTGAGCATGTCGAAAGTGCCTATCATCCTTGCGGAACGTGTAAAATGGGGGCGACAGACGATCCGATGGCTGTGGTCGATCCCGAATGCAAGGTGACAGGTGTCGAGGGACTACGCGTGGCAGACAGCTCGATTTTTCCGCAAATCACCAATGGCAATTTGAATGCACCATCGATTATGGTCGGGGAGAAAGCCTCAGACCATATTCTAGGTAAAGACCCGTTGCCGGCGGCAAACCTCGATCCATGGATCCACCCTGACTGGGAAACCAGTCAGCGCTAAGTTTTCTAGCAACAATAACAACCGGACTGACCGGTTCAACGAGACACTCAGGAGCGCTTCTCATGCGTGCGCAACCGCAAGCTTCGCATTACATCGGCGGAACCTTTCAGGAAAGCCAGAGCGGCACGCCGTTCGACTCTCTCTACCCGGCAACCGGGGAAGTGATTGCCCAGATCAAAGCGGCGGACGATGCAATCATCAATGCAGCAATCCAGGCCGCCAAAGAAGGTCAAAAAACGTGGGCAGCAACGCCGCCAGCGGAGCGTGGCCGGGTTCTTCGCAAGGCCGCTGAAATTCTGCGCGAGAAGAACCACGAACTCTCGGTTCTGGAAACACTCGACACCGGCAAGCCTTTGCAGGAGACACTCGTTGCTGATGCGGCTTCAGGCGCCGATTGTCTGGAATATTATGGTGGTCTGGCAGCAACACTTGCAGGCGAGCACATCGACCTTGGCGGCTCTTTTGCTTTCACCAAGCGGGAACCACTTGGCATCTGCTTCGGTATCGGCGCGTGGAATTACCCAATCCAGATCGCGTGCTGGAAAGCAGCCCCAGCGCTTGTGTGCGGTAATGCGATGATCTTCAAGCCTTCGGAAGTCACCCCGCTCAGCGCCTTGAAACTGGCGGAAGCCTTGAGCGAAGCCGGTCTTCCAGACGGTGTATTCAATGTGATCCAGGGATTTGGCGACGTTGGCGCAAAAATGGTTGCGCATCCCGACATTTCGAAAGTCTCCTTGACGGGCTCTGTTCCAACGGGTGCGAAGGTCGCTGCCCTCGCAGGTGAGCATCTGAAAAAAACCACGTTGGAACTTGGCGGTAAATCGCCATTGATCGTGTTTGATGACGCGGATATCGAAAACGCGATCTCGGCCGCGATTAATGCGAATTTCTATTCCACCGGTCAGATCTGCTCCAACGGCACCCGGGTTTTCGTTCACAGCGCCATCAAGGAACAGTTCGTCTCGCGCCTTGCCGAACGCACTTCTAGTGCTGTTCTCGGTGACCCGCTGGATGAGACGACCAACATTGGGCCGCTTATCTCCAAGCAGCAACTCGATAAGGTTCTCTTTTACATGCAAGTCGGTCAGGACGAGGGTGCCCGGCTCGTTTGCGGTGGCAGTTCAGCGGAAGTCGAGAGTTTTCCGGATGGCTATTTCGTTCAGCCGACTGTCTTTGCTGACGTCACGGATGATATGCGCATTGCCCGGGAAGAGATCTTCGGGCCGGTGTTGAGTGTTCTTGATTTCGACGACGAAGAGAACGTGATTGCCCGGGCGAATGATACGGCATTCGGGCTCGCGGCAGGTGTCTTCACCAGAGACATCCAGCGCGCGCATAGAGTGATCAACCAGCTACAGGCCGGCACATGCTGGATCAATACCTACAACCTGACACCAGTCGAAATGCCCTTTGGCGGATACAAGAAGTCGGGCATTGGCCGCGAAAATGGCCACGCCGCGATCGAATATTACAGCCAGATCAAGAGCGTTTACGTCGAAATGGGTGGTGTTGAAGCCGCATTTTAAGCCAGAAACATAATCAAGGGCGGTGCAGGGTGTATAGTTTTCCGCGTGCCGCCTTTTTTGTTCCTGAGCCCATTTTCGGATTGAACTTTGGTGTGGGGCGACCAGATTAAGGTACGGACCTATTAAAGGTGCCCGAAACTTCCGACTGGAGACCGCATGAACCAACATGTGCTAGATCCTGCACCGCGCAGCTACGTCCATAGCATTTACCTTCTAGCACGTTCCAACCGGGGCCCAGCCTGTGCTCCCAAGGAACAAAGCCTGCAGGATGTACACGACTGGCTGCTGCACGATGCCACACGCATCGACAGCGTTATGTTGATGTTCGAGGAGTTCATGTGGCGCTGCCAGGCTGCCAATCTCGGCATCGATCGCTGCACACTCCACGTGGGCACACTCCACCCACGGGTAATCGGCTTTTCCTGGGTCTGGAACAGTACCGACGAGCTCTGCGACGAAATTGCCGCTGACGCCAGCGCAATCAACAATGTCGCTTTCACAAGCAATCCGCTCTTCAAGGTGATGAAGGAGGGCCAGATGATCAAGGTCGACCTGGAAACCGAAGAAGGTAGAAATACCGGTTCTTTAATGCAGGACCTCGCCGAACAGGATTATACGGCCTATGTCGCCCTGCCCCTGAGTGCTGCCGGTGAGATGCACAACGCCATGACCTTTGCCACGAAGCGTCCGGGCGGCTTTCCCCCAGTCGACAAGGAACGCATTCGCAGCTTGATCGATTTGCTGGCCCTGCACGTGGAACGCCATATCGTACAAAGGATCGCGCGGAACGTCGCCGACACTTATCTGGGTCCGATTGCTGGACGCCGCGTCCTTGATGGGGAAATCCGCAGAGGCGACGGAGATGCGATCAAGGCGGTCGTGTTCATGGCAGACATGCGCGGCTTCACGCAGCTGGCTGATCGCCTCAGCGGCCCCGAAGTCACTTCCATATTGAATGCGTATTTCGACCGGGTATCAGACGCGGTTCTGCGCCATGGTGGAGACATTCTTAAGTTCATGGGGGATGGCCTTCTTGCGGTGTTTGACCAGAAGACCCTCGGCGAGGAGGCCGCCGCGGAAGCTGCGGTCAAGGCGTCAAAAGCAGCCCTGAAAGCAATCGAAGGCCTCAATGAAAACCCGCCAGAGGGCTTGCCTGATCCGGACCTGTGGCAACCACTCAAGATCGGCATCGGATTGCATCGCGGCGAAGTGTTTTTTGGAAATGTCGGCGGAGAAGACCGTCTGGACTTCACAGTGATCGGACGTGCCGTCAATGAGACCAGCCGCGTGGAATCCCTGTGCAAACCTCTAGGCCGCGAGTTGTTGATGACAGCACCGGTGAGAGAAGCGCTTTCCGGTGACCTGCAAACCGGACTGAATGCGATGGGTGAACACGCCTTGCGCGGGGTCGGCAAACCAGTCGCGATTTTCGCCGCATAATCTCTGGTTCACCCAATTGGCAAGCCAGGGCACGAAATGAAACCCTCCTGCCCTGGTCCAGGTCAAAAACTTCATTTGGTGAGAATCAATTTGCCCTGTTTTGTGATCGACAGGCGATAGGTTTCTTCGTTGTGAATAATCTGGATCTGACGCAAGCCGCTGAAGAGCTCACGGGAATCGAACTCCGTCTTCTGCTCTCTTTTCGGCTCTCTGTGAATTCTTTCGCCGAACCCTGCCCGGGTGCGTACTGCTGGAGCAATAGTGAGGCGACGCTTCTGGCTGTTGGCGGTCGGTGTCATACGCGCAATCGGTCCTTGGCCTTTGGTTTGCCCCCCAAAATAGCAATCTGTAAGGGAGCGTTTCGTCAGGAAATTTAAAAGATGAGTTTTCAAGTCAACTTTATACTTGACACTCATACTCAAGTTTTCCTATCAAAGCAATGCCTGATCGAAACAGAACCGGAAATCGCGTCCTCTGGTTTTGGTGGAGACAGGGCCTCTGAAATTCAGAGGTACAAAATGCCAGGCAAGCCATCCGCCCTCTCCTCTCCCTCAGCGGCTAGCCAGCCCGGCCTTTTTTTAAGAAATTCGTTGCGAAACCGGATCTGTCTCAAATCCGATGCTGGTCCTGTTTCCGGTTTAACCTGGGTGCCTCAGGTGCATTCAAACAACTAGGAAATACCTATCATTTACAACCGTCATGCCATGGCTTGACCATGGCATCCATGCCGTTACGCCGCTTCGCGTCAAACCGTTTCAAAAGTGATTTCACGGCATGGATTGCAGGATCAAGTCCTGCAATGACGAAGTGCTTGTGAGAATCATGCAGTTACATTTCGAACTCAAAACAAAAAAGGCGCCGACCCGACGGTGGCGCCTATACTGTGTTCGCAAATGCGAAACCCGAATTATGCGTTTGCTGCAATAGGGGTCTTTGCAACGTCAATCTTCAGCAGATCGCGCATCCCGAACCGGTCTTCCGAAAGATCGGCAATCGATTTGCTGTCCAGTACTTCCAAGAATGCTTCCAGCGCTTCGTGCAGAAGACCGTTGAAACCACAGGAGACGATCAGCGGGCAATCCTTGCGGCCGGAATCGAAACACTCGGCCAGCAGGAAACTCTCTTCTGCAGCACGAACGACTTCGCCGACGGTAATTTCCTCCGCAGGGCGCCCCAGCATCACGCCACCGTTCCGGCCACGAATGGTCCGGATCAGATTGGCATCGACCAGCACCTTCATGATCTTGAAAAGATGGGTTTCCGACATGTCAAAGCTGGCCGCAATATCTGCAACCTTGCTTGGTTTGTCCGGGTTAACGGCGCAATACATCAGCGCGCGCACCGCGTAGTTTGTCTGTTGTGTCAAACGCATGCATTAGGTATGCGGCTCTGCGTCACAAAGGTCAATCCAAAAATTTGAATGTAAGATGCGACTTTTTGAAACTGCCATCCCAAAACACCAGTAATTCCGGTCTTTCAGGCCAGATTATCTTTCAAAAAGACGTCGATCCCGATGCGTTCCTGACCTTCGTTTATGGGAACGCCGTCACACAGTGCCTTGAGCACCCGAATAGCACTTCGGATCTCATGCCCGGGATCCTGCGCGATGACTGCATCCAGCACATTTGTCTTCAGGGCCTCGCGTGTGAAGGGGGTGAGTTCGTGGCCAATGAAAACAATGTCCTCTGCGCGCCCTGATTCAGCCAGGGCCGCAATTGTTCCGCGATTGCCCGCGCCGATATTATAGAGACCAGCTATATCCGGGTATTCAGTCAGGAGTTTTTTTACCAGGTCCGCATTGCGTGTGTTGTCGTCGCGACCCTCGCGTACTTTCAGAAACTCAAGATGGGGATAGTCCTGCTCGATCACTTCGCGGCATCCGGCGTAGCGGTCCGCGTGATCACGCAAGCCAAGCGAGCCCGCGATCAAGCCGATCTTTGCAGGTTGCCTTGGCAGAAAACGACCCAGCAGCCTTCCTGCGGTGCGACCGGCAGCCATGTTGTCGATACCGACAAAGTGTTGACGCGTAGACGACGGGTGATCTGACACAAGCGTGACAACAGGCACGCCGCGATCCTGCAACCGGTCGATGGCCGCCCTCACTTCGGGAAATGCCGGAGCAACGACTGCAACCCCATCACAGACAGATGAATCGAGCACGGCCAACGTCCCGGCCACCCTGTGACCGTCGAAGGCATCAATCGGTTCCACATGAACATGCATGCGGTCCCCGCTCATGGTTTCCGCATGAGACATTGCTTCGCGTGTGAGATCTTCCATGAAGGCGTTCGGACCATTGGGCAGCAGGAAATGGAGCCGGTAGAGACGTTTCTTGGCAAGACCGGCTGCAAAGACGTCCGGTTTGTAGTTCAGCGTTTCAGCAGCCTGTTTGACCTTTTCGATTGTCTTCTTGCGCACACCTGGCCGCCCGTTCAGCACTCGGTCGACAGTGGCAAGGCTGACACCAGCGGTCTCGGCCACATCATGTATCGTCACACGCTTCATTTTCGTCCCCAATTTGAGGGGAGTATAACGAGGAATGAGGGGCGGTCATCAAAAAATGCTGCGTCGCAGGAAGTCCTTGCCACGAAAGGATTAGACGCGGATCAAACGACTTGCCCGGCAGCATGGCCGGAGGACCAGGCCCATTGGAAATTGAACCCACCCAGATGACCGGTCACATCGACCACTTCACCGATGAAATAGAGACCGGAAACCTTGCTGCTTTCCATGGTCTTTGAAGAAAGTTCTTTCGTATCGACGCCGCCAATGGTCACTTCGGCGGTTCTGTACCCTTCCGTTCCAACCGGCGTCAGTTGCCAGCGGTTCAGCTGCTCAGCTGCACGTCGCAAAACCTTGTCTGATTGGTCTGCCAGGCGGCCCTTGAGTTGGAACACCTTTGACAGTTCCTCTGCCAACCGGTTTGGCAAAAGCTGTCCCAGTGCCGTCTTGAGATCCTGCTTGGGGGCATCTTGACGCGCCTGGCGCAGAACCTCGAAGGCATCAACTTCCGGCACCATATTCACTGAGATTGGCTTTCCCTCCTGCCAGTAGGATGAGATCTGCAGAATTGAGGGGCCGGACAGGCCGCGGTGCGTGAACAGAAGGCCTTCGCGGAAAGTGGTTTTCTGAAAGGAAACTTTCGCATCCACCGAAACACCGGCAAGCTTGGCACAAAGCTCCTTGTTTGTGTCCGAAAAGGTCAAGGGTACCAGGGCAGCACGCGGGGCGAGGACACTCAGGCCGAATTGTGTTGCAAGGTCATAGCCGAAGCCTGTTGCACCCATCTTGGGGATTGATGGACCACCGGTTGCCACCACCAGGGATTTTGCCCGCAATGGCCCCTTGGACGTTGATACCGAAAACTGATCATCCGGCTTGCTGACCGCCTTGATCTCGGTCTCAAGCTGAAGGCTTCCCCCCGCCTGCTCCAATTCGGCAAGCAGCATCTGGATGATGTCTTTGGCGCTCTCGTCGCAAAAGAGCTGGCCAAGCGTTTTTTCATGCCAGGGAATGCGATGCTTTTCCACCAGACCTAAAAAGTCATGCTGGGTGTAACGCTTCAGTGCCGAGACACAAAAACGCGGGTTCTGCGACAGGAAATTCGCTGGAGAGCTATGCAGATTGGTGAAATTGCACCGACCACCGCCGGATATACGGATCTTGTCCGCCGGACGCTTGGCATGGTCAATCACCATCACCCTGCGTCCACGCTTACTCGCCTCAATCGCACACATCAAACCGGCAGCGCCGCCGCCAAGCACAAGTACATCCAGATCACGCATGGCGGGGTGTATAGCGGGTTTGAGAGGCTGGTGTAAGGAGGTTTTTACACACCTCGATTGTCGTCCCGGACGCAGCGAAGCGGAGATCCGGGAACCAGCAGCCACCGTAAGTGCCTTGAGCACCCAGACCTGCGTTACTGGATCCCAGCCGGAGTTTGTGCCCGCACAGGCGGGTGCTGAGATGGCAACAGAGTAGTGGAATTGGCACCTGCCCCCCGTCATTCCAGACAAGTGCGGCGAAAGCTGCAAGCAGATCTGGAATCCAGACATCAGCGTGAGCGAAGCGAGCACAGTCTTCTTTTGAAAATTTGGACGCGCTTATTGCGCGAATTACATCTGGATTCCGGATCGGCGTTCGGCGTTGCCTCACTTGTCCGGAATGACTGTAAAACGGTTGATTGCCCAAACAAAACCGGCGGCTCTTTCGAACCGCCGGTTTCTTGAACAACGTCTTCAGGTGAAGACGCCTATTTCATTTCAGTGATGACTTCATAACCGTCAGAGCCGACTTCCCAGAGAGCATAGGTGCCCGGAACGTCGCCTTTGGCGTCGAAGTTATGGTCGCCTGCAGCGCCCTTGTAGTCGATGGCTGTGCCAGCTGCGATCAGCTCTTTCGCCTTCTTCCACTCACCTGGACGAATCGCATCGCCTTCGCCGTTGGAAACTTCGACCATTGCAGCTGCAACGCCTTCTTTCTTGCCACCGGCTTTTTCAATGGCCAGAGCCATGAGGAAAGCAGCGTCGTAAGACGTGTTGGCAAAGATCGCGTCCGGATCACCGCCAACGCCTTTGAAGGCAGCGTTGAACATGTCCAGGGATTCGGACTTTTCACCAACCGGGGAAGAAGCAACGAAAGACGCAAGGTTTTCAGCGCCAAGTTCATTGATAACCGCGTCGGACTTCATGCCGTCGCCGCCAACGAACTTGTCGAAGAAATCATTTTCCAGCGCCTGACGCAGAATGGTAAGACCAGTGCCATCGCCATAATCGAAGATCACCAGCGTGTCTGCGCCGCCCTTGGCAAGTTCAGCCAGGTTAGAGCGGTAAGAGGCTTTGCCTTCTTCGTGTGCTGCAAACTGGGTGATTTCACCACCGAGCTCATCAACATACTCAGCCTTGAACGCACCAGCCAGACCGGTACCGTAGTCATTGTTGAGGTAAGCAACTGCGACTTTACCGTAGCCCTGATCTTTCATGGTGCGTGCAAGTGCACGGCCCTGATAGTCATCGGACGGAACAGTACGGAACACGGTGCCCTTGTCTTCCAGATTGGAAATTTCAGGGGATGTGCCGGACGGTGTGATCAAGGTGATGCCTGCCGGGATCGTCACGGAACCGGCAGCAGCCAGAACAGCGCCGGAGCAATGCGGGCCAACGATACCGGTAACACCTTCGATGTTCACGGCTTTGGTGGCTGCATCTGTCCCGTTCTGCGGGTTACAGGCACTATCGCCAACAACGCCAACGAGTTTCTCGTTGGCGCCGATGCCACCCTGCTCGTTAACCTGCTGAAGAGCCAGCTGAGCTGCATCGACCATAGCCGGAGCCATGGCAGCGATCGGGCCGGAAATACCGCCCAGCAGTCCGATTTTAACATCGGCTTTTGCCGGAACTGTTGCCAGAGCCGTTGCTGTCATCAAGCCAGCAGCAAGTGTCAGGAATTTGGTTTTCATAAGAGTACCTCCTCAATTATCCGGTCTTCGCCGGGTCTTTAAGTTCTCAGGTCACTACACTCATAGGTTAAGTGCTTTCCTGAGGGAGCGGGCCTAGTTTGGGTCCACCCCCGGTTTCGTCGTCCGCTGGTCACCTCGCAGAGGCTCTGGTAGCAGCCCCTCGGGCCTAAACCTCAGAACAAGCTGAAGCATCAGGCCGATCAGGAACAAGCGGATGTATTTTGCCTGAACCGCATACTCATGCGGAAGGCGATCAGTTGCAATCTCTGAAACGGACCAAATGATCCAAACCACCGCCGCGCCGAGTATCGCGCCACGGTTGTTTCCCGATCCGCCGAGAATGAGCATGATCCAGACCAGGAAGGTCGCCACCATCGGATCGATGGCTTCCGGTGTGATCGAGCGGTTGAAATGGGCGAATATTGCGCCACCAAGCCCCATCAGGGCCGACCCGAAAATGAAGGCTTCCAGCCGGCGGAACTCAACGTCCTTGCCCATTGCCTTCGCCGCACCTTCATTGTCGCGGATCGCGCGCATCATCCGCCCCCAGGGCGCATTGAATTGGCGTTCGACAAGAAAATAGGCGGCGATCAGCACGACAAGAACGATGATCAGGTAGGCAACCTGGCTTTCCGTGTATCCAAGATCGCCAAATGGGCGTGGAATGTTGGAGATGCCGCGTGCACCATTTGTCAGCGCAGGCTCGGACTTGATCACGAGCCGGATGATCTCGGCAATACCAATGGAAGCAATGGCCAGATAATCAGACCGGAAGCGCAGACAGATCTTGCCAATCGGCCAGGCAACCAGAGCCGCAGCAAGCATGGCGCCTATCCAACCAACCACGAAATTCTGATCAAAACCACCAATGCGGCCGTCAGCGGCCGGTGTGGTCAGGATGGCCGACGTGTAGGCACCGACGGCAAAGAACCCGGCGATACCTGCATTGAACAGGCCGGCAAAGCCCCACTGAATATTGAGCCCCAGCGCCAGAAGCGCGTAGATCCCGATGAAGATCGCCATGAAGAGGGCGTAATTTACAAGACCCAGAAATTCCATGTTTGTCCCCCCTTCCTAAAGCACTTTGCCCTTGAGCAACCCGGTCGGTCGCACAATCAGCATGAACAACAATATGGCGAACGCCATGGCGGCCTTGTATTCGCTCGGGATCACCAGAACGGATAATTCTTCGGCAATACCGACGATCAGGCCTCCGAGCACAGCGCCCTCCACGCGGCCGACACCGCCAAGAATGGCTGCGGCAAACATGGGCAGCAGCATGTGCCAACCCATCATCGACTTCAGTTCGGTATTCAGACCGAGGAAGAAACCTGCTGCCGCGCAAAGGCCACCAGCAATGACCCAGGTCAGCATGACAACTTTCTTGTTGTCGATGCCCGAAAGCAGGGCCAGGTTCGGATTGTCCGACATTGCCCGCATCGCCTTGCCCCACTTGGAGCGGGTCAGGAACAACTGCAGACCACCGACAAGCAGCACCATGGCGACAACGGTGTAGATTTCACGATCGCGGATGCGCAGGCCGAAATAATCATCAGGCCGGACAATGCCGCGAGTATAGGTTTGCGTATCCACACCCCAGACGACCTGCACCACTGAGCGGACCATAAGAGCGATCCCGAGTGACGCCATAACGGTCACGATCTTGGGACGCTCGCGCAGGTGATTGTAAAACACCTTGTCGATGCCCACCGCGATCGCAGCCGTTGCGAGGATTGCGACCGGCAATGCAGCAAGTGGTGAAATACCCAGGCTTGTGACCGCAGCCAATGCGATGAATGCACCGAGTGTTGCCAGATCGCCGTGCGCAAGATGGGCGTAGCGCAAGATGGCAAAGATCAGTGTGATGCCAACAGCACCAAGCGCATAGATCGAGCCGAGCACAATTCCCGGAATGACATAAAAATTCAGAAGTTCAAAGAGATCCATGCCGTTCAGCCCCCCAAAAACATTTCGGCGACTTCACGGTCGGCCAGGAGTTCGGCCCCAGAGCCTTCGTGACGATTTTTGCCCGCTGCCAGCACATAGCCCCTGTCGGCAAAGGCCAGCGCCTGCTTGGCGTGTTGCTCGACCAGAAGAATGGCGACACCTGTATCGCGGACATCGCGGCAGATCTGGAAGATCTGCTCCATGTATCTGGGCGACAGGCCTGCCGTCGGCTCATCCAGCAGAAGGAGTTTGGGATCCAGCATCAGTGCACGGCCCATGGCCACCATCTGACGTTGCCCACCGGACAGACTGCCCGCCATTGTCCTGCGGCGTTCCTTCAGATCCGGAAACAGTGTGTATACCCTGTCATAAGCTGCAGAAAGGTCCCCCTTTTTCAGGAACCCACCCATTTCCAGGTTCTCGTGAATAGACATTTCACGGAAAATATTGTCGACCTGCGGCACGTAGCAGATACCGCGTTGAACGATCCGGTTAGGTGCCCAACCCGTGAGGTCTTCGCCGTCAAACCGCATCTTGCCACCGCGAATGGTCAGGAGACCGAAGACCGACTTCATGGCGGTTGATTTTCCGGCGCCGTTAGGCCCGACAATCACAACAATTTCGTCTGGAGCGACCGTCAGCGTGACATCATGCAGAATATCTGCATCACCATACCCGCCGGTGAGGTTTTCCATGGAGAGAAGCGCTCTCATGCAGCATCTCCCGTTGTTTCACCGAGATAGGCTTCCAGGACCTGTGGATTGGACCGCACAGTCTGGAAACTACCTTCAATCAAGACGCGGCCTTCAGCCATACAGACAACCGGATCGCAGAGCTTTTCGATCATTTCCATATCGTGTTCGATCAAGATGAACGTGTAGGCGCGTTCCTTGTTCAAAATCTCGATCTTTTTTTCGAGCTTGCGCAATAGTGTTCGGTTGACGCCTGCTGCCGGTTCGTCAAGCAACACCAGTTTGGCTTCCGTCATCATGGTACGGCCGAGCTCGAGCAACTTCTTCTGGCCACCGGACAGGTTGCCAGCGCGCTCATGAGCAACATGGGTCAGCTCCAGAAACTCAAGTGTTTCGTAAGCCTGGCGCTCGACATCACTTTCAGTGGATTTCACCTTGCCCCAGGAAAGCCAGTTTGATTTCAGGTTTTCACCGGGTTGCGATGGTGGCACCATCATCAGGTTTTCCAAGGCAGTCAGTTTGTGAAATTCATGCGGGATCTGGAACGTGCGTACCAGGCCCTTATGGAACAACTGATGACTGGCCAGATGGGTGACATCCTCGCCCAAAAACCGGATTTTACCGCTTGTCGGATGCAACGCACCGGCGATCAGGTTGAACAGGGTGGTTTTCCCTGCTCCGTTGGGCCCTATCAATCCGGTAATACTGCCTTCTTCGACGCGAAATGAGCAGCCGTTTACCGCCCTGAACCCGCTAAAATCCATAACGAGCTGATCAAGCTCAAGCATTCACGCTCCTCGCCGCCCCCCAAGCGGTCTTTCTTTTTCATTTTTGGCCACGATTGCCTTGATTTTTATTTGGCAAAGCGGGCGCGAGGCGGCCCGCATATGTGCGGCGTTCAGCTCTTCTAACTTCATTGGCAGCGCAATCAACTCATAATGTTCAATCTGCACCGCAGAAAGGGCAAGATCTTCCTCAAAATAACGCTCATTGGAACGAACATTCCAGTACCAAGCGTTACCCCAGTCAATTTTGACCGCAGATCTGCAAAACAGAGAAGGCACTTAACCATAACTGTCATCAGATCCGAAATCCCTGCTCAAGTCCCTCCCAATCTAGTGACACTGTTTGTACAACTGAACTTGTAGTCAATTCGCGGACTGTAAACTCTAGCCGGTGCCTGCGGTCTGTCGGTCGGCTGATTGGATAAATTTGGTGCTTGTTCAAACAAAGGCAGCCGACATTACATTGATTTAACTTGGTCAGCTCAAAGATGTCGAGCGCAATTTACACTGTCATTTTTAACAATATTCCCTTCGAATTATTTCCAATGAAAAATACAGCTGCGTATCCTTAGGTTTTCCTATGGTTTTTCTCAATAGGAATTGAATGACATCTTCACCACCTTTACAATCAATAACAACACGCTGTTGAAACTTCAGCGAAAACCTGAACAAGGAAAGCAAGTTGCAAGCAGGTTTCTTTTACACGTTGAGCGCGGAGAAAAAAACTGCAAGAAGTTCCAAAACACCCTACGGGAGCCAAACACGATTTGGATGATAGGGAAGGATCTTTGCCTTTCAATTTCGCGGACGGCAAAGTTGATCCGGGCCTGATTGCGGAGGTCTATGACCGGCAGGAAACCGGACTCTGGATTTTCGACATTGATCACATGCGCGTTCTATGGGCCAATCACAAAGCACTGGAAATAACCGACTCTGAAACCCTGGAAGAGCTTCAATCGCGCGATATGGGCGCAGATATGTCCCATTCCGTCGAACAGCGTTTGCGACAGTATCAGACGGACTTCACGAAACACGACGTGTCATTCTCCGAAACCTGGACGCTGTATCCAAAAGGAAAAGCGCGTGTCCTTCAGGTCACCATGAGCGGTATTCGTCTGCGCGACGGCCGGATGGCTCTTTTGTGCGAAGGGCGCGATCACCAGGAGCAACAGCCCGATACGCTCAGGAGCGTTGAAGCGCTGATGCACACAACAGTGATGATTTCCCTGTTCTCCAAAGACGGCAACCCGCTTTACAGAAATACCGCCTCGCGTGCTGCACGGGTATCGCTTGATACTTCCTTTGAAGAACAATTCGTCAGCCCAAATGAGGCGCAAGACCTTCTGAAACTTATTGAAAAGGAACGAACATCCAGGATTGTTGTAAATATTCTGACCAGGGAGGGAACACGCTGGCATGAACTGAACATGCGAACCTGCAATGATTCAGTAACAGGCCAGCCGGTTTATCTGGTCAGCGAAATCGATGTCACAGAGCTGCACGAGACAAAAGAACGGGCGCAATATCTAGCCAGCCACGACGCGCTGACCGGCCTTTCAAACCGAACTTATCTCAAAGAGCGGCTCAATCAGGTCATGCAGAATGCCCTGGACAAAAACCTGACTGCCACGCTCTACCTTGTCGATCTTGATGACTTCAAAATGGTCAACGATTCCATGGGCCATGCTGCCGGAGATGCCCTGCTGCAGCTCGTGGCAGCAAAGCTCATGGACCTGGTTGGCCCTGAAGATATTGTCGCGCGGTTGGGGGGTGATGAATTCCTGATCTGTCACCTGGAGAAACCTGACAATAATTATTCAGACTGGTTCGGCCGGGCGCTGTTGAAAGGCTTCGAACCGCATCAGGTGATTGAGGGCAAACCGAGACATGTCGGCCTCAGCATAGGTTACGCGCACTATCCTGATGATGGCAGCAATATTGACCAGCTCATGCGACATGCGGACCTGGCGCTGTATCAGGCCAAGACTGACCCAAATAACAAATGCGTCAGGTTTCGCGAGAAAATGCGGCGACTGCGAGATGAGCATCTGGCGGTGAAAAAGGATCTCGAGCGCGCCATTCACCAAAATCAGTTTGTTCTGCATTTCCAACCCATCACCAGCACAAGATCGGACAGGGTGGTCGCAGCTGAAGCATTGATCCGCTGGCGGCATCCGGAAAAAGGTCTTATAGCCCCAAACGAATTTATCCCGATCGCAGAGGAAACCGGCCTCATCAATGAAATCGGGGATTGGGTAGGCCGGAATGTCGCAAGTATGCAGACACGACTAAAGGACTTGGACCTGTCCATTCCGCTGTCCTTGAACGTCTCGCCTAGGCAGCTTTCAGATCCACTTTTTGTATCCCGCATGCAAGCCCTGCCGATCGAGACGGCGACTGACCCCGAGTTGATTTCCCTGGAACTCACCGAAAGCGTACTCCTCGGCGATATTCCGCACGCATTTGAAACGCTGTCCGCTCTCAAGAAAACCGGATACCGGATTGTCATTGACGATTTTGGTACCGGCTATTCCAACCTAGCCTACCTTCACAACTATCCAATTGATGGCATCAAGATCGACCGGGTGTTCATGGAAGATATCGCGTCAGGTGGAGCGATTGTAAAACTGATCCTGTCGTTGGCGAAAGCACTGGGTGCACAGGTCGTTGCAGAAGGCGTGGAAACGATTGATGAACGTTCCTGGCTTTCCAGAAACGATTGCACGCTCTACCAGGGCTTTCTTTATTCAAAGCCGGTGCCGGAAGATCGCTTTATATCCATGCTGCAAACGCAAGTGAAAATCGCGGCTATGTAACCTTGGCGCGCGTCTTGAATTCCGGGCAATCCCAACTTGCGGTCTCAAGGATATCCGCAAGAATGGATACGGCATCCACGATATCCTGATGAGATAGATAAAGCGGCGTGAACCCGAACCGCATGACATCAGGCGCGCGGAAATCACCAATCACGCCACGGGCAATCAGCGCCTGCATGACCGCGTAACCTTCTTCAAAACAGAAAGAAACCTGGCTGCCACGCTTTTGCGGATCGCGTGGGCTCGCCAGTGTGAGTTGAGGACATTTGGCCTCCACCTCGGAAATGAACAACTCACTGAGTGAAATCGACTTCTTCCGAATGTCATTCATATCGACGTCCTCAAAGGCGTCCAGAGCGGCAAAGAGACTCGAGAGTGAAAGGATCGGCGGCGTACCCACAGTCATCCGGCTGATGCCGGTGACGGGCCGGTAATCCAGATCAAACGCAAAGGGCGCTTCGTGGCCCATCCAGCCGGTCAAGGGCGGCATGACCTTGTCCTGATGCGGGGGAGCTACATACAGGAAGGCAGGTGCACCAGGGCCGCCGTTCAGATATTTGTATCCGCAGCCAACTGCAAAATCCGCCTTTGCTCCGGTCAGGTCAACGGGAATGGCACCGGCTGAATGTGCCAGGTCCCAGATTGTGAGGGCACCGGCTTCATGCGCTGTCCGGGTCAAGTCTTCCATGTTGTGGACGCGTCCCGTGCGGTAATCGACCTGTGTCAGCATCAACACTGCAACATCTGACGTGATCGCGGCCTTGACCTCTTCTGGTGCAACGACTTTCAGCTCGTGTCCCTTGTCCAGAAGTTCCTTCAGGCCAGAGGCGACATAAAGATCTGTCGGAAAATTTCCACTATCCGACAGTATGACCTTGCGATCAGGACACAGAGAAAGCGCTGCAGATAGAACCTTGAAGACATTGACCGACGTGCTGTCGCAGGCAACCACGGATCCATCAGGGGCCCCGATCAACTTAGCTATGCGATCGCCCGTTCTACCGGGCAAATCGATCCAGCTGTGCGTATTCCAGGCGCGAATAAGGCTCGAACCCCATTCTTCGGTAACAACCTGCTGCAGGCGTGCGGGCACGTTTTTAGGCAAAACCCCGAGTGAATTTCCATCCAGGTAGATGACGCCGTCCGGGATCTGAAAGGCATCTTTCTTTGCTTTCAAAACATCATTCAAATCGGACGGATGCTGGGAAATCATTGGACACTCATTTGCTGGACGATTGTTTTTCGAAGAGCGCGAACGCTATCAAACCGACCTTCCTCAAACAACCAGTTCCGAAGGGCATATTTTCCTAATGTCGAAGCACGCCAAACTCATTTTTCCGGAAATGTCGCAATCAGCACAAAAACGCGCGCCTGAGAGCAGCAACGAAATTTTCTGATTGTTAGTTTGGCCAGGTCGCGCTGGCAGCAGCAGCCCAACAAACCATCCGGTCCAAATCAATGTTCATCAGTGTCTTTGACATATTCAAAATCGGCATAGGTCCGTCCAGCTCTCACACGGTTGGCCCCATGGTCGCCGTTCACAGGTATCTTGAGCGCGCACGCGGCCTTGCTGGCGCTGAGGATCGCACAACACGTCTGACGGTGACATTGCACGGTTCCCTCGCCTTCACCGGAAAAGGGCATGCAACTGACAAGGCCGTTTGCCTTGCCCTGCTGGGGGAGACACCTGACACGCTCGATCCAGACAGCGTTGAGACAATGCTGAACAAATTGAGCCAGACGAAATTGCTCCTGATACCCGGGTTGCCCGAGATAAAGTTTGACCCGGAAGCGGACGTCATTTTCGACTACGGGCCACCGCTGCCACTTCATGCCAATGGCATGACATTCCATCTTCTGGACGCGACCGGTTCGCTGATCGACACTTTTGTCTATTACTCAATCGGCGGCGGATTCGTTGTCAGCGAAGCCGAGCTTTCAAAGACAACCAATGAGCCCGTCAACGAACTGGCAACACAGAACGTTCCTTTCCCCTTTGCATCCGCCAAACAGATGCTGGACATGGGTCGGAACGCCGAGCTTTCGATCGCGGAGATGAAGCTTCAGAACGAGAGTGCCGAGAAACCCCGCAAAGATGTGGAGACCGGCATAGACAGGCTTTGGTCGGCAATGGATGCCTGCATCAATCGTGGCATCAAGCAAAGCGGCGTCCTTCCCGGTGGTCTGAACGTGAAGCGGCGCGCGGCAGACATTTATCAGCAGCTTATCCGGGAAGGCCGCAGCAACCCGCTTTTCGAGCACAACGTTGTCGACTGGCTTGGTGTTTATGCCATGGCGGTGAATGAGGAAAACGCCGCTGGTGGCCGTGTCGTCACTGCACCAACCAACGGTGCTGCCGGGGTCATTCCGGCAGTGACGCGCTATTATCTCGACCATTGCCGCGGCGCTGACCAGGTCGGTATCCGTACATTCCTCCTGACCGCTGCTGCCGTTGGCGGCATTATCAAGGCAAACGCGTCAATTTCAGGCGCTGAAGTCGGCTGCCAGGGAGAAGTAGGATCAGCATCGGCAATGGCGGCAGCGGGACTTTGTGCAGCACTTGGCGGCACCAATGAACAGATCGAAAACGCTGCTGAAATCGCACTGGAGCATCATCTCGGCATGACCTGCGATCCGATCGCCGGGCTGGTTCAGGTGCCCTGTATCGAGCGGAACGCGCTAGGCGCGGTCAAGGCTGTTACCGCAGCCTCACTTGCGCTGCGCGGTGACGGCTCGCATTTCGTGCCTCTTGATGGTTGCATCGAAACCATGCGCCAGACCGGCATGGACATGATGGAACATTACAAGGAAACCTCTCTTGGCGGTCTTGCGGTCAACATCGTTGAGTGTTGACTAGGGCCCGCGTCTAAACCCATGTCCAGATAAATTGACCTGACCGGGGTGGCATCGCAATTAACGCGTGAAACCGGGTAGCCAGCTGGAATCTGCAATAGGACTGCCACTCAAACACGGCACCCTAATAACCGCGGAGTAAGTTACTGATATTCTCAAAAAAAGGGACTAATCCTGATTTTCAAATTCATAAAATTGTCTACTTGTTGGAAATTATTGCATGAGTTACTTGCACTTCTTAATTCGCACAAGATTATTGTAACAATTTACAATTAATCTATCGGACTTATCTCTGGAGGTTGCAGTGAATAGGCGTGAAATCAAAATTGTTCAGGAAACTTTTGGCAAGGCAGCGACACTCGGCGACAAGGTTCCGGAAATTTTCTATCAAGAGCTATTTGCAATCGACCCGACGCTCAAGAAAATGTTCAGAGGCAACATGAAAAGCCAGGGCAGGAAACTGCTCACCGCACTGACAATGGTCGTGAACAATCTTGAGCATACCGATGTCATCGTGCCGGCAGCGGAAAAGCTTGCCGTCAAACACATCGATTATGGTGTCACAGAGCGGCACTACACCTTTGTCGGCAACGCCCTGCTTCGAACCCTGAAAAAGGGACTTGGCGATGAGTTCACACCGGAGGTCCGCAACGCCTGGATTTCAGCCTACCAATTGCTGGCAGACGTCATGCGTGCAGCCGCCTATCCGAAGCAGCGCCTAGCGGATAACGCCTGAGACCTCAGAGCGACAGCAGCAAATCTCCAAGTCAGCACTTTGGAGGAAACTTCTAAATCTGCTGCAGCCGCGTTTTGTGTGCATGAAAGATGTGAAGCCGGGCGGCGGTTTCGGCCTTCTTGCGATCACCATTGGCAATAGCCGAAACAATCGCCGCATGTTCCTCGACCGCCGTTTCCCGGCGCTCCGGTGTATCCAGTGTCGTTCCGGCCATCAGGATCAGCGACAGTCTCAAATGCTCGATTTGGTCGACCAGATACCGGTTGTGCGAGGCGAGGCAAAGGCGCCGGTGGAACTCCCGGTTGGACCGCACCAGACTGTCCTTGTCGGTAATGCGCTTGCGGTCGGCCGCTACTAGGTCCTGCAGGATTTCGATCTCCGGCTCGGAAGCATGTTTGGCAGCCAGCCCGGCAGCTGTTCCTTCCAGCACCTCGCGCATGAAATAGACTTCATTGATCTGATTGGGATCAAGCGTCGGGATCACCATGCCCCGGTTGGGCTCATGTGCAGCGAGGCCCTGGGCCTCCAACCGTTTCAATCCTTCACGGATTGGCGTCCGGGAAACCCCGAACTCCTCCGCAAGATCAGCTTCTCGCAAGCGGTCACCCGGTTTCAGGGTGCGCTCTTCAATCAGGCCGATCAGCCGCTTGTAGATTTCAGATCCGTTCATGCAACTTGGTTAGCCGGTTGACACGCTTCGTGCAAGGCAGCTTCGATTTGGAAGGCCCCTCCATCCATTCGCAATCTGGCAGAAACCTACGCAATTATTCCATTGCAACAATGTATGACCTTGATAAGGATCTATATTTAAAGCGGTTTTCGCTCCCAAGCAGGTGAGAAAAACCTAACGAACCAACCGAACCTGAGGTACCATTACAGCTCCCGGAACATTCAGGAAATCCACGCCATCGGGCCTGTCTGCTTTCACACGTCTGGAAGCTGGAATCATGTGTATTCGAAGTCTGACCGCAGTTTTTGTCTTGCTGTGCGCGTCGCTGCATGTACAGGCGTCTTGTATCGGCGTCATACCTGCAGGTGCGGAGCATCTGTTCTGGCGTGAAGTGATCAGGGGAGCAGAAACCGCCGCGAAAGAAGAAAAATTGCTGACCTATGTCAGGTCGCCAAATACGGAAACCAACGAAGCGGCGCAAAAATACATCATCGAAAAAGCACTTGATGAGGGATGCAAGGGGATCGTTCTTGCGCCAAATTCACTGGACATTTTGTCCAGCGTTCCTAGGTTGGCCGAGCTTGGAACGCCCGTTGTCTATGTCGACCGTGATATGGGGGGCGCTCCCATCAGTGTGGTGAAAACAAACAATTTCAATGCTGGAGCGCTTGCAGGCAGAGAAATGGCTAAACGGTTGAACGGCAAGGGAACAGTAGCCTTGCTCCGAATGCTCGAAGGCGTAATTTCAACGACTGAGAGGGAAACCGGGTTCCTGCATGCATTGAACGACACCGATATTGAAGTGGTCCATGATGGTTACATCGGTTCGACTGTCGGTGAAGCCCGTGAAAACACAGCACTGCTATTTCAAAGTGGATTGCAGGTCGATGCAATATTTACTCCGAATGAATCCTCGACTATCGGCGCGTTGCTGACGCTCAAGCAGATGGGTCTTGCCGGTCAAATTCACCACATAGGGTTTGACTTCACGCCCTTGTTGCTCGCTGCCCTTAAGTCCAACGAAATATCTGGACTGGTCGTGCAACACCCTTTCAGAATGGGTTATCTTGGAACGAAGACCCTGATCAAGGCCCTGAACAACGAAGCGTTCGGCAAAACGATCGACATTCCGGTGCATTATATTGATCTGAGCAATCTGAATGATCCTGAAGTCCAGGAAGTTGTCGCAGTTGAATACGAATAAGATGGATGTCTGCGGATTGCTTACTCGCGGTTCGCTTAATCAGCCCTCAGGCGAGAAGTGCTTCCCCCCCACCACTGGCTTGCTCACCCCCGTTGTTTGAGGAAACGTCGTCGGCAATCGAGCCTTGAGCCGCGCTCCCAAAAACGCCATGGCCTGGGCCTCAAGGGCGTCCCCGTCGATCTGATAATCATCAGCAGAAACGACGTCACCCGCAAGCAGCTTGTCCAAGGCCCTCATCAGCACCGGATTAAGCCGCCCGCCGCCACAGACTAACCAGAGTTTCGGCTTTTTGGGAAGGAGCGTTTCCGCCTTGGCTATTGTCTCGGCTGTAAAGGCAAGCAAGGTGGCAGCCCCGTCTTCCAGGGTCAGACCTTCGACAAAATCTCCGGAAAAACTGTAGCGGTCGAGTGATTTGGGTCCGGGTTCGGACAGGAACTGGTGTTTCAGAGCCTCCCTGAGCCTGGTGACATCCACCTGACCGCTAGCGGATATTTTGCCGCCCTCATCGAAGTCCCCGGCACCCTGCCTGCGAACCCAGTCGTCCAGAAGCGCGTTTCCCGGACCAATATCAAAGGCAAGCAGATCTTCGCCGTCGACATAGGTGAGGTTTGAGACACCGCCGATGTTCAGGAAACAAAGTGGTTCCTTGTCTGAGCCCACAAGTGTCTTGGCGAGCGCCTGATGGTAGACGGGAACCAGCGGTGCGCCCTCGCCGCCTGAAGCCATATCCGCCAGCCGTACATCACCGATGACGGGTAGCTTCAGCGCATTGGCAAGCGCCTGCGGATCGCCAAGCTGCACGGTCTCACCCGCCTTCGGATCATGCCAGACGGTCTGCCCATGAAAGACAATCGCATCCGGCTGAAGCGCGTTCCGGTCCAGGAACCCACGGATCGCATCTGCATGATCCTGCGAGACGGCTTGCGCCAACCCGGGCCAGTCTTCGCGGCCCTGCCCTTTTCTGGCAGCGGCATCCAGAACCCGGCGCTTGGTCTCGGACCGGTAGGCGGTGGTTTCCGCTGGCCCGAAACGAGACACTGTAACCCCGTCAGTTTCAATCTCAGCCAGATCAATTCCGTCTGCTGACGTGCCGCTTATGGATCCGACGATTTTCCACATGATCAAAGACTATCTGCGACAGCCTGGATACCGGCTTCGGCAATGTCGAACATCTCGTTCACTTGGTTTTCTGTAATGATCAACGGCGGGCAGATCGCCATGGCGTCCATCATGTTGCGGGATATCAGTCCCTTTTCATGGAAAGCCGCATTGGTACGCGCGCCCAGCGCGCCCGGCGTTTCTGCCAAGGCTTCATGGGAAAGCTCCACAGCCCCAATCAGGCCGATACCCCGCGTTTCTATCACCAGCGGATTTGCAGCCAGTGCGGCGAGACGCTTCTGGAAGGTTGGTGCGATAGATTTCACATAGGTCACCAGATTGCGCTCTTCGATGATCTTGAGATTTTCCAGCGCAACGGCGGCAGCAACCGGATGGCCGCTGCCGGTATAGCCATGACCCAACACGCCGATGCGTTGCGATTCATCGGCTATCGGCTGGTAGACCTTGTCATTGATCAACAGTGCCGAAATCGGTTGATAGGACGAGGACAGCGCCTTGGAAAGCGTCATGATGTCCGGTTGCAGGTCGTAGGTTTCAGTCCCGAACATGTTGCCCGTGCGGCCAAAGCCGCAGATCACTTCATCGGCGACAAACAGTATGTCGTATTTCTTCAAGACCGGCTGCACGGCTTCCCAGTACCCGTCTGGCGGGACAACCACCCCGCCAGCTCCCATGACGGGCTCGGCAAAGAACGCGGCAATGGTTTCAGGCCCTTCCGCCAAGATCATGTCTTCCAGGTCCTGCGCACAGCGGCGCGCAAAATCCGCTTCGCTCTCACCATCCTTTTTCATTGTGCGATAGTGCGGACAGGTCGTGTGCAGAACCTGTTCGATTGGCAGGTCGAAAGAGCGGTGATTGTTGGGCAGACCTGTCAGGCTGGCCGAGGCAAGTGTGACGCCGTGATAGCCCCGCACCCGCGAAATGAGCTTCTTGCGTTCTGGTTGACCCAGCGCGTTTGAGCGATACCAGATCAGCTTGATAGCCGTGTCATTGGCCTCTGAACCGGAGTTGGTGAAATAGACCTTTGACATTGGCACCGGTGCCATCTCGATCAGCTTTTCAGCCAGCTCGATCGACGGTCCGTGGGTCTTGTAGGTGAAGGTGTGATAGTAGGGCAGCTTCTCCATCTGGCGGGCAGCGGCCTCCACCAGACGCTTTTCGCCAAAGCCAACAGCGACGCTCCACAGGCCTGCCATACCTTCAATATAACGCTTGCCGTTGATGTCCTCGACATAGATGCCATCGCCTTTTTCGATCACCATCGCGCCGGTTTCTTCCTGACGGCGGGCATCGGCATAGGAATGAAGCTGGACTGCGGTATCGCGGGCTTCGAGTGAATTGGGCAGCTGCGCCATGAAACGCCTCGTAGAAGAAATGCGGTTGGAAGGTGTGGCGGAAGCGACTCAAAAAGAGGTCCCTACCAATTTCTTCCACGCTAGTGCCGCACAATCACCAGCACAATCGGAAATTTTCTGATGACTTGTACGCAGCGGGCTTGGCATTCAAGCAAAGGTATTCGTCGCCTTATCCCGATTGGTCAATCTACAGGCGCTACAAAACAAAAAACCGCGCAAAAGCGCGGTTAATGGGCTGCCGATTTGCTGTGGCGATGGGGCCAGAGTCCACGTTTCACAACCTGTGGGAAGGTGGTGATCCAGCGGACGACCGTGCAGCCAGAGTTGCCATATATTCCGCAATGCATTGTTATTGCTTTTAGACGGTACCATCGCGCGGAATTGGTATTTCTTCTTCATCCCGTCTGTTCGCCCTTGATTTAGGTATGATCTGCAGCTTTTGATTGTTCCCAAATGCCAATATGCTGTCATTTCATGCCAATCGGTTGCCGGAGAGTGTGTTGAGCGAAGCTGAAGTAGACGCCGTATGGGTCAAGGCCGCCGTCGAAGCGCTGGAGCAGCAGGGAGAGGACTGCACTTCTGTTTTGAAGTCCAGCGAACTCACACCATCAGATTTCAACGCTTTCGACCGAAGACTTCCGCTCCGAAAATCCGATGCATTTTTCGAAGAGGCAGCAAGGTACACGCGCAACGATCTTTTCGGCTTTCATGTTGGCAAATCCACGCCCACAGGATCCTTCGGTGTAATCGCCTATCTCGGCATTGCGTCAGCCACGCTTGAGCAGGCGATCCTTAACCACGTCAAATACATCAACATCTTCGTTGACGGTTATCGCCTTGCCTTCAACAGGGAAAAAGAGACAACCCAACTGATCTATCGTGAAACCGACCGTGGATCCTACCTTCAACGGCAAGCGAATGAGGCCGGCATGGCCGCCCTGCTAACCAACTATCGCCACGGCACCGGCCGTACCCTGCGACCTGCAGAAATCCACTTTCATCACCAAAGGACCGAGACACCAGCGGAAATGAAACTTTTCTTCGGTTGCCCCGTTCATTTCGGCAGCGACATTCACGGGATCGTCTTTCGCACACCTGACCTCGACACGCCTCTCGTGCATGCGGATACCGACCTTGTAAAACTGATGTCCAACATCGCCGATGGCATTTTGGACAAGCGAAGCAGCGCACCCAAATCCTTTATTTCCAATGTTGAATTTCACATCATCAACGGTCTGTCGAAAGGTCAAAGTTCCGCAAGCATGGTTGCAAAGAAAATTGCTATGACAGAGCGGACCTTCGCAAGGCGCCTCAATGACGAGGGAACCACTTTCTCAGATGTGCTGGAAGGTGTTAGGCGGAACCTTTCTGAAGAGTATCTAAGCAAGAGTGAACTGGCACTCCCCGAAATTGCTTTCTTGCTTGGCTACTCGGATTCGCCAGCCTTCATCCGCGCCTATAAACGCTGGTATGGAACAACCCCAGGGGCACGAGCCTCCGAAGTCCGTGGACTGAAGGCGAGCTGAAATTCGGCTCAGGACCGCGCAATTTCAGCCCTGTTCAACGGTATTATTGGCGAAGGCAGGCCAGATAACGCTCAACAAGTTGCATATCCTGTGCACGCAAGAACGCCTGCCTCCAGACCTCGGCTTCGCGAACCGAAAGGTTTCTGGACGCTGCAAAATAGAGATCTCCAAGCTCCTCGGAATAGCCAAAGTGAAGTTCTTCTTCAGGCGCATGCTCATGAGTTGCCTTATAGGCGATCAAGTCCCAGACCAGCCAACCGTCCACGCGACCGGCTTTCAGCATTTTCAAGATCGTTGCCTGCGAGGAAACAACAACAACATTTTTTTCAGGCAATCCGTGCTTGCGCGCTACGAATTCCGAGGAACTCCCGGCCTTGATGGCAATTGTCTTTTCTCGCGCCTCCTCAAGCGATCCGATCGGCTCGTTGCTACCGAGGGTCAGATAGGCGATCCGGAACGGAAACAGAGGCGCGATCCATGCGTAAAGATCTTCCCGCCGGGCGTTTCTCGTGATTGGAAAAATGCCGGCATTGTCTGCGTTTCGCGCCTCAACCTGCGCGCGTTTCCAGGGCAAGCGCCTGATCTCGATTTTCCGCTCAGCAAGTCTGGCGACTTCCTTTAGCAAGCTGTCGAAGGAATTCGGATAGCAGGACTTACCGACCGCCACTTCAAGAAGCGGTTCCGCAGTGGTGTATACATATTTAATCTGATCGGAAGCCCGGACAGGCATGACGCTGGCCATGCAGGCAATAAACAAGATGGCGCAACCTGACAATCGCCAACTGGTAATATCCATCATATGAATGCCTCAAATACACGCTGTCCGTTCAAGCTGACCACATCCAACCGTAAATGATCTTTCGCCCATGCACTTCAAGGTCTGTTGGTCAATTTGGTGCGTGGATGACCCTTCTCTAGTCGTTGACCACAACGTCAGGAATAGTTGCCGGAACGACCGCAGTCGCTTCGAGCGTATAGGCCGTTGTCACGATATGCGTCTTGCTGCGCACGAGCCGAAGGACTCCTGTCACCCAGACCGGGTCAGCGGTCACATTCATCCCCTTTGAGAATTCAACTGCGATCACCTGGTCCGGCAACGGCGGTGGCGGATGTCGGCAATCCTGCCGCAAGGGAGGTATCAGAAGGAAACTCTTCACGTCCCTAAATTCGAATTCGAGCGGGTGTGCATAGCCTGCGATCCGGACCGTCTGACCATCGAGGTTTTTTGTTCCCGGAGTACAAGCGTCATATTTCTTTGAAAATAACCGCGCAGACGCCGTTTGCGGGGAACAGGTAGAATAGTTCTCGTAAGTATCGAGAAACACAACACAAGTCTCTGGGCGGTTTGTACGCAATTCCGCCCAAGAAACTGTCAATGGCTCCGCCCAGGCCACGCCCTGCCAGATAACCAGCAGCATCACGACACAGAAGGCAAGCAGCTCAGTTTTCACCTTGCCCATGTGTCCTCGTGAGTGGACTCAGGTAATGCGGGTCGGTCAAGCCTTCTTTGCGCAATGCAAGGCCGACAAGACATTCGCGAACGATCCGTTCTGAATTCAGGACCGTCTGATAGCCGTCGTCCCTATACGGGAGAAGCTCTGTCAGTTCAAAGCCAACTACGTTGCTTTCCGCGCAAAGACGTCGGATTAGGGGGAACACTTCGCGAGGAGTCAAACCAGCACTTTCTGGTGTGCCCGTTCCAGGCATAAAGGCAGGGTCCAGCACATCTATATCGAACGAAATAAACATGTTTTCCGGGCCATCTTGTGCCTCACGAATAATGTCTTCCATCACATCCGGCCAACCGCGATCTTCAATCTCTGCAAGCGTATGATAGCGGAACCCTTGTTCGCGCATCCATTCGAAACTTTCCTTACCCGGGTAATATCCACGCAAACCAACCTGAATGAAATTCTTGCCTGGCACATGCCCTTCTTCAATTAGCCGATACACGGGTTGGCCATGGCTAATCAGATGACCAAACATACGTTTCGACGCATCATAATGAGCATCAAAATGGACCACTCCGACGTTGCCCTTGCCATAAACATCCGCGAGTCCAGCAACATCGGAATACATCAGCGAGTGATCCCCACCGATGACGATCGGAAAGATGTTTTTACCTTTCTTGTTTTTCGTACCGGCGACTTCTTTCACGAATCCACGCACCGCATGCATGGATCGTTCGGTCGACATCGGATCAGTAGGTGCATCGCCGTAATCGACGACTGTCAAAACTTCAAACGGATTCACCAGTGTGTGCATCTGCTCCATGCCAAATGCACCCCAGCCTACTGTAGAGGGCGATGCTCGCAGCGCGTTCGGCCCCCAGGCAGCACCACGGTAACCACCGCCCATATCGGTATGAGCGCCAAAAATAGCTACATCCACATCGCCGGCAGTTAAGTCTTCAGGGGTCAAGGCAATAGGCAATTTATAAAACGTTGGAATGCCCAACCAACCGGCGCCGCCCCGCCAACGCTGAACATTTATCGGCCCTGGTTCACGGCCATCCATGAGACCTTCACGTGGCGTTTGCCAAAGATTATAGGCTGGGTCTTCCGTGTCCAGAGGAATGACCGGCTTTTCACCCGGGGTAATTGGCGCATAGGAATCGGGATCATTCGGATCATGTTCGAAGTATTGCGCCTGGACGGTAGAACCAAGCACTAATGTCACGGCAACAAACTGCCCAAAAAGCTTACAGAGCATTTCCATTTCTCCCCAATTTCAAAACAGCGCTGCGAATTTTTGTCACTCGTATTCAGTTTTTTCGCTAACAAGCGCACGCGGAAAAACTCTTCGTGTGAAACTCCGTCCTGCTAGGTGTCCTTCAACGCGTTGATAGTCGTGACTTGATTATAGTGTCCAAATGGCGGGCATACTGCCAGACGTGACGCAGACTTGCTCTTCATCCTTGGCGAAGCACAGTGCAGCAATCTCACCCACAAGCAAAGTGGTCGGTGTTTTTCCAGTGTGTAGAACACCGTTCACTGCAGCCGGCATTTCACTCGCAAGATTGAGCAACCAACTTTCCAAAACGCATCATTCATGTCCGTGCACTCATCAATCAAAAGACCTCTAACGTTACAAAATAACGCATCGGCAACAGTCACTTAGATCGATTGAGCGTCGCACACCCCAATCCGCTTGTCAGCAAGAGAAAGATTAAAAACGAATACCCAGTCTTGTCTTTTGGAAAAACAAGTTGGCTTCAAATACCAACGCGTCAGGTCGGGTCAACTTCTGCAATTTCCGTCACGACGACCTCACAACGCGCCGAACCCACCTTGTCCTCCAGAAGACCGTTTAAAGCCCGCCAGAATTCGTCGATTTTCTTTGCACTGACCGGCTCAACCGGATCGACATAGACAACTATGAAGTGGCTCCGTCCTGCCCGCTGAACCGCAGCACGCAAAAACCGGAACTGGTACTGGCTCGCGAGCTCTTTTGCTGCTCTGGAAACCGTCAGATGTGTCTTGCCCGGCGCACTGACACCGGCGAGTTCTGCCAGAGCACTCCGGAAAATGCCGAGCGGTTGCCAGATAATGATGGCAACCATGATCAGGACGATGATCGCATCGCCAATCGGGATGATCGGCGCCAGCACTGTATCAGCCAGGAACGGTAGGGATATGAGCGCCGCGCCGCTGCCAAGACTGATGGCGCCGTCTATCAGGGCAGCGCGGGATTCCGTTTTCAGGATACTGCTGGTTTTTCCGGTTTTGACGAAAGCACGGTGATGATAAAATGCAAGGCTCAGGCAAATCACGACCATGCTGATCGAATAAACAACGATGGGTCCGAAAACCAGTTCCGGGACTTCGCCTCCAGTCAGAAAAGTGAAGATCTTGCCTGCACCGGCAAATGCCGCGAAGGCGAGAATACCAACGAGCACCAGGCTTCGAAACGTCACATAAAGCGACTCTTCAAACCCGTAACCCCAAGGTCGGCCCCTATCAGCGGGAAGACCAATCCTCTGTGAAATACGCATGGCAATGATGGCGGAAACGAAATTGACTGCAGAATAGAGGCCGTCCACCATGAGTGCGTCTGAACGCGACGTGATTGCGGCCACCACGCCAGCCACTGCCATTCCCAGATTCACCCATTTGTTTACGGCCAGAGCACGAAGTTCGGTCGTATCTTTAGACATCAATCGGCTTTCTTGTCTGCAGCAGCTTTCCGTTGCTTGTCGTATTCGTAAAGGCGCGAAAAGACCACGTAGTAGATGTAGATGTTTTTCACATATTTGATCGGCTCAGCGCCAGCGGCTTTTGCCACTTGCCACTCGACCTGACCGAACCATGTGTTTGGATCTTCTGCCTTTTTACGCACCCGCGCGACCCGGTTGGGGCCAGCGTTGTAGGAAGCCAGGACGAAAAGGATCTGATCAAGATCGGAAATTTCCGGATCGTCGAAATAGGTATCGGCGACGAAGCGATTGTATTTCGCTCCCGCTTCGATATTGCCCTCCAGCTCACGGAAATTCTTGACCCCAACGCTCTTGTCTGTGGCTGTTGACGGCAACACCTGCATGATGCCCACGGCTCCAACGCGACTTTTGGCATCATTGTTCAAACGCGACTCCTGAAACGCCTGTGCAGCGAGAAGCATCGGGTCAATCTGGTACTTGGCACCAATCTTTTCGAAAAGCGCGATCAACTCGTCCAAGCGGGCCTGATAGGCCTCCGCCTTCGGATTGATGATCTTGGTCGCATCCTTGCTGTAGCGGCTAGCAAGGATGTTTCCGAGTTTTGTGCCTATTTTTGTCTTGGCAATGAAGGCATTGACGGTCTTCTCAAGCTGGGGACTGTTCTGGCGGAAAGCCCAGGCAATTTCACCATTTTCCCTGAGCGCAAATTCGCGGTGTACTTTCAGGTCCTTGAAAACCTTCAGCCAGAGGTCTGCCTTGTACTCGTCGATAACGATTGCAGGCAGAATACCAGCCGCCACCATTTCAAGCAGATCCTCATCTTCCAGAATTTCATTTGTTTTTGTGACCTTGGCCGGTTCCAGATCCTTGCCCTCAAGCCTTTGATTGATGAGTGCGAGGCTCTCGAAATAACTCGACGAGGCACGTGTATGGATTTCCATCCCAGCAAGATCCCTGTCTTGCCTCACGTCCGCAGCATCCGGTCTTGTCACAATCACTTCGTGCACTTTTGTGCGAACAGGGCTGGAAAAGTCGACCAGCTTCAAACGTTGAGGCGTGATGGTCAGATCTGCAGCCACGATGTCGCCCGTGCCGTCCACCAGACCGCTGAGCAATTCATCCCGCCGTGTGGGGAGCAACACCACCCGCACCTTCTCCGCTTCCTTTTTAACGCCCTCATTCAAATAGTCTTCAAACAGGTGTAGATACTCAGCGGCCAGCCCTTTCTCCTTGCCGTTTTCCAGGTAGTAGTCGGTAATCGAATACGGAATGAGAACGCGAACAATCTGATCGCGTTTCATCTCATCGTAATCGCCGGTAAAGCGCTCCGTGACAGCACGCTCCAAAGTCACAGCAGTGTCGAGCGCCTTTGCCGAAGCTGTTGTGAATACGATTGCTGCAAACGCCAGGTGAACCCATTTCCACATTGCAGAACTCCTGTGAGCACTCCCGTCAGTGCTGGGGTGACTTCTTACTTAGGCTTCGAATTCGTAGGCAGAACACAAGGACGCGCCTTTTCATCCTTTACGCCCGACCCTTGGAAAATATGCCCCAGCAAATTGAACGGCAATGAAGCAACTTCACCAACTGCGCGCCCAGGTCCTGCTTGCTTCATCTCAAGTTTCGGTGCAGCGATGGTGCCATGAAGTTCAAAGGGTGAAACGATCTCAACCAACTGTTTTCGCTTGGCCCGCGGAACAAACGAGAGGTTCAACGCACCGGTTTTAAAACTCACCGAGCCCGAACCGACAATCTGCACGTTTTCTGTCTCAATGATCATCGATTTGGACGTCGCCGTACCGTTTTTGAACTGGAGTGGCAGAACGGCACAGACAAGCTTGCTGGTATTGTCCTTGTTGCCGGTCATCATCCAGGTGAATGCGCTGAGTCCCGATAATTCCAGCAATCGCCCAGGCAGGACCCCACCCCAAAGTGACGTTGTCACGCTTCCTGAAAGCGACTTCAGGAAGGCGGATTCCGACTTGGCGCTTCCGCGAATATCAAAGCTGGAATAAACCGTGCTGGAGATTGGCGACTTCAGACCAAGTTCGTTCATCAGGCTTTTGAGGGGGAATTTCTCCATGCGCCCCTTTGCTGTTGCGATTTTGGGAACTGCGCTCGTTTTCAGCCCGAAGTCGCCACGGATTGTACCGCCAATGTAATTCACCTTGAGCTCGGAAAGCTGCAGAAGTTCTTCTTCATATTCGACCGTAGCCGACAGATTTCCCGCTTTCTTTTTCCCCGTCACCAGTTCCTTGACAGCCAGGTCCACCTTGGCTGTGAGCGAGTTCTTGAATTCATCGGAAACTTCAAGATCGTCACCGTGACGACCCGGCCCCAATTTGGCGAAGTCGATTAAGCCGGCAAGATCGGAGAAATCCATCCAGTCCGACGTGATTGATCCACCCAAATGCCTGGTTCCAGCACTCGCTCCTTGCGCGAGCTTGATGTCGGCCTCAATTTCCGTCGCCCCTGAGCTTAATGTTCCTGTGAGCTTCACACCGTCAGGGGACAGATTGCTCGAGCCGGTAAACCCGATAGCAGGTAATGACCGATCTTCCGCAACATCCAGCGCGTTCAATAGCAGCGCCGGCTCAGGAATGGTGAGCTTCGTGGAAAACGCCAGCTCGTCGACTGTTCTCAATTCCGGAACGCTCAACTCAAACGTGAGGTTGAAAAGGGACGTTCCGCTTGAATACCCACTCATTTCGGCGATCCCCAACCGTCCGGCATCCTCATTCAAGCTTATGTTTCCATCGAGAAACCCAAGCTCAGGCTTAGCGGACGCTTTACGATCAAATATCAGATCTGTCGGAATATGGTACGAACCGGCAAGTTCAATGCCTCTTAGTCCGATCAAATCTTCCATGTGGCCTTTCAGCAGAAGATGCGGTGCGTCTTCCGGCCCATTCCGAACTTCGATGTTTTCCAAGCCCACCCTGTTGTCGGCATGCTTGACCACTTTGCCGACTGAAATCGGACCGATGTCGTCGAAATCCAGCACGGCGGCGGTAGTCAGAACTTGCGCCCGGTCGATGGAGAGTTCCTCTAACCGGCCGACGATATTCCCTGAAATCTCTTTGACCTTGACCGCAAACAGGCTCTTTTCGCCTTTATCCTGCGCAGCCAGAATTGCCTTGAATGCAAGATCAACGACCGGGTGATTAGTGCCATCGTCGATCTGGCCTGTGATCTCCAAATGATCGCCTGTTTCACTTGCAAATAGCGCCTTGAGGTCAAATATCTTGAGCCGGTCAATTGGGCCAGCGTAATTCCAGTCAAGCGTAGAGTGCCCCTCGTACTCGCTCACCAGTCCCAAGGATGACAGCAGCTCGGTGAGAGACCCGGATGCTGATGCAAACTTGCCGTCAACCGTAGCGATTGTCGACGTGGTATCGATGGTGCCGGACGTTCTGCTCGCCAAACCTGGCAGTTCGAGCTCAAGTTCATATCGGCTGCTACGGGATGTGCTAAAATCTTGTGACCGCGTGACCTTTCCGCGCGCCCTCAAGGGTGTTCCATTTAACGCCGAATCGAACGAAATGCTGGTTGTGTTTTCTCCTTGAGCTGTCGAAAGCTCAAGTGTCTTGATCACAAGTGTCTCGTTCCAGCCGTCCTGCGGATCCTTGTACCGAAAGACGACATCTGCCAACGCGAGGTTTTGCAGAACGGGACTGTTGATGATCAACGAGGGCAGCCTATGGAGAGAAGTTTCAGATCCGGCTTCTTTTGCAGTCACTGCGCTGTAAACAATCTCGGCACCGCGCATCTGAAAATTTCTGATGCCTGAAATCTCACCCCATAGAAGCCCGTATCCAGCGCTGAACCGAACGACTTCGAATGCGCGCGCGGTTTGTTCGTCAGTGTCCGAAGATCGTTTGACATAGGCATCTTCGATACGAATGCCCAGGCGTTCGCCGATTTTGATTTCAACATTCCCGCGGACTTGCACAGGCCTGTTCAATATTGAAGTGAGAACCTGGTCTGCGAGCGCTTGCCGAAGTGGAAGGAATAGTTCCAACGAGGAAATGGTAAAAGTAGATATGCCGGCCAAGAGGAAAAGGCAGACAAACCCAATCGGCGCGAACCGAACAAATTTGCGATATTTTCTGGGTCTGGATTTTGCGGCGCGTGTCATGACACAACCATATTCTACGGTCGGCAACAACAATCAATCACCAACTGCCGCCGTTCTGGCAAAATGGCCGGACTTCGTTGATAGGAAAAAATCTTAGCCCGTCCACTTCAGGACCAGATGGTTAACTTTGCGGACTTCAGCCGGAATTTGCACTTACGTTTCCAAAAAATTGATCTTTTTTCCAGCCAACTGGTCAGAATTACCTAGATTGTGATCATTCGATTCGAACCAAAGTCTTGTTTTGGTCACCGTCTTGGTTTATGCACCACCCATCGATATTGTTTGACGGACTTTCTGACTGCGCGGCTTGCTGCGTTCTAAACGATTTTCCTTATCAACGTCGACTAAACCGCTTTGTCGGGCAGACTATCGCATGGCAAGCACACCTTCATGACCGATTGAAAGGAAATCGTTATGACCACTGGAACCGTAAAATTCTTCAACGCCACCAAAGGCTATGGCTTCATTCAGCCTGACGACGGCACAAACGACGTGTTTGTTCACATCTCTGCTGTCGAGCGCGCTGGCCTGCCGCCGCTGGTTGAAGGCCAGAAAGTAAGCTTCGAAGTTGTTCAGGACCGCCGTTCGGGCAAGTCCGCTGCTGACAACCTTGTAGCTGAATAAGTCAGTGAAGCTGGCCGTTTACCGCATACAAGACGGCACGGCCACTTGATTAATATAAAAGGCCGGGCAGTTTTTTGCCCGGCCTTTTGTGCTTTCTGGGCACAAACATAAAACGATAGTTGCGCCTGAGAGCGAGCGGATTACTGATTGCAGGGATTGATCCGCGTGCCTGACAAATCAAGACAGGAATTGATGTGACGACCCAAGTTGCCGCTGGCGCCGAGAAAATCGGAAACGGACGTTCCTGGACACAAATTCTCGCTCAATATCGGCAACCAAGTCCGGTTCGAAGTGTCTTTGAAATCGCAGCGACAGTTTTGCCTTTTATCGCCCTTTGGGCCATTGCCGCAGCAGCGGTCATGCATGGGCAATATTGGGGGCTCCTGCTAACGATCCCTGCAGCCGGCTTTCTCGTCCGCCTGTTCATTCTTCAGCATGATTGCGGCCATGGCGCGCTTTTTGCGCACCGGGGATTGAACAACTGGATCGGGCGCACGATGGGCGTCTTTACGCTTACCCCCTATGACTACTGGAAGCGGACACATGCGGTTCATCATGCTTCGGCCGGAAATCTGGACCGACGCGGGATCGGTGATGTCGACACCAAGACTGTTGCTGAATATCGCGCACTCACCCGCATGCAAAAGATACGCTACCGGTTTTATCGCAATCCTTTGGTATTGTTTGGATTTGGACCCGCCTGGCTCTTCGTCTGTCAGTACCGGGTACCACTCGGTTTGATGCGCGCCGGTGCGCAGCCTTGGGTATCGACTATCGCAACCAATCTCGCCATCATTTTGCCGATCGCGATTATGGTGTGGCTCGTAGGGCTTGGCACTTTTCTTATGGTGCAGGTTCCCATTACGCTGATTGCAGCAACTGCGGGCGTATGGCTCTTTTATGTGCAGCATCAGTTTGAGGACACGCACTGGTCAAACGATGACGACTGGAGTTTTCAGCACGCCGCTCTTCATGGCAGCTCGCATTACGACCTGCCCTTCCCATTGCAGTGGATCACTGGAAACATCGGAATCCACCACGTTCACCATCTGGCCGCGAAGATACCATTTTACCGCTTGCCTGAAGTGATCAGGGACTATCCGGAATTGAAGGACGTCAGCCGCATTACACTTGTGCAGAGCTTCAAATGCGTGAACCTTACCTTGTGGGACGAAGCTGCCGGGCGCCTTGTCTCCTTCCGCGAAGAACGTATCGCCAGATTCGCCTAAATACAGGTAGCAGTTTCTGGGGCCGGGCCGATCATTTTCAGTCACCAACCTGAAAACAGACCGGCCCGAACGCTCACGTCTTGATCTTTTCCATTTTCGGATCGTAGAGCGGCGAAAAGGTGACTTCAGCCTTCACCCGTTCGGTGCCGACTTCCAGCTCATAGTCGCCAGAAAGCACATGTTCCCTGGTCACCCCAGTCGGATTACGTACATAGCCAATGCCGATGCTTTTCCCAAGTGTGTGGCCGTAGCCGCCTGAGCTAAGCCAGCCGCAACGTTCCCCGTTGCGATAGATCGTCTCCCGGCCGGAGAGAATGACTTCGCTGTCAGTTGTAAATGTGGCGAGCATCTTTTTGACACCGTTCTCGCGCTGCGCCTGAACTGCCACACGGCCCCTGAAATCAGTATTTGACTTCATCTTGACCGCCCAGCCGAGACCGGCTTCATCTGGCGTATGATCCGGGCCGATGTCCGAACCCCACGCGCGGTACCCTTTTTCCAGGCGCAGTGTCTCTATCGCCCGATAACCGGCGTTGCGCAGACCGTGCGGAACGCCGGCTTCTTGAAGTGCGTCAAAGACCGTTTGGGCATATTCAGTCGGCAGATGCATCTCCCAGCCAAGCTCCCCGACATAGGTAATGCGAAGCGCGAGCACCGGACAGCCTGCAATGCCGATCCGGCGCGCCTGTCCAAATGGAAACGCCTCATGGCTGACGTCATCGCGTGTGCAGGCGGCGAGAATGTCGCGCGCCCTGGGACCGAAGAGTGACAACACCGAATTCGATGATGTGACGTCGACAAGCTGCGCGTTCATGCCCTCAGGGATATTACGGCTGATCCAATCGAAGTCATGTGTCGCAAAACCGGTGCCTGTCACGATGTAGTATTCGTCAAGCGCAGTTCGAACACAGGTGAGGTCACACTCGATCCCGCCCCGGTCGTTCAGCATCTGTGTGTAGATGATCGAACCAACCGGCTTGTCCACGCGGTTGGCAGCAATCCAGCTCAAGGCAGCTTCTGCATCGGGTCCCTTCAATATGAATTTCGCGAAAGATGTCTGATCGAACAGGACTGCAGCTTCGCGCGCGGCCTGGTGCTCGCGTCCAACCGGTCCGTGCCAGTTCGGCCGTTCAAACGTATAAATATCGCGGGCTTCCTCGCCCGCTTCTGCAAACCAGTTAGGGCGTTCCCAACCTAGTTTTTCGCCAAAGACGGCGCCTGTTGATTTCAACCGGTCATACAGCGGAGAACGGCGGCAGGGACGGCCGCTGTCATGCTCTTCCGATGGCCAGGCCATGGTGTAATGTTTGCCATAGGCCTCCAGCGTGCGGGTGCGCACCCAGTCGGTATCTGTGTGCGGGCGACCGAAACGACGGATATCGACCGGCCAGAGGTCGTAAGGCGGCGCACCGTTGGCAACCCATTCGGCCAGAGCCATTCCAGCGCCGCCACCTGCGGCAATGCCAAAGGCATTGAAACCCGCACCGATGAAGACATTCGCCATTTCCGGCGCTTCGCCAAGGATGAAATTGCCATCCGGCGTAAAACTTTCCGGACCGTTGATCAATTGCTTGACGCCGACCTTCTCCAGATCTGGAACACGGGGCAGAGACAACTCGACCAGTTGTTCGAAATGGTCGAAATTACTGTCCAGAAGCTGGAAGTCGAACGGATCAGGGACACCCTTCATCGCCCAGGGAATGCCGTTCGGCTCGTAGCCACCCATAACGAGACCGCCGACCTCCTCCTTGTAGTAGGTCAGTCGGTCAGGGTCGCGCAGTGTTGGCAGATTGGAAGGAACACCAAAAGCTTCCGTGATCATGTATTGGTGCTCAACCGACACCAATGGCACGGTGATGCCAATCGTTGCTGCAAGCTCACGAGTCCACTGACCACAGCACAGCACCAGCTTCTCGCAGGCGATATCGCCCTGAGCCGTGCGCACGCCGGTGATCTTGCCGTTCTCGGTCAGGATCTCGGATACAGGCATATTTTCAATCAGCTTCGCACCACCTGCTCTTGCGCCTTTGGCAAGAGCCTGGGTGATGTCCGTAGGGCTTGCCTGACCGTCCGTTGGCAGGAACGCTGCACCGACAACGTCACCGATATCCATCAGCGGCCACAGATCCTGTGCTTCCTTCGGGGTCAGAAGCTGCATGTCGAGGCCAAAGCTGTGAGCGGTGGTCGCCTGACGCTTTACTTCGGTCCAGCGCTCCTCGTTACAGGCGAGACGCAGGCCGCCGTTCATTTTCCATCCGGTCGCCTGACCGGTTTCGGCTTCCAGATTGTCGTAGAGCGATATTGAGTAGCCAAGTAGCTGGGTAATATTGGCGTTGGAGCGCAACTGACCGACCAGCCCTGCAGCGTGCCAGGTCGAGCCGGAGGTAAGCGCCGCTTTCTCAAGCAGCAGAACTTCCTGGCCCATCTGCGCCAGATGGTAGGCCGTGGAACATCCGACAATACCGCCGCCTATGATGATGATCTTGGAAGATGAGGGAAGTGTCATGGGGCTCTCACAGTTCACGGAAATCGGATAGGGCGGCGTTCAGCCGTTCCATGTTTTCTTTGGTGTAGGCGGCATAGTCGAAATCAAGTTCTGAATGAATTTCCGACGTCATCGACCAGAGTGCCTCACGCATTAGGGAGGCACATTTCATCGCCTTGTAAGCACACCAGCGTTCGTCAGAATTTGTGCCGAAATACTGTTCCAGCATGGCGCGCTCCTGGGGTTCGGTCAGGCCGTTGTTGGAGGCAAGACCGGCGAGATCGAATAGCGGAGAGTTGAACCCACCGTATTCCCAGTCAATCAGCCACAGATCTTCGCCGTCATCGAGGACGTTGGCTGCGAGTAGGTCGTTGTGACCGACAACCAGTTCAACAGGTCCGACAGCCTTTTCAAGAACCGCAGCCTCGTCCATCAGGCCCGGAAGCAAACCTGCATATAAAGATCCGTCGGACTTCAAACGCGCGGTATAAGTGCGGTTTACCTGGAACGGCCAGAAGGTGAGGACGGGTCCTGTCAGATGCATGCCCAAACCATTGTGTACCCTCGCGATCAGATCGATAATTCGCGTCAGGTTCTCAGGCTCCCGGACATCAGCTTCGTCAAAGGTTTTCGCTTCAATAAAGTCCAGCACCAGAACACCGGGTTCATGGTGGAATACGGCAGGTGAAAAACCAGCTTTCTCGGCAGCGCGGCTGAGAGCTAGTTCGTTCCATCGCATGATGCCATGTTCCGGAATGTCATCGCCGAGCCGAACGACAAAGCGCCGGTCACCGTCCCGGACCAACAGATTTACATTGGTGATGCCGCCTCCCAGGGGTGTGATGCCCTCGGGGGCGGAGAAGCAGGAGAGCGATGCTGCACGAGAAATTGCGGTCTCAGACATGTTTTAAATCCCCAACCTGTCGCGTTGTCCTGCGGCAAGTGCGTTGATGATCCGGTCAGTGATAATCGCGATGAAAGCGACCGAAAGACCGGCGACTATGCCCTGCCCCGCGTTGGCTTTCGTGAGAGCGATATAGACTTCCTGCCCGAGATCCCTGGTGCCGACGAGTGCCGTGATCACCAGCATGGATAGTGCCAGCATGATCGTCTGGTTCAGCCCGAGGTACAGTTGAGGCGTAGCCAGCGGTAGCTTGATGCGCATAAGCAACTGGCGCCTGGTACAGCCGGACATCAGACCTGCTTCGATCAGTGCCGGTGGAACCTCTTTCAGTCCGTGGGCCGCATAACGCACGGCTGGTGCCAGCGCATACAGGATCACCGCAATCATGGCGCTGAAGTCGCCCACCCGGAACAGCATGACCACCGGAATGAGGTAAACAAAACTCGGCAGTGTTTGCAGCGTATCCATAAGCCCGAGAATGACCCGACCGGCACGCGGGCTTTCCGCAGCCCAGATGCCCAGCGGAATGCCGATCAGTGTTGCAATCAATACAGAGACGCCGCAGAGATAGATCGTCACCATGGCTTTGGGCCAAAGGCCTGAAGTCGCAATAAATGTCATCAGAAGCGCGGCAAGCAGCCCTATTTTCCATCCGCCTACCCGCCAGGCCATCAGGCCTGTCGCAATGATGCCCCAAGCCCATGGAATGCCGGTGAAGAACTTCTTCACGGGAAGCAGCAACCATTGCAGGATAACAGTCTTGATGGCTTCGAACGTGTCGAAGAAGTTCACATTGATCCACTTCATCGCGTCTGACCAGAAAGGTCCGGTCGTGATCGTCAGTGCGTCCGGATAGGTCTGTACAGCTGGAACGAACTGACCAAGGATCAGTGTTGCACCGATCACAAGGACGACGGTTCCCGACCAGGGATGGCGTTGCAGAAGATTTCCATCCAGCGGATGGCGCGCACTGCGATCCGCGAAAGCCTGGCTTGCCCGGTCGAGTGCGATTGCCATAACCACAATGCCAAGCCCTGCCTCGATACCTCCGCCGATATCAAGGCGACGCAGGCTGGCCAGAACATCGAAACCAAGACCACCTGCACCAATCATGGAGGCGATGATCACCATGTTCAGCGTCAGCATGATCACCTGGTTGACACCGACCATCAGCGTTGGAATTGCAGATGGGACCAGGACCTTCCACATCATCTGCCGCTTCCGGCATCCCGCCATCATGCCCGCTTCAACGATTTCTTTCGGAACGGTCTTCAGGGCCACAATAGTTATGCGAACCATTGGCGGCATGGCGTAGATCACAGTCGCAACGAGAGCAGCCACGGGGCCAAAACCGAACAGGATCAGGATTGGTACCAGGTACGCAAAAACCGGAACCGTCTGCATCAGATCAAGGACCGGCTGTATCAATCTCTCAAACCAACGCGCGCGGTAAGCAAAAATGCCGAGAAGCAGGCCTCCGATGACACCAATTGGTACAGCGATCAGAACCGAGGCAAGCGTGATCATCGCGCTTTCCCACTGTCCGAAGACGGCAAGGTATAAGAAACAAACCCCGACCAACACAGACAGGAACCAGTCGCGGGCGTAGTGACCAACCGCCATGATGGTTACAATGACTGCCAACCAACTGAGTGACGGCGCGATCTGTACTGCGGTGTCGCCATACCCGCTTGAAAATCCTTCGATCAGGACATTGCGCAGAACCTGGTAGGGCGCCTCGATCAGCGCGGCTATGGCCCGTGTCAGGTCCCTGAATGAGAAGAAATGGAAGCTGGCATCCTCGACCAGCCAGTCGAGAAAGTCACTGATGCGGTCTTCCAGCGGCAACTGCCACTTTTTAGGGAAGCGAACGATCCAACGCGCATCAAACGCCTTGTAAAGCTGAAAAGAATAGCTCGATAACACCCAGGTGACGGCGAAAAGCACCGTCCAGAAAAGTGTTCCCGATCTCAGCAAGCGTGCAGTCATCTGCGCCCCACCAACACATCGATCACAGCGCGGCGAGAAATCTGGCCCACGGGCTTTTCGCCTTCCATGACCCTATGGGGCAGATCGGATGCTTCAACGTGATCGGCGATCGCCTCAATCACTGCGTCGTGGGCAACTTCGCCAGCAAAACTGTCACCGTTCATCGGTTCCATTACCGACGCCGCGCGTATCACCTTGGCGCGGCTGACATGCCGTGTGAATTCGGCGACGTAATCGGTCGCCGGCTGCAAGACCAGTTCCTCGGGCGTCGCAACCTGTTCAATGATCCCGTCCTTCATCACGGCAATGCGGTCTGCCAGCCGGATCGCCTCGTCAAAATCATGGGTAATGAAGACAATCGTCTTGTGCAGGATATTTTGAAGGCGCAGGAATTCATCCTGCATTTCGCGACGGATCAAGGGATCTAACGCGGAAAACGGCTCGTCAAGAAACCAGATTTCTGGCTCTGCTGCCAAACTGCGGGCAATGCCGACACGCTGTTGCTGTCCGCCTGAGAGTTCGCGTGGAAAATAACCTTCGCGCCCTTTCAGCCCGACCAATTCCACGACCTCGAGTGCGCGCGCTTCACGCGTCTTCTTGTCGATGCCCTGAACATCCAGCGGAAAAGCAGCGTTTTCCAGTACGGTCAGATGAGGCAGGAGCGCAAACTGCTGGAATACCATGCCCATTTTCTTGCGGCGGATCTGAATCAGTTCCTCGTCGCTTGCGCTGAGAAGATCCTTTCCCTCGAACCGGATTTCACCGGCCGTGGATTCCACCAGCCGAGACAGACACCGAACAAGTGTCGACTTTCCAGAACCGGAAAGCCCCATGATGACGAAGATCTCACTTTGCTGGATTTGGACATTGACTGCCCGCACCGCACCGATCAGATTTGCGGCTGTCAGATCAGCCGATGACGGATCCGAATTGGTTTTCAAAAATATATCGGCTTGTGGGCCGTAGAGCTTCCACACATTCCGGCAATCAAGAATTACGGGCTTCGTCATCCAATCCTCTATTGAGGTTTCAATCCCGAATTCGGGAACCATGGGTAGCGGGCGGCCGGAAAAACGCCCGGCGCGCACCAACTTCAGGTTTGCACGCGCCGGAAGTATGGGACGGCATTATTTTGCAATCCAGCCTGTCCAGGTATCCTTGTTGCCTTCCATCCAGGCAGCCACCGTATCGTCAATGGATTTGCCGTTCAGATCGACTTCGGTCACCATGGCGCCATAGTCGGCATTGGAGAGATTGAAGTTCTCGATTGCCTTCGCGGCTCCCGGCCATTTTTCGGCAAGGCCTGCCCAGCTGACTTTCCAGATCGGACCACGCGGTTTGCCGCAATCATAAGCGGCATCCGGATTTACGCCGACAGAAGGATCGCTATAGCACTCCGGTGAGAATGGCGGAAATTCAACGAATTCGCCGTCGTATTTCGCCGGCGCCCAGTGTGGGGCATAGACCCAAAGAACGATCGGATCCTGACGTTGATAGGCCGCTTCAAGCTCGGCAAACAGCGCTGCGTCCGTGCCAGCGTGGACAACCTCGAAATCCAGTCCCAATGCTTCGACACGCTCGTCGTCAAAGCCACCCCAGGTTACCGGTCCGCCCAGATAGCGGCCAAAGGGTGCGGTTTCAGGCGTAGAAAATTCTCCTGCGCATTCCTTCAAGGCTTCCCAATTGGGCAGACCCGGGCAACGCTCTTTCATGTATGCCGGATACCACCATTCCTCGATTGCCTGGAGCCCGGTTTCACCAAGATTGACAACGTCGCCGGTTTCGAAAGCCGCATCCATGGCTTCACGGCCCGTGGTCTCCCAGATTTCCATGGCCACATGCAGGTCACCGGTTTTCAACCCAGCAAATTGGGCAATGTAATCGGCCTGAACATATTCGACATTATAGCCGGCCTTTTTCAGTACCTCGCCCATAAGCGTGGTTGTAATCAACTGGCCGGACCAGTCATGCAATGTAAGTTTGATCGGATCGCTGGACTCAGCTGCAAGTGCAGGTGCTACCGCCAACATCGCGGTCAGTGCTAGTGAAACGCGCTTCATATTTTCCTCCCTGTCGAGATTTACCAGCACGGAACTGCAGTATGCATCACGTTCTCAGCAGCTTGGTGCCTGGCAAAACACCCCCTAGATTGCCAACACAAATCAACAAAAAGCAACATTTACGTTCAATATTTGTCGCTTTTGGTTACATTTTGAGCATTAAGTGTTCATTCGCGAAGGCCTTGAGCGACATTTTCCAGGCGAAGCAATATTCGGAGAGGAGTTTGGCCAATCCGGCAATGGTACGCGAATGTGCATCGTCGATCCGATAGACGGAACGCGGTCATTCATAGCCGGACTGCCATTGTTCGGGATGTTGCTAGGCTTTCTAGTCGATGAGCAGCTGAAATTAAGTGTGATCCGAATGCCTGCGCTTGACGAAGTCTATTCAGGAGGAGACGGCCTCCCTGCCGCCTGCAATGGCGCACCATCTTGGCAAGCGGATGCAAGACGCTCGACGAGGCAAGTCTGTTCATCAATGAAGGCGACAAACTCGCCGCCTCAGAACCGGAGCGTTTCCAGCGCCTGGTCCGCGGGGGCCTATTGCGCAGATTGGGTGCTGATTGCTACCAGCATGCCCTCGTGGCACGCGGACTTGTCGACGCGGTCATGGACTATGACCTGCAACCCTAAGACTACCTACCCGTTTCTGCAGTGTTCAAAGCTGCAGGAGGCGTCATGACAGATTGGCAGGGCAATCCACTGGCGATGGCCTCCGATGGGCGCACAATCACGGCAGCCACACCGGAGCTTCATGCGGAACTACTGGACTTGCTCAACCGGCCTTGACCGCAGCCACATGTGCATTGAATGCAGGGTCCTGCATCAAGGCTCGGCAGCGGTTGAACCGGCCGGTGGCATAAGCCCAGAAATCCTCGGCCGGGTTGTTGTCCGCATGCTGGATAAGGCCCCAAAGGGTCCAAAGCAGGTCACACATGGCCTTGTATATCACCATGCGTCCGGTTTCGGCGGCTGTCGGTGGTCTGCCAAAATAGGCTTCCATCATCTCTGCATCCTGTGCCGTATCCATTCCAGCTTCGACAGAGAGGTCGCCAAGATCCCACAAGGGATCGTTCATGCCGGAATATTCCCAGTCGACAATCCACATTTTAGCGCCATCATCCAGGAAGTTCTCGCAAAGCGGATCGCAATGGCAGGGAGCAAGAGGAAGGTCAACTGCAGCCAGAACTTTCTGCACCGGCATCGCGGACGCAACCACATCATGATATCCCTCAGGAAGCGTAACATCCTTGGTTGAAAGCACCTTTAGATAATCTTCGATCATGGAAAACAGCTCGAAGCGAAACTGGAAAGTTTCGCCTGATGCATGCAACTTGGCCAGTGCGACCCCGGCGCGGTCCGGGGAACCGGTGCGCGACCTGAAGAGGTCGGGCGTCATGGTTTCGATACCTTCGATCGTGCGGGAGATCATGACGCCAGTTGCAGCATCGCCGAAAAGAACCTCAGCCGAAACCCCGGCGCGTGCCGCAGCCTCCGCATTGTGCTTTTCCACGGCGCGGTCGATATATTCTTCAGTGTTTTCACCGGGGATACGAACGATCACCGACTGATCGGCAAGGTCAACCCGGTGCACCATATTGGTCAGTCCACCAAGCCGCGTGATACACTTGGCTGACGTGACCTGCTCAAATTGCGGCGCGGAGCGTAACGCCTCCAATACTATCTCTGCGTGCTCAGTCATTGTCCCTCCCTTCAACTTTTGAGCGCGGTATTGTCCGGGTCATATAGCGGGCTATTGGCCTGCGTGACCGGGTGACGCTCACCAAAAACTTCCAAAAGGAAGTCTGTTTGATCCCAATGTGCCTTATCGAGATAACCACGCACGATAGTTCGGTCGACCGTATAACCAAAGCCTACAGAAGTGGCTGACGAAACTACCTGATCTCCCAGCAATAGGGTTTCCCCCCCCGTGAGCGGCAGATGATCCTGCGTCACAAAAGTGCAGAGCTTTCGCTCAACACCCTTGGCCTTTTGGGCCTCCAATACCGACCGCCCGAGAAATTCGCCTTTGGATTTAAGGTGAACACGGAAGCCAAGCCCCGCCTCTATTGGCGTATAGTCTGGTGTGACATCGCTCGACCAGTAGACATAGCCCTTTTCCATTCTAAGGCTTTCGATCGCCCGGTAGCCCACATTGGTGATGCCATGCTTCTCACCGCTCGCCCACAGCGTGTCATAAACATGAGCCGCAAATTCGGTTGGAACATGCAATTCGTAACCGCGTTCTCCGACATAACCAATCCGCGCCGCGCGCACTGGGGCCGCACCGACAACGATCTCTTTCATCGTGGCAAAAGGAATTGCTTCGTTGGAGACATCGCTTTCAGAAGCTTCTTTAAGAACATCGCGCGATTTCGGGCCGACAAGGTTGATAACGGCAGTACCGCTCGTGACGTCGATCACGTGTACTGAACCATCTTTCGGCAGATTGCGTTTGATCCAGTCACTGTCGTGAATTCCAAAACCTGAACCTGTGACCAGATAGAACCAGTCCAGCCCCAACCGAATGAATGTGACATCTGCCTCGATGCCTCCGCGCGCATTGCAAAGCTGCGTGTAGATGACCGAACCAACGGGTTTGTCCATGTTGGAGACCGCCATCTGCTGCAAGGCGTCAAGCGTGCCTGCACCCAGGATCTCGAACTTTGAAAAGCTGGATTGATCGATCAGTGCGACCCTCTCCCGAACGGCCCTGTGTTCTTCGGCAGCATATTGTTTCCAGCCGGGTTCAAGGAAATCGAGCTGATCGATGGGTTCAACGCCTTCAGGTGCAAACCAGAGTGGGCGCTCCCAGCCATTCTTGGAGCCATAGACAGCGCCCCGCCCCTTTAGCTTCTGGTAGAGCGGTGACAGGCGCAACTGTCGCGCACTCTCATGCTCCTGTCCCGGATAGCGCATCTTGTAATGATGGGCATAATGCTCGACGGCGCGTGGATACATGAATGTCCGCGTTCCATGGTGCGGCCCAAAGCGGCGCACATCAAGCGGCCAGAGGTCCAGCGAAGGGCGCCCCTCAACCACCCATTCGGCGATCATCTCCCCTGCCCCTCCACCGGCAGCTATGCCGTAAAGAAATCCGGTCGCCATCATCAGGTTGTCGAAACCGGGCTGCCAGCCCAGGACAAAATCACCATCGGCTGAATAGGGTATCGGGCCGTTGATAACCTGGCGGATGCCAACTTCATTGACAATCGGCGTCACCTGGCTGGCAAGCTCGGCAAGCGGTAGAAAGCGCTCAAGGTTTTCCGGCAAAAGCTGGTGCACAAAGGGGCCAGGAATGCCCCGGTCGCCAAAGGGAAGTGTGTTTTCCTCGTAACCACCAATGACCAGGCGTCCGGCCACATCCGGCTTGTAATAGACAAGACGTTCCGGGTCACGCAGCGTCGGGAAGTGACCAACTTCAATGCCTGTTGGCTCAGTAACAATATACTGATGTTCGACCGCACAGGCCGGCACCCGTATGCCGAGCTTGGCCCCGAGATCCCGGCTCCACATGCCTGTCGCCAGGATAATCGTTTCGGCTTCCCAGGTGCCGTCACTCGTTTCGACAGAAACAATCCGTCCATTTGCGACCTTGAAATCCAGCACCTCGGTCTGCTGAAGAATTCTTGCGCCTTGTTTGCGGGCGGCACCTGCCACAGCCTGGCAAAGGGAGGCGGGATCAACGTAGCCATCAGAGGGAATATAGGCAGCTCCTTCAAGTCCCTTTGCTTCGATCAACGGGAACAATTCCCTTGCCTCTTCCGGCGTGATGATCCGCATCTCCAGATCGAAACTACGTGCCATCGTCGCCAGCCGCTTGGCTTCCAAAAGTCGCTCGGTGGTCGCGGCGAGCCTCAAGGAACCGGTCTTCTTCCAGTCGAACTGCATGCCTTCTTCAATTTGAAGGCGATCATACATTTCAACGGATTTTTTCAACATGCGGGTGGTGTTGCGAGAGGAACGCAATTGCCCGACCAGTCCGGCGGCATGCCAGGTTGCCCCTTCTGTCAGGCCCGCGCGCTCCAGAAGAACCACACCCGTTTCGCCCATACGGGTGAGGTGATAGGCCACCGAGCAACCGATGATACCGCCCCCAATGATCAGATGCTTTGCAGATTGTTGGGTCATTAGGGCTCGTCCGCATACTGGAGGTCGGATCAAACTCTAACAAAATTCAACACAGTCACAATAGAATTGTTGATTTTTGTTGAAATACGCATTCAAAATAGCCTTATTCGACCACGACTTTTGGTGTAAACAGATTTCATGTCGAAATACGAAACAGTGCTTTTACAGACGGTAGATATGCGCGGCACCGTCAGTGTGCAGGAGCTTTCTCGCATCCTGGGTGTGTCGGACCAAACCATTCGGCGCGTCTCGCGACCGTTGGTTGATCGGGGTGACCTGAACAAGGTTCACGGCGCACTGGTTTCGACCAAGTCGGCAGCAGATCTGCCGTATCTGGCCCGCATGAGCTTGAACCGTGAGGCTAAGGTCGCAATTGCGGAAGAAGTCGCGAAAATCGTCAAGGACGGTGACAGTATCGCGATTGATACCGGATCAACGTCCGGATTTGTCGCGCAGGCCCTGCGCAACAGACGGCAACTTACTGTGGTCACCAATTCAGCGTATGTTGCCAGTACGCTCGCGATGATCCCCGGTAACAACGTATCGATGGCGGGAACGCAATTGCGCGATCACGATGGCGCAGCCTTTGACCGTTCCGCATTTGAAGTGATTGACCGCATGCAGGTGGATTATGTGCTCTTGTCGGCATCCCTGGTCGACGCACGCAATGGATTTCTCGTTCATGAGCAGTGTGAAGTCGATATTGCGAGCGCGATGCTGGCGAATGCTGGTTGTGCAATCATGGCGGTGGATCACTCAAAGTTTGAGCCGCAGATTCGCAAACCTGCGCTGCGCCAACCAGCCTTGAAAACCGACGACTACATTGTGACCGACAAAACACCGCCCGAGGCCTTCTCCAACCTCTTCGCCGATCTAAGGATCCGGGTGGCTTAGCCCTTTCTTCCATCGGTAGACACCGCTGCAATTTGCGAGCAAACGCCGGCTCCCTGCCCTAGCCGTGCGTCAATCTCTATCGGCACAAAGTGGGAAACCATCGCACATATTCTCAGTTCGGTGCCATCATCCGAATTGACAATTGCACGCACACAAAACTGCTGATGTTTCCATTAAGTCTGCAATTCTCGTCTGGGCTCAAAGCATCAGGTGATGCTGATTAATGCAGTGACGCAGAAAGATAATTCGGCACCGGCATTATCGGCGCGAGGTATTACTGACGGTCGCTCCCCTCTTCGGTGGCAAACCGGAAGTCACGGACAGCAATTAGAAAATTCTGCAGCTCAGTTTGAAGAACACGCTTGAATAGGCTCGCGTTCCCGATGAACTTTATAATCTTGAGGGACAGTCCACCCTACCGGCTCCAGGACCGAAAATAGACTTGCCCGCCGCAGCTTTTAAACGTTTTTCGGATTGTTTTATAAGACCAATTAACGACCTGGCCGGTGCGCTTTCAAGACGGTCGGATCTGTGTCCATGTAGCCCGCACCAATGAGCTCGAGGCAATAGGGAATTGCCGGAAATACAGTGCTGAGGCAGACATCGATGCTCGATGGTGCGCCCGGAAGATTAATAAGGAACGTCTTGCCGCGGATACCCGCAGTCTGGCGAGACAAGATCGCGGTTGGCACCTGGTCCAGGCTGCTGCGACGCATGAGTTCACCAAATCCGGGAAATTCCTTCACCAAAACAGCGCGCATGGCCTCTGGCGTCAGATCTCGCGGTGAAGGGCCCGTGCCACCGGTCGTCAGAACCATATCGACGCGTTGCTGATCGCACTGTTCAATCAATTCATCGCGTACCACCTCAAAATCATCGGAAACGATCTTCCGTGTGATCTCCATTGGAGTTGTCACGGTTTTACGAAGCCATTTTTCTATGGCCGGTCCACCAAGATCGGCATATTCCCCGCGGCTTGCGCGGTCCGAAATCGTTAAGACGGTAATTCGCATGAACTCTATCCTCCAAGTGTAGACATTGCGCGGTCAATACCAATGATCTGGTCGTTCTTGACCTCAAATTCGTGACTTTTTGGCTTATCGAAAACCGCTGCCCGGATGAGCTGCGTTGTGGCTTCGTTACCATTGGACCCGCGCAAGGCCTCCCGAAGATCAACGCAGCTGTCCTGGCCCATGCAAGTATAGAGCTGACCGGTGCAGCTCAGCCGCACACGGTTGCAAGCAGCGCAAAAATCGCAGGACATGGGCGTAATGAAACCGAGGCGTCCACCGGTCTCTTTCAAGCGAACATACTTGGCAGGTCCGCCGGTGGTGTCGGTGAGTGGGACGATTGCCCACCGTTCTTCGAGATCACGCCGTAAGTCTGCGAGCGACAGGAAGCTTGCATGCCGGCTAGCGGCACCGCCGCCAAGCGGCATTTCCTCGATGAAGGTTAAGTCCATCCCGCGTCCGTGAGCAAAGCGGATCAATTCATCCACTTCAGTTTCAAAGTCACCTTTTTGGGCAACTGCATTGACCTTCACGCGTAAACCCGCTGCCTGCGCCGCATCGAGCCCGTTTATTACCTTTTCGATGCGTCCCCACCTGGTAACAGCTCGGTAGCGTTCAGGATTGAGTGTATCGAGCGAAACATTAACCCGCTTAACCCCGTAACTAGCCAATTGCCCGGCGTAACGGGCGAGAAGCGTCCCGTTGGTTGTGAGCGTCAATTCATCAAGCTCACCGGTTTCCAGATGACGGCTGAGATTTTCAATCAGGCTCATCACGTTCTTGCGAACAAGAGGTTCGCCCCCGGTCAGCCGTATTTTCCGGATGCCCTGGTCTATGAAGACAGTTGCAAGCCTGTAAAGTTCTTCCAGCGAAAGAACATCCTTGCGGGGCAGGAATGTCATGTTTTCTGCCATGCAATAGGTGCACCTGAGATCACATCTGTCGGTTACAGAGAGCCGAAGGTAGGTTGCCGTACGTCCAAACTGGTCTTTCAATGAGCTTTTATGCCCGCAGGCGCGCTTCGAAATATCAACCATGTGAGCGCTCTTCGTTTTGTCGGGACAGCTGCAGAATGTTGGAGCACCACGCTTCTATCTCCGGGAGGCCAGGCGAAAGTTCGATTGAAAGGTCGCCAGCAAAAGCGCGCCAGTCCTCCAAATAGGGTGAACGGACTGCAGTCAGAACCGGGATCGAAAGTTCGACTGCATGACCGATAAGCTGACGGAAGCCCTGACCATCCTGCTCACCCTTGCCAAACCGGTTAAGGATCAGCAGGTCAGGTTTCTTTTCAAGCTCGGCGAGGAGATGCACTGTAATCTCGGCTAGGCCTCTTGGATCCAGACGGCATCCTTGAGAGCCCTTCCCCAAAGGTTGAGAGATCTGGACGATCTCTCCGGTTGAAAGCAACTCCAACCCCATGTCAGCGCAGCAGATATCTGAAAATTCCGCACGCCGCTGAATTACACCTGAAACCACGACTCCATTGGTTCGCAGCCGGTCAACCAACTCCTCAAAAAGCCGGTCGACAACTTCACCCTGTTCGGTTCGAATTGCGCCGCAAAGTGATGTTTTTTCGTCCATTGTTCTTTCCGTCCGTACTTACCACTCACTCACGCGTTGGCCTGCATATTCACTGTCACAGTTGCCGCTGAGAAGGTGCTGAACATGTGGTGGGGTCGTTGTTCCAGTGGAGGTCCCCGTCCCGGATCAATCCCTCGTTGAGGCTGTAAACCCAGGCGTGAACTGAAAGTTTGCACAGGCGAATTTGTTTGGTTGCAGCAAATCGAATAGCCCTTGAAAATTCACCGGATTTTCAAGCAACTCGGCAGTCGCCCAGCTAATAATATGATCCAATAGATCAGTGAGCACTCTCAATCCCCGGGTAGTCCACACCACGTCATGCAGTCATGCGCCTTCCAAGATTGCGCATGTCTTCTGCGGCGAGCCTAACCCTTGCGAGCGGCAGAACAATTGCGTTTTCGCAAATCAGATGACGTTTTTCATTACTTGCGAAGCGTTTGAACAATTCCTGATCGGTTTTGTCGCAAGCCTCCTGTTTTCCATCCAGGAGATAACTGACGACGACGCTTACTCATTCGCTGTCAGTTCGGGGCTTACAATGCTCACAGAATATATCTGGCCATGTGTATGCCGCCCGCTTGCGATCCTCTGATTTTTACCAGCAGCTTCTCCTTAGTCTTGCGCAAGAGTTCAATTTAATACATATTCACATATAAGAATTTAATTTGAGGTCCTGCCATGTCCCTGTCTCGCCGCACCTTCCTGTCAGGCTGTGCCGCATTGCCGATTTCCGTCCAGTTCGGTCAGTTTGCAATGGCTGAAATTCCCATCGGCAAAGGGACGCTTACAACAATAAGCGATGGTCATCTCACCCTGCCAGGTGGTTTCGTGTTCGACCCGATGCCGAGGGAAAAACTTCTTCCGCTACTGGAAAAAACCGGTGTTTCCGAAAAGACGCTAACGCCGGAATGCAATGTTTCCCTGTATCAGGACAGTCAAAACACTGTCCTGTTCGATGTTGGCTCCGGACCCGACTTCCAACCGTCAGCAGGCAAATTGCTGGAAGGTCTGGAGCACGTGGGTGTTGCCCCGGAAGACGTCACCCACGTGATCTTCACCCATGCCCATCCGGATCACATCTGGGGATTGCTGGACGATTTCGACGATCCGCTTTTTTACGACGCGACTTACATGATCGGTCGTGACGAGTGGGATTACTGGTGGGATCCGGAGACCGTCAATAAGATTGGCGAGGCGCGCGCGGCAATGGCAGTCGGTGCAAAACGCAGACTTGAAGCCATTGAGAATTCGGTCGAATTCTTCCGAGATGGGGAAGAGATCCTGCCCGGTATCCAGGCCGTTTCCACGCCAGGGCATACACCTGGACACATGAGCTTCGAAGTGCGTGAGGGATCCAACGCCGCCATGATCCTTGGAGATGCGATTGGAAATGATCACATTGCCTTTCTAAGACCCGAATGGTTGAGCGGCTCGGACCAGAATGCCGAATTGGCCGCAGCGACACGCACTGCCCTGTTCGACCGCATCATCGCCGACGACGTCAAGATTGCTGGTTTCCACCTGACCGGTGGGGGGATCGGACAGGTGGAGACATCTTCCGACGGCTACCGTTTTATTCCGGAGAATACATGATGCGCTTCATTGGACTGATTGCTTCGGTTTGCCTTGCTGTTTCGGCTCATGCGAGCGAAGATATTGCGGATCAGTATCCAGGATCGGCTCTGTATTCCAAGCCAGTCGAAGTAATCCCGAACGTCTGGTCTGCCATCGGGGCAACCGCACCGCCGACTTATGAGAACTCGGGCCACAACAACAACCTGAGCTTCATTGTCACGGGTGACGGCGTAATCGTCATTAATGGCGGCGCGGCCTACATCCTCGCCAAAGCGCTCCATGATGAAATCAAAACCATCACCGATCAGCCGGTGGAGCTCGTGATAAACGAGAATGGCCAGGGGCACGCGATGCTGGGCAACTCCTATTGGGTTGAACAGGGGGTTCCGATCCTTGCTCATGTTGACGCCGCGCATGAAATTGAAGCGCGCGGCAAGCGGATCCTGGAAACAATGACAAGGTATAACCGGGACAAGGCCGAGGGCACTTTTGTCGCCCCACCTACTGATACCTTTGAGGAAAAACGTATAATCGAGATGGGTGACTTCCATATCGAGGTGCTGCATTTGGGGCCCGCACACGGGCCGGGAGACACCCAGGTCTGGTTACCCCAACAAAGCCTGGTGATCGCGGGTGACATGGCTTTTCACGAACGCATGTTGCCGATTTTCGAAGACACGATCGTCGCAGATTGGCTGGAGACCTGGGAAACCGGCTTTGAAGCGTTGAATGCAACCTATGTCATCCCTGGACACGGACATCCCACGAACATGGCACAGGTCCGCCGTTACACACATGGTTATCTGAGTTATTTGCGCGCCAAGATCGGAGAGCATCTGGAAAATGACGGCGACCTTGCGGATGCCTATTATGTCGATCAGTCGCCCTATGCGCATCTGGACACATTTGAGGAACTGGCCACCAAAAACGCTGGCCGGGTCTATGAGCAGATGGAATTCGAGTAAATCGGCTCCCCGGAGCGGCTCATACTGCTCTATGCAGCAACCGGTTGCCGGGCCAACTCGCACCGGGTCCACAAGGCTTCCAAGGCTGTGACCAACTTATCTATGTCGGCTTTTGAATGCACGGGTGATGGCGTGATGCGCAACCTCTCCGCACCTTTTGGAACCGTTGGGTAATTGATCGGCTGGATATAGATGCCGTGGTCCCTGAGAAGCACGTCTGAAATAAACTTGCATTTCACCGGGTCACCCACCATCACCGGAATGATGTGACTGGGGTTATCCATATGAGGCAACCCAATCGCATCCAGGCGTCGTCTCACTTCTGCAACATTGGCCTGCTGCCGACGCCGTTCTGCGTCGCTATTTTTCAGATGTCTGATCGAGGCTGCAGCGCCGGCAGCCACTGCGGGCGGCAAAGCGGTGGTGAAAATGAACCCGCTGGCAAAAGAACGGACAAAGTCACATAGCTCGGCGGACGCTGCGATATAACCGCCAACGACGCCGACCGCCTTGCCAAGCGTGCCTTCGATCACCGTCACGCGATCCATGACGCCCTCACGTTCGGCGATCCCCGCTCCACGCGGCCCATAAAGTCCGACAGCATGAACCTCGTCCAGATAGGTCATGGCGCCGTACCGGTCCGCCAGATCACAGATGTCAGCGATTGGGGCAATGTCGCCGTCCATGGAGTAGACACTTTCAAACGCAATGAGTTTTGGCTGATCCGCTGGAAGTTCAGCAAGCTTTGCTTCCAGATCAACCAGGTCATTGTGCTTCCAGATGACCTTTTGAGCGCGGCTTTGCCGGATGCCTTCGATCATCGACGCATGGTTCAGCGAATCTGAGAGCACCACACAATTAGGGATGCGTGATGCCAGCGTGCCCAGTGCCGCCCAGTTGGCCACGTAACCGGAGGTAAACAACAGTGCTGCCTCCTTGTCATGAAGGTCAGCCAGTTCGGCCTCCAACTTCACGTGATCGTGGGTATTGCCGGATATGTTGCGCGTGCCGCCAGCCCCGGCACCACACCGATCAAGAGCTTCGTGCATGGCCGAAAGCACGTCCGGATGCTGCCCCATGCCCAGATAGTCGTTGGAACACCATATAGCGACATCACCCGATCCGTTATGCCACGTTGCTGTGGGGAATGACCCACAATGGCGTTCCAGCTCGGCAAACGTGCGGTAGTTGCCCTCGTCGCGAAGGGCTTCCAATTCAGTTTCGAAATATCCCTGGTAATCCATCAGTTTTCCGATGCTTCTGCGACGATCTCGCGCAGCAGCGCATCCACTTTCTGCATAGAACCGTCCGGATATTGCCGATGACCGATCATGACACCATCGGCGGTTTCGGTGACAAAGATGCCATAGGGACAATGCTCGATGTTCATCGGGTCGGCTTCCATCACTTGCCGGGAAATAACGGCCGAGCAGAACAGAAAGATATCAGCGTTTTCAAAGATCGTTTTGCCACTGCCCACATCTGCACCGGTGCGGTTGAGCATCTCGCCCACGTGACTGACGTAGTCGATCACGAGGCCCCGATCCACGATTGCGCTTTCAACGGCGAATGTAGCGTCGTCAAAACTTCCGTCGAATTTCACCATGGCAGGCTCGGCAAGCGCGGGACTGGCCAGGAGGCATAAGGCTAACAGGAGGCGTTTCATATCGATCCGTTCCTTTCGTTACGCAAAGACTAGGGGCGAATGACGCTCCAGCCGGCTTCGTTCAGTGTCATCAGGCCGACAACACCAGCAGGGACATGTTCTGCAATCGTCACGATCGGTGGTTCCTTGCCTTCCTTTTTGGTCATGCCGGAGATCGTGTTGCCACAGGCGGCAAATGTCACGTTCGGCATTGAGTCTCCGAACGACTTGAGACGATCCAAAACTGGAGAAGTGTCCTGACGCAACATGTGCAGTCCAGCGTTAAAGGCGACGATGCGAATGTCGACCGTTTTCCCAAGGCCTTCGTAATGCCGGGTGACATTTGCAGCCACATTCAAAACCGTATTCATCTTCTGCGGATTATTGTCGCTGATTTGCAGAGCGAGCTTGTGATCGGCAAGGCTGTCCTCGGCGACGGCTGCGAAGCTCCAAAAACCCACAACCATCGCAAACAAAAGTGCGGTGAAACGCTTCATGATGTCCTCCCTCAAGTCCATGTCTGGAACCGGCCGCATTCAGCTAAACCGGATTTCGTTGTCATCCGTCATTTGAACGCATTAATTGCTCGTCGTCCTTAGAAACTCGATGATGGCGGTCAGGTCTTTTTCCTTCTTGATACCTGCAAAGGACATCCTTGTGCCCTTCATGTAGGCCTTGGGCTTGGCAAGAAAGGCTGCAAGCTCCGCATCATTCCAGACACGCCCCTCCTCCATGGCAGCCTTGAATGCCTTGGAGTATTTGAAGCCATCGACTGACCCCATCATCCGTCCCATGAGGTCATTAAGCTGGGGACCGGATTTGTTCTTTGCGCCTGCCCCGACAGCATGGCACGCCTTGCATTTCTTGAAGACTTTCTCGCCAGCTAAAACGACTGCCGGATCGGTTTCCAACGCCGAGATTTCCAGCGTTTCTGTCTCGACGCTGGTGTTGGTGCTATCAGTGCTGGCGACAAATGTCGGTGTATTTTCTGAGGCGGTATGGTCCATCCGAGATTCGCCGCCCTCGTCCGGCGTCACGTCAAGGAACGTCGCACGCATGGTGATCTCGACTGCGGACTTGCAGTTTTTCATGCAAGGTTCGCCGCGCCACCTGGTGTATTCCCGGTCTGGACGGTCGTCGATCACAAACCCGCCCGTGTTGTACATTTCAATGTCCGGAAAGTTCTCGTGACTGAGTTCAAATTCGTCGTCGACCATATCGTTGGAGTAAAGAATATAGGCGACGATCGCATAGGTTTCGTCCGGGGTCAGCGTTTGTGCTTCACCAAACGGCATGGAGCGATGAACATAGTCCCAGACGGTCGACAGGTATGGCCAGTAAGATCCAACTGTCTTCACTGGATCCTTGTCAGCAAGAGTGTCGAAGCCACCCGCAAGGACCGGCCAATTGTCGACCCCTTCTGCAAAGTCGCCATGACAGGATGCACATTTCTCGGCGAAGACTTCTTCTCCGGTAAAGACATCACCGCGACCTTCAGGCAAACCACGCCCGTCTGGAAGCACATCGACATCCCATGCGGTGATTTCCTCGGTGAGTGCCGCGCGGCCCAGACCGTAAGCTATATCTTTCCTCGGAGCGTTTTCGGTCAGATTTGTTCCGCCGGTTGCATTCTCTATCGCGGCCAACTGAATCTCGGCAACTTTCGCTTTCAATTCGGCAACGACCGCAGCTTCCTCGCTTGCTTTATTACGTGCCGCTTCAGCCTGAAGGGACGTCTGTTCAACGCGTTGCTCAAGCGAAGAAATTTTGCTTCGCCCGTAATCCAGGTTTGCAACAACCAGTGCGACCGACAAAGCCAGTGCAGTGCCGCCGGCAACTGGAAGAACTATCTGGCTAAGAGACTTCGACATTCTCGACGACCCCATTTTCATCCACGTACCAGGTCTGGATGCAGTTGTTGTGATAAACCGAGTTTTCGCCGCGCGAGTCTCGAAGCTGCTGTTTTGTTGGTTGAACGTATCCGGTCTCGTCCATCGCCCTGGATTGCAGCAACATCGGTTCGCCGGTCCACTCGGTGTCGAGATAAAAACGCGTCAGGGCCTTGGTATCGCCCTGTTTTCCGAGACGCGCCGTTTCCCAGGTGATGCCACCGTCTTTGGAAACGTCCACGCGCGTGATCTGGCCGTGGCCAGACCACGCCAACCCCGAAATGACCATGGGACCGCGCGTGTGGTCGATGGGCATTTGTGGACTGGGTGTTGTTATTACGGATTTTGCATCCATGACCCATGTCCACTTACGCGCGGTCCCGTCCTCATAAACATCAGTGTACTTTGAAGTCTCTTCACGGCTCTCCACCGCGGCATCGGTCACCTCGATGCGACGGAGCCATTTGATCCACATGTTACCTTCCCAGCCCGGCACAACGAGCCGGACCGGATAACCGTGTTCCATGCGCAAGGCTTCTCCGTTGGCCTTGAACGCCACCAGAACATCGTCCAGAGCTTTTTCCATCGGAATGGAACGGCCGTTGGAAGACGCGTCGGCGCCCTCAACATAGACCCACTTGTTTTTCAGGTCGTTGGCTGAGCCAAGGCCCGCTTCGTGCAATAGGGTACGAAGTGGAACCCCGGTATATTCCATGTTGTGGATCATGCCATGTGTAAACTGGGCGCCATTAAGCTGGGCACCGGCCCACTCCATGCCTGTATTGGCAGCGCATTCACAAAAATAGATATGGTTTTCCCGTGGGAACCGTTCCAGGTCCTGATAGCTGAATACCAACGGTCTATCCACCAGGCCATTGATCATCAGCCGGAAGTCTTCCTTGCGCAATTCGATCGCGCCTGAATGATGACGTTCGAATGCGCAGCCTTGCGGCGTGATGGTGCCATCCAGCGCATGGATCGGCGTAAAATTGATCGAGGAGATCGGCGAGGCCGTCAACCACTCGACATTTCGGCGAACCACATCCTTTTCAAAGCTGATCGGCATGCCATAGGGTGTTTCATCCACACCGACACCGGTTGCAGATGCCCACTCCTGGACTTCTGTAATCAGTGGATCGGCTTCACTTGCAGCAGCTCCCCCAGCCACAGACGCGCCGGCAATTGCGACACTGCCTTTCAGGAAAGTCCTGCGGGAGGTTTTTATCGTTTTGTCCATTAAGTGGACTCCCTGTCTGAACTAGGCGCCAACCACTTCAACACTGTTGTTTTCCTGCGTTGTCACAGTGCCAAGCTTTCGAATATGGCTTTCAACCACGTCCCAGATCTGCGGGCCTTCCGTGTTTTCATTCACACTCGCCCAGCCGGCGACCACGTATGATCTGGCTGGATCGATGGCCTCGCCGCTCTTCAGGAGCGTCATGTTGGAAATACGGCTGCCCTGTGGCTGGTTGACATCGATCCGATAGCCAAGGCCTCCGGTACGCACCATGTCGCCACCCTGCTGGTAATAGGGGTCAGGATTGAAAATATTGTCGGCCACATCCTCCAGAACGACCTTGAGGAATTCACCGGTCATTTCAGAGCGATAGGCTTTGCCATACGTCATGGATGTCACGTTGAAGATGTCCTCACGCGTGATCTCCTGACCCGGAACCAGTGATGGTCCCCAGCGCACACCTGGGCTCAAGGCAATCTCCGCATCGCGTTCAGAAATTAATGCGTCGCAGATAAGGTCGTCCCAGGTGCCGTTGAAGTTTCCACGTCGGTAAAGCAGGCTTTCGGTCTTGCCGACTACTTCAGACATTTCGGTTTCGTAGGGCGCGCGCTGTTCGTCGATCAACGCAGAGACCTCTGCATCCGGCTCGATCACATCGGAAAAGACCGGGATGAGCTTGTGTCGATACCCAAGAAGCTGGCCGTTCCGGATGTCCAGGTCTACGCGGCTGACAAATTTCCCGTTTGAACCAGACGGCACGATGATCGTCTTTCCAGACAGGACCGGCTCGGGAAGAGCATCATGGGTATGACCTGACAAGATGACATCAATACCATCGACAACCGTCGCCATCTTCTTGTCGACGTCGAAACCGTTGTGGCTCAGCACGACAACACATTCCGCACCTGCAGCGCGGACCTCATCGACCATGGCCTGCATGTTTTCATCGCGAATACCAAAGGAGAATTCCGGGAACATCCAACCCGGATTTGCGATCGGCATGTAAGGGAAAGCCTGCCCGATAACGGCAACCTTTGTGCCGCCGCGCTCAAACATCTTGTACGGCGGAAACAGCTCGGTCGGTTCATCCCATTCGACATCGAAGATGTTCTGCCCCAGCGCGGCAAAGGGAAGGCTCTCCACGATCTCGGTTACGCGATCGCTGCCGAGCGTGAACTCCCAGTGAAACGTCATGGCATCAGGGTTCAGGGCATTCATGACATTGACCATGTCCTGCCCAGCCGTCTTGTAGCAGGTATAAGATCCATGCCAGGTGTCACCACCATCCAGCAGAATGGCGTCTGGCCGATCTGCCCGGATTGCCTTGATGACCGTTGCAACACGGTCCAGGCCGCCGACGCGTCCGTACCCTTGTGCCAACGCAGAAAAGTCACCGGAACTCAGAGCATAATGGCTCGGGCTGCCATCTTCGATACCGTAGAGTTTGCGAAAATTCGCGCCAGTCAAGTGTGGAACGGCACCCTTGTTGCTTCCAACGCCGATATTTTCAGAGGGTTCCCTGAAGTAGATCGGCTTCAATTGAGCGTGGATATCCGTGATGTGGATGAGTGAGACATTTCCGAATGTTTCGAACTCGAGAAGCTGATCCTGTGTAAGCGATTGTTGGGCCGCCAAGCGGGCCCAGCTGCCAAAGCCGGAGGCCCCGAGGATTGCGGAGGCTGCCATGCCGACTTGCAGAAAATCGCGCCGCGATATCATATTCCCATCAGCTCCTTAGTATATATTCATATATTTGAATAATTAGAAGAGATGAAAAGCCCAATACCATGAGGCACGGGCTTTTCAATATTCAGTTTCGAACGGAAGGCGTTTCGACCGACAACCCCTGCCCACGAGATGCAAGGTATAGCTCCAACGCCTTGAACTCGTCGCCACCTTCCTTGAAAGGCTCGGCGCGAATATTTTTCATGCAGCCTTTGAAACGCGCGTGGATAGAGTTCAACTTGGCGTTCTTCAACCGGTAGGTCGGGAAGCCATTGATCTGCCCCTGGGACAGGTGATCAGCCCGGATCATGACACCAAAATTGTTCTCGTGGCAATTGGAACAAGCCATGTCGAGCTGGCCGACCCGGGTATAGTAAAGCTCTTTGCCTTTTTCCCAGAATGGCGCAGCCTCGCCGTCAATTTCGACGTTTACCGGCATGCCACGTGATTGCAGTCCGATCAACCCGGTCATTGCTGTCATCTGGCCACCTGACCACTTCCAGGGCTTTGCTCCCATCCGCTCTGTCCGGCATTCATTCACCAGATCTTCCATCGAAGCCAGTTTTCCGTCCTGGACGCGCGGCAACTGCGTACGAAGTCCAGCGAAGTCTTCTATGTCTTCGTGGCAAGACGCGCAGGCCTTGCCTTCAGACCCGTCGACTTTCTCAAACAGATCCACACCCTGATCGAGAAACACAAAGCCTGGGTTGTCGAAGTCGTCTGTTTCCAGGGCCTGGGTTTCACTCGAGCGGAACCGCCAACCGGAGTAGATGGTATCGACGTTTTCCATGTGTGCAGGCGCAGCAGTTTCGGTGACGAGTGCTTCGCCTTCAATCACCAGTTTGTTGCTGTCCTGCGCAAGAGCGGCCGTTGACAGGCACGAAGCTGCAACTGTTATCCATAGCTTCAGGTTCATTCTCGTTCCTCCCTCGTTAGACCAACGCCCCTGCTTAAGAGACCTTGATCTTCTTGGCAGTCTCGTAGACTGAACCATCGTCATCGTACCAGGTGAACTTGAACTCACCTGACTCAGGCACAACCGCATCGAACTGAAAGTACGGATTGGTCGATATCGCAGGTTCCAGGGTCACATCTATGACGTTCTGACCATTAAAATCTGCGGTAAAGCGATTGATAATCGATCGTGGAATGACATTCCCGTCGTCATCTTTCCGCTGCCCGCTTTCCATCTTGTGGCTGATCAACGTCTTGATCGTGATCGTATCGCCAGCTGATGCTTTTTTCGGGACTTTGACACGGGGTTTTACACCGGATGCCATGTTCTAACTCCTCGTCTCGTCACTCAGCCGCCGCAGCCACCGATGGTTACTTTCACGTTGGAAGAAGCTTTCTGGAAAGTTCCATCTTCCATCTGCGCGATTGCGATGACATTTTGTGTCGACGCCAACCGAATTCTTGTTGAAGCGCTGCGCGATGCACTCAAAGGCCCGAAATTGAACGTAGCCACGTTCGGAACGGGATTGCCGTCAGCAAACAGCGTCACAGAGACAGCGCCCGGCGCATCTACCGAAATCGGCACTGTGTTGCCGTTTTCTGCAATTTCGGGCGCGGTCAGTGAAATCAGGCCTTCGCCAATTTCCTTGCCGCCAGTAAGGGACGCGACCGCATCATCCGCCAGTCCCGCGAAGGCTGGCAGACCGGATAGGCTGGCAAAAGCCAACGTTCCGGAGCCGATCGCCAGGATTTTTCGCCTTGTCAGTTCCATGTCATGCTCCAAATGGGGTCTTCACTCTTCCTTGAGCGTCATCAGGTACGCCACCACATCTTCAACCTGCTGAGCAGACAAGATGCTTTTTCCTGCAAATTTCTCGAGAGGGCGCTCATACCCGCTTTCGATGTAGAACGCCGGCATGATCGTATCTTCAAACACTTGTTTGGAGTTCGTCACGATGGCGCGCAACTCTCCTTCGCTCCAGCGATCCGCAACGCCGTCCATTGGCGGCCCAACTTCACCGTGGAAAATTTCTTCCGACAGATCGGAGTTTGTGTGGCAAGCCAGGCAATTGCCTTGCTTGCGATTGGCGAAAACCTTTCGGCCTACACCAGCGTCGCCCGGCTGACCGGTAAGCGACGTTTTGATCACTCCGTCTACCAGAGCGACATTTGTCGGCGCCACGGTTTCCGCGAGTGCTGCCGATGTTGCCAAGGCCGCGACCGCAGCCAATCCAAATGCGCGTTTCATGCACCCTCCAATGGACGATTCTTGTCGATCGTGTTGCTAAGCCTACATCACATATTCCGTTTAACGCAATAACAAATTCAATTAATTGAATTTTTATATTTGTTCGCAAGCGCAGCATTTTTCGCAAGATAATGTCTCAAACCTCCGGAAAACCTCACTTTTTTTGGCTTTCAAATTTTCGCGCATGATATTTTTGGAAGGGTTCATCGCTCGCGTAACCCTCTTCGACCACCCAGTTGAGCATGTTGAATGTTGTCCATCGTCCAAAAGCTCCGGGCATATTGGCCACTGCAACCTGGTTCGCAACGCTCCCTTCAGGCACCTCTTCAGGAAAAAAATAGACGCTTGGCGTGAACAGTGCGCCCCAGCGTCTGACCATTTCCTTTTCCGGGAGCGTCGTGCCGTCGAAGTCCGTCACGTCAACATCTCCAAACATGTTGATCTGCACGACAAAGTAGTTCTCGTTGATGTAGCTCTCTATTTCCGGCACGACGAACACCTCTTCATGCATCTTCTTGCAGTAGATGCATCCCCGCTGTTCGATGATAACCATCAAACGCTTTCCTTCGGCGTTCGCCTCTTCGAGATCCTCCGACAGATCCTTGAACGTGTCGCGCATCCACGATGCCTTGTGCAGGCCGTCATCTCCAAGTTCGGCTGCATTGACCTGTACTGCAAAAAACAGCGCACTCAATATGGCAAACAGTCGTCTCATGACAATTACTCCCTGATTATCCGATAGCGCTGAACCAAGGCACGTTCTCCAACATCCATTGGGCGATGATGTTGATCGAATTCGTCGCGATCAGCACGCCAAAGAGGATCAGGAGCAGACCCATCAGCTTTTCGATGATTCCAAGATATTTGCGAAACCTGGCCATGCCCGACATGAATGGCCCGATGAACAGCGCCGCGGCAACGAAGGGCAGTGTCATGCCCAGAGCGTAGACAAACAGGAGCGCGGCGCCCTGCCCGGCGGTATCCTGGCCTGCTGCCGTAAACAGGATCGTAGCAAGCACCGGACCGACGCACGGTGTCCAGCCAAAGGCAAATGCCAGCCCGACAACATAGGCCCCGAGCAACCCGACACTCTTGCTGTCGCCTGCGTCGGCCCTGAGCTGGCGATACAAGATGCCAATGCGAACCACCCCCAGGAAGTGAAGTCCCATTGCGATTATGATCGCCGCAGCGATCCAACGAAGCACATCGAAATATTCGCGCACCAATTGGCCGAATGTCGTGGCGGCCGCTCCAAGTCCCACAAAAACGGTGATCACACCCAGGGCAAAACAGCAGGCAGCCCAGAAGGCGCGGAGGCGGACCGCGCCCGAAACTTCTCCCCCTGCCTGCACCTGGTCCATGCCTGTTCCGGCCAGGTAGCTCAGGTAGAACGGTACGATGGGAAGGATGCACGGCGACAGGAACGACAGGAGCCCCGCCAGCAACACACCCAAAAAGGTTAGCTCAAACATTCAATTTACTGCTTCTTACCTTGATATATTCACAAATTAGATTATGATTAAGTTTGTGAGTTCGTCAATTGGGGTCGCAGATTGAATTTTTTGAAAGCGCTGATTGTTGTTGTCTTTGCCCTGGCACCGGTTGTTGCCATTGCGGAGACCTATTTGCTCATGGCCGAGGAAGACGGTTGCGTGTGGTGCGATAAATGGGACGAAGAGATTTCTCACATCTACCCAAAGACTGCCGAAGGCAGGACGGCTCCTCTCAGGCGCTATGAATTGCACGATGAAACACCTCAAGTGGCCTTTGAAAGGTTGGTTCACTTCACACCCACCTTCATACTCGTGCAAGATGGCGTGGAAGTCGGCCGAATCGAAGGCTATCCTGGCGAAGATTTTTTTTGGGGCTTACTTGGTATTATGTTCGAACGCGCAAAGATTCCCCTGGACCAGACGGGTTGAACGAAAATGACAATTGATGCGACAAGCAAATCTGACGGTCCAACAGAGACACCTTCCCGCCTTCCGGTCTTCGACGACAACATGTGCGCCGAAGACATGGAAAGGATGATGAAGAACGCGCAGCGCGCTTCAAACTTTCTGAAGGCGATCAGTCACGAGGGGCGTCTGATGATCCTTTGCCATCTGGCCTCGGGAGAAAAATCCGTGGCAGAGCTGGAGAATCTGCTTTCTGCGAGACAGGCCGCCGTTTCGCAGCAACTCACGCGTTTGAGGCTTGAAGGGCTCGTCACACCGCGGCGTGACGGCAAGGCAATCTACTATAGCCTGGCAGACGACAGGCCAACGCAAATCATGGAAGTGGTCTATGATCTTTTCTGTCGACAGGACTGACCGAACGCTTTTCTAGCGTCCGGTTTGGGAGGAGCCGGATATGCTTGAATTGCTCGGAGAAGCAAACATGGCCGCCCTCATCGGCCTTGCGGGAGGCATTGCGCTTGGACTTGCCGCCCGGATCGGCCGATTTTGCACACTTGGGGCGATTGAAGATTATCTCTATGGCGCTGACGACCGGCGGCTGCGCATGTGGGGCATCGCAATTGGGATCGCGATTATTGGGTCCCATCTGGCCATGTCTTCGGATTTCCTGGATGGCGCCAGCACCGCCTATTTGGACCGTGTCTGGAATCCATTGGGTTCGATTGTCGGCGGACTGATGTTCGGCTATGGCATGGCCCTCAGCGGGAATTGCGGTTATGGCGCGCTCGCCCGATTGGGCGGAGGGGATCTGAGATCGTTCGTCATTGTGCTCGTTATGGGGCTCTCGGCGTATTTTGCAATGTCCGGACCACTCGCCCATGCTCGAGTCTGGCTTTTTCCAGCCGAGACCGGCGCGACCTCCCCACAGGGCGTCAGCCAATATCTACAATCCAATTTCAGTATTGAGCCAGCCATAACCGGACTGCTTGTCGGTGGGCTGCTCATCGTCATAGCCCTTTGCAGCTCGGCTTTTCGCAAGTCACCAGGTCAGATCTTCTGGGGCATCGTCGTTGGCTTGGCAATCGTATCCGGCTGGATCGGAACCTACTGGGTGGCAATGACCGGGTTCGAAGTTGAACCAATCGAAACACACTCCTTCGCTGCTCCGATTGGTGACACGCTCTACTACGGAATGACAGCCTCCGGAAATACGCTTTCGTTTAGCGTCGGTTCTGTCATCGGTGTGATTATCGGTGCATGTCTCGGTTCATTTTCCAAGGGACACTTCCGTTGGGAAGCGTGTGAAGATCCGCGTGAATTACGCCGCCAGATCATCGGTGCAGCAATCATGGGTCCGGGAGCCATTCTGGCAGTCGGCTGCAGCGTCGGTCAGGGCATCTCCGCGTTTTCGGTTCTGGCTTATAGCGCGCCGGTCACGTTTATCGCGATATTCGCCGGCGCCGCGATTGGCCTGAGGCAACTGATCACGGGATTTGCGCCGGCCGAATAAGATCATCAGCCGCCAGGCCAAGGTACGGATCGCCAAACTTCAACCCGTCAGCCAATATTTTGTGACGAAGCCGATAACTCCCTCAGTTTGCCTAGCGAATGCAGGTGCTCTCGTCATACATATTCATATTTTTGATTTTTTCTATGTTTCCTTGAGGTCGGTCAATGCTTGTTGTTCACCAAAGTGAAAACTGAGCGAATGTGCAGCCACTGACAAAGGCTGATCGCCAGATCGGAACACCTCATGGATTTGACTTACATTCTCGACAGGGTGAATGAACCCACGGTACTTGTTCTCGGCGGACTGTTCGTTGGCGTCCTGTTTGGTGCCTTCGCCCAGCAAAGCCGCTTTTGCCTGCGTGCCGCGGCATTGGAATTTTCCCGCAGGAAACCGGCAGATCGCCTTCCCATCTGGCTTCTTGCTTTTTCAAGCGCCCTGCTCATAACCCAATTCCTTATCCATACTGGCAACATACAGGCCAGTGAAACCAGACAACTTGCCTCGCCCCAAAGCTTCTCAGGTGCATTGATTGGCGGATTGATGTTCGGCACCGGCATGGTTCTGGCTCGTGGGTGTGCAAGTCGCCTTCTGGTTTTGTCGGCGACAGGAAACCTGAGAGCTTTGCTGTCCGGACTGGTATTTGCCGTGGTTGCACAAGCCAGTCTGCGCGGGAGCTTGAAACCTGTGCGCGACTGGCTTTCCGGATTATGGACGACAGTCGAATTCGGTGGCAACGACCTCACCAGCCTTTTCGGCATAACAGAAGTCACCACATATCTGTTCGGCAGCCTGTGGCTGGTAGCCGGCTTTGTGCTTGCCTGGCGGGTTCGCAACTCTGTTTGGCGAACGGCAGCTGCAATAGGAGCCGGACTGGCGGTACCTCTGGCATTGTTGTTTACAACCGCGATGACAAGGCAGGCATTCGATCCGGTTCAAGTGGAAGGCGTTACCTTCACGGGACCATCGGCAGACATGCTGATGCTCTTTCTTTCCTCCCCAAGCGAAGGCCTGGATTTCAATTCCGGACTTGTCCCGGGCGTATTTCTTGGTTCGTTTCTGGCGGCCCTGTTGACGCGTCAACTGATGTTGCAAGGCTTCGAAAGCGGTCGGTCCATGGCCCGGTATCTGACAGGTGCGGCGTTGATGGGGTTTGGCGGTATGCTGGCGGGAGGTTGCGCTGTTGGTGCAGGCATAACCGGCGCATCTCTTTTTGCGGCAACCGCATGGCTTACATTGTGTGGAATATGGTTCTCTGCTGCTGTAACGGATCTGCTGCTCGAACCAAGGCAGATCATAACAAGCGGTCAAACTACGTAATCAAAACGCCTCCCATCTAACATTCCCCTAGAAAGGTATCAGAGTTGATTTCAAGGATCCGAAAAACAAACCAAGATTGTCGTTCGTCATCAAGTTATTGGAACAAGTTAATAGGTAATTTTACGGATATATTGGCTCATTGTGTTGGTCGGTATTTGGCGCCCTGATTGAGGTTAGGTGATAAGAGCGCGCCAGATTTATGGCCTATTTCCCGTCGAAATGTCTAGTTGTAACGAAATTGTAGACCCACATAGGATAGTTAGAGATTAACAGAATCAGACAACCTGCAATGAGCCACGCGTAAGAGATAGATTCCGCGTGTTGAAAACAATCCAGCTGCTTACAAAGTGCTTACACGACCAATACAGTGCCGCATGCCAAAATCTCTAAGTCATTGAAAAATATGGCGCACCGGAGAGGATTCGAACCCCTGACCCCCAGATTCGTAGTCTGGTGCTCTATCCAGCTGAGCTACCGGTGCGTATCGAGGCGAAGATCTTGTCATCAGGTTGGGTAACCCTTGATGAGCGATCTTTGCGCTGCGGAGCGGTGTTATGCGCTCCAGACAGGGCGCTTACCTACTGCGGTCCCGCGGTGAATGCAAGGGACTTTTCGAACTTTTTTTCAAGGAACTGCCCCATTGCCTCAAAACCCGCAGAAAACGACTGAAACAACCAACGTGGCGCTCGCAGGCTGTGCAAAAGACCGCTCAGGACGTCCGGTCGGGAACTTCAAGACAAAAGCAGGTTCCCGGCTTGTCTTCTTCGAGATGGATGCTGCCGCCGTGCGCCTTCAGCAGCTCTGCAACGATCGCCAAACCCAAACCAACACCACCTTTTTTTGAACCGCTGTGAAAGGCCTTGAACAGGGCTTTCCTGATGTTGCCCGGAATGCCGGGGCCCGTGTCGGACACAGAGACATGCACGCAGGATCCTTCTCGCCGGGCGTCCAATGTGATCCGCCGGACGAGGGTCTCGTCTTTTTCAGATTCCAGCGCCTGAACAGCGTTGCGCACAAGGTTGAGCAAGACGCGGAAAATCTGCTCCGGATCGGCGTCGATCTCAATGTCTTCCGGCACCTTGTTGTCAAAAGTCACCGTGTCATGGTCAGCCAGACCGAGGACATCGGCTACATCGTCTCCGACCCTTCTCAAAGCCAAAAGCCGGCGCTGAGGTGCTCTTTCCTGGGCCTTGCCATACGACATCACAGCCTGGGTATAGCCAACCGCCCGGTCCAGCGTCGCCAGGATCTTGGGTGCCAGACGGCTGACAGTCGGATCGGGAACATGTTCAAGGCGTTCCAGAAACAGCTGCGCCGAAGCCAGAAGGTTGCGCAGATCGTGATTTATCTTGGAAACTGCCAATCCGAGATCGGCCAGTCTCTGTTTTTGCTGCAAAGCCCGGGACAAGGCCTCTTCCATGGCCGCCAGCCGGTGTTCTGCATCGCCCACTTCATCGTTCCGTCCGGAAATCGAAATGATGCGCGACGCATCCTCAGGGTTATCCGCAAAGCGCTCCATGGACCTTGTCATTCTACGCAAGGGACGGATGAACAGCGCCTGGAGCGCGATGTAGACCAGGCTCGCAGTGATTATGGAAATTACAAGCGACAAGGCCAGAATGCGTCCTGAAAACGCCAGCATGTCCTGCTGTAGGAGATCAACGGGCAAAACAACATCCACGCGCTCCGTGTGGCCCATCTGGCCCAGACCGATCACGCGCATGAGGCCGTCACCGCGATAGGTCAGGATCTGGAAGCTGCTCACGATGGAGGACCAGGGTGTCACATTGGCCATGTCGACAACAAAGTCCACCTCATTCGGCACGTTGCTCATGGCGATCAAACTGCGCTTTGACCCCTGGTCGAGTGAGATGGCCAGCGCGCCGGTGGTACGCAGCAGTTCTTCCTGGAGCCTTGGGGCAATCGTGCTTGTTTCCGCCAGAACGGACGCAGCCACACCGGCTGTCGTAAGTCTGTCCATCAACCAAGTATTGCGGTAGTTGGCGATCGAGGGAACATAGATGAAGACCTCCGCCAGCATCACAAACAGGACGGTGAGCATGAGCAGCTTGCCTGATAGCCCGCCAAACCTGTTGCGGCCAAAGCCTCCGTCTGGTTCAGTCGGAGCACCTTCATCTTTTGACGGGACAACGGCCCCTTGCGGTGCACCCTCGTGCTTCATGTTATTCGTCCTAAAATCAGCGCAGCTCACGCAAGCGCTTCGGCAATCGATTATCCAAATTTACGCAGCAAACCGATTGCACGGCGCACCCATATATTTTTGGGTGCATCCTTATAATAAGAAATTGCAGCCCGGCGCACCAGTTCTCCAAGTGTCGGATAGGGTGCAATGAAACCTGCAAGGTCTTTCATTTTCATCTTTTTGGAAAGAGCAAGCGAAAGAAGGTTGAGAATTTCACCGGCCTGCACCCCGACAATGTCAGCTCCCAGCAGCCGACCGCCCGGACCGGCAATCAACTTCAAGCGGCCAGTCGTCTCACCCTCCGCCTGTGCACGGTCATTTCCGGAGTACTCTGCAGTGAGCACCTTGACCTTGGCGCCGTATTTTTCGCGCGCCCGTTTTTCGGTAAGACCGATCCGTCCGAGTTCCGGCGAAGTGTAAGTGACCCAGGGAACCAGGTCTTCATTCATGGAGACAGGCATGCGGAACAAAATAGAGCGGATTGCCAAACCTGCCTGATGTCCAGCAACATGGGTGAACTGCAGCCCGCCGGCAACATCGCCAATTGCATAGATATTCCTGTTCGAGGTGCGCAAGCCTTTGTCGACCTTGATGCCACTCTTATCGAATTCGACACCAGCCTGCTCCAACCCCAGTCCGGTAACATTCGGTACACGGCCCGTTGCAACCAATATGTGACTTGCCCTGACCTCCACAGATTGCCCGTTGCCGGACTTTGCAAAAACGTCGATCCCGGTCTCTTGCTTTTCGACGCGGTCTACGCTGGTTTCTTCCAGAATTTCCACGCCTTCTGACCTGAGAGCCTCAAGTACAGTTGCAGACATGTCCGGGTCGTCTTTTCCAAGCGCCTTGAAAGCCTCGAACACTGTAACCTTTGCGCCGAGGCGGCAATGGGCCTGCGCCATTTCCAGACCAATGGGCCCACCGCCGATAATAACGAGGTGCTCCGGCTTTTCACGCTGGTCAAACAACGTCTCATTTGTCAGATAGGGAACCTGATCAAGCCCGGGGATCGGTGGCACGAAAGCTGTTGAACCTGTTGCGACCACAAATCGGCGCGCTCTGATCTCAGTCTTGCCAACCAAAACCGCGTCTTTGGAAATGAACGCTGCCCGTTCTCGCAAAACCGTTACACCCAGCCCCTCAAAACGCTCCTGCGAATCATGTGGTTCGATCGTCGCGATGACCTTGCGTACATGATCATTTGCCTTGGCGAAGTCGATCGTCTGACCATTGGAGGTAATTCCGAACTGCGCATTCTTCGCTCCGCCCTTGGCGGCTTTTCCCGCTGCCAGCAAGGCTTTTGAGGGAACGCAGCCATAGTTCAGGCAATCTCCGCCCATAAGCCCTTTTTCAATCAAGACAACTTCCACCCCGAAGGCAGCAGCGGCTGCAGCTACCGAAAGGCCGCCAGAACCGGCGCCAATCACACAAATATCCGGGGTCAGCAGGTTTGCCATAAAAGGCTCCATTCAAGAGGCAGAGAAAACTATCATGCGGAATTGATCAGCGGGACCGAACTTTTTTAAGCACAACGGGAATGAGACTGGCCAAACCAAGTGCGAAAAAGGCTGCCAGGAGTTCCGGTGTTACCAGGGCAGAGACGTCAACATGGCAGCTTCCCGCCTGAACGCAGCCTGGATTGGCTGCCTCTTGCGCTTCGATCACACTATCGAGGCCTGAACCGATGAATGCGAAAGCGAAGGTGCCCGGGATTATGCCGACAAATGTTGCCAGAGCATAAGATGCAAGCGGCATCTGAAAAACGGCCGGCGCGATATTCACCAGCCAGAAAGGAAAAACAGGCGTCAAACGCAAGAACAGCAGGTAGTTGAAAGCGTCATTGCGGAACCCCTCAGCGAGTTTGGACAAGAAAGGCCCGGCACGCCTTGTCAGCACTTCTCCAAGTGAAGATCTTGCAACCAGAAAAACTGCGCAGGCACCAAGCGATGCACTAAACACGGTCGCGAATCCTGCCAGGATCCAACCAAACAAAAATCCGCCTGCAATGGTCATCAAGGTCGCGCCCGGAATGGATAGAGCGACGGCAACAGCGTAAATGCCCATATAAGCGAGGATAGCGAGTGCGAAATTCTGTTCAACGAATCCGGCCAACTCCTGGCGCTTCATGATGAGGTTCGAGAGGGTCAGATGATTGTGCAGTCCTTGTGAAAATGCCAAGATCATCAGAAGAAGCAGAACAACAAGAGGTAACCATCTTTTCAATCGGTGGAAAAAGGAGAGCTTGGGTGCAACTTCGCCTGACGGCTCTGATTGATTTGGCGCAGTCATATTGTTGACCTCATCACCCGGCATATCTCTTCCCGTTTCAAAAAACCGGCAGAATAACGCCTGCCACACTCCATTAATAAGCAGATGTAACTTAATCCTTTTGAAAATAAGCAGGGATCACTGATAAGTGACGCTCGGCGGGCTCAGCTTCACCTACGCGTGATCGCTGTAAAATGCCGAGATTCTTGCATGGCATCGTTGACTTGAAGCAGCTTGGCCCTTATAAGCGCGCTCGACCGGGACATGCATTCGAACCCAAGGCTGTTAAGAGCTGCGTTTTTTTAGCGCATCGAGTGCTTTCTCCAAAGAATTCAAATAAACAAGGGCCGCGCATAAAATCGCGCGGAGAAGAACAATGAAGCGTACGTATCAACCGAGCCGTCTTGTCCGCAAGCGCCGCCACGGGTTCCGCGCACGTATGGCCACCAAAAACGGCCGTGTGGTGCTTGCTCGCCGTCGTGCCAAAGGTCGCAAGAGCCTTAGCGCTTAATCGCGTCAGGCCCGCAGTGCGCCGGGTTGGCGGCGTCTGCCAACACCAATCCGCCACCATGGACACACTCAAAAAGCGCTCCGAATTCCTTGCAGTCGCCAAAGGCGGCCGGCTGGGACGGCGCGCTTTTGTCGTTCAGGGATTAAAACGAGGCTCTGATGAGGCACCACGCGTCGGCTATACGGTCACAAAGAAAACCGGTAATTCCGTCGTGCGCAGCCGAATCAAGCGGCGTCTTCGTGCAGCAGTCGCAGATCTCGCTCCAGCCGAAATTCCGCAAAAAGCGGATTTTGTTCTGGTCGCAAGAGATAGCGCTCTCACTCTTCCCTTTCAAAAGCTTGTCGAAGACCTTAAATCAGGCCTGACACAAGTGCTGGAGCCCGGGACACCGCGCGGACGGGGAAAACCGCGCCGTAATAACAGGCAACATAAATGACACCGTGCAGGATATAGGGGTAATTCCAGTTGATTTCTGAAAACCGAAACACGATTCTTGCAGTCGTTCTTTCCCTGATTGTTCTGCTTGGCTGGCAATATTTCATCGCCGGTCCCAAGCTTGAGCGCCAGCAGGCGGCTCTTGAACAACAGCAACAGGACGAGGCCGCCAAACAGGCCGTCGGTGCGGCGAACCCGGATGCCCCGCGCCCTTCCGTTTCTTCTGGTACTGATGCAACAGCACCGTCGCAGGCCGCGGGCACACCTAATGTCTTTGAAAGCCGCGACAAGGCACTTGCCGCATCGACCCGTGTGGTTCTCGACACCCCTCGCCTTGAAGGCTCAATCAACCTGACCGGTGGCAGGCTCGATGACATTCGGCTGAAGGACTATCACGAGACAATTGACAAGAGCAGCCCAACGATTGTGCTGTTCTCGCCCAAAGGCAGCCCCAATCCCTATTACGCGGACTACGGCTGGACAACGGATAGCTCCGCTGGCATCGCCGTTCCTGGACCAGACACGCTGTGGTCCATTGCAGGCGCAAGTACTCTGTCACCTTCCAGCCCGCTTTCTCTGATTTGGGATAACGGCGCGGGCCTGACATTCAAACGTACATTTTCAGTCGACGAAAATTACATGTTTACGGTTGAACAGTCGGTTGAGAACGCAACGTCTGAACCTGTGACACTTTATCCCTATGGCCTGATCGCGCGGCAGGGAACGCCGGAAGTCACCGGTTTCTTCATCCTGCATGAAGGCTTGATCGGTGTCTTTGGTGAAGATGGCCTGAAGGAAGTCGACTATTCCGACCTTGAAGAGGAAGGCAAGGTTGCCGTCCCGCAGGTGGATCAGGGATGGCTCGGCATAACCGACAAGTACTGGGCTTCGACATTGATCCCGGTTCCGGGTCAGGAATTCCAGCCCGGTTTCAGTCACTCCAAGGCAACCGGCAACTTCCAGGCTGACTTTCTCGGCAACCCCGTGACAGTGTCAGCAGGCGCGACCGGTGAGGCAAGTTCTTATCTGTTTGCAGGTGCCAAAGAGACCAACCTGATTGATTCCTATGAAGAAACCTTGGGAATCCAGAATTTTGAGCTGATGGTTGACTGGGGTTGGTTCTATTTCCTGACCAAGCCGATGTTCTTCGTCATTGACTGGCTCTTCCACTTCTCAGGCAATTTCGGCGTCGCAATCCTGTTGGTTACGGTTCTCGTCAAACTGGTTTTCTTCCCGCTCGCCAACAAATCTTATGTCTCCATGAGTAAGATGAAGCTGGTGCAGCCGCAGATGACGGAAATCCGCGAGAAATACGCAGACGACCGACAGAAGCAGCAACAGGCGCTGATGGAGCTTTACAAGAAAGAAAAGATCAATCCACTGGCGGGTTGCCTGCCGATCGTGGTTCAGATCCCTGTCTTCTTCTCGCTCTACAAGGTTCTGTTCGTCACGATTGAAATGCGACACGCGCCATTCTTCGGATGGATCCAGGATCTCTCTGCACCTGATCCCACTTCATTGTTCAATCTTTTCGGGTTGATCCCGTGGGATCCGTCGGTGGTTCCGATTTTCGGACCGTTCCTCATGCTCGGCGTCTGGCCACTGATCATGGGTATCACCATGTTCATCCAGATGAAGATGAACCCGGCTCCACCAGACCCGACGCAGCAGATGATCTTCACCTGGATGCCGATCGTCTTCACATTCATGCTGGCGTCTTTCCCGGCTGGTCTCGTCATCTACTGGGCATGGAACAACACGCTGTCCGTAACCCAGCAGTATGTGATCATGCGCCGCCAGGGGGTTAAAGTGGAACTCTGGGACAACCTCTCAAGCATATTCAAGCGGAAAAAGTCGACTTCAAGCGAGTAGGCTCTGGCCGGGGCTGACAAGCCCGGAAAGACCTGTTAGACAACGGGCCTCGCTATTCGGCGGGGCCTTTTCAATTCAAGAGCAAAACTCTTTTCCGAGGCCGCTCTCGATTTGTTGCAGTTATTCATTTCAACGCGGCGTTGAAGCTGCCAAAGGAGTGCCAGGACCGATGAACCAGTAAAGCAAGACCTATCCCGCAAGGCGAAGTCGCTCACCGGCAGGTCGACCGCGTTCACACAACGCGCAATTTCTTCCCTTGTTACTTGCTTATTTGGAGGTCCCATGCACGACCCTTCTCCCGATACACGTCATCCTTTCAACGGCGAAACGCATACTGTTTTCCTGAAGAACGTCATTACCCGTCCGACTATCGAAGTTGGTGACTTCACCTATTACAACGACGAAGCCCATGCCTGTGAGTTTGAAAACCGCAACGTGCGTTATCATTTCGATTTCATCGGCGACCGTCTGAAAATCGGCAAGTTCTGTGCACTGGCAACCGGAACGAACTTCATCATGAACGGGGCCAACCATGCCATGACCGGGTTTTCCACCTACCCGTTCAACATTTTCGGCGACGCTTGGCGCGAAGGTTACGAGCCTGCCACCATCTTCGATCATCTGCGCGGCGACACTCTCGTCCACCACGATGTCTGGTTCGGAACAAATGCCACCGTGATGCCTGGTGTCACTATCTGTTCAGGCGCGATCATTGGTGCGCATGCTGTGGTTTCCTCTGACGTTCCCCCCTATGCAATTGTTGTTGGCAACCCGGGAAGGGTTGTCCGATTGCGGTTTGATGAAGAAACCATAGAGCGCCTGCTGGATATTGCCTGGTGGCATTGGCCGATCGAGAAAATAACACGTTGCCTGAGTGCAATTCGCAGTGCGGATGTTGACGCGCTGGAACGAGCTTCCGCCGAACACGACTGCAGGCTCGACGCCACCGGCAAGGCAGGGTAGAAGGCAAATATGAGCGAAGAACAAACATACTCCGATGAAGATCTCGAAGCCGGCCGGCTACTGTTTGCACGTCAGTGGGAATTCCTGACCAGTGTTGTCGACATGGCCAACCTGCCGAACGTGGCCGGTATTGAGATCGCGTTTGCAGGACGATCCAATGTCGGGAAATCCAGCCTGATCAATGCACTGACCGGGCGCAAGGGACTGGCGCGCACATCTTCCACCCCCGGCAGAACCCAGATGTTGAATTTCTTCGTTGCACCGGACACGCCGCTGACGATTGTCGATATGCCTGGATACGGTTATGCTCAGGCTCCCAAGGAGCTTGTGGCAGCCTGGACAGAACTTGTGTTTTCCTATCTCAGGGGCCGTCCGAACCTGCGCCGCATTATCCTCCTCATTGACAGCCGTCACGGGATCAAGAAGAACGATCTCGAAGCCATGGACCTTTTGGACAAAGCCGCTGTCGTCTATCAGGTGGTGCTGACCAAGTCCGACAAGATCAAGCCGCCAGCGCTGGCCCGCTTGATCACAGAGACACAAGACCTCCTTGCAAAGCGGGTTGCAGCGCATCCGCAAATCATCGCAACTTCTTCTGAAAAGAATATAGGAGTTGACGAACTGCGCGCCGAGTTATGCGTTCTGGCAAACCAGTAGCTTTGCCAGGTGCCCCTAATTCGGCAAATGATTGTGAAGACCGGTCAAACCGTTTATAGCGGTGGTCTTTCACGCAAGTCTCTTAAGCCAACCCGAGTTTCGCACCTAAATGACCAGTCCTGAATCGTCCGGCCGCGCCCACATCATCGCTCAAGCCCTGCCCTACATGCAGCGCTACGACAACAAGACCGTTGTCGTGAAGTATGGCGGCAACGCCATGGGCGACGCGGATCTAGGTCAGGCTTTTGCCCGTGATATCACCTTGTTGCGCCAGTCGGGCGTTAACCCGGTTGTCGTGCATGGCGGTGGCCCGCAGATTGGCAAGATGCTGCAACGTCTGAACATCGTCAGTGAATTCAAGGGTGGATTGCGCGTCACCGACAAGGCAACGGTCGAAGTTGTCGAAATGGTACTCGCCGGGTCGATCAACAAGGAAATCGTACAACTGATCAATGCGGAAGGCGGCCGCGCTGTCGGCCTTTGTGGCAAGGACGGCAATCTGGTTACCGCCCGCAAACTGCAACGCACTGTGACCGATCCTGACAGTAATATTGAAAGCGTTGTCGACCTTGGTTTTGTCGGTGAACCGGCAATTGTGGACCCGACCGTTTTAAAACTCGTGCTGAAGGAAGACATCATTCCCGTTGTCGCACCGGTCGCGCCCGGTGATGACGGTGAAACCTACAATATCAATGCCGACACATGTGCAGGTGCCATTGCAGGTTCGCTGAACGCCAAGCGCCTGTTGTTCCTGACCGATGTTCCAGGCGTCCTCGACAAGGATGGCAAGCTCATCAAGCAGCTGTCCGTCAGCAAGGCCCACGAGATGATTGCAGACGGCTCGATTTCCGGCGGCATGATTCCCAAGGTTGAGACCTGCATCGAGGCTTTGGACCGGGGTGTTGAAGGTGTTGTTATCCTGAATGGCAAGGTGCCGCATGCAGTTCTACTGGAACTCTTCACCGATGGTGGTGCGGGGACATTGATCCGCCCGTGACCGGAAAGCGACCAATTCCCCACGAGGGCCAGCATGTTCACCGTCAGGACCTGAGACTTTACAAAGGCGTCGAGGCTTGGGTTTTCGACCTGGACAATACGCTTTATCCGCATGAAGCCGACCTCTTTTCTCAGATCGACGAACAAATAGCGCTGTATGTCCAGAAGGTTCTGGACCTTGGCCGAGATGAGGCGATGGCCCATCAAAAAGCGCTTTATCACGAATATGGCACGACCCTGCGCGGCCTGATGAGTTCGCATAAGATCGACCCAAACGACTACCTCGCCTTCGTTCATGACATTGATTATTCCAGCCTGGCACCTGACCCCGATCTCGGAAAAGCAATTGCTGCGTTGCCGGGCAGAAAATTCATTTTCACCAACGGCGACCGCCCACACGCTGAGCGCACGGCCGAAGCATTGGGAATTTCGGAACACTTTGAGGACATCTTCGGCATTGTCGAAGCGGACCTTATTCCGAAACCCAACCGGGCAACTTATGACAGGTTTCTGGAGCAAACAGGTATTTCACCTGCACGTTCGGCGATGTTCGAGGATCTGCCGAAGAACCTGAAGGTACCCCATAGTCTGGGAATGTGCACTGCGCTGATCATCCCGAAAGGCTCCCGTGATATTTTCCAGGAAACCTGGGACATGGAAGGGGAACCTTATCCTCACGTGGACTTCGTTACCGAAGATCTGACCGGATTTCTCAAGGCAGTTCTAGGGTCAAACAGTTGACCTTTAGCAATGGGCTGGCCTTGGAAACATAAGTCCTTTACTTTGAGCAAAACTCAACTGAAGGACAATCCTGCTCATGGCGTCGCTGCGCGCACTGCATGCATTTTCACTTCTTGCCCGTCATGGACGGGCCGCGCTCGCCGCCGAAAAGCTCGGGGTTTCTCCTTCTGCCCTGTCGCATCTGATGCGCAAGCTGGAAAGTGAATTGGGCGCAACGCTGGTCAATCGAGACGGACGCGGCCTGACACTGACCGAAGAAGGTCAACGCCTGGCGCTTAGTCTTGGGGATGCCTTTGACAGGATCGAAGATGCCGTCGACAGTTTCAAACGCAGGGGACGTACCGAGCTCCGTATCAGCACGGTATCAACCTTCGCAACCCGGTGGCTGATCCCGCGGCTACCCGAATTTCAAGCTGCCCAGCCAGACGTGGAACTTTTGCTTTCAGCGTCCACGCGCATGGTGGATCTGGACCGGGAGAATTATGACTGCGCAATCCGGCTTGGCACGGGCAACTGGCCAAGCGTTGAAAGTCATCTTTTGTGGCAAGAGCACCTTGCCGTGGCAATGGCGCCGAACCTGCTTGCAGGCAAGGCCCCAACGGACCCTTCGATTTTGGATAATTTGCGGCTGCTACACAGCGCTTCGCGTCGCAACGACTGGGACCATTGGCTGAACAAAGCGGAACTGACCCACCCGGACACAAAGTCTGGCATGGTCCTCCAGAGCCGGGATCTGGCCATCCAGGCAGCGATTGCAGGCATGGGTGCCATTGTGATTGACCGGCGTTTTGTGGCGCAGGAACTTCAGGCCGGCCACCTGATAACGCCAGACTGGGCTATCGTGGAGCTGGACACCGGCTATTGGTTCGTCCGCTCGCCTGCCCGCACATTGACCCGGCCTGTTGCCGCATTCCGCGACTGGCTTCAGACAACAATCTAATCTCACTGCCAAGCAACTCTGTAGTCAATCAACTGTTTGCGTGAACATTCCTTGCGTTGTCGCAACAAATGATTCCATAATTCGATGGAAAGGGGCTGCTTCCTGATTCCGGAACGGCCCTGCGGACTTCAGGGGGGAAGTAATATGCATAGAGGGTTGTTGAGCGCCGTCATTCTGGCGATCACTTTTGTTTATTTCGCAGTGTCGGTTGTACCGGCGTCTGCAGAAACGCTGGTTTGGCGCTTTCAGAGCAAGCATTCCAACATCGTTGATGTAGAGCTTTATTCAGACACCCGCCGGGGTCACGTCTGGCCTGGAAGCAACGAAATCTACGTACTCGACGACTACTCGACCAAGACCATCAGCATTTCCTGTCGCTACGGTGAATCGGTCTGCTATGGCGCCTGGGTAAGAAACCGCACGAACAGTTACTGGGGTGTTGGCTACAAGAACCGCAACCGCTGTTCAAGCTGCTGTTATACCTGTGATGGCGGCGAGACACGGGTGATAGTGCTCAATCCATAGCTGTGACACCTCGGACTTTTGCAGCTTCTGAACGCGGTCGCGAACGGAGCAAAGCGGTGATCCGGGATCTCCAAATTTGCACAAAACCAGAGACTGAAAGTTTCGCCAGGCGTTGGTCCCGGCTCAAGCTTCGCTTGTCCGGGACAGCCATTTCTCTCTTGCGGTCCGAGAACAAAATGAGGTTCGGATCGCATCAGCGCAGCAAGATGATGCCGATGACCGCGGCAACAATCAGGACACAGCCAAGGATCTCCGAGCGGACAATCACCTCCTTGAACACCAGCCAGGACACCAGGAAGGTGAAAACCAGCTCGATCTGGGCGAGAGCGCGGACGTAGGCAACGTTTTGCAAGGTCATGGCCGTAAACCATCCGACCGACCCTGCAACGCCTGACGCACCAACCCAAACAGCACTGCGCCAGTTCGTAACAACGGCACGCAACTGATCCTGCTCTCGAATTGCCATCCATACGCCCATCACAAGCGTCTGGAACATCGTCGCATATACCAGCGCATAGGCAGCCTGCATCGGAACACCTGTTCCCTCAAGCGACAGCGAAGCTGTGCGGTACGCCACGGCAGATGCGCCGAAAAATGCAGCCGACGCGAGCCCGACCAGTGCCGGGCGGCCAATCAAGGACGACCGCACAGCAGAAATGGTCAAGGGCACCCGAGCCAGTGAGATCACGATCACGCCGACAATCCCGATCAGGATACAGATCGCTGCTGGCAACGAAACATGTTCACCGAGCACCAGAAAACCGAACACGGCCGCCTGAATTGGTTCGGTTTTGGAATAAGCCGTGCCAACCGCGAAATTGCGGAAGGAGAACAGATAAATCAGCAAGAAAGTCCCGAATATCTGAGCCAACCCACCCAGCGCGCCCGCGATCAGCATGGTTGGATTTGGAGACGGCAAAGGGTGCTTGAAGACGAAATGCAGGACAAGCAGATACATAAACGCAAAAGGGACGCCATAGCCGAACCGGATAAAGGTTGCCCCGGTGGTGCCAAGCTTGCCTTTCAAGTGCTTTTGCATGGCGGTGCGCAGGTTCTGACAGAACGCTGCAAAGATGGTTATCGGGATCCACAATTCCACGGCATCGGCTTTCGAAAGTTTATTGATTTCTTATCATCAAGACCTTGCAACAACCGGCTTAATACCCATGTTCATCGAACAAGATAATTGAATTTTCCTCAACTACCGTTTAACCCCACCCTTCATTTGACAACCATTCTGGTCGCAGTTTGATGCGCTTGAGCGCAGAACTCTGACCTGATCAGAAGAGACCAGCGCTTGACAGGGCTTTGCTGAGTGGCGTAGGTCCGCGCTTGATTTGTCAAAGCCCGGAGACCTTCTTCCTGATGACCCAAGATCTCGCCTCTCTCTCCAAAATTATCGATGCAGCCTTTGAAGACCGCGCAGCAATCGATACGTCCGTTACCGGTGAAATCCGGGACGCAGTCGAAACGACATTAAACCTTCTGGATCGTGGAGAGCTGCGCGTCGCCGAAAAGAAAGACGAGGATTGGGTTGTCAATCAATGGGCCAAGAAAGCCGTATTGCTTTCTTTCCGGCTGAACCCGATGGACATCATCAAGGGTGGACCGGGCGATGCGACCTGGTGGGACAAGGTCCCGTCAAAATTTGACAGCTGGAGCGGCAACGAATTTGAAAAGGCCGGCTTCCGTGCTGTACCGAACTGCATCGTGCGCCGCTCGGCATTCATCGGTAATGGCGTGGTTCTGATGCCGTCCTTCGTCAATCTTGGCGCGTATGTGGATGAAGGCACGATGGTTGACACCTGGGCGACCGTTGGCTCCTGCGCGCAAATTGGCAAAAACGTGCACCTGTCAGGAGGCGTCGGCATTGGCGGCGTTCTGGAACCTCTGCAGGCCGGCCCTGTCATCATTGAAGACAATTGCTTCATCGGCGCCCGCTCGGAAGTCGTGGAAGGCTGTATCGTTCGCGAAGGTGCAGTGCTTGGCATGGGCGTCTTCATCGGCAAGTCCACCCGCATCGTCAATCGCATGACCGGCGAAATTTCTTATGGTGAAGTTCCGCCATACTCTGTTGTAGTTGCCGGTTCCATGCCGACATCGACCATGATGGGCAACGGTGAAGCTGCGCCGAACCTTTATTGCGCGGTCATCGTCAAAACCGTCGACGAGAAAACCCGTTCCAAGACGGCGATCAACGAACTGCTGCGCGACTAAGCAAACGTCTGAATTTTTGGGTTCAGCCAGCAGATGAATATGCCCCCCGTCTTCCTTGAAGGCGGGGGTTTTTCGTGCACCTCGAAATGCGCGTCCCAAGTTACGCGCCCCAAGTTATGCGCCCCAGAGTTGCCCGACCAATTGAGAAATAACCAGCGTCAAAAGAATATCCAGAACAACAACGCCGACGGCGAGACTAGTCGCCGCCTGAAGCGCTATCCGGGCAACAAGAAATCGATACCAAAGCACGACAACCAGACTGGTAAAGGAAAGCAGCACTGCAATTCCCGAAGGAACCAGCCCAAGAAGAAACAGCAGATAAGTAATCAGATAAGGAATCGAAGCCAGCAGACTGGTCCAGTTTCGCGCAACGATGAACGGCACATAGCGGTTTGAAATCCCGATCGGAACGGCAAGCACTGCCAGGATTAGCGGCAGCGCAAACCAATCAATGCCCAGACCCAGAAGCTGCGCTGTCCAATAGGCATCACTAGGAAACGTAGCGGGATGATAAAGGTTCTCATAAAAATAGAACTCTTTCTCGGCAAGCCCGCTGACCAGAAAGACCGGTATCAGTAAAAAAATTACCGAGAACGAACGCCAGAACCCCTGTATCGACTGGTCGAAATATTCCATGCCTTCCGGTCGGTTGCGCAAAAGCAGCCAGGATCCATCCAGCGCAGCGCGTATCTCGTTCAAGCTGATCAAATTCAGGCAGCTCCAGTTTACTTTGAAAAATAACTGACGAGAAAATTCTTGTAGATTGCAGCCAATTGGTCAAGGTCATTGACCGCAACACACTCATCCACCTTGTGCATAGTTTGTCCGACAAGTCCAAATTCCACGACAGGGCAATAGTTCTTGATAAACCGAGCATCCGACGTGCCGCCACCGGTCGACAGTTCCGGTGAGCGACCTGTCACCGCTTCAACGGCTTTGCTGAGCGCTGCAATCAGCGTTTCATCCTTGGTCAGGAAAGACTCACTAGCGTCCCGCTTGAACTGGATATCAAGCTCAAGCCCATCAAGATCTACCGAATTCAAGGTCTCAAGAAGTCTGGCTTTCAGGCTTTCCAGTGTCCACTCGTCATTGTAGCGAATGTTGAAACGGGTTTCCGCACGCGCTGGAATGACATTGAACGCCGGATTGCCGACATCAACCGTCACGATTTCCAGGTTCGAGGGTTGAAAGCGTTCGTTGCCCTTGTCCAGTTCAAGCGCATCCAGAGCCGCCATCAGCTTGACGAGACCCGGTATCGGATTTTTGGCCAGATGCGGATAAGCAGCATGCCCCTGCACACCAGCAACGGTCACAATGCCAGACAGTGACCCGCGACGGCCAACCTTGATCGCATCGCCAAGTTTTTCCGGGTTTGTCGGTTCACCCACAATACAGGCATCAAACCGGTGTCCTTCATTCGTGGCCCATTCAAGCAACTTTGAAGTACCGTTGACGGCCGGGCCTTCTTCATCTCCGGTGATGAGAAACGAAATGGTTCCACCTAAATCCGTGCCCGCTTCCTGGACGTAGTCAAGAGCGGCAGCAGCGAAGGAAGCGATCCCGCCTTTCATGTCGACGGCGCCACGCCCAAACAAAACGCCGTCTGAAATCGTGCCTTCGAAAGGCCCATGGCTCCAGTCGCTTTCCGTGCCTGCCGGAACGACGTCCGTGTGCCCCGCAAAAACAAAATGCGGTTTGCCCGAACCGATTGTGGCAAACAGGTTCTCGACATCAGGCGTGTCTTCATCCTGAAAGATCACCCGGGAAACTTTAAATCCGGCCTTGCTCAGCAGCGCTTCCAGGGAAGACAGCGCACCGCCTTCTGCCGGTGTCACTGAGGGGCAGCGAATGAGGTCCTGGGCAATGGAAACTGCTGAGGAAGACATGGACTTGTTTCTCATCTTGGGAAATTTAGGAATTAGATGATCCGCTCAGCGCTTGCGCCAGTAGCTGTTGGGAAGCGGCCCGTGACGGTTCGGCTCCGTCTGGCTCGGTACAAAACCCAGAACAATCAGCATCAGAAGATTCAAAAACGGAACGAAAATCAGCAACGCCAGAAAACCGCTTTGGCCGATGTCCTGAAGGCGCTTGATGACAAGTGCCAGTTCAAACCATTGCAGAACAAAGAACAGAAGCGGAAACAAGGGATTTGTTCCCACGAATTCAGCAGCCGCGACAGCCTCGGGTGTGGGCGTTTCCGGTGTCGACATCCACCAGACCCTGATCGCAATGCCCATGATGATCCAGACAAGGCCAAAACAGAGCCAATATGGCTCCCTGCCCATACGGCCAATAGGGCTCAATACGGCCCAAACCGGGCCCGGCGTAATATTCGCGCTCATCTGAGGCGTGGTCATTCAAACCCACTCACATTGATTGTTCTGAAATGGACGTAGACGCATAAGCTGCCCGGATCAAGCTCTCACGTGGTTTCCCTTGCAACAATATTGAGGTGAGATTGACGCAAGCCTCAGTGCCGTACCGGCAACGACAAAATTACCCTTGGTGTTTTTGATGGATTTTGTTCCGGCAGCAGGTCTATCTTAGGCGCATTCAGTTCAACACCGCTGCGGGGGCTCACTTATGACCGGTGCTTGGAAGCCACACCTGACTTCAAGTGTATTTTCAATTGTTTTTGCTGTTCTTTTTCTCTTTTCCATTCCAGCTATCGCGCAGGACACAACTTCAACTCTTCCGCCTGCATTGCAGAAGGAGGCGATGGAAAAGCTTGTCTCGGACCTGGACCCCGAACAGGTCGATGCGCTCACTGACCTCATGACCCTCTTGCAGCAAAGCGCTGCCACGAGAGAGCTGCAAGCGACCGGCGCGGAGCAAGGGCCGGGTTTTATTGAAAGCGTACGAACCGTGCTGGCAGATTTTGGAGCCATGGTCGTCGGACATTTCAAAAACCTGCCTGCCCTGTTTACCGGTGTCTTCGTAAGCATAGGCGCCCTGTTTGCCGGTTCGGTTGCCGGACCAATTCATATTCTGATTGGGTCCATTGCGCTGATACTGGCTGCGGGTTTTGCTGCGGAGTTTCTGATCAATCGATTGACCGCGTCCAAACGCGACAAGATCAAGACCCAAATGCCCGAGAGCTTGTATGAGACAGTCAAACTTGTCTCGACCCGGGCCGGTCTCGACCTCGGAGGCTTGATCGTTTTTGCGATTGTTGCATACGTCGTCGGTGTTGTTGCGGTTATTGATCCGACCACCCAAACCTATGCCCTGATGGCTGTCTACTGGATCGTTTTCATTCCGATGCTGGTTGCAGCCCTGTTGCGTTTTGCACTGGCACCACACCGCCGCGAACTTCGCCTTGTGACGGCGGATGATGCGACAGCAAAATCGCTTTACCGCAGTTTCACCACGCTCTTTGCCGTTGTCGGCATGGCGTTCTTCCTGCGCAATGTCATGGTTGGCGCCGGACAAAGTGCCGAGGGCACTTTCCGTTTCTTTGTCGGTTTCGGCATAAATTTCTGGATCATCGCAGTGATCTGGCGGGCCCGGCACGGCCTTACCAGCATCATTCTTGGCGACGATGAAGAGCCCACGAGCGGTCTGGAGCGCATGGCGCAATTCTGGCCGTATTTTTCGATGATCTTCATCGCTTTCAATTGGCTTTTGGTCCAGGTGGCTGCGAGCATGGGCATGGAGGCGCTGGCAGCTGGTCAGTCGCTGGCCGTCATAACATTGGTCATCTTTGCCCCATTCCTCGACACGATGGTGCGCGGCATCGTCTCGCATATCGTACCGCCCATGCAGGGTGAGGGGCCGATTGCAGAAGCTGCACACATGCAGACACGGCACAGTTATGTCCGCATTGCCAGGGTTGCTCTGCTGGCCTTCCTGATACTGATGGTTGGACGCATTTACGGACTTAATCTTTTGGCGCTCGGCGCCAACGACGGCTCTGCTGTTGCGCGAAACAGTGTTGTTTTTCTACTGATCCTCGCTGCAGGATATCTTGCCTGGGAGATCACCAATCTCTGGGTCAGCCATCAACTGGCAAAAGATTCACCGCCAACGGAATCCCAGGACGACGATGCGGAAATGGGCGGCGCTGGCAAGTCGCGACTCGCAACGATCTTGCCACTGATCCGGGTGGTGCTGCAGGTCACCATCATCATCCTCACCGGCTTGCTGGCGCTTAGCCAACTCGGTGTCAACATCACGCCGCTGCTTGCCGGTGCCGGCGTGATCGGTCTGGCAGTTGGTTTTGGAGCTCAAACACTGGTGCGGGATGTCGTCGCCGGAATATTTTTTCTTCTGGACGACGCCTTCCGGATGGGAGAATTCGTCAACACAGGCGGCGCTCAAGGCACAATTGAGAAAATCTCCGTCCGCTCCCTTCAACTCCGGGGCACCAAAGGCGCGGTTCATATCGTGCCCTACGGTGAGATTTCCAATCTCACCAACCTGTCTCGTGACTGGGTGATCATGAAGCTTCAATTTACAGTTCCCTTCGATACGGATGTCGAGAAGGTGCGCAAGCTCTTCAAAAAGATTGGTCAGGAAATCATGGAAATGGAGGAGTTCCAGGAAGACATTCTTGCCCCATTTAAGGGCCAAGGCGTCACGGGCGTCGACGATGTCGGCATCCTGGTGCGCGGCAAGTTTACAACCAAACCCGGCAAGCAGTTTGGTGTCCGCAAGGAAATCTACAAACGAGTCCAAAAGGCCTTTGAAGAAAACGGTATTCAATTTGCCCGTAAAGAGGTGCGTGTGCAGCTTCCGGAAAACGTCAAGCTGGATGACGAACAAAAGGAACAGCTGACAACGGCGGCAGCGGCGGCAGCGGCGGCAGAACCCAAGCCGGCGGGGACCTGACGCTAAACACTTCACCTGATTGTCGTCCCGGCAACATTACTCCTTTTTTGGTTTACTCACCCGCCGTTTCTACCGGGATGGCAAGGCGTTCTGGAGGCATTACAGCGGCGTTCTTTCGCGTTCAGTCTGTTGTGACCGACTTGCGGAACAATTCCTGTGCCTCGATTGCATCCCAATCCCAGGCGATACCGAGGCCAGGCTCGTCAGACGGCACGGCAAAACCGTTCTCGATCCGCATCTGTTCGCGCGTCACGGTATCCAATTGCGGAATGTATTCCAGCCACTTGGCGTTTGGTATCGCGCAGACCAGTGAGAGGTGCAATTCCATCAGGAAATGCGGGCAGACCATGACATTGAACGCCTCGGCCAAATGTGCAGTCTTGAGCCATGGTGTGATGCCGCCGATGCGGGCGACGTCGACCTGCACAACGCTGGCCGCACCGGCCTGCAAGTAGTCCTTGAACTGGCTCAGTGAATACATGCTTTCGCCGACCGCGATCGGTACACACGTGCGGCGTGACAATTCTACATGGGCGGACACGTCATCAGCCTGAAGCGGCTCTTCGAACCAGCCAACGCCGTTGGCTTCGAGCACTTGCGCGCGGCGGATCGCCTCGGAGAGCGAGAAGCCCTGGTTGCCATCAGCGAAAATTTCATAGCCGTCTCCCACCGCAGCACGCACGGCTGCAAGTCGGGTGGCATCTTCACTGATGTGCTCGCGACCGATCTTGATCTTGGAGCCCTTGAAGCCTTGTGCCTGCATCGCAAGCGCGTCATCGACAAGCGCACCGGTCTCCAGATGCAACCAACCGCCCTCGGTGGAGTAAAGGGGGATGCTTTCGCGCGCTCCACCTGCTGCCTTCCAAAGTGGCAAACCGTGCTTTCGACAGCGCAAATCCCACAAGGCCGTGTCTATTGCCGCAAGAGCGAGCGAGGTAATCGCCCCCACAGAAGTCGCATGCGTGCGAAAGAGCAGGTCCCGCCAAATACCGTCAATCCGCTCCGGATCCTTTCCGAGGAGCGCCGGAGCCAAGGTGTGCTCCAGCAACGCCATCACCGAAGGCCCGCCGGTCCCGATTGTATAGCTGTAGCCGGTTCCAACCGCGCCATCACTATCAGTGACTGTCACAATCGGGGTCTCCTGACTGACAAAAGACTGTATGGCATCCACACGCTGCACCTTTGGCGCAAGGTCGATCATGCGCATCTCGACTTTGGTGATTTTTGCCATCGACTTGCCCTTTCCCGGCTCACTTCCATCAGGTGACAGGCATAATTGTTATTGATTTGCGGGCCATTGGTCCACCGGGAGAAGCACTAAGTTGGACGCTGACAATTCACCTCAATTGTCATCCCAGTTTGCCGCACAGCGGCAAAACCGGGAACCAGTACCCACAGAGTTTTCTGAAACACATGCGAAGTCAGATGGATACTGGATCCCAGCCTTCGCGGGAAAGACAACCGACGAACTGGCTATGTAAGTCCTTCTCCGCATTGCCAACTTGCGTTCCATGGCTAGGATTGCTTGTCTACCGGAGGTAGATGGATCATTGGCTTTTGGGAGGAAGCTGGCGGATGAGCGAAAACAAAACGTCTGAGACAAACGCCGGATCATCGGCGGAAACGGGTTTGCGACCGATGCCGCAGGTCAGAAAGATCAGTGTCAACGATGTCATTGATGCGCTGGCCGCAGGCCTGTCCGATTTTCGGAAAGCACCGGTTTACGGGCTCACAATAGGTGCCTTTTTTGCGCTCGGCGGCTTGTTCGTGATTTTCAGTGCTGCAGCGCTCAACCTGAGTTACCTGTCCTATCCGGCAGCCGCCGGATTTGTACTCATCGGCCCCTTTGCCGCTGTCGGCCTTTATGAAGTGAGCCGGCGCCTCGAAAGCAGTGAAGAGTTATCCTGGTCACAGATACTGGGAACGATGTGGGCGCAAAAATCCAGGGAACTCTCCTGGATGGCGTTTGTTGTACTCTTCATCCAGATCATGTGGATGTATCAGGTACGCCTGTTGCTGGCCTTGTTTCTCGGCTTTCGATCCTTCGCTACTTTTGAAGAATTCCTGACCGAGGTTGTCTCCACACCGGAAGGGTTGATGTTCCTGGCCGTAGGACATCTGCTCGGCGCTGTATTGTCGCTGATCCTGTTTTCGCTCACGGTCATTTCGTTCCCGCTGCTGCTGGAAGAAGACAGGGATTTCATCACGGCGATGATTACGAGCGTGCGTGCTGTTGTTACCTCGCCCGTACCGATGATCGGCTGGGCATTTGTGGTCACGGCCGTTCTGATTGTTTCGATTATTCCGGGATTTCTTGGATTGATTGTGTCGCTGCCGGTACTCGGCCACACCACATGGCATCTTTACAGGAAGTGCGTTGTGATGCCGGAGGAGGAACCTACTGAGGGAAATTAAGCATTAGGCTTCACTTTCGTTCCCGACATCCTGCGCTTCTTTACGAACTTTCCACTCTGCAAACGAGTCGATATCCACTTGGACAGGCCGGTAATCGACGCGTGTCAGATAAAGCCCGTCGGCAGGCGCTACCGGACCGCAAGCCTTGCGGTCGCGGGCGATAAGTGCCTCGGAAATATCGCCCAGGGCCCACTTCCCCTCACCCACCAGACGCAAAGAGCCAACCATCGAGCGGACCTGGTTGTGGAGGAATGAACGGGACGAACATTCAGCTATGACAAAATCACCCTCGCGGTAAACACGGAATTCCTCCAGCGTCTTTTCCGGGCTTTTCGCCTGACAGCGCGAATGCCGGAAAGTCGTGAAGTCATGGTGACCCACGAATTCCTGAGCGGCCTCGTGCATTACCTCGGCATCGAGGTCCGGTTTCACATGCCAGGCCAGCCCGCGCTGATGGGTTAACGGCGCAATACGGTTTTGAATGCGGTAGCGGTAAGAGCGGCGGATTGCTGAAAACCGCGCATCAAAGCCTTCATGCATTTCCTCGCAATCCATGATGACCACCGGGTCAGGCTGGCAATGATAATTCATCGCGCCCATGATCGTTTTCACCGGCCAGGTTTTGGACAAATCCACGTGGCACACCTGCCCCGTTGCATGCACGCCGGTGTCTGTTCGTCCGGCACCACCAATGGTCACCTCTTCGCCCGAGAAGCCCTTGACGGCCCGTTCAATCACGGCCTGTGCCGAAGGCCCATTGGCCTGTCGCTGCCAGCCGCAAAATGGCCGGCCGTCATATTCCACGGTCAGCTTGTATCGTGGCATCTATTCAAATTCTTCAAAAGGCGTGGCAAATGCCACTTCGATGGGCAAATCGCGAGACCCGGCTTCGGTCAACGCCAGCGCCATGAACGGATCACCGGCATAAGGGCCCTGAACCTTTCGGGCCAGGACAGGATCGAAGCCAAAGCGTGGATAGTAGGCAGGAGGCCCAAGCACCAGAACAAGGTCTTCTCCGAGCTCCTTCAACTTCTCCAAGGAGGCCTTGATCAGGGTAGAGCCGACACCCGAGCGTTGCTTGTCGGGCTGGACAGAAACCGGTGCAAGACACGCGATCTGGAGTGCCTGGCCGGCACCAATTGCTGCAGGTGTCACGCGGCTGTAGGCAACATGGCCAACCACCGCTCCGCTCGCGTCAACAGCAACCTGTTCCAGCACCAAGGCCCCGCAATGACGCAGCGTATGAACAAGACGTGCTTCCATATCCGTCGGAAACGCGGCGGTGACGACATCTCGCACAACGTCTTCGTCATTCGAGGCCACGTCTCGGATCGTCAAGGATTTTTCGGCTGCTATATCAGTCATATGTCTCTCCTGTGAGCAGCTTAGTCCAGAACTGCATCTGCAGAAAGCGACGCCCCACGCAGGAAATCCGAACCGCTCATGGGTTTTTTCCCCGCCCGCTGTACCTGCTCAAGCCGAATGGCGCCTGTTGCGCAGGCGATGACGGGAACTTCGTCTGTGTTCAGCACGGTACCGGGGGCACCAGCACCTTCGGCAAGAGTGCTTTTGAGAATCTTGACGCGTTCTTTTTTTCCGCCAAGCGTCATTTCACACCAGGCACCGGGAAATGGTGAAAGCCCGCGAATGTGATTGTGGACCTCCTGGCCAGACATGGACCAGTCTATACGGGTTTCCTGCTTGGAAAGCTTCTTGGCGTAGGTGACGCCTTCTTCAGACTGGACCTGCTCACCCAAAGCACCCCTGGACAATGCTGCAAGGGCACGTCCCATGAGGTCGCCGCCCAGACCACAAAGCTGATCGTGCAGCTCGCCTGCGGTCGTGTTTTCACCAATTGCGACGGTTTCCGACAAGCAAACGGGACCGGTATCCAGACCGGCTTCCATGCGCATCACCTGAACCGCTGTTTCCGTGTCGCCTGCCATGATTGCCCTGTTAATCGGCGCTGCGCCGCGCCAGCGCGGCAGCATGGAGGCATGAAGATTGAGGCATCCGTTTTCGGGAGCATCCAGCACCGCCTGAGGCAACAAAAGACCATAGGCCACCACTACGGCAACATCCGCCTGCAGAGCCGCGAACTGCGCCTGATCCTCTTCGCTCTTCAGGCTGTCAGGTGTGAAAACCGGAATACCGAAGGATTCAGCAGCTTCATGCACCGGTGATTTTTTCAGGTCCATGCCGCGGCCAGCCGGGCGTGGTGGCTGTGAATAGCAGGCTACAACCTCATAACCCTGCCCGACAATTTCCATCAAGGTCGGCACAGAAAATTCCGGGGTGCCCATAAAAACGACGCGTAGTGACATGAGGCTTCTGGTGGCTCCTGAATGGTTGAAAAAGACTGCCCCTTATTGCGTTTTAGGCCACGGCTTACAAGGCAGGAAGAATCCGTAAGGAAGGAAAACCTGCACCAACTTGCTGCGCTCATCTGCATAGCCGGTCAAAAACGACCATTGTTCCGGCGTTCTTGAAGATTGCTGCTGTATTTGCGAGTCGTTTGTTTCAGCCAGGAATGGCCTACGCCAGTCCTGGCAAAAGCACCTTGAGGCTGCCCGTCATCATTTCCATGGCAATTGCAGCCAGGATCATGCCCATCAGGCGGCTCATCACACTTGTTGCGGTCTGGCCAAGGAATCGGGACAGGTAAGGCGCAGCAAAAAACGTGACAATCAGGACGCCGACCGCTGCAGCGATTGCTGCGATATAGGCTATTTCTTCTGAAGTGCCCGTAACCTGACCACGAAAGATGATCATGGTGGAAATTGACCCGGGTCCGAGCAGGATTGGAACGGTCAGAGGATAGATCGCAGGATTTTCCTGTTCCTCGTGATGGGCACGTTCCTTGTCCGTCCCATGGTGAGATTTGCTCTTCTCACCGGAAATCAGGTTGAGCGCGATCAGCAGAATGAGAAATCCACCAGCCAGCCGGAACGCATTCAGGCTGATGCCAAACACTTTCAGAATAATATCGCCGGAAAGCCCGATCACCACGGAGCCGATCGACAGGCTGATCAAAAGAGTGAGCGCCACCTTGCGCTGAAAGCCCTCGCCCTTGTCCGCTGTCAGTGACAGGAACACCGGTAGATTGGCAATCGGATTCATGATGGCAAAGAGCGCAGCGAATAACTTCAGGAACAAGACCTGATCCATGACGTCGCCACCCCTTGCTGCTTTTTAAAGAATACCGGCTAATTTTGCCTGTTTGGTGAACTTCTTGACCACGCGGTCGCGCTTCAGCTTCGACAGGTAATCAATGAACAATTTCCCGTCGAGATGGTCAAGTTCGTGCTGAATGCAGGTTGCCAGCAAGCCGTCCGCCTTGATTTCCTGCTCGGCGCCTTCCCGGTTCATGAACTGAACCGTGACTTCTGTCGGACGCTCAACATCCTCGAAATACTCGGGAATGGACAGGCAACCCTCTTGATAAACAGACATGTCTTCGCTTGACCAGACGATCTTCGGGTTGATGAAGACCATCGGTTCCTTCGGTGCGTCTTCCTTTGCCACATCAAGTACAAAGATGCGTTTCAGGACGCCAATCTGGCTGGCGGCAAGGCCGATACCCGGCGCGTCGTACATCGTGTCCAGCATGTCGTCTGCCAGTGCACGGACGTCATCGTCGACCGTTTCAACCGGCGCGCAGAGCTCGCGGAGAACCGGGTCGGGAATGGTGATAATCGAACGTAGAGTCATGCGCCTGACATAGGCAATCATGCGGCGGTGGTCAACGCGCAATTCACGGGTTCGACAGATATGATCAACGGTTTTGAAACGCCGCGCAGATGCACCTTTGCCCCGAATCGTTCTATGTTTGTTTCATGAATGAGATCCTGTTTCAGTTGAGTGGCCGTCCGGTGACGGTGTTGGAAACCGCCATAGCCGGCGGGTTGTTTCTGTTGGCCGTGATTGTCTGGCTGGTTTTGAAGACGATGCGGGAGATCAGGCTGCGGGCAGAAGCTGATACGGCCGCAACCGAACAAATCCATGAACTTGAAAGCCACCTGTCTCAGCTCCTGAAGTCCCAAGGGGAAATGACAGGCCGCATGCAGACGATGGCGGAAGTATTCGGCTCACGTCAATCCGACATGATGCGCGCGGTGAACGAGCGTCTTGACGGCATGGGGCACAAGCTCGGTCTCTCCATGGCCGACACAAGCAAGCGGACGCAGGACGGACTACGCCACCTGCACGAACGCCTGGCCGTGATCGACCGTGCGCAAAGCACCATCACGGATCTTTCCGGTCAGGTCGGGCAGCTTCAGGCGATCCTGTCGAACAAGCAGACGCGAGGCGCCTTTGGACAGGGCCGGATGGAAGCGATCATTCAGGACCAGATGGCCCCGAGCACCTATTCCTTCCAGGCAACGCTTTCCAACAACAGCCGTCCGGATTGCCTGATCCATATGCCCAACGGGGCACCACCGCTTGCCATTGATGCCAAGTTTCCGCTGGAAGCTTTCAACCTTCTGCGCGACTCAGACTCTGAAGACCAGCTGAAATACGCCCAGAGCCAATTTCGCAGGGATTTCACCAAGCACATTCAGGACATCAGTGAAAAATATCTTCTGCCCGGCGAGACGCAGGATACGGCCTTCCTGTTTGTGCCTTCAGAAAGCGTGTTCGCCGAACTGAACGAGAACTTCGAGGACCTTGTCCAAAAGTCCCATCGGGCAAGGGTCGTGATTGTCTCACCGTCTCTGCTCATGCTGTCCATCCAGGTAATCCAGTCTGTTCTGCGCGACGCCAAGATGCGTGAGCAGGCACACTTGATCCAGGCGGAAGTCGGCCATTTGATCTCTGACGTCGGTCGCCTCAACGACCGCGTTGGCAAGCTGCAGTCCCACTTCGCCCAGGCGAACAAGGATATCGACCAGATCCTGATTTCCACGGACAAGATCAGCAAGCGCAGCAACAGGATCGAAGACCTTGAACTCGGTGAAATTCAGGAACAAAAGGAAGACGTATCCACTTCCGAGCCAAAGCTTGCCCTGGCGCCAAAAAGCTAGCGGTTGCCGGTATTTGGGTCCTGACCTAAGGTCCCCCAACGATTTCAGGACGATATGAGGGATCCATGAATTTCAAGAAATCAATTGCATTCGTGCTTGCCTGTGCATTTTTTGGCGGCATTCAATTCACCTCTCCAACTCCTGTGCAAGCCCAGAAGGCCATGGCCGAAGATTGCACGCAAGTTGTTGAGGCGACCTGGCTGGGTAGCTACACAGCCGAAGCAACCACGCAAGGGGAATGCGGCCTTGGTGAGCTTGTCCTGACCGTCCGGAACCAGAATGGTGATATTGAATTTTCAGACACATTCGGTCCCAGCGACCTGTTCGGCTTCTATGACATCTTCACGTTTCAGGACATGAACCTGGCACTCACCGACTGGGTCAGCAATTACGCCGACGAATCCAGCACGGCGAAATTACCACCCTGGCCTGTTGGGGCTGGTGGTCCCGAGGCAGGCGAATTTCCGTTTTATGTCGAAGAAGGTGTCAGCCAAGCTCTTTACGAGGAAATTCGGGCACAAGACCGTCCCATGGTCTGCTTCATCCAGGGAGGCGAAAGCCTGCTGTGTCTGGTCCAACATCCGGAAACAGGCGATCTGGAAGCTCTCGGTGTGCAGACTTTTCCGGGTTGATCAAACCTTAGGGAGCCTCCGCGCCCTGGTGATGGCGCCCCACTCCGTCTCCGCAATTCGCTTGATTGCCTGATCAAGTGGTTCATGGGCAACTGTCATCGTGTAACCATTGGCGTGCAAAAGATCGTTAGGTCCGGCAATAATGCCAACATGCCCCTTCCAGAACAGCAGATCGCCACGCTCGAAGATCGAGGGATCATCAAACGAAATTTCCCTGCCGGCTTCTGCCTCGAGCATATCGCTGTCGCGCGGCAGCGAAATTCCACCCGCCTGCGCTGCCAGCTGCACCAGGGCAGAACAGTCCAGCCCCAGGCTGGTTCTCCCGCCCCACAGATAAGGTGTTCCAACCAGCTCCTCGGCAACACCAACCCAATCGTTTTCGACATCTTCCACTGGCACCAAATGGCGGGAAACAACGGCAGACCCATCGCTGAGCAGGGCGTATTTGAGGCCGCGTGTTTCGGCTTCGCCAAAAACGGTGACTTGCGCGCCCAGGGACAACAGCCCGCGAGGCGGGAATTTCAGATCTGCGCCAGGGTAACGATAGGTTCTGAGAGCCCGGACCCTGTGGGTCGCCGGCTGTACTGCACCTATTCCATCTGAGGAAAACCAACCAACATAGCCGTCAGTATCCAGCTGCCCCCAGGCCCAGCCTTCCGGTGTCTGCTCGTAAACGGTAATCCACTCACCACACAAAGCTTCGGTATCAATTGACCGGTCGGACCGGGGTTCGGGCCGGATGGCGAGACTGTCAGACACGATCTGAAACACTTCACCATCGACAAAAAGATCTGCTTTCACCCGTCCTTGATAGTCGGTGGCGGCGAGGTCCGGGCGAACCGGGTGGCGACGGCGGTCAAGGGATTGGGACATAGTCGAGTTTCAAATCCGAAATATTAGATGACGATCAGCGCGGCAGTTCCAGAGCCTTTTCGACCACAAGGTCTCCAAGTTCCTCCAAATAGAGCGCACCTGCAACCGTACGTGTGATGATCACATTGCGTTTGTCGGCTTCATCGCGCTTGCGCGACAGCAATCGCATCCCGCCGAGCGTATCGAGCGCGCGGGTGATTGCTGGTTTGGTCACATTGAGTTTGGCCGCAAGGCCGCGCACCGTATGGGGTGGCGGTTCAAGATAGACGGTCAGCAAGATTGTCATCTGGCGCGCAGACAGGTCCTGTTCGCCGTCACGAACCAGCGCCAGATTTACCTCATGCATCAATTTCAGCGCCTGTGAAGCGCGTATTTCGACAGCCATGGATCAGCCGTTCCCTACCTTTGTCCATGGCTATCGAACCATAAAAACGTTTCGGAGCCGTTATTTTTTCTCCGAATAACGCTCCGAGATCAGGTCGAACAGGCAGCGGATACCCTGAGCCTCGCCACCGGAGGGTTTTCCGGGCTTTTCAGCCGGTGTCCAACCGAAAATATCAAAATGCGCCCAGTTTTGCGTGTTTTCAACAAACCGAGACAGAAACAGGGCAGCGGTGATCGAACCGGCATATCCAGCACCTGATGTGTTGATGTGATTAATGTCGGCAACCTTGCTGTCGAGATATTTCATGTATGGCTGCCAAAGCGGCATGCGCCACAAGGGGTCGGTTGCAGCCTCTGCCATGACAGCAATGTCTTCCGCCAGTTCCTCGTCATGTGTGTAAAACGGCGGCAGGTCTGGTCCGAGCGCGACACGTGCCGCACCGGTGAGCGTGGCCATGTCGATCAGGAAATCGGGGTTTTCCTCGTCGGCAAGGGTAAGCGCATCACCCAGCACAAGCCGGCCTTCCGCGTCGGTATTGCCGATTTCAACGCTCAAGCCCTTGCGGCTGGACAGAATGTCTCCAGGACGAAAGGCGTTGCCGGCAACCGAATTTTCAACGCAAGGAACAATGACCCTCAGGCGGACAGGAAGCTTTGCTGCCATGATCATGGAAGCAAGACCGAGCACATTCGCCGAACCGCCCATGTCCTTTTTCATCAGCGCCATCGAAGACCCTGGCTTCAGGTTGAGGCCGCCCGTGTCGAAAATAACGCCCTTGCCAACAAGGGTAACCTTTGGATCAGATTCACTGCCCCAGGAATAGTCGGCAAGGCGCGGCGCGCGGGAGCTTGCACGTCCGACCGCATGGACCATCGGAAAGTTCTCTTCAAGCAAGTCTTCACCAACGATGACTTCGCCGCTGCCGCCATGGGCAGCAAACACATCAGCAATTGCCGCAGCCAACTCTTCAGGACCCAGGTCGTTCGCAGGTGTGTTGATCAGGTCTCTCGCCAATTGGACGCCATCCAGAATGATGCCAATCCTGTCCAGATCGACGTCATCACCAACAGCCAGGTAGCGCTTCTTATCTGATGGGTCGATGTATCGCTCGAACCTGTAGGCAGACAGCGCAAAACCTAAGGCTGCCTGTTCCGGGTCAGGGAAGCCCTCCGCCAGGTGATAGGCGCCTGGTGGCAGGCTCTTCACAAGACTTCCGAGCGCAAAGGGGTTGGGTAACCCACTCTCCACAACTCCATAAAGGACGACAGCTCCCTTGCCATTTGAACCCGGCACAAGCTGATGCAAGGAAGCCTTGCCTGAGAAGCCGTTTACGTCACACCAGTTTGTCGCAGCCTCCCCGAGCTCGGCAAGCCTTTGAGGCAGGTTCGCCTCTGTAACGGCAATGATGGGGGTGGAGGCTGAAACATCGTCTTTGCGGGCAAGGCAGTCGCGCACTGGAAATACTCCGTTGGAATAGAAACCTGGTTCCCAACACCTACGCCCCGAAGGCAGACGGTGCAATATGGCTTCCCACTTCCGGGTGTAATCTCGCAATTCGCAAGGCCGCTTAACCAACCATTAGGGTTAATTATCTATTCCTTTTAGGTGAAACAACAATGCTGCGGACAACAAGGATGTTGAAGATGCTAGCGCCCAGAACCGGTTCAGTTCCCCGCCGTACTCGTCTTGCTTCGACGTTGATGGCCATGACCGCACTCGTTCTGGTAACGGGATGTGCATCCAACAAATCCAATACCGGAACACATTCCCCGGCTTCCGGAGTGCATTACGCTGCGCCCGGTTCCTCACAAGCGCGCGCGGCTGTCGTGAAATGGGGAAAGAGCTACGAAAAAGACCGCAAGAACCGCACAGTCATTCTGCGTTATTCCAACGCGCTGAGCCAAAACGGACAGATGCCACAGGCAACTGCGGTCTTGCGCGCTGGTGTGATCGCACATCCGAAGGACCGGGAAATTGCCTCCGCCTATGGCAAAGCCCTGGCGATGAATGGACGCTTCGAAGAATCACTGAACGTTCTTCAGGGCGTTCAGCGGCCAGATACGCCGGATTGGAAACTGATGTCGGCACAAGCCGCGATTTACGATCAGATGGGCAATCACGGGAAAGCCAGGAGCCTTTACAAGCAAGCGCTCAAGATTGAACCGGATGAAGCGAGCCTTTTGAACAATCTCGGCCTGTCTTATCTCCTGTCGAACGAACTGCCGGACGCTGAGTACACGCTTCGCCGCGCGGCCTCCCTTCCCGGAGCAGACAGCCGTGTGCGCCAGAACCTAGCATTGGTCCTGGGCATTCAGGGTAAGTATGACGAAGCTATACAAGTCGCCCAGGCTGAGATCGACCCTCGTCAGGCCGAAGCCAATATCGCGTATCTGCGCACGATGATGCAGAACCGGCAAAGCTAGTTCCTCAAAGCTGCGAAATGGAAATTGATTGCCGGTCTGTGCTAAAAGCACCTGCCGGCATTTTCGTATGCGTGCGTGCAACCCCTCCAAGGACATAACCGAGCATCAAGCAAGTCTGTGTTGCTGCAAATAAGCTCACCGAGAGTCCATTCATTAGACCTGTGAACCCGTTTCACTCGGTCGGCAACACTCAGGACTACGCAGAACTCGCCTCATCTCAGCTGGTTGGAATGTCGGATCAAACCGTTCGCAAGTCCTCGAAGTTGCTTTGGCGACCTGCCAAACGAAATCCGGCCCGGATGCATCAGCAACCGGGCCGGTTTTCACAAGTGCCTATAGCAAGGTGGGCACAACAAAACGTATTCAGTCGTAGCCTTTTACGGCATGCCGTCAGCAAACTGATCCATGACCTGCATGACCGCAGGGCTCATGATGATGAAGAACAGCACTGGTAGGAAGAACAGGATCATTGGCACCGTCAGCTTCGGCGGCAGTGACGCAGCTTTCTGCTCCGCCATCTGCATACGCGCTTCGCGGGTGTCATCGGCCATGGTGCGAATTGCTGTTCCGACGGGAGTACCGTATCGCTCGGCCTGGATCAGCGCCATCATGACGTTCTTAACGCCGTCGACACCCGTTCGGTTGGCAAGGTTCTCAAAGGCCATGCGCCGCTCGCTCAAATAAGAAAGCTCAGCTGTCGTGAGAGACAGTTCCTCAGCCAGCTCGACGGACTGCACACCAACCTCTTCAGCCACTCTTTGAAAAGCGCCTTCGATAGACATGCCTGATTCAACGCAAATCAGCATCAGATCAAGTGCATCCGGCCAGGCTCTTTGAATAATCAGCTTTCTCTTGTCGACCCTGTTTTTAAGATAAATATTCGGCAAAAACGCACTGGTTCCTGCAATGATAAGCGGCAGCGTGAACTTTGAAATGGATGGCAGTTCAATCGGCAGAATGAACAGGGTATAAAAGAGTGCGACGACGAAAATTATTATCGGTATCGCAATGCGAGCCGTCAGGAAGTAGTAAAGTGGCGCAGTGCCCCGATAGCCTGCCATGCGAAGACGACTGACCGTGTTCTCATCCGCAAGCATCTTCTGCAAGTTCAGCCGGTCGACAAAACTCTTCATCTGCTCTTTTGGCTGATTGCGAAGAGAGGCTCTGGCGTCAGCCTGACTGGATTGCAAACGCGCTCTTTCCTTCGCACGCAATTTGTCACGTTCAAGCGCAACGGTCTTCATGCGCGCTTTCAAGGTGTCCTTCGAAAGCATGGGCATAACGAGGGAGAATATAGTGCCTGTTACCGCAACCATCGCAAGAACGGCTGCCAGGAACTGACTGGATGCAAAGGTTTCGAGATCCATGTTCCCCCCCCTAAAAATCAAAGTTGATCATGGCGCGCATGACCATGGTGCCAATGAACATCCAGAAGAGGCAGCCACCAATGATGATGTTGCCGCCAGTCGTTGTGAACAGAAGCAGGATATAGTCAGGCGAAATGAAGAAAATGATGCCACCGACTGCAAATGGCATACAGCCAATGATACCTGCGGAGGATTTTGCTTCGGCACTCAGCGCTTTGATCTTGCGCTTCATTGCCTTACGGCCTCGCAGCACAATCGACAGGTTGCCGAGCGCTTCAGCTAGTCCGCCACCGGCCTTTTGCTGAATGGAAACAACGATTGCGAAAAAATTGGCTTCGGCAACCGGAACCCGATCAGGCAGTCTAGCGACCGCATCTGCGAGGGAAATTCCCATAACCTGCATTTCGGTGATTTTGCGAAACTCGGTCGCCACGGGCTCGCGAGCTTCCCGCGCGACAACCTTGATACAATCTCCGAGCGGCAAACCCGCTTTCACACCACGAACAATAATATCAACGCCGTTTGGAAGTTCCTCCAGAAAGGCATTGAACCGGCGTTTGCGCTTACTCGAAATGTACCAGCGCGGGAAACCGAAAGTTCCCGCAAATGCAAAACCTGCCGCGATCAGAAAGTTGCCACTGGCCAGCAATCCCAGCACCATGAATATCAAGCCCGAAACACCGCTAAAGATTGCAAAATGTTTCATTTCCCAGTTCAGTCCGGCCTGTTCCATACGGACTTTCAGTGAAACTTTCTGCTGTTTGTCCTGCTTGGACTTTTGCCGGCTTTCGAAATCCTTGAGCTGATCCTGGATGGATTTTTTCCGGCGGTCAGTATCGCGAATTTGCTTGCGCTGATTTTCGTTCTGAGGACGGGCTGAGACCGCTAGCACTCTCTGGTCGCGCTTCTTCGTCCCAGACAAAGTTGGCTGGAAGAAACTGTAAATAACGCCACCGACCGAAAGCATTACCAACAAGGCCACGGCGATACCGGTAACTTCTGGAGTGAGAAAATCTTCTAATCCGGACATTGGGTCTTCATTCCGCTACATATTCTGGCATTTCGGCTTCATCGAGGGCTTGGGCAAGGCGCGCTTCTTCGCCAAAGTATCTTGCGCGTTCCCAGAATTTTGGTTTGCCGATGCCTGTCGAACGATGGCGACCGATAATTCGGCCATTCGGATCTTCCCCGATGATGTCGTAAAGAAAGACATCCTGCGTGGTTATGATATCGCCTTCCATACCCATCACTTCAGTGATGTGGGTGATCCGGCGGGAACCGTCTCGAAGACGCGCAGCCTGAACCACAACATCAATAGACGATACGATCATTTCCCTGAGCGTTCGGGAGGGCAGCGTGAACCCGCCCATTGTAATCATCGATTCAAGTCTGGACAGCGCCTCTCTAGGAGAGTTGGCGTGCAGCGTACCCATTGATCCGTCGTGACCAGTGTTCATGGCCTGAAGCAAATCGAATGCCTCAGGACCACGCACCTCGCCAACGATGATGCGCTCAGGGCGCATACGCAGGCAGTTTTTCACAAGGTCGCGCATCGTGATCTCGCCTTCACCTTCAAGGTTAGGCGGACGTGTTTCCAGGCGCACCACATGCGGTTGCTGCAGCTGCAGCTCGGCGGAATCTTCGCATGTAATGATGCGTTCAGTGGTTTCGATGTAAGCGGTCAGACAGTTCAAAAGCGTGGTTTTACCGGAACCGGTACCGCCCGATATCAGCACGTTGCAACGTGAACGCCCGATAATCTGGAGGAGTGTGGAGCCCGCAGGCGTGATCGACCCGAACTTTGTCAGCTGATCAAGTGTGAGCTTGTCGCGTTTGAATTTACGAATTGTCAGTGCGGGGCCGTCGATAGCAAGCGGCGGCGCGATGACGTTCACGCGGGATCCATCAGGCAAGCGCGCATCACAGATCGGACTGGAGTCATCAACACGTCTGCCAACCTGGCTCACGATGCGTTGACAGATATTCATCAACTGAGCGTTGTCGCGGAAGGTTACACCGGTTTGCTCAACCTTGCCTTCGGTTTCGATGTAAGTTGTAGCCGCCCCGTTCACCATGATGTCCGCGATATCGTCACGTGCCAAAAGTGGCTCTAGCGGGCCATAGCCGAGAACGTCGTTGCAGATATCCTCAAGCAGATCCTCCTGCTCGGAAATCGACATGACAACGTTTTTCAGCGTGATGATGTCATTGACAACATCTCGAATCTCATCGCGGGCATCCTCGGCATCGAGCCGCGCCAGCTGCGACAAGTCAATCGCCTCGACCAATGCACTGAATATCTGCGCCTTGGTCTCGTAATATTCGTTGTTTTTCTTTCGTGGCGCAGCTGTTTCAGCTGGCTCCGGCGCGGGGGGCGTTTCCGGTTGGGCCTGCTCGGTTATTACCGGTTCAGCCACCGGGCTGCTTTGCTCCGCTGGTGCGGGCATACCCTGCGCCCCGGGAGTGCCTCCCGGTCGAATTGTCTGTGTACCAGACGATGAACTGCCACGTCTTCCAAACATAACGAACTTTCTGCTCCGTTACAGGACCGGTCAGCCGGCTTTTCTTTTCAGTTTCGACAACAAAGCACTCAGGCTTGGCCGCGCCGCTTTAGTCGGCTGCACCTTGCCCGAAATGGATTGCGCCAGATCTTCGAACATGCCCGTGATGGCATGTTTCCCATCCAACTCGCCGATCATTTGCCCATTGTTGGCCGCTGTTCCGAACAATTGCGGTTCAAATGGAACTGCTGCCTGAACCTTCAAACCAAGCGCCCCGGCGAATTCCTCCGGCTTGATTTCCGGTCTTTTGGGAACGTTGACTTTGTTCAGCACCAAATGTGGCAACCGGTCATTCGGTCGTAATTGCTTCAACATGTCGACGGTGTTTTTGGCGTTACGCAGGTTAGCCAGATCAGGCTCTGCAACCAGAACAACTTCATCAACACTTTCAAGGGTGTGCTTCACCCACGCATTCCAGGCGTGGGGCACATCCAGAACGACATGAGGTGTGGACGACCGCATGGTTTCCAGCAGGAGTTCGAACGTCTTTTCGCTGTGATCGTAAGTTCGCTCCAAGGTCGCAGGTGCAGCCAGAAGACTTAGATGGTCATTGCACTTGGACAGAATACGATCAAGATAGGTTTCATCCAGGCGTTCAGGCGCAGAAACCGCGTCGAACACGCCCTGAAGCGGGTCTTGATTATAGTCCAGACCTGCCGTTCCGAATGGCAGGTCGAGATCAGCAACAGCCACTTCACTCTGGAAACCGCGTGCCAATGCCCATGCACCATTGTGAGCAACTGTGGATGAGCCGCAGCCACCTTTGACACCAAAAAATGCAATCGTCCGGCCAAGCGGCTCTGCCTCGGGGTCGTTGTAGAGGTTTCCAATTGATCCAATCAGCTGGAAGACACTAACAGGGGCAATCAGATATTCGCTCACGCCGCGTGAAATCAGATCGCGGTAAAGCGTAACATCGTTCACGTCTCCAATGACGATAACCTTGGTGCCGGCGTCACAAAATTCAGCCAGGCGATCAAGACCGGAAACCAGGTCGTCCCTTTGACCTGAAGTTTCCACAATGATCAGGTTCGGCGTCGGTGCCTGTTCGAAAGTTTGAATTGCACCCGGAATTCCACCCATTTCAACCTTCAGATGGGCTTTCGCCATCCGACGGTCTTCCATGGCAGCCTCTGCAACCTGCATGGTAGCTTCCGTCAGGCAGAAACCTTGAACCGTGATACGGGGGATCGATCCGATGTGCATGGCCTCGTCGTCGCCAGCATATTGCTGTTCCGCTGCTTCCGACATGGGTTCCAGATAGCCGGGCATATCTTTCAAGTCTGGATTAGAGCTCATTCTTTTACCTAATCAGCGATTTCTGCGCCGACCCCTTCAATGTATTCAGATGCGGTCACTTCGCCTTTTCTGTATTTCTCGATGACCACGGCGCGCCGGTTCTGATCGGACGGTGTCGATGCTCGTGGCGTGAGAAGATCTGAGGGATTGTCGACAATCGCCGCCAGATTGGACTGCGACGCGCAGCCGAAGTTTTCATATTCCGTGTTTTCGCCAATCCCACCGCCAATATTTTTCGGCCAGGCACCGCACTCACCTGCAGTGGCTTTCATTTTGGCGTAGGAAAGGCGGATCGGCGCATCAGCCGAAGCATCCTGAACGGAATAAGTTCGCGTACTAATTTGCGAACGGCCTAACCCACCGCGATGTAACGCTTGGCGAATATCAGGTGTCACGGCATGGACAGCTGCTTCATTTGCGCCTCCTGAGGGAACAAGTATCTCAACAGCGCCGTTCCCCTTGTTCCGTGATTCGACAGCGAAGGCCGAAATCGTTCCTTCGATCGGACCGTAAAGGTTACGGGTGTTACGACCGATCGGCAGATCGAGTGTCTCAGGTTCCTCGGTCACCACAATCGGGTGCCTCAACCGATAGTCGTGAGATGCCAGCATCTGACTGTCAGTTTGTTGCTTTGCACAGGCAGCCGCCATCAAACACCCAAGGAACACAAGGGCGGACTTGGAAGCTTTAGCCACCCGGATCGTATTTTTGCTATTCATCCGTCCGTCCTCACTTATAGATAAATCCGACCTGGCCGTGATACTCGCCATCGGCGGCGGCGCCGGTCGGGCTGTAGATCTTGTTGAGCCGGTTCAGGAAAACTGTTTCCGCATCAGATGGCGGCATCAGGTTCTTGTCTGGTCTCACCAACTTGGACGCAGCTACCGGTCTGACAACATATGGCGTCACGAAGACGGCCAGTTCTGTTTGCTTGCGGAGAAAGTCCCGGCTTTTGAACAGTGCACCCAACACTGGGATCTGCATCAGTCCAGGGACACCTTCGACGGCCTGCTTGTATGATTCCTTCAACAACCCGGCCATGACCAACGTGCCACCCGAAGGTAGTTCCATGGTCGATTCCGCGCGGCGTACTTTCAGCGCTGAAATTGTAATCCCACCAGCCGTCACGGCACCTTCGTTGCTGAGTTCACTCACTTCGGTTTTCACACGGAGGCTAATTCGGCCACCTGAAAGAACCACGGGTGTGAAGTCCAACCCGACACCGAATTTCTTGAATTCGACCGTGATGTCTCCGTCATCGTTGGAAATCGGTATCGGAAATTCACCACCGGCAAGGAAGCTGGCGTTTTCACCGGATATCGCGGTCAAGGTCGGTTCAGCCAATGTCCGGATAACCCCGTCCTGCTGAAGTGCTTGAATTTCCGCCTGGATATTCGCTGCGCCGGACGCGAACGTCAGCCCAAGAGCTGCCTGATTAACAACGGATGGATTGACGGAAAAACTTGGCTGGTTTGAAAAATTCGGTGTGAAATTTCCGGTCCCTACAGTGCCTGAGAAACGAACTCCGAGCTGCTTGATGATGGACCGCTCGACTTCGGCAACAGTCACCTTCAGCTGAACCTGATCTTTGCCTTCTACGGCGATCAGATTGACAATACCCTTCGCATCGCCCTCACCCTGGAATTTGGCGGCGATATCGGCGGCCTGTTGCGCCTCAATCGTGCTCTTCGCTCTGCCACTCAGGACAACGTTGCCGTTGACTGATTCTGCCGCGATACGCGAACCGGGAATAAGTTTGCGAATGATACGTGTAAGGTCTGATGTGTCTTTCTCAACCCGGACATCAAAGCTTGCCAGCTCCCGTCCGCTGCGGCTGAAAAGAACGAGCCGGGACTGACCCGCAGTATTTCCAATCACGAAAATTCGGCGCGGTGTCCTTAGGACAGCATCTGCGATTTCCGGATTTGAAATCAGGACATCGGCGGCATCCTCGGCCAGGTTGACAATCACTGATCGCCCTATGCCAACATTCAGGATACGGCCAGTGGCACGTTCGCCTGCCGCGATATGAACCTGACTTGGAAAGTTACCTTCGGCGAGCGCTGTCGGCAGGGATATTCCTGTCACTACGCCTGCGATCATAACAGTGGCAACAAGCTTCTTGAAATGCTGTTTCATTGCGCCCCTCACACTGGACGTTCTTGTCTGATGCTGCGTCATCTCGTACCCATCTTGGTGGTCACGCCATATTTCACGTAACTCACTCCCCGGCGGCTTTTGTCTTCCGGTTCAGCGTCGTCAGCCGAATCCAGCGCGCTACGCAATGCCAGTGAAATTGTCCCAGTTTGCTGCGACTGCGCGACAACCTCGGACTGCTGCAGTGTCAGTTGCAACGTCGCCGTTCTTTTTGGTGAAAGGTTCTTCTGGTCTTGTTCACCGGCTGTCGTGCTGTCGATTGCAAGAACACGAACGTTTTCCAGAATGGTTTCGCTGTGGGTAACGTCATCCGATTTTCTGGTTAGGATCAGGTCAACCTTGTCCCCTGGAAGGATGAAGCCACCAGCCGTTGTCTCAGCCTCGACGCTGACAGCGATAGCCCGTTTACCCTTGGGCAGGATCGCCGCCATAAAACCCTTGTCGGTGTTGATAAGCCGCTCTGAGCGAATCGGCTCTCCGGCAAATATGGGAGCTTTAGCGATTCGCCCGACATATTCTTCCACGGCGCCAGCATCAGATTTTTTTGTCACAGCGCCGTGTGGAATTGCATCCTCAGGCCACGGGGCCCAGGAAAAGTCATCTTCGCCAAGTTTCTGACCCAGCGAAATATCCATTGCTGCGACCAGTATCTTAGCAGACTTCTGTTCTATAGCCGGTGCCTGCGTGACCTGTGTTTCAGGCTCGTTCCCACCGACCATGACCATGCGAAAAGCCAGGAAGCCCGCAGCCACCGCGATTGCCAGTACAAATACTCGAGCGAATTTCATGATCTAAACCCAATAATCCTGAGCGCAAATGCGCCATTGCACGTAGGATGACGGGTAATTAGTCAAAACATAGTTAACTGAGTGTAGATGATTTTAGTTAACGTCCGTTAACTTTACTGAATCTTGTCTTAAAGTTGTTGCAGTTCGCGAAAATTTTATAGAATTTATAGTCAATTTTCGCGAGATCACGCGTTCGTAGACAGAACGCCTGGAAAAAAGCATTCCATCTCGAAAAACTTCATTTAGGAATTTCAGCCGAGAATCGCGAACCATTGGGTTGTTGGGTAAACCTGCAGCCCGGCCACAGCGATCGTGATGCCGTAAGGAATACCGCTTTTTTGATCGTGCAGTCTTGCCAACCACTCTTGCCGGGCGAGCGCGCCGGGCAAGACGGCTACCTGCCTCATGGAAAGAAGTCCCATCGTCAGGACCATTCCGTAGATAGATACAAGAACCAAAAAATGAACCAGTTCTGGTGTGAAGCCGATCCAGAGCGCAATTGCACTGACGAACTTCACGTCGCCGCCGCCCATCCAGCCTGCAGCAAAGAAGACAAAACAAACAGGAAAGACGACGAGCAAACCAAGTGCGTGCGTTCCCCAGCCAGCCAACGGCACACCTGTCATCAGTGCCAGCAATACAAACCCGGCAATCAGAAGTACCGACACCCGGTTCTGAATGGTCATTGTCAACAGATCCGACGCCCCACCGAAAGCAACGAGCATCGGAAAGATCACCAAGATAGCAGCCTCAAGCATCGGACATCCATTTCTCGAACAACAATTCGACCTATCGTAGACTTTGAGTGTTAACGCTTCGCGGACAGAAGGGTCTAAAAACAAAAAAACGGGCAGCAGGCTGCCCGTTTTCGTCTGGTTATCAAACCAGGAATTCGCTCTGAAGCACTTATTAACCAGTGCCAGCAGTAGACAGCTTGCTCTGAATGTTTGTGAACACGCCGGTCAGCGATGTGCCGGTTGCAGCCACTGCTGTAATGATCACAACGGAAAGCAGGCCAGCGATCAGGCCATATTCGATTGCAGTTGCGCCAGATTCGTCTTTTACGAAACGGTTGATAAGAGATTTCATAGTATTTGCTCCAAGTACCACTGAGTTGACAGCTTCAAGTCCGCCGGATCTTTTTTTGTCCGTTCGAACATGAGATCAAACTAGGGCAGAGGTCTTTCCAACAAGTTAAATTTACGTACCGATATCGATGAAACCCTGACAAAGATAACTATAGTTAACAATCGGTATAGATAAAATTGAGTTAACACGAACATATAATCTTAGGATACTATGATTGAATACTTTATTTTACACAACCACAATCGAATTCACCAAATATAATTAGCTATTATCCATACGTAATATAGAAATAAATATTGAATTACTCATGATTCTCGAAGAATTTTCTCAATTTTGGCTGTTCATTTTGGGCACACATCACCGAAGAACCAGCCCGTTTCTTCGAAGCCTGCCCGCAGGGTCAGATGATCGCTCACGAAACGTCGTTCATTATTTCATCCCTCTTTTGGTCTCACGTTAGCAGATCGTTCACCACGTTTGCGGCATGCTGTCGCCGAACAATACTTATATGGAGTAACCATAGGCATGTTTAGATACCTGATCAGATCGATAGGTGTGCTGGTGTTGGTGTTTCAGGCAAACGCCGCAATAGCTCAGGATGGCCCAGTCCTCGTGACTGTCGACCGCGCCAAGGTTTTCCGCATTGAAGACGGTGCCTCAGCAGTCATCGTCGGCAATCCTTTCATCGCTGATGTTGCCATGTTTGATCAAAACACGGTTGTGATCACCGGCAAGAGCTACGGCACCACTAACCTGGTGATCCTCGACAGTGACAACAAACCGATCGTGGACGAGGTCATAACAGTGCGTGCGTCAGAAGATGACGTGGTTTCGGTTTATCGAAAAGCAACCCGTGTCACATTGTCTTGCCATCCGAATTGTGAGCCGACCCTCCGTCTGGGTGATGGAGAGGCTGCATTCAAGGAGGCAGCTGAACAGGCATCCGCCCGTAACGTCCTGGCGGTTGAAGCGGCCGGTGGCAAAAACTAGTACGGTTCTGCATACGGAGTAACGAATGCGCCGGTTTAATTGGCAACGCCTGAACAAGGCCAGAGAAAAAGTAAAGTCTCTTTGGGCTGACCGGAGGGGCGTCACCGCAATCGAATTTTCGATGGTTGCGTTGCCATTCTTTGTGTTGACGTTTGGCATCATGGAGGTCGGTCTCGCGCATTTCGCAAACAGGATGGTGGACAATGCCGTAATCAGCGCTTCCAGATTGGTCAGAACCGGTCAAGCAGGGGCGCTAACTGAGTCCGATTTCAAGACCCAGATTTGCGGATTTATGCCAAATTTCATGTGCAACACCGAACGAATTTTTGTTGAAGTGAAACCTATCCCAAGCTTCTCTGCAGCAAGTTCCACCGACGGCCTCTATGATGCCGACGGAAACTTAAAAGACGCGAATGGGTTTGACCCCGGTGACGCCGGCGGGATTGTAATCGTCAATGTCATCTACAAGTGGCCGATGATGACATCCATGCTGGGAATTGATAACGGCGATCATGGCGACGAACGTCACCTCACCTCCACGATGGTGTTTCGAAATGAACCTTATAACTAAATCCAAGGCCCGACTCGCGGGCGTCGTTCGAGGAAATAGTGCGGGCACCATGACGTCTTGGCCAATGCTCTGGCCAATGTTCTGGCCAAAGTTCTGGAAAGATACCCGCGCGGTTTCAGCTACAGAATTCGCGATGATTCTTCCCTTCATGTTCATTCTGCTCATCGGTATGGCAGAAGCCACCGGTGCTTTGAACCAGGATCGAAAGGTTAGCCGGATCTCTAACTCGGTGACCGATCTGATTGCGCAGGCACAGACAGTCTCCACATCCGATCTCGATAGCGTATTGGATCTGGGAGAAGTAATTCTTGCGCCTTATTCGGCGGACACCCTTGAAACAATTATTGCCAGCGTATCATTCGATGAAGATGGCGATGCCAGCGTTGACTGGAGCCGAAATAACAATGGTGGTTCTTCCGGAACCCCTTGGGCTGAAGGTTCCACTCCTCCGATTACCTTGCCCGATGCGGTTGCCCAACCAAATACGTCGATTGTAGTCGGTCAGACTAATCTGACTTATACGCCCGCATTTGCTGGCTTATTTACTGGCTTTTTTGATCGAGCATCCTCTCTTGAGCTGAGTGACACTTATTACCTGCGTCCGCGCCTGACCGACACGGTTACCTGCGACAATTGTTGATTGGGTCACGCATGGGTTAGGCCGTACGCGATTTGGCACACCGGTCGCACCTAACGATCCAAATGCACATTTCCCTCAACAGAGGTCTGTTTCGCAGGCCATGGCCCATGTGCCGCATGTGGGCAAACTCCCCTCTCCTTCGCGGTCTAAATGCTGCCGCACTGAAATTATTGTTTTCAGTTGCGATCCTGTCCGCATTCATATTCTTTCCATCACATATTCCGGTTAGGCTCCACCGGAATACTGCGTCTCAATTTTGTCTTCTGCACGGAACTTCGTAATCGATGGCGACCAACAAGACCTATGACCAAATAACAATTGGCGAATCGGCGGAAATCGTCAGGGAATGTTCCTCCAACGATCTTCTGGTTTTTGCGCACGCGACCGGAAACCACAATCCGATCCATCTTCCTGACACGGATTGGACCGGGGATGGCGTGGTTGACAAACCGGTAGCACCCGCAATGTGGGTCGGTGGGTTAGCCTCCGCGGTACTTGGAAACATCCTGCCAGGTCCAGGAACCAAATATAAGTCGCAGTCATTCCGATTTTTGGAAGGCGCTGCTGTCGGGGACGAATTGCGCGTAAAGGTCACCGCCACAGACAAGAAGCCCGGCAATATCGTTATCTTTGATCTTTCCGTCACCAGAGAGGACGGCACAAGACTTGTTGAAGGCGTGGCCGAAGTCACCGCACCGACAGAGACAATAGAATTTGATTCCAGCAATTTGCCTGCAATCCTGGTCCAGCGCCATCGGCACTTCAACAGGATGATTGAGCTGGCAAAATCCTTGCCAGCACTGCCTACCGCTGTTGTTGCGCCCGATGATCCGAATTCGCTGGAAGGCGCGCTGATGGCAGATCGGGAAGGTTTGATCCGCCCCGTTTTGATTGGTGCACGCGATCGGATCGAAAATGCAGCAAAGGAGCTTGGCGAGGATCTCGGTTCATGCGAACTGGTCGACATCGAAGATGAAAGCGAGGCCGCCGGCCGAGCCGTTCAGATGGTTCACGAAGGTAAGGTAAAGGCCGTGATGAAGGGCCATCTTCATACCGATCACCTGCTTCATCATGTGGTCAAACGCGACGGAGGTTTGAGAACGCGCCGCCGGATCAGCCACGTGTTTGTCATGGACATACCGGGCCGCAATACGCCTGTTCTGATTTCCGACGCAGCAATCAACATTACGCCGGACCTCAACGCCAAGGTCGATATCACCCAAAACGCCATCGACGCCGCCCGTGCGCTGGGGCTTGAAATGCCCCGCGTCGGGATTCTTTCGGCAATAGAAACAGTAAACCCGGCCATCCCCTCCAGCCTGGACGCTGCAGTCCTTTCCAAGATGGCAGAACGCGGCCAGATTACAGGCGCTGTGGTGGACGGGCCGCTGGCCCTGGACAACGCGATTGATGTTCAAGCAGCAAGAACAAAAGGTATCACGTCCCTGGTGGCCGGCCATGCCGAGGTTCTCATTGTGCCAAACCTTGAAACAGGCAATATGCTGGCAAAAGAACTGACCTTCATTGCCCATGCAGAAGCAGCCGGTCTTGTCATTGGGGCCAAGGTGCCGGTGATGCTGACCTCAAGAGCTGATGATGGCAGAGCGCGCCTTGCTTCTTGTGCTCTGGCACTGCTTTTTACGCATTGGCAAACCAAAGGTTCCCCAGCAGGTATTTTCGACCGCGAAGCACATTGAAAATCTGACGAGTTTCCAGCTGTATTCTAACGGCTGGCAGGATCGAGAAGCGAGATGTAATCTTCTTCAAAGGTGCGCAAAACGGGTCGGTAATCAGCATGAACGACCGGCTCAAACCCTCCAGGTAAACTTGGCTCAATGGCAAGGTAGGCACCAGGGTCTTCCCTGCGCAGATCCATCAAACCCGCGCGGATCCTTCGTTTGAGAACATCTGGAAGTTCAGTGCGCACGGTATGCGCTGAATAAGGTATCGGGGGTGAGCGCCAGACAATTTCCAAGTCGTTGAACCCGCGTCCTCCCGATACATAATAATCGTTGAGTGTACCGGCGGTGTATCCGTTTTTGGCTTCGCCGGCCAAGGTCGACCAGGCCAGTGTCGCCTGGACCCTGCCATCAAACAAAGCCAGTAAACCTTCAACCGGGTTTTGAACTTCAACCAGGGAGCTGAAATGTGTCCGTGCATTGATGCCATCGGCTGCCAGGTTGGCCAACGGAACGCGGTATCCGGCAACGGCCTGTTTGCCACCTACTGCAAGACGGGTTCCTTTCAGATCCGCCAAAGTGATCATTTGCGCTGCTTTTTTGCTGACGACAATGGCATGAAAGCGCGCTGGAAAATCATCGGGCCCGGCGGTCACCAGAGGTTCTACACAGGTACAAAGTTCAAAAGCTGCAGCATAGCCAGACGGTGAAACCCGAACGTAGTCGACGCGTCCCGAAGCAATGCCTTCGATCGCGTCTCCCATCGTTTCCAGCAAAAAGAGATCAACCGGCAAATCCGCAATTTCCTCAAGCGCAAGCCGGAAGGGTTCTACACGGTCGCGCGTGCTTTCATCGGTTGCCACGACAACACCCAGACGCAATCGGTCGGGCATCACTTCTGTTCCTTGTGCAGCAGCAACAGAAGGATAAATCGACAAGGTAGCTATGAACAAAAACAGCAACGCGCATTTTGTTGCCAGCGCGAGATTTTCAGCATAACTTTCTGAATAAATTCGCAAATTCTTATCTCGCCTCGTCACACGCAATTGTCGGAAAATTATTGGATCAACGCATGAACAACTCTATCACGACGGTTGTCTTCGATATAGGCAATGTCCTGATCGAATGGAATCCCGAACATCTTTATCATGAGCTCATCCCCGATGACATTGAGCGGCAAGCCTTTCTCGAAACCGTGTGTTCCATGGACTGGAACCTGCAACAGGATCTCGGTCGCTCCTGGTCAGACGCAATTGAAGTTCTCACGACCCAGCATCCAGACAAAGCAGAGCTGATTAGCGCCTACTCGGACCGCTGGCACGACATGGTTCCAGGTGAAATTTCCGGCTCCTTACAGATCCTGCTTGAGCTCAAACAAAATGACGTCCCGCTTTTTGCAATCACCAATTTCTCGTCGGATAAATTTCTTGAAGCCCAGGCACGCTTCCCTTTCCTTAAAACCAGTTTTCTCGACATCGTTGTGTCGGCAGATGAGAAACTGATCAAACCCGATCCAGAGATTTACAAAGTCCTGTTCGGGCGAAACGGGTTGGAGCCTGGAGAATGCCTCTTCATTGATGATTCAGAACGCAATGTAGACGCAGCGCGCAGCGTTGGAATGACCGCGCATCATTTCAAGAACGCCGAGGGGTTACGAAGCGAACTGGTTCAGCTGGACATCCTGACGGAATAAGGCCGCCGCTATCCGGAAAAACCTTCCAGGACATTGACGCAGTTATGACCGAGTGCATCGACTGCGTAGCCTCCTTCGAGGAGAAACAGCGTCGGCACGCCAACTTTGGCCAGCCTTTCCCCCAAACGGAGAAAATCTTCGCTCTTGAACTTGAATCCCGAGATTGGGTCCTGTTCGTAGCAATCGAGCCCCAACGAAACGATCAAGGCATCGGGTTTATAGACAAGCAACCAGCGGCAGGCCTCCTGTAAGGCAGGCAAGTAGCTTTCCCAGTCTGTGCCGGGTGGCAACGGCCAATTGCGGGTAAACCCAGTGCCGGCGTGCTCACCGGTCTCATCCGCGTATCCAAGGAAATAGGGGTATTCGTCTTTCGGGTCTGCGTGAATTGAGAGAAATAGAACATCGGGGCGATCATAAAACAGCGCCTGTGTTCCGTTGCCGTGATGATAATCCACATCCAGGATCGCGATCCTGTTCAGTCCATTGTCTCTCAGGTGCTGTGCAGCAACTGCGGCGTTGTTGAAAAAACAATACCCGCCGAAAAAGTCAAAGCCTGCGTGATGACCTGGCGGACGGCACAGCGCGAACGCAGACTGCTCTCCGTCCAATAGTAATTTGCTTGCCGTCAGTGCAGTATCGGCAGACGCGCGGGCCGCCCGATAGGTATGCTCGCCAAGCGGCGTGCCCGCATCCATTGAATAACGACCGAGGAGACCGTCTATGTGGCTGACGTCGGCCTCCGCCCGAAGGCTGCGGATCGGCCAGACGAATGGGAAAGCTTCCTTGGAACGGCCTGCAGCTGTCCACTTTTCCCAAAAGCTCTCAAGGAATGAAACATATTCTGCAGAATGAACCCGATGCAGTGGCCTGACGGGGAATTCTTCAGGAGAAATTACCTCTCCAACATTTCTGTCTCTGACAGTATTGAGAACCATTTCGGCCCTGCTCGGGATCTCGACCGCCGGTTTGAGTTCACCGTCGGAAATTTCCTGAGTTGGCGCATGCGTGAGCTGGGTATCTGAAAAAACCGTCTTCACAAGCTGTCCCCAAGTCCCGTCTTCATCTCACGCTAGCAGATTAATGTGAGCCATCCTAGGGTGGTTCGCTCGGAAACCAAAAGCGATTGGGCCTGAATAACGGTTCGTTTTCTTGCCGTTAGCAATGGCGACGCCCGTCAAAACAACGTTGAACGGACAGAGCCTCACGAAAATCGGTATTCCGCAACGTGGCTGTAGATTTCTCCCGGGTGCAGCAAGACATCGGGAAAGCCTGACTGATTGGGACCATCCGGCCAACGTTGCGTTTCCAAACATAGCCCACCGTACTTCTGGTAGCGCGCACCTGCCAGACCGGGAACCGGAACATCAAGCATACCAGCATCGTAGAGCTGCACACCGGGCTCTGTTGTCCAGACTTCCATGCGCCGTTCGCCGTTGCTGTCTTCCAATGCAGCGGAAAATTCCACTGACTCGCGAGGCGCCTCAGAGAGGCAGAAATTGTGGTCAAAAATCACATTTTCCTCGCCTGTTTTCCGACGTAGTTTGCGACCGTCCTGAAAGTCATATGGTGTCCAGGCGACCTTGCGGATCTCTCCGGTGGGGATCAGTTCTTCATCTACCGGCAGGTAGCTATCAGCGGCGATCTCCAACGTGTGGTCCAAGATAGTGCCGCTGCCATCCAGATTGAAATAGCTGTGTTGGGCCAGATTGACGGGCGTGGTCTTATCCGTCGTTGCAGAGATTTTCACACGCAACGCCCCTGCACCCGTCAGCGTATAGCGAACAAGTGCCTCCACTCTGCCGGGGTATCCCATGTCTCCGTCTTCAGATACCAGCTTCAAAAGAACGCTGGCCTTGTCGTGTTGTTCAATCTGCCAGACCCGTTTGGCAAATCCTGCTGCACCACCGTGGAGATGATTTTTGCCGTGTTCATTCTGATCGAGTTGATAGGGCGCGCCGTCAATCGAGATTTCTCCACCCGCGATCCTGTTGGCGCATCGACCTACGATTGCGCCAAAATAGGGCGAGTGGTCCAGATAGCTTTGAAGATCGTCAAACCCAAGAACGACGGACTGACCATCAACTTTCAGATCCCTGATAATTGCTCCAAGGGTCAGAACCGAGGCTTCCAGCTCACCTTTTTTCAAAGTGACTTCCTGAACGGTGCTACCGTCAGGGAGAAGGCCAAAATCCTTGATCATGAAACACTCCGTTAAACCAGATAAATAATCGCAAAAAAGGCGGCGAATGACTCCGCCGCCCCTGTCATATACAGGCCCGAACCTAAATTGTCTGGTTGTATTCCCCGACTTCAGGATTCTCGCGCAGAACGTCGTCAACGGCCTTGAACATGTCGTGCAAACGGGCCTCAGATACCGGGCTTTCGATTACAACAACAAGTTCCGGTTTGTTGGATGAGGCCCGCACCAGGCCCCAGGTGCCATCTTCGCTAACAACACGAACACCATTGACCGTAATCAGATCGGTGATGGCCTGACCGGCAATCGTTTCACCTTTGGCATTCATCTCCTGGAACCGGGAAACCACACGGTCGACGACATCATATTTGATCTCGTCAGCACATTTGGGTGACATGGTCGGCGATCCCCAGGTCTTGGGAAGATCCCGCCGAAGATCTGCCATGGACTTGTCAGGATTGCGGTCCAGCATATCGAGGATTGCAATCGCCGAAACCAGACCATCGTCATAACCACGACCGATCGGCTTGTTGAAGAAGTAATGACCGGATTTCTCAAACCCGACAATTGCGTCCAACTCGGTTACACGGCGTTTGATATAGGAGTGACCGGTTTTAAAATAGTCTGTCTTGGCACCATTGGCCTGCAACACCGGATCAGTATTGAAGAGCCCGGTCGACTTCACATCAACAACAAACTGGCTGCCTGGGTGCAAGGCTGAAATATCCCTGGCAAGCATGACACCGACCTTGTCGGCAAAGATTTCTTCGCCTTCGTTGTCGACTACACCACAGCGATCACCATCACCGTCAAACCCAAGACCAACGTCAGCGCCAACTTCGAGAACCTTGTCTCGAATGGCATGCAACATGTTCAGGTCTTCCGGATTGGGATTATAGCGCGGAAAAGAGTGGTCTAGCTCAGTGTCAAGCGGAATGACCTCTGCACCTATCGCTTCCAGTATCCTGGGGGCAAACGCACCAGCTGTGCCGTTACCGCAAGCTGCAACAACCTTGATCGGGTGCTTCAGTTTCGCGCGGTCTGTCAGGTCCTTGAAGTAGATTTCCGGGAATCCATCAACAAAGCGGTAGCTGCCGCCTCCCTTCAGATCAAACGCCGCCTCAAGCACAATTTCCTTCAAGCGCCCCATTTCATCGGGACCGAATGTCAACGGACGATCAATGCCCATTTTGACCCCGGTCCAGCCGTTGTCGTTGTGGGAGGCGGTGATCATGGCGACGGCTGGGACATCGAGGGCGAATTGGGCAAAATAGGCCATTGGAGACAGCGCCAATCCAATGTCATGCACATTTACGCCCGCAGCGAGAATACCGTTAATGACGGCCATCTTTATCGATGAGGAATAGCCACGAAAATCGTGACCAACGACAATGTCCGGGCGCACGCCGCGCTCATGTATGAGAGTGCCGATCCCCAAACCCAATGCCTGCATTCCCATCAGGTTGATCTCTTTTTCAAACAACCAGCGCGCATCATATTCCCGAAAACCAGTCGGCTTCACCATCGGTTGGGATTCATATTCATAAGTGTTGGGAGTCAGACTCGGGACCGGTTTCGGAAACATTATTGCCTCTCAAAGCTGAAAAAGTATCTGGATCTCATGGGGTGACCCAGGAAACACCCAAAAATTTACTGAACCAGTACAAGGGTGTCGCGGGATATGTCAAACCGTTGCAGTCGCGTGAGCGCAGACATTCCAAGAAGAGGGCCTCCCAGACTGCGGTCTTTCAAAATAAGTACATCAATATTCTTCAGCCGGATATTTCCGATGCGCATGCCATCAACAACTGCTCTTGCGCCATAGGTTATGCCGTTGGCTGTATTGATCTGGACATTGAAATCTGATGATTGAAGAAAAATACCTATATCCTCTGCAAGGGATTCCGGCAGAGCTGTCACGTTTGCTCCGGTATCGACCAGCATATCAACTGAGCGACCGTTCAGATAAGCATCTGCGATGAATTGCCCGTGGCGGTTCAGTGATATCCTGTGTTTCCGTTCGCTGGATGACTGATTATCAGAAGCGGGCTGAACCTCGGCATTCCCAAGGTTGTTCATCCGGCCTTCAACCAGCCCGGGCAAAAATGGCGCCGCACCAACACAAACCAGAAGAACAACGACAAACCGCCACATAGCTGACCTTGCTGTAAGATAGGATACCCTCGAATATCACGGTTTTCTTAGCAGGCTGTAAAACCAAATCAGACGATTTGATCTGCTAGGTGCTCAATGTCTGATTTCAAAGGTGCGCTGGACTGTGCTCCGGTCAAGGTGCAGGCAATCGCACCAGCAGCAACACCTTCTTTGACAGCACGCTCAAAAGTCACATTGCGATCAAGGGCTGCTGCCAATGCCCCGCAAAACGCGTCGCCTGCCCCTGTTGTGTCGACGGCTTTCACTGCAGGCGAAGCAAAACGATATCGCTTCCCCTCTTTTGTCGCGATCACGCCAGCTGCTCCCAACGTTGCAACGATGGCTCTTGAGGGCGTTTCGAAGTGATCCAGAAACTCATTCAGATCGGTCGACAGGCCGTAGCGACGGGCAATTTCCGCAGCCTCGCTTTCGTTGACCACCAATGTGCTGACGAGATCAAGGCAATCGCCTAGGTCACCGCGTGGCACTGGGGCCGGGTTCCAGAAAATAGCAGTTTGCGCCTGTTTGGCGATATGCATGGCTTTGGCAATTTGCTGAAAAGGCGCTTCACCCTGAAGCATCAATGTGTCGTCAGGACCTAGTCCTTCCTTCAGCCAGTCTGCATCCGCACGTGCGTTGGCACCTCTTGCAAATATGATCTGGTTTTCGCCCTTTGCATCAACACCGATCATCGCAATCCCGGTTGCGCCGTCGAGCGATCTGACACCAGACAGATCGACCTCGGCGGCAACAAGGTTGGCCAGGGCCAGTTGCGAAAAACCATCCTGTCCAACTGCTCCGATCATTTTCACAATCGCACCTGCTTTTTTGGCTGCAAGCGCCTGGTTCGCGCCTTTGCCGCCAGCAAAGGTCTGATGGTCGGATCCACCGATTGTTTCACCGGGCGCAGGCAAGCGCTCAACAACAACCACAAGGTCCAAATTGATTGAGCCAAAAACCGTAATCATGCCACCCTCTTGCCTTTGAAACGAGGTTAGAGCGACCTGCACGAAGCGCAAGAAAAAAGCGCGGGGCCATGCTCCGCGCGTTCAAAAAACAGAAAGCTTTTGCTCGGACTATTTTGTGCCGTACATCCGGTCGCCGGCGTCTCCGAGACCAGGAACGATATAGCCTTTTTCGTTCAGCTTCTCGTCGATAGCCGCCGTGTAGATCGGCACATCCGGATGTTGTTCATTGAAATTGGCAACACCTTCAGGGGCTGCCAGAAGACAAAGGAAGCGAATGTTGTTGGCACCACGTTCCTTCAATTTCTGAACCGCAGCAATGGCGGAATTGGCGGTTGCCAGCATCGGATCAACAACGATCACCAGACGCTCATTCAGATCTTCAGGTGCCTTGAAATAATACTCGACCGGCTGCAACGTTTCCGGGTCACGGTATAGACCAACATGGGCAACGCGTGCAGATGGAACAAGCTCCAGCATGCCTTCCAGCAAACCGTTTCCGGCGCGCAGGACCGAGGCAAACACGAGTTTCTTGCCAGCCAGTACCGGTGCCTGCATTTCCGCAAGCGGCGTCTCGATGGTCTGACGGACGATTGGCAGATCGCGGGTCACTTCGTAACAAAGCAACGTGGAAATTTCGCGCAGCAGGCGCCGGAAGCCCTGAGTGGACGTTCCCTTGTCGCGCATGATGGTCAGCTTGTGCTGAACCAGCGGGTGGCTGATGACGTTGGCTCCGGACATATCGGTAACTCCTAAAGTAGCCCGTGTTGGTATTGGGTAGCGGACAGTAGCCCGAACCGATTGTTATTCAACGATTTTTTCGTAGTTTGCCGTAGTCTACAGCAGCGCACAATAACCGCTCCGTTTGCAGTGGTTTTGTGGGGCCTGAGTTGCTGATTTCATACCTACCCCCCCTATAAAAGAGTTCTATTCTAAACAGCACAAGGATAGAACATGCCCAAGGTCGCCATGGAAATGTCGGCGCTCGCGGTAAAGAAACTGAAGCATCCCGGCACGACAAACAACCCCATAGTCAAAGCCGTTGGTGGTGTTGCTGGTCTGCACATACAGGTTACGAACACCGGTGCCAAGAGCTGGCTACTTCGGACCACGATAAACAGCAAACGTCGCGACATGGGACTAGGGCCGTACCCGGGAGTCAGCCTTGCTGACGCCCGGCAGAACGCAGCTGACACCAAGGCCAAGGCACGGCAGGAATCGACACGGTCGCTGAGCGCAAAGAGGCAGCGCGTAAGGCACAAGCGGAGGCCCGGCGCACCCTGCTTTTCAAAGATGCGGTAGACCAGTATTGCAAGACCAAGCTGATCAAGTCGGGCAGCGAGAAACACCGCAAGCTCTGGCAGAACACGCTTGAGACTTATGCCGTGCCGGTAATCGGCAACATGGCTATGGACGAGATCACCGTACAAGACATTCTGCAGGTACTGGAACCCATCTGGCACACAAAGACCACGACGGCCGACAGGGTACGCGACCGCATCCGCACAATATTCGACTGGGCCACCGTAAAGGGGCACTTCGACGGTAGGAACCCGGCTGCATGGCAAGGAAACTTGAAATTCATCCTGCCCAGCCCCAGCAAGATTCATAAGGTTGAGCACAAGCCTGCTCTATCCATCACCGACGCGCCCACGTGGTTCAGCCACTTGCGGGAACGCCACGAGCTGAGGGCGCGGGCACTTGAATTCCTGGCCCTGACTGCCGTGCGTAACGGTGAAGTGCTTGGCGCGACTTGGGATGAGGTTCAAGACGATATGTGGATCATTCCGGCTGATCGCATGAAGATGAAAAAGGAGCACCGCGTACCCCTAACGGTGGCCGCACAAGCCCTGCTCGACGACCTGCCGCGCACTTAGAGGACCAACCTGATATTCCCCAGCCGCGTAAGGTCAGTGATGGGCGACGCCCGCACCAGCGACCTGATGAAAGACATCAGCGAGGCGCACGGGCCGTTCAACGATCCGCAAACCGGCAAGCGTGCCGCCCCCCATGGCCTGCGGTCTACATTCCACAACACCTGCACTGAGGCCGGTTGGGATCACAACCTCATTGAAATGGCGCTGGCGCACGACATCGGCACCGCCGTCACGCGGGCCTACATGCGGACAGACATGGTGGAGAAGCGCCGCCAGCTTATGGAGTTCTGGAGCGATCACCTGCATGGTGTCAAAACTGAAGATAACGTTGTGGAACTTCATGGTTGAAATCCCATTCAGTGTTAAGAAAGGCGTCATCGACTGGAGCGATATGTTCGATGACCCCGCCGTCTGTGCCGAGCACCTATGGAACCTGAACGAAGACACAGGTGATCCAACTCTGGAAGAAATTTTGGAGGAAGAAGGGTTGGCGAGCGCCTGCGATATAGCCACCTTTGACCGCCACATCTACGACCAGTTGTACAGTTGGGCGAAGGAACAGGAAGGGCTAAGCGACCGTTCTAAAGTCCTCCTGTTCGACCTATTCCTCAAACACAAGAAGCCGGACCCGCGTAAAGCGGAACCGGCGTATAGGGCGAACAAAATGGTATCGGTGACAAGGGATCTTGTCCGCCTCCCCATGTCATGGCGAGGTGGCTCGACGCGGCTTGGCCAGACCTCCCTCTCCCTTAGGGAGAGGGTCGGGGAGAGGGGGCTACGCCGTCTTTCGCCCTTACGGCTCGCACCGGGCTTTCCCCCTCATCCGCCGCTTCGCGGCACCTACTCCCCAAGGGAGAAGGACGTTCGACGTCATCCCGGCGGAGGCCGGGGTCCCGATCGAAAGGGCGGATAGCGCGAAGCTATGCGACACCCTCCCCATCATCACTAACCGCCCGCTCCCTCAGCGGCCCAACCCGCCGCGCCTTCTGCGTAATCGATTAAAATCTGGGTCAAATTCGCCTCAAAACCACACCGCTAGTTTATCGGGTTGACAAGACATCCCTGCTTTCATGGCCCATGAATGCACTAGAGGACCGGCTGCAATGGGCGCCGGCAGGAGATGTGAAACATGTCCAGTGACGACAGGGCAGGACCAGCCGCACAAGTGGTGGTGTTTGCCTCGCAAAAAGGCGGATCGGGCAAGACCACGGTCTCGGCCCACATGGCGCTAGAAGCCGAACTGGCCGGCTATGGCCCGGTGGCGCTGATCGATACCGACCCGCAGGGCTCGATGGCCAAATGGTGGAATGCCCGGGCCAGCGCCACCCCGGCCTTTGCCCAGATTTCCGTGCCCGATCTGGCCCGCGACATCGCGGTGCTGGAGGCGGCCGGCTACCGGCTGATCGTTATCGATACGCCGCCGGCGGTGACCTCGACCATCGCCGAAGTGATCACCCATGCCGATCTGGTGGTGATCCCGACCCGGCCCAGCCCGCACGATCTGCGGGCGGTGGGTCCGACGGTGGATATCGTGCAGATGCAAAGCAAGCCGCTGGTATTTGTGGTCAATTCGGCCACGGCCCGGGCCCGGATTACCGGCGAGACGGCGGTGGCCCTGTCCCAGCACGGCACTGTGGCGCCGGTCACCCTGCACCACCGGGTCGATTTCGCCGCCTCGATGATCGATGGCCGCACCGTGGGTGAGGTCAATCCCGACAGCCGTTCAGCGGTGGAGACCGCCCGGTTGTGGGCCTATTTCCAGGACCGGCTGATGCGGATGCGGGGTGAGGGGCTGGACCTGATCGACCGGCCGCCGCGGCGTACCTTCGAGGATGATATTCTCAGCCCGGCCACGGCCGGGATCTCATCCCATGCCGAGGAAGAGGACGAGATCCCGCTGGAAGACCGGCCCGGCTATGCCCTGCCCGGCCTGGCGCCGCGCTTCGGCACCGGCGCCGGTGTTGCAGTCACCGAGCCCGATCCGCCCGCCGAGGCGGTGAATTCCAACTGGGACGGGGTGGAGCGCCGGCGCGCCGATACGGGTCCGCCGCGCGGCCAGCCCGATCGCCGCCGCTCCCATCAACCCTTCGGCCGCCGGCATCTTGCATAAGGAGACCGATACTATGAGCCGCTACGCCAATCTTCATGCCGGGCTTCTGGCCCGCAAGGGCGAAGCCTCGCCCGCTCTGCCCTCGGCCTTTGCCGGTGCCAGCTATGTCGATGCACCCGCGCCGGAACCGCGGGGTCCGAGCGAACGCCGCGACGCCACCGGCGCCGACCTGCCGGCCCGGGCCGTCCTGCTGCGAAAGGCCCCCGCAATCGACGCGGCCAGAGCCCCCGCCCGTGAACCCGCACAGGCCACACCGGCTGCGGAGCCCCTCCCCGCGGACGCCGCCGCCCGCGACTGTTGTCAAGGCGCCGGGGTGACATGGCCCGCCGATCCCCATGCCGACATCGACCGCCTGCACCGGGTCGAGGCGCGGCTGACGGCGGAACAGAAGCGCCGGCTTCTGACCGTCGCCGTGCAGAGCGGGCACAGTCAGCAGCGCATCCTGTCCGACGCGCTCGACGCCAGGCTGGACGCGCTGTGCGCCGGAGACATGCAGGGATGCGCCTGTCTGAAAGCCCGCGCGCCAGCGTCGCGGTGATATCATCCGCCAACCCGGATGAGGCCTTACGCAACCTGCCCGCATGGCCGGTATGCAAATCCAGGATGCAAATGCGGCCTGCTCGCCACATTGCGGGCACGATTAACCTTACAAGGACGCCCTCCCGACCTTACCGGCAAAGCGGAGGACCGGCTGTGGTGCGTGCCAATTCAATGCAAGGTTTCGACCTCCGCTTCGGGGGCGGCATTCTTGAAATGCGGACTGAAGGCGAGCGAACGGCTGCTGCCGGGCGGGATCCGGGCCGGGCGTTCGAACACTTCCTGGCCAGCGAACCGGTGCAGGGCGTCTTGTTCGATGTCCGCAGTGCGCATTATAAACTGGAGCCGGTGCAATGGGGCATCCGGATTCGCACGATCGCCCGTCTGTGCTGCAATCGGGCCATGGCGGTGATCGCGCGGGACGTTCAGACACCCAGTGTGGCGCAGCTTCTTCTGGTTCACGACGATCCCTTGCCGTTCCAACATGACATGGATGCGTCTGTAGCCGAAACGCCTGCGTTCGCTGGCGATCTTCTTCATGGCCTCACGCAGTTCCCTATCGTCTGGCCGAATGCTTCGGTATCGAACGCTTGACCGGTCAATCTGCAAGACATCACACGCCCGGCGTTGGCTCACCCCGTGCGCTGTGCACAGGTGAACCGCAGCCTCCCGCTTCCCACCGGGCGTCACCATTTTTTTGAAGCAACATCCTTCAGCATGGCATTGTTGAGCATCGTCTCCGCCAGCTGCTTCTTCAGTTTGGAGTTCTCGTCTTCCAGCGCCTTCAGCTTGCGGCAGACATCCGCCGTCTTCATCCCCGATTCCTGCTCCCGCAGCATCCCGATGATCTGTTCTTCCGTGAACCGTGATCGCTTCATTCGTCCGTCTCCTGGTTGGAACGGACTCTACACATAACTGGAGCAGATTCAGGGTCTCAGGTCAGCATCCCGAACGCCATCACAGCTGTTCGCTCTCGAACTAAATGTCCACTTCCCGCTATCCTGTGAATTCGGGGTATCCGGAATGAATGTCGACATTCTTGATCTGAGCCGAACTGTTGAATGTCCGAATTGAGAGCGAATTGCGGGCTGGCGGTTACAAAAACAAATTGCGGGTTTTATGTTGGGTAACGCCGGTGACCATTTGAAAATATACTAGATTACAACCGCTTAATTGAAATTATGGCTGTGGACATACCTGCCTCTCTCTTTCGTTGGTCCGAGTACTGGTGGACCGGCCTCTTTATACTTCTAGTTTCGGTAGCTATGCCCCGAACGGCAACCAAAAAACAGACCCCGGATTGAGTAATTGACCGAGTTTTTTTGCTTCTTTTTCGTTCTGCTGCAAAATTTGCGCGCCAGCGCGACTCGTTCCGCCTTCCAATATACAAGAAAGTGGCAGCTGGTCTGCGTTCACCTGCAGTTTGGCACACAGCATGTCGGCCAGCCTGTCGGTCAACGCAATGCTGATCGCCCGCAGCTCTATCATGCAGTCCTGCGCCTCCGATTCGGTGAGTTTTTCGTCCCGCTGGCGAGCGTTTAACACGCCCCCTTGAGAATAAAGGGCCACATGCGCCTGGTCTGCCGGCGCTGATAGATTGTCCAGCCCTGAAACGGCCCATCCGGCCCAGGCGAATGGTTCAACCAGAGAATAGACGATTTCCTGGGCTGCCAAATGGAACGGAACGAACGGCTCCAGATCAGCCTCGGAAAATTGCGAATGGGCGAAGCAGTCACCAAGCGCAATCTCACCTGAAACAGCGCCGCCTTCCCAGACCGGTGCCAATGCTTCAAGAAATCTATCAAGTGCAATCCCGGCATCGACTGCGGTGCTGCTTTGTTTTGCCAAACGTGTTGCCAGAAGACCTGGACGGGTAACATCCCCTTCAGAAAACAGGTCCGGGCGCAGGGCGAGAGCTTCCCCGAGGCGCTTGAGGTGACGCTGCATATCTTCAAGCATCCCGGCATCGTGTTGCCGATCCCACTGAAGCGCGTCTGCAAGTTCACCCATATCCATTCGGATCAGCGTTTCGGCGTCCACCCGGTATGGGTCTGACATGTCACTTGAAAATGAACCGGAAGCGAACATGTGAAACGCTGCCAGGGCCGACGCCTGAGGTCCCCCAGCTTGCGTTGTTGTCATCCGGTCTTCGAACACCCAGTTCTCTGGATGCCTGGTTTTCATGTAAGCAGCAATTACTGCCAGATCAGCGGCTGCCACCAGCATGTCCTCGGCGCTTTCAAAGCCCCGAGCACTTGCCAGTGCACCCCAACGATCAAAATCACCTGCTTCGAAGTCGCGCCAGACACCATGGGGTGGAATCTGGAAGTCAGGATAGTTTCCCTTTGTGACCTCAAGCACCTTCAACAAAACCCCGTCCATTTTGGATAGATCGACGTCCACATGGAACAGCTCTCCATCGACTGCCCTTTCTAGAACATCATGAGCCTTCCGCCGAATTTCTTCGGGTTGAAAAAGGGTCAGGATCGAATTTGACGCGTTCATATCAAGGAAATATCCGGCTTGTATTCAAAGGAAATTTAGTCACGGGTGACCACGAGAGTCGGCTCTCTATCTGCAAAGCGGACAAGGTGCAGCAGAAACCCGCAGAGAAATTCAACTTGTACCCGGGTTCTGCAAAACACTATCCAAGCGGACAAGCAGCCGATTCTTGGTCGCATCGTCGCAAAAAGCTGCTTCAATCGCCGTTTGGGTTATCTCCACCTGGTCTTCCAGCGACCAACCAAACGTTTCAGATACGGACACATATTCCTTGCCAAGGGTCGTTCCAAAAAACGGAGGATCGTCAGAGTTCAGCGTAATCTTGACACCTTCCCTTCGCAGCATGTTCAAGGGATGAAAGCGCAGAACCGAATAGACCCCCAGCGATATGTTCGACCCCGGACAGACTTCAAGGACAATCTGTTCGTCTACCAGCCGTTTGACCAATTCCTTGTCTTCGATCGCCCGCACACCATGACCGATGCGTTTGACACGCAGGAATTCCAGAGCTGCGATAATACTTTCAGGGCCGCCAAACTCGCCTGCATGAGCAGTCGTCCCCAGACCAGCATCCGATGCCATTCTGAACGCCTTGGAGAAGTTGGCGGGGTGACCGGAACGCTCATCACCCGCCAATCCGAAACCCGTCACCATCGGGTGCGGATTGCCAATCACTTCCTTGGCCACGCGTTCAACGGATGCAGACCCAAAATGACGAACACCGATGGCGATCATCCGGCCTTCGATTGCCGTGTCAGTCTTGGCGCGTTCAATTCCCGCAGCTAGCCCTTCCACATAGGAGCGATAGGAAAGACCTGCAGCTTGAGCGTGGTCCGGCGAAATGAAAATCTCACCATAGATCGCCCCTTCAGCGGCAAGCATGCGGAAGTATGCCTCTGAGAGAAGAGAATAATCCGCCGGCGTTTTGAACACCGAGCTTGCAACATCATAGGCTTTCAGAAATGTCGTGAAATCGGACCAGATATACTTCCCGTTTCCGTCCAGCACCGACGACACATCTATGCTGTACTGCTCGGCAAGGCTCTTCACCAGAGTAGGCGGTGCCGCCCCTTCGATATGGCAGTGCAATTCTGCTTTGGGAACCGTAATGGGGTCGCTCATTTCTGGCGGATCCTTAAACGTATTGGTCAACCGGCGTGTCGAACAATTATGTCACTCACTGTCAACGCACCGGCAATTAACTGGCGTATCTGGTTTCTCTGACCACGATGCAAATTCGATACAAATCTGCCGTTCCAGGCCTCGAATCATCAATCGAATTTGCATTGTGACATCTTACAGGAAGCTTTCGCCATTTGGGCCTTTGCCAATGCCAAGATGGGCGGCAACACTTTGGCCGATATCAGCAAAGGATTTCCGCCCACCGACGCTCCTGCCGCTAAGGCCGGGCCCGGTCGCAATTACGGGAACATTTTCCCTTGTGTGATCAGTGCCTTTCCAGGTTGGGTCGCAGCCATGGTCAGCGGTCAGGATCAGAATGTCCCCATCCCGCATCTTGTCGATCATCTCCGGCATCCGGGCATCGAAATGTTCGAGCGCTGCCGCATATCCGGGCACATCCCTGCGATGGCCATAGAGTGAGTCGAAATCGATGAAGTTTGCAAAGATAAGATCGCCATCCTTTGCCAGGTCCATCGCTTCCAGCGTCTTGTCGAAAAGCTGATCGTTGCCAGCCCCCTTCAGCACCCTGGTGACGCCTTGATGCGCAAAAATGTCTGAAATCTTGCCGATACCATAGACACTGCGACCTGCATCCGTAATCCGGTCAAGCAGGGTCGGTTCCGGCGGCAAGACCGAATAATCTCGCCGGTTCGCAGTTCTCTCATATGTTTCAGAACTTTCACCGACAAACGGACGCGCAATTATACGACCGATATTATATGGGTTGGCGAACTCACGTGTGATTTCACAAAGCTCATAGAGTTTTTCCAGGCCATAGTGGTCTTCGTGGACGGCGATCTGAATGACTGAATCCGCCGACGTATAGAATATCGGTTTGCCCGTCCTGACATGCTCGTCGCCAAGCTCGGCAATGATCTCGGTTCCGGATGCATGCTTGTTGCCCAGAATACCGTTCAATCCCGTTTTTTCGCTGATTTTCTCAATCAGTTCATCAGGGAAAGTCGGAATGGTTTCTGGAAAATAACCCCAGTCGAACCGAACTGGCACACCTGCGATTTCCCAGTGGCCGGACGGCGTATCCTTGCCGTTTGAAGTTTCAGCGGCAAAGCCCCAGAGCCCTTCGGGCTCCCCTGAGAAATCCAGCCCTGGAATGTCTTTGCCCGTAGACAGGCGACCGGCGGCACCCAGACCCAACCTGTCCATGTTCGGCACGCTCAGTAACCCGCTGCGCAGACCGTCCCTGTCGCCCTGGCCGTTGGCACAGTGTTCTGCAATATGACCCAATGTATCGGACCCGGTATCGCCAAAAGCGTCTGCGTCCGCCGCACCGCCGATGCCGAAACTGTCCAGCACGCACAAAATCGCACGAGGCATGGGCATCTCCTCAATTTATTAATTGCCGGCTATCTGGAACCGGAGCAGCACCGGGGAACCATTTTCCCGGCGCAATTCTTACGTCAGGGCGCGATGCGGTCGACCACACTTGGATGATCGATGACATCAACAGCAGCGCCGACGGTATAGGCCTTGCGGATAGCTACCGCAGCCTTTTCGGCGTCTTCTTCTGTCTTGGCGTGCACGATGGCAAGCGGTGCATCCGCATCAACGGAATTACCAACACCTGCAAGAGCGACCAGACCAACAGAGGGATCAATGATGTCGGCAGCAGCTGTTCGGCCTCCGCCAAGCGCCACAACAGCTACACCCACGGCACGCGCATCCACCTCGGTAACCACACCGTCGTGATCGGCATAAATCGGTGCTTCGACCGGGGCCTTGGCAAGATAAAGCTCGGACTTTTCCATGAAATCCACTGGTCCACCGAGAGCATGAACCATCTGCGAGAATTTCTCTGCGGCCTTGCCACTATCAAAAGCTTCACGCATCATTTGCGCCCCGGCATCAGCCGTCGGTGCAATGCCGCCGGAAGCCAGAAGCTCCCCGCCCTGTGCCACGGTTACGTCCCATAAGCGATTGTCGACGGCCGTCCCTTTCAGGAAATCAACTGCGTTCTGCATTTCAACCGCATTGCCTGCAGCAGATGCCAGCGGTTCATTCATGTCAGTCAGCAGAGCCGTGGTTTTCAAGCCAGCGCCATTGGCAACAAGAACCAGACTTTCAGCCAAGGCTCTCGCTTCCTCCAGCGTTGCCATGAAAGCACCCGTTCCCCATTTGACATCGAGTACAAGTCCCTCAAGGCCTGCAGAGAGCTTCTTGGACAGGATCGAGGCCGTGATGAGGTCGATACTCTCCACAGTGCCAGTCACATCGCGTATGGCATAAAATCGCTTGTCAGCTGGTGCGAGGTTTCCGGTCTGGCCAATGACTGCACAACCGATTTCCTTGACGACCTTTTTGAACAAGGCGTTATCCGGCTGGGTCTGGTAACCGGGGATGCTGTCGAACTTGTCGAGTGTGCCGCCGGTATGTCCCAACCCGCGTCCTGATATCATCGGCACGGCCGCGCCGCATGCTGCCAGGGCCGGTGCCAGCATCAGCGAAACATTGTCGCCGACACCACCGGTGGAATGCTTGTCGAGGATAGGCGCTTCGATATCGGACCAGTCCATGACATCGCCACTGTCGCGCATGGCCAGCGTCAGCGCCACGCGTTCGTCAACGGTCAGTCCCTTGAAGAAAACTGCCATGGCCAGTGCCGAAACCTGCCCTTCCGTGACCGAACCGTCCGCCAGTCCGTTCACAAAAAAAGCAATTTCCTTCGCGTCGAGTGTACCCCCGTCGCGTTTCTTTCGTATGAGTTCCTGCGGCAACATTTTTCTTGTCCTTTTTGAAGCCGTCTCAGTAGCCGTGATGGGAATGGTCGACGATTTCCTGACCCTCGATCGTTGAAATCAGGGAATCCAGCAAGCCACTTGCGCCAAAACGGAACGTTGCCGCCGACACCCAGTTGTGGCCCATGATCTTGTCGGCAAGAGCCAGATAGGCGGCTGCGTCTTCGGACGTTCTGATGCCACCAGCCGGTTTGAAGCCGATGACACGTTCCGCGTCGTCCCGGCGCGCTTCTTCTATGGCTGTCAGCATGATTTCAGCTGCTTCCAGCGTTGCGTTGACTGCAACCTTTCCCGTTGAAGTCTTGATGAAATCGGCACCCGCAGCGATGGCCACATTGGACGCGGCATGGATCAACAGCGGGTCCTTGATCTCACCTGTTTCCAGGATGACCTTCAAAATGGCCGGTTCCGGAATGACTGCCTTCACCCGAATGATCTGCTCTTCGGCAAAGCCTTTCCGGCCTTCAGCAAACGCCTTGTATGGCATGACCAAATCGATTTCATCAGCACCATCGACAACCGCCTGCCCGGTTTCGGCAAGCACTGCATCGGTATCCTCGCCGCCAGAGGGAAAATTCACGACTGTCGCGACTTTTACGCCGGTGCCGGTGAGTTCCTTGACCGCCTGAGCCACAAATCGCGGCCAAACACAGACTGCAGCAACCGAGCCGTGATCCGTAACTGTGCGTTCTGTCAGCTTGCTGATATCCTCGCTGGTGCAATCATCATTCAGATTTGTCAGATCCACCAGACCGAGTGCCCGCTTTGAGGTTTCAATCATGTCGCTCATTGACCGATCTCCTTCACAAATGCCCGAACCAGTTCCTTCATGCGTTCCATGCCTAGAAGAGCAACCGACTTGGTCTCATCGTGAGACAGGGCATGCGTCTGCATGCCTGCGCCATAGTTGGTGATGATGGACATTGCCGCGACGCGCATTCCCAGGAATCGCGCCATGACCACCTCTGGCACAGTCGACATGCCGACTGCGTCCGCGCCAAGTAGTTTGGCCATACGGATTTCAGCAGGTGTCTCGAAGGAAGGACCCGAGAACCACATGTAAACACCTTCGGCAACCGGATCTCCGGTTTCCTCGGCAACCTTCTTCATGGCAGCCCTGAGCTCAGGGTCATAGGCGGTGCTCATGTCGAGAAAGCGTTTTTCGTCTTCTTCACCGATGAGAGGATTCTTGCCTGACCAGTTGATATGGTCCGAAATCAGCATTGGCGAGCCTGGCGCCACTTCCTCGCGCAAGGAACCTGCAGCATTTGTGGCAAGAAGAATTTCGCAACCGAGTTCCTTCAGCGTCTCGACCGGCGTGCGCATAACTGTTGGGTCACCACCCTCGTAGTAATGTGCGCGTCCTGAAAGAATGACCACGGGAACGCCTGCAAGCGTTCCGGCGACCAGCTCGCTGGAATGAGAGGTGACCGTGGAAACCGGAAACTCCGTCAGATGCGAATATGGAACACGAACGGCATCTTCGATTTCCTCAGCCAGTGCGCCAAGGCCAGAACCGAGGATCATGCCGATTTTATATGAACCCTCTCGGGCAGCACGGACGATATCCGCACACTCACGACCATAACCACTCATGGAAGGTCAGTCCTTCTTATGTTCAAGTTCAAATGCGGCAGGCAACAGTTCATCCATTGTGAAGCTGCGCCGAATGCCGTTCAGGTCCGCGACATGGACAACCAGATCGTCCGTGCCGAATTCTTTCAACCGCTGTCTGCAAACGCCGCAAGGCGTGCAAAGGGCCGCGTTACCGATCACCACTACCTCCGCAATCTCGCGGTAACCTGCTGCGATCATCGCGCTAGTCGCACCGCCTTCCGCGCAGACGCTGACTGGATAGGAAGCGTTCTCGACATTACAGCCGGTAAACACCGTTCCGTCCGGCGTGCGAAACGCTGCCCCAACCAGAAAGTTGGAATAGGGCGCGTAGGCTCTCTCACGCACCGTCTTGGCGGCTTCGAACAGCGCATCCAGATCACTCATGAACGCTCCTTCAGATACGGAACACCGGCGGCTTTCGGCGGGATCGCCTTACCGATGAAGCCGGCGAGCAGGATCACGGTCAATATATAGGGCAGTGCCTGGAAGAACTGACTTGGCACTTCGCCGATCAGGTAAATCTCTTTGCCTTCATAGTTGATGGCAAATGCCTCGAGATAGCCAAACAGCAGGCAGGTATACATTGCACTCACCGGGCGCCACTTGGCGAAGATCAGAGCTGCAAGAGCGATAAAACCTTTCCCGGCGGTCATGTTGAGACCGAAGCCTGACGAGATGGCTATGGAAAGATAGGATCCCGCAAAGCCACACAGAATTCCGCATGCGATTACAGCACGGTAGCGCAGCCAGGACACCGAAATACCTGCCGTATCGACCGCCGCCGGGCTCTCGCCGACAGCACGAAGACGCAGTCCGAACCGCGTGCGGAACAAAATCCACCACGTCAAGGGAACAGCCAGAAACGCGATATAGACCAACAACCTGTGCCCGGAGAGCAGTTCGGAATAGATCAATCCAAGCACCGGAACGTCCATCATCTGCTCGGCAAAGGGAAAATCGATTTCCGGGAACCTGCCGCCATCAGTCAGCGGGGGTGTTTTTCCGCCACGACTGAACCAGTACTGCCCAAGCACTGCGGTCAGGCCTGCAGCCAGAAAATTGATGGCGACGCCTGAGACAATCTGATTGCCGCGATTGGTGATCGAGGCAAACCCGTGGATCAACGCCAGGGCAACCGATACCGCTATCCCCGCCAGAAGACCGAGCCAGGCGTTGCCTGTCACATAAGCAACCGCTCCTGCGCCAAACGCAGCGCCGAGCATTTTGCCCTCAAGTCCGATATCAACCACGCCTGCGCGCTCAGAATAAAGACCAGCCAAACAGGCAAGAAGCAAGGGAACAGACAATCGAATGGCAGAATCGAGTATCAGAATTTGTTCTGAGAAAATCTCGTACATACTGATCACGCCTCCTTGGTCTCAAGGGCCCGGGAGGGCGTAAACAACCTGACGATTGTCGGTCGGAACATGTGCTCCAGAGCGCCGGCAAAAAGAATAACCAGGGCCTGAATCACAATGATCATGTCGCGGGTAATGCTTGGCATTTCAAAGGATAGTTCAGCACCACCCTGGTAGAGCATTCCAAACAGAATTGCAGCGAAGACTATGCCAACTGGATGGGCACGCCCCATCAGCGCCACAGCAATGCCAACGAACCCGTAGCCGGTTACAAAGTCGCTCAAAAGTCGATGCTGCGAGCCCATGATTTCGTTGATCGCCATCATCCCTGCGAGACCACCGGAAATCAGCATCGTCACGACAATGATCCTTACCGGTGGCATTCCTGCATAAACCGCAGCCGTCGCGTTTTGACCAAACGCGCGAATTTCATATCCGAGTTTTGTCCGCCAGATGAGCAGCCACACGAGAACGCAGGCTGCAAGCGCTACAAAAAACGACAGGTTAACCGGCGCATATCCAAAACCAAAAGACGGAAAAATATCGTTCAGGAAAGGCAGACGACCACCATCCTCGAACGTTCTGGTTTCGGACTGCATGGAGCCCGGTTTCTTCATCACGTTGATAAGCAGGTAGCCCATGAAGGAGGCCGCGATGAAGTTGAACATGATGGTGGTGATGACAACGTGACTGCCGCGTGTCGCCTGTAGCCAGGCGGGAATGAAGGCCCAGGCGGCTCCCATGAGCGCCGACCCCAGGATCGCAAAGGGCAGTGTCACATACCAGGGCACGTAGTGATCGAGTGCCAGGCAGGCGAAAGCAACGCCCAGACCACCGACATAGGCCTGGCCTTCACCTCCGATATTGAACAATCCAGCCTGGAAAGCGACGGCAACAGCCAGGCCTGTGAAGATGAAATTTGTCGCGTAGAAAAGGGTGAAACCTATGCCTTCACCATATCCAAGCGAACCCCAGACCAGAATCTTGACTGCCTCAAGCGGATTCTCGCCAATGAGGACCACTACCAGCCCGGACACCAGAAACGCAGCTGCGAGGTTTAAAAACGGGATCAGGCCAAGATCGACCCAGCGCGGAAGCTGACCGGCACTCATTGGACGCCTCCTTCAACTGTCAGCTGACTGTCTTCGACGCCTGCCATCAGGAGGCCAAGCTCGCCTTCTTCAGCGTTGGCACCACGTTCTCCGACGATCTTGCCATCAAACATGACAAGCACCCTGTCAGAAAGAGCCCGGATCTCATCGAGTTCGACGGAGACAAGCAGGATCCCCTTGCCGGCGTCCCGCAGTTCAACAATCCGGCGATGAATGAACTCAATCGCGCCGATGTCCACCCCGCGCGTTGGTTGACCTACCAGCAGGATTTCCGGGTCGCGTTCAATTTCCCGTGCCAGAACGATCTTCTGCTGATTGCCACCTGAGAAACTGGCGGTCTTCAACAAGGGGTTCGGCGGGCGAATGTCATATTTCTCGATTTCCTCGACCGCAGCCTTCTTAATTGCACCAAGATCCATCAACACACCTTTGGAGTAGGCGGGATCGCGGTGATAGCCGAGTATCGAGTTTTCGTATTCAGAGAAGCTGTTGATCAGACCCATGCGATGCCGGTCTTCAGGAACATGCCCCATGTTCTTGGCGCGCATGTCAGCGGCATCGAGAGAGCTGGTGCCAAGATCAATCGTTTCACCGTGGATCTTGAGCGTGCCCTTTGTCGCTCGCCGAATACCAGAGAGCGTTTCCAACAGCTCCGATTGTCCATTACCGGACACACCTGCGATGCCGACGATTTCGCCGGCTCGCACTGAGAAGCTGACATCCTTGACAACCTGAACACCCCGACTGTCAGTCACGGTTAGATTGTCGACTTCCATGACAGGGGCTTTTGGCACGGCAGGAGCCTTGTCCACACGCAAAAGAACAGAACGCCCGACCATAAGTTCAGCCAATTCTTCCATGGAAGTGTTTTTCGTCTCGCGGGTTGCAACCATTTCACCCCGGCGCATAACGGAAACCATATCCGTCGCAGCCATGATCTCACGCAGTTTGTGCGTGATCAGAAGAACTGTTTTTCCTTCTTTTTTCAAAACATCGAGGATCTTGAAAAGATGATCGGCCTCCGCCGGCGTCAAAACGCCTGTCGGTTCATCGAGGATCAGTACTTCAGCACTGCGATATAGCGCTTTCAGTATTTCCACGCGCTGCTGCAGGCCGACCGGAAGATCTTCAATTAAGGCATCTGGATCAACGCGCAGCTCGTATTCTTCTTCCAGCCGTTTGAGTTCTGTTCGTGCGCGGTCGAGGCCACCAGCGAGCAGCTGGCTGTCTTCTGCTCCCAGAACGACATTCTCAAGAACCGAAAAATTATCAACTAGCATGAAGTGCTGATGGACCATACCGATGCCCATGCCGATCGCGGCCTTGGAATCAGAGATGGTCACCTTGTTTCCATTGACCAGAATGTCCCCCTCGTCGGCGTGATAAAAGCCGTAGAGTATGGACATCAGCGTGGACTTGCCTGCTCCATTTTCACCAATAATTCCGTGAATAGAGCCCTTTTTCACCACAAGGTCGATGTCTTTGTTGGCGTGAACCTGACCAAAGCGCTTGTTGATCTTTCGCAGTTCGATTGCCGGTGTTTCGTTCATGCCTTCCCCCAGGCCTGACGTTTGTTGCTTTTCATTTTAGTCTGCCTCGCACCACAGCTGGTGCCCGTCAAACCGGGCAAGCACCTTCGGTGATAACATCGTGAACCTTGATGGTTCCGTCAGATATTCGGCTCACCGCAGCATCTGCCGCCGTTTTCATGTCTTCCGTGACGAGCATCTTGTTGTTGGCGTCAAGCACCCAGTCCATCCCACCGTCAGCGAGCCCCAGAACCTGGATACCAGGTTCGAAGGATCCATTTTGAGCCGACTGGAAACTGTCATAGACGGCATTATCAACGCGTTTGCGGATCGAAGTCAGAACCTTGCCGGGATGCAGCCCGTTCTGGTTGCTGTCGGTACCGATACCCAGAATACCCGCATCCGCGGCGGCCTGCAGAACACCCAGACCAGTTCCACCGGCGGCCTGGATGATGACGTCCGCGCCACGCTTGATCTGGCTGGTCGCAATTTCGCCTCCCCGCACAGGATCTGCGAATGCGGCAGGCGTATCGCCTGTCATGTTGGAAAGAATTTCGATGTCCGGATTGACGGACAGAGCGCCCAGTTTATAGCCGCACAGGAACCTTTGAATAATTGGGATATCCATTCCGCCGACAAAGCCGATGGTTCCGCTTTTGGAGGCCATCGCCGCCAACAGGCCGGCGATATAGGCACCTTCCTGTTCCTTGAATACATATGATCTGACATTGGGTTTATCGACCACCATATCGATGATCGCGAAGTCCGTTTCCGGGAATTCCGGAGCCGCCTGCCCAAGCGCATTGGCCTGATTGAATCCGATGGCCACAACCGGTGTGTTGCCGCGGCTGGCAAAGTTGCGCAGGGCTTGAAGGCTCTGTGCGTCTCGCTCCAGTGTAAATTCGCGGACTGTCTTGTCCGTCGCCTCTTCAAACCGCTTCACGCCCGAATAAGCGCTCTCGTTGAAGGATCCATCAAATTTGCCGCCAACAGAGTAAACGATGGCCGGATCTGCCATGACAGCTGGTGCTGCAAGAACAGTGGCAAAAACTGCTGAAAATACAATTTTCGAGAAACGGTTCATCCGGTCATCCGCAAACTGGTAGGACGGTAAAAATAAAGATCGGCCTCCGTGCATCATGCACGGAGGCCGTTTTTCACTGCCTTAGCTTGGGCAGGATTCGTCGGACATGTAGTCGTGAACAACGATTTCGCCGGAGATGATCTTCTGCGTGGCCTCTTCAACAGCAGCTTTCATCTGGTCGTTGACCAGCTCAGCGTTGTTGTCGTCAAGCGACCAGTCAACACCACCTTCTTTCAGGCCGAGGACTTCAAAGCCGGAAGACCAGGAATCGTTCTTCGCGTCTTCGAATGCCTGGAAGACCGCGATGTCGACCCGCTTCAGCATGGATGTCAGAACAGATCCCGGATGCAGACCGTTCTGGTTGCTGTCCACACCGATACCCAGCTTGCCTTCTTCAGCTGCAGCACCAAGAACACCGATGCCGGTGCCGCCCGCCGCATGGTAGACAACGTCCGCGCCACGACCGAACTGAGACTTGGCCAGTTCGCCGCCTTTAACCGGGTCATTCCAGGCTGCACCGGTTGTGCCGGTCATGTTTTCGAACACTTCAGCATCGGGATTAGCTGCGAGCACACCCTGCTTGTATCCGCAGGCGAACTTGCTGATGAGCGGAATGTCCATACCACCAACAAAACCGACTTTACCGGTTTCGGACGCCATAGCAGCAAGCAATCCGACAATGTAGGAACCTTCATGTTCCTTGAAGAGAATGGAGCGGACGTTCGGCAGGTCGACAACCATGTCGACAATCGCGAACTGGGTGTCAGGAAATTCCTTGGCGACCTTCTCAACCGCATTGGCTTGCGAGAAACCGATCGCGACAATCGGGTTCATGCCGCGCTTTGCGAAATTGCGCAAAGCCTGCTCACGCTGACTGTCGTTCTGGATTTCGAAGTCGCGGTATTCAACGCCGTAATCGGCTTTGAACTGTTCCGCGCCGGTAAAGGCCGCCTGGTTGAACGACTCGTCGTTACGGCCACCAAGATCGTAAAGCACGGCCGGCTTGATATCAGCCGCTTGTGCACCTGCTACAGAAATGGCCAGTCCGGCAAGCGCCGTGCCGATGGTAAGAAACTTTTTCACGTGTATGTCCTCCGACATGCGGGGGTCTCGCGTTGATGCAGACCCGTTCCCCTCGTAGCTCAGCCGCTTTACGCGGACTGCGCCAGCTTCAATCCGACCCGTGTACTCAGAGCCCGTGCAAGGGTCTCATCTGTAACAAGATCGGTAATGACACCGGTATGCAGGGCAGCAAGTGTGGCGTCCACTTTGCTTTCTCCACCCACCAGCGCAATCACCCGGCTTCCTCGCACTTCATCATAGTGCAACCCAACAGCGCAATCGCCGAGTGGGTCGGGAGCCAGTTTTCCTTCAACTGTCAAAAATCGGCCCATCAGGTCACTAACGGCACCGCCTGACATCAAATCTTCCTGTTCCTGCTTGGAAATAATGCCACGTTGAACCAGGTGGCCTTCATTCTCAACCGAACCAATTCCAATTAGAAAGGCCTCTGACTGGCGCGCGCGCGACATCAAATCCTGCACACTGCGCTGTGTCAGAAACATGGCCTTTTCTTCAAGATTTTCCGCAAAATAGGGAACCGGCAGATAGTATCCAACACCGCCAGTTCGCTCCTGCATCTTCTGGACAATATCATAAGGGTTGGCCGCAAGCGTTCGGGTCAGGGACCCGCAGATGGACATGATCTCCAGGTCCGGACGCGCAAATCGCGGCAAAGCTTCGACCGCTGCCGTCAACGTACGCCCCATACCCACGCCGAGGCGGGTCACATTCGTACCACTTAAAAAACCCGTCAGGAACTGTGAGGCTGACACTGCAACGGCACGCAAGGCTGAATCATCATCGCCGCCACCAAGATCCGGCGCGATGATGCAATTGGTCAGCTTGAAATAACGCGTGAGTTCTTTTTCCAGCTCCAGACATTCCATGGGCCGGCCGTCGATCTGGAATTTTACGTGCCCGGCCTTTTGCGCATGGGCGATCAGTCGATGAACCTTGGCAGGCGACACACCGAGTTGGGCAGCAATCTCTCCCTGGGTACGGCCGCCAACGAATGAAAGCCAAGCCGCCCTGATTGCCATATAAGATGTCCAGTCGTCGTCGCGCGTCTGCATATCGCGTCGATGCCTTCCCCTCGGACCAGCAAATTCCATACGATTCGGAACAACCGGCTTGCCACACCCCTGTGTCGGAGCTTTAATTGTCTACGCCCCTCCTTTCACGGTGAGGTCGCGAAAAATTCTTCACTTGGTGAGAATTTCTTCAGATCATGCCCAGCTATGACGCTGCCGTCAATAAAAAAACTTCCCGAATTTGGGAAGTTTTTCGCATTTTTACGGTTCAGTCGTTGCAAATTGCCACTTTGGCGAGCCGGAAAAAATTGCCGACCAATGTCACAAATGTGACTGAATGTGGAAAAAGTTGCCTAGCAATCCGGTATTTTGTTCCTATCTGTGGAATACATGCACTCGGTGCGTGTTTGATTTTGCCTAGTAAATCTATTTCCGTTACGTTTGGCATGTCGATTGCAAAGTAAAATCAAACGAAACCTAAGCGTCGATAAGTACCTAGGTACAAATAACAAGGAACTAAAAGCAAAGAAATAAGAAAACTAAAACAAAATAATGGGGAGACGTGGCAACTCAGCTGAAAGGCTGACTAATGGAGAAAAACAATGCGTCTCGACATAAGAAGACTCTGTGCACAGACAAGCGTAAAAGCGCTGTCAATCATCTTCGCGGCAATCTTTCTCGCCGCACCGTCAGCGGCACGGGACTATCGCCCGGCTTTGCTCGCTTCGACACAATATACCTATGATCCGGCCGCTGAAGTGGACGTTGAACTCGTCCTTGCAGTCGATATCTCCCAATCCATGGACACCGAAGAACAGGAAGTCCAGCGCGCCGGCTATGTGGCTGCACTGACCTCCCGTGAGTTTCTCGACGCCATCGAGGTCGGCCCGATTGGCCGCGTGGCCGTCACCTATATGGAATGGGGCGGTGTTGACGAGCATTTCATCGTTGCCGATTGGACGGTAATCCAGGATGCTTCATCCGCCAGCCATTTCGCTTCAAAAATTCACGAAGCCCCTCTACGCCAGGTCCAGCGCACCTCGATCGCATCTGCACTCGAGAAATCCGTGCAACTGGTTCAAAACAACCAGTATCAGGGCCTTCGGCAAGTCATCGACATCTCCGGTGATGGCCCGAACAACCAGGGTGGTTCTGTCACCGAAATGCGCGATCGCATGATCGCAGCCGGTGTGACCATCAACGGCCTCCCGCTGATGATGAAATCGAACAAGAACACATGGCAAGCCATGCTGCACCTCGACCATTACTACGAGGATTGTGTGATTGGTGGTCCAGGTTCATTTGCCATCCCCGTGCGTTCGCAAGAAGGCTTTGCCGATGCGATCCGCATGAAGCTGGTGATGGAAATTGCCGGTCTCCAGATGCCAGAACCCGATCCATATATTCAGACAGTTGCAGGACGCGAACCCATCCGCTGCAACTTGTTCGACTAAACCAGCCACGTTCTCTCAAATTTCAACTGCCGCGTTTCCCATCGGAACGCGGCTTTTTCTTTGGCACTTGCATATTTTTCAATCAATTTAGGCCTTCCTCAATTATCTTGCCCATCTGCCTTTGCGCGAGCACGTCTTTGGCGCTAAACACGTCACCGCCGCTATCGCCACGCAAAGAGGATCGTTCATGCCTGCCAACCCTACCCTTGCACTTGTTGCCCATGATGCAAAAAAGGATGCGATGGTGGAGTTCGCGAAAAAGCACCGGGACAAACTCGCTGCTTTCAACCTTGTTGGCACCGGCACAACAGGCGGCAGGATCCAGGAAGCCTGCCCGGAGCTCACGATCACGTGCCTGAAGAGCGGTCCCTTGGGCGGAGACCAGCAGATTGGCGCCTTGATCGCGGAAAGAAAACTGCAAGGACTATTCTTCTTCGTCGACCCGATGTCGCCCATGCCTCATGATGTCGATGTCAAGGCGCTGATGCGCCTGGCTCTCGTCTATGACATGCCGATGGCGTTGAACCCTTCTACAGCCGACATTCTTTTGCGTTCTGCCCGCCTGACCGGCCTCAAGACAACCTCTGAGACACCAGAAGTGGGCACTGTCGATTCATGAGTTTTTTGTCACCCTCAATGTCCTTCAACTATCCTGTGCTGGTCGCCGACATCGGCGGAACCAACGCCCGCTTTGCGCTGGTTGACCACGCAACGGCACCGACACGAATGTGCGGAAAGACTGCGACCGCCGGTCATGCAGACATTTCCTCCGCGATCCGCGAAGTTGTCTTTCCCGAGACGGATCAAAAACCTCGCACCGCCATCATCGCTGTTGCCGGCCCGGTAACCGGAGATTCAATTCCCCTCACCAACGCTGCCTGGGTGATCGAACCGCTCAAGATGATTGCAGATCTTGGCCTTGAGCAGGTCATCGTGCTGAATGATTTTGAAGCTCAGGCTCTCGCGCTTCCGGGCTATCGCGGCATCGATGTTGAGCAGGTTGGATCCGGCGCCATTCGTGAGAACAGCACCAAATTCGTGCTTGGCCCCGGCACCGGCCTCGGCGCCGCTGCCATGATTTACGCCTCCAGCACCTGGATACCGGTTCCAGGCGAAGGCGGGCATGTTGAACTGGGGCCCGTGACACCTGAGGATTTCGAAATCTGGCCGCACATCGAGCGGGTTGGCGACAGGCTTGGCGCCGAGCAAATCCTAAGCGGGACCGGCCTACCGCGTCTTGCCCGCGCTATTGCAGACTGGACGCAGTCTGAACGCCATCTTGAGACTCCGGCCAGCATCACCATGGCCGCTGAGGACAACGATCCGGTCGCGGTCAAGACGCTTGAGGTATTTGCGCGTTGCCTTGGCCGGGTATCAGGCGACTTTGCGCTAACCGTACTTGCCCGTGGCGGTGTCTATCTGACGGGCGGTGTCACACCGCGGATCACAAGGTTCCTGGCTGACGGCGGTTTCCGGGCTGCCTTTGAAGCCAAGGCTCCGCATGGTTCCTTGATGTCAAAGATCCCGACTTTCGTTGTCCAGCATCCTGATCCTGCGCTGGAAGGGCTTGCTTCCTTTGCGCGCACCCCTGCAGCCTTTGCAGTGGACATGCATGGTCGCCAATGGGCGGCAGCCAGATCGCTGCACGCAGACTGACGTCGCGAACAATGGTTTCCAGCCCAGAATTCAGAACACCTCTTCCGATCGACGGTGTTCTGCATGAACTACTGCAGACATTAGCAACCAGCCCGAACGCGGTTCTGGTAGCTGAACCGGGGGCAGGAAAAACAACCCGCGTGCCCCTGGCTCTGCTTCACGCCAGCTGGCGGGGCGAGGGCAAGATCCTGGTGCTGGAGCCCCGACGCCTGGCAGCCCGGGCAGCAGCCCGTCGCATGGCCGGGGAGCTCGGAGAGCCGGTCGGCAAAACCGTCGGCTACCGTGTACGCATGGAAACCAAAGTCAGCGCAGCAACCCGTATCGAGGTCATCACCGAAGGCGTCTTCACGCGTCTAATCCTTGACGACCCTGAGCTTACCGGTGTCTCAGCTATCCTGTTCGACGAATTCCACGAACGCTCACTTGATGGCGACCTTGGTCTTGCGCTGGCGCTCGATGTGCAATCGGCCTTACGAGAAGACCTTCGCCTCTTGCCAATGTCCGCCACGCTTGATGCAGCGAGCATCTCGAAGGTTCTCGGAGACGCTCCCGTGATCGAGAGCAAAGGCCGAAGTTTTCCAGTCAAAACACGGTATCTGGGCCGGGAACCGAAAACACGTATAGAGCCTCAGATCGCAAGAGCGGTTCGCCAGGCGCTAGATGAAGAAAAAGGGTCCGTTCTAGTTTTTCTACCCGGACAAGGAGAAATCAGGCGCACGGCAGACATGCTGTCTGGCAAGCTGCCTGCCAACTGTCAGATCACGCCGCTTTACGGTGGTCTGGATGCCAAGGCCCAGGATGCAGCCATCAAAACGGCACCAGATGGCACCCGCAAGGTCGTGCTCGCCAGTGCGATTGCCCAAACCTCACTGACGATTGAGGGCGTGCGTGTTGTCATCGACAGTGGTCTGGCGCGGGTTCCGAGGTTTGAACCGCAAACAGGTCTGACCCGCCTGGAAACGGTACGAGTATCCAGAGCCTCTGCAGACCAGCGCCGGGGACGCGCCGGAAGAACTGAACCAGGCACCTGTTACAGGCTCTGGGACGAAGCCCAGACTATCGCCCTGCCTGCAGCCGAAGCACCCGAAATTCTGGAGGCCGATCTCACCGGTCTGGTTCTGGATCTTGCTACATGGGGAACATCCGATCCGGGAACGCTCACCTTTGCCGATCCGCCTCCGCAAGCCGCCTGGCACGAAGCAAAACTCCTTTTGCAGGATCTGCATGCGCTGGATGGTTCAGGACGTTTGACCGGCGACGGCAAGGTGCTTGCGAATTTACCTCTGCATCCGCGGCTGGCACATATGGTCATCGAAGGCAATGAGCGTGATCTTGGCTATACCGCAGCGCTCATTGCCTTGATTCTTTCGGAACCGGGTCTTGGTGGACGTGACCCGGATCTCCGAACGCGCCTCCAGTCGCTGCGTCACGACAAAAGCCAGCGGGCAAGAGATGGCAAGACGCTGGCCAACCGCTGGCTTAAGCTGGCTGGCGGGTCGGGCTCAACAATCGATATCGAAAGCGCCGGGCTGCTGCTTGCTCTTGCCTACCCGGACCGGATCGCTCAAGCGCGTGGACAGACCGGGCGTTTTCGGCTAGCGAACGGGCGTGGTGCTGAGCTGGAGCGAGAACACGCGCTTGTCGGTGAAAAGTTTCTGACAGTCGCCGACATTCAGGGCAAGGCCGCCAACGGACGTATTCAGCTATGTGCGCCGATCACCGAAGCGGACATTGAAGACCTGTTTGCAACAGATATTGTCGAGGAGGACGAAGTTCAACTTAGCACCGAAGGCGCATTGAAAGCCCGACGTGTTACCCGCTACAAGGCTGTTGAACTTCAATCCGTGACAATCCAGTCTGCTGATCCGGCTGCCGTAGAAAAAGCGCTCATTACCGAAATACGCCGACGCGGCATCGGGCGGCTTGCCTGGAGCAAGGAGCAGCAACGCATCCGGAAGCGCGTGGCCTACGTTCGCGAAACCGGAACGGAAGACCTGCCTGACCTTTCGGACAAGGCGCTCATCGAAAGCCTGGAAACCTGGCTTCAGCCGTTTCTGGCCGGTTGCACCAGTTTGAGCGCCATCGATGCTTCGGTGCTCGGCAATGCACTTGCCGCGATCCTTCCCTACGATGCGTCTGCAAAACTCGATGAACTCGCCCCTTCACAGTTCACCGCCCCGACGGGCAGCAAGGTCTCGATCGACTATGGTGCAGCGGCTGGACCAACGCTCTCGATCCGCGTTCAGGAACTGTTCGGACTGAAAGAACATCCGAGCGTATGCAGCGGAAGGCTTCCGCTTATTCTTGAGCTTCTGTCACCGGCGCAGCGGCCAATTCAGATCACCAGGGATCTTCCCGGTTTCTGGGCCGGATCATGGGCGGACGTAAAGGCCGACATGAAAGGGCGGTATCCCAGGCACCCCTGGCCGGATGATCCGACTAACGCAGAGGCGACACGGCGAGTGAAGCCGCGGGGCAGCTAATTTGTCAGTGCGATCATCGCCAAGTACCTTCAACAATACTGTTTATGACAGTGTTTAAAGCGCCCGTTTGTCATCCCGGATTGACGCAATTGCGGCAAGTCCGGGATCCAGTGTTCCATGATGGCAGCGACTGAAAACGACAACAGGTTCAACAGATTACTGGATCCCTGCTTTCGCAGGAATGACAAATTGCGTTGAAGCTGAGCATTCGTTCATTACGACGACCAGAAAACCACTTGCACCAAATGCTTTGCCGCCAACCCAATCGACCATCCTGCGCCACCCCGGCCTCGAGCCGAGGCCTAAAATCCTTGCGCGCTGGTCCCGGCTCAAAGCCGGGACGGCTGTGGAGGTCCGACACGCCAGCAATTGGCCTTGCAGGCACTCGCCTTATTCAATCATCAGACGCCGCAACGAGACTGGCATTCCCGCCAGCAGCAGCCGTGTTGATCGACACCACTTGTTCCAGTGCAAACCTTGTCAGATAGGCCGGGCCACCTGCCTTCGGGCCTGTGCCCGAAAGGCCTGACCCACCAAATGGCTGTGTACCGACGACGGCACCGATGGTGTTGCGATTGACGTAGACATTGCCGACAGAAAGCCTGTCGACGACCTTCTTCACTGTCGCATCGATCCGGCTGTGGACACCAAGTGTCAAACCATATCCGGTGGAAGCAATCTGATCGAGTACAGCGTCTATATCGCTCGCATTGTAGCGCACAACGTGCAGCACCGGTCCAAAGACTTCGCGTGTCAGCGCGTCCGCCTTGTCGAGCTCTATGATGTGCGGAGCAACCCAGGAACCGTTTGCGAGTTTGCCGGAAGGTGTCACCCCAGCGTAGCGCAGGGTCTGGCTTTCCTTCATGTCATCGACATGGGACAGGATGTTGTTCCTGGCTTCATCGTCAATTACCGGGCCGATATCGGTTGCCTGCAGTCTCGGATCACCGAGGCTCAATTCTTTGGCTCCCCCCTCCAGCATCTGAAGCAGGTGGTCAGCAACGTCTTCCTGAACATAGAGAAGTCTTAGAGCAGAACAGCGCTGGCCCGCAGACTGGAAGGCCGACATCATGACATCGTCGCAGACCTGTTCCGGCAAAGCAGTCGCGTCAACCAACATGGCGTTAATGCCGCCGGTTTCGGCGACCAGCGGCACGATCGGCCCGCGCTTGGCAGCAAGGGTTTTGTTGATCGCCCAGGCAGTTTCCGTCGATCCGGTGAAGGCAACACCCGCAACAGCTGGGTGCGATGTCAATGCAGCGCCGATATCCCCCTCGCCCGGAAGGAGAAAGAATGCATCTTCCGGAACGCCTGCCTGGTATAGGAGCTTGGCAGTTTCATAGGCAATCAGCGGCGTTTGTTCGGCCGGTTTGGCGACAACGGCATTGCCGCCCAATAGTGCGGCGCTGATCTGACCAAGGAAAATCGCCAGCGGGAAATTCCAGGGCGAAATACAGACAAATACCCCGCGTCCACGATAGCGATATCGGTTTTCTTCGCCCGTGGGGCCCGGCATCAGGCGGCCCTCGCCGAACAAGGTTCTGGCTTCGTTTGCATAGTAACGGCAGAAGTCTACGGCTTCCCTGATCTCTGCTATCCCGTCGGTGAGGCTTTTGCCTGCTTCCATCGACAGGATCATCATCAGCCGGTCGCGGTTTTCTTCCAGAAGATCTCCGACTCTATCAAGCGCCGCTGCCCGTTCATTCACCGGCTTGCGGGACCATGTCTCAAATCCCTTTTGCGCAATTTCAATTGCTTTTTTAGCCGTATCCGGATCAGCAAACCGCACGGTACCGACTTTGGTACTGCCATCCATCGGCGCAAATACAGGATTGGCTTCTCCACCTTGAGGCAATTCAGCCCCGAGCGGGCCTGCGTCGGTGAACGGTGCAGTTGTCCTGGCCATTCCCTCGGTGAGCGTGTTGCGCTCTAACGCACAGCCGAATTCAATGCCATCGGAGTTCCGCCGGCTTTCGCCATAAAGATCCTTGGGCAGGGGAATCGAGCGATTGGTTGCATGATGACCGTTGTCGAGAATTGCCGACGGTCGTTTCAACATGCTTTCCACGGAAACGGACGCGTCGCCGACAATCGTTACGAAGGACGAATTCGCCCCATTTTCCAGCAAACGACGGACCAGATAGGCAAGCAGGTCCTTGTGCCCTCCGACCGGTGCATAGATCCGGCAAGGAAAGCCGTCACGCTCGGAAACGGATTTGAAGAGGCTCTCCCCCATGCCATGCAGGCGCTGGAACTCATACCCTTCTGCCTTGCCACCTGACAACTCGACAATCTGCGCGACCGTCAGGGCGTTATGGGTCGCAAATTGCGGATAAAGAACATCACGTGCGGCCAGCATGCGCTTGGCACAACAAAGATAGGAAAGATCCGTTGCCGCCTTGCGGGAAAAGACAGGATAGCCGTCAGCACCATTTTCCTGCGCATGTTTGATTTCCGTATCCCAGTAGGCGCCCTTGACGAGACGAACCATCAGTTTTCTGTTGCTCTTGCGCGCAGCATTTACCAGCCAGTCAATGACATGAACGCCGCGCTTTTGATAAGCCTGTACAGCCAGGCCAAAACCGTCCCAACCCTCTGTCACCGGGTCCGTGAGCAAGGCAGCAATCACGTCGAGTGAAATTTCCAGACGGTCAGCCTCTTCTGCATCAATCGTGAAATTGAGGTTCCGATCCTTGGCCATCTGCACCAGTTCACGCAGGCGCGGCAACAGTTCCTCGCGCACCCGTTCGCCGTTGACGCCCTGATAGCGAGGGTGAAGCGCCGAAAGCTTGACTGAAATGCCAGGACGGTCCGGCAATAGCTTGTCGCCTGCCGATTTGCCTATCGATTCAATGGCATTCGCGTACGATTGAAAATAGCGTTCCGCATCCTTCGCCGTGCGGGCTCCCTCGCCCAGCATGTCATAGGAATACCGGTATCCCTTGCTTTCCTGTGTCTTTGCACGCTCAAGCGCTTTCTGGATGGTTTCCCCCAGCACGAACTGATGCCCCAGCAATCGCATCGCGTTGCGCGTTGCAACGCGCACTGTTGGCGTGCCAAGACGTTTGACGAGGCTGGAGAGAATGCTCTGCGGCGTATCACCCGGATGCAAAAGTCGGGAGGTGACGCCCAGCGCCCAGGATGACGCGGAGACCAGCCAGGTGTCCGACTTGTGCCCCGAAGGGTCATCAAAGCGGGCTGCAGCCAGTTTGTCTTCAATCAGTTTGTCTGCCGTGGTTGCGTCCGGTACCCGCAGTAGTGCTTCGGCCAGAACCATCATTGCAAGACCTTCGCGGGTGGTCAGGCCAAACTCCCGCATGAAATCTTCCACCCCGCCAAGGCCGACCTGAACAGACCGCATGTCATCGATGTAGCCACGCGCCCGTTGGTCAATCAGCTTTTCCACCACAGGATCACCGGACGCTTCTTTCAAAAGCGCCTCAACCAGCGCCTTGTCGTCAGGCGCATATGCAGCGCGAAACGGTTTCAGAGTGTCACTTTCAAATGTTTTCATGGCAGCAGCAGTTGCGGTCATGAACACCTCCCAAGAGAGCCCAGCGGGGCAGGTCTACAGATTTCCCTAAATTACATTAATTTTACGCTTTTTTTCCTCTGTTTTTTCCATTCTAGGCAGAGTATATCTTTGATAGTTGCAGGATTTTAAGGGTAATTCACCGTGCTCGATGCTACCGATCGCCGAATTCTAAAGGTTCTTCAGAAAGATGGGCGGATTACCAACACAGATTTGTCCGAACGTGTCCGATTGTCTGCAACAGCCACGGCGGAACGCATGAAGCGGCTGGTGCGGGATGGTTATATTGAACACTTCTCTGCCAGCCTGAATCCGAAGAAGGTGGAGCGCGGCCTGCTGGTTTTTGTTGAGATACGGTTGGAGCGCACATCACCCGAGATATTCGACGCATTCAAGATTGCAGTTGAACGCTCGCCCGATGTTCTGGAGTGCCACATGGTTGCAGGAGGGTTCGACTACCTGATGAAGAGCCGCGTGAAAGACATGGAAGCCTATCGCGCCTTCCTTTCCGATGTGGTTCTGGCGTTGCCAGGTGTACGCGAAACCCATACCTATGCCGTCATGGAAGAAATCAAGGACACACACATTCTGCCGGTGTGAACAGTGTTAACGCCCTGCGCCGTCGGATAGAGCGAAGGGCTTCACAAAGCCTTGTCTTGACCGTGTCATACGGCACGCGCGAGTGAGACGGTAAAACAAGCAGGGAAAATGACATGATTCAAACGATTGCCGCCAGACTTGTTCTTCTCGTCTCGCTTATACTTCCGGAAGTTGCGGCTGCGCAGGACAATGACTGGCAAGCCGTTCTTGAAAAGGCCAAAGGCCAAACTGTCTATTTTCATGCCTGGGGCGGCGAGCCACGTATCAACGCCTATATCCAATGGGCGGCCCGGCAAGTTGAACGCGAGTTTGGTGTGCGGGTCGTTCATGTGAAAGTCAACGACACTGCCAATGTCGTTTCACAGGTCCTTGCGGAAAAGTCCGTCGGCAAATCGTCTGGCGGCGCCATTGATCTTGTCTGGATCAACGGCGAAAACTTTGCATCGATGAAAGACAACGCCCTGCTGGCCGAGGCCGGCTGGGCTAACTCTCTGCCGAACTGGAAATACGTCGATGTGGAGAACAAACCGACTGTTGTCGTGGATTTCACGGTGCCGACCGAGGGGCAGGAAAGCCCATGGGGCATGGCCAAACTGGTTTTCATGCATGACAGTGCGCGCCTGAATACGCCTCCCTCCTCTCTTGGTGAGCTGCTTGCGTTCGCAAAAGACAATCCGGGACGCTTCGCCTACCCACAGCCGCCCAATTTCTACGGAACGACCTTCCTTAAACAGGTCCTGATAACCACCGCGCCAGATGCATCCGCGCTCGCAAGCCCTTATGACATGACCGTTGCGGCAGAAACATTTGGCCCGCTGTTCGCATACCTGGATGACTTGCATCCACATCTCTGGCGACAAGGTAAAGCATTTCCGAAAGACGCCGCTCATATGCGCCGGTTACTTGCCGACGGCGAACTGGATATCGCGTTTTCCTTCAATCCCGGAGATGCCTCGGGGGCCATTGCGAATGGAGAGCTTCCTGCGACCGTAAGAACCTTTGTCTTGGACGGCGGAACGATCGGCAACACCCATTTTGTTGCCATCCCCTTCAACAGTTCCAATCAGGAGGGCGCAAAGGTCTACGCAAATTTCCTGCTTTCTCCATTGGCACAGACACGCAAGCAGGAACCGGAAATCTGGGGAGACCCGACTGTGTTAGATGTGGACGCCCTTCCCGCAAACGAAAAGGCTCTGTTCGAAGCGCTTGATCTCGGCCCCGCTACACTCAAACCGGAAGACCTCGGACCGGTTCTTACCGAACCACATCCGAGTTGGGTTGTGGCCCTGGAAGAGGCCTGGGTGGCACGTTATGGTTCAGGAAGCGAGTGAAGCTGCTTGGTGCGAGCGAATGGAAATCCGGACGTTCCCTCAGTCCTGACCGTCCTGCTCCTGGCAGTTCCGGTCCTGGCCGGACTCGCGGGCACAGCGCTCCCGGCCTTTGGATACCTGCCAGTTCTCGGATTTGAAACCCTTTCGCTCGAGCCATTCCACCAGCTCTTCGCGGAACCCGGTTTGACGAGATCCGTGTCGCTCAGCCTAGGCACGGGCCTCACTGCATCGATTGTTTCTCTTGTGATCGTGCTGCTATTCACGGCGGGTTGGTACGGGACAAGGACCTTTCGCCGCCTGAGCCGGTTCCTGTCACCTATCCTGTCCATCCCGCACGCGGCCGCAGCAATCGGCCTGGCGTTTCTGATTGCACCCTCTGGATTTCTGGTGCGCTTCATTTCCCCGTGGGCAACCGGCTGGACCCGACCTCCCGACGTTCTGATCCTGAATGATCCCTACGGGCTCGCGATGACGCTTGGACTGGTGGCCAAAGAAGTCCCGTTTCTGTTTCTCATAACAATGGCGGCATTGAACAGGCCGCATATACAAAACTACTTCAAGGCAGGCACAAGCCTCGGGTACGGCCGAATGGCAACGTTTTTCCTGGTTGTCTTGCCACAGATCTATCCACTCATTCGACTGCCCATGCTCGCGGTCATTGCGTATGCGACTTCAGTTGTCGATGTGGCAGAAATTCTTGGCCCAACCACTCCGAGGCCACTCGCTCCCCGGCTAATCATCTGGATGAATGACCCGGATCTCGCCATGCGGCTGATGGCGTCTGCCGGTGCGCTCTTGCAACTGTTTGTGAGTGCGGCTGCGATTTTTGCTTTTCTGGTGCTGGAGAGAATTGCCGAAACCTGTTTGCGCCAACAATTTGTAATGGGTCGCCGACATCAACGGGAAAAGGTCGGGCAACTTGCCGGCCTGATTCCAATGCTGTCGATCATTGTCCTGATGGCGCTCGCAATTGCTCTTCTGGTGCTCTGGTCTGGTGCAAAATCCTGGTGGTTTCCAGCTACGCTTCCACAAAATTTCAGCCTCACGCAGGTGATAAAAGCCGTTTTGATGGCCGGCCCGGCACTAACCTCGACGCTCCTGATTGCTTCAGCAGCGGCGGTGATCGCAACTGGGATGACATTGTGGTTGCTTGAGGCGCGCAGTTATCGGAACAAACGCGACAGCAGAAGACTGAAGACACTCATATTCCTTCCGCTTCTTTTGCCTCAGGTAGGGTTCTTGTTCGGGTTGCAGATGTTCTTTCTCGTTGCCGGGATCGGTGGAACAATCGGAGCGGTTTTGCTTGCCCACCTGGTCTTTGTATTTCCTTATGCCTTTCTATCCTTAAGCGACCCCTGGAACCGTCTTGACCCGAGGTTTGCAAAAGCCGCAACATCATTGGGTGCATCCCGCGTACAGATCTTCTGGCAGATACAATTGCCCTTGCTGCTTCGCCCCGTTTTGGTCACCTTTGCAATTGCTGTTGCGATTTCAGTTGGACAATACCTGCCGACACTGATGATCGGCGCAGGACGGATCGAAACCATAACGACAGAGAGTGTCGCACTGGCGAGTGGGGGAAACCGGCAGATCGCAGCTCTTTATGGATTGCTGCAACTCCTCATTCCGCTCGCCGCGTTTACTTTGGCCGCTGTCGTTCCGTCCGTGGTCCATAGCAACCGTTCTGCCATGCAGTTGAAAGGGTAATGCACCAAGTGGATTCTTCCGACCGCACATCCGGCCTCAGGCTTGAAAATGTCGCCATACGTCTGGATGATTTGCTTCTTCTGGACATTGATTGCCACATTCTCCCTGGAACCGTCCTCACGATCATGGGGGAGAGCGGCAGCGGCAAGTCGAGCCTGCTCGATTTCATTGCCGGCTACCTGAAACCTGACTTTGAAGCCGAAGGCCGTGTAATCCTTGCCGGTGAAGATTTGACCGAGCGGCCTGCGCAGGAACGCCATATAGGCCTGATGTTCCAGTCTCCGCTTCTGTTCCCTCACATGTCGGTGCTGCAAAATCTCATGTTTGCCATTCCTGCATCAGTGAAGGGCAGAGCTATCCGCAGGGACTTGGCAGAACAGGCACTGGAAGACGTGGGGCTAGCCGGATTTGGGTCACGAGACCCCGCAACGCTGTCTGGCGGTCAGCAGACACGCGTAGCCCTGATGCGAACACTACTATCCGAACCAAGAGCTCTTTTGCTGGATGAACCATTTTCAAGTCTCGACCAGACACGCCGCGCAGATATCAGAGACCTTGTCTTTAAACTTGCCAGAAAAAACGGCCTGCCGGTACTTCTGGTAACACATGACCATGAGGACGCAGTCGCGGCGGGTGGCATGATCCACTGGCTTGATCAGGATAAAGCGAGAAACGGCTGCACCGGCGAGATGCAGCCGCAAAGATAATTCTTAGTCTGCGCTGTCTGCCGACTTGGCATGGAGCAGAGAATAGTTGTCTATGCCGATTTTCTCGATCAGGCTCAGCTGGGTCTCAAGGAAATCGATATGTCCTTCCTCGTCACTGAGCAGTTTTTCAAACAAGCCCATGGTGACATAGTCGCCATGGTCGCGGCTGACTTCACGCGCTTCATTGTAAAGCGCGCGTGCGACGTATTCTGCAGCCAGATCGCATTCCAGACACTCTTTGACCGACTGGCCAATGCGCAAGGGATCGAGCGTTTGAAGGTTGGGCAGGCCTTCCAGAAAAATAATCCGGTCCATGAGGTCCTGGGCGTGTTGGCGCTCTTCATCAGCTTCCACCAACTCCTTGTCGGCGAGCTTTCCGAATCCCCAATCTTCCAGCAACCGGGCATGGACCCAAAACTGATTGACCACCGTCAGCTCATGGCGCAGTGACTTGTTCAAATAGTCTATGACTTTCGGATCGCCCTTCATTGGCCCTCTCCAGTTGATCGGCTGGCGGTGCGCTTTTTCTGCACCGACCGCGCATCTGTCTGCTCGTTTCTTTCAGAGCTCTTTTCATGAATGATGTCAATGACGGAAGGAAAACAACTTCCACATCGCGGTCTGCAGTCCAGGTGGCGGAAGACAGCCCCAGGCGTTGGCACCTTTCCATTCGGATCGGCACGCATTTCATCCGCAGCTTCGCGTAGCTGTTTGTCGGACAGAACGTTACAGGAGCAAATAATCATTATAGGGTCCGGAACATGTCCCTTATCTCAGACATTTTGGCATCAACGAATTTGTGCGCAATACAGAAACCATACTATAAGAGTCAACTTTTTCTGAATCTCTTCCATCCAGCAGGACATTGAAATGAGCGATACGGCAACATCTGACACCCGTCCGACACTCGTTCTGACGGGCGCGAGCCGCGGCATCGGTCACGCGACGGTCAAGCGGTTTTCTGCAAAGGGCTGGCGAGTGATCACCTGTTCCCGACACGCGTTTTCAGACAAATGCCCCTGGCCAATGGGACCGGAAGATCACATTCAGGTTGACTTGTCGGATCCCGAGAATCTGACCGTCGCGGTCGAAGAAATCCGTAAGCGCATGAAAGCCAATGGGTCGCGGCTAAATGCTCTGGTCAACAATGCCGGGATCAGTCCAAAGGGACCAGGCGGAGAGCGCCTGAGTTCGCTCAACACATCAATGAATGAATGGCGCGCAGTATTTCAGGTAAACTTCTTCGCGCCGATCCTGCTGGCTCGCGGCCTGTTTGACGAACTCAAACAAGCCAAGGGCTCAGTCGTCAATGTGACCTCGATCGCTGGTGTAAAAGTTCATCCCTTTGCGGGAACGGCCTATGCGAGCTCCAAAGCAGCTCTTGCTTCCCTCACACGGGAAATGGCTTCGGACTTCGGACCTCATGGCATCCGCGTAAATGCCATTGCCCCTGGTGAAATCGATACGTCCATTCTCTCACCTGGGACAGAAGACCTCATCGAAGATATCCCCCTTCGAAGACTTGGTCTGCCGGAAGAGGTTGCCGACACGATCTACTATTTGTGCTCACCAAGATCCTCATATGTCACGGGAGCAGAAATACACATCAACGGTGGTCAGCACATCTAATATTGCAGCACAACCAATAGTAGTTTTGTTTTGTTAGCAATACCACTTCTCACATTAGGTATAGGCAAATTCAGCAACTAATGATTTTTTTAAATAATATCTACAAATTGACTCAAGGTTTACTCAATATTCATCCCGCTCAGGAATACTACCTGTCGAATTGGAGTTCTTTCGACACTGCGGGGATCGGATGAAACGTATATTGAAGACAATGGTCGACCTGAAGTTCGGCTACAAAGTCGGGGGCGGGTTTCTCGCCATCTTGTTGCTCACAGCAGTTGTAGGCGGGGTTGGTTTTCTTGCGCTTTCGAACCTGTCATCACGATTTGTCGTTGCGGACATTTCAACTGAGGTGGCCAGCCAGGTTCAGGCAACATCGCTAAAGCGCGAGGATTACCTCAACAATCCAACGCCTGAGCTTAGCGACAGCGTTCACGAGGAAATCGGGTTGCTCAACGCAGCTCTCAGAGACCTCGGTGAAGAGGTCGCGAATGATCCGGCTGCTGAAAGCCAGGTTGTGACTGCGCAGGCCGCCGTCAAGGAATTCAACACAACCTTCGACGAGGTTGTGAAACAGACGAACCAGCAGGCCGACCGATTGGCCATGCTGCAGGAAAGTGCCGGTAATCTTGAAGCACTGTCCGGTGCAATTGCAGATGCCGTTTCGAAGGAAGAAAAGCGGGTCAGCGGTGAAGTCTTTACGGCCAACAGCACGCTCGACGATGCCAACGCCATGATGCGGAGCGTCTTCGAGCTTCAGGAAGAAGCTGGCAGCATTCAGCTGGCGTACCTGCAAGGCAGTGGCAACCTGGAAGGCGAAGCACAAGTTGCGGCCTTGAAGATTGCTGACGGGCTCGTGGCGCGCACCAAGGAAATGAGCCATCAGGATATCAAAGGGATCGAAAAGAAGACCGTTTCGGGTCTTTTTGATGCTACCAAAGCGCTCCAGGCTTCTATCGCCCGGCTTGCAGAGGAACTTGGTTTCGCGGAAGCCTATGAAGCGCGCACGGCTGTCGGGGAATCAATTGCCCCTGTGATGGCGCTTTCAAAAGACATTCGTACGCAGGCAACAAAAGCGGTCAATGAGTCCAAGCAGTTCGCCACGACGGCGACCACCCGTTTGGCCACCATCCGTGCGATTGCCACCAAGGCAAATGGATTGAAGAATGTTGCGCTCAGGGCCCAAAAGGAAACGCTGAACCTCTTTGGCAGTTTCGGCACTGATGACCCGGCACCGGCAGAAGCCGAGATTGCTGCGCTTGCAAAACTTGAAAAGGTGATGCTCGCGTTCGCAAACGTGCTGCCGGCAGCAGCTGAGACAATCAAGCAAATTCCAGCTTCGGTTGCCACGTTTGATCAGTCGTTCAAGGAAATGGTGACCGCAAAGGCCGATCTGCTTCAAAAGCGTCAGCAGCTCGACGCCCTGACAACGCAGGTCAGCTCCGAGATCGCCACGATTTCTGCATCACAATCGCAGGCGGCCAAATCTGCGGCTGATTCTGCAGTCATGCAGATCATGGTCACGATCCTGCTTGCAATTGCTGGCGGTATCGGCCTGGCAGTTGTGCTCAATCTGGCCATCACACGTCCTATCCAGACCATCACCAAGGTCATGGATCGTCTGGCGAATGGAGACAATGAAGTCGATATTCCCGGTATCGAACGCGGTGACGAAATCGGTGGCATGAGCCGAACGGTTCAGGTCTTCCGCGACAACGCCGTTGAGCGTGCAGAATTGCAGGAGCAGAATGCCCGCGAGGAAGCTGCAAGGACGGAACGCCAGGAGCGGGTCGACAATCTGATCTATACTTTCCGTTCCAAGGCTGAAGACGCTATCGGGTCTGTGGAAACAACGGCAGGTGGACTGGATTCAACAGCTCAGGCACTGACTGAAATCGCTCGCGACAGTGCTGGCTATGCTAGTGAAACACAGTCTTCTTCCAATGAAACCACGAACAACGTTCAAACGGTTGCAAGTGCTGCGGAAGAACTGGCTGCTTCGATCGGAGAAATTTCCAGACAGGTCGCGCAGACCACGGAAATCGTGGATCGCGCAACCACCGGTACGGCAATAACCAACCAGAAGATTGAGGGACTTGCTGAATCGGCCACCAAAATCGGTGAAGTTGTCACGCTCATTCAGGCAATTGCCGAGCAGACCAACCTTCTCGCACTGAACGCGACCATTGAAGCGGCTCGCGCCGGTGAGGCCGGTAGAGGTTTTGCGGTCGTTGCAGCCGAAGTCAAGGAACTGGCAACACAGACGTCCAAGGCAACGGAAGAAATCGGCTCCCAGATCACCGAGATCCAGGGCGCCACGAAAGACTCCGTTGTTGCGATTGCCGAGATCGCCGAGACGATGACCGAGGTCAACAGCTACACCTCAGCCATTGCTTCTGCGGTTGAGCAGCAAGGCGCGGCCACTGCGGAAATTTCGCAGAACGTGCAGCGCGCTGCAGAAGGTACCGGAGCAGTTTCCTCCTCCATGACCCAGCTGTCGCAGGCAGTTGATCAGACGTCCTCGTCCGCTGATATGGTGCTCTCCGCATCCGGCGAGCTGACTGAAAAGACCGATGAGCTGAAGGGCGAAGTTGAACGCTTCCTCTCCGAGGTTGCCGCAGCCTGATCTTTTCCTCATTGACGAAACAAGGGCGGAGTGCCGGTCACTCCGCCCTTTTTCTTGTCCGCTCCGGACAGCAAAATATTGACCTCTCAGGTCGAGACGACTAAGGCGGGACCGGAAAACAATTATCAGATCAAACGAGAGACCATCGTGGCGGATCAGAACAACGCCCCCTCCTTTGCGCCTTATGGCAAAGCCCCAAACCAGTCATGGCCGGTCATCCTGGAAACAAAAGGATGGAAGGACTACAGGCTTCTGGACATGGGCCACGGCGAAAAACTGGAGCGATATGGTCGTTTTACAGTTGTTCGGCCCGAGCCGCAGGCGATGGGCGCCCGCCGCCTGAAGGACAACGCCTGGAACCGCGCCGATGCTGTCTTTTCCGGCGATACCGAAGAAGAAGGCCCCGGCCGCTGGAAATATTCAGGCAATATGCCGGAAACCTGGCCAATGTCCTATGGGCCGGTACGCTACAATGGTCGGTTCATGTCCTTTCGTCATGTCGGTGTGTTTCCGGAACAAGCCGCGCATTGGGACTGGGTCAACAGCAAGGTTCGTGCTGAGCGCGAACGCTCCCCCGACAAGCCGCTGAAAATCCTGAATCTGTTTGGCTACACGGGACTTGCCTCCCTTTTGCCTGCAACCGAAGGTGCGCAGGTGACCCATGTCGACGCTTCCAAGAAAGCGATTGGCTACGCCCGGGAAAATCAGAGCCTGTCCGATCTGGAAGATCTGCCGATCCGCTGGATCTGCGAGGATGCCTCCAAGTTCGTGGCAAGGGAAGTTCGGCGCGGAAACACTTATGACGGGATCATTCTGGACCCGCCTAAATATGGCCGCGGCCCCAAGGGTGAGGTCTGGGACCTATATACAAGCCTGCCTGGCATGTTGTCGGATCTGCAGCAATTGCTGTCCAAAGACTCGCTTTTCATGATCCTGACTGCCTATGCAATCCGCTCCAGCTTTGTTTCGATCCATGAACTGATGGCCGAGACACTTACAAAACAGGGCGGTCTGCTGGAATCTGGCGAGCTGGTCATTCGCGAAGAAGACGGACAACGTGCTCTGTCTACTTCGCTGTTTTCCCGCTGGAGCAGCCGCTAACACCAGTCGTTCACTCAGCCGCCATGGCAACGTGCTGATTGTCATTTGTCCATGCGGCAGCGTCACCTTGAGCGGAAGCCGGCGATGACGCGGCTCTGTTTTCTGCAGCTGCTTTTCCTGGTTTGCGGGCATAGACCAATGCAAACATTGGCGGTGCGAAATAAAATGAAATCACGGTCGACAGCAACACACCACCAGCAATTGACATGGCAAAGGGTGGCCAGAAGCCGCCACCCGCCGCAATCAATGGCAGGAAACCGCCAAAAGTAGTGAGCGTCGTTGAAATGATATGCCGCCCCGAGCTCATAACCACCCCGACCATGGCCTCCTGATCACCATTCGCCGCAGCCTCGTTCTGTTGCATTCCGGTCAGGATGATGATCGCGGCGTTGATCGACACACCAATGGAACCGATCACACCGATGATCCCGTTGATCCCGAAGGGATACTGAAAGATCGCCAACGCCAGAATGCTGAGTCCGGCTGACAGGATCGCAACAACGAAGGTGACAGCGGAGAGCCGGAAGGAATTGAATGTCAGCACGATCGCGGCAATGGACAGCGGCACGATAAGACCGAGAGATCCGATCAGATTGGCGAGCGTATCATCGCGGGCGTCCGAGTCTCCGCCGGTTTCAATGCGATAGCCTTCTGGCATTGTGAAATTTGCAGCCTCGATTTCGGACTGGAGCTTCTTCAAGGCTTCTTCAGGTAAAACGCCATACTGGACAAAGGCCTGCACGGTGTTGGTACGTTCACCGTTACGCCGATTGATCTGCCCTTCGGACGGTTCAACGCGTATGTCAGCAATCGCAGACAAGGGAATTCCATCATAATCAGCGGAGCCAGGAACGCTTTGGGATGGCAGAAGAGGCAGGCTCGCTATCTGGCTCAGGTCACCGCGTGCGCCATCACCCATACGCACTCGAACCGGCAGCTCTTCAGTCCCCTCGATAAGACTGCCTCCGGTTGCCCCTTCCAAAGTGGCCTCCAGTTGCCGCGCGACATCTGCCAAGCCGAGTCCTGCGAGCCGGGCCTTATCCTCATTTACCGCAAATTTGAGCTGGGGAGCACCACCACCCAATGTCGTGCGGACAATTGTGACCTCGTCAATTTTCGAAGCAAGCTGGCGCAGCGCGTCACCACGTTCGCGCAGGACTTGTAGAGAAGGCCCTACCAGACGCAATTCAACCGGCGCGTCGACAGGAGGCCCCTGGACAAGGTCCCGCACCAGAATGCGTGCCTTGGTAAAGCGTTCCGACAGCGCCTCTTGTAAATCAGGCACGAGGCTCGCAGTCGCGTCTGGCGAACTGGTGGCAACGAGCGCATGCGCAAATGCCGGGGCGCGGTCACGGTTACCAACGATATTGTAATAGAAGGCCGGCGCGCTTTTGCCGACAACCCAGGATACCTGCTCCACGCCGTCTCTGCCTGCCAAGTATTCGTCGATCTCCAGAACAGTTCGGGAAGTCTCGGATATAGCCGTCCCATCAGCGAGCTCTACCTCGATATGAAACTGATTGCGGTCCACACCCGGAAAAAACTGAGCTGTCAAAGTCGGCATGCTCGCGAATCCGATGATCGGCAGAACCAATGCAAAGGCCACAGAACTTGCCGGATTGCGCATGGCTAACTTGAGGGAAAACCGAAAGGGCACAGAAATAAGAGAGGCTAGCCTGAAGCCTTGTTTTTTGCCCTCATAACTTCTCGGCAACACCCAACCTGCAATCGCCGCTGTCAGCGTGACGGCCACTATGAACGACCAGATCAGCATCACGATCACCGCGATCGCGATAGACCCGACAAAATCTCCCGGTGGTCCGGGCAACAGGACCATCGGCATGAAGGACAGGGCTGTTGTGATCGTTGACGCGAGCAAGGGCGCAAAGAGCCTGCGCACCGCCTTGCTGACGGCCTCACTCCGGCTGTCGCCTTTTTGCAGGGCCTGGCCGATTTCGTCGGTCATCACGATCCCAGCGTCGACAAGAAGTCCCAGCGCCACAATCAGACCGGTCAGGGACATTTGGTGAAGCGGCAGGCCTATCATGCTCATGGTCGAGAAAGAGGCCAGCGTGACGATGGGAAGCACCATGGCAACAATGAGGGCCGATCTCAGCCCCATGGTCGCAAGAAGGACCAGAACAACAAGTCCCATGCCGATGGCAATGTTCAGCCCCACATTGGACAAGCGCTCAATCGTATAGGTGCTTTGATTGAATATGAGCTGATGTTCGATGGAGTACGGCATATCGGATTCAAAGCGTTCAATCCGTTCATGCACTCGTCCCATCCAGGTGTCGACCTGCAGGCCATCAGCGATTTTTGCAGCAACCAATATCGAGGGACGCCCGTCGGAAATCGTCAATTCTTCTGCCGGTTGTTTGACGCCCTTGGTGACAGTTGCAATGTCGCCAACCCGGGTAACAATGCCATTTTCACTTGTCGACACGGGGATTTGCCGCACCCGGTCGATGGCCGCAATTTCACCTTCCACCTCGATCAGAAGTTCCCTGTCCGGGCCGCGCATTCGACCAGCACGAACTTTGGCATCCGCGTTCCGGATTGCTAAAGACACTTGATCGACTGTCAAAGACACTGATGCCAGCGTGGCCGGGTCGATCCGGACAAGTATCTCTTCTTCACTTTCACCGAAAATTTCGACCGACTTGGTACCTGGAACATTTCTCAGGATGTCCGACAAGGTTTCTGCGTACCGCAGCAGAACACCTTGAGACACATCATTATGTCTTGGGACCAATGCGCTGATTGAAGCAAATGCCCCTGCCCCTTCCGTGTTGAATTCAGGCTCCTGAACCCCTTGCGGAAACTCCCGTGTAGCGTCGCCGATCTTGTCGCGAATTTCAGACCATGCCTGTTCGATGACTTCTTCGTTCAGCGTATCCAGAAGCTCGATCTGGATGATTGAAATGGAGGCGTTCGATGTGGATTCGATCACATCGATCTCTTCTACTTCACGCAGCTCTTCCTCGATCTTTTCCGTGACCAGAGCCTCGACCCGCGCTGGGTCCGCACCTGGATAGACCGTTGTTACCGTTGCAAAAATGTTGGTTATGGTCGGGTCTTCCTGACGACCAATACCAATCAGCGCGGACAGGCCCGCGGCAACAATGACCAGGATCGTGAGCGCGACTAGACGTGGTTGACGAAAGAACAGAGTTTCCATGGGTCAGACCTCGCCGTTGCCGAGCGAAACTGATTGCCCAACCACCACACGATGAACGCCTTCAGAGACAATTCTTGTGTCTTTCGTGATTGTGCCGCGCACAAAGGAGCGGCTTGCGTCAGCGTACAGAACTTCGACAGCCTCACGCCTGATAGTGGCGGCGCCCTCCACTCCCTCGCTCGTTGCCTGAACTGCGACCAGGACAGTCCATAAACCGCGTGGTCCTTCCTTGAGGGCCGCGGTTGGAACCCAGAAGCCGTTGCCATCAACACGCTCAGTCAGGGACAACTGGGCAAGGCGGCCAAAGCTTGGCGCAGTATCCGGTACTTTCAATTCAAAAAGGGTCTCAATTGTGCGCGTACGGGTTTGAAGATCCGGACGAAGTCCAGTGAGCCTTGCTTCAAATTTCCGGCTGGAAACTTCAATTTCGAATGTGTCTTCCGTTTGAAGCCGGTCGACGACTTCCGGGGAAAGTCCTATGCGCACGGTTGGGCGCGCAATTTCCAAAATTCTGAGCACCGGCGCACCTGGCGAGAGCGTGGCGCCTTCGTCCAGCAACCGCTCGCCGACGCGACCGTCAAACGGGGCTTTCAGAACGGATTTATCGAGATTGATGTCGATGGCGTCCAGGGAGGCGTTTATCTGTTCGATTGTCGCATCGAGACGCCGGAGCGCCAGTCTGGCCTGGTCCAGAACCTGCTCGCTGACATGGCCTCCGTCTTTCAACTTCTGCCGGCGGTTGAGGGTGAGCGTGGCCAGTTCCCTGTCGCTTTCCGTTGCTCTCCTGTTTGCAATCAATCGGCGACGCTCTGCCTTCAACGCACGTTTGTCGAGGACAGCGATAGTCTCGCCTTTTCGAACGGTGTCGCCCTCATCAGCCAGGATTTCCTTGACAGTACCTGACAATTCAAACGCCAGATCGGTTTGCCTTGCCGGCTCGAGACGACCAACAAAACTGCGCTCGACATCGTAGCCTGACTTATAGTCGGGAAAAATTGTGCGCACTTCGACAAGCGGGGCAGCTTCAATGGCCGGTTTCTCTTCTGCGCGCATCTGAATGGTAGTGACCCCAATAACTACAGCTGCGGCGGCAAGACCGACATTGATGGAGAAAGTCGTCAGGCTGAGAAGGCCCTTTCCCAGACGCTTCAACAAGCTGCCTCTGGTTTGAACGATGTTGGAATCAACACTTTCTTCTGGCATTATCGCGCCCTCACCCCTTGTCCGGCTTTTTTCCACTTCAGCCCACATTCAAAGACCCAATGTGAATGCCACTAACTATGTTACTGTTGCTAACATATGTTAATGAAACTAACTTGAACAAGGGATTCGACTCAATTTATTTTCTGAAACGGCGGAAAATGGCCAGAAACAAGATTCAAAAAAAGACGGCCTACCACCATGGTGACCTGCGAGGTCAGCTTATCAAGGCAGCTCGAGACCTCATCGAACAGCATGGCCCGGATGGATTTTCCATGTCCGATGCATGCCGGTTGGCAGGCGTCAGTACGGCAGCTCCCTACCGCCATTTTTCCTCAAAACAGGATCTCCTGACCGAAGTCGCCATGGATGGCTTGCGCAGGCTAGGTGCGGAAATGGAAAAACAAGCCTCCGACTATCCACGCGGAACAGTACCTTCAATTGCGGCTATCGGAAGGGCTTACGTCAGTTTTGCGATCCGGGAACCGCACACCTTTCGTCTCATGTTCAGCACCGAGCCACACTCCGGTCGGATTGACGAAGTCAAGCAAGTGGGAATGGGGTCTTATGGCGTTCTCTTGCGGGAAGTCGCGCTTTATCTGAGCGAACAGGACATAACCGAGGCCGTGTTGCGAACTGCTTTCCCGCTTTGGTCACAGGTACACGGCCTGTCATTTCTTTCAATCGATGGGAAACTCGAAGTCACTGACTTTCCAGTCGATGTCGATGAAGCAATTCTGATCGCGACTGAGAAGTTGCTTCCACCGCACCCGCCGGGCCAAAAAGCTTGACCCGGAATATGCCAACGCATAAGCCCTGTTCAAACTTCAACAAGCACTTGGCTCAACTGAGAGCTTTCGGGACGTGATATGCCCCATACAGGGAAACCTCAGCGCATCGGTGCGGTGAAACAGATTACCAGCCACTCCAATCCGATCGTCAAGGAAATAAAGGGGTTGGTTGCCCAGCGCAAACACCGGAGCCAATCCGGGCTCTTTGTCGCCGAGGGCCTGAAACTTGCGACCGACGCCCTTGCAGCAGGCTGGGGCGTCCGCTATCTGGCACTTGGTCCTGATGCGCGCGACAATCCGGTTGCCCAAAAAGCGGCCGTGACAGCAAAAGCCAGAGGCGCCCTGATCCTTGAGGTTTCAACGGCGGTGCTGTCTGCCATGACACGCAAGGACAACCCGCAAATGGTTGTCGGCGTCTATGAACAAAAGATCCTTGCGGTAGACGATGTGAATGCAAACGACGCAACCACATGGGTTGCCCTCGACAGGGTTCGCGACCCCGGTAATCTCGGGACGATTATCCGGACCGTTGACGCGGTTGGAGGTACGGGCGTGATGCTGGTTGGCGATTGCACCGATCCCTTTGCAGTCGAGGCGGTACGCGCGACCATGGGATCACTCTTTCATGTTCCGCTTGCCAGGATGAGCAAGGACGAATTCAAGCGCCTTGCAAAGAAATGGCCCGGCTCTGTTGCCGCTACTCACCTCAAGGGATCGGTCGACTATCGGGCACCTGACTATTCCGAACCAGCGCTGCTGGTCATGGGCAATGAACAAAAAGGCCTTGAGGACGATGTGGCCGAAGCCTGTTCTACCCTGATCCGAATTCCACAAGTGGGCGAAGCTGACAGTCTGAACCTGGCAGTGGCCACCGGCATTGCCCTTTATGAGATCCGCCGGAAACACCTGGAGCTATAAAAATGCGCTTGTTTGTATTCGGCGTGGGTTTTTCTTCAAAAGCCTTCATTGACGAAGTCAAAGACCAGTTTGACTGGATTGGCGGTACAACACGTTCGGAAGAAAAAGCGGCTACCTTGCAACGCGCAGGCATTTTGCCATTTCTATTTGACGGCGCGCACAAATCACAAGCAATTTCAGAGGCTTTGGCAACAGCCACGCATGTGCTGGTATCGATCGGCCCCAATGACACCGGCGATCCGGTTCTGAACCATTTTGCTGATGAAATCGCAGCAGGAAAGCCGGACTGGATCGGCTATCTTTCTACGGTCGGCGTCTACGGCAACCACGATGGTGCCTGGGTTGACGAGGAGACACCGTGCATTCCCGTTTCCAAAAGGTCTGTTCAGCGTGTCGCTGCCGAGGAAGCATGGTTGGACTTTTCCAATCGTAGCAGCCTGCCTGTGCAGATCTTCCGGCTGTCCGGCATCTATGGACCTGGTCGGAACGCCTTTGAAAATTTCAAAAAAGGCACAGCCCGGCGGCTGGTGAAGTCGGGTCAAGTGTTCAACCGCATCCATGTTTCCGACATTGCCGGCACCTTGAGCGCTGCCATGTTGCGACCCTCAACGAGGATTTTCAACGTCACCGACGATGAACCCGCCCCGCCGCAAGATGTGGTTGCCCATGCTGCCGCGTTGCTGGGAGTGGCTCCACCTCCGGCAATTCCGTTTGAAACAGCCGACCTGACACCAATGGCGCGCTCTTTCTATGGCGAAAACAAACGCGTTTCCAACCAGCGGATCAAAGACGAGCTGGATTATTCCTTCCGCTATCCGAACTATCGTGTCGCTCTTCGGGATTTGCTTGATACTATGTGAGCAAAATTACCCATGTTTATCCGTCGAATTGCTGGTTCAAAAATATGCGCATTGCCTGGAAGATCTTTGGTGTCTCGCTGATTGTGTTTGGCGTTATGGCTTCTGCTGCCGCCTTCTCGATCTACAAGATTTTCGAGATCAACAGGGAGCTGCACCTGATTTCAACTCTCTACTCGCCGCTTCGACACGAAGTCACGCAGATCGAAGTGATTGCTCTCCAAGAAGAGCTTGACCTGGAGCGGGCAGAAAAGCTGGAAGCTGAATTGCGCGCTGACAGGCTGGAAGCCTTGAGTTACGGCAAGACCGATGAGGAAATTGATGCAGCAATACAGCAATCGCCTGAGCTGCAGGCCAGAATAAAACATCTGGAAGAACGGCTTGAAGCTGATCTGAAGGTCTTTGAGGAACATTCCAACAAGGTCAATGAGCTGATCAAATCGGCAGAAGAGCGTGTGCAGGCCGCACAGTCGACCACGACTTCCATGAACGATAGTCTTGAATTGGCCGGACTATTTCCGACGCTGGTGGCAATCGAAACACAGCATGACAACTTCCATACCCACGCGCTTAACCTCGTGGAATCCTCTGACCTGCCACCGGCTGTACGCGAGCGGATGGAAGAGCAGCTGGAAGGTGAAGAAAAGAAGCTTTCAGAACGCCTCGACGAACTGCGGGAGCATGTCGGTCAGTTCACAGACAAGGCCATCGAAACTGCTGCTCTCCACGAACAGCAGGCACTTTATGCCAGCATCGCTGCTACTGCGGCGGCGGGTGCATTGGCGCTTCTGCTATCGTTCCTCGTCATATCAGGCATCCTGCGGCCGATGCGCGCCCTGTCGATTGGAGCCAGGCGTGTCGAAGAAGGCGACTTCGAAATTCATCTGGAGTCGCATTCCAGAGATGAAATCGGCAATTTGACACGTAGCTTCAACACGATGGTTGATGGCCTCAAATCGACGCAGAAAATCAAGGACACGTTCGGCCAATATCTTGATCCACGCGTTGTTTCCGGCCTGATTGCTGATCAGACCGATGCGACAGCTGGTGAAAAGAAGGTCGTCTCGGCCTATTTTTCCGATCTTGCGGATTTCACCACAATTTCCGAGCAATTCACCCCGTCAGGTCTGGTTCGTGTGTTGAACCGTTATCTGGATCTGATGTCATCGGAAATTACAGACCGCCACGGTGTCATCGACAAATATATCGGCGATGCCATCATGGCGTTTTGGGCAAGGCCTTTTTGCGAAGATGGCAAGCAGGCAACGCTTGCAGTTGAAAGTGCGCTTCGAAATATTGAAATGATGAAGCAATTCCAGGAAGAGTTGCCAGAGCTGACGGGGTTACAAAAGAACCTTCCGGTTCTGAAACAACGCATCGGCATTGCCACCGGAGATGCTGTGATCGGTTCTATCGGCTCTGAAAAAACCAAGAACTACACGATCATGGGTGATACGGTAAATCTGGGTGCGCGACTGGAAGGCGCAAGCAAGATCTATGGCACGCAAATACTGGTTTGCCAGCGAACCCGAGACACGGCATCAGGGATAGAGTTCAGGGCCGTCGACAAGATCCAGGTCAAAGGTAAAACCGAACCAACAAACGTTTACACGGTGCTTGGCCGCACTTCCGAAATATCGGAAGAATGCACGGCATTGCAGGCGAGTTCCGACCAGGCTCTGGAGGCCTTTGCGTTGGCGCAGTGGAATGACGCCCGTGATCTGTTTGACGACATTCTTGCAAAGCACCCACAGGACCAAATCGCCAGGGTTTTCCTGAACCGACTTGAGCTGATCTCGAAAGAAGGTGCGCCAGACAATTGGGATGGCGTCTGGCATTTGACGACCAAATAGCGCGTCTCCAGACACGATAGATGTATGGGTGTAGAATGGAACGTTGAAAGTCCTTCCAAAATAACAGGGCTTGACGCTGCTTGCTTGCTACACCAGCTTTCAGGCGATCCAGGCGAAACGGTTCGCCGCTTACCATTTTATCCCCTGAAGGTATCAACATGCGTGTTTGGAACGTTTATTTATCCGGTGAAATTCATACTGACTGGCGCGACCAGATCGTAACGCAGTCGGAAGCTCTGGGGTTGCCGGTGGAATTTTCAGCCCCGGTTACCGACCACGACGCCAGCGACGACTGCGGTGTTGCCATTCTCGGCAATGAAGACCAGAAGTTCTGGTATGACAACAAGGGCGCAAAGCTCAACGCGATCCGCACACGCACTCTCATTGAAGAAGCAGACATCGTTGTTGTTCGTTTTGGCGACAAATATAAACAATGGAATGCTGCATTCGATGCCGGTTATGCATCTGCACTCGGAACATCTCTTGTGGTGATGCACGACCCGTCAATTACCCATCCACTCAAGGAAGTTGACGCAGCTGCACTTGCCGTTACAGAGACACCTGAGCAAGTGGTAAAAATTCTAAACTATGTCATTAACGGGAAGCTTGACCGGTAGCCCTGTCTTGACATTAACGATTTCCTTACCATACTAAGTGAAGCTATAGAAAAGCTTGGGCTTACAATCCAAGCTGCCGGATCCCACCTAAACGGAACTGCATTTTCCTAAGAGGCGGTCGCCTTAGACTGCGTCTTTGTGAGTTTATTGCACGGCGGATCTGACAAGTACTTTAGTATTATAAGTGACACTGTCATCAAGGCGTTGAAAAACGCGGCTATTTGAGCCGTATAAATGCCTTGATGCGAAAATTTGGAAAGTTAAGTCCATGCAACATGGAAACGTAAAATGGTTTGATCAGGGCCGCGGTGTCGGCACGATCCAACCCGAAGATGGCGAGGACATTCTCGTTGAAATTTCGGCACTGCGCCGATCCGGCATCGATACATTGAAGGAAGGTCAGCTCGTGGCTTTCGACAGCGAATGGAGCCGTGGCCAGATGGTGGCTGAAGATCTCAAAGTCCTGTAAGGTTCCATCGAGATCTTACCGGAAACGAGGGCGGTCTGACCGCCCTTTTTTATTGGGGTCCGTCATGCAGATTGACGCAAAATTGCAGGAAGGAATTGCGGCTCACCGGGAAGGTGATCTGCAAACCGCACTTGCTGCCTACAAGGAAGTGCTCACAACAGACCCGGATCATGCGGATGGATTGCATTTTCTTGGCCTTCTTCATTTTGATGCCGGCAAACCGGAAAATGCGATTGTCCTGATCCGCAAATCGATCGAACAAAATTCGAAGAACGCCTCAGCTTATAACAATCTGGGCAATATTCTGAAGCTGACCGATGAACAGGATCAGGCGCTGGAGGCCTATGTGAGAGCGGTCGAAATCGAACCGCGTCACGAGGAAGCCTGGAGCAACATCAATGTGCTCCTGGAAGGTGCGAGCAACAATGACGACCTTTTGCCAATCCTGACTGAGATTGTTCGGCTTGATCCTGACAATCCCAACGCCTGGCACAATTTTGGCCTTTCGCTGATGCTTGCCGGAAAGAGGGACGAAGCCGCCGATGCGCTGGAGCGATGCCTTGAATTTGGCGCCGACGTTTGGTCCGACCCGGTCTGGCATGCGCGTGTACTGTGCTCACTGGGACGCCAGGACCGCGCTGTTGGACATCTGGAAAAAATTGTTGCGGCAAACCCGGATGACACCGTTGCGCGCTATCAGCTTGCGGCCGTACGTGGTGACACGTTGGATCAGGCACCTGAAGACTATGTCAAAGAGCATTTCGACAGCTTCTCCGAAAGTTTCGATGAAGTTCTGAGAAATCTTGGTTACCGGGCGCCGGAACTTGTAGCTTCTGAGGTTTCAGAGTTGGCTGAACAAAAGGGTACAACATATGCAGATGTTGCTGATCTTGGATGTGGAACAGGCCTGTGCGGGCCGCTCATCCGCAAGCATTGCGACCGGCTTACCGGAATAGATCTGTCTCCAGGCATGTTGAAAAAGGCAGATGCGTTGAACGTCTACGACTTTCTGGTTGAAGGTGAGCTGGTAGGCTTTTTGAATTCTGATCTACCAACCCAGTTCGATCTGGCTGTCTGTGTCGACACGCTTTGTTATCTCGGTGACCTTCAGCCATTCATGCAAGCGCTATTTGCAGCGCTCGAACCAGGTGGAATGCTGATAGCCAGCGTTGAACACCTTTCCGACCCAACTGGGCCTGACTACAAGGTCGACCCAACCGGACGCTACGCACACACACCGGAATACTTGAAACGCAGCGCGGAGACGGAAGGTCTGTCCTATACAAAGGAGAAGCCTGTGGTATTGCGCAAGGAGCTTGGCAAGGAGGTCCACGGATTGATATTTCACCTGAGCAAACCTCGGAAAACCTGATTTGAAGCTAATTTGCGGCAGCGGTCTGGACCAAACCCTGGCAAGGTTGATATTAGACGGTTGTACCCGGGCGTAATATTGCTACGCTCGTGACCTAGGCTGACGGGTGACCGTCTGGAAGGATCCTGAATGTCGACATGTAATGTTTTATTGGTTTATCCGCGATTTAACGCCGGTTCATTTTGGAACTACGGCGCAACCTGCGAACTGGTTGGTGCCAAATACCCGGCCCCGCCCCTCGGTCTGATTACCGTTGCCGCAATGCTGCCGGACACCTGGGACGTGAAACTGGTGGATCGCAATACCGGTTCTCTTTCAGACGAAGACCTCGCCTGGGCAGACATGATCATGACCGGCGGCATGTTGCCGCAACAATCAGATTGTCTTGCTGTCATTCGCCGAGCACAAGAAAAAGGTGTTCCTTGCGCTGTTGGCGGCCCCGATGCGACGTCGTCTCCGGAAGTCTATGAGTCTGCCGATTTTCTTGTGCTGGGAGAAGCTGAAGGCATTCTGGAAACCTTTATCGCTGCGTGGGATGAGGGCGTACGCGAAGGCCGTTTTGAAGCGGAAAAATTCAAGGCCGATGTAACCTCAAGTCCGATCCCCCGCTTCGATCTTTTGAAATTCAAAGACTATGTTCAGATCGGTGTTCAGTATTCCCGTGGCTGCCCGTTCACCTGTGAATTCTGCGACATTATTGAACTTTACGGCCGGGTTCCCCGCACCAAGACCAACGATCAGATGCTTGCAGAACTCGACCGGCTTTATGAGCTGGGCTACCGGGGTCACGTTGATTTTGTCGACGACAATCTCATCGGCAACAAGCGCGCCGTGAAAGGGTTTTTGCCCGAGCTGGCCGCATGGCAGAAAGAACGGAAATTTCCGTTTGAAATGTCAACGGAAGCCTCACTCAACATGGCTGACGACGACGCCCTTTTGAAGATGTTGCAAGAGGCAGGTTATTTCTCGGTCTTTATCGGTATCGAGAGCCCCGACCCGGCAGTACTGATTGCAACCCGCAAAAAGCAGAACACGCGCAGGGACATCGCCAAGAGCGTGCACAAGATTTATGAGGCCGGTATTTTTGTACTGGCCGGTTTCATCGTCGGTTTCGACGGAGAGAGTGACCAGGTCGCAGATGAAATCGCAAACCTGATCGAGGAAGCCGCCATTCCGGTTGCCATGACCGGACTGCTCTTTGCACTCCCGAACACTCAACTCACACGACGCCTTGCCAAGGAAGGCCGTCTGCACGCAGATTTCCAGACCGACGATCCGAATACGGTTCACGGAGATCAATGTACCGCAGGGCTCAACTTCGAAACCCAGCGCCCGCGCGAGCAGATCCTTGCAGACTTCAAGACCGTGATTGAACGGGTTTACGGACCGGAAGCCTATTTTGGCCGAGTGCAAAAAGTTGCTGAAATGCTCGATATGAGCGGTGCCAACGGGTCTATCTGGGGCGCCGGTTTCTTCCATGACGTCAAGTTGTTCGGGAAACTGATTCTGGCAATGACGTTCAAGGACACAACCTATCGCTGGCCATTTTGGAAGACGCTGATCAAAACCGCCTTCACCAATTTCAGAGCTATCAAACCGGTGATGATGATGCTCGCGCTTTATGTGCACCTGGGCCCGTTCTCACGCTTTGTGACGGCCCAGATCGAGCAGCAGATAGCAGATATTGAAAAGGGTCAATGGGAACAACCTGCACTGGTCGCGGCTGAATAGTTGGTTTAAAGACTGATCCAGCCTCCTCTGGCTGACCTTTGACACATCTATTCTGGAAGCCGCCTTGCAGTCCGGTTCATCAAAACGCAGTGCCCTAATCTTTATCCTTGTCACGCTCATCATCAATTCGATGGGCATCGGCCTGATGATACCTGTCATGCCTTCGCTGCTGACGGAACTCACCACATTACCGGTTAGCGACGCCGCACGCTGGGGCGGATGGTTGAGCGTTGTTTATGCCTTGATGCAATTCGGCTTTGGACCGACGCTAGGCAATCTTTCTGATCGTTTTGGTCGTCGGCCAGTGCTTCTTGTTTCCATGTTTGCCATGGCCGTGGACTACCTGATCATGGCGCTTTCCTGGCACCTTGCGGTGCTGTTTATCGGGCGCACGCTTTCCGGGGTTGCCGGTGCAACGTTCTCAGCGGCTTCTGCCTATATCGCCGATGTATCCTCCAAGGAGGATCGCGCCAAGAACTTCGGTCTGGTGGGTGCCGGATTCGGCGTCGGTTTTGTCTTTGGCCCAATCATAGGTGGTTTTCTGGGAGAATACGGCACACGCGCACCTTTCTACGCCGCCGCCGCACTCTCTTTCATCAACTTCCTGTTTGGTTATTTCATGCTGCCGGAGACGCTGAAACAGGAAAACAGACGCGCATTTGACTGGAAGCGAGCCAACCCGCTTGGTGCGTTGAAACAGATTGCCGCCTATCCCGCCGTCAGAACGCTGCTGCTTGCTGTCTTTCTCTTCGATATCGCCCATTACGTTTATCCAGCAGTATGGAGCTACTACACGGAAGAGGTATTTTCCTGGGGCCCGGGCGATATCGGCTTGTCGCTCGCAACTGTCGGCGTTGGCTTTGCATTCGTGCAGGGTTATCTTATCAGGGTACTTGAACCAAGACTTGGCCCCGGACGAACGCTTCTCATTGCGCTTTGCGCAAATCTGCTTGCCTTTATCGGCCTGTCGTTCGCCACTGCAGGATGGGCGGCCTATGCGATGATCGGTTTTGCAGCGCTCGGAGCCATGGCAACACCCGCGTTTACGGGGCTCATGTCCAACCGGATTCCGGACAATGCACAGGGAGAGCTACAGGGGCTGATATCAAGCGCTGCGGGCCTCTCCATGGTGGTCAGTCCTTTTGTGATGACACAAACCTTCTCCCTGTTCTCCGGGCCTGACGCACAAATTGTGTTCCCAGGCGCGCCCTTTGCTGTGGCGGCCCTGCTGATCCTTGCCTCCATGCTCATTGCCCTTCCCTTCATGCGCTTGCAGGAAAAACCGCCTGCGGGTGACGGCATGCGGGAAACAGAAAGTCCGGCTGAGTGAAGTCATGGCTCCTTCCAGTTTTCAGATGCTAGATGGCCCGCGGCTACCCCCGTTGTCTGGTGGACCAGCAAAACAGCTCATTGTTATCCTGCATGGGTACGGCGCTGACGGAGCAGACCTTATTGATCTGGGGCGAGCTTGGCAGGGACAATTGCCGGATGCTGCGTTCGTCGCCCCGAACGCGCCTGAAACCCTGCCCTTCGAAGCGCTCAGTGGCAGACAATGGTTTGCCTTGAGCGAACGTTCCCCCTCGGAACTTCGTATCGGCGCGGAAGCGGCTCAACCGATTTTGGACCATTTTTTGGACAGGGAGCTTGAGGAACACGCTCTGGATGATCGCTCTCTTGCACTCGTTGGTTTCAGTCAAGGCGCAATGATGACGTTCCAGTGCGGCCTGCGCCGCAAGGTACCGCCCGCTGCGCTCATTGGATATTCAGGCCTGCTGCCAGGAATTGGCCAGCTGAGTGACATCAACACGCAGAGCCCCGTTCTGATCGTCCATGGCACTGAAGACGACGTTGTTCCGCACTATCATGCGGAGGCTGCAAGACAGACGCTGACAAAGTCCGGCGTTGAGGTAAAACTCCATGAACTTGCAGGACTCGGCCATTCCATTGATGAGCGCGGGATGATTCTTGCGGGGCGCTTTCTTGATCAGTGTTTTTGACTTCAGAAAAACGGCTGAATCCTGCCGGTTAATTTGGTTAACGGCCTGTTAACCGCTTTCAAAGATCCTTTAGCGAACTATGCCGGACCAGAAAGTCCGTTTGCCAGGATCCAAGCACAATGCAGATTTCCATCGAAACGACTACCCAGAGTGCGAGTATCTATTCATCGTCTTATTCAAACGACGGCCCGGAACGCGGCAAGGCCGATCCTAAAGGCCATGCCTATGGCCATGAAATCGGTCAACGGAACGGGCACCATAAAGCCCCCGCAATCAACGTTCTGGAAGCTGCCAGCAAGCAGGCTGAAGAAGACGCGGTGGTGATCGCAACCCTTCAGGCGGCTGTCGAAAAAGGCAAGACCGGCGACGACGAAGATGCGGATACCGAGGGTGCACTGGCGACCGTTGAGGACTACCAGAAGACAGCCGGCCAATTGAAGGCAGTGCTTGGTGAGGACGACAGCGAGGCTTCCGCTTCAGTCGCCTATGAAAGCGCAACCATCTCGACGACAACGATCGAGGCGGAAATCGGCGGCGAGACGGTCTCTGCCCAATTTGTTTCCTATGAGCGGGTGTCATTCGACAGCGAAACGGGCCTGTCCGTCCGCTCGGCTAGCGCTTCGACGATTGAAGGCGATTTCGACAACGGGTCGTTCAGCTACCAGAACGCTTCTGTCAGTGAGCTCTACGCAGGCACTGGCGAGCAATTCTCCAATTTCGCAGGTCTGTTCGCTTAATAACCCGAACAACGCCAAAATTGCAGTCCCGGACATGATCCGGGACCAAATCGCTTTTTGGTAGCAGGCCCCGGTTCAAGACCGGGGCGGCATGTTCTATTCTCTAGAGATCAAGCCTTCTTCAGATACGCCACCAGAATATCCAGCGCCGCTTGAAGATCCGACTTGTGGATCATTTCAGTGACGGTGTGGATGTAGCGCGTGCCGACCACGATCCCGATGGCCTTTGCGCCAGCCGCCGCCTGCTGGGCTGCAGCGCCGTCCTGACCGCCAGCGGCCAGCATGGTGCGCTGGAACGGGATCTTGCTTTTCTGAGCCAGAGCCTCGATTTCCTTCACCAGTTCGCGGTCTGCGATAAAGCTGGAATCCTTGACATGCAGGCCAAAGCCGTCGCCCTGAACGGTCGTCCGGTCCTGCTCAGGTACTCCCGGTGTGTCGCAGGAAAGCGTGACATCAACACCAAGGCCGATATCCGGCTTGATGGCAAAAGCGGCTGTCCTTGCACCGCGCAAGCCAACTTCCTCCTGGCAAGTGAAAGCAACATGGATTTCACAGTCGTGCTTTGATTTGCCGAGACCCTTGATAGCTTCAATGCCGAGCCAGCAGGCAATCCGGTTATCGAGCGCCTTGGAAACGACCTTGTCGCCAATCTCGATCAGCGGTTCGTCCATGGTGACCATGTCACCCACCTTGACGACCTCCTTGGCCTTTTCACCCAGACCCAGATCAATCACGAAGTCCTTTGGATCCGGCACCTTCTTGCGTTCCTCTGGAGAGGAAATGTGGATCGGTTTGCCGCCCGGGTTCAGCACACCCTTGAAGTCTCCTTCATCGGTGGAAACCAGAACTCGGCGCGAGAACAGGTTGCGAGCGTCAAACCCGCCGACAGGCTGCACGTGCAGAAAACCCTTGTCCGTAACATGTGAAACAAGAAAACCGATTTCGTCCATATGACAAAGCAGCATGACCTTCTTTGGAGCACCGCCTTTGGCCGTCTTGCGCGAATTCCTGCGACAGAGAAGCGACCCCATTGGATCAACCGTGACCTCGTCAAACAGGCCCTCTATTTCGGCTGTTATCAGTTCGCGGACGCGGTGTTCGTGACCGGGTACGCCTGGAGTTTCGCAAAGTCGGCGAAGAAGATCGATATTCATGGAACATCCTGTAGGGGTTTCAAATTCGAACCGATCCTATTCTGAAACACATGCTGGAATAAAGAGCAGGAGTTGCGAAGAAAGAAAGTCTCGTCCCTGCCCTCCAATAAAAGTACCGAATTCTGCGGTTTCAATTAACCGTTTGCACGCCAGACTTGAAATTTTTCAACCTGATTTCCGCTTTTGCCATTGCAGTGTCGCAATTGGCCGCAAACATTAAAGAACAAATGACGTAAGCATTTGACGCGGTTCCGCGAACAAGTGCTGCCCCTTTCGATATTGACCACCCAGGGGACGGACAATGGCCCGGACAAAACGTTTTATTCTATCAATTGACGGCGGCGGAGTGCGCGGCCTGATTCCACTGCGAATTCTCGAAGCTCTTGAAAGCCGTCTGGCACAACGGGGCGTCAATGCTCCGATGCACCAGGTTTTTGACCTGATGGCCGGCACATCGACCGGCGGATTGATTGCGGCAGGACTGTGCGCCCCGCGTCCCGGCGGTACAACGGGAGAAGCTGCGGCCACGATTTCCGAATTGCGCGCATTTTATGAGCGCGAAGCTCGGGACATCTTTACCCATTCGATAAATGCCCGTCTCTCCAGAGCAATCACGAATCCACTCGGCCTGTTTGATGAAACCTACGATGCCCGCCCGCTGGAAAAACTGCTGAAAGAGCGGTTCGGCTGGACATCCATGGCCAGCGGCCTCACAAAACTCGTTCTGACAGCCTATGACATTGAGCAGCGCAAGGCCGTTTTCATGACCAATGGTCTTGAAGAAAATGGCAGCCGCCCGGACGATTATTACTTCTGGCAGGCGGTGCGAGCGACAACTGCCGCACCATCCTTCTTTGAGCCCGCGCGGGTGGAAAATCTCAGTCGCAAGCAGGATGAAGCTCTCGTCGATGGCGGCGTCTTCATGAACGATCCTGCTATGGCTGCCTTTCTGGAAGCCCGTAAACTCGGCTGGGACAACGAAGAAATTGTGATTATTTCACTGGGAACCGGCCGTGCGAAAGAACGGTCTTTCCCCTATAGGGAAGCAAAAGGATGGGGCGCACTCGGCTGGATGCAGCCCTCAAAGGGCGTTCCAATTCTGTCTATCTTCTCTGACGGCCAGTCACAGACCGCTGCATACCAGGCAAAACACCTGTTCGCTGAACTCCCGAAGGTAACCTATCACCGCTTTGAAGCTGCGCTTACGCCGGATGCCGAAGACATGGACAATGCTCGTCCGAGCAACATTATCGCTCTCAATGGCGCTGCGGATCGCGTGATCCGCGACAAGACGGTGCTGTTGGACGAATTGGCAGACCTGTTGAAAGCACATGTGGAGACCTCAGAATCAGGTGCAGAAAAGTCCGAATTGGTGCATGCTGCCTGATAATCAGGTTGATCGCCTGGAACCAATTGGTTCCGGCGGCAACCGCTAGGGTTCGGGCCCTGGATGCACTGGCGCACGAGGTTCTCAAGTGACTAGGTGTCGACAAACAGCGCGAACTTTTAACGCACTGACGCTCCGGAAAAACCACTTGGCGGGTATGGCAGGCTTGTTGGCCGCCGTTCTTATTTGCGGAAAGGCCGAGGCGAGCACACCGGTTCCCACTGCCAAACCGACACATGCTGCAACACAAGACTATCAGCCCAGCCTCCAGGTCGTTGCCGGGGTTCCGGTTCCGATCAAAAAACGATCGGTTCCTGACGGCTATGTCCCAAGCAAGCCGAAGCTCGTTCTTTATTCCCAATTTCCGGCCAAGAACTATTTCGGTGCTGCGGACGGACCGGCGCCTTTGAAAGCGCGATCTATAGGGTCTTACGCCAAGGGCTGCCTCGCGGGTGGTGCTTCGCTGCCCCCGGACGGACCAACCTGGCAGGCCATGCGGCTTTCACGTAATCGAAACTGGGGCCATCCGGAACTGATCGACTATCTGAAAGATCTTGCAACGGATGCGCCGAGTGTTGGCTGGAATGGTCTTCTGGTCGGCGATCTGGCTCAGCCGCGTGGAGGACCCATGATCTCTGGCCATGCCAGCCATCAGATTGGTCTGGACGCAGATATCTGGCTGACCGAAATGCCCAACAGGCGCCTGAGCACCAAGGAACGCGAAGAAATTTCTGCCATATCCATGCTGATCGGGCCAATGGATATTAAAGGGGCCGACCGCCGAGTTGACCCGGCCAAATGGTCCAATGCACATGCAAGTTTAATCCGCCGGGCAGCATCGGATAAACGGGTAGCCCGAATTTTTGTGAGCCCGACCATCAAGAAAGCTCTTTGCAAATTTGAAAAAAGCAAAAACCGCGCCTGGCTCGGAAAAGTCCGGCCATGGTGGGGGCATCACTACCATTTCCACGTTCGGCTTTCCTGTCCGGCGGGAAGCAAGGGCTGCAAGAACCAGAACCCGCCACCACCCGGAGACGGCTGCGGCAAGCATCTGACCTATTGGTTGTCGGATGAACCGTGGGTACCCAAGAACCCGCCCAAGCCAGGTGAAAAACCAAAGGTCGTAAAGAAACGCGCGATGGCGCTGGCTGCTTTGCCGAAGGCTTGCCGGACCGTTTTGACGGCCAACTGAATAAAGCAAGAAGCCAGAGAGTTATTCGAAATGCTCCAACGGCGCTGCGGATTTCAGCACCTTTGTCAGAAAAACCAGGTCCAGCCAGCGGCCATACTTGGTACCTGTTTGCGGCAACCGTCCGGAAACCTCAAAGCCGAGCGTTTCATGGAGCGCTATCGAAGCGCTGTTCTCTCCGTCGACGCCTCCGACCAGTACATGAATGCCATTCGCCTCGGCGATATCAATGAGACGGGTCATTAGCGTACGGCCAATTCCCTGTCTTTGAATTGCCGGGTTAACATAAACGGTGTGCTCGGCTGTATGCCGGTAGCCTTCCTTGGACCGAAACGGTCCGTAACTGGCAAAGCCGGTCACCTGATCCTCACCATCAACGGCTACGATAACAGGAAGTCCCTGTTTCATCCTGTTCTCATACCAGGTCAATCTGGCGTCCAGTGTTTCTTCCTGTGTTGTCCAGGCGGCCGTTGTGTCACGGACGGCCTGATTATAGAGCATCAGAATTGAAGGAATATCCTTCGGTTGGGCATCGCGGACTAGCATTCACGGTCTCATGAAGTTCTCGAAGGATCGATAATTACCATAGTTCACCCTCTATCAGAGAGAACCGTACATACGTTAGTTATCCTACGTAATTTCATCCAGCGACTGTATTACCGCTTACCGGTTCGCACGAAGATGTCCCACGTTCACGCGACTGCGCACAAAAAAACACCAGTTTTCCGCCGCGACTGTACGCAATCCACTAGGCGAAATCGAAATGCAATGGTAAAGGGGCGGCCATGACGACGAAGAAGCTTTCCAACATCCGCAATTTTTCCATCGTTGCCCACATCGATCACGGCAAGTCGACCTTGGCTGACCGGCTGATCCAGATGACCGGAACGATGACCGACCGCGAAATGACCGATCAGGTTCTCGATAGCATGGATATCGAGCGCGAGCGTGGCATCACGATCAAAGCGCAGACCGTGCGGCTGATCTATGACGCCAAGGACGGGCAGCAGTATACGCTGAACCTGATCGACACACCTGGTCACGTGGACTTTGCCTACGAAGTATCGCGCTCACTTGCTGCCTGTGAAGGCTCGCTTCTGGTGGTCGATGCTTCGCAGGGAGTGGAAGCGCAGACGCTCGCCAATGTTTATAAGGCGATCGAAAACGATCATGAGATCGTAACCGTTTTGAACAAGATCGATCTGCCAGCGGCGGAGCCTGACCGGATCAAGGAACAGATCGAGGATGTGATCGGTATCGACGCATCCGAGGCCTGCATGATCTCGGCAAAGACCGGTCTGGGCGTGGACGATGTTCTGGAAGCCATCGTCACGCAATTGCCACCGCCAGAAGGTGACCCTGACGACACGCTGAAGGCGATGCTGGTAGACAGCTGGTACGACACTTACCTGGGCGTGATGGTTCTGGTACGCGTGATCAACGGGTCGTTGAAGAAGGGCCAGAAGATCAAGATGATGGGCACAGGTGCTGCCTACGATATTGACCGCGTCGGTGCGATGACACCGAAGTTCATTCAGGTGGATGAGCTGCGCGCGGGCGAAATCGGCGTAATCACCGGGTCGATCAAGGAAGTGGCGGACACCCGCGTCGGCGATACCATCACCCTTGACAAGAAACCCTGCGCTGAACCTCTTCCGGGCTTCAAACCGGCACAGCCGGTGGTGTTTTGTGGTCTCTTCCCGGTTGATGCCAACGACTTTGAAGACCTGCGTGCCGCAATGGGCAAACTACGTTTGAACGACGCCAGTTTCTCGTATGAAATGGAAACCTCGGCTGCGCTCGGGTTTGGTTTCCGTTGTGGTTTCCTCGGTCTGCTGCACCTGGAAATTATCCAGGAACGCCTTTCCCGCGAGTTCAATCTCGACCTGATCGCCACGGCACCGTCGGTGGTCTACCAGATGTCCATGACTGATGGTTCGGAAATTGCACTTCACAATCCGGCGGACATGCCGGACGTGGTCAAGATCGATGAGATCCGCGAGCCCTGGATACGCGCAACCATCATGACACCGGATGACTATCTTGGTGGCATCTTGAAACTCTGCCAGGAACGTCGCGGCATTCAGGTGGACCTTTCCTATGTCGGTTCGCGCGCAATGGTCCTGTATGATCTGCCGCTTAACGAGGTGGTATTTGATTTCTACGACCGACTGAAATCGATCTCCAAGGGCTACGCGTCCTTCGACTATCAGATCTCCGACTATCGTGCGGGTGATCTCGTCAAGATGTCGATCCTGGTCAATGACGAACCCGTGGACGCACTTTCCGTGCTTGTGCACCGCAGTCAGGCGGACCGCCGTGGCCGGGCCATGTGTGAAAAGCTGAAAGACCTGATCCCGCGGCACATGTTCAAGATCCCGATCCAGGCCGCTCTCGGCGGCCGTGTCATTGCCCGCGAAACCATTTCAGCGCTGCGCAAGGATGTAACGGCAAAATGTTACGGCGGCGATGCCACCCGTAAGCGCAAGCTGCTTGAAAAGCAGAAGGCGGGTAAAAAGAAGATGCGTCAGTTCGGAAAAGTTGAGATCCCGCAGGACGCCTTCATTCAGGCCCTGAAAATGGATGACTGAGAAACGATCAGGTCTTGCCTGACGTGAAGGCCCAGTGGGCCCTCCCGCGTTTCGAACACACGCGAGTGCGTCGTACGGCACCATTCAACGGGCTGCCCCTCTAGCGCATAAGGAAATTCGATGAGCCTTGAACAGGAAGTGCGTGAACGCGCGGAAAATGCCTGCGAATTGTGTGGCTCCGATCAATCCTTGGCCTTGCTGGAAGTAGGCCCGGATCCGGACGGCACTGTGGCTACCGCAGTTTTCGCATGCTCTTTTTGTTCAGATCAGATTTCCGAAGCGGCGGGCCTAACGCCCAATCATTGGCATTGCCTTAATGAGGCTGCCTGGAGCCAGGTTCCGGCCGTTCAGGTCACCGCTTACCGGCTGCTTTCAAGAATGCCGGGAGAGAGCTGGGCGCGGGATCTTCTGGACATGCTTTATCTCGAGGACGACGTACTCTCCTGGGCCAAGGCTGGCCTGCACGGCGAGAATTCCGATACGGATGCAACTGTCGTTCACAAGGACACCAACGGCGCCGTGCTGAGCTCCGGCGACACGGTCACCCTGGTCAAGGACCTGAAGGTCAAAGGTGCGGGCTTCACGGCCAAGCGCGGCACAGCAGTGCGTAACATCGGCCTTGTTGCAGACAATCCAGCTCACATCGAAGGCCGCGTGAACGATCAGAGAATTGTGATCCTGACTGAGTTTGTGAAGAAGGCCTGAGCGCGAATAACAGGACCTGTTTGCAAGGATAGCTGCGCGGCTTGAGCAGGAAGCAGGTGTGTGCCCTAAAGACGTCTTTATCAATCTGGTCGAGACCAAGCTGGAGAACTGATCATTCGGCAATGGATTGACGTAATACGCCGAAGAGCACGATCAGTAACAACCACGATAAACACGTAGTTCTGAGTTCTACGTAACTTGAATACAGTGGCAAAGGGTTCAAACACAGAAACGGCGCCGGGCTGTCCGCCCGAGCGCCGTTTTCTGAGTTCGGATTTGGTCCAATCGGCCTTGAGGTCGATCGAGAGACCTTGGTGACCGGCGTCTCTGCCGGTCGTAGATCTTAACGCTGGGACCTCAGCGCCGACTGAGCGGCAGATCGGCAAGTTCACGCGGGTTCATGCGCTGAATAACCGGGTGAGACAGAGGGTCTCTGCGATCATAAGCAGATGGGGACTTTGCGGTGAACTGACGACGCATAAATAACTTCATCATGGTTTTCATTTTCCTTTTTATTGTTTTTCTCATGGCCAAATTCCTTTTGATTGAATTTAGCTTGGCTCTACATATAGACTGACTTTTCCGATAAAAAAATCGACTTCTTCTGCGTTTCAGTTTAGTTTTTCTATAATGAAAAATCTGAACCAGTTTCACCTATCCGGCCTCAGAGCCGTTGAAGCGGTCGCCCGCCTAGGGTCGATCAAGGCGGCTGCGGAAGAACTTGGCGTGACGGTTGGCGCTGTCAGCCAGCAGGTTCAAAAGACAGAAGCCCAACTCGGCGTACAGCTGTTCGAGCGCCAGAACCGAATGTTGCTGCCCACGCAGCATGTGCTTGCCATGCAGCCGCATCTGACGTCGGCCATGTCTTCTCTTTCGACCGCAGTTGCGACCACGCAGCGGGGACGCGAGGATTCACTCACCATCTCGGTCGCGCCCGTCTTTGCCGGTAAATGGCTGGTCTGGCACCTGAAAAATTTCACCAAACAGAATCCCGGCGTCCGTGTGCGCGTGGAAGCAACGGTTGATCTGGCCGATCCGGACACCAGCGATGTCGATCTGTGCATTCGGGTTGGTCGTGGCCCCTACCCGGGACTAAATGCTGAAAAACTGCTCAAACAACGGGTCTTCCCGGTCTGCAGCCCGGCGCTAGCAGAAGACATCAAGCAGCCGTCGGACATCGGCAAACTGCCGATCATCCATGATCCGGGACAGATGTTTACCTGGAAGACCTGGCTGGATCTCTTCGGCCTCGATGAGAGCATCCTGCAGGATGGCCCGACTTTTTCCGACGGTTCCCTTTGCCTGGATGCCGCCATTGCTGGCCAGGGCGTATTCCTTGCCTGGGAAACGCTGGCTGTCTACGCAATAAAGTCCGGGCAGGTGATTTCGCCCTTCCCGGAAAGACCTTCAACCGGAATGAGCTACTGGCTGATCAGCGGCAAGAATGCGCCCAGAACCAAAGCAAAGCATGCTTTTGGGGAATGGTTGAAGGATGAGCTGCAGGTATCTATCGGTCGAGCGAAAGGTGCGGATGTGATTTTGGAGGACTAGCCATTCGGCAATTGCTTTCCATCGGAAATCGTCATTCCGGACCAGTGAGGCAAAGCTGAACGCCGATCTGGAATCCAGACATATTTCGCGCCAACGGCGCGGCCTTGTAATCCGCAAACATCCAACGAAATTGTAGAGCCCGCGATGCTCGCACTGAAATCTGGATTCCAGATCACGCGATGACGCTCACGCGTCACGCTGTCCGGAATGACAACGGGGATTGCTCACGATTGCCAGCCTCAGCCCGACACAGGTAGAAACCACCAACGCCTTCTTTTTCCCCTTGCTATCGACCCGTGCTTCGTTAAATTGCCACCCCATGACTTGCCGCACCGCACATATCTGCCGTCTTGGCTTGGCCGCGAACGCATTGCGTCTTTCGGCCGCCGCTGTGCGCCTTTATGAGCGGCAAGGCCCGGCTTGCGGGCGATTTATGCGCTAACGCGCTAAAATTCCGGCGCTTTTTCATTCAACGGGGTCTCACGCAATAATGCGTTAGAGGCCGTGGCATTGTACGCAATTATTCGCTAAAAGACCCCGACTTCCTGTTTCGACATAAATCCGCGCCTAGCGCGAACCGACGACCGAGTACGCATGTCCAATCTCGATACACTTGAATCCGATATTCTGGCAGCCATTGACGGCACTGAGACCGAAGCCGCTCTGGAAGATGTCCGGGTCGCCGCTCTTGGCAAGAAAGGCAAGATTTCCGAGCAGATGAAAACGCTCGGCAAGATGACCCCGGAAGAGCGCCAGGTCATGGGCCCGGCGTTGAACGGCCTGAAAGCCAAGATCACCGACGCTGTTGCCGCCCGCAAGATCGTTCTTGCAGAAGCCGCACTTGAAGCGCGCCTTGCCAGCGAAAAGGTGGATGTCACCCTGCCGCTGCGCGCCTCGCCAGCGGAAAGCGGTCGCATTCACCCGGTCAGCCAGGTAATCGACGAGCTGACCGCGATCTTTGCGGATATGGGATTTTCCATCGCCGAAGGTCCTGACATCGAAACCGACGAGCTGAACTTTACTGCACTCAATTTCCCTGAAGGCCACCCGGCGCGCGAAATGCACGACACATTCTTCTTCAATGAAAAAGAAGATGGCGAGCGTCTTTTGCTGCGTACGCATACCTCGCCGGTTCAGATCCGTACGATGCAAAATCAGGAACCGCCGATCCGCGTGATCATCCCGGGCCGGACCTACCGCTGCGACAGTGATCAGACCCATACGCCGATGTTCCACCAGGTAGAAGGTCTGGTCATCGACAAGGAAAGCCATTTCGGTCACCTGAAATGGGTCCTGAGAGAATTCTGCAAGGCGTTCTTTGAAGTCGACGATATCAAGATGCGGTTCCGCCCGAGCTTCTTCCCCTTCACCGAGCCCTCCATGGAGCTCGACATCCAGTGCGACCGTTCCGGTGGCGAGGTGAAGATCGGCCAGGGCGAAGACTGGCTGGAGATCCTTGGTTGCGGCATGGTTCATCCGAACGTCATCCGCAATTGCGGTCTCGACCCCGATGTCTACCAGGGTTTTGCCTGGGGCATGGGCATCGACCGGATCGCCATGCTGAAATACGGCATGCCGGACCTGCGCGCCTTCTTCGATGCGGACGTGCGCTGGATCAAGCACTACGGCTTCCGCCCACTCGATCTGCCGACGCTGTTCGGCGGATTGTCCAGTTGATCACCTGATTTTTTTGAGGGGCGAAATCATGTCAATGCTAACCCGCTTGTTCGTTGTCCTTGCGCTGAGCCTTGCGGCCTTGCTGCCTGTCGCGGCCCAGACGGCTGACAAGGATACACGCGTCGCAACACCGACGTCATTCCTGGAAGCCTGCGCCGAGAAGATCGAAGCCCGCGGACGGTTGCGGTTTTGCGGCAGCTACTTTCGCGAAAAACTAGGCACCGAAGCCGATGCACTTTTGTATCTGCGCGACCGGATCACGCGTTTGCGTGCCGGCCACGAGGCAAGCTCTGCTGAAAAATACCAGAGCTTTCTTCAAGCCATTTACATTGTTGCATTCCTGACGATCGCATCCATCGTGCTTATTGCGAGCGACAAGCGCATAAGCGGCACCGCCAAGTGGGCAGGCCTGACCAGCACGGCAGCGCTGCTTGTGATGGTTGTCATTGTTGCCATGGGCTGGCTCGGAAAATACCGGGCGGAATATGCGGCCCAGTTTGAACTCGGTATTTTGCGAGATCGCATCGAAACCGAGGCAGCGCAAGCCATTGCCACGGGCCACCAGATCACGCCCGACATGGTGCGGCGCTGGACAGAGGACTTTTCCGAAATCGGCCGCCGGTTTGCAGAAAACTATGGCGAAGCAACCATTTTGCCGGAACTGGACCGTTTCAGCCAATAACGCACCATGTTGACCAGATTTGCGGCTTTGATCAGCCGCGCGACCGATAAAGAGTAAAGCTCATGAAATTCACCCTTTCCTGGCTCAAGGAGCATCTGGAAACCGAGGCCAGTCTTGAAGAGATTGTCGAACGCCTCACCATGATCGGACTGGAAGTTGAAGAAGTCACCAACCGCGCAGACCGGCTGAAGCCCTTCAAGATTGCCAAGGTTCTGGAAGCCGAACAGCATCCGAACGCAGACCGCCTGCGCGTCTTGAAAGTGGATACCGGTGAAGGCGACCCGGTCCAGATCGTATGCGGCGCTCCCAATGCCCGCGCCGGACTGGTGGGTGTTCTCGGCAAACCCGGTGATCACATTCCCGGCCTCGACATCACCCTTTCCGTCGGCAAGATCCGCGATGTGGAAAGCTTCGGCATGATGTGCTCCGAGCGCGAGCTGGAACTTTCCGACGAACATGACGGTATTCTCGACCTTCCTGCCGATGCGCCGGTTGGCGTGAGCTACGCTGAATGGGCTGGACTGGACGAACCGGTCATCGAAATCGGTCTGACGCCTAACAGGCCGGACTGCACCGGTGTTTATGGTATTGCCCGCGATCTGGCGGCAGCCGGCCTCGGCAAGCTGAAAGAGCGCTCGCACGCACAACTCCGCGGCAGCTATCCTTGCCCGACCAATGTGACGCTCGAATTTGGCGATACCAAACCGATGTGCAAGGCCTTCGGCCTGCGCATGGTCAGGGGCATCAAGAACGGCCCCTCGCCGAAGTGGCTGCAAGACCGCCTGACCGCAATCGGTCTGAGACCCATCAATATCCTGGTGGATATCACCAACTACATCACTTTCGATCAGGGCCGTCCGCTGCACGTTTTCGATGCCGACAAGGTGCAGGGCAATCTTGTCGTCCGACGCGGCAAGGCGGGAGAAAGCCTTGATGGCCTCAATGGCAAGTCCTATGAGCTCGACGATACCATCTGCGTCATTTCCGATGAAAACAGTGTTGAAAGCCTGGGTGGCATTCTGGGTGGTGAGCCTTCAGGGTGCACCGAGGAAACCGTCAATGTCCTGATCGAATCTGCCCTTTGGGATGAAGACGACATTGCCGCGACAGGCCGCAAACTCGGCGTGAACACAGACGCGCGTTATCGTTTCGAACGCGGCGTCGACCCGGACTACATGATGCCCGGACTGGAATATGCAACGCGCATGGTGATGGACCTGTGCGGGGGAGAACCTTCCGAGGCCATTCAGGCAGGTGATATTCCCGAAACCAGCAACATCATCGAATTCCCATACGCGGAGATCAAACGCCTCTCGGGTGTAGATGTTTCCCAGGCAGAGACCAACGTCACGCTGAAATCACTTGGCTTCTGGATCTCTGGTTCCGGTGACACTGTTAAAGTCGCAGCACCAAGCTGGCGTCCGGACATTGAAGGCAAGGCCGATCTCGTTGAAGAAGTGATCCGCATCATCGGATTGGACCGTGTGTCGTTCACACCTTTGCCGCGTACCGGAACTGTTGGCCAGAAGGTTCTGACCACCGGTCAGATCCGCCGCAACCGCGCCCGCCGGGCTCTCGCAACGCGTGGCTTCAACGAAGCTGTGACCTGGTCGTTCATCTCCAAGGACCAGGCTGAAATGTTTGGCGGCGGCGGGGCTGATCTTGCCTTGGCCAATCCGATCTCGCACGAGATGACAGACATGCGCCCAAGCCTGTTACCGGGTCTGCTCGCTGCAGCCCAGCGCAATGCGGATCGCGGTTTTGGCGATGTGGCGTTGTTCGAGATCGGTCAGATTTTCGAAAACGACACGCCTGAAGGCCAGAAGATGGTTGCAACCGGTGTGCGCAGGGGAACCGCCAAGTTTCAGGGAACCGGTCGCCATTGGTCTGGCGCTTCAGATGAAGTCGATGTTTTTGACGCCAAGGCCGATGCGGAAGCTGCGCTTGCTGCTATCGGTGCGCAGGTTGAAAAGCTCCAGGTCTATACCGATGCACCGGACACGTTTCATCCGGGACGCTCCGGCTGTCTGAAACTCGGACCGAAAAACACACTCGCTGTCTTTGGGGAAGTCCATCCGGCAACACTTGCCAAACTGGACATCGAAGGTCCGCTGGTGGCCTTCGAAATCAATCTGGATGCCTTACCGCAACCGAAGAACAAAGGTGGTCGGTCAAAGGGTGCGCTGAACGCCAGTCATCTGATGCCTGTCCGGCGTGATTTTGCATTCCTCGTCGGCAAGGATGTGACTGCCGGAACACTGTTGAAGGCGGCGCGCGGTGCAGAAAAGAACCTGATTGCGGACGTCACCCTTTTCGATATCTATGAGGGTCAGGGCGTGCCGGAAGACCACAAGTCTGTCGCGATCGACGTGCTTTTGCAGCCGCGTCAAAAGACCCTGACAGACGAAGAGATCGACGTAATTTCGAAAAAGATCATTGCCAACGTCGAGAAGGCAACCGGCGGATCTTTGAGAAGCTGATCCTCGAATTTACGATAATGACATGGCCGCGCAGTTTGACTGCGCGGCTGACACTAACGTTTCAGTCTATCGCCGATCGCGATTCTGAAAACATCTGTTGCCCACCGGACATTTTGGATCATCCTTCGTCGGCGCAAATTTTGCCCGTACGGAATTTGATTGTGGAAGGCAGTAGCGCGCATCGGCAACAAACTTGTCGAAGGTATTTGGGCCGGTTGTCAACACGACGCTGCCACGCTGTTTCACCAGGGCCTGGGCCTGCGAGCAGGTCATATTCCGTGTGTCTGGCCGCCCTGATTGCGCATGCGCAATTTCAGTGCCTTGAAAGATGAGAACAACAACTGCTGTCAGACAAACAATGGCTGACTGTACGCGACGGGTTCTTCTTGCCATTTTCATTTCCCGAAAATTCCGCCAGCCCATGCAGCTGGCGGCGTCAATTCAAACAGGAATCGTTTCCCGGACCCAGATCCTAGTCACGATAGAAACGAAAATCTTCTGCGCAGCGCTGGACCCGACACCGGCCTGTGTCCTTTGTCGGGACATATTCCCTTAAAAGCACTTCTCCGTGCTGGCACTGGTTGCGATTGGAAACATAGCGGTCAAACGTGTGCACACCGGTACTCAAGAGAACCGCGCCTTGCTGGTCGATTAGCGACTGAACCTGTGCGCAAGTCCTGGAACGTGAATCGACCCGTCTGGACTGCGCCTCGCCGGGTTGAATGGTGACAAGGAAAAAGGCTGTGCCGACAAAGGCAATTGTCAGGAACTTGCTCAAATTGCTCGACATAAAAATTAGAAATCCACTCATGTGAGTATCCCAAATTGATTGTTCTACAAACCACATGGAACCAAACCACATAGTTTCAAGTCCTACCAGTAGGCATACGTACAACAAGCCTGGGACCGAAATGGGTCAAAGGGTATTTCACGCGCAACAACAGGCCGTGACACCTCCGCCTTCGAAATGAAGTGCCTTGTGCCAACGACTTCCCCGGCTGTCTGCTGGATCAGAATCAGCTAGTCTTGGATTGCAATTTCAGAAAGTACTTTTCATGACTGGTGTGCCTTTTTGTACCGATAATCGCCTACGCCTCGGTGCACCATATGGCGCGAGCGAAGATGAACGTATTGAAGTGCTCAAGCAGATCCTGAAAACAGTTCCACACGTGATGGAAATCCTTCGAACGATCAAAGATCTGAAGCTGCCAGATGCCTGGCTCGTATCCGGTGGCATTTACCAGACCGTCTGGAACGTCCTGACCGGACGCCCTTATTTTCACGGCATCAAGGATTTTGACGTGATCTATTTCGACGGCACGGACCAATCCTACGAAGCCGAAGATGCCGTGATCAAAAAAGTGGCCGCAGCGCTACCTGACCTTGCAAACCTGCTCGAGACGCGAAATCAGGCACGGGTACACCTGTGGTATCAGCAACGCTTTGGCAGGCCATACCGGCCGCTGGATTGCGCGATGGATTCCCTGACAACCTACGCCTCCCGTACCCATGCAGTGGCAGCACGCATGGACCGGAACAACGAACTGGATGTCCATGCCCCCTTCGGTCTTGCAAACCTCTTTGGCATGCGTCTTGTGCCTAATTATTCGCAACCGAACCCGGAAACCTACGCAGAAAAGGCCGCCAGGATGAAGGCCCTATGGCCTGAACTGACAGTTGTCCCCTGGCAAGAAAAAGACTAGCTGCAACCGTTTGAGGCACACGCTGACGGGAACATTCTTGCTGCGCGGCGTGCGACTACCGGGCAGCGCTTTTCAATAGATCTGACGTTTTCACCCCTGATTGCGCGAACCAATGTCAAGTTCGAGCGTATTCCGTTGAAAAACTCCTGTTGTTTTGAGTGCCGAACGCTGATTCACTCTCCTTATTGATTTGGGAGATATGGGCGATGATGGGTCCGAAGCAGGAAGCGCAAAGCGCGCTGTTCTACGAATTCTCGATTGATGATCATGTCCCGAATGACCATCTACTGCGGTCGATTGACCGGTTTGTTGATCTGTCCGACCTTCGCAAACATCTGGCTCCGTATTATAGTTCAACCGGTCGTCCTTCAGTTGATCCGGAACTGATGATCAGGATGCTGCTGGTCGGTTACACGATGGGTATCCGGTCAGAACGGCGGCTGTGCGAGGAGGTCCATCTCAATCTGGCCTATCGCTGGTTTTGCCGCCTGGATCTGTGCGATCCAATACCGGATCACTCGCCCTTCTCAAAGAACCGCCATGGACGGTTCCGGGACAGCGATCTGTTGCGGCATGTCTTCGAGACAGTTGTGGCGCGTTGCATCGAGGAAGGACTGGCGAGCGGCCAACGTCTTGCAGCTGACGCGAGCCTGATCCAAGCGGATGCCAACCGGCAGAACTCCACACCGC
>CXTY01000004.1 GCA_001404055.1 Roseibium album | reverse complement strand
GACGACAGACGTTGTCCTCCAGGCATTACTGATGGCCGTGTGGCGCAGGAAGCCGAAGCGCACGGTATNGATCNACTCGGATCAAGGCTCCCAGTTCACCAGCATGGATTGGGCGTCATTCCTTAAAGCTCACAATCTGTCACATTCGATGAGCCGACGCGGGAACTGTCATGACAATGCAGTGGCGGAGAGCTTCTTCAACCTGCTCAAGCGCGAACGCATAAGGCGTCGAACCTACAAGACTCGCGCCGAGGCCCGGCAAGACGTATTCGACTACATCGAGATGTTCTACAATCCGAAACGCAAGCACGTCAGAAACGGGATGCTGTCACCCGTCGAGTTCGAACGGCAGCAGAAAATGAGAACCGAGGGTGTCTAGAAAACTCGGGGCTATTCACATGGGTTGCGGCAAGAACCGTGGAAACCGAAAGCGCTTGAAAAAAACCGCGTCGGGAACCAGCAAGGTAAGTGGCCAAAATAGTTTTCCCGTGCCCGGGTGTCAGAGCGTGGATCATGCCAAATACGACACCGGTCGAAGCCATACTTAGAAGCAGCCAAACATCATCTGATTGACCAAAATCCAAGATCAGGCCGCGAACACTATCAAAGATCCAGCGTTGCCATGCGACGAGAATGTCCATCATGTGCGTCGATCCGAGCACGAGGAGTGCAGACAGTCAATGACGAACGCCAGTGCAGTTTGGTTTACCATGTGACGGACTTTTGATCGACTATCAGCTACAATTCGAGGGTGCCAATCGCGGCGTCGTAGAGATCGCAATCTGCGTGGTCAATGATCTCAATGGACCCACGGTAGCCAACAAGGTCTTCCGCGCCTAAACACCGTCCGGCAGCACGTCTGTCGACAAGGCCGTTGAAATTGGAGCAATATTTGATGGCTCTACTGTTGCAGAAGCTAAGAAATGGATGCGTTCTCCGCATTACGGAATGTTGGCAGGAAATGAGGATTTCAAGCCAACTGTTTCATCACTTGTCGTGCGATTTTGAGATCTAGCGCGTCGCCGCCTTCAGAGAACCAATTGTATTTCGGTATGAACAATTCACGTGCTTCTTCAATTCGGTCTTGGCGGTACAGAAATTGAACGAACGAACACGCACAACGCAATTCCGGCAGGCGTGAGTTTTGAAGTTTGGTAACCGCGAGCGCCCGGTTGAAGCTTTCTTCCTGTGTGACTTTGTTGGATTTAAGGTGTGGCAGGTATTCGGCTTTTAGCCTGTGAATGTCAGGTTCCCACCAACTCTCACCAGTCGTCTCCACGACGTCCAGAGCTTTGTCGAGAAGGCAAATGGCATCCTCATGGCGGTTCAGCATTTTCAGAGCCTGTGCCTCAAAGCGGAGCGTCATAGGTAGGAAAATTCGGTTATTGAGTCCTTCGGCCTCTTCGCGCCCAAGGTGGAGTTGTTTAAGTCCTTCTTCTTGTTGATCAAGATTGACCAGCGCGCTGCCAAGCATGTGCCGTCCGAAGGCCACCCACAGGGCCATTGATCGCGAAAGGGCGTCCTCGATCATGGGTTCCGCAACATTCTTAGCACCTTCCCAATCACACCGGACGAGCCTTGTAAACGCACTCCAAAGCGAGTTGTAAGAGTTCGTGTTTACGTTTTGCAGATCTGCTGACAGGGAAGTCGCCTTTGCTTCAACTTCAGCCGAGGTTTGCAAGTGCCCCAGGAACAAAAGCGCTATCGCTAAATGCCAATGTGAAGCGACGCCGAGGTCATGCCCGAACCGATGCGCAGAATTCCTGTGTGCCACCGGGTCATACAGTTTGGTTGCTCGCTCTCCGTTCTCACGGGCCAGGTCAAACCTGCCCATCGGATTGCACCCGACCGACATGAGACGGTGTGCCACCAACTTAGGGAGAACGTCGCTTTGGCGAGAAGCGCGTAGCAACATGTCGTCATTGACGTCACGCAACCGTATGAGTTGCGCGCGGTTCCAGTAGACCATGCATAGTCCGTGGAGAACTATGAACTGGCGGGCGTCCTCACCCACGACATCGAGAAGCTGCCGAGCACGCAGCCATGCCTTTTCGGTTTCTTCAGCTGAATAACCTCTGGCTGCAATACGGGCTGAGCCGAGGCCGATCTGAATATCGAGTTCAACGCTGCTTCTTTTTTCGGTCTTGGGGCATTGCCCGACAACCGTGAGACCCTCTATCAGATGGGCAATAGCCTCGGAATTAGCAGAGCGGGCGATGGCGCGTTGTCCGGCCAAAAGCCAATAGTCGGCGGCTTCCGGCAACATACCAGCCTGGGTATAGTGAAGAGCAAGTTGTTCTGGTTCGGTCTGAACCTGAGCCTCAAACCGCGTCAAAAGCGCCTTCGCAATACTCGCATGAATTTGCTGCCTTTTGCTTCTTAGAAGAGAAGCGTAAGCAGCGTCTTGGATCAGGGCATGCTTGAATATGTAGCTTGCTTCTGTTTGGACACCACGGCGGAAGATGATTTCCGCGCCGATTAGCTGATCCAAAGCGTCTTTCAACTTGTCGCCACCTAGAGGCGAAACGGCTTCCAGCAGGCTATGAGAAAACTCTCTCCCCACTGCAGCGCCAATTTGCGCAATTTCCTTGAGTGTGTCGAGCTGATCCAACCGCGCCATCAGCGAATCTTGAAGGGTTGAAGGAATAGCAAGTGGAGGCAAGGGGCCATCGAGTTCGTAGTGATCGCCTTGTCTGGACAGCAGCCCAGACTTGAGCACCATTTTCGTCAGCTCCTCGACAAACAGCGGAATGCCATCTGTTTTGGAAACGATGTGCTCAAATACCATCTCAGGCAAGTCCAAGCCACCGGTCACATCACTGATGAGATTGGCACATGCCTCGCTGCCCAGCCGGTTCAGAGCCAACACGGTACAATGTGTATGCGCTGCCCATGTCGTATCGAATTCCGGTCGGAAGGTCACAAGGATGAGTGCTGGAAGGGTCGCTGTCCTTTCAACCAAAAGGTCCATCAATTCTCGCGTCGTCGGGTCAATCCAGTGAGCGTCTTCGAAAATGAAGAATACTGGCCGCTTTCCTGCAAGCCCCACGAATATTTCGGTTAGCGCTTGGAGCGTTTGCTGCTTTTGTTCCTGTGGCGTCAAATCAAGGGGTGGATACCGGCCCTCAGACGGAAGGTCGAGAAATGCTGCCATCAATGGCGCAACGTCGACGTTATCAGATTGTTCAAGCAGCTGTTCGAGTTTGTCTAGTTTGACCGTTGCTGGAGTTTCCGGGGCAATCCCTGCAGCGAATTCAAGCTGCCGGACTGCGGGATAGAGTGGGCTGTTAACATGATGCGGCGAACACTGGTATTGTAGCCGGAAATGTTCATCTTCTCTGGTGTGGTCGCTGAGCGTCTGAGTAATCCGGGATTTTCCAATGCCAGCCTCGCCCGAGAGAAGTACAATCTGACCTTCTCCCGATTTTGCAAGGGTCCAACGATCCTTGAGAATATTGAGTTCACTTTGCCGACCGACGAAGCGGCTCAGGCCCTGGCCGTGTGCCGCCGCAAAACGACTCTCGGTCTTGATCTCCCCTCCTACGCGCCACGCAGGAACATCCTCCTCGAAGCCTTTAAAGCGATGCTTGCCAAGGCTTTCCATTTTAAATTGATGGGCAACCAAATCTTTCGTCTCGGCACCCGTGATTACTTCGCCGGCTGCGCCCGTCTGCTGCAGTCGTGCGGCGAGGTTTGGTGTTTCTCCCGAAACAGCCTCCGCATCTCGCCCTGCTTCACCAACCAGGTCGCCAACGACGACTTGACCCGTGGCAATGCCCACCCGTGCAGCCAGTCCGGATTTGTCGGTCAACTGCACCCTTGCAACGCATTGAGTTGCTTCCAGTCCGGAGCGTACGGCGCGCTCTGCCTGGTCTTCATAGGCATGTGGCCAACCAAAATAGGCCAGTATGCCATCACCAAGGTATTTAGCGATATGCCCGCCATAGCGGGTCACGGCCCCAGATACGACGTCCTGGTACCGCCGCATTACGTCTCTCAGATCCTCGGGGTCCAGTTGTCGCGATAGCTGGGTCGAGCCTACGAGGTCGCAGAACATAACCGTGAGATGTCGCCGCTCCACTACTGGAGACAGGTTAGGTTGAACAAGGACCGGAGTTTTTACAGGTGCCGGCAATTGGCCGTTGCCGAGCTTCGCTATCGCTTCGAGCGCACGGCGTCGTGGGCCGACTGGAAGGCCCACTTCTTTTAGATCGTCTTCCGTCAGGAGAGCGATGTCGCCGAATACAATTTCGTTTTCAGTGAAGGCTTCTCGATATTTCGAGAGATCGAGATCTGCGAGCCAGTCGTCAAGCCGGTCGGTCATGGTGTTGCTCCCCTCACAAATTAGCAGGTAGTCGATGAAAAGGCAGCAGAATTCGTAATGTCCACGGTGTTGAGGGTCAGAGAAATTCGGCACTAGCCGGAACTATCAGACAGCAATTCGACCAACAGTCTTGGCCATCTCGCAACGCATTGAGTGATGATATTGAAATGAATTGACGCCGGGTTGGTTTACTAAGATTGCGGCGGTGGCTTCCTTCAGTTGAGGTTTGCCGCGTGAGCAGCGCGCCAAGTGATGTTTTACCTCTGCCAGAGTTCGGTTTGCGGATGGAATTGCGACCAGGCGAACCAGAATGCCTGATGGCTTCCTAGGTCTGAACCATCGGCATCAACGGCCCTGATACCACCAGCATCAAGTTCCAGATTCACATTTTCAAAGGTGATCTCTTTGCCGTTTTTCAGTGCGACAAAAGCCTTGCTGCGCTGGAAGGCAACTGGCGTTCCAGATGCCGTTACGACACCGATAATGTCCTCGTGCACCGGCAGACGAGGGTCGATATCACCGACTGGAAATATCGGACCGCCTGAGTCTCTGCCGTTTCGAAAATCGAAATCACGACCGAGCGCGAGCGCTTCGACCAGCACCGATGTCTCCGGGTGCGCTTTTTTCCAGGTTCCCCAGTCTGTTGTTACGACACTGGCCTGCTTCAGTTTCAGACCCTTCTCCGCAAGCGGCCCCGTCACAGCCTTTCCCAGGAACGTATCAAACACGGAGTATGTGTTGACGTCATACATTACCTTGTTGGAGCGGATGAGCAGCCCCGAGGTGCGCAAGACTGGCCGGTCAATTCCACCTGGAAGCTGATCGGTGTAATAGGCCTGCGCAGCACCGCATAAGGTGCAATAGGGAATGCCGAGATGCCTTCCGCCGAGCGTGTCGTTGACCATCTCGCGAACTTCCATGATGCGCCGCGGATAGGCCCGGAATTCACCGTTCACCTCAATGCCAAAAACGATGTCCGCGTCTTTCAGCCAGGTGGCATCAGTTGCGCTACTGACGTCCGGGTTATCGGCTGCCGGAATGCAATTACACGCTTCATCAGTCTTGTCGTACGCACGATTGTCGATAAGGACACCGCCCCAGGAAACGTGCCGCCAGTCAATATCACCTTCTACAAAGATCTTGTCCCAGCCAGGCACCACAGTCGTAAAGATCGCGCGCTTGATTTGAAGGTAATCCGGGGGCGCCGGGATATCCCAGGCGATGAGGTGATCCGTTACGCTGCCCCAATGATTTTCATTAGGTAGCTGTTTTTCCAGCAACTGGGAGGCAGTATCGGCAAGCGCTGCATTCAGCTGGCCGCCGGTCGCAAATCGCATCAGATCGCTGATAATCCAGACAATCCGGGGATCTTTTGATCCCGCGATCTGCTGCAGCGCCGTTATCTGTTCTCTTCCCCAGGTCGGTTGCGTCAGACTGTCGACAAAGGCCACTTGAACAGCTGACCGCAAGTCGCCGGAGAGCGGGCCTTGCGGCACGGTTGGTGGATTACCGAATTGCTCGATCACATAATCCGGCAGGGCTTCTGCTTCCTGCGCGCGCAAGGCACCGGACCAAAGCAGAGACAGTGTGAGCATTGACGCAAGTATGAAGATACGAGCGTGAGAGCCAGTTGCCGAAGTCATGGAGGAGCCTTTCATGTACCTGCGTCATTCTCAAAAGCACAAGCTGACGACAAGACCACCTGTGCAACCCGCAGTGCTCAGTTCGGACCGGACGTGGTTCAAAGGAGAAGGGGTACGCTAATTGTCATCTCAACTTGCTGTACCGCCAATCACGATACTTCAGCATTGGGTGAGCCGGTGTTGCGGTACTGCCAATCGGATTTGTTTGCCGCATGAACTGGTGAACTGGCAGATCAGAAAATTTCATGCTTCTGTTACAAAACGTTCCCGGCTCTGACCTTTTTAAGATAGCCTAGACATGACGATTTATCCCATGCGCCGAAACCAGCGTGGCGGATGTGGACATTTTTGAATTGTGTCTGGAATGAAAAGAGGATTGCTCAATGAAAACTGCCATGAACTATCTCGAAGAGGCGAACGCTGTTGTTCCGAAAATTTCTGTCGAAGACGGTATTGAGAGGCACAAAGCCGGAAAGTCAGTATTCGTTGACGTGCGCGACAGTGGTGAGATCGCTGCTTCAGGCACCATTGCAGGAGCAGAGTTGGTGACGCGCGGCATGATCGAATTCAGAGCCGACGATACCCACCCCTTGCACAACCCAGCCTTGAAGAAAGATGCCGATATCGTTCTCGTCTGCGGCGCTGGTGGGCAAGCAGCACTTAGCGGCAAAACGTTGATTGACATGGGTTTTCAAAACGTTTCGAACGTCGGTGGTTTTCCGGCCTGGAAAGACGCCGGCGGGCCAACAGAGCAAAAATGACTTGAATGCGGTTTCAGATAGAGAGATGGATCTGCTTGCTTTCAGACAGATCGTCTCTTTCCCTGACCTGAAAAGCACTTTGGCGAACTGGTCAACAGGACCAGCTCGCTCAGCAATATCGATCGCAATACGACATGGGCTTCGGCGCAGAGGCCTGCTCTTGATCAGGCGCTGCCGGTTAAATCCTCGGCAAGCATCAAGGCGTTGCCGTCCGGATCATAAAACGTTGCTGTCTTGACCATGCCTTCCACAACATCGGTTTCGCCGTCGAATTTCACCTTCGCTTGTTCCAGCAATAGCCTGGCTGAATCCAGATCTGCGATCCCAAACACAGGAACACAGTTGCCGGGTGCCGGCTCGGTGTGTTCGCCAAGTCCTATAGTCACGCCCTCAGTGTTGGTCTGGAGTTCAGACCAGCCTGCCTCATCCGCGTGATAGATCGCTTCAAATCCAAGCATGTCCTTATACCAATTTGCGCTCACGTGGCGGTCCTTGACCGACAGCGCAATGGTTATGGTCTTCTCCAGTGAAACAAGTGGCATGGTCTTCCCTTTCGATAAAAAATATACTAACTATACTTTATGGACATAAATCTATTTGTCAACATTACCTCGAGGGCGTGGGCAATCCCGATTTTGTCGTGCCTGCATGAGGGTGTTCCTGGTCGGCAAGCACCATTGCTGGCGGCAACAGGAGCCAGCAGAACCGCCTTTGCCCAAAGCATGGACCATCTCATCAAGATGGGTTTGCTGGAAAGAAATCCCGGTCATGGGCATCCTCTGCGACCGGAGTTCCGTCTGACGGAACTGGGATCTGCGGCTGCTGCCTTGGCAAACAGGATCCAGACCGTATCTGAAGGCGAAGATCAGGAGTTGTTGCGGCGGTCATGGACCATTCCCATTCTGACGTCGCTGCATCGACCAATTTATTTCAATGAAATCAAAAGAAACCTGTCGACCATCACGGACCGGGCATTGTCGCAATCGCTGAAGGCCATGGAAAACAGGCATTGGGTTCGGCGTGACGTCAATGATGCTGCGCGTCCACCCAGGTCAATTTACAGCGCGATAAATCTTGGGCGCGAGATAAGTCGCATCACCGGACCAGAAATCAGCTTTACCCAAAATGATGGATGAATAGGTTTAGGCGCGTGATTTCAATTCAGTTGCAGAAAATTCCTTGTTGCGGCGCTTTGTTGACCTGATCTGTATCAACTGATCACGCGCTTTCCGATCTACAGCAGCCTGTTCTATATCAACATCAGCGATAGCGCCGGCAATGCGATCAGCAGGGCCAGGCGAACGATGTCGGCAGCCCAAAAGGGCATGATGCCGGCGAACATGGTGCGCAGCGGAACGTCCGTCAGGACCGAGCGCAACACGAAGACATTGAGACCGATGGGGGGCGAGATCAGGCTGATTTCGGTAACCACGACCACAATAATGCCGAACCAGATCAGAACCATCTCAGGATCGCTCAGGAGCCCTGTGCCGAAGTCCAGCGATGTCACCAGCGGAAAGAAAACCGGAACCGTGAGCAGGATCATCGAGAGGCTCTCCAGCACGGCGCCAAGCACGAGGTAAATCAGCACCAGGATCAGCATGACGACATAGGCGTTGACGTCCAGCGATTGCACGAAATTCAGGAGAGTGTCCGGAACACCGGCATAGCTGATGAAGTTGGAGAAGACTTCAGCGCCGATGATGATCGCGAAAATCATGGCTGTGGTTCGCGCGCAGTTGAGACCGGCGGAGAAGAGCTTTTCAAAGGTGAGACCACCTGAGACAAACGCAATCAGGAGAGCCGTGGCCGCACCGATGCCAGCCGCTTCCGTTGGCGTGAAGAACCCGCCATAGATGCCGATCATGATGACGGCAAACAGACCGACGACGGCAAGTACCCCCCAAATATCCCTGCGCTCCAGCGCAACATCCTCATCGCGTTCCGTTGGCGCCAGTTCCGGCTTGATGAGAACCGTGACATAGACCGCCGCGAGGTAAAGAAGGATGCCCAGAAGGCCCGGGATAATCCCGGCAATGAACAGTTTGCCGATATCGGCTTCGGTCAGGAGACCATAGATGATCAGGATCACGCTTGGTGGAATCAGGATGCCGAGCGTTCCACCAGCGGCGATGGAGCCGGTCGCCAGACTGTCGGCATAGCGCGCCTTGCGCATGGAGGGCATGGCCACCTTGGACATGGTGGCGGCGGTTGCCAGCGAGGAGCCGCACACGGCGGAAAACCCGCCGCAGGCGACAATTGTCGCCATGGCAAGGCCGCCGCGCATCCGGTGCAGCAGGCGGTGGGCCGTGCTGAACAACGACTGGCTGACGCCGGAAATGGTCAGAAGGTTGCCCATCAGGATGAACAGCGGGATTACCGACAGGGTGAAAGATAGCCCTGTTTCAAAGGCTGCGTTTCCAAGAAGATTAAGGGCAGCATTCCAGTTGCGAAGAGCTGCAAAACCGGCTGTGCCGACGATGATCATGGCAACGGCAATCGGCACGCGCAAAAGGACGAGCGCAAACAGGGCGGCAAAACCAATGAGGGCTTCGAGCACGGATCAGGACCCTTTGCGAAAACGTTTGATTGACCAGATAACGGCCGCAACAGAAGAGATGATGAACGAGGCGGCACCCAGCCAGCCGATCAGATGGAGGGGAATTTCAAGTGAATCCGTCACCGATCCCCTGCGCGCGAGTTTGCCCGCGTGTTCAAAGAGCTTCAGCGCGATGATTGCAAACACGATAACCGTGCAAATCCCCGCAAAAACAGTGCCGACCCGCTTGAGCATCCGGCTTTTCACACCGTCCATCAGTTCAACCTCGACATGTTCACCGGCAGCTGTTGTCAGGGGCAGCGCCAGAAAGATCAGCGAAGCGAGCAGAAGTTCCGTCAACTCATAGGCTCCGGAAACCGGAGAATTGAAAACATACCGGGCAATCACATCCACGCAGGTGAGCCCGATGAGAGCTGCCAGAACCAGAAGGCAGGCAAGCCCCAGCAGAAAAGTGGCTCCGCGCCGGACCATTTCGATCCGGTGCGGAGTGTCTTTTTGAGACGCAGTTGTCATTCTCAGTTCTTGATGCCGGTTTGGGCCCGGAAATCGGCCAGCGCGGCTGCGCCGTCAAAGCCGGTTTCCTGTACTGCACCAGCCCAGTCAGCCTCATGCTTTGCGGCCAGCTCCTTGAGCTTGGCGAGCACAGGGGCAGGGGCCTCATAGACTTCCACATCCTTGTCGGCGATGTAAGCCACACCGCGTGTATCTGCGCCGTCCCAGGCACTGCCTGCAAGCTCAGCCAAGGCCGCGCCGGAAACCTTTTCTATCGCAGCCTGGTCTTCGGCGGAAATGCCGTCCCAGATGTCCTCATTCATCACCATGAACCAGGAGGTGTTGTAGATGCCACCCGGTACCTTCATGGACGACTTGACGTAGTCCGTGAGTTTGAAGGCCTGAAGCGCTTCAATCGGGAAGGTGACACCGTCGATTACACCGCGAGACAGTTTTTCGTAGACCTCACCAGGCCCCATGAACTGGGTCGTGATGTCGAGTTCCTGAGCAAGGTTGGCGATATAGCCGCCGGGCGTGCGGATTTTGAGACCAGAAAAATCCTCAGGTGTTTCAATCTTGCGCTGATTGTTGTGGAACATGCCAGGACCATGGATCCACAGACCGAGCAGCTTGGTGCCCTTGTGTTCTGCCTGTGCGTCGAGGTTGCCCGCATAGATGTCCCAATAGGCCTTTGAGCCGTCCGTTGCCGTATCGGCAATGAACGAGAACTGGCCGATGCGCGAGCGCAGGAAGCGATCGTCTCGGGTGAAAGAATGCAGACCATAAGTGATGTCGACAATGCCTTCGGCAGCCAGATCGAAGTGTTCAGGCGGCGAGGCAACCGGCTTGGGCAAGATGCGCACGGTCACGCGGCCTTCGGTTGCATCGGCAACCTGTTCGGCCCAGGGCTTGATCACACCTGTAACAATCGGATGTTTTGGTGGCAGCCAGGAAGACAGCACCAGTTCGTCGGCTGACGCGCTGGCAACGAGACCTGTCAACGCTGTTGCGGTCAAACCGGCCAGAATAGAAAGACACTTCAAATTTTTCACGGATTTCTCCTCCCACTTGCGTTCTGAAAAACCGGTTCAAGTTCGAAATGACTGGCCTTCAGATTGCGTATGTAGAAAATAGTTGCAAATGAAACTAAGTCAATCGTAAAATGCTCGCATGTTCAAAAAACACGGGCCGGCGTTCAGATGACCGATACGACAGCGCACATTAGCGAAACTCAAAAAGATGAGAAACATCAATCAGATGTGCTTGGTCCATCTTCAGGTGTATTTGAGCTTGAGACCTTTTTTCCCTACCAGGTGCGTGTCTTCTATTCTGATGTCACAAGCGCGCTATCCACGATCTATCAGCGTGATTATGGTTTGATGCCCGCAGAGTGGCGCACGATGGCGATCCTCGGATCTGCGCCCGAAGGCCTGCAGGCAAGCGAGATTGTCGCCCGCTCGAGCATGGACAAGGTCGTGGTTAGCCGTGCCGTCAAACGCATGGAAGAGCGTGGTTTGCTGACCCGAAAATCCAACGCCGCCGATGGCCGCAGTTTCCTGTTGCATCTGTCTGATGAGGGCAGGGCGGCATTTGAAGATCTTGGGCCCAAGCTGCTGGCCGTTGAAAAGCAGATGTTGGGTGGTCTGTCAGACACTGAAATCTCTGCGTTTCTGGCCGTCACGCGAAAGATCAGGGACAATCTGTCCGGTGAGCTCGGCGGGGTGAGAGACTGAGGCGCGTTCGTCAGTTTTTTTGTTGTTCCAGCTTGGAGCGTGGAAAGTCCAGTTGATCGAGCGATCCAACCCCGAATGGCTGGATCTGTTGGCACTGTAACTTCCGCTGTCACCCTGGCCAAGCGCAGCGCAGAGCCGGGGCCTACTCTCATGTCCGCGCGTCTGGCTTTTTTGTTTCTTCTGCCACTCATTGCCAAAAGAACGCATGCTCCGGACATGAGTAGGCCCCGGGTCTCACGTTGTTCGCCCGGGGTGACACCTGGCAACAAAAAAGGCGGCCATTGGCAGCCTTCTTCAATTCCATGGGAACTGTCTCTTAGTCGAGACGGCCGCTGGCGTGGGCCAGCATCGTGTAGACCTTGCCGGTATCCGACGTGAGGTAGGTCTGTCCCAGCATGTTGTCGCGGTCATTGCGCGAAACCTGGGCCAGAAGCTGCTCGAAGTCGGCCACATAGCGTTCCACGGCGGTGCGGAACTCAGGGTCACGGGCATATTTCTGACGGATCTCGTCAAAAGTCTGCTGGCCCTGCAATGTGTAGAGACGGCGGGTGAACACATGGCGCTCGCCGCCGCGGTACCGGTTCCACAGGTCGATGAAGGTCTCATGATCAATCGCGCGTGCGATATCGACTGACAGAGAATTGAGACTTTCGACTGTCTGCAACGGAGTGCGAGCCACATCCGTATCCGCATTTACATCTTCGTCACGGGATGCGCGGCGCAGGAGGTCGGAGACCCAGCCCTTGCCGGTTGAACCGGACGTATCTGCTTGCGTTGGCTGCTGACGTCGTGTGTCCACCGGGCGGTTTGCCACCGGGCGCGGTTCGCTTACCGGTGCAGCCTGCTGACGGGCAGGGGCAGACGGTGCGAAACTGGCCGGAGCTGGCTGAGATGCCACCTGCGGAGCCGGTGCTGCACTTGCGACTGCCGCCTGTGCCTGCGGACGCGATACGTCGAGAGTGTTGGACTGTTTTGCAACGATCTCAGACAGTTCGGTCAGCGCACGGATCTGTTCGTTCACCACCTTGCGTAGCGCAGCGGAGGATTCCTCGGCCTCATCCGGCAGGTTGAGAACACCCTGTTTCAGTTCGGCGCGGGTTGCTTCCAGCTCGCGGTGAACGTCCCTTGCGACATCCCGCATGCGGGTTGCTGCGTCGTTGAAACGATCGGAGGCATCGCTGACCGTACGGGTCATCTCAGTGATGATGTCGTCCTGTGCGGAGCGGATCGCATCACGTGCCTTCTGACCTTCCATACCAGCTGTCAGGCGCATGGATTCGAACTGTTCGGAAACCTGCTTGGAGGCTGCTTCTGCTGCCGCACCCAGCATGCCTGCTGCATCGCGGGCCTTGTCATCTGCTGTTTCCAGCGTTTCGGACAAGGTCTGGGTGAAGGAACGCATAAGCGTATCGACAGATTCGGTTTTTGCCAGAAGCGTGTCGGCCACTTCTTCGATCGCGGTTTTGCGTTCCGCGACGCGCCCTTCCACCGAACGGTTGGTGTCTTCCAGATGACGTGCGGCCCGGGTCAGTTCTTCAGACTGATCGCCAAATCGGTTGGTCAGGTTCTGGATATCCGCCAGCGTGGTGTTGGTCACATCGCGCAGGTTGGATACCTGCTCGGAGATAACCTCGGTTGTCGAATTCGTCTCAACCATTGCCCGGTCGACAGCGGAGCGAAATTCTCCAGCCCGACGGGAAAGATTGTTTTCGACTTCGCTGAGGTTCTCGCCAGCGGTTGCAACAACGCCCTGCAGATTGGTGTTTGACGTCTCGATCTTGTTGAGGATCTCGGTGACGTCGGCTTCCAGCCGCTGTTTGGTGTCGGTGAGCAGCGTCGAAGCCTGTTCGCTGCGCTCGTTGATGCTTGCGATGATCCGGTCACCGGCATCGACCAATGAGCGTGTCGCATCGAGACCCGTGTGAGCGAAGGTTTCGGTCACATCGCGGCCCTTGACGGTGATTGCCTCCAGGATCGCGCCATGAACCTCGGAGAGGCGACCGGTTAGGTCATTGGCGCGCAATTCGATTGCACTGATGAGTTCGTTGCCGTCAGTGCCGACAATCTTGGCCAGCTCGCCCGAACGGGCACCGAAGGCTTCGTTGAGGGTCGTGGCTTTGTCAAGCAACTCGTTTGCGACTTCGTTGCCGCGATTGACGAGAAGGTCGGCAGCCTCGGACACCGCGCTGTTGACGCGGGCGCGAACCATACCTGCTTCGCTCGACATCTGACCGCGGATATCTTCCAGCGTTTTGGTCAGGGTCATGCGAGCCTGCTCGCTCTCTGCGGACAGGTTGCCGGAGATTTCAGCAATGAGGCCGGACAGGTTGTTGCGGACCTTGTCGCTTTCGCCCGTGAGCGAGCCAGTGAACTCCGCCAGAGTACCAGCGTAGAGCGTACGGGCTTTTTCGCTTTCCGCGGACATTGCACGTGCCGCGTCTCCGACAGCGGTGAGTACCAGTTCGCGGATCTTGTCGCTTTCACCGGAAAGGGAACCAGTTGCCTGTTCCATTGCGCCGCTGACAGCATCTGCTGCTTTCTGGCTTTCACCGACCAGGACACCACGGGCTTCACCAACCGAGCCAAGCACGATCTGACGCATGCGGTCGCCCTCGCCAGCGAGTTTCTCCGTTGCCTGGCTAAGTGCGCCGTCAACAATCTCGACCGTGCGTGTGCGTTCATCGGAGAGTGTTTGAACTGCTGCCGTGACGGCTTCCTGTATGACGTCGCGCAGCTGCGTGCTTTCAGTGGAAAGTGTTGCTCCAGCTTCGGATATCACGGCTGTGAGAATGTCACGTGCGCGTTCGCTTTCGCCCGTAAGCGTTCCGGAAATGCTTTCCAGTCGCTCATTGAGCAAGGTTTCAAGCTGTGTTGCGCGGCTGTCGAGGGTCTCGGCAACTTCGAACACCTTGGCGCCCAGGGAAACGTTGATTTCCGCGATGCGCTCGGACAGGGAGTCCGTCAGTTCTTCGCTCTGCTTGCCAAGAACGCTGCCGGCTTCCGACAGGCGATTGTCGAGTGCGGAAGTCATCTCTTCCTGACCTTCGACAAAGGCCTGCGCGATTTCCTTGGTTCTGGTGATCAGGGTCTCGGAAATCTGACGCGCACGGGCGTCCAATGTTTCGTCGATGCGATCTGTGCCACTGGTCATGGAAGCAGACAGAAGCTCAGCCTTTTCGGCCATGCCTGACGCCGCGCCGTCGACGCGGGTGGACAGGGTCTGACCGATTTCCTCGGCGCGTTCTGCAAGCGTGTTGCCTGCTGCTTCAACGCGTTGACCAAGCTGCAGCGTGATTGCGTCGGAACGATCTGCCAGAACATCGGTGATGTTGCGGGTTTTTTCTTCCAGTGCGTCGCTAATGCCCGTGGTCCGATTTTCAATCGCTTCAGCCAGGATCTGCGTCCGGGTCTCGAGCGTCGCCTCGAAGGCCACCGTGCGTTGGTCGAGTGTCAGATCAAGCGTGTTGATATGACTGCCAAGGGATGCATCCATCGTGGAAATGCGCTCGCTCATGGACAGATCCATTGTGGAGACCCTGTCGCCAAGCGTGGTGTCAAGGGAGGCAATCCGCTCGTCGAGAGACGTATCCATGGTGGCAATACGCTCGCTGAGCGATGTGTCCATGGTCGTGAAGCGATGTTCCAGAGAGGCATCCATCGTGCTGATGCGGTCGCTCAATGTTGCGTCGATTGCGCCGTAGCGCTGGTCCAGGGACGCGTCCATGGTCGCGATCCGGTCGCCGAGCGAAGCATCCATCGTGTCGATCCGGGCCGCAAAGGTCGTATCGAGTGTCGACAGGCGCGAGTCCAGAGATTCGGAAAGCAGCAGGGTCTTGGTGTCGAACGCATCGATCAATTGACCACCGCGATCGGTGACAATGGATTCCAGCTCGGTAAGGCGCGTGGAAAGACCTTCCTGCAGTGCCTGACCGCGAACTTCAAGCGTTTCAGAGATCTTGCCGCTGATTTCGTTGATTTCGCCGGTGACCCGGTCGCCGCGGCTGCCGATCAGCTCAGCAAGCTGAGTACCGGTTTCGGCCAATTTATGCGTGAGAGCTTCGGTTTGTGCGCCAAGGCTGGCTGCGAATTGACCGGAAACACCTTCCAGCGTGTCGCGGAAGCCAACGCTCTGTTGCTCAAGGATTGTCGCCATCTCGTTGCCACGTGCAGCCAGACGTTCGTCAAGCTCGCTGCCGTTGATCGAAATGGCGGTGTAGATCCGCTCGGAAATATTGTCGAACTTGTCGGCCAGCTCGCCACCGCGGACCGTAATAGTCTCGGTGAGGGAACCTGCAGTTTCGTCCAGCTTGGAGGCAATCTCGCCGCCGCGCAGGGACAGGTCGACAACAATGCTCTCGCCCGTGCCGCGGAGAATTTCCGAGACTTCGGTGGAACGGCTGGAAAGTGTTTCCACGATTTCGGCACCGCGGATGGAGATCGTGTCGGTAACGGCCTGGCCGCGTTCGGAGATGCTCTCCACGACTTTGGCACCGGTTTCCGCAAGATTTTCGTCGAGCGAGGTGACACGAACATCGACCGTCGAAACCAATTCTTCGGTACGGGAGGTGATCGTGTCGATCAGGCGGCCGGACGTTAGCGACAGGTTCGCATTAATCTCTTCACCGCGCTGTGTGATTGTGTCACCAACGGTCGTACCTGTTGTTTCAAGCGTCGTGCGGAACTCTTCCGCCCTGGTGCTGAGTGTCTCGACAACCGAGGTACTTGAAGTCGTCAGCGTTTCGTTGATTTCGGTGCTGCGGGCCGTCAGTGTTTCGACAAAAGTGTTTGCTGTTTCGGCAAAACGCTCGTTCACGTCGTTGCCGCGAGTTGTCATGGTCTCCCACATGGTGGAGCCGGTTTCAGCAAGATTGCCGACAAGGTCATTTCCTGTCGTGGACAACCGTGAAACGTAGTCTTCAGCACGTTCAGTCAGGGAATCGACGAGTTCGCTGCCAGACGCATTCAGCGTCGCTCCGAGCGATTCAATACGGGAATCGACCGTCTCTGTAAGCTCTTCAACCCGGGTATTGACCGCATCGATCATGCGCTGTGTGGCCTGATCGACGTTTGTACCGAGTTCTCCCGACGTATCGGAAAGCTGAGACGCAAAACTCTCGTGTGCACCAGCAATCGTTTCGCGGACGCGTTCAGCATTCATGACGATGGACTCACGCTGGCTGACCAGCTCTTCGATCAGCCCGCGGATCTTCAGTTCATTGTCATTGTAGGAGCGCTCGAGTGATGAAACCTCGTTGTGAACGAGAACTTCAAGCTCGCTGGCTCGCGCAATAGCGCGCTCGATGCCATCACCCATCGCCGCGACTTCGCGCCGGATTGCCTGACCTACGCTGAGAATGGATTCCTTGGCCATGTCTTCCGGCTCGGCCAGACGCAGCGCGACCTCTGTCATGCCGCGGGCAACGATGCGCATTTCCTGTGCGCGCCAGATCATCATGGCCATCACGAAAAAGAAGACGATTGGTACGACGATACCAGCAGCGGCAAGAACCATTTCAGGTGAATTAAGCAGAGCCTGCGGATCGCTCAGTGTGGACATCTTGTCGGAAAAGGCAGTCATGAAAAGGCTGCCGCCGAGCGCAGCCCAAATCGCGCTCAAGGCAAGAGCGCCCCAGAAAGGTGCAGAGGAAGGTCTGCGCTGTAGGGCGTATATCAGATTGCCGATGTTCCGGCGATCATCATTGGCTGCCGGAGGACGACCGCTTCTGCCCCGACGACGGGACTGGCGTTGCTCTTCACGCTGGGAAGGGTCCTGCTTGTCCTTTTTAGACTTGCGCGCGGGCTCTTCTTCTGCAGCCGCGCTGGCCTCAGGAGCGTTTTCTGCCGCAGCAGCCTCCGGTCCGCCGAAATCAAGTTTCAGCGCTTCTTCAACCGCAGACAGTGCCGCTTCCGCCGGATCTTTCACCTTTGTCGGATTTGCCATTTGGGGTCGCCTCACATCCGTACTCATTACACACCGGTAGCCTCAGCAAGCTGCTGGCGCAGCTTCTACAGTCAATACCGGACGCGTCGTTTCCACAGGCGCTTTTCACACGAAAAGCCCTGTACTAAACTCTTTATTGGGAAGGGCCGCCGCCGACCGACCGCGAACTTTTCGTTCGACGGTTCACTCCCCATCTTGCCGCATCAATAACTGTAATGGCACACTCTCTCCCAACGGACAAGAAACTGCAATGGTGAGAGTCACTTAGGGGGCGGTCGGAATGCCTGAAACGAAGCAAATTGACACAGAAGAAAACGCAAAAAAATCATCGATGGCAACGTTGCTCAAATCCGGAAATCTGTCGGCACCGCAAAAGCGCTGGCTGAGAAAGGGACTGGATCAGCCAGGTGGAAAGCTGCCTTTGTTCGATGACAATGGCCGTGAAATTCCCACGCGCACAATTCGGGCTTGCATCGATGCAGGCTGGGCAGAACCTTGGTTTTCCAATCCAATCAAGCCTGACTGGCTCATCTGCAAACTGACGCCTGCAGCATTTGATGCTCTTTCCGCAAGACGAAAAAGCAAAAAAAGTTAACGGCGAATCCTGCAATTGAAAATATTTGAATTTCAGAAAATCGCGGAATTGCAAGATCTTTTTCACGAATAATTCGATTCCCGCGTTAACGCGCATTAACCAAAAAAACAATTTTTTGGGGACATCGGTCCATTCTCTCGCATCCGGAGGCCGACTTAACTGCGTGTTTGGGTGTTTGAAGCATTGTCATTGGCAGTAAAAGCTTGCGGCTGGGTGCCGACAGGCATGTATCTCGTAAATTGGAGCACCCCAATGGCCCCTTCTTCAATGGCTCGCGTCTCAGGACGAGCCGGTCCTGAAGCCCCGATCGATCTCGTGCAGCTTGCAACCAACACTCTGGGCAATCGCGATCTGGAAGTTCAGGTTCTGCATCTCTTCAAATCACAGTCCTCTTCTACACTTGAGCGGCTGGCTTGTGAAACGGACAAGACTGCCCGTCTTGACCTTGTGCATACCTTGAAGGGTTCAGCCCTGGCGATTGGTGCGGAACGTGTGGCTGTGGTTTGCGAAAATCTGGAGGGCCGGATGCAATCCACCACAGAGCCTGCGACGGAAGGGCTCATCGCTGCCGTGGACGAGGCCAATCAATACATCCGGGATCTGCTCGAAGGTTGATTTAACGTTTTTTGACGAGGCAGATTGCCACGTGGAAACGGCATAGTCCTTGACCTTTTGTGCGGAAGCTTTATTTCGGTTCAGCTGAAACCCGCAATTCGAGGCTTGGACGCGACTTATGCCGAAGATCACATTTGTTACTGCCGATGGAAACAAGACCGAAGTCGACGCTGCTGTAGGCTCCACGGTGATGGAGAATGCCATCAAGAATATGGTTCAGGGCATTGAGGCAGAGTGCGGCGGCGCATGTGCCTGCGCAACGTGCCATGTCTATGTCGACGATGCCTGGAAAGGCAAAACCGGATCTGCTGAACCGATGGAAGAGGACATGCTCGATTTTGCTTATGATGTGAAACCGACGTCACGCCTGTCCTGCCAGATCAAGGTGAACGGCGATATGGATGGACTGGTTATTCATGTCCCGGAGCGCCAAGCTTAAGCCGCCGCATTTGAAGTTGAAAGAAAACCCGCCGGTCATTTGGCGGGTTTTTTTGTTTTTTGACTTTTGCTTCGAAGCCGTCCCGGACGAAGTGAAACGGAGATCCGGGATCTTCTGTATCCAAAAAACTCGTTCAAGAAATTCGTCAATTTGACAAGCAAAACGAGGTCCCGGCTTGGAGGCCGGGACGGCAGCCATTGCGATTGAATTTTCCCAAAGTCTGACTGCTTATCTGCTGAAAATCAGTACGGCCAAAGTCGGCTCGCATATAGCCCCATGTGTTAGTCAGACACCCAAATTGCGGCCGTTTATTCCGCTAGCTGCGCGTTCTGTTTTCGGAACCAGAAGTCAGCTTCACGGCCTTCTTCGGGATTGCGCGGGATCAGGGTTGCAAGCGCAAGGCTGATTACAGCCATGCCGGCTCCGGCAAGAAAGACGGCTGCAGGTGACACGAGCCAGAGAAAACCGAACAGCACCGGAATGAAGACGGCAGCAATATGGTTGATCGTGAAGGCAACCCCTGCGGTTGGGGCGATATCGGCCGGATCGGCTATTTTCTGGAAATAGGTCTTGATCGCAATCGCGATGGCAAAGAACGCATGGTCAATCACATAGAGGCTTGCAGCCAGCGTCGCGTTGGTAACGAAGGCATAGGTTACAAACACCCCGATCAGGCCAAGATATTCAAATATCAGCGCCTTGCGCTCGCCAAATCGGACGATCAATTGCCCGATTTTTGGAGCTAATACCATGTTGAAGGCCCCATTGAGCAGAAACAGCCCGGCAACTTCGTGAACGTCATAACCAAAACGTTCCACCATCAGAAAGCCGGCAAAGACCGTAAAGATCTGACGGCGTGCACCGGCCATGAAAGTGAGGGCGTAATAGAGCCAGTAGCGTTTTCGCAGGATCAGCTTCTTGTGTTGCGGCACGCCTTCCTTGAAGTGCGGGTAGGCCAAAATCAGGAAAACAAGAACGACGAGGGTTAAGCCACCTGCAATGGCGAAGACGACTGCAAAGGAGAGATTGAACGTTTTCCAGGCGACAAAGATCAGGCCATAGGCCACCAGCTGCGCAAAGGCGCCAACCGAGATGATCTTGCCCATGCTGGCAGCGGCGGTCGCCTTGGGCAGCCACTGCAGCGACAGCGACTGAGCCATCGTTTCATAGTAGTGGAAGCCGATCGACATGATCAGCGTGGTTATGTAAAAACCCATCGCAGTTGGGAAATAGCCCGTGACGGCAACACCAAGACCGAGCAGCAGCAGGGAAACATAGGCCAAGGTCTGCTCTCGCATGACGAGCAACAGGTAAATGGCCAGAAAACTCAGAAACCCTGGAATTTCGCGTATCGATTGCTGAATGCCGATTTCGCGGCCGGTGAAGTCAAGCTCCTGCACTGCGAAATTGTTCATGAGGTTCCACCACGCAGCAAAGGACAGCTGCATGGCGCCTGCCATGATCATCAACAAAACCACAGGAGATCGCCACCCCGTCATTTCATTCGGGAAGACGTTTTTCGTAAAATAAGACATTCCGTAAACCGTAGAAAGAGACACATCCGTGCAGCGCTGCAGTGCCGCTTCTACGCGTAATCGGCTTTTTCGTGTTAGCGCTGTTTTGTCACGAAATGTTTCTGAAGCGCCAAAATGTTGCATAACGGACAGGAATTGGCGGTTTTGCCAACTGTTAAAATTGGCCTATTCAGTCGACATGTAAAGCGTGCTTTACATGACTGATGATCTGTGAAATGTAAAGGATGCTTAACACTGTTCTGAGGAAGGAGCGCCTTATGGATCGTTTTGACCGATTGTCTTTGCGCTACGTTGGAGAGACGCTGGCTGCTGGTGTCTTGTTTGTACTGGCGAGTTTTTTCGCTCAGAAAATGATTGATGATGGGCCGGGACCGGCAATGCATGTTCTGATCTCGTTTCTTGCGACCGTCCCAATGTTCCTGGTTCTCTGGGCGTTGGTCAGATACTTTCGAAATGTAGATGAGCGAGAGCGGCAGATCATGGCATTGGCCGGGGCCATTACATTGCTCGTTGGCGTTTTCGTGGCGATGTTTCTGGCAAAGCTTGAGGGTATCGTATCTGTCGATCTCAACTTCTATGCTGCTTTCCTGTTTGTACTCTGGTCGCTCGTCACCGCGCTCGTGCGCTGGAAGGGCTGATGCGAAATCATTTGAAGCAGCTCAGGGGAGAGCAGGGATGGTCTCAGGCTGAACTCGCCAAAAGGCTCGATGTCACGCGGCAAACCGTGATTGCACTGGAAAAGGGCAAGTATGATCCCAGCCTGCCGCTGGCTTTTCGTATTTCCCGTGTGTTCGGCCTGCCGATTGAAAAACTGTTCGACCCGGAAAATCCTTAGGACAAAGATGCCGGCCTCTTGCAGGCACCGCGATCAAAGGAACTCCGGCTTCTGTAAAAGTCAGGCCAAACCGGATACGGTCAACACCATGAGTATTCACCCGGAACTCTCCGAATTTCCAAGGGAGGCCTTGAATAGCCCCCTAATCGGCTATGCAAAGAACCAGCCGTCAGGTTCGGGTCACAATGGCTGGCATTCACACGATGCAGCGCAGTTGTTTCATGTGATCAAGGGTTCGATCGCCATCGACACCGAATTGGGCACCTTCTTTGCACCGCCGGAGCGCGCGTTCTGGCTTCCTCCGCGCGTCAGCCATCAAACACGGTATCTGACAGACACGGAAATTCGCTACATCTATGTTCAGTATGACCATGCACAGGACCTGCCGCAGACCCCACAGGTCATACAGGTCACCAACCTTTTGCGCGCGTTGATCCTTGAGTTCATGTCCTTTCCCCGGGCCCACACGGAAGATGGCCCGGCAGCCCGGATTGCGGCGGTGATCCTGGACCAGCTCAAAATGCTGCCTGCTGCGCCCCTGCAACTTCCCATGCCACAGGAAGTGAGGCTCAGAGGATTGTGCGAGGGAATTGTGCGGTGTCCGGCGCACATTCCTGCCCTGGCTGAAGCTGCCGAGCGATGTGCGACCTCAGTGCGGTCCTTCGAACGGCGGATAAAGGCCGAAACAGGGCTCAGCTACCGTACGTGGTGCCGGCAGGTTAAACTCTTCAGGGCGCTGGAACTGCTGGCATCAGGGCGAAGTGTCTCCGACGTTTCCCACAAGCTGGGTTATGAAGGGCCGAGTGCATTTGTCGCGACCTTTAAAAAGGCGTTCGGCATCACGCCAGGACGGTATTTTGAAGGAAACGATCTGGATTGATCTGCCTCATGGCAGACCTTCGGCCTGAGGCGCATGAGTTGGACAACATTCTCTCATTCAGGAGACCGGTCATGTTCAAGAAAATCCTCGTACCTGTAGATCCCGGTGAACCGGGTTTTGCTGAAGATGCACTTTCCAAAGCTTCTCAAATGGCGCGCGATTACGGCACTAAAATTCACTTGATGGCAGTTTGCCCTGAGATTCAGAGCTTTGTGGCCAGCCAACTGCCGGAAGGCTGGCAGAAACGCGAATTTGAGGAAACAACCGGCATTCTCAACAAGATAGGTGAGGGGCTCGATGTTCCTGCCGGTGCCGTTGATTGCCAGGTGCGTATGGGCGCTGTCTATCACGAGGTGATCGAGGAAGCCGAACGCTCCGCATGCGACCTCGTGTTGATGACTTCGCACAAGCCGGGTCTTTCAACTTATTTCATCGGCTCAAACGCGGCCCACATCGTGCGCCACGCACCATGTTCAGTGCTGGTGTTGCGCGGAAGTTAACCGGAATCTTCATTCTTTGCGCGTCAGCAGCATGGCAACGGCTGCGTAGCGGAAGGGATAGCGATCCGGGCTTCGTTCCAGCAGCTCTTCGGCGTGGGCATAAATCCGACTTACAAGATCCACCCTGTCCGGATGCTCGGGCAGGGAATTTTGCAAGACGGCTTCGGTGAAAGCGCGAAAGAAGTTCACATAGTTCCTGGCATACTGCTTAGTGTCGCCATCACTCTGGTACTTCTGATTGAATGGCACGGCGACTTCATAGGCTTTCGAATGATCGAGTGAGAACAGGCCAGAGGCTCCATAGGCGTCATCTGAAATCGCGGCTGTTAGTTCATCCAGTTGGCGCATATAGACCGGCTGGTAATAGGCCTCATAGGTATCGCGCGGGATGTCACCGCTTTCGACGAAGCCGAGAACCGCATCATTCAGAAGATCGTAAATACCATCACAGGTGCGCGCGGTGTCCGTTGACCCGAATACCTGCACCAGCAACTTTCCACCCGGCACGAGTTCCTTTGCACGGGCCCGGAGAAAGCGGGCGACATCGCCCTTGGCCAACTCCGAGAACGTCTGTTTGTCGTCTTCAGAAACATACCCGATATCATTGAGCGTGCTCGGCCCGTTCGGCAGAATATATCCCGGCAGATTTTTGATCGGACGGCTGGATAAAAATCCGATGGCGTTGAAAGTTGTGGCCAGATGAACACTCGCAGGTGGCAGAAGTTGGTCAAACATGGACCCGCCAACGGCTGAAGAATAAACACGATCACTTTGATAAACCGGGTGCCCCCCTGGCCGCAGGTTCAGGAAAAGCTTGGAAAAATCGTTGGTTGGCAAGTCAGAGTGGATGGTTTGAACCGGCCTGTCTGTCAGCGGGAGCAAGTTTTCCAGCGACCTTGACATGACTGCAATAGAATTTCGGCCTTCAGAACAACCAAAATCAGCCAGGGTGACGGGACCAATACCTGAGAGCGGCAGGTTGGCGACTGCCTCGTCCAGCCAGGGAAGTACCGCTTCAATCGCTTTCCACTGAGGAGCGGAGTTCGCGTCGTAAAACCCGCCGCCTGTCATTCCGGTTGTGGTTGCGTGAGCAACTGGTGTTTCGATGAAGGCCTTGTCTCCAGGCGACGCGCTTTTTTCTTTAAAATGATTTCCCATGTTGGCTTACCTGAGGTCGAGTTCCGAGGCCAAAGTCTCGAGCACCATATCTGAAATTGATAGGTGATCTATGCAATTGCAAAGTCATAGTTCTGCAAGATAAAGCACCAATTTCGTGAAAGCCGAGAAAAACGACGTAACTATCTAACCAGCCATGTCGATATACCCTCGACATCGCTCAAATCACACGCGAAAAACCTGTTCAATATACCGAGTTATCGGACAGACAAGCCGACAAATTTTGTGAGATCGGGCGTTCTTCCAAATCTTGATTGCACTTATAAAAGAAACTCAATACCGGGGAGTTGCCGGGTTTGTCTGGCTGGAGGCAACGTGTTGAGCCTGTTCTTGTAATCCTGGCTCAGATGCTACCGCGCCAGTTCCTTCATGCCGTCCGTCAGACCTTCCAGCGTCATGGGGTACATGCGGTTTTCCATCAGTTCATTCAGCATCTGGATGGAGTGGGTATAGCCCCAATGCTCTTCGCGAACCGGATTGAGCCAGATTGCGCTCCGGTAGAGGCCGGTGATCCGCTGCATCCAGGCAGCACCCGGTTCTTCATTCCAGTGTTCCACAGACCCGCCCGGATAAGAAATCTCGTAGGGGCTCATGGAAGCGTCGCCGACAAAGATGATCTTGTAGTCGGCAGGATATTTGTGCAGCACATCCATGGTTGGCAGGCGCTCGGTGTGGCGACGCCGGTTTTCCTTCCAGACATATTCGTACGGGCAGTTATGGAAGTAGAAATGCTCCATGACCTTGAATTCTGACCGGGCTGCCGAAAAGAGTTCTTCGCAGACACGAATATGGTCATCCATCGATCCGCCAATGTCGAAGAACAGCAGTACTTTGACTGCATTGTGCCGCTCGGCGCGCATCTTGATATCGAGCAGGCCCTTGTGGGCCGTTGAGCGAATGGTGTCGTCGAGATCCAGTTCTTCTGCTGCGCCAGTGCGCGCGAAATTGCGCAGGCGCTTGAGTGCCACTTGAATGTTCCGCGAACCGAGAAGTTGCGTGTCGTCGAGATCCTTGAATTCACGTTTGTCCCAGACCTTGACCGCGCGCCTGTGTCGGCTTTCTTTCTGGCCGATGCGCACGCCTTCCGGATTGTAGCCATAGGCCCCGAAAGGAGAGGTTCCCGCCGTGCCGATCCATTTGTTGCCACCCTGGTGACGCTTCTGCTGTTCTTCCAATCGTTCCTTCAGGGTTTCCATGAGCTTTTCAAAGCCGCCGAGGGCTTCAATCTGGGCTTTTTCTTCCTCGCTCAGGTGTTTTTCTGCAAGCTTGCGCAGCCACTCCTCGGGGATCTCGCTGGAGGGCACTTCGCTCATGAGATCCAGGCCCTTGAAGACATGACCGAAGACCCGGTCAAACTTGTCAAGGTTACTCTCGTCTTTCACCAGCGAAAGGCGCGCGAGATAATAGAAATCCTCAACGCTGCGCTCAGCGAGATCCTTTTCCAGCGCTTCCATCAGCGTCAAATATTCCCGCAAGGAAACTGGTATTCCAGCAGATTTCAGTTCGGTAAAGAAGGATATGAACATGGCCGCGACCATATCTCTTGCAAGGGCGGCTGCCAAGATCGCTGTCCCTGCCCAATGTGGATCAGGCATCACCAGATCGGGAGACCGTTTAAGGGATTGATCAGAAGCTGAGTTTCACGCCGATACGGGCATTTGCCGATAGGGTTTGAGCGGTGTCATAACCGCCTTCAACACTTGCAAGGAATTGGGCGCCATTGTTGGCTTGCCAAATGGCATCGGCTGCAGCAAAGCCTCTCAGTACAGCGTCGTCTTCATCCACGGACAGGTTCAGGGCAGCGCCCGAGAGACTGCCATCAACGCTGTCGTTCAAGGTGAAAATGCCGTCCGCACCAGCCTTCAGACTCAAGTGCCATGCCCCTGCATCGCCGATGATGGGCGCAAATTCGTAATTCGCTTCGCCGCGAACCTCCAGAACATGCAGGGACCTATTCGAAAATGTCACGCCGGTTGTGTTTTCAGTCGCATCGCCGGCCTGCCAAAGACCTGTGTAGCGAAGCCGCGCTGACGGTGTCAGCGTGCCGTGCTGCAGGGCTATCGCCCGCCCAATACGGGCTGCCGGGCTGAGATAGATATAGTCATAACCAATGGAGACATCCTGCAGGCCACCAGCAACCATGTTGTTCAGTATCGCCACGTCATCATCGCTGTTGAGGTAACCGCCGACCAGACTGAGGTCGGCGAAGGTGGATTGCCAGTTCTTGCTCAGATATGCGCCGCCGAAAATGCTGTAGGTGTCGGCTGAATGGATGTCGCCGTCACTTTCGGTTTGGCCAAAGGAAAAACCGGCCGTCAGACCTGCGCGCAGATCAGCAGAGAACGCATGGTCCGCGCCAGCCATTAGGCCGCCAAAGCTGTGGTCATAACCGTCACTGCCATCACGGTTGAGCACACCGCCGAAGGGGGAAGCCCAGAAGCGGTTTCCTTGGCTCTCGCCGTCTGGCGCAGGGCCGTTGGTTGCCACTTGTGCCGGGTCCTGCAGGCGATTGGCGTCTAGCTGGGTTTCTATTGTGCCAGTGATCTCACGGGTCAACGCGGACGTTGTTGAGGCCGTCGTGTTCAACCTGAAATCATCCGGATTGATGATTGTCACAGTGCTTCCGGAGGTCGACGAGGTAAGCCCGTTGGTATCAAGCGTGTCCGGGATACCAGCAAATGTGTAAATCGCAGTACGGTTGACCGCATAATTGAGGCTGCCGGAGGTAGGGTCCGTGTAAGTGATGATCCCCTGCAGGAGACTGCCCTGGTTGAGGGTCAGGGAAGCACCCGTGCCACCCATATAGATTGAAGAACCGTTGTCACTGAAAACAGTTCCTGAGTTGGTAATATTTGCCGTGTCGCCGTCAACGGAAATACCGTGACCTTCAGTGGGGTCTCCGCCGGATACGCTTCCCGTATTTTTGATGTTTCCTGAGTTTGTAATGGTGACGTTGTCGCCACTGGATTCAATACCATTGCTGTCCGTACCCGAAGTGGACAATGTACCGGAGTTTGTCGCGCTGCTGTTGTCGCCGCTCAAGTCAAGTGCGTTGCCTTGGGAGCCAGACAGCTGAATTGTACCGGTGTTGACGGCAGACGAATTGTCGCCGTCCATGTCGATACCGTCAGCATTTTCGCCCGTTGCGGTGATCGTACCGTTGTTTGTTGCCGTCGAATTCGCACGGTCGGTATCAATGCCGTGACCGCCTTCACCGCTGGTCGTGATTGAGCCGTTGTTGGTGACTTGGGCTCTTAAGCCGTCTGCGTCTATTCCGTGCGCATCTAAGCCAGTTGTGGTCACAGAGCCGTTGTTTGTGACTTGCGAGTCTGCACCATCTGCATGAATGCCGTCGGAATCTTCGCCCGATGTCGTGATCGTGTTGGAGTTCTGGATGTTCGCCCGTTCACCGATAGTAAAAATACCGAAAGAATCTAAGCCATTTGTAGTGATTGTTCCGGTGTTTGTAACTGTGGCGTCATTCTGTTCGGCTAAGACGGCGTCGGCAGTTTCGCCTGATGTCGTGATCGACCCGGAGTTCCGGATTATAGCCCGTTCACCGTCGGAGAGAATCGCGAAAGAGTCTTCTCCGGTGGTCGTAATGGTACCGGAGTTGGTAATCGACGCATCAGCATCAATGGCGGCGATTCCAAAAGCATCGTCACCAGTTGTCGAAATTGTTCCCGCGTTTGTAATCGTCGAATTTGCTCCGTCAGATCCAATCGCGGCTCTGTCCGTGCCGCCGGTTCTCTCAAGGAGAATTTCACCGTTGTTGATTGCTGTCTGGTCGGCATTGTCGAGAACAAGCCCGTCCTGATCGGTAACGTCGATTGTTCCACCGCTATCGACAGTGCCAGTGTCACCGACATCGGTAAGCGTTTGCGTTGTTGTGACAGTCGTTCCGGACGGAATGGTGATATCGGCAGCATAGCCGGAAACCGGCAGGAGCAAAGCGAACGCGCAGCCTGTGAGCAGCCGGGCTTTTAGCCTGGCGTCTGAACTTCGATTTGATTTTGTTGTTCTTGTAAAAAATCGTGTCCGAGGCAAAACCATATCCCGCAAAGCGCCGTACTGCATACTCCCTTGAGCGTTGGCGGGCAAAAGGGATAACAAACTCTTAACCGGACGCTTACGGGCTATTGTGAAAAATTGCAATTGCCGACGTAGGGAAATCGCCTAAACCTGAGATATAGATCGATTTTTTTCAAAGGTTTAGTCGGTCTTCTTGTCTTCGTTTTCTTTGGCTGAAGACACGAGCTCTCCCATAAATTCCGAAACTGTCGGTCCGTTTCCGGATATGAATGGCACTGGCCGACAGACAGATATGGCGGCTATGCCGATACGCGCCGTCAACAGTCCGTTGATCACGCCTTCGCCAAGACGAGCTGAAAGACGCGCTGCAAGCCCCTGTCCCAGAACCTGCGAAGCCAGACTGTCTCCGGCTGCCATGCCGCCGGTGACGGCCAGATGGGTCAGGACGTGTTTGGCAAGGCGCAAAAATCCAAGCGTTCCGGGCCGGCCGCCATAGAGGGCCGACAAGCGACGGATCGTTCTGAGGTTCTCGAAAAGCACAGCGAGCAGATCGACCAGTGCGCGCGGGCTGACCGCCGTCACCAGCGAGACTCGCTTGGCGCTGTTCATGACAATCCTGCGCGCCTCCAGGTCAAGCGGGCTCAGGAGATCGCGCTCTGCAAGTTTCACAAGGTCGCTTCCATCGATGATTTCGCGCATATGGCCGGAAAGAGCCTTTCGGCCTTGGGCGGTCTCGGGTCGGTCCTGATAAAGACCAATCAACTCTTTCAATCCAGCCGTCGCAGCTTTGGCGTCGTCTGCGTCTGCAGCCTCTTGCAATTGATCTCTCAGATGGTCAATCCTGTTCAGCCGCAATAGCGCTGCAATTTCTCGCAGTGCCAGTCCCAGCAAACCCAATGCGGCAATCGCGGCCAGAGCAACGCCAGTCCAACCAAGCCAGTCTGTGCGTGCAAACAGATCACGGATGAGACTGTCTATCGCCAGGCCAACGGCAAGGGAGACCAACCCGCTCAAGCCAACCATGAGCCATTTGCCGAATCGGAAACCGGGCTTTGGTGTGCTGACTGCGCGTGGCAGCCGCGGTTCTTCTTCTTCCATGAATGCCTGGGTGATCAGGGCCTCGCCAGCAGCAGGGGCCCGATCGTCGTCGTCGGTCATCCGAACCTTGCGGTCGTCCAGACGAAATGCTGTTGGTTTCCTGCCGGAAGGGGAATTGGGGCTGGTCATGCCAGTCGGTCTCCGATCAGAAATTCAAGGGCGCGATCCAGACGAATGTGCGGAAGAGACAAGGTCAGACCTTCGGCGGTTTTATCCAGCTCGGGAGGGCGAAACCGCAGGAATTGAAGTTCTGATTGAGCTATCTGAAAACTTGGTCGAGCGTCTTCACAATTTGATTCAGCTTGAGCAAAAATCAGTTCAGGGTTCTCAGGCAAATCGCCGGGAAACATGGCAATTTCCGTATCGCCATCATAAGCATCATCGTTCAGAGTTTCGCCGGGCAGGGGTGTTCCGAGGATTGCCGGTAGCTCTTCTCCCTTGTGCTTGACGGTCGCCTCTCGCGTTGCACGAACGGCAGCCATCGCCAAGGCATCTACTTCAGCACCCTTGAACCGGGCGCGTTCTTCGGCGCGGTTGACCAGCCGTTTCAGGATCGCCTCAAGCTTGTCGTGATCGGTGCTGTGGAGGTGATCGGCCTTTGTTGCTGCGAACAGTATCTTGTCGATACGCCTTGTCAGGATCGAGGACAGCCAGCTTCGTCTGCCCGGACGAAAAGCAGAAAGCACTTCACTCAATGCGATTTCCAGATCGGTAATTGCATGCGGGCCCGCGTTCAACGCATGGAGGACGTCAACCAGAACAATTTGCCTGTCCAGCCTGGCAAAATGGTTGCGGAAAAACGGGCGGACGACGTGGGTCTTGTAAGCCTCATATCGTCGTTCCATCATGGCACGCAATGTGCCGGTGCGCGCGGCTGGTGCATCGGCCACAACATCAAGAGGTGCGAAGGTCAGGGCCGGTGAACCATCAAGATCGCCGGGCATCAGAAAGCGACCTGGCGGTAGCATGGACAAGGCATGGGTGTCTGCCCTGCAGGCCGTCAGGTAAGCCTTGAAACGGGCTGCCAGATCCTGCGCAACCGGTTCGCTTTCTTCCGAGTCTGGATCTGCACCTTCTGCCGCTTTTAGAAACGGTCCGGCAATTTCCGACCTGTTCTGCGCACGGGCACGCTGTAGTGCTTCGGCGGAAAACTGGGCGTAGCTCTTGTTGAGCAAGGGGAGGTCGAGCAACCACTCACCGGGATAATCGATCAGATCCACATGCAGGCGGCCGGGACCGAGTTTTCGATAGAAGTAAGAGGCGCTTTCGTAATCGATTGTCAGGCGCAATTCGGACACCTGGCGCGTGGATTCCGGCCAAACGCGGTCTTTGACCAGGGCGTCGACGTGGGCTTCATAGTCGAAACGGGGAACCGTGTCGTCCGGCTGTGGCTTGAGGCGGGCTGAAGTCATTCTGTGTCCCGACGCTGCGCTGAAAACCGGTAGCCGACCGCCATGCACCAGATTGTGCACCAGCGCCGTCAGAAAAACGGTTTTTCCGGAGCGCGCGAGCCCTGTCACGCCAAGCCGAACACTGGGCACAGTCAGATCTCCGGCAGCATCGGCAAGGTTTGCCAGCGTAAGCCGGGTTTCTTCAGTCAATTTGTTAAATGTATTCAAACGCACCTCCAGCGCGTTCATGTAAGCGCGGAGAGCGGCAAGTGCAATCGCCGATCAGTTGGCGCTGTCGCTAGGAGTCGCCGTGCATCAGCGCACGTGGTTTGACAAACTGCGTCAAGTGCCCGGTTCCCGGGCCCAGTTCGGACCAGTCGGCGAAGTCAAAATCAAGAACGGCGAGTGCCGCGGTGGGGAATTTTTCCTGCAAGTCCGCCATTGCTGCTTCGTCAGCTGTTCCCGACAGTTCCAAAGCTGTGTCTTCTGTTGCCGGATTATGCCCGAGCACCATCAGGGTACGCGCGTGACCACCATGCCTTCGAATGACACTTGCGTAACCATCTTCGCTTTGTTGGTAGAGGTCGGAGAGCAGGTAAATCTTGGCCTCATGGTCCAGGCAGGGCAACAGCCTGGCCAGGGTCTCACGCGTTCGCTGCGCCGTTGAACACAAGATTTGATTGGGCAGTAAGCCTTCGGTCTTCATATGCAGGGCCATCGTTGCAGCAGCGGCCTTACCGCGATCGTTCAAGGGCCGGTCAATGTCTGCAAGGCCGGCGTCGCCCCAGTCTGATTTGGCGTGTCTGAAGAGCAAAAGTCGCATAATTGCATCCAGGTTTTCGTTTGCAGTGTTGTGTCACCAACGCCTGTTACTAGCAGGTCTGGACAACGTCAATTCTGGTTGGCCAGCGCTTCCGTGAACGAAGTCAGCGCGGGCCCGACATCCACTTCCTGCGTGGGAAGAACATAGGACAGCCACAAGGTGTAGTCTGATTTTTCTGACGAAAAATACCAAAGTGTTTCGCACAGACTTGTTGGCGTCCAGCTGCGGGTTCGAAACGAGATTCCCGACGAAGCAACGCCGGAGAGCTTGATTGCTTCAAAGCCGGCAGCCTTGTAATTGCGCGAAAACTTCAATGCTTCGCGGCGACCGGTGGCGTGGTCATGCTTGCGCAACACCGCAGTGATGCCGTCGCGGCCCGTGTAGATGCAGCCTGCAAGGCTTGAGGCATCACCTTCCATCACCTTGATCCGGTAGAAAACCCCGATAACGTCCGGGCACCGTAGACCAGAGAAGTGCCTCAAGCCGCTCACATCGCTCTGCCAGCCTGCGTCCTTTTCAGGCGGGACCTGGGCAGACGAAGACGCGGCAAAGAAAAACTGAAAGGCAATCGCCAAAATCAGGAACAGAGAGAATGCTGAACTTCGTCTTTCCAATGTGAACTCCCGTCCGTCAGGTTCTTTCCCGTCGCGCCATGAATGCAAGGCGTTCGAACAGGTGGACATCCTGCTCGTTCTTCAACAGAGCGCCATGCAGCGGCGGTATCAGTTTGGAGCCATCTTGTTGACGAAGCGTTTCCGGGTCGATGTCCTCGTTCAAAAGCAGCTTGATCCAGTCGATCAGTTCCGAAGTTGATGGTTTCTTTTTCAAACCAGGCACATCACGCACATCAAAGAAAAGCCGAAGAGCTTCCGTCAAAAGACGTTTCTTTATTCCGGGAAAATGGACCTCTACAATTTCCGTCATCGTGTCAGCGTCCGGAAATTTGATGAAGTGGAAAAAACACCGGCGCAAAAATGCGTCCGGCAGATCCTTCTCATTGTTGGATGTGATGATCACCACCGGACGCTGCCTTGCGCGCACCGTTTCACCAGTTTCATAAACATGAAACTCCATCCTATCGAGCTCCAGCAACAAGTCATTTGGAAATTCGATATCTGCCTTGTCGATCTCGTCGATAATAAGGACCGGTCTTTCCGGAGCGTCAAATGCTTCCCAGAGCTTGCCCTTGCGGATGTAGTTGTTGATATCCTTGACCCGTTCATCACCAAGCTGACTGTCGCGCAGGCGCGATACCGCGTCGTATTCATAAAGGCCCTGCTGCGCTTTGGTCGTGGATTTCACGTGCCATTCGATCAACGGGGCTTTCAAGGCAACTGCAACCTGCTCAGCCAGCACCGTCTTCCCGGTCCCGGGTTCCCCCTTCACCAGGAGAGGGCGTTCCAGGGCAACTGCCGCGTTGACTGCAACCCGCAGATCTTCCGTGGCGATATAACTCTCAGTTCCTTCAAAGCGCATTTGGCCGTCCATCAGTATGTTGTTCGGCGAAAGGTGGCAGGCGAGGGCCGTCAGCGCAAGTCCGTAAAAGGAGTGACGGTCCCGATAGGGTCAGGATGGACAGTCTTGCCCATCAGCGGCGGAAGTTTTTGCCTGTTTGGCCGGAGGTTGCCGGGCAGGTGTTCTCCATTTTAGAATGTGTCTTTCAATTAAGTGATTGAGAATAAATCGAAAAACATACTTAAGGAAAAGTTGGCACGTCCTTTGCGGAGTGTTCGCCGATTTTGGGCGTAAGCCCGCGTTTGCAGTGCCCAATCTATTAAGAGGACGAAACATGGGTATATATGGGGCTATCAACTCAGCTGTCTCCGGGTTGAATGCGCAGGCTACGGCACTGGAAAATATTTCCGGTAACGTCGCCAATTCGCAGACAACCGGCTACAAGCGGCTGGATACTACTTTCGCTGATTTGGTGTCCGGTGGCGGGGCAACTCAGGCTTCGCAGGTCTCAGGCACCACGTTCGCAACTTCCCGCGCCACGAATACCGTGCAGGGCGATATCTCGTCTGTCGATGTCGACACCTACATGGCAATCAATGGGGAAGGTTACTTCGTTGTAACCCAGGCGTCAGATGTGGTGGACGGGTCGACGAGTTTTGCGGACGATACCTATTACACCCGCGCAGGTGATTTTGAGCGGGACGCTGAAGGTTACCTGATCAACAGTTCAGGGTACTACCTGCAGGGTTTCCCGCTGGATCCCAATACAGGCAATGCGATTGGTGATAGCCCGTCTGTCATTCAAATCGAAGACCAGCCGCTTGCCGCGTCTGCAACCACCACTCTTGAATACCAGGCCAACCTGCCCCGTATTCCTGACACGACAGACTACGATGAAGTAACAGATGCATCTGCTCTGCTTGCAGGCGCAGTTGGTGCGGGCAATGTGGCGGTGGCTGATGAGCAGGATTTCCTGGACACCTCCATCTCCGGCGGCTCGATTACGATGTACAACCAGAACGGCACGGCAATGAACGTTGAAGTTCGCTATGCCAAGACGGTGAACGAGGACACAGGCATCCCGGTGAACGACACCTGGAGCATGTACATTGGTTCCGGCGGTGACGCGACCAACGCCTGGTACGACGTCGGGGACATCGAATTCGACAGCACCGGCGCGATGACCAACATGACGGCCGGTGTGATCGGCACGGTGAACGGTACAAGTGATGGTTTCTCAATTGCATCACTGACAATCGATGGAACCACCACGACAGGCCTGGAACTCTCGTTCGCAAACGGATCCTTGACCCAATATTCGGACCCTGACGGAACAGCAAGTTCGGTTTCCCTGGAACAGGACGGATATCCTGCAGGTGAACTGTCCAGTGTCGCGATTGATGAATCCGGCCGGGTGATTGCCAGCTATTCCAATAGCCAGCAACGTGCCGTCTACGAGATCCCGCTAGCAACATTCCAAGCCGAGCAGAACCTGAAAAGGGTTGACGGTGCAGGGTTTGAAGCGACCACCTCTTCCGGTGAAGCGGATCTTTCCGGCGGTGGCCAGATCTTGGCGAACAATCTGGAATTGTCCAACGCGGACATTGCGGATGAATTTTCCAAGCTCATCATCACGCAACAGGCCTATTCAGCCAACTCCAGGATCGTCACTTCCGCTGACGAGATGCTGGATAGCGCACTGAATATGGTCCGCTAGTGACCTTTTCACCGGCGGGTTCCAACCCGCCGGTTTCCCCGGCAAGTTAGCGTCAACGAAGGAGAAACCGCCATGGGTCTTTCAAGTGCCCTGAATACTGCGGTCTTCGGAATTACATACAATCAGCGTCAATTGGACATCACGGCGAACAACATCGCCAATGCTGATACGGCCGGGTTTTCCAAGAAAACTGTTTCTGCCAACGTATATTTTGACGGGACCGGAAATGTTGCCGGTTTGAATTCAACGGAAGTTCGCCGCATTGTCGACGAACAGATCCAGGCTGACTATTTCAACTCACTGGCCGATACGAATTATGCCGCGCAAATCGCCGGCTTTACAGATCGTCTGGATGATATTTTCGGCACGATCGATGACGATAGCAGTCTTTCCGCTCTTGCCGGGCAATTGTCGTCTTCGCTGTCGACACTGGTAAATGATCCGGGAAATTACGCGGCTCAAAGTGACGTGGTTGCGATTGCTGACGCATTTGCCCGTGAGATCGGTTCCTCCTACGACCAGATCACGGATCTGCGGCAGGAAGCAGACGACGCGCTCTCCAGACAGACAAGTACCGTCAACAATCTGCTGTCCTCAATCGAAGATATCGATTCAACGATACGCGACGCCGCGCAATCGAACGTGTCGACCGCCGACATGGAAGATGAGCGTGACCGTCTCATTGAACAGCTTTCCGGTTATCTGGATGTCACGGTTTCTGATGGTGCAAACAATACGCTTTTCATTCAAACGGCGGATGGCCAGCAGTTATATGCAGATAATCAGGCTTCCACGCTGAATTTCGTGGCAACGCACTCCTTTCAGCCCGGGCAAGCAGGTAACACCGTTACGGTGACCACGCCCGGGGGCACGACCTACGATCTCATAGCCGCATCCAGGTCTGGGGTAATGGTCGCGACTGCGGAGCTCAGAGACGACATACTTGTTGAGGCGCAAACCCAGCTGGATACGATTGCAGCAGAGGTTTCGCTGGCATTTTCAAACGTGACGGTTGAAAGCACTGCGGTCACGGTCGGGCTCGACAGCGGCTTTGATCTGGATGTGTCCGCACTTCAGGCGGGCAACACGATTTCACTGGAGTATACGGACACGCTTGGTGACACACAGACTGTCACGCTTGTCGCCGTCGACGATCCGACATTGTTACCGCTGGGAAATTCTGCGACAGCCGATCCGAATGATACGGTTTTTGGCATTGATATTTCCAGCGGATTACCGGCGACCTACATCACCAACATTACCACGGCTCTTGGCGCGACCGGTCTTCCGGTCAGCAACGACGGTTCGGACAATTTGCGTGTGCTGGGCGACAACACTGCGCCAACGAGTGTCCAAAGCCTATCTGCAGACGTAACTGTAACAGGCAACTCGGACCAGGGTCTTGGATTGGCAATATTTGTCGATAAGAGCGATTCTCCCGAGTTGTTCACAGACGCTTTGGAAGATGGTGGCCAGCGGGTTGGTTACGCACGTGGTTTTGGGGTCAATCCTGATCTTCTTGCCGACAGCGCCTTGCTTGTGAATTATCAAACGACACCGACACCCAACACGTCCAACGATCCGGCGAGAGTGCAGTATCTTGCCAATGCCTTGAGCGTTGGAACGTCACACTTCGATCCTGGTTCCGGGGTTGGCAGCACGTCAACGCCCTTCGAAGGCACAGTCATTGATTATGTGAACCAGACCGTCGCCTTTCAGGGCAATCAGGCGGCCGATGCGGCGACGTATTCGAATTCGAAAGAAACACTCACTTTGAACCTGGCAATTCGTTACGAGGAAAGTTACGCGGTGGATCTCGATACCGAACTGGCTTTCATGGTTCAGCTTGAAAACGCTTATGCGGCAAACGCCCGTGTCATGCAGGTTATCAAAGAGCTCTTCGAAGAGCTCCTAAACATCGTTTAAGGTGCGGAATGACTGTCTCGTCCATTACAACTTCCAGAACCTACCTAACGCGGCAGCTTGGTGAGCTGAACGATCTGCTGGCTGAAAAGACCACGCAGCTGGCCAGGGGGAAGGTCGGAACAACCTATGGCGATGTTGGGGACAGAAGACTGCTGGACATTCAGTTGACGCAGAAAGTCAGCATGATCGACACCTACCAGAACACGATCACGATTTCCAATCTGCACCTGGAAACCATGACCATGTCGCTTGAGCGACTTGAAGATATTCGCCGCGACGCCAAGTCAGCCATGGATACCAACGATTTCGTTCTGCAGGACGATGGTCAGACGCAAACCCAGTCCCGCGCTGAACTTCTGTTGAACGAAACTTTGAACATCATGAACACGGAAGTTGCCGGATTTTATGCATTTGGTGGAACGGATGCCGTTTCGGATCCAGTGGCCGCGCTTGATGCGATTATGAACGGTGCCGATGGCCTGGATGGGCTGAAAACTTACATGGACGAATACTCGCAAGCCAATCTTGGAGCGTCCAACACAGGCCGCACAACAACATCGGCGCTGACAACAAACTATGCCGGTATTGTCCCGACAGATTCGACCTTTACCGTTGCTGAAGACGGCGCGCATGATTTCGGGTTCGATATTTCAGCTGTCACATCTACCCTCAGCAATGTAGCGGTCACCGGGCCCCTTGCAGCTGATCCAGATAGTTTTGATGTGCAATTCACCGGGCAACCCGTCCTGGGTGAGACAATCACTGTCGAATTGTCGTTGCCGCCAACGCATGCGGAGACGATCTCGATCGAGTTGACTGCTGCGACCACCAATGAGGTGGATGGCACATTTGCAATCGGTGCTGATCTTGAGGAGACCGCTCAAAACCTTCGGGACACACTTGCAGCTGAGATAGAAAATCAGGCTCAGACCACATTACGCGCAGTGTCCGATGAATGGGCCTCCGATGAGTTTTTCAGCACATTTTCCGGTGAAGAACCACAGCGGGTTGACGGACCACCGTTTGACACGGCAACGGCCGTCACCGGTGGAGGCGCGACCACGGTAGAATGGTATATGGGGCGGAATACCACCACGACGGATGCACGCACTGACAAAAATTCGGTCGTGGATACCAACCTGACAGTGAATTACGGTGTGCGTGCAAACGAGACACCTTTAAAGGAACTTGTCCAATCGCTTGCTGCCTTTGTCGCCGCCGACTTTTCAGGTGGAACGCAAACCGATGAAGAGTACTACAATGCGCTCTCAGCCGACATGCGGACCTTGCTGCAGCCTCCTGGTGTGGATCAATCCGGTATCGTCGATATTTCGACCGATATTGCGATTGCACACCGCACGATCTCAATGACGAGCGATCGGCACGTTCAGATGAAAAGCAGTTACGAAGGAACGATTGCTGATATTGAAGGCGTCGATAAGGATCAGATCGCTGCCGAGATCCTGCAACTTCAAAATAACATTGAAGTGTCGTACCGCGCGTCGGCAATCGTCTTCAACTTGAGCCTGTCTGATTACATCTGATAATTCGAAGCGTTTTAGGGAAATTGTCACCCGTCAGCACCCATGTCACCACAATTGGTTTGTGAGCTAAGGCGTGTTTTGGCTTCTTCGTCATGACGAAGGGAGGAAGATGAATTCCTTTCAACCAGGCGGGCTTTACCTACTTCCGTGATCAGGCAGGTTGGCCAGAGATATCTGACATTAAAGTAGCTGTTCAATTCTGAATTGAAAGACTTGGGGGAACAGGAACTCCCAACAAACTCTTCTAAAATTTCTCGCAAAACCCAGACAAAACAAAAAGGCCGAAAGCTAGGAGCTTCGGCCTTTTCAAATTTTTTGTCTCTTCCCAGCCTATTCAGGCTGCGCGCGAAGACCTTCGGCTATCGCCCGGTTAATACTAATAATAGAGGCCAGTTTTTCAGAATCGTCAGTCGTCATTACCGACATCGTCTGCTTGAATATATACACCGCCAATGAAGCGATGTTATTCTTGATTTCCTGGGGTAGGGGGCTTTCTTCGCTTGTTGCTGAGGTTACCAGGATCGACCAGAGTTTCCTGTTGTAAACCAATGCGTCGTCTTTCTCGGCGAGCGAAGCGTCTTCCCACTCATCCTTGATCAATTGGAGCCGCGCTGCGGCTTTCATCAGCAGATTCGCTTCCAGCTCCCTCGGTGACACTGCCACCTGGCTCGTTTTCTGGTAAGCCTGCGCTGCCTGTTTGTACATGACCGATCAGCGTCCCTTCATACTCGATGAGCTTGCGTGCTTCTTTCAAAGCTTTATAGAAAGCGCCGGATATGATGGAGTTACTGATTCTCGTAACATAAGGAATCGTACTCGGCGCCGCCTTTACAATGTCATTGACGAGGGTGAAGTAATTCTCCTGAATTCTTTCCAAGTCAGTTGACAGATACATCAGCTGAACAGCCAGATAGACTTTTTTAGCCGGTGTATCCGCAGTGGCCAGTGTGAGAATGTCCTTCTCTCTCAGAATGGGTGCCTGGCCTTCGATAAAAAGACGAGTTCTCTGATTATCATTGGTAATGACACTATCGCCAATGATGATCCGTTCGCCCGGTTTTAACTCGACCTTGAGAGCCATTCCATGACCTCCACACTTGAGTATCGCGATCAACGTTAACGAAATGGTTAACGCGCACCTGCGGTACCTTACTGATATCCACTGTTGGTGTTAACCAAACAGGCTCAAGACACTCTGGTCAGCCTGGTTTGCAAGCGACAGAGCTGTCGAAGACAGTTGTTGCCTTGTCTGCAGGGCCAGCATGTTTGCGCCTTCTGTATTCATGTCGGCAATCGTCAGGTGTCCAGCGCCTATTTCCAGCGTGTTGATCAGATTTTCCGTAAAATCGGTTCTGATTTCAACTGTCGAAAGCGACGTACCCATTGATCGTGCTGCGGATCTGAGTTCATCCAATGCTGCGTTGATCGCCTGAAGGGTTCGATCAATATCCGTGTCGGTCTTGAACTCGGAAGCCGTAGCAGAAAGTGCGACGGAACCCGATGCACTGCCAAGCGTCATTCGGTTAAAGTCGGTGTTGCTGCTGGTGATATTGAACGAAACTTCGCCAATGAGGCTGATGCTGCCACCGGAAAATGAGGCATCCAGGCCTTTAACATTGTCGATAAAGCTCACTAGATCGCTAATTGTTGTATCGGCATCGATTTCCAAAGAGGCAGGTTCGTAAGCGTTGCCGTCTGTGATGGTAATCGTGTCACCGGCCTGGAAACCGCCAGAGCTGATCAGCGTTGCAGTCGAGCTCAGCGCTGTTACGGCGAGGGTCGATGTTGTGCCCCCGGTCGCACTACCATCAGTGGCGGTACCGCCACCAGTATTGTCCTTTGAAATGTAAAGCGGATTGTCCAAGCCAGATGTAATTGAGATTGAGTCAGTGGATTCGTCAAAAGTCGCATGAACACCTGTCAGGTTGTTCACTGCGTCGACGTAGTCCTGAACCGTGGTTATGTCTGTTCCCACCGTGAGATTCGTGGTTCCAGATGAGTCTGTTATGGAAACAATGTCGCCGGCTGCCCAGTCACCTAGAGACGTGAGATCTGAAGACGCCTGGAGGCCTGTCAGTGCCAGGGTGCTGTTTCCACCATACATATTAAAGGAAGAAGTGCCAGTGCCACCGGTATTCAAATCGTCAAGATTAAGTCCGTCGTCGAGTGTCGTGTCGGTGAAATCGACCGGATTGACCGTTAGATTGGATGTGCTGTCTTCATTGAAGATGACTTCGAGCTCGTTGCCAACACCAGCCAGGAGATTCTTGCCCTTATAGCTCGAATCCCGCGCCATATCTTCAATTTGGGTCAGGATATCATTGTACCGACTGGTGAACTGCTTGCGATCGTATTCACTGGACGTTTGCAGCGCCTGGTTCGCAATCGCCTTGGCCGATTCAACCAGCTTGGTAATCGAGGTGATGCCCTTGTCTGCCGACCTGATGGTCTGAACCGCCTGGCCCATATTGTCCAGCAGGTTGGATAAGTCGCCAGCTCGATCATTCAAGCTCTGTGCAGTGAAGTATGAATTCGGGTTATCGAGCGCCGAATTCACCTTCAAACCGGTTGCCAACCGTGTTTGCGTGAGCTCTTGAAGAGTGGCGGTATTCTTAAGAGACAGGAGATTGTCCCGGACCGCGCTGGAAAGAACAATATCAGGCATCAGACTTCACCGCTTTTCCTGTTTAGTACTCGACAGGAGAGCTCTCAAACGTATCAAGAAAAGAGCGCACCTTTGTCGTAAATCTAAATGGAAAGTTAATCGGTGATGCACTAATTAACGCGATGTAAATGAAAGTTACCAAAAGGTTTCTTTTAACTGTTTGAATTTAATACGAAATTTTTTTGAAATATGGATAGTAATCTGCTGGAAACAGAAAAACGGCGGACCAATGGCCCGCCGTTTCTGATTTTCAGGCTGTAAATTGAACGCCTGACTGATTCTAACTTTATTAGAAGAGGGATAGCACTGTTTGGTCTGCCTGAGAGGCGAAGGACAGTGATGTCGAAGCAAGCTGCTGACGGGTCTGCAAGGCCAGCAGGTTTGCACCTTCCTCGTTAGTATCGGCCAAGGTCAGAAGACCTGCACCTTCCTGAAGAGTGTTGATCATCGTCTTGGTGTAATCTTGACGGATCTCAACAGTCGAAAGGTTAGTACCGAACTCGGAAGCCTGTGACCTGAGGTTGGACAAGGCGTTGTTTAGCCGATCTACAACCCGGTTGATGTCGTTATCGGTAGCAAAGCCACTGTCGGACAGCGCGCTGAGATTTACGCCATCGGTGTCGGCTGTAAAGGCCGATGCGTTGAAATCAGTGTTGTCACTCGTGAGCGAAAGATCGGTGTCGCTTTGGATTGTGATTTTGCCGGTGGAGCTGTTGAAATCAGCAGAGACACCGTTGAAGTCATTGATGAAATTCTCAAGATCGTCAACAGTTGTGTCAGCGTCAATTTCCAGCGAACCGAGTTCAAAGTCGTTACCGTCTGTCAGGGTAAGGGTATCACCGACACTGTATGATCCACTGTCTGCAAGCGTTGCAGTTGTTGTGGCCATGACAGTCGCGTTGACAGATACGAGCTGAGCCGTTGTCGATACACTGTTTTGAAGAGCGATATCTTCGTTCGAGATGATCTTCAGGCTTCCGTTGCTTTCATCAAATTCAGCGCGGACACCAGCGATACCGTCGATGGTATCCAGAAGATCCTGAACGGTCGTGCCTGCAGTCACACCAAGCGTTGAGCCCGAGATTTCTGCGGTGATTGAAGTGCCGTCATTCAAGGTCAGAGTGTTTGTTGTCGAAATGCCAGTTGCATCAGAGAGAAGCGAGCTGGAATTCAGTGCCTGACCAGAACCGTCTGTCAATGTGAAGCTGTTGTTGCCGCCTTCAAGTTGGAAGGAGGTTGCGCCACCCTGACCTTGCGCGAGGTCAGACAGATTCAGACCAGTTGAAAGTGTGCTGTCAGTGTAGTCGATCGCTTCGATGGTCAACTTGGACGTCGCGTCTTCGTTGAAGATCGTTGTCAGGTCGTTGCCAGTGCCAGACAGCAAATTCTTACCCTTGTAAGAGCTGTCCTTCGCGACATCTTCGATCTGATTAAGAAGATCGTTGTACTGCTCGGCGAACTTTTTGCGCTCATACTGGCTGCCAGTCTGAAGTGCCTGGTTGGCTTTCGCTTTAGCGGTTTCAACCAGATCAGTAATTGTCTGGATACCTTTATCCGCTGCCTTGATCGTCTGCAGGGACTGGCCCATGTCATCGAGCAAGTTGCCCAAATCACTGGCGCGAGAGTTCAATCCGGAAGCAGTGAAGAACGAATTCGGATTGTCCAAGGCAGAATTGACCTTGAGGCCAGTCGCCAGTTTGTTCTGGACGCCGGACATCATGTCTGCTGTGGACTGAAGTGTGAGAAGGTTCTGCCGTACGGCAGCTGACAGGGTGATGTCCTGCATCTGATTAATCCCTTTCCTGGGGTCAAAATTTTCTTCTGCTCATCCTGAACAGGTTGATTAGGAGCATGTCTTGTTAACCCTAACCATTAGTTAATTTGGTCGCATTTTAAGGTAAATGAGGCGTTAACGCATTGGAATTGCGCAGAAAATCGCCGATTTTTTTATGAAAAAATAGGAAAGAGAGATGTTCTCACAAAGGGGAGGGACGTGAAAGGTTAAACCCTAGGCTGAAAAACACAAAAAAAGGCGGGCCGAAGCCCGCCTTTCGATTCTCGTTTTGATTCTGACTTAGAACAAGCGAAGCACGTTCTGGTCGGCCTGAGAGGCCAAAGACAGAGACGTTGAAGCAAGAGACTGCTGAGTCTGCAGAGACAGCAAGTTCACACCTTCTTCGTTCGTATCAGCCAGCGTCAACTTGCCAGCGCCTTCTTCCAGCGTATTGATCATGGCGTTCGTGAAATCCTGGCGGTTTTCAACGATTGACAGATTGGTACCGAAAGTGGACGCCTGCGAGCGCAAAGTGTTCTGCGCAGAAGTGAGGTTGTCCAATACTGTATCGATCGCGGCATCGGAGGCAAAACCAGAATTGGCTCCGTTGGTCGTGTCATCGGCAAGCGTTCCGGTGCCGGCACTTGTAACACTCAACTGAAAAGAAGCGTCAACTGTGATCGAGCCAGTTGCCAGAGTACTATCCGCACCGTCGATGTCGTCGATCGCAGCCTGCAGGTCGCCGACTGTGGTCGTTGCGGTTACCTCAAATGAGGCCAGCTCGGTGCCGTTCGTATCGGAGAAGGTAAGAGTATCACCCGCGACGAAATTTGCTGAGTCGGTCAACACGTCCGAAGTTACGGACATGGTTGTCGACAGACCAATGGTAGCACTACCGGAAGCGCCGGCAGCCAGGTCTGACAAATTCAGCCCAGTTGAGGAGCTGGCATCAGTGTAATCGACAGCGGTAATAGACAAAGAAGACGTGCCGTCTTCGTTAAATGTCACCGAAAGGTCGTTACCAGAGCCGGAAAGCAGGTTTTTGCCCTTGTAACCGGCGTCTTTTGCCAAATCTTCAACCTGCGTCAGCAGTTCGTTGTATTCAGATACATACTGACTGCGTTCGTCCTGGTCAGTCGTTTGTGCGGCCTGGTTGGCTTTTGCCTTTGCGGCGTCCACCAGTTCTGAAATTGCCTCGATGCCTTTGTCCGCTGCTTTAAGTGTCTGGACGGACTGGCCCATGTCGTCGAGCAGGGTGGACAGATCGCTGGCGCGGTTTTCCAAGCCTTTAGCTGTGAAGAATGAATTCGGGTTATCAAGAGCCGAGTTCACTTTCTTACCCGTTGCAAGCTTTTCCTGCACGGAGCTCATCATTTTGGAGGTTGTCTGGAGAGCACTGAGGTTTGAGCGCACTGCGCTCGAAATTGCAATATCAGCCATTGTTGTTTCCCTTCTAGGAATACGAGATATGAGAACCCGTTCTGGGTTCGCCACCATCAAGCCTTGAACTAGAAAACAAGCTGTAAAATTATATGGTTAGCGTATTTTAACCTTAATGGTTCGTAACCAAATCAATCGTGGCAGCCTTGATGGCTGTCCCTGAGATTTAAGGGCGTTTGCCCGTGTGTATTGGTTTTGTCGAGCAACCTCAGTGTTTTCAGGCCTGTTGGAGGTGGCGGACTAAGAGGTGTGAGTGAGAATGATTACTTCATCATCTGAACCAGCGAATTGGCATAACCTTTGTTGGTGCCAACCAAAAGCACTTTACTTGCCACCACCTCCAAGGTCTCGATCATCACTTTAAAGTCGCGATGTTGGATGTCTTAGATATTTTGGTGCCGGTAATGTTTAAGAATATAGAGGTGACAGCGGCGGAGAAGTTGCAGAAGCCAGTCAGGAAGTCGGTGGGTGGGGAGGGGTGGCTGACTTGTCGATTTAGGCGCGGCCGGAAGCGCCTGTTGCAAAGTTCAACAAGGATAACCGATTGAGACCTTGCGGCCTGTCCAGTCAATTGTGGCGACTTGTAAAAGTAGAAGTGCCAGCTTCGTAAAAGTCGCCAAGGCGTTGCGAGTGGCGCCCACAAGCAGGTTTTTGTGGGCGTTCAATCTAACAAAGGAAATAGCGGGCCGAGTTACACGGTCCGCTGGACACCCTGATTTGCCATTGCCTGGTCCTGAGAGGCAATTGCCTTGCTATAGGCACGCAGTCTGCGAAGCGTTTCACTTGGCACCTGACGAACGATTTCGCCAGTTTCAGTGTTTGTAGCGACGTAAATCACGCTTTCGCTTTCCGGGTCCACTATATGACGCCGCTCCAGGTTTGAGGATGTGTCCTCAAATCGAGAAGTTTCCGCCCGGGCGCGATAATTGGTAGGTTGGCCATCCTCGGTTTCGCTGGATGGCCTCACTGTATTTTCGGCCGGCAATTCAGTTCTTGCTGCGGGTTCGTTACGTTCCGGAGCCCGCGTGGTCGGCGTAATCGCCGTATAGGTCGGCGAAGGCGGCCGGGCCAATCCCGTATCCAACATCTTCTCCTCCGGGGTAAGATTTACATTTCCCGAGTATTGGCAGTTATAACGTGGGGATATGAATCTTCTGTTAACGAAAAAATTAGGAATTTAATGTGCGTGTTCGATTGGAATGCATCTGTTCCTGATTCGTTGCCGTATTCCCGTAACGCCATTGACGACTCGGGTAGGCACCGTTCCCGCCAGAACGAAAAAAACTCCCTGCGAGAGGGAGCTTTTTGACTGGTGTTTAGGCCAGCAGGCTGGGATCAAAATAATCAGAGAGCCTGATTAATGGCAATTCCGCGAGCGGATTGAGGTCCTGTGGGTGCAGAACCAGTTCGTCCGTATGTTGTTGGTGCGGCCGCGTTCTTTGCGCCCGCCACTTTTGCGACCGTGGATACAATGTTGTTTGCCACATCGCGGGCGGTGGACAGAACCGCCAGATTAATCCGAAGGACCGGTTGAAACTCGCTGTGCTGACGCCTTAGCGACTGTGTGGATGCTGGCGAAAGATTTCCCAGTGCAATGGCATGTTCCTTGGCGGTCATCATGCCACGTGTGTATTCGTGGATCAGCCGTGCCTTGTCTGGCTGAAGCTCACCGGCTTCCCGCAATTTTCCTGCCCGCACAAGATCGGTTTCCATTTCGATGACGGACAACAGTGCTTCCATTGTTCCAGACAGCGCTGTGCAAAAATTTTCAGCCTCTTGTGGGTTGGTCGGCCGTTCCAGTGAAAATGGAAACGCAGTTGAATTTGGCTGAGCTGTCATTTTGCCCCCTCCTGCAAAGCGATAAGTTCGCGCTCGACACTATCTGCAAGGCCGATACCTCCGACCTCGGAGATGGATCGCGCATATTCGTCAATCAAAAGGCTCTGCCAGGCATCCGCCCCGTGACCTTTGCCCCAGGTGCCACCGTTTTCGAGACCGGTGAACATTTGTTGGAGCATCGTGTTCAAAAACACGGCTTCAAACTCTTTTGCGGCCTCGCGGACCGCCGACTTGTTGGTGACGTCTACACCGCGAATGGTATCCAGCGGGTTACCCTGATTAGCAGGTGGTGCGATTGGCTGAAGCATCACAGCACCTCAATGTCTGCTTGCAAGGCACCGGAAGCCTTGATCGCCTGCAAGATGGAGATCATGTCACGGGGCCCGATGCCAAGCGCATTCAACCCGTCGACCAGTTGCCTCAGCGTGACTGTTTTGGGAACGATTGCGAGCTTCGTGCCATCTTCCTCAATGCCGACCTCTGAGCGCGGAACAACCGCTGTCTGACCGCCTGAGAAGGGAAGGGGCTGTGATACCTGCGGAGATTCCGCGATCGTCACGGTCAGGTTGCCCTGTGCAACAGCAACCATGGACACTTTCACATCCTGACCCATGACGATGATGCCTGAGTTTTCGTCAATTACGATACGGGCAGCAAGGTCGGGTTCGACAATGAGCTGTTCAATGTCAGTCAGGAGGTCAACAATGTTGCCGTCATATTGCCGTGGCAGATCCAGACGCACGGTTGCCGGGTCAAGCGGCTCTGCAGTCGGCATGCCGATCAGTTCGTTGATCGACAAAGCGACGCGGCGCGCTGTCGTCAGGTCCGGGTTCCTTAAGGCAAGGCGCAAGGTTGTCAGCGAAGCGAGTTTGAAGTCAAGCTCGCGCTCGACCAATCCACCGTTTGCAATTCGACCGGCGGTTGGGACGCCGCGGACAACTGATGCAGCATCTGCTTGAGCCGAAAATCCGCCGATTGCAATAGAACCCTGGGCGATCGCATAGACTTCACCATCGGCACCGACCAGCGGAGTGACGAGAAGTGTGCCGCCCTGAAGAGATTCAGAATCGCCCAATGCGCTGACATTGACGTCAATGCGCGTGCCCTGCGTTGAAAAAGGAGGCAAGTTGGCCGTTACCATAACTGCGGCAACTGTATCAGTGTTCAGGTCTACGTTCCGGGTGTTTACACCCAGCCGTTCCAACATGGCCTGCAGGCTCTGTTGCGTAAAAGGCGAGTTATTGAGACTGTCGCCGGTGCCGTTCAAGCCGACAACCAGGCCGTAGCCGATCAATTGGTTTTCCCGGATACCTTCGAAATCTGCGATATCCTTGATCCGCGAGGCGGCATTTGCAGCTGTTAGGAGTGTCGCGGCCCAGAGCACGAATGTGGCCGCGATCAGAGCGAACCGCCCTAACCGTCCTGAAATCTGTTTACCCAAATATCGCATTACAATTTCTGGCCCGTTGTTCAGGATCCGGCGAGACATGCCGACCGCAATTTCTTGGTATTGCGTAATGCGAGAGTCGTGCCACTTTGAGGGCGCGCTCAGCTCATTGCAGAAAAGTGACCGGATTCTGCGATGTTTGCTGGTACAATGACGGGCATATCCACGCAAAAGTGTCGAATTGGGTTGATGATTTGCTTTTACAGCCCGGCAAATATTGCCTCCTGTATAGGGACTCATTTACCCTTACCGGCAGATTCTGACAGACAGCAGAATGGTTTGTGCCTCTGTGGCCGTCAGCCGAACTGGAAAAGCGATCATGCGTATCACAAGCAACAAGCCGATATCCGGAGTGCAAGGTAGGGGATCGAAAAAACGATCTCCGTCCAGTCCGGACCAATTCACACCGGATGTTGGCGGTGAAGTCGTTCAATCGTCGCAGACAGCGGGCGGCGCAGCGATCCAGGGTATGGATGCTCTGCTCGCTCTACAGGAGGTAGATGAACGCGCTGAGAGGCGGTCAAAGGCCGCCAAACGTGGGCATTCCTTGCTGGATACTCTTGAATCGGTGCGTGCCGACTTGCTTGCAGGACTGGTTTCAGAAGACCGACTGGAGATGCTTGCACATCAAGTTTCTCAACGTCAGACCAGCGGTGACCCTAAAGTTGATTCGGTACTGGAAGAGATTGAGCTGCGTGTGAAAGTGGAGCTTGCCAAGCTTGGCCGATTCACAGATTAGTAAGCATGTTGAACATTTAAATTTTGTACAGAATACCTGCGATTTTGGTACAAGGAGTTGAAAAATATAAAGTTTCTTTGATTTTCTTTTTACCAAATGAACCGTTGTCGGCTGAGAGAACCGCCTATATATTGCGCCCGGCATAACGGTAATCCGGAGCTATCGATGACGATTGAAATTGACTCTGAATATCGCCCATCAGAGGACGAGCCGTTCATGAATGACGGGCAACGAGAATATTTTCGGAATAAATTGCTTGTTTGGAAAGAAGGCATTCTTGAGGAGAGTAAGGAGACCCTTACCAACCTTCAGGAGGATAGCCAGAACCATCCCGACTTTGCCGACCGTGCGTCGTCTGAGACAGACCGTTCCATAGAGCTGCGCGCTCGGGACCGTCAACGGAAGCTGATTTCAAAGATCGACGACGCGTTGGAACGCATTGCCGACGGGAGCTATGGCTATTGCGAAGAGACCGGAGAGCCGATCTCATTGCGGCGTCTCGAAGCCAGGCCGATTGCGACATTGTCGATTGAGGCACAGGAAGCACATGAGCGCCGTGAAAAGGTTTATCGCGACGACTGATTTCCAGAGAACGACCGGTTTGCCAATTCAGGGCAAATCCGAGAAACTTCCAAACCTTCCCTCTTTGGGAAGGTTTTTTTGTCCATGCAGACATGATCTGCCGCCAGGCGAAGGGCAGGAGCTGCGTTTCTAGCGGGACGTAAAAACAGGCGCAGCCATTTGACCGCGCCCATTTCCAGGAACCTTCCCACGCAACAATGCGGTGGGTCGGATTATGTTCTCACCTTAAAGAGCAATACGGTAACGGGCAAAACCGTCCGCACCATCGCCTGCAGGTTCGATGGCTACACCCTCAACAGATGGCGCGTGTTCTGTACCGCCAGGTCCGGTTTCAAACAGAACTGTGGTTTCCGGCATCTCCTTGAAGGTCCAGTTGGCGTCGGCAGACGGGTTAATCGTACCTTGCTCAACAATATAGCGGACCAGAACATCCCTGTTTGTATCAGGGCCGACAAAAACGACGACTTCATCATTGATGCCAGGGAAATTACCGCCGCCATTTGCGCGGTAGTTGTTGGTGGCCACCACAAAGGACGCATCCATATCCAGGGGCGCGCCATTGAATTTCAGATCTACAATTCTGCTGGCATTCTCATTGAGTAGTTCGCCCTTGGGTCCGTATTTGGAGGGCTGACTGAGATCGATTTCGTAAGTAACACCATCAATGACGTCGAAATTGTAGCTTGGGAACTCCGGATTGACCAAAGGCTGGTCATTCTTTCCTGGCTCGACCTGAAGGAAAATCCCTGCAGAGCGTTCAAGCCATTCCTTGACTGTGCTGCCCTTGATCGCAACGGCGCGAACGGTATTCGGGTAGAGGTAGAGGTCCGCGACATTCTTGATGGCAACATCACCCACCGGGACGTCTGTATAATAATCCGGGCCGCCTCGACCTCCGGCCTTGAAAGGGGCAGCTGCTGACAAAATCGGCAAGCCTTCCCACTCCGTACCCTTCAGCATCTGATCAATATACCAGGTTTGTGCCCTGGAAACGATTTGGACACTCGGATCATCGGCAACAAGCGCAAAATAGGAGTGAAGTGGCGCAGACGTCTTGCCAACGGGTCTGCGCACATAGGCCAATGTCGCCTCATGGTCTTCTTTTGCTGCGTCAAGGATATCCTGTTGGCTTTCGACCAGCGGTGTCACCTTGCGGCCTTCTTTCTCGTAGATTGGCCGCGCTCCGGTGGTAAAGTTCGCGATACGCCAGCCGTTGCCATCGCGTTCAATCATCAGGTCTATCACGCCTAGGTGCGATCCCCAGAAGCCTCCCATTGCAGCTGGTTTGCCAAAGAGAGTGCCGTTTTGGATATCGACGCCTGGCAGGCCTTCATAAGCGGGTCCAGGAAAAACCAGGTGATGGTGGCCGGTAAAGACCGCGTCGATGCCTTCGATTGCAGCCAGGTGCAAAGAAGCATTTTCCATGCCTTCGGAATAATCATTCGCATCGATGCCTGAGTGCGAAAGCGCAACCACGAGATCGCAACCTTTTTCGCGCATTTCAGGCACAAATGCCCTGGCGGTTTCAACGATATCCCGAGTGTTGGCATTGCCTTCAAGATGGCGACGGTCCCAGTTCATGATCTGCGGTGGTACAAAACCGATGAAACCGATCTTGATCGGGTAGGATTTGCCGGAGCCGTCCTGAATTTCCTTTTCAATGATGACATAAGGTTTCAGGAAGAGATCGTCTTCTCGCGCATTACCGGCAAGCGTTGTGCCTTTGATCAGGTTGGCACAGACAACCGGGAAATTTGCACCTGAGAGAACCTTCATCATGAAATCCAGACCGTAATTGAATTCATGATTTCCCACGGTCGCCGCATCGTAGTTAAGAACGTTCATGCCCTTGATGACCGGGTGCGTGTTGCCTTCGCGCATTCCGCGTTCATAGGCAATAAAATCGCCCATCGGATTGCCCTGCAGGAAGTCTCCATTGTCGACCAGGATGGAGTTGGTCGCCTCATCGCGGATTTGCCGGATCAAGGTGGCTGTGCGTGCAAGGCCCGCCGTATCTGTCGGGCGGTCGCCGTAATAATCATAAGGAAAGACGTGGACGTGAAGATCGGTTGTTTCCATCAATCTGACGTGAGCCGTGCCTTCTTTTGCCAATGCCGAATAGGGATGAAGCGCGGCAGAAAAACCTGATGCCGCTGCGCCAAGCATCAGGCTGCGGCGGGACAGGGAAATATTACTAAAATTTGGCATTGTGGCTCCCGTTTTTTGTTATGAGTTTCAATCTAAAGTGGTTTTTTGAAGAAAAGCAATCATGACCATGCGTTGGTTTGAAGCGCATGGCTGTGGTTGTTTCAGGTTAGGGCAACACTTCTGTGACGGAGTAGATTCAAGTTCCGTCTCGGAAATGAGGTCTATTGAACTATTCTTGAATCTTGGTCGCCATTACGGAAATGGTTTGAACGTAAACGCTGGCCTTGTTCCACTTTTTTAAGACCTTGTAATTCGCTGAACCTGGCTGCCAGCCCTGACCGCGCCGCCATCCCTTTTTAGCGAGATAATTAGCTGTTGAAGCCAGGACGTCGGGAACCGAGCGAACAAGATCGCGGCGCCCATCGCGGTCGTAGTCAACGGCATATTTGACATAAGAGGATGCAAGAAATTGTGTCTGACCGATTTCTCCGGCCCAAGCACCTTTCATTTCCGCCGGTGTCATGTCGCGGCGCTGAACGATGATAAGTGCATTCACCAGTTCATTTGTGAAGAACTTGGAGCGCCGGCAATCGTAGGCGAGGGTAGCCAATGACCGAAGCACGGACATATTGCCACTGAAACCACCGTAGTTGGTTTCCAGGCCCCAGATCGCCAGAATTACGGGAGCCGGTACGCCATACTTTCTCTCAATGCCTTTGAATATTCTAGCGTAGGTTTTACCGAGTTTCTGCCCGCGCCGGATCATCGCGTTGTTGACGCGCTTTGCATAGAATTGCTTGAAGCCCAGTTTGAACGATTTCTGATTGCGATCCAGGCGGACGACCTTCTTGTTGTATGTGACACCTTTCAAAGCGGATTGAACGATCCTTGGTTTAAGACCATGCCGAGCGGAATTTGATATAAATGCGTCCCGCCATACGTTGAATCCTGCCGCGCCGTTGCCGCAGCTGGCGCTTAAAGCTGGTGTGGATGTGGCAAGGAAAAATCCGAGAATGGAAAGAAGAAATAACCGCATTGAAACCTCACTGAACAAATGTTCTGTAGAGAATATACTAGCTCAATTTGCCGCTGCGTCATCCCGTGGTCAGATGTATTTTTGTCATGCTTGTTGTGTCGATACGTGAACTACTTTTAGCACCTTCAAGACAAGATCTATGGTTGATGCCTGACAAAGAATGAATGAGAAGGCGCGAACGGTCGTAATTGTCCCTGGTCGTCAAAGTCCTCATCTGCGTTAAAAGACAATTTTGGCAAATTATCAAATCGAGTGATTGTATCCGTGTGTGCAGAGAGCTCTTCGCGCAGCCTTTTGTCGAGTGCCGATTTGGCCTGCCCTTTGTGGTAGCCGTGAACCCCGTGAATAATTTTGGGTTTCAACACGGAAAAACCCAAGTAACGGAGTGTATAGGCGAAGGGCCAGAGCAGCATCTGGATATCACCTTCCTTGCCATTAAACGTGCTCTCGGTTGCCTTGGAACCGGTTGTGACACAAAGAAGGGCCGACTTTCCGCTGCATTTTCCAGTGTCAAAGCGGTTGTCGGTGTCATGCAGTTCACCGTTTGCCAGCACCCGTTCACACCAGCCCTTCAGGATTGCGGGCGGTGCAAACCACCAGATGGGAAAATGAAAGACAACCCTGTCGGCTTGCTGGAGTTTGACGAGCTCATCGATGATGTCTCGCGGCAACGCGCCGGAGTTCGATGCCGATTCCTGTGTTTTGAGAACGTCGTAGGGTTCCACCAGGTCGGTTTTGGAATAGTGAGACGCCTTCTCAACAGGGTCGAAGTCAAGCGAGTTGAGATCCGACCAAAGAACCGTTTGATTGAGAGATCGGCATGCGTGCTCCGTTGCCTGTGCCCAGGAGTGATTAAACGAAGTCGGGCTCGGGTGAGCGAGAACGATGAGAGTTGTTGTCACGCTGTTCTATCTCCGGCAAATCCACAGCGGCAGGCTGAGGTCGGGTTCGTGGAGACGATCATAGTAGAAATATAACAATTCGGACTGGGAAGTACTGACCGATTGGGTGCCGCAACTTTGTGTGGAGGGGGCAGAATATCCCACCAAGGGAAAACCGCACTTTGAAACGAGAACGGGCACAGCACTCGGGGAGCGAGATGCTGTGCCCGTCGTCAGCCGTGATTGCCGAAGTTTCTAGACACTTCGGCAATTGCTGGCCGGGGGACTCTACGCCTGGGTGGGCGTTAGAATGGAAGCAGGATGTCCAGTACCTGGTTGCCTACGCGTGGCTGTTGCACCGTTGTGATCTGACCACGGCCACCGTAGCCAATACGCGCTTCGGCAATCTGCTCGCTGGTGATGCGGTTGTTGGCGGTGATGTCTTCCGGACGAACGATACCGGCAACGATAAGTTCGCGGACTTCAAAATTGACACGAACCTCCTGTCTTCCTTCGATAACCATGTTGCCGTTCGGCAGGATCTGGGTCACGACAGCCGCAATGTTCGTCTGAAGAGTTTCCTCCCTGTCGACACTACCTGCGCCCTGGAAGCTTGAGTTGCTGTCAACATTGGCGAGATCGCTCGCAGCCGTTCCGGCAGGCAGGAATATCGTGTCGATTGCCGTGCCGAGCGCACCGCCGACACCTGCGCCGTTGGACTCAGTCCGGTTGCGCTGCGTGGTGTTCTCAATCTCAGCCTCATCATCGATCGTCACGACAACAGTCAAGATGTCGCCGACCTGGCTTGCCCGCTGATCCTTGAAGAACGCCCTGCTGCCAGATTGCCAGAGAGAATTTGGATTGTAGTGCGCCTGCTGAGGTTCCGGCATTGGCATCTGAACCGGGCGATACCCAGGTGTCGTTGTCGGGTCCTGGATCGCGTTTAGCGAAGGTTGCTGACCGACCGCGGCGAGCTGGTCAGCCGTACCGCAACCTGCTGTAAGGGCGGCTAGAGCTATGCTCGCTAGCAGGTGCTTGGATCGAATAGTGCGCATTAGTTGGTCTCGCTGTTCAAGCTAGCAACAATCGGATTTGCGGAAACAGCACGTACTTGGCCGCGGGATATAATAGTTGCTGGTACAATTCGACGGGATTGGACATTCATGATGTCGATGACATCGCCTTTGGCGCCCTCGTCCATGGCGATGGCGCGAGAGGTGAGTTTCATGCCCGGCATATCGAAGGTGACGGTGATTTTTTCGCGTTTCTGGATCAGAATTGGGCGCTGAAAGTCTTTTCTGGCGATGGGTGCATTCGCTCGCAGGTTGGTCCTTGCTTCCTTGCCGACAACCTCTGCCGCGTCCATCAAGGCACCAGCAGGAACTTTCTTGCGTGCAAGCCGGACAGTGGTGAGATCTGCTTCATTCAAGATATCGCCACGGCGCAGGGGTTGAGCAAGAGCAACAATATCAACCATTTCAACCGCCGTGCCGGACAGGGCGAGCGACTTGGTGCCGTGTTCCAAAGCGACAGTCGCAGTTACGGTGAAGCGCCCGCTTGACTGCGACCAGTCGACCCGGTCAATCCGGATCGGATCCTTGACCTTCGGATCTGCAAGCACCTGGTCAGGTGCCTGGGACAGTCGGATATCGAGTTTGGTGGCATCGATACTTGCATTTCTATCGCTCAATGCCTTGCGTACAAGACCTGCCAGTTGATCGCGATCGAGCCTGGTGGCACCACGGTGCACCACAACGCTGCGAAGACCGTCCGTGCCTGCCGTTGCAAGACCCGCTGCCCGGGCACGCTCGGCAACAACTGTTGCCGATACGTTTCCTGATGTGCCCAGATCCGGAGCGCGGAACAGTGGTTTGAAGGCGAGGGGGCCAGAATTGGAATAAAAGTCACCGATCGTAACGATCTCGGACAGGGTCATAACCTGTGACCGTAATACTGGACGATCGTTAGCCAACGCCACGCTGTTGGTGAGCCCGACAAGCATCAGACCGATCACGACTTTTAAAAGATGTTTCATCATCTCAGTCATCCCGTCTTAGCGGAGGTTGGTAGTGGTGGAGTACATTTCATCAGCGGCCTGGATGATCTGGGAGTTCATCTCATATGCGCGCTGGGCTGAAATGAGGTCGGCGATTTCGGTGACCGCGTCCACATTGGCCATTTCCAGGAAATACTGCTGGACATTGCCAAAACCGCTGTCGCCGGGGTTACCGGCCTCGGCAGCACCGCTGGCATCTGTTTCCAGAAACAGGTTGTCACCGATTGCTTCCAAACCCGCCTTGTTCACAAAGCGAGCCAGCTGAAGCTGACCAAGCTGAACAGTGGTACCTGTCTGGTCGACACCTTGAACTGTACCAGTGTTGGAAATCGTGATGTCCTGCGTGGTTTCAGGGATCGTAATGCCGGGATTGACGGTATAACCATCAACGGTCACCAGTTGGCCATCGGCGTCCCGCTCAAAGGAACCATCGCGGGTAAATGCTGTCGTTCCGTCTGGAAGGTCAATCTGAAAGAAACCCTCTCCGCGGATCGCCACGTCAAGTTCCTTGCTGGTCTGTTCCAGTGAACCTTGTGACATGATGCGAGCTGTAGAGGCGAGCTTGACACCTGAACCGATCTGAATACCAGTCGGTACAATTGTTCCAGCTTCGGAGGTCTCAGTGCCCATTCGGCGCAGATTCTGGTAAAGAAGGTCCTGGAAGTCAGCCCGTTGTTTCTTGAACCCGGTTGTCCGCATGTTGGCAACGTTGTTCGAGATTACCTCGACGTTGAGTTCCTGGGCTTTCATGCCAGTGGCGGCTATATGGAGTGCTTTCATCGTATTCGTCCTTAAAGCCGGTTAGGCCTGAATTTTGCCAAGTACCGAGATTGCCTGCTGGCGCAGCTCGTCTAGATCTTTCACGACTTTGGAAGTCGCGTCGTAGGCGCGGGTGACTTCGATCAATCGGGTAACTTCAGTGACGCCATACACATTGGAGTTTTCAACGGCGCCCTGGATCATGCGCACCTCTGCGGCCTGAATGGGATCTCTACCCTTGAACATGGTTTCGCCGATCTTCTCCAACGTCCGTACGTCTTCAAAATCGACAACCTTGATCTTGCCGCGGACGCCAAGTTCAGTTGCAATTGTTCCGTCGGCTGCGATTTCAACAAGCCCGTCTTCGACAGAAAAGCTGATTGGGCCACCGTCTGTCATGACGGCGAGGCCTTCGGAGGAAATCAATTGTCCGGTAGAGTCGACCCGGAACGCGCCATTGCGCGTATAGGCCTCGGTTCCGTCTTCAAGCTGGATAGAAAAGAAACCGTCACTGTTCAAAGCAAGGTCGAAGTCATTTTCGGTCAGCTTGATTGAACCGTGATCGAAGTTCGTTCGCGTGGTGAACATATCTACATAAGAAATTTCACTATCTTGCGGCGCGAATGCTCCTGCATCGGCGGTCGGCATGATGTATTCCGCGAAGTGTAGATTTTGCGATTTATAACCGGACGTATTGATGTTCGCCATGTTGTTGGCGATCACGTCCAGATGATTTCGTAAAATCGATTGCCTCGATAAGGCAACTAGTTGAGCGTTCTCCATAGTGAACGTATCCCTTCATGCTCCCCGAAAAGCCTGCTGATCTCCCCAGATCTGCGGGCTCGTTAAGGTTAATGCATGTAGCGTGCCAGTTTTTAAATCGTTGGGAAATCTGGGTAAAAACCAAACGGGAAGGATGCGCACGGCAAGAGATTCCGGCAGAAGTTAACTGGTTGGCAATTTTTGCCCGGTGACTCGCGTTAATGGTTCGGTAACCTTTCGTTAACCATTAACACTTTAGTAATAAATAAGCGCGCGCGAGCGTGGGCTGACTGGAACGGAGTGCGGAATGGCTGATGAAACTGCCGCCGCTGGCGAAGACGGCGAAGAAGGAACGGAAGGGCTTGTCAGTGGTGGCAAGAAGAAGCTCATTCTGTTTGGCGCCATCGGTCTGGTTGTTTTGCTCGTCGTTGGTGGTGCTGCTTATTATTTCCTGTCAGGGCCAAGCGCACCGACAATGATCTCCAGTGATCCGGCCATGCCGCAGGAAGTGCAAAAACCGGTTGTCTTTTTTGACTTGCCGGAGATGACAGTGAATTTGGCGACGGAGGGGCGTACGACTTATCTGAAGGTTCGTATCGCGCTGGAAGTCGAAAATCGTGCAATGATAGATCAGATACAGCCGTTTCTGCCCCGCATCCTGGATGCGTTTCAAATCTATTTGCGCGAATTACGCCCTGCGGACCTGGAAGGGTCTGCCGGTTTGTTCCGTTTGAAGGAAGAATTGCTCAGGCGGATCAATTTGTCGGTCTATCCGGCAAGGGTTGAAGGAGTTCTGTTCAAGGAAATCCTTGTTCAGTGATGAATTAGATGGCGAGTGTCGACGACGAAGATGACCTGTCCGAAGAGGACATGGCTGATGCCTGGGGCGCTGCTTTGGCAGAGCAAGGGGCTGGTGGTGAGGACGATGATGACCTAGCCGCCGCCTGGGGTGCTGCTCTTGAGGAGCAGGGCGCCGGAAGCTCAGATGACATGGCGGCTCAATGGGCGGCCATGATCGATGACAGTGAGCCGGATCTGGAAAATGCCACGCGCGGCGCTGATCGTGTTCTCAACCAGGAGGAAATCGATAACCTCCTTGGGTTTAACATTGAAGACACGATTGCCGGTGACCAGAGCGGGATCCGTGCACTTATCAACTCGGCGATGGTCTCCTATGAGCGTCTGCCGATGCTCGAGATTGTTTTCGACAGGTTAGTGCGCCTGACCACAACATCTTTACGCAACTTCACGTCTGACAACGTGGAAGTATCTTTGGATTCAATTAGTTCTGTTCGCTTTGGCGACTACCTGAATTCTATCCCGCTGCCGGCTATTCTTGGCGTCTTCAAAGCTGAAGAGTGGGATGGCTTTGGTCTGATTACTGTTGAATCAAGTCTGATTTATTCGATCATTGACGTCCTGCTGGGCGGTGGCCGCGGAACATCTGCCGTACGTGTTGAAGGACGGCCCTACACGACTATCGAAACAGGTCTTGTGCAGCAGATGGTGTCTCTGATCCTTCAGGATGCCGAACAGGCTTTTGCACCACTGTCTCCGGTTCACTTCAATCTGGAACGCCTTGAAACCAACCCGCGTTTTGCGGCGATCTCCCGGCCGGCCAATGCGGCCATTCTTGTCGAACTCCGGATCGACATGGAAGACCGCGGTGGTTCCATCGAAATCATGGTGCCCTATGCAACTTTGGAGCCGATCCGTGATCTGCTGCTCCAGATGTTCATGGGCGAGAAATTCGGTCGCGATCCGGTCTGGGAAGGGCATTTGGCGAGCGAAATACATGCAGCCGAAATCGAGGTCGATGCGGTTCTTTATGAAACGTATCTGCCGCTCAGCCGGGTCTTGAGCTTGGATGTCGGGCAGACCCTGATCTTCGATGTCGATCCAGCCGATCCGGTCACTATCAAGTGCGGCAACATTCCACTTACCGAAGGCACTTTGGGAAAAGCGGAAGATTCCATTGCTATCCAGGTCGCAAAGAATTTGCGAAAGCCAAAAATGAGTCTGGCAGCTTTCGAGCGGGCCATGCAGAACGAAATGGAGCAACCATGAGTACTTTGCCACTCGGGATGATCATTGAAGGTTTGGTGGCAGTACTGCTGCTGATAACCATCGGGTATTGCTGGGTGCTGAACCGGCGATTGCAAAGGCTCCGTGCGGACGAAGAAGTTCTGCGTGCAACAATCTCTGAATTGATGACTGCGACGGAAATTGCCGAACGCGCCATTCTCGGTCTCAAGACCACGGCTGCTGAAGCCGACAAGACCCTTGGCAGCCGCCTCAATCAGGCTGAGTCAATGTCCAATACATTGGCTGATCAAGTTGGCGAAGGCGAGAAGATATTTTCCAGAATTACCCAGATTGCTGAAGCCGCTCGAACCGCTTCCGGTCAACGGGAACCTGCACCTACCACCGATCCTTATTCAGTGCGTGGACCCGCGCACCCAGATGCTTCGGTATATGGCGGACAAGCAACGGGCTACGCTCCAGCTGAGTCCCTGCCAGCACGGCCTGCAGCCGAAGCGGAGCGGCCGCGCAGCAGAACATCAGATATTCGCAGTGCAGCGGCGGAAGCAACCGCGCGGCTCGAGCAATTTCGCAGACGGAAAGGTGCAGCCGCATGAACCTGAGGCTGCTGCCATTACTGGGGATATCTGCGAGCGCTCTGCTCGCACTGAAGGTGCTTGGGCTCACGCTGGGGCCGGACAGCAGCCATCTTCCCATCAATGGTGCTATTGCGCAGGAAACTGAAGCCGGGGACGGTACCGAGGTGTCCGTGGATGTGCCACCTCCACCTCCGCCCGGTGAATTGCCAGATCAACCGGTCTTGCCGGACAGTCTCGAGATCGGCGGCTCTGCGGCCGAACGCGCGGTGCTTGAGAGCCTCGGTGAACGCCGACAGTCGCTGCAGAAGCAGGAAGGTCAGCTCGATCTGAGAGAAAAGCTGCTGCAGGCGACTGAAGAGCGCTTACAGAAGCGCGTCGATGAACTGAAGAAGCTGGAAAAACGGATAGAAGTTGCCGTTGAGGAGAAAAAACGGCAGGAGAAGAACGAAGTTGCCGGCCTGGTGACCATGTATGAAAGCATGAAGCCCAAGGACGCGGCGCGCATATTCGATCGGCTCAGTCTGCCTATCCTTTTGAAAGTTGTGCGTCAGATGAAGCCGAGAAAAATGGCGGATATCCTTGCCAGGATGTCTCCGGATGCAGCGGAGCGACTCACCGTTGCAATTGCAAGCAACTCTTCTGAGCCTGTGCAACCCGCTCAAAGTGTTCAAGCGCAGGCTCCAGGGCAGGATGTCCTGCCGAAGATCCCGTCAAACTGAAGAAAAATGCGGATTTGTGGCGTTCGTGTAAGGGCACGTTAAGAACACTTACCTAACAATGGCGTGTTGGCGCGATCCAAGGACGAAACAACTTGCAGGGACGATTCCTGACCAAACGGAAATGCTGCAGATCTGCCCGAGTGGGCGGATGGGGTACGCTTTTGCGTTCTGTCGTCAGGATCTGTGTTGGCACCGCACTCCTGGCATTTGCTTCGCTCAGCCCGGCGCACGCGCAAGCTCTTGAGCCTGTCGAACTCGATGTTTTTCCGGAAGAGGGCTACGGCCGTATCGTTCTGACTTTCAAGGACCGAACATTGCTGCCGATTTACGACGCTGTTATTACCGGCGGTGTCTTGCGGATTTCCTTTGAAGATCCAATCGACATCAAAGTTGATGACGTTCCTCTGGATCTGGCGGAATTCATAACAATCGCCCGCCGCGATCCGGATGGTAGCGCGATCCGTTTCGCCCTCAGGGATCAATTTCAGATCAATACACTCGAAGCAGGCGAAAAGCTGTTTGTCGACATCTTGCCCATGACATGGCAAGGGCTGCCGCCCGGTCTGCCCGATGACGTGGTCCGCGAATTGGCCAAACGGGCCGAGGCAGCCATGCGCAAGGTGCGGGCACTTGAGCAAGCTCGATTAAAGGCGCAGGAAGGTCCTGAAGTCGCCCTGCACGTGGGTGAGCATCCGACATTTACACGTCTTGTTTTCGATTGGTCGATCAAGTTTGACACCGCATTTGTGCGGGAAAACGATATCATCAAGGTAACGTTCAACCATCCGGCCCAGTTGGACATCGCCCATCTTCGTGCGCATCTTCCGCAAGGCGTGATTGATGCAACGTCGTTCCTCGACAAGGGCAAGCTCAAGTTTTTGATGCGTGTTGAGCCCTCGGTGGATATCCGCGCGTTTCGCGAGGAGCAAACCTACGTCATTGATGTCACTCCTGAAAATATGGAAGTCAATGATCCGGCAAATGCGTTGATCAACAAGGAATTGTCCGTTGCGGATAACGAAAACCGCAAGGACATGATCACTGCTCCAGGCTTGCGGGACACACGCGAGGTCAAGAACCCACGCGGATTGCCGCCATCGGCGAAATCGACCCGCAGTGGCGGGGTGTTGAAGGAGTCGCGCGCAGACGAGGCGCCGGCCTATACGGTTGTTCCGATCCCACCTCTTAAAAAAGACCAGAGTGCGCGCGCGCAGACACCCGACACAGGGCGTGCTGAAATCCAAACGTCCGAGCTCCTGGTACCGGAAAACGAAAAGCCGGAGATTGGAACCGTCCGAGCTGATCCGGATCAGGCTCGGCAGGTCGCAATGGCACCAAGACTGAAACCTGATTTTCTCGCGCAGGCGCCGCCAGAACAAGAAGGTGCTGAAACTGCTTTAGTGCCCGTTGAAGACAGCACGACCGCTCCGGCGGTCGAAACGCTTCCTGCCCCTGAAGTTATCGCTGCTTCATTGCCGGAGACGGTGAGCGACAGGGAAGGTGCAGGTGAGGAGCTCACAACAGCAACAATCCCCGCGATAGTTGGACAAGACCCCAGCCAGGCGACTGATCAAAAGCCGATCACCGTTGCGCAGGCTGCCCCCAATGCCTTGCCGTTGGGCCAGACGAAACCGGAAGAGGCAGTTGTCCGCCAGGCACCTATGCTTGACCTTTCCAAGCAGACATTGGGTGAAGCCAATGATCAGTCCTCTTCGGAAAACAACGGTATTCCGACATTGGAACCGGTAAAGACCGGTGAGACGGATAGCGCGCCAACAGTCGCCAATCAGGATGCTCCTGTTCAAATTCAAAATTCAAATTCCCTTGGTGGAAGTGACGTGCCAACAGGTATCCAGCTGCCAAGCCGCGCAGCTGATGCGCCGGAAGTCTGGCGTGCCAAGGGTGGCCAAGACGTCAACCAGTTGCCGCCGTCACCTGAACAACCGCCAGCGAATTTTGCCAAGGAAGTGCGGAATTTCGTGTCGGCTGAAGCGCGCAGGATCGGCAACACCGTACGGGTGGTCTTTCCGTTCTCCGAACCGGTTTCCAGTGCCGTTTTTCGGCGCAATGACAGCATCTGGCTGGTCTTTGATACGGACGCAACCATTGATACGCGTGGCATGGTTTCGGCGCTTGCGGAAACAGCAGAAACCATTGAGGTTCAGCAGTTTGACGACTATCAAATTCTGCGCCTGGACATGAATGACCCGGTTCTTGCGACCGTCGGTGTGGATGGCAATGCCTGGTCTCTGGTTATCGGTGATTTGATCCTGGAGCCGTCAAGGCCGCTGAAACTTGAGCGCAATGTTCGCGGAGATGGTGGGTCGGTGTTACGGCTCCTATACCGGGATCCTCAAAAAATTCGCCAGATTACAGACCCATTCGTTGGTGACACGATTTCTCTTGTAACCGGTTTCGGCCCACCGCGGGGCTTGCTGAAATCGCAGAAGTTTGTTGACCTTGAAGCATTGAGTTCGGCGCAGGGCATAGCGATTGCATCAAGATCCGACGGCGTGAGCATGAAGATCCTCGGCGATGACGTGATCATTGAAAAGGAAGGCGGGCTTGCTCTTTCCAGCCGGCACCTGAGAGGAGGTACGGGCTCCCTGAGTGCACTGACCGGCCCGGAAGAATCCAACTATGTCGAATTCGTCTCGTTAAGCACAGAGGGGCCGGGCGCTTACCGGTCCCGTCTTCTGGAACTACAAAGCCAGTTGTCCCGGGCTCCTGAAGGCAAACGTAGAAAACCGCGGATCGCGCTTTCCAAGTTTTATCTTGCGCATCAGTTTGCCCAGGAAGCACTTGGGTTGATGAAACTGGCGGTGGAAGAAGAACCAGCGCTTGCGCAAAACAGCTCTTTTAATTTGATGATGGGCGCGGCACAGACAATGGCCAACCGCCCGCAGGAAGCTTATGCGCATCTGAACAGGCCGGATTTGAAAAACAGCCCGGATGCTGCTGTTTGGCAGACGATCGTGGATGTCAAACTCGGCAACTGGACATCTGCCCGCATTGCGATGCCAAGGGGCAGGGCGGTTGTTGGCAACTATCCTGCGGCCATTCAAACAGAATTCAAACTTGCTGCCGCGCAGGCGGTGGTTGAAGTCAATGATTTCGGGATTGCCAATAGCATCCTTGCAGAAATTGAACCGAGTGACGTGACCCCAACCCAGGCCGCTCGTTACGACATCTTGCGTGGACGCGTGGCCGATTCTTCAGGCCGGTCTCAAGAAGCCTTGACTGTATTTGATCTGGTGACCCGTTCCGATGACAGGCCGCGCGCTGCAGAAGCAGAATATCGCGCTCTGCGGATCCGCTACAGGGACGGTGAAGCCAGCGTTGACGAAACGATCAACCGGCTGGCCGGGTTGGCGACGTCCTGGCGCGGCGATGAAATCGAATTGAAGACGTTGCGGTTTCTTGCGCAGCTTCATGCTGAACGCGGTCAGTACCGTCAGGCGTTTGAGGCTATGCGGGCTGCTGTCCAGGCCGAACCGGATGCTGACACGACCCGTTTGCTGCAAGAAGAAATGAATGGTCTCTTCAACGCCCTATTCCTGGAAGGGAAGGCGGATGAAATGTCTCCTGTCAAATCGCTTGCGCTTTATTATGACTTCCGCGAACTGACGCCAATTGGACGCCAGGGCGACGAGATGGTTCGTTTGCTGGCGAAAAAACTGGTTGAGGTTGATCTGCTTGATCAGGCAACTGAACTGCTGCGCCACCAGGTCGACAACCGGTTGAAGGGTGCCGCGCGCGCGCAGATTGCAGCGGATTTGGCCGCGATTTATCTCATGGATCGCAAATCGGACGAAGCTTTGCGTATTCTCAACCGGACCCGGCAGGCCAGCCTTCCTTCCACGCTTGAACGTCAAAGGAATGTCGTCGAAGCAAGGGCATTGACCGAAAGCGGCAGGCCTGACCTTGCCCTCGAACTGGTTCGGAACATGCGGGGAAGTGATGTCGACAGACTGCGCGCCGATACGTTCTGGGCCGCTGAAAGCTGGCGCGACGCTGGTGAACAGCTCGAAGCCATGCATGGGTCCCGTTGGTCGGACAATATTCCGCTCGATGAGCTCGAACGCAGGGATATTTTGCGTGCGGGCATTGCCTATTCGCTTGCTGGAGATCAGTTGAGCCTAGAGCGGCTGCAAACAAAATATACGAACAAGATGGCAGACAGTCCTGAATCTCTTGCCTTTGAGGTTGTTACCCGGCCGGTTGAAGCTCAAGGCGTTGAGTTTCTTGAAGTTGCCAACCGGATGGCAAGTGTCGATTCACTTGAAACTTTCCTGAAAGAATACCGCCGGCAATACATGTCACCGGACCGCAGCCCTGACCAGGCAGCAGCAGGTCCAGCTTCCGAGTCTCCCGCAGGTTAGAGCAATTCGTGGATTGATTGTGTGGCGCGTGTGATCATCCAAATCAATTGAATTGGCGCGTGATTCCAGTGGCGTTCTGGAAAATCAGTTTAGGGCATTGTTCTGAGGCTGCTGCGCTGCTGCGTAGTGAGGCTTTTTCAATTCCGCCTTATAACGCATGACCAGTTCAGCGATGGTTCTGTTGCTACGATCCAACCACTCGCAACGCGCCTTCAGAAAATCGCGGTAGGTCTTTTCGTGAATTCCAGTCTGCAGCATCAGGCGCATGATTGCTCCGTCAGCATCAGACTTCAACGTGTCAGACACGACATCATCGGCAAGATTGATCTTGCGGCCGATCAGCCAGATCGCGGCATCCATGCGTTCTTCTTCAAAAAGAGTGCGCAGGATCGCATCAAAGGATAATTCACCATTGGCAATCTGAATGCTGGCCTCGTGCCTGGAATACTGTGAGCCTTCCAGAGAAACACCGCCATCACGTTGGAGGTCGCCGATGGATGCGGCAAGACTTTCCAGATCGTCCTCTTCAATCGCCTTTTTTAGTCGTGCCGGCACCAGCGGGCAATTTGTCTCGACGACGTATTTCTGGGTTTCGAGAAATTCCTCGTCTTTCAACGCCCTTTTGGCGATACCTCCCAGTACAGCAGGTTCGGTATTGGCGAAAATCAGCAAGGCGAGCGTAGCTTTGACCGAGACCGGGGCATCAGTGTTGTCCAGCAATTCGTGGACGACATTCCGGCTGCTGCGGGCAATCAGTGTGTCGCAAATTTCTTCACTCAGATCATTGCGTCTGGCTACAGAAAGCCGTTTGTCATCGCCGCCGTTCTTGGCGATGCGCGTCAACGCCTGCTGGCTGATCATCGGGGAGCTTTCGATGACAGGTTCGGAAAGGTCATAGTCTTCCTGGGCGAGACGGTCGGCCAACTCGGAGATAATACGGTCTGTTTTGGCCAGGCGGACGACGAGTTCGTATCTGGCGTCCCGGTCCAGTTGATCGAAGACCGACAGAACAATTTTGGAAAAAAGCTCGCGTTCCATTTCAGACGGCTCAATGTCTTCGGACCGCGCGTATTCACCGACAAGAGTTCTGATAAGCTTTGATCTTGCCTCTGGCTCCTTGAGCCTGGCTAGCTGTTCAAGTTGTTCGTGTATCACCGACCTGCCACTATTCCTCTCAGAGCGATTTCTGCTCCCAATTATGGTGGTATTATTTTTATTATAATACCAATTTTCTTAAACTTTTACGTAGCGCCTGTAAGAATTTATCCGCCACCAAAGCTTTTAACAAGTGATCCTGCAACCAGATTCCATCCGTCTACCAGCACGAAAAATATCAGCTTGAATGGAAGTGATATCACGACCGGTGGCAACATCATCATACCCATGGACATCAAAACAGACGCAATAACAAGGTCTATGATCAGGAATGGCAAGTAAAGAAGAAAACCAATTTCGAAGGCGCGCCTCAATTCTGAAATCATGAACGCGGGAACGAGTGTCGCCATTGAAAGGTCTTCCGGGCTTTCCGGGGCATCCTGTCCGGAAAGTTCCTGGAAAAGGGCAAGGTCTTTTTCGCGAACCTGAGACAACATGAAACTTCGGAACGGATCCGACGCGCGTTCATATGCCTGTTCAAATTCGATGTCGCCATCGACAAGCGGCTGAACGCCGGCATCATAGGCTGCCTGCAGAGTAGGCATCATGATAAATGCAGAGAGGAACAAGGCCAGGCTGACCATGACCATGTTTGGTGGTGCCGTCTGCAGACCGATAGCTGAACGTAGCAGCGACAGAACGACCACGATACGGGTGAAGCTGGTCACCATGACCAGAATGGATGGCGCGAGAGACAGGATGGTCAGCAGAATGACCAGTTGCACGGCGCGTTCAGTCAAGCTGGCGTCATCACCAAACCCGACAGAAATTTCCTGCGCAGATGCAGGCCCCGCCAAGAATGCAAACAAAAAGGCGAGTGCGACCGCCAGTCCTGACAATTTAAACCATTGCGCTGAGCGACTGTCAGGTTTCATCAATTCGGCTGCCCAACCAACTCGTCAAGAATTTTCGCCATTTCGTCCTCAATCGGGTTCTTTTCCGCCAGGCTTGTTGTTGAGGGCTTCGTCTGCTTTCCAGGTGTTTTTACTTCAGGCGCTTTGCTGTCGGTTGCCTGGGTTTCTGGGACCTTGATATCAGGTGCATTCAATGCATGTGCGGAAGTGTCTGGAGTGGCTTCTACCGATACCTGAATTTCTGACTGGGGTGCGCCAGTGTTAGATGCATCTGCTTCTGTCACAGCCGGGTTTTCCTGCGGCGAAGCCTCATCGAAGATCAGGCTTTCGACTTCCAGATCCAGATTGAGTTCCTTTGGAGACCCTGTGGCATCCGGTTCAGCTTCCGATAGGGATGTTGAAGAGAGGTCAGTTTGCTCCTGGGAAGATCGGGATGCGTTGTTGTTTTCTTCGTCAGGATCCCGGGAAACAACGTCGGCTGATGGCGTTTCTTCATTTGACGTTTTTGTCGTCAGATCGAAGTCACTGTTATTGGAGCCGGTGGGTTCTACAGTGGCGGCGGCCGGTTCTGCGTGATGATTTTCCTTGGGCGCTAGAGCACCCGCATCAGGCTCTGAAAAACGAGGCTCAGGGGTGTCGATGATCGGCTCTGTCTTTTTTGCGTCCTTTGAACCCTCAACAGGTGTCAACAAAGCCGTTTTGGCGCGGGCGGCAGGGCCAGACGCTGGCGGTGTGATCGAGTGGTTGCCATAAGACGGTCGTTCCCGCGAAGCGAAAGGGCGGGTCAATGATTTGAAAGTTGAGGCAGTTTTACCAGTCGGAGCCGGTGCGGTTTCTTTTACAGCTGCAGGCTCCGGTTTAATGACCGGCGCGCTCGAAGGTGGTTCAGATTGATTTGTCGCGCTGAATTCTGGAGCAGTTTCTGGCTTTACCTGCTGAGACCTTTTCCTGTTGAAACCATTTTGGGTCGCTGCTCGTAACAGATCGGCTGCCCTATTGGGGCTTTCCTTGGTATCTGGTTGAAAATCAGCTTTGTCTTTAGCGAACGGATTGACCGGTGGCTCCGTCACAAGAGGTGGCGCTTTGACGGGAGTTGGGTCTGCTGCCACTGGTTTGGGTGTCGGTGTAATCTTTGCTGAAATGTCGTCGGTCGCCGGGAACACTGGGGTAGGGGCCGTTTGTGCTGCCAATGCCACCGGAGACAGAGTTTCTGTCGGCATATGGGTCTCATCTGGCCTCGCTGGAATATCGGGGCCAGGTGCCATTGGCGCTTTGATCGGCGCCGGTCCAGGTTGGCCCGTTGCTGTCTGAGCGGTTGCAATCTGGCCCGTTGTCATCTGCGTAACGGGACGACCACTTGTCAGTGGGGCATTTCGAACAATGTGCTGTTCGACCACGACATCGCTGGGGCCTCCGACGAGGAGCAAATGTTCTACATTGTCCCTGCGAATAAGAACCAGGCGGCGCTTGGTGTCGACTGTGGCGCTATCCATAACGGCAATTCTGGGCTGCCGGCTCCGACTTTGCGGCGCATTCGCGCCCATCAGGCGCTTGAGGATAAAAATAAACAGGCTAAACAGCAATAAAACAACGAGAAGCGCCAGTATCACCGCGATCGTCTGAGTAACGCCGCCGCTCACGTTGAATGTCGTTTCTATCCAGTTATACATCTTTTCCTCGTGCCGCCCCGCCTGCGGATTAATTACGCTCGTCCGATACCTTGTTTATTTGCCTGAATTGGGGAAGAGCCAGTTTATCCCCAGTAAATCCAAACAAAGTGCCCAGTTGGTTGTTCGTCCCGAAGCCCTTTGATTTTTTTCGCCTTTCAAAGATGCGGAAACCCAGACACTGCTTTGAAAAACCCTTCGCATCGCTTGCTGAACTGTTTCGAATCTCACTACTTCTTAAAGTTAACAGAAGCAGGCAAAATTTGCCTGTGGTGGACAGGGTTCATTTCGCGAAATGCAAAGGAATGTTTGTCTCTTCCACCGGTTTTTGAAGAGTTTGCGAGCAGGCACGTCGAAGACGTTAACTTTTCATTAACCATTTGCCCGGCAATCATTGCCTAGCTGGTTAACGAATGGTGAACGAAATGGCCCTGACCGATTTGCCGCTGTTTCAAGCGATAAAGTCCAAGATGAGTTGGCATCAGACTCGTCAGGCGGTTCTTGCCGAGAACATCGCCAATTCAGATACGCCTGACTACCAGGCTCGTGACGTAAAGGCTTATTCGTTTGAAGATCATATGAACCGCGAGAGCTTCGGACTGTCAACGAAGGTCACCAGGGTGGGGCACATAAGCGGTTCATTGTCCGGAACGTCGGATGCAAAAATCGAGAGACAAGACACGTTCGAAGTTACGCCAAGCGGCAACAGCGTCAATCTGGAAGAGCAGATGATGAAAATCACGGAAAACCAGATGGACTACCAGGCAGCGACGACACTTTACACCAAGGGGCTGGGAATTATCAGAACCGCCCTATCACGAAGTGCCTAGGCGCTGAGACAAGACACAGAGGACCGGTAACATGGACCTGATCAAATCATTGTTCGTTTCGGCAAGCGGCCTGAAAGCGCAAAATGGGCGTATGCGCATTATTGCAGAGAACATCGCTAACGCGAGTTCAACTGCAAAATCGCCGGACGAAGAGCCCTACCGCAGGAAAATTCCGACATTTAAGTCGCAGTTCGACAAGGAACTTGGGGCAACGAAAGTCGAACTTGGCAAGGTTGCCAAAGACAATTCGGACTTCAAGTCGACATATATGCCGGGGCATCCGGCGGCTGATGACAATGGTTACGTGCTCCAGCCAAATGTGAACACTTTGATCGAAACAACGGATATGCGCGAAGCGCAGCGGTCGTACGAAGCAAATCTGAACGTCATAGAGTCCACGCGGCGGATGCTGCAGCGGACCATAGATATTCTCAAGGCGTAAGAAGCCGAACTAGTTGAAGGAAGGGTGCTGCATCATGTCTACCCCGTCGATTGCCAACAATGCATACCAGCTGGCGCAACGCCTGCAGCAGCAGGCGCGAGCAGGTGATGATGCCACGCAAGCACGCGACTCCGTCGACTTTGGCCAGATGGTCCAAGAGGCGGTGGAAACGGTAGTCGACAAGGGTCATCAGGCGGACGACAAAGCGATCGGCATGATTGAAGGCCGGACCGATGTCGTTGATGTGGTAACCGCAATTTCCGAAACTGAAGTTGCCCTGGAAACCATGGTGGCCGTCCGCGACCGGGTTATCTCCGCATACGAAGAAATCATGCGCATGCCAATCTGATCTGAGATTCTAGGAGGCCGTTGATGACCGGAGGTGAAGTTCTCGATCTTGCACGAGAAGCGGTGTGGACCATGATCCTTGTTGCAGGTCCAGTGATGATCGTTGGGCTTCTGGTTGGTGTCGTCATCGCCCTGTTCCAGGCGCTCACACAGATCCAGGAAATGACACTCGTTTTCGTTCCGAAAATTCTCGCGATCTTCGTTACGATCCTCGTTGCGCTGCCGTTTATGGGCCAGTTGTTGGAATCCTTCATGGGCAGGGTCGCTGAAATGATCCTGACCACAGGCTAGAGCGCCAATTGGGATGACCATTCAACTCGATTATCTACCCGATATTGCTGCAGTATTCATGCTGATGTTTGCGCGTCTGGGTACGATGTTGATGTTGTTGCCGGCCCTGGGCGAAAACTCGATTCCCATGAGGTTCCGGCTGACGATCGCCCTGGCGCTTACGCTTGTCCTTTATCCGGTTGGGGCCCAGCTTTATCCACCTGATCTGACCGGCAATGCCATGCAACTGATCGTCCTTCTGGCAGGTGAACTGGCCATTGGGTTCGGTATCGGCATTTGCGCCAAGATGATCACATCGGTACTGCAGATCGCCGGGGTTATCATTGCCAACCAGACAGGTCTTGCCTTTGCGTTGGGAACCGACATTGCCAACGAGGGGCAGCAGGGCGCGCTCTACGGCAACTTCCTGTCGATCGTTGCCATGACCCTGATTTTCGTCACCGACACTCATTATCTGGTGATTGCCGCGCTTCACGACAGCTTTTCGATTTTTCCTCCGGGGCAGGTACCGCCGGTCGGCGACTTCACCCAGACAGCGACGGAAACAGTCGCCCATGTTTTCTCCGTCGCCGTGCGCATGAGCGCACCCTTCCTTGTTGTCGGTCTTGTCTTTTACTTCGGACTTGGTTTGCTCAACAAACTGATGCCGCAAATGCAGATCTTTTTCATCGCCATGCCCGTGAACATCGCGATCGGGTTGTTACTTCTAATGGTGCTGCTTGTCACTTTGACGATGTTCTATCTGGAGCATTTTCAAGAGGCGCTCGGCAAGTTTATCGTAGGGTAACGCTGCAAAATGGCTGATGAAACAGACGACGCAGAAAAGACTGAGGACCCCACGCAAAAGCGCTTGAAAGAAGCGCATGACAAGGGGGACGTACCAAAATCTCAGGAAGTCAGCACCTGGTTCACCCTGACCGGGGCGACACTAATGATTTTGATTTTCGCGCCAGGCACCGCAGGCTCGCTCGGGGATCTGATGAAGGGGTATATTGAGCACGCCCACCAGATCCCGGTTGATGGTTCCGCGCTGAAGGCGCTCTGGCGGGACACGGGCCAGTCGGTTGCTCTGATTGTTGGTGTGCCTCTGGTTTCTCTGGTGATCATGGCAGTGGCAGGAAACCTCGTTCAGCATCAGCCCCTTTTCACCGCTGAGACCATCAAACCCAAACTATCAAAGGTATCGCCTGCCAAGGGTTTCAAGCGGATGTTCTCGGCGGACAGTCTGGTGAATTTTGCGAAAGGCATGGCGAAGATCTCAATTGTCGGCGCAGTCATGGTCGCCGTAATGCTGCCGCACCGGGATGAAGCGGATATCATGATATTCGCCGATCCTACGGTCATCCTGAAAGAAGCCCGCGTTCTGATTCTGCAGATGCTGGCAGCCATTCTCGCTGTCATGACGGTGGTGGCAGGTGCAGATCTGGTTTATCAGCGCAACAAATGGTTCAAAAAACAAAAGATGTCGCTTCGCGATGTAAAGGATGAATACAAGCAGACAGAAGGCGACCCGCAGGTAAAAGGCAAGATTCGTCAATTGCGTATGGAGCGCTCTCGCAAACGCATGATGTCCGCTGTACCGCAGGCAACTGTCGTGGTCACCAACCCGACCCACTATGCGGTCGCGCTGAAATATGAAGAGGGAATGGGGGCCCCGCTTTGCCTTGCTAAGGGTACTGATGCTATTGCTTTGAAAATTCGTGAAGTCGCGAAGGAAAACGAAGTTCCGGTCATTGAAAATCCGCCGCTTGCCCGGGCACTTTATGCAACAGTTGATATTGACCAGGACGTTCCTGAAGAGCACTACAAGGCGGTTGCGGAAGTGATCGGCTTCGTGTTCCGCATGCGCAAAAAAGCAGCCTGGCGGTCGACCTAAAGTCATTGGAAGGAAGGCACCTGCTTTGACTATTGTGTTAAACAGGTGAATTTCAACAGGACTTGGCTTCATATCAGTTGAAATTACGATGTAAGCAAAGAATGCTTACGTACGGCCTTTTGTAAAGCGAATCGGGCCGGGGAGACTTGTAGGATGAGTGACATGGACGGAGCGCCAGGCGGGCCGATGATTAGCCGGCCGGAGCGGTCCGGGAACATTGGGCTGTTGATTGGCCTTGCGCTGCTTCTTATCGGCGCTGCTGCTGCGTTTGCGGTTATGGACCGTGAAGTTGCTCAGCCGTTCATTCTTGCGTTGCTTGGAATTCTGGCAGTCATCGGTGTGTTCTGCCTTTTTGCCGGGGCTATCGGTTTCCTGCGTCTTTCCGCTCGCCCGGGCGAGGCAAATCCGCTCGCCTCTGCGTTTGTCGACACGTTGGCGGATGGTGCCCTCATCACGGACTTGGAAGGCCGTCTTGTTTATGCAAACAAGGCTTATGGCGACCTGACCGGCGCTGAAAGCGCAGCAGATATTCGGGTTGTTGAACGTGTGTTTTCCGCCGATCCGGAAGCTGCGGATGCGATTTTCCGTCTGTCGCAAGCCATGCGGGACGGGCGAAAAGCCCAAGAGGAAATACGCATGCCCTTCACGCTTGGGCGCGCCGAAGGTTCTGCTCGCTGGTACAGGGTATCCATTCGTCCATTGCAGGTTTCAAAAGAACGCGGCGGCGGTAAGCCCATGGCCGTCTGGCAGCTGGCCGATATCACGCGCGACAGGGCCGAGCAGGAAAACTCCTTCCAGGAGTTGCAGCGGGTCATCAATTTCCTCGACCATGCGCCCGCCGGTTTCTTTTCCTGCGACGCTGAAGGCCGCATTGTCTATCTGAACGCCACACTGGCCGATTGGCTCGGGTATGATCTGGCCCAGTTTGATGCTGGCGACCTTGACCTTTCCGGTATCGTGCGGGGCGATGGCACGGAGCTGATCCGTTCTGTCAAAGGTCAGGCTGGTGAAGTTAAAAGCGAGACATTCGACCTCGATTTCGTGGCCCGTAACGGCCGTGGTTTGCCGGTACGCCTGCTTCATCGGGTGCCTTTTGGCGAGAACGGGCAGGCCGGAGACAGCCGCACACTCGTTTTAAACCGCTCTCGCGGCGAGGGAGAGGAAGCGTCGGAAACGCTGAGGGCGGCAGAAGTTCGGTTTGCACGCTTCTTCAACAACACGCCAATGGCAATTGCCTCGCTCGACAAGGATGGCAGGGTGCTGCGCACCAATGCGCCGTTCCTGAAACTTTTTGGCGCCGTAGACTCTGACGACGGGGCGCCGAAGCTGGAAGCCTATGTAACAGAAAGCGGACGCGAAAACCTGGCCAGGGCTCTCTCTGCCGCCGCCAATGGTATTGGTGAAATTGCGCCGGTCGATATTCCTCTCGTGGAGGGCAACGACCCGCGTTCAGCCACGTTCTATGTATCTGCCGTGCAAGAGGGCGAAGGCGACGGTGAAGCTGCTATCGTCTATGCGCTTGAAACCACCAAGCAACGCGCGCTGGAAGCGCAATTTGCCCAAAGCCAGAAGATGCAGGCGATTGGACAGCTGGCCGGTGGTGTTGCACATGACTTCAACAACGTCCTGACCGCGATCATCGGCTTTTCCGATTTGCTTCTAGCCAGTCATCGCCCGACCGATCCGTCTTTCCAGGACATTATGAACATCAAGCAGAACGCCAACAGGGCAGCCGGGCTTGTGCGCCAGCTGTTGGCTTTCTCCCGCAGGCAGACCTTGCGGCCGCAGCAGCTTGAGCTCAATGACGTTCTGGCGGACCTCTCTATTCTTCTTGACCGTCTTTTGGGTGAGAAAGTTGATCTCAAGGTGATCCACGGTCGCGATCTGTGGCCTGTCATGGCCGACCTCAATCAGCTGGAACAGGTGATCGTCAATCTGGCTGTGAATGCCGGAGATGCAATGGCTGTTGGTGGCCGGCTCACGATCCGGACACGCAATGTATCGGAATCTGAGTCCACGCAGTTTGAAAACACCCGTGGAATGCCGCCGGGAGAATATACGCTGGTCGAGGTGGAAGACACCGGTCACGGCATGCCAGCGGACGTGATGGAAAAGATCTTTGATCCGTTCTTTTCCACCAAGGAAGTCGGCAAGGGGACGGGACTTGGGCTGTCCACGGTGTACGGCATCGTCAAGCAAAGCGGTGGGTTCATCTTCTGTACGTCAGAGATAGACGAGGGCAGTACTTTCCGCCTGTTCCTGCCAAGGCATATTCCGGAAATTGTCGAGGAAACGAAACCGGCACCCAAGGAGCGCGAACCGGAGAAGGTTGCCGATCTCACCGGTTCCGCCTCTATCTTGCTGGTTGAAGATGAAGAGGCTGTGCGGGCCTTTGCTGCGCGTGCACTCGCCTCTCGCGGCTATACGGTCCATGAGGCAGGGTCTGGCAGCGAAGCGCTTGAGGTCATGGAAGAAACGGAGGGTGAGATCGATCTAGTTGTCTCCGATGTCGTCATGCCTGAAATGGATGGTCCGACCCTGCTCGTCGAGTTGCGGAAGACCAGCCCGGACCTGAAGATCATATTCGTATCCGGTTATGCGCAGGACGCGTTTGAAGAGAACCTGCCTGAAGGCGAGAAATTCTTCTTCCTGCCGAAACCTTTCACGCTGAAACAGCTGGCCACGACCGTGAAAGACGTGCTGAACGGTTAGTTCTCCTCAACAGCTACTCTTGCATCAGCCGTATTCTGCTTACCTGGATTTCCGCCAAGCCAACGGGGCCCGTTTGGTCGTTGGTGGTAAAGCTGATGCAGGCAAAGCCAAGGCAAACTGAATTGCGTTTTGATTATTTGACAATGTAGTCAAATTCCTTCCTGAGAAATCCGACGAAAAAGACCAGCGTCGCTGCAGTCACGAAAATGTACAAGGTCCACAAAGGCCATGCAGATGAGGCTTCAAGCAGGGAAGCAACAGCAGTAAATCCCGCGCTGACGATGATGAACAAACCGCTGACAAGTGCATTTGCACTGCCACCTGCGTCAGGGAAACGGGACAGACATTTCGCGTATCCGTTGGGCCAGATCATCGCCATCAGAAAATAGATTATTCCGGCAGGTACAATCAGGGCAGCAACGCTGAATATGCCCGAAATATCCAGGAAAAGCATCAATATGCTTATTGCCAGGGAGGCGCCCGCTGCCGTCGTGATGATCTGAATTGCCTTTACTTTCGTGCTGACGATCCTGTTGAAGAAATTTCCGGCAAGCCAAAGTGACCCAAGCAAAAGCTGAAGGTGGCCGTAATAGACAGGGCTGTGGTGCAGGTTCGTCTGTATGTAGAACGGTGCCAATACCTCGAAGCCGTACATAACCGAAATGAGGCAGGCCATTCCCAAAGCGGTCGGCACATAGACTGGATCAATGACCATGCTTTTATAAACCGCGAATGCTTCCGGTAGAGGCTTTCGTAGTGTTTCGTCCCTTGTTTCAGGCAGTAATACGGAAGCGATCACGACGACAACGACGCCCCATCCGGCCAGGAACCAGAACGATGCGGTCCAACCGAACCAGACTTGGAGATATCCGCCAAGCGCCGGCGACAAGATCGGACCGGTCGCCCAGGCAATTGTCATCCAGTTCGCGGCTTTTTTTCTCTCGTCACCCTTGTAACAGTCAGCGATGATTGCCCGCGCCCCAACCGCTGAACAAGCGACTAAAATCCCTTGCGCTGCTCGCAGCGTGATGACCAGCCAAAGCGGCGGTGCGAGGGCAATCCCGACAGAGGTGAGGACAAACAGGCAGGTTGTTATCAGGATTGGGATGCGCCGCCCGTAAGAATCCGTCAGTGGCCCGGCGATAATTTGACCAACGCCATATCCAGCCATGAAAACAAGCAGGGTCGCCTGAACTGCGAAAGCGTCAGCGTGGAAGAATTTTTCCATTGCTGGCAATGAAGGAATGTAAATATCAGTCGCAGCTCCGCCGAGTGGAACCATGATCAGCATTGAAATGAATGCATGATTGCGATTAATGGTTCGGGGAGCCCAGGCTTCAGCTGACATTGCTCTCTTCTCAAATTTCTGATCAGATCTCCAAGAGCGACGCTATTTTCTCGTTAAAGTGGAGGCAACACATATTTCGCTGATTGATATTTGGGACTCCTAAGCATTGAGAGGCAACCAAGGCCAACGCGGCTTGATCGTGAGCCGTTTCTTGGAAATTTTCCGACCCTGAATTTGTCGATACTATTGGAGATGACATGCAATTACCTGAATTCATAAAGAAATTTCCAGCGCTGGATATTCCATTTCCAGATGATGTGGTGAAGTCCTACGCAGTGCGTTCCGATGCCGGTCTGGTGGTGTTTTTTGACTTTAAAAAGGACATGGTGCTGCCGCCACATTCTCATCTGGCGCAGTGGGGAACAGTATTAAGCGGGGAGATTGAGTTCACGATTGGTGGGGAAACCAAAACGCTCGGGCCTGGAGCGATATATGACATTCCCAGCGGTGTGGAACATGAAGCGATCATCAAGGCTGGCACCAAGGCTATTGATGTGTTTGAGGAACCTGACAGGTATCCAATCAGGCCTTGAAGGGCGTGTTGCGGTCTGCGCCTGCTGACTGGTTGGGCGTCAGGCGTCTGCTTGACATGAATTGTGTGATTTGGCACACAGGGCTCATGGGGAATGCGAACACCCCGTGAGGCGCCAGCTGAAGTTTCGCGTCCGTAACCCCATTTTTGAAAGGGAGGACGCGCCATGCCGTCTCTTAACTCGATTTCCGTTTCACAGCTTTATAGAATTGTCGGTACACCTGACGCTCCGATAATCGTCGATGTGCGCATCGACGAGGATTTCGTCGACGATCCCTACTTCATTCCGTCTTCATTCCGGTACCCGTTCGAAGCAATTGGTGATCTTGCTGCCAAGCAGGACCTGAGCGGACGCAAGGTTGTTGTTGTCTGCCAGAAGGGGCTGAAGCTGAGCGAAGGCGCTGCAGCTATTCTAAGGTCTGCTGGTGTTTCTGCCGAGCATCTGGAAGGTGGCTCATTTGCCTGGCGGGATGCGTCCTTACCCAAAGTCCCGGCTGACAAACTTCCGCAGAAAAACGATCGAAACCAAACTGTCTGGGTTACGCGTCACAGGCCTAAAATTGACCGGATTGCCTGTCCCTGGCTCATTCGCCGTTTTATTGACCCTTCGGCACAATTCCTGTTCGTTTCGCCTTCACAGGTTGAGGGCGTTGTGGACAGGTTCAAGGCAACGCCTTTTGACGTAGAAGGTTCCTTCTGGAGCCACAGGGGGGACCGCTGCAGCTTCGACACAATGCTCGAGGAACTTGGTCTTGAGACGGATGCTCTTTTGAGGCTGGCGACGATAGTGCGCGGAGCAGACACCAATCGTCATGATCTGGCACCAGAAGCTGCAGGGTTGCTCGCAGCCTCGCTTGGACTGTCGCGCATGTACCGCGATGATCTGCAGCAGCTGGAAGCCGGTATGGGGCTTTATGATGCGTTTTATCGCTGGTCCCGCGATGCAACTGAGGAAGGTCACGACTGGCCTTCTTCGTCAAAGAAAGCCTGAACCATGTCGGTAAACTCAGATTACGCGCGGCCTCAGGAGCCGCGCAGCTCTGCGTCAAGCCTGCAGTTCCTGCAGGTGTTTGCAGGCATTGGCTTTCTTTCCTTCGGGGGGCCGGCAGCACAAATCGCTCTGATGCACCGAAAACTGGTTCATGAGACCAAATGGCTGGATGAAAAGACTTATCTGAATGCCTTGGGCTTTTGCATGCTGCTTCCAGGGCCGGAGGCCATGCAGTTGGCAACCTATGCAGGGTGGCGATTGCGTGGTTATGCAGGTGGCCTTGCTGCAGGGTTGTTGTTTATCTTGCCCGGTGCTGCAGTGATTTTCGCACTGGCTGCCATTTACGCCCGCTTTGGTGAAATGTCGGTAGTTCAGAATTTGTTTTTGGGCATAAAAGCAGCCGTCCTTGTTGTTGTTTTCGAGGCCTTGTTGCGCTTGTCCAAGCGTGCATTGTCGGGAACTGATCAGTGGCTGATCTCCGGACTGGCCTTCATCGGGATCTTCTTCCTGTCGCTGCCTTTTCCGCTGATCGTCTTTTCCGCTGCACTCTATGGGGCTTTGTTCGGATACCGAAAGGCGACGACTTCAGACGCTCCTGATCTCAACAAGATCTCGCATTGGCGAACGTTTAGGACAGTGGTTTTGTGGCTGGTGATCTGGCTGGCACCACTTGCACTCATCAGTGCGTTTGCCGGTAGCCCCATTCTGGGCGAGATCGGCGTGTTTTTTTCCAAACTGGCTGTGGTCACATTTGGCGGTGCCTATGCGGTTCTTGCCTACATGGCCCAGGACGTTGTCACGGGCCATGGCTGGCTGACTGCCGGGGAAATGATGGATGGGCTTGGCATGGCTGAGACAACGCCCGGGCCTCTCATTCTGGTGACGCAGTTTGTCGGTTTTCTGGCAGCAGAGCGTGCCGGGGGGATGGCGCTCGGGTTCCTTGGGGGAGTTGTCGCTCTTTGGGCGACGTTTGCGCCGTGTTTCCTATGGATATTTGCTGGTGCTCCCTACATCGATTGGATCTCTTCGCAGCCTCGTCTGAAAGCTGCGCTGTCAGCCATCATTGCAGCCGTTGTCGGGGTGGTTCTGAACCTGTCTGTCTGGTTTGGGCTGCATGTGCTCTTCGCTGATGTCAGTCAAGTCCAGAAAGGTTGGCTGACACTGTGGGTGCCTGATCTCAGCAGCTTCGACTGGCGGGTTCTGGTTCTTGCAATAGCGTCCGGCGTCGCGTTGCTGCGTTTCCATGTTCCGCTCCTTTATGTGCTGCTTGGGTCAGCATTGGGCGGTTGGGGGCTTTCGGTGCTGGTTTAGATGCTTGGTATCGGCCAATCCATCTCCGTCGTGCCGGTTCGTTTGGGTTTGGGAAATACGTGCCATTGGCCTACCAGCCGATCACCGCGAAATAGAAGATATAAAATACTGCCCATAAGACGAGGCAGAGGCCGAGTTTGTTTTTTATGGAAAGCCTGCCACCGACGAGGTGGGACAGGCTCCAGGTGATGAACGCAACTAACACAAATCGTGGCAGACGGGCGGCAACAGAAAGCAGCGTGAAGAGCGCTGGGTTTTGCCTCGAAGCACCTGCTTCCGCAGCGAATATTTTATATGGCACTCCGGAAAACGCACCTTGCACCATGCCTTCGTACAGACCATTAGTCAGTAAGTGTTCAACTGACCGAAACGAACCTTCAGATATTCCCGGGATGTGAATCAAGATTTCCCTGGTCGCCAATGGATAATTGAACGCAAAAAACCAGACCAGCAAACCACCCACGCTTGCAGCCAGTGCAGCGATGGCGCAGGCCCAGAGAGCTTTCCTGAGAGAGCTCAGAGCAAGGCTGGAGATCAGCACATCGGGAACAATGAAAAACAGCGTTGCTTCTGCAAACCCCCAAATGGCAGCGAACGTCCTACTCCCAGGGCGCAAAGTTCTTTTCCGCTGAAAGTTTGCTGAAGCGATCCTTCAAGGCGTTCATGAACTGAGTCCGGTCACCGTCCCAAGTGATTGGTTCGCCGATGAAAATATCGCAGAAGAATGGCACGAGCAGGAAAGAGCCTTTTGGCAAGGCCTTGCCGAGGCCGTGTGTGAAAACAGGGACGACTGGCGCTTCGGGAAACCGTTCAGAGAGAAAGGAAACGCCCTTTTTCAAATCGGTCATCTGCTCCGGTTCGCCGCGCGATCCCTCCGGAAAAAGGACCAGGACTTTCCCTTCCGAGAGCGCCTGATAACACCCCTCTAATGGGTCGATGGTCTTATCTTCACCACCACGCTCAACTGGAATAATTCCGAGCACGTTTTCCGAAAACCAGGCCTTCAAGGGCGAAGAAAAGAAGTAATCAGCTGCGGCGACCGGCTTGATGCCTTTCAGTTTTGATAGCGGCATCAGCGCCATCAGCACCATCGTATCCAGGTGGCTGTTGTGATTGGCAACGACGATGGCCGGGCCTTCAGATGGCAGCAGCTCCTTGCGCCGGACATTGAGACCCAGCAGGAACAGAACGGCGACTTTCACGAAGAAGTAGAAGGTCTTCTGCAGCAAGGCGTGAACCTCCTAATAATAGAAATAGCGTGTGAAGTGGAAGAACAGCGGGGCTGTGAACGTCAGGCTGTCGATGCGGTCCATTATACCGCCGTGACCAGGGATCAAACTGCCAGTGTCCTTGACACCAAGATCGCGTTTCAGAGCGGAGACCGTTACGTCGCCAACAAAACCTGCAACCGGGATGAGCAGTCCGGCAGCAGCGGCGTGGATCATGTCAAACGGCGTGACCAGTGGTGCGACCAGAAGCGCCAGAACGAAAGTGGTGCCGACGCCGCCGAGAAAACCTTCCCAGGTCTTGTTCGGACTGACACCAGGGATGATCTTGCGTTTGCCGAACATCTTGCCCCAGGTGTATTGGGCAACATCGTTGAACTGGGTCAGGAAGATGAGGAAAAGCAGCAAACCTGCGCCGCCCGCACTGTTTCCGGAAGTTGCCGGCATGATCAGCAGGAATGCCGCGTGGCTGATGGAAAAGACGCACAGCATCAAGCCCCAGTTGAGCGTTCCGACAGACCGCAGGAAACCATCTGTCTGTTGAGACAACAGGCTGGCAAAGGGCAGGAACAGGAACATGTAGACCGGGATGAAAACCGCGAACATGCCGTAGTAGCTGTCATAAACCCAGAAGTACTGGATCGGGATCGAGAGATAGACCCAGAACAGTACGCGCCGGTCAGCCCGGCGGGTCGGGATCATGGAGAAGAACTCCTTGAGCGCCAGAAAACTGATCAGGGCAAAAACGATAATCGAGATCGTGTTGCTGACCAGAAAGGCGACGGTGAAGATCGCGACCATCACCCACCAGCTTTGCGTGCGCTGGACAAGCTCCGTCATGTTCTTTTCAGAGCGCTTCGAGATCACATAGACAATGACGCTCGCGAGTGCCAGCAGCCCCCAGATGCCGATCAGGGCCCAATGTATTGTATCAAGTGTCATTGAGAGGAAAGCTCCTTGAGTGCCGCACGAGCCCGGTTCCAGACGGTCACTGCGGAAAGGATCAACCCTGATCCAAAGAGGACCAGGTAGAGCAGTGGTGCCGTCAGCCCAAGTGCAATCATGAAGCCGCACAGGCCGAAAAGTGCAGCCCGGTCACTCTTTCCAAATGGGCCGTCATAACGACGGCTGGCACCGATCTGAACGCCAATGACCCCCATCATCTCACCGATAATCGCTACAACGACCAGCCCGACCACGAGTTCGGCAGAGACAAATGGAAGTATGGCGAAGGGCAGGTAGAGGGCAGCGTCGGAAATAACATCGCCCAGCTCATTCAGGACAGCGCCAAGATCCGATTTCTGATTATGCTCGCGCGCCAGCATGCCATCGATGGCATTCAGCCCCATGCGCACGAAGAGAACCACAGGCAAAAGCAACAAGGGCAGGGCGGCGCCAGGGAACAGCCACAATGCAAATCCTTCCAGAACGGAAAGACCGAGCGCTGCCAGAGTTACCTGGTTGGCGGTAACACCGTTGTTCGCGAGGCGTTGGCATATCGGGCGAAGCAGGTCCTGAAACCGGGACTTGAGCTGATAAATGGTTGGCATTTTCTAAGCATCCAAATTCACACCTGTAATTTATAACTAAAGGTAGGCGGCAAAGCACCAGTGATTTTGAAGCAGGCAGAGTTCGTCCCGTGTCGTCGTTCCGAATTACCGAACGCTGCCGGTGATATCAGAAATATTTGCCAACGATGGGTATTTCAGGCTCGATCAGAATTTCCGGATCGCTTCTTCAACCACCTTCGCACAAGCCAGAAGAGCCTTGTCGCGACCACCTCTGGCGATCAGCATGGCGCTCACGGTATTGCCGTCGTGCTGGTAAGGCAGTGCGATGCTGCAGGCATCGGCGACGTTGCCGAGGGACGGGTTGCGCAATGCCAGCAAGTTCATGCGGTTAAAGGTATCGTCGTCTTCCAGGTCCTCGATTTTCGGCGGCAGTTTCGGAGTTGTCGGCAATAGGAGCGAAGCAGGGCCTAGCTCTTCATTGAAAGCGGCGATGAAGTCCATACGGCGGTTGAGCGTTTGCCGGTATTTGACGGCAGATATTTCTTCAGCCCGTCCCATACGCGCGTGAACGCGTGGATCGAATTGCTCGGGAGAGGCCTGAAAATGATCTTCGTAATGCGCTCGCGATTCAACGGAAGTCATGTGCCAGGGCGGCACTTCGTCATAGAGCTTCATGCAAGCAAGCTCTTTTTCAATCACCTTAAGGCCAGAGTCGTGCAGGAGCCGGGTGAGCGCTTCAAAGCTCTTGGCGACTTCAGGATCAATTTCGGTAAAACCGAAATTTGTTGGAATGATCAAATGCGTTGCAGCCGGTGTGATTGGAGAGACGTTTCGTCCGGCCATCACCTGCCAGGCAAGCTCACACTCTGCGACGCTTTTTGCCATCGGACCAAAACTGTCCAGACTATCTGACAGTGGTTTGCCACCTGTCATTGTGACTGATTCCTGGGTCGGTTTGAAACCAGTGATGCCGGTATATGTTGCGGGAATCCGCAAGGAACCGCCAGTGTCGCTACCAATCGCTATATCGCAGATCCCCAGAGCTACCGAGACCGCGCCGCCACTGGTCGAGCCGCCGGGAGCACATCCGGGATATGTCGGGTTTTGCGGGGTTCCGTAGTGCGGATTGAGACCTAGTCCCGAATAAGCGAATTCAGACATGTTGGTGATGCCCACGAAGATCCCACCGGCGGCATCCAGCCTTGCGATTGCCACGGCGTCAGCGCGTGCCGGCGGATGGTTTGCAAGAACCGTTGTTGCTGATGTCGTCGTTTCTCCGGCAACATCAAAAAGTGCCTTGATGCTGATGAGCGCACCGTCCAAAGGCCTTTTGATGCTGCTCGCTGCCTTCGCCTGCTTTCGTGCGCGGTCTTCAAGAAGTTTGATGAACACGCTCGCGGCAGCGGTATCCCCGGTTGCCCTGCTGAGAGCGGCTTCAAGTCTGCTCTCGGCATTTTCGCTCGCCCAGGGAAATGGTGCACTCATGATGTCAGGATCCTCGTTCCAGTGAGTCTTCAAATGGATATCACGAAATGATCTCAAGGGCAGAGGCCTTGTAGCTCCAAGTAATCGATTGTCCGAGAACCGGGTCTGTAAGTGTCATCCTGAACTCTCCGGCGGGTCTCACGCCGCCGATTGCGGGCAAAGTACCGCAGAGCATTGCAGTGCCTTCCTCAAGACCGGCCGCGGTCGTCAAGGCCTGAAGCGGCAAAATGGAGTCTAGCGCCCCGTCCTGATAGAGGACCCAATCGCTACCTTCCTTGATCCAGGATTGGAGTTTGATGTCATCCAGATGATCTGTGACCGATTCAAATTCCCAAAGCTTGTCGGCAACAGGTTTTGCGCTCACCTGTTTGGAAGCTGCCACAGAATGGGTTTCGAGCGCCCTGTCCGTATGATCGGATGCAAGGCCAAGCCAAGCCTTGCCATTGACATGCATAAGAAAAGGCTCGGCTTCTCCCGATGTTTCAGCTCCAAGCACTTGAATGGAAGTCTCTTGTGTCAAAAGAGACGGTGAGCATTGATAAAATAGTGGAACAGAAGACGGAGCGGGGACGCCGATGGCAGTCAGCTCTTTGATGTGATGATCCACCGCGGCCCGGTTGCGTCCGGTCCAGCCAGCCACAATGAGCCGGTTCGGAGTGCTGGTCAGCACTCCGTTTGCCGTTTGGAATTGCATGCGTTTTCTCGCTAGAGGGTTGAAGGAAGGAAGAGCGCCAGCTGCGGCATCAGGATCAACAGACCAACCATGGCCAGCATGGCCAGCGCATAGGGAATGCAGCCGAGCATAACGTCACTGAAACTGCCTGATTTGCGCGCTGCTTGAACCACATAAAGATTGAGCCCGACGGGTGGTGTGATCAGGGCCATTTCGACCAGGATGATCATCAGAATGCCGAACCAGATCTTGTCATAACCAAGCTGGACAATGATCGGCACGACGATCGGGATAGTCGCAACCATCAGTGACAGCGTCTCGATGAAAAAGCCCAGAACGATGTAGATCAGGATGATCACGAGCAGGGTTTCAAGCGGGCCAAGGCCAAGTCCGTTCAGAACATTTTGCAAGGCGCGGCTGACACCTGCCGCCGTCAAGGCAAAATTCAGGACATATGCGCCGATGACGACCAGCATGATCATGGCCGATGTCTTGACCGCACCGCGCAAAGCCTTGGAGAGCATATCCCAGTCAAGAGCCTTTTGGTGAGCGGCGATCATGAGAGCGATGGCAACTCCAACCGTTGCTGCTTCGGTCGGAGTTGCCCAGCCCGCGTAGATGGAGCCCACGATTGCTCCAAACAGGCCGAAGATTGGCAGCAGATCCGTCAATCCCTCCAGCTTTTCGCGAAGAGTGCTTGACCGTTTGGGGCCTCCAAGCGAGGGCTTGAGGACACACAGGACCACCGTGATCGCCATGAAGAGGGCAGCAAGGCCAAGTCCGGGAACCAGACCGGCCAGGAAAAGCTGCGGGATCGAGCTTTCAGTCAGAAAACCGTAGACGATCAGGTTGATCGACGGTGGGATCATGATGCCAAGTGTACCCCCGGCAGCAATGGCACCGGAAAAGAGTTTCGGATTGTAGCCCAGCGCCGTTGCCTGCGGCATCGCAACAGTGGCCACGGTTGCAGCTGTTGCTACCGATGATCCGGACGTCGCCGAGAACATTGTCGATGTCGCGACATTTGCGTGGATCAACCCACCGGGCATCCAGGCCACCCATTTTTCAAGGGCAGCATAGGTACGCTTTGCCACGCCGCTGCGCACGAGGATTTCCCCCAGCAACACAAACAGGGGGATGGCAATCAGGGTGGCGCTGTTGGAGGACGACCAGACCACTTGCCCAAGACCGCGCATCAGGGGAAACGGGCTAAAGAACGTGTCAATGCCGAAGGCCAACAGAAATAGAACAATGCCAACGGGTATGGAGAGTGTCAGAAGTCCGAGAAGACCGACAGAGGTAAAGGCGATCATATCTCCCCCCTCGCACCGGCAATTTGGTCAATGGATTTGTAGTCGGAGGAGAGGAATTTCATCAGGACAGAACCAAGAAGAATGCTTGCTGAGACAGCGAACCAGACCCAGCCAGCCCACCAGAGCGATTGCGGGATCCAAAGAGGCGTTTCCAGGGGTGTGTTGGCTCTGGCACCGGTTGAAAGCGTTTTTTCCAGAACGCTCCAGCCGCGCCAGGCAACCACAATGGCTGTTCCGGCCAGACAGACCAGGGAAATGATGTCGAAGACGGCCCGTCCGAAGGGGACAAGGCGCTGACGAAGCAGGTCGATGCGAACATGGGCCTGCTCTGTCAGGGCGTAGCTGATGCCCCAACTGGTGGTAACAGCCATCACATAGCCGGAAATCTCATCGACTCCCCCGAGAGAACCGCCCAACCTTCGGGCGGCAATCTCGATGAGTGTGAATGCCACACATCCAAGCAGTATCAGGCCGACAGCAATTGCGAGACGGTCATTGATCCGTCGAATGAGTGAAACCAGGGAAGTCATGAGATTCATGCCTTAGTTTGTTACCAGATTGACACCGGTTACCTGACCAACGCTGTCGCTCCAGCGTTTCGCCCAGTCACCGCCAGCGCGTTCGGCCCAGTCCGGCAGGACTTCCGAGACAAGTACATCTTTGGCCCTGGCTTGATCGGCATCACTTGCTTCGACCAGAATCAGGCCGCGGGCATCTCCATACGGGCACTCGCCATTACCTGTCAGACAGGCAATGTCGTTTTCAAGTGCGTTCTGCGCGGACTTCCAGGCAGGTGCTTCGAGGTTTTCCTTCACGCCTTTTTCGAGCGCAGCCTGGTGAGCATCGGAGAGGGAGTTCCATTTGTCCAGATTGATCGCAGTGACAACCGGATCCCAACCACCAAGTGGGATTGGCATCAGGTGTGTCGACACTTCCCACCAGCCGGCATTGTAGCCAGACCCGGCGCCAGTGATCGCGCAGTCAACCACGCCGCGTTGCAAGGCGCCGGGTACTTCACCGAAGCCGACATTCACGCCTTCTGCACCAAGGGCCTCAAGAAACTTGGCGGTCATGCGGCCGGAGGCGCGTATTTTCTTGCCTTTCAGGTCGTCGAGTGAAGAGATCTCTGCGTTGCAGAACACGACCTGCGGCGGATAGGGCGCAATGCCCAGAACCTTGGCGTTGAAAACGTCCTTGTAGATTTCGTCGACCATCGGCCTTGCTGCTTCCACTGCCTTTTGAGCGGTGGCGGCGTCTGTGGCGATCAGCGGCACGTCCAGTGCTTCAAGAGCGACACTGTCGGAGACTGCGTAATCGGCGACGGTCATGCCCACATCAAAGACACCCTGCGACAGCAGCCGGAAGACGTCACCTCCGGAAATGCCCATCTGGTCGTGTGTTGTCAGGGTGGCAGACATTTCGCCACCGGAAATTTCCGGTAGGGTTTCGTTCCAGAAAGGTGCCTCATATTGCTTGTGCAGCGGCAACCCGCTCCAGCTTCCCACAACAGCAATTTCTTCAGCTTGTGCCGAAGAACCGGCAGCGAGTGCAATCAGCGAGATTGCGGATAATGCCATCAGTTTCTTCATGTCTAGTTCCATCCTCTGATTTTCTCGTTTTATCAGTTAGTTATCGTTATAGGGGTAGAGCGGGGTGGTGAGCTCATCGACATCTGCAATGAGCATTGCACCAGGGGCATGGGTGATCGACAGAGGCAGTTTTGCCGTCATGATCGCTGCCTGGGGTGTCACGCCACAGGCCCAGAAAACCGGAACCTCGCCATCCTTGAACGCAACTGGTTGCCCCCAGTCTGGTGCATTGAGATCGGAGATGCCAATCTCATCAGGAGCACCAACATGGATAGGCGCACCGTGGGCGAGCGGGTACGTTCTGCAAATGGCAAGAACTTCCTCAAGCCTTTGCTCAGGTATCGGTCGCATCGACACCACCATGCCACCACCAAAAGGACCGCTAGCCTGTGTTGCGATTGATGTTCTGAACATCGGGACTGTGACGTTGCTGGCAACGTGGCGCATTTCAACTCCGGCGCAGCGGAGTGCGTCTTCAAAGGTGAACGAACACCCGATTGCAAACGCAACAAGATCCTCGCGCCACAGCTCACGCAAATCGCTAACCTGCTTTTCCAGCTTTCCGAAACGATAGATGTTGTAGCGAGCAGCATCTGTTCGAATATCTACATCGTCTCCCAGTCTTGGAATGGCAAACCGCCCCTTTTGCGAGACGCCAGCCAGTGGGCAGGGTTTCGGGTTAAGGCGGCAGAACGTGTGAAAATCTTCTGCAAATTCACCAGGTAGAATGGCCAGATTGCACTGTAGTTTCCCCTTGGCCAGGCCAGCAGTATGACCTGCATAGAGGCCTTGCCTGATCATCAGGCGCTGGGCCGTCGTACCCTGGTCAAAAATTTCCGAAAACTCTGCAAGTACGTTCGTCATGTCCACCTCGAAAAAGTCAGTGGCAAAATGCTGCGGTGGAAGTAGTATTAAGTCAAATCGTGATTTTTTGTCCAAAGTGATAATAATAATGGATCACTTTATCCAAGCGAGGTGGCATGACTTTTGAACAATTGAGAACCTTCTTGACGGTCGCGCGAATGGGTGGTGTCAGAAAGGCAGCAGAACAGATGAATATCTCGCAACCTGCTGTTTCAACGAGGATTTCCGGTCTGGAGTCTTATCTTGGAACCGAGCTCTTCAGCCGCGTGTCAACCGGGGTTGTTCTTACCCGGAACGGGGTGTTGTTGCGTCAACATGCCGAGCAGATCATGGAAATCATGGAACGCATCAAGGCCGATGTGATGGCAGTGGATAGCATCAGTTCTCTCTTGCGACTCGGCGTGGCCGAGACGGTTGCCCAGACCTGGTTACCGGATTTTCTAAGCGAACTTCACCGGACTTTTCCGCGTCTCAATATCGAGGTCTCTGTCGATATTTCTCAGAACCTGCGTGAGATGCTGATGGACCGTTCTCTGGACCTGACCATCCTGATGGGTCCTATTTCAGAATACAGCGCCGACAATCTTGATCTTCCTGCTTTTGACCTCGCCTGGTACCGGCCTATTGACCTCAAGGACATTGATCTCAGAACCACGCCGGTGATCACCTATAACCGGAACTCACGTCCGCACCGCGAACTTACACAGTCGCTGCGAGACCGGTATGGCAGCACCGCCCAGATCTTCCCGACGAATTCCCTTTCAACGGGCTTTGAGATGGTGGCGTCAGGAATTGGTGTCGGCATTCTGCCCCATGTGCTCGGTCGCCGACTTGTTGAGGAAAACAGGATCGCGACCTTTGATCCCGGCTGGCAACCAACACCGCTTCGGTTCACAGCGACTTACATTGGAGAGCCGCGCAACGAGTTGATTGCGCGAGCTGCAAAAGTGGCGCAGCAAATTGCCGTCGCGCATCACAAGGCAATTTACGGGTAGTGCGAGAGATGCCGCGGAAACCCTGTTAGGAATTCAGTCCATCTTGCGCAGGCGCTTGATCAAGGATGACGTATCCCAACGGCCACCGCCAAGCTTCTGAACATCCTTGTAAAACTGATCAACGAGGGCGGTTACAGGCAGGCTTGCTCCATTCTCATTGGCTGTTGACAGACAGATGCCAAGGTCCTTACGCATCCAGTCAACCGCAAAACCATGCTCAAATTGATCGTCAAGCATCGTCTCGTAGCGGTTCACCATTTGCCAGCTGCCTGCAGCACCACCGCCGATCACATCGATCACTGCCCGCCCGTCAAGACCTGCCTTCTCGGCAAAATGCAGTCCTTCTGAAAGCCCCTGAACAAGTCCAGCTATGCAGATCTGGTTGACCATTTTTGTCAATTGCCCGGCACCGCTTTCACCAAGGCGAACGCATTTCTTCGCAAAAGCGTTGATTAGCGGTTCTGCCCGGTCGTAGGCCGCTTGATCGCCACCGCACATTACGACGAGCTGACCGTTCTCAGCACCAGCCTGGCCTCCTGAAACTGGCGCATCGACAAAGTCGATACCGCTTGCCTTTGCCACGCCACAAAGTTCACCTGTCACTTTGGCGGACACTGTGGTGTGATCTACAAAAACAGACGACGCAGCCATTCCTTTGAATGCCCCCTGGTCTCCCAGGCAGACGCTACGCAGATCGTCATCATTACCTACACAACTAAACACAAATTCTGCTCCCGAAGCAGCTTCGCGTGGTGTTGGCGCAAAGTCGCCGCCGAATTCGTCGGCCCATTTTTCAGCCTTGGAAGTGGTGCGGTTGTAGACCGTTACATTGTGCCCGGCTTTCTGCAGATAGCCGGCCATCGGATAGCCCATGACCCCAAGGCCAAGAAACGCAACTTTTGCCATCGTAATTGTCTTTTCCTAAAATGCGTCGCGCGGTGTCTGACCAGCGAAGAACGCGTCCAAATTATCCAGTGCGCGAAACCCCATTGCGTCGCGTGTTCTGGTCGTGGCGCTGCCGATATGTGGCAGCATGAAAATGGCTTCATGTTCTGTGAATGCTGGATTTCCGCCTGGCTCGGTTTTAAAACAATCGAGACCCGCTGCTGCCAGTTTTCCGGACTCGACAGCTTCCAGAAGGGCGGTTTCATCGACCAATGCGCCGCGAGCGGAATTGACCAGGACTGCACCGTCCGGCAAAAGTCCAAACCGCTGAGAGTTCATCAAATCCAAGGTTTCGGGCGTAGCCGGGCAATGTAGTGACAGGAAGTCAGACACCGGCAACAAGCTTTCAATGGTGTCATGATAGATTGCACCTTGCTCTTGTTCGGGAGCCAGGCGGGACCGGTTGTAGTAGTGAATTTCCATGTCAAAACCGCGCGCCTTTGCGGCGAATGCCCTGCCGACCCGGCCCATGCCAACAATACCGATGCGGGCGCCAGTCACCTGTTTACCAACCATGAAGGATGGCCCCCAGCTGTCCCATGCCCCAGTCCGCACCAGCCGGTCGCCTTCGACTGCGCGTCTCGCAGCGCCAAGCATCAGCAGCATAGCCAGTTCGGCAGTTGCATCTGACAAGACATCTGGCGTGTTCGTTACAACGATATCGCGCGCTTTCAATGCAGGGATATCGCAATGGTCCATGCCCACTGAGTGGTTCGCAATGATTTTCAACCGCGGGTCAAGCCGGGCCACCACACTTGCGCTGAAATGCTCGGAATGACATGGCATCATTGCATCGACATTAGCGCTCATCGCCACAATTTCGTCGGCAGTGCCAGGCGTATCGGCTTCATTGAGCATGACGTCATAGTCCTGGCGCGCCCGGGCGACGGTTGCGTCGGAGACGCGCCGGGGCAACCAAAGAACGGGTTTTCCACTCATGGAATTAGTCCCTCCTTCTGACGGCGTCTTCCCAAAAGTTGTAAAGCGCAAGTGCAATCACGAAGATCGCGATGATCGCGAAAGGTAATCCGCCCCACAACCCGGCGAAACCCGTTGAAATGCTGTACGATAGGCCAATCACGAACACGGCCATCAAACCGGTACCAATCACACCCATGATAATGTTGGTGAGACGTGACAATTTCTTACTCCCCGTTTTGGTTTTGTTGGGCGAGACTTTTCTGTATCCAGGCGGCCGTGCGCAGCAAACGGTCGTCTTCCTCCAAAGCACCGATCAATTGCACGCCGATGGGTAAATCGTTTTCACCAACCAAAAGCGGCATGCTCAAACTCGGCAGACCAGCCAGTGTCCAAGTGGTGCAATAGATTGCATCACCGGTTGTTCCCAATGAAATCATTGGTGCCTGGCCCGATGCAGATGGCGCCAAAATTCCGTCGAAATCATTGAAGAAATTGGCAAAAAACTGATTTGCCGATTCCATCACGCCAAGACAGTCTTCATATTGGGCACTACTGATCGACTGTCCACGTTTGATACCATCCTGCAATTCGGAACTCAGTGCGTCGAAACTGTCGACAGCAAGTTCGGCGAAATTGCCCGCGACTTCATAGTCGTAGATCGTCTTGTGAACATTCACGAGATCTGCGAGCTGCGGTGTTGGAGAAAACCGCTCGACACGTGGACCAAGCTCTGAAATCACTGCCTCTAGTCCCTCTTTGGCATCGGGGTTTAGGCGGTCATGAAAGGGCATGTCGAACCACGCGATATCGGGTTCAACCGGAACGTCAGACTGAGCACCGGCCAGCATTGCGGCTCGTGGACGTGCGAAACTGGCAGGATCTGTCTGGTCGTAACCTCCCAGGACATCGGTAAGCAGGGCGACATCTTCAAGCGTATTTGCAAATACACCGACCTGGTCCAATGACACTGAAGTCCGGAACAAACCTGTGCGGGAAATGGTCCCCCGGGTCGGTTTGAATCCATAAGTCCCGCAGAAGGACGCCGGTCGGATGACAGACCCGCCAGTCTGGCTGCCTACCGCCAGCGGTACGTGCCGGGCTGCGACGGCTGCAGCAGACCCGCTGGAAGAACCTCCAGGCGTCCGTAAGGGATCAGCAGGATTTCTTGTGGTCGATGGATGCATATACGCAAACTCGGTTGTCACCGTCTTGCCCATGATCACCGCACCGGCTTCACGGAGTCGTTCGGCCAGTCTTGCATCCAATTCCGGGGTATGGCCTTTGAAGACAGAGGTTCCGTATTCCGTTGGCATGTCCCTGGTGTCGACGATGTCTTTCAAGCCGACTGGTACACCATGCAAGGCTCCGGTGGCCCGTCCAGATTTGCGAATGCGATCAGCTTCCCGGGCCTGCGCTAGTGCCGCTTCCGGCTCCAGATGTGCCCAGGCACCAATAGACGGGTCAGTCGACTGGATCCGCTCCAGACAAGATTGAACCAGTTCTTCGGATGTTATCCTGCCGTGTTGGACAGCCTCCGCAGCCTGAGCTGCGGAGTACAATGAGAGATCATGCTTCATTACGGCACCCACTTGCCAAAGAGGTAGTCAGGCAGCCACAGCGCGATGCCAGGGAACTGATACATCAGGAACATGCAGAGCACGACAATCCCCAGGTACGGCATCAAGCCCTTGAAGATCTCCATCAACTCTATCTGTGTCTTCAACACCCCCTTCAGGTAATAGGCAGACATGGCCATGGGTGGGGTCAGGAACGACGTCTGCAAATTCAGTGCAACCAGCATTGCAAAGAAATACGGGTTCACACCGAAGGTATCGAGCATCGGCAAGAAGATCGGCACGAAGATAATCAAAATCTCCGACCATTCCAGAGGCCATCCGAGAATGAAGATGATGAGCTGTACCATGATCAGGAACTGCCACGGCTCCAGGTTCATGCTCACGACCCAATGCTCGATCACATCATGCCCACCGAGATAGGAGAAGATTGAAGCGAAGGTCCACGAGCCGACAAATAGCCAACACACCATTGCCGTTGCCTTGGCCGTCAGAAACACGCTTTCCTTGACTTTCTGCCACGTTAGAGATCGATAGGCGGCTGCGAGGACAAGCCCACCAAGCGCTCCCATAGCTGCAGCTTCCGCGGGTGTCGCCAAGCCACCCAGGATCGATCCAAGCACCAGCATAATGAGCACGGTCAGCGGCACAAAAGAGACCAGTAGACTGAGGTAAACCTCGCGCTTTGGCGGGATGTCCTCTTTATCGGGCATCGGTGCGAGGGACGGATTGATCTTTACACGAATGATTACATAGACGATGTAAAGCCCGGCCAGCAGCAGCCCCGGAAAGACCGCAGCAGCATAAAGTCGCAAGGGCGACAGTTCGGCAATGGCGGCATACACAATCAGCATGATAGAAGGCGGAATGAGGATGCCCAGCGTTCCACCGGCACAGATGATGCCAGACGCAAAACTCTTGTCATAGCCAGCCTTGTTCATCGCCGGATAGGCGAGCAGACCCATCAAGGTTACCACGGCACCGACGATCCCTGACGCGGTCGAAAATACCGCGCAGGTCAGAAGCGCGGCGACTCCCAGCGAGCCCGGTAGATTGTGCGCTGCCTGATAAAGTGAAAAGAACAACCGGTTTACGATATTGGCACGTTCAACGACATACCCCATGAACAGGAATAACGGGATGGCAACCAAAGTGTCATTTTCCATCACCGAATAGGTATTCTGGTTCAACAGGTAAAATATGTTGTTGTTGAAGATGTCGGCGATGCTATCCGGAGCACCCTGAAAATAGGCGTAGTAACCAAAGGCAACCCCCATTGCAATGAGCGTGAAGGCGATTGGAAATCCAAGCAACACCAAAACAATGAAAAGACAGAGCATCAAGATGGCGACTTGTGGATCGGTCATTTGTTGTTTTCCTTGTTATTACTATCCACATGGGTCACCGATACCAGGTCCCCCTCGGTCATGTGCATCAACATGTCTTCCGTTTCATGAACATCGTCGATCCGCGCCGGCCATTTGCCGTCGCGCATGGCAATCCAGCAACGCATCATTTCAGCTACGCCCTGGGTCATCAGCAGAAGTCCGGCGACCGGGATCAGCGTCTTGAAGAAATAGATCTGAATACGGGCCGGACTGTTCCAGCTGACTTCCTTGTAGCGCCAACTGTCGGAGGCAATCTCCCAGCCGTACCAGAACAACGCGATCATTCCGGGAAAGAAAAACAGGATGTAAAGGGCGAAATCGATACGCGCCTGCCAACGGACCGGAAAAAGACGATAGAGGACGTCACCGCGAACGTGTGCGTCTTGCGCAAGTGCATAGGCGCCGGCCATCAAAAACAGTGCACCATACATTTGCACCATCATGTCGAATGCCCAAACTGTCGGGGCGTTCAGCACGTAGCGCACGAACACTTCATAAGCTACCGACAGTGTCAGGATGAGAATGCACCATCCGAAGGCTTTGCCGATCCACTGGCTCAGCCCTTCAATGGCGTGGATAATCTTTATCAAGGTATGTCCCTCGTCAGTTCAGCCACAACCGCTGGAGGCCGCAAGTAGCGACCTCCATTCTAAAGTAAACGGCAGAGGGATCAGCCGAAGTAGTGCTTGTAGGCCAATTTGTAGTCCGGCTGGTTCAGATTGAGGTAGTTCATGACCGTTTTGGCATAGGTCTTCTGGCTGTCAACAACCTTGGCAAAGAACGGATCTTCGCCCGATATCCGATCGACAACTATGTCCCAAGCCTTCAACTGGGCTTCCATAACGCTGTCTGGAGTTCTGTACACGTTGACGCCCTGTTCCTCGGCGAGAGTGACAAGATCATCAGCATAGCGTTTGGTGTTGTGCCAGTAAAAATTGGAATTCTCAGCTTCGGAGGCGTACTTGAGAATTGCCTGAAGCTCAGGCGCAAGCGCGTTGTACTTGTCCTTGTTGAAAGTTACTTCAAAGAATTCCTGGCTCTGGTGGAATGATGCGAGGTGATAGTGCTTGGATACATCCTGCATACCAAAGTCGCGATCTGATGTCGGATTGTTGAATTCCGCAGCGTCGATCAGACCGGATTTCATTGCTGGCTGGATTTCGCCGCCAGGCAACTGGACAACCGACATTCCCATTTCGAGAAGAACATCTGCGGCCAATCCAACTGTGCGATACTTCAGACCATTCATTTGATCTGCACTGGTGATGTGGTTTTTAAACCAACCAAGGGGCTGTGCAGGCATTGGGGAATTGAAGAACGATACAACGTTCAATCCGAGACTGCCCATAAGCTCGTCGAACAGCTGCTGACCACCGCCATAGTTGACCCAGCCGAGAACTTCCTGGCTTGACCAGCCGAAACACGGGCCAGTTCCGAAAAGGGAAGCTGTTTTTGATTTTGAGTACCAGTAAGCCGGCACGTAGTGCGCTGCATCCAGAACGCCGCGATGCACTGCATCCTGCATTTGACTGGTTTTGACAACCGAGTTTACCGGCAGCAGCTCGATCTTAAGAGACCCGCCGGACATTTCGTTGACCCGGTCCACATAGGATTGTGCATTCTCCAGAAAAATACCGCCGCCCCATGCGGCCTGCATTTTCAAGGTCTGGCCTTCCTGCGCATGAACTGCGGGCGCTGCGAGCGCGCCTACACCGACTACGGCGGAGCCACGTAGCAAATTTCTGCGATTGATAGATTTAGTCATGATTCCTCCCAATGGAATGTGAACAGTCGCCTTTTTCCAGCGATCTGATCATGCCGCTGCGAAGCGGACAAACCAAAGATAGAACAACGTGAAAATTTGTCAAATTTTATGGAAAAGACATTCTTTTAAAAACTTATAATCATTTAACTCTCTGATATTTATGTGTTTTATTTTTCCATTTTTTGCAGTGAAAATGAATAATGCTTTGATATACTGCCGCCAACAAATCAGCTGGCAAGAATGAATGACAGAGAAACAAGCAACCATACGAAGGGGGCGCCCGAAACGAACCGAGCGGGACCCAGACACAGCTGGGCCAACTATTCTCGCCCTGGACCGCGGTTTGAATGCACTCATATTTCTGGCAGATAATCAAAATGCGACGCTGACCGAAATTTCACGCGGTACAAACACACCAGTTGCGACTGCTCACCGCATCCTTACCACTCTCCAACAGCGTGGTATGGTTCTGTTCAACGAAAATGAGGGCAATTGGACCGTGGGCGCGCAGGCGTTCCGTGTTGGTAACGCATACCAGGCAGGTTCGAACCTGATGGCTGCGGCAACGCCGGTGATGGAAGAGCTGTCCCAATTAACGGGCGAAACTGCGAACCTGGCCATCGAGGATAGCGGAGAACTCCTTTATCTAATCCAGGTGGAATCCAATAATCCAATTCGCGCGTCACTCAAGAATGGAGCGGCGAGCTATTTCCATACCTCAGGTGTTGGCAAAGCGTTGTTGGCTTACAAGGACAAAACCCAGCTTGAACGTTTTCTGAAGGGCCGGAGCCTGGTCAGGCAAACGTCAAAGTCGATTACCGATCATGACCTGCTGAAATCGGAACTTATTCGAATTAAGGAAATGGGCTGGGCACTTGACGACGAAGAGCGCTACATGGGCATGCGATGTATTGCTGCGCCGGTTTATGACCCTCTCGGGCAGGCTATGGCCGGTGTTTCGATCTCGGGTCCGAGTTCCCGTTTTCCCGATGATCAGTTGCAAAATCTCGCAAGCAAAGTCCAAAATGCAGCAGGTAGAATATCAAAATCGCTTGAATCGTCTGATTTTTAGACGGCTGGAAGCAAGCCTCGCCAACTTAATTCCTGCAACTGGCGATGCTTGGATTCAGACGAACTTCAGGTGTTTATTCGGGTAGCGTTACCAGCCTGCTCCGCACGCGCTTCCTCATGCGATTTGCCATTTTCGTCTTATTTTTTTGAGTTCGAGACCTAGGGTCAGGACCCATTAATTTGGATGAAATGGTAGGAGTGAATTTATTCGGATACGAGGCGCAAAACTGTAGGAAACCGCATGGTTTTCAAAGATTTGCAACGACGTTGCTGAGCAAATTCACCCTATCCCAAAGGGACGCAAAAACGGCTTCGATCTGCTGCGTCAAACCGCTCATCCGGGCAGAAAGCCCGCTTGTCGCGCTTTTCCTTGCAGCTCATTGCCGTTTGTTGCGCCATTGCAATCAAATTAATGGGTCCTGACCCTAGCGTTCTTCAAATTGGAGTCACATGAGATCATGCCAAAATTTGCGGCCAACCTGTCGTTTCTCTTTACGGAATTTGATTTTTACGACCGGTTTGAAGCCGCTGCCAATGCTGGTTTCAAGGGTGTCGAATTTCACTTTCCATATGATTTCGAAAAGACTGAAATTGCTGAGAGACTGGATGCCAATGGCCTCATGCAGGTCCTGCACAATATGCCCGCAGGCGATTGGGCCGCTGGTGAACGGGGAATTGCATGTCTACCGGACAAGGTGGGAGAATTTCAGGACAATGTTGGGCTAGCCATCGAAAACGCCAAAGTACTGGGGTGTTTTCAAGTAAATTGCCTGTCAGGCGTTCTTCCGGAAGGCGTTGCACGCGAGACTGCTGTGGACGTGCTGATTCACAATCTCATCTTTGCGTCGGCTGAATTCAAAAAGGCCAGCATCCGGCTTTTGATCGAACCCATCAACCGGTTCGATGTTCCCGGTTTCCTGCTCAATACGTCCAACGACGGGATGTCCGTTATAGAAGCCGTTGGGTCTGACAATCTGTTCCTCCAATACGACATTTACCACATGCAGCGCATGGAAGGGGAGTTGGCCAATACCATCGATGCGCTTTTGCCGAAGATCGCACACATGCAGATTGCGGACACACCCGGCCGTCACGAGCCGGGAACTGGTGAGATCAATTTTGATTTTTTATTCAACCACATAGACAGCACGACTTATGACGGTTGGATTGGCTGCGAATATGTCCCTAGAAGTAGCACCGTTGCTGGCCTCGCCTGGATGGAAAGCTGCCGATAGGGTGAAGACTTATCCCTTGGCGCTTGGCCTGAAACGATAGTGACCGGTGATCTCAAAGGCGAACAGGCGATCCTCAAGCCTTGTCCCAGCGCCTATGTTGTGGACCAGCATTGGCCGCTTGCCGTCCGGTGAAAGACGATGGGTCACGATGGCCATATGGGGCAGGTTGCCCGGCAGCATCTGAGAGACGATGTCACCGGATAGATAGTCGCCCACCTGATCGCTGACAGGTAGAGCAGATCCCTGACGTTTGAAAAATGTTCGCAGGTTTGGCACGCGCCGGTGGTCGATATTGCGATCGGTCCGTTTCAGGCCCCAGATCTTCGGATACGCGCTGAAATGGGCTCTCATGTCCTTGTTGACTTCGGCTTGCAGGTCGTAGTCGAGGGCGTCTCTATAAGCGCGAATAACAACGTCCGTACACACGCCTCGTTGTCTCGGAATGTCACCGCCGGGGAAACTCAGACCAACATAGGCGGGGTCGTAAATCGTTGTTATGCCGATTTGACTTTCGGCAGCCGCAATCAGTTTTTCGGCCCAGGGCTCAGGCTGCGACCAGAGCTTTTCCCGGGTGGCCTGAGTACCTGTTGTCATGAACAAATTGCTGCCGGCGAGCGCGCTCATACCGATCAGTAATTCCCGTCGCTTCATTTGACTGCCTTCCAATTTCTGAAAAAAGTAGGCAGTCATTGCGTTGGTATTTAGGCGATGTCTGGTCAGCGCTCTCAGCGGGCGAAATGCTATTGGAACCTGGACGGTCGGTTCGCAGCGAATGCAAGTCTGGCACAGCCAAGCGTGCTGTTTCGTTGTTCAATCAATCGCCTTTGGTCGGATATAGGAACCGATGATGCGTTCAAACTCGCCGTTTGCCCTGATGATGGCCATGCCGCGGTTGAAGGCGTCTATGAAGTAGGGGCCGTCGTCGATGTGCCTGGAAATCAACAGATGGTAAGACCAGGAATAGGTCATGCTCTCAAGATGGCTGATCTGTTTCCGTTGGCCCTCGGTCAAATGTTCCAGTACGGCGTCATAGCCACTGGTTTCCAATTCGGGCACAAAGTCCACACGGCCCCTGGCCAGCATCTGGAAGAGCTGCCGATTATTCGGAACCCGGGCAACGATTATGGAACCATCCTCTACAAAAGGGGCGAATTGCCGACCAAAGGCACTGGAATCCAGCGCGCCCATGATCTTGCCATTTAAATCTTCGGGTTTCTGGGCGTCGATCGGGTTGTCATGGGAAAAGAAGACGACCTCGCGCAAGGTGAAGAGTGGGTCACTTGGCAGGTAGAGGCGCTCGCGCTCTGGTGTGAGAACCCACATGAAGGTTCCATCCCAGGCCCCACGTTCCACAAGGATCATGGCCCGGTTCCAGGGGAAGAAACCATATTCAACCTCGATGCCCACGGCTTCAAAAGCCTTGGTTACCAGCTCCGAGGCAGCTCCATATTCTGGAAGGTTCTCTGATTGGTAAGGCGCCCATTCGCCGTTGGTCAGGCGTATTTTCGTAGGCTTGTCGGAAGCAGCAGCGCTAACGGCAATACACAGAGCCAGAAACTGGATAAGCAGAAGCCTTTTCAAGCCGAAACGCTCCAATCGGGATTTCTTGATAGTTTAAAACTGCCATGTCAGCTTCATTTTTCCAAGTTTGAATTTTTGTCTTGTCTGACTTGGTTTTCAGGTGACATCGTCGAATATCTCTTCCAGTCATTTGAGAGCTTTAACAGATGCGTGTCAGTGACCACTGAAATAGATTCTTCAGCCAATGGGAAGCTGACTGTCTGACCCCGCCGGATCATCAGAGGGCGGCGATGCCGTGATACACGAAGACATGAAAAGGGAGAGGCGGAATGTTGAAAGTCTGGGGTCGCAAGACTTCTTCAAACGTACAGGCGTTGATGTGGTGCATCGGAGAGCTTGGGCTGGATTATGCACGGATCGATGTCGGGCACCGTTTTGGCGGTCTCGATACGGCTGCGTTTATCAAACTGAACCCGAACCGCACCATCCCGGTCTTGCAAGACGGCGAGGGGGAGCCGCTTTGGGAAACAGGCAGCATTCTGCGGTATCTTGCGAGCCGGTATGGCAAGCGAACTTTCTGGCCCGAAGACCTGCTTGCCAGAACCGGAGTTGATCAGTGGGCAGAGTGGTCCAAACTCAATGTAGCATTGAGATTTACCGTGCCGGTGTTCTGGCGGGTTGTAAGAACGCCTGCGGCCGAAAGAGACCCAGCTGCCATCCGCGCGGCGGTCCATGAATTTGAGGACAAGCTTCAAATCGCAGAGATCCGCTTGTTAAGGCAAGAGTTTCTCGCTGGAGACGACTTTACGCTAGCGGATATTCAATTCGGACATTGTCTCTACAGGTACTACGACATTGACATCGAGCGGATCGAGTTGCCGACGCTGGCTAGCTATTACCATCGGCTGACACGACGCCCAGCCTTTGCAGAACATGTCATGGTGTCTTACGAGGAGTTGAGGGCGGTGTAGGCAGGTCCGCTTGTCTACCAGGACTTAAGAACTCTCTTCGGCTTGTTTTTCCACGGTCGCATTCTCGACGCTGGTTGGTTCAACAAGTGCGAATTGTGTCTGCTCTTCCCCGGTAACTGCCGGCAGGAACCGATACGCCCATGCTGAGGTCAGGCAAAATCCAAACATGGCTGCAAAATTCAGCCAACCCATTGCAGTGTTCCCAAAAACCAAACTGGAAAGACTTGCGATTATTGGGCCAGCAATGCCGCCCAAGGTGAATGCAAACAACAAGGTAACGGAGCTTGATGCTGCGTAGTCTGATGGTGTTCGATCGATCGCTTGTGCGACGAGCAGGGAATACATTGTTAGCAGGGAACCGCCGAGAAGAATAAAACCTCCAATAGCCACAAAATATGCCGAACTCTCCGATAAACGGGAATAAAATGTCCCGTCGCCGGTGCTCAGTGTTGCCACGATCAGCAGGAGAACGGCTGTCACAGCTGAGACTGCGAGTATGACCAGGCGCCGATCTACCTGATCAGAAAGCCATCCCAGCGGGTACTGGAACAGAATGCGTCCCAAATACAGCGCACCGATCAAATAGGCAATTTCTGTTGCTTCTATGCCCAATTTTGCTGCCCTGAAAGGAGCCACGCTCAACAGGATTGCCGAGACGATGCCTACCGAAAATACACCGACAACTGCTGTTGGAGAATAGCCGAAAGTCTCTGTCAGCCTGACGGTTGCACTTGCCCTAATTTGTGGTGGATTGGTCCGTGTGGCAGCAATGACGACTATCGCGAGACAGTAACACAGCGATACGAGTACGAAGGCCTGGTTCAGGTCGCCAGGCGTCACGATTACAAGTATCTGGCTGCCGACTGACATGAAGCCGAGAACAACCGCATAGATTGCCAACATTCTTCCCCGGGAGCTGCTGCTCACTGTGTCACTGATCCACGCATCACCGATGGCAAATATTGCAGCGGTTGCTACGCCAGTCGCAAATCGAATTGCCAAGAGCGCGGGAACAGATTCTATAGCTGAAAAAAGCAACGCGGAGGCAATACAGATAGCTGCACTTGCCGCTAACGCTCGAATATGACCAATCTCTGAAATCCACTTTGAGACATAAAAACAACCAGCCAGGAAGCCCAGCGAATAGAAGGCCGGTGCCAATGCCGCTTCTGCTTGAGACGCGCCTGTTTCAGCAAAATAGAGCGCAACGATTGTTCCGGATGCAGCGGTCACAAGCTGTATCGATGCCATTGCGGCAAACAAGGAACGAAGGGTGAGCAGTTGTGCCTTGATAGGGTTCATTCCTGTTTTCCGGTCAACGAACAATCCATGTCTTCAATGTGCGGAGATGAATTCAGTGTCAACCGGCTTCCGGTTCCTTAGGTAGAATCCAGGGCGTGCTGATAACTGACTTTCCAAATTTCAAAGGTTATTCTTCTCAACTGCGGCCGAGATTTCCGAGCGACTAGAAAGTACCCCGGCCAACAGTTTACGCGTTGCCTGTTCATAGGCGCCACGATCCTCACCGTTAGCGATTGCAAGCGCTGCCCTGTCAAAGGACGACGAGAGAAGTTCAGCCAACGGTTCCAGCGGGACACTCTCGAGTGCACCGTGCTTTTCAGCGTGTCTGAGCCCCTCAAGTAATGTTGCGCCGCCGGTCTCCCGGTCGAGTGCTGCCATTTCAGAAACTCCAAGTACAGCCGGGCCTTCAAGCAGCATGATCTTGGCGCGGCCGGGAATTGACATGGCCGAAAAATAGGCTTTTGCACCGGCCATGAAAGCCTCCAGTGGCGTCTGGCCCGTGTTGGTGTCTGTGTTGATTTCCGCAGCAATTTCTTCTGCTTCCTGGCGCACAAGAGCGCGCATAAGATCGGCTTTGTCTGAAAAATGGTGGTAGAGCGCGCCTCTTGTCACACCCGCCTGCTTTACGATCTCCGGCGTTCCCGTTTCAGCGTAGCCTTTTTCCACGATCAGCGTGCGCGCAGCACTAAGGAGCGCGCGTCTGGTCTCTGCTCGGCGTTCGGCCTGTGTGCGACTTGGTTTTTCGTGTTGCATACATGCAGCCTGTATGTTAATTAGAGTTTACATACAAACTGTATGTCTTTTCTTGCGCAATGAAAAGCCCAGAAATGTAGAAGCCTGATTGAGCTTCTGAGAGAAAACCAGGAGAAACGCATGAAATGTACGCAATATTATCCGGTCCTCATGACGTCCAAAGTGGCTGAGACGGTAAGTTTTTATCAGGAGAACTTCCGCTTCAAGGCTGTATTCGAGGCAGACTGGTATGTGCATCTGCAGTCTGAAGAAGACGAGAAAGTTAATCTGGCTGTTCTCGATCAATCCCATGAAACAATTCCCAGTGAAGGTCGCGGTGCCGGAGCAGGGGGGCTGTTGCTCAACTTTGAAGTGGAGGACGTAGACAGCGTTTATGATAGATCCAGAGAAAGAGGTTTGCCGATCCTGCTGGAGCTAAAGGATGAGGATTTTGGTCAGCGTCACTTCATCACGAGGGACCCGAATGGCGTTCTGATCGACGTGATCAAACCAATTCCGCCGAGTGCTGAATTTCTGGAACAATTTGCGCCTGAAGCGCTACCTGCGTGATTGAAATTTAATCGCAGAGGTTCGCAGGTGGCTTCCCAAGCACGGGGAGACATTGCTGGTTGAAAAGGGGGCACCAGTCGTTGCTTTCCACCGCCCCCTTCTTAGCGAAATCTCGGTCAAGTGGAGGCTTTTTCTTCCACATGGATTTCCGGATCCAATGCCTGGACCTCATCGCTTCGCCAGAGCGTATAGATAAACAAGAGGCTAATGCCGAAGCTGGCAACTCCAATGGAGAAGGGCAGGTAGATGCTTATTGACATCAATGGGCCACCAATAAGCGATATCGTGCCCGAACCTAACGTGAACCAGGCGACGGTCACACCCATGACCCAACCTTGACGGCTTGCATCGACGCTGGCGGAAAACAATGCCAAAAGTGTTGGATAGCCGAGACCGAAGCAAAGCAATATGGGAATGATCAGGACAAAACTCAGGTCTGGGATCGGGTTGATCATGAACAGGACTATGAAGATGGACATAATCAGCGCACTGGCAACGATCGTTGGAATTTTCCGGTACCTTTGACTGAAATAGGGAACCAGAACCGCACCACCGATCATCAGTGAAACTCCCAGAACGAACAGCATCATGCTGTTCTGGAACGTGGTGAAGTGGAAGCGCTCGATCAGATAGTCTGCAAGGTAGATGTAATAGGCATTCAGACCCATCAAAAAGAAGAAATAGCCGAACGACAGTTTCTGAACCACGGGAAATTCTCGAATTCGGTACAGCGTCAGGAAAACTTCTGACAGACCAAAATCAATGGGTTTGCGTTCCAGTCGAACATCGGAAAACGAAGTCACGATGAGGGCAAGGGTCAAGGCAACGAGAACAATGGCGCAATAGAAGGGGAGTTCAAGGGAAGCGTAATCGCCAATGATTGACTTGTCACTCAAGATGCCGGCGAGCAAAGGTCCAATCATCATGCCAAGGGCCGACGCGCCGACGATGTAACCAAGGTTGCTGCTTTTTTCCTGGTCTGTCTTGCTGGCGTCAATGAGTGCTGCCTGTGCGATTGGCTGATTACCGGCGGTAAAACCCGAAACGGCGCGTCCCAGGATCAGCATCCAGAGACTTGATGTCTCAATTGCTAGGATTGTCAGACCGTAACCAACGATCGCACCCGCCAAACAGATCACGATCCCGGTCTTGCGGCCAATATGGTCGGACAGCTTCGAAATGTAAGCCGCACCAAAAAACCAGAAGAGATAAAAAGCAGCACTCACCAGGCCGTAATAAATCTCGCGGCTTGAAGATGTTGTATCCTTTGGCAGGAAAGTAGAACTCGGATCAATCAGCAATGTATTGATGATGGGGAAGATCAGGCCCTGGCCCATCAGGTCGACGATGACAACCGACAATAATGCAATTCGTGCAAGCACAACAAATTCCCTCCCCGGAAATTTCAGCGGGCGTAAAACCACCTACACGGAGAGAGCTTTGCAAAATTTGTGCGTGCAGTCCAGAAGGATACCAGCAAAGGTGGTTGACGTCCCCCCTTCGACATTGTTCACATCGCGCTGGTCAATAGACTTCCGTCACCTTGGTGTCTTTGACAAATATCCTGGCTCATTGGCAAGGTCTCAAGAAGCAACCGGTGGGCACGAGCTGTTTTGTTCTGCCCGGGATTTCAGGCCTTGAAGGCTTTGCAGCGTGTTCGGGTTACCTGGCAGAACAAAGCTCTGCTCAAGCGCGGTACGCACATTGTTGATCACTGCTAGGTCCTGAACCGCAAGTGTCTGGCAAGGCGTGCCGGTGAAACGGACCCGGATGCGAATGACACGCTGGCCATTGTCTGAGGGACCGAATTCCTGGTCGAGTGCAGGGTTTTCACCGGCCATGGGGCGCTCAAGAACCACCATGTTGGGTTGGTCCTGAAGCACAACAGTGCCGCGTTCCTGTGCGCTGGACACAAGTGCTGAGCGAACTGCCACTGGGCTGGAAGCAATGTTGACGCTTTGTGCGCCGACAGGAACGTCAAGCTGCGGCTGCTCAGGCAGCGATGATCGGTTCGACGAGCCTGACTGGCATGCTGCCAGGGTGATTGCACAGAAGCTTATGAAAACGAAGTGGCGCATCGGTCGTCCCAAATTTAAAAATGTCATATTTCGAGCCGGTCTAAAACATGTCGCAGACTAGCACAACAAAACTGCGCGTGACTGCGGGTTGTTTGTTGGCGCGAGCTTTACACAACACTCCTAACGAAGCCTTGTGGCAGATCGTAGGCAGAAATATCGATGGTGAGCAGACAAGGGACTGGTAGCTAGAACTGATCGCCAGTCTTGAACCCGCCACCGCCGAACCCGCCGCCGCTTTTAAAGCCGCCACCGCCGAAGCTATCGCTGCTACCACTAGATCCGCTGTGGGAACCTCCAAACCCGCCAAACCCACCCATCGACTTCGGCAGGCCTGAACCGTCTGGAAACGCCACCTGGCGGCCCCGCGGTTTCCGGCGTTTGTGGGATCTTTCAGCGCGTGCCCAGTAATCAGCCCCGGTGATGGCACCCTTGACCAGCTCTCCCAGAAGAACTGTGGTCAGCTTGTCATCGGAAAAGGTAGATTCCCAGCTGCCATAGCCCTTTGAGCGAAAACGCTTGATCACGTCCGCCAATTCGGCGCGCCGTCTGCTGACGTCGCGTTGCAATTCGCGGTCTTGCCGTATTTCCCGCGCGACCTGTTCAATCCGCTCCCTGAGATCTTCGATCCGCTGAACGATCTTTTCATCTTCCGGGGAGGGTGTATCGAGGGCGGCGCGCCACAGGTCATTCAAGTTGTCGGACTGCAGCGAAACGGAAAGGTGTTCTTCCGCCTTCTGGAAATCAGCATCTTCGCCGCTGGAGAATTCCGCCAGAGCGCTGGAAAGTGTTTCGATCCGCCGATCAAGACCGTCGAGTTCGTTGTCGATCTGGTCAATCTCTTCGCTTAGTACTTCTATTGTGCCGACCAGATCCGTGCCTGCAGCGTCGGTCATGGCGTTTCGGCTGAATTCCGCTAGCTTTTGCTGTTCTGCCTGAGCAGTCTGGTTGCAACGTTCGGCGTGCCTGGCCATACGTTCGGGGATGCTGGTGAGCATGGTATAATTTGCTCTTGCATCCTGGTACCTGATCAGTCCTGAAACCCAACGGTCGAGTGAACGTATGAGACCGCGGCGGTCGTATTCCTGGGTTCCGAATCCACGTTGCCAAAGATAGATGAACAACGGGTCTGCTTCGTAAGCCTGGCCCTTTTGCTGGCGGTCCTTGTCAGACGTTGCAGCTTTTGTTGCAGCAGCCTCTGCGGTTGCCAAAGCCCTTTCCGTTGTTAGTCGCTGAGCAAGGTAGGAACTGTCTTTCTCAAGGCGGTCATCAACCGCCTCCATCAGTTCATCCATCTGGTTTTCTGCAGCGTCGCGCGAACTGTCCAGTTCCAGACGTCTTTTCTGCAGCTCAATTCGTTCGCTTTCGCATTGTCTGAGCTGCTCGGTCAGAACCTTGTAATCTGCGCTGCGCTTGTCCAGAAGGCGCCGGGCTTCCCGCGCTGCGCTGTCGAGGCGCGTGTTGAGTGCTCCGGCAGCATCCGTATCAAGCCGGAAGCGGGCAAGATCACGATAGGCTTCACTCTGACGTTCCTGCAGATCGGTCAATGCCCGGGTCGAGCGTTCTATCCGCTTGCTGAGTTCGGCTTCTTCGCGGCGCAAATCCTCGCGGGACTGCTCAATGGTTCCGAGTGTCTGACGTCCTGTTAGCATGGGCTAGTCTCCAATGCTGCTGACATTGCCTCGTCCGCTACCATTGCGTGATCGCTCCGTCTTTAACACCGGTCCGCCATTTGATTTCACGTTGACCGCGTCGCTTTTCACCCAAAGCGCCTTTTTGAACGATGCCGTCTTCCATCTTGTCCCGGCGAACGGCGTTGTAGATGGTCTCGGAAACCCGTTGCCCCCATTTGTCGACGGTTTCAAGTTTGCTATTTTCTTCCGACAGAATACTGCGCTCAAGAATGTTGCCATCTGGGTCGATGGCTTCAACCACGATATAATAGTTCTTGGCGTCGGGATTGGCCTCCGGGATCCTTTCGATGCCGGTCGGCACGCCTTCGCGCGAAATGATTTGAACTTTAAAGACTTCCTGAAGCTGCGCCGCAATTTCTCGGAGATCTTCTTCGACCTTGAACGCTGCTTCGTTCTTGCCATCGCTGAGTGCCAACTGGCCATCGTCTGCAAGGCTATTGGCCTCTGCTTCCGTGTCCGCGTCCTCAGTCAGAGTATCAATTCTTTCTACCAGCTCTGCATAGGTATCAGGCAACGCTTGAATGCGTGCCAGAAGTTCTTCTTCGGCTCGTTTTTGCGGCAGGGTGACCAGAAAATACCAGGCTGCGACTGCTATAAGCAGAGCGGTCGCGGTCCCGACAAGCCACTTGGTCCAGATGCTGCGGGAGATATAGACCATTGCAAGTGCGCGCTGAAAGCCCGCCGCAGGAGGCGAATAGACAAAGCGGTCACGCTTCAGGTCTTCAACGCCTGCTTTCAGTATATGTTCGGGAACATCGATCCCCTGCGCCGTGTAGACCTTGCGTAGTCTCTCGACCATGGCTTCATCGCGTTCATCCGCCTGAAGCTCTCTTGCAACCTGGCCTTCTTCATGGCGCAGTGTGTCCACCACGTCCATCGCCATCATGAGATCGTCGAGGGGGGCGTCGGATTTGTTGGCCATCTATACTGTCTTCTCGAACCGGGATCGGCCGGGAATGTCCCGGCCTTGCGAATTCACGGGACTAAAGCCCTTGACCTTGAGCGGTCAACTTGGCGAGTCGGCGTTTGCCGTCTTCAACGGCGTTGCGGATCTCTTCGGAGTTCTTGGTCGACATATCACGCATCTCTGAGATGATCTCCCGGGACTGAACCTGGAAGTTCACAACAGAATCCACCAGCTTTTTCACAGAAGCGGCCGCAACTGTCGGGCCGTAGCCTGCCTTGAGCGCTTCCTTTTGAACTGCATCGCCGATGTCTGCCAGTGTTTCCAGGCTCTTGTTGATGCCTTCTTTCATGGCGTTCAGGGTTTCCGTGGATTCGTGCAGACCCTGAAGTCCGGTGAAAGATGCATTCAATGCGGTCAGAACAGACTCGTTTGTTGAAAAGAAGCTTACGGACTGGGCGTAGACACGCTCCTTTGCGTTGGTTGTCTGCACAAGGCGCGCCATGATCACTTCCGAAGTGTTGTAACCGATCGTCAGGTTGTCGGAGAGATCCTTTGCGATCTGGTAGCGCTTTTCCTCGTCCTGCATCTCGCGCAACTTCTCGTCGCGGGCAAGTTCAAGACGCGCCTTTTGTGCTGCGTCATCTCCGGCGTAGGCGTCGACATCATTTGAAGAGGCCTCGAGCGCTACTTTTGCAGCGTCAAGTTTGCCCGTCGCGATATTCTGCAGTTCAAGGGCAGTAACCTCCGCCTGTTTGAGCGCACCACGGAAGTCCCGGTAGGCTTCCAGGATCGTCTGCTCACGCTCGATCTGATCCTTGGTTGCCCGTGCAACTTCCTTGTAGGAGTTACGAATGTCGGTGAAACGGTCCGAAATCGTGCCCCGACGCATGTTGCGCCATGTGTTGGAGAGGTTCTCGGTAAATGAAATCTTGCCATCGGCCAATTGGTCGACCAGCGATTTGGCGTCATCGCGGATCGTGTTGAAGGCCTCAGTGATTTCCTCATAGCGCTCGCCAATATCCATCTGCTGGACCTGGGAACGAACAACTTCATTGAAGTTCGAAGCCTGCCCGAGCGTGCGTGAGATAATCAACACCTTGTCTTCCGCCAGATCCGAAATTTGTTCCAGAAGTGCATTGATCGGTGCATCTGTTTCGGTTTGCGGTGTGATGCCGGCATCACGCAATGTCGACAAGGCACGGTCGAGATACTGAAGCGGCGAGAAACTTCCGGCCGGTGCTGTTGCATTTTCAGGGGTTTCAGGTGCTGCCGCGTCTGTCATGTCTGATCTCCTCAGGGAATGGCTTTGTCTTTGTGGTCATGCCGGTTGCAATCCGGTCCGCCATGCCGTTCCATTACTGATATTGTGCCGCAAGTAAGGTCAGGCTTACGCCGCAATGTCAACGGCTTAGGAAGCACTGCAGCAAAATTGGATATCGGCCACACTTCGTTGTTCGATTGTTCCGTCAATGACCATTAAAACAATGTCATTTCCTTCAGGGGCATACCCAAGAAAAAGGCCGACGCATACGCACCGGCCCTCTCAATAATCTCTTGCGCAAATGTCAGATCAGTTCCGCAGCAATCCGCGCAGCGAGACGCGCATTGTTGCGCACAAGCGCGATGTTCGTTTCAAGGCTGCGGCCGTGGGTCAGATCTAGGATTGTTCCCAGTACGAACGGTGTGACGTCCTTGCCTTTGACGTTTTCCATTTCAGCTTTCCGGATCGCAGCATCGATGTATCCGGTCATTTCTGATCTGGGAATCTCATTGGCTTGCGGAACCGGGTTTGCAATCAGAACACCACCATGATCTTCAAATCGTTCGCGAATTTCCAAAAGAGCGCCGATCTCAGACGGAGAGTTGAGCGAATAGGGCGCTTTGATACCGCTCTGCCTGGACCAGAAGGCGGGAAGTTCTTCAGTGCCATAGGCGATAACTGGTACGCCTTTGGTTTCCAGGACTTCCAGCGTCTTGGGTATATCGAGAAGCGCTTTGGCTCCGGCTGAGACTACACAGACCGGCGTTCGGGCGAGTTCATCCAGATCTGCGGAAACGTCAAAACTCTCTTCCGCACCCTTGTGCACGCCGCCGATGCCACCGGTCGCAAACACTTTCAGTCCCGCTGCATGAGCTGCCATCATGGTTGCTGCAACCGTGGTTGCGCCAAATTGGCCAGTAGACAGGGCAAATGTGAGATCGGCGCGCGAGCACTTCATTACATCGGTTGCCTGTGCAAGACGATCAAGGTCGTCATCTTCAAGGCCAACCATGATCTTGCCGTCCATCAGGGCAATCGTTGCCGGAACAGCGCCTTCTTCGCGAATGTCTGCTTCAACCTGCCGGGCCGTTTCAACGTTTCGCGGAAATGGCATGCCATGCGTGATAATTGTCGATTCAAGCGCCACCAAGGGCTTGTTGTCGGCAAGCGCGGCTCTGACCTCGTCGCTGTATTCAATCAGATCTTTGATGTTTTCGAGTTTGGTGGAACTGGTCACTGGGTCAGGTCTTTCGAAAGAACGGTCCGGTATTTCAAAGGGCTCGGATGTGGTTTTGCGGTCTTATAAGCTTTTGGCTGCAAAGCGCCAATATGGAAAATTGACCATATGGTCAAGGTACCTGAAGCGCCTCCCAACTCAGGTCTTTCGACAAGGCACCGGTGCTGCGCAAAATCAGTGCAGCTGCAGACAATCCATAGGGCACAGCTTCCTTATAGGAATATCCCCTCGCCAGTGCAGCAATTGTGCCTGCCGTCAGCGCATCGCCAGCACCCGTCACGTCGACAATGTCTGCAACTGGGGGAGCGAATTTAAAAACTTCCCCTTCTTCATACAGCAGAACATCTGATGCGCCGTCTGTCAGAACAAATCTGTGAAGGCCCCTGTTCGCCAAACCCATCGTGAGATCATCAGTTGGTGTTTCGATAGACGAACCTGTGATAGCGGCAGCTTCACCGCGGTTCAGAAGGAGACAATCCAGCAGGGAAAGGACCGGAGACAACCGAAGTGCTTTTGCATCGGAAACAGCGTTTGCGATCAGGCGTCCGCCTGACGTTGTACCGGATATTTTTTCTGTCAGCCTGAGCAACATTGCTTCCGGCAAATTTGCATCAAGAAACAAGATCCCGTCCTGAGGTAAGCCTGCAAGCAGGTTTTTCAGCACGTCATCAAAGAGATTGGTCGGAGCTTCAGAGAGGACACGATCGTCTACACAAGCAGCAGTCAACCCGCCATCAGGGTCGTGCAAAGCAATGTACTGACCCGTTGCAAAGCCCTTCCTGGGAACTAGGCTGAGCTTAACGCCCTCCTGCAGCAACTGTTCGCGCAAGGCATCAGCTGCAGCGTCCGTTCCGACCGTACCTATGAGATGTGTAGGGACATTCAATCGCGTCAATGCCCGCGCAATGTTTGTGGCAACGCCTCCGGGTCTGGAATTGAGTTTTGCGGGCGTCGAGGTCTCTGGATGAATGGGTATTGTCGCATGTGCAAGCGTGTCGTGATGGATCGCTCCAATCGAGACCACATGGATGGGGGGAGACGTTGTCACGGCCTTTGGTAATCCCTGCAGCTCGGATTGATGAACGGTTGTTTATTGCGATCGAAATAGCGAGCTAACAGATCACCTTCAGGTCGGCAACTCCCGCGGTTGAATGAATGTTGATTCTACCGGATGCCAGAATCACGAGATGTTCTCATTTTGCTGACGCTAGGTAAGTTGTAGTACCTATTTGACGGAACATACTGTGAACAAATGAGTATTTCTATTTTAATACCAATCGGTTTCACTGTCTTGAATTTTAAGAACAAACAGTGTACAAAAGCTCGCATTGAAACAACGCGTCCATCGTGGAATAAGGAGCGTAAGCCATGTCACAAAGTACACTTCGTCTCGTAGAAAGCAGCCAGATGGATAAAACAAAAGCGTTGGACGCAGCGCTCAGTCAAATCGAACGCGCCTTTGGCAAGGGCTCCATCATGAAGATGGGCCAGGGCCAGGTCGTTGAGGTCCAGTCCGTCTCAACCGGATCGCTGGGTCTGGATATTGGGCTCGGGATTGGTGGTCTTCCGCGTGGGCGTATCGTTGAAATTTACGGGCCTGAGTCTTCGGGCAAGACTACATTGGCCCTGCATACCGTTGCTGAAGCTCAGAAAAAAGCTGGCATCTGTGCATTTATCGATGCGGAGCATGCGCTTGATCCAATTTATGCACGCAAACTCGGCGTCGATATCGACAACCTTCTGATTTCACAGCCGGACGCAGGTGAACAGGCTCTTGAAATTGCCGACACGCTTGTCCGCTCCGGTGCGATCGATGTTCTGGTAATTGACTCCGTTGCTGCTCTGACGCCAAAAGCCGAGCTTGAAGGTGAGATGGGTGACAGTCTCCCGGGATTGCAGGCGCGTCTGATGAGCCAGGCCTTGCGAAAACTCACCGCCTCGATTTCCAAATCAAAGACCATGGTTATCTTCATCAACCAGATCCGCATGAAGATCGGTGTGATGTTTGGCTCTCCTGAAACGACGACGGGTGGCAATGCACTGAAATTCTATGCTTCCGTCCGTCTCGACATTCGCCGGATTGGGGCGATCAAGGACAAAGACGAAGTGATCGGCAACCAGACCCGGGTGAAAGTGGTCAAGAACAAACTCGCTCCGCCGTTCCGCCAGGTCGAATTCGACATCATCTACGGTGAAGGTGTTTCAAAGACCGGTGAGCTTATCGACCTTGGTGTGAAGGGTAACATTGTTGAGAAGTCCGGTTCCTGGTTTTCCTATAACAGTCAGCGCCTCGGCCAGGGTCGTGAAAATGCCAAGCAGTTCCTGAAAGACAATCCTGAGATTGCCGAAGAGATCGAACTTGCGATCCGTCAGGACGCCGGTCTGATCGCAGAAGCCATCACTCACCCGGAAGATGCCTCTGAAAATGATAACGACTAGGCTTTCGTAACCCGAAATTGCTTTCAAGTTACGAACCTCTGTTCGGTCTTCCAAGGGCCTTCTCCTGCTTCTAACAGGGGAGGGCCTTTTGGTGTTTTTGGCAATAAAGTCGAACATTCGAATTGCGTTTCTTAAAACTACTCGTCAATTCACTTGAAGCTTTGGTCTTCAACCGCTGGACAGGGTTTAAGGTCAAAGTTAAAAGGCTTTTCCGACAGGGATCCGGTGAGGGTCCATTTCCAGTACGATTTTCAACAGGCCCGATCCCCCGGGCACGGACCGATGTGAGACCTGAATGACCGGCGTAAACGAAATCCGCTCCGAATTTCTGGACTATTTCAAGAAGAACGACCACGAGGTCGTTGAGTCTGGTTCGCTGGTTCCTCGCAACGATCCGACCCTGATGTTTGCGAACGCGGGAATGAACCAGTTCAAGAACGTGTTCACGGGACTGGAAACGCGTGATTATTCCACGGCGGTAACCTCTCAGAAGTGTGTTCGCGCCGGGGGGAAACACAATGATCTGGACAACGTTGGGTATACGGCACGCCACCACACGTTCTTTGAGATGCTGGGCAACTTTTCATTCGGCGACTATTTTAAGGACCGAGCCATTGAGCTTGCGTGGAACCTGATCACCAAGGAATACGGACTGCCCAAGGACAAGTTGATCGTAACCGTCTTTTCCGAAGACGATCAGGCGTTTGACCTTTGGAAGAAAATAGCGGGCCTGAGCGAAGACAAGATTATTCGCATTCCGACTTCAGATAACTTCTGGACCATGGGTGATACCGGCCCGTGTGGCCCGTGTTCCGAAATCTTCTACGATCACGGCGACCATATCTGGGGTGGACCTCCGGGCACGCCTGAAGAACACGGTGACCGGTTTATCGAGATCTGGAATCTCGTTTTCATGCAGTATGAACAGACGCTTGACGCACGCCATGACTTGCCTCGCCCGTCTATCGATACCGGTATGGGCATTGAACGCGTCGCAGCAGTGATGCAGGGCGTCCACAACAACTACGACATCGATTTGTTCCGAGCGTTGATTTCAGCCTCTGAGAATGCGATTGGCGCCGAAGCTGAAGGTGATGCAATCGGTAGCCATCGGGTGATTGCTGACCACCTGCGGTCCACCAGTTTTCTGATCGCTGATGGTGTTCTGCCGTCAAATGAAGGACGTGGGTATGTCTTGCGCCGCATCATGAGGCGAGGCATGCGCCATGCACAGTTGCTCGGGGCCCGCGATCCCATGATGCACAAGCTGGTACCCGCATTGGTTCGCGAAATGGGCCGTGCCTATCCGGAGCTGGTTCGCGCTGAGGGTCTGATCACCGAGACTTTGAAACTTGAAGAAACGCGATTCCGCAAAACTTTGGAACGCGGTCTTGGACTGTTGGATACCGCAAGTTCAGACCTTACCGCAGGTGGCCAGCTCGATGGCGAAACTGCTTTCAAATTGTACGACACATTCGGTTTCCCGCTGGATCTGACCCAGGATGCCCTGCGTGCGCGCGATATTTCCGTCGACACGGACGGTTTCGATACCGCGATGGAGCGCCAGAAGGCTGAGGCACGTGCCGCCTGGTCGGGATCAGGAGGAGCGGCGACAGAAACCATTTGGTTTGCGTTGAAAGAAAAGCACGGCGCTACGGACTTCCTCGGCTATGAAACGGAAGTTGCAGAAGGCGTTGTTGTGGCGCTTGCCAATGACGACAAGGAAATTGAAAATTTATCTGCCGGTGAAAGCGGATATGTGATCTTGAATCAGACGCCATTTTATGGCGAAAGCGGTGGTCAGGTTGGTGACACCGGAGAATTGCTGGCTCCAGGCGTGAAGGTTCGGGTGACCAATACGCAGAAAAAGGCTGACGGACTTTTTGTACATGCCGTGAGCGTGGATGAGGGAGAGCTAATTTCTGGTCTGGCGCTTGAGCTGAAGGTGGATCACACCCGGCGCAGTGCTGTTCGCTCGAACCATTCCGCTACGCACCTGGTGCACGAAGCGCTTCGCGAGGTGCTCGGCACACATGTGGCTCAGAAAGGCTCTTTGGTTTCACCGGATCGCCTGCGCTTCGATTTTTCTCATCAGAAGCCAATGAGCGACGACGAGCTGGCAACGGTCGAGACGTTTGCCAACGAGATCATTCTGCAAAACGCGCCTGTCGAGACAAGGTTGATGGCTGTCGACGATGCCATTGAAGCGGGAGCCATGGCGCTGTTTGGTGAAAAATACGGCGAAGAAGTGCGTGTTGTCTCCATGGGTACGGCTTTGCATGGACCCGGCGCGGGCAAGCCCTATTCGCTCGAACTTTGCGGCGGAACACATGTGAAACGCACAGGTGATATCGGGTTGGTGACGCTTGTCTCTGAAGGAGCAGTTGCGGCCGGGGTGCGCCGTATCGAAGCCCTGACCGGCGCAGAAGCGCGTATACATCTTGATGCGCAGGACAAGCGGATGCGTGCAGTTGCCGGCCTTTTGAAAATTGGCGCTGATGATGTTCCAGCCCGTGTTGCGCAACTTGTCGAGGACCGAAAGCGTCTTGAAAAGGAGCTGGTGGATGCCAAGAAGAAGCTGGCCATGGGCGGTGGCGGCGAGGGCAGTACGCCTGTAAAAGATGCCGGTTCTTTCAAGCTGATGGCTCGCACGGTAGAAGGCATCAATCCCAAGGATCTCAAAGGCATGGCTGATGAAGCCAAAACGCAGCTGGGATCCGGAGTTGTCGTTCTGATCAACGTGGCAGATGACGGCAAGGCAGCAATCGTAACTGCTGTCACCAAGGACCTGACAGAAAAGGTCAGCGCAGTCGATCTTGTGCGGATCGGTTCGGAAGCCCTTGGTGGGCGAGGTGGCGGCGGCCGTCCTGATATGGCTCAAGCCGGCGGCCCGGATGGTTCAAAGGCCGACAGCGCCATTGCTGCGATTGAGGCGTATTTGGCGAGTCTCTAAAGCAACTAACGGTTCAATACTGAGATTGGGGCGGGGCCAAAAGGTGCCGCTCTTCTTGTATCATTTGCACCTCAATTGGCGTTTGTGGTCTGCAGGGTCGAAATGAAAAAGCGCGCCGATCAGGCACGCCATTTTCATATCAATTTATCTATGTGTTTCAGTGCATTGCGGCAATGATTGCCATGGCTACCGCTGTGAGGAATGTCGAGGTTACCAGCATTTTCAGAACAACGTGGTGTGGTGTGGTTTCAGCAGCGCGGACCTTGTTTGTTTCGAACGTCATGTTTTTCTCCAAGTTTTGTTGCTGACACTATTTGAAATGAGGACTGCGACGTTTTTGCCCAATCACGATCTGGCAACGTCGGCTCACGGCTTCGCGCGGTGTTTGTGAAGTCAAACATGGCGGAGACTTTGTGCCTGGCGTTTCTTCGGCTATTCATGACGCAGATATGCCATTTGAGAATCGGGGTGCAGGGTGCACAGACAGGAGATCAAACGAGCTCTTTACGAAGTGCTTGAAGATACGGGCGGACGAAAGGACGCTGCGCGCTTTCTCCGTCATTTCCTGGTGTTTCTCATCCTTGGCAATATTTTTCTGGCAGTGATTGAGACGGTTCCCTCGATACGACAGACGTTCGGGACCCACTTGCGTTTTGTGCAGCTCGGTTGCGGTTTTATTTTTCTCATCGAATACATCATGCGGCTTTATGTGGCGGATTTGCATCCCCCTTTACGCAGATATGGACCCGTCAAATCCCGCTTGCGGTATGCGCTTCACCCCGATGCAATCGTCGATCTGATCGGTGCTCTGCCGTTGCTTTTTGTATTGTTTTTACCCAATCAGGCGGTGACGATCGTCGTTATTCTTCGGCTGGCAAGGTTCCTCAAACTGGCCAGGTACTCGCCAGCTTTACGCTCGCTTTTTTCAGCTGTTGCGACGGAGAGGAAAGCGCTTCTTGGCTCCAGCATGATCATTTTTGGGGTGATCCTGCTCGCGGCGACGTTGATGTATCTGGTCGAGCATAACGAGCAGCCTGAGAAGTTCAGAAGCATCCTGCATGGCATCTATTGGGCGATCACGACGGTCACGACGGTCGGCTATGGTGACGTTGTGCCAGTAAGCAACCTGGGCAAGATGGTCGCCGCAGTTGTCATGCTGATGGGCTACGGCTTGATTGCATTACCGGTCGGGATCATCGCATCTGCATTTGCGCGTGAGATCCATAGCCGGGACTTCGTGGTTACCTGGTCAATGGTTGCGCGGGTACCCCTGTTTGAGGATCTCAAAGCCACCGAAATTGCCGAAGTCTCCAAGCTTCTCCAGGCGCAATCTGTCAGCAGAGGCGCGCTGATTGCTGAAAAAGGTGATGTTGCCGACAAGATGTATTTCATCTCTGAAGGCGAGGTTGAAATCAAATTGCCCCACGACACGGTCTATCTCGGCGAGGGTAATTTTTTTGGGGAATTGGCACTTATCAACCAGACACGGCGCACGGCCAATGTTTCGGCAAACAGCGACTGTCAGCTTCTGGTTCTGGAAGCAGATGCCCTGCAGCAACTGATGGCCCGGGACGCAGCGCTTGCCAAGAAGGTCATGGAAGAAGCCCGTGAGCGCGTCATGGCAGGCAAGAAAGTCCTCGGCGAGCTCGCAGAAGAGGAATTGAAGCAGGCAGGTGTATTCGTGTCTGCCAGCAACGTGCGGGAAGAACCGGAACTCTTCAACGAAGATGAAACGGAAGCTGGTCCTGAAACGGGTTCCGAAACTGAGACCGAAAAGGATCCGGCTCAATAAGGAACCAGGCCGCGCGGTAACTGCCCGTAGAGCGGGTCACCTTGCCAAAATACATCTGTTGGACCGACGACAAAGTCGATCAGGTTCCAGCGATTGAACTGATAACGCAACAGAGCGAATGTGGTCAGCCCATCCATGTATTCGGCGTTCATGGCAAAAGTGGTGCGGCTCAAGTCAATCTGACTACCGCCTGGCCGCTGCGGACTCAGCTGTACAAAAGACCAGCCATTGCCGGCGCGCATCCAGTCAACGACGAATTCCACCGGTGGCCCCACCCTTGCTTCCATCATCGGACGTACAGCGTTGAGGATGTTCTTGCGTTCTGCGGTGCCTCGTGCAGGTTCATAGACAGATTGCGCTGATGCGCCTTGGGTCAGAAAAAATAGTGAAGTGACGCATAAAGAAGTGATCAGAAGTCTATGAAGAAAAAAATAAAAGGGTCTTTCTTGAGAAAATGATTCAATCACGGCAAACTCCTCAAAGGACACACTATTCAAGACAGCTAAAATCGGTGAAATGCTAGCATGAAAACAATCGGATTGCTCGGCGGAATGAGCTGGGAAAGCACAACGACCTATTACCAGCTGCTCAACCGCATGGCTCGTGAACGGTTGGGCGGACTTCACTCTGCCAAGTGTCTCGTCTGGTCCTTCGACTTTGCCGATATTGAAAAGGCACAAGCATCCGGTGACTGGGACAAGGCAACCGGTATGATGGTCGGCGCGGCGCAAAATTTGGAGCGGGGTGGTGCGGAGTGTCTGGTAATTTGCACCAACACCATGCACAAGATGGCGCCTGAGGTGCAGGCTGCAATTGACATGCCGCTTATTCATATCGCCGATGCTACGGCACCTGCCATCAAGGTAGTTGGCAGTAAGGCCCCATTGCTGCTCGCAACCGGTTACACGATGGAGCAGGACTTTTACAAAGGACATTTGAAGGAGCGTCACGGGATCAAGGTGTCCGTACCGGATCAAGACGATCGCACAGAAATTCATCGGATCATTTACGAAGAGCTTTGCAAGGGAGAAATCTGGGCGGATTCCAAGCAGACCTATCTGGATGTGGTTCAAAAAGAGATCGCAAAAGGGGCGGACGGGGTCATCTTCGGCTGCACGGAAATAGGCCTTCTGGTGTCAGCGCGAGATTTCAACGTCCCTGCCTTCGACACGACAGCGCTCCACGCCGAAGCTGCACTTGATTTTGCGCTTGGTGGTTAGCTCGTCTGCGAGGGTTCGGTTGCCAAAAAGCTCGGACGTGAACGGATTATCTCAAGCCACCTGGAAAGCTTTGGTGCTGTTTTGAGAAGTGTTTCGCCTTCTTCGGCTTTTTGAAAGAGGTTCAATATCGGAGCCGCATGGCAGTCTGCGAGCGTCAGTTGGCTTCCAAGCAGAAACGGTTCCTGGTTCGCCAGGTTCTCCAGCGAAGAGATAATCTTGCGGGCAAGCCCCAATGCGGAGGCGATTTTGACCTCGTCTGCAGGGCTTCCATCGTGTGTTTTATAGACCCGTTCGACATAGATATCCCAGACCAGGGTACGGTATGCGTAGCTGTCCAGGATCGACAGGATTTGAGTCATGCGGGCACGGTCTTGCGGATCAGGCGGCTGCAGGGCAGGGCCGTCAAAGGCTTCATCGACATAACGCAGAATGGCGATTGTTTCATATAGCGAAAAGTCGTCGTGTCTGAGGGCCGGTATTTTCCCAAAAGGCTGGCGCTTCAGATGACTCTCCGGCAGGTCTCCAGGTGCGAATACGTCCACTGGTGTGAGCGTGTAGGCCAGGCCCTTTTCCTCCATGGCCAGCCGCGCAGAACGGACATAAACCGAATAATCAGCACCAAAGAGCTCTATCATGATTTGCCTCCGCTTAACCGATCCAGGCGAAGCCTGTGCCGCTTGTCAGTAAGACGCCAGATACTGGCAAATGTTGCTCCCAGAACGCCGAGACCTGTCGCGCCGCCGAGCAGGAACATGATCAGGAGTTGATATTTTACCGCTTCCTGCGGATCGACGCCGGAAAGTATCTGTCCTGTCATCATGCCGGGAAGGGAAACAACGCCAGTCGCAGCCATTGCATTGATGATCGGCGTGAAGCCCGAACGCAATGCCTGCCGGGCTGCCGGGCGCGTTGCCTCCCACCTGGTTTTGCCCAACAGGAGCTGCGCCTCAACGTCTTTTTTCCCCTTCGCAAGGGTTGTATGAAGCGTGTCGAGACCAAGGCTTACGCCGGTCATGGTATTTCCAAGGATCATACCGAAGAGCGGCAGCGCAAATTGTGGTTGCCACACGGGATCTGGCCGGATCTGTCCGGCAAGTCCATAAAACGTGACGAGGCAACCGGCCATCAGCATGGCACCTGCTCCAAGACCGGGACCCCACAACCCTATCAGGCGGCGTTCTTGCCGCGCCCAGATCTCCCGTCCGGCAAAGGCCCCCATCACGGCAGCAGCAAGTAAGGTCCACCAAATGGAGCCTGCGATAAAGATCGCTTTCAAGATGAGGCCCACCAGGATCAGTTGCACGGTCATGCGCAACGCCGAAATGATCAGGGTGCGGGTGAGGCCGAGATTGAGCGCAATCGAGAAAATGGCGTTCAGGATCAGAAAAAGCGAAGCGGCGACGAGGTCCCAGTATGTCAGCGCCTGGTAGCCACTCATTGAATAGCTCCTGGTGCCGGGTTTTCAAACAGCTCACCCGAATTCATGTAGTAACGGTGGGCCTCAAGTCTTGAAGGCTGATCAGGATCATGGCTGACGAGCAACACGGCACACCCTGCCTCGAGCCTTGCTTTCAAAAGCGCCTCGACACGCGCTACGGACGATGGATCAAGTGCAGAGGTGGGTTCATCCAGCAGAAGAACATCGGGATTGAGCTGAAGTGCACGTACCAGCGCGAGGCGTTGGCGTTCGCCGGTCGACAGTCTTGATACTTGCCATGAAAGGGCATTTGAAAGTGCAGCAGCCTGCAGAAGTTCCGCTAAATTCGGTGTTTCGACGAAATGGTCCTGCACATTTTCTGCCCACCATCCGCTTTCAGCTGGAACATAGGCAACTTTTCTACGCCACTCCGGAGCTGGCAAAGCATCGCGTGTGGTGCCGTCCAGTGAGACATGGCCTGTATTTTCGTCCAGATCTGAAATCGCACGAAGTAGGAGAGACTTACCAGCGCCGGAAGGGCCGGAAATGGCGGCACAGTGTCCGCTTTTGAGGCTGAGGTCGACCGGGCCGATCAGCGGCGTCTGCAAGTCTTTGATTGTGAGCATGGCGTCCGTTTCAAACTTCGCAGCAAGTTGCATGCGATATTGAATGAATTTCCGGCAGCCTGCTAGAGTTCACGATCTGAGGTTTGGGTTTTGACTATTTTGAAGTTAGGAACTCCGGCCAGTTGGTCGGAGTTTTTTTGGTATTTCCGGACCTACAGGTCGGCCATGGCTTTCTGCAGGTTTTCGTCGATCTTGTCGAGGAAGCCGATGGTTGTGAGCCAGGATTGTTCGGGACCGACCAGGAGCGCGAGATCCTTGGTCATGTAACCGGATTCAACCGTGCTGATGCAGACGGTCTCAAGGGTCTTGGCGAAGCGGGCCAATTTGTCATTGCCATCGAGCTTGGCTCTGTGGGCAAGTCCACGCGTCCAGGCAAAGATCGAGGCAATGGAGTTGGTTGATGTGCTTTCACCCTGCTGGTGCTGGCGATAGTGCCGTGTAACCGTGCCGTGGGCTGCTTCTGCTTCAACGGTCTTGCCGTCTGGCGTCATCAGGACCGATGTCATCAGGCCAAGGGAGCCGAAGCCCTGGGCGACAGTATCCGACTGAACGTCGCCATCGTAGTTTTTGCAAGCCCAGACATAACCGCCGGACCATTTGAGCGCAGACGCCACCATGTCGTCGATCAGACGGTGCTCGTACCAGATCCCGGCGTCGGCATATTTATCCTTGAACTCAGCCTCATAGATCTCCTGGAAGAGATCCTTGAAGCGGCCGTCATAGACCTTCAGGATCGTGTTCTTGGTGGAGAGATAGCATGGAACTTTCCGTTGCAAGGCGTAGTTCAAGGAAGCGCGGGCAAAATCACGGATGGAATCGTCGAGATTGTACATCGCCTGGGCAACACCAGCGGAAGGGGCATCGTAGACGTCCCGTTCGATCACGGTGCCATCTTCACCGACAAATTTCATGGTCAACTTGCCCTTGCCCGGGAAGGTGAAATCCGTTGCCCGATACTGATCGCCAAAAGCGTGACGCCCGACAATGATCGGTTGTGTCCAGCCTGGCACCAGGCGCGGCACGTTTTGCATGATGATCGGCTCGCGGAAGATAACGCCGCCGAGGATGTTTCGGATCGTGCCGTTGGGTGAACGGTACATGCGCTTGAGGTTGAACTCCTCAACGCGGGCTTCATCGGGGGTGATAGTGGCGCATTTGATACCGACACCATGTTCCTTGATCGCATTGGCGGCGTCGACCGTGATCTGGTCATCGGTTTCGTCACGCTTCTGGATCGAGAGGTCGTAGTAGTGCAGGTCGATGTCGAGGTAGGGGTGGATCAGCTTGTCCTTGATGAACTGCCAGATGATCCGGGTCATCTCGTCGCCATCAAGCTCAACAACCGGGTTGTCGACTTTGATCTTTGCCATGGAACTGTCTGCCTTGCGTTATTAGAGCTGAGAAAGGCGTAAGCGAATTCACGGTCCAAACTGTACCGGAAATAGATTGTGCGCGCTTGTATACAATTTCATGGAAGTACGCAAGCGGAACTCCGCTCATGCCCTCAAGTTTGTTGAGTATTGCGTTTTCGGGCATCTATTCAGTTGCCTGCCCCGCAGACAGCAACAGGCTTGCATCCCCATGCGTACGCCTTGTGCCCCATTGTGCCCCATTGCGCCATGTTCATGCTGCACGCTTGAGATCGGATCCAGGCAATAAAAGCGACTTGCAAGAGTAGCTGTCATTGAAATTTTATTGTCGAAAAATGGTGATTTCACAGATGGATACGTCGAATTCCTGAAGTATTTGTTATTTTTTACGATGATAAAATCTGCATTGAGACATTTGATTGGGGAATTTCTATTTTATTCTGGTTTTTATTCTTCTTCATGCAACATAATCGGGCGTGAAAGTGTGGAGGAATAACCGTAAAGAGCCGCCTTTACGAAGGAAATGGACATGATTTCTACATCTGTAACACTCATGACCATTGTCGATTTGATCATCTTTGTTGCCTGTGGATACGCTGTTTGGGTGCTGCTCAACTATCGGCGTTCCGTTTCAAGACGCGGAAATTTTCAGTTCCACTGGGTGATCATTGGCCTCGTTGTCACAGCGCTATTCTACCTGGGCGATCTCATCACAATGAATGTTTTTCCGTTGTTCATGCCTATGGACAGGGCGATGAATATGATGAACGTCCTGCACACAGAATTTCGCTGGCCTGTCTCCCTGATTGCAACTGGGGCCATTGTCTACGGATTTTCAAGGAACGTGCCGCGTGCCGCGGAACTCATAGAAAGTTTGCACGAAAGCGAAGGCCGTTTCAGGGACGTTGTCGACAGCACTGGCGATTGGGTTTGGGAAATGGATGAAAATCTGCGGTTTACATATGTTTCTCCGCGACTTTTCGAAATTAATTCCGTCGCTCCTGAAGATGTCATCGGTAAAACCCGCCGGGAATTTTCTGGGGTGGAAACGCCCGATGAGAATTGGCGCAAGCATTTTGAAGACCTTGAAGCCCACCGCCCGTTTCAGGGGTTCAGTTATGCATTCGCCGTTGACGGAAGATCAATGCACTTTCAAATCAATGGCAAACCGGTCTACGACGCTGACGGCAATTTCCGGGGCTATATCGGGACAGGAACAGATAGAACTGCTGAAGTTGAAGCGCAAAGGGCGCTGGAAGAAAGCGAAAGCCAATTTCGAAATCTGATCGAGGGCTCTATTCAGGGCGTTTTTGTGCACGACGACTGGAATACTCTGTTCGCCAATCAAGCTTTGGCAGACATGCTTGGTTATGACAGCCCGGAAGAAATCCTGGCACTCAAGCGTGTCGAACCGCTAATTGCTCCTGATGATCGCGAGCGGTTGACCCGCTATCGAAGAGCGCGTGAAAAAGGCGAACGCGTTCCTGAAGTTTATGAGGCGCGGGGACTGAGAAAAGACGGCCAGGAGCTTTGGATGGAATTCCGGGTTCGGATCGTCGACTGGCATGGTACGTCGGCGATGCAGATCGTGGTAATTGATATCACCGACCGGAAAAAGGCAGCAGACTCTTTGCGCGCGCAAAAGGAGCAGCTCGATGAGATCTTGCGGAACGTGCCGCGCGCGATCATCACCATCGACGAAAAAGGTTTGATAAACAGCTTTAATCCGGCTGCCGAAACCACTTTTGGATATGCAGCAAAGGAGGCTATTGGCCAAAATGTCGAGTTTTTAATGCCGGAGGCCGAGGCCAAGACACATCACGAAAGCCTTGATCGCTATTTGAAAACTGGTGAAAGCAAGTTCTTGAATCAGGGGCCGCGCCGCGTGATGGGCGTGCACAAGCAGGGCCACCAGTTTCCCATGGACCTGGCTATCGGAGAAACCGGAGGGGGGAAAACAGACAAGCTCTTTATTGGAGTGGCACGCGACATTACCAAAGACCTGATCGCCGAAGAGAAGCTTGCGCATCTGGCGCATCACGATGCGCTGACCGGGTTGGCCAATCGTTTGAGGCTTCGCGAGCGACTTGAAGAAGAACTGGCTCGGGTTCGCAGAGGAGGTGCCTTTGCTCTTTTGTATCTGGACCTGGACGACTTCAAGGGGGTCAACGACACTCTGGGACATTCTTCCGGAGACGAATTGTTGCAAGTCATAGCGAAGAAGCTACGAGGCTGCGTCAGGGAAACTGACCTTGTTGTCCGTCTTGGAGGGGATGAATTTGCGGTGCTGCAAATTGCCCAACAACCCTCAGAGTCCATGAAGTTGGCAGAGCGTATCAGCAATGCGTTCGATACGCCTTTTCAGCTCAAACATGGAGAAGTGGTCACGAATGTCAGCATAGGCATTGCGAGCGCGCCAAAAGACAGCACCGACCCGGACGAATTGCTCAAATTTGCCGACCTTGCACTTTACCAAGCCAAGAAAACCAACAGGGGAGGTTATTGCTTCTTTGAACAGGAACTGGAGGAAAACACCCGAGAACGCCACGCGTTGGGGTCAAGGCTCCGCAGTGGGCTCGCTGGCGACGAACTTGTGCTTCACTATCAACCCGTCATAGGTCTGGTGAACAATGAGGTTACCGGTTTCGAGGCCCTGGTGCGTTGGCAGCGCGATGACCAGGAGCTCGTTCCACCGGCAATATTTATCCCCATTGCAGAAGAAATGGGTTTGATCGGAGAGATCGGCGAATGGGTCTTGCAACAAGCGTGCTGCGAGGCGGCCTCCTGGCCTGAAGAGGTCAGGGTTTCCGTCAATGTTTCATCCGTACAATTCAAGCAAGGTGATCTTCTGCAGGTGGTTAAGAATGCTCTCAACTCATCTGGACTCAGTCCGGGGCGGCTGGAACTAGAATTCACCGAGTCTGTGTTGCTGCAAAATGACGGGTCAACCATGACGACCTTGCATCAATTGAAAATGCTCGGCGTTCGAATAGCTTTGGACGACTTTGGTACCGGCTATTCTTCGCTCAGCTATCTGACCAGCTTTCCTTTCGACAAGATCAAAATCGACCCCTCATTTGTGCATGATCTTGCAGGTGGCGACAAAGACATCGGGATCGTTCAGGCGGTCGTGAGCATCGCCAACAAGCTCGGTGTTGAGACAACTGCGGAAGGTGTCGAAACACTTCAGCAGTTGGAAATTGTGAGGCAGGAAGGCTGCACTGAAGCGCAAGGCTACCATTTCAGCCCGGCACGACCCGCTAGCGAAATTAAAACAATGTTCGAGCAATGGGGACGTGGCAGTTCCTGACCGCAATCAGGTCTTCATGGGTCCTGACCCTAGGTAGGGCTTCCCTGGGTAACCAAGCATTTGTGGTCTATTTTCTCTCGACCGAACGACTGATTTCGGTAAGAACACCAAAGGCCACAGCTGCTAGTATTTTTACCAGACCGCTGTCGATTGCCTGTTCGCTTGTCACTCCTCCAAGAAAGAGTCCATGACGAGGATCGGATATGGCTCCAGAGGCGACACCGACGGCCAGTGCAATTTGAACACAGCCAAGTATGAATGCAACTCCAGCGATAAACGTTCCCAATCTAGTAAAGGGCATTGCGAAGTCTCTTGAGGTAGTTCCTGATTATTTCAGATTACGCACTGTTTCCGATCGTGCAAGTATAATTCCCAATCACTCTAAATACGGAAAAGTTTAATAAAAGCGTTTTCTCCGAGAAGTACGCTGGGGATACTGATACTTTTTACCAGCTCTCTGGCAGAGCTTGCCGATTTGATAGATTTTATTCGATTGTCCGACATGGCAAGCCTGACGTTTTTCACAGAACAGCGGCAGGCAGCGCGCTCAGAGCTTCAATCAATGAAGAGATAAGAGGAGTTTGGCGAACTTCGTCATCCTCGATTACAAGGACGGACAGCCGAAATGGGGATATTTGTTGGTTCGTGAATTTAGAGATACCGCAGAGTTCCTATGGTGAAAATTGCATATAGTTCCGAAGTTTGAGTGTATCGTAAGTTGTGGGTGGGAGTTTCAAGCTAAATGTCTTTGTTTATTCTTTGTTGATGTAGTTCTGCCAATTTGTTGAGAATTGAATGTTTCGCGTTAATAAAAATGCCTGTCGGCGGTAAATGGGGGGAATTGCCTTTTGCTTTCGTCAATGCAATCTGACCTTCGACGGCTCTATAAACATGTCTATATGAGGGCCACACTCTACGCTGTTTGTGGTCTGCTTGCGTTTTCTCTCGCTCTGATCAGTATCGATTACTTTTCACAAGTGAACAAGATCGGTGACCGGTTGGCGCGGACAGCGCACGAAAAAGCCCTGTTTGTTACCAATATTGCCGCACGCGAAATCGAAAACAAAAACTACGGCGAAGTTGAACGTCTGCTCAATGCGATCGCTGGTGACCGGTACATCGTTGCAGCCAAAGCCTACAGCCGGTTTGGGCATGAATTTGCCAGCGACTTTACTTCGGCTGAACCGTCGAGCGTTGTTCATTTCAGTGAGTTGGCGCTCGACGCAGCACAGGACAAGAAAGACCAGTATCTCGAAACCGAAGACACAATAGAATATGTCATCCCCGTTTTTCGGGCGGACGACACCGTCGGCAGTGTGATGGTGCGTGTTTCAAAGCAGGAGATGGCAGGAATACTCAGGGACAAGGTTACCCTGGTAGCGACGGTCCTTGGTCTTCTGCTTCTGGCCTTCGTACCAGTCTTGGGAATTCTGATGTACCGGGCAACAGCTGGGGTCAGTAGTGTAACGCGAGCCGCACATGAGGCTGCGGAAGGCTTTCTGGACTGCAATTTGCCAACCGATGCGCCGGGTGAGGTCGGTGAGTTGCAGACAGCGTTCCGTGAGATGATGGTCAACCTGCGCCGAAATACCGTCAAGATAGAAAAACTTGCGTATACAGATCGTATTACCGGATTGCCGAACCGTGCCAAACTGGACAACAACGCTCTTTCGATGATCGATTTGCGGCCGCTGGACAGGGGAGGCGTACTCTATGTCGGTCTGGATCGCTTCAAACTGATCAACGACCTGCATGGTCACGCCGTGGGCGACAAACTTCTTGCACAACTAGCTGAACGGCTGGCGCGCCTTGTGGAGGAGCTGGCGCAGCCATACGCCACGAAATCAGCTTGTGTTGCGCGTTTTTCCGGCGATGAATTTGTTGTTCTGGTACCCGGGTTGAACGACGTCGAGCTCCTGGACTTTCTGGCAAATTCGATTGTCTCGCGCATGGGTGCCACCTTGCGCGTTGGTGATCTTTCCCTGTCCGTTTCCGTGAGTGTTGGTGTGGTGACCTATCCAGAGCACGGCACAACAGCAGAAGCAGTCATCCGCAACGCCAACATGGCCATGTGTCAGGCCAAGGCTTCGGGGCGTTCAAAGTCCGTCACCTATAATGATAAGTTCCGCGCGCAAATGACCGAGCGTGAGCGGATCTCGGATCGATTGAAGGGAGCACTGCGTGACCGAGCGCTTGCGGTGCATTATCAGCCCAAGGTCAATATTTCGTCCGGCGATATTGTCGGATCGGAAGCCTTGCTGCGTTGGCAGGACGAAGAACTGGGTTCGGTGCCACCCAACATGTTTGTGCCTGTGGCGGAAGAAAGCGGCCTGATTATTCCCATTGGCGAGTTTGTGCTGGAAACCGCATTGGGCGACATGAAGTCCTTGCAACTCAGCGGTACGGACGTTTGTGTGGCGGTTAATGTTGCGCCATCCCAGTTGCAAGCGCCAGGCTTTACGGACCGTACATTGGGCATCATCGGGGAAAGCGGGTTTTCGACAGAGCAGCTCGAGCTCGAGATCACGGAGTCCAGTCTGGTCGATTATTCCCAAAGTCTGCTCGACAAGATTTTGCCGATCAAGGATGAGGGTGTGAAATTTGCGATCGACGACTTCGGAACCGGGTACTCTTCATTGCACAGTCTGGCGAGCATGCCGTTCGATACGCTCAAGGTCGACCGGTCCTTCATCATGGACATCGCCAATTGTGAACACCGGCGCTCCATTGTCGAACTCATCCTGTTGATGGCGCGGCAGCTGGACCTGAATACGGTTTCGGAAGGGATCGAGACCAAGTTGCAGAAGGATTATATCAATCTGTGGGGTGGTACGCTCGGTCAGGGATTCTTGTGGAGCCCGGCGGTGCCGATTGAGGACTTTTCCCGCATGGTCGGGAAGAACAGGCAGTCAGACCTGAATGTTGAGGCTGCCAGGGCAACCTGACTAACCGCTATCGCGTCGCATTTCAAACAAGTTTTCTTATCAACGCCGAGGAAAATGACTGGCTATGTCGCAATCTGACTGATTGCGGCGAAATTAAGCTTGCAGAGTTTCTCCAATCACTGCAAACCTACAACACGTGATGGTTCCGCTTGAAACAACTGCGATGGCGGATGAAATGGGAACACGGTGCGGCGTACTCAACAGAGACCAAAACCGTGGCTGCCCCCGCAACTGTGAGCGGTGAGTGATGCCCCTTTTGCCACTGATCCGGAAGGATCGGGAAGGCGGGCTGAGCGAAGACCCGCGAGTCAGGAAACCTGCCATCCGATCGGCTTGGAATAGCCAGACTATTTAAAACCTGTTCGCGCACGGTGGGTGCGCAAAGGAGAAGAATATGCATATCGAACCCGGCATCGTAGACGGTGCAAAAATTGTTCTCAGCTATGGTACAGCTGCTGCTTCCTTCGGACTTCTAGGCAAATTGGCTCTGGACACCATTCGCAAAAGCGGAGTTGCCAGCCTGGGTGTGCGGTCCGTCATTACAACGCTTCTGGTGTTTTCCTTCTTTGAAGTGCTGCCGCATTACCCGGTTGGCGTTTCCGAAGTTCACTTCATTCTTGGCTCGACCCTGTTCTTGATGTTTGGTGCGGGACCTGCTGCAATCGGTCTTGCTGCCGGCCTTACCTTGCAAGGTTTCTTGCTCGCGCCGTTTGATCTGCCGCAGTATGGCGTCAACCTCACCACATTGATCGTGCCGCTCTGGGGTGTCAGCCTGCTGGCGAAAAAGATCATTCCGGAAAAAACGGCCTATGTGGACGTTTCCTATGCACAGGCATTGGCTCTTTCCACTGTCTATCAGGGCGGAATCGTCGCCTGGGTTTCCTTCTGGGCGTTCTACGGTCAGGGCTTTGGTGCAGAAAACATGGCCTCTATCGGCGCATTTGGCGCTGCCTACATGCTGGTTATTCTTGGAGAACCGCTTGTGGATCTTGCCGTTCTGGCTGGTGCCAAGACGTTGGCTCCTTTCACCAAGACAATCGTGTTCAACAGCCGTCTGCACGAGGCGGCTGCGTAGGTCTGACGAACGAATTTGAATAACTGAGAATGGGCGGTCAATTGACCGCCCTTTTTTTTGTATTTGATGGCGTGAAGGGCCCAATCTCAATTTTCGCTTTGAAAATTACTGGGGCTCTGGTTCCATTTCGGGCTCTGGCTCCGTTTCTGGCTCAGGCTCAGGCTCAGGCTCAGGCTCAGGCTTAGGTTCAGGTTCTGGTTCTGGCTCAGCGGCTGGAGTATCTTCTGAAACTTCGATAGTCTGCGGAGTATGTGGGTCTTCGCGTTCTTTCTGGCATGTCTTGATGTCGAGCGTCCAAACTGAATCTGACCCAAAAATTTTCTGCCAGGCGACCGTCGCTTCGAGCGTCAACAGTAATTCGTCTCCAGAGCGAAACTCGAAAGTTCCGTTGGAGCGCGTAACCTCGGTGCTTTTCTTGGTACTATTCGTGGTGTCGGGCTTATCGTAACTGCCCGCCAATACGATTGTCTTGTTTCGACGATTGATAAAAACATCACACCCGAGAACCTCAGCAGGCAGTTTTCCATCAAACAGTTGCCCGTTTAACCTAAGTCGCGGTTCCTGAAATTGTTGAAATTGAGAGATTTCCTTACAAGAAGTTAGTGCTGCAGCAAGAATTAACACTCGCGTAATAGGTAATTGTCTTAGTCGAATCAGCATTAACTGTCCTAAATATTTTTTTTATATATTGTTTATTTGAATTTCAGTAAAAGTGCCGACATTTATCGTATTTATCTGAATATTTATTTGGAATTAGCAATGCAGGTGAAAGGTGGCAAGGTAATTTCTTGCAAAGGCGCAGTTTAAATAAAATTAAGGTAAATTTAACCAAGTTCGACTGACGGGGGAACGAGCAGGCCGCCGCAAAGCTACAGCAGTCTTTTTGGACGGAACGCATGCCTCAGCTTGACAAAAAAGGGCAGCCGTAGCTGCCCTTCAAACATAGGTTGTGTGTGAGGCTTAACCAATGATGCCGTTCAGCGTTGCGCTTGGGCGCATGACGGCATCCACGCTTGCCTGCGGGGCGTGATAGTAGCCACCTGTATCAGCAGGTGCACCCTGAACGCCGTTCAGTTCGCCAACGATCTTGTCTTCACTGGCAGAAAGGCTTTCTGCAATTGGTGCAAAATGCGCTTTAAGGTCTGCGTCCTTGTCCTGCGCGGCCAGACCTTGTGCCCAGTAAAGCGCGATGTAGAAATGGCTGCCGCGGTTATCCAGGCCGCCAACACGGCGGGCCGGGGATTTGCCGTTGTCGAGCAGGCCTTCAATTGCGCCGTCCAGGGCGTCCGCCAGAACCTGTGCCTTGGCGTTGTCCTTGACGTTTGCAAGATGCTCCAGGGAAGCACCAAGCGCGCAGAATTCACCAAGGGAATCCCAGCGCAGGTAGTTTTCTTCCTGAAGCTGCTGGACGTGTTTCGGCGCAGAGCCACCAGCACCGGTTTCAAACAGGCCGCCACCATTCATCAGCGGTACGATGGAGAGCATTTTCGCCGAGGTGCCGACTTCCAGGATCGGGTAGAGATCAGTCAGGTAGTCGCGCAGTACGTTGCCTGTGATGGAGATGGTGTCTTCACCACGGGCAATGCGTTCGGTCGTGTATTTTGCCGCATCGCTTGGCGCCATGATCTTGAGGTCGAGACCTGAGGTGTCGTGATCGGGAAGGTAAGCGTTGACCTTCTTGATCAGCTCTGCGTCATGGGCACGGTCTTCATTCAGCCAGAAGATACCGGGCATGCCGGAGAGGCGTGCGCGGGTTACGCCGAGTTTGACCCAGTCACGGATCGGAGCGTCCTTGGTGCGGCAGGCGCGCCAGATGTCGCCTTCTTCAACGGAATGTTCAATCAGCGTGTTGCCGCTTGCATCGACAATACGAATGGTGCCGTTTGCAGGTGCCTTGAAGGTCTGCGGGTGAGAGCCGTATTCCTCTGCCTTCTGCGCCATCAGGCCAACATTCGGCACGGTGCCCATCTTTGCCGGGTCGAGCGCGCCGTTTTCACGGCAGAAGTCGATGACTGCGGAATAAACGCCAGCATAGGAGCTGTCCGGGATCACGCACTTCGTGTCAGCTTCGTTTCCGTCCGGACCCCAGCCCTTGCCACCTGCGCGGATCAGTGCCGGCATGGAGGCGTCGATGATGACGTCGGAAGAGACATGCAGATTGGTGATACCCTTGTCGGAGTTCACCATGTACATCGCCGGGCCATTGTCGAGTGCGGCTTTGAGGTCGGCTTCGACTTCGGATCTTTTGTCCGCGGGGAGGCTTGCAACCTTGGCTTCCAGATCACCCAGGCCGAGATCAGGATTGACGCTGAGCTCAGCAAACGTGGCTGCATGCTTGGCAAAAACGTCTTTCAGGAATGTCCTGACGCAATGGCCAAAAATGATGGGGTCCGAGACCTTCATCATCGTGGCCTTCAGGTGCAGCGAGAACAGGATACCCTGTTCTTTGGCGTCCTGGATTTCCTTTTCAAGGAACGCTGACAGCGCCTTGACGCTCATGTAGGTCGCGTCAATGACGTCGCCATCTTCCAGCGGCCAGTCGGCCTTCAGAACTTTTGCGGCACCATCTGCACCGACAAACTCGATCTTCGCGGTGCCTGCAGATGCCGCTGAAACCGTAAGCGACTTTTCATTGGCGCGGAAATCATTTTCACCCATGGTGGAAACATGGGTTTTGGAAGACGTCGCCCATTCCCCCATCCGGTGCGGGTTTTTCTTGGCGTATTCCTTAACGGCCTTAGGCGCGCGGCGGTCCGAGTTGCCTTCGCGCAGCACAGGGTTCACAGCGGATCCCTTGATGGCGTCGTATTTCGCCTTGACGGTTTTTTCTTCATCCGTTGCCGGAGCAGACGGATAATCAGGCAGCTCGTAGCCCTGATCCTGTAGTTCCTTGATCGCTGCACTCAGCTGTGGCTGCGATGCGGAAATGTTCGGCAGCTTGATGACGTTCGCATCCGGCTGTTTCACCATCTGGCCAAGTTCTGCCAGGTCGTCCGACTGTTTCTGTTCGTCGCTCAGGTGCTCAGGGAAACTTGCCAGAATACGGGCAGCGAGAGAAATGTCCCTGGTGCCGATGGTCAGCCCGGCTGCCTTGGTGAAGGAGCGAATGATCGGCAGGAACGAGGCACTTGCCAGTTCCGGTGCTTCGTCGACCTTGGTGTAGATGATGTCAGCCATGACTCTCACATTTCCTAGTGTTCGATGCGTGGTCTTTGGGAACAGCTGGAAGCCGCTCCGGTTGGAATTTTGCAAACCGTATACAATTGTACGCAATCAATTGCCAGCCCTCAGATTGACGCAAGGGGTGGAAGTTGTGGGCGTTTTAGCAAACGCGTGTGAAATGTCCATCGGAAGGATGGGGGAGGGGAAGGTTCTGGTCGCAAACAGCTGGTTATATTTGCTGGAGGTTGTCGTCCAGGTTTTGCAACGCCAAGACCGGGAGCCAGTACGCGGCAGCGTTCCTGTTTGAACCGAAGCGTAGAGATTACGGGACCCCTGCCTTCAAAGGGGTGACAATAGAGGCCTTCAATACGATACCTTTGAAACGCACCTGCATGAGATTAGGGTATGGATCGCTACTGGACGGACCGTCTCAAGTACGCAAATCCGTATACCCATCTAAGCGGAGCTTCTCTTGATCAACGCTCAAAAACTCGACGACTTGTTCTGGTGGATGTTGGATGGTGCGCGGCCAAGCGCAGATGCGCGGGAGATCGTCGCCGGGATCTGCGGGCGGTTGGTGGAGGCGCATGTACCCATCGAGCGGTTTGCGCTGTTTATCTATACGCTCCATCCGAATTTGCAGGGGCGGCGGTTTCGCTGGTTGAGGGGTGACGGGGTAGAGCAAACCGATGCGGATTTGAAGGCATTTGACGGGGCTGAGTATCATGACAATCCGCTGCCGACGGTCATCAGGACAGGAAAGGCGCTTCGCCGAAAGCTGTGTGACCCTGATTGCCCTGATGATTTTCCGATCCTTCAGCAATTTCGCGAAGAAGGTGTGACAGATTATGTTGTCCAACCGCTCTTCTTTACAAATGGCGAGACCCATCTGGTCAGCTGGGCGACGAAGGTCGACAGCGGGTTTGATGAAGAAGCGATGGCAGCGCTGGAGCGGATCAGTTTGCCGCTTGCACGCCTGACAGAAACCTACATGTTGCGATTGAACGCTGCCAACCTGCTGTCTGCCTATGTTGGCCGTGACAGTGGTCACCGGATCCTGTCAGGACGGGTTCACCGGGGCGACATTGAAGAGATTTCAGCCTGTGTGGTGTTTGCCGATCTCGTCGGTTTCACCAAGTTCTCCAACGCGGCATCAGCACAAGAGGTGCTGGCGCGTCTCAACCTCTTTTATGATTGCCTTGTTCCGCCTATTGTCGAACGGGGTGGTGAAATCCTGAAATTCATGGGCGACGGACTTCTGGCGATCTTTCCAATCTCTGAAAAGCTTGATGAAAAATCCGCTTGCGACAATGCGCTTGGCGCCCTCGCGGAAGCATCAGGTGGGGTTGAGGAACCGATTTTTTCCGAAACCGTTCCCCCATTTCGCGCAGCCGTTCATACTGGCCCATTGCAATATGGCAATATTGGTGCGTCGGACCGGTTGGATTTCACGGCAATCGGACCGACCGTAAATCTGGCGGCGCGGCTTTTGTCTTCCGCAGTGCTGGTAGGAGGTCAGACCGTCGTATCGGAAAAAGTCGCTGAGATCGTCGGACTGCCGAAAGATGAAGCGATGTATTTTGAGCTTAAGGGATTTTCCAGAAGCCAGGCCATTATCCCGCTCCGTGAAATGCCGAGAGGTTGAGATGCAGCAACATTCTTTTCTGCATTTTGGCACCAACCAACTTTTCATTCTTTCAAGAAACCGCTAAATCCCGGCGTCATGAGCAAGAACGCGAACATTAGAGAAGAATCCCGGGCGATAACGGCAAAGCCACCCGCCGTGATCCTGTGTGAACCACAGCTTGGCGAGAACATCGGGACAGCAGCGCGGGCCATGGCGAATTTTGGCCTGGTGGATCTTCGGATCGTCAATCCACGGGACGGTTGGCCGAGCGAAAAGGCGAGGGCAGCCGCCAGCCGCGCAGATCATGTCATTGATAACGTTCAAGTGTTCGACAGCGTGGAAGCAGCGATTGCCGATCTCCAATTTGTTTTTGCGACCACTGCTCGCTCTCGCGAGGTGCCTAAACCCGTACGTGGCCCCGACGAGGCGGCGAAAAAGGCAGTGGGTCTCGGTGAAAATGGCAATGCGACCGGCTATCTTTTTGGTCGTGAACGCTGGGGCCTGAACAACGAGGAAATAGCGCTGGCGGATGAAATTGTCACCCTGCCGGTTGATCCTGACTTTGCTTCCTTGAACATCGCACAGGCCGTCTTGGTGTGTTCCTACGAATGGCGCAAGATTGCCTGTTCTGGAGAATTGCCCTTCCTGGTTTCGGAAGAGGAGCACCCTCAGGCGAAAAAAGACGATGTTGTGCGGTTCTTTGAACATCTGGAAAGCGCGCTGGATGCGGCGACTTTCTTCCGCCCGCCCGAAAGGCGTCCACATATGGTCCGCACGCTCCGCAACATCTTTCAGAAAGCGGAACTGACAGAACAGGAAGTCCGTGCCCTGCGCGGCGTTATTGCTTCCTTGGAAGATCGCAAATCCAGAGCACGAAAAGATCGTGGTAGTTCAGAAGACAAGAACTGAGGTGGACCTTGACCCCTGAAAGACCGGTACTGATTTTTGATTCAGGTCTTGGCGGGCTCACGGTCTTGCGCGAAATCCGCTACCTGCTTCCTTACGAGCCGCTGCTCTATGTTGCCGACGATGAGGCTTTTCCAATTGGCCGCTGGCCGGAAGCCGATCTGAAAGAACGGCTTCTTTCGCTATTTGACAAGCTAATCGTGCGTCACCGGCCGAAGGCCGTTGTGATTGCCTGCAATACTGCTTTCACGCTCGCGGGCGAAAGCCTGCGCGAGGCCCATCCGGAAGTTTCCTTCGTTGGAACGGTGCCTGCAATCAAACCGGCGGCGGAACGTACATCTTCAGGCCTGATTTCGGTGCTGGCGACACCAGGTACCGTGCGCCGGGCCTATACAAGATCCCTGATCGACAGTTTTGCCAGCCAATGTCATGTCCGTCTGGTCGGTTCGGACCTGCTCGCTGAGCAAGCCGAGCGCTATATGCGCGGTGAAGCGGTCGCAGACGACGAGCTGTTTTCAGAAATTGCCGGTTGTTTTCTCGATAGTGGAGGCAGGCGAACGGACATTGTGGTTCTGGCGTGCACGCACTATCCGTTTCTCGCCAACCGCTTTCGCAAGATCGCACCCTGGCCGGTCGACTGGCTTGACCCTGCCGAAGCAATCGCGCGGCAACTCGTCAGAGTGTTGGGAGAGGCTGTTGCGGAAAAGCCCGCAGGAACGCCGGATCGGGCGTTTTTTACCTCTGAACCCGAGGATAGTGGTCTTGTAAGGCTGCTTGCTGGTTTTGGCTTGGCACTTGAACCTTAAGCAGCAAGGCTTTTGACCGCCAGGCCATCGTCTGACCGTTTGGCTGCTCGCTTCAGTTCCATGATTTCGTCGTTGAGCAGATCGGGACGAATCGTCATGCCCTTGGGAAGGGTCAGGATTGATATGGAACATTGCAACAACGGAAACTGCCGTGTTGTTCCAAACCGGTCCTGAGCTTCGATAAAGCCCTGTTCGCGGTGCTCAGGCTCATAGAAACTTTCAACATCCAGTCGGAAGGCGCGTTTCAAAGCAAGCATGCGCGCGGCGACATCCGTCTGGTCTGTATTTGAAAAGCCTGCAAAAAAATCGTCCCCACCGAGATGCCCGTGAAAGGTCCCGGTGCCGGAAATGTGACGCTGCAGCAGTTCACCAAATAGAATGATTGCGCGGTCGCCCTGACGATAGCCGTAGGTATCATTGAAGGGTTTGAAATTGTCGAAGTCCAGGTAGCACAGGTGCCGCTCCTGGTTGCCCTTCCTGGCGCTGTCGGAAATGAACCGGGTGATTGCGCCGTTGCCCGGCAGGCGGGTCAGCGGATTTTGATCCTGTGCCTCTTCCAGACGCTTTTCATGGATGATCTTCAACAGGGATGTAGCCGACATGAAACCGGCATAACGGAAATTTTCAGTGACGATGATCCCATCGGAATTGATGGAAGACGCAAAGGTCACCAAAAGCATGTCTGCATTTGAATCGATGTCGGCGATTGGGCAGGCGCGAACGAAAGAACGTAGCGGGAAATCGAGCGCTGCCTGAGCATCCGCATCGTCCTGCCCACCGGCGTAAAGATATGCTTTCAGATCGCGTTCGTGGATCAGTCCGCGCGGTTCCCGGTTGGCGTCCAGAACCGGGACCACGTTTCCTTCCTGATTGTGTACGACCATGTCGAGCAACTCATTCATGGAGGCGTCGAACTGGATTGTCGGCAAAGTCAGAAGCTCGTTACGTATGCGGTCCTGTTCCTCGCGCCGCTTTCGGCCGAGCCCTGGCGCTCTGATGTGGTCGTAAAACAGTTTGGCGCTGGAAGCCTTCAGAAATGGTTCTGCAACGAAGCGTCCTTGAAGAAGGTCGCACCCGGCCTCTCTGCAAGCCTTGAATTCTCGTTCTGTTTCAACGCCTTCTGCAATGACGCGGGCGCCAAGGACACGGGCCAGATTGGCGACTGTTGTCACAAACAGTTTGCGCCTCGCGTCGCAGTCGATGCCATGCAGGAAAAACCGGTCGATTTTCACATAGTCCGGGGACATATCGTGCAAAAGCCGAAGTTCGGAAGAACCGCGCCCGAAGTCGTCAAGAGCAACCAGGAAGCCCAATTGCCGCAAATCGTTGATGGCATGATGGGTTACATCGGTGATTGTCTGCCTGTGACGTTCAGAAAATTCCAGGCAGATCTGGTTCTTGTGCAAACCAGTTTCTGAGACAATGTCTCCCAAACGCATCCGGGGGTCATCGTCTTCGCCAAGATTGCGGCCATCCAGCTTGAAATAAAGCTTGGTGTCCTGGGCGACTTTCAGATCCTTGAATTTGCCAACGGCCTTTGAGAACAGTTTTGCCTCGAGCTCCGGCAGGAAACCGCGCTCTTGCGCAATGTCGATCAATTTGCTCGGAGAAATATCCTCAGTTTCCCCAAAATACCGAGCCTGAGCCTCATAGGCGTAGACAACACCGGTTCCAATGTCGACGATGGGCTGGAGCGCGTACTCGATCACGTCAAGGACGTGTTCCGGTGCGCGCCAAAGCAAACCGCAGCTTTCTGAGCCACTTTGCAAGGCTGAGTTACGATTTGCTGACATGCTTGGTCCTTTGACAAGCCCGGCGTAAAAGTTCTTCTGCGTAATGGGATCGCGTGAATGCCGCCACTGATATTATTCGCTATGGTTGTAGCGGCGATTGCATAGTGAAAAGCTGCAATTAAAAATTCCTAAATGTATGCATTATTTTTCGCAAAAACTGGGTATTTCACCCAAATAGTTGCCAAAACTGGCTACTGAAAGCCATTTGAGGGTGCTTTTCGTGCCTGAAACGCGCCCTCAAGCCACCTGATTCGGCGGGAAATGTGCGCTGCCGGATTGACATTTGAAGGGTCTGCCTGTATTTCCGCGCGGTCCGGGAGGCTTTGTCTTCCGGGTCTACGCACCCGTGGGCATCCAGCCGGCGCCGTCTTGCTGGGTCCCTGTCGCTCCGATCAGGCCGTCTTGTATGGTTTGAAAGGATAAAGGAGGGCGCGTTTCCTTTATTAGAAAAACAACGCGAATTCAAAGGAAACCGCGATATGTCAAAGCGCCATAGCGTTAAGTACAAAATTGATCGCCGGATGGGTGAAAACATCTGGGGTCGTCCGAAGAGCCCGGCCAACAAGCGTGAATACGGTCCAGGTCAGCATGGCCAGCGCCGTAAAGGCAAACTGTCCGACTTCGGTATTCAGCTCCGCGCAAAGCAGAAGCTGAAAGGCTATTACGGCAACATCTCCGAAAAACAGTTCCGCAAGGTTTATGCAGATGCGTCTCGCCAGAAGGGCGATACCTCTGAAAACCTGATCGGTCTGTTGGAGCGCCGTCTTGATGCAGTAATCTACCGCGCGAAATTCGTTCCGACCGTATTTGCGGCTCGTCAGTTCATCAACCATGGCCACATCAAGGTCAATGGTCGTCGTGTGAACATTCCGAGCTACCAGCTGCGTCCGGGCGATGTGATCGAAGTTCGTGAAAAATCCAAGCAGCTCGCTCTGGTCCTGGAAGCTAACCAGTCCGCTGAGCGTGATGTGCCGGATTATGTCGACGCCGACCACTCAAAGATGACTGCTACCTACTCCCGCATTCCGTCTTTCGCCGACGTTCCTTATCCGGTTCAAATGGAACCGAACCTGGTCGTCGAGTTTTATTCGCGGTAATTTTCCGCCGAATACGGTTTTTGGGAAGGGCCCGCCATCTGGTGGGCCTTTTCTTTTTGGTGCCTGCGCCTGGCTACCTGATCGACCTGAACGCGTTGTTTCCGGCTTCAATCTGGACCGATGCTGCCCCAATTGAATTTTCCGGACGGTGCCGGATGACGTCATCCTTCCGATACTGAAATTCCAGAACAGTGTAAGGCCGCTGCCATAGCCATTCCCTGTTTTCCACGGCATCGACGTTTGGAACGGGCGTCGCTTCTTGCGAAAAGCCAAGAAAGTAGAGACAGAAATTCAGGTCCGGAACGTCCTGGCGTGAGAGATAGCGCATGCCTAGCTCGTCTCTGCAAAAGGAAAGATCGGTTTCAATGTCGCTCGTGCGCAAGGTGATCAATCCGATATTTGCACCGCCCCCCAAAGATAACGTCCTGTCACCCTGTTTGGTGAGTGGGTTTCCGAGAAAGTTGTGCTGGATCAACTCTATCACATGTCCTTCAGGGTCTGTCATATGGCTCATATAGGCGATGTCCCGGAACTGGTTTGGCTGAGTGACTTCGATGCCGCGCGCCTGAAGTTGTGCATAGGCAATATCAAGATCTGGCAGCGTTATTGCGATTTTCCAGTACCTGTCACTTGGATCATGTTGATAGGTCTCCGGACCATCGCAGGGGCTCAAGATGAGGGCGGCGCCCTGTCCCGTGTAACTGACTGCCTGCCCGCCATACCCATCGACCAGTTGCATGCCAAGAACATCACAATAAAACGCTGCCAACCGGTCGGGATTGGAAACACGCAAGGTAAGTGATGAAATGCGATCTTCAGGCAATCGGGTCAACCTTTGGGCATTGAATGTGTCGTGGGAACTTGCTGCCTGTTTCCTGCGCAGAAAGAGCGTCATTCTGAGTGTAATGGGACTATTGCAACAGTACCAAGCGTTGGTCTGCCCTGCATATTCCTATCTTCTCGTTGCAACGCCATTTTATGTCAGGTGTCTTCATTCTTTGTGCAGCTGGAAGACGTTCTAGCCAATGGAAGGGCGTAATCCTTGCGTCTGTGAGTATATTTTCAATTGTTAGTCTATTCTACCGTACAATTTGAGATCTATTTTTTGCTTAACTCCACTTTAATTATGCAATCTGATCATGTTTTTTGCATTCAATGGTTGCCTGAGATTGTGTTAGTCGCTAGCGTTATCAGTATCGACCGAAGTGTTGTTCGTTAATGCTTAGTTCTATTGCTTCAGGAGGTCTATAATACTCTTATATATCAATAACTTTACTTGTATTGCTGAGACCTGGCCTAAGGACCGGGAAGGCGAAATAGCTGCCTGGACGGATATGGTCGGGGATGCCAAGGAACTGGTCGAAGGGGAAAGCGCAGTTAAATTTACCGGTTGGATCAGCAACGCTGAGGGTTATGTCATTCTTGAAGCCGAGTCCAAGGCAGAGATCATTGGAATCTGCGCGCAATTCTGGCCTTTGTTTCATAACGATATTATGGAGATCGTGCCAACGGCAGAGGCCGGTAAGGCAATACTTGAGGGCGTCAAATTGGGTTGGGAAAAAGGTCCCAAATCCTGAAAATTTTCTATGCCGCGGCTTGTCCGCGTGTTTCCAAGTATGGATTTGAGTGGAGCATAATCTATGTCTGAGAGAATTGAAGTTGTTGAAACCTGGTTCAGGCGTGTCTGGGCTGAGGAAGACGAGGCTGCCATCGATGAAATGTTTGTTCCCGATGGCACCGCAAGAGGTCTTGGAACCTATGTGAACGGAAAAGCGGATGAATTTGCCGATCATGAGCGCATTGGCCCGGACGGTTTCAAGGAATTTCATAGTGCGCTGTTGAACTTGGTGGGTGATGTCAAAATCGAAATCACCAAGAGCATGGAACAAGGCGATTGGTTGGCCCTATTGTGCGTCTTGAAAGCAAAGAAACGTGGCACCGATGATAAGGTGCAGACGACGGGCACGGTTTTCATCAAGGTGGCCGATGGCCGCTTGATCGAAGCGTATAATCATTTTGACTTCATGAGCCTTTTCGGACAATTGGGGCAAATGCCAGCCAATGCCTTTGGCGACTGCCTGTGTGGAAAGAGCGTGGGCTAGGCCACGTTCTCATAAACGGGATTCCTTTTGAGTTGCGAATGTGATTCAAACTCCTAAAAGGAGTTTTCCATGGCGCGGTTTGATCTGAGCGATTTCGAGTGGTCTGTCATCCAGCCACTTCTTCCGTCCAAAGTGCGTGGTGTTGCGCGTGTTGATGACCGGCGGGTTCTGAATGGCATTTTCTGGCGGTTGCGCACCGGTGCGCCTTGGG
>CXTY01000003.1 GCA_001404055.1 Roseibium album | reverse complement strand
ATTCCGTTGAAAAACTCCTGTTGTTTTGAGTGCCGAACGCTGATTCACTCTCCTTATTGATTTGGGAGATATGGGCGATGATGGGTCCGAAGCAGGAAGCGCAAAGCGCGCTGTTCTACGAATTCTCGATTGATGATCATGTCCCGAATGACCATCTACTGCGGTCGATTGACCGGTTTGTTGATCTGTCCGACCTTCGCAAACATCTGGCTCCGTATTATAGTTCAACCGGTCGTCCTTCAGTTGATCCGGAACTGATGATCAGGATGCTGCTGGTCGGTTACACGATGGGTATCCGGTCAGAACGGCGGCTGTGCGAGGAGGTCCATCTCAATCTGGCCTATCGCTGGTTTTGCCGCCTGGATCTGTGCGATCCAATACCGGATCACTCGACCTTCTCAAAGAACCGCCATGGACGGTTCCGGGACAGCGATCTGTTGCGGCATGTCTTCGAGACAGTTGTGGCGCGTTGCATCGAGGAAGGACTGGCGAGCGGCCAACGTCTTGCAGCTGACGCGAGCCTGATCCAAGCGGATGCCAACCGGCAGAACTCCACACCGCGATCGGACTGGGAGCCAGACAGGATTGATCCCTCTGATGCCCCGCGAGCGGTTAGGGAATATCTGGAAACACTGGACGATGAAGCCTTCGGCGCAGCCAGTTCGGTGGAGCCGAAGTTCACCTCCCATTCCGATCCTGCCTCTCAGTGGACTGGTGCACGGGGCGGGCCTGCCTACTTCGCCTATTCCACAAACTATCTTATCGATACCGACAATGCAGTGATCCTGGATGTGGAAGCCACACGTTCAATCCGGCAGGCTGAGGTTGGCTCCGTGCGAACCATGATAGATCGGGTGGGCGACAGGTTTGATCTGATGCCCGAGCGGCTGATTGCCGATACCGCCTATGGTTCTGGTCCCATGCTCGACTGGTTGGTCAACGAGCGAGGGATTGCCCCGCACATTCCGGTAATAGACAAGTCTGGACGCAAGGATGGAACCTATGAGCGGGCGGACTTCACCTATGATACCGCAAACGATGCTTACATCTGTCCAGGCGGCAAAGAGCTCAAACAATTCCGCCGCGCTTTCACGACGCCACGAGCTGGAGCGAACAAGGATGGGACATTGCGCTACCGCGCCCGCAAGGCCGATTGTGATGCCTGCGGCCTGAAGCCGAAGTGTTGCCCGAAGGAGCCACAACGCAAGGTCACAAGGTCGATCCACGAGCCTTCGCGTGATGTCGCCCGTGCCATCTCACACACCACCCAATATGCAATCTCATGCAAGTTGAGAAAAAAGGTCGAGATGCTGTTTGCCCACCTCAAACGCATTTTGAAACTCGACCGGCTTCGATTGCGTGGACCGTGCGGAGCCCGCGATGAATTCCACCTCGCAGCCACAACCCAGAACCTCAGGAAACTCGCAAAACTCATCCCGACCCCACAGATCGGTTGCCCTGCATAAGCAAGGCACGGTTTGCTCGAACTCAGCACACCGTTCAAATCGCAAAACCAACGAGTTTTTCAACGGAATAGGCTCGAAGCGGGCATTGACGGTCTGCGCAACAAAATTCGGCTTTTCTTGGAAAGGCTATTTCCTCTTGCCTGTTAGGGTACTAAGCTCAAAAGAGGCTGCAAATTTTGCCCGTTCTGGGAAGCCATCGTGACTGTCGAATGAGCCATGGCATTGACTAATCTGGAGGAAAATTCATTGAAAAAGCAGATCTTATACAGCACCATTGCGGCGTTATTGGTGTTGGGGCCTGGCAGTGCAATAGCGGACTCCGAACGCGGAAACATCAATGACTTCTATCGCGGTTTCGAATTGAGTGAAATCACACCGCAAAACATGCAGCTTTGGCCGTACTACAAATATACCTCGACCCGCTGGGAAGAGTACGGGCTATTCGGCACTACCCCGATTATGGCTTCGACCAATCCAGCCATTCTGAAAGCAGCGGAAAACACTTTCGATATCGGACAAGAGTTTCAAGGGGGGCGCAGTTTCGTTGAAACGCTCCTCGCGACCCAGACCAAAGGGTTTCTGATCCTGAAGGACGACAAGATCCTTGGGGAGTTCTACGACAACTATCTGAACATCGACACGCTCCAGCTGTTGCAGTCATCATCCAAGACCTATGCCGGGGTCATCGCCTCGAAGCTGATTGACGAGGGCAAACTCGATCCAGACAAAACGATCGATAGTTATCTTGCTGATTTCAAGGGCAGCGGTATCGGAAAGGCGACTGTCCAGCACGTCCTTGATATGCAGGCAGGCCTTTTGCCAGCCAACGACTACCACGTCCCAGGTGGCGAAGCTTACGTATTCGAAACTGAGCAGGGTCTGAAACCGGGAGAACCGACAGGGCATCGCAAGGCGGTCATCGCAGCGGAAACACCGGACCAGCCCGGTGAAGTTCACAACTACAATGACAAAAACACCGATCTACTGGCGATGCTTGTCGAGGGTGTTACGGACCAGCCCTTCAACAAGCATCTGTCTGAGCTTTTCAACGATTTCGGTGCAAACAGCCGGGGTTCGATTGCCCTGACCGTTGATGGGACCTCAAGTCCCTCCTATGGCGTAAGTACGACCCTGCGGGACTACGGATTATTCCACCAGTGGATTGCGCAAGGTAAGGCACCTAAGAGTTTCTATGCGTCTATCGATGATGGCGGCAAGGATCTTTATAGCAAATCGGAAGGTGGGCAAGGAGCTGCAGGTTTGTTGGGAACAACAATCACCTATGCTTCGCAGGCTTGGTACCTGCCGGAGCACGACCTGATCTACACTCTTGGTTCCTACGGTCAGGTCGGCTTTAGCCATCGCCCGACAGGCCTGTCAATCGTGTTCATGCAGGATTGGGAAGACAATGGCGTTCCCGGAAAATACAAGGAGACGGTGGATAGGGCGTTATTCGTTCTGAGCCATCTGAAGGACTGACGAACACATCATAGACATTGAGGGGAGTCGCAGGTCACTGCGCCTCTCTATGCTGGTCGTTTGATATAGTCGCCGCAAGCGTCCACTTTTCGCCCATCTCGGCAATTCGCTGCGTCTTGATTGAATGTCGGCTTTCAGGAGCGAGGGAAGGCGGACGAACGACCAAATTGAGAGCGCAAAACGGACCTCAGTTGTGCTTGCCGTATCAAACAAGAAACGCCCTCTCCGTTGGGAGAGGGCGTTTCGCGTTGTTTGAGATCAGTGCTGCGATCAGTCGATCGTGGCGCCTTCTTCGTCCTTGGCCATGTGCTTCATGCGCGCTTTCAGGACCTTGCCGAAAATGATCGGCAGAACGAAGCCGATGATGGCGAGGGACCAGAGCGTGATCGAAAGCGGGCTGTCGACGAGTGTCCACCAGTTACCGTTGTCAATCGTGATGGCGCGGCGGAGATTGTTCTCCATGGAATTGCCAAGCAGCGTGCCGAGAATGATCGGAACCAGCGGCACGTCGAGTTTCCGCAGGATCCAGCCCATGACACCGAAGCCGATCATGACCAGCAGATCGAATGATGATCCGGAAATGCCGTAGATACCGACAAAGCTGACCATGGCAACGATCGGCATCAGGATACGCGGCGGCACCAGCAGGACGCGTGTGAACAGGCCGATCATCGGAATGTTCATTGCGAGCAGCATGAAGTTGGCGATGAACAAGGCCGCAATCAGACCCCAGACCACATCAGGTTGCTGGGTAAACAAGAGCGGACCAGGCGTGATGTTGAGCGCCAGAAGAACCGCGAGGAGAACGGCTGTCGTGCCTGAACCCGGCACGCCGAGGGCGAGCATGGGAACCAGCGCGCCACCAGCTGCCGCATTGTTACCGGCTTCCGGTGCTGCGACACCACGAGGGTCACCCGTGCCGAAAGTGCCTTCCTTGTCGACCAGCTTCTTTTCCATCGTATAGGAAATGAACGAGCCGAGAGAGGCTCCAGCACCTGGAAGGACGCCGGCGATGAAGCCAAGGAAGCTGGTCCGCAGCATGGTTGGCGTGCAGGATTTCAGCAGGGCGTAACTCGGCATCAGACGACCGATCGTAACCTTCTTCTTGCTGGCGTCAGCCTCACCGTGGCGGTGTTCCAGAAAAATGAAGACTTCCGACAAGGCAAACAGGCCGACAATCGCCACCAGGAAGTCGATGCCGTCATATAGATGGACTTCGCCGAAGGTGAAGCGCGGTACGCCGGTCTGCGTGTCGACGCCAACGGTCGCCAGACCAATGCCGAGTGCAGCGGCAAAAGCGGTTTTTGCCTGGTTGCTCGAGGCAACGCCGCCAAGGGTCGCAAAAGCCAGGGTGAACAGGGCGAAATATTCTGCCGGGCCAAACAGCAGCGCAATTTTTACGAGCTGCGGAGCGAGAAAGATCAGACCCCAGGTGGCAAAAAACGCGCCGACGAAAGAAGCAACACCCGAAAGCGACAAGGCTTCACCAGCCCTGCCTTTTTGCGCCATGGGATAACCGTCAAGACAGGTCATCATGGCGGGTTCGTCGCCTGGAATATTCAGGAGAATGGACGATATCCGACCACCATACATGGCGCCGTAATAAACGGACGTCAGCAGGATGAGCGATGGCGTTGCTCCGAGCCCAAGCGTGAAGGCTAGCGGGATAAGGATGGCCACACCGTTTGAGGGGCCAAGGCCTGGCAATGCACCCATCAAGGTGCCTAGAAAGCAGCCTAAAAGTGCAAGAAGGATGTTCTGGAACGTGAGGGCAATCGCGAAGCCGTCGGCCAGTGAAGACAGAGTTTCCATGGATGCGCTCCGTTAAAAACCAAGAGGGCCTTTGGCCAGAGACAGGCCAAGGATGAGATGAAACACCGCGTAAATTCCAGCTGACGTCACACAGCCGGTAATCACGGAGGAGATGGGTGTCGTTCCCAGGCGCCAGGTAAGGTAAGTGGCTGCCAGTGCGGTGGCGATTACAAACCCGAATTCAGGCAGCATGATCGCGTAGAGGATCATCACCAGAATGGCAAAGCCGACCTCCAGAAACCGACCGAGCGGCGGCCAGTCCGGTGACTTGTCGGGCTTGGCGATAATGGCCAGAGACGACAGGCCCAGTACCGTTGCGATGATAAGGGGAAAGGCTTTCGGACCGACTGCGTCGGACAGGAAGCTCTCTTCGATGACAAGAGCGGCCCAGACATACCCTAAAGCTAGGACAAGCCCGACCACGCCAAAAATGCGGTCGCTCATGGATACCTTCCAGCAGGCGGGCCCGTTTCAATGTCTGCCGCCTGTTATGGGATCTATGGAAAAGAAACGGGGGCACAGTCACTGTGCCCCCGTAGTTTTAAGATGGCAAACTTATTTGATGATGCCGATCTCTTTGGAGATAGTCTGGATCTGGTTGACAGAACCGGAAACAAACTGTTCGAACTCTTCACCCTGCAGATCAAGCGGTGCCAGGCCGTTGGCAGCCATGACGCCTTTCCAGGCATCGGTTGCATAGAGATCAGCGATCTTGGAGACCCAGGCGTTGTAGGCATCATCGGACATGTCGCCCGGTGCGTAGAAACCGCGCCAGTTTGCACCGATGGCATCCACGCCCTGCTCAACGGCAGTCGGGAAGTCAGCAAAGTCGCCCGGCAGACGGTCTGGAGACAGAACCGCGATCACCTTGATGTCGCCGCTGTCAACAAAGCCCTTTGCTTCAGAGACGTCACCAGTGAAGGCCTGTACGGAACCGGCAAGCAGCTGGGTGACAGCTTCACCACCACCATCAAATGCGATGTATTTGACAGAGCGTACATCGTCGATGCCAAAAGCATTCGCAGCGATCAGGACTTTCAGATGATCCCAGCCACCAACTGCAGAACCACCGGCAACGGATACTGAAGTCGGGTCAGACTTGATCTGCTCCAGCAGTTCTGGAAGCGTATTGACCGGGCTGTCAGCTGCAACAGCGATAACGCCGTAGTCGGCACCAATGGTTGCGATCCAGCGAACCTGGTCCATGGTGTTACCCGGATATGCGCCCTGTGCCAGACGGGTCGCAGTCGCCGCAGAAGCTGCAACAATGAGATCGTTGTCGCCGCCGCGCTTGTTGACGACTTCAGCAAAGGCCACGCCGCCGCCGCCGCCGGCAAGATTTACGACCTGCATGGTTTTATCGAGCAATTTTGCATCCTGCAGGGATTTACCAACCTGCCGACAAGTGAAATCCCAGCCGCCGCCCGGGTTGGCCGGTGCGATGCACTCTGGGTTTTCCGGTTTGAAGTCTGCTGCCGATACGCCAAACGCGGATGCACCGAGAAATGCTGCCGCGAGCAAAAGACGGGTCGATTTAAAAGCCATGATATTTTTTCCTCCACATGGTCCGGCTCGTTGAGGCCGGTAGAATCCGTCAGACCGCTGTTGCGGTTCCTTCCAACGAATGTGAAATGAGCGTAACGCGAAACCCTGTCATCAACCTGTCACCTAGCGTCAGATCGCTTGCATGCATTCAAAAGGCGGGGCAAGAAGGTCAAGGGGAGGAATGAAATCGTGCGCTTATTGCTCGTTGAAGACACCTTTGACATGGCTGAAGCAATCATGATCAGGCTGGAGCGAACAGGTATTGCCTGTGATCTGGCCAAGACGCTGGAGGAGGCCCGGGCCTGCATCGAGGTTCAGCGCTATGACGTGATCGTTCTGGACATTAATTTGCCAGATGGACTTGGAACCGAGCTTCTGAAGGAGATGCGCTCGCGTGGAGACCGTACGCCCGTTCTGATGCTGACAGCCGAGTTCTCAGTTGACGAAAGGGTTTCTTCACTTAATTCCGGCGCTGATGATTATCTCGTGAAGCCGTTCGATCATCGGGAACTGGATGCGCGTATTCGGGCGCTGTTCAGAAGAGAACTGGGTGACAAGGTTGAAGAAATTTCACTCGGAAATCTGACCTTCAATGCCTCCGCCCGCGTTGTCCGCAGGGATGACAGTCCGATCAATCTCACGCGCCGGGAATTTGTGCTGCTGGAGCTTTTGATACGCAACCGGGGCAAGACCGTGAGCAAAGAACGGTTGTTTGAGGGGGTGTTCAGTTTTCAAGATACGGAGGTCAGTATGAACGCGCTTGAGCTCTATATCGCCCGGCTCAGGAAAAAGCTGTCAGATTGTTCAATCACGATCGAGACCCAAAGAGGGCTTGGATACAAGTTGGAAGTTGATGTCTGAATTCGTCCGCAGACTGGCAACCTCGTCGCTGACCGCGCGTGTCGCGCTTGGTATCGCCCTGCTGCTTATTATCGGTGGTGTGTTTGTTTCAATTGCCGCATTCGCCTATGGCAGGGAAGCGGCGAGGAGTGCCTATGACCGCCTGTTGCTTGGGGCGGCAAATGACATTGCCTCTGCGGTCACTGTACTGGACGGGCGGCCAACAATTGAATTGCCGGTCTCGGCTTTTGAGCTGCTGGCCCTCGCACCTGATGACCGTATCGGTTACAGGATCATCGGGCCGGAAGGCGCAACCTTGACTGGTTACGACGAGATATCCCTGCCGGACAGCCGACAGTCTTTGAGCGAAGGTTTCTTTGACGGAACGTTTTTTGACGAACCAGCCCGTTATGCCGTTGTCTCGCGCAGATTTGCCGAGCGAACGTTGAACGGTACGGTCAGGGTTATTGTCGGCCAGACACTGAATGCCCGCGAGGACATGGCCTATGATATTACACGCAAGGCGCTTTATGTTCTGGCGGCGACCGGTCTCGCGATGGCTCTGCTTGCGGCTGTTGTGGTCAGATCAGTGCTCAGACCTTTGGAAAATATCGCTGGCGGTCTGTCTGCTCGTGACCCGCACGACCTGACCCCGCTGGATACGGAAGTTCCCAAAGAAACCGAGGTGATGATCAGCGCTCTGAACGGGTTCATGGCGCGACTTGACCGTCAAATGAACTCGATGCGCCATCTGATCTCCGACACGGCGCATCAACTTCGGACACCGGTTGCCGCGTTACGCGCGCAGGCGGATCTGTTTTCCGATGAAATGGATATCTCCAGAAAAGAACGGATCGTCGAACGGATTCAAACGCGTTCGGCAAGCCTCGGCCGCCTGCTCGACCAGATGCTGAGCCAGGCATTGGTCATTCATCGTGGTGACAGCGCGCGCAGGGAACGCGTGGACCTTCGTGACATAGTCCTTGATGTCTTTGAAGAAGGCGATCATGCGGTTCTGAAGCCTGAAATGGAAGTCCTGATCGACATCGGAGAAAGTCCGGTCGAGGTTATGGCAGATGTTCCTTCCTTGACGGAGGCATTGAAGAACCTCTTGAGTAACGCGCTCAAATATGGACGTTCACCCGTTCGGATCGGCGCGTCTCTGGATGGCGAAAAAGTTGCCATCTGGGTGGAGGACAGTGGACCGGGGCCGGAGGATGAAGTGCTTACCGCGCTCGGTGCACGGTTCAATCAGGCCAAATTGTCCCGCCAGAGCAGTGCCGGCCTGGGGTTGGCTATCGCACATTCCGTTGCCGTTTCTTTCGGTGGGCGGCTGCTTCTGGAAAAGAAAGACGGTAAGCGGTTCCGCGCAGCACTCGTATTTGCTGCTGCGCTGGAGAAAAAAACATGACCGGCAGTTCTAATTTCCTGAGGGTGCTACTCGCTTGTCTTCTTGCGCTGGGTGTTGCTGGACAAAGCAGTGCCCAGGAAATGATAAAAATGTATGGCCCGGAGAATGCGAACCAGACGCTGATATTGCGTTCAACAACCGACATTTCAGTTTTCGGTCCGGTCGTCGACGACTTTGTGAGGACCAGGCCGGGGGTCAATCTGCGTTACGAACAATGGGGTTCTAACGGACTGTACCAGTTGACGCGGAAGGAGTGCCGAGAGGGACAGCCGGGCGCAGATATTGTCATCAGTTCAGGTGTTCACCAGATGGTGCAACTCGTAAATGATGCGTGTGCCAGGTCTTACCAATCCCGATTGACCGAGCGATTGCCGCAAGCCCTGAAGTGGCGAGACGAACTTTTTGGCATTACGAGAGAGCCAGCGGTCATAGTCTACAATCGGGACCTTGTCCCTGCAGTTGACATTCCGAAGACCCGATTTGACCTGCTCGACCTTTTGAGGCCTGCAGACACGCCTTATGCAGGCAAGGTGGCAACATATGACATTGAGCAATCGGGGCTCGGATATCTTTTTGCATTTGCCGATGCTCAGGAAGCCTCCACATTCGGCGCTCTGCAAGAGTCCCTTGGACGGTCGCAGGCAATCGCGACCTGTTGCTCGGCAGACATCATTCAGGGTGTTGCCGAGGGTCAATATCTGATCGCCTACAACGTGCTGGGATCCTACGCTCAGGGGTTTCAGCAGCGTGATGACCGTATCGGGATTGTCCTGCCTTCCGATTACACACTGGTGCTCTCGAGGGCGCTGTTGATCCCGAAACAAGCCGAAAATCCAGGCCTTGCTGCGGAGTTCCTCGACTTTCTGCTGTCACCTGGTGGGACACTTGCGCTTCGTACCGCTCTCCTGATCAGCCCGATGCTGGATTCCGAAGAAGGCAATGAGGGAGAGGTTTTGAATTCAACTGCGCGGCGCCCCATCGGATTGTCTCCAGCGCTCATGGTGGCGCTTGATGCACTTACCCGCGAGACATTTCTGCGCCGCTGGCGGACAACGTTTCCTGGACAGTAGGTCGTATTCCTACAGCCCGACCGGGAGACTGAATGACCAGTACTTTTTGCTAACACTAAGCTGTTGTGGGGGAGGTCCATGCAATTATGGGACCGAGCGGCTCCAGGAAAACATCATGCAGGCTGACCTGCTGTCGCAGGCATATGACTTTCCTCTTCAGATAGCCAAGACCGCTGGCGCTACGACGCCAACGGTTGTCCCGGATCTTCGCCCGCAAGCGTGAGCGCAAAGAACGCGCTCTAGTGTACGGGCGCGTTCTGGCCGAGCGTTGAAACTACCTCCGACCGAACATAGTCAGAGAGTGTTGCGGCAACACCGTGGTCTGACAATGAACGGACGGCTTTTCGGAACTCTTGCAAAAACACCAGGTTGGTTCCGAGCGCTCCAAACAGATCTGGCATCTCGATTATATCGGAGGACGGGTCGAAGGCGCTTTTTGCCCAGGCAGTCAGTTGTTCCGCATTTGCATCGTCGATCTCAATTGTGTTGCCGGCTTCGTCCGTGCCAAGGCAGTATCGACACCAGAGTGCAGCCTCCAGCGCAAGGCCGGTGATCGATTGCCCCTTGTCGAGCCTGTCCTGAATAGTTGGCAGGATAAATTTGGGTTGCCGGTTGGAGCCATCCAGGCACAGTCGCGGAATCGTGTCGCCGACCGCGGCATTGGAAAACCGCTCCATGATGGTTTCAAGGTAGGTCTCGAAACTAACGCCGGCGATTTCGGGAACAGTCGGGAGGATCTCCTCCTCTTCCAGTTTTTTCAAAAAGGCTCGGATCAGCGGATCCGCCATAGCGTCATGAACAAAGTGATGGCCGAGGAGGGCACTCGGGTAAGCAATCGCCGCGTGTCCGCCGTTCAGAATGCGAAGTTTCATCAATTCGTAAGGGGCAACATTCTCGACAAATTCGACGCCTACTTTTTCAAGGGCAGGGCGGCCGGACGGGAAGTTGTCTTCTAGAACCCATTGCCGAAAGGGTTCACAAACCACGGGAGCCGCGTCTTCCAGGTCGAAGGTTTCATGCACGAGAATTTTTTCACGCTCACCGGTGGCTGGAGTTATGCAATCCACCATGCCGCTTGGAAATGCCACATTGTTTGCGATCCAGTCTGCTGCCTCGGGAGAGGAGGCCGCGGCGTAACCAACGACGGCCTGTCTTGCGATATGTCCGTTTTCAGGAAGATTGTCACAGGACATGATCGTGAAGGGTGATACGCCATTCGCCTTTCGCTGCAAAAGGGCTGCGACCATCACACCGAATACTGTTTTCGGGCGAGCCGTGTTGTGTAGATCCGCCAGTATGTCGGGGTGAGATGCATCAAATCCACCCGTGTTCGGATCGACGAAATATCCGCCTTCGGTGATCGTGAGGGAAACAATCCTGATATCGGGTTCACACAGCCGGGCGATTAGAATCTCCGGGTCAATGTCGACAAAATCGATCATCGCGCTACAAACCTGGGCGCTCAAGCCTTTCGGGTCCAGTTCGACAACGGTGGTCAACCAGTCCTGATCCTGAAGCTTTTCGCGCATCACCCTGTCGTAAGGCATGAGTCCGGCGCCAATGATCGCCCAGTCATGTCCCTCACCCTTTTCAAACAGGCGGTTCAAATAGACCGCCTGATGGGCCCGGTGAAAATTTCCGACACCAATGTGGAGTATGCCAGGGGAAAGGTCTGCCCGGTTGAAAGCAGGCGATGTGATATTGTCTGGTAGAGATTGGAGCACTGATTTATCGAGTTTCATGGTCAGCTCATCCAGTTGCCGCCATCGACGTTGTAAGTCTGGGCAAGGATGTAGTCTGCCTCTTTTGAAGCCAGGAAAACTGCCATGCCTGTGAGGTCTTCTGCAGTGCCCATGCGGCCAAATGGTACGGCGGCGCTGACGGCAGCTTTTTTCTCGCCGGGTTTCAAGCCTTCATGCTTGGCGAAAAGTGCGTCAACACCGTCCCAATGTTCGCCGTCAACAACGCCAGGTGCGATGGCATTCACATTGATGCCGTGCTGAATGAGGTTGAGGCCTGCCGATTGGGTCAGGCTGATCACGGCCGCCTTGGTTGCGCAGTAAACGCCGACCAGAGATTCGCCCCGGCGGCCCGCCTGGCTCGCCATGTTGATTATCTTGCCGCCCTGACCACGTTTGATCATTGATTGAGCGGCCGCCTGCATCGTGAAAAGAGTACCGGCGACGTTGATGTCAAACAGGCGCTGATAGCTCTCACGGGTTATGTCAACAAATGGGGCCAGGTCAAACAGCGCGGCGTTGTTAATCAGAATGTCGAGGCCACCGGACTTTTCTTCTACAGTAGCAATGGCAGCATCGATTGATGCCTGGTCGGTTACGTCCAGCTGAACTGCGTAGGCGCCTCGTCCGATTTCCGCAGCTGCGGCCTCGGCACCAGCCATATTGATGTCACCGATGGCAACGGTCGCACCTTCATCGGCATAACGCGCAGCAAATGCCTTGCCGATGCCGCGGGCAGCGCCGGTGATCAGCGCGGATTTTCCCTCAAGCCGTTTCATGCGATTCTCAGACCCTGATTGTCGAAGCGATGGATTTTTTCAGGATCTGGAGTGAGGAAAACGGTGTCGCCGTGACGGACACCGACCTCTCCGGACGAGCGGACCGTGATTGCGGTTTTCTGGCCTTCAATATCAACATACAGAAAAGTATCCGAGCCTAGATGTTCGGACACGCCTACGACGCCTTTCCAGGTGCCTTCGGTCTTGGAAACGGTGATATGTTCAGGACGGACACCAATGGATTCTGCGCTGTATCCGGCAGAAAAGGACCCATGAAGAAAATTCATCTTCGGTGAACCGATGAAACCGGCAACAAATTTGTTTTTCGGCGTGTGATAAAGCTCTAGGGGTGTGCCGACTTGTTCGATGACGCCCGCCTGAAGAACAACGATCTTGTCGGCCATTGTCATGGCTTCAACCTGATCGTGGGTGACGTAAATCATGGTTGTCTTAAGCGTTTGATGCAGTTCGGATATTTCAAGACGCATGTTGACGCGGAGTGCGGCATCGAGGTTAGAGAGTGGCTCATCGAACAGGAATGCATCAGGCTCGCGAACGATTGCCCTCCCAATAGCAACGCGCTGACGCTGACCACCCGACAACTGACCAGGACGCCGGTCGAGATAATCCGTAAGATTTAGAACCTCGGCTGCGGACTCCACCTTGGCATTCTGGGCATCTTTGTCCAGGCCCGCCATGCGCAGCGGAAACGCGATGTTCTTGCGTACCGTCATGTGCGGATAGAGCGCGTAGGACTGAAACACCATGGCGAGGCCGCGTTTTGCTGGCGGGACTTCGGTGGCGTTCCTGCCATCGATGTCAATTTCACCGGAAGTGGTGTCCTCTAGTCCGGCAATGAGGCGCAGCAAGGTGGATTTACCGCAACCGGATGGTCCGACGAATACAACAAACTCGCCATCGTTGATCTGGAGATCCAGCGGGGGAATGACCTGGACGTCTCCGAAGTTCTTTGTGATCTGTTTGAGTGTGATCTGGCCCATGAAGGGAACTCCTATTTAACTGCGCCAAAGGTCAGGCCGCGCACAAGCTGTTTCTGACTGAACCATCCGAGGATCAGGATCGGCGCAATTGCCATCGTCGAGGCGGCGCTGAGTTTGGCGTAGAACAAGCCTTCCGGGCTGGAATAGCTGGCGATGAATGCAGTGAGGGGAGCCGCTTTTGCTGCTGTCAAATTCAAAGTCCAGAACGCCTCGTTCCAGGCCAGGATGATGTTGAGCAACACGGTCGAGGCGATCCCGGGGATGGCCATCGGTGTCAGGATATAAAGGATCTCTTCCTTCAGCGTTGCGCCATCCATGCGGGCGGCCTCAAGGATCTCTCCCGGTATTTCCTTGAAGTAGGTGTAGAGCATCCAGATAATGATCGGCAGGTTGATCAGCATCAGGACGATTGTCAGGCCGAAACGGGTATCCAGAAGTCCCAACTTGATGAACAGCAGGTAGATCGGGTAGAGCACACCGACCGCCGGTAGCATCTTGGTCGACAACATCCACAAGAGGATATCCTTGGTCCGTCTTGAAGGCACAAAGGCCATCGACCAGGCTGCGGGGACTCCGATGATGACGCCTAGGAACGTGGAGCCACCTGCAATAATGACCGAGTTCCAGAGGAAACGCATGTAATTCGAGCGCTCCTGCACGATTGCGTAGTTTTCGAGTGTCCAGTCGAAAAAGAAAAACAAGGGCGGGTCGTTGATAGCCTGTGCTTCTGTTTTAAAACTGGTCAGAATAGTCCACAGGATTGGGAAGAAGATCAGCAGACCGATAGCCCAAGCGGCAACGGTATTGATCGTTTTGCGACGAGTGGTGACTGCACGTGCCATTTCGATCCCTCCTCAAGCGTCCAGGTTTTTGCCGACAATGCGCATCAGGAAGATGGCAATAATGTTGGCGAGAATGATTGCGTAGACGCCGCCGGCAGACCCCAGTCCGACGTTCTGACTTTCCAGGACGCGCTGGTATATGAGGTAGGTCAGCGTACGGGTCCCAAAAGCGCCACTTGTCGTGACAAAGATTTCCGCAAAGATAGCCAGCAGGAAGATCGTCTGGATCAGAATAACGATCGTGATGGCGCGTGCCAGATGCGGCAATATGATGAAGCCGAAGCGTGCGAGGGGCGGAGCCCCATCCATTTCGGCCGCTTCAAGTTGTTCGCTGTCGAGTGACTGTATGGCAGTCAACAGGATCAAAGTGGCAAAGGGCAACCATTGCCATGAAACAATCAGGATGATGGAAAACAGCGAGGCGTCACTCAGCCATTCAACCGGCTGTGCGCCGAAGGCCTTCCACAGATGCGCGAACAGGCCGTTCACCGGATCCATGAGCATGTTTTTCCAAACCAGTGCTGACACAGTTGGCATAACGAAAAACGGGGCGATTACCAAAATGCGGACAATCCCCTGACCCCACATCGGCTGATCCAGCAGGATAGACAGCAGGATCCCAAAAATTATGGTGATGACCAAGACACCGCCGACGATGATCAGTGTTGTTTGAACACTGGGCCAGAAAGCACTGGAGGAAACGAAACGGACATAGTTGTCAAAGCCGATCCAGCCAAGATCTCCACCCCGTAGTGGCAGGTATTTCTTGAATGAGAAAACCAAAGTCATTGAGAGCGGGACGAGCATCCAGCCGAGAAGCAGAATGACGGCGGGAGCCATCATGAAGCGGGCGGCGGAGCGGGAGTGCTGGGTAGCCATGGACACACCTTCTCTGTTAACGACGATTATCGTTTTGGGCGGTTGACGGGGCGTGTGCAAATAGAAAATGGGAGAGCGAATAGGGCAAGTATCCGCCCTCCCAGTCAGGGGAGGAGACCCTTAGTAGCCGGCTGCTTCCATTTCCTCAGCCGTATTTGCCTGGGCTTTTGCCAAGGCTTCATCTACGGATTGCTGACCCGCAACCATCGCAGAGAATTCCTGTCCGGCAGCTGTACCAATGCCAGCCCACTCTGGGATCGCGACATATTGGATGCCGACGTAAGGGACCGGTTTGACGGTTGGGCTGTCGGGGTTTGCTGCATTGATGCTGTCAAGTGTCATCTTGGCAAACGGAACTTTCTGGTATTCGGGGTTCTCGTAGAGAGAGGTCCGCGCTCCAGGAGGTACGTTGGCCCAACCCTCTTTTGAGGCGACTAGTTCGATATAGTCTTTGGAGGTTGCCCATTCGACGAACTGTTTTGCAGCTGCTTCCTTCTGTGTGCCAGCCGGAATGGCGAGGGCCCAAGCCCAAAGCCAGTTTGCGCGCTTTTCGACACCTTCCTTGTTCGGTGCAAGGGCGAAGCCGACCTTTTCAGCGACGGTGGAGTCATTTGGGTTCGTCACAAAGGATGCGGCCACAGTGGCGTCAATCCACATCCCGCATTTGCCTTGCTGGAACAGTGCTAGGTTCTCATTGAACCCGTTGGTAGAAGCGCCCGGAGGGCCGTAATTTGTCAGAAGGTCGTTGTAGAAGCTTACGGCTTCCTTCCATTCCGGCGTGTCGAGTTGGGGTTTCCAGTTCTCGTCGAACCAGCGTGCACCGAAGGAATTGGCCACGGTGGTGATGAACGCCATGTTCTCACCCCAGCCAGCCTTGCCACGCAGGCAAACTCCGTAGACTTCATTGTCTTTGTCTGTCATCGCCTTGGCGGCAGCTGCCACATCGCTCCAGGTAGGAGCGTCTGGCATTGAAAGGCCAGCTTTCTCTATCAAATCTGTTCGATACATGATCATCGAGGACTCGCCGTAGAAGGGAGCCGCAAACAGCTTGCCGCTGTGACTTAGACCTGCGCGCATCGCAGGAAGGATGTCATCCTTGTCATAGCTTGCCGGCAGATCATCGAGAGAAACGAGCCACTCATTGGCCGCCCAGATCGGTGTCTCATACATGCCGATTGTCATGACGTCGAACTGGCCGCCTTTTGCAGCGATGTCCTGGGTGACGCGCTGGCGCAGAACATTTTCTTCAAGCGTGACCCACTCGAGAGTATGTCCGGTCTTTGCGGTGAAGTCTTCTGCAAGGCCCTGCATGCGGATCATGTCGCCATTGTTGACGGTAGCAATCGTGATCGTGTCTGCAAAGGCGCCAGTGGTTGAGATCAAGGTAAGTGCGGTTGCCGCACATAATGCGTTCTTCAAGTACATCCTGTGTCCTCCCTAGATTGGATGTTGTCCAAACCATGAGGCAAAAATTTTCTGGCGTCAAGAAAAATTTAACGCGCGTAAAATTTCACGCAGATGCCCTTAGTACAAGTCTTGCTGCGAAAAGGGTTTCCTGGCGATCCCTGAATGTGCCACCGGCCTCGATACAATCCATCAATGTGCTGAACGCGTGGTTGGCGACGGATTCATAGTCATGCGCCGCAGTTGTCAGAGAAGGACAGGTGAATTTGGAAAAGGGGTGGTCGTCGTGTGACGCGACCCGCAATGCGCAGCCTTCGCCGCGCCCAACCCTGAAACCCTTTTCATAACAGGCAGATAGTAGCCCGATAGCCAGTCGGTCATTACTGCACAATATCGTGTCAGTTGGAAAACCATGAACCTCCAAGATCCTCAGTGCTCCCTCACGGCCTATCTCTTCGAAGGCCCAGCCCTCACCATCAACCTTGACGACGTGTGGTTCAAACCCAAGTCGTTCCATCATTTCAATGTAGGCGTTGCGTCGTTTGTTGGCATTGGGGTTTGCCGGGGTGCTCATTTCGAAGAAACAGGGCGGTTCTCCGGAACGGGTCAGATACTCCACTGTCTGAGAAACAAAGCTGAAATTGTCAGACCCGACAAAAGCAGTGCCAATCCCTTCAATGTTACTATCGAATAGAACAGTTGGCACATCCTTGCAGAATTTTTCGATACATCCGCGATCTGAAGCACGGCCTAATGGCGCGAGTAGAACACCGGCGGGTTTCAAGGAGCGCAGACTGCCGAGAATGTCGTTTTCAAGGTCTTGCTGCCCGTGCGCGCTGAACAGGATAGGCCAATAGCCTGCATCGATACAGCGGTGTTCAATGTTTCGAGCAATTTCCGCAAAGAAAGGATCGGCCAGGTAAGGAACAACAACCCCAATGTTCTTGGTTAGGCGCCTGTTTTGATTAATTGCAAATATGTTCGGGCGAAAATCGTACCGCTCGAGCGCTTGCTCGATGCGTTCGCGTGTCGACTGACGCACGCTGTCCGGATCATTGAAATACTTAGATACGGTAGGTCTTGATATGCCGCTGACGGAGGCGAACTCCTCCATGTTCTTGATTTTTCGATCCGTCATATGATCGCCTTGATGCCTCGCTCAGCAATAATCTCTTGCTATCCAGTGTCTGTACCACTCACAGAACAATATCAAATTTTCCGCGCGTAAACTATTTTCTTTACAAAAGAAATTTTAATTCAGGGTGGTCAAGGTGTTTTGTTCTGGTCCTGATACGGATGAGTGGCAATTCACATCACTTTTGGCAAGCGTTATGAAGGCGACACTTACACGCCACTGACTACATTCAATTTGGCAAGACCGAATTCAACCAAACCAGCGTTTGAACCAGCGACGAAAGCCGCTGGAAGCTGCCGTGGCATGTTCTTCCGCCTTGGCACGCGCCTGTTCCGCATTTTCACCGACGTCGTCCATGAATTCATCGATATTTTCGACCACCGGATCGATACGCCTTTGTTTAAATGCTCGAACAGCGCGGAACACCAGGTAAGCGAGAACGCCGAGAACAAGGAAGAAAATGAGATTGAACCAGGGGATCAGGATGACGTCCGGCCCCGAAACCTGCTTGATGTCGATGACATTCGGGAAGATCGTGAAGAGCTTGATCCGCCAACCGTAGTGCGTGATCGCGACCCAGCTGTCGCCTTCCTTTTTAGCGAGGTCCTGCGCTTGCGCAGTTACATTGCTGCTGTCGAACTTGAAATAGGGCGGCCAGCCCCAGTCCGTATCCTCGTTGCGATAGACGCGCGGTTCACCGTTGGGCCAAACGGAGTTGATGAAGCGAACGTCTCTGGTCCAGTTCTTGTTGGTTCCGGCATCTGGAGCGGCCCAAAATAGAGAGGATGAGCCAATATCCATACGTTTGACGTCTGTTCCGACAATCCGAACGACATCACGGCCCGGTAGGGTGTAATGCGCAAACAGCACGATCACCAAAACGATAGGGATGCCCACAATCCATTTGATATATTTGGTCAATCGTCATCCTCGTCATCGTCGCGGTCATCATCATCATCGTCGTCTCGGGGGATGGCTCCCCAGGGGCCCATATTCCTGCCAAAACCGAAGTCCTTTGCCTCTTCGTTCATGTCAGGTTCCGGGCCGAACAGTTCCTCGCGTGTGCCAACCTTGTCGACCATATATTCATCAGCGAGAAACTGGGCTGCATAAGTTTTCTTGGCGTCACTCCACGTTTGGTAAAGGCCGTAAAATTCGTCCTTGTGACAGATGAACAGCTGTCTGAAATCCAATGGTGTCAGTTCAGCAAGCAGCATGTTTACAAGGTGCTTGTCGCGATGATTGCGCGATCGCATCAGGTAAAAATAGGCAGGATTGTCAGGCGTCGGCCATTCAAGATCACCGCAGGTGTCCAGACGGAGCAGGATGTCATTGATCGCATGGTATTCAGCGGGCAGATCCCGATGATATTTGCGTTTCAGAGACCTGAGATTCCGGCGTGAAACATTTGTCAGGTTTTCTTCGTTGTTTGCTGCCGTATCGATGACGATGAAGTCTAGTTTCTGTTTCAGGATGCTCTTGGCGTCGGTTCCTTTTGCGTCCAGGATCGGTTCGATAAGCCCGTTTCGGTTCAAGAACGCTGCGACTTCGTGCCGGTCTGCCAAAGTCATGACGTGTTTGACCGGCAGATCGACGACGACGTCCAACCTTCTCGCCGCAAGGCAGGCGGTTTCCTTGACGTCCCGGAAAATATAAAATCCACCGAAATGCGCTGTGTAGAAGTTTCCTTGCTCGAATTTCTGCGACTGAAGGGATATCGGCGTTCGAATGATGTCGCCGGTGTGCTTGGCCAATTCGATCATGTCAGCAATCAGGACATCATCCCACCAGGCATCGGGATCGGACATGAATTCCTGGATTTTATCGCCCAGCTCCTCGCTGGCTTCAACATGTCCGCCAACGGTGTCGGCTTCAACTTCGATGTTGCGATAGTCGACAAGATCGGCGGGTGTGCCGACGGAATAGATCGTGTTGACCAGTTCCCCGACCACGGCATCGCGAATTGTCAGCGCAAAAAGCTGCTCTTCATTTTCCTCGAAGTAACGCTGCAAGATCGACCGGGAGGTTGAAAAACTTGCATTGAGAAGCGGTGCTGACTTCTGTTCTACCGATAACAGGATGAACTGGCGGTTACAGCCATTCGGATTGAGGTATTGAGGGTCCCCTAGCTCGTCGCCAATTTCTGGCGAGAAACCGGAAATATCGACATGGAACTCTTCAAGCGCGGTTGTCTTGCCAGTCAGGTGTTCAAGGGCCCGGTTATACCGGTTGACCATTGAAGGAGAAGAAACCTCATAGAGGTTCCCGTACATGAGCCCGTATTTCACAAGCCTCATCATGTGCGGGTAGCTTTCAGATAGCGCCGTTTGGCTTCTTCCATCCGCTGCATTTCCCGCACTGCATTTTCGATGGCGACTTCATCGGATTTGTCTGCGTAGCGGAATTCGCTGTCCGCATAGCGGTTTATTTCCTGAATGACCATTTCGATGGTGATCGGCTTGGCCAGGTCGGCAATCATCGCCTTCTTGGTTTCATAATCCTTGAACAGGAAAAGTTCCGGATCATCCATCCAGTCATCGGGGAGTTCGAAATCCATCGCCCGAACCTTGATCGCATCGGTGATGTTCTTGATTGCGCGTCCAGTGAAACGTTCATCGGCCTCCTGAATGGCTTTCAGATAAGTGCCGAGTTTCGCGATCGTATCCATTTCTCCGATCTGGCCTTGCACCTTGTCGAAGACATTCAACAGCGCATCTTCCTTCGGGCGCGCGTGAAGGTCGTAAGAGGCAGCGACTGCCTTCCTGATCTCCTGGGCCTCGAACAACTGGTGGTCACCCACTGGAATGGAATGGTTCTTCCCCATGAGCAGATGCAAGATGTCGATGTAGTCCTCGCGGGACTGCGGGCCATCGACAAGAAAACGGGCACCCGCGCGCTGACGCAAGGCGTCATCGACATTTTCCGGGTAGTTGGAAAACATGCCGAATGTGCAATTGCCGCGTACCACGGTGTTTGCGCCGGCAAAGCTTTCCATCAGCACCGCTGTGATTTCCAGTTGGCCCGCCGAAGACTGGCGGTCGCCGCGCTTGCCTGCGAGCTGGTCGATATCGTCGACCGTGCCGAACCCGATGACATTTGGATCAGTAACGTTCCTGATGAACGCCTTTGCATTTTGAGCTGACTTTCCCTGATAGCTGTCGATGCTGTCGGTCGACAGGTTCTGGTAGCGGAATGCATAACCGGCATTGCCGCAATAGTCGTTGATCAGGCCCGCCATCATCTGGATGAGGGTGGTCTTGCCAGTCCCCGGCTTGCCGTCGCCCATGAAGGTGAAGATGAAACCACCAAGCTCAGCAAAGGGATTCAACTTGCGCTCAAAGTCATAAGCCATGAGCATTTTGGAAAGCTTCATTGCCTGATATTTGGCAATATGATTGCCGACAACTTCTTCCGGCTTCTTGAAAGCCATGGTCAGAGAGGATGATCGCGCCCGTGCGGCGGGTGTGAAGCCGGTAATGTCAAAATTGTCCGCTTCAACACGGTATCTTGCTTCTGAGAATTGCCGTAGGTGCGCCGCACCCTCCGCCCTCAGTGTCACCTTTTCCATCAGCTGTTCACAGAAAGAGATGACGACACCAATTAACTCGTGATCGGAAGAAACGCCTGCTGCGGCGATTTCCTGGTCCAACTCCCAAAGCGTTCCGTGCAAGGCGAGCTGATCATTGTCGAGCAGGACTTCTTCCACTTCTCCGCTCTGAATTTCCGTTTCTCCTGCCTCTGCAGCAAGTCCGGAAATCAGAAAATCCGTCATGTTTGCAAAGACGTGTAGGGAAATCAGCGCCGAGGCGGACAGGAGGTCCTGAAACGTTTTTTTCTTTGATGCATCCAGCGTGCCTGCGAGATTGCTGCGCTTGAGATCACTCAAGCCTGTCTGTTCAGCAAACTGGTCCGAGGTTACCTGAGCAACGGACAGTGCTCGCCTTAGTGCCCTGAGCAGGTTTGCCTGCAAGGGTGTCGTCAGCGAGTCGTCATCACTTTCCAGAATGCGTGCTGACAATTGCACACCATCGGGTCGCGCTGTCGACCGTGTGACCAGCCCCGGCGTTGTCGACCGGAAACGACGTCTTGTCCCCAGCCCGGGCGAGCGTTCCGTTACCCGGTCCGGTTCCCGTTTTGCAGCAATACGGGGTGTATGATCGAAGCCATCAAGCATTGCTTCCGCGAGCTTGTACTTCTCGAGAATTTTCTCTTCTTTCAATTCCATGAGGTCGTTGGAAACAGTCACGCTTGAAACCTACTTGTAACTAAGGATTTTACCGGAAGGGCTAACGACGAACTTGCGAATATTGCCGAAGCCAGGCGGATCAAGTTCCTCCAGTACCTGATAAGGGCGCTGGGGCAGGATAAGCGACCGTTGCTGATGCGTGTGTCCCGCAGCATCCTGATTTGTCTCGCCGGAATTGGCAAACGGATCCAGCTTGAATATCTGCAACTCGACCGACCCGAAAAACCCGAATGGTTCCCGTTTGGTGCTTGCCGCTTCAAGTGTCTCCGTCGTCCAGGCCAGTGCCCAGTCCTCACCTGGCTGGCTGGACGCTTCGCTCAAAACATTGCGCAGCGGACCCGTTTGCTGGGTGAATGTGTGTGAGTACATCGGGCCAATGAAAAACCTGCGAAGCCGTTTTGGATGCAAGTCCTCAAAATCGCGGTCAAAACCTTGCGCAATGGTCACCAGTTTCAAAGAGGCTGAAGACTGTGCGGTCAGGTGACTTTGCGCACGTGGCCATCTGCGTTCGTCCTTGGCAAGTGGCCGTTTGCCGCTGTCCTCAAGGTCCATGATGTAGATAACAGGAATATTCTGCTGACTGTCATACATGGCCCAGTGGAGCCTGTACTTCCTGCGGCTTTCGTCGACATTGCCGGTCCATGCCAGGCGCGGATCGTTTCGTGCCCAGAACAGCGGACGACCCGCCAGTTCCTCGTAGTATTCCCGCTGCGAGGCGGCAAACTGAAGGTTCAGGGGAGCCGATTGTTCCCGCAGGATGTGGTTTATCATCCCAATCTTCAGGTCTTTCATGCTGGGCAACGACCGCAGGTGATTTTCTACCTGCATGGCATCGTTCGCCATCTGCAACAGTTCCTGGTAGATCGGAAAACCGCTTTCCTGACGATCGATACTCAAACTGGACGGAAGCATATCCGAAACACGTCCAGAGAGCAGGTATTTGTAGGAAAGCGCGGTGAAGGTTCCAGACAGTGCTTCCAGGTATTCTCTCAGGATGGGAATTTCAGTGGCGAGTGCGGTGTTTTCAGACACCACGCTTTCAGCAACGCCCTGAAGGTGGCTGATGATTTTCTCAAATTTGGAGAAATAGCGCCGTGTTTCATGCGCTTCTTCCAGTGTCTTGTGATCCAGTGTCAGATCCAACGCTCAGCCCCTAGAATGTGTCTTTGTCCATTCAATATCGACTTTCACAGACTTGCTCCCGATCAAATGTTCAAATTTGACCGGGATCCACGCTACGCGCCGTAGGTGTTCTTGTCGTGCTTTTCGACGATTTTCTCAAACCGCCGGGCGAAGCGTTCGTCGGATTTCGCTTTTTCTTCCAGAACCTTCCGCGCGAACACCATATGGTCCTCGTGCTGTTCCATCATGTCAGCCATACGCTGGTTGGTTGCTGAGCCGATCGCAGCCATAGCCGATTGCGCTTCCTTGTCTGTCGCAACGCCAATCTCGTTGATCTTGTGGGCGACATCCTGTTGCTGAGCGGTCTTCAGCGATTTGACAAGGGCATCATAGAGTACAACGCGCTGCTTGGTGTCTGTCTGCAGTTTGTTGATCAGCACCATCTGGGTTGCTGCCTGGTTCTGCAGGCTGTCGACCCAGGTCTTGCCCTTTTCAATATAGCGTTCAAGGGTCTGGCTTTCGGCCAGCTTAACCTGTTCTTCCTGGGCAAGCCGGTTGTATTCGGCGTTCATTTCGGCGAGTTCGCTCTCCAGTTTGGTTCGCGCAGCAGCGTCTGTTTCAACGGAAATCTTGTTTTCCAGTGCGATGATTTCCGGATCCATGTCAACGAGCTGCGTCTTGATGCCCTCAAGGACACCGACGGTCTGTTCCCGTTGCCCGAGCGTTTCACTCAAATTGCCTTCAACACGTTTGCTGTGCTCGTTCAGGGTGTTGAGCTGTTCCTGAAGCAGCTGACCGATAACATTGGATTTGGAAATCAGGTCTTGCAGCTTGTCATCGATGCTCGCGCCGCGCATGCGTTCCTGCCGGATGCTGTCGGCTCTGTTCTGGGAGAAAATGCCGATAAAGGATTCCCAACCGGTCTTTGAGCGCATGGCGTCAAAGTCTTTTGAAAAAGTCGCCGTGACGTCATCAAGGCCCATGATGAGCTCAGCAATATTTGCCCCCATGAGTTCGGTGTGAGCGTGTACATCGTCGAGCGAGGCGTTTTCAATGTCGATTGAAATATCCTGACCGGAATCGAGCTTCGTCCGCGCTGTTTCGATCTGCGAAGTCAACTGATCGATCTTTTGTCTCGCCGCAGCGACTTCCTGCTTGGATTTCTCAATTTGTGCGTTGAAATCTGCCATAGGCCCCTTCCCAAATAACTGGAATATTACGCTTAATATTTAGCAACTCTTCGTAGAATTACAAATATTTGCAGCGGGCCGAAAGCTAAATCGTGCGAAAAGCGCCGTTAAATTTTGTCAGCGTTTACATTGTATTTTGCTGGCTTTGAGAATTTCTGGCGAGGCCGATGGCAGCGAGCGTTTCAATCTCCGAATTCGGATGTCCCGTGTAAGCGTTTGACGGCTGGGCTCTTGGAGCGGATTGAACTCTATTCTGCGGATTTCGCTTCCAGTCTTTCGAGCAATTGCGCCAGTTTTTCACCCGCCCTTCCTGACAGAGTTTTTGTCCATGTGCTTGCCGGAATGATCCAGGTTTCGGGTTCGCCCACTGCAATCAGCATGACCATGCCATAGCGCCCATGCACCTTGCATGTCAGAACATAAAGACCGGGCACTTCAAGCGTTCTGGTCTCAGATGATGTGTTGGCGATCGAAATCTTTTCCACGCCTGCCGGAAGCATGCCCTTGGCGCTTTTGACCGTGTGCTGGCCGCGTGAATTGTTGAATGTGACCCGGCCGCCGACGGGAATTCTCACCAGGTCAGGCTCGAAGCGAAACATATCAAGCACACGGGCGGCTGTGGGATCACTGATCTGATCGACGGGTTGTCCCTTGTCGCCTTCCTGTGCAGCTGCTCCGAAACTCACATGGATCAGCGCAGCAACGATCAATGCAGCAAAGCAGAAGAGTCGAAAAGTGAATTTTGTCATCGTGCAAGGCGCTCTGAATTTGATGTCGCTGATCGTGCTGGAAGTAAGGGCAGCAGCCATGCAAGAAGGGCATTTTGTTCTGCCGGAAGATAGGTGGCGAGACCTGAACTGAATGATTCCCATTCGGGTGTGTAGCGGTCCTTGACGGCGATCAGTACGGGAATGCCGAGTTCAACGGCACGTTCAATCACTGGCCTGAAGCCACGGCCCTCCGACTCTCCCCGTCCGAACCGATTGAGGATCAGGATGTCAGGGCGCGTTTCCAATTGACGTGACAGGTCCTCTGCCGCGTTCGCAAGAGCGCCCGGATCCAGTCTGCATCCGGTTGAACCTGAGCCGAGCGGCTGGGTAATACGGGTCTGCTCGCCAGTGGCAAGGTCTTCCAGATGGGAAATCGGGCAACAGCTTCCCGGATCCGGCAGTTGAATCTGCAAACAGCCGACCATAGAGATACCCAGGTCGCGTAACCTGGCCACCAGCGTATCCAGCGCCGGGTCAACATCTGGCCCACGGCTATACTTGATGGCGCCAATAAGCGTTGCATCGTTCATGAGGTGATCTCCTTAAGATCCGCGCTTGCGTGGCCAGCCGCCGTTTGCGATTTGCCGCAGGCGGTGAACATCGTCGATCATGACGACGTCCGCTTCCGGCAGGCTGATGGCACCTTCCTTTGTCAGGGAAGTGAAACCGCGGCTTACAGTTTCTGGTTGAAGTCCTAGATAATCGGCTATATCCCGGCGCCCGAATGGGATGGCAACGCAGTTGAATTGGGTGTCTTTTCTGGGAAGCGTTCGGTTTTTCAGTTCGAAAACAAACGCAGCGATACGTTCCACCGGCGTCTTTTTCGCCAGGTCGTTACTGTGATCGAGTTGTTGGTGAAGAAAGTTGTTTGTCTGATCGAGAAAGTGGCTTCGGGCGTTCTCGGAATCCCTCATCAAGCGATCGAAAACAGCCTTTTCCATCAGTTGCACGGCAGTTGGTGCAAGCGCGGTGATAGCACCAGTAAGTCTTTGAGACAGTGGGGCGAGATTGATGTAGTCACCTGGAAAGAAAAGCCCGGCAATTGTCCGTCGACCGTCGCTCAAATGAGACACGATCCCGACGGAGCCGGTTAGAACGCCCAACACAGTTGAATTGGGAAGCGTGTCTGGATCGAGTTCGTGGCTCGTGTCCAGGACAAAACGGTGCGCGCCAGGCGGGGGGGTAGCTCCAAAGATCGTGTGAATTTTGGTGCAAATGCAGTTCCTGGAATGGAAACCACAGGTGTGTTTCAACCCGCAATTGTCTTCAGGTCGTCTGCTGGCTTCAGCATTGCCTGGTATTGCCAACTCTTTTGGATCCTGCATTTAAGTACCCCCGTAAACCAGGAGCGACTATAGGATTGTTACCCGAAAACTGAATTGACCTTGCTCAATCAGATCTGCGGAATCCAAGCTTCGTTTTTCGCATGCCTGTTTTATCGAGCGGATGCCTGTCTATTTTTTTGCACAAATATTGGCCTGTCTGATTGCAATCAGTGCCGGGTTCTTCGTGGTCGCAATACTGGCGGCAACTGGAGGAGTAGCAGTATGCCCGGGGCAGGGACGTCTGCATCTTGATACTCCTCTCCACCACGGAGGGTCCTATGCGCCTAACTGCAAGTATTGCAGCTCTGCTTGTCGCCACCTCGGCCGCCTGGTCTGCGGACCAGGGTGCGGTAAAACCGATGGAGGTGAACCCGGAGCTCGCGGAGCTGGGCAAGCGTTTGTTTTATGACACACGCCTGTCCGGTGATACCAACCTGTCCTGTTCCACCTGTCATGATCCCGAGCAAGCCTTTACCGACGGCGAAGCTCTTTCCACCGCCTACAGCGGTTCGGAAGGATTCCGGAACACGCCGACCCTGGCCAATGTCGGTCACCGGGCAGCCTGGATGCATGACGGGCGTCTCGGGACAAACCTGAACGACGTTTCCCGTGAGATGATCACGGAAGACTACCTCATGAACATGGACATGCGGATGATGCAGGAGCGTCTGAAACAGGATCCGGTCTATGTAAAGATGTTCAAGGCCGCCGGAAAAGGTGAGCCCTCCAACGGTGGTGCCCGCTCCGCCCTTCAGGAGTTTTTGAAATCGATCACGTCCTCCGGCGCGCCGTTCGACACCGGTGAGATGAACGAAGCTGCAAAACGCGGGTTTGTGAATTTCAAGGGTAAGGCGGGCTGCACCGATTGTCACTCTGGTGATCGGTTCTCAGATGACAGGCCGCATAACACTGGTGTTCCAGATAATCCTGACATCTGGTCCGATCCACTGCGTCACCAGACCTTTGTGGCTTACGCGAAATTCATGGGTGTTGAGAACTACATGAATGTCCGCAAAGACCTTGGCGCCTACGTCCGGGATCACAAGGAAGGCTCCAAGCGGACTTTTCTCACGCCTACCTTGCGTGAGCTGACCCAGACCGCCCCGTATATGCACAACGGCACGCTCGCAACGCTTGAAGAGGTCGTCGAGTTCTACAACCAGGGTGGTGGCGATGATCCGAACAAGGATCCCCGTCTGAAACCCCTTGGCCTGACGCGTAGTGAAAAGACCGAGTTTGTCGAGTTCCTGAAGTCATTGTCCGGCGCAAGTTTCAATCAACCCGCCTATGTCTGGGAGGCTGATGACTACGGTTATGAAGTCGTTCCTGACTGGAAAAATGCGAAAAACTGAGGAGACAGGATCATGTCAAAAGCCATGAAAAATGCCGTCTCCGCCTTGGCTCTTGCAGGTGTTTCAGCACTTGCGATTGCCTCCGGAGCGATTGCTGCCGACAGGCCGTCTGAATTGGCGCCGCTCGGCGATCCGCCGATCCCTGCTGATAACCCGCAAACACCGGAAAAGATCGAGCTCGGCAAGCTGTTGTTCTTCGATCCGCGCTTGTCGGGCAACGGCGCAATGCCATGTTCGGCTTGCCATCTTCCGGACGCAGGCTGGGATTTCCCGGACAAGATCTCGCTTGGATATCCGGGAACTGTTCACTGGCGGAATTCGCAGACCATCATCAACTCTGCCTACTACGGCAACCTGTTCTGGGCCGGTTCGTCCAAATCTCTGGAAGGACAGGCCAAGTCCGCCGCCAAGGGTGCTGTTGCCGGTAACGGTGAGGCCGATATGCTGGAATCCCGGCTGGCTTTCGTTCCCGAATATCGTGAACGCTTCAATGACGTCTTTGGCACCGAATACCCGCGTCTGAGCCATGCATGGATGGCGATTGCCGCGTTTGAACGCACCCTGGTCCAGACAGACACGCCGTTCGACAACTATATGCGCGGCGACGACGATGCTCTGGATGACGCCCAGAAGCGCGGCCTGGCACTCTTCACTGGCAAGGCCGGGTGTTCTGAGTGTCATAACGGGGCGCTGCTGACCAACGAGAAATACTACAATCTCGGTGTTCCGGCCTATGACGGCTGGGAAACTGACGAGTTGGCGCAGATCACGTTCCGCTACGAGCTTTATGCAAAAGGCTCGACGGAAAAGATGTACCGGTCCTACAAGGATGATCCTGGCGTCTATTTCCGTGCCAAGGACAAGAACCATATCGGCAAATTCCGTGTGCCGTCGCTTCGGTACACCAAATATACCGCGCCTTACATGCACAACGGCATGATCGCGACGCTGGAAGATGTCATCGCGTTCTACAACCAGGGCGGCGGCGAGAACATTTTCGCTGAAACCAAGAGTGAGCTCATCAAGCCACTCGGGCTCGACGATGGTGAAAAGGCCGATCTCTTGGCCTTCCTGGAAAGCCTGTCCGGCGATCAGATCCTCATGGAGGAGCCTGATCTTCCTGAATACGACGTTCTTCCCGCAGCTTCGAACTAAGGAGACGGATAATGACGAAGGATCAAAAACCGCTCGATCCGGCTCTGATCGATGCCATCAACGGCCCGAAGGATGTCGCCAAGACCGGCAAACGCTGCCTGATGAATAGGCGTCAGTTTCTGCTGACGTCCGGCATCACGACTTTCACCGTCATGGTTGCTCTCAAGGCGGGGCCGTCCGCAGCGAAGGTTCCGGCGGTGGTTTCCACCTATGAACGCAAGTTCATCGGCAAGCTTTCAGAGCTCAAGGAAGACGAACCGCTCGACTTCACCTACCCGGATGAGGGCGCATACGCGGAATCCATGCTGGTGAAACTCGGTCGCGAGGCAGGCGGCGGCATTGGTCCGGACAAGGACGTGGTTGCCTTCAACTACACCTGTACGCACCAGGGAGGCCCGCTTCAGGGCACTTACAAATCCGAAGACAAAGTCCTCGGTCCGTGCCCGCTTCACCTGACGACATTCGACCTGACACGTCACGGCATCTTCATTTCCGGACAAGCCTACCAGAGCCTGCCTCAGGTTCTTCTGGAGGTGGACGGAGATGACATCTACGCCGTCGGCATGTTCGGCCTGATCTATGGCCGTTACGACAATCTCAAGGGCTGAGGAGACCGATAATGTCCACACCCTATTACATCCCCGAGACGAATATCCCTCTGCCGCCGGTAGATGCGGATGTGATCTCTACTGCCTGTGACTACTGCATTGTTGCCTGCGGCTACAAGATCTACCGCTGGCCCGTGAAGGGTGGCAAAGTCGGTGGTGAAAAGGCGGAAGAAAACGCCTTCGACGTCGACTTCCCTGTTGATCCGCTCGGCCCTTGGGTCGCGCCGAACCAGTACAACGTTGTTCTGCACGAAGGTGAGCCGCACCACGTCATCATCATTCCGGACAAGGATGCGGAACACGTCAACCCAAGTGGCAATTCGTCCATTCGCGGCGGTGCTATTGCGCAGAAGGTCTATAACCCGCAGACCCCGACACGTGACCGCCTGAAGTCGCCGATGATCCGGATGTTTGGTGTTCTGATGCCGGTCACCTGGGATTTTGCCATGGAGATTGCGGCCGAAGTCGGCAAATACGTGATCAAGCAGCATGGTGAAAACGCTTACTGCGTAAAAACCTTTTCGTATGGCTATATGGAAAACACCTACGCCATCACGAAATACGCTCTGAACAGTGTGAATACGGCGAACTTCACTTTCCATGACACTCCGTCTGATGTTTCGTCCACACCCGGTTTCCGCGACGCGGGCTTCGACAATTTCGGCCCGGCCTATGAAGACTGGCGGGATGCCGAAACTCTGCTGGTTTGCGGAACGGACCCCTATGAGACCAAGACGATCCTCTTCACTGACTGGATGATGCCTGGCATTCAAAATGGTCAGAAGACGATCTTCATGGTGCCTCGTAAAACCGGCGGCATTGCCTACGCAGAAAAGAATGGCGGTATGTGGCTGGATATTCAGCCGGGAACCGACCTTCTTGTCGTCAATGCAATCGCCCGCGTGATCGTGGAAAACGGTTGGGAAGATAGCGACTGGATCCAGAAGTGGGTGAACAACAAGTGGGAAAGCTCCTCTGGCTTCGGCCAGGGCACACGTAACACGCCATGGCAGTGGCGCACGACATGGGGCAAATTCCAGACCGCCGGTTTTGAGGACTGGAAAGAATGGCTGTTGTCCCAGGACGAATTCGCTCCTGAAAAGGCTGCTGAAATCGCCCAGGTCGACGTTGAGAAGATCTACACAGCTGCGGAATGGATGGCGAAGCCGAAAGAAGACGGGTCACGTCCGAAGACCTCTGTCATGATCGAAAAGGGCTTCTACTGGTCCAACAATACCGGCAATACCCAGGCGATTTCGGCGCTGGGCATCATCGTCGGTGCAGGCGGTCGTCCGGGTCAGGTCATTGGCCGGGCCGGTGGTCACCAGCGCGGTGGTCTGCGCGGCGGTAAATATCCGCGCAACAAGTCACCGGAAAAGCTGCCAGGTCGTCGTCGTCGCGCAATGGACACCGACCGCTACCTGATGTCGGGCCACACACGCTTTGCGCACGTGATCGGCAACACCTGGATCCAGTCGATGTGCGGTACGCAGTCTCTTGCCGCCAAATTCAACGAACTGACCGTGGAAAATCCACATCAGATCCGTTCGTTCGACAAGCAGGAGATCATCGACAGTCTCAAGCGTCGTGTCGACAGTGGCGGCATGGTCGTCGTCAATCAGGATATCTATCTGGTTGATCCGATCGGAGCCCGTTACGCCGACATCGTCTTCCCCGCAGCTGGTTGGGGCGAGGATACTTTCACCCGTGCAAACGGTGAGCGCCGCGTCCGGCTTTATCCGAAGTTCTATGATGCACCGGGTGAAGCCAAACCTGACTGGTGGATCATTGCGCGTCTCGCCCGTGAAATGGGGTATTCCGGCTTCGACTGGAAAAACTCCAACGAAGTTCTGGAAGAAGGTTCCCGTTTTTCAAGGGGCAGTCGCAAGGACTTCCACATGGTCAAGGTGGTTGCCCAGCGAGAAGGCAAGACGCTTCACGACAAGCTTGCCGAGTTTGGAACAAATGGCATCCAGGGACCTGTCCTTTTGCAGGATGACGGCACATTGGTTGGCACCAAGCGGCTGCATGATACGGAGCGCAAGCTGCCGGTCGATGGGCCATCCGGTAGCAATCGCCTCGGCAAGAAATTGACGCACTTCAACTCGCAAACCGGCAAGTGCAATATCCAGAAGTCGCCTTGGAGCCTGTTCTCCGACTACTGGGCATGGCTCAAGCCGAAAGACGATGAGTTGTGGGTCACATCTGGGCGCATCAATGAGCGTTGGCAGTCCGGCTACGATGACCGTCGTCGTCCGTATATCGTCCAGCGTTGGCCGGAGAACTGGGTTGAAATTCACCCGGATGATGCCGAGGCTCGCGGTATCGAAAATGGTGACTATGTCCTGATGTATTCCGATCGTATCCCGGTACAAAAGGACACCATCATCGGCGTGGAAGGGGATGATTTCCAGTTCACCAAATTGATGGAACACGGCCATATCGAGCTGACTCAAGGTGCGATTACCGCAGTGGCGATTGTCACTCCGGCCGTCAAGAAGGGGCTCCTTTATATGGATTTCCTGCACACTGCGCAGCCGGCAAACGCTTTGTCTGGTCGTGTGGTCGACTGGATCAGTGGCAACTACAATTACAAGATGGGCGTTGGCCGCATCCGCAAGATCGGTACTTCCCCATATAAGACCAGTTACCGGTCCATGAGTTTCGCACGCCGCGATATCGCTTAAGGCGGAGCGAATTTCTGATCAAGATCAAGGCGGGGGCGCGGGCTCCCGCCTTATTGTTTACGGAAACCAAAAGCGAAAAAGGTTGCCCCAGATGCCAGTCGGAAATGCGATATTGGACGAGCCCCCCACCTCACTTTCGCTCGGAGAGGACACACTGAAGTCCCTGATCGACCTGGTTGAGGAGGGGACACCCGCTGATCAATGCCTGGCAATTAAAACGCTTCAGGCCTGGCAACATCCTTTGGCGCGAGAAACACTCGTCAAGGCCACCCGGAACGATGATCCAGATGTGCGAGTGGACGCGCTCGAGGCACTGCGATCACTCGGGGCGAAAGATCTTTGTGATGTCTTCTTGTGGAGCCTTCAAAACGACCCGGTCGGAGACTCCAAGGTTGCCGCAATACGTGGACTTGGTTTGCAGGACAGGGATGCAGCCGCGCCGCTGCTGAAAAAACTCATTTTGGACCGATGCGACGACGACGTAATCTGGGAAGATGAGGTCGCCGATTGGGACGATTGGCTGGACGTTCAAAAAGAAGCCATTCGAGCAGTTGGCAGGTTGGGTGTCGATGACGCCGTTTCGGACATATTGTCTGCCACGAATGACGAGTTCGGGCAGGACCTCTGGATCGAAGCCTTGGCAGCATTTGCGGACATGGGTCGCCCAGGGCTCATGGCGCTCATTGATGCGGGGCAAAGTGCAAGCGAACTGCAAAGGAAAAGAGCAGCACGGGCCCTGGAGGCCTCAATGGATCCACTCGCCGTCAAGGCACTGGATGCTCTCAGCCAGGACAAGAGCGCGGAAGTTCGCCTTGCCGCACTTGAAACGATGGTACTGCGCAAGACACCGGTCGCCGATTTTCGTCTTAGCAAGGACCCGTCACCGGTCATTCGTCAGTTCGCCGCTGCCAGATCTCCCACGATTGGCAATGATGATCTCATTGAATTGGCAACGAAAGACGAGTCGCGGCAAGTGAAGCTTGCCGCGATATCGCGGCTTTCTGAACGCCGTCCTGCTGAAGGTCAGATCGCAGCTCTGCTCGCCTATGCGCGTACCAGGCTGCGCAGCGAACCGGAGGACTATGTTGCTGGCCTGATCCAGGTTTTGAAGCATCACTGTACTGCCGAGGTCTTTGACCTGCTCATGGAAATCCGGGAGCACAATCCGAAACCGGCTGTTCAAAAAGCTGTTGCTGACGCAATGACACACTTTACGCGACCGGAAGCTCTGGAAGTTCTTGAGCAATCGGTCTCGCACAAGAGCCAGATGGTTCGATTGTCGGCGCTTGCAAGTCTGGCGACCCTGTCTTCAGGCGAGGGTGAGGTTGCCGACAATGCCGCTGCCTTGCTGTATCTGGCTGCGCGCGGAGATATTGTGAAAGCGGAAGAAGAAGACAATTCCGAGAAAGAGGCGGAGGAAGAGAAACAATTCAGCAATCGTGCAAAAGACGATGAAGGGAGCAGTCGGAACAGGATTGTTCTGGACCGGGAAGGCAATGTCATTTCCGAAAAACCTGCGGAGGAAACCGTCAATCTGAGCGACTACCGCAAGCAGGAGGAACTTCGGGACGGCTCAGAACAGGTCATCGAACCAGAGACATCGGAACTTCCGGGGGAATTGGAAGAAGGCGCAACAGAAGAAATCGCTGAAGTTGTCGCCTTTCCTACAAATACACTCGCATCAATTCTTCAGAGCGACGAAGAACAGGCGACATTCCAGGAAGAGAAAATCGAGCTTTCAGACAAGGACCTGAAGTTCCTGGAACTTGCGCAATCCACGCTTCAGAAAAAGCGCGTGCGCCCGGATGTTGCACCCAATACCGCATTGGACGTTCGACGTGTCTCAGTTCGATTGATCGGGGAGCAGTTGCACCCGGCATTCACCTCTGCGCTTTTGTTCTGCACGAAGTCGACTGACAGCGAATTGCGAGCATCTGCATTTGAAGCAATCGCTCGGCGGGCGAGACAGGGTGTCAGCCCGTCGGAAGAAGAATGGAATTCACTGGCCAGTCTGCCACCTGACAATCACCCTCCAGCTCGCGCTGCTTTTTTTGGGTTGCTGGCCTTCTCACCACCGGATGTTTCCGGGCCCCGGTTACAAACGGCATTGGCCGGCAATGAGATCACGGACCTGGTAGCAGCGCTCAAATTGTGTAGTTTACTGGGCAAAGTTCCTGAAAAACTGCCTGAATTCCTGAGGTCAGACAACCGTTCGGTCAGGCAGGCGGCTCTGAATGTTGCGATGGAGTGCGATCAGGCGGGTTGCGAAGAAGACATTCTTGCAGCGGCTTTTCGCGAGAGCGGTGCGCTTGGTACCGAACTGGCGAAAGGGATGATCCGCCGTGGTGCATGTGGTTTGAACGACACGATCCTGGCCGGATTGACCACTGCATGCCGCGAAGGGGGAACGCGCAGGATTATTGCGCTACAAGTGCTCTCACAGGCTGGCGTACAAGCGACAGCCATTTCGACATAAAATACGTCCAGACTGTTCCATGAACCAGGTGCCGGTTGTGCAAGAGAAAAAGCCCACCTTGACGCTAATTGCGTCAAGGCGGGCCTTTTGCATTCTTGCTTTGAAAAGTCAGCTGCCTTGGTTCAGCGTAATTGAGGCTAGGTCTGACCCGACAAGGGTTTCGCCTTCAAAGCCACTTTGTGTCACAGCGTTTTTATAGTCATCTTCAGTCAAAGCGCCTTTCGGCAATTTATAAGGACCTTGCCGTGGTGCGCCGACTGGCGGGATCAGATGGGTGAGCATGAGGTGTTTGACACCCGCCCGTTTTGCCAGATGGCCGAGATCCGTCGCGTTGCTTTGCCGGAAGAAAATCGGCGGCGGAAATCCGGTACCACCATCAGGCCCCATGACAGGGTGAATGGTTGAGTGCACCACGATATCTGCACCTTTTGCGAGTTTCTCAACCTGATCGGATGTTGAGGTGTTACGCGGTGGTTTGCGGACATCGTTGCCGGCATCCCCGCCAATCACAACGCTTCCTGCCGGGGTGTCGACCCTGTAAGAGGCGTGCCCGCCGATATGCGTAGAGCGGATTGCGCTGACTTTTACGTCGCCCTTGGACCAGACCTCCTTGGCCTCATCTTCCGGTTTGAAGTCTTTCACTTCAATCAGGTCAGCAGGTCCACCGGGCAGGCGTTTCTTGTTTTCGGCAAGTCGTTGCGCAATTTCGCCGGACTGAATGAGTGCATCACCAATATGTTTGGCAAATCGCTCGCAGCTTAAGGCAAAACCAAGTGGAGATTTGGTTTCTTCGCTGCAGACAAGATCAACCTTTGGACCACCGGAATTGAAGTGCCAGCGGAGTTGCATCATGTCCGCCAATCCTTCGGTGTGGTCAGAATGAAGATGGGTGAGAAAGACGGCGTCCAAACGACCTACAGGCACACCCGCCTGGCTCAGGCGTTGGGTCGTCCCCCGGCCCGTGTCGAATTGAAGACGCATGTCGTTGCACTTGTTTTCCACCGTGCCGAACTGCACGAGCGTCCCGGCACCCGCCTGTCCCTGGTAGACAGGCGGTCCGCCTTGGGTGCCGGTCAATGTGACTTTCAGACAAGTGTCCGCCAGTGCGCCGGGCGCAGCGAAAAAGCCCGCCCCGACCAGAATTGCTCCAACCAGATTCCGTGACATCTGCTTCTCCCATCGATTTATGATTTTATCGTTCAATAATATCGATTTTTAAACAGAAAGCAACGATACATCGACGAATTCTTCCCGATCATTCAGATGCACCGAGGTTGGCGTTGCAACGAGGATTTTCCGCGAAGAGGGCCGGTATTACAGAGCCAGCACAAAGGTAAAGGTCATCCCAGATGTGATCGGGGATGACCTCCGTTAGCCATTCTGCCTTATCGCTTAAGCCGGGACGAAAAGGTCCTGATAGTTGTCGCGCAAGACGTTTTTTTGAACTTTGCCCATGGTATTGCGCGGGAGTTGATCCACCACGATCAGCTTACGGGGTTGTTTGAAACGGGCCAGCGATCGATTGACGGATTGCGCGATGCCGGGCAGGTCAAGTGGTTCCTGCTTGTCTGCGACCAGCAAGCCCAATACCGTTTCCCCAAAGTCCGGATGAGGCACCCCGACGACCGCGCTTTCAAGCACACCGGGTTGGTCATCAAGCAGGAGTTCGATTTCCTTCGGATAGATGTTGTAGCCACCGGAAATAATCAGATCCTTGTTACGGCCAACGATCTGAACGTAGCCATCAGCGTCCAGTCTTCCGAGGTCACCGGTGATGAAGAACCCGTCAGTGCGCAATTCTTCTGCGGTCTTTTCCGGCATTTGCCAGTACCCTTTGAAGACATTGGGGCCGCGCACTTCGATTTGGCCAATCTCGCCCTTGGGCAGTTCTCTGCCGGTTTCCGGGTCGGTGATCTTGAGGTCTACACCAGGAAGCGGGCGCCCTACAGTTCCAGCTTTCCGTTCACCATCATAAGGGTTGGATGTGTTCATGTTGGTTTCGGTCATGCCATAGCGCTCAAGGATCCGGTGACCGGTGCGTGCTTCAAACTCCTTGTGTGTTTCGGCAAGGAGCGGGGCGCTGCCTGAGATGAAGAGCCGCATGTGACGGGTAAGATCGGACGTAAATCGATTGTCGCCGAGGAGGCGCGTATAGAATGTCGGCACGCCCATCATTGTCGTCGCCTGAGGCATGCCTTCAATCATCTGATCCAGGTCGAACTTGGGTAGAAAGATCATCGAGCCACCAGCCATCAATGTGACATTTGTGGCAACAAACAGACCATGTGTGTGGAAGATCGGCAGTGCGTGCAGCAAGACATCCTTGTCTGTGAAGCGCCATGTATTTGCGAGCGATCTTGCGTTGGAGACAAGATTTTCCTGGGTCAGCATCGCTCCCTTGGAGCGCCCGGTTGTTCCGGAAGTGTACAAAAACGCAGCAAGATCGTCGCCGGACCGGTGGACTGTTTCAAACTCAGAGGACGCTGATTGTGCGCTCCTTGCCAATTCGCCGGTGCCGTCAGCATTCAAGGTGGAAAGCCGTGCGCCAAAGCCTTCGCAGACCGGTGACAGGCTGCCGAACATTTTCTCGTCGCAGATCACCAGCGTAGCGCCGCTATTTTCTATGAAATAGCTGAGTTCTTCGACCGTATAGGCCGTGTTGAGCGGCAAAAAGACAAACCCGGCTCTGGCGCACGCCGCGTAAAGCGCGAGTGCTTCCGGAGATTTGGCCACCTGCACCGCGATCCTGTCACCGGGCTTGACGCCAAGAGCGACAAGTGCATTTACAAAACGGGCTGCCTTTGCCAGGAAATCCCGGTAGCTAATTTTTGTTCCATCCTGCAGATGCAAGAACGTGGCCTTGCTGTCGGCATGACGGTCGAAAAGTGTTTCATACAGCAGGTTGTTCATTCACCTGTTTCCTCAAGTCTTGTTTCTTTGCATTTGCGTCGAGGGACCGGATTTCGGAGGACGCAGCTATTTCATTGCCGGTTGCAAACCGCTCGTGATTTTGTGCCACCTTGTTGAGGTCATAGAGGTAATTGACCATCGTGCAGGCAGATTGCTCATCTCCCTTTGGCGACAAATCCGCCTCCGCATGGACTGCGTGAATTCGTGCGCCATTGCCGAGGTGAAAACGGGCAACCGGGTCCAGGGGCTGGCCATCGTTTCGTTTCGCTGACATGAGATAGTGGGCAGCCAGAATCCTGAGCTGTTTTGGGTCCACGTCGTCGACGCCGATGCCTTCCGCCGCGAGCCATTTTGTGAGGCCGGGAATTGGGGACAGTGTCACAAAGGTTTTCAGATTGGGCAGTTCTGCGGCCAGGTCAGCGGCGACCTGCTTGATAAGCGAATTGCCAAATGAAATGCCCGCGAGGCCAGCCTGGCAATTCGAAATGGAATAGAAGACCGCAGTATTTGAATTATCGGCGGTGATTGGTTCCCTTTCTTCGGTGAGCAGGCCCTGAATAGATCCGGGAATCCCGCCTGTCAGGGCGACTTCCACGAAGATCAGTGGTTCATCCGGCATGGAGGGATGAAAGAACGCAAAACACCTGCGGTCGCCGGGTACGAGGCGTCTGCGCAGGTCTTCCCAACTGGCGATCTCGTGCACCGCTTCATAGGCAATGATCTTTTCAAGTATGTGTGCAGGACTTTCCCAGCTGACTGGCCGCAAAACAAGAAATCCGCGATTGAACCAGGATGCGAAAAGATGACGGAAGTCCTGATCCAGAGCCTGCAGCTCCTGATCGCTTCCTCCCAGGCGTAACAGGTCGGCACGCATTTGAACCAGGGTCTGGGTTGCGCCGGGAATCTGGTTCAGGCGTCGGATCAGTTCCTGGCGGTCGGGTTCCACAGCCGCCATGAAATCGCGGTAGGTTTTTTTGCCGGGGCCGGCCTCATAAGCATCCAGCGTTGTACGAACTGTTTCAGGATCAATGTTCATGTCCCGCGCCAGGTGATGGAAAAAGTCCAGCTTGGCACGGTCATCCATATCCCGGTAGCGCTTCAGAATCTGTTTTGCTGCAGAAAGTCCCGAGACCTCGCCGGTCGCACCGACAAGCGCAGTGATCAGTTCCTCCATTGTCCGCGAATCGTGCCGGTCCGGCGCGCTCGTCAGATAACGGCGTTCGAAAATGGTCGACAGCAAATCGCCTAGAATTGTCATGTTCTTCTCCAGGGCGTCTGGCCGGAAACGGCAAGGTTTCTCATCGATCAGGACAACAGACTGGCCCCAATCCACTGAGAAGGCGGATCATCAATGCCGGAGAATCACCTCAAGTGAGGTCGATTCTCTTTCCGGAAAGGCCTATCGACAGATTGATACTGCCTTCATTGATCAACCAGCGTCGGATCGTAAAGGTTCTGACGCCATTCTTGTGCATTGGATCGTCTGCCGCCAGCGCTCTGGCGTCTTCCAGTGTTGCTGCGCGGTAGATGATCATGCCTTCGCCTGACATTTCCTCACCTGAGGAATCGGATACAGGCCCGGCAAAAGCCAGGTTACCCGCTGCTTCAAGTCTCGCCTGATAGGCCAGATGATCAGGCAACGATCCCTTTACATCGGCGTCAGGGCTGACAGGCCTCGTGTTCACTACATAGAGTTCCAGCGCGAGTGCGCCACGCTCTTTGGCAATGCGTTTGTACTCAGTCCATTTAGGCATCATTCATCTCCAATTTTTCCTATCATAAAAAAATCGATATTATTTGACAATCTATAAAATAGTCGTCAAAGTAATAAAAAATAGGAAAACGCCGAGGCTAGTATGCGACTGTTAGTAGGAATGGGTGTGTCAGGGCAGGGTGTCTACCTTGTTGATGGGGACCAGGCTTGGAATTTGACTGCGGTCGACGAGCGTATTGGTGCGGACTTGCAGGCGTTGAGTGAGGGGCGTGTCGATCTCGCTTCTCTCCCGGCTCTGAAAGAAAAAGCCAAGGCCGAGCCTCTTTCATCCATAGTACCTGGGCTGCCGATCAAGGCCCCTGGCAAGATCATCTGTCTTGGGCTGAACTATGTCGATCACATCAAGGAAGGCGGATATGACATTCCGACCTATCCCGCTCTGTTCATGCGATGCACGACATCGATGATCCCGGCCGGAGCGCCGATGATACGGCCATCATGCTCCGAGCAACTCGACTATGAAGCCGAATTGATGGTGATCATCGGTAAAGGCGGAAAACACATCAGTGAAGACGCGGCCCTGGATCACGTCCTTGGCTACACGATTTTTAACGATGGCTCGGTTCGTGAGTACCAGCGCAAGACCCATCAGTGGACACCTGGAAAGAATTTCGATGCAACCGGCCCCATCGGTCCCGTCGTTGTAACGCCTGACGAACTCCCTGAAGGTGCCGAAGGTCTCAAGATCGAGTCCCGTGTCGGTTCTGAAATCCTGCAAAGCGCAACGACTTCCGACATGTTGTGGAGCGTTGCACGCACCATTGCACTCATCTCTGAATATTCAACGCTTGAGCCGGGCGACTTGTTGGCCATGGGAACGCCCCCTGGCGTCGGACATGCCAAAACACCGCAGCGCTGGCTGCGTCCAGGTGAAGTTGTTGAAGTGGAAATCGAAGGCATCGGTATCTGTGCCAATCCGATCGTTGCAGAAGAAGACATTGTTGCAACGGAGGCTGCGGAATGACGATGGTCGCCTCCAAAGCACCGACAGGAGAGGCTTTGGCCAAACTACGCGCCCAGGCGCAGGCAACGATTTGTGACCTCCGTCAGAAAATCGACAGGCTGGACGACGACGCTATCGACCTCATCCTGCGCGAAGCTCGTTCGCATTATGCCTGGCAGGACAAGCCGGTGTCGCGTGAGGTTCTGGAGACAATCTACGACATTACGGCGGCCGGTCCGACAAGCATGAATACCTGTCCGGCACGGTTTTTCTTTGTGGAAACGCCGGAGGCCAAAAAACGCCTGGCGAAATCGCTGAAGGACAAGAACATCGACAAGATGATGTCGGCACCTTCAACCGTCATCATTGCTCACGATGTGGAGTTCTGGAAGGAGCTGCCCTATCTATTCCCGCATGAAGACCGGCGTCCGCATTTCCAGGGAAAGGCGGAACATTCTGAGGTGACTGCGTTTCGAAACGGAACGTTGCAAGGCGCCTATTTCATGATTGCCGCGCGGGCCCTTGGACTGGATGTCGGGGCAATGTCAGGGTTTTCGAACCAGATTGTCGACAAGGAATTTTTCGCCGGAACAACGCTTAAATCAAATTTTCTCTGCAACCTCGGTTATGCCGACGAAAAAGCGCTGTTCCAGAAATTGCCGCGCTTGCCGTTCGACACAGCTTGCAAGTTTTTGTGAGGTTCCATGCCGGCTATGAGAGAGAAAACAGTCGTCAAACTGAGAGCCAACGGCGCTGGCGTAAGCCATTCGCGCGCGGACGTTTCGATCCGTGACCTAACTGCTGTCATTGATGAACCTGCTGCACGCGGAGGCACCAATCTTGGGCCAGCACCGACGGAGGCAGCGCTTGCTGCTCTTGTCGGCTGTACCAATGTGATCGGTCACAAATGTGCCAGCAAGCTTGGTGTCGATATCGGTCACCTTGCGATTGAGATTACCTGCGAGTTCGATCGCCGGGGCGTCACCCTTGAGGAAGAGGTCGACGTTCCCTTTGTCGCACTGCGCCAGGTAGTGACCTGCGACGGCTCCGCATCTGATGCGGATCTTCAAAACGTTGCATCTGAAGTTGTCAAATACTGTCCCCTGTCAAAATTGTTCGAACAGTCGGGGACCGACCTGGAGACGATCTGGCAAAAAGCCTGAACGGTCTCATTTTTCTTTGGGAGGAGAATGCCATGATTGGAAAAATGACAAGACGGAGCGCAATTGCTCTGGCTCTCTTGAGCGCCACCACAATGCCTGGATTTGCCACAGAAACCGTCAAGGCGGTGGTGATCGACGGATATCCGGCACGTGCGTTGTGGGTCAAGGAATTCACCAACTTCTTTATTCCGGAAGTCGACAAGCGTCTCGCTGAGACCGGCAATTACAAAATGGATTGGCAGGAAAGCTATGGTGGGTCCATCGTCAAGCCGAAGGGTGTGCTGGAAGGCGTGAAACTCGGCCTGGGCGATATCGGTATTGTCACGACGATCTTCCATTCCTCGAAACTGCCAAGTCAGGCGCTGTCCGCGGTGACCCCGTTCATTGCAGCAGACTCACGCGCAGTGGCCAAGGCTGTGGATGAGATCGCCAAGGAATTCCCGACAATGCAGAAGGAATTCGAAGCACAGAACCAGGTTTACCTGGCAACCGGCGTTGTACTCGATACCTATCAGGTGTTTTCCAAGGAACCGGTTGACGGCCTGTCAGATCTTGAGGGTAGCAAGGTTGCCGGTGCCGGCATGAACCTGCGTTACCTTGAAGGTATCGATGGAGCAGCTGGTGTGCGCGGTGGATTGACCGACTTCTACAACATGCTTCAGACCGGTTTGGTTGATAATGCCATGCTGTGGCCGGAAGCCGCCAAGACGTTCAAGATCGCTGAAGTGGCACCATACATGCTGAAGGCTGATCTTGGTGCGGTGAATTCCAAGACAATCACCGTGAACAAGGACTACTGGGACAAGCTTCCCGACGAGGTCAAAGGCGTGCTGCAGGACGTTGCTGTGGAATATCGTGACCATGTGGCCGGGATTGCCATGGACCGGGCTGGTGCAAGCCGTACGGCGTATCAGGAATCTGGTGGAACTGTCGTAGACATGACCCCGGAAGAACGTGCGCAGTGGGCTGAAGCCATGCCGAACATTGCTGTTGAATGGGCTGCGAACCTTGATTCCAAGGGTGAGCCGGGCAGTGAAATGCTGAAGGCTTACACAGCCAAGCTCAAGGATGCCGGGTTCACGCCTGTGCGTGACTGGTCTGCGGAACTGACGCAGTAATCGCAGCAAAAAAAGCGGGAGCGCCGTAAATTGCGTCAACTAACCAACGGCGTTCGCGCCTTCTCAAAATTGGCCAACTGGGTGGCGATTATCGCCAACGCAGTTGGCACCCTTATTGTGCTGTGCCTCGTACTTGTCGTGAATTACGACGTCGTTGCACGTGGCTTGTTCAATGCCCCGTTTCCCGGTGCCGTTGAGGTCGTTCAGTTCACCATGGTGCTGATCGTGTTTCTTCAACTGCCCGACGTGGTGCGGACCAATCGTCTGACAAGATCGGACGGATTCCTGACAATTCTTCGTGGCACGCGGCCAAAACTTGCCGAGAATATTGGACGGACGATCAATCTGGCTTCGGCCATCTTCATGGGTCTGGTGGCTTATGCGATCTGGCCGGAATTTGTCGAAATGTTTGAAACAAAAGACTATTTTGGCATTCCAGGCATCTTCACTGCGCCATGGTGGCCAATCAAACTGGCAATCTATCTCAGCGCCGTTATGTGTACGATCCTGTTCCTGTTGAAAGTGCTCGATCCCGACAAGAAAATTGCGCCGGTCCGTCTCAATGAACATCCAGAGGATAACTCGTGACACCTATCGAAATTGGAATGCTGTCGGTCTTCGCGATTGTCGTTCTTGTTTATCTCGGCGTTTATATACCGATTGCACTCGGACTGGTTTCATTCGTTTCTATCTTGCTGATGCGGGACAACTTCGACCTGGCGGTCAATCTCCTGAAGATTGCTATTGGCGACAGCGTGATGGAATACACGTTTGCGACAGTGCCTCTCTTCACCTTCATGGGGTTGATTGTGTCCAAGGCAGGGTTGGGTGCTGATATCTATACCGTCATGAATTCCGGATTTCGAAAGGTCAAAGGCGGAATCGGCATGGCAACTGTTGGCGCAAACGCCGTTTTTGCGGCGGTGACAGGGTCGTCGATTGCCTCTGCATCTGTCTTTGCAAAGGTCTCTGTGCCGCAGATGCTGGCCTTTGATTATAATCCACGTTTTGCGGTGGGTGTCGTCGCTGGATCTTCGGTTCTCGGCATGATTATTCCGCCCTCTGCGATGCTGATCATCTACTCTTTTGTTGCCGAACAGAGCGTCGGAGACATGTTCCTGGCTGGCGTCGTTCCGGGAATCCTTCTGGCAATTGCCTATGTCGTTGCCATTTTTCTTATGGGACGGCTAACACCAAAATTTGTTGGTGGCCGCCAGCCGGACGAGACCGAGTGGATGACGCCGCTCGAAATCGCGGACAAGACGATCCCGACGCTCTTGCTGATCACGGCAGTGTTGGGGGGTATTTATACCGGCTGGCTGACCCCGGTTGAAGCTGGTGCAACCGGATCATTGCTCGGTCTTCTGATTGCCGCGTTTCGGAGGAAGTTGACCCTGAAGAGTGCCTGGCAGGCACTTCTGGAAACTGGCCACATCACGGCGTCGATCCTGTTCCTGATCACGGCAGCTTCGATCTACAGCCGTATGCTTGGGCTGGCGGGGCTTCCCAATGAGCTAGGCGACATTCTGACCGAAACCCAGATGAGTTTCTTCTGGATCATGGTTTTTTACGTCGTCCTGATGATTTTCCTGGGAACGCTTCTGGATACGGCGTCGATCATCCTGATCGTCGTGCCGTTGTTCCTTCCGCTTATAGAACCGATGGGTCTGTCTCTGGTCTGGTTCGGTATCGTGACCGTTGTTGGTGCTGAAATCGGCCTGCTGACGCCTCCGCTCGGTATTTCCTGTTTCGTTATCAAAGCCACCTTGAATGACCCACGGATCTCTCTAAAGGACGTTTTTATCGGCGCATTCCCATTTGCGCTGGTGATGCTGGTTGTCCTGGTGGCATTGATCCGCTGGCCGTCACTCAGCCTGGCAATCCTGAACTAAGAGGCATTTATGCGCGACGTTACCAAAGACAACATAACAGACGTCTTCATGGGGTATTTCGGTGCTGATACCGACCCCAGGGTCAAGGAGATCTTGAAGAGCCTTGTCACGCATCTGCACGACTTTGCCCGCGAAACAAATCTGACCCACGAAGAGTGGCGCAAAGGCATCGAATTCCTGGAAGCGGCAGGTAACATCTCTGACAAGGAACGGCATGAGTTTGTCTTGCTTTCAGATGTTCTGGGCCTGTCCTCCCTGGTGGACATGTTGCATTCCAAACCGGATGGAACTTCATCGAGCGTGCTCGGGCCATTCCATATCACGGGGTCTCCTCCACTGCCGATCGGCGGCGATTTGCGAAAAGACTTTCAGGAGCAAGTTCTGCTGGCGGAAGGTACGATCCGCGATCCGGACGGCAACCCGATTCAAGGCGCTGAGCTGGACATCTGGCAAACCGCACCCAATGGCCTTTATTCCAGCCAGGATCCGAACCAGGACACATATTCATTCCATGGTATTCAGACGACTGGGAAAGACGGGCGCTACGCCTTCACCTCAGTGAAGCCCGTCTGTTATACGGTCCCCAGTGATGGCCCGGTTGGTGAAATCCTGGATGCAAGTGGACGCCACCCCTGGCGCCCGTCTCATCTGCACTACATCGTAAAAGCGCCGGGGTTCCGTCCGCTTGTGACCGAGATTTTCCCTGATGACGATCCCTATCTTGATCAGGACACGGTGTTTGGCGTGCGTGAAGACCTGGTGATGACCTATGTCGAGCAGCCCGCCGGAACTTTCCCCTCAGAGGGTTTCGAACTCTCCGGCAAGGTGGAAGGGCCGTATCTCAAAGCGGCCTTCGATCTGGTGCTGGTCAGGGAATAGCTGCAGACACCAATTCGGGCCGGTTTTGACCGGCCCGCTTTTAGTCCCATTCAGAAATTTTAGCTTACTCAGCTGCTTCAATCGTAAAGTGCTTTGCCAGAAATGCCCCGGTGTTGCGGTAATGGTCGAGCAACAGGTGGCACGCGGTGTCCGCATCTCTGTCGACAGCCGCATTCATGATGTCCGTGTGCTCTTTGCCAATGTCTCTCTTGGAATAGTTCAGCGCCTTGCCGGCCAGGTAGCGGTAACGGATGTTGAGATCGTAGAGCTGATTACAAAATTTGAGCAGGACCGGAGAGTGGCAGGCGCTTAGAAGGTTTACATGGAAGGCCTTGTGCAGTTCTTCGAACCGCTCAACATTCGACCGGGGCTCGCGCATCATCCGGTGGTGGCTGATGACAAGTTTGTCTTCCCACACATGGTCTGCATGAGTGAGGCTTTCCCGGAGGGCCATTTCTTCCAGTTGGCACCGTAGTCTCAGGATTTCCGAGAAATTTTCTGGACTAATCTCCGCGGTGCGAAAGCCGCGTTGGTCCAAGCGTTCTACGAGAAGATCGGAGACCAGCAAGGTAAGAGCCTCGCGGATCGGCGATCCGCCCATGTCGAGGGCCTGACGCAGCTTTTCGATTTTCAGTTTTTCTCCAGGCGGCAGTTCGCCGACAAGAATCATTCTTCGGATCGCAAGATAAGCGCGTTGCGTGGCGGAGGGTTCCTGGGAAGGATCTGTGTGCATTTGAATGGCCATACTGGATAATATCGATATTTTGAAAAATTTGCCAGTTTCTACTGAAACTTTTCACGGGAAGTTTAGAACCAGTTTATGGAGGCCCGTTTGTTCGATGTTGCGCATGTCATTCTGGGTGTTTGCTACTGTATTCTCAGGTGTGCCGGTGGCATGACTTTAGCCTCTGAATTCGAACGATAATCAAGTAATTCCAGAGACTTGAAATTCAGTGGAAAGAGGAATCAGATTAAAATATTTTAAGTTTAAAGTTTTAGGCTTGAAGTAAATTGAAAAACGTGTTTCGCTGATGGTGCTTGCAGCATTGGGAGGAACATATGCGAATAGCGTGTCTGGGTGGTGGACCTGCTGGTCTTTACTTCGCAATTTCGATGAAGCTTCGCGACCCGTCTCACGAGATTGATGTGATCGAGCGCAATCGCGCCGATGACACTTTTGGCTGGGGCGTCGTGCTGTCCGAAGAGTCCTTGCAGAACCTTGCTGCGAATGATCCGGTCAGCGCGAAAGCCATCGGCGACAATTTTGCCTACTGGGACGATATAGCACTTCATTTCAAGGGCGAGCGCCTGGTCTCCACCGGTCATGGTTTCTGCGGAATCGGTCGCATGAGCCTGCTGCTGCTTCTGCAGGACAGGGCGCGCGAATTGTGCATCAATCTGAAATTTGAAACCGAAGTCGAGAGCGCAGAAGATTATAGGCACGACTATGATCTGGTCGTTGCAAGTGATGGCCTGAATTCCAAGACCCGGACGCTTTACGCTGACACGTTCAAACCCGATATCGATGAGCGTTTGTGCCAATTCGTCTGGCTGGGTACGCATCAGAAATTTTCTGACGCCTTCACGTTCATCTTCGAAGAAACGACGCATGGCTGGGTCTGGGCACACGCCTACCAGTTCGATGACGAGACCGCGACCTTCATCGTGGAATGCACGCAAGAAACCTTTGATGCCTTTGGGTTCGGCGAAATGAACCAGCAGGACAGCATCCGAACCTGCGAAGAGATCTTCAAGGATCACCTGGGTGGCCACGCCCTGATGACCAATGCCAAGCACATTCGAGGCTCCGCCTGGATCCGTTTTCCGCGGGTCTTGTGCGAGAAGTGGAGCCACGAAAACGTTGTGCTCATGGGGGATGCAGCAGCAACCGCGCATTTTTCCATCGGCTCAGGCTCCAAGCTGGCGTTTGAATCGGCCATTTCGCTTGCCGACCTTCTGCAAAACGAGCCGGACATGAAATCTGCGTTCAAACGCTATGAGGAGGATCGGCGACTGGAAGTTCTGCGATTGCAGTCGGCAGCGCGGAACTCACTGGAATGGTTTGAACATGTCGAACGCTATCTGCATCTTGATCCGGTGCAGCTCAATTATTCAATGCTGACACGCTCGCAGCGGATCAGCCACGAGAACCTGCGCCTGCGGGATCATAAATGGCTGGAGTCTGCAGAACGTTGGTTCATGGATCAGGCAGGGGTGTCGTCAAACGAGCCTGTTCGCCCGCCCATGTTCGCGCCGCTTAAATTGCGCGAAATGGAATTGAAAAATCGTATCGTCGTGTCACCGATGGCGCAATACAAAGCCGTCGACGGCGCACCAACAGACTGGCACCTGATCCACTATGGCGAACGTGCAAAAGGCGGTGCCGGGCTGGTCTTTGTCGAGATGACATGCGTCAGTGCCGAAGGCAGGATCACACCCGGCTGTCCAGGCCTTTATGCATCAGAGCATGAAACCGCATGGCGCAGGTTGACGGACTTCGTGCACGGTGAAACGGATGCGAAAATTTGTTGCCAGATTGGGCATTCCGGACGCAAGGGATCAACCCGTATTGGTTGGGAGGGAATGGACCAGCCGCTGGCGGAAGGAAACTGGGATCTCGTTTCGGCATCTGCCCTTCCGTGGTCGGATGGCAATGCAGTGCCACGTGAAATCAGCCTTTCTGAAATGGACGAGATCAAGGCCCAGTTCGTTGCAGCCGCCGACATGGCCGGGCGCGCCGGATTCGACATGATCGAGCTGCATGCCGCGCACGGTTACCTGCTGTCGTCTTTCATTTCGCCGATTTCCAACATCCGTACCGATGCCTATGGCGGTTCGCTGGAAAATCGCATGCGATATCCGCTGGAGGTCTTTAAGGCAATGCGTGCCAGTTGGCCGGCACACAAGCCAATGTCGGTTCGTATTTCAGCTTGTGACTGGGTCGGCGAGGAAGGTGTAACGCCGGACGAGGCTGTCGAGATCGCCCGCATGTTCCGGGCAGCGGGTGCGGATCTGATCGATGTGTCCGCCGGTCAGACTTCGCCCGAAGCCAAACCCGTTTATGGCCGCATGTTCCAGACGCCGTTTTCTGATCGGATACGCAATGAGGGTGGGCTGCCGACGATGGCAGTCGGCAACATCTACGAGGCGGACCACGCCAACTCGATCTTGATGGCGGGCCGGGCTGATCTGGTCGCCATCGGGCGGCCTCATCTTGCTGATCCCTACTGGTCTCTTCATGAAGCTGCGCGCATAGGCGACCGGGCAAGCACCGATTGGCCCAAACCCTACCTGGCAGGCCGCGACCAGCTGTGGCGGCTTGCCGACCGCGAAGCGGAGATGTTGCGCGCATGAGTGTTTCAGGTCGACATGTCGTTGTTACCGGTGGTGGTTCTGGCGTCGGGGCTGTCTGTGCGCAGAAGTTCGCCAGCGAAGGCGCGCGCGTCACAATCATGGGGCGCACGGCAGAAACACTGGCAGCGCAATCTCTTCCCTACCAGGTGTGCGACGTCACCGATGCAGATGCAGTCAAAGAAGCCATTTCTTCTGCACGCGATGCCAACGGGCCTGTTGATGTCGTTGTTGCAAATGCCGGAGCGGCGCTAAGTGTTCCCTTTGCCAAGATGACAGCTCAGGACATGCAGTCCATGCTCGCAGTCAACTTTTTCGGCGTTTCCAACGTCTGGCAAGCGGCCTTGCCCGATATGAAAGCGGGTGGTTGGGGGAGAATGATTGCGGTTGCCTCGACTGCAGGCCTGCGCGGCTACCCCTATGTCAGTGGCTATTGCGCAGCCAAACATGCCGTTGTTGGTCTGACACGGTCTCTGGCCAGGGAACTTGCCAAGTCCGGCATTACCGTGAATGCGATCTGTCCGGGTTTTGTTGAAACGCCAATGCTCGAGCGCTCCATAGACAACATCGTTGCCAAGACTGGTCTGGATCGGGAGGCTGCCGCGAATACGCTGAAGAAAGACAACCCACAAGGGCGCTTCATTCAACCGGAAGAAATCGCGGATACTGCGCTCTGGATTTGTTCTGAAGGAGCCGCTTCCGTCAATGGTCACGCTCTGAGTCTTTCGGGAGGCGAACTATGAAACCCGAGATAGCACCCACAACGGAGCCCTTGTCGAAAGCACGTTTGCGGGTCTGGCTAAAACTCTTGAAAACGGTCAATGGCGTCGAGACAGGGATCCGCCGCAATCTGAGAGATGATCATCAGACGACGCTGCCGCGTTTCGACGTCATGTCCGCGTTGGCAAGGTTTTCAGACGGTCTCAAGATGAGTGAGCTTTCGAAGTTCCTGAAAGTGTCCAACGGCAACGTTACAGGCATCGTCGACAAGCTGAGCGAGGAAGGACTTGTCCTTCGCGTTGCCGTTCCCGGCGACCGGCGTGCCCAGATCGCACGTCTCACACCAAAAGGTCTGGAAGCTTTCGAAGAGCTGGCTGAACATCATGAAAGCTGGATCAACAATTTGCTGGAAGGTCTATCGGTTGACGACATTGAGACGCTTTCCAGCACATTGGACGTGGTGCTGAGTCACCAGGCGGAAAAGGAATAGAGCGATGAGAAGCGACGTCACCCATTTTCGCTGTGACATTGCAGACGGGATCGCCCGGATTTCTCTGGACAGGCCTGAACGCAAGAACCCGTTGACCTTTGAAAGCTACGCAGAACTACGCGACTGGTTTCGAGATCTGCATTATGCGGATGATGTCGATGTGGTTGTGATCCTGCCCAATGGCGGCAATTTCAGTTCCGGCGGCGATGTGCATGACATCATTGGACCGCTGACTCGCATGAACATGAAAGAGCTTCTGGCCTTCACCCGCATGACTGGCGATCTGGTCAAGGCAATGCTTGGCTGCGGAAAACCGATCATTGCAGCGGTCGATGGCGTCTGCGCGGGGGCCGGAGCGATAATGGCAATGGCTTCTGATCTGCGCATAGCGACACAGGAGGCGAAGGTGGCTTTCCTGTTCAACCGTGTTGGTCTCGCCGGCTGTGACATGGGCGCGTGCGCGATCCTGCCCCGGATCATCGGCCAGGGCCGTGCTGCAGAACTGCTCTATCTCGGTCGTTCCATGAAAGCCGAGGAAGGCCATGCCTGGGGTTTCTTCAACGAGATAGTTGGTGCTGAGGGTCTGGATGAAGCCGCAATGAAGATGGCTGAGCGTATCGCTGCGGGACCGACATTTGCCAATTCCATGACCAAGACAATGCTGGCACAGGAATGGTCAATGAGCCTGGAACAGGCGATTGAAGCAGAAGCGCAGGCTCAGGCAATCTGCATGCAGGGCAATGATTTTCGCCGCGCCTATGAAGCGTTTGCCGCCAAGGAAAACCCCGTGTTCGAGGGCAACTGATGGCTGACACGACATTCCTTCACTGGCCATTCTTTGATGACAGGCACCGTTCGATTGCAGCAAAGGTCGAAGACTGGGCTGCTTCAAACCTCGCAAGTCTTGATCATGGGGACACGGATGCAACGTGCTGCAAGCTCGTCAGTGATCTGGGAGAGGCTGAACTTCTGAAGCACACTGGTGCTGAAGACGGAACGCTCGACGTTCGCACACTCTGCGTGATCCGCGAAACGCTTGCGCGCCATGATGGCCTGGCCGATTTTGCCTTTGCCATGCAAGGGCTCGGAACAGGTGCCATTTCACTGTTCGGCACGGACGCGCAAAAGGCCGAATGGCTGCCGCTTACCCGGTCGGGCAAGGCCATTTCTGCTTTCGCGCTTACAGAGCCTCAGTCGGGATCCGACGTTGCCAATTCCACCATGACGGCGACAGATGATGGCGATGCTTTTGTTCTGAACGGCGAAAAGACCTGGATCTCCAATGGAGGCATTGCAGACCTTTATACGCTCTTTGCAAGAACCGGTGAGGCACCTGGTGCGAAAGGCCTCTCGGCCTTCATCGTGACACCCGATCTTGCAGGATTTGAAGTTACCGAGCGACTGGAGACCATCGCGCCACATCCGTTGGCGACCTTGCGGTTCACCGATTGCCGGGTGCCCAAGTCGAACTTGATCGGCGCACCCGGTAGCGGATTTAAGATCGCCATGTCGGTCCTGGATATTTTCCGTTCAACCGTGGCTGCAGCCGCACTCGGTTTCGCACGCAGGGCGCTGGATGAAGCTCTGAGCCGCGTGTCGACACGCGAAATTCAGGGTGCTCCACTTGCAGATTTCCAGCTGGTCCAGGGGCATATCGCAGACATGGCAATGGACATTGATGCCTCGGCGCTTCTGATCTACCGGGCTGCCTGGGCCAAAGACAGCGGCGCACCGCGTATCACCCGCGAAGCCGCCATGGCAAAACTTTTTGCAACAGATCAAGCCCAGCAGGTTATCGACAAGGCTGTTCAGCTTCATGGCGGCGATGGTGTTCGCTCCGGAACAGCTGTTGAAAAACTCTATCGTGAAATCCGTGCGCTCCGCATTTATGAGGGCGCGTCTGATGTCCAGAAAATCATCATCGCGCGCCAGACGCTTGGCGCTTTTAAGGGAGTATGAGCCATGCTTGGTCCTTCTGCTCACGTAGACACTTTCGCCCGCGACAACCTTCCACCGGAAGACAGCTGGCCAGATTTTCTTCTCGGTGGGTTTGACTATCCGGACCGGCTCAATGCCGCGGTGGAACTGACAGACAAGATGGTCGATCAGGGCTTTGGTGACCATACTGCCCTGATCGGGAACGGCCGTCGCCGCACCTACAAGGAACTGGCGGACTGGACAAACCGGTTGGCACACGCGCTGACCGAGAACATTGGCGTCAAACCCGGCAACCGGGTGCTAATCCGCTCGGCAAACAACCCGGCGATGGTTGCCTGCTGGCTGGCAGCAACAAAAGCAGGTGCGGTTGTCGTCAACACCATGCCGATGCTGCGTTCTGGTGAGCTTTCAAAGATCGTTGACAAGGCGGAAGTTGAATTTGCGCTTTGCGACACGCGTTTGATGGATGAGATCGTTGCTTGCGCAAAGACGTCCTCTTTTCTGAAAAAGGTAGTCGGTTTTGACGGAACGTCCAACCATGACGCGGAACTCGATCGCCTGGCGCTTGAAAAGTCCGTGCTTTACGAGGCCGTTCCAACGGGCCGTGATGATGTCGCCTTGCTCGGGTTTACTTCTGGTTCCACGGGCACGCCAAAAGCGACCATGCATTTTCACAGGGATCTGCTGATCATCGCAGATGGCTATGCCAGAGAAGTGCTCGGCGTCACGCCGGAGGATGTATTTGTCGGATCACCGCCGCTTGCCTTCACCTTCGGCCTCGGCGGCCTTGCGATCTTTCCGCTTCGTTTCGGGGCCGCGGCAACGCTTTTGGAAAGCGCTACGCCGCCGAACATGATCGAGATCATTCAGAAGTACGGGGCGACGGTATGTTTCACTGCGCCAACAGCCTATCGCGTCATGTTGCAGGCAATGGAGGAGGGGGCTGATCTTTCCTCGCTTCGGGCGGCTGTCTCTGCCGGTGAAACACTTCCGGCGCCGGTTTATGCGGCCTGGATGGAGAAAACCGGAAAGCCGATGCTTGATGGTATCGGTGCAACAGAAATGCTGCACATATTCGTCTCCAACAGGTTCGGCGATCACAAGCCGGCGTGTACCGGCAAGCCGGTGTCCGGTTACGAGGTCAAGATCATCGGTGCTGATGGCAATCCCGTTGCAGCGGGTGAAGTCGGCCGATTGGCCGTGCGAGGCCCAACCGGGTGCCGCTATCTGGCAGATGACCGTCAGAGCCAATACGTGATCGATGGTTGGAACATTACCGGTGACAGTTTTTCAATGAGTGAAGACGGTCACCTTCACTTCGCCGCACGCAACGACGACATGATCATTTCGTCCGGCTACAACATAGCAGGGCCAGAGGTCGAAGCGGCGCTCCTGTCGCATCCAGCTGTTCTGGAATGTGCTGTCATTGGAGTGCCTGATGAACAACGTGGTTCGATTGTTGAAGCCCATGTAGTTCTCGTGGATGAAAGCGAACCTTCAGACGAATTGTCGAAGACATTACAGGATCACGTGAAGGCGACGATCGCGCCCTTCAAATATCCGCGCTCTGTCCTGTTCAAACAGACATTGCCGAAAACCGAGACCGGGAAGATCCAACGGTTTCGATTGCGCACAGACGACTAGGGTCAGGACCCATTAATTTGGATGAAATGGTAGGAATGAATTTGTTCGGATACGAGGCGCAAAACTGTAGGAAACCGCATGGTTTTCAAAGATTTGCAACGACGTTGCTGAGCAAATTCACCCTATCCCAAAGGGACGCAAAAACGGCTTCGATCTGCTGCGTCAAACCGCTCATCCGGGCAGAAAGCCCGCTTATCGCGCTTTTCCTTGCAGCTCATTGCCGTTTGTTGCGCCATTTCAATCAAATTAATGGGTCCTGACCCTAGTTGCAGGTAACAACTTCCGCATTCGGGTGAGCGGAAGCGAATAGAAAAGACCCGAAAACACGGACAGCAGAAAAACCGCGTCCAAATAAAACAAATGAGTGGGAATAGCTGGTTCAAGATCAATAGGAGGGTTCCATGAAATTGGTGACGATGGCGGCAGCTGCCGCGCTGGCACTCGGTGTGACGGGTGCTCAGGCCGAACCGGTCAAGGTCGGTCTTATCACAACACTTTCTGGTGGAGGTGCCGGTCTCGGCATCGATGTCAGAGACGGCTTTATGCTGGCGGTCAAACAAACAGGTAACGACGACCTTGAGGTTGTGATTGAGGACGATCAGCGCAAGCCTGACATCGCGGTTCAACTTGCGGACAAGATGGTGCAATCGGAAAAGGTCGACGTACTCACGGGCATCATCTGGTCGAACCTTGCCATGGCCGTCGTGCCGTCCGTGACAGCGCAGGGAAAGTTCTATCTTTCGCCAAATGCCGGGCCTTCCGCGCTTGCAGGCAAGGGCTGCCATCCGAACTATTTCAATGTCGCCTGGCAGAACGACAACCTTCATGAAGCTGCCGGCGCCTATGCCAATTTCGAAGGCTTCAAGAAGAGCTTTATTCTCGCGCCGAACTATCCGGCGGGTAAAGATGCTCTCACCGGTTACAAGCGCTTCTATGAGGGAGATCTGGCAGGAGAAATCTACACCAAACTCGGTCAGACCGATTACGCAGCCGAGCTTGCACAGATCAGGGCGTCCGAAGCGGACAGTGTTTTCTTCTTCCTGCCGGGTGGAATGGGGATTTCATTCCTGAAGCAGTACAAGGACTCTGGTGTTGATCTGCCAGTGGTCGGACCGGCTTTTTCCTTCGATCAGGGTATTCTGCAAGCTGTTGGCGATGCTGCGCTCGGCGTGAAAAACACCAGCCAATGGAACAAGGATCTCGACAATCCCACCAACAAGGCATTTGTCGAGAGTTTCCAGGCTGAATATGGCCGGTTGCCTTCGCTCTATGCTTCGCAGGGTTTTGACACTGCAAACCTGCTTCTTTCGGCTATGGCGAAGGCGGATGTTAAGGATGCGGACGCCTTCCGTGAAGCCTTGCAGGCCGGTGAATTCGCTTCGACAAGAGGCAATTTCAAGTTTGGTCCCAACCATCACCCAATTCAGGACATTTACGTTCGTGAAGTGGTAAAGGAAGGCGACGTTTACACCAACAAGATCATCGGTACGGCACTTACCAGCCATGCCGATGCTTACTGGTCGGACTGTAATATGTAAGGCAGGTATCTGTCATACGGGGGCAACTGACCGGCGCGGTCCCGCGCCGGTCCTCAATGCGGGATTTTCATGTCACTGATATTGCTCATAGAGCAGGTTCTGAACGGCCTGCAGTTCGGCATCATGCTGTTCTTGATGGCAGCCGGATTAACGCTGATCTTCGGCGTCATGGGGTTGATCAACCTGGCCCATGGTTCGCTGTATATGATCGGTGCTTTTTGCGCGGCTGCCGTTGCGGGGTTGACCGGTTCATTTGTGCTTGCGTTGATAGCCGCCCTTGCCGGTGCTGCCATCGCAGGCGCGCTGGTGGAACTGGTGGTCATCCGGCGGCTTTACGACAAGGATCATCTGGATCAGGTGCTGGCAACTTTTGCGCTTATCCTGATCTTCTCGGAAGGGACGCGATGGATATTCGGCTCGTTTCCACTCTTTCTGGACGTGCCGGACTACCTGTCAGGCCCGATCACCTTGCCAGGTGGTATCGAATACCCGCTTTACCGTCTGACACTGATCATTGTCGGCCTTCTCGTGGCACTTGGCCTTTACCTGCTGATTTCAAAGACGCGGCTCGGTGTTCAGATCCGGGCAGGTGAAAACGACCGCGAGATGATCGCGGCGCTTGGTATCGACATCGCCAAGCTCTACACCATTGTATTTGCCCTCGGGGCGGCGCTTGCAGGTCTGGCTGGTGCGCTCGTCGGGGCAATTCAATCCGTTCAGGTCGGTATGGGCGAGCCGGTTCTCATTCTGGCTTTCGTCGTAATTGTCATCGGCGGAATCGGGTCGATAAAGGGCGCGCTGATTGGCGCCATTCTGGTCGGGCTGACCGATACGCTCGGTGGCATCTTCCTCCCGGAAGTCATGAAACTGTTTTTTGATCCTTCGACGGCAACTTCCATCGGATCTTCCGTGGCCTCCATGGCGATCTACATCCTGATGGCAGCCATCTTGATCCTGCGTCCTTCTGGTCTGTTTGGAGCGCGCGCATGATCAGAGAAACCTATGTGAACGCACTCGCTGTCGCTGTACTGCTTGCTGTTCCGGCCTGGGCAGTCATTGCCGATGAACCTTTCACCATCACATTGATGACACGGGCAGCGATATTTGCCGTTGCCGCCATCGGGCTGAATATTGCACTTGGCATAGGCGGGCTGGTCAGTTTTGGGCACGCGGTGTTTTTTGGTCTTGGGGGATATGCGATGGGTATTCTGGCCCATCATGCCCAGACCTACACTGCGCTTGCCGAATGGCCAATCCTGATTGAGGGCACAAAGTCGATGCCGGTGATCTGGTTGTTGGCTGTGGTTCTGTCTGCTCTTGCGGCCTTGGTTATCGGCATCCTGTCGCTTCGAACATCCGGTGTCTATTTCATAATGATCACGCTGGCGTTCGGCCAGATGTTCTTCTTCTTTGCCATTTCCTGGGCTGAGTACGGCGGCGAGGACGGTCTGTCGATCTATGTCCGAAACGGCTTTCCCGGCCTGAACACATTGGTGCCCATTCACTTCTATGGACTTTGCCTGACCGTGCTGTTTCTGGTGCTGGTTTTTGCCTGGAGACTGGTCAACTCTCCTTTCGGGCTCGCCCTCAATGCCGCGCGGCAGGCGCCGATCCGGGTTGAAACCGTTGGCCTTGATCCAGTGCGCATCAAGCTGGTGGCTTTTGTGATCTCAGGTGCGATTACAGGACTTGCAGGAGCCATGTTCGCGGACCTCAATCGCTTTGTCAGTCCGACGATGTTTAGCTGGCAAACAAGCGGTGAGATCATGATCTTCATCATTTTGGGTGGCGTCGGCAGGTTGTTCGGTCCAGTGGTCGGGGCCCTGGTGTTTGTAGCCCTGGAACATTGGCTTGGGGGGCTGAGCGACTATTGGCACATCTATCTGGGATTGCTGTTGTTGCTGACCGTGTTGTTCGGCCGTGGTGGTCTCATCGGGATGGTCTCTGGGCGGAGGGCTGTCCATGACTGAAGCTGTTCTCGAAACGCGCGGAATTTACAAAAGCTTTGGTGCCCTGCGCGCAAGCCAGGACATCTCTCTTGACCTTCTCGAAGGTGAAATCCATGCCATTATCGGTCCAAACGGCGCAGGCAAGTCAACCTTGATCGGACAGATCTGCGGCACTCTCAAACCGGATGCCGGTTCGGTTCAGCTTCTCGGGCGCGATGTAACCCATGATCCTGCGCGTCTCAGGGCAAGAGCGGGTCTTGGGAGAACCTTTCAGATTTCCTCGCTCGCCATGGAAGATACAGTGCTGCAAAACGCGGTTCTGGGCGCGCTTGGCGCAAGCGGTAATCCGTGGCGTTTTTTCTCCGATGCGCTAAGTGACAAAGATCTGCGCAACACCGCGCAAGAAGCACTTTTGCGCGTGGGTCTGGAAGATCACGCAACCAGCCGTACGGCGGAACTCAGCCATGGGCAGCGTCGCCAGCTGGAAGTTGCCGTTGCTCTGACGCAGAAACCAAAAGTCCTGGTCATGGATGAACCCATGGCGGGCATGGGCTCTGAGGGTTCCAAACGGTTGACCGGATTTCTGGACGGCTTGCGGCGAGAAGCACCGATCCTGCTCGTGGAACACGATATGGACGCTGTCTTCGCACTGGCGGATCGGATCAGTGTTCTGGTTTACGGCGAAGTGATTGCAACGGGCACGGTTGACGAAATCCGCGCCGACAAGGCCGTTCGTGAAGCCTATCTGGGGGAAGACGCATGAGTTTGCTGACGCTCGAAAATGTCACCGCCTCATATGGTGCCAGCCAGGCGTTGTTTGGCGTGAACCTTCACGTGGCCGAAGGTGAAGTCATGGCCTTGATGGGCCGAAACGGCATGGGCAAGAGCACGACTGTGAAATGCATTTGCCGGATGCTGCCTGCTGCAGGAGTTCTCCGATTTGATGACCAGGACCTCGTTCGTCTGCCAAGCCACAAGGCAGCGCGGCTCGGGCTGGGCCTGGTCCCGGAAGGACGGCGATGTTTCGGCGACCTGACCGTGCATGAAAACCTGATTGCAGCAGCAAGACGCGGTGCCTGGACGTTTGAGAAAGTGATCGAACTGTTTCCGCGACTGGGTGAGCGACGAGGCCAACTTGCCTATTCGCTTTCAGGCGGCGAACAACAGATGCTTGCGATCGGCAGGGCGCTGATGACCAACCCGCGACTGCTGATCCTCGACGAAGCCACTGAAGGTCTCGCGCCGATCATCCGTCAGGAAATCTGGTCGGCGATCAAACAACTGAAAGCAGAGACGGGCTTATCGATCCTTGTCATCGACAAATCAGTCAAGGAACTTCGTGACGTCAGCGACAGTGCCACGATCCTGGAACGGGGCAAAACTGTCTGGCAGGGCACAATCGATGCGTTGACCGATGATGTCACCGCTGCCTTTGTCGGGGTGTGACGAATGTTTCGATATGAACAGCCGATATTGTTCAAACATTGCGATCCAGCGGGTATCGTCTTCTATCCGCGGTATTTCGAGATGATGAACGACTGCGTTGAGGATTTCTTTGCTGAAGTCCTTCGCTGGCCGTTTTCAGAAATTCACACGTCTGCTGCCGTTCCGACGGCTGAAATCAGAACGCGTTTTATCGCACCGAGCCGGTTGGGAGACCAGCTGACACTGGTGCTTCGTGTCTCCCTGGTTGGCCGAACCAGCTGCGGGCTAACGCTGGATGCAGGTTGTTCGGGTGAACAGAGGTTTGCGACGGAATTGACCCTGGTTCATGTGAATGAAATGGGCAAACCAGCCAAATGGCCCGAGGTGGTCAACACTCGACTGGCGACATTCAAGGAAAGTCAGGAACCATGACACTTAAAACCATTCAACCGGACGGCTGGGCCCCTGCAAAAGGGTATGCAAACGGTATGCTGACTGAAGGCCGAACGCTCCATGTTGGCGGTCAGATCGGCTGGAACAAGGATCAGGTGTTTGAGTGCTATGACTTCGTCGGTCAGATGGAGCAAACCTTGAAAAACATCGTGGCGATTGTTGAAGAGGCCGGTGGTTCGGTCACAGACATTGCGCGGCTGACCTGGTTCATCAAGGACAAACGCGAGTACCTGGCCAAACAGAAGGAAGTCGGAGCCGCCTACAGAAGCGTCCTGGGTCGTCACTTCCCTGCAATGTCCGTGGTTGTCGTTGCTGACCTGATTGAGGACGAGGCGCTGATCGAGATTGAGGCGACCGCTCAGATCGATTGAGCGATCAAATATATTTGGCAGATTTGTCCGTGATTTGCGTGCTTAAAACAATCGTAGTTTCGCGGCAGGAGTTTGTTCATTGTCTGGATCGCCGAAAAAGTTTGTTAGTTTTTAGTTCAGCGGTAGTGTCCGATGGCGCAAGGGTTGGTGAGGGTCGTGAAAATGACTCATGGGGCCGTTTTCCTTAAAATCGGCGGACCAGCGTTTCATCGCTTCAGGATCAAGCGCAACACCGAGACCGGGGCCTTCAGGCACTGCGATAACATCGTTTGTCTGCCGGAAAGGACCGTGCTGGATGACATCGCCGACTTGCCAGCGAAACAAGGACTGAGAAGCTTCCGTAATCAACGGTGTTGCGGCTGAAACATGCAGATAAGCAGCGGTCATGATTCCAAGGTCGTTCGAATAACACCAGAAGCCTTTGCCCATCGCTTCACAGGCTGCAATGAATTTCAGTGTTTTCGAGATGCCGCCGAGGGCTGCGAAATTGCAGACAAAATTGTCCGGCGTGCCAAGAGCGACCGCGCGTTTCAAGTCCGGCACATGCGTGGAAAAAGGAATGAAACTGTGTTGCCGCAGGGCTGCCATTTCCTCGAAGGTTGCGACCGGGTCTTCGTAGTTTCGGATGTTGAATGGTTCCAGCTCTCGCATTAGCCAACGCGCAGTCGTGAGTGAATACTGCATGTTGGAATCGAGCTTGATCTGAGCGCCTTGCCCTAACGCTTCGCGCAGGAGCTTCACTGTCCGGATTTCCAGTTCCGGATCTCCGAGGATCAGCTTGCCCTCAAAAATGGTTGAGCCGTGTTCTTCCCGCATTTTCAAACAATAGTCGCGTATGGCTTCAGCGCTCATTTCGCCGCCGGCGCCGTTGTGTTCAGGGCGGAAGGAAAAATACTCAGAGAATTTGACCTCCTTACGCACCGCACCACCGAGCAGTTTGTAGAGCGGCAGACCGAACACCTTTCCGCGGATGTCCCAAAGGGCAACTTCGACGGCACCGAAAGCAACTGCAGCAGCGCCTTCACCGGTGTTTGCGGTGATTTGCCAGGGTGGCACGCACCTGCTTTCGCAATCGGCGAAATCAAGCGGGTCAGCGCCGATGAGCGCCGGAGTTATCTCGGTTTTGATGATTTCGCCGAAGTGATACCAGGGCGCTTCGCCCAACCCGATAACGCCTTCGTCTGTTTCAACTTCAATGATGGACTTTGACGCTCCCGGATATAGACCGCCGGTCCACCAGAACGGCGCGTCAAATGGGACATTGACGTGCGTGACACGAATGGATGTGATCTTCACGTCCGCGCCTCAATACCATTGATCTTCGGATGCAGCCTTTTTTCGGGTGACGAAGTCCTTCAGGGCCTCGTCAACGCCTGCGTCGAGTGAAGGTGCCTGGTAGCCTGCCAAAGTTTCCTTCCAGGCTTTGTTGGCCCGCGTTGCTGCATCAACTGCGCCGTTCTCTTCCCATTTTTCGAACGGATCATTGTCTGCGAGAGCGGAATCGAAATAGGCGGTCTCATAGTTGCGCATCGTGTGGTCGCAGCCAAAGAAGTGATTGCCCGGCCCAACCTCCCGGAAAGCATCCAGGGCGAGTGCGTTGTCATCGACATTCAGTCCGTCAAGGTAGGTATGAAGGGCTCCGCAAAAATCGACATCCATCATGAATTTTTCATAGGACATGGAGAGCAGGCCATCGAGGAATCCGGCTGAATGCAGGACAAAATTCGCGCCGCAATTGATGGCAGCAAGCATCGACATCGTGCCTTCGTTCATAGCGTGGGCATCGGGCAGTTTTGAGGTCGTGAAGTTGCCCGAGCACCGGAGCGGCAGTTTTGCCCGGCGCGCCAGCTGACCGACAACAAGCGAGCCGCTGGCTGGTTCCGGCGTGCCGAATGTCGGGGAGCCTGATCTCAGGCTCATGGAAGATAGGAAATTGCCGTAGATGACCGGGGCGCCTGATCGTTCCAGCTGCGCGAGGGCGCAGCCGGCAAGGGTCTCCGCATGCGCCTGGGCAATGGCACCGGCAACGGTCACCGGTCCCATCGCGCCGCCAAGTATGAAGGGAACCAGCACAGATCCCTGGTTGGCTCTCGCGTAGGCACGCAGGACCTTTGTCATGGTGCCATCCCAGACAAGGGGAGAGTTCACATTGACGTTGCCCATGATGACGCAGTTATGGTCGACAAAATCCTCGCCAAATACGACCCGTGCCATGTCGATGGAATCTTCAGCCCGTTCTTCTGCGGTCACGGATCCCAGAAACGGGCGGTCCGACAAGGTGACATGAGCGTAAATCATGTCCAGATGACGCTTGTTGACGGGAACATCCACGGGTTCACAAATCGTCCCACCCGAGTGATGCAGCCAGGGTGAGGATTGGGCAAGCTTGATGAAATTCCTGAAGTCTTCGATCGTGCCGTACCTGCGGCCCTCATCAAGATCCATGACGAAAGGGCTGCCATAAGCTGGGGCAAACACAACGTTTGGACCGCCAATCCTGACGCTGTTTTTCGGATTGCGTGCATGTTGCGTGAATTCTGTCGGGGCTGTCCCGAGGAGTTCCTGGATCATCCCTTTTGGGAAACGAACCCGGACACCTTCCAGATCCGCACCTGCTTTTCGCCAAAGATCCAGAGCTGCAGGATCATCACGAAATTCGATGCCGATTTCCGCCAGTATTGCGTCAGCCGTGTCCTCGATACGAACGAGGTTTTCTTCAGACAGAATGTCATGCGGCGGGAGATTGCGGGTTATGTACGGTCGTCCGTAGGACTTCACGACCTGCGTTCGCTTCGCCCGCCGTCCCGCGCGGCCACCACTGCGGGAACCCTGTTTTGGGTTGGCACCTTCACCCGGCTCGGCCGTGTCCACTGCGAGGGTCATGACTTTCTCCCTAAAGCATCATCAAATTTGATGCTAATCTGCCCACTGACCCTTGTGACGCTTGAAAATTATCATCTTTCGCATAAGGTTTTTTCATGACTAATCTACGCCGTCTTCTACCGTCGTTCCGTGGACTTGTCGCCTTTGAAGCGGCTGGTCGCCTGAATTCGTTTACCCGTGCCGGACACGAACTCGGCATGACACAATCGGCGGTTTCCTATGCAATCAAGGCTCTTGAAGAAGAAGTTGGACAACCGCTTTTCGAGCGCGGTCACCGCGAGGTTTCTTTGACCACGGCGGGTGGGCGATTGCACGCCGAAGTCACGCGAAGCCTCTACCAACTGGCCGACGGCATAAATGCTGTTCGCACCAAACCAGCCGATGATGTCGTGACGCTGTCGGTTTCCACCGCCTTTGCAACGCTTTGGATCGCCCCCCGGCTGCAACTCATGCGCACTGATCTTCCAGATATTGAACTTCGCCTTCATACGGCAGACAGGGATCTTGATATCGCGGCAGAAGACATTCCGCTTGGTATTCGTGGTGGCCGACCGAAGAATTGGCCTGGATATGCGTGCAACGAGTTTGTGGCTGAAGAGATCATAGCCGTTGCTTCACCAGCCTATTTGAAGGCACATGGCACGCCGGATCATCCGCACGAGTTGTTAAGCCATCACCTGGCGCATCTCGATGAACCTTACCGCTATGCAGCGACGTGGAAGGACTGGCTGAAGTCAGCAAGAGTGAGTGGCGCGAACAAGGTTCGAGGGACGCGGGCGAACGAATATGTTGCCGTCCTGCAAATGGCGCTCGATGGCGACGCAATCGCGCTGGGCTGGTGTCATCTGGTCGATGAATTTGTCAAAAACGGCAGGCTCCGGAAGGTGACCGACCACACGTTCAGAACTGGCAACGGCTATTACGTCGTACATCCGAAAAACAAGGTGCTTGCGGAGAACTGTCGAAAGGTGCGGGACTGGATCTTGAACCAGAGAGCGTTTGTTGATGCTGATGGGGGCAAAGCAAGTGAGCAGGCCAATAGACGCCTGAACGTGGTTCAGAGCGGGTTTTAAACTGAGGGATTTTTGCAAAGGAAAAAGCTGGAAGTCCCACTGGAATGGTCGTATTCGGGACGTACTTATTGGGCGATTATTGCTGTATGTCAGTTTCTGATGAATCTGATACAAATCAAGCAATTAGAGCGTTTAATTAGGCGGTTTGGGTGCATGAGATAAACTTGGAAGAGATGCATAGCAGGTTGTTTTCTGCAGTAGAACAACAGCAAGGCGGCTTGCCCAGCGACGAGTTGAGAGCGGTTCTGAAAGATCTTGCTGTCATCTCACGGGAGATATCCAGCAAAGTCGAGGAATTGGTTCTTGGATGACTGCCAGAGTTAACTTCTGTGACTGGTGCTGGATTTCTTTGTGTTTGGATGGGAGGCAGGGTCGAGGCGATCTTGTCCGAAGCTGCCAATTCTGTGAACACGGTTGCTGATACGTTCATGTCGCACAGCCGAAACGTCGTTACTGAAGAACGACAGCTCTTTGCTCTAATATTTTCGTGGTCTCCTCCGTCCAAGGTATTGAAAAAACGATGAAAATTCAATCCATAGAAACCTTCACCAACGAATTTGTCTGCTTTGTGCGTGTGACATCAGAAAGCGGTGCTCGCGGTTGGGGGCAGGTTGCCACCTATCATGCGGACATCACCGCACAAGTGGTGCACCGTCAGGTGGCGCCCTATGCACTGGGCGCCGATGCGTTCGACATTGCACATCTGATGGACATCATTCCGGATCGTGAGCATAAATTTCCTGGGTCCTACTTGCGCCGGGCGCTAGCCGGGCTCGATACTGCCTTGTTTGATCTCAGGGGAAGGGTGGAAGGCAAACCGGTGTGCGAATTGCTCGGAGGTATTCCGGGAAAGGTGCGGGCCTATGGATCTTCCATGAAGCGGGATATTACACCGGCAGATGAAGCCGACCGCCTCAAGAAACAGCAAGACAAGTTCGGATTTACCGCCTTCAAATTCCGGATCGGCGCTGAGTGCGGCAGGGACCAGGACGAATGGCCTGGTCGGACAGAAGAAATCGTGTCTACCATGCGCAAGGCCTTTGACGACGACACCGCGCTACTGGTTGACGCCAATTCCTGTTATTCGCCTCAAAAGGCAATCGAGATCGGCAAGTTCCTGCAGGACAGCGGTATCTCGCACTACGAAGAACCATGTCCCTATTGGCATTACGATCAAACCAAAGAAGTGACGGACGCCCTGGAAATTGATGTCACGGGCGGTGAACAGGATTGCTCCCTTGTCGATTGGAAACGCATGATCGATCAGCGGATCGTTGATGTCATCCAGCCGGACATCTGTTATCTGGGCGGTATGGTGCGCACGATGAAAGTCGCGCAAATGGCCCAGGAAGCAGGTATTCCCTGTACACCGCATGCAGCCAATCTGTCGTTGGTCACGCTTTTCACTATGCATCTGCTGCGCGCGATTCCGAACGCCGGGAAATATCTCGAATTCTCGATTGAGCAGGAAGACTACTATCCCTGGCAATATGATCTTTTTGTCTCTTCGCCCTTCGACATTGTCGACGGCCATGCGACCGTGACGGATGCGCCGGGATGGGGGGTTGAGATCAACCCTGAATGGCTCGCGAAATCTGGCTATGAAATCAGTTCCCTGGAGCGTTGATCTTTCTGCAGGCAAGCGGCCTGATCGCCGTATATCGCATGGTCGGCAGCGTGGATGCGCCACTGACTGTCCTCTGTGGTGCTTTGCCATGCCTCTTGAAGCCTTCAAATAATTCCGAAGAAATACGAATGATATTTTCTGGTCAGTGGCGATTTTTTACATCGTAGTTAGACTTCGATTTCGAATTTGTTCTGTTCTGGCAGGGATTATACGGGTTATTCGAAAGTAAAAATTCCACGAATTTTCCAAATTTATTCAAGCGGTAAAAAACTCGCATATTCAGATAGTTAACATGGTGGCGTGTGCGGGCAGGTACCAGATCAGAGGCTTTCGCCTACGCAATCAATAACGATTTGTTCAGAAATCTGCGGGATTTTTAATCACAGAACAAATTTAGACATACGTATGTCTTTTTAGGATTGGTGGAAACAATGCGGACGAGAAAATTGGGCTTTGCGCTGGCGATGAACGGCATGATTGCCGGGTTGGTCGTACTTGCGCTTGTGAACGGCGGGGTTGCTACATTCTACAATTTTGTCAATTCCGGCTTTTTGGGAACGGTCTCTCAAAAGGCAGAAGTGGCTGCGACCTCGACTGACATCGATAACGCCGTTGGTGCGCTCTATTCACAGATCAAGGAGGCGTTGCTGACGGATAACCCGGATGCTCCTTCGCTGATCAAACAGGCTGAAACTCGAGTGCTTTCAGCGGTATCGGTGATTGATATCAACCAGACAAATTCAGAAACAATTGAAGGGGAAACCGGTGAAGTTCCGGAGAAAAAGGACGTAAAGATCGAAATTCAGGATCCGGAGAAGGCCGCTCAGATACTTGAAGCGACGCATGGTTTGATCGAAGCTTATGAATCAGCAGTGGGCGCGAACAACGAGAGAAAGACAAATGGCAGCCAGGTCAGTTCCGGAATTGACTCGATGCAACGGGCATTTACAAAGCTGACCAATCGTCTTGAAAAATCGGAAGACTCGAACGCCAAGGCCATCTCCAATGGGCTGGTCCTGATCTTTGCCGAGGCTAATCCCAAGATTATCAAGTTCCTTGTAGACCCAAGGCCGTTCACGCAGGACCTGGCGATCCAGAGCCTTGATGCGGGAACACGTCAGGTCACGCGCGCCAGGGAAGTTTATGCCAACGGCAGCAAGAGCGAAAAGCGACGGGTAAAAAATGCCCTGGAAGAGATTGATTACCTCAGACAATCCATCGATAAATTCGCGGCGTCTGTCTTGAAAGTTGCTCGAAATCAGAAGTCCATCGACTTGGCATACGCCGAAATATCAAGCATTACCAACAAGATGCGGGTGAATGCGGCTGACAATCAGTCCCAGGCCATTGCCAGTGCGCTGTCCAATTCCCAAACGGCGAACCTGTCGGTCTTAAGTGTGGTAGTTCTGTGCCTTGCAATTGCGATCGGCCTTTCCTTTGCCGCAAACAGGATCTTCAGCCTGCCCATCCGAAATGCGACCAGCAAGCTGGATGCATTGGCAACCGGAGACTTTGAAACCGGCACCAACCGAACGTCCCCCATCCGCGAAGTGCACGCACTGTTCGAGGCAATTGACATTTTCAGACGCAATGGCCTTGAACGCCAGAAACTGGAAGCTGAGCTGAAATCGGAAGAAGAAGCGCAGCGCACCCGGCAAGCGAAGGTTGACGACCTGATCAATCAGTTTCGCTTATCGGCGACGGAGCAACTCACAAGGGTTACGGGCAATATGGATATCATGCGGCAGACCGCTGGAACTCTGACACAGTCCTCCGTTGCGACCCGGGATCAGGCAACGAACGCACGATCCTGTATCGATCAAGCTTCGGGAGAGGTTCGCAGTGTTGCCGCCGCAGCAGAGGAACTATCTTCTTCGATTGGTGAAATCAGTCACCATGTGCAGCGCGCAACGGAAGTTGCGGTGGAGGCAGCATCAAAAGCTTCCAACACCAACCACCAGGTCTCCAGTCTTGTTGGTTCTGCGCAAACGATCGGGGAAATTCTCAGTTTGATCACCGGTATCGCCGAGAAAACCAATCTGCTCGCTCTCAATGCAACGATTGAGGCAGCGCGAGCCGGGGAGGCTGGCAAGGGCTTTGCTGTTGTTGCATCGGAGGTGAAGTCACTTGCCGAACAAACGTCTCGGGCGACCGTCGAAATTTCCGATCAGATCAATGCAATTCGTGAATCTTCGTCAGCTTCTGCAAATGCGATCGAAGAGATTTCCAGCACAATGGAGGACGTAAAGGCAGGGACTGAAGCGATCGCCGCAGCTGTTGAGCAACAGAGCGCGGCAACCATGGAGATTAGTGGAAGTGCGCAGCGGGCTGCCGAGGGAACACTTACTGTTGCCTCCGGAATGGAAGAAGTCACCAGCCAGGCTTCAGATGCGTCCGACGGCGCTGCAAAAGTTGCAGAGGCCTCAAATCAGGTTGCTGAAGAAATCGAATCTTTCAACAATGTGGTCGACAGTTTTTTGGACGACGTTGCAGCCGCCTGATAGGTGAAATGCCAAAAGGAGCAGCGTCTGAAGCTGTCAGACGCTGCTCATCTCGTTGGGCAACTTGCTGGAATCCTTGACGTAATCGTTGGAAATCAAGTGTGATACGCGCATTTTGATTGACGTATGTCAGCGTGTTGCGCGAGATTAGCCTCCTCAAGGAGGTGGAATGGTCAAGCCAACGGTACATGATATCGCGCGCGAAGCTGGCGTCAGTCTTTCAACCGTCGACCGGGTTTTGAATGGCCGCAAGGACGTGCGGCCGAAGAATGCGGAACGCGTAAAGGCCGCGGTCAAGAAACTTGGTTATGTGCGTGATACTAACGCTGCCAACCTTGCAATGCAGAGACGGTACAGGTTTGTCTTTGTGCTGCCAGATGGACCAAACCACTTTGTCGAGACGATTGTTGCAGCCGTGGCAGAAGCGTCCGGAACCCAGATTGTCGACAGGGCGAATGTCGACGTCATGTTAGTCAATGCTGCCGATCCTCATGCCGTCGTGGACAGCTTAAAAACACTCAACTTGTCCGAGCTGGACGGTGTGGCGATCATGGTACCGGAAACGCCGCAAGTTCGCGATGCTATTGCTCATATCAAAAGTGCCGGGATCTACGTGGTCGCGCTTGTGTCGGACCTGCCGAATTCGAAGTGCCACCACTTTGTCGGGATAGACAACTTTTCCGCCGGGAAAACGGTGGGCGCTCTCTTGGGAAAATTTCTGCGAAACGAAACCGGAAGTATCCTGGTTGTCACCAACTCAATGGTGGCACGCGATAGCATTGAAAGGCGATATGGCCTTGATGAAGTGCTCTCCCAGGGTTCCCGGCATCTGAAAACGCTTCCTACAATAGAATTTTACGATGATCCTGATCGGATTCACGAGACTTTAAAACACGCTGTATCAGCCCACCCGGATTTGAAAGCCGTCTATTCCATGGGTTCAGGCAACGCCGTAATGCTGGATGCCTTGCGCGAATATGCCGACCTTAATGAACTGGTTGTCATTGCGCATGATTTAACGTCGGTCACACGTCAAGCACTGCTTGAAGCTGAGCTCGATGCTGTAATCGTACAAAACGTCGGTCATCTCGTTCGCAGTGCCTTGCGTGTGTTGCGTGCCAAGTGCGATGGCGCTGATATTTTTGAAGCTCAAGAGCAGATTCGCATCGAAATCATCATGCGAGAGAATCTTTACTGAGTTTTTCGGAACAATTTTCAGCTGTACGTCAATTTCAAAAAAATTAGCTAATTCAAGTATCTATGCTGCTCATGCAGGCTAGTTGGATATGTTTTTGACTCAAAAAGAAAGACGTATGTCAGTTTGTGTATTGACTGGACATACGTATGTCAGTTATCGTTGCCTTGCACTTGGAGGAGTGCCCGTCCGGCATGCGCCGACGTGCTACCTTTTCGGGAGGAATACACCCATGAAAACTGCGAAACTTCTCGCGGCGACCGCTCTCGTGGCGGCAGGCGGATTTACCGCTTCAAACGCCCAAGCTGCTGACCTGACGCTTTGTTGGGCGGCCTGGGATCCAGCGAACGCACTTGTTGAATTGTCAAAGGAATTTGAATCTCAGTCCGGGCACACAATGAACTTCGAATTTGTGCCCTGGCCGAATTTTGCAGACCGGATGCTTAATGAATTGAATTCCGGCGGCAAACTTTGTGACTTGTTGATTGGTGACAGCCAGTGGATCGGCGGCGGCGCCGAGAGTGGTCATTACGTCAAGCTGAACACGTTCTTCGACAGTGAAGGCATCAGCATGGACGATTTCGCACCAGCGACCGTTTATGCATATTCAACATGGCCGAAAGGCACGCCAAACTACTACGCCCTGCCAGCCATGGGCGACGCCAACGGCTGGTACTACAGGAAAGACTGGTTTGCGGATCCTGAGCTTCAGGCTGAATTCAAAGCCAAGCATGGTCGTGATCTTGGGGTGCCGAATACCCAGAAAGAGCTATTGGAAACCGCACAGTTTTTCCAGGGCCGTGAAGTTGACGGGCAAACGCGATACGGGGCAACCATTCATACGGAACGCGGCTCTGAAGGTATCACGATGGGCGTCACTTCTGCGCTCTATCCGTGGGGTTTCAAATACGAGAATACGCCAGGAAAGTATGACATGGAGGGTGCCGTAAATTCGGCTGATGCTGTTGACGCCCTTGAATTCTATAAGGAATTCTATAAAACAGCGACGCCTCCCGGTTATTCAGACGGTTACATGGTTGCTGGTCTGGATGCGATCAAATCCGGTCAGGTTGCGATGGGTATGAACTGGTTTGCGTTCTTCCCTGGCCTGGCGGCGGATCCTGATGTTGGTGATAAGCTAGGTTTCTTTGCCAATCCTCCCCAAAAGGTCGAGGGATCTACCCTCGGTGGTCAGGGAATTTCCGTTGTTGCCTATTCGGAAAATCAGGACGCTGCTCTTGAATACGTCAAATGGTTTGCGCAGCCTGATGTTCAGGCAAAATGGTGGGAACTTGGCGGATACTCGGCACATAACTCTGTCTTGAATGACCCGGGCTTCCCAGAGTCCGCACCATTTGCTGGTGAGTTCTTGAAAGCGATGGCTGCTGTTCAGGACTTCTGGCAAGAGCCTGCCTATGCCGAGCTTCTGCTCGCCATGCAAAAGCGGATGCATGACTACGTGGTTGCCGATCAAGGTACCGCACAGGAGGCCCTCGACAAGCTGATCGAGGATTGGACTGAGACCTTCGAAGACGAAGGCAAAATCTAAAATACCCCCACAAACGCAGACGGTCCGCAGCTGTGGTGGGCCGTCTGTCTCAGAAACTTGGGCCCGGGCATTCCGGGCCTGAACTTTCCGGTAAAGTATCCCTGGAAGGGCGGCAAATGTCCGACACACCCATCGACCGCGTAGCAAAGGCGACACCTCCATCCGTCGCTTCAAAAATCAGAGGTTTATCCGATCGCACGATCGCCTGGTTATTTGTTGCGCCATCCATTTTTCTCCTGCTAGCGGTGAATATCTTTCCGTTGATCTGGACGATCAATCTGAGCTTTACCAACTACAAGGCAAACCGGCCTAACCGGGAAGTCGACTTCATTGGGTTGCGGAATTATGAGCGCATTCTGACCGATAGCGATATCTGGCTGACAATGCAGGCGACCGCTCACTTTCTGTTCTGGACAATATTCCTGCAGGTTCTGATCGGCTTCGCACTCGCCTGGCTGATCAACCGAAAATTCAAGGGCAATGATCTTTGGACGACACTGATCGTGCTACCAATGATGTTGTCTCCAGCGGTTGTCGGGAACTTCTGGACCTTTCTCTATCAACCCCAAATCGGTCTCTTCAATTACGCGGTCTCCTTTTTGACCGGGATCGATCCGTCGTCATTCGAGATGATCGGGGACGTCGCACTCGCCCCATGGGCAATCGTGATCGTCGACACCTGGATGTGGACCCCATTTGTGATGCTCATATGTCTGGCCGGGCTTCGATCGATACCGGACTATATCTATGAGGCTGCGGAAATCGATCGGGCCAGCAAGTGGCGCCAGTTCTGGACAATCACAGTTCCCATGGTGCTGCCCTTCCTCATGCTGGCCGTCCTGTTCCGCGGTATTGAGAACTTCAAGATGTTCGATCTGGTCGTGCAGCTCACCGGAGGCGGTCCGGGATCCATAACCGAACTCACGTCCATCAATCTGAAACGCGAAGCTTTTGAAAAGTGGCGTACCGGCTATGCCTCTGCATACGCGATCATCCTTTTCGTAACTGTCTTCGGTCTGGCCTCAATTTACGTGAAGGCCCTCAACAAGGTGAAAGAAAGATGAGCGGCTATTCCATCACAGAACCGTCTTCGCGGCAAAAATGGGTGGCTGGCACACTGGTTATCGTCTACGCGATCATCACGCTCTTGCCGCTGGTCTGGATCATCACAACCGGGTTCAAATCTCCGGTTGATGCCATCGCCTATCCGCCGAAAGTGGTTTTTGAACCCTCGCTGGAAGGCTACGTAAACCTGTTTACAACCCGCACCCGCATCGGACAGGAACAGCTTGAAGCCTTGCCGCCTCCGGCAACCTGGTATGAAGAGATCGTCCGCGATCGCGACATGGTCATTGCTGGCCCGTCACGTTATGGCGAACGCTTTTTGAACTCGGTCATTATCGGGTTCGGCTCCACCTTCCTGTCCGTCTTCCTTGGAACCTTGGCGGCCTACGCGTTCTCAAGGTTCAAGGTGCCTTTGAAGGACGATCTTCTGTTCTTCATTCTGTCCACCAGGATGATGCCGCCGATAGCCGTTGCCATTCCGATTTTCCTGATGTTCCGAAAACTCGGATTGTCAGACACCCATCTCGGCATGATCCTTCTTTACACGGCCGTGAACATCTCGCTGGCAGTTTGGCTCCTGAAGGGGTTCATTGATGAGATTCCGCGCGAATACGAAGAAGCGGCGCTGATTGACGGCTACACGCGGTTCCAGGCGTTCTACAAGGTTGTGCTGCCGCAGGCGGCGACCGGGATCGCATCAACGGCCATCTTCTGCCTGATCTTTTCGTGGAACGAGTATGCTTTTGCTGTCCTGCTGACATCCGGTACGGCGCAGACGGCACCTCCCTTCATCCCGACAATCATCGGCGTCGGTGGCCAGGACTGGCCGGCGGTTGCCGCAGGCGCAACCCTGTTCCTCATTCCCGTGATGGTATTCACAATTCTGCTTCGCAAGCATCTTCTGCGCGGCATAACCTTCGGAGCGGTTCGCAAATGAGTGAATTTGTCAGCGGCTTGGTCCATTTTCGCCGTGGGGCCTGGGAAATGCTTGCATCCATTTTGATTGCGGTTGGCGTGATCATGCTGATGCAGCCATTGGTTCTGTGGGCTTTCACCTATTCCTTCATTGTCACGCTGACCGGTACGGTGATGTTCATCGTCGTCAGCCACTTTCCGGAATAATCGACATGGCTGAGATTGTAATTCGAAACCTCAGGAAGGAATTTGGTGACTTCACAGCGGTGCAGTCGTCTTCCTTCAAGATTGAGGATGGTGAGTTTTTCATGCTTCTCGGACCGTCAGGGTGCGGCAAGACCACGACCCTGCGGATGATCGCAGGACTGGAGCTCCCGACATCCGGCGAGATCTATATCGACGGCGAAGAAGTCGGCCAGAGACCGGCAAGCAAACGGGACATTGCCTTTGTGTTCCAGATGTTCGCGCTCTACCCCCATATGAATGTCCGAAAGAACATCAGCTATCCGCTGGTCAGTCAGGGCATGTCAAAAAGGGAAGTCTCGGCAAAGGTCGACGAGGTTACCCGCATCCTGGGCATCGAGGACATCCTCGACCGGCCGGTCGGCGGGCTGTCTGGAGGAGACCGGCAACGGGTCGCCCTGGGACGCGCCATCGTTCGGGACCCGAAAGCTTTCATGATGGATGAACCGCTGGGCGCGCTTGATGCGGAATTCCGCGAGCATATGGCTGAAGAGCTTCGCGCCCTTCATGACCGCATGGGAGCCACCACGGTCTACGTGACACATGACCAGCTGGAAGCCATGCAGATGGGCGACAAGATTGTCGTGATGAACCACGGCGTCATCGAGCAGTTCGGAACGCCTCAGGATATCTACGACAAGCCTTCGACAATGTTTGTTGCCGAATTCATCGGTTCACCTTCAATGAATTTCCTGAGGTTTCATGGTCAGGTTCACGCTGGGTCCTCCTCGGTGATGATGCATCATGAGGAGCTTTTGGTTCCAAAGGCTCAGGAGCCTTTTGAAGGTGACCTTGTTTATGGCATTCGGCCAGAACACATCTCGCTCAATGACAATGGAACACTGCGCGGCGAAGTTCGCGCTGCCGAGTATCTTGGCACCACGCAAATCGTAACCCTGAAGACCGGAAATGGCGAACTGAAGGCGCGGATACCATCTGATCAATCCGTGCGGGCCGGGGAGCATGTCGGTCTGGAATTCGACGGCGCAACGGTCACCTTGTTTGACAACCAGTCAGGCCGGGCTCTGCGTTCTGATTTGAATGAAGGAGTGTTGTCTCATGGCTGAGGTCAGGATTTCCAATCTTTCAAAAGCGTTCGGGGAAACGGTTGCTGTCGATGACGTTACAATGTCGGTCCCCAACGGCGCTTTTGTCACGCTTCTTGGTCCAACAGGTGCTGGCAAGACGTCAATTCTCAGACTGATCGCCGGGTTGGAGAAACCCGATCAGGGTGATGTGGTCATTGGTGGTAGGTCCGTCGTCAACGAAACGCCGGCTCAGCGCAACGTTGCGATGGTGTTCCAGCAATATTCGCTCTATCCGCACTTGAGCGTTCGTGACAATCTTGCGTTCCCGCTCAAGTCACCGCTTCTGAAAACGCCGACTGTAGAAATCGAGCGCAAGGTTGCGGAAGTAGCTGAGGTTTTGCGGATCTCGCACAAACTCAACAACAAGGCGACCGCACTTTCCGGCGGGGAAATGCAGCGGGTTTCTATCGGTCGGGCCCTAGTGCGTGACCCGTCCATCTATCTGATGGACGAGCCCTTGAGTTCACTTGACGCCAAATTGCGCTCTGACCTTCGCATCGAGCTGAAACGCGTTCAGGCCAATCTGGGCGCAACCTTGCTCTATGTCACCCACGATCAGATCGAGGCCATGACAATGGCAACCCATGTTGGGGTGCTTGACCATGGCAAACTGGTGCAATTCGGCCCTCCCAGGGAAATCTACGAGAGCCCGGTCAATCTTTATGTCGCAGGGCGACTTGGCCAGCCAAGGATCAATGTTCTACCTGCCGACATGTTTGCCGGCGCACCGACGGGGGCCAAGACAATCGGTCTTCGTCCTGAGAACATCTCGCAAGGCGAGGGCAAATCATCAAAGGTCAAAAGAGTCGAGCACCTGGGCGATCAGATCCGTCTGCACCTTAAGCTCGACGGACACGACATCATTACTCTTTCAGAGAGTCGCGACACCTTTGAACCAGGCGATATGGTCGCAATTCAACCGCGTAATCCGCTTTTCTTTGACGCCAGTGGCGCTCGTATTGCTTGAGGAATCGGGACATGAAGCAGTTCATTAATTCAAAAGAATCACTGGTAACCGAAGCCATTGACGGAACTTTGCGGACCGCCGGTGGGCGTCTGGCACGCCTGGATGGCTATCCCCATATCAAGGTGGTTGTCCGGACCGACTGGAACAAGTCGAAGGTTGCCCTGGTCTCTGGTGGCGGTTCGGGTCACGAACCGAGCCATGCCGGATTTGTCGGCCAGGGCATGCTGACTGCGGCGGTTTGCGGCGAAGTCTTTGCGTCTCCGTCCGTCGATGCTGTTCTGGCCGGGATCCTTGCTGTAACGGGCAGGGCGGGTTGTTTGCTTATCGTGAAAAATTATACCGGTGACCGACTGAATTTCGGTCTGGCTGCCGAACGGGCGCGGGCCTTCGGGCTCAAGGTGAACATGGTCATTGTCGATGATGATGTTGCGCTTCCGGACTTGCCGCAGGCGCGCGGCGTGGCCGGGACCCTGTTCGTTCACAAGATCGCAGGCGCACTGGCAGATCAAGGTGCTGATCTCGACACGGTGACGCGTGCGGCGAGGCGCGTGATTGATGGCGCAGTTTCCATCGGAATGTCACTGGATACCTGCCAGATTCCCGGGTCTCCAAAAGAAAACCGGATTGAACCGGGCAAGGCTGAACTTGGCCTCGGTATTCATGGTGAGGCCGGCATAGAGCAGGTCGACTATTCCAATGCCAGAGCAGCCTTGGCAATGGTGGTCGACCGGCTTGTGCCTAATCTGTCACCCGGTCCGCATGTGGCGATCTTGAACAATCTGGGAAGCACGACACCGCTTGAGATGGCTGTGCTTGCCGAGGAGTTGACCCTGTCACGCATTGGCGGACAAATTCGTTGGCTGATCGGGCCGGCGGCAATGATGACCTCGCTGGACATGCACGGGTTTTCGATTTCCTTGTTGCCGGTCAGTGCTGCCGATGAAGCTGCCCTGCAGGCGCCGGTGGCACCCTGGGTCTGGCCCGGGTGTCTTCCGCTTGGCCCTGTATCCGTTCTGCCTTTGCCCGACGGGCTGTCACCCATCCAGCCATTGCCGTCCAAGAATGAGGAGACCAGAAAGTTCATCGAGAGGTGTTGTAATATTCTGATTGAGGCACAGGACGACCTGAATGCACTGGATGCCAAATCCGGTGATGGGGATACCGGAAGCACGCTTGCGACTGCAGCGCGTGCACTGATCAAGGCGTTCGATCGCTTGCCACTTGCTGATCTGACACAGCTTTACCGCGCCATAGGCCTGGAACTCAGCCAGACCATGGGCGGTTCATCGGGCGTGTTGCTTGCGATCTTTTTTACCGCGGCCGGCGATGCATCGTCCAGCGGGCGCGATGCCATTGGTGCACTGAAAGCCGGTCTTGGCCGGATCATGCAAGTTGGCGGCGCACAGCCTGGTGACCGGACAATGATCGACGCGCTCATGCCAGCGCTCAACGCGCTTGAAAACGGTATTGAAGCTGCTGCCCAGGAAGCGCGCCAGGGGGCAGATGCAACGGCAAGGATCACACGTGCAAGAGCGGGCAGGGCTTCCTACGTGTCGGAAGCCAGTCTGTCCGGACATAACGACCCGGGCGCGGAAGCCGTCGCACGTCTTTTCGAGAACTTATCAGATGCTCCGGCTCTGACCTCCCAGACCGCGTAGCCGTTAGCGTCCGGCGGGTTGCAGCACTACGCAACCTGCCGGACCTATCCGATCATCGCCCTGGTTGATTGAGCCGACTGCGAAATGCAGAGGATCAAGACCATGAAAGCCAATTCGCTTCAAACAACAACAGTCGCTGCACTGATGTTAGTCCTGGCAGCGATGACCAGCAGTATTGCTGGTCCTGTGCTCAAAGGTGGCAACCCCGACACGGCGAGAAAGTTCCTGAAACTGGCTTGTACGTCCATGATGACAGTGGAGGTTGAAGACCAGCTTGGCGTGGCTTTTGGCAATGGGTTCAACTTCCTGGTGTCAGTAATGGCGCAGCATCGCGTGGACATAAATATTACAATGGTTCCTCGAATGCGCGGGATCATCGATGTCAGAAGCGGGAAATACGATGGATTGTGTTCTTGCTTGTCGAACGAAGGGCTGGGTAGAGTATTTCACCAGTCTACGCCTTTGGGCTACATATCTGTTGGTGCAATTTCCAATAGAAATGCCGACAAATTATCAAGCCTCGCCAAATCAAGCGACCTAATCAAGGCACAACTCAGGTGGGGTGTTGTCTTGAGTGATGGCACTTACGACTACCTTCGTAACGAGGGCGTCGACGATTTTGCGATATTGGAGAGCTACGATCAGGGATACCGGATGCTGGACCTGGATCGGATAGATTTGCTTTTGGTGCACAAGTCCACGGCTCGCGGGCTTAGAAAAAGTGCTTTGTTTGATGTGAAGTATCAGTATCGAGAGTTGTTTCGGCCAACGCTGCATTTCTGCCTGGCAGGTCTGAAAGGCAAGAAAATAATAAGCGAGCTGGATAGGACCCTTGGTGACTACATGAAGGGTACGATGCGTCGGGGTGTCTTAACAAAATGATTGTCGGCGTGTTGGCTTCATCTGAAGCAAAATTTGTTTTGACTTGGACCTAAGGAACTAGGCATTTAGCATTGAAACTTCTTTGGTTTGCAGTGGCTATTTTCTTGGCCTATGCCTAGCCTTGCTAATCTGATTCCACCTTTTGGACGGCTGCATTGCAGGGCCGACGCATGGCGAAAAATGTCTTCTTGTCGCCGACATCGAAGTGTCCGATGCCAGGGCATCGCGCCGCAAATTCGATGCGTGTGGCCATTATGCGAGACCCGATGTCTTTACGCCAAAAGTCAATCGCACAAGGCAAACGCCGATCTCGTTCGAGACCTGAGACTGTACTAGCCCATACACGTCGTGCCAGTTCGTGTCGGGTGGCCCTTCAAACATTTGGCTGCAAGAAGCTCCGTCTGCGGAGGAGTTTTCCGTAGTCGACTGGTCTGCTCGCTCGCTCGGTGTGTCCATCCCTGTGAGGCCTCTCGGACCAAAATATCCCACCGCTGAATGCTGATTATCGAAACATCAAAGATAGGTTCTGCGCAGGAGCTATGCCCTACGCGCCAATATATTTTTGTGGGTCGCGTTGATTGAATTCACCAATCCACAAGTAAAAGATTTTTAAAAACAACTCGTTAACATCTGTTTTGAGAATAGAATAATTTTGTCAGACATAATGTTGACTTTGTCAGACAAAGTTTTATCGTCTGATCCTATTGAGAGAAAGGTTGGCGACTGTCCATGTCGGAAAACGCACAACAGAAACAATCGAAAGTCGAAGCGGAGCAGGGTGAAGAACCCCGGGATGTTCCGCATGCGCTCATCAAGCTGATAGAGGACGAGGGTCTGAAAGTTGGTGATCGCCTGCCACCCGAGTTGGAATTGGTGCAGCGTCTCGGGTTCGGTAGATCCACTATTCGGGAAACGCTGAAAACCTGGGAGAGCATGGGCGTCGTCAGTCGCAACAAGGGGGCTGGTACCAGGCTGATCGCCGAGGTTGCGCGCAACACATTGAGAGTAGCTCTCACCATCAGGCACGAGGCGGAAAGCCTTTTGCGCATGCAGCAAGTCCGGCGTCCACTTGAAATTGAAGCGGTTCGAATTGCGACCCGAATTGCAACACAGGACCAGCGCCGGGTGCTCAAAGCGCGCGCTGCGGAACTGATCGCCGTTTATGAGGCCGGTGAAGACTGGCGCCCGGCTGATCACCGCTTCCACAAGGCGATTTATGAGGCGACCGGAAATTCTCTGTTCGACCAGATCATCGCGCAAATCATGAAGTGTTTTCACGACATTTATGAAACGCCTTTTGGCAAACCCCATCTCGGTCAGGAAACGATCCCGCTACACCTGCCGCTGGCGGACGCGATCATAGCCGGAGACGAAGAGCGCGCGGCGGAACTGTCAGCTCGCATCATCGACATGGTCTGCGACGAAACTCAGAAAATTTCGGAGGAGTGTGATGCCTGATCACATATCTGCCTCCCCTTCGATCGAAACACTGTTGGCTGCCGTTTCATCGGAATTCGATGGGGCCGTTGCGCCGCCAATCGTGCAAACGTCACTTTTTACCTTCGACAGCTATCAAGCCTTCGAAGACCGGATGGCAGGACGGACCGATGATCCGCTCTATACGCGGGTGCAAAATCCCACGGTTGCCGCGCTTGAAAACATGATGGCTGCTGCCGAGCAGGGCGAAGCTGCTGTCGGTTTTGCTTCCGGCATGGCGGCTATCTCTTCCACTGTTCTCGCGTTTGTCAGGCCGGGTGACCGCATTGCATGTGTTGAGCATGTCTACCCGGATGCCTACCGTCTGTTTGAGCGCCTGCTGCGTCCCTTTGGTGTTGAAGTAACCTATCACGCGGTCGAAGAGTTTCAGTGCAATCCGGATCTCTTGGCGGGCGCAAAACTCGCTTATCTGGAAAGTCCCAACTCCGCTGTATTTCAGACGATGGATCTGTCGGTTGTTGCTTCCCACGCAAAGCGACACGGGACGCTCACCGTGGTTGACAATTCCTGGGCGACACCCGTCTTTCAGCGCCCGCTGACACTCGGCATCGATATTGTTGTCCATTCCGCGTCCAAGTACCTGTCGGGTCACTCTGATACCGTTGCAGGTGTCGTGATCGCGCGCTCCGACCTGATTGCGCAAATCCGCGACCTGTCGTTGACACTTCTCGGGGGCAAACTTGCGCCGTTTGAGGCGTTTCTGCTGACAAGGGGATTGCGCACGCTTGGTGCGCGCATGCGCCAGCATCAATCAACCGCAGATTTTCTCGTCGAACGGCTTTCGGGGCACCCGTTGGTTTCCAAGGTGCTGTCACCTGCGGCGGGTTCGGTTCCGGGGCTGACGGGCCGGTCGGGACTTATGTCTGTCGAGCTTGATGACACCATCGATATTCCGAATTTTGCAGATGCACTCAAGCTGTTCCAGCTCGGTGTCAGCTGGGGTGGATTTGAAAGTCTGATCCTGCCGGCACAAATCGCGCTGAACCAGGCCGGTGAACAAAATTCCATGCAACGGTTTGGTGTTTCCGGCCGGATCGTACGTCTGAGTCTGGGTCTTGAGGACCCCAACGACCTTTGGGCCGATTTCGAGGCGGCCCTCAAAGCAAGCGCCAGAGAAAAATAAGGCGTGTCAAAGAGCCCTTTGTAAAATTGGAGGAGATTATGGGAAAACTAATTGGCGCCATCAGTGCGCTCGCGTTTATGGCAACCGCCGCGGCCCAGGCCGAGACTCTGAAACTGGTGGAGGTCATCACCAGTCCTGAACGGACGAAAGTTCTGCAGGAACAGGTCGACGCATTCGAGGCGGCCAATCCGGGTACGGAAGTCGAAATCGTCTCGCTGCCCTGGGGGCAGGCTTTTGAAAAGTTTGCGACCATGGTCGCAGGTGGTGACATTCCGGACGTCGTGGAAATGCCCGACCGTTGGGCAGGTATCTACAAGGACAGGCTTGTCGATCTGAACAGCAAGATTGCCGGTTGGGAGCACGGCAGCACGCTGACGCAGAAATCTCTGGACATGGGTCGACAGACCGATGGCGAAACGGCCCGGCTGATCCCTTACGGCTTCTATCTCAGGGCAATGTTCTACAACAAGAACCTGCTCAAGGAAGCTGGTGTGGAACAGCCGCCAAAGACCATGGATGAGTTCATGGCAGCCTCAAAAGCCGTATCCGAACTGGACGGAAAGTCCGGCTATTGCCTACGTGGTGGGCCAGGTGGTCTGAACGGCTGGATCATGATGGCGGCGACAATGAATGGCGACAACACGTTCTTTGACGAGAATGGCAAAAGCACGTTGAACCAGCCTGGCTCCGTCGAGGGCATACAGTTCCTGATCGACATGTACCAGAAAGGTTATGCGCCCAAGGATTCCGTCAGCTGGGGCTTTAACGAAATCGTTGCCGGTTTCTATTCAGGCACCTGCGCGTTTCTGGATCAGGACCCCGATGCACTGATCGCTGTTTCCGAGCGGATGGACGCCGAAGACTTTGCAGTGATCCCGATGCCGGTCGGGCCTTCAGGCAAGGCTTTTCCGACAATCGGTTTCGCGGGTTGGGCAATGTTCGACAGCACCAAGGATGAGGACCTTTCCTGGAAGCTCATCGCGCATCTTTCAAGCCCGGAAGCCAATGCGATTTGGGCGAAACGAGTTGGTGTCATTCCGATCCATGAAGGTGCCGAGCAGGATCCGCATTTCAAGACGGAACAGTTCGCCGGATGGTTCGATACACTCAACGGTGACCAATATGTTCCAACAGTGATGCCGACCTATCTGGAGCAGTTTGGCTACTTCGCGGACTCAATTGCACTTGAAAGCAGCCAGGAGGCACTTTTGGGTCAAATCAGTGCGCAGGAAGTTGCTGACAAATGGGCTGATTTCCTGACCAACGAGTACTCCCGCTGGAAAGAAGCACAATGACAGCGCTTGCTGACACCGCGCCCGGGGAAACCCGGGCGCGCCCTTCCTTCTATTTCCGCTATCTGGTGGAACCGTATCTCTACCTCTCCCCGGCAATCGTCCTGATTGCGCTGGTGATGATGGTCCCCCTGGCAATTGGAATTTCCTATGCGTTCCAATCCGTCAATCTATTGCGCCCATTCGAAACCGGGTGGGTTGGCTTTGAGAATTTTCAGGCGCTTTGGAGCGACAGAAAGTTCTGGCTTGCACTGACAAACACGTTCTGGTGGACGCTCGGTTCGATCAGCTTGCAGTTTTTTCTCGGTCTTGGCCTTGCGCTGCTGCTGAATACACAATTCCACGGCAAACGCCTTGTGCAGGCGCTGGTGTTTCTGCCCTGGGCCGTTCCGACCTTTTTGTCCGCTTTGACGTGGGCGTGGCTGTTCAATCCAACTATCGGTCCGCTCCCGCATTGGCTCGCGGCGCTTGGTATTCTTTCAGAGCCATACAATATTCTTGCCGATCCGGATCTTGCCATGTGGGGTCCGATCACGGCCAACGTCTGGTTTGGCATTCCCTTTTTTGCCATTACCCTGCTGGCCGCACTGCAGTCGATTCCGGGTGAGCTCTATGAAGCCGCGGAAATCGACGGTGCATCAACCTGGCAGTGTTTCACAAAGATAACTTTGCCTTTTCTGGCGCCGATGATCGCGATCACAGTCATGCTGCGAACCATCTGGATTGCCAATTTCGCAGACCTCATCTTTGTCATGACGGGCGGCGGACCGGCCAATTCAACACAAATCCTCTCGACGTACATATTCACGACAGCCTTCCGGAAACTCGACTTTGGCTATGCGTCTGCAATCGCTGTCGCGCTTCTGGGACTGTTGCTCATCTACGCTGCCATCCTCCTGGTATTGCGCCGTAAGCTTGTGAAGATCTGAGGCGCGTCATGAGAAACTTCGGTAAACAATCCACCGTCGCGGTTGCGGGCAAATATCTGGCACTGGGGTTTTATGTCGCCTTTGCCCTGTTCCCGCTCTACTGGCTTGCCAAGATCGCCGTCACACCGGACAAACTGATATTCACAGACGGCACGGCACTGGTGCCGAGCAGCTTCACTTTTGAGAACTTTCGGACAGTGCTGTTGCACACGGATTTCCTTGCCTATTTTCGCAACAGCCTTGTGGTCTCTCTCGGAACGGCGGCCATCACCACTTGTATTGCAGCGGCAGCAGGCTATGCGTTCTCCCGCTTTGACTTTCGCGGCAAGCGCCTGATCATCGCGGCGATGTTGATCACGCAGATGTTTCCGCTACTGATGATCATCGCGCCGATCTACAAGATCGTCGCGGCGGTGGGATTGCTCAATTCCCTGACAAGTCTGATCATCGTCTATACGGCCTTCAACATCCCCTTTGCCACTTTCCTCATGCAGTCTTTCTTTGACGGAATTCCGAAGGATCTGGAAGAAGCCGGCATGATCGACGGTTGCACGCGTTTTCAGGCACTTCGGAAAATCATCCTTCCGCTCACGCTTCCCGGGTTGGCCGCGACGCTAGGGTTCATCTTCACGGCTGCCTGGAGCGAATTGCTCTTCGCGCTGATGCTGATCAATTCCAACGACACAATGACCTTCCCGGTCGGGTTGCTGACTTTCGTCTCGAAGTTCTCCGTCGACTGGGGGCAGATGATGGCAGCAGGAGTGCTCGCGCTCGTGCCGTCCTGCCTCTTCTTCATCTTCATTCAACGATATCTGGTCCAGGGGCTAACCTCTGGCGCCGTGAAAGGCTAGGAGCTTCTCAATGGCACGCATCGAGTTGCAAAATATCACCAAGGCGTATGGATCTGTTGAAGTCATGCGCGATATCGACCTGACGATCGAGGACGGTGAGTTCCTGGTTCTGGTCGGTCCGTCTGGATGCGGAAAGTCGACGTTGTTGCGAATGATTGCCGGTCTGGAGCCAATCACGGGTGGTGAATTCCTGATAAACGGCGAACGCATGAATGAAGTGCCACCGCGCGACAGGGATATGGCCATGGTGTTCCAGTCCTATGCGCTCTATCCGCATATGGATGTGGCACGGAACATGGGATTTTCGCTGGAAATCAGGAAATCGGGTTCGGAAGAACGTGACCGAAAAGTTGGCGAAGCGGCAAAAACGCTTGGCCTGACAGCTTTGACCAAACGTTTGCCCAAAGCGCTTTCTGGTGGCCAGCGCCAGAGAGTGGCAATGGGACGGGCGATTGTGCGGGATCCGAGCGCGTTTCTGTTCGATGAACCTTTGTCCAATCTCGATGCTGCGTTGCGCGTTGAAATGCGGCTGGAAATAGCCCGCATGCATCAGCGTCTGGCCGCCACGATGATCTATGTCACCCATGACCAGGTCGAAGCGTTGACGCTCGCGGACAGGATCGTTGTTTTGAATGCGGGCAAGATCCAGCAAGTGGGAACACCGCTGGATCTCTATGAAAGTCCTGCCAACAAGTTCGTTGCCCAGTTTATCGGATCACCAACGATGAACATTCTCAGCGTCGAGCAGAATAGCAATGGCATACAGTTGAAAGACGGCACTGTTCTCCAGATGGCGGGAACGCCGGATAAAGATTCCGTCAGCGAACTTGGTGTACGACCGGAACATCTCAATATCGTTTCGCCGGAAAAGGCGCATCTCTCAGGTGTCGCCGAACTCGTTGAGCATCTGGGATCGGACACCAATATCCACGCGAAAGTTCCGGGCGTTGGGCAGGTGCTCGTCAGACAGCATGGGCATTATCCACTCAAGGCAGGCGAACCGGTTGATATCGCGCTGGACCTGGACAAGACGCATCTTTTTGACCAGAAGGGCCGACGTTTGGCGGCTTAAGACTGTTAATAAACCCGCCGCAAACACTACTGTCCCGGCCTCCGAGCCGGGACCTGCTTTTGCTTGTTGATTTTAAAAGAATTTTTAACAGGACCGTTGGGAGTTGGCGGTCCCGGATCTACGTTTCACCTCGTCCGGACGGCATGAGATGGTCTGCCACCAAACTGAAGCCATCTGGCGGTCGAGGAGGATAGACACTTGTAGGTTCAGATAACCCTGTGTCGCAGACCGGGGTTAGCCAAGGGCGGGAAAGACGGCTGTCTTCTTTACGTGGCCATAAACGAAGCTTGTGTCGATTGAGGCAATGCCGCCGATGGGGTGAATGTTGTTTCGAATGAACTCTTCATAGGCATCAAGACTGGAGACAACCACGCGAAGCTGGTAGTCCATCGCGCCCGTCAAAACATGGCACTCCAGCACCTCGTCGATGCGTTGAATCCGGCTTTCAAAGTTTCGGACATCGTCTTCATTGTGCCTTTCAAGGCGAATGCGTACGAAAACTGTAATCGGTAGTCCGTAGGCGTGTGCGTCGACGTCAACCGAAAACCCACGTATTGCTCCCGAGGCCTCCAGATTTCGCAGTCTTCTGAGGCAGGGTGATGGGGAAAGATTCACGTGGTCGGCCAGGTCCTGATTGGTCATGCGGCCATCGGCCTGAAGCGCACGGATAATTTGGCGGTCTTTTGCGTCCATTGCATAGCTCGTTGGTAGAATCTGCTAATTTGAAGATTAGCAGTGACAGAATTTGAAATCTACTGCCACTCGGCTTCGTTCATATTGCTCATGTTCAGATTAGGGAGAACGTCATGAGCACTGCCAAAGGTTTCGCAAGCCGCGCCATCCACCACGCCTATAAGCCGCAGGACAATGAAGGCGCCCTGACACCGCCGTTGCATTTGACGTCTACCTTCGTGTTCGAAACGGCTGAAGCTGGTGGAGAAATGTTTGCCGGTGAGCGCGCTGGCCATATCTACAGTCGCATTTCGAATCCGACGCTTGATCTGCTGGAACGCCGGATCGCCGAACTGGAAGGCGCGGAAGCGGGGCTTGCTCTGTCTTCAGGAATGGGCGCGATAACAGCAACGCTTTGGACCCTGGTGGCCCCGGGTGACGAGATCATCGTCGATGAAACGCTATATGGCTGCACATTTGCTTTCATGCGTCATGGACTCACCAAGTTCGGCATCAAGATCTCCCATGTGGACATGACCAATCCCGAGAACCTGTGCGCAGCTATCTCGGACAAGACACGTGTCGTTTATTTCGAGACGCCAGCCAACCCGAACATGCGTCTTGTCGACATTGAGCGGATCTCCGAAATCTCTCATGAAGCCGGTGCGACAGTCGTTGTCGACAACACCTATGCGACACCTTACCTGACGCGGCCGGTTGAGATGGGTGCTGATATTGTTCTGCATTCGGCAACCAAATATCTTGGCGGTCATGGCGATGTGGTCGCGGGTCTCGTCGTAGGTAACGAGGAGCAGATCAGCGAAATCCGTCTGGTCGGCATGAAGGACATGACCGGTGCGGTCATGGCGCCCTTCAACGCGCTTCTGATCATGCGCGGACTGAAGACACTTGCACTGCGCATGGACCGGCATTGTTCTTCTGCGCAGAAGGTTGCCGAATGGCTTGAGGATCACCCTGCTGTTTCCAAAGTTCATTTTCCTGGCCTGGAAAGCTTCGAGCAGCACGGTCTGGCGACGCGGCAGATGACTCAGCCGGGTGGCATGATCGCGTTTGAACTCGAAGGTGGTCTTGAGGCCGGGACGGGCATGATGAACGCGCTGCAAATGATCCAGCGGGCGGTTTCACTCGGAGATGCGGAGACGCTCATTCAGCATCCGGCTTCCATGACCCATTCGACCTATACGCCCGAAGAACGTGCTGCGCATGGTATCAGTGATGGCCTTGTAAGGCTTTCGGTTGGGCTGGAAGACCTTGACGATATCCTCGATGACCTGAAACAGGCCATGCCGGATGTTGTGGTTGCCAACGCCGCTTAAGGTGTTCGCGAAACGCCGGACTTCACGCGCCTCAAGGGGATCGAACTCTCGATATTGGCAACACCGGGCACCTTCGTGAGTTTTCCGGTCAGGAAAATTTCGAAGGCCGCCAGTCCGGTGGTTGCCACACGCATCAGGTAATCCCGATTGCCAGTCATCAGCCAGCAGTCAACGACTTCGGGAAATGCCTGAATAGCGCGTTCGAACTGATCCAGACTGACGTCGATCTGCTTGTCGAGCTGTACGGAGACGAAGACCGAAACCTCATAACCGAGCGCTACTTCGTCAATCAGGGCGCAATAGCCGGTGATGATGCCTCGGTCTTCAAGATGTCTCAGACGGCGTGCTGCCGGTGTCGGGCTGAGGCCAATGCGGTCTGAAAGTTCTTGAATGGATATCCGTCCATCAAGGCGTAATTCGCGCAGGATCTGAATATCAAAGGTGTCCAAGTTATCGGAAGTCACCAAAAATTGCCTCATGCTTGGTGGAAGTCACCAAAAGCTAGCTCAGACGATAATGAAATAGCAAGATTCCAGCCCCTACCAAGCGTTAGATTGAGTTCAAGACCGGCACCAGCAGGATTTTTAGGAATATGAGCACCGAGCATCTCAAGACAATTGAACAACGCTTGTTGTGGCTGTCGCACTGGATGATCCATCACGCCAATCACACCCGGCCAAAGGTGGACGGCATCAAGATTGGCGGACACCAGGCAAGTTCAGCCTCCATGGTGTCGATCATGACAGCGCTTTATTTCTCTGTGCTGCGCCCGGAGGACCGCGTAGCGGTCAAACCGCATGCATCTCCGGTGTTCCACGCAATCCAGTATCTGATGGGCAATCAGACCCGCGAGAAGATGGAGAATTTTCGCGGGTTTGGCGGGGTACAGTCCTATCCCTCCAGAACCAAGGACATCGACGACGTCGATTTCTCGACGGGGTCGGTTGGTCTGGGTGTCGCGATCACTTCCTTTGCCTCAATTGTGCAGGACTACATTGCTGCAAAATCCTGGTCGGCAGACAAACCACTTGGCCGCATGGTTGCGCTGGTTGGCGATGCGGAGCTGGACGAAGGCAACGTTTATGAAGCCTTGCAGGAAGGCTGGAAAAACGATCTGAGAAATTGCTGGTGGATCATCGATTACAATCGCCAGTCGCTCGACGGCATTGTCCGCGAAGGCCTGTTCGACAGGGTTGAGAAAATTTTTGACGCCTTCGGCTGGGCGGTTGTGCGCGTCAAATATGGCGCCCTGCAGCGTGCTGCCTTCGAGGAGCCGGGCGGCGACAGACTGAGACAATGGATTGATGACTGTTCCAACCAGGAGTATTCGGCGCTGACCTTCATGGGAGGTGCGGTCTGGCGGCAGCGCCTGATGGATGACCTTGGTGACCAGGGCGATGTAACCGCGCTGATTGACAAGCGCAGCGATAGCGAGCTGGCAGCGCTTATGGAAAATCTCGGTGGCAATTGCACCGAGACAATGGCAGAGGCCTTTGCTGCTATCGATCACGACCGTCCGACATGTTTTCTGGCCTATACAGTCAAAGGATGGGGTACGCCGATTGCCGGTCACAAGGACAACCACGGCGGACTGATGAACAAGACCCAGATGGCAGCCTGGCAGAAACACATGGGTGTTGATGAAGGTGACGAGTGGGAGCCCTTTGCAACGGTTGAGGATGCACCCGCGCTCGAAGCCTTCCTGAAACAGGTTGCCTTTTTCGCCAAGGGCACGCGCCGTTTTTCTGATGACAAGATCGCGGTTCCTGCAGTCGAGCTGCAGTCGGACCGGGACCTCTCGACACAAATGGCCTTTGGCAAAGTGCTGGATGATCTGTCGAAGGGGGACAGCAAGCTCGCGCAGCGTATCGTTACGACCTCACCGGATGTGACCGGGACGACCAACCTCGGACCGTGGGTCAACCGCCGCAAACTGTTTGCGCGTGAAGCCAAAGCGGATGCGTTTATTGAGCATCGTATTCCCTCAACAGCCAAATGGGAGTTCACGCCGAACGGTCAGCACATCGAATTGGGCATTGCGGAGATGAACCTCTTCTTGCTGCTCGGTGCGGCAGGGTTGTCTCACTCGATTTTCAGTGAGCGTCTCATTCCGATCGGAACGGTTTACGATCCATTTGTCTGTCGTGGTCTCGATGCGTTGAACTACGCCTGTTATCAGGACGCGCGCTTCATGATTGTCGGCACGCCCTCGGGTGTTACGCTTTCGCCCGAAGGCGGTGTCCATCAGTCAATCGGCACACCACTCATCGGCATGAGCCAGGACGGGCTCGCAGCATTTGAACCGGCTTTTGCTGATGAGCTTGCCGTCATCATGGAGTGGTCGTTCGACTATCTTCAAAGAGACGGCGAAGGTGATCCGGACGAACGTACCTGGCTGCGCGACGAGACCGGTGGCTCGGTTTATTTGAGGCTCTCGACCAACCCGATTGAGCAACCGGTGAAACGGGCTGACGAGGACTTCCGGCAAGGAGCCATCGACGGTGCGTACTGGCTGCGCAAGCCGGGACCGAACTGTGAAGTAGTGATCGCCTATCAAGGCGTGGTTGCTCCTGAGGCGATCAAGGCTGCCGGACAGCTCGCGGGTAATCGCCGTGATGTTGGGGTTCTGGCTGTCACTTCCGCTGACCGGTTGAATGCTGGCTGGACCGCGGCTCAACGTGCACGCTCGCGGGGAAACAGGGCCGCTATCTCCCATATCGAAGGGCTCATGAAGGACTTGCCGAAACATTGCAAGCTGATCACGGTTATTGACGGCCATCCTGCGACCCTAGCCTGGCTTGGCGGTGTTGCAGGTCACCAGACAATCCCGCTTGGTGTTGAGCATTTCGGTCAAACTGGAACGATTGGCGACCTCTACAGTCACTTTGGCATCGACGCCGCGTCGATCATCGAGAAGGTCAATGGTCTGACACCGGGGCGGACGATTTCATGAGCAAGCCGATGAGAACCTGAGTAAGTGAGGTCTCGGTCGAATCATAGCCGGTATAAGTTCGTTCAACGGTAACTTCGCGACTTATTGCCAGGCGGGGTCAATGCTCCCTTGAAAAGTTGCTTTCAAATTTGGTTGCGATGAAAATTGTACTGCGCTTGCTCCACATTAGTGCAATCTGTCATTTGGTTTTCGTGACATGGCATCAAAAAGAGAGTTGGAAATGGGCGGGACGAACCTGGACTTGCCTGCGCTGCGCAGAGATTTTCACCAGAACCCGGAGCTAGGTTTTCAGGAAAGTCGAACGAAGGCAATGGTGGCAAACATCCTCAGGGAGTTGGGGTTGGAAGTTCACGAGGGCGTTGGTGTCGTTGGCGTCCTCAGGGCCGGCGGCGGCAACCGGGCTATCGGATTGAGAGCGGATATGGATGCATTGCCGATAGCCGAGCAAAGCACTCATGATTACGTGTCGCAAAATCCTGGTGTCATGCATGCTTGCGGCCACGACGGGCATACGACGATGCTGTTGGGTGCTGCAGAAAGTCTGTCACGAAACCCTGAATTTGACGGAACCGTCGTATTTATCTTTCAAGCCGACGAGGAACAGGGTCGCGGCGCCAAAGCGATGCTTGAGGAGGGGCTTCTCGAACAGTTTCCGATCGAGGAGGTTTATGCCATTCACAACCTTCCCGGTGCACCTGTCGGGCAGGTTTCTACGCGACCCGGTCAGATCTGCAACAGCGAGAGCCTTTTTGAAATCTCGATAGAAGGGCAGGGTGGCCATGCTTCCATGCCGCAAGCTGGCGTGGACGCGATTACAGTTGGTGCTGAAATGGTACAGGCACTGCAGACCATCGTCTCGCGCAAGCTTGCGCCAGGGGCTGGTGTCGTCGTTTCGGTGACCGAGTTTCTGACGAATGGAATGCGCAACGTCCTGCCTGGGCACGCGACCCTCAAGGGCGACGTTCGCGCCCGGATGCCCGATGACAGGATCGCGGTGGAAAAATTCATGCGACAGATCGTGGATGGCGTCGCTGCAGCCCACGGTGTGAACGTTTCCATGACTTTCAATGCGGAATTCATGGAAACCGTGAATGCCGAGGGACCCGTGGACGCAGTTGTGCGTGCCGCACATGCGGCTGGTCTGAAAGCAACCGGAGACCGAGAGCCCATGAGTTTTTCCGAAGACTTCGGGCAATTCTCTGCCGTTGTTCCTGGATGTTTTCTTTTGTTGGGCAATGGCGAAACAGGACCACACGGACAGCCTTTGCATTCCGATGACTATGACTTCAACGACGCGTTATTGCCGGTCGGAGCTGCTTTCTGGCGGGAATTGGTTCGTGATCGTCTGCCCGTCAGGCTTGAAGACTGAACCAACTCCGGTCAAATGGCGTGCAGCCGAAAGCTAGGTGCGTACGGCTGCGGTCTTGAGTACATGATTGCACGTTATCAAAGGTGTCCGGTCGCGATCATTTCTACGCGCATGCCGGGCCGGGCAAGTGCAACACCACCGGTCGCGCGGGCAGGCGGGTTTTCCTTGTCTACCCATTCGTCCCAGACCGAATTCATGCCCTGGAAATCGCTCATGTCGGAGAGCCAGACCTGAACCGAGACGACATTGGATTTGTCGCCACCGAGCTCTTTCATGACACGATCAATTCCATCAAGGACTTCACGAGTTTGGGCGGCGATGTCACCTGTCAGGTCCTGCGGGATTTGGCCTGCAAGAAAAACAATGTCTCCGACGCGAACAGCATGGCTCATCCGCGCACCGGGTTTGTGGCGATATACGGTCATTTCTTATCCTTGTTGTGAGGCGTTAATCGTTGTCACTGGTTCCAGCGCCAGCCCCCTCCCGGGAGCGGTCCGAGGGAGGAACAGTTGTTTTCATGGCAAGTTGGCTCAGCTGGTCGAGCGTTTCCGGATCGATGGGAGCCATGCTCGCGGCTTGTGTGTGGGCCGCTCCAGACTCTTCTGTCCAGATATGGATCTGGGTAATCGATGTGGCCGACAATTCACCAGTATCACCGAAAACCTCTCCTGTGGTGGTTAGGCCGACGGTGCCACCGTCCCATGAAAGCTTGATGGTGTTGCCAATTGCGGTGGCGGCAGATGCCAGAAATGGCAAAACCAGGAGAGGGCAGCTTACAGGACCGGTTTTCAACCCATTCGAAGTGAACGACGTTCCCGGCAGCAATGCGTAGTCACTCAAAGTGGCACCCAATGCGACCGGACAAAGAGGTGTTCCGGTGCGGGTCTGCCATTGTCCCGCTTCCACTTGCGGGCAAACGTTCTGCCATGACTGGCCTTCTGCGGCCTTGAAATGAACTGCCAGATTGGCTGGACCAGTCAGGCCGCGAGCAGCCAGCCAGGCAGCGGCGTGTCCTGCTTCTTCAGCAAGCCCCCAGTTCATGCCCGCGCCTCGTGCTGCTTTGGAGCATAGGGATGCGATCTCGTTGCGGGACATCAGCACCGGAGAATTGTTTGCAAAATTGGTCGGGACGCCATCACCAACAGGATTATGCTTATCCATGAACCGTTTCCACCTCCTCGACTGGATCCAACGGGTATGGTGCTCCCTGGAAGAGACATATGCGCACCCATTTGTCTGAGCGTGGATCGAAGTGTGTGGCGCCGAAGAACGCCAATTTGCAGCGCATCAGGTCGATTGGAAGCATGTCATCTGCGATCAGGTTGTCGCGGACTTCCGCATATGGAAATGACCTGGCAGCTTGAACGCGGCGCACGATGTAACGGTGAGCTGGATGTTGCAGCAAAAAGGCAGCAACAGTTTGCTCGCCCGATACTGCAGACAGGTCGTCATACATCTCGCTTGCAAGTCGCGCGATGCACAATGGTTGCTCACGATCAACGCCGTCATCGAGCGCGCGTTCACCGAGTCGAGGCTCGAGTTTTTCTTCCGAGACGTACCAAAAGCGAGCCGCGTTTTCCGGTTTCGTGAAGTCTGTTTCAAGAGCCCAGTTGTAATGACTTTCCAACAATGCTCGGAGCGTTGCGATGCGCATGGCTCCGTCGATGCGAAAAGACGCAGCCTCGTCCGCGCCCATGCGCTCGGCCAGTTCGTCAATGAGCTTGCCATGTGGTTCCAGGAGCATGGACAACATAGCTTCCTGACCTTCCAGTGTCAGTTTCGACTGCGCCCAGCACCACAGGTCGTTCCAGGGTTTGTTGCCAGGTTCCGGAAAGGTTGAGATCTTGGTTTTAAGGAGTTCGAAGTCCAGCTTCAGGTTTTCAAGTTTGGTCACTTGCAGAGGATGGTCTGAGTGCCACTGTGAGAGGTTGATTTGCGCGTTTTTGAATGCCTGCTTCAGGTGCTTAACTGCGTCCGGGGTTGCAGCGTTAAGATAGCGAACCCGGGCCAGCGCTTCTTCGCGAGCGGTCATCCAGTTGTTCAGAAGAATAGGATGGCGGATGATGAAGGGAGCCATGCCCAACCCAGTTGAATTGCCAACGCCAAGTCTTGCCTTGATCTCCGGGGCAAACCGGACTGCCTGCTTTCCGCCCTTGCAAGAAGCAAGATGCTCTGCGATGTCGACAGTGAATTGTCTTGTCAGCCAGACTGACAGCATTTCAGCCTGAAATGGGACTTTGAATTCCGGACGATCGCAAATGGTCTCGTGATCGGCCGCACCAAATTTTCCGGCACCGTAAACAGCAGTTGTGCGCATCAGGTATCCGACAGACTCGATTTCATCGGTATCTGGTTGCCGGCCGCAAGACAGCCGCTCAACAACATGATTGAACAACCGCACGGAGCGGTTTGCCCGGCTTAGGGACAGTTCCTTCGCAGTTACTCTGCCCGCTTCTTGCAAGGGTACATTCTGTTCGAGGCGGTCCAGATCAGCCGTGCTTGGAATACCGTCATGGAGGGCAAAGGTTGCGTCCCAGGCGGTCGCGATCACGCGATCCGACCGCATGTCTTCGGGCAGGTCATGGGCAAAAGCAACCAGGCTGTAAGTCCGCTCGGGTCCGCGCGCGCAATAGACCGCCCGACCCACACCGCGATCATCAATTTCCCAAACAGGGCGCGTGAAGGTCCAACCCTCATTTTGCATGCGCCTGAGCATCACGCGCAAAAAGGAAAGCCTGGTCGGGTGAGCCGATCCCATACGCGCCAGACGCATCACTTCGGCAGGGGATCGCCAGCTATCGTCGCACATTGGCTTGGTTTCCACATCTTGCAACAGCATTTCAATGATACTCCTGCGCCAGCTTCGCTGCACCATCCGGGCGAGTCCAATACCCGCCCGGGAATTGCTTCCTATTTGCGGCCGAGAGCCAAGGTGATGCGTAATGCGTCCCAGATGGATGGCAGCAACACGAGAGATACAGGCACGGCTGTCACCACAATGAAGCTCTGAAGTTTGCCGATTCCACCCGATCCTGTCGAGATCAGGATCAAGGCCATGACCCCCATTGCCAGGCCCCAGAAAGCGCGGAGCGCTGTCGAAGGGGCATCATCGGACATGGCCGTTGCGATCACAAAGCTCATGGAGTCGCTGGTTGTTGCCACGAAGATCATGGTCAGCACCAGAAACAGGAGCGACAGCAGGAACCCGAGAGGCATTGCCTGGGTGATGGCCAACAGACCAGCTGGCAGGTTGAAGCCTTCAAACGGACCTGAGATCACACCCGGCGTAAGCTGTTCCAGAGCAATTCCCGAGCCGCCGATGATTGTGAACCAGAAGTTGGTGACGATGGGGGCAATGATTGACAGCATGATGATGATCGACCGGATCGAACGTCCACGACTGACACGCGCGATGAAGATCGCCATCAATGGTCCGTAACCGAGAAACCAGCCCCAGAAGAAAACCGTCCACCAGCCAAGCCAGCCTGGTGCGCCGAAGAGGCCAGAGTCACCGCGGTACATTGTCAGAGAGAAGAATTCCGACAGATAGGTAGTGAAACCACCGGTGAAACTTTCAAAAATGGCTGCTGTGGGTCCTGCGACCAGCATGAACGCAAGCAGGGCAAAGGCCAGCAGGATGTTCAGTTTCGACAGAAGCTGAATGCCCTTAGCCAGGCCCGTTATTGCGGAAACGGTGTAAATACCGGCGAGTGCGAGAATGACAACCGCTTGCGTTGCAAAGGTATCAGGAATACCGAAAAGTGCGTTCAAGCCATAGGACATTTGCAGGCCGAGAAAGCCAATAGGCCCTACCGTGCCGGCCACCACAGCTATGATGCAGCTGGCATCGGCAATCAGTCCTATCGGGCCTTTGAGCGCACGATCCCCAAAAACCGGATACAGCAGCGTCCGTGGTGCGAGCGGCAGACCTTTATCGTAGTGGTAATGCATCAGCATGATGGTTGTCAGTGACCCGAGGATTGCCCAGGCCAGAAAGCCCCAATGCAGGAACGACTGCGCCATAGCGGCATCTGCACGCGCCTGCGGATCGTTGCTCAGATCGCCAAACAAGGGTGGGGTCGACAAATAGTGAGCGATTGGCTCTCCCGCAGCCCAGAACACGCCACCGCCCGCGAGCAGGGTACACATGATCATGGAGCCCCACTGAAACGTCGTGAATTCCGGCGTCGCCAGTTGACCCATCACCGTGCGGCTACCAGGCAGGAAGCAGATCAGAATACCGATGAGGAAAGTCGCAAGAAGCAGAATTTGCCAGTAGAGACCAAAATATTGCGCTGAAACACCAAAGCCCCAGTCCACCAGCGCGGACAAGCCTTCAATATCAATTAGCGCATACGCGCAGAAGATCAGAATAAACCCGCCGGTCACCGCAAAGAGTGGTTTGTCGATCAGGCTCTTTCCGGCACCTGCATGGCCGGAGTTAGTAATGTCGGTCATTTATTCCTCCCGAAAATGGTCGACCTCACTCAGCCGTCCGCGGACCCTTTCCTGAGATGTCCGCAGTCGCGCTGAAGCTGTTTTCAAAAAAGCGCAGCCAGTTTCCTCCCATGACTGCGCTTACTTCGTCCGTTGTCATTCCAGTGGCTTTCAGGCCTTCAGAAATGCGGCCGAAATGTCTGTTGTCCGAGAACCAGTCGGGCATCTCCGGAAAACCGGGCGCTGATGCGCTGCCTTCGCCAAAGTCGATGGATTTGGTCCACCGACCGACCCGCATCCACTCAACGACGCTGTCTGGCTGATCCTGGCAGAGGTCTGTGCCGATCCCGATCCGCTCGACACCCATCAAATCCGCGGTGCGCGCGATCATTTCGCAGAAATCCTGCAATGAGCAGGCACTGCCAGCCTTAAGGTGATGGGGATAGACGGAAAATCCGAGCATGCCGCCGCTTTGCCCCAAGGCTTGCAACACGATATCGGACTTGTTGCGAAGAGCGGCGTGCCAATTTGCTGGGTTGGCGTGCGTGATTGCGATCGGGCGTGTTGAAAGTTCAATCGCCTCAAGCGTTGATTTTTCGCCGGAGTGGCTCATGTCGATGACGAGCCCGACCCGGTTCATCTCCGCGATCACTTCGCGGCCCATACGCGTAATGCCGGTATCTTCGTCTTCGTAGCATCCGGTGGCGAGCAGCGACTGGTTATTGTACGTCAGCTGCATGAAACGCAGGCCGAGCGTGTGCAGGATCTCGACGAGACCGATATCATCTTCCATGCAAGACGGGTTCTGAGATCCGAAGAAAATGGCTGTTCGATTTGTGCTTCGGGCGAGTTCGACATCCGCTCCTGTCCGCCCCTGAAAAATCAGTTCAGGATAGGTTTCGAACCAGCGGTTCCACTGTTCGATGTTGTGAACGGTTTCGCGAAAATTCTCGTGATAGGTGATGGTGACATGGACGGCATCCACGCCGCCTTCACGCATTTGCCTGAAGACTTTTTCCGACCAGCGGGCATATTGCAACCCATCAATCAGAGGTCCGCAGGTCATGACACTTCTCCGGCGTAGACATAGGCCGTTTTCACCGAGGTATAGAATTCTGCGGCGTAGCGCCCCTGTTCCCGGGGGCCGAATGATGAAGCACCACGACCGCCAAATGGTACATGATAGTCAGTACCGGCAGTCGGAAGGTTCACCATGACACAGCCGGCACGCATGTTTGCCCGGAAGTGTGAGGCCCGCGCGAGCGAGGATGTCATGATACCGGCAGTCAGGCCGAACGCGCTGTCATTGGCAATAGAGAGAGCTTGTTCATAGCTGCCCGCCTTGATCACGCTCGTGACCGGTGCGAACATTTCTTCTCGGTTGATGCGCATGTCGTTGCGGGTATTTGCAAATACCGCCGGAGCCATGAAATAACCCTCGGTGGTGCGCTCCAGACGATTGCCACCGCAAAGAAGCTCCGCGCCTTCGCTTTTCCCGGCTTCGATATATTCGAGGTTCTGTGTGAGCTGTGCCTCGCTCACCACCGGCCCAATCTGAGTGCCTTCTTCCAGGGCGTGCCCTACCTGTAGAGCTTTTGCTGCCTGAACAAGGCGGTCGACGAATGCGTCGTGGATCTTTTCATGGACGATCAAGCGGCTGGCTGCAGTGCATTTCTGTCCGGTGCCGCCAAATGCGGCGCTAGCGGAATGGACCACCGCCAGATCGAGATCTGCGTCGTCCATTACGATCATGGGATTTTTGGATCCCATTTCCATTTGAACCTTGGTCATGTTCGTGACTGCGGCTGCTGCAATCGAGCGACCGACCGGAACAGAGCCGGTGAAGCTGATCGCGTCAACCAGCGGGCTTTCAATCAGGCGCTGGCCAACGTCGCGGCCCGCTCCAATGACCAAATTGAACAGCCCTGCGGGAATGTCCTGTCGCGCTATGATTTCCGTTAGCGCGATCGCGCTGCCAGGCGTGATGTTTGCCGGTTTCCAGACAACGGCATTGCCAAACGCCAGAGCCGGAGCAATTTTCCAGGCTGGTGTAGCAACAGGGAAATTCCAGGGGCTGATGATTGCAACAACGCCAACGGGCTCACGACGAACGTCAATTTCGATACCCGGGCGAACACTTTCAGCAAGGTCGCCATGCAGACGGAGAACTTCGGCCGCAAAATAGGTGAAGAATTGACCTGCGCGGTAAACTTCACCCTTACCTTCAGCGAGGGGCTTGCCTTCTTCGCGGGAAAGCAGCCGACCGATTTCCTCAGCGCGAGCCATCAGCTCCGTGCCGATTGCCATGAGAACATCGTGGCGTTTCTGGACGCCTGCTTGCCACCAAACAGGTTGGGCTGTGCGGGCTGCGTTTAACGCTTCATCGAGCTGGCCTGCTCCAGCCTGTCCAAATGATCCAATCACGTCCGACAGATCTGACGGGTTGCGGTTCTCGATTGAAGTCACACCGTCTTGCCAGCGGCCGGCAATATAGATCCCGTTGTTTGCAGTCATGATGTCTCTCACTGTTGTTGAAGCTATCTAGACAGCAGATTAAATTTCAGACAATCTTGAAGTTCTGAACGTTCTTTCAGGAAAACTGAAATGGCCATCAAGCTGGAAATGCTTCGGGTTTTTCGAACTGTCGCCGAGCAAGGCACACTCGCTGGTGCGGCTGACATCCTCGGGCGTACCCCATCCGCTCTCTCCATGATGCTTGCGCAGTTGGAGGACGAACTCGGTGCACCGCTGTTTGAAGCGGACAGAAAGAACCGTTTGTCGCCGTTGGGTGAACTCGTGTTGGCAGAAAGTACACATGCCACGGACACTTTCGACCGGAGCTGCGACGCAATCCGGCGCTATGTGTCGTCAACAGCTGGCACGGTCCGTATCGTTACGGTGCCCTCGGCAACGGTGACGTTGTTGCCGGAACGTATTGCTGCGTTTTCACGGCAGCACCCGGATGTAAGACTTGAGATCAGCGACGTAGACAGCAAGTCCGTCCGCCGACGCATAAGACTGGAAGAAGCCGATATCGGGATCGTCACGACCACGCCAGATGCGCCGGAAGAAGGCGCAGTAGTGCTTCAAGACGACCTTGGCATCGTGTTCCGCAAAGATGGCGAGATTTCAAGAATGCTGGACGCGGGTGAAGTACCGAGCTGGTCACTGGCAAAGCTCGAACCATTTATCGGCAATGCCCTGTGTGCTTTGGTCGATAATGATGATGTGAAGGATATTTTCGCCAATTGCACACTTGAGGCAAGAAACACAACCGCTTTGCTGTCCTTCGTCAGGGAAGGCCTTGGTGCCACAATCCTGCCCGAAGGTGCCGTCGCGCACCAACCAGAAGAAATAGGCTTCGTTCGGCCAGAAAATCCTGTTGCACAGCGCCAACTCTGGATGATCCGGAATCCGGAACGTCGTCTTAGTCCCGTTGCAGAGCAATTTTGGAAGTTGATGCTGGAGAATTAGATTTTCTATTTTTGCGGCTTATTGGTCTGATGGCCCGACAGTCTGGCGAGCAATACTGCGACATTCTTGACCTGGAACTTCTTCAAAAGGCGCGCGCGGACGTCTTCCACGGTTCTGGGGGACAGATCCAGGACACGCGCGATTTCCTTGCTTGTCTGCCCTTTCGATAGCAGCAGCAGAACCTCGCGTTCGCGCGGTGTGAGTTGTGGTCCGCTGGAGGTGTTTTCGATCAGCGCGAAGCTCAGAACGATGCGTTCAAGCGGCTTTTTGGGCGTTAGCGTGCGGGCGCGGAAACGGCACCAGATCATGGACCCGTCTGACCGGCGCATGAGCCGTTCGTCCGTATAGGGCAGGGACCTGCGCAAGGGTTCCAGTCCAATGTCTCGGATATGGTGAAATTCCTGATCAGATCCGTAAAGCTGCCGAAAGCTCTGACCAATCAATGCAGATTTCTCATAGTCGAACATCCCGGCAAAGGTTTCGTTGCACGTCTTGATGATGCGATTTTCTGTGAGTGCGAGCCCCATGGGGGCGTGGTCGAAGGCAAGTTGATCGAAGTCGTTCATGGGTCACCGTGTTCCTACGGTATTGGCACCGTATACGGACGGTAGCATAGTGGGTTGGAGTTTTGCCAGGTATGGAAACGCATTCAATGCCGCTGACAGATCAGTTGACCCGTGAAATCGATCACAGACGCGATGATTTGATTGCGTTGACACAGGATCTGCTGCGCATTCCGACACTCAATCCACCGGGTGAGAACTACTGGGAGATTTGCGATTATCTTTCAGATCGCCTGGGCGCTTCGGGTTTTGAAATCGAGTTGATCAGGGCTCACGGAACACCGGGTGATAGCGAAAAATATCCGCGTTGGAACGTCATCGCCCGGCGTGAAGGAGCACGTGCGGGGGAGTGCGTACATTTCAACAGCCATATTGACGTTGTCGATGTCGGAAACGGCTGGACGAAAGATCCGTTCGGCGGCGAACTTATCGACGGCAAGATCTATGGGCGCGGCGCATGCGACATGAAAGGCGGACTGGCGGCCAGTATCGTTGCTGCGGAGGCCTTTCTGGCGGTCTGTCCGGAGTTTGCCGGTGCGATTGAGATCAGTGGAACGGCGGATGAAGAATCCGGCGGCTACGGCGGCGTCGCATATCTGGCAAAGAAAGGCTATTTCGATCCGGACCGCGTGCATCACGTCATCATACCCGAACCGCTCAACAAGGACCGTATCTGCCTGGGCCATCGTGGTGTCTGGTGGGCCGAGGCCGAGACCTATGGTGAGATTGCCCACGGCTCAATGCCGTTCCTGGGAGACTGTGCAGTTCGCCACATGGGCGCTGTCCTGGACGAGATGGAACAGAGCCTGTTCCCGGCGCTCGCTGAAAAACGCACCGAGATGCCCGTCGTGCCGGAAGGAGCAAAGCAATCCACGCTCAATATCAATTCCATCCATGGTGGCCAGTCGGAAGGCGATGAGGACTTTACAGGTTTACCGAGCCCGTGTGTTCCGGACAGTTGCCGGGTTGTTATCGACAGGCGTTTCCTGCTGGAAGAGAACATCGACGACGTTCAGGCCGAAATCATGGAAGTTTTCAAAACAGTGGAAGGACGGCGGGAGAATTTTCGCTATGACGTTCGTGAATTGCATCGGGTGCTGCCAACCATGACGGACAGGCAAGCGCCGGTCGTGCAGACCGTTGCCCGGGCCATCGAGGAGACGATGGGCAAACAGGCGGAATATGTGGTTAGTCCGGGGACTTACGACCAGAAACATATTGACCGGATCGGTAAACTTAAAAATTGTATTGCCTACGGGCCGGGTATTCTGGATCTGGCACACAAACCGGATGAATATGTTGGCGTAGACGATATGCTCGATTCAGCCAAGGTCATGGGCCGTTCGTTAATCGAGCTTCTGGCAAAGCCGTAAAAGCGGCATCGAAAGATGGGGAGAGCTATGCGTTTAGGAAAAATTGGAAATGGCCTGTTCAGCGTTCTTGCACTGGTAGCGAGCATGGGAATGGCGCAGGCCAAGAGCGATATCGTTGTGGCATTGCAACTTGAGCCGCCACACCTTGATCCGACGAGTGCTGCAGCAGGTGCAATTGACTCGGTTCTCTATTCAAACGTCTTTGAAGGCTTGACGCGCTTCGGTCCCGATGGATCGGTCAATCCTGGTCTCGCCGAGAGCTGGGAAATTTCAGCAGACGGCAAGACCTATACCTTCCATTTGCGCTCCGGTGTGAAATTCCACGACGGCACCGACATGACCGCCGAAGACGTGAAATTCAGCCTGGACCGGGCACGGGATGACGACAGTGCGAATGCGCAAAAGGCGCTTTTTGCAGGCATCGAAAATGTCGAAGTTGTTGATCCGCAAACTGTAAAAGTCACGCTTTCCGCACCGGCCGGCAATTTCCTGTTCAACATGGCCTGGGGCGATGCAGTGATTGTAGCGCCGGAGTCCATTGAGAACATCAAATCCAATCCGGTCGGAACCGGAGCTTTCAAGTTTTCCAACTGGGTTCAGGGCGACAGGATCGATCTTGAAAAGAACACAGACTATTGGGGAACGCCTGCCAAACTGGACAAAGCGACATTCAAGTTCATCTCTGATCCGACTGCTGCCTTTGCATCTGTGATGGCAGAAGATGTGAATGCCTTTGTCAGCTTCCCGGCACCGGAGAACTTGCCGCAGTTTGATGCTGATCCGCGCTTCCAGGTTCTTGTTGGGTCGACGGAAGGTGAAACAATCCTCTCGACCAACAACAAGTTACCGCCACTTGATAACCTGAAGGTTCGCAAGGCCATCGCTCATGCGATTGACCGGCAGGCCATCATCGATGGCGCGATGTTCGGTTACGGCACACCAATTGGAACGCATTTCGCGCCGCATAATCCGGACTATGTCGACCTGACGGGCAACAGCGCCTACGATCCGGAGCTTTCCAAGGAACTTCTGGCAGAAGCTGGATATGCTGACGGCTTCACCACAACTTTGAAGCTGCCGCCGCCATCCTATGCGCGCAGGGGCGGGGAAATCATTGCCGCTCAGCTCAGGGCCGTCGGCATCGAGACCGAGATCTCCAATCTGGAATGGGCCCAGTGGCTGGAACAGGTTTTCAAGGGCAAGGACTATGGTTTGACAATCGTCAGCCACACTGAACCCATGGACATCGGGATCTACGCGCGGCCAGACTATTATTTCCAGTACGACAAACCTGAATTCCAGAAACTCTTTGAAGAACTCACTGTGGAAAGTGACACGGAAAAGCGGTCTGATTTGCTGAAGCAGGCGCAGACAATGATATCCGAAGACTATGTCAACGGATACCTTTTCCAGCTTGCGTTCCCAACTGTTGCGAACGCAAAGATCAGAGGCCTCTGGAAAGATGCGCCAACACAGGCAACCGATCTGACGGCTGTCTACTGGGAAGACTAGGGCACCGATAAACGGATGCCCGCACAGGATGCGGGCATCCCGGTTCCTTCATTCACTCCATTGCAATTGGTTCGGGTACAACACGCCGATTGGCGTCTAACAGGCTCATGCTGCGGTATTTTTTCAAACGACTGCTGTCTCTTGCGTTGAGCCTTCTGGCGGCGTCCGTCGTGATTTTTCTGGCGCTGGAAGTGGTGCCGGGAGATCCGGCCGCCTACATGCTTGGTCTCAATGCACAGGAAGACACGCTGAACGCATTGCGGGAGCAGCTCGGCCTGAACGGCACCATCCTCGAGCGCTATCTGTCGTGGGCAGGCGGTTTGCTGACGGGTGATTTCGGTATTTCCTACACCTACAGAACGCCTGTCGCGGATATGATCGGCGACCGGCTCTGGGTATCGCTGCCGCTTGCCCTCTATGCGCTGACCCTCAGTACCTTGATCGCCTTCCCGGCAGGCATCTGGGCTGCGTCCCGGCGTGGATCTTACGTAGATGCAGGTGTCATGGGCGTAACCCAGCTCGGTGTAGCAATTCCGAATTTCTGGTTCGCAATGCTGATGGTGCTGGTGTTTGCCATCAATCTTCGTTGGTTTTCGGCGGGCGGTTTCGCCGGATGGGATGAAGGCTTTTGGGCAAGTATCAAATCCCTCACTCTACCGGCCATCGCACTTGCCCTGCCGCAGGCCAGCATCCTGACCCGTGTCATGCGATCCAGCCTGCTCGATACGCTTGGCGAAGATTTCATCCGCACAGCCCGCGCAAAAGGATTGAGCAAGGGCCAGGCCATGTGGCGGCACGCGCTGCGCAATGCCTTGATCCCGGTTTTGACGATCATGGGCCTGCAGTTTTCGTTTCTACTCGCGGGCGCGATCATCATCGAGAATGTCTTTTATCTTCCCGGCCTTGGCCGGCTGGTGTTCCAGGCGATCAGTGCGCGGGATCTGATCGTTGTTGAAAGCGTTGTGATGCTGCTGGTTTTTGCGGTCATCATGGTCAATTTCAGTGTCGATCTTGCCTACGCGCTTGTTGATCCTCGATTGCGGGGGCGACGCTAGATGAACTTGCTGCTTCAAAGCCGGACGCTCATTCCCGGGGCTATTCTCACGGTCATATTTGCAGGCGCTGCAATCGTCAGCATGTTCTGGGTGCCCTATGACACGACCGTTCTGGACATTGCCAACAAGATCAAATCGCCCAGTTTTGCGCATCCCTTTGGCACTGATCAGTTTGGCCGCGACATCCTGAGCATGATCATGGTGGGCGCCAGAACGTCGATTGCTGTTGCTTTGGTCGCTGTTGGAATCGGGATGGTCGCCGGGGTGCCATTGGGCCTTGCTGCCGCTGCACGAAAGGGCGGCTTGCTGGATGAGTTCATCATGCGCATGAACGATCTGGTTTTTGCATTTCCCAGCCTTTTGATTGCGGTCATGATCACCGCAGTTTTCGGTGCTTCGGCTCTCAACGCCATAATCGCGATTGGCATCTTCAACATTCCCGTTTTCGCCAGACTGACGAGAGGTGCTGCCCTATCGCTCTGGAGCCGTGACTACATCATGGCGGCACGTGTTGCAGGCAAGGGTTCTGCGCGGATCTCACTGGAACACATTCTTCCCAATGTCTCCAACCTGCTGATTGTCCAGGGAACGATCCAGTTTTCGCTTGGCATCCTGGCGGAAGCTGGTTTGAGCTATGTCGGTCTTGGCGCACAGCCTCCGTTGGCCAGCTGGGGGCGCATGCTGGCCGACAGCCAGACGATGATTTCCTTTGCTCCGCATCTGGCACTCTTTCCGGGTCTCGCAATTCTCCTGACAGTGCTGGGTTTAAACCTCCTGGGCGATGGTCTTCGGGACATATTTGATCCCAAGCTTCGGAGGGCACGCACATGAGCCTTCTGAAGATTAAGAACCTCTCCCTTGCCATTCACGGAGTGCCGATCCTCAAAGACATTTCCATGGAAGTGGAACCTGGCAGGGTTCTCGGCGTCATCGGGGAAAGCGGATCTGGCAAGTCGATCACAGCTTTCAGCGTGATGCAGCTGCTGCCTAATGGCGCTGAGAGCTCAGGCAACATTGCGCTTGTTGGTCAGGATATTCTTTCGCTGAGCGAAGTGGAGCTTTGCGGGATTCGGGGACGGGAGGTCGGCATGGTGTTCCAGGAACCCATGACGGCGCTCAATCCGTTAAAGACTATCGGTGCGCAGGTCGCCGAAACAATTTTGATCCACGAAAATGTTTCAAGGGCGGATGCAAAGCGGCGGGCCGCCGAAGCATTGCGTCGTGCAGAGCTGCCCCAAGACCAGTTCCCCTTGTCGCGATATCCGCATGAACTATCAGGTGGCCAGCGGCAGCGTGTCGTAATCGCGATGGCGATAGCCTTGCGCCCGAAATTGTTGATCGCTGACGAACCGACAACAGCGCTTGATGTCACGACGCAGGCCCAAATACTGTTGCTATTAAAGCGGCTTGTGGTCGAAGACGGCATGGGGCTTATGCTCATCAGTCACGATCTGGCGGTCGTCGCCGATCTTGCCGATGATCTGGTGATCATGCGGGAAGGCGAGGTCGTGGAAAGCGGACCTTCGGATGCGCTTTTCCGGAACATGCAACATCCCTATTCGCGTGCGCTTCTGAAAGCCTCCGGCCACGTTCCTGAGCGTGTCGGTCAAACACAGGATGCAGCACTGCTTCGGGTAAGCAAAGTGGTCAGGGAATACGTCAGCCACTCCCATGGTCTTTGGGGCGCAACTTCGCATTTCCGAGCAGTGAGCGATGTCAGCTTCGAGATTCGACGCGGCGAAAGCCTGGGTCTTGTGGGAGAGTCGGGATGTGGCAAATCCACTCTGACCCGCGCAATTCTTGGTCTGGAAGATGTGCAGGGCGGTGAGATCCTGTTTGATGGTCAACCTGTCTTTACGCATCACCATGCCAACAAAGATGTGCGCCGTCGCATGCAGGTGGTCTTCCAGGATCCCTACGGCAGTTTCAATCCACGTTGGAAAGTCAGCAAGCTGATTACGGAGCCGTATCACTTGCTCGAAGATCCGCCGCGCGGCGTGGAACAGGACGCTGCGATTGCTGAAGCGCTGGAAAGCGTGGGCCTGAATTCAGACGATCAGCACAAGTACATTCATGAGTTCAGTGGTGGCCAGCGCCAGCGCATTGCAATCGCACGCGCGCTCATCATCAAGCCTGACCTGATCATTCTCGATGAAGCGGTTTCCGCGCTTGATGTTTCCGTGCGGGCCCAGGTGCTGGATCTGCTAGCAGATCTTAGTGACAGATTTGGCCTGACCTATCTTTTCATCAGTCATGATCTCAGCGTTGTGCGCTCGATCACGGAACGGGTTCTGGTCATGAAGGCCGGTGAAATCGTCGAAGAGGGGCCAACTGGCGACGTCTTCGATCGACCCAAACATCAATATACCAAACAACTGGTTGCAGCGGCTCCGGCATTGCCGGCAGACGTGCAGGTAGCCTGAGGGAGATGTCATGACCCAGGAACTGGATCTCTGGTTTGACCCGACAAAGTGTCTGATTGCTGGAAAGTGGGTCAGCCCTGAGGGTGGTGAGGACTTGCCCTTGTTCAATCCGTCTTCCGGTGAGCAGATCGGTTCGATCGCAAGGGGAACAAAGGCGGATATCGATGCGGCGGTGGCTGCTGCGGATGCCGCATGGCGCGGGGAATGGGGCAAAGTAACCGCTGTTGAGCGCGGGCGTATTCTTTTTCGGCTTGGTCAACTGGTGCTGCAGCGGGTGGAGCATCTTGCCCGCATCGAGGCGATTGATGTCGGCAAGCCACTGAAGCAGGCGCGGGCCGATGCCGTGGCGCTTGCGCGCTATCTTGAGTTTTATGGCGGTGCTGCGGACAAATTGCACGGGGAAACCATTCCATACCTTGATGGCTACACTGTTTATACGCTGCGCGAACCTCATGGGGTGACTGGGCATATCGTTCCCTGGAACTATCCCATGCAGATTATCGGGCGATCAGTCGGGGCGGCCCTAGCGACAGGCAATGCCTGTGTTTTGAAACCAGCGGAAGACGCTTGTCTCACAGCGCTTGCATTTGCCGATCTTGCCCGGCAGGCCGGACTGCCCGACGGTGCGTTGAATGTTGTGCCGGGGCTCGGTTCAGAAGCCGGAGCTGCGCTGTGCACACATCCCGGTGTGCATCACGTCAGTTTCACCGGCTCGGTTGCGACCGGTGTTCAGGTGCAGGCAGCCGCCGCACGAAACGTAGTACCCGTGACGCTGGAACTTGGCGGAAAATCGCCGCAGCTGGTGTTTGACGATGCTGATCTGGATGCAGCATTGCCATTTCTGGTCAATGCAGGGATCCAGAACGCTGGTCAGACATGTTCCGCCTCGTCACGCATTCTGGTGCACCGGTCTATCCATGACCAGGTGGTCGAGCGGATGGCAACCCGCTACACCTCATTGCAGGTCGGGCCGGCACTAGCCGACCTAGATGTGGGACCGCTGATCTCAGGCAAGCAGAAATCGATTGTTTCCGGATTCCTTGATAAAGGTAATGATCTCTCCAAAGCCGCTGAAGGTTTGCTGAAAGAAGCACCGGAAGGCGGCAATTACATCAAGCCAACGCTCTTTGCAGATGTTTCTGCAGATCACTCACTCGCACGCGACGAGATCTTCGGGCCAGTCCAGGTCATCATTCCGTTTGACGAGGAAGACGAAGCGGTCGCGATTGCCAACGGAACAGATTATGGCCTCGTTGCAAGTATCTGGAGCCGGGATGGCGCGCGCCAGATGCGACTGGCGCGGAAAATCAGATCCGGGCAGGTCTTCATCAATAACTACGGGGCAGGCGGCGGGGTTGAACTTCCCTTCGGCGGCATGGGCAAGTCCGGACATGGCCGCGAAAAGGGCTTCGAGGCGCTTTATGGTTTCACCACGCTCAAAACCGTCGCCGCATATCACGGGTGAGAAAACCTGTTCGTCACCCCGGACGAAGCAAAGCGGAGATCCGGGGTCGGTGAGCCATTGAAGCTTGCAACAAACACAGTCAGGCTCCCCGATCCCGGCTCGCACTGCGTTTGGCCGGGATGACGCAGGAAAAGTCGGAGGTGGGAGCGAACATAGTTGGGAGAACGGAATGAGATTGCAGGGAAAAACAGCCATCGTTACAGGTGGAGCTTCTGGGTTCGGTGCCGGCATCGTGCGGAAATTCGCTTCAGAAGGTGCAAAGGTCCTGATTGCCGATCTCAACATGGATCTGGCGGATGAGGTTGCGGGTGAAGTGGACGGCATTGCAGTCAAGGTTGATGTCGCCAGCAACGACAGCGTCCGGGATCTGGCTCACACAGCGGCTTCAACGCTTGGTTCCGTGGATATTCTGGTCAATAACGCCGGGATCACGCATTTGCCGAAACCGATGCAGGATGTCACGGAAGATGAGTTTGATCGCGTCATGGCAGTTAACTGCAAGTCGGTGTATCTCACCGCGCGCTATCTCGTTCCAGCCATGTCCGAGGCGGGCAAGGGTGCAATCCTCAACGTCGCCTCCACGGCAGGCCTCAGTCCGCGTCCACGCCTCAATTGGTACAACGCGTCGAAGGGCTGGATGATCACAGCAACCAAGACGATGGCGGTCGAGTTGGCGCCTTCTGGCGTTCGCGTGAATGCGATTTGCCCGGTTGCCGGTGAAACGCCCCTGCTGAAGAGTTTCATGGGTGAAGACACGCCGGAAATACGCGCGAAGTTTCTCTCCACCATTCCAATCGGCCGATTTTCAACCCCGGAGGACATGGGCAATGCCGCCTGCTTCCTGTGTTCTGACGAAGCTGGCATGGTCACTGGCGTTGCCATGGAAGTGGATGGCGGCCGCTGCATCTAAGCAAAGGAAACAAAGTGAAGCCGCAAACCAGAGACAAATCCGGTACGACGGCTTCACCAAGCAGATTGGAAGAATTCAGACGGGAACTATTCGCCGGTAATCCATGCAATCGCGTCTTCAGACTCTTCTGATTTGAATGCGCGGAACTGCATGGGGGTGACGGCATCTACAAGCGAAATCCAGGAGGCCATCCATTGTTTGTCGACCACGTAGGCCAACCGGTCGAAGCTGGTCATCAGCGTTCGGAAATTCGCAAGCTTTTCGCCAACGACCGACCACTCGAAACCATCATAACCGGTCAGATCGACGAACAGTCGGAGTTTTCCGTGTTTCTCGTGTGCGTTTTTGATGCGATCGATGAAGTCGTGCATCGCCTGACCTGTGATGTCGCCACTGGCGCGAATAGCGATCACATTTGGCTGGTCGGGAGCCAAATCCAGATATTCAATTCCGCCTGATTTACTGTCTGACATTTTGAAATACCTCCGAATGTGTGCGATGCGTATTTAAGAATATAAGAGCTGCTTTCAATGTGTCCGAGCTCCAGAAATATCCAATTGATACCAAATGCCGCAACGCTGCAATCCTGGATAATAGATTCATTTGAAGATGAAATCGGTGATGGGTGAACTGCGTCAAGCCTGGCCGTCAATGGTGTGTGACAGGATCAGTCAGGTTGAACCGACCTAATTCAATTTGCTTTCGAACGATTTCGAAAAATTTTCACTCTCGAAATCCGCACAACTCTGCGCTCTGCAATCAATTTTCCCCGATGTCGGTCCAGTAGGACTTCAAGATGACTTGAAACCTGCGCGTTGAGTCGTCAATGTCGATAGTTAGGCGGTTCAATAAACCGCTGAGATGAGAACAAATAACAGGCCGGAAATAAGGTCTGAAAGGTATTTGAAGAGTCTTACGGGAGGAATAAAATGAAACGGATTGCAACACTTCTTGCCTCGGCTGCTGCTGTCGCGGCGTTTACATTCGCCGGACCAGCAAGTGCACAAGAGTGCCCACGCGGAGATCTTGACGAGCGTTATTGCGATGTTGACGGTGATCTGATTGCAGATATTCCGACGGATGCCAGCAAGCTGGTCGATCCCGACACACTTATTTTTGCTTATACGCCGGTTGAAGATCCTGCGGTTTACAAGACTGCCTGGTCTGATTTCCTGACCCATCTTGAAGCCGAAACCGGCAAGAAAGTTGTGTTTTTTCCTGTGCAGTCAAATGCTGCACAGATCGAAGCAATGCGTTCAGGGCGTCTGCATATTGCCGGGTTCAACACTGGCTCCAACCCTCTGGCTGTGAACTGTGCGGGTTTCCGTCCGTTCACGATCATGGCGTCAAAAGACGGCAATTTCGGTTATGAGATGGAAATCCTTACCTATCCGGGTTCGGGGATCGAAAAAGTCGAAGATATCAAGGGCAAGCAGCTTGCCTTTACATCACCGACTTCAAATTCAGGTTTCAAGGCTCCATCGGCGATCCTGAAAGCTGATTTTGACATGCAGGCAGAGCGGGACTTCGAACCTGTCTATTCAGGCAAGCATGACAATTCGATTCTGGGCGTTGCAAACAAGGACTATCCTGCTGCATCGATCGCCAACTCCGTTTTGTCTCGCATGATCCTGCGCGATGTCGTTAAGCCGGAACAGGTCGTATCGATCTACAAGTCTCAGACGTTTCCGACCACCGGTTTTGGCGTTGCCTACAATCTGACACCTGAACTTCAGGATAAGATCCGCAACGCGTTTTTCAATTTCAAGTGGGACGGTTCTTCCCTGCAGGCCGAGTTTGAAAAATCGAACGAAGGCCAGTTCCTGGAAATGACCTATCAGGAATTCTGGGAAGTCATTCGCAAAATTGATGCTGCCAATGGCGTCAGTTACGCCTGTAAATAAACGCTATCGGGTGGCCCTGCGGGGCCACCTTTTTTTCGAATTCTGTTGTTGAGGTAGGGGGCTTCATGCTGCGGCTTGAGAAGCTTGTGAAGACGTATAAGACTGGCGATCAGGCACTCAAGGCTGTTGATCTGACCATCCCGCAAGGCCAGGTTATGGCACTGATCGGTCCGTCCGGGGCCGGAAAATCCACAATGATCCGCTGTATCAATCGACTGGTCGAGCCCACCAGCGGGCAGGTCTGGCTGGAAGACACTGAACTGACAGGCCTGTCGTCGGGCGGGTTGCGTCGCAAGCGCCGCGAAATGGGCATGATCTTTCAGGAGTACGCGTTGGTCGAGCGACTGACCGTGATGGAAAACGTTCTTTCAGGCCGCCTGGGTTATGTGGGATTCTGGCGCAGTTTCACCCGTCGCTACCCCCAGGAGAGCGTCGATGAAGCGTTTCGCCTTCTGGACCGGGTCGGTCTCCTTGCCATGGCAGACAAACGTGCAGACGAACTATCAGGTGGTCAGCGCCAACGTGTTGGGATTTGTCGTGCGCTCATTCAAAACCCGAAGCTGCTTCTGGTGGATGAACCGACCGCCTCTCTCGATCCCAAAACCTCCCGTCAGATCATGCGTCTGATTTGCGAGCTCTGTGCGGAGCGGGGTTTGGCTGCCATTATCAATATTCATGACGTTGCTCTGGCGAAAATGTTTGTGCAGCGCGTTGTCGGCCTCCGGTTCGGCGCTATCGAATTTGATGGCCGTCCAGAAGAACTCACTCCCGATGTCCTGACAACGATTTATGGTGAAGAGGACTGGGAAGCGACTATTGAAAAAGTCGAGGATGATGACGAGAAGACCGCGGAAGCCGAGGTTGCTGCACTATGAGCAACGAACTTGATGCGGTCCTCGGGCATCGCTGGAAAAAACCGCCCTTGATTAAGCGCGACTGGCTACGCTGGACGATTGGTGTGGGCGCGGTTGCCTACTTGATTGCCGCGTTCCTGACAATCGATGTCAACTGGTCCCGCGTTTACGAGGGCCTGGACAGAGGTGCGGCTTTCATTCTTGCGTTCACCACACCAGATTTCGTTTCGCGCGCCACTGATATTCGTGATGGCCTTCTGGAAAGCATCATCATGACTATCGCGGCTTCGGTCGTCGGGATTGCTATCTCCATTCCGATTGGCCTCGGTGCCGCGCGCAACATTGCACCACTGCCAGTCTATCTGGTTTGCCGTGGTATCGTCGCTGTCAGTCGTGCGCTTCAGGAAATTATCGTGGCGATCCTGCTCGTTGCCATATTCGGGTTTGGACCGTTGGCCGGTTTCCTTACTCTTAGTTTCGCGACCATCGGTTTCCTTTCCAAACTGCTGGCCGAGGACATCGAGAGCATGGACAAGGTCCAGGCAGAGGCGATCAAGGCCTCCGGCGCGCGCTGGCTGCAATGGATCAACTACGGCGTACAGCCACAGGTCATGCCCAGGCTTGTGGGTCTGAGCATATACCGGCTGGACATCAATTTTCGTGAAAGTGCGATCCTTGGCCTGGTGGGTGCTGGCGGAATTGGCGCGACCCTCAATACTGCGTTTGACCGCTATGAATATGACACAGCGGCTGCAATTCTGATCCTGATCATTCTGATCGTCATGGCACTGGAATATCTTTCCGGTATCATTCGCGCGAGGGTGCAATAATGCCAGTACTTGAGCAAAATGGCACTAAGGTCTGGCATCGTCGAACCCGTTCGGAAAGTCTGACCCGATGGGCAGTCTGGCTCACGGGGACCGCGATATTTGTCTATTGCTGGCAAAAGATTTCCGAGGTGACTACCTGGTTTTTTGTCTGGGATGCGCCGCGTATCGCAGAAGATATCTGGACCAGGGCAACGCCCCCACGCTGGGAATATATCACTCAGCTTGGCCGTCCGATCTGGGATACTTTGAACATCGCGACGCTTGGCACACTCATCGCGCTTTGCTTTGCTGTGCCAATCGCGTTCATGGCCGCCCGCAACACTACGCCCTCAGCGACGTTCGTCAGGCCGATCGCTCTCCTGATCATCGTGTCGACCCGCTCGATCAACTCGCTGATCTGGGCGTTGTTGCTGATTGCGGTTATCGGACCGGGTGTTCTGGCCGGGGTCGTGGCAATTGCAATCAGATCCATCGGCTTTTGCGCCAAACTGGTCTACGAAGCGATTGAAGAGATTGACCAGACACAGGTGGAGGCAATTACGGCAACCGGCGCATCACGCTGGCAGGTCATGGCCTACGGAATTGTTCCACAGATTGCGCCGGCATTTGCTGGCGTCGCGGTATTCCGCTGGGATATCAACATCAGGGAATCGACTGTGTTGGGTCTTGTCGGCGCAGGCGGTATCGGGCTGCAGTTGTCGTCTTCCCTGAATGTTCTGGCGTGGCCGCAGGTCAGTCTGATCCTTCTGGTTATTCTGGCGGCTGTCGTCCTCAGCGAATGGGTCTCGGCAAAGGTACGGGAAGCAATTATTTGACCGAAATGACTTTGGAGACCGCGTTTGCAGCTTATGAAGCTGCGCGCGGTCGATTGCCTGCGGCTGGTGGAACTCGCGGGTGTACCTGGCACGACACGCTTGATGACATTGCTGATAAATTCGATGTTTTCCTGTTGGACGCGTTTGGTGTTCTGAACATTGGAGAGCAAGCGATCCCTGGCGTTCCTGAAAGGGTTGCCCGGCTTCAGGCGCTGGGTAAACGCGTTTTCGTTGTGACCAACGCGGCAGGGTATCCAAATGCCTCGCTTCAAGCCAAATACGCGCGACTGGGATACGAATTTGCCCCTGAAAACGTCATTTCAAGCCGGATGACCATCCTCACCGCGTTGGAAAGGGAGCCGAAACGCCACTGGGGAGCGATGCTCTCAAGGGCGTCAGGTATGCTCGACCTCGAACACCTGAATCTGACCCATCTGGAAGAAGACCGGGCGATATACGACGCAGTTGATGCCTTTCTGCTTTTGGGTGCCGCCGAATGGACAGCGGGCAGGCAGGCATTGCTGGAAGACGCGTTGATCAAGAGACCACGACCTGTTTGGGTCGCCAATCCTGATATTGTAGCGCCACGAGAACACGGGTTTTCCAGTGAACCTGGATGCTTTGCACACAGGCTCGCTGACAGGACCGGCGTATCTCCGGTTTTCTTCGGAAAACCGTTTGCAAATATCTATGACCTGGCTTTCGAACGGCTGGGGTCAGATGTTGACCGTACCCGTGTCGTCATGGTTGGTGATAGCTTGCACACGGATGTGTTGGGCGCACAGACAGCCGGAATTTCCTCTGCATTGATTGCAGGTTATGGGTTTTTTGCCGGGCAATCCGTCGAAGAACCAATCTCCGCGGCTGGTATCCAGCCGGACTTCATTTTGAAGCGTCCCTGAGGGCGCAATGGCACGGTAACCGCACAGCAGGAAACGAACTGATCAGGTCTTTTTTCTCAACTCGCGATCTGCCGTATTTTGAATGGTGGTAACTTGGTCAGTTGAACATCGCGTTGGGGATCAGAAGTGCGATCTCCGGAAATGCCACGATCAGCGCAAGCGTCGCAATCATGGCCAACCAAAAAGGCATGATGCCCGCGAAAATCGTTTCGATCCTGACGTCAGGTACAACGCTCTTCACAATGAAGACGTTGACGCCAACGGGTGGTGAAATCAGTCCCATTTCCAGTACGACCACCATGACCACGCCGAGCCAGATCGGGTCAAATCCCATGCCGACGACCAGTGGAAAGACGATTGGCAGCGTGATGACGAGAAGCGACAGACCCTCAATGAACATGCCGAGGATCACGTAGCCCAGGAGGATGAGCCCCAGCGTTCCATAGGTTCCAAGTTCAAGGCCGGTCATACCATCAGCTATGGTGGCCGGTAGGTGGGAGAGTGCCACGAAAGGGGAAAACACATTGGCGCCAACAAGAATGAAAAAAGCCATGCCCGTTGTCTTCAACGTTTCTGCGCTCACATCATAGAGCGTGGACAACGTGCATTTTCGGCGCAGTACGAGCATGAGAAACGCAAAGAAAGCACCAACACCTGCTGCTTCGACCGGCGTGAAAAATCCGGTGTAAATGCCACCGATGGTGATCAATATGATCGCGCCGATGCCGGTTGCGCGCAGTAAACTACCGAGTTTTTCCTGCAGGCTGAACACCGGGCCACGCGGGCCTTCCTCAGGCCAGAACAAAGTGATCAAAGCGATGGCAAGCAGGAACATTGTGGTCAAGAGGATCCCTGGCAGCACGCCGGCCATGAACAATCGTCCGATGGACTCTTCGGTCAGCACTGCATAAATCACAAAGCCCGTGGAGGGTGGAATGAGGATGCCGAGCGTTCCTCCGGCTGCGATTGATCCCGTCGCCAGCCGTGCGCCGTAGTTAAACCGCCGCATCTCTGGATAGGCAACCTTGCCCATTGTGATGGCGGAGGCAATCGAGGAACCGGAGAGTGCTGCGAAGCCTGCGCATCCCATGATTGTCGCCGCTGCCAACCCACCCTTCAAGTGGCCTATGATCTTGTGAGCAGCGTCGAAGAGGTCACGGCTCAATCCGGCTGAGGACGCAAGGTTCCCCATCAGTATGAACAAGGGGATGATCGTCAGTTCGTAGACGGTAACGGTCGCAAACACCTGGCCACTCAGGGAAAATGCAGCCGCGGTAAACCCGGACAGAACGACCGTCCCGAAAAACCCCACGACCAGCAGGGCGATGGCAACAGGCGTTCCGAACGCTAGCAGCAAAAAAAGGGCTGCAAAGCCAAGAAAACCGTAGATTTCAGGACTCATCTCGTGAGCCTTTCCAAAATCAGAACCACGGCCGCAAATGCGCATCCGGCAGCCACAGCGTAGTACGACGGTCCGTATGGGAGTTGCAGCAACATTGTGGATTCGCCGAACGTGGCGGCATCAAGAGCGTTCAAAAAGGCGCGCCAGGCAAGATAACCCAGAATGCACGTTCCGAGGATTGTCACCATCCAGTCCAGTATGACCTGTAAGGCCCGAGGCAGCATCAAGACGATGGTGTCAATGGCGATCAGTCGCCCTGCAAGAACACAAAGCGGAAAACTGATCGAAACGACAAACGACAACAGAATTTGTGCGTAGTCATTTGCGCCGAAAATCGGCTTGTTGAAAAAGGACCGCAACAGCGCATCGGAAACCGAGAGGCCCATCAACGAAAAGACAAGCACACCTCCGGCAAACACAAGCGGGATCTCTATCCATCTGCGCCAGCCTGCGGCATGCAGGCTGGTCGCTTCTGGATCTGTCAGTTTCATCGGGTCATTTGCTGCTCAGGGCAGCTGCGATAGCGTGTGCATCAGCACCCGTTTCTTCGCTTTTCTTGTCGAGGAAAGCCGTCAACGCGTCGGTCATTTTCGCTCGGAATTCTGCTTCTGCCTCCGGACTGATCTCGATCAGTTCAACGCCGCTTTCCTTGGCAAGTTCAAGGCCAGCCTGGCCAGCTTCGTAAAAGGCTTTTGCACCTTGCAAGCTGACTTTGCGGCCGGTGAGATCGTCAAGTTTGGTCTTCTGCGTATCGTTTAGGCCATCCCAGCTGGACTTGTTCATTAACAGGTAGAAGCTGTCCAGAGCCGATGGGATGTTCGTCGTGACGTATTTTGCTGTTTCGTTCAGCTTGTAGGAGCGAATGCCGGACGGTCCGATCATGACCGCGTCTATAACACCGGTGTTCATGGCGTTGTAGGTGTCGGTCGTTGGCATGGAAACAGGAATCCCGCCCCATGCTTCGACGAGTGTCGCCATGACAGGGTTCGGTGTGCGGATTTTCATGCCCTGCATGTCTGCCAGGGTCCGCACGGGTTTATCCCTTGTGATCAGGACGGAGGGATTGTTCGCCCAAAGGCCCAGAAGCTTGGTCTGGGCATATTCATCTTCAAAGAGCTGGATGTTGTCCCACAGCGCGTTGGTCGCTTCCGTGCCGTTTACGAAAAGGCCTGGAATGTGCACCACCCCGGTTTTTGAAAATTGCTTCGGTGTGTATTCGGGAATGCCGAAAACGATGTCGGCAACGCCGGTGACGACGCGTTTGTATTGTTGCACCGGGCCTTTGCCAAGTTCACCGGATGGGTAAATCCGAATAGTGAGTTCGCCATCGGTTGCTTCGCTGATGTCCTCGGCCAAAGGCGACATCACACCCTTGTCCATTGGATGCATGGACGGCATGAAGTGTGCCGCCTTCAGTTCAGCTGCGTTTGGTGTCTGGATGCTTAGGGCCGTTGCTACAGTGGCGACTACTGCTATCGCGCTTGACCGGATGTTCTTCATGTTAACCTGCATTGACTCCCCCTCCCGTGATCGTCATTCAGATAATTAACTTGAATAATTATCAATGTTAATTGCATATGAAGGTATGAGAATCTACGAGTCAACCCGTTTCATTAGAGAGGTGTGGAATGTCCGAAGAATTCACGCTGCATAACCGGATTGGCTTCAAGGTGACCCGCCTTGCAAGAATTATGGAAACCCGACTGGAAAAGCAGCTATCGGAACATGGGATCACGAGGCTCATGTGGTGCGTTCTGCGAGGCGTTGGCATGGAAAGCGTCAACACGCCATCCGAGCTTGCCGATTATATCTGTATTGCCCGTCCGGCGATCTCTCGGCTTTTGAGAACCATGGAAGAAAGAGGGTTGCTGGAGCGTAGCGGCATCAACGACGACAAGCGATTTACCGAAGTTGTCCTGACCGAGCTTGGGGTCTCGAAAATGAAGGTCTGCCACGTTCTGGTGCGCGAACTGAATGAACATTTTGCCGGCAAACTGGACACGAAAACTTACGAAGTTTTCATGGATCTGATCGACACGATGACCGAGGGCGAGCAGGTCCAGCTTATGCGTCTTTGAGGGCCTGTAAGACTGAAAATAGGGGAGAGAATTTTGGAAAGTGAAGGACTGAATTCCGGTTCGGTCGAGGAAAACTTCGTGAGGCGAAAGCCGTGAAAGTTTTCTCCGACAAGTCACGTCCCGTTCATCTCGGTCCCTTTCCGCTTGAGCGCCTTCAAAGAACAGACACGATGCCAGACCTTGGAGGTGTTCCAAGGTCTGAGCAAATGCATTTTGCTAAAACCGATCATCCGGAAAACATCATCAATGCGATGAGCGAAGCCCAGGCGATGCTGGACGCAATCCGGGATGGACTGGTCAACAAAGCAACAGCTGATGTTCCGAGCGATCTCGTCGAACGGCAGAACCACCTGAAAGCCTTTGGCTATTTTTCAGATGCGTCCATGGTTGCAACCTGTGCTTTCGAGCCGCAGATGATGTTGCAAGGCCGTTTTCGAAACCCTGATGTCGACCAGTTGGCTGAAAAGCTGCGCACTTCGCAGCCCAAATCCATGACATCCGGTATCGAACTGATCATGGCAGATCTTCGCGATGCGATGAATGCCCCGCCCAAAGATGTCGCACACCACAAACATGCACTGGTATTTTTGTGTCAGCATCCCCGAGATGTCAGATCCGACGAACCCGGTGCGACTTGGCTCAAAGGGGCAGGGGCCCATCGATCCGCCTTGCGTGCCTCTGAAGTTGCTGTTGTGCTGGCGCAGTACATTCGACTTCTTGGATATGACGCTTGCGCGCACAGCAATTCATCGTCTGATGTGGATCTGAACCAGCTGAGCGTCGCCTCTGGTCTGGCGACCGTTGAAAGCGGGCGGTTGTTGAACCCCTATCTTGAGGATCGGTTTTCTGTTGCCGCGATAACAACAGACTTCGAGATCGCACATGACAAGCCGCTGGTTCCGTTGTCGGATCAGCCCACCTCCAGGACGCACGGGGTCGCATGGCAGGTTGGTTACAAGACCTCCAAGAGTGCACGCAATCTGGATCTGTTTGCCAAGCGACGTTTTGTCGATGGTGCGCATCCTTTCGAGACTCTGAAACGGGTTGACCAACCGACGACCTATATGGACGAAGACCGCATTCCCCGTGTTCCAAAACGCACGGACATGTTTGCCCGGTCACTCTTCGGCGACATGGGAAGGAAAAACCAACTCGCAGCGACCAATGGGCAATATGTGCGCAAGTCGGCTCCCTCAACCGCACAACGACGAGCCCTTGGTGCTTTTGTCCTGCTTCAGGACGGTGATCCCTGTACTGAAAAAAACGGTTCAACATCCGACCCAAAGACCAATGCGGACAATCTCAAAGCCCTGTCCTATTTTCTGGGCGTCGACGCGGTTGGCGTTTCACGTTGTCCCACGTGGGCATGGTACTCGCATGACGCCACAGGTTCTCCAATCGAACCGCCCCATGAACAAGCCGTTTCGATGATCATTGATCAGGGGTATGAAACCATGGAGGGGGCCTCTGGAGACGACTGGATTGCGGTCTCGCAGTCGATGCGGGCCTATCTGCGCTTTTCCATTCTGGGCAGCATCGTTGCCAAACAGATCCGGAACCTGGGGTTTGAAGCCAAGGCGCACACCGTGATCGATGGTGAGGTGCTGCAGCCGCCGCTTCTCCTGCTGTCCGGGCTCGGCGAAGTCAGTCGGATAGGCGAAGTCATTCTCAATCCGTTTTTGGGGCCGCGCCTTAAATCAGGTGTCGTGACCACAACGATGCCGGTGGCGCACGACAAGCCGATCTCATTCGGCCTTCAGAACTTTTGTGAGAATTGCAACAAATGTGCCCGTGAATGTCCGTCGGGAGCGATTACCGCGGGCCCGAAACTGATGTTCAACGGCTACGAAATCTGGAAATCCGATAGTCAGAAGTGCACGACCTACCGGATCACCAACCAGGGCGGTGCAATGTGCGGCAGGTGCATGAAAACCTGTCCCTGGAACCTTGAAGGTATTTTCGCCGAAGCACCTTTTCGCTGGGTGGCAATGAATATTCCAACGGCAGCACCCGCGCTGGCAAAGCTTGATGACATTGTCGGGAACGGCGAGCGGAACCCCATCAAGAAATGGTGGTGGGATATTGAACTGGCAGATGATGGAGCTTATCGCCCCGCCACCCATCCTGTGAACGAGCGTGATCTAGATAAAGATCTGGACCTGAAATTTGAAGACCAGACGCTTGCCGTCTATCCGGCAAATCTGGCTCCTCATCCTTGGCCGTTTCCCTTTCCCATGGACCGTGAAAAGGGAATTGAGGCCTACCAGGCACTGATTACTGCCGAAAAATACAAGGCGCGCCTGGAAAAAGGGGACACTGACGGGCTCTCCCATGAGTACAGGATTGCAGGTGACGCACCGGTCATCCGTGTCGAGATCGCCAAGGCAGAACAGATGGCTGATGGCGTCACCAAGTATGAATTGGTTGCTCTCAAAGGCGACCAGCTACCGGCCTGGGAGGCCGGAGCGCATGTCGACATTGTGATAGCGCCCGAATTCCTGCGCCAATACTCGTTGTCAGGCGACCCGGCAGATAGAAGCCGCTTTCAGATAGGCGTGCTGCGGGAGGACGAGGGGCGTGGCGGTTCGGCGTTGCTGCATCGAATATTCACCGAAGGCCGGAAGCTTTTCATTTCCAAGCCAATCAACCACTTTCCGCTGAACGAGCGCGCAAACAAATCCTATCTGATGGGGGGTGGCATCGGGATCACGCCAATGATCGCCATGGCACACAGGCTGCATGCAATTGGAGCGGATTTCGAAGTTCATTATTCATGCAGAGAAAGGTCCAGTGCCGGTTTCCTGAAAGACCTGGAGGTCGTCTCCTGGGCTGATCATGTTCATGTTCATGTCAGCAAGGAGGGAAGCAGAGCGGATCTGGAGGGGATCCTCGGGCGATACCTGCCGAATGATCATGTCTATACATGTGGACCGGATCGCTACATGAAATCGGTAACGGATGCAGCAGAAAAGAGCGGTTTCAAGGACGATGAATGCCACATCGAATACTTCAATGTGCCAGAAGTTCCCGATTACGAGAACCATCCGTTTTTGCTTAATCTCGCGCGTTCAGGCAGGCAAATACTAGTTCCGGCAGACAAAACAGCTGCCGATGCCCTGATCGAAAACGGTTTCAACGTGGACGTGAAATGTTCAGACGGCCTTTGCGGCGTTTGCAAGTGCGGTTTGGTCTCCGGAGAAGTGGAACACCGCGACTTCGTCCTGTCCAAAAAGCAGCGGGAGGATGCAATAATATTGTGCCAATCTCGTGCCGCCAAAGCCGATGGTGCCATCGAGATTGATTTGTAGTGTCTTGCTTGGAAGGCGCGCTTTGGCGTGAAAAGACCAGACCTGCTTTTTAGGAGGCCTGGTCAATCGTCGAATCGGAATTCGCAGTGTCCTGATCTTCAAGCAAATTCCCTGAAACTCTCCAGCGCTGCACGATCATAGCCATGGGACGCGGTCCAGAGCTGGCGCGTATAATCGTGTTCGACCTCGCCAGTGCGCATTTGTTCCTCTGTAATCTCCTCGATGATCTCGCCGCGGTTCATCACCGCGATCTTGCTGCACAGATGACCGACAACGGCAAGGTCGTGGCTGACCATGATGTAGGTCAGGCCGTGTGTCTTGCGCAGGTCTGAGAGCAGATTGAGGATCTCAGCCTGCACCGATACATCGAGGGCGCTTGTCGGTTCATCAAGAAGAATGACCCTTGGTTCCAGAATGAGCGCGCGGGCAATCGCCACGCGTTGCCTTTGTCCGCCGGAGAGCTGGTGAGGATAGCGGAAACGGAATTCCGGACCGAGACCAACTTCCTTGAGGATCCTGATGATACGGTCCTCCCGTTTGTCCATTTTGTGAATGACGAGCGGTTCGCTCAAGGTATCATCCACTGTTCTGCGCGGGTGGAGTGAGCCGTAGGGATCCTGGAAAACCATTTGCATATGCTTGCGTGAGGCCACCGTTCGCTTTGGTGTCAGCGTGTTACCATCTACCTCGATGGAACCTGTCCAACGAGCGTTGATGCCGACCATGGCGCGCAGGATAGTGGACTTGCCCGAACCAGACTCCCCGACCAAGCCATAGCTATCGCCTTCCGCAACCTGCAAGTTTGCGTTCCTGACTGCATGTATCTGGTGGTTTCCTGCGCCGAAGGTGATGCACAAGTCCTTGATGTCAATCATCATGAGAGGCCTCCATCAGCATGTTCCGGTTCTGTGAGCCATGCCGGGTCCCTCTTCAGCACAGGCAAGTCATCGTGAGTGCCGTCCAGGCGTGGCAGGCAGTTCAAAAGTCCCTTGGTGTAGGGGTGCTGCGCCTGATCCAGATTTTTGGCATCCAGTGTTTCCATTATACGGCCACCATACATGACAAGTACGCGGTCGCAGAAGCTTGAGACCAGTTGCAGATCGTGACTGATGAGAACAAGACCCATCCCGCGTTCCCGCACCATGTCGTCAAGCAGCTTCAGCACTTGCATCTGGACGGTCACGTCAAGAGCAGACGTTGGCTCATCGGCAATCATGACCTGCGGGTTGGTGATCAGCATCATGGCAATCATGATGCGTTGACCCATGCCACCGGATACCTGATGAGGGTAAAGATTATAGACTTTCTCAGGTTCGCGAATGCGGACTGTTTCCAGCATTGCCAGTGCGCGTTTTTTTGCGTCCGCCTTGGAAATGTTTTCATGTCTGCGGCAGGATTCAGCGATCTGTGCGCCGACGGTCAGAACCGGATTCAGCGAGTATTTCGGGTCCTGCATGATCATGGATATGCGTGAACCGCGAATGCCGCGCATGGTCTTTTCGCTGGCTCGCATCAAATTCAGGCCATCGAACACCATTTTACGCGCGTTGATGCTCCCGTTGCCTGCCGTCAAACGTAACAATGCGCGACCCGTCTGGGACTTTCCTGAGCCGGACTCTCCGACGATACCAAGTCGTTCGCGGCCCAGATCGAAACTGACCCCGCGAACTGCGTGCACGGGCCCCTTGGGCGTCGAAAACCGAACATGCAGGTCGCGCACAGAGACAAGAGGCTCATCTGTTGGTGGTTCGGAAGACAGGCCGGTGGTGAACATTTCGTTCATGGTCATTGTCCTCCTGAACTGCGCGGATCAAGAACATCGCGCAGACCGTCGCCAAGCAGGTTAAAGCCGAGGGAAACCACAAGAATGGCGATGCCGGGGATTGTCGGCACCCACCACTGATCAAGCAGAAAATCGCGACCCGTGGCAATCATCGCACCCCACTCCGCAAGTGGCGGCTGAGCGCCCAGCCCAAGGAAACCCAGACCAGCAGCGGTCAGAATGATGCCGGCCATATCCAGTGTCAGCCGGACGATGGTCGAAGACATACACATCGGCATGATATGGGCAAACAAAACGCGGGCCTTTGAAGCGCCCATGATCTCGGCGGCCATGATGTATTCGCTGCTGCGCAGGGTCAGTGTTTCTGCGCGGGCAAGGCGGGCATAAGGTGACCATGTTGTCAACGCGATTGCGAGAACGGCATTTTCCAGTCCTGGTCCTAATACCGCAACAAACGCAAGCGCCAGGATGAGGCGCGGGAACGCGAGGAAAATGTCGGTGATCCGCATCAGCACTTTATCGACGACACCGCCAAAGAGGCCGGAGGCCGTGCCGATGATCAGCCCAACCGGCATGACGATGATGGAGACAAGAAAAATGATATAGAGCGTTACGCGGGAGCCCCACACGATGCGCGCGAAAACGTCTCGTCCCAATTCATCGGTCCCGAACCAGTGCTCGGCGCTCGGAGCCGCCAGCCGGTTGGCCAGATCTTGTGTGTCGCCGTCGCCACCGGCGATCCAGGGCGCAAAAAGCGCGACCAGGCAAAGAAACGTGACAATAATCAGCCCGAACATCGCAATCGGGTTGGTCTTGAAGGAGAGCCAGCCAATATATGCGCGCTGGCACTTTGCCTGAAAGGCGTTTTGCGGAAAATCCGCCAGGAGCCAGGCGATCAAGCCAGTATTCTGTCTGGATGTTGTGTCTGACATCATTTCGCCCTCGGATCGACAATTCGATAGAGAATGTCGGACAACATGTTGATGAACACGAAGGACAGACCAACCACCAGCGTGCCGCCAATCACTGCATTCATGTCTGCATTGAAAAGCGAATTGGTGATGTACTGGCCGATGCCGGGCCAGGCGAAGACGGTCTCGGTCAGGACTGATCCCTCAAGCAGGCTGGCATAAGTCAGGCCGATAATCGTGATCAGCTGCACCAACACATTGCGGAACGCGTGGTGCCAGATCACTGCCCCTTCGTTCAGCCCTTTTACACGTGCTGTAAGCACATATTCCTGGTTCAGCTGATCCAGCATGAAAGACCTTGTCATGCGGGCGATATAGGCGAGCGAATAAATCGCAAGCATCGAAGCTGGCAAAATGACGTGTGACAGGGCGTTGTGAAAGACATCCCATTGGCGCTCCAGAGCGGCGTCGATCAGGATGACGCCGGTGAATGGTTCGACAATGCCATCATAGAAAAAGTCTATTCGGCCTGGGCCTGCAACCCAATCAAGCTTGGCATAAAAAACAAGCAAAGCGACCATGCCGAGCCAGAAAATGGGAATTGAATGGCCAAGAAGCCCGACAATTCGGACGAAATGGTCAATCAGCTTTCCCTGACGCACGGCTGCAAGAACACCGGCTGGAATGCCGATGATAATGCCAACCAGGGTAGCGATTGTTGCAAGCTCGAGCGTTGCGGGGAAGAAGCGTTTGATGTCCTCAATCACGGGACGGGTGGTCATCACCGAGTTGCCAAAGTCGCCATGCAGGACATTGTTCAGAAAAATGAGATATTGCTGCCAGATTGGCTTGTCGAGACCCAGTTGGAAGTACATTGCCTCGTAAACTTCCTTGGAGGCGCGATCACCGACGATGGCAACGACAGGGTCATTCGGCATTATGCGGCCGATAATAAATGTAATGGCCGTCAGGCCGATGAAGGTGAGGATGAGCATGACGACGCCCCCACCGATCGTCCTGGCCACATTCACGTATGGTTTGAAATCCACCGACGCGTTTTGCACTGTGGAACTGTCCGTCATTCAGGAATTCCTGCAATTAGCACTGCTGAAGCGTAACCCAATGACCATTTGCAACAAAATTGCTGCAATGATCCGGACCAGGAGCGCATTTCAGAACTCTTGATCAAAAACGGGTAACAACTGCTGGTCACACAAAGCCGCACGCCCGCTCGAGATATTAGCGGGAGCGCGGCTTCGCGCAAAACCAAAAACCGCTCATGTCATATTGGCTGACATGAGCGGTCATGCTGATTTTATTTGGTGACGGTTCGATAGTACGCCTGATCTGACGTTACGCCGTTGACGAACCCATCAACATTCGCGCGCTGACCGAAGGTGCCAATCGCCTGGAACATGATGGTGAACGGCGAATCTTCACGCACTTTCTGCTGAAGTTCGGCGTAGATCGAGGCACGCTTTTCCGGGTCGGACTCAGCTGCTGCCTGATTGGTCAGCTCGGTGAGGCCGTCTGCGGACCAGGCATTTCGCCAGGTGAGCTTGCCGGTCAGTTTGGCTTCGAAGCGATTGTCCGGATTATGGGCAAAGGCATCTGCGTTGGAATGCGGGTCGGAATAATCCGGGCCCCAGCGTGCAACGATCAACTCGTGTTTGCGGGCACGATATTTTGGCCACAGGGTCTTGCCATCAGACAGGATGATCTCGGAGTCGATGCCGACTTCATTCAAGCTGGCCTGAATGCTCTGAGCGACTTCCTTGAACGGCGACTTGTTCAATGTGTCGATCGTGATCTTGGTGCCAGGTTCGATCCCGGCATCGGCAATCAACGACTTGGCCTTCTCCATATTCTGATTATATGGGTTGTCAGTGGAGGCGGCCCACATGCCCGATGGCCAGAAGTTCTGGTGGATCTTGTACTGTCCGTCCAGAATGGATCCGACCATACCGTCGTAGTCAACGATGTAGTTGAGCGCTTCACGAACTTCCGGTTTGGAAAGAACCGGATGATCCATGTTGGTCGCCATGTACATCAGGTATCCCTTTGGATACTGCTCGGCGGAAACATCGGAATTGCCAGCCAGGCCCTTGAGCTGATCGGCAGTCAATTCCATGGCGGCATCAACATCACCTTTTTCCAGCAACAAACGCTGTGCGGATGGCTCTGCCACATGACGGATCACGACGCGTTTCATTTCCGGTTCGCCGTGACGGTAGTCGCTGAACGCATCCAGCATGACCAGTTCGTTGGCTTTCCAGGTTTTCAGCTTGTAGGGCCCTGAGCCGGCTGAATGGTCCTTCAACCAGGCGTAACCCATGTCGCCGTCAACTTCGTGCTTTTGGACCTCTTTCATGTCCACGATCGAGGCAACGCCAGATGAAAGCAGGTTGAGCACAAGTGCCGGAGACATGTCGGCCAGGATGTTGATCTGCACTGTCTGGTCGTCCACGGCAACAACCGCTTCATCGACGTTGTCGGCGGTCCAGCCGATCTGCTTGATAATGAATGCAGGGGTCTTGTCCAGCTTGACCGCCCGGCCAAGCGAATAAGCGACGTCCTGTGCGGTGACCGGGTTACCGGAATGGAACGTCAGTCCTGGGCGCAGCTTTACGGTGATGACCTTGCCATCATCTGAAAACTCGTAGGATTCTGCTATGCCGCCGACAAGTTTGGTCAGATTGTCCGGCTCGAACAGAAATAGCCGTTCGTACAGGTTTGCGACAATACGGCCGCCGGTAAATTCAAAACACTCAGCGGGATCCAAAGTGATGGCATCTGCGGTGTTGCGTGCGATGACAAATGTGTCTTTCGGCGTTTCTGCAAATGCCGGAAAAGCGACTGACGTTGCAAGCACTGCAGCGAGCGACGCTTTCATAAAAGATGATGTGATTTTCACGATTATCCCCCTCTTGGAACAACTCGGGCTCTAAAATGCCGGCAGGCGCCGGTCGGATCGTATGCAGTCTCACTTCATTTTTCGAGCAAGCTTTTCTGCATTCAGATAGCGAAATGAGCTTACCTCGACAGGTTGAACTCAACCAACAGACTTGTTATGCAAATTTTGCATAGTTTATTGCGGTGCTTATATTTTCAGCTTCTGGTGCAGGAGAGTGTGGTGGACACCAATTGGTTGACTGATTTTCTTGTGTTGAGCAAAAGGGGAAATTTTTCTCAGGCTGCAGAGGAACGCAACATCACACAATCCGCGTTCAGCCGCCGGATCAAAGCGCTGGAAAACTGGTTGGGGGCCGAGCTGTTTGACCGTAGCAGTTATCCTGTTTCGCTTACGCAGGAAGGTGAGGTATTTCGAGACACCGCGCAAAATGTCCTTAGGGAACTTGAGCTTAACCGCGTTGAATTTCAAAGGCGCAACATCAGTTCGATACCGGACATTCGGCTGGCAGCGGCGACAACGCTCGCCCTCAGTTTTGTGCCGGAATGGCTACAGCAGATAAAGGCAGCCTGTGGTGACTTCACGGTCTCGATCGATACCTATGATTTCTATGAAATGATCGAAATGCTCGGCGATAGGAAGATGGATCTCGTGCTGCTCTATTATCAGCCGCAAGTGCCAGCCTTCTTTGAACATCATGAGTTTGAGTCCATCAAGTTGGGCGAAGATGTTATGCATCTTTGTACTGCACTTGACGACGATGGCCGCCCGGCTTTCGATGTCGACAATCCGCCCCGCAGCGGTCTCGAATACATCGGTTACGGTCAGACCGGCTATTTTGCAAAGATCGAGGATCTCATTTTTTCCGGTATGACCCCTCAAGATCCCAACTTCGTACGCACGTCCCAGAGCGGCACCTGCGAGTTCATGAAAAAACTCGCCGTTCTGGAACAGAAGATGCTGTGGCTTCCCTCCTGCAGTGCATTTGACAGTGTACGTTCAGGACAGTTCGCGCTTGCAGGAGATGGCAGATACGATATGGACCTTGAAATCTGGGCCTATAAAAAACGCGATGCGACGTCACCGCTGGTTCAGAAAATCTGGAGCCATCTGAAAACCGATCGCTGCACGGATCATTTGCTGGACTTTCGGCTGAGGTAATTTGCGAGTTGTCTAGTAAGATGTCGGCTTAGCTTTCCGCATCCGGCTGGTTCTCAGGCCTCGCGCTTTGAAAGGCTTCCAGCTTTTCGCAACTTGCAAAGATGGCTTGAATGCGGGGCATCTCAGTCAAGTCCACACCAAATCTCTTTGCTGAATAGACTTGGGGGACAAGACAGATGTCTGCCAGGGTCGGTGTGCTCCCGAAGCAGAATTTGTCTGTGGTTCCACCGCGCGCCAATAATGCCTCACATGCAGCTAATCCATCACCGATCCAACGCTGACACCACCTATCGGCATCAGCCTGGTCATGACCGAGGTCGTTCTTGAGGTATTGCAGGACCCGGAGGTTTTGAAGCGGGTGAATGTCACAAGCGATTACTTGCGAAAAGGCGCGTATTTGTGCGCGCAAGAGCGGGTCACCAGGCAGCAGGCGTGGCTCTGGGTAGACCTCGTCCAACCATTCGATGATCGCCAGCGATTGTGTCAGGACATCGTCGTTCTTACCGTTACCGCTGTCCTCAAATGGAATTTCCAATGCCGGTACCAGCGATTGGGGGTTTATGGCAGCATAGGACGCCTGCCTTTGCTCGCCGCCGCTACGTAGCAGATGATGGTCTCTACGTGTCGGCATGATGCGCTTTAAATTAAAGGCAATTCGGCAGCGATGCGCTGCAGAGCTTCGAAAGTAGCCGTGAAAGATCATGTTTCTGCCTCGGACAGAGTAAAGACATATCGGGGCGAGTCCTTTTATCGTACAAACGACTCTGCTCCCGGACCGGCAGCGTCAATGCCTGTCAGGGTTCCTGTATATATCAGATCTTCAGACATCTTAGATCGAACTCACAGCTGAATAGGGCTGTGCTAAACTCCATTTATCGTCTGCAGAATAGCCCGTCTGATCCAGAGTCTGCCTCAAGGGAGGCACGAGCTCTTCGGCTTCACTTCAAGGAGCAGCATTAGCGGACGAGTACTGGTAATAACGCTTTGAAAAGGCACACGCCGATGATCAGGTCATCTATCCGTGCTTGTTTTTGTACCTTGTTGTTTCTGGCAAATGTGCCGGCACATGCAGAACAACTTACCTTCATGACTGGGGACTGGCGGCCTTATATTTTTGAAGAGAACGGGTCTGTCGATCCAATGATGCCGGGCTTTAGCGTTGAAATCGTCAATTCTGTGTTCGCGAAACTTGATCATCAGATTTCATATAAAACAGCGCCATTCCTGCGCCAGATCCAAGAAGTTGAAAAAGGGAACTTCTCGGCTTTGGTCGGTGTCTACCAGGAGGAGGCACCGAACCTGATTTTTCCAGATGAAGCGATTGGCATGACCCGCAACTGCTTCTACACGAAACTGGATCAAACCTGGCATTATGAAAATCTGACCAGTCTCCCGTCAGTCAGGATTGCGACGGTCGGAGGATATATTTATGGCGAGATTGACGATTACGTCGAAGCCAATGATGAAAGTGTAATCAAACTCCTGGGCAGCGAAGCCGACATGATGAAGCGGCTGACTGAACTGGTGGATATTGATCGCGCGATCGCGTTTGTTCAGGACGTTGCGGTCGCGGAATACTTTTTCCAGACTGAAGGTTTGCAGGGGCGTTACAAAACCGCGGGGTGCTTACCCTTCATCGAAATCATGATTGGATTTTCTCCGAATGATGCACGCGCTTCAAATTTCGTGCAGGAATTTGATGCGCAGATGGCTGGAATGCGCGCATCGGGTGAGCTTAAAAAAATACTGGCCAAATACGGCGTTGGCGATTGGAAATGAAAACGTGTTGTACCAGCTTAAAAAACGCGTAACCGTTATCGGGGTGGATCCATTCACCTTCGACGACACATCTTCTTACCCGTGGTTTTGAAGGATAGAACGAGGGGCCAAACTAGGGAGCACCGAAGGCTTTTGGAAACTGATATTCAATAGTTTTTCGTGTTTGAGAGAATTTTATTTCTCACGGTTGAATAGCAGGTATATCTGGAAACGAGACCGTTTGATCACGCTGTGGAACGACGTGTTCGATTTTAGGTCTGCGGGTTGAAAGTGTTGTTTTAGGGAATTCGGAGTCCATTGCCATGACCATCCTTGTTACCGGAGGCGCCGGTTACATTGGTTCCCATTGTTGCGTGACATTTCTTGAAGCGGGGCATGACGTTGTCGTGCTCGACAATTTAAGCAATTCGAATGCTGAGTCCCTGAAAAGAGTTGAAACGATCACCGGTAGGAGCGTGCTCCTTGAGCAGGCAGATATTCGTGACCAAGCCGCGATAGAAGCCGTGTTGTCGCGACACAATTGCACGGCGGTCATCCATTTTGCTGGATTGAAGGCAGTGGGAGAATCCACCGAGAACCCTTTGTCCTATTATGAAAACAATGTTGTCGGGACCCATCGGTTGCTGAGCGCCATGGCGAAGACCGGTGTTCACGATCTTATATTTTCATCATCGGCAACCGTGTATGGCGAACCGCAACGGCTGCCCTTGACTGAAGATCATCCTCTGGCACCCACAAACCCCTATGGGCGCACGAAGTTGATGGTTGAGGACATGCTGCGGGACGTTGCGGCCAGCGATCCGCGTTGGCGGATCGGAATGCTGAGGTATTTCAACCCGGTTGGCGCACATAGCAGCGGCTTGATCGGTGAAGATCCTCTCGGTGTCCCGAACAACTTGATGCCTTACATAGCTCAAGTTGCCGGAGGCCGGTTGGACAAGCTCAATGTCTTTGGAAATGACTACGATACACGCGACGGAACAGGCGTTCGGGACTACATTCACGTTGTGGATTTGGCCGAGGGACATCTGCGTGCGTATGAAGCGCTGGGTCGCTTGGAGGCTTCGCAAAACAGCTTTGCGGTAAATCTTGGGACAGGAAACGGCCATAGCGTCCTGGAAATGGTGAAGGAATTTGAGCGCGCTTCAAATCGGCAAGTTCCATATTCCATTGCCGCCAGGCGCTCAGGAGACGTTGCTGAGTGTTATGCCGACACCCAGATGGCGACCGACTTTCTGTCCTGGCAAGCGTCGAAAGACCTCAGGGATATGTGCGCCGACACATGGAAGTGGGTGGTCAAGAATCCAAAGGGTTATCAGCTGTGAACTGCCTTGTAAATTTGCAATAAGCTAACCCGCAAAAGCAGCTGATCCAGAAAACAATTCCAAAATTATTGTGGGACGAGATTCGAGATCATTGAAAGAACTTTCAGTGTGATGGGGACGAGCACAATCAAGATACTTATCGGGAACAAAAACGTTGCCAAGGGGAAAAGCATCTTGATTGGAAGCGTGTTGGCTTTTTCTTCCGCTCGAATAATTCTCAATTGACGCATTTCGGCGCTGTAGACCCTCAAGGTCTTGGTGATGCTTGAACCCAATTCTTCTGACTGGCGCAGTAAAACAGCGAGGGTTCTTGCTTCCTCGATATGCACGCGTTCTGCAAAATTCGCCAAGGCCTCCCGAAGACGACGGCCACCGCGAACTTCGAGCATCATGATTGCCAAATGAATTCCGAAGCTTCGATGCGTTTGCAGAAATTCCTTCGCGACCCGGTCAACCGAGGCCTCGAGGCTGAGCCCTGCATCGGCGCACACGATGAGCATATCCATGAAGTCCGGAAACAGCTTTCGGTACTCGCGTTCTCGTTTGTCTCCCCGTCGTTCAAGAAATATATTCATGATGAAAAACGTGAAGGTTGAAACAAACATGGACATGACAAGGAGTGTCGGACCCGATTGACCTGGGAAAAAGTAACTGCCTGCAAAAAAGGAGACCACCAGCACCACAGCGGAAACGATGAGCCGTACAAATTGATAAGATACTGTCGCCGATTTTGAGAAATAGCCGGCTCGGATCAGTCGAAAACGGAGTGAATTTGGGTTTTTGTTCCTTCTGACGACATCAAAATAGTTGGCGAGCAATTCATTGTCTGCCGGGGAATATCCTGCCAGCCCCTTTTGCGGCAAGTTCAGTTCGGTTTCCGGACTTTCTTCAGAAGTTTCTTCGATGCGGTTCGATAGTTCGGCGCGCGACCCTATCCAATTGACGATGATCGTGGAAATCAATAGCACCGCTATAAAGACAGCAGCCAATATCAGAATGTCATTCATTGGCCATGCTCCTAAAAATCAAAATTCACAATCTTTCGAAGAATTGCCATGCCCACGATCATGATAATGACGCCGATCGCTACAATGACGTTGCCGTAACCGCTGTTCCATACCGGGTCGAAATATGTAGGCGCCAAGGCATTGATCATGAAGTAGAGAAAGAATGGAAATGCCGCCATTATCCACGACGTCATTCGCCCCTCTGCTGACAGAGCGCGGATCTTGGCCTTGATGATGAGCCTTTGTCTGAGAACCTCGGCGAGGCTGTCCAGAATTTCGCCCAGATTGCCGCCTGTTCCACGTTGAACGGCAAGAGAAATGGCAACAAGTTTGAGGTCGTCCGCGCCTACGCGATCAACCATATTTTGCATCGCGTCGTTAACGTCGGTCCCATATGTAAGTTCGTCGCTTAGAATCCCGAATTCACTGCCGACAGGATCCGCCATTTCCCTGCCAACCAGTGAGATGGAAGTTGGCAGCGGATGCCCTGCGGCGAGACTTCGCGTGATGATGTCCAGCGCGTCCGGCAATTGTCGCAAGTAATTTTTGACCCTTCTGCTTCGCACGTAAAAAACGTAGGCAAAAGCGAAAATAATCAAAGTGAAGAACACAATAAATATCTTCAAATATAGAAAGGAAATAAAGAGCCCCAATATTAGCCATGATATCAGGACGTAGCAGGCCGAATATAAAATAGCTCTTTTGATGTCGAGCTTTAAGCCGGATTGTATAAAAATCTTCCGAAACCATGAAATATATTGCTCGGATACGCCGTAATCGAGTGTGCGCTCTCGAAGCATACTCTCATGAACGAGTTTTTGGTCCTGATCTGATTCAAGCAATTTCAAGCGGTAGTTGACGTGTTTTTTGCTCGAAGCGTAACCGCGCAAAAGGCGGAGCGCTGAATCGAAAAAGATCAAGCTGGCTAGAAATATTGCGCCGTATATCAAAAGTATGTTCATGCCAGAGCTTTATTTCAGTGAATGCGATGGATCGAAAATGTGATCAGGAACAGACAGGCCAACTTCCGCGATCGTTTCCAGAAATCTTGGACGAATTCCTGTCGCGAGAAAATTGCCCGTGACGCGGTTTTCTGCGTCCACGCCCGTCTTTTTGAAAGCCATTATCTCCTGCATCTGAATAACGTCGTTCTCCATGCCGGTGAGTTCGGAAATTGAAGTGACCCGGCGGCTTCCGTCGTGGAGGCGTTGAACCTGAACGATCAGATCAATCGCCGAAGCAATTTGTCCACGAATACTCTTCTGGGTCATGGGCAGACCTGCCATACCGATCATCTGCTCAAGCCGCGAGATGGCATCACGAGGCGTATTGGCGTGAACCGTACACATGGAGCCTTCATGGCCAGTGTTCATGGCCTGCAGCATATCAAAGGCCTCTTCACCGCGGACCTCGCCCACGATTATTCTGTCTGGCCGCATGCGCAGGGCATTTTTAAGAAGTTCTCGCTGACGCAGTTCGTTTTTTCCGTCGAGCGTGGGAGGTTTGGTCTCCATTCGGCAGACATGGGTTTGCTGAAGCTGCAACTCGGCCGCGTCTTCAATCGTAATGAGCCGTTCCTTGTTCGATATCTGTGACGAAAGAGCGTTGAGCATGGTGGTCTTACCGGACCCGGTGCCACCAGAGATAACGATTGACATCCGTCCCTTAACTGCGGCCACAAGAAGCGTATTCATCGCTGACGCCATTGACCGGCTTTCTATCAGACGCTGCAGCGTCAGCGGTTTGCGGGAGAATTTCCGGATTGAAACCATGGGCCCGTCAACGGCCACAGGTCGGACGGCAACGTTGACGCGCGACCCATCCGACAACCTGGCATCCACCAGCGGTGAGGATTCATCTACACGCCTGCCGACAGCGGAAACGATTTTATTGATTACACGGAGAAGGTGATCCTCATCCTTGAAACGGATATTGGTTTCCTCCAGCTGCCCGAACCGTTCAATGAAGACTTGCTGGTGATTGTTGATCAGAATATCAGCGATACTGTCGTCCTTTAGCAAAGGCTCAATGGGACCGAGACCCAACATCTCATTTGTCGTATCTTCTATGAGTGCGTCCAATTCCGGCCCACTCAAAGGAAAATGATTTTTCTTAATGTATTCTCTGACAATCGGACGGATTTCCGTCGTCAGTTCTTCCACCGTCATCGTGTCGAGGTAACTGAGGTTGATCCGTTCCAGAAGATGTTTGTGAAGCGCGACGCGCTCTGCGAGCATGTTGGTATCGTCGGGGGACTGATCGTTCGTTTGCACGTCTTCAGGAGGGGGCTCGTTCGCGTGGTCCAGTTGATCGGCTTCTGCGGAAGCCGGTTTAGCTTTATGAGCTGCTTCTTCGTTTGGTCGAAAGAAGCGTCCCATGAATGCATTTGACATTACCGCTTCCTCACTTTGCTGATTTACAACATGTTCAAATCAATCCAACCAGGCAGTTGCTGTCTTATCGTACGATGACCTTGGTCCCAATTTTGACCTTGTTGTAAAGTTCAAGAATGTCCTTGTTTGACAGGCGAAAACAGCCCGATGAGACAAAGCCGCCGACGGAGTCAGAGTCATTGGTGCCGTGAATTCGATAAAGCGTGTCTGAGCCTTGATCGAAGAGATAGATCGCTCTGGCGCCTAACGGATTGTGTGGGCCGGGTGGCACCTCGCTTGGAAGACCCGGACTGCGTTTGCGCATCGCCGCAGGAGGTCGCCATGTCGGCCATTCGGCTTTCCGCCCCACTTTGACAGTCCCACTCCAAGTGAAGCCATCGCGGCCGACACCGATCCGGTAGCGGGCAACAGTTTGCCGGTCCTGCACAACATCGAGGGTTCTGTTTTCATTTGAAATGATGATTGTGCCAGGCCGCTCCTGGGTTTCGAGTTTGATGAGTTGCTTTGAGGCCGGTCCATGGTCGCGCGGCACCGCCCAACGCGATGTAGCGTTCGCCTGGTTACTCACCAGCACGAGGAAGATGCAGACAAGTGCTGCATTCAGCGCAAGCAGTGCATGTGTCTTCATTCGATCTATCATCCCATGGACCTGAGCGTTTCAGCTATTCGACCGACTTGCAAGCCGAACTTGGATCTAGCATTAACGTCATGTGGAAGTATTCCACGATTCAGAGCGCTCGTCATGGTGTCCCATTCGTCGCGAATGAAAGTAAAAGTGTCTTCCTTGAATATCTTTTTTATGTCGGAACTGCCGAGTTCACTTCCGAACATACCGCTTCTGTGAGCCTTGTTTACAACGATTTGAACCGTGCGGCTTTCGCCTCTGATTTCGGCGATGCGCTTTTTGGCGTCCTTTGCTGCCTGTAGCGCCGGTATCGTTGTCGTGGTGACAATCGCGACCGAGTTGACTGAGGCCAGGACAGTTTCGCGCCAAGGCGTTTCGTAATAAGGGATATCCAAAACTGTATGGTCGTTCTGAAATGCGATGATATCCAGCATCCGCAGAACGAGTTCGCTTGCATTCGGCGAGAGGGTCAGTTCGGGTTTATGGAATGAAAAAAGCGAGAACCCGCTATCATGTTGTTTTCTAACAATATCGATGAATTCAATGTCGACGCGTTGTGGATTTTCCAGGACACTTTGCAGGTTGTATGGATTGGAAAGATTGACATACGTTCCGCAATCAGCGGCTGAGAAATCCAGGTCGAACAGGGCTGCATGCGGTTTTACGCGCTTTGATCCGGTTGCAAGGTGTGCGGCAAGCGAAAGGGAAACAGTTGTTCCTCCGGCTCCGCTGCCTGCCGAAACCACGGCGTGAACGAGGCCTCCATGCGACTTTGCGACCTGAATGTGTGAATTGACGGAATCCAGCAATGCTCTGCGTTGAATTGGCTTGTGCAACCAGTCGCTGCCATTGAGCTGAAACAGCAGTCGGATGTTTTCATCCGTCAAATCGTCGGAGACGAAAATAAATGGGTTCTCGCTGACCTTGTTGCGCAGCGCGGAGAGTTCAGGTTGCCGAAGGAACTCTCCTTCGTGAACGTCAAAAATTACCAGATCAAACGAAGTTGGGTCTGTGTTGCTAAGCGCTTTGAAATCTTTCAGCAAAACACTGACTATTTCGTAGTGTGATATGGCGGATAGGGTACTTTTGACGAAAGCGAGCGTGTCGGGATCTGGAGAAATGACCAGAACGCGCGATTTTTGCGTCGCGCTTGAAAATGAATTCATAGGGCTTTTTTCCAAACTTTAAGTGCAATCATCATTCGGTCCGCTTTGGAGATCTTCTGTCCCCACCGTAACGGGAAAACTCGGGATTGTGACGTCCGGCAACCCGAGGAGCGCGCCGACGACAGGCAGATCAAAAATTACATTTCGAATTTCCAAACGCAGAGTTACAACCGGCCCGTCTGGTCTTCCGTGATAACCGAGCCCACTCTGTTCATAGATTACCGTAACGTTTTCTGCGGCGAAGTCATCCTGATTGAAAAAACGTTTCATGCCCTTCCATGTATAGTTTTCCGGATTTTCCGCAGGTCCGTCCACCAGGTTGTTGAGCCTCGCGGCAATGCATGCATTTCCGGTCCCGTATCCACACTGGGAAACGGTACCACTGTTTGCGGAAATGAGCTGTCCTCCGAGCGCGTCGTTAAAAGCAAAAACCGTATCGAAATCAGTCGTCAGCGGGCACGAAACTGCCGCCTTGCGGGCCGCGAGCTGAACGGTTTTTGCAGCCTGGTTCCATTGATACATTCCATAGGAAAACTCAATCAGCGCAGAAATTGTCAGCAGCATGATCGGGAACACGATCACGCCTTCAAGCAGCGAAATGCCTTCCTCTTCAGCCAAAAACGATCTGATGGTCCGTTTTACCATCCTATGTCCCTCTGCTGATGATCGAGCGTGACAGTGATGGTTCCAATGCCGAGAATGCCTAAGAGGGGCGAATTCAGGAGCGTGTGTGTTGTACTTGCGGTTACGACGTCCTGAGCAACGAGCGTGGCGCGCGTTATCGTGATGGGGCTATCGGTGGCGTTCCAGCCCGGGACACGAAGCGTGCCTGTCGCACTGCTGCCATAATAGGCAATGTTCCGGGCTACAGTATCGCATGTGGCGTCGGCATGCCGGCAGCGGGCCACGTATCGGATGGAATCTCTCAAGCCCGTCACGATCTGTTCCCGTTGCCACAGAACTGAGCCGAATTCGAGAACACCGGCTGCAAGAAGCACGAGGATCGGCAAAGACAGTATTGCCTCCGTCATCACGACACCGCTGACACCGTCGGAAAATCGTTTGCAAATTGCGCGAAGAGATGGAAAGAACAAAGTCATCGCACCAACTCGGCCTCCTCTCGCAAAAACTCCTCTAGCAGGCCAAGTCCGCCTTCTCCTGTTACATCAACCAATTCGAGGCTCAAGGCACGGTCGTTGCCATCCGCTGATGCAGGCTTTGTCATGAACATGAGTGCAAAGGCCTCAGTTGGCACGTCGGTGGCCGCACCCTGTAATATGCCTTCAGCATTCAATGCATTGCAGTTCAAAACTGCCGAGAAGATAGTGCGCCGCTCGCCCTGGTAATCTTCAATGTTATAATTTCGATGGCAAGCAGGAGTGCCGGATTCGCCATTCGGGGATTGATTGATCGTCATCGAGTTCTGCAACTCGTAGGTATAGACATCGTACCGCGATGGTGGGCTTGTGTCGGCGACGCTGGCTCCCGCAGGCAAGGTTGGTTTGTGGCCATAGACCGCAGACGGGGCACTCGGTAGAACATAATCATCCGGCAGGACATAATCACCGTCGTCGTTCTGCACCATTGGACTGTTTTCAAGCGCATCGTGTGCGATGTGCCAATAAAGATCGAGGTCCCAGGTTGCGCTGGAAATCGACCCTCCTGGAAGGGTTGTCACGACATCACCAGGAGGAAAGGCCATGGCCTCTCCGGGATCAGCTTCAGGGTTATAACCTCTACAACTGTTTCCTGCGCCCGGGTTTGATTGGCCCATGCGGATATTGTGATCGGGACGGTAGCGTGGGTCTCTGTCAGTACGTCCGAAGGAACCTCCATAGAGACCCATTCGCGTGTTGATACCCTGCTCAACAGGACCAACTTGCGCCCCAGGCTCTGTATCGACGCCATCTTCCTTGTAGCAAACACCAGGGGAGCCGGTTGCAAGCGCTTCAGAGAGTACATTTGCACCTGAGCCCACAGTGCGAAGAAACCCGAAATTTCCAGGGCCTGGAGAAGAGCTGCCAGTGTTTTGCAGTTCGACTTCACGGGCATACATGTCACCTTGAGCGAAATGTTCATTGAAGCTCAGGTTGTCGCCTTCAAAAGGATTGCAAATGTAGATTGGTGTTACGTCACAGGCGGCAGCTGTGTACACAGCGACGGCTTCCGCGACAACGTTCAAAGTGTCCCGGCCGCCAACCGGCAATGGAAACATGGTCACCAGACTTTGTGGCTTGGCGCGTACCATTGCGTAAGTGGCGTCGTTTGGATCGGTTGTTGCATAGGTTTCGAGGTCAATGGGAATGTCGTCGCCATTGACCTGCTGGCCGCCGGTGACCTGATTGCCCGGTATACCGGTTAGAAAGAAGACGTCCACCGTGCTGGCTGCGTCGTCAGCCGCGTTATATGTCACATCGATCTTCGATCCGAAACCAAATCCGGCACCGCCGTCTCCAAACCAGGCTTCGTTTTGGCCGAGTTCTGCGATTGCAGCATTTGCGCGGATTATTGAGTCATTTCGTCCGTCCAACTCCCGTGCACCCGTAAGTGCCATGGCGTCAACGGCGTTTTGCAGGTCAGTGTGCAGGTTTTGGACACGGGACCCATCGATTACGAGGACAGCAAATCCCATGATCAGGGGCAGCGCAATCAGCGTCAGATAAAATGCATAACCAGTCTCAGCGCGCGCAAAGCGTCGTAGACACCAGCGGTGACCGAAATAGAATTCTGGAAACATACGCATACACAACGTCTCCCGTTACTTCCAAATGTCAGCAACCGGGTCAGATCGTCGTGGCGTGACGTAATCAGTCTATTCTGACGATCCAATTCCGCCGGCTGCCGAAGAAACAGCTCCTGACACAACGTCAGGATCACTCGGCGTCAAGTAGCGCTCCTGCGCAAGTACCACCGATTTTCCATCGCGATCAATTCTCGTATTGTTTGCGAGCGGTGGAAACGGGTTCACTGTGTGAACCGCAATATTGTGCTGCATGGCGCTCCCAGCACCAAGTGTGACCGTATCACGGTGGTTCATGTAATCAGCGCAACCAGACAGAAATGCTGAAAGAATGAAGATGGCTATCCAATTACCTTTTAGAATAAACATAACCATCCTCAAATTCTAAATCGATCATATGTCCATAGGGCCCAATCAGGTCCTTGCCTTCCTTGAACTTGCGGAGCATGTCCTTGTTGACCTCCAGAAGGCCAAGGGCAAACATCTCCACGTCGTTAGTCGGGCGTGTCCGGTCAAGAGGTGAGGCGAGGTCCTCATCAGGGCGCGCCGGCCGTACAAGGCGAGGCGTCACAACGATCACCAGATCGGTTTCGCGTTTTTGGAAGCTTGTGGATCTGAACAAGGCACCCAGCATAGGCACTTGCCCCAGCCAGGGAAGCTGGCTGATGTCGCGCGTGTCTACGTTTTCCAACAGCCCGGCCATGGCAAAACTTTGCCCGTCCCGCAGTTCAATCACCGCTTCCGCTCTGCGTGAGGTGAAGCCCGGGTTACCGTTGACGTTGATGGTGTTGTCGATGTCACTGACCTCGGTCATCACCCGGAGATTGACACGGGTGTTGTCAAGAACAGTCGGTACGAATTCCAGGCGAACGCCAAATGGCCGGTAGTCGGTTGATGTCGCAACCCCACCTGCATTTGAAATCGCGGTCTGGATTGGCACTTCACCGCCAACGTGGAAGCGAGCGGTCTCGCCGCTTATCGTCGTCAGGTTCGGTTGGGCCAAACGGCGCACCAGGCCTTTGCCTTCAAGGGCGTCGATAATGGTGTCGATCCGAATCCCGGCAGTTTCCAGCACTTTTGCAATCAGGGTACCGAAAGGCAGTGCCCCCGACTGGGCCACACTTGCACCCGTCCCCAAAACTGAAACAAGACCACCAGTGTCTTCGTCCACGCCAACCTGAACGCGCGAGCCGCTGGTGCTGACGTTACCGTTGGTTGAACGTCCAACCCAGTTGATGCCCAGGTCACGGCCGATAGACCGGCTTGCTTCCAAGACACGTACTTCCAACGCCACTTGCTGCGGGCTGCGCACGCTCAAGGCGTTGATCAGTGGCGCTTCGGAAAATTGCTGGGCGACTTCAAGAACCCTGGTGAGTTCAATGCCATTGCTCACCGAACCGCTGAGACGAATTCGATTGCCGATATTTGAGACAGAGACCTGTGAGGTGGGCGACGTCGCGCGTATGGCACGAACAACGTCGTCAAAATTCAGCTGGACGCGAACTTCGATCACGCCAAGCAGGTTTTTCGAGGCGTTATAGATCGAAATGTTGGTCAGTCCGGGTGCCTTGCCCTGAATGTAAAGCGATTGTTCCGAAAGAGGCACAATGTCGGCGATCGTTGGATCGCCGACAACAAGGTCTGAGAACTTGCGATTTGTCCTTACGGTTCGCGTGGTTCCCGGCTGCATGGAAACCTTGGAAAGACTCCCGCCGTTAAGCACCAGTGTTGTCTCGTTGACCTGCGCTCTGACACCATTTACGCCAAAGGCGCTAACAAAAAAGAGCGAGATCATCATCGCTGAAACAAACGATATGTGAACGTTGCGCATTGTCCCTGGCGCTTTCATCAGTCTCGTCACATAAGCCCCAAATCTGACCAGTCTTTCGGCCGAGTTACTTTAATTCGCAGATGTTCCCACTGCTTGTTCATCGCCGATCTTATATTCCTGACGATTAACACCTCGTGAAACACCTATCACAATAAATGACTCGGCGGCAGGTTCAATGACTGGTTCGGGTGCTTTTGTCTTCTCCGTCTCGAATTCTCTGGAAACAACGCCGCCGCCCAGGTCCGAAATCCGGATGGGTTTGATTTGTTCAATGTCGGCAGATGCAATGTTTCGCAATGCCAGTGACAGCAAACCTACATTTTGAGCGAGCGTGAGTTTTTGCGCTTCGTCCGTTGCGACCTCAAGCGTGACCGTTTTTACGACAGACGGTTTGTCTGCCCGGTCATCCGCTGTCTGGTCAATCGCCAGTACCTTCACACCTTGAAGCAAGACATCGGTGAAGGTTTCGTCGTTGCCGCGACCGCCACTTCGCCGACTGCGAGTCAACATGATGTCAACACGGTCGCCAGGCAAAACAAAACCCGCGACTCCCAGGACGTCATTGACCCTGATCGACACAGCTTTCATGCCGGGTTTCAGGGCAGTTGAAAGCGTTGCACGTTCGCCAAAACCCGTGATCTTGGTTTTCTGGATGGGTTCGCCCTCAGCGATCGAGGATTTTGCGTATCTTGGTTGTTTGCCGTCACCTAGCAGGTCGTCAGCCGTTGTAAACGATCCCGGCGGACGGGCGTTTGCGGGCCAGGGTATGAGCTTGATCGAGGAATTTTCGAGGCGAGTTCCGAAGTTCAGGGCGTGTGCAGCGACGGCAACTGTATGCATTTCAGGTGCGGGTTGCACCAATGCCTGCTGCATCGCCAGTCTTTGTTGGTTCAGGTAGGTCTGGGCACCGTACACAGCCAGCGCAGCCAGAAGGACCGAAACCGCAACACTGAAAAGGGTTGATCCACGCATGACGCTACTCGATTTTGATTAGCAAATTGAAGTATTTCAAGTCTGCGCGGACTGGCACGTCCGCGCAGTAAGTCGCCAAAATAGCATATTTTGAAAGCAACTAGGCTGGCAAATTGCCTATGGTTGATGGGGTAAATTTGCCTGATGTCGCTCTCGTCGGATCGTAGACTTTAAGCAGGAGCGTCCACTGCGGTGGTCCACCAGGTGCCCCAACCTGTCCATACGGTGCTGAGATTGCCGCCTGCGGTGGTCACGGCGGCAATTACACCACCAACCAGAAGGCCGAGAAGGATGAGATATTCCGTCAAGGCGATCCCGTCTTCTTCACGAGCAAATCTTTCGATCATATCTTTGATATACATTGCCTTTTCTCCCGTCTTGAGCACTAAAAAAATTTCGTGCCGAATACTCTTCAATGAGCGACTGCCGAAGGTTGGCAGTCCCAATTATGAGCATTGCAACCTCTGCAATAATTAATAAGTAGTTAATGACGTAGTGTCAATTAAGTACAAACACAGCGGATGACAAGATAGTTTATATGGTTAACTTTGAAAAAAACAAAGTATTATGAAGATTAATATTTAAGTATTTGTTATTTTTGTTTGTTTTTAGGCGATTTTTTGTTGTACTTTGTTGATATGGTCGGCGATTTTGTGATGCTTTTGGACGGTGAAGAATGCTGCAGTCTCTGTAAATGAGAGGTAATTCGACTTGCAACTCGATTCACAACCTTGGCGAGTGGGTACTGCTGCAATAAATTTCAAAGAGTGGTTGGCTGATCGAAAAGTGGCAGTATTGTGTCAAGGTTTCACTGTCTGCGAGCCGGTGAATTATGCTCTATGAGTAAAATTACGCTAATTTTGCCGTTTAGTGCGGTGTGGTAGGTAGCGTAAAAGTTTCAATTATTGATATTTTTCACAATACTATATTGTCTAGTTTAACAGCATTACTAGAAATACCCTAAGTCGTGCTTATTTTTTTTGAAACTAAAATAAATAAAGTGTCCCTGAATGATTGGGAGGCATAGCGTTGATTGGACTACGGGGAAATCATACTATTCAGCTGAATTTGATTAATCGTGTTGGAAGCGTTGACTTCTTTTTCAATCAGGCAGAACCCTCCAGTCGGTCCAATCCAATTTTGCGCCAGCTGACAAGACGAGTAAGATCAACGCCAAGCTACCGCTGAAATGAAGCTGTGCCGCTTGTGACGTGAAGCATTAAGTCGCTGGAGCACTAGAAAAGTTATTGGTGTAATTAACCCCGAGCAGGGGCATTGAGATGCCGCTCTTCTGTTCGCTTTCATTCTTCCTCAAGAAAATCTGGACCTGACATGATTACAGCGCCTCGAGCCCCCAGAACAGTTGAAGAAACAGGACTGGATGCCGATACGCTGCATAAGCTTATCGGAAAGACGCTCCACACCCTTGGAACCATGACACCTTCTGCAATTGCGCGGGAGATCTGCATGCCAATCCAGATTGTTTCGCCTTTGATTGGCGAAATGCAGAAGCTGCAACTGATTGAGGCACGCGGACTTGCCGGAGCGGACATGCGGTCCGAGTTGCGATATGCCCTGGGTGGGGCGGGGGTACCTTTCGCCCTCGAGGCTTTGGGGCAGTCGAAATATGTAGGACCGGCACCGGTTAGTCTCGATGCTTTTCATGACCAGATCAGGGCGCAGACCATTCGACATGAGCATATCGCGCGGCCGGATCTTGAAAAGTGTCTAAATCATCTTGTCTTGCAGGAATTTCTTATTGACCGCCTGGGACCAGCTGTAAATTCAGCGAAATCCATCTTGTTCTATGGCGAACCGGGAAACGGCAAGACCAGTATCGCCGAAGCGGTTGGAACCGTATTTCAGGATGTGATCTATCTGCCCCACTGCATTGAAGTTGGTGGGCAGATCATCAACTTTTTTGACAAGACCATACATGTTCCGGTCGAAGTGCCCGATCGAGAGTTAAGCGAAAGCGATCAGGGAGAGAAGAGAGTGGCGCGTGATCCACGTTGGGTCGCATGTCGGCGGCCGGTGATCCTGACCGGCGGAGAGCTGACACTTCAGATGCTTGATCTGATGTACAATCCGGTGGCAAATTTTTATGAAGCGCCAATTCATTTAAAGGCCAGTGGCGGCATTTTCATTGTTGACGACTTTGGGCGTCAGCAAACAAGCCCGCAAGCGATATTGAATCGATGGATTATCCCTCTGGAACGTGGATACGATTTTTTGGCACTCCACACCGGAAAAAAGTTCTCCGTCCCATTTGATCAGCTGGCGATCTTTTCGACCAATATCAGCCCGCATGAGCTCGCTGATGCCGCGGGGCTACGCCGTCTCTATTACAAGCTCAACATACCTGTGCCGACCGCCGAGGACTTTCGCCTGATATTTCTCCATGAGTGTGAGGCGAGGCAAATCCAGTTTGAGGAAGCCCAGTTTGAGAGGTTTTTCAAACGTTATTACCTTGATCAGGGCAACGCCCCGGCAGGCCATCATCCCAAATACATCCTGGACTTCATAAGCTCTGTTTGCAGTTACAGGGGCAGTGAATTGCGTTTGGATGATGAATTACTGGAAGGAGCCTGGCAAAACCTCCACATCGTCTGACTGTTGCTGTGGGCACGGGTACGAAGTGGGTGGCGTTTTTCAGTGAGGGAATCCAAGTTTCCGTTGCTGGACTTTTTGGTTCGCAGCCATATTTTAAGTATCTGTTGAATAACCAAATCAATTTAAGCGTAAATTCATATTTAAGGCGTAAGATGAAAGGCAGAACTGATCGGGGGATGCAATGAGCAGATATTGCAAATTTTTCGACACAAGTGCAGTCGCTTGTCTTTTGCTTCTGTCTTTCTTTTTCGCGCTCCGGTTCTGGCTTGGAGCCGATCCGGGTAACCCGTTAGTATGGAAAGCGTTCCTCTCTGTTCCGACACTGTTCCGCGAACCTGCTAACCTCATCTACTATTCGACGGGTTTCCCCGCGCTGTTTTGTGCTGCCATCTTTTTTTGTTTGACCTTTATTGGCAGCCTTCTCGTGTTGTCAGACAGGCACCATCGCTCACAGTTTATCTTTTTTCATGCTGTCTTTTTGCTGTTTGCCACAGGTATAGGCAATGATTATTCCATCAACGCAATAATGCCTCTACGGGCAGAAGGTACCGTCAGTCACATTTTGCTCTATTTTACGAAAATGGAACTTGTACAGGTGTTGTTGCTGGCGTTCCTGGTCGCCTCTTGCCTCAATTGCCATTTCAAGGTTCTGCGTTTGGTTAGACGATAAACTTCAAATCGCTAATGTGGAATATTCAAAACACGGTGGTCGCTTGCCGGTATTGGAAAGCAGTTGGCGTGAATTGTATTTGTCGCTTCTTCTTTGGAAGGTCTGATGCAGTCGGGTCGGCTATACTGACGTGAGCTGAAGAATTTCCTGCATTCTCGAGAATTTCAGTTGCACCTGGACCACCTTGTGCCGCTGAACAAATTGCGAGCGTCGACATTGGAATTTGTTCTCTTTTATATATGCCTTGGCCTGTCGGGAGGGCTCTTCGCTTTTGCTGCGATAGAAGACTTCCGAAAGTGGAAGATCAGGAACCGCACCGTGTTCGCTCTGATCGGTGCCTATATCGTGGTTGCCGGTATCGGGCTTTCAACAACAGACATTCAGCTTGCTGGTCTGGTTGACCCCTTAAACGACCTTGGTGCGGCAGCGCTGCTGTTTGCCATCGGCTTTGTTTTATGGGGCCTGAAAATGCTCGGGGCGGGGGACGCAAAGCTCTTGTTCCCCGTTGGCCTGTTCGTCGGTTGGACGCATTTATTGCTGTTTTCGATTGGTCTCGTTGTTTTTGCTGTCGTGCCACTCATTGGGCTGCGGCTGCCGCATCTGAACCTGATAGCTCACACGCGTATCGGGCTGCGCCTTCTTGAAATTCGCGATACCAAAAAAATTCCGTATGGCGTGGTCATCGTGGCTGCGCTTTATCTGGTTATTTTTGTAAAGTTTGTCTAGCTGCGTATCCTCAAGCCAAGTGTTTGACGCGCCACTGTGTCCTCGCAGGACTCGCAAGACCCAGGAGGACTTCTCACACCCACATGCCGTAAGCTTAACTTGAGCGCATGTCGCTATTGTCTTCGTTCATAGCGTACTTTGCCGTCCGGTGTGACAACCCTGCGAAATAGCGAGGACCCGTCGGGCTGTGCAGGGGACGGCGAGATGGAGACGCCAATTCCAGCGCCAGATTGTCTGGGTACAAATCCACTTGCCTCACGAGAGGTGAGAGCTGGTGTCAACATCACTTCTGCAGGCGCTGCGCCAAAGAATTCGTTGCTGTCGCCAACAATTGTACTCAGCTGCTCGATCGTTTCATTGCTTCCGCGATTTCCGGTGCTGATCAGGCGAATGTCAGACTGAATCAAGCCGATGCGTTGGTCGATCTTGGAGAGGCGGTTCTGAATGCCGGCATTCATGAGGTCGACGTTGCCTGCGATCCGTTTTTCGAACTGCTTCAAGCCATCGATTTCTTCTCTGACCTGGTTCAGGTCGGCAATTGTGGCCCATGAGAAGAGAAGCCCAAAAAAGAGCAGGATTGCGACGGAGACAGATACAACATTGAGTGCAATCAGTGTGCGGATGTTTTGCTGCCAGATGGCATTCGTTGCGGTTTGTTCCGGCGGAGCTGAAGCAGGGATATTTTCGACGGGTGCTGGCGCATCGTCGGTTATCTTCGTTTTCGGGGCAGTTTTGTCGCTTTTCATACGACCTCTCGGTTTGGAAGGTGCCCCCTTCTATCCGCGTTTCGCAAAGCTCGCACTGTTACGAAGCAGCTCCAAATTGTTCGCTGTCGTTTCGTTGGCTGGATCGATTTCATATGCTCTCAGGAAATAACGACGCGCTGAAACCAGTTTGCCACGCAAGAGGTATGAGTAACCGACGTTGTTCAAGTACTCGGTGCGATTTGGGATCCACTTGGCAAGTAACGCGTAACCACGGTCAGCGTTGTCAAAGCGTCCGACCATGTCGGCTGAAGCCGCATATCCAAGCCAGGCAGCAGGGTCATTCGGAAACACTTCCACGGCACGCTTGAAAATAGCATAAGCCATGCCGTAATTTTTCTCTTTGAACTGAACTTTGCCAAGCGTCAGGAGTTCGTCGTCTTTGTAATATGCGACCTTGGAAAGGTCCTCTACAGACGCGGCGTTATCTCCAAACGTAGAGAAGTCAGCAACATCTACCGACTGGCAACCGACCAGAATCAATAAAGAGATCGTAAAAGTAGAGAATTGTCTAACGAGCCACATTATCTCTTACCTACGCCACCTATACTTCTCCGGAGCAAATGTTAAAACTACCGCCAAAGCAGTGTATTTTTGACAATTGCTCTGGATGTTACTCAACCAGCTCTTGTGGAACTTAGAGATATTGTGAAAATTATTGGTTAAATTTTTTTCACCAACTCTCATAAAGTTTGAAGCTGATTGACTCCCCGCCTACAATCTATCGTTTTCGCCCACCGAGAGCTGATTACTCGTTACTGCAGCGCCAGCGAGCGACCACCCATTGATGACACAAGACTGGTTCGAAGAATACTCCTGCCAACTCTGCGTGAGCCGAATCCTGCATCAAAGAATCTTTCTGTTACCAAAGTGCAACGGATTCGAAGCGCTGAGAACAGGCCTACATTGCGTTGTCCGCTCTAGATACCCCCTAAATGCTTAAAGATTTTGATTTCTGGGTCCTGACCCTAGTTCACCAGGCAACGGAGTGTGCTATCATAGAGTTGTAGCTTAGTCTGAGGCCGCTGAGCGCATCGGCAACGTTGTGAGCCTGATCCGCGAGATTGCCGAACAAACCAACTTGCTTGCATTGAACGCGACAATCGAAGCAGCTCGCGCGGCGAAGCCGGAACGGTCAATACTGCAACCTTTAGGGTCGCGGATACCTGTAAAGGCCTTGCGAGCGACGTTGAAACCTTCCCGAAGACGTGGATGATCGCTGGCGCGCGCTTCGAATTCCAGCCAAACAGGCAATTCAGGTTCAATTAAGTGACGGGCAAACTGTGGAAGCCATGCTTGTCGATGTCAGTATCTCAGGCGCGCAGATATCGCAGCTTGAGGAAGCTGCCATCAATGGTGAAGTGACGCTCACCTTTGCTGATGGCCGTCAGACTTGCGGCCAAATCGTTCGGGAGAGCGAAGCCGGGTTCGGTTTCGCCTTTGTTGAACTGCTGGAAGAGGGTGACCAACTGTTGGCTGCATGAGTCGCATCGTAAAGTTCAGTTGAGCGTTTAGTTCTCTTAAAAACCAAACAGCCTTTTCTGATCGGATTGAACTCTTTTGGTTCAGTGCGGTCAGGTGCCGTCTTGACCTAGGGGCCGAAACCTAACTTCCCAAAATATCGCCGATCCCTTGTTTCCCGAAAGAGAAGTTAGAATTGAAACCAAAAGGCAGTACAGAGCGTTGTGGTCAACTTCCACGTGCGCCTGTCGGTGATTTCGAGGTCGGTCAGGGAACGCTCTCGAAGATCGAGTAGGGCACTCCCCATGTCCCGCTTTCCATCATTTGGGAGGAGCTGCTGCCTTACCGCAAGTTTTAGGTGCGCAAGGCCTGTTCAGAGCGGTGGATGCTTGTCGCCGAGGTCGTTGCCCGAAGCTCACCTCCAACCAGCTCAATACACCAACGTCCGGTCAATGAAGGCGCTCGGCAAAGCTCTTTGCTCTTTCTTTTCGAAATCGCTGTGGTGACGACTTGGGAGTGCAGACCAGGACACCAAAAGGCTGCGGTCGCGTCTTCAGTTTTCTCGTTGCTCCGTGGAGGGCAGGCAATTGATTTCGTTCTTCGAAGAATTTTCCGAACAGTTGAGCCGGATAATTTCTGACCCCGCTGTCAGCTTTCATTTTCGATCAAGATGGAACCACCAGTTTTGCCGTCGAATCTTATGGAAAAGATACTGATTCTAATCAAGGTGATTCGCGGAAATACCCTCTCTCATGCACCCCGCAGATCTGCAAATTGGGAGGTGCAAGTAAATTTGCGAAAATTCTTGTTTGATTCCCTTTGAGCCGCGGGTATCCGCAATTCCATCACTTGTATTTCGCCGAAATTTGAAGAGTTGCATTCCGTAGCGTACTGCGACCGATGCGGGTAAATTTCTGCACTCTCGTAAGTTGTTGATTCATCGATAGAACCCAGCGCGAATTTGCCCTTAGCCTTTAGTTTAATTTCTCACAGCGCGTTTGCATAAATTTCGGTCAGTAAATTTATGAAGGAAATAGTAAAAAGTTGCTCTGTCAAAAATGTCAAAGACTTATCAATTTAGGCGTGTGTAGGTATTGTCACTTATCTCAGTGATAAACATTCTCAGTCAACTTCAATGTACTAGAGGTTAACCATCTGTAAACCATTATGGCATGAAATTACCTTGTACTCTCGTAGGGGAAGTTTTTTTAAATGCTGCGAGTGCCCTTGAATTTTCACAGCTGTATGGAGGGGCTCTAGTTGTTGAATTCACAAGGTGAGGTTGAATTGCCTGAAGTGTTGGACCTGGGAATGGTTCAGGGGCTGCGCGAAAGCCTGGCAGCGGCAATTGCCGAACAAAACGCAATTCACATTGATGCCGGAAAAGTTGAGCGCGTCGGGACACCGGCGGTGCAGGTCATACTGGCAGCCGGCAGAGACCTTTCAGCTGAGAACCGGACGTTCGTCATTACCAAAGCATCTGACGTTTTTCGATCTGCATTTCGAGACCTGGGGTTGGATGAACAGTTTTCGGAGTGGAGCGAAACATAATGGCTAAAAAGGTTTTGACGGTCGATGACTCAAAGACCATGCGCGACATGGTTCGGTTTACGCTGAGCGGAGCCGGTTTCGACGTGGTCGAGGCAGAGGACGGGGTGCAGGCTCTTTCGGTGCTCGGCACGACGAGCGTGGATCTGATCATCACAGACATCAACATGCCCAACATGGACGGTGTGACCCTGGTGAGACAGGTGCGCGGTGGAAGCAGTCATCGCGGTGTCCCTATCCTGGTACTGACCACCGAGGGCGGCGATGCCAAAAAGGCAGACGGCAAGGCTGCTGGCGCCACGGGCTGGATCGTAAAGCCTTTCACACCGGACAAGCTTGTCCAGGTCGTCAACAAAGTTTGCCCGTAATCCGGGCCGGAGACAAACCCCATGACCGGGTCTTCTTTCAACGCCGATGATCTGGCGCAGTTCAAGCAGACATTTTTTGATGAATGCGCAGAACTTCTGGCTGATCTCGAAGAGCGGCTTGCTGCCATGCAGGAAGAAACAGCTGACTCTGAGGCTCTCAACGCAATATTCCGTGCTGTTCATTCCATCAAGGCAGGGGCCGGTGCATTCGGCTTCACGCAGCTTGTTCAATTCGCTCACCGCTTTGAGGCGTTGCTGGACAGAATGCGTGACGGATTGGTGGAGCAGTCGGAACGCGTTGCCGATATCCTGGTTCGGGCCGGCGACATTCTTGCCTGTCTCGTGGAAGCTTCACAATCAGAACAGGATCTTGGCGAGAATTACGGATCCGAAGTCTGCGATGAAATTGATCTGCTTCTGGCTGAAATAGACGGCCTTGAATCTGTGCTGACGTCGGACGAAGGCAATTCGGTCGACACAGTTGTTTCTGAAGGGCCGCAAGAAGACCAGAAAAATACCGTTTGCACGTTTCTCATCGAATTTGCACCAAAAGCGGAACTTTTCCGTCACGCCAACGAACCATTGTTTCTGATCCGGGAACTACAGGGACTTGGCCAAGTTGAGACAGAATGTTCCCTGGAGCGGCTTCCCGCACTAGGCTCCATGGAGCCGGAGGATGCTTACCTCAGCTGGAACCTGACGCTTACGACGGATAAACCGGAAGAAGATGTCAGGGAGGTCTTCGAATTCGTCGAAGACGATTGCGATCTCAAGATCTCGGCTGTTCAGCCTGAAGATGTGACGCATGGGTCCCTGTCTTTCCATATCCTTGATGACGTGCCTGAAACAGGTGACGAGGACAAGAGCCCAGGCGAAAGTGACGCGGAAGTGCTCGTCGCAGCTAAACCGGCGACTGAACCAGCCGCTGTTGTGGCGAATGTGCCTGTCAATGCGCAGAAAACAAGTGCCGCTGCCCCGAAGGCCAAAGCAACAGCAACTCCTGCACAAAGCACAGGTGTCAGCTCAATTCGCGTCGACCTCGACCGGGTTGACCGCCTGGTCAATGTTGTCGGAGAGCTGGTCATTGCACAGTCGATGCAGGCTCAGGAAACCGAAGATCGTCAGGGCGGTCATGATTTTCTGATCAATCAGGCGAATGAAGACATGTCCCGCATTGTCCGGGAGATTCAGGAATGCGTGATGGCAATCCGCATGCAGCCCGTAAAGTCCGTCTTCTCCCGCATGCCGCGTCTTGTCCGCGAGGTGTCTTCCAAGCTGAACAAGCAAGTTCGGCTGCTGACAGAAGGTGAACAAACCGAAGTCGACAAGACGGTCATCGAGGAACTCGCCGATCCGCTGACGCATATGATCCGCAACGCCATCGATCACGGTATTGAAAGCCCCGAGGAACGCGAGGGGGCTGGCAAGAAAGCCGCCGGCGCAATCAAGCTTTTGGCCCGACATGCCGGGGGCAATATCATCATCCAGGTCATCGATAATGGCTCCGGCATCAACAAGGATGCTCTGCTGAAAAAAGCGATCAGCAAGGGAATTGTTGCCGAAGATGCCAAGTTGAGCGACGAAGAAATTGAAGAGCTGATCTTCGCACCAGGGTTTTCGACAGCGCAGGCAGTCACGGATGTGTCCGGTCGCGGTGTCGGCATGGACGTGGTGCGCCGAAACATCAACAAGCTCGGCGGCAGGATTTCCGTTCAGTCGGTGCAAGGAAAGGGAACGTGTTTCACGCTGACCATTCCGCTGTCCCTGGCCGTTCTTGATGGCATGCTGGTTGCGATAGGTTCAGAAAAATACATTCTGCCACTCGCGAGCATTGTTGAGAGCTTCAGACCTTTGGACGAGCAACTCCGTGCGCTTGCCGGGGGCGGTGAAGTTGTCTCGATGCGCGGCGAATACATCCGCCTGATCCGCGCCCATCACCTTTTCAATGTGCCGGGCGCCGTGACCGATCCCTGTCAGGGCCTTGTCGTTGTCACTGAGACCGCCAATGGCGGCAAGGTTGGTCTGCTGGTTGATGAATTGATCGGCCAACAGCAGGTCGTCATCAAGAGCATTCAAGAGAATTTCGATCCTGTGCTCGGTGTTTCCGGCGCGACCATCCTCGGAAACGGCCGTGTGGCCCTGATCCTGGATATCGAACAACTCAAATCGATGCCGGTCAGCGCCGACACCTGGAAACCTTCATCTCCGGAACAATCGGAAGCATCGCCCGCCAATGGCGATGAGGCTCAAATTATCGCTCCGGAAAAAATGACGGATACGGAGGGCATGCAAGTGCCGGCAACAGTATGAAATCTCACCTTGGGGAACCACAATGAATGATCATGTAGAAAGTCCCGAACAGGAAGAGATCTCGGGCGAGCCGTCGTCTGCGCAAAATGGCAATTTCCACCAGTTCATCAGTTTCAAGGTGGGAAATGAAGAGTTTGCGATAGACATTATGGCGGTCCGGGAGATCAAAGGCTGGACGGAAACGGCACCTTTGCCCAACCAGCCTGATTACAATCTCGGCGTTCTCAATTTGCGTGGCACGATTGTGCCGACGTTTGATCTCGGGTGCCGGTTCGGGATGGGGCGCACTGAGACCACCCCCTATCACGTGTTCATCATCGCAACCGTTCAGGAGCGGACCATCGGTCTGCTTGTGGATGCTGTTTCGGACATTTTAACCGTCAATGATGACCAGATCCGGCCGGTGCCGGACATGGAACGGATGACGGCGGCAGAATTCCTGTCCGGCATCATCACAGTCGAGGAAAGCATGGTTGTCCTGCTTTCGCTTGAGAAGCTCTTTCACACTGGGGATCTGGCCAACGCCGCTGAAATCGCCGCCTAATTATAGGCTTGGCGCGGCTTGGCCCGTGAAAAATGGGAGATTGGACAATGTCCATCAAACTTTCGAAAATGAACATTAACAAACGACTTGCGTTGGGCTTTGGAGCTGTCGGGCTGTTGTTGCCGGTCGCTGTCGTCTTTTCTATCATGCAAAGCAAATCCATCGAACACGATGTCGGTGATATCGCAGATGTCAGAGCGCCTGTTACGCTTGCGAGTGCGCAACTATCTGAAGACGTTCATGGTACTGTGGCAGCACTTCGGGGCGTTATCCTCACTCCTGGCAAGGAAGCCAGGCACGAGCATGAAATTGCCCTGGCAAGTCTTGAGCATCACGTCGAAAAATTTCACAAGTATGCCGAGTTGTTATCGGCTAAAGATCAGAAACAGTGGGCAGAACTTGAACACACATTCGAGGAGTTCATTTCCGCTCAAAGTCATGTCACGGAGATCATTGGAACACCGGAAGCCTATCCGGCGCTGAAGTTTCTCAATGAAGAAGCAACGCCTCGTTCTGATGAAATGATCTCACAGATCACTGCGATGATCGAAGAAGAACAAAAGCTCGGCGCCACTCCGGAACGCAAGGCATTGCTCAAAGTCATGGCAGATGTCCGTGGTAATCTTGTTATGTCAGTCGCCAATTTGCGCCTTTACCTGAACACGGGCGATGAAGCCGTCAAAGGAGCGTTCGAAAAGCACTGGGCCGTCCTGACGGACCGCTACGGCTCTTTGAAAAGGCGCGCTGGAATATTAAACGCAACCCAGTCTGCAGCGTTCTCAAAGTTTGAGCAGGCTTATGACGGCTTCAAATCGATCCCGGCAGAGTTATTTGCGCTGCGGGAGGCCCCGTCCTGGAACCTGGCAGCATACCGTACGAATAGTGAAGTTATCCCACTGGAAAGCCAGATCCTTGACTTCATAGATGGCAAGGTAGGTGCTGATGGTGAACGAGCCGGCGGCTTTAAGCATGTCCAGGAAGAAACGCTGATTTCTGAAGCAAACCATGCCTATTCTGCTCTGGAGAACATGATTTTTCTGATGCTCGGCCTTCTTGCCGCCGGCCTGGTCATCGGTACTGGTCTCTCTTTCTTGATTGCTCGCGGAATTTCCGGTCCACTTATGCGACTGAGCGAACAAATCGGTAAAATCGCCGACGGCTCTTTAGATGTAACAGTCACAGATACCGACAGCGGCGGCGAGATCGGCCAAATGGCCAATAGCCTCGAAAGGCTCCGTAACGAACTTCAGAAAGCAGACCAGAGCGCTCGTGAAAACTTACGAATTCGCGTCGCACTCGATGGCTGTACAACTAACGTGATGGTTGCCGACAACGACTTCAACATTGTCTACCTGAATGACAGTGTGACCGAGATGATGCAGGAAGCGGAAGCTGACCTGCGCAAGGAACTGTCGGCATTCGACAGCAAGAAGCTCCTCGGTGCGAACATCGATGTCTTCCACAAGAACCCTGCGCATCAGCGCGGTATGCTGGAGCGACTGTCTTCAACTTACAAAACCAGCATCACGGTTGGAGGTCGTATTTTTGACCTGATCGCCAATCCGGTCCTGGATGAAGAAGGCAATCGGCTCGGCTCCATTGTGGAGTGGAATGATGCGACCCTTGAGCGTGCGGTCGAAGATGAAGTTGACACCATGGTGAATGCTGCGGTGAACGGCAACTTCGCAGAACGTATTCCGCTCGAAGGCAAGCATGGTTTCATGCGCAATCTGGCTGAAGCCATGAACCGCCTGTGCGAAACGACAGGCAAAGCGCTTGACGATGTCGGTGCAAATCTCGGGTCTCTTGCTGAAGGAGATCTCAACACCCGGGTTACGAACTCCTATGCCGGTAGTTTTGACGATCTGAAAAACAAGCTCAACGATACAGCCGGCCGGCTTGGTGAGATCGTCACTGAAGTGGTCGTCAGTGCCAATGAAGTGCGCAGTGCCTCCGCCGAGATTACCACTGGTACCAATGATCTGTCGCAGCGGACTGAGCAGCAGGCTTCCAACCTGGAAGAAACTGCGGCGTCCATGGAAGAGATGGCCTCGACCATCAAGCAGAACGCGGACAATGCGCAGCAGGCAAACCAGCTTGCAGTGAGTGCACGGACTGTTGCTTCCGATGGTGGAGAGGTTGTTGGCAAGGCAGTAACCGCGATGTCGGAAATCGAGGCATCGTCGCAAAAAATCTCAGACATCACCGGCGTGATCGATGAGATTGCCTTCCAGACCAACTTGCTTGCCCTGAATGCTGCGGTCGAAGCTGCCCGTGCAGGAGATGCAGGCAAAGGCTTTGCAGTGGTGGCCTCCGAAGTTCGTTCACTTGCACAAAGATCCTCGGAAGCGGCCAAGGACATCAAGTCCTTGATTGTTGAGAGTGGTTCTCAAGTGAAAGACGGTGTGACGCTGGTCAACGACGCAGGTAAATCCCTTACGGAGATTGTCGACTCGGTCAAACGTGTCACTGACATCGTATCGGAGATTGCCGCGGCCAGCACGGAGCAATCCACTGGTGTTGAGGAAATCAACAAGGCCATCAGTCAGATGGACGAGATGACCCAGCAGAACTCCGCCCTCGTCCAGGAAAATGCGGCCGCCTGCCGGTTGCTCCAGGACCAGGCTGGAAACATGCATGAGCGGATGTCGTTCTTCGAAGTTGATTCTGCGACTTCAGGTGCTGCCGCGTCACCCAAGCCAAAACGCCGGGTTGCCAGTGCTGCTCCCAAGCAGCAAATGCGCAAGGTTGCAGGTGGGGCGCCGGTTGCCTCAATGCAGGCCGAAATCCATGACGCTTTTGATGGCGACGACGAGTGGAAGGAATTCTGATCAATAGGTCAGCTTCCCGAAAGTGATTACGCGCCCGGCTTCAGGCCGGGCGTACCCAGGCCATTTCAGGATAATTCTCCCCCCATGACGGCAATTGCAGCCCTTCAAACAGACCAGAAAGAATTCCACTTCACGATGAAGGAATTCAGGTATCTGTCTGCCATCGTTTACGACCAGACAGGCATAGTCCTGAAGGATCAAAAGAAAAACATGGTGTATTCCAGGTTGGTCCGGCGTTTGCGGGAGCATGGTCTCGCATCTTTTCGAGATTATTGCCAGCTTCTGGAAAGTGACCGAGGTGTTGAAGAGAAAGTGTTCTTGATCAACGCCATCACGACCAATCTCACCAAATTCTTTCGTGAAAATCACCATTTCGAACACCTGGCGCAGGTCGCTTTCAAGGATGTCGTCAATCACTCCCAGCAGACAGGAAGCAATCGCCTTCGCATTTGGTCGGCAGGATGTTCATCCGGTGAAGAGCCTTATTCAATTGCCATGACGCTCTCTTCCAGTTTTTCCAGGCTATCTGCCTGGGATGCAAAAATTCTGGCAACAGATCTGGACACATCAATGATCGCCCGAGGCAAGGCAGGCCGGTACAAGGTTGATGATCTTGAAAATGTTCCAGTGTCTCACCGAAAAAGGCATTTTTCGCGCTCTCCCTCAGGCGATAATGTGATTGTCAGCGAGGCCTTGCAGAATCTCATTACTTTCAAACAGCTGAATTTGTTGAAGCCCTGGCCGTTGAAAGGACCGTTTGACGCCATTTTCTGCCGAAATGTGATGATCTATTTCGATGAACCGACCAAATCCCAGCTCCTCCATCGATTTGCGCAGATGCTGAAACCCGGTGGTTGGCTCTATATCGGCCATTCGGAAAGCATTCTCGATGCAGATGGAGAGTTCAAGCTGATAGGCCAGACAACCTATTGCCGGAGGGGGGTGTGATGGCCGCAGGACCAGCGCTCAACCGCGTCGATTCAACTTCAGTCCAACCAGGGCATGAAACTGTAAATCACGGTCCTCAGGTGGTGCGGACCTACAATCGCAAGCGGCGCGATTATCAAGTGCGGTTGCTGCCGGGTGGGTCCTACGCCACCGCGGCTCGCGACGAGGTCATCGTAACCGTGCTCGGTTCCTGTGTTGCGGCTTGTATCCGCGATCCGGCTACCGGCTTTGGCGGAATGAACCATTTCATGTTGCCGGAGAACGAAACAGGTGACTGGAACGGTGTCAGCGCAGCATTGCGTTATGGCAATCACGCGATGGAATCGCTCATTAACAGTGTTCTGAAATCCGGCTGCTCGCGGCAAAAACTGGAGATCAAGCTGTTTGGCGGCGCAAACCTCTATCAAGGGGTCACGCTTGTCGGTGAGAAAAACGCGGAATTCACGCGCGCCTACCTGCAGAAAGAAGAACTCGCGGTTGCAGCAGCGGATCTTGGCGGGCCCTGGGGGCGCCGTATTCATTATTCCCCGGCAACCGGCAACGTGCAGCGCTTGCTATTGAAACACAAACTCGACGCGACTGTCCTCAAGGCGGAGCGGGACTACGTTTCCGAGCTCAATCATGCCGACATTGAGGGCGGCATCGAGTTGTTCGAATAGGAATAGGCCCATGGCAGCAAATCCCGTACGTGTCTTGATTGTCGACGACTCTGCTCTCATTCGCAAAATGCTGACAGAGATACTGTCCAAGGATCGGGGCATCGAGGTCCTCGGCACAGCGCAAGATCCTTTTGTCGCGCGCGAAAAGATCAAGCTGCTCAATCCTGATGTGATCACACTTGATATCGAAATGCCGAAGATGGATGGAATTGAATTCCTCCAAAAAATCATGAAGTTGCGCCCCATGCCGGTACTCATGGTGTCATCGCTTACGCAACAGGGGGCTGATGCAACCCTGCAGGCCTTGGAACTTGGAGCTGTCGACTATGTCGCAAAGCCGACCCAGGATCTGCAAAGCGGGCTTGCGGAGAAGTGTGAAGAGATCATCTCCAAGGTGAAAGCTGCTGCTAACGCCAAGGTAAGGAGTGGAAGTGAGCGGAGCCTGGCCAAGGCCCCAAGGCTGAAGTCCGCGCCAGGCTATTCGTCAACGGAAACCGTGGTTGCGATTGGCGCATCGACAGGCGGTGTGGAGGCACTGACCAGCGTGTTGACCGTCTTGCCGCCGGATAGTCCGGCAATACTGGTGACGCAGCACATGCCGGCTTCCTTCACCACCAGTTTCGCCAAACGCCTGAATGCCATGTGTGCGATCCATGTCACCGAAGCGCGCAATGGCGTCAGAGTTCTTCCGGGACATGCCTATCTCGCGCCAGGCGATGAACACCTTCGCCTGAGCCGGAGCGGGGCAAACTACATCTGCAAGATTGCAGGCCAGGACAGGGTTTCCGGTCATTGTCCGTCGGTTGATGTTCTCTTTCAGTCCGTGGCTGACTGTGCAGGAAAAAATGCAATCGGCGTCATGTTGACCGGCATGGGAAAAGACGGTGCAAACGGCCTTCTTGCCATGCGCCACTCAGGCGCCCATACGCTCGGTCAGAACGAGGCGACTTCTGTTGTTTATGGAATGCCGCGCGTGGCCTTTGAGATTGGTGCCGTCGAGCAACAGCTGTCCCTAACGCAAATTCCTAAGAAAATCTTAGATATATGCGTCTCTGAAAAAGGAAAGGCGATCCGAGTTTGACTATTTTGTCTGATAAAATTGCAGTTGTATTGCATTTGTATACTACTTATCAACTATAGTAGGGCACTATTTGAGTTATGTTCCAGAGAGATTTGATCATAGAAAACAATTCTGATGAAGAAGAGCTTGAAATTTCCTCTACGTCAGATTACGTGAATGAAACTGAAGAGCGCAACGACCTGGCCGTGTTCCTTCTAAGGGAATGGATGAATCTGTCGGTCGATCAGCGGACGGCCTTCAAGGGGGTGATCGAAGAAATCGATCAGGCGTGCGATTTGATTGACACCAACATAGAAGGTGTCATTTCCAGCTTCCAGAATATTTCGGGTAGATCCAGAGAACAGGCCGATCAAATTCAAAACCTGGCGGCACTGTCCCAGGAGATCGAAATTGATGGTGAGAAACGCAATGTTGCTGACCTGGCGATCAGCCTGAAAGATATCCTGGCCGAACTGATCGAAAAGATCGTGCAACTCTCTTCGCGCGGCATGTCGATGGTCTATAAATTGAACGATATCAACGATGAACTGGTTCACGTAGACAGTAGTATTGGTCAGATCGAACGGATTAACAGCCAGACTAATCTATTGGCACTAAACGCAAAAATAGAAGCAGCTCGGGCTGGCGATGCCGGGCGCGGATTTGCGGTCGTTGCCAACGAGGTGCGAGACCTTGCGAAAACCGTTGATACACTTTCGTCCGATTTGAAGGGGCAGATCAACTCGATCTCTACCGGGCTTCGCGGCGCCTACCAACTGGTGGAAGAGATCGCCACCATGGATCTGTCTGAACAAAATCTGGAAATCAACGCCGGCTTCAGCAAGATGGTCGACCGCTTGATTGAGCAGAATGAACAGGTTGCCGATGTTCTGCATCATTCTGCAAATTCGTCAAAGGAGATTAGCCAGGACATCTCCATGGCGGTCGTGAGCATGCAATTTCATGACCGGACAAAGCAGATATTCCAGAACGTCAATTTGGCTCTGGGCGTTTTTTCGGGTGCCCTTGAAGGTCTGGCTGAACGTGGCCGCGAAGTTGCTTTTGAAGGTGAAGAGCCGGTCGCTGCCGCCGAAGAATTCAAGGACCAGCTATTTGGTTGTTTCTCTCTGAATGAAATGTCGAAACGCTTCGAAGCAAAATTCTATCCGAATGCTGTGCCGATGGCCGGCATACAGGTCGTTCCAGTACCCGAAGCGATATTGGAACAAACTACTGAACCTGTTGTGGAATCTGTATTTGAACCAACCCTGGATCAGGTGCCGGATGGTGCCGCTGAACAGATTTCCAGCCCGCCGAAACCAACAGGTTCACCGCCACCCACAAGCTTCGCCGCTGATCAGGATTTCGTCGATGACGATGAAATCGAGCTCTTCTAGAACAGGCCATCTGCATGAAACTCACGACGACACAAGACCGAACAACATTTCATGCCAGAATCGCCGACCGACTGGCATTCTCAGATCACAAGCCGTTCAGAGAACTATTGTTCGCGGTCACGGATTCGGGAGCAAAAACGTGTGTTTTTGACCTCTCCCAACTCAATTCCATCGATTCCTCCGGCCTCGGCATGTTCATGGTTGCGCATGAGGAAGGGGTCTCGAATGGATGGGAACTTGTTCTCAAAGGCGCGAATGAGCACGTCAATGCGCTTTTGAAACTCGGCAAGTTTGACGAGATCCTGACCTTGCAAGAGGCGTAGATGAATAGAGCAATTGCAGCCTATAACGACTTGCAGGAACAGCAGTCCAAGACGGTTGAAAATCGACTTCTGGAATTTTCAAACAGCAAGATCCTCATTGCTGAAGATAGCCCGACTGTGCGGTTTCAGGTTGCAAGATACCTTACGCTTTATGGCCTCATGCAAATCAAGTTTGCAAAAAACGGCCAAGAGGCGCTCGATATTGCAATTGCCTGGCAACCCGATCTTATCCTGACCGATCTTCATATGCCGATTATGGATGGATTCGAGCTGTGCAGTCAGATACGTGCCAACAGCAACCTGAAGGATATTCCGATCCTGGTTCTGACGGGTGCAGAGAAACAGGAAGAGCGTGCGGCAGTCTTTGATGCAGGCGCCACCGACCTCATCAGAAAACCCGTCTATCACCTGGAATTGGTGGGACGCCTTCAAGTTCACCTGGAGCGAGGCCAGTTGATCAAACGGTTGACCGAATACAAGGAGCGCGTCGCTCTTGAACTCGATCTGGGCAAAACAATGCAGGTCGGTATGCTTCCGGATCAGGTTCTGATCGACAAGGTGCTCGAAACATATCCAATCGACATGGCTTCCCACTATCAACCTTCAATTGGCCTGGGTGGTGATCTGTGGGGTATCAAGCCGCTCGATTCTGATCGCCTTTTTGTTTATGTCCTGGACTTTTCGGGCCACGGCGTTGGAGCGGCGATCAACACATTCCGTTTCCAGACATTCTACAAGGGCATTCATAAGATTGTGGGCCCGGCTGAGTTGATGGAGAAGCTGAATTTCTTTTTGAAAGGCATTCTGCCGATCGGTCAGTTCGCGACAATGTTCTGCGCAATTCTCGACTTCGAAAAAGAGGAAATGACTTTCTCTTCGGCGGGAGCCCCTCCAGCACTTGTGAAAACCGATGGGACGAGTGGCCGGTTTTTGTCTCTTGATGGCACCGGATTTCCGTTGGGGCTACGTTCCAGCGGCGGGTACGAAAATTCTACTTTGAAATTTCCTAAGCGTAGCAGCCTGTTTCTCTATAGCGACGCGCTCGTTGAAACGCCTGATCCACCCAATTCCATCTTCGACTACGCAGGTCTTGCCGACTTTCTGAATGGGTCGGATGACCCCCATTCTTGTGTGAGCCGTGTCGTAGGTGTCCTAAACAAAATCACCGAAGGGAACGACGATGCCCTCAGTGATGATGTAACCGTTTTTTGCCTCACTCATTTGGATAAGCGAATTGGGAGTGACCAGTAATGAAAACGTCTTATTGTTCCGAAAAAGTAGCCCGTTTCAATTCCGGAAACGAACCGGATCAGACCAAACTGCCAAGCGCTGAAGGTATCAAGAATTACGTTTCCCAATCCTCCTCTTCCTTCGGTCGCCTGGTTCAGGGGACTTTTGAACTCAGAACCCACGAAGAAGCTGAAAGACTGTCGGCAATGCTCGCCTTGAATACGGTAATCCCTGAACGGGCATCGGTGGGATTTTGGGAGTTGTTGTCAAATGCGATCGAGCACGGCAATCTCGCAATTGACATGGACCTGAAAACTGAGCTCCTTCTCCAGGGCACGTTTGAAGGAGAAATCGCCCTACGTCACAATTTGGCGGAATACCGGGACAGATACGTAACTGTTGAATTTTCTTCGCAGCCCAAAAAGGTTTTCCTCAAGGTAATGGATCAGGGTGAAGGGTTCGACTACGAAAAGATCTTAACCCAGGAAATTACGCACGACAGGCCAAATGGTCGTGGAATAATGCTGGCGCAACAATTTGGTTTCGATCAACTTGAATACCAAGGAAAAGGAAATGTGGTTGAGGGGAGCATTTTCATCGACTGAATTGGTCTTATCAATTTTCGTATTCTCTATTTTCCAGTATTTCACAATGGGCAGATTTTGCTCTTTGCGAATGACCGCCGCATACTCTCACTCGAATACCCCGGTCTCTCCAGAAAAATCGTCGTTGAGTTCAAGTTGAGCAAATCTCGTTGGGGTGTCGAACCTCAAAGTGCTTTCAAATCGTGGAATTTGGCTTCATGTTTGAATTGCAAATTATGAGGGCGCGATATGACGGTTGCTGACAAGGTTTTCACTGGCTCAATTCCGGAGTTTTACGACACCTATCTGGTGCCACTCATTTTTGAGATGTATGCGGAAGATCTTGCTGAACGCGTTAAGGCGATTTCGCCAGCGTCAGTGCTTGAAACTGCGGCTGGAAGTGGTGTTGTGCCGCGGGCGCTGGCCAGGCATTTGAATACGGACGCCCGGTATGTTGTCACCGACCTCAACCAGCCCATGCTGGATCACGCGTCAGGCAAACAAGACGACGACAGCCGGATCGAGTGGCGTCAGGCTGACGCCCTGGACCTGCCATTTGAGGACAGTTCCTTTGACGCTGTTATCTGCCAGTACGGCGTGATGTTCTACCCGGATCGGGTCAAGGGATTTTCCGAGGCACATCGTGTGCTGAATGATAGCGGGCGCTATATTTTCAGTGTCTGGGATAGCATCGAAAACAATGAGTTTGCCGATGTTGTTACCCAGGCGGCTGGAAAAGTATTCCCTGACAATCCACCGCAGTTTCTACCACGCACGCCACATGGATATTACGATCATGATCAGATACGTGATGATCTAAGGCGCGCAGGCTTTACCGACATTTCGATTGAGACCATTGAAGCGACGAGCAAGGCGCCGTCCGCCCGGCATCCCGCTGTCGCCTATTGCCAGGGAACGCCGCTGCGAAATGAGATTGAGGCGCGTGATGCAAGCCTTCTGGACCATGTTACCGATCAAGCCGCTGCTGCAATTGAAGAGCGCTATGGCAACGGCGCTGTCGCGGCGAAAATCTGTGCCCATGTGGTTACGGCACTCAAGTAGCAGGATGTTTTTCTGATTACGCATTGCTCTTGGGCAAAGATAGCCTTGGCAACCAAACCGGCAGTTGTAAGGTTCATGCAACCTTTGATAGCCTCTGCCAGCGCCATGTCTTATGAGGAAACAGTCCATGTCTGATCGAACAAGAGTTCTCGTTACCGCTGGGCGTTTCATGCCGGCAACAGGCGTGGTGCATGCGCTTCACAAGGCTGGTGCGCTGGTTGAGGTTGCCGACAGTTACGATGTTGCGCCGGCGCTTCATTCCCGTTTCATTGAAAAGGCCCACCTGGTGCCTTCTCCCTCAAACGATCCGATTGGATATACGCGGGAAATCTCCAGGATTGCCAAGGACCGTGGCATAGATCTGATCCTGCCGACTTTTGAAGACGGATTTTATCTCGCTCGTTACGCTGACTTGCTATCCGTGCCGCGGTTTGCGGCTGATTTTGATGTGATTGAAGAACTGCACAACAAGGCCTCTTTTGTCAGCCTTTGCCAAAAGCTTGGTCTGGCTACGCCGCCGACTGAGATCGTAAGCAACAGGGAAGAACTCAGGGATGCGATCGCAGCGAATGATGACTTCTTCGCCCGGCCAGCGTTCTCACGGGCAGGGATTGCGCGGTTGACAAATCATGGTGTCCATCTTGATGAGGCAGCTATCAGCGAATGCCACCCAACAGATTCCAATCCGTGGCTGGTCCAGTCTTATGTCGATGGCCAGGACGCTTGTATCATGTGTATTGCCCATAATGGGCGCCCCGTTGCCGTGACCACCTATGAACCGTCAATTGCGGCAGGCGGTGGCTATTGTGTCCAGTTTACTTCCATAGAAGATCCGGCTGCCATCGAGATCGCCACGACGATTTGCGCAGCTCTCGACTACACCGGTTTCATTGGGTTCGACTACCGGCGAACCGCCGATGGACCGGTACTTCTTGAGTGCAATCCGCGGGTTACTGCCGGCGTCTTCCTGACCGATGAAGACGTGATCGGTGAAGCGATCTTGAACAATGCAGTAGACCTGAAAATCGCGCCTGCCGGCAACACCAGGCAATATGATTCCTATCTTGTTTTTGGCGGCAAGAAAGACCACTCCACGGGCAAGATAATCAAGAGTTTGCTGTCTTCTAGGGACGCGCTCATTTCGCAGCGGGATTACCTGCCGTTTTTCTATTCATTCATGGCAAGAGCGCAGTACAAGCATCTCGCGCACGAAGAACATAAGTCCTTCACCGATATATTTCTCGGAGATATCATCTGGGATGGAACGCCACTCCAGGATCCTGTCTGACTGCCTTTCATAATCGCAAAGAGCGTCCGACATATTTTTTAGCTTTTTCGTCTTTCACTTTGCGATCAGGGGCTTCCTGGGGCGCGCACTCTTCAAGGGACCCAAGCCAACAAACTGCGTTCTGGTTGAGATTATGAAAGCAAGAATTTCTTTTCACGTTCTACAGGTGGTTTTGAGTTCAGTTTGAGATAGTCTGGGATGCATAATTACGGGTCCGGGGGGATTATCCGTGCTGGTCTTTTTATGTCGGCTGTTTCAGGCCGTAATAGTTTTTTTGGCTCTTTTTTTACTGCCGGTTCTGACAGCAGAAGCTCAGTCAATCGACGTGCCGCAGCTGAAGGAGCGCGCACCGGGCATTCGTGATCTTTTGAAAAGTCTTGAGCTGGACGGCTTTCTTCAAGCACGCGAATCCACTGCCAGCGACCAAGCTGAAAGGGTGTTTTTTCCCTCCACAGCCAGCGAAGAGGCGCTGCCTGCGCGGCAAATTGCAGAACTTGAAAATGCTGCCGAACTCCGGGTGCAGGGCGCAGGGCCCAGCCTTGCCAATGAACAAACGAATAGCGAGCCAACGCAGCCTGCGCGGAGGATCTCTACACTGCTGGCGGAATTGCAAGCACCTCCGGGTCTTGCCGGCAAGATAGGTAGAGGTCTGCCGATTGTTCCCGCGTCCGATGGCGGGTTTCACGATGACTGCCCACCAGGTTATGGCTATTGTCCGAACGGGCGGTGTTGCCCCAACGGCACGCTGTGTGCCCGTGATGGCTATTGTGCGCCGAAGGGTCAGGACTATTGTGGCGGCGGCCGCTCTTGTGCGCGAGGCTATTATTGCACCAGTGACGGCCATTGCGGTCGACGGGGCATGGTTTATTGCGGTCGTGGCAACAGCTGTCCATCAGGAACGTTTTGCCTGTCCGGCAACCGGTGCTCCGCACGCGGGTCGGTGAAATGCCGCGATGGTAATATTTGTGGTCCCGGCCAGAAGTGTGCGATTGGCGGTGGTTGCTTGCCCAAGCAAAACCTCGACTGCGGCAATGGTCGCAATTGCAACCCTGGCACCTATTGTCTCAAGGGTGGCGGATGTTCTGCGCCAGGGTCAACCAAATGCCGGAATGGTGGCATCTGCGGACCCAGCCAGAAATGCGCGATTGGTGGTGGGTGTCTTCCAAAACAGAACACTGACTGTGGCGACGGCCGCAACTGCAATCCGGGAAGCTACTGTCTCAAGGGTGGTGGATGCTCTGCGCCAGGATCAATCAAATGCAACGATGGCACGATCTGCTCGCCTGGCCGCTATTGCATCAAGGGTGGCGGATGTTCCGCTCCAGGATCGACCAAATGCGAAAGTGGCAAGATCTGCGGACCAGACAGCAAGTGCTCCAGCGGAGGCGGCTGTATTGCAAAGGCGCGGGTGGATTGCGGCGACGGGTTGAACTGTCCGGCAAACACCCTGTGCCTGCCGGGCGGAAAATGCTCCAAGCCGGGCGCCAAGCAGTGCAAGGGCGGCCATGTTTGTCCGAAGGACACCTTCTGCCTGAAAGGCGGCAAGTGCTCAAAGCCGGACGCTTTGCGCTGCGAGGGTGGCTTTATCTGCCCGCCTCAAACCCAGTGTCTGCCAGGAGGCAAATGCTCCAAACCCGGCGCCAAGAAGTGCAACAGCGGTGATGTCTGCTCAAAGGGAACCTATTGCCTTAAAGGCGGTGGTTGTTCGGCACAAGGTTCAACCCGCTGCGAAAGCGGTACGATCTGTGGACCGGACAAGAAGTGCGGCAGCGGTGGGGGCTGTATCGAAAAGGACCGGAACGATTGCGGAGACGGATTGAACTGCCCGGCTGGAACCTTGTGTCTGCCTGGGGGCAAATGTTCCAAGCCCGGAGCCCAAAAGTGTTCAGGTGGTCACATTTGTCCCAAAGACAGCTTCTGTCTTTCTGGTGGCAGGTGTTCCGAGGTTGGAGCGGTTGATTGTGGTAACAGTGTCTGTCCGCCGCGAACGCTTTGCCTGCCCGGCGGTAAATGTTCCAAGCCCGATATGAAGAAATGCAACGGCGGTCACCTCTGCCCGAAAGATAGCTTCTGCCTCGAAGGCGGCAAATGTTCCGAGCGTGGCGCTGTTGATTGTGGTGACAGTGTCTGCCCGCCGGGAACCCAATGCCTGCCGGGTGGGAAGTGCTCCAAACGCAAAACTGATACTGACTGAAGAAAGACCTGCTCCAGTGAAGCACAAACGTCTCACCGGATATTGTTAGCCTGTCAGTTTTTTCGCGAGGCTTTTCTCAATAATCTGAAGTGCTTCAATCAGTCTGTTTCTAGCGTTTTCATCAAGGCCCAGTAACATCCGCGTCTCATGCGCCTTCACGGCTTCATTTGCCATCTCGCAAAGTTTTCGACCGGCAAAAGTCGCCTTCAGCGAATTGGCGCGCCTGTCATAATCAGCTGTGTTCCGGGTGATCAGGTTCCGCCGTTCCAGTGAATCGACGACGATCACCATGTTTGGGCGTTCAATGTCCATTGCTTCGGCCAATTGCGATTGACGAAGCCCCGGATTGTCCACGATGAGGATCAGCGCTGTGTAAGTCAGCATTCGCAGGCCGAAGGGCTCCAGCGTCTCCGTCAAGTCAGCCTGCAGGACGTTGAACGTCCGCTTCATTTGATAGCCGATCAACTTGCGCAGCGTTTCATCGCTCACATGGTCAACCGCGTCAGTGCTTTGTGGGGTGGGAGGAAATTCTGACATTGAGCTACCGGAAACTGGGTGAAGTCCTAAAAAGGTTGGTCATGGGTACGAAAGCTTGAAACTGATTGGTGACCAAAAAATCAGTTTCATGATCAGTAAAATGAACAACTCTCATAAGAATGCCCGGACCTGTTTTTGCAGTCGAGCGAAAAGCGCTCATTGTTCTCACAGCAAAGAAGAAATTGCAGGCAATGTTGCAGACCTTGGAATCTTGCCCCGTATTTTTTACAGGTGAGCGCGTAATCTCCAGATATTCCCAATGGGTAGTCACAATTCTCGATGCAGGGGTTTTATCGCTCCGGTGAGTTCGCATCCGCGTTAGCCACATTTGGATGAGCAAACCTGAACAGAACCAGAGACACGATGCAAACTGCAGACATCAGCGATCCAAAATAGATTGCCCAACTGGCTTGTCCGGACCAGTCGGCCAACATTCCTGCAATCTTGGGTGCAACCATCATCACACCATAGTAGATCGTGAAAAAGACACCCATGCCAAAAGTTCGTGCCTCGGCGGAAAGGACTTCAGATGGCAAGGCCATGATTGGGCCGGCGCCGAGCGCAAACAAGACACCAACGACAACAAAGATTGCGGTTACGCCCAACGGAGAGACAAGGGACGTCAAAGGCATCAAAACGGTGAAACCGATCAAGCTGGTTAGAATGACGGCGTCACCCCTGCCGGTTCGGTCCGCCAGTATTCCACCCAGAGGAACCGCGATGGAAAAGACAATCATGAATGTGCTGGTCACTGATCCGGCGCTCTCAAGGGTCCAGCCCATTTCACTCAGGAGCGCTGGGCTGAAACTGAACACCATTGCCAGGGCCGTGTTGTAAAGAGCCCAGATCAGGCCGGCCAAAAGCAATGGATAAACAGGAAGTTTCGCCACCCGGACGCCAGTGAGTGCGGTCTTCTTGCCCGCTGGGGCTTTGTAAAGACAAAGAAAAGCCAGCAGCCCTGATGCAATGATCCCGGTCGTGATCCACCATGCAGTCTCCAACCCGCCGGCAATCGCCGCGGACGGCAGCACAAGCAGTGCAAACGCGATGCCGACAGGCCATGAATTTATGAAAACGGCCATTGCCGTAGCAATCTCGCGGCCTGCAAACCAGTCGACCACCATCTTGGTCATGACAATGTTCAATATGACCCCGCCCGCCCCAGCCAGCAGACGTCCGGCAACGGTGGCTTCCCAGGTCGGGCTGACCAGGGTCAATGCACTGCCGATCAACATCATGAGCATGCCGATTGCGACGATGCGTTTTTCGCCAAAGCGCGACGCAATCGCCCCTCCCGGGATCGCGACAACAACTCCCGGCGCCAGGTAAAGTCCGATCAACAAACCGAGGTCGCCAAGATTTACCCCATAGTCCGAAACAATGATCGGCGAGACCGCGGCAACTGACTGAAACTGGAAGGCCATGGTCATTCTTGCAAAAAACAGGACCGCAAGTATCAGCCAGCGTTGAGACATGAATTACGCTCCTCGATCTGTCTTGCAATGGAATGCCGGAAAACCGCAGTAGCAACTCTGGTTGAGATTGGCAGATGGCAGCTGATGTGTCGACTGACGACACTTGCTTGCAACGGCAGGATTCAAACTTTGCCCAGTGGCGAGTGTGAAAACTCTTCGCGGAGAACACCAAAATCGATGTCTCCCAAACACTTCTGTGCTCAGCGCAGTCCTTCGTTGATACTGTTCAGGACTTTGCTGCCGGGGCAGAGTTCGTCTTTGCCTAGCTCGTTCAAGGGACGGGAGGCAATCTTGAGGTTGTGGTTCAGGTCCTGGGTGTCCGGGTCGAGATACAAAAGCCCGGTCAGGATGCGCCCGTCGTCTTTTGCTTTTTGTATCGCAGTCAGCGATCCGGTCCTGTCATTGGTGGCAAAGCCGGTTTCGGCTTTGTGCAAATAGATGACCGATCCATCGTGCAGCGTGACGCTTTTGCTGGTGCCTTCAGAGTATTGGGTACGAATTTCTTCGCGCATGGGAACGAAATCGAGTGGCATCACGTCCAGATGGTCACGGGTTGCCTCATAGCTCTTGGTAGAGCCGGCATGGTTGTTGAAAGTCACACAGGGCGAGACAACATCGATGAAGGCAAAGCCGTTGTGGCCCATTGCAGCCCTGATGAGTGGTTCGAGCTGTTCCTTGTCGCCGGAGAAACTGCGGGCGACAAAGCTGGCGCCTTGCAGCAGAGCCAGACTTGCAAGGTCGATGCCGTCAAAGGAATTCACTTCGCCATACTTGCTGATCGAGCCATGGTCTGCGGTAGCGCTGTCCTGGCCCTTGGTGAGGCCGTAGCAGCCGTTGTTAGCGACAACGTAGGTCATGTTGACGTTGCGCCGGACCAGATGGACAAACTGCCCCATGCCGATGGACGCGGTGTCGCCGTCACCGGAAACGCCAATGTAGGTCAGGCTGCGATTGGCAAGACTGGCGCCCGTGGCAACAGACGGCATGCGTCCGTGCACCGAATTGAAGCCATGCGACTTGCCCAGAAAATAGGTCGGCATCTTGGAAGAACAGCCGATCCCTGAAACCTTGGCGATCCGATGTGGCGGGATCGAGGACAGGAAACAGGCGTTGCGGATTGCAGCTGAAATACTGTCATGTCCGCAACCTGCGCAAAGCGTCGAGATTGCGCCGTCATAATCGGCGACCGTATGCCCAAGCGCGTTTTCCGGAAGGCGTGGATGGCGGAAGTTCGGTTTGATATAGGACATCAGGCATCCTCCGGATGCAATCGCACCACATCGGCGCTTTTTGTGTTCAAGGCCTGGCGGATCTGATCGGCGATTGTTCGCGCCGTAATTGGCGTGCCGGAATAATTCAGCACTGAGATCAGCTTGTTCCGGGGAACTTCGCACTCATTCATGATCAGCTGCCGCATCTGGCCGTCTCGGTTTTGCTCGATCACGAAGGACAAGTCATGTTCGTCTATGAACCGATCAAGGCTTTCGTGGAAGGGAAACGCCCGGATACGCATCGTATCAATGGGATAGCCCTCTGCGGTTAGCATTTCTACAGCTTCATAACTTGGAGAAGCACTGGTGCCGAAGAACAATGCGCCAAGCTTGAGTTTCGTCTTTGGTTTCTTGACTTCGATCGGCGGATGCGTTTTAGGTTTTGGTACCAGTTGTTTTGCGGTTTCGAATTTACGCAGCAGTCTGTCTACGTTCTGCACGTAATCATCACCGCTTTCAGAGTAGATTGCATCTTGGTTTTTCGATGAGCCGCGTGTGAAAAAGGCTCCCTTATCGGGATGTGTGCCTGGCAGCGTCCGATAACAGATACCATCACCGTCCACATCCTTGTAACGGCCCCATTCCCTGGCTTCATCCAGTGCTTCCTTGTCCAGCACCTTGCCGCGGTCCATCTGGTAATTGTCGTCCCATTCGAGCGGCGGCGACATCCAGTCGTTCATACCCAGATCAAGGTCCGACATCATGATGACCGGTGTTTGCAACCTTTCCGCCAGGTCAAAAGCCTCAACCGTCATGTCGAAACACTCACGCGGCGTGGCCGGGAACAAAAGAACCTGTTTGGTGTCGCCATGACTGGCATAGGCAGCGGCCAGCACGTCTGACTGCTGGCTGCGCGTCGGCATGCCGGTCGACGGGCCGGAGCGTTGTACATCGATCAGGACAACCGGCAGCTCAGCAAAGTATGCAAGGCCGAGGAACTCGCTCATCAGCGACAGACCCGGGCCGGAGGTCGCGGTAAATGCACGCGCGCCATTCCAGCCGGCCCCCACGACCATGCCCATGGCAGCAAGCTCGTCTTCAGCCTGCACGATGGCGTAGTTCTTTTTCCCGCTGCCCGGATCAATGCGCAGTCGCTTTGCGTATTTTGCAAAGGCATCCACGACCGAAGTTGATGGCGTGATCGGGTACCAGGCAGCGACTGTGGCTCCGCCATAAATCGCGCCAAGCGCAGCAGCGGTGTTGCCATTCATGAGGATATGCGGCGCCTCGAGAATGTGCGGCGCGATATTGAAGTCTTTCTCCAGTCGGATCGGCAGCGGACAGCTGAAATTGTCCATCGCGTATTGATAGCCCATCTCCAGGGCATGAACATTTGATGAGATTAGCTTTTCCTTGCCTTTGAACTGGTCGTTCAACAAGCCTTTCAGAACAGGGAATTCGATATCCAGCAAGGCTGCCATTGCGCCGACATAGACAACGTTTTTCAGAAGCTGCTGCAGGCGCGGCGTTGAGAATTCCTTCATGCACATTTCAGTAAACGGGATGCCGAAATAATGAATGTCGTCTCGTTTGAGATGCTGCGCCAGTGGCTTGGTGCTGTCATAGACGAAATAGCCACCTGGCTCGACGCTCTGGACGTCTTTTTCCATGCTCTGCGGATTGACGCAGACCATCAGGTCAACGCCGCCCCGGCGTCCCAGGTAACCACGCGCGCTGACCCGCACTTCGTACCAGGTGGGCAGGCCCTGAATGTTGGAGGGAAAAATATTGCGCGGGCTGACAGGAATGCCCATCCGGAAAATCGCCTTGGCGAACAGGTGATTGGCAGACGCCGACCCGGTGCCATTTACGTTGGCGAATTTGACGACGAAATCGTTGACGCCCTTGATTTTCTTCATCTCGCGTCCCCTAGAATGGGTGCCGCCTTGGCTGTGTTGTAGAAGAATTTCTGCATGTCCCAGGCCGCTGTCGGGCAGCGTTCAGCGCAAAGCCCGCAGTGCAGGCAGACGTCTTCGTCTTTCACCAGCACCTTTCCAGTCTTCAGCTTCTCGGAAACGTAGATGGGTTGTTCCTCGTTGGTGGCAGGAACCAGCAGGTTCTTCCGCAACTCTGGCTCCGGCGCGTTTTCGATGAAGCTGATGCATGTTGTCGGGCAAATGTCTGCGCAGGCGTCGCATTCTATGCAATTGCTCGGGACGAACACAGTTTGTGCATCGCAGTTGAGACAGCGTTCTGCCTGTTTGAAAGCGGTCTCCAGATCAAATCCCAACTCTACTTCAAGCGCCCTGTTCTTCAGGGCCTTTTCCAGCTCGACCAGAGGTACAGCCTCGCGTTTGCCATCGACCGGCTCGCTGTCATAACTCCACTCGTGGATCCCCATTTTCTGGCTGACAAGCGTCACATCCGGTGCCGGGCGCACCTTCAGATCCGCCCCACGGCAGAAGAGGTCGATCGACACGGCAGCCTGATGACCGTGGGCTACTGCGGTAATAATGTTTTCCGGACCGAAGGCAGCATCGCCGCCAAAGAACACGTTCGATCGTGTCGATTGCATCGTAAGAGGATCCAGAACTGGCACACCGCTGCTGGTAAAATTCACGCCCGTAGATGGTTCAATCCAGGGGAAGGCATTTTCCTGTCCGATAGCGATCAAGACGTCATCGCAGGGGACAAATACGGGTTCGTCACCTGTTGGGACAAGTTCACGACGCTTGTCTTCATGGTAGATCGCCTCGACTTTTTCAAACCGCATGCCAATGAGCTTGCCCTTCTCGACGACGAACTCCTTTGGTACGTGGTTGTCGAGGATCGGAATGCCTTCGTGAATGGCATCTTCCTTTTCCCAATCAGACGCTTTCATGTCTGCAAAAGGAGAGCGCACGATGACCTTGACCTCTTCACCGCCCAAACGGCGCGACGTACGGCAACAATCCATCGCGGTGTTTCCGCCGCCCAGGACGATGACGCGTTTGCCAATTTTCTTGACGTGCTCAAAAGCGACGTTTGCCAGCCAGTCCAATCCGATATGGATGTTCTTGTCGGCCTCATTGCGTCCAGGCAGGTTCGGCAGATCGCGACCTCGCGGGGCGCCGGAGCCAACAAAGACGGCGTCGTAGTCCTTGTCCAGGATACTTTGGAGGCTGTCGACGAAAGTGTTGAAGGTCGCCTTGATGCCAAGATCAAGCACATAGCCGACTTCTTCATCCAGAACGGATTCAGGCAGACGGAAAGAAGGGATCTCCGAGCGCATGAAGCCGCCACCTTTGGCCTGTGCGTCGAAGAGATGCATCTCATATCCGAGCGGGGCGAGATCGCGCGCAACTGTCAGCGAAGCAGGTCCGCCGCCAATGAGGGCGATTTTCTTGCCGTTGGATTTGCCGGCTTTGGGTAGCCGGTCTGCAATGTCGTCCTTGTAGTCCGCTGCCACCCGCTTCAGGCGGCAGATCGCAACCGGTTCTTCCTCAACCCGGCCGCGTCTGCAGGCAGGCTCGCAAGGGCGGTCACAAGTGCGGCCAAGGACACCGGGAAAGACGTTGCTTTCCCAGTTAATCAGATAGGCTTCGGAATAGCGTTGCTGGGCAATCAGCCGGATGTATTCCGGAACGGGCGTATGTGCCGGGCAAGCATACTGACAATCGACAACCCGATGAAAATATTCCGGGTCGCTGGTATCTGTCGGTCTCAAACCAGCCTCCTCTCAAGCCGGTAGAACAGTGTACGACTGTATACATAGAATTTTATGATGCACCGATTTGTAAAGCCCCGAATTCAAAAAAGTGTGTTTTTCAAGAGACCTGTGGCAAAGACACCCTGCTTGCCCCGGCTGGTGGTCGAGGTCATTGGTGCGCTGGAGAATGGCCTGGACCAATCAATTCTGGCAGTGAATATGGGATGTTCTGGGTAATCAATGCGGGCCTTCGATGAAGGACACGCTGGACCCAAATGGGGCGTTTTGGGGTTTCAGGCGAGCAGAATACGATGTCGATGACCGTTCCGTGGTCATCGCAAAGCCTTCAAGGTCAATTGCTGAAGGAGCAATCAACCCAGTCTGCGACTGCCGTCCGTTTTCTTGTCCGGGATATCGGTCGCGGTGTAACTTTTTGATATATAAGTTGAAACCTAATTCGCGTCTTCAAAATATTCGGGATTGGATTCCCTGATTTTTGGAAGCGACGCCAGTGTTCCGGATAGGTGAGCCCGGACATTCTTTTCAACGGTCTGAAGTTCACCCTCGTTTATCGACGTCAAAATACTTTCATGGTCCTTTAGCACGGCCGCAATTTTACCGGGATCTGGCAGATTGAGTCTTCTCAGTCGGTCGATATGACCGGAGCGACCAGAGATCATGTGCCACAGGGAAGTAACTTCTGCTGCCTGGAAAAGGGACATGTGAAAAAGCCGATCAAGGGCTACAAATTCCGGAATGTCGTGATCTTCGCCAGCCATCTTTTGCATGCGGAGAATGCGCGATGAGGGCAGCAGCAATTCCTGGTCGTGCCGCTGGACAAGTGTCTTTGCTACTTCAACTTCAAGACTAATACGCAGAAACTGGGTTTCCCTGGCATGGTCCAGATTGATCTTTGTGACCAGGGTCTTGGACTGCGGATAGGATACAACAAGGCCTTCGTGTTCAAGTTTCAGAATAGCTTCACGCACCGGAGACTGGCTGACGCCGTGTTCCTTGGCAATTTCGGCGCGAGACAAGACCGTGTCGGGTTGAAGGTCCAGCGAAATGATGCGCTCCCGGAGCGCGGCGTATACCCGTGCAGCGGCGGATCCGTGCTGGGCTGGGCCCATCAGTTCGTCGGACGCTTTTGCCAATGCCTCAGACAGGGAACTGACTTTCATATCCAATCAACCTTTCAAAGAATACGCCAAAGATTTACATAAGCCGGGTCGGCATGAATAACGAAACTGCCGGGAAGGCTATCAAGATGGCGAGAAACGCCAGGATAGCAAGAAAATAGGGTGCAGAAGCCTTCGAAAATGCACCGGTTTTTACATCCAGGATACCGCAAACAGTGAACATGATCACGCCAACAGGTGGCGTTAAACCCCCGATATTGATCAGGGTAACAATCAGGATGCCCATGTGAACCGGATCGAACCCCGCCTGGATCAATACTGGAAGCACGATAGGTGTTACGAGCAGGATGTTGGCAGCACCTTCCAGAAACATGCCGCTGACCAGCAAGAGAAGCAGAACCATTATCAGGATGAAAATGGGCTCCTGCGTGAGCGTGGTCACCAGCTCTGCAATTTGCTGAGGACCTTGTTCTATGGTTACCGCATAACCAAGAACGGCAGCCATCATGATTAAAAGCATGACCATGCCAATGTCTGTGGCCGTACTTTTCGTCGCCTCGTAGAGCTTGGCCAATGAGAGCTCGCGGTAGACGAAAAAGCCTATCACCAGGGCATAAAAGACCAGAAAGGCGCCTGCCTCGGTGGCTGTAAAGAAACCAAAGCGGAACCCGACAATAAGAATGATCGGGAAGGCAAGCGCCCATATGCTTTCCTTGAAACTGGCCCAAACTTCGCGAAGCTTGGGCGGTTCGGAAAGGTCTGGAGCATAACCGTTTCGCTTTGCGACCAGCCACGCTGTGACCATCAATGTCAGGGTCAGCAGCACGCCAGGGATAACACCTGCCAGAAAAAGTCTCCCAATGGACACTTCATTGATGAAGCCGAAAAGAATCAGACCGATGCTTGGCGGAATTGTGGCTGTAATAATTGATCCGAAGGCCAATACAGCGGCAGCTGCGGCTTTCGAATAACCGCCCTGCGAAATCATGCTAGGGCCGAGAAGGCGCGCCTCCATGGAGGCGTCGGCCACTGCAGATCCGGAAATTCCGCCCATCATCAAGCTCAACACGATTGAAACCTGGCCAAGGCCTCCGGCCAGCCAGCCGGTTAGCAAACGTGCGAATTTAACAAGCCGTTCTGTGATCCCGGTCGAATTCATCAGATTTCCGGCAAAGATGAAAAACGGCACGGCAAGAAGGGGGAAACTCTGCGTTGCGGTGACCATCTTCTGGACCGCAACGGTCGGTGGAATAGTTCCTGTCCATAAAAATACCGGAAATGATGCAAGAGCCAGCGCAAATGCTACTGGAATCCCGGAAAGCAGAAACAGTACAAACAGGCCCGCAATTACAAGCAGCATCAAGTGTCAGCCTTTTTACGAATGGTCACCACAAGTTTGACGGCCAATGTCCGCATCATCAGCAAAAAGCCGACGATCATGCTTGTGTGGTAGTAAGAACCTGGAATTTGCAGTGAGCCGGTTTGCCGAGGATGCATGAGGATTGCGTTTTTCCAGGCATACTGAAGCAGGAAAGCCAGCAGCCCGATCATCACGATAAGATTCAGGACTTCTATGGTCTTTCTACCGGCGTCAGAGGCGTTGTCGAGAACAACGCTGATGCCGAAATGCCGTTCATGTTGCAGGGCCAGGTCGATCGAAAAAATACAAAGCCAGAGGAATAGCAATTGTGCGATTTCAATCGACCAGATGATCGGCGACCCCATTGCACGTGCGACTGAGGCGACGCCGACCAAAATAACGACTGCTGCGAGTAAAGTTGCGGCGCAGGTAAATTCAATGCGTCTTAACATAAGGCTTGCTCCGAATATTGCCTGCGCCGCCGGGAGAGTTGCATTTTATCGTCCGAGAACCTTGTTCACGATGTCTCTTTCTGTTTCCAGATCGAGTTCTGCGTAAACGCCTGATACTGCTTCCTTGAATGGACCAAGGTCAACGTCAGAGATGGTAACGCCGCTGGCTGCAACGTCAGCAAGAGCTTTCTCTCCGAGCTCGATCGTGAGATTGGAAGCGAAGCGCCCGTTCTCAACCGCCAGGTCGCGGACGATCTTCTGGTTTTCCGGCGACAGTTGGTCCCAGGCTTCTGCGGAGACCACAAGCGCCGTAACAAGTTGGATGTGACCGGTTTTTGTTACGTTTTTGATCACTTCGTAGAGCTTGGCACCCCAGATCGCGGTCGGCTGTGCTTCGGCCGCATCGATAGCGCCCATCTGCAGGGCGGAGTAGACTTCACCCCATGCAATCGGCGTAGCCTCTGCGCCCATGGCATCGATCGTCTTGATCCAGATCGGTGCTCCAATTGTGCGCATGCGCACACCAGTCAGATCTGCAGGGCCTGAAACCGGCTTCTGAGTCAAAGCATGGCGTGGTCCCTGATACCAGTTCGAAGCCAGCATCATGAGACCTGACTTTTCCTTGAGCTCGTCTCCCCAGGCAAGGTACTCGTCAGAAAGAGCAAACTTGTCGGCCTGGTCATAAGTGTCGAAAAGGAAGGGGGCCGACATGATGGCCAGCGACGGTACAAAGCTCGAAAGGCGGGCGACGTCAGTCACGGTGCCGACATAGGCGCCGGCCCGCGCCTGGTCGATCATTTCAGTTGTGTCACCCAACTGGGAACTGTGAAAGATCTGAATCTCGACTTCGCCGTTGGTGGCGGCTTCGACTTCGGTCTTGAACTTGTCGAGCCCTTGGCCCATCGGGTCATCTGGAGCCAGGACGGTGCCGATGCGAAGAGTTGTTCCTGCGAATGAGGGCATGCTCACACTCAGGCTTGCTGCAAAGGCAACGCATAATCCGAGCGCTTTAATCGTTGAGTTCATCTGTTCCTCCCGGGGAGAAGTTGCGATAAAGGCAAATTTGATATTTTAGTTACATTAATATATTAGTTTTATCTCCTTTGAAGAGTCAACCCATATTTGGACCCAGTCGAATAGCATCCAAGCTCGCGCAGAAAGGTCAATTGCACGAATGACGCGTTTGAATTTTGAGGTTTTCAGCAAAAATCATAATAGGTCAGAACTGGGTGAGAGTCCCTGCCAAGACCCTGAAAGTGAAGATCTTTGGTGGGTGGACGTGACCGGTTGCAGGCTGATGAAAACAAACATTGTGTCAGGTGAAACCGAGGTCTGGAAAACACCCGAATATCCGGGCTTTGTTGTGCTCTTTGCAACAGGTGTTCCAGCTGTGGGTATGCAGTCAGGGATCTTCAAATTCACCCCGGAAACAGGTTCGTTTGAGCTATTGATTCGATTCGATCAGGTTGGTTGCCGGTTTAATGATGCCACTGTCGATCAACGCGGTCGGCTTTGGGCTTCCACCATGGCGCTGGATGGGCAAGCCGGGCGCGCCGCGATCCATCTTGTAACCGCAGACCACGGTCTCAAGACGTTCGTCGATGGTCTCTCCATTCCAAACGGGCTAGCCGTTGATCAGGAACGAGAGCGGATTTTCTATTCGGATTCTCATCCCGGTGTTCAAAGCATCTGGGTCGCTCCGATTGCGAAACAATCGGGACCAATCGGAGAAGCAGCGCTTTTTACGAGTACTGGAAACCTGAAAGGGCGACCCGATGGAGCTGCCCTGGACCAAGAAGGTTTCTACTGGATTGCGGGGGTGGATGGCTCGGAGCTTTATGTCTTCGACCTCGACGGCACGCTACATGACATCATCCCGGTTCCATTTCCCGCGCCAACCAAGATCAGCTTTTCAGGACATGACAAGCGTTTGATCGTGGTGACATCCAAGAACATGGGAAAGAACGGCGGGCATCTTGCCCGCGCGCGCCTGCCGCTAGGAATGCCTGCAGGGATAGCGCAACCCTATTGGAACTTCGGGACGCCTTAACAGTTAGTTCCGACTAAAAACGACGATTTGCCGGAAAAACAGTCGGTCCGTACTTCAAGATTGCGTTCTGACATGCAGGGATCCCTCGCGCCGCATCTTGCCTGGTGGGATGCCATATTCGGACACAAAGGCCCTGATCATGGCACTGACATTTCCATAGCCGCACCGGATTGCGATCTCGCCAATCGAATGAGACCCATCAGAGACGAGGTGACGTGCCGTCGACAGCCGGATCCGGCGATAGACAACCGACGGAGTTGCGCCAAACTCCTGCATAAACAAAGCCTGTAGCCGCCGTTGTGACAGGTCTGCACGGGTTGCCAGATCAAAAATCGGCAAGGGTGTTTCCTGGTTTTCGAGCATGATCCGAACGGTTTCTTTCACGGCTCCACTGCGTGCCTGGGGAGGTGGGAAGGCGAGTTGCGAAGATGAGCCGTCATGCATCAGCATCATGCCGACTTCCAAACGCAGGGCTTCTCCATGGTGCAGGGCGACCAGATGCGAGGCCAGATCATACGCGGCCATTGCTCCGGTGCATGTAATCCGGTCGCCATCGATCACATAACGTTCCCTCAAAGTGGAAATGTCAGGGAACTGTTCCGCGAACCGGTCGTATTCTTCCCAATGAATGGTCGCCAGGCGGTTATTCAAGAGACCCGCACTCGCCAGCAGCCAGCTGCCTGCGTCCATGGCAATCATCACTTCATGCCGTTTGGCTGCAGCCCGTAGCGCAGCGAGGCAGGCTGGTGTTCCGTGGTTCTGGAACCCATAGCTGCTCAAAACAACAACAGCATATCCAGAACCAACTCTGGACAACGGGGCGTCTGGAACGATTTTCAGGCTACTTGAGGATTCAATCGGCTTTCCGTCCAACGTCACGAATTGCCAATTGTAGAGGTTCTGGCCACTGATCTGGTTTGCTGCCCGGAAGGGTTCGATGGCATTGGCAAGACAATTGTTTGAGAACCTGTCGAATAGCAAAACGCTTATGCGTCGCGACTTTAAGGAGGGATTTGACCAAACTGGCATGTTTTAGTTCCGAATGTGCACATTCAATTGGAACAACACCACTACGCTTTTATCAAAAGTACAAGAGGAGATTGGGCGCGCCGCTTAACTTCTACCAATTTGGATAGTGGTGAAACTCAGCTGAGCCGAGAACTCGGCACAGGTTAGCGGTGTAAAAACACAAGATGGCGTGGGAGGCGACATGTCTCTTCAAGGCCGGACATAGAACCGCTCAATCTGCTTGGAAATTCTTTTGGGAGGAGAAGACCATGAAGACCAAACATCTGAAGCTATCGAATTCGCGGATTTCCCGCAGAAGTGTTCTGCAGGGTGCGACAGCTCTCGGCGGTGCCGCAGCCCTTTCAACCTTCGGAGCAGGCACTTTGCGGGCTGCGCCCAAAAAAGGTGGAACTCTGCGGCTCGCAATGGGGCACGGCAACACGTCCGACAGCTATGATCCGGCAACCTGGGACAATGCCTACGTCCAGGTTTTCGCAACCGCCCGCCACGGCTACCTGACCGAAATCACGGCTGAAGGTTCGCTCGTTGGCGAGGTCGCGACAAGCTGGGAAGCCAGTCCGGATGCCAAAATCTGGACCCTTCAGCTCCGTGATGGTCTCACCTTCCACTCCGGAAAAACCGTAACTGCGGATGATGTAATTGCTTCGCTCAATTATCATCGTGGTGACGATAGTAAATCAGCTGCAAAACCGATCGTAGAACCGATCCAGGATATGCGCGCGGACGGGCCGTCCACGGTCGTGGTGACCCTTGCAAATGGAAATTCGGATTTTCCGTTCATTCTGTCGGACTACCATTTGGCGATCATGCCGTCGGCGGATGGAAAGATCGATCCTGCCAGCAGTGACGGTTGCGGCGGCTATGTTGTTCAGTCTTACGAGCCCGGTGTTCAGGCCACGTTGGCGCGCAACCCAAACTACTGGAAGTCTGATCGCGCGCATTTCGACAATGTCCAGATCCTGGCCATATTGGATGCTGCTGCCCGCCTGAACGCTCTTGTCACAGGCGAAGTCGACGTGATCGACCGAGTGGATGTCAATACAGCCCATCTTCTGCAGCGCTCTCCGGGCGTGAAGCTCATGACAACCACCGGAACGCAGCATTACACGTTCGCGATGGACACACGTGTTGAGCCCTTTAACGACAACAATGTCCGACAGGCTTTGAAATATGCCATTGATCGCCAGGAGTTGGTCGACAAAGTTCTGAACGGCTTCGGTGAAATCGGCAACGATCATCCGATTGGTCGTTCTAACCGGTTCTTTGCAGCTGACCTGGAGCAGCACGCCTATGATCCTGACAAAGCGAAACACTATCTCAAACAGGCCGGTCTCAGCAGTCTGGATGTCTCGCTTTCTGCAGCAGATGCAGCGTTCACCGGTGCGGTTGATGCTGGTGTGCTTTATTCGGAACGGGCCAAGGCGGCAGGCATCAACATCAATGTCGTTCAGGAACCAAATGACGGTTACTGGTCGAATGTCTGGATGAAAAAGCCTTGGAGCGCGGTCTATTGGGGCGGTCGCCCAACGGAAGACTGGATGTTCTCGACCGCTTATGCGTCCGGCGCGCCGTGGAACGACAGCTTCTGGGAAAACGAGCGTTTCAACAAGCTGCTTCTGGAAGCGCGTTCGGAACTCGACGAAGAGAAACGCCGCGAAATGTACTATGACATGCAAAGCCTTGTCAGCAACGAAGGCGGTGTCGTCATTCCGATGTTTGCCAGCTATGTGATGGCGCATTCAGATGCTATCGCTACACCGGACAAGGTCGGTGCAAACTGGACACTGGACGGTTTCCGCGCTGTTGAACGCTGGTGGTTCGCGTAACATAGCCCTTGCGAAGCCCGTCTGAAACGCGGGCTTCGCACTTGGTACCATTCATATGAATGCCATTTTGGGACGGGCAGTCCCGGGGGGATGTGTTGCAATCAATCTGGATAATGATCGCCAGGCGTCTCGGGCTTGGTCTTGTGACCTTGTTCGTCGTTTCGCTTCTGATATTTGCCGCTGTCGAGATGCTGCCCGGCGATATTGCAGAGGAAATCCTGGGACAATCTGCGACCCCGGAAACAGTCGCTGCCTTTCGCCGTGAGCTTGGGCTTGACCTGCCTTCCTATCAGCGATATCTGGCTTGGCTCGGTGGTATATTGCAAGGTGATTTCGGCACCTCGCTGGCAAATGGACGCCCGATTTCTGACCTCATTGCCGGACGCCTGTCGAACACTCTTTTCCTTGCGCTTTACGCCGCCGCTATCTCGGTTCCCCTGGCAATAAGTCTTGGCATTCTCGTATCGCTTTATCGCAACTCGCTGTTTGACAGGGCCGTCAACCTCATCACCTTGAGTTCGATTTCCTTCCCGGAATTTTTTGTCGCCTACATTCTGATCGTGCTGCTTTCGCAGAGCGGATACTTCCCATCGCTGGCAACGCTTTCACCCGGTGCGACATTCGCTGAAACACTCTACCGAACGTTCCTTCCAGCATTGACCCTGACGCTTGTTGTCACAGCGCACATGATGCGCATGACCAGGGCGGCAATTATCAATTTGCTGGCGTCTCCCTATATTGAAATGGCGCGGTTGAAGGGGTTAAGCCCTGGGCGGATCATCGTCAAACATGCATTGCCTAACGCATTTGCACCGATCATCAACGTGATCGCGCTGAACCTTGCTTATCTCATTACCGGTGTTGTTGTTGTTGAAGTCGTCTTTGTCTATCCGGGGCTTGGTCAGCTGATGGTGGATTCTGTTGCCAAACGGGATATCCCCGTGGTGCAGGCCGCCGCTCTGATTTTCGCCTGCGCCTACGTGCTCTTGAACCTCACCGCGGATGTCCTGTCGACCTTGTCGAACCCGCGTCTCATTCACACCCGATAGGAGTTGACATGGCATCTTCAACTCCAGTTTGGATGATCCTGATTTACTGTACGATTGCATTTGGATGTGCTGCTGCATGTGCATTTGCATTTCGTACTGCGGTGATCGCCTCCATGCCCGGGCAGGTCTCAAAACTGGCCCGCTCCATGCCCCTGTCCGCAAGTTTTGGTGCACTGATCATTTTGATCTACGTGTTTGTGGCACTGTTCGCGCCATGGATTGCTCCTTTTGGTGAACGCGAGGTCGTTGGTGCGCAGTATTTGCCTTGGGGTGGAGACTATTTGCTCGGGACTGATGACCTGGGGCGGGACATGTTCACCCGTCTGATCTACGGCGCGCGAAATACGGTCGGGATCGCTTTTGCCACGACTTTGCTGGCTTTTCTTGGTGGCGCCATTCTTGGTCTGTTGGCTGCTGTGGTGGGCGGTTGGATCGACGAACTTCTAAGCCGGATCGTCGACATTTTGATGGCGATACCGGCACTGATCTTTGCCTTGTTGCTCCTGACGATTTTTGGAACGTCAATTGTCAACATGATCCTGGTGATCGCCTTGATCGATTCAACCAGGGTGTTCCGCCTGGCCCGATCTGTTGCCATGAATATCGTGGTCATGGACTATATCGAAGCCGCTCGATTGCGGGGCGAGGGCCTGGGATATCTTGTTGTTCGGGAAATTCTGCCCAACGCAGCGGCGCCTCTTATTGCCGAATTCGGGCTCAGGTTTTGCTTTGTGTTCCTGTCCATCTCAGCACTTTCATTCCTGGGGCTTGGCATTCAGCCACCCACGGCTGATTGGGGATCAATGGTCCGCAACAATGCAACGCTGATCACCTTTGGAGATGTGACGCCGTTGTTGCCGGCCGGGGCCATCGCTCTACTGACGGTCGCCGTCAATTTCGTGGTGGACTGGATGCTGCATCGTGCCAGTGGCTTGAAGGAGTGAGGATCTGACATGACCAAAACGTCGAACACCCCGCTTCTGACGATCAAGGACCTCTACATTGAAGGGCGAGCCGACGAGACCTGGAGTGGAATTGTCAATGGGGTGAGCCTGACCCTTAATCGCGGTGAAGTTCTTGGACTGATTGGTGAATCGGGAGCAGGCAAGTCAACCCTGGGCCTGGCTGCCATGGGCTACACGCGCGATGGATGCCGCATCTCCAGCGGTTCGGTGACATTTGATGGAACCGATCTTGTTGGAGCGCCTGGCAAAACGAAACGCCATCTTCTCGGTAGCCGGATCGCATATGTCGCCCAATCAGCGGCTGCCAGCTTTAATCCGGCACACCGCCTCATCGATCAGTTTACCGAAGCGCCGGTCCAGCATGGAACATCGTCCCGTGACGTCGCCGCCAAGGATGCTGTCGACCTTTACCAACGGATGCGCCTGCCCGATCCCGAGACCATTGGCTTTCGCTATCCGCACCAGGTCTCAGGTGGTCAGTTGCAACGCGCAATGACTGCCATGGCAATGGCCTGCCGGCCTGACCTGATCATCTTTGATGAACCGACTACCGCACTGGATGTCACCACCCAGATCGAAGTCCTGGCCGCAATCAGAAATATCGTCGACCAGTTCCAGACCGCCGCGATTTACATTACGCACGATCTGGCAGTGGTTGCGCAGATGGCCGACCGGATCAAGGTCCTGCTGCGCGGTGATGAGGTTGAAGAGGCTGAAACCGCCGCAATGCTGGCGTCTCCGCAAGAAGACTACACAAAGTCACTCTGGGCTGTTCGCAGTCATGCAAGAACTGAACAGCCTGCTGCCGACCGGGCCGAAATGCCTGTCCTGTCAGTTCAAAACGTGACGGCAGCTTATGGTCCGATAAAAGTTCTGCATGATGTAAGTTTCGATATTCACAAGCGCCGAACGGTTGCCGTTGTCGGCGAGTCCGGTAGCGGCAAGTCGACCACCGCACGTGTCATCACAGGTCTCTTGCCTCCGCTCGAGGGGCAGGTTCTGTTTAACGGCTCCGCGTTACCGCCAAATTACAAGACGCGTTCCGGTGACCAGCTGCGCAAGGTGCAGATGATCTACCAGATGGCAGACACAGCCTTGAACCCGAAACAGACTGTTGGCCAGATTGTCGGGCGGCCGGTTCAGTTCTATCTGGGTCTGCGTGGGCAGGCCTTGCGCGATCGTGTTGCCGAGCTTTTGAACATGATCGAACTTGAGCCAGGAGACTTCCTGGAGCGGCTACCGTCTGAACTGTCGGGTGGGCAGAAGCAGCGCGTGGGGATTGCCCGCGCACTGGCGGCAGAACCCCAGATGATAATTTGCGACGAGGTAACTTCAGCGCTCGACCAAATCGTCGCCGAAGGAATACTCAAACTTCTGGACCGCCTGCAGGGCGAACTGGATCTCGCCTACATGTTCATCACCCATGACCTTGCGACGGTGAAAGCCATTGCCGATGAGGTTGTCGTCATGCAGTCCGGCAAAGTGATCGAACAGGGGCAGAAATCTGCGATGTTCACGCCGCCACATGATCCCTACACAGAGCTGTTGCTGTCATCGGTGCCGGAAATGGACCCTGATTGGTTGACGGATCTTTTGAAACGGCGGGCAGATGATGCCAATGCATACTCAAAAACATAGGTAAAACGAACGGAAGTCTCATGAAAACCGCTTATTACGAACAAAACGGCCCGGCAGATAAGGTCATCATCGTCGGTGAGCTGGACGACCCCGGCGTTGCAGCTGGTGAAGTGGTTGTGGAAGTCGCCACCTCGGCGGTCAATCCGTCGGATGCGAAAGCCAGGGCTGGTGTTCGTGGTCCAATGGCCTATGACCGGGTCATCCCACACAGTGATGGTGCTGGCCGGATTGTTGCTGTTGGCGAAGGCGTGTCCACTTCGCGGGTCGGCGAGAGGGTCTGGCTCTGGAATGCAGGCTGGAAGCGCGCACATGGCTCCAACGGGACCCTCATCAGTCTACCCAGTGAGCAGGCTGTCCCGCTTCCCAATGAGACCAGCTTTGAGGCCGGTGCCTGCCTCGGTATTCCAGCGCTGACAGCCCATCGATGTCTGTTTGCAGACGGGCTGATCGAGGGTCAGAATATCCTGGTCACAGGAGGAGCCGGTACGGTTGGGTCCTACGCCATTCAAATGGCGAAACTTGCCGGTGCACGGGTTTTTACGACGATAAGTTCAAAGGAAAAGGCTGACCATGCCAAATCAATGGGTGCCGATGTCGTTTTGAACTATCGCGAAGAGGATGTAGCCGAGAGCATCCTGAATGCCACCGATGGCGCCGGAGTTGACCGGATTGTGGAAGTCGAGTTCGGTGGCAATCTGGCCACGTCGCGCAAGATCCTTGCGCAGAACGGCACCATCGCAGCCTATGGATCAATGGCCAACCCGGAGCCGAGCCTGCCATTTTATCCCATGATGTTCGATGGCCAGACACTCCGGATGGTGCTTGTTTACATCCTTCCGCAAGCAGCAAGAACAGCGGGTGTTGCCGACATCAACAGTTGGCTTGAACAGGGTGCTTTGCAGCACCCGATTGCCAGAACCTTCTCGCTTGAACAAACAGCTGAAGCGCATGAATTCGTCGAATCCGGCACCAAGATTGGTACCACTGTGGTGAAGGTGGCCAACCTATGAACCAGAGAGTTTTGGTCACTGCGGGAGCATCGGGGATCGGCAGGGCCATGGCCGAAAAATTTGCAGCCAGGGGCTGCCAGATCTGGGTTGCTGACATAAACAGCAAGTCCCTTCAGGAATGTCCGGAGACATGGCGCAAGACCTGTCTTGATGTCACCAGCGAACGGGCGGTGGGAATGCTGTATGAAGAGCTCGCGGCGGAATGGGGTGGACTTGATACCCTGTGCGCCAACGCCGGAATTGCCGGGCCGACTGCAAAAGTTGAAAATATTGCCGTGGATGACTGGCGCCGATGCCTTTCTGTCAATCTGGACGGTCCATTCCTGTTTGCCCAGCACGCGGCGCGCCTGATGAAGCCTGCAGGTGGTGGTGCAATCATTCTGACCTCATCAACAGCCGGGATTTACGGATACCCGAACCGGTCTCCCTATGCGGCCGCCAAGTGGGGTGTGATTGGCTTCATGAAAACGCTGGCGATGGAGTTAGGGCCATATGGAATACGTGCCAATGCCATTTGTCCCGGCGGTGTCGAGGGGCCACGAATGGAGGGGGTCATGGCCCGCGAGGCCGCGGAAAAGGGCACCACACGTGACGCCATTTACCAGGGTTACACGTCCGGGGTTTCCATGCGCACGTTTGTGACCTCTGAGGATGTTGCCGAAATGGCTGCCTTCCTGGCGTCCGATAGCGGGCGGTTCGTTTCCGGCCAAGTGATCGCAGTCGACGGTCATACGGAAAACCCGGATCCAAAAGTGCCTTGATTGGCATCAAGGTCTGGTCTTCAGCCAAATTGTTGGCGACCGAAAACAGCTTCTGTTGCTGTGAAGAATGCTGCTAAGGGTAGTGGACGACGTTTCAACTATTCTGGGAAACCGCACCGTGAAATTGTCAAAGATCGTCAATTTAGTCGGTGCGCATGCCGAAGGTGAAATCGGCAAGGTGATTACCGGAGGGGTGCTCGACATTCCCGGCAGCACGGTTCTGGAGAAACTCCAACACATTGCGACGGTTGACGATCATCTTGTGAAATTCTGCCTGTTTGAACCACGTGGCGCGGCGCAAATGTCGGTCAATCTGCTTTTACCACCTTCAAATCCTGAGGCGGACGCGGCCTTTATTCCGCTGCAACCGGATGGTCCCCATGCAATGTCGGGGTCAAATGCCATGTGTGTTGTTACGGTTCTCTTGGAAACAGGCATGCTTCCGATGGTTGAACCAATCACGTCAGTTACGTTGGACACTGCTGCTGGTCTGGTGAAAGCCATTGCGAACTGCCGGGATGGCAAATGCGAACGTGTGTCCCTGGATTTCTTTCCAAGTTTTGTCGAACATCTTGATCACCTTCTCGTTGTCGATGGTGTTGGCGAGCTGAAGGTCGATGTTGCGTTTGGTGGGTGCTATTTCGCGCTCGTGGATGCAGATGCGCTGGGCATCCGGATCTGCCCGGAGAATGCCCGCAAACTCGTTGATCTGGGCACCCGGATCAGGGCTGCCGCAAACGATCAGATCAAAGTGAAACATCCGGCATTGCCGGGACTTGATGCAATCGAATACGCACTCTTTTGCGAAAAAGATGGCAGGAACATCAAGAATGGCAACGTCATTTTTCCAGGCAGGATGGACCGCTCTCCGTGCGGAACAGGAACGGCAGCCCGGTTGGCGGTGCTCCACGCACGTGGAGAGCTGGAAATAGGCGAAGAAATTGAAAGCCGTTCGATAATCGACAGCGTGTTCAGCGCGCAAGTTTCCGGCACCACAACAATAGGCGGGCGTTCTGCTGTCCTGCCAAGGCTCTCCGGACGGGCATGGATATACAGTCAGGAAATCCAGTCTTGCGATCCAACTGATCCGTTCAAGGACGGCTATACATTGCCCGACACTTGGGGCGAGGGCTTTCTTTCCACTTGAGGGTAGAACCTGCACTGAGCAGATGCATACTGCAGCAAGTATTGGTACTTTCATCGAAATTGAGCTGGAAGGCTGCACCGGGTTCAGTTAATTCGGTGGTGGCTCCTGGTGGAGCGAGACGAAAAATTAGGCTTTCAGTGCGGTGTGACGACTGCGAATGTGAACAATATGAACAAGCAAATGAGTAGTGTGTCACCGCCTGCAGGATCTGAAACCACCAGAAATCTGGTTTTTGAAATCTTTATTCAACCCGGGTTCTCGGACCTGGAACTTGCAGCCGTCACGTCCGTTTTACGAACAGCCAACGAGGTATTGAACCGGGACCAGTTTACCTGGCAAATAACCTCGGACGTGCCAGGCCTGGTCAATAGCTGCTCTGAATTGATCGCGCGTGCGCAGCCATCGATCGGCGACCAGTATTTGCGCGATTACCTCGTGGTTATTGCTGGCCGCGATAGTCCGCCCAATGGATGGATGATCCGCCTGAGGGCGATGCAGAAGTTCCAGCGGCGCGTGGTCTTGCTCTCAGATGCGGCGCGGGAGTACGTCAAAACAGTCAATGTCCAGAACGGGCGGATGGCAGCTCACTGGCGCGACGTGTCACTGCTGCGTGAAATCGGATCTTTTCCGATGCTCTCCGATCGGCTTGTCGAGGTCAACGGGGGCATCCTCACATGTGCAGGGCATGGACACACGCTGGAGGCGATGATTGGCATCCTGGCAGACGTTCTTGACCCGGGAGAGTGTGCTGAAATTGCCAGCCTTTTGGTTCTCGAGAACGTTCGCAGCTTCTCGCAAGATCAGCCAAAAGGCACGAGCTACAATCCCAATTTTTTTGAAAAAAGACTTCAAAAAGCTCTGCGTCTCATGGAGACCAATATCGAGCACCCGTTGCGCCTGGCGGATCTCGCCGAACAGGTCGGTCTTTCATCGCGCCATCTGGAGCGACTTTTTACGGTCTATTTCAACACGACACCGGCAAAACTTTACAAGAGAACGCGATTGAAGCGTGCGCACAAACTGGTCACGGACTCCCATATGGCATTGATTGAAATCGCAATCGCCTGCGGTTTCTCCTCGGCAGCCTCCTTTTCGCAGGCCTATAAAGCCGAGTTTGGCGAAACACCCACACAGCTTCGACGGAAGAAGCGCTGAAGGGTAAGTCGTTGTCTAAACGCTATCTTCGGCTTTTGTTTTTGGCCGGGAGATAACGCTTTCTTACGCATGGAGTTGGGGCGAAATTACCACTCGCTATTTTTGGGCTCGCATCAAACTAGCTGTCCGCCTGGTGGACAGTTTGTCTTGCGGCCTGCGTCATAGTGCCCTCCTGCATTAGTCTTGGCTCAAATCAAATCAGCGTTTGGGAGGACGGCCCATGGAAACGCCAGGCAATGGCCAAATTGGCCGGCAGCAGTTTATTGGCGCAGGCAGCGCGAAATCATCACGGGACGGGCGTGGTGAGGTCGCTGTATGAACTTGTCAAAAATCGGAACCAGACTTTCGAATGCATTTCTATACGCCGCGGGTGGATGTTTTCTGCTTGGAACCGGCGTAACTGTAGTGGATGTCGCATTGCGTGCCATCTCTGGAGCGAATGTTCCTGCGGCCATTGAGTTGACCTCATTGTCGATCGGATTGGGGGCCTTGCTTTCCATTCCGGTCTGTTACGCACACCGGGCACATGTGACCGCCAAACTCCTGTCTGAACTGTCGCCAGCTCGCTTCGAGCGGCCTCTTGGTATGCTGGGAGGCGTCGTTTCGGTTGTTTTTGCGGTGATGCTCTTCTGGATTGTTGCCGACAATGCCTGGTCCAAGCTGTCGTCTCCCGAAACCACGACCGACCTCGGTCTACCCATTCCAATTGCATTGAGTACCATCTCGGTGACGCTCGGGGTTGCGGTTATCTCGGCTATTGCTGGAGCAGTCTCCGCAATTCGCTTCCGCTCCGGGGGTGAACAATGAGCGGTTTGCTGCTGGGCGGGCTCGGGTTTGCCGCCGCCATCATCATGATTTTCCTGGAAATACCTGTTGCCGTGGCTCTGGGCCTGGTTGGACTGGTCGGTTCCGGCATGATTATCGGAACCACAGGTGCCATGACCATCGGGGCCACCACGGTGTGGGACAGCGTGACCAACTATACGTTGACCATGCTTCCGCTGTTCGTGCTGATGGGTAATCTGGCTGCACAGAGCGGTCTATCCACCCGGCTTTACAAATCCATGTCGACGCTGATCGGCCACCGCCGCGGTGGCCTGGCATTGGCGACAATTGGTGCTTCGGCCGGTTTCGGCATGATTTCCGGGTCTTCTCTGGCGACGACGGCTACAATGGGCCGCATCGCCATGCCCGAGATGCTGACAGCCGGGTACACACGCGCTCTTTCTGCCGGATCCGTTGCCGCAGGCGGCACGCTGGGCATCCTGATCCCACCGTCAACGGTTTTGGTCATCTACGCTTTTATTGCCGAGCAATCCATTCGTGAACTGCTGCTGGCCACTGCCGGACCGGTCTTCCTTGCCATCCTGCTTTACTGCCTCGCCATCTGGGTGCCTATCTGGCTCGGGTGGTCCGTTGCTCCCAAACGAGACCGTGCCGAAGGGCAGGAACGGTTCGAGGCCATGCGCGAATTGATACCGCCGGTTGGCATATTCGGCCTGATCATGGGCGGGCTTTATTCCGGTGCATTCACTGCCAATGAAACCGCAGCAATTGGCGCCTGCGTTGTGCTTGCCTATGGGGTTCTATCGCGTCGACTATCCTCACGTGGCTTTGTCCTGGCATTGATGGGAACAGCAAAGGTCTGCGGTGCGCTTTACCTCGTGTTGATAGGTGCCAACCTGTTTAATTTCTTTCTGGCGCTCTCGGGCCTGCCGTTTTCACTGACCAGCATGTTTTCAGGCATTCTGGATCAGCCGTTCATGGTGATCTGCCTGATGCTGCTGATTTATCTGGTGCTCGGCACCTTGATGGACAGTCTGGCCATGCTGCTTCTGACCGTACCTCTGTTCGTGCCGGTCGCTCAGGCCGCAGGGATTGATCTGGTCTGGTTCGGCATATTCGCCGTGACCGTGGTTGAAATGGGACTGATCACGCCACCGGTCGGAATGAACCTGTTTGTCCTGAAAGCGGTCACCCCGCAGGTCCACCTTGTCGAACTTTGGAGGGGCGTAGCGCCCTTTGTTATTGCCGATCTCATTCGTGTTGCCATCATCATCGCCATTCCCGCGATCGTCTTGTGGCTGCCACGAAGTGCTTTCTGATCAACAACCACTCTTGGAGGAAGAGACATGATCAAGACCATACTGAAAACTGCAGCAGCGACGCTTCTGCTTGGAGCCTCATTGGCCGAAGCCCGGGAACTTCGTGTTTCGTCTTTTGAACCGGCACAGGGGTTTTATTCCTCAAAGATCCTTCAGGTCTGGATCGATGAGATAAATCCGAAACTTTCCGATGGTACCCAGTTCAAACTGTTTCCGGGTTCAATCCTGGGAAAACCACCGGCCCAGGCTGAGCTGGTAAAGGCGGGTGTTGCCGATGTGGCTTTCGTCGTGCCGACATATACGCCAGGGCTATTCCCGATGACAGGCGTGGTGGAAATTCCGGGTCTTGTTGAGACATCGACAGGAGGAACCAACATCCTGAACACCTTGTTGGAAGAAGGTGTGATGGACGCGGAATACGCGGACTACAAGATTATCGCTCTCTTCAGCACGCCGGGTTACAAATTCTTTATGGCCGATGGTCCTGTCAAGACACCGGCGGATTTGAACGGACTGAAGTTGCGGACACCTTCGAAATTCGGGTCCAAACTGTTCGACATGGTCGGTGCATCTGGCGTTGGTCTGCCGGCACCTCAGGTTTATGAGGCCCTTGAGCGTGGTGTGGTCCAGGGTGCGGTCTGGGTGATGGATGCCTATCGCACTTTCCGGCTGAACGAGGTTGCCCCCTATATTACGGCGACCCATTTTACAGCCTCTCCGCTGGCAATCCTGATGAACAAGGACACATACGAAGGCCTGTCAGATGCCGACAGAAAGGTTCTCGACGAAATGTCGGGCCGGGCGACAGCCGAGTGGGTCGCCTCTGTGGTGGATCAGACCGATGCCGAAGTTGAAGCCGCTTTCCGTGAAAACGAGAAAGTGACTTTTGTCGATCTGGACGCAAATGCAAAAGCCGCCTGGGACACGGCACTTGCCGGGGCTCCGGCTGCCTGGGTTGCCGAACAGCCGGACGCAGCCAGCGCGCAATCCGTTCTGGATCGCGCAACAGAGCTTTCGGCGCAATAAACCGGACCCCGTCCGTCCTGCGGGCGGGGATCGTTTTTGGTCGACGGGACCCAGTCCTGTGCGTTCGGAATTTTCAAAATACGGATGGAGAAAACCATGGCAATCAATGCTTTGGGCTATCTCGGTGTGCGCTCTGACAAGCTGGATGACTGGGGAGATTTCGCCGGGAAGCTGCTCGGGATGCAGAAAATCGACCGGGGTGGCAAGGCACTGGCCTTTCGCATGGACGACAGGCTTCAGCGGTTGCTTGTTTCTGACGAACCGGGTGAAACGCTGGCCTTCATGGGCTGGGAAGTTGAGCACCGCGATGATCTTCAAACTTATGCGGCGCGCTTGGAGCAATCTGGCACTCCGGTGAACCTCGGTTCAAAGGAACTATGCGACCGCCGTTTTGTGAGCGATCTGATCTGGTTCGAAGATCCCGGCGGGAACCGGATCGAATTGTTTCACGGTCCGATGGTTGCTTCAGACCCGTTTGTTCCAGGACGACCAATCGATGGCTTTATGACCGGGCCCTTGGGCATGGGCCATGCGGTGTTGCATGTGAAGGACATCGGAGTGATGTTGCCCTTCTATCGTGACCTCCTGGACTTCCATGTCTCGGATTTCGGCCTGGTGCCCTTCGGTCTCTACTTCTTTCATGTGAATGGCAGACATCATTCCTTCGCCATGGTTGGCTCGGGGCAGATGGGGTTCCATCATTTCATGATCGAATTTCAAAATCTTGATGACGTTGGCCAGGGCTATGACCTGGCGCAGCAAGACGAGGAGCGCATTGCTTACACCCTCGGCCGGCATACCAACGATTACATGACGTCCTATTACGCCAATTCTCCATCTGGTTTTTTTGTCGAGAACGGGTGGGGTGGCCGGGTGATCGATCCTCAAACCTGGGAACCTCATCAGACACACGACGGACCAAGTTTCTGGGGGCATGAACGCCTTTACCTGACCGAAGAAGGAGGGCGTAAACGCATGCGTGACCTTCGTCTTGAGGCAGCTGCCAAAGGGTGTCGAGCACCCGCTATTGCCGATTGCCCCTGGCTCTACGGTGAACTCGCAAGGCAGGGGGGCTGAGCATGGAACATTTCGACGTTGCAATCGTGGGCTACGGGCCGACCGGGGCCACGTTGGCCCATCTTTTAGGGCAATGCGGTTTGAAGACCCTTGTGTTGGAAAAGGAAACTGCCGCCTACCATCTGCCGCGTGCCGTCCATTTCGATGCGGAGATCATGCGTGTCTTCCAATGGATCGGGATCGCGAAAGAAATGGAGCCCAAAACGGCCCTTCATCCGGGAATGCGTTTTGTGGACGGCTCAGGCAAGTTGCTGCTGGACTGGCCCAGGCCACAGGGCGAGGGGCCGCAAGGATGGCGCGCCAACTACCGCTTTCATCAACCGGATCTGGAAAAACTATTGCGAGATCAACTCGCTGGACGGTCCGACGTAACCGTTCGTACGAGGTGTGACGTTTTTAATGTTGAAGACAAGGGCGACCTTGTTGAGCTGCGTTTTGAGGATATGTCGCGGGGCAAGGTCGAAAGGGTAACCGCGAAATATGTGGTTGGTTGCGACGGTGCACGGTCCTTGATCCGTCGCTACATCGAAAGCGACATGGAAGATTACGGTTTTCATGAACGCTGGCTTGTTGTCGACGTTATTCTCAATCAGGACAAACCTGCCCTTGGGAACCATTCAATCCAGTATTGCGTGCCTGAAAGGCCGGCGACCTACGTCCGCTGTCCGGGCTTACGTCGTCGCTGGGAAATTACGGTTCTGCCAGATGAGGATTCCAACGAGATCAGCAAGCCCGAGCGGGTCTGGGAATTGCTTTCAGGCTGGCTGACGCCAGAGGAAGCTGTCTTGGAACGAACAGCTGTTTACGTCTTCCATTCGCTTGTTGCCGAACGCTGGCGCAAGGGTCGGTTGTTGCTGGCGGGTGACGCCTGCCACCAGACGCCGCCCTTCATGGGGCAGGGCATGTGCGCAGGGATCCGCGACGTATCCAATCTTTACTGGAAACTCGCCCTTGCGTGTCAGGACAAGGTTATTGGCCAAAGCACTGAAGCCTTGCTGGACACCTACGAAAGCGAACGCAAACCCAATGCAGCAGAATATATCCGGACGGCAGTGCGCCTTGGCGGATTGATCAATGCGGCCGGCACCGAGGAAGCCTTGCGCGCAGCATTGCCCGGTGCGGATGGCACCGCGCGCATGGAGAGCATCGCACCGCCGCTTGGTCAGGGAATTGGTTATGGCGACAAAGCTGGCCGGCTCTTTGGTCAGCCACGTCTTGCTGATGGACGCCTCATGGACGAGGTGCACCCACATCAGTTTGTTGTCGTCGCAGACGATGAGCTTGCTTCCGGATTGGACTTGCCGGATGGGGTCGCTTTGGTCACGACCAGTCAGTCGAACGCAGGCACGCACCTTGCCCGGCTGGAGGCAAAAGCAACCGTATTGCGCCCGGATCGTCACACGCTTGGCGCTGCCGATACAAAAGACGAATTGGCAGCGTTGCTGGAACGCGTCCTGCCCAATCCGATCACACTCAACGAACCGGAGATGGTTTGATCCATGAAATTATGTTCTTTCACCAAGGATGGTATCGCGTCCTACGGCCTTGTTACTGACGCCGGCATCATTGATCTCGGCAAGCGCTTCGAGGCGCCGACCTTACGTGATTTTCTTGCAGCCGATGGTCCAGACAAAGTGCAGGAACTGGCAAGCCTGCCAGCAGACCATGCGTTTGATCAGGTCACGTATGATCCGGTCATTCCCAATCCAGACAAGATCATCTGCGTTGGTCTAAACTACCATGCGCACATTGCAGAAACAGGCCGCGAGGAGACGACATACCCTGTCCTTTTCGCACGCTATTCCGGGTCGCAAGTGGGGCACGGCGAGGCGCTGATCAAACCTCTTGAGTCAGACAAGTTCGACTACGAAGGTGAGGTCGCCGTGATCATCGGAAAGAAAGGTCGCCGCATTTCCGAAGAAGCGGCTCTGGAGTATGTTGCAGGATATGCCTGTTATAATGATGCTTCGGTGCGCGACTGGCAAAAACACAGCCACCAATTCATGCCCGGAAAGACATTTGCAGGCACTGGTGGTTTTGGTCCGTGGATGGTGACTGCAGACGAGATCCCGGACCCGACAAAAATGCGGTTGCAGACGCGATTGAACGGGCAGGTCGTTCAAGACACCAGCCTGTCTCTGCTTGTGGCTTCCATTCCGCGGCTGATTGCTTATTGCTCGACAATTCTACCGCTATTGCCCGGTGATGTGATCGTCTCCGGCACGCCTGGTGGCGTTGGTGCTCGTCGTTCGCCGCCTCTTTGGATGGTGGACGGTGATGTTTGCGAGGTTGAAGTTTCCGGTGTCGGAACTCTGTCGAACCCGGTGCAGGCCGAACTGAGCTGATCATTTTCAATGAGCCGCAACCTGTGAGACAGTCGCCAGATGACTAAGTCTGGCGATGACGGGAAACCCAAAAGCGGCGCCGTGCGTTCACTCGCGCGCGGCCTCGCGGTACTGCACTACGTCAACAAGATGGGCGAAGTCCGGCCTGGAGAAATTGCCAAGGCGATCAACATACCGCGCCCGACTGTCTACCGCCTTCTGGAAACACTAGAAGAGCTGGGTTACGTGGCCTTTTCAGCCACATCCAGCTATGTGCGGGTGACACGGTTCGCGGCAGCTCTGGGCGACGGGCACGCCTTGACTACGGAAATCTGCGCCGCCGCCGGGCCACTCTTTGCTGAGTACTCTAATCGTCTCGTCTGGCCACTTGATCTGACCGTCTATAACAACGCGGCCATGATTATTCAGGAAACAACGCACGGCAGGTCGCCGCTTTCCATTGATCGCGGCATGACCGGGGTGAGATTACCCGTCCTGCGAACATCGGCTGGACGGGCTTATCTGAGCTTTTGTCCGGATCAGGAACGGGAGTTGATCCTGGATCACATTCGCCGTCTGGACGTGTCTGAGGACCAACCTTTTCTGGAAGAGAGATGGCTTGATAGGCTGATCGCGGAGACTCGTGCACGCGGAATTGCCGTCAGGGACGCGGGAGAATTTCGTCCTCAAACGGCCTCGATTGCTGCACCTATTCTCCTGGACGGAGACCTTCTGGGATGCGTGTCGCTCATCTGGATACGCAGTGCGATGGACACAGCCAGGGCGCTGGAAGAATTCAGTTCGCCGCTGTTGGAAATCGCTGGGAAGATGGAACGTGCTTTGAGCGGATAATAGTTTCGGATGATGAATTTGATTGTAGCTGGACCCTAAACGACCCGGGAACATGTTCCGGCGACAATTACCTAACTTGAAGGATCTGTCATGCGGCCCGGCTCTAATAGGATCGCAGGCGAATTTTCCCAACGCCGGAGTTTCGGTTTTTCTAGTTGTCTGAATTGGGAGGCGTCATTACCTCCTCCCATTTCCCGTCGGACTTCATAGCGGAAAACTCAGAGTTCATTTTATTCGACAGCTGTTTGCCGCACTTGTCTTTGCTGAAAAGCACCCAGACAAGAAATTCATTGATCGGGTGTTGCCGGTCGTAAACGATGTTGCCCACGCCAGCGTCTGAAATAGCTTTCAAACCGGAGCGTTCTTCGATGATGGATCCGTCGAGGCGGCCGAAGGACAGCATCTTGATGTTTGCCAGGTCGGAATGCGGCGCACGGCTAAATTCAATATTCTTGTTCGACGTAAGCAAATTCGAATAGGCGTATTGTTTGGTCAATCCAATTTGAAGCCCTTCGAGTTCCGAAATTGTTTTCGGAATGGGCGTTCCCCGACGAACAAACACAAAGTCCCGCTTTATCAGTATCGGTGTGGATTTGTATGAGGGAAGGTCTGTTCCTGCACTGGAATGAGGAAGCAACGCGTTTACACGGCCATGCTGAAACAGCTTTAAGGCTCTCTTTTTGGGATACACCTTGATAGTCAGTTCGAGGCCCGCACGTCTTGCAGCAGTGCGGATCAAATTGACGAACACCCCCTTGTCTTCGCTTTCGACAAAATAGGGAATTTCCGCCGCGGCGACATTCAGTCTCCGGCAATCGGTATTTGCCAGCGAAGTGTTTGGTGTCATTGCGCCCAATGATAGCGAGGCAACAATAAACAAGAACGATCTAGTATTCATTGTGTGAACACACCGCGAGTTGTCGCGTAAGTACCGGAGGGGCAGATGTTCATGTCAAAATTTACTAGGGGGAACCACTGCTATTTGAATACATTAGTACAAATTTGCTTTTAGTTGAAGTCCGTAACGATACTGAACAGGTTTTTGCAAGAGCATTGCTGTCTTGTGAACCCCCGGGCTTGATCGTTGGAAACGCGGTGATGAGCGCCGAGCGCTCATTTATCTACTTAAAAAAGCGGCTGCCTCGCCCCCAGTTGATCGCCTGTCGTGGAACTATTGCCTGTAATCGTTGCCAACCAAGCTTCAAGAGGCAATAGAGATCTGAGCCTCGACGCGTTCATTAATGTGCTGGTTGGGAGTCTGGAACGAGTTTCTCCAGCGTTTTGGCCTGACGCCGGCTGGTTCTGTAGCGGGACACCTGCGTGTCTGCAATCACACCGATGAGAATGACGCTGCCCATCACTGCAAAATTGAGCGAAGACGGGATGCCGAGCAGGTTCACAAGGTTCTGAAGGATTTGCAGGAGTATGACGCCGAGAACCACGCCGATGACCGATCCTTCTCCGCCGCGAAGTGAGAAACCGCCCAGGACAGCTGCCGCTATTCCATAAAGCTCATAAAAGCTTCCGTGGGACGCTGGATGAATTGAGCGTGTGTACATTGCAAAGAAGATGGCGGAGATCGCCGTCAGAACCGCGCAAATGACATATGCAAGCACAATGACGCGGGTGGTGTTGATCCCTGCATAACGGGCTGCTTCCGCGTTCTTGCCAACGGCGAACAGATGACGGCCGAACACGGTGCGATGCAGAACGAACCAGGAAATGACCGCGATAACACCAAACGCGACAATAGAGTGCGGCACGCCTGCGCTGCGACCGGAAACCAGCCATTCAAGGACCGGAAAATCATCGCCGAATGAAAACCCGGCGGTGCCGTCAGCTGTATAAAAACGGGCGATGCCGCGATAAATGAGCAAGCCGCAAAGGGTGACGACAAACGGCTGAAGTTTCAGTTTGGTTATCAGCCAACCGTGGATGGATCCGATGATCGCGCCCAGGACAAGGACGATGACCATCGCAATCGGCCAGGGAACATCCCGCACCACAATGAGGTCGACAAAGATCACGCCGAGGAGCGCAATGACCGATCCAATGGAAAGTTCGATACCAGCCGTCACGATGACAAAGGCTTCGGCCACCGAGAACAGGCCAAACAGACCAACCAGGTTTGCCGTGTTCGCCAGATTGATCGGTGATAGAAAACGCGGATTGATGAACGCAACAACCGCGCCAACCGTTAGCACCAGGACCGCAAGGCCAATATCTTTCTTCTGCATTCCTGCCCCTCTTAATCTACGGCGAGCCGCAAAATTGCTTCTTCGGAAACGTCTTGAGCACCAAGGATGCCCGTGACCTCGCCGTTTCGCATGACCGCAACTCTGTCTGAGATGCCGATAACTTCTTCCATGTCGCTTGAGATCACCAGAATGCCGACGCCCTTGTCTGCCAATGTCTGCATCAACCGATAAATCTCGGCCTTGGAGCCGACGTCAATTCCCCTGGTCGGTTCGTCGAAAATGAGGACTTTCGGGTTCATTGCGAGCCATTTCGCAAGAACGACCTTTTGCTGGTTTCCGCCTGAAAGTTCTGCGACCGCGCGGGTGAGGCTGGCGGTCTTAATGGCAAGTTGCTTTTGGGAGCTCTCCGACAACTCCATCTCGGCTGCCCGATCGACAAATAGTCCTCTGGAAAGCCTTTTCAGGCCGGGAAGTGAAATGTTTTCTGAAATCGCAAAGTCCAGGAACAAACCCTGTTCCTTGCGGTTTTCTGGGACAAGACAGAGGCCTGCCTTGATAGAGCCTGCGACAGAGTCCGGCGGTAAAAATTCGTCGTTCAAAAGGACCTTGCCGCTCAAGCGGGCGTCTGTCCCGAATATGGCCAATGCAAGTTCCGTGCGCCCGGCGCCAACAAGGCCTGCCAGGCCAAGAACCTCACCTGCACGGAGGGTCAGATTGACCATCGCTTTCGGATAGGTCTTCGTGGTCACGCCCATGACTTCAAGAATTGGCGCTTTGGCCGTGTGGTCCGTCTTTTCATAAAACTGGCTGACGTCACGGCCAATCATCATGCGGACCATACGGTCCTTTTCGATGTTTTCCTTCGTTAAATCGCCGGCATTGGTGCCGTCTCTGAGAACCACAACGCGGTCGGCGATTTGTTCAATTTCCGACAGGCGATGGCTGATAAAGAGGATGGCGACGCCTTGCGTCTTCAAATCCTCGATGACCGCAAGCAATCGGTTGGTTTCTGAAAGCGTGAGGCTGGAGGTCGGTTCGTCGAGAATTACGAGCCTTGCATTCATGGAAAGTGCACGAGCGATTTCCAGAAGCTGCTGGTCTGCAAGCGATAGATCGGCAACGGAATCCTTCGCGCCAAATCGCGTTCCCAGCATTTCCAGGATTGGTTCGACTTCCTTCGCCATGGATTTACGATCCATGCGCCCAAACGGGCCGGAGGTTTTTTCCCTGCCAAGCAGAATATTTCCCGCAACATCCAAGTTGGTAAACGGGTTGAGTTCCTGATGGACAAAAGCGATGCCGTGCCGGGTTGCTTCGCTCGGCGTCAGCTCACTGAATTCCTTGCCATCAATCCAAATTGAACCGGCTTCCGGGGACACTGCGCCGCCCAGGACTTTCATCAAGGTGGATTTTCCTGCGCCGTTTTCGCCGATCAGTCCCACAACCTCACCTCCGGAGATCGAAAGATCGACATCGTTGAGCGCGAGCACTCCCGGATAGACCTTGGTGATCGCGTTGAGATCCATTGAAATGTGCTGGTTCGCTGCAGGCGTCATGTCGTCTTGAAAGCCTCTGATGAAAAATGAGCTGCACGGAAGGACACCAACCCGTGCAGCTCTGGCGAAGTATTGGAAGTTAGTTAACCCCCAATGCGAGCCTTCAATTCTGCCTCGAACGCATCAACATTGTCTTTTGTGATGATATTGGTTGGCACAATGATCAGGCCATCATCGGGAATACCGGAGGTATCGCCTTCCAGGTACTTCGCCATCAGGTGCATGCCCTGATACCCCCACTGATAGGGGTCCTGCACGACGGTTCCGGCAAAGGAGCCTTCGCGGACCGCACCCAGGGTGATCGGGTCTTCGTCGAATGCAATGACAGTAATTTCGTTCAATTTACCCGCTGCACGGAGTGCCTCGTAAATTTTAGGTGGGTTATAGGAATAAAAGCCAACCATGCAGTCGATTTCGGGATTGGCGGCCAGAACATCGTCAACATTTGACCGGGCGCGGGCAAAGTCGACGTCGTCTCCGCGAACATCAACCAGTTCAATCCCGAATTCTTCAGTTGCCTGGCGAAAGCCCGCGATGCGCTCAATGGCATTATCCGCGCCGAGGAAGCCCACAAATCCCATGCAGGTGGCACCGTTGGGCAGCGCCTTGACGGCGATTTCACCCGCTTGAATACCAGCTGCCGTGTTGGAAGAACCGAGGTAGGCGATGCGATTGCTGTCTGGAGCATCACTGTCGGTTGTGAAAAGCGGAACCTGTGCGGCGACGCGGTTGAAGGCGCCGATCGAGGTTTTAGGATCAACAGACGAGATCATGATTGCGTCTGTTCCGGCGGCGACGAGATCGTCCATCAACGCATTTTGAAGCGCCGCCGTCCCTGTCGCAGGATACCGGAATTGCGTTTCATACCCCGGAAGTTCCTTCTGTGCCGCTTTCACGCCGGCTTCGGACAGTTTCCAAAAATCAGATGCTGCGTTGACCACGAATGCCAGTGCCGGTTTGTCTTCAGCGATGGCGTTCGAGACGCAGGCCAGTGAAATCACTGCTGCTGCAGCTGTCAATTTGAGTTTCATTGTTCCTCCTCTCAATTTTCAGCGCCGAGTGTTTTTTGTTTCGATTTTTTACTCTGCCTCGGCTGGAAGTAATATTACTAATTTTATAACTAAAAACAATACTTATTAATAAAAAATGGCCGGACGAAAACGCCCGGCCAAAAATACCCTTTAAGGACTGCGACTTAGTTGTTTGCGCAGAAGCCTGGATCTTCCTGGTTGCAGATATCCAGTCCCGTGTAGAGCGGATCTTCAACCTTCTCGCCCTTGATCAGCTGGATCATGACATCTGGTGACTTCAGGCCCATTTCAAATGGGCGCTGGCCAACCTGGGCATGGCTCCGACCTTCACGGAAGGCCTTTGTCTGTGGTGGAAGCGTGTCGCCGGCAATAATGATGAGTTCCTGCGACTTCAATTTGTCCATCACCTGATCGGTAACCTGCGTATAGGCCTGAGGCGCAAACTGGGCCCATCCGCCAATCAGGATGAAGGCATCCAGATCCGGATTGGCAATGAAGGTGTCAGCCATCTGCTGGTTGGCAAGATCAGCCTGGTCATTGGTAAAGACCGGGCAACCTTCGATTTCAGACCAGCCGTTCTGGCCGGTCAGCCGGTCAACTCCCGTAGTGCCAGCGGCGGTGTCGCGGAAGCCCTGTGCGCGGGCGTTGATGTTATCCGCTGCGACATTGCCGAGTTGAAGGCAGACGGTGCCACCCTTCGCCTTCAGTTTCTGTGCTTCCTCCGCCATTTTGACGCCCATCAGGTAGTTGTCTGTGCCGAGGTAGGTGGCGCGGATATCGCGATCCTTTTCAAGGAAGTCGGCGTCAACGGTCATGACCGGCACGTTCGGTGCAATTGAGCGCACACGATTGGCCATTGCGGGTGCGTTGGAGGGTGAGATCGCAATCGCTGCCACACCGCTGGTCAGCAGATCGTCAACAATCTGGACTTCACCTGCCTCATCTGCCGAGGACGCTGGCCCGGTATAAAGGCATTTGTAATCGCTGTTCGGGTTGTTCTTCATCCACTCTTTGCAGCCCAAATTTATTTGTTCGAAAAAGGGGTTGTCGAGACCCTTGACGACGATGGCCAGGGTCTTCTTGTCGTCTGCAAATCCAGCGTTGGCAGATAGTGTGAACGCAGCAATCGCTGCTGTAACAAATCCTATTTTCCTCATTGTATTCCTCCCGATATCTGGATGTGATCCAGTACTGTTAGTTGATCATCCCGGATACCAAATGATGCGTGGATCATCTGGCTGGCGCTTGTAGCTCCAGGCCCTGTCAATAAGGGCATCCTGATCAACCTCGGGTGCCCATTCGAGCACTTTCCGAGCCTTTGAGTTGTCCAGCAAATTGCTGTGAAATGGTGTTTCGATCTCGACGCTATCAAGGCCTCTTGTTGCGGCGAGCCGGGTCGCAGTGCGTGCGTAATCGACCGATTCGTTCATCGAGATGTTGAAGGTCTGCTGGTGGGCGTTGGGATTGTTCAGAGCCGCCAATATTGCCGCAACCAGATCGTCAATGTGAATGAAATTTCGTTTTAGGGCGCGTCCCGTTTTGTCCAGCATGACTGGAATACGGTTGCTCGCTTGGTGGTCCTGTGCAGCTTCCTCCGGGATGAAGTCGGTCCAGGATGGGCCGCCAAACTGGTCGGGTCCAAAGGAGTGTGCGAGCCGGAAGTCATCCTTTTCCATGATCCATGGAGCACGCAGGATGGTGCCTTTGATGTCATGCTGGATCTGGTATTGCTCCAGCATGACCTCTTCGAGGACCTTGGTGAGCGCGTAGCAGCCTTTATAGGCCCGTCGGGGCGAAGTCTCGGTGATCGGTGTGTCGTAATCGTGAAAGATATGACCGACAGAGCAATCCCCGCCAAGCAAGATGAATTGGCTGGCTGTTGGCGAGGAGCGGAATGCTTCCAGAAGCAGGAACATGCCTTTGACACCGACGTCTATGGCAAGGTCGGGGCTCTCTTTCACAGCTGCCAGGTGGAGTGTGTGAGTTGCGCCCTTCATGGCGCGTTCGATCGTTTTCCGGTCGTTCAACGAGCCTTTGACAATTTCAACACGGTCTTGAGCGTCGATAACCCTGTTGTTGCACAAGGCGGTGACGCTCCAGTTCGCGAATGCAGGATCTTTGAGAAATTCGGGCAAAAAGGCCTGCCCGAGTTTTCCGGTTGCCCCTGTCAACAATAGCTTCATATCACCTCCTGTGTTGCAATAAGTATTATTTACTAATATTAATTGGTCAAGTGGTGATAATGTAACTAATAAATATGCCGTGCCACCGCGCCGTGATGGTGCATGTGTGAGTGGTGCGTGTGTTGGGGAGAGCGCATGTCTCGGCTAAGGGTTGCCGGAATATCGAAAAACTTTGGTGCCATTCGCGCACTTGAAGGCGTTTCATTCGAAGTCGAGCCAGGGCAAGTGCTAGGGCTTATGGGCGACAACGGCGCCGGTAAATCGACGTTGGTGAAGATCGTTGCCGGAAACTACCGGCCATCGAGCGGCGACTTGTTCGTGGATGGCGCCAAGGTGGACTATCACAAGCCGATTGATGCGCAGCGCGAAGGCGTGGAAGTCGTCTACCAGGATCTCGCGCTCTGCGATAACCTTTCGGCTGCTTCAAATGTCTTTCTTGGACGCGAACCCAGAAAGAACTTCGCCGGTTTCAAGATAATTGACTACGCACAGATGCGGAAACGCTCCGCTGAACTGTTCGCGCAACTCAAGTCTGAAACAAGGCCATGCGATCTTGTGCGAAAAATGTCGGGTGGTCAGCGTCAGGCCGTTGCGATTTCCAGGACGCTGCTGGCAAACGCAAAAATAGTCATGATGGATGAACCCACTGCAGCAATTTCCGTCCGGCAGGTTTCAGAAGTGCTGGACTTAATTAAACGCCTTAGGGACCAGGGGCTCAGCATCATCTTGATCAGCCACCGGATGCCAGATGTTTTCGCAGTTGCAGACAATATAGCAGTGCTGCGCCGGGGCCGACTTGTGGCCAACAAGCCAGCCAATCAGAGTTCTCCTGAAGAGGTGACCGGATTGATCACAGGCGCCATACAAGCAGCTTGAGGGGACATTATGATGACTGCGATAGAACACGCCATTGACCAGAGCCAACACAGCAATCTGCTTTCCCGCGCGATGAATTTTCAGGCGTTCTGGGTTCTGATAGCTGCTCTTCTTGCCTGCCTGACGCTTTCTCTCGTGACAGATACATTTGCGACCGAGCGCAATCTATTCAATGTCGCCAGGAACTTCGCATTTGTCGCTGTCATTGCAGTTGGTATGACAACAGTGATCGCCTCTGGTGGAATAGATCTTTCCGTCGGCTCTACAGTTGTGCTGACGGCAATGGTCATTTCGGTGATGATGTATAATGGAAACCCTTTCTGGATTTCCGCGATTGCGGCGCTAAGTGCTTCGCTTCTGGTTGGCTTTATCAATGGTGTTTTGATCGCTTATGTCGGAATGCCGCCCTTTGTCGTGACACTCGGCATGTTGTCGGCTGCACGGTCGGCAGCGATGGTTCTTTCAGACAACAAGATGATCTGGGAGTTTGGTCCGGACCACGATCTTCTTCTGGCAATCGGTGGCGGCTCCATTTTTGGTGTGCCCAACCCGCTTTATGTGCTGTTGGTATTGGCAATCGTCATGACTGTGGTCTTCAAATGGACCAGGTGGGGGCAGCACATCTTTGCGGTAGGCGGAAACGAACAGGCCGCAGTGATGACCGGAATACCGGTCAACAGGCTCAAGGTATCCGTCTATATGTTCTCCGCCTTCACTGCGGGAATTGCTGGCATACTCATGGCTGGCTGGCTGGGCAGTGTCACAACCAATCTTGGTCAGGCCATGGAGCTAACCGTGATCGCGGCAGCTGTCATTGGCGGGGCCAACCTTGCGGGCGGGGAGGGCACGCCGCTGGGTGCGGTTGTCGGGGCCCTGCTCATCGAAGTGATCCGGAATTCACTCATCTTGCTCGGAATTTCGAGTTTCTGGCAAGGGATGTTCATCGGCTGCTTCATCATTATTGCTGTTGGCTTTGACCGATTGAGAAAATTGAAATCTACGGATTGAGTTTTTTGTCGTGGAATGCTTCAAGGCAATAAGGGAAACATAGTGTCCAATGAACGATTGGAAACTTGGGAGAAATTCGACGTAAATGACTGACCCGATACAGCTCGGCAATAAAAACAAGGCGACAATGACAGATGTCGCGACACTTGCAGGTGTATCCCAAGCGACGGTTTCCTTTGTTCTAAACGGGAGCCCGGGAGCAAAACTGTCCGAAGCCACCCGTTCCAGGGTGCGCCAGGCTGCCGATGAGTTGGGTTATCGATTGCCGCGTAGAAAAGTGCGCAAAGCAGCGGAAGCCCAGCCTGTAATCGTCTTTATGGTCGATGAGGTCGCCAGTGATCCATGGATGGCAATTGCGTTTGACGGTGCACAAAAGAGGGCCGCTGAAAGCGGACTTAGTGTGTTTCTGACAGTGACCGGCGATGATGTTGACAGCGAATTGGCCGCGATTGACGGTCTGGATGGCAAGGAAATTGTCGGTATCATCTACGGAACCATACTGACGCGCCGGGTCGAAGTTACCGAGGTGATGTCCAAGCACAGAACAGTTCTATTGAACTGCTATGACGACAAACGCTCCCAGCATGCTGTCATTCCAGGTGAGCTTCTGGCAGGACGTACCGCAACTCAGCACTTGATTGATGCGGGCCGGAAACGGGTCGGCTTCATCAATGGTCAGCAGGGCATCGATGCGTCCCGTGACCGGTTGAAAGGCTATCGTCAGGCGCTGTCTTCAAACGACATTCCGTTTGCGCCCGAATTGGTCAAATCCGGAAACTGGGAACCGTCCTCCGGTTATGAATTGACCAAGGAACTGCTTGCGCTCCCGGAACGCCCCGACGCAATTTTCTGTGCGAATGATCCAATGGCCTACGGCTGCTTCGACGCACTCCGCGAAGCCGGCCTGAAAATCCCGAACGATATTTCGGTGGTGGGTTTTGATGACCGCGAACTGGCCAAGCATATGCATCCGTCACTTACGACCATGCTGCTGCCCCATTTCGAAATGGGCGAAATTGCCACCGAAACTCTGATCGAGATGGCGGGCGGCTACAACAACAAACCAAGCCAGATCAAGGTTGATTGCAATCTCATCCCGCGCAAGTCCGTTTAAGTTCGACGTTGGATCGGCGCGATAGGTAGATGCAGGGGTAATAGCGCGATCAAAAGCCTTTGCTGCTCAACTCATCGCTGGAATTCGGGCGTCTCCTTGCACGGGTTTACGCCGGAGCCAACGGAACCGTCAGGCTTCACTGTCAACTCATAGATCGGGGCCGAGATCGTACGATAATAGGACGAGCCGTCAGAACCATAGCCAGCTAAATAGAACACGGCATAGTTTGTGACACCATTGTCACTGACGGACAGAACACAGGTTGCCGTTTTGGCGAAGTCTGTTGGTGACTTCTCAGCTGCGAGCGTCGCTGATGAGAATAACGATGCAGCAGCAAGAATGATTTTGGAGCTGATATTCAAAAAAGAAAAACTCTTGCGCACTTGCATCATTAAATACCTCTCCAGATGACGAACCTCATACATGAACATAACCCAAAATTTCTGCTGCAACTAAGGCGGTTACAAACAACTGACCTGTTGCGATTTCGTTCAAGCTAAGCGTTGGACCAGGCGCGCGACGTGGCAACCGCTTTTTCAAAAAGCCTGCAAGCTTGACGTCGGTCAGCGCCGGGAGCACAGGATCCGAACGCAGGAGCAAACGCGGGTTCGTGTCCCGTCGCGTGATAAGCAAGCTTCACCGTGCCCAATCCCGTTAGTTCTGGAACTGAAGCTGGACAGATTTCACGACCAGATACATCTGCAAGGAACTGAACAAAATAGGGGTTTTTGCTCATACCTCCATCAATTTGAATTGCGCCCCTGATGGACACACATTGGTTCATGGCGTCGATCACTTCCGTCGCACGGAATGCCACGCCCTCGAGAATGGATTGTACCAATTGTTCGCGCGAATGCCCGAGCGAAAGTCCGAGCCAAACACCGCGAGCGCTTGGCTCCCAATGCGGGCATCCAAGACCGGTCAAAGCAGGCACAAACGCCAGTCCGGATTCAATGGCAGGTGGCGTCGTAAAGGCATTCAATTCAGAAAAGTCTTCAAAGAGACCCAGTGATCGCGCCCAGTTTATCGCTGAACTTGCTGAGAAAACGCCGCCGTCGAGCGCGTACACGGCGTCTTGTCCGTCCAGTTGCCAGGCGACGGTCGGCAAGAGACCAAGTTCAGGTTTATTGATGATCTTCTCACCTGTCACCATCAGTGCAAATGCGCCAGTTCCAAAAGTGATTTTTGCTTCCCCGGGGTGCCGACATCCGAACCCATAGAGCGCTGCCTGCTGATCAACGACACTGGCTGTAATCGGAACAAAACCAAATTCTGTATCAATGGTTCCGAAATCGCCCGTGGTGGGAACTATTTCAGGCAAACATTCCATCGGTACACCGAAGAGTTCGCAGAGCGTCTTGTCCCAATTCAAGTCTTCCAATTTCATCAGGGAGGTACGGCTGGCGGTAGTGACATCTGTCAGGAAACGACCGGTAAGCCTGTCGAGGAAAAAGGCGTCGGTCGTACCCAGCCGTAGCGTGCCTTTCTTCAAAGCAGCTTGGGCCTCCGGGACATTCTTGACAATCCAACCCAGCTTGCTGGCGGAGAAATAGGGATCGAGCGGTAGTCCGGCACGGGACAAGGTTTCGGTTTCTCCCCCCTTTGCCCGCAGCGCCTTCAGCTCCGGAATGGTTCGCCTGTCCTGCCACCCGATCACCGGGTAGAGCGCTCTTTTGGTTTCCGCATCCCAGGCAAGACAGCTTTCGCCTTGATTATCCAGGCCAACGGCATCGAGCTTTCCCACAGCTTCCAGGCAGGTTTTTATGTTGCGAAGAATTTCCTCCGGATCCTGCTCAACCCATCCTTCATTTGGGAAACTCTGGTGATGGATTATGGATCGCACCAATTCGAGTTTTCCGTCGGCGTTCAAGACAAGCGCCCTGGTACTTGTTGTGCCTTGGTCAACCCCTGCGATGCGCATCTTTTCCTACCTACCAACCGAAATGAGAGCCTCTTAAGACAGTCCAACTTTGAGCATCAGCGTGGGGAAACCGGTTCTATTTGCCAATGCATTTTTGTAAGCAGATTAGTCTGCCACAATTATCTCGCATCCGGACGCAACCAGCTTTTTCGCGATTTCCCTTGGAGGAGCCACATCGCAGACAAGGCGATCGATACTTGCTAGCTGACAAACCTCAAATGAAGCCAGCGTGTTGAATTTGGACTGATCGACCAGGATGGTGAGAGACTCTGATTGTGCGATCATCGCCCGCGCGACCTGTGCTTCCTCGATGTTGAAATCCATTACGCCCGAGCGGTCGTCCATTGCCCCGATAGTCAAAACAGCATGATGAGCACGGAATAATCTAATCTGATCCGCGACCATGGTGCCGACGGTCTGGCTGTTGTCGGTCGTGAACTCGCCACCAAGAAGAAAAACCCGGGTGCCGTTGCTCACCTTGGCGATCGTGCGTGCAATCTCGGTTGAATTCGTTACGACCGTCAACCCAGAGACTTTCGCAAGTTCCTCTGCAAAAAACAGCACAGTCGAGCCGGTATCGATGAACAAGGTTTCGCCGGCATTGAACAATTTGCCTGCAGCCTGCGCAATTTTCATCTTGGCTTCCACGTTTTCAGAAAGGCGCTGCAGGAACGGCCCTTCGCCAAAAGCGCGTGGCAATGTCGCGCCGCCATGGACTTTCAAGATTCTGCCAGCCTCGGAGAGCTGCGTCAGGTCGCGTCGGATTGTTTCGCGTGAGGCGTCCAGCATGTCGGCAAGCTCTTCGACCGAGGCTTTCCCCCGGCGTCGAATAATCTCGACAAGCTTGTCCTGCCGATTCTTGATCTTCATTTTTGAATTGCCTCTGTTGACCGAGTTTGTCAAAATTGTTACCAATTCAGTCACTATTATCCAGCTATAGGTTATATAGTGCCAACAGCTCAACCGAAATCGCAACAAAGTGCCCAAAAGGCCTTGTCGACTGAATTGTTCGACGTGCTTGTGATCGGTGCAGGTGTTGTGGGCTGCGCGGTTGCGCGGCGGTTCACGCTGGAAGGGGCCAAGGTTGCGGTTGTTGAGAAAGCAAGTGACATCCTTGAGGGGGCGAGCAAAGCCAACAGCGCCATTCTTCATACCGGTTTTGACGCGCCGACCGGCTCACTTGAACTGTCATGTATTCGCGCGGGATATCGTGAATATGAAAGAATTCGCGATGACCTTGGTCTGGTGCAGGAAAAGTCCGGAGCGCAGGTTGTTGCCTGGACACCGGAGGAGATGGACAAGCTTGAGGAGATCGTTGCCCAGGCGCACGAGAACGGGGTGACGGATGTCCATATCGTCGATGCGAACACGCTGCGTGCGGCTGAGCCGAACCTGAGCGAACGCGCGTTAGGCGCGGTCAATGTCCCCCAGGAGAGCATTATCGACCCGTGGTCGGCGCCATATGTCTATCTGCGCCAGGCGCTGGACAACGGTGCGCAAGTTTTTCTGTCCTGCGCCGTCACGGGCGGTGCGTTTGATGGGCAGAATTGGCAGGTGGAAACCAGCAATGGTGCGCTTCGCGCCTGTGCGGTCGTCAATTGTGCCGGTCTCTTCGGTGATCTCGTGGACGAAGCTGTTCTGGGCGAGGCCAAGTTCAAGATCACACCCCGCAAAGGACAGTTCGTTGTCTTTGATAAAGCAGCGCAGGGGTTGGTGAATTCCATAATCCTGCCGGTGCCGCAGGAAAAGACCAAGGGGATCGTGTTGTTTCGCACGGTCTTTGGAAATCTCGCTGTCGGACCGACAGCCGAAGATCAGCAAAGCCGGACTGACGCTTCGACCGATCACGATACTCTGAAAGGCCTGATTGCCGATGGCGTAGACAAGGTTCCTGCACTGGTCGACATGCCGGTGACAGCTGTCTATGCGGGGCTGCGTCCAGCATCGGAACGCAAGGCGTATCGCGTCGAGACGGTGCCGGATAGGAACTGGATCACGGTTGGTGGCATCCGTTCGACGGGATTGAGTGCTTCATTGGGTATCGCACGTCATGTCTACGGCCTTTACGAAAGCCACGGTTCCAAGCATCAGCAGCTCACCGATCCTGAAAAACCGCAGGCGGCAGTCCTTGCGCAAACAGGTGAGCGTGACTGGAAACGCGCAGGATACGGGGAGATTGTCTGTCACTGCGAAATGGTCACAAGCCGCGAGATAGAGGCGGCGTTGAACGGGCCATTGGGTGCACGTTCCATGGGAGGACTGAAGCGGCAAACACGGGCAACAATGGGGCGTTGTCAGGGGTTTTATTGCTCTGCGCGGCTTGCAGAATTGACTGCCGGCAAACTTGAGCCACCGCTATCTGAAGAGTTCGGCCATGACTAGTCTGACCTTGACTAACCCGGCATTGAACACGGCAGTGCCAATCGATGTGGCGATTATCGGTAGCGGCCCGTCCGGTTTGGCAGCTGCGACAGTGCTCAAGGCCGCAGGCGTGGGCCGGGTTGTCGTTTTGGAGCGGGAACAGCAGGCCGGTGGGATTCCGCTCAGTTGCGGCCATCCTGCCTTTGGCTTGCGAGAATTCAGGCAGCTTCTCAGTGGACCTAATTATTCCGCTCGCCTGGTCACGCAGGCGCAGAAAGCGGGCGTGGAAATTCATACACAAACGACTGTTGCTGAAATCCTGCGTGGTGGCGTGCTGACGGTGGCAACGTCGGACGGCATATTCCGGATCACACCACGCCGCGTGATCTATGCAACCGGCGTGCGCGAGACACCAAGATCTGCCCGATTGATCTCGGGAGCACGCGTGCAGGGCGTATTGAGCACGGGCGCGCTTCAATCGATGATCTATCTGCAACAACGCCGTCCGTTTGTCCGGCCATTAGTCGTCGGAAGCGAGCTGGTCGCATTTTCTGCTCTGATGACGTGTCGGCATGCAGGAATTCGCCCCGTTGCAATGATCGAAGCGGAGCAAAGCGCTACAGCACGCTGGCCCTGCGCCCTGTACCCCCGGATGAAGGGCATCAAACTGCACACAAGCACACAACTCGTCGAGATTAAGGGCAACAAGTCTGTTGAAGAGGTCGTTGTGGCGGGTCCTGATGGACAGACGCGCAGTATTGAATGTGATGGTGTAATCCTCACGGGCAAGTTCACACCAGAATCTGCGCTTGCGCGTTGTGGGCATCTGCATGTCGATCCTGCAACGGGTGGACCAGTTGTCGATCAATGGGGGCGATGCTCCGATCCGGTATATTTTGCGACCGGAAACTTGCTTCGCCCGGTTGAAACCGCGGGCCGAAGCTGGGCCGAAGGGCAACAGACAGGTCAATGGGTGGCGCAAGACCTTTCCGGGAAATTGCCGAAGCCCGCTAAATCCCTGAACATCGTTATCCAGGGCAAGCATCTGAAATATGCAATGCCGCAAGTGATCTGCCCCAACGGTGACACCGAAGGGATGGTTGATATCCAAATGCGTGTGACCGAGCGCGTTTCTGGAACACTGGTCGCCCACTCCAAAATGGGACCGATCTGGAAGCGGTCTTTGAACTCCCGGCCCGAACGCCGCATCAAGGTCCCGATCTCCGAGATCGTTTCTCAGGCAACGGATGGCACTGTCAATTTTGAAGTCGAAGTGCCGTCAAAATGATCGTTGGTACGGCAGAAATGCCATCCAATGTGACAATTAAATGGACAACGGAGTTTAATTTGTAGGAGATTGAATCAGCAACACTCGTCAGAAATTTTGCGGGAACGCCAAAAATAACTCAAGCGCCACAAGAGCGTAACATAAGTCGGCAATGTTGCAGCTCGTTTGCACGCTGCCGAAAGCATAAAACAAAAGAGGGACACTATGAAAAACAGAATCAACCTAAGCCGTCGTTCAATTCTCAAATCAGGTGCCGTGATTGGTGCTGGCGCTTTGGCTAGCCCGGCGCTTGTGCGCAATGCCCTTTCCTCATCGGGCGAAATGACGTTGATGGACTGGTCGGATTATTGGCCGGAAGAGATGTTGGCCACATTCAGCAGTGATACCGGGATCAAGGTGAATTACATCGGTATCGGTTCGAATGAAGAGCTGATCAACAAGATGAAAGCATCGCAAGGCGCCGGTGCAGATCTGATTGGACCTACCAACAATCGCTCTCTTCAGTGGGGTCCGCTGGACCTGCTGCAGCCCTTTGACATGAACCGTATTCCGATTGATGCCGCTAACCCTGCAATGGCCAAGATTGGCCCGGATGCATGGAATTTCAACGGTAAGGGCAACACATGGATCCCTCATATCTGGGGTACAGAAGGCATGGCGTGGCGCGTCGACAAATGGGCGCCGAAAGATGCTTCAGGTGTTCCGAGCTACGGTGAGATCTGGTCAGAAGAAAATGCTGGCAAAACCATGATCCGCGCGCACTCCGGCATGTTGTGTGCTGGTCTCTTCATGGAAGCTTCAGGTCAAATGGATCCAGGTTCAGTCTGGGCGGCGTATGAATCAGAAGAGAATATGCGCAAGACCTGGGCTAAGATCACCGAGTGGTGCATCGCGCGCAAGAAGAACCTCAAGCTGATATGGAACGATGCAGATAGCCAGAAAAATGGCCTTCTGAACGATGGCGTTCTTGTCGGTCAAACCTGGGATGGACCTCCGCTGGCGCTGAAAACTGCTGGTGAGCCCGTGACATATCAGGCGCCTGCCGAAGGCGCGATGGCGTGGGTAGATGGCCTGGCAATGACGAAAGGCGCTAAAAACATCGATCAGACATATGAACTGATCAAGTTTGCCTTCAATCCGGCCAATGCTGGCCCGGCCATTGACAAGCATGGTTACAACTCGCCGATCCTCGGCGCTGACAAGCTTGCCGGTGCTGCTTATGCCAAGAACTTCGTTGAAGCCTATCCGGGTGACGCACTGGCCAATCTGAACGCATGGCCGGCTGAAGCACCTTGGTATGCCGATATCCGCACCGAGTTCGTGAACCAGTTCCAGAGCGCATAAGCCTCTGGAGGAAAGTGTCTGTCCGGCCGCAGCTTCTGTGGCCGGGCAGATTTTTTAATGTTGACCACCATCGGGGCTTGAGCAGAACCCGGAATAAGTAAAAAACGAGGAAACCACATGAGTTCTGGTGTTGCGGTCGATCTGGAAAATCTCTGGATCCGGTTCGGCGATTTTGTCGCGGTGAGGGACGCAAATGTCGCTATCAATGGCGGTGATTTCTTTTCGTTTCTTGGCCCATCGGGATGTGGCAAAACGACGATCTTGCGCTCGGTATCAGGATTTCTGGAACCAAGTGAAGGGACTGTTCGAATTGGTGGCAGGGACATGGCCGGGATTGGGCCTAACAAACGTCCGACCGCGCTGATTTTTCAAAACCTCGCGCTTTTTCCCTTGATGAAGGTCTGGGAGAACATTTCGTTTTCCATGGAAGTGGCCGGGGTCAGCGCCGGAGAACGACGCAAACGCGCCGATGAACTGCTGGACATGATCGCGTTGGAAGGCCAGGGCGACAAGATGCCAAGCGAGCTTTCGGGCGGGCAGAAACAGCGCGTGGCGATCGCGCGCGCACTTTGCGCCAACCCCGATGTTCTTTTACTTGATGAACCTCTTTCCGCGCTTGATCTCAAGCTGCGTCAACACATGCGCACAGAACTGCGCGAAATTCAGCAACGGGTCGGTATTACCTTTATCTACATCACCCATGATCAGGGCGAGGCACTGACCATGTCTGACAATGTTGCGGTGATGAAGGGCGGGGTGATCGATCAGATCGATACCGGACACGATATTTACGATCACCCGGCAACGCCTTTCGTTGCATCATTCGTAGGCGAAACGAATGTCTTCCGCGGCAAGATCAGCCGAATCGATGGCAATCAGGCATTGATCAGTACCAACCGTTCTGGCGATTTGCTGGCACGGATTACGCCGACGCAAGTCGGGAAAATGTCTGTAGGCGATGACGCAATGATGTTCATTCGGCCCGAGGCCTTGCAATTGGGTGAGGCAGACGCAAGTGCCAAGACCACAATTTCAGCCGGTACGGTCAATGAAGAATTCGAAGGCAATTCGTTCAGCGTATTTTTGGAAGGTGATGGTGGCAAATCGATCAAGATGTCAGTGCCGAATGTCGGGCAAGACAACATTTCGGTTCGGGGAAAAGATCTGTCGCTTCACTACGATGCAAACAACGCCATCATGATGCCTGCGGGCGAACTGGCCTCGGACTAGGGGCGCATCATGAAAAAGAAAATGATTTTCTCCGAATTCTTCCGCAACAACGGATTGGGTATGGGCAGCCTGCTCATTGCCCTGGTTGGGTTTTGGCTGATTTTCCTGATTGTCCTGCCTCAGCTATCGATGCTGGATTATTCCTTCCGATTCAATCTTCCACCTGCAGAGCAAGGTGGGCCAAAAGATTTTTATACGCTGAGCAATTACGAACACCTTCTATATGGATCAGATCAAACGCATCAGACCTACAATTCAGTCGATCTGATGGTTTTCGTACGTACGATTATTGCAGCGATGCTGGTGACCTTGTTCAACATTGTCCTGTGTTACCCGCTTGCCTACTTCCTGGGGCAATCGAAAGGATCTGGCTTTGTACGCCTGCTCGTTGTGCTGCTGATCATCCCGTATTGGATCAATGAAATTCTGCGAGCCTTTGCTCTGCGGATTATCTTTGGCGAAAGCGGCCTTCTGAATGAAGCACTGATGTTCATGCATCTGATCAGAGAACCGATAGACTTCATCCGGCAGGATATCGCGCTGTATGCCGGGTTGGGTTATGCCTACATCCTGTTGATGCTGTTTCCGATGTACAACGTTATCGAAAGCCTTGATCGTAACCAGATCGAAGCTGCGCGAGACATGGGTGCCAGCTGGATCCAAATACACCGCCGCATCGTCATTCCGCATGCCAAACCCGGCATCGTTTCGGGTGCCACGATGGTGTTCATGCTGACTGCAGGCGCCTTGGCCGCGCCTCAAATTCTCGGCGGGCCATCAAGCCTGTGGTTCACGCAGCTTGTGTATCAGTGGTTTAACGACTCCCTCAATTGGCAGCAGGGGGCGGCTTACGCGATTGTCCTTCTTGCTTCGACCATCGTCATTGTTCTCACGGTGATGCGGATCTTCAAGGTGAACATGGGGGACATCGGCAAATGAGTTCCGCAACCATTGTTCGTGTCGCGCTTGGCGCCTATTTGCTGATCTTCTTCAGCTATCTTCTTGGGCCGCTTGTGGTGATGAGCCTGACGGCTTTCAACTCGGCAGCGTTTCCTTCCGTGTCGCCGTGGGCCTGTTTCTCGTTCGAGTGGTTTCGCGTGCTGTATGATGACAAGCACATTCGCGAAGGCATCTATTACAGCATCATCATTGGCGTCGGCACAGTTATTCTGTCGGTGTCCATGGGGTTGGCTGCGTCGATTGTATTGACCCAGATCTGGCCACGTCTGCGGTCCACCTATTACACGCTCATCATCGCGCCGATTCTGATACCGGGTGTTGTTTTGGGTATTTCGACACTGGTGTTCTGGGATCGGGTCGGAAAGTTTCTGGGGGCCACCGACGGGTCCTTCCTGCATGACCTGTTCCACAACGGGATATTTCTGACAATCCTTGGGCAATCGGCCTTTATCGCATCGTATGCCATGCTGGTTTTTGTGGCGCGCCTACAGCGGTTTGACCCAGGTTTGACTGAGGCTGCACTTGATCTTGGTGCCTCCCATACGCAGGCATTTCGTAAAATCCTGTTGCCGTTCATGCGTCCGGCGATTGCATCTGCTTCGGTCCTGGCGTTTCTCGCCTCTTTCGAGAACTACAACACGACCACGTTTACAATCATCGACTACAAGACACTCACCACCGTTCTGGCGCAGAAGGTGCGGCTCGGAATCAATCCTTCGATTTCGTCCCTGGCGTTTATCATTATCGTGCTGACGATCTTTGCAGCGCTCGCGTTTGAAGCATCGCAGCGGAACCGCCAACGTAAGGAAGCCATCAAGCAGGGTAAACAGAAGTCAGGTTCCAAGGGTTTTCTGCCGTCATTCATGCGCGGCAATCCCGCGGCGATCCTGTTTGTTCTTCTGGCCTGTGTCGTGATTGTCATGATCAGCGTTGCAAACTCTTACAGTGCCAAAGAGTGCAAGGTGCGCGTGCGTGAAGCGCGGCAAATTGAGATCCAGCAACGGATCGATGCGCTGAAAAAGGCGCGGGCTGCAAAAGAGCTGGCAAATCCGGGTCAGTCACAAGCCCCTGCAACCGGTGACAAACCGGCTAATGCACCCAGCGGTGCGTTTGGCAATGTTTTTGATCCGAACAATTTGACCGATGAGACTCAGGAGAAGGAAACCCCTGGCGGAAGCGGAGCTTTCGGCAACGTGTTTGACCCGACCAACCTCAACAATGACGAATGACAGACGGGACCGTTCTGATGGGCGGTCCCGTCTACTCTTTGAGGGACGGACATGCTAATTGCGCAGATCAGCGACACACATATTTCTGCGCCGGGCCAGAAAACATGTGGTGTTGCGCCAATGGCAGAAAACCTGGCGCAATGTATCGACAGCATCAATGCGCTTGATCCAAAGCCCGATCTTGTCTTGTTGTCAGGTGATGTAACGCATTCCGCCTCTCAGGATGAAACCCGGCATGCGGCAGACATTCTGTCAGCGCTTGCGATGCCGCTGTTCGTTGTTCCGGGAAATCATGATGACCGGCAGCTTCTTTCAAAGGTGCTCGGACCTGAAATCTGCCCTTTGAACAAAGACGGGTATGCCGACTATGTGGTTGAAGGGTTTCCGCTTCGGATCATCGCACTCGACACGCTGGACTTCGGCAAACCCGGTGGACTTTTGACCGAAGCGAGACTTAAGTGGCTAGACGCTTGCATGAGGGAAAAGGACCAGCAGCCGACGATAATTGTCGCGCATCATCCGCCTCTCAAGCTCGGCGTACCTGAGAGCGATGAAGATGGTTTTGTTGGTGCGGAAGCCCTGGGAAAAATTGTCGCTGCCCACCCGAATATCGAGCGGTTCGTGTGCGGGCACATTCACCTTCACACCAACACGCGATGGTGCGGAACTGTTGTGACGACGGCAACCAGTCCGGGCATGCAGCTCACCCTGGATCTGACCGGTAAAGCCACCTCCAGGTTTCTTCTCTCAGACCCCTCCTATCTTCTGCATCATTGGACGAGCGATCAGAGGCTCATTACGCATCCGATCCTGCTCTCGCCACTGGGTGGCCCGTTTGAGTTCACAGGGTAGGGAGCCAGGCCAAGTGCACCCCAAAAATGCCTGTCCTTCCCAACTTGGTGCAAGACATCAGCGTCGTGCAGTCTGGTCGATTGTTTTACATTAATGCCCAAAGGTCATTTCAACATAGAATGAAGCAATTGCCCCACTCCCTGATTGGTGTGCGTACCTGAAAAATGTTCTGAAACGGGATCAAATGCCATGATAGGCATAACACTTCCTGAATGGATTTCATCCCTTTCACCAAACGCGTGAAATCGCACCTATGGGATGCTGAAACGGGTTCTTCGCTCTCCTTTAACAAATGAAAAGATTTGTCCTGAGAGCGCAAGCATTCAGGGGCAACTCCAACCATTTGCTCAATGTAGGAGCGGATTTCAGGTCTGAAATCGCATGCTCTTCAAACTCGCGCAGCTACATGCAAACGGCTGCAAAGTTCAGGAAAGCTGTGAAAGACATATGTGTCTTGTCATGACGAGTAGCAATTGGTCGAAGCTGCCTGATCTGGTTGATCACCCTCTTGGAGCGATAGCGACCTGTATAGGCGTTGTAGTCGCAAGCGACCGTTTTTCCCCGGCATGCTTGTTCTGTCTGAGGGTAGGTGGCAATCCAAACCTTGATTGAAACACACGTTCAACACGCTCGTTAAAATCACCAATATCGTAGGGTAATCTTAAGACGTTTCTCAGCAAACTGAGTGAACAGAAACCCAAGGCCTCCGTTCTCATGCACCTTGATACCCTGACACTCCTGGCAACAATTACGATTGCTTATTTTGCCGGTGCCGCCTTGCTGGGACTGTTGGCAATTTCACTGCGTTCCCTTCCGGGGAACATTCGTAAAAGTTGGGCGCTCTGGTCTGTTGCCATGGCGCTCTCGGGCACTTGTGCAATCCTTGTAGGATTGCGCGGAACGGTGCCGGATATCCTCAGCATTCCAGTTGCGAACGCTCTCTTGCTGATCGGCTTTGGTATCCGGCCAAATGCACTGAGTATGTTGAATGGCCGAGGGATTGCCTATCCATGGCTGCCGGTTCTTGCGGCCGTTATCTGGTTGGGTTTCTACCTCTTCCCCTGGTTCCGCGACGAGCTTAATTTGCGCGTTTTATTCGTCAACGGACTGTGCGTACTTGCCATGTCGCTGTGTATTCGCGAGAGCTGGCCGCAGAAAAAGGAAATGCCATTTAGTTCCTGGCTTCTGATGAGCGTTTTCGGTGCCGATGTGCTGATCCGCTTGAGTGTCGTCTCAATATATTTCAATTCAGAATTCCAGAGCCTCAAGGACGCTTTCCAGACGCCGGAATTTACGATTATTCTCGTTGCGCTTCTTTTCACGATTGTCTTCAAGGTGGTTGGCTTGTGTGTGGCGGTTTTCGAGCAGATGAAGCAACGATTTCAGCAGCAGGCTTCTCGTGATTCCATTACCGGATTGCTGAACCATCGCTCTTTCATCGAGACCGCCGAAATTGAACTGACCCGGCATACAGATAGTATCGATCCCTTTGCCTTGGTCACGTTGGAAATCGATGAACTACAGAGCATCACCGCACGTTATGGCCCATCAATGGGAGATGCCCTGTTGAGACTGCAAGGCCAGATTTGCAGTGAAACGATTGATGCACAGGCAATTGTTGGCCGGATCCGGGACAACCAGTTTGCAATGTTCCTGCCAGGGACAAACAAGGGCGAGGCCGGTGCCCTCGCCAACACGATCAGTCGTACTTTGACCAAAGAGGGAACGCGAGCCTCAGGCCATCGGTTGGCAATCACCGTCAGTACAGGCGTCTATTGCGGTAATGCCCAGATCCCGATCACGCGCGCATTGGAAATTGCCGACCGTTGTTTGGCGCGCGCAAAATCAGCGGGTGGAAACCAGGTACTCCTGCAAGACGGACAAGAAGGCGTTTCACTCCGGATTGAAACTGCCCCTTCTCCTTTCGCACCTCGACGGCATTTCGCAGCCTGATTTTCAAAGTTTCCTTTAGGCGACAGTGTACCGATGGCCACCAGGATTTGGTCGAATGCAGTCAACGCCGGTAAATCAGGGCTTGTAGTTGTAGAATGTCCTTGCCAGATACCGCGCTTACAGCACACTTCCTCCCCCTTCATCCCAACTCCTACTTTTGCGGTATCGTGATGATCTGTTCCTGAGTGAACCGTGATCGCAAGATTTGTCCGTCTCCAGATTGAAACGATCCCTAAACAAACCTCTAGGAGATCCAGGGTCTCTGGTTAAGATTGCTGACGTGAAGTTTAAGTCTGTGGTTCAGCGGTTCAGGATCGAATTTCCCGGCATGGACCTGTCAGGCGAGACGGCTTAATGTCGTCGGGCCCACCGTCGAAGTGGATTGCCCATGGAGACCCGCCATCGCAAATACCCCAATAACGCCGCCGTCGGCAACATCGCCTTCAAGGCGTTCTGACAGCATCCGCGGGATCGCACTCATGGCCATGGGTATGTTCCTGTTTGCAGCCGTGGATACTGCCGCGAAATTTCTCACTGAAACCATGCACCCCGTCCAGATAGTGTGGTTTCGCCAGTTTGGCCTTCTTCTAGGGGTTATCCTGCTGATTGGCTTGAGGGGGCGTTCGTTTCTCGTCTCCGCCAATCCGAAGCTGCAAATCGGGCGTGGGGTTTTGGCTGCCTGCTCTGCCACGCTGTTTATCTTCGCAGTCAGTTATGTGCCACTTGCCGACGCCGTAGCAATTACGTTTGTGGCACCCTTTTTCGTTACCGTCATGGGCGCATTGATCTTGCGCGAACCGGTTGGCGTCCGCCGGTGGGTGGCTGTCACCATCGGCTTTCTTGGGACACTGATCGTGATACGGCCAGGCGCAGGGGTCGTTCATCCGGCTGCTGCCCTGCTGATTATTGCTGCGGGAGCTTTTGCCTTACGCCAGATTCTTTCCCGGATGCTTGCCGGAGACGATACCACTCAAACGACCTTTGCCTACACTGCTGTTGTTTCCTGCTCTCTCCTAACTCTTCCATTGCCCTTTTTCTGGCGGATGCCGTCCTCGAGCCTCGAAATCGGGTTGCTGATCGCCATTGCGATCACGGCCGCCGTCGCCGAAACGCTGGTCATCATGGCACTGGACGCAGCTCAGGCGGTTGTCGTCGCGCCTGTGCAATACAGTTTGCTGATCTGGGGCACCTTTTATGGTTTTGTTGTTTTTGGCCAGTTTCCGGATGCGTGGACCTGGGTTGGCGCTTTGATCATTGTGGCAACAGGGATCTATACGCTTCACCGCGAACGGATCGCTTCTTATCAGGAAACAGAAATCTAACGAGAGCTGTTTAGAACCTGCTCACAACTGGTTTCTGCGCTCTTTAGGTTCGGCTCACGGTGTCGCTCTGAGTGCGCGTGAATTGACTTCAGAATGTATTGCGCAACTTGCAAAAAATTGACGTAGAGCAAAATTAAACCGGCCCTTTTGGGTGGCCGATTTGATTGTGAGTGCATGACCGGTACGTCTGGATGCGATGCGTCGAGGAGGGCAAATTGTGGCCATCATATCGCTCGTCTGGGCTTGCTATCTGAATATCCAGCAAGCCACAGGCACATTTCCGGCGAATTACGCTTCAAATGGAATTCAAAGATGGATGCCGTATTCGGGAATAGGGTCGAGTTCGATTTCGGCGAGGAGGGATCCCTCTACAATCGCTTGAATGCTGATGTTTTTGCCCATGATCGGATGGAATTTAGAACTTGAGTACGTGCTCGCCATGTCGTCGGTATCCGCGTCAGTGGTTTTCCCGAACGCTGTAGACTCTAAACCTGTTGTGAGCATGACCCGTGTTCCCCCTGAGTTTTTTCTGTTCCGAAAAGAACCTAGGAAACCACCATAAGGAAGAGATGCAAAAACGGCGCTAAGGCATTGAGGCAAATTATCCCGGTCTTGCGAGAGGTTTGTTAACGCTGTTTCCCGTCAGCGCCTATGGGGCCAGATAAGTTGATTGTTTGAAAAAATGGTTTTGACTCATCTTCGCTGATCACGAGTGAATCATGAGGAGCAATTGACAGCAATTTTGTGGGAAATTTGGTAGCGGAGGAGGGACTTGAACCCCCGACACGCGGATTATGATTCCGCTGCTCTAACCAGCTGAGCTACTCCGCCATCTGTGCGTCAGAACTCTTGCAGGTCCGCGCGACGTGGGGTGCTTATAGTGAGGCTGCGGGCAGGCGTCAAGCGCAGAATTTGTGCCTGCCCGGTTTCTTTTTTGATTGGGCTCAAGCCACGGAAACCGGGCTTTCCGCTTGTGGAAAATCGATGGCCCAGGTGCCGCTGCGCTCGGTCCTGTGGATCCAGCCGCCGCCCAGAACCCGTGCTGTCTCGTCATCGCTGTCAAAGAAGACGCAGGCCTGTCCTGGCGCAACGCCTGCCTCGCCATTGGCGAGGTCGACAAAGGCCTTGCCATTCAGGATTCTCAACGTGGCCGGTGCCGGTGGCCGGGTCGAGCGGACCTTGGCAAACAGCTCTATTTCATCGCCTTCATCAAGCGGTTGATCGCCAATCCAGTTCATTTCCCTGAGCAGGATGGTTCTGGTGGCCAGTGCTTCGCGCGGGCCGACGACAACTCTGCGCGCATCAGGGTCAAGGCGGACCACGTAAAGCGGTTCACCTGTTGCGACGCCGATCCCTCTGCGCTGTCCGATGGTGAAGTGGATGATCCCTTCATGCCTGCCAAGCACTCGCCCATCCATATGCACAATCTCACCGGGTTCCGCTGCATTGGGGCGCAGTTTGCGAATGACTTCCGCATAGTCTCCATTAGGGACAAAGCAGATGTCCTGGCTGTCCGGCTTGTCGGCGACTGCGAGGCCGAATTCCGAGGCGAGCTCGCGTACTTTGGACTTCGGCATGCCGCCGAGCGGAAAGCGGACAAAGTCCAGCTGTTCCTGGGTCGTGGCAAAAAGGAAGTAGCTCTGGTCCCGGTCAAGGTCCGACGGGCGATAGAGCGCCCGCTTGTTGCCGGACGCTGCCGAGCGCACGTAGTGGCCGGTTGCCAGCGCATCCGCACCCAGGTCCCGGGCTGTCTTCAAAAGGTCCGTGAACTTGACGGTCTGATTGCACGAGACGCAGGGAATGGGAGTTTCGCCGGCAATGTAGCTGTCGGCGAACCGGTCCATGACCTGTTCCTTGAAGCGGCTTTCGTAATCCAGCACATAATGTGGGATGCCGATCATTTCCGCCGCGCGGCGCGCATCGTGAATGTCGACCCCTGCACAGCAGGACTTTGCCTTGGCAACGGCGGCGCCATGGTCATAAAGCTGCAGCGTAACGCCGATGACGTCATAGCCTTCGGCTTTCATCAGGGCAGCGACCACCGAACTGTCGACACCGCCGGACATGGCAACAACAACACGTGTGTCTTCTGGGCGTCCAGGAAGATCCAGACTGTTTCGCATGAACTACACTTCCAGAAATTTTTGGCAGACTGGGCTGCATGCGCCTTCGCGCTTCAGGCATTTGCGCCACCTTTTTGCAGCGCGCCAATCCTAGGCCATTTCAAAGTTGGCGGCACTATACAGATATGCGTTGCCGATGCCAATTGCTTGCCTTGCATGGCAGGCACGCTTTGCCGGACCGGCAAAGCTTGCCGCGTCGAGGCAGAGTGCTTCGAAGGGAGGTGCAAAATATATTCAACAAAAACAAAGACTTGTTTCTCCATGTAAACTTGGCCCGTTGCTTGCTTTCAACTTCGGTGACGAAATAGGTCCGCGTTGGTGGACGAAAAGAGCAAGGGGGCGGATGTGCTGCCTTTTGGATTGACGACTGATGTTTCCGCAAATGCGCTAACAGCCGGGGCAGGCGGAATGCCCGGGGCCGGGTTGGCTACAGTTGGTGCCGGACCAGGTGCGGGCTTCGAACAGGAGCTCAGTGCCTTTGCGCAGGCGAGCGAAGTTGAAGAAGGCAGTCTGATTGCCTCTCATCTTCAAAGTGCGGAGGCGGGATTGTCTGCCGACATTCTGCCTGGGGGTGACTTGCCTGAGCTTGTTGTACAAGCCCCAGCGCTTCCGGAAACCGATCTTTTAAGCAAATTGACAGAGGGAAGCGCCACGCCAGCGCCGGTCACCGACGGTTCAGTCCCGGTTCCCCTGGTTGAGGAATTCGCTGAGGAGATTGCGACGGCTACACCGACAGGGGCAGTCGATCTCAACAACCAGGATGAAAGCCCCGCCGTGCCTTCAGTGGCGGCCTCGACAGAGGACGGTATAGAAGACCCCTTGGAAGAACTAACCGATCTTGAGGGCACACCCGCTCCACAGGAGGCGTCTGATCCAGACGCTGTTCCAGTTCCAATTGATGAGCCCAAAATTGTTGGTGCCGCGGGACTGGCAATCGGACTGCAAGGGCGGTCAACTCCGGTGCCTGCTGTTGAAAGGGCCAATGCGTCTGCGACAGGGCGCGCGCATGGGGCCCCTTTCGTTTTGGCAAGCGAAACAGCGGATGCCACTATGGGGCAGTCCCAGGTTTCCGGAGCAGGCAGCGAACGCAAATGGCAGAGCGAGTTGCCGACCGAGCTTCGGGCGCCAATCGTGAGCTCTGGTCCAGCCTTGTCCGATCCCCTTCTTTCGCCTCAGATTTCGGCCGATGCGCTTCTGACAGCTGGTACGGACACCGGATCTGTGAAGCCGGAAACAGTGACATTGGCCAGCCAGGCGCCTGCCAGCATGCAAATGCCACTGGAAGGGGCTACCCCTGAGCTTGCTCCGCTGCAAGACGCAGAAGCAGTGGAAACAGTTCCGGCAGCAAGCAAGAGTGCTCCAGCGCCCCAAATTACTGCTGAGATCAATACTGTCACCGATAATGAGCAAACTATCTCTCTTGCAGGCGCGGCCACTGCCAAGCCGGGCGCTGGCGCGACAAGCAGCACCGTTGAAGCAGGCACTACGCCAATAGCTTCCACCACTGCGGCCGCTGCGCCGAATTTGGTTGCACCAGAAACGCCTGATGGCGACGGCCTCCTGATGCCCAAACCCGGTGCAGAGGAAGCAAACGGCGGCGCGAAACAGACTGCGCAAGCAGAAACTGACACGCTGGCTGGAGAAAAGACTGCCAAAGGACCTGATCAGTCAAATGGTGCATCGCCGCCGGCGGGTGCAAATGCAGCTGCGGCTGACAAGGCAGGCGCTGCCTCTGTGCCCCTGGTCGCAGCACTTCCAGCATCCCAAATGATCAATGGTGATATCGAGTTTACGCTCAACCCGGCGGAGTTCGCAGCTGGTGGTGAACTTGGAGCCACCGTGCGCGGTGGTGAATTGACCGGAGCCATGAGAACGGAAAGTCTGCAGACACCAACCCAGTCTCAATCCGGTCAGGTCGCGACGCAGGTCGCTGCCGAAATAGCGCGTAACCTCAAAAATGGATCGACACGTTTTCAGATGCGTTTTGACCCGCCAGAGCTTGGCCGTGTGGAAGTCAATATGAGGGTCGCGGCAGATGGCAGTGTGCAGGCACATCTGATCGTTGAGCGTCCTGAAACGCTCGACATGTTCATGCGCGATCAACGTGGGCTGGAACGCGCCCTGGAAGCTGCCGGTCTCAATGCGGATTCAGAAAACCTGCAATTCTCTTTGAAACAGGAAGGTGGGCAGGGCTTTGCCTCTGAAGACGGGCAATCCGAGCAGTCCCTTGACGGAGAGCAGGATCATGCTGGTTCCGGAGAGGGTGAGCTCAGTGCGGAAGCTGAAGAAATCATCAGATTAACGCTCGCCGAACAGCGTGGCGGTTTGGACGTAAAAATCTAACGCGAGACAAACCTGTCTCGGGAGTGAAAAATGACAACAGTCTCATCAAGTACGGCAGCCAGTGCCCAAAGCAACAGCGCCACCAGCCAATCAGGCCTGATGGCGAACTACGAGCTGTTCCTGAGCATCCTGACGACCCAGATTCAGAACCAGGATCCCCTCGATCCGATGGACTCTGCTGAATACACCAACCAGCTGGTTCAATATTCAAATGTTGAACAGTCCATCCAGCAGAACAAGAGCCTGGAGAGCATCATTGCCACGCTGGAAAGTAACCAGAGCATGAGTTACGTCAGCTACATCGGCAATGAAGTCACAGCGGATGCGTCCACAACGACATTGTCAGGCAGCCAGGCAAGCTGGGCCTATGACATCAATGAGGACGCGACGGGGACGTTTGAGATCCGCAATTCAAGTGGCGCGGTGGTTTACAGCGGCGATGCAGACCTGTCGGCGGGAAGCGGGACTTTCAACTGGAATGGACAGACGGATAACGGCGGTCAGGCCGTTGATGGCCTTTATACAATTGCATTCGACGTCAAAGACGCCTCCAGCAGACCTGAAACGGTGACGACGTCAGTCAAAGGCATTGTTGATAGTGTTGACTGGTCGAGCGGTGAGGCGATCCTGAAAGTCGGCGGCAGTGAAATTCCGGTGTCGTCCGTGACGTCTGTCTCCAGTCCAAGCTGACGCGATAATTCTTTTTCCCCATGGGGAGATGCCAGGGATTGAGGCCTGTCTGGTTTGAACCAGCTAGCCGAAACACAAATAGTGATAGGGCAGGAAATGATGTCATTTCCTGCCTTTTGTCGTGTTTGAGTTTGATTTTCCGATCAGATCAAAAGGACGCGGGAACGACAGCTGTTCGCTGTGTCGATGTCCTCCAGCAGACACAAAGCCCGCTCTGTGAGTGCCTTCTCGCGATGAGTTGCTTGTTTACGCCGCGAACTCACTTCAAGGCCTTAGGTGCGCAGCCTGGGCGTACAGGCGCTGATTGGAAGCAGCCTCCTGGGTGAAAACAATTGCCGATTGCGGCAAACGGCCAGAGCTCTGGGTTTTCGCTGCAAAGTCAGTCCAGTTTCAATAATTTCTCTGAAAAATTGGTCTTCGCACCAACGCTCTGGATGCGTTCGCATCGAATTGCGTTGCAAACTGCATCACGAAGTCGATATGGTTAATGAATTCATATATTGAAGTTAACAATTGAAGTGTTTCTATTGATGAAACCCTAAATATCATTCACTAAATTTAGATTTTATAGTTAATAAAAGTACAATTTTGCTTTAGCTGTTTGTTAATTGTCCTCATGTAGTCTTCGATTAAGCCTGGTCATGGTTAGTGTGAGAGTAAAATGGCCGAACAAATTCGTTCGCGAGTAAAATATGTCATTGGACCTGATGGTAGTCCGCTTACTATTGCAGACTTACCTCCGACGTCCACAAAGCGGTGGGTTATCCGCCGGAAGGCCGAAGTGGTGGCCGCGGTCCGTGGTGGCCTGCTATCACTTGAAGAGGCCTGTCAGAGATACACTTTGACGGTGGAGGAATTCCTCTCCTGGCAAAGTTCTATCGAGAAACATGGTCTTGCTGGATTGAGGGCAACCCGGGTTCAGCAATACCGGGGCTGATTTGCCCGCACATAATTGATTTGCGCACATGTGCGCATTTGAAAGGGGTCGGCTTGCCGGCCCTTTTTTGATTTGCGCCGTTCATGAAGAACTTATCCAAAAATTAATGAGGTAGGCAGTTTTTCCCCACTTCTGTTGCGTTTTGCATGATGCGAAATCGCAGGAATCCGCCATTTCACCTAAGCTGGTAACGAGTCGTTAACTACTTGTTAACCGTCTAGGCGGCAAATTTTGCCCATCAAGGGTGTGGCATGTCGAGCTAACTTAAAACATAACGGCTAAGACATGTTTCAGATGCAGGCGGGCATTCGTGAACGGTTTAATCGAATTCATAAAAACTCTGGGACCAGCGCGCATTGCCGCGATGGGTGCTGTTGCGGCAATCCTGATCGGAGTGTTCGCGTTCATCATCCTTCGTGTCACAGCGCCGCAGATGACCACGCTCTACAATGAGCTTGCATTGGAAGACTCCGCCGCCATCGTCTCACAACTCGAAAGCCAAGGCATCCAGTTCAGTCTGGCCCGGCAAGGTGCGACCATTCTCGTGCCCAAAGAGCAGGTTGCAAGGCTGCGCATGCAGCTCGCTGCTGAAGGTCTTCCGACTGGCGGTTCCATTGGCTACGAGATTTTTGACCGTACCGACACGCTTGGTGCGACCAGCTTCGTTCAAAACATCAATCACTTGCGAGCAATGGAAGGCGAGCTTTCGCGCACCATTGGTTCGCTTGATCGTATTCGCAATGCACGGGTTCATTTGGTGATCCCGGAAAAGCAGCTGTTTCAGCGTGATCGCCGTGCGCCGTCCGCATCCATCGTTTTGAATGTTCGGGGTTCCCTTGGTCCAGGGGAAATCCGGGCCGTGCAGCATCTGGTTGCGACAGCAGTTGATGGGCTTGATCCGGATCGCGTGTCCGTTGTTGACGAAAGTGGCCGGTTGCTCGCGTCAGGTGTTGGTGGTGATGAAGACAGCATTGTCTCTGCATCCCTTCAGGAGCGTACCGTTGAAGTTGAGAGCAGACTGCGCAATCAAATTGAAGAGATACTGAATTCTGTTGTTGGTCCAGGCCGTGCTCGTGTGCGGGTGAACGCCGATATCGATTACAATCGACTGACGGAGACAACAGAAACATTTGATCCCGATGGTCAGGTGGTGCGTTCCACGCAAAGCAAGGAAGAAGCATCTTCTGCAATCAGCCGTAATGGTCAGGTGACAGTTGGCAATCAGCTTCCGAATGCCAACGCTGAAAATGGTGCGGGCCGTGACACGTCGACCCAGACGGAAGAAGTTGTCAATTACGAGATCTCAAGGTCGACACGGACCGAAGTTATCGAGGCAGGTCAGATCAACCGCCTGTCTGTCGCTGTTCTGGTTGATGGCACCTATGAGCCGGATGGAAATGGAAATTCTGCCTATGCTCCGCGGGACCAGGAGATGCTTGACCGGATAGCAGTGCTGGTACGTTCAGCAGTTGGCTTTGATGAAGGCCGCGGCGATGTCGTGGAAGTTGTGAACCTGCAATTTGCGCTGCCTCCGCAAGACGAAATACTTGCTGAAGGCGATGGCCTCTTCGACTTTACGCGGGATGACATCGTTCGCTTTGCTGAACTTGCTGTTCTCTTCCTCATCGCGCTCTTGCTGTTGCTCTTCGTTGTCCGCCCGCTCCTGCGCCGGATTGTAACGCCGGAGGAAAAACAACCTCAGGAATTGATGATCGGTCCGGATGGTACGCTGGTTGTTGAAACAGAAGTCCCGCAGGAAGAAGAAGAAGATGAGCAGTTTGTGATTGAGTGGCTTGAGAAGGCGAAGCACGAAGGTGCCATGCAGGCCAGTTCAATCAACAAAGTGGGTGAGATGATCGTGGATCATCCAACGGATGCCGTGAATATTGTGCGCGGCTGGTTAGATGAGCAGGCGGCCTGATGGTGAGTGACCAACTCCAAGCCCAGCTGCAGGTCAGTACTGACAGCGAAGACCGTGAGCTAAAAGGCGCAGAACGAGCAGCCGTTCTTCTGCTGGCTCTGGGTGAGACACACGGCACGCCGATTTGGGAAAAACTTGATGAAATCGAGGTTCGTCAGGTGTCTGCGGCAATGGCAAATCTCGGGCCTGTTACACCAAATATGCTTGAGTTGTTGTTCAAGGATTTCGTGCGCCGGATCAGTTCCAAAGGCTCACTTACAGGTAACGTTGACGCAACTGAGCGCCTGCTGGCCAACTTCCTGCCGGGTGAAAAAGTCGACATTATCATGGAGGAAATTCGTGGTCCTGCCGGCCGGAACATGTGGGAGAAACTCTCCAATGTTCAGGAAAACGTTCTCGCCAACTATTTGAAGAACGAATACCCGCAGACCGTCGCCGTGGTTCTTTCAAAGATCAACTCGGATCATGCCGCGCGGGTTCTGGGCATTCTCCCTGAAGAACTGGCGCTTGAAGTCGTGAGCCGGATGCTGCGAATGGATGCAGTTCAAAAGGAAGTCCTGGAGAAAGTCGAGCAGACGCTGCGTGTCGAGTTTATGTCCAACCTGACAAACACCTCACGCCGCGACAGCCATGAAATGATGGCGGACATCTTCAATAACTTCGATCGTCAGACCGAGGCCCGTTTCCTTGCGGCTCTTGAAGAGGATAACCGCGAGGCGGCTGACCGGATCAAGACCCTCATGTTCACATTCGACGACCTGCTGAAGCTGGATGCGGCAAGCTGTCAGACGTTGTTGCGTCATGTAGAGAAAGATCAGCTTGCGATTGCCTTGAAGGGTTCGACAGACACCGCGCGGGAATTCTTCTTTGCAAACATGTCAGCGCGTGCGGCCAAATTGCTGAAAGACGATATGGATGCATTGGGTCCGGTACGTTTGCGGGATGTCGACGAAGCTCAAACCAGCATGGTGAACAAGTCCAAGGACTTGGCAGCCAAAGGTGAAATACTGATTTCCAAGACCAAGGGCGAAGATGAGATTATCTACTGATGCGGCACTCAGCAGGTACTTATAACAAAATGGGCAGCATGACTAACCCGTCGAAATTTCTGTTCAATTTAGACTTCTCCGAGCCGGAGGAGCCGGAGGTGGTTGCGCCACCTGAGCCGGTCATTCCGATGATGCCGGTGGCTGAACACGAGAAACTGCTGGCGAAAGCCAAGGCTCAATCCTTTGAAGAAGGACGGGTCAAGGCGCTCCAGGATCTCCAGACCAAGCAAGAGACCCTTTTGACTGCCGAGGTTGGCCGTCTGGTGGGTGTTGTGTCCGATGTTTTGAAAACACTGGATGATTACGAGGCCGCTCAGGAGAAAGATGCCGTCGGTCTTGCATTTCTTGTGGCTAGACGTCTTTGCGCACACCTGATTGCCCGTCAGCCGCTGGCGGAAACCATTGCTTTGGTGTCAGAATGTCTTGGACCATTGCGCCGTTCACCGCATCTTGTGATCCGCATCGCGGAAAAGGATGTTGATGCCCTGAAAGCCCAGGTGGATCCGATCGTTCATGAAAAGGGCTTTGAAGGCAGGCTGGTGATTCTCGGCGAACCGGACATCGGACGTGGTGATTGCCACATCGAATGGGCCGACGGTGGCATCAAGCGCGACCGGAAGGCCCTGGAGAGTGAAATTGACATAAGTATTCGTGCCTATTTGCGGGCACGCGGCGGAGCCAAACAGGCTAAGAAATCCGACACGTCGGTGAAAAAGGGTACTGACGTATGAGCGACGAACAAGACACAAACCTTCCGCTCGATGAGCTGGAAGTGCCGCAGCGGAGCCTCGAAGAAGAGGACATCGTTGCACCCCAGTCCGCTGCAGATCTGGAAGCGGTTTTTGATGTCCCGGTTCGGATTTCTGCCGTTCTGGGACATTCGAAGATGCACGTCTCCGACCTTTTGAAACTTGCTTCGGGAACTGTTCTGGAGCTTGACCGCAAGGTCGGCGAAGCGATTGATATTTACGTGAATGACCGGCTTGTTGCACGCGGCGAGGTTGTCCTTGTCGAGGATAAACTCGGTGTGACGATGACGGAAATCATCAAGACCGACCGATAGGGAAGGGTACGGATGCGTCTGTTAATTGTCGGAACGCTGGGCGGCCAGCTGACAACAGCCTCGAAAATTGCAATGCAGGGCGGCGCCAAGGTCACCCATGCTGACGATATTGAAGGCGCGCTGAAGGTTCTTCGTTCCGGTCGCGGGGCGGACCTCATGATGGTTGAGGTTCATCTGGATATCGCGGGGCTCATTAACAAGCTTCAGGACGAACGGGTTCATGTCCCTGTCGTGGCTTGTGGTGTTGAAACCGACGCACAAGCTGCAGTCTCGGCCATCAGGGCTGGCGCTAAGGAGTATATTCCGCTCCCGCCTGATCCGGAGTTGATTGCTGCAGTTCTTGCTGCTGTTGCGCAAGAGCGCGGTGACCTGATCTACCGCGATGATGCGATGGCTGCCGTTGTCAAACTGGCTGAGCAGGTCGCCCCTTCTGATGCTTCCGTTCTGATTACCGGTGAATCTGGCACCGGTAAGGAAGTGATCGCCCGGCATGTGCACGCCAGCTCCAACCGTGCCTCCAAATCTTTCATTTCCATCAACTGTGCGGCAATCCCGGAACACCTTCTGGAATCCGAACTGTTCGGTCACGAGAAAGGCGCCTTCACCGGTGCTGTCGCGCGCCGGATAGGTAAATTTGAAGAGGCAGACGGCGGAACGCTTCTGCTGGACGAAATATCCGAAATGGATGTTCGCCTCCAGGCCAAGCTACTACGGGCGATTCAGGAACGGGTGATCGATCGCGTCGGTGGAACCCGGCCGGTTCCGGTCAATATTCGTATTCTGGCAACGTCGAACCGGGACCTTGCGGAGAGCGTGCGTCAGGGACAGTTCCGGGAAGATCTTCTGTTCCGCCTGAATGTCGTGAACCTGAAAATTCCGGCTTTGCGTGAGCGTCCGGCTGACGTCATGGAGCTCGCGCAGTTCTTCATCAAACACTACTCGGAAGCAAATGGTGTGCCCGAGCGTCCGTTGTCAGTCGAGGCAAGGCAGGCGCTGACCACCAATCCCTGGCCCGGCAACGTTCGTGAACTGGAAAACACCATGCACCGGGCCATTCTTCTGGCCTCGGGCGAAGAAATCGGCGTTGAGGCGATCCGCATGCCGGACGGGACACCTTTGCAGGTGGCAAGAGGGCCGGCAGAGCGGGCTGCTCAAACTGCAGAGGTTGTCACGCGTTCGCTCGTCGGGCGAACTGTCGCAGATGTGGAACGTGATCTCATTCTGGACACGCTGGATCACTGCCTGGGAAATCGGACACATACAGCGAAGATCCTTGGGATATCGATCCGTACTTTGCGCAACAAACTCAATCAATACACCGACGAAGGCTTGAGCGTGCCAAACCCCGGCGAAGCCCGCGCATGACGCAAGAAGCAGCAAATCAGAACTGATTGATAAAAGGCGCCGCAAGAACTGACGACGGGCGCTGATTTTTAGAACCGGAAGAAGAAATGTCGGACACGGCAGCAGGTGGACAGCAAGGGTCGACAGGGCCCGCACAGGAGCAGCAGGTAGCGGCGGCGCAGCCGGGACCAGCCATGTCCGGCCTGCCGAGCGTGCGGGAACTGATCGATACGTTGCGCAGAGGCGACGTCGGTCTGGCGACCGGTATTCTGGTGATCCTCACGCTGCTCATCCTTCCAATGCCGCCGATGATGCTGGACATGTTCCTGGCTGTCTCGATCATCTTTTCGGTCATGGTGTTGATGACCGGGCTCTTTATCCAGAGACCTCTGGAGTTCTCGTCTTTTCCGACCGTTCTGCTGATTGCGACGATGTTGCGGCTCGGCCTCAACATCGCATCAACGCGCCTGATCCTGGCCAATGGTCATGAAGGTACGGCAGCTGCCGGTAATGTCATTCAGTCGTTCGGCAATCTCGTAATGGGCGGGAATTTCGTCATCGGGATTATTGTCTTTGCGATCCTGGTAATTGTGAACTTCGTGGTGATCACGAAAGGTTCTGGCCGTATTGCGGAAGTTGCCGCGCGTTTTACGCTTGATGCGATGCCGGGCAAGCAAATGGCGATCGATGCCGACTTGTCTGCGGGCTTGATCGATGAAAACGAGGCCAAGACGCGGCGCAAGGCGCTTGAAGATGAAAGTTCGTTTTTCGGTGCCATGGACGGTGCCTCGAAGTTCGTTCGCGGCGACGCGATTGCCGGACTGCTGATCACCTTCATCAATATTCTCGGCGGGATTTTTATTGGTGTCGCCCAGATGGATCTGTCCTTCTCGGAAGCGGCCAACAACTACACGCTTCTAACAATCGGTGACGGTCTGGTTTCGCAGATCCCGGCGCTAATCGTATCGACGGCTGCCGGTCTTCTTGTTTCCAAGGCCGGTGTGCACGGAGCTGCGGACAAGGCTCTTACAAGTCAGTTTACGGGATATCCCAGAGCGCTCGGCATGTCGGCTGCGGTCATGGTGGTCCTGGCATTGCTTCCCGGAATGCCGATGATCCCGTTTCTTGGCCTTGCAGGCGTTGCCGGTTACGTGGCGTATCAGGTCGGACAGAAGAAAAAACAGGAAGCGGTCAAAGTCGAGCAGAAGAAGGCTATCGAGGCCGCGCCGAAACCACTGCCTGAGCCACCGATCACAGATGCGCTCAAGATGGATGAGCTGCGCATTGAGCTTGGGTATGCATTGCTGCCGCTGATCAATGGCAAGGCCCAGGGCGAAAACGATGTTCTGACCGAGCAGATCAAGGCGTTGCGTCGTCAGGTCGCCGGAGATATGGGCGTGATCATGCCGCCGGTTCGTATCCTTGATAACATTCAGCTCGGTGCCAATGACTATGTCATCAAGGTCAAGGAAGTTGAAGCCGGGCGCGGCATTCTTTATCCGAACCATTACATGGTCATGGATCCGGCGGGCGGTCAGGTTAAACTGCCGGGAACCCATACCACGGAGCCGACATTTGGTCTGCCAGCTACCTGGGTCGAAGCCCAATATCGCGAAGATGCCTCCCTGCGCGGCTATACCGTGGTCGATCCGGCTACGGTTCTGTCCACGCATCTGACCGAGACAATCAAGGGCAACATCAGCGAACTTCTCACCTATGGCGACGTCCAGAAACTTCTGAAGGAACTTCAGGGCGAGCAGGCCAAACTGGTCGAAGATCTCGTCCCATCGCAGATTACGGTTTCCGGTCTCCAGCGCGTTCTGCAGGCATTGCTCACGGAACGCATCTCCATTCGCGATCTCGGCACGATCCTGGAGGGCGTTTCCGAGGCAACCGGCATGACACGCAATACTGATACGATTGCTGAGCATGTGCGCACGCGGCTTGGACGTCAGATCTGCGCTGCCAACCTGGCTCCCGGTGGTTACCTGCCGCTGATTGCGCTGTCGCCACAATGGGAGCAGGCATTCCTGGAATCCATCGTCGGAGACGGAGATGACAGGCAGCTGGCGATGCAGCCGAGCAAGCTGCAGGAATTTGTCGGCAAGGTGCGCGATGCGTTTGAGGAAGCTGCAGGGCAGGGCGAAGTGCCGGTGTTGCTGACATCACCACAGACACGGCCGTTCGTGCGCTCGATCGTCGAGCGTTTCCGCGCGCATACAACGATCATGAGCCAGGCCGAGGTTCATCCGCGGGTCAAGCTGAAAACGATCGGCTCAGTCTGAGAAGGCACCTTCTGAAAATAGAAGCGAAATTCGTGGAGCGTTTATACCAGAACATTGACGCGGGACATGACCGCGGTCGGATTGGCGTAAACTCCCTGCGTACCACGGCTTTGCATCAATAAGGATGTGTTGGCTTGAGAGGCCTGCGTGGTTATCGAGCTGATGTTGTATGCCATTTGACGAAGTTGCTGAGATTTTTGAATCCCGCTGGCACGCTTCTCGCTCCAAGCCTTGTTATAGCTGGACCATCTCGACTTGCGCTTCGAGCTGAATTTGCTGTGGTAGTCGCGTTGTACGTAATTTCCAACTTTTGGCATAATCGCATCTTTCCTGGATACGTCTCCACTCTCTCAAACCATGGTTAATTACGCGTTAACAATTCGCAATACGCGAATTGGCCACTTGGTGTCTGGCAGATCAACTGATATTGCCGCCTGAGTAGGTTTCAGTTTATGGAGGTCTCATGTCTGGGCAGAAACTTGATCTGGATGGCTACACGGATGTGCCCGATGGCAAGGTCGCGTTTGTCGTGACATTTCTTGAAATGCTGAGCGCCCCGAACAAGCCTCTTGCTGTTGAGCGAGACGACATTTCGCTTGAACGATGGACCGCGCCAAAGGCGGATGCGTACAAGAAACTGTTCCGGCAAGTGGGAGAGGACTGGATCTGGTTCGGGCGGCTGACGATGACAGACGATGCGCTTGAGCAGATGCTGGCTGAACCGACGCGGGAAAACTTCCTGCCGATGCTCAACGGCAAGCCTGTTGGAATGCTTGAACTCGATTACAGCAACCCGGCTGAACCCGAACTTGCATATTTCGGTTTGACACCAGAGGCAATCGGCGGCGGAATTGGTCGCTGGCTGATGGCGCAGGCGCTGGACATGGTCTGGGCGCGTCCGGAGACCAAAAGGCATTGGGTGCATACTTGCACCGGGGACAGTCCCCAGGCGCTGAAGTTCTACATGTCCTGCGGCTTCAAGCCCTATAAGCGCGCAATCGAAGTCGCCGACGATCCGCGCCTTGCAGGGCTGTACAGTGCTGACAAGGCGCCGCATGTGCCTGTTTTGGATAAATGATCCAGCGCTTACGCGCTGACTTTCACCCGTTCCGGAAACGCTGTGGCTATCGATTGGCGGTTTGCTGAAAGCACACCGCGCTCGGTGATCAGACCGGTCACCAGGCGCGCGGGTGTGACATCAAAGGCAGGGTTTCCAACCCCCGAGCCCTCGGCGACAATATTGATGGTTTCAACTGTACCGCTGTCTGTGCGACCGGTCATCCGGCTGACTTCGTCGCCGCTACGCTCTTCTATCGGTATTTGGTGTACGCCGTCAGAGAGCGAAAAATCGATCGTTGGTGAGGGAAGAGCGACATAGAAGGGCACGTCGTTGTCTCGTGCTGCCAGTGCTTTCAGATAGGTGCCGATCTTGTTGCAGACATCACCTGTTGCCGTCGTGCGGTCGGTGCCGGTGATGACCATGTCGACTTCACCATGCTGCATCAGATGGCCGCCCGCATTGTCGACGATGACAGTGTGGGGAACGCCATGGTGGCCGAGTTCCCATGCCGTCAGAAACGCTCCCTGATTTCGCGGGCGTGTTTCGTCCACCCAGACATGAACCGGAATGCCGCCATCATGAGACATGTAGACAGGTGCTGTTGCTGTTCCCCAGTCAACAGTTGCCAGCCAGCCAGCGTTGCAATGGGTTAAAATGTTGACCGCTTCGCCCTCACGCTTCGTCCGGGCAATGGCGGCTATCAACTCCATGCCATGCATGCCGATGGCCATGTTGATCGCAATGTCCTCATCGCAGATGTCGTTGGCAAGTACAAAAGCAGCCTCGGCGCGCGTTTCCGGAGCAACCTGGATGAGTGATTTACGGGCCTTGTCCAGTGCCCAGTGAAGGTTGACGGCTGTCGGCCGGGTTTCCAGAAGGGCAGAACAGGCGGCGTGGAGTGCATCGTCGGATGAATTTTCGCGCATGGCCAAGGCAACACCATAGGCAGCTGTCGCGCCGATCAGAGGAGCACCGCGCACCTGCATCACGCGAATTGCGTGCGCCGCATCTTCCATTGTGTGGAGTTTCATCGTCTCAAATGAATATGGAAATTTGGTCTGGTCAATGATTTCGACGGAGGCACCGTCCTCAGAAAGCCAGATCGTACGATACTTCTTGCCGTCCACATTCATGACGCGTTCTCCAGGAAAGCCGCAATTTGTCTTTGCATAACCCATGAATATGGCAGTGGCTAGCAGGCTGTGCTGGCCTCAGTGTGAAAAATCTCTTAACCTTTGTTAACCATATTCGGATCAATGCCAGTGGATAGCTCTAAGGTAAAGGCCACGTGCCTGTATCGGAGCAGCTAGAGTCGGTTAAGAATTGATTCACCAAAGGCGTAAGAACGGAGATCAGACGCGTCATGTCTGAAATGCAGGATAACGTTGTCCCACATACGCGCATGCGGTCTTTGCGCGATGCGATCCGTAAAGTTCAGCTTGGCGAAGTTGAACGCTCGGACGTGGTGGTTGAGTTACAAGATACAGAGCGAGCCCGGTTGGACATGCTCGCCGATGAGCTGAAGGATGTCTTCAAGGAAATTCCAGAAGACGATGATCAGTTCTCTCTGCAGATCATAGCCGGTTCGACACCGCGGCTCTGGATCGATGCAACGAGCCATGTTGCGGTTGGCGGCGACCGGCGAACATACCGTTTTCTGAAAGACACACGACTTGGCCGGGTTGTTATTCTGGAAACCGCGAATATCGACGATATGGCCGATTGCCTGACCGAATATATTGCAGAACGTGTGATTGAGCGCGAAAAGGCATTGGAAGGCGATTGGCTGAACAACCGCTTGCGGCAGGTGGCCCTGGACTCCCAGGTTGTGAGGGTCAAGGAAAGCAAGACGCCGTGGTTGGCGGTCGTTGGAGCATTCGGAATTGGCATTGCCGCCGGTATCGTCGCACTGATTGCTTTTGCCTGGTTCGCCAATCCGCTCTAATTTTCGAGACTAACTGTAAAAGAAAGATCTTTTACAGGGCAAAGTCCTTGGAACGTTTTGGAATCTCCACCTGCCGCTCGACCAGGAGCCTCACTGGGGTGTTGGGTTCCTCAAATCCATGTTCCTCCATGCGACAGGTCCAGCCGGTGCCAGTCTTTTCAATCTCGAAAAGGTTATAACGCGCCGCAGGTTTTTTGCCGCCCGGTGCGCTCGTCGCAGAGGGCACACCGACAACGGCCACGGGGCCGTTTGGCCCTTCGATAGCCTCGAAACTGTCAATATGGGTATGCCCGTGAAGGATCAGCTCAGCACCCGCGCGTTTCACAACCGTACGCACTCTTGACGCATCGGAGAGGCGTTTGTGCCAGCGCGTTGCCTGCCTGAAGGGTGGGTGATGGAGCATCACAACCCGGAACAAGCCTTCCCTGCCGAGGTCTTCAAGGATCTGCCGCAAGCGTTTGCTCTGTTCACTGCCAACCCGTCCCGTGGCAAACCAGGGAGCACTTGCGCGACCGGTGGTGACGCCGATCAGGGCGACGCCGTCACGCCTGCGGACATATGGGAATGTGGCTTCCTCGCGGGCTTTTGCGGCGGTCAGGTTTGCCTCGTTGTCACCACACATGTAGGGCCACCAGGCACTCCGTGCCTTGCGAAACGCGCCTGGTACATAAGCATCGTGATTGCCAGGGACGACAGAGACATCTTCGGGTTCTCCAATCTCCTCGAGCCAGGCTCTAGCGCCGGTGATTTCCAGGGGGAGCGCAATATTGACCAGATCACCGGTGACAGCGATATGGTCCGGTGCTGCGGACTTCATGTCTACAACGAGCTGTTCAAGATAGTTGGCACCCATGATCTTGGAGCGGTTACGCTGCCAATTCAGGTAGCCGAGAATGCGCTTCGAGAAAAGCTGAAGGAGCTTCGGATCTGGCAGGGGGCCGAGATGTGGATCCGAGATATGCGCGAGTTTGAACATGAGAGCGCATCTTCAAATCAAAAAGCGCCGCGTCAAGAAAATAACGCGGCGCTTTGAAAGCGGTACAGAACTTTTTTGAAGATCAGGCCTTTGCCTTGACCAATTTGCTCGCAGTCGGTTCCGGCCTTAGCGCCTTGGAACCCTTGCCTTGTGCGGTGCGCGTACTCTCGCGCAGCGTCGCGCCAACAACATTTACGAACCCGAACATAATATTCTCTCCGCTTGTGTTTTTATCCGGACCTTAGTTGGTCGGGAAGGTTGTCAGGGATGCAGCAACGCGCGGGTTGCTGAGATCGATAGCAGGTTTCCACTGGTAGTGGTTGCGACGACGGCGTTTTCCAAACAATGCGCTCAACATGACATTTTCCTTTGTGTCCCCGGCCTCGGCTCCGTGCCTGAGTGCCTTCGAATTCATCAACTTGCCTGATATATATGCACCGCAATGCGGAATGAGGAGCGTTATTATGGTTTAGCAGCCCTGCGCGGATTGCATGGGTTAACAAAGGTTTACTGAAGTAATCAGGCTGAACGTCATTTGGGTAAGCGGAAAAAAATGTTGAAGATTTTGTCGTTTTTGCCGAAGCGCTTGACCAAGCAGCTGGTTCAAGGTGTCGGGCTACTCCGCAATCCATACACGCTTGGTGTTCGGGTCATTGTGGAAGACACCCAGTCTCGCATTCTTCTCGTCCGCCATAGTTACCTGTCGGGGTGGTATTTCCCCGGCGGCGGTGTCGAGAGTGGTGAGACGCTGGGTCAGGCAGCCTGCCGCGAGATCCACGAAGAAGCCGGTATCGCTGCAAGCGGCAAACCGGAATTGCTCAACATCTATCTAAACGAAGAGGCGACGGGCCGTGATCATGTCGGTCTGTTTCGACTGCAGGCATGGTCTGAAGCGGAAAACTACCTTTCGCCGAATGCTGAAATCGAGGAGGCCGCCTTTTTTGCCCTCGAACGGCTGCCTGACGACCTGAGCGCCGCAACGTCTCGCAGGCTGGATGAGCACCGAAGTGGGGAGTTCGCTGGCGGCAAGTGGTGATTTGTTGCCGCCAGGAAAATGTCTGGTATCCGAACCTTAAGCCGCCGACCTGAAACGGTTCCGGTTGTGAGGGGTCATCAAATCCAGATCCGGCCCGACAGGTACGATCCGGCTTGGATTAACACTCTCATGAGAGCCGTAATAGTGGTTCTTGATTGTTACCATATCCACGGTGTCGGCTACCCCGGGCACCTGGTAGAGTTCACGCAGGTAGTTTGACAGGTTCGGGTAATCCTCGATCCGCCGGATGTTGCACTTGAAGTGCCCGACATAAACAGGATCAAAACGAACGAGTGTGGTGAACAATCGCCAGTCAGCTTCCGTCAACATGTCGCCAACCAGGTATCGCTGGGATGCGAGCCGGTCCTCAAGAAAGTCGAGTGTTTCAAAAAGAGCGGTTACAGCCTCTTCATAAGCTTCCTGGGTTGTCGCAAAACCTGACTTGTAAACGCCGTTGTTGAGCGTGTGGTAGACGCGTTCATTGATCGTGTCGATTTCTTCACGCAGAGTTTCCGGATAGTAGTCGAGTGTCGAACCGGTGAGCCCGTCGAATTCCGAGTTGAACATCCGGATGATTTCAGAGGATTCATTGCTGACGATCGTTTGCTGTTGCTTGTCCCACAGGATCGGTACTGTCGCGCGCCCAGTATAGTGCGGGTCGGCTTTTGCATAGATGTTCCAGGCGTATTTCGCGTCGGTGACCGGCTCCTGTTCTGCGAATTCCCATCCGTTTTCCAGCATCAACGGGGCGACCGCTGAAAGAGAAATCAGGTTTTCCAGGCCCTTGAGTTTCCTGAAAATCATCGTGCGATGGGCCCATGGGCATGCATAGGAAACAAAGAGATGGTAGCGGTCAGCTTCGGCCTTGAAACCACCAGTGCCACTCGGGCCGGCTGAACCGTCCTTTGTGATCCAGTTTCGGAAGGAAGCGTCCTTGCGGACGAAACGACCACCTGAAGACTTCGTGTCGTACCATTGCTCCGTCCAGACACCGTCGACCAGCAATCCCATGTCGTACTCCTATTGGCTGTTTGAACAATAGGTGATGCCAAGTAACGGGAAATCAATCCACTGAATGCTCTGTTCGGAATTGGTGAACAATCGGATTCGCGGTGAGTGAACCCCAAAAAAGCGCTGGACCGGCGGAAAGTTGCGTGGTACCCGCTTCTCTTCACAAGTGGATCCGTCGGCGATGTCTTATTCGTCTGGCACATCACGAGACTGGGAAAAATGAGCGCAGGTCTAACACTCCGACGACGAACAAGCCGACGAGAAAACTCTCGTTCGCTCCGTCGCGGCTGACCTGATCCCGGACTCTTCTCACGTTTTACCCGGGCACTGGCAGGCGCGCTTTTCTAAAGATCGCTTGTTGGGAATAGCCTTATGAAACAGACCGCATGGGTCGTCCGGCTCGAAGAAGCCACTGACAACACCGCCATTGAAAACCTTCAGGCTGAAGCATTCGGGCCGGGCAGGTTTGCCAGAACAGCGTTCCGTATTCGGGAAAACGTGCCGCACAGACCAGACCTCTCTTTCGTAGGTATGGCTGGGTCGCGGATTGCCGGGTCTATCCGGTTGTCTCCGATATTGATAGGGAAATCAGATGCATTGCTGCTAGGGCCGCTGACGGTGGCGCCGGATTTCAAGAACCGGGGCCTGGGCAAGGCGCTCATGCAATCCGCGATAGATGCAGCGGCGGCTGCAGGTGACAAGGCCGTCTTACTCGTTGGTGACGCGCCCTACTACAGCCCTTTCGGCTTTCAACAGGTGCCGTTTGGGCAAATTACACTGCCTGGCCCAGTTGATCCCGAACGCCTGCTGATTGCGCTGATGAATGACGGGGCCATGCTTTCGGGCGCTGTTCATGGCGGAGAAGTCTGATCAGACTTCTAACAAACAACTCAAGCGACGGAAATCTAGCGTCCCTCGCGATACCAAGTGAGCGAAAGCGCGCCGAGTAACAGGGCGAGGCCCAGCAAACCGATCATGAGTGGGTACCTGTCCACACCATTCAGAACGCTTGCTTCTGTTGCCTTCAGGCCGATCCAGCCATTGCCTGCGTAGCCCGCAGAATTATGCATGGAGACTACCCGCGGCAATTCCAGGTCGCCACCGACATCTCTCAGGCGGCGGGCCGTGCCACCCGTTGCTTCACTGATTGGGTTCAAGACATCCGTCGTGGACAGGACGTCCGTGTATTCCCTGGGGTTTTGGGGACCAACGTGAATAAGCGCGTTCCTCTCACCGTCAGTAATCGAATACAACCCCGTTTCTTCTACTGGTACCCCACCGCGCCACAGGCCGGGATCCTGCTCGGTCATGGCAATTGTCGTGCTGTCTCCGGTCGGAGACGAAACAGTGACCTCGTTAACGGATTCGCCGAGCGTCTGACGCTCGACGACCAATTCTGGTCCGCGCAGGGAGACGTTCAGCGCTTCTTCTTCAAGGTCAGGTTCCTGCATCAGCCAGTGTGCCAGACGGCGCAGCAAGGGCACATGAGGACCACCACCCTCAAAACCACGAGCCCATAGCCAGACATGATCTGAAAGCAGCATTGCTACCCGGCCTTCGCCTTCACGGTTGAGTACAAGAAGTGGTGTGTCGCTCGGACCGGACATCAGGGTGTGTCCAGCGTCAATCTCCGTATCAACCGCGCGGAACCATCGGCTCCAGGCAGGTGGGTCCTGCTCCGCACCGGGAAGACCGCGGGTGACTGGATGGCGTTCACCGAGATTGGCCAATGTGGCGTGGAACGGCTGTTCCAGGATTGTGCCGGTCGGTCGTGCTGGTAGAATGGGTGCAAGCGGGGTTCGGTAAAGACTTCCGCCTTCCGCGTAATCGGGTCCACCAGCCAGCAAAACAGCACCGCCATCGCGCACATACCGGGCGATGTTGTCGAAGTAGAGCATCGGCAAGACACCGCGCCTGACATAGCGATCGAATATGATCAGATCGAATTCGTCGATCTTGACGGAGAAAAGTTCGCGGGTCGGAAAGGCAATCAGCGAGAGCTGATTGATCGGTGTGCCATCCTGTTTCTCGGGAGGGCGCAAGATGGTGAAATGAACAAGATCGACCGAAGCATCTGACTTCAGCAGATTGCGCCAGGTGCGTTCACCTGCATGGGGTGACCCGGAAACGAGAAGCACGCGCAGATTTTCGCGAATCCCATCAATGGTGACCACCGCCCTGTTGTTCAGCGTTGTCAGTTCATCTGCAAGCGGATTTGCCTCAAACTCGAAAATGTTGTCGCCGCCGTGAGCGATCGCCACGGGAACTTCGACCTTTTCACCCGTACGTACAATTCGTTCGCTGATGACGTTTCCGTCTCGCTTTACAATGAGCCTTACGTTATCGCCAGGCCCGGTTCCCTGACCTTGATCAATCACTGTGAGGCTGACGGTTTGCTCGGAATCCACCAGACCGAAACGCGGTGCTTTTTCAAGTACGATTCTGCGATCACGCTCGTCTGAGGTGCCGGTAATCAGGCCATGAACCGGCGCGTCGAAGCCCAGGGCCTTGGCATTGTCTGGAATGTCGTGGATCTGGCCGTCGCTGATGATAACGACACCGCCAACGCGCTCCGGCGGGACATCCGCAAGACCATTTGAGAGCGTCCGAAAAACTTCGGTGCCATTTCCCGTTCCAGAGTTTCTGGCCTCCAGAATTCTCAGATCAAAGCCGTCCAGTTCTTCAATGCGGTTCTGCAGTTCTTTTGCGGCCTGTTCCGTTGTCTCCTGACGGTCGGCGAGGCGCTGGCTCTGGCTCTTGTCAACGACAAGAGCAACAACTGACGAAAGCGGCTCGCGGTCTTCGCGTTCGATTGCGGGATTGGCGAGTGCGAACAGCAACAGCGCCATGGTAAGCGAGCGGAGCATCCAGCCACGGATCCCAAGAAACCCTGTAATGACAGAAAGCAGGAGCGCGACGACAAGGCCCGCAGACAACGCCCACAAGGGAATCAAAGGATCAAACGAAAGGGACCAGACCATCAGCACTCCTATTGCCCAAGCCGTTCAAGCAGCGCAGGAATGTGAACCTGATCTGCCTTGTAGTTCCCGGTCAGACTGTACATCACGATATTGACGCCTGAGCGGAAGGCGTAGTCACGCTGCGTGGGGTCGTTGGGAACTGTTGGAAACATGAACTCACCTGTTTCCGAGATCGCCCAGGCCGCCGCGAAGTCGTTGCCGGTTATTATGATGGGCGAAACACCATCTCCAGCCCGCACCGGGCGATCACCACGTGCAGAAACTTCTTCCAGGCTTTCGATCCATAACGGGCTCGTTGCATAGCGCCCGGGGAAGGTCTCCAAAAGATAGAACGCCTTGGTCAGCACATGATCTTGCGGCACGGGTTCGAGCGGTGGCACATCCAGATCTTCAAGAATTTCACGCAGTTTCAGGGTTGCCGGTGTGGAGGCAAATTCATTGGCGGAGGTGCTTATGTGATCGCGTGTGTCGAACAGTATCGAGCCCCCATTGCGCATGAATGTGTCGATGCGGGCAATGGTTTGGTCGCTCGGCTTGTCCGCCGCAGGATCAACTGGCCAATAGAGCAGGGAATAAAATGCAAGTTCGTCGCGGGCGATATCTACGGCGGCCGGAGGTCCTGGCTCGAGAGCAGTTCTTTCAGCAAGAAACTGGCTCAAACCACTAAGGCCCGCTGCACTGGTATCATCGATTTCCGGATTCCCGGTAAGCACATAGGCCAGCCGGGTTTGCAACGTTGATTCCAGAGCTTGCAATTCGTTCGAGGTTGATTGCGCATTTACCGAATCCAGCCCCGTTATCGGGACCAATGCACCGGACAGCGCCAGCAACATTGCAATTCCCGCGGTCCGGGTACGCAATTTGAAACGGCTTATTCCTCCAGCAAGCAGGAAGACCGCGATGGTGTCTGCAATAATCAGCAGGAAGGCCAGTGAGAAGAACAGTGCTCGCAGGTCAAACGGGTCCGATGCCGGGTAGGGGGCTTCCGTCACGCTTTCGCCAAGAGGTTCCAGATCAAGCGGCAGGAGTTCGTCATCCCTTTGCAAAAGGTTCAAAGCGCGAAAACCGTCATCCGTACCATAGAGGCCGGGAGGCGTTCTTCGGCTTGCAGTTGCCTCGCGAAAGGCTGCTGTGCTTACCGGGGTGACCTCGACAGGTGGTGGGCCGAATCGCCCATAGCCATCAAGCAGACGGAGAGGTGGAAGGACGCTTTGCGAAGCGCCGGTCTCGTCTGATGTGTCTGAAATGGCGGTAACATTGGACACGGACAGGATCCTTCGCAGCATATTCAGGAAAACACCTGATAGGGGAAGGTTCGACCAGGAAGAGTCAGCCGTGACATGAAAGAGAACCACGCTGCCTGCTCCCATCGGGGCAGCGGTAACCAATGGTGTCCCGTCTTCCAGCATGGCCCATGTGCGGCCGGGAAGATCAGAGGTCGGTTCGGCAAGCACCTGACGATTGACGGTCACTTCCTGCGGTACCTTCAAATCGGAGAACGGCGAGTTTTCCGGGAAACTTGCAAGATGTTGCGGTTGTTTCCAGGAAAGTGAACCGCCGAGCGACCGATCACCTGCCCGAAGCCGGACAGGTATGAGTTCATCGCTGCCACCAGCGGTTCGGGGGCCGGCGAAACGGACAAGTGTCCCACCGTTTTCAACCCATTCGCGCAGGATGTCGGCTGTCGTATCGGGTAACCGGCCAACGTCGGCCAGAACCATCACGGATATTCCCTGATCGATCAGAGCTGGTACGGCAACTGCAATGTCGCTGTCTTTGGGACGGCGAATATCAGAAAACGGCGCGAGTGCACGCTCAAGGTAATAAACGGGTGACAGGAGGGGTTGGTTGAGATCGCCGGACTGACCGGATATCAGCCCAACCGTCCGGCGCCGCCAGCTGTCATCGACCAGCTGAACCGCACCCGCAGAAGCCTCTCCGGCGATTTCGACCCTGGCAATGTCATTACGTAGTTCGCTCGGTAGTTCAAAACGAGCCTCGGTCTCCGTTGTGTCCGGATCAAACGTCGCCTGAACTTCTCCCAAAACCAGTCCTTTCAGGTCGAGCACACGAACGGTGGCAGAGTTCACTTTCTGGTCCGGGTGCCTGACAACCGTCAGGGAAAGCGCTTCGGCATCATTTGCCAGGTCCTTCAATCCAACCGGTGTATCAATCCCGGTCAGCACTGTGATGGGCAATGCGCCGATAATCGACGCCAGGTCTGTCAGAAATGCGCCACTAGTCTGGGTACCATCAGAGAGCCACACAACGGCTCCAGGTGCCGTTGCCTGAACGGCCTTGCGTAACCCCAAACTTAATTCACTGCGATTTGGCGGGTATGGACGTGGTTCAAGCGCCCGGAGTTTTTCAAGAGCACTGGCTGCGGACTCCGGCGTAAAACTCTGCGCGGGCCCTTCTGCAGTTGCCGCAAATAATACCGGCTGACCGTCCTGTTCCGCGTTGGCAAGAATTTGCTCAGCGGCGCTGACCTGCGTCGGCCAGCCCTTCGCCGAGGTCCAGCCGTTGTCGATCAACACCCAAAGCACGCCTTGCCCGGACTCGACTGGTTCAGTGGATCGCCAGATCGGGCCCGCGAGGGCCAGAATAAGAATTGCAGCCAACAGCAACCGAAGCAGGGTTAGCCACCAGGGACTGCGTTGGGGTGTTTCCTCGTGTTGGTCGATGTCGAGCAGGAGCCGTGTTGGCGGGAAGGCAATCTCGCGCGGGCGCGGAGGCGTCAGCCGCAAGAGCCACCAGATCACGGGCAATAGCGCGAGCGCTGCCAGGATCCATGGAGCCGTAAAGGTTAGGGGCAGGCCTGCAAACACGGGTCAGACGCCTCCTCTTTGCATGACATCCAGAGCACCAGAAAGCGCACTGTGCAAAACCAGCAAGGGCTCCGAAGCAGGATGATCCGTATGATGAAGAACATAAGTCCAGCCAGCGCGTCTGGCCACAGCTCGGATCTCTTCCCTGTGGGCCTCCAGCCTGTTGTGGTAGTCCTTCCGCCAGTTTTCGGCTCTGCCAGCCGTCAGGCGAAGTCCCATTTCCGGGTCGGTAAATTCCACACGGCCGTCGAATGGGAATGTTTCTTCAATCGGATCGAGAACCTGAACGAGGTGGCCACGCGCACCAGTACTGGCCACGCGGGCAATCCAGGACGTGATTTCCTCCAGAGGATCGAGAAAGTCCGACACCAGCACAACATCGGCAAAACGTTTCACAGATATCGTGTCAGGCAGAGCGACAGGTTTGGAAAGATGTGCCAGCGAATCTGCCAGCCTCTCGGCGGCGCGCCGATCTGAAAACGCCCTTGTAACGCCGGTAAGGCCAATTCGTTCGCCAGTTTCTGCGAGCATATCCGCCAGCGCAAGCATCAACACGATTGACCGGTCGCGCTTCGTGACTTCGGTCAAGCGTGAGCGGAAGACCATGGAAGAAGAAAGATCCGCCCAGAGCCAGACAGTATGGGCAGATTCCCATTCCCGTTCCCGGACATAAAGATGATCGTCGCGGGCCGACCGACGCCAGTCAATGCGCTTTGCCGGTTCCCCCATGTTGAAGGGGCGAAATTGCCAGAAGCTTTCTCCAGGTCCTGCTCTCCGGCGGCCATGCCACCCGGCAATAGTAGAACTTGCAACGTGGCTCGCCTCGACCAGCAAGTCCGGCAGGGCATCCGCGACAGATCTTGCTTCGCCGATCACATTCGGCCAAGTGCTTTGATCGATATCTGTCTTTGAACTGCTGCTGTCCATTCCGACTGGTCCTTCCAGGGTTTTCGCGAGATCAGGCGATCTTGTCTTTCACCCTTCGGACGACATCGCGCACTGTATGACCATCGGCCCGTGCGGCGAATGTCAGAGCCATCCTGTGTTGAAGGACTGGTTCCGCCAAGGCCAGAACGTCATCGATGGAAGGCGCCAGCCGTCCGTCAACCAGGGCTCTGGCACGAACTGTCAACATCAATGCCTGACTGGCGCGAGGGCCTGGGCCCCAGGCAATCAACTTGGTCACATCATCTGCATCGGATCCTTCGTCCGGTCGTGCCGAACGCACGAGCTTAAGGATTGCCTCAACAACCGATTCACCCACGGGCATCCGGCGTACGAGTTGCTGATAATCCATCAATTCTTCGGCGGACATTGCGACTTGAGCGGTCGCCTGTTCTGCACCTGTTGTTTCAAGAAGGATGCGACGTTCTGCTTCCAGATCCGGGTAATGCACATCAATCTGCATCAGAAATCGGTCAAGCTGGGCTTCAGGAAGCGGATAGGTCCCTTCCTGTTCAAGCGGGTTCTGTGTTGCAAGCACATGGAAAGGACGCGGCAGGTCATGCGGATGTCCAGCCACGGTGACGTGGTATTCCTGCATGGCTTGCAAAAGGGCGGACTGCGTTCGCGGGCTGGCACGGTTGATTTCATCAGCCATCAGCAATTGCGAAAACACAGGACCGGGGATGAACCTGAAAGAGCGGGCCCCGTCTTCGCTCTGTTCCATGACCTCTGCGCCAAGAATATCGGATGGCATAAGATCCGGCGTAAACTGAATTCGCCGCGCATCCAGCCCAAGAACTGTTCCGAGTGTTTCAACCAATTTGGTCTTGGCAAGGCCAGGTACGCCAACCAGAAGTCCATGCCCCCCGGCCAGGATGGTCACCAGGCTTTGTTCGACCACAGCTTCCTGGCCGAAAATAATTCGACCGATGTCCGCTTTAGCATCGCTGATGCGATTGACCGCACGTTCAGCATTTTCTGCAACGGCAGCGAGATCTTCTTCGGTTGGGCTGGAGGGGGAAACAACGCTCATGTATCACCTATCCCTAAAATTGCTTCGGCCGTCGAGAGTTGACCTGATTCTTTGTGCCACGGATCAAGTTGCTGCGACACCTACAGTCTGACACCATATAAATTCGTAGATAAGGCGCAATTGTGCGCCAGACAGTGGAAAGGTCCAAGTTTCTTTTGCTCGTTTGGGGATAAGGTACGGTTTATCCGAACCATTTGTTGGGTCGAAACAAATATATGAGACAGGGAATTGTCAAAATTCCGGGTGTCTTGAATTGTTGAATTGAGGATGTCTGAGCATATGCACGACGGATCAGAGAACCTGGGCAATGCCATGCCGGATGGGCTCAAGGCCTTGATGAGCCGGGCAGATAACAAAGACAGGTCTTTGCCGCCGGTTGAAAAATGGAACCCGCCGTTTTGCGGTGATCTTGATATCAAGATCGCCCGTGACGGCACCTGGTATTACCTGGGATCGCCCATTGGCCGTGAAGCTCTGGTCAAGCTTTTTGCATCTGTTTTGCGCAAGGATGAAGACGGCAAGCACTACCTAGTCACGCCGGTTGAAAAGATCGGTATTGCAGTTGAAGATGCGCCATTGCTGGCTGTCGAAATGGCGATTGAAGGCAGCGGAGAAAACCAGCAGATCTCACTGAGAACAAATCTGGGTGATCTTGTGCAAGTTGGCCAGGAACACGCTTTGAGGTTTGAAAAAGAACCGGACAGCGACGGTCTGAAACCCTATGTACATGTGAGAGGTCGGTTGGAAGCGCTGTTCACGCGTGCGCTCATGTATCAGCTGGCCGATTTGTTGGAGCAGCATGACGGGGCTCAAGGAATGGAAATGGGCGTCTGGAGCGGAGGTCTGTTTTTTCAATTGGATCCAGATTTCTTGAAAGACCCCGAATAATCGAAAATGCCCTGAATGGCTATCAAACGGCTTGATTGAATGAACGCACCACTGTCTGACGAATTTTTGGAAAACCCAAACTGGGCACAACTTATTCGCACCCGCCTTTCGGAAACCTCGCAACTTGTTCAAGAACAGGAAGCGGGTGATCACACATTGAATCCGGAACTTGGTCCTTATGCCAAATGGGAGGGGCCACCTCGGGACGCGGCCGTTCTGATTGGAATCATGGAACGTAGTGCCGGACCAACCGTAGTCCTGACGCAGCGAACCGGGCATCTGAATTCACATGCTGGGCAAGTCGCTTTTCCCGGCGGCAAAATCGACCCGACCGACAAGGGTCCCGTCGAGGCCGCTCTCAGGGAGGCAGACGAGGAAATCGGACTGGATACGCGCCGCGTGGAACTGCTCGGTAGCCTGGCGCCCTATCTGACGGGTTCAGGATACAGGGTAGTCCCCGTCGTTGGTACAATTTTAGAGACAACGTCCTTTCGGCCCAACCCCGACGAAGTTGACGATGTCTTTGAAGTTCCTTTGAATTTTCTGATGAACCCGGCAAATCACCAGAAACAGAGCCGTGAGTGGCAGGGCAAACGCCGATATTTTTATGCCATGCCCTTCGGTGAACGGTATATCTGGGGTGTCACCGCTGGAATTATCCGGTCTTTTTATGAAACGGTATATCGCTGATGTTGCGTGTTTTTCTGACACAAGTTCTTTTGTTCGTGCTGCCATTTTGCCTTTATGCTGTCTGGTTATGGGCTAGCAAGAGGAGCAATCACCCGGAACGCTGGTCAAAGGGTCCTGTTGCATGGCTGACCCTGTCAGGGGTGGCGTTGGTAATTATTGGTTTCATTGCGATGGCGACATTCGAAGCCGATTCGGAAGGCAGGGATTTCCGGCCTTCGGAAATGCGTGATGGCGTGTTTGTACCGGGCCGGTATGAATAAGCATGAGTGTTAAGCCAAACGACATACTCCGGCATGCCAATTGGCTGCAATCTCCCGGGATCCAGGCGGTTTTTTCTGCGATCGAACAAGGTGGGGATGAGGCGCGGGTCGTGGGCGGCGCGGTTCGTAACACGTTGTTGGGACATGCGGTTCCAGATGTCGACATCGCGACAACGGCGCTGCCGAATGATGTCATGAGGCGTACGGCCGATGCTGGACTGAAGCCGATCGGCACAGGGCTTGATCACGGAACAATCACGGTTATCAGCAGCGGTTATCCTTATGAAGTCACATCTTTGCGTGAAGACGTGGAGACCTTTGGCCGCCAGGCAAAGGTTGTCTTTGGCAAGGACTGGATGAAGGACGCGGAGCGCCGGGATTTTACGCTCAATGCTCTTTATGTTGATCGACATGGTCAATTGCATGACCCGCTCGGCGGACTTGAAGATTGTCTGGCTCGGCGTGTTCGATTTATCGGTGATCCAGATAAGCGCATTAAAGAAGACTATCTTCGCATCTTGAGATTTTTTCGTATTTTTGCCGCTTACGGCAAGGGCGAAATGGATCCCGCAGGGATCAGTGCGTGTCTGCGTCAGCGCGACGGGCTCCGGCATCTTTCGGCGGAGCGGATCGGGCACGAAATGCGCCGTCTTTTGCAGGCGCCGCTTGCCGCTCGAGCACTGCGCATGATGAATGATTGTGGCCTGTGGGAAATCGCTACTGGTGGCCTTGCGCGGCTGGAAAACTATGATGCCTTGCGTGAGTTGGAAGTTTATGCGCCCGAGATACTGGACCCGGAGTTGGGGCTATTGGTTCTGACTGGTTTTGTGCGTGAGGACTTGGAGCGTATATGTGACCGTCTTCGCCTTTCAAATGCCGAGCGCAAGCGAATGAAGAAGGCATGGGCTGCGAGAAAATTCCTGAAGAAGTCAGCTGGGTTCCCGTCTGCAGCATCGCTCATATATGATTTCGGGCGGCAGGGCGCCATGGACGGATTGCTGGCATTTTGGTCGACTTTGCGGGCGCGGCAAAAGGCGGACGATCATCAATTTGCCGAATTGCTCGCAAATATTCGGGTTCAACCCATTCCGGAATTTCCGTTGAAGGGGGCCGATTTGATTGCCTTTGGTCATTCTCCGGGCCCTAAGCTTGGTGATCTTCTCAAAGGACTTGAAGATCAGTGGCGTATTAGTGGGTTTTCGCTGCGCAAACAGGACTTGATTACACGCGCCGAGGGGCTGCTTTAGGGAAATTTTTAGGAAAATCACGTCACTATAGTCGCAGGTTGACCTGGCGTTGGTGTGTCCGGTTTTTGAGTGGTCTGTCCGCGACTACGCGCTCTGCGGTTCAATGAGGCGATTGATGGAAATTGTTCTGATCTCTGACGGATCGCTTCCTATGGATTCACCTGTTAGAAAATTGCCGTTCTTTTTTTCAGCACGCTTGATTGATATGTCGAAAGTATCTCCGCGGGCGATTGGGGATGCGCAGATTGCGGTCGTTGAACTGCTCAAGGCAAGTGATGCCGGTTTGGCGGCGCTCAAGTCGTCTTGGGGTAGCATTGCTGAAATTCCTGTCATTTGCCTCGTAGACAAGAATAATCGCCGTGAAGCCATTCAGGCGGCTGCGCTTGGTAAATCCGAGATAATGCAAAGGGACACGCCTTTTGCCCTGCTGCTGAGGCGAATTAGAAGTCTGACGTCGACTGACGCCGGTTCACGATTGCCCGAAGGTACGGCGAAAACGACCGTCAAGGCATATCGAAGCAGCAATGCCTTTTTGGAAAGTCTTTGTTTTTCAGCTGCCGAAAGCAGCAAGATTCAAGTTAACCTGATGAGCGAAAGTGCAAGCGAGGTACTAACCGCCTTGTCGCTTGACGGTCTGTCGTCCTGGATGGATGCCGTTCAAAGTCATCACAGTGCTACCTATAGCCATTCACTTGCTGTCGCTGGCCTGGCTGGAACCTTTGCCAAGAGCCTGGGTTGGTCCGAATCCGACTGCAGGGAAGTTATCGCTGGCGGTCTGATTCACGACGTTGGAAAGATGCGAATTCCGCTGTCCATTCTGGATAAAGCCGAAAGGTTGACCGACGAAGAACGTGCCCTGATCGACCGTCATCCAATGTTCGGACGCGAGATTCTGAAGCCCCGCCTCGAGATATCAATCGACATCAAGAAGATGGCGATCCAGCATCACGAACTCCTGGATGGCTCCGGATATCCTGACGGTTTGAAAGGTAACCGTATTTCCCAGAAGGTCAGACTGATTACAATTTGCGATATCTTTGCCGCGTTGACCGAAACCAGAGCCTACAAGGACGCGCATTCACCCAGGGGTGCCATCGCAACCATGCGGGATATGGGTCCCAAGCTTGATCAGAAAATGCTGCTACAATTCGCTCAAATGGTCCTTGAGAACGGGCTTGGTGAAATCAAACGCGCGACTGCTTTCGCCAAGGCTGGGACGGCCGCTTGATACCTGAGCTGCTCAGACGCGCTTTACGGCCATTTCACAACAGGCGGCATCGACGACAGGATTGATGCAACATTTCCACCTGTCTTCAGCCCGAATATCGTACCGCGATCATAGAGCAGATTATATTCAACGTAGCGGCCGCGGCGGATTAACTGTTCTTCCCTGTCGGCTTCAGTCCAGGATTTTTCAAAATTCCGCCGGACGAGTTCGGGATAGACATTCAGAAATGCCAGCCCCACGTCTTTGGTAAAGGCGAAATCCGCATCCCAGTCATCGCTGTGAAGATAGTCGTAAAAAATCCCACCGATGCCACGCGCTTCGTTGCGATGCTTCAGGAAAAAGTAGTCGTCACACCAGCTCTTGTAAGCGTTGTAGTCAGCTATTGCATGTGGTGTGCAAGCTGCCTGCATTGCTTCGTGAAAAGTTTTCGTGTCCGGGTCTTCCTGGGTCCTGCGGGCATCGAGAACGGGCGTCAGATCAGCACCGCCACCAAACCATTGCTTCGTTGTAACAACCATTCTTGTGTTCATGTGAACGGCTGGAACGTGCGGGTTCTGTGGATGCGCAATGAGGCTGATGCCGGACGCCCAGAACCGCGGGTCCTCGCTTGCACCGGGAATCTGGCCGCGAAATTCAGGAGAGAATTCGCCGTGCACCGTTGAGATGTGCACGCCAACCTTTTCAAAAACACGGCCATTCATCATGGACATGACGCCACCGCCGCCTTTACCGCCAGTGCTGTCGGTTCGTTCCCATGGGGTGCGTTCAAACCGCCCGGCAGGCTGATCGCTCATCGGGCCTGAAAGCGTGCCGATTTCATCTTCCAGATCTTCAATTGCCTTACAAATCCGGTCGCGCAACTCTCTGAACCAGGCGGGAGCGGTCAACTTCTTGTCTTCAATCCCGTCCGGGATCGGTCCACCACGATTTTCCGGTGATGTTGCATTCATGAGATCAGTCCTGGAAGTTTGACGCCTTGCTCCGACACTGGAAAAAGCGCGTTTGAGTATCAATCTTGGTTTTTAGGAAATGTACCGGTTTGTCGCAAGGCTTCACCGAGCACCATTCCTGCGGAAATCGCAACGTTGATCGAACGCATTTCAGCTGCCATCGGAATCGTCAATCTGGCATCGGCAAGTGTGTGAACCTCGTCTGGCACGCCAGAACTTTCCCGGCCCATCAACAGGATGTCGTCAGCCTCGAAAGCAAACTTGGTATACACCTGCGCAGATTTTGTTGTCAGCAGGATGAGGCGCCGGTCTTGCGAAATCCGCCAGCTTTCAAATGTTGAAAACGATGTGTGGCGCTTCATTGTTGCGCGCTCCAGATAATCCATACCTGCGCGTTTGAGTGCGCTGTCGGAGATTGGAAATCCAGCGGGCTCGATCAGATGCACCGTCACTCCCATGCAAGCGGCCAAGCGCAGCATCGTGCCGGTGTTTTGCGGAATGTCCGGTTGGTAAAGGGCTATTTCTGGCATGATGAATTGACGATTTTTATCTACTGGCAGCGGTGCATATCAGCTACATCCAGATTTGTCATGGGATGGCCTGTACCTGAATCCACAAATTGTCCGGGTCAAAATCTCTCCGGGTGCGTAGGATGATCAGAAGATTCGCTCTTAATCCCCTCACGGAGGCGTGTTTTGTCCTGGCTATTCCGCCTTTTTGAATCATGGATCAATCCCTTCAGGGGCCCGCCAACAAACGACATGCCGCGCGGCGGTTTTGCCTTTCTTTATTATTTTGTCAGCCAGGTTCGCTGGCCGTTTGCGGCAATGCTCGTGCTCGGCGTGATATCGGCTTTTGTTGAAGTTGCGGTCTTCAATTTTCTGGGGAACATCGTCGATCTTCTGGACACCAGCAACAGGTCAACTTTCTTTGCCGATCACGCCTGGACGCTGCTTGGAATGGCCTTTGTAGTTCTTGTTGTCAGGGCCCTCGTCAACTCCCTGATGGCATTGATTGAAGAACAAGCGGTTGTTCCCGGTTTCTTCAACTTAGTTCGCTGGCAGTGCCACCAGAGGGTCATGAAGCAGAGCCTCAGCTATTTCCAGGATGACCTGGCCGGGCGGTTGTCCCAAAAAGTCATGCAGTCAGGAATGTCTGCCGGTGACTTCATGGTCAACCTGCTGCAGGTTGCCTGGTTCATTGTGGTGTATGCGATCACCACGCTGGTTCTGATTGCCGAACTGGACATCAGGCTGGGGGCTGTTGTTGGTCTATGGCTGATATTTTTTGCTGTGGCTGCGTGGAAAATCGTGCCCAGAGTTCGTGATGCAGCAAAGTCCATGGCCAATGCATATTCAGGTGTTACAGGACGACTTGTTGATACCTATACCAACATTCAGTCGGTTAAACTCTTCGGGTCTGTAGTTGAGGAAAACCGGGGTGCCAGGGCGTCGGTCGAAGGTTTTATTGCAAAATTGCAGAGGTTTACGCGCCTTTTAACGACTATCCGCATGACGATGACGGTCATCAACGGCGTTATGATTGTTGCAATTGCAGGGCTTGCATTGAAGATTTGGCAAGACGGAGCAATCAGCACCGGACATGTCGCCTTCGCACTCAGTCTTATTCTCAGGCTCAACATCTTGTTGAATCGGCTTTTCAATCAGTTGAACGGCCTGTTCCGCCACTTTGGATCGCTTCAGGACAGCATGGAAACAATCATCAAACCGATCCTTTTGATGGACAAGCCAGAAGCTCCGCCTTTGAACATTTCGAAAGGAGAGGTGCGATTTGAAAATATCCGGTTTCACTATGGCAAGTCCGATGGGGTGATTGATCATATGGACTTGACCATTGATCCAGGCGAACGGGTCGGTCTTGTTGGACCGTCGGGTGCCGGGAAAACAACGCTGACAAGCTTGTTGTTGCGATTTTACGATGTGGAAGCAGGGCGAATTTTGATCGATGGACAGGATTTAAGGGACGTCTCGCAAGAGACGCTTCGCCGGTCCATCGGAATGGTTACCCAAGACCCTTCCTTGCTGCATCGATCTATTCGAGAAAACATTCTTTATGGTCGGCCCGATGCTGGTGAGAAAGACCTCGTTGCGGCGGCTCGAAAGGCACATGCTCTGGATTTCATTGAAGGGCTTGAAGACAAAAAAGGCAGGCGGGGATTTGATGCATTTGTCGGCGAGCGCGGTGTCAAACTTTCTGGAGGACAGCGCCAGCGCATCGCGATTGCCCGGGTCCTTTTGAAGGATGCACCAATTCTTGTGCTGGATGAAGCAACCTCGGCTCTGGATTCAGAAGTTGAAGCGGCGATCCAGGAAAACCTTCAGGGTTTGATGGCGGGGAAAACGGTGATTGCCATCGCGCATCGCTTGTCCACAATTGCAGCGATGGACCGCCTGATCGTCATGAATAATGGACGGGTGGTACAAGAAGGCAGCCATGAGGTCCTATTGTCTCAGGAAAACGGGCTCTATGCCCAACTCTGGCATCGCCAATCAGGTGGTTTCTTGAAAACAGAACCTGCCCTAACCTGACGGTTCAGACGTGAGCCTTGTCGCTTTTGCACCTGGAATGAAAGCGGACAAGGGAGCGGATCGTATCTGAATCCGGATTAGTCTTTTTTACTACGTATTACCCCTAAGTACCTGTAGTTACGTATTTTTTACGTGATGTACGTTAGCCTGCGCCCGCTTGGTGATTTTCTGGGGAACGGGATCGGGCGGTGCCGAGCAGGGTAGCAACATCGGAGTAGTATTGTGACACTTTCGATCAAGGGCAGGTTTGTCACCATGGTTCTGACAGCCGCCGGCATTATGATGGCAGGAACGGCGTTTTCCTTTTACACTTTCCGGCAAGCCTTCATGCAGGAAATTGGAACACAGCAGGGCGCCCAGCAATTTCTGTCCGGTGACGTCTCAGGCAATATTGATGCTCTGATTCTGGACCAAATGATTACGATTGGCTTGGTTGTTTCCCCGATTGGAGCAGCGTTCCTGGGTCTTGCGTTGGTCCTCGCACTAGGTGTGGCCCGTCCGCTCGCCCGCCTGCAAAACGGTCTGGATAAATTGTCACAAGGAAGTCTCGATATTCAGATCGAGGGTGATGAAAGAAGCGATGAAATCGGTGCGATAGCCCGCTCTGTGACATCCTTCAGAGAGAATCTTTCAGAGAAGGCAATGATGCAGGCTGAGCAAGATTTGGCGCACGAGCAGGCGTTGAGCGAAGAGCGTAAGGCTTTGATGCAGGATGTCGCCGACGACTTTGAAAAATCCGTAATCAGCGTTGTGTCTGCCTTGTCCAAAGCCGCAGGCAGCGTTGAAAGCAATTCCAGTCACCTTGACCAAGCCGTTGGCTCCTCGCTTCAGGCCGTTCGCGAAGTTCATCAGGCTTCTTCTGAAGCAAGCAGCTCCGTGGGAAGTGTGACAATCTCTGCAGAAGGATTGTCCTTGTCACTGATGCGTGTTCGTGAAGACGTGGACCAGGCAACCAACATTGCCAGTGCCGCTGTCGCAGAAGCGCGGAAAACCGATGAAATCGTTGGACGCCTGTCGGAGACAGGGCGTGCTATTGGCGAGATTGTTGCACTCATCAGTCAGATTGCCAGTCAAACCAATTTGCTCGCCCTGAATGCGACTATTGAGGCTGCGCGGGCAGGCGAAGCAGGTCGCGGGTTTGCAGTGGTTGCAAACGAGGTCAAGGCGCTTGCGGAACAGACGACCAAGGCGACTGATGACATTTCGGCTCAGGTGACATCAGTTCAGGAAGTTGCGAATTTGTCGGAGGCAGCAATCCGTTCGATTGCCGAAACAATCGGGCGTGTGAGTGAGATTTCGGGCAAGATCCGTGAAGCTGTCGAGGAACAGACGGTTTCCACGCAGGAAATCAGCGGCAACGCACAAACAGCACGCTCAAGTTCCGAGTTGGTTGAAAGAAACGTCAATACGCTTAGTGAGGTCATGGATACAAGCCGATCTGTGACAAACGAAATGCAAAATGCCTCGGCGGAGTTGGGTGAACTTTCCAACAACTTGCAGTCTCAGGTCGGGCAATTTCTTCAAAGCGTTCGTGCTTCTTGAGGCAGGAATCCGGAAATTGCACCGAATATTAGTAATACTAACGATAAAATTGTGGTGGGTTTCGCTGTTTTGTTGTTGGTTCAAGGGTTTAGACTAGGTGTATCCTTGAGCTGACTATAAATCTCAATACGAGGTATCCCAGAGTATATGTCTGAATGGCCTATCCTCGATTTATTTTACTGGTTGGGAGTTGTTGCGGCGCTCCTGGCCGTTGGATATTTTGGCGGCTTTTGGATCGGACGGCGGCCTGATCGCGGTGACAACGCCGAGCTCAGGAGAGAGGCTGAAATTCTGAAACTCGTTGTCGAGCATGCGCACGAAGGCTTGCTGATACAGAATGTCAACGGGCAAATCGAGTGGTCAAACCCGTCATATTCCCGGATCACCGGATACTCTGCCGAAGAGGTGTTGGGACGGCGGCCTCAGGAATATATCCTCACACCGAACAATCAGCTGTCTCCTGAGGAAGTAGAGAATTTCCAGTATGACCTCACCAAGATCAAGACGGGTGGGAACGAGCTCATACTGAACCGGCGGGCAAACGGTGAGTATTTCTGGAACGAGCTGACTTTTGCCGTCGTTGAGGCCGACCGAAAAGAGAATACCAAGATTATCCTCATCTGCCGCGATGTGACCAACCAGGTCGAGCATCTGAAGGAATTGGAAGAAGCGCAAAACCGGCTGAAGCATCAGGCGGAGCACGATGACCTTACCGGTGTCGCCAATCGATCGAAATTATCTTCCTTTTTGCAGGAACAGGTCACTGCCTCGATGGGGAGCAGTAGCCAGATTGGTCTCGTTCATTTTGACCTTGACCACTTTAAAGACGTCAATGACGCGCACGGACACAGCGCCGGTGATGCGGTTTTGCGGCATGCAGCGGACGCACTGATGTCAGTGCTAGGTGACAAGGGTGTCGTGGCGCGTATCGGTGGTGACGAGTTTCTCGCCGTGTTGCCTGAGCCTGAAAGTGCTGAACACATGGAAGCTCTCGGCGCGCAAATACTGGCTGGTCTTGCCAAGCCGGTAAAGGTGGATGGACACAGGCTGAGGGTTGGCGGAAGTGTTGGCCTCGTTTTGGCGGATGGATCTAAGCTAAGCGCATCTGAATTGATCAACAGGGCAGATATGGCGCTGTACGCTGCCAAAAGATCCGGGCGCAGCCAGATCACCTGGTATACCGATACGCTTGGAGCAGCCCATCGGTATAGACGCATGAGTCTGGCTCAACTGGATCAGGATCTCGAAACCGGAGATCTGCGGCTGCTGATGCAGCCAATGTACTGTGCGAACCGGCGGCAGATCGTGGGATACGAAGTAACACCGCGCTGGCTTCATCCTTCAGAAGGATTGGTCGACCCGGTCAAACTTCTGTCCTCGAAAGAAGATGTCAAACGCATCGCAGAGATCGAGCGCTTTGCTCTGCAGCGCGGATTGGTGGAGGTGAAGCGCCTGCGGGAGTCTTCGAACATACCGTTTTTCGTGTCGGTCAATCTAACCGGGGCCAGCCTCAACGATCGGGGTTTTTGCGAGGCGATCAAGACTATGAGTGATGACGTCGAATTTTCCAGAAACGACATCCATATTGAGCTTGATGAAAAAATAATCCGGTTTGATGAGACTGACGGGCTTTCTCAGGCAATGGATGAAATCAACAGACTGGGGTGCCAGATTTCATTGGATCAATTCGGCGGAGGGCACGGAGGCGCGGGCCTGCTACTGCATGTGGAAGCGGAGGGGCTCAAGATCAGCCCGGGTCTGATCGCAGGAATTGAAACCGGTGAGAACGAACGAAAGCTTGTTCAATCCATCCTTCGTCTGGCTGGAGAATTTGGATTGGAGGCGTCTGCAGCTGGCGTTGACCGACCTGAGCAGGTCAAGATCCTCAAAGAACTCGGGTGCACTGTTATTCAAGGCAACGCCGTCTCTGGTTTGCTTACACCCAGGGAAGCCGAGGCTCACATGCGCGAGTTCGAGTTAGAAACGCAATAATGATTTCTATCAGAGATTGTACCCGGGTCGCTCGCTGTCGGCTGGTTCAGCCTCTGTGTCTGAATGGCAACAGTTCACTGTTTCCTGGAGAATGTCAGTGAATTGGCTCTTCCCAACGTGCTGAAAAGCGGCTACGAAGCCAGCAGTCAACACACGGTTGTTGACGTTCTTATCCCAGCGGCGCCCTGCCGCGCAACCAGGAGGGCTTTCATGATAGATCATATGTTTATCCATCCGTTTGTCGCCCTTGTTGGTTGCTCAAGGATCACTGTTCGCCTCCGCTAGGGGGCCTGGATCCACGTCCAATTTCATAACTTTGCGGTGACCGGCTCAAGCTGACTTCAGTTGGCTGCAATCCAAACTTCGTTTGTCTGCCGTCGCCAATCAAAACGATCCTTTTTCGGAGAAAATCCGATGTCTGTTCATTATTCGCCGGACCTTGCTGCACTGGCAGCGCGTCCGGATTTCGAGGTGTCTTTGCCGAAGGAACCTGATGTGAGTCCGGTGAAACGTTTGTCGCGTGTTGCCGTCACTTCAGGAATATTCCTTGCAACGACTTTTGCAATCGCCGTGGTGTTCTTTGTGCCGGTGTTTACTTTCAATCTCAGCCGGGTCGAAGCTCTGGAAATCGCTGGAGAATATCTTTCTGTTGCTTCGTTTGCGGAGCAGCTCAGCAGCCTTTTCCTGGGAACTCTGATCCTTGCGCTGGCCTTTACCAGTTTTGTCGCCAGTTTGCTGCTCTTTGCAGCTGGTGCCACGGTTCGCCCGAAAAATCAGACTGTTGTGCAGGATGATGCGATAACGCATCTCACCGTGCTACGTTTGAGCGGGCATGAGAGGTAATCATGTTTGACTGGTTCGAAAAACTTGTTGATCCGTTTGAAACCACTGAGTTGGACGTTCCGCCGAAAGGCTTTTGGGCCTTCTGTTGGTACTACACCAAACCGGTCTGGCCGATCCTGGCATGCGTATCCCTGTTTGGAACGCTCGTCGCGCTGGCCGAGGTCTATATTTTCACTTTTCTTGGTGATCTCGTCACCTGGCTGGAAAAGTCTGACCCGGCCACGTTTCTGGATGAGAACTGGGGGATGCTGGCTTTCATGCTGGTTATTCTTCTGGTTCTAAGACCGGCGCTGGAAGTCGTCTGGCAGCTCTTTTTCCACCAGGGGCTCATGGGCAGCTACCCAATGTCCATCCGTTGGCGGGTGCACCGCTACATGCTGCGGCAAAGCGTTTCCTTTTACCAGAATGACTTTGCCGGTCGTATAGCGACAAAGCTGATGCAGACGGCGCTCGGCGTCCGGGAGGTTGTCTCCCGGATTGCCGACATAATGGTCTATGTCGCGGTGTATTTTACGGCAGCTGTTATTGTCGTGGCCAATGCCAACTTCTGGCTTAGCCTGCCTTTCATGGTGTGGGTGGCGGCATATCTGGTCACAATTCGCTTCTTTGTCCCCAAACTGCGGGATGTTTCGAAAAAGCAGGCCGACGCCCGGTCCCTGATGACCGGACATGTTGTTGATGCCTATACCAACATCACGACTGTGAAGCTGTTCTCTCATGCAGACCGTGAAGAGGCTTATGCCAGGAACTCGATGAGAGGATTTCTGCTGACCGTTTTCCAGCAGATGCGGTTGGTCACCGGGCTCAACATCGTGCTCGTTTTCATCAATATGCTGCTTCTGACTGCGATAGGTGGACTGGCCATCTTCCTTTGGAAGTCCGGCACAGTGACCATCGGTGATGTGACGATTGCGGTTGCCTTTGTGCTGCGCCTTCAGGGTATGTCGCACTGGATCTTGTGGGAGCTAGCAGGACTGTTTGAAAATATCGGTACGGTTCAGGATGGCATAACAACCATTTCTCGTGACCGGGAAGTGCAGGATGTACCGGATGCCAGGTCTCTGGTTGTCAAAAAGGGAGAGATTCGTTTCGAAAACATCCGCTTCCATTACGGCAAAGCAGCTGGCGTGATTGATGATCTGAGCCTGACGATCCAGTCAGGTGAGAAGATTGGTCTCATTGGCCGTTCCGGGGCCGGCAAGTCCACGCTCGTCAATCTGTTGCTGAGGTTCTATGACCTCGAAGGAGGCAAAATACTGATTGATGACCAGGAAGTGGCCGGTGTTCTGCAAGACGATATCAGGGCAAATGTCGGTGTGGTGACACAGGACACGTCTCTTCTTCACCGGTCGATCTTCGAAAACGTTGCTTACGGTAAACCAGACGCAACGCGCGAAGAAGTGCGGATGGCTTTGCAAAAGGCACATGCTTCGGAGTTTGTTGGAGATCTTGTCGATATGGAGGGCCGGAAGGCGCTTGACGCACACGTCGGCGAAAGGGGTGTCAAGCTCTCCGGCGGACAGAGGCAACGGATCGCAATTGCGCGTGTTCTTTTGAAGGATGCGCCGATTCTCGCCCTGGACGAGGCGACATCAGCGCTGGATTCTGAGGTCGAGCTTGCCATTCAGGAAAGCCTGTTCGATCTGATGAAGGGTAAAACCGTCATTGCTATCGCACACCGCCTATCGACAATTGCGGCCATGGATCGTTTGATCGTCATGGACAAAGGCCGAATACTGGAAGAGGGCTCTCATCATGAGCTTTTGGAAAGAAATGGCCTTTATGCGCAGCTCTGGCAGCATCAATCCGGCGGTTTTCTCGCTCCTGTTCAAGCTGCATAACGCACCGTGTCTTAGCCCCCAGGAAGTCTGTCAAAGTTCCTGGGGGCTTGGAACAGAGTTTACGCCGGATATTTGCCTATCTGGTTTTCCGTATTCTAAAGCAATGTGGCAGACAATTTTTGCAGCGAAGGATCAAACTCTCGTCTGCTACTCCCGGCAAACATCTTAATGAGATGCGTCTCAATCAGGAAATGTAAGAAAGGCAGTTTACATCATCCGGCATTGACAAGTAGTCTCTAAATGAGGTGCGTACCTCAAACCTAAAGATCAGCGTGTACGTTAACAGCCGTCAAATCGGATTGATTGTCTATTGAGCAAGGGGGGAGGCGTTAGTCCGCACGCTAGCGCAACAGGATTTTCAGCGCAGATTTTACCCGACCCGCGCAGATGCTCAATGACGCTTTTCGTGCCACAGATGATGCCATAGGGCGAAGAGCGGGTCCGGTAGGACAGGAAACCACAAAGCATCGTCAATCAGGCCTGACGGCTCAGGTTGAACGGATCAATTTAAAGAGTGAGCTTTGAAAGGGAATATTATGGAGAATTTCAAGGTCAATCCAGAATTCGTCATTCGCGATGAACAATCTCTTCGAAGCATGTTTCATGCAACCCATGACCTGGCCGTTCAAAAATGCCAGGAAACACTCGACGAGCATGCGCAGGCCTTTATCAGCCGTTCGCCATTCTTATGCATTGGCACACAAAATTCGGATGAAAAAGCGGACGTCAGCCCGCGCGGTGATCCCGCTGGTTTTGTCAAAGTTCTTGATCAACATACGTTGGCGATACCGGACAGACCCGGAAATAATCGTCTCGACACTCTGGCCAATATTATCGCCAATCCCAGCGTCGGACTCTTGTTTATCATTCCAGGGTTTGACGAAACATTGCGCGTAAATGGGCAAGCCTGTCTGGTGACGGACCCCGAAATTCTCGACGGCATGCGTGTCAATGGCCGCGTTCCCAAACTCGCAATTCTGGTCAAGGTGAAAACGGTTTTCCTACATTGCGCAAAGGCATTTCGGCGATCCCATTTGTGGGACCCTGATCAGTTTCGAGACCGCGACGAGATGCCGTCGATAATCGAAATTATTCTGGATCAGACGACTGGTGCCCCAAGTGATAGAGATGAGATGCGCAAACTGGATGAGGGTCTCGAGGAAACATACAAGAACACGCTTTACTAAGGTGACTAGGGTCCTGACCCTAGTGGAGCGGCTTATGTGCGCCGCTGTCACAGAAGGGATGAGAGTTCCGGCGATTTTCATCGAAATCGTAAGAATCCTCGAGGCTGAATGGCGAACGTGCAACTGCCAACATCGGAAACTCTTCTCAACCTGCAGCAGGTGAAGTCGAACAGAACGAAAGGCCGGGGCTCGATAGAAGTCCAAGCCTGCGCTTTTTTCCAAAAAACGGCAAAAAAACGGCGCAGTAACAGTTTTACCTGCGACAATTATGTTTTGATGCGTTTGTTGAACTGGACAAGCGTTTAGAAGGGTGCAAAAAGACAAGCCGCTTGACCGGTGCGGGTTTGCCTCCGTATCCGGTCCCCGTTGAGCCCGACATGGTGCTGAATTCCATCCATTTCAAGATGGGGTCCTTGGCATAGTGCGGGCTTTCGGTACAGGTTGAATTTTTGAGAGGACGCGACCTTGGCACACAACACGGAAACGGAAGACCCGAACCGCCGTGACTTTCTCTACATTGCGACAGGTGCAATGGGCGTTGTGGGCGCCGGCGCTTTGGCGTGGCCGTTCATTGATCAGATGAACCCGGATGCCTCCGCATTGGCATTGGCTTCTATTGAAGTCGATATCACTGCTGTGGAAGAAGGGCAGTCAATCACGGTCAAATGGCGTGGAAAGCCGGTTTTCATTCGCAACCGCACGGAAGTGGAAGTGGAAGAAGCCAAGTCCGTTCCGGTCGATGAATTGCCTGACCAGTTGGCGCGGAATGCCAACCTGCCGGCAAATGCTGAGGCTACCGACCCTAACCGAGGTGTCGAGGGCAAAGAGAACTGGCTCGTTCAGGTTGGGATCTGTACTCACCTTGGCTGTGTTCCCCTTGGCGATGCCGGCGACTTCGGCGGCTGGTTCTGCCCATGTCACGGCTCTCATTATGATACTGCCGGCCGTATTCGTAAGGGCCCGGCTCCCGAGAATTTGCTGATTCCGCCACTCGAGTTCGTCACCGACTCGACGATCAAGATCGGCTAAAGGCAAACATTTTTAGGAGACAGCCATGGCTGGACATTCAAACTATGTACCGCAGAGCGCAGCGGCCAAGTGGCTGGAAAGCCGCTTGCCGGTAATTTCGCTCGTTCGCGGCTCTTTTGTAGATTTCCCGACCCCGAAGAACCTGAACTACTGGTGGACCTTCGGCGGAATTCTGTTCTTCGTGCTGATCGCGCAGATCATGACTGGCATCGTGCTAGCAATGCATTACACGCCGGCCACAACTATGGCGTTCGATAGTGTTGAACACATCATGCGTGATGTGAACTTCGGCTGGATGCTGCGGTATCTGCACTCCAACGGCGCATCAATGTTCTTCGTTGCCGTTTACATCCACATTTTCCGCGGTCTCTATTACGGCTCCTACAAGGCGCCTCGCGAGATCTCCTGGATCCTGGGTGTGATCATCTTCCTGATCATGATGGGAACCGCCTTCATGGGCTACGTCCTGCCATGGGGCCAGATGTCCTTCTGGGGTGCAACGGTTATCACCAACCTGTTCTCGGCGATCCCGCTGGTTGGCGAAGAGATCAGGACCTGGCTCTGGGGCGGCTTTGCAGTCGATAACCCGACATTGAACCGGTTCTTCTCACTGCACTACCTGCTGCCGTTCATGATCTTTGGTGTGGTTATTCTGCATGTGTGGGCATTCCACACGACAGGAAACAACAACCCGTCCGGTGTGCAGCCGAAGACCAAACAGGATACGGTTCCGTTCCATCCGTACTACACCATGAAGGATCTGTTCGCGATCATCGTGTTCCTGATCGTGCTCTGCTGGTTTGCTTTCTATGTGCCGAACTACATGGGGCACCCAGACAACTACATCGAAGCGAATCCGCTTGTGACGCCTGCGCACATCGTCCCTGAATGGTACTTCCTGCCGTTCTACGCGATCTTGCGTGCGGTTCCGGACAAGCTCGGCGGTGTTGCTGCCATGTTCGGTGCAATTGCAGTCCTGTTTGTGCTCCCATGGTTGGACACATCCAAGGTCCGTTCCGGCACCTACCGTCCGCTGTTCAAGCAGTTCTTCTGGATCTTTGCGGCCAACGCGGTAGCTCTTGGCTATCTCGGCGCAATGCCTGCAGAAGGCTGGTACGTCATTTTCTCGCGGATCTTCACGGTCTACTATTTCGCACACTTCCTGGTCATCCTGCCGATGCTCGGGTTCCTGGAAAAACCGCGGCCTTTGCCGGCGTCAATCACTGACGCTGTGTTGAAGGGCGGATCTGGCAAACCGGCTGCTGCGGCATCCGCGCCGGATACGAAATAACGCGAACCGGATCAGGAGTTAGTTGAGACAATGAGCACCATGATTAAAATGGTTCGTTCCTTCGCAGCGGTGGCAGCAATTGCCATCGCGACCCCGGCGCTTTCTGCCGGAGGCGAAGCCCCACACATCGACCGTCAGCAATGGTCGTTTTCCGGTCCGTTCGGTGTTTTCGAGCGTGGCCAATTGCAACGCGGTTTCAAGGTTTACCAGGAAGTCTGTCAGGCATGTCATGGCTTGCGCCAGGTTTCCTTCCGCAACCTTGCCCAGGAGGGTGGCCCGAGCTTCTCAGAGGATCAGGCCAAGCAGATCGCTTCGGATTACACAGTCGTCGACGGTCCTAACGACGACGGCGACATGTATGACCGTCCTGCCATTCTGGCGGACAAGTTTCCGTCTCCGTTCCCGAACGAGCAGGCGGCACGGGCAGCCAATGGCGGGGCTTATCCGCCTGACTTCTCGCTGCTGGCAAAGGCACGTGCAGCTTACCGCGGGTTCCCGTGGTTCGTGTTCGATGCCTTCACCCAGTACCAGGAAAATGGTCCGGACTACATCTATTCGCTGCTGACCGGTTATGAAGAAGATCCGGAAGGCGTCGAAGTCCCTGCAGGCCAGTACTACAACCACTCATACCTGGGTGGAAAGCTGCTTGCGATGGCACCGCCTCTTTATGATGAAGCGGTTGAGTATACAGATGGTTCTCCAATGACCGTTGACCAATATTCCAAGGATGTTTCTGCATTCATGATGTGGGCTGCTGAGCCTCATCTGGAACAGCGTAAAAAGATCGGTTTCCGCGTGATGGTGTTCCTGATCTTCTTTGCGGGCATGCTTTACTTCACCAAGAAGAAGCTGTGGCGCAACGTCGAGCATTAAGAGTGCTTTGAACGAACAACGCTTTGAAAGCCGCCGGTCTCCGGCGGCTTTTTTCGTTTCGCTGCAACCTGTAAAACAAATGACATCGTCGGTTTGCATGAAATGAAGCGAATGTAATGGAGTTGTTCTTGACGTGAGGGTGTTTCCGTTGAAATAAACTCGCGGTTGGCTGGTCCCGGTTTTTGGGAAAACCCAGCGAAGAGTTTTCACAGACGTTTGGAGCGAACATGGCAGACGCGGTATTGGGTATCATTGGCGGATCCGGCATTTATGATCTGCCAGGTCTGGAAAACTCAGAATGGGTCACGGTCGAAAGCCCTTGGGGGGAACCTTCCGATCAGGTGCGCATCGGTTCAATCGATGGTCTGAAAATCGTATTTCTGCCGCGTCATGGCCGCGGGCATATCTATTCACCCACGACAATCAACTATCGCGCCAATATTGACGTGATGAAGCGTTGCGGCGTGACGGATCTCCTGTCCGTTTCGGCTTGCGGATCATTGAAAGAAGAACATGCGCCTGGAACGTTTGTTCTGGTCGACCAGTTTATTGACAGGACCATTGCGCGCGAAAAAAGTTTCTTCGGTACTGGCTGTGTTGCCCATGTCTCCATGGCAACACCTGTGAGCCCGAAATTGGTTGATGCAGTGGGCGCTGCCGCCGAAGCCGAGGGTCTCGCCTACAGCAAGGGCGGGACATACCTGGCGATGGAAGGTCCACAATTCTCATCACTGGCTGAGAGCCATCTCTACCGCAGTTGGGGCTGTGACGTGATCGGAATGACCAACATGCCAGAGGCGAAACTCGCCCGTGAGGCCGAGATCTGTTATGCGACCGTTGCGATGGTCACCGATTATGACAGCTGGCATCCCGATCATGGCGAAGTTGATATTCAGGCAATAATCAGGGTCTTGCACGAGAATGCCGATAACGCGCAGCGGCTTGTTGCGCGCGTTGCCCGAGACATGCCGCGTGATCATCAGTCCTGCCCCGCAGGTTCCGATACCGCGCTCGAGTTTGCTATGATGACCGCACCGGAAAAACGTGACCCAGCGCTTGTTTCAAAGCTGAGTGCGGTTGCAGGCCGAGTGTTGAACAAATCCTGATAGGTCATCTGGGCTGCTTTTGCCGTTGACACGTATCGAAATTGTTTCGACCGACAGGTCAAACTTGCTATAAGCAGCGGTTGGGGAGGGTCACGAACTCAAGACTGCGTCCGTGACCTATTGCCGGAATGATCAGCCAAAGAAAGAGAGCTCGATGACCGACCAGACGATCCAGGATGAATTGATCAGCTCGATCCGCACGATCAAGGACTATCCGAAGGAAGGCATCCTGTTCCGGGACATCACGACCCTTTTGGGAAACGCCCGGGCGTTCCGCCGAGCAGTGGATGCTCTGGTCCAGCCTTGGGCAGGTTCCAAGATCGATCAAATTGCCGGTATCGAGGCACGTGGTTTCATTCTGGGCGGGGCGGTCGCTCACCAGCTTTCTGGCGGGTTCGTTCCAATCCGCAAGAAAGGCAAACTGCCCCATGAGACGGTTCGCATTGCCTACTCTCTGGAATACGGCCTTGATGAAATGGAAGTCCACAAGGACGCCATAAAACCGGGTGACCGCGTAATCGTGGTCGACGATTTGATCGCAACTGGGGGGACGGCTGAAGCTGCCTGCAAACTCCTGCGATCCATGGGGGCCAACATCGAGGCTGCTTGTTTTATCGTCGATCTGCCGGATCTTGGCGGACGTCAAAAGATCGAGGCGTTGAATATTCCTGTGCGCACTCTTGTTGAATTCCCGGGTCACTGATCTGTCACGGCGGGAGAGGCCAGGGGAGCGCTCATGAAACCTGAATTTTCGGAAGACTTCCGTCACGATTTTCAGACGCTTCTGGAGTGGCGCCGCGATGTCCGTCGATTCCGGACGGATCCGGTTCCACCCGAAACTCTTGACCGGCTCTTGCATCTCGCCGATCTCGCACCGTCCGTTGGCAACAGTCAGCCCTGGCGTATTGTACTGGTGGAAAGTGCGGGCAACCGGGACAAGGTTATCGAGACCTTTGAAGCCGAAAATGAAGCTGCAGCGCAATCCTACGCCGATGAAAAGGCGAAACTCTATCGCCAGCTCAAATTGGCGGGCCTGAAGGAAGCGCCGGTTCATCTTGCGATTTTCAGCGACGAGAATCCGGAGCAGGGACATGGTCTTGGACGTTCGACCATGCATGAGACGCTTGCCTATTCGACTGTGAGCATGATCCACACTTTTTGGCTTGCCGCCCGGACCGAGGGAATTGGTATGGGCTGGGTCTCTATTCTCGACCCGGAGAAAGTGTGCAGGATACTTCAGGTTGACGATACATGGCGGCTCGTGGCTTATCTATGCGTCGGTTTTCCTGAGGAAGAACATATTGAACCGGAATTGGAACGTACCGGCTGGCAATCGCGCAGCCCGTTGGAAACAAGACTTTTCCGCCGTTAGGAGCATTTAATGCCTGTGATCATTCGCTCAACCGAAGAAAAAGATCATGTCGACGTGCATCAACTTCTCACGGAACGCTGGACCGCTCCGGATATCATGCTCGACAACGAGATGTTCGATGCATCCAGATTGCCTGGGTATGTTGCCTATGACGGCCGTGAGTTGGTCGGGCTGGTCACGTTGATCAAGCGTGATGGCGAGTGGGAAATTCTGACATTGGATTCGATCAGCCGCTGGGGCGGTGTCGGCAGTCAGTTGCTTGATGCGGTTGCGACTGAAGCAAGAACGCGATCTGTTCCGCGTCTTACCGTTCGCACATCAAACGACAATCTAGACGCTTTTCGTTTCTATCAACGCCGCGGCTTTCGATTGGAAAAAATCGGCCAGGGCGTGATCGACCTCGAAAGAGAGCGGAATCCTGGAATCCCGCTTCGCGGTGACTACGGCATCGAAATCCATGACGAAGTTCTGTTTGCACGCACCTTGTGAGTTCTGCAGACAGGGACCCGCTTGTTGGCCGTCAATCTATTCTTCACCACTTTTGTGTTTACGCTCGATAAAAACAGTCGCCCGGAAAGAAAAAACAAGTTCATCGTCTTGGTTGTGTGCAAGCATATCTGAGTGAACCAATCCCCAGTCTGGGCGGCTTCGGCTTTCTGTTTTTCCGGTCACCACACGGCTGTAGCGCAAAGTGTCTCCTGCATAGACCGGCTTGATCCACTTGAGATCCTCGAAACCGGGAGAGGGGCCATACCGTGCCGGGGTGTGGCCTTCTGCCAGCGCTTGTTGATGCAAGGCCGTGAACTTTGCAACAAAGAGTTTCATGAAAACCGATGCCGTGTGCCAGCCAGATGCACACAAGTGCTTGAAATGGGTTTTCGCAGCCTCTTCTTCCGTGAGGTGGAACGGCTGAGGATCGTATTTGCTTGCGAACCGGACGATCTCTTTGGACGTAAAGGTGTAATCGCCAAGCTCGAGTGTCTCACCAATGACGATATCTTCAAAAAAAACGGTCATCCGACTGCGCTCCGCTTGGCAAAAAGGATCGGGTTTTCCCAGAGGAGAACCTGTGTTCCATCCTGTTTTGTTGCATTGACGCGAAAGGAGACGAGACCAAGGTCCGGTTTTGTATGAAGGCTGCGGGTTTTAAGAACCTCGGCATTGACCGAAAGCGTGTCTCCGGAAAAAACCGGGCGCTGCCATTTCAGCTTGCTGATGCCGGGGGAGCCGCGACTGGTGCTTTTGTTCAGGAGGTTTTCTGCAAGCAGGCTCATGGCCAGGCTGCTTGTCTGCCACCCGGAAGCCGCAAGCCCACCTAGCATCGACGCTTCGCCGGCTTCCTCACTCAGATGAAAGGGTTGCGGGTCGAACTCGGAGGCAAATTCGATGATGTCTTCCTTGCTCACAGTAAGTGAGCCGAGATCGAACTTCTGGCCTTGTTTGAAATCTTCAAAATGGAGGAGGTCTGACATGGGGTCTGTGTGTTGGTCTGAAAGAACAAAGACGCGGACCAGCCGCGTCTTTTCGTAACCGAAATGGATATGGATCAGTCGAAATAAATTTCGTTGTCGTCGAGATAGATGTTGCTGGCTGCGCAGACGTCGATTGAGATTGGCTCGTCCATGACTTCTGAATCGTCATCACCCAGCCAGCCGACCTGGAGAGTTTGATCACAATTACCGCTGTCGGCGTAGAATTCGGCACGGGCGTTTTCACCTGGTGCAAGAAAATCAGACAACCAGTTTTCGCTCCAGCCGCTGCCATCATTGGTGTAGAAGCCTACGGCCACATTACCACCAGTATTGTTGTAGATATGGAAGTAACCTTCGGAACCTGTGCCTTGCGCAAACGATGAAGTAATGCCCAAAGCCAGTGTTAGCGCGCACCCAAGTGTACTCAATAGCTTCATTTTAGCTCCCCAAATACCTTTTTCGTTCATGAAAACCTATGCGCAGAAGCTATCGAGGCAGTGGCGAGATGTAAAACTGATTTTTCGATCAGAGGCCTTATCCTTTCGGGGTGCACCAACTGTCCTCGAGCTAGTTCTTGGTGCGCCCCAACTTACCAATTACACGGTTGCGTGCTTCCTCTGACCTTAGCTTGCCACATAACGATGCCAGCTATGGTTTTCCTTGAAGCCGAGCACTTCCTTGATCTTGCGATTGGAAAATAGCGCTTCGCGTTCCCCAAGCTCTCGGCTGAGCGGAACATCCGGAAAGAATCGCTTCAAGATCTCCGTATTTGGAATATCAACGGAGTTGGCGTCGTTGCCAGCGTTGAAAACCTGATAGCCGAGGCCGTCCTTTTCAAGGCAAAGGTCGACAATCTGTCCGAGGTCGCGCGCATCAATGTAACAGAAGATGTTTCTGCGCCGTTGGGCCGGGTTTTTGAAGAAATCCGGGAAACGATCATATTCGTGCGGTTCGATGACATTTCCAATACGCAGCGCGTAAATGTCGGCACCAGACCGGCGCTGGAAGGACCTTGCCGTTTGTTCGTTGACGACCTTGGAGAGCCCGTAACTATCCATCGGGTTTACGTCGTAGTCTTCTTCAACGGGCAATGTATCAGGATCCGCAATACCATCGGCAAAACACACGCCGTAAGTTGTCTCGGAAGATGCGACGATGATCTTTCGGATGCCTAGTTTCACGGCTGCTTCAACGACGTTGTAGGTGCCGATTGTATTGACTTCAAAGGTCTTGTTGTCCGGGTGAATGAGAATACGCGGAACGGCAGCAAAGTGAACAACGGCGTCGAATGCTGGAACGCCATTGCCAGGCTCCAACTCGTCGAAATTGGCGTAACTCGTCATGACATTGAACATCTCACCGGACTGGGTGATGTCCGCCGTCAGATTGTCGACACCTGGATGATCCAGTGGGGTCAAGTCCACATTCACAACCCTATGCCCGCGATCGAGCAGGTACGGAACAACGTGTTTGCCGGCCTTGCCAGACCCACCTGTGAACAAAATTCGTTTTGGAGTACTCATCAGCTTTTCCCGAACTGCGAATTGTCTACATCATACATACAGCCTTCGGACCATGGAAGCATGATTAAATTTTGGGTGCTTCGCTAATCGCTAAAGTGGCCAGAAGACAAGGATCGCCGGAATGGCGATAGCAAGGACGAGGATTTCCAACGGTAATCCGATACGCCAATAGTCGCCAAACCGATATCCTCCCGGCCCCATGATGATCGTATTGTTTTTGTGACCAATTGGCGTCAGGAAGGCGCAAGAGGCCGCGACGGCAACGGCCATCAGAAAGGGATCAGGGTTTACACCTAGTGTTCCGGCGATCTGAACAGAAATGGGAGCTGCGATCAGGCAGGTCGCCACGTTGTTCAGAAAATCGGAAAGCGTCATTGTTACGATCATCAACACCGAAAGCGTAACCCAGGCCGGCGCCCCAGCCGTGAGGGTAACTATCCCGTCTGCAATCAGTTGCGCGTTGCCGGCGTTTTCAAATGCCTGTCCGAGAGGGATCAGCGATCCGAGCAGGACAATGACTTTCCATTCCACGGCATTGTAGACCTCGGAGCCACTGACCAGACCAGTGGCGGCGTAAAGCACAACACAGCCTGCGAGAGCAACCGGCAGATAAGCAAAGCCTGCAACGGCCGCCGCGATGGCAAGAACAAAGCCTGCAATGGCAAGCCAGGCCTTTTCGCGTTGGATTACACCGGTCTTGCGACCTTCCAACGGAAGTACCCTCAACCATGTCGTGGCATTTTCAAGTCTTTCAGGTTTTCCCAGTAGCAAAAGCACATCACCAGTGCGGATAATCTCGTGACGGACACGTTTTTGAATGCGGCGACCTTGCCTGGAAATCCCGAGCAATGTGACGCTGTGGCCGTAGAGGAGGCGCATGTTAAAGGCGGACTGGCCCGCGATGCGGGCATTGTCCGGCACGATAGCTTCAACAAGGGACAGTGCGTTGCCGCTTAAACCACCCTTGTGACGTTCAGACCCGGCGAACTCCAGTTTTGCCGCGCCCATGAAGCCTTCAATTGCCTTTGGGTCTCCTTCAACGACAAGAAAGTCTCCCGACCTGATCGGTTCCCGCCGGGCAAACCCCCGAATTCTCCGTCCGTTTCGGATCATGCCGATGATGGCGACGTCCTTGTCTTCGGCGACAGGATAAAGATCGCCAACAGCCAACGGTTTGTCCTCTGAAACCGTGCCGACTTTCAGTTCAGCTGAATAGAGGCTTTCAGCAAGGCCATCTTCTTCCGGTGGAGTTTGGAAACGGTTTGGCAACAGGCGCCAGCCGAACAGAGCAACAAATGCAATACCAACGACTGCAACGGAAAGGCCCACTGGAGCAAAGTCGAACATGGAAAACGGGGCGCCGAGGGCGTCTGAGCGGTATTCGGCGATGACGATATTGGGCGGGGTGCCAATCAGGGTGATCATTCCGCCAAGGATCGTAGCGAAAGACAAGGGCATCAGCGAAAGCCCGGCAGCGCGACGGGCCTTTTTGGCTGCCTCAAGATCCAGAGGCATCAGAAGAGCAAGTGCGGCGACATTGTTGATGATCCCGGAAAGACCTGCACCAACGACAGCCATCAAACCAATGTGCCGGGAGAGAGTGCGTGAGGCGGAGAGCAGGTGACCTGCGACCAGCTCGACCGCACCGGAATTCATCAATCCTTTTGAGACGATCAATACCAGCGCAATGATGATGACCGCAGGATGCCCAAAGCCTGAAAAGATCTGGCTTGAAGGAACGAGACCGAGAAACGCCCCCAATATCAGGGCAGCAAAGGCAACCAGATCAAATCGTATGCGGCCCCATATCAACAGCGCAAAGACAATGCCGAAAAGGCCAAATAGTTCGATTTGTTCGGTGGTCACTTTTGGCGATCCTTCGGGATTTTTCGCGTTCCGGTTTCATCTCAGATGAACATGGCGAAACTGTAATCTCAAGGCCACACGTCGGACACGCTCACTTTCCATATAAAAAATAGCAGCAAGGCAATGAAGCTGCTGCAGAAAAAGGAGAGACGAAAATGCGTAATAGAAATCGTCCGGTTTATGCGGTTGATATCAACGTGCAAGCGCTGCAGGCCCAGCAAGCGTGGTGGGGTTCAGCCTTGGGGGGCAGCAGAATGAAAGACAAATGGAAAGACTGCAAAGGCCCCAACCCGTTGATGATGATGGGGCTGGACCGCAGCTAAACGAAAACCCCGCTGGGTTACCAACGGGGTTTACGATTTTTGCGATAATGAAAAGCTTCAGACCACGGTAACCTCGAGAGAGGGCAGCCCGTCAACGGTAACTTCCATCTTGTCACCGCGCTCAACGGGCCCGACCCCGGATGGGGTCCCTGTTAGAATGACGTCGCCTGCAGCAAGTTCAAAATAATCGGAGAGATAGGAGATCATTTCGGGGATCTTCCAGATCATCTGATTCAAGTCCCCTTCCTGGCGCACATCTCCGTTAACTGTCAGTCTGATTACGCCACTATCAGGATGGCCACTTTCTGCTGCCGGGACCAATGCAGTTATGGGTGCAGAATCTTCGAACGCCTTGCCGACTTCCCAAGGACGCCCCATCTTTTTCGCCTGCCCCTGAAGGTCGCGGCGGGTCATGTCCAGCGAGACGCCATAGCCGTAGACGTGGTCGAGCGCATCCTTGACGGCGATATTTTTCCCGCCCGACTTGAGAGCTACAGCCAGCTCGGCTTCGTGATGCACATCAGCTGAATGTGGCGGGTAGGGGAACGTGCCTGATACATCAAGATTGTTGGGGTTTTTCTGAAAGAAGAACGGTGGTTCCTTGTCCGGGTCATGCCCCATTTCAACGGCGTGGGCGGCATAGTTCCGGCCAATGCAATAGACCCGGCGGACCGGGAAAAGGCCGTCTGTACCTTTGACCGGCAATGTAGCGATCTCCGGCAACTCAATAACAAAGTCGGACATGCATTCCCTCTTTTAGTTCTGAAATTGATTGAAGACGACCCTACTCATTTTTGAATCAATCGCAATCAATTTTTTAAATAGAGAAATTTCTTGCGTTTTTCTGATTGATCTGGATTAATCAAGTTATTGATCAGTAATTGATCGATCAATATTGGTGTCTGAACTCACCAAATCAGTTCTAAGTGGTTGAGTTTAATGAGACTTATAAGATCGATAAAAAATTGATCTATAGATAAAATCGATAAAAACACAGAATCAATTTGATTATCGATTAATGTTGTGACAGTTTCACAAACGCGTGATCAGGAGAAACCCTTCGTGTTAAATCGTTCCGACACATCAGACCGCAGTGGTGCCGTGAACCTTCTAAAAGAGTTCATTGCCGAAAAAGGGTACACGCCCGGTGACCGGCTTCCCTCTGAGCGCGAACTGATCAGTCAGCTGGATTTAAAACGAAACGCATTGCGCAAGGGCTTGGACGCTCTGGAACGCGAAGGCGTTATCTGGCGGCATGTAGGCAAAGGCACTTTCATTTCCGGGCATGATGATCTGGACATCGGAATGATGACCGATGTCGGGCATCAGATTACACCGGTTAAAATGATGCGGGCACGGCAGTGCATTGAAGCTGTGATCGCGCGAGAAGCGGCGATCAATGCTTCGCGCAAAGCGGTCAAGAAGATTTCTGAAATCAAGGAACGCGCGAGGCATGCGTCGAGCTGGGCGGAGTACGAGACCCAGGACGATCTGTTTCACTATGCGATTGCTGAGGCGGCCGACAACATTCTGCTGCTCGCGCTGTTCGATCAACTCGCCAAGGTGCGGCGCTCGGTAGCTGTCAATACCGTTATCCGTGAGACACAGCGACCGCCGGAAGATCATAGCAGTTTTACAGAACACGACCGGATCTTCGCCGCGATTGAGGCGCGAGACCCGAAAGCCGCCCACGACGCAATGTGGCAGCACATCAGCTCCGTTTCATCGCGTCTGTTCGAGGAGGTTTGACGAATACGGAAATCAGAAGGTCAAAAAGAGCCAAAATGGCTGTGACCTGATCTGAACTACACGGACCAAGGATGGTCCAACTTCAGGGAGGAAAACTATGAAGTCTCTATTGCGCAAACTTGGTACGGCAGTCGCGGTAATTCCGCTTGCTGTCGGTCTCATGGCCGGTGCTGCAAACGCTGCCGGCAAGATCAAAATCGCTTTGGCCGAAACGCCATCTGACGAACTGGCGGCATTCTTCGTGGCACTGGACAGGGCCAAGGCCAACGGCCTGGACTATGAATGGACAGCATTCTCGGATGAAGAGTTGGCCATTCAGGCGGTCCTGAGCGGCCAGATGGACATTGGTTTTGGAACACCGTACGCAGCAATGCAGCGTTCAAAGGCGCCCATCCGCATCGTGTTTCAGCTCTCCAAGCTGAAGTTCTTTCCCGTGACGTCCAAGAAATACACCACGCTGGAAGAACTCAACGGCGAGCCGATCATGTTGCACTCACGTGGCGGCGGTACCGATTCAATCGCCAACGTGATCGAGGACAAGCTCAACATCAAGTTCGGTGATCGCTCTTATGTTCCAGGGTCGTCAAACCGCGTTGCCGCGCTGATGGCTGGGCAGACCGATGCGACCATCATCGATCTTTCCAACAAGAACAAGGTGATGAAAATCGCCGGTGAAAAGTTCAATGTTCTGCCGATGTTCGAAGTTGACGCCAGCGATGAGGCGCTATTTGCCAATCTCGACTGGATCAAGAACAACGAAAAGGACGTCGACATCTTTGTGAGTGCCCTGGTCAGCGTTTGGCAGGACATGGCCAAGGATCCAACGATCATTGCCAGGGAAACTGATCCGGAAGGCCCCATCGGTCAACTTCCCCCGGAAATCCTCGGCAACCTGGATGTTTTCTACAAGGATGCCGTTGAAGGTGGGCTCTACGACCCGAACGGTGGCGGCCGGACAGCGGCAGCTGCTGACCTTGAATGGTATTCGAATGCCGGTCAGCTGGAAGGCGATCTGGCTTCGTTGAACATCGAGGACTTCTGGTATCTCGCTCCGCTCGACGCAGCGACGAAATAAGCCGGGTTTCGTGACCGCCGGTTCGCCCGGTGGTCACTCTCAGCTTATCGTTGATCAAAGGACCACGACTTATGAAAAGCCGTTCATTCTGGTTGAAGATCCTGTCCGCTACAGTCTTGTTCGGCGCCTGGCAGGTCGCGGGAATGATCCCTGTCAGTTATGCCTTCCCGACATTTTTTGAATCGATGGCAGCCCTTGTCCGATTGGCTGCCGATGGAACACTCTTCCAGGCTTACGTTGAAACGCTCCGCCCGCTGGTGGTCGGTGTTGGAATATCCGCTGTCTTCGGGATTGGTCTTGGATTGTGGATCGGTTTGAGTAGCAGGTTCGACTGGCTATTTTCCCCGATCTTTATCGTCATGCAGGCCGCGCCGCTGGCTGCATTGATCCCTCTTCTCGTGATGGCCTACGGAATTGGCCTGACGTCCAAGGTCTTCGTTGTGTGCATCATGGCCATGCCGGTGATCGTGCTCAATACGGCAGGAGCCGTGCGCAACACGCCGTCGTCGATCAAGGAAATGGGGCGTTCGTTCCTGGCGTCCGACACCGAGATAATCCTGAAGATCATTATCCCTGCCGCATCGCCCGTTATCTTCAGCGGTTTGCGGCTCGGGATTTCCGCTGGATTTATCGGGGCCATCCTGGCCGAGCTCAAGATCACTCCGACAGGTGTTGGTGACATCATCACCTATAGCCGCTCGATCGCGGATTACCCGGCAATGTATGCCGCGATCTTCTCAATCATCCTTCTTGCAGTCCTGTTCCTGAATCTTCTGGAGCGGTTGGAAGTCTATCTCTTTGAAGGAAATGTCCGTGGTTATGCCTCAGATTAAAGAAGTTCTGGGTTCTGAAGAAACACCAAAGCCCGACAACGCAGTTGTCGCGCGTGGAATTTCCAAAACCTATGGCGACGTTGAAGCGCTCAAGGACCTCACACTGGAATTTCCGCGTGGCCAATTGACCTCACTTCTCGGTCCTTCCGGGTGCGGAAAAACGACACTCTTGAAGATCATCGCCGGTCTGCTGGAGCCGAATGCTGGTGAAGTCGAAGTGAATGGCAAACCGGTCACCGGGCCTGGTCCCGACCGTGCCTTTGTCTTCCAGGATTTTGCCCTGCTTCCCTGGGCAAGCGTTATCAGAAACGTTGCCTTTGCACTCGAATTGCGCGGTGTCGCAAAGTCGGAACGCGAAGCTATCGCGGAAAAATACATCGCTGATGTTGGATTGTCCGGCTTTGAAAAAAGCTATCCGCACCAGCTTTCAGGTGGCATGCGTCAGCGGGTTGGTCTGGCGCGGGCTCTATCCGTGGATGCAGACGTTCTACTCATGGACGAACCGTTCTCTGCGGTGGACGAGCAGACCAGGCGAAAGTTCCAGGAGGACCTCTTGAACCTCGTGCAGAACGAGAACAAGACCTTCATCTTCGTCACGCACTCGATCGAGGAAGCGGTCTACGTGTCGGACCAGATTGCAATACTTCTGCCGCGTCCAAGCCGGGTATCGGAAATCATTCGTCCGACCGGATTGCGCAACAAGAATGTCGATAACATCCGCCGGGACTCAGAGTACCTGGATATTGTCGACAGCATCTGGGCATCACTGCGCAGCTACGTGGAATAGGGGGCGTCATGACAATCTACGGCTATCGCCTTCCGGCCATGTCTTCGCTGATCCTTTGGGGTCTGCTGTGGGAAATCGTTGGGCGGATGGGCTTGACGTTTTTCGTTCCACCGCTGTCGGAAGTTTTCGTCACCTTGTTTTCCGTGGTCGGCACGGCTCCGTTTCTGAAAGCTCTTTCTGAAACTGCCTATGCCTTCTCGGCCGGTGTGATGTTTGCCATCGTTATCGGGATTCCGCTTGGGATCATGATGGGCAAGAACCGTCTGGTGGACGAACTGTTTCTGCCCTGGGTCAACATGTTCCTGAGTGCACCGCTGACAGCTCTTGTTCCGGTCTTGATGGTTCTGTTCGGGTTCGGAATGAAATCGATCATCATCACCACGACCCTGTTCGCGATCTGGATCATCATACTGAACACGCGCGCTGGGGTTCTGCAGATCAACAGGTCGCTGGTGGAGATGGCCCGTTGCTATGGCGCCAATCCGCTTCAGGCCTTTTACAAGATCTACTTCTGGGCAGCGCTTCCAGAAATCCTGGGCGGCGTTCGTATCGGCGTGATCCGGGCAGTGAAGGGCGTCATCATTGGTCAGCTGCTGATCTCGATTGTCGGCTTCGGGGCTTTGTTCGAGCTCTATGCCAATAATTTCCTGATGTCGCATTTCTGGGCGGTTCTACTCGTGCTCTTTGCACTGGCCTTCTCGGTCTCTGAGATCCTCGCTTATTTGGAGCGGCGCGTTTCGTACTATGCAGCCAAGCGCTGATTTTCAGATAGCAAAAACTGGCCCGGGGGAGACCCCGGGCTTTTTTTTGGGGATTTGGCGCTCAAATGGCTTCTCCGCCCAAAGAAGTAGGCGAACCTTGTGCAGAAATTTGGAAATCGGAGGGTTCCAGGCATGTTCCGGGTCCTTGCGGTTCTCAGTGAGAGCACACAGAGGCCCGGAACATTGCCTTTGGGGATTGGCCGCCGGTTCCTTGGGTGGGCAGGGTAGGACCGGTAGCCAGGCTGGAGGTGGGGTCCAGCATTGCTGTGAGGAGGCGCTCTCATCAGCAACAAATACACACTACCCAGCGATGCATCGATGCGATGTGATGCACGTCACATCCTGTTGTATTGGCAATGGCACAATTACCTAGGATGCCTGTGCTATACTTTTGCGTCGCTCTCAAGTTCCAGGATTGATTGACTAAATTCAGATGACAAAAGCTGGGTCGGATGAAATTCCGGGTTTTTGTTTGGACCTAGTGAGCAGGCAAAGGAGCAAATTGAGGAAAATACTGCTCACAAAATAATAGAAATGGCAGCTGTCCGTAATTTGATATTCTCCCAGAAATTGCTGTTTTAATGTTCTCAACCATATACTGCTGAAGTTTACAGCATTCGCGGTTGTTTTGAATTGAAGTGTGATTGATTGCGCATCTGGGAATTGTCACTAAGGGAGAGAAGCATGACGATCAGCCCCTTGGACTTGGATAATGTCGACAAGCAGGATGGCGTTCTCATCCAGCGTGGATTGCAACACCTGGGCTTTTACGACGGTACTTTCGGCGGCGTGCCCGGCCCCAACACAAAAGGTGCTTACAATCGATATCGCGGCAACGTTCCGGTCGAAAATGCGGATGTAGGCAGTTTGCTCGACTATCTCAGCAAGGTTGAAGTCGAGTTCGCGTTCCCTGGAGATGTTGCTGAAGGCGCGCGCGGCATGAAGGCCCGCAGGGTTCAGGAATGGGTGACTTTTCACAATTTCAGAACGGCAGTCGACAGTGAATTTGGCGAGGCTACCAAGCGGTCCGTCAAGGCGTTTCAAGAAGCTCGCGGCGAGGCAAGCTCGGGTGTCGTGAACAAGGCAACCTGGGCACACCTTGTTGCACCCATGGTGCGCGCGTTTTCACAACCGGCAGGCACCGTGAACTCTCTCCCGGATGCAGTTATGCGCATTGCAAACCAGCACCTCAGGGAACATCCGGTCGAGATCGGTGGCCAGAACATGGGACCATGGGTGCGGGCTTACATGAACGGCAACGAAGGGCGTGCCTGGCCCTGGTGTGCAGGGTTTGTCACCTTCGTGTTGAAACAGGCCGCTAAAGTCACCGGGATCTCGACCCCGATTGACGGGTCGTTTTCATGCGACCTGCTTGCGGCACAGGCCAGGAACGAAGGCCGCTTTGTCTCGGAACGAAGTCTCAACGCTAGCCCGGCGAATTTTTCCGATGCCGGTTTGGGGAGTTGCTGCATATTTCTCGTTCGCAGGACGTCGAGCGACTGGACCCACACGGGTTTCGCCTTCAACTATGCTGGGCGAACCTGCGACACGATTGAGGGAAATACCAACGACGAGGGATCGCGAGAGGGCTACGAGGTCTGCCGCAGGATACGCGGGCGCAAGAAGAAAGACTTTATCAAGATTGGGTAGGCGGTTCTCATAAGGACGCTTTCACCAGACAATTATCAAATCTGCAACCGACCCGAGATCGGACTATCGATATCCTGTGGGTGCCTGATCAGCGCTTTCAGGGCCAGGCGTATTCCTTCAGAAGCTGTTTCAACCGACATGCTGGGTGCACCGATGTTGGCTTCCATTGCTGCGACTTCCGGGAGATGGGGCAAGTGGATCCAGCCTGCGCGGACTGCGCTATCAGTGACCGCCAGATGGTGCCGGATGCCGTAGAACAGGTGATTGCAGCAGAAAGTGCCGGCGGTGTCTGAAATGTCTGCCGGCACTCCGCCGTCGCGCATGGCTTTGACCATGGCCCGGATCGGCAGGGTGCTTTGATAGGCCAAGGGGCCATCTTCGGCAGTCGGCTGGTCCTGGAGTTCCACACCGGCGTTGTCTTTCAGACCGTAACGGGTGCTGTCGTTGATGTTCAGTGCGATCCGCTCAACGGTAATTGTCGCCCGGCCGCCATATTCACCCATCATGACGACTGCCTCGGCGCCGATTTCATTCAGAGCTGCTTTGACGGCATCAATACAGACAAAGAAGGTATTGGGAATGATGCGCGAGACAATGCGCGCGCCTTCTATCACCTCGCCGTCGAGCCGATTTGCCACCTGTTCAGCCGGGTTGACTGGCGTGTTGCCAAAGGCTTCGAAGCCGGTGAGAAGGATTGTGTTCATGTGCATTCTCTCGGGGCCGACCTCTAGTCGCCGATATCTTCGGTATCCGGCATGTACCAAATGACGATGAAGGTAAGAATGCCCGCGGCAATCAGGTAGAAAGCTGGTGCAAGCTGCAAGTGGGTCTTGTCAATCAGGTAGGTTGCCACGAGGGGAGCAGTCCCGCCGAACAGCGCCAATGGAATATTGTATCCGATGGAATATCCTGTCACCCGCACAGACCGGGGGAATTGAGCGATCATCGTTGCCATCAGCGGTGCGAAAAAGAAGGCGAGGACAATCGCAAGGCCCAGCTGTCCCAGGACAACCATGACCGTGTCATGATGGTGCAGCAGCCAGAACATCGGCAGGCCGAGCACCGCAACACCGCCCGAGCCGATCAACAACAAGATCCGGCGATTGGTCTTGTCCGCAAGGAAACCGACAGCAGGCACGAGGATCATGAAGACGATCATGACGCCTGTGTTGATGGAGAGCGCCTTGCTCTCTGTAAGCTTGCTGTAGGCCACCAGATAGGTCGTGAGATAGACGAAGGTCAGATAAAAACCGACACCGTTCAACACATTACAGGCAATGGTTCGCAAGAGTGCCGGTCTGTGATTGCGGACAACTTCACCAACAGGCACGCTGACCGGATCGTGCGGCGAGGGAGGCTGATCTGTTTCCTCCGCCTTGTTGCCGCTTCTGATCATGAAGCCAGTCAGTCCAACCAGAAGGCCGAAGGCAAAGGGAACGCGCCAGCCCCAGGTCGCCAGATCATCTGCGGGAAGAAGGCTGGTTGCGATTGCGGCAACACCTGATCCGAGCAGAACACCGAAGACGGCTCCCACCAAGGCCCAGGAGACAATGAAACATCTTCGTTCCTTGTTTGCGATCTCATAGAGATAGACCGAAGATCCGGTGTATTCCCCGCCGACCGACAATCCTTGCAGGAGCCGGAGCACGGTCAGCAGAATTGGTGCCGCAATTCCAATCGAATCAAATGTTGGCAGGAATGCAATGAGCGTGGTTGGAATTGCCATCAAGGCAACAGACAGGAGCAGTGCCTTGCTTCGCCCTGCCTTGTCCGCAATGTGTCCAAGCAAGAGACTTCCAATCGGGCGCATCAGGAAGCCTGCTGCGAACACGCCAAATGTGCTGATCAGACTGACGGTCGGGCTGCTGCTGGGGAAAAACTGTTGTGCGATAATGGGAGCAAGATAGCCGTAAACGGCAAAGTCATACCATTCGAGCGTATTGCCGACGGTCCCGGCCAGGATTTTCTTCGTATGCGTTGTGCTCGCCGTCATTTTCTTCCCCCCAGGACACTTTATCCGTTACGGGGAAGTTAGTATGCAACCCTTTCCAGTTCGTTTCAAAGGTTCGGCTCCGGCACCGTTATCTCATTGAAAATGCGACCGGGTATTACGCCTCGTCTGCAACAATACAGTTTCAGAGGAGGCGCAATATCAGAGTTTCAGCTTGTTGCTGAATTCAATCAGGTATTGAATTTGAACAAGAGAACATCACCGTCCTTGACGATGTATTCCTTGCCTTCGTCGCGTGCCTTGCCTGCGTCCTTGGCAGCGTTTTCACCACCCAGAGACACATAGTCGTCATAGGCAATGGTCTGCGCACGAATGAAGCCGCGTTCGAAATCGGTGTGGATGACACCGGCAGCTCCCGGTGCTTTCGTGCCTTCCGTGATGGTCCAGGCACGGGTTTCTTTTGGCCCGGCGGTGAAGTAGGTGATTAGTTCCAGCAGACCGTATCCCGCACGGATCAAGCGGTCGAGGCCGGTCTCTTCAAGGCCGATCGTTTCCAGAAATTCGGCCTGTTCGTCGTTATCGAGCTGGGAAATTTCAGCCTCGATTGCGGCGGAAATCACAACGGCTGATGCGCCTTCTTCCTTGGCCCGTTCGACAACTTTCTGAGACAAGGCATTGCCTTCGGCGGCCGACCCTTCTTCTACGTTGCACACATAGAGCACAGGTTTTGACGTGAGCAGGTTCAGGCCCTTCAAAAGCTTGGCTTCTTCTGCGTCTGCAAGCACCAGATCGCGCGCCGGTTTGCCGTCCTGAAGCAGTGCGAGAGCCGCTTCCATGATGGGCAGTACAACCTTTGCTTCCTTGTCGCCGGAATTGGCCTTTTTCTTCAAGGGCGCAATGCGGCGCTCCAGGCTCTCCATGTCGGCGACCATGAGCTCGGTTTCCACTGTCTCGGCGTCTGCCAGAGGGTCAATGGAGCCTTCAACATGGGTGATGTCGTCATCTTCAAAGCAGCGCAGCACATGGGCAATCGCATCGACTTCGCGAATGTTTGCAAGGAACTGGTTGCCGAGGCCTTCACCGGTAGACGCACCACGCACAAGACCAGCAATGTCGACAAAGGTGATGCGGGTCGGAATGACTTCCTTGGACCCGGCAATATCGCGGATGGCGTAGAGGCGCGGATCTGGAACAGCCACTTCACCGGTGTTCGGCTCGATAGTGCAGAACGGATAGTTGGCTGCCTGAGCCGCTGCGGTTTTGGTGAGCGCGTTGAAGAGCGTGGACTTGCCAACATTTGGCAGTCCGACAATGCCGCACTGGAAACCCATGAGAGTTCGCTTTCGGTTTGGATCTTGAATCTATTGCCGGGCTACATGCCCGAGCGTGGTCGACAGGTCAAGCGTTTGCTGCCTGGTGGGCGTGCCGAAGCTAAAGCCCTCAGCTCTTGTCTCCCCCCAGCAGCTTTTTCAGCATTTCAGCCATTGGACCTGATTTGGGCGCACTGACCGGTTTCTGCTGTCTGGCCTGCCGGATATGGCTCTGGCCCTTGGGCTTTGCAGCGCGTGGTGCCGTTGCGATTGTGTCCGCTGGCTTGTCCTTGCGCTGTGCCTTATCGGGGCGCTGTGCCTTTTCGGGCTCAAGCGCAAGGGTCAGTTTGTTGGCAAATTGACTGTCCTTGCCTTCAGCAAGCAGATCCGCGTGCCGGGCAATTTCATCCAGCAGCGGCTCAAGCCAGTCGGCGTCGGCCTTGGCGAAGTCACCAAGCACATAGTTGGACACCAGTTTCTTGTCGCCAGGGTGGCCAATGCCGAGGCGAAGCCGCCGGTAATCCGCGCCAATATGTGCGGTGAGGGAGCGCAAGCCATTGTGGCCACCATGGCCTCCGCCTTTTTTCATGCGGAATTTTGCCGGCGGCAAATCGAGTTCGTCGTAGAGAACAACAATGTCTTCCGGCACGATCTTGTAAAAGCGCATCGCTTCGCCGACAGAACGGCCGGATTCATTCATATAGGTGCTTGGCTTGAGCAGCAGAACTTTCTCGGAACCGAGCCTGCCCTCAGAAATCTGACCCTGGAAGCGGGCACGCCAAGGCTGGAAACCGGCGTGATGGCGTTGGATTTCGTCAACAGCCATGAAACCGATGTTGTGCCGGTTACCTGCATATTTCGAACCAGGATTGCCGAGGCCGACGATCAGTTTCATGGGACACCTTTCAAGATCGGTCTTGAAATGAAAAAGCAGCCGATGTCGGCTGCTTCAGAGCGAGGAGGCGGAGACCGCCTCCCGCAGATGACTTGCGACAAAAAAGCCTATTCGCTTGCTTCTTCTTCTGTTTCTTCAGATTCTGCTGCTTCTTCGTCTTCTTCAGTTTCCTGAACACCAGCCGGTGCAGCGATCGTTGCGATTGTGAAATCACGATCGGTGATGGTCGGTGCGCAACCTTCCGGCAGGGTTACTGCGGAAATGTGGAGACTGTCGCCCGGCTGTGCTTCAGCCAGGTCGATTTCCAGGGATTCTGGAATGCCGTCGGCGGGTACTGTCATTTCAACAGTATGGCGAACAATGTTCAGAACGCCGCCCTTCTTGAGGCCTGGGCAATCCTCTTCGTTGAGGAACTGAACCGGGATCTCGACCGTAAGGGTCGCGCCCTTGGCAACACGCAGGAAATCAACGTGGAGGACATCGTCGCGCACTGGATGCAGCTGGAAGTCCTTCGCAATGACCTGATGCTTTTCACCGTCGATATCAATGATACCGATTGAAGCGGTGAAGCCGCCCTTGTGAAGCGTGAGGGTCGTTTCTTTCACCGCAATGGTGATCGGCAGTGCCGGTTTTTTTCCGCCGTAGATCACGGCAGGTAGAAGGCCTTCGCGACGCAGTGTCCGTGCGGCCCCCTTGCCCACTCGGTCCCGTGCCGACGCCTTCAGCTCATAGCTGGCAGCCATGACAAAACTCCTTGAGTGTATGATACGGACCGGCGAACGACCACGCCTTGCAAAAAGACTTGAATTGTCCGGATTCGGTCCAGAAGCGCCTCCTCCAGGGGTGAGGCGCGAGCGCGCGTATAGCGGAAAAGCCAAAGGGATGCAAGAGCTCCCGACCTTTCAAGATCATAATCCGACCCGATTTTGGTGCCGGTTTTTATCCTTTGAGACGCCTTGATGTGTCTTCGGCATATCCCGGGTTGGCCTTTTTGGCAAAGGAAGCCCTCCAGGGCTCAGCCAACTCCTCAAGGTTGGCGAGCGCAAGCGCGATGTCAGGCGCAAGACGCGGGTTAAATCTTGCCAGGATAACCTCGTGCAAGTTCCAGTCGGGACATGGACGGTCAACGACTTCGATTGTGTCACCGGCGGAGATCGATCCCGTTTCCAGAACCCTGAAATACCAGCCGGTTCGTCCCGACTTCTGAAAGGCTGCTGCTTGCGCAGGATTATCTGCATGCAGGTTCAGCTTCCAGCAGGGCTGGCGACCTTGCGAAATCTGCAGCCGAACCGAGCCAACGGCGAATATATCGCCGATGCACAAGTCCTGTTCGACGAAGCCCTCAGTGGATAGGTTCTCGCCAAAGCCGCCAGGCTTGTAGATAGCTTCTTTTTCGGGAAAGGCGGTTTTCCAGTGGGCATAGTGTTCTGACGGGTAGATGTGCAGCGCTTTTTCCGGCCCACCGTGCACGGCCAGATCGGCCTGTTGATCTCCTGTCAGGCCGGTCGTGGTGACTTCAATAGGCGATGTGGCAGAAGTCTTGCAAATAGCGGAAGGGGCTTTGCCCTCCCAACGATGTTCCGGCTTGCCCAGATACAAGTTCAAAATGCGCGCGCTTTGGGTCATGTCGTGAATTTCCTATTGGGCAGCGTGTTCATGGCAAATCTGCGTGGAGTCGATTGCCGAAAGAGATACTTCAAGCAGTCGGCAATAGCTTCCTGTTTTGGACTTTTCGTGGTGCCGGCAAGTGTTGCAGACGCCAAACGATCTGCCGCCGCGTTGATGCAGCGCCGTCAATACAAGTGCCTTCAGCGAAGACGCCAGAGAGTTTTGAATGTCGCCGGGAAGAGATCCGATCACTTGATCGAGACCGGTTGAGGTCGATAGAAGCTCTGTGCCTGAAGTCGTTACATCATAACTGATGCTTCGCTTGTCGGCCTCAGATCGGGTTTCCTCAATCATGTCTTTGCGGGCTAGCGCCTTGAGCGTTTGCGAAGCGGTTCCACGCGTTGTGGCGAGATAGTCGGCAACATGGGAGGGCGCGCGCGAGAACCTGTTTGCGCGTGCCAAATAGGACAGCGCGGCAAATTGTGACGGGTTTAATGGCCCATTCCATTCTTCGGCGGCACTCAGGCGGCCCAGTCGGTCGATCAAATCCCGGATGATTTGCGTCTGTGATGGTTCGGTCATGAATAATATGTAGCGAGTCGAAATTAAACTTGCAATAGTTTCGACTCGCTACTATTAGAGTGACTCTCTCAAACAAGGAGTTAGTCATGTTGAAATCATTATTGGGAAGCTTGCTCGTCGCAGGACTACCGGCCGCGGCTTTGGCAGGCGGCGATCATAGTCACCACGCGGTGAACCAGAGTGGCGCGGTTTTGTCGCCGGAAAACGTGGAGGCCGACCAAACCTACGACATTCTGGCCGCCCATGTGCACCGGAAGGGCCGCATCGTGACTTTCCATATGACCCTCAAGGGCGCTGCCGGTACCTCTCAGCCTGAAGCTAAAGGCGCGTTTGGCGGCGCTGGCATCCATACTTATGTCTGGCCAACGTCTCTTGACCCTGCGTCAGTTGGATTTGAAGGCGGGAAGGGCGTTCTGGCACTTGCTGCGGCAATTCACCCGGACTTCGACGACACACCGCTATTTGATGAAAGTGGTGATGGTGACGTCGGAAATGACGGGGACAAGTGGCATTCGCACTGGGTTGTCTTGACGCCCAACGGGGCATGTGGAGCCGGTTCGCTTTCCGTGCAGGATATTGCGGAGGGTGCCGCGCCTAAAATGCCTGCGACATGGCCAGGTGTGCCGATCTATATCGACAGTCCTGGCTTTTCTCCGGTGTTTGACGGGCCGGAAATCGCCATCAATGTCGCGTTTGACGATCCTTCGATTGTCGAAGGAATGAAATATGACGGCGTGACTTCGGCTCTGCGTATCAACCAGAACATTCACGCGCCGCTTGCCTGTGTCGTCGATGTCTTTGACGTAGCTTCAGGAGATCTGAGTCTGCCGGGTGAAATAACCGACAAATAATGATGCATCTGGCGCACGGGGCTACCTGTGCGTCAGGCATCCAGCGCCCAGAACCTGCTCACGTAACGGTTCCTTGCAGTTATCTTGGGTTGTATTTACCAATTTATGGTACTAATCAAATCTAATTGTGCAACTATAGGTGATAACTTTATATACCTTTGTTTAAATTGTTTTTGTTCAAGTATACGAGGACCCTTACTGTTGGAGATACTGATGAAAATACTTATGTCAACTGTTGCAATGAGCGTTCTCGCTGCAAATATCGTATTCGCAAACGGCTTCCAAACAGAACTCGAAGAGTTGGCAGCAGGAGATATTGCTAACATTGCCACCTCAGCCGAAGTGATCGCAGCCGTCCAGGCGCAGAACGAAGCGACTGCTTCCTACGACCAGGCAAAAGTAGACGCGCTCGACAAAACCTGGCGCGCCGAGACGAAAGCTGGCGACAAACCCATGATCGAAGGTGTTCTGAGTAACGATCTGTCGCGCTATCTCGCTGGTCAGCAGAAGAGTAGTGTCGGGCTTTTCACGGAAATCTTCGTTATGGACGCCAAGGGACTGAATGTCGGCCAGAGCGCTGCAACTTCGGATTATTGGCAGGGCGATGAGGCCAAATGGAAAGAAACTTTCCTGAAGGGCGCAGACGCCGTTCACGTTGGTGAGCTTGAGCAGGACGACAGTACGCAGCAGTTGCAGAGCCAGGTCAGCGTGAGTGTTGTTGACCCTGCCAGCGGTGAAACCATTGGTGCTGTCACCTTCGGCGTGAACGTCGGCCGTCTGTAAGATATAAAAAAACAGGGCGTTAGATCGTCCTAGCTCAAAGGAAAACGGGTGAGGGTTACAAGGAAGCTTCCTGCGGTGTTCGCAGGATTGGTTCTGGTGTGTTGTGTTGTGGTCGGCGGTGCCAGTTATCTGGCCGGAGTTGGCATCGTTCGCTCACAGGCAGAAGGACGGTTGATGGCAGTTGCCGAAGGCCGAAAAGACAAGTTGTTGAGTGTACTGAACGGGGTTCGCTCAACCTTGTTATCCAACGCGCAGAGCAAAACAGTGCGTGCAGCACTCGCAGACTTCGAGAAGGGGTGGGTTCAACACGGCAGCAAGGCCGGGTCCATCCTCATCAAGTCCTACATCACGGACAACCCTCACCCGGAAAATGAGCGTGCAGAATTGGCGAAGGCCGGTCAAAAACCCTACGACCGGTCTCACAGCAAATTTCACCCCATTCTGCGACAGCTCGCACAAGAGAACGGGATACAGGATACCCTACTGATCAATTCAGAAGGTCGTGTCGTGTATTCAGTCCGCAAACGATCCGATTTCGCTGCCGACCTGCGTTCACCGGAATGGGAAACGGCCAATGTTGCCCTGGCATTCGAACGTGCAATGGAGGGAGGTGCTGAAAGCGCCCACTTCTTTGATCTCCAGGCATATCGACCAAATTCTGATAAACCGACCAGCTTCTTTTCGGCTCCTGTAAGCATCGGGAACAAGAATATAGGAGCGCTGATCCACCATGTTCCGACTGACAAGATCAGCTTGTTGCTTGCCGAATACGCCGACCTTGGGAAAACAGGCAACGTCTTTCTTGTGAATGAAAACGGCCTCATACAAAACGATAGTCACAGAACGGACGATGTCAGCGAGCTCCTTTATTCAAGCTTGAGCCGCAGGGAAGTCATGTCTGTTCTTGGCAACAGCCGAAACTATGTCAGGCTGGCTGGTTTGCTGGGTGCTGATGTTGAGGCTGCGGTTGTCCCTTTTGAATTCCTTGGGCGCAACTACGCCGTTGTGGTGACACAAGAAACGGCAGAAGTCGAAGCGCCGCTGACTTTCCTGATGAACCTGATCCTTGGTCTTATCGTTATTTGCACGCTCGCTGCCGTTGCCGTCGGCGCCTTAGTCGCAAGAGGCCTGACGGGTCGTATCAAACGCCTTTCGGACGCAATGTCACAAATGTTGGATGGCAACCCAACGGTTGAGGTCTCAGCAAGGGCAGGCGGTGATGAAATTGATGACATGGCAACAGCTGTTGCAGATTTCCGGACAATTGAAATCCGACGGCAGCAGCTTGAAGTCGATCAGTGGGTTGCTGACGAAGAAAGCGATGCGCAGGCGAAACGTGTCAAGGAATTGGTCGACAGGTTCGTTGCGGATGTTGCGACCGCTTGATCCGGTCCGAGATCAAAAATAAAGGCCGGTCTCATCGAGACCGGCCTTTTTTTCAGTATCCGTTCAATCAGCTGAACAGGCTCGAAACTGATTTTTCGAGGGCTGTGCGGTTGATTGCTTCGCCAATCAGCGGTGCGATCGAGATGGCGCGGATGTTTGCTGCCGCCGTGATTGCCGCCGTCGGCTCGATTGAGTTGGTGATGACCAGCTCTTTCAGCATCGAAGACGTGACACGGGCGACTGCGCCTCCGGAGAGAACACCGTGCGTGATATAGGCAGTCACCGACTTTGCGCCCTTGGCGAGCAAGGCCTCGGCTGCATTGCACAGGGTGCCGCCACTGTCGACGATATCGTCGACCAGAATACAGTCAAACCCATTCACCTCACCGATGATGTTCATGACTTCCGATTCCCCGGGCTTGTCACGGCGTTTGTCCACGATGGAAAGCGGGGCATCGATGCGTTTGGCAAGTGCGCGGGCGCGAACCACACCACCGACATCTGGAGACACGACCATGACATTGTCAGTGGCGTAGCGTTCCTTGATGTCGCGGGTCATGACGGGAGCCGCGAACAGGTTGTCTGTCGGCAGATCGAAAAAACCCTGGATCTGTCCAGCGTGGAGATCCAGGGTCAAAACGCGGTCTGCACCGGCTTCCGTAATAAGGTTTGCGACCAGCTTTGCCGAAATGGGAGTTCTGCCTGACGCTCGGCGGTCCTGGCGGGCATAGCCGAAATAGGGCAGCACTGCCGTAATACGGCGAGCGGAGGATCTGCGCGCAGCATCAATGATGATGAGCAGTTCCATCAAGTGGTCATTGGCTGGGTAGCTGGTTGGTTGCACGACGAATACGTCTTCGCCGCGTACATTTTCTTGGATTTCTACGAAGATTTCCTGGTCGGCAAACCGCCGGACCTGACATTTGGCCAAAGGAACTTCCAGATAGTTGGAAATTTCCTCAGCCAGGGCTCGGTTGGAGTTGCCCGCGACGATCTTCATGAGCCGCAAGTCCTTCTGGTGCGACACCGGGCTTGCAGGGCAGGATCGGGCCAGACAAGCACACGGAAAGGGCCTAGGTCGTAACAAATGCCAGCGCGTAGAGAATCTCTTGAAAACCCTTGGCAGGCGGCGGCGTTGTAACAACCTACCACTCGGACCACAACAGCCCTTGACGCAGGAAACCCGCTTTTTTTGATTTTTTCTGATGTGGTCCGGGATTTATCCGGCTAATTGCTCATTATCGGTTGAGCCAAGCTTTGATTTCTACCATGGATCTGTTGGCAATCCGTGACAGCGTGGCCGCACTCACCGATCGCCAGGGGTCTCCAGAAGCGCCACCAGTCGCCTCGGTGCCGGAGATTCGTTTCACACGTCGTCCCGAACCGTCAACGATATCGAAGACATAAAATACGGTTCCCGTCGAAGGCTGACCCGTTGCAGACAGATAACCGTTCACACGATATGTGGCGCTTGCACCGACACGCCGAACCAGAGTGATCCCCTGATCGCGGGCCTCTGCACCAATAAACTCCGACAGAGTATCCGCGATATTGCCTGGGGCTCCTGTAAAGGGCTCAAAGGCAAAGGTGACACCTTCTTCCGCGTCCACCTGACCAGCAATTGTCGGAACAGGTGCTGTTGTCGCGATAGGGCTGGGTGGTTGCGGTGAGCCCTGGCAAGCCGCTAGGCCGGCCAGAAGCAGGAAACCTGCCAGAACCCGCAAGGGGGAAAAAGAACTCTGTCTGGAAAAGTCGAGCATGAAACGGCCTGGTAACGGTGACTTGTGCATCGTGAATGCGGACCATCTACACCTAACCTACTAAGATGAAATGAACCGCCAATTTGCAAAAGGTTTAGCCTGACTTGACCGGCAGGTCGAGGGGCAGCGTGGATAAGCTCTCAGGTGCACCTTCCGTTGTCAGGTAGGTTTGTCCCAATGTCATTGCCGTCCCGGTAATGGAATCCATCAAGATCATATGCATGAAGATCACCATATTAGGCTTCACTTCGGCCGGGTTGGCCTTGTAGGCCATCGGCGTGTCCATCCAGCTCGGCGTAAATCGCGCACCGAGCGAATAGCCACACGCATTCAGACGGTGCTGCATCATGTCGTGAGCGTCCATGCGCTCGGCATGGGCATCAAAAACGTCTCCGAACGTCTTGCCGGTAACCAGTTGAGTCTCGACTGCAGAAAGCGCCTCTCTGGCCGCGACATACATTTCCTGATGTCTGTCGGTTGGCGTACCGATGACCACCGTGCGCATGACAGCAGCATGGTAGTGGCGGTAACTGCCTGCCCATTCCAATGTGATCTGATCCTGGGCAGTCAGGTTCCTGCGACCGGCCTTGTAGCGGCACAAAAGCGCGTCGGCTCCGGACCCGATGATAAACTCGTTCCCGGGGTAATCGCCGCCGCCTTCAAAAATCGCACCCTGCATTGCCGCGAGTATATGGCCCTCGCTGACACCCGGTTTGATTTCATCCATGGCAGCATGGAAGGCCTCGTCGGCAAGCTCAGCAGCCTTGCGCACATAGGTAATTTCTTCCGGCGACTTTACCGCGCGTAGCTCCGGGATCAGGTCGGACGCATCACTGATGTTCGCGAAGCTGGTCAATTCGGCATTCAGTTGAAGAGCAATCTTGCCTGTCATGCCGTGGGTGTCGTACTCAACACCGAGACGGCTCCCGAGCAGGTCCATATCGAACAGCATGTCTTTCAACTGCAAAACAGGGCTGGCTGACCCCCTGTCCACCCAGACGCGGATGTCGGAGAGGTTCGACGTGTGTTTTGCCTGCCGCTGATCGGCCGATCTGGTGAGCAGGACCATTTGTCCTTCCCTGGTCACCACAAGGCACTGGAAAAAACAAAAGCCGAAGGTGTCATAGCCCGTCAGCCAGTACATGCTCTCCTGCGCAAATAGCAGCATCGCGTCGAGCCTTTCTGCTTCCATGACAGCTTTGAGCTTTTCAAAACGGCTTTCAAATTCGGCATCGGAAAAATGAAGTGCCATGAAACATCCTCAACTTAATACAATTGCACTGATCTGGCGGCCGTAGTCCGGCTCCTTGCGGTGCGTGGTACGACGATAAGAAAAAAACCGGTCTTCATCAGCATAGGTACACTCGGCCAAATCCGCCACATTCGCGAGACCAATTTGCCTGAGACGATCGGTGATGAAGGCGGGAAGATCGAACATGAAATGTTCAGCCTGTTCCGATGCATTGAAGTAACGCTGATTGTCAGCTGCATCTTGAACAAAACGCTTTTGAAACTCAGGACCGACTTCATACGCTCTCTGCGAGATGGTTGGACCGAGCACTGCAATGATGTTCGCCCTGGTGGCGCCAAGGGCCTCCATGCTGGTCACCGTGTTCTGCAGGACGCCTGAAATCGCGCCTTTCCAACCGGAATGGGCAGCGCCGACAATCCGGGCCTCGGGATCCGCAAAAAGAACGGGCCCACAGTCTGCTGTCGACACGCCGATTGCCAATCCAGGAGTATTTGTGACGAGCGCATCCGCCTTTCGTTCCGCGCGGTCTTCAAACGGTCCGGAGACGGTGATCACGTCAGGCGAGTGGATCTGATAGGGCGAAATGAGCAGGTCAGCGACGACGCCCATTTCTGAAGCAACGCGGTTGCGGTTTTCCAGAACCATGTCTCTGGCGTCATCGGAACCAACTCCGATGTTGAGACTTTGATAGATGCCATTGGAGACGCCGCCTCTGCGCGTGAAGAAACCATGGCGCAGGCCATCAAACTTCAACTCATCCGCCTCAATCTTCATGCCGTGCTCCGCATTATGCGATTCCAGTTCATTCCGATGATCCTTGAAGCGTTCAATGGGGAGTGTCAAACGGCTGGAAAGAAGTTCCTGTTCCGGTGACAGCCAGAACCTTGAACAATTCGCCCATCTGCTCCGGCGCGGCCAGCCGTTCGACAGCGTCCCGAATTGCCTCTTGTTCCTGATGGGACTTGCCTGCGCCCAGTGAACCTGCCCGTTCAAGCAGACCTGCTTGCAGGAGAAAACTTCCTTGTGTCATGGCAGGCAGTGCTTTCGCGCCGCCTTTGACCGCAGCAGACGCCAGTGCCTCGAAATTAACATGAGCCGTCAGGTCTGCTTCGCCGGGATTTGCCAGTACATCGTCGAACGCATGTTTGTAGAGGGCTTGCAGCGTGTCGCCGGCGGCTGTCTTCAAATAACCATAGTCGAAAAAGACTGCCGCTCCGCCGCATTGGGCCAATCGTCTCCCAATGTCTTGTGCTATCGCGTTCGCTGCCGGTTGGGTTTCAATAATAGTTCCCAGGGGACTGGTTACGCAGGAAGTGGCAATGGCGCCTTCCGGCAATCTGGCCGCACCGACACCGAATGTGAGCTCATCGCAATCGTCCAGCCCAATCTGTCGTTCCAGCCAACCGTCGGGTGTCTTGACGAATTGATGGATCGGCAGGGCATCGAAGAACTCGTTGGCAACCAGAAGTACCGGGCCTTCTGGGACATCTTGAAATGTGTCTCGAAATTCCGGTTTCAAGGGAGACTTTTTCAGTGTCACTTGCTGATTTTTGCGTAGCCTGGGGCTCATCTCGACAAGGTTCAAGTGTGCAGCATTGAGGAAAGCCGGGCGCAGCGCTGCCATGCGAAGAAGATCCGACATCAGGGTACCGCGGCCCGGGCCAAGTTCCACCAGTTCAAATTGTTCCGGCGAACCGATTGCCTCGTAGGCCGAAAGGAGCGTTGCGCCGATCAGTTCACCGAACATCTGGCTGACTTCAGGAGCCGTAATGAAGTCACCAGCCTGTCCAAATGGCTCACGCGTTGTATAATACCCTGCATCCGGATCGCTGAGGCAGATCGTCATGTACTGCGCGACCGAGATCGGACCTTCGCTGGCAATCCTGGCTTTGATCTTGTCTTTCAGGACAGTCAACTCGGGGAGGCCTCGGATTTGCGGGTGCCGGACCAGATCATTGCCGCCAGTCCAGCAAGGATCATGGGTGCCGAAAGAAGGATGCCCATGGTCAGGAAACCGCTCAGGTAACCAATATGCGCATCCGGGACACGGTAGAACTCGGCAATAGAACGCGCAATTCCATAGCCACATGCGAAGGCGCCGGCAAGAAAACCCGGTTTTCTTAAAAGCTTGAAGCGATGGCTTAGAACGCGCAATACGATGAATAGCACCACACCCTCCAGCGCGGCTTCATAAAGCTGGCTTGGATGGCGTGGATCTGGACCTGCACCTGGAAAAACAAAGGCCCAGGAAACATCCGTCGGTCGTCCCCAGAGTTCAGCATTGATGAAGTTGGCGATGCGTCCGAAGAACAGGCCAATCGGAGCGGCACAACCTGCCAGGTCGAACAGCGTCCAAAGAGGCAAACCGCGCTTCCAGGCAAACAGGATCATTGCAATGACCGTTCCGGCAAACCCGCCATGGAAGGACATGCCGCCGGTCCACACAGCAAGAGCCTCAGCGGGATTGGCAAAATAGTAGGCCGGATTATAGAAAAGAACATATCCGAGGCGACCACCGATTATGATTCCAAATGTGCCCCAGAGTACAAAGTCGTCGATTTCCAGCGGAGTCGGCCGGGCAGAACCTGCCCAAAGCCGGTCATTGAGAACGAGAGCACGCATGTAGCGCCAAGCCAGAACAATGCCAACGATGTAGGCCAGCGCATACCAGCGCAAGGCGAACGGCCCGACTTCGATGATGACGGGATCGATTGCAGGAAAGGGAAGAACGAGTAACGGCGGCACTACAGAACCTTTCAGGTAGCCCATTGCGTGATGGGCGAAAGCAGCGGCAACGCTTGCGCGATCTTCATGCATCCGTCAAGCCAGTGCTTGGCCGATGCCGGGTAAGTTACCTGCGACGGAATTGGACCTTGAAGTTGCAACTGTTTCCCCATACCTGTCCTGTTAGCAGATAGTTCCCGACCAAGGAGGGTCAGATGACCCAAGGCCCGAACCGTATTCTTGATGATTTTGCCAAACTCATGACCGATGCCGCAGGTGTGGCTCAAGGTGCCCGGCGTGAAGTTGAAACCGCTTTCCGGGCCCAGGCAGAACGTTTCCTTTCTGATATGGACATTGTGTCCCGTGAGGAACATGAGGCCGTCAAGGAAATGGCCGTAAAAGCGCTCGACAAGGTGGAAGAGCTCGAATCAAGACTGGCAAAGCTGGAAAATCCCGACTCTGGCGACGCCGGAGACGCTTGATTTTGCGCGGTTGACGCTGAAGTGACCGATTTCTGTTAATTGTTCATGACAGAAATACGTCATGTGGACGTGGCGGATTTGCGGTGTTTTCGATCATTTTTCTGAAACCCTCGGCTGAGTCGTCCACAAGATTCGGCTTTTACGAGTCTTCTTGCATGTATCCACTAAGTCATTCCTGCCCCTATACTCAAGCGCATAGGGATTCGTCGGAGCAAGACGGAACCGGTTCGCTCTAAAGGGCTGACAGTGGACGCGTTTTGCTCTTCCGACATGTGACATTTCCCGGTGGCCCGCCTGGTCATCCTGATCGGGTTCTCGGCCCCGGCTCGCAAGGGGAGAAGGCATAATGAGCCTCATCGAGATCGAGTTCGAGCGACCTGACAATCCCGTTGATTTGATTGAAACCGTCGCGGCGTTGAACGACTGGACTTTCGAACGGTCGGCCGAAGATGAAATCACAATCTCCCTTGGCGGCAGCTGGTGTGATTATCACGTCTCATTTTCCTGGATGGAAGAAGTGGAAGCCCTGCATCTGGCCTGTGCTTTCGACCTCAAAGTGACGGAGCCAAGGAAGACGGAAATTCTACGGCTGCTTGCTTTGGTCAATGAACAGCTCTGGATGGGGCACTTTGACTTGTGGCACAAGGAAAATGTCATCATGTTCCGCCAGTCGCTGGTTCTGGCTGGTGGTGCCGAAGCTTCTTCAGCACAAATCGAGGCCATGCTGACTAATGCACTTGAAAACTGCGAGCGTTTCTATCAAGCATTCCAGTTCGTTGTCTGGGCCGGTCATTCGGCGGCAGAAGCAATGAACACGGCCTTGTTTGAAACCGCAGGAGAAGCATGAATTTTTCCAAAGAGCGGCCCTTTCTTCTTGTCGGTGCCGGCAGGATGGGTGGGGCAATGTTGTCGGGCTGGATGGCTGAGGGAATCGATCCGTCTGCCATCACCGTCTGCGATCCCAGACCCTCCGGGGAAATGGAAGCGTTCCTGAAAGAGAAAGGCATCCGCCATGTGACCGCTGTCCCTGATCAGATGAACGCCGGCATCGTTCTGATTGCTGTCAAACCTCAGCTGATGGACGTGGTGCTGCCCGGGGTGAGATCTGCTGTGAGCGAAGACACACTCATCTTGTCGGTGGCAGCTGGGACACCAGTGTCGAAATTTCACGCCGCATTCGGCGATGTTCCGATTTGTCGCTGCATGCCAAATACGCCAGCAATGGTAAAACGTGGAATTACAGCGGTTTATCCGACTGAAAAAGTTTCAGAGGACCAGAAGGAGACCGTGACAAAGCTCCTGTCAGCGGTCGGCAAAGTGGTCTGGCTCGACAATGAGGATCAGATCGATCTGGTAACCGGTGTCAGCGGGTCTGGCCCGGCCTATGTTTTCTATCTGGCGGAAGCCATGAGCGAAGCTGGTAGAGCAGCAGGTCTGCCAGCGGAATTGGCCCACGAATTGGCAGTTGCCACCGTGTGCGGTGCCGGGGAGCTGATGCATCAATCACAGGAGCACCCTTCCGTTTTGCGACAGAATGTGACCAGTCCCAACGGCACGACCGCTGCCGCACTGGATGTTTTGATGCATGCAGATGGTCTTCAGCCCGTAATGAGCGAAGCGGTCGCCGCGGCGGTAAAACGGGCGAGAGAACTGGCCAATTAGCCAAATTCAGGTCAGACAAAACTGAAGCAGTTCTGTCTGACCTGACGAATTTTCTTGCATTAATAGGGGTGTAGGCGAATTCGCCGGGCGTGCGGCGGAGCGTCACCCTTTTCGAAGCGCCTCTGACTTCCTATGTTCTTCTAGACGATTAATTGGAGAGCGTTCCATGGCAACCGCGAAGACCAAGCAGAAGATCCTGAATACGTTTTTGGACCTGTTGTCCGAGCATCCCTACGAGGATGTCTCCATGCCGCTAATCGCGGAAACGGCAAAGGTCAAGCTTTCAGATCTGCGCAGCGCTTATTCTTCCAAGCTGAAGCTCGTTGCCGCCTTTGCGGAGAAAATCGATACGCATGTTCTGGACGAGCGTGACGAAGATATGGGTGATCAGCCGGCGAGGGACAGACTGTTTGACGTGCTGATGACACGGATCGACGCGCTTGCAGAACACAAAGATGCAGTCCGCGCGCTCCACAAGACTGCAAGGCGTGATCCTGTGCTTGCGCTGGACTTCAATAGTCTTGAAGTCAGGTCGCAGAAATGGATGTTGATTGCCGCCGGGATTGATCTGTCGGGCATCAAGGCGACGGCGACCGCACAAGGGCTCTCGATTGCTTTTGCCCGTGTTGTGGATGTATGGCTCGAGGAAGATGATGAAGGCATGCCGCGTACCATGGCAAGGCTCGACAAGGAGCTGGACAAGGGGACGTCTTTCATGAAACGCATCAAAAAATTGGACAAGGTTGCCAGAGGTCTGAATTCATTTTTCAGAAAGTCTTCAGATCGACGGAAAAACCGGCGAGACGAAGACGAAACGGCTGGTGAAAACAACGATTTTTCCGGAGAAACACACGCAGGAGCCTGAATGAATTTGGTCTTGCGCGTTTCCTGAAGTCCGTTCATGGTCGCCCATGAAATGAGAGGGCTATTTTGTGAGCGACCAGATAAGTTTTGATGAATTTCTGAAAGTTGACGTGCGTGTTGGCCGCATTGTCGAGGCCGAGGATTTTCCAGAAGCACGCAAACCCGCCTATAAGATGCGGATCGATTTTGGTCCTGAAATCGGTATCAAGAAAACGTCCGCGCAAATCACCAAGCACTATTCTCTTGATGACCTGGTAGACAGGTTGGTGATGGCTGTTGTCAATTTTCCACCGCGCCAGATTGGACCCGTCATGTCGGAAGTTCTGACTTTGGGCGTTCCGGATGATGAGGGCGAAGTGGTTCTGTTGACTCCAGACAAGGATGTGCCGATCGGCGGAAGGCTCTATTAGTCGAATTTCCAGGGGGCTACGCAGGCACGCGCAACTTTGCTCTCAACCCTCCGAGGGGGCTGTCATCAAGGTAGAGGTCGCCGCCATGGGAGCGCGCTATATCGCGTGCAATGGATAGCCCGAGGCCACTTCCCGTTTCATCCTGATTTCGGGCGAGGTCAAGTCGATGGAAAGCCTGAAATGCAACCTCTCGCTGGTCCTCGGGAATACCGGGGCCGTCATCGTCAATGGTGATGACCAGCCAGTTGTTCTCGATACAGCCGACGACGTCCACACGGTTACCGTATTTACAGCCATTTGTAACAAGGTTCGACAGACACCTTTTCATGGAAAGTCGTTTGACTTCAGCTTCAGAATGGCCGTCAAACCGCGTCGTGACCGCATAGCCTGAAATTTCGGCTTCTTCCTCGATTTCTTCCAGAAGAAGAGCCATGTCCGTCATTTCGATGTGTTCATCACCGTCGCCACTGGCAAAGGCGAGATAGTCCTCAAGCATGTGGCTCATCTCATCCACATCCTTGCGCATGGCTTCGCTTTCAGGTGTGTTTTCGAGAAAGGCAAGCTGTAGCCGAAGCCGGGTCAAGATTGTTCGCAGGTCATGGCTGACGCCTGCGAGCATCGTCGTTCGTTGTTCGATCTGTCTTTCAATGCGGCGGCGCATATCGATGAAAGCAAGGCTTGCACGGCGAACTTCTCGCGCCCCACTTGCGCGGAAATCCTCAACAGGGCGACCTTTTCCAAACCCCTCGGCGGCGTCAGCCAGACGGACGATGGGGCGGATCTGATTGCGGAGAAAAAGAAGCGCAATAAAAATCAGAACAAGCGAAGTTAAAAACATCCAGACTAGGAAAATATGCGAATTCGAGGCATAGGTCTGGCTGCGTCTGGTGAACACCCTCAGGATTGAATTTTCGAGTTGAATTCGGATCTCGACGAAACGTGAGCGACCGACTGTGTCAATCCAGAAGGGTTTCCCGATCTTTTCGCTGATGGCGAGGCTGAGTTCCTTGTCAATCACATCAAAGAAAGGTTTCGGTGCAGGTGGGGGCAGTGGCTCAAGTGGCAGGACAGTCATCGACATGCCGAGAGCACTTGAGGCCATTTGCTCGACTTTCACATAGTCCTGATCCTGTGAAAAATTGTCCAGAACATAAACCACCGCAGCGATTTCTCTCACCACGGCTTCAGACATCCGCCGGGATACCAGCTGGTAGTGTCGTTCCATGAAAACAAAGACGAGAACGGACTGCAGGATCACAATCGGGGCGACAATGATCAGAAAGGTACGCGTGAACAGGCCTTTCGGCATGACCCGATAGACGAGCCGTGCGGCGGAGCGGTATCCGTGTACCAATGGCTTGAAAGGGATTGTGATCGGAAGACGCCTGAGCATGGCTTTAAAAACCGTCATGCTTTCGGATCAATCGCACGCAAGCCGGTACCCTATGCCCCGGACAGTCTGTAAATATATCGGATTGCCCGGGTCACTTTCGATTTTTCTGCGCAGGCGGTTGATCTGAACATCCACCGTGCGTTCCCCAAGACCGCTTTCGTCGCCAACAATCTTGTGCCGCGGCACCGTCGCTCCGGGTTGTTCAGCGAAGATGGAGAGGATTTGTTTTTCCCTGTCCGTGAGGCGCACCAGGTTGTCTCCGTTTTTTAGCTCACCTCGATTGGCGTTGAACGAAAAGGGGCCAAAGTAAATCTCTTCTGCTGCAACGACTGGCTGTTGATTTCCGCGCCTGAGTATGGCGGCAATCCGCAGCATGAGTTCGCGTGGTTCGAATGGTTTGGCCAGATAGTCGTCAACGCCAGCTTCCAGGCCTGCAATCCTGTCAGTTGCTTCGGATCTTGCTGTCAGCATCAAAATTGGCACTTCAGATTCTTTCCTGAGCGACGCCGCAAGTTCCAGTCCGGTTTCTCCCGGCATCATGACATCAAGAATGATCAGATCGAATTCAAGACCGGCAAGGCATTTGCGAGCCTCGGCCGCATTGGCCGCCGAGGAAACGCGATAGTCGTTTTCCTTCAGCAACCTGGAAAGCAGATCCCTGATCCTGTTGTCATCGTCCACCAGGAGAATGTGGTTGGCATTGTCGTCAGGTGCCTTGGCATTCATGTCGGCTGTGTTGTCCTTGTCTGGATGTCTTCGTGATCAGGGGCCGTGAATTAGCTTTGGTTGGTTTTAAGAGCCGCTCAGTCCTCGAGGTCGTGGGCACTGCGGACGAGCTTCACAATATCTGCTCTCGCGTCCGGGTCCATCATTTGCAAAAGAAACTTGCGAATGATTTCCTCGCCGCCATCTGGCAGTCCAATTAAGGCACGTTCAAGGCGTTTTTGTTGCAGCCGGGTAAGGTCTACCGCGAGCGTATGTCCTCGCTCTGTTGTGTAGAGAAGACGCTGGCGCCGGTCATGGTGGCCCTCACGTTGTTCTATGATCCCGGCGTCGACCAATTGCTTCAAGACGCGGCCAAGGCTTTGTTTTGTAATCCGCAGTATACCCAGCAGATCGGTTACCATGATCCCGGGATTGCGATCGACAAAATGAAGCACTCTGTGATGTGCCCGGCCGAAATCATATTGCGCTAGGACATCGTCGGGGTCTCCTGTGAATTCGCGATAAGCGAAAAACAGGAGTTCGATCAGGTCGTAGGGCAGCTCGGATTCGCCACTCGGTAAGGCGGTATCTTTCATTGGGTGATCACCATCCTGAATGGCAGGAGAAATCGAAGGTTTGAAATTTACGTCAGTCATATTGACTTAATTCTGGTCGATTGTTACTTGTTATCAGCTGTGAGCGAAATGATCGGTCTCTGGAGTGCTTTCTTAAGCGTCAGATGATAAACGAATCCAATCATGTTCGTCGCGGTCATCAGGATACCGATAGTTGGCGTGCTGTGCAAAAAATACAGCGGTGAATTTGGCGCAAGTGTCTGGCGTCATTCGCCTCTACTACAGGAATACAAAAATCGCTCAAAGAGCGGGCGGGAGATGAAAGATGGCTGGAACGCCTTTTGATCAGCTCAGTGGTGATATCTGGTACGATGGCGAATTCGTGCCGTGGTCAGAAGCCAAGCTGCATGTGCTGAGTCACGGACTGCACTATGGTAGCAGTGTATTCGAAGGCGAGCGGGCATACGGCGGCCGGATTTTCAAATCAGAAGAGCATACCGAGCGTCTTTTGGAATCTGCTCGTACGCTCGGCTTTGAAATTCCCTGGACGGCTGAGCAGATCAATGCCGCAAAGGAAGAAACCCTTGCGCGTATGAACCTGACGGATGCCTACATTCGCCCTGTCGCCTGGCGCGGCAGTGAAATGATGGGAATTTCGGCGCAAAACAACACCATTCACCTGGCCATTGCTGCCTGGGAGTGGCCTAGTTACTTTGCGCCTGAAGAGCGGTTAAAAGGTATTCGCCTCGATATGGCCGACTACCGCCGACCGGATCCACGCACAGCGCCCTACAAGGCGAAGGCGGCCGGGCTCTACATGATCTGCACCATTTCCAAGCATGCTGCTGAATCCAGGGGATTTGCGGATGCTCTCATGCTGGATTGGCGTGGCCAGATCGCGGAATGCACTGGCGCCAATGTGTTCTTTATCAAGGACGGCAAGATTCATACGCCGACACCGGACTGTTTTCTCGATGGCATAACCCGCCGCACTGTGATTGGTCTGGCCCGCGATCGTGGGATTGAAGTGATTGAACGTGCAATCATGCCTGACGAGTTGTCCGGATTTGAGCAGTGTTTTGTGACCGGGACAGCGGCTGAAGTTACGCCTGTATCCGAAATAGCCGGAACCCAGTTTGAAGTTGGTGAGATCATCAAAAACCTGATGGAAGATTATGATGCGACCGTCAGACCGGATGCGCCTGCGCTGAAAGCAGTGTCTGCCTGATCTTCCTGAATCTAATTAGCGTTTTTAGGCGGGCATTGGCCCGCCTTTTTTGTTTCATCCGACATCTCATATAACGCCTACTCACAAGGTCCGAACTGCGGTAGACCAAAAGCCGGACTATTTGAGTGAAGTGAGGCGATGTATCAGAACGCCAGCATAGGCAACATCAAGACAGAGACGTTTAACACCATTCTCGCAGAACTTCAGGAAGAGGGCTGGTCGAAAACTTATGTTTATGACGGGTTTGACGCCTGGATCGATTACGGCCGCGTTGATTTGATCAACGATGGGATCAAACTCAAATTTGAATGGGACAACTGGTCTGAGGGTGTTATCGAGGGGCCTGAAAAACTACTTCTTGCGTTGACGGCGCGTTACAGCCTGAAGAAACCTGGTCCTGTCCGTTCCTGAGGCCGAACTCCAATTCTAATCTTGGGCACCGCTGCGCTCCAGCGCGTGGAACATGCGTCCCCTCTCTGCAAAGAGAACACATCCGATTGCAACCAAGCCATAAACGGTGAATGCAAGTCCCAGCGGCGCTGTGGTTCCGTCATACAGCTGCCCCATGACGTATCCCAGGATCGCTCCGCCCAACGTGCTGATGAAACCGATTACAGATGCGGCTGTTCCAGCAATCTTGCCGAGAGGCTCCATTGCCATGGCATTGAAATTGGCGCCGACGAAACCGAAACACATCATGACAATCGTTATAAGTACTAAAAACACCCAGAAGTTTTCATAGCCAAGCGCCGAAACTGCGAAAATCGCGAACCCGAAGAGTGTGTAGACCAGCAAGGCAGCATGCGAGAGCCGGCGCATGCCGATGGCCTCAACCAGCTGAGCGTTGGTAAAAGATGCAATTGCCATCGTGATTGCGATCGAGGCGAACACAACAGGGAACAATTTTCCAAGATCGAACACGTCGACGAACACCTGCTGGGACATTGCAAGAAACGCGAAGAGGCCACCGAATATGAACGCCGTGCCAACCGCATAACCTATGCACGCCCGTGTTGTGATGGCGGTTTTGTATGCTTCGTAAACCTTGGAAAACTCAATGGGACGCCGATTCTGCTGAGACAGCGTTTCCGGTAACCTCAGGCCGGACCAGACCAGCATGGTGAATCCGGAAACCAGCAGCAGCGTGAATATCCAGCGCCACCCGGCAACCAGTAGAATAGCCTGACCAATAGCAGGCGCGATTACCGGTACAGCCATGAAAACCATCATGACAAGCGACATAATCTTGCCCATGCGCCGGCCGGTATAGCAGTCCCTGACAATAGAAAGGGTCGCAACCCTGGCACCCGCACAGCCAACACCTTGCAGAACTCTGGCAAGCAGCAGTTGGTCGAGGTCCTGCGTGAAAATTGCCGCAACGCTGGCGACGCAATAAAGCGCCAGACCTCCAACGAGCACGCGTCGGCGACCAAGTGAATCCGTCAGAGGTCCGAAAAACAACTGTGCACCGCCAAAACCGGCGAGGTAGGAGACAAGCACCAGTTGCCGGTCGTTTTCTTCAATAATGTTAAGTGCGTCACCAATGGCAGGCAGAGCGGGAAGCATCACGTCAATCGCGAGGGCATTCAGTGCCATGATCATAGCGATGATCGTGATGAATTCTGCTAGCGGGATGCCGGGATTGCGCAGAACCTCGCTGTCGCCGCCATCGGAGCGCTGATCCGTTTTTTCACCGGCTGAAGAGTAGGAAGGATCACTGGTGTGTTTCACTTGGGTCAGGACCATTTCAGAAGGGCGAACCGGAGCATCTGCTCGGGTAGGGGGTGTTGCAAGGTAACGCAGTCAATGATTGCATAAATTTCAGGTGTTGGACCAGCGTGTTGCGTCTTCTTCATCGTCGGCCCTTGCATCGACCCAGGAACTGTTCTTGCCTGAGTTAAGATGCTCCTTTTTCCAGAAAGGTGCCCGCGTTTTCAGAAAATCCATGAGGAAGTCTGCAGCTTCAAATGCAGCACGGCGGTGGGCCGACGCTGCAATTACCAAAACGATGTTTTTTCCCGGTGCGATCTTGCCGTACCGATGGATCACAGTCAGGCCCGTTAGCGGCCAACATTCAATCGCTTCGCTGGCTATCCGGCCGAGCTCAGCTTCTGCCATCCCCGGATAATGTTCCAATTCCAGCGCGTTCAAGGTTCCTGCTTCATCTCTGCAAAGACCGACGAAACTCACAAGTGCACCGACGTCCTTTCGTCCCGAAGTCAGCCGGGAAGCTTCTTCGGTTGCATCAAAGTCCTCGCGCTGAACTTTCACAGTCGGTTCTACAGCCATTGATCAGCCACCGGTCATGGGTGGGAAAAAGGCAGCTTCTTTAGCATTTCCAATTTTTGTATCCGCTTCAACATGCATTTGATCCAGGGCAACCCTGATAGCCTCTTCTTCTTCAAAGGCAGCGGCGTGGTTGTCGTCAAGCGACTTTAGGTGCGAGATCAGGTCCGCAACGGTATTCACGTCACCGGGGACCTCGATGGTTTCTTCTTCAACGCCGACACGTTCGCGGACCCAAGCGAAATAGCGAATGTTCATGTGATCCCTCAATCAAATAACCGCACAAGCCTCGCCCGATTGCGGCCTGCCAGGTTTCTACTCTGTAATAATGTGGCCTATCCCGGCCCGAAAGTAGTCGTAACCCGTATATAAGGTAAGAACCGCAGCCAGCCAAAGTGCCGTCAGGCCGAAAAGGGTGGTGTAGGGAAACACGGTATCTCCGGCCGGTCCGGCAAGAAGAAAGGCGATTGCGATCATCTGAACTGTCGTTTTCCATTTGGCCAGCTGGGTAACCGGCACACTGACCTGCAACTCCGCCAGAAATTCCCGGAGGCCGGAAACCAAGATTTCCCGGCAAAGAATTATGATCGCGGCAATCATCGTCCAGCCCCAAATGGTGCCGTCCGCTGCCAACATCAGAAGACATACGGAAACAAGCAACTTGTCAGCGATCGGATCCAGCATCCGGCCCAATGCGGATTGCTGCTGCCAGGCGCGTGCCAGATAGCCGTCGAAAAAATCGGTAATCGCCGCGACTGTGAAAATGCCAAGAGCAAACCAGCGTGGCGTGTTGCCGTCAAAATAGAAGCAGGCTGCGACGGCTGGAACCGCCAGGATGCGCCCATAGGTGAGGATGTTGGGCAGGCTGAGTACAACTTCTCTTGACATGTCTGCTTTCAAAATTGAACGATGACACCCGAAACTGTTCATCGGATAGAAGATTGCCTCAGTATCAAAACCTGAGAAAATCATCATGTTGAGACGTGGTGGATAGCGTCGGCGAAATACGTCGGCGCGGTTCTCCTCAATCGAATATCGTATCGCCTTGCTGGTCAATCATCATTTTGGCCTTGCGGATCATCTCGTTGGCCGCATCGGATTCACCTGGCAAAGTGTCTGCGCGAACGAACCGGTGGACTTTCGTCTCTTCACCGAATTTTTTCTCTATACGCCCAGCGACTTGCCATTGGCCATTGGAGAGCTCGGGTTCTGCGATGATCTTGTAATCGTCGTAGTCGACCGCTGCAGTTTTTTTACTGCTCTTTGTCTCACCAGAAGAGCCGAAGAGCGACTTCAATATTTTGCCAAACATCAGGGCCCCTATCCTGTCCCGTTTATTCCCTTTTACGGGGGGGCGGCGATGCCTTCAAGGTGTCTGTTCCCTTATCTGGCAAATCCGTAAAGACGGAGGGGAGGGAAATGTCGTCGGTCACTCCACTAATTGGCGGCTAATTTCAATTTCGAGCCCCAATTGGACGCTCAGCGTTGTGACTGTTGTGGCCAAATTGACTGAGAATCAGCTAGCCGACAGGTCAAGGACAGTCCGGAGAATGACGTGAGTCCTTTGGCAGTCAGTAAGATAATTTCGTTAAAACAAACATCTGAAATAGATTGGGTCCTGAAAATTTTAGTTATGTAAAGTATTTTGTGTGAATAAATTGCAATTAATACTTACGTCTTCCGACGTAAATGTAAGAATTAATAATCCATCTGCAAACTGTTAAGTTGAAAATAATTATAATGCAACTTCATTGAGGTTCGATGGTGCGACTGACTTGGAAAAAATCACCGAATTCTGTTGTTCTTCCATTTGTTGGAGCAATTGTCTTCGCCATTTTTTTCTTCGGTGTTTCGATGTGGGAATTCTCTCGTACGGAAGCGCAGGCTCGATCTGAAGTTGTCCGCTTTGCAAGTGCTTTCGTCACAACCTACGCAAACCATCGTTCTAACGACATGCCCCTGCCAGCAGCTTTCCGTCGATTGGGATTGGAAGCTTTTGTCGATGAACATGGAAAGGGGCGTGATCACGCGCCGTTAACTGTGCGCGTTCCCGGAACGCCTGGGCTCGAGCTTGCCGTTCAGGAGCCGGATGCCCGTCTCGGTTTAATGATCTCAATCTTGGCACAAAACCCGACACTCCCCATGATCGAGGAACATCGAATTGAAGATGGAAGGGTCGTTGCCCGGTCAATTTTTCCATCGATTGCCAAGTCTGAGACTTGCGTATCCTGTCACAACGAGGTGCTTAATCGCGAAGCGTATAAAGTCGGTGACGTGATGGGCGCCTTTGTCGTGGAATCTGATTTGACCAGCGCGATTCACAAAAACCTTGCTTATTCGGGCGTCGCTTTTCTTGCAGGGTTGATGGGCTGCTCGTTCTTGGCGCGTCGCGAAAATCGACGTATGCGTTCAGTCGTCGAGCTTGAAGCGCAAGTTCACTTGGAGCGACAAAAAACGGCTTCAGAAGCGAAGGCCAAATTTCTACTAGCGCATGATTCACTGACTGGTCTGGCAAAGCGCGCGGTATTTCTGGACCGGCTTGAACGAGAACTCAACGCTGACGGGGCTCAGCGACTGTATATTGTGCTCGTCGACATCGACGATTTCAAAGCTGTAAATGATACCTTTGGCCACGATGCAGGTGATGCCCTGCTTGTTGCAGTTGCCAACCGCCTTGATGAACTTGCCAAATACAATGGTGGCTCTGCGGCACGATTGGGAGGAGACGAGTTTGCAATCATTCTTCACCAGTCCGACGTGTTTCCGACGGAAAATCAGCTCGGCATATTCGTTGCCGAAGCGATGAGAACCGAAGTCAGTCACGAGGGGTTGTCCATACGGCCTAGTTGTTCAGTTGGCGTTACGGCTTTGCCGGAATCTCTTGGAACGACAGTGTCTGCTCTTTTGAAATCCGCAGATGCGGCGCTCTACGCAGCTAAAAACGCAGGCAAAAACCAGCACCAGGTTTTCGATGAGAAAATCCGTCAAAGCATGATGCGACGCTCAATCATAGGATCGGCCCTTCCAAAAGCGATTGAAGACGGTGAAATCAGGGTGGCCTTCCAGCCAAAGGTGTGCCTGCGAAATGAAATGCCAACTGAGTTTGAGGCGTTGGCGCGCTGGTCCCTGAATGGCGAGGATGTGGCCCCCGATGAATTTATCAAGATCGCTGAAGATAATGGCAGGGTTCAGGACATCGATTTGGCCGTCTTGAGACAGGCCGCCACGTTCGCGGTTGAAGCTGCTTCCGACACAAATGTGCCGATCAAGATCAGTTCGAACCTGTCGGCGCTTGGATTTCGTTCCGATCATATAGCGGACCGGATTGAAGAAATTCTGCTCGAGACAGGTCTTTCACCCAAGCTTTTGACGCTTGAGGTGACCGAAAGCGTGCTTATCGAAAATGCAACGAAGGTCAATGAGATCCTTGGCCGTCTCCGTCAACGTGGCGTAAAAGTCGCTTTGGATGACTTTGGAACCGGTTTCGCGTCTCTACGCTATCTCCGCCAGCTCCTGATTGATGAAATCAAAATCGATAGATCGTTTGTTGTTGATGTTGTGGACGATTGTGAGAAGTATTTTCTCTTCAACAAGATCGTCGAGATGGCAATTGGATTGAACAAAACCATCGTGGTTGAAGGCATTGAAAGTAAATCACAAGCAGACCTGATTATGAAATCCGGCGTGAGGTTTGGCCAGGGATATTACTATTCAGTGCCGCTGGGGCTGAAAGAAGCCAAAGCCTATTGCATAGAGCACATGAAAAAACGAAAAAGTGCCTGACAGAAGACCTCAAGTTACCATAGAACGGTGGTTTTAAACGCAACTGCGACAACTGAGTTCAAGTTGTAAGCGCGAACCTAGTCCAACATTTCTGCCCTATCCCAACTGCTTCTGCGACCAGTGATTTCGGCAAAGCGGGACATAGGTTTCGTTGCCACCAATCACCACCTGGTCGCCTTCATCGACAATTTGACCCTCGCCATCCAGACGGGCGACCATGGTTGCTTTCCGACCGCACCAGCAGATTGTCTTGATTTCCTTCAGGCTGTCGGAGATTGCGAGAAGAGCTGCGCTGCCTGGAAACAGTTTTCCCTGAAAATCTGTTCGTAGTCCGAAACACATCACTGGGATGCGGAGTTCGTCTGCGATCTTCGCCAGTTGCCAAACCTGCTCATCGGTCAGGAACTGAGCTTCGTCCACGAACAGGGCGTCCAGGTTTTTGGTTTCATGGGTCGCGCGAACGTGTTCGAAGACATCATCCTTTGCACCAAAGATATCGGCTTCTGCCGCCAGTCCGATACGGGATGCGATTTTGCCTTTGCCGGCCCGGTCATCAAGGGCTGCTATCAACAGAAGCACGGTCATGCCGCGCTCTTTGTAGTTATAGGCAGCCTGTAGGAGAACCGTTGATTTGCCGGCGTTCATTGAAGAATAATTGAAATAAAGTTTGGCCATGCTACCGGATTAGAATCGATGTGAAGATTATTGCAGTGTTTCGAATTCTGCCGAATGTCTCAAACACTTTAACGTTGAAATCACAGCCAATGACTCAATTTGGGAGTGTTTCGGGTAGTGCGAGCTCGACAATCAGCGGCAGATGGTCTGAGCCGATATGCGGTCCGAGCGATACATCCATCAACTGAATATCCTTGGAGATACCGAACTGGTCGACGGGAGCTCCCAAGATCCAATGCAGGCGGTAGTCGAAGAAAAAGCGTGTGGTCTGTGGCCAGCCGTCCGGATAGGCCGTTTTCAATTCGGTTTTTGACAAGGTCTCCTGAAATCGTCCGGACCAGGGTGCGCTGTTCCAGTCGCCTATTGCCAGGATGCTGCCATCGTTTTGAGCCTTCAGGGCTTCTACGATCCTATCTACTTCATCGAAATACCGGCGCTTGTTTTTCCAGCGCGATTTGGTCCTGGGGCTATCAGGGTGGATCACAACCAGATGCAACGGGACGTTGCCCGTGTCCAGTGTCAGGGACAAGAGCTCCCGGTCAGCATCGTAATAGACATTGGCGCCGGGTGGCAGCTTACCGGCAATGATGCGGGCGTCTTCTTTAACGATCGGAAAGCGTGAGTAAACGGCAAGGCCGCCAAGTTCGCCGACCTTCAAATAGTCAGGATAGCCATTTTCTCCAGCACTGCCGACGGATAGTCCCAATCGCTGCCAACGCCTTTCCTGAAGCCACCATAGAACTTCCTGAATGACGACAATGTCGGCGTTTTCCTTCTTGAGAAACGCCTGCAGCACTTCATCCCCCAAAAACAGGTGTTCAAGGTTGATCGAGATAACCTTTATCGGCTTCCCGGTTTCCTGCAGGGGAGCGATTGTAACGGTGTTTGCGAGCGTGCGCGTTCCCGTCAGTCCGGCCAGGCTAACGAACGACAGCAGTGCCAGGAACCAGACCGTCCGGTAGAGAAGAGCCATCCTGTGTCGCAGCAGCAGCCCGATTGCGCCTGCTAGGCATCCCGCCAGTCCTGCTGCGAGAAACTGCCTTAAAAAAAAGCTCATGTTGTCCGCGAGCCAGAATTTCGGCGCGACAAATGTCGACAGTCCCAGAAAGCCGACCAGCAATGCACCGAGGCAACCGCACCAGCAGATGAAGGAGATCAGTGAAAGGAGCGCCGGACGGCGAGGGTTTGGTTTCAAGTAGGTCTTCCGGCGCGTTTGTCGTTCAGGTTAGCAAGTCGAGCCATATCATAGTCGCTGATGTTTTGCGGAGACTTTCTGCTGGAAAGCTATGGCTTTTACTTGAAACGGATTGGAAACATCGCGAATTTTTCGCATTCGAACTTTATTTCACTGCCTCATTCAAAGTGTCCAGGAGAGGCATGATTTGTGGCTCGTAATTCTTCCATCTACCAATAGCAGAGGAATAGACTTTCTGGCGAACCTGTTCCCGGCTGAAAGTAAACACTTGCGTGTCTTCGCTGGGTGGTCTCAGGCAATCGTCATTCCACTCAAGACCGGCATGGTTGAGGAGTGCGCGGCTCTCCGCTTCTTGATTCCCCACCAGCGCCTCGTAGGATTGTTGGTAAACATCAACCGGCAGAACATCAGACCAGTGTTTCATCAGTTCCATGTACTGGCCATAGTAATGTCCGAGCGAAGCCTGATCGACATTGTAGCTGTGATACGCAGGCAGTGGCGTCATGTAGATCGACAGGCAGGTGTCAGCCGCCGCACGGGTTACATGAATGAAACGGGCGTTGGGAAACAACAGGGCCAGCAGCCACATGTGTTCGAAATTGTCTGGCATTTTATCGACCACACGTTTCGCCCGCTTGTCGAGGCCATCAAGCACCGTGAGATACTTGCGTCCGATGCGTTGTGCCTGCCGCTTGTCGAGACCGAGGGCTTGCTCAAAGAAGGCCGGGGTGCGCGGTCTGCCATGAGAGAGCTCACGAATTCTGTCAGGAACAAATTGCAGTTCGCCAGCACCGACAGCTTGCGGATGGCGGGCGATGATTTGTTCGACAAGAGTAGCGCCTGAACGAGGCATCCCCATCACAAAGACGGGTCGTTCGCTGGAAAGCGCAAAGTCCTGGCGTTTTTCAAAGAACTCTTTTGTGAAAACCGACTTGCAGGCATTGACGAACCAGGCCTGTTTTTGTGCGTCGTAATTCCGATAAAGCCCCCCACGGAAGCTATTGAAAAAATGGAAGGCTTTCTCACGGTCTCCGTTACCGTCACAAATTTTTCCAGCAGCAAAAGCAAGTTTGGTGATTTCCGGAAGAACAGCGTTGGCTGGCAGCGTCGACAGTATGCGTTCAATATTCAAAAGGGCCTTGCCCTTGAGATCAGCATCACTTGAACTGGCTGCCGATATCAGAACCATCGGGTCATTTGGGGTGAGCGCAAAAGCTGCCTGCAAACGCTCTTCTGCGGCCTCTGTGTTGCCAAGCGTCGTTTCCAACTCGAAAATGCCGAGATGAGCCCGCGAAGATCTGGCCTCCACTTTCAAGGCTTGTTCAAATGACTGGCGCGCCATCACCGGTCGTCGAAGGTCTGAGTAAACTTCACCCAGAATACGGTTGGCATATTCGGACTTGTTGTCGAGTGCGGCACCTTTGCGCGCATGCGGCAGCGCTTCTGTGCTCCTGCCGTCAGTATTCAGAGCGCTTGCCAGTGTGGTGAAAACCGACGCTTCCTTTTTTGCAACCTTGGCTGCAGCGGTGAGAAAGGGCACTGCTTGTTCAGCCTGACCAAAAAACAGATGGGTAATTCCAAGTCCATAGTTTACCCGCGCGTTGCCGGGGTTCTGGTCATGAAGGTCCTGCAGGATCGGTAAGGCATCACTGAAATTTTGGGCTTCGATCAGGGAAAACGCGTGTTCGACAGAATTTAGCAGCATGTTTTTCTGGACTTTTTCGCCGCAGCAGCACCTGCGGAATTATGGGATAGTCGACGCTCAATCCATTCAAAATGATTGGCCGTGTGAATTTTTATTAGCTTCTATCAGCAGACTTCACTCATGGAAATGGTCGTAAACCAGTTTGGCGGTGGCCTCGGAAATTCCCGGCACCGCAGCTAGATCGTCTACCCCTGCTTTCGACACTGCCTTTGCTGTGCCAAAGTGGCGAAGCAGCGCTTTTTTTCGGGTCGGGCCAATCCCGGCAATTTCGTCCAGCGGGTTCTTTGTTATGTCTCTTTTACGGCGGGCCCGATGGCTGCCGATTGCAAACCGGTGGGCTTCATCGCGCAGTCTCTGCACGAAATAAAGCACCGGGTCTCTTTCCGGCAGCATGAAGGACTGTCGGCCGGTAATGAAGAACTTCTCCCGTCCCGCATCCCTGTCGGGGCCTTTCGCTATGCCGACGAGAGGAACGTCGGTGATGCCTAACTCTTCAAGTGTTTCCCGGGCCGCGGTAAGTTGTCCCTGTCCGCCGTCAATCAGCACAAGGTCCGGCCATGCAGGCATCTCCGACGCTGATTGAGCCAAATCTTCACCGGCGTTTTCAGCCTCTTCAGCGTTCGGGGCTTCCGCTGCAGCGGGTTCCACGTCGCGCGCATGTTCTTTGAGCAAACGGGAAAAACGTCGGTTAAGAACTTCGCGCATCATGCCGTAATCATCGCCAGGCACCAGGTCTTCAGACTTGATGTTGAACTTGCGGTATTGGCCCTTTGCAAACCCTTCCATGCCGGCAACAATCATGCCGCCGACTGCGTTAGTGCCCGAAATGTGAGAATTGTCATAAACTTCGATCCGGCGCGGCGTGAGAGAAAGCTGAAAGGCTTCTGCAGCGCCTTTCAAAAGTCTGAGCTGGCTGGAGGTTTCCGCCAATCGTCTGCCCAGTGCCTCACGCGCGTTGAGGAGGGCGTGGTCTACCAGCTCTTTCTTTTCTCCGCGCTTGGGATTCGCCACGTCGACCTTGCGACCGGTCTTTTCACTCAGGGCTTCGGACAACAAATCCTGTTCTGCCAGGTGGTGAGATAGAAGGATCTGCCTTGGTGCGGGTTTGTCATCGTAGAACTGGGCAAGGAAACTCTCCAGAATGTCAGCCTCCTCCAAAGTCTTGTCAGCTTTGGGGAAATAGGCTCGGTTCCCCCAGTTTTGACCCGTTCTGAAAAAGAAAACCTGCACGCAGCTCTGCCCACCTTCCTGGTGGATGGCAAAAACGTCTGCTTCCTGGACAGATTGCGGATTGATGCCCTGGTGAGCCTGAACGTGAGACAAGGCGGACAGCCTGTCGCGGTAAATGGCCGCCCGTTCAAACTCCAGATCGGCAGAGGCAGTCTCCATTTGCTCCGCCAGCTGTTTCTTGATGAGCTGGCTGCGCCCGGACAGGAATGCCTTTGCCTCCGAAACGAGGCCGTCGTAATTCTCAGCCTCGATTTCTCCCGTGCAGGGGCCAGCACAGCGCTTGATCTGATACTGGAGGCAAGGCCGGGTGCGATTTTCGTAATAGCTGTCTGAGCAGGTCCGGATCAGAAATGCTTTCTGCAAAGCATTGATCGTGCGGTCGACAGCACCAGCCGATGCGAATGGACCGAAATAGTCGCCCTTGCGCTTGCGCGCGCCCCGGTGCTTCACGATGGCGGGCGAAGTATGATCTCCGGTGACCAGAATATAAGGAAAGGACTTGTCGTCCCTGAGCAGGACGTTGAAACGCGGGCGAAGCCGCTTGATCAGGTTGGCTTCCAGCAGGAGCGCTTCAGGTTCAGTCTGCGTGACGACAAACTCCATGGCCGCCGTGGACAGGATCATGCGTATGATGCGGTTCGACTGACCCTGCAAACGTGTGTAGCTGGTGACACGCTTCTTGAGGCTTCGCGCCTTGCCGACATAGAGAACTTCGCCGTTTTCATCCAACATCCGGTAGACGCCTGGCCCATTGGGTAGCCGTTTCACCTCGTCGGCGATTACCTCAACGCCTTTTTTAACTGGCGTATCGTCCGTCGGGGTTGGGTCTTCCGATGTATTTTGAGAATCAGACGTGTCCTGCATGCCTGACATTTAAGCGCGTTATCATCATTGGGAAAGAGGGCCTGCAGGAAAGGTCACTGTTGTACTGACAATTAGCCAGCAAATCCGAGCATGTAGACCGAGGCGATATAAAGCGCATAGGCAGCTGTCATCACGAGGCCCGAAATCTTGCCAAGGCAAATTCTGCAAGCCGCCAGAACCATAAGCAGAACGGCGCAGGCCAGCATCACCCAGATGTCCAGTTTCAAGACTTCCGGTGGCACATCGATTGGGACGACGACTGCCGTGATGCCAATGATTGCCAGCAAGTTGAAAATATTGGAGCCGATGACATTACCAATCGCGACAGCACCGTGCTGGCGAATTGCGGCCATGACCGTAGTGGCAAGTTCAGGCAGGGAAGTGCCCAAAGCTATGACGGTGAGGCCGATAACAGCTTCACTGACACCCCAGGAAGCTGCAATTGTGGTTGCGCCGGTAATGGTGAAATGAGCACCGAGTGGCAGTCCGACCAGGCCCAGCAGGATGTATATCAAGGCGATCCACATGGAATCTGGAATGTCGTCCACATCGTCCAGAGCGTCATCGTCACCATCCTCAGTCACGTCTGCAACAGCTGCCCCGGCCGCTGCCGCAGCGATTGACTTCTGCTCCTTGCGATGCCTGCGGGCGGTGATCGTGGATGCCCCCAAAAATACGCCAAGCAGGATTAAAAGGATGATGCCGGCGGTGAGGCCGATTGGAGAGAAAAAACAAAGGGCGATGAATACAAGCGTCACCGCGACCATGAATACTGCATTTCGCGTCGCGCCAGCTTCTCCGCAAGGTGTCGCTGCAATGAGGGCAGGAAGCCCGAGCACAAGCAATACGTTGGCGATATTCGATCCGACCACATTACCGATTGCGATACCGCCGGAACCCTTCAGGGCAGCCTTCAGCGAAATAATCAATTCTGGAGCCGAGGTGCCGAACGCGACGATGGTCAAGCCAATGACAAGATTGGGAATACCCGCCCTTTGGGCAACGCCCACGGAACCTCTGACCAGCACATCGCCCGCGATTATCAGAACAACCAATCCGCCAGCGAGGCTAATGTAGTCAAACAGCATTTAAGAGTTCCGGTTCGGGTATATTGCGGTCAGCGAGCGAATTTCGGGAAGAGGCGCTCAAAACTGTGTTGGCGCCTTATACGCAATAGATTGGTATGGGGAAAGCCGGAGACAAGCTTCTTGCACCAGCTATTATTACTAAATGCATTTCTTTTAACGGCTCATTCACTCTGACAGATTGTTGCCGCCATTCGTCACCAAAACTCCTAATTCTAAATCCTCATCCGCCACAAACACGCTCCATATCTGAGAATTGGGAGGGAACGGACGCGGCTTGCCCGTCCATCTCAACTTTGACCAACTCAGTTTGGGTTATGTGGATCTGGAGTATCTTTCATGAAACGTCTTGCATTTGCAGGTTTGGCAATGACAGCCGCAGCGGCTGGAACATCGCCGGTCTTGGCGGCTGATTTGCCGCAGGCGCCGGCCCCGGTCTATGAAGCCGTACCGACAACTCAGCAGAGCATTGACTGGACCGGCATTTATGTCGGTGGAAACCTCGGTTGGGCCTTTGGGAACTTCGACAACAATGCAGGTGGAAGCGCTAGTCTCAGCACCAATGCCAACGGCGTGGCAGGCGGGCTCTACACTGGTTACAATTTCCAGGTGACCCCGAATGTGGTTCTGGGCGCAGAAGCCGACTTCAGCCTGTCCGACCTGACACAAACCCGGACCAATGGCGGCTTGTCCCTGGAATCCAAGTCTGACTGGAATTCCAACATCCGGGCAAGGATCGGTTATAACTTTGACCGGTACCTGGTTTATGGTGCCGGTGGTCTGGCGCTTGCCGACCTGGAAGTCTCTGCAAATGGCGACCGCGACAGCAAAACGGCGCTGGGCTGGACCGCTGGCGTCGGCGGTGAGGCAGCCATCACAAACAATCTGACTGCCCGTCTGGAATATGTTTACCAGGATTTCGGCAGTCAGGATTTCAACTTGAATGGCACCGGCGTTTCATCGGATTTCAACAATTCTCAAATTCGCCTGGGGGTTGGCTATAAATTCTAGTCGACAAATTGCTCTTGCTCAAAGGACCCGGCGCTGAAAAGCGCCGGTTTTTTGTTACAAGTGGATACAAGCTTTTTCTGAATTTCGCCTTAGAGCCATGGTAAAACATGGCCTTAAGGCAATATGTAATGACAAGATCCGCGCCGGCAAACCAGCAGGGGCGGCAATTCAGGTGGAGAATTGAATGCGGTTTTTGATGCGCGGACTTGTTGGTCTGGCATTAATGGTGGTGATGATCGGGTTCGTCGGATTTGGCGGTTATCGCCTGTACGGTGCAATGACAGCGGAAGAAACCGTTCGTCAAAGGCCTGCGCGTGAGCGAAGCTATTCGGTCAACGTTGCCGAATTGGTTCCGGAAACCGTTACGCCTGTCACAACTGCATACGGACAGATCGAGAGCTGGCGAACCTTGCAATTGCGGGCAAGTTCCGAAGGTCGGCTTGTCGATGTCGCGAGCAAGTTTCGAGATGGCGCCGCCGTTTCCGAGGGAGAGCTTTTGCTGCGGATCGATCCCGCCAATGCCGAGTTCCAGTTTCTTGATGCCGAAGCTGCTCTTGCCGACGCGGAAGCACAAAAAGCTGAGGCGGAGGAAGCTATTGTTGGAGCCGAACAGGAACTCGTTGCTGCCCGTCGCCAGATCGACCTTCGCAAACAGGCATTGGAGCGGCAACAGCAGCTTCGGGAAAAGGGTTATTCCACGGCAGTGCAGGTCGAAACCGAGGAACTTGCCGTTGCCTCGTTGGAACAGGTGCTGAGCAATCGGCTGCAATCCGTGATTACTGCGCGCAAGCTTATCGAGCGGATGGTCTTGACCGTGCAAAGGGCCCATCTGGCGCTCGAAGATGCCCAGCGCGTCCTTGATGAAACAACACTGACAGCCCCGTTTCAAGGATACCTGTCGCAAGTGGACGCAACGTTAGGCAGACGGGTCAGCCCATCAGAAACACTTGCCTTGCTGATCGATCCCGCTGCCCTGGAAGTCAAATTTTCCGTATCGACAAGCGAATTTTCCCGGCTGCTCGATGATAGCGGTGCTCTTATCAAGGCGCCGGTTTCCGTAACCTTGCAGCTCGGTGTCCGGTCCGTTGAAGTACCGGGCGACATAGACCGCGCCGCCGCGGTTGTCTCCGAGGGAGAGGCAGGGCGGACGCTTTATGCAACGCTCGATATTCAACCCGGAACAGTTTTGCGGCCTGGAGATTTCGTCAAGGTGGAAATCGAGGAGCCTGACCTGCGGGATGTGGCTCTGGTGCCGGCTGCTGCCGTGACCGAAGATGGACGGTTGCTGATTGTCGGTGCGGACGACAGGATTGATGAAGTTGGCGCAAAGGTTTTGCGCCGCATGGGCAACGAAGTTGTTCTCACCGATGTCCCCTTCGGGACGGATTATGTGCGAGAGCGGTTGCCGCAGTTGGGCAAAGGCTTGAAGGTTTCACCGCGCCGAAGCGGCAGTGAGGACAAAGGCGCGGACAATCCCGCCACAGCCCTGGCGCCTCAGGTCGATGAACCACGGCCATTGGGAGACCTGGTCGCTCTGGAACCCGAAAGACGGGCGGAACTTATCGAACAGTTAAACAGTTCGAATATGCCTGAAAACCGAAAGGCCCGGCTGCTCGCTCTATTGAACAAGCCGATGGTGCCCAAGGATCTGATTGACCGGCTGGAGCAAAGGCGTGGACGCAAGGGCTGATCAGTCTTTGCGATTCTATTTTGTCTGATTGGAGTTTCTGAAAATGCGTTCTCCTGGTGGACCGCGATTTGCATCTTTTCTGGACTATATGGTGCGCCACAGAACCGCGGCGAACCTTCTGCTTGCCTTGATGCTTTTGGCCGGGATTGCGGCCAGTACACAGATCAGAACCCAGTTTTTTCCTGATTTCGTCCGTGAAGAAGTTGAAGTTCGGGTGTCCTGGCCGGGCGCCGGGCCGGAGGATCTGGACAGATCCGTTGTTGAAATTCTCGGACCGCAATTGCTCGCCATCAACGGTGTCGATGAAGCTACATCGGTTGCCCGCGAGGGAAGCGTTCGGATCGAGCTGGAATTTGAAGACGACTGGGACATGGGCCAGGCGACCGACGAAGTGAAGGCCGCTGTCGACCAGGCCCGTTCCAGCTTGCCGGAAGGAATTGAAGAGCCTGTTGTCAGCCGGGGTTCCTACCGGGACAGAGTTACCAATGTGGTGATCTACGGGCCCGTAGACATCGACCAACTCGCACGTTTTGCCGAGGATCTGCAGACCCTGATGTTCAGGGACGGGGTCACGCGCGTCACGATCCAGGGGCTGGCCGATCCAATCATCCGGGTCAATGTCGGTGAAAGCTCGCTGATACGCCACGATATGACGCTTGCCGAAATTGCAGACATTGTGTCCGCTGAAATGGAGACAACGCCCGCAGGCGATGTCAGCGGTAGCGGTGCGCGATTGCGAACCGGCCAGACAAGGCGTTCGGAACAGGAACTGGGCGAAATCGTACTGAAAGCGCCCAGCCAGGGCGAAAAACTTCAGCTGCGATCAGTGGCCGATATTGTGACCGAAGGCGTGGAGAGTGGCCGGGCCTACTTCCACAAGGGTATGCCTGCTGTAGTCCTGCGCGTTGATCGCAGCGCGCAAGGGGATACGATATCGATCCAGCGCGCCGTCGAAAAGATCACGGCGGAATACCAGCACACGCTGCCCGATGGTGTCGTCGTTCAGCTCACAAGTACCCGCTCTCAGAACATCATCGACCGGATGAATATTCTGGTTGAAAACGGCCTGTGGGGTCTGGGACTGGTACTGGCATTCCTTTTCTTGTTCCTGTCGTCGCGTACAGCCTTCTGGGTCGCGGCCGGCATTCCTGTTGCCATGGCTGCGACGATCGGGCTGATGTATGCGTTCGGCCTTACGCTCAACATGGTTTCGGTGTTTGCGCTCATCATTTGCCTGGGTATCGTTGTCGATGATGCAATCGTCGTCGGTGAGCATGCCGACTTTCTGCATCGCCGGGGATACAAGCCCGCAGAAGCTGCCAGCCTTGCTGCCAAGCGGATGACGGCACCGGTGTTCAGTGCATCGATCACCACGCTGATTGCGTTTGTCGGCCTGATGGCAATTGGAGGCAGGTTCGGCAGCCTCATTGCAGACATCCCCTTCACTGTCGCTGTCGTTCTGATTGCCAGTCTGGTCGAGTCTTTCCTGATCCTGCCGGCACATATGAACCACGCGCTTTCTGCCAGCAAAAAACAGCGCTGGTATGATTTTCCCAACAGGCTCTTCAATCGTGGCTTCGTCTGGTTTCGTGAAAACCTGTTCCGGCGGTTTGTGGGCTGGATCGTTACGGTCAGATACCCGGTCCTGGGGTTTGCGGTAATGGTTCTGTTGCTGTCATTGTCGTTGTTCTATGACGGCAGTGTCCGTTGGCGTTTCTTCAACGCGCCGGAACGCGCCACCGTATCGGCGAGCGTTGCCATGATGCCAGGCGCAGAGCGTGAAGACACGAAAGCGATGATCGCTGAAATGGAACGCGCTCTTGATGTGGTCAATACGCGTTATGACGAGGAATACGGCTCAGAACCCGTCATTTTTGCGTTGTCAACGGTTGGTGCCACAGCGGGACGTGGATTGAGCGGTGCGGACACCAAGGACGTTGACCAGCTGGGCGGAATTTCAATTGAACTCCTGGATCCGGACCTTCGGCCCTATTCTGCATTTCAGTTCATCGGTGACTGGCGCAAGGAGATCGTGCGGCCGCCGCTTTTGGAGACCCTGGCTGTTCGCGGTGAACGATCTGGTCCGGGTGGAGACGCGATTGACGTCCGGCTTTACGGGACGTCCACGGAGAACCTCAAGGCAGCGGCAGAAAGCCTGAAACAGTCCCTGGCGCCATTGGAAGGCGTCAGCGCTCTTGAGGACACGCTCTCTTACGATAAACCCGAATTGAACCTGACGTTGACGCCACGCGGCGAAGCGCTGGGCTTCACCACCGATGATGTTGCACGCATCCTGCGCAATCGGCTGGAAGGTATCGAAGTAGCCGAATTTCCGATCGGGCGGCGAACTGCCAAGGTGAAGGTTCTGATGCCGGACGAGGAAACAGATTCGTCGTTCCTGTACACGACGCGGATCCGGACGAACGAGGGGGCCTATGTTTCCCTGAGCGAAATTGTCAGCGTGGACAGCAGCTACGGGTTTGCATCCGTGCGGCGCAGCGATGGTTTGCGCACGCTGCAAGTCTCGGGTGATGTCTCCGAAGACAATCCGGAAGCCGCTGCGCGCGTGACCGCATTGCTGGCGAATGAACTGCTGCCCCAACTGGCTGCCGATTTCGATGTCGAGAGCGAAATGAGCGGCCTGGCCGAACAAGAGAAATCCTTTCTTTCAGATGCGACGCTTGGATTTGCACTCTGCCTGGCCGGGATCTATCTGACGCTGTGCTGGATTTTTGAATCCTGGACCAGACCGCTGATGATCATCATCATCATCCCGTTTGGAGCGATCGGCATGTTGTGGGGGCACTATCTTCATGGCGTCCCCTTGTCGATGTTCTCTGTCGTCGGCTTCATCGGCATGTCAGGGATCATCATCAACGACAGCATCGTCCTGGTGACGACTATTGACGAATACGCAAAGGACCATCCGTTCCGGCAGGCCTTGGTCAATGGTGTGTGTGACCGGCTGCGGGCCGTGGTGCTGACAACAGCAACGACTGTATTCGGGCTCGCACCCTTGTTGTTTGAAACCAGCCGCCAGGCGCAATTCCTGAAGCCAACGGTGATTACCCTGTCGTATGGCCTTGGTGTCGGTCTGTTTCTGGTGATCCTGCTGATACCCGCCCTGCTGGCGGCGCAAAATGATTTTGGTGCGTCGGTTCAAAGCGGGCGAAGACTTCTGAGGGTCAGAGGCCGCCGCCCACTGTCTGGCGGACAGGTATGATGGGAAAAGCCGCGCGGAAATGCGCGGTTACAATCATAAACGTGGCCCAAAGGACGCTGGCTATTGATTCCTGTTGAGCGTTACTGAGGCTCCCAAACTGGGGGATTGGATTTCGACCCTTCAGCGGGGGAGTGGTGTTTCGCTGCGCTACAGACGAATGACTGGAATGGCGCTGACAACAGTATGTCGGCTCTGGTGTCGCAATCCAACGATGGCAGACGTACCCGCGGATCCATGAGATGGTAACACCCGGACCTGAGCAGTCATTCACCAAGAGACATGTAAACGGCTGGTCCTAATCCATAACTGACCTTGAAAACCGACCTGCGGAATCAAAATCCGCGTGTCGTTGGTTCAAGCCCCTCCTCCGCTACCATCGATCTCTGATCTTTCCAATTTGCTCATCTGCGGTTGCGCTATTGCATCGACATTTTATCGAGCAGAAGGCAATCAGCTGGAATGCCTGAGCTAACCACGGTCGGATCAGATCTCACTGTTCATGTATACGTTTGAATGATGGCAAGAGCGACAGCGGAACGCCTAGAAGTTGGCATCGTTTAGGTGAAGTGCAAGTTTGCTGGATTGAGATGCGTGAGTTGGGTCATAGCGATCAACAATGTGAGAACACTTTCTAACCTAGTATCCACCCATGGCAGCAAATGCAGTTTCCTTCAGCTTTTTCGTCTAAAATTCAGTGAATTCACCGCGGCTATTTATTTGAAGTCAATGCACAACGGCAGTTTTTGGTCTTTCATTTTACCCACATGCGCAGAACGCAACTGGATATTCCGGAAATTTTCACGCCGTGCCCAAGGGCCCCACTTTTACGGAACGTAGACCATGGACCAGAAACTGAAATCAACAGCTGCATCGAGTGAAGAAACCACCGCTTCAAGCATCGATAAACCAGTCCTGAAAACTTCTAGAAACAAGAAAAGTACGACCACCAAGAAACGTACGTCACGGCCTACGTCAGTCCACAAGGGCCATGCACTGTTGTTGCATGATCGTTCAGTCGCAAAGGGAAACAGGGCCAGGTTGCCCGAGAATTATCCCTACAAGAGGCGAATGAACCGGGCGCAATACGAAGCCCGCAAGCAGGAGCTTCAGATTGAACTGTTAAAGGTACAAAACTGGGTCAAGGACAGTGGTCAACGCATTGTTGCGATTTTTGAAGGACGCGACGCTGCTGGCAAAGGTGGCACGATCAAGAGATTTATGGAGCATTTGAATCCACGCGGGGCTCGCGTGGTCGCACTTGAAAAACCTAGCGAAGATGAACAGGGACAGTGGTATTTCCAACGCTATGTAAGGCATCTGCCCACCAAAGGCGAAATCGTCCTGTTTGACCGATCCTGGTACAACCGTGCAGGTGTCGAGAAGGTCATGGGTTTTTGCTCCCCGGCCGAGTATATGGAATTCATGCGCCAGGTGCCAGAATTCGAACGCATGCTGGTCAGAAGCGGCATCCGGTTATTCAAGTTTTGGTTCTCGGTGAGCAGGGAGGAGCAGTTGCGGCGGTTTCAAGCACGCAACACTGATCCTCTGAAACACTGGAAATTAAGCCCGATCGATGTTCAGTCACTGGATATGTGGGACGACTACTCTGAGGCAAAAGAGAGCATGTTTTTTTATACCCATACGGCCGACGCACCCTGGACCGTCGTTCGTTCAGATGACAAAAAGAGAGCCCGATTGAATTGCATGCGATACTTCATCCGTTCACTGTCCTATTCGGCCGCCGATACCGAAATCAGGCTGGAACCGGACCCGAAAATAGTCGGCCCAGCGGACACATTTTATCAGACGCTGCAGGATTTTGACGCGACCAGGCAATTCAAGGTTGACTAGATTGGTGGTCATGTCCATCAAACCGAGAAAGCCGCATTCCACCGACCGAACTGAGATGAGATCCATCCACCGTTTTCCAAAACATTACGGTGGATCACTTCGAAAAAGGAGAATTCGGGGCTCCCTCCAGCGAGATGCCTAGAGCGCATCGCGTCCAATTGATTCCATATCCTGCGACCTTGAAGAAGTTATAGCATTCTTCGTCGGTGAAGAGGTCGCAGACATGGCTAAGCGGTCACTCGCCTCGCTCAAGTCGATGTTATACTGCACATAGTGTAGGTCTGCATGTGGCTCACTAGTGAATTCGCCAGCATTTTTCCGCCGGATCATCTATCCGCGGTTCAAGCTCAGATTTGAAAAATCAAAATAGGAGCTAAGGGCGAACTGACTGCTTTGGGGTATGAAACCAGAAAAGCGGACATTCACATGGATGCGGTCGATTGTACATTTCGGCGCGTTGCGGTCGTTGGTGCAAAATACGGCGGATGACTGGAACGAGCCAGGAGCGGCCAAAGTCGACGGTTTGAGGAGGCTATGGGTTCATTATTCTGAGCGCGCGTTCGAGGTGCCGGACAACCGGGAAACAAGAGCTTCGATTAGCTCATTCTCTGAGTGTTTAAGGGGGTCTTGAAGGCTATCGGCAAGCCCGAACATGAGTACCAGACCCAGCACAGAGGAGTGGATGGCAACGGCCTCTCTACGCGCCGAAACTTCATTGCCTTCCAGGTGGGCGGCCATCGCTCCGTAAATTTTGTCCGTCACGGGATGAACCCTTTCGACGAGCCCGATGTCTTTTTGAGTCTCTGAACTTGGCTTGATGGTTTGAGGCAACAAATACATCAATCGAAACCGGTTGAGATCGTCCAGATGGAATTTGGCGATGCGCTGGACGAATCCGCGTATTGCCTCGTCTCTGTCACTGGCGTTGGCAACGGATGCAGCTGCTATGTCAGCTTCGGCTTCCAACCAAGGCAAAAACATCGCGGCAAGAAGGTCTTGTTTGTTGGGAAACCAGTAGAGTACTGCTTGTTTCGACTTCCCCAATCGACGTGCGATGGCATCGAATGAGACGGCCCCCAACCCTTCAGTTGCGAGGATTTCACTCGCAATTTTCAGGATTTGAATGCTGGTCTTCGATGTTGGCATTGATCCATCTCTTGACTGCTTACCTGTGGTAAGTTATCTCACTTACCTGTGGTAAGTAGAGGCGCAGGCCACCTTTGTCAATTGCCTAATGAACCGGGGAAAAAAGATGGATTTGTTGAATTTGGAAAACCCAGCTTTCGCGACTTATACAGTGGCTTCTTCACTCATGGCTCTAAAGGTTATGGGACAGGGTTGGATGACGGTTTACCGAATGCTGAAAAGCGCTTCTGGACTGGCTAGCCCCGAAGATCTTCAATTGGGGTTTATCAATAAAAAACCTAACCCAGCACAGCTGGAAGTTAACGACTATGTCGATCGTTCCAGGCGCATGCACCGAAATGATTTGGAAAATATTCCAGCCTTCTGGGTTGTGGGCCTGCTCTTTGTGGCCGTTAACCCGGCACTGTGGCTTGCACAGAGTTTGATGTATGGATTTGTTGCGGCCCGGTTGGCACATTTCTTCGCATACGCATCAAAGCAGACCCATGAAGTCAGGGCGACCTTCTACACCATCGGGTCATTAATTGTAATCTACATGGCCTTTCATACTCTGTGGATGGTGCTGGCCTAGGCGTCTGCGTTGAGAATGGCTGCTCCGTCCGCAGGTGCGCCGTTTGTGCAACCTGCAACAAATGACCGCTCCCACCCGACCTGTAAATTCACTGCGTCCGTAATGAACGTTGGCAATTAGGAGGTCGGCTGAAACAGTTGATCGTCCAAAATGAGGACGGAAAGCCGGCTTGATAACTGTGGGACTTTTTCTTTCAGGAAAGCCCACGCCGCCCAAATCCGCCTTTGCGGCCGGGAGCGCGAGCGGGATTAACGCCGCCGGTTGTCATATGATTTCTTGACAGCGGCTTCTCATTAGAAGCCAATCGCCCGAGTGGTGAGGGTTTCTTTGGCAGAAAATTCGCCAGAAGCCCGCACACCGCCACGTAGAGCATTCCGATGCGCCAGATAAATGACCATAGATATCCTGCTATGCCCGGTACAGACCGTGCAAAGTGGATCTTGTCAGTTCTTCCAGGCACATATGCAACTCTTGCATTTGGATGACGGCTCAGGTTTTCGCCTCTCAGCGCTGAAACTTCAATGACGCTTTGAACCGTACGCCCCTGATTGTCCAAAAACTCGAACCGGACGAAATAGGTGCCTGGGTGCTCCTTGTCGGGGTTTTCGGTCGGCCAAGTCTTGATTGCCTTTGCCGGTGTTTCAATCGCATGAAATATAATTGGTACACTTTGAGGTGCTTTGATCAGCCCCATCATGAGTGCCGGAGCGGTTATCAAAACCCCAAAACCGTAAATCACGGTGCTGATCCAGAGTTCTGTTTCATTTTGAGGTTTTTTTGCGGCCTCGGGCAGTCCCTGCCTGATTTTCCGAAGCATTCGCATGAGGCCAAATCCAAACAGATACAAGCCGGGAATGATCAGGACGAGCGGTAGAAAACCAACAAGGAAAAAAATCTTTTCAGCGATTTCAACATAGTTGGCGCCATCCCCCTGCAGGGCTGCAACCAATTCGAAAACAGCTTTCCTCTCTGCAAATTCCTTATAGTCCTGGTAGGCGGTGACCATGTTAAGGACCGAGTAGCAAGTCAGTCCAAGACCAACCAGGGCAAGAAAGCCACTCAGCGAAAGGCTGATTAGAAGTCTCAGAAGTCTTTCCATTGAAATCTCTGCACATTTTCGAAATTGAACAATAGGTAGCAGAAATATATCTATATACTTTTAGTAGAAGTTAATTCGGTCAGTAGAATTGATATTTTCTGCCCAATTGGTTCACCCCGAATGCAGAGAAAATAGCTTAATTCGATATTTGAAACATGACAGAACCCCGAAAGCCTGACCGGATTTTGGGGTTCTGTTTAGACTGATACTTTGAAACCACATTTGAGTTAGGGGCCGCGCGGAAACGCGGCTTTTCAATTTCCCTGGGCTCAAGAATTAAAGCCCATATCTGCAGTGGTTATTGGAGCGGTGCGTTGGCATTGTCCGGAACCGGTGCGGATGGTTGCTTGGTGTCTGCAAATGCAGGCACCGCTGCTTCGAATGAGTCCAGCCAGGCAACCAACTTCGTGTGGTCCTGACGCCAGCTTCCGCCGAAGCGCATGTCGAGATAGCCAAGCGCGCAGGCGAGGGTCAGCGTTCCGGCATCGACGTCAGACACTGTTGCAGGGGCCGCCGGTGTGTTTTCTTCAAAGTGAGCCAGGCCACGTTCGATTTTTCCAGCCTGATAGGAATCCCAGGCAGGGTCGCGGTATTTTTGATCCTTGAAGCGCTTCTCGTACACCCTGAGAATGGCCGCATCCATGATTCCGTCTGCAAGGGTCTGGTCTCTTAAAACCGCAAAGCGAGCCTCGCCTGCCGGAAATAGCTTGTTGCCGCCGGCCAGGAAATCGAGATATTCCAGGATCACGGCGCTGTCATACAGAACCTCGCCATTTTCCTGAATGAGGGCCGGAATTTTTCCAAGTGGGTTCTGACTACGCAAACTGTCAGATGGGTCGGCTGTGTTGGTATCCACAACCTCGATCCTGTCCTTGAGACCTAGGATTGCCATGGCAAGTTTGACCTTCCGGCCGAACGGTGAAGGTGGCGACGAGCGAAGTTTCATCACGGTCTGAACTCCATAATTGCGATTTAATGTCGGTCTTTTGAATTGCGGTCAACGGGACCCGGGTGGCGGGACGAAAAGACTGTCTGTCCGGCAGCCAGCACGGTCAACAGATTTGCAGGATCTGAACTCCAGATCCTTTGTCAAACAAATGCGAACCTCTTCCAGTTCGCCGCGTTCGCAAGTGACTGCCATGCCTTCATCCTTCAAGCCCGGATTGGCCAGACGAAACGCCTTTTCTACCGTCGCCGGGGCTGCTTTCCCGCGCTTGTTCAGGGTGGCAAAGGCGCCCGGGATCGTTATTTTCTCAAAGGCTTCCCGGGTCAGGGCAAAATAGCTTTCAGGTTCCAGTCCCGAGCAGGTTCCATGCTTGCGCCATTGGTGAAACACGAGGCCATGACTTGGCATGATGTCTTCCATGCCTACGGCGATATCCCTGTCGATACGTTGCTGAACACCTTTGCAGGAGGCCGGGTATCCGCGTTCATACTGCGGCCAGAGGCCATGCACGACAAAGCGGAAGGGGCTTTGTACATCGCACTGGTGCGGGTTGGCATTGCCGCCCTGCTGCTTGCAGTAGGTCGGTGACCAGGAGAGTGCGAGTACGTAGAAGTCGAACTTGCCGGGTTGATCGGCAAAGGCCGGGAACGAAAGCAGCGCAGCTGCGAAAATAGCAGACAGTTTCCACGCGCGGTTAAAGAGCGCCATTGGAAGGGGCCTTTCGGAGCGGTGAATTAGTGCGGTCGCGCGGTGCTGCAATACGCGCCATAGACATGCCACTTGTCGAGCGGAGCCAGACAGGCTTCAACGTTCCAGCTAACACCAACAAAACCGGCGTGTTCTTCAACCAGATAATGGACCGACTGATAGCTGCCATCAGACAGGCTCGCCTTGCCGCGACAATAACGGCGCGCGAGCGGGCTGATACCGTTCACCCGGTAGGCGACTTCCCGGATCTCGTTGATCCCCATGATGGTGCGTCCGCCGTAGTAGTCCTGCCGTGCTCTGGCAACAGATCCTGTAACTGCGCTTTGAACGGAAGCCGCTGTGCATTCCGGTAAACGTTTTTCGCCTCCAAAAGAAAAGTAGGCGCGAAACTCGTCCGCAGCAGCTGGGGAGGCGAAGCCCGCACAGATAGTCAGAGCGGCGAGACACAAACGGGCAGATCGGGCAATACGCACAGCAAAAACTCCGGACAGCAAACTTTGAAGGAAACGATGGGGGAGGGACGCCGTGAGGTCAAGCGCCGAACTCTGTAAAAGTGACAGGGATACCCACTAATCACTTATCAGCTGCGTGACTTCCCAATTTGTACCGGGTCCCTGGTGTAGAATTTCGCAAAGCCAGGGAAGGATTTCACGCATCTCATCGGCCAGTGTGTAAGGCGGATTGATCAACGTCATCGCCGAGCCGAGCATCCGTGTGTCGGGGCCGCTCTTTCCCACGTTGAGCTCAAGCTTCAACACATCGCGCAGACCAGCGTTTTCGAATGCCTCATGCATGCGCCGTATCGCCCTTGTATCTTTCACCGGATACCAAAGCGCATAGGTCCCGCCTGACCACTTTTTCCAACCCTTGATCACTGCTTCGGTCATTCGGTCAAATTCATCTGTCACTTCGTACGCCGGATCGATCAGCACAAGCCCGCGTTTTTCTTTTGGAGGTAGAAAACTCCCCATCGCCAGCCAGCCATCCAGGTGAATGGTTTTGACCTGGTGGTCGCCTGCATACAGGCCTGAAAGCACCTCAAAATCCGCCGGGTGCAATTCGGTCAGGGTCAGACGATCATTCTTGCGCATCAGATTGCGGGCCACGGAGGGAGATCCCGGATAGACCTTCAAGACGCCGTCCGGGTTCAGTTTATGAACGACGGACAGCCAAGGTTCCAGAAGCGCTGCGATGGGATCAGGACAGCGTGTCCCAAGAACCTTGCCGACACCTTGTTGCCACTCGCCGGTCTTTTGGGTTTCCTCTGATGCCAGGTCATATTCGCCGATGCCAGCATGGGTATCAAACACCCGAAACGCCTTGTCCTTGCGCTGGAAATAGACAATCAGGCGTGCCAGGACGACGTGCTTGAGCACATCGCCAATGTTTCCCGCGTGATATGCATGCCGGTAATTCATGAGGCCTGTCCCTGGTTTTGCATTCAGGCGTCTGAAGCCGGTTCCGGCTCCCGTTTCAGATAGACGACCGCCTTGTCGCCGTTGTCGGCACGGCCAATTTCCTTGAACCCGAGCCTCTTGTGAAAGCGCAGTGACCCCGGATTTGGAGGACGCTCGTTAACTTCGCAGACAAAGCTTCGGCCCGATCCTGCTAGGTGTTCAAAAAGGGCGCTGTAAAGCGCGTCACCAATCTTTTGTCCTCTCAGGGTTTCGTCCACGCAAATCCGATCCGTATAGGCGAAATTCGAGAACCGTTCGCTGAGCCATTGGTAATTGCGGCTTTGATAGTCTGTACCGTCTGCAACGCACAGCAAAAACCCTCCGGGCTCATCCCCCGCGACGGCGACAACGCAGGTGAGTGCTGAATTTAACAGGTCCAGGAGTTCTTCGGCTGTCAGCTCGTTTACAGCAGGGACTGCGGCATTATTCAACCGCAAAAGATGGCTCAAATCTCCTGGCTGAAAGGGGCGGATTTTCAAAGAAGTAGACGACTCTGAAGTCATGAGTTCACCGATTATGAAATGGGTGCTGCGTTATAGTCGGTGATGAGCAGGATGAAAAGGATGCCTTTCGGAACAAAAAAACAGAGCGCAATACGACTGCGCCCTGTCTATAAAATAAATTTCTGTCCCGCCGAGTATTATTCCTCGGCAGGTCCGCCTTCAGCGGCTGCGGGCGTTTCGCCTTCTTCCAGGACCTGCAGGTCGACTGCCTTTGGTCCTTTGCCACGACGATCAGGTTCGGTTTCAAAAGAAATCCGCTGACCGCTGTCGAGCGAAGTCAGGCCTGAGCGTTCAACTGCTGAAATGTGAACAAAGACATCTGCATCGCCCTCGTCAGGCGTGATGAAGCCAAAACCCTTGTCGGACTTGAAGAACTTTACAGTGCCGGGTTGCCTTGGGCCACGTTCGACTGGTGCCATGTCGCGTTGCTGACGGAAGCCATCTCCATCACCACCTTCACGGCCACCGTATCCGCCACGACCACCGCCGTAACCACCGCCACCTTCACGATTGCCGCCGCCGTAACCACCGCCGCCGCCACGGTAACCACCGCCGCCGCCGCCGCCGTAACCGCCGCCGCCTCCACCACCGCCGCCGCCG
>CXTY01000002.1 GCA_001404055.1 Roseibium album | reverse complement strand
GCGAGCTTTGCGTCTGCATTCCTTGCAGCTGTTGTTCCGGACTACGGGTCGTATGGAGCTGCTGCCGCCATCCCGGTTGTGCTCAGGGCACGGGCGCTCGCGATCGTGCGTGGCAGCGGCACAGACAGCCTGCTTGACAGTCAGGGTGAGAACATCACGCTGTCGATAGTCAGCGGTGATGTTGTTGGCTCGACGACGAGCTTCGGAGAGATTTTCCGGATCTCGGTCGATGGGAGTGGCAATGTCACGGTGACCCAGTCCCAGCAGATCGACCATCTCCCGGAAAGTCTTGATACATCGAACGACAACGCGAACATTGCTTTGTCGGATGGTCTGGTCACGCTTTCTGCGACGGCCACGGTCACGGACTTTGACAACGACCAGGCGACGACGACGGTGTCCGCCGATCTTGGTTCGAACATCTCGTTCGATGACGATGTTCCCAGTGTTACGGCGAATGCGGTTGCGGATGCCGGTATCACGCTTGTCACGCAGGACGCAGACACGATCGGTGTGGCTTCCGATACGGACAGCGCGAGCTTTGCGTCTGCATTCCTTGCAGCTGTTGTTCCGGACTACGGGGCGGATGGAGCTGCTGCGTCGAACCCGGTTGTGCTCAGCGCATGGGCGCTTGCGATCACCGGTGGCAACGGCACAGACAGCCTGCTTGACAGTCAGGGTGAGAACATCACGCTGTCGATAGTCAGCGGTGATGTTGTTGGCTCGACGACGAGCTTCGGAGAGATTTTCCGGATCTCGGTCGATGGGAGTGGCAATGTCACGGTGACCCAGTCCCAGCAGATCGACCATCTCCCGGAAAGTCTTGATACATCGAACGACAACGCGAACATTGCTTTGTCGGATGGTCTGGTCACGCTTTCTGCGACGGCCACGGTCACGGACTTTGACAACGACCAGGCGACGACGACGGTGTCCGCCGATCTTGGTTCGAACATCTCGTTCGATGACGATGTTCCCAGTGTTACGGCGAATGCGGTTGCGGATGCCGGTATCACGCTTGTCACGCAGGACGCAGACACGATCGGTGTGGCTTCCGATACGGACAGCGCGAGCTTTGCGTCTGCATTCCTTGCAGCTGTTGTTCCGGACTACGGGGCGGATGGAGCTGCTGCGTCGAACCCGGTTGTGCTCAGCGCATGGGCGCTTGCGATCACCGGTGGCAACGGCACAGACAGCCTGCTTGACAGTCAGGGTGAGAACATCACGCTGTCGATAGTCAGCGGTGATGTTGTTGGCTCGACGACGAGCTTCGGAGAGATTTTCCGGATCTCGGTCGATGGGAGTGGCAATGTCACGGTGACCCAGTCCCAGCAGATCGACCATCTCCCGGAAAGTCTTGATACATCGAACGACAACGCGAACATTGCTTTGTCGGATGGTCTGGTCACGCTTTCTGCGACGGCCACGGTCACGGACTTTGACAACGACCAGGCGACGACGACGGTGTCCGCCGATCTTGGTTCGAACATCTCGTTCGATGACGATGTTCCCAGTGTGTCCGTCAGCGTCACTGCTACTACTGCTTATCTCGATGAGTCGGTCGGCACAGACGGCTCGCTGGAAGATGAGAATGGCAATGCGGCACCGGATGACGAAGATGGTGTAACAGACCCGTTTGCGGCGAAGAGCTTCGGTACAATGATCGGTTATGCGACATTGGCGGCCGCACTTACCGTGACTGTGAATGCCGGTGCGGACGGTTTGGCATCTTCGTCAACTAGTTTGACGAATAGTGCTGGCACGGCTCACAACGGCACCGCCACGCTTCTCACGCTCACAGAAACCGGGCAGACGATTTACCTCTTTACTGAGGACGGCCTCATCGTCGGACGTGCGGGAGACAATGCAGGTGCGGCAGCCAGCGGGACAGTTGCATTCGCAATCGGTATCGATGGCGATGACATTGATGTTGTGCAATATGCAGCACTGGTACATGGCAACACCAGTTCCCATGACGACTCTGTCGCTCTTGGAGACTTTGCATATGTAACGGTGTCAGCAACCGACGGCGATAACGATATCGCTACATCGACATCCGCGACATCTCTTCAGATTGCTTTCGAAGACGACGGGCCGGAAATCAGTGACTTCACGACGGGCATCATCCCACAAGGTGAAGTGGGTACCGTTTTCGGCACCTTTGCTTTCGATTACGGGTCTGACGATTTTGGTGGATTCCAGATTACCGGACCGGATCTGGGCGATGGTGTGAGCTATTCCACAACCGACTTGTTTGACGGTTCCTTGAACCTAATCGGAAAGAGCATCACCGGGACAACGACAGGGCCTACTCCGACTGACCTGTTCACATTGAGTATCTATTCGAATGGTACTTATGAGTACGAGTTGCTCACTCCGAACGTAGTCGATAATCAGGAAATTCCGATAACCGGTCTTGCATCCGGCAAACAAGATTTCATCCAGACGCCTGACGGTGTGCTCGAGTTCTCGGGCGTCGATCTGAACTCCTCCACCCAGGGCTTCGGTGTAAGTGATCAGTTCATGGATGCATCTGGCGAGCAGTTCGTCGTTGAAGTGCATTCAGGTCCGCCGACGATCGGGTCGGGCAACAATGACCCGGTCAACGACGACCCTACCGGCACTAACATCGACTTCGTCAGTTCCATTGAGTTCGGAGTCCAGCAAGTCGGTGGAGATGGCGCGCGTGTGACATTGACTGTGCTCAATACGGTTACGCTGCAAAACACATCGGTTTTCATCGATGTTGACGACGTAGCGGATGTCATCAAGATCGACCCTGGTTTTGATTTTAACCAGATCACTTTCGCTAGTAGTCAGATTCCGGGCACAACGCTTGGAAACAACGACCAAATCCGGATCACCACTGTCACGCTTGAAAAAACGATCATTCCTCCGGAACAGCCGCTGGATTTCCTGATCACGGCGTTGGACGGAGACAACGACCCGTCTCAAGAGCAGACCCTGACCATCTATCAGGTCAACGGAACAGTGGATGGTTCTGGAACTGTAACGGGCTACGTAATTGATGGTGATTTGGGAGGGGTGACTGACGATGTGCTTGCAGGTAGCCTGCTTCCGGATACCATGGACGGCAAGGACGGGTTCGACCTGGTAGACTATTCCGACGATACGACTGGCGTAACTGTCGATCTGAACTCCGGAACTGGAAGCGGTGGAAGCGCGGCCGGTGATACCTATCTTAACATTGAAGGTGCTCTGGGCGGGAGTGGCAACGACACGCTCACAGGCGACACTTCTGAAAATCTCCTTGTCGGGAATGCTGGCGTAGATACGCTCGCCGGTGGGCTCGGCGGCGTCGATACCCTCTGGGGTGGTGAACTCAATGGTTCAGGCGATGGCGATGTTGACACATTCGTCATAGACGACGCCACGGCGGCCGACATCATCGGTGACTACGAAACCAGCGTCGATGAAATCGACCTTACAGCACTGCTGAACGGTTTGCCGAACGGAACGGATGTTGAGGCCGACGGATATGTTCAAGTTGTTCAGGACGGAGATGATGCCAATGTTCAGATCGACGCCGACGGTGGCGGCGATGGTTATCAGACGGTTGTAACTCTGCAAAACTTCGACGCAGGAGCTGAAACGGTGCGCATCCTGTTTAACGAAACTGGTGGCGATCAAACCACCGATGTTTAAAGCAATAGTTGTCCGAATATCGAGATCGGTGCCAGAATGTTCTACGTCTGGTTCCGGTTTTGAGCGCCGGGTCCTTTATTAAGAAATTCGGCTTCTTTGAACCAATCGAACGATGCTAGAAGATGTTGACTGGAACACTGTTTAATTGACCCGGCATCAGACTTGGGGTTACTAATTTCACAGCACCAGCTGCGAGGGAAACTAATGAAAAAATTCTTGTGCGCCATTGCGTTGCTCCCCGTTACATTTCAAGGGGCGAATGCTGCGGATCTTCTGGGAGGGATTTGCCAGCTTGTTCAGCCGTCTCAGCTTCTGACGATCGATAACAACACGCAATTGTCTGATGAAGTCGTGCGGCTCATGACCGAAGCGGTAAACGTTGCTGATGATGCGAAGTGGATCAATTCCACGAGCCCGACATTCACATGGGCCTCGGAAGCGAAAGTGGCTTGCGGAAAAGCTTACGGCTACCTGCGCACCAACACGCGTGATGAAGAATATTTGAACAAGTGCGAGTGCTTTCATCAGCGGATGGTAAGCTACATGTACTAGTCGGGAGAGGGGCTCTCTCGATAGGTTTTCGTCTTATCACCACGTGGGAAATCTGGCGTTGTTGGACAGCCTCGACGCTAGTCTTGTTTCAGCCAGAATTTGCGCCTAAGCGAACGTTTGTGGCCCTTGAGTCATTTCAATCCGCGATAAAATCCATCCGATCTCCAACAACTTTCGCCTGGATTTGCTCTACGTGAAAATCTGAAAGCACAGGCTGCACTTGAACTGCTCTTCTCCAAGGACGTCCCTTTGAGGCAACCGGTAACAAGAACAATCATGGTCAACGCCTCGCGCATAATTCTCATGCTTTTCGCCGTTTTGTGGCTTTCGGCCTGTCAGTACGCGGGTGAGACGACACTTGATGAAGAGGTCCAGGATGTCGGACCGCCATTGAGTGATGAGGTGATCGGAACAGGTAAGACCACATTGGCTTTGGTTCTGCCATTCACCGGCACAGACTCCTTAAAATCAAAGCAAATCCGGAACGGAGCCATGTTGGCGCAAAGTGCTCTTTCAGATGGAAAAGTGTCGCTGGCAATCATCAATGCTGACAGCCCAAATTATGGTTCGCTCAAGAATCCGGCGCTTGTGGCTGTCTATGCTCCGAATGGAAAACTCACAGGTAAACCGCCGTCACGTCCTGTCAATTTCGCATTTGGTGAAGCGCCTCTTGTGAAAGGTGGATTGTCCATCGTCGCAAGTGATATGGACAGCCTTGTCGCCGGGCTGCGTTATGCGTCTCCTTCGGGCGCCGCAGTCGTGATACTGGCACCTGAACGACTGCCGGACGATGTTTTGAAAAAGATGTCGAAGGACATCGGTGGAACGGTTGAGGTTATCAAATATGCCCCAGGCGCAAAGGGAAGCGCGCTAGCGGCTTTGCTGGCAGATATTGACGACATTACCGCCGTCGGGTTTGTTGAAACGGATCAGAAGGTCGTTGATGCAGTTGCTGCCCTCAAACGCAGAAAATCCAAACCGCTGATCGTTGGCCATACCGGTTGGGGGGCAAGTCTCGTTGGCAACCCAAAATTGAGCGGGGCGATAATCGCGCGACCGGACAGCTCGGGCAGCAGCTACGTGTCAGACCGCTATCGCCAGGAATTTGGCGGCGAGCCGACAACGATGAGCCTGTACGGATTTGACATTGTTGCCGTCGCTTCCGGGCTGGTTCGTCAACACGGCGCGAAGGCAATTACCAAAAAACGCCTCTTGGACAGCAAGGGTTTTAAAGGTGCCTCGGGCGCATTCCGGTTCAATAAAGACGGGACTGTTGAACGCCTTTTTGAAATTACCAAGATCCAGTCAGGCAAACTCGCGGTCGTTAAACGCGCGCCAGCTGGATTCTGATTAGGGTTTCTGGCCGCTTGCATGTTGCTGGACAGAGCAACAAACTCAAAAGCATCCCGACATCAGTATCTAGATTCTGACCCCCGGCTATCCCGCTCAAAAGTGAGAGGGTTGCCGAGGTCGTCTCAGGGTCTTGCCGGTGGCATTTGCCAGTTCTAGCTGAGGATCAGGCTAGCCCGTCGTAGAGCTTTGTCATTTGAACCGCGGCATTTGCTGCTTCACGCCCTTTTTTGACGAAATGCTCGTAGTAGAACCCGTGATGCTCGTCAGACGGCTGGAAATTGTGCGGGGTCAGCGACACGGATAGAACCGGAACGCCGGTTTTAAGTCCTGCATCCATGAGCCCTGTTACGACCGCTTGGGCCACGAAATCGTGCCGGTAAATACCGCCATCCACCACGAGAGCGGCGGCAGCGATAGCGTTGTACTTGCCTGTCGCGGCCAATTTCTGTGCAAGCAAGGGCATTTCGAACGCGCCAGGCACGTCAAACACGTCAATGCCTGCATCAACGCCGAGTTCTGCCAGTCGTTCTTTGAAACCCACCAAGGTCTGATCGACAATATCGGAATGCCATTGAGCCTTGAGGAACGCGAATTTTGGGGATTTTGTCACAACTCTAGATCCTTTTCATATGACAAGATCCCAGAGCGCCAAAAGGCGTCCGGGCCATTGACCCGATCACCTTTTCTCTCCCATCCGGACTTTAACCGTCGGCCCCGGAGTTTCACCGGTGTCTGCTGACCCATCCAAATGAATGGCGCTCGCGGGCTTTCACCGCCGGTGGGGAATTCCACCCCGCCCTGAGAATGAAGTTGCACTAGCACTTGAGTGCTCAGACGTCAAAGGCGATTGACGTCAATTGGCAAGAACGGGTCATCATTCACATTCGTTCGTTCCTAGATCGGATAGTGCAACGGCCCATCCTGAACGGTTATCCAGCGAAGCTCTGTGAATTCATCGATGCCAGCCGAACTACCAAAACGGCCATAACCAGATGACTTCACACCGCCAAATGGAACCTGAGCTTCGTCATGAACGGTTGGGCCATTGACGTGGCAAATTCCACTTTCTATTCGCGTGGCAACGGCCATGGCACGATTGTGGTCCTTCCCGAATACGGCCGAAGACAAGCCGAATTCACACTCATTTGCAATTGAGACGGCTTCATCGATGCTGCCGACACGGATGATGGACGCCACTGGACCGAAGCTTTCTTCTGCATAAAGCCGCATGGATGGGCCAACATGATCGAGCGCGACGGCATTGAGGAGCGAACCTTTCCCACCTCCGCCAGCGATGACTTTCGCCCCTTTCAAAATTGCATCTTCAACCAGTGAACTTACGCGTGTCGCCGCCTCTTCACTGATCAGGGAACCAAGCGGATGTTGTGCCTCGCGCGGGTCACCGGCTGTCAGCGAAGCGACTTTTTCTGCAAACTTTTCAACGAACGCGTCGGCAACCTCCTCCATGACGATGATGCGCTCGGTCGACATGCAGATCTGGCCCTGGTTCATGAACGCTCCGAAGCCGGCCGCAGCGACGACTGCGTCCAGGTCGGCATCATCCAGAATGATGAGTGGCGCCTTGCCACCCAGTTCCAGGAGAGCCGGCTTCAAGTAACGACCTGCGGTTTCTGCGATAATACGTCCAACACGCGTTGAGCCGGTGAAGTTTACCCGGCGGACGGCTGGCTGTGCAATCAGCGTTTCGACGATCTCGGGAGCATCCTCGGGACGGTTGGAAATGGCATTGACGACGCCCGCCGGAAATTCTGCATCAATCAGGGCCTCAACGATCAGGCCATGGGTTTGGGGGCACAATTCCGAAGACTTGAGAACAACCGAGTTGCCGCATGCAAGGGGAAGAGCAAGGGCACGCACGCCCAAAATCACAGGCGCGTTCCAGGGCGCCATCGCGAGGACGACACCGGCGGGTTGACGCATGGCCATCGATGTTGAGCCGGGCCGGTTCGTTGGCAGGATTTCACCCTTGATCTGGGTGGTGATGGATGCTGCTTCGATAAACATCTCGGCAGCAAGCCCGATATTGAACCGTGCCCAGGCTTCAGTCGCACCGATCTCGCTTTTCATTGCCGCGACAAGATCTTCGCTCCGCGCTTCAAGCGCCCTTGCCGCGGCCAGAAGATAGTTTCGCCTTTCACGAGGGGTTGTTTGCGACCAACCGGGAAAAGCCTGCGCGGCGGCATCGACAGCGCGAATAGCATCTTCCTGCGTGCAAGCTGGCGCCGTAGTTGCCACTTCACCTGTCACGGGGTTCTTGCACTCAAATACCTGGCCGTCGCTTGCGTCCGTTTTCTGGCCGTTGATCAGGAGTTGTGTCGTATTCATTCTTTTTCCTTTGCTCATGACAAGGCCGGAGCAGCTGGGCCACCCAGGAAAGCACGTTGAACTGCGTCATTGGATTTAAGTTCACTAGCGGTGCCGGTGCCGACAATTCTTCCCGCTTCAACAAGATAACCGCGGTCCGCCAGTTTCAGGCTGGCACTGACATTTTGCTCCACCATCAGGATGCTCAAGCCAGCGTCCTTGATGCGCTTTAGCGTTTTAAACATCTGACCGATAACAATCGGCGCGAGGCCAAGACTAGGTTCGTCCAGAAGCAATAGATCCGGACGGGACATCAAGGCCCTGCCCATGGCAACCATCTGCTGTTCACCCCCAGACATGGTTTGCACCAGTTGGGCCCGGCGTTCCGCCAGGCGGGGAAAAAGGTCATAGACCTCAGACTTGCGGGTCAATTCGCCTTGCCGGGCGCGTTTTGGGTTCGCACCCAACAACAGGTTCTCCTCAACACTCATTGCGCCAAAGACACCTCGACCTTCAGGAACCGCAATCACACCGCGTTCAACGATCTCATGTGGCTGGAGGCCCAGGAGTTCTTCGCCATCCAGTTTGACGGAGCTGCCGGGAGCTGCCGGAACAATTCCGGCAATGGCCTTGAGCAGTGAGGACTTGCCCGCCCCATTTGCTCCCAGAATGGCCAGGGTTTCCCCTTTGCGTGTATTCAAGGTGGCATTGTCCAGTGCCAGATGTGCGCCGTAACGGATGCTGAGGTTTCGAATATCAAGCATCATATTCGTCCCCAAGGTAGGCAGCGACAACGTCAGGGTTGGCCAAAACCTCGTTGGTTGGCCCATCTGCGATCAGGGTGCCAGCGTTCATGACAACGCATCTCGGACAGAGCGCGCGAACAGCTTCCATGATGTGTTCAACGAGCAAAATGGTGAGGCCGGTTGACTGCAGCTCCTTTATAAGAGCGATACCGTCTTGAAGTTCGGAGGGGTTCAAACCCGCCAACCACTCATCGAGCAGGAGCACTTCGGGCTCAGCGGCCAAAGCGCGCGCAAGCTCCAGTCGCTTTTGATCAATATAGGTGAGCTCGCCTGGCATCATGTCAGCCTTGTCACCGAGGCCCACCTTCTTCAAATGGGTCAAGGCAATTCGGTCGATTTCAGATCCGCGGTGGGCTTTCGCGCCAAAAGCTGCTGGCACCCGTGCGTTTTCAAGAACGGTCATGCTGGGCAAAATGCGCACCAGTTGAAATGTGCGTGCGACCCCGGCCCTTGCAATCTGGTCTGCGCGTTTGCCTGCAATGTTTTTTCCATTGATGCAGATTGAGCCCTGGCTGGGTGAAAGTGCACCAGATATCAGGTTGATGAGCGTCGTCTTTCCTGAACCGTTCGGTCCCAGCAGGCCAACAATCTCACCTTTTTTGATGTCGAACTTCATCTGGTTGACAGCAACAAGCCCGTCAAACCTTTTGCTTACATCCGCCAATTTCAAAAGTGCTGTCATGCGTTTGCCTCCCTCTTTAACCTGGCGAGACGCGTTTCGACGGCGCTGAGAACACCCTTGGGCAACAGAAAGACGATCAGGATGAACATGGCACCAAGGAAAATCGAGAAGTGATCAGGGAAACTGGCCGACAACCACTCAAACAGGATCATGAGCGGAATGACGCCTAATGCCGGTCCCCACAATCGCGTCGCGCCGCCCAGAAGAGCCATGATCACGGTCAGGAATGAAATTGTCGGATTAAATACGATTGCCGGCTCGATATAGACCCATCGTGGAGACTGGATGGCGCCTGCCAGGGTCATCAGGGACGCACTCAAAACAAACAGCAACACTTTTGTCCGAGCTAATGCGATGCCGCTGTGGGCAGCAACAAGTTCGTCATCACCGATGACTTTCAGTGCAAGTCCCAGGCGTGTTTGACGGATCCAGAAGCCGATCCCGATCGTCACCGCAGCTAGCGCAAGCAATTGCCAGTAGATGTGCCGGGTTTCGAAGGGAAGAAAAATGTAACGCCCGAGCGTGCCGGTGATATTCACTTCAAACCAGGTGATGAGCTGGCGCACCAGCTCTGCGAGGCCGAACGAGAAGATGACGAAATAAACTCCCGCAAGCCGCAGCGTTGCAAAGCCGACAAAAGTTGCCAGCAGTGCCCCAATGGAGATCGCAACTATCAGGACAAACGGGTAGGGCAATGTTTCATTGAAGACAGCGACCGTGTAAGCGCCTATGCCGAAAAAGGCGACTGTCGCAAGCGAAATATACCGCGTTGGACCTGAAAACATGGCCCAGGCAGTGGCAAGGGTCACGTAACTCATCAGGCTGACCATGAAACCCAGGCCGTATTCTCCCAGAAAAGCCGGTGCCAGAGCGAGAATGGCAAGACCTGCCAGGATCGCGATGGCAAATAAGACAGTACGTGTCATGCTTCAGCTCCGGACCGAGCCGAACAGCCCTTGTGGCCGCCACAGCAAAACGATGATGAAAAGAAGATAGGTCGAGGCGAGCGAAAGACCCGGATCAAAGTAGGAGGTGACGAAGGTTTCAATGACTCCGAGCGCCAGACCGGCAATCAATGCTCCCAAGAGATTGCCGACGCCCCCCATGATGACGACGATCAGCGCTTTCATGGTGAAAACGACTCCGCCGGTCGCTGAGAAGGTCACGAACATTGAGACAAGAACCCCGCCTGATGCCGCCAAAGCGCCGCCGATGGCAAAGGCTTGTCGCGCAACTTTGTCGACTTGTATGCCGACAAGGGGAGCTGACGCGGGCGAAAGTGCAACTGCGCGAAGTGTGGCCCCCCACCTGGAACGCGTAATCAGGACGTAAAGCACCAATCCCAGAAACAGGGACAATCCGAAGGCAACGACGCGGCTGACAGCGATGGTCACACCAAAGATGTCGATAGGAATATTGAGATAGGAATAGCTGGTGAAGTCGCTCCCAAACACCACTAGCATGATGCCCTGCAAGATGAACAGAAGGCCGAAGGTCGCCAGGATGCTGTCTGCCTCAAGCTGACCACGGTTCGCTGCGCGTTTGACGAGCGGATGCATCATGACCGTGTAGATCAACCATGACAGTCCAAAGCCGATCAGCGGTGCAATCAGCAATGTGACGAGTGGTGACAGACCCGCAAAGTCGAACAACACATAGGCGCAAAAGGCCGCTGCGATCATGAATTCACCGTGGGCGAGGTTCATGATCCTGGAAATCCCGTATTGCATTGATAGCCCGAGAGCGACCAGAGCATATGTTCCGCCTAGTACAAGGCCAAACATCAGGGTTGAGATAAGCATGGAAAACACCAGAGAGTCGGACCGTCATTGGCGCGATCGGAATTCGTGAGACAGGGGTGAGGGGCCGGTCCTTGAGGTTTCAAAGACCGGCGCTATTGCTTATTTCCAAGCAGGCTTTGGGATGACCGGCGCAACGGTGCCGGTTCCACCTGCAGGTGCGATTGCGGAGAAGTTGTCTCCCTGCCACTGACCTGCCCACCACAAGGTGCGCAACTGGTTATCTTCCAGTTTAACCTTGCCCATGATGGTGTCGAATTCGCCGGTTGATAGTTCTTTGGCAACGGCATCGCGATCAAGCCCGACACGGCGGATGGCCTCTTGCAGCATCTGCAGGCTTGAATAGGTCACAGCGCTGGCCCAGCTGTCCGGCGGATTGCCAATCTCTTCGGTGTGGTGGGCGAAGTAGGCTTGGATAGCTTTGCTGTCAGACTGGACACCGCCAATCCCCATCACGCCTTCCTGTTGACCGCCGGAAATCTTCTTGAACACGGGAAACGCCCCGCCGACACCGGTATAAAACACTTTGGGATTGTAGCCTGCAACTTGCGCCTGCTTGGTCACGCCAAAAGTTCCAGGAGGGTAGGAAAATGCGATGAAGCTGTCCGCTCCACTGTTCTTGGCATCATTGACAATTGCCGCAAAATCCGAGGTGCCGAGCGGGTAGGTTACGTCATAGGCGAGATCGAAGCCTTTGTCTTCAAGCGCCGGGCGCGCGGCGTTCACCAGATCGATGCCAAACCCGTCCGCAACCGATATCATTGCAACCTTGTTGTTGATCTGGCCTTCTTCCTGGGCGGCCGATAAAACCTCGGACAGCGCCTCGGCATAATCCACGCCACCCCCTAGAAACCAGAAACTCTTGTTCCAGCGTTTTGCAAATTCTGGAGCCTTGTCGGTCACTGCAGTAACTGCAAGATGCGGATAGCCGAATTTGTCCATCAAGGGCGCGACGGCAAGGTTGAAGCCTGTACCCCAGGGTGGAAGAATGAAGTCGACCTTGTCTTTGGCACCAAGCCTTTGGATCGCGCGTACAACCTCTTCGGTCTGGCTGCGGTCGTCGTATTCAATAACTTCCAAAGGTAGGCGTGATCCGTCCGGCAATTCCAGGCCACCGGCAGCGTTCACATCTTTCACCCAAAGTTCATAGTTGGGAATGGTTGTGATCCCGGCTCCTGTTGCGTTGCCGCCTGATTTCGAAACGGCATAGCCGATCTTGATTGAACTGCGATCATCAGCCACCGATGACACAACCGAAAAACTTGTTGCGGCCGTAAGGGCTGCCAGACCTGCGATGGCATTTCTTCTGGTAAACTTGAGCATTTCTTGTCCTCCCAGTTTTTGAAATGGCTCGCTCTCCTGCTCCCTGGCGAGCAACATCTCATGCTGCCCTCCAATCATGCGTGACCGAAAAGGGACAAAAAATACACTTGTGCGGATGATAATTGTACTTGTAAGGGTAAAGTGGGAGGTTTCGATGCAATGAAAAGACCAACCGGCGGCCCATCGTCGCTGCTATCGATCCAGATTCACGATATTGAAAGCCGCCTGGCAAAGACAACACTCAACCAGAGAGAAGAGCGAAACTGGCTGATTGTATTGCCGAGAGGGCGTTGCCGTATTGAAGGGGAAAAGCTCAAACTCCAGATCGAGGCGGGACAATTTGCCTGGATACCGGATGGGCAGGGCGCCAATGCTGTTTTCGATGCCTCTGCACGGGCCGTTGTTGCGGCGTTTCCTCCAGATGTTCTTGTCCGAACGTTGCCCGATGGGGCTCCCGGTGAGGATCTGCCCATCTATTTGCAGCACCCGTTTGCCCAAAGCAGCTCCGACCAGGCCATGATGGGTATAGCCGTGTCCTATCTCATGACGATCAAAGATGAGGTCTATGAGACCAAGCCAGGATCCGAACAGATGTTGTCAAATCTCTGTTCGCTGTTGTTTGTTCACCTATGGCGGCATCTGCACCGCGATGATACGGCCCGTCCCGTGCCGCGATCTGTTGTTGATCGATTTATTGCGCTGGAGCGGCGTTACCGCATGAAGCACATGAGTGTTGGAGCTTATACGCACGAAATTGGTGTCACGCGTGACAAGCTTGCAGGGGAAGTTCTCCGGGCAACAGGGCTGTCACCGCGCGCTTTTTTGCACAGGGAATTGATCCGCGAAGCAAGGGAGCTTCTGGAAGTGTCAGCTCTTCAGGTCGCGCAGATCGCATTCCGGTTGGGGTTCTCCGATCCTGCCTATTTCAACCGGTTCTTCACCCGTCACGTTGGCCAGAATCCAGGTAGATACCGAAAAATGGTTCGGCGTCACAAGAAACAGGTGCCAGACGATTTTGCTTCCTGGCCATGAGGTAACGGCTTTCGTCAACACACCGTTTGGCTGATAAAGAAATCGTTGTGGGCACGACTCCCCTCGACTAGGTTATTTTGCCAATGAAGCTGCCGATTGTTCAAGTACCCCCAAAAAGCAGGCTTTATCAGGCTTCTTAGACCCGGGAAGGACGAATGATGGCTTCAGCACCTTTTGATACGCAGGCCAATATCGCTTCCGTGTTCAAGGCTCTGGGACAATTTCAAGAGGTCAGCGAAGGCGCAATCGCCATCGATCGTATCGGTCATATCACCTGGATAAATGATAAGTATGTCGATCTTTTAAGATCCGAAGGAGGGGAGCCGAAGGTGGGCGATCAGATCGAAGTGGTCATCCCCAATACCAAGTTGCTTCAGGTCGCCAGAACGGGTGAGGCGATCCTGCTCGATATCATGAAATTCTCATCGCGGAATTTCGTCGTTTGCCGTCTTCCATTGAGAGACGACGATGAACAGTTGATTGGTGCGGTCGGGTTTGTGCTCTTCGGTGATGTCGACGACCTCGCACCGTTGGTGAAGAAATTCAAGGCTCTGGAATCAGAGGTTGAAGCAGGTCGGCTTGAGCTGGCAAAGATGCGGCGGGCACGCTTCTACCTGTCGAGTTATGTCGGAACAAGCAAAGCTGTGCAGACATTGCGGCAACGCGCACGCTTGATCGCCAAGCGAGAGAGCCCGGTGTTGATCAGCGGAGAAACGGGCGTCGGAAAGGAACTACTCGCGCACGGCATCCATTTGGCGTCCAACCGTTCCGCAGGGCCATTTGTTGCCGTAAACGTCGCCTCAATTCCCGAAGAACGTATGGAGGCAGAGTTCTTCGGCCAAGCAGAGGCAAGCACAGCCGGCGAAGCGTCCGTTGAGCCGGGCAAATTCGCGCTGACGGATGGGGGCACGTTGTTGCTCGATGAGATTGGCAACATGCCGCTTGCCATTCAAGCCAAGCTGCTCCGTTCCATAGAGGACGGCGTAATCGAACCGGTGGGCTCGCGTGCAGTCAGCTCAGTTAGCGTACGCATCATTGCAACAACAAGCATGAACCTGGAGGCAATGGTTGCAGAAGGTCGGTTCCGTGAGGACCTCTATTACCGGCTCGCCGTACTGCCCATCGTGGTGCCGCCATTGCGCACACGGCTGGAGGATTTCGACATACTCGTCGACATGATCGTTGACACATTGGGCGACGATCATGGCAGTCGGTCCGTCTCTGAAGAAGCGTTGTATCTTTTGAAATCCCACACATGGCCTGGCAATGTCAGAGAACTGAAGAACGTGCTGGAACGGGCAAGCCTGGAGACCGAGGGCGAAACGATCGGTACGCGAGACGTCGCATTGGCCCTGCAAAGTCCGGTTGCAGGCGGAGGCAAGGAAACGGTGCCTTCCGGTGTGTCCTTGGCGGAAACCATCCGGCGCGCCGAAAAAATGGCCCTTATCGATGCGCTTTTACGCAGCAAAGGCAATAGAGACGAGGCTGCACGTCTGCTGGGAATTTCACGTTCGAGTTTCTATAACAAGCTGAAAACTCTTGGCATCGACGATGTGTAATACACAATTCTGGACTGGGGTCCAGAATTCTGGAATTTCATTTAACAGTCTGATTTTATTAGGATTTGCTGATCGTTCTATATCGTTTGATGTAGCGTGTTGGACCTCGTTCAATCGATAAGTCAAACGATATGCTGCAATTGCGAGGTGGTTTGCCGCAATGCAATTGACCTCTAAAAATCATGTTTCTAGGTTGCGGCGTTGGGATTGTGGAGGATGCAACACCCAGCACAGGAGAATGTCTTCGTTGCGTTTGCACGGCCAGTTCAATCGGGCCACGCGGTGGCGGGGGTCACCATGCTGGGAGGAAATATGGTTTCGTTTCTCAAGTCCGTTGCGTTGGCCACAGTCGCAGCAACGGTCACGATCACCGCAGCACATGCCACCGACACTATCCGTTGGAAAGTGCCCAATACCTTTCCCTCACAACTTCCTGCGCTTGGTGAAAATGCCAGCATCGTCGCCGACATATTAAATGAAGTTTCGGGTGGTGCGGTTCAGTTCAGCTTCTTCGAACCAGAAAACCTGGTGCCACATTTGGAATTGACCGATGCCGTTCAAAACGGCTCCATCCAGGCTGGCTATACCTGGCTCGGTTACGATGCAGACAAGATCCCGTCATCGCCATTGTTTGCCGCCCGGCCGTTTGGAATGGACCCTTGGGAATATACCGCCTGGTGGTACGAAGGTGGCGGCCAGAAGCTTGGTGAAGAGATCTACGGCAAACGAAACGTGCATCCGATCCTTTGCGGTATCAACGGCCCGGAAACGGCTGGGTGGTTTCGGAAGGAAATCACGTCAATCAATAATTTTAGAGGACTCAAGGTCCGCTACGCTGGTCTAGGCGGAAAGGTGATGCAGGACGCGGGTGCATCCATAACCCTGCTGCCAGGGTCGGAGATATTCCAGTATTTTCCGGGCTGGCATCAGACCTACACAGCGTTCCACCTGATCGTGAACAAGGACGTCTGGGACGGTCTTGAGGGTCAGACCAAGGCTATGTTCAACACAGCATGCTCTGCCACGACGCTGCGGTCGCTGTCACGCGGCGAAACAACTCCGGGCAATGTGATCCGCGGGGGTTCGGAAAACGGTTTATCAGCCCTAAGACCGCCAATTGCGATGTTGGAGCACCTCGCTGATTTGACACAGGCCGTCATTGAGGCAAAGGCCACCGAGGATGAAGACTTCAGGAAGGTTTACGAAAGCCAGCAGGTCTTTGCCAACGGCTATCAGGCCTGGAAGAAATTAGGCTATCTGCCTCGTAAGCTCGGGAAAAAATAGACTGCGGCAACCCCACATGCGGCGGCCACTCGCACGATGTGAAAGTGCTCTTTCGAGCACTTCCAATCTTCTAAAGGTCTCATGTGCCAGGAGCCGTAACTGGGGTGCGACAATTCAAATCGCTGGAGTTACCGACCCATCCAGCCGCCATCTACGGTCATGACAGTGCCATGCATGTAGTCGGAGGCGTTCGAAGCCAGAAAGACGGCGGGACCAGCAAAGTCCTCAGCATTGCCCCAACGGCCTGCTGGTATGCGTTCCAGAATGGATTTCGACCGGTCTGGATCGTTGCGTAGTGCTTCAGTGTTGTCCGTCGCAATATAGCCCGGTGCGATGGCATTCACATTGACACCCCGGGCCGCCCATTCATTGGCAAAGGCCTTCGTCAATTGTCCGATACCACCCTTCGAAGCCGCATAGCCAGGAACCGTGATCCCGCCTTGGAACGTGAGGAGCGAAGCCGTGAAAATGACCTTGCCGCTTCCGCGTTTGACCATTCCAGCACCAATCTCGCGGGTCAGGATGAACTGCGAAGAAAGGTTTACCTCGATAACCTCGTCCCAAATGTCGTCACCATGTTCGACCGCGGGTGCTCGCTTGATCGTACCGGCGTTGTTGATGAGGACATCAATCACCGGATGGTCCTGCTGCACTTCACTGGTAAAAGATTTCAGCGCTTCGCGATTGGCAAAGTCGCACTGGTAGGCGCTGAATTTTCTTCCAAGAGCCGCGACGGCGTTCCCGACGTCGCTACCATTGGTTTCCAGACTGGCGCTGACCGCGATGATATCGGCACCTGCTTCTGCAAGGCCGATGGCCATCGCTTTGCCGATTCCGCGTTTTGCACCGGTCACAAGGGCGGTTTTCCCGGCAAGAGAAAAATTGTTCAGGACACTCATTCGGATACCTTGGAAATCTGGATCATGGATTTGATTGCACTTGGGTTCGAGGTCAGAGCCTCAAAGGCGCTCTGGATCGCTTCAAGAGGTTGGACGTCCGTTATGAAGGATGCGCAGTCCACGACGCCTTCCGTCAGCAGTTTCATGGCCTGGTCGTAATCTTCAGGACGATAGACGCGGGCGCCGAAGAGCTCGAGTTCACGCCAGAAGAACTGGAACATATCGACGGTCGGCTTGTTGGCATGAATAGCAACCATGACAATTCGCCCGCGCGTGGCAGCAGCTGCGGTCATCAGGTCTACACCTGGTCGGCTGCCAGAAACCTCAAAGACAACGTCAGCACCTTTGCTATTGGTCTGCCTGTTGATCTCTTCAACCGGATCGACAGATTTCGGGTTGATGGTCTTGAAGCCCTGCTTCTGGGCATAAGCGAGCCGGGTTTCGCTGATCTCGCTGATGATCACATTGCCACCTGCGTGCCTTGCGACCAGCGCGACAAGCAGTCCGATCGGGCCGCCGCCAATGACCAGAACGTCTTCGCCTTTGACAATCTTCGCCCGGTTGACGTCGTGGCAGGCAACGGCAAGAGGCTCGATCAGCGCAGCATGCGAGAGATCGACATTTTCCGGAAGCATGTGAACTGTGTGTGAAGGGACATTCCAGAATTCCTGAAACGCCCCTTCTGAATCGATACCGATGAATTTCAGGTTGTGGCAGATATGCTCATGACCGGCGTTGCATGCCGGGCAATCGCCACAATGGTCGAGTGGACGGACCACGATCTTCTGACCGGCTTCAAAGCCGGAGACGCCTTCTCCGACAGCGGAAACGACACCGGACATTTCATGGCCAATGGTGCGCTCAAAACCGACACGCTGGTCCATGTGTCCGAGGAAAATATGGAGGTCTGTTCCGCAGATACCGCAATAGGCGACCTTGATCTGCACCTCTCCCGGTCCGGGTTCACGGACTTGCTTTTCTTCAAGGCTGAAAGTTTTGTTCCCGCGGTAAACAGCAGCTTTGGTGATCATGATGCCCTCTGAAGTGCGAAGATTTTGAATTGTTCGAGAATGTTCCAATCGAAAGTTACGCCCGTGCCTGGCGCATCAGGGGCTACAGCCCGTTGATTGCGGACTTCCAATGGCCGTGTGGTGTATTGATCGATCGGGAAGGAATGAACTTCAATCCAGCCGGCGTTGGACTGACCCGAGACCAGACTGACATGAAGCTCCTGCATGCCGTGACTGCAGACCGGTACATTGTGCTTTCTGGAAAGATCTGCCACCTGCAGGAAACCGGTTATGCCGCCGCAATTGGATGCATCGGGTTGGATAAAGCTCAGTTTTGATTGCTCAAAGGCATATTCGAATTCATGGATCGTGTGCAGGTTCTCGCCCATGGCCAACGGGAAGCCGGTGGCATCGACAATTTTGCCGTAGCCCAGATAGTCATCCGGGATCGTCGGTTCTTCAAACCATAATAGATCATATGGTTCGAAAGCCTTTGCTGCGGTGATAGCCTCTTCAACTGACATGGAATAATTTGCATCCACCATGAAGGCGATATCAGGGCCGATCAGTTCCCGAACGGCTGCAATGCGCGTGATATCTTCTTTAAGGGTTGGTTGGCCTATCTTGATCTTCACACCGTTGAAGCCGCGATCCAGATAACCCTGAATGTTTCGGAGTAGCTTGGGTAGCGGGAAACTCAGGTCGATGCCACCGCAATAGGCCTTGCAGGTTTTGTCTGCGCCACCCGAAAGTTTCCAAAGAGGCAATCCTGTTTTTTTGCCGCGAATATCCCAGAGCGCAATATCAACTGCCGAGATGGCAAAGGAAGCGATCCCGCCGCGTGCCACATAGTGAACGTGCCATTGCATCGCCTCATAGAGGCTCTCGACGTTCTCCGCTTCCTGACCAACAAGAAATGGTGTCAGGTCCTGGTCGATCATTGCAGCGATGGCGTGTCCGCCCTTGCCGCCGGTATAGGAGTAACCCGTTCCCTGAGAACCGTCGTCAAGAGTAACGGTCGCGGTTATCAGCTCGAAAAATGTATGATCACCATGCTTGGCATCGACCAGCACCTCCGCCAGGGGGACATGGAACAACTGGGTACGTATGTCCGTGATTGTTGTCATCTTGCGAGTTCTACCTTTGACTGTCGGTTCATCACGCGTGTCTGGAACAGAATGACCGCAAACAGGAAAGCGCCGCGAATGACCATCTGCCAGTAGGCACTGAAGCTAATCCAGCCCTTGCCGTTTTCAAAATTTAGAATGTTGAAGACAAGCCCAAGAAGGAGAGCGCCTGCAACAGTTGCTGGAATGGAGCCGAGGCCACCGGTGAGCAGAGTGCCGCCGACGACCACTGAGGCAATCGCCGAAAGTTCCCACCCAACGCCTTCCAGCGGTTGACCTGCTCCAAATCCAGAGGCGAGAAAAACGCCAGCCAACCCGGCGCAACCGCCGGAAAGTGCGTATACGAAGATCTTGGCGCGATTGACCTTCAAGCCCATCATGACGGTAGCGTCTTCGCCCCCGCCAACTGCGAGCACTGTTCTGCCCAGGCTTGTCATTTCCAGAACGATCCAGAGACCCACGATCAGGATGCCGACAATCACGATTGTCCAGGGAACCAGCCCGAAAGCCTTTTCCATGCCGAGCTGGGTAAAATTCGATCCCCAGTCGACCGCAATCGTCTGGGCTCCAGAAATGACCAGCGAACCACCCTTGGCACCAAGCATTGTCGCAAGGGTGGCGATGAAGGGCGGGATGTGCAGGTAGACAATGCAAACCGCGTTGAACAGACCGAAAGCAACACCGGACAAAATTGCCAGTGGCATGGCGACTTCGATGCCGTAAGGGCTGAGGTAGGCAGCTATCACCGATGTGAAGGCAGCTACGGACCCAACAGACAGATCAATTCCACCAGTGAGAATGACGAAACACATTCCCAGCGATATTGCGATGAACATCGCGTTGTAATTCAGAAATGACGAGATGTTATATGCGCCACCGAAGTTTTCGTAGCGCAATACGCCAAAGGCGATCAGCACGATGAGCGCGATCCAGACAGCGACGGATTGCGGGTTTCTTGAAATGTACTTTCGAAGATCGAAGGCATTTTGATCAAGCACGGTATTATTCCTTTCGCGCTTGCTGAATGTAGACGGCAGCAAGAATGATCAGCGCCTTTGCAATCAGGGCGACTTCATCCTCTACGCCATTGGCTAGAAGGGTGTATTTGACGAGCTGAATGATGACAGCACCCAGGATCGCGCCAAAAATCGGAGCCTTGCCACCTTGCAACAGCGCGCCGCCAACCACAGCCGCGGCAATGGCGTCCAGCTCCATCAGGTTACCGTTTCTGGCCGCATCCGAGGCTGAATTGATCGCAACCACGATGAGGCCAGCCAGACCGGACAACATTGAACAGATGACATAGGCCCCGATCTTGACCCGTTGCACTGGCCCGCCCGAAAGCTTGGCTGCGCGTTCATTGCCTCCGATTGCGAGCAGATAGCGGCCAAACACGGTCCTGTTGACCACCCAGAAGAGAATGCAGGCAATCGCCACCGCGAGCCAGCCTTGAAACGGAAAGCCGAGAATTTTTCCCGTTCCCAGATAGCTAAACTCCGGGTTTGAAAATGTCTGTAGATTGCCGTTTGTCAGAACCTGGGCAATGCCGCGACCGGAAATGAACAGGATCAGCGTGGCGATGATCGGCTGCACTTTTAGAACAGCAACGATAACGCCATTGAACAGGCCGCATATCAGTGCAGCAACTAGCGGAAAAAACAGGGCGGCGATGAGACCAAGAACAGGATAAGCAACGCCAAAGTCTGACATGAAGATTAGCGGCGCCAGGGCGCCGGACAAGGCCATCACTGCCCCGACGGAAAGGTCGATGCCACCCGTGGCAATGACCAGTGTCATCCCCATGGCGACGATAGCAATTGTGGCGACCTGTGAGATATTGACCGCAAGCGTCTGTGTATGCAGAAAGTTTGGTGTCACCAGTATGTTGAAGACCAATATGACTCCGAGTGCGATCAGGCCACCATGGTTTTTCAACCGGCCAACGAGATCCGCACGTATGGGTTCATTCGTGGTGAGGCTGGTCATGTGGTGGCCCCTTCGTGATGTGCAAGCGCCTTGACCAGCGCGTTCTCGGTAATTCCGGGATTGGTCAGCTCGGAAACAGCTTTGCCTTCGTGCATGACGACGATGCGGTTGGCTCCTTCGACAAGTTCCTCGAATTCGGAACTGATCAGGAGCACAGCATGGCCCTCGTCGACAAAACTGCGAATTATGGATTGAATTTCGCGTTTTGCACCGACGTCGACGCCGCGTGTCGGTTCATCAAGGATCAAAATGTCCGGCTTGGTTGCAAGCCAGCGCGCAAGCAGAACCTTCTGCTGGTTACCGCCGGAAAGTTCTCGGATCGGTTGATCCATGTGAGAGGTCTTGATCCCGAGTTTTCGTATGAAGTCCTCGACAAGAGCCCTTTCCTTCTCCAGATCGATCTGACCGTTCTTTCGCATGCTTGGAAGAAGCGCGAGTGTCAGGTTCTCGCGAACAGACATATGCGGGACGATGCCTTCCTCCTTGCGATCTTCGGTCAGCAGTCCGATTCCCGCACGAATGGCATCAGATGGTTCTGCAGGATTGAATTCCGCTCCCTTGAGCTTGATCGAACCATTTGTGATGTGATCAACGCCAAAAATGCTCCGGGCTGCTTCTGTTCGCCCAGATCCAAGTAGTCCACCAAGTCCAACGATTTCGCCACGGTGAAGCGTCATTGAAAAATCAGTCAGTCGGGGCCCTGTTGCCACATTGTCGACCTGCAGGACGATTTCATCGTAAGTCGTCCCGTCGCCTGCCAGCTCAGTGAGACCTTCAGATGCAATTTCAGAGGCATTGCGGCCGAGCATACCGGCTATCAGGTCGAGCTTTGTTGTGTCCGCTATGTCCTGACAGCCCACTGTCTGGCCGTCCCGCATAATCGTGACCCGATCGCATATCTGGAAGAGTTCATCGAGAAAATGGGACACGTAGAGAACCGAGACACCGGATGCCTTCAAGTCCTTGACAACACCGAACAGGATTTCGACCTCAGACGTGTCGAGTGAGGATGTCGGTTCATCCATGATGACGAGTTTGGCGTCCATCGATACGGCCCGGGCGATTGCGACGAGCTGTTGGATGGCGGTCGAATAACTTCCAAGCGGAGCTGTGACATCGATCTCGATGCCAAACCTGGAGAGGATCTCTCGTGTTCGCCTATGCGCCTCCGGCCAGTCAATCAGATAGCCGAGCTTCTTGGGTTCCTGCCCCATGACGACATTTTCGCTCACGGACCGAAGGGGAACCAAATTGAGTTCCTGGTAAATTGTGGCAATACCGGCGATCTGGGATTCGCGGGGAGAGGTTAGGTGGCTTGGGGAGCCAAGAAAGTCAATTGTGCCTTCGTCACGCCGATAAAGGCCAGTCAGAATCTTTATGAGGGTGGACTTGCCCGCACCGTTTTGGCCGATGAGCGCGTGCACTTCTCCAGGAGCAATTTCAAGGGCGGCGCCTTGCAGTGCCGGTATCCCTGCAAAGTGCTTCTCAATCCCAGACATGGCGAGCAAGGGGGCCATATCCACTCCAGTTCGGAAGATGGGTAAAGAAAAGGCCGGAAGGGAGAAAGTCTCCCTCCCGACCGGCAAGGGTTCAGTATGCTTCGTCGATATGATCCGCAGCATTCTCGGGAGTGAAGATGCGGTCCTTGACCTGAACCCATGGTTCAATTGTTTCACCAGCGGCGTAGCGCTTCATGGTTTCGCAGGCGAGCGGGCCAAAGAAGGGAGAGCTTTCGACGGTTACGCCCATCTTGCCGTCAATGATCGCCTGAAGCGCATCACGGGTACCGTCGATTGAAACGACCAGGATGTCCTCACCCGGCTTGCGACCGGCCAGTTCCAGCGCCTGAATGGCACCAATTGCCATTTCGTCGTTGTGTGCATAGACGATATTCACATCTGGGTGGGCCTGCAGGAGTGTTTCCATGACCTGTCGGCCAAGGTCGCGAGCAAAATCACCTGTCTGAGATGCTACGATTTCAAAACGCTCGTCTTGAAGGATCCGGTCATCAAATCCGCTTTTGCGATCGTTTGCCGGGGAGGAGCCTGTTGTGCCTTCAAGTTCCACGATGACGCCCTTGTCACCCTTGAAGTTGGCAATGGTCCATTCGGCAACCCGGCGGCCCTGGTCGATGAAGTCGGAACCGAGGAAGGCAACGAAATCAACGCCTGGCTTGGCGGCATTCGGGTCAACAGAGCGGTCAACCAGAAAGGTTGGGATGCCAGCGGCCTTGGCTTTTTTCACGGCTGGAATGAGCGGTTTTTCTTCGCGCGGCGGCAGGAACAGAACGTCAATGCCCTGGGCGATCATGCTATCGACGTCGGCAACCTGCTTGGCTGCTGAGCCGGCGGCATCTGTTGCGATCAGGTCCCAGCCGCAGGTTTCCGCGGTGTCATGGAAGGACTTGGTTTCTGCGATGCGCCAAGGGTTGTTGGATTCCATTTGGGAAAAGCCAACCTTGTAGCGATCTTTCTGTTCGAGTGGCGGCAGACCGCTTGCTGCTGCCATTGAAGTCATTGCGCCAATGGCAACAGCAGTTGCCAGCAATACAGAACGTTTCATGTTTTCCTCCACTTAGTGACAGCCATGTTCAAAGGCTGCGATATTTGGGGCACTAGCCCCAATTCAGATACGCGGTTTGCTTGCGTAGGTAGTTGTCGAACCCATAGCGGCCGTCTTCTCCCCCGAGACCGGACAGGCCCCATCCGGTATGAAACCCCTGAACGGCCTCGCCATTGCTGCGGTTCAGATAGAGTTCACCGAATTTGAGCAGGTACGGCGCAGCGGCCAGGTGTTTGAAATTTTGCGTAAACAGGTAGGCGGACAGGCCGAATTCGGTATCATTGGCCAGTTCAATGGCTTGCTCGAAACTGTCGACGCGCATTGCTGCTGCGACCGGACCGAAAATCTCATCCCGCGCGGCCGGATTATCGTTTGAGTCGACCTCCAGAACTGTTGGCGCAAGCCAGTGGCCTTTCTGGAAAGGACCGTCTTCAAGGACGCCGCCCTTTAAGAGAATTTCGGCACCCGCCTTGACACTGTCACTGACGACAGCGGCTACCTTGTCGCGTTCGAAACGGCTGACCTTTGGTCCGAGGTCCACGCTGCCGGTCGGGTCTCCGACCTTGAGTGCTGCGGACGCTGCGACGAATTTTTCCAAAAACTCGTCTGCAATTTCCCGGTGCAAATACATGCGTTCATTACAGGTGCAAATCTGCCCGCAGTTTGTGTACCTGGCGATTACGGCCGCTTCGACGGCAGCATCAATGTCAGCGTCCTCCATCACGATGAATGGCGCCTTGCCGCCGAGCTCCAGGCGAACAACTTTGATGGTGTCCGCGGCCGCCCTGTAAATTTCCTGACCTGCGCGTGTGCTGCCAGTCATCGTGATGACGTTCGACATTGTGCTTTTGACCATTGCCTCGCCGACAACGCGACCGCGTCCGGTGACAACGTTGAAAACACCTGCGGGAAACCCAGCCTTCTGGCTCAACGTTGCAAGTGCTAGCCCGGACAGTGGTGTGATTTCATGGGCCAGAAGAACAAATGTATTTCCAGCGACCAGGGCCGGGCCCAGTTTTCTGGCGGCCAGCGCAGATGGATAGTTCCAGGCCGTCAGTCCGACCACGACACCATAGGGATGTCGCCTGATGTGGATCTCTTCCGATGAATTGTCAGAGGTTACAATGTCGCCTTCGATCCGGCGTGCGTTCTCGGCTGCGTATTTAAGAAAGGTTATGCTTGCTTCGATTTCCTGGATCGCATGGGTGATGGGTTTGCCCTGTTCCAGGGTTACCAATCTGGCGAGCATTTGCTTGTTGGCTTCAACTTCGTTTGCAAGAGCAAAAACGTGTCTACCACGCTCAATTGCAGGCAGAGCCGCCCAGGCAGGTTGTGCGTTCTTGGCAGCATCAAGGGCTGCCAGCGCATCTTCTTCGGATCCGTCCAATATTGTTGCCAGGACGGTTTCATTCGCTGGGTTTTCGACCTCGATGATGGGGCCACTGCCACGGTTTTCCCATCGACCGTTAATGTACATTCCGGCCGCAAAGGGTGTATCAGCAGAGAGAGAGAAATCGAACACCGGTTGAATTACCTTTTTGGTATGACCAAACAAGATGTAATAAGGTGCAAAATCTGCTGGAAGTCAAACCAATAATGACGAATTTGCTGAATTGAGGGACTAAATGACTGTAATTAAACGATGTTTTTTTTCATTAAGTACTGCAGGAAAAGTTTTGCTTTACCAAATGATATTTTATGTCGTACCAAATAACAGGAGCTTGTAGAGGAACCGATGCAAAACAGGACTTCCACGGAAACCGGTAACGAGAAGGGGCGCGCCGCAGATAGCGTTGTCGCTGCTCTTGAGGCCCAGATCGTTTCGGGAAAACTTGAGAACCTTGCGCCCTTGCCGGCAGAGCGGGATCTGATGGAGCAATTCGGAACGAGCCGCACGGTCATCCGCGAGGCTATTTCCAAGCTCTCAAGCCTGGGGCTGGTAGAAACGCGTCCCAGGTTCAGGCCCGTCGTTCGCAAGCCAGATTATGCCACCGTGCTACATGCTTGTGGGAACGTGGTGCAGCACCTCCTCACGGATCGGAAAGGCATAAAGAACCTCTATAACAGCCGCGTCTTTGTCGAGCGAGCGCTGGTCAGAGATGCGGCTCTGGGTGCGAAAAAAGAAGATATCATTGAATTGAAGGCGGCGCTCGAGGACAATCGGAGGGCCATACCTGACAGTCAGGAATTCTATCGCACCGACGTTGCCTTTCACGGTGTGCTCTACCGAATTCCTAGAAATCCGATTTTCCCGGCGATCCACGAGGGCTACACCTCCTGGCTCTCGCCTCAATGGGACCAGATGCTGAGATCTCCTGAGCGCAATGAAGTGAACTACATTGCACACAAGGCAATTCTGGAAGCCATCCTGGAACGCGATCCAGCTGCTGCTGAAGAAGCGCTTACCAATCACTTGAAGGCTGCGTGGGAGTTCGTGCGTGTGACGTTCGACTGGGGAGATGAATGACCGAGACTTTTGATCATATTGTTGTTGGCGGAGGGTCTGGCGGGGCTGTTGCTGCTTCCCGTCTGGTGACGGAAGGCAACGCCCGCGTTCTGTTGCTGGAAGCCGGGTATTCGCACCGACATCCACTTCTCGATATGCCGCCCGGCATCTTCAAGATGATCAATGGATCAAAATACATGCGGTATCACAAGACAGTGCCGCAACCACATCTCGACAATCGATCTCATGATATTCCGCAAGGAAATGTTCTGGGTGGCGGCTCTTCGGTGAATGCTCAGGTATATATGCGCGGTCGTCCCAGTGATTATGATGACTGGAATGAACTCCTGAGGGAAAGCAACGACAACCCGGGTTGGGGTTGGAATGATGTCCTGCCGCATTTCACCGGGATGGAAGCCAACAACCGGCTCGCCGGGTGTCTTCATGGAACAGAAGGAGAGGTGAAAGTATCCGATCCTGGTTACATAGACACAATGTCTCGATGGTTCGTGCAGTCTGTTCAGACGCTAGGTGAGCCTTACAACCCTGATTTCAACGGGCCGACACAACGCGGCGTTGGGTTTTACCAATTTACAAATCGCAATGGCAAACGCAGTTCAACTGCCAATGCCTTTTTGGAGCCACTGCGAAAAGACGCCAGATTGACGATAAAACTTCGCGCGTCAGTGGAGCGGGTTCTTATTGAGAATGGAAGAGCGGTTGGGGTCGTCTACCGTGATCCATCAGGCACACACACAGTGCGCACCGACGGCGAAGTGGTTCTGGCAGCTGGCGCGCTGATCACGCCCAAGGTCTTGATGCTGTCAGGGATCGGAAACGCTGCGCATCTGGAAGCCTTTGGCATCAACGTAAATTCTGATTTACCCGGTGTCGGTCAGAACCTGATTGACCACCCGGAAGTTCCGATTACGGCTTACGCGAAGGGTCCTTGGGGCTATTATCGTCAAGGTAGCGGCTTGCGCATGCTTTGGAATGGTCTGCAGTTCAAGATATTCGGCAGTGGCCGAATTACGTCTGCGGGTGTGGAGGCGGGGGCCTTTGTCAACCCGACAAACCGGGATGCTGATCCGACCATCCAGGCCTTTTGTGTGCCAATTGTTTATTTGGACAGGGACGCCCAGTCTGAGCTTCAGGACGGCTATGGCGTGACAGTGACAACGGTCGTCGTAAAGCCAAAATCCCGTGGTGAAGTTACGCTTGCATCAGCCGATCCATCGGATATGCCAATCGTATGCCCTAACCTGCTCAAGGAAGACGCGGACATGCAGGAGATGATTGCGGGTCAGCGGTTCTTCCTGGACGCTCTGCGTTCTGATCCCATGGCGGATAAGTTGAAAAACGTTGCCATTCCAGATCCAGCAAACCTCTCAGACGAAGCTCTTAAAACCCATTGCAAAAGGTTTGTTAAAACCAATTACCACCCCGCTGGAACCGCGCGCATGGGAACCGACGGTGACAAGTTGGCCGTTCTGGATGCCAAATTGCGTGTGCGCGGCATTGAGGGCCTCAGAGTATGCGACATGTCCGCCGTCCCGGACATCAATGCCGGCAACACAAATGCGCCAGCCATGATGCTCGGATCAAGATGCGCTGATTTCATGCTCAACTAGAAGAATTCTTGTCGGAAGGTTGTGGTCTATTATTTCGACGTAGGTGCTCGCTACACCAGACCCTGTATGCCCGATGACGCTTCGGGCCGGTTTCGTCCGTCATTCAGCCGTCGGGCGGGCCGAGGGTGTCGCGGAAACAGATGCTTGTCGGCAGTTCGTGGCTATGGCCGTGTTGCCCGCTATTGAGCATCTCGATCAATGCGCGTGCAGCAAACTCTCCCATGCGCCGATGCGGAACATGGACAGTGGTCAGGGGTACGGGTGCCACGCTGGCAAGCTCGATGTCGTCGAATCCGGTGATCGAAATGTCTTGGGGGATCCGCATGCCCATTTCAGTTGCGGCCTTCAGTGCGCCGATGGCAAGCACGTCATTGCCGCACATAATTGCGGTTGGCGGCACGGGCCGGCTCATAAGGTCTCGAAACGCGTTTTCACCGTTTTCGATAGAGTAGGCCGTTTCGACAATTTGCAAACCTTCGGAATCCATTTCAGTCTCGGTGAGTGCATCTTTCACGCCCAGTATGCGATCTCTCGCCCGGTCGTTGGCTGCTGTATGTGCAGATATGCACCCGAGTTTCTTGTGGCCGCATTTGAGCACTTCCAATGCCAGCGCTTTCATTGCACCACGATTGTTGAAGCCAACAGCAAGTTGGGACAAATCTGGATCAAAGGCCCAGGCCACCACCGCGGGAACGCGGCGTTTCTTCAGGAACTCATAAACACGCGGTTGCCGGTGGTAGCCGATCAGGAGAAGCGCATCCGCACCACGCGCAGTGAGTGTCTTGATCTGCTCTTCCTCAAGGTCTTCTTCATATGACGAACTGGCTACCAGCAGTGTGCAGCCATTTTTGTGAAGTTCTTCCTGAAAGGCCTGAAGACCGCGCGCAAAGATCGCGTTGTCCATCGTCGGAATGATCGCACCAACCGTGTTGGTTCGATTGGCAGCAAGTGCCCGAGCGCTGTAGTTCGGCGAATACCCCAGACGGTCGACTGCCGCCATCACACGGCGCATTGTCTTTTCCGTCACCTGGTCAGGTAAATTCAGGCAGCGAGAAACCGTTGCCGTCGAAACGCCTGCCTCACGGGCAACATCGGCAAGCGTTGGAATCATCCCGCTATGCAAATCCTTGATTTCGTCCATCACCCGTTTCCGAAAGCTGGCGCCGAAGAAGACACTCCACGCTGAATTCTGCTTACAACTCTTCACCCTACAAGAAAATATCTTTTTCGCTTGCAAACAAAAATGTAAGCGCTTACATTTTTACCCGTTGAATGAATAGATCCTTGGGAGGTGATCGTGTTGTTAGCTCTAGCATCGGTGCTTTTTGCAGTCTTCGTGATCAATGTATCGATCGGATCTTTCGGCGGTTCACCGTTCCTGGGAAATGTCGGCGAGATGCTGTTGCTCTTGGCCGTTTCGATAGTGTTCGTGGCTGCTGTGCTTCGCGGAGAAGCAGACGAAAAAATTCGACAATGAACACGCTGAAAACTGAAGTTCTGGGAGGAATCTTGTGAAAAAGTACGACGATCTTAAATCGACCGAACGCCGTAATTTCCTGAAGTTGGCCGGAAAAGGTAGCCTGACGGCTGCTCTGGTTGCCGGTGCTTCAGGTGTGCTCTGGTCCGAGGAAGCATCAGCACAGATCGCTGTTGAAGAAAAGCAGCGGGAGGCTGCTGCAGACCACATCATGACCCTGGCAACCGCCTATATTCTGGGCGCTTCGCGCAGCTATCCGATCATGCAGCTCGACCTGAAGGAAAACATTCAGAACGCCACCAATGGCAAGGTCTATGTCAAGCTCGCACCAGGCGGTCAGCTGGGTGCCGGTGGCGCATTGGCGCAGGCTGTGCAGGGTGGCACCATTCAGGCGGCTCAGCATTCCCTTTCCAATTTTGCACCCTTTGCCTCAGCGGTTGACCTGATCAACATGCCGTATTTCTGCGGGTCAAATCAGCGCTTTACAAATCTGGTGTCGTCTAACGCCTGGAAAAAGGAAGTACACCCGAAAATCGAGGCGTCCGGGTTCAAGGCTCTCTTTTATGTCGTAATCGATCCGCGTGTTGTTGCGGTTCGCAAGGGTGGTGCAGGTGCAGTCCTCACGCCAGGCGATCTTGAAGGTGTGAAGTTCCGCGTTCCGGGATCAGCCATGCTTCAACAGTATTACCGCATGGTCGGTGCAAACCCGACGCCAGTGGCATGGGGTGAAACACCCTCTGCGATCAAGCAGGGTGTGGCCGATGCGCTCGATCCGTCTGTCGGCGCTCTCTATGTGTTCGGTTTCAAGGACATCCTGAGCCATGTAACCTTTACCCAGGCTGTACCCGACAGTCAGGTCTATTCCATGAATCTTGAGTGGTTCAATTCGCTGCCATCTGATGTTCAGGAAGGCATCGAGTTCGCCGGTGAAATCACCTCGGCGCAAAATCTAGCCAAGGTACCGGCGGCGCGGTCATACGCCATGTCAGAACTGGTCAAGTCAGGTGTCGAATTTCATTCGCTGTCGGAAGACCAGCTTGCCGAATGGCAGGAAGCCGGCGGTTACCAACGTCCGGAGTGGGATCAGTTCAAGGTCGATCTTGCTGGTTCGATGGACGCATTCGCCAAGCTTGAAGACGCTGCCAATACCCGGGGACGGTATTACGTGCACGATGCCTGATTACTTCTGGTCCGGCGCTTAAACGCGCCGGACCACTCTTTCCTGAAAAAGCAACAATCCAAATGTTGTCCACGCAGGTTTCTGCCTTTGCGCGTTCGGCAAGTGAGTGCTCATGACCAGAATTCTCAGCAGCATAAATCAGAATGGCGAGCGATGGCTGCTTCTCGTCTTCTACGTGATGCTCGTCTTGACCATGTTTGTGGAAGTCGTGCGACGCGAGGTGTTTGCCTATTCCTCCATCTGGGGTGAGGAAATCGTCCGCTATTCGTTTATCTACCTTGCCTGGGTTGGCGCGGCAGCGGCGGTAAAGGAACGTGGCCACATCCGAATTGACGTGTTGATGCAATATGTCGGTCCGCGTGCGAAAGCCGCGCTCTACGTCTTCGGCGACCTTGTCATGTTCGCAGTTGCCCTTGTTGCGTTTTACTGGTCCTTCGAAACCGTACTTGTGTCGGCAAAATTCGGATCCGTAACCCACGGACTTCGAATTTCACAGGTCTGGTTCCTGATGGCCGTTCCCTTCGGCTTCGGTCTGGTTCTGCTCCGCTTGCTGCAATCCTTCATCCGCGATTATCGCGACCTTCGTGACGGACGTCCCGTTTACGAAGGCGACAAGCTGTTTGATTGAGGGAGACGATCATGCTTTGGCAAAACCTTCAGCAACAGACAGTTGAACTTGGTTGGGAGTTTTATGGTCCCGTTCTGATTTTCGTGGGCTTGATAGCACTCGCCGTGCCGGTTTGGGCTGCCATTGGAGCTGCTGCGATCTCAATGCTGATGATATCCGGCGCATTGCCCCTATCGCTGGTCGGCGAAAGCCTGTTTCACGGCATCGACCACTTCGCCCTGACGGCGGTCCCGCTCTTCATCCTCACGGGTGACGTGCTGGTGCGTACCGGCCTCAGCCGAAAGTTTCTTGATGTCGCGGAGGCGCTGACCTGCTGGGCAAAGGGCGGATTTGGGTCTGCGACCGTTCTGGTGTGCGGCATGTTCTCGGCAATTTCCGGTTCGGATGCAGCGGGCGCCGCCGCCGTCGGCCGCATGACCATCGAGCGTCTGGTGGAAAGCGGCTATCCGCGTCCCTATGCCTGTGCGCTGGTCGCGGCCGGTGCCTGTACCGGAATTCTGATTCCGCCCTCGATCGCCTACATCATCATCGGACTGGTTTTGGGGATTTCAGCGTCAACGCTTTTTGTTGCTGCGCTAATCCCGGGTATCGCAATTCTGGTTTCGATCCTGATGACCAACATCGTCATGAACAGGATCTATGCCTATGAAGGCGGCGGTCTCATGACCTTTTCGGAGTGGTTGGTCAATATCGGCCAGGCGCTGAAATCGGGATGGTATGCCTTCATTGTTCCCGGCATCATCTTCTATGGCATCTTCTCAGGTCGCCTGACGCCAACTGAAGCCGGTGCCGTGGCCGTCGTTGTGACAATCGCCATGGGGTTCATCCTTGGCACGCTGAAACTGTCCGACTTCCCGGCCATGCTTGTCAGTTCGGCGAAGGTCAACGGTGTGATTGTTCCGATCATTGCCTTCTCGCTACCACTGGCGCAGGCGCTGGCCATTCTCGGCGTGCCTCAAGGGTTCGTGTATTCAGTAACGACGCTCACGAGCGAACCGGCATTGCTCATCCTTTTGATGGTTGGCATCCTGATTGCCGCTGGCTGCGTGATGGAAACCACGCCGAACATTGTGATCCTTGCGCCGATCCTGAAACCACTCGCCGACAGCATCGGCATGAACGAGATTCAGTTCTGCATCATGATGATCACGGCCCTCGGCGTTGGTTTCATCACGCCCCCACTGGGTCTCAATCTCTTCGTTGTTTCCGGACTGACAGGTGAATCGATCCTCAAGATCGCGGCCCGCGCGGTCCCCTTCGTTCTTTTCATGCTCTGCGTGACGTTGCTGATCGCCTATGTCCCGGCGATCTCCACCACGCTGCTTCCTGACATCTACAAGTAGGACTGAAAATGCCTATTGAGTATCTCAAAAAAGCGTCTTTGACCTCGCGTAGCGATGCGTCCGATACCACAAAAATCGTACAGGATATTCTCAATGCGATCGAAGCTGGTGGCGATGCAGTCGCGCTTGAATATGCGGCAAAGTTTGACAAGTACGACGGTGCCGTTGTGCTCAGCGAAGAAGATATTGATGCCGCATCTGCGCAGGTTCCTGAAAAGCTGAAACGCGATATAGAATTTGCGCATGCGAATGTGAAGCTGTTTGCCGAAACGCAAAAGAAGACCTGCACGGATGTGCAGATCGAAATCGTCCCTGGGCTTGTCGCTGGTCAGAAAAGCATTCCTGTGAAAACGGCCGGATGTTACATCCCGGGCGGTCGCTATTCTCATATTGCCAGTGCCATCATGACGGTCACGACGGCCAAGGTTGCCGGCTGTGAAAACATCATTGCCTGTTCCCCGCCACGACCCGGTATCGGTATCAATCCGGCCATCGTTTATGCCGCCAAGGTCTGTGGTGCAGACAATATCTTGGCAATGGGCGGCGTGCAGGGTGTTGCCGCGATGACATTCGGCCTGTTTGGTTTACCCAAGGCGAATATTCTGGTCGGTCCGGGCAACCAGTTCGTTGCCGAGGCCAAACGCATCCTGTTTGGCCGGGTTGGCATTGACATGATTGCGGGTCCCACCGACAGCCTGATCCTGGCCGATGCATCGGCCGATCCGGAAGTGGTTGCGGCCGATCTCGTCGGTCAGGCAGAGCACGGCTATAATTCACCAGTCTGGCTCGTTACCGATACGCGCGAACGCGCTGAAAAGGTCATGCAACGCGTACCAGAGCTCATAGACGAGCTTCCGGAAGTCAATCGCGACAACGCAACTGCCGCTTGGCGCGATTATGCAGAGGTCATCCTGTGCGACAGCCGGGAAGAAATGGCGGAAACATCCGATACGTATGCCCCGGAACATCTGACTGTTCAGGCCGAAGACCTCGACTGGTGGCTGGAAAGGCTTGCGTGTTACGGGTCTCTTTTCCTTGGCGAAGAAACAACAGTTGCCTTTGGCGATAAGGCGTCTGGAACCAACCACGTTTTGCCAACGTCCGGCGCTGCCACATACACCGGTGGCCTTTCTGTCCACAAATTCATGAAGATCGTGACCTGGCAGCGCGCAACACGCGAAGGCGCCAAACCGGTTGCCGAGGCCACCGCGCGTATCTCTCGCCTGGAAGGCATGGAAGGTCACGCAAGGACCGCCGATATCAGGCTGAAAAAATACTTCCCTGATGAAACCTTCGACCTGACTGCCGATGCCTGAACAAAACACGACGACTGGACTTTTTGACGTGTCTGGAAAGGTCGCCTGTGTGACAGGTGCCAGCTCTGGTCTGGGCCGACGTGCAGCGACCGTTCTCGCCGAGGCGGGTGCATCGGTGGTTGGCGTTGCACGAAGAGCTGTGGAACTGGAATCGTGGCGAGCTGAAACGGGCGGTCAGACAGCCGCCGTCACCGCTGATCTGAGCGATCGCAATTCGCTGGATAGCGTTGTGGAGCGGATCAACGCTCCTTTCGGAGCACCGCAGATCGTTGTCCATGCTGCGGGTATCAACACGCGGCAGTCAGCCAGTGATGTCACACCGGAAGGCTGGGATATCACGATGGCGTTGAACCTGACCGTGCCGTTTTTTCTAAGCCAGGCGCTGGTTCCTGCAATGGCAATGGGAAAATGGGGACGCATAATAAATTTTGCGTCGCTTCAAACCACACGCGCCTTTCCCGGCGGGTTGGCCTATGGCGCTTCCAAAGGTGGAATAGCCCAGCTAACGAGGGCAATGGCCGAAGCGTGGTCAAAAGACGGGATCAATGCCAACGCGATTGGACCCGGCTTTTTTCCAACAGAGCTAACGGCTGCCGTATTTGGTGACGCTGACCGTGCTGCGCGCAACGCCGCACAAACCTGTGCTGGTCGCAATGGCAAGCTTGAGGATATCGACGGCCCATTGCTGTTCTTGTGCTCGCCAGCATCGGACTATGTCACCGGCCAGATCCTGATGGTCGACGGGGGATTCACCGCAAAATGAAAGCGCTGGTTTACACGGGCCCGGAAGAACTGGCCTATAGCAGTGTCCCCGATCCGCAACCGAAGTCGGATGAAGTTCTCATTCGCGTCGAATGTACCGGTATTTGTGGCTCTGACATGCATGCGTATCTCGGTCACGACGAAAGACGCCCTGCGCCACTCATTCTTGGACATGAAGTGGCCGGAACGATTGCCAGCGGGCCAACGGCAGGAAAGCGTGTGACGGTCAACCCTCTTGTGACCTGCGGTATTTGCGCGGCCTGCAGTTCCGGTCGCGACAATCTGTGCCCTGACCGTCAGATCATTTCCATGCAACCGCGTGAAGGTGGTTTTGCAGATTTCCTCGCAATGCCACAGCAAAATCTTGTTCCGGTTCCAGGTCACGTGAGTGATCATCAAGCCGCTCTTGCCGAGCCAATTGCGTGCGGCTGGCATGCGGTTCGCCTTGCAAGGCGCACGCTGCACGACAGCGTGGACACTCCGACGGCGCTGGTCATCGGAGGCGGTGCCATCGGGGTCGGGGCAGCACTCAGTCTGAAGGCACAGGACGTAACCGATATTCGGGTTATCGAACCGAACGCCGAGCGCGCCAAGCTGCTGCGAACCCTGTGTGGTTTCAACGTATTGCAGGACAGCGATCAGGAAGACGCCGGTCAGTTCGACATCGTGATCGATGCAGTTGGTTTTGCCCCCACACGCACCTTGGCCTCCAAGGTTGTCAGGCCGGGCGGGGTCATCGCTCACATTGGCCTGGGTTCAGCCGAAGGCGGTCTCGATATCCGTCGTATGACACTGCAGGAAATCACGTTTTTAGGTACCTACACTTACACGGCGCAAGACTTTCGGGACACGGCACAGGCCATGTTCGACGGCCGGCTTGGATCTCTCGACTGGAGTGAAGTCCGCCCTCTTGCTGACGGCGCTGGTGCCTTTTCCGATCTACGTGCGGGCCGCATTGCGGCACCGAAAATTTTGCTCAAGCCAGACTCAACAGGAGACGTTCATGTCTGAAATTCCCCACCTGCTCGTGCATGAAAGCGCCGACAATGTCGGCGTGGTCGTTGTAGAGGGGCTCACCGCCGGCACGGATATGCTGTGCTGTGTCACCCACGACAATTCAACCTTCCGTCTCACCTCGGGTGCTGACGTTCCAATCGGGCACAAGATTGCGCTGAAAGATCTCAGTGAAGGCGATACCGCGACCAAATATGGCGAGGACATTGGCAAGATCATAGCCGACATTCCGAAGGGCGCTCATGTCCACACTCACAATTGCAAAACGAAGCGCTGGTAAGGAGCCGTGCCCATGTCCTCCAAATACTCAAACACCACGGTAAATGCATTCAGGCGCGAAAACGGCCGTGTTGGCGTACGCAATCATGTCGTCATTCTGCCTGTGGACGACATTTCGAATGCGGCCTGTGAGGCCGTTGCCAACAACGTGAAGGGTACGCTCGCCATTCCGCATGCCTATGGTCGGTTGCAGTTCGGCGAAGATCTGGATCTGCATTTTCGCACCATGATCGGAACCGGCGCAAATCCGAATGTTGCGGCCGTGGTTGTGATCGGAATTGAACCGAGCTGGACCAAGCGTATTGCTGACGGTATCCGGAAAACCGGCAAGCCTGTCGCTGAATTTTCGATTGAACAGAACGGTGACTTTGAGACCATTCGTGCCGCCTCCTGGAAAGCCAAGGAATTCGTGCATTGGTCTACTGAACTGCAGCGGGAAGAAGTTGCTCTGAGCGAACTTTGGATCTCGACAAAATGCGGCGAGAGCGACACGACAACCGGTCTCGGGTCCTGCCCGACCGTCGGCAACATGTATGACAAGCTCCTGCCTGAAGGCATTACCGGCTTTTTCGGGGAAACGTCTGAAATCACAGGCGCCGAGCACATTTGTCAGAAACGCGCGATCAATGAAGAGGTCGGTGAGCGCTGGTACAAGATGTGGAAAGCCTACCAGGACGATGTGATCTTCGCCCACCAGACGGACGACCTCTCAGACAGTCAACCGACCAAGGGTAACATCGAAGGTGGTCTGACGACGATTGAGGAAAAGGCACTCGGAAATCTGGAGAAAATTGGTCGTACTTCCGAGTTCGTGGACATTCTGGAACCTGCGGAAGCTCCGAATTCGGGCAAAGGCCTCTACTTCATGGATTCGTCCTCTGCAGCGGCTGAGTGCGTGACACTGATGGCAGCTGGCGGTGCGGTGATCCACACCTTCCCAACCGGCCAAGGAAACGTGGTCGGCAATCCGATTGTACCTGTCATCAAGATTACCGCCAATCCGCGCACCGTCCGCACCATGAGCGAGCATGTGGATGTTGATGTCTCGGGCATTCTGCGACGGGACATGACCATCGACGAAGCTGGCGACGAGTTGATCGACATGGTCCGCCGGACTGCAAACGGTCGCAATACAGCGGCAGAAGCCCTGGGCCATCGGGAATTCTCAATGACCAAACTCTATCGAAGCGCCTGAGTGAGGAGCGGGTGGTTGCAAGCGCAGCCACCCGCAAACCAAAATTTATGACAGCAATTGAACGGATCAGCCTTTCTAAGGCGACCGAGATGATCGAGGCCGCCTTTTTAGCCGAGGCAGTGCCCGAGACTGTTGCGCGTTCCGTTGCCACTGCGCTCGTTGGAGCGGAAGCCGAAGGTCAGGTGGGCCACGGGTTTTCGCGCGTTGAGGACTATATTGCGCAGGTTCGTTCCGGAAAAATTCGGTCAGATGCACTGGTCGTGACAAAGAAAAGCGGCACGACAAGTCTTCTGACAGACGCGGGGAACGGCTTTGCTTATCCAGCGCTGGATGAGGCAATTGCGAAGGGCGCTGACCTGGCAATGCGGCACGGCAGCGCCATGATCGGGATTACGCGTTCGCATCATTGCGGAGCCTTGTCGGTGCAGGTCGAGAAACTTGCCCGCCGCGGCCTTTGTGCGCTCATGGTCGCCAACGCTCCTGCAGCCATGGCTCCCTGGGGCGGCAAGGATCCCGTTTTTGGAACAAACCCGATTGCCTTTGCTGCGCCGGGTGGAGACAACGATCCCCTTGTCATCGACCTGTCCTTGTCCCGCGTTGCTCGTGGCAAGGTTATGAACGCGTACAAGGCTGGCCAACCGATCCAGGAGAATTGGGCTCTGGACTGCGATGGCATTCCGACAACGAATGCCAAGGCCGCTCTTGAAGGCACCATGTTGCCCATTGGGGAGGCAAAAGGCACCGCGCTTGCTCTCATGGTTGAGATATTGGCCGCGATCATGACCGGTGCGGCGCGTAGCACCGAAGCCTCATCCTTTTTCACCGGAGAGGGCCCGCCACCGGGTGTCGGGCAGTTTCTGATTGCCCTGAGGCCCTTTGAAACTGCTGCATTTCAAGCACGGCTTCTGGAACTGCTGGATCAGATCGAGGCCATTGACGGCGCCCGTCTTCCGGGCAAGCGGCGTGCTGCTGCCATCAGGTCAGCACAGGAAAACGGAATTGATGTGCCCTTGCGTTACCTAGAAGCCATCCGAGAGATTGCATATGGAAAAGTCTAGTTTTTTCGGTGTTTTCGGGCGTTTCAAAGAGAATTCACCTTGGTCGCCAACAGTACTGGGTGAACGTATTCGAGGTATTCTGCCCGGTGTTCTGGTGGCAGGTGTGATTGCACTTGCAAGTCAGTTTATTGCCGAACACTACGGCGCTCCCGCCATGTTGTTGGCGCTACTTTTGGGGATTTCGCTCAATTTTCTATCGGAAGATGTCCGATGCAAGACAGGCATCGCATTCGGCGCGCGACAATTGCTTCGCCTTGGCGTCGCACTGCTCGGCCTCAGGATCAGTTTTGATGTCGTTGGCGCTCTGGGCCTGCCGGTGGTCGGACTGGTAATTGGTGCCGTGTTTGCGACAATCGGTTTTGGGCTGGCAGCCGCACGCATATTCGGATTCCGGTACCGCTTCGGACTTCTTTCAGCGGGGTCGGTTGCCATTTGCGGTGCTTCGGCAGCCATGGCAATTGCCGCGATTTTGCCGCGCGATGATCGCTCTGAGGAACGCCTGGTATTCACGGTTGTGGGCGTGACCATTCTTTCGACGATCGCCATGATCCTGTACCCGCTGCTCGGACAAGCGCTCGCGTTCGATGACTGGACGGCGGGGATCTACCTGGGCGCGACAATTCATGATGTCGCCCAGGTGGTCGGCGCAGGTTTTTCGATTTCTGAAGTGGCTGGTGAAACCGCAACGTTGGTCAAATTGATACGCGTTGCCATGCTCGCACCCGTGGTTGTTTTGGCGGTCCTCGTGATCAGGACGACCGGCAACAGGGAAGAGGGAAGTGGGCCCCGGCCACCGCTTGTGCCCTTGTTTGTTGTCGGGTTCGTGGTGCTGGCAACACTAAATTCGTTTGTGACACTGCCGCCGTTCCTGACAGACACTGCAGCATCTTCATCCCGTTGGCTACTGCTTCTGGCGATAGCTGCTGTTGGATTGAAAACCGTTCCCAAGGACCTGATGAAAGTTGGGCGCGCCTCGGTTGCCCTGCTGGTCGCCGAAACCCTGTTCCTTGCGGTTCTGGTCGGTGCAGGTCTGATTTTCTTAGGCCCGCAGCCACTTGGCTGAGTTTAACGTTGAAGACGTAAAGAGGAGTAACTGCGATGTACAACAATATCCTCATCCCTGTGGCGTTGGACCACGAGAACATAGTTGAACGAAAACTGGAAACTGCACGCCATTTGCTGGCAGCGGGCGGTCGGATCACGCTATTGACCGTTCTGGAGAATATTCCCGGGTTCGTTTCCGAATTCGTGGATCTGAAGGTCGACAACCACCTCAGCCAGAAAGTCACCGACCGGCTGCGGGCTGTTGCAGGCGAAGACAGCGCGATTGACTGCAAGGTCGCCACCGGCAAACCAGGTGTTCAAATCGCGCAATTTGCCACCGACAACAATGTAGACCTGATAGTCGTCGGGTCACACCACCCTTCTGCCACGGACTATTTCCTCGGCTCGACTGCCTCTCGTGTCGTCCGCAGGGCCGAGTGTTCGGTGTTCGTGGTTAGAAATTGAGGAAACCAGGTTTCCTATGTCTTCGGGCTGGACAAGAAGGGAGATGGCGGAGAGAGAGTCCGTAGAATTAATACGTTAACATTATGAAATTAAAAGGAAAAAATCGTAGTGATTATATTTATACCACGAAATATACCACGAAAGGAAAACTTGCCGGATGTTGAACCCATTAATTGGTCCCTGATTGCCAAAAATGTATCGGGTTGCGGTGATACGAACCCCGGCAACGAGAGTGGTGGCATATCCAGCAGGAGATGAAGTAGTTAAAACGGACGTGGTGGTTCAAGCCGCAACTAATCGATTTATGATCATGAGCAGGGAATTGCTTTGCGCCTAGGCATATTGACACAATTTTCGGAAGGTTCCGAGAAGTCGATTGAACAAGTTCAATTCGGCGACAAAATAATTGCTTTCGACGGTCTGGGCGTACTTGAACCAGGGGAAGTTGTTGACCTCACAAACGAACTGTTCAACCGTGTAGGCGCAGGTGACATTTCAACCCTCAGATGCGGGTGAACCGGTTCGTGTTCCTCAATCTTTCAATACTCAGCCTAGGAGACCATCTCGGCGTAACGGTTTCACCTCAATCCCCTTTACCCACGGGCTACGTCACCCTGCCAATCGACAGCAGGTCACCTCCGCTTCGGCTCAAATCACCTCACAGCAGGGAACAGGCATACAATAATCCTCCTTCCTCAAAGCATTCCAGACATATGCCACCCCGGATATCCGGGTCGAGGCGCACTGTAGGTGAAGTCTGTCTGCCACATCTGGTTGATGGCGGTAGTCTTGTCGCGGAACTCATCGGCAGCCTTGATGACCACGAAGGCTGGACTGGTGATCAGATCATGGGCCTTGAGGAGACGATACACCGAGGCTTCTGACACGAAGTACTGCTGCGTATCAGTGAACCGTACAGCTAACTCTCGCGGCGACAGCTCGGGTTCAGCCCATGCCAGAGCAACAACACGTCTGCGAACATCATCTGGTATGCGGTTCCACACCCGTGAGGGCTTTGGCGAACGATCCTCCAAGGCTTCCGGACCACCTGTCAGATATCGGTCATACCAGCGGTAGAATGTGGTGCGAGGGATACCAAGCGTATCGAGGGTCTGTTTGGCTGGATGGTGAGACTGTTCCACCAGCCGTATGATCTCAAGCTTCTCTGAGGCGGGATATCTCATTCATCGTCTCCGCCATGTATTACCCTGCAGGTGATGCCCGCATATTCAGCCTGCTCATCCAATCATTGACTCTGTGCTGAACCTCTTCAGTCGTAAGTTTAGCAGAGTTTTGATCCGGTAGATCTTCATCTTCCATGTTGCGTCCTCGTTGATGCGCGCAGCTTCTACACGACTGGAGCATACTAGACCAATGCAAGATTGCTACGGCAATCCCCACTTAGAGTTGAGATCGAACGATAGTTAGAGTGAACTGGGTGCAATTGCGGTTGGCATTTTCGGTATATCCGGCTACAAGCTTGAAGACATAAAAGGGGGACATTGTGTCCCACCTCTCACCATGTATTGTCCGTTTTTCAAGGCTTTACGACAGTGGTGGGCGCTCCCTCCGGGCCCATCTAGCAATCAGATCTGTATCCGTGTGTTCAGTTGGTCGTTGTCCGGTATGGTCATGTTCAAATCGAAAGCAGCCAGTCTCCTCCCGGCCCCAAAGCTGACGTTGCCTGCTATGAGCCTGAAAAGCGGATACATGATCCGAAAGCAGGATGGCGGCTAAACAGGATATGTGGCAGCGTGAAACAGCGACCGATGGCTGAGACGTCCCGTGACTCATCGCTTGGTCGAGAATGTCTTTGAAGTCGCGAAACGAGCCGCTGCCGGATTGATGGTCGGCTGACAAGGCATTTACAGCTCATGCACCGCAACACCTTCCCCACATACTGCTCTGGCGATTTCCACGACATGCCGATGGTGTGTCAGATAGATCGCCTGACCCGTTCGGCCGATTTTTTCCATGACTTTGCATGCGGACCGGGTTCTGTCCTCGTCGAAGGTCTCAAAAACATCATCGCAGAAAAACGGTAGGCACAGGCCCTGACTGGCGAGCTGCTCGTAGGCGGCAGCCCGAAGTGCGAGGAACAGCTGAAAGCGTGTCCCCTTCGACAGGTCATTGGCCTGTTTGGCCGTGCCAGACGCATCGATTGCCAGCAAGATTTCAGAGGATCCTTCCGGTCGGGTCTCAAGCCGGGCGTAAGCCCCGTTGGTGAGATCCGCGAACGCCTTCTCGGTCGCGTCCATCATGCCGCTGCGATGGCTGTCCCGGTAACGGCGGATGGCTTCTTCAGCCAGATGCAGCCCAATCGTCGTTTCGAGATAAGACAGCGCAGCCTCTTCGATTTCAATTTCCAGCGTAGCCTTTCGCTCGATCAAGCTGGCGACGTCGGCTTCGCCCGTTACGGCGGAGAGTTCCTTTATTGCGGATGTGCGCTGTTCGATCGAGGTTTCAAGCCGTTTCTCAATCGCCAACAGGTCGTCCTCGACCGCCATCAAGGATGCATCCAGCTCGGTTAGGGTCTGTCCTTCGAGCTTCTCCCTCGCAGTTTCAATGTCAGGAACCGATAGGTCCGAGCGAATGGAGTTGCAGAGGTCCGTTAAACGCGTTCGTTTTTTGATCACATCTTGGGCTTCGCCAATCGCCTTGCGCAGGTCTTGAAGCGTGTTTGTTGGAACGCGAGCCGGGAATATCGCGGCCAAATCCGAAGCTTTCCTGTCGATATCTTCGAGTGCTTGCGCAGTCTCGTACAAAGCAACTTCTGCCGTCTGGATGGCCTTGGACAGCGTGTTGAATTGTTGCACTGCTTCGCTGGCCGTCTGAGATATTTTCTGAAGGGCTTTGAAGGTTTCCAGTGGGGGCAAGGAAGCGTCGATAGCCAGAGGCTCTGCCAGGTGTGCTACTTCTCGCGCAAAGTCCTTCTGGTCTTTCTCCATCGACACGACTTGGCGCTCAGCACCAACTCGGCGACCTTCCATTTCCCGAAGCTCTCGAAGGGGCTCAAGTGATTGGATCACCACGTCCGCTGTCAGAGCAGATCCGAAGAATTCAGAGATCATCGCAGACCAGGTTTTCTGATGTCCTCCATGGCTCTTGTGCAGGTTGCTCATTGTCTGGCGTTGGCGCACGAGCTCGGCTTTCAAACCCTTGCAAACTTCGAATGCTGCCTTGCGCTTTTCGTCATGAGCACGCTCTTCTTTCTGTCGCGCACGAGCATCAGCGACCAAGGTTTCGAAGTCCTGGGTCGCAAGTCCCATTGCTTCTTGCAGCTCTGCGATTGCGCGCTGGGCGTCCGAGAGCGTCGTCTGGTGTTCTTTCTCAAGGCGTTTGCAACTTGTGTCGGCCTGGATGGCTGCTTCGAGCTTTCCAACCCACACCGAAAATATCTCTGCACTGAGCGAGGTGCTTAAGCCGCAGCGGCCGGCGTAGCCGTCCACGGTTTCACTGACTTCGGCCAGTTCTTCGTCCAGCTTGGCAAGGCGTTCCTTTGCAGAGGACAGCTCGGTTTCAACTTCACTTTGCCTGTGCTCTTCGCCTCGTAGCCGGCCGAGTTCGGTCGCATGATCCAGTCGTGTTTCCGATAGCTGGTCGACCTTCTGCATGGCTGTTTCGAAGGTGCTGGCAGACGAGAGGTCAAGAGTAGATTTATGGGCCGCCCATAGGTGATCGCGTTCTGACTTTGCTGCATCTGCTGCAGCGTCATCCACGACACCTGATCCAGCCTTAAGAGCGGAGATGCGGTGTGTCGCTGTGTTTAGGTCGCCATTCAGATCTTCGCACCGGTCCGAGAGTTTGGTGCGCTGGTCTTTGAGGACGCGATACTTCTCCGCGAGCTCTTCGGCTTCAACAGCAGAGATTGTCGCCGGTGGAACTGCGTCAAAGATCTGGCCAGAGACTGTCAGCGCGGATAGAGCGTCCTCACGGGCCGTCCTTGCAGAGCGAACAGCTTGGCGGGCCGAGGCGTAACGTGGCGCAAGACTGTCGATTGAGTAGCGGGACAAGACAGGGCCCACGAGCACAGCGGTTGGATCGTCGCTTTGGAACTCAACCAGTTCCTGTTCTGCGATCTCCAGACGCTCCTGTAGACCTTCGATTTGCTTTTCGAGATTGGCGATGTCGCGGGTGGAGGTGCGCAACTTGTCTCTGGCCGCTTCCAACTGCCCTATCCGGCCGGGCGATAGCACCAACGTCTTTGGGTCAATGGTTTTGGGTGCATCTAGGTCTCTTGCTGCCCGGCTCATGTCTTGCTGAATGTCAGCCAGAGTTCTGCAGCGCTTGTCGAGATCGATGTCTGCTGTCGCAAACCGGCTGCGAAGTTGGTCAAGCCTCTCCAGATCATCCCTGAGCGACAGGTGTTCTGGATGACGCTCCAATTGAACCAGTTGATCGCGTAACTGGGTGATCTCCTGGTCAATCCGGTCTTTGTCTGCGCGGTGCCTGTTTTGCTCCGTCAGAAGCGTCACCAGCTCCTCTGGATTGACATCTAGGAGTTTCGGAAAGTCTGCGTAATCTGTCAGCTCCGCCTCGAGAGTGTCGATCTCGGCGAGCTTCGGCAATGCTGTTTTAAAGGCCCCTAAATCTGCCTTTGAAGTCAGTAAGGCTGTTCGTTCCTCGCGCGCGCTTGCCTCTTCGGCTTGCGCAGCTTCCAAGGCCTGTTTCAGTTTCTTGTAGGCACTGACTGGAACGTCCGTTTCCCTGATTTCTCGCTCGACATCTGCAAGCTCACGTTTCAGCTGCGCCATCTCGGTCAAAGTGGCTCGTTTGCGGTAGATCCCGTCGGCCTTGGCCCGGAACTCGTCGAGGACAGCTGTGAGATCGCTGACACCGGCAGCTGCGGAAAACAAAAGCCGGCCGATGTCGCCTTTGCTGCTGACAATCTCTTCGCCGCCCTTTTCGATCGTTACGTCATCAAGACAGAGCAGGTGCCGGTAGTCTGTTTCTGACAGACCTCCCAAGTGAGCAGCCAGTGTCGTTTCCGGCAAGGGCGTGTCATTGGCGTCGCGAAGAGACGGATCTCGAGTGGACAGTCTGGTGAGCGGTAGCTGAGTGCCGTCGACATCCAAGACGCCGGACACGCGCAGGTTCTTGCGCTGATGAAGAAAGTCGTACCGGTCCTGGTGAGGAAAGCCGTAAAGTAGGCGCAAGAAAGCTTCCATCGTAGTCGTCTTGCCGGCCTCGTTCGGCCCGTAGATCACATGGAAGTCGGATGCACCGGATTTGGCTCCGAAGTCGTAGGACTTGCTGGTGAAGTGGCCGAAGAAATCGAGATTGAGCTTTTCGAGGCGCATCATTCGCTTGCGCCTTTCATGGCAGCAAGAATGCATTCGGCGCCGGTTTCGGACAGCGAACGCACGAGTTGTTCGGCAGCGTCTTCATTCGGCAACAGCTGAGCTCTCCGAGCAGTTGGGATCTCGTTGACGAGAGTGTCCAGCAGGTCGCGCATCGTTGCGGCGGTGGCAGGCTCCTCGCGGATTTCCGCCATCAACGTTTCAAGTTCACCAACGGCGGATTTGGAAGCAGAACCCTCTGCCTTTTCGGAGAGATCAAATTTGGTCTTTTCGATCCAAAGCCGATCGGTGCTGCGAGCAAGCTCAGCGGTTATTTCGGTCCATCTATCCTGGTCCCGCAACACCTGCCACTTGCGGTCCGTTCGACCTGCAACAGTGAGACGGACAAGCCCGACATCTGCAGCAAGGTTTTCTGCTACTCCCTGCAATTGCTGACGGATATGACTGCGAATTTCGTCGTCCGTCTCGCAGCCGCCAATGTCGACTTTGAGCTCCAGAAACTCTGCAGCTGATGTCGGGACCTCCGAGATCGAAATGGTCTTGTCTTCGATCGACAGCAATGTTGCGGATTTCGGTCCGGCCTCGCCGATGTCGCGTCCTTGAGGAATACCCGGCATGACAATCCAGGGAGCACTCGAGTGGACCTGGCGCTTATGCACATGGCCGAGCGCCCAATAGTCGAAGCCCAGGGCCGACAGCTCTGCGACAGAGCAGGGAGCGTAGGTGTCGTGCCCCTGGCTGCCGGCAAGAGATGTGTGGAGCATCGCGATATTGACTGCGTCCGGTTCCGGTGAGCCGAATTTCGGAAGCAAGCTGTCAGGCGCTTGCCGACCGCTAAAGCTTACGCCGTGGATCCAGATGTTCGTCTCACCCAATTTATGCCGACCGCCACGACCATCGAAGACATGCACGTTGTCCGGTAGACTGACCTCACCGGTCAGCGGGTTCTCAGCGTCGTGGTTACCCTTGATGTAGAAGACGGGAATGTCGGCTTGCTTCAGTCGATCCAAATGGCCGGTCAGAAATGCGGCCGTCTTGGCGCTTCGCTCAGCACCGTCAAAGAGATCGCCTGCAATCAGGAGCGCAGAGACACCCTCGGCCAAAGCAAAGTTGACGAGCCGCGTGAATGCCGTCCTGGTCGCCGTTTGAACAGTGCTCTGCAAACCTTCATCGCGCAGCGCGAGCGACTTGAGTGGCGAATCGAGATGGACGTCGGCAGTATGTAAAATCCTGATCAAATGCTGTTTCCCTAAACGAAGACCTGAAATTTCAATCCCTGATAGCCGTTTCCTTAAACCACTCCGGATGGGGAGAGCACAAACCCTTTCCCGGTTCACGATCAGGAATTCCGCGGTGCTTCCTTGGCCAACACCAATTGCCGTTCTCAAACCATGAGGCCCGATTTGAGCGTTTATCAATCCATTAAACTATCCCAAATTGATATCCCCGAGGACCGAATTCGGGAGGTCGATCAGGACTGGGCAGAATGCCTTCGAGACATGTTTAAGGAGATGGGGCAGAAGACCCCGATCGACGTGGTCGAGAACGACAAGCGCTATTCGCTGGTCGCAGGCGCTCAACAGATGACAAATATGGGGCCGCGAGAGGTCAGTCAGCTTGCGGACCAAGATTGCTGCAAAGAGGACAGCCGGCGCTTGGCTCAATTACAGTTAGTTGAAAATGCTGAAGGCCGACAATAACAGGCGATGTTCAGCGCGGCCTCGCGGACATCGTACGTCGCCGACATTCTGGCGGGCTTTTGTATGAAAACTATGGGAGCTATGCAACTTGAGGTATGGCCAAGGCGGTCTCTCACGTGTTACTTCCCCCAATGCGGAATTTTGATGATCAAATTTCTTTGAACTGGATTGCGGCAGCTTGCCACAGACAAAACAATCTTGGGGGCTCAATCAATGAATGAGCTTGGCATTGGAGATGACGTCATGGCAGCGCCGAAAGCCGCTGTTGAAGAATATCCGCAAACCACGATCTGGAGCGAATTGAACGCTTGGGGCAGGTCCATTGCAGACTGGCAGCGCTACATAATCTCTCATGCTGTGCGAGACGGTTCGCTTTCCGATGCCCGCATTGGGGAGGCCTATCGTTTGTTTCTGCGGGACAGGAAGCTTGATAATGGTGATGAAGAGCTGCCGGATGTACCGGACTCGGTCACCGGCCGCGTGGCTGCTGAGAGCACGCCCTTAGCGCTGCAATCCATAAAGTCACTGAACAATGTTAATGCCATCCCTGACGTGTCGCACGTGACCTTCGGCCCCCAACTGACCGTCATCTATGGGCACAACGGCGCCGGAAAGAGTGGCTTTGCACGCATCCTCTCATGTGCTTGTTTCAGTCGCTCCAATCCTCGGATAATTCGCAACATCTACGATGACGATGCGCCCGATGCGCCAGCAACCGCCCAGTTCGTAGTTGATCGTGGGAACGGCTTTAACGAGGATATCGCCTTCACCGATGGTGACGAGCATGATGATCTCAAACGCATCAGCGTCTTCGATTCCTCTGTCGCTCGTATTCACTTAGCCAAAGAAAATGAGCTGGGCTTCCAGCCCACTGGCTTCGATGTATTCGATGAGGCCATCCATGCCATCGGCCTTATCACTCAAAAACTTGAAGCTGACATCAATGCAAAAACGAGGCTGAATAAGTTCGACCAGCTTTTCGCCGACCCTGGGCCTGTTGCCGACAAGATTGCTTCATTGAATGCGGAGTCAGACATTGCTGAACTTCGGGTGCTGGCAACCTTTGGCGATGCCGAAAAAGAGCGGTTGGATGAAGTCGCGCGGCAGGAACAGGAGCTTCTCGCCAAATCTCCCGTTGAAACGCTCAAAGTCCTTGCGACCGCAAAGACCGATATTGAGACACTCCAGAAGAAGGCCAGGGAGCTCGCTTCTACCCTTGGCAACACGGCGAGCAAAAAGGCACACGGACTGCTCGATGGCCACAAAGCTGCACTGTTGGAGGCCGTAAAAGCTGGAAGCGAGACGGTCTCTCATCCACAGTTGAGTCAAACGGGTTCAACATACTGGGACAATTTCGTCCTCGCGAGCCGAAAGTTGGGGCAAGCCGAGGCAGTAACCTATCCTGCAGACGGCGATCCATGTTTGCTTTGCCATCGCCCTCTAGATGCCCCGTCCGCTTTGCTGATTAGCCGCATATGGGGTTATCTTGACCATGATGCTAGAAAGGCAGCCGTCGTCGCCGACGAGGAACTCAATCGATACGTGAACCAACTCACGACGCTCGATTGTGCATTGCTACCGGGTGAGAGTCGCATTCGCGCTGACCTTTCCAAAATTAATCCAGCGTTGGTTGGCGAAGTTGACGCCGTCTCTGTGATTTTTGACAGACGGTGCAAGGCGCTCATTGCTGCCCTCGAACAAGGTTTGGCCACCTCCGTCCCTTCCGGCGAACTTGCCGTGCCAGAAGAAGCCCTTGGAAAAGCGCAGGAGGATATTGAGGCGCAAGATGTTGCGCTCCGTGAAGGTAGATTTGACGAGCTTCTCACCAAGCTGAAAGCAGAACACATTGCCCTTCGGCAGAGTCAGGTACTGAGTAAGAACATCGATGACGTGGTTGCTTTCGTCGAAGACCTAGCCTGGACCGAGAAAGCTGGCGACTCTCGTCCGAAAACCCGTTTCGTCACGGATCGACAGAAGGCCGTATTCGAGAAGTTAATCGAAGGCAACTACAAGGATCGTCTAAAGGACGAGTGCGCAAAGCTTGATTGCTCACTGCCATTTGAGTTCAAAGCGCGGGGGAGCGCGGGGAAGACCCTTCGCGGGCTCAAAGCCAAAGGGGGCCACAAGCCGGATGACATTTTCAGTGAGGGGGAACAGCGGGTGCTGTCGCTCGCAGATTTCCTCACTGAAGTAAATCTCAATCCCACCAGCGCAGCCATTGTTCTCGATGACCCGGTCACATCGCTTGACCATCAGCGAAAGCGGGCAATTGCCAAACGACTCGCTGAGGAAGCATCTGTGCGACAAGTGATCGTCTTTACGCACGACCTCGTATTCCTAACGCTGCTCTCCGACAAAACCGAGGCTGCTGGCTGCGAGGTCATGAGCCACTGGGTACAGTGCTTGGAAGGTGTTCCCGGGTGTGTGAAAATTGAAGACACGCCAGCCAATAGTAGGGTCTATCGCAAGACCACCAAAGCGAAGGAATTTCTGCAACAGGCCAAGCAGGTCACTGGCGGCGATCAGGTTGATTTGGTTCGGAGTGGCGCAGGAGCGCTCCGCCGAACGGTTGAAGAAGTGGTCATTCTTCACCTGTTCAAAGACACTGTGCGTCGATGGGATGAACAGGTCAGGTTGGGCGCATTGACCAAAATCAGTTGGTCAAACGACTTGGCAGACGAGATTGTTGCCTTGCAGGATGATACTTCCCGGCTTTTGGAAGGCCACTCCAACTCGGATGAATTCGCAGGTGAAATGCCGGATGTGGATGACCTGGAGAAGTTGATCGCCCGTGTGGATAATGTGATTGACAAAGCCAAAGCTCAACGCGTCTGAGGGCGAGCAATGGACCACATGGACATCGAAACTGTTCGGGTAATTGTTTTGAAGGCCATCTATGCCTCTACCGCAAGAAGATAAACGTCTCCACCGTGCTGGCCGGTCAAAGGCTCGGGATCAAGGAGGTCGATGATGGAATTTGGCTGATCAGCTTCATGAGCTATGATCTGGGATACATCGACTTGGAACAGAGAACACTACAGACAATAGACAACCCGTTCGGCACGAGGTTGTAACCCATGTCTCCGTTACAAACTGTTACCTATGTCTTCGGGCTGGACACAGTGGAAAATTGGTAGCGGAGGAGGGACTTGAACCCCCGACACGCGGATTATGATTCCGAGGGAAAGAAGCATTTTTCTCATAGATTCAGCTCGTTATTGCGGATATGACAATGCTGTTATCGTGTAATTTCGAGCGAGTTTTATGCATCCCAGTTACGAGCCGAAGCGCCCATACGTCGGATTGGTGATTGTCCGTGGCTATAGCCAGTCAGCCACAGCCAGGGAAGTGCAACTAAACCCGTCTGCCCACTTCCAGAAAGAATACATTGAGCGCTGGGCTGAAGAACATGAGATTGAGATTAAGCGTTGGTGTGCGATCTCTGAAGAATATGGGCGACCAATTCAGGGCGCCAATCAATCTGTTAGGGCTGCAAGCACTGCGGTTAAGAGGCTAGGTGCAAGGGCGGTGATTGACGACGCCTCCAGGCTGATTGATGGGAGTAATGAAGACGAGATCTACAAATTTAGGCGCTTCATTGTTGGCCAATCTGTCTACCTGCATAGCGCGCTGCAAGACGCACCAGTCTTTGCTTTGAATGACAACAAGTTTGCCGAGTTCATCAAACCCAATCTACATGCGTTCCTGGAGGCCGAGCGGACTCGAGAAATCTCGAAAACTATGGATAGAAAAGGGAAGGTGCCTCGGTTTCGGCCCTATAAGAGCAACGATGAAAAGGTAGCCGATCATGCAGTGAAGGCTGAAGATGATTTCATCGCACTGAACCTCCATCTCTGCCACAGTCGACAAGCCTCTGATCTTGGTGAAGCTCCACTCACTGTCGCTGGCGTAGTCGAAGATTTTAATCTGCGTGAAGTTCCAACCAAGCGTGGCAAGCCCTGGACCAGTGCAAACTTTCGCAGGTGGCTCAATCAGTTCCGAGCACGCAATCCGGAACACCCAATTTTGAGCAATTTGAAGCTTTCAAGTGGTGACTGACATGATGGCTGTCTCTTGGGAGAAAATGGACAACGACTCGCCGATCTTATGTGCCTTAATTGAGCAAATTGTCCTTCGGCAACATCATACTTCAGCCGTCAAATGCTTCGGATTAGAAGGTTTAAATCTCGGTCATAGGAATGAAGTCGAAGCCCTTGAGCTTTGCCTTTTGGGCTTCGTCGAAAAACGCATTCGATGAGAAGAAGTTCCTATTGAAACTCTCGTCACCGGTCCAGAAATGGCGGTCTTTTATCTTTTCTTTTTGGACCGTTAGCTTTGGTCTTACCTTTTTGAAACGCATAGTTATTCGACCTGCTGGTGTTGTATGAAAAGAAACATCAGACTGTTCCGGAACAATGGCATCCACAGCTGAACAGGGATGTAAGACAAAGAACTCCCCTTCGAACGGCTCCCCGGACTTCTTTTGCAAAATGACGGGGATGTATTGATGAACGCCTGGTTCAAGCTTCTCCAGAACGTCTTTCATTCTGTCGCTTACTGCGTATTTCCCCGACAGGAGAAAAAAATCTGGAAGTGTCTTGTGCGCGGACACAATCTTTAGCGCCCTGGGGAAACCCTCAACCGTGATTGGATTACCAGGTGGCACTTGATAAGGCGCATCCTGGAAATAGTAATTTTCGCCGACCCATTCGAAAATTGGGCTATAGCGAGTGTTTGAAGTTTGACTTACCTCGTACGCCACAATGTCCTCATAAAGCATCTAAAGATTGCTAAGCCGCCACCAGGTCAGCTTCAAGCTTCGCGAACAGCTCAACATCATCCTCAGCATTGTCGAAGAGATGTCCATACACATCGAACGTCATGGTGATCGAAGCATGACCAAGTAGCGTCTGGATCTTCTTCGCGGGCCAGCCCTGTTCGATATAGAGGGAAGCTGCAGCATGGCGAAGCGCATGGAAGGAGAACTTCGGCTTGCCTTCGTTGTTTGTGATGCCTGCCTCCATCATCAGTGGATGCAGTATCCGGTTAGAGATGTTTGACGGGTTCTCAACATTACCATTCCCGTTTGGAAACACCAGGTCGAGATCACCCTGCGGGCAGTCTGCCTTCCACGCCATCAAGACCTTCTTCACGCTGGGTGCCATCGGAATGTCCCGGCGACCAGATTTGGACTTTGGCTTGCCAATCTCATTGAAGCGGTCAGCACGCTGACGCACCTGGATAATTGACTTGGTGAAGTCAACGTCTTCCCACCTGAGACCACGCAGCTCTGATTTGCGCATGCCGGTGTAGATCGCCGTGAAGATCAATGGGCGATGTTTGTCAGAAACCATGCTGAGCATTGTCTTGATTTCTGACTTTGTCGGAATGACGCGTTCTGGAGTGTTGCGAGACGAACGACGAAGCCTCACCGTGAGCGCCACGTTGTTATCGATCCATTCCCGGTCCATTGCTTCATTCAAAGCTGAACGAAGAGAGCGAAGCACCTTGTCTGTCATCGCCCTGGAGCTCTTGTCCATCATTTCATCAATGAAGTTGCGGACATCAGAGCGCGCCAGTTCAGTAAGAACTTTCTCACCAATTGCTGGGCTGATGTGGTGATCAACGTGATTGCGATATGAGCGTAGTGTTGCGCGTTCCAGTTCATCGCGCTCACAGCGGTTGATCCATGCGTTACAAGCATCAAGGATTGTCTTCGGTGTACTCATCAGAACCTCAATCGTTGTCGATGAGTACTATTGTAGGAGACGCGGAATGACCTGTCGGGTGTTATTCTAGTCGGGAAGTGAAAAAGATCCAGTAGATCAGCCGCTTAGAAGTGAAAGTCCTAGAGGGATTGACCAAGCTTGATGGGGGTGGGTCATGGGTTGACCAGGGTTTGGTGGCCAATCCCCGGAACGTTGGTGGGTAAGCGCTCACAACAAGCTTCTCGAATGACCGGAATAGGGCCGACTGTTGATTGTCAAACTTACTCCACGAAGCAATTAAAGTGGACATCCAAGCAGAACAGCTTCAACGTAGTTTCCGGCCCGGAGCCGACCTTCGTCACTTTTGCAGCTAACAACCGCTCCGAGCCCAGAGTGACGGATGCTGTGTCTTGCACTAAGGTCCGCTTTTGACTGAGTTTCAAATTGATCTAAGGGCCTCCATCACCATTCTCCGCTCAGTAGCGATCGGTCATTCAAAAGTACCGGGGATATTGGGCCATCATTGCCATGAGCCCGAGGTCGCTTTGAATGGCCTCAGGATTGCGGGCCAACAACTCGCGCAAAAAAACACGTTCAAAATGCGCGATTTCATGTTCTGGCGTAACTTCAGCCGCGGGATTGGCGGTCGCCCCAGGAAAGAACCATTTCAGTGCAGGCAGTTTGAACATTTGGAGCGTAAGTGTCATCAGACGATCCTCTCATTGGCGTTGAGCTAAGCCTAAAGACCGATCAATTGTGCTGGTATCCGCTCTGACGTTGTGTTGTTCTACAAAAATGAAGAGCGTTTTTCGAAATCTGTCGGACGTGCGCGTTTTTCTTGCGGTCGTGCGTGCGGGCTCCACTTTGGCGGCGTCCAAAACTCTTGGGATGGCGCAACCCACTGTTGCTAGACGGATCGAAGCACTGGAACACGTGCTTCGTCTGGATTTATTTGAACGCAACACCCAAGGTTTTACGCCAACACAAGATGCCCTTGCTCTGATGGCAAGTGCAGAAGCAATCGAAGAGGCGGCCAAAGGCTTGGATGCGATGGCCTCCCGGTTGGCGTCTGCCCAATCCTGCGCCATTAGGCTTACGGCCGTGGCAAACGCGTTTAACCCAAAGCTCTCCACAATCCTTGAGAGTTTTGTCGAAAGTTACGGTGACGTGAAGTTCGAGTTGATCCCCAGCGATGATACAATCGACATAGCCGCCGGAGACGTCGATGTCGCGATCAGATGGACAAACAGAGAAATTGACGATCCATCTCTGATTTGCCGGAAGCTGGCCACCGAGAGCTTTTCACTGTTTGCGTCGAAATCTTACGCAGCCAAGTCCGATTTGCCAAGTTCGGACTCAGATTTGGATGGACACAAATACCTCGTTTTCAGCTCTGAACTAGCCTATGAAAAGATCAACAATTGGCTGCTACCACGCATCGACCCCAGCCAGATTGCGATGACTTGCCAGGACTTTAGGGCCATGGAGAGCTCTATTCAGATGAGCGCGGGTATAGGAACATTACTGACCCGGTTCATGAGGACTGACGATTCGCTCGTTCAGTGTTTTGAGTTGCCAGACACATTGGGAGCGAACGTCTGGCTTTTGGTCAACCCAACCGCTTATCGCCGGCCTGAGGTGAAAGCTTTTACAACTTTCTTTGCTCCACGATACAGTGAGCATTTAAGAAAAAGCTAGGGAGCAACCTCCCGAAAGCAGACGTTCGTCGAAGGACTGTCAACACTGCATTGTCCGCTTTGCCGACATTAATCAAACTTGCGGCGAACAACCGCTTTCCTGAAGGTTTTTCGATGCGGGTCGCTGGGACTTAGTCGCCGTTTTGCACAGATCGGCCCGCGTTGACAAACCTCGGAAGGAGGAAGTCGCGGGGGCTTGGCGGGTCCTCTATGGAGAAAGCTGCGGTTGCGGATCTCTAGTGTGGGCTTTGGCGGCGCCAGGAGGTGCAAATGGTCAGGCGGGACGGTGGGCTTTGGCTCTCTGGTATGCAGACCCGGCCCTGTCTTTGTGTCGGTTTCAACGATTTTACAGTGGTCAGCGCGCATTGCCGCGCAGTGATGCGCTCCGGGAATACGGTGTCTTCTCGGATGAGTGCTTGTCGTTTTGACAGGCCTGGTGTCATGCCGCCTTCTTTCTCGGCGGAGCCCGGGTTCGGGGCTTTTGGCCGCGCTGGAATGTCTCGATGATGCGCATTGGCCCGCCGCAGTCCGGGCATGGTTCTGCCAGCGTGAGCGGGATGATCTCAGCGTGTGACGGTTGGTCCTGTATGACCTTTTCTGCACCGAGCAGCGCACGGATCTTTGCGATATTGGTCTTGCGGCCCGCACTGGCCAGAAGACCGTAGTGACGAATGCGGTGAAAGCCGTCTGGCAGGACATGTATCAGGAACCGGCGGATGAACTCGCCAGTGGCCAGCCGCATGACCTTCTGGCCCTCGCGACGCTTGAGCCGGTAGTCCGTCCAGCGGAAGGTGACCGTGTCGGCATCGGCGCTGATCAGGCGGCGGTTCGAGATTGCGACCCGGTGCGTGTAGCGGCTGAGATAGGCGAGCACAGCTTCGGGACCGCCGAAGGGAGGCTTGGCATAGACGACCCATTCGCTCTTGCGGAACGGGGAGAGCCAGGCAGCAAAGGCCGATGCGTCTGCTAGGCTGGTCAGATCGCCGAAGAAAGACAGGTCTCCGGCATGATGCAGCGCCATCAGCCCCTCGACAAACAGGCGCCGGAACAACCGGGACAGGACCCTGACCGGCAGGAAGAACCCTGGACGGCAAGAGATCCACCTGGTGCCATCCAATGATAGCCCGCCGCCGGGCACGATAATGTGGACATGCGGGTGGTGGGTGAGCGCGGAGCCCCAGGTATGCAAGACGCTGGTCATGCCGATGCGCGCGCCCAGGTGCCGGGGATCTGCGGCGATGGTGGTTAATGTTTGGGCTGAAGCGCGGAACAACAAACCATAGACAGCCTTCTTGTTCCAGTATGCGATCCTTGCGATCTCCGCCGGCAGGGTGAAGACTACGTGGAAATAGTCCACCGGCAGCAGATCGTCGACCCGCGCGGCCATCCAGTTGCGTGCGGCCGGGCCCTGACATTTGGGGCAGTGCCGGTTCTTGCAGGAATTGTAGGCGACATGCTGGTGGCCGCACTTGGCGCAGGCTGCCACATGCCCGCCAAGCGCCTCCGTCCGACAGGTCTCAATGGCCGACATGACCTTGAGTTGGTTCAAGCTGACATGCCCGGCATTGGCCCGCCGCCACGCGGGACCATGAGCCCGGAAGATGTCCGCTATCTCCAGCTTATGCCTGCTGTCCGGCAGTCGATTACACCGCAATCGACGAGAGGGGGACACCCTGTGCGGGTTATTCCGGCCCGTGCCTCAGTGCCTGGTCCTGTAGCTGCTTCAGCCGCTCGAAGGGACTGACCGTATCGCGGAGTGTCCTGGTGGCGACATGGGTGTAGCGGGCCGTCGTTGTCAGCTTGGCATGGCCGAGCAGCACCTGGATGACCCGCACATCGGTGTTGGCCTCCAGAAGATGGGTGGCGAAGCTGTGGCGGAGCGTATGCAGTGTGGCGGGTTTGGAGATGGCTGCCATGCGCTTGGCCGAGGTGAAGGCCCGGTTCAGCTGACGCGCAGATATCGGGTTGATCTTCGGCTTGCCCGGAAACAACCAGCCCTGCGGCCGTGCCTCACGCCAGTAATCGCGCAACAGGTCCAAAAGAGCGGGCGACAGCATGGCTTTGCGATCCTTGCCGCCCTTGCCCTGCTCGACATGGATCAGCATCCGGTCGCTGTCGATGTCACTGACCTTGAGATGGCAGACCTCTGATGCCCGCAGACCGGCACCGTAGCTGATGCCGCGCGCCGCGCGATACTTCAGGCCCGGTCCGGGAACGCAGGCCATCAGCTCCGCGACTTCCTCAACGCTCAGGACAATTGGTAGCGGCCGCGGCTTGCGCCGGAACTGCATATGCCGCTTCATCTCCTCGCGCCCGCAGGTCACGCCGAAAAAGAACCTGAGCGCGACGATCCGGACATTGAATGTCGACGGCGACACCCCCGCATTCGTCATGTGCAACTGATAACTGCGCAGCTCTTCCGGCGTCGCCGTGTCGGGTGGGCGTCCAAGGAAAGATGCAAAATCCTTGATGGCCCGGATATGGCTCTGAAACGACTTCTCGCCTATGCCCCGGATGCGCATGTCCTCGATCATACGCTCGCGCAGCGGCGTGGTTCTCTCCTCCGTCATGGCAACCTCCTGTCTGATGATTGAGAAGGTCACAATCGTCAGACAGAACGCCCCGTCCTCAAAGACAAGCGATCAAATCAACGCACCACGCTCACCACTGGCGCAAATGCCGCGAGAGCGGCTTAGTCCTCCCGCCCTCCACTCCTGATGTGACCAGCGTCGAAACCGGCCCAAAGTCGCCGTTGAGGTGTTCGCTAACCAATGCCTGCTTCGCGCCCGCTAATTGGACGCTTACGGCTTGAGAATGAAGACATAAACTTGCCGTTCGCTGCTACGTGAATGAATTTTGCGAATAGGATCGAGACTCGGTTCTTCTAACAATTGCTTGGATACGGTTTGGCGTAGGCTCGCATGGTTCACGGGTACCCGTCGCTCAGTAAGATCAAAAAAACGAAAGATGACCAAATCCCTTAATCCATCGCAGCAAGGGTGTGTTCCACGCCGTTGTTGATGTGATTTTCCAGCAGTCTGGTTGCCGCCTTGGTGTCTCTGGCAAGGGCTGCTTCAAACATCTCCTGGTGCTCCTTTACCGCCACTTCGCCGCGATAGGTGAGCACGAGCATCTGATAGCGTAGATATTTGTCGTACATGATCGCATGCAACGCCAATAAGTTCGCATTGTTACAAGCTTCGATCATGGCGAGGTGAAACTCCCAGTCGTAGCGCTTCCATGTTTCTTTTTCGCTTTCATCACCGCTGAGCATTTTTTGTTCCATCAGCTGCAGCTTGTGATGCGCAGCGACAAGATTGCCTTCCCAGTCCGTATCCCCACTCTCGACTGAGAGTTTCAGCGCGTGGCATTCCAGAAGAATGCGCAATCCACCAATTTCGATCAGATCTTCTTTCGAAACGGGCGTTACACGGAAGCCACGTTGTTCGGGCGCTTCGACAAAACCTTCGCTCGCCAGGCGGCTGAGCGTTTCGCGCAGTGTTGACGGGCTGGTTGAATAGCGCTGCTTGAGAGCCTCGAGTTTCAGTTTCGAACCGGGTTCAAGTTCTCCGAAAATGATGTCGCGTTTGATCTTCTGATACGTGCTGGAGCCGATAGTGCTTGGAGTATTTTGCATAATTTTGACCGATGAATTGAAAAACATCTTGTATTTATCATGGTCGAATTCGTAGTACAAATTTTCATAATTTATGATAGAAATAAAAATATCAGATATTATTGAAAATTATGTTTGATGTCGGTAACATCGCGATGAAACACCTGCGCAAGGCTCTGGCCCTGCAAGGCAGGAAGTCATTGTTACAATGGAGCACTCCGTGAATTTACCCTTCCGCCTTGCAATTGCTGGCCTTGGACTCGTCGGCAAACGCCATGCAGAGGCCATTGCGATGACGCCTGATGTAGAGTTGGTAGCCGTGGTGGAGCCGAGCAAGAACGGCAAGACGGCAGCAGAAGAACTTGGGCTCTCCTGTTTTGAGACTATCGGAACACTCCTGGATGCAGTTGAGGTGGACGGGGTTATTCTTGCTACACCAACACCTTTGCATGTGGAGCAGGCGGCAACCTGTGTCTTGCGTGATTGCCCAGTACTCGTCGAAAAGCCTATCGGAAATTCTTCAGCCGAAGCGTTTTCCCTCGTGCGGCAAGCTGAACAGAAAAACGTGCCACTGCTTGTCGGGCATCACCGGCGCTACAATCCGCTGATCCAGCGGGCGAAAGAAGCGATTACCGAAGGTGTGATTGGTGACGTCCGAGCGGTTCACGGAACTTGCTGGTTCTACAAGCCGGATCACTACTTTGAGGCTGCTCCCTGGCGGACAAAGGACGGAGCAGGTCCGATTTCGGTGAACCTTGTCCATGACATCGACTTGATCCGCTACCTGTGCGGAGAAATTACCGGTGTCCAGGCGATTGCCATGCCTTCTGCCCGAGGCTTTGAGAACGAGGATATAGCAAGCGCTCTCTTGGAATTTGACAATGGAGCGGTTGGTACAATTTCCGTATCCGACAGCGTGGTGTCCCCATGGAGTTGGGAGTTCACCTCTCGGGAAAACCCCAAATATCCGCCTACAGGCGAAAGTTGCTACATGATCGGCGGGTCACAAGGTGCTTTGTCACTCCCGGATATGCGCGTCTGGTCGCACGACAAGCAGCAACAGGATTGGTGGACGCCAATGTCTGCAACCTCACTCCTCCGAGATGCATCCGATCCCTTGGTCAACCAGATCCGGCACTTCCGTGACGTTGTTCAAAGCGGCGCTGAACCAGTTGTTACCGGAGCTGAAGGCTTGAGAACGCTACAGGTGGTCGAGGCGATACAGGTTTCGGCGCGCCAACGGGCAAGGGTCGAAATTCCCCGTAACGAAAACAAGACCATGACGCCACTAAGGAGCGTCATCATTTAGAATATCAGATATTTTTAAAAACATCTTGCAAAACAAGTTAAATCAGGCATGATCCGAAATTGATGATTTATACGGAAATCTCAAGGAGGAAGAGATGATCACGAAATTTACTCGCCGGGCGGCGCTGTCGGCCTTTGTTGCAGCCGGCGTTTTGGCTGGCGGAGCAGCAAGTGTTCTTGCAGCAGACAAGGTCCAGTTGCGTATGGCCACTTCAGGCTCTGAGACAGATCAGCGCTCGGTTGCCATGCGCGATGTGTTTGCCCCGATGGTTGCAGATTTTGTGGAATTCGTGCCGAGCTATAACGGTACCGTTTTCGCGCAAGGAACGGAACTTGACGCGATCAGTCGCGGTAATCTTGAAATGTCAATTGCTTCTGCTCAGGAGCTTGCGCAGTTCTTCCCGGAGTTCTCGATCTTTACTGCTGGTTATGTTCACCAGGATGCGGCTCACCAGGTTGCTGTCTTCAACGATCCGCTGATGGATCCGTTCAAGAAAAAGGCTGAGGAAGAGCTTGGCGTGAAACTCCTATCGGTCATGTATCTTGGCCGTCGCCAGGTGAACTTGCGACAAAGCAAGGACGAGCTGACGGTGAAAACACCTGCAGATCTTGCAGGCGTGAACATTCGGATGCCGGGAACGGATGCCTGGCAGTTCCTGGGCAAGGCACTCGGTGCATCACCAACCCCGATGGCATTTGCCGAAGTCTACACAGCACTGTCAGCGGGCGCCGTTGACGGTCAGGACAATCCGTTGCCAACGGTTGTGGATGCCAAGTTTTACGAAGTCACCAGCCAAATCGTGCTGACGTCACATCTGGTTGATCTCAACTACATCGCCATCAACGCAGAAGTCTTCAACTCTCTCCCTGCCGAGCAGCAGGCAAAGCTCCAGGAAGCTGCAGACGCAGCTGCGGAATCCGGTCGCCAGGCTCAGCTCAAGAAAGAAGCTGACCTGGTCTCCTTCCTGGAAGAACAGGGCATGCAAATCTACGAACCGGATCTCGATGCGTTCCGTAATCAGGTTCAAACCATGTACTTGGAAAGCGAGTTTGCCGCGACGTGGCCTGAAGGTGTTCTGGAAAAAATCAACGCACTCGGCAACTAAGTCGGGCCGGCTGATCGCAGGAGAGCTTCAATGAAACTGATTTCAAAATGGTTCACCTGCAGTGTTGAAGGCATCGCCGCCGCTATGTTGGCGGCGATGTTTTTCACTTTTCTTCTACAAATATTCTCCCGCTACATCCTGGTTGCCCCATTCGGTTGGACGCTAGAGTTTTGCCTGATCCTCTGGTTGTGGATCGTGTTTTTCGGAAATGCGTTTCTTGTTCGCGAGAAAGATCACGTTACATTCGATATTCTATATCTGTCGGTGCCGCGTCGAGGTCAGCAGGTTCTGGCGCTGATTGCCGCTGCCTCCATTGTTGTAGGCATGGCATGGTCCTTTCTGCCGACGTGGGACTACATCGACTGGATGAAGATCCGGAAAACGCCAACAGTGGAAAACCCCTTCACGGGGAACAAGATCCCCTTGAGGACTATTTTCTCCATTTATGCGGTCTTCATGATTGCCATTATCATTCGGTATTCATGGCGTTTTGTAGACATTCTGCGCAACGGCCCACCAAGTGACGAGCATGAAATCCCAGGTCACGAACATGAACCTCCCTCCATCCAACAGGGAGATGAAGTGGTATGAGCCTGGAACTCGCCCTCTGCCTGATTACGTTGTTCGGACTGGCTGGAATCGGAACGCCAATCGGTTATTCGATCATCCTGGCTTCCCTGGTTTATCTCGGCGCAGCCGGGCTGGATATTGCCCTTGCCGGTGAAAAAATCATCCAGGGCCTTTACAAGAGTTTTGTTCTTCTGGCTGTGCCACTGTTCATAGCGGCCGCCAATATCATGAACGCCGGGACGATTTCCGAACGGCTCCTGAGTTTCTGCGTTGCAGCCGTCGGACGGTTCAAAGGCGGCTTGGGTCACGTCAACGTCGTGGCATCGCTCATCTTTTCCGGCATGTCGGGCTCAGCGGTCGCAGATGCAGCCGGTATTGGCAAGATCATCATCGGCATGATGACGAAGGACGGTCGGTATTCGAGAGGCTATGCCGCCGCAATTACCGCCGCATCGGCTACGATTGGTCCCATCATTCCCCCATCGATCCCGATGGTGCTTTATGCGCTCGTCTCCAATGCTTCAATTGGAGCTCTTTTCCTGGCCGGCATTCTGCCAGGCCTTGTTATGGGCGTGGTGCTAATGGCGATGAACTATTACCTGGCCAGTAAACGGGGTTTCGCACTAGAAGAGCCCGTACCTTTACGCGAATTACCTCGCTACACGGCCAATGCATTTCCCGCACTGCTCATGCCCGTCATTCTGCTTTTCGGCATCTACGGGGGCATCACCACGCCGACCGAAGCTGCTGCAGTTGCTGCGCTCTACGCACTTCTGCTCGCAGGTCTGTTTTATCGTGCCCTTTCACTTCATGCGCTTTACCGGATCTTTGTCGAAAGTGCCCGTTCATCGGCAGCCGTCGGTATTGTCATCGGCGGCGCGTTGATCCTGAACTTCGTAGTCATCTCTGAAAATATTCCGGGAATGATGTCTGAATTCCTAAGGGGAATTGATGTACACCCGCTCGTTTTCCTGGTCGGGGTCAATGTGCTGATCTTGCTCTTGGGATGTATCCTGGATGCGACCACGATCATTCTGGTAATCGTTCCCTTGTTCATCCCGGCTTGTAAGGATCTTGGCATCGACCTGGTGCATTTCGGGGTTCTGGTCGTTGTCAATTCCATGATCGGCTTGATCACACCGCCTTACGGCATCCTGCTCTTTGTTATCAATGCTGTCACCGGCATTCCCCTGCGCGAGATCATCTCGGAAATCTGGGCGTTCCTGGCGGTGTTGATCGCAGCATTGATTATCATGATCTTGTTTCCGGACATCATCCTCTTCTTGCCGAGACTGCTTGGATACGTGGGCTGATGACCATTTGCATGGCAACCACGTCTATTCCAGGTGACTTACCGACTAAACTGCAGGCGATCGCCTCCGCAGGATTTGAAAGCGTCGAACTGCACGATCCTGACTTTACCAGCTTCCACGGTAACGCGAGTGACGTTCGCGATATCGTGAGCGGGCTCGGATTGAAAATCGCGTTGCTGAAACCGTTCCATGATCTGGAAGGGCAGACCGAAAGGACAAGCGCCTTTGATCGGCTTGAGGCAAAGTTTGACCTCATGCAGGCGATCGGAACGGATCTGCTTTTGATCGGGTCGGCCCGGAACATGCAGAAGGGCGTCTGCCGGGAACAGATGATCTCGGATCTCTGTGATGCTGCAGACCGCGCTGTGCAACGGGGCCTGAAGCTTGCCTATCTCGCCTTGCCATGGGCGCAGGACGTCAGGAATGACGCGCAGGCAAATGAGCTTGTTGAAGCGGTTGGGAAACCCAGCTTCGGCCTTGCCTTGAATAGTTACTTCTCGCTCGCCAGCGGACGACGCCCTGCGGACCTGCGCGGTCTCGACGGATCTTCCGTCTTTCATGTGCAACTCAGCGACGCTCCTCGTCTTGATACGGATATTCGTATGTTGAAACGGCACTTCGGCATGTTGCCGGGTCTCGGGCGATTGAACCTTTCAGGTTTTGTGAAGGTACTTGCGCGTAGCGGATACAAAGGTACTTGGTCGATTGCACGACTTAATGAACAGGACCAGGACACAAGGGCGGAGCAGGTCACTCGGGATGCGTACCGGTCCCTGGTGACACTGCTTGATGATGTCGCAGGAACAGAGCCGGGACTTGGGCTGGCGTCTCCTGGATTATCTTCACGTGGTCATGCCAAAGGCGTAGAGTTCATTGAATTCGCGACGGACCAAAGGAGTCATGAAGAGCTGGCGTCCGTGCTGAAATCCCTGTGTTTTAGGATGGAACGCAGGCATATTTCAAAGTCTGTGGAACTTTGGCGGCAGGGTGCGATCAATCTCGTTGTCAATTCCGACCAAAGCGGATTTGCGCATTCGGCGTTTCTCAGTCATGGCCCCTGCGTTTGCGATATGGGCTTGCGTGTCGAAGACGCGGAGCTGACGGTAGAACGGGCCATGGAACTTGGTACGGAATCCTTTTCGCAACGGGTTGGAAGCGGCGAACTTGAAATTCCTGCCATTCGCGGCGTTGGCGGGTCCGTTGTTCACTTCATCGATGAAAAATCCGACCTACACCGGGTGTGGGACATTGAATTTGAGCCTGTCGGGAAGACGGCGGCAACGCCGCCCGCGGGGCTACGCCGTGTCGATCATGTGGCGCAGACCATGGCCAGCAACGAAATGAGGAGCTGGGCGCTCTACTACATGACAACATTCGACATGCAGAAAAGCGAGATCGTTGATGTCGCGGATCCCTCAGGGGTCGTCAGATCGCAGGCTCTCGAAACGCCAGAAGGCGAATTACGTCTCAATCTCAACGGTGCAGCGGGTCACCGGACATTTGCAGGCGCATTTCTGGCAGATCAATTCGGCGCGGGTGTTCAACACATCGCCTTTCTAACAGACGACATTCTGGAAACCTCCCGAACTCTGGAAACAGCGGGTTTTCCTCGCCTGGAAATGTCTCCCAATTACTATGACGACCTAATTGTCCGCTACGGACTGGACTGCGATCTTGTGGCGGAGTTGCGCGCCGGCAACATTCTTTATGAGCGCCTTGGCGACACGGAATATTTCCAGATTTACAGCCAGCCGATCTTCAACGGTTTCTTTTTTGAAATCGTTGAACGGCGGGGTGGTTATCAGGGTTATGGAGCTTCCAATGCACCGACCCGTCTGGCAGCGCAAATGCGTTATCAGCGAGCTGCGGGGATGCCCCTAAGATGAAAGCAGCATTACTTGGTGACAACATTGGTCCGTCGCTCACCCCATCGCAACATGAGGCCGAAGGCGCCGCACTCGGCTTGGACTACCGCTATCATCGGATTGATACGAGCGGTCGGCAACTTGCCTCAGCCGACCTGCAGGACATTTTGAGGACTTCGGAAGAAAACGGACTCGTTGGCCTGAATGTGACACACCCATATAAATCCGTTGTAGTGGACCTGCTGAATCACCTGGAAGGTCCTGCAAAAGACCTTCTCACGGTAAACACGGTGGTTCTGCGCGACGGAAAGCGCGTCGGCTACAACACGGATTATGGTGGGTTTAGACGGGCGATACAAAGTCAGATCGGATCTATCATTGGCCATACAGTTCTGCAGTGTGGAGCTGGAGGAGCTGGTGCATCTGTCGCACTGGCACTTGCGGATCTGGGAATTGCCCAATTGATTGTCGTAGATCCGGTTGTACAGCGTGCAAACGAGCTGAAAACCAGGTTGAATGCACTTCGTCCTTGGCTTGTGGTGACTGTGAACGCAAGCGTTGAGGGAATTCCCTTCGAGCATGTTTCAGGCGCAGTTAACTGCACGCCCCTTGGAATGGCCGAACACCCCGGATTTGCCTTCGATCCCTGGTACTTGCCTCGTCAGGCCTGGGTCGCGGACATCGTTTATTTCCCGCGAAGAACAGCGTTTTTGAAACTGGCGGAAGCCCACGGTTGCCGGGTGATGGACGGAACAACGATGGCTCTCTGGCAGGCAGTTGAAGCTTTTCAACTCCTGACCGGTCATACGCCCGATGCTGATCGCATGAAGCGCTCTCTTCAGGCGCTGCTGCAGCAAGACAACGACTTCAAAAAGGAACTATCGGCATGAGCGCGGATTCAGATGCAATCCGCCAGTGGTGGCGGACGTCCATAATCGATATGGAACCGGGAAAGATCGTGTTTCGCGGAACACCTGTCGAGGAACTGATCGGGAATGTGAGTTTCCCGCAGATGATCTGGCTGATGGTACATGGCGGCAGGCCCAGCGAAGCCGAGGCAAAACTGTTTGAGGCAGCGCTCGTCGCCGGTGTCGATCATGGCCCTCAGGCTCCTTCCATCGCAGCGGGCAGAATGGCTGCGACATGCGGACTGGGCCTGAATAATGTCATGGCCACAGGTATCAATATGCTCGGTGACGTGCATGGGGGTGCTGGCGAACAATGTGCCGAGCTTTACTACGACATTGCAGATCGACTGGAAGCCGGAACGCTTCTTGGGCAGGCCGTTTGTGACGGCCTTGATCATTGGCGTGCTGAATACGGCAAGATAGTCTCGGGCTTTGGTCATCGCTTTCACAAACCAACAGACCCACGGGCACCGAGGCTGATGGCCCTGGTGCGCAAAGCAGCCGCGGAGGGAACGGTCTCCGGACGGTTTGCAGAGATAGGTGAAGCGGTTCAGGAAGAACTGGGTCGTTCTCGCGGCGCGCCGATTGCAATGAACATTGATGGTGCAACGGCGGTTATATTCTGCGAACTGGGTTTCCCCTCACCTTTGTCCCGTGGGTTGTTTTGTTTGTCACGCTCGGTCGGAATTCTCGCCCATGCTTGGGAACAGATGGCACAGGGCGGGCGCAACAAGGGGCCTATGCCTCCCCGTTTTCTCCCAAAATACGAACCTGAAGACAATGCTGGATGATAAAGCGAAATCCTTCCGGGTCGGCCTGATCGGATGTGGCCGGATAAGTGACATCTACTTAAAGACGCTAGCGGAGTTTCACGAAATAGATGTCGTGGCCTGTGCCAGCCTCGATCTGGATGAAAGTCGGGCAAAGGCTACTCAATACGACATTCCCAAGGCCTGCCTACCTGATGAAATTTTCTCAGATCCGGAGATCGATTGTGTTCTGAACCTGACAGTACCATCTGCACACGCGCAAGTTTCCTTGCACGCTCTTGATGCCGGCAAACATGTCTATTCGGAAAAACCGTTTGTCACAGACCTTGCAGATGGTCAGAAAATTCTGGACCTGGCTGCCTGTAAGGGACTGCTGGTCGGGAATGCACCTGATACGTTTCTGGGTGGCAGATGGCAAACCGTTCGTAGCCTGCTTGATGACGGTGTCATCGGCAAACCAACAGGTGTCTTTGCCCATGTCGGGACACACGGTACCGAGCGGCATCACCCCAACCCTGATTTCTATTACGCCAGAGGCGGCGGGCCGTTGCTCGATCTTGGTCCTTATTACCTGACAGCAATGGTGTTCTGTCTGGGGCCGATCGTTCGTGTTGCCGGATTATCGCGACGTACATTCGATAGACGGAAGATTGAAAACGGTCCACGCAACGGCGAGTGGATGCCGGTTGAAGTCGATACCCATTCACTTAGTCTTCTGGAGTTTGAAAGCGGGGCGATTGGCGACATGACCATGAGTTTCGATGTTTGGGACAGTGAAACACCCCGATTCGAAATTTACGGTGAGGACGGAACGATCTGTATTCCTGATCCCGATCCGGTGCATGGTGCAAACATCTTCCAGGGCGAGGTTCTTTATAGAACAAAACAGACTGCACGCTGGACCCATCAACCACGCCCATCGGGACGCCAGGACTGGCAGGTTGCCACCAACCGGCATGGCTTTAATGAAGACAGCCGAGGCCTCGGTCTGCTGGACCTTGCTCGTGCCGTCAAAGAAGGTCGAGCACCACGCGCGAGTGGAATGCTGGCACATCACGTTTTTGAGGTGATGAACGCCATCGAACGGGCACCACGTGAAGGCGCGTATCAGAGAGTCGTCAGTAGGTGCGAACGCCCTTTACCATTGCCTGAAAATTTCAAACGCGCGCTCAAAGAGACATCTCATGCCAGTTAATCACTTGGACATCGGCGAACCATTTTTTGGTCTTCGCGTCGTCACCAATGAAAAAACGTTCAAAATTGACGACCGTGCGATTGTTCTGAATTTGGGATCGGACACCGTTTCCCTCGAAAGCCAGAAGCTTGCACCCTTGCAGTCAGCGATCTTGCAGGACTGCATCCTTCGGGACGTTGCCAATGTTGTCGTAATCGACCGTTTTGATTCTGAAAGCGATGTCACAGCCCTCCTTTCAAAAATCAGAGACGTCTGGCCGTCGGCCTTTGAAGTGCGCGGTGAGGAGCGTCTGCGCGGTGTTGAACATTACATGTCGCCAAAAATCTGGGTCGGCCAGATTGGCTTCACGATCTACCACTCAGCCTCAATTCCGTTGAATGTCGGGCTGCACAAGGACCACCCGTTCTGTCCCGTGCCGGGATTTCGTGAGGTACATACCCAGATTGTCGGCTTCGGCAAGATGCAGCAGTGCCGGGAGAAGGACCTCTCCACCCTATATTTGGAAGAGGTGATGGCGCCAGGCCACACGCACCGCCCGATGTTCAATGCTGAGGGAAACTATCCCTGGCACCAGTACGAGACGATCACACCCAGTGTGTTCATGGCTGTTGAAATGTTGCCTGACGGCGCGCAACCTCCGGCTTGAGGAAAAACCATGTCCAGGATTTTACCCGAAAACTTCGATTTCAATGGACCGTTTCCAAGGCAATCCCGCCGCCTGAGGCTGGGTGTTGTTGGAGGTGGACGCATTTCGGTAACGCAGGCAACAGCTGCAAGAATGACAGACCGGTGGGAAGTGGTTGCTGGTGCTCTCTCTTCTGATCCTGTCAAGGCAGCTTCGCGAGCGGTTGAATGGTTCATTGATCCTGACAGGAGCTATTCCTCGTTTGTAGAGATGGCCGGTTCAGAAGCAGCCCGCAGCGACGGTGTCGATGCGGTGATGATAACGACACCAAATCATGTCCATTTTGATGCTGCGAAAGCATTTCTGGAACAGGGAATTGACGTTCTTTGCGACAAGCCTCTGACCAACGAAGTGGCCGAAGCAGAACAACTGGTTTCCCTGGCTCGGGAAACCAACCTTGTTTTTGCCGTTGGGTACACGATGTCCTGCTTCCCAATGATCCGGCAGGCGCGGGAGATTGTTGCTGAAGGCGGTATCGGCGAGGTCAACCAGATCCACGTCGAATTCATGCAGGACTGGATGACACCAGACACGGTTGCTGATGCCGAACACGTGAAATGGCGGCTTGATCCGGCAAAATCCGGCCGAACAAGCTGCACAGGCGATATCGGTACGCACGCGGCCCATCTCGCCAGCTTTGTGTCGGGTCTGGAGATGACACATCTTCGCGCGGAAGTGCATGTCTGCGGTGCCCCCAAACCTCTTGAGGATACCGTTTTCATGTTCACCAGATACGACGGTGGTGTGCCAGGAACGTTGATGGCGACACGTCTTGCACCGGGAAACCGAGGAGGTTTGCGCCTTCGAGTTTTTGGCAGCGAGGGCGGACTGGAGTGGGATCTGGAAAAATCTGAGCAACTGAAGTTCAACCGCTTTGGTGAGCCGGATCGAATTATCAGTCGCGGTCACGGTCACGGTGTGAGTGCAAAAACTGAACGGTTTGTTCGGGCCGGACGTGGATTTCCCGAGGGTATCATCGAGGCCTGGGCGAATCTTTATACCGAATTTGCGCTGGCCGTTGCCGCACGCAGGGACGGTACAGGCTTTCCTGAAAACTGGCTTGATTTTCCATCGGTGGTGCAAGGAGCAAAAGGTGTTCGCTTTGTCGAAGCTTCTGCAAACTCCGCAGAATCTGACGCTAGCTGGCAGGAAATTTGATCTGTCCAAATCGTAGGTCGGTCAATTGGTGAGAGCGTAAGTCACGGCAAATATTGGGTTTTCGGTCGGCTTCAGTTCAAGGAACTTCAAAAGGTAGTCGTAAGCAAATAAAATATTTGATAAATTCAAAAATATCAGATATTTTTAAAAACACAGGACAAACTGTGAAACGCTTTACGGAGCCCGCGCATGCCCGCGAAAATTCCGGCAGACCAGGAACAACCACTCTATTCCCTTGCTCATCTGACGCTCATCAACGCAACTGCGCCTGAGCTGGTCTATGTGGCGGCACGGGCAGGCTATGACGCTGTGTCTCCGCGTTTCATACCCATGCATGTGCCGGGGGAGTTCACCCAGTCCCCGGTCAGCAAAGCCCAGGTTCAGGCAACTAAAACCGCACTCTCGACAACCGGGCTGAAGGTCCTGGATGTGGAGTTGGCAAGGATCACGGAGGACTGTGACCCGCGTGGTTTTGAATCCGCCCTCGAACTTGGCGGAGAACTGGGTGCCAAGCGCATGATCATGAGCGCCTGGACGCCGACACGTGATGACCGGAATTTCCTGATCGATGTTTACGCTGAAACCTGCGATCTGGCCGAGCCCTACGGATTGACCGTAGACCTCGAGTTTCCCTCCTTCTCCAGGCTCCGAACGTTAGATGAAACGTTGGATATTGTCCGGGCCGCTGACCGACCAAATGGCGGCATTCTTGTCGATACGCTTTATCTGCACTTGAGCCGAGTTGATATCGGTGAACTGCTGCACGTTCCCTCAGACCTGCTGCACTTCCTGCATATTTCCGATTGCCTGCCGGGCATTGCGGACACGCGTGAAGGCATGATCCAGCTTGCACGCGATGCGCGCCTTTATCCGGGTGAGGGCTGGATCGATTTTGCGGGCATCATCGAACGCATGCCGCCGGTCGACTACTCGATAGAACTTCCCAATGCGGCACGCGTTGCCGAGCTCGGCTACGAGGAACACGCTCGTCGTTGCCTCCAGCATGCCAAACGAAAATTCGGGGCCGCGCGGTCACAACGCCGCGCGATTGACCTCGTCCCCCTTCAGACAAAAGAGGAATGTTATGGGCAAAGAGCTCACTGACGAAGAACGCGCAGTCGCCGCTGATATGTTGACACGCGCGCGCGCTGCCATGGCCGAGATCGAGGACTGGAGCCAGGAGGACCTTGACCGCTTGGCCCAGGCAATTGGCTGGTTCGCCGGAAACGAAAAAACTTTTACCCGGCTCGCCCAACAGGGCGTCGATGAAAGCGGCATCGGCGACCGCGCAGGGCGCCCTGGCAAACGGTTCAAGATCTACGGCGTTCTGCGGGACGCGCTGCGCCAGAAATCAACCGGTATTGTTGAAGTGGATGAAGCGCGCGGTTTGGTCAAATATGCAAAACCCGCCGGCGTTATTGCCTCTCTGATCCCGATGACCAATCCGGCGCTCACGCCGCCAGTTACCGGAATTTATGCCGCCAAGGCTCGCAATGCGGTGATATTCTCACCTCATCCGCGCACCAAAGTCACCACAGCCCAAATGACAGATGTCTTGCGCAAAGCGTGCAAGGCCGTCGGGGCACCTGAAGACCTGTTCCAATGTGTCACCCATCCCTCAATTCCGTTGACCCAACACCTGATGGAGATTTGTGACCTGACGCTGGCAACCGGTGGCAAGCCGATGGTGAAAGCTGCTTATTCCAGCGGCAAACCTGCCTTTGGTGTCGGCGCGGGCAATTCTTCCATCGTGATTGACGAGACCGCAGATATCGAGATTGCCGCTGCAAACACCCGCATGTCCAAGACAAGCGATTTCGGGTCGGGATGCTCGGCAGATGGCAACATCATCATCCAGAAGTCGATTTACGAGAAAATGGTCAAGGCGTTGGAAGCAGAAGGTGGATACCTCTGCAACGGCGAGGAAAAGGCGCTTCTTGAAAAGGCCATGTGGGACGAGAAGGGCAACCGGACTTTTCCAACGATAGCTTGTAGGCCTCAGCAAACGGCTGAAGTCGCCGGATTCTCTATCCCTGAGGATCGCAAGTTTCTGATGGTTGAAAATCAGGACCATATCGGGCCTGAGCACAAGTTCTCGAAGGAAAAGCTGACCACGTTGATGGCGCTGTATCATTTCGACGACTTTGACGATGCGCTCGATACCGTGGGCAAGATCTATGCGGTCGGTGGCAAGGGGCATTCCTGCGGCATTTACAGCCATAATGATGAACATATCGATCAGCTTGCCCGGCTCGCACCGGTCAGCCGGATGATGGTGCGTCAGCCCCAATCCAAAGCCAATGCGGGCAGTTTCACCAACGGTATGCCCATGACCAGTTCACTCGGCTGCGGCATCTGGGGAGGCAACATCACCAATGAAAACGTCACCCTGAAACACATGATGAACTACACCTGGGTCAGCCGGCCAATTGCAGAAGACAAGCCGTCTGACGAGGAGCTCTTCGGTGAGTTCTTCGGGCAGGAGGTTGCGTGATGGACGCCATTTTCAAAAAGCCCAAGACAGTCGCAGAACATATCGTCGATTTTTTGGAACGACGTGAAACAAAACACGTGTTCGGCCTGTGCGGACATACCAACATTGCCGTTCTGGCTGCACTTGCCGAAAGCCCCATCGACTTCATTACCGTGCGCCATGAGCAGATCGCAAGCCATGCTGCTGATGCCTACGCACGGGTCACCGGAAAAGCTTCCGTCGTCCTGTCGCACCTGTCTCCGGGTTTGACCAATTGTGCGACCGGCGTTGCAAATGCGGCGCTGGACTGCATCCCCATGGTGGTGATTGCCGGTGACATTCCAACTCACTACTACGGCAAGCACCCCCATCAGGAAGTCAACCTGCACGCGGATGCTGCCCAGTGGGAAATCTACCGTCCCTTCGTCAAAAGGGCCTGGCGCGTGGACCGTGCCGACCTGATGGCGGAAATTCTGGAAAAGGCATTCCATCTGGCTGAAAGTGGGCAGCCCGGTCCAGTGCTGGTCAATGTCCCGATGGATATCTTCAGCGAGAAGATCCCGTCAGATAGTTTCGATCGCATTGCCTCGAACACGCGTGCTCTTGTAAAACCATCCATTGACGATGAGACCGCCCGTCAGATTGTCACCAAGCTCGCGGAAGCCGACAACCCGGTTGCCTACGTCGGCGGTGGTATTCTGCTGGCCAAGGCAAGCGACGAACTTCGCGTATTTGTCGATCACATGGGATTGCCGGTCGCCCACTCTCTCATGGGGAAAGGAGCCTTGCGGGACGATCATCCGCTTGTGCTCGGCATGACCGGTTTCTGGGGAACCGATCTGGTCAATCAGACATGCCTCGATGCAGACTACATCTTTGCCATTGGAACGCGCTTCAAAGAAGCTGACTGCTCCAGCTGGTACCCTGGTTATACGTTCAATATCCCGGGCTCCAAGGTCATACATATCGACATTGAACCATCTGAAATCGGACGGAATTATCCGACTGAAATCGGAGTTGTTGCAGACGCAAAAGCCGCGTTACGCGTTCTGACCCGCGTCGCGAAGGAAATGTATCCGGATGGGTTCAGGCACCCGGATCTGGTCCAGAAAATTTCCAGTTTCCGGGAAGAGTTCAAGGCATCCAACATAGAAATGGCAACATCACCGGCCTTTCCAATGATGCCTGAGCGTATTCTTGCAGAGACCCGCAAAGCCTTGCCGGGTGACGCGATCATCACCACCGATGTTGGCTGGAACAAGAACGGTGTGGGACAACAGTTCGACATTCTGACGCCCGGTTCCATCCTGACACCGGGCGGTTTCGCGACCATGGGCTTCGGTCCTCCGGGCGCGATAGGCGCCAAACTGGCGGCACCCGACAAGGTTGTTCTCAGTCTGGTCGGCGATGGCGGCTTCGGCCAGAACCCTGCGATGCTCGCAACAGCTGTCGAACTTGATCTCGGTATCATCTGGCTGGTGATGAACAACAACGCCTTCGGCACCATCGCAGGCCTCCAGAAGGCCCACTACGGACTGACCTACGGAACGACGTTTCCTGGCACCGCCGCGGCACCTGAACATGGCCCGGACTATGCACAGATCGCTCGTGCATACGGCGCGGTCGGCATCAAGATCGGCAATGCGGAAGACCTGCTTCCGACGCTCCAGGCCGCCATTGAAAGCGGTAGACCGACGGTACTGGATGTTCCCATGATCAACAACCCGACCCCAACCACCGGCCACTGGAACATCCTGGACATCTATTCACCTGATGAGGACGTTTCCCATGTGGCGACCTGAATGTGTTACGGCGGTAATCAAGATTTTATGAGCTGCTATGAACGCCCGCAGCATGAGCAAATTGCTCGGGTTTCAGCAGATTGTATTGCGCCCCGTTTCGTCCCGGCGCGCAATACACTTTGTTGGAGTTAAAACGCGGTTTTACGAAGGCATGCTTCGCGCCTGGTTAACCAATTTAATCGTCGGTCTTGAAACCCCAATAGCTGCCATTCTGCTCCCAGCCTATTCCGTTGAAAAACTCGTTGGTTTTGCGATTTGAACGGTGTGCTGAGTTCGAGCAAACCGTGCCTTGCTTATGCAGGGCAACCGATCTGTGGGGTCGGGATGAGTTTTGCGAGTTTCCTGAGGTTCTGGGTTGTGGCTGCGAGGTGGAATTCATCGCGGGCTCCGCACGGTCCACGCAATCGAAGCCGGTCGAGTTTCAAAATGCGTTTGAGGTGGGCAAACAGCATCTCGACCTTTTTTCTCAACTTGCATGAGATTGCATATTGGGTGGTGTGTGAGATGGCACGGGCGACATCACGCGAAGGCTCGTGGATCGACCTTGTGACCTTGCGTTGTGGCTCCTTCGGGCAACACTTCGGCTTCAGGCCGCAGGCATCACAATCGGCCTTGCGGGCGCGGTAGCGCAATGTCCCATCCTTGTTCGCTCCAGCTCGTGGCGTCGTGAAAGCGCGGCGGAATTGTTTGAGCTCTTTGCCGCCTGGACAGATGTAAGCATCGTTTGCGGTATCATAGGTGAAGTCCGCCCGCTCATAGGTTCCATCCTTGCGTCCAGACTTGTCTATTACCGGAATGTGCGGGGCAATCCCTCGCTCGTTGACCAACCAGTCGAGCATGGGACCAGAACCATAGGCGGTATCGGCAATCAGCCGCTCGGGCATCAGATCAAACCTGTCGCCCACCCGATCTATCATGGTTCGCACGGAGCCAACCTCAGCCTGCCGGATTGAACGTGTGGCTTCCACATCCAGGATCACTGCATTGTCGGTATCGATAAGATAGTTTGTGGAATAGGCGAAGTAGGCAGGCCCGCCCCGTGCACCAGTCCACTGAGAGGCAGGATCGGAATGGGAGGTGAACTTCGGCTCCACCGAACTGGCTGCGCCGAAGGCTTCATCGTCCAGTGTTTCCAGATATTCCCTAACCGCTCGCGGGGCATCAGAGGGATCAATCCTGTCTGGCTCCCAGTCCGATCGCGGTGTGGAGTTCTGCCGGTTGGCATCCGCTTGGATCAGGCTCGCGTCAGCTGCAAGACGTTGGCCGCTCGCCAGTCCTTCCTCGATGCAACGCGCCACAACTGTCTCGAAGACATGCCGCAACAGATCGCTGTCCCGGAACCGTCCATGGCGGTTCTTTGAGAAGGTCGAGTGATCCGGTATTGGATCGCACAGATCCAGGCGGCAAAACCAGCGATAGGCCAGATTGAGATGGACCTCCTCGCACAGCCGCCGTTCTGACCGGATACCCATCGTGTAACCCCCCAGCCGCATCCTGATCATCAC
>CXTY01000001.1 GCA_001404055.1 Roseibium album | reverse complement strand
CGGCCACCTTCGCGGATAGCGAAGCGCAGGCCGTCTTCCATGGCGATCGGCACGATCAGTTCAACGTCAACAGAGACGTTGTCGCCCGGCATTACCATTTCAGTGCCTTCCGGCAGAGAAACAACACCAGTCACATCGGTCGTACGGAAGTAGAACTGCGGACGGTAGTTGGTGAAGAACGGAGTATGACGACCGCCCTCTTCCTTGGTGAGGATATAAGCCTCAGCCTTGAACTTCGTGTGCGGGGTTACAGAACCCGGCTTGCAAAGAACCTGGCCACGCTCAACATCTTCACGGCCTACACCGCGGATCAGAGCACCGATGTTGTCGCCTGCTTCGCCGCGATCAAGCAGCTTGCGGAACATTTCAACGCCGGTAACAGTTGTCTTCTGGGTGTCCTTGATGCCGACAATCTCGACTTCTTCACCCACATTGACCACACCGCGCTCAACACGACCGGTCACAACAGTACCGCGACCTGAGATCGAGAACACGTCTTCGATCGGCATCAGGAACGGCTGATCCCGTGGACGCTCTGGCGTCGGGATGTAGTCGTCAACCTGAGCCATCAGCTCACGGATCGCGTCACGGCCAATGGCCGCATCACGGTCCTCAACAGCTGCCAGCGCAGAACCCTTGACGATCGGAATGTCGTCGCCAGGGAATTCATAGGAAGACAGAAGCTCACGGATTTCCATTTCGACGAGCTCGAGAAGCTCTTCGTCGTCGACCTGGTCAACCTTGTTCATGAAGACAACAAGTGCCGGAACGCCAACCTGACGTGCAAGCAGGATGTGCTCGCGGGTCTGGGGCATCGGGCCGTCTGCTGAAGACACAACAAGAATACCACCGTCCATCTGCGCAGCGCCGGTGATCATGTTCTTCACATAATCGGCGTGACCTGGGCAATCAACGTGAGCGTAGTGACGGTTTTCCGTCTCATACTCAACGTGTGCCGTGGAGATGGTGATCCCGCGTGCCTTTTCTTCAGGCGCACCGTCAATCTCATCATAGGCTTTTGCTTCAGCACCGCCAGCTTCAGCCAGCGTCATTGTGATTGCAGCAGTCAGCGTCGTCTTGCCATGGTCAACGTGGCCAATCGTGCCAATGTTAACGTGCGGCTTCGTGCGCTCAAATTTTGCTTTCGCCATCGGCGTCGCTCTCTGTCCAATACTCGGTTCGGTCGACACAGGACTCGCTCCGGCGCCTTGGACAGATCCGCGAGCGACGAATTGCTTCCCGTAGAATTTCTTTCAAGATTTCCGGGCGAAAGAGCCTTCCGTTCCGGACACTCCGATCAGCAATCATGATGGAGCGGGTGAAGGGAATCGAACCCTCGTCGTCAGCTTGGAAGGCTGCTGCTCTACCATTGAGCTACACCCGCACAACGAGAGAAACAAGGGCGATGGTGGAGGAGGTTGGATTCGAACCAACGTAGGCATAGCCAACGGATTTACAGTCCGTCCCCTTTAGCCACTCGGGCACTCCTCCATCTCGTCCTGCTTCACGCCGAAGCGATCAGGATGGCTTACCGAAGAGCCCGCCTGAAAGGGGCGAGCAATCCCGTGGCGCGTGTTATGCAGATGCGGACCTGCCCTGTCAACGCTGATTTTGCAAAGAAACGAACAAAATCAACACGACGTGCGAAACGAAGGCATCGAACGCTGGAGATTGCACACATGGCCTTTGCAGAAAGCGTGCCTTAAGCACCTTCGAAGGTCGCAGTTTCCCTATTTATATCCGCAAGATCACCCAAATCGCCCTCCGGACCTGTGGACAACTTTTTGTATCCAGCCTCCATCACCTGACATCCTGATTTTCATCGCCTTCGTTGCCTAGCGCGTGTGCTTTTCCAACCAAATTCGGCGAGTTGCGAATTTTCGCGCTTTGTTGTACCTACAACAAATGACGCATTCTCTGGACGATATCGATTTCATTGAGATGGGGCGCACGTGCCTCGGCCACGCAGCTCGCAGAACCGCCAATTTGCTCACGCGGCATTATAACCGTCACATGAGCTCCCTTGGCCTGGAACTTACCCAGACCCAGTTGCTGGCAGTCATTGCAGACGGCTCGGCACGTTCAGCGTCCGATATCGCCCGTTACCTTGGCATCGACCGATCGACCCTCGCGCGCAATTTGAAGCCTTTGGAGGCTGCAGGCCTGATCACGCGTCAGGACACCGGCGGCCGGAAAGTCCTGCCTGTTTTGACACGGGCTGGCGAAAACAAGGTGGTCGAGATCCATCAGCGCTGGGAACAAGCCCAGAACGAACTCAGCAACATTCTGGGGCCTGAGGGTGCTGATGCCGTCAGAACACATATGTCTGCGCTCCGAAAGGCCGCGCACATTCTGGAAGAAAACGACGGCAGGCCAACCCCAACCGGGCCAGACGACATATCCAAATAGATGCCCTTCCCTTTGACACAGGACTGAAGTCATGCGTGAGACCGAAATCGCTATCGAAACCGGCAAACCACATTCACTTGGTGTTTTGCCGAAAACAGCATTCGCAAATCTGTCTGGATTGGATATTTTTGAAAAGATGATGGCCGGTGATCTTCCAGCGCCGCCCATCATGGTTCACTCCAACATAAGAATGAAGGAATTCACCGAAGGCAGGGCCGTCTTCACTGGCATGCCAGCAAAGGAATTCCTGAACCCGCTCGGCACGATCCATGGCGGCTGGATATCAACACTGATCGACACTGCGCTGAGCTGCGCAGTGCACACCGCCTTGAAGCCGGGCGAATTCTACACAACCACGTCCCTGACTGTGAACATGGTGCGCCCGCTTTTACCAGGGAGCGGCGAAGTGACGTGTGAAGGCAGACTTGTGCACCGCGGATCACGACTTGCGACGTCCGAGGGCGAGTTGAGAGACGGCAATGGCAAGATGATAGCGCACGGTACGGTCAGCTGCATGATTCTGGTACCTTCCTGAGCACGCCAGAATTTTGTCCGAAAGAGCGCGGGTGCTTCATGTCCCCCTGTGCTTCCCCCAAGACTCACATGCCACCCCGGACTTGATCCGGGGTCTTCTCCGAGAAAAGATCCCGGCTCAGGGCTGGGACAGCATGGTGTGTTTGGTAAATCGCGGCGGTATAGAGAGTGCGCCCCCTTCCCCTCTTCTTCATTTGCGGCTAGAGCTGCCCCATGACGGATCAAAACAAATCACGCTATAGGCCCGGTAAGGGCAAGGGACCCGGATCTTTCAGAAAAGGGTCTGGCAAACCTGCGCCGCGTCGGCCTGGTCTGCCGCCTGAAGGACCTGTCCAACTCTACGGTCTTCATACAGTTGAAGCAGCCTTTGCAAACAAGGACCGCAAGCGCCTGAAGCTCTTTGCAACAGAGAATGCGCAAAGGCGTCTGGAAGAGCGCGGCGTCAAAATAGATGTCCCGATCGAACAGATGATGCCCCGGGCGCTTGATCGGATGGTCACCAAGGACGCCGTACACCAAGGCATGATTCTGGAAACTGACCCGTTGCCTGCTTATGGCCCTGAACACCTGAAAGGGGCACGCCTGATTCTTGCTCTCGATCAGGTCACTGACCCCCACAATGTCGGCGCCATTTTGCGATCAGCCGTCGCACTCGGTGCTGACGCCGTCGTAACCACCGAACGTCATGCCCCTGAAGAAGGTCCGGTCCTCGCCAAATCCGCTTCCGGTGCGCTTGATATGATCAAGCATGTCAGGGTGAAGAATATGGCGCGCTTTGTTGCTGAGATGCGGGATCAGATGTTTGGCTGCATCGCACTCGACAGCGATGGACCCGCGAGCCTTGAAGACACGCCGTTTACAGATAAGACTGTGTTGGTGCTTGGCTCTGAAGGCAAAGGTGTACGCCACGGCGTGCGCGAGGCCTGTGACCTGCTCGCGCGCCTCGATATGCCCGGTGAAATCCGCTCGCTCAACGTTTCAAACGCTGCCGTCCTGTCGCTCTATGTGGCACGGATGAAGATGGGGTTATGAGCGAACTCGGCTGATCACCTTCGCTAAAAAATCGCAACAATCAAACCCTCTCCTGACCTTCAAGATCTGCGCCGACTCGTGCGTTGGATTGCTTGCTCTGAATGTTTTGCGCAACCGTCAGGAGTGGCGCCAGCACAAGACTGAGCCCGAGCATGGGAACAAGAACCATCAATCCGGTGCGAATTCCATAGGCATCTGCAAGCGCGCCGATGGACAAGGGTCCAACCAGAAAGCCCAGAAGTGCAATAAAAGACAGGACAGCGACGTTGGACGCCGCGCTTCTTCCTGGAACGGCCGCTGCTGCTGTCACGCCCAGCGGAAATGCCAACGCCGCACCGATCCCCAAAACGCCCAGCCCCATCAGTGCCGAAAAAGTGCCGGGTGAAAACCAGATCCCGGCCACACCCAGCAATCCGACTAAAGCCAGAAACTGCCCTAGCCGACCTGACGCAACAACCTGCCTTAACTGGTCGCCAAACAATCGCGTGGTTGCCAGACACAGCGAAAATACAGCAACACCAAGTCCGGCAACGCCCGGATTGGCAGAAAACGTATCGCGCAGGAAGACCGCCGCCCAATCGGCGATAGCGCCTTCAACCAACGTCGTTCCAAAAGTGAAAACGCAAATTCCGATTAGCAGCGGATGCGGCAGCCGAAAGGTATGATGTTGACCGGGTTCGGCCACAACGGCGTTTTTGATTGGCAGCTTACGTGTCACTGGCAAGACCGTCAGTTGAACGAATAAGGCAATAGCTAATCCAGCGAAAAGCGGTTCAAAGCCGAGACCGGCAACCATGGAGCCAATGAGGGTTCCAGATAGAAGTCCAAAACTCCAGAACCCGTGCGCCTTGCTCATGATCTTGTCACCGGTCTGCTTTTCATGCTCGTCAGCAAGAACATTCAATCCCAGTTCCAGGATTGATAATGAACTGCCGACACATGCAAGCGCAGCCATCAACTGTAACTGGGAGACCGCCAAAAAAGGCAACAGCATCGCGATCAGAAATACCGGATAGAAGACCTGAACAATGCGGTGTGCACCAAACCGGTTGGCCAGTCTCCCTGCAAAGAGCAGCGTCACAAGTGTACCGAGCGGCGCACCGACAAGGGCAACGGCAAGCTCACTGTTCGAAAGACCGAGCGCTGTTTGAACGCCTGGAATATGCGGTAACCATGCCCCCAAGGCGATTGGCTGCAAGAAAAAGATCAGGCAAATACGTTTTGCGTCGAACATGAAGACTTTCTAAAAAGAGTTGCTTCCCAGGTCACAGCGTGAAAAGGCAAAACACTTCAGTTTTGTCCACTTCTGGCTCAGGTCTGAGACCGGCGAATTATTTCCGTGTTCCGGCCGGTCCTTTTCGCGTCTGCGCAGGCCCCTCATAAGGGGTGAAGGTCTTCAGACCGGAAATATCAAATCCGCTCGGGCAACCATTGACGATGTAATCGTAGTAGATCGCCCGGCCACCAAACTTCCGGCTTTTATCGGCTTCGAAAAACAACCCGTAACAAGCCTTGTTGCAATAGAACAAGGAACCTTCTTCCGCCTTGACGCGACGCGCTTTGCCACTGGTCAGAAGCAATTGCTCACCCTGAAGCATTCCGGTCATCACATGGCATACATCGCGCCCATAGGATTGGCGTGTACTGTCCTTGATCGCAAAACGCATCGGAATGCCCGTGATTTCCTTGCCTGTCCGGTCGACCCGGTGTTGCCAGCGGTCGCGGGCAAATCGCTGAGGCTTGCCGACAAGGCAGTTCAACACATCCCAGCTGGACGTGGTTTTGACATTATAAAAGTAGTTGCCCTTGTCGTCCTTCATGCCCCGACACCGATCGAGCTGCCGTTCAACCACGTTGTTCTTGTCGAACCAGCCAAGCGCAAAGATCGGAAAACCGTCCATTGCGTATCCGATAGGTTTCTTGTCGACATCAACCCACTTCGCACCTAGATCATCGATCAGGCATTTCGGGGCAATATGATAATGGTAATCGTCGCCTCGCCCGGCGTGACCACCACACACGTCGAGCTCGCCTTCTTCAAACGCACTCGGGCGTTTACCGGTCTTCCGATTGATCGGGCCTTGCGTGCTTGGATCAAAGATCGGAATCCCGTTGACCGCAACACCCATCGGCCCCGCCTCGGTCGGCGTCGGACTTGATGCGATCTTCGGCTTCAGCAGAATTTCAAAGTCATAATTGTGAACCGTCGGAAACTGCTGGTTGGTTCCAATGATCCCGCGCATGATCGGGTCTTTGGGGTTGGGCAAACCTTTGGATGAAAAGCGCGCTTTTCCCCCCGAACAGGACAACTTGCTGACTTCCTTGGTGTAACAGCTGTCCTCGCATTTACAGGACTTGATTTCGTGTGCATTCGCATTGCTTGAAAAACTGAAAACCAAGGCGAAAACCGCCAATCCGAACAGCATAAGTCTCGTCATACTCAAATAGCCTTCTTGGGTTCCGATCTGATCCGTCGGAATGAAGCATTCCTGAATCACCTCAAACCGTGAGCAATCAGCAAAAACGCGAAGCTTGTGTAGCCTGTTTATCCACAGCGACTACGCTAATCCTGCAGCCACTATAAAGGCTTAGAAGATTTTTTCTGCAGAGTTCCGAATTTTTTTGAAGAAGGCATGGACAAGCGCGTCCAATCTGGTAGAAGCCATCCCGTCGCCGGTATAGCTCAGTTGGTAGAGCACGTGATTTGTAATCTCGGGGTCGCGGGTTCGAATCCTGCTGCCGGCACCAAATTCCCTCAGATCCATTCTTGTCACATGGCTAGTTTTTGATGCCGGAGAGATAGTTCACACTTTCTCCAGTGGCGTGGATTTTTGGCTGGTTCGACGCGATTTTCCTTGATGTCGAAGAAGCCCAATCCATAGTCGAGGAATGCGACGAGTCAAAAATCGTCGTCGACCTCTCTAGGACTACTATTCCGATCTACAGCCCGTCTTCCACGACCATTATTGGCCGACCCGTCATGAGTTTGCGCCAAATCAAGGAAATTTGGGTCGCCTCTTGAGATACTCAATAAGCAAATCGAAAGGAGCAAGGTCATGATTGTAAAATCGGATCATTCAGGGCTCTGGCCGTCGCTTTACGAGCCGTTTCGTGCCGTCGGAACGCGAATTGCAGACTGGCTAAGTCCGGCAACTGAAGCGTCCGGTAACGAAAGTGCCTATGACATCAGCATGGAACTCCCCGGGGTGTCTGAAGAAGACATCGAATTGACAGTCGATAACGGGGTCATCACGGTGAGTGGTGAAAAGCGGTCACATGATGAAAAGAAGGGGGACACCTGGTATTTCTGTGAGCGTCAGTATGGTGCGTTTCGCCGAACATTCCGATTGCCTGAAGACGCCCAGGGCGACAGGGCCAGCGCCAATATGAAAGATGGCGTTTTGCATGTTATGGTGCCCAAAACGGCCCCGCCCCCTTCGACCGAAGCGAAGAAGATCTCGATATCCCAGGGCTAGACAAGCCTTGATGGATAAAACGTGCGCATCGGTTGACCGATAACTTGATGTGCGCAGTCTATTGAAACACGGTCTATTTTGCCGATAGCCAAATATCGAATGTAAACGCCGCATGAATCAGAGATTCAAAACTCCTCGCAAGTTCCGTTTCTGATGCGGACGCGAATAGGTAGATAGCTTTCTAAACAGCGGGAGATGCAATCATGTACAAAAATATTCTGGTACCCATTATCTTTGATGAGCTTCACGACACTCAGGCGTCCTATCTTGTCGCGCGGTCTCTGGCGGACGACGACGCAAAATTCACTGTGCTGCACGTCATTGAGGAGATGCCAACCTTTGTCTCCAGCCAACTTCCCAGCGAACTATTGGCGAGTTCCCGGCAGGAAGCCGAGAAAGCCTTGAAACAATCAGCTGCTGCTTTGCCAGAAGCCACCACGTGCCTGGCATCCGGACATGCCGGACGTTTCATCATCGACTATGCAGATGAAAATGGAATCGACTGTATCGTCCTTGCTTCGCATCGACCTGGTATGGAAGACTTTTTCCTCGGCTCGACCGCCGGAAGGGTGGTCCGCCACGCCAAGTGCGCTGTGCACGTTATCAGGTAGATCGGTGCTCAATCCAAATTGAGCGGTCAGTTTTGTGTTGGTGAACCCTCGTGCTCCAATCGAACACGAGGACGCCATTCAACGTGGAAATTCCTTGTCAAAAATTCCACGGACGGCGTCTGCCAGCAAACCGCTTACATCAATTGCGTTGGTTACGTGTGGGACGGTATTTGACGTCACGACCATTCCGGCACCGGCATCCACAAGGTCGCGATATGCATCGTCCACAAAGAGCCCGTGCACGCCAACGCACACCGGGGAACGCAATCCAGCGCGTTTGAGGTTCTCAATCGTTACGATCATCGTGCGAGCCGTTGAAACAATATCGTCGACAAGCACCGGTGTGTACTCGCTCCAGTCACTCAACTGCGGAGCCGATACCTCCACGTCACGATCATCTCGCCGCGTCTTTTGGAGCACCATATGAGGAGCATTCGCGTCTTTGGCGACAGCAGCAACCCACTGTCGGCTTTCTTCGTCTGGACCGACGAGCAATGGTCGTTCCACATACTGTTGGATCCAATTGGCAATAAGGGGCGCTGAATGCGCTGCCACTGCCTTGATATCAAATATGTCAGAAAGGGATGCGTGCCGGTGAAGGTGCGGATCAACCGTCACAAGCCAGTCGAGCTGGGCAGACAATTGCTTTGCAAAGCAGATCGAACTGACGGCCTCCCCCGCTTGAAAACGACTATCCTGCCGCATGTAAGGAAGATATGGGCTGACCAGTCCAACCGACGAGGCGCCCAGGTCACGCGCGGTCGCGGCAGCAAATGCGAGGCGCAAGAACTTGCTGTCTGGATTGTCGAGAGAAGACAGCAGTATGACCTGCCTTTGAGAAACATCAGTGTCATAACGCAGGTAGGTTTCGCCATCGGGAAACCGCCTAACTTCAATCAGGGCATGTTCAGCTCCGACGCACTTCGCAATCGGTTTGGTCAACGGGTTATTCCGTTCAAGACTGACAAGCAGCGGTCGCATTATGTCTCCGTAATGTCGATGATGTCCTCATTCGCAGCAACATAATCAAGACTGTAGTCCAGTTCTCCAGGCGCCTCCGCGTGAATGGAATACAGCGGCTCCCCAGCACTGACCTTGCTACCGATACGAATGTGTATTTCAACACCGGCTGCCTTGGCATCCGGCGCGCCCGCCAATTTTGCTACCTGAGCAAGGCGCCTGTTGTCGATCGTTGAAATCTTTCCAGTCCTGTTTGCTGTAACTGGTCGGGAGTAAAGGGCCTTGGGCGGCTCGCGCATTCCGCCTTGTGCCTCACAGATTTGCTGAAACTTCTGCCAGGCCCGCCCTTCTTCCAAGGTTTGTGTGGCGAGTTTGACACCGGTTCCCGCAGGCACGGCCCCACCCAGTTCAAGAAGGGAACCCGCAAGGGCGATTGAACGTTCCCGCAAATCATTTGGAGCGTCCATATCCCCTCGCAAGACGTTTATCACGTCGTGCGCTTCCAGAGCCGGCCCGATCCCGCGGCCAACCGGTTGACGACCGTCAGTGATGATCGTGCGCGTCTGGACGCCAAAAGTTTCCGCGACTGCCATGAGATTTGCCGATAGTGCGCGGGCCGAATCCTGACTTCTCACCTTGGCCGTCGGCCCAACGGGAAGGTCGAGAAGAACATGGGTGGAGCCTGCAGCAATTTTTTTTGACAAAACGGAAGCGACCAGTTGGCCTTCGCTATCCAGATTAAGTGCTCGCTCAACCCGTATCAGTGAATCGTCCGCGGGGCTGAGCTTCACGGCACCACCCCAGGCGATGCAGCCTCCTTCCTGTTCAACCACTTTCCGCATCGTTGCGATATCGAGATCAACCGGTGCAAGCGTTTCCATTGTATCGGCAGTGCCAGCTGGAGAGGTTATGGCACGCGACGATGTCTTGGGCATGGTAAGCCCACAGGCAACCGCGATCGCAACGATGATTGGTGTCGTACGATTGCCCGGCAGCCCGCCGACACAGTGCTTGTCGACGACCGGATTTCTATCCCAGTGAAGACGACTGCCTGCGGTGATCATGGCGTCTGTCAGCGCAACCATTTCAGCATGATCGAGTGGGCGCGCGGAGCATGCCGTAATGAAAGAAGACAGATGAATGTCGGAATAGCGTCCGGCAACGACATCATCGATGATAGCCTTGACCGCATGTGTCTTTAGCCGCTGGCCGTATACCTTGCCCCGCAAATTACTGAGTGAATCCAATGGCCTTGGGTGACTGACCCTTACAGTCTCTTCCTCCTCCATTTGAAGACGATCCCATGCAGCCTCTGACAGTCCGACTTCGCCATTTTTCAGAAGCCCGGGAGCCGTCTGGTAAAGAGTCGCGATGAGGGAGTTTTTGCCGTTCGATACCCGCACCCGCGATTGGGCGCCAAACCCTTCCGATACGCAAATTGGACAATCACGAGACATAAAGACGATTGCCTCGTTTTGTGTGTAGATACCCATGCGCCGTGCCAACAACACGTCAGTTGCAGATCGATGGCCATCATCTGAATCTGGTCCTGTCTTCTCATTTTCGCCGGTCATGAGAGCACGACTTCTTCGCGGTAATAGGGCACGGTGCAATTCCAGTCCTTCTCGCTCTCGATCCGGTGCCGCAACGCATCCGCTGCGTCGGGTTCGCCGTGCGTGATGAAGGTTCTGCGGGGTGGATTCTCGAAGGTCCCCAGCCAACGCATGATTTCATCAACGTCTGCGTGGGCTGAAAGCATATGCAGATTGTCCACTTTCGCCCGGATTGGTACTTGGCCACCGTGGATCTTCACACTGGTTGCGCCGGCGGTGATGGCAGCGCCCCGGGTTCCCCCGGCCTGATAGCCTGCAAACAGGATCATGTTGCGGTGATCCGAAGCATAGTGTTTCAAGTGATGCAACACGCGACCACCAGTCGCCATGCCACTGGCGGAAATGATCACTTTAGGCATCCGGTTCCAGGAGAGTTGCTTGGATTCTTCCACGTCACGCACAAAATGTGCTGCACCGCAGGACCAGTTACACTCCTTTGCAGTCAGCCGATGCTCGCCCAAATGATTACAGAACACCTCCGTTGCACTGATAGCCATTGGACTATCCAAGAAAACAGGCAGGTCTGGAATGCGCCCTGTCTCCTTGAGATGCTTCAGATGATAAAGAAGCGATTGAGCTCGCCCAACCGCGAAGGAAGGAATAAGCACCGTTCCACCACGAGCAGCCGTTTTGGTAATTGCTTCAGCAAGCATATCCTCCGGGTCCAGTTTCTCGTGAAGCCGGTTACCATAAGTAGATTCAACCAGGAGATAGTCCGCTTCCCGTATCGGTGTTGGGTCAAGCATCGTCGCATCACCGTAACGACCCAGGTCACCTGAAAAAACAATTTTCCGGTCCTGCCACGTCACTTCTACAATTGCAGCTCCCAGGATGTGGCCTGCAAATCGGAACCGAACGGTCAGTTTTCCGAGGATTTCATGTTCCTCATCAAATGGTACCGAGTTGAAGTTTCGCAACGATACTTCGGCATCGTCTTTGCCATATAGCGGCAGCGCGGGATGATGCTTGGAAAATCCGTGACGATTGGCATATTCCGCATCTTTTTCCTGCAGAAAACCGCTGTCAGGAAGCAATATCGCACACAAGTCCTGCGTCGCTTGAGTCGCAAAGACAGGCCCCTTGAAGCCATTCCTGACAAGCAGCGGCAGGTAGCCGGAGTGGTCCAGATGGGCGTGTGTCAGGATGACGGCATCAATTGAAGCAGGGTCAACAGGAAGCGGCACCCAATTGCGCAGCCGCAGTTGCTTGTAGCCCTGAAAGAGGCCGCAATCGACCAAAACACGCAAGCCATCTGCTTCAAGCAGATACTTGGAACCCGTGACGGTCTCGACACCACCGAGGAACGTTATTTTCAGTTTCATCGGACGGTTGTCTCCCAAAATCATATCAACAAATGGGACAGCCGATACGCGGTCACCCACTTGTTTTTACGTTTGCAGCTACAAGTCTCGCACTCGCCTCAGTACGATGCACCAAAACAGCCGAAAACTAAAACGTACTATGAAGGTTGGAAAAGCAGAGGTTACTTTGCTGTGAAAAGCGCCACGTTTGGGGACCGTTATTTGTCTAAATTTTGCAAAAAATCTTGGGGCCAGAGAACTCGTTTTTTCTCTGAAATGTAACCATTCCTGGTAATTACAACACCGGACTTTGATTATCTCTTTTCGTTCCAGCCAATCAGCTCAGGCGCTGCTGTCGCGCAGGACATCAGCAGAAGATCTCTCGACAAGAAGGGCCCGGCTCTTCGACTTGTTCCACCCACACCGACACAGCTGCCCGATTGACCTATAGGCGAAATGTGCCCGTTGGACCGATCAAACTCAAATTGCTGTTGGGTACTATTGCCAATACAGTCCCTCAACCCGAATGCAATCTTGGGATCGCCCGGCGCGATAAGCTCCATGCATTTGTCGTCAAATGCGACAGATCGGATCTGGGATGTTTCCTCATCGAATGAAAACTGCACATCGCCGCCCTGCGGTTTGCAGGAATGGGCATGCAGATTTTCGCCGAAGCCGCGCCCTTGCGTGTCGATGCACCACCCAAGCTTGTCTGCTTCGTCGAGATTGTCAGCGAGGTAAATGACCGGCGCAGGCGTTTTCAGATCAGGGGCTTCTGCAAATGCTGGCAAAGTTAGAAAAGACGCTGCACCCCAAACCACAAATTTCCTGAACATCATCTCGCTCCCAATACACTAGGCTCTGGTAAATACGCGTTACGACCAATATCTGCCGTCAGTCTTCAGCCTCTCGGCGGAATACCCTTCAAGTTCTGCGTTGGAGCCTCGCGCGTCGTCACGCCATCAACCAGTACAAAGGCAATAGAACACGGTTCTGTGCCACGATTGGCCCAAGCGTGGTTGGTGCCACGTTGAACGACGACATCACCGGCTTTCAAAAGAACATCCTCTTCATCCATGAGCATGTAGATCTCACCACTCATGATGATTGCATAATCGACGCTGTCGGTCCGGTGCATCCATGGGTGGCGTGCGTTTTCAACGATGTTGGCCCCTGCCCCCATCTCTGCAAAAGCGGCTTTTCCGTCCAGTTTGGCCATGACTTCAGGATCTTCTGGCATGAACTCCACGACGCGGAATACGCTGCCGTTTTGAGGTGGATGCAGAATGAATGGCCCGTCGCAGGTCTCTGTAGCACCGTCGTATTCGGCCGGAGTTCCATCAGAAAGCCAGAAATTTGTGAGGGTTACCCCCGGCCGGTTCGGTCGCTGCAGGCGATGGGTCGCAATTCCGTCGCTCTCAATAATCGCAACACCGTCTTTGTCGTGGCCCGTGACGACACGTCTGAATTCTCTAGCCATGTTTGTTCCGTTGTTTTTCAGGATTTGAGAGACACTTGCCGGTTTCCATATTGCTGAAAAACCAGCCAGCCGAGCAAAAGACAGCCTGCAATCGTACTCGGCCAGAATTGGATTAGGAGGCACAAGCCTGCCCCGACCGCCAACACGCGATTGACCCAGGAAAGAGGTGAAATGATGCAACCGATAACACCGGCAGCCACCGCGCCAACACCAGCAAAACCGGTCACGACCGCGAGCAGATTGGCAAGAACGTCACCCTGCATGAGGAGGCCCGGACCGAATACAAAGGCAAAGGGCAGAACAAAGCTGGTCGTCGCATAGGAAGCTGCTGTCCAACCGACCTTGTTGACATCGGCCCCCGCAATGCCGCCCGCGACATAAGACGCCAAGGCGACTGGCGGCGTTATGGTTGAGATGCATCCGTAGTAGAAAACGAAGAAATGGGCCGTCAGCATCGGCACGCCGAACTTGACCAAGGCAGGTGCAACCACCGTGGCAAGGATCAGGTAGGCCGCCGTCGTCGGAAGTCCCATTCCCAGGATGATCGAAGCAATCATGGTGAAGACCAGGGCCAGGAAGAGCTGACCATTTGCAGCAACGTCGATTAGTAGAGCGATCTTGGACCCAAGACCGGTGATGCCGAGCGTTCCGGATATGACACCCGCAGCAGCGCAGGCTGCGGAAATCGTGATGACATTCCGTGAGCCCTCCGCAATGCTTCCCGCGATCCTTTTCAACAGGTCCAGATCGATACGACGAGCCTTGACGACATCCAGTGCAATCAACACTGCCATCGCCCAAAGCGAGGCCTTGAAGGGAGAAAACCCGACGAGCATCAGCCCGAGAAGAACGGAAAAGGCACCGATAAAAGGCGCCCCTTGAAGGAGGACCTGATCCAATGGCCTGCCGTCACTTTGATCTGTTGCCGCCGGTTCTATGCCAGATTTGACAGCTTGAAGATGTACGACGAAAAAGGCCGATCCGAAAAAGAGCAGTGCCGGAAGGATCGCGACCGCCATGACGGTCGTATAGGGCACACCGACAATCTCGGCCATGATGAAAGCCGCCGCCCCCATCACGGGTGGCATCAGCTGTCCGCCAGTCGAGGCAACTGCCTCAATCGCCCCGGCTTGATGTGGCGCATATCCCTCACGCTTCATGATCGGGATCGTAACTGTGCCGGTGACCGCCACATTGCCTGCGGCTGACCCTGAAACCATCCCGATCAGCGTTGAAAATAGTACAGCTGACTTTGCGCTTGCAGCACGAAGCCCTTTCGTCAGACGTATGGAAATTTCAAAAAAGAAATCCCCGGCGCCGAAACGGGATAGCATCGCGCCAAATATCGTGAAAACGATAATGTAGGTCGCGGCAACACCAATCGGAATTCCATAAACGCCCTGCGTATCCGTGGTCAGGAACAGGACCATGCGCTCAAGGCTATACCCACGCCCGTTCAAAATTCCCGGCAGGTACGGACTTATGAAAGGATAGCAGAAGAAAACCATCGTGATCGCCGCCAGAATGAGGCCGATCCCACGACGCGCAGCTTCGAACACCAGCAACAAGATCACCGCACCGGCATAAAAGTCGCCATCCGTCGTCAAGCCGCCGCTAAAGGCGATCGCTTTCCACCGCGAAACCAACCAAAGACTTGCTGCCAGCACGGCGAGAATGAGAAGGCCTGAAAACACCATATTGGTCTTTGTACCGGCCAGTTTTTCTGATGCCGGTTTCAAGGCAAAAAGAAGCGAAAACGCCAGTGCGACGTGAATCAACCGGAGTGGCATTGTCGAGATTGCGATGACACCTGAAACAACACCCAGATGAAACAGCCCAAGACCGAACGCGACACATAACACAATGTTCTTGCTGGAAATAAGAGACCTATCGAACACTCTGCCCAACACCTGCTTTACGTTCATTGAAATGACACGCGAGCCCGCACAGCGGGCTCGCGCATTTTTGGATGACCAAGGTCTTACTTTTCGAAGTAACGCGCTGCGCCTTCATGCAGCGGAATGGCCAGCCTCAGGGAGTTCGCGGGATCAATCTGCTTGGCATTTGCATTTTCAGCCTGGAATTCATCCAGGTGATCAAAAACCGAAGCGACTATTTTCTCAACAACATCAGCAGAGAGGGAATTGGGAACAACCAACATGTTGTTGACGCCAATCACTTCTGCTGGCGCTGCTGTTCCATAGACATCAGCGGGGATTTCCACGGCCTTGAAGGCACCGTTTTTCTCCAGAGCCTTATCCATAATGCCGTCGGAAAATGAAATGAAACGCAACTTGTTGCCTGCTGCTGCCTGCATGACGGCACCGGCCGGATACCCCGAAAGGGCAAAGGCTGCATCAACATTGCCATCGCTCAGCTGACTAAAGCCATCTGAATAGGACAGGAAGCTTGGAACGATGTCGTCAAGCGACATGCCGTGGAGCGGCAACAAAAAGTTCATGAAACCAAGGGTTCCACCTCCCGCTGGCCCGATAGCGACACGTTTCCCCTTCAAGTCTTCGATCGTCTTGATGTCAGACCCCTCAAGCACGACCATGTGCAGCACGCTTGGGTGAAGTGCCGCGACCGCACTCATGTCGATAGCACCACTTTTGTAAGGGCCCTTACCTTTGATCGCGAGTACAGCAAGATTGTTGTTCGTGATTGCAATTTCAACTTCGCCACTACCAACGAGCCTGGGGTTTTGAACTGAACCGCCGGTAACAACCGGCACCATGGAAATATCGTCGCCGGCATATTTGTTGACCAAGTTCGAGATGCTCTGCCCCATCGGGTAGAACGCACCGCCAAGGCTGGCGGTTCCGATGCGCAGTTCTTCTGCCTGCGCGAAGCTTGCGGCGACGAGCATTCCTGCTGCAACGCCGGCCGTTTTCAAGACATTCATCATGTTTTCCTCCCAAGGTATTTCACTCAGAATAGACGATATTTATTGTCTTTCAATATTTTTATCGATATTTTTGACGTAATCGACTTTGCGGATTACTCATCCGCATACTCGATCAAAATATCAGGCCAATTTGTGCTCCGTCGTTCGAAGCGACCTCGGCCTGTGACGTGGACTAGCGAACACACAAACGAAGTATCCAGCAATGCCAGAACTAAAATGCCAGAACTAAGACTGTCACTCTTCCAGGACACACTTTGTCCCGATCAGGTGCTCAAACTCGACGGACCGCACGCTGCACTCTGGCCATTAAGTGGTCAGGTGTCCCGCGACGGAGAACAGCTTTCAAACCAGACAGGACACCTGCTCACTGGGCCTGTGTCAGTAAAGGCCGGGCCTGAGGGAAGCTCGATGATCCGGTTCGGTGTAGGTAAACGTGAAACGGGAATTTACGAAGGCAGCCAGTTGGTTTCATCGGAAATCGTAGTGCCCTCCTCCTCCAGACTGCTTTTGCGGCTGGACAAGGTATCTTTTCCCGCTGGCGCAACGGCCTGGCGTCATGTGCACCCGGGCCCCGGGTTCCGTCATTTGATCAAGGGTTGTTTGCGACTGGAAGCAGACGATCATACCAGGGAGGTACTCACCGGAGACAGCTGGTTTGAAGCTGCGAATTCACCGGTTCGGGCAACAGCCAGTGAGAATTATACCGAAACGGCATTCATACGCTTCCTGCTGCTTCCCCTGGAGTATGCAGGAAAACGCACAATTCACATTCTTTCTGATGAAGACCGAAATCGTGAACGTCGTCAGACGACGACAACATATTTCGATGAGCCGGTAGACTTGTGAAAACCCACGCAAATCTGCTTCAGATATATTTTTTCATAACCAGAGTGATCACTCGGGATAGTGATCATACAGGGACGAAGATCGCCAGCCATGAGCAGGTTCTTCCGGTTCCGACAGGTATCCAGCAGCCTTGATGGCCAGGATTGCACAATATTCATCCTTGTCCGAGGTATCGCCGCTGATGCCGACCGCGCCTATCGTGACATTTTCTGCGTCACGCACAATGACACCACCGGGAACAGGAATAAGTCTGCCCTGTGAAGTTGTGGCCAGTGCTGACTGGAACGTTGGTCTGTCGGACAGCCGATCGCGAATTAAGCGGCTTGATATCCCCATGCCCAAAGCGCCCCATGCCTTTCCATAGGCAACATCAAAACGCATAATTCCTGAACCATCTTCGCATTTTACCACGACGATCTTCCCGCCCGCGTCAAGCACGACAACGGTCAACGGGAGCAGGTCCTCCTCCCGACCGCGCCGAAGGGCCTCATCAGCGATAAAACTCGCTTTTTCCATGGGCAGGCTAATCTGCAAACGCATCTATTTTCCTCACGAGCTCAACAATTCCGGAAGGATCGTAACAATCTCCGGAAACATCAGAAGTCCAATAATCGTCAACACATCGGCAACAAAAAAGAGGGTAATTCCCTTGAATACCTGCGGCAGGGAGATGTCCGGTCTAACCGCATTCACCACGAAGCAGTTCAAGCCGATGGGAGGCGTAATCAGACAGACTTCTGCCATTTTCACAACAATGATCCCGAACCAGATGGAATCGAAACCAAGTGCCATGACTGCGGGATAAACAACGGGCAACGTCAGAAGCAGCATCCCGATTGCATCCATGAACATGCCGAGAACCGCATAAGCCAACAGGATCAAGACCATTATCATCATCGGGGACAGGTCGAGACCGACAATCCACGATGTGAATGCGTCCGGGATACCCGAAAACCCGAGAAAACGAACAAAGATCAGGACACCCCAGATCAGGGCAAATATCATGGCCGTCAGCTTGGCGCTTTCCATCAGGGAATTTTTGATGGTGGATAGTCGTGTGCCCTTCAAAAGTGCCAGGACGAAAACGACTGCCGCTCCCAGAGCACCGGCTTCCGTGGGCGTTGCCCATCCGCTGTAGATCGCTGAAATGATGATAATCACGACAAGAAAAACAGGCGATGTTCCAGGCAGCGACGAGAACCGCTCCTTCCAGCTTGAAGCGGGTACCGCGGGTGCCTGTTCGGGACGCATCTTGGCCCATATAACGATGATCGCTGCGTAGACAAGGGCAGAGAAAATGCCAGGTAGAAACCCCGCCAGAAGAAGCTTACCGACTGATTCCTCAACAATAATGGCGTAAATCACGATGATGGCTGATGGCGGAATAAGCGTCGCCAAGGTTCCACCGGCAGCGACCACGCCAGCGGCCAGTTTCCTGTCGTAGCCATACCGCAACATTTCCGGAATTGCCACGCGTGCAAATACGGCAGACGTAGCCGTAGAAGCACCCGACACGGCCGCAAATCCGGCAGTTGCAAAGACCGTGGCGACAGCCAGACCACCGGGAAGCCAGCCCAGCCAGTTGCGCGCGGCAACAAACAACTGCTTGGTCATACCCGCGTGAAATGCCAGAAAACCGATGAAAATAAACATCGGAAGGACACTGAGCGCATAGGTTGATGATTTCGAATGCGGTACGGTCCCGACAATTCCTGCCGCACCCGTCCATCCGAGAAGTTCGATCAGACCAACCAGTCCGACAACCGAAGCGGCGAAGACGACGCGGACGCCGAGAATTACCAGGAGCAACATCAGCCCGAGAGCAATCATTCCAACGAGAAGCGGGTCGGAGAACCCAATACCCAGAATCATGTCCGACCTCCCACATCTGATGGTTCTTGTTCCGCAGTCTCTTCCCCCATGGCTTCGTGCATTTCGTCCTGCGCGTGATCGGCAGCATCCTTGATCAACGCCACGCCGACCGGTTTGGCAGAAGGATCAATCACCAGGCGTACCGCACCCCAAAGCTGCAGCAACAAACGGGCAAACCAGATTGAAAAGGCGACAGGAACAAGGAGCTTGGAGGGCCAGACAGGAAATTCCGCATCGATCGTCGTGTCTCCGAGCGTGTAGGCTCGCCAGAAATGTTCGGCACTGAACCAGATGAGAACCCCAAGGATTGCCAATCCGACCAACGTTCCGAAGACTTCCATGATCCACAGCATGCGGCCGTGAAAACGCCCAATCAGCAGCTCCATGCGAATATGAGCCCCGAGGCGCTGACAATAAGCGGCTCCGAGGAAGGCCATGCTTGCCATGGAGAGTTCGACGAGATCGATATAACCATGGACCGGTGCGTTGAAGACCGTCCGGCTGACGATCTGAACTACACCCAGAACCATCAGGAGGAAAATTGCACTGGCAGCCAGAAGGTTTGCAAAGTCCTCGATGTAAGCGAGGGAGCGCGAAGCGCGCGACAACCCGGAAGCCCCGGAAGTTGAATTCTGCATTATCAAATTTCCATCGTTTGAGCCGATGCCTGTTCAGGACACCGGCTCTCGCGAACATCATTTATTGAGCGGATTTCGCTTCCTCGGCATATTCCCAGATGGCGTCAAAAACGCCTTGCGAATCGAACTTGTCCTTGTTGGCTTCGATCCAGGCGTCCCACACCGGCTTTCCGGCAATTTCGCGGAATTCCGCCAATTGCTCATCCGTGTAAGTGACCTTGGTCATCGATTTCTCGAACGCGGGAAGGTTCTTTTTGTCCTGCTCTGCATAGGCAGCCTGTTCGACTTCCATGACCAGATCCCGGTTTTGCGCCAGAAGCTCCTGATACTGCGGCGGGAGTTTCTCATAAGCGGTTTTGTTCAATACCCACCCACACTCAGATGTGCCCGGCGCCATGTTGGATGTGTACCATTCGGCTTCCTCGTTAATTTTGAAAGCAACATGGGCGTAGGTGTAGGGGAATGCTGCTGCATCGAGCGCTCCACGCTGGAAGGCAATTGAGGTCTCGCCCGCTGGAAGGGTCTGCTTGACAGCACCGAGCTTTTCCATCGCAGATCCAAGACCACCACCTGCACGAACCCGCTTGCCTTTCCAGTCTTTCAACTCTTTTGGCGGCGTACCTTTCCCGAGAATTTCATATTGTGGCAGCAGTCCGGAAACGAATGGAATTGCGTTCCAACGTTCCATATCTTTCACGATTGCCGGATGTTCAAACATTTTTGTGCGGACATAACGATCCACTTTCGGATCACCAAGTGGCAAGAAGGGGAGCGAGAAAACCATCCATGCCGGGTTCTTGCCGGGATGATAGAAATTGCAGATTGCCGCGCCTTCAAATCCGTTGAACGTCAAGCCATCCAGGTTCTCGCGCGCCGGCGACAATTGTCCACCGTAGAAGATCTTGATCTGGAATTTTCCGTCTGTCTCCTTGGCGACGACCTTGGAAAGTTCTTCCATGCCTGCGGACAAGGCCCGGGGATTTCCCCACATCGAGAGTTTCCAGAAGACATTCGGACCCTCAACATTCGCAGCAATCGCCGTGTTTGACCCGGCGAGTACGAGACCCATCGCCACTGCGCATTTTTTCAAATTCAACATAGTGCTCCTCCATAGCGGTTCGGCTAAGGCAACAAACCAACTATAAAAATACACACAATTTTATCGATTTTTCTATTATTTTTTATATTTATCCGATTTTTTTATTCCTAAACTGATTTAATCGACAGCCTAACTTCTGGGTCAATAGGGCGATAAAGTCTTGATTTTTTGACTGTGAGAAGCGCATCCCAAAACTGGACTGGCTCCGAAACACGACGGAATGGTTCAGCGAAATAGCTAACTCTCTACTTTAAATAACAAGATTAAACTATTGTTATAGATCTATTTTTCATAATGAATAATCTAATCTTGGAATAGTTGAAATGGAACCCGGATAGAAAGAGAAACACAATCCAGCCGGCGAAACAGCAGTCGCTGGTCGTTACACGTCCCCATCGAAACAGTGAATAGATCGCTATTAGTCGAAACCTAGCAAGGCGGTGACAAAACCTGGTTGCAAAGACCTACCCTACATTTCCCATGTACTTGGCTTGATCAATCAGTTCCTGACATTTGGCCTCGTTACCGGCCTTGCGTTCCTTGTTGGCATCATCAAGTAGCGCACGCATTTTTTCAGCGGTGAGCAAGTCAATACCGGAACGGTTGAGGTGGTCGATTGCATATTCGACCTTGCTGATGTCCGATTTGCAATCCGCGTGGGCATAGGTTGGAGCCAAGACAAATAGAGCGGAGACCAAAGTCAGGCACGCTGGTAGCTTTCTCATCAGTCTTCCAATCTATTTCCGTATTGATCTGTGGTCAGTTTTTGGCTTGAGCCGGATCGCGTTGGCTGCCCACCTCTTGTTCAGTCGATCAAGTCATCCGGTGATGCAGATCCATCATGATCCAAAGACTGCCGCCGACCATGATGCATATGAGGATTGCGGCAAATGCCAGAAAAAACAGGTTTTCCGACGGAGTCGACTTCAAATCGATATGCAGGAAAAACACCAGATGCACGATGACCTGCAGGATCGCGGCCACGGCAATGACGATATAGACCGCCATACCAGTTAAAAGCCCGCCCCAGACCAGCGCAAACGGTATCGCGGTCAAAATGACAGCGAGAACAAATCCGGTGAGATAGGTCGTCAGGCTACGTTCTGCAGTGTGGTTCATCATTCGCTCCTACATCACACCCGGCAGATAGACGACCGAGAAGATCCCGATCCAGACAATGTCCAGAAAGTGCCAGAACAACCCCAGACGGAAGAGACGGGAGCGGACCGGCAAGGAAAGACCTTTCACCAGCACCTGGCCAATCATCACGCAAATTCCGATCACACCAAACGCCACATGCAATCCATGTGTCCCGATCAGCGTGAAAAAGGCTGACAGGAACCCGCTAACCTGCGGGCCGGCACCTTGCGCGATCATGCCGTGGAACTCTATGAGTTCCATCGCAAGAAACCCCAAACCGAGCAACAACGTCACAAGCAGCCACTGTACTACCCGAAGGGTCTGGCCAGCAGTCATTGCAATGGTGGCAATCCCAAAGGTGAGGCTGGAAAGAAGCAGGAGCGCTGTTTCGCCAGCTGTGTGGCTAAGCTCGAAAACATCTTTCGACGTCGGGCCAGCGGCAGAGTTTTTGGAAAGCACGACATAGGTCGCAAACAGCAGCGCAAAGATGATCGCGTCTGTCATCAGGTAAACCCAGAACCCAAATTCTCGGGAATTCAGAGACTTCTTTTCTTCATGCTCAAGAACATTGCCGGAGACTGTGGTGTCCGTCATCAGACCCTCCCCTGCAATACGGAACCGGACGCGGCACCACGCGGCATGAAGTCTCGCATATCGTGCATATCAGCGGGCGTAATCTGCGCCAGACGGGCATTCTCCAACCTGGCAACTTCTGAGGCCGGGATCACGAAGTCCGAATTGTCATCGCAGGCTCTGACACCGGCGCAGACCAGACAAAGCACAAGGCAAAGCGCAGCCAGCCACCAGATGTACCAGACCATTGCAAACCCAAGCACAAATGCCAGAGCGCCAAGGATCGGACCTATTCCAGAACTTTTCGGCATGACAATATCTTCGTATTGCAGCGGCGACTGATAGGCAGTTCCCTGAATTTTCATATCGTGGAATGCATCGACGTCGCGCACCTCCGGCACAATCGCGAAATTATATGCAGCGGGTGGAGAGGATGTCGCCCACTCCAGTGTTCGCCCGTTCCAGGGGTCTCCCGTGACGTCACGGGCTGATCCCCAGTTCTTCGCCGAAACATAGAGCTGAATTCCGATACACGCGATCCCGCAAAGAACGCAAAGTGCCCCGATCGCCGCGACAATCAGATAGGGCTGCCAGTTGGGATCCGCATAATGCTCCATTCGCCGGCTCATGCCCATGAACCCCAGCACGTAAAGCGGCATGAATGCGAGATAGAATCCGATAAGCCAGAACCAGAAGGACCGGATCCCCCACTTGGCATTGAGCTTGAAGCCGAACGCTTTGGGAAACCAGTAGTTCAGCCCGGCGAAATAGCCGAACAAAGCACCCGGGATCAGCATGTTATGGAAATGCGCGACCAGAAATGTGGAATTATGCATGAGGTAGTCTGCAGGCGGCAACGCCAGCAGAACACCGGTCACGCCACCAATCACGAATGTCACCATGAAGCCGATAGTGTAGACCATGGCCGGGTGAAATTCGATACGGCCCCTGTACATGGTGAACAGCCAATCGAAGATCTTCACACCCGTCGGCACGGCGATGATCATGGTTGCTATGCCAAAGACTGCGTTGACGTTGGCTGATGATCCCATAGTGAAGAAATGGTGCAGCCAGACGGTGAACGACAGAATCGCGATGCAAGCGGTCGCATAGACAAGCGATTTATAGCCAAACAACCGCTTGCGTGAGAAGGTCGCGACCACTTCGGAGAAGATGCCGAAAGCCGGAAGAACCAGAATATAGACCTCCGGGTGCCCCCAGATCCAAAGCAGGTTGGCAAACATCATCATGTTGCCGCCATCACCGTTGGTGAAGAAGTGAAAGCCGAGTGTGCGGTCCAGCGCCAGCTGAACGGCGACAACGGTCAGTGCCGGAAAGGCAAAGGCGATCAGAACCGAGATACACAGCGTCGTCCAGGTGAACAGCGGCATGCGCATATAGGTCATGCCTGGGCAACGGTTCTTCACGATTGTGACGATGAAGTTGATGCCGGAGAGTGTGCTGCCGATACCGCTCACAGCCAGCGCCCAGATCCAGTAATCGACACCGACGCCCGGGTTGTACTCAATTCCTGAATAGGGCGGATACCCTGTCCAGCCCGCAGTCGAGAACTTGCCGATCACCAGTGAAACCAGCACAAGCCCGGCGCCAGCAGCTGTCAGCCAGAGACTTACGGAATTCAGAAAGGGAAACGCGACGTCCCGTGCACCTATCTGCTGCGGCACGATGATGTTGATGAGACCGGTGAGAAACGGCATTGCCACGAAGAAGATCATGATCGTTCCGTGGGACGAAAAGATCTGCTCGAAATGTTCGGGAGGCAAATAGCCTTCGCTGTTGAGGGCAATGGCCTGCTGGGCCCGCATCATGAGCGCGTCGACGAACCCACGAACCAGCATCACCAACGCAAGCACGACATACATGATGCCGATCTTCTTGTGATCGACACTGGTCATCCAGTCTGTCCAGAGCACTTTCCAGGCGCGAAGGTAGGTAATCAGCAGGAATACCGCGAGACCGCCACCAAGCGTAACCAAAGCGCCGCCCATCGCAACCCAGGAATAAAGTGGTATGGCTTCAACCGTAAGACGCCCCAGCATCACGCAGCTCCCCTGCAAATAAGTTCAGCCGCTTCGCTCTCATAAGGACCCATGACCGGTGCGTATTTACGCAAGATGAGGTCGAACAATCCTGGTTCGTAGCTCGAATAATACGTCACAGGGTTGGCCGTGCTCTGCGCGTGAAGATCAAGATAGTATTTCGCGTCCAACACACCTGAAGATTCCGAAACCTTCTTTTTCCATGTCGTGAAATCTGCCTCACTCATGGCATGCGCTTTGAAATGCTGATCTGAAAAGCCATCGCCGGAGAACATTGTGTTCCGTCCGTTAAAGACACCCGGTTCACTGGCAAGCAGGTTCATCTCAGTTCGCATCCCTGCCATGGCGTAAATCTGCCCGCCCAGCGCCGGGATCATCAGCGAATTCATCACCGTGTCCGAGGTAATCTCGATTGAAAGCGGCCGATCCTGCGGGAACGCCAGTTCATTGACACTGGCAAAACCAAGCTCGGGATAGATGAACAGCCATTTCCAGTCGAGAGCGACTGCTTGCACCCTGAAAGCGGGCTTGTCAGCTGCCAGCTCCTTGTAGGGGTCGAGATTGTGCGTCGAGTCCCACACCAGAGTGCCAAGTACAACAATGATAGCCGCCGGGACCAGCCAGACAACGGTTTCGATTTTCCAGGAGCCTTCCCAGTCGGGTGTATAGCTCACCCCCTGATTGGAGCGGCGATAGCGCCACACGAAATAGAATGTCAGGAATATCGCGGGGATAGCCACGATCATCATCAAGCCGAAGGCAGTAAACAGAAGATCCCTCTGAGCCAGCGCAATCGGACCCTTTGGAAAGAGAACAGGTGCATCGGAAATACCGCAGCCCTGCAGAAAAAGCGTTGTTCCAATTGTTCCAGAAATCAGAATGGGCTTAAGCGAGCGGTAGAACAATCTTTGCGCAGTCACCTCGACCATTCCCCCTAAAGACAGTCACTGTCTTTCAAACACGAGCAATCAGTGGAGCGGTGCGAGCAGCGTTTCGATCAAGACGGAAACAACACAGCGACCGCTTAGAATCGTAAAATTGACAATGGAAGCCTAGCCGAGCAGCACCGCCATGGAAAGAGTAACGAAGAGAGAAAAACGATCGTTCCAGATGTAGCTACAGACACGCGGATTCGTAAGATTTCCTGAAAGAAACCCAGAATCTAGAAACGTGCTGCTATGCCAATCAGCGGCCCATGTGTAATCGTGTCATAGGCAAATCTGGCTGTCCCCGACTTGTTGTTGTCGTAATCAACAGACAGCGCCTTGTATTGAAGATGCGCAGACCATGTCTTGTTGAAATGGTACCCGACACCGGCTTGCGCATTCCAGGAAAAGTCAGAACCTGCCCCGAAGCCACCAACGTCACCGCGCCCGCTCACTGACCATTTGTCATTGAACATGTGGAAGGCGCGAACGCCTATAACGGGGTCCAGCCAATTGTCTCCCCGGTTGATATCAAAGTTTCCAGCAATTGTCCCCGTTGCGTCCAGATCCAACGAAATGTCCCAGTACCGACCACCTGCATAGATGTCGATTGAAGACTGGGTGGTCTTGTAGGCGCGGTAGAACAGCATTGTTTCAAGAATGAGCTGGCTACCCCCGACCCGCACCCTTCCGCCGGTCAGTGGCGTATCGGTTGCGGTGCCTAGGTTCATATAGGCGACATCCAACATGAGGCCGAACTTCTGCCGGTAAAGAACGTCAGCCCTCATCATGGCACCAAAACGAAGGTTTTCCAGAATATCGCTGGTCCCGATATCAAGATCGCTGCTCGGCAAACGCCCGATGCGTGACGTTCCGGTGATGTTCGCACCGACAAAATAGGGCGCAACCAGAAACTCCCAGGTCCGGTCGATCCGTTCATTGACCGGAGGTGGTGGTGCTGCAACCGGGTCAGTTGAAAGGTCGGCCGCCAATACACCTGTCACAACATGACCGGCGGCCAAAACGAGTGCGCCCAACGTTGCAGTTGTTTTCCCAAGATTGCTCAACATTTGCATAACGCTGTCACTCGCCCCCAAAAAGACCGTCCCATGCCGGCAGAGTCGCCTTTCAATTATTCAAAAACGACACCAGCGTATCCGTCACCAGCGGCAAAGCAGTAAGTTTCGCCGCATAGCGAATATGCAACACCTTTCACCGCATGATACAGCACAAGACCACCAAAGAACTGGCCCAATTTCAGCTTACGTGTGTCAGATGGCACCAGTCTACCGTGTCGCTAGTCGAGACCGAATTTCTCTGAAAAGGAACTGACGACAGGCTGGCACTCGGCGGAAACCTTTGAAGCGTTTTCCTTCAGGCAAGTGAGCACGCGGCCACCACCAAATTCAACGTTGGAGCAATTGGCTTCTATGTCCGGAGCGCAAATCGCGATGGCTTCACGTGCGTTGGCAAACATGAAATCCAGAGCATCTGCCAAGTCAACGATTGAGGCAGCGCAACCGTCACTGATTTTGTCTTCATAAGCATACATGCACGACAGAATGCGCCCGTCGCCTGGTGTCACCTCTGCACAATAGGTGCTGATTTCGGTTTCACAGGCTTCAAGCACACCGACAACAGGCCCCTGGGCGAACGCGGATTGACCGAACAGAAACAGAAAAAAGCTGAAAATCAAGGCAGACAAACTGAATGAAGTTTTCATGATTATGGCTCCAAAATGCGGCAGTCACGGATTAACAACGATGTAAACGGTCACGCCATTTTCCACGACTGGTCGGTAGTAAACGCCGCCGCAATTAAAATAGGCATTGTAAGGAGAACATCCGGCAACAGATTGGCGCCGATTGACCCGCCGTGTTGTCCTGCGCGATGTACGTCGAGCAGTGTTTCGGGCGGCATTTTGCGCTTTTGCAGCGCTAACTCCGACGAGCAAAGGCCCACCGCCCTGGATCGCCGCGATGTCGACAGGCGCGGAATACCCCATTGCAAAACCGACGAAGGCGGCACACAGCAATTTTACTTTCATAGCGAACTCTCCTCTCAAGGATTGCGATCCTCTCGCAACGTTAGTTAGCCTTAGGCATGCTCAACTGGTCAAGCGCCAGTTGCAACAAACCACATTATGTTTTCAATCGTGAAACGCCTGGTGAAGCACCCCGAAGAAGCGGTCGTTCTCCCCCACTAGTCGAGCACTTCAACGAGCGGCGATCCATTTGAAGACGACGGATGCTTGACACCAACAAAAGCCGATAGGGTTGGTGCAACATCAACGATCCGAATTGGCCGGTTCACGACTGCCGGTTTTAAACCTGCTCCAGCAAAAATAACCGGAACATGTGTGTCGTAGCGCCAGGGTGACCCGTGCATGACAGCCAGTACGCCGCCTTCCTGCAAGAACCAGTACGGCGCTTGAGCAACGTAAATGTCACCTGAGCGAATTGGATGATGGTTGTTTCGAATGCGCTTGAGCGTTGGAGTATCTGTCTGCGTCGGCAACGCCTTCATTGAAACGGCTACTGCAATCCCTTCATGTCTTGAAAGCCTCTCGGCAATCGCACGTTCAACATCAACTTGATCGACACCCGCATTCTCAATCGCTTTGTCGTTCAAGTAGACGTAAGGGCGGAAGAAAGATTTAACAGCATCTTTGATGCCGAACTTTTCGAGCGCGAGTTTCTCAGAAAGCTCATAAAGCGCATCTGGATCAAGCCTACCAACAACCATCCCACGTTCTGCAAGAACTTCAGGCGCCTCGGGCATTCCGTGATCTGCGGACAAAACCACAAGCGTTTCTTCAAGACCAACAGATTGATCAACAAACGACAGGAAATCAGCAAGCGTCCGGTCGAGTTGCAAAATGATATCTTCATTTTCCAGGCTCGAAGGCCCGAAGAAGTGATTTACAGCGTCAACGCTCGAAAAACTGACTGAGAGATAGTCCGTAACATCGTCCTTCCCCAGCTGCTCCGCTGTAATCAGTGATTTCGCAAAATCTGCAGCCAGTCGGTCTCCCTCTGGTGACACCAACACCCGCGTAAAAAACAATTTGTCTTCAATGCTTCCATAGGGATGGGGAAACACGCGTCCATACCCTTTCAGATCAGTTTCGAATTCCCGATCATCAGCGTCCTTCAGAAGATATGTTGCCTGGTCATTGAGCAGCGCCCAGGATTTTCCTGAGAGCTCTCTGGCCTGACCTGTGGAGTTCCAATCAACAACCCAGTCAGGATAGTTATCGAAATAGTATTTTGAGGATTGGAAATCTCCAGTGTCCGTCGAATACCAAAAAGCCTTGCCAACATGGCCCGCCATGGCAACAGCACTTCGGTCTTTTCCCGAGACACCAAATACCTTTGATTTACCGGCAGTATGGATCCACAGTTCATCACCGAAGGAGCTTGCCAGCAAGCTGACAGGTGATCGGCCTGAGGTCCGGGAACGCTTCTGCGCCGGATCAACCTGTGCCCCTGTGGTGACTTCCTCACGTGTTGGCAGGATTGGATACTGCGGGTCTTCGATATTGTAAGCGAGCTCCCCGCTCTCCCGGTCATACCAGACATTTCCCACCATACCGTGTTCGGAAGGATGGGCCCCAGTTGCAAGCGTTGCGTGACCTACAATTGTCTCAGTATTGGCGTGATCGTATTGGGCGTTGGTATAAACGACACCTTCTTGCAGGAGGTATTTGAAACCACCTTCACCGAACCTGGAACGATATCTTTCAAGAAGGTCTCCACGTAGGCCGTCCACGGTGAGCTGAAGGACCAGTCTGGGCTCAGTAGCAGAGACCTGAGCAGAGAAAAGTGCCCCTGCAAGCAACACCCCAGCGCCAACGATTTTTTGAAACATCTTCAGTCCTTCTTGGCAGGACATTCCCAGCTCAAATCGGATTGGAGCGTCACCATGGAGAGTTTCCATCAACTCCCATGAGGACGCTCATTGTGGCGGTGTTAATCTTGTGTAACTTTGGAAAAACTCAAAATCTGCTCACTTCCCGCAGTTGACACGAGGGCCAATTTTCTAACGTTCCGGTGTCTGCTGCATGAACAGAAACTCATCCCGCATTGCAATTGATTCAGGACGCAGGTTTTCAACCCCCTCATAGGGCATTCCAACTGCCGGTCCCTCGCTCGGATACTTCTTCATGCGCATCAGATGACGTTGCAGCATGTTCACGAATTTGGCGCTGCCCCAGGCTCCTATTTCCGTCGAAACCGGGTATTTCTCCTGCGGATCTCTGAAGAGATCGTAGAAGTCCGCAAGAATTGCGTTGTCGATGCTGCCACCAGGAATCGCGAGCTTGTATTGTTCCTTGATGACCGCCTCTAGCTTGTTGATGTTATAGAGGAATACATGATCGCGCCGACCTTTTCCCTCACCGTTCAGCAATAACGAGGTTTGATCAAGACCATCGATAATCCGGTCTGTTGGAATTTTGTCCTTGGCGCCTGCAAGCCGCGCAAGCGTGGTGAACAAATCGGTGACATGTACCATGTCGCCAACGACCGAATTGGATTCAATCACACCCGGCCAACGCACAAAGGCATCAACCCTGACCCCACCTTCGGTGGTCGAGCCTTTCCCACCCCGGAAAATCATTGGAGTGTAACCGGATTGTGGGGAATATTTGGTGAAGTGGCCATTGTCACCCATGACGATAACAATCGTGTTGTCTGAGATTCCAAGAGTGTCCATTTCAGCCATGAGTTCACCGATCCACTGATCGACAAGCTTCATTTTTTCCACGTAAATTCCACCGTTCGGCGTGGTGTAGTTTTCCGTGGTTGTGCGCGGGCCGGTCAGAGGATAGAGCGGCCAATACTGAAGAAAGAAGGGTTTGTCCTCAGCCGCCAGCTTCCTTAGTTGTTCCATCGTTTGGTTTTGATACCGAACATTCATTTCGTGGTATTTGGCTTCCGTCCAGCGTTCTCCTGGCTCCATCTCCACTTCACGAACATTTTCATCTCGAACACCTTCCAATCCCGTCACCAGACGGGAAGCATCCGTCCTGAACCAACGATCCATGGTGAAACGGTCGTCATAGTTATTGTCACCTATCCCGATGGACACTTCTTCATTCGCCGCATCATCATGAAAGATGGTCAACTGACCCTGCTGGTGAATGGGAAATGCCGCGTAGTCAAAGCCTTGGAAATTTGGCCAGGATTCTTTGATATCACCCATGTGCCACTTACCGACATGAGAGGTGTTGTATCCTGCCTCTGAGAGCACCTCGGCAAGTGTGACCTCCTTGCCTGCCAACCCAAACCCAGAAATGTCCACCTGCGTGTTACCCATGCCATTGCGGTGGGGTTGCCGGCCCGTCATGAACGCAACACGCGTCGGGGTGCAGGACGGTTCAGTGTACATGCGAGCGAGCCGCATTCCTTCACTGGCAATTTCGTTGATCGCAGGTGTCTTGTATCCACGAATGGCATTCAGTGTTTCACTGCCCAGATCACCAAACCCGATATCATCGATGAGGATGTAAAAGATGTTGGGTGGTTTACCGCCGTTTTTTTCGTTTATCACGGCCAGCTCGGCATCGATCTCCGTATCTTCAGCAGCCCAGGCCTCACCATTTTGGGCCTCGAGAATGTAGAATTCAGCATCGTGGATTATCGGCGTTTCCTGAGCATGAAGCGGTCCTGTGACCATGCCTGCTAAAAACGCGCCTCCAAGTTTTCCCCATTTTGACATTCTCTGCGCCTCCAAATTATTAGAATTTATGCAGCAGCTTTCTGCTCGGAACCGCCAATGCGGTTGATGGAAGTCTTTGGAAAGTACTCAGACCAGACATGCCAGAACATTCCAGGCCGAACATTCTCGACCCGCTTGAGCTGACCCTTTGATGTCTTGCCGAAGAAATCAGTTTCGGTGACGGGTTCGCCAGTGTCGTTCCACCAGACACCAAGGCTCTCGTACTTGGGGTCCCACGCGACAACCAGAGCGCGACCGCCAACAACTGCATTGACCACACCGCCGTTCTCGACGACGAAGTCATCAGTCCAGCACACAGCCTCACCATTGATATCGACACCCCACACATAGGTCTTGTTGTGCAGGCGGCCGTCTTCCTTGCGCATCATGTTCTTTATGATTGGTTCGTTGACACGGTGCTGGCGTGAAATCTCGGAAGAAAAAATTGTTTCGATCGCAAGGTCAAACAATCGCAGGATCGGGTTCGAAGACGGTTTGTTTATGAACACCATTCCATCCGGATAGGCCTTTTCAAACCCCCGGAAAGTCATCCGAAAAGTCGGCCATGGCTTCATGGAGAGGCCAGGTCTCAACGGACAGGACGATCCATCTGCCGAGACCTCAGCATCCTTTTCGCGGAACCCGTAAATCTGCTGGATCGGTTCGCCTGTTACATTGTCCCGCAAGATCAGATTGTTGCCATGTTGGGCAAGAACCTCGAGATCGAGCTTCTGCCCCTCGACCTCCGGTGTGTAACCGATCCCCAGATTGGCCATGGCGCAGTAGGTCATGATGACGTTTTCGCCATCTAGTCCCTCTTCGTTGCCAGCAAGATGCGGGCGCATGATCTGTGCATCCGGATGAGCGCGCGCGACGCCATTTTTCTCAATGACCAGAACCGGGCTCGAAGGACTGACCCATTCGCGCGCTTCGGAAACAGAAGAATATCTCGCAGTATTTTTTTGGTTTCTCAGACCAACATGCACCCAGACATAGGGAAATCCATAAAGAAGGATGACCAGCAGGATGGCTGTCAGCCAAAGCCAGAACGGACCGCCGCCCAGACCGAAATGCGCAACTGTCATGATCGCCGCAGCGCCCAGACCAATTCCAATCAGCCTATATTCATTGCGAATGAAACGCACCATGTTGGTCCGTTTGACCTGCAGAACCATCTGGCTGACGTCGCCGAGATCACGGAAATAAAGAAAGCCAATAGAAAGTGTTACGGCAAATCCAAGATAGAAAAGCAATGAACCAAACATTGTATCCATTCACCCAAAACACGCTGACTTTTTCGAAGCCTACAATAGGAATTGCCTCGAGGTAATTTTATTTTTTCATCATTTACTGCGAGAAATTCCATTCAAGCTGAAACGCAATACCGAGCTCAAAGGTTCCAAACCGGTGAATGGCAATTTCTCAAAGCTCGTAGTCAGCCAATTCTGAGCCAAGAAGATACGCCTGCCGGGCAAACCACGGCAGGCGGTTGTCCTATTTCTTTTGCCAGCTCGCGAAAACCTCACGCGCCAGCTCACTTTCAGGGCGCAGGTTTTCAATGCCCTCATAGGGCACTCCTTTTCCGAGCGCGAGATGCGGGTGTTGCGCAATCGTAATCTGATGGCGTTTGACCATGTCTTGGAATGAAGCACCCGACCAAAGGGCGTAGCCCACCAACGGATGCTCTTCGCGAGGGTCCCGGTACACGTTGAAAACCGGTGCCGCTGCTCCCGGTTGCCCCGGCGCTGGCAGATGCATTTTGTATTCCTGCTTCACGACGGAGCGAAGCACAGGACCTTCATAAACATAGACGTAATCACGACGGGAATTGCCCTCGCCTTCAAGAAGAAGTGCAGTCTGGTCAACCCCGTCGATTACACGGTCGCGGGGGATCAAGTCGGTGGCGCCAGCAATTCGCGCAAACGTCGTAAAAAGATCCGAGACGTGGACAATATCGCCGGCAGCACTTCCAGGCTCGATAACACCGGGCCACCGGACAAATGCATCGGTACGAACGCCACCTTCAAGGTGCTGCGTCTTGCCGCCACGGTAAATCAACTGGTTCAGACCGGATGTCCCCTCGTAGTGGTACATCAGCCCGTTGTCCGCCATCAGTACGACGATGGTGTTGTCTCTCAAGCCAAGATCATCGACCTTTTCCAGCAAGTCGCCGATCCAACCATCCAAAAGCTGCAGCTTGTCTGCATGAAAGCCACCATTCCGCGAGATGGCCTGATCAGGGTAGACGAAATTCAGAGGGTAGAGCGGCCAATACTGAAGGAAAAACGGCTTGTCTTCACTTGCTACACGCTCAAGCTGTTCAAGGATCTGACGCTGGTAACGCTCATTCATTTCCTCGTATTTTGCCTGCGTCCAGTCCTCGCCGGGCGCCATATCAACCTCGCGAGCAAGGCCTCCAGCTTCTGCTTCGACACCTGTTACCAATCCATACGGTTTGAACCTTTGATCAAGCGCGAACTGGTTTGACTGCCCCGTTGCGTTGTAGCCCAGCATATTGTTGGCCTGCATGGCGTCCTTTGTCATCAGGCTCAGTTGAACCTGCTGGTGAAGCGGAAAAGCAGCCCAATCAAATCCCTGGTTATGCGGGTAAGCCTGTTCAATATCACCCTGGTGCCATTTTCCGACGTGGGCGGTGTTGTAGCCTGTTTCCTTCAAGATCTCGGCAATTGTCACTTCACCGGAAGCGAGTCCTTCGCCGACCAGCGCAACTTTGACCTCATCAACACCTGCCCTGACCGGATGGCGACCTGTCAGCAAGGCTGTACGTGTCGGTGTGCAGGATGGCTCGGTGTACATGCGCATAAGCGACATGCTCTCATTTGCCAGCTGGTTGATGCTTGGCGTATCGATACCCGTAACGTAGTTCAATGTACGGGTTCCCATCTGCCCGAAACTCACGTCGTCGATAAGTATGTAAAGAATGTTGGGCGGTCTATCGCCATTGGCAGCCCGGATATCAGCCAGTTTTTGATCGATTTCGATATCTTGCGCCGCCCATTTTTCTCCAAATTGCGCACGCAAATATTCAAATTCACCATCGTGAAGGATTGGCTCTTGCGCTTTCGCAGACGTTGCAAAAACAGCCAACACGGCCAGAAAACCTGAAAATAGTCTCATGATTATCTTCCAACTCGGAACTTGGTGAACAGGCCTTGCAAATCTCCGCTGTCAGGATTGGTAGAGAAGCCGGTTTCACTTGCAACGCGTGAACTCTAGTTCAGTAAAATTGGACTTGGGACCGTAGCAAGGAGCATGCTACCGTAGCGTGACGTATCCGCAACGTTTGATATTACAATGTTTTAGGGTCTGAACCCGTGGCAAAGCAACAGACTGACATCCAGAATGCTGCCCTCATCCGCGATGCTTTGCAGAGTGTCGCAGAATCCAAAAGCTTCCATAACGTGGAGCGCCTGAAGCAAATACTAAGATACGTTGTCGAGCGACACCTGGCCGGTGAAGGACCGAATATCCGGGCGAAGTCAATTGCCATGGATGTTTACAGCTATTTGCCTGATGAGGTTCCTGATCACGAGAACGCCATAAGAGTGGATATTGGTCGGTTGCGGCGGCGTTTGGCTGCCTATTATTCGGACGAAGGCAAGAATGACCAGGTGGTCATTTCACTACCGAAGGGATCCTACGCACCAGAGTTTCTTTTTTTACAGCTTCCCGCAGTTGAAACTTCTGCCATTAATCTCGCAGACAAGCGCGGCTCCCCTTCTCTACAAAATTTTGCGGCAACCAAAAGACGCTTCACTTCCTCAGCTCGTACAAGCCTGTTGCTGGTATGTGGTTTCCTTCTGGCGGTAACAGCAGGCGCTATTATAGCTGTAAAAGTATCCAGCCTTCATGAAATACAGGATGCCGGGCCAACCGAGAGTGCATTGCGCGCAGCTATATTTGAGGCATCTCCAGCCAGACTGGAGGCGATGAACCTGGCATCAGCTGGTCGGAAGTTGATTTTTCCAGCAGCGGATCCAAAACGGCTGCAGGCCGCCCTTTATGTTTTTGAGGTATCCAGAGAAACTGACAAGACATTTTTTGGTGGCTATGCAGGCGCTGCGCAAGTATTGGCACTTAGTGCCCTTGTCTCACCGATTGAGCAGCGATCCAGGGAAGCTCTGATCGCGTCCAAATCTATGGTTGAAGCTTCAGAAGACCTTGCACCTGACGCAGCCTGGACACATTCGGCTCGCGCGTCTTACGAGTGGGCAGTCGGAAACTTTGACAATGCCCTCACAAAGTCATCAACCGCACGCCTCCTGGATCCGCAAGACGCTCATCTTCTTGAATTCGATGCCCTGATTTCTCTTTTTGCCGGAAGATTTGATCGCGTTGTAGAAAGCGTAGAGGCGCACCTGGAGCAAGTTGAGTTGCCCAAAAATTCGGTCTTCAATAACGCACTGGGTTCCGCCTATTTCCATTCCGGAAATTCAGAAAAGTGCATAAGTGTTTTTGAAGACGCAATAGCGGCGGGCGCGCCAATGGGCCCGATTACCGTTGCCTATTTGGCCGCAGCCCACCAGCAACTCGGGAACCAGGAACAAGCTTCAAAACGCGTAAGGCAGATCATTGAGACCTGGCCGAAATATCGGCTCGATCTTCTATTCGAAAAACTGTTCCAGAATCCGGCAGACAGCGATTTCCTTATAGACAACCTACGCGATGCGGGTTGGCGTCCAAATGGCAAGCCCTCCTAATCCACCCGATCTGCTTTGTGTGCATCCATAATCCAGAGAAACCTCGGCGTTGGATTAGGTAGACCTTTGTCCAACGAAACGCCCTGCTCCTTCAGGCATTGGCAAACAGGCATGCGCCTGGGCATAGTCGCTGAGTTTCGTAGCAACATCTGGTGATGGAACAGAGCTGGACCGGGTGTTCAGGTCGACATGCAATAGCAATGTCTCGGCGGTCGCCGCCAGTTTGCCGTCCGCGTTTTTCAGGAAATGAAAGAGGTGCATTTTCTTGCCCTCGCCTTTCAATACCTGAGTCGTGATAATCAGACGCTCACCAGCCAGCATTTCGTCCAGATAGCGGATGTGGTTCTCAACCGTGAAGTAGCTTTTACCCGAAGCAATATAGGCGGCATCAGCGTCGATCTTTTCCATGAACCGGTCTGTTGCGGCAGCAGCGGCTTCCAGGTAGTGGGCCTCATTCATATGCCCGTTGTAGTCTGTCCAGCTCTTGGGGATCTGACGATCCACCGTGATTGGCAAATCAATATCATCAATATATGGAAGGTTTTTTTCGTGTCTTGCGATGACACCACCCGCCCCGCTGTTGTTCTTTTTGAGCGCCCGCATCATGCCGACCAGATTGTCATCCCGCTGGCGTTCCAGGTCACGGATGGACAAATGACCGGACTGCTCATCTGATTGGTGTGCGATCAGGTCAACCAGCTCCTCTGTTAGTTCCGGCACATCCATCAACTTCGTCCAGGGCCATTGCAGTGCCGGTCCGAATTGCGCCATGAAGTGCTTCATGCCCGCTTCACCACCTGCCGTCCGATAGGTCTCAAACAGTCCCATCTGCGCCCAGCGAATACCGAAACCCATGCGTATGGCCTCGTCGATTTCTTCAGTGGTCGCCACGCCGTCCTTGACCAGCCATAGGCTTTCCCGCCAAACCGCTTCCAGCAGACGGTCGGCGATATGGGCATCGATTTCCTTCCGGACCTTAAGCGGGTACATGCCGATATCCCGCAGCAATTCAGCTGCCTTCTCCGTCTCTGAAGCATCCCCGACCAATTCAACCAGTGGCAACAGATAAACGGGATTGAATGGATGAGCGACAATCGCCCTTGCCCCTTCGCTGTTGAGGTCTGAGGGTTTAAAACCCGAGGTCGATGATCCGATGACAGCATTTTCTGGTGCCAGTTCGGAAAGGTTTCCCAGCACCTTGTGCTTCAACTCCAGTCTCTCCGGAATGCTCTCTTGCACCCAGTCCGCATCAACCAGGGCGTCTGCCAACTCTTCATGAAAACTCAGCGTTCCGGCTTCCGGCAAGGACCGGTCGTAAAGAGCGGGAAGACTGCGGCGGGCATTCGCAATGACCTCACCGATCTTGCGTTCAGCTTCATGGTCAGGATCAAAAACCGCAACATCCCACCCATTCAGCAAAAATCGCGCAGCCCAACCGCCACCGATCACGCCGCCGCCGACAATGACAGCTTTCATGCAGGTGCCCTCTTGTTCAGGCCCAGCTTTCTACGAACCTCATCAGGCCCAATGATCTTTGCCCCCAATCCGTCGATGACGCCGACAGCCTTTTCAACCAGCTGGGCGTTGGTCGCCAAAACTCCCTTTTCAAGAAAGAGATTATCCTCCAACCCCACGCGAACATTGCCACCTGCGAGAACGGACGCAGCAACATAGGGCATTTGATCTCGGCCGAGACTGAACGCCGACCAGATCCAATCCTCGGGCACAGCGTTGACCATCGCCAGAAACGTGTTCAAGTCACTCGGCGCGCCCCAGGGAACCCCCATACAGAGCTGCACCAGGGCCAGGGATTCCAACGTGCCTTCTTGAACCAGTTGCTTTGCAAACCAAAGGTGCCCTGTGTCGAACGCCTCGATCTCGGGCTTCACGCCCAGTTCGGTCATCAATGTACCCATTGCGCGGAGCATGCCCGGTGTATTGGTCATGACATAGTCGGCTTCGGCAAAGTTCATGGTACCGCAATCCAGCGTACAGATTTCCGGCAAGCATTCCCTGATATGAGCTACACGTTCGCTGGCACCAATCATATCGGTCCCGCTCTCGTTTACGGGTAGAGGCTCCTCGGTTGAACCAAACGTAATGTCACCACCCATGCCAGCAGTCAGGTTCAGGACCACGTCGACATCAGCCGCCCTGATCAAGTCCGTAACTTCACGATAATAATCCAGTCGACGAGACGGTGCGCCGGTCTCCGGATCACGGACATGGCAGTGAACAACCGCAGCGCCCGCCTTGGCGGCATCAATAGCACTCTCCGCGATCTGCTTTGGGCTGCGCGGAACATGTGGCGACCGGTCCTGAGTCGATCCCGACCCGGTTACGGCGCAGGTAATGAAAACGTCCCGATTCATTAGCAAAGGCATCTTTGTTCCTCCTAGCGGCCCTTCCAGACCGGATCTCGTTTTTCGGCAAACGCCTTCGCGCCTTCATGCTGGTCTTCAGACCGGTAGAGCGTTTCAACTGTTGCGAATTGGCTGTTCGTGATGCGGTTCATCGCATCCTGGAATTTCATGTCTTCTGCCTCGCGAACGATCTCCTTGATCGCCGCATAGACAAGCGGTGGACCGCAGCCGAGCAGCTCCGCGAGTTTGCGGGCTTCCTCCATCAGTGTATCCGCCGGATAAATGTGATTGATAAGCCCCCAACGTGCAGCCTCCTCCGCTTCAATCCAGCGTCCGGTCAAAAGCATTTCCATGGCTATGTGATGAGGAATGCGCTTGGGCAGTTTGACACTGGCTGCGTCTGCCACCGTGCCGGACCGGATCTCGGGCAACGCGAAGGTTGCGTGCTGCGCAGCCAGGATGATGTCGGCCGAGAGCGCGAGTTCAAGGCCGCCACCGCAGCAGATCCCATTCACAGCGGCAATGACCGGCTTGTTGAGGCCACGCAGTTCCTGCAAGCCGCCAAATCCACCTTTGCCGTAGTCACCATCGACCGCATCTCCATTGGCGGCTGCTTTCAGATCCCACCCAGGGCAGAAGAACTTCTCGCCAGCACCCGTGACAATCGCAACACGCAGGTTCGGATCGTCCCGAAAATCGGTGAACACGTCCCCCATGATTTTGCTTGTTTCCAGATCGATGGCGTTGGCCTTCGGCCGATCAAGCGTCACTTCCAGAATGTGGCCGCTAACACGGGTCTTAATCGGACTATCCGTCATTTACTTCTCCACATCTGATCAGCGCGTCGGCTGCAATCGCAAAGTCTCTGCCACAAAGCAAAGGATTGATTTCAACCTCTTCCACCGGAGCTGATGTTACATAGTTTTGTACCGCCATAACGGCGTCGACAATCAATTCCAGATCGCAAGATGGGCCACCTCGATAGCCGGACAGGATCCGCGCGATCTTGAGTTCACGCAGCGCGTCTCCAACATCTTGTCTTGAAGCTGTCATTACGAGAGAAACCCGGTCCTGCAGCAGCTCGGTCAGAACGCCCCCTGCGGCAAGTGTCAGAATGAATCCATGCGCCGGATCTTTCACGACTCCAACCAGCAGTTCGGCGATTGTGCCGGAAACCATTTCCTCGATGAGGAATGTTGTTGTCGGCATGGCGTCTGCAGCCAGCGCAACACTTTCCGCCGTTGAAAGGTCGAGAGCTACTGCACCGGCTTCCGTTTTGTGTGCAAGACCAGTTCCTTTCAGAACAACAGGATAGCCAATCCTGTCGGCTGCTCTGGCCGCAGCCTCGGCGCTTGCTGCCGTTTCACTCAATGGTGCCTTCACTCCGTATTCGGTCAAAATACGTTTGGCGTCTGTTTCGCCGATCATCCTCGAAGCATTTGAATGAACTGGGATCTTGATTGGTTCAGATTGAGCGAACTTTGAAATCAACGATGCTGCCTCGATTGCAGCAATTGCCTCATCCAACCCACATAACGGAACAATTCCTCGTGCGATCAGGTCTTGCGCGACTTTCTCCGGAAGTGTCTCCGTCAATGAACTGAGAACGGCCATCGGTTTGCCGGTTCGCGCCATCGCAAGTTCGATGGCGTCAATTACCTTCAGCCATTCCGACGGTTCGCATCTGTCCGGCCTCGGAATGTCCAGCACAACAATTCCAAGGGCAATGTCAGCAGCCGTCATTGCGGAGAATGTTCTCGCCATGGCTTCCACATCACCCCAGATATAGGTGTGATAGTCCAGTGGGTTAGCCAGAGCCACCTTGGTGCCAAGCACTGCGCGTAGATTATCCTTCTGCGCATCGTCCAACGGTGGAAAACTCACCTTTCTGTTTGCGGCAGCGTCAGCTATCAAGCTTGCTTCACCACCAGAGCAGGACATTGAAACAATACGGGCATTTGGCAATTTGCCAACCACGTGTACCAGTTTCAGCGTCTCCAGAAGTACAGGCAGACTTTCCACTTGAGCAATTCCAAGGCGCTTGAAAAGCGCCCTGGCACCGGCGTCGGTACCTGACAAAGACGCCGTGTGGGAAATCGTGGCGGCCTGTGCCTGCTCCGATTTCCCGACTTTCAAAGCAACAAGAGGTTTCCCTTTCTCCGTTGCATTTCGAGCGAATTGTTCAAAGGCGGCGAGGTCATCAATGCCCTCGATATGCAAACCGATGGCCGATACCCTTGGGTCCGAGAGCAAAGCCTGGCCTATTGCCGACAGCCCCGTCTGAGCCTGATTACCAACTGTCATCAAGTAGGCAATTGGCAAACCACGGGACTGCATGGTGAGGTTAAGCGCAATATTGGAAGATTGCGAAATGATCGCCACGCCTTCTTGTACTGCTGTCAATCCATGTTGGTCTGGCCAAAGGCTGGCCCCATCCATGGCGTTGATGAAGCCATAGCAGTTGGGACCGAAAATCGGCATCTGCCCGGCAGCTTTTAAAAGCGCATCCTGTAAATCAGCACCGTCCTCTAGCTCTGCACTAGCTTCACTGAACCCGGAAGCAAAACAGACGGCACCACCTGCGTCCACAGCAGTTAGCTCCCGAACTATGTCGATAGTTGTATGTCTGTTTACGCCAATGAAAACTGCATCGGGCGCGGATGGAAGGTCTGTGATTTCAGGAACGGCAGCGCAACCGGCGACGCTCTCCCGCTTGGGATGAACAGCCCATAGATTACCTGCATATCCGCTTTTTGCGCATTCGCGGATGACATTTTCGCACCAGCTCCCACCGCCAACTACGGCAATGGATCTCGGGCGAAGCAATCGTTCCAGTGAGCGCATTGCTCAAGCTCCAAGCGGGCGAAAGATATCGCGACTGATGATGTGGCGCTGGATTTCACTGGTTCCATCCCAGATCCTCTCCACACGTGCATCCCGCCAGAAGCGCTCGATCGGGAAGTCGTCCATCAGGCCCATTCCGCCAAAGATCTGCAGGGTCGTGTCCGTGACCTTTGCCAGGGTCTCGGTGGCGTAAACCTTCGCACTGGCAATCTCCCTGCTTGCCGGAAGCCCCTGATCCAGTCGCCAGGCACCAGCAAGGGTCAGCCAGTCTGCCGCGTCGATCTCCGTGATCATGTCTGCGACCTGAAAACTGACGCCTTGAAACCTTGCAATTGCTTGCCCGAATTGTTTGCGTTCGGTTGCGTAGTTCACAGCATGATCGAAGCAGCGCCGCGCACGCCCAACACTGGTGGCGGCGACGGTCAACCGGGTGGCATAGAGCCATTCGTTCATGACATCGAAACCGCCATCAACTTCGCCCAAAACCTGGGTCTCGGGCAGTCGGCACTTGTCAAAATAGAGGATGTAGTTCTTGTAACCACGGTGGCTGACAGAATTGTAGCCGTCACGGACTTCAAACCCAGGCGTGCCGCGATCAACCAGGAAACAGGTGATCCGTTTCTTTGGCCCTCGAGGAGTTTCATCCTCACCGGTTGCGACAAAGACAACGAAAAAATCCGCGTGCTCCGCACCAGAGATAAAGTGTTTTGACCCGGAGAGAACCCAATCGCCCCCCTCACGGACTGCCTGGCACTTCATGCCGCGCACATCTGACCCGGCATCCGGCTCAGTGATTGCAAGCGCGTCCATCTTATCGCCGCGCACCGCCGGAAGAAGATAACGTTCCCGCTGCTCGCCTTTACAGGCCATCAGGATGTTTTGGGGACGCCCGAAAAAGTGTGTAAGAGCCATCGAGCCACGCCCAAGCTCGCGTTCAACAAGCGTGAAATCCATATGGCTGAGACCGGCGCCACCAACCTCTTCCGGAAAGTTGCAGGCATAAAAACCCAGATCGATGCATTTTTGCTTGAGTTCCTTGCCAAGTTCCAATGGAACCTGTCCGGTTTTCTCGACCTGGTCTTCATGAGGGTAGATCTCGTTTTCAACGAATGAACGTACCGTTGAAACGATCATTTCCTGCTCTTCGTTCAAACCAAAGTGCATTGTCCCCTCCTCTTGCCTGACACTCTTGAGAGTGAGACAAGACGAGAGCGGCCATTATGCAGTTTTGGATCAAGAACATGCAGGTTTCGAAAAAACCGGAGACGACACGAACGATTTCCGTTCTGCTCTGCGATTCATTTTCGAACCATTGCCTGGCAAATGCGATTGAACCTTTCCGGGCCGCAAACACGATTGCCAGAACCCAGCTCTATTCCTGGTCACATTTGAGTCTCGAAGGCGGAACAGTCACTTCCTCCAGCGGGCTGCCGGTTGAAACAAGCGCCTGGTCTGATGCTGCTCCGCGAGGAGATTTTCTTTTCGTCATGCCGAGTTACGGTTTCACGGACCTTGCATCCCCACGAATGTGCCAGGTTGTTCGAGCAGCCAGCGAGCGCTACGCAACGATTGTGGGCATGGATACAGGTGCATGGCTTCTTGCCAAAGCAGGTCTTTTGGAAGATCGAAAGGCCACCATCCATTGGGATGAGTTCACAAATTTTTCCGAAACATTCCCGAGTGTTATGGCCGTCGAAGACAGATACGTGCTGGCAGATGACATAGCCACCTGCGGCGGAGCTTCAACCACGTTCGAATTGACCCTGGAACTGATCAAGCAACACCACAGCCCAATGTTCGCGCTCGAGGTCGCAGCCCTCTTTATGCATGGTGATCGTCTTGACCTGCATGACCCTTTCCACCGGCTGGCACCCGGTGCTTTGGTTCAAAGAGCAACGACGCTGATGCGCCGGAATATAGAACAACCCCTGACAATCCCAGCCTTGTCCCGTCAGTTGAGAACCGACCAGAAAGTCTTGGAGCAGCACTTCCGCGCCGAGTTCGGCAAAACACCTCTTTCAGTCTACAAATCAATACGGCTGCGAGAGGCCAGACGTCTTGTTGAACTCACAAACCTGACCATCGCCGAAATTGCCAGTCGCTGTGGCTACCAGGATGCAAGCGCCATGACACGAGCGTACAGGACAGAGTACTCAACAACGCCAAGAGAACACCGGTCTTCAATTGAAATTTCCTGACCGCTGCTGAAAGCTTTCTTGTTTCGATCAACACCAGGAATGGGGTTTTCACCCCATACATGCAGCACGACCTCGCGCGTACCTTTCTGGAAGTTGAGCAGAAAGGACCAGACAATGAACCGACTATCCCTCACGATAACGATGCTCGCGACGTCGATACTGCTTTGCCTGCCCGCGAATGCCGATACCGGCACGCAGCAATCCGGTTTCAGCAAAGTTGCATCGGATATCCGGCTGAATTGGAGCCCGACTACTGAAACAGTTGTTATTACAATTGCAACGGGATGCCGATCCGCTCACACCGGCACCGAAATTTCGAATGATCTGTTAGTCAAGTATGACCAAGCCAACCGCCGCTTCCAGATCACAGGAAACTTTCACGCGAAACCAGCAAAAGGACAGCTCCGAATTGGACCGGCAGATTGCATGGGCTCTCAATCAAGAAGCTTCGAGTTTAAGAACGTGCCAAACGGTCACTACGAGTTCTTCCGGGAAAATTCGAAACTGTGGGATCTGAAACTGGATGACCAGAAATTCGAAGTTCTCGAAAGCAGGTTTAGTACGCGAATTCGAATGGACTGATTTGCCAAGCCTTCGGACATTGGCAGGCCGCACCCTGGGCGAGAGTTTGCAAACTAGGGTCAGGACCCATTAATTTGATTGAAATGGCGCAACAAACGGCAAAGAGCTGCAAGGAAAAGCGCGATAAGCGGGCTTTCTGCCCGGATGAGCGGTTTGACGCAGCAGATCGAAGCCGTTGTTGCGTCCCTTTGGGATAGGGTGAATTTGCTCAGCAACGTCGTTGCAAATCTTTGAAAACCATGCGGTTTCCTACAGTTCTGCGCCTCGTATCCGAACAAATTCATTCCTACCATTTCATCCAAATTAATGGGTCCAGACCCTAGGTTCCTAATCGCCCGCAACTGGAATTGTCAGTCTGAATTGGGTTCCTGCCGCCTTTTGAGACAGGCAAGACAGTTCCATTCCGTTGTCCTTGGAGAGTTCGAAACAGACGGACAAGCCCAGGCCGTGTCCCTCTGAGGTCTCCCCCTTGTTGTAGGCCTCGGAAAAGCGTGAAATTTCCTCGTCTTCCATACCAGACCCGGTATCCAAAACGCACAAGTCAATCGTGTCACCACGATTGCGAACTCCGATCAGAACGCTTCCCTCTTCGGTGTATTTGACAGCATTGGAAACAAGGTTACTGACAATCCGCATCACGATAAGCGGGGGAACTGCTGCCCGTTTGCTTGAAAGCACCCGGCGTAATTCAAGCCCCTTGGAAACAGCTTCTTCCTGAAACATCTGCTGGACGGTATCGAGCACGAGGGAGATTTCGTAAGCCTCGGCTTCATCCTCTGCAGAACCTTTGACCTCATCTTGCCCTGAAGCTTCCGCGAACGCTTGCGACGCATGTTCGGGAGTTGTTTGCCTCAGGTAATCGTTGGACAGCGCTTCAATATAGTCGAAGGCTTCCTTCAATCTCTTGCGAACATCCGGTTCGACATCTGCTGCCAGGCTGTCAACATTCATCCTTAGCGACATGATTGGTTGCTTCAGATCGTGCGATGCTGTTGCCAGTTGCCGTTGTCGAAGGCCTGCAAGTTCGCGCGCGCGTGAATAGTTACGTTCCGCAACAAGGAGTTCCTGACTGCGTTTGGTTTCGGCCTCGAGAGCCTCAAATTCTGCCCGAACAGCTTGGGAGTGTTTTCTCCGCAGATTGATGATGTGTGTCGTCAGGCCCGTCATTGTCGCAATCAAAAGAATGGAGAAAATCCCCTTTACGGCGGTTGCAACCGGAATGATCTCGGCCCGACTGCCGATAACCACAACCAGGATCAGGGCAACAACACTCAATGTTCCAAGCGCAGAAATCAGAAGTGTTGATATATGGACAGCGCCTTCCGAGCGTCGCCAATTGCCGCCGGCAACAAAAACCGAGACGAACATGAGCGCCAATAGCAGATATGCAAAAAGCGCCAAATAAGTTCCTGGAGAATAGAGAGAAAAGGCAAACCCCAGTACTGGCAGGACAGCGAACGACGTCAACAGGAGCGACAAGCGCGTTTCGTGCCCATCCCGGGTAAGTGACCGTCCGGAAATGACAAACCCGATGGCGGAAAGGGAGAACAATAGAAAAAAACCGACTGGAGATTGCAGTTCCGGGTTATCGGGAAAGAAGAACCGAAACCAAAGTCCGTCAATATACGCGATGAATGCTAGGCCAACCCCAAACTGAGCCGCATAGAGCAAGCCGATCCAGTTCTTCATCGCCAGATGGAAGCCGAAGAAGAAGATGAGACAGGAGATGGCAAAGGCATAAAACGCAGTATGGGTGATACCGGAAGCAAAGGCTGACGCTTCCATCTCAACCGGTGTTTCCAGTGCCATATCGAAGGACTGGAACGGGCCGAACTTGAAGTTGACAAGGAGCGTAATTTTTTCTTGCGGGGCTATCTCGAAGATCGGTGTGCGAAGCCGTGTTACGGAATGATCTTCAGGCACAAAGGGTTCGAAAATCGAATAGTTGATCAGGTTTTCAGTAAACCCGCTTTCGCGGATTACATAGGCATCCAGCTCGCTGACGAGAGGCAGGTCGACAATCAGAACAAACGGATCGGATCCACGGCCATCGTCGAGCGTCGCATTGTAGATTTCGACCGCGGCCCACGCTTCCGGCGCATAGTTCCAATCCAGCATCGATGTATCGAGCGTGGGGACAAAATTTCCGGCACGAAAGTGCTTCAGGATGTCACCAAGTGACGCGGTCGGATCACTCAGATACGTCAAGTGAGTTTTCAAATCGGCATTGCCCCGGCCAGGCTGCAGATCTACCGGCTCCGCGCGAACGAAATCATGCACAAAGAGACTGAAAAGCAGGACTATCGCTACACGCAGCGTTCTGGTCATTTCACCAAAGGCATGTCAGGTTTACCGGTATTGAAGTTATTGGATATTGAGCCGTGAACGACCAAAAATACAATGCAATTATTGCAGACGACCATGCCATAGTTCGGGCGGGGCTCAAAGACGCACTCGAAAAACCCGGACTGATCGAACCGGAAGGCATCAAGGTTCTGGCCGAAGTTGGTGACGGCCTGAGCGCAATTGCCGAGATCCGAAAACACAGACCGCACCTTCTTTTACTTGATGTGTCGATGCCCATGGCAGGCGGTGTAGAGGTCCTCATAGAGGCGCGCCGCTGGTCCAAGGAGACAAGGGTTGTTGTCCTGACGGGTGTCTCCGCCGTTGGACTTGTATCAGACCTGATTGAAACCGGCGTTGATGGCCTGTTTTCCAAAGCGTCCGACAACACGGAGTTCTATCAAAAACTACCGGGCATCCTGCGCGGACAACGGCATATTTCCGAATATTTCCTGAAGATCCTGGAAGAAACGCCAAATCCTCCCGTATTGACGGATCGGGAACGTCAGACCTTGAACATGATCCTGGCAGGCCGTTCCAACAAGGAAATCGCAGCAGGCCTCGGAATAAGCGTCAAGACAGTGGACAAGCACCGGACAAGCCTGATGCAAAAGCTAAAGGTTCATTCGGTGCCCCAGCTCATTGCGCGCGCCCTGAAAGAAGGCCTTATCGATCCTTCCAAAGAACTTTAGGTCCACGCGATTGGGGGATTGGCCCCATGGTGAGAAGTGAACAAACGCGGGAAAATTCTGGCATGAACCAGATCAAAGGACCGCGTCATGCAAAAATCAATTTTCAAAGTTGCCGTCGGCTTGGCAGTCGGAGCATTTCTCGTTCTGGGAGAGGCCTATGCTGAAAGTGCATCTCCCAACGATGGTTTCAGGGAAATCCGGGTTGCACCGGGCATCGCAACTGCCGACGACCTCATCGACGTGATTTTGCCCTTTCTTCGAAATCATCCGGAGTCCGAGGAAGGCAACGCAGGTCTGCAGCTGAATGTCCAGAAAGATGGAACTGGTTACAACGTCGATATCTTTCTGACCGGTTATCTCGATGACAGCGTCTCCGGTGAACATTACCGGGGACATGTCATTCGCACCAGCGACGGCAAGTGGGAATTGCTCACTATGGCCGTCAAACCCGTCTGTGCAAGAGGGGTTAACGTAAATGGCGTCTGCACCTCTGCCACACAACCACCGGCAATGTTTCTGGCACCTTCAGCCTCGCCTCAAGGATCTAGAATGTGTGTGAATGTTTCTCGAGACGATGTTCTGAACGTCCGTTCCGGACCTGGAACGCGATTTCAAACGTTGGGTGCACTTGCAGCCGGCAATTGCGGCGTGGAACTTTCAGATGTCTGCGAAGGAAACTGGTGCCAGATCCGGTCAGTTTCACTTTCAGGTTGGGTCAACACCCGTTATCTAATTCCGTCCAATTGAGATAAGTTATCGATCAGACACCGTAATATGTCCTGATCGCCAGCTAGGGAACGTCACGAAATCAATGAGAAGCCGCCGATCAAAGCTCTTGAGAATTACGGTGCTTGGCCTCCTTGCAGGAGGCTTTGCGTCCTTTGCAACGGCAGTCTCCGCTGTAGCGGCCGATCAGCCACAGCCAACGTTTCTGGAAAGCGGAGACAATGATCTGATCCGGTTCCAGAAAGGCGACGTACCGGCGATTGAGAGCACCGACCAGCTGTTCAAGGATTCTTTGGTTCAGCCCCAAAAAATCAAACCGAATTTTGCCTTGGGAAGAGCAAAGCTGAAGGCATCGCCGGAACCTGCGGCTGAAGCCGATCTCATGGTGGAGTCGGAAGCACGTGAAGAACAGCCTGCCGAAACGCGAGACCAGAAAAGCGCTGGCCGTTTGCTTGCCCCATCTTCGCCCGGAATAGCACCGTCTGCCACCCAGGTCCCTTTGGGCGGGATCAGCGGTTCAGCTGAAGTCGCGCCGCTGGCGGAAAAAATCGTTCCGCCTGCGCCTGCGCCCGCACGCTTGGATGATGAGATTGATGCACGCTTGGTGACCGTCTGCTTGAACAATCCAGACGCTGCAAGCGGAGCCAAGGCCTTTGACATTCGGCGTGAAGGTGCACCGAGGTACGTTGCCGACATCGGCGCGACCTCCTGCGCCAGGTTCGAACCCACGCGTCACACTTTGTATTTCTGGAAGTCCAACGAGCTTGGTGCCCTGTCGCTGATCCTGTCCAGCAGACTTGACCTCAACGATGCTGATGGCACGCAAGTCACATTGGATTGGCTGCGTGACAAGTAAGCCCTAGATCAGACAAACCCGACACAAGAGCGCTAGATAAGAAAAACCGGCGAAGATAACTCCGCCGGCTTGCACGCAGGACATGAAACAGGTTTCGATTATCTTTCCGCGACTTGGGCCAGTCGGAGCAATGTCAGATATTCCGAACGGTATCCAAGGCGATCAGCGCCTCTGTTTTCCTGGGCCAGTTTTTCTGCTGCTGCAAAGTCCCAGTCGCCAAGGTAATCACTGCCTTTGAGCAACTGACCAAAAGACGCAACCGATGCAGCAAACAGTGTTTCGCTGACAGGGATATCGCTTGCATCTCCGTGGACCGGTGTCTGGATCAGACGGCTTTCATGTTCGCCTGGCTGCTTGTAGCGCAGCTTCACGAAAGCCAACTCTCCTGAATAAGATGCAGAGACCGGCTTTTCAGACTCAGTATCCGTCCCGTACCGAAGATCGGAGAATTTTGCCGCTGGTGAACCAATCGGCGTGACCTCATAAAGCGCCGTTACATTGTGGCCGGCGCCGATATCGCCAGCATCCACTTTATCGTTCTTGAAATCCTCCGTTTTCAAGGCGCGGGTCTCGTAACCGATCAGGCGGTATTCGGCGACAGTTTCCGGATTAAACTCGACTTGGATCTTCACATCCTGCGCGATCATGGAGATCGAACTGACGACCTGGTCCACAAGCACCTTGCGAGCCTCTGACAGGGTATCGATATAGGCAGCCACGCCCTGGCCATTCTGTGCCAGCGTCTGCATCAATTCGTCATTGTAGTTTCCACGTCCAAATCCCAGAACTGACAAGGCGGTGCCCCGCTTTCGTTGCTCAGTCACGTATTTCTTCATGCTGTCGACGTCTGAGAGACCAACGTTGAAATCACCGTCCGTCGCCAGGATGACACGTGTCTGTTCGCCCTCCCCGGTCATTTTATCCGCCAGGGCATATGCCCCTTTGAGACCCGCATGCCCTGCCGTGGATCCACCAGAAGTGAGCGCATTTATCTTTTCCAGAATGAGCGCCTTGTCGGTGACCTTGGTCGGCTCAAGCAATACACCAGCGCTTCCGGCATAGGTCACGATTGCAACTTCGTCTTCGTCGCGAAGTGAGGACAACAGAAGACGAAAAGACTGCTGCAACAGCGGCAGTTTGTTGGCATCCGACATGGAACCGGAGGTATCAATCAGGAAGACAAGGTTCTGTGGTGGCAATTCGGCCAGGGGAACCTTGTATCCCTGTATACCGATCTGCATCAGCCTGGTGTGCTTGTTCCAGGGTGTCTCAACCACGGAGACATTTGTTGAAAACGGTGTCTCCTGATTGTCCGGAACACGATAGGCATAGTCAAAATAGTTGACCATTTCCTCCACCCGAACGGAATCAGGATGTGGTAGTCGCCCGGCTGTCAGGTTACTGCGGACAAAGGAATAGGACGCCGTATCGACGTCTATCGAAAAGGTTGAAACGGGGTCTGCGCTCACCTGTTTCAAGGGGTTGGCTTCCTCGGACGCAAAGCGCTCCCGGTTGGGAAGCTGCACAACCGGGGCAATCGCGTCCATTGACTTCAATTTGCGCGACATAGCAGCAGGTGCAGCACCATCCGAATGCATGGACAAAACGCCACCGAGTTGCTGCGTTCGCTTGACACGGCCCGGTGCTTCATTGGCAGGCCGCGCTAGGTTGTCCGAGAAAAGTTGGTCCGGTTTTACAAGCGCCTCGCTTACCGTCGTTTCGCTTTCCGGAGCCACGCGATGGGCGACCTCTGGTATAACCTCGGTTCTGACTTCAGGAGCGTGTGTCTCGCCGTTTTCAGTGAGCTGCGTGAGTTTCCTGCTCATTTCCTGCCAGTCGACTGTTTGGCTGGCGATTGCCACGAATGCGATGGTGACGATGGAAGCCGAGCTGATAAGAACGGCTTTGGGGAGATGACCATTGAGCATTGGATTAGTCCTTCGCGTTGCCCGAAGAAGGACGCGTCGAGCGTCTTTCGCCCGGGGCAAATTGAAAATCGGATTTGGGAATTGAAGGAACACCGCACCGTGACACGGTGCGGTGGTTCATGATGATCCAGTTATCAGCGGAAGACGATCCGGAACTTCTTTCCCTTTGTGCAAACTGTTGTTGAGGAATCCGCATACCAGTATTGGGAGCGGTCCCATTTGCCGTTGGACTTCAGCTTGCGGAACTGCACACGTACAAAGGTTCGCGCGTTTTTCACGCCTTCCAGATTGCGCTTCACACTATAGCTGCCGCCATGGGCGATCACCCGGTTCGAAATATTCTCCGAACGCATGCGATCCGAACCGAAATCCTTGTAATCGAGGTCGAACAGCTGGATCGGCTTGCCGGTGTTGTTCTTCACCGTGATTTTGACTTTCTTGCAGATGTCAAAAGAGATGGCATGGGCTTCATTCATGCCCGAAAGCGAAGCCATGCCTGCGACGGCGACGACAGCTGCAGCGGCGGCGGTTTTTGCAATGAGTTTCATGTGTCAGTTCCTTTCCAATGAATGCTCGATCTGAGCGGGGGTATCGATATGTCGATGATGGAAAGGTGGCACTCAGGGAACTGAGAATGTATGGGGTCGATACCCCAATCTGCGTGATGGAAAGATTGTGTCAGGTGACACTGGGCGTTTCGATCGAAGACGGGTATCTCTTGAAAAACGGGGAAGTCTTCGCTCTATGAGATAGCGCCAATCATAGAAAACTATTCGGCCAGGCCTGCCCGGCGCATGCCGTCAGCTGCTCTTTTCCGGTCTTCAACCTTGTAATACAGAACGGTTTTCTCGATTTCTGATGCGCTTGCATGGGGGACAAGTTTGAGAAATTCCTCAAGCGACGAACCAGCCAACGAATTCTCATCGGCCAAAGCCAGCGCAGCCGTTCGGAACATATGAGAACTTGGGTGTCCAGGCTTGAGTTGAATGGCCCTTTGCGCGGCTTCAGCGGCCTCCAAATAGCTACCAGCCTGAAACTCGGCGACAGATAGATAGAGGAAGAACTTGTCGATGAAAGTGTCTTTCGGGCTGAGCGCTATAGCCTTCTTGATGTGGGTCCGCGCAATATCGGCGTTTCCTGCATACGCGTTAGATACACCGAGCAGTGCTCGCGCATAAGCAAAGTTTGGACTGAGGTCGACAGCGTGACCATAGTTCATGATCGCGGCATCACCTTCTCTGGCGACAATTGAAACGTAACCGCGTCCGATTGAGGCCCAGGGATCGTTGGTATCGGCCAACAGAGCTCGGTCGGAAGCCTCCCTCGCCTTTTGCAGTGTTGGGTCCAGCGGTTCCCAGTGCTGGATCGTTCGCCATGCGAGAATGGTCGCATAGAGTCCCAAGGCTTGCGAATAATCAGGGTCAAGCGCAATGGAGCGCTCCAGAAGCTCAAGCGCCGTCTTGCTGCCTTCCTGCGTCTGATGCCCGTAGTGGTGCAACGCATTGACGAAGCACTCCCAAGCATCAAGACTTTTCGGATGTCGACGGCGGAGTCTGGCGTGCTCTGCAGCATATAGTTCCGGCGACAGATGTCCCACGAGGCTCTCGGTCAACTCATCCTGAATTTCGAAGATATCCGTCAGATCACGATCGTATCTTTCGCTCCACAACTGTGTACCAGTCTCACAGTCAGTCAGACTGGCCGTAACGCGTATACGCTTTCCCGAAGAACGGACACTTCCCTGGAGCACGTATCGGACACCCATCTGTTCTGCGACGCGAAAGGGCTCGATCTTTTCGCCCTTGAGGGCGAACGTCGTGCTTCTGTCAGTGACAAAAAATCCGCGAAGCTTGGACAGCGCGGTCACCACATCTTCTGTCAGACCATCTGCCAAATATCCGTTTTCGACATCCGGGCTAAGATTGGCGAAAGGTAACACCGTCAGCGAAGGGCCTTTTTCCTGCGCACCCACCTTGAGATCCGACGTGTCGACTGCTGATGTCTTCGTCTTGGAAACCTCAGCAACGAAGCGAAAACCTTTCCGGGGAATTGTCCGGATCATTTGCTGGTTTTCGCCACTATCACCAATAGCCTTGCGCGCGGCATTGATCCTTGCATTCAGGCTGCTGTCCGAAATCGCACGGCCACCCCAAATCTCGTCGATGATTTCGTCCTTGGTGACCAGACGGTCCCGGTTTTCAATCAAAAACAAAAGAAGGTCGAAGACTTGCGGCTGCATTGCCACTGCCTGCCCCTTGAACATCAACTCCTGTCCAGATGGGTCAAGCAGGAAGTCTGCAAATGCGTAATTCATGCGACTTCAATCCTTTGGCAAGCAAAAACAAGCAACTGACAAGGGTTTGACAAGCTCGTCTTCAAGCGTGTCACGCGCGCTGACGATAGCTTTGGAACAAGACGGAAACAATAGAGCGGAGTTACCAATGTTCCAGACAACACTCACCCAGCAGTATCATCAGGACACACGCATTGACGATGCGGTAAACTCTGAAAAAGAGACGCAGAACGAACCATCTTCTGTTTTCCGGAGCTTGGTAAAATTCTTTTGGTCTTACACTGAAAAGGCCGGCGCAACCGACACAAAGAGCTATCGCGGCCTGTTATGATTTTTAATGCATGAGGTTGGGAGCACGCCTCGATGGCTCCGACATACACGCGCGTCGCATTGCACACAGGCACGCTGACCAACTAGACGTCCAATACTCAAGCACTCCTGGAATAAAGAGTAGCTTCTTCCTTATGAGACCCGAACACCGATGCAGTCTGTTTCCTGAACACCTGTCCCACAGCAATCAGGACAGGCCGTTCCAGCCCTAGATCGGAAACACCGGCTTCGAGGTTTTCAAGAGCCCCGTTCCAGATGGTTTCATCCGCGGATGAAATACCTGATATCGCGACAGCCGGTGTGTGCTGGTCCATTCCTTCTTCAATCAGGCGCTCGCTGATACGTCGTGCCATGCGTGCACCCATATAGAATACGGTCGTGGTGGCCGGGTTGACCAAACCCTTCCAGTCCACATTCTCAGGCAAGGCGCCGTGACGGGAATGACCAGTGACAAAGCGGACCGATTGGGCATGGTCCCTGTGGGTAAGGGAAATACCCAGGCGCGCTGCCATCGCTGATGCCGAGGTAACCCCCGGAACAACGGTCGCCGGAATACCCTCCTTGGCAAGCCGGTCAAGTTCTTCCCCGCCCCGACCAAAGATCATGGGGTCTCCGGATTTCAGCCGGACAACATGTTTGCCCTGGCGCGCTAGGCTGACCATCATTTCGTTGATGTCTTCCTGTCGGCAGCTTTCGCGTCCACCGCGTTTACCAACCAAAAGGCGCTTGGCCTCGCGGCGTGCAAGTTCCAGCACTGCATCATCAACAAGATCGTCAAAAAGAATGACATCTGCCGATTGCAGAGCACGAACCGCTTTCAACGTGAGATACTCGGCATCGCCTGGGCCGGCACCAACCAATGTAACGCGGCCAGAACCTGAGTTCTGTGCCTCATCCAGCAGCGTATCTGTCAGATCGGCTGCGGCGCTTTCGGGTACTAATTTTCCTGAAAATGCCAGGTCGGAAAAGCGTTCCCAGAACCGGCGCCGTTGTTGTCCTGCATCCAGGAAACGAAGGGTTTTATCGCGTATGTCTCCAGCCAACTTGGCCCAGTCTTGCAGATTGACCGGAAGCAGCGTTTCTATCTTTCGGCGGATTGCCTGACCAAGGATCGGAGCCACGCCATTTGTAGATATTCCGATGACAACTGGAGACCGGTTGACGATGGATCCGAACTGAAAGTCGCAGTATGGCGGATTATCGATCACGTTGACCGGAACGCCACTCAGTTTTGCAGCGCTCGCAAAGGCCCTGGCTTCGCACTCCTCAGGAGCATCGGCAATCGCGAGCGCCATACCCTGAAAACTGGCAGCTCCCCACAAACGTTCATGATGGACGAAGTGTCCCTTGATGCTTCCAGACTTCAATAACTCAGCAAAGGCATGCTCCAGGGCCAGGGCATAAATGTGCACTTCTGCACCGCTTGCCGCCAGAAGCTCCGCTTTCCATGCAGCAGCCTCACTGCCACCCGCAACGAGGACTTTCTTGCCTTCGAGGGAATAGAACATCGGCAGACAGGCCAATGCACCGACATTTGCCGGACGCCGGCTTTTTTTGACTTCAACCGGCTTGCGCGAGATCGGCATCATGCATCGCTTCCTTCAAGAGATCATCAAGCTGAGATTGAATTTCTGACCGGCAAGACCCGCAATTGGTGCCTGCCTTCAATTCCGTTCCGACTTTTTGGACGCTGTCTGCGCCGTTTTTGACAGCTTCGGAAATCTGATTGCAACCAACCTGAAAGCAGGAACAGACAATAGCGCCCGGATCAGGCCTGTCTGCGGGGGCGCGTCCTGCAAGGATTTGAAAACGTTGTTTTTTCGACATCGGGTCGGACGAGAGCAATCCACAGGCCCATTGCCTGGAAACTTCAACCGGGTTCTTTGATATAAAGATCGCAGCCTCTAGAAGATCGTCTTTCCAGAAGGCTCGTCTGCTCCAGCCAGCAGTCGTGTCTTCAACGCGCATACAATCGGCAGTGTCTGTGCCTTCAACACTTGCAATTGCGTTGAAATTCGGATCTCCCTGCCCGGCAAATTCAAGTCGGTATCCGCCTGAGACCGGTGCCAACACCCAGTAGTCTCCCGGAAATTCAGCAGGTTTATGTTTGAGCACCGCGAACCCGAACCAGTCCATAGACTTTTTAGAAACGGAGACCGGGGTGAACTTGGACCCTGGCTGCCCTGAAGAGGGGTCCGTCTCGGGGCCAACAACAGCGTCAATGCGCGCACGGGAAGCAAATTGGTCAGTCCAGTGCATCGGCACATAGACTTCGCCTTCACGTACCCTTTCCGTCACCAGTGCCCGAACCAGCACCTTGCCGAACGGGCTTTTGACTTCGACGATATCGGCGGCATTAATTCCGAGTTGATCAGCGTCTTCAGGGTGAATTTCGGCAAAGGGTTCCGCGATATGGGAAACCAGCCGGGCAGTTTTGCCCGTACGCGTCATCGTATGCCACTGATCGCGCACACGGCCAGTATTCAAAATAAAAGGATAGGCTCTTTCAAGCTTGCGAGGCGCCTGATAGCTGACCGGGACAAACTGCCCTTTCCGCCCCTTGGTGAAAAAATCGCCTTCGGAAAAAAAGCGCGTTTCGGAAGGATTAGCATCCACTTGCTGCGGCCACTGAAACGGCGTGAGGTCCTGATATCCCTCGTCTGAAACACCCTTGTAAGCGCCAATGTCAAAGTCGCGGCTACCGCTGTTTCTGTAGTCGGAAAGCGCTGCGTGTTCCTTGAATATTTCGCCCGGTCGCAGATAGGAAAATGCCTCTCCAAATCCCATTTTCCGCGCGACTTCGGCGATTTGCCACCAATCGGCTTTCACCTCTCCTGGATGATCCAGGAACTGTCGCTGCCTTGAAATTCGGCGCTCCGAATTCGTGACGGTTCCGTCTTTCTCGCCCCAGGCGGCAGCTGGCAGCAGGACATCCGCATAGGCCACGGTGTCAGCCGACTTGGTCACCTCAGACACCACAACGAAAGGACACTCTTTCAGCGCTTCAGCAACACCATCTGCGTCCGGAAGGCTATCAACTGGGCTCGTTGCCATGATCCAGAGCGCCTTGATCTTTCCCGCTTTGACCGCCTGGAACAGTTCAACCGCCTTCAGACCCTGTTTGTCCGCAACTAACGGGCTTTTCCAGAACTCCTGCACGATCTCCCGATGCTGTGGGTTTTCAAGCGCCATATGACCGGCAAGCATATTGGCCAGGCCACCTACTTCGCGGCCCCCCATTGCGTTGGGTTGGCCTGTAACCGAGAACGGTCCCATACCCGGTTTTCCGATCCGGCCTGTCGCCAGATGGGTGTTGATGATCGCGTTGACCTTGTCGGTTCCAACGACCGACTGATTGACACCCTGGCTGTAGACCGTGACGGTTTTTTCCGTTCCCGCCACCATCTTGTAAAAGAGCGCAATGTCCTGACGAGACAGACCCGTTTTTTCGGCGACATGACCTATTTCACATGGACCGGCCTTTTGAATCGCTTCCTCAAATCCTTCAGTGAAGCTATTGATATATCGATCATTTGTTGAATAGGACTCGGCCAGAAACGCCAAAAGACCATTAAACAGAGCAACATCGGTATCCGGTTTGAGCGCCAGATGAAGGTCAGCAATCGCGCATGTCGCCGTCTGGCGCGGATCTATGACCACGATCCGCATGCCAGGGTTTGATACCTTTGCGGTTTCAAGACGCTGAAACAGCACTGGATGACACCAGGCAAGGTTTGACCCGACGAGAACGACCAGGTCGGCTAGTTCCAGGTCTTCATAGGTTCCAGGAACCGTATCGGCCCCAAAGGCCCGCTTGTGCCCGGCAACAGAAGAAGCCATGCAAAGGCGCGAGTTGGTGTCGATATTGGCCGATCCGATGAAGCCTTTCATCAACTTGTTGGCAACGTAATAGTCTTCGGTCAGGATTTGACCGGAAACGTAAAAAGCGACGCTGTCCGGACCGTGCTCCTGAATGGCATCAGAGAATTTTTCAGCGACCAGATCGAGCGCACTGTCCCAATTGCTGCGCTTGCCGCCAATTTCCGGGTAAAGCAGCCTATCGTCCAATGACAAGGTCTCACCGAGCGCGGACCCCTTCGAACACAAACGTCCGAAATTGGAGGGATGGTCCGGATCGCCCTTGATCGAAACACTTCCATCCGGCTGCGGGGTCGCAAGTACACCACAGCCAACTCCGCAATAGGGGCAAGTGGTTTTGACCGTTTTGTTGATATTTATGGCGGTCACGCACTGCCCTCCTTGAGCATTCCTGTCCAATTCCGAATTTTTCGGCGAGTGCCCATTTGATGTGATGGAGCCATGTCAGAAAAGATGATCCGAACTCAGCCTGCACGCCGCGCAAGATCATCAGCAGCAAGCAGGATCTTGCCGCCTTCAACCTTTGCAGCAGTCACCGCAACGGCCCCCTCATCGGCCCCTTTGGCAAGACCAGTTGCCAGGTCAAACACCCAGTTGTGCAATGGGCAGGTCACTGAAGTCCCATGGACGATCCCCTGGCTCAGTGGACCGCCTTTGTGTGGGCAGCGATCGTCAATTGCATAGACCTCGTCATTGACTGTGCGAAAGACGGCAACGCAACCGGCGTCCGTTTTCACCACCCGGGCACCTTCTTTGGGAATGTCGTTCAGATCACCAATCGCAACCCAATTTCTTGTTTCCGCGTTCATTCGGCAGCCTCCGATAACAGCGTTGCCATGGGTTTGAATTCGTGTTTGTCCTTTCCGGAAACACGTTCAGACCATGGATCAACCTGGGCAAACTTCTGGGAGAAGACAAAACTGTCGAAGTAAGCCTTTCGCTTGTCGGTATCTTCCATGATCTGCGCCCGGATTTCGTCATAACCAATCCGTTTGGCCCACTTGTAGATCCGTTCCAGATAGTGCCCCTGCTCACGGTACATCTGGGTCAGCGCAACGACGTGCTCCAGCGCTTCCTCTTCGGTCTTCACCAAACCGAGGACTTCAGTACCCTTGATGTCGAGACCTGCTGCACCGGCAAAATGGATCTCGTAACCGCTGTCGACACAGATGATGCCGATATCCTTGCAGGTCGCCTCGGCGCAGTTACGAGGACAGCCGGAGACAGCCAGCTTGAGCTTGGCCGGGGTCCAGGACCCCCACATGAACTTCTCGATCTTGATGCCAAGGCCGGTTGAGTCCTGCGTGCCGAACCGGCACCAGTCCGAACCGACACAGGTTTTCACCGTCCGCAAACCCTTCGCGTATGCCTGTCCGGACACGAACCCTGCTTTTCCAAGGTCTTCCCAGACAGAAGGAAGGTCTTCCTTCTTGACCCCCAGCATGTCGATACGCTGACCACCGGTGCATTTGACCGAGGGGATGTCGAACTTGTCGACAACATCGGCAATCGCCCGCAATTCTTTGGATGAAGTCATCCCGCCCCACATGCGTGGAACCACGGAATAGGTTCCGTCTTTCTGGATGTTCGCATGAACGCGTTCGTTGATGAAGCGAGATTGATAGTCATCCGCGTATTCATCCGGCCAGTCAGAAACAAGATAATAGTTCAGAGCCGGACGGCACTTGGCGCAGCCGCCCGAAGACGTCCATTCCAGCTCCTGCATGACAGACGGGATGGTTTTCAGCTCTTTTGACTTGATCAAACGACGCACTTCGTCATGACCGAGCGGCGTACAGCCGCACATCGGCGTGACAGCGGCCGGGTTGAACGCATCACCAAGGGTGGCCTGCATGAGCTGTTCGACGAGCCCGGTGCATGTGCCGCAGGAAGCGGAAGCCTTGGTGTGTGCCCGAACACCGTCCAGTGTCGTCAGGTCTTTTTCCTTGATCGCGTTGACGATCGTTCCTTTACAAATGCCGTTACAGCCGCAGATTTCCGCATCATCCGGCAAGGCTGCAACGGCCACCGTAGGGTCCAGGGGGGCGCCCCCCTGATAAGCCTGGCCAAAGATCAATGTCTCACGCATTTCGGAGACATCGGTCCCCTTCTTGAGCAAATCGAAGAACCATGGGCCGTCAGCGGTTTCTCCGTAAAGCACCGCCCCAATGATCTTGTTATCCTTGAGGACCAAGCGCTTGTAGACGCCGGAGGAGGCATCGCGCAGGACAATTTCCTCCCGGTCATCGCCCTCGGCAAAATCTCCAGCCGAATAAAGATCTACGCCGGTAACCTTCAGTTTGGTGGCTGTGACTGAACCGGTGTATTCCACAGCACCTTCCAGAAGGTTGTCCGCAATGACACTCGCCATTTCGTAAAGCGGCGCCACCAGGCCGTAGCACATGCCCTGGTGTTCAACGCATTCGCCCAGCGCGAAAATATCCTCATCGCTGGTGCGCATGTCATCGCCAACAAGAATGCCGCGATTGACATCAAGGCCGACTGATTTGGCCAGGTCTGCGGATGGACGGATACCAACCGCCATCACGACGATGCTGGCATCAATCTCCGTCCCGTCGTCAAGCCGAATGGCCTTCACCTTGCCTGTGCCGTCATCGATGATTTCGTGGCTGTTCGCCTTGGTTCGAACATCGATACCCATGCTTTTGAATTCTTCTTCAAGCAGGAAGCCTGAAGCCGAATCGAGCTGACGCTCCATCAATGTTGGCATCAGGTGTAGAACCGTGACTTCCATGCCCTGCATCTTGAGACCGGCAGCCGCTTCAAGGCCGAGCAAACCGCCACCAATAACAATTGCCCGTCCTCCACGTTTTGAGGCGTCAAGCATTTTGTCGACATCATCCAGATCCCGGTAAGTCAGAACACCGTCGAGATCCTTGCCCGGCAAGGGAATGATGAAGGGGTTGGAACCGGTCGCGATGACAAGCTTGTCATAGGACGCCGTGATGCCATTTTCCGCCGTGACGGATTTGGCATCCCGGTCTATTTCGCTGATGCGCGCTGATTTGTGAAGAGTGACGCCGTTTCCGGCGTACCAGTCATCACCGTGCGTGATGATGTCTTCGTAAGTCTTTTCACCGGACAGAACCGGCGAAAGCATCAAGCGGTTGTAGTTTACCCGCGGCTCTGCGTTGAAGATTGTAACGTCGTAGGCGTCTTTATTCTTGTCGAAGAGGTACTCGAGCATCCGCCCGGGAGCCATACCGTTTCCGACGATGACAAGTTTCTGTTTGGTCATTCTCTCCCTCTCCAGCCTCATTCAGCCGCTTCAATGGCAGAGCGTTGCCGGGCCATGCGTGTCGCACGTTTTTCCTGAATGGATTTCAATTGGTCTTCGCTCGGATCCGCCCCGCCTTCATAAGCTTCAAGGAAATCAAGAAGTTCTTCGCGATAGGCGTAATAATCGGGATGCGCGAGCAGCTCCTTTCGCGAACGTGGCCGCGGCAGATCCACTTCCATGATGTTGCCAATCCGGGCGTTTGGTCCGTTGGACATCATCACAACGCGGTCGGCGAGCAAGATGGCTTCGTCGACATCATGTGTGACACAGACAGCTGTCACCTGGGTGCGTTTCCAGACGTCCATCAGGACATCTTGCAGCTCCCAGCGGGTCAGACTGTCCAGCATGCCAAAGGGTTCATCGAGCAACAGCAGTTTCGGCGACAAGGCAAAGGCGCGCGCAATGCCCACGCGTTGTTTCATGCCGTTGGAAAGATCACCCGCAGACTTCTGCATGGAATCTGCCAGGCCAACCTTCGACAGGTAATATTCGATGACATCGCGTTTTTCGGCTTTGGAGGCATCCGGATAGACCTTGTCGACACCAAGCTCGACGTTTTCATACGCCGTCAGCCATGGCATCAAGCTGGGTGCCTGGAAGACCACGGCCCGGTCTGGTCCTGCCTGGGTGATGTGAGTACCATCTAGGACAATCGCCCCTTCGGTGATTGGATTGAGACCGGCGACCATGGACAAAACCGTGGACTTGCCGCATCCCGAGTGCCCAATCAGAGTGATGAACTCACCCTTCTTCATCTTTAACTCAAACCCGTCCACAACAGTCAGCGGCCCTTTGGGGGTCGGATAAACCTTCTTGAGCTGAGAGAAGTCCAGGTAGCGTTCCTGACTGATCCCGCCCGCAGCCCGTTCATAAGCAGCTGGCAGCTTGTCGCGTTTGGATTTTCGCTGTGTGATCGGAACAATGTTCGGAAGGATAATTTCGCGTTCCAGAACCGTACCGCGTTCGGCACCTGCTTCCATCAGATATTCTGTGACATCCGCACGGAGCTTGATGAAGTCGTCATTGTGATTCAGTTCACCGCGGACCCTCGGGCGATTGAAGGGTACCTTGAATTCAGGACCCAGCGTGGCCGGCGTACCCGGCTTCAGCGGAATGATCCGGTCAGCCAGCAGAATTGCTTCATCAACGTCATTGGTGATGAGGACAATGGTTTTCTTTTCCTGTTCGCAGATAGCAGCGAATTCATCCTGAAGCTTCGCGCGGGACAGTGCATCCAGAGCTGACAGCGGCTCGTCAAGCAGAAGTAGTTCGGGCTGCATGGCCAGAGCACGGGCAACCGCCACGCGCTGACGCATGCCTCCGGACAATTCAGATGGCTTCCGGTCCTTGGCGTGACCCAGACCGACCATCTCGATATACTTGTCGATGATGGCTTTCCGTTCTGCAGCGCTCTTCTTCTTGAAGACACTGTCTACTGCGAGTGCGACATTGCCGGAAACCGTTAGCCAGGGCATCAAGGAATAGGATTGAAAGACCACGCCCCGGTCAGGGCTTGGACCGTCGATTTCCTTGCCGTTAAAGATGACACCACCTTCATCCGGTTCAAGCAGCCCGGCCAGGATCGAAATCAGGGTTGTCTTGCCCGTGCCGGAAAACCCGACAATGGCAATGAACTCGCCCTCTTCCACATTGAGATTGATGTCTTTCAAAACATCGGTGCGTTTTTCACCCTCGCCATAAGACTTGGAGACGCTGGAAATTTCCAAAAAGGACATATCCGTCTCCTTACCGGTTTGCCGAGAAGGTGAAGGCACGCTGCAGTGCGAACATCAGTCGGTCCAGCAGGAACCCGATAATTCCGATGGTCAGAACCGCAACCATGATTTTCGCCAGCGACTGCGATGAACCATTCTGGAACTCGTCCCAGACAAATTTTCCAAGTCCCGGGTTCTGCGCGAGCATCTCGGCTGCGATCAGAACCATCCAGCCAACACCGAGCGAAAGACGCAGGCCGGTGAATATCAACGGTAGAGAGGAAGGAAGTACGAGCTTGGTAACCGTCTTCCAGGTTGGTAGCTGCAGAACACGGCCGACGTTCATCAGGTCCTTGTCCACTGAAGCCACACCAAGCGCGGTATTGATCAGCGTTGGCCACATGGAGCAAAGCGTCACCGTGACCGCGGACACCAGCAGAGACTTGGAGAGCCAGTCAACTGGATTTGCATACGTAGCCGAGACGATCATGGTAACGATCGGCAGCCAGGCCAGCGGTGAAACAGGCTTGAATATCTGGATCAACGGATTGATTGCGCCGTTGATACTTCTGGAAAGGCCAGATGCAATTCCAAGTGGCACTGCAATGATTGTCGCGATCAGGAACCCGAGCCCGACGGTCATCAAAGACGTTCCGATCTGGTCGATATAGGTCGGCTTACCGGTGTAATTCCGGAATTTTATCTTGTCCGTCTTGCCTTCTGCCTCGTATTTGGCATTCCGTTTGTCCTGACGTTCGTAAAAGGCAGCCGCCTTTTCCCTTTCACGCGTATGGTCATCCCAGAGGTTGATGGTCTGCGTCCAGACTTGAGCCGGCCCCGGAACGGCTCCCAGTGAAGTCTGCACTTGCGGCGCAAAGACACCCCACAAAAGCAAAAAAGCAGCGATTCCCAGAAGTGGGATCAGAAGCACACGCTTGAGCTCACCGAGTTGTTCTTTAGGGCTGTCGCCTGCAGCGATTTTCAGGAGCGGAACCGTCCAGGAAAGACCAAGTGCATCCAGCCATCCCGCCGCCTTGTTTATTCGTGTAAAAAGTTTTTCCCGGCGGGCGGCGCGGGCAAGGTCCTGACTGCCAGCGGTATCGGCATTAGCCATTTTGAGCGTCCTCGTGTCGAAATTCTTCTGCTTCGTTTTCATGCAAAAAAGGTGGAGCGGCGGGGGTTAAAACCGCCGCTCCAATTGGGGAGATCACCCCCCAACAACCTCGCTACCTGTCACGATCTGTTTGCCTTTCAGACCAATCGGCAAGCTGTCGATGTAAGCGTTTGGCTGCTTGCCGTCGTAGGGGATGCCGTCAATGATGTCGGCTGCAGGCGTCGGCGCCCGGTATCCGTCGGTGTCCCAGGGGAAGTCTTCCTTGGCGACATTGCCCTCTTCAACCAGCATCTCGGCTGCTTGCAGGTAGACATCCGGCAGATAAACGGACTTGGCGACTTCGTCGTACCAGCTGTCCGGCTTCTGCTCTGAAATCTGCCCCCAGCGACGCATTTGCGTGAGGTACCAGACTGCATCGGAGTAATAAGGGTAGGTCGCGAAATAGCGATAGAAGACGTTGAAGTCCGGTACGCTGCGTTTGTCGCCCTTCTCGTATTCGAAGGTTCCTGTCATGGAATTCGCGATGACCTCTGCGTCCGCCCCGACATACTCGGAACGTGACAGGATCTCGACCGCCTCAGCACGATTGGCGTTGTCATTTTCATCCAACCACTTGGCAGCCCGGATAAGTGCCTTCGTTAATGCAAGCGTCGTGTTGGGGTATTCTTCGGTAAATTCCTTGGTCAGACCAAAGACTTTTTCCGGGTTGTTCTTCCAGATCTCGTAATCGGTTACCACTGGAACGCCGATGCCTTTGAAAACGGCTTGCTGGTTCCAAGGCTCACCAACACAATACCCGTGAATGGTTCCTGCCTCGAGCGTCGCCGGCATTTGCGGTGGCGGTGTTACCGACAGAAGCGCATCCGCCTGAATCTGACCGGAGATATCATTGTCGGAATAGAAGCCCGGATGAATGTCACCGGATGCAAGCCAGTAGCGCAATTCGTAATTATGAGTGGAAACCGGAAAAACCATTCCCATGTTGAAGGGCTTGCCGTCATCTTTGAACTGCTCAACGACCGGCTTAAGCGCTGTTGCCTTGATCGGGTGAACCGGCTTGCCATCATCCTGCATTTCCAGATGCGGCTTCATCATTTCCCAAACTTCGTTTGAAACAGTGATGCCGTTGCCGTTGAGATCCATAGAAAAAGGCGTAACGATATGCGCCTTCGTGCCGAACCCTATTGTAGCCGCCAGCGGCTGACCGGCGAGCATGTGCGCACCATCCAGTTCACCGGTGATGACACGGTCCAAAAGCACCTTCCAGTTCGCTTGCGGTTCAAGCGATACGAAAAGGCCTTCCTCTTCGAAATAGCCAAGCTCGTAGGCAACCGCGAGCGGTGCCATGTCCGTCAGCTTGATAAATCCAAAAGTGAGTTCGTCTTTTTCAACGTCCAGCATCTCTGCAAACGCACTGGAACCTGGCGCCAAAGTCGCGGCTGCCATGAAAGTTCCAAGCACAAACTGACGGGTTGATTTCAAGGTTTTCACCATTCTCTACGTCCTGTTCCCTCATTTGACCCTGGCCGCGTCACGCGTTGCCTGGGACCAATTAAAAAAGCCGCCGACTGAGCCTGCACGTCCGGGAGGAGGACACATGCAAGTCAGTTCGGCGGCTTTGCCTTTGCACCCCACATTGGGTGCGATATATGGCGGGCCAACGTCGGCCACGCTATCTATAAAGCAGGAACCGTGCCAAATTCACATATTTGAAAATTATTGTTATTTTACATAGTGTTATTAGATTTTCAGTGATTTAAAGTTTTTCAATCGACGCCACCAACACTGATCTGATTTTCACCAAATGATTGTTTTTTGTGCAGTGCAATGTAATGGCTTTGAAATTAGGCAAGAATGATGCCTGGAAAATGACTAGTGATTTGTGTCATCGAATAATTTCGGTGTGCGCGCGTCCAACACAGGGGTCAGACCAAGCGCCTCCCCGTAAAGATCCGGAGCGTATACTTCGGCTACATGTTTAAGCGCTTCAGCTGAAGCATTCACCTGCTGCCAACGCACCATCTGCTCATAAAACCATTTGCCTTGAGCTGGCGAGGGCATCGCCTTTACACCACCTGAAAATGTCAGGAACTTCGGTATTTGTGTGATGAGCCGCTGATCGAACTGCATATTTCCTGTGAGCGCGGGCAGACAGAGAGACTTTGAACACGCGAGCAGATCAGACCTCGACAAAGTCGCAGCTAGAAGCTCTGCGTTTTCAGGAGCCGAGCACCAATCTGCAGCTTTCGAGAGAGCCCGCATGAGTGAAGCAAGCGTTTCAGGATTTTCATTCGCCCATTTTTGTGTAACGCCAAGAACCTTTTCAGGACTGTTCGGCCAAATTGCCTGTTTGTAGGTAGCTACACGACCCGCACCTGCAATAACGGCTGCTGTGTTCCAGGGCTCACCAACGCAGTAACCGTCGAGTTGCCCCTCGGCCAGAGCATCCGCCATGATTTGCGGAGCAAGAACACTGATTTCAACGTCCAGATCCGGATCGATGTCCGCAGCAGCCAGCCAGTAACGCAACTCATAAGCATGTCCGGAAAACGGGTGAACGACCCCAAAACGCAGTGGTGCCTTGCCGACAACCTTGCCCGCGTTGATTACATCGGCCAATGCACGCCCTGTCGATGCCGGGTCACCGTACTCGTCTGCTCCGGCACCCGCCATCTCTCGCCATAGTTCACTGGTCACCGTAATCGCGTTACCGCCAAGACCTAACAGCATCGGCGCGCGCATGGGAACCGCAAGACTGGTCAGGTTTAGTGTTGCGGCGATCGGCATTGGCGCCAGCATGTGCGCGACATCAAAATGACCAACAGCAATCCGGTCCCGGATGTTTGCCCAGGAGGTTTCACGCACCAATTTGAGCGCTATCCCTTCTTGCTCAGCAAACCCCTGCTCGGCTGCAACGACAAGAACGGCGCTATCGAGAAGCGGTATGAACCCGGCAATGACTGGCGTTAATCGAGCGCTCAATATTTTCCAGCCTCCTTGCGTGTTTCGTTGTTATCGTTTGTCGCCTGTCGCTCAACTTTAGTCATCCAACAGCCCGCTGGCGATAATCAGACTTTGTGCAACATCTATGATCTTGCGGCTTTGTTTCATGGCGGTACGGCGCAGGAGATCGTAAGCCTCTTGCTCCGTCAAACGCTTTGATTTCATGAGAATGCCTTTGGCCCGGTCTATTGTCTTTCGGTCCGCAAGCTCGCTTCGCGCTTCTTCCAACTCGTCGGTCAATTTGGAAAACACCCTGAAACGACTGATTGCCATATCAAGTATTGGCTTCACGCGCTCGCGCTTCAATCCATCAACGACATATGCGGAAACCCCTGCATCAACAGCAGCTTCCATCGAACCGCGGTCTGCCTTGTCGACGAACATGGCAATCGGACGCCTGACGGCCCTGGAAACCTGGAACATATGCTCCAGCCGATCGCGGTTCGGGTTTTCCAGGTCGATAACAATCACATCCGGATTGATGTCAGCAATCTGCCGTACCAGCCCATCCATACGATGAACCAAAATGACCTGATCATGCCCGGCATCGCGCAATCCTTGCTCGATTATGGTTGCCCTGATCTTGTTGTCGTCAATGACCAGAATGGAAAGCGAGTCACTCATGCCGCTATTATGCGCAGGGCTATTTTTTACGCAACCGTTATGCTGCGATGCAGCAAGGAAATCCCAAACGGAGTTAATCAAGACCCCAATTTGATTAGGGTATTGCACAATCCAGGCAGTTCTCGCCGTACCCTTGAGAGACAAATTCAGTTTTTCAGAGCTTTCAGGACAAGCGCCATCTCGCTTTGTTGCTTTTCAAGAAAAGTAGCAAGGGCATCACCTGTGAGCACAAACGGCTCCCATTTGTGCTTGGCCCGCAGGATACCCCATTCTTCCGTTTCTGAAAGCGCCCTCAGCAACTCGCGGTATTTGAAGATCTCAACTTCTGAAGTACCGGGTGGCGCAAAAAATCCCCGCCAGTTTGCAAAGACGACATCAAGTCCCTGGCTATTCAAAGTTGGCGCCTCAACGCCCGGTATCGGCTCGGCCGATGTGATACCAAGGATCCGGATTCGTCCTTCGTTTGCCGCAGGAAGCAACTCGCCGAGACCACTGACAACAGCTTTCACATGTCCGGCCAGCATGCGATCAAGCGCTTCTTTTCCACCATCAGCCGGCGAATACCTCAGGCTATTCAGATCAATTCCGCCCGCCTGCGCGATGAGACCCAGCGTCAGGTGATCGAGTGAAAATTGGCTTGATCCACCCGCAATTGGCACATGTGAGGGCGCTGCTCTCAATTCGGCAAGAAGCTGGTTGATGTTTTCGTAAGGACTGGAAGCAGGAACAGCAACGGCCTGGTAGGCGGAAATCATGGTGGCAACCGGTGTCACGTCCTGCCAGTTTTTCGAATAGGCTCCAGTGAGGCTGCGCAAAATCAAGGGTGTCGATTGAACCATCAACGTGCCTTGATGACGCTCTGGATCATTGATGAGGCTCATCAAAGCTCTGCTGCCACCAGCGCCCGGTAAATTCTCATATCCAACGACCTCGGCGATGCCAGTCTCTTCTAGCGCAGCTCCAACAGCTCTTGCAGTTGTATCCCACCCGCTGCCCTCGCCAGCAGGGACAAGAAAACGAATTCCATCGGCAGCGGCCGGAAGTGTCAGAAAAATCAGAACAATCGCGGAAGCAAATAACCTCGCGATCTTCTCAAAAGGAGAAATCACCCTGATCATTTCTCGGCTCCATGGGAAAAATTCTCCAACAAAGGTCTCCCAGTACCATACTCGATTTTGGCTCTTTTTTCTGCCTGTAAGGGGCATCCGGCTTTGGGTGTCCGCGCATGTGAGTGTCTGGGTCTCTTGATACGACACACTTCGCTGCGATTAAGACCTGTCCGCAAATTCGATTTCAAAGCCGAAATAGCGGATTTATCAGGCTTGGAAGAACTGTAATTTAATCAGGAAGGATATCCGGGAAGGCTCGATGCACATCCTCGCTGAAAATGAGGTTGACGCCGATGAAGTGCTCGTCATTCTGATTTTGGAGTTTTTGCCGTTTTCTATTCGATTCTCATTGTGCAGGTGTATGAATGACCCGTCGCCCGAACATTCTCCTGATCACTGCAGACCAATGGCGAGGCGACTGTCTCAGCACCCTGGGTCATCCCTCAGTTAAAACACCAAACCTCGATGCCTTTGCTGAGACTGCGACGGTTTTTGAACAGCACTATTCAGCAACCGCCCCCTGCTCCCCAGCGCGCGCGTCTCTCTATACCGGGCTCTATCAAATGAACCACCGGGTTGTCCGCAACGGCGCACCCCTGGACGATCGCTTCGACAATATTGCAAGAGCCGCCCGCCGTGCTGGCTATCAACCAACCTTGTTCGGTTACACGGACACCTCACCTGATCCCAGGCTTCTCGATCCAAACGATCCCGCACTTCAGACCTATGAGGGTGTTCTGCCAGGTTTCTCTGTGCGCCAAAGCCTCCCCGAAGACGACAAACCTTGGCTGTCGTGGCTGGCAGCCCGCGGTCATGATCCAAATTCCTTTGACACGATCCATCAGGTAGAAACGGAAAGTGGTCAGCGGATTTCAAGGAAACCGCCACGCTACTCAAAAGACGAGACCCAAACGGCCTTTCTCACAAATGCTTTTTTGAGCTGGCTTGGCGAGCAGGAAAATGCAGACGCCCCGTGGATGGCACATGTCTCGTTTCTGCGCCCACATCCTCCCCTCTGCGTTCCCGAACCATACAACACCATGTATGACCCTGAAGATGGACCGGAATTCGCTGGCGCAGCCATTGCGGACCAGGAAGCCACGCTTCATCCGCTTGTTGCCGCAATGCAGGAAAACCAGCGTGTCGCCGGTCACATTCCTGGCGCTGAAGGACATGTGCGCGACCTCAGTCGCACGGATCTGAAGCGTATCCGTTCCATCTATTACGGCATGATTTCTGAGGTTGATGCCCAACTGGGTCGCATCTTCCGCGCCTTGGAAACTCTCGAAGATACATTGATCATATTCACCTCCGATCATGCAGAGATGATGGGAGACCATTGGATGCTCGGCAAAGGCGGCTTCCATCGGCAGAGCTACCATATTCCGTTGATGATCCGCACACCCCGCTCCAGCGTGGCAAACCGGGTATCTGCCTACACATCATCGGCAGACATATTCCCCACGCTTCTCGACTACTTCGAAGATGGTCCGGAGCACGCCCCGGATGGTGAAAGCCTGTCGCCGTATCTCGCTGGCCAGACACCGGTTTGCTGGCGTGATGCTGCTCTTTGGGAGTTTGATTATCGCGATCTCATGCTTAAGTCGCCTCATCACTTTCCGGATGAAGCAAAACGGGCATCTCCAGTGCTGATGTCGCGATTGGGTCCAGACTGGCAATACGTGCATTTTTCAGAAATGCAGGGCCTGTTGTTAAACAGCGCGGATAAAACCCAACGCCCCGAAAATTTCGCGACGTCGCATCCCGACCATGTTCTCGACAATCTGGAGAAGCTTCTTTCGACCCGCAAGCGCCACAATGACGAAACTCTCGCAGGAACAATGGTCTGGGATTACTATCCCGCGTAAACAAGACATTCGGCTCGGCCGGAACTGTCGACTTGGACGCGAACAACACCAGAACGCCAACAGGTTGGATCGGCGGGCTTGAATTGACATCTCCTCACAAACTTGGCGCTCAAATTCTCCGCGCGCGGACGGTGTTCCGACTTTTTTCTGTTGTGCTGCTTTCTGCGGGGTTTTCTGCGTTTCCTGCTGCTGCTACAGAATTGGAGGTCATCGACAGCTCTGCGTATCCATGGTCTTCCATCGGCAGGGTTAACTACGCTGGTTACAGGAACACCTCCATGTGTACCGGTACGTTGATAGCTCCCAAAATCGTACTCACTGCGGCCCACTGCCTTTACGATATGAGAACCTTGAAGCTTCTGCCGGAGGATCATCTGCTTTTCATGGCGGGCGTACGCAGGGAGAACTATTCTGCCCGGTTGGAGTCTGCCTGCGTCTTGACCGGCAAGGGATTTGTTCCGCAACAAAAACCCAAATTGCGCGACATTCACAAGGATGTTGGGATCATCGTCTTGAAAGAGGCAAGCTCTCTGACTCCGGTTCCACCCCTCACTCTTCAAGAAGCAGGCATATTGTCGAAGGAAACACGATTTCAGGCCGTCGGTTACAGGCGCAGCCGACGTTATCTTCCGACAGTGGTGTCCTCTTGCAAGGTCCTTGGTACGACTCAAGACACCTGGATTACCGATTGTCCAACCGAAAGCGGCGCGTCAGGCGGTCCACTTCTCCTCAAGACGCCCAACGGCCTACGCGTCGCGGGAATTACCTCAGCCAAGATCAATGGCAAGCGCTCAGCAGTTGTCCCATTCCTTGAATGGCAAGACTTGATAACAGCAGCCAGGTGCAGTCCAGGCGCCTCGTCTTTCTCAACTTCTCCTGCGCTTGAAAACCAAGTCGACAACCTGGAGTGAATTTTTCACTGCCCCTTGGCCTCAAGCCCGGCTATTGTGAGTGTCCGGATTACGGGCTGTTCCTTTGCACATAGTCGAAGAGGCCAAAACCGGAAAAATGATTCTTAGCTGCAAAGACCTTTTGACAGATGAACCATCCCGCGCCGCCATTTGAGACATCTATTTCCACGCCAATTCAGGTGGAAAAACTCGCATTTGTGGCCAGTGAGACTGATGAAGCCCTCAAGGCGCTGGAAAGTCTGTCTGAGATTTACGGCAATGCCCCCACCGAGGAAGCCGACGCAATTGTCGCGCTTGGCGGCGACGGTCTGATGCTTCAGACGCTCCACACCCATATGGCATCTGGCAAACCGATCTATGGCATGAATCGCGGATCGGTTGGTTTCCTGATGAATGAATATCGGGAAGACGACCTGAAAGCTCGCCTCTCAAATGCCGATATGACAACGATCAGGCCGCTCGAACTGCAGGCAACCGACGAAGATGGCACAAAGCACAAGGCGCTCGCAATCAATGAAGTTTCGCTGCTCCGCCAGACATCGCAAGCCGCACGCCTGAAGATTTCGGTAGATGACAGGGTGCGCCTGGAAGAACTGGTGTGCGACGGCTGTATTGTTGCAACACCGGCTGGCAGCACCGCCTATAACCTCTCCGCGCATGGCCCAATTCTCCCAATCACCGCGCAACTCCTTGCATTGACCCCAATAAGTGCATTTCGTCCCCGTCGCTGGAGAGGCGCACTCCTTCCCAACTGGGCAAAGGTCGACATCGAAATTCTCGATCACCAAAAACGACCGGTCAGCGCATCTGCAGACCACACTGAAATTCGCCGTGTTTCCTGCGTGTCAATCAGGGAGTCCTCTGACACCCAGGGCGTGATTATGTTCGACTCTGACCACGGCTGGGACGAACGCATTCTGACAGAAATGTTCCGCTATTGAGAAATATGCTGTTAAACGCAGCTGCAGCAAGACACTGTTAAGTATGTTTTCGGATACTGAGGTAAGCATATTCGTTTGCTGAACCCCGGAGATGAGGACGTACGCCGCAATGGCCGACACCGCTAAAGATCAGCAATACGAAGTCTTGTCCCCGCCAACCAGTTTGCGGACAAAGGTCCGGGAACTCACGCCGCGCGAGGCCAAGAAGTTTGATCCGGTAAAGGCAGCCGAAATCGCTCTTGGACGCCTGTCCCATCATTTTGGCGGCTGGATGGACAATGAGACAAAGGCCCTCATGGCGGCATGGGAGCAAATCAAGAAGGAAGGCATGTCAGAGGAGACACTTGCCTCCCTCTTTCAGGCTGCTCACAACATCAAGGGTCAGGCTCTCACCCTGGGTTTTCCGCTCGTTGGCGAAGTCGCGGCCAATATGTGCCATCTGATCGAGACCACGCCTTCACCGCAAACCATTCCGTTGAAACTTGCAGGCCAGTATGTGGATGCTATCAGGGCAATGGTCATGGAGGGCGCAAAAGATGACGCCAACAAAACCGGCGTCGAACTGCTGAAATCACTGCAAGTCGTGACCGATGAGTTCCTGGCTAAGTTTCCGCCGAAATCGGACTAACCTTGATCAAAATTTCAATTTAAATTTGATTGCCTGGCTGAAGAGAGGGCAGGTCCAGGAAACTCAGCCTATTTGGGTTCAGTCGTCATCGCGACGCCCAACTTCATTCGACACCAAAGATCTGATGACTACCGGTTCAATTACGCAGCTTTGGTAATTGCCATGCCACTGTTCTTGACCAGAAGACGGGCTTCGAGCCGGGCAACGTCAATTGCGAATCGACGCAAGAATGCTGCAACGTCTTCATCTGCGCCCAAAGCACCATCTTGCATCTCAGCAAGAAGAGCTTCTGTCAGCATCCGCGCTTCATCCAGCGCCAGATCATAGGTGAAATCGGCTTTCGCCTGTCGGGCGATGTCGATAGCCAGCATGAAAGCCTGATGAGAGCGCAGCGGCAAACCGGCTTTCCTGAGTATTGCCTGAAGCGCAGAGCGCCTAACCGTCAGCAACAGTTTGCACAGCCGCGGCAATGGCACACTGCCAAGATTTGCAAGTGCAGCTGCAAAGAAGCGTAACCGCCCGCAACAAACAGAGCGCAGAAGCAAGCGCGTGGTCAATTTCCCGCTTTCACGTAAATGCTCGACAAAATCCGGAAGGTCTTCTTCGCCGGCTTCCAGCGCCAGCCGCAACACGACCTTGTCCTCGGCGTCGCTCAAGAACGTCTGGCGTTGGTGCTCAGGCACTCGCTCCAGCACAATCGGATGATCATCCAGGTTTTCAGCAAGCCGCATCAGCAACTGATACCGCATGGAAAGTGGCAAATCTCTTGTTTTCAGCAGCTGGTCACAAATGTCAGGTTGGTCTTCGAACCGCTGGGCAATTCGCAATAACGAAGACTGCAGCACCTGTGCGCTGGTATTTTGGAGCAATGCCCTGCATGCAGCCTCGCACGCGACTTCACAAATGGCAGCGCAGATGGAGGCTGGAAGATTGGTACGCCCGGCAATAGCGCATTGGACCGCCTCGCTACCGGTAGCAAGAAAATCGACAAGTTCAGCTTCTGAAAGGATCGGAGACGATGTCAGGATGGGGATCGCGACTTCATCAACGTCGCCGGCAAGACAGCGAACAACATGGCTTGGCGCATGTGCGCTCGACGCCAGGGCTTTGGCAATAGCCTTGCGGACCACCCGGCTCGGGTCGTCCAGAAGAATTGTCAGGGCAGCGGCCATGCTCGTCCATTCCTGAGTACCGGGCTCCGCTGCCAGACAGCGTTCCGCGAATTCCCTTGCGGCCTGTGCGTCCAGGGCGCGTTCATCATCTTCGTTTTGATGCAGAAAGTCGTGTACAGTCATGGCGGTAAAACAATCTTCCTAAGTGTCTGAACTCATTCTGACATCAAAGGCTTAACGATCGGTTCACCATAATTTTGCCAATAAGTGGCTTGCCACCAGCCAGATCAGGCAGGTGGCAGCAAGTCCTTTTGTTCTTCTTCTGCTTTCAAACGCAAGAACCGTGTCAGGTCCAATGGACCGCCCTGATTGGCCAATGCAAGCTCTTGAGCTGCAACCTGGCTGGATGCACCAGACAGCGCGCTGAACATGGCGGCTTCTTCAACAGCTTGAAACGCCGAAGCAAATCTCGGGTTGACGCCAGCTTGAGACGATCCCTGATCGTTGCGGAACAACGCCTCAAACGGATTGACCGTTTCCGCAGCCTGAAAAGCCGACAAAACGCGAGATGTGGCAACATTGTCGCTGCCGCCATTGATCGACGCCAGTTGAGGATCTTGTGGCGCCTGTTGCGGCGCTTGCGGAACCTGCGGTGCTGTGGCGGAGGCGACAACCGTTTGTTGTTCCGTGACAACTGGGTTCGGAGCAGCTTCAACCGGCTTCTGCGGACGCCCCTCTGGCACCGGGACCGTTACTTTTGCCAGTTCGACTGGATTTTCAGTCGGCAGCTGCGGACGGCTTTGCGGAGTCGGTATGGATGCCTTCGCCATTTCCACCGGATTGTCGGTCGGTAAAGGCGGCACACCCTGCTCCAGTGCAGCAAGTTGCATTGGCCCCATTGGTTTGGCCCGCATCGCAAACGCCGCAGCCGGATCACCTGCCAGATGATCGAAATTATTCTGATCAATAGCCGGCATAGCCTGAGTCGGCTTCGCGTTCGGTAGCGTGGCGACTCGAGTCAGCTCGCCAGATGTTCTCAAATTCTTCTTGCCACTCACCTCGGCAATCATTGTCACGGCGTCATGCTTGGAGGTTATGACTTCGTAGACTTCCTGCATGGAGCGGGCTTTGCCGTTCCGATGATAGAAGATTGACTTGTTGGCTCTGGCCTGGGCAGAAAAGACCTTGTCAGCCCGCATGTCCGGATTAGCACGGGTTGCATCGATCAACCTGCCTGCCCCGTTGGCGCCGAGGAAATGGGCCATATAAAGTTCGCCGTCAGAAGGTTCACGGCCAGTTCTCCGCTCAAGATACTGCGCATTCTTTTGAGTATAAGCGCCTGCCATCATTGAGGAAATTTCTGGATCCTTGCGCAGCTCGAGAATTTCTCGCCGCATTTGCGGATCGCGAACATAAAATTTTCCGCTTTTCGACCTTTGAATATGATCGGAGTATTTCTCCAATCCATGTTTTGGCCCAGCTTCCTTCATTGTTTCCATCCAAGTGGACTCAATGAATTGGAACAGGCCAGTCGCACTGGATGTTTTTGCCTTGGCCGCCGGATTAAACGACGACTCCCGCGCGGCTGTTTTTACCAAATAGTCGAATGAAGTACCTGTTGAGGTACTTGCAGACTGAAACGCAAGCTCGATCCTTGACGCGACCGAGGCAGTGTCAGCAACCCGCATGACTCTCTCTCCCCGACGGAACTAAATTATTACTTCGTTAACTTTCGCGCCCAAATGGTTAACAAAACCTTAACAACGCACAGGCGGCGGTTTCAGCGGCGGCAGACTTTCTTAATTTTTGTATTGTCTGCGCATAATTACGAATGCTGTCAGCCGGATTTGTGGATACCAAACGATTTTCTGACCTTTTCTTGGGAAAAGCGCGTCTGGATTCGGCTTGAATGAGACTGGAATAGCCCTGCTTTTGGTGAGTCGGCAACAAAAAAAGATAAAAAAGCGCCGAACAGGCCGGCGCCACTCCATTTCCCGGAACAAAAATAGTTAAACTTTGGGCCTGCCCATCTCGAAAACCTCGGTGATAGTGGCATAGTCCATGTAGCCAAGACGTGAGAGCGGCTTATAGACGGTTACATCGACCCTGCCATTCACAATCACCTTGTCATCAATGTGAATGCCGACAACTTGGCCAAACACCACATAACTGTCGGATTCCTTGCCGTCCAAGCCCTTCATACGAAGCGTCTGAAGGTGTTTGCACTCGAGCGCTGTAACAGCTTTAGCTACGCGTGGCGCCTTGACCAGCTTAGAAGCAGACATTTCCAATCCGGAAAGATCAAACTCGGAAGTCTCATGCGGCACGGCGGCCGAAGACAGATTCATTTCATCCTTCAGATCCCAACTCGCCATGTTGCAGACGAACTCGCCAGTCGCATCAACATTTGCAACGCTGTCCTTGTAACCGGACGATGAGAACAAAACGATTGGTGGACGATCACTGACACAATTGAAAAAACTATAGGGCGCCAGATTGGCGTGCCCGTCTTTGTCCAGCGAAGAAATCCAACCAATTGGCCGCGGTGACACAATCGCCTTGAAGGGATTATGCGGCAGGCCGTGATTGTTCTTTTCGGTTTCATAAAACATTGCTTATTCCGCTTCCGTCCAAATGGCAGTTATTTCAGATATTTCGGGCCGCACGCGTTCAACCGGAGCCTGGGAGGGCGTTCCGATGTGCACAAAGCCGGCAAATCGTTCGTTTTCATGTGCACCCAGATATCGTGACGCCTCATCGTCAAAGCTGTACCACTCCGTGATCCATTGCGATGCGAACCCTGAAGCAGCGGCGGCTGTTAGCAAGTTCATACAAACCGCACCGGCGGACAGTTTCTGCTCCCACACAGGAATTTTCAAATGTTCCGCTGCTTTGCTGACAACACCAACGACGACGGGCGCTCTTGAAAACCGGGTCAATTCTTTTTCCCGTTGTGCCTCGTCTAGTGTCCCGTTTCTCTTTTCATATAGAGCAGCCAGGAATTCACCAATTTTCTTCCCCTGTTCAGTTGGATAGAGGATGAAACGCCAGGGTGCCAATTTGCCGTGATCAGGAACACGGGCCGCAATGGTCAACATATCGTTCAGTTGAGCATCATTCGGGCCAGGTTCCATCATGGTAATGGACGGGTGAGACCGCCTTTTTCTGAGGAAATCCAGTGTCTCCGGTGAACCGGTTATAAAACTCGACATGAACTAATCCACTTAGATAGTTTCATTTGCAACTACTTCCTAGTTGATTGAATGAATTTGTCAACTTGTATCAGCCGGGTCTTGAATTTGCCCAATTTTCGGTACCAATGGAGAAAAACGGACTCAAGAGCAAAAAGACTGTAAAATTCTCCGAGTCAAAGTGATAATGAAGTGGGCATGTTGAATACAAGTACTGTCTCAAGCGGCATGAACTTCGGTCGTGTTTTCAAAACTGCAGCGCTGATAATAGCGCTGTGTGCGACGTCTATGTTAATCGAAGTGCCCTCGGCATCCGCACAAACTGCGGAATTGCCTCTGCCGCCTGCGGCCAAACCCGATCCAAATGCGCCCGTCGCAGCACCGGAAGACCCGATCATCAATCTGCTCGACCGGGAACCTGAACCACTCTTCTCCGACACGCTCGTTCCTTACGCGCCTGCACGCTCTGCCGCCACCGGGGTCTCTGAGGGTCTTCAGCAAGGGGCGCTTTATCTGCTGGCAAAACTAACGTCCGACAGCACGCCCTTGAATGAGGGTCTGATCTGGCGGATTTACTCCGAGACAACCAACGCTGATGGGCGTCTGCAACTGATTGCAACGTCGCAAGGCGGAGATGCCGAGTTTCGGCTGGATCCTGGCACCTACCTGATCCACACCGCCTATGGCTATGCACAGGCGACAAACCGGATTGTCATAGGCAAGGAAGTCCAGTCGAAAATGGTCACCCTCAATGCCGGTGGCATCAAGTTCGGCGCTTCCCTCAAGGACGGTGAAAACATCGATCATGAGCCAGTGAGTTTCGACGTTTTTGGTATGAAGTTCGATGAGCGCGGTGAACGCCACAAGATCGCAAGCGACGTCAAACCCGGCTCGATTGTCCGCCTGAGCGCCGATACCTACCATGTGGTCAGCCGCTACGGGAACGTGAATGCCGTCGTCCGAGCTGATATTCAGGTTCTGCCCGGCAAGCTGACCGAAGCAACCATCCTACACAAGGCCGCCGATATCACGTTGAAGCTTGTCAGCGAGCGCGGCGGAGAGGCAATAGCCAACACGACCTGGTCTATCCTGAGCCCGGGCGGCGATGTGGTCGTCGAAGCAACAGGCGCGTTTCCCGACTTTATCCTGGCGTCAGGAGAGTATGAGGCGCTCGCGCGAAACAATGGTCGCACCTATTTGCACACGTTTCAGGTTGCTCCTGGAGAGGACCGTGAAGTTGAAGTAGTCACGAGCATAAGCGAACTCGCCAGTCAGCAATCCAGCGCCAACTGATCCCTCCCAGCGATCACACGCCGGTCCGCATATGAGAGCGGGTTTGTTTGGCAAATTACCCGAGCAAGTTTAACGCCGCCTGGGCAAGCGACTGTGTTTGGCAGGCGCCATTTCCATGACCTTTGTCTGCAGGAAGTCCATGACTTCCTTTTGGTCCTTGAAACCAGACAAAGTTTCATACGGGATTGGCTGTCCAGCACGGGCAGAAATTACCGAACCAAGAATTCGCCGGAATTCCCTGACGAGAAGAGACAGGCGCAAAGTCAGCGAATATTTGCTCACAAGATGGAACAACCAGGAATTCTGACCAACGAAATAAAGCGGTAAAACAGTTGCCTTTGAAGAGCGGATCATCTTGGCAGTGAAGGTTTTCCAAGGCAGTTCTTGTGCCCGGCCGAATGGTTTGGAAGCCGTCGCAACCCCGCCCCCCGGAAACACGATAATGGTCGTGCCGTCCTGCAAGAGGCGAAGCGCCTCCTTGCGGGTCTCCATATTGGTTTTCAAGGCCTGTTTTGTTTCTTCAAAATCAACAGGAAGCGAAAACGGCCGGACTTCCGGAACTTTCAAAAGTTCGTTATTGATCAGTATCTTGAAAGGTCTGTTCAGTTGTTCGGCGAGCGCAAGCACCGCCAGACCGTCACCAATGCCATAAGGATGGTTTGCAATCAGAACCAGAGGCCCTTTGGGAAGGTTCTCAGGTGGCCATTCGCCGTTTGTAACGGACACATCCAGATTGATAAGACCCAGAAGGTCATTCCAGATGTAATCGGAAGTGCCGACCATGGTGTGCTTCCAGACACCGTAAAGATCGACGAGCTTTCCGCGACCAGAGATTCCCTCGATGGCGCGAATGGTCCAGCGTTTCAGCGGATGATGTTCAGGGTTGGCGTAACTGAATTCTGCGTAGTTCACGACCGTCGTCTTTTGTCTGGAGACATATTGGCAAATTCAGAAGCAATTACCAGTTGCCCCGTTTCAAAAATATGACAGCACGCAATCGCGATTGGACCGCGTGCTGCCTTTCAGTTTCCCAGCATGGGAAAGCTGCTTATTTCAAGTCAGGCGGCGTCGCCTCTTCCACAAATGCTTCGACCGCCTCATCAAGACCCATTGGTGTCTGGTTCTTGGAACCGAGACGGCGGACATTCACGGTCCGCTCTTCCGCTTCACGCATGCCGCAAACGATGATCACCGGAACCTTGGCAAGCGAATGTTCGCGTACCTTGTAGTTGATCTTCTCATTGCGGAAGTCGGTTTCCACCTTCAGCCCCTTGGCTTTCAGCTGATCCGCAACTTCCTGACCGTATTCATCAGCCTCTGAGGTAATCGTCGCAACCACGATCTGCAAGGGAGCAAACCAAAGTGGGAAGTGCCCAGCAAAGTTCTCGATCAAAATGCCGAGGAACCGCTCCATGGATCCGCAGATCGCACGGTGGATCATCACAGGTGTTTTCTTTTCGCCATTGTTGTCGACGTAGAAAGCGCCGAACCGTTCCGGCAGGTTGAAGTCAACCTGCGTGGTTCCGCACTGCCATTCGCGACCAATGGCATCGCGAAGCGTATATTCGAACTTCGGACCGTAGAAGGCGCCCTCACCCGGCAGAATATCGGTTTTCACCCGACCGCCGGACTGGGCCTCGATCTGCTTCAGGACGTCTCCCATGACCTCTTCGGCATGGTCCCACAAATCATCTGTACCAACGCGTTTCTCAGGCCGGGTCGACAGCTTGACGACGATTTCATCAAAACCGAAGTCCTTGTAAACCGAGAGAATGAGATCATTGATCTTCAGGCATTCATCGGCCATCTGCTCTTCTGTGCAGAAAACATGCGCATCATCCTGTGTGAAGCCGCGTACACGCATCAGACCGTGCAAGGCACCGGACGGCTCATAGCGATGAACCACGCCAAATTCGGCGAGCCGCATGGGCAAGTCACGATAGCTTTTCAGGCCGTGCTTGAAAATCTGAACGTGCCCGGGGCAGTTCATGGGTTTCAAAGCAAAGACCCTGTCGTCCTCGGCTTCCTGGTCGGCACACTGGACGGAGAACATGTTCTCCTTGTACCAGGTCCAGTGACCGGACGTTTCCCAAAGCGAAGTGTGCAGCACCTGCGGCGCATTCACTTCCTTGTAGGTATCTTTCAGAACCCGGCGCTTGTAGGCAATCAGGTTCTGGAACATGTCCCACCCCTTTGGGTGCCAGAAGACAACACCAGGGCCTTCTTCCTGAAAGTGAAACAGGTTCATCTCACGGCCAAGCTTGCGGTGATCCCGCTTCTCGGCCTCTTCCAGCATGTGAAGGTAGCCCTTGAGGTCCTTCTCGTTGGTCCAGGCAGTGGCGTAGATGCGGGTCAGCATCTCGTTGTTGGAATCGCCGCGCCAATAGGCACCGGCAACCTTCATCAGTTTGAAGGCATCGCCAATCTGCCGGGTGGAAACCATGTGCGGACCGCGGCAAAGATCAAGCCACTGACCTTGCTTGTAAATCTTGAGTTCCTGATCTTCAGGAATAGCGTCGATCAGTTCTATTTTGTAGTCTTCGCCTTTAGCGGCAAAGTAGGTCTTGGCTTCCTCGCGGGACCAGACTTCCTTGGTAAACTGGGCACCGCGCGAAATGATCTCGCGCATCTTCTTTTCGATGACAGGAAGCTCTTCTGTGTTGAAGGGCCAGTCCTCGCCACTGTCGGGATGTACGCGCTTGAAATCGTAATAAAAGCCATTTTCGATAACGGGACCGATCGTGACCTGGGTCCCCGGCCACAGTTCCTGCACCGCTTCAGCCATCACGTGAGCAGCATCGTGACGGATCAATTCCACGGCACGCGGATCATCGCGGGTTACGATTTCAATCTGATGATTGGTTTTAATCGGATCGGAGAGATCTTGGAGCTCTCCATCAAGCGTCATTGCCACCGCTTTTTTGGCAAGCGACTTGGAAATACCTGCTGCGACGTCGAGGCCGGTGGTACCAGCTTCATATTCGCGCACGGAATTGTCGGGGAAAGTCAGTTGGATCATAATTTTTCTCCTGCTCACTCCTGCAGACAAGGCAGGTAAGCGTTTCAAAGGATTAGGACCGCCCGCTGATAGTGGATTCAACGGAAAACAGCAACCCTTTCCAGCCGCGGGCAACCTCGATCCAGCATTAATACTGGCTGAAATTTGACAACCGGCCAGAAAATCTGAGTTATGGGATTTGCGCTGAAAAGTTCAACGGCTATCGCGTTCGATCACAAGCGGCGGTGGCCGCCTGCGTATCGGCTGTGATTTCACGATTGAAGTGCTCGTTTCCGCCTTGTCGGCAACCTTGTCCAGAATGCCATCCAGTTCCTCGATGGATGGAACAACAAGACGGGCAATGAAACAGTCATCTCCCGTCACTTTGTCGCATTCGCAAAACTCTGGAATATCTTCAATCAAGCGCTGAACAATATGCAGTTTTCCCGGTAGCGGGCGAATGCGTACAATCGCCTGCAGACTGTAACCCAGCGCCTTGTGATCAATGTCCGCACTGAAGCCTTTGACAATGCCCCGGTCCAGTAACCTTCGGATTCTCTCCGATACACCGGGCGACGAAAGTCCGGCGTGCGCAGCAAGGTCTTTCAAGGACATGCGTGCGTCTTTGATGAGTGCTTCGATGATTTTTCCGTCCGCTTCGTCAATTTTCATTTTTTAGCCAACACCGCCATATTACCTAATATAGTAACTTAAATTGGCATATTCACCTAAGCAATCAAATGTAATTCCGTCCATCCCTTTGTCATTCTTTCGCCAGTGCAAGCTCTCGGAGGGACGATTATGGACCAGACATTACGCGGTTCGGCAGAGATGACAGCCGCCATGACCATTCTTGGCACGATAGGATTGTTTGTGGTTCTGTCGGGCCAATCGGCAATTGACGTGGTTTTCTGGCGCTGTGCATTTGGAGCCGCCGCTTTGCTGGTCATCTGCGGCGCACAAGGATTGTTGAAAAACACGCTGACGTGGAAACAACTGGCCATCGCGGGAATCGGCGGTATCGCAATCGTAGCCAACTGGGCAATGTTGTTCAGCGCCTATCGCGAAGCTACGATTGGAGTGGCCACCGCTGTTTATAATACCCAGCCTTTCATCCTTGTCGGATTTGGCGTCCTGTTTCTGGGCGAGCGTGTCACTGCCAAAAAACTTGGTTGGCTGGCCATTGCTTTTGTTGGGGTGCTTCTCATCATTCGAACTGAGCCTGGCAGCGCCGATACCTCAGGTGCAAACTATATCCTCGGTATCGCGCTCGCGCTGAGTGCCGCATTCTTTTGGGCGGTTGCTGCTCTCCTGACGAAAAAACTTGCCGGCACACCGCCACAGCTCATCGCGCTCATTCAGGTATGCGTCGGCATTTTGATGCTGGCACCCTTCGTCAGCTGGAATGCGCTGCCAGATACCCCTGTGTCCTGGGGCGCATTGATCACCCTCGGAGTCGTTCACACCGGGATCATGTATATCTTGATGTATGGTGCTGTTCAGAAGCTGCCCACCTATCTTCAGGGAGCATTTTCTTTCATCTATCCGGTCGTCGCGATCTTTGTCGACTACGCGGCGTTTGGCCATCGACTGCATCCACTGCAGCTGATTGGAGCCGCAACGATTATCCTGGCTGCCATGGGCATGACGTTTGGATGGAGCCTGATCCGGCAAAAGGCAACAGCCTGACGGTCCTCAGGAGGACGAGGCCCTGGCTTTGTCCTTGCCGGCCTTTCGCAAGGCGGCGTCGCGAACCTGTTTGGCGACAGCTTCCACCCCGCCGCGTGTTTCCCGGATCATGGCCAGCCCCTCTTCTGCAGCCTGCTCCATGGGCAATATCGCGATATCCTTGTAGCTGCGCCGGTTCGGTGAACGCTTTACTCTCCTGTAAATCATGTAAACCCGCAAGGTGGAGGCAATGTAGGACCAATGCTTGACCAGAATTTCGCTTAAGTACCGCGCATAAAAGCCAAGCGGACTTTCTATGGGCAATCCACTCCGGCGATCTTTTCTGAATTTCAGGCGAAAATAGCCGCCCTCCAGTGGGTGCACCCCTTCACACAACACCATCAGCTTGAACCACATCATCAGAAACAGTTTGTTTCCGGGGCGCCCTTTTCTATGTGCCGCTGCACGGCTCAGGACAGTCGCAATGTGGTCATCCGAGTAGTAACTTTGCCAAGCGTCCTTGTAGGCCCCCTCCCAATCTTCATCACTCATTTTCGGGTGGTGAGATACGCGATGATTGAGATCGTATTTGTTCAGATCCGGATCCATCCAGGCGCCCTTGGAAAGCAGAACCTTATGATCCTCTGAGCCCGGTAGAGGCGTCAGGTAAAAGAATTCCAGCAGATCCAGCGGCAATTCATTCTTGATGATTTCGATATCCCTCAACACCGATTCTCTTGTGTCACCCGGGAAGCCGATAATGTAGCCGGCATAAGTCGTTGCGCCGTGCGACCGCCACTTCTGCAACATTTCTCGATATTCAGTGATCTTGTTCTGCCGCTTTTTGGCAGCCAGAAGGTTGTCCGGATTGATGTTTTCAAGTCCTATGAAAACCCTGTTCACCCCTGCACGCGTCGCCTTTTCGATAAAGCCTTCGATCCTGTGGCAGAGCGTGTCCACCTGGATGATGAACTTGATATCGAAGTATTCGTTTTCACGAAGTTCAATCAGACGGTCAAACAGAGCTTCCCACTCACGATTGCGCGCAAAATTATCATCTGTGATGAAAAACCGGTTGATGTTCTGGGCGTAGTTGTCACGAATGATTAGTTCCAGATCGTCGGCTGAACGAAACCGGCTTTTGCGACCCTGTACGTTGATGATCGTGCAAAACGAACATTGATACGGACACCCCCGACCCAGATCGAAGCTTGAATGAGACCCGGCCGTAAATTGAATATGCTTATTTGGCAGGATCGGTGTCGGTTCACCTTCGAGAGACGGCAGATCGTCCATGAAGTTGTAAAGGGGTTTCAAATCATCCGAAAATGCATCTTGAAGTACCTGGTCCAGCCTCCTGTCTTCCGCCTCGCCTGCAAAATAACTGACACCCTCGTTTTGCAGTTGCACCATCTCCTCAGGCATCTCATCCAACATGGAAATGCAGCCGGAGACATGAAACCCGCCAATCGCCGTTGGCAGACCTTCTTTCAAAAAGGCATGGGCAAGGTCTGTGGCGCGGGGAAATTGATTTGATTGCACGCCGACCAGTGCAATCAGTGCCTTGCCGCCATGTTCTCTCACTTGCCGGGCCAACTTGTGCGGCCTGATACGCTTGTTGGTTTCGTCATAGGTATGCAGATGAATGCGAACATCCTTGCCAAGGACCTGCCGTTCACGTGCAGCCTCTGCAAGACCGTTCAGACTTGCAAGTGTATTGGACGGAATTGCGGATCGGAGCCACTGGATCGGGTAACCGTCATCATCGTAGTGAGTCGGCTTTATCATGACGAGATGGAAATCACACGCACTCATCGCTCCCTCCGCCATTTGGCTGAAGCGTGAGCGTCGCATTCGCGTTCCCCAGGGTCAACTGTTACGCGAAAACAGTTTTACAGGTAACCAACACTCCTATCCCGTTTGCAGGGAGGCTCTATGTAGACATTTCAAGAAACCTCATCACTTCCTCGACGAACTTCGACCAAGCAGGTTCATCTTCAAGTAAAATGTGGTTCTTGCCGTCGAGTGCTACAAAACGGGCATTGGGAATTTGTGCCGCGACTGTACGACCTTCTTCAAATGGGGCGATGGCATCATTGCGCGCATGGAGGACCAAGGTTGGTGCCTGCACAGCCGGGAGTAGATCAGAAATGTCCACCTGGCTCATAGCTTCCCGCAATAGAAGCGCATTCTCGGGAGATGCACTCACACGCATCAGTTCTGTGTACCAATCCATCTGCTCCTTTGTTCCCCCAGGAATCAGTTTTGCGGCATACATTTCCCGAATACCTGAATTGTCTTGCCCCCAGCCATGTCGGATCAAGGTGTTGATGGCGTCCGAAACTCCGCAACTTTCAGGATCGCGCTTAGCAGCGCCGAAAACAAAACCACCATACAGAATAAGCTTGCTCACCCTTTCTGGGTGACGGACTGCATAGGCGATCGAGATCGCGCAACCTTGAGAAATACCAAGCAATGGAAATCGATCAATATTGAGTTCATCTACGACTGCCTCCAAATCTCTGACAAAGGAATCGAAGGAAAGGTTGGCCACGTCCCTATCGGAAAGACCATTCCCACGTTGGTCAAATCGAATAAGCGTACGGTTTTTTGAAAACTCTCCAAGAAAATGTCGCCAGACAGGACTCTCCCACTCATATTCCAAGTGGGTCATCCAGTTTGGCGCTTTGACAAGGGGTGGTCCATCACCGACCGTCGCGTATGCGATCTTGATGCCGTCGAAGGCGTGGCAAAATTTCACCTCTTGCGTTTTGGAATGTTCTATCGACTGAGCGAGGGATTGAGCTGGAGATCTGTGGCCACACACTACATTTTTAATTTCTAATTGCGTTTTTTCGGCAGGCACCACGCCCAGCTCACGATACAGTGCCTTCCGGCAAATCTCGTATTGCATCCGTGCAAGGCCGGAACTTCCAGTCGCACAATAAGATCGAATTAAGGCGCGGTGAGCCTCCTCGTGCAAGTGATCTATGCTAAGAATTCGATTAGCGAATGCTATTGCGTCATCGTGGCGCGAAACCAAAAGATAGTGTTTCACAAGGCGCGTCATCACGGACACAGCGATGCCCTCAAGACGTACACGTTCTACCGCGATCCATTCCTCAAACCCATCTTCGCGAAGACTGATGCCCTGAAGGAATGGCCCGCGATAGAGCTCAGATGCCCGTTCTAAATCTGAAATCGATCCCGCGACGGCGGCGTCAGCAAAATCGCCTACGTCTAGCGCAATAGATCGCGCGTCAAGACTCAGATCATCATCCAGAGAGATAGGCCAGAATTCTTCTGGTAATGACCTTCTTAATACAAACAGGACTTGTCGAAGACTTGCACGCGCCTGCTCTTCACTGGATCGACTCCATAGCAGCCTGCACACTTCGTCTCTGGAGCAGATCCTTCCGGTCGGCATCGCTAGATACGCGAGCAAAGCCTTTGCCTTGTTGCGCGGTAATTTCAGAGAAATGCCGTTACATTTGGCGTCGAACGCTCCAAGCAGATTGAGGCACAATTGCGACATATGTATCGCTCCACCAGCGTCTGGGCCTTTATTCTAAGCCTGCTCGTTCCCGCCCAGCAATTCCTATCTATGATTTGTAACGCATAAATAACGACTACTCTCTCGATAGGTAGCGGCTGCGTAGCGGGCATCCCTTAGTATGAACACCATGACATTGGATCAAAACACGATAATCAGATTTATGGCTGTCTGGATGACATATTCCAGCATGATTTTGATGGGTGCAGGTGTTTCGGCGGGCGAAATCAACAACGGAAACTGGACCTTGTCTCACAATGTCCTATCCTTGGAGGGTGAAATTCTACCCCAGAGTTCCCGGCACTTTCGTCGGCTTTATGCTGCCGCGATGCTGTCGATTCCCTACCCCAAGCCTATCGTGATCGAATTGGATTGCACCGGTGGGGATTTGGCCGCTGCAATCAGAATTGTGCGGATAATCCGAGCAGCCCAACGAGAAAAAACAACCGTGACCGTCTCGATACGAAGTGGGAAAAGATGCTATTCAACCTGCCTTCTTTTGTTCGCTGCTGCTAATCACCGACAGGCGGCACCGGGCGCATTGTTTAGGTTTCCAAGTTCTGCAAACAGCGATGTGACGCTTAGAATTCTGAGCAGTATCGCCGAAGTTGATGCGGATTTGGCGAACCACCTTTTGAAGATGGGATTTCCTGATGAAGTCCAGACAGCTTCGCAGCTCGGTTACAAATATTTAAACTTCGTCACTTTGCAGGAATAAACCAATCGTCTGCAACGAAGCTTTTCGGTGCATTTGACATAGAGACAACGCCATCGCTACCTACGGTGAAGTAAAAACACTTAGCTGAGGCCAACAAGTGTGTGCGGGCAGTCTAGACCAGTGTCGCCAACCTATCGTCACGTACTTTAAAAAGCAGGTGTTGAACTTCTTCGCTCTAAAAGAGCCAACTCTTTTGTGACAGATTGTATTCCTAAAAACACCTAGGGTCAGGACCCATTAATTTGGATGAAATGGTAGGAATGAATTTGTTCGGATACGAGGCGCAAAACTGTAGGAAACCGCATGGTTTTCAAAGATTTGCAACGACGTTGCTGCGCAAGTTCACCCTATCCCAAAGGGACGCAAAAACGGCTTCGATCTGCTGCGTCAAACCGCTCATCCGGGCAGAAAGCCCGCTTATCGCGCTTTTCCTTGCAGCTCATTGCCGTTTGTTGCGCCATTTCAATCAAATTAATGGGTCCTGACCCTAGCTTAGTCCAGTCTGTAATCGTCCGAGATATGTTTGCCATTCCAGTGCCCATACCTCCATGGAAGCCACCAGCGTCCGGCTTTAGGCAGATTATCGGGAACAGGATCGTATCCGGACGCGCCCCATGGGTTGCATCTCAGAATTCGCGAAAACCCGATCCATCCACCAGTCCAGAACCCGTATCGACGGATCGCCTGTTCCGTATAGTCGGAACATGTCGGCGCGTATCGGCATCCCCTGCCCATGAACAACGAAAGCGAATGCCTGTAAATCCAGATCAAACCAATTGCTGCCCTTCCGGCGAGCGACAAGCGCTTGCCCGGGATCGCTTCGGTATCCGATTTTATCGGAGAGCACATAAGGTACCTATGAGCCTACGGAGCGCAGCCTTCAGGCCGCTGCGCCGTTTTCTTTCGCTTTAGCCTCGATCTGGTCCAGAGCGTCTACAACAGCGTCAAAGGTCAGCAAAGTTGAGGCGTGGCGTGCCTTGTATTCGCGAACTGGCTCCAGAAACTTCAAATCCTCAAAGCGTCCCACAGGTGGTTCCCCACCTTCCTTGAGCATGGCACGCATGCTTTTTTGGACTTCGCGAAGCTCATCAGATGACGCACCAACAACGTTTTGCGCCATGATTGAGGACGATGCCTGCCCGAGCGCGCATGCTTTTACGTCGTGGGCGAAGTCCGTGACCACACCGTCCTTCACACATAAGTCAACAAGAACGGTCGAGCCACAAAGCTTGGAATGTGCCTTCGCCGTTGCGTCAGGACCTTCAAGACGACCAATTCGCGGGATGTTTCCGGCGAATTCGAGGATCTTCGAATTATAAATGTCGTCAAGCATTCTCGCCTCTTCGTGAAAGCCAGTGATCGCGTGCCACATTGCTGGCATGGTACTTTCCTATATATAGATCAGTTGTCACGGCAAATTCGCAAGGGGCAGAGTGGTCGCAGTTGATATTTGTTAAGTCGTATGTGCGCTTGATATCAACTCAGTTCGCTTAGAAACTGTGCGTTCGCTTTTTGCGTGGAGTATGATAATGGTCCGCAGCTTCTGGGCCAATGACCTGTGCACAAAAGAGCGCCGTATGACGAGTGACAAGGGTAAAATTGCGAGGATCCCAATGGACGCTGTCCTCAAGCCGGTAGTTAAAGCATTCGAAAGAAGGTCACCGGACCAATTACATCGCCCTAGCCGCGAAGAAGTGGAAGCGGCGGTGCGCACCATTCTCGCGTGGACCGGGGATGATCCGGACCGTGAAGGCCTGGTGGAAACGCCTAAGCGTGTCGTAAAGGCGCTAAGCCAGCTTTACAGCGGCTATTTTGAGGATCCTGCTGAGCACTTGGCACGGACGTTCGAAGATGTTGGCGGCTATCAGGACATTGTACTTGTGCGCGGCATTCCGTTCCATTCGCATTGCGAACACCATATGCTTCCTTTCATTGGCGAAGCCCATATCGCCTACTATCCGGCTGAAGGCGTTGTCGGTCTCTCCAAACTTGCTCGTGTGGTGGACATTTATGCCAAGCGCCTGCAGACACAGGAGAACTTGACTGCCCAGATCGCATCCGTCATTGACGATGCCCTGGCGCCACGCGGTCTGGCTGTGATGCTTGAAGCAGAGCATCAATGCATGACGATGCGCGGCGTACAAAAACCGGGGGTCTCTACGATCACCACCCAATTTACTGGCGTATTCCAGGACGATCCGGCCGAGCAGGCCAAATTCATGTCACTGGTTCGCGGCTAAGGCCAAGTCACAAAGACGCCCTTGCCGCAATTTTAACAAGGCAAGGGCATTTCTTCATGTGTAATCCCAGCATCTTGGAACGCGGCGACAAGTCAGCGGTAGAAAACGGCGACCTCCTGATGCCGAAATTCGATTCGGACGGGCTGATCGTCGCTGTCGTGACGGATGTGGAAACCGGTGAAGTCCTGATGGTCGGTTACATGAACAAGGAAGCCCTGTCCCGCACGATTGAAACCGGAGAGGCATGTTACTGGAGCCGGTCACGCCAAAACTTCTGGAAAAAAGGTGAGACATCGGGGCAGATCCAGACTGTACACGAGATTCTCACCGACTGCGATCAGGATGCCCTGGTTCTGAAAGTATCTGTCGCTGGAAACGGAGCCACTTGCCACGTCGGTTACAATTCCTGCTTTTTCCGAAAGATCGCAAAGCAGGAAACCGGCGAAACTCGGCTGGAAAGGGTTTATGAGAACCGGGTCTATGATCCCAAAGACGTCTATGGCAAAAACTGATTTGCCTTCATCCGGTTAGCATGCGCCTTCACCTCTTGAATTTGATTGCATTGAGGAATGTCAATAATTCAAAAGGTTTATTACTCCTTTGTACGTATTCCTACTTATATCGAAATTATCTCTCCTTCGCCTAAGCTCCCCGAAAGGCGCGCCAAACTGACGCAGCGGCACGCCGAGAAGAAATCCTATCCGCGTACGAGGGAGCGGCTATGGCGGACGTTGACGTTCTATCCGGACGGGGTGAGCGGCATTCATTCTTTGATCTTGCCAGCGTGCTGGCGCCGGTCAAGCGCTGCCCAAATGACGGCAGCGGCGGCGGCGGTGTCTGCTGGACATACCGGTCGCGCCAGCGGCAGGCAGTGGGCTGACGCATGTCAAAAGACCCTCAGTTTTCGGCCAGTCGGAGAGCTTTTTTGACCCTCTCACGCCGAACCAGGGATGTTCCTGTCAGGCCGCCCCGGTCCGATGAAGCATCGATTGCAGCCCATTGCACAGGATGCCAGGAATGCGCCAAAGCATGCCCGGAAAACATTATTGTGCTGACCGGAAACCAGCACCCGGTTCTGGACTTTAGCGCAGGGGCTTGCACTTTTTGTAATGCCTGTGCGGAGGCCTGCCCAACCGACGCAATAGACTCAACGCGCGATTCCAACTGGCCCTGGAAAGCCGAAGTTCAGGACTCGTGTTTCTCGCTTCAAGGCGTCATGTGCCGCACTTGCGAGGACGTCTGTGAACCACGCGCAATTCGTTTCAAACTCGCCCTGGGAGGAAAATCGGAACCGTTGATTGACGCTGATCAATGCTCCGGGTGCGGCGCATGCGCACATTCCTGTCCAGCTCAAGCAATCCGTCTCACACAGCAAGAGACCCAAACCGAGAAGATCACAGCATGAATATTTGCGGCTGCCTCGTGCATGCAACAGGTGAAACGGCCGACGCCGTCCGCAGCGGTATCGAGGCTCTTGAAGGCGCTGAGGTCCACGGCGCAAGTGATGACGGCCGGTTCGTGGTCGTCGTTGAAGACACACAAACACAAACTGCCGCCGATCAGATTATGGCCATGCACCAGATTCCTGGCGTGATCTCTGTGACGATCACATACCACCACTTTGAAGACCTAGCAGCGAACAACACCGCCTCCCTGCCAGCCAATTCCAGCCAAGCCGGAGACCAGATCCATGACAACCTCTGAATCCCGCAGGACTTTTCTGAAGGCCACAGCGGCGGCCGCAACGGCCTCTGCCGCAGGCATCACGCTCACCACGGGTGCTGCGCAAGCGCAACCGGGAAATGCCGACATCCGTTGGGATAAGGCACCCTGCCGTTTCTGCGGCACGGGTTGTTCCGTTTTGGTGGGGACCAAGGAAGGCCGCGTCGTCGCCACTCAAGGTGATCCGGACGCGCCGGTCAATCGGGGGCTCAACTGCATCAAGGGCTATTTCCTGTCCAAGATCATGTATGGCCAGGACCGACTGACAACACCGCTGCTGCGTAAATCGAACGGCGTCTTCGACAAGAATGGCGAGTTCGAGCCAGTGAGCTGGGACGAAGCCTTCGACGTAATGGCCGAGAAGTGGAAAGAGGCGTTGGCCAAAAAAGGTCCGACCTCCGTCGGGATGTTCGGCTCGGGTCAGTGGACTGTCTGGGAAGGCTATGCAGCAGCCAAGTTCATGAAGGCCGGCCTGCGCTCCAACAATATCGACCCGAACGCACGCCACTGCATGGCCTCCGCCGTAGTCGGCTTCATGCGCGCCTTCGGTATTGACGAACCGATGGGCTGTTACGACGATCTGGAGCACGCGGATACGTTCGTGCTCTGGGGTTCTAACATGGCCGAGATGCACCCGATCCTGTGGTCTCGTCTGACTGACACTCGGCTGACCAAGCCAGGCTGTGAAGTGCACGTACTGTCGACGTACGAGCATCGCTCCTTTGAGCTGGCCGACAACGGAATGGTGTTTGCTCCGCAGACCGACCTGGCAATCCTGAATTACATCGCCAACTACATCATCCAGAATGATGCGGTGAATTGGGACTTCATGAATGCCCATGTGAACATCACAAAAACTGACACTGACATCGGCTACGGTCTCAGGGACAGCAATCCGCTGCAACAGGAAGCTGCCAATCCGAATTCCGGCAAATTGGCGCCGATGAGTTTTGAAGAATATGCCGAAGCGGTCTCCGAATACACCGTCGACAAAGTGTCCGAACTCTCCGGCGTTCCAGCAGCCGCTCTGGAAAAAATGGCCCAGCAATATGCCGATCCAAACCGTAAGGTAATGTCGCTTTGGACCATGGGCTTCAACCAGCATACCCGCGGGTCCTGGGTGAACGGTTTGATGTACAATGTGCATCTGCTGACCGGCAAAATCTCGGAACCGGGAAATTCGCCGTTCTCCCTGACCGGTCAGCCGTCTGCCTGCGGCACGGCGCGTGAGGTCGGCACATTTGCCCACCGGCTGCCAGCCGACATGGTCGTTGCCAATGACAAGCACCGGGAAATCTGTGAAACCGCTTGGAATATTCCGGCCGGCACCATTCCACCGAAACCGGGTTTCCACGCCGTACTGCAGCACCGCAAGTTGAAAGACGGTGACCTCAATGCCTACTGGGTTCAGTGCAACAACAATATGCAGGCTGCACCCAACATGAACGAAGAAGGTCTTCCGGGCTATCGCAATCCGGAAAACTTCATCGTCGTCTCCGACCCTTATCCGACTGTGACGACAATGGCCGCGGATCTGATCCTGCCGACCGCGATGTGGGTAGAGAAGGAAGGTGCCTACGGCAATGCAGAGCGCCGGACCCAGTTCTGGCGCCAACAGGTCAAGGCACCCGGTGAAGCCAAGTCTGATGTCTGGCAGATCATGGAATTCTCCAAGCGTTTCACTGTTGAGGAAGCTTGGGGTGAAGAACTGATCGCCAAAAAGCCCGAACTGGCTGGCAAGACGCTTTATGAAGTGCTGTTCACCAACGGCGTGGTCGACAAGTATCCTGTGTCAGAGACACCGGATGGCTTCGACAACGACGAATCGGAGCATTTTGGTTTCTACGTCCAGAAGGGTCTGTTCGAGGAATATGCCGAATTCGGCCGGGGGCATGCCCACGATCTGGCATCGTTCGAAACCTATCACCAGGCACGTGGTCTACGCTGGCCAGTGGTCGATGGAAAGGAAACGCTCTACCGTTTCCGCGAAGGCTATGATCCCTATGTCGAAAAAGGCAAGGGCGTCCAGTTCTACGGCCACAAGGATGGCAAGGCGAAAATCATCTTTGCTCCCTATGAAGTGGCGGCAGAAAGCCCGGATGATGATTTCGACCTGTGGCTGTGCACCGGACGTGTTCTGGAGCACTGGCATTCCGGCTCGATGACCCGACGAGTACCGGAACTGCACCGCGCCTATCCGTCGGCTGTCTGTTACATGCATCCGGACGATGCAAAGGCACGCGATGTGCGCCGCGGACAGGAAATTCTGATTTCCACCCGTCGAGGCGAGATGCTTACCAGGGTTGAAACCCGCGGCCGTAACAAGCCACCGAAGGGATTGGTATTCGTGCCATGGTTCGACGAGAGTCAGCTGATCAACAAGTTGACCCTGGACGCGACCTGCCCGTTATCCAAGGAAACCGACTTCAAGAAATGTGCTTGTAAGGTCGAACGCGCTTAAAGGCGCATCGAGGGTCGCCAGCCATGTCAGCCACCTCACAGCCAAAATCTCCCGGCCGCCGCCGTTTCCTGACGGAAACGGCGCGTGTCGCCGGTGGCTGTGCGGTCACAGGCACGCTGCTGGCTTATGTAGCGCGCGATGCCCGCGCGCTGCCTGTGGAGGCCTTGCGTCCACCAGGCGCCATGCAGGAATCAGACTTTCTGTCGGCCTGTATCCGCTGCGGACTGTGCGTTCGGGACTGTCCCTATGACACCTTGAAACTGGCTGAGCTCGGTGAAGACGGCCCTGCTACGGGGACGCCTTACTTCACAGCCCGCGACGTGCCCTGCGAAATGTGCGACGACATCCCCTGTGTCGCCGCCTGTCCGACCGGTGCACTCGACCCGGGGCTTAAGAGTATCGACGATGCCCGCATGGGCACCGCGGTCCTGGTGGATCAGGAAAACTGCCTGAATTTCCTCGGCTTGCGCTGCGACGTCTGTTATCGGGTCTGCCCGGCGATCGACGAGGCAATCACCTTGGAAATCTCCCACAATGCAAGGTCCGGAAAACACGCCATATTTGCGCCAACGGTGCATGCGGGCCACTGCACTGGGTGTGGACTTTGTGAAAAAAGTTGTGTCCTGCCGGACGCAGCCATCAAGGTTTTGCCGATCCGGCTGGCGCGCGGATCCTCAGCCGATCACTACCGCAAGGGTTGGGAAGAAAAGGAACGCAAGGGTGCGCCACTGGTGGAAGGCATCATCGACCTACCAGATCGGATGCCAGCGCCAGTTGGTGGTGCGCCAGAGGCAGCGGGCGGGTATGAACCTGCCTTCAAACTTCCGGGAGGTGGCCAATGAGCGCCAATACAAGCCTCCCTGTCGGGCTGGAGGCAATCCGCATCAAAGGTCGGTTCGGCGCCCATCGCTATCTGGTTTTGCGCCGTTTGTCGCAAGCTTTCTTTCTTGGCCTGTTCCTGCTGGGGCCCTGGTTTGGCATCTGGTGGGTGGTCGGTACCCTGGCCGGTTCGCGCACTTTTGATGTCTTGCCACTGACCGATCCTCTGGTTCTTCTACAAAGCATTGCCAGCGGACATCTGCCCGAGCTGACAGCGTTTGTCGGAGCATTCATCGTGCTCGCTGTCTATGCGCTGATCGGCGGCAGGGTCTATTGTTCATGGGTCTGCCCGATCAATCCTGTGACCGACGCCGCTCATTGGCTGCACGACCGGCTCGGGCTGCAAAAAGGCTGGCAGCCCAAGCGTTCGGCACGCCTTTGGGTTCTGGGAACGGTCCTTGTTGTTAGCGCTCTGACGGGCACCATCGCCTGGGAACTGCTCAACCCTGTCACGATCGTGCATCGCGGACTTGTATTCGGAATGGGCTTTGCCTGGGTTGTGGTGGCGGCAGTGTTTCTGTTTGATCTCCTGGTGTCCCGGCGCGGCTGGTGCAGCCATATCTGTCCGGTCGGGGCGTTTTACGGCTTAGTCGGCACCAAGAGTGTGCTGCGGGTAAGCGCCGCCAACCGTGTGGCCTGTAACGACTGCATGGACTGCTACGCCGTCTGCCCGGAAAATCACGTGATTTCGCCTGCTTTGAAAGGCAAGTCCGGCCACACGCCGGTCATACTGTCACCAGACTGTACCAATTGCGGACGCTGCATAGATGTCTGTGCAGTCGATGTTTTCGCTTTCACCCACCGGTTTGACCAGCGCGTCAGCGAGGCCGCCACACAGGCGGTGGACGCGCCTTCAGAATATGCCGCTTGAACGGAGCAACGGAGAATTGACATGAAACTGCCAGTCCTTGTGGGAACATCAACCCTTGCAATCACGACGGTTCTGGTTGGGCTCGCGATTGCGCAATCTTCCGGCCCCGTCCAGAGCCTGCGCCACGGCGAAATCGATCAGTCGCTGCCTGCCGATAGCGTTCACAAACAAATGGAAGGCCGGATTGCGCGCAACTATCGCCAACAGCCGCCTTTGATCCCGCATTCCATCTCGCAGTACCAGATGGACAAGCGCACCAACCAGTGTTTGAGCTGTCATGACTGGACCGTGGCCGGCGAGCGCAGCGCGCCGACGCTTTCCATGACCCACTACCTCGACCGGGAAGGCAATCAGCTCGACACGGTTGCTGGTACTCGTTGGTTCTGCAATCAGTGCCATGTTCCCCAGGTCAACGCCCCTGAACTGGTCGGCAACGATTTCCAACCTTCCAACGAGGTTCGCTGACGCGGGAAAAGGAGAAAAGAGATCATGTCAGATCCGAATGAAAAGCCGAAAGGCGGCCTGATCCGCAGACTCTGGAATGGCTTATGGAGCCCGGTCGCCGCTTTCAGCGTCGGCTTTATCGCGATTGGCGGATTCCTTGGAGGAATCCTTTTCTGGGGTGCGTTCAACTGGAGCATGGAACTCACCAACACCGAAGAATTCTGCACCGGTTGTCACACCATGGAAACCAATCTCGGCGAATACCGGGAGACGATCCACTACAACAACCATTCGGGCGTCCGGGCGATCTGCTCCGACTGCCATGTGCCGCATGAATGGCAGCACAAGGTAAAAGCCAAGATCATCGCGGTGAAGGATGTCTACCATGAGATCATGGGAACGATTTCCACGCCGGAAAAATATGAAGAGCACCGGCTTGCCATGGCCTCGCTCGTCTGGCGGAAGATGAAGGCCTCCGACAGCCGCGAATGCCGCAACTGCCATAATTTCGAATACATGGACTTCACCATCCAGGAGACACGAGCTGCGTCCGAGCATCAGCGGGCCATCGATGAGAACATGACCTGCATCGACTGTCACCAGGGCATCGCCCACGCGCTGCCACCTGACTACCTGGAAGAATACAAGCGCATCACAGACGAGCTTCAGGCCAAGACGGCACCTCAGTCTCAGAAAACAGATGATATCGCGGCCGTCAGGTCCTATCTCGGAAACCGGTCCAACTAAGACCTGTGCCTGTCTGAACGTTACAAAGAAAGAGCAAAACCATGCTTGGCATTCTTGATCTGCTTGGAACCATCGGGGGCAATGTTCTCAGTCTCCCCGGCATCCTTGGCCTCGCGCTTGGAATGATGACCCGAAACTGGATAGTAGCCGCCATTCTGGGTGGGCTTGTCGGGGTTTTTGAAACCGTAGTCTTTGCGGGTTTCCGTTTCGGCGACATCGGTAGTTTTGACCTTGCGATCGCGGTTCTGGTCGGCGTCCTGGCAGGTAGCCTGGGGTGTGCAATCCGGCACAGGGGCGCGACGGCCTGATCGCCAACACTCCAATTGAGTGCCGGAGCTGACAATTTGCCAGTTCCGCGGCGTTCACACGTTAGGACCAACGTTCATCTGAGGTGCATGGACGGTTCCTGTTTACCGGCTATCGATTGCCACAAAGGCATAGCACATCACCTGCCAGACATGTCTCAGTCCACCTGGCAGGAAGAAAATCCGCAAAAAGCGCTCGACAAGGCCACTGCGTTTTTGACCCAAAAGCAGCAACAGGAAACGAACTGAGCAGCGATGCGAATATGCCGATAAAACGATGACTGGCACGTCGGCCAGCCTGCATAAACTGACAAACCCGCTGCATTCCGGCGGGTTTGTTTATTCCTGTTTGGTGTTTGATGCCTGTTGAGATTGCTGTTGAGGTCGGAAGGACGGTGAAATCAACGGTAGTCCCACAGTGCCAGCATTCATCGCAAGTAAGCATAACTCACTCCGAAGGTGCGCCATGACAGCACAACGGGGTGTCATGAAACAGCAGCTTGACTCAATTGGGGCAATTTTTGAAACGCGGCAATTTTCACGGCTGGAGGTAGTCGTCAATAATTTCCTTAATTCTTCCGCTTTCCCGCAAGGTAACGACGGCGTCTCTCAGTCGTTGGACACGCGCCGCACTTGGATTGTCATTCGAACAAGCAAACCAAATATCAAAATCGACAACAACCAGCGGCTCACCAAAAGCTGTATTTGGATCAATTCCAATTTGTTTTGCAGTGAACTTGAGACTATCGATCGCTCCAGCGATCACTTCCAACCGATTGCCGACCAGCATCCTGATGCTCTGCTGGTACCCTTCAGTCAGCACCTTCGACAATTTGTCATCAGAATCGAATTTCTTGGTAAGCGTCATCCCTTGCGGGACTGCGATATCATATTTGTAGAGGCTCTGATAACCGCCAAGAGTTATGCCCGGCTTGGGAATGATGCCGCCTTCCAGCTTCTTTCCAATTTTTTCAATCAGATAGAAGTTATCTTTGACGAAGTCTGTCGCTGCAACAAATGTGCAATCCCAACTCCCCTCAAGAACGTTCCTCACCATTCTTTTTACAGGAAAAAGTTCACTCTCGCCCTGGAGGTCTGCCGTTTTGAGGACTTCGTTTGCAAGATCATAAAGATACCCACGAGGCGCTCCAACCTCGTCATAAAAGCCATAGGGGCTTAGTTCCATGAGCGCAAAACGCACAGGCCGCGCACCCGGTTTTTCTTCAACCAGATCGTTGGCAATCGCAGGATGGGGCAAAATCAACAGACCCATCACCAGGAAAAATGAAACGCGCATAGCTACCTGGAGCATATTTCATTGCACTATATGTATTAAATATAGCGGCAGGACTGGCCCGCCTGGTGATTTCCGTCAAAACTTTGCGCGATGATCTGCATTAATTCTGCTTCCCATCCTTCAGTTTGCGCGGAAACGTCGAAAGTCATCACTTTCAAGACCATCGCAATCCCCTGGCGAAAGCCAGGGGTTGTCTACAATTGAGCTTGGCCAAATGGCCAGCCAATTTCTTATGTCATCGAGATATAGCTGCGCATTTGCTCGGCTTCGAGTTCGACCTGGGCGATCTTGAATTTCACCACGTCGCCGATGGAAATAACCCCACTGAGTTTTCCATCCTCTACGACCGGCATATGACGAAAACGACCCTTGGTCATATTGGCCATCACTTCATTGACGCTGTTTTGTGCGGTACAGGTAATAACGTCCTTTGTCATAACACTGTGTGCACTCAGTTTGAGCGCGTCTGGTCCCTGTGTACCGACAACCCGAACAATGTCCCGCTCAGAGACAATCCCCTCGATTACGTTATCGCCGTCACACACGACAACGGCACCAATCTTTCGTTTTGCCAGGGTCTCGCAAATTTCGCCCAGCGTTGTTTCAGCAGACGCTGTAATTATATCGTGGCCTTTCCCACTCAGAATTGCGGCAACGGTCATTTAGGAACACCTCCCATGGCATTTATCTACTTGTCACTTGCGCGACATCTGCATCATGGCAAAAAATTCTAGCCGCGCAAACAGTTGAGGCAAGGTTCCACTAATTTCGACGCTGCGGTACCGGATCCAGCAACGGGAACAGCACAAGGCCTGCAACAAATCCACCGATATGCGCTTGCCAGGCAACACTCGCGGCTTGTCCTGCAACGGGACCGCTCAAGAAGCCAAATATCAAATTGAGGCCAAACCAGATCCCAACGAAAACCAGAACTTGCCGATTGCGGAAACATTCTGCGAGGGGCTGCGCGGGGACCGAGTAGGCGGACTGATGGGAATTGCGAATCGCCCCTAATGGGCCACCCAATTCAAAAACAAAGCGAATTGCTGCGGCCATATGGCCAGAAACGACAGCCGACGCTCCGATCATCGGCGCAGCTTCTCCCCAATGGGTCGCCAGATGAGCGAATGCCCCTCCGACGGAGCACAATGCAGAAAAGACCAGAAACCGAGCTGCACCAAACCTGCGAGCAACAGCGCTTCCGAATATCGCCATCCAGAGCAGGTTGAAGGTGATATGCATGGCGCCGCCATGCAGAAGACTGTAGCTAAGGAATGCCCAGACACTGGAGGCAAGATCGAGCGGCGAAAGCGATGAAAGTCCGGACGCGGTGTATTTGGCGGGCCAGAAAGCGAAAAAATAAATGACCCAATTGTCCCAGTTGGTCGGCAATAGGAACGTGCGGACCAGATGGATGGCAATCATGGCACCGCCGAACCAGACGATGATGCTTGGCAGATTGAATACAGGCGGACCTGATTGTCGCTTCTTTTCCTGCTCTTTTTGAGCTTTCTCACGCCGTGAGCGTTCTTCATCAATTCGGTAAACGTTCATGAACCCCAAGCCTTTCCCTGCCCTGCCTTAAGCAGGAAATGGGACTATATATGGGTGATACTTACTCAAATATTGTTTTCATGCACCAAACAGATGCGAAGTGGGCCTACACTTGCTCGGCAAGAATGCCGTCTTAAAAAACAAAGCACCAGTCATCGGAACGATGACCAGTGCTTTGCTATGCCCCCCAATACTCGGTCGCGTCCCCACGCGTCCGCTATGGACAACTGTTCACAGGTGGCGGCGCTTCTTCTTGATCGGGACAGCTCTTGCGGCTGTTCCTGACCGTGTGCGGCCTGGCTAGCAACAACAGGTTCCTCCCTCCCGTTATTGATTGCGAACAGATTGTTAACCTGCCAACACATGCGCCGTCAGACAAGCTTTACTCATTTTTAACCTTAACAATGCCGCCAAACCCTAACAAAAACACATCCGCCGACTTGGCACGCCCCCTGCTTTGTAATTGCCAAAACCTAACCGGGAACAGCAATCGTCCCGTTTTGAAACAAAAACTGTCTTGTGACGAGACACAGGGCCAAATTGGCAAAGAGGCGAGTCCAGATGAAACACGGCGTGACGCAAACTCTTTATTCTTACTGGGACAATCTGCGTGGCGCTCGCCCGGCACCAAACCGCAGTGAAGTTGATCCAGGCGAAATTCGCGGCTTACTCGGCGATACCTTTATTCTGGAAACGAATGGTCCGCAGGACGTTCGTTACCGTCTTGCCGGAACACGCCTTTGCTCAGCCCATTGCCGGGAGCTGAAAGGCCGGAACTTCCTGCGCGGCTGGAACAGCAAGGACCGTGAGGCACTGGAAAGCCTCATCGCAGCTATTACAGAAGATGCAGCAGCTGCAGTCATCGGCGTGAGCGGTCACACCGAGCGTGATCAAGTTCTGCAAATGGAAATGTTGCTGGTTCCGTTAAATGTGCCAGGAGAAGGACGGATCCGAATTCTTGGAAGCTGTACGCCGATGGAAAAGCCCTATTGGATCGGCCTCCACCCAATCCTGAACCAGTCTATCAGCAGCCTGCGTCTTGTCTGGCCTGACGAGCGGCCATACTTCGTTGACACATCAAATGCCGTGAACCCGATCTTGCCCAGGTTCACCGCAGAAGGCATGTCAGTTCCGACGCCACCTCTTCCACGGGGCGCAGAACGAAAAGTCGGCCACTTGACCGTCTATTCCGGCGGGAAGCCCTGAAACTGAAACTCGGGCTCATCTCAAAGATGTAATTGAGCGTTGCTCGCGCCAGTTCAGAAGAGGATCGAAATAGAGATTCTCTTCTTTTCTGGCGCCAGCCGTACAAAACGCGGGGGGCAACACCCCCGATTTCAGCCTACTCCGCGTTGTTTTAAAAATATTCACAATCCTTGTCGCGATGTATTCAACGCCGTTTTCCCTTGCATATCAGGCCAATATGCGTGCGCTGACAGATTTTTGTGCACTCAGACCCTAGACCTAAGCGATGTCTTGGCTACACTCTTACACATCGTTAACCCCCGACGGCTTAAAGTACTCATGAGATATCTTGAGATTCTTTTCTCAGCCGGGAGTAGTGCGTATTGCGCACGGTTTTGGAAAAAACGGGCATGAACGCCGGATTGGCAACAGCACCTGAAGGAAGCAAATCGCTTCAAGTCACTGATCGCCGGCGACATCAACGGGTTCAGGTTAATATTCTGGGCCGGTTTATGCTCGAGGACCGTCGCGAGTATCCGTGTCAGATAATCGACATGTCCCCTGGTGGCATGGCAATGATTACGCCGGTGACTGGACGTGTTGGTGAACGCGTCATTGCCTATCTCGACCATCTCAGCCGCGTTGAAGGCCGAATCTCTCGCTTAATCGACGGTGGGTTCGCGGTCGAATTGCGAAACACGACCAGAAAACGCGACAAGATTGCGAATGTTCTTACCTGGCTTGCAAATCGCGATGAGCTAAACCTTCCGGAAGATCGCAGACACGATCGTTTCGTTCCGAAAAACCCAATGACCAGAATGATCCGTCAGGATGGTTCGGAACATGTTTGCCGGATCATTGACGTATCCTTGTCAGGCGCCGCCATAGCAACCGATCTTGAGCCCATACCGGGCGAAAGCATCACACTCGGCAAGATGCATGCGCGTGTTGTTCGAGGCATCGAAGGCGGAATTGCCGTTGAATTCGCGGCTGTTCAAAACCGCGAGCTGCTGGAACAGCATATCTCGGACCCCGATAGCGCCTGATTTTCTTTAATTAGAAGCCGCAAAATCTGCCATACGTTCGGGCTCACAAAATGAGGCCGGCGGGTCTGACTCGACCGATGACCAAAATCTAAAGCAGCATCTGGATCGGTTGGAAGAACCACGCAATTCATCTGCTCGGGTCAAAATCCAAAACCGCCTTGGAAAGGCGCGCAGTTTGTTTTGCCAAGGTAATGGTTGGAATATGGCTTACCACCATGCAACCGCCGTTCACCTGACTTAAATCCCATCGGCCATTACAGCTACCCAAACAATCATTCAATACTGGCAGGCCCGACTCACCCAGTTGGTGAAATTGAGGACAGCGCCATCCGTCATACTTGGATGACCTTCGCTGCCAGCCTCTCAACGCAATTCTATTTTCCAAAAAATATTCAACTATTTTCACCCCGATTTCTGAGCAAGTTTTACTTCACTTGTCTCTCCATGCATCGTTGCTCTTGGTGTAGAAACAGGAGCGCACCTTGCCAAATAGGTACAAAAATTCATATTTTTCAGAGGCATACAGAAGTTCTGTCAAATTTTAGAAAAACTTGCCTCCAATTCTGTTCAAATCAATCTAAAAATAAACTCAAATATACATTAAATACAACTCAAATATATTTCAAGTTTCACTATGGAGATTTTCTTGAAGTAAAATGACGAATGCCATTGTAGCGCCAGCCTTGGGGAGGGCAATACAATGAAATTACTTAAACAAACTCTATTTGCATCAATGTTCATATTCACCACCGCAGTTACAGGAACAACTGCAAACGCCGATCCCGGCCGGTTCATGGATATGAAAACCGCAGTGAAGGCGCCAATCGGACATAAGCAATTTTGCCGCGACAATGGTTGGGCCTGCCCACAAGAACGATACGAACCTGTTGTCGTTCGCCTATCCGAAGCTCGCTGGAAAGAACTGATTGCCATCAATGCCGACGTCAATCGACGCGTTAAGCCGATGACCGACGAAGATCTGTTTGGAAAGCTGGAGCACTGGACTTTTCCGGTAAACGGATACGGTGACTGCGAAGAATATGTCTTGGAAAAGCAGCGCGTCCTAATTGAAGCAGGATGGCCAAAGAGCGCCCTACTCATCACGGTCGCAAAAGATGTCCAGAATGGTGGGCATGCGGTCCTAACAGTGCGCACCGATCATGGCGACATGATTTTGGACAATCAAATCGAAGCGGTTTTGCCCTGGTATTCAACACCTTACCGTTACATCAAACGTCAATCTGCAAGCTCTCCCGTGGAATGGACAGGCATCGCAGACACACGCGTCACCACGGTTGGTAGCGTGTCCAGAAAATAATTTGGGATTGGCCTGGATACAGGCCCAATGGACGATCCGGTCGCGTCCCCACCCTCCCCATCCCTACCACGATCGGATCAAGGGAACCGGCCAGCCCCCCGCAGGCCGGTTCCCGCTTTTCCGGGGTAAAGCTTAAAACTAAATAGGCTTGAGGCCGGACTTGAAGCGCCGCCAGTTGCGCACATAACCAGCCGCTGACCTGGAAATATCTTGCGCGGCTTGCTCAGGCAACGTCCTGATAATCTTGCCTGGCACCCCAACGACAAGAGAATTATCAGGAATCTCCTTGCCTTCAGGTATCAGGGCGTTGGCACCAACAATGCAGTTCGAACCGATGACAGCGCCGTTCAGCACTGTTGCCCCCATCCCGACCAGAGCATTATCCTTGATCGTGCAGCCATGAAGAATGGCGTTGTGACCGATTGTGCAGCTTGCGCCAATTGTCAGCGGAAAACCCATGTCGGTATGAAAAACGCATCCATCTTGAACGTTTGAACCTGCACCGACAGTGATCGGCTCATTGTCTCCGCGAAGGATTGCCCCGAACCAAACGCTCGCCTCATCATGGAGGCGAATGTCACCGATCAGCGTCGCATTGGGTGCAACCCAATATTCTCCGCTTTCCGGAAATTCAGGTGTTCGTTGATCAAGCGAAAATATCGGCATTTGGGTTCAAGAAAATCCAATAACAAGCAAGGCGACATTCATGACCATGACGCCAGAGCACACGCTCCACATACCGGCGATGGTCGAAGATGCAACCAACCAGCCAAGTGGCCTGTTCTCAATCCGACGTCCACGGATGGCGTTTCGCATAATGATGAACGGTCCGGCGAATACACAAAGGAACATACCTGCCAGAAACCCCATCAGGCTTTCGCCCGTGAAATTGAAACGCGGCGGCTGCTTTGTTACCAGCTGGTACAGGCTGCCCAGAACACCAGCAGCCACAAATCCGGCGCAGGCAATATATCCAACGAGAAGTAGATCAAACAACACGCCCGTTAACCCCTTGTTAACACCTTCACTGGGAAAGTGATTAAGAATTCCTAAAGGGTCAAGTGCAAAGACTGTGCCGGAAAGGCAAATGGGCAAAACCCCTAAGATTTGGCAGGTTCAGGCTGCATCTGAGAGAACTTCGACTGAGACGGCTGTGCCGTATCAGGACAGTTTGTCCCAGAATTGTGCAGGTCTCCAAAAGGGGACAGTGCAATGATGCCATATTCCCTCCCCGAACCAATCAGGACAGAGCCTCGGCATTTCACGTATCTGGCCGTTGCAATTTGTCTTCTGGGAGCAGCTTTCGTCACCGAGCGCGCAAGTTATTGGACTGGACACCTGCAATCAGACATACACCGCGCCTCGATAAACGAACCGGTTCCCCTTGCGGTTGGTGCGACAAGGTTCCTATTGCCAATCGACTACATTTCGACGGCACAACAGCGACGCAATTCTCTTGATCCGAATAACCGTTTTGAGACCCTGCGCCTTTCGATGGCCTGGCCAGATCTTCGAGCGTTAACAGAACTTGGTGACAACAGCGCCGCGCGGGAACGCGCAATAGAAACAATTCAGGTTGAACTGGAAAGCAATCCTGGTCGTGAAAGTCTTCGCGCACGGCTCGACCCATTTTACCGCCGTCTAGCACGTGGTGGCGAGCTGTCTGGGCCTGATGGCTTGAATATCTTGACGTTATCTGCGCAAGGCGCACTCAAGACTGATTTGATCGTCTACGACCCATCAGTCAAAAATGGGTTCATTGCACGCTGCCTGAGAGAAAAGTCAGCCGGGAAAGCGCTTTGCCATCGTGCTGTCGTGCTGAACCGAGGACTTGAGGTCAGATACAGTTTCGATCAGAGCCTGCTTAACGATTGGAAGAAACTCGACCAGGCTGTCATTCAAAAAGTCGAAGACTTTCGCACGCTCTGACACCGCGTCGCTCACCTGATCCACACGAAAAAGGCGGTCTCTAAAAAGAAACCGCCCTTGAATTCTGACATCTCAGTCTGTGATCAGACTTCTTCCAGATCAATCTCCAGAATTGCCATCTGGAAGTTCCAGCTCAGATCTTCGTCTTCATCGTCCCGGAATATGACGCCGATGAATTCATCGCCAATATAAACTTCGGCTGAATCATCCTTCCTGGGACGTGCACGCACCTGAAGGCTCTGCAATTCGAATTTTGAACGCAAGTAAGCTTCGATCTTGCGAATTTCTTCGGGGTTCACGGCGCTCTCCTTAATAAACAGTCTTTGGCGTCATTCTGGCGCGGACCCTACAAGACATGACGGAAATACCAAAGCATTTCCGTCATCTATCCCCGTGTTCCTGATTTAGGTTCAATTAGGTTTGGTCGCCCAGCAACTGGTTCATGCTACGGGCAGGTTCGGCGCATCCAGCTTCACCAACTATTTTGGCAGGAACACCTGCAACCGTAGAGCAAGCTGGCACGTCGGTCAGAACCACGGAGCCGGCAGCGACCCGCGAACAATGGCCGATTTCCAGGTTGCCAAGCACTTTCGCACCTGCGCCAATGAGCACACCCCGGCGGATTTTCGGATGACGGTCCCCGTCTTCCTTGCCTGTGCCACCAAGGGTTACACCCTGCAGCAGAGATACATCGTCTTCAATAACCGCCGTTCCACCGACGACAATCCCGGTACCATGGTCGATGAATATCCCCTGTCCCATCGGAACGGCCGGGTGAATGTCAATCTGAAATACTTCGGAAGCACGGCTTTGCAGATAAAGGGCGAAATCCTTGCGCCCCTTACGCCAGAGCCAATTGGCCAGGCGATGGGTCTGCAAGCCATGGAAGCCTTTGAAATAGAGAATGGGTTCCAGGTAGCGGAAGCAGATCGGATCGCGGTCAAACACAGACGCAATATCAACCCGGAAAACCTTCGCAATTTCCGGTTCGTCTGCAAGAGCCTCCAGATAGGTCTGCCGGATCAGCGATGCCGAAACAATATCCCGGCCCAGTCTTTCTCCCAGCCGATGCACCACAGCTTCTTCAAGGCTGTCGTGATTGATCACGGTTTCATAGACAAAGGACGACAGGGCGGGTTCGGCTTCCACCATTGCCTGCGCTTCTTCCTGCAGTTTCCGCCAGACCGGGTCATGAGTCGCAACTTGCTTCAAACCTGTCTTGCTTAGCGGTGCCGACATGGCCTGTCTCCTTTTCAAGCCGTCATATCCGAGCCCCTAAGATAGGGGTGCTCTCTGATAATCCAAAATGAAAGTTCCTGATATCAGATATTAAGCACATTTATGGACTGGAGTTATTTAAGATTTCGCGTCACTTGTAATCACAATAGCGAAAACCAGGGAAGTGACGATGACAGCGGCTCCTTCAGATCCTCAAACCGAACGTAATCCGCATCTGACAATACGTGGTGCGGTTGCGGAACTGTTTTTAAATGCGCCAGAACGGAAAAACGCACTTCCGATAGCTGCCTGGCAACGTCTTCCTGAGACAATTCAAGAGCTGCAAAAAGAAAGCGCCGTCCGTATCTGCATCGTGAGAGGCGCAGGCGGAAACAGCTTTTGTGCTGGCGCTGACATTTCTGAATTCGCAACCATCAGATCCACCCCAGAAGCCGCAACCCGCTATGATGAAATCAATGTAGCTGCGTTCAAGGCTCTGAAGGCTTTGCCGATTCCGGCAGTTGCTGCAATCAAGGGCCCCTGTCTCGGCGGAGGACTTGGCCTGGCCCTTGCCTGTGACATCCGCATCGCTGCAACTTCGGCATTCTTTGGCATTCCAGCGGCGAAACTGGGTCTGGCCTATCCGCCGGAAGCCCTGGGCGATCTTTTAGAAGCCGTCTCTGCGTCCAATGCAAAAAGGCTCCTGTTCACCGGGGAGCGCCTCTCGGCTTCAAAGGCCCTGCAGATTGGCCTGATCAATGAAATTGTTGAAGAAGATCAGCTCGACAACCACGTCAACAAGTTGGCGGAGACGATGTGTTCTAACGCTCCCTTGTCTCTCAAAGCCGCCAAACAAGCCGTGAACTATCTGGTTCACTCGCCAGACGCAGCAGACCTCAGTCCCATGCTCCAAAACGCGCAGAACTGTGTTGACAGCTGGGACTACCGCGAGGGATGTCAGGCCTTCCTGGAGAAACGCCCACCCCAGTTCAGGGGCAGCTAACTACTCAACCCAGGAGGGTTTCAATGGACTTGAATCACTTTATCAAGACCAACTCATTTGGAATCATATTCTGAGGGATCGACCACAACCCATTGAGGACAAAGAACTCAACGGCTAAAGCGCCTCTGCATCCGCCGTCAACTCAACCAGAAATTCTTCAACAGCTGTCGCAAACACATCGTTCTTGTCACCCGCCACCATGTGCCCGGCATCGCGAATGTCTGTGAATTTTGCGTGCGGCACCTGCTCTTGAAATTCTCGAACGTGATCCATCGATACGAGCTCTGAATTCTGTCCGCGGATCAACAGAACGGGTAGCTTCAGGTTACCAGTGGCAACAAGCATGTCCTGCTGTACTTTTTCCGCCAGGTGAGATTCGTGATTTTGTCGTGTTTTCAGAAACGCCGGATCCCAATGCCAGCGGTAACGACCGTCGTCATGGTGGCGCAAATTCTTGGAAAGGCCAGAAAGGTCTTTGGGTTTTGCGCGATTGGGGAGATACCGCGCAATTGCGTCTGCGGCCTCTTCCACGCTGGCAAACCCTTCTTCCACCCGGTCCCCCATGAAACCGATGATCTTGCTCACACCGCCCATATCGATCCGCGGTGTGATATCGACAAGAACGAGCGCCGACAGTCCACCAGGACTTTCTTTTCCTTCCGCCAGCATTCCCGCAAAACCACCGAGCGAAGCTCCGACAACGACAGGTCTGGACCTGTGCAATGCCTGAACTTGCCGTGTTACGGCAACCAGATCCTTGGCGAAATCGGCAAAGCCATAGTTCCCGGTCTCAACCCAGCCACTTTCACCGTGACCCCGTTGATCGAGCGAATAGACCGGATGCCCCAGTTTAGCGATCCGTTTGGAGGCAGCGTCCCATGAATGACGTGTTTGGCCACCACCATGCAGCATGATAACCGGCTGGTTTCCAGCGCCATACCGGTCAGAAACGAGAGCATTTTTCTCTGCCCCCTGGAATTCAACGCGTTTCGGCTCCATTACACCTCCATGTCGCAAGCGCCTCCCTGAACGCCCACGTGTCGCCTTATGCTTCGACGTTGTTCAAAAAGGCCAGAACGCCCTGTTTATGCACCTTGTCACCCACCGCAACCATGTGATCGCGGCCGGGTATGTCCAACACTTCCGCATGCGGAATAAGAGCAGCCAGTTTTTGCGGTGACCCGGCAATATCGTCTTCGGTTCCCACTGCAACAAGAACAGGCCGTGAAATCCGCGAAACATCCTCTTCGCTGATTTTCTGCCGTGAAGAGCGCATGCAGGCAGCCAGCGCTTTGCGATCAGATCCTGTCTGTTCTGCAAACGCACGGAAAGCGCGTCCCGTCCGGTCCGTTACGTCTTGCAAACGGTCAGCCTCCAGAGCTGAGGCTATGGGTTCCGGGTCGCCCACACCACTGATCATCCCGTATCCCAGACCACCGAAAATGGCGCGTTTTACACGACCAGGGTGATTGAGCGTGAGAAACGCTGAAATTCTGGCGCCCATGGAATAGCCCATGACATCCGTCGTTTCGATTTCCAGGTGATCCAGCAGTCGGCGTGCGTCTTCAGCCATGACCGGTGCACCGTAAGCAGCAGGATCGTAAAATTTCTGACTGTCACCATGCCCCCGATTGTCGATGGCAATCACACGCCTGCCATCCCTGACCAGAAGGTCTACCCAGCCTGGATACTGCCAATTGACCTGTTTGTTGGACGCAAACCCATGGATCAACAGGATCGGATCGCCTTCACCCTTGTCGGAGTACGCGATCCGGACACCATCAAATTCAAATTGCGGCATAAGAGACCTTAACCCTTACGTAAACGGAAAACATATTGTGCGTTACACTAAGGGCAATTGCCGCGCTTGGCAAAGCTCAAATGTGAAATTGCCAAACCTGCCGACAAACGGTGGTGAAACGTGGCAAGTTGCCTCTACCTTTTCCACGAACAAGTGGATATTGTCTCGAAAACTTGGTAACGGGAACCAACTCCCGAGATTGAAAAGGAACGTCACGATGGCGGATCAGGTTGTACCGCATTTCCAGAACTCCAGCGGTCATGATTCAGTAGCTATTGGTGCGCGTGAATTCATGTGTATCGGCGCAAATCCACCTTTCGACCACCCCCATGTCTTTCTTGATCTGGGAACAGAAAAAGAAATCGTCTGTCCTTATTGCTCTACGCTCTATAAGTACGACGCGACCCTCCAGGGAAACGAAACGTCTCCGACGGATTGCGCCTGGACCCCGGCAGCGGCCTAGGAAATTGACACGCCCATGAGCAACGGCGTTTCCCCTTCTCTTCCAATTGTTATTGCAGGTGCCGGTATTGGCGGCCTGACCGCAGCGCTAGCGCTGCGCCGAAAAGGGCATGAAGTCCTGCTGCTGGAAAGAGCCGAAGAAGTCTCGGAGGTTGGCGCTGGACTTCAGCTGTCTCCAAATGCGTGCCATGTACTCAATCAGCTTGGTGTGCTGGATGCCCTTGAGCCGCATGCTTTTGCACCGGAAAACCTGCGTATCTCATCAGGCAAGACAGGAACGCAGCTGGCGCGCGTCCCATTGGGAGACTTTGTCAGAAAACGTCACGGTTCCCCCTTCTGGGTCATACACAGGGCGGACCTGCAACAAGTTCTTCTGCAACTGGTTCGAGAGACTTCTGGCATCACTGTTCAACTGGCATCAGAAGTGCATTCGCTCGAATCGTCTCCCTATGACCACCTTCTGTGTAAATACGAAGCCAGCGGCTCACCTGAAAGGCTCGAGTGCAGTGCTCTGATAGGTGCAGACGGGGTCTGGTCAAAAACGCGAAAACTCATTCCCGGGCACGAAAACGCGCGTTTCAGCGGGCAAGTCGCCTACCGGGCAACGATCCCGATCGACCAGGTTCCAGAACGCTGGCACGGTGACAGCGGTCTCTGGCTGCACAAGAACGCGCATCTGGTCCACTATCAGGTCCGAGGTGGCAATGAACTCAATGTCGTCGTTCTCGTCGCGGAGCCTTGGGAAGATGAAACCTGGTCAGCTAGGGCAGACAAGGAAACGCTCAAACACGCCCTTAAGGACTGGCCGACAGAAATACTAAATCTGATCAGCATTCCTGACCAATGGTTGAAATGGGCGCTGTGCAGCGTTGACGCAACAGGCCCATGGACGCATGGCCACGTGGCATTGATGGGTGATGCGGCCCATGCCATGCTGCCCTATATGGCACAGGGGGCAGCCATGGCTATTGAAGACGCGGCAATCCTTGCCAAACATCTGCCGGCAAGCGCTGAAAATATACCGGCATCACTCCGATCTTTCGAGCGACAGCGAAAATCTCGCGTGGCGCATATCCAGGCCATTGCACGCAAGAATGCGCAGGTGTTCCATTTTTCAGGTATTCCCGCGATCATCAGAGACACGGTACTACGCTATTCAAAACCGGAAGCGCTAACGGCTCGGTTTGACGATATTTATGGTTGGAGGTCCCAGCAATAACGGTGCTGTGGCTTGAGCTACGCTGAAAGCTGGGCTAAAGCCAGTTCCCATCCATGTGTCAGGGAGTACGGTAATGGCGGATCAGAAAGCAGATGAAATTGTAACTGCTGCGTTTCTGGTCATCGGCGACGAGATTCTGTCTGGCCGCACGAAAGACAAGAACATCGGCTTTGTCGCCGATTACCTGACTTCGCTAGGCATTGATCTGAAGGAAGTCCGGATCGTTCTGGATGACAAAGCCGACATTGCCAATGCCGTCAATGCATTGCGTAGCAGATACGACTACGTATTTACCTCCGGTGGCATTGGTCCGACACACGACGATATTACTGCCGAAAGCGTCGCTGAGGCCTTTGATGTGCCGCTTATTCTGGACCCGCGCGCTGTTGCAATCCTCGAAAAACACTATCCGCCGGGGCAATTTACGCCCGCACGCCAGCGCATGGCGAGAATTCCTCAGGGCGCTGAGCTGATTCTAAACAAGGTTTCCAAAGCGCCAGGCTTCAAGATGGGCAATGTCCATATCATGGCAGGTGTCCCCTCGATTATGCAGGCAATGATGGACGCGATTGCTCCAACCTTGGCAACCGGCACGAAAATGTTGTCTGAAACCGTCAATGCCGACATGCCAGAAAGCCGCATAGCGGAGCGCCTTGCGGCCATTCAGGACGCCCATCCGGACACTTTGATTGGCTCGTACCCCAACGCGTCTGACGGAAAATTCACCACTCAGATCGTGATCCGTTCACGAGATGAAACAATTTTAAAGGCCGCGACCAAAGATGTGGCGCAGGCCGTTGCAGAGATCTCAGGATAACCTGAAGGACAAATCATGGAAAACCCAGCACAAGACAAAGCGTTCCCGGTTTCGTGGGACATGTTTCACCGAGATTCCCGCGCGCTGGCCTGGCGGCTTTCAAGCGAAGGCGAGTGGAAAGCCATTGTCTGCATCACACGCGGCGGGCTCGTGCCAGCCGGTATTGTTGCACGCGAGTTGGGTATCCGGACCATCGAAACCGTCTGCATTGCCTCGTATCATGACTACGACAATCAAGGTGCGCTGAAAGTCATCAAACCTGTCGATCCCAAGGTTGTCGATCTTGAGGGCGGCGAAGGCAAAGGCGTATTGGTCATCGACGATCTCGTCGATACCGGCAAAACCTTGAAGGTGGTCCGGGAAATGCTCCCGAAAGCCCATTATGCGACGGTCTACGCAAAACCGGTTGGTGTTCCGATGGTTGATACGTTCATTACCGAGGTTTCCCAGGATACCTGGATCTATTTCCCTTGGGACATGGGTTGGCAATTCCAGCCGCCGCTCTCCAAAGACACTGCAGGCTGATCAAGCGGCAGATTTGCAACACCTCACGCATTAGCGTTCAGGTGTCGCAACCTTGCCGTTTCACCGCCACGTTTCCGACGAGAATTTCTTGATAAGGCTTGGTTGAGGCCGGTCAGACATGAGTGTCAGACCGGCCCTTTTGCATGCATTCATCTGACAGGCTCGTATTCAACCACGATGTCCAGTTGGCTGTACGAAAACGCGCTGCAGAACCCTGAAACACTTCTTATGGCAATCGACCAACCTGCTGCCGCAAGAAACATGATTGTGCAAACGGAAACTGGAATGCTGAACCGACGTATGTTCCTCGCCTCTGCCGCCGCCATTCTCGCCGCCGGCTGCACTAGCAGCAGGTATCCGCAGCAAACAGGCAATCCTGGTCCGGTCACCGCTACTGGAAGACCAATCCCGCCAGAATACCTGCAAATGTACCGCGCAATGCCGGAGGAACGCTTTCCGATTCCAGCGGTCGACCTGACCAAGATCGACCCGGCCTATTACCGGCGTCTGGTTGACTATTCACCGCCAGAACCTTCCGGCACGATTATTGTCGACACGCCAAACCGATATCTTTACCTGACCATGGAGGGCGGCAAAGCCATGAGATATGGCGTTGGCATCGGTCGCGCCGGTTTCGCATGGGGTGGGCGCGCTCGTATTCAGTACAAACGTGCCTGGCCGCGATGGACACCACCTGCGGACATGATCGCGCGTGAACCCGAGTTGGAACAATTTCGCGGTGGCATGGAACCCGGTCTGGAAAATCCGCTTGGAGCACGCGCCCTTTATATTTTCCAAGGCGGTCGTGACACGCTTTATCGTCTGCACGGAACTTCAGAGTTCTGGACAATCGGCAAAGCGGTTTCTTCAGGCTGCGTCCGACTTTTGCAGCAAGACATAATTGATCTCTACAACCGCATTCCAGACGGCACGTCAATCGTCGTTCGGCAGGCTTAAATAGCAAGTTCCACCGGCTTGACCGCATCGATACCATCGAGCTGGACGTCACAGCCAATGGCATAAACCTCAACACCTGCATCCTTTGCGGCTGCGAAAGCAGCCGCATAAGTCGGATCGATATCCGAAGCCAGGCTGAGCTTGTCGCAATCGGGGCGCTGGACAAGGAACACCATCGCAGCGCGGTGCCCCTCCTTGACCATGTCAGCGAGCTCTGCAAGATGCTTTGCCCCGCGTGCGGTCACGCTGTCTGGAAATTCAGCGAGTCCGGATTGGCGCATTAGGTGAACGTTCTTCACCTCGACATAGGTTTTTGCCTCACCCTCGCCTTCCAGCAGAATATCAATTCTGGAGTTCTTGCCGTATTTCACTTCTCTTCGAAGGGTTTGAAAGTCAGCCAGCGCCGGAATGCGCCCCTGTTCGATTGCTTCTTCAATCAGCTTGTTTGGATGCGCCGTGTTGATACCGACAAGTGCACCGTCAGCCTCCATGATCTCCCAGGAGTATTTCAGCTTGCGTTTCGGATTGTCTGATTGTGACAGCCAAACACGCGACCCCGGCTCTTTCAGGCCAAGCATCGATCCCGGATTGGCGCAGTGGGCAGTGATTTCGGCACTATCTTCATCCAGCACGACATCAGCCAGAAATCGCTTGTAGCGTTTGACAAGACGGCCGCTGATCAGCGGAGCAGCAAATTTCATGGAATAACCCTCAGCGGAATCGATGGAACAGCAGCTGGAAAACTTATTTGGACCAGAAGTCGGGATCCAGAAGAACGAGCACTGTAAAGAGTTCCAGACGCCCTAAAAGCATTGCAAAGGACAGCAACCATTTTGCGCCGTCTGGCAGAGGAGCAAAGTGCCCAGCCGGTCCGATCACCGGCCCAAGACCGGGTCCCACATTACCAACCGAAGTAGCAGCCGCCGAGATGGCCGTAACAAGGTCCAGATCGAAAAACGACAGCGCGACTGTAATGACGCCAACCGATCCCAAATAGACAACGAGAAATGCCAGAACTGAAAAGGACAATTCCGGTGTAAGGCGTGTTCCGGCATACTTTTCTGACATGATCCTGTGCGGACGCACCATCCGCCGCAGATGCGCGCGAACGGTACCGAAAAACACCAGGAAGCGGAAAATCTTGATGCCTCCCGTCGTTGAGCCTGTACAACCACCGACAAACATCAACATAAGCGAAATACCGACGACCGGTGCGCCCCACTGTGAAAAATCACCTAGCGCATACCCCGTTCCCGTGACGATGGATACGACATTGAAAGTCGCGCGCAGCAACGCTTCATCAAATGGGAAACGCATATTGATGCCGAGATAAACCGTGAGCGTCAGAGACACCAGCGCCAGAAACCCGAGAAGCGCGCGCACTTGAGGGTCGCGCCAGAGTTGGAGAGGGTGTCCACGCAGTGCCTGAATAAGCAGGACAAACGGCAAGGCACCAATCGTCATGAAAACAATAGCAACCCAACCTGAAGCCGGATTCTTGAAATAGCCGAAGGATTGATCGTGCGTGGAATAACCACCCGTTGCAATGGTGGTCAACGCGTGATTGAAGGCATCGAACAACTCCATGCCCGTTGCCAGATAGGCTGCGATGCAAAGCACGGTGAGAAACAGGTAGGCAAGCCCCAGCAAGCGGATCAGCTCGACTGACCGGCTCACAATTTTTTCCGACCGGTCCGAGTTCTCGCTTTGGAACAGCTGCATTCCGCCGATGCCCAGAAAAGGCAGCAGAACGATGGCCATGACGATAATGCCGACACCACCCATCCATTGCATGATCGAACGCCACACCAGCAATCCTGGAGGCAGGCCATCGAGTCCGGTCAGAACAGTTGAGCCCGTGGTCGTAAACCCGGAAACAGCTTCAAAAACGGCGTCGGCATAGCCAACACCCAGCCAGAGAAACGGTAATGCGCCAAACGCCGGCAGGGTTGCCCAGGCCAGCGTCGTCAGGATGAAGGTCTGACGGGTGTCCAGTCCATCGCGAAGCGCCCCACTAACGGCCAGCGAAAGAAGCATCCCCACCATGCCGGTCAGCAGAGCGGAGAATACAAACGCCTGCCAATCGGCGTTTTTCTGCGCAACATCAACGATTGCAGGAATGAGCATGGCAGTCGCCAGGCCGACATACAAAAATCCAAGTACGTTCAAAACTGGTCTGAGAAAATTCAAGTACAGTCTTCCCGGAAACCGTTGAAGGTATTAAGTGCCCAGCCCCGTATTGGGGATCAGTCCCAGTGGTCCTAGCGCTTTTCCATTCATTTTCCAATGGCCTATGACCGCAACCCCCAAAGATTGCGATAAAACTGTCTGCATCCAACGACTGTTTTTCTGTAACTTAGCCCGACATGGCATGCATTGATTTGGGCTATGTTGGAGTGCGGGCGCTCAAATGTATCATTGGAGACCAAGTCCCTTCACTCAAAGAAACGCGGCTAGCTTTGATCCCACCTTCGACAGGAATTTCTCACGCGACGCCTTGGTTGACGTATCCATCTTGTAGTGCGCCAGAAACAGGGTCTTGCAGCCAGGTTTACAAAGATACTTGATGCCCCTCAGCAGGGTCTTGCGCCCAGGTTCGCCAACCAGCTTGTTCAACCACCATGGCGCACCGCATGTCGTGACAATAGCGATATGTGAAATATGCTGCATTTTTGACTGGATGCCGTGGTTTGCCGTCGGCATCACAAAAGTCTCATGAGGGACCCAGACCCGTTCCAGCCATCCTTTCAGCATGGCCGGCAAACCATACCACCAGGTTGGATAAACAAATATCAATACCTGACACCAATTGAGGTCGGCGAGTTGCCCTGCGATCGGGGCAGTGTTCTTCCCTGCCGTATGATAGGCTCTTCGTTCGTCGGCGCGCATGACCGGGTCAAAGCCTTCGGTATAAAGGTCGGTCAGCCGTACTTCGTGTCCATCTTTTTCAAGGCTGTTGACGATGGTCTTGCAGATCGACGCGTTGAAACTTTCCTCGCACGGATGGCTGAATACAACGAGAACCCGCATCTAGTCCGCCTTTAGTCATGAATGCTTAGCGACCGATATCGTCGGCACCTGCCCAAACCAGGCAATTTTACATCTGCCGCTGCGAGACAGGTCACCATGTGTCAAAGCTGATCTTCCACACCAATGGCATCGCGAAGGGCTCTCGAGACGTCACGACAAAACCCGGTATAAACTGAAGACGTTCGGAATTCCTCGTCTCTTGGATAAGCCGCGTCAATTTTCATGTTGTTGACGACCCGCCCCGGTCGCGTCGCCATCACCACGATCCTGTTGGAAAGGTAGACAGATTCAAATACCGAATGCGTGACGAAAATTACTGTCCAGCCGTGCGTTTCCCAAAGATGCAAGAGATCGTTGTTCAGTTTGAAGCGGGTGATTTCATCAAGTGCAGCAAAGGGTTCGTCCATCAGGAGAACTTTGGGCTTCGTCACCAATGCGCGCGCAATCGAAACGCGCATCTTCATGCCGCCGGATAGCTCTCGCGGGTAACTTTGAGCGAATTGCTCCAGCCCCACCATCTGCAGCGTTTCCGTGACCTGGGCATGAGCTGCTTTTTTGGAAATCCCCTTGAGACGCAGAGGAAGCCAGACATTGCCAAAGACCGTCGCCCAAGGCATCAGATTTGGTTCCTGGAACACAAAGCCGAGTTCATGATCTTGCTGGCTCCGCCCTTCGAGAGGCCAGTCAACTTTTCCTGTCGTCGGTTTTGTGAGGCCGGTAACAATTCGCAAGGCCGTGGACTTTCCGCAGCCTGATGGTCCGAGCAGCGAAACAAATTCACCCTGGTGAATGTCCAGGGAGAAATCCTTCAACGCAATTGTTCCGTTAGAAAAGGTTTTTGAAATCCCTTTCATGGATACAATCTCAGAGGTGCTCGCCGGGCTATTCAGCATGTTCTGGCGTATCTCGAAGCTTCTTGTTGAGCCGTCAGGCTACGCCATCTTGCACTAGCGCGATTGCCACTTCCCGCCGCGAACCGAAATCACACAAAGCAATCCCGCGCTCAAGTTGGCCAAAGCCGGCAATGCAACGAATATGGTGCGGGCGACGGGACTCGAACCCGTACAGCCTAGGGCCGAGGGATTTTAAGTCCCTTGTGTCTACCAATTCCACCACGCCCGCGATTTCCCAATCACCTAACTGGCTTGAAAAAAATACGCAAGCCAGCCAGATAAAATATCGCAACACATGCGGGAAGTTTCCACTTCCGCATCATTTTGCATAAGGAGGAACTAGAAATTGGCGCCGCCTGGGGCTATGTCATCAATTAACACAAGAGAAATGTCGGGTGCGCGGCTCCAATAGAGACTACTGTTGGACGAGCGAGATCCAAGAACGAGATACGAAATCCAATGGTCAGCTATATCGACGCAGCAGACGCACCTTTAAAAAACACCGGTCAGGTGCGCCTGTACGGACCGGATGATTTTGAAGGCATGATGAATGCCGGGCAATTAACCGCCCGCTGCCTTGATGACCTGGCCGATATTGTCAAGCCAGGCACGACGACACAGGAAATCGACGATTTCGTCTACCAGTACGGCCGTGACAACAATGCCATTCCGGCGACGCTAAATTATCGTGGCTATACAAAGTCGAGCTGCACATCGATCAATCACGTGGTCTGTCACGGAATTCCGAACAACAAGGCCCTTCGCGACGGCGATATCGTCAACATCGATGTCACCTTCATTCTGGATGGCTGGCACGGCGATTCCAGCCGCATGTATCCTCTCGGACAGCTTAAGCGCGCCTCTGAGCGATTGATCGATGTTACCTACGAATCCCTCATGCGCGGGATTGAAGCTGCAAAACCTGGAAACACGACTGGTGATATCGGCGCAGCGATCCAGACTTTCGTGGAGGCACAGCGCTGTTCTGTCGTGCGCGATTTTTGCGGTCACGGCCTTGGGCTATTGTTCCATGATACACCGAACATTCTTCACTACGGCCGCCCGGGCGAAGGTATTGAGCTCAAGCCCGGTATGATTTTCACCATCGAACCGATGGTCAATCTAGGCCGCCCGCACGTAAAGGTCCTGAGCGATGGCTGGACAGCCGTGACCCGCGACAGATCGCTTTCTGCCCAGTTTGAGCATTCGATCGGCATCACACCGGAGGGATGTCAGATCTTTACAACCTCGCCAAAGGGCATTCACAAGCCCGGCCTCCCGAACGAATAAAGGCTTCATGAGCGAAACAGCGTCTGGTTCTGAGAAGAAATCCGCGTCGGGCTCAAATCACAAGGGGCACCGGCAAAGACTACGCGAACGGTTTCGCAATTCCGGTGAGCAAAGCCTCGCCGACTATGAGCTTTTGGAATTTCTTTTATTTTCTTCCCTGCCCCGGCAGGACACGAAACCGATTGCCAAGGCGCTGTTGCAACGGTTTGGCTCGTTTTCGGCAGCCTTGTCGGCACCCAGAAGCCAGCTCAAGGAAATTAGCGGACTGTCAGATGTCAGTGTCGACACACTGAAGGCCGTGCACGCATCTGTCATCCGTTACCACAAGGGCGAGCTTAACGAGCGCCAGTTGCTGGACAGCTGGAACAAGGTGATTGCCTATCTTCAGGCCTCGATGCAGCATTCAACTGTCGAACAGTTCCGGATCCTGTTTCTGGACAAGAAAAACGGGCTGATCGCAGATGAAGTCCAGCAGACCGGCACGGTCGATCACACGCCGGTCTATCCACGCGAGGTCATTCGGCGGGCACTTGAACTCGCTGCGACCGCGATCATCCTGGTCCACAATCACCCCTCCGGCGATCCCACCCCGTCGCGGGCGGATATCCAGATGACCCAGAAAATCATCGACATAGCCAAGCCAATCGGCATCGAAGTTCATGACCATGTCATCGTCGGACTGCGAACCAATGTCAGCTTCCGCAGCCTTCAACTGATCTGAGTCTTGGACCCGTTTGGCAACACCGATACCCTGCTCTTTCTCCCAACTCTTTTACGCTTATTTTACTAAGGTTTTAGGGGCATTCCTTAACCAGAACGGTCAATACTCGGCTCAAGTTTAATGGGCAGATGTATGGACACCTTTGCGAAAAATTCCGGCGGACGTATCGCCTACGCGATCATCATCCCGATGGTCGTCGTGGTTTTGACGTCCGTATTTGGTATTTTTTCCCTGATGCATTGGTCGGCACGCCTGTCCGATGAAAGTGCCGAGCAGTCACAGCATAAGCTGATTGCCGGCGCTTTGCAGCTCACTCAAAATTACATGGTGAAACAGCAGACTGGCGTCGTCATCTGGGACAACGCCTACCATGTCGTGAACGATCCGTCGCCTGACGAAGACTGGATCTACAACAACATGATGCATTGGCTGTTTCAGAACAACGGCTTCAGCAAGTCGATCCTTGTCAGCCGGGACTTCGAGGTCAAACACATCTATGCGCAAGACCAAACCAGCAATTGGATGTCGCAAAAACTGCTTCAAGAGCTGGACCCCGCAATTTCAAAAGTGCGCGCACGCTACATAACTTCTTTTCAAAAAACGCCCTCCGGCCTTTTTGCGTTCACCCCCAAAAGCACCGATACCGGTCGGTCGATTGCGGGGACCGGGGTCGTTTCCATTTCCGGTGAACCTTATCTCTTCAGTGCAGCGGCTGTTATGCCGCAAGTTCAATCCGTCTCACCCGTTCGCCATCCGCCAGCCGTCCTGATCAGCATGATCCCTTTGAAGGGTGAAAAGCTGACGAACATTTCAGAGATGACCAGTCTCAAGGGCTTCATTTCTTCCCGGCCATTGGCAACCCAGGAAGGTACCGGCCAATTTCAGCTGCAGTCGCCGCGTGGCCACAACATTGGCGTGGTTGCCTGGCAGACCAATCAGCCCGGCAGTCAGATGCTCCGTCGCATCAATCCGTTTCTCGCATTTGCTGCTTTCATGATTGCCGGTGTTGTCATCGCAGTCACCGTTTTCACAAGGTTGATGACCAAAAGGCTTGCACGAAGCGAGTCAAACGCGGTCTATGCTGCACGCCATGACGCATTGTCCGGCCTGCCGAACCGCTCCCGCTACCACAGTCTCCTGGTCGATACGTTGGAAGAGAGCTTCTACAAGGCTACGAACTCGGCCGTCGTTTACATCGACCTCGATCACTTCAAGGACATCAACGACACGCTCGGACATTCAGCAGGTGACAAGGTCATTGTCGCTGTTGCGCAACGCCTGAGGCGGGTCATTCCTGAAACTGGCATCGTTGCGCGGATCAGCGGCGACGAGTTTGCAATGGTCATCAAGAACTGCGAGAGCGACGAGTGGCTTGAGTACATTCTGGACCAGGTACAGGACGAAATTTCGCGTCCCATCATGATCGGGCGGCGGGAGCTCTATGCAAGCCTGTCTATGGGCGTCGCAATAGCTCCCAGAGATGGCAACGACCCGGATGAACTCTTAAGAAAAGCCGATATCGCGCTCTATGATGCAAAGGCTAACGGCAGAAGCCGGCGGTCATTCTTCGAGCCAACTATGGAATTTCAGGTTCAGTCCAAGGACAGGTTGACAAGGGAATTGCGACTGGCCTTGAAAAACGATGAGCTTGATCTTGCCTATCAGCCCCAATCGGATACCGATGCCAAGCGTATCGTTTCAGTAGAGGCCCTTGCCCGTTGGACAAAAGAGGACGGCACGGTCGTAACGCCAGCCCAGTTCATTCCTGTTGCAGAAGAATCGGGATTGATCAACGATTTGGGAATTTGGGTCCTGAACAAGGCTTGTGCCAAGGCGCATGACTGGCCCGGTGTCATTGTATCGGTCAATGTCTCACCCAATCAGTTCAAACATCCCAGGTTCGTTGAAAAGGTCATGGGTATCCTGGCCGCAAACAATCTGCCCCCGCAGAGGCTGGAAATTGAAGTCACTGAAAGCGTTTTCGCAGGACGCAATGATTCCGTCCTGCAGTCCTTGCGGCGCTTGAAAAACCTGGGCGTGAAGGTTGCGCTTGATGACTTTGGCTCAGGCTACTCAAGCTTGAGTTATCTGCGCCGCTTCCCGTTTGATACGCTCAAGATTGATCGTGACTTCGTCTCCGACATGAATGGCAATCCTGAGGCGGAAGCCATTCTCGTATCCATCATTCAACTGGGTAAAGCACTCGGCATGACGATCGTTGCCGAAGGCATCGAGACCGAAGAGCAGCTTAGGTTCCTGCAAGCCAATGACTGTTCCCGCTTGCAAGGCTACTACATTTCAAGGCCCCTGGATGAAACAGCTCTGAGCGCGTTTTTGGATAACTTTCACGGACTGGGTACGGCCGGGTTCGGAGCCGATCTCAGCTATCAGGGCCGCAGTGCCTAAGGTTGAATTTTGATACTGTCAAAGTCTATTGCTGAAGGCGCGCGTTGATCTTGCCAGAGAATTCCGAAAAGCTCTCAAACGGTGCAGCCAGCGCCCGCGTTTGCCAATTTCCCTTTAGATCTTTTAAAGCGTAGGCCAGACCCGACTGACCGAATTCGGACCGAACCATATCCTCAAACCAGGCGACATGCTGCTTTCCCCTGCGGGTGGCCAGATTGTCCGTTTTTTCGAGAAAAGCATGGTGTTTGCCGCTTTGTGACAGAAGCTCAGCAACTCCCTCACCCGTTTGCGATGAGACCATACACACAGGAACCTGCCAGGAGGTGGGCCCGGCGGACCCGAGTGTCAACGCGCCCGCGACATCGGATGCGGCACGGCGCGCCAGTGCGCCCATATCCGCCTTCGTAACAGCAACAATATCTGGCAACTCCATAATGCCAGCCTTCATGAACTGCAAACTGTCGCCTGAGCCGGGCTGGATACAAAGAACAACCGTATCCACGGCCTGCTTCAGATCCCCCTCGGACTGTCCAATTCCGACGGTTTCCACGAGCACCCTGTCACAAACCGCTCTGAGGAGCGCAATTGCTGCAACCGTATGGTCCGACAATCCGCCAAGGCGGTTACGGGCAGCCATTGAACGAACGAATACACCGTCGTCCGACGGATCGGTTTTCAGCCGGGTCCGGTCTCCAAGCAGCGCCCCACCCGAAATGGTAGAGGACGGATCAACCGCCAAAACCGCAACCCGTTCGTTCTGTTCCCGACAGGATTTGATCAGCGCATCCGTCAAGCTAGACTTGCCGACGCCCGGCGGTCCGGTCAACCCCAGAACCTGCGCGATTGGCTCCGCACAGATCCTGTCAAGAAATGCTGCTGTTTCGGGGTCTGACGCGTTGGTTTCCAAACGCGTCAGCACGCGCGCGAGCAGCCTTTTGCTCCCAGCGCGCAGTTCTTCCAGCGAGGGAAAGGATCCACTCAATTCAGCACCCTCAATCAGGCAAACGACATTAGCTGTGTCGGTCAGTCGTTTTTATGTTTCAAAGCCGACTGAGCTGCGGCCAGACGAGCGATCGGCACACGGAAAGGAGAACACGAGACATAATCAAGTCCAACACTTTCGCAGAAGGAAATGGAAGCAGGATCTCCGCCGTGCTCCCCGCATATACCGAGCTTGATATCCGGCCTCGTCGATTTTCCGCGTTCCACGGCAATATTTATCAGCTCTCCAACACCGTCTTGGTCAAGCGACACAAATGGGTCCTGCTCGATTATTCCCTTTGTTTGATAAGTACCAAGGAACGAGGCAGCGTCATCGCGCGAAATGCCGAAAGTTGTCTGGGTGAGGTCGTTGGTCCCGAATGAGAAAAACTCAGCCGATTTTGCGATTTCGGCTGCCTTCAAGGCGGCGCGCGGCAATTCGACCATTGTGCCGATTTGGTAGGTAAGCTCGGCTCCACTTTCCTCTTTCACGGCCTTTGCCATATTCACTATGCTTTGCCGGACCAGATCCAGCTCGCCTTTCAATCCAACCAGCGGGACCATGATTTCCGGCACGACGGCCGCCCCGGTCTTTTTGGCAGCTTCCACGGCTGCTTCAAATATCGCGCGCGCCTGCATTTCTGCAATTTCCGGGTACGACACCAGCAGCCGACAACCCCGGTGGCCTAGCATCGGATTGAATTCTTCCAGCGCCAATGCCCGGTCGCGCAGCAACTCCGGATTTGCTCCCATCGCGGCGGCAACTTCCGCAAGTTCTTCTTCCGACTTTGGCAGAAATTCATGCAAGGGTGGATCCAACAGCCGAATGGTCACGGGCAAGCCATGCATGATCTCAAAGAGATCCGTGAAATCTTTGCGTTGCATGGGAAGCAGCTTTGCCAGAGCTGCCCGGCGACCCTCTTCTGTTTCCGCGAGGATCATCTCCCTGACGGCAATGATACGCTCGCCGTCAAAGAACATATGTTCCGTCCGGCAAAGACCGATACCTTCAGCGCCAAACTCACGGGCAACTTTCGCATCCTGCGGTGTTTCCGCGTTTGTGCGAACTTTCATTCGCCGGCCACGATCGGCCCAGCCCATGAGTGTGCCAAAGTCACCTGAAAGCGTCGGCTGCTGCATCTTCACTTCGCCTAAGAGAACCTGACCGGTTGCTCCATCAATCGTGATGATGTCACCTTCGTTCAACCGCCTGCCGGCAACATTGATGACACCATTGCGATAGTCGACACGCAGCATGCCTGCACCGGCCACGCACGGCTTACCCATGCCACGCGCGACAACGGCTGCGTGACTGGTCATGCCACCTCGGCTTGTCAAAATGCCTTCAGCGGCATGCATGCCGTGAATATCTTCCGGACTGGTTTCCACCCGCACGAGAATAGCCTTGCGGCCCGCCGCTCTGGCTTCTTCTGCCGCATCGGAGGTAAAGACGATGGCTCCGGACGCAGCGCCTGGCGAAGCCGGCAGCCCGGTTGTGACAACATCCCTTTCCGCTCCGGGATCAATTGTCGGGTGCAAAAGCTGGTCAAGCGCGGCGGGTTCAACCCGGCCAATCGCCTCTTCCTCGCTCAACAGGCCCTCACCTACCATTTCAACCGCAATTTTCAGGGCAGCCTTGGCAGTTCGCTTTCCTGCCCTTGTTTGCAGCATCCAGAGCTTGCCCTTCTCGATGGTAAACTCCAGGTCCTGCATGTCCGTGTAGTGGGCTTCCAGCTTGTCGCAATAGGTCTGGAATTCGGCGAATGCTGCGGGCATCAGTGCTTCAAGGGAGGGACTGGTGGAAACTGCTTCCAGCCTTGCCTTCTCTGTAATGTCTTGCGGTGTACGTATCCCGGCAACGACGTCTTCACCCTGGGCATTTACAAGGAACTCGCCATAAAGTGCGTTTTCTCCTGTCGAAGGGTTCCGGGTGAATGCAACACCAGTGGCAGAGCTTTCTCCCATGTTTCCGAAAACCATGGCCTGAACATTTACCGCAGTGCCCCATTTGGCCGGTATATCGTGCAAGCGGCGATAGGTAACCGCACGTGCCGTCATCCATGAACTGAAGACAGCGCCAATTGCTCCCCACAATTGTTCCTGCGGATCCTGCGGAAATGGCTTGCCAAGCTCCTCTTCCACCAATGCCTTGAACTTTTCTATGATACCCCGCCATGCGTCCGCATCTATGTCGGTGTCTAGGCTGAGCTCGTTGCGGTCCTTGTAGTCATCCAGAATCTCTTCAAATTCATGATGATCAACACCAAGCACAACATCAGAATACATCTGGATGAACCGCCTGTAGCTGTCGTAAGCGAAGCGGCGATCACCAGCCTCGAGTGCGATGGCTTCCACCGTTTGATCGTTCAGTCCGAGATTGAGGACAGTATCCATCATCCCCGGCATGGATGCCCGTGCGCCTGAGCGAACGGACACCAGCAATGGACTTTCAGGATCACCAAATTTTCTGTTGGTTGCATCACCGACCTTTTCAAGGGCCGCAGCGACATCGGCAACGAGCGTATCCGGATAAGATTTGTCGTGGTCATAATACCAGGTGCAAACTTCGGTCGTAATGGTAAAGCCGGGAGGCACAGGCAAACCAAGGCTGCTCATTTCGGCAAGATTGGCGCCTTTTCCACCAAGAAGATTGCGCATTTTTGCAGCACCTTCTGCAGCGCCATTGCCAAAACTGTAGACCCACTTGGTCATTTTCCACTCTCCTAGCCACGTGCAGGAGGCGCCCCGCCTCCGAAATTTTTGCACTGCACATTCCTGCTACGGCAAAGGACCGTCTTCAAGCCCTTTTTATTGGAAACCGGCTTCAATTCGCCCATAGTCTTAGGAATTCCAACGATCAGCAAATTCAAATGGATTTAATCCCGCAGAAAGTTATCCAAGTTGCCTTGCCGCTTAGCCTTAAAGACGCCATTGTCAAAGGGAATAAGCAACAAATCAAACTGCTATCGACAAAGAAGTGCGAGAAATGATGACACAAGTGACCGGCGCCGTTAGCAAGATGGACCGCAGGCCTTTCAAACTGAAGCTTCTTGCGCTGGTCAGCGTGATCGCCCTCCTCCCTGCAGCAGCTAACGCCGCAGCCGGTGAGTCGGAGCAGACATTCGGAACGCCGTCTGATCTGCCGTTCACCCTTTCCGGCAGTTATCTTTCCGGGCGCCTTGCCGGTTTTCAAAAAGACTATGGCCATGCCGCTGCGTTCTTTGAGGAAACTTTGGCAGCTGACCCAAGCAACACGATGCTGCTGGAGCGCACCTTCCTTTCAAAGCTCGCACATGGCGATGTCGGGCAAGCCGTTCACTACGCCCGAGAGCTTGAGAAAACCGGACTTCAGAATTTCCTCGCGCAGATCTCCCTGGGCGGCAAGGCAATGGTCGATGGCAACTACGATGAGGCAGATACGACGCTTTCCAAGGGTCGCAACGGTCCATTGGCTCAACTATCGATAGGCATTTCCCGCGCCTGGGCTCTCTATGGCAGTGGAAAGATCGACGAGGCAGTCGCAACGATTGACGGTCTTCGCGGACCTGAATGGTTCGAAGTCTTCAAGGCAACCCACAAAGCGCATCTTCTGTTTGCGGCAGGTCAAAATCAGGATGCGCTCAAAGCCGTTGAAGAAGCCTACGCCATTGACCAGGGCGCTATCAGGGTTATTGACGCCTATGCGCGTATACTTGCAGCGAACGGCCAGATGGAAGACGCAGTCGGCGTGCTGGATCAGTACGACGCTCAGTTCCGTGGTCACCCCAAATTGGATGAGACCCGGAACATACTTGAAAACAGTTCTGTCGTTCCCCCACTTGTGACCGATCCGGCGGAGGGCATGTCTGAAATACTCTATGGTCTGGGAGCCGTCATCGGCCGGGACGGCGGTGAAGAACTGTCAACGGCCTACCTGCAGCTTGCACTCTATCTCGACCCAAAAGCAGAATTTGCAGCTCTCGCACTAGGAAACGTTTTTGAGCGGATCGGTCAGCCAGATCGGGCAATAGATGCTCTGATGATGGTACCGGATGACAGTGTCCTGAAACGGGAAGCAGAGATCCAGGTTGGTCTGAATTACAACGCTCTGGAAAAACTGGACGAGTCCCGCTCCCATCTCGAAGCACTGATCAAGCAGGACCCTTCCGATCTGGAAGCTGGAATTGCACTTGGCAATATCCTGCGTGCGCATGAAATTTATGACGACGCGGATGCTGTCTACACCCAGGGTCTGGACTCAATTTCCGAATTGGAAGCGCGGCACTGGCTGTTACTTTATTTCCGTGGCATCAGCCGTGAACGACTTGGCAAGTGGGACCTGGCCGAAGCCGACTTCCGCAAGGCCCTTGAACTCAATGATAATCAACCACTCGTTCTGAACTATCTCGGCTATTCATTGGTAGATCAGGGATTGAAACTGGATGAAGCCCTTCAGATGATCAAAACAGCGGTTGAGCTGCGTCCGACCGACGGATTTATCGTCGACAGTCTTGGGTGGGTCTATTACCGCCTTGGGCGTTTCGAAGACGCTGTCAAAGAGCTGGAACGGGCGATTGAGTTGCGTCCCGCCGACCCGGTCATCAATGATCACCTTGGCGATGCCTACTGGATGGTTGGCCGCCGAAATGAAGCGCGGTTCCAGTGGAACCATGCGCGGGATCTGGAGCCGGAAGAAAAGGAACTGCCGAAGATCCTGGACAAGATTGCAAACGGAATGAAAGACGCCCCGGCAACGGATGCAGCCAAAGCGGATACAGAAAAGAACGGCGGCTAGTCGGTTACGGTCATGGTCCAGAATTCGTTGCCATCGCCGCGGGTCGAACTAGCTCGGGCCAAGGTCAACTTGGCCCTTCACATCACTGGCCAGCGATCAGACGGTTATCACCTTCTGGAATCGCTCGTTGTATTCCCGCAAATTGGCGACCGGATCGCGCTGGAACCTGCAGACAAATTCGAGCTTGTTCTGGAAGGCCCCTTTGCGCGGGACCTCGATGGACCGACCGACGACAATCTCATATTACGGGCCATCAGGTCTTTCGTGACGGCAGCTGGCCAGCCACAGCACCCCAATATTCGGGTCACGCTCACCAAACGTCTTCCAATCGCCTCTGGGATTGGCGGCGGATCAAGCGACGCGGCGACAACATTACGCCTGTTGGAAGACTACACCGGCATCTATTTCCCCGAAGAGAAACTCCATCAAATTGCGCTCTCGCTTGGTGCCGATGTACCTGTTTGCCTGTTTCCTGAAACTCAGATAATGCGCGGCATTGGTGAACAGCTTTCAACAGGGCCTTCGCTACCTCGCTGCGGCGTTGTTCTGATAAACCCCAAGGTCGTGGTCTCCACACCCGACGTGTTCCGAACGATGAAGGAACGGGACAATCCCGCCCTACCTGCGCCACCTGAACATTTTGATAGCATCAAGAGCCTGACAGGCTACCTTGAAGATTGCCGAAACGACATGCAGTCGGCGGCCATGGAACTCTGTCCGCAAATCACAGAGGTGATATCGGCACTAAGCGCCGACACGCGGATAAAGATTGCCCGCATGTCCGGGTCGGGCGCCACCTGTTTCGGTTTGTGTGAACCAAACGATGCAATGGATATTGAGCGCGACTTGAGAATAGACCACCCAGAATGGTGGATCGCATCCGGACCTATTTCTTGAAACTTAATTCTGCACATTAAAAAAGCCACCTAACTATCTAGGTGGCTTTATATTTTCTTCTCATAATAGCAAGAGAAGATCAACTGACCCGGGATATGCAGAATGCAACAGCGTCTGCCAAAGCATCGTTGTGGGCACCCTCCGGCAGCACTTCCAGCGCCTTCAATGCCTTGTTGCCATAATCCTTGGCACGGTCCACCGTCTCTGACAAAGCATCATATTTCTTAAGCAGCGCGATCGCCTGCTCAAGGTCACCATCTGCAATATCTTCGCCTTCAAGACACCGCATCCAGAAGGTGCGATCAGCATCTGTTCCACGCGCAATTGCCAACACAACAGGAAGCGTGATTTTGCCCTCACGGAAATCATCGCCGATATCTTTGCCAAGATCAGCTGACGATCCGCCATAATCCAGCGCGTCATCAACAAGCTGGAACGCGTAACCCAGTTCCATTCCGTAAGTGCGGGCAGCCAGTTTCATTTCATCACTTTGCCCGGCAATAACCGGACCGACTTCGGCTGCAGCAGCAAAAAGCGCAGCCGTCTTGGCTTCGATCACCCGCAGGTAATCAGCCTCTGTTGTTGCAATATTCTTGGCTGCCCCAAGCTGAAGGACTTCGCCCTCGGCGATAATCGCAGACGCCGACGACAAGATGCCCAAAGCCTCAAGAGAGCCTACATCCACCATCATCTTGAAGGCCTGGCCAAGCAGATAGTCACCAACCAGAACGCTCGCCTGATTGCCCCAAAGCTTGCGTGCGGCCAACTTTCCGCGACGCATGTCGCTTTCATCAACAACATCATCGTGTAGCAGGGTCGCGGTGTGCATGAACTCAACGCTTGCGGCAAGCGTGACGTGCCCATCCCCTTGATAATCAAACATGTCCGCACAGGCGAGCGTAAGCATCGGGCGAAGCCGCTTGCCACCTGAGGAAATCAGATGTTTTGCGATCTCCGGAATCAAATCAACGTTGGATCCGGCCTTGGAGAGGATCAGCGCGTTCACATCCGCCATGCCCGGAGACACCAGGTCAACGAGAGATTGTATGCTCGGACGGCGCGCTTGATTGTCAGATATAGTTGCGGCAACGGCCACTTAAGGCACTCCCCTGAATATTTGTGCGGACAATATGGCGCGAGTGCTCTGGGGGCAAGCCGCCATTCCGTTGACAAACTGTTGAAATAGCACAATCTGCTGGTTTTGCTGTACACAGTTCCCTATGGCATGCCAAATCAACGTTTGATGCCACCGCGCTAACACCGGGAAACTTATGGAAGAACTCGTCAGAACAAATGATCTCGTCCTGATTTCCTTTCTGGAATCGATTCTTGAAGAAGCCGGTATCAAGCATTTTGTCGCAGATGGCAATATGAGCATTCTGGAAGGATCACTCGCAGTGATTCCACGCCGGGTACTCGTCGATTCCGATCAAATACAGAAAGCACGGATGTTGCTTCGTGATGCCGGTCTAGAGCACGAGCTGCGGCCTGAAACCGGACAAGCCTGAAATGACCACCCCTGTGAACCGGGAAGAGGCGGAGACAACCCATGACGCCTTTCTTGGCGGAAAGGTCTATGTACACCAGCCCAAGCATGGCCGACACCGGGCAGGCCTTGACGCTGTCTTTCTTGCAGCAGCGCTTCCTGATGGCACAACAGGTCATGTTATTGACCTTGGTGCCGGTGTCGGGACAGCTGGGTTCTGCGCTGCCTCCCGCCTGGCCGACATCACCGTCACACTCGTGGAAATCGACCCGATTGCGCAGGACCTTGCGCTGCGCGGATTGAATGACCCCCACAATTCGGCATTTGCTGACCGCCTGTGTTTGTTGGAAGCAGACATCACTGCAAAGGGCAGTGCTCGTCACGAGAGCGGGCTAAAGCCCTCGATCGCCGATCACGTGATCATGAACCCACCTTATTATGAAGCGGACCGCTTCAGAGCTTCTCCAAACTCAGCCCGGGCTGATGCCCATATGCTGGACGAGCGTGGTCTGGAACCCTGGATCAAGACAGCGGTCGACATCGTCAAGGTCGGAGGGAGCCTCACCGCAATTTTTCGGGCCGATGGCCTGCAGGAGCTGCTGGCAATAATGCAAGGACGCTTCGGGTCGATTGACGTTATTCCCCTGCGCCCACGCCAGGACGACGCCGCAACCCGCGTTCTGATCAGGGCCATCCGTGCGAGTAAGGCACCATTGAGGCTGCTGCCAGGTTTTGTCCTGCATGAGTGTGATGGGTCGAATTTCACGCCCCAGTCCAAATGTGTCATGCGTGACGGCGCCGGCCTTGGCCTCACTTCGCGGCGATAATTGTCAAATCCGGCCCCTAGTGGATGACGAATTCACCGTTGGCGTAGCGAAAGTCGACCGGTTCAATGAGATTCTGGTGAGCCACGCGGACCGAATGTATCGGGCCCTCGATTTCGCGTTCCCAAAAGTTCAGGAACCGGTTCAATTCCGGAAACTTCGGCGCAAGATCCTCTGTCTGCCAGAGATAAGTCTGAAGCAGTTTGGGGTGATCCGGAAGCCGGTAGAGGATCTCGGCCGTCAGTAAGCCGTAGCCGAGAAGGCGCTTTTGAAAGTCAGAGCCAGTTTTCATGCCTTTCCTTTCCAAGTTGCAAGGAAAGTGTGCCATGGAAACTTGCATGCTCAAATACAATTTTGGACAAATATTGTTTATAACCAGTATTTTAGCAGCATCATGGAGTGTCTGCTAACACTCATGGAGAGAGGCCCCTCTCAAAATATTACTTTGTCTGGATCGACGTCAGATACCCGAGAAAAGCATCAATGTCGTCAGGTTCAAATGCGATCTCCGGCATGTTCTCATGTGCAGTGACAATGCCCTCGGCCAGCGACTCTTCCAGGCTTTCTAACGGATAACGCCGGGAAAGTTCGCGAAAAACCGGAGCAGTCGCTTTCGCGCTTTGACCGTCCATGCCTACAGCATGACAGGCAGCGCAATGGACCTCTGCGAGCGCCAGTCCAGATGCAAGACTAGCCGGATCGCTAGGGTAAGCGCCTTCCGTTGCAAAAGCAGTATCGCTAATGGCGAACAAGAACGCGGACAATATAAACCAATTCCGTTTCAGCACAGGCCTCTCCCTCCCTTGAATCACTTTGCCTTTTTATAAAGGCTCGCACACAGAAACACATTAGGGAGATCACGAAGGAGGACATTTTAGCGGTCCAAAGGCATGTTCTCCCGGCAACTTTCCCTATATAACCGGGAGCCCCACTCGCCGCCGGAGGATTTATGAGCCCTAAGCCCCTTCCCGCTTCTATCGATGACACGCTCACCCTGATGGATCAGGCGGGCTATGTCGCAGACAGATCGCTTGCCACGGTTCTTCACCTGGCCCTTAAAATGAAACGCCCATTGTTTCTGGAAGGCGAAGCCGGTGTCGGTAAGACTGAGATTGCGAAAGTGCTTTCAACCACGCTTGGACGTGATCTCATAAGACTGCAGTGTTATGAAGGCCTCGATGTTTCCTCGGCGGTGTACGAATGGAATTACCCGGCCCAGATGGTCGAGATTCGCGTTTCGGAAGCTACCGGCGACACAGAACATTCTGAGCTATCCAAAACCATTTTCGACGAACGCTTTTTGATCAAACGCCCTGTCCTCCAGGCACTTGAGCCGTCGTTGAACGGTGCTCCCGTTTTCCTCATCGATGAACTGGATCGTGCTGACGAAGCCTTCGAGGCGTTTCTCCTGGAAGTTCTGGCGGACAATCAAGTAACAATCCCCGAGCTGGGAACGGTAAAAGCAGACGAACCGCCGATTGTCATCATAACCACCAACCGAACCCGGGAAATCCATGACGCGTTGAAACGCCGCTGCCTCTATCACTGGGTCGACTATCCGGATGCGGAGAGAGAACTTGAAATCGTGCGCCGGAAGGTGCCGGGCGCAGCTGAAAGACTGACCGCGGAAGTCGTGGCGTTCGTCCAGAAACTGCGTGCGGATGAGGATCTCTTCAAACAACCCGGTGTCGCCGAAACGCTTGATTGGGCAACAGCACTTTCAGAACTCAATGAAATCGCGCTCGATCCAGACATGGCATCTGACACGCTTGGTGTTTTGCTCAAGTATCAGGACGACATCGAACGGGTGCGCGGCTCCAAAGTCCGGCACATGATAGATGAGATCCGCAAGGACGTACCGCAGCAACAGTCCATCCCTGCCATTTGAGCGGAGAATCTCATAAATGGCACCAACGGCTTCTCGCTCCCGCATAACTGACAACATTGTCTATTTCGCCAGAACACTGCGCAAGGCCGGCGTTCCGGTCGGTCCTGCCTCAGTTGTTGACGCCGTGAGCGCAGTGGAGGTCTCCGGCATAGAAAATCGGGACGACCTCTACTGGACCCTGCTCGCTGTCTTTGTGCGCAAGCACGAGCAAAAGGTGCTCTTTGACGAAGCGTTCAGGATCTATTGGCAAAGCCGCGGCCTGATTGAAAAAATGCTTGCCATCCTTTCGCCAGTCGCGCCGCCGCGCGGCGCTCCGGAAAAACCCAAGGCAGGTCAAACCCGCGTTTCTCAGGCCTTTCAGGCTGCACAGGAGCGGGTCGCGGAAGAAACCGTTCCGGAAATTGAGATCGACGCTAAGTTTACCGTGTCGGGCAAGGAATTGCTGCAGACGAAGGATTTTGCACAGATGACTGCGGCTGAAGTCGATCAGGCCAAACTGGCGCTTCGGGCCATGACCCTGCCGATGGACAAGATCAGGCTGAGAAGACTCAAATCCGCTTCCAGGGGGCGCATAGATCCACGAAAAACACTGCGAGCATCTATGCGTGCCGGCGGTGACATGATCGATCTGAAGTACAGGAAGCCGATAGAAAAACGCCCGCCTCTGGTAGCGCTTTGTGACATCTCTGGGTCCATGAGCCAATATTCCCGTCTGCTGCTGCATTTCCTCCATGGTGTCACAGCTGAACGACGGGATGTTCATACCTTCCTGTTCGGAACGCGCCTTTCGAATGTGACCCGGCAACTCCGGATGAAGGACCCTGATGAGGCGCTGGAAGCCTGTTCCGACGGAGTCGAGGACTGGTCGGGGGGAACACGAATTGCTTCTGCCCTGCATGATTTCAACCGTCACTGGTCACGTCGGGTGCTCGGTGGCAAGCCCACCGTGCTCCTGATCACGGATGGCTTGGAACGAGATACAGATGAAGATCTGGAGCGGGAAATGGACCGTTTGCACCGTTCGTGCCGACGTCTTGTCTGGCTCAACCCTCTATTACGTTTTGATGGTTTCGAGGCAAAAGCCAAGGGCATTCGCACCATGCTCCCTCATGTCGACGAATTCCGTGCAGCCCACTCACTCGATGCGGTCGCCGATCTCGTTGAGGCGCTAAGCGGATCGAAAAAACATGCGCCGGACATCGAGCCGAAAAATTGGCTTTAGTCAGAACGAGCGTCATTCTTCCTTTCGGTAAAGGATCGTTCCGCGCCGATTGATCAGAAGCACTTCGCCTGAAACTGGATGCACATAAACTTCAACGCGTTGGCCTTCAGGAGTGGTGCCGTAGACTTCCCAGCATCCGCCATCTTCCTTCATTCTGCGCACTTGCCAACCGTCTTCGTTCAGTTGCTGGGTGACTTGCGTCTTCGTGAGCCAGACGGATCTGTCGGTCGCTTCACATTCGTAAAGTCCGGTGGCGAGCGCTGGAAAAGAAAACAGACTGGCAATCATCGAATAGGCTGTGTGGAGAGTGTAATTCATAACTGGCCCTTTCCTGCGGGACTGAATGAAATTCAGACAGCGGCTGCCTGCGAGCGAGAGAAATACGTTCGATAGAGTCGATAAGCTTCAAGCAGGCTGAGCGGGATAAAGTGCACCAGAGCCGGGCCGAATTCGTTGTGGACGAACATCCAATGCAGGAGCGTGGCCACTGCTGCGAGATAAACCAGGCGCTGAAGCGATTTCCAAGCGCGTCCAAGCAAACGAACTGACGTGTCATTTGATGTGACTGCCAGTGGCAGGAACACAAAGAACGCGAGCCAGCCTGTCCAGATGCCGAAATCCCAGAATTCGTCCAGTATGGCTTTCATCGCACCCAGATCGACCAGATAAAGAACGGTGTGAAATGCCGCATATGCAAAGGCGGCGACACCGAAATAGCGACGCCTGCGAACCATCCAGAGCCAGAACCCGTTTTTCGGAAACATCATGCGGAAGGGCGTGATGATCATAGCGATGATCATGAACCGGGCGGCGAATTCTCCCGTCGGGTGCAAAAGAAATTCAGTCACGGGCCGCCCGTCCTCGGCAGCACCTCCATTTGCCAACGCAAACACCATCGGAATGGATGGTAGCGCCAATAACGCCCAGATGAATGCACGGGTTTTGAGTATGTTTTTCATCAGACAGCCTGCCCTCTGCCAAAAATAGTCAGCCAAATCGAAATTCAGGCCAAATATTACAGGGGAGTTGTCGCAGACATGTGCCAGTAGAGGCACGGAAGTGTCGCAAATTGTAACTGGAATGAAAAACAGGACCGATAGCCCACCAATCCCATGTCGCGACACTGGGATCCGGCAAGACCTGTTCTCGAGCCGTCAGTGGTTCATTCAAACTTTGTTCTTAGACACTTGAATCCAACCGCGGAAGGCTGCTCAACATCGATCAAGGCACCGCCACGACCTGCGTTCTGACACCCACCCGTTGAAACAGGTCCTGAATATCGTGATTGGCCATGCGAATGCAGCCATAGGAAACCGCTCGGCCAATAGAACCCGGTCTGTTTGTACCGTGAATGGCGTAATTGCCGTTGGAAAGGGTCATGGCTGCCACGCCCATTGGATTGTTCGACGCCCCGCCCTTGATAACGGCTGGCAAGTGCGGAAAGTCCCGACGCACTTCCGCCGACGGCGACCAGTCCGGCTTCACATATTTTGCTGTAATCTGCGCCAGTCCGGTCCAGGACTTCTGCCGCTTTCCGACCGCAACCTTGTAACGGATCGCCCGATTTCCGCGCAGCACAAGATAGAGCCGTTTTTCCGAATTCTTGATCACAATGGTTCCGGGCCGGAACCTGTGGTCAGAAAAACCAACAACCTCCGCACTATTGGCACTTGAGACCGGCAGGCAAAAAGCTGCGAGGGCAACCAAGATGGTCATAAGGCGATAAAAGGGTATCGAACGCATAACTTTCCCCGATTTTTGCGAGAAAGTTTACAGCGCCCTCCCCCTTGAAAGAACCGGGCGCCGCCTATTTTCTTTACGAAAGGTTAACAGGCATACCGCGCAAAAACCCAAACGTGAGACCAAAAACGCCGAATTCAATCTCAGACACACCGGGAAGCGTCTAAGAAAGAAGTGGGTGGCGGATAGCGCAATGTCGTGATTGGCGGCACAGCACACGTTTCCGGTTGTGGCGATAATTCAAGCTGCGGCTCCAAAAACAACGGCTCGGAGCCTGAACACATAACGTTGGAAAGAAATCAATAGTCCCATTTTTTTGCAGCCACGCTCAGGAAACGCTCCGATGCCAAGTCATTTCGTCAGATTGATTGATTTCATCAGGTATAGTTCGCGGTTACTGCCGGTCTGGTCAATTCTCGTTGCGTTCTGCATCGTGCCTTCACCTTCTCTGGGAGAAACCATCTCCGGAATTTACGTTCTTTCCCCGGCGAATATTGACACCGGTTTCTCTGTCCGGGTTCTTGGCCGCGGTCCTGTAACAGGTCAATTCACGCGCGTTACCGGTAAAATGATCCTCGACCAAAACCGACCGGACAAAAGCCAGGTCAGGGTCAAAGTGGACCTGAGAACGGTTCAAACAGACAACGCCAAGGTCACTGGTTTTCTGAAAAGCGCTGCAATGTTCGATGTCGCCAACCACCCGGTTGCGAATTTTCAAAGCACCAGAGTGCGTATTACTGGCAAGAAAACCGCGGAAATCGAGGGCGTTTTATCCCTTCGTGGCCAACAAAAACGCACCAAACTTCGTGTACGTGTGATTGGAAACAACGCCAAGGGAAAAGTGGTATTCGAGGTCTCCGGAGGATTTTTCAGGAGCCTTTATGGAATGGATGTCGGATTGCCGGTTTACGCCGACAAGGTCAATCTCAAAATCACCGGAATCGGTCAGCGACGATAAAGTCGAATGATGGGTGAACGCTACCGCCTGCGCGGTGCGCCGTCTCTCCATTCGTACCAAACATAGTCCGGCCGATTGCTGTCGCCCTTTTCATCGAATTCGACAGTACCAAGTATCGTTTCAAATACCCCGTCGCTCAGCGATGCAGATACATCATTGAATGAGAAATCGCCTGTGGCTTGAGCGGCCTGCGCCCATGCCTGAATGGCTGCATAAGTGGTCAGTGCGTATCGGTCGGCAGATTTACCTGCCTCTTCCAATGCAGCGACCACTACCTCGGTCTGGGGAATGCCTCTTGGAATTTCCGGATATGTCATCAAGGTTCCGTTGCCAGCCGGTCCTGCGACGGACCAGAATTCCTCTGACATTACGGCGTCGCCAGACACCAAAACAGCATCCAGCCCCTGGCGTTCCATCTCCAGCTTGATTAGCCCCGCTTCCGGGTGATAGCCACCCAGGTAAACAACATCGACACCTTCAAGGCGAAGTTGCGACACCAGGTTCCGGTAATCACTTTCGCCAGCGTCAAACCCAAGGGAAATGCTTTCTGTTTTCCCCAGGTCGTTCATCACGGTCTTGACCGCGTCCGAAAGACCTTTCCCGTACGCCGTTTTGTCGTGGAGGATCGCAATTCTTTTGTCGCCCAGCTCTTCTGCCAGAAAGCGTCCGGCGATCTGCCCCTGCCTGTCGTCGCGCGCAGCCAGCCGAAAAATACCCATTCCCGGACGCTCATCTGTGTACTTCGGCAAGCTGGTTGCAGGCGTTATCTGGACGATACCAGCTTCCTGATAAACCTCACTTGCAGGAATGGAAGCACTGAAACAGAAATGCCCGGCAACAAAAACAACACTCTTGCCGATCAGCTGGTTGGCAACGGCCACCGCCTTTTCCGCATTGCAGGCGTCATCCGCGACTTCCAGACGCAAGAGTTCACCATTCACACCACCAGCAGCATTGATATCCGCCACAGCTTGCTCGGCTCCGGCTTGCATTTGCGCACCAAGTTGGCTGAATTGGCCTTTCATTGGCCCCGCGACCGCAATCGGAATTTCAGCCGATGCATGTCCAGGAGCCAGGCTCCAGGCCAGAAAAGACATGCAGATGGCAAGCCATTGATAGGTCATCCATATCCCCGAAGGTACGATTGTGTCTTCCTTACCCCTAACCCGTGTGGGAGCCGAGCTCAATCTGACCGCGGGCAAATTGCAAAAGACTTTTGGACTTTTGCAGGTCCAGGCTCTGCTTCAGCGTAAAATCAGGTGTTAAGTCTAGGCATGGATGGATGGGGAGAATAAACTCCCGCCAGCAAATCAACCATGCGATTCTCTTACCACTGCCCCGGAGCGGAAAATTTGCCCATTACTTCGTCTGATCCAGCCAGCCAAGGCCGTCTGCCGCTCGACGCTCAAAGCTTCCGCGAAGCAATGAGCCGTATTGCTGCTGCTGTTCATGTCGTGACAACAGATGGGTCAGGTGGGCGCTTGGGAGCTACGGTTTCTGCGGCCTGTTCGGTCAGCGATGATCCAGCTAGCATTCTCATATGCCTCAACAGGCAGACGCGCATGCACGACGCTGTTCTGAAAAATCGACGCTTCTGCCTCAACACACTTAGCGACGATCACGAGGATATCTCAGACTCCTTTGCGGGCCGTGATAATCTGGAGATGTCCGATCGGTTTGCCAAACACGACTGGACGAATATGGCCACCGGTTGCCCTGCCCTCGACAGCGCACGCTTAAGTGTTGATTGCGAAGTCTTTTCTGTAACCGAGATGGGGACCCATTCCATTATTGTGGGCACAGTTGCAGATCTTCGTATGACGGATCCTGGCAAGTCCCTGCTCTATGTTCGCCGTGGCTACAAAAGTCTCGACACCTGACACAGTTCTGACCAAACTAGGTTCTTAACTCTAGAACTATTTTTTGGAGTGAAACTTTTATGACCGGCCCGCGCAATCTTATTACCGATGTTCCCGGCCTGAAGGTCGGCAATGCGTCAGATCAGGATCTCAAGTCGGGCGCCACTGTACTCTTGCCAGACGAACCGGCCGTCACGTCTGTAGCGATCCACGGCGGCGCTCCGGGTACACGCGAAATCGCTTTGCTTGAACCAGAACAAACCGTTGAAAAAATCGACGCTGTGGTTCTTGCCGGTGGTTCGGCGTTTGGCCTGGATGCCGGAGCAGGTGTGCAGGGTCGCCTTGCGGAACTTGGTTACGGTTTCCAGATTGGACCGGTGCGTGTTCCCATCGTTCCAACAGCGATCTTGTTCGATCTCTTGAACGGAGGCGACAAGAGCTGGGGACAGGCAGCACCTTATCGTGACCTGGGCCGGTCTGCCCTCGATGCGGTCTCGCATGATTTTGCGCTGGGTTCTGTCGGCGCCGGGACGGGTGCAACGACGGCAAACCTGAAAGGTGGGCTCGGATCAGCATCCCAGGTTCTCGAAAATGGTGTCACGGTCGGAGCCATTGTCGCTGTGAACGCACTCGGCCGGGCGACGATTGGTGACAGCGACCATTTCTGGGCCGCCCCATTTGAAGTCGAGAATGAGTTTGGTGGTAGGGGTTTCGCCCACCCATTTCCCCATGATGGAACAAATGTACGCACGAAACTTGACGCGCTGAAAGCCGGTGCAAATACGACCATTGCAGCGGTCGCAACAGATGCAGTTCTGACCAAGGGCGAAGCCAAACGCCTGGCCGTCATGGCCCATGATGGCCTTGCACGCGCACTTTGGCCGGCGCACACACCTCTTGATGGTGACCTCGTTTTTGCGCTTTCCACTGGACAGCGAAAACCTGAAAACGGGCTGGACGATATGGTTCAGCTAGGTGCGGCTGCAGCGTCCTGCCTGGCACGCGCCATTGCCCGCGGCATCTATAACGCAACACCAGCGGCAGATGACACGCTTCCAACCTGGCAACAAAAATTTGGAGGCTGACCGGAAATCGTTCGGCAAACTTTAAGCGGAAAACAAAACCCAGCCAATATAGATCAGGCCAGGACAATCCCGCTTGATTACCTATGCGCTGCCTGTTTAGCTTGAAACATTCTCAAGCCGTGGTGAGGCAGACATGAAATCGACCCGTGCCCTCGTTCTATTCGTGATTTGCGCAGGTGTTGGTATGGCTGTCGCCTTTTATCTCTTCCTGCCTTCGACACCGCCGACCCAACCAACGCAGTCACCCCAGCCATCCGAACCTGTTCTTGCCGACAAGTTGGAAGCAAATCTTAGGGTCCCGTTTGACGGCGATTTCGACGCCATCGTCGATCGTGGATACATGCGGGTGCTCGTTCCCTTTTCCAAGACCGGGTATTTCATCGACAAGGGCGCACAACGCGGCAATTCCTACGAACTCACCTCCGAATTCGGCAAGTTTCTGGACAAGACGCATGGCAAAAAAATGCGGGATGTCAAAATCATCCTGATACCAACGCCGCGCTCCAATATCTTTACAGACCTTTCCGAAAAACGGGGAGATCTGGCACTGGGCAACCTGACAATTACTGAAAAACGCCAGGAACTGGTCACTTTTTCCAATCCACTCCTGACGGGTGTGCTGGCAGTTCCAGTTACAGTGGACACCGTTACCGATATCAACTCGCCTGAAGACCTGTCCGGAAAGACAATCTATGTGCGCAAGTCGGCGTCCTATTTTCAAAGTCTTGAAAAGCTGAACGAGCGGCTTGCGAGTGAAGGCAAGGACATCGTCAATCTCGAAATTGCGGACGAGAGACTGGGCGACGAAGATCTTCTGGAAATGATTGCAGCTGGCGCAATTCCCATGACAATTGTCGATCAGCACAAGTCGGAACTTTGGCTGGAGGTGCTAAAGGGATTAAAAACCCACCCGAAAGCTGCGGTGCGCACAGACGGTGAAATCGCGATTGCTGCCCGCAAAAACGCTCCCAATCTGCTGAAAGAAGTCAATGGATACGTCGAGACGGTAAAAAAGGGAACACGGCTCGGAAACATCCTTTTCAAGCGCTATCTGCAAGAAGCAAGTTACCTGAGAAACCTCCGTGACGAGGGCTACGAAGTCGACTTGGACAAGTATCAGGCGCTGTTTGAGAAATACGGGAATGAATATGATTTCGACTGGCTATTGATCGCAGCTCAGAGTTTTCAGGAATCGAAATTCGACCCCAAGGCCCGCAGCCGCGCTGGTGCTGTTGGCCTGATGCAAATCAAGCCTTCCACAGCAGAAGGTAACCCGATCAACATCAAGGGTATTTCAGCCGATCCTGAGAAAAACGTCCAGGCCGGTGTAAAATATCTGCGATACTTGGCCGATCAGTATTTTCCCGGTCTGTCTTCAAAGGACGCAAATCAGGTCTTTTTCGCACTTGCCGCCTACAATGCCGGGCCAAGCCGTTTCAAAAGATTGAGAGAAAAGGCAAAAAAGAAAGGCTATGACCCCGACAAATGGTTTGGGAATGTCGAATGGATTGTCGCTTCCGAGATTGGCAGACAACCCGTCGATTATGTCGGAAACATTTACCAATACTACGTTGTCTTTCACAACGAACGGCTACGACGGAAAGCCGAAGCAGCCGCAAAAAAGGCGGCTGCTCAGAAATAGGTCGAAAATCAATTTTCCTCAGGCTGCTTTGCCGCCAAGTTGCCCTGCCCGGTTCAGCATTTTTGACCGGTCATCATCGTTTGATCCTTTAATGGGCGAAAACATGTGATAACCGGTGGGCTTCAAGCCACAGAACGAAAGGATCTGTTTTTCGGTCTGTTTTTGAGTGCCTGCACCATATATCCAGCGGAAAAACCAGCCTGGCGTGTCAGAAGTAACCAACACCTGCGCTGTCCTGCCCTGTAGCATTTTTTCAGGCAGTGCCTTCCCGGAGACATATTTGAAAGCTTTGCCCGGCAACAGCACCCTGTCGAACAACCCCTTCAGCTTCGCCGGATGCCCGCCCCACCACAGGGGATAGGCAATCACCAGATGCTGACACCAGGTTATGTCGTCCCAGATTGCCTGAAGAACGGGTTCCAACGGCGGGATATCCTTGAATGACGACGTTCCAAAGTCGGGATTGAAATCCATTCCCGACAATGGGCGCACACGCACTTCATGTCCCTTCTTCTCTGCATTTTTTGCGTATTCTCCCGCCAGCGCTCCACAAAAGGAGGCCTTTGCCGGGTGTCCGTCAATGATCAGTATCCGTGTCATTTTTGCATCCGTCTTGTTCCATGGTGGTTGGAATCACCTAAAATTGACCACGGTCATTTTTTGACACTATTATGCTCAAAGGTCAAGAATTATTTGACCACGGTCAATTTTACGAGGACTCATGACACGGAAACCGCAGCAACGCAGCATTGCCACAAGAGCCCGAGTGTTGCAGGCCGCCATGGATTTAAGTCAAAGGCATGGTCTGGAATTGGTTACGGCTGATGCAGTTGCAACTGAAGCCGGTGTCGCCAAAGGCACAGTGTTTTCGCACTTCGGCGATATGGACGGTCTTTTGTCGCACGTCTTGATGGACCGGCTAAAATCTCTCAAATCGACATCGGAAGACGCAGCTCGCTCTGATGACATGTCCGACCCCGTCGGCCTCCTGCTCGACCGCATGATGGGTCTCATAGCCGTGATCACGGACAGCCCGACGATCTTGCGTCTATTTCTGGATAACATCGGCGTCACCAAGCCCAATTGCGCCGCTGAATTTGTTGAAACCCTGGCTGCACTCGATGCAGATCTCGCCTCGTTTCTTGAGAAGTGGCAGCGCTCTGACGTCGTTCAGCCCGTATTGCGTCAGGACAGAACCTCAGATGAGATGGTTGATGGGCTTATAGCTTTCATGATCCACGGGGCAATGCTATTCAAAAGCCATCAACTCACAGACCGCGTGGCATTAGAGGCCCGGCTGCGGCGACATGTGGAAGCTTTTCTTTTGAAGACCTAGAAAACCGGCGTCTTCCCTGCGGTGCCTCTCAGACCACGTCCGGAACCTCTCCCGGCCAGGTCACTACATGGTTTTCATAATCTTCCAGGGCCATATCATCTTCAGGCACGGTCTGGTCACGAACGGAGATACCGGCTTGATGTACGGTGTTCTCATCCCCTGAGATCAAAGGGTGCCACCAGTAAAGATCCTGTCCCTCGTGAACCAGCCGATAACCGCAAGTCGGTGGTAGCCAGGAAAGCGTCCGCACTTCTCCTGGCGTAAGACGGATGCAATCCGGAACAGTTGCGGCTCTGTTTTCATAGTCTTTACAACGGCAACTGCTGCCATCCAGTAATGTGCAGGCGACATCCGTCCAGACAATCGCACCCGTGTCCCAGTCTTCGAGCTTGTTCAAACAACATCTGGCACAGCCGTCACAAAGCGATTCCCACTCAGATGAACTCATCTGCTCCAGAGTTTTGGTTTTCCAGAACGGTAGCTCGTTCATGTCGCTATCCAGTTTCATAATGCGGTTTGGACCCATCGGAGGTACAAGATCAAGCGGGAGCGCGTATCACGGCGTAGCCCGCGCAGCAAGATGCAAGCACTTGGCAGCGTCTTTCCGGCAAACCTATTGTAATATAGATCAATTAGCTGGGAGCAATTCCCGCTCCACTTCCTGACCGGTTTCAACTCGCAGCAAAAACCGTTACTTTGATCAGACTTCATCTGACCCCGGAGATTCCGCTCGAGTGGAAGACGAACCGCATACAAATCACAAAGACGGTATCGCCAAACCTCGCCTGCGAGACCGAATTCGCCGGTTCTTTCTTGGCATCGACGCCTTTGTTGATACCGCGCTCTGGAAATCCGGCGCTGCAGTCCGCCGGATTGTCGAGGGCTATGACGCTTTCCTGCGCCGGTTTCGGGCAAAAGGAATCTGGCGCGTTTTGTCTGAACTGTCGTCTGACGGCCTGACGTTCGGGTTGATTGGCTTCTTCGTCGTCCTGGCTTTCGCTCAGCCCGCCTTTGAAGCAACGCGTTATTCCGACTGGAAAACGACGGACGATTTCGCAGTCACTTTTCTCGACAGGTTCGGAAAGGAAATCGGGCGCAGGGGCATTGTGCTCAACGACAGTGTCCCGCTTGAAGAAATTCCTGATTCTCTGGTCAAGGCCACACTTGCCACCGAGGACCGCCGGTTTTTCTTCCATTTTGGCATCGACTTTCTCGGCACATTCCGGGCGATGGTGGAAAATGCCAGGGCTGGCGGCGTCGTCCAGGGCGGTTCGACCCTGACACAACAGCTCGCAAAGAACCTTTTTCTTACGAACGAACGCAGCCTCAGCCGAAAAATCAAGGAAGCGTATCTGGCCCTGTGGCTTGAAGCCAATCTGTCCAAGCAGGAAATTCTGAAACTCTACCTCGACAGAGCCTACATGGGCGGGGGCGTATTCGGAGTGACTGCGGCTGCCGAATTTTATTTCAACAAGAACGTCAGGGAATTGACCCTCGCTGAAAGCGCAATGCTCGCCGGCCTTTACAAGGCGCCTACAAAATATGCGCCGCACATAAATCTGCCTGCCGCCCGCGCCAGAGCCAACGAGGTTCTGACCAACATGGTGCAAGCCGAACTACTGACAGAGGGCCAGGTGATCGGGGCGAGACGCAATCCAGCGTTGGCGGTTGACCGGTCCCAAGAGCAACTACCGGAATACTTCCTCGACTGGGCCCTGGATGAGGTCAAAAAACTGGCACGTCGCTATCCGGCACTGGCACGCGACCGGATCGTGACCGTGCGCACGACTTTGGACCCAGCTTTGCAGCGTCAGGCGGATTTGGCTGTTGAAACGATATTGCGGGAAAACGGTAAACTTCGTGACGTAGACGAAGCTGCTTTGGTCTCGATGGTCCCTGACGGTGCCGTCGTCGCCATGGTGGGTGGTAGGTCCTATGGGCAAAGCCAGTTCAATCGTGCCGTCAATGCGCTTCGCCAGCCCGGCTCTTCATTCAAACCCTTTGTTTACATGACTGCTTTCATGAACGGCTATTCCTCAGAAAGCATTGTACCTGACAGGCCGATCTACATCGGAAACTGGACGCCGCGAAACTACAACAGAAGCTACCGAGGTCCGGTCAGTCTGAGGCTAGCGCTGACCAAATCGATCAACACCATCCCAATCCGGCTCTCCCAGGCTTTCGGCCGGGAGAAGATCATTGAAACAGCCTATACAATGGGCATTACACACGAACTGGAAAACTCGCTTTCCCTTCCAATTGGATCCTCGGAAGTGAGTGTGATCGATATGGCCTCGTCCTATTCCACTTTCGCAAACGGCGGACTCAAGGCCACGAGCTACGCGATCCTGGAAGTCAAGAACAGCGATGGAAAGGTTCTTTACCGGCGAGAACAGGAAGAACCCGCACCCAAGCGCGTTCTTCCTGAAGACAAGGTTCATGAAATGAACGACATTCTCGTCAACGTGGTTGAGGCTGGCACGGCACGTCGTGCCCGGATCGACGGTGTTGTGGCCGCTGGCAAAACCGGTACGACAAACGCCTATAGGGATGCCTGGTTTGTCGGCTATACCGGCAATTTCACGACCGCAGTCTGGATCGGCAATGATGACTTCACGTCTACACGGCGTGTAACCGGCGGCAGTCTGCCCGCCATGACATGGCAAAAATACATGGCATTTGCGCACAATGGCATCGAGCTTGCCAGAATGCCTGGCGTAGATGCAGAAAACTTGCCTCGGCTTGCGCGTGCTCAAACCAAGAAACTTGCCGACAGCACATCATCGGCGCCACAGCCGCGCGTTTTGAAACGGCGCACCCAGCAATTGCTTCTTCAAATTGGCAAGGATCTGCGTCAGCTGCTGGAAGCATCAAACACCAGGGCAGATCTTGATCGCGCTCCGGCGTCAGCAGATTTTGCGGCCGCGCAATGACAGATGAACTCATGCGTCCTGGCAATGCAGGAGACAGTGAAACTGACTGGTATGAAGACAAACAGCCAAGTGTGTTGCGGCCATACCGAAGTCACCCGCTGCGTACCCTGACTGCAGTCTGCCTTGTGATCGTCCTGGCCTCGCTCCTTGGAATAAGCTCTGCATACCTCATCATCGAACGAGAACAACCCCTGGACGCTGAAACCATTGGCCAGTGGCGAGCCTATCCCAAGGCTGGCACTGATGAAGCCGACCCCTATTCGGTTGCCATTTACACGCGTGGAGCGGTTGTCCCGCTGGCATCCGGTGAAGGATTGGCGCTGGTTGCCCGGGAAGATAACGCAGGACACCTGCTAGACCCAACTTGTATCTACCGGCTTGCGGGCCAGACGCCGGCTGCAAGACTATGGACGCTGACAGCTGTCGACGGGCACGGCCGGCTGGTCGAGACCTTGCCGGGCCGGGCTCACCTCGTGAGCCATAATCTTCTGCGCAAAATCGACGGAACTTTCGAGGTTACGGCGGCCCGTAACCCCCATTCAGGGAACTGGCTTCCCCTCGCCTCTGACGCTCATGCGGGAGACGGCCTGCGTTTTGTGCTGCGCTTGTATGATGCGCCGGTCACCACGGGCGCGGCACTTGACGGGGTCAGCGTTCCCCTGATTGAAAGGTTGGGGTGCCCGTGACCTTATCCCCGCGCTTCAGCCTGACCGTTGGAATACTGGCCACACTAAGCCTGGCAGCGATCATCCATATTCTGGTGATATTCAGCATACCCCACAATGTTCAGCACAGTGCGTTCGACAATGTGGCCAAACATGGCCCGGACCGGCAGTTTAACCTGTTGCCTGATGTCAAACCCGGCCTGGAGGCTCTTCCTGACCTTGACCCTGCGATGAAACACGCTGCCTGTCGATTTGAACTGGCGGATGGCCCAGTCCTCTTCGACGCCAGCATTCCTGCACCGTTCTGGTCGATAGGTCTTTTTAATTCAGCAGGTGAAACGGTTTACAGCCTCAACAACCGCACAGCAGGTGCTGAACGGCTTTCCATGCTTGTCCTGACCACCGAGCAGCTCTCGATCCTGCGTGAAAATCCACCTGAAAACCTGGAAGACCTGATCGTTATAGAGACCGGCCAGATTAGTGGATTCGCCTTGCTTCGAGCCTATGTGCCGCATCTCTCCAAGGCTGAGGAAATCGATGGTGCATTGATGGCGGCGAGTTGCGGGACGATTTAAGAATTTTCTGAACGCGGAGCGCCACAAACTTTTGTATCCCAAATTTTTGGATTTCTCTGAATTGAGAGCGTGTTTGCTGAAGCTTCTGACTATGATTTGCAGGTCTCGATGGCGTCGAACAAGCCTGAAATTCGGCCTCGCACAACACAGTTTATCTCGCTTCGCAATCCTTCAATCGCCAGCAAGGTACCTGAGCGATTTGAGGCTCGGAGCCAAGAAAACCGCTAAACCACGATAGCGAATAAAATCTGCCAGAGGCAATTTCAACGGCACGCTGCCTTCGGGTGTCACCGGGATATGGGTCGTTGTCTCTGCATTATGTTTTTTGCGAAACCCGAACATCATGTCCTGGCGCTTACGGCCGTTTTTGATTGAGTCGAATTGATCACTGAAACTGGTTTTCTGAATCCAACGAACCACAGTGTAGAATTGCTCGTTGATCCGGGAACAGGCAAAAACACCAACAAGACCACGGTCACGACCGTCATCCTCTTCTCCTTGAAGTGGTGGCCCGTAAGAAAACCCTCGCCTTACCAGTCTGGGGGGCCCATTAGGAAACCTGGCCTCGTTGACACTCGTCAATCCCTGGTCTCGTGGATTGCATACCCGAATATGGGAAAATAGCGGTGTCGTTTCGCCATTGGCGTCGTTTTGATAACCAAACTTATTGGACGTGTCATTGGAAGCCGGTTTCCCTTCAGGGTGCAAGGCAAGCGCGGATCCGTTGCGCCAACGTCCCATCATCTTCGCTGCCAGCCATTCCTCCGGATCTTCGGCCCCACTATGAGGCTCGGCTGCACCTCGATTTTCCCTCAAGAACCGATTGAAAGTGGCGACATCCTGATAAAGCCAAGCCAGGTTCACATAGGTACCATCTCGAACAAATTCTCTCCAAGGACCTGGTTCCGCAGGACTGAGCGGATACTGGTCTGAAGGGTACCCCAGGAGCAATTCGCGAAAGTTCACCTTTCCCGGTTTGTCTGCATCCTCCCAATCGATTTCAACTTTGGAAACACCATCGCGGAACCCAAAATGAAGAATGCCTCCAGGTGGTACCTTGCCGGAAAGCGCCTTGTCTTCGAAAGACGGAAACTGCCATTCGCGTAGTCCCGATTCAGTCGCTTCCCGCCGTATATTCTCAAGGCCCTGTTTTTTTTGTGCTTCATCGCCGAAGTAGCAAAACAAAGCAATATGAAAGCCAGCCGGATCGGTATCTTCAGCCCACCAGTTTTCCGGAGCATTGACGTCTTTCATGTCCAGGCTGGCGGCGACCGATCTTGAATGAGGTGCGTTTTCTTCCTTGGTAAAAAAGGATTCCAGATGGTTCGCCACTGCATCCGGGTTGAGCCCCTGGGTTTCACTCCTGCGCGCCTTCAGCAACTTCGAAATTCCCCGCCAACTGAAAGCAAAATGATAAACCGGGTCAGGTGTCCCCGCTGCGCCGTCCAAACCTGCTTGATAGGAACTTGGAGGTTGTAGCCCACCATTCACGTCAGGCACCCATTTGCGAAGAAACCCCTGAGCAGCGACAGGGTCAGAGATCTGGAACAACAAAACGACCCTGTATCGATGCCGGTACCGGGCAATAATCAAGCTCTGTACATTGTCCGGGTCCGGTAGCACGCTGACCTCTTCAACATTGTGGTTTTGACTATTCTGCCGCTTCAGCCTGAAGCGCACCCAGAATATCCCTGACCTCAGCGTGGTCGTATGCGGAGAATAGCCACCCAGCCTGGTTTCCATTCATGTCATTTGCGCCATCTGCGGAAAGACCCAGGGTGCGGTAATTGGCATTCTTGGAGAATTCGAAGAACGCTGTCGGGTCCTGCACGTCCGGCACGCCGTCCGCCAGCGAGAAAATCTTGGCAAAGATCGGCGTTAGGGCTCTACGGAAAAACTCCGTGTACTCGAAATGGTCGCCGTCATATTCAGTGATGACCTGGATATAGTCATTGTCACCAATGACAGCGACCCGCGCAAAATGGACAAGTTTGGACGCCCTCAGGGCTTCGTCAATTTTGGGCTGAATCTGCTCTGCGAAGTTTTCTTTCAGCGCTTCAAGAGCGGCAAGAGTTTCCGGGTCCTGCTTGATCTTCAACGTCAATGTCAATGGATGTGTCATGATCTTCTCCCTTATTGACTGCTGCAGACGACGAGTTCAGATCGCCCGCGTTGAAATTACTGCGACGGCGGCTTTCCAATTCGGTGCCGGATGGTTCTCACCGATAGGTCAAGTTGGTCTGCAGCTCCTGTTTCCCGCGCCTCCAAATAGCCAATTTGCTATCTGAATCTGTCTTTAACCGCTCCCGACCACCGGTAAGGGCAGTACAGGAAAAGCTCAGGGCAATTCCACCACCGCGGCGCTCCGAGCCCCTCGAACGTCGTGCGTTCATAGGGAAACCCTGCTTCAAATTATCTTTGTCGCAACGGCCGAGGCTGGTGTCGCAGAAGCCGATGGCGTTGCGCTTGCAACCTGGACAGTCAATGCCGCAGTCAACGTCGTTCTGAACCGGTTGGAAACTTTTGCAAACCCAGCGTTTGTCCCATGGATCTCATCATTCCAGTCGGCAACATTGGGCATGGCACCTCGGCAATCGACCAGCCAGACACCTGTGTTTTTCGGATTGCCGGAAAGTCCGGCCAACATGGCGTAAAGCTCATCCACCAGATATATGATCAGATCTCTCCGGAGTACCTGATCCTCGATACCGCGTCGGTCAAGCGGGTCACCCAGCCACCCGTTCCGATCTGCATATAGAGGCCTGCGCTGGTCCTTGCTCCCATCCGGGTGGTGGGGGTAAGGGAATGCATAGTCATAGCCGTGTATAATAATGGGCAAGTCTCGAAATTGCGGATCTGCCCGCACATCGGAAATAACCTTCCGATAGGCCTTTTTAAGATATGTAACCTTCTCTTTCAGGACGCTATGGTCTATGTGCCCGTCAACGTCGGACGGATTACCATTGAACGGACGGATCAGGTCGTAGAGAGCCGGTTCACCAGTGTTCGGATCCTCTCCAATTATGTCGTTGCCAGCGGCTGAAAACAGGAAGCCCTTCACATGGTTTCGTGTTTCTCCCAGCGCAGCCATATACTCACGCTGGCCATCAACTTCTTCCCCGTAAACCATGTTCTTTGCCGTATCGCCCGCGGCACCGACCGAATAGATCAGATAGTCTTTGCCGAGTTGGTCGATCACGTCCCGGATCAGCACCGGAAATTGAAACCAGCTGTCGCCTTCCGACACCAGGACCGGGCGAGCTTCCCCTGATTTCAAGCGCTTGTGAAACCGTCGCTTTCGCCGCCAACGGTCGATCCCGTTGGCCATCTTCATGGCGTTTTCAAGGTTCTCAAGATCTGGGTCCAGCTCAACCTTGTCCGGGTCTGGTCGCAACTCGAACTCGAAACCGCCTTCCCCCTTTTTCACAACCGAGTATTCAAGGATTTCCGCCGATTGCCTGTCAAAAGCATCCTGATCGACCTCGGGCGATCGCGTGAGAAGCGCCAAATATTCTTGGTAAGAAATCTTCCCCATAGCTTTCCCTCCCAAATTTAGTTCTGGAAAATTCTCAACCAAAGGGTTTATTATTCAATTTATTATAGCATAACCCTAGGGAATGCAATCGATGAAAGATGCTCCAAATAGCCTTCGCAGTACATTTCGAGACTTTGACGAACTCGAAGATGAACTCTTGGCGGCAGCACTCAATCGGATAAACAATCGGATAGAGACCATCGAAGGCATCAAGCTAGAGGCCGCCCAGTCCAAAGTTTCTTCTCATGAAACAACTGATCGGAAAAAAGCATTTTTCCTGCAAAAACATGGCTTGGAGGGTGATACCGGGTCGACGTTCGACGACGCGACCCTGGAAGCCCAGATCGGAAACACTGACGAAATAGTCTCGATCGAGTTCCTGGAAGAGGGCCTTCTGGCTGGCCGGCCCGTCGGCCGCGTATCGGTTTTAAGCGACGCGGCAGTTGGGTCGGGTTTCCTGGTTGGTGAAGGATTGTTCCTGACCAATCATCATGTACTGAGGTCGCCAGAAATGGCCGCGGCCAGCACGGTTCGCTTCAACTTTGAAGACAATAAATACGGCAAGGTGCAACCGATTTCCGAGTTCCTTCTGAAACCCAAAGACTTCTGGCTGACAGACAAAAATCTTGATTACACTCTGGTTGCTCTCAGTACGCTGGACGACACAGGCGGCCGCGTTGATACATTCGGTTGGCACCCACTCCTGAAAGCAGGCAAGATTTTGCAGGGCATGCCTGTGAACATCATTCAGCATCCTGGCGGTAATCGAAAATCAATCGCCCTTCACAACAGCAATTTCCTGCTTGTCGAAGACGGATCGGAGGTTGACCCCTTCTGTTGGTACACAGGAGATACGAAAAAAGGAAGTTCAGGTGCGCCGGTATTCTCCAATGACTGGAAAATCGTTGCACTCCATCACAAGGCAGTGCCACGCGTCGATGAACACGGCAACGTCATTGACCGTCTCGGAAATCCGATGTCCGCAGAAGACTTTCACGCATTTCCGGAAAAAGCGGAATACATTGCCAATGAAGGGATCCGTGCCTCTCGCCTGCTCAAGGCTATTCGGGAGGCGACGTTATCCAGCCCGGCGCATAATACCAAGCGAGAACAACTCCTGGGTCTCTGGTCTTCCGACGCTGCCAGATTTCTGCGGCGCCGCATCCCAATGAATTCCTGAAACCAAAATACGATTGGTCACCGAGACCTGCTGAGCCAACACAGCGAAACTTAGCTCTGCAACTCACCGGGATCAGCGCTTTCGAGAGTTTTTTGCTACTTCTGCACCGGTGCCCGCTCTGTGCCCCAACCAGTAAAGATCCGTGACTTTTTGACCGGCGCGTCGTTGGTATTGCTGCTTTCCAGCTCGCAACCTGCTTCCGCAATCTGAACCTGGCCCTCAAGCTGACGGATCGCAGTATTGACCCTCCAGCGCCGATTTTCGCTCGGTGTTTCGATTTCGAGACCGTCAAGAGCCAGTTTGTAAGCGATAATGCGATAGCGAAGGGCCTGACCAACCCATTTGATCATGACCCTGTTTTCCCAGACCCGGGCCTTGGCGCCTTTATAGGTTTCCTCAGTAGCCAGTTGCCTGCTCCTCAAAGCGCGCAACCGCTCGTCATCGGCTTTTTTTACACGTAGTGCCACTTCACAGAACGGCATGACCAGATCAGCATCGCCTTTTGCATCGGAGGCAATCTTGTCGAAACGGGCGTTGGAGGATCTGAATTTGTCCGAGCGCAAAAAGATGAAATAAAGATCAGGAGGAACCCGGCCATCCGTTTCCGGCAGCACACGGGTGCGCGCCAGCTCTACTTTAGTTCCGCCGATCCAGTCCTTGGTCCAGGGTGGTCTGATCAGCGTCCAACCTCGGTCGCGCATTAATTTTTCGTCGTCTGTGTAATTGAATTTCGAGACCGGGTCGCCGCGCAACCTGGCAGCGCCATCACCAACAGTTGGCATCAAGTCATCATGGATAACTGACGGCCTGGCGCGATCGAAGTCCCCGGTTGGGCGAACACATGCGGAAAGCACTGTGACCGCAAGAACAATCAAAGCAAGAACAGAACTCTGCTGAAGTCTCCGGCTGCCCCTCCTTCTTGAGGCGAGGCTCATATGATCCGCTTTGCCAATGCCCATAGGGCGCTTCTCCAGACCGCTTATCGTGTCAGAACCTGATGCGGCTGGTAATCGTCAGTCCTTGTCAGAGCCTACGGGTCCAGCAGCTTTACTGATGGTTCCGATTCGCGCGGCAAGATCAAGGTCATGATGCTCATACCGGATGCCTGGGAAGAGGATAACTTCACCAAAGCTCTCCTGTCCGGTCGAACAGTGATTATTGGGGCGATGCCCCACTCTCGCCGCGGGTCTCGCTGCGGATGAAAAATTTAACAAAGTGCCCATCGTCTCCTCCTTCGGTTCCTGCTTCCTCACGGTAGGTATTACCGGGCGGAAACGGTCAAACGGGCGACGCATTACATTCTGCAGTTTCATTTAGAAGTCGTCAGGGTTAACAGCATGCTAACGCTTTTCCTGCAAATTGATCGAAACAACTTCAGCCGGTCGATCGGTCATTTCGTATTTTGTAGACGGGTGTCATGCGCCAAATTACACGTTTCAATAAATCTGTGCCGAATTCAGCTTTTCAAAAAAATACTTCTGATAGCATCGCATCAGATCGCGGGATTTTGCTTGACGCGACGGAACTATTTGCAGGTCGCGACGGGCATGACATTGAAGATAAAAAGATTTTTCTTGAACTCGCGCGAAACCTTCTTCCTGCAACCGCACTGAAAGACCGTCGTCGGATTGCCAGTTTGCTCGCGTCGCATCCCGAAATGCCGGACGATCTTCTGGAGCGCCTGGCGACTGACGAAGATGAACTGACGGCCTTTTCAGCGCTTCGTTACAGTCCAAGGCTTTCTGTGGATCTCCTGCTTGAGATCGCAAAAACCGGTCCTGACACATTGCGAAAGGCAATTGCAAATCGGCCTTCTCTTCGCGAATCGGTCATTAACTCCTTGTGTGAGCACGCAGGCGCTGGCGTCATTCAGATCCTGTTGGATCGGAACGATATTATCTTGTCGTCATCGCATCAGACAAAGCTCAGCCGCCGGAGTGAAATTGTTGCAACGCTGGGGCTTGAACTGGCTGGACAGGATGCATTGAGCCCCGACGGACTGATGAGTCAATTTCTGCATCTTCCGGTGTCCCTCAAGGCAAAAGCAGTCGCGTCAGCTGAAATGACAAGCCTGGTGAAACAGGCACAGGCACCAGCCAAGGCAGAAAATCCACGCCTGAACACATCCCGCCTTAAACTCATCGACGGATTGATGAAGAAAGCCCTGACGCAAAACCGGTCAGGATTGGCCGACTTGCTCGGACAAGGTTTGGGGCTTTCTCAAACAACTTGTGATCTTTTGTTGCAAAAGGATCAGGGTGATGGCCTCGTCGTGGCGCTGAAATCGCTGAACATGACGGCCAATCAGGTGAGCGTGGTCGTGATCCGCATGTTCGGTGATCATCTGGCCCTTGCGGATGTGCGCGCCTTGCTACGCTTCCATCGCACACTCAGCGTCGGTGCAGCCAAAGTGCTTGTCGGACAATGGATGCTGCAAGACCAGACCCTGGATGCAACGGGCCCGCACCAGGGAACGCAATATCAGGATAGCAAGCGCGCCGAGCGCCAGGCTAAATCGACGATAAAAGAAGAGGGCTCGAAAGGCATACGGAAATCCCGCCTTTAGGGCGAGCCCGTTTCAATAAAGGCTTAGACATGCTCTAGAACCGGAAAAAGTCTCGTTTGTCCGGTTCCTCTTCCTCATCCTTTGCCAGTGGCAAATCGACCAAACCGTCACGCGCTTCGATTTCAACAAGCCAATAGTCGGGGTCCATGCGAGCTTCACTGTTAAGCCGTTCTTGTAGCGTCTCTCTTTCCACGCTGGAAAATAGCTGCTCAAAGAGGCGACCGTTTGGAAGCTCACTGAACATGGATTGTGGAGCCGGACCATAGAGGTCAAACAAGCCATCCAGACGATCGACACTTACAAAAACAGCGCCCGCTTCCATCGCCCCTCTTCTTGAGACAGCGGCAAATCCGCCCTCTGAAAAGATGCGGCGAACGAGCGAACTGACATAAAAATCTGAAGTAACGCGTGTCATTTTTTTGCAGCGAAACTGCCTTGCCTGACTTTAAGAATGAATCCGGCGAGGAGATCTACGCGATATTCGGTAACGTGGCAATCAGCCAGACAGTGTCCGTCCGCTAATCATTTCCAGGCGTTCGATCACTGTGGGACCCGGTTCACCGGTCAAAGGTAAACCACGATCAAGTTCAAACCGCTTGATGGCCGCAGTTGTATTGGCCCCGAGAACGCCATCAGCTTTCAAAGGTCCATATCCGAGGTCGGACAACGCTTTCTGGATTCTCAGCAACTGAGGATCGGAATCAACATCAGAGATAGATGACGGCCCCTGGCCCAGCTCAACTGTTCCCGTAAACCCCGGCTTCTTTCGAGGGATTGGAATTTGAGTCGAGATGGTTTCTTCTCCATGCATGAGCACCAGGGCCAACATGGCTTCATTTGCATCACCTGTCTCAATCTGACCAAGACGACGTTCGAAAGCGCGAATTGCACGCTCCGTCGCCGGCCCGCTCAAGCCATCCAGAGGTCCTTCGTAAAGACCGATTTTCCGCAAAGATATCTGCAGATCTAAAACGAGTGTCGATATTTCCTGTATCTGCAGACCACCACGTCGCCCATCCGGCTCTGGTAGCAGCAAACTATCCGAGCGTTCGCGCGTAGAAAACAAAGGGGCAGGATGACGGCTTGGCTGAAGACCCACTGCATTTGCAACAATCAGACAGGCTGTAAGCCCCATGACAACAGCCCCGCCAGCCCCGACAGGATTATCCAACGCGACATGGCCGGCCTTTGACATGAAAGACCCGTTGATTTTGGACGGCTTTGCTTTTTTGGTTGTTCGTGCCATGAGCCCCGCCTATGCCGTTTTCGCAATTGGACGGATGTCGGCCATACCACAAGCTGAGCTGGAGCTTGCTGCCCGCTGCGTGCGTCTTGGCAATCGCAGAACAATGTTGTCTCCATGACCAAGCAATGTTTGGACCGAAACAGACGCTCCAGATTTTTCCAGAAGCCCGTTGGCAAAATCGAGAACCGGTCTGGAATCGGCTGAGTTCCAGCTCAAGCTGGACGCCCGGTTACTGACCGAGAATATGATCTCCACAAAGGACTGTTCTGCAATTCCGGAAATGTCGACAACTGCGCGATTTCCAGAAGTCTCAACCAGCTCATGAAGTATGTAGCAAAGCGCTTTGTGCAACAGCTTTTCGTCAGACAACACATGCGGCAGATCGCCGATAGAACCGAGATCGATCTCGACACCGTGTTGGCTGGCAGCATGAGACACGAGTTTCAAGCTTTCTCGCAGACTGATACCAACATCAACAGATGCATAATCCTGCTCCTGAAGATCTTCTGCACCTGGAACAAAATCCGATACGGTGTTCAACAGAACCGTCCCGGATTTGCTTGTTTCATCAATCTGAAACGCTGTCTCACGGATGGAAGTAACATCATTCGTCTCGGCAAACTTGCCAAGTCGTTCGGCTTGCAAATTGATTTTGGAAAACGCTGCTCTGGCTTCCGTGTTGGCATTTTCAATGATCGAACCTGAAATCCTGTCAGTCCTGGCAACAAAACCGGAAGACAGAGACCCGTCGGCACTCCTGACCTCGTTCCCCGCAAGAACACGGATTTTCAGCAAAATCTTGTCACTCGAAGTCTCAGAAGAAGAAGCAACGGCTTGAATGGAACGCAGTTGCAATTCCAGTTGCCTAAACTCCGCTTGCCCTCTTTCACCTGGAACCGATGCACCAACACGCATTCGAGCTTCAAACGTGGAGATAGCGCCGCCATTGCGAACATCTGAGAGTTTGGTCAGATAAAGTGGTCGATCCGCCACATGCAACCGCTGGAACAACCAGTCGTCGCCAATTGAGGAAGGCATGGTGCCAAAAAGGTCCGCGGCCGGACCACCAACGACCTGCAGATTTCCCTCAATATCAAGCTCGCAGAAAATCTCTGAGACACTTTGGCTCATAAGTTGGCGCTTCAATTCAGAATTCTTGACCGCATATCGTGCTCGCCTTCGGTCATGCGATACGCGCTGCGCCATTACACCCACGTAGATCAGGGCTGCAAGCGTCGCAATTAGCCGAACTTCCAGCGCCAGAGCCGCAAATTCCGGCAGCCTTGGCTGAATAGCTGCTATCGAAGCGAGAAGCACGGCACATAGGACAGTTACCCAGACAGCAGTTTTTCGCTGGGTAGAAAACGCTGCTTCGACAGGCGGAATAAGTAGCCAGGGCAACGCAAAGGACGCCATGCCACCAGTCAGGAAACAGATTGCAGAGATGAAGCACGCAAACAGTGAGGCGGAGAGCCCTATGGAACGGTCAAGGTTACCCGACTGCGACAGATATAGAGCCAGCGGCCATTGGCTCAACATCCAGGCCAAAACCAGTATCATCGCCGCTTGCGGAGGACCTGCCAGAGCCAGATGCAGGGGCAATACAAGCAGGGCAGCTGTACCGCTCACAAAACAAAAAATGAGGAAAGATCTGTGCAGCGGTGACAAAAAAGGATCTGTGGCGGCCTGAGGATGAATCATCCCGTCAACGTGAGCACGCCAGCCACTCATCAAATTACAGATATAAATCAAAAACTTACGCACTCTACACTACCACACCACAGATGCGGACACAGCCGCTAGAAACTCTGATGGGGCCATTGTGTGCGCGAGCACTTAAGGAACGATAAAGGATGAATCCAAAGAGCGGAAAAATTTCAAAAAAGTTCGGGAGATTCAATTGCTTGCGGCAAAATACATAAAACTTGAATCAATATTTCAGAAAACACGACTTAAATACCTGATTTATTTTATGAAAATTGGGGTTTCAGGTTCAACCCGGCATTCTCACGTCGCTGCTACGTTGCCAACATAACAAGTGTGCCACCAACAAAAAACGGCACGCACAACAGAACTAACTATGGGTAGCGACATGTTTTTTCTTTTGAGGACGGCCTTTTGGCTTACCTTGGTGCTTGCGTTGATTCCACTGGGATCAAATTATGAAAGTACTTCGGCAGAAGACGTCAATCCAGTCTCCGCTTTCATAGCCGCACAGGCGACAGTTTCTGATATCGGTAGTTTCTGCCAACGCAATCCTCTGGCCTGCGAGACCGGCGGCAACGCACTGACAACGATCGGCAACCGCGCAAGTAATGGCGTGCGAGTTGTCTACGAGTATATTGGTGCTCAAGTCGCGGCCAATCCTGAGAAACCGCAATTGGTGACAGGATCCACTGTGCCAGCTCAATCCAATCAGCCTCTGCAGAATTTCTCCGGTGCCTCTTCATGGCAACCGGACGCAAATAATGTCTCCCAACTGGAGACTGCCCTTGGGCCCTTCCCGCGGCCTAAACCCCGCTCAGGTCAAAAAACCTGAGCACCCTCGACTGTTTTGGTTTCAATGATCTCCAGGAATCGCAAACAGTCAATTGCACCCCTGCCATTGCGATGATGTGAACCCACATCGTGAAGACAGTTTCACTTCAGCGGCTCGTACCGCTGCGCCGTAGATGGATAGCTGCCCATTCCATCTGCGGCGTATTTTTGTTTTGTTTCATTATTTGCATCGCTTCATTGCTGACGGGATTTGCAACACGCTGCAGGCGGGCTATATGAAGGCGAAACAGACCTACAAAGACCGGTGTCATGAAAACTACACTTAGCGAAATTTTTGAGACATTCGAATTTCTGGACGACTGGGAAGATCGCTACAAATATCTGATCGATCTCGGAAAGGAATTACCCGAGCTCACAGAAGGTGAACGAACAGACGCCAACAAGGTTCGAGGCTGCGTATCACAGGTCTGGTTGATCACCACGATAGACAGAGGCCCAGACGGCGTACCGGTCCTGACCTTCAGGGGCGACAGCGATGCTTTGATCGTTCAGGGGCTCGTCGCAATTGTGACTGCCTTGTTCAGCGGCAAAACTGCCCAGGACATTTTGAATACAGATGTTGAAGGTTTCTTTCAAACGCTTGAGCTTCAGGAGCATCTCACCCCACAACGCTCCAACGGACTGAAGTCAATGGTGGGACGCATCCGGTCTGATGCGCAAACAGCTCTGGCAGCGGCTTAAGGCACTTCTTACCGCAAACAGGAAATTAGCTGCCCACGGACGGGACCATTTTCTCCTGAATTGCCCAAATTGAAATGTAATCCTGATCAATATTTCCTGATAAAACTAAAACAGCTCTGGCTGACCATTTGTGCTCCTGCACTAAGTAAAAAGAGCTGCCCAAGGGCAGCTCTTTCTGGATCCGTTTGAAAACAATCAGATCTTATTTGGCGCGTTTACGCTGTTGGCCGAGGCCCATTTTCTTGGCGAGCTCGGAGCGCGCTGCAGCGTAGTTTGGAGCAACCATCGGGTAATCCGAAGCAAGGTCCCATTTGTCACGATACTCTTCAGGGGTCATGCTGTAATGAGTCCGAAGGTGACGCTTGAGCGACTTGAACTTCTTCCCGTCTTCAAGGCAAACGATGTAGTCAGGCATTACCGACTTCTTCACCGGCACGGCAGGCTTCAGCGGCTCCGGCTCCGGCTCGTTGGAAGCGGTAGCGGTTTTCTGCAAAGCACCGTGTACTTCGTTGATCAGGTTTGGCAGATCTGTTGACGCTACGGTATTGTTGCTCACATAGGCTGAGACAATGTCTGCCGTAAGATCTATCAGATTAGCATCCACCGGATTGTCAGTCATATTTCACCCGTTCTCTACTGAAATCAAAATTAGCTGCGGCTTAAACCTGCAAAATGATTGTACCGTAAGCGTAAAATGGAAATCTGTTACTTGCGGATCTAGAATTCAAAATTGATTCTACTTTGCAGGTATTCGTCTCAGCCTTATATCTCTGCTTTCCAGATCAGACAACCCCAGAAATCAAATAAAAGTCGAACTGCGACAATAAAAATCAAATTCAATAAGAATTGAGTATTTCAGACACACCTGAATCGACAATGAACGCATAGTATTGCCGAGCGCGCAGTCTTTCTCCTTAGCATAAGCTTCCTTACGTCAAAACTACGTCTTTGGTTGAATAGTCTCGGCCAAGGCGTCGGTTTTGGTATCGGCACAGGGACGGTACCCCGCCGCATATGCAGCCTTTGCCAGCAGGTGAGCAGAAATGGGGGCGGTCAACAGGAAGAACACGACACCGGCAAGCGCTCGGGTAACAACTCCCAGGTCGCCCGCGTCCACGGCAAGCGCCAGCAACATGACACCTGACCCCAGCGTCCCGGCTTTAGATGCAGCATGCATCCGCATGTAGACGTCCTTCAAGCGGATCAGACCGACTGACGCGACCAGGGCAAAGGAGGCGCCTGTCACCAGCATCAAACCGGTAATGATTTCGACAATGGCGTTCATTGACCTGACTTTCTACGCTGAATGCTCTCTTCAACTTCTTCCATGATCGTCTCATCGCCTGCCAGACCTCGGTTCAGTACAAATCTGGCAAAGGCCACAGTCGCCAGAAAGCCAACCAGTCCGAGAGTGATGGCAATGTCGATATAGAGATAAAATCCTGTCTGGACCCCCATCGCGGCAATGAAGCCAATTCCGACTGCAACCAGCATATCCAGTGCAACAACCCTGTCCGGAAGGCTTGGGCCTTTGACCGTTCTGTAGACAATCAGGAAAAAGGCGACGGTCAGGATACCCAGGGAAACATTGACCGCCCAATCCAGAAACTCTGTTGCGAAAGTGTCAAGTGGTGTCATCTGAACGCCTCCATTATCTTGCGCTCAAATCCATTTTTGATGTCGTCGATCGTGGCTTGCGGATCAGGAACGTCGATGCAGTGGACATAGAGGATCTTGCGGTCCTCTGACACGTCTACTGACAAGGTGCCAGGGGTCAAGGTGATCAGATTGGCAAGCATTGTGATTTCAAAATCCCGGTCCACCGTCAGCGGAAATGCGATAATTCCCGGCTGCAGCTCGATCTTTGGCCTCAGTACGATCATGGTGACACGCCAGGCGGAAAGCACTAGCTCGTAAACAAACATGAATGCCAGTCCGAAAGCCCGGCCCACCCGTTGGAAATAGGCAGACGTACCAACCTGTTCCCGGATCAGGTAAAGGGCTCCCAGCCCCAGAACAAAGCCGAATGCAAGGTTGAGCTCTGAAAAACTGCCGGTGACAGCCCCCCATGCGAGCGCAAGAAGAATATTGATGAGAAAGAGACTGGTCATCCCTGATCTCCAAAGACTGATCGTAAGTAACCAACCGGATCATCGACACCGGCACCGACGCCGACCGCGCCTTGTGTTGAGAGTTCAATCATCCACTCTGGCTGTAGTCCGAAGTAGATCACGAGAGCAGTGAGAATACCCAATGGTATCCACGGTGCAGCTCCACCAAGCTGAACAACGCTTCCCGCGGGAATCGCGATGCTCGTACCGTCAGGCGTCCCTTCCGGACCCCCACGCCAAAACGCATAAATCCAAACACGGCCCATCGCCAAAGTGGTCAGGAAACCGCTGACCAGGATAGCGGCACCGAGCCAGCCCCATCCATCATTGAAGGCTGCCTGCACGAGCATGATCTTGGGCCAAAATCCCGAGAAAGGTGGCAGACCGGAGACCGCAAATCCCAGTACCAGAAACACGCCGGCGAAAGCGGCATTTTTCTGGTAAAGGCCACCAAGCTTTCGCAGATCGTAGGACCCGCCCATGTAACTCATGATACCTGCAGCCATATAGAGCGCGGTCATCACGATGATCGAATGTACCGCATAAAATATTGCGCCTGAAATCGCCTCGATCGATCCGACCACGACACCGGCCAGCATCGCCCCGATACCAGCGATGACCAGATATCCCAGCAAGCGGCGCATTTCACTTTGCGCCAACGCGCCAAAAGCGCCGGTCAAAAGTGTTGCAATCGCGACGAGACTGATCAGATCGGCCATATATTCAAGTGAATCTGGCAAGATCAGCACAAAAATGCGGATCAGCGCGTATACACCCACCTTTGTCAGCAACCCCGCAAAGACAGCCGACACCACCACATTAGGCGTGTGATAGGAGGCTGGAAGCCAGAAGTTTACAGGAAACGCAGCGGCTTTCATCGCAAAGGCCAGGAAATAGAGCGCTGCTACTGTTGAGAGTGTGCCGGACGCCGGATTTTCCAGAGCGGACACCTTCATCGCAATATCGGCCATGTTGAGCGTGCCGAAAATGCCGTAGAGCAAGCCAGTGGCGATCAGAAAAAGGTTCGTGCCAACAAGGTTGAGCACACCATATTTTACTGCACCGTCCAGCTGGATCCGGTCATTCCCCAAAATCAGCATGCCGTAAGACGAGATCAACAGAACCTCAAACCAGACATAGAGGTTGAAGACGTCACCAGTTAGAAAGGCACCGCATACGCCAGTCATGAGCAAGAGAAGGAATGGGTAGAACCCATAGCGCCGACCGGTTCCATCGACTGTCGCCATGCCATAGATGCCGGCACAGAGAGCCACTATCGAGCCAATGAGTGTCAACGTTGCGCCGAGTGCATCCACTGTGAGTGCAATCCCGAATGGCGGTAGCCAGCTGCCCATCACCATGGTGATAACGCCGTAATCAAGGACACGCACAAGCAACGCCAGAGAGGCAAGCACGAGAAGTGCTAGAAACGCTATGCCAAGCTTGGGTTGAAGCTCCGTGTTTTTGCGCAGCATCAGACAAAGTGATCCGCCCAGCATCGTGATCAGCGATGGGGCCACTATCAGCCAGTCACCAGCCGCGACAGGCGCAGTAACCATGGCTTGCGTAAGATCGACGGAAACGGAAGAACCAGCCATAAAGCTCAGTACCCTTGTGGCGGAGTTTGATTGTCGTCAGGTTCGGCAACGCGCATCTTGTTTACTTCGTCAGTTCCCAATTCCTGATAGGCGCGGAATGCAAGCACCAGAAGAAATGCAAAAAACGAGAACGAAATCACAATCGCGGTCAGCACGAGCGCCTGTGGAAGCGGGTTCGCCGTGGCGAACTCCGGCGTATAGAGATGTTTCGGGATAAGCGGTGGCACTTCACGGGTAAGCCTGCCATTTGCAAAAATGAGCATGTTCACCGAGTTCCCCAAAATCGCAATACCCAGCAGCATCCGGACGAGCTGTTTGGAAAGCATGAGATAGACCGAGACAGCGAAAAACAGGCCGATCAGAACGACGACGCCGGTTTCCATCAATCGACCTCCCTTTCTTCCAGTGCCAGAGCGATTGAACCGATTGCTCCGACCACGACGAGATAGACCCCTATATCGAATATCAACGGCGTCGAAAGCGCGATCTCCGCATCGAAGATGTGGAAGATCAGCCATTGACTGGTCATGAAGGCCTGGTCCTTGAAAAACGATAAGGTTCCCGCGAGTGCTCCGATAAAGAGACCGAAACCGGCAACACTCATCGGGTGAAAGACAATTGCGCGGCGGACCGAGGCAACGCCGCAGGCAATCCCGAAAATCGCCAGGGCTGACGCCGCTATGAGACCACCGATAAACCCGCCGCCGGGCTCATTGTGTCCACGTAGCAGCACAAATATCGAGAACAGAACCATCAAGGCTGTCAGGTACGGCGCAATGGTGCGGAAGATAATCGTGCGCATCAGCGTGCCTCCGCAGTCTGGGTTTGTGTTGTCTCATTCGACGATGTTTCGTCAGGAATGTCCGGCTTGGTCCTCACGCGTATCAAGGCCAGCACACACAAGCCTGCAAGCACGACCACAGCGATTTCGCCAAGCGTATCAAAGCCCCTGAAGTCGACCAGAATAACGTTCACGATATTGCGGCCATGGGCAATCGAACGGCTGTACTCGGTGAAGAAATCTGAAAGACGGCTGTCAAATGGCTGCTGGGTTATTGCGAGCAAAGTCAGCATCAACCCCAGTCCGACCGCCGCCGCAACTACACCTGTGATCACGGCGTTGCCCGCGTGACGATGATCCCGGGGAGACAGGTTAAGACGCGTCATCACAAGAGCCAGAATGACGACCGAGAGCGTTTCAACCATGAACTGCGTGAAGGCCAGGTCCGGCGCACCAAACATCATGAAAATCAGCGCAACCGCAAAGCCCTGAATACCGAGTGAGACAATAGCCGTCAGCCGGGTCTTGGCGATCAGAACCGCAATCAGTCCCAAGACTGCTATCAGCAGGATGCCCCATTCATAAAAACGATAATCCGGCACCTTTGGTATCGCCGGTAAACTGTTCGACAGAAAAGCTGGCACCAGGACAGCAAGCGCGGTGAAACCAAAAATCACCAGCATGTAGGTCTGCATCTTGCCGGTCTGCAGGCGCCGCGTAAGCCAACTTGAGAACCCAACAATTCCGGCGACAAACTGGTCAAAGCCTTTGTCCGGCCCCCAACCGATTGCAGTCAGCACCAAACCAATCAGGTTGCGGAGCTTGTTGATCTGAGTGAATAAGATCACACCCAAACCAATCGTGATCAGCGAGAGATAAAGGGCAACATTGCCGAAAATATAGGTCGGCCAGAGATGAAGGTCGAGTTCAACAAATGTCCCACTCACTGACGCAAGCGTCGGTGCGATCAGAAGCTCACCCGTGGTGTGTGTGAAGAGTGCCAAGCCCAGCCCGAGGACCGATAGCACGACAGGACCGGCAAACAGCAACACCGGTCCTTCGTGCGCATGTTTGGGAGTCTCGATCTTTGGCCCCAAAAACGGTTTGAGAGCCACCGCGGCTGCGATCACAAACATCAGGGCATTGCCAACAAGCGCTGTAAGCGTCAATGGCAGCCCCCAGAATTCCAGCCAGCCCCAGGTACCGTAATAAAGGACCTCCTTGGCGACAAAGCCGATAAAGGGAGGCAAGCCAGCCATGGAGAGCGCTGCAAGACAAGCGGCCACAAAGGTGATCGGCATGGCAGAACGCAACCCGCCGAGCTTTGTAATGTCGCGCGTGCCGGCTTCATGGTCGATTGTACCCGCCACCATGAAGAGCGCGCCCTTGAAAAGCGAGTGCGCCAAGAGATAAAGCACGGCGCCCTCGAGCGCCTTTACTTCACTTGTGCCTGTCAGCATCACAAGCAGACCAAGCGAAGCAACGGTGGTGTAGGCCAGCATCAGTTTCAGGTCGGTCTGGCGAACAGCCAAAATGGTTCCGACCAGGAGCGTGATGCCACCAAAAAGCGGCAGCACAGTCGTCCAAAGCTCGGTGCCTCCCAGTACGGGCTGCATGCGCATCAGCAGATAAACACCCGCCTTGACCATGGTGGCCGAGTGCAGGTACGCGGACACCGGCGTCGGCGCCTCCATCGCGTTGGGCAGCCAGAAATGGAAGGGAAACTGCGCCGACTTGGTGAAAGCTCCAGCCAACACAAGCAGAAAAATCGGCAGGTAAAGGCCCGAATTCTTGATGATTTCCGGCGAACCAAGCAGCGCTGACATCTCGATTTCACCAGTCGCCGAGATGATGAGGATAAACCCGGCCAGAAGTGCGAGCCCTCCCCCGCCCGTGACCACAAGGGCCTGTATCGCTGCACGCCTCGAAGCTGCGCGCAAATGATCAAAACCGATGAGCAGGAAGGATGTAACCGACGTCAGTTCCCAGAAAATGAACAGCGATATCAGGTTATTACCCAGAACCAACCCAAGCATTGACCCCATGAACATGAACAGGAATGAAAAGAAACGCCCCTGTTGCGGATGCCCTTTCAGGTATCCGCCGGCATAGAGAATGATGAATGTTCCAATACCCGAAATCAGCATCGCGAAAAGCGTCGACAAACCATCGACGTAAACGGAAAAGTTTATGCCATAACTGGGTGCCCAGGACTTGGCCGCAATAAAGCTCTTGCCCTCAGATACGGGGCCGACAAATCCGGCAAAATGTAGAAAGATCAGAGCAGGCACAATTGCAAGAGGCCAAGCAGCGTTGTGCTTGAACCAGCGCGTTAGGATGGGCGCTACCACAGCCGCAGCAAACGGCGCCAAAACGGCGTAGAGTGTGGTGTCGTCGATCACTACTGGTGTCATGATGATCTTTCGTCACGATTTTCAAGAAACGACAGGTGCCTATCTAATCGAATCAACACCATTTTGCCGAATAATAGCGAGCTGGAAATATTATGACATGTCCCAAGCAGTCGATTTTGGTCCTGTTTAGTACCGACGAGCGGTTTTAGACAGGTTTCGGTTCTACTCGACAGATTTTTGAGCAGAAAGTTCCACTGAGCGCCAGACTATTCACATTCATCTTCTAACTCACGCAAGATTAGTATCCATGGGGAGAAACAGGAGAGAAGCCACCACATTTTGACCGCTCATCTATTGAGGAAAAGCGGCACACTCTGGGCACAGCACCAAGAAAGAAGTCTCCCCCCTTGATTTCATGGCGTGAATGCCGTTCAGTTTCATATAAGGCTAAGCATTGCCAACAGAATTTTGAGCGAGGCAGAGATGGCGTCGGACAACAACAGCGACAGACTTTCCGGGAAAGATCTGCTCCGTCCGGTTGACATCGACTTTCGGGCACTTGTCGATCTCAGCAAGGACGTGCTTGTGCTTTTGGCTCTCGATGGAGCGCCTGCCTATGTTTCCCCATCCGCGGAGCAGATGTTCGGATGGAAGCCGGACACGTTTGCAGGCCATTTAAGTGATCTTGTCTACCTTGGCGATCCCAACAAGGACGGTGAACTGCTGCACCAGATCCTCTCTGGAAAGGGTGATCCAAAAGGGGCCCTGCCCCAGGCAGATTTGCAGCTCAGATCAGCATTCGGCCCGCTAATCTGGGCGGAGACGAACACGCACCTCGTCAAGGACACTTCCGGAGAGCCTTATGCATTTGCGGTCTATTTCCGCAGCATTGCCAAGCGGAAGGAACTTGAGAGTCTGCTGGAAGCAGCAAGCCAGACTGACCCACTTACGGGGCTCTATAATCGCCGCACCTTTGAAGACAGTTTGAAACGCGAATGGGCGGTTGCCCTGCGCGAGAAAACCCATACCAGCTTGATCAAGGTCTCCCTTGACCGGTTTGAGGCGCTCTCAGAACAGTGCGGCGAAAGAGCTGCTGAAGATTGCCTTACAAAGGTCGCCACAACGCTCAAGGAAACGGCACGCCGCCCTGCCGACATCGTGGCACGAACCGCAACTTCGGAATTTTCACTCCTTTTACCGCGCACGCATGAAATGGGGGCAGAAACGATCAGTGCCTACATTCATATTGCGATCCAGGATCTCGGCATTCCCATTCCAGATAACACCAACGGTGAAAGTATGTTGACCGCCTCGGTTGGTGCTGCCTGTGCCGTTGCCGAACAAACTGGTGTTACGGAGAGTTCCGAATTTATTCTGGCAGCTGCCGAAAACTGCGTATTTCTGGCGCGTCAGGAAGGTGGCAACAGAGTGAAGACTGTCGTGGATTTTTTAACCCGTTGATTGCCGGGGATATTATTCACGACTTGCCGCCTCTTGCTGCTCTACTTATCTCTTACATACAACATCCGAAACAGGAACCTGGTGATGAGTGACGATTTCACCCGTGATGATGATGCTCCAAAAGTAAAAAAGACAACTGCCGAATGGATGGATCAGCTGACAGCGGAGCAGTTTTACGTAACCCGGCAGTCTGGTACCGAGCGACCTTTTACGGGCCCTCATTGGGACAACAAATTGATAGGTCGCTATGATTGCGTTTGCTGTGATGCGCCGCTGTTCATGTCGGACTCCAAATTTGATGCCGGCTGTGGTTGGCCCAGCTTCTTTGAAGCTGTCCACCCGGAAGCCATCCGGGAACTTGAAGACAGTTCACATGGCATGACCCGTACTGAAATTCGCTGCAAGGACTGTGACGCTCACCTTGGGCATGTTTTTCCAGACGGCCCGCAGCCGACCGGACTACGTTACTGCCTGAATGGGCATGCCATGAATTTTGTTCACGGCGCGCGCCAACCGTACAAAGCGGATAGCGCCAAATCGGATGGTGATGAATAGAGGTGATTAAAGGAAGCTGAACTTTGGCCAGCTTCCAATTTCACTCTTCGCCTCAGTTGGAAAACAAAGCCCAGGCAACAACAACATTGCCGACAAAGGCAACTGTATATGCAAGCGAGCGCAATCCTGGAATGCCGGTTAGATATAGAGGCACATAGGCAAGACGCCCAAGAAAGAAGACCTGCGCGCCCAGGATAGCCAACTCCAGGTTCGCACCAGGAACAACGTAGGTCAAAAGTGCCGGCACGAAGAACAGCGGCAGGTTCTCTTTCATATTCACCAGCGCACGGTCAGAACGCTTCGTGAGCTTGCCCTTTTCAGGCTGGTCGTCCCTGCCGCCGAGGTGACGGAGTGCTCCCTCCGTCGGGAAGTAAATCAAGGCACTCAAATATATCTGACCGAGATAAAGTCCCAGAGCCGCTAATATCCATGTCGTCATTTGTCGTTCCCGGTTTCGTGATTTGTATGAAGTCGTTGGCAAACCTATTTCTTTTGAAATTCTCAGCAATTCCTTCAGAGGGAATAAGGTTGCCGCATTCATGAACACTCCCTGCCCGGCTTTCGGTAAATCCCTGAAATCTCTGCGCCGTGAACGTGGGTTCAGTCAGGTTGAGCTGGCCAGCAGACTTGGTTCTACCCAGCGCCACGTGTCTTTTCTGGAAACCGGACGCGCGCGCCCAAGCCGCTACATGATCCAGCGCGTGGAGCGCGAACTAGCCTTACCAATTGGTCGTGCCCAGGTGCTTTACGAAACCGCCGGGTTCGCCAGCCCCTACAGCTGCCTGGCAGAAGACTCGCCTGACGTACTGGACGCGCTGAACCTGATCGAGAACCGCCTTCTGGCCAACTGGCCCTTCCCGGCATTTGTCCTTGATAAGCGCTGGACAATTCTGCGAATGAACGTTCCGGCCAAATTGTTTCTTTCCGATTTCACCGACGGTCGGAACGAACCGGCCAACTTGTTTCGAATTTTCACATCGGCAACCTTTCGCGAGCGTGTTTTGAACTGGGAGGAAGCCGCGCCAATTTTTGCAGCTCGGCTATTCAAACAAGCTGCAGACGACCCGGAAATGGCGGACATTCTTGAACAAGTACGTGAGAGCGGCTTTCTTGACGGACTGGATGAGGTTTACCGAGAAGAAACACCGATTTTTGTTCCTGTCGAACTGCTCGGACCGGATGGCACCCGTCTTCGGCTCACATCGCTTCTCGGTCAACTGGCATCTGTCCAGGACGCAGTTATTGAAGGCATGACAATCGAATTGATGGTGCCGATGGACAAGGTGACGGAAAACATGCTGTTTGCCTTTGGCGAACTGGCCAACTCGAAATACGCGGCGGAATAGCGACATGAGGAGTTTCTTGGGCAGCGGCATCTCGGCTTTCGGTTACCTCGCTTCTTTGATCGTATTCAACCTGCTGGCAGCGGTACTGCCTGCTAGCGCAAATGACGCCCCATTACCAAAGGCTGTTTGGGAGGGGTCAGGACAAACTCCGGAAACCGGCCTGCCGGACGGTGAATTCGCATTTTATGAAGTCGGTGGGAAAACCAAAATCGCAGCCTGGTACGGCTCCCCGACCACCCGCTATCGGCACGGCATTTTAGGCGATGCTATTGAGGCAGGTTCTCTGCATGTCGAATATCGTGACGGGCGCCGTTTATCCCTGACCCTGCCATCAACGGAGGTCTTTGAAGATCGTACACCTCGTCTTGCAGACATGGATGGAGACGGCCGGCCAGAAGTTATCACGATACGCTCTTATGTGAAGGCAGGTGCCAGCGTCGCCATATTCGGCGTCAGGGACGAAAAACTCGTTGAGCTGGCAAGCACTGCAGCCATTGGTCGGCCAAACAGATGGTTGAACATTGCAGGCATCGCTGACTACGCGGGCCACGGCACACCCCAGATTTCCTATGTTGAAACACCTCATATTGGCGGAACGCTCTATTTTGTAAAATGGCAGGGCAGCAAACTTATACCGATTGCGTCGATGCCTGGATTTTCCAATCACAAGATCGGATCGCGCAATCAGAACTTGTCTGCGGACATATTCTACAATGACGATAGTTTGCCCGATCTCGGCGTACCCTCGGACAGCCGAAGAACGCTCAAGATTATAGGTTTTGCAAATGGTCAACTTGAGGAACTGGACCGGTTCTCACTGCCAAATGCTGTAAAAAGCCGCGCCGATCATCAGGCTGGTAATCAAAACAATTGCTTACGGTTGAAACTGGAAAGCGTTGAAGTTTTTGACCTTTGCTCTCCGCATTCCGCAAGAGGAAAATAGCGCTGAAACTTGTTGCCCTTCTTGCGTTAAGCTCCCAGGTTTTCGTCACTGAACAAACGTTTCCCGCGCCACATTCAGCAATCTTAAAGCCCTGCAACCAGCTCCTTATCAAGCGCTCTTGGTCTTGTGATTTTCAAGACGGTTCGCGCTTCCTGCCTGCGTCCGTCGCGCGCAAGACATGCAGCTAAAGAAAAGTCTATCAAGTCTCGTTGCGCATTCGAACCGCCAATTCTGGCATGATCGCGAACAGCGTCCTCGAAAAACTCCGCTGCGCTTGCCCAGCTGCCATCCTCCATTGCCTTGTACCCCATGGCCAGAGTGCTGGTTAGGTCACCAGCCGGTCCCCGCGCGTTTTCAATAATAGTGTCCAAAGCTTCGCGATTGCCGCTTCGAGCGTGCGCGATTGCTGCATGGACATCGGCGAAGGCAAGGCCGGTTTTCGGAAATCGAGCAACTGCGTAGTCGCTAATCTTCCGCCACCGTTCAGTTGGTATGTCCACACCCATCAGTTCGGCGCGAAACAGGAGCGCAGAGGCATCTGTCAAAACATTGAGTGGTGGACCATGGCTGATTTCCGGCGCGATTTGAGCGTCCAGAACCTGCCACATCCTGTCTAGATCACCAGCCTCCAGCGACCAGAGCCCAACGTGCCACGATACATGATTATGTAGCGTTCCCTCCGGGCTATAGTCTTTCCACCATTCTGTCAGGTAGCGAAGTCCTTCGCTATCCTGCTGATTCTCATAATACAGGTGAGCGCGAATATGCGCGGAATGCGCGCTGTTGGGGTTGGCTTCAAGCGCCGTTTCTATATTGGCTTCTGCCGCTGCCAGTTGTCCGACTTCCAATTGGGCAAATGCCAACTGCGCGCGGAACCACCAATTCGCACCATAGTGTCGCGTTAGACGCGTCGTGTAAGCCAACTGTTCAGCCTCCCGTCCAGGCAGGCCTGAAAAACCGATAAGGCCAAAAACGCTCGTGCACATCTGAGCTATCATGACATCCGTTGGCCACTCTTCAACGTGCTCGTAGACTGCGGCCCTTGCGGCTGCGGACTTGCCTTCCAGAAGCAGCCCGGTTGTATCTATGTGAGAACGTTCCCGGTCGCTAAGTCCTTCGGCCAGTTCGCGTGCGCGGGCAAGGTTCGCCTTGACATGGCCGGTTTGGCTTCGCATCTGCATTTCACGCGCAAGGCCAATATGAGCCAACGCGAAACTGTCGTCTGCCTCGAGCGCCTGATTAAATGCCTCAGAAACGTCTGGCTCAGCCCCGAGAAATTTCCGGACACCCAAGTCGTAAGCATCACGCGCAACTGCAGACTTTGTGCTCAACGAGTTCCCGTATGCATCGGTAAGCATGCTCAAGCCCCTTTTGCTCAATTGAACAGGCCAATGATGAGGGTGAATATTATTCCCCGTCAACTTTGTTTACCCTTGAGTGGCAGTCCCGGGACTGCCCGCAAAGCCCAGTTTTTTTTGCGATACACCGGAGCTTTTATTTCAAGCAATCACGCGTCCTAAAAGAACTTGTTTGTTGGCCGACGTGGAATAACAGCACTAAGTGGATAAGACGCGATTTGTTTCATCCATGCGCGAAGTCGCTCTCTCAGATTTTGAAGCCATAATTCGACTTGTATTGACCTCGATCCAATCCGCAAAGTCGCGAACCTTTTCAGCAACTTCACGCCCAATTGGTGTCAGGTTGTAGTCGACGTGTGGCGGGACCACTGGATGGGAGTAGCGGTTCACAAAACCGTCTGCCTCCAAGGTCTGAAGAGTTTGCGCCAGCATTTTTTCACTGACGCCCCCTACAGTGCGCCTCAAATCCGAAAATCGGTGGTCCCGCTCCAAAAGGGCAATCAGGACCAGCACGCCCCAACGGCTTGTCAGATGCTTGAGGATATCCCGGGACGGGCAGTTCTTGTTGAACAATTCTCCGCGCCGCACCAGTTCAGACAACGCCGTTGGCTTGTCTTTTTTGGCCGCCTTTTTTCCAGGGTTCTGTGTCATGTCGCCATCTTCTCAATTGCAGAGTACATTTTTTCATAACTAACCTTTTTGTATGTACTAACAAAAAGTAAGTTCTGCGTCTACATGGATGGCATCCGAAGAGAAACAACGATCAACCTTCAAGGAGAACAGACATGATCGCAATCACGGGTGCCAACGGCCAGCTTGGCCGTCTTGTCCTCAAACACCTCACCAGGTTTACGAAACAGCCCATCCGCGCGCTGGTACGTACACCTCAAAAGGCCCAGGATCTCGCAAGTGATCAAACTGTCTTGGTGCAGGCAGACTACAACGATCCGGCCAGCCTTCAGCTGGCGTTGAAAGGCGTCGATCGACTGCTTCTCATATCCGGCTCAGAAGTTGGCAAACGCACAAAGCAGCATGCCGCTGTGATCGATGCGGCGAAAAACGCAGGCGTCCAGTTCATAACCTACACCAGTCTCCTGAACGTCCCGCAATCGAGCCTCGTGCTGGCTGCAGAACACAAGGACACAGAAAAACGCCTGGCCGATAGCGGTATTCCACATGCCGTACTTCGCAACGGTTGGTACATCGAAAACTTTACGGGCAAAATCGCCGCAGCTCTCGAACATGGTGCGGTTATCGGTGCAAGCGGCGAAGGAAAATTTTCGGCTGCTGGCCGAGAAGATTATGCCGAGGCCGCAGCGCTTGTTGTCTCCGGCACCGACTTGTCCACCAGATCTGTTGAGCTTGCGGCGCAGCCAGCATTCAACCTGGCAGACCTTGCCACTGAACTTTCCAAACAGGCCGGTCGTGAGATCCCGTTCCAAAACCTCAGTGAAGATGACTATGCCGACGCTCTGCTGGGTGCGGGCCTGCCCGCAGGATTTGCCAAGGCGCTTGCGGACGCTGATCGCGGCGCAGAAAGGGGCGAACTCTTCAATGCTTCGACGGCGCTTAAGGACCTGATAGGTCATGAGACCAAGACCTTAAGCGCACTCATTGCCGAAACGCTTGGTACGAAAAACACTGCGGCGGCGTGATAAATATCCTGCACGCAACGAAGGCGCTTCAGCGCCTTCGTTTGCCCTGAAACACCGATCCATCTCAAAAACTGTTCAATGGCTTCAAGGAAATTTGTTGGTCGCAGTTTCTCGAACCTGATAGCTAGAGGGCTCAAGACCTTCCGAAAGCCAAGAATGCCCAACACCGCAGCAATATCCGATCAATACGTCCAGGACGGGCCATATGCATGGTTCAGACTGGCGATATCGATTTTGCTCAGCACACTTGGCGGTGCTGGCATGTGGGCTGTTGTCATTGTCTTACCTGCCGTGCAGGCAGAATTTGGCATTGATCGCGCCGGAGCATCGCTGCCTTACACCGCGACCATGCTGGGTTTTGCAGCTGGCAACTACATTCTGGGTCGATTTGTGGATCGCTTCGGAATTGTTCCGCCGGTCATTGCCTCTGCGTTCTCGCTGAGTGCAGGTTTTGCGTTGGCTGCAATTGCGCCGGGCGTCTGGCTTTTTTCTTTGGCCCAGGGTGTCCTGATCGGGCTCGGAACAGCGGCAACCTTCGGTCCCTTGATCGCCGATATTTCCCACTGGTTTTTGAAACGCCGTGGCTTTGCGGTTGCCTGTGCTGCCTGCGGCAACTATCTGGCTGGTGTCCTCTGGCCATCGCTCATTCAGTGGAGCCTTGCGACAACAAGCTGGAGGGAAACCTATCTGCTGATTGCAATAATCTGCCTCGTCACGATGATCCCCCTAGCGTTGATTTTACGCCGCCCACCACCGGAAACGGCATTGTCTGAGGCGGCGAACGGAACCTCCTTCGGAAGCCATTCGATAGGACTTTCACCAAAGGCGCTTCAGGCATTATTGATCCTTGCGGGTCTCGGATGCTGCGTTGCCATGTCCATGCCCCAGGTTCACATCGTTGCCTATTGCGTTGATCTCGGCTTTGGCGTTGCACCCGGTGCAGACATGATTGCGTTGATGACTGGTGCCGGAATTATCAGCCGCCTGGCATCCGGCTTCATTGCCGACAAGATCGGCGGTGTCAAAACGCTGTTGATCGGATCGGTTCTGCAGTGCACGGCCCTGTTTCTCTATATCCCGTTCAACAGTCTGGCCTCACTTTATCTCGTGTCCCTGATATTCGGCCTTTCACAAGGTGGCATTGTCCCGAGTTATGCGATCATTGTCCGTGAATATCTGCCTGCACGCGAGGCCGGTCAGCGTGTCGGTCTTGTCATCATGTCAACCATCTTGGGGATGGCGCTCGGCGGTTGGTTGTCCGGACTGATCTATGATCTCACAGGATCTTATCAAGCAGCGTTCCTCAATGGCATTGCCTGGAACTTCCTCAACATGGGCATCATGGTATTTATTCTGTTCAGTGGCCGCATGCGGCCGAAATCAGCGCAGCCTGAACAGGTCCGTATCTAACCGGACAAACGTTCACTCACCCCAAAAGGTGCGGGCGAGCTTTTTAATGGACTTGATATTGCGCATTCCCGGTGAAACTTCCACCTGGTCAAGCGTAACGAAACGATCATTCCTGATCGCGTCGACTTCCGCCAACGCAGGATTGTTCTTCATGAAATCCCGCTTTTGTTCTGCGCCGACAATACCATTGTTGACGATCACGATCATTTCCGGGTTCTTTTCAGCCACAGATTCCCAATCGGTCCTGGCCCAGCTCTTTTCGAAATCGTCGAGAACATTCACACCGCCTGCGGCCTCTATCAGCGCGGTTGGCATGGCGTATCGACCTGCCGTAAACGGCTTGTCCTCACCGCTGTCATAGACAAACACCCGCATGGGTTCATCACCGGTATTCAGTGAGGACTGGAACCTGTTCAGCTCGATTTTATAAGCAGCAACAAGATCATATGCCGTATCCTCGACACCAAATATTCTACCCAGATTGATTATATCGCTGTACAGATCCTTCATCGAAACTTTCGGTTTTTCACCGACATGAATGCACGATTCCGTTAGCTCGTAGACTTGAATTCCGAACGGCGCCAAGGACTCTGGCGTCACTTCGCTGCCAGCCTTCAAACCGTAATTCCATCCGGCAAAATAGAAATCCGCATCAGCGCCGACCAGAATATCCTTCGTTGGATAATTTGCGGAGAGTTCAGGCAACTCCGAAACCCCGTCACGCATTTCTGCATCCAGTGTCGTCCAGCCTGAAACGCCTGTATAGCCTGCCATGCGTTCAGCAAGCCCAAGCGCAAGCATCATTTCAGTCTGATTGACATCATTTGAAATCGCAGCCTTGGGGGGAGCCTCAAACGTCAGTTCGCGATCACAACTCTGCACCGTGATCTGTGCTTGCGCGGCACTTGCGATGAAGCTTGCAGCCAGGCTCAGGATCAAAAATTTCATGGAGTTTCTCCGGCAAAAAAATCCATACACATGCAGATCGGGTTATGGAGTCTTTATCAACGACGTTTTGGAACGGGTCGGGCAGACAAATCTAGTTGTCGCTCGCGGTCTTTTACCCAGCATCTGATCACATATAGGATTGACCAAAGGCTGTACACACAAAGTTCCAGTAACGGTAAACGCTGGTCTTTTCCCTGCCGAAGCGTAACAACAGGAAAGACAATTTAACTGCCGCTTATTCAACCACACCTTCTTTCACAACCCTAAGATACATAACGGCAAAACATGCAATCCAAGAAAGGTGCAGAGGAGTGTTACAGCCTCATCTGAAACAAAGTACGTTGTGGTACTGAACCGGACTTTCAAACTGAAATCATTGGTAAAATTGCAAATTGGCGACACGCTCGAAAGGTGCCAATAATAACAGGTTGAATTTAACAACCAATACACCCTTGAGGACGGGTTTTTCCCGCACTCACAAATTGGGAACGTTCGATTGTTCATTCGGTTGGCTCTACTGATCGTGCTCGTTTTTTCCGCTTTTGCGGGCAGCTCTCTCGCGGACGTCAAATCCATCTTGGTCATTACATGGCGCGGACAAACTGCTGCCGAAGAAGGATTCATGAGCAAGCTGGAGGAACTTGGTGTTGACGCAAAATATGAGTTCTTTGACGCGGACCGGGACCAGGACAAGTTGGCGGGCTTTCTTCGTGAAAACCAGGAAAGACTGAAATCCAAGGACCTGATTTATACCTTCGGCACGACCACGGCCTTGACCACCCAAAATTTTGATTTCGGTGGCGTCCCACATGTTTTTAACATCGTTACTGATCCGGTTGCGGTTGGCATCGCGGAGTCACTGGATTCTCCTGGCCGGGGATCGACCGGGGCAAAGCTGTCGCTGCCTCCCGATGTAATGCTGGATTTGCTCGAGCAAATCTATCCCTTTGAAAAAATTGCGATCCTGTTTGATCCACGCGAGCCGAATGCGGTTTCGGAAGTTGATCAGCTGACAGCGATTACGAGAGCAACCGGCAAACAGCCCATCAGACTTCGTTTTACCCCTGACGCGGCCGAGAAAGAGATACAGATCGCATCACTGGCTAAGCAGATTATGGATGCCGATATTGTCTTTGTGGCATCAACCAGTTCCTTCATAGTGAATTCGCATCTTCTCAAGATGATCATTCCGCCTGAAATGGTAAGCGTCAGTTCCTCTTCGGCTTATCTTGGAGATGAGATCACTCTCGCGTTCGGTACAGAGTACCGCGAACGCGGTGAGGCCGTTGCAATACTCGCGGCTGATATCCTTTTAAACAACGCAAGTCCCAACGACATTCCCATTGATGAAATCGCCGCGCCGGGTACAACTATTTTTATTAACAAAAACAGCCCTGCTGCCAGAAAGCTTGATCTGACAAACGCGACAAACAAGATCGTTTACAAATAGAGCCTTCTTGCTGGCGAGATAAAAACGTAGCCTGCATTGACCCAGCCTCCCGAACGATGGTTTCAGATGAGGACTAGAAATTCGGCAACATACTCGTGATTGGAATATTGAATTTACACGTTTTCCAAGAACGCGCGCGCGGGATCGCCTTCATTACATGTTTGAAACTTTCCGGCACATGTTCGTCTTTCATTTAGGTGAGCGGTTGTAGCGGCACCAAGGTCTTGCGAACAAAGTTCCACTGCATACGGGTCAGCACTTCTCCATCTGCAGAAATCAAACGACCGGACTTTTTGTCGAACCCACTGGTGTCCAGGTTTCGAATGAACGATGCATATTGGCGCATCGCATGATCTGAGCAGTTTGCCTCTTCGAGGTATTTCAATTCTTCGACAAACGGAGATGCGTTTTTCACCCAATCATGCGTCCTGCTGGGATCAATCTTCTTGGGTTTTTTGGGTAGTTTCTCTTTGATAGCCTCGTTTCCAGCAGTCGTGGAGGCTAGCGCCTCCTCGGTTGGCTTTGCCGCCAATACAGTCGAAGTTTCTGTCAGGCCGAGAAAACCCGCACCGATCATGATCCAGACCCCAACCACAAACCCAACAATACAGATAAGAGAATAATCAAAAATGGTTTTCAAAATGCAATACTCCACGAGTCGCCATCAACCATAGAGTGCATTTTTAATTTTGGGTATCTACGAATACTCAACTTGTTTGGAACCACAACCTCTTGCCTTACGCGTGCAAAAATCCTACCTCCGAATTCATGAAACAGGATGCCCTCCCCCCGCGCGCAGAGCCGCGCCCCGTCACCCTTGAGACCCACGGTATTTCACGCCAGGACGATTACGGCTGGCTTCGCGCCGATAACTGGCAGGAAGTCATGCGCGACCCGAGCGTGCTTGAAGCTGATATCCGGACTTACCTGGAGGCCGAGAACGCTTATCAGGAGGCGCAGATGGCGCCGACAAAGGAGCTTCAGGAAAAGCTCTTTGCAGAGATGCGCGGCCGGATAAAGGAGGACGACAGTTCAGTCCCCTCACCGGATGGTCCGTTCGCTTACGGCCTGAAATACGAGACCGGTGGTCAGCAACCGATTTTCTTCAGAACACCGCGTGATGGTGGTGAAGAAACAATTCTTCTCCATGGCGACAAGGAATCGGAAGGCAAGGCCTACTTCAAGATCGGCGGGGCCAGCCAATCACCGGATCACAAATTGCTCGCCTGGGCCTATGACGACAAGGGCTCGGAGTATTATTCCCTGCAACTGCGCGACACCGCATCCGGCAAGGATCTTGATTACAGCATCGACGATACGGGCGGTGGCGGCGTCTTTTCCGCCGACTGCAAATTCGTCTTTTACATTCGGCTGGATGACAATCACAGGCCATCGAAACTGTTCAGGCACGAAATCGGTACGGATCCGGCAAACGACGTGCTTGTCTACGAAGAAAAGGATGCCGGTTTCTTTATGGGAGTTGGCAAGACCCAGTCCGGCGACACCATATTGATCGACATTCACGATCATGAAACGTCTGAAGTTTGGATGATCCCAGCAAACCGGCCTGAAACTCCGCCTATGCTGATCGCCCCGCGCGATACCGGCGTGGAATATTCAGTCGAGGATCATGGTGAAAAGCTCTACATCCTGACAAACCTGGGTGATGCAGAAGATTTCAGGATTGTCACCGCTCCAAAGGCTACTCCGGGGCGTGAGTTCTGGACCGACCTTGTGGCCCACAAGCCGGGCTGCCTGATCCTTTCACACTGTGTCTATAAGACTTTCATGACGAGACTTGAGCGGGAAGACGGTTTGCCGCGGATCGTGATCCATAGGCTGGCCGACGACATCGAACACACCGTCTCCTTTGACGAAGAAGCTTATTCGCTCGGACTCGGCGGTAGCTATGAGTTCGATACGACCACTATCCGTTTCTCCTATTCCTCCATGACCACCCCCTCGCAGACCTTCGACTACAATGTCGAAACACGAGAACGGGTGCTCAGAAAAGAGCAGGAAATTCCGTCGGGCCACAACGCTTTCGATTATGTCACCCGCCGCCTGTTGGCGCCGGCCTCTGACGGCGAAACAGTTCCGGTGTCCCTGCTCTATCACAAGGACACAAAGCTGGACGGCAATGCGCCGCTTCTGCTCTACGGATATGGATCCTATGGGATGTCTATCCCGGCCAGCTTCAACACCAATTGCCTGTCGCTTGTCGACCGAGGCTTTGTTTATGCGATCGCGCATATCCGTGGTGGCAAGGACAAGGGTTTCCGGTGGTACAAGGATGGCCGCCGCGAAAACAAGAAGAACACCTTTACCGACTTCATTGCTGCTGCAGATCACCTCGTGGCTGAGCGGTTTTCGGCACATGACCGGATCGTGGCCCAGGGAGGCTCCGCAGGTGGCATGCTCATGGGGGCAGTCGCGAATATTGCTCCGGAGAAATTCGGCGGAATTATCGCCGAGGTTCCCTTTGTCGACGTTCTGGCAACCATGCTCGATGACACGTTGCCGCTGACGCCGCCAGAATGGCCTGAGTGGGGCAATCCGATCACAGACAAGACAGCCTATGAGTATATCGCGAGCTATTCGCCCTACGACAATGTGGACACGAAGAACTATCCCGCAATTCTTGCTGTTGCCGGTCTGACCGACCCACGTGTGACTTATTGGGAACCGGCGAAATGGGTTGCGAAACTGCGGGCGACGAAGACCGATGAAAACCTGCTGATGCTCAAGACGAACATGGAAGCCGGCCACGGCGGTGCATCCGGTCGATTTGACCGCCTCAAGGAAGTTGCCCTGAACCAGGCCTTCGCTCTGATGGTGGCTGGGAAGGCCTAGGGTCAGGACCCATTAATTTGATTGAAATGGCGCAACAAACGGCAATGAGCTGCAAGGAAAAGCGCGATAAGCGGGCTTTCTGCCCGGATGAGCGGTTTGACGCAGCAGATCGAAGCCGTTTTTGCGTCCCTTTGGGATAGGGTGAATTTGCTCAGCAACGTCGTTGCAAATATTTGAAAACCATGCGGTTTCCTACAGTTTTGCGCCTCGTATCCGAACAAATTCATTCCTACCATTTCATCCAAATTAATGGGTCCTGACCCTAGCTATCTGCGCCGATCACAGATTTTTGACACCAAGACCGGGCCTGCCTGCAGGTCCGGTATTTCTTTTGTTCTGAAATGGCTTAGGTTGTTTTCCAAGCACATTACAACAACAGTTCAAGGGGATGTCATGACAAAGTCAGCAAGTTGGGGCACCATGTCCGCTGCCGGTATTACACTTGCCGCCGCCCTACTCTCTTCTGTGTCGCTTGCGAGCGCTGCAGAGCTTCGCTGGTCGTCTCCGACCGACCCACAGACCATGGATCCACATGCAGTTAATTCCGCACCTGTGCTGGGCTTTTTGAATAACGTCTATGAAGGCCTCGTCCGCCGCGACAAGAACATGCAGATTGAAGGTTCGCTGGCCGAAAGCTGGGAACCGATTGGTGCTGACGGCTGGCGTTTCAAACTGCGCGATGGCGTAAAATTCCACGATGGATCAGAGCTGACAGCAGAAGACGTCCTGTTCTCTTATGAACGCGCCTCTTCTGAAGAGGCTGACACCAGCTCCTGGTTTGCCCCGGTCAAGGAAGTGAAGATAGTCGACGATCATACCGTCGACTTCCTGACGCATGCGCCGAACCCGATCTTTCCAGATTCCATTGCCAACTTCATGATCATGGACAAGGGATGGTCTGAAGCCAACAATGCCGTACGTCCTGCAAAGGACACGGAAACCTATGCAACGCTCAATGCAAATGGCACTGGTCCCTTCAAACTCGCCTCCCGCGAGCCTGGTGTCCAGACTGTCATGGAACCCTTCGACGGCTGGTGGGACGAAACAGAGCATAATCTGACCAAAGCAACCTTCATGCCGATCGCCAATCCGGCAACTGCCGTTTCAGGCCTTTTGAGCGGACAGGTTGATCTGATCAATCCGGTTCCAGTTCAGGACGTCGACCGGGTTGCAAGCCAGGATGGACTGACACTGCATCAGGGCATCGAGGCCCGCGTCATCATGCTTGGGTTTGGCCATGGACATGATGCACTGAAATATTCCAATGAAACCAAGGACAAGAATCCATTCCAGGATGTAAAGGTTCGTGAAGCTGTCCAGAAAGCCATCAACGCTGAAGCACTGGTCGACAAGATCATGCGCGGCAATGCCGAAGTGGCCAGTCAACTGGTCAGCCCTCAAATGAAAGGGCATAGCGATGCTGCCAGCAATCGCATTGGATACGATCCGGAAGGTGCCAAGGCCCTGCTTGCTGAAGCTGGCTATCCGGATGGGTTCTCATTTGGCCTGAAATGCCCGAACGACCGCTATATCAATGACGAAGCCTTGTGCAAGGCAATGTCTGCCATGCTGACAAAGGCGGGTATGAAAGCGGAGCTCAACGCCATGCCGGTGAGAAGCTACTGGCCAGAATTGCGGGAAGGTAATTTCGACATGTATCTTCTCGGCTGGTCGCCGGGCACCTTTGACGCCGAGCATCCAGTACGCTTCCTTGTCACCACGAAGAACGATGAGAAAAAACTCGGTAGCTGGAATTTCGGCCGCTATTCCAACGCACGCGTGGATGAACTACTACCATTGATCCAAAAGGAAATAGACCCGGCCGAGCGTCAGGCAATGCTGGATGAAGTTGCAGGTATCATTCGGGACGACGTGGTATATGTCCCGCTACATATCCAGCCACTGCTGTGGGGGTCGAAATCCAATATCGACCTGACGCAACGCGCGGACAACTTCCTGATGTTGCGCTGGGTCACCGTCAACTGACCCTGTCCGCAAGGACCAGACAACAACAAACCGGCGCTTCATGCGCCGGTATTTTTTTGCGTGCATGATTTTTCCAATCCAGCATTTTCTCAGAGCCAAGCGGGAAAAATCTTTCCCGTATTGAGCATTCCAGACAGAATTACGTTTAATACAGCAATCGAATTATTTCGAAAATTTAATGAAACTATTTTAATTTGCTCGAGACTAACCGGCTCCCCAAGTCAGTAAAACCAAGTCAAATTGAATTGAAATTTGGTTGATACTGACTTAAGGAGAGGAAAAGTCATGAACGCTCATACACGAACCTTCGGAACCGACGTAGTAGAGCCGGAAAAATTGCTGGAGCTGCAACTCGATGACTTCAACAAGAAGTCAAACAACTTCGAACCAAGCGGTCCGCCTGGATATCTTGATGTAGAAGTCGAAACGACTGGGTTTTCCGACTTTGACGCGACGAGCCCGCATGATCTCCCTTTCCTGAATCTTGATCCGTATGACCTGGAAGGCAAAGACGATCTCCCGGAATTTACGATTTCCAGCCCCGACCCCGACTACATCAATTGGGAACTGGGTGGCACACCGGATCAGCTCGAACATGACCTGGGCGTTTTCAATGCAAATCTGCGGTCGGATGACGCCCGCATCCATCTGGAAGGCCTGTCAGAAACCCGTGTAACCGAAGTTCAATACGGCAATTTCAACGGCCAGAAGGTCGCGATCGAATGGCAAAACGGCATTTCTCACGAAGCAAGCGGCAGCATCGACTATCTCAACCAGGGCTCTGTTTGGCTCAAATCCGCTGTTGAAATCCACGAAAGTGTACAGGCGGAGCGCTTCACGTTCGAAAACGGCGAGATGTCCCAAGGACTAAGTGCCTATGACTGGGGCATGGGCATGACCCTGGACGGAATGGCGCCTTCCTACGGCATCGACACATTCGAGTTTGAATTTGCAATCAACATCTCGATTCAGTGGGACGCGGAACTGGGTGTTTATTATTCCGAAGTCAGTGTAGAGGCCGTCTACATGATCGAGATGCTGGACGGCCGTGTTTTCGAAGGCGAAGCGTTTCAGGAAGACATGGGCTTCTGGTCGGATCTGGATAATTTCAACTTTGAATTCAACGACGACATTCTTGACAAGGTCAGCAATTTCCAGAGGGACATGGGCGGCGCCTGGGATGCGGTTCAGTCCTTTGACGATCACATGCAAGCGCTCCTGTTGAAGCTGAAGGACGATGGATATTACGACCTTTACGACAACATGGGCGGCGGCATAGAAAACCCGTTTGATTTCGATCTGCCAAACGTGGACCCGTTTACGTAATCCAACAATCCGGCTGTTCACCGCCGCCTCTCCAAGTTTTTCCAAGACGTCATTCAGGCCCTTTTGCTCATCTGAGCGAAAGGGCTTTACCTATTGTGTCTTGATTTTGACCTTGTCTTCGGCTCAATTGAAACACGTTGCAAATCAGTCTTTTGGACACTTTCGTGTAGGTGTCCGCTATAAAAACCGGAGCTCACCATGTACCGCCCCATCCGCAGCCTTTCCAAAGCTGTTCGCGGTCTGAATTCAGGCCTGCGTGCCGCATCGATCATTTCAATCATTTTTGCACTGACTGCCTGCCAATCTCAAATTCAGCAGCCTTCAGATATTCTGTTTGCGCCGACCTTCTCCAAGGAACGGGGAGACATTCCAAGTACTTACAATACGCCGTATGACTGCCGTCATTTCGCCGGCTCAGGGTGGAAGGGCATTGCGGGCGGTGTCGTCTACAATTTCGATAAGAGGTACCAGATTTCCCAGGCTGGCTGCTTCAAAACGCAGAATGAATGCCTCTCCTGGCTCTCGGTTATGCGAAGCTATATCGACGTTCCACGTTTTATTCGCTGCACCCCCTACAACGCGTAGGGTGAAACCTCACAGATGTGGCAGAGCGCCCTGAAACACCGGACGCTCTGCAAGATAGTCCTGCACATAGTCTCGAAGACATTTTGCGCGGGCATTTAGCAAACGTCCTGTTGGCCAAACTGCGTAAACGTCCCGTTTCTGTCCCTGCCAACGGGGTAAGACCGGATGTAGTTGTCCAGTTTCAAAGTTTTCCCAGAATTCGCTTACCGGTAGCAGGGCGATCCCGTGGCCGTCCCGGGCCAACTGACGCGCAAGACCGATGTCGTCAACCGCAACATTGGCGGACAAGTGCAGTGTTTCCTGCAGCCCGGTGTCCAGATTTGAAAGTTGCCAGATCGGCAAAGCAGACACCCAGATCAGTTTGTGCTGACGCAGGTCCTCTGGATCATTGAGCTCGCCCGTGGCTGCAAGATACTCGGGAGATGCCACAAGCATGGTTGCTACGCACCCGAGGCGCTTTTGATACAATCTCATGTCTGTTTGCGGGCCGACACGCAGCGCAAGATCAATTTGCGTTTCTAGCAGATCCTTGTTTTCATTACTGAGATTTAGCGTCAGCTGGATCTCGGGATACGCGTTCAGGAACCCCGACCACATCGGCTCCAGCAAACCAACCGAAATATTGGTTGGCGCGGCAACTTTCAATCGCCCGCGTAATTCATGAAGATCGCTTCGCAACCCCTGACGCGCGGTTTCAAATTGCGTCACGAGATCGGCAAACGCCTCAAAATACGCATCCCCTTCCGTCGTCAGTGCAAATTTGCGCGCGGATCTGTGAACAAGCTGCGCTCCAACCTTCTCTTCCAGCTTGCGTAAGCGTCGCGTGACCGTCGCTGCGGGTAGATTTAGTTTTGCAGCAGCAGAAGACAGGCCCCTGCTTCTGGCGATGTGAATAAAGAGTGCTACGTCGTCCAGCATGATTCCAAAAATGAAATTATAGGTCCCGATATTAGATATAGATCATCATAATTGGAAATAATAGATCTGCGTTGTCCAATTTCATCAACGGAGTCATTCATGTCCAAACACTTCATCAGCGCTGGTATCGAACTCCAGGACGGAGCAGACCTGAAACTAGCCGAGATCGGACTTCGCCTGCTTGCAGAGAAAACCCAGGGTGAACCGGGCTGCATCCTTTTTGAAATTCGTCAGAACCAGAAAGAACCCGGCAAATTTACGCTTTGGGAAAGCTGGACCGATCGGCAGGCTCTCGCCAACCATTTCGAAATGCCGCATACCAAGGATTTCCTTGCCCAGAACCTTACCCAGGTAAATTACATCGAGGAACTGGCTGAAATCGGCGAAATCACCGAAGCAGATGCGGCTTGAGAAGCCTATGAAGTCCCGGCTCATCGCCTCATTCTTGATGTCGCTCAGTCTGTCATTTTTAATGTCAGGCTGGGTGACACTGATCAATCTCGGTTGGGATGATGGATTTGTCGTTCACTGGATGGCTGCCTTCCGCCTCGCCTGGCCCGCTGCTGCAGTTTGCGCCTTTTTTCTTGCACCCTGGGTGCAAAGAGCAACCGCAGTCATCACCAGCCACCTTCCCTGAAAAGTGTAAAGAGCAACCATGACAATCACCCGCAAGAATTTCGAAGAACTCGGTCTGCCCGTCGGGCCATATACTCATGTCGTCAAACACGAAAGCACCCTCCACACTTCCGGCTTCACTGCTTTTGGAACGAATGCCCAGAACAGTTCAGGTGGTGAACAAGCGCATGCCGTGATGGATCAGCTGGAGATAATTGCCAGACATTACGGAAAATCCCTAGCTGACCTGGTGAAGGTCACCGTTTTCATCACCAATCCGGCTGTCATTCCGGAAATCAGGGACGCTCTAACGGAGCGTTACGGCGCACACGTGCCAGCCAGCTCGATGGTGATGGTTTCAGGGCTGTTTGCCCCGGAGCTGAAGGTGGAGATTGAAGGGATGTTCGGTCTTTGACCAAGGTTGCCAATTACGCCCTATTTCTCCGGGAATTGGGCGGAATTATGCATATTAGGTGTTTTTACGTGCTTTACGTATTTCTACATAGTTGAACAGACCCGTGCTCGCCCTAAAATTTGAAGGAGGCACTACTACCAACTTCAAAAACTGTGCACGGGCAATGCGACCCAAAAACAACAATAAAAATCAACTTTGGCCACCTGTCTCCCGGGTGGCTTTGTTTATCAGCCATCGAAACTGCTGATTTCAGAGCTGTAGCTCAAAGATGCTTTCGAAAGAAAACCGTTTCCCGGATCGGCGTCTCGTAGTAGGCGCTGGTCTCTTCAAATCCTGCATTCGTGTAAAGTTTGATGGCCCCGGTCATCGTTGGAAGCGTATCCAGCAGCATCACGGCGTATTCCGCTTCCCGCGCCGCGCGCAAAACACTGTCCACAAGGGCTGCCCCTACTCCCAGTCCACGCGCTTTCGGCGACACGTAAAGCCGTTTCATTTCGCAGGCACCTTCTTCACCGAAAGGTCGAAGGCCAACGCACCCTAGCACCTCGCCATTCGTCCTTTTGGCCAGATACAGAGCTCCTTGCGGCGGTGCGTATTTGCCAGGCATGCCTGCCAGTTCTTCTTCAAAACCCTGGTAGGAAAGGTCAATCTCCAGCCAGTCGACATAGGCCCGAAACAGCCTCTTCACGGCTTCCAGATCCTCTGCCGTCTTTGCGGAAAATATTTTGAACGCGGCGGGTTTGCTCATTGATGATTTTGATCGGTGAACTGCTAAAAGTTAGTTGGGGGCGCTGGCAACAGCCGGAATAGCCTTCAGATAGGCAGCAATAGCCTCGCGGTCACTGGCTGGAAGTCTGGCCATGTTTTCCTGAACATGCACCATTTCGCCGCCAACTGAATCATACTCCGGTGTAAACCCGCTCTCCAGATAATAGGCAATGTCTGCAGCACTCCAGCTTCCAAAGGCGCCTTCCACAGGCGTTATATCGGGAATGGACCCGTCACCTGTCGGCGCTGGTGCACCTCCGAGCCATTTTGCCAGCACAAGACCACCTGCAAAATCCCGCTTTGTGTGGCACTCTCCGCAATGACCAGGCCCTTCGACCAGATATCTGCCGCGCTCCCATAATTTCGTATCGGATTGCACACCGCTAACTGGTGCTGCAATGACCGGCTCCGGATCCAAAAACAGGCGTTTCCAGAGACCAAGTCCACGTCTGACGTTGAAGGGGAACCCGAGCTCATGTGGAGCTGCCTTACCGCCTATCGCAGGAAGCGTATTCATGAAGGCATAAAGATCACCCAGGTCTTGCGATGTCATTCTCGCATAGGACGTATAGGGAAACGCCGGATAATAATTTCGGTTATCTGGTGAAGTTCCGTGGGTCATCGCATTTGCAAAATCGACCAGCGACCAAGATCCAATCCCGTCCGCCTGGCTTGAGGAGATGTTAGGCGCAACAAATACGCCAAATGGTGTTTCCAGCCGCAAACCACCGCCAAGGTTCAGAAGGTCATCGCCTTTTGCCCCCTTTGCAGCGTGGCAGGACGCACATCCTCCCGCCCAAAACACTGTTTCACCGCGGCCTGGGTCACCTTCTTTCAGAGCGGACACCTCCGTCTCGCTCAAACGTGTTGGTTCAGAGAGGCCCCATCCAACGCCTGCGGCAATTATCACAAGCGCAAACAGGACAACAATTGCCTTCTTCATGGACCCTCTCTGAAGTACCGATAGCCCGATTCACAGTTTTAGAACCGGTCAGTTCTTCTTACGGTAAGTCTCATGACATGATTTGCAAGTGCCAAAAACCGGACCCATGGCGGCTTTGAATGCATCGAGATCTGCCGGTCCCTTTTTTCCGGCAGCTGCCATGGCTTTTTCGGCCGCGGCATTGAATTTTGCAAGCTCGGCGGCAAATCCATCGGGCTTGTCCCAGATTGCTTCTGCAGCCTTCGTGTTGCTTGCATTTGATCCGTCCGGGAAAAACGCGCCATATGAGTGAGAGGCTGCATTCATCGTCGCAATCGCCGATTTTCCGGCGACAGGTGAATAAGCGATTTCGCTTTTCATCATACTGCCTGCAAGTGCGGCTGCAGCACCAACAGATGCCATGATGGCTTGCCTGGTTGCGATCGGATCTTCTGCCGCCTGAGCTGTTCCAACTGCTACCAGCAATCCGGCAGCCAGGCCTGTGGCCATGATTTTTTTGATCATGCGTATTCCTCTCCCTCTGGTTTTGCGCGCCGTCCACGCGAATGACACGAGCGGCAGTACACCCCAACAATCCGCCTGCTACAAAATCACGCTCCTGTGAAGTTCAGGGGAATTGCCTAGAACCCACCACTTCGGCGAGCAAGCAAAACAAGAAAGGCCCCGGTTGATCCAACCGAGGCCTTCAATACATTTGCAGACGAAAACACTTATTTTACAGCAGCTTCATACATCTCAAGGACGTAATCCCAGTTGATCATGTTATCGATAAACGCTTCCAGATACTTCGGGCGCGCATTGCGATAATCGATGTAATAGGAATGTTCCCACACATCGCAGCCGAGGATCGGCGAAGCGCCGTGAACAAGCGGGTTTTCACCATTTGGCGTCTTCTGGATTTCCAGTTTGCCGTCTTTGACCGCAAGCCACGCCCAACCGGAACCGAACTGGCCAATACCTGCTGCGATAAAGTCAGCGCGGAACTTGTCAAAACCGCCCAGATCACTATCGATCGCAGAAGCAAGTGCGCCTGGCAGTGAGGAACCGCCGCCATCTTTCTTCATCCATTTCCAGAAATGGATGTGGTTGTAGTGCTGGCCGGCGTTGTTGAACAACGGCGCGTTTTTGCCGTAGCTCCCTTTTACGATTTCTTCCAGGGACTTGCCCTCAAGGCCACTGCCGGCAAGCAGCTCGTTGCCTTTTGTGACATAGGCCTGGTGGTGCTTGTCGTGGTGAAACTCCAAAGTTTCAGCGGACATGTAAGGGGCCAGTGCATCATATGCATACGGCAGGTCAGGCAATTCGAAAGACATGACAAACTCCTCAAGATGGTCTTTGACCGGCGGTCAGGACAACATGCCTGCAATCCGCTTCGTGCGGCAAAATAGGGTTGCAAAGCCGCATCGGCAAGCGGCAAGAGGAAAATAAAACAACTTTTTTCTTTTTTTAGCGCTTGTCCGGCTGAAAGGCATCGCGGATCAGCTTCCGGTCGAAATTCATCGGTACTTCGCCCTCTATCGCGTATATGTAGAGTGCGGCCCGAAGGATGGCGCTCAGAGTAGTCACAATTAGAACCCCCAGTAACAGGATGACGACTGCTACGGTCACTAGTGCACTGCCAAGAACCGGATTTTGCGCAAACACCGAAGCTCCAGCCACGCCAATCAGAACCGCAATCAGCGTCGTAATCAGATTCAACGCTCCCAGTCCGATATGCCCGACGAGGGCCTCACCCCAGGTTTTGCGAACAGCCTGAACCGAACGCTTGACGGCATCGACCGGACCGACACCATCGACGACCAGGATCGGCACAGCGAAATAGGTCGCGACGGCCCACCCGGCACCCAGAAGACCCACAAACAGCCTTCCCAGCCCCTTTAATCTGCTTTCCAGGATTTTGAGGAGCCAGCCAACAGTCGCAGTTACCAATGCCCACACGAGAATTTGCGGTAGCCGTCGCACGGAGGAATTCAAGCCATCCATCACTGTCGGGTCACCACCAGCGAACCGGATCATCGCGCAGGACAAGAGCGCCGCATTGAAGAAAATCATGATGAAGTAGTTGACGAACATGATCACAAAAACCAGCAGCCAGAACCGTGGGTCCTGGTCGGGATTTGCCTGTTCAAACAATGCTTGAAGGTATGCGAGCAATTCTGGCGTCGAATAGACAATCCAGCCACCGCTCCCGATCACACTCAGCAATGCCACGGTGCTCATGATTGGAAAAAGAAGCATTTCCTTATCCAGCATAAGGACGTCCCAGCACGCCACACCAAGCGTAATAGCCCGTTCCATTTTCTCAAGCAAAGCTGCCCTCCCCAAACGCCAGTTTTGTCGCCCTCCACTATGCGCACGCGACGTTAATGAAGTCAGTACGACGCCGGTTGGATCGCTCAGCGAATATTTTTTAGGTACATGTCAATGGTGTCAATTTGGATGGATGTCACGGGGTGCACATCCTGACTCCAGCACAACAGCAACCCAGTTAATTCTTGCCTCCAAATTCAGTTCGTTCAGCCAAGCCTGCTGAAGTCGGTAGGCAGGAAGTTCCATTGCACCAGGGCAATACCAATGACCTGCCGTAGCTTGCCGGTGATGAACCAACTCGTGAAGCAACACACTGACATCGTGTGGATTATCTGCAGTCCAAGGACTGACCAATGAGATGGTTTTCGTTTCAGCGTCGTACAGACCACGTGGAGCCACATCAAGCGCAAGCGAGTGCCTGCCAGCCAATTGAACGGCCAAGTTAACATCAATGAACCGAATAGTTGGTCGCTCGGATCGCATTGGCTGTGCTGCATGTGTATCCAACCAGCTTTCCAATTGTGCAACCAGCGCAGGCACTGTTTGAGGTTCCGCGGAATTCAGACGTGACGCACCAGAAACGGGCATCGGGACGAAGGAAGCGCACAAAAATGCGAATAGCAAAACAGTTTGCGCGGCATTGAGCTTGAATTGACTTTTCATAGCACTCGTCACCTTGCTTTGGGATCGGATGCGAAAAATGCTATGTTGGGAGCAAGAAGCGCGCAAAAGGCCATTTTTCAACCGCAGTTGAAGGGATTTCACCTGCTATGAGCCGAAACTTTCCACCATTTGCAGCGGTGCGGGCTTTTGAAGCTGCCGCCCGCCATCTGAGCTTCAAACAGGCAGCAGATGAGCTTTGCCTGTCCCCTTCGGCAATAAGCCATCAGATACGCGCTCTTGAGGAGTATCTCGACACCGCATTGTTTGAACGTTCAGGCAATCAGATGAAGCTGACGCTCACGGGGCAAGGGTATGCTGGTAAATTGACAGGTCTGTTGGACGCTTTTGACACGACCACCAGATCAGCTTGCAACGAAGAAAGCCGAACCTTCAACATCCTTTGTACACCCGGCTTTGCAGCTCGCTGGCTGGTGCCAAGGCTCGACAAAATCAGCTTCCGGGACCGGATAAGGCTCAAAGTCTCTATTGGAGCGCCCTCAACAGACTTTACGACAAATGACAGCGATCTTGTGATTCAATGGTCTGACGATCCCACACCCGGTGTGAAAACAGAAAAATTGATGGTGTCAAAGCGCTACCCTGTAATTTGTCCAAATTTGAAGGCGAAGAAAAACATTCGCAAACCAGAAGATTTGTCGCGCGTGCCACTCATGCATGATGAGACTGCAGATTCCTGGAAAGAGTGGTTTACATCTGTAGGCGTAGCGCCACCCCCAATGCCGTGCGGCCCCGTTTTTCCAAACTGCGAACTGGCAACAACAGCTGCAGAAAAGGGCCAGGGAGCGGCTCTTGCATACGATATGATGGTGCAAGATACGTTGTTGTCAGGACGGCTTGTGCGACTTTTTCAAGCGGTGACATCGCCAAAACTGATTTATTCAGTCGCTTATCCTGAAGCGAACTCCAAAGACCCCATGATCCAAGCATTTCGAGATTGGATTTTCGCAGAAGTGCAGGCGCAGAATTCTGCCCAGCCTGAACTTGAGGCCGTTGGATAAACGCCTGCTGCGTGTTGGCAGCACTTAGGGTTGAAGTTGATACACCGCTTAACCAGACTGCAACGCTCACACGAAATTGAACAATATTTACGAAAGTAAAGAAGTGTGATTTTCAGCACGAGAAAATTTCACCATCAGACTTATCTATTGCCTTGCAGCCACATCGGCTGAAAACAAAACAGGAGATAGATATGAAATTGAATAATACTTACACAATTGCTTTAGTTGTTTCAGGCAGCATATTTTTTGCTTCCACAATGATTTCACAAGCCGGACCAAGCGACGGAAGTACAATAGGTGACTGCTACAATAACTGGATCACCTGGTGCAACGATAAGACCTCTGGCTACCCAAACAGCTGTTATGGCGATAGCCTCGACCATTGCGACAGTGTTCACAAGGCAAGCATGACGCAAATCCCGGGTTACCAGGTCAAATCCATGAGGACAAACGCGCTGCGCAAAGCGCAACGCTCCAATGCACGTCTCTCCACACCGAAAGTACAGCCGGTGCGCCGCGCAAATTAATCACCCCGGCGTATTTCACAAAAAGCTCTGCAATGGACGCGTTGCAGGGCTTTTGTCGTTTGTTCCCACCCTTGCCGACAATAAACTCAACCAAACGGTTGACTGTATCAATCAGCACTGTTAATTCATCCATCTGGTTGAATGAATCTCATATCAACAGCTAAAGGGCATCGGAGCCTGAAGCTGGCGATATCTGATCGAGCGTTTCAAGTAAGGGGCCGGAAATGGAATTTGAAAATTTGAACTGGATCGCGGTTGCCGCGGGCACTGTTGTTGCTTTTTTGTTTGGCTGGCTTTGGTATTCCCCGTTGCTATTCGTCAAAGCATGGGCAAAAGGGTCCGGCGTCGAATTTAACCCGGACAGCAAGCCTCCAATGGGTGCCATGGTCCTGCAATTTGTTGGTCTATTCTTTTTGGCGACAGTCGTCGGCATCACGGCGACATTCAACGCGCTGTTCGCAGCCATTTTTGCAATTCTGGCTGCTGCAACAATGACAATTTCCAATGGGGCGTTCTGCAAGAAGTCAAACACGGCGCTAGCCATTGATGCCGGTTATATCATCTGTGCAGGCATACTGATGATTTTGGCGCAGGGCATTCTATAAAGACGCTAGAATTTGAGTGCATTCGGCAACTGGTTTCAGCTTGGTTGCCGCTTGCCCCTCTGCTGCGGGTCAGTTCAGCTCCATTAAATGCTTGTCAAACAGGTCGCGCGCGGTTCGCCCGGTTGCGGAGTTCTCAAAACAAACGTGAAGACCGTGTTCGATCAACAGCTTGTCGTGGAACTCCAGTTCCCCGGCAACTTCGGCAACTGCATCAAGGTTTTCGGTCAGATACTGAAAAACAAGTTGGTCAATCACGATAGCATCCGAGCGACGCGCAGCGACCTTCAGAATATTTTCTGTGTCATTCTCGGCCAAGTCTACCGCAACTTCTCCTATTGCGATCATTTGATCCAGCAGATCTTCATTGACATAGCCACGAACGACACCGACCACGTAGCGGCTTAGGTCTTCATGGCTGGACCAGGTGAAATCGCTGTCCTTGCGTTTCAGGAAACCAACCGGGCTGACACCGAATGACATTGAGAACAGGCACCGCCGACCTCTTTTTTCAGCGTCAATGTCATCAGAATAGTATTCCGGATAAACGCCGATCCACTCCGGGTCGTCAGCGGCAAGCCTGACGGCACGGTTCCAGGGCAACACCTGAATTTCGATATCGACGCCTGCCTGAGAGAAGATATTGCGAACCGTTTCCGTATTGGGCCCGCTGCCATCTGAAAATACGTAAGGCGGCCAGTCCACGGTCGTCAGTTTTATGGATTTCGCAGTTGCAGCCGACCCAACTGCCAGCCCAACGGATAATACAAGTGTCAGCAATGTCCGCATAACTGCCTCGCACCGCAACTATCTGATCGCAAATAGGAGTCCCATTTACGTCAGAAGAAGATCTCTCGAATTTCGGTTTCAATCCTCAGACAATTTATCCTACAGGGAAGTCCGGAATTTGTCCCTTCCTTAGAGAATTACGCCTTTGCATTGATGCAAAACTGTTTGTTCGTCGCGTGCGAAGTTCTGCTTCCCAATCGCTTGCGCCAAACTTGCCTACCTCTTCAGGATGTTACCTTGAAGGCAAATGACATTGTGCAGTGATCGTGTAAAACTGAAGGCCTTCGCCGCTTCAAATATTTCCCTACCCGGTAACTGCTGAGGATTGAATGTCAGCGCCTGACCGTTCACCCGTCTCGCTCGCTCTCGGCGGACTTTTCGCGCTCGCAGCTGCCATGGGAATAGGCCGTTTCGTCTATACACCAATCCTGCCTTTCATGTCTGAAAGCCTGCAGCTTTCGGCAAACGCAGCAGGGCTGATCGCAGCAGCAAATTTTCTTGGCTATCTCGTTGGCGCGCTTGCTGGAGCCGCAAGGTCCCTCCCCGGCAAACCGCGAAGCTGGTTTCTTGGCGGACTTTTGGCAAGCGCCCTGACCAGTGCGGCCATGGCCATGACGACAGATCTCTGGGCATTTCTGGCGATCCGCTTTTTCAGTGGCATAGCGAGCGCCTTTGTTCTTGTCTTTTCAACTACGCTTATTCTGGAACGGCTGAACGCGGCAGGACGTGGCGGATTGTCCGCACTGCACTTTGCCGGAGTGGGATGCGGAATTGCGTTCTCTGCGCTTCTGATCGGCGGTCTTGATTTTCTTGGCACCGACTGGCGGGGCCTTTGGCTCGCCAGCGGAGCAGTCACACTTGTCTTTCTCTTGATTTCCCTGCGTTTGGTGCCCCTGCACACTCCGCAAAAATCGACACACCCAGCAGACCTGCCACAACAGTCAGCCAGCCACGGCTATGTGAACGGTGGTCTAGTCCGTCTTGTTCTGGCTTACGGTCTGTTCGGGTTCGGCTACGTCATAACAGCAACATTTGTATCGACTATCGCCCGCACGACAACCAGCCTTCAACCAAGTGAACCCTTCGTCTGGCTGTCTGTCGGGATTTGCGCTGCGCCATCCATTTTTCTCTGGAACAAGGCCGCAGGCGCACTCGGTGCAAGACGCGCATTTGCGCTGGCCTGTGTTTTGGAGGCCCTTGGCGTTGCGTTGACCGTGATTAGCGAGGAACCAGGGATGTTTCTCCTCGGTGCAGCACTACTGGGCATCACGTTCATGGGAATTACGGCGCTCGGGCTCATGGAAGCACGCCAGCAGGCAAGTGTGGGAGGACCTGCCGCGATCCGTCAGATGCTGGCTATTCTAACGGCAAGTTTTGGGCTCGGTCAGGTCATCGGCCCCTGGTTCGCGGGCAGGCTTCACGCAGTCACGGGTTCCTTCGAAGCACCGTCTCTCGCAGCTGCCGCCGCATTGCTGGTTGCGGCTGCGCTCGTTGTTCGCTAAGGCGCGACAAGAATATTAGGCGTGAGAAAAGTCCCAATATAGGTCTCTTGCCCGTGCTGCTATCGGACCGGGCTGCAGATCACGGTCTTCGATCCGTTTAACGGGAGTGACCTTATTGTAATTGCCGGTTGAAAAAATCTCATCGGCTTCAAGAAAATCGTCATAGTGCATTGTTCTTTCGAAGACATCGTAACCGGACGACTGCAAAAGATTGATCACCCGCTGGCGTGTTATCCCATTCAAGAACGTGCCGTTTGGCACCGGCGTATGCACTTGGCCGTCCTTGGCCATGAAGAGGTTCGCCGATGTCAGTTCTGCAACGTTGCCGACCATGTCCCGAACCACAGCATTGTCAAACCCGCGGTCCTTGGCTTCCAGCATTGCACGGGCATTGTTGGGGTAGAGACACCCCGCCTTTGCGTTGACCGGCATGCATTCCATGGTCGGTCGGCGGAACGGAGAAAGGGTAATGCTCATTGCCGCGTCTTTCGGCGCCATCGGCGCATCGAAAAGACACAGGCAGAAACGCGTGCTGTCCGGGTCTCCGGTGATCACACCGTGCCCATCGTTTTCGATCCAGTACATCGGCTTGACGTAAATCTGCTGGTCACTACGGAACTTTTCACAGCCTTCCTTGGTGAGTTCGACCATCTCGCCGACCTGCATCGTTGGCTTCATTCCCAGCGCAACTGCTGAATCATTCACTCGTCTGCTGTGCAGGTCGATGTCCGGCATTACCCCTTCAAAGAAGCGGCCGCCATCAAATACGCTTGAGCCGAGCCACGAAGCATGCGTCCGCGGTCCCATGATTGGTGGATTTCCCTTGTGCCATTCCCCGTCGATCCAGGTCCAGGTATCACTCCAGCCACTCATGTCTCTTCCCTCTCAAGTCTGCACTTCAGCAGTTCGTTTGGTCGACACAACACCGGCCACATCAGAAGGTCAATAGCTTACCGCGAAATTCGAAAAAGTTGCTATTTTTATTCCCTCTAATGCAAGAGCATCAAAGCGTTTCATCCCCTTCTTGCGAATATTCGAACAATTTCTTCCTATGGCAAGCTTCTCTGAAAAGTAGCATTTGAATTGGGAATCCGACGATATTCGACGCACTCGCGACAGCGCCGTCATATTGTCCTGCGCGCTGCGCAAAGAGCTTTCCAGTGAAGTGTCGATTGACAATCCTGCTTATATGTTCCCTATATGTTCCATACTCACTACAAGGAGATTTCAGATGGAACAGCAGATTTCGATGACAACGCTTGCGGTGCCGGATGTTGCTGAGGCACGGCGTTTTTTTGAAGAGGGTCTCGGGTGGACCGTTGCGGCAGCCCCATCTCCGGAAGTTGTCTTTTTCCAGATTGTCGGCAGCATTTTTGCGCTCTATAGCCGCGAAGCGCTTGCCAAGGAAATTGAGCGCCCTGTGACTGAAGACACAACAGGCGCCTTCACACTCGCCTGGAATGCTCGCTCCGATGAGGAAGTCGACCAAACCTTCAAAAAGGCGGTCTCTGCCGGTGCAAAGCCTGTAAAACAACCAGAAAAGGCATTCTGGGGAGGTTACTCCTCCTACGTCGAAGTTCCCGGTGGCCACCTGCTTGAGATTGCTCATAACCCGTTCTGGACAATCGATCCCGATGGCGCGATCACAATACCGCCGGAACAATAAGCGGTGATAGGCACAATATTCTACCAATGTTGCAGGCCGCAACGCTTGACGTACGGGCCGGTACACGGTTCTCTGCCGCCAAACTTAGAATAGGTGATGGAGACTGAAACATGGCGCATGCCGCATATGTGTTTGACGCGTATGGTACTTTGTTCGACGTACATGCAGCCGTACGCAAGCATGCAGCCAAACTTGGTCCCGATGCACAAAAGCTCTCTTCGCTGTGGCGCGAAAAGCAACTGGAATATTCCTGGGTACGTGCCCTGATGGGTCAGTACAAGGATTTCTGGGAGTTGACACAGCAAGGCCTGGATACTGCGTTTGCGCTGGTCCCGTCTGCGGACAAGTCCCTGCGCGACGATCTCTTGAACGCCTACTGGGAACTCGACTGTTATCCTGAAGTTCCGCAAGTTTTAACGGACCTGAAGGCAAGCGGAGCCAAGGTTGCTATTTTGTCCAACGGATCGCCAGCAATGCTGGAGGCCGCTGCAAAAGCTTCCGGTTTGACAGACCTCTTTGACGAGATTTTCTCGGTTGATGAGCTCCGGACGTTCAAGACCGATCCACTGGTCTACGAAATGGTGACAACCCAGTTCCGCATCTACCCGAATGAAGTTTCCTTTCAGTCCTCAAATCGTTGGGATATTGCCGGTGCAACAGCGTTCGGCTTCAGGACAGTCTGGATGAACCGAACGGGTCTGCCCGATGAATATCTGGACCTGGCTCCAAAAGCTGTGCTGTCTGATTTGAACGGTCTATCAACGCTCGGCTGACATTTTCTGACCAATAAGCGAAACGCCTCGGCAGGTGGTGGGTTACCTGCCGGGGCGTTTGTTTTAACATGATGACTTGCATGTCAAAATGCGCGCGAGATACCAATCATAAGTCTGTGATTTCCGGAGCTTCTGCGCACGGAGGTTCCAGAGTAATTATCCTTGCTGTCAATGATGCCGGTCATCGAATAGTCGGCTCGAATCCGCCAATCATTCGCAACCGCAACTTCAAGACCAGCCCCCAGAACGGGGCCGAATGACACGGACGAGTGTTCCTTGTTGTTCGCCTTGAGGCTGTGTTCGGTGGCCGCGATACCGACACTCAGATAAGGCATGAAATTGTTGATGGGCAAACCAGCCCGCGCCTTGGCATTGACTGACCATTTGGCTCCGGTTTCAAAATTTCCAAGCGTCGGATGCTTGCCCTTTTCCATGCCCCCCAGATAGGTGGCGCCAGCCTCGACTCCCAGGACGAACCTGCTGACTTCCCAGTTGTAGCCACCGAACAATCCAAATGCAGCATCGACACGGGACGCGTCCTCTTTCCGGCCACCGACACTAACTTCAGTGACTGTCTGGGACGCACCTGTCTCAAACCCCAGATACGGCCCGGCCCAAAGAGATTTGGGAGCGGGCATTAGTTCAAATTTTGGTTCTTCGAACGTCCCCAGATCCGCAGCCCGGGCACCGGCAACCAATACTAAAAGCACCGTAACCAGCACAAAAGGTTCCAGGAACCAGCGTACGTGCAGCAAGTTTAGTAGTGGACTTCCGCTGGGTAGCACGCCAGATCGCCGACCAAACGGCAAACTGGAAAAATCGTATTTGGCAAAAGGACTTACCATCTTTGTCTCGCTTTATTACCACTGCCTTACATGAGGCAAATTTTATATTTTTTATCGTTTAACAATAATTTTCTAATTACCTGCAGCAATTTTTTTGTCAATAGCAATGTTTCGGATTTGTGTTTTTTCATCCGATGGTCTACACAGCCGACGTCGTGGCCGTCCAAGCGGAGATAGAAATGAGCGAACTCGAACAGGCTGAACGCGAAAAACGCCTTTTGCGCATTCGCCACGTGTCCACGTTCATGAAATGGGCGGTAACGGTCGTGCTGGCACTTATCCTGGTTCTGGCGGTGATTGTGAGCATCGGCATTGTGCTGCCAAACGACCTGATGATCGGCCCGGAAGAAACAATCGACGTCGGCGCTTCTGAGCGAACGCTCGGCGATATTCCTCAGGTTCAACGCGTGGGGCTGGCGTTGCTTGTCGCTGCAGCACACATCATGCTTATGTTTGCGACATGGCACATAAGAACCGTATTCCAACATTTTCAGCGGATGGAATTCTTTTCGCCCAAGACCCTGTCAAACGTATTTTCTTTTGGAATTTGGCTGATCGCTTTTGCTGTCTTTGACCTGCTAAGCGACCCGATTGGCAGCGTTATCCTTAGCTACGACCTTCCCGAGGGCGAGCGCTCCTTGGACCTGACGCTGGATGGTGACGAGATTTTCTTTCTCGTGTTTGGTGCCCTGATGCTTTTGTTCGGCTGGATCTTGCGTGAGGCGGCCCTCATCGCTGATGAAAACAGGCAATTTGTCTAGGAAGTTCGGAGACCCGTTTATGACTTTGTCGAAAACACCCAATCTGAACGCCCGGACACGCCGAATTCAAAACGGAGCAAGGGCAACCAAGTGGGCCATCACTCTGTGTACGCTCGCGGTCCTGTTCTTCTGGGTTGAAGACGTGTTCGTAATGGTGATGCCGACACACCCATTCTTTCAGGGTTTTGCAACGCTCGAGATTGGCGAATTGACAAGACCAATTGTTGAGATGACGTGGGCACAACGCTTGCCGCTAATCGCCCTTGTAACGGTTTCCTATAGCCTGCTTGCTGGCGTCACGCTTTCCGTACGCGCCGTTTGCACCCGTTTCCAATCGGCGGATTTCTTCTCCGGCAAAACACTAGACAACATCTTTTCAGTTGGCGTCTGGTTCATTTCCTATGCGGTCTTCAATATAGCCGCGTGGCCGGTCGCAACTTTCATTGCAACCCTGGACCGGCCGGAAAACGAAAGAGTTGTTGACGTGGCTGTTGGAAGCGATGAAGTATTTTCCCTGATTCTCGGGGCTCTCTTGCTCTTGCTTGGCTGGGTAATGCGTGAGGCCGCCCTGCTCGCGGAAGAAAACAGACAAATAATATAGCGACAGCGCGCCGGGGACCCCATCATGCCCATTATCATTGAACTGGATGTCATGCTTGCCCGCAGAAAGATGCGCTCAAAGGAGCTGGCAGAGCGCATCGGTATCACGGAGCAGAATGTATCCCTGCTCAAATCCGGCAAGGTCAAGGGCGTTCGGTTTGAGACGCTCGAGAAGATTTGTGAAATCCTGGAATGCCAGCCAGGTGATATTCTTATATACGAGCCTGAATCTGTTGGCGCCGATTAGGGTTCGGGCCAATTAAATTGAATTCAAACTCTTCCGGACATGGCTTTGTAAAACGGATCTTGTAAAGTCTATTTTCGGGCGACCGGCATCTTCTCACTCGAGGGTAAATCTGGATTGACTGGGTCCCAGGAGACCGCGCTTGAAACGTAGATTGCACGTTCCGGTGTTACGCTTTCAGGATCATCCAGCGAAGACGCACGAACGACCACCAACCCTTCCATACCATCTCTTGTATGAAAAACCGCGCTTCCGCAAACGGGACAAAAACGCCGGTTTATCGTGTTCCCGCTATCAGCCTGTTTGACATACGCAGATACCTCACCCGACAGCGAAAAACTGCTTTCCGGAAAAACCGCATGGGTCGCGTGCCCCGTCCCCCCGAGCTTACGGCAGTCAGCGCAGTAGCATTGTACGGTCCTGATCGGGGCGGCCTCGCAAACATAGCGCACGGCTTCACAAAGGCATCCGCCAGTTATTTTTTGGGTCACAATGCAGGTCCACTTCGCAACGATTTCAACGGATTACTCAGCCGCCTCTGCCGGCCCATACCCGAGCTTTTCATTCAGCTTGCCAATTAAGCCCACGGCTGCTTCCGCAATCACCGTTCCCGGTGGGAAAATCGCCGCAGCGCCCGATTGGTAGAGTTCGTCATAGTCCTGCGGTGGAACAACGCCGCCAACGACGATCATGATGTCTTCCCGCTCTTCTTCTGCCAGCGCCTTTTTCAAGGCAGGCACAAGGGTCAGGTGACCTGCGGCCAGTGACGACACACCAACGACATGGACATCATTTTCAACGGCTTGCCGAGCAGCTTCCTCAGGTGTCTGGAACAATGGGCCGATATCAACGTCGAAGCCGAGATCGGCGAAGGCAGATGCGATGACCTTCTGGCCACGGTCGTGGCCATCCTGCCCCATTTTGGCGACGAGAATACGTGGACGGCGGCCATCGTTTTCCTCGAACGCCTCCACGAGTTTTTGAACTTTCTCCATCGTCCCGGACATAGTCCCGGCCTCTCTCTTATAGACGCCTGCAATTGACTTGATCTCTGCCTTGTGGCGGTCAAAAACCTTTTCCATCGCAAGGGAAATCTCGCCAACGGTCGCCTTCGCACGCGCGGCTTTCACCGACAGGTCCAGAAGGTTGCCATCACCAGTTTCGGCGCATTTCGTCAGGGCATCAAGCGCTGCCTGTGTCTCGGTCTCCACACGCTCTTCGCGCAGCCGGCGTAGTTTATCGATCTGCGCGGCGCGAACCTGAGCATTGTCCACTTTCAGAACATCAATTGCCTGCTCGCTGTCAGGTTTGAACTTGTTCACGCCCACGACTGTTTGCGCACCACTGTCAATCCGCGCCTGGGTCTTGGCAGCGGCCTCCTCGATACGTAGTTTTGGAATGCCCTTTTCAATGGCCTTGGCCATTCCACCAAGTTCTTCCACTTCGCGAATATGAGCCATCGCCTTGTCGGCGAGATCGGCGGTAAGCTTTTCAACGTAGTAGGAACCGCCCCAGGGGTCGATCACCTTGGTCGTGCCGCTCTCCTGCTGCAGGAACAACTGCGTGTTACGAGCTATGCGGGCCGAGAAGTCCGTCGGCAGTGCAAGCGCTTCGTCCAGCGCATTTGTGTGCAACGATTGGGTATGCCCTTGCGTTGCCGCCATGGCCTCAACGCATGTGCGCGTGACGTTATTGAAAACATCCTGCGCAGTCAGCGACCAGCCTGACGTTTGAGAGTGTGTGCGCAGTGACAACGACTTCGGGTTCTTCGGCTGGAAATTCTCTTCCATCAAGGTTGCCCAGATCAGGCGCGCGGCTCGCAGCTTGGCAACTTCCATGAAGAAGTTCATGCCGATTGCCCAGAAGAACGAGAGCCTTGGGGCAAACTGGTCAATATCCATGCCGGCCGCCACGCCCGCACGCGCATACTCGATACCGTCGGCGATGGTATAGGCCAGTTCCAGGTCGGCTGTCGCACCTGCTTCTTGCATGTGATAGCCGGAAATAGAGATGGAATTGAACCGCGGCATGTTCTGCGAAGTGAACTTGAATATATCCGAGATGATCCGCATGGAGTGTTTGGGCGGGTAGATATAGGTGTTGCGGACCATGAACTCCTTCAGAATATCGTTCTGAATGGTTCCGGAGAGATCCTTCTGGGCAACACCCTGCTCTTCGGCAGCCACTATATAGAGAGCCAGCACGGGCAAAACAGCACCGTTCATGGTCATGGAGACGCTCATCTTGTCCAAAGGAATGCCGGAGAAAAGCGTTCTCATGTCATAAATGGAGTCAATCGCAACACCGGCCATGCCAACATCGCCTGCGACACGTGGGTGATCACTGTCATAGCCGCGGTGCGTTGCTAGGTCGAACGCCACTGACAATCCCTTTTGCCCGGCTGCCAGATTGCGTCTGTAAAACGCGTTGGAATCCTCGGCAGTTGAAAATCCCGCATATTGGCGAACCGTCCAGGGCTGCTGGACGTACATCGTCGGGTATGGTCCGCGCAGGTATGGCGGCGAACCTGGCCAGGTTTGCAGATGCGTCAGACCGTCCAGGTCGTCGGCCTTGTAAACAGGCGGTACATCGATGCCTTCCGGTGTCTGCCAATCTTGTTGCGATCCCGGTTCAGCGTCCTTCAGAAAGTTCTGAAACGGTTTTTTGGAATAGTTCGGGATCCTGCTCATTTTAGGACCTCCAGATCAGACAGTTCGACGCCATGACTTTCCTGTAGGTGGGAATGCGCCTCCTCCAGAAGAGCGAGCAAATTGCAGCCAGCATAAAGATAACTGTCTACCCCGGCCTCAGCAAAGGCCTGTTCGCGAGAACCAGGTTTTCCTGCAAGATAAAGATAGCCTGCTCCCGCCTCTTTCAAAGCACGGGCTGTAGCTTCCGCCTGTCCCTCGTAGACGGCATCGGATGAGACAATGCAGGCCATCATCGCTCCGCTTTCCCTGTAGGCCACCACAAGTTCGTCGAGAGAATGATACACCGACGGCCCAACAGCTCCAAATCCTCCAACGGCGAATGCATTCGCCGTCCAGGTTGCCCTGGCGGTAAATTGAGCCAGACTTCCAATGCTGGCCAGGAAGATGGTCGCCGGCTTGTTTGTTCTGCGTTCCAGTTCATCCGTCATTGACCGCAAGCGCTCAAATGGGGCCGAGACCCGAGCTGCGCAGAGTGCAGGTACGCTCTGACTATCCGAAACGTCCTCCGGCTCTCCGGTCCTCACCAACAGGGGTTTGCCTTGAAGCGCCAAATTGCGCATGGCGGTGAATCGTTGCCCATCACCGGGCTCTGGAAGGTCCAATGCAGGATTTGGCTTGCTAATTAGGCCGTCGCTTTCATTTTCCAGTACACTCACATCGTTTTCAGCCAGATTGGGAAATTCACTGACGCCTGTGATCGGGCGTTTCCGGCGGGCGACATTGCTTCCAAGGTCCGTGCCGGCTGTTTGAATTTGCTCCTGGACCAGCCCTTGCCGAAGCGCGTCAAACATTCCGCCTGCTGCCTCGATTTCCTGAAACAGCTTCCAGGCAGTCGCGCATATTTTTTCGGTCCTGTCTTCTATAGCGCCCGAACCTGCTGCTGGATCCGAAACTTTCGCCAGATTGCTTTCTTCCAAAAGGATAGACTGAGTGTTGCGTGCAAGCCTGCGTGCAAAAGCGTCTGGCAATCCAACGGCCTGCGTATGCGGCAAAACACCTATACTGTCAGCACCACCAATGCCCGCAGCGAAAGTCGCAACGGTGTTCCTCAACAAATTGACCCAGGGATCTCTACTGGTCAGCATCCTATAAGACGTGGACATGTGTAGGAAAATTGGTTTTTGTGGCAGATCCGCACCATCCAGAATACAAGACCACAACGCCCGGAACGCTCGCGCTTTTGCAATCGTTCCGATCTGGTCTGTATCGGCGACCAGACTTACCGACATTTGGTCGGCCCATTCTTCCGGCGCAATCTTTGTGCCTTCCAGCATACGCAAATGTGCTGCGGCAGACGCCAGAACGCAGGCAAGTTCTTGTGCCGATGTTGCTCCAGCTTCGTGCCACACCCGCCCGTCAGCCATTAACGCGCGCGCAGAGCTGCCAAATTCCTTGGCAGACTCCAGAACATCCTGGCAATGCAGGAATCCAATCTCCGGCTCTTCAGGCACAAGGCCCATTGCTGCTGCCAAACCGTATGGGTCGTTGCCTACCATGATCCTGATCTTTGAAGGGGCCAGTTTGTGTTTTTCCAGATAGGCCAGCATCAAAGCCAACACTTCCGCATACCGATTACCCGCCTCAAGACGAAGATCAACAAGCTCTAGCTGGACGCCCTCCAAAAGCGTTTCGACATCGTCCAGACCACCAACCCGGATGCCGTCGCCATCAGCAGTTGTCGCGCTTGAGAAAACAAGTTCCAAACCATTGGCACCACCTTCCAGATCCTCCAGAATCTGTGCGTTGGCATCCTTGGGATCCGGAATGTCAATCCTTTGAACGATAGACCAGTCCTGCCCGGATGCTCGCAATAAACGCGCTGGGGTGTCTGTTCGGCCTTTATAAAGAGGAGCGTTTTCGAACCCGTCTTCCGTGGTCTCGAACAGCTTTTGCCTCGGTAGTCCCTTCAGGGCCTTGTCAACGGAGGCCCACCACGCCTCTTCGTTGACAGACAGAAATCTTTCAGGTGCGGAAAAGCTGAGCGACATTTTAATGGTCTCCTTGGCTCCCGTTTTAGTCCCTGGCAACAAAGCTTGGCAACTCAGCAGAAAGGGTAAGTTCCCGAATTCCGCAACGCAATTTGAAGAAACTGGCAAACACTGTGATGGCAAAAAGAACCAATCGTTATTTAATTAGACAGGTAAAAAAATTCAATATCAATGGTTGCAAAAATATACCAAAACAACTTAGCTTGAATAGCTATGCAAAATTGGCTCTTTTGGTTAGCAACTGCCAAATTTTTGGCGTAAAAAGCCAAATTTGCTAATTTTCCCTATTGGTACGATCATCAATTGTATTGTAGCGTACAAGAGCTGACGCATGGGAAATTCTACCCTTATAATAAATGCGCGGCACCCGGGTTCAGTCTATTCCTTGTAGGGGCAGGACAGGACGCGTTACCAACCCATCAGCGGAGTTCGGCGCTCGTCGGATATCTGCAAAAATGCGGTAAAAAAAGCCGCAAAGGATGTGCACAATGCTTGATCAGACAGAATTGAAAAGCAAGCTGAGAGCAATCTCGGAAGCAAATGCAGCCCACCACGTTCTCGATATTCTGGAATCAAATCTCAGGCGCATGGGGGCTACTCATATCCTCATTACCGGCCTGCCGATGCCAAATCGCCCGATAGACAATCTCGTTCAGCGGTTCCGGTGGCCAGATCAACGTAATGACGGCATTGAAAGTACGTCACTATCAGCAAATGACAGCGCATTGATGCTTGGGCTTGGCTCCAACCGCGCGCGCGTCTGGACGATTTCCGCTGGCGACATGGAACATTCCGACCTTCTGGCGTCTGCAGGTGAAGGCAGCCAGATTGTTGTTGTTCCTGTGACCGAACTTTATCCCTTCCAGGCTTTCGTATTTGCAAGTGGCCCATCGTTGCAGGTCAATAAATATGACTTGTCAAATCTGGAAGTGTTGTCTGCCGCCGCCTTGTCTCGCCTTCGGGAACTTGGAGTCATATCAGGTCAGCGCCCTGGCGCCCTATCCGCGCGTGAACGCAGGGTTCTGGAACTGACCGCTTATGGCAAGACAGCTGGCGAAATTGCAGACGTGCTCGACATCTCCCAACGGACTGTTCACGCACATTTGCAAAATGCCAGTGTTAAACTGAACGCTTCAAACAAGACCCACACGGTCGTTGAAGCACTGCGCTACGGCCAGATCAACGTTTAACACTGGCGAACACAAAACCAGCAATTTCCTCCTCCTCCACGAAAAATGAAAAAGGCGCGCCAACGGCGCGCCTTCTCAGTTTCTGCCAATGCAGAGACGGTTAATCTAGCTCAGTAGGTCATCATCGGCGCAAGTTCCTTCGCCTGCTCGACCCATTTGGTTACCTGGCTTTCGCTGGGCACTTGGCGAACAAGGCTCTTTTCCTCATTCACTTCCTGCATTTTTGCTGCAAGATTGGCCGCGTTGCGGTGCTTGAGTTCCTTGACCGTGTCAACGCCAGCAGCTTCCAGAAGCTCGGAATACTCCTCGCCGACGCCGCTGATGCGCATCAGGTCGGCCATATTGGCCCATTTCAAAATCCGAGCGCCGTCAATCCCGGTCTCGTCTTCAAGAGCTTTCCGGCCCCTTGGATCTTTCGCACGCTCCAGATATGCTTCTGTCGTCTTGATACCCGCTTCACTGAGCTTGGCACCATAAGTTGGGCCGATACCCTCAATTTCGTCGATAGAATAAGACATCCGCACTGAACTCCTTTTAAGACCGGCATTTGCCATGGGACAATCAGATAATCTGGCTCAACCCCGGAATCTGTGAAATCACTTCATCAACAACGTCGTCCCCCGCCTTTTCCTTAGCATAGGAAATGAGCTCTTTCACAACACTTTGCACGCCATCCATGTCCAATCCGGCACTGTTCAATTCATTCAGCGCCGCCATGGCACCCATTCCGCCGCCCATCATGCCGCCCAGGCCACCAAGCAGACCGCCGCCAGAGCTTTCCTGTTCACGTGAAGCAACCAGCTCAGCTGTCCCCGGGAGCGCATCAAAAATGAGCTGCATCTTGTCCTCGGGACCTTCCTTGTTCAAAAAGCCCAGGATAATGCCGACCGCGTTTGTTGCGATGCCCTCATCGATGCCCGCAGTGGCCATGATCCGTTTGATGAGCTCTTCCATTTCAATCTCCTAATTGAAAAGCTGGTGTGAACCACACCTGCAATTTGTCAATCTCTCTATACAGTCCTGAAACCGGTTCCGTCGATGGGGCAGCGCATCGCATACGAGCATTTTTTTTTGCGCTGGGTTACGCTGCCCGAAATGCGAGGGATTCGGGGGAAACCGTGACGGCAAAAGACAGCATATTCATTGGTGCCAGCACCAAAAATGAAACTCTGACACTCAAGCTTGCCAATCGGCATGGCCTTATCGCCGGTGCGACAGGCACTGGGAAAACCGTTTCGCTACAGATTCTCGCCGAGGGATTTTCCAACGCAGGTGTTCCCGTTTTCTGCTCAGACATTAAAGGCGATCTATCCGGCCTTGCTGCGGCAGGTGTGTCAAAAGATTTTCTTGAAAAGCGTGCCAAGGAAGTCGGCATCGGAAAATCCTACAAGTACGGGGCAATGCCTGCGGTTTTCTGGGACCTTCTGGGCAAACAGGGCCACCCAATCCGCACCACAGTTTCGGAAATAGGCCCCTTGCTGCTTGCTCGTCTTCTGGAACTCAACGACACTCAGGAGGGCGTCCTCAACGTCCTCTTTGAACTGGCTGACGATGAAGGCCTCCTGCTTTTGGACTTGAAAGACCTGCGCGCGATGCTCGCGCATGTGGCAGAGCGGGCCTCAGAGCTTTCCACCCTCTACGGCAATGTTTCCAAGGCCTCAATCGGCGCCATCCAACGGCGACTTCTGGTTCTCGAGCGACAGGGAGCGGACAATTTTTTTGGTGAGCCGGCACTCGACATCCGTGATTTCATCCGCACGACGCCGGATGGCAAAGGTGTTGTGAACATTCTTGCCGCTGACAAATTGATGACCGCACCGAGACTTTATGGCGTTTTCCTGCTTTGGCTGCTTTCAGAACTGTTTGAAGAACTCCCAGAAGTAGGCGACCCGAAAAAACCCAAACTGGTGTTCTTTTTTGACGAGGCGCATCTTCTTTTCAATGACGCGCCCAAAGCTTTGATTGAGAAAGTCGAACAAGTGGTGCGGTTGATACGCTCCAAGGGTGTCGGCGTCTATTTTGTCACGCAAAATCCGCTGGATGTTCCTGAAACGGTGTTGTCGCAGCTAGGCAATCGTATCCAGCATGCACTTCGGGCCTTTACGCCCCGCGACCAGAAGGCGGTTCGCGCAGCTGCCGAAACGTTCCGGCCCAATCCTGACCTCGACACCGAACGTGTCATAACCGAATTGGGGGTCGGTGAAGCGCTTGTCTCAACACTTGAAGGCAAGGGCATCCCGTCGGTCGTGCAACGTACCTTGATACGACCACCACGTTCACGCCTCGGCCCGGTTACCCAGGCCGAGCGGCGCGTTGTCATTCAGTCCAGCCCGTTTTTCGGTCTCTATGAAAGATCAAAGGACCGGAGGTCAGCTTATGAGATCCTGATGGGACGCGCTGACAAAGGACAACACCAGGAGCAGGAAAGGCGCGACGAGGAAGATAGTTATGCGCGCAAACACGGTGAACCGCGACGCTCTCGTTCGGGCTTTCAACTTCCAGATTTTGGCCGCGACGACCGTCCACGCAGAGAAAGTGTCAAACGCCGGACCAAGCGACGAGGTCAAAGAGATACAGTTCTTGAAGCTGGCCTCAAATCCGCAGCCAGAAGTCTCGGGTCTTCTTTGGGCAGAGCACTGGTCCGAGGACTGCTAGGGTCGTTGAAACGTGGCAATTGATCTACCTTTCTGCGAGTAGCCTAAAAGGTCACCTTTGCCATGAGCCAGCATCATTCTATTTCATGACTGGCAAACCGAAAACGATTTGCGCTTCTCCCACAGTTGTGGCCTGTTAGGCTCTTCTGTGAGGGCCTGAGTCTGTCTGGCCCATTCCGGCCAATTAAAAATTCAAGGATCCGTCATGAGTTCCATCGACAAGGTCTTGGCGCGCATTGATGCCGACCTCGACGCCAGCCTCGATCGCCTGTTCGACCTTCTCAAGATACAGAGCATTTCCACCGACCCGGCCTTCACAGCACCGTGCCGTGAAGCAGCCGATTGGCTTTCCAGGGAACTGAATGACATCGGCATTGAGGCCTCGGTGCGCGATACGGACGGGCATCCGATGGTGGTTGGTCACCGCAAGTCGGGCAAGCCTGGACCGCATGTTCTGTTTTATGGCCACTACGATGTGCAGCCGGTGGACCCGCTTGAACTCTGGGACCAAGACCCATTTGAACCCAGCATTGTAACCAGGGAAGACGGCACAAAAATCATCGTTGCCCGTGGCTCGTCTGACGACAAGGGCCAGCTGATGACCTTCGTCGAGGCGGCCCGTGCCTTCATCGCTGAAACCGGCGACTTGCCAGTCGATGTCACCATCCTTTTCGAAGGCGAAGAAGAATCCGGTTCGCCTTCCCTGCATCCGTTTTTGAACGCCAACAAGGACGAATTGTCCTGCGATCTGGCACTTGTCTGTGACACCGGCATGTGGGATGCGCAAACACCGGCGATTTCGGTGATGCTTCGTGGCATGGTCGGTGACGAGATCATCGTCCGCGCGGCCAGTCGCGATCTTCATTCCGGCATATACGGTGGATCGGCCCAAAACCCGAACCACATTGTTTCCCAGATCATCGCGGGTCTGCATGACGACGACGGCAAGGTTACCTTGCCTGGCTTTTATGACGGTGTCATCGAGATACCCGAAAACGTCACCAGGATGTGGGAAACACTCGGCTTTTCCGTCGAGGCCTTCCTTGGCGACGTCGGGTTGAAATATCCACGCGGTGAAAAAGGGCGCTCGCCGTTAGAGCACCTTTGGTCCCGGCCGACCGTTGAAGTGAACGGAATGTGGGGTGGCTACCAGGGAGCCGGTTCAAAGACCGTGATCCCGGCGGAATCACATGCGAAATTCACGTTCCGGCTTGTCGGCGATCAGGACCCGGACAAGGTACAGGAATCCTTCCGTGCCTATGTCCGTTCAAAGATTCCAGCGGATTGTTCGGTCGAGTTCATTTCCAAGGACGGTAGCCCGGCGCTTAGTCTGGATTTCGACATGCCGGCACTTGAGAAGGGGAAAATTGCCCTGCAGGACGAGTGGGGCAAGGAAGCTGCTCTCATCGGCATGGGCGGCTCCATTCCGATTGTGGGGGATTTCAAACGCATGTTGGGGATGGACACGCTGATGATCGGCTTCGGGCTGGAGGATGACCAGATCCACTCACCCAATGAGAAATACAATCTGACCAGCTTCCAAAAAGGCATTCGCTCCTGGGCGCGCGTCCTGGACGAATTGGCGAAAAACTAAGAAGGTTTCTGCCGGCCGGGTTGATGGATCAACTCGGCCCGTTGATTCAGGAGACGAAAATGAAATCGATCTGTGTCTTTTGCGGCTCCAGCTTCGGCACACTTGAAGCATATGCAGAAGCAGCCAAAACAACTGGCCGTGTGATTGCCGAAAACGGCTACCGCCTCGTTTATGGCGGTGCCAAAGTCGGCCTGATGGGGACCGTCGCTGACGCAGCGCTTGCAGCTGGTGGGGAAGTGATCGGCGTGCTTCCAAAATCCCTTGAGGACAAGGAAATCGGTCACGAAGGCCTCAACGAATTGCATCTGGTCGGTTCCATGCATGAGCGCAAGGCGCTGATGGCTGATTTGTCGGACGGGTTTATTGCTCTGCCCGGCGGGGTTGGGACATTGGAAGAGATCTTCGAGGTCTGGACCTGGGGACAACTCGGCTACCATGAAAAACCATGCGGGTTTCTGAATATCGAAGGTTACTATGACCACCTTCTGAGCTTCCTGGATCATCAGACACAGGAGGGCTTCACGAAGAAGGTGATGCGCGATATGGCGCAGGTTGCACTAACACCTGAAGGCCTGATCGACCAGTTCGAGAAATACAAGGCTCCGTCCACACCCAAATGGATCAAGAAGGACGAGACCTGATCTCAGTATTTTCCACAAGTCGTTGATACCGATAGGGAAGCTTGTGTTGAATATTCCACAGCGCCTCAAGCTCCCTTTGCAAACAACGCTTTAATTGCTAAATCCCTGTCCAGATCGCGCAATCTGCGCGGCTCTGCTAACCTGTTGTGTGTGTGTTTTATGCGTTTTGATGTTCTGAGTATCGCTTTGCTGACAGCCCTGGTTTCAGCCTGTTCACCCACAGCCGACTACAATGGTTCGGGTACCAGTGGCAGACTTGTCCAGACCTCCAACGTGACGCTAGTCCAGATCACTGAAGACAATGTCGGTGGCATCAACGGAGAAACCAGCTACGGCACAAACGCGATTGAGGCGGCGCTTCCCGGTTTCACAACCGAAGGCATTCAGACAGCGGTAGAAAACAACACCGAATGGGCGCTTGCAGCCTTCAACACGGACGGCTTTCAGGTTCTCCAGATTTTCAAGGGTCAGAACGGCAAAGTGCGCTCGGTTCACGGTGTCACCCATCATCTGCAGGGTCCGAACGGTGAACGGATCGGCATGACATTTTCAGATGTCGGCACTGCACGCGCCGACTGCCGGGCTGGTAAAAACCTTTGGCGTGGCATGGCTATTTGCAAGTCCAACGGACACCCGAATGTGGAACTGGTCTATGCCATCCCGGGTTACCAAGGTCCGTTTGACCAGCTCCCACCATCCAACGACCTGTTCGACGCCGAGCTACAGCGCATTCTCTGGACACCGAAAACCTGAGGCTGAGATCTAGACCTGTGGGTCAGAACGAACCATCACTTCACCAACAGGCCGCCATACGTTCTTCCGATTGAAGTTTTGTTCAGCGAAATCGGCAAGTTTCATGAACACAGGCAGTTCCCGCTCCTTGATGAACGGCAGAGATTTGACGTCGAAACCTGTCCAGGGAAGAAATGGATTGCGGCGCATATGCCAGTGAATTTCGGAGCGCACTGTCGGCTTTTCTGAAGGCGTTCGGCCGTGAAAGGCAAAAGTGTCAGCCACGACCAGCGTGTTCTCTGGAACCGCCATTTTGACCGGTTGCGGTAACCCGAGTGCCTCCAGTTCCTCTACCTTGATGCGGTAAGATCCGCTCGCGTGGTGAGAACGTAAGTCTCTGGCCGCAGTCAACGAGCATTGGTACTCCCACTCCAATCGTTCTTTCGTCAGCTTGTGGGAACCGGGAACAAAAAAGAACGGCCCATCATCTTCACCGACGTCCTGCAGGAATAGCCACGCCTTCGACGTTGCATGAAACGTATCGGCGTGCGCGTCTGACTGGGGGTCTTTCTTGTTGATTTTCTGCGGCTCTACAAGAACGGTTTGAACAAAACTAACCGGTTGCCCGCCTCGTGATGAAGCGTATCTGATCATGTTGAGTGCCCGAGGATCACGCGTGGCTCTGGCTAGAGCCGGATTGCTCCCCAGAACAGACGGCGGAAGCAGCGTCATGCGCGTGACAGCCTGCCCCTGCCGCATTTCCCTGCATGGAAGCGGTTGATTGAAAGTTTCTTCTTTCAACTTCCTGAAGACATCTTCTGGCAAAAAGTTCCGGACCAGAAAATAACCGTTCTCATCAAAAAATGCGCGTTGCTCCGGATCAAGCGTACTGGCAAGACGCGCGCGCCGGCGATCTGCCATCGCTGCAGCTATCTGCACACGCTTTTTATGCATACCCCATGTGTTCAGCCTCTCGTTGCCCAAAATCGGGTTCTTACGGGGAGACTTGTCGGTTCCAGCAAGGCCAAGGACCCACAAGGGAGCTTTCAAATAGGACAGCGGCGTCATGTTGCACCAACAAATAGGGGAAATAGAAACGCGGTCTTCTAGCATGCGTTTGCCAACTTTGGAAAATTCTAACCCGCGACAAAAAGCATTTGTAGTGCATTTGGCTGATGGCTCCTTGCTGTACTCATTTATTTGGCCCAGTGACCTTTGCTGATTCCTGGGGTAAAGCCTTGAGACATGAAGAAACCTGCACAGGCAATTGATCCGGACCAACTCGCTATAGACCTCAAGGCGGGAAAACGCGCGGCTCTGGCGCGGGCAATCACCCTGGTAGAATCAAAAAAAACAGAGCACCGGCACATGGCGCACCAGCTCATCCAGCAGGTTTTGCCTCTGACAGGCAAAGCCCTGCGGGTTGGGATTACAGGTGTGCCTGGAGTTGGCAAGTCGACGACCATCGACACGCTCGGCGCAAATCTGACAGAGGCTGGGCACAAGGTTGCCGTACTGGCGGTTGATCCATCGTCCACCCGTACCGGGGGTTCCATCCTTGGTGACAAGACCAGGATGGCCCGACTTGCAGTCGATCGAAACGCTTATATCCGTCCGTCCCCATCCGCCGGAACACTTGGCGGTGTAGCAGCCAAAACCCGCGAGACCATGCTCTTGTGTGAAGCTGCCGGCTTTGACGTGATCCTGGTGGAAACAGTCGGTATCGGCCAGTCAGAGACGACAGTGGCCGATATGGTCGACTTCTTTCTGGTGCTGATGCTACCCGGCGCTGGCGACGAATTGCAGGGCATCAAAAAGGGTGTTTTGGAAATTGCCGACATGATCGCTGTCAACAAGGCCGAGGGTGATGGCGCGCTGCGCGCACGTTCGGCAGCTTCCGATTATCGCGCTGCGCTCCATATTCTGGCACCAAAGTCTCCAACCTGGACGCCGCCCGTAATCACGGTTTCGGGGCTTGCCAACGAGGGTCTAGATCACCTCTGGGACCAGATCGAGACTTATCAAACGCGTACGCAGGCCAGCGGCGAGTGGCAGGAAAAGCGCAGCCACCAACAAGTCGCGTGGATGTGGGATTTACTGCAACAACGCATGATGGACTCTCTCAAGTCCAACAAGAAGACTGCCGAGCGATTGACGCTCCTGGAAGCCAGCGTGCGAAAGGGCACGACTGCAGTCTCCTACGCCGTTGATGAGTTGGCGGATCTGATGGGCCTAAAAGAATGAGCGATAAATGACCGGTAAACGAAAGACCATATTGGTCACTGGGTTTTCGCCTTTCCCCGGTGCGCCGATAAACCCCACTGAAATGCTGATGCTCCGACTGCCCAAAAGACTGGGAGAGCATCAGTTCGGGGTTGGCTTTGAGTTTCACGTTCTGCCGACAACCTGGGCCGGGCGAAGGCAAGTGACTGATAAATTACGGCAATCAGTTCGTCCGAACGCCATCGTGCATTTCGGCGTCGATGGCACCCGCAAGACGCTCAATGTCGAGACGAGAGCGGTCAACCGCGCGACGCGTGTTCGTCCGGATGCTGCTGGCCTCTCTCCACAGCGGTCGGAGCTGGTTATCGGGTCCGAGCGCTCGCGATCCGCCACGCTCCCTGCCAAGGCCCTATGCGAGGCCGCGCAACACGCCGGCGCTCCGGCACGTCTTTCCAAAGACGCCGGGACGTATCTGTGCAACGCAACACTTTGGGATTCGATCGGTTCCGGCATTCCGAGCATTTTTGTCCATGTCCCTGCACTTCCCAAAAGTCCAGGAGACACAAGGCCGGGCTATCCTGTTATTGAGGAGGCTGCTGTCAGGCTCTTGCAGGAAACAGCCCGTCGACTGCGCAGTTAGGGTCTCGTGTTCACAAGCGCTAAATCAGCACGACCGGTCCAACTGGAGCCTCAACTGGCTGATGCAATCTTCGGCCATATCTGACGACAGCCCTGCCCTGCCAAGCACATGCAGACCGAAATAGGCTGACAAGATACCGCGAGCTGTTTCCCTTGCACCCGTTTCGTTCACCGAAGGGTTTTCGATCACCGCTTTGTAAAAAGCGTTCTCCAGTCGTCGAACCATCGCTTGCAGTTTTTTTTCCGCTTCACCGCCTTCAGCAGCCTTGTCGACAAGTGCATTGCACAAAAAACAACCAAGCCGGTTGCCATTCCGTTTTGCTCGATCCGCAACCACTGTAAAAAGCCCGAGAATACGCTCTTTTCCTGATCCTTGGTTCTGATCTGCCAGGTAGGCGACGGTCGAACCGATGACCTTGTCGTTATAGTGGTCCAGCGCTGACAGATAGACAGAATGTTTGTCACGAAAAGCCTTGTAGAAGGATCCCTTGGTGATCCCCATTTCCGATAGCAAATCAGCCAGTGAGGCTTCTTCGTAGCCGACATCCCAAAACAGGCCCATGGCTTTGTCCATAGCTACTTCGGGATCAAATTCACGTGGTCTTGCCATTTTTTTCTCCGGCGGCTGGCCACCATGGCCAGATCACTTTGCTCTCACGCGCTTGTGTTTTGTACCGATTGGTTCCTAACCTTATCTTGACATCACCAGCACGGATCAGGCGACGCCCGCCCAGTTTGGAACCAAATGGTACCGAAAGAAAGTTTAAAGGGCAATCACCTGCCGGTTGGCGCAAGTTCAATCCTTTGGGAGAAATTCAAAATGATCGCAAATATGGTCCGCGGCTCTATTGCAGCCCTTGTTGTTGTTACCGGACTGGTTTCCAGTGCATTTGCTGCTGGAGTGGACGTCAATGCCACCGTCACCGGTCTCGCCTTACGTGGCGTCGATCCGGTGTCCTACTTTACAAATGGTGCACCTCAGAACGGCGATTTCAGCATTACCGCAGTTCATAATGATGCCACCTACCGCTTTGCTTCTGAAGAAAACCGTGACCTCTTCAACCAGAACCCTGAAAAATATCTGCCGCAATACGGTGGTTTCTGTGCATTCGGTACTGCCATGGGTGTCAAGGTAGACGGCGATCCGGACCTCTGGAAAATTGTTGACGGCAAACTTTACCTCAACCTCGCCCCGAGCATTCAGAAACGTTGGAATGAAGACATCCCGGGTTTCATCGCGACCGCAAACACCAACTGGAACGATATCAAGGAAGTCAACCCGAGCGAACTCTGACAGGTCTGCCCCTCTATCAGGCTTCGCTTAAAAACGGCCGGGATTTTCCCGGCCGTTTTTGTCGTTGAAGATAATCCACTCCCGACTGACAATTCGGCGTTTCGGCACGCCCTTTGCAATTTCCCTGTCAGATACCAACAGGGTTCCCATCTTGGGACGCTAAGGAGCATTTGGCAGCGCCGATGACACGAAAAACATCAAAACTGAACCGCCGTGCGTTTCTTGCCGGGACAGCTTTGTGCCTTTCTGGGACAGTCGCTGCTGCGCAAATGAAGGTTGCAGATCTTCGAGGGTCCATAGATTCAGCCGATCTTGGCCTTCTTCCCAACGCCGCTGACGATCAAACCGCGCAGTTTCAAAACGCTGTCAACCGCGCTGTTGAACGCGGACGCGCACTGTTTCTTCCGGCTGGTACTTATCCGGTTGCCAATTTACGGCTTCCCTCCGGCACACTGATTGTTGGTGTTCCAGGCCGCACGCGCCTGGTTTATCAGGGCGGTGGCGGTCAACTGATCCGCGCCGAAGGCGTCAGCAACATCGGCTTGACCGGCATCACCTTTGACGGTGCAAACCGTTCCATCGGCGACTTCACCGAAGGACTTCTCCATTTTATTGGCGTAGGCAACCTCGCACTCGACAATTGCGAGATCGCAGGCTCTGCCAAAATGGGTCTTGTTATGGACCGTTGTTCGGGCCGGGTAGAAAACTGCCGCATTTCCGGTGCAGCGGAAGCTGGTCTTCGTTCCAACGAGGCAACCGGCCTTGCCATTACCGACAATACGGTGACCGACTGCGCCAATGGCGGTATTTGGGTGCATCGCTGGCGTGAAGGCGAAGACGGCACAATCGTCTCGGGGAACCGTGTTGAACGCATTGGTGCTCGCTATGGCGGCACTGGTCAGTTTGGCAATGGCATCAACGTATTCCGCGCTCACGGCGTAATGATTTCCAACAACCGCATTACAGACTGCGCCTTCTCTGCAATTCGGTCCAACTCCGGATCGAATGTCCAGATTGTCGGAAATTCCTGTCTGCGTTCGGGCGAAACAGCGATTTATTCGGAATTCACGTTCCAGGGCGCGGTGATTGCCAACAATATCGTTGACGGTGGTACCACGGGTATTTCCATCGCGAACTTCATGGACGGTGGACGCATGGCGATCTGCACGGGCAATCTCATTCGAAACATAACTGAAGATGGCCCCTATCCGCCGGAAGTTGCCGGTTTCGGGATCGGCATTGCAGCAGAAGCCGACACGACGCTCACAGGCAATATAATCGAGGGTGCCCCGAAATTCGGCATGATGCTCGGCTGGGGTCCTTACATGCGCAACATCGCAGCCTCACAAAATGTCGTGCGCGAGTGCGGTACAGGTATCGCGGTAACTGTGGTGAAGGGCGCCGGCTCGGCGGTCATCACCAACAACATTGTGCAAGGATCGAAAAAGGGATCGATCAATGGTTTCAGGTGGCTCGAAAGAGCCACCGGCGAACTCAATAATGCGTCGGAATATTCGAACCTGACGGTACAGGGCAACCAGGTCGCATCTTAGGCAGGGCAGAGTGTCTCCGGTTTACGCACTTCCCCCGTCCAGTGCAAAGCGCAGGGACAGGCAAGATAATCCGCCATCGACCTTGCGCGCTTCATGGGTCGGAAGCACTACGGTCTTGAAACCAGCGTCCCTGATTGCTCCAAGCGTCTTGGGATAGCCCTCGGGGACTAGCACCACGTCATTCACTCGGATGACATTGGCTGCGTAGTCTTCCCCGTCTGGCACCACAACGACCTTTCGATCTCCAAAAAATCCGCTTTCAGCCATGACTTTGGTGGCAAGGATCACCCCATCTCCAAGCGTGGAACAGGCTGTCTTGAAATGAAGAACACCTTCAGGTGTTTCGCAGACCTCCGCCCTGTAACCCCACTCGCCTAGCAGCCTAGCAAAATCATCCGCGCCTTCTCTGTCGGTACGCGCGGATAGTCCGATCAGGATGACATCATCCAGCATTAGAACATCGCCGCCGTCCACATGACCCGATCCTGGTAATTCAACTACTTTGTCAAATTGTGCTTCGAGTGCTGCCCGGATCTCCCTGCCCTCTCCCAGTCGACTTTGTGTACCCGGCCTGAGCTGGATTGCGCCTTCCGGCAAACAGAACGCAGGATCTTCCACAAAACAGCTGTCCGGAAAACTTTCCAATGCAGGCAAGACATCGACGATAAGACCTGCCTCTTGCAGAGCAACGACATAACGCCCATGTTCTTCTCGGAATTTTTCGCCACTCGGGTCTCCGGCATCGACTGCACGCAGCCCACTTGAAACGCTGTCAGCCGGCGTTCTTGTGATTGCGTGGGTGAAACGGAATGACAGGCCAGAGCGGTGCGCCATTTGGGATCTCCAATGAAAACAACAAGTGCCCACCCAGCCATTCGCAACGCTAATTTGCAAGATGCAGATGCGCTCAAACTGTGCATCGATCGTGCCTATGCACCGGTAAAGAAACGGCTGACGGATCTCCCAGATGTGTCTGGTGATCTAGAGGAGGAGATCCTGGGCAAACACGTTTTCCTAGCCGAGATTGATAATGAAGTCGCAGGCTGTGCAATCCTGGGCTTCGACGCTGAAAAAACTCACCTTGCCAACATTGCTGTCGACCCGAACTTCAAGGGCAGAGGCGTAGGTAGCCGATTGATGGATTATGTGGAGGAATTCGCCAGGCAACAGGGTTCAAAAGAAATCTGCCTGGCAACACATATCAAGATGCCGGAAAATGTGGCGCTCTACCTGCATCTGGGTTGGCAAGAAACGTCTCGATCCGGCAACAAGGTTTTGATGCGCAAGGAGCTCTGAATGATCCTACAGCGCAGCCTTGAGAGCAGATAAGAAGTCGTCTTTCGGCTTGATGTATCCGGCAGTCGTGCCACGTCGCGTCAATACCGGCGGATTCACAAGAGCATCCAGCAACTTCGCTTCGTCGTCGTTGAGTTCAAGCATGGCTTCCAGAACAGTTGCCATCATTACCTCGGAGGCCCTGGTGGCGCCATCCTCACATTTGAGCGCAACACCAAACCCGAGTTCGGGAATGGACGCACAGAAAACGCCTTCCGCGCCGGTTTTGACAAATACCCTGCCTCTGAACCCTTCCATCACCTCGGTGCAGAACCGACCGGCGCCTGCGACCATGTAAGGCTCATTTATGCAGGCGTTGAACATTGTTTCCGCAGCTTCTGCCCGCAGCGGCTCTAATCCCGCACCTGTGCCGAAAACAGCAAAGGCTTTGGCGAAATTCTGCAAAGGCGATGCATAGGTCGGGATCGAACACCCGTCAGTTCCACAAGCGTCCTCTGTCAATGTATCGCCAGTCAATTGTTCCATGACCAGCCGAACTTCGCGCTGTACAGGATGATTGGGATCAATATAGCCGCGGGTCTCCACACCCATAGCCCTCGCCAGCCCCAGGAAACCAGCATGTTTGCCGGAACAATTGTTATGCAGTCCGCAGGGTGTTTCATCCCCCAGGATGAGTTTGGCGGCATCTTCCATGCGCTTCGGCCATTGCGGACCACACTCAAGCGCATCTTCGGTCAATCCTGCCTTGAGAAGCATAACACGTGCCGAATTGGCATGAATCTCCTCACCATTGTGAGATGCACATGCGAGCGAGAGTTCGGCATCAGTGAAGTCAAGCGCTTCCGCAGCACCGGACTCCACCAGCGGCAACGCTTGCAGCGCCTTGATGGCAGAACGCGGAAACACATGCGCATCCACATCCCCAATGCCGCAGACAAGCTTCCCAGCCGTATCCACGATCGCCACACTTCCCCGATGCACGCTTTCAGTCAGGTTGCCACGCGTGACATCGACCAGAGCCGGATTGTCCATGTAGTTTCTCATGTTGGTCAAAATACTTGCTTCACGCTATGCGGATTCGGCTGATGCCGCAGTCAAAAAAGCTGAGAGGCGTGCCAGCGCCTCATCGATCACTTCGTTTTTCTTGCAGAAGCAAAAACGAACATAATCAGTTGGCGCATCTTCACCATAAAATGCCGAAACGGGGACCACGGCTACACCGGCCTCCTTGACCAGCGTTTCGCATGCTTCGACATCTGATTTGCCCAGTCCCAACCCATCAAAACCGCAGGTCAGAAAATAAGTTGAAGCACAGGGCAGAACCGAAAATCCAAGTGCCGACAAGCCTCGCGCCATCCGGTCTCGCTTGTTCATCAGGTCGTGAGCAAGCTCATGATAGTAGCTGTCGTCCTTTCCAAGACCGAAAGCGACGGCCTTTTGCAGATTTGGCGGTGTGGTGAAGGTTGTCCATTGGTGCGCTTTGGCAATCGGATCAATCAACGCTTCAGGGCCGGTGACATAGCCCACCTTCCAGCCTGTCAGTGAGAAAGTCTTGCCTGCCGATCCGATCCGGACCGAACGCTCACGCATCCCCTCAAGAGCCATCAGTGGTCGGTGTTTTTGTCCGTCAAAGACAAGATGCTCATAGACTTCGTCGCAGATCGCATATGCATCATGTTGCTGGCAAAGATCCGCTATCAACTGCAGCTCGGCATCTGAAAACACCTTGGCTGTCGGGTTCATCGGATTATTGATCAATATGGCCTTAGTCTTGTCGGAAAATGCAGCCCCGAGAGCTTCCGGATCAAGATGCCAATCAGGCGGAGCCACCCGAACCTTTATTGGAATTCCACCTGCCCTTTTCACAAGCGGCAGATAGCAGTCGTAAAGCGGCTCAATGAGAACAACCTCATCACCTGGCGACACCAGCGCAAATATACAATCAGCAAGTGCTTCCGTGGCACCAGAGGTTACCAGAACCTCGCTATTCGGGTCGACATCCAGGCCGTAGAACCGTTTGTTTGCATCGGCAACCGCACCACGCAATTCAGGTAAGCCAAGCATTGGTGGATACTGATTGGGTCCATCGATAAGCGCTTTTGCAGCAACTTGCCGAATGTCCTCAGGACCATCGACATCCGGAAACCCTTGCCCCAGATTAACCGCATAATGGGCCATAGCCAGTCGGGACATGGTTTCAAAGACAGTGGTGTTGATACCGGTAAACACCGGATTGGTCGGTTTCATAGTTCCTCCCGGTAGCATTTCACTGGTTTTAATCTGCGACCTGATCGGCGTCGAGCTTTTACTTCGCCAAGCCAATTCAGATCTCTAATTGGGTGGTAATTTGGGGTAGGTTACGCCGTTTGCTCAGCCGTTCACAATCAGCAGACTTTCGATTTGGAACCTATTTTTGGAAAGAGGTGAATGCAAGATCGATAGTTTCAGATCGAGTGCGCTGGGAGGCTTGTCTAAGTCACCAGATATTCAGATACAGCACGCCCCTGCGCTGCGCTTTACGCAAAAGCTGCATTGCGTAGGTTGCCAATGATAGAAAATTCGACTGCGGGGATCTAATAGATCCCCAACTTCGCCAGCCAGACACAAACACGGATGACACCGAACTGAAATCAATTAGGTGTATCTGCTGCTTCTATGTTTGGTATCTTATTTTGTTTTTCAATAAAATTTCGACGCAATACCTCCTCGACTTTCGGCGCGAGGTCGGCGTGCTTTTCATGCAAATAATGGTAAAATGGAATTTCCCGTAAAGCCGGCTGCAACCGGATTATGCCAGACAATTTCCGTTCGCGGATGATCCGAGGTCCAGTTCGTTCACCGACGATCACAAGATCGAGGCGGTCGCGCTGTAACATCTCGAACAACTGCTCAGCACTGTCGGCGGTCCACACATCCAAAAAATCCACCGCGAGATCCTGTGCAAACTTTGCTCCGGCAACATGTCCGATTCGTAGATGTTTCAGCTCGCCGAAAGGTCTGCCACGAAGTTCTGGCTTGTTTGAAAAGGCGTATATGCGAGCCACGATGACCGGAACTTCAACTCTTATGAGGCTCTCGTGGAGAGAGCCGACTTTGTGAACACGTACAAGGTCGCCGTCAGTCTTGCCGCCCGCCGCATCTAGGAGCGCGCGGCGAGGATTGGCTTTCACTGTTTCGATGCTAATACCCAGTTCTGCATAAGCACGGCTTATGATTTGTTCGGCTAGAGGTATTAGATTGGGAGCCTCAAACTTGGAAAAGCGCAATTTTTCCTCAGCCACAACCATATTTGCAAAGACAAAAAAATACATTGCCGTACAGATACAAATATGGCGCATCACCATTCTCCCCGATCTGGAAACAGTCGTTTCAATGGGTAATGCGCATTTTTACGAAGGATGCCCAATTGGCGCCATCTCATGTTTGGAGTGGGGAATTATGATACATTTTCATTCAGTTGCAAAAGGCTGCGCTCAATAACAACAACGCAATTTCCGAGAAACTAAGGCTACGGGAATTCACTTCATTACTGCCCCCTCGATTGAAATCGTTAGCCAATTGTCAAATTTTCTCAAGATTGCGCGCCGTAATACTGTTGCGCAATCTTGTCCACGAACCCTTCATCGACAAGCTCCTTGACGACCTTGTTCAGCAGGTCAAGTTGTTTTGCCCAATCGGACTTTTTTGAAACTCCCAAATAGAGATCAACCGAATTGCCCGGATTGTATGGAGCCTTTTCAATTTTCTCTGACAATCCCTGACGTTCGATAAAATAGTCGACTTGGCAATCCGTGCCGATCATGACTGCAAATCGTTCCTTTACCAGCATGTCGATGAGCGTTTGCTCCTGAGGAACACCTACTTTGTCCAAGGAACTGTCATTGTCGAACTGATCGAAATAGGCCGAGTGCAGGACAAAACCTATCTGATGCTTTGTCAGGTCTTCATAGGTTTGAATTTCGTTTTCCCGTCCGGCGAGCGTATAAAATGAAGTGGTGCAATTGAAATAGGGCGTGTCGGTATAGGCAATATACACTGCTCTTTCTTCCCGATATGCCAAACCGGTCATGACATCGACCGTACCGCTTTCCATGGATGTCAGGCTTCGCCCCCAAGGCATTTTGACGACACGCAAGTCTGCCCCGGCACGACGCGCTATCTCGTCCATAAGATCCAGATCAAGCCCAATGAGGCCGTCATTCTCTGATATTCGGAAAGGCGGCCAGTCGTCCGTTGCCAGCGTCATGTCCGACGCACGCGCAGGTAATATAAAAAATGCTAATGACAAAAGTAACGATATGTATTTCGCGAGAAGACATGCCATTTAACAACCCCTGATTACTACTCAAATCAAGTTGCTGACCACATCTATGAAATTACAATAGGCAGAAGAATTCAATATCGTGAAAAATATCTAGACAATTCCTCATAAAAAACAAAATACCAAGATTTTTAACTTTCTTGGCTGCTTAATTTACTAATTCACGACAATTTCAAAGTTCTCCATCGTCTCTTTCACAATGCCATTAATTTCACCTGTGCTTTCCATTTCCTTCAACACGCGCGTAATCTCTGGAACCAAAGTCACGTGTTTTTCATGAAGGAAATGAAACATGTCTTCTTCATCAATTGTCTTTTCCAATACTTCAATCGTGGTCAGGCCAAGTTCTCTGACAACGAGCTTGCCAGCTGCATAATCAATCACGATTGCGTCAAGGTTTCCTGCCTGCAGCATCTCGAACAATTCTCGATTGGAATGTCCCCGCCAAACATCCGAATAATTCTTGGTAAACGTGTCGAGTCTAACTGCGCCCGCAAGTTGCCCCACCCTGAGTTCAGGTAAGTCGTCGAATGTCCAACTCGTTAGCTCTGATTTTTTTCTGAAAACCGCCAGTTTCAGTTTCTTGATTGGAACGTCAATCTGGATCAGGGTTGGGAATGATTGTGCAACAGCGCCTATCCGCAATACTTCCCCGTCAACAGTTCCGGAAGATGAAACCATCAGAGAGCGTTTCCCGGAAGTTTGATAAACCTCAACCTCTATCCCGAGTTTTTTATAGGCCACCTTTAGAACCGCAGCTCCGATCGCCCCATTGGGAGATCGCTCAATTGTCGACAACACCAGTTTCTGCTGCGCCGACGCCGCGATTGGGACGCACATCAGTAAAACAATTAGGCAAATACCTTGCAGGTGCCGCATTGCTACATCTCCTGCCCTTGCGCGTTTACCGCAATTTTCAAGTTAGCCACGACAATAGGACCTATTCAAAGCCCTGAGCAACTACTCATGAATTGAAACTCAACGGAAACCTAATCAAAATAGGACACACTCATTCACAACCTATCAGTTAGCAGCTTAAATAACCGAACGACTACTTTGTTACTATTCATTCAGAGCTGCATCGCAATCCATCATCTAAGATACTTGCTATTTTTTGCTCAATTAGCTCAGAAACTTCGCCACTAGCGGCCATGCTTTCCAGAACGGCCGTAATTTCTGGTGCAAGGTGAGCGTTTTTTTCGTGCAGATAGTGATATAGGGGATCACGGCGAACGACACCTTCGAGCACGTCAATATGTCTCCAACCAAGTTCACTAAGTATAACTCGCCCGGCAACAAGGTCGGCGATTACAGCATCAAGATTACCGACATTGAGCATGTCGAAAAGTTCAAAATAGGACTGACCGTGCCAGACGTCTTCGAAGTCTTGCGCCATCTGCTCAGAGCGGACAACGCCCGTCAGCAGCCCTACTTTTGAGGTGGGTAGGTCATCTTCCCTCAACTGAGATAGATCATCAGATTCCGCAGTAAAAAACGCCGTTTTCAGTGTTGCAATTGGAACTTCAATTCTAACCAGAGTCGGGTGTTTTTGGGCGACCTCACGAATACGAGCGACCTCTCCGTCCACGCTTCCTCCAGAAGAGACAACAAGCGCTCGTTTTCCAGACGTGAAGTAAATTTCAATATCTATGCCAATTTTTTGGTAGGCCGCCTCCAGAACAGCGCCCGCAATGCAGCCATTGGGGGCATTCTCGATCGCTGAAAAGACAAGTTTCTCTTTCGCGTTGGCAGCAAAAGTAATGCAGAAGGCAAGAAGCGTTATTCCGAAACCAATTGGGGTTCGCATGGTGTCTCGCTCTTTTTCACATTCCAACCAGAAGCCACGGATTGAACCAGCGAATCGTCGGTGCTCCCAAGCCTGCCCAATTTTACAACATGCGAGAAATGTTGATAACGATCACCGACAATCAATGCGCTCAATTTCAACCTGGAGCTACAGTTCCGCATTGCAAAACCACAATATCAGCCTCCCAAGCACCTTATTAGTGAGGTATCACGGGGCTAGAATTGACAATGATCTGCAAATGACCAGCAACAATTCTTTGAAAGTCTTGCTGCATCGCAATAAATCGATTAGAAGTCTCTCAAATTGATCTAGGTCAAGAGCCAGCCTGGACAGGCGTTGGCGACCTTCACTGCAATACAAACCGATCTGGAGTAAGTCTTGTCTGCACAAGCCGAGGCGGAGACGCCTGTACAATCAACGAAATTGGATGCCTCACGCATCAAAATTGAGCTGCTGGCAGGACTGACTGTTGCTTTGGCATTGGTGCCGGAGGCCGTTGCATTTGCGTTTGTCGCCGGTGTTAACCCACTTGTTGGCCTCTACGCGGCTTTCTTTGTTGGTCTGATAACGGCATGTATCGGCGGTCGGCCCGGCATGATATCCGGCGCAACAGGCGCCCTCGCTGTGGTCATGGTAGCGCTTGTCGCTCAGCACGGTGTTGAGTATCTCTTCGCAACCGTCGTTTTGATGGGCATTTTGCAGATCCTCTTTGGCGTACTCAGGTGGGGTAAATTTATCCGGATGGTTCCCCATCCGGTGATGCTTGGCTTCGTAAACGGCCTTGCGATCGTGATTTTCCTTGCACAGCTCGGCCAGTTCAAGGTTCCAGACGGTGCCGGCGGTCTTACCTGGATGACAGGGTCCAAGCTGTACCTGATGCTTGGTCTGGTTGCCTTGACCATGGCAGTGACCTGGTTTCTGCCAAAGATCACAACAGCTTTCCCGGCGCCATTGGCGGGTATTCTCGTGGTATCTGCCCTCGTACTGGGCTTCAACCTTGATACCCGTTCAGTCGGCGACCTAGCTTCCATCGCAGGCGGCCTGCCGGAATTTCATATCCCAATGGTCCCGCTGGACTGGGAAACGCTTGAAATCATTGTTCCCTATGCAGTGATCCTTGCGGCTATCGGCCTTATTGAATCGCTTTTGACGCTGAACCTCGTGGCTGACCTTACCAACACCAAGGGTGGCGCTTCCAAGGAGTGTCTTGCACAGGGTACTGCAAACATCGTCACCGGTTTCTTCGGTGGCATGGGTGGTTGCGCCATGATCGGTCAATCAATGATCAACGTGAAATCCGGTGCCCGCACCCGCATTTCCGGCATTGCGGCGGCGCTTTTCCTTCTGTCTTTCATTGTTGTTGCCTCTTCGCTTATTGAGCAGATCCCGGTCGCAGCACTGGTCGGTGTGATGTTCATGGTGGTAATTGGAACATTCGCCTGGGCCAGCTTGAAGATCATGCACAAGATCCCGATAGCTGATGCGCTGGTAATGATCGTGGTAACCTGCGTGACCGTTTATGCCGATCTTGCCGTCGCCGTTGTTGTCGGTGTGATCATCTCTGCACTGGCCTATGCCTGGAATGCTGCGAGCCGCATCAGTGCCCGCGTCGGCACCAGCAAGGAAGGCTGGAAAGTCTACCGTCTTTCAGGGCCCCTGTTCTTTGGTTCCACAACCGGCTTTGTCGATCTGTTCGATCTTAAGAACGATCCGGATGATGTCGTCGTGGACTTCATTGACAGTCGCGTAGTTGATCATTCCGGACTGGAATCCATCGACGCATTGGCGTCGAAATACGAGGCTGCTGGCAAGCGCCTTCATTTGCGCCACCTTTCACCCGACTGTCAGCGCCTGCTCGACAAAGCCGGCAACCTGGTCGAAGTGTCAGTTCTTGAGGATCCGGACTACGAAGTTGCTGTTGACTACGGACACAAATTCGACGAGCCGGAGAAAGCCACCTGAGGTCTCTTCTCTGGTTCACCTGATTAAAAAATTGCAAAACCCCGAAGGATCAACTCCTTTGGGGTTTTCCTTTTTGAAGGTAAAGCCTGAACGCAAGCTCAGGTCTGATTTCGTTTCTTGAATTCCAACGCGCGCATTGTTTTGGAAGTTGTTCTATTACTTCAGGTATTCAGGTTGCCAAGAATCTGTTGCAATTTCAATTGAACGTCGGGAAATCAACGTGTCGCTTCGCAAAAAGCTTTTCATTACCCCGACCCTTGCCACCGTTATCGGGTCGTTTGTGCTGGTTACCGCCGCGGCGATCCTGATCATCCAGGCGCTCACCTCTGAAAAAGTTATCCGGCAACTTGGAGGAAGCCTCGTCGACCTGGGGATGGAGAGTTCCGAAATTGCGTTTATCGAACAACTTCATGCAGTTACCGAAACCGCGCTCTACACGGAAAAGAGCTGGTCCAGGAAAGAACTCGCCTTCAACGATCCTGATTTGATGATCACCTACCTCTATGGTGCCTTGGCTCCTCTGGAACGGGTCTCATTTCTGGTTCTGGTGAACGAGACCGGAGAAGGTGTGGATGTGGATCGTGGTGATGCAGACGGCAGATTGCTGGCAGGCGAGTTAAAGCTCGCCACGGATATTCCCTCTCTGGTACCGCTCACTGAAATGGCCACCAAACAGATCGATCCGTTCTGGAGCGAACCGCTCTACATGCCGAGCCGCAAACATACCTATTTCGTGTACACGCACCCCTTTTACGAAGACGACACCTATCGTGGCAGTTTGCTCATCGGCATGTCACTTGAACGGATGTCGAATATTACGTGGCACATTTCCAACGACGACATCACCGTGTTTTTGATGAAAGAAGGGTCGCATGAGATAATCGCTCATCCGACCCTTCACGAGAAATTCGACGATTTGAGCACGGATACGCCGCTACTCCACGTCAGTGAGGTCGCCGATACGTTTCTTGCCGAATTCGCGAACATGAAGAAGATAAAAAGCTCCACCTTCGACATCGCAGAAGGTCTGGATCTGCATGCGGGATACGACCAAGAGGGCTACAAGCGCTTTGTCATTATCGAGGAAAGCAACGCCCATCTGATGGGATTACCAGCGCGTATAGGTGTTCATTTTCCAGCCGAGTATCTGGACCAACCGCTGCAGCAGCTGGTCACCGCAATTGTCGCGGGGGTCGTCCTGCTGTTAATCTCACTTTTTGGCGCCGTATTCTTAGCGCGGCGGATTGCCCGTCCCGTTCAAATTGCATCCATTGCAGCTAAAGAAGTTGCAAATCTGAACCTCAGCGCTGTTGAACCACTCCCTTCCAGCGTCATTCGCGAATTGGACGACTTGTCCAATGGCTTCAATGCCATGGTAGGCGGCTTGACGGCATTCAACCGATATGTCCCGCGAACTCTGGTGCAAAAACTGCTCAGCGAAGGCCGCGCAGACGCTCCTCCCGAAGAAAGAGAGGTCGCCGTTCTCTTCACTGACATCGCAGGTTTCACGTCCGCGTCGGAGGGCATGTCAGCCTCGCAAACGGCAGCTTTCGTCAACCACCACCTGTCTCTGCTTGGCGCAGAAATCACCAAACGGGACGGGACGATCGACAAATATATCGGTGACAGCGTGATGGCCTTCTGGGGAGCCCCTGACAAGCTGGACAATCCAGCCGAATACGCTGCCCGTGCTGCTCTGGGAATGGCACAGGCTATCCGTGATGATAATCTGCGACGCGTCGAACGTGGCGAAGAAGCAGTCCGCATCCGTATTGGCATTCATGTCGGCCCACTTGTGGTTGGCGATATCGGGGCACCTGATCGGGTCAATTACACCGTCATTGGTGACACAGTAAACGCAGCGGCGCGCCTGGAGAGCCTGGGCAAGGAAATCGATGGCACCGCAGATGTCATCATCCTGGCATCAAACGAGGTTGCCAGTCTGCTACCGGAAGACGTTCAGCAGGAACCCATTGGTCGTCAAAAGGTAAAGGGCAAACAGACCGAGATAGAAGTTATCCGGCTGATCCCCTGATGTTTCAGGGCCTCAGATTATGAGCGCAATGGCCAAATAGCTTGCAAGACCATAGAGGCTGATAAGACCAAGGCTCATGAACAGCCCCCTTTGCCCGTCTTTGCCTGCCAGATAGGCGAACGTATAACCAAGACGCGCAACGGCAAAACCGACAATCCATAAATAGGTGGCCAGATTAGAAGGCGATGCGAGCGCAAAGAGAAGCGCCAGCAGAATGAAATAGACCGTATTCTCTGTTGTGTTGCGATGTGCGTTATGGTGCCTGCCAAGCTCTTCCAGTCCCTCCGAACTGGCCTCTTCACGCTTCTTGTCAGATGCAGCCCACTCCTCAGGTGTTGCATGAAGCCCAAAACGAACGCGCGTCAGTTCTGTCGTCGTCATCAACCACGTGTGATTGACCAGCAGAAGGATGCCAGCGACCACAAGCGCGGCAATCACCTGTTTTGATGGCAACCCGATTTCCAACGGTTGAACACCCAGGACGGCAATGTTCAAGGCGAGGCATATGGCCACCAGCGCGAAGGGATATCCAATCACGATCAACCGCACGCGTTGTTTGCGTGCATCATTTTCAGCTTCAGTGATTTGACTGCCCTCCTCCGCGATTTTTCCATCAGCACATCTGCTGATCCCGGCTTCAAAGATAGGTATTTGGAAAGCCTTAAACCAGTGCGAATTGAACGGATGAACGTTTCCTGAATATGGCATTCAGCGCAAGTTCCATCCGCTCTTTGTAGCTTCCACCTGTCATCAAAAACGCGGCAGCGCCGCACCGACAGGAGTTAGTTCAGATGTTTCGCAAAACAGTTATTGCCACCACCACAGCCCTCGTTCTTTCCACCGCAGTGCTTCCGGCAAGCGCAAACGGCATCAACATTGAGCAATTCGGTTTCGGCAACGTAACCGGTGGCACCCAGAACGGTTTCAACAACCTGATCGGTATTTTTCAGGACGGCCACGCCAATGAGGGTCTCAGCCGTCAATTTGGCAATAGTAACACCACCGCTATCGGCCAGACTGGCTCTCATAATTTCGCTGATACCTGGCAGAACGGTTTCGGTAACTCCGCAGGCGTCGGTCAGTTCGGCACTGATCACAATGCCGTCATGACCCAGGATGGCAACGGCAATATTGCTGCCGGTGTTCAAGTTGGGCACGGCTGTGAGGCCACGGTGAACCAGGCCGGATCCAGCAATGTTGCTGCCTTCGTTCAAACCTGCCCCTGATTTCCACGTCATTCCCTCAGTTTCGGTGGCCAGGTTTTCCTGCCACCGAAGGGAATTCAAGGAGAATTACAAATGTCGACGTTCACAAAGCTGGGCCTGGCAGTCCTCATCACCGGACTTGGTGCCGCATACTATCCGGTCTCGGAAACGGAGGCTCATGAGCCAGATTCCGCAAATACTTGCGCCATTTCAACAGCATCATCTGCCGGATCCATCTCGCTCATTGGCATTGCCAAGGGCAAACCCGGAGAATCCGGACAATACCGTCTCGCCGTAATCGGTGGCAGCAGCGGTGGCACGACCAGCACAAGCCAGGGCGGTGCCTTTGACATCAGTTCAAATGGTGAAGCTCAAACAGGCGTTGTCAGACTAGCAAACGGCGGAATTTACAACGTCCGACTGCAAATCGAAATTGGTGGCGAAACCTACAAGTGCAGCAAACGCGTAGGCGACCAAATCTGATTTCACTCACAAAATTCAAAGGACAATTTTCATGACCCGCAAATTGACACGCGTTGCCCTGACCGCTCTTCTGATTGGCGGTTTGTCGGCTGGCCCTGCCCTTGCCGGAGGATCCTTCTCCATCACTTTGAACCCACAAAACGCCGACCAGGAAAATCTGATGCGTGCAGGCTTGTTCGCCGCGGCCGTCGCCAACGACTTGAGCAAGCAGGGTGGCATCAAACAGAATGGCTTTGGAAACGCTGCAGGTATCCTGCAAAACGGGATCGGCAACCAGGGTATCGTTTTACAGGATGGCAACGGCCACAACGGAACCATTCAGCAGCACGGCAATAACCATGCCTATGGCCTCTTTCAATTCGGCAAGAACACCAACGGTCACGTCGTCCAGAATGGTTATGGCCAGACAGGGACAACGTTTCAGTTCGGTTGGTAACGGACCTGAGCAACCCGGTTTTCAAAATCTGATCTTCACCGAATTGGCAAACAGCCCGTTGCATGCGGGCCTTTGCCTTGCACTCCCTCCCACGATCAAACTTCCTTCGCACACTTGTTACTTCAGCGGACCACGAAAATCTGGCCAATTGGGTCCGTCAAATACTGAACCACCGAACGATGATAGGTGTCAGAAAGCTGACAAGCGTTTGGGTGAAGCGCGGTTCGGAAGAACCGCTGAAAGGGAGCGTCACATGCAGAACCGCCGAGAATTTATGAAGATGTCCGCAGGCGTGGTCGCAACAGCACTGTTTGCTGGCGTAGGTCCAGCACTCGCCGGGGACAAAGGCCGCACTGGCAATTTCTCTGGCCGCAGCAATCACGTCACGACCGGCAAAGCGGAATTGAGTGGAAACAAGGTCGTTCTTAAGAGCGACTTCAGCCTGGATGGCGCGCCCGATGCCCGTGTCGGATTGGGCAGGAACGGCAAATACGACGCAAACGCCGACCTTGGCGCTTTGAAAAACCTGACAGGCAAACAAAGCTATCGCGTGGGAAGCGGCATAGACACCGCGGACTATGACGAGGTCTACATCTGGTGCCGGAAGTTCAACGTACCGCTTGGTGTTGCCAAGCTCGGTCAATAGGCATTTCTCCAAATTCGGAGAGTGCGTTGTAATTCGCCCCTTCAGCGGCCTGCGACAAGAGTTGATAGGCATGTTGGTATCTGGTCCCGGATCGAACCCGGGACCAATTGCTATTAGGCTGGGCTATTTCAAAGCGCTTCGCTTTTGGAATCTGCAGCCCGAAGAGCTGGTTTGCGTTTCACAATCTCGAACCCGGCATGCGCAACTGCAACAGCAGCTACCACCGATGCCAAACCGATGCCCAAATCCACATATGCCGAATAGGGCAAGCGGAATGCAAAATCGAAAATCTCGATGTAACTTGCAGTGAACGCAGCAAACAACACGCCTGCGATCAGAAGCGCAATGCCGTCACCCGACAAACGACCGGAACGCTTTTCCGACTGGAAAAACCGGGAGACCAAAAAGTAGCCAAAAACCGTAACTGAAAAGACGGCGGTGATAAGCAGCAGGATGCTGACATTGAACAGAACGCTCATGACAGTGACTTTCCAAGATGTTCAAAAAGGGAATGAATTTCCCAGCGTTTCCTAATGCTTAGGTTCGCGCTGGGAAATCAGGGCGCTGAGCTTGGGAGGAGTATTCTCAGCGCTGATTGTCAGGTAGGAACCGATTGTGGCAATTTCCAGAGCGAAGTGATTTTTCTTGATCTGGATGCAAGAAACACAGAAATTCTTCTTCTCGTCCCCGAAACTTTGCTTTGCAAAGTCCGGGGCGAAGAAGACCTGGCATAGAACCTTCGGTCCAGCCGTCACCGCACCAGAACATTCCGGAACTGCCAGGGGTCGCTTTTGTCTATCTCTTCCGGATAAAAGCCCGGGCGACCTTCCAGCGGTGTCCAGTCGGTGTAGTAGCCATTGACGGGGCCGAGATATGGCATCTGAATTTCAAGGCAGCGTTTGTAGTCCATCTCGTCGGTTTCAACGATCCCCGCCTCCGGATTTTCTAGAGCCCAGACCATCCCGGCGATCACCGCCGAGCTAACCTGCAGGCCTGTAGCATTCTGGTTCGGGGCAAGTTTTCGAGTCTCCTCGATCGAAAGCTGTGACCCATACCAATAGGCATTCTTCTTATGGCCATAGAGCAGCACACCAAGTTCGTCGATGCCGTCCCGGATTTCCTTTGCTTCCAGCACGTGCTGCTGGTCCTGGACCTTCCCGCCTGAACCGAAGACCTCGTGCAGGGAAAGGACGGCATCATTCGCTGGATGATAGGCGTAATGACAGGTCGGACGGTAGGAAAGCTTCCGGCCGCTCTCGAGCGTGAAATAGTCGGCGATGGAAATTGACTCGTTGTGGGTTACAAGAAACCCAAATTGAGCGCCCGGCGTCGGACACCAGGACCGAACGCGGGTGTTTGCGCCAGGCTGTTCCAGATAAATAGCGGCGTTGCAGCCATTCTTGTGGTTCTTGGCGTTCTTCGGTTTCCACGTCTCATGTGTGCCCCAACCAAGTTCAGCAGGTTGGAAACCTTCTGAAATGAAGCCCTCAACCGACCAGGTGTTCCAGAAAACGCCCATGGGCTTGGGCAATTTCGCACGCTGGGTGTCCCGTTCTGCAATATGAATGCCTTTGACGCCGACTTTCTTCATCAGCTTGGCCCAGCTTTTGCGGCCCTTTGGTTCCTTGAACTTCACGCCGGTTTCAGTCGCAACATCCAACAGGGCCTTTTTCACGAACCAGGACACCATACCCGGATTGGCGCCGCAGCAAGAGACAGCGGTCGTGCCGCCCGGTTTCTGTTGCTTCTCCTTGCGCACCGTTTCACGTAACGCGTAATTGGTGCGATCAGCGGGTGTTGCCTTGTCATCGAAATAGAACCCGAGCCACGGTTCCACGACCGTATCGATATAAAGAACTCCAAGTTTTCTGCAGAGTTTCATCAAATCAAGAGATGACGTGTCCACTGACAGGTTGACGACAAATCCCTGCCCCTCACCTTCTGTGAGAAGTGGCCTCAGCACATCTTTGTAGTTCTCCTTGGTAAGCGCGACCTTTTCGAATTTGTAGCCCTTGTCCGTCACCATCTTGGCGTCGGTATCCACTGGATCGATGACCGTGACGCGGCTCTTGTCGAATTTGAAATGGCGCTCGATCAACGGCAATGTTCCTTTGCCGATGGACCCAAGACCGATCACCACAAGCGGCCCGGTGATTGACCCGTGAACCGGCCAATTCCTGCGTGCAACAGCTGGCTTTCTCGTCGCTGCTCGCGCTGCGGGTGCCTTGCGCGCCGGAGCGCTCCTGGCAGACGCGCGTCTTGCCTGAGCCTTTGGAGTTTCGCCAGACGCAACAGCCGGGCTGGCAGCGGTTTTACGCGAAACGGCAGGTTTTCTTGCGGTTGTTGCTCTGGCAGCTGGCTTTGCTGCAGCGGGTTTTGCCGTCGCGGCTTTTGTCGTAGGTGAAGGTTTGGCTGTTGGCTTGACTGCTGCTGGCTTGGTCGAAGCCGACCTGGACCGCGTTGCCCTTGGCGCAGCCGTTTTGGCCGCAGCTGCTTTATTGACGGTTTCCGCTGGTTTCTTCGTAGCAGCTGTTGCCCTCCTGGTCGTGGAAGGTTTCCTTGCCACACTGGTCTTGGCGGTGGTTTGCCGTGATGCAGCAGACTCGGCTGCGGCTGGTTTCGTGGTGGCTGGCTGGGACGCAGCGCGCCTGGACGCAGTTGGTTTTACCGCCGGTTTTGCTGCCACTGGTTTGGCGGCTACGGCTGCAGGCTTCGCCGTGGTCTTTCTGGCGGCAGACCTGGAAGTAGAGGCCCGTGTTACGGTAGTTTTTTCACTGGCTGCTGGTTTGGTTGCTGCAGATTTTGAAGCGGTCGCGCGCGCTGCAGGTTTTCTTGCCGCTGGTTTGGCAGCTGGTGATTTTTTGCTCGCAACAGACGTTGGGCCGGTGGTTTTAGTCGCTGGAGCTTTTGCAGCAGAAGTCCTCGCTGCGGGTTTTCTCCGTGTAGCAGGCTTACGTGGAGCCTTGATCGTTGTGGGCTTCTTTGCGCCGCTGTTGTTATCGTCGGTCATATTCCGAGCTCCAATACCTATAATAACTTCGCAGGGGCACAATTGCCGACGGCAAGCCCAAGCGCAATTTTCTTGCTGAAATAGGTGCACAAATTGCACTTTTGCTATGTTGTGACAAGATCTGAAAATAATTCAAGCCCCTGCAGACAATTTCTGCAAGGGCTTGTTACAAAGACTTGATTTCGTATCTCGTCAGATGACGAAGGAAGCCAATGGTGCAAAACCGTTGAAGCCAACGGAAGAATAGGTCGTCGTGTAGGCGCCACAGGCTTCAATCAGCACTTTGTCACCAATGCAGAGACTGACCGGAAGATCATACGGTGTCTTCTCGTAGAGGACATCAACACTGTCGCAAGTCGGTCCGGCCAAAACGCAAGGAGTGGTTCTATCGCCGTCCTTTGGGGTGCGGATAGGATAGCGGATTGCTTCATCCATCGTCTCCGCCAGTCCGTGGAATTTGCCAATATCAAGATAAACCCAGCGGTTTTCGTCTTCTGCGGATTTTCTCGAAATCAGCACAACTTCCGCCTCGACCATACCGGCATTGCCGACCATGCCGCGACCCGGTTCGATGATCGTGGACGGCAACCGGTTGCCGAAATGTTTGGTCAGTGCATGGAAAATTGCTTCGCCGTAACTCGGCACACCCGGAACTTCCTTGAGATAACGGGTCGGGAACCCGCCACCCATGTTGACCATTTTCAACTCGATGCCGCGGAGCGCCATTTCCTTGAAAACGCCTGCCGCCATGGCGAGAGCGAAATCCCAGGCTTCGAGGTTGGCTTGCTGGGAGCCGACGTGGAAGGAAACACCATGGGCGACGAGGCCGAGCCGGTGGGCATGTTCAAGCACGTCGGGCGCCATGTCCGGGTCACAGCCGAATTTGCGGGAAAGCGGCCAATCCGCTCCGGCGCCGTCGCACAAGACCCGGCAGAAGACATTGGAACCTGGAGCAACACGGGCGATTTTTTCAACTTCTTCGACGCAGTCGACCGCGAAGAGCCGGACGCCATGGTGAAAGGCACGCGCAATGTCCCTCTCCTTCTTGATGGTGTTGCCGTAGGAAATGCGTTCAGCCGTTGCGCCAGTTGCAAGCACCATTTCAATCTCGCCGACTGAAGCACAGTCAAAAGACGAGCCGAGGCTTTCCAAAAGGGACAGGATTTCCGGTGCTGGATTGGCCTTGACCGCATAATAGACGGATGTGTCCTGCAGGGACCTGGCAAAAACTTCGAAGTTCTCCCGTACGATATCAAGATCGACAACAACGCAGGGACCATCGTCGTCTCGTCGTCGGAGAAACTCGCGGATACGCTCGCTCATGGGGAACTCCCCTTTCAAATCTCGGCCGCAAACGCCCATCTGTTTCTCTGGCGCGCTGACGGTTCACGTCGCAGGGGCTGCAATACGCACCGGGCCTCCCCCGGGATGGAACCGGAGGCCGGGTTGACCGCAGCGACGGTTGGGCAACTGCAGCGAATAATCAGCGCAGCGCTTTCCCGCGTCGGGAATGCCGTTGATTGGTTCGGGAGTACCGAGCCGCACGTCGGGCAAGGATGTAACAAGTGCCTCTTCAGTGTCGCCGGAGGTTGGAAACTCAGGCAGAGACCAAAAAAGCCCTCTTACGTCGTTGCTTTAAGCCGTCCGGATCTGCTGCCCCGCCCCTTGGCGGTGATACTGGCAGCGGCCCCTTAAGAGATGTCTTTAAAAAAGCATCCCATGAACGACCTCGGGCACGTGCGAATTTGGGCGAGCGCTATATGCGCTTGTTTGCCGCTAGACGCAAGCGGTTTTGTAGCATTGATCCAGAATTTTTTAAGAGCGTTAATGGGGGAAGCAAATCAGCCGTATTCCTTGAATGTATTTGCCAGATGATCGGCAAAAGCCGTCACCCTTCTCGGCTGTGCACGGCTTGGTGGAAATACAATCTGCAAGGGCGGTGGCGGAGAGGCGTAGTCACCGAGAAGTTCAACAAGGCGTCCGTCTTGGATATCTCCTCCGACGTCGAATTCGGACTTCAAAACGATCCCGCGTCCCTCAAGGCACCATTGCCTGACCAGAGCCCCGTCATTTGCAACGAGATTGCCCCGGACGGTTACAATCTGTTTGGCTGCGGTTGACCCGAATTGCCAGACATTGTCGATGTTCTGACCAAAGCGCATGACAAGGCAATTGTGGTCCTTGAGATCGGCAGGTGTCCTTGGCGTGCCATGGTGTTCCAGATAACTCGGCGCTGCACAAAGGACCCGCCGTTTTGCCGGCAATTGTTTGACGCGCAGGGAACTGTCACCGATGGCTCCGAACCGGACAGCCAGGTCAATACCCATTCCGACAATATCAACGTAGCCGTCTGACAGGTGCAGATCGATCGTGATCGAAGGATGTTCAGCAAAGAACTGTGCAATTGCCTTGGAGACAATCGTACGGCCCAGATCCTTCGGTGCGCTGATGCGGATCTGGCCAGACAGGTTTTGCGCCCCAAGGCGGATCCTTGTCTCTAGGTCTTCAACCTCCCCAAGCACAAGCTTGGCACCATCTATGAGGGTCCGTCCCTCATCGGTGAGACTGATCGAACGCGTAGTGCGATTGAGCAGGACGACACCAAAGTGGGCTTCAAGGGCTGCAAGTCGCTCAGAAACGGTCGTCGGCGACAGGCCAACCTCCCGTCCGGCCGCAACCAGACTGCCCTTTTCAACGATCAGAGAAAACAGAGCGATGTTATCCAGAAGCATTATACGGATTTTCCGAATTGTGTTTCCGAATTCTGCCCGTTTATCCGAAAATATCAAGTGACTAGATTTCGCTCATCGCCAAATCCGGAGACACCAATGGCCAAACTCACCATCGTTGCCAACATCAAGGCCAACCCGGACAAGATCGAGCTCGTAAGATCGGAGCTCCTCAAGTTGATCGACCTTACCCGTGCTGAGAACGGCTGCATCGACTACGACCTGCACCAGGACAACGACAATCCGACCCATTTCATGTTTTACGAGAACTGGGAAAGCCGCGACCTCTGGCAGGTGCACATGAACGCCCCCCATCTGGTAGCCTATATGGAGGCGACCGAAGGCGCAGTTGCGGAGTTCACCTTGAACGAAATGACAATTACCAACTGAAAAGATCACAAGTCGCGCCCCTGCACCCCCCTAAACAAACCGGAAATCAACAAATGAAATCTGTCGCACTAACCCATTATCTGCCCGTCGAAGATCCGAACGTCTTCCTTGATGTGGATATTCCAAAGCCGTCTCCTGAAGGCCACGACATTCTTGTTGTGATCAAGGCCGTCTCGGTCAATCCGGTTGATACAAAGGTCCGCGCACCAAAGAATACCGTTGAAGAAACACCGCGAGTCCTCGGCTGGGACGCAGCTGGTGTTGTCGAGGCGGTCGGTGACAATGTGACCATCTTCAAAGCAGGCGACGAAGTCTATTACGCCGGTGATATCACCCGATCCGGCTCCAACGCCGAGTATCAATTGGTCGACGAACGCATCGTCGGACGCAAACCCAAGTCTCTGAACTTCGCTGAAGCCGCCGCCTTGCCGCTCACCACATTGACAGCCTACGAGTCATTCTTCGACCGCCTTGGCATTGACCGTGACGGCAAGAACAGGGGCGAAAGCATCCTGATCATCGGTGCTGGTGGCGGTGTCGGGTCCATTGGCATACAGCTGGCAAAGGCTGCCGGTCTGGAAATCATCGCGACGGCTTCGCGGCCAGAAACCACTGCCTGGGTCAAGGAGTTAGGTGCTGATCACGTCGTCAACCACCGCCAACCCATGGTGGAGCAGGTGCGCGCTCTCGGATTTCAGCATGTTGACCACATCGCGATCTTCAACGACATGCGCCATTGGGATACGGCAGTCGAGCTGATCCGACCACAAGGCGGCATCGTGACAATCGACGACACCAATCAGCCGATGCCAATGGACAAGATGAAGATGAAGGCAGCAAGCCTGCATTGGGAATTCATGTTCGCACGGGCCATGCACAAGACACCGGACATGATCAAGCAACATGAGCTCCTGACATATGTGGCTGGTGAGATCGATGCCGGGCGTATTCGCACGACATTGGACACAGTACTGTCGCCAATCAACGCTCAAAATATGCGAAAAGCTCACGGGCTTATTGAAACCGGCACGGCAAAGGGCAAGATTGTCATCGAAGGTTTCTGAAATGGGTGCAACCGGTGAGCCGGTTGCACCAACCAGTTCGCTGTCTGAGCTTATTCGAGGATCCCATGGCCGCACTGAACACACCTGTCTGTGACTTCAACTGGCAAGCCCAGGATTTCACTTTGCCTGCAACCAATGGTGTCACGTACGGCTTGAAAGATATCGCCGGCGAATACGGCACCTTGGTCATGTTCATCTGCAACCACTGCCCCTTCGTTCTTGCAGTGCTCGACAAGATTGTTCGCGATGCGCGCGACCTGAAAGAACTGGGGGTGGGCGTTGCTGCCATTTGCTCAAACGACGCTGTCGCTTATCCAGCAGACAATTTCCACAACATGCAATTGTTGGCTGAAGAACATGCATTCCCATTTCCTTATCTGCATGACGCAGACCAGTCGGTCGCCAAAACCTATGGCGCGGTGTGCACACCCGACTTTTTCGGCTTCAATAGTGAGCTCGGGTTGCAGTATCGCGGACGGCTCGATGCCACACGCATGAACACTTCGACTGCAGACTTGCCTCGCGACCTCTTTGAAGCCATGAAACAGGTCGCAGACACCGGACAGGGACCAGCAGAACAAATTCCTTCAATCGGCTGTTCCATCAAGTGGAAAGCCTAAGGTCCGAACCAAAACCAAAGGCCAATCATGCAGATCCTCAAACTTGACCACGTCAACATCTGGACCACGCGTCTCGACCACTTGATCAAATGGTACAGCGAAGTTCTGGGCCTAAAGAGCGGGTTCAGGCCGAATTTTCCGTTTCCCGGGGCCTGGATGTATGCTGGTGACCAGGCAGTCGTTCATCTCGTTGGTCAGGATGAACCAGCCAATGTCGGGTCGGAAGTCAAACTGAAACTCGAACATTTCGCATTCACAGCCACAGGACTTGCCGAGTTCGAAAAACGATTAAACGAACACGATGTAAAATACCGGCGCGCGGAAATCGAAGACACACGCATGATTGCGATTAATGTGTGGGATCCCGACGGAAACCACATCCACGTCGATTTCTCAATGGATGAATAATCAGGCTGTAAACAGCACATCAAAATGACTATTTTTTGCTCGCAGACAAATGCCAACAGCAAAAGGGAGCCGTTTGCACGGCTCCCTTTTCGTTTCCCCGTAATCAGGCGGGCACATGAGGTCAGGGGAAACACCTCCAGGTTTGGGTCACTGGAGATCGACGGGCATTAGCTGCGATGTTTGCCTTTGCCTTTGCCTTTGCCCTTGCCTTTTTTGCCCTTCTTGAAGTCGGCCTTTGTTATGACACCGTCCTTGTTGCGGTCAGCGCGTTCCATCAGCCGGTCCAGGCGTTTGTCATGTTCTTCCTGCGTGATGCTGAGGCTGCCATCGGCATCTGCACGCTGGAACATGTTGACGACCCGGTTCTCGTTAATCGCCATCCACAACGGGCTGAACTCTTCCAACGTGAAGGATCCACTGCCGTTTGTGTCAGCCAGAGCAAAGAGCTCAGAGCGTTTGGTGTCATAGTCATCGCGGGTCACCTTGCCGGTGCCGTCCGTGTCAAACAGCGCCATGAACTGGCGGGCCTGACCACCGCGACCGTGCTGACCACCGCGTCCACGGCGTTCCCTGGCTTCAGCACGCTGACTTCGGTCACCGTCATTTTCGGCATTGACACCGCGTTGACCGCGAACACGTTCAATGGTTCCGCTGCCATCCCGGTCAAGCCGGTTGAACAGGCGATTGGCAACAACATCCACTTCTGCCTGCGTGACGGTTCCGTCGCCGTCAGCGTCCAGGAACTGGAATGCACGGACCATGCGATTGTTTGAGCGGTCCATAAACGCAGCCTTGAATTCCTCCAGGCTGATTTCACCATTGCCATCTGCATCGGCAGTCGCAAAATCCTGTGCGCGGATTTCCTCGATTTCGGTTTGCGTAATTACGCCATCCTTGTCGGTGTCAAAACGCTCAAACAGGCGCTCTGCACGTTGTTTACCGCCACGCTTGCCGTGACCACGACGTTCACCCATATGAGCAAAACGCTTTTCGGCGGTCTGCTGAATTTCCTTGCCCCCGTTCCCCGTTGCAGCCGTTTCCTGGGCTGAAGCGGACAGGCCGGCGGTCAGCGCGGTACCCGCGACGCTCGCAGCCAAAGCGGCAATTGCAATCTTCTTGAACGGTTTCATTCCAACAACTCCTCGGTTCGTTGATGAACTGAAGGTAGGTGGCAATTGTCGCAAGAATACCCTCCAGAATGGGGGGAAGTGTCACCAAATGTCCCGCTGGGCCGCAGCGATACACTTTGTTACAAGTTCGGTTCGCGTAAATGTGCGGCTGTTATTATTTTAACTGTAGAAACAAGCAGATCAGCATGCGATCAGCACTTTGATTGCAAAAAGACGGCAAGATTGGAGATGAAGTTGAGTGATCCGAGCCCGCATATCCTGGTGGTGGATGATCATCGTGACATTCGCGAGACCCTTGCCCGCTATTTAATAAAGAATGGCCTCAGAGCCACAACGGCAGAAAACGCAGCGCATGCGCGAAAGTCCCTCAAGGCAGCTTCGGTGGATCTTGTCGTCCTCGATATCATGATGCCAGGTGAAGACGGCCTCTCTCTGTGCAGGCACCTGGTCGAGACCGGATCAATGCCGGTCATCCTTCTGACAGCGATGGCAGATGATACAGACCGGGTCATCGGTCTTGAAATCGGGGCTGATGATTATGTGACCAAGCCGTTCAACCCGCGAGAATTGCTGGCTCGAATCCGTGCTGTCTTGCGGCGGACATCTCTTGCGCCAAAGGAACGGGACCCGATCGAGCAGGAGAAAATGCACTTTGACGGCTGGGCACTCAACGTTTCACGCCGTGAGCTTGCAGACCCGAATGGCAATGACATTCCGCTATCGAGCGGGGAGTTCCAATTACTCTGCGCTTTCCTGAAACGTCCCAAGATGGTCTTGAACCGGGACCAACTGCTGGACCTGACCACAGGCAGGGCGCCCGTTGTCTTTGACCGTTCCATCGACAATCAGGTCTCGCGCCTGAGGCGGAAAATCGAAGTCGACCCCAAGGATCCGAAGCTGATCAAGACGGTCTGGGGTGGCGGTTACATGTTCACCGCCGAGGTGAAAGACCAGGTTGAATGACAATATCTGAGCGTACAAAAAAGGCACTTTATGCCCTCTGGCCAAAGACCCTGGCATCCCAGCTGGTCATTCTGCTCCTGATTGCCATTTTTGCGGCACAGGCGCTAAGCATCGTGATATTCCGTGATGAGCGACGCATTGCGATGGTTGCAGCTGCGCGCGACAACCTGCTTGCCCGCGCGGTTTCCGTAGCAGAATTGCTGGAAGACACACCAGCGACGCTACAGGATCGTGTTCTCGACGCCAGCAGCAGTCGATTTGCCGTATTCTGGGTTGGGGACACGCCGCTCGCGGCTGAACCCGCAAAAACACGTTTTGAACAACGATTACAGGGCTACATCACCGGACAGCTGTCTAATGGGCAAACCGCCCACGTCAACATTCATGCAGATGAAAAGCGCGGTCCGCGCCAAAAGGCAGATACCCAACATTACAAACAAAGCTGGCGGGATGTGCCCAAGCACGAGCGGCCAAAGAACCTGCGCAAGATCATGAACAAGCCTGAAGATCTTTCGTTGTCTATCCAGATGGCGGACGAACGCTGGCTGAATGTGGCAACAAGCTACCGCCCGCCTCCCGGCGCTCTCATCCCGCTCCTTGTCCAACTCGCTCTGACAGCTCTGGCATCCGTCGTGATCATTGGCCTTGCTCTTCGAAGGGTCACACGACCGCTGAAGGAACTCGCCGTCTCTGCCGAAAAATTCGGTCGCGGCGAGGAGCTGGAACCGCTTCACCCAAGCGGGCCTAGCGAAGTGAGAGCACTGACCTCTTCTTTCAACGAAATGCAGGACCGGTTGACCCGGTTCGTGCGGGATCGTACCCGCATGCTCGCGGCAATCAGCCATGATCTCAGGACACCGATTACATCGTTGAGGATCCGCGCCGAATTCATCGACGACGATGAAAACCGGGAAAAGATGATCGAAACCCTGGAAGAAATGGCGGCCATGACGGAAGCCACCCTCCGCTTTGCCAAGGACGAGGCGCACGCAGAAGACGCTGAAGTCACCGACCTTGGTGCCATGCTGGAAAGCCTGGCCGGAGACCAGAAGGACATGGGACATGACTGTTCAGTTCAAGTTGTCGGCGATATCTCCCTTTCCTGCAGGCCGATTGCGCTGAAGCGCGCGCTACGCAATTTGATTGAGAACGGTATCCGCTACGGTGACACTGTTTCGGTAAAGGCGGAAAAAGCGGCGGAGACAATAATAATTCGCGTTGACGACAATGGTCCGGGCATCCCGGAGGATCGCCAGCAGGACGTCTTCGAACCTTTCGTTCGCCTGGAAGAATCCCGCAGTGAGGAAACCGGCGGGATCGGTCTGGGATTGGCTATCAGCCGCTCCATCATTCATGCCCATGGTGGCACGATAGCTCTTCGAAACCTTGAAGGCGGCGGACTGGAAGCTGAAGTGAGATTGCCGATTGGCTAAGACCCCGTTTTAGAGCGTTCCAAGAGTCATTTAGCTGCGGAAGTTGGACTTCAAGCTTGTCCGACGAAGTCTAGTTGTGCCTCAACGATTTGGTTCCACGCCGGATCTGATGGCAAATAAACATGGTTATTGCTTTCAACCTGCAAAAACTCTGCCCCCGGAATGCCAGAGGCCAAAAGACGTCCTTGGGAAACCGGATGCAGGGCGTCATTGCTGGCATGAATAACCAGTGTGGGTGCCTGCACTCTTGGCAGGAATTCCAACACGTCGAAACTATCAATTGTTGTGCGAATTCGGGCGGCATTGTCTGCTGACGTCGAAGCCAATTGTATCTCGACCAGATTGTCGATCTCCTCCTTGGAAGCACCGGGGCAAAAGACAGAAGTGAAGGCAACCATGAATGCGCTATTGGGCTTGCCCCAGCCCGACCGGATCAAGGCCAGCAACGCATTTGCTTCCTCGTCTGCATACTGGTGGTGCCGCTTTGCCCGCCCTTGCGCAAATCCTCCGAAAAGAACAAGCCTGCTTACCCGCTCAGGATAGGTTGCTGCGAATAGGACAGATGTTGGAACACCCTGCGAGGACGCAATCAGCGGAAAGGTTTCCAGCCCTGCAGCATCGACGACTGCAAGCAGGTCCGCCATGTAGGATTCAATGCTCGGGTTTCGAAGTTGCGAATCTGACAGTCCCGTCCCGCGTTGATCATATCGAACCAAGGCATGCGCAGCGCTCAATTTTTTCAGATATGGGCCCCAAACGGGGCTGGACCAGTCTTTCTCCAGATGCGTAAGAAAATGTCCGGCGCGGACAAGCACCGGACCTTCGCCTGACTGTGCATAGGCGATGTCGGTTCCATCATCCGATTTAGCGAAATGAATGGTCTGATCACGGCCACAAGGTTCAAATGATACCGATCCACTCGCTCGAGTTACGACGGGAACGATCAACTCCAATCCACGGCGCTGAACCGTGCGGATAACGGCCTGGTTCTTCCCGGTGTCACCTACCGCGGCGCGGGCTGCACTGATACGCGCACTGACGGTGGCTTCCGATACGATACGCCCCTCCCAGACGCGGTCGATTATCAGGTCTTTGGAAATCAGTTTTCCGGGATTTTCAACAAGCAGGGAGAGCAGTTCGAACACTTGAGGTTCAACCGAAACTTCAACTCCATGCTTATGAAGTTGATAACTTTCCGTATCCAGGACGCAATCTGAAAATACATAGCGCATCCCTCCCCCTTTCGCTCGGGTCACCGATATTCACGCTAGTCGAAGACGGCAGTTGGCGCAATTTTTCAACGATGAAATAGAGAAAAACACAAGACGTTCTAAAGGTGATCTTCAAGCGGGATTGATCTCCTTAAGCCATGCTCCTTCTAGTCAAACCGAGGAGAAGATCAATGTTCTGCCCAACACCTCAGCACCAGAAGCTTCCCGATGGATCCATCGACTATGGTTTTTATGACAAGAAAGCCCGTGAGTTGCGCAGCGCGGACTTGTTCGCACTGTTCCGCTCAGTGTCCTCGATTTTTGGCAACTTGTGCCGCAACGTCAGCCCCGTGGAGTGTCAACTTTCCACCTATGCTCAAAGCGGCACTGATGTGTCGCAATCGCATTCGACTGACCTGCAATCAATTCCCGTTTCACGCCTGGCTGACATGAAACAGCCAGGCGTACCTATGAAAACCTCGCGGAAAAGTGCGGCATGAATGCCGACGCATAAGACCCGCCTCTCTCCATAACAATAGAAGCCGGGTCACATTTGCTTCCCCCGCAATCGCGTAAAGACCACGACTTCCGAAAGCCCACCACCTGCTGAAACAGTTGAAAAGGGCACAAATTTGCTTTGGTTCTGGGCACTAGCGATGCCCAATTCCTCGTTTCAAACGCAAGCAGCTAAAGATTTCATTTTCTAGGCGACGTCAAAAAAATACATCGAGCTAGTGGGTAAAACCAAAGTGTGGCTCTACGCGCCCGGCGGAACGCGCGTTTCCACCTACAACAGTTCCCAACTAAAGTGTGTTGCCCTGTATAGCGATTTCGTTCTGGAGCAAATTCAGTCGACAGATCCTGAGTACAGCACGGTCGATGATGTTCCTTACACAGGCGTTCAATATGTGAGCTTTCCAGAATATCACTTTTTGGGAAACCTGGTCGGCAATGGAATTCGAAAGGTCATCACTGCCGAGAAAGAACTGGATGCGGCGCTATCCAGTGCGCGGGAAAAAACAGTGAACCACATTAGCCGTGCAAAATATTGAAGCAGCGAATTTGAAGCCACGATCAGGCTTCACTTCAAGTTATCCAGATAGGCCTGCTCAATTTCCTTGAGTTTCCCTTCTGCACGTAGCTCTGCAATGGCTTCGTCAAGTTTGACCTGAAGTTCAGCAGCTCCGGGATAGTCCTTTCTGATACCGATTTTGAATTTGTAGTCAGCATCAAAAAATGGAAGTTCGACATAATCGAGATCCATTCCCAACTGGTTGAGTTGGTACGTGCCCATCGCGAAGGGACTGATGTGCGCGTCTGCCCGATGGAGCCTGACCACGTCGAACGCGTTTTCAAGATCTGTGACCTTGTTGGGGTTGAACTCTCCAATATTGGCCTCGCTCCAGCCGTTACCAACATAGTCAACAAGGTTGATGTCTCTCAGATCTTCTTTTTCACTGATGGACTTGATTTTGGTCGCATTCGGACTGCTTGGAGAAAAGAAAGCTACAGGGGTCGGAGCCCACGCTGCATGTCTCCCGAAGAGAACATATTGGCTTCTCGTATCTGTGGGTACTGTACAGAAAGCGTCTAGCTCACCATTTTCAACCATTTTTTGGGCCCTTGCCCAAGGAAGCCCATGAAATTCCGGTGAATAACCGTCTACTTTTTCAAATACGGCTTTCAGGGTCTCTACCAAGATACCGCGAACTTCTTGACCTTCGCCATGTGTAACCGGCGCATACCCGCCATAATGGCCAAATTTAACAATATTTTCAGCGCTTGCTTGACCAATATAACCGAATAAAGTCAGTAAAATTACCAATACCGTACGTTCTATACTGCGAATACCCATGTTAAACATCGCATTCTCCAGTTGGTGAACCGATTCTTCTCAATCTGTACGTAATCCTGTTTAGCGGATTGTCATTAGTTTCTCCACGACAGCTGGATTGCAGAGCATGGAACTTGCACTTAAGCGGGCGAACTCCTCGCTTACATGTGGTTGTTATTCGGATGCAAAGCAGCCTCAAGAACGCATTGGAGCAGACATTTTGCTGCAAGGCGTGAGGGCATTGCAGGATTCAAATGCGCCAGTTTCAGACCTACTCAATCAGCTCGTTTCAACCGGATTTCACCTGTTCGTAGCTGGCGTCCAGTCTGGATTTCAAATAGTCCGCAGCAGAAATCGGCGGGTATCTGGCTGGTCTCTCATCTGAAACACACCCGGGCAAGCACGAAACTTCCGTGTCCGGGTTGGGATCCAGGAAAAATGCAATCGAATACCGCTCCAATCCACCAGAGTTGATGACCCGGTGAGGTGTCGAAACATAGGTGTCGTTGGTCCAGCGCATCAGACAATCACCGATATTGCAGACAAATGTGCCTTCGATTGTCGGCGCCTTCAGCCAGACACCGTCCCTGCGCTGCACTTCCAGACCGCCAACAGTATCGGGAAGCAAGATCGTGATGTTACCGTAGTCCGTATGGGTACCAGCACCAATCTGACCGGCTTTGACCTTTTCAGGCTGCGGCGGATAATGAAGCAATCGCAATGTTGCCAGTGGTGCATCCAATTTGTCTTCAAAAAAGGCAGGGTCTGCGCCGAGATCCAGCGCGATTGCGCTTTGCATCTTCTTTCCCAATTCCCAAACCGCGTCGAAATAGGACAAGACAACCTCTTTCCAGCCCGGAATTTCCGGCCACTGGTTCACCGCCCGAAACGGTTCCCCACTGACGATGCGCGGATCATCGGCTGCAAGATCCAGACCGATATTGAACGCCTCCTTCAGATCAGCTGGCTTGGCTGGATCCAGGTTCTCACCTTCACTGGGCACATAGCCGCGATTGGTCTGCAAAAAATCCTTCGTCAGCGCCATTTTGGCGTCAATCGGTTGCGCAAAAAGCGCGTGTGCGGCTGCGAAAGTGCCCTTGATGAGGTCCGCATCAACACCGTGTTTTCTCACATAGAAAAACCCGATGCCGCGTGCAGCCTTTCCGATCTCATCGGCAACCTTCTCCAGTCCATTCTTCGCTCCGGAATTCAACGGCTCCAGATCAATTACCGGAATATCCATTTTGGCGTTCCCCTTGCCACGCTCGGAGTGAGGATAAAAATGCATACTAACCTTTGCAGGAAGCTATTTCACTTGACGCCTATCTGGCACCCGCACCTATAATTTCCACCACACAGAGCACGTCCCACTTGCGCTATTGAAGAGATACACCATGGACGTCATTATTCCACACAGAAGGATTTCATGACCCAGGACGATTGAAGGGGACATGTCCTGCCGCTCAAACAGGAACTTACGGTGACACCGCCAATTTTTCATATGTAAGCGATAATCCAACCAGCCTTCAATTCATCTGGAGATTTCCAATGGTCCTGAACCCCAATCACATGACAATCGTCGTGAACGACGTAGAGCCTGCAAAAGCATTCTTTTCACTCCTGGGATTTGAAGAAGGAGAGACCAAACTCATCTCAGGCGAGATAATGGAGAACTATCTGGGTGTGCCGGGGATCGAGGCGGAACATGTGACACTCGTCTTGAAAGGGTGTACGCCGTATTTCGATATCCAGCTTCTGAAATACAACAAACCTGCACCAACGCAGAACGAGCATGTCAGGGATCTGACGGCGGTTGGCTATAACCACATGTGTTTCGCAGTAGATGATTTTGACGCGACAATCGCCAAACTCAAGGCAGCTGGCGTCAAAATGCGCAATGGCGGCATGGAGTTTCGGAATTACAAAATGGCATTCATCTGGGGCCCTGAAGGCATAACACTGGAACTTGTCCAGCAGCTAAACTGAATTTTCGTCCCTTCAGGTGACGTTCCTTGAAACCGCGTAATCCTGGCTGCAACTAAATCAACCGATCAGCATCTGATCGCACCGCGTCGGTGAAGAACTCCAGGAGAGCCTCTATATTTTTCTGACGCCGAAAATCCCGATGGGTCGCGACCCAGATATCATTCCCCGGTCCTCCGGCAAACCGTTCCGCTGGCAAAAGGCGTTTGTTATTACGCCCCACGAAAACCGGCAGCATCGCCAGCCCGAACCCACGTTCGGCCAGACTGGCCAGCGCCAAAAAACTGTCTGCGGAAAACTCGTAATTGTCGCGAATGCTGGCAAATTGCCAATCCCCTACAGTGGACTTGGCGAAATTCTGCATCACACCAAGCCAATTATGATCTTCGACCCGGTCGTGATCGTTTTTTGCCAGATATTCCGGCGCACCGAAAACACCGAAGGCGAGCCTGCCGGCACATGTGCCAACAAGCTCACTGGGCAGTTTCTGTCCGGGGCGAATAAGAATTTCTGCGTTGGCTTGGGACATGTCGATCAGATTGTTCGAGACTGCAATTTCTATCTGGATGTCAGGGTGCGCCTCGCGCAGCGCTTCGAGATATCCGGGAAGCAGAATGCATGCGATCGCGTCAGTAGTAGCAATCCGGAATGTGCCGTCGATACTCTTCGACGACAACGATAGGTTTCGTGAAATTTTAGCAGACGCGTCTTTCATGAGCTTGAGGGAGGCAAGTAGCGCACGCCCCTCCGGTCTAAGCCTGTAGCCGTCCTTGCCGCGATCGAAGAGCACGACATTGGCGTTCGCCTCCAGAAGGGCAATCCTGCGCAGGACTGTCGCATGGTTTACCCCAAGCGCGCGCGAGGCTGCCGAAAGAGACCCGTGCTCTGCTACAGCATGAACAAATTGAAGATCGTCCCAACGTACCCTGTGCGTCAACGCACAACTCCTTGCTGCTTTTTTCGGAATTTACACGAATTTGGAACTATGAGCACCATCACTTGTTCAAATTTTCACAGCATTGGAGAGTTCGATGAGAAACAAGCTTGGTCTTATTTGCGCCGCGGCAATCGCCCTGGCCGCCAGCTCAGGCACTGTTTTTGCGAATGACACGTTTGATGGAGCCATCAAGGCACGCAAGTCACTCATGACGCTGTATGCATTCAACCTGGGTCAATTGGGTGCCATGGCGAAAGGCGAAGCCGACTATAATGCCGAGCAAGCCAAGACGGCTGCTGACAACCTGAAAGTTCTGGCGTCGATGAATTTGGGCGCGGCATGGCCCCAGGGCTCAGACAGTACGGCTAACCCAGGAAAAACACGCGCCAAGGTCGAGGCTTGGACCAAGTATCCGGAAAGCGCGAAAATTCATGGTGAACTCATCGAGGCCACTACGAAACTTGCTGCTGCGGCCGGCTCCGGCGTTGATGGTATTCGCGCAAATATTGGGCCGGTTGGAGCGTCCTGCTCTGCTTGCCACAAGGCGTTTCGCGAGACCAACTAGGCTGCTGACACCGAGCCAGAAGCTCGCTTTGAATTTTCAATCGGGGAAAGCCGAGTAATGCACCAAAAAAAACGCGCGGCCCAGGCACTGATGGGTGCAACGCTGTTTCTTGGCATAATCCTGAGCAATGCGTTTGCCGCAGAGTCCCCGCTACCAATGCGAAAGGGGCCAGTGCCGAGCACGACGGATTCTGTTCCGCATTATCAAATCAATGCACAGCCTGTTCCAGAACTGACAACGCATCTACTGGACCTTGTTGAGGCGATACCCGGTATTAAGCTGCGCCCCACCGTGATTTCCCTGCCTGGTGCAAAAGGGTTCTGGCTGGACGAAAGCCTCGATTTGATTCACCCGGAAGCAATTGTAGGTGGGCGGGAATTCGCTCACCTGCACCCGGATGGTAGCTTGCATGCATCCCTCTCGCCGGAGCGAGCGCAAGAGGCTGTCGATGCCGGTTGGGCTGTGTTTCATCCCTGGGCCAACAGCCGACGGGGCTGGGAAGGCTTCGTTCTAATCTTTACGCCCCGATCAGTTGAAGAGACAAACATCACCTTCAAATTGATTGCCGACGGATACAACTACATCACAGTCAAGGAATACGACGCTACTGCCCGCTGACGACAACGGGCATCTCAAGACAAGGCATACGCTTGTTCTGACCAACGACCCTATCTGCGCGCCTCCAACCCGCCTGCATAAGTCCTCTCATCTACCGGTTCCATCCACTCGGCCACCTGGCCGTCAAGCTCTTCATGAATGGCCAGGTGAACAAGTGAGGTCTGCGGGCCCGCTCCATGCCAGTGCTTTATTCCTGGAGGGATCCAAATGACGTCACCGGGCAGAATTGAGAGTTTATTCTGCCCCCAGAGATGCACGAACCCGGCTCCATCCAGAACATGCAGCGTTTGACCCAACGGATGGGAGTGCCAATTGGTTCGAGCGCCGGGCTCAAAGGTGACTCTAACGGCACGGACACGCGCAGGAGCAGGAGCATCAATCACGGTATCCTGCCAGACTGTGCCGGTAAAATAGTCGGGATTGGCGCGTTTGCTTGGCCGGGACCCGGCCTCATATACGGTTAGAACACTCATGACACTTCCTTGCCGGCAGGAGTAGCGGGCTTTGATCTCTTTGCACCTGGCCAGTTGATCAGAACCACGCCGAATATGGCAAGACAAATTCCGGCGAAGGTCTCCAAGTCTAGTGTTTCGGACAAAAAGACCACTCCCAGAAAGACGCCAATTCCTGATCTCAAATATGCCTGGCTGGCAGTTCCCATCGCCCCGAGCGTCGACAACAAACGAAAGTAGATCAAGAACGCCAGCGCCGTGCAGACAACGCCAAGTACCACGGCTGAGCCGATCCCGGCGAAATCCGGAGACAACAACCAGGGTTGGTCGGTCACCAGGCTCATCGGGATGAGGACGAGACAGGAACAAAGAAGCGTTCCGGTTGCCGGTACAATCGGCGGCATTCCCGCAAAATGTCGACCACGCAAGGCCGCAATACCATAAAGGGCCGCACTGAAAAGCACCGCCAGTTGGGGTAAAAAATTCTGGCCGAGGTCCTCAAGCGCACCGACGCCAACGATCAACACGATCCCGCAAAATCCCGCTAGCGCCCCAAACAACTGTCGTGTTCCCGGCCTCTGGCCGCTATTCAATATCAGGTAGGAAAAGGCAAAGACCCACAAGGGTGAGGTTGAGTTCAAAACGCTGGAAACAGCGGTTCCTGCATATTGCTGTCCCCAGGCAAGCAACAACCATGGACCAGTGCTGTTGACCAGAGACTGCACGAAAAACAAGCGCCAGGTCCGTCCATCCAAAGGCATGCGAACACCTTGTATGACCATGATAACCAGCAAGACAGCGGACGCCAGTGCAACGCGTATGGCAATCAAGGTCGCAGGTGGAAACGTATCCAAGGCGATACCAATCCACATGTAGGAGGAGCCCCACAAAAGGGCCAATACGCCAAGCAGAGCGTATTCAACTGGTCTGTTTTGCATATGGGTTAAGCGTCTCCATGCAGGGCGCGGCTGTCCTGCGGCGCTTCTTCGCGTTCTTCCATGCCATAATCCCGCATGACATGCCCGACGCGGAGCCGATAGTCTTTGAAATAATTATTGCGCCCCGCATTTTGTGCTTTTCGGTGGTCTGTCAGTTGGCGCCATTCATCAAGCGCTGCTTCATCTCTGAAAAAGGATACCGACAGCAATTTTTCGGGATTTGTCAGGCTCTGGAAGCGTTCCACCGACAAGAACCCATCGATTTGTTCAACCAGTGGTCGCATCTTTGCAGCCATGTCCAGATAGTTCTGCTTTTTGTCCTCATGCGGGATCACTTCAAAAATTACTGCAATCATTCCCTGCCCTCTCCCTGGCCATGTGGCGCGGAGGCCAGTTTCAGGAAGGTACGGTCTTCCCGCAAGATGAATTTTTCACGTTGTGCAAAAGCATAGTTTTCCTGGCCAAGCGGATCTGCCGAGAGCCGAGCCCTGTAAGCCTCATAGGCCGCCAGATTCTCAAGCGAATACACACCATACGCCAATGTTGTTGAACCCTCGTGGGGTGCAAAGTAACCGAAAAGGTTCGCCCCGAAGCGTGGGATAGCCTGCCCCCAATTGCGCGCATATTGCTCAAAGGCATCCCGTTTGGTTGGATCAATGTGATAGCGGATGAAACATGTGATCATGGGTTTTCCATTTTTTATGGTGTTGGGATCTCCTGTGTGCCATGGTTCGCAACGACAATACTTCGACGTAGACCGAACCATGGAAGCCGGACGATGAAAAGCGGCCCTGATATCGCCCGCATAGGTGCACTCATTGGCGACCCTGCGCGCGCCAACATTCTCATTGCGCTTTTGAGCGGTAAGGCACTGACAGCAACGGAGCTTGCTACAGAAGCTGGCATCACCGGTCAGACCGCCAGTTCTCATCTTAAGAAAATGACTGAAGGCGGCCTGCTCGCTCAGGCCAAACAGGGTCGGCATCGTTACTTCACGCTGGCAGGTTCGGAAGTCGCCTCGGTGCTGGAATCCATCATGGGACTTGCGGCGAGCAAAGGTCATTTGCGCACGCGCACCGGCCCTAAGGATCCGGCCATGCGTGCCGCCCGCGTTTGTTACGACCATCTTGCTGGTGACATGGCTGTGAGGATATTCGACAGCCTGCAATTGCGGAGTTTTCTGACCGTTTCATCCGACAAAGGTGGTCTTGGCCTGACAGATTCAGGCAAGGATTTCATGCTCGGCTTCGGCATCAATCTGGATGCCCTTGCTGGCAGCCGCCGCCCCCTTTGCCGGGCCTGCCTCGACTGGAGCGAACGGCGCAATCACCTGGCTGGCAGTCTCGGCGCAGCAATCCTTAAACGGTTTCAGGAAGAACAGTGGCTGAGGCGCGAACCCAAAAGCCGCGTGATCCATATTTCACCAAATGGGGAACTGGCCATGCAGAAACTTTTTCCCACGGATTGATGCACGAAAAGGTCGGATTCTCGCATTGATGCAAGAAATTTCGAGTTCCAAATCGAGGCGATTGTCGGCACCATACGGCGCCGGGTAGATTTTCGATTACAGTTCGATCCGTATCGAACCATCGCCGATTTCATCGAGATATCGTACCCCTGAAACAATCAGGGAAGTCCTCAATGGAGCAAGTTTCTGAATACCTGCCTGGCATTTTGCTTGCCTACTCTGCATTTCTGCTTGGGATTGCCAGTCCGGGGCCGAACATTCTCGCGGTCATCGGCACCTCGATGAGCGTCGGCAGGCCATCTGGTGTGGCTTTGGCACTTGGGGTAGCAACGGGTTCTCTGACCTGGGCCCTGCTGACTGTCCTTGGCCTGTCTGCATTGCTGGCCGCTTATTCATCCGCGCTGATCGTCATCAAGATTGCTGGAGGTCTCTATTTGATCTGGCTTGCCTACAAGTCATTCAAATCGGCTTCGTCCAACAAGGACATTGAAGCTCGGGAGCTTGCTGGTGGCCGACGCTCGCCTGTTGGCTACGCGATGCGCGGCTATTTAATCCAGATGACGAACCCAAAAGCCGCCCTAACCTGGATTGCAATCATCTCTCTTGGTCTGCAAGAAGGTGCTCCACATTGGGTTGGCGCAGTGATCGTGCTGGGCACCTTCACTCTATCAGTTGTTGCGCATGTCCTTTACGCAATAGCATTCTCGACACCGCTCATGGTCAGGCTGTACGGACAAGCCAGGCGCACCATTCAATTCATTCTAGGCAGTTTCTTTGCGTTTGCCGGATCAAAATTGCTGACGAGTACAAACTGAAACGCACAAAAAACCCGGCTTTGGCCGGGTTTTTAAGAAGGTGAGCAGACGTTTGGGGCAATAAACGTTTTAGCCGTTGGGGTCAGTATTATCGTTGTTATTGGGGCCGGATCGGGTCTGGCCCAGCATCAAGTCATCCCGCAGGACGCTTGAATACTCAGTGACACCATTCGCAAGGTGCGGTGCGCCGTTTGTGTAACCAGGCTGGAGGATCCAGGTTGCAATTCGGGCAGCGCCGAACCAATAAAACCATGGCTGTCAACACAGTCGCTATTGGTCACCTTGTTGAATGTCTCACAAGCGGAACATCAACATTACACGCATAACACTATCCCACATTGCACACATCTCAAATACGCACCTGGTGCATTTTAGGGAAATTTTACCTTATTTTACAAACATCATTAATTTGGATTGCAAATTAAAAGACCTCCCGCGACGGTGCGCGGAAGGCCTAATCAATTTCAACTGCCTATTGGACAAGATGTTATTCAGCAGCTTCCCGTCTAGCCGGATCGTAGTTCAAAATTGGGGCCAGCCAGCGTTCGGCATAGTCGACATCCCAACCCTTGCGTGCAGCATAATCCTCGATCTGGTCTTTTTCGATCTTGCCGACGCCAAAATAGTGGCTGTCAGCATGGCCGATATAAAGGCCGGACACTGAAGACCCCGGCATCATCGCCCGGCTCTCCGTGAGCTGAATACCGGTGAGACGTTCTGCATCAAGCAAACGGAACAGAGTGTCTTTCTCGGTATGATCGGGCTGAGCCGGATAACCGGCAGCCGGACGGATTCCCTGATACTTTTCACCGATGACATCATCGATAGCCAGGTTTTCACCAGCCGCGTAGCCCCAAAGGTCCTTGCGCACGATCTCATGCAGCTTTTCGGCAAAAGCCTCTGCCAACCGGTCTGCAAGAGCTTGAGACAGGATCTTGCTGTAATCGTCGCCTTCCCGTGCGTACTGCGCTGCCAGATCATCCTCGCCATGCCCAGCAGTAACTGCAAACCCACCGACCCAGTCCTTGATCCCGCTGTCCTGAGGCGCAACGAAATCGCTGAGAGCCACATTGGCACGGCCACCAGTCGATCTCGCCATTTGCTGTCTCAGCGTATGGAAGGTCGCGAGGGTCTCCGTGCGACCCTCGTCCGTAAAGAGGCGAACATCGTCTCCAACCGCATTGGCCGGCCAAAGCGTTGCGACGCCTTTAGCCGTCAGAAGCTTTTTCTCAACGATCTCATCAAGCATCCGCCATGCATCGTCATAAAGCGCCTTTGCGGCTGGTCCGTACCGGTTGTCGGTCAGAACCGCCGGATAACGACCCTTGATTTCCCAGGTCGCAAAGAACGGTGTCCAGTCGATAACAGGCACCAGCTCTTCCAGCGGGAAGTCTTCAAAGACGGTCGTACCCAGCTTCTTTGGCGCCTGCGGAGGCTTGCTTGCAAAGTCTGCCTTGAAGGCATTCCGGCGCGCATCGACAATAGGTGTGCGCCGCTGCGTTCCCCGGCTTGCTGCGTGTTTTTCAGCAATGTCGACATATTCACTGCGGGTGTCGGCAAAAAATGGAGCACGACCGCCTTCGCTCATCAACTTGGATGCTACGCCAACAGCACGGCCGGCATCGGTCACATAGATCGCCTGTCCACGCTCATAATTCGGATGGATCTTCACCGCCGTATGAATTTTGGACGTGGTTGCTCCGCCGATCAGCAAGGGCATATCCATGCCTTCACGTTCCAGCTCGGCTGCCACATGACACATTTCATCAAGTGAAGGCGTGATCAGACCACTAAGGCCGATCATGTCGACTTTTTCTTGCCTTGCTGTTTCCAGAATTTTGGCAGCAGGCACCATCACGCCAAGGTCGATTACCTCGAAGTTGTTGCACTGAAGAACGACGCCAACGATATTCTTGCCAATGTCATGGACATCGCCTTTCACCGTCGCCATCAGGATCTTTCCCGCTGAAGAGTGCCCGGTAAGACCCTTCTCCCGCTTTTCTTCCTCCATGAAGGGCATCAGGTAAGCGACGGCCTTTTTCATGACCCTGGCGGACTTCACCACCTGCGGCAGGAACATCTGGCCTGACCCGAAGAGATCGCCAACCACATTCATGCCGTCCATCAACGGGCCTTCAATCACATGAAGAGGTCTGTCGAAGGCCTGACGCGCTTCCTCGGTATCTTCAACAATAAAATCGGCAATACCGTGAACCAGCGCATGTTCAATACGCTTGGCAACGCCAAGGGTGCGCCAGGTAAGGTCGGCTTCTCTTTTCTTGCCACCCTCGCCTTTCCAGCGCTCTGCTGCTTCCAGCATTCTGTCGGTCGCATCGTCACGTCTGTTCAGCACCACATCTTCGCAGTGTTCACGCAGATCGGTGTCGAGGTCGTTGTAGACCGCAAGCTGCCCGGCATTGACGATCCCCATGTCCATGCCACGCTGGATGGCATGATAGAGAAAGACCGAATGCATGGCTTCGCGCACGGCTTCATTGCCGCGGAAAGAAAACGACAGGTTGGAAACACCACCTGAAACATGCGCATGCGGCAGGTTTTCCCGAATCCAGCCAGTCGCTTCGATAAAGTCGACACCGTAGTTGTTGTGTTCCTCGATACCGGTTGCAACTGCGAACACATTTGGATCGAAGATGATGTCTTCAGGAGGAAAACCGACCTTTTCTGTCAACACCTTATAAGAACGTGCGCAGATCTGGGTTTTACGTTCGAACGTGTCGGCCTGTCCGGTTTCGTCGAATGCCATGACGACCACTGCCGCACCATAGCGACGGACGAGTTTTGCCTGCTCGATAAACGCTTCCTCTCCCTCTTTCATCGAGATTGAGTTTACGACACCCTTGCCCTGGATACATTTCAGGCCGGCCTCAATGATGGACCATTTGGAGCTGTCGATCATCACCGGAACCTTGGCAATGTCAGGCTCGGCAGCGATCAAGTTGAGAAAGGTGACCATCACCTCCTCTGATTCCAGCAGGCCTTCATCCATGTTGATGTCGATGATCTGCGCGCCGTTTTCCACCTGTTGGCGCGCCACGTTCAGTGCAGTCGTATAATCCCCTTCCTTGATCAGTTTGCGGAAACGCGCAGAGCCGGTCACGTTGGTTCGCTCACCAACGTTGACGAAATTGGTCTCCTTGGTCACCACAAACGGCTCAAGACCGGACAAACGCAGATGCCTTTCAATCTCGGGAATTTCACGCGGTTTCTTGTCTGCAACAGCTTCCGAAATGGCTTTGATATGTGCCGGCGTCGTACCGCAACATCCGCCAACCATGTTCACCAGGCCTGCTTCCGCAAACTCTTCAATCAGGCCGGCCATATGTTCAGGGCTCTCGTCGTACTCACCGAATTCGTTAGGCAGTCCGGCGTTCGGATAGGCGCAGACAAATGTATCGGCGACACGGCCGATTTCGTCGACATGGGCACGCATTTCCTTGGCACCAAGCGCACAATTCAGGCCAATGGTGAGCGGATTTGTGTGGCGAACTGAGTTCCAGAACGCTTCCGGTGTCTGACCGGAGAGGGTCCGGCCGGAGAGATCGGTGATCGTGCCCGAAATCATCACTGGCAGGGTCTTGCCCGTTTCCTCGAAAACCTCATCGATTGCAAACAGGGCAGCCTTGGCGTTCAAGGTATCGAAAATGGTTTCAACAAGGAGAATGTCGGCGCCACCGGCAATCAGACCGCGTGCAGCTTCGGCGTAAGCGATCCGCAAATCATCAAAGGATACAGCACGGTAACCCGGATCATTCACGTCTGGCGAGATAGACGCCGTCCGGTTGGTTGGCCCAAGTGCGCCAGCAACGAAACGCGGCCGGGACGGATCCTTGGCAGTGACAATGTCACATGCTTCTCGTGCCAGCTTTGCGCTCTCGAAATTGAGTTCATAGGCCAGCTCTTCCATGCCGTAATCAGCCTGGGCGATTGTCGTGGACGAAAAAGTGTTGGTCTCGACGATGTCGGCACCAGCTTCCAGATAATCGACATGGATCTTCCGGATCGCATCGGGGTGCGTCAGGCTCAAAAGGTCGTTGTTGCCCTGGACATCACTCGGCCAGTCCGCAAAACGCTCACCACGATAGGCAGCTTCGTCCAGTTTCAACAGCTGGATCTCTGTCCCCATCGCACCGTCAAGAACGAGAATACGGGTCTTGGCGAGGTTACGGATACGCTCGAAAGCGTCGGACTTGGTCACGGAGTTTTCCTTCCAGATGATCTGGTTCAGGTTCGTATCAGAACCAGAAACACATTCCCGGAAAGCCAAGGCTTTCAAACGGTTAGATGTATTTCTGGCACATTTTTTCAATCACTTATGCCAGGGTGTCCCGAGCACAGAGGGGCTAATCGTGTCGGCTATTTCAGGCCGCGGCCTTTTTTGGGTTTTCCTGCCCCATACCCAGCATGTGGCAGATCGCGTAAGTCAGATCGGCACGGTTCATGGTGTAGAAGTGGAAATCCGTGATCCCGCGGTCGACAAGGTCCATGACCTGTTCGCAGGCGATCGCAACACCAACCAGCTTGCGGGTTTCAGGATCATTGGAAAGACCGGTAAACCGGCGTGCAAGCCACTGCGGAATCGAGGTTCCGCATTTAGCCGAAAACACCATCGTCTGCTCAAAGTTGTGGATAGGCACGATACCCGGAATAACCGGAATATTGATCCCGGCGGCAGCGATCCGGTCGAGATAAGCGTCAAACATGTCGTTGTCGAAGAAATACTGCGTGATGATGCGGTCAGCACCCGCATCCACCTTGCGCTTGAGATTGTCGATTTCGCTCTGCCAGCTGCTGCTTTCCGGGTGTTTTTCCGGGTAGCCGGAAACCGAAATATCGAAATTGGCAATTTTCTTGATCCCGGCAACGAGATCAGAGGCGTAGGGGTAACCATTGTTGTGCGGCGAATAACGCGTGCCGATACCTTCCAGCGGATCACCACGCAAGGCGACTAGGCTACGCACACCAAGGTCCCAATAGTCCTTGACGATGCCGTCAATCTCATCCTGAGAGGCGCCAACACATGTCAGGTGAGCCGCAGGCGCAAGATCGGTCTCTTTCAGGATCCGTTCAACAGTCTTGTGTGTACGTTCCCGCGTAGAGCCTCCAGCACCATAAGTCACTGAAACAAAGGACGGGTTCAGCGGAGCGAGGCGCTGAACCGTGTTCCAGAGTGTATCCGCCATCTTTTCAGACTTGGGTGGGAAAAACTCAAATGACGCCGTAATTGGCGTCGTCGCAGGGAGTTGCGACCGGCGGGTGGAATCGGTTGTCATATCAGGCGACCTCTCGGGACGTATCTTGAGCAGGCAGGTCAGTGACGATACGGCGGTCACGAGCAAGCCAAAGCGTAACAGTTAGGTTGGTATCAATTTCATCGCCCGGGACGAGGTCCGTAACCTGTTCCAGATCCAGATCGAGTGCCTCCAGCCAGCGTTCCATCTGGTCATGGGCAAATCCAAGTCGGCGGTGAGCGTGACTTTCACGCAGGAATTCAAGCTCATGCGGCGCAAAATCGACGATGAGCAAACGGCCACCGGGACGCAGAGCCCTCACTGCTTCCGCCAGCGCCCGTGCCGGTTCATCGAGAAAGTGCAGAACCTGGTGGATCGCGACAACATCGAAGGAGCGAGGCGGCACATTGAGAGCGTAGACGTCGCCATGGCGAACCTGGGTGTTGCTCAATCCGGCCTTGGCGAGATTGGCCCTTGCCACCGCAAGCATGTCATGAGACGCATCGACGCCAAGAGCTTGCGTATACTGGTCGGAAAAGACTTCAAGCAGCCGACCGGTTCCAGTGCCCAGATCCAGAAAAGATTGGAAGGGTGTATCTCCGAGCGCTTTACGCATTGCGCCTTCAACATCGGCTTCAGAAACATGCAGGGAACGCTCCCGGTCCCAAGTCAGTGCACGACCAGCAAAGTAGGAAGCAGCAACTTCTGCCTTGGCCTTGCGAATGGCCTGAAAACGGGCTTGATCGGCAGCAAGCACCGAATCTTCCTCTGAAATCCTTGCGACCAGCGCGCGTGCGAGTTCCCCCTTGGCGCCATCTGCCAGGCGGTAGTAGACCCACGACCCTTCCGGAAAACGCCGGATAAGGTCGGCTTCCGCCAAAAGTTTCAGATGGCGTGAAATACGGGGCTGGCTCTGACCAAGAATTGCAGTGGCGTCCTTGACCGTCAGCTCGCTTTCGGCCAGCAGCGCAATCAAACGCAGACGCGTTGCCTCGCCAACAGCCCTAAGGGCTGCAAGAGTATCGTCAACGGAAAGGGTTTGTTCTTCAGCCATGCTCTCAGTCATCAATGTCGATATAAAGATATCTTTATATGAACCACGTCATCATTGCAAGCCATTAGAGCGAATGCGACGCACTTTGTCGGAAATGCGCCGCTCAAGCCACTTGTAATACCCTCCCGGAACATCAGCGGCGTTTGCGTTGAGCCAGATCCGCCCCTCCAGTCGAAAGCCCTCTGGCAATTCCTTGTGTCGCCGTGACCTTCTCCGGATGAAATTGTCATTGTCCTTTTATAAAGATGTCACATATGGGCTGGAACGAGCCGTTATGTCTCGGTCTTCAACCAGTCCGGATCACTCAACGTCTGTGAGAGACTTCGGAACGCAAAGAACACCTGCCACCTACCCGAACGAGGATGACATGACAATTTCCATGGGAAACGCGCTTGACGGACAAGAAGTAACCGTTCTTACCAACGCGCGGATTGTTCTCGCCGACCGGGTCATCTCCGGACATGTCAGCTTCTCGGGTGAAACTATACTGGCAGTAGAGGAAGACAGCGAACAGGCAACAGGCCAGAGCTTGTCAGGGGATTACCTGATACCTGGCCTGGTCGATATTCACACCGACCATTTCGAAAAACACGTATTCCCGCGGGCTCATGTGCGCTGGGACCCCTTCCGTGCTGCCCTTGCTCATGACGCGCAGATCATCGGCAGCGGGATTACGACGGTGCTCGACAGCCTGTGCGTCGGCGCCACGCTCAAGAATCCGGAGCGCCGGGAAATCCTTGCACCAATGATCGATGCATTGGAAACCGCCCAGTCCGGCGGCATGCTGCGTGCTGAACATCTGGTTCACTTGCGTTGCGAAATCACGGACACTGATGCCACCAAGCTGATGGAAGACAATATTGGCAGGGACATCGTACGAATGGTCTCCGTCATGGAGCACCTGCCGGGGCGCCGTCAAAGCAAGAATGTCGATGCCTATATCGAACGCAGAATGGCAGAAACCGGTCATTCACGGGCTCAAGCAGAGCGCGACACCCAGGAATTGCTGAATTTCTCTGACGACATCAGCGCAAAAGTCCGCCCGGCAGTTGTCGCTCTTGCCCATGAGCACAAGTTGCCGTTACTCAGTCACGACGATACCGAGCCGGAACACATCGATGAGGCCCTTGATGAAGGCATTCTGGTGTCGGAATTTCCCTGCACTCTTGAAGCCGCCCGCAAAGCAAAGGCGCATGGCATGCTGACCGTGGGCGGGGCACCCAATGTGCTACGCGGAGGATCGCAATCCGGAAATGTTGCCGTGGCAGATCTGCTGACCGAGGGGCTGGTCGATATTCTGGCGTCCGACTATGTCCCCCGTTCCATGCTCGATTGTGCCTTCAAGGTTGGACTGGACGATGCTTTTGCCGCAACCCTGACGGACGCGATTGGCATGGTAACGAAAACCCCGGCGGCAGTGGCTGGCCTTTCGGATCGCGGAGAGATCAGTGCCGGCAAGCGCGCTGACCTTCTCCAGGTCGGGCTGCAAGACGGACATCCCTTTGTAAAACAGGCTTGGCGACGCGGGCAGCGCGTACTTTAGATCTCGAAACGGTTCAGCGAAACAGGTTTAAAGGCTGCTTCGCTCATCTTTCCCAATTACGCGTTTGCGAAGATATCCGGACAACCCGTCGATCAGATAAACGGTCGCGATAATCAAAATGATGATCGTCCAGGCTTCTGGCCATTTGTAGGCGCTGATCCGATCCGCAAGCAGGAAGCCGATCCCTCCAGCACCAACTATGCCGAGGATAGTCCCGGACCGGGTGTTGGATTCGAAATTATAGAGAATGATCGACAGGATCACCGGCAAGGCCTGCGGCAAGATGGCGAAACGGATGGTCTGCAGTTTCCCACCGCCAGACGCCTTGATGCCGTCAACCGGCTTTGACGAAGTGTTTTCAATCGCTTCGGAAAACAACTTTGAAAAGGTGCCAATCTCCGAAACAGCAATCGCGAGAATACCAGCCAGAGGACCCAGGCCAAAGGCACGAATGAAGACCAGGGCCAAAATAATCTGCTCGACGGCCCTGAGTGCATCAAACCCGCGCCGAGCCCCAAGCCGCAGCCAATTAAAAGGCATGATGTTCTTTGCCCCGAGGAAGGCCAGCGGAAAAGCGACAATGGCTCCCAAAAGAGTTCCCATGAAGGCCATGGCAACGGTTTCGCCAAGACCGGTGAGAACTTCCTGCCATTCCAGCCATGTGGTCCAGATATGAGGCGGGAACATGAAGGACAAAACGCCTCCGAAGCGCGTCAGGCCCTCAAGCAGACGACCAGGTGAAAAACCGAATGACCAAAGGCACCATCCGGTAAGCAGAATGAAGATGCTCCAGGTGAAGAGGCGGATCAGTTTCAACTTTAGCGGCGTATGAAAAGCTTCGGGAACAAGCCTTTTCGCTGCCTCGAGATCCGGAGTTGTTTCTGACATCTTAAACTCCCTTGCCCGTGAGACCGATAATTCGGTGGCGGACATTTTCACTGACCGTATCCATGATGATCACAGTGACGAAGATGATCAGGAACAAGGCGGAGAGATCCGTGTATTCCTGAAGAGACATGGCAACGCGGATTTCCTGGCCAAGACCACCGGCGCCCACGAACCCGATGATCGACGAGGCCCGCACGTTGATTTCGAACCTGAGCAGTGTGTAGCTGATGATATTCGGTACGACCTGGGGGACAATGCCGTACCGGATCTGGTCGAACCAACTACCGCCTGAAGCCTTGATGCCCTCGACTGGACGCATGTCCGCATTCTCGTTGGCCTCGGAATAAAGCTTGCCGAGCGCACCGGTTGCGTGAAGCCCGATAGCCAGCACACCAGCGAGCGGACCGACACCAAAGCAAAAGACAAAAATCAGGGCCCAAACCAGTTCGGGAACTGTGCGTACGATTTCCAGGTAGCGGCGTGTCAGGTTCAGAACAAAGGTGTTCGGGGAGAGATTTCGGGATGCAGGGAAGCTCAGGAGGAATGCGCCAGCCACGCCCAGCAATGTGGCAAGATAGGCAATCAGGATCGTCTCCAGAAGCAGTTGCAGCCAGACCTTCCAGCGCCAGAACCAGTTGGCGAGGTCTGAGCCGAGCGTCTCCAAGTGGAGCACAGGCAAGGTCTTGTAGAGATACTCGCCAAGGCGCGGCAGACCGGCCCAGATCTTCCACATGGAAACACGATCGCCATTCGAAAGGGTCACGTCGGTCATGTCAAAGAAACCGCCAATCGACGCAGCCGCAAAGAAGCAGAAGGCAAATAGAACCGTTGAGACAAGATTGACCCGCATAGCCGATTTCCTGACTGCAGCGTAGTCCGTCTCAAATTGTGCAATCGCGGGTGGAAGAGTTGTCATGAAAGTGAGATCCATATCGGCGGGATGAAGGGAGACGCTGTGGCACCTCCCTTCGAAGTAGCTATCCGGGTGATTAACCGCGGCGCTGCTTTTTCAGCCAGTCACGCATATCGACGATCCACTGGTAACGCTCGTGGTCAACACGCTTCCAGCCTTTTTGCGGGCTGTCGTCGCCACCACGCATCTGGTTGAAGGCTTCAGGATCCTTTTCAACGATGTTCTCAACCGCTTGCGTCATGTCTGCAATCAAATCATTCGGCAGGTTTACGCGGGCAGTGAACGGACCACTGGTGATTTCCGGGCTTTCCCAGATCGGGCAGACAACGTCTTTTTCGATCATGCCTTTGGTGATCATGCGCTGCCAGCGACCGTCGGTCTCGTTGTTCTGCCAGGTGACTGAAGCGTCATATTGCTTGTTGACCACGCCAAGAACACCGGTTTCGTGACCGCCTGAGAACGGGATTGCGGAAAAATGTTCTTTCGGGTTGTAGCCCTGCTTGACCATGTTGAAATAAGGCACTGCGAAACCGGAAGTGGAATCCGGATCGGCAAAGGCGTGAACCTTCCCTTTCAGGTCGTCGAGGGACTTGTAGCCGCTGTCACAGCGAACCATGACGACGGAATAATATCCGCTGGACCCGTCCTTGTTCAGACGGGTCAGCAGCGGAACAACACCGCCTTTGGTTTCGGTATAGGCCGCCGCATAGGAGGAGGAACCGAAGAACGCAAATTCGATCTGGTCGGCCGCGATCGCCTGGATCACACCGTCGTAGGAACCGGCGGTGAAGATTTCTACTTCAACACCCAGTTCCTTTTCGAGATATTTTTCAAACGGCGTATAGCGCGCCGTCCGGTCTTTTTCGTTTTCACCGGACAGGATGCCGAATTTGAGGGTCTTGTATTGGTCTTTCCAGCCTTCAGACAGTGCCGGAGAGGTAGCGAGAACGACAGCTGAAACCGCCGTTGCTAAAATCGCCTTCATGGTAGTGCTCCTTGCTTGCCGTATTAAGCGGCAGGTACAGGTGGACGCGACCGTCCGGATTGCAGAGGCTCTTGAGAAGCTTCTGCGGGTTATGCCCCAACCGCCTGACGCGGCTGCTGGAACGAATTGGGTGCAATGGAAGTGGAAGTGACGGCTTCGTTGATGCCCCCGGACAGATCGTGCGTTCCGTAGATCTCACGCACTTTTTCGTTGCTGAGCTCAGCGGGCGTTCCATCGAACTGCACGCGCCCCTCGCGCATGGCGATGATCCGGTCGCAATACGCCCGAGCCGTATCGAGCGTATGCAGATTGACCAGCACAGTGAGACCGTCCGTCTGGTTGATTTCCCTCAGAGCGTCCATCACCCGTGTCGCATTTGCCGGGTCAAGCGATGCGATAGGTTCGTCTGCCAGCATGATCTGAGGGTTTTGAACAAGAGCCTTGGCAATCGCCACGCGTTGCTGCTGTCCGCCAGACAGTGTTCCGGCGCGTTGCAATGCCTGAGGAGCCAGGTCCAGCCGGTCAAGGGCATGGATCGCCCCGATCCGGTCATCTTTAGTGAAAGAGCGGGTCATGGAGCGCAGGAAGCCGGTTTGGGCAATCCGCCCCGCCATGACATTGGTCAGCACATCCATCCGTTCGATGAGATTGAATTGCTGGAAGATCATGGCGCAGGACGCGCGCCAGAGCCGCAAGTCCCTGCCTCGCAGATCCGTTACATTCCGGTTATCACAAATGATGGTACCGAAACTCGGATCGGTCAGACGATTGACCATGCGCAGGAAAGTCGACTTGCCCGCACCCGACCGCCCAATGACGCCGACCATCTGACCTTTTGGAATAGCGAGAGAAAGACCGTCGACCGCCTTCAGGTCGCCAAACGTCTTGGATAATTTTTCAACAACGAGCATCCGCACCTCCGAAAAACAGGAAGGCAGTTACCAAAGGACACGCGCAATTCTGATGTCTTTACGATTACACTTTTATGAATTTGTTCGAATTTTTACTTATATTATTTTTACGGCAAAACAATAACCATTGAATATAATTTACAAATTTCAATAAAAATGACTAATTTCGAAAAACAGATCAAATTACGGAAAAGTAATTTCGCAAAAGTTACATAATAAATTCACATTCAACACTCGCTGCCGCACTAGGCTTCAGAATAACAACCAGTAGCAGATGGCAGCCGCGAGGCAGGTCTGGCCGAACTGGAAAAAGGCGCGGCCTCGGCCGGCTTGAACATCAATATGGCCCTTGCTCCGAAGACCGATCTGCCATTTGACGATCAGTCCTTCGACTACGTCCTGTCTTTCAATGTGATCTATCACGGCGCCCCCTCAATCGTTGCAAAGGCCATCTCGGAAATCTCCCGGGTTCTGAAACCCGGCGGCATCTACCAGGGAACGATGCTTTCCAAGCGCAACGGGAATTTCGGCGTCGGAACCGAAGTTGCCCCGGACACCTGGGTGCGTGAGGGAGACGGAGACAAGAACCATCCGAATTTCTATTGCAACGCAGCTGAATTGGTCACCTATTTTGGTGATTTTGAACTCAGCATTCTGGAAGACAAGGTCCACAGCAAGCCCGGTTCCTGGCACTAGCACATGATTTGTGAGACGCGCTGAGCTTTTCAGCAAAACCAACGAAGGGACGCGATCGAAAAGCTCGCATTGCGAGATCTATTGAGCTGCCTCGCCCACAGAGAGCATATGCGTGAACATGCCCTGCCGGATGCATTCCGGCAGGCTTTCCTGAGAGATGGTTTCCGTAGACAGCAACTCACGGTCGTAAAGTTTCCGGATATTGCTGGTATCCACTGTCTGGCCATGGACGACCGACGCCAATTTTGTGGCGAAGGCTTCAAGGCCACCCATTGACGAAAAGTGCCAACCGGCATCCGGAAGTATCGTCACGGGCCGGCTGATACCCGACAGATTGTTGTTCCGAATCCGAAGCAATGGCTGCGCGACAAATGACGGCACATAGGCCTTCTTGGTCATACGGGCCTTGGTGCGCCGGAGTTGCTGCGGCGTCGTCAGGTATTTCTTTTCAATCATCCTTGAACCAAGAAGCCAGGATTTTCCCGGAGAAACACGATCTAGATGGTGCTTGTGAAGGCTCTGCTCGAAAACAAGCATTCTGCCCCTGTAGCTCTGCTCTTTCAGCACTTTTTCAAGAACAGATCTTCGTACGATTTCGTCAACATCCGAGAGCAGGATCAGGTCGTCGTCTGCGCAACCATCCAGCGCCTGTGCGATCGAATTGCGCTGGTAATTTTCTCGCTCCCAATCCTTTTTCCGTCTGTTTTTGTAAACACCCAGCGCGGGAGGTAGTTCTTCGGGAAATTCGATTTGAAGATCGATGATCTTGTCTGCCCAGGGCGCAAAGCGTTCGCGATTTTCTGCAAAATAATATGGCTTCGGACCACCCCGTTGGGTTTGATTGGCTTCAACCAGAACGAAATGGTCGACAAGATCTCCCATCTCCCGCAGCCGGATTTCCAGCAGGTCGAATTCGTTGTGGAAGACGAAACAATCGTAGAGTTTCATTTGGTTCAGATCCTAGAGGCTCTTCCAGAGCCGGAATTTAGCGCGCATGGCTTTTTCCTGCAGAAAACGTTTTGTCGTGAAGGCGTTTGTAAGCCTGAGATCTTCCGTTGAATAGTTGCCGGACAGGAACACGTCGTCAAAGCGCTTCATGACAGCTTGCGGTCGATACTGGTCTACGGACCGTCGCGACAGCTCGGCATCGTGATCATTCGGCTCATAATTGGTCAGTAGCTCCAGCAGCTCCCGGCGCGTCCGATAAAGCCACTCCCGTTTCGGGCTCATCGCGATATGATTTTGATCCATGCCGCCCGCCCAACTGAACACCGGCTTGCCGAACATCAGAAACTCTGCAATCGCGAGACCAAAACTCTCGCCGATTTTCTTGGCATTGAGACCTGCGTCACAACTGGCAATAAATCGGACCTTTTCCACCTGCCTGACGACGGGTGGCAGGAAAAGCGCGCGCGGATGGTCAACAAACTTCTCTGTATTCACGAACAGAAAATAAAGGTTCGACCGCTGGCCCAGCGCCTCGGCAACGGCTTCGTGAGCAAAAGGAACATTGAACTGGTCAAAGCCGCCGTAACGGCCGACCACGAACGCATCTTCCGGAATATTCAGTGCCGGGCGCAATGTGCCTTCAGCATCCGGCAAGTCGACGATATGCGGTACAGCGGGCGCCAATCCGCCCGTCATCCATTCTGCCAGCCAGTCGGAAACATACGCATAAACATCGCCATGTGGTTCAAAATGCCTGAAGACGGCGTGTATACCCTTGCGGTCTGCCGTGATGCGCAGGGCGCGCTCGCGTCCATCTCGGATGAAATAGCAGAAATCCAGTTGAAACGGTTCGCTGACCGTTCGCCCATCGACATCGTCCGGAACCGGTATCAGCTTCAAGGATTTTTTGAACTTCGCGACGACATCTGCGTTGCTCAAGGCTTCGCTATAAAAAACAACCGCCTCATGTCCAAGGATGTTTTGGGCCCCAAGAGCATAGTCATAAAGCGCAACACTCATGCCTCGCTCGTTAATGGCACCCGCCTGAAACCCGATCCGCATTCCCGTCCTGTCCTTTTTACCGACGGGAGCGATATCGGATTTCAAGCCGATGGTCTACGCAGTAAATAGAGCTTTTTGCCTGTAAGCCTGATTTCTGCGAGGCTTGAGTGATTTCGTCGCGCCTAAAGCTGGTCTTCAGCCCCCCCGCTCCCATCCGGTGCCTCGTCCTCGATCATTCCAGCCGCAGCTGCACCAGCGGCAGCGACCTTTGCGGCGGCCTGAGCAGCGGATGAAGTTTCCTGCCCGTTTTCCTCCTCATTGCCGGCAACACGAACCGTAACCTGACGATGAGCAAACTTGATGCCGTTTTTCTCAAAGAGGTCTCGCAAGCCTGCATAGACGACCTTGCGCAGTTCGAATTGTTTTCCCGGTTTGGTCGTGAACTTCACACGGGCAATCATCGCAGAATCTTCCATGGAAAGAATTCCCTGGGACTTCAGCGGTGCCAGGAACATCGGGCCGAAATACTCGTCTTCGAGCAGCTCCTTGCCGAAGTTCTTGATGATCTTGCGCATTTTATCAACATCCGTGTCGTAAGTGACCCGGAATGCCAGTTTCATGACGGCCCAGTCTCGCGAGAAATTCTCCACCTGCTGAATTTCGCCAAATGGAACGGTTGTCAAAGCCCCCCGGTGGTGACGCAGCTGCATCGAGCGAATCGAGATCTTTTCAACGACACCCTTGGCGCTGCCGATATCGATATATTCGCCTTTCCGGAAGGCATCATCGATCAGGTAAAAGGCTCCTGAGAAAATGTCCCGGATGAGCGTCTGCGCTCCGAAGCCAATCGCCAGACCAACAACACCGGCACCGGCAAAGAGCGGAGCGATATTCACGCCAAGCTCGGACAGAACCACCATGGCGGCGATAACGACAATTGTGATCAGAAGAAAATTGCGGAAGATCGGCAGGAGCGTCGCGATCCGGCTTTCTCCGGCCCCACCAACTTCAGCTTCTTCATCTTGTTCTGCAGGCGACTCCTTGGCAATCTGCCGATCAATGACGATTTTCACAGCCTCATACGCCATGTAGCCCAGGAACATGACCAGCAGGACTTCAATAAACGACCCGATCAGTGAACCACTACCAGCCAGTGGCACGCCCCACCACGCTGCCAGCAGATCCAATGACCCGAACAATACAAGTATCGCTGCACCACGATCGAAGAGATCCCGGAAAGGTGATCGCAACGCCTCTCGATCCGCAGCTTCTGCGCGCGCATGAGCAATTGTGCTTTCCGGGTCAGAATCGGCCTTGACGCCCTCAGTTTCCTCCAACCGCTGTAGATCTTCGACGATCTTTGTCTGGGCATCGGCAGTGTCGAGCCGGGGCAACAGCACCTTGTCGATAATCAGAATGAGAATTGCATAGGAAATCGCCGCCACCAGCAACACTTGCAGCGGAGCACCAACGAGGCCGGTCGCATCAGGCAGATCGAGGAGAATGCGAACGGCGGAAATCGCCCAGGCCACGATAAAATAGAAAACGGCAATGAAATGCCAACTACCACCCAGAACTCTGCGCCAGACTGGCGCTGCATCTGTGTCCTCGCCGCGGATCAAGCGGGAAATAACCTTGCGATACGCAATGGCTATGCCGCTAAGAATAATCATGGAAAGAGCCGACGCACCGATGAGAGCGATTTTGTGAGCGTCCTCTGAAAGCCCAAGCCGTTCCATCCAAAGACAAAAACCAACGGCAACCAGAGACACTCCGCTCCCGATCAGCAAAGTTCGGTAAAGGCCTTGCGCTTCATCCGTCGTTAGCTTCACAAGTCGATGACTTTCAGCATCCGGCACCAGCAGGTTCAGCCAGATGATCCGCAGCGCCAAGAAGACGGAGACCATTCCAAAGACAACCATCGCGGTTTCATTGGCAGCCTCAATGCCCGTTCCAACCAGAAGATAGACCATAGCGGCCACCACGAAGAACAGGATAACGCCAACGATCATCAAGATTGCCCGCAGGAGCAGATAGATGATCTTGTCTGAACGCGAATAAACGTCCGCCCGGTACATATTGGTGAATTGGCGGCGCCCCCAGCGAGACAGCAGGCTCGTGGCCCCAAGCCCGAGGGCAACCGATATGGCGATATCAATCAGCGCGGCTCGAATCCAGCTCAGCCCCCGCCCCTCACCTTCAGCCTGAAGGGTTGTCAGCATGGTATCGTGGATAATCGGGATTTCCTTCAGGATCGACTTGAAAACGTCCCGAGCATCGACAGCCTCGTCGGTAAACTCGTCCAGCGCTTCAAGAAGGCCGGTGCCCTCTTCGTTGTCATCAGGGTTTTCACTCCCTGGTTCAGCGACTGTCGCACTTTCAGTTGTTTCTGCGTCGGGAGCTTTCTCAGAGGAAGCAAGTCCGGTCACTATGCCGGTAATTCCCTGCGACTGCGCTGGCTCTGTGGCGCCGTACGAAATCAAAAGCACCGCAATCAGCGCAGTCAGGCCAAAGGCAGACCTTCTCAGATTCAATTTGTTAAGTTCAAAACAACGAGTAATCATTCCAAAAAAACGCATGTCAGCCCCACGAAGCGTCGGAAAGTGAGTTCGTCTTTCTGTTAAGCACGGTTCGTCGCTTATTGAAAGAAACCCGGGCAAGGGAAAATAGAGCCAGACACAAAATGGCCCGATCATCTTGACCGGGCCTTCAGTTGGGGAACTAATTTTTAAAACGGCTTCAATTGAGCATGTTGGCATTCCAATGCGCCATCTTGCGCTTGGCTTCTGCTACTGTGAGCCGCGCAAACATTGCCTTGGCATCGTTGCGAACTTCCGGGGTCAGGCGTTGACGCCATGGTCCGATCATCAATATCGCGCTCAAGCTAATCGAGGATATGCCATAGGCTTTGGCCATGATCACAAAGGGGCCGGGGTCAGGGCGGACCATCCAGTGGCTCACCTCTTCCACATTGCATCCCACGAGGCAGGCAAAGGTGGCAACGACTTCGGCGAACCGATCTTCGGAGGCAAACCGGCGCAAAGCCGCTTCACTCAGCATGCCTTTTTTTGCCAGGAGCGATACCCTGCTGACTGCTGTTTCAAAATCATAGCGGCCAAGCCAATACTGATTGGACATGCGCGAAACTGCGACATCTGCGGCTTCATCAACCCGCTCCGCTTCCTGATTTTGGCCCGCAACACGAAGCTTGTTGCGTACCTCTTCACTCGCTATGGCAACCAGACTGGCGATTTGCGCCTCTGCAAGGTCTGCACGTTCGCTCAGGGACAGCTGCAAGGTAGCGTCCGACGAAGCATCGCTGATCAGAACCGTAACGGATTCATTGGAAAGATCAGCACCTTCGTTGCTTGCAACCTTTCTCTTCACTCTGAGATCGCCTTCTCTTACGAGAATATCGGTCACGCTCTCTGAGAGGACTTCACGCTGTGCGATTGCAAGCCGGTGGTCATTTCCTCGACTTTCCGCGATCTTGATCAGATCGGCTTCGGCTAGAACCGAAGATCTCACAAGGATCGGTTCCGCAACTTCAATATCGTCGCCAGCAAGTCTGCGGATTGTCTCTTGAGGACCTTTGCGCAAGCTGGACATCTGTTCAGCCACATAGCGGCGCACCTCTGCCTCAACCATACCAACCAGCCGTAAAAGGACCGAGTCGTAGATTTCGACCTGTTCTTCCGAACAGCGGTCTGAGGTCAGTGCAAACAAGGTGGCGACATGCCGGGCGAGTTCCGCCCGCCGACCGCTGGCTTGTTCACCAGTCAGCTCAGAGAAGTTTACCAGTTCTGTTTTCAACGCTTCAGTCATTCTTCGATACCAGCTTTCAGATTATTGCCGATCCGGCGTTGGTATCCAAAATGACGATGAGATTTAAAGAAGAGCGAAACGGGTACTTCGAGAATGTAATCATCTTTTTCTCAAACTTTACGACAATTCTAATTACATCTGAAGGTTCCCTGACAAACCTATGAAAATAAAAGGATTGTTGTTTCAACTTGCGGCAAACAGGAAGATAAGACCAGCCAATAAAAAATAGAAATATTTCGAAAAAGCTGCAGTTGAACAACCGCACTGAGCGCTCGTTTCGCTTGTGCGCTCGATTTTGTGCAGAATGCCACCGCACCCAAAAACGAACTTTTGGAAAACCTCTGCACAGCTGTGATCCGGCGCCACTCGGCGCCGGTTTGCGTTTTCAAGAAGCGGGACGTATCAGCTTATTCCGCCGCTGCCAGAAAGTCCTTGGCGCCTTCCGCATCGCGACTGCCGCCGTCATCCCTCTTGTTAAGCTGCTGGAGCAGAAGATCGCGCTTTTCGGAGGCTTTCTTCAGGTTGGCTTCCTTGACCGGTCCAAATCCACAGACCAGATCCGGTACACGTGCAAGCTCCACCAAAAGCCCGTAATGACCGGCAGACAGACGATTCAGGATTTCCGCAATGTCAGCTTCGTATTGGGAGATCAAAGCGCGTTCAGCTTTGCGTTCAGCTGTTTGCCCGAACGGATCAAACCATTTGCCGCGAACACCCTTGAACCCTGCCAGCAGGCCAAATGCGCCGAAAATCCAGGGACCAAATGCGATTTTTTGCGGACGTCCGGTCTTTGGATCCTTGCGATGCGCAAGAAATGGCGGAGCGAGGTGGACTTTTACTTTTCTGGGGTTTTCGAAACGCTGAGCAATTTTCTGCTTGAACGCTGGATCTGAATAAAGACGCGCGACTTCATACTCGTCTTTATAGGCCATCACTTTGTAGAGGAGGTCTGCAATTGTCTGCGTAAGCCTGAACGTACCGGGACCGTGAGCTTCATCGGCAGCCTTGACCTGCGCGATCAGACCAAGATAGCGAGCGGAATAGGTTTCATCCTGGTATGCGGTCAGCTCTTTTGCGTTGAAAGCAGTTTTTTCATCGAGGCTGAAGTCACGGGCTTTGACTTCGGACGGCAGCGCTTTGAGAAGTTTCTCCGGTTGCGCAGCCAGAACCCGGCCCGCCCTGAAAGCCTTGATGTTGCTGGAAACTGCAGTACCGTTCAACTGAAGCGCGGTTTCGATCGCATAATCGGAGATCGGCAGGCCACCACTCTGGAAGGCCATACCCACCAGGAGCATGTTGGCATAGATCGTATCTCCCAGCAGTTTTTCGGCAATATCGGCTGCATTCATCGCCACGTATGTGCCGGATGCTTCACGCAAGGCGGTGTCCATGCGCTGCTCATCAAATGAGAGGGTTTGCTTGAGCACAAATTCGGCAGTCGGCGCTACTTTTGTGTTCGCAACCGTCAACATCTTGCCGCGATGCGCAAGCGCAAGCTGATCTGCGTTGGTTGCGACCACCATGTCACTGGCGATCAGAAGATCAAGGCTGGCGGCAGGAACCCTTGGCCCCTCAATGGACCTATCGATCGCTGCGAAACGGACATGAGACGTTACAGGCCCACCTTTTTGCGCAAGACCCGTCATATCCAGTGTTGACGCCTGCTTGCCATCGATATGAGCAGCCATGGCAAGCACGGCGCTGATGGTGGTAACACCCATGCCACCGATACCGGCCACAAGCGTGTTTTGTGTCCGTTCAAGTGAGGCAAGCACGGGTTGCGGAAGTTCTTTCACCAGAACATCAACATCGACATCCGCCTTCTTCGGCTTTTTCAATGCCGCGCCGTCGATCTCGACGAAAGATGGACAGAAGCCTTTGATGCAGGAATAATCCTTGTTGCAGCTGGACTGGTTGATCACCCGCTTTTCACCAAACGGCGTTGCCAAGGGCTCAATGGACAGGCAATTGGACTGAACAGAACAATCGCCACAGCCTTCACAGACACGATCATTGATGAAGAGCCGCTTATCCGGATCGGGAAACTGACCACGCTTGCGGCGACGGCGCTTTTCCGCAGCACAGGTCTGATCGTAGATAATCACCGAAACACCGGGGTAGGACTGCAGCTCTTCCTGCACGCCCATCAGTTCATCACGATGGTGAACCTTTGTACCAGGCGCAATCGGGGTCCAGGAACCAAAATGCTCAGGGGTCTCGGAAACGATTGCAATTCGCTCGACACCTTCGGCTTCGAGCTGACGGCTGATCTGGGGTACCGAAAGCGGGCCATCAACTTTCTGGCCACCGGTCATCGCAACCGCGTCATTGTAAAGGATCTTGTAGGTGATGGGTATTTTTGAAGCCACCGCCTGCCGGATCGCCAGAATGCCGGAATGAAAATATGTCCCGTCACCGACGTTTGCAAACACATGGCTGTCGCCGGAGAACGGCTGCTGACCAACCCAGAGGATCCCCTCGCCGCCCATGGCGATCTGACCTTCGGTCGTACGGCCAGCCATTTCCGTCATGGCGTGGCAGCCGATACCCGGCATCGATCGAGAACCTTCAGGTGTTCTGGTCGAGGTAGAATGCGGACACCCAGAGCAGAAATAGGGAATGCGCGTCGCGCGCTCAGCGTGGCCCTGGGCCCACATCGCCTGCTTTGTCATGCGGGTGGCAACAGCCCGCGTTTCTTCCGTGACGGCCTCGTCCGGGAGCCACTTCATCAGACCTTCAATGAGTTCGGCAACTGACAGCTCGAGAACATCGGACAGGAACGCTGCGCCATCAGGGCGGCGTTTGCCCCAGATTTCCGGACGGCTCATTTCCGGCCAATGATAGGAGATCTCCTTGATCTGGGTCTCCATGAAAGCGCGCTTGTGCTCAACGACAAGAAGTCGTTCGGCGCCGCGCGCAAAATCGCGCAGACCGAGGGGCTCAAGCGGCCAGCTCATGGCGACCTTGTAGACAGCAAGTCCGAGCGCCCTTGCCTTTTCTTCCGTGATCCCCATCAGGTCCAGTGCCTGTAAAAGATCACGATAGGCCTTGCCGGAGGCGACAATGCCGAGTTTCGCCTGGCGACGCGTTCCAAATGTCACGCGATCAAGACCATTGGTGCGGACGTAGTTCTGCGCCGCCGGTATGCGCAATTCACGTACCAGACGTTCCGTTTCAAGCCGGTTGCCTAATAGAAGATCCCGGTTCTGGCGATAGTCCTTACGCGGATCGTCTTCCAATGGTCGTACGAGGCGCAACCGGTCAGGTGACACATTGATGGTCGCAGAAGCATCCATCGTATCGGCAACACAGATCAGCGCTGTCCAGAGACTGGTGAACCGGGACATTTCCAGCCCATGCAGACCATAATCCAGAACGTCCTGAATATCCGACGGGTTGAGAACAGGTATCTCAGCGTGTTCGAAGAAAAATTCGCTCTGCGCCGGCAGAATGGAAGACTTGGCCAGGTGATCGTCGCCAGCAAGCGCCAATACACCACCGTTCCGATCAGTGCCGGATGCATTTGCCTGACGCAGTACGTCCCCGGCCCGGTCGACACCAGGTGCCTTTCCGTACCAGATGCCGGAAATGCCATCGTATTCGGTGTCCCGTCCGACACCACCTTCACCGCGCAGTTTCTGGCTGCCCCAGACCGCTGTCGCACCGAGCTCTTCGTTTACACCCGGTTTGAAAACCGCGTCATATTCGTTGAGAAAACGTTCCGCACGCATAAGTTCTGTATCGTATCCGGCCAACGGTGAACCACGATAGCCGGAGATAAATGCACCGGATTTCAATCCGGCCTGCCGATCCAGTCGCGCCCTGTCCAGGACCAGTCGAACAAGCGCCTGTATGCCGGTCAGGTAGACCCTTCCTTCGGAGGCGACATATTTGTCGTCCAGGGTTACTCTTGGCATATGCACATTCATCCGACTTTCTCCTCATCAGTCGATCCATGGCTGCTGCGCGTCCAGTCAACCTAACTTATGATAAATATCATCCTTTTCTCGGGCAATTTCTGTGCTATCGTCACATTAATTCTTCAAAGGGCGGCATAAAAATTCCTAAAATAAGCAATGACAGATAAATATCTTCTCGACCCCTCCGACATCCGTGTTCTCCGTGTCCTGCAACGCGACGCTTCGCTTTCCATTGCCGAAGTCGCCAAGGAAGCGGGAATGAGTCAGACACCGTGCTGGCGCAGGATCAAGCGCCTGAAGGAACAGGGCATCATCCGGCAGATCACTGCCATTATTGATCGCGAATCCGTCGGGCTTGGATTTGTGGCCTATTCCTTTGTCAAACTCGCTGTTCCCAGCCGGGAAAACATGGAAAATTTTGACAAGCTCGTGCACCATTGGCCGGAGGTCGTCACATGCGAACGCATCACCGGCGCTGTCGACTACCTTATCAAGGTTGTTACAGATGATATCAAAACCTACGATAATTTTCTGCGTCTGAAATTACTCGACAACACGCTGATATCGGACGTTCAGTCCCGCATTGTGGTCAATACGGTCAAGGACACAGTCGCGTTGCCGTTGCGCGAGAATTGATTTTCTTCTGAAACGAAGCCTTTGTGTTGCAACGGCAACTTCAGTGAAGCCGTCCAACACATGACATTAGCCCAGGCGACAAGCGGCACACCTCAAACAGTTGCCGCTCGTCTGGTCCTAGTCGTCCTCGATCCTGGTCACCAGACCGGAGAGCGGATCGATCTTGATTTCCAGTTTTTCGCCTTCAATTGTCACTTCCGCTTCGATCCGATCGGCTTTCACTTCGATTTCCCGGATGTCATAGCCATTGTTTTCCAGGCCCTTGGCGATATCGGAAATTGACAGGCCGATCTTGTCGCCAACCTGGTAGTCCGCTGATGCAGTCATGCTAAACGCAAGCAAGGTAGCGGGAGCAAATAAGCCAAGTTTTGCATAACGAATGTAAGGGATCATTTCGCTTCTCCTCATAACACGGCACGACGTACCGCGATTGAGAGACGAAATGGGACTGGCGCGAATGATTACAAATTACAATTCAGTTAGAAAATAAATCGAACGCCAACTGTTTCAGACAGCTGGCTGCGGTGCTGCCGATCCATCCTGGACAAGCGTTCCTTCAAACAATTCGTCGATAAAGAGCGATAAAAGCTGCGGGCGTCCGGAGACACCGGCCTTGCGATAGATAGCATTGCACTGCGCTTTTACCGTGCCTTCTGCGGTCTTCCTGACGTCGGCAATTTCCGAAATTGAAAAGCCTTTGAGGGCCAACAGCGCCACGTCGCTTTCAGAGGGTGTCAGCCCCCAGGTTTCAAAATGCTCTTCCAGAAGGCTTGCGAAGGCTCCGGATGCAGCCCGGATCTGTTGTTCCATGCGCTTTTGACGGGTCATGCTTTTGTGCACCTGAAAGGCGGAAGCAATCAAACTGACGACCAATACCGACACAACAAGGTTTTCCAGGAAATCAATTCCGATCAGGCCGCCATGCTGTTCACCTGATACACGGTCAATCACCTCTTCAAACACCAGAAAGAAAACGCAAATGGCTTGCAGGCCGAACAAAATCCATGGCCATGCAATTTTCCAACCGGAGGAGGGAGACATTGAAATTCCTCGACGTTTATCGGCGAACACTGGTTGCTCGCCATGGACAGACACCTGTCCTTAGGCTGCCCCTTGGGAGGTGTCAAACGGAGGCAGAGAAGCCAGCAAAGCTGACATTTCCATTCCGGGTTCTTTTTGAAGAACCCCGGCCGTTGGGGTGGGGCAAACCCTTGCGGGCACGGCCGGGGTTGGCGCAGTCAGATTTTAGTCGTCGTCTTTTTCGTCTTTCTCACCGTCTTCCAGTTCCAATTCCAGAACCAGACCGGACTGTGCGTCGACAACAACTTCCATCTCCTGGCCATCCATTGTGACTTCTGCTTCCAATTTGCCGTCTTCAGATTCGAACTCCTCAACGGTGTAACCCTGACCGGTGAGCGCTGCGCGGATGTCATCCTCGGTCGTTCCCAACTTGTCACCAACGGAAACTGCAGCCACTGCAGCTCCCATGGCAACCAGCAGGCCGGACGTGGAGAGAAGAGCAATGGCGGATGTTTTGATCGGGGTCTTCATGATGTGACTTTCCTTTTGGAGAGTTGGACTGACAAGAGATCAGTTCACCAGCGAATTGCCCGCTGGCTTGACCTGATCTGGTATCGGAAAGCCGCAAATCTCCATTGCCCAAAGGCTTATAAACCCCTCCATCAACCAAGGTTTAGGCAGGTGTTACGCAAGTTTAGAGTGGGTTTAGTGCAAGTTTAGGAAAGATAGAGAGCGTTAGGCCTGGAACCTCTCCGGGGACAATCCAGAGATATCGAGCATTGGTGTTTTGCCTGCAATCGTTTCAGCCAGAAGCCGTCCCGTGATGGGTCCAAGTGTAAATCCATCGTGTGCGTGGCCAAAGTTGAGCCAGAGGCCGCGCGTCTTCGGCGAAGCACCAACAATTGGAAGAGAATCCGGCAGACAGGGTCTACACCCAAGCCACGGCTCCTTCAGAAGTTGCCTTCCAAGCGGAAACAGCTCTTCTGCCCGTCTCTTGACCCGCTTGATGATCAATGGATTAGGCGGTGCATCCCTTTCCGCAAGTTCCACACCCGTTGTCAGACGGATACCGTTGTCGGTTGGTGTCAGTGCAAAGCCGTTTTCAATGTCGACCACAGGCCGAGACAGAGAAGCACCGGACAAAGGCCGATAATGCATGTGATAGCCGCGTTTCACTGCAAGCGGGTAGCTTTCACCAAGCTTCTTAAGAACATCCATCGACCACGCACCAAGAGCCACCACAACATGGCGGGCAAATACCGTCCCCTGCTCACCCTCGACAACCCAGCCGCCGCGCTCCTGACGAAGTTTTTGGGCGTTTCCCCGGTAATAGCGGCCACCTTCCTGGATGTACCCCCTCCAGAAAGCGTCGACAACGGCGCCCGGATTGGACACCGACCACGAGTCCAGCCAGTGAATTCCCTTCATTTTCGCGGCTTTCAAGCCCGGCTCCAGAGTGTTCGCATCACCTGCTGCCAATTCATTGTAGGCAACGCCGAAGACGCGGGCATAGAGACGTTCCGCTTCGGTTTTCTTATAGGACGCTTCGCTACGGAACAGATGCAGCCAGCCTCCCTGCCGATAGAAACGATCTGCGTTGGTGGTTCTTGCCAGGTCCAGATGTTCTTCAACAGCCATAGCCCTCAAGGGGGCAACTATTCTTGAGTAGCGTTCGATTGCCTTGTCACTTCCCGCTGCATGGAAACGCTTCAGCCAGGGCGCGAGGCGCACAAGTGTCGGCAGATTATAGGAAACAGCAGTGGACTGGTTAAGCAGGATTTCGAGCAGTTGAAGCGGGTGCCTGGGCATGGAGTGCGGAACAAATCCGTTCCGTTGAACAATTCCAGCGTTGCCAAAGGACGCTTCTTCGCCTGGATGTTTACGGTCGATCAGAGCAACATCCAGGCCCAGGCGACGAAGATGAAGTGCTGTCGACACCCCAACGATCCCGGCTCCAAGAACCATGACATCATTGGATTGTAGTTGCTTTTGCTGTTTAGCCATACCCGTCCTGGCGAGGTCCTGGGGGAGCCGTTGGGACTGGCATCCGGATCCAGGATCCTATAAGAGGCGAATGTGCCTGCCACATTGCGCGATTTCAGGAGACAACCTTAGATGATTCGAGTGACAGGGGCAGGACTGGCATGGATCGGGCGCCATGGTACCGCAGCGCTTGCGGTTTGCATCTTCATTGGCATGGCGCTTCCAGCCCTGTCCGCAACCCTGCGTCCCTATCTGCCAATATCCGTATTCAGCCTGTTGACCCTGGCTTTTCTGCGGGTTGACCATCACGCAATCAAACTTCGGTTGCGACATCCCGCGCTGCTGATCTTTGCCCTGATCTGGATGATGCTGGGCGCACCTTTACTCACATATTTCGCATTGGAGGTATCGGGACTGGCAGAAATGGGACCGGACGTAATGTTGGCGCTCTATATCGCCACAGCAGCCCCTCCCGTCATGGCAGCTCCCGCTTTCATGTTCCTGCTTGGCCTGGATGGCACGTTGAGCCTGGCACTTTCAGTCGCAGCAATGATCATCACGCCGCTAACCGCACCATTCATTGGCGAATTGATGCTTGGGGCCTATTTGCCACTCAGCGTTGGCGGGCTGGCAGCGCAATTGTCGATGCTTCTGGTAGGCGCTTTCATTTTCGCGATGATCTTGCGCAAGATCGCTGGTGATGAGCGGCTTGCCCGCAGCTCACATCATATCAGCGGGCTCAACGTTCTTTTGCTACTGGTGTTCGCCATTGCAGCCATGGATGGCGTTGCAGCAAGTTTCGTCGCCAAGCCACTCTACACACTGGCGCTCACGGCACTGACGTTCTGCCTGGCTTTCACACAAATCGGCCTGTCATTGCTCATCTTCTCGCCTGCGACCCGGGAGGATGCCTACGCGATTGCGCACACTTGCGGAACACGCAACATGGGATTGATGGTGGCAGCCTTCGGCGGAACCTTGCCGGAATTCACCTGGCTCTGGTTCGCGGTCGGGCAATTTCCAATCTATATGCTACCCATGATCCTGAAGCCGTTCGTGCGTGTTTTCTGCCGTCAAAACACCAAAACTGTGACGCCGCAGACCTGAGCTGGTTTTCAGGTATGCTTATCTCCAGCAATCTGCTTGTTTAGGAATTCCATGGAGAGTGCCGTGCCCCATTGCCAGTTTTTGAATGCTCTATTTCCAAACGTCCTCAGGTTTCTCGTCCCAGCTCTTTTGCTTCTCATTTTTCTAGCGCCCATTGCACAGGCTGGAGACACAGCCAGAATTCAGTTACTGGGTTTTTCCAAAGACGGCAGTCGCTTTGCCTTTGAACAATATGGGGTTCAGGACGGGTCGGGTTTTCCCTATTCGGAAATATTCATTCTGGATGTGGCAAAGGACAGTTGGGTGAAACCCTCTCCATTCCGCAGACAGGACGAGGTGGACGACAGTCAGGGCTACGATGAAGAAGCCTTGCTGGCAGCGGCACGCGCCGAAAACCGGGCGGTCGCGCAACCACATCTGAGAACGAGCGGCATTGCTGGAAAAGGCCTGACTGTAGGCCACAACCCGCACTCGGAACTGAATTCCAACCCGCACAGGATGGTCGTCAATCCACTGGACATGATGCCACCGGCAGACGATCCACTGGAGTTACAGTTGAGCGAATACCCGATGTCTTCCGGTGATTGCGCAAGCTACGGTGCCGAGACCAAAGGCTTCAAATTGACGCTGACATATCATGGCAAGACCCGGGTCTTGAACAACGACACAAAGGTGCCTTCAAGCCGCAATTGCCCGCTCCGCTACAGGATAGAACGCATCGTCACCCACTTTCCAAACGAGGCCCCTCCGGTGTTCGCCGTTCTCATTCAAATGGAAAGCCATGGCTTTGAGGGTCCGGACCGCAGATACCTGGCGATAACAGGACAACTTTGATCCGCTAAACCGATTGAGTATCTTTGCTCTGTCTTGCCCCGAAGAGTTAGAAGTGTTAGCGCGCTAAGAACAACGAAAACGGTCGCTTTAGAAACCAAGTTGACCAGTCTGGGAGTGTGTCATGCCACGCGACATCAAAATCGCACCATCCATCCTTGCCTCCGACTTTTCAAAACTGGGCCAGGAGGTTCGCGATGTGATTGATGCCGGTGCCGATTGGATCCATCTGGACGTCATGGACGGACACTTCGTTCCAAACATCACCTTCGGCCCGGATGTCATAGCCAAGCTGCGCCCGCACACGGACAAGATTTTCGACACCCATCTGATGATTGAGCCCTGCGATCCCTATCTGGAAGCTTTTGCCAAGGCAGGGTCCGACATCATCACAGTGCATGCCGAAGCGACCAAGCACCTTGACCGCTCCTTGCAGGCGATCCGTAATCTAGGCAAGAAGGCCGGTGTCTCGCTGAACCCGGCAACTCCGGAAAACGTCCTTGAATATGTGATGGACCGGCTGGACTTGATCCTTGTCATGACAGTCAACCCAGGCTTCGGTGGACAGAAGTTCATCGAGTCGCAGGTCGAAAAAACCCGCAGGATCAAGGACATGATCGGCGACCGACCGATCGACCTTGAAATCGATGGCGGCGTTACACCCGAAACGGCTCCCCTCGTTGCAGCAGCAGGTGCCAACGTGCTTGTTGCTGGCTCAGCTGTCTTCAAGGGCGGCACGATTGGCAGCTATGCCGCCAATATTTCGGCGATCCGCAAGGCGGCGCTGGAGGCATAAATTCGTTTTTTTGCACCATCCTTCGAGACAGCGCTGCGCGCTTCCTCAGGATGAGGGCTGCGGAAGAAATAATGCTCCTTAGAGACGTCCCGTTCTGAATTGCACATGCCCAATGCACTGCCTCATCCTGAGGAGGGCTGCAAGGCCAGTCTCGAAGGATGAACTGGTGGTCTTCCATCCACCAGTTTTCGCCCCTCGTTTAGATAACTTGGGCAGCAGATCGAACTTACCGCAAATCAGCGCTTCCTTTTTCTCCCTTCGCCAGCCTTTGACCTGTCGTTCGCCTGCGATTGCTTCGGTCAACCTCTCGAAGGTGCAATTGTAAACGAGTTCGACGGGTCGGCGGCGGGCGGTGTACCCATCATAAATTCCTTGCTGATGTTCACTTACACGGCTAGCAAGGTCCTTGCGGGTGATACCAGTGTAGTAGCTACCATCTGAACATTTCAGGATATACAAAGTTGCGACCATCGTTGATTAATAGCTGCTCACAATACAACTAAGAAGTGTTTTTATTGGCAGTTAGCCTTCGAGACGAACCTTCGATCCTCTTCAGGATGAGGCAGTGCTCGGGGTAATGACCTTTTGGAGTCAGGCCGTCATAAAGAGTTTGCCTCCGCTCATTCCGCAGACCTCATCCTGAGGAGGGCTGCAAGGCCCGTCTCGAAGGATGGCGAGGTGCGCGGCGCAGGCAACTATGAATCAACGAGTTCAATTCCCGCCTTACCGCCGCAGCACACTCTCGGTTAAGCTCAAAGGGAATGTTTCGGGAGATTCGCCGTGGCTCACATGCAGCGCAGCATTGGCCTGCTCAGCCTGACCTTCGTCGCCATCAGCGGCATGCTTGGGTCAGGTTGGCTGTTTGCGCCGCTGCTCGCCGCCCAGGCAGCCGGCCCATCTGCGCTGATTGCCTGGATCATTGGCGGCGTTGCGATGTTGCTACTGGCTGCAACCTTTGCGGAAATCGCAACAATCCTGCCGATCGCAGGGGGCATTGGCCGGGTGCCGCATTTTTCCCATGGTTCTGTTGTTTCCATGGTCATGGGCTGGACAGCGTGGGTAGGATACAACACAACCGCCGCCATCGAAGTGGAAGCTGTCCTCAGCTATTCCAAGGGAGCAGCGCCCTGGCTCTACTCCGGATCCCAGTTGAGCGCTGGAGGCCTGATTGTAGCCTGTTTTTTGCTGATGATGTTCACGGTTCTCAACGCTTTTGGCGTCAAGTTTTTTGCAAGAATAAACACGGCCCTGACCTGGGTGAAAATCGTGATCCCCGTCGTTTTGGCGACAGTCGTCATGACTTCCGAGTTTCACTTCGGCAATTTTTCTGATTATGGAGGTTTTGCCCCGGAAGGGATCAAGGGCATTCTTTCAGCGATTTCAACCGGTGGCGTAATTTTCGCGCTAATCGGGTTTCGACATGTGATTGATCTTGCTGGCGAAGCGCGCAATCCCAAGGTGAACGTACCACTGGCCCTCGTTCTCAGCCTGATCGTCTGCCTTTTGATCTATGGCGGACTGCAACTCGCCTTTCTAGGGGCACTCAAACCAAGTCAGTTGGAAAACGGCTGGCAGGCCTTGCATTTCCCGGGAGAACTTGGGCCCATGGCCGCCTTGGCAACAGCGGTTGGGGCGCTCTGGATCGTCAGCACACTGGACACCGGCGCACGTATCTCCAGTTTCGCTTCCGGTCTGGTCTCCGTCGGCTCCAATGCACGCCTTGGGCTTGCCATGGCGCAAAACGGGCTGTTTCCGAAGTTCATGGAAACGCTTTCCAATCGCGGTGTACCGTTATTCGCACTTCTGGCAAATTTCGTGGTGGCAGCAGTATTTTTTGTCGCCCTGCCCTTCAAACAGGTTATTTCGCTGAACACCTCTTCGATTGTTCTGTCCTTTGTCGTCGGACCGATTGCTGTCCTGGCTTTCCGGCGGCTGTTGCCGGACAAACCAAGGGCGTTTGTGCTACCGGCAGCACCCTTCACGGGATGCCTTGCCTTCATCGTGGCAAGCCTGATCATCTATTGGAGCGGGTGGGAGACGATGTTTCATCTCAGCGTCTGCCTTGCCCTTGGCCTGGCTCTTCTCTTGTACCGAGGCACGCAGGGCGGTTTTGACAGTCTGGATTGGCGCGAGGCGCTCTGGCTCATCCCTTATCTTGGCGGATTGATAGGGCTTTCCTACCTTGGTTCCTTTGGCGGGGGAGCCAATATCATCTCGGTCGGTCCGGACATTCTTGCAGTCGCTCTTCTGGCAACAGGCGTCTATGTGCTTGCTTACAAATCATCGCTGCAAAAAGACAAGTTCGAACTCTACATGTCCGAGGAAACGGAAGAGGAAATCGACGAATATGGTGCCGTTGGCGATTGGCCCGTGGACAAGCCCGATTTCAAGCCCTGATCAGGGATCAAGCACGCTTGAGGTGCGATCAAGCAGAACTCGCAGCCCCAGGGTCAGATATCGAGTTAGCTATAGATACGACCAGGCATGCGAACATCGGCGGGACCGGTCAGCTTCTCTGCCAACCCCAAGGGGTAAAGCTCCAGCTGTTTGACTGACAGTTCCTCAAGTGACGCCCAGGCTGCGCGCCCTTGCGTTTCATCACTTTCGACAACAGTGAAACTGTCTTTCTTGTAAAAACTGATGTCTGTAAAATGCGCGTGGCACAGGAAAACGACCTCATGGCCCGTAACACCGTGGTGCTCGTAGATGTTTTCCATGACAAAAAAATTGTCCAAAAGCGTAATCCGGGCGCCAAGCTCTTCCAGAAATTCACGTTGAAGTGCATCGCGCCAGGGTTCACCAAAATCGACCGTGCCGCCGAGCGGGCGCATACCCTTCACCCGACCACTATCATCACGAACCTCGGACAACAGCAAAGCATCGTCCTGCCATATCAGTGCAAGCGCTTTTACGGTTATAGAATTGGCTGGTCGCCACTTTGTCATTTCAGCCTCACAAAACTGATTCAACCACGATCCTGATGGCTAAAATTCACATTGTTCGGCGGCTCGCAAGCAAAAAGCGTCTCTTTGCATTGAAGGGGCAGCCCCCCTCTGCTATTCCGCAGCCAGAATTCCTGAAAATTACGAGGTCCTGCGAGCGATGATCCCGCGCTATTCCCGCCCTGACATGGTTTCCATCTGGTCTCCGGAGTCGAAATTCCGCATCTGGTTCGAAATCGAGGCCCATGCTTGTGACGCACTGGCAGACCTTGGCGTCATCCCCAAGGAAGCGGCCAAGACAATCTGGGAAAAAGGCGGCAGTGCGACTTTTGACATCGATCGCATCGACGAAATCGAGCGTGAAACCAAGCACGATGTCATCGCATTCCTCACGCACCTTGCGGAAATCGTCGGCCCTGACGCCCGTTTTGTCCATCAGGGCATGACATCGTCCGATGTTCTGGACACCTGCTTCAACGTTCAGCTGGTCAAAGCAACCGACCTGCTGCTGGAAGACATGGAAAAGCTGCTGGCAGCGATCAAGCGCCGCGCCGTGGAGCACAAGGACACCGTCTGTATCGGCCGTTCCCACGGTATTCATGCAGAGCCGGTAACCTTCGGCCTGAAAATGGCTGAAGCCTATGCAGAATTCGACCGCTGCAAGACGCGCCTTCTTGCAGCTCGCGAAGAAATCGCAACCTGCGCTATTTCAGGTGCTGTCGGAACCTTTGCAAATATCGACCCGAGCGTTGAAGAACACGTAGCCAAGGCCATGGGCCTGCAGGCTGAACCCGTATCAACACAGGTCATCCCGCGCGACCGTCATGCCATGTATTTCGCCACTCTCGGTGTGATCGCATCCTCTATCGAACGCGTCGCAACCGAAGTCCGCCACCTGCAACGCACCGAAGTTCTGGAAGCCGAGGAGTTCTTCTCCAAGGGCCAGAAGGGTTCTTCGGCCATGCCCCACAAGCGCAATCCAATCCTGACGGAAAACCTGACAGGCCTCGCCCGCCTGGTGCGCGGTTACTCGATCCCGGCGATGGAAAACGTCGCGCTGTGGCACGAGCGTGATATCTCGCACTCGTCCGTTGAGCGGATGATCGGCCCGGATGCAACCGTCACACTGGACTTCGCACTGGTTCGTCTCACAGGTGTTATCGACAAGCTGATGATCTACCCGGAGCGGATGATCGGCAATATGGATCGTCTCGGTGGTCTGGTTCATTCCCAGCGCATTCTGCTTGCGCTCACCCAGGCGGGTTCTTCGCGCGAAGACGCTTACCGTCTGGTTCAGCGTAACGCGATGAAAGTCTGGGACAGCTACCAGATTGCAGGGTCTGCATCCGTCGACTTCCTGACCGAACTTCTCGGCGACGACGATGTCCGCAAATATCTGTCCGAAGAGGAAATCCGGAACCGCTTCGATCTCGGCTACCACACAAAGAATGTGGATGCGATCTTCAAGCGGGTTTTTGGCGATAGCTAACGCGAAGAACCATCCGCGAATGTGCGATCTTAAAACATAATGATTTGTCACCCCTGCGAAGGCAGGGGTCCAGTATTCACAGACAAAAATTGGGGCCCTTCAACCGCCCCAATTTACTGGATCCCGGTCTTGGCTACGCCAAACCGGGATGACAATCGAACTGTCGGGGAAGACTCATGAAAATCGCTGTTGTCTCCGACATTCACGGCAACGTTCTGGCGCTGGAAGCCGTTCTTGAGGATCTCAAGACCGAAGCGCCGGATATTATCGTCAACCTTGGAGATTGTGTCTCCGGGCCGTTGTGGCCAGAGGAAACCGCAGCAATCCTGCGTGATACGGCCTGGCCGACAGTCAGGGGCAACCATGATCGTTTTCTGGTGGATCGTCCGATCAACAAGATGGGACCAACCGATGCTTTCACAGCCGATCGCCTGTCGTCCGAGAGTGTTGCCTGGCTAAAAACGCTTCAACCGACAATTCAGCTCACGGACGAAATCTTCCTGTGTCACGGTACGCCGGATAATGATGACCGGTATCTGACCGAGAAGGTTGAAGGACCAAAAGGCCACCTACCTGATGAAGAAACGTTGCTGGCTGATATCAAGGGCGAGCGTGCACCAGTCATCTGCTGCGGTCATACGCACATTCCACGCGTGATCCGTCTGCAAGCCACCGGACAGACGATCCTGAACCCGGGCAGTGTCGGTTTGCCGTCGTATGAAGACAACCATCCGCAGCGCCACAAGATGGAAGCCGGAAGCCCACATGCGCGTTATGCTGTGATGACCAAGACGCAGAGCTCCTGGAACTTTCAGGAGAAGATCCTCACCTATGACTGGGATACGGCAGCCCGTGAAGCAAAAATGAACGGTCGCAAGGCGTGGGCACGTTCATTGAAACATGGCTTCTTCGGCCCCCTCTCCTGAAGATACAAACAAAATCGACTAAGAGTGTTCCATGAAGATTTCAGAAACTGACATTCTGCTCGTCCCGGGTTACGGCAAGACGCTGCCCGGCCATTGGCTTTTGCGCTGGCAAGACAAGATGGCGACTGCCAAAGTCGTCAAGCAGGCCGAGTTGCACACACCCAGCAAGAAAGAATGGCTTGATACGCTTGTTGGCGAAGTCGAAGCAGCAACGAAGCCTGTTGTACTTGTCGGCCACTCCCTGGGCTGCATCCTGATCGCGCACGGTGCACATGTGCTGAAGGACAAGATCAAGGGCGCCTATCTGGTTGCGCCCTCTGATTGGGACCGCAAAGGTCTGGTCGCGGAGTTCGACGGCGGAGACTTCAAGCCGATCCCGCACGATCCCCTGCCGTTCCCGGCACACATGGTTGCAAGCCGCAACGATCCTTATTGCGACTATGAGCGGGCCGAGGCTTTCTCCAAGTCCTGGGGGACAACGTTTCAAGATGCGGGCGAAGCTGGCCACATCAATGCGGAAAGCGGCCATGGCCCCTGGCCGGAAGGCGTAATGTCCTTCGCGCACTTCATGAAAAGACTTGGGTAAACCATTGAACCTAATCAGCTTGCTTCTCTTTCCTTGAACCGAATTTGGAATTGCTGGTGAAGACGCCGTTTGCAAGCGCCAAGCCGCCAAACAGCAAAATAACGGCACCAATGAAGAGCAAGCTGATGCTCTCGCCGAGGAACAGGCTACCGGCCCCTAGACCCGAGAGTGTTGCAAAGTATCCGACCTGACTGAAGCCGACGCCGTCAGTGTGTCGGTAAAGTTCAAAAGTCAGGATGTAACTCAGTGCTGTGATCACAATCAGCGCGCCCAAGTGGGCACCAAATGTGATGATGGCTTCCTGGCGAACATCAAACGCACCGACGGCGTAGCCAAGGGGCGCCAACAAAACCACCTGTGATCCCAGCGTGGCAGCCGCGAGAAATAGCGGGTTCGTGCCGGAGGGATAGGCCTTGTCCCTGAAGACGTTCGTAATCGCCAACAACACCGGAACGAACAAGGCGATACCGATCGCCATCGCTGGAAAAGCTGCGCCCCTGAGACCAGGAAGAACAGCAAGGCAGATCCCTCCAAGTCCGATCAGGAGGCCTAGACCGCGATGAAAGGGCAATATCCGTCTCTCGTAGACTGACGCGGCCAGAAACGTGAGCAGCGGTGATAGAGTCACCACCATCGTGAAAAGACCCGCTGGCACGTCCCGGAGAGCGAAATAACCCAGAACCTGTGGGAGAGTAATCCCAAGTATCCCGCCGAGTACGCAATAACGCCACAACGCAAAGGAAGCAGCACCCGGCAAGCGCATTTTATTTTGGTGCAGCATCACCAGCGTCAGTATCACTGTCGCACCTGTGATTTGCCAGTAGAACACCAGGAAAGGCGCGAGGTCCGCCATTACAAGATATTTGGCAAGTACGAAATTTCCTCCGACCAATAGACCGATACCGACGATCAACCCACCTGCAATCCTCGAATGCGAACCACGACCTGAGCGAGATTTTTCGGATTCCGATTTGATCATGAAGAGCCCTCTTTTTTTGAACCGAACGAATGTTCTTGTGGCCCTTCAGATATTCACCTTCACTACTCGCAACAATAATGACATTCTGCACTTCTTTGTTGCGCAGAGATCAACAATATGGACGCACTCCTTGATGCGGAAGTCTTTGCAGCCGTGGCGGAGACGAACAGTTTTTCAAAGGCAGCCACAGCTCTCGGGCTGTCGAAATCAGCTGTCAGCCGACGTATAAGCGCGCTTGAAAGCAAGTTATCGATCCGCCTGCTGGAACGTACAACACGGCATTTACGGCTTACAGAAGCGGGCGAACGCTACCTTGCTCACGCTGTAGCTGGCCTGACACACTTGAAGGATGCCGAGACCGCCGCACGCCTGCACAGTGAAGCGGTGATCGGGCACGTGAGGATCCTGGCTCCCATGGCCTTCGGCAAGCTGCATGTCGCGCCACATGTGCCAGGTATTCTGGCCACCTACCCCGAACTGTCTATCGATCTGCTTCTGGACGACAAGCGTGTTAACCCGCTGGACCTTGGCTGTGACCTCGCACTCCAGTTCGGTGACCTGCCCGTCTCCAGCCTGATCTGCCGGAAGCTCGCAAACCTTGGAAGTGTTGTCTGTGCCTCACCTGGCTACTTGAAACAGAAGCCAGCAATCGCGGTTCCCTCAGATCTCCTGACCCACAACTGCATTCTCTTTTCCTATTCGGACAACAAGGACACCTGGGTTTTCAAATCTGATTTCGGCCAAGACGAGATTGCTGTTTCCGGCAACTTTCAGGTCAACAATGGCGAAGTTTTATGCGAAGCCGCCCTTCAGGGGCTCGGGGTCGCCCGCCTGCCCGCATTTGTTGCAGCGCCCTATGTGGTGTCCGGCGAACTTGTTCAGGTGCTCAAAGAGCATGAACTACCCTCAAAGCCCCTCTATGCGGTCCATGCTGCGAGAACGCTTGTTCCGAGGAAAATACGCGTGCTGATCGACAGGTTCGCCGACCTCTACGGATCGGCGCGGCCTTGCTGGGCAAGAGAATTGCAATAGATTTAGAGCGCAGGCCGGTGACGGCCCTCAATAAGTCGTCAAGGCGCCTGGCTTCTCCGAAGGCAAACCGTCTACGTCACTCAGCGCTGTCTTGGCGGAATCATTTATAAAAGCAATGTCGATTCCGTGGGTAATCAGCTTGAAGCCTTGCTGAATGGCTTCCTTCACCTTGTCTGCGTTGAGACAGAAAACGCCGGGAATTTTCCCGGCCTGTGCGGTCTTATCGGCGATCATCGCACAAATTTCGGCGGTCCCTTCACCATTTGGATCAACACCCTCACCGTTGGAGAGTGAGAGCGACAAATCGCTTGGCCCAACAAACACCCCGTCCAGCTCAGGAACCGACAGGATATCATCGAGTGCGTCGATGGCTTCCTGCGATTCAATCATCGCCAATGAGACAAGCTGGGAATTGGCGGTTTTTAAATATTCTTCGCTGCTCTCGCCGCTGAGCTGCGCCGCGCGAAAAGGGCCAAAACTCCTGTCGCCGACCGGCGGGTATTTGATTGCCCTCGCAAAGGCAACAGCCTCCTCGCGCGAATTGATCATCGGCGCGATCAGGCATTCAGCCCCCATATCCGCCAGGCGTCCTGCCATCGCGTTGTCTGCAAGTGGAATACGTGCAATCCGATGCGCGCCACCAAGTGCAATGGCTGACAATGCGTCACGTGCACCATCAAAATCATAGGTGCCATGCTGCATGTCGACCGTAACTGCGGGATACCCTGCCCTCGCAAACATCTCCACGATCATGGGTTCAGACAAAAACGACCAGCCGGTGATAACTGGCGTTCCGGAACGAAGTTTGTCTGAAAGAGAAATTTGTTTGGTCACAAGTGGGCTCCTGATTTGCTCTGCCATCAAATCCACGCTTTACGGCTACCGCAAGGCTCAATTAGATCAAAAGTGTCCGGTTGATGCGGTTGGCAACAGGTCGATAGGGTAACCGAACCAGTCGACGTGTTTGATAAAGGGGTTGTTTTCACCACCATACAACGGGTCCAAGGCAAGTATCTGCCGTCCAGCATTATCGGGGGAACGGGTATTTTTGCAGGCGCGCAAGGGACTGTCACCGTGGAGCGTGACGGAAAAGCCAATCTCTATCACTTTGATTTAGCGTGCAGCTAGGGCTCAGCCTCCTCGCCTTTCGATGCGATTTGTCCAGGCCACCCGAAACAACCACAGTTAGGTGACACTGATACCCCCCTTCAAAGGACAGGCGAGACCATCGCCCCGCCTGCCTCTTTGATCATGCTTGACGGCTCATCTCGACAAAGTATTGAAAACTCGGAAGATACCCCTTGTTTTCAACGGTGCCAGCAGCGATCTCGTTGAGCACATTCTGTGGCATACCCTCAAAACCAAAAGCATGTTCAACAACGGAATACATCTGCAAGATACAGATCCAGCCGATCAGATCCTCGATGCCCTGGTCGCTCAGGCCGCTTAGCCGCAACTCGTCAATCAGTTCTTTGTCGATGCTTTTTGGCGATTGGATCACACGCGTGGTGAACCTTAGCAGCACCTTCATGCGCTCAATGTCTTCATCCTGTTCATCCAGCGTTGAAACCATTCCTTTTCTGAGGTTCCGGCAATAGTCCGCACCGAGCAGGCGTGCCACTTCCTCTCCGACAACTTCCAGCTCTAGCCAGCTCAGGTCGGTTGAGGCAGCGATGATATTGTCGAGGAATTTCACAATTGGCTCATAGCGTTCATGGTCGCGGACGAGCGAGACAAGAAAATTATCCATGCCGTCGTGTTGGGTGAGATAGGTCATTTGAAGCTCCCGGATTTGAGATTGCGAGATCGCTGCGTTCGTCAGCAGGTCCGTCGTCGGGAGGTTTATTTGATGTCCTAATTGAGATATATAGCCCGTTTTTGATATGATATATTCCTTTGGTGAATAAATAGGAATCTCGCAGTGGATGTTTTTCAGTCGATGTCAGTGTTTGTCCGGGTGGCAGAAACGGAGAGTTTCACGCGCACGGCAGAAGAACTCGGCATCACCCAGTCATCCGTCAGCAAGACCATATCAAATCTTGAAAAGCGGCTTGGCACCAAGCTGATCAACCGCAGCACACGCCGCATGCGCCTGACGGACGCTGGAGCGTCCTATCATCAGCGTGCGCGTTCGCTGCTGCTCGATGTTGCTGAAATGGAAGCTGACGTATCCGATGCCAAGGCGGCCATTTCCGGCACCATTAAAATTGCTGTCCCGGACACATTCGGTCGCTATCGCATTCTTCCTAAGCTCTGGGAGTTTTTGGCCGAACACCCCGATCTTGACCTGGATATTCTCATCGAGGACCGCAGGATCGATTTGCTGCGCGACGGTGTAGATGTCGCGATACGGTCGGGCAGCAGTTTTGATCCGACCATGGTGACGCGAAAACTCGCCTCCATCGAAAGGGTTCTGGTCGCCAGCCCGAATTACATCAAAGCCAACAGCGTGCCTTCTTCCATCGAAGACCTGAAGCAGCATCAGTGTGTCCTCTATTCTCTCGTGCCTTCCGGTAAAAACTGGACGTTTGTTTCGGGCAAGGAGAAAAGGAATATTCGCGTGACCGGCCGCGTGCGGGTCAGCTCCCCGGAGGCCGCAGTCGAGGCAGCGCTTGATGGGTTTGGGATAACACTCAGCCCGCTGTGGCTGGTTGAAGACCATATTCGATCTGGTGAACTGGTTCCGGTCATGCCTTCAAGCTCCCCGGAGCCCTTTGAAGTCCACGCAATTTTCCCTGAACGGCGTTTCATTCCCAAACGCGTGAAGGCTCTCGTCGAATTCATACGAGCGAGCCTTTGAGGGAGCACTGAAAACTAGCCTGTCAAAACAACAACGCCATACGGCTACCGCTTCGTTTGGCCAGGACGACTTACCCGGAATTTGCGCGAACCATGAAAAAAGCCTCCGTCCAAGACGGAGGCTTTCATAATTTACAGCGAAGCGTGGGATCAGGCTTCGTTCTGGATCTGCTCGACGGCCTTATGCATCAATTCGTCCATGTTGCGGCGAATCTGATGATCGGACTGATCAACATTGCTGGCGTCGAAGTCTCCACGGATCTTGCGGAACACATCTTCGTCGCCCGGCTCTTCGAAGTCTGCCCGAACAACTTCCTTGGCATAGTCTTCAGCCTTGTCACCTTCGTGACCCAGAAGTTCTGCTGCCCACAGACCCAGCAGTTTGTTGCGCCGTGCGGTCGCCTTGAACCGCAGCTCCTCGTCATGCGCGAACTTGTTTTCAAATCCCTTTTCGCGCTTGTCGAATGTGCTCATACTCATTGTCTCCTGAACTGCGCTTATGCACTACCCTACATATGGGGCTTATTTGGTGTCTTGCATATCCCCGCCAGCCGTACAAATCAACGCAGTACCTTCGCACATGCGCCAAAAGCATTAGCGGTTGGCGATTTTAAAGGACCTCAGTCGCCAAAAAAGAAGGCCAAAAACAGGCGATTGTACTTTTGCCCCGCTTCAGGTAAGTTCCGCGCCGCAAAACAGGGAATGCAACCTGATGGCGACCACCGGTCGACGGAGACCATCCCGGTGGAAATCAGGAAGGGTGAGCAAGGTCCCTCTCTCTTATAAAACAACACGGTACAGCCCATGAACCGCCGTCGGCGCATTTATGAAGGTAAAGCGAAGATTCTCTATGAAGGTCCGGAACCAGGCACTCTGGTCCAGCACTTCAAGGATGACGCGACCGCCTTCAACAACAAAAAACACGAGATTGTTGACGGTAAGGGTGTGCTGAACAACCGCATCTCCGAATACATCTTCAATCATTTGAACGCGATCGGTATCCCGACTCACTTCATTCGCCGCATGAATATGCGCGAACAGTTGATCCGGGAAGTTGAGATCATTCCGCTGGAGATTGTTGTCCGCAACGTTGCTGCCGGGCAGATAGCCAAGCGGCTTGGTCTGGAAGAAGGCACACAGCTGCCGCGCTCCATCATCGAGTTCTATTACAAGAACGATGAACTTGATGATCCGATGGTTTCAGAAGAACACGTTACAGCGTTCGGCTGGGCGACGCCCCAGGAACTCGACGACATGATGGCGCTTGCGATCCGCGTCAACGATTTCCTGTCCGGTCTGTTCCTTGGCGTCGGCATTCGCCTCGTCGATTTCAAGATCGAATGCGGTCGGCTGTTTGAAGGCGATCTGATGCGTATTGTGGTCGCCGACGAGATCTCTCCCGACAGCTGCCGCCTTTGGGACATCGAGACCAACGACAAGATGGACAAGGATCGCTTCCGCCGCGATATGGGCGGTATGCTGGAGGCCTACCAGGAAGTCGCCAAGCGCCTTGGCATCATCGCTGCCAATGAGCGCCCCGCCGGAACCGGCCCGACCCTGGTGAAATAAACGAATTCGCCCCCGCCTTTGAAAGAATGGCGGGGGTTTTTCATTTCGGCTCCCTTCATCCCTTCCAGAACGGGTCAAGCTGGTGTATGGAGCCCCCAAACGGTCAGGATCAAACCCTGAGCTGATTGAAACGCTAATCGGATCAATCAGTCCGGATACGATCAATCGACCTAAATCTGATGGAGCCTCCTGACAGCATTCGACTGAACGCAGGATATTCCAACGGACGTTGATGGAGACAAGAAAGTCATGAAAGCACGTGTGATCGTCACCTTGAAAAACGGTGTTCTCGATCCTCAGGGAAAAGCCATCGAAGGCGCGCTCGGCGGCCTTGGCTTCAACGATATCGACAGTGTCCGTCAGGGCAAGGTGTTTGATGTTGAATTGGCCAGCACCGACAAGGATGCAGCCCGGGCGGAACTTGAGCAGATGTGCGAAAAACTTCTTGCCAACACCGTCATCGAAAACTACGCGATCGAAATCGCCTGAAACATGGTCGCTGTCGATGGATGATGATACCCGCAAGGCTATAAGCTTCTTGGCTGTCAAAGCGGCAATCTTCATCCTTCTGCCAGCGATTGCGGCACTGCTTGCCGTGTTTTTCCTGCTTTGAACTTACAGGACCCGCTCCATGAAAACCGCTGTCATCGTTTTTCCAGGCTCCAACCGTGATCGAGACATGTTCCATGCGCTGGAATTGATCACCGGCACGCGTCCGCAAAGCGTCTGGCACACGGATAGCACGCTGCCGGACGTTGACCTTGTCGTCGTTCCTGGTGGCTTTTCTTATGGGGATTACCTGCGCGCTGGTGCGATTGCTGCTCGTTCGCCAATCCTGAAGGATCTTGTCGCCAAGGCCGATAGTGGCGTGTCCGTCCTCGGGGTTTGCAACGGTTTTCAGATCCTGACTGAAGCGGGACTGTTGCCCGGCTCCCTGATGCGCAATGCGAACCTGCACTTCATCTGCAAGGAAGTGATGATGGAGACGGTCAACAACGCGACCCGTTTCTCCTCCAAGTTTGAAAAAGGTCAGGTCTGGCGCTGCCCGGTTGCCCATCACGATGGTAATTACTTTGCCGATCCCGAAACGCTGAAGCAGGTTGAAGACAATGGCCAGGTCATCTTCCGCTACGCGGACGGCACCAACCCCAACGGTTCCATCAACGATATTGCAGGCGTCATGAATGCAAACGGCAATGTTCTGGGAATGATGCCACATCCGGAAAATCTGGTTGAAGCACTGAATGGCGGCCTCGAAGGCCGTATTCTTTTTGAAAGCCTGCTTGATCAGGCAGCCTGACGGAAACTTTTTCAGGAGGCGGCATGACCGAGTTGAAACTCGACAAGGACACAAGAACCCGCCTTGCCGTCCAAATAAAACGCTACATGGACCAGGAGCTGGATCTGGAAATCGGCAACATGGACGCCGAGTTCCTTATTGATTTCCTGAACACCTCCCTCGGTGCCCATTTTTACAATCTTGGTCTCAAGGACGCACAAGCCCTGTTCGCCCGAAAAGTTGACGACATCAACGACGAAATTTATGCGCTTGAAAAGCAGGGCGACGACCGGGACTGAGGGCCGTCAGGCAGCCTGACGCCGTCTCTGTTTGGGCGGATAGCCAAATCGTCTGGAAAACGCTCTGGAGAAAGCAGCTGGACTGGCAAACCCGCACAAGGCTGCGACGGACTTCACCTGCCTTCCGACTTCCAGTTCCGCACGTGCGATATCCAAGCGCCAGCCAGACAGATAGCCCATCGGTGTCGTCCCGACGAGTTCCTTGAAGGTTACGGCAAATTGTGTGCGTGACATTCCTGCTGTTTCAGCCAGTTTTTCAAGGGTCCAGCTTTCTCCCGGTGCTTCGTGGATTGCGACAAGGGCAGCCGCTATTTTTGGATTTGCCAGCCCGTTCAAGAGGCCGGTATCTGCCTTGCCCTGCTCCATCGCATGGCGCAGCAGCCGGATGACAACCACTTCACAAAGCCTTTGGAAGGCAGCTTGCCCGCCACATCTTGGCTGCGTTGCTTCTTCAATCAACGGGGCGACCACCGCTGACAGATTTGCTTCTTCGGCAAGCGGGATGGAGATGCATTGCGGCAACGCATTTATCAGTTGCTTGCCAATCCCGGAAATCTGGATATTCGCCGCAACTAGCGGCGTTTCTCCTTCGCCTGGCTCCCGTTCGGAAAACTCGCAGTGAACTTCCTCTCTCACCGGACAAAATACCAGTCTGCGTGCACCTTCCCTGTTTTCGATAATCTTGAAATTAGCAGTGTCCTGTTCCGTCCCCGCAATCAGCGCATTGGACACCTGAACACGTAAGCGATCGATCAGAGAAGACAGACGATCTAACTTTCCATTGAAGGCTGTTCTGTAGGGGACAGGCATTTCCGTACTCCTGATCATCTTTTTAGGATGTTTCCATCTCCTACGTTCAGTACCATAAGTTCATTCGCAGGGGAACACCTGCCTCTGTCGTCGATCATAAAAAGGAAAAAGAGATGCTCACTCCTCGCCAAAAGGTGCCAGACCTGATTGTTGAAACGCTCTCCTCCGGAACGTTCGACCTTTCAAAAGACGGTGCTGAATTCGCGACGCTGGTCGTGTTTTACCGTGGTCTGCACTGCCCGATCTGCGCCACTTACCTGAAAGAACTTGGCCGTTTGACCGCAGACTTTGCTGCAAAAGGCGTCAAAACCATCGCGATTTCATCCGATGAAGAAGATCGTGCAAAACAGATGGCTGAAAAAGTGGCCCAACCCGATCTGCGTTTCGGCTATGGATTGCCACTGTCGGTCGCCAAAGATTGGGGTCTTTTCATCTCCACCAGTAGAGGCAAAACATCGATCGGTGTTATGGAGCCGGACCTCTTTTCAGAGCCGGGCGTCTTTTTGATCCGTCCTGATGGCACGCTCTATTTTGCGTCTGTCCAGACGATGCCTTTCGTCCGCCCGCATTTCCAGGAAATGGTTGGCGCACTCGACTTCGTTCAAAAGAATGATTACCCGGCACGCGGCGAATATACCGGCGCTGTCTAAGGTTCAATTTTGGCTTTTCATCTATCGCCAACCTTAGCGGCGTTGGCAAAGCCCTAACTAAGAGATGCCGGACACAGGCTGCGTCATGTCCGGCATCTCTTGAAGTCCAGACAGGACTTCATTGTCATGGGTGGCTGTTGTCGAACGGATGAAAAACCGAACTTCAGAATTATTCCATTCAGGTGACAGAACAGGTCCCCAATTATCGTCTGGCTGCGACGCTTGCTGAGCATTCAAACGCGTCAAGGGCTCTTGCGCGTATCAAACTGCGTATCCCAAAAGGGCCGAATGGCTTCACGGTAGGCCGCTTCTCGCGTTAAACCCAAGTCCTCAAGCTCTGCATTCGTCAACTCCATCAAGTGCCGGCGACTGCTTCTAGCGTGCATCCAGGCTTCCAGCTTTTTCCAGATAAACCCAACCCAATTGCCACCGTTGCGGGCATGCAATCGTGAAATCGGCTGCCCGTGAATTGTCTCTATTGAACTCATTTCGCACCTCACAAGGGTTACAATAATCACAATTGAGCGCATTGTAGCGCTACAATCATATGAATTGACTCCTTAAAAGATGCAATATACTAAATTGTCACCATGACAAATTGGCACCCAGAAATTCCCGAGGGCCAGGGCCCGCTTTACATCCGGCTGGCTGACGGTATCGCCGAAGATATTGCCACCGGCACCCTTGCAGCCGGCACGAAACTGCCACCGCAGCGTGATCTTGCTTATGACCTTGGCGTAACTGTCGGCACAATTGGGCGCGCCTATGCCGTGATCAGGCAACGTGGCCTGGTGAGCGGAGAAGTTGGCCGGGGAACGTTCGTTCTGGGCAGTGCTCCGGACCATTCCCTTGAAGAGAACACAAAACCAGATCTGGATTGGGACCCACGCTCGAACAACGGCGCATTTCCAAAGTTGTCGGATGCCTCCTGGATCAATGGCGCAATGGCAACACCAAAGGATATTGCTTTTGCCGGAACCCGATTTCCCGTTCCTGCGCCGGAAGCCATCCGCTTTGACAGCACATCTGCCCCGGAAATTGGCCAGGCGGAGGTGATCCGGGAGCTGGTTGCGCAAATCACGCAAGACTCCCCTTACGAAATTGCCAGCTACACGCGCTCTGTGCCGGATACATGGCGAAAGGCGGGGCAAATCTGGCTGACCCGTGGAAACTGGGAACCACCGGAAGGTAGTATTGTGCCGAGCACCGGTGCGCAGGCCGCAATCATGGCAATTATCGCGGCAACGACCGCACCGGGAGACCAGGTCGCCTTTGAGGACCTCACCTACAGTTCAATCGCCCGCGGCGCGGCATTGTCTGGGCGTCGACCGGTGATTGTTGCGCGTGACGAGCAAGGCCCAATTCCGGAAGATCTCGCCCGCATTTGCGCGCAGAAGCATCCCAAACTGCTTTTTGTGATGCCCACGATGCACAACCCCACGGTTGGCATGATGGGCGTTGACCGACGCGAAAAGATTGCTGCAATCGCACGCCAGAACAATCTCTGGATCATCGAAGACGAAGTCTATGGTTCCCTGCGCGACAACGACATGCCGCCGCTGGCAGCCCTTGCACCAGAACGCACGTTTCACGTTGGCTCACTGTCCAAGTCAGTCACGGCCGGCGTGCGCGGCGGCTGGGTCTCCAGCCCGATTTCACACGCCCAGCGAATCTATACAGCTCACAAGATGCTGACAGGCGGCATCTCGTATCTGCTCTCCGAGCTGTCTACGCGGTTGGTGCTGTCGGGCGCTGCAGAAGAATTCCGGCGCAGAATATGCACTGAGATATCTGCCCGCCATGATCTTGTCCGACAGCACCTTGGTGCCTACGAACTGTCATCGGCTGAAGATGCTCCGTTCATGTGGCTCAAGGTTCCCGAACCCTGGCTCTCCGGCACCTTCAAGGCGGCAGCTGCCACATCCAATGTCCTGATCGACGATGAGGACGAATTCAAACCCGGTCGCTCCGGCAAGGTCTATCACCGAGTCCGGATCGGCTTTACCAACCCGATGACGCGAGACGAAGTCATAAAAGGTCTTGGGGTATTGCAGAACCTGCTGGCAGACAGCAGCGGGTGTTATGATAGTTTTGAGTAAGTGGCTAATCGATGAATGCGCGGGAGCAAATACGGCTGCCTAGTGTATGCTTCAAAAATGCGCTCGCTTTTCTCGTGTATTTCAAGTGTGTTGATCAATGTCCGAAACTAGCCTCGTCATACTCATTATCCCAGTGTTTATTGTTTGCTTCGTGCTCTTTTGGTCACTGATCGTTTTGCTGATTTCCCGCCTTGCCGGCTGGGCAGAACTGGCACGCCAATATCCGGCGCGGGGCCCAGCCACCGGAAGAACTTTCGCGATGCGAAGCGCAAGATTTGGGTTGTTAGGCAGTTATAGGAACTGCCTGACCGTAACCTTATCTTTGGCTGGCATTCACATGCAGCCGATGATTGTCTTCAGGATGGGACATCCCCCTTTGCTGATACCCTGGACGGCAATTGTTAGCCTTTCGCGCCGCGACGTGATGTTTTCCCCAGCCGCCCGACTGAAGGTCAAGGATGCCGAGACGGGTGGCGTCAAGGAGATTACGTTCTACGGCGGCGCACTGGTTGAGGCTCTGGAGGCTCATGCCCGGACCTACAAGATCGACCAGGAATAATCCCTCTGCTCCGAACACGCCCTTCCAGATGAACGAGTTTTTTTGGTTACTCTGAAACCTAATAGCTGTTCATGAGCAATAAAAATATCTAACAGATAATTTTCGACAAGAAAATCCAAACAAATAATACTGCACCAAACCCGAAATAACGCAGATATAAAAGCGAATTCTACGTAGTTCTGCAGATACACAAGCTAGTATCGCTTTTATTTACTCAACGAAATAAACAATACTGACGATACGTGACTTTCATCACGCGTCTTTTCCTATCCGCACACCATCTAAGGATCACCGAAGCCGGAAGGAAATAGAGATGTTGGGAACATTTTGTTCATACGCAGCCCTACCTGTCATTGCAGTGGCCATCATTACTTTAACGGTGGTCGTGACGTAACTAGCATTTACGGCAACCGACCCGACAATTGGCACGGTGTCTGGCGCAGGGTCAGCCACCCGCCGCGTTTCGAGTTCTACCTCATGGCAATAGCGCAAAACGCTGGCATTTTGCCGAAATTTCTTTCCTGAACATCGACATCTGTAAAGCCTGCCTGACAGAGATCCTCCGCAAACTGGCTGATCCAGCTCCTCCCTTCATCTGCACTCGCACATTGGCCACGAGGCTGATAGGTCGTCACAAACTGACCGCCGGTTTTCAGATGGTTATGAGCCAAAGTCAAAAATACTTTCCGGTCGTCAACGAACTGCAGAACGTTGCAACTGAAAATGGCGTTGAAGCCCTGCCCGCTCTGAAGATTTGTCAATTCACCGCACACAAGCTCCAATCGGCAGAATTTCAGCGCATTTGCGTGACGCTTTGCTGCTTTGGTTATCATCAGCTCCGAGTGATCGAGGCCGGTGACATGGGTGTCAGCGGCCGCGCTCAAAACTGCATCAAGCCCAATACCCGGCCCACATCCGATTTCAAGCACTCTTGCGCCTGGCGCCAGAGACAAGAGACCGACCGTCCACTTGTTACGCGCGATGTTAGAGGCACGATTTGCCATGATCCAACCGGCGAGTGTGCCGGCCAGTCCATGCGGCTTCCTGAACTGCGCGACAATGCGCCTTTGCAGATTGATCCTGCGGGATTCCAGGCCCGGCTCACCCAGAATGATTTCAGGCCTCATGACGACTGCGCCCCATCGCAAAGGCTACGCCGCAGCCGTATGCAAGACATAGAAGCGCGAGCGCCCCTGCAAATGCATCAGAAAACCGGATTTCCGGTGCGCCGAAAACCTCAACTGCAGCGGTCGCCCAGAACCAGGTTAACGCCACACCGGCCACCAGAGCTGCCAGAATCACGCGTAGAATCTGATGCCCGTTGCGCTGATGCCTGGACCCAGGGATTTCAGTGTTCGAATTCAGTGTCTCTGACATCTTTCATGCTCCTTAACGGTGTTAGTCGACGCTGAAAGTCAGCGAGAGTCGCACAGGCTTGTCGGACACCACCCTTTGGCCAGTCGCCGGCGATCTGGGTCAGAAGATTTTTTTCCTCGATGAGAATTGCCTGAAACGCTGCCTCCCCCTTGTCGGTCAACGCGACAAGAACCGAACGCAGGTGTTGCGGGTTAGGTACAGTTTCAACAAGGCCAAGCTTCTGAAGACGGTCGACAAGCGACTGCACCGACTGCCGTTTCATGGATTTGGCCTTCGCCATCCGTGGCACAGGAGAAGGTCCATTCTCCGCGACGAACTCCAGTATTGCTCTCAGCGTCGCCGTCAGGCCCCGCTTTTCCAGCATATTGTCAGAAAGCCCGGCCAGCAGCCGGAACGTCCTGCGCACTTCACCAATCAGGTTTCTGAGTTCTGAGACATCTGAATCGCTCACAATACGCCCTCGCCAACTTGACAGCTTAACTGTCATTTAGACATTTGACAGTCTTCCTGTCAAGTATTGATGCCATCCACAAAGTTTTGCCCACGCTCTCCCCATTTTCGCGACAATCTGCTAAACGGCGGCATCATTGCCTCCCCGCACCTTTGCGGACCAACCACAGCGGCCAAAAAAACTGGAACGTCATGATCCCGAACGACATCAAGATCACGCCCGACCTGATTGCTTCTCACGGACTGAAACCGGACGAATATGAGCGCATTCTGGAATTGATTGGCCGCGAGCCGACCTTCACTGAATTTGGCATTTTCTCAGCCATGTGGAACGAGCACTGCTCCTACAAATCATCCAAGAAATGGCTGAAAACCCTACCGACAAAAGGGCCGAGGGTCTTGCAGGGGCCTGGCGAAAACGCCGGGGTCGTCGATATTGGCGACGGACAGGCCGTTGTCTTCAAAATGGAAAGCCATAACCACCCGTCATACATTGAGCCTTATCAGGGCGCTGCGACCGGTGTAGGCGGAATCTTGCGCGATGTTTTCACCATGGGCGCACGCCCGGTCGCTGCAATGAACGCTCTGCGGTTTGGTGAGCCGGATCATCCGCGCACCAGACATCTGGTCTCCGGTGTTGTTTCAGGCGTTGGTGGCTACGGCAATTCATTTGGCGTGCCGACTGTGGGCGGCGAAGTAGAATTCCATGCGCGCTACAACAGCAACTGCCTGGTCAACGCGTTCGCTGCAGGCATTGCCCAGTCTGACGCCATTTTCCTTGCCAAAGCGGAAGGTGTCGGACTTCCGGTCGTTTATCTCGGTGCCAAGACCGGTCGTGACGGTGTTGGCGGAGCAACGATGGCCTCCGCCGAATTCGATGACACGATTGAAGAAAAGCGTCCCACCGTTCAGGTTGGAGATCCCTTTACCGAAAAATGTCTTCTGGAAGCCTGCCTTGAACTGATGGAGACCGGTGCCGTCATCGCGATCCAGGACATGGGCGCGGCAGGCCTGACATGTTCTGCTGTCGAAATGGGCGCCAGCGGTGATCTCGGCATTGAACTGGACCTCGACAAGGTTCCGGTGCGCGAAGAGAACATGAGCCCATACGAGATGATGCTTTCGGAAAGCCAGGAGCGCATGCTCATGGTGTTGCGACCTGAAAAAGAACACGAAGCCGAAGCGATATTCAAAAAGTGGGGTCTGGACTTCGCCATCGTCGGCAAGACTACCGATACGCTACGATTTGTCGTCAAACACCAAGGCGACGTTGTTGCCGACCTGCCGATCAAGAAGCTTGGTGACGAAGCTCCTGAATATGACCGTCCCTGGGTTGAACCTAAAAAACTGGCTGTTTTGGCAGCGTCCGAAATTGAAGAGCCGGATGACTACGCCGAAGCGTTGAAAACGCTTGTCGGCAATGCCAATGGCTCTTCACGTCGCTGGGTCTACGAACAGTACGACACGCTGATCCAGGGCAACACGGCTGCATCACCCGGCGGCGATGCCGGTGTCATTCGGGTTGAGGGCACACGAAAAGGTCTCGCATTCGCCGTCGATGTCACGCCGCGGTATTGTGAAGCCGACGCATTTGAAGGTGGCAAGCAAGCAGTTGCCGAAGTTTGGCGCAACCTCACCGCAGTTGGATCCGAACCTCTTGCGGCAACGGACAACTTGAATTTCGGCAATCCGGAAAAGCCGGAAATCATGGGCCAGTTCGTCAACTGCATCAAAGGGATTGGCGAAGCCTGCCGGGAACTCGACTTCCCGATCGTATCGGGCAACGTTTCGCTTTATAACGAAACCCACGGTGAAGCGATCCTGCCAACCCCGGCAATCGGCGGCGTTGGCCTGCTGCCTGATGTGACAGTCCGTGCAGGAGCAGCCTTTACCCAGGAAGGCGATGCGATCCTCATCATCGGCGGATTCGGCACGCATCTTGGGGCCTCGCAGTATCTCGCTGATATTCTCGGCCGCGAGGAAGGTGCTCCCCCGCCGGTAGACCTCGCGGCGGAAAAGCGCCGCGGTACGCTTGTTCGCCAACTGATCGGCGCAGACCGCCTGACTGGTGTCCACGACATGTCTTCCGGCGGTCTCGGTGTCGCTCTTGCGGAGATGGCGATTTCCAGCGGCATTGGCGCCACGGTTAAAGTTGAAGGCCCGGCCCATGCTGCACTCTTCGGCGAAGACCAGGGCCGTTATGTCCTCACTGTTGCGCAGGACATGGTCGAAGCCGTGGTAGAAGACATTCTGGATGCTGGTGTCAACGTTCAACAAATCGGCACAACGGGCAGTGAAGAATTGACTGTTGAAGGCATCCTCACCATATCCGTTGCAAACTTGAAAAAAGCGCACGAAGATTGGTTCCCGAATTACATGGCAACAGCCTGAGACGGTTTGCCTTTCAAGAACGCGCAAAAAGGACTGATGCACGATGCCAATGAACGCAAATGAGATCGAAACCCTGATCAAGGAGGCCTTGCCCGATGCTCAGGTGGAGATCCGTGATTTGGCTGGTGACGGCGACCACTACGCGGCCAATGTTGTCTCCGAATCCTTCCGGGGAAAGAGCCGCGTACAGCAACATCAGCTGATTTATGAAGCCCTGAAAGGTAATATGGGTGGCGCGCTGCATGCTCTGGCCCTTCAGACCAAGGCACCAGACTGAATTGACAGATTGCCGCGCCATGCGCGCTGCCCCTTGATTCTGTCGCCTATCTGCAACAGATAGGCGGACAAGAGATCGGAGAATGACATGTTGTGGCTCCTTCTGATTTCCGCACTCCTGGTCACCTTGATCATGGAAGTCCGTATTTGGAGAGCCGTGACAAAACTGATTTATCGCATTGGCCGCGCCCTGTTTGCGCCTACGAAACACAAGGACAATCACTCATGAGCATCCAGGACTGGATCAAGAACGAAGTCGACACCAACGATGTTGTGCTTTTCATGAAAGGCACACCGAACTTCCCGCAATGCGGATTTTCCGGACAGGTCGTTCAGATCCTCGACTATGTCGGCACCGCCTACAAAGGCATCAATGTGCTGGAAGACGACGATCTTCGTCAGGGCGTCAAGGAATTCACCAACTGGCCGACCATTCCGCAGCTTTATGTAAAAGGCGAATTCGTCGGCGGCTGTGACATCATCCGTGAAATGTTCCAGAATCAGGAACTTCAGGGTTTGATGAGTGAAAAAGGCGTCGAAGTGAAGACCAGCGCTTAGAGCGTTCTTTCACGGAAATGCAAGCATTCAAGGGGCGGCCTAACGCCCCTTTTGTTTTTCTCAATTTTGTAGAGGACTGAGAAGTCTTCACCGCTATACCTATTTTACTTCATGTCATTCCAGGCGAGTATCGAGAATCTCTGCGGTTTATTCATTCTCGAAAACCCTACTCTTTACTGGATACCGGACTTGCGCTTCGCTGCATCCGGTTCGACAAGCCCAGCTAAGCCTTCTTCACCTTTGATGTTCCACGTTCGCGTCAAAAAGACGAACAATGTAAGACCACCCTCTCAAAACTACCTAGCTTTGAAGTTTATCCAAAGTTAACCCGAATCGAATTCGGCAAAATTGGGGCAGAAACTCGGAAAAGAAACTCGAATCAACTAACCTGAACGCAAGGTGAATGCGGATTTCAGAGTGAGTACAGGTGCTTTCCGGCATTCTCCGACCATACCGCAAGGCCCTTCAACTCAGGGCCAGGAAATGGGACCGGGGATTATGAAAAAGTTTGCTGTTGTAGCCACCTCAACCTTCGCTATGGCTCTGGTAGGAGTTGGTTTCGTCATGTCTGGCGATACAAAGACCGACAATGAACTGCGGCGCGTTGACTGCCAGGCAATCACCATGTTTACACCAGCCCGCGCAAAGAGCGCTGAAGACCTTTGCGCCAATTACGGTGGTGTTGCGCAAATAGATGCTGCGCCGAGCAAAGAAGGCCTGGTGATCCTGGTTCGCAACCAGCCTGTGGGCGGATTTGTCGGAGAAAACGCGGTCCGCTAGGCCCACAAGCCACTTGCTTACAGTCGTTTTGCCTCAATCGCATAAGCTTCAACGGGTTGCGCAACATTGTGCAGCTCAACAGCACCCAGAGCTGTCGCGGGAATTCCGGCCTCCTGGACAACATCTTCAGACGCCACGACGTTCAATCCGTTGACCTTGCCATGGTCACCAAGCCGGGCAGCGATATTTGCAGCGCCTCCGATTACGGTGAAATCCAGCCGCTCCTTCGATCCAACATTGCCATAGGTGACTTCACCAAAAGCAATGCCTATTGCACTATCCAGTACAATCCCGCTTTCTTCTTCATCCGGCTCACCCAGGCTCTTGACGATCTCGGTTGCACTTTCCATTGCTTGCTGGCAGGCGTGTTGCCGACCAGAGCTGACGGGAAAAATGGCAAGAACTGCATCCCCGATGAATTTCAGCACTTCGCCTTCATGCGCGTTAACGATCTCGGTCGTCGTCTCAAAAAATCGATTGAGCAGCGCCAGATAGGCTTCCCGGCCATGCTCCGTTTCCAACCGGGTCGAATGGCGCAAATCACAGAACAAGATCGCAGCATCGATATTGTCACCATCACCGCGACGGATCTTGCCCCCAAGTACGCGGGCGCCGGTTCGCTTGCCAAGATATGTTTCCAGCAGCGACATTGCGTTTGAAGTCAGCGCAAAAACCTCAAAAAGCCTGCTGATCAACGCGGAGCACTCAAAAACAAGCCCAAGATTTGCTGTGGTGAAACCCTTCGGGTGATCGGAAACCAGGGTCATGACATTGACCCGTCCGTCAGAGAACGGCAGCGGCATAGCGACGTAGTCGGTCGCTCCTTGTTGCCTCAAGTCATCCATGACCGGAAACATGAACTCGTCCGGATTTGTGTCCAGTTTCTGGCGCACACCGCCCAGACCATCGGCCACATGCTGGAGCGGGCTGTTACGAAAGGCAGGGCTCTCCAGGTTTTCATAGGATGGCGCGTGACTCTTCACTTCATCATTGTCCCGGGACCAGACAAAAATCCGTCCGGCAATCATCGGATGAAGTGACCAGATCAGGATGGTGATGCGACTGACAGCAATCCCGTCATCAACAAGCCTGCGTCCCAGAGCACCAATCAATTCTTCGGGCGTCTTGGCTGCCCAGGCCTCGCGCAAGAGCCAATCCACCGTGGGGCCGGCAATATTGCCGACCGGCGGCATTTCCAAACTGGCTTCCTGATGTTCGACGCGGCTCACCACACCTGGCATGAATGCGATATAGCCATCAACTGCTTTACCTTCCGGCAAAGCGTTATGGTAGCACCAGGCACCATGCTCAATCGTTTCACCACCAATACGCACATGATCGTATGAAGCAGTGCCTTTGAACGGGCAGAAGGTTTTGCGGTCAAGCGCCGGAATCAGTTCCGCCAGAATATCTTCCACAGGAAAATAGACCACCGGCTGCAACCGGGTTTCATACATCACCCGTGCATTGCTGGAGCGGGCGAGCAAATGTTCCCCTCGCCAGGCCGAAACCTCACCGGTGAGCGGTTCAACCGTTATGCTGTAGTCGTTTGCAGTTTGTTGGGCTTGAATAGTCATACCCAAGACATAGGAAACAGATGGAATCCTGTCCAGCAGGAACAAAGCAATCGTTTGTGAGCGCCGCTACGCATACCTAGCCGACAATCGCTTCTAATCTCTTGGTAACACCATGAATGGGGTTAAGGCCGACACTTCGGAGAATTCATTTTTCTGCTTCGCGTACAAACCTCAAGAATTCCTGGACCTTTGCTGTTCGGTGCAAGTCGACGTGGGTCACGATCCAGATACTTGCGGTCCACGCGTCGTCGGGAGGAATGATCTCAACCAGGTTTGGATCTCCGCGTGCATCCTGTTCGGCCAGAAAACCGAGCCCGAACCCCATTCGAACCGCGCCGCGAATGACTTGCTGATCAGACGTTCGAAAACTCAGGTCCGCCCGGTCCACATGCTCTTCCATCCAGTCTGAATAAGGAATAGGAGAGCGTTCGCCCACATTTCCAACAAATCGATGACCGGAAAACTGCTGGCCTGAGGGCCTGCCGTTACGCGCAATGTAGTCCTGGCTTGCGTAGAGCCCGAACCGGAAGTTCCGGAACGGCAAGACGACGTAATCTGGCTGCTGAGATTTGGCGCCCGCCCTGAAGGCAACGTGAGCTTCACCGTGTTCAAGCCGGGCCAGCTTGGCACCGGCCACAAATTCAATTGGCGTTTTGGGATGCGCAAGGTGAAATGCCTTGATTGCGGGCATGATCAACGGCACCACCCCGATCAATGCAGTGACAGTCAATTCACCTGAGAGTTGTCCGGCATGTCCGCGACTGCGGCCTTCCAGATCCGTAAACAATTCATCAGCCCGGTTGGCAACGTCCAGCATATCCTGGCCGGCATCCGTGAGCGTATAGCCCCGCGCATGCCGGATAAATATTTTGGCACCCAGATCCTGTTCCAGCAGATCAATATGCCGATTAACCGTCGCCCGGTGGAACCCGAGCGCTTCGGCCGCCGCGCTGACTGTCCCAAGTCTGGCAACCTTGTAAGCCGTGCGGAGCTCTGACCATCTTTCCATTTCTACCTTGTATAGTTTTCGCGCATATAATGCGCTTTCCCACCTATTGAGCTCTCTTTATGCAGCATACATATTTTCATTCAAGATCACGTACAATTTTGGAACTTGAAAATGAAATATGTTTCGCTCGGCTTACGCATCCTCCTATCTGCCGCCTTTCTAGGCGCTGGCGGCGCCAAACTCGCAGGTGTCGACATGATGGTTGCAACGTTTGACGCCATCGGCTTCGGCCAGGGTTTCCGCTATCTGACTGGTGGGATCGAAATTGTAGGCGCCGCACTGCTCTGGTTTCCGAACCGGCAAGTTGTGGGGGCTGCGATACTCGGCGGAACCATGGTCGGCGCAGTTCTGACCCACTTGCTCATTCTTGGCCCTTCAGCTGTCCCGGCAATTGTTCTGGGCCTGCTGTGCAGCGCCGTCCTTTACATCCACAAAGGTCAGATTCCAGCCATTCTCGGTCGGTCCTAAGCAACCGCAAGCATGCCAACAGCCACCTTCAGGCCCAAACATCCATCGGACGTCAGCAAGACAGCTGGCGCCTGTTCAAAGCCCAATGGAATGTACCTCATGAAAATCCTCGCTTTTGCTGCCACAAACAGCCGTAACTCCATCAACCGCGCCTTGCTTGACCACGCCCTCTCTCGCTTTCAGAAAGAGGTCGACGTCAACGCGGACATCGAAATCCTGGACTTGAACGACTTCGAGATGCCGATCTACTCAGTCGACCGGGAACAGGACACAGGCATCCCTACCGCCGCAAAGACCTTCTTTGAAAAGATCGGTAGCGCTGATGCTGTGCTCGTCTCGTTTGCAGAACACAATGGCTTCGTGACGGCTGCCTGGAAAAACATCTTCGACTGGATGAGCCGCATTGACATGAAGCTCTGGCAGAACAAACCGTTGATCACCATGGCTGCAACACCGGGTCCCCGTGCTGGTGCAAACGTGCTTCAGACCCAGGCCATGCTGACCCCTCACTTCGGAGGAGAAATCAGAGGGTCTGTCGGCATCGGTCAATGGGGCGATGCCTTTGATCCCGAAACCGGCAGCCTGACCCGCGATGAAGACATCAGGAAACTCGGCGACGCGCTGGCAGCGTTTGCCCTGGAACCAGCCTGACGGACAGTGCCTTAAGGAGCGGGCAATCACCCAATTGCCCGTTTCCCTTCCGAAACACAGCTCACGCTACCGTTTATCCTTCCCCGATACGGCAACCGGAAATGTGATCATCTCACTGAATTGCCATTTCTGTGGCGATGCAATTGTTCCTGCCGTGTCCTGATCAGTCGCCACCGTTTCAACAGCAGAATGCCGAATAGCCCAACGACGAGAAACCCTACGAGGAAAGTCGCGAGCAGCTTGTAGTAGAGCTCCAGATCGACGATCCAGACGGAGAACAGGCCGAACAAGCAAACCGCGCCAGCTGATCCCATGGTCTTTTCGGTAAGCTCAGACATCGTAATTCTGCTCCCAATGGTCTCCAATCCGGGCATAGATACCCACGCCGAACCGGCCACGTGTCCAACTGGTAGGCAGTCATCTAACGGCTGCACTCTTCGACCCAGTTGCTCGTTCGAAAACCTAAATCGAATGCGCTGGAAAGGCGTTTCTTGTTTTTTGAATTTCTTCCGAATTTTGGTAAGTTGTGTCGGAAACTTGAAACCATTCGAGAAACCTCACCAGAATTATGGTTCAATTGACAAATCAGGACCGGGCACTGCTTCGCGTTCTTCAGGAAGATTGCCGCATCACAAATCAGGATCTGGCTGAGCGAACAGGCATGTCGACTTCGGTCTGCTGGCGGCGTGTTCGCGCGCTGGAGGAGGCCGGAGTCATTTCAAGCTATGTAGCGCTCGCCGATCCGGACGCTGCTGATTTGAAATTCCGCGCCATCGTGCAGGTCAGTCTCGCCCGCACAGATACCGATACCGTCCGTGCTTTTATTGACGAAGTGGGACAACGACCCGAAGTGCTCCAGTGTTTCGCCGTGGCTGGGACATCCGACTACCACCTGCTGGTGATGTGCAGGGACCTGGAAGAATACAACCGGTTTTACGACGAGTTTCTGTTCGAACGATCCTGCTTCGGCCAGGTGTCGATGCACCTGATCACAAGGACGATAAAGTCCGTGGTGAAATTGCCTGTTTGAAAGCAACCGCGCTGAAATCCAGATTTTACCTAAACGCTCCATTCGAAGACATAACCAGCCATCAAGGACCCTGTGACTGCAAGCACGAGATACAGCACAAACGGCTTGAACTTCATAACGGGTGCAATAGCCATCGCGCCCCAAATACTAACGACACCACCTGAAACGAGGAATGCCAGGGCCGCACCGGATGACATGCCGTTTTCAATCAGGCTACGTGTGAGTGGCAATGCGGCATAACCGTCAATGTAAGCAGGTGCTCCAACGAGGACTGCAGCGGGAATTGCCCACCATTGCCCCTCTCCTACATAAGTGGCGAGCGAGCCTGGCGTAATCAGAGCGTTAAGTGCGTATTCAGCAAAAAACGCCGGCACCAGACAAACCAGCATGAGCTTGACCGTCGCTATTGCCTGCCTGGCAAAAGATTGGCGCCGAGATGGAGTTTTCCATACGAATGGCTCGAAATATTGTTGTTTGGCGCATCGCGGCGGATTTAATCTGCGTACTACCCCATTGCTACGAAGTGCTCTTTGCACCCAGTCTTTTCGGGAAAACGCAGCGGTAACCACACCTCCAAACATCCCCAGGCTGAAGGCGGCAACCGTTTTTCCAATCGCAAACGACAGCCCGAGAGTTGCCGCCGTTGTGGCGAGCATGGCGGGATCAGTGATCGGAGAGGACAACCAGAAAGCCATGACTGGTGCCAGAGGGACACCGGCGGACAACAACCCCGTCATAAGAGGCAAAACCGTGACGCCGCACACTGGCGTAAGAGCGCCCACAAGAGAGGCAGCGAGAATGGATTTCAACGCCCTCCCTTCAAACGCATTAGTGATGTGCGCATCTGCACCACTTGCAACGATCCAGGCTGCGAGCAATATGCCCGGCACTACGATTGGTGCAACAAGCACAAGGCTCCAGATTACGAACCACGCTGCTGGAAACAACAAATCTGGCCAGAAAAGTGTTGCAGCAACAAGCAGCCCAAGCCCGAGAAAAACCGGACGAAACAGTCGGCTGGAACGAGCTTTAACGGACGCTTGATTTGCCATGGCAATCTCCTTTGCGATTGCAAATTAGCGACATCTCAGTCATAGATAAAACGAATAGTTTCAATAACAGATATTGAAAAAACAAATGGAAAAACTGGACAGCGATCTATTACGAACCTTTCTCGCTGTAGCAAAGGCAGGCAGCGTCACCGATGGCGCCAACCAGATCAACAGGTCACAGTCAGCCGCAAGTCTTCAGATCAAGCGGCTGGAGACGACAATTGGCCGCGCTGTCTTCAAAAGACATGGCCGGGGTGTTGTGCTGACGGATACCGGTAAACAATTGCTGCCAGTCGCCCAGGAAATCACGGGCCGCCTTGACCTGACCCTTCGTGACCTTTCGCAGGCGGAGGTGCGCGGCAAGTTGAGACTCGGAATTCCGGATGATCACGGGCGCGCCAGACTGGCGCGGATCATTGCCGACTTCTCACAGGCTCATCCGTATGTAGAGCTGGAGGTAACCTGTGCGCTCAGCGCAGGTTTTCCCGAGGCACTGAAAAAGGGGCAGCTCGACATGGCTGTCTATGAGGTGGAAGAACCGGCTGCAGGCGAAAAACTTGTTTATGAAGACCCTACTTGTTGGGTATCCGCCAGCCACTCAGACTTTTCACGTGTTGATCCTCTTCCTGTTGCCTTGTTCGACCATGCCTGCTGGTGGCGCGACGCAGCGATTGCGTCGTTGCAAACGTTGAAACGCTCCCATCGTATTGTCTATTCCAGCCAAAGCGTGTCCGGCATTCTCGCTGCTGTTGAGGCCGGCATCGCAATTGGCCTCATTGGCCGCTCCTCGCTGATTCAGGGCCTCGCCGTGGTTTCGGCAGAGTTTGGTCTCGGCCCGACTCCCACTTCCAAACTTGTGTTGGCATCGCGGTCAACAATGCCGGCAGAACTATCCTTGGCAATCAACTCGGCAATCTGCGCAGCGTTTCAGTCATAAGAATCAAAGGATCGCGCGAGTCAGCAAAAACAAACACCGATCATCTATTTCAGTACTGAGACACCTACATCCAAAGGAAACACCATGATCTCGCTAAAGCCACGCGTTGGTGAACCGATCGAACAAGCAAGCTTTCCAACGCTTGAGGGAAACCCAATATCGATCGGACAGTCAAAAGACAGATGGACAATGCTTTTTGTATATCGTGGTCGTCACTGCCCGCGGTGCAAACGCTTTTTGAACAAGCTGAACGCTGCGCTGCCGTCCTGGACGGATGTGCTTGATGTTGTGGTTGTCTCCGCCGATACGCAAAAGAAGGCCCAGGCCGACAAGGATGAATTCGGCTGGGACTTTGATTTATGCTACGGGATGACCGAGGCGCAAATGCGGTCTCTTGGTCTTTATATTTCTGAACCTCTGTCAGAAGCCGAGACGACAGACATTTTTGCAGAGCCAGGCGCTTTTGCAATACGCCCGAATGGTACGCTGATGCTTGTTGACATTTCCAACGGCCCTGCTGCGCGACCAGACCTTGAAGAGCTGTTGGACGGGATGATCTTCAACATCAAGAACGATCGGCCCGTCAGGGGTACTGCATAGAGCGAACACACCCCGACGTCCTGTTTTCAAAACTGGTTCGTCGGGGTTTGGTTGCCTCCTACAACGCTCGACCATACTGGCCATGTCGAGATTGGAGGCAGGTAGGCCTCGAAGGTGGCTACAAATTAGTTTTCGGGAATGTAGTCCCCTTCGAATTTCTTCAGATCATCCGAAATCTCATACCAATCTGGCTTTGATGCCGTATGGATATGAATTGATGGACGTATTCCAGGGTCATCATCCAGGGCAGAGGCTGCCACGACATAAATATCGCCCGTGACGAGGTCGCCCAAAGAAGTACCGCAATCCTTGCAAAAGCAGCGTTCATGCTTTCCGTCCGGCCCAGGCAGAAGTTTAGCAATTTGGTCCAGCCCTTCTGTAACACGAAGATCGTCAGCTTTCCCGATCAGGACCGCAGAAAAGATACCAGCCGCCTTCCGACATCGTGAGCAGTGGCAGTAGCTCAGTGAAGACGGCTCTCCTGAAATTTCGAATTTCACTTTGCCGCACAAGCAGCTTCCTCTGATCATCGCGCTATCCTTTCCATGGCATCAACATCAAAAGAACATAACGTGAACATTTATTGAATTAAAGTCAAAAAGCAAAGGAAGTGCCGTCAAAGGCCAAAAAGTGTTGAAGGGTTCGACTGGGAAAACTTCTATTGAAACAGCACCATCTTCACCCCGTGATCGCCTTCAGTTCCAGAAAGTCCTCCAGGCCGAACTGGCCAAACTCCCTGCCATTGCCAGACTGCTTATAGCCACCGAAGGGGACGTCCCAGTCCGGGCTTTCGCCATTGATGTAGATGCTGCCTGCCCGCAGCTTGCGGCCTACCCGCTTGGCACGCAGCGCATCCCCGGTCTGGATATAGGCGGCAAGCCCGTAGGCCGTATCATTAGCCATTTTGATGGCGTCTTCTTCCGTCTCAAACGGAATGATCACCAGCACCGGTCCGAAGATTTCATTGCGGGCAATGGACATCTGGTTGGTGACATCGGCAAAAATGGTTGGCTTGACATAATAGCCGGTCTCATAGCCTTCAGGCTTCCCCGGACCACCAGCAACAAGACGCGCACCGTCGGCAATGCCACGTTCGATATGCCCCTGAATACGCTCATATTGAAGTTCGCTGATTACCGGACCGATGTGGTATCCTTCTCTTGATGGATCACCCACCTTGATGCTGTTCGCGATCTTTCCGGCAAACGCAATGGCTTCCTCATAAACATCACGTTCCACGAAAAGCCGAGTCGGCGCATCGCAGGACTGCCCGGAATTGGAAATGCAGCTTTCAACGGAAAACCGGACTGCAGTTTCCAGATCTGCATCAGCAAATAGGAGGTTTGCTGACTTACCACCAAGCTCCAACGCGACACGCTTGACAGTGGGGGCAGCATTTTGGGTCACGGAAACGCCTGCCCTGGTGGAACCGGTGAAGGACATCATGTCGATCCCCGGATGCGCTGACATGGCCGCACCAACTCCTGGGCCATCACCATTGACCAGATTGAAGACGCCCGCCGGGCAGCCTGCCTCGTCCAGTATTTCGGTAAAAAGCAGAGCTGAAAGCGGTGCAATCTCACTTGGCTTAAGAACCATCGTGCAGCCGGCAGCCAGCGCCGGAGCCACCTTGGCAACGATCTGGTTGATCGGCCAGTTCCATGGGGTGATCAGGCCACAGACACCAATCGGCTCGTCCCTGAGCAAACTACCACCGCGTGGACTTGGGCGTTCAAACTGATGTGCCCTCAAAGCCTCGAGCGTCGCGCGAAGATGACCAGTTCCAGACGGTGTCTGTTGCTCACGGGCAAAGGTGATTGGTGCGCCCATTTCCAGGCGGATAGCATCGTCCATTTCCGCCGTGCGGCGTTCATAGAGCTGGATGATCCGCTCCAGTAAAGCAGCGCGGACTTCAACGGAAGTCTCCGCCCAGGTCTCGAAAGCAGCCGCAGCTGCTTTCACGGACTTGTCAACGTCAGCAGCGCACCCGAGCGAAATGATTGCAATTGCTTTTTCAGTTGCCGGGTTGATGACCTTCATGTCATTGGGTTCAATCGGTTCAACCCATTGCCCGTCAATATAGAATTGCCGCTTCTCGATCATGTGCATGTCACTTTCAGTTTAATGCGCAAGGTCTTGCCTCAACGCACCGGAACCACTTCATATCCTGCCTCTTCCGGCTCATCGTCAAGCATTTCCGCGGGAAATCCGGGCGCGCGAACATCAAGACCCGTCGCGTCCTCAAGTCGCTTGATAATATTAGGCGAGAGTTCGCGCGGACCATAGCGTTCGATGGCATTGGCAAAGATCCGGTTGAGCAACGGGGAGAGTTCAAGCGGCACCTCATTGGCGTCTGCAATTGACTGAAACAGGCCGATGTCCTTGGCAACGAGATCCATTGTGAAGGAGATATCTCTCGACCCGTTCAAAATTACCTGGCTTTCCGTTTCATGAACGAAGGAGTTGCCGGACGAAATGCGGATCGCTTCAAAAGATGTGTTCAGATCCACACCGGCTGCCTTGCACGTTGCCAGTGCTTCGGCGAGCGACACAAGATTGGCCGTCGCCAGGTAATTGGTCACGACTTTTAGAACAGACGCTGAGCCGACATCTCCCGTATGCAGTACGCGCCGCCCCAGGACCGTCAGGAACGGCAGCGCCTTTTCAAAGGTTTCCCGTGTGCAGCCGGCAAATATGGAAATATTGCCTGTCGCGGCACGGTGGCAGCCACCAGATACCGGACATTCAATGGCTTCGGCTCCCTTGGTAATCACCAGATTGGCAAGTCGTTGGGTTTCACGAGCATCGGTCGTCGACATTTCCGCCCAGATCTTGCCCGGGCCAATCCCCTCAAGAATGCCACTGTTACCTTCAACCACGGCCGAACAGGCCGCCGGGCTGGGTAGACAGGTGATGATAACGTCGCAGCTCTCAGCCAAGTGGCTGGGTCCCTCTCCCCGATTGGCGCCAAGAGCGACGAATCTGTCTACCTGAGCTTCATCCAGATCATGAACCATGAGTTCAAAACCGTTGCGAAGGATGCTGCCGGCAAGTTTTCCGCCGACATTGCCAAGACCGATAAATCCGACACGCATTTTGAGCGCCTTTCCGATTAAGCGTTAGATCGAAAACACACTGGGCCTCACCAAGGCAAAAGAGAAACGAAATAATCTATAGACATTCCGTTGTTTTTCTTATGAATTAAAGTGATGCAATCCTTACCTAACCTCCATTGGCTTCGAAGTTTTGAAGCGACGAGCCGCCTTGGTAGCTTTACGGCAGCTGGGACAGACCTTGGTCTGACCCAGGCGGCGGTGAGCAATCACATCAGCGCACTTGAAAGCCAGCTTGGACATTTGCTTTTTGAGCGCACCACGCGAAAGGTCGAACTGACGGAAACCGGCAGAGCTTATCTGCCACCAGTTCGAAAAGCACTGCAGGAGCTTGCGGTATCAACCGAAGGTCTTTTTGGGAAACCGACTTCAGGAACTGTTACAATCCGCGCTCCAATATCAGAGGCTGTACTGATCATCGGCCCCGCTCTTCCTCGACTCCAGGCGGACCATCCGGAACTCAGAATACGCCTGTTATCCGCAATCTGGGCAGACACAGTTCTGGACTCGGGAATCGATATTGAAGTTCGGCTTGGCACCGGAAACTGGCCAGGATGCTATGCAGAACCACTCGGATCAGACTTCGTAGTCCCTGTTTGCCATCCCGACCACGTTGGGTCTATTGCAACCACTTCGGATCTGGCGAAGCAAAGGTTTGTTCAAATTCTCGGTTTTGAAGACCATTGGCCGCGTTTTTTTGAATCTACCGGACTTAGGCAGTCAGACATGCCTGCCAGTGTGACTGTGGATACGTCACTAGCTGCTGTTGAATGGGCGGCGGCTCAGGGCGGCGTCGCGTTAGTGCTCGAGCGGATTGCCCTGCAACTTCAGGCTTCTGGGCGGCTCGCAATTCCTGTCGAGGCAAAAATACCTTCGGGTCAGAGCCATTACCTTATCCATCAGGAGAACAAACCCACGCTGAATACATCTGCAAAGCATGTCGAAAACTGGTTACGGGTGTTGTTCGGCGGTTAGCTGTTTTCCAGCTTCACTCCGCCGCAAACAACTTCGCTGTCATGGCCAGGCTTGCGCCACAGGGCTCTTCGGCTTCGCCGTTGTCTGGCTCTGGTGGGTTCTCTGCCGGGCGCAGGTTGGCAAAATCAAAGAGCGACCGGTCCAACAGGTGCGACGGCCTCGAGTTGCCCAGCGCGCGTGCCATAACGCTCAGGCGTCCGGGATTTGCCTTCTCCCATCCCTGCAGCATGCGTTTGACTTCTTCACGCTGCAGACCGTCCTGAGAACCACACAGGTTGCAGGGAATGATCGGGACCTGAAGGCCAGCAGCAAATTTGGCGATGTCACCTTCCGCTGAATAGGCAAGAGGCCGCAAAACCAGAAGGTCGCCCTCATCATTGAGCAGCTTTGGCGGCATCGACGCCAGGCGCCCGCCAAAAAAAAGGTTCATGAAGAAGGTCTCGAGGATGTCATCCCGGTGATGACCCAGCACAATCGCCTCGCAGCCTTGCTCACGCGCGATCCGGTATAGGATACCGCGACGCAACCGGGAGCAGAGCGAGCAATAGGTTTTGTTTTCCGGAATCTTTTCGGTGACGACGGAGTAAGTATCCTGGCGCTCGATGATGTGCTCGATGTCATTGTCTTCAAAAAACTTCGGCAGGACATCCGTTGGAAAGCCAGGCTGCGCCTGGTCCAGATTGCAGGCGATCAGATCAATTGGCAGCAGACCACGCCATCGCAGTTCGATCAGAACTGCCAGCAGGGTATAGCTGTCCTTGCCACCGGACAGACATACAAGCCACTTCGGTTTTTTCTGCTGAGCAACAACTTCCTCAGGAAGCATCCCAAAGTCACTGATTGCTTCGCGCACCTGCCTCAGCAAACGCTTGCGTAGCTTCTTGAACTCAACATTGGACGGCGCAATGCGCAGGAGTGCTGGAACTTCAGTATCCACGCTGTCAGCGGCAATATCGTTCATGTAGGACCTTGGAAATTTTCAAGTGTTGCCTTTTCGCTGAGATAACGGATCTGTGCGTCTCGGCCAAGAGCCCAGACAAACAATGCCGCATCCTGCGTACGGCCAGCCTGTTTCCGTGAGGCAAAACCTAATCGATCATCTTTAGTGTTCCGGCGAGGAAATCCAGATCAATTTTGCTCGCCCTCGCATCTTTGCTGTCGATTACAATAATGGCTTCCTCGATCGCGACTTCCTTCACCGGAATAGATGCCGGAGATGCGCCGTCCAGAATGGCGAACACAATTTCGGCTGCCGCTCTCCCCCTTTCAAAATAGTCTGTGGCAATCGCAATCGTCGCCCCGTTGCCGACATATGCTTCAATTGCTCCCACGATCACCGCGTCTTCTGGACTGGCCTGCGAGATCAACCTGGTTTGGCCAACGAACGATGAAACAGCAGGGATATAGACAAGGTCCGCGTCAGATAGTTCGTTTCGCATGGTCTCAATCTGATTGCCAAGGTTTCCAGCATCTGGAACAAACCGAACACCTTTTACAGTCTTTCCAAGCTCTCCGAGAACCGCAGAAAGTTTGGTAACCTGAGCCTCAGACGTCACCTCTCGGGGATCGAACAACGCCGCGACCGTGTCAAATTCAATTGCTTCGTTCAAGGTATTGAAGACCGAGCCCAATGGCACCGTGTTCTTGGCACCGGTTCTGGCAACTCCCGGGTTTTCAAGGCTTTCAACGAGTTCTGTTCCAACTGGATCTGCAACGATGTTGAAGACATGCGGGACACCGTTCAGATCGAACGATTGAACCACACGCGCTGTCAAAGTACCGAATGTGTAAACCACATCCGCACTTCGAATGGCGTCCTTGTTCGAATGTAAAAACGCTCCAAGCGCTCTCCGGTCCCGGCCAGCATCAAAATGGGTCACGTTGATATTCCGACCCGACGTTTCCAAGGCCTTCAAAAACGCCTTTTCCGCGTTTGTTTTTCCGCGCCAGGTCAACATCACAACCGTTGCGTCTTTGTCAGTGGCAAACGCTTTATTCACGGAAAGAAATGGCAATAGGAGTGCTAAAACGCATAGAAACTTAAGCACTTCTTCCCCCAATCGCCAAAGACCAAAATTTGGTTGCGATTGTATCAGATCCCGGATCTGGCTTTGAAATGTTAGTGCTCAAATTCAATTGACTTTACTGAGGAAACCTCAGTTAAATGCGTTTTTTTTCGATCAGCGACAGAATATCACCAACACCTTGATAGTAAAAACCATGCTATTTTTGCAAAGCCTGCCTGAATAGACGAAGTGATATTCCTACCGGGAATCAAAATTCTATCTCAAGAAAAGCGGGACGAACCTGGCAAAGTGGGCTGAACTGCTTCAGGCAAGCGTGAAACCACCGGCCACGGTCTCAAGCAACGAGACAATAACCGGACATAGTCTAGAATAGGTAGCTGCAGGCTAGGCCACCGACTCATTAAATCGCATCCAAATTCGGATTGAGGCGAGTTTGATGGTTGCGAGATAGTTTTCGGGGTCCTTGTCGTAACGGGTTGCGACGGCTCTGAAGTGCTTGAGTTTGTTGAAGAACCGCTCCACGAGATTGCGCGCCCTGTAGAGGTGTTTGCTGAACACGGGCTTTTGCCTGCGCTGCGGCATGGGCGGGATGTTGGCGAATGCGCCCTGATCGAAAATCATCTGGCGGATCGCATCCGCATCATAAGCGCGGTCGGCCAGCACCATACTCTTGGCGGGAAGGTCGCTCAGGAGACGGTGAGCCTCATGCCCGTCATAGGCTTGGCCCTGCGACAAGCTCAACTTGATCGGCAGCCCAAGCGCATCGACGACAGCGTGGATTTTGGTCGTTAGCCCGCCCCGCGAGCGACCCATGCAACCGCATCCCCTTTTTTGCTTCCGTTCGCGCCGTGCTGATGCACACGAATGGAAGAACTGTCGATCATCTGGATGTTACCGTCATAGGCCGTTGAAACCGCGACCAAAATTCGATCCCAAACACCCGCCTTGCGCCAGCGCACGAAGCGGTTGTAGCAGGTCATGTGCGGGCCATATCGCTCCGGGACGTCCGCCCAAGGCGCACCGGTGCGCAACCGCCAGAAAATGCCATTCAGAACCCGCCGGTCATCAACACGCGCAACACCACGCACTTTGGACGGAAGAAGTGGCTGGATGACAGACCACTCGAAATCGCTCAGATCAAACCGCGCCATGGAAAACTCCTTTTAGGAGTTTGAATCACATTCGCAACTCAAAAGGAATCCCGTTT